>OZ253572.1:1287500-7006115 GCA_965262935.1 Spirochaetia bacterium | reverse complement strand
ACGCCGCCCCGGTCGACCCCGCCGGTCCGCCGCGCGGCAGCAACCGGGCGATGCGCGGCGGCTCGTTCCTGTGCCACCGCTCCTACTGCAACCGCTACCGCGTCGCCGCACGCACCAGCAACTCGCCGGACAGCTCGACCGCCAACCTCGGCTTCCGTTGCGCGCGGTCGTTGTGACGGCGGTGGCGGTGACCGGGGCGTGGCGCGCGTGACGCGCGTGACCGCACAGGAGACAGCAGCGTGCTAACCGGGTTATTCTGGTTGACGGCCATCTTCGGAGTCGGCGTGACGGTGGTCGATCTGCTCGGCTTGATCGGCGGCGGTTCCGACGATGCCGGCGCGTCTGGCGGCGACGAGGGCGGCGGCGCCGGCGACGATCAGGGCGGCGGCGGCCAGGCCGGCGTCAGCGGGGCGCCGGTGCTGTCATTCCTGCGCTGGCTGCGCACCCTGGTCTACTTCTGCGTCGGCTTCGGTCCGTTCGGGCTGGCGGCGGGAGCGTTCGGTTCCGGACCGGTCGGTAGTCTGCTCTGGTCGCTCGCCGGAGGCGTGTCGATGTCGATCCTGGCGCGGCAGTTTTTTCGTTTTCAGCGCACCCGGCTGGACTCGTCGCTGCGCGACGAAGAGTTGTTCATGGAGCCGGGTACGGTAATCGTGCCGATCGCCGCCGGCAGCATGGGCAAGGTGCGCGTGCTGTTCGGCCAGAGCGTCACCGAACGATACGCGCGCGCAGAAGAGCAGTCGGAAGCGTTCGGCGCGGGCGACCGCGTTGTTATTTCTCGTGTAACCGAACAGTGCGTATACGTACGCAAGGAGGATCCATGTTAGAAGGATATATCGGCGGCGGCGTGGCCGCGGTGGCCGTGTTCTTTTTCGTTATCGGCATGCTGCGCTCGGTGATCCGGGTGTGCCCGCCCGATCAGGTGCTGGTGGTCACCGGCGCCAAGACCAACGTGCGCGGCAAGAACTACGGCTTTCGCCTGCAACGCGGCGGCTGGACCTTCGTCATCCCCTTCTTCCAGAGCGCACAGGGACTGAGCTTGGGCACCATTCCCATCGACGTGCGCGTGGATGGCGTGAATTCGGCGAACGGCATCACGGTGGGCGCCGACGCCACCGCCTGCGTCTGCGTCGACCATGAGGATGACACGCTGCTGTACTCGGCCGTCGAACGCCTCATGGGCAAGTCGCGTGACGAGATACAGGAACAGATTCAGCAGACCATGGTCGGCAACTTTCGCGGCGCCTTGAACAAGACCACGCCGTTGCAGGCGATCGGCATGGTGGAGAGCGTGGACGAAGGTGACCGCGTCGGCGAGGGCAGCAGTCTGGCGCCCAGCGACGCCGAGCTCGACGACGAACTGGAAGGCGAGCGCGCGCAGTTTCGCCGCGAACTGCTGCGCGACAGCAACCAGGATCTGAGCACGTTCGGCATGCGCGTCGTGTCGGTGTCGCTGCAGAAGATCTGGGACACGTCGAACTACATCGCCAATCTGGCCAACAAGACCCTGTCGCGGAAGCGGCAGGAGGTGGAGATCGAGGAGGCGCGCACGAAGGCGCAGGCCGAGCGCGCCGAATCGGACGCCAACCGGCGCGCGTCGGTCGCCGAAAACAGCGCCGACGAGCAGATCATCGCCGCGCAGCAGGAGCTTGAGGTGCTGCGCCGCAGGTGCGAGGCGGAGGTGGAGCAGCTCAGGCTGGAGACGGACAGCGCCATCGCCCGCGCCGAGAGCGCAGGCGAGCGCGCCGTGCAGGAGATCGCGGTCGATCTGCGCAAGCTCAAGAACGTCTCCGACGTGACCCTGGAGGCGGACACCAATCGGCGTGCGGCCGAGACCCTGGCCGACGGCCAGAATCAGGCGGTGCAGATTGTCGAATCGACCTACAACGACCTGCTGGATCAGAAAGCCACCATGGTCGCCCACGCCGGCAACGCGGGCAAGACCGCCCTGTTCGTGCAGCAGCAGCTACCGACACTGTTCGCCGCCTATGAACGCCACGCACGCGAGATGAAGGTGGACAACGTGGTGATCATGGACGACGCGCGCGGCATGAACGGACTGCTCAATCGCGGCCCGGACGCGTTCGTCGACTTCCTGGAGCGGTTCGAAGCGGGGTTCGGCATCAGCGTCAAGGATCTGCTCGGCCAGCATGACGCGGCCGAAGAGGAGGCACCGGTATGACCGGATTCGTAATCACATTCCTGGTGCTCATCGTCATCACGCTGCTCCTTCAGCTCATCACCAAGATGAAGCTGGTCGGCGCCGACGAGTTGGCGATCGTCGCCGGCCAGGGCAAGGGGTTCTCCTCGGTGCGCGGCGGGCGAGTGTTCGTGTTTCCGCTGATCCACCGCTTCTATCGCATGGACATGCGGCCGCGGACCACCAGTGTGCGCGTGGAATCGGCGATTGCCGCCGGCATCGTGCCCCTGACCGTGGTAGCCACGGTCAGTTTCGCGGTCGCCTCCTCCGGCGAGGGGATGCGCAACGCGATCCGCCGCATCCTGCTGATGACGCGCGATTGGAGCGAGCTGAGCGGCATCGCGACGGGCATCATCGAAGGCCACCTGCGCGACTCGATCGCCACCATGACCCCGGAGCAGGTGATGACCGACAAGGATCGGCTGGTGCAGAACATGATCCGCGTCTGCAAGGTCGACCTGGAGGGCATCGGGCTGGAAATCACGGCGATGAACATCGCCGACGTGGACGACCACCGCCTGGAAGGGGTGCGCGAGCCGGAGCTGTATATCGCGCTGCTGAAGCGGATACAGTCGGCCAACGCCGAGGCGCAGTCGCGGGCCGCGCAGGCGCAGGCGCGCGCCGCCTCCAAAGAGGAGACGGAGACGCGCCGCGCCGAGGTAGCGGTGCGGGAAGCGTCCAATGCCAAGGAGAGCCTGCTCGCCCATACCCGCGTGGAGGTCGCCCAGCAGGGCCAGCGCAGCGCCATTGGCGTACAGCGTGCCGAGCGCGACGCGGTGGCCAAGGTGGCCGGGATCAAGGCGCAGATCGGCGCCGAGCAGCAGCGCATCGAGATGCTGCGCGAGAGGTATCGCGCGGAGATTCTGATTCCCGCCGACGCGGAACGGGAGCGGATGGCACTGCAGGCCAAGACGACGTCGGCCGAGATCCGCGGCCGCGCCCAGGCCGAGATCGACCAGTTGACGCGCACCATCGAGATCCTGCGGGCCGGCGGCAGGTCCGCCGTTGCCGCCTACGTCATCGAGCACTTCGACAAGTTCATTGAGCCATTCGCCCAGACCCTGTCGTTGTTTCCGGCGGGGCATACCACGGTGATCTCGGGTGCCGGCGGCACCCACGCGCCGATATCCGGCGTGCACCCGCATCCGGTGGAAGAGGAAAAGGCTCGGCTCACCCTGCAGGCGCTCGGCGCCATCGCCACCGCCGCCGAACCGCCGCCCGCCGAGCCGTCCGACCCGCGCCGGTCCGCCATCGAGCAACGGCGCCGATAGATACCTGCCATGTGGGGTTGCCAATAGGTAACTGGAGTGAAATGAGTTTGAATGACATTGGCCAAGAGGTATTCGATCCGTCAGAAGCAGAGGACGAAGAACAGTCCACCCGTGTCCGCTATGCTATAACCAGCTATGGAGCTGACTACCCAGTCGATGGACTGGTGAAGCGTCTCGACAGGGGAGACATCTACGTCCCCGAATTCCAGCGCAAGTTCGTGTGGACCCACGCTCAGGCTTCGCGCTTCATAGAGTCGCTACTGTTGGGCTTGCCCAGGATCATCCGGAGGGCGATCGAAGCAGCATCTACCGCGTATTTGAGCGGCTGAACACCGGAGGAACCGCGTTGGCTCCTCAGGAGATCAGATCTTGCGTGTACCGCGGTCCGTTCAATGATCTATTGCAAACGCTCAACGAGGTTGAAGAGTGGCGGCGCATTTACGGACCCGTCAGTGCACGACGCAAGGATCAGGAGCTGATCCTACGCTTCTTTGCGCTGAAAGATGCTCTCAACGCGTACGCCAAGCCGCTCAAGCAGTTCCTCAACGACTACATGGAAGAGAACGCAAAAGCTGCCGTCGGTTGGCTCAACGCACATCGCGAGGTGTTTCTGCGCACCATAACGTGTGCTGCGCGTCATCTTCCGCGGGATTCGTTTCGGCCCGAAAGAGGTCTCAACGTGGCGGTCACGGATGCGATGTTGATCGGGCTTGCCAGACGAATAGAGCAAGGAGAGATCGTCGATTCGGATCAACTCGGAAACGCTGCGATGAAGCTCGCGCGCCAGCAAGCATTTCGAGACGCCACGGATCGAAGCACCACGGAGGCGGCGTCCATCACGAGCCGGATTGAGCAGGCGACGGAGGCGTTCCGGAAGGTTCGATGAGTCTGTTAGCCCCGAACTGAGATTATGTGCGCGGCGCGCCGGCGGTTCATGCGCATCGGCCTACCGTTGGCGGTGCACGCCGCCCGCCGCATGAGGGGGTGGCTATCCCTCGAGTGGCGCGAAGCGGGTGAAGTAGTCGGGGAAGGTTTTGGCGGTGCAGCCGGGGTCGGCGATGGCGATGCCGGGGACGCGCAGGCCGGTGACCGCGAACGCCATCGCGATGCGGTGGTCGTCGTAGGTTTGGACCGTGGCGCCGCGCGGCTGCGCCGGCTCGATGCGCAGGCCGTCGTCGCGCTCTTCGACCGGCACCCCGAGGCGGCGCAGCTCGGTGGCCAGCGCGGTCACCCGGTCGGTCTCCTGCAGGCGCGTGTGGGCGATGCCGCGGATGGTCACCGGCGTCTTGGCGAACGGCGCGATCGCCGCCAGCGTGGGCGCCGTGTCGCTGATCGAGGACAGGTTGACGTCGATGCCGGCGAGCTGCGCCGGTCCCTGCACGGTGACCACGTCGCCACGCCAGCGTACCTTGCAGCGCATCCGCTGCAGCACTTCCAGGAACGCCAAGTCGCCCTGCAGCGAGTCGCGCGTCAGGCCAGCCACCCGCACCCGGCCGCCGGTGACCGCGGCGGCCGCGAAGAAGTAGGAGGCGTTGGTGGCATCCGGCTCGATCACCAGATCGTGCGCCCAGTAGCGCTGCCCGGCGGCGATATACAGGCTTGTGTCGCGGCCGGCCACGGTCACGCCGAACTGCGCCATGAGGCGCGTGGTCATGCCCACGAACGGTTTCGATACCAGCTCGCCGGTGATGTGCAGCGTCATGTTGATACGCGCCAGCGGCGCCACCATGAGCAGGGCGGAGATCGGCTGACTGCTGCGCATGCCGGAGATTTCGAGGTGTCCCCCGGCCAACCCGGCGCCGCACAGGGTGAACGGCATGCGCGGCGGCTCCGTGTCCGACGTGATGCGCGCCCCCTGCGCGGCCAGCGCGGCGAGCAGCTCGTCGATCGGCCGCTCGCGCATGCGCGGTACGCCATCGACCGTGTAGCAGCCCTCGCCCAGCGCCAGCAGGGCGGTCAGGAAGCGCGCCGCCGTGCCGGCGTTGCCCACGAACAACTCCGCCTCGCGTGCCGGAATGGCGCCGCCCTGGCCGTCGACGCTGATCGTCGCGGCGTCGGCGTCCTGCCGCACTTCGATGCCGAGCGCCTGCAGGGCGGCACCGAAGTAGCGCGTGTCGTCGCTGAACAGGGCGTTGTGCAGAGTCGACGTGCCGGAGGCCAGTGCGGCCAGACACATGGCGCGATTGGTCAGGCTCTTGGACCCGGGCACCCGCACGTCGGCGTCGACCGGCCCCGCCGCCGGGGTAATGGTTTGTACGCTCACGCCACAATGGTGCCGTACGAGCCGCGACGGTACAAGAGTCGACCTCCGGAGTAGAGATGCCGGGTCCGGGTAGCGCCCCAGGGGTGCCGGCGGGTGCCGGCGGTGCACGGGTGACGCCGCGGCGCTGGCGGAGTAGACTCCGGGGTTGCATGGCTTACCGAATGACCGGGGAGTATGTCCTTTCCGATTATCTTGAGGAGGCGCTCGCCGCGGCCACGTACGACAAGCTGGAGGATGGAACATTCGCGGGAAGGATTCCACCCTGCGCGGGCGTGGTGGCCTTCGGGACGACCCTGATCGAGTGTGAACGTTCGTTGCGTTCGACACTCGAAGATTGGCTGCTCCTCGGGCTCAGGCTCGGTCATCCGTTACCGGTTCTCTCCGGCATTGACCTCAATCGAGACCCTTCCCTTGAGCCGCTGGGCACCGTGTAAACGCCCAATCACGCTGGATCCCGCTCTGTAGGTGCTGGCGTCGTTCGCCGTGGTGCGGCATGCTGGGCGCCGCGACTGCGCGGTCTCGCAGAGGCGCCGTAGCGGCGTCCATAAGGAGCAATTACATGGACAAGACACCGATTACGTCGGCACAGGGAGCGGCGCCGGCCGGGCCCTATACGCCGGCGCTGCGCTGGGGCGAGTTGTTGTTCGTTTCCGGGCAGGTGGGCGTCGATCCGGCCACCGGTGAGCCGGTGGAGGGTGACTTCGGCGCCGAAGTGCGGCAGGTGCTGGCCAACGTCAGGACGCTGGTGGAGGCGGGCGGCTCGGCGATGGACAAGGTGCTGAAGGCGACCGTCTACCTGACCGACATGGCGCGGTTCGCGGAGATGAACGCGATCTACGAGGAGTTCTTTCCCGCGCCGCGGCCGGCGCGCAGCACGGTGCAGGCCGGCTTGGCCAAACAGTTCCGCGTCGAAATCGATGTGGTCGCCGGCGTGTGAGCCGGCTGCCGATGGAGACGACGCAGCACCAGATCCATTTCGCAGATGCGCGGCAGATGGCGGCGGTGGCCGACGGCTCGGTGGCGCTGGTGGTGACCTCGCCCCCCTACCCGATGATCGCGCTGTGGGACGAGCAGTTCGCCGCGGCCGACTCGAGCATCGCGAACGCGCTTACCGCCGAGGATGGGAGCCAGGCGTTCGAGTCGATGCATTCCCGCCTCGACGCGGTGTGGCGCGAGTGCCACCGGGTGCTGCAGCCGGGCGGGCTGGCATGCATCAACATCGGCGACGCCACCCGCAAGATCGGCGGCGAATTCCGGCTGTTCTCCAACCACAGCCGCATCCTGCACGCCTTGATCGAGATCGGGTTCTCCATACTTCCCGACATCCTGTGGCGCAAACCGACCAACGCCCCCAACAAGTTCCTCGGCTCCGGCATGCTGCCGGCCGGCGCCTACGTCACCTACGAGCACGAGTACATCCTGATCGCCCGCAACGGCGTCCCGCGCACGTTCTCGCCCGCCGACAAGGCCCGCCGCAGGCGCAGCGCCTTCTTCTGGGAGGAACGCAACGAGTGGTTCTCCGACGTATGGCTCGGTTTGGTCGGCACCCGGCAACTCCTCGGCAACAACACGGGTATCGACGAGCCTGACGCCCGCGCGCGCAGCGGCGCGTACCCGTTCGAGTTGGCCTACCGCCTGATCCAGATGTACTCGCTGATCGGCGACACGGTGCTCGACCCGTTCCTCGGCACCGGCACCACCACGGCAGCCGCCAGCGCCGGCGGCCGCTCCAGTATAGGCTTCGAGATCGAACGCGGTCTCGAGCAACCGATCCGCAATACCATCGAGACCGCCGTCTCACTCGGAAGCGCATACGCTCAGCGACGCCTGCACGCACATCTGGGCTTCGTGCAATCCCGAGAGGAGGCAGGCCGCCCCTGCCGGCACGTCAACCGGCACTACGAATTCCCCGTCGTTACCGCCCAGGAGACCGACCTGCAACTCATCGTCCCGACCGCGATCGAAGCCGTGACCGGCGGCGTATTCTCTGCCGAGTACGAGCCCGCGCCGCTGCCTGTCCGCTCGTCTCAGATCGAGTTACCCTTCGCGGGCAACTCATGAAGCACCGAACCCGATCTGTTCGAGACGACGACCGGTTCACGGACCGACTGTGGAAGCATCGCTCGACGGCGGTGAGCGATTGATGGCGAGCAAGCCGAACGTCGTCTATTTTCTGGTCGATGACATGGGGTGTGGCGACGTGTCCTGCCTCAATCCGCGCGGCAGAATCGCCACGCCGCAGTTCGACCGGCTGGCGCGCGAGGGGATGGTGTGCCGGGACGCGCACTCCAGCTCCGCGGTGTGCACCCCTTCCCGGTACGGCGTGCTGACCGGCCGCTACAACTGGCGTTCGCCCCTGCAGAAGGGCATCGTCAGTCCGTACGGCCCGCCGCTGATCGACGAACGGCGGCTCACGGTGGGCAAACTGCTGCACAGCCACGGCTATCACTGCGGCGCGATCGGCAAGTGGCATCTCGGCATGGACTGGCCCTTTGCTTCAGCAGGGACGCGGCCCGGACCAACCGCGGCATCGGCCAACTGGCCTAGTGCCGCAAACGAGGATTTCCTGCCGCCGCACCCGAACGAGGAGCCGGCCGGCGCCGGGCTCGAGGCAACCGAGCGGCAACGGGCGCTGTGGCGCGATTTCTTTTCGCGCACGATCGCGGGCGGCCCCACCGCGCGCGGGTTCGACTACTATTTCGGCGTCGACGTGCCCAACTGGCCGCCCTATTGCTACATCGAAAACGACGCCACCATCGGCACGCCCTCGGAGTTCCTGCCGGCGCGGCTGCTCGGCGACAATCTGGCCAGCCTGCCGGGCCCGGCGATGCCCTACTGGCACTTCGAGCAGCTCCTGCCGGCGTTCGCCCGCGCCGCCGACCGCTACATCGCCGCCCGCTCCGCCGAACGGCAGCCGTTCTTCCTGTATCTGCCGATGACCTCGCCGCACACCCCGCTGTCGGTGAACAAGCGCTGGATCGGAGCCAGCGGACTGAACAACCTGTACGCCGATCTGGTGATGGAAACCGACGACGTGTTCGGCCAAGTGCTCGACTCCCTGCAGCGCCACGGCGTCGCCGACAACACCCTGGTCGTCTTCACCAGCGACAACGGCTGTGCGCCGTACATCGGCGCCGACCAGATGGAGGCGCAGGGGCACCATCCGAGCGCCGGCTTTCGCGGTTACAAGTCCGACGCCTGGGACGGCGGCCATCGCGTCCCGTTCATCGCGCGCTGGCCGGGGGTGATCGAGCCCGGCAGCGGCAGCGACCAGCTCGTGTGCCTGACCGATCTGCTGGCCACCTGCGCCGACTTCCTGAACGCCTCGCTGCCCGCCACCGCCGGGGAGGACAGTTTCAGCATGCTGCCCTTGTTGCAGGGCAGCGGCGAGCCGATCCGCGACCATGTCGTGCACCACTCGATCTCCGGCAAGTTCGCCATCCGCGACCAGCGCTGGAAGCTGGTGCTGTGCCCCGGCTCGGGGGGCTGGACCCTGGACGACGCCGCCGCGGCGCGCGATGGGCTGCCGCTGGTCCAGCTCTACGACATGCAGCGCGACCCGGCCGAGCGTCACAACCTGCATGCCGAACACCCCGCGGTGGTGAAGGAGATGGTGGCGCGCCTGAAGCGACTGGTCGCTGCCGGCCGCAGCACGCCGGGACCGGAGCAGAGCAACGACGCACCCGTGGACATCTGGAAGGCGGCCACGCTTCCGGCCGTCGATCCGGCAGTGTTCGACGACTACTGAGGAGCACATTCGCCTTTTCAAGAGGCGAAATCCATGGTAATTTCTCCTTTTAATAAGGAGAAATGAGATGGCCGTTTCGTTGCGGCAGGCTTTGGTGGGACAGCTTGTGGAGTCGCTCGGGCGGCCGCTGCCGTCGTTTACGCCGCGCCGGGTGTTCGGACGCACCGGATTGCCGGGCAAGGCCACGGCGGTGACCGGGATGCGGCGCGCCGGCAAGACCACCTTTCTGCATCAGCTTCGCCGCGAGCGTATCGAGCGGGGCATCGCCCTGGACCGGCTGCCGTTTCTGTCCTTCGAAGACGAGCGCCTGGCCGGTCTGGAAGCTGAGGAGCTTGGCGTGCTGGTGGACGAATACTACCGGCGCGTCCGGCAGGCTCACGACGAAACGGTGACGTGGTGCTTCGACGAGATCCAGCTGGTGCCGGGCTGGGAGCGGTTCGTGCGCCGGCTGCTCGACGCCGGCGGCAGCGAGGTGCTGATCAGCGGATCGTCCGCGGCGCTGCTGTCGCGAGAGATCGCCACCGCGCTGCGCGGACGGGCGTGGCAGGTGTTGATCCATCCGTTCGCGTTCGCCGAAGCGCTGCGCCACCGAGGGCAGTCGATCCCCGCCGATCCGGAGCGCGGGACGCGCCGCGAACGCTCCTCCCTGGAGCGGGCGCTGCTGGACTGGCTTGCCACCGGCGGCTTTCCGGAAGCGCAGGGGCTCGACGCCGAGTCCCGGCATCAGCTCTACCGCGACTATGTGGACGTGGCGGTGCTGCGCGACGTGGTGGAGCGCCACCAGGTGCGCAACGTGACCGCGCTGCGCTGGCTGGTGCGCCACCTCCTGGGCAATGCCGGGTCCACCTTCAGCGTGGAGAAGTTTTACGCCGTGCTGCGTTCCCAGGGCCTGCCGGTGGCCCGCGACACGCTGCACGAATACCTCGCCTACCTGGAGGACTGCTACCTGGTGCGGGTGGTGTGGATGGAGTCGGTTTCCGAGCGCCAGCGCATGGTAAACCCGCGCAAGGTGTATCCGGTCGATACCGGCCTGATCCCGGTGTTCGACCGTAGCGGGCGGGCCAACGTCGGCCATGCGCTGGAAACCGCGGTCCTGATCGAGCTGGAGCGCCGGCGGCGCGAGGTCACCTACGTGCGCACGCCGGAAGGCTACGAGGTCGACTTCCTGGCGCGCGACGCCGCCGGCGGCATGGAGTTGATCCAGGTGTGTGCGGACGCCACCGATACGGCGACTTCCGCCCGTGAGTTGCGCGCCCTGGCCGCGGCCGGCAGTCAGTTCCCGCGTGCCGGCAAGCGACTGATCACCCTGACCGGTGACGCCTTCCCCTTGCCGCCGCCGGCCGGGACTGCGATACAAGCGGCCGCCGAATGGCTGCTGGCACCCTACGCCGGCATGCAGGCAAACAGGTAGTCAGGTGATGTGGATGAGCTGTTCGCGGCGCGGGCCGATGGAGATCCAGCGCACCGGTACGCCGGCGGCGGCCTCGATGGTCTGCACGTAGGACTGCGCCTCCGCGGGCAGCTCGGCGAAGCTGCGCACGCCGCTGATGTCGCACCGCCAGCCGGGCAGGGTCTCGTACAGCGGGCGCGCGCGCTCCAGCACGGCCGTGGCCGGGAAGTCGTGCACGCGCCGGCCGTCCACCTCGTAGGCGGTGCAGATCGGAATGGCATCCCGGTAGCCGAGCACGTCCAGCAGGGTTACGGCCAGCTCGGTGGCGCCCTGCACGGCGCAGCCGTAGCGCGTGGCGACGGCGTCGAACCAGCCGACCCGGCGCGGGCGCCCGGTGGTGGCGCCGTACTCGCCGGCGTCGCCGCCGCGCGCGCGCAACTCGTCGCCGCACGGCCCGGTGAGTTCGGTGGTGAACGGCCCGGCGCCGACGCAGGAGGAGTACGCCTTGACGGTGGCCACCACCCGGTCGATGGCATGCGCGGGCACGCCGGCGCCGACGGTGGCGAAGCCGGCCAGCGGCGACGAGGAGGTGGTATACGGGTAGATGCCGTGGTCGGGATCGCGCAGTGCGCCGAGCTGGCCCTCCAGCAGCAGGTGCTTGCCGTCGCGCAGCGCCGCCTGCAGCAGCGCGGTGGAGTCTACCGTCATCTCGCGCACCTCGGCGCCCAGGGCCAGCAACTCCTCGACGACGCGGTCCAGGCGCAGCGGGTCGGCGCGGTAGAGATGCTCGAGCAGCACGTTGATGCGCGGCAGGGTGTGCTGCAGCCGGCCGCGCAGGTGATCGGCGTCGAACAGCTCGCCCACCTGGATGCCCACCTTCAGGTACTTGTCGGCGTAGAACGGCGCGATGCCCGACACGGTGGAGCCGAACTTCGCCGCCCCGCGGCGCGCCTCCTCCAGGCGGTCCAGCTCGACGTGCCACGGCAGCACCACCTGGGCGCGGTCGGCGATCAGCACGCGCGGATTGGGTGCGCCGCGGGCACGCAGCTCGGCCAGCTCCGCCAGCAGCGCGGCCACGTCGACCGCCACGCCCGGTCCCAGCAGGTTGGTGGTGTGGGCGTGGCACACCCCGCACGGTACCAGGTGCAGGGCGAACTTGCCGTACTGGTTGATCACGGTGTGGCCGGCGTTCTTGCCGCCCTGGAAGCGGATCACCAGGTCGGCGGTCTCCGCCAGGTAATCGCACAGCTTGCCCTTGCCTTCGTCGCCCCAGTTGGCGCCGACCACCGCCGTCACCGGCATTGCATGCTCCGCATCGCGCCCCGTCCGTGCGCCTTACGCCGGCGGCCGGCGCCCGGCGTTTCCCGCTGCGCGGTCGCGGTCACGATCGTGCGTGGCGGGCGCAGCCGCCGCACGTGCGCTCACGGCGGCGCGGTGCGGTCGCCGTTGGCCGCGGCGCCGGCGCGGGACGCGGCCGCGCCAGCGGCCCCGGTGGCTACCGGCGAGCGCTGCGCGGCGCGCGCTAGGCCGCCAGCGCCGCCAGCGTCGCCCGCGGCCCTGGCGGCCCCCGCCGCGACCGTTGCGCCGCCATCCCGAGCCGCGGCGCCGGCGCGGGGTACGTGCGCGGCGCCGTCGTGCCGCGCCCGCCGGCGCGCGATGCAGGCGGCCACGAAGCCGTGGAACAGCGGATTGGGGCGCGCCGGCCGGCTGGTGAATTCGGGGTGGAACTGCACCCCGATAAAGAACGGATGGTCGGGCAGCTCGGCAACCTGGTAGATCGACTGATCCGCCTTCCACCCGGAGAACACCATGCCGCAATCTTCGAACAGGCCCTTGTAGAGGGGGTTGAACTCGTAACGGTGGCGGAACCGCTCGTGCGCCGTCAGCCCCCCGTACAGGCCCGACACCAGCGACCCGGCGCGCAGCTTTACCTGTTTGCCGCCGAGCCGCATCGAGCCGCCGATCCCTTCGATCTCGTACTGCTCCGGCAGCAGGCACACGACCGGGTCGGTGGTGGTGGCGTCGTTCTCGGTGCTGTTGGCGTCCGCCATGTCGCAGCAGGAGCGGGCGTACTCCACCATCGCCGCCTGGAATCCGTAGCAGATGCCCAGCATCGGCAGCTCGTTGGTGCGCGCATGGGCGATGCAGGCGATCTTGCCTTCCCAGCCGCGCGCCCCGAACCCGCCCGGCACGATGATGCCGTCCATCGTGGTCAGATGGCGCGCGGCGTTCGCCACCCGTTCCCTGCCGCCGGCGGCCAGTTCGATGGCGTCGGTGGGGATGTCCACCACCTCTACCCGCACGCCGCAGGCGCAGCCGGCGTGCTCCAGTGCGCTGTGGATGCTGGCGTAGGTGTCGCGCGGCCCCATGTACTTGCCGGCCAGCCCCACCACCACCCGTTCGCTGGCGCGGGTGAGCCGGCCGAGGTACTCGGTGAAGTTGAACCGTGTCCGCCGGGCCTTGGGCTGCATGCCGAAGTAGGTCAGGGTCAGCTCGTCGACGTCCTGCGCCGCCAGGTGGTCCGGCACCTGGTACACCGACTTCTGACTGTGCAGATCGATCACGTTGCGTTCCGGCAGGCGCAGCCGCTGAGCCAGCTTGCGCAGCACGCCGGGCTCCACCGGATTCTCGCACCGGCACACCAGCATGTGCGGTTTGATGCCCATCTGCATCAGCATCTGCGTGCCGTGCTGGGCGGCCTTGCTCTTCTGCTCGTTCAGGTGCGGGGCCTCGATGATCCACGCCAGGTTGATGAACAAGACGTTGTTCTCGCCCTCCTGGTAGGCGAGTTCGCTCATCGCCGAGATGTACGGCCGCACCTCCTCGTCGCCGACCGTGCCGCCGATCTCCACCAGGGTGATGTCCGCCTCGTTGGCCAGCGACGACTCGCGCACGAAGCGGATTACCTCGCCGGTCACGTGCGGAAAGAACTGCACGTCGGAGCCGGAGAACTGGCCGCTGCGTTCCAGCTCGTTCAAGCGCCGGGTCAGCCGCCCGTTGGTGAAGATGTTGTGCTGCGAGAAGCTCTTGTCGACGAACCGTTCATAGGTGCCGATGTCCATGTCGCACTCGGTGCCGTCGTCGAGCACGAATACCTCGCCGTGGCGGTACGGGCTCAGGGTGCCGGCGTCCTCGTTGAAGTAGCCGTCCATCTTGATCAGGTTGGTGCGCCAGCCGTGCTCCTCCAGCAGCGACGCCAGGCCGGCGGAGAACACCCCCTTGCCGAGGCCGCTGATCACGCTGCCGGTGACGATGATGAACTTGGTCTGACCGGCCCGATAGCCGGGCGGCAGGAAGGAATATTCCTCGCCCGGGTCGGAACGGCTGCTGAGGGCGCGCAGGCGGTCGGGAATCCGGTCGGGAATCTGCGTCACGCGGCGTCGGCCTGCAGGATGTGCTTGAGCTTGTTGCCGTAGTAGGAAGCCAGGTGGGGATGGTGGATAAAGACCTCCCGGTCGTCATATTCGAGCGTCATGTAGGACTTCGACGGGATGATGGGGACATCGGGGAAATTGTACACCTTTACCGTGCGCGCGAGCAGTTCTTCCAGCGCCAGGCGGCGGCCGTTGGCGTCGTACAGCGGCGTGGTGTCGAGCCCGTGCGCCTCTACGCGCTCCAGGTTGGCGGCCACGCGATCTTCCAGTTCATCGCGGCCTATCTTGTAGCGGTCATCGAAGGAGGCGAACAGCAGGGTGCTCTCGTATACCGTCATCAGCTTGCCGATCTGCTCGTGCATAACCGTGGCCAGTTCGCGCGCGCGGCGGTGGCGGCCGGACGGGATGCCCTCGCCGAAGCGAATCATGACCCGCGAGCGCTGGTCGCGGATACGGCGCGCGAACGGCATCTTGATGAACGCGTAGTAATGATCGTAGACGTACTTCGCGATCTTGCTCTTGCGGGAGCGCGCCTGGTACTCGCGGAACACGATATCCTCCGGGATGCGCTCGTAGGAGATGTTGACCGGTATGTACAGGGCCTCCTCGGCGCCCATCTGGCGGATCGCGGTGTTCAGGACCAGGAACACGTAGGCGGACAGCTCGGCAAACTCGCCCGAGTAGGAGCGACCGTATTTCGCTTCGCCGGTGCGGCGGTCGATTTCGTAACCGGGAAAGATCATCAGGTGCAGGCCCTCCGCCAGGACACGCTTGATCTGGGGCAGGTACAGCTTGTTGTACTGCTCCTTGGTGAGCACGAAGGGCCGCGTCCGCAGCATCCGCAGCATCCAGTCGGCAAACCAGTGCCTGGCGTAGAAGGAGCGCCGGTCGCGGATCGTCATGAACGCCCCGCACTTGCGCAGAAAGGTGTCGACCGGGCCGACGTACAGGTTCTCACCCGCCTGAATGGCGGTGCGGATGTAGCGCTGCGCGAGATAGGTCTGCAGCAGCATCCAGTCGTATTCGCTCTGGTGGTTGGGAATGAAGATCAGCTTGCGGCCGCTGCGCGACAGCTCGTCGACCTGGTCCAGGCCGTCGATCTGCACCTCGCTGAAGCAGTTGCCGAACAGGATCACCTCCACCGTATTGGCGGTGTTGACCACGTAGCGGTCGCTGCGCCGGTGGTGCAGCAGATTCAGAATCTGTTCCTGGGAAAGATTGGGATTCATGACGGCAGGCTCATGCGGGCCAAGTGAGGAACCAACCGCGATTCTACCAGAAACCGGCGACCAGATTCTCGAACTGTTCCTGGCGCCCGGAGGCTGGCCGCGGCTCTCCCGCCTGCAGAACCCACTGCTCCAGGTCGCGAAAACTGGTGCTGCCGCGCTCGATGTCGGCCCCCGTGCCGGCGTCGTAGCTGGCGTAGCGCGCCCGCCGCCAGTCGTCGAGGGTGCCGTCGGCGATGATGCGGTCGGCAATCAGCAGGCCGCGGGCGAACGCGTCGATGCTGCCGGCGTGGGCGGCGAACAGGTCGCGGATGTCGGTCGACTCGCGGCGCAGCTTGGCGTCGAAGTTGAAGCCGCCCGGCGCGATGCCGCCCTGGCGCAGCACGATCGTCATCACCGCGCTGGTCACCGCCAGGTCGAGGTTGAACTGGTCGGTGTCCCAGCCGATCAGCGGATCGCCGGTGTTGGCGTCGACCGAGCCCAGCAGGCCGGCGTCGGCGGCCGTCTGCAGTTCGTGGGCGAAGGTGTGGCCGGCCAGGGTGGCGTGGTTGCACTCGACGTTGAGCTTGAAGCGGTCGAGCCCGTAGCCGCGCAGGAAGGCGAGCACGGCGGCGGCGTCGAAGTCGTACTGGTGGGTGGTGGGCTCCTTCGGTTTCGGTTCGATCAGCAGGGTGCCGCCGAAGCCGATCTCGCGCGCGTAGTCGGCTGCCATGTGCAGGAAGCGCGCGAGGTGATCCTGCTCCCGCTTCATGTCGGTGTTGAGCAGCGTGGCGTAGCCCTCGCGCCCGCCCCAGAACACGTAGTTGGCGCCGCCGAGGCGGTGGGTTACCTCCATCGCCTTCTTGACCTGCGCCGCCGCGTAGGCGAACACGTGCGCGTCCGGGTTGGTGGCGGCGCCGTTCATGTAGCGCGGGTTGGCGAACAGGTTGGCGGTGCCCCACAGCAGCCGGATGCCGGTGTCGGCCTGCAGTTGCTCGGCCAGATCGACCACCTGGTCCAGGTTGCGGTTCGACTCCGCCAGCGACGCCCCCTCGGGGGCGATGTCGCGGTCGTGGAAGCAGTAGTAGTCGACGCCGAGCGTGCCGATGAAGGCGAACGCGACGCGCATGCGGCGCAGCGCGTTGTCGACCGAGTCCACCGGGTCGTCCCAGGGGCGCACCAGGGTCGGCTGGCCGAACGGGTCGGCGCCGGTGCCGCGGAAGGTGTGCCAGTAGGCGACCGCGAAGCGGAAGTGATCCGCCATGCGCTTGCCGGCGACGATCCGGTCGGGATCGTAGTAGCGGTAGCACAGCGGATTGCGCGAGTCGGGGCCCTCGTAGCGGATCGGCTCGATGCCGGCAAAGTAGTCTTGCATGGCGACTCCGGGACGGTACGGCAACAGGCGCCCGGTGGTCAAACCCCGGCCCGCCGCGCTACATTCACGCCGTTATGCCACTTGTGCCGATGCGCATTCTTCTTGATCACGCCGCCGAGAACGATTACGGACTGGCGGCGTTCAACGTCAACAACATGGAACAGATCCAGGCCATCATGGCCGCCGCCGCCAACACCGAGTCGCCGGTCATCATCCAGGCCTCGCGCGGCGCGCGCAGCTACGCGCAGGAGGCCTACCTGCGCCACCTGATACTGGCGGCCGCCGAAGTCTGCCCGCACATCCCGATCGCCATGCATCAGGATCACGGCAACAGCCCGGCCACCTGCCGCAGCGCCATCGAACTGGGCTTCACCTCGGTGATGATGGACGGCTCCCTGGGTGAGGACGCCGCCACGCCCGCCGATTACGACTACAACGTGCGCGTGACGCGCGAGGTGGTCGCCGTGGCGCACGCGCGCGGGGTGACGGTGGAAGGCGAGATCGGTGTGCTCGGTTCGTTGGAGACCGGCATGGGGGACAAGGAGGATGGCCACGGCGCCGAGGGCGTGCTGTCGCACGACCTGCTCCTGACCGACCCCGACGAGGCGGAGCGGTTCGTGGCCGATACCGGCGTGGACGCGCTGGCGGTGGCGATCGGCACCAGCCACGGCGCCTACAAGTTCTCCCACCAGCCGGACGGCGAGGTGCTGGCGATGGCGCGCATCGAGGAGATCCACCGCCGCCTGCCGGGCACCCACCTGGTCATGCACGGCTCGTCGTCGGTGCCGCAGGAGCTTCAGGATTTGTTCAACGCCTACGGCGGCGAGATCCGCCAGACCTGGGGCGTGCCGGTGGAGGAGATCCAGCGCGGCATCCGCCACGGCGTGCGCAAGATCAACGTCGACACCGACAACCGGCTGGCGATGACCGGCGCGGTGCGCAAGGTGCTGGCCGAGTCGCCTTCCGGCTTCGACCCGCGCGACTACCTGAAGGCCGCGCGCGCGGCCATGCAGGAGGTGTGCGAGGCGCGCATGACCGCCTTCGGCCAAGCCGGCAACGCCGGCGGGGTACCGGCGGTCACCCTGCAGCAGATGGCCGCCCGCTACGGGTCGTAGACGTTGCCGAGCACGCCGAAGAGGTAGAAGTCGCGCGTGTTATGCGTCAGCGTCGGTTTCCCTCGCCCAGTAGCGCATGTTGCACACCTTTTGGACACAGCCGGCGAACTGCATGATTCCTTCGTAGAGCGTTCCGACCGGTACGTCGAGGCAAAGGTTGCCATTGTCATTGGCGACCTGGTTGTTGATCAGGATGTCGTCGAAGATACGTAGCCGGGTGTCCGTGTTCAGATCGTAGGAGTAAGAAAGCCTCATCAGCGCCATGCCGAAGTCGCAGATGCGGATGTATGCTTCGCTGCGCGGACTTTCCTGCAGGTAAATGTCCACCATGTCGCCGTCCTCATGGCAGATTGGGATGATGAGTTGGTATGCGCCTTCGCGCCGCGCGTAGATGTCGAAGCCCGCTGCCGTACGGCCGTTGAGCGAGGCCCTGATGCTATTGATGTCCATTAAGAAGCCCCAGTTGCGTTATCTCCGGAAAATACTGGGCCGCCTGCGGACTATGGTCTTGGGAAGTTCGATCAGTTCCTGAATGCGTTGCTGTGTCAGCATCGTCTTGTCCTGAGACCACATGCTACACCAATTGGTGCTGCTGTCCCACAATCTCCGCCAGCCGTTACGGCTACCACTTCGCGCGGCAGGGGAGCGGCAAAGAGGTTCGTCATCCGCCGGGCGATCTGCGAGTGCTCGTCGCCTGCATAGCGGCGATACTCGTCAAGCGGGCCTCGTGCAGGATGACCAGCCGGTCCTGGTGGCGGGTCAGTGCCGTGTACAGGAGCTCACGGGAGAGCAGCCAGCAGGGGTTGGTGAGCACGACGAGGGTGACGCCGAACTCGCTGCCCTGGGTCCTATGCACGGTCAGGCAGTAGGCCAACGTTATCGAGAGCGCCCCTCGGAAGCGTGTGGCACGCGCTTGTCGGAGGAGAGTGTGGCGGCGTGGCGGCGGAGTTGGCCGCAGGCGGCTGCCACTTCCTGGCCTTTTTCCTTGCGTACCGTGACCGGCACGGCGCGGCGGCGCAGCGCCTGCACGAAGGCGTGTACGCGCGTGGCGGAGGGGCGGCGCAGGTTGGCGAATTCGGGTACCGGGTTGTAGGGAATCACGTTCACCTTGGCGGGCGCGGGTGCGTCCCGTTTCAGGAGTTCGGCCAGACGTTCGGCGTCGGCCACGGCATCGTTGATCCCCTCCAGGAGCACGTACTCGAAGGTGGCGGTGCGCCCGGTGGCGCGCGCGTAGGCGGCCGCCGCGGCGACGATGTCGGCTACCGGCCAGCGTCCCGAGGTGGGCACCAGGCGGCGCCGCAGGCGGTCATCGGCGGCGTGCAGGCTCACCGCCAGCCCGACCGGCGGGCCGTCGCGTGCCAGCCGTTCGATGCCGGACACCAGCCCCACGGTGCTGACCGTGATGCGCCGCGCACTGAAGCCGAACGCGTCGGCGGCGCACAGCTCGGCCAGGGCGCGGCGCAACGCGGGGTAGTTGGCCAGCGGCTCGCCCATGCCCATGAACACCAGGTTGGTCAGCGGTCCGAACTCGCGCTGCACGATGGCCACCTGGTCGAGCATCTCGCCGGCGGTGAGGTTGCGGGCCACGCCACCGATGCCGGAGGCGCAGAAGATGCAGCCCATGGCGCAACCCACCTGGCTGCTGACGCACACCGTGTGGCGGGCGCGGCGCACGCGCCGCGGGTCCGGCGGCACCGGCTCCTGAATGGAGACCGCCTCCACCAGGTGGCCGTCGCCGGCCTGCAGCAGAAGCTTGGTGGTCAGGCCGTCGCGGGAACCGGTGCGGCTGCGCTCAGCCAGGCCATAAGGGGTCAGGTCGCGGTCCAGGCGCTCGCGCAGCGCCGCCGGAAGCTGCGCCATGGCGGCGAAGGAGGCGGTGTGGCGGCGGAACAGGTGGTGGCGAATCTGCCGCGCCCGGTAGGCGGGTGCCCCGGCGGCCGCCAGATAGGCGTCCCACTCGGCGACATCGAGATCAGTAGCGGCGCGCCGCCCGGCGGCCGCTTTCGGGTTCCCGCGGTCAGCGGCGGGCGCGCAAGCCGACCACCCGTAGCGAGTTGCGGCTAAAGCGGCGGCTGCTGCCGCGGTGCCCAGTCCGGGGGAGTACCGCCAGCGATCGGCTGGGGCGTCGGATGCGGCGTCGCACCCCGGCAAGCGGACGGTCCCGTCTGGCACCGGGGCGGTCATTTCCCGGGCCGGCGCGGCCGGTACAGGTGGGTGCTCTGGCCGAAGAACAGGTCGGCGCTCTCCATGACCGTCTCGCTCAGGGTGGGATGCGGGTGGATGGTCAGGCGCAGGTCGGTGGCCAGGGCGGCCATCTCCACCGCCAGCACGCCCTCGGCGATCAGCTCGCCGGCGCCGACTCCCACCACGCCCATGCCCAGCACCGCCTCGCTGCCGGGATCCAGCACCAGCTTGGTGAGGCCGTCGGGCCGGCCCATGGTGGTGGCGCGCCCGGAGGCGGCCCACGGAAACCGCTGTACGCTCACCTCGCGGCCCTGCTCGCGTGCGGCCGTCTCGGTGAGCCCGCACCACGCCACCTCCGGGTCGGTGAACACCACCGCCGGTATCGCCCGCGGCTCGAACGCCACCTTCATGCCCGCGGCGGCCTCGGCGGCGGTGCGGCCCTCGTGGGTGGCCTTGTGCGCCAACCCCGGTTCGCCCGCCACGTCGCCGATCGCGAACACCGATGCATCGGCGGTGCGGCGCTGCTCGTCCACCGGGATGAAACCGCGTCCGTCGGTAATGATGCCGAGGTGTTCCAGGCCCAGGTCATCGGTGTTGGGGGTGCGCCCGACGCTCATCAGTACCTTGGCGAAGGTCTCGGTGACCTTGCCGGCGGGGGTATCGAGCGTGGCGGCGATGCCGTCGGCGGTTTCCTCCAGCGCCGCCACGCGCGTGTTCACGTGCACCTTGGCGAAGCGCGTCGCCACCTGCCGCGCCAGGATGCCGGCCAGGTCGCGGTCGGCGCCGGGCAGGATGCCGGGCAGCATCTCCACAACCGTCACCGCGGAGCCGAGCGCGGCGTACACCGAGCCGAGTTCCAGGCCGATGTAGCCGCCGCCGATCACCAGCAGCGAGGGCGGCACGTCGCGCAGCTCCAGGGCGGCGGTCGAGTCCATCATCCGCTCGCTGTCCAGCCACAGCGCCGGAATGCGCGCCGGCCGCGACCCGGTGGCGATGATCGCCCGGTCGTAGCTCACGCTCTGCCGGCCGCCCGCGCCGGTCACCAGCAGCGTTCCATCGTCGCTGAAGCGGCCGCGGCCCTGCACGTAGTTCACCTTGCGCTGCCTGCTCAACATGCCGAGGCCGGCGGTCATCTTGCCGACCACGCTCTCCTTCCAGGCGCGCAGCCGGTCCAGGTCGATCTTCGGCTTGCGGAACCGCACGCCCCACTCCGCCGCCGCCTCGGCCTCGTGCAGCAGCTTGGCGACGTGCAGGAGCGCCTTGGAGGGGATGCAGCCGCGGTACAGGCACACCCCGCCCGGATTCGGCGCGTCGTCGATCAGAGTCACCTGCAGCCCCAGGTCGGTGGCCATGAACGCCGCCGCGTAGCCGCCGGGGCCGCCGCCGAGCACCGCCAGGTGGGTTCGTTGCATCACGTCAGCCATGGCTTTCAGCCCTCCAGTGCCAGCAGCAGGGGCTGCTCCAGCGCTTCGATGACCCAGCGCAGAAAGCGGATGCCGTCGGCGCCGTCGATCAGGCGATGGTCGTAGGTCAGGGACAGCGGCAGGCGCAGGCGCGGCACGAACGCCCCGTCGCGCCATACCGGCTCGATCTCGGCGCGCGAGACGCCCAGGATCGCCACCTCGGGGGCGTTGATGATCGGCGAGAAATGGGAGCCGCCGATGCCGCCCAGGTTGGAGATGGTAAAGCAGCCGCCGGCCATCTCGGCGGGGCTCAGCTTGCGGGAGCGGGCGCGCGCCGAGATCTCCCCGAGGGCGGCGGCGATCTCGATGATGTTCTTGCGGTCGGCGTCGCGGATCACCGGCACCAGGAGACCGCGGTCGGTGTCGACGGCGATGCCGATGGTGCAGTAGCGCTTGTAGATCACGGTGGCGCGCGCCAGGTCGATGCTGGCGTTGAACTGCGGAAACACCTTCAGGGCGGTGGCCAGCACCTTGACCAGGATGGCGGTCACGGTGAGCTTGCCGCCGCCCGCCTCGGCGCGCGGCGCATAGCGCTTGCGCAGCAGCTCCAGCTCGGTGATGTCCGCCTTGTCCATTTGGGTGACCGCCGGGATGGTCTGCCAGGCCGCGGTCAGATGGGTCGTGGTGGCGCGGCGCACCGCATTCATCGCCTGTTCCTCGACCGGCCCCCACTGCGCAAAATCGGGCAACGGCGCGGCCGTCGGGTGCGCGGCCGCGGGGGCGGGCGCTTGCAGCAGCCGCTTGGCGGCCGCCTTGACGTCGTCGAGCAGGATGCGGCCGCCTTCGCCGGTGCCGCTGACGACGCCGATGGCGACGCCGATCTCGCGCGCCAGGCGGCGCACCGCGGGGGTGGCCGGAATCGGCTGCACGGCTACCGGCGCGGGCGCCGGCGCAGCGGCGGGTGGCGCGGTGCCGGCCGCGGTGGGCGGCGCCGGCGATTCGGGCTCGGCGCGCGCTGGCGCAGCCGGAGCGGCTCCCGTGGCAGGGGCGGCGGTGACGCCGGAGGCCGCGGCCAGCAGGCTGCCCGCCGCCTGCGCGGGTGTGTGCGCCGGCTCGGCATCCGGCTGCGGCTGGTCGGCGGCCGGCCCGGATGGCGCGGCGGATGCCGCTTCCGGTTGCGCTGCCGCAGCTTCGTCGGCGCCGTCCGGTTCCAGGCTGGCTATCGTGTCGCCGACACTGATGGTGTCGCCGGCCTTGACCATGATGGCGGTGACCACGCCGGCATCGGGCGCCGGCACCTCCACCACCGCCTTGTCGGTCTCCAACTCCAGCAGCGGCGCGTCCTTGTCCACATGGTCGCCCGGGCTCACCAAGACGCGCGCAACGTCACCTGCTTCGATATTCTCTCCCAGTTCCGGGAGCTTTACGTCAGTTGCCATCGATCCTCCGGCCGATAGTCAGGGTAAGGGCTCCGAGCGCGTACCGCCGCGTGGGCGGTGACGAGATGGGATGCAGAGAGCCGCAGTAGAAATTGATGCTCTCGGGCTGGCAGGGGTGGAAGATAACACCGAAACCCGCTCTTGTCAGGTGCGGCCTCACTCCGCACGGGACGGATGCGCCGCTGCCGCGGTGGCGCCCGCGTCGCCCGGTGGCACCACGCCCACGCGACGATGCGGTCCCCGGCATCCGGCCACCAACGGCGCCACCGCCGTAAGATGTGATTAAGGGGCATTGTTTTGCATGGACTGTTGTCATATTTACGGTAAAAATGACAACTATGTATGCGAGAAGGCTCCGTCCACCGGCCTCGTCCTTCTTTCTGTTCGGACCGCGGGGGACCGGCAAGTCAACGTGGATAGAGAGCAACTTCGCAGGAGCGCCAACCTATGACCTCCTGAACACACGCGAGTCGCTTCGTCTGAGTCGCGATCCGGAGGCACTGTACCGGGAGGTGGAGGGGCTGCCGGCTGGAACCTGGGTGGTGATCGACGAGGTGCAGAAGGTGGCGGACCTGCTGGACGAGGTTCATCGCCTGATCGAGCGGCGGCACTTGCGCTTCGTGCTCTCGGGCTCGAGCGCGCGTAAGCTCAAGCGCGGCGGCGGTAACCTGTTGGCGGGACGCGCCGTGGTAGAGCACATGTTCCCGCTCGTCTCGGCAGAACTGGAGTTCGAGAGGTCGATAGATGATCTCCTCGTACACGGCAGCATGCCGCTCGCCGTGACCGGAGCCGACCCCGTGGGATATCTCCTTGCTTACGCCGAGACCTATCTGCAGGAGGAGATTCGCGCCGAGGCGCTCACGCGGAGCATCGGCAGCTTCAGCCGCTTCCTCGAAGTCGCCGCGCGCCAGAACGGGCAGGTGACCAACCTGTCGGCGATCGCGCGCGAATGCGGGCCTACATCGCCTATGGGAACCTGCGCTATCCGCTCTACTACTGGCGCAGCTACGACCGCGTCGAGGTGGACGTCCTGTGCGAGACGCGGCGGGGATTCGTCGCGGTGGCAATAAAGTCGGCGGCCAGATGGGAGCGCCGCTACCAGCGTGGCCTGGAGCGGATGCGTGCCGAGTTCGGCGCCGACCGGGTGTGCTGTTACGGCGTGTATCGCGGCGCCCGGCCGGCGCGGTGGAACGACATTCAAGTCCTGCCGGTGATGGACTTTCTCCGCCGCCTGTGGGACGGAGACATTCTCGACTGAGCCGGACGTGCGGCAAAGGTGGTGGGGTGATGGCGATCAGGGTGGGAATAGCAGGCGCGTGCCGGCGCGGCGGGAGCTTCGCGGCGGGCCTGCGGGCGGCCGGCTTCCGGGTCACGGCGGTGTGCGACGTCGATGCGGAGGGGCTCCCGGCCGCGGCGGCGCGCATGGGGGCGCATCTGCAGTACCTGGACTACGAGCGGATGCTCGACGAGGCGAGCATTGACGCGATGGTCATCGGCACGCCGATGCCGTACCACGCGTCGATGGCGATTGCCGCGTTGGAGCGGGGCATCCACGTCCTGAGCGAGGTGCCCGCGGCGGTGAGTCTCGACGAGTGCCGGGCGCTGGTGCGCGCCAGCACGGCCAGCACGGCGGCCTACATGATGGCCGAGAACTACCTCTACCGGAAGGACAACGTGCTGGTGACCGCGCTCGTGCGGCGCGGCCTGTTCGGGCAGGTGTATTACGCCGAGGGCGAATACGTGCACGAAGTCAAGCAGCTGAACGAGGACACGCCGTGGCGGCGCACCTGGCAGACCGGGATTGCCGGCGTCACCTACGGCACCCACAGCCTCGGGCCGATCCTGCAGTGGATGCCGGGCGACCGCGTGGCCCAGGTGTGCTGCGCCGATACCGAGGTCAGGCTGCGCGACCCGCGTGGCGACGAATACGCCCAGATGACCCCGGTGATGCTGTGCAGGACCGCCCGCGGCGCGCTGATCAAGATCCGCGTCGACATGCTGTCCGACCGCCCGCACGCCATGACGGCGTACCACGCCCAGGGCACCGACGGCTGCTTCGAATCGGGCCGCATCCCGGCATGCGAAGCGCAGATCTGGCTGCGAGAACTCTCCGCAACCCCGCGCTGGTTCAGCATGGCGGCGGTGGCCGGCTACCTGCCCGAGCTGTGGAAGAACCCTCCCGCGGCCGCAATCGGCGCCGGTCACGGCGGCGGCGACTACTACGAGATCCTGGACTTCGACAAGCTGGTGCGTGGCCAGCCGGACGCCCCGTTCGGGATCCACGAGGCGATGGACATGACCCTGCCCGGCCTGATCAGCCAGCAGTCGATCCGCGACGATGGCCGCTGGCTCCCGGTGCCCGACTCTCGCGACTGGTAGCCTCCGGGGCAATCAGTCCTTGGGAGCCGCGCCACTCTCCGTCGGTTTACCGTCGTCGGGCCGTTGGCCGGCGGGGTTGGCCGTCGGCCTGGGAGTCTGGGGCCTCGGACGTTGACCACTTCTGTGGTGAACACCCTCGTCAAGGGGGCGGATCACGTCTTTTTTGGCTGCCATCGGCTTCCTCCGTGTTCGATCGAGGCCGCGCCGGCCTGGATTTGTCAACAGTACGACGTGGTCGTGCTCGATTTCGGGGTGGAAGTGCGCCGGCAGGCGGGCCCAGTCGTGCGCTTCCACCAGGAACGGGATGGCGGACTCGCGGATCGAGTCAGCCAGATCTGCCAGGGCGACGGCGGGGATCCTCTGCAAGCCCGGTGCGCGCAGCACCAGGTCGAGGTCGCTGCCGTCGTGGCTGCGGCCGGTCACCCGGCTGCCGTAGGCCCACACTTCGACATCGGGCAGGTGCTTGCGCAGCAGCGCCTCGATCTCGGCGCGGTGCTTGGGGGATAGATGCAGACGGTCATTCATCAGGGGCGCTCTCGATCATGTCGGCCAGCGCGCTCGCGTCGGCAATGAAGTCGGGCAGGAGCTTCAGGGTGGCTTCGGCGAAGCCCGAGCCGTAGTCGTGCGCGGTCTGGTTGCGGTTGTCTCGGTAGCGAAGCCACCGTTCGACCGCGTCCGAGTCGATCAGCCCATGCTTGGTGGCGTGGCGGAACAGGTCCTTGAAGACAAGACGGTCAGCGTGCCGGTTGCTCGCGAAGTAGGGCGCCAGGCGCTTGCGCAGCAGCTTCCCGCTCTGCTCCAGCACCAGTTCGAACTCCTTGACGCAGGCCGCCCGATGGAGGTCGTAGATGATGGCGTCCTCCTCGGCGCGCTGCAGGTGCTCCAGCGCCAGCTTCAGAGTCGCGATGCAACGGCGCAGAAAGGTGGTATCGATGCTCACGGAGGTCACGCCAGCAGTGCGCCCTTGCCTTCCAGGTGAGCGGTTCTGACACGGTCGACGGTTAAGATCTCCGCGGCCGCCGCGCCGGCGCCGGTATCGACCGCGGCGATGCGGCCGCGGCGCACGATTCGCCGCTTGGGCATGACGGGCACCAGCGTAATGCCGTCTGCAGTCGTGACGATCTCAACCTCGGTTCCCGCCTCGAACCGATATTGCTCGCGCAGTGGTTTTGGTATCACGACTCGGCCGAACCCATCGATTCGCGTCTTCATGACAGCCAACTATACCGAATATCGCTTTCAGGCTCGCCACCGCGCTTCGATCGGCGGCGTGGCCCGGTCAGCGTTCGCGGCCGGACAGGAACAGGTCGTAGGAGTTGGCCTGCCAGGCGTTTTCGGCTGCCAGGCCGTCACCGGTCGCTCGCATGCGGGCCACCAGGCGCTCCTTCATGCGGCGCAGCACATGCCCGAACGCCAGCAGCCCGGCGAGGTTGTGCAACTCCCCCGGATCCGAGCGCAGGTCGTACAGTTCGTCCTCGGTAGCGGGGTTGTAGACGTACTTCCAGTTCGCCGTGCGGATCATGCGCGTGCTGCACAGGGTGGTCTCGTAACCGTGGAACTCGGCAAACACGTCGTCGGGCCAGTCGGCCGGCGTCCGCCCGGCCAGCAGCGGCGCCAGGGAGCGGCCATCCGCGTCCGCCAGCGGCTCGGCCGCGGCCAGCTCCAGCAGCGTGGGAGCCAGGTCGACCAGATTCGCGAACGGCGCGGTGGTGGCGCCCCGCTCGATGCCGGGACCGGCAATCAGCAGCGGCACGCGGTGGGTCTCCTCGTACATGTGGAAGCCCTTGTTGAACAGGCGGTGGTTGCCGAGCATGTCGCCGTGATCGGCGGTCACCACCACCACGGTGTCGTCGCGCCGCCCGGAGCGCTCCAGCGCTGCCAGCACGCGGCCCATCTGGTGGTCGACGAAGCTGCAGTAGCCCCAGTAGGCGGCGATCACCCGCTGCCAATCGGGCCAGGTCAGGTGGGCGGCGTTCCAGCGCAGCAATTCCTTCTGCTGGATCAGCGGCTTGCCGGCGAACCGCTCGTCGAAGTTCGCCGGCCGCGCAACCGCGGCGGGGTCGTACCTGGTGTCGTACGGCTCCGGCACGGCGTAAGGGAAGTGCGGTCCGAAGAATGAAGCGGTGACCAGAAAGGGGGCGTCCCCGCCGCCGAATGCGTCGATCATTTCGATCGCCCGGTCCGCCGTCCACGCTTCCTGGGTCTGCTCGGCGGGCAGCGTGTTGCGCCCCGCGAACGGCGCCGCCCCGCCCCACTCCAGGCGCTGCACCTCGTCGCGGGCGAATTCGTAGCCCTGCTGCGCGAGCGGGCGCGACCACTCGCCGGGCGTATGCCAGCGGTGCACGCCCCACAGCGCGCCGTCGCCCTCGCGCGGCAGGTGCCACTTGCCGGCATAGCCGATCCGATAGCCGGCCCCGGCGAGCCGGGACAGCAGCGTGGGCTGACCGATGAGTTGGTCGTCGAACACGCCGTTGAAGTTGCCCATGTTGGACAGTTGCCGGTGGTTGTGGGGATAGCGGCCGGTGAGCAGCGAGGCACGCGCCGGCGTACACAGCGCGATCGGCGTGAAGGCATTGGCGAAGCGCATGCCCGCCGCGCCCACCGAGTCCATGGCCGGCGTGCGACACACCGGTGCGCCGTTGCAACTCAGGGCGTCGTAACGAAGCTGGTCGGCGAGCAGCACGAGAATGTTCGGCTGTTTCGGCATCGGTCAGTCACAAATACCATGACTGCGGGCCGCCGTCGACCGCCGGCCCGCAGACGCGAGCGAGCCGCACCCGCGCAAGCGGCGCAGCGGCGCGTTGCCGGCGGCGCCTGCGCCATCTAACATACCGGGGCGTCGGATCGATGGAGAACGCAACCCCCTATCAGGAATGCAGCGAGTTGCTCGGCGATGCCGCGGCTCTGCGCGTCGCCGCCTGCGAGCGCGGCTACCTGTTCTTTCGCGGCCGGTTGCCCGCCGCCGCGGTGCGCGAGGTGCGCCGCGACGTACTGCAGGAGATCCAGCGCCAAGGCTATCTGGCGCCGAACACACCCTGGGAGGACGGCGTGGCCAGGCGCGGCACTCGCTCACTGCGTTCGACGTCAATCCCGAGTACCGTTCCCTGGCGCGCGCTGCGGCCGCGGGTGGCCGGATGACGCATCGGGGCGGCGCCGGTCCTGCGCCGGCCGTGCGCGTGCACCCCGCCCGCCTGCCGCGGTTTTGGGACCGCAGTGCGGTATTTGTGGCGAACCTGCGGTCGCTGTTCTACGGCAACCGGCGGCAGACCGAGATCCTCGCCGAGCAGATCAAGGGGGTCGACTCCTACGGCGGGCGCCTGCTGCCGCTGATCGATCTGCTGTTTACCGGCTCGCCGAACCTGCTGCTCCTGGAAACGGAGCCGGATCGCGGGCTGCGGGCCTACCACGAGGGGCTCGGGCTCAGCCTGCCGGAGTGCCGTCTGGTGTCACCGGCCGTCTACCAGGGGCGGCCCGGCGCCGGTGACGACCGCGACGCCCTGGTCGAACTGCTGCATGCCCACCCGGCGCCGTGGATCGACGGATTCGTGACCGATCACACGTTGGAGGAGCTGGCGCACCGCGCCGGCAAGCGCACCCTGAGCAGTCATGCCGGCAGCCACAACGGCAACAACAAGCTGCTGCTGCACCAGTTCCTGGCGCGTGAGGGATTGCCCACCTTCGATACCGAGGTGGCCGAGTCGCCCGGCCATGCCGTGGCGTGTTGCCGGAGGCTGCGGGCGCGCGGCTACTCCCAGGTCGCGCTGAAGGCGCCGATCGGCGGCTCCGGCATCGGCATGGTGTGTCTCCCGGCGGCGGATATCGCTGCGGAGCAGATCCCGGCGTACCTGTTTCATGAGGGCTCCTGCCTGGTGCAAGGCTGGCTGGAGCACGGCAGCAACGGCGTGCAACTGCTCGGCTCGCCGAGCGTGCAACTGTTCCTGAGCGAGCAAGAGGTGACCCTGTACGACGTGACCGAGCAGATCCTGGGCGCGCACAGCGTGCACGAGGGCAACGTGGCGCCGCCGCCGTACGCCGCCGAGGTTCCGGGAGCGGTCGACCGGCTGCTGGCGGTCGCCGCGCGGGCGGCGCTCTGGCTGCACGCCCAGGGCTACCGCGGCACCGCGTCGGTCGACTTCGTGCTGCTGCGCCGCGAACGGGAACTGCAGGCGGTCGCCGCCGAAATCAACGCGCGCGTTACCGGCGCCTCCTACCCGTCGATCCTGGCGCGTCACTTCATCCCGGCCGGCGCCTGGCTGATGCGCAACCTGCGCTTCCACGACCCCCTGCCGGCGCGGGCCGTGCTCGCCGCCCTGGAGCGGGAGGGCTGCCTGTACCACCCCGGCGCCGAAGCCGGCGTGCTGCCGATCAACTTCAACCTCGACGCCGGGCGGCAGGTCACCAAGAGCCAGATGCTGTGTTTCGCGCCGGGCGCCGCCGCCGTGCAGCGCATGTGCGAACGGGTGGAGCGGGCGTTTCACCTCCAGTGGCGCTATGACCGCGATTGACGGCTCGGCAGACGGCGCTTCGCGACCAGCCTGCCGGCGCCCACCTGGGCGTTACTCGTTGATGGCGCCGGCGGCGATGCCGGACATGATCTGCTCCTGCAGCACGATGTACAGGATGATCGACGGCACCACGTAGATCACCAGGGCGGCGAACATGGCGAACATGGCCGAGAAGTCGAAGGTGAATTGCTGCATGAAGTAGCGCATCGCCAGCGGCAGGGTGCGGTTGTGCTCGGAGGAGGTGAGCAGGAGCGCGTACAGCAGCTCGTTCCACGATCCCATGCAGACTGATTACCGTCCCGATGCGCTCCTGGCGGAGGTGGTGGGCACCTTCGCGCTCGTGTTCGCCGCCACCGGCTCGATCATGGTCAACGACATGGCCGGCGGCGTGGTGACCCACATCGGCGTGGCCGCCGCGCCGGGGCTGGTGGTGGCGGCGATGATCTACGCGGGGGGAGACATCTCCGCCGCCCACTTCAACCCCGCCGTGACCATCGGGTTCTGGAGCGTCGGCCGTCTGCCAACGCGGCTGGTGGCGCCCTACATCGCCAGCCAGATCGCCGGCGCGGTGCTGGCCAGTTTCGCGCTTTGGCTCCTCCTGCCCGAGCACCGCGGGCTGATGGGCGCCCACGTCCCCGCCATCCCGGCGGCGCCGTCGGTGGTCATGGAGGTGATCCTCACCTTCTTCCTGATGTTCGTGATCCTGGGCGTGATCGGCTTCCTGAACGCCGCCCCTGGCGCGGAGCGGATCATACGTGTTGACAAGTGTCGATGGACACATTACGGTTTGCAGGTGATACGGAGCTTTCGGCATCGTGGGCTCAAGCGGTTCTATGAGGCGGGCGACCGCAGCCTCATCGGTCCCGATATGCACGATCGGGTGGAAGGACGTCCATGACGTTGAATTGGTCGACTATCACTAAAACGAACGGAGAAACCATATGCCTATGAAGAACCCGCCGCATCCGGGAAAGGTGGTGCGCGTGTCTTGTTTGGAGCCGCTTGGCCTCAACGTCACGGAAGGCGCGAAGGTGCTTGGTGTGAGTCGCCAGGCGCTCTCGAACCTGGTGAATTGCCGCGCTCGCATATCAGGTGTCATGGCCGTCCGGCTTGCGAAGGCCTTCGGCTCGACGACGGAGACCTGGATACGGCTACAGGCGGCCTACGACGTCGCACAGGCGCAAGCGCGAGAGGATGAGATTGAGGTCCGGCGCTACGAGCCGCAACCGGCACTAGCGAGATAGAGATGCCAGTCGCCGAGATGCTCGCTCGGCATACGCCGGGGTTGAGGCGGTGCGGGTCGACGCCGGCGGACGCCACTGCAAGCGACCGGTCCTGCGCCAGGTAGCCGTGCAACATCTGCGACCGGCACGAGTTGCCGGTGCACAGCACCAATACGCGCTGCATCGAAGCAACCTCCTCGAATTCCTCGCTTGGACAAGTTGGACAAAAAAATCCCGCCGCGGGTCGCCGGCGGGGGCGGCCACGCAGCGGGGCGCATATGGATCGGTTCCGGTCCCGCGGGCGCTAGTAGTTGCCGGCGCCTACGGCGTCCAGCCAGGCCTGCTTGGCGCCGTCGAGCGCCGCCTGGTTGGCCGGGAAGTACCCCACGTCGACCACTTCCTCGTTGACATAGGTCAGGTAGAAGGCGACGAATGCGGCCACTTGCGGCTTCTCCGTCATGAGGTCCGCGGTGGTGTAGATGGACAGCGGGCGCGCCAGCGGGTAGGAGGCATCGTCGACGCTCTCCCTGCTTGCCTCGACGCCGTCGATGTTGAGCACGTTCAGCTTGTCCGCGTTCTCGGAGTAGTAGGCGTAGCCGAAGAAGCCCACCGAGTAGGAGCCGCCGAGGACGCCCTGCACCAGGATGTTGTCATCCTCGCTCATCTGCAGGTTGCCGGCGCTCAGGATCGGCACCTGGTCCTTGTCGAACACCTGTTCCACGAAGTAGTCGAAGGTGCCGCTGTCGGTGCCGGGAATGAAGCGCTGAATCGGCTCGTTCGGCCACTCCGGGTTGATGTCGCTCCAGTTGGCGGCGGTGCTGAACAGGGCGCCCAACTGCTCCATGCTGACGTTGTCGGCGAACGTGTTGTCCTTGCTCACGACGACGGCCAGGGCATCGGTGCCGACCCGGATCTCGATCGGCTCGCGACCGATAGCCTGACAGTTGGCCACTTCCGCGTCCTTGATCGGCCGGCTGGCGTTGGAGATGTCGGTTTCGCCGCTGGAGCAGAACCGCTCGAAGCCGGCGCCGCTGCCGATGCTGTCGACGCTGATGTTGCCGGCGTAGCCCTCGTCCTTGAACCGCTCGACCAGGCGCTCGGACAGCGGGAACACGGTGGAACTGCCGGCGGTGACGATGTTGCCCTGTACGTCGAGCGGGTTGATGCCGGGCAGCATCGGGTCGTCGGACTCCTCGCTCATAATGAACGACCAGGCGCCTTCGCCGGCCTCGCCGGACGCCTTGGCCATCGCCAGGCTGCCGGTTGCCAGGAACGCCGCCACCAGCAACAGGCCGGCGCGTTGCGCGAACGTGAAATGTGTCACGAGAATCACTCCTTTCGAAACAAGGTTTGGTGTCTCGAAAGTCGCTAGCGCTGTTTAGCGTTTGAACAGGTAACCGTTAGTGTTGTGTAAGCTCGGCTGCACCGTGAGCTCGGCTGCACCGTGAGCTCGGCTGCACCGAGCTCTTGCAGAGCCTGCGGCTCTGCACACTTGAGTGCGCTGGAGGCGCAGGCATCCGGCTTAGCGGGTGAGGGTGCTCGGTGCGTCGGCTTCGATGTTCAGGTCGGCCAACGCCTTTTCGACCAGTTCCGCCGCCACCTCACCGGCGTCGGCGAGGGCGCTGAGCGCGGCCACCGCGATGTGCCGGGCGTCGACCTGGAAGAAGTCGCGCAACGCCTCGCGCGTCTCGCTACGCCCGAAGCCGTCGGTGCCCAGCGCCACCAGCGGCCCCGGCAGGTGCGGCGCCAGCGCACGCGGCAGGATCTTCAGGTAGTCGGACGCCGCCACGCACACGCCGCGCTCACCGGCGAACGCCTGTTGCAGGTAGCTCTGCCGGCACTCGCCCGGGTGCAGCGTGTTCCACCGCTCCACGTCGTTGATGTCGTTGTACAGCTCCTTGTAGCTGGTCACGCTCCACACGTCGGCCACCACGCCGTAATCGCGCAGCAGCTCCGCGGCGGCCAGCGTCTCGTTCAGGATGGTGCCGCTGCCGAGCAGGTGGGCGCGCGGCGTGCCATCGGCGGCGCGCGCGCCGGCCAGCCGGTAGATGCCGCGCAGGATCCCCTCCTCCGCTCCCTCCGGCATCGCCGGCATGGCGTAGTTCTCGTTCATCACCGTCAGGTAGTAGAACAGGCTCTCCTGCCTGACGAACATGCGGTCGATGCCGTCGCGGATGATCACCGCCAGCTCGTAGGCGTAGGCGGGATCGTACGCCTTGAGGTTGGGAATGCTCAGTGCCGCGACGTGGCTGTGGCCGTCCTGGTGCTGCAGCCCCTCGCCGTTGAGGGTGGTGCGCCCGGCGGTGCCGCCCAGGAAGAACCCCTTGGCGCGCATGTCCCCGGCCGCCCAGATCAGGTCGCCGACGCGCTGAAAGCCGAACATCGAGTAGAAGATGTAGAACGGAATGATGTTGATGCCGTGGGTGGCGTAGGCGGTACCGGCGGCGATGAAGCTGGAGAACGAGCCCGCCTCGGTGATGCCCTCTTCCAGCACCTGGCCGTCGGTGGCCTCGCGGTAGTAGAGCAGGTTCGCGCGGTCCACCGGCTCGTACAACTGGCCCAGGCTGCTGTAGATGCCCACCTGGCGGAACAGCGTCTCCATGCCGAAAGTGCGCGCCTCGTCCGGCACGATGGGCACCAGCAGCTTGCCCAGCTCCTTGTCGCGCAGCAGCTTGGACAGGATGCGCACGAACACCGTGGTGGTCGACACCGCGCGCCCGTCGGTGCCGGCGTAGAACTCCTCGAACAGCTCGGCCGGCAGCGCCGGCAGCGGCGGCGCCGCCGGCTCACGGTGCGGCAGGTAGCCGCCGAGGGCGCGGCGCTGCTGGTGCAGGTACTGCATCTCCTCGCTGTCCTCGGGCGGCCGGTAGAATGGCGCCTTGGCCACCTGGTCGTCCGAGATCGGAATGCCGAAGCGGGTGCGGAAGGTGGCCAGCTCATCCTCGTTGAGCTTCTTCTGCTGGTGGGTGATATTCTTGCCCTCGCCGCTCTCGCCGAGGCCGTAGCCCTTGATGGTCTGCGCCAGTATCACCGTCGGGGCGCCGCGATGCTGCACCGCGGCCTGGTAGGCGGCGTACACCTTTTCCGGGTCGTGGCCGCCGCGCCTGAGCTTGCGGAGCTGCTCGTCGGAGTGGTTCCTGACCATGTCCAGCAGCCGTGCATCGGCGCCGAAGAAGTCCTGGCGAATATAGTCGCCGCTGGCCACCGTGTACTTCTGGTACTGGCCGTCCACCGTCTCGTTCATGCGCCGCGCCAGGACGCCGTCGTTATCATTCTCCAGCAGCGGGTCCCAATCCTCGCCCCAGATCACCTTGATCACGTTCCAACCGGCGCCGCGGAACGCCGCCTCCAGTTCCTGGATGATCTTGCCGTTGCCGCGCACCGGTCCGTCGAGCCGCTGCAGGTTGCAGTTGATCACCCAGATCAGGTTGTCCAGCTTCTCGCGCGCGGCGAGCGTGATCGAGCCGAGCGACTCCGGTTCGTCCATCTCGCCGTCGCCCAGGAACGCCCACACCTTCTGCGCCGAGGTGTCGTGCAGGCGGCGGTCGTGCAGGTAGCGGTTGAAGCGCGCCTGGTAGATCGACATGATCGGCGTCAGCCCCATCGACACCGATGGCGAGAACCAGAAATCGGGCATCAGCCACGGGTGGGGATAGGAGGGGAGCCCGCCGCCGGGACTCAGTTCGCGGCGGAAGTTTTCCAGTTGCCGCTCCGAGACACGGCCCTCCAGAAAGGCGCGGGCGTACATGCCGGGCGCCGAGTGGCCCTGGAAGTAGACGATGTCGCCGCCGCCGGGTGCTCCCGGACCGCGCAGGAAGTGGTTCTGGGCGACCTCGATCAGCGTCGCGCCGGAAGCGAACGAGGAGATGTGGCCGCCGATGTTGTCGGAGGCCTTGTTGGCGCGCACTACCATTGCCATTGCATTCCAGCGGATGATCGACTTGATGCGCCGCTCGATCTCGCGGCGGCCGGGAAACACCGGTTGCTGGGAGCGCGGGATCGTGTTCACGTAGGGGGTGTTGGCGGAGAACGGCATCGCCATGCCGCGCTGGTGGGCGTAGCGCTCCAGTTCGTTCAGAAGGAAGTGCGCGCGCGAGGTGCCGCCGCTGCGGAGCACGTATTCGAACGATTCGATCCACTCGCTCAGCTCTTCCACCGGCATTGGCGTGGCCGCGGCGCTGCTGCCGTTGGGGCGGTCGACGGTCGCCCCCGACTCGCTCGCCGGCGCCTGGCCGTTGCCGGCTGTCCGGTCGTTGCCGGTGTCGATCATTACGCGCTCGTTGTCCTGCAATCCGTCGGAAGTCATATCCATACCCACCCCCAGGTGTCGTTACGCGGACTCCAGTTCCAGGGCCGCCATCTCTTCGGCAGCCAGATTCAGCTCCGCCGCCTCGGCGCTGGCGGCGAATTCCTGCGCGGTGCGCGCCCCCACCAGGGGAAACACGTTCAAGCCGCTACCGAACAGGTAGCCCAGCGCCACCTGGGCCACGCTGACGCCGCGCGCGTCGGCAACCGCCCTGGCCGCGTCGTAGCGGCGGAAATTCGCTTCCGTGCCGTAGGTGTCGGCGCTCAACTTCATCAGGTAATCGGTGAAGGTGTGCAGGTTGTCGCGCCGCAATGCGCCGGAGAAGAACCCGCCGGCCAGACTCGACCACACCAGCAGCGGCATCCGGGTGAGACGGTACCAGTCACGGTCCTGGGCGCCGTCCGGGCCGCTGATCGAGATGCACTCGGGCCACGGCTCCTGGCGCTGCACGGCCAGGCTGAAGTTGGGGCTGCTGGCGCGCATCGCCGGCAGGCCGTGCTGTTCGGCGTAGGCGTTGGCCTCCTGAATGCGCCGCGGGGACCAGTTGGAACCGCCGAACGCGCGCATGCGCCCCGCCCGCTGGTGGTCGGCCAGGGCATCCATGATCGGCCCCACCGGCAGACTCGGGTCATCGCGGTGCAGCAGGTACAGGTCGATGTGGTCGGTGCGCAGGCGCGCCAGGCTATCCATCAAATCGGAAGCGAGGTCATACGGTGTTACGCGCCGGCGGTCGATGTTGTGATGACACCCCTTGCCGACGATCACCACCCGGTCGCGATTGCCGCGCGCCTCCATCCACTGGCCCAGCACCCGGTCGGCATCGCCGCCGCCGTAGCCGTGCGCCGTATCGAAGGTGGTTCCGCCCAGCTCGAACACGGCGTCGAGGAGATCGAAGCACTCCTCGAGCCGGTCCCGGCTGAGCATGATGGTGCCCTGAATCACGCGCGCGAGCGGTTTGTCCATGCCGTCGATTTTCTGGTAGATCATGCCTCTTCTTTCGGCGGGCGGCGGTCCGACCGCTCCTCCTCGAATGGATAGCGTACGCCGATGCTGTCCCGAACCGCGTCGAGGGTCTCGCAGATGGCGATCGACTCGGCAACGGGCATCACCGGCGACTGCCGGGCGCCGGCCCGGATCAGCGCCATGAAGTGCTCGGCCTCGTAGTTGAAGCCGTTGCCCGCGATCGGGTAGCTGCGTTCATCCGGGGCCGCGTCGCCGCGGTACACGGTGAGCCGCTCGCTGTGCCAGAACGGCGGGCCTACGGTCACGTAGCCGTCGCTGCCGATCACGCTGGCCGGATGCGGCAATCGGGTGGTGATCGAGCAGGTCAGCGCGGCCACCGCGCCGCTCGGGTAACTTAACGATATCGCGGTGCGCTCGTCGACGCCGGTGGCGCCGACGTGGGCGCTGGCCGCGACGCTGTTCGGCGTACCGAGCACCATCGACGCGAACGCTACGCAGTAGACCCCCACGTCGAGCAACGCGCCGCCGGCCAGGTCGGGAGCGAACAGGCGGCTGGCCGGATCGGGCGTGGCGGCGAACCCCATGTCGGCGTGCACGACGTGCGGCTCTCCGATCTCCCCCGCTTCGAGCAGGGCGCGCAGTGCCGCCGTGGCCGGCATGAACCGGGTCCACATGCCCTCCATCAGCAGCACACCGTGCTCGCGGGCGCAGGCGGCAACGGCGCGCGCTTCGGCGGCATTGACGGTGAGCGGTTTCTCGCACAGGACGTGCTTGCCCGCCTGCAGGCACAAGCGGCAGGCGGCGGCGTGCTGCGGATGCGGCGTGGCAACGTAAATGGCATGTACGTCCGGGTCGGCCGCCAGCGCCTCGTAGCCGGCATGTGCGCGCGGCGCCTCGCTGCCGGCGGTGCGCTGCTCGGCCGCGAACTGCGCGGCGCGCTCGGCAGAGCGCGAGCCCACCGCCACCAGCCGCGCCCCGGCCGCGTCGCGCAAGCCGGCGGCGAACCGGCCGGCAATGCGGCCCGGCCCCAGAATGCCCCAGTTGATCGCCTCAGGCACCACCATCGGCGCAGCTTAGCCGCTGTTGCCGCGCGCGCCAAGTCGCGCCGCATGGTGTCGACTGGCAGGTGCGGAAGGGAGCGGTGGCACGCGAGCCGTTCCGCTCCGTGCCCTAGCCGGGCAACGCGGTGGCCAAGCACCACGACCTGCACCGCCGCCTGCCGGATGCCGCGTTGTGGGTGGCCGGCGCCGCGTTCAATCGCGGCACTTCGGCGTTGCCCGGGGCGGCGGCAGCGGCGTTGGAAGCGGTTAGTCGGTGCGCGAGCCGGCGAGCCGTTCCAGGGCGACCGCGAGGTTGCGCAGCCGGTTGCGGGCGGTGGCATGGCCGCGGCCCAGTTGCAGCAGCTGGCTCTCCATGCGCGTATCCGCGTCGAGCAGCGCGGTAACCTCGTCGCGGGCGCGTTGTAGGGTGTCGGCCAGTTCCAGTTGCGGAGTCTGCCAGGTGCAGGCCGCGCAGGGCGTGGCCGGACGGTGTGCAGGTAGAGGTACAGGCCCGACGGCCCCACCGGAACCACGCGGCGCTGCAGGGCGGCGCGCAGGAGGTCGTCCCCCGGACCGGCGAAGCAGCGCAGGTAGAGGGCGTCGCTCGGCACATACAGCAGGGCGAAGTTGTAGGTGCCGGCGTCCGGCAGCACGTACTTGTCGCCGACCGCGGCGACGTGGCGGGTGACGGCGCGCGCGGCGGCCTTGCTGAGCGGCTCGCCGGGCGCCTCCTGCTCCACGGCCTCGAACGGGAACTTGGCGTCGATGGCGACGTTGCGCTGGCCGAGCCGGACCATGGCATCGACCCGCGCCCCGCCCGGCAGCGTGACCTGGGTGGCGAAGCTGGAGCGCGGCAGCCAGGTAGCCAGCAACTCCTCCAGCAGGGCGCTCACCGTAGGCGCCGCGCTGACGCGGCACGGTGAGCGCTTCCTCGAAGCGCATCAGCCGCCGTGACAGTTGGTCGAGCTGGTCCACCCGCCGGCGCACTGCGCCGCCGCCCGCGCCGCCGGCGCGCACCGCCGCCATCACAATCAGCGTGACCAGCACGCCCGCCATCGCGGCCGCGCCGGCCACCAGTTCCGGGCTCAACATCGCTTGCTGCCACTAAGCGTCGGCGCGGCGGTGGAAGGAGTGAAGAGCTTGTCCTCAGCCGAGGAATTGCGTCAGATTCCGATATTCGAGACACGCCTCTCTCAACGATGGAGGCGCGGTTGGGAGTAGCCGCTGCTCGCGTTGACACATCCGAGATAATTCGTCCGCGAGATCGTGCATGTTTGTTGTCTTCAAGCCGCGAAAATGCGCTATTTTGTAGTCGCACGTCTCATCAACAGCTTTGTGAGTCTCCAGGTGCCATAGCCAAGTTTCGATGTTTCTCTTTGAGAATAGCGACAACCACCGGGTCTGTCGGCTGTTTCCGGCGTACCTTTTGCGTGTCACACTCCCGATCCAATAGGGATTGCCGGTTGGCCGTGGTATTCACATCCGCATCCGTGACTACCAGGAGGACCGCCCGCTTTTTGCCACGAATTCCCTGCAACTCCTTCGGGAACTGCTCTCGGACCCTTTGTTCACCGGAGCCCTTCGTAGGGAGAGGAACGGTGTGGATGTCGTGCGTGCGAAACCTGCGATGTTTCAGAAACCGTCGCACGAACGTGTCAGTCCGCCGATCCTCACAGAGTAGAATGATACTCGCGCTCATTCCTGCCAGCCGCGAGCGATGCTCTCCGAGCGACAGACCACCGCTCTCGGATCTTTGATTCATCGCTTACCCGTGCCGGTCCGTCCCCGTCGCGAGAGAACTCATCGCCCGTGAGCGCCGGCCATGTAGTCAATCGTGGTTGGATGGTGGGAAGATAACGACAACCTGATCTAATGACTCGCCACACTTTTCAATTACATGCGATAACCACGGTTGAATCTCCCTCAAGGAGAGGTAGTTGTCAGGTTCGTCAACGAACAGCTGGAAACCCGACGGTCATCCGTAAGATGGGTAAGGCTGTACAACGCTATAAGGGCTTGCACTGCCCGATCCGACAGCTGATCCAGCCCGTAATCGACCGCGATGTTGAGAGCGGATTGCAGGAAAACTACCTTTAGCGCACGTGAGTTTTCGCCAGATTCCCGAAGCCTTATGGAGTCGAAGTTGGGAAGAGAGTTCGCGGAGTGCATCGAACAGACGTCCGATAGAACCCATGTTCTCCTGCGAATAGCGAGGACGATACCAACCGAGCGAAGTTCTCCATCAGTGGATCGAGGAATTCGTCTTCTGACGATCTAGCTTCCGGCCTAATCAAAGGAGGACATGAGCCGACGATGACATAATTCGCTTTATGTCCTTCTTGAACTGTGTGAGCTTTTGGTTGTCGGGGTCGTTCATTCAGAGGATCCCGATTCCGGACAGAGTCCAATCGAACGGGAAAGTACTCGGGAACCTGGCAGCGTAGTCGTTCATGGTACAATTGAGCAAAACCGTTCCTGCGAATTCGAAGATGGGTCGTGCCGTCATGCTCGAGGGTCTCCTTCGGTGATCCGCATCTCGACGCTCGGATAATGAGTCATGCTCTACGGTCAAGCCGTACTTATACGGTAGGATTGGCTCATCGATACATGTTTCAAGTTCAAAACGTTGGCTCGTTTCGATATCTTGACTCTAGGGTAAGGTCACGCGCCGGGAATACTTCGTCGACTCCGACCGTCCGCGTGCCACGAGATCCTGAATCTTCCGGAGGACTGTCCAAAACGGATGGACTTGCCGGTGCCGTTCGCGCCGAGAAGCACGTTGGACTCGTCCGAGCTTGAAGTTCGAAGATTGGAGAGGCATCGAAAATTGTCGGCGTAGAATCGTCTTGAGCATTGATGAGTCACCATTTCCGTGGAGCGGACGCGTATGTCTACAATAGCGGAATGCGTAAGTGCGATCGAAGTCATCTGCCTAGTTCGTCAAGCCGAGAGCCGCCGCCCCGCCAAGCCTTCGCACTCCTATCTGCATCAGGGGCGTGACCGCTTCGTCTGAAACCGACGGTGACTTGCTGATGCGTGAGATCGAGAGTCGGTGGCTGCGTTTGTGAACCCCGAACTAATCGCAGGGAGTTGTCGTCGCGCGGGGCGGTGTACTATAAGTCCACGGGTGGGTACCACGTCTGAAGTCTACGACACCGCGAGCGCCTACCGGGCGGCGCTGCAGGAACGCGCGCTGGTTCCGCGCGGCTTCCGGTTCGCCGTCACCGCCACCGAGTTCATCCCGGCGGAGCTGGGCGCCGCGGCGCAACCGCTGCCGATCAAGCTGACCGCCATCCTGGCGCCCGCCGCGAGCCGCGCCTGGGCCGCGGTGCTGACCCGCAATCGCGTTACCGGGGCGCCGGTGGAGATCGTGCGCGGCCAGCGCGGGCAGCCGGTACGAGGCCTGGTGATCAACAACAAGGTGGCCAACGTGTGCGCCGCCGGCGGCGAGGCGGCTGCGCGCAGCGTGCTGGCGAGCGTCGGCGATGCGCTCGGCGTGCCGGCTGCGGAGCTGCTGCCGGCGTCCACCGGCGTGATCGGCTGGCAGCTGCCGGTTGCCGCCCTGGCCGCCGCCGCCCCGGCGCTGGCCGCCAACCTCGGCACCACGTCCGCGCTGGCCGCGGCCGAGGCGATCATGACCACCGACGCCTACGCCAAGCTGCGCAGCGCCACGACCGCCTGCGGCCACCGCGTGCTGGGCATCGCCAAGGGCGCCGGCATGATCGAGCCGGACATGGGCACCATGCTGGCGTTCATTGTCACCGATGCGCCGGCCACGGCGGCCGAACTGCAGGAGGAGTTGCAGCGCGCCGCGCGGTCGTCGTTCAACGCCATCACCGTGGATGGCGACCAGAGCACCAGCGACATGGCGGTGTTGCTCAGCAGCGCGGAGCGGGCGCCGGGGGCGCCGCGCGTGGCCGGCCTGGGCGCCGCCGTGCGGCAGGTGTGCACGGCGCTGGCCGGCGACATCGTGCGCAACGGCGAAGGCACCCGCCACGTCATGGAGATAGCGGTGACCTCGCATCTGGCGGAGGCGGACGCGCTGGCGGTGGCCAAGGCGGTCGGCAACGGACCGCTGGTGAAGACCGCGGTGTACGGCAACGACCCCAACGTGGGGCGCATCGCCGGCGCCGTTGGCGACTACCTGGGCAGCCGGCCCGATCTGCGTCATCTCGGCGCGCGCGACCTGACCATCTCGCTCGGCGACCGGCAGGTGTTCGCCGGCGGCGTATTCACCCTGGGGCCGGCGCTGGAGCGCGACTTGAGCGACTACCTGGCGTCCTGCCGCTGCGACTCCAGCGGCGGCTTTCCTCCGCACGACCGGGTGGTGCGCATCGGCATCCGAATCGCCGGCGCGGCGGATCCCGGGGCGGCGGCCGAGCGGGCGCCGCAGCGGGCACCGCACACCGTGCGCGCGCTGGCCGCCGATCTCGGCTACGAGTATGTCCGCGAAAATGCCGACTACCGGAGTTGAGCAGGCGGCGGCGCCCGCGGCCGACGAACAGGCAGCCGAACAGGCAGCCGAGCAGCGGCGCCTGCTCGACGCCTGCTTCGCCGAGGTGGGCAAGCGCATCGTCGGCCAGCACGCGATGGTGCGGGGAATGATGATGGCGCTGCTCGCCGGCGGGCATGTGCTGCTGGAAGGGATGCCGGGGCTGGCCAAGACGCGCGCGGTAAAGGCGCTCGCCGAGGTCGCGGGCGTGAGTTTCCGGCGCCTGCAGTTCACGCCCGATCTGCTCCCCGCCGACGTGACCGGCACCATGGTGTTTCGCCCCCAGAGCGGCGAGTTCGTGGCGCGCAAGGGTCCGATCTTCGCGCACGTGGTGCTTGCCGACGAGATCAACCGGGCGCCGGCCAAGGTGCAGTCCGCGCTGCTGGAGGCGATGGAGGAGCGTCAGGTCACGCTCGGCAACGAGACCTACGCGCTGGAGGAACCGTTCCTGGTGCTGGCGACGCAGAATCCGATCGAGCAGCAGGGCACCTATCCGCTGCCGGAGGCGCAACTCGACCGGTTTCTGCTCAAGCTGCGCGTCCCGTACCCCGCCTACGAGGAGGAGCTGGAAGTGCTGCGCCTGGTCGGCGACGAGCAGCCGGTGGCGCTGCGCCCGCTGCTCGGCCGCGCCGCCATCGCTGACCTGCGTGCGGGCGCGGCGCGCATCCGGCTCGACCGCCGCATCGAGGAGTACATCGTGACGCTGATGCGCGCCACGCGCCCGGCTGGCGGCGCCGCGGGTGCGCAACCCGACTACCTGAGCTTCATCGAGCATGGCGCGTCGCCGCGCGCGTCGATCTGCCTGTACCGGTGCGCGAAGATCGCCGCTCTGTTCGCCGGCCGCTCGTTCGCCATTCCCGACGATGTCAAGGCGGTGGCGCCCGACGTGCTGCGGCATCGCCTGGTGATGAGCTATGAGGGCGAGTCGGAGGGAATGACCGCCGAACCGGTGATCGAGGCGCTGTTGGCTCATGTGGAGGTGCCGTAGACTCGTGGCGCTCGGCACCGGTGGAGCGACCCGCCACGGCGTCCGCCACCCCGGTCCGGCACGGCTGGCGGGGCCGGCGGTACGCCGCTGGTGCGCGCCATGAGCGGAACCGCCACGGACGGCAGCGCGCCGGCGGCGGGTCCGGGCGGCGCTGCGCAACGGGGGCGGGTGCTGCAGCGGCCGATCGCCGCGCAGGCGCGCTTGCTGGAACTGCTCGCCCGGCAAACGGTGGCCAGTTTGCAGGCCGGCGGGCAGCGCAGCGCGTTCCGCGGCCAGGGCATGGAGTTCGACCAGGTGCGCGAGTACGCGGTCGGCGACGATGCGCGGTTGATCGACTGGAACGTGACCTCGCGCATGGGCAGCGCGTTCACCAAGGTGTTTCGCGAGGAGCGCGAGCTGAACCTGGTGCTGGTGGTGGACGTTTCCCGGTCGCTGCTGGGCGGAGACGGCGCGCGGCGCGAACTGGCCGCCTGGGTGGTTGCCATTCTCGCCCACGCCGTGCAGCGCGCCGGCGAGTCGGTGAGCGCCTACCTGTTTTCCGACCGCCGCGAACGCTGGCTGCCGGCGCGGCGCGGGCGCGGCCACCCGCTGCGCATCGTTGGCGACGTGCTGGCCATCGAACCGCGCGGGCGCGGTTCCGATCTCGCCCTCGCCCTGCGCGGCGTGGCGGGTCTGCTGCATCGGCGCGCCACCTGCGTGCTGGTGTCCGACTTCAAGACCACCGGCTTCTGGCCGCAGCTCGCGGTGCTGCGCCGCCGCCATGAGGTGGTCGCGGTGCGCGTCGGCGCCGCCGGCGACGGCGAGTTCCCGGCGGTTGGCGGAGTGCAACTGCAGGATCCGGAAACCGGGCGGGTGACCTACGCCGCCGGCCGGTCGCGCCGCTTCCGCGCCGCCTATCGCGCCTACTGGGAGGAACACTTCCGCGACATCCGCGCCGGCTGCCGCCGCCAGCGCGTCGATTTGCTGGAGATTGCCACTGGCGAGGATCCCGGCGCCGCCCTGGCGGCGTTCTTCCGTCGCCGCGGGCGCAGTCGGCGCGGCACACCGTGCTGACGTCCGTGGGCGCCGCGCTGCGCCACGGCGCCACGACCCCTCTGGCGGCGGGTGTCGCCGTGCTGACCCGTAGCGGCGCCGGTGTGCGACTCCGCTGGAGGTGGCGCCGGGTGCCTGGTGCCGTGCGCCGGGACCGCCGGTGCGGCCGCGGCCACGGTCGCCGTGCGCAAGGTGCCGGGGCGCTCGGCCCGGCGTGCGCTACGCACCCTCCGGCTGCGGGTGTCGCCGTGCTGACCCGTAGCGGCGCCGGCGTGCGGCTCCGCTCGCGGAGGTGCCGGGGAGCAGGGCGGCTGTCCGGCGTTCGGCTATCAGCGCCGAGGGCTTGGCGCCGGCTCCGCGCGGCCCGGTGCGGTCGGCGAGATGCCGGCCGGCGGCGCCCACGGGCCGCGCCCGCCCGGCTCGCGGCGTGGCTGATCCTGAGCGCTGCACCGTGGTGCGCGGTGGCGCCGGCGGTTGCCCAGGTGAACGGCGCCGCCGGCGCGGCGGCGGACCCGGCCGCACCGGATGAGTTTGCCGAACCGGAGCGGGGGCAGGAGGTGCGGTTCGAGCCGGCGCAGTTCGGCGTCGGCGACCGGGTGTTGGCGCGCATCGTGGTGCGCGGCGCCGCGCAGCTCAGCGCGCCCGGCGCCGTCGCAGCCGGCGAGTGGTTGTCGGTGCACGGCGTGGACGTGCTGCCGCGCACCGACGGGAGCTGGGAAGTGCGTGTCCTGTTCACCAGCTACCGGCCCGGCGTTGGCGAGCTGCCGCCGATCGACGTGGGCCCGTTCCAGTTGACCGGCGTCGGCTTTCTCACCGTCTCCGTGCTGCCGCGCTACGGCGATGCGCCGCCCGCCCTGCGCCCGCCGGCCGCGCAGATGGCGGTGCCCGGCAGCGCGGCGCTCCTGATCGGCGGCGCGCTGGCGGTGCTGGTCGTGCCCTACCTCCTGGTCAGCGGCGGCTTGCTGCTGGCCGGTGCCGGCGGCCGGGTGCGCGCACGGCGCGCCCGCACCCGGCCGCGCCTGCTACTGGAACGCGGGGTGCAGCAACTGCAGACCGCCGCCACCGGCGCATCGGCCGCATCGGCCGCATCGGCCGCATCCCCAGCATCCGCCGCATCCTCCGCATCCTCCGCATCCGCATCCGCGGCACCGCCCGATGCGGTGTCGTTCTATGCCCGCCTGTCGCACCTGGCGCGCGGCTACCTTGCCGAGCGGCTGGCGCTGCCGGCGCACGCCCTGACGGTCGGCGAGCTGCGCGCGGCACTCCCGGAACAGGGGTTGCCGCACGGGCTGGGCGCGGACCTGGCGGCGATTCTGGACACCGCCGATCGGGTGAAGTTCGCCGGCCGCGGCGCCGGCGCCGTGGAGATGCGGGACGCGGCACGGCAGCTGGTCACGCTGGCGCGGGCAATCGACGCGATCCTGGAGGAGCGCGCCGCACGCCGGCGGGGAGGAACCGATGTGGAGCTTTGAGCAGCCGCTGCTGCTGGGCGTGCTGCTGCTGGTGCCGCCGGCCGTCTACCTGGTCCACTTCCGTCCGGGGCGCGGCGGCGTGCTGCGTGCGCCGCTGCAGCGGTGGGCCGGCACCCCGTTCGTGTACCGCGGCATGCCGGGCGCGCTCGCCGTCGCGGCCCGCGCCCCGTTCTGGCTGGCCGCCGCGCTGCTGATCGTCGCCGCTGCCGGCCCGGCGCGGGTGCGCCAGGAGGAGGTGTTCCTGACCGCGGGACTCGACCTGATGATCGTGCTCGACGAGTCGCCGAGCATGGCGGCGCGCGACCTGGGCGAAGACAGCCGCCTGGCCGCCGCCGTCAGGGTAATTCGCGGCTTCGTCGCCGGCCGCGGCAACGACGCCATCGGCATGGTGAGCTTCAGCGAGCGCGCCGTGCTGCGGGTCCCCAAGACGCTCGACCGGGCAGCCCTGCACGCTGCCCTCGACGGCGCCGCGGTCATGTCGCTGGGCGACGCCACCGCCATCGGCATGGGTATCGCGGTGGCCCTCCTGCACCTGCCGGACAGCGCCGCGCCGGGCCGGGTGATCGTGCTGCTCACCGATGGCGACCACAACGCCGGCGAGCTGACGCCGGAGGACGCCGCGGCGCTGGCTGCGGCGCACGGCGTGCGCATCTATACCGTCGGCATGGGCGGCGCCGGCGACGCGGTGCTGGAGATTACCGACCCGCGCACCGGACTGACGCAGCGCGGCCGGTACCGCGGCCGGTTCGATGCCGCCCTGCTGGAGCGGGTGGCCCGGATCACCGGCGGGCGCTTCTTCGCCGCGGCCGAACCGGAGGCGCTGGCCGCGGTGTTCCGCGAGATCGACGCGCTGGAACGACTCGATCGGCATACCGGGGTGCGGGTATCGCGCCGGCCGCGCCACCGCGCGGTGCTGCTGGCGGCGCTGTGCGTGCTGTTGCTCGACGTGGCGCTGCGCCGCGTGGTGCTCGCGGAGCTGTTCTGAGGGGCCATGCGCGGATGCTGAACCTGTCCGGTGCGATCACCGTTGAGCAGCCGTGGGTGCTGCTGCTGCTTGCCGTGCTGGCGCCGCTGGCCGCCGTGCTGGCGTATGCCGCGCGCCGCGCCCGGCGCGACCTGCATGCCCTGGGCCGCGTGGCGTCGCTGCCGGCGGCCGGTCCTGCGCCGGCCGCGGTGCTGCGCTGCAAGCGCGGCGCCGATGGCGTGCTGACCTGTGTGGCGGTGGCCGCTGTGATCCTGGGCGCCGCCGACGTGCGCTGGGGCGTGGGCTGGCCGGAACAGGAGCCGAGCGGCGGCGAGGTGGTGCTCCTGGTCGACCTGTCGCGCAGCATGGCGGTTACGGACGTGGCGCCGAGCCGTCTGCGGCACGGGCTGGCGGCCGCCGGCGAGCTGGTCGAGGCGCTGCCCGGCGCCACGGTTGCGGTGGTGGGATTCAGCGACACCAGCCATCTGCTGATGCCGTTCACCGACGATCGCTACGCGTTGCGGCAGCTCCTGGCCGCGCTGCACGACCAGGCGCCGGCACTCGGCGCATCGCAACTCGCCGCGGCGTTGCGTTACGCGGCCTTCGAGTTGCCGGGCAGGGCGGGCGCGGTGCGCACCGTGGTATTGGTGTCGGATGGCGAGAGCAGCGCCGGTGAGCCGCTGCCGGTGGCGCGGCAGGCGGGGCGGGCCGGGGTGGCGATCGTGACCGTGCCGGTGGGCACGGCGGCGGGGGCGCCGGTGCCGGCCGGCGGCGCCGCGGCAGCCGGGCCCGCCCGGCCCGCCCGGCCCGCCCGGCAAGCCGGCGCGGCGGTGTCCCCGGCGACTGGCGAACAGTCGGCGCGCGACGAGCGCGCGATGCGGGAGATCGCGCGGCTCAGCGGCGGGGTGATCGCGGACCCGCTGCTGCCTGACACCATGGCCGCGGCGGGCGCTTACCTGGAGGCATGGCGGCGCGGCCACGCGGCGCCCCGCAATACGGCTCGCCGGCCGCGTTACGCGGTCCTGGCGCTGATCGCGTTGCTGGCGCTGGCCGGGTGCGCGGCGGTCCGAGCGGTACGATGGCGCGCTACGTTCTGAGCACAGCGCCGGCGCTGGTGCTGGCGCTGGTGCTGCTGGCCGCCGGCGGGCGGCAGCCGCCGGTGGCCGTCCTGGAGGGCAACTACGATTTTGCGCGCGGCGACCTGGTACGCGCGATGCGCCACTACCGCGGCGCGACGCACGCCGGGTCGCCGTTTGTGGCCTACAACCTGGCGAACGCCTATCTGGCTCTGGGAGATAGCGATGCGGGGCTGGCGCTGTTGCAGCGCGTGGCCGATGACGCGCCGCCGGAACTGCGCCGCCGGGTGGGCGTTCAACCTCGGCCATGCCCACTACCGGGCGGGCCGCTATCGGGAGGCGGCGCTGCACTTCCGCGACGCGCTGATGCTCGGCCCACAGTCGGCGGATGCCCGAATCAACCTCGAGCTGGCGCTGCGCAGGATGCACGGCGGGCGGCCGGAACCGGCGCCCGCGCCGGACGGACGCTCGTCGGCGGGGCCGAATCGGACCTCCTGGAACGGTTGCGGGAACAGCAGGCGGCCGCCCCGGCATTGCCGCCGGACAGCGGCGCGGGCGGGTATTGATGCCAGCCGGACTGGACCCGGCGCTGACCGTTGGTCGGCAGACCCAGAGCGTGACCAGGCCGACGCTGGCGAGCGCCGAAGTGGACATCAGCGCCCCCTGGGGAAGGTCGCACCGTGCGCCGAGGAGCCCGGCCCGCGGACACACTGCGCCGCGGTTCGCCGACTCGGCACCGTCAGCGCCCCGCTAGCGTCGCCTTGCGGCGTCGCTAGCGGCCCATCCCGACCGTCAATGTTCGCGGTAGATGATGCGACCTCGGGTGAGATCGTAAGGGGACAGAGCTACCCGAACCCGATCGCCGGGCACGATGCGAATGTAGTGGCGGCGCATCTTTCCGGACAGGTGAGCAAGCACCCGGTGCCCGTTCTGCAGCTCGACCCGGAACATGGTATTGGGTAACGATTCTCTGACCGTGCCCTGAATCTCGATTGCCTCTTCTTTGGCCAAGAAAACTCCTTTCAGTGGCAATGATTTCTCCGCTAGGCGGTTTTGTCAACCAAACGCCTTGCAATACAAAGCTCACAAAGCATCAAAGCACTCACGGAGCTTGACAAGGGGTCGATAATTCACCCATACATGCGCAGCCCCGCCCACACCGGCTCGGCCGGCGTCGGGGCACCGCTCTGGTAGGGAGTCGACTGGCTTGGACAAAGCGTTCACCGAATCTATGCGGCAGCGGTTGACCGCACTGAAGAAGGACATCCTGACACATCTGGCCCAGGAAGACGCGGAGTTTCGCGAGCTTTGGGAAGATATGGATCCCAAGGATCTGGTGGATGTTGCCGCCGAGGATGTCGACCGCAAGACGCTCGAGGCACTCGGCGTTCAGGAAATGCGCCGTCTCAATCTGATCGATTCGGCGTTGGCGCGCATTCCCAACGGCCACTACGGCGTGTGCATGAAGTGCGGCTCGCGCATTCCCCGCGAACGCCTGGAGGCGATCCCCTACGCGCTGCTGTGTATCGGCTGCCAGTCCTCGGAGGAGCGCCGCAACCGCTGACCCGCTAGCAGCGATGACCGCTGCCGTGGGTCCGGTGCGCGGCATCGCGCCGGCGCGCGGTGGCGCACAGGATGCTCTTGCCGAGGGCCTCCAGACGCGGTCCGTAGCGGGACAGATTGGCCGCCGCCGGCAGCAGGGCGGGGTCGCGGTCCACCTCCAGATCGGGCTGCAGCAGCAGCAGCACGACGGCCTGCAGGTAGTAGTCGAAGAAATCGGTGACCAGATGGAGACAGCCGCCGGGCCGCAGCAGGCGCGTCAGTTGCGCCACCTCGCTGCCGCGCCAGCAAGCGCCGCTTGCGGTGGCGCCGCTTCGGCCACGGATCGGGAAAATAGATGTGCACCGCGTCCAGGCTCCCCGGCGGCAGCCAGCCGATCACCTGCTCGGCGCGGCCATGGATGATGAGGCCATTGCCGGCGCCGGCGGCGCCCAGCTTGCGGGCGCTCTTGCGGCACCGTTCCAGCTTCAGTTCCGTACCGATCACCAGGGTGTCGCCGCGGGCGGCGCTGTGCGCGGCGAGGAAATTGCCGTTGCCGCTGCCGATTTCCAGTTTCCGCGCGCGGCGCAAGCTGCAGCAACGGCGCCAGCCGCGGCAGGTCGGCCTGCGGCCACACCTCGGTGCTGCCCGCCGGCGGCCAACGCGGCGGCGGGTCGCCGGGACGCGGCGGGACCGGGGTGCTCAGGTCTTGGCGCGGGCGAAATCGACCGTGATCCGCCGCCCCTTGAAACTGGTTCCGGACAGGGCGGCGATGGTGTCCTCCGCGACCGCCTCCGGAACCTCGACGAACGAGTAGCTGTCGAGGACTCTGATTTCACCCAGTTCGGATCGTTCCACGGTCACCGAGTCGCTGATCAGCTCGGCCAGATCGTCGGGCAGGACGCGCCGGTTGCGCCCGATGCTGACGAACAGGCGGCTCAGGCCCTCGGGCGCCGGCTCGGTTTCCCGGCGCGGCCGGCGGCGCTGCTCGGCGCTGCGTTCCCGGCGTGCTTCGCCGGCGGCGCTGGCGGCATCGGCAGCCGCGGCGGCCGGCGCGGTTTCCCGGCGCGGCCGGCGGCGCAGTTCGGCGCTGCGTTCCCGGCGTGGCTCGGCGGCGGCGCTGGCGGTATCGGCAGCCGCGGCGGCCGGCGCGGCTGCCCGGCGTGGCCGGCGGCGCTGGTCTCCGCGCCGCGCATCCGCGTTCCGGTCCGGCCGGGCGCTGGCGCCGGCCAGTTCCTTTACCATGTGCGCCGTTACGTAGCCGCGCAGGTTGAAGGGCACGTGTTTCTTGAACAGCGCGCGGTATGCCTTGAGCTCAACGGGATCTTCTTCCTCTTGTACCATGGTCACCATGCGGTCGAGGGCAGCGATGATCGCCGCGGACGGTAGTTCAGTGACCTTCAAGTCCACTCCCACCGCGTCAGTATAGCACGCGGCGGACGTTCCCGGTATGCTTTGGCTTCCGAAATTCGGGAGGAATCATGCAGGTCTATTACGAGGATGACATCGAGCGCCAGTGGATCGCCGGCAAGAAAGTGGCCGTGATCGGATACGGCAGTCAGGGTTTCGCGCACGCCAACAATCTGCGCGACTCGGGCGTGGAGGTGGCGGTGGGGCTGCGTCCCGACAGCGCCAGCGCGGCCAAGGTAAAGGAGACCGGCATACCGGTGCTGGAGACGGCTGCCGCTGCCGCCTGGGCGGACGCCATCATGATGCTGGTGCCCGACCATCTGCAGGCCGAGATCTACGAGCGCGACATCAAGCCGGGCCTGGTGGCCGGCAACAACCTGATGTTCGCCCACGGCTTCAACATCCACTTCGGATTGATCAAGCCGGCCGCCGACGTGGACGTGACCATGGTCGCGCCCAAGGGGCCGGGCCACACGGTGCGCCGCCAGTACGAACTCGGCTACGGCGTGCCGTGCCTGGTGGCGGTGGCCAATGAAGCCTCCGGCGGCGGCAAGAACCTGGCCCTGGCGTACGCCTCGGCGATCGGCGGTGCGCGCGCCGGGGTGATCGAGACCAACTTCCGCGAGGAGACCGAAACCGACCTGTTCGGCGAGCAGTCGGTGCTGTGCGGCGGCCTGACCCATCTGATGCAGGCCGGCTACGAGACGCTGGTGGAGGCCGGCTACGCCCCGGAGATGGCCTACTTCGAGACCATCCACGAGGTCAAGCTGATCGTCGACCTGATCTACGAGGGCGGCATGTCGTTGATGCGCTACTCGGTGTCCGACACTGCCGAGTACGGCGACTACGTCTCGGGCGCGCGCCTGATCGACGACCGCATCAAGGCCGAGATGAAGAAGATCCTGGCCGAGATCCAGGAAGGCACCTTCGCGCGCAGCTGGATGGACGAGAACCGCGCCGGCCGCGAGGAGTTCCTGCGCATGCGCTCCGACCACGCCGCCCACCAGCTCGAGGAGGTCGGCGCCAAGCTGCGCTCCATGATGCCCTGGATCGCCAAGGAGCGCCTGGTCGACAAGTCCAAGAACTAGCCTGCATGCAGGACGGGCTGCTAGGTCGGCCCGCCCTGCATCCCAGCCCGCAGCCGATCGACAAGGCGCCATGCATCGGTGCTGGGGTTCGAGCGCGGCGGCGATCCATTATCGGCGTGCCGTCGGTCGAGCGCTCTGGCGCGCTGCTTTGCCATGTCAACGGCATCGACGAGGATAGGCTCTGCCACGGGCAGAATCCGCTTGTTGGCAGTGAGTTGAAGTATGTCCGACCGCTGTTGGATGTCACCGCGGTCGATGTAGGCAGTCTGCTCTTCCCGATGCAGCACCAGCCAGAGTTCGAAGCATGGATTGGAGACCGCGACGTTGATGCCGCGTCGAATACGCACCAGATCTCGTCGAACTCCGGGTCCGAACGTTTCGTCCGACGGTTCCGCTTCACGTACTCCTTCGCACGGCGCACGAGAGCGTCCGGGGTCATTCCGCTATCGCCGATCTCAAGGCGGACGTTGCGGCGGTTGAGACGCGCCCACTTTGTCAGATAGTCCGGTTCCGTGATCTTGCCCTCCGTGAGAACGCGGATCACGTGTCGCGGTACACGCGGAATGCCGCGCCGGCGCGGGTGCCCGGCTAATGGGCGAGTCACGAACCGATAGTATCCGCAGCCTTGCGGAACCCGGCTGGATTCAACACCGGCACGGCCCCGTAGCGTCCCTGCAGATATCGACGCCCTACGGCTTCATCACCCTTCGGGCGGAAGTCCGACAGCGGATAGAGAGTGGTGCCACCATCTATATCCTTCTCAGTGAACCAGATCTGGTCGCGGCCGAGGAAGCGCTGGCCGCTGTCTCCGAGGATGCTGGTATCGTGCGCGTTGAATATGAGCTGGGCACAACGTCGGTTGGTGTCACGGCCCTGGAAAAAGGAAACGAGTTCGTGCGCCAAGTGAGGGTGAAGACTCACGTCCAATTCGTCAATCAGAACGGCTGTTCCGTCTTGAAGGGCTTGAAGCACCGGGCCCACCAAGCCGAGCCACACCAGCGTGCCTTGCGACTCCAGTCCCGCGTCGATCGCTTCCGCACCGTCTCGGCCCACGTGAAGGAGTCGAATTACTTCGCTGTAGACGAATGACTTGTTGCTCGCGTCAGTGTCATCCTCTGGTTCGTTCAGGATCCGGAGCGCGCGCGCGATGCGGTCGACCATTTCCGGCTCGAGTTCCGGTTGAAACCGCTCGACATCGGCGATACCGAGGTCGGCGGCTTGCAGCAGGGCGAGTGCGCCTTCACGCGCATAGGGCGACCGGATGAGATCAGCCGTGAGCGCGATGCGCAGGTCCCGATTGCCGGACTCCATCAAACGGAGATTGTTGCGGAACCAGGTAAACAGCGGTCCAATCAGGGTGTCTTTGGCGGCACCCGCTACTGACAACAGGAGCGCGTTATCCGGGACCAGCCGGGCGAGTGCGTTGCCTGAGGAACGAAACACGGGACCGAAGCTGATCGCCTGGGCGTTGCGCTCTCGGCGGAATACGAGTGCTTGGCGCCCACGTGGATAGTGGTAGGCGTACTCGCCAAGGACGTGGCGGTCATCAATCTCAAACCCGTACTGCCAACGCACCCCGTCCAGGATCAGTTCGATCTGGAAGCGAGAAGGGCGCATGTCGGGGCCATGGAGAAGAAACCGATGGCGAGTGATCTTGGCTTCCGCTCCTCCTTGGCGAAACGAGGAGAGGACGAAGGTGCGCATGTCGTGCATGGCGCGCAGCAGGGTGGACTTCCCGGACGCATTGGCGCCGAACACGCCGGCAACCGGCAACACGCTCGTCGGCGTCCGGGTTCCCGCGGCCGGCAGATCGCGGACCGCGTCCGCTTCGGCCAGTCTCGTTCCAAGCATTGAGAGGTGGACCTCGTTCGAGTAGGAACGAACGTTCTCTGCGGTGAACGACAGGAGCGCACTTGAAGTAGTAGATGGCTCCATATCTCCGCTCATAGATACATTTTTACGGAAACTTCGTAAAAATGGCAAGTTGGTATGTGAGAATGATCGCTGTGACCTGCACACAGCGGGCTTGATCAATGTCTCCCGGACACCGATCTCCCACCACGTTCTGCGCTCTGGTGCGACTCATGAGACGCCTCTTGACCGGTGTCGTCCAGATAGAGGCGCGGGACGCGGGCGGATATGGCGCTGGTGATTTCGTAGGGGATGGTGCCGATGCGGTCGGCGAGTTCGACGGCGTCGGGGCCAGCGGGGTCGGGGCCGAACAGGACCGCGTGGTCGTAGCGGGCGGCGTCGGGGTGCGGCCCCAGGTCGACCAGGCACTGGTCCATGCAGATGCGGCCCACCACCGGGTAGCGGCGCCCGCGGATGAGCACTTCGGCGCGGCCGGAGAGGAGCCGCGGGTAGCCGTCCGCGTAGCCGGCGGGCAGGGTGGCGATCACGGTGGCGGCGGTGGTGCGATGGGTGTGGCCGTAGGAGATGCCGGTGCCGGCGGGCACCCGCTTCAGGTAGGTCAGGCGCGTCGCCAGCTCCATGACCGGCTGCACCGCGACGGGGCGCGGCAGGTCGCCGCCGGGATAGTAGCCGTACGCGATCACCCCCAGGCGCACCATGTCCAGGTGCGATTCCGGCAATCCGACGATGGCGCCCGAGTTGGCGGCGTGGTGCAGCAGCAGGTGGCGGTCGGGGATGGCGGCGATGGCGTCGTGGAAGGCGGCGAGCTGCGCGCGCGAGAACTCCTGATCGGCCTCGCTGGAGCGGGCGAAGTGAGTGCACAGGCCGGTGAGGCGCAGTCCGGCCAGGCCGCGCAACTGCTCCGCGATGGCGACGGCCTCCTGGGGCCGGCAGCCGACCCGCGCCATGCCGGTGTCGATCTTCAGGTGCACGTCGATGGTACGCCCCACCGCCGTGGCGGCGCGTGCCAGGTCGCGTGCCAGGTCGGCGTCGCCGCACAGCGGCGTGAGCCCGGCCGCGGCGATGGCGCGCGCCTCCTCCGGCAGCGGCAGGCTGAACAGCAGGATCGGCGCGTCGATGCCGGCCTCGCGCAGCGCCACCCCCTCGTCCACGGTGGCCACCCCGAAGGCGCTTGCGCCCGCCTGCAGGGCGGCGCGCGCCACCGGCACGGCGCCGTGACCGTATGCGTTGGCCTTGACCGCCAGGCAGATCCGTGGCGGCGGCCGCGAGGCACCCCGCACGGCGCGCAGGTGCGTACCCACCGCCTCCAGGTTCGCGCGCAGCCGGGCCAGGTCGATGGTGGCGCGGGTCGCTCGCATGGCCGCGCCCCTAGCGCCCCAAAACCGCCGCCACGGCGCGGCGCGATGCGGCGGACCGTTGCGGCGGACCGGCGGGCGTCAGGCTGTCGGTCAGGCCGCGGTCGCGTGGGCCGTCGCGGCGCACGGCGGCGCGCCGTTGCGCCAGACGGGCGGGCACCAGGCCGGGGCGCGCGGCATCCCGGCGCGGACCGTCGCGGCGCAGGGCGAGGGGCAACTGCGACAGACCGGTGAGCACCAAGTCGGGGCATACGGCGGCACAGCGCGGATCGTCGCGGCGCAGGCGCAGGGAGCGGGCATCGCCGGCGAACAGGGCGGTGCGCAGACCCGCCGCGCGTGCGCCCAGCAGGTCATTGCGTAGGTCGTTGCCCACCATCACGAGCTCGCGAGGCTGCAGGCGGCAGTGCCGGGCCATGCGCGCGGCGGCGGCCGCGAACAGCCGCGGCGATGGTTTCGCCTCCCGCTCCGCGAACGACCACACCACCAGCCGTGGGTCGATGCGGAGCTCCGGCAGCAGCGCGGCCAGCACCAGCGGCGTGAAGAACTGCGCGTTGGAGACAATGCCCACCGGCCCGCGCGCCTGCAGCGCGGCCACCACGGCGGCCGCCCCCGGCATCGGCCACACCGGGTTGGTGCGGCACTCGTAGCTGACCGCGGCGCGCTCCACCGCCGCCGTCCCGGCGCCGGGCAGCAGGCGCCGCCACAACTCGCGCAAATCGACCTCCGGATACGCCACCCCGCGCGCCCGCGCGGCCGTGTGCTCGGCGCGGATGGCCGCCTCCAGCGCCGCCACCATGGCGGCTGCGCCCGGCGCCGCGCCCGCTACACCGGCGTCGTCCAATGCCGCCGTCATAGCGGCGCACTTCGCCTGCCACGAGGCGGCTCCCGAGCCAATATCCCCCGCCGCGGAGATCAGCAGCGTGCCGTATACGTCGAACAGCACGCCGCGCACGCCGCCGATCCGCCGCAACCGCGGCAGGCATCCGGCAACGGACCGCGGCGCCAGCGGCGCGCTGAGCTGCCGAATCAGTTCAACCACAACGACCGGCCTCGGGCCGGCTCCCTCCTGCTTCCACCTCGCGGGGCAGTCCCACACGGCCAACATGGAATAACGCGCGCCCTTTGGCAACGGATGCACACGGTCGCAGCAGGGAAGACACGGGTCGCCGACAGCGCCGACAGCGTGCCGGGTGTCCGCACACGTGAGAGGTGATGAACTCGTCTGGATCCGCTAACGGCGGCGACCGCGCCTCGGCATGCTGGCAACCACGCGCATTGCGCTCGGTCAGAGATCGGGGTGCGAATTGCCGCGGCGTTTCGTCTCGTTGGCGGCCTTGGCTGCAGCGTACGCGCGTTGCGTGATGAGGTCACTGGTACGTTCGACCCTGGCTTCGAATGCCGCGAGCTCCTCCTTCGTGAACGGCAGTCTCGGCATGAACTCCACGAAATTGGCCATTTCCATTTCGATGAGGTCGCGCAGCTCATCTTGGGTAACCGGTATGGTCTGTTCATGGACGCGATTCCAGAGCGTCGCATCGTGCTTGTCGAGCGCTTCGAAGAACCCCGCTCGGTTCGACACGCAAAAGAGGAAGGCCAGTCGTTCGGCGCGCTCGCTGATCACGGCACGAATCCGTTGACGGTCGTCCAGGGAAGCGGATTGTGTCTGGTACGCTTGCGTTCCGTAGATGCTGTGAAACAACCCGCCGATACAGACGGCCTGATCGTTACCCCACGCATGAAGGAGATCATGGGTCCCGCGCAGGTGATCCAGCAGGGCGCCGCCGCTGTGAAGGTTCTTGTCGGTGTCCAGATCGAGCAGCAGGTCGAGGTGTTTCTGTTGAATCATGTTCCGTCCAATCCTGAGGCTGACAGTCAGCTACCATGACGCGAACATCAAGATCGCAAGCGCGTTTGCGAGGCGGTTGCGTCCCTCGCGGAGGAGCTGGCTCCCCAGAAGGAGGCCTCGGTGGTGGACAGGCCTACGCAGCTACTGACGTGACTTCAAGGCGTCGACCGATAGCACCCAAGGCGGCATCCATCTGATCAAGCCGCGAATGGTGATTGACATTCAGCACACGATCTACTTGCGGCAGATGCCAACCCAGGCGTCTGGCCAACTCGGCCTTACCGATATTCTGATCCCTCATGCCCTGGTACAGAATCACTTTGACAGCAGTAAGGGTTGGCAGTAGGATTTGAACCTCTCCGCCCGGAGAGGGCATCGGAATGTCTTTCCGGTCGTGGATGCGTGCGGCAACCGCTTCCTCCAGCGCATTGACCGCACGCCCCAACGCCTCGTCACGATCTTCTCCAAACGTCGTCAGTTCCGGAAAATCTGGCGACCTAACAAGTACAGTCCCACCATCCTCTTCAAGTTCAATGGGATAACATAGCATATGGATTTCTCATTGCGCGGACTATCATGAAACACATTTCTGTTTACGTCAACGGAAATGTTGCGTCGGCATGGCCCCCGTGAACCGGGCCTCCCCCTTCGGGTGGAATCGATAGTCAGAGGACGCATGGAGAAGTGACAGCCCGTGCGGAGCCCGGCATGACACGACTCTTTCCCGCGATCGTCAACGCGTGGACGCTCCATCGCTCCTGGCCACGCGCCGAGTTCGTGATCGTGGACGACGCCGGGCACGGCGCTGAAGCGATCACCCGGGAACTGATTGACGCCGCCGGCCGGTTTCTGGACTCGTGCCGCCGCTAAGGGTAGTTTGCCCCTCAGATGGCTAACCCGCTCGCGCTGACGCCGCATAGCGGTTGGCTTCGCATCCTCCGGTATGGCGAACGTACGACTCGTACCGTTCGCACGGACGGCACCAATCGGCGTTGTCCATGAACGGCGCGGGTGCTGTCGCGGGCGGCAACGGCAACTACCGGATCGAGGTCGCCGATTTCGGTCCGATACGACGCGCTGCCGTTGACCTGCGTCCACTTACCGTGTTCGCAGGTCCGAGCAACACCGGCAAGTCCTACCTGGCGATGTTGGTGTACGCGTTGCACCAGTGTTTCAGCCCAAGCTTTCAGAAGCCGCACGAGCCGATCCGGGCTCGCCACATGTTCAGCTTCAACATCACCATGGCAGAAGCGCTGATGGACCAGGACGACCTGCGCGAGAGTATCGCTAATTGGTGGGCACAACTTGGCAGGAACGAGTCGGCTCCGCTGCCGGATGATCTGGCGAGTGCGTTTCGTTCCGTGTTGGAGCGAATCCCCGGTAGCGGACGATACGTGGAGCAGGAAGTGAACCGCTGTTTCGGCACCGATGTGGCTAAAGATCTGGTGCGCCGAGAAAGTGCTGACCACCGCGCCACCATCGCGGTACACCTTCCGGACGAGCGCGGTAGGGAGCAAGCCCGATACCGCGTGGATTTCGGATCGAAGGGAGTGGAGGTAGCGGGTCAGTTCAACACGCTTCCCGAAGTGAGCGGTTTCAGCGCCGAGGATTCAGACTTGCCCGGCTACTACGATGAGGATCCGTCGTTTCTGCTGAGCTCCGCGGTCAACGCCATGTTCGAGTCGCTGACCCGGCCACTGACGCGCCGCGCGTATTACCTGCCGTCCGACCGCACCGGGGTGATGCATAGCCATCAGGTGGTGGTCAGCGCCCTGATCCAGCGTGCGACTGCCGCCGGCCTGCGTCCGTCCGAGAGCGTTCCGCTGCTCTCGGGTGTCCTTGCCGACTTCCTGAATGGGCTGATCTGGATGAATCAGCCGCGGCGGACTCCTTTGCGCAAACTTGCGGACGAATTGGAGCAGAATCTGCTGGCCGGCGCCGTCCGCCTGAATCGATCCGAGACCGGATATCCGTCGTTTGCCTATCGACCGGCCAAGTGGGATTCCGATGTACCGTTGATGCGCACCTCTTCGATGGTGTCGGAACTGGCTCCGGTGGTGCTGTATCTGCGCTACCTTGTGGAGCCCGGAGACCTGTTGATCATCGAAGAGCCGGAGTCGCATCTGCATCCCGCGTTGCAGACTGCATTTGCACGGGAACTGGCGCGGCTGGTGCATTCGGGAGTCCGCGTTCTGTTGACCACGCACAGCGAATGGATCCTGGAGGCGCTCGCCAACCTCGTTCGGTTGTCGGAGTTGTCGGAGGAGCGGCGCGAAGGGATTCCCGGCGCGGATGTGGCGCTGACTCCGGACCAGGTGGGTGCGTGGCTGTTCAGGCCCGATTCGGATGGTGCCGGCTCGGCGGTTGAGGAGATTCCGCTCGACACCGAAGCGGGCAGCTTCCCCGCCGGGTTCGGCGAGGTTACCGAGTCCCTGTACAACGAGTGGGCCAGGATCGCCAACCGGATCGAAGCGGCGAAGGCCGACCAGAACGACTGACTGTCGGTGCTGGAGCTGATCGACCGCGCGTCGACGCGCGGTATCGAGAAGGTGGTGGTGCAGGGCTCGCCAGACCTGGACACCGCGAACACGTCATACGTCGAGCGGCACAGCGTGTCGATACGGATGTCGATGAGGCGGTACACGCGGTTGACTCACGCCTCCTCAAAAAGCTTGAGAAGCACGCCGCCATGCTCTCGCTGTACTCTTACCGGTACCACCACGTACGGCTGACAAGGAGCGGGACTAATACAAGTGATACGATTGATACACCCGTAAGTCCTGCAATAACAATTAGTTGACAAGTTTGAGAAGCGTTATTGGTTGACAAGTGTTAACCGGGCGGGCTAGGGTTGACCAAACGAAGCAATGGATTGCTATCTGGTCGTCACAACAAACGGACCGCTGCCTGACATTCCCGACCGGTTTAAGGATTCCCACGTGAAGCTCAGCGCCCCCAACGCCTGCATAGTTGGCGACAGTTCGGCTACCACCAAGGAGATAGCAGAACTGTTCGGATTCCAAGTCGGCTCTGGAGAGCACCTCGGAGTTGTGGTAAAGCTGGAGTACTATAGCGGATCAGAATCGACTGAGATCGTCAATAAGTTGCAAGAGTTAGAGAAGAAGTCGTGAACGATCAACAGAGACTCGGCGATAGCCGCGTGTCTGAACTCGACCGCACGGAACAAAGGCGCCGAGGATCCTTCCGGAAGCTGCTTGGCGCAGCGTGGGTCCATGGCGGGGTGGTGATAGCTCTGGCAGGCATAGTCGTGTCGATACTCATCTTGGCCAGCCATGCCCTAGGCCGTGTAGAGACGCGGGTAAACGAAAACATGACGCGCATCGAGACGCGCATCTACAACGATCTGGATCGAGTAGAGAAACGGCTGATCGCTAGCATCAGCGACCTGCGAGCCGATATGGACTCTCTCGAATCGAAGATGCAGTCGAACCACACAGAAGTACTTTCGGAAATCAGAGAGTTGCGACGCTACCTGTTTGAACAGAAGTAAACTACGCTACCTCTACCTATCGCGCCCACTGAGGTGGCCGTGCACGGCGGAAGAGTGCATCGGCGGGCGTATCAAGAGCTGCGGACGAAGCGGGTCAAATTCCGGGGCAGGAGCAACCAGATCGTTACCATGCCGTGCGGCACTCCCTTGACGGCAGCGTTGGAATAGCGAATTGCGCGGCTTCGGATGTCCGTCCAAAATGCGCCACGGATGACTCTGGAGCGCCGACTCGATACTGCCCAGGTTGATGGCGCCGCACAGCCCCCGGTCGATGTTGGGACACCGATGAGCGCTGGCCGGCGGCGGGTGGTGCTGGCGGCGGTGCCGGTGGCGGCGGCGCTGCTGGTGCTGCTGGCGGCACTATGGCGGCCGGCGGCGGTGGCGGCGCCGGCGGGCGGGCCGTCCGATCAGGCCGTGCTGCCGTCGCAGGGCGAGAACGTGGTGGCGGTGGCGGTGGAGTTCGGCGACCGCGCCGGCGACGGGCTGGATGCGGACAACTTGGCCGTCCTGGCGGAGGTGGACGCGTTCTTGCGCGCCATGGAGGGGTTGCGCGGCTACTCGTCGCCGCTGCGCGCCACCGTGGTGCGGGCCACCGAGTTCGACATCGTGGTGCGGCCGTTCGTGCCGGCGGCGCTGCTGGAACGCCATGACGAGCGGGTGGCGGCGGAGTTGCGCGCGGCCTACGAACGGTTCCCGGAGATTCACCCGTACTGGAGCGCCGACTTCGAAGCCGCCGCCTTCTACCTGGAGTTGGGGTCGCGGCTGGCGCCGACGGTGCTGGTGCAGCGGCTCGACGCACTGCAGCGCAGGCTGGCGGAGCAGTACGGTGTTGCGCTGCACTATACCGGGGTGCGGCCGGTAGTGGAGCTGACCGGCCGGTTGATGGTGCGTGACCTGCGCAAGCTGCTGCCGCTGGTCGGCGCCGCCACCGTGGTGATTCTGCTGCTCACCTTCGGCGGCGCGCGCGGCGTGCTGGTGGCGCTGGCGGTGACGGTGAGTGCGGCGGCCGCGGGCGGCGCGCTGTTCGTGCTGCTGGCCGGCGCCGGTACGCCGCTGTTGATCCTGGCGCCGGTGTTTGCCGGCGGGTTGTTCAGCGACTACGCGATCCACATGGGCTATCACCTGGGCTGGCGCGGCGACGGCTCGGGACGCGCGGCGCGCGGCTACCTGCGCCTGCCGCTGATACTGACCGCGGTCACCACGGTGATCGGGTTCCTGGCCCTGGGCGGCCTGGGCAGCACCGTGCACCGGTTCGTGGCGGTGACGGTGAGCGCCGGCGCGCTGGCCGCCCTGGCGCTGGCGCTGTGGTGGATGCCGGCCGCGGGCCGTCTGCGCGCGGCCCGGCAGCGCACCGCCGCCGGGGCGGTGGCGCGGCGCATCCACCGCCTGCTGGTGCGGGCGCTGCTCACGCTGGCCCGCCATCGCGTGGCGGCGACGGTGCTGCTGGCGTTGCCGGTGGCCGTGGCCGCGCCGCAGATCGGCCGGCTGACCCCGGAGCCCTACCCGTTGCACCAGCTCCCGGCGGCGTCGACCATGGTGCAGGCGGAGGCCATCTTCAACCGGGCGTTCGCGGGCACGGTGCCGTTCGCGGTGCATATCGACGCCGGGACGGCGGACGCCTTCCTGCACCCGGCGGCGCTGGAGCACCTGCGCACCGCGCACCGGATCCTGGGCGAACTGCCGGCGGTGGGGCATCGGCACTCGCTGCTGTCGGTGGTGGAACGCATCCACCGCTACTTCGCTGCCGGCGAGGCGGACGCGCGGGAACTGCCGGCGAGCGACGATCCCGAGCGGTTCGCGCGCATCGTGTCGCAATACCTGCTGTTCTACAGCACGTCGGCGAGCCCGGCCGACTACGCGGCACTGACCGACGGCAGCCTGTCGGCGGTGTGGCTGCACGGCATCCTGCGCTACCGCGACTTCGCCACCCTCGGCGATCTGCAACGGGCGGTTGAGGCGATCCGGGAGCGGGTGCCGGCGGAGTGGCGGGTGGCCATTGCCGGACCGGCCCGCGAGCTGATCGCGCACGGTGAACGGCTGCGCCGCAACTGGTTGAGCGCCCTGGCGGCGAGCGCGGTGCTGATCTTCGTGACCGTGCTGGCGGTGTTCCGCAACCTGCGCCAGGCACTGCTGAGCCTGGTGCCGGCGGCGGCGGTGCTGATCGCGGTCACCGGCCTGGCGCCCGCCTTCGGGGTGCGCATCGACGACTACACGGTGATCGCCCTGGCCATCACCATGGGCCTGACGGTGGACTACACGATCCACGTGCTGAACGCGCTGCATCACGCCGGCCCGCCGGCACCGGTCGCCGGGGCGCGCGCCGCCCTGGTCGGTCGGGCCGCCGCCGTGGTGCGCGGCTGCGGGGTGCCGATGTTCATGAGTTTCCTCACCTCGGTGGTGGCGTTCCTGTCGCTGGCGGTGTCTTCGTTCTCCGGCGCCGTGCACTTCGGTATAATGATCGCCGCAGCCATCCTCGGCGCTCTGGTCATGAGTCTGCTGATTGCCGGATGGCAGCTCGCCCGCACGGAGGTTGCATGATCCTCATTACCGCGATGCTGCTGGCCGCATTGGCCGCGGCATCTCCGCTGGCGGCCCAGGACGCGGTCGAGATCGTCGAGCGCGCCGACGCCCGCGGTGCACTCGACAACCTGAGCGCCGCCCTCACCCTGACCATCACCGCCCCCAGCGGCGACCAGCGCGTGATCCGCGCCGATTCCTACCAGAAACAGCGCGGCGCCGAGCGCGAAGACCGGCTGTTCGTATTCACCTACCCGCCCAACGTGCGCGACATGGCGCTGTTGGTGCACTCCAACGTGGAGCAGGGCGACGACAGCATGTGGATCTACCTGCCCGCCATGGACCGCATCAAGCGCGTCGACCTCGGCTCATCGGGCGGCGGCTTCTTTCTCGGCAGCGACTTCACGTTCCGGGACCTGGTGAGCCGCGACCAGACCGAGTACGAGCATGCGCTGCTGCCGTCGGACGACGATGCCTACTACGTGGTGGAGGTGCGCGGGCGCACCGAGGAGCTGCGGCGCACATTCGGGTATGCGCGCGAGGAGCACTTCGTCCGCAAGGACAACTTCATGCGCGAGCGGGTCGTGTTCTACGATCTGGCCGGCGACCGCTTGAAGGAGCTGATCGTGGAGGAGGAGCATGAGGCGGACGGCTACGCGTTCCCGTCACGGGTGCGGATGCTGAACCATCAGACCGGCCACGTGTCGGAGATCGTGCTCGAGGAGCTGGCGTTCTCGGGCGAGATTCCGGACCGGTTCTTTACCCAGCGCTACCTGAGGCAGAGGTAAGTGGCGATGAGGTTTCCCGGCACACGCATCGCGGCGCTGCTGGCCTGGGCTCTGGCGGCGCTCCCGGTCCTGTTCGCCCAGGAGGTCGCGGTGGGCGGGTTCGTGCGGCTCGACCACTACGGCGGGGTGGCGGAGGAGTCGTTCTACAGCAACGAACGGGTGCGGCTGACCGCCCTGACCCAGCTCCACGCGGACGACGAGGCCGGCTTCTGGTCGGCGTTCCTGGAAGTGGTGGCGCACCTGCAGTACGACGAGGAGGGGTTTTCGGTGGCCCCCGGTGCGCTGACGGCACGCGACATCGACGACATGATCCGGCGGGCGTACGTGTCGCTGCGGTTCGACGCCTTCGATGTCGAGATCGGCAAGAAGTTCGTGCACTGGGGCAAGGTCGATTTCCTGAGCCCGCTGGACGTGATCAATCACGTCAACCTCGAGGTGCCGGCGCTTGGCGACCTGTTCGAGGGGCCGCTCGCCGACCCGCTGCTGCACGTAACCGCCTATCCCACCGACGATCTCAGTATCGAGTTGGTATACGTGCCATTCCTGGCCCCCTACCGGGTGACCGTGGACGAATTCGACCTCGACTTCCAATTCGGCCTGCTGGACATCGACATGGCGCTTCGCACCCCGGAAGTGCAGCCGTTCTCGGAGTACGCCCACTCGATCCACGGCGCGATCTCCTACTCCACCTTCCTGGCCGATCTACAGGTGAGCTACTCCTGGTTCCGCGATCAGATTCCCGATATCGACTTGAGCGGCCTTGACGAGCGGATCGGGGTGCTGCACGAGATCGAGGGCACGATTGTGCCCGCCTACGGGCGCGCCCACAACATCGGCCTCGGCGCCAGCGTGGGGCTCGACGGCTGGGTGATCTCCGCCGATGTCGGCGCCAAGTTCCACCAGGACAACCTCGACGGGTCGCGCATCGACGTCAAGAACCCGGAGATCCGTTCGGTGCTGCAGATGGACCACCCGTTCGCGATCGGCCAGCAGCAACTGTTCGCCACGGCCGGGGTAATCCACCGGCTGGTGCTGTTCGACGAGGATGCCTGGGAATCCGATTACAGCCCGTTCCTGGAGTCGATCATCGGCTCGCTGCACGACCGCGAACTGTTCCAGCACGAGCCGTCCGCCTGGTACCTGATCAGCCGCCTGCAGACCAGCTTCCTGCGCGAACAACTCAGCGTCGAAGCGACCGGCGTGTGGGGCATCAACGAGGCGGCCCTCCACCTGGCGCCGCGGGTGAGCTACGCGATCACCGACACCTGGTCGGCGGCCGCCGGCGCAAACCTGTGGTTCACGCTCGACGGCCCCGACAGCACCAAAACGGGAATATTGCGCCGGGACGACGCCAAGGACAACGTGTTCATCCAGACCACGCTCCGCTACTAGGCCCCGCCCCGGCCGTCTCGAATCTCTACCTACTAGCGGTGCTTGCCATCTCCTTGGTGAGCGTGATCTCCGTCCTGCCCAGGAGAGCGGTAAAAAGCGTTGCATTGCCTACTGTGAGCTCGCTACCGTCATCCGAGCGTTCATACGTGAGCGGTTGGTCCTGCGTAAGAAGCTCGGCACCCCCAGGAAGGGCAGCCAGAACCGCCATAGGATTGACCATAATACCGGAGACCGTGATCACGGTGGCAGTGACTTCGATGTTTCCCGTCACCTCTACCGGCCCGGGGGGCACGGCAGGCGTATCAGTTATTGTGAGCGACACGGTGCCCTTGTTCGTGCCAGTTCTCGTGATCTCTGCCGCTACCGCAGTCGTTGTTCCTGCGTCAGTAGTCATATCCCGCATGAATTCAACCGTCCAGGTGCCTTCCAGGTCTTTTGCGTAGTCCGTCGTGACGGCTGTTTCGCAGCCGGATAGCAGTACCAGCGTCGCGACCGTCGCGACGCCCAGAATAGAAGCGAGTCTTGTCATTGCGCTTCCTCCTCCCAGTGCCCACTCGGGGCATGTAGTCCCCTTAGTGTCTCAGATTTGTACAGATCGGACAACCGGTCCTGCACCTGGGCTCTCGGGGCTCTCTATGGGTCCCTGGTGGACGATCAGGGCGGGGCGTGGCGGGGTCAGGGTTGTTGCTGCAGTGCGTCGTGGATCCGGTCGAGAATCGCCTGGTCCAGAGCCAGGTTGTAGTGGTTGGCGCCGTCGCCGGGGATGACGGTGGCCTCGTTGTCCTGGAGGAATCGCAGTTCGGGTTCGGCGAGCCGTCCGACCACGGTGTCCGCCGTGGCGTACACGTAGATCGCCTTGCGCAGGTCGGCGTCGCTGAGCCGTTCCGTGTAGCGGTCGTGAAAGGTCGCGCCGGCAATGCGCAACTCGATCGACTCCTGGTCGGTGGTCGGCCGCCGGTCGGACAGCTCCGCGGCTACGGTATTCGGAAAGTGGTAGAGCATCCCCGCCAGGGCTCCGTCGACGAAGTCCGTCGGCATGTCCAGGCGTCCGGCCATCAGCAGATAACGGTCAGCGCCATCCGGGCCGTGCAGCGCCAGGTAGCGCGCCACCAGGAACGACCCGTAGGAATATCCCACCACCACGACGCGCTTGTCCTGCGCCTTGAAGTGATCGATCACGCGGCGCAGGACTTCGACGCTCACGTCGACCTCCGCCTGCAGGTTCGCAAGGGACAGTCGCGCATGCCGCGCGGCCAGGCGGGGATTGAGCGTGAGCGTCTGGTGCGCCTGCACGAGATGAATGTCTTCGTGGCCGCGGTATCTCAGAAAGGAAAAGAGCACCTCATTGGAGATACCGTGCGAAGGGCCGCCCTGCTCGAAGATCCACACCGTGTCGGCGTCCGGATTCGCGACCACTTGTTGTACCTCGAAGAGCTTGGTGACATCGTCCGGCAACTGCGTTGCCCGGTAGCCGGGATCGGCAACGAAGGCCCCGCAGCCGACTGCGAGCACCCCGGCCGCGAACGCCGCGATCAGGCGCAGCCGCAGATTGAGCCGCGACCTGCGTGTGACAAGCTCGATGCCCGCAGGACGATGCATGGGTTGACGGCCATTATAGACGGTGCGCTAGCTAGCGGTGCTGCAGAGCGGATCGTTGGCGAGGGTGCCGAATCGCCGGAAGCAGGAGGGTCGTAGACGGTAGACCACGGCCAGGGTCTGATGATGCGGCGGCGAAGACGCACGCTCCGCGCGCGGAGATGGGAAGGGCGTCCCGCCCGGCCACGTCCACCTGCAAGCCGTCGGCGAGCCGAGTCGACCGGCGCGCCAGCAGCGCGGAGGAGGCGCTACATCGGGCGCTCCGGCGGCGCAGCCGACCCATGGCCGTGGCGCAAGCTGCGATGGGCAAAGCAGAGTAGTTGTAAGTTAAAGTTGAACAGGTCCGGGGCGCCGCCTCGGCGACTGGCAACAGGTGGTCGGTCTGCAGCAGATGGGAAGAGGTGCAGCGGCGCCCGGACAGCAGATCGCGATAGCAGCAGCGTCCTCCGTCGCGTTGCCAGACGTGTCGCCGGACAGCCGCAGGAATGTGGCGCCACGGCGGGGATTGGTGGCGGCTGTGGACAGAATCGCGGGTTGTGGACGCCGCCGCCCTGGCTGAGACGCCGCTCGGGCCGCCGTCAGAATACACGCCAGGTGCCGACTCCGGCGCCGGAGTGGCCACCCGCGAGGCCGCCACCTCTGTGCCCGCTTGGCAGCCACTCTCCGTTGCGCCGCCCGCTGCTCCGGCTGATGCGCCGCTCGGTCCGCCGTCAGGGGACCCGCCGAGTGTCGGGTGAGGCGCCGAAGTGGCGACCGGCGAGGCCGGCACACCAGCGCCCGTATCGGAGCCATCCACCAAGCGCCGGACGCGAACTTCGGCGCCGAGAGCGCCAGGCTAACTGGCAGATGATAGGAGGTGAGAGTACCTCTGGAGATCTGGAGAGAAGGAGTAGCCGCTCCACGATCCACCGCGAGCCGTGCGTGGGTGTCCGCGAGGACATCGGCGAAGCCTCGGTAGCGGTGCGTACGGGCAGCGCATCGAACGTCGAAAGGAAGATAATTTGGGTGATAATATACTTGAGTAACCAAGCGCACATGCTCAGTACTTGAGTCACCAAACGGGAGGAGTTCGACTCGTTGCCGCACCAAGGAGGTTGGCCGTGCGTATTACTGGTTGTGACAGTTCTTCCTATCAAGTTTTTTTCAGAGGTCCTTGAGGGCAAAGTCTGCCCGGAGAATGAGGGTGTTCCCGCATGTTGTGCAACTGACGAGAATGACCGCGACTCCTTTTTCGAGAGAAAGCGCTCGACTGGGGTCGAGGGAGGGCAATCCGCACAATGATTCGTACGTAGCCCAACTGTCCTTCGCTTTACACAGATTGCACATGGGCCCGGCGATGGACCTCAAATGTTTAGTGATAGCTGGTAGTTGAGAGGGTAAGAAGTTGCCAGAATTATCCCATAGTCTATTTTTGGGAATTATATACAATCTTACAATGGGGCGACCGGCGGGCACTCGGCCCGGCCAGCGCTATGCGTCAGGGTCGAATATGAGATCGGCACCGCATCCAGCGCAACTACGACCGATAGGCTGCCCTGGGGAAAGAACGCGGTGGTGGCCGCTCTGGCCGCTTGCCGTTCTGTGAAGGCCTCTACGCTCGGCGCACTTGCGACACCAATACGTAGTGTGCCGGAAGTTATCAAAAGGTTGCATCTCAATGTAAGCTGGTCTAGCCACTGCCGGAGCATACCGCCGAGCGTTCCCGCTTGCAAGCGGAGCCGCGCCAACCCTGGCGCGCATGCCGCTAGAAGTAGCGATCGCAGTGCGCCCTGCGGGCCTCAAGTGATAAGTCCGTAAGGCTGAGAATCGTTTTCAAGTGGCCGCTCAAGGGATGATCAGGGCCGAGCTTGCGAAGCTGGGTACCGCAGGAATTGCGCAGCTCGCGCCAACTCGCGTGAAACGCGATCGCGTTTCGTTTCCCGTGCACGCCCTCACGCGGCCCGCCGGCAGCATGTAGCACTGCCTCAAGCTCCGGCATGAGGCCGGGAATATCTCCGAACCATTGATGATCCTGTACCGCCATGGTGCACGTTTTGCGCAATGCGCCCAGCGCCTCTTTCTCGTTCGCTTCCATGCGCGCGAGTATACCGCCGAGCGATCCCGCTGGAACAGCGGAGCCCGGGGCCAACCCTATCGCCCAACATAGTGTTGACAAACCGGCTCCCGCTATGATAGCAGACGGTATGAGCACGGTACGTCCCATGTCTAACCCGTCCATCAATCCGGTAAACTTCAAGGAATGGGCGGAGAGAAGGTGGCGCGAAGGCTACCTGCTATTGTACGGTAAAACGTACGAGGAGTTTGTCCGCGACGAACAACTGAATCCCGCCGCACTCGGGACAGCTGACTCGGACGACGGGTGTGTCGACATCCGAGTCGCCCATACGGAACAGGAGGAACGGGTAAGGCGTGTATCCGATTATGTACGTCCATCTTTATCGGGCTGGCGAGGCACATCGGGCACGTAGCCTTGTGGGCTAAACCAACCTGCATGCGCTTTACTATTTCAGGGGGTAGCTCGGCCCCCGGTATCCACGATTGCTGCATGGCGCAACGTCGCACGCGCAGGCGGCTATGTCAAGCGTTCTCGCTTACGACAGCGGACGCCCTCGGATGAACGGCTCCTCGCGCGGACCGGTCGGCCGCAGCATACCGGCCTTCGTGACGTGCCGCTCCCGCCTCGGTACCGACGCAAGCACCCGCCGGAGCACCTCTTGCCAGTACGGACCGCCGCCAACGGCAAGCGCGTGCCGCGCCCATGCTTCGGCCTTGGGGCGGCCGCGCCGGAGTACGAAGTCGTCTGCGAGTTGCCGAGCGGTTGCTATCTCACGCGGGGTTAGATCTTGATCTGCCATGTCTGCCGCGCCTCGCCTCTCCGCGCCAGGGCCTGCCTTGCCGCTTGTGGCAAGTATAGCGGCGCGGCGGCTCCGCTGCAATCCGGCCGCGCGGCACCGCAATCGCCGACGTGGAAGCAGCATCGCGCGAGCTGTTGACACGGGCGAGCGTTCCCGCTTATTGTTCCCGAGCGTGCCCGGTGGGACCTTGAACCCACGACCTATGCGTTGGCAACACATTGCTCCATCCTGTTGAGCTACGGGCACCGCAAACGAGCGGCCGAGGTTGCCCCCTCGGTCGCTCGCATTTTGTTATGGGGAGCGGGCAGGAGGAAAGAGGAGATGAACGAAACTATCCTGATCGAGCGCGGAGTCATTAGAGGCAAGCACAACAAGTTCTACAACGTAGTATGTGGGAAGAGAGTCCCGGTGGACCGTGGATGGCGCAAGCGGGTGACGCTGGGCCTGGGCGGTAGTTTCACCTGTCCTGATATACACCGCGGATGCAGTGGCGGACATTCAATTACCCCCATAAACGGGCACGCCGAGTGCATTAGCTGCGGCAGTACTTTTCGAGTCGTCGAGGGGGACTGACGGACTGCGCAGAAAATTGAGAGTAAACTAGCACTACCCGCCGTGCGGGCGGCTTGACCCTACTAGCCGCGCTCGCTATTCTGATCCAATGCCTCCGCAATCCGCCGTAACAACAAAGGCACGTCCTCCGGTTGCACCGGCTCCAGCTGATGGAGCAGATCGTACGCAAACGAATCCACGTATCGCGATCCGCACGGAAAACGTGTTGCCCGCGCGTTGCCGCCGAAAACGACTCGTTCGTTGGCACCGCGTGCAGCTCCACTAACACTCGTGAGGGTTGGGGTGTTTGGACACGAGAATCTCGTAGCAGAACCGATATATGCGATAATCCAGCTACTTCGTTCGGCGAACTCTCTGCCTGAGTACGAGGCGGCGGCGAGGTACGGTGGTCCATCGTTGCGTTTCCGTTGGTGTGGCTGGAACGTGACCTAGGAGCTCGACTCGTTGTCGCACCAAGGCGGTTAGCCGTGTGTCAGATGAAGTAGATCAAGGATTAGATCTCAGCACCCCACCACTCGAAATGACGAAGTGGGATCGCAACAGGCGCTTGTACTAGCACCTGTTGGGGATGGGGTTGTATGTTAATCCGATTTTGTATCAAGATCAGCCGCATCTCATAGATGCGTTGCATGCGTTGCATGTATCCACCGGCATTCCTCATGTTGGTCTGAAGGTCGTTCAGGTAATCCCTCCCGACCACGAAGCCAAGCCGCTTGAAATCGAAGAAACACCTGTGAAGGTGATAAGATTTCGTCGCCCGTCTACCCAGAACCCCGATTGACGTTGTTTTCCCACTGTAGCGGACGCAGGTTGTTGATGTGGTCAGACCCTCCTTTCGATACGGGTGTAATGTGATCAATCTCCCATCCGTATTTAGAGTCTCGGTTTCCGTATTCTCCGTGCTTTATCACCGCGCCGTAGTCGTCGTGCCTCCATGTCGCGGGCGAGTATCCTGTAATCACTCGTCCCTTGCTCCAGACCGCATCAATCGTACTTGGATTCCAAGCCATCAGTCGCACCCTCTTTACTTACGTTGTGACCATAGCTTGCCGCGTAGCGTCACTGGGAGTCAATCACCCAGAGGATTGGGGCGGGGTTGACGCGATTCCCATAATCTGATAGTCTGTGAGCAGTTAATGAGAACAGCGGCGCTTGCACAAGCCGCACGATGGAGGATAGAACAATGGCCGTGACAACACCTACGACGCTCCACAGGAAGCAATAGTCCATTTCTCGAAAGAGCAGGTCTGCCACGACTGCCTGACGCACATCCGCTGGCCCTACGGAGGGGTGAAGTGCCCGCGCTGTGGCTCGTACCGCGTGCGCTTCATGGAAAGCCGAAAGAAGTGGAAATGCCAGAACACTCCCCTCAAGCTCACTTCTCGTCGACCGGGAGCATGCTCTCAAACATCCCGCCGTCCTCCAACTCCTCCGCCAGCCGCCACCGGACGACTCAGAATAATGTGGTGTGCAAATTACCGTGCAAATATCAGTAGGATATTGTGAGACCAGAGACCGCATTCTCGGATTGATGGTGGGGTACTCTCGGGCCTCGATAGCTACCGTGAATGAGCCGGGATCCGGCAAGCTCTCCTCTCCGTGCTGTCGAAACTGAACCCTTCTCGAAGCCAACCAAGTGACCTCATGGTCGCCTATCCCACACTATAGAACTTCCCTCCCTTCTTGAATGGTGGCCACGGGGCGATGACCGCCCGATCCTCGGTACCCGCCGAGCGCCAGGTACGTGTGCCCGGTCTTTCCTCCGGAATGGGTTGTTCGGTGCGGCTCATGAGGTCACACCCGGAGTCCATTCCACCTTCGTTGGGGTAGAACCCTCATAGATGCCGGTCTCGACTGAGCACGTAAGCGTCACCGTATCTAGGTCCACATCGTTCAACAAAGGAAAGTTAGTTATCATAACGAGAGAATCGCCATTATTTGGGTCAAGTTTTTCGATCGCTAGCAGATGGTTCTCCAGGTCCGCCGATGGAGTTGAAGCGACACATCGCACAGTAACGTTGTGAAAGGCATGCTCCAACCGGTTGATAACATCCACTCTTATCATAGGCACACCGTTCTGGGCGACTAACTCCGAAGATAGCTCGATCCGATCTTTGTACGCGTCGTACCGCCACTTGATATCAGCAGCCGGTTCTATGTACTTGTCGAAGTCAGTCTGTCTGACCAACATGCTCGCTTCGATCAGCTTGAAAAGGAAATAGTTTTCTGGTCGGCATCTTACCAAACTTCCCACAACATCACCCATCTTGTAAGACAACCAAAAAGCAGCGGCCGAGGAGCCAGCGGCTCGGTCTCTAATCTCGTTCTCGTTATGTTCTTCGGACAGAGGGTCAAGTACTCCCACATCCAACAGGTATAGCTCAGAGAGAAGGCGTACGTACGGGTAAGCGGATCCCATGAGTACATCAATGGCATGATATTCCGCGGTGCCCACCTGATTACATTGGGCATAGAACGAGTCATGCGTCAGAGCTACCCGGAGAATCTCGCCGTTCTCCGAAAAAGGTGCTTCCAAAGCCCGCACTATCCTGTTCTCTACCTCGGAAAGGAGATCTCGAATCTGTGCCTGCCGCTCGTACCGGACTATCTCTTTGGTCTGGTTTGCGAGTCACAATAATCTGGCCTCGCATCTCGTACAGTTGCCAAACACCGATCGCCGACGAAATGAGGACAGCGAAGATGGCGATGATGCCGACGCGCAATATGCGACGTACAACAGCCGCCACTACGTGGGTGGTCTCTACTGGTGGAATACTGGACGTTTTGGTCTTGGCTTCTATCCAGTTGTGGATTGAGCGCACAAGACTCGGTCCTAACCAAACCAGGGCGGAAATCATCGATAGCTTCTTTGCTACTACGATTTCGCCACGAACTAGCTTCCGGTAAAATCTCAGACGCTCTACTTCTTGTTGCAGCTCGTCGATCTGTTTCTCTGTCATGTCGGACTGTTCGATCATTTGGCCTCTGGTTGTTGTTGAACGACGCGGCGGCGACGAATGTATGTCATGTCCAGTCTTCCCGGGCGGCGCATACGACGCAAACAGTCTCTTGGTTATCCAGTCTTGCGCACTGCTCCCCAAGCTGAATATCCGAATCGCACCGGAGACATTCGTACTCCTTCGTAGCCTTGCGAGTGGTGAAGGATCCACTACGTAGTAGATCGAGCGCTTCGAGTTTATCGGCGAAGCGAGGATCGTCAGAATCGATTGTGGGTCGGTTCATGGCATTCCCTCCTGTAGGGCTGATATGAGCGGGATGCACATTTCGATCAAGGCCGTTGAGATGCGCAGCTTCCCGATGATGGCAAGTTGTTGCCTTGTCGCTTGTCGCCCGCCCTCGGCTCCAGCGGATTGAACGGTTTCCCTTGTGAGGCCCGTTTCTGTGTGCAGCTTCAGCCGCGTCCGTGCACCAATGTGCTCCATTGGGCGCCACCGTCGTCAACTCCTGGACCCAGCGTCTCCGCAAAGGGCCAGCCTCCCTTGATCAGCTCTCGAACGGGCTCGTCTGCATCTCTTCCTGGACCAGCAGCACCAGCCCGTTGATCTGCTTGCGCATGTCGGTCGCCGCAAGCCGCACGAAGATTCGCGCCTCGCCCAACTCCAGGTGGATCATCGACTGCTCTCGAGCACGCCCAGCACCTCGCGCAACTGAGCCGCCCGCAGGTGTGGCCACAGCCGCAGCACGTACCGGTCGTTCACGGTTAACTCGATCGGCGCTCGATCTCCACCATGCTATGCTCTGCCGCCGACCGGCTCCAGTTGAACCAGCCGCTGACTCTCCGGCGCTGCTGCCTGCGTCAGCTTGCTTATCCAATCTCGTACGACGGTCCGTGCTTCTCGCAATACGCTTTTCTGGACTGTTTGCCGCGACGCTGCTATGTGCCGGCTCCAATAGTCGCGACCCTTTTGCATCGCTCGTCCCTCCTGCCAAGTATGGTGCCCGACTATTCAGATTCTCGTAAGGTGGGATTCACCGGACGCTTACGCAGCGCCGCTGGCGTCGCGGCCGTGCAGGGCGCCGGTGCCAAGTACCGGTGGACCCGGTTACGGTGCGTGGGCTCGGCTGCCGGGTGCCATATCCAGCACGCGGTCAAGCTGGCCATTCATGCTCTCCAGCCGACCGCATTCATCGCCGCGATGTCGCTGCGCAGTTCGCACGGGTCAGCTCGATGTCACCGCGAATCTCGGTGCGTACCGCCTCTATACTCGCGCGAAGGGACCGCGGTCTGTCGCCCGCGCCGTACACCTGTCACCTCTATGACCGGTACCTGCGCGAGGCGGGGGAGCCGCGGCGGGTCTACAGTGGACAGTGCGGGCCATGCTCAACCGAGGTCGATTCGGCCTTCTTCCTGTGTACGTGCTTGGTTGCGCACGCGGCATGGTCGCGCTCGCTGGTCGGCGCGTAGGTCGCATGATCCTGGTCGATGCGCTCGCATGAGAACGGTCCCTCTGGACGCTTTACATCCGACGGGACGGCTCTCGCGGAGCTGGCCGCTCCGGTGCCGCCGTCACCAAGTTGCGATACCGATTTCAGTTGCTGCCTTCCACCGTGCCACCGACAACCAGCCCGTCCGCGTTTACTTCCGCGACAATCCGGCAGCCGTAGGGAATATCCGTCGTGGTCCAGCTCGTCGATGTCCCCGAGTAGGTGTAGCTGTCGAGCGTGTACGTGTTGAACACCGGCCCCTGATGCGTCGTGCGCGTGAGGGACACTCCCTGTGCCACTGTACTCCCACACGTAGAGTTGCGAGTCTTTGCCGTACGGGTGCACCTGGGTCGGATACCCGATCACGCGGACGATGTTTCCACCGGCCGCCGGGCATACCCACGCGCCAGCGCGTCGCGCAAGTCGGGCGCCGACATGCACGAGGCCAACACGGCAACGGCCAGAGTCGCCAGAACGTAACGAAGGGCACGAACACCAAGGCGAACACCGCTGCGATCAGGGCGTCGTTTCATGGAGCGGCACCTTACCGCATACCGCAGGCGCCAAGGGCACGCCACAGCACGCAGGTGGGAGAGGGGCCATCCTCCCCCCGACGGGCGCGGCCTCCGGCAGGTAGGGCCGGCCAAGTGTCAGGCCGTCGACCGTAGCCACCCACACGTGCGTCGGGCGCTTGCAGCGCTTCGCCGGCTCGGTCGCTTTGCGTCGCGGGCGCTTGCCGGCGCGGGTTGGTCGGCCGCTACGGGCGGCTGTGCCGGCTCCGGTGCCGGTCGGCTCGGCGCAGGCGGGTCCGTGCGCTCGGCAGCAGCGGCGCGCTCGGTCGCTGCCATTCGGTCCCGCCACTTGGCCAGGTGCGCCGGCACCGGCGCCGGGTGGTGGGCGGCGCCGGTGCGGCCGCGTACTCCGTATCCGCCGCCGGCACCGGCTCCGCGGAGCGGTGCGACAAGACACCGACCAGCGCAGCAAGCGCCGCGGCCCGGCACTTCGCGCGCTGCTCCGCGAAGTCGGCAAGCATGCGCAAGCGCGCCGACTCCGGCGCAGCCACCGGGCCGTCAGCACCGGGCGGCGCGTCATCGGGCGCTGCGGGCGCGGCCTCCGGGTCGGGTGGGGCCAGCGTGCGAGCATCATCGTCCATGGTACGCCACACTCCTGCTTACCGTGCACCGCCGCCGCGCGCGCGGGCCGTCGTCAGGAGCGAGAATGCCGGGTCAGGTGGAGCGCCAGCTCGTTGTGTGCGGGGCCAGCCTCCTACGATTCTTGACCAAGCGCAGCCGATTCGCGTTTCTGCAGGGCGGGAGTTCGAACGATTGGAGTGGGTACAGGCAGTCAAATCGGGTGGGAGCTGTGTCCGTGAAGCCGGGCGGGTAGCTCCCACCGGCTAGCGCCGACGCCGGTGGACGTGCCGGGCCGCTGTTGGGTTCCCCCGACCAATAGGCCCAACTGGAGAGCACCTGCTGCTGATACGACGGATTGTCAGTGAACCGGCGCCACCGGTACGCCGGCGCGGCTGGCTGCTGGAGCAGTGCCGGCGCCGCGGCGACGATGAACGGGAACTATGGCGGGCGCTGGCACGCTACCGGCAGATCGGCGCCCCCGGGTTGCTGACCGCGGACCGTCCTCGCGGCACGATCTTCGGGCGCCAGGACGAGCTGGCGCGCGAGGCGGTGCTCACCCGGCTGATCGAGACCCCGCGCTGCGTGCTCGGAGTTTGAGCAACTGGCGCAGCTCCTGGGAACTGCTCGGCGACCGGCTCGCGTTCCTGTGCAGTTGGCTGTTGGAGTTCTTTCTCGACCCCAAGCCACGCCTGGAAAGTGAACCCGATCATCTGCAGGTGACCATCGAGGTGTTGGAGCAAAAGCTCGCCGAGGAGATCGAACGGCTGCGCGAGATCTGCGCGCAGGGGCCCTACCTGTCGCTCCATGAAATACTGTGCGACTACCGCGATTGGCTGTGCCGACGTGCCACAGTCGACGAATGCGAGGACCTCGAATGAGCGCCGCCGGCATCGATTGGGAACAGCTCCCGGACGCGGTCGTGGAGGCGTTCATCGAGCGCCTCCACCTGGTCGAGATGCTGCTTGATCCGCTGCTGCCGGAGGCTGACAAACGCGCCGAGCAGCGCCGCTATCAACAACAGCACGGGGTCGGAGAGCGCACCATCCGCGGCTACCTGCACCGCTATCGAAAACGCGGACCACGCAGTCTGCTGTTCTACCGTCCGCGGCCCACCTCAGCGCGGGTTCACGATGCGGCGCTGCGCGCCAAGCTGCTGGAACTGATCGACGAGCTGCCCACCAGAAGCGTCCCGCAACTGCGCAAGCTGATCGCCGCCGACGCCAAACTCGGCGCCACGATCGCGCGCATCTCGGATCGCACCCTGTATCGCTTCCTGGCCGACCACGGCCTCTCCAAGAGCGCCCGCTACCGCCTGCTTGCCGACGATGAGCGTACCTCCTTCCGCTCCTTCGAGGCGCCTCACACTCTGGCTCTGGTGCAGGCCGACGCCCGCGAGCGCGCGTACCCGTAGGTGGAGGCTCCGGCCCAACCCTTTCGGTAGCGGCGTGGATTCACAGTGCAACCAAATAGGCAACGTTCCAGCGCCCCTCCTACGGTTGCTCGCTGCCGACTCACTCTTGGACAAGTCCCGCTCTACCGGACCGCGCTGATTTTGCTGGACATTTCTCGTCGGCAGAGGTAGCGTAGTCATGGAGAGATGTCATGGTAGACACGCCCCCAATCACCCTAAAGGGACGGCGATTCGAGCCCGACGAGGTCCACTTGGTCGAGGCGGTAGTAGAGAGTTGCCGGCAGCTAACGCGACAAGAACTGGCCAACACGATCTGCGAGCTTCTCGGATGGCGTAGACCAAACGGCAGGCTGAAGACCTCGGAAGCCAGGGAATTGCTGGAGGTTCTTGAGCGATCGCGGCGCCTGCAGCTTCCCGTTCCGACGGCTCGCGGCCGGCCGCGGGGATCCAAGACCTCTGTACCACACACAGCTGCGGGAGACTCTCAGCCCCAACTCCATGGGACGCTGCGCGATGTGGAACCGATCGAGCTACGTTTGGTGCACAGCCCCGAGGATCGGCGTCTGTGGCGCGATCTGGTAGATCGCTATCACCCTCAGGGCCACCGGGTGGCCTACGGTGCAAGCTTGCGCTACTTGGTGGAGGTCGCTAGGCCCCGGCCGGCAGTAGTGGCCTGTCTGCAGCTTTCCAGCCCTGCCTGGAAAATGGCGGCCCGCGACCGCTGGATCGGCTGGAGCGAGCAGCAGCACCGCCAAAACCTCCAGAAAATAGTCAGTAACAGCCGCTTCCTGGTCCTACCTTGGGTACGCATCCCTCATCTGGCCAGTCGGGTACTGGGGCTCACAGCGCGTCGATTCCCCGGCGATTGGCAGCGTGCTTATTGGATTGAGCCAGTGCTGCTCGAAACGCTGGTCGAATCGGAGCGCGCCGGCACCTGCTATCTGGCGGCCAACTGGATCAGTGTCGGCCAGACCAGCGGGCGCGGGCGCATGGACAGCAGCCACCAACGGCATGGGTTGGCTCCCAAGCAGGTATTTGTCTATCCGTTGGTAGCCCGTGCCACAGAGATCCTGCGCGGGCAACCCCACAGACCATCGTTGATGAAACCGATGCCGTGGTTGGGCCGTGCAAGAAGGACCGGGGCAAGCGGGCCAACGAGAAGTGGTTGGACATCCGGAAGCGCTTTGAACTTCTGGAGCCAACTGAATGAACGCTCTCGACGGTGTTGGCTGGGATCCGAGGCCCCTGACTACGGACGCGGGGGTGCTGGTCTCGGAGGTTTGGTCTGAGCCACAGCACGGTGGAGGCCGGAAGTCTTGCAAACAACCAGCAGTGATTCCGCGACGTTGAGGCTCAGCAACACAGTGAATAGGAGAACGAAATGCAGAAGATGTACTCAGTCCTTGAGGGCACCGTCCGAGAGCTTGAGATCCCGACACCCGAAACTCAGCTTCTGAACGGTGTCCGCTGGGGATCATTCGACGCACTACTGACCCCAGCGTACTGGAAGGGCCAAGCATGGCAACATGAACAACTAGGCACGTATGACAACCCTCGCCTTGGTAGTTCACTATCGGAGGAACTCGCAGCCTGCCTTCTTGGGGGGTATGGGATGCCTGCCGAGCTCGGTCTCGCTGCATACCGACGGCTCCTGGATCGTGGGCTGCTATCGCGGCTCCCAACGGTCGCGGACATCGAGGACGCTCTCTCCGAGCCGTTCGTCACGCAGCAGGGAGTGCCGCGGCACTACCGCTTTCGACGTCAGAAGGCCCGTTACCTAGTCGCTTCTTTACGTGCTCTCCGATACATCGATCCACCTCGTTCTGACGTGGCTCTGAGAGACCAGCTATTGAAATTGCCAGGAGTAGGACTGAAGACTGCATCCTGGATCGTCCGGAATCACCGTGGGTCAGACGCGGTGGCGATCATCGACGTTCATATCTTGAATGCAGGACGTCATATGCGACTATTCCCGATGTCTTGGCAGCCCCAAAACCACTACATTCAACTCGAGTCCGCGTTCATCGGGTTTGCCACTGCCTTGGACGTACGCACCTCTATCCTGGATGCGCTAATCTGGGATTACATGCGATGTCTACAATCTACTCACTCGGCTATACCGAAACACACCGCCAGATCTGCTCGACAGTCGTTTGTTCCAAATGCTCTTCATCTCGCCGGCCAATCATAGCTACACCGACTGCCGAGGCCCACTTGGGCAGCCCAAGGGAACGAACGACTAAGTCGCCGAGGATTCCAAGAGGACAGAACGCGAGCCGGTACGCCGTAGCCACGAGCGCAAGCGTTTGCATGAGGACACCGCCGTCCCGCCATAGGAAAGATTCAGCTCGTTCGTAGAACGCGGAGACGCGGTTCATGTCGCCGACAAGTACAATCGCTGTTCCCGAAGCCAGTGGTAGAATCTCATAACAGTCTCGTACAAACTCCTCTAATGCCACTCGATGTGAGACTCGCAGAACTTCAATCTGATGATCGACCGCGACATAGCGAAGGACCGACGACGTTCCGTTGATGAACAAAATCTCCACCGGATGGATCGCTCCTGCCGATGGGCTAGGCCGTCGAGACCTTTCAAAGTAGTCGCCTTCCATTGCTTGTCTCGGCCGAGTGGCAAATGCGACTGCATTTACAACCACACGAAGTGGGGCACGTATCATCACTCGACAGGAACGCCGTGCTTCGAGCGTGGCTGTAAACGATCGGTCTACGGGAGGCACAACTGGCCTACAGTCGATGGTCCGCGTCACGGGCCATCCGACAGTAGCCAATAGCGGGTCTGGTACTTCGCGAGGACGCGGGTTTTCGTCAATAGGGAGTGGCGCCGATTGCTTCATACGTAGAATAGTGCTTCTGGCATCCGCGACACAAGCCGCATGCGTACTCTGAAACGTGGCAGGAGTGAGCCCAAGATAAAAGCTCGCTTGGTACGCCAGACATGCGAACTAACTCCGACGCTGTCAATTCTATCGCAGGTGCTCGTAGACGTAAACCTCCCTCCTGTAACGCCAACGCCCCATCCATTGCAGAGATGAACTCCTGCCGTCCATCGGCGTGCTCGTTGTCTCCTTTTACCGTGCCTATAAGTATGCAATTCACTCCCAAAGAAATTCCCCGCATTGCTGCGAGCGTTACAAGCATCTGATTGCGAAAGGGCCACCACTCGGAGTTTGGTGCGACGTCGATCGCTCCTTCTCCAGCCAAATCGCCGCTCCCTAGCATCCGCAGGTCAACCCGTACAATCTGGTGATCCATCTTGAGCTCTTCAGCGACTGCCGAAGCGGCGCGTATCTCCCCTGCAGCTGGCAACTGACCATAGTCGATAGTAATTGCAACTGGAGGTCGGTTAAGATACGCGACTGCCGTAGAGTCCATTCCGCCAGAGAGCAAAATTGCAGTGCGACTCATACACGCCACACCAAGTGATGAAGAGCTGTGACGAGGTCTCCGTATATCCGACAACCAGAGCCTTCGACCATCTTTAGATCTTCCGTAGATACTCTCTGGGCCAAGACGTACACCGGCTTGCCAAGAGCGCGTGCATACCCTACCTCAAATAGCGTCCCGCTGTCTAGTCCATCCAAAATGGCGAATACAACATCACATCCCCGCAATTCCGCTATGTCGGCCGGAGCAACTTCGGATGCCGGTCCCGGACCAACGTCGTGTACTGGTGAGAAAACGTCCATACCTAAGTCTCGAAGCCCATGACGTACCTCGTCAACAAGCCACCTCTGGCTCGTGGTGAAGAATGGACCAGCAATCGTCCCCTTGCTGCGGTGACGGGAACCGAATCTTGCTGAAGTTCGTGCACCGGCGACATGGGTAGTGCTCTTTTATCGGCATAGACTGAGACGGCCGCCGATGCAAGGTGCGCAGCATCCACAGCGTCGTCACCGTGGGACCCCCAACGCGCAGCGAACATTGCCGCAAATATGTCGCCGGAGCCGACCGACCATACTTGCTCGCTGTGGTACGGCGGTACGTGCGTCTTGCCACTCTTGGTTACAATGTAGCACCCGTCGGCACCGCACTTGACGACCACAACTTCTACACCCTGATCAAGGAGTGCCATGGCGGCCTCGATATGTTCATCGCAACGCCCCAGATCAATCACCTCGGAACGATTAGCTACGACTGCCACGTGATCTGCATGACTACCGTTCGCCGAGAACGGTTCCGGATCGAACGCTGACTGAGGATCATATACACAGCGGTTTGCATGAACACATGCGGTTCCCTCCATCATTCCGAATCGAAGCACGGTACTCGCGCTCACTGAAATCGTTGGGTACTTCACGATCCGACTCGGCGAGGGCGAAATGACTGGCGTAGACATACTGTGTACGTATTCAAAAGAGACCGTCTGAGCGATAATCTGTGGGACAAATTTGATCCCTTCCATCTCGGCTATAGGTTGATATTCGGCGGCGGCAATCTGCGAAGCGTACGTCCAGAATTCGACTGTGTCGACGTGGCCAACGACGGCAAACGCCGCTCGGCCACCCGATCCAAACGTGTGATTCCAATCGGGCCAAATGCACCGCTCTCGATATAATCCGCCGACGACAGTGAGAGAGCTCACTGCGGGCGTATACGTACGTTGCAATGACCGCCTGTAATCGACCTAACGATGGCTTCATATTGGCGGTCTTCGTCGAGAATGCACCTTATAATATCGACGTTCTTTGGAGACGTAATTGAACCAGCTATCTCATCTTGGAGCTTTGCGAGTAACTGCCGGGGCGGACCCATCACGTATTCAACGTTGAGCGCGTCCCCCACTCGGAGGGTAGAAACGATAGCACGGTTCGGCGAGTTCAACGTCGTCTCTTCGCGGATGTCACACGGGTCGCTGGAACTATCCCCGTTTTGGTTACCGATATAGCGATCGCTTGGCTGGCGTCCGCCGCCACCTCCCGACATCGCTACGGCCTGATTCCGCCGCGAAATGTAGCGCGCGGCACAGTCGGTGCCGTACATGCAACGCGCAGGCATAGTTCGTTCATGATTGACCTCCTCCACAGCCATTTATACAATGAGCTGGCGAACGATCCTCGCATTTCCCTTAGATGTCAACTGTGCACAACATGTCGTTGGAGCGAGTGCGTGCTCTATCTGGCCTCTGACGGCGCCCGCCGAACCGGCAATCGCCGCGGTGAGTTGGCTTCTGACGGCGCACGAAAGACCTTTCCTACCGCAGCCGCTGCTAGGGGCCGCGGCGCTGGCAAGCGAGCTCGAAGCCCGACAACTGACCCGGCGGGAGCGGTTTTGATGACCGTGCACTGCAGATATGCGGAATCAGCCAGGGAGTGTGCGGGGTGGGCTGGCAGCGACCCACGAGCGGGCCCGTGCCGGCGGTGAGGGATGCCCGGGCCGACTCACCGGCACGCTCACAGGGTGGGTGGCACTGACGAGGGCCGACCCCGAAAACTCATCGTCCAATAAGGTGCAGGATCGACCGCGCGGAGGCACGAGTAAAGCCGCCGGATTACACGCCGGATCGGGCATGGTTGGTGCTGGCACCCGCTACCGGTGAGCGCCGCGGACGGCTACTGCTGCGTACACGCCGTCCCCCCCATGGTGGGCGCGGGTCGTAATCCGCGCTGCCCGTCAGCCGGCTCCGTTCGTCCTCCACCTGCCGGTCGGCGCCGGGAGAGCGCTGACTCTCGGATGGCGGCCATCGCCCCGGGCCGGCCGCCCGGCACCTGCTCCAGTCCTGCATGCCCACTTGCGCGCGCGGTCTCGTGCTGGTCGATGACCCCGATCTCCGGTTGTCTATTGCCCAAGCCGTTCGAGGATTTGCTGCCGCGTGTCCTTGCCGTTGACCGATTTCTCGGCTAGCCTGACCTTCCTACTTATCCCATTGATTTGACCGCGGGATTCTCTGACTGATCCAGCTAAGTTTGTACCATGAAATAAGATACGTACTCGGGAAGGGCTCTCTTCTTGGGCGGATTAGTGTATACACTGAATGTATCGATGCGGGTGCCGGGCCGCTCGCTCGATACCACTCGAAATGACCCTCTGCAAGCCCTATTACGCACTGATGCCGGTTCTTCTTGACTGTCCCCGTATTCTTGTATACACTGATTGCCTTGGCCACCCTCCAGAAAAAGGTCTCCCGCGGGCGCACCTACTGGCAGATCGTCGAGTCCAGACGCGTCAATGGCAAACCGCGTCCCATCGTCCTGGAACATCTCGGCAGCGCAGAGAAATTACTCCAGCGCCTGCGCGATTCTCCGACGCGACCGGCAAAGGCGAAGGTCATTCAGTTCGGCGCGTTGGCCGCGCTCTGGCAGATCGCCCAAGAGTTGGATGTGGTGGGCCTCATCGATGCCCAGGTCCCCAAGCGAGACCAAGGACTGTCCTGCGGACAGTACCTGCTGTTGGCGGCGTTGAACCGCTGTGTGGCCGCCTCCAGTAAGGCTTCTCTGTACCAGTGGTATCGACGCACGGTGCTGAATCGACTGCTCCCCACTGCGCAGCGCTCGCTGGCCAGTCAGCGGTTCTGGGATCACATGAACATGCTCGACAGCGCTGCCATCGGCGCGATCGAGCAACAACTGGCCCAGCGGGTGATCGACCACTACCGGATCGATCTGCGACTGCTCATCTTTGATGCGACCAACTTCGATACGTTCATCAACAGCCGCACCGTCAGCGCACTGGCACAGCGCGGCCACGCGAAAAGCAAACGCGCCGATCTGCGCATCCTGGGCTTGGCACTCCTGGTGAGCACCGACTATCACGTTCCGCTGTTCTCACACCCGTATCCGGGAAACCAGAATGACGCCGCGTTGTTCGCCAGCCTCACCGAGACGCTGATCAGCCGCTGCAAGCAGTTGGCCCGAGACTGCGAACATATCACGCTGGTGTTCGATGGCGGCAACACCTCGCGAGCGAATCTGGAGGCGCTGCAAGCCAGCCCATACCATTTCGTCACCTCCTTGACCGTGACTCAGCACGAGGATCTGCTGGCGGTTCCCGCGAGCAAGTTTCACTCCTTCGCTGACCCACGGCTGGCCGGGGTGACCGCTTACCGCAGCGACCAGGTGATCTGGGGTGAGCGCCGCACGGTGGTGGTCACCAACAGTCGCCGGTTGCTGGAAGGGCAGCTGGCTGGGATCAACCATGCTTTGCGCAAGAAGCGCGCTGCGTTGCGCGCCTTGCGCAGCAAGCTGGCGCGCAGCCAGCTACCGGGAGCAAAGGGCAAAGGCTACAGCACAGTATCCTTGCAGAAGCATTTCGACGCGATCACCTCGGGTCAGTACGTAGCGCAGATTCTCAAGGTTCAGATCAGCGAATCCGACGGCGCACTCAGTTTTCGATTTCGCACCGATTGGGCAGCGTACCAGCGCTTGCAACGCAGGCGCTTGGGCAAGCGCATCCTGTGCACCGACAACGAGTCGTGGAGCGACCAAGACATCATCTTGGCCAGCCGCGCACAACATCATGTGGAGCGGGCGTTCAAACAGATGAAGAATCCCCACTGGGTGAGCTTCTCGCCGGCCTTTCACTGGACCGATCAGAAGCTGCGCGTACACGTGTTCTATTGTGTGCTGGCACTGCTGCTGAGTTCGCTGCTGCAACGCAAGGCGGCCCACGGCGGACACCTTCTTACCATCGAGCAACTACTGGCGGAGCTCAGCGGCGTAACCGAAGTGGTCAACCTCTACGCCGCGCCTGAGCCGGCCACCAGAGGGCGCTACCGGGCCCAATACGTGCTCTCTGAACGCTCGTCCCTGCAAGACAAACTGTGCCGCCGACTTGACGTATACCAACACGCCCATCCCTGACAGCACCACAGTCAGTGTATACAAGCCTCGTCCGACAGGATATCGAGTAACTTACTATGGTCGAATCATTTATCCACTCAGACTATCAGATACCCGAGATAACTAGGAAACTCACGCTAGTACGAAAATACCCTTCCCGTCGCTCTGGCGTTCCCACAGGGTCCCAACGGCGCGCTTCCCGGCGGTGTCGGAGCCGTCGGCAATGTGGGCGCCTTTGTATTCCACCACCAACAATCGCTCGGCCTTCAGCATCGCCACGAAGTCAGGGAAAAACCTGCCGGACGCCGTAGGAAGCCAAAATGAATGGTGGTGCCTGGCTACGTTCCTTATCCAGAACCTCATTCCGGGCAAGCTGTCGATCACGTGCGCACACCGGAACTCCTCGCCATTCTCCGCACCGTCGAAAGCCGGAACGCGGTCGGGGCCGAGAAAATGCTTGCTCGGCTTCCAGTGTCCGCGATAGCGGCGCTGGTCCTGATACATGCCGGCCCTGAACGCAAAGGCGTGATCGAACGAGATTTCGGGCTTGGCGTCCGGTGCAAATAGATGACGCTGATAGACGCACTCGCGCTCGCTCTGGCGTATGGCGGCGATCTTCTCGCATACCTTGCGAGCAAGGATGAACTTGCAGCGCATTAGTGCGGCGATATGCATTCTGCGGGAAACGGTCAAATGGTTCACGAGACCGCTCAGCCAGCCGAGCAAGTCGCCCTGACCAATGTCCGGCTGGCGTACATGTCGGTCGAGCCACAACACCAGCGCCTCTGGAGTCCAGCCTTCAACGTCTACATCTAACACCAACTGTTCCGCTACCGTCGCCGATTGGTACGCGATGCGGTTTCCGTCGAGGTCGATCTCAAAGCTGCGTGCCGTTTGGCGGACATTGAATTCGCCCTCGTCCGGATTCCACGAGTGATCGCGAAGCGACCAGTCGTGGTCTTCCAGGAACACATCGGTGTCGGCGAACTCCAGCTCGCCCTGGACCCGCGCCATCAAACGCGGGACGGCGAATACCTCTCCCCGTTCGGCGGGGGAAAGCACGGCCTCCGTCTGTGCTCGATATACTGCGATGGTACGCTTGAATCTATCGCGTTCCGCTTCCGGCAAGGAATCTGTGATCGTCTTCTCCAATTCCCGTCCGACTCAGCCGCGCCACGATTATTGATGGGATAAACGCGATTCTGGGTCGGGCTGATTGAGGGAAGGGAAAAGAACCCCCTCACGGAGCTTGACCAACAAGCCCGTGAGGGGGTGGTCTCCTTGTAACCCAACACGAAGGAGACCACCAGTGTTACACAAGCTGTGGGGAGATACCAGCTTTCATCGTCTGCTCCTGAAAATCGACGAGGATGTGGCGAAAGGGGTGCGCAGCAAGGGCTGTCCGCACTGCGCGGGCGTACTGCACTCGGCGCGCTATGAGCGCAAGCCGCGCGGCGGGCCGAGCGAACTGCCGGCGAAGTATGAGCGGCGGGCGAGTTTCTGTTGCGCGGCGGCGGGGTGCCGCAAGCGGGTGACGCCGCCGGCGCTGCGGTTCTGGGGCCGGCGGGTGTATCTGGGGCCGGTGTTTCTGCTGGTGTTCAGCCTGCACAACGGGATCACGCAGAAGCGAACAGAAGAGCTGCGCAAGCAGTTGCAAGCGCCGACGTTGAGCCGGCATACGCTGAGGCGCTGGCGCCAGTGGTGGCTGGAGGTGTTCCCGAGCAGTTCGTTCTGGCGCGCCGGGCGGGGACGGTTTGCGTCGCCGGTAGATGAGAAGTCGCTGCCTGCGGAGCTGCTGGCGCGGTTTGGTCAGACCGACGCCGCCGAGCGGGTGGTGGCAGCGTTGCGCTATCTGGCGCCGGCGACCGCCGGGGCGGGCTCGGTGATGGACCGGTGACTACCCGCAGAAGATGCAAGCCCCGCTGAAGCTCCCGCACGAGTTGTGATCTATCCCCGGGGCACGGCGCTCGCCAGATTTGGGGTGAGCAGCAGGAAGCGGGGGAAATGGAAGCATCAGACAGACAACGAGAGGTCTCAGACCGCGATCAGTGGGCACGATTCCGGTTTTCGGTGATCGGCCCGCTGTTGGCCGCGCCACCGGTGGGCGGCGAACTGCAGCAGGCGCTGCAGGAGTTGGCGGCGGGGGAGTACCAGCACCCGCTGAGCAAGCGACCGATCACGCTGGGAGTGTCGACGATCGAACGCTGGTACTACCGCGCCCGGCTGGAGCGGGATCCGGTGGCGGCGTTGCGCAACCAGGTACGCAGCGATGCGGGCGGGCATCCGAGCGTGTCGGCGGCGCAGCGCGTGGTGCTCCGCCAGCAGCACCGGGACCACCCCGGCTGGAGCTACCAGTTGCATCACGACAACCTGAAGGTGCTGGCCCAGCAGCAGCCGGAGTTGGGGCGGGTGCCGTCGTACGCGGTGGTGCGGCGGTGGATGAAGACGCAAGGGTTGTACCGTCGCAAGCGCACTCGGGTACGGCACACCGCCGGCGCCCGCAGAGCCGCTTGGCGCTTGGAGCAACGCGAGGTGCGCAGCTACGAAGCCGAGTACGTCGGCGGCTTGTTCCATGCCGACTTTCATCATGCGTCGCGGGAGGTGCTGACCCGCCAGGGACAGTGGGTCAGGCCCCAGTTGTTCGCGGTCCTGGACGACAAGTCGCGGCTGTGCTGCCACGGGCAGTGGTACCTGCAGGAGGATGCGGAAACCTTCGCCCACGGGCTCCAGCAGGCGTTCCTCAAGCGCGGCCTGTCACGTGCCCTGATGACCGACAACGGCGGTGCCGAGACGGCTGCCGAGATCGAAGAAGGGTTGGCTGAGTTGGGGGTGCTGCAGGAGTTGACGCTGCCCTATTCGCCCTATCAGAACGCCAAGCAGGAAGTGTTCTGGGTGCCGATCGAGACCCGTCTGTTGGCGATGCTGGAAGGGGTGCCTGATCTGACCTTGGAGCAACTCAACCAAGCCACCCAGGCCTGGATCGAGTTGGAGTACCACCGACGCGTCCACTCCGAGACCGGGCAGACGCCGCTGGCGTCGTTCCTGGAGTCGAACAACGTGCTGCGCGACTGCCCGGCGGCGCAGGAGTTGCGGCGCGCCTTTCGAGTCAAGGTGCGGCGCACGCAGCGCCGCAGTGACGGCACCCTGACCCTCGACGGCGTGCGCTTCGAGCTGCCGGGCCGACTGCATCACCTGACGCGCGTAGCGGTGCGCTATGCGCGCTGGGATCTCAGTCAGGCCGCAGTGGTCGATGCGCGCACCGGCGCCGAGGTGGCGGCCATCTATCCGGTCAACAAGGTCAACAACGCCAGCGGCCAGCGCCGCCGCCGGGAGACCGACGCTGCAGCCGCGCCCGCGGGGCCGTCAGGAGTCGCACCACTGTTGCAGAAGCTGCTTGCCGACTACGCGGCCACCGGCCTGCCGCCGGCCTACATCCCCAAACCAGAGAACCCCAAGGAGGAGCTCCGATGAACCGCAAATTGCTGGCTCTCTACGGGCTGAAGTTCAACCCGTTCGCACCCGAGTTACCGACCGAGGCGCTGTGGATCGCGCCCGAGGTAGAAAACTTTCTGTGGCGCATCGAGTTCGCGCTGGTGCGCGAAGGTGGCTTCGCGCTGATCACCGGCGAGTCCGGCAGCGGCAAGAGCGTCACCTTGCGCCTGCTCAGTGAGCGGCTCGCCGCCGAGCCGGATCTGGTGGTCGGCGCCATCTCCCGACCGCAGGCCAACGTGGCCGACTTCTACCGCGAGTTGGGCGACGTGTTCGGCGTCCCGTTGCGACCCCACAATCGCTGGGGTGGCGCCAAGGCGTTGCGCGAGCGCTGGACCTTGCACCTCGACACCACCCTGCTGCGCCCCCTGCTGCTGGTGGACGAGGCGCAGGAACTCGCTCCTCCAGTGGCCGCTGAATTGCGTCTGCTCAGCAGCACGCGGTTCGATTCGCGCCAGCTCCTGAGTGTGGTGCTGGCCGGTGACTTGCGCTTGCAGGACAAGCTGCGCCACCAGGACCTGGTGCCCCTCGGCAACCGCGTTCGCACCAGGCTCGCCCTCCAGCCGGCCTCTGTCGAGCAGCTCCAGGACGCCCTCAAGCACCTCCTGAACGCCGCCGGCAACTCCGCTCTGATGACCGACGAACTCATCGTCACCCTGTGCGAACACGCCCTCGGCAACTACCGCGTGCTGTTGACCACGGCGGCCGAGTTGCTGGTCGCCGCAGCCCAGAAAGAGTTGTCCCAGATCGACGAGAAGCTCTACTTCGAGCTGTTCTCACCGGCACCGCCCTCCCGCGGCACCCGCCGCCCGCGCTGACCATGGCAGCACTGCGTGTGGTCCGCGCCGCTCAGCTTCAGGACCTCCCCGCAGACCAGCCGCACTGGCTTATCGAGCCGTTGTGGGGTGCTTCGGCTGTCGGTCTGATCGGAGGAGCCCCCAAGAGCGGCAAGACATTTTTAGCGTTGGAGTTGGCGGTCGCGGTCGCCTCCGGTCAACCCTGTTTGGGCCGCTTCCCGGTCCCCTGTCCCGGGCCGGTGCTCGTCCTCGCGGCTGAAGACTCCCCGCATCAGGTCAAACGTCGCATCCAGGGCATCGCGCACGTGCGCGGCGCCGACTTCGCCGCACTCGATGTCAGGCTCATCCTCGACACCGCGCTCCGTCTCGACCGTCCCCAGGACCTGCACCGGCTCCACCTTACGCTCGCCAGCCAGCGCCCCAAGCTGTTGATCCTCGATCCATTCGTACGCCTCCAACGCGCCGATGAAAATGACGCCCGCCAAGTCGCCGCCATTCTCGCCGCACTGCGTGAGCTGGCACGCACCTTCAACGCCGCCGTCCTCCTGGTCCACCATGCCCGCAAGAGCGGCGCCGCCGTTCCCGGCCAGGCGCTGCGCGGCTCAGGCGACTTCTGGGCCTGGGGCGATTCCAACCTCTATCTCTCCGGCCGGCCCAACCGCCTGCGACTCACCGTCGAGCATCGTGCTGCACCCCCGCCAGCGCCTCTGTCGCTCCAGCTGCTGGCCACCGATCACCCCCGCGCTGGCCAACCCCCTCTGGTTCGTCTCGAGCTGCAGGACCACCCCGAACTCTCCGAGTTCCGCGACTCGGATGATGCACCTGCGCCGCCACCTACCGCCATCACTTTCGCTGAGCGTATCGTCGCTCACCTGCGTAGCGCCGGCCCCACTCCCCATCGCGCCCTGCGCGCAACTCTGCGCGTGCGTGCCCAGTCTCTCTCTGCCGCCCTGCGCGCTCTTGAAACTGCCGGTCGCATCACCCGCACACCGCATGGCTGGACCGCAGTGCACTAGCTGTTTCCCGTTTCCCTTCCTTACCGATTGCGGAAACGGGAAACACGGGAAACACCCACCCTTTGCTCCATCCTATCCAATCCTGTCCCTCAAATTACTCGATCAACGTCCCATCGATCAGCCCGATCACTCTGACGACAGGGCCATCGATGACGATCTCCACCGTGCCACATTTGGTCTCGCGCACCGCGATTCGTTCCTGCTCGTTCAATCCTGAAAGAAGGCTCATATCGGCCGCGAGTATGTAAGTGAAAGTCGGACGAGTCTCGTGTGAGAACAGATCACTGTCCAAGCCTAATTCGGTTTGCGTGCACTCGATGCTGTCGCGCGCTTCCTCCTCGTCGAAGCCCATCGCGATAAGCTTGTCCACGAGCGCCTTCGCCGCCTCGCCGAAGGAAGGCTCTGAAAGATATGCATAGGCCCGGTTCAGCGCGTCCGCTTTGCGGCGCTTCGCATAGGGCATCCTTAGAACCCGGCCCAACAGTTGCTCGACATCCGTGGCGCTCTGGATGCGCGATACGGAACAGAAGACGTAAGCAAAAGAACAGTCCCAGCCTTCCTTTAACGTGCGCCGTGGAAAGGCGCTGTGTCCCAGCGGGTGCGAATCCCGCCCGGCAACTGTCGCTCCAGCCGGAAGCAGTCGGAGCGGTGCAGGGAGGTAACGAACTGCACTGAAGCACTCCGATGAAGAAGGATCGCCTGTGGGCGATTCAGCGAGCACGCAGGCCGCAACGCGAAGTGAACGCTGAGCAGGCCTCGAAACGGGCAATGCGGAAGCCGACCCGCCGTTAATACGGGGAAGGCTGACAGCGGTCGGGAAGCGAGCGACGCGGGCACCGACCGGTTCCGCCGGGGCACTGGCGGCGGCATGCGTGAAGAGGGAGACAGCAGCAACACGGGAAGCCCCGTCGGTGGCGCGCACGCGCCAACCGGGAATCCGCGAGGACCAGCTTGGGTCGGCGGGGTGGCGGAGAGGCTCGTAGTACCGGAGAAGTTGGGTAATGCCGGCGGAGGGAAGGAGCCTCAGTTCGAGAGCAGCGCAAGAAGGAGGCAAGGACATGGAGACTGGTGGAAACGCCTAATAGCTCCAGAAGCGTTCGGACACTCCAGACGGCGCTACATGCGAAAGCCTTTCGTGGGCAACGGCATGATCTCGTCCGAGAGCCGGGTGCGGAAAACCCGCACGCCCGGTTGTGCGTCCAGCAAAGGCTGGCGCGTTCAGCGGGGGACAGACCCGCCGGGGAAAGAGCCAGAACCCCGTAGTTTGGATGGCAAGGAGGAAGGAAACTAATGCCTTGAAGCCCATCGACACGGCCATCGTAAAAGGGTGGTCGGCGAGTCACCGGGCCGTAACGCGAGTGAACGCAGAGGTGGCCCCGAAAGTGCAAGCCCCGGAGGCCGAGTCCGCAACCGAAGGACGAAGGCAGCATGGCGTAGCGCAAACTGGCTGAAGCGCTGCGGCACTCCGGCGGGGTGGTAGCGACGGCACGGTGACGAGGACGCGCTAAGCAACTGGAGAAGCCCTCCTCGTCCCGGCGAGAAATCGGTGGAGCAAGGTAGGCCGTATAACCGGGAGCACCGGGAAATCGGCTGACAGGCGAGAGGGTGGCGGAGGGGTTGGTAGTACCGGTGAAGCCGGGTAACGCCGGTGGAGGGAAGCGGCCCTGCTGTTGGTAACGACTTTGACAACATGGGAGGCAGAGGCGAGATGAGAAAGGCGCCGATCAAACTGCGGGACCTGAGACGAAGGATATACGTGAAGGCGAAGGCTGAACCTGAATGGCGATTTTGGGGCCTGTACGTGCACGTGTGCAAGCTGGAAACACTACGCGAAGCATATGCACTGGCCAAGCGGAACAACGGGAGCCGCGGAATTGACGGGGTAACGTTCGAGGCTATCGAGGCCGGTGGAGTGGAGAGTTTCCTTGAGCGGATACGGGACGAACTGGTAACGGGCGAATACCTGCCGCAGCGGAACCGGAGACAGGAGATACCGAAGGACGGGGGCAAGGTCCGCGTGCTGGGGATTCCGACGATCCGGGACCGAGTGGTGCAGGGAGCGCTCAAGCTGATAGTGGAGCCGATCTTCGAGGCTGATTTTCAAGCGGGGTCGTATGGCTACCGGCCGCAGCGGAGCGCCGACGACGCAGTGGAGCGAGTCGCGGAAGCTATCGTGGGTAACAAGACGCGTGTGATAGACGTTGACTTGAGCAGCTACTTTGACAACGTAAGGCATCATCTGTTGTTGGAGAAAGTGGCGCAGAGAGTGAACGACGGGGACGTGATGGCGTTACTCAAGAAGATACTGAAGGCGAACGGGAAGAAAGGGGTACCGCAAGGCGGGGTGATTTCACCCTTGCTGAGCAACGTGTACCTGAACGAGGTGGACCGGATGCTGGAACGGGCGAAAGCAGTGACCCGTGAAGGTCGGTACACGTATGTGGAATACGTGCGCTGGGCGGATGACCTGGTAATTCTCGTGGACGCCTATCAGCGGCATGACTGGCTGCTGGCAGCGGTAGACCAACGACTGCGGGAGGAATTGGAGCACCTGCAGGTGGAAGTGAACGAGGACAAGAGCCGGACGGTGGACCTGGCGAAGGGCGAGAGCTTTGGATTTCTGGGGTTCGAGTTTCGGCGCGTGCGCAGTCTGCGGGGAGTGTGGCGACCCCAGTACACCCCGCAGACCAAGAAGCGGAGCGCGCTGTTGCGGAAGCTCAAGGAGATATTCCGACGCTATCGGTCACAGCCGGTGGGACGGGTGGTGGAGATCATCAATCCGATCCTGCGCGGGTGGGTGAACTACTTCGCGATAGGGCACGCGAGCCGCTGCTTTGGCTATGTTCGCGACTGGGTAGAGAAGAAGATACGGCGCCATATGATGCGAGCAAAGAATCGCCGAGGGTACGGTTGGAAGAGGTGGAGTAGGGAGTGGCTGTATGAAAGGCTGGGACTATACGGTGCCTACCGGGTCCGGAGGCCATCGGCCACGCCGAAAGCGCTCCCGACACGATAGGCTGCATAACCCTTGACGTGAAGCAGACAGGAAAGCCCGGTGCCGGAAATCGGCGCGCCGGGTTTGACGAGGCGGGGGCTGGAAACGTGACAAAGGGAGCCGGACTGCGGGCCAACGCGAAAGTGGTTGGAATTGCCACCGGACCCTACCGTCGGCGCGCCAGTTCTCGACCCCACCGATGAGCGGGGAGAGGAAACGTGGTTACGGTGGGGACTGAGGCACCGGCTTCGTGCGAAAGCCGCCGGTAACAGCTACTCCCCCCACCTACGACCGGGCGCGCCTCTCCTCGACTCTACGCCTCAACGGTGATCACGTGCTCGATGGGGCAGTCGGGATCAAACAGATCGATGCCATCCAGTTCCCGCTGATTGCCAGTCGCGATGGCAATCCGGTCTTCGGGGATCTGCTCGACCCCGACCAGATGTTCCTTGAGCGCGGCTACCGATACCTCCGCGTTCTTCTTCTGCGCCTGGAACAGGACAACGGGGCGTATGTGCTCGGGATCGTCCGCCGCGACGGCGGCCAGCGACATTCGCGACGCGACGGCACCGTTCACAGCATTCTGCCAAGTGTCGTACTCGGAGAGCATGACCGGCAACTTGACCATCTCCTCGGCTCTCAACTCGTTCGCCGTGACGCTGTATAGGATGTTGGAATTGGTCCGAGGTGTCGCAGTGAACTCGACGATGGCGCTCGGATTCACCCGCGTCTGCATCTCGCGCGTCAGGCCAGTCACGGCGTTGTGCGCCTCATCCACGATCATCAGGGGGCGATGGATATGCATCAAGTTGGCGAAGGAGAACTTCGGCCCGCCGATGTCTGATTTCTCGAGTCCTGACGGCAGATTCGCCTGTCGCGTGAAGTGCGCCTCCATGTGCTCGTTATGGCCGTACACCTTGCGACCCTCGGTGCTCTTGGTACGCAGTGTCTGAATGGTGCCGACGATGATGCAGCAGTGTTCGCGGATGTCGTGCGGGCGGATGTGGGCGAAATCCACGAAGGACCAAGCCACTCTGTACTTCAGATAAGAAGTTCTTGAGTCTTGGCGCTCCGTTCCCATACTCCCCAAACCATATCCTGTTGTCGGCGCACATTTCGCGAAGCCTATCCTCTGTATACAGCCAACAACGGCCCAGTGGAGGATCGATCATTCTTCCCGAAGGAAGAGTGATCGTAAAAAATTGTTCTCTTCTCCGCCCTTTTTCGGCTTTCGCATGAATGGGAAGAGATGACCATCTTCCACGAGGATCGTTATCCAGATTCTTGAACCTTTGCATCTGTTCTTTGGTTTTGGGAAGCGGATTACGCAGGTGACGCCAAACTTCGCGATTCTTTGCATATACGAGAATGTTGTCATGGACGTTTGCGATGTCCGTACGGTTTTCTCGTGTGTGAGTGCGTTGCCAAGCAATATCGGCCACGAAAGACTCACGACCCAGAAGCTCATCCATAATCACCTTGAGATAATGTCCCTCATTATCGTCGATAGAAACCCAGATGGAGCCATCCTCCGCAAGAAGCTCGCGTAGCAGTTCTAGGCGCGGCCACATCATGGCGAGCCACTTGGTATGCTCAAGATTATCGTCGTAGTGCTCAAACGCTGATCGGGTATTGTAAGGAGGATCGATAAATATGCACTTGATCCGGCCGGCATAGAACGGCAAGAGTGCCTTCAACGTGTCGAGATTGTCGCCCTGAATCAACATGTTGCTAGTACTGCGATCGCCGCTAGAAAGTCCGCGTACCTCTTCAAGCAAACGATATGCCACGCGCTTCGGACATCCACCTCACGTGTCAGCCAGTTCAACGTGGGCATGCGTTGTATTCGGTTCTCGCCGTGCGAGCGCGAGATGTCCGGGGTTCAACGACCACGCCAAAGGCTACTTCAAAATCGGGGTAGTGTCGCCACACGAACTGCTCACGCTTTGTAACCACCGAGTACTCCATATATGAGCGGCAATGCTGTCCGTCGATTGCATGGGCCGACCGGCTGTCGCACGTGTCCGGCCGCCGTTTTCCCCCACGGGGCACGATGTCGCCTTCAATACCAGATCGTGCAGGCAGTCGAATCTGCACCGCCTGAGTCGTGACTGTCAGTGTGCTGCCCCGGCGAAAGCAACGGCCCGGCTTCAAATTTGTCCAATGTGCGAACGGTGGTCAAGGTCGATTAGCCGGCGCACCGTGGCACTTCGGAGAGACCAAGCCGTCCAGATGCCCTAACGACCGTGGACGCACGTACAATCTCTCCACACCCTGTCAATAACGTCAACACGCTGTGCGTGCTGGCCCGCTACTGCCGGTTCAGCAGCACCTCGACGTCGGTGCCGCCCGGCAGCGACACGAAGTCGACCGCACCGTCGCCGTTGACGTCGGCGGCGTAGCCGTTGTTGGTCGTGAGGGGACGGTCCTGCAGCTTGAAGCTGTCGCCGACGCGGCGGTAGACGAACGGATAATCATGGCGGGAGCCCGACACCACAAGGTCGGCGCATTCGTCGCGGTCGAACTTGACCATCTGGGGCCCGCCGGCAAGACCCACCGGGATGTGGGTGGCCGACTGATCGCCCATCCAGGAAACCGTCTCGTCCTCGAACTCCATCCCGCCCTGATTGATGAGGACCTGAACGTGCCGGCCCGTGAAGGGCTCGCCCGGCAGGTCGGTGCCGTCGTTTCGCTGGTGGACCAGGATGAGGTCTTGAAGGCCGTCGCCGTTTAGGTCCTGGTGGGTGAGGTGCGGCACGGACGTGTAGCCGCCAAACCAGTCAGGATGGGGTAGCAGGTACCGTCTGCCGAAGTCGCCCGTCCCTTCGTTCTCCAGCACGATGGAGTGCTGGTTAAGGTGGGTTGGGTGGGTGTCGCGGATCTGGCCCAGCACCAGGTCGAGGTCACCATCGCGGTCGAGGTCTACCAGTTCGGCGCCGTCGTACCGCCACAGCTCGCCTCGGTTGCGGTTCGTCTTGAGGTTTTCGTCCATCTGGTAGGCCGACGAGAACCCCGGTGGTGCGCAGCGGCGACGGCGACCGCTGGGGAGCTGGCCGCCGATCACGGTCACCTCGCCGACGAGCAGTTCAAGGCCCTCGCGTGGAGCGGCGAACGGCTCGTGCCAGTCAGCTACTTCGACGGCACGATCATGTACAGCCCCGACGGCGACCACTGGGTGCGGGCCACTGGTATTGCCACCGTCGACCGCTTAAACTTAAAGGACGTAACTTGGGGCAACGGGCGCTTCGTGGCGGTAGGAAGCAACGGGACCATCGTGACCAGCCCATGATGCCTGTGTCTCCGAGTTGTCTGTCCCGACCGCCCAGGGATCTTCACCGTCGAGAGCGCCGCCTCTCCTATATCGGTGGCTCGGACGACGATTGCTCCGCGAGAAACGTCCGGCACGTGGCGCGTGAGGGGCCACATATCCACAGGCTCGTTCACCCCCTTCCCTGGACCCTACCCCCTTCCCTGGACCCTACCCCCTTCCCTGGACCCTACCCCCTTCCCTGGACCCTACCCCCTTCCCTGGACCCTACCCCCTTCCCTGGACCCTACCCCCTTCCCTGGACCCTACCCCCTTCCCTGGACCCTACCCCCTTCCCTGGACCCTACCCCCTTCCCCGCCGCTTGGTCATCTCGACCAGGAGGGGGCGGGTTGATAGCCAACGGAATGCACTCTATACTACCCGTCTACCTGTCCAATCGATTCGGGGCCACCCATAGCATTCGGAGGATAGGTTCTGGATGCAGACGGATTTTCATGTTCCTCTGTTTGCCATTAGGGTAGGAACCGATCTCGAAAAGAAGGTCAAAAAGTTCCGCGATTGCGTAGAATCAAACCGGGCAGGAATCTTCTCGACGTTGAGGATTGCGGAAATCCGTTTGAGTAGCGAATTTTGAAAGAGGAAACCTTGGTGTATCTCTGCTCCATGAAAGCCACCTTCATCGGATTGGTAGTTCTGCTGATAGCGATTACCGCGGCGGCTGAATCGGTGTTTGGTGGTTGGTCTGTTACCGAGAGGAGAGAGGAGATTGACGATTCAATCATCACTTCTGCCACCTTGTATGAAGAGAATCATCAGGCTATTCTATACGTTCGATGTTGGCGCGACGAGATAGAAGTGTTCGTGAAATCCTTGGTCGGGGAATTTCACGAACAGAACGTAGAAGTTCGTATCAGGATAGACGATGATCCTCCTGAGCATTATGTGTGGATTCGGTCCACGAACCGCACGTTCGCGTTTGTTCCCAAGGATGAAATAGAGTCTTTGATCGAGCGTTTTGTTGATATGGAGGACCCTAACAAGGGAAAGAGATTTCTTGTGAAGGTTCCTGTAGGGTACACTTTCTCTTTCAACGTGGGGGGTTTTCTGTGGGCATTCGTTCCTGTCGGGTACGCTTGCGGATTCTTAGATTTCTAATTCCGAAAGAGGTAGGACGAAAACCCCTGGACCAGTCGGTTGTGACTAGTCCGGGCTTGTTTGAATGGTTTGAGAGCAATGACGATTACCACTATTGGATTGGTTTTAGATATTGTTGGAGTAGTATTGCTGGTTGCCTTCGGGCTTCCTCCCCTTGCGGTAATCATCGGTACAGGCAAGACACCTACATGGCCGCCGCGAATGTGGCGGCTCAGAAATGTAAAGAGCTCGCCAGACTACTCAACGAGCGTCTGCACGAACTCCAGTGAGGCCACGCCCCAGCCGTAAATGCCCTAGCGACCGTGGACGCACGTACAATCTCTCCACACCCTGTCAATAACGTCAACACGCTGTGCGTGCTGGCCCGCTACTGCCGGTTCAGCAACACCTCGACGTCGGTGCCGCCCGGCAGCGACACGAAGTCGACCGCACCGTCGCCGTTGACGTCTGCGGCGTAGCCGTTGTTGGTCGTGAGGGGGCGGTCCTGGAGCTTGAAGCCGTCGCCGACGCGGCGGTAGGCGAACGGATAATCATTGGCGGGAGCCCGACACCACAAGGTCGGCGCATTCGTCGCGGTCAAACTTGACCATCTGGGGCCCGCCGGCAAGACCCACCTGGATGTGGGTGGCCGACTGATCGCCCATCCTTCCTCAGCAATATGATTTCGAGCAGGAGTGTTGATTTTTCCACTCGCGCAGAGAAAGACGTCATCGGGGTAGTATCTTTGCCGGTCCTCAAGGCGCGTGATGCGGCTATTCAACGCTGTACGTAGCTGGGTTATTGCGGTCTCGATGTTCCGGGCGGGTGCAGCAGAAAGGTTGATATTGCCCTTCTTAGTTTGCACACATATAATCTTCATTTCGCCGAGTTTATCGTTCTCTTCGAAGAGAATGTCCTTACCTTCATCATGGGTTCCGTGCAAATCGCGACCGTCTTTGTATCCTCGCGCAAAGAATAGAGGACGAACTATGCGGTCACGAAATTCGCTCTCGTCCATTGCAGACAAACGTCTTAGCTTCTCGGCTCTTGGAATGTTCAATATGGCACGGGTGCCGCCGGTGGGTGATTTTGGCATTGTATGGCTCCGAACCTCCTCAGTTGCGTTTCATTCTTGGCGCTAAGATTCGACTTGGTCAACCCGTCTCGATCAAGCCTTGATTCGACAGTTGCATCGTAGCTATAGGATCCCACGGCTTATCGATCTGTCGCAAGGATGTCCGAAGGAGAACGACGGTCGTGGCGCGCTAGCGGGAGCTCAACTGGAATCGGTGCCGTCTACTTGAGGGGGCGCCGGCTGCCTGCTGATGGGGCGTGAGTCGGGGCCGCGCGGGCGGTGCGGATTGAGCAGGAGGCCGGTTGCGACGCCCGTCAGGGGGCTTCCGCACCGGGCGGTGGTGTGCTGGCGCGGGGTGGCAAGAGGGCTACGCAGGGGCCGCAGCGGCGCCTGTGGGGTTGAAGCGCACGGGGCAGAGCAACTCATTCGCTCGATCACATACGCCGGTTCTTCTGGTGCGCCGCTGGAGGGAGGTCGGCGAAACCACTCGCGTCGTCGCTCTGGCCGACCGGTGTCCTACAGCGCGCACACCGAAGCCGAGAGCCGACTGCGGTCGGGCTTCGGATTGTGTGCACGCGCGCCACACCGGATTGTGGCTGGTGTCGACAGTGTGACGGCGTCCGAACAGGTCCCGCGAGGTTAGGCGTCTCGCCAAAATAAACTGTCTGTTACCGGTGTCGCGGGGTCAGTTTGTAGTTCCATTCCCCGTGAAATTTGTCCCTCGTCAGGTTCAGCCTGTCCATCTCCTCGTCGCTCACCGTTTGTCCCGTCGGATAGCTGTTCTCGTCCAACTCCGAGCGGATCGTCAATCCTTCTGTCGTCGTCGTGTGCCCGATCAAATTCACCACCGCCTCTCGACTCACCAACGGCCGCCCTCTCCAGTTCTCCGCGATGTGGCAGAACATCCGGTGCTCGATCTTGTTCCACTTGCTCGTCCCCGGCGGAAAGTGACACACCGAGATGCACAGCCCGCTCGCGTCCGCGAACTTCTGCAACTCCGCCTTCCACAGCCGACTGCGACTGCTGTTGGAACCACCCCCGTCGGCCGTGATCAGCAGCCGCTTGGCCGCCGGATACGCCGCCCTGCCCATCCGGCGCCACCACCTCCGCAGCGTCTCCACCGCGAACGCCGGCGTGTCATGATCCTCCCCCACACTCACCCAGCCGCTGTCACGGGTCACGTCATAGACCCCATACGGAATCGCCTTGCCGAGTTCCCGGTCGATGAAATCGTGCACCTTGACCCGCTCCGGGTCGCCCTGCGGACGCCACTCTCGACCGCCGTTGCGAAATTGCCCGATCAACTCCTTTTTCTTTGTGTCCACAGACACTACCGGCTGCCCCAGACGCTGAAACGCTCGCACCCGCCGGTTGATGCGTTTGAACTGCTCGTCGCGGTCCGCATGCTGCTTGCCTTCCAGCGTCTTGCGGTTGGCTTGCAGGCTGTAGCCCAACTCGTGTAACAGTCGGTTCACCGTCCGTTCGCTCACCGCGTGACCGACCGCCGTCAGTTCCGTCGCCAACCGCGCCGCGCTGCTGCAGGTCCACAGCAACGGCCCCATCGGATCGCCGCGGGTGACCGGATCGACCAACCGCTCCAGCGCTTGCGCCAGGGTCCGGTCGTGCGCGGTCAATCGCTTGCGTCCCGCCCCCGGCCGGCGCACGCGCACTGTCTCGGGTTCTGCCTCTGCCGCTTGCTTGGCAGCGAGCTCTTTCAGACCGGCGCGAATGGTCGTCCGCGACATACCGGTGGCTGCGGCTACGCGGGCTATCCCGCCACGCCCGATACCGCGTGCTTCGACTGCCGCCCAGCGGCGTCGCAAGCGTTCGTCGAACAACGGGTCAAGGGCAACGAACTTGGCCTTGACGGTTTCGGTCAGGGCGACATCCATCACGAAGCGTCACTATATCACACTTCACCTAAAGAACATATTATTTTGGCGAGAGCCCTTAGCCTGCCGCAGTTGCTCGTCACCGAGGTGTCCGAGTTCGCTGGGAGCGCAAAGCATCAGCACCGCCGCGGGGTGGATGTGCAGGGACATTGGAACGGCAAAACGAGGGTGCTGACGACAGCCCGCCGGCACCGCGTGCTCTCGGATCGCCTGTTCTACCGACTCGCACCGCGCAACGAGCGCATCGACCTCGTCCTCCGTGAACGCGCAGTCGACGGGACACTCCCTTGCCTGCAGCCGTCGCCGGGGTTCGATGGGCCGCCGTTCACCAGCCGGACGCCAGCGACCGGACAGCGCGCCTCGATACGCACGGTCTGACGGACGGTTACGAAGTTCTTGCTCGCGGGTCTCATCTCGGCGTACGTGCCGGGCTCCTCTTGGGCGCGGTCGATCCGGGCGATCGCGCCGGGCCTCATAGGGCGCAGGCGGAGGGTCTTGGTGAGCTCCGGTAAAGCGTTGTGTCAATCCCGCGCTGGGGGAACTACCCAGGATAGTAACCAGACTCCTGCCGGCTTTGCCGGGAGCTATCTGGAAGGATGCGACCACCATAGCATGGCCCGCGCGAGCACGACGGATCGGGTAATGGGTTCCTTATTCAGGGAAGTAGAGATCGAAAATGAAATCGAATAGCACCATCGACTCTATCACTCGTACCGTTGCCGCACCAACGGTAGTATGGAGCTCTTGGAGTGTATCTTTCTCTGGGTGTGTCGAGAAGTAGCGCATCATATACACCATCCAGATCAAGTTCCAGTAGCCTCTCGCGCTCAGAATGATGGCCAACAGAAAGCGAACGACTCCAGTGGTATCTGGTGCGATCCACATGGCCACTGCAACCACAACAAACGAAACGAAGTGGCTGTTCACCTGGAGCTTGAACAGGTCACGGAGAAAGCGCCAGAACATGCTTACCTACCGTCGTGCGGTCGTCAGCTCTTTCGGATCGGCTTCCGAGGGGTGAGCACTGCCTTGGCGAGCAGCTCTGGATCGATGTCTAGGGACTGCTCCCAGGGGTCCCGCCGGTTCGGCTCGGGCCGCGGCGGCTTCTGGCGGGGTTGTTCCTTGGTCGGTTTCAGGGCATCAAGGCTACCGCCATTGCATTGCTGGGTCAAGGGTTCCAGGGGTGCTCCACCCGGTTTGCGCTAGCAGCGCTCGGGTACGCTGCGGGCCCTATGACGAATGGCCAGCAGACCCGCCCAGGGATCGCCAGCACCCCACCCTACCCCCCGCTCAATTCTACGGAGCGGGCGAACGTCGGGCCAGCGTCCGGTAAGCCGCCTTCTGTCGCGCCCTGGGAACGCTCCGCTGCAGGCGATCCGTCACCGGACGATATCGAGTTCGGTATGACGAGCTAACACGTCGAAGTCGTCGTCGCGATGCAGCACCGGTACGCCGGCACCGATCGCGACGGCGGCGATCAGGCAGTCGATCAGCCGCCGCACCGTCTCGCCTTCACGGCGGCAGCGGCGGTACAGCGTCGCCGCCTCGTCATAGTGCGTGGGTTCGGTGGGTAGCACGCTCGCACGCGCGAGCAGTCCTCGTAGCGCTTCAAGGTGGCTCTCGTCTCGCGCGCCAGTGAGTACTTCCATATGGATGGCGTCGCAGATCACGATCTCGCCGCCCATCTCAGCGTCGACCCGCGCACTGACGTCCGACCCGGTGTCGCGGAGGAACTCCACCCATGCCGAGGTGTCGATCAGGATCACGTTCCTCTGCTGCCGCGCATCTCCTCCAAATCGCCTTTCCAGCCCGATCCGCGCAGGCACCGGGCGGCCGCCAGGCTTAGGGGGCCAGCCGCCAGCGTACGCAGCGCGAGGTTGACCGCCGCCCGCTTGGAAACCAGCCGGTAACGTCGCATGATCGCCACGCAAGCCTCGTCGTCGATATCGATATTGGTGCGTGCCATACACCAACTATACACCTTAAGGAGAAACCAGGAATGGATAGCGAACTTGCCGAGGCGATTCAAGCAGCGCTCAAGTGCAAGCGCGCGGCCTCGCTCAGGCTGGTAGCGTCGTCGTGTCGGCCGGCCACGTCCGGTAACGTCCGTGAAGGCGGTTTCTGTCGCCTGGAATCCACCGCCACGGGGAGGCGTAGGGTTGCCGCCAGGGTCAGCGCCCGAGGAGGACGCCGTGTTTTGACGACAACCGGAGATTGCACCGCTTGCCCGCTGGCAGTCGTCCCGCTACCAGAATCCCCCGCGCGGACCGCCCACAGGGAGTCCCGGACGCCACCACCGCCACTCGGCCCAAAGAGTCCGTTCTTGAACGGATGGGTGAGTATAGGAGCTACCCGGCCCGGAGCGAGTAGGTCAGAAAGGGATACCTGTGCACCTGAGGCATGCGGCTCTCCTGGCGACGGTGATGGCGACCGGCGACCCCGCGCACAGCTCGGCATGAGCTGGCCAAGCCGGCCCGGAGCCCCGACCGCGGCCTCGCTTGGGGCCACTTGACGGCCGTTGTCCGTCGCGCCGACCCGCTCTCCATAGGCACAAAAGCACCGACAGAGGTTGTATGCGTAGACAGCAGTTGATACGGTTTGCGTGGTCCTATGTTCAAAAGCCCTTATGGATGCAGCACTCTGGAACGCGCCGGATCAGGCCTCTCTGTTGGGAGCCCCTCTTGTCGGTGCTCTTCGTGTGGTGTTGGCGGATTGGCTTGACGGTGCTCCGTGCCGGCCGCCAAGATGACGAAGTCCAGTATCGAGTTGGCCACGGAGCCCGATAACTCACCGGACGGTGCGACCGGCGGACACTCGTCCCGTGCCGTCGAGCGCGCCGGTACAGGTGACTGGGTGCCAAGACGTTCATCGCAACGCTCCGCTCTCCGGTGACGCAACGCTTTCGATACTGCCGCGACCGGAACGATCTGAGATAACGCTAGGTGGAACATTGCGACCGAGGAAGTACGAAATAGTGGAGGTTAACTCATGAAGTTAACGAAAGTTCGCGTCACCGATTTCCAGAGTGTCCGCGATTCCACCGAGTTCAATGTCGGAGATGTCACTTGTCTCGTCGGTAAGAATGAAGCAGGTAAGACGGCACTCCTTCAGGCTATGTATAGACTCCTTCCGATCGTCGACACCGACGTCGGCTACAGCGTCACGGACGACTACCCTCGTGGTGACGTTGCCGATTACGAGCACGCAATCGAAGAGAAAGAGCGCGAGCATGCCGTGGTTGCTCAGCTCACATATGAGCTCGACGACGATGACGCGGGCGCCATCGCACAGGTCTTTGGTCCGAAGGCGTTAGCCTCTAGAGAAATCACGATTTCTAAAGCATACGAACAGGACACTTTCACGTTTTCTGTTCCGGTTGACCATAAGGCAGCCCTGCACCACATACTGTCAGGTTACTCCGTTCCGGAAGAGATCCGTAAGGCACTAGAGTCCTGTTCTACACCTGATGAGGCCAAGGAGATCGTAACTGATCTAGAACAAACAGCGGCGATCCAAAGCATCACGGAGTGGTTGAACGATATCGTCTCCGCTGGTTCGATCACAGACTACATCTGCGACGAGATCCTCAGCTCCAGGGTTCCGAGATTTATGTACTTCGACGAGTATTACCAGATGCGGGGTTGCGACAATATCGACGCGCTCCAGCAACGGGTTGCAGACGAGATGCTTGAGAAGCCGGACCACCCGATGCTCGGCTTGATCCGCAAGGCTCGCCTCGATCTCGACAGTCTTCTCACGCCGGGGCGCACTCGCGATCTCAAGAACAAGCTTGAGGGCGCCGGGAACCACCTCACCAAGAGTATCGTCAAGTACTGGTCCCAGAACAAAAACCTCCAGATGCGCTTCGACGTGCGCCCTGCGCAGCCAGAGGATCCGCCAGGGATGCAGAACGGTACGAATATCTGGGCCGAGGTCTACGACCCGTTGCACATGGTGACAACGGAGCTTGGCACGCGCTCTCATGGGTTCGTGTGGTTCTTCTCGTTCCTTGCTTGGTACGGCGATGTGCAGCGTGATAAACAGAACGTGATCATCCTGCTGGACGAGCCTGGCTTATCACTGCACGGAAAGGCTCAGGGCGACCTTCTCACGTATTTCGAAGAGGAGCTGGTACCAAATCATCAGTTAATCTACTCGACACACTCGCCCTTCATGGTCGATCCGGCGCGATTCGACCGCGTTCGGATCGTTCAAGATCGAAGCATCGATGCTGACGAAGAGGTTGCGGATAGAGACGCAGGCACCAAGGTAACGGTCGATGTGCTGGCGACCTCCGATGACAGCCTGTTCCCGCTGCAGGGAGCGCTCGGCTACGACATTGCGCAGACGCTCTTCGTTGGCCCAAACAGTCTCATTGTGGAGGGTGTGTCCGACCTGCTCTACCTCCAAGTGATGACAAGCGTATTGCAAGCGGAGGGCCGAGAAGGTCTCAGTTCCGGATGGACAATCACTCCTGTTGGTGGATCAGATAAAGTCCCTACATTCGTTGCCTTGCTGGGTGTGCAAACGCAGATGAATGTTGCTACACTGATCGACTTTCAAGAGAAGGACCGTCAGGCGATTGAAAACATGTGGCGGCGCAAGCTCATTAAGAAGAAACAGGTGCTCACCTATGCAGACTTCGTTGAAGCTAGTGAGGCAGACGTTGAGGACGTAATCGGAACAGAGTTTTATCTCGAGCTTGTCAATTCCGAGTACGCCGCGGCACTTGGTGAGCCAATTGAGGAGAAAGACCTAAAGAGCAAGCATTCCCGGATCACCGTCCGCCTCAAGGAGTATTTCGTCGAGCACCCCCTTAGAAAGGGAGTCACTTTTAATCACTATCGCCCGGCTCGCTACTTGGCAGAGAGGGTTGGCGAGGTGACGGTGCCGCCGGCCATTCTGGACCGCTTCCAGCGGATATGCAGCGAGGTCAACGAACGGCTTGTCCGCAGTTGAACGATGTTAGTGAGCGCATAGGCGCGTGTTGAGCAATAACGTCGGTAAGGTGTCCGAGAAGTGGGGCTTTGGAATGGCACCGCCTAAGCCACATACGAACAGGATACGCAAGGACGCTAGTCAACAGGTTATGAAGATGCTTCAAATAGGTGATTTTTCAGGCCGTGACACGCATAGCTTGGGGTCTCTGAGCATCGTCAAAGGAATGTTCAATCGCGTTCATCAAGAGGATCAATGGGACTGGTTTACAGTTTCTGCACAGCTCGGATATCCCCCTCGGCGTTTATCGAAGTTGATCGCACAGGATCTCGGACTACTCCGCAAAGCCCTACATTCCTCGGATGAAGAGGAAGCTGCGCGCACTTGCACGCGCCTGAGTATGATGGGGGCTCTGGATTGTCTGTCAATATTTCTTGGAAAGGTGAGCCTGTTGACAGCGTCCAACTCTGGATGGATATATGTGCTGTCGACAAGAGATATTCCCGATCTATTGAAGATCGGAATGACAACTCGTGATGTCGGTCAGCGAGCTCGTGAAATCAATGGCGCAACGGGCGTAGTAGTGCCGTTCGGTGTGCGACGCTGCTGGCGTGTTCGTAATCCAAGAGAGGCGGAGAGGGCCGTTCACCGACGTCTCATTCATTATCGTGTCAGGGACGACCGAGAGTTTTTCAGGATTGCGTTCAAGGTAGCAGCCGAGTATATCGATGACGTGATCAGCGGGGGATGTTTTGAGTTAGGAATTCTGAGCAACGACGGGACACTCGTTCGGAGGAAGTAACACGACACGCTTACGGTGTCGACCCGACGCCGATGCGGCGCTCGCCGGTGCGGCGTACGCCGCGGATGCGGTGCCGATTCCGCTGCTGCGGGGGCTGGAGCCGGAGCTGGAAGTGCTGCCGGAGGCGGTGTTCGGGCAGGGCTGCGCGGCGTTCGCGGTCGACGACGGCACCTATTCGAGGCGGGCTTGAGCGGCGCAACCCTGATGTTTGCAGACCTGACCGGGGCGCATCTGAATGGCGCGCAGCTGCGCTACGCCACGTTGCGTGTGTACGGGGACCGAGCGTTCCTGAGCTTTGCCGACCTGACCGGCGCGAAGTTGCAGTTCTCCGGTTTTGTAAGGGCGGATTTGAGCAACGCAATCCTGCGCGATGCCGACTTTAGTGGTGTTAACCTTGGCGGTGCGGATCTAACCGGCGCGGACCTGACCGGTGCCAATCTAAACGAAGCGATGCTGATTGGGGCCAACCTGACCAGGGTGCGGGGCTGGTCTACTGTCACCCTGGAAGGTGTAAGGGAATGCGACACGGCCACGAGGCCGCGACCGCTGTCGCCCGCCTGCTGACGAGCGGCCCCTGAGCGCGTGGCGGTGCCTGATCTGCCTCTGGACGCGCTCCCGGCGGCCCTGGGGCGGCCGCTTACGTGGCGGCGCCGTCCTCCCGGTCGCGCGTATGGTGGACTTGGTGGTCGGTGACCGAGCATCGCCCGGACCTGCAATAGTGGGTGGGCGCAACGCTCCGCTTTGCGTACGCGCCAAGCGGCGAGGCCAACCGGCTTCGGGTGTCGCTATGGTTCCGGGATCAACAGGTAGCGGGTGAGCCGGGAGCGCTGCGCTGGACTCTGGAGCCGAACCGCAATGCGCCATACGGTGACTATGGGTGGAGGTTCACGCGGGATTCGTAGGGCGGGGCCGGCCCGCGACCTGGAGGCCAGGCGGCTACTCCGCCGGGGCCGCCACCCGCCCCAACGTGGCCTTCACCACCGCCGACAGTCCCCGACAGCCCCCGACAGCCGCCCACAGCCCACACGCACCGGCCGCTGGCCGCCCTCGCTCCCGCGCGACCGTTGACGGCCCAGAGAGTCGTCCGTAAGAGACAGCGCGAACCGGTCCCACGCGGGCTGAGTTCGAGCAGCGCACGACCGAGGTTCGGTATAGTGTGGCCTATCGGCAGTCTTCGTCGGCGATGTTACCGGCGTTCTCGGCCGGTTCATCCCTATTCGGAAGAAAGGCGATATGAGTATGGCGACGCTATATGATGTTTATAGGAAGTTCGGCGAAGTATGTGAGGCCGCCCAGCTTTTGGAGACTGAGTTGGGCACGTTGCTCCTGACGCACAAGTGTATCGATGCTGGTTTACTCGATCGCTCCAATCCACGCAAAGCGACCGCAATCTATAAGCAGATCACCAAGCAGACTCTCGGTCAACTGGTCCAGTCCCTCGGTTCGATAGGGGATTCCATCGCGGATCTCGAGCAACTGCTCAACGATGCTTTGGCCTCACGCAATCGACTGATACACTCCTTCTACTTGCAGCACAACCTCCGCCGAAATTCCGATGACGGTCGTGACGTGATGCTTCGTGACCTGGAGGAAATCCACGAGGATTTGCTGGAAGCGTACAAGGCAGTTCTTCTCCTTTCCGGAGTCGATCTTGAGAAGTTTGTCGCAGAGCCAAGCGGGTACCGCATCGGCCATCTACCGATCCCGACGTAGCACACCACACCGGGTTCCACGCGACGACACTATCACGGTGCCATCGCTGATGCTTTCCTCACCCGCTCGCAGCCGACTGCTCGTCGTCCTCTTCCGGCTCGCTCAGCGGCGCGACAAGAGCGTTGATCGCGTCCGACACCTCCTGCGAACTCACCTTCTCCAGTGCATGGTTGCTCACCGTGAAGGTGATTCGGACACCGTGGACGCCTTGGTCGAACTCCCGCTCCATCTCGACGGCCGAGATATCAGCGAAGTCGGAGGGGATCAGGTTGTTGCGTCCGCACACTGCAAGTCCAATCGCCCGCAGTGCCCGCACGTCGTCGATATGCGTATCGAGGTCCTTCCATCCAGCCGCCTCTCGATCTACTGCTGCCGCGGCCCGGTGCAATCGGGTGGCCGCCCGTCGACTGACATCACTCCTAACTTCACTCCTCAACCCTCAAGCCCGCAGCCTCACTTCGGGCCCGATCAACACGTGACAGAGCCTTCTGCAGCACTTCCTTACCCGGAACACCCAACCGTCCCACCACCTCCAGGGCCGCCACGATAGCCTCCCGGTCCGTGTTGGCCTGCTCCAACTGCGCCTCCTCCGGCATGGGATAGTCTTTAATCTCTACACTTACCTTCATCGCTTCCCTACCCTACTACGCCGAACAATGTTGTGCCGGCGGAGTAGTGGGTAGTGGGCGACCATGCGCGCCGTTGTCCACCCGCCGGCAAGCATCATCTCGGTGGCACTGGGGCCGCGGGCGGTGAGCTCGGAAGCGAGGCCGACCCGCCCGGAGTGCCCGGTGATCCCGCCGTCGATGCCGGCGGCCGTCGCGGCGGCGGCGATGGGTGGCACGCTGTATCAGGGGCTGGTGGTGCATGCCGACGGGCGGTTCGTGGCCGACTGGAGATGGGCGGCGGGGTGGTGCGCGCGCTGCGCATGGCGCGCTCGGATGCGGCCGAGGGGGCGGGGTGGCGTGATCTGACCGGCAAGCTGGTGTTTCCCGGCCCGGTGTTGCTGTGCCGTTCCGGCATGCCGCTGGCCGGGCGCGGCGGCTGCCCGGCCACCACGGTGGGCGTGCCGGTTGCGAGTCTCGCCGCGCCTGCCCCGAGGCCGGGGTACGCCGAGCCCGACACCGATGCGGCGTACGCGGCGGATGCGGTGCCGATTCCGCTGCTGCGGGGGCTGGAGCCGGAGCTCGAAGTGCTGCCGGAGGCGGTGTTCGGGCGGGGATGCGCGGCGTTCGCGGTCGACGACCGCATACTGACGGAGCCGGGCTGGGACGACGACCTGGTGCGGGTGACCGGCCACTGCGGGGCGACCCTGGTGGTGCTCAGCGACGACGCGCGCGTCATGGAGCGCAGCGTCGGCGGGCTGCCGCTGCCGCTCGACGGCGGCCGGGTGGTGCTGGCTCCCGCCGATGCGGCCGGCATGCGCCGGCGCACCTGCTGCTCGCCGAGCCGCCCGCTGCCGCGGAGTGCTGGCCGGCGGTGCGCTCCTGGACGGTGCGCATGGTGAGCCTCGGGCCCGAGGAGGGCGCCGCGGACCGCCAGTTCCTGGCGCGCCTGTGGCGGGCGGGGGTCGCACCGGGGCACATCACGCTGGAGGAGCTGGCGGCCCTGCTGTGCTGGCAGCCGGCGCGGCTCCTGGGCCTGCCGGCGAAGGGGCGCCTCCACCCGGGCTGCGACGCCGACCTGGCGGTACTCGACCCGGAGGCGCCGGCCGCCGACCGCGGGGATGAGGGAAGCGGCGCGGTGGCGATGAAGGTGCCGCCGCCGACGGCAACGTGAGCGGCCCGGCTGCGGCGCGGGGCGGCGTGGTGGTGCGGATGCTGCACCGCGGGGAGGATGTCGCAGCGAATCCGGGCCGTTGGATCCGCGCGACGCCGGTGCGCGAGTCGCTGTGACCGCCACCGCCCAGATGCAGCCACTCGGCAGCCGCGGTTGCGGCTGCACGTGGCGGATGCGCCGGGTATTGAGGCGTACGATGCGGGCGCCGGTCGCCAGCCGCTGTCGGAGGCGTCATGGGCGGCGGCGCGCACACACGCTCCTCTTTCTTTCCCACTTCCCTAAGAGGACGCCGCGCCATACCCGGTATTCGAGCCAGATCAATCCTGTGATCAGTACTACCAGAACGATAAGCGCAAGTACCATAGGAGCCGTTCCTATTAGCTTCATGGATAGGCCGGCTCCGGTAGATCGGCCTCCCGTTGGTGGTGGAGCAGCTCCGCCACCATCAACAACTGTATTATAAGTAACCCAATTTGACCATCGCAAGAGTCCCTATACCTAAATGCCAAGGGGATAGGTAAGCGTCGCTCCAACGTCATTCCCGGAGGAATAACATGGTTGAGGTTATCAATTCAGTCCTTCACCACGATTGTGATCAACTTGGCATCTAGTTGTGAAGGGTATTGTAATCATCCGCATGTTAGATATGCGTATGAATTGGACGACCGCGCGCTCGGCAACAGCCGGGCGCCATTTTACATATATTTCTTGCGATATCGTCTCGGTGGTTTAGGCATGGGTGTATGTTCAAAAACCTCTTTCGATGGCGATCCATCCATAAACAAGGTTATTCTTACCAAAGTAGAGTCTTGCTTGTCGGGTAAACGTGAATTGATAGCACCATAAACAAGTGCCCGAAATACCCTGTCCATCCACTGAAAAATAGCTTCATCATGTTGTGTGATTTCTTCTTCTGGAATTGTGATGGAGTTAGAGTCTAATAACTCGGCAATCCGTGCCTCGCCATGCTGGAAGACATGAATTAGGTCACGAAGTACATCCTCAAATGACCTGTCTTCTTCTCTATGTGATACTCCATTTGTCAGGTCAATTAGCTCATTACAAATGGAATTCCATTTATCGCACTCTTTAGCACCATCCGGCCACAACTTATCGGAATATCTTCTAATGACGTTTTGTACTACCCCGAACGCATCACAAAGATGAACATGGTTAGATTTCGGTTCCAAAGGCGAAAATGCGTCACGGAGCCGCAATCCTCGTTTCGACATTACTTGATGATCTCCCCCTCGGCCATCTATAGAAAAGCCGTAGATACCACGGGATCGGCAATTGAAAATTGAGGTGGCCACCGTCAGTTGGACGGTGAGGGGGGGGTATTGTGAGGTGTATTCCGTTGGTTGTCAACCCGCCCCTCCTCGTCGAGATCAGGCGGCGGTGGTCGGCCGCCGGTCGGACAGCTCCGGGTCTACGGCATTCGGAAAGCGGTAGAGCATCCCCGCCAGGGCTCCGTCGACGAACTTCGCTGTCTCAACGCCCCGCTCGTGTCAGTCCGCTCCTGACCGTTACCGTGTCTCTCTCCGAATCATTTCCGGAACGACCTCCGTTCTATGCCCTCGCCTCGACTCCCGATGGCGGAGTGGGTTACGTTTGCTAAGAGGGCGACTGCTGACCGAGAGATACGGAGGTTGACCGGCTGGCACCACCCCGGCCGAAATGGCTGCAGGCTCTACGGCGGCATTGGGAGCATGAACGGGCATGAAGCGGGTCGCCAGCTGCGCCCGAGACCTGACAGCGGCCCTTCGCGAACAGAACGCCGCTGTCCACCAGGAGGAGCACAACGACGGCACGAACAGCACAGCATGCGTTGGCATTGGAAACCGGTTGTCCCCAGTGTGCTTACCACACAAGTCAAGCGGCGCACCGCTGTGAGGTCCTGAGGGACTCGAAACCGCTTGGAAGAATCAGTTCGGTGCCTCCTAAAAACGAAGACACCGCGTTCTCTTCTCGAACATCGTGAGTATGCGGGTCTATCGCGAACGACGCCACCAGTCGTGACAAAAAGAATCCGACGATCGTACAGCTCATAATTTTCTTTCGCGCTAAAGCCAGGGAGGCCATTGTCTTGGAAAGCATCGAGTGGAACTGGAACAAAAAGGTTCATCCTATGACCGTGAATGCTATGTTAGAGTGTGTCACGGAACTCGCAACAGCTGCACAGCGGTTGGTAATCGCCTATTCTCATTCAAATGAGAACACCGCCCTACTGCTTTTGCGAACAGCCGTCAGACAGATGTCAGTACCTATACGAAAACTTTGCTTGGACGGACAGGCTAGATTGCTGCAGAGAGTTGTTTTGGATCCGCAGTTCCTGTCAGTGGGTGGAGAAAAAGGCAAGTACAGTAAGGCAATATTGAAGCGGCGTACCCAGCGTCAGGAATGGGTGTTGGGGTTCGAGGGTGGGAGGAGAGAACAGGTCGTGGTACCAGAGAGTGAGCATAAAATAAAGATTGGGCGGTTGTACGGTATCGAATTTCAAGAAGACGGATGGTGTAAAATGACAAGTCCATTCGATGTAAGTGGAAGCCCGATCAGTATGGATAAGTGGCTTGAGATGAAGATTATGCAGGTCAATTCCGTTGGATATACAGTGAGGGATGCGCTGAAATTAGTAGCAGATTTCGAAGGTGCTCACGCCAATACTGATCAGCTCCCCGCGGTTGTGGCCGTTGGCGTGAAACCGGATGACATAGATAGAGGCGCAGGAAAGCGCTATAGAATGGCAAACTGCGTCCATTTCGGATGCCTCTCTTACGTTCAGTTGGTGGTAATCTATTCTGGTTTGTACATCATTCGCATGATGCAGGAATTGGTGACAAATAGTGATCCTCGCAAGGACGGAGTTGATATATCAGGTGTAGCCGGGTTGATTTCACCGGTAAGGACGGACTTGTCAGCGCGTAGCCGAATAGTAGATCGTTGTCACGAAATGATTGTTGTAGGGAAGTCAAACGTCCCTGGCGCTGAGCGACAACCAACCGTTTATCGCATTTGGTCCGGTTCCGAAGAATGGGACAGACCCGTTGCCACGTCGGACGCTTGACCCGCACCCCGGGAAGGTTCCGTCAAGAGGTGTGGAAATGGATCGGGCGGCAGCATCCTGGAGTTTGCCTCCTTTGACCGGTAACCCGTAGTGATACTGCTGCCCGGCGACGATAGCCGGCGGTAGCTCGGGCAAGTCATTTGGCGCGATTTGCGCTCGGCGACCAACGATATCTTCCGTACCATTCGCATTGGCAACCTTGTTTGAACCGCCTCGCCCCGTGGGTGTGCAGCAGCGAGCGGGCGATTGGAGGCGCGCTGAAGGTGTCGCGAACCGCGGTGGGGAATTACCTGGAGTAGTGCCGCGGCAACTACCTATAGAATTCAGCAAGGACCGCTTGGTGGGCCCCGGTAGCAGCATCGGAGCATCCGGTGGCACATATACCACGCCGTCTTCTTGGGTGACGCCGATCTCGCGGTGCATGTTCATGCTTGAGATGCCCTTGATCCGCGTGGTCATCAGGTAGATGGCGATGGCCCATTTCTGGTAGCCGACCCTGGAGGCGTGTATTACCGTGTCCGTCTTGACCGAAAAGAACGTGCGGCAGCTCGGGCAGCGGAACGGCATGGTCTTGTGCGTGCAGCGGGTGGCTCGGTCGCTGTGGCAGTACGGACAGCGCACGCCGGCAGGCCAGCGGCCTTCGACGAACCACTGCTCGGCGGTTGCGTCGTCCGGGAACATCCGCATCAGGTCGATCAGCGTGATCCCGTTGCGGTAGTACTTCCCTGGCGCTTTGTGCTGCGTTCGCTTCCATGCCATATATGCTGATACTGTAGCATATTACGGGAATCGTCTCAACCCAATCGGCCTGTCATGGTCCTCTCGGACGCGTATACCTTACGACCGCTCGGTATGACCACCGACACCGTTGCTATGGTGGTCGGCCGCTCAAAGATTCGGGGTTGACACGCCATCCTGGGAATACGTAGCTTCTCACCACCACAAAAAAGAGAGCTACTGGACGCACCGGCATCCCCGCGACGGAACTTCGGTAGCGTGGAGCACATCGATCCTTGGAACCTCAGGGGCCCATCGACAAGAAACGGCGCATCCTCTCTATTGACGGAGGAGGCATCCTTGGTACGTTCCCCGCAGCCTTCCTCGCAGAGCTAGAGAAAGACCTACAAGAGCCAATAGGCTCTTATTTCGATCTAATCGTGGGAACGTCTACTGGCGGCATAATAGGGATTGCGCTTGGGCTTGGGTATAGAGCTTCAGATGTTCTCGACTTCTACGAAGAACATGGCCCAAAGATATTCGGAGGGCCCCGGTTTGCCCGTCGCATCCGACAGATATTTCGGTCCAAGTACGGCCCCGAGGCACTCCGGACGGCACTCACAGAGACGATAGGCAGCAAGCTCATCGGAGATTCTCGAACCCGTTTAGTGGTCCCAACGTGGAATCCGCAAGCCAAGTCTGTATACGTCTACAAGACCGCTCACCATCCTCGCTTTCGGACAGATTATCGCTCCCCTGCCATTGATGCAGCTATGGCCACGTCGGCCGCCTCGACGATCTTTCCACCGCATGTCACTAAACAAGGTGCGAGCCTGATTGACGGTGGTATATGGGCCAACAATCCAGCTGCAATTGCCGCCGTCGAGGCTATCGCAGTGCTGAAATGGCCAGCAGAGTCTCTCTCCATGCTAAGCCTCGGTTGCCTGGACGAGACATACACGGTCCACAAGCGGTCTGGTCTCGTGCGAATCGGACTAAACGCCGTAAAACTGTTCATGGACGGTCAGTCCAATGGATCGCTAGGCATGACTAGGTTGCTTCTTGGTCATGAGCATGACCGCCAGTCGTTACACCGGATCGACTACACAGTACCGCAAGACCAATACAAATTCGATGATGCGAAGGTCATCGACGATTTGAAGGGACTTGGGCATTCTCTAGGACGAGATAGAAAACCCGTCCTCACGCCCACGTTCTTTGACACCACAGCAGAGGAATTCATTCCATGCTACACACTATAGACGGAGAACACTATGCCAATTGACAACGCGAGGTATTCGGAGTTTCTTAACAGAATCGCACAAGACATCGACATCTCACCGAGCAAGTACCAACAAGCAGTCGAAAGGTACAAGTCCGTTGGAGAGTGGCTGGAGAACGGGAACTATCAGGGTTCGTCCGAAACTCCATCGATTTACACTCAGGGTTCATTCCGCCTGGGTACTGTCGTAAGACCGATCAAGCATGGGGCGGAGGCTGACTATGATATCGACCTGGTGTGCGAGCTGTCTATTCCGCGATATCTAACGGAACCTAAGACCGTTAAGGTGATGGTCGGGGATCGCCTCCGCGAACACAAGACCTATCTCGGCCTTCTCGATGATGAGGGCCGTCGATGCTGGACACTTGAATATGCCGAACAAGATAACATCGGGTTCCACATGGACATACTGCCATGCGTTCCTGACAGTAAAGTCGGTCGGCCTACGGCGATTGCCATTACGGACAGGCAGGGCCGAACCTATGACTGGTTGCCAAGCGACCCCCGTGGCTTCGCTGAATGGTTCTCTGGACGCAACAGAGGAGCGTTCGCGCGGGTTGCCGCATCTCAGAAAGAGTCCATTTTTCGACAGGAAGCGGCGGTGTACGCTTCCATCGACGACGTTCCCGATCAACTAGTCCGTACTCCCTTACAGAGAAGCATCCAGATAATGAAACGTCACCGCGACGTTATGTTCAGCAACAGCGACTATGGGCCAATCTCCATGATCATTACCACGCTCGCTGGGCACCTGTATCAAGGAGAACTTGACATTTACGCAGCGCTTGCCGGAATTGTAAGCCAGCTCGATGATCATGCCGTACTAATGGCAGGACGATTGCCAACAGGCAGCCTCGCAGGAAGGCAGCTTATCAGGCGCAAGCCAGATGGGACTTGGTATATTGGTAACCCTGTCAACCAAGACGAGAATTTCGCCGACCGATGGCACGAGGATGGACACGCTCGTGCCAGAGCGTTCTTCCGTTGGGTGGCTAAGCTGAAGGAGGACTTGGTTGACATATTGGGTACTGGTCGTTCCAACCCTGACCGTATTCTCGCCGCAGCCCTAGGCATCCCGGCCACGTCGTCGCGTCTTGCGTTGATCTCGCCCGAAACGCCAGCGATCCCCGTTCCCAATATTAGTATCGCAGAAGGCCCTAAGCCGTGGAGGGTTTGAGCGAGGAATTGTCGCGCCAGATCGGAGACTTGCAGCAAACCCACCGAGAGCTGACCAGAGTACAAAGGAAAGTTGGTGGAACCGCCCTGTCTGGTGCTTTGCCGTTTAGGGCACACTATGGTGGACTCGAGTCCATTGTGACCTGTTTCGACGTTGAATTGTGCATACCGGAATCGTATCCAGACGACTTGCCCATAGCCAGGGAAACCGGCGGTTCAATTAAAGAGTACGAACACGTAAATCCAGACAGAACGCTCTGCCTCTGCGTTCCCATTAAGGCGCGCATCATATTTCACAACGAGCCGACTCTTTTGGGGTTCGTAAACCGTCTTTTGGTCCCCTTCCTTTACGGATATCGCTATTGGGAGAAACATGATGTTCATCCTTTCGGGGAACAAAAACATGGTTCTGCCGGGATAGTACAATTCTACATGGACGCCTTCGACCTGAGATGTGAGAAGGAGGCAGTAGAAGTAATCCGCTTCCTTAGCGAGTACGGATATGACGGACATAGATTGTGCCCGTGCGGAAGCGGACGCTTAGTGAAGTGTTGCCACGGAAAGACACTAAGAGAGCTACATCACCGTCACACACCGCAAACCCTGCGACATGACTTGGCGCAAATCTCACAGCAATGTTGGGGCGGGCGATAGGTGCCACTATGTTGCATTCTTGAATGCAACGTACTCGCGGGCTCTGTCCTCGTCATACATTCCGTAGAAAGTGACTTCTCGGTACTCGTCGTTTGATTTATGGTTGATCGTCTCGACCCGCCATTCGTTGACGCCCTCGACGGCTGAATACCGTAAGCCATCTCTACGATTCTTGAATTCAGCGTACTCGCGAGCCCTCTCTTCTCCATCGTGACCATGAATAACAGCTATGTATCGCTCATCTATCAGGCAGCGATTTACTGATTTCAGCGCATCCCTCACTGTATATGAGTTGCCTCCACGGCTTGATCAAACGTCCGAACGTACAAGACCGATACCAATCAAGGATCTCTTCATACATTCGTGGATGCTTTCTACGCAGACCGGAAAGTTCCTCAAGAAAAGCTGTCGATGCATATGCGATTACGTTTCCGCCAATTGGAACCAACTGAGAAAGCCGTCCTAGACCATGCATCTTGGATACGGTACTTAGATCGAACAACACTCTGATTCTGGACATAGCCTTTCTGAGATCGATTAAGTGGCAGACAATTGCAACAATGTGCGCTGACCCGTCAGCTCGACCGTATCGGAACGCACCTGCACCGCTGGCACGGGCATGAGACGCCCCGAGTCGCCACACCTTGCACTTCCGAGCGGGATTGGGAATCCCGGCACTACGCGTAGACAAGATTGCGCCGGACTCGGTCCGTCAGAGGTGCGCCTTGTTTGTAGCGATCCGGCAAGCGCTGACTGTGACGACATCCGTGTCGTCACACGCGGAAGACTTTCATTACTTCGTCGCCGAGGTGGTTGATGACCTTGACGGCGATGCGGCCGGAGGCGGGGCGGTCGAAGGGGCGGGAGGTGTCGCTGTGCAGGGTTTCCCAGGCGTCGCGGTGGATCTCCGTCTTGAGGGTCGTCTTGAGCGCCTTGTAGGGGTCGTTGGCGCCGAGGAAGTAGGCGTGGCGGACGAAGAAACTCTCCTCGTTGTAGTCGGTGTCGACGAACCAGCAGGCGATGCCGTCCGGGCCGTCGCTGCGGATTTCGCCGGTGTTGGGGTGGAACACGTCCACGCCGTTGACCTTGACCTGGATCTGGCACGCCTGAGTGGCGTTGTCCTGGACCGGGATGATCTCGATGTCCGGCTCGCCGAAGATCACGAACAGGTTGCCCTTGCCGGTGTTCTTCAGGTCGCCGGCCATGTGCAGGTCGGCGTTCATACGCGCCTTGAGAATCGGGATGCGGCCGAGTTTGCTGAACTCGGTGGCGTGTGCCTCGTAGCTGAACGCGCAGGCGATCAGCACGTCGAAGTCGGCGTCGGCGGCTTCGAGGGCGGCGGCCACCAGGTCGGGGCGGGCAACGGTGCCGAACTCCGGGCCGATGAAGATCCCGGCACGGCGTTCGGTCCCGGTGTCCACGTCACCTTCGACGTAGCGCCCCTCGGCGCAGATCAGGTCACCAGGCCACGGGGTGAGCGCGGTGAAGGAGATGCGGTCCTCCCGGTGCGCCTGCTGGACGCCCGACGTGTTCAGGTGCTCCAGGATCATGGTCGCGAATTCCTGCTGCCCGTCGTAGCCGGTCTTGGTCTCGGCGAGATGGTCGATCAGTTCGTCATTCTCGTCGACGCCGAGCGTGCGGTGCGGCGCCAGGCTCTCCACCGTGAACGGGCCGGCGACGCGGACGGTGCCCCGATCCTCGTAGGGCTTGTCGTACAGGTACTCGAAGTCCGCCTTGGCGGCGATGGAGGCATCGATCTCCTTCTGCCGCGCGATGCGCGCCTCCCACCAGCGGCGGTGCAGGTCGGTTCGGGGGACCGCGTCCCACGGGTCGCGCGGCTGGCCGGGGACATCGTCAAGGGTGTAGTCGCGGCGCAGAGCGTGGTTCAAAGCCAACAGTGCGTCGGCTCTCTGCGCATCGGACTGGGCCGACTGCAACCGTTTCCACGCTGCCGTCGCCGGCTCGGGCCACGGCTCGCCAGCCTCTCGCGGGACCTCCCACTCCTCCCACGCGCGACCAAGCGCGCCGTTCAGTTCCGCCCGAAGCCGCTCCAGCGTCTCCTGCCACCGCTCCCAGATCACGTCGATCTCGGCGTTGTTGGCGATTAACCTCGGAGTGACGTGGGTGGCACGCTCGTATACGAAGCCCTGCCTGATGTCGCGGCCCGCAAGCCCTTTCATCGTGATCGTCTGCGTAATATCTGCTTCCTTCTGCCGGCCCGCCGTGCTGTCCGTGAGCAGATAGTATGGATAACGTGCACCCATGACGCGGGAGCGGGCCAGAGCCAAAGCCACGCGGGAGGTATCGATGGTAATCCAGCGCCGTCCCCATTGCTCGGCGACATAGGCCGTGCTTCCTGAGCCACAAGTTGGGTCCAAGACAAGGTCGCCAGGATCGGTGGCCATCAGGATGCACCGCTCAATTAACTTCGGGCTGGTCTGGACGACATAAACCTTGTCGGCTGCGAAGCCGCTGATCCCAGTGTCAGTCCATTGGTTGCTAATCGTTGAAACGGGATCATCTTGCAGAAAACCGACGAACCGAATATTCTTTCCCATCGCGATCAACCTGTCGGCTTTCCTTAACCGTTCTCGACCGTCCGGACTGTGCGTCCAGTAACGACCTGCAGGGGGAAGAAATACCCTGCCTTCGAACTCAAATGGTAGACGACCAAGGCTATAGGGTTTGTTGCTAGAGATATCGGAACTGCGAAACGGAGATCCCTGTTCAAGACCATGACCGGAAAGTGTCTCTCGTTCAGTCAGCCGGCTCCGTGTACCATCACTCAGTTGAACGAAGTAGTATTGTCCAATTTCATCTTGTCCAACACCCTTGTCCCGAAAGAGACGTCGGAATTTGCAGCGCTCTGAACTCCTCTTATACCACAGGAGTGTATCAAACAAAGACGGCAAGAGAGCATCTGTCTGTCCGGCGGTCTTGGTAGCAGCAATTTGTGCCACGAAGTTATCCTGTCCCATGACTTCATCTAACAGTGCCCTTACCCGATGTACATTCTCGTCGCCGATTTGGACAAATATACTACCGCTTTCGGTAAGCAAATCACGTGCTACCGTCAGCCGATCACGTAGATACGTCAGATAGGAGTGGATGCCGTCACGCCAAGTGTCGCGGAAGGCCTTGACTTGCTCGGGTTCGCGAGTGATGTGCTCTGCCTTGCCGTCCTTCACGTCGCGGCTGGTGGTGGACCACTGGAAGTTGGAGTTGAACTTGATGCCGTAGGGCGGGTCGAGGTAGATGCACTGCACCTTGCCGCGCAGCCCTTCACGCTCGGCCAAGGAGGCCATTACCTGCAGGCTGTCGCCGAGGATCATGCGGTTGGACCAGTTGGCGTCGTGTCGGTAGAACTCGGTGCGGGCGTTGTCGTCCGGCAGGCCGTTGAAGTCGGCGAACAGGTCGAGTTGGGCGTGCGCTGCTTGTTGCCCCTCCTTGCTGCGCCGCAGGAGGTCGTCGATCAGCACCTTGGGGTGCACCTTCTCCTGGATGAACAGCGGCGGCGCCTGCACCACGAGGTCGGACCAGTCCTGCTCGTCCTTGCCGCGCCACACGAGCTGCGGATCCAGGTCGCGGTTGCGGCGCTGGTAGGCCACCTGGATGGGGCTCTGATCGCCCTTTTCCATCACCGACCGGTACTCGGCCGTGGGGATGTTCCGGCGCGACGCCTCGTCGTGGGTAATGGACGTTACTTCGATCGGTTTCTTGCGCGTCCGGCGCTTCGCCATCTATCCAGCAATCCTTTTCTTGTCGGCATCGACATTCACGAGCCCGGTCGCGGCGGCAAATTCGTCGCCAATCGTATACACGTCGGTGAACTCTGCGAAGGCCCAGCGGCCGTAGGCACCGGAGCGGTTGATGCCCGGCACCCAGTAGGTGTCCATGGTGGCCTTCTTTTCCTTGGCGTCCTCGCGGCGGTAGCCCTTGATCTCGACCACGAGGTGGAGCAGATCATCCTCGCCGCGGCCATCGTCCACCAGCACGATGAAGTCGGGGAGGTAGGTGCGCGCCTCGGAGCCGTACCGGTAGGGAACCTCCAGCCCGAGGCCGTGGTTCTTCACGTAAGCGTGGACCTGCGGCTGCGACTCGACGAAGCGGCAGAACTCCGCCTCCCACTCGCTGTCGCAGACCACCCAGTTCACGTGGCACAGGCGGGCGTCGGTTTGCCAGCGGGGCTGCTTCGAGGTGGTGAAGTTGACGTGGATCGTGGAGCCGGTCGGGTTGTAGGGATCCAGCACCGCGGTGACCGGGCGCTCCCCGAGATGCCGCGCCACAATTCCGCGCGTGATGCGTGTGCACGCCTGGTCGGCCAGCTCCTGGTACATGAGTTGAGCGGGGTAGGTGCCACCGTTGCAGACCAGGTGATCGGTCAGCCAGCGGCGGGTGACTCGCTTGAGTTGACCGAACAGGTGCAGCTTCGGCTCCTGATCGGGCGCGCGCCAGTGTTTCTCCAGCAGGGTCTTGGTGAGATGGTAGACCAGCGTGGCAGGGCGCAGATCCCGGCGGTGGATCAGGTTCAGGTCGACGCCCTCGCCGATGATGCCGGCATTGTGCGTGACGGAAGGGCCGACGATGTCCGGGGTGAGGACCAGGGTCGAGTCCTGGCCGAACTTCGCGTCGACGTGTTCCTCCGGCAGTTCCACGCGGTATCCCTGGACGCGCGGAAAGCGAATCTCGCAGGCGTCCCGATCCGGGGTGATGGCCCGGACCGGTACCGTCTCGCGCGGCTTCGGCTGCCTGGCGGCGACCGGCTGGGCGGTGAAGTCGAACGGGATGCCGAGCACGTCCGCGTACTCGACGTTGAACAGGCCCTCTTCGTTCAGATCGTAGGACTGGCGGCGCAGAGCGCGGCCCACCACCTGCTCGCACAGAAGCTGGGTGCCGAACGCGCGCACTCCGAGGATGTGGGTGACGGTGCGCGCGTCCCAGCCCTCGGTGAGCATCGAGACCGACACCACGCAGCGGGTGGAGCCGCCGAGCCGGCCCGCGACGCCGACGGTGTTCATCACTTCGCGCAACAGGTCCTGGTCGGAGAGGCTTTCGGCCTGGCGGCGGTCGCCGGTGCGCGCGACGATCTCGCGACGGAAGCGCTCGATCTCGTCGCTCGCGGCGACCCGGAAGTCCCGGCCGAGTCCTTCCCCGGAGTCGAGCTGCTCGCTGTCGATCAGCAGGGTGTGCGGTCTGGCGAGCGGGTGGCCGTATTCGTCGAAGTTCCGAAACAACTCCAGCCTTCCGTTCTCGAGCGAAGAGGAGCCGTCCTCATGTTGGCGATGAAACCCGGAGATGTAGTCGTAGACCAGTTTCGAGGTGGCCGTGTTGTTGCACGCGACGATGAAGCACGGAGGCGCTTGAATGCCCGTTTCGCGCCACTGGTCGAAGATCTTCTGGTAGTGGCCATAGAGCGCTTCGAGGGCGGTCTTCAACCGTGTGGGAATGCTCAGCGGGTCGAGCAGCGCGGACTTGGCGCGCCCCTTTCGTGGCATCTTCGTGCCGATGTGCTCCCACAGGTTCCGAAACGTGGGCATCTCGCCACTGGGGATGTTGTCCGCCACCGGCACGCGCGGCAGCTTGACGATGCCGCACTCGATCGCGTCCATCAGCGAGAAGTCGCTCATTGTCCAGGGGAACAGCGTGCCCTCCGCGTAGCCGGAGCCGCGCAGGAAGAATGGCGTGGCCGAAAGATCGAGCACCCTGCTCAGACTCAGCCTGCGCTGCACCACTTCGAGGCCGGAAATCCATACCCGAGCGGCTTCGCTGTTCTTCTTGGCCTCCCGGCGGTCGTCTGCCGTCAGTCTGGCCTCGTCGCTCTTCTGCGCGGGCTTCTCGCGGTAGCAGTGATGGGCTTCGTCGTTGAATGCCATGATGTTCTTCATGCCCATCAGGCCGGGCATGACCCGCTGCAGCACCTGGCCCTCGGTCTCCAGCGTGTGCAGCTCCGGGCCGCGCCCCTGCAGCAGGGCGCGTCCACCGCTTGAGATGTCCTGCGTCTCACGCGGCATGAAGGCGTGGTAGTTGGTGATGACGATGTTGGCGCGGTGCAGATCGCCGAGCATGTCGCGCGGCACCAGTTCGCGGCTCTGGTAGTAGCTGTCCGGGTCGTTGGGCTGCAGCACGCGCAGCCGGTCGCGGATCGTCAGGCCGGGGGTCACTACCAGGAAGCCGCGCGTGAATCGCTGGCTGCCCGGATGGCGCACCGCGTTGACCGTCTGCCACGCGATCAGCATCGCCATCACCGTCGTCTTGCCGGCGCCGGTGGCGAGTTTGAGTGCCAGCCGCGGGAGGCCGGGGTTGGCTTGGTCGTTCGCCTCCTGCAGCCGCTGGACGAACTGCCGCCCGTCGCGTCCGGCGCTGGCGGCTACCTCGGTCAGCCAGATCACGGTCTCCACCGCCTCGACCTGGCAGAAGAATGGACGGATGTCGCTGAACTGGTGGTGGCGCCAATGATGGAGCAGGCGGGCGGTCTCCGCGGTAACCCGCCACCGGGCTCGGGGCAGCCGGCGCCACTCGTTCACGCTGTGGCGCACGCTCTCGATCATCCTCATCAGTTCGTATTGCTGACCGTCCTCGTCCGCCGTGCCGCGGGCATCATCCACACCCAGCTCGCGCTGAGCCGCGCGTTGCTTGCGGGCGGCGGGAATCGGCGTGATGAACGATACGGTACGCCGACGGTCGACGATCTGGTTGGTGGGTTGCCGGTCCTCGTCCAGTTCCCAGTGCCGCGCCGGGTATTCATACGGCGAATTCAGGATCGGTTGTTCGAAAAACGGCTGCGCCACGCCGTCATCGTAATTCCTTGCGCCCATGTATGAAAACACCCTGTCGACTAAGCCTCGGCTCGTGGCAGTTCCGGGACCGCGGCTTCTCGGGCTCCCCGTCCTTGAGCCGGCACCCCCGGCTCCCCCCGCAGCGGCGGCCCGCTGGCCCTCTCCTTCGAAGCCCTCCGCCGCCAACCCGCTCAGGCTTTGGCGTCACCCCAGTACAGCTTAAGCATGCCTTCCGCTCCAACGGTTATGAGTACCCGGCAGTGATCGCTTGATCCCCACTAGTTTCCTGTTGGCGGTTTTGGGTTGTTTCCGCGAATAACTGTCGTGCCGACTCGGTGGTTGCCGCGTTGCCGGATGGGGTTTCCCTCCGGTCCCGGCACGCCCACGACGGCGGCCTACGCCTTCGGCAGAGCCTCCAACCATCGGTCGACGTCCCCGCGTCGCCAGCCGACGGCGCGTGACCCCCGGCCTCCAAGCCGGACAGGTGCCGGAACGTCCCCGGCCACCCGTCGCTGCGATTCCTAATGCCATGATAGGAGCAATACTCATATCGTCCGTTGAATGTCCACCACGGCGCCGGATTGTCGGCGCCGGATTGTAGACCGGAACAAGCTGAGAAGCATGCCAACGACGACGTCTTGCGTCAGGTGGGACGGGTCACGCTGCAGCGTTTGACGGAGTTGGAGACCGACGAGCGCCGCGGTGTCGCGTCACGAATGTAGCGATCGGTGGAACAACTTCGCAACGGCTACCGGAGCGTCGCGGCGAGACTGCATTGGGAAGCTGATCTGACGACTCCGAAGCTACGCTCGGGCAGCTTGTTTCCATCGTTTCCGAATCCGCGCCCCCGCGCCCCCCAAAGGGTAGCGCGCCTACGCGTTGACTGCTACACTGCCTATCCATGGCAAGTGCCCCCTCCGATTTGGCGGAGAACAACTCTCTTAGTCGCGCCCGTGAAACTCATATGTTCATACTATTCGATTCAAATGTGTGGTTTTCCCAATTGGGTCTCCAATCACGGAGTGGTGCCGCCGTTCGTCACTTCGCCCTGAGACAAGGGGCGACTGTCGTAGTCCCGGAAATCGTAAGACTCGAAATAGAGGAGCGGCTGACGGGTCACTTGTTGAAGCTAAGAAAACAAGCAGCAGACAGCCACAAACAGCTGCTGCAGGTGTTTCACAAGTTGCAGCGTCTTACGCTGCCGCTCGAAGAAGACATCCGAGGAGTGGTCTCTCGCATCGTGTCAAATTTTGATGTCCCAGTCCGTGAGGTTGAGTTTAATGTAGATGTTGCTCGGTCTTCGATGATAAAGATAATCAGGAGAATCCCGCCATCAAAGACCAAGGAGGAGTTCCGCGACGGAGTAATTTGGGCGCATTGTCTCGAGTTGCTCCAAGAAGGAGATGTGTTTTTTGTTACGCAAGATACGGACTTCTACGAACAGAAAAGCTACGAAAAGGGGCTCGCTTCTGAGTTGGTCAGCGAGATGAAAGAGTGCTCGGACGTCAATCGAGTTCTCTTGAAGAAGGATCTGAATGATCTTCTGAGCGAAATACGTGTGCCTATGAAACTCTCTATGGTACAGATATTCGAGTCGATTAGAGACCAAGAAGGTGATGCAGTGACAGAGTTGTTGCTGCAAAATGGATTCGAAACCGTCGGTAGCGTAAGAGGGGAAGTTCATTGCTTTGCTACGGATAATGCTGATCAAGTGTATTTTGACTTTCGGCTCATTCAGTCATGTAGGGACAGTACAGGCGCAGGGCGTACAACCGGGGAGTTGAAGCTCAAAGGGACTGGTTTTCTTGATCCGAAGACGAATTGTCCAACAGAGGTGACGTTATCGAACGTCCTACTTGACTACCCGGATTGGAAACCGGGTGGCACGGCGAGAGGAATGGTATTTGCCTCGGGGAGTCTCAACGCTCCAGAGTTTCACCGAGTCCGTATTCCCCTGGACCTTGCGGACGAGGATGTGACGAATTCGTAGCGTCAAGCGGAACTGGTGAGCTGGAGACATACGACGCCGCAGCTTGTCGGTCCCGCGTAGCGTGGTACGGCCGACGGGTTGTAGGCGGCTTTCGAGGCGTCGCAGGGTGTCGACGCGCGGCGCGGCGACGGCGGGCTGATTAAACACTCATGGGGCGCTGATGAGCGCGGAATTCGGAGGCTGCGGAAAGCAGAAGAGCCGCACGAAACGCTAAGTAAACGGGACCTTCGGAATAATCGTGACCGGAACCGCACTGGGGCGATGCCTTCTGACTCAGCGTCGCCGTCGTAACGCTCAGGCCTACGGTCTTGACGGCGTCCCGAGTCGTGTGCGCGAAGGTCAGGGAGGTGGGCGCGGCGGTGACGGAGCTGCGTTCGGTGCCGTCGACGGTCATGATGACCGGCTCCGAGCACGTCACGGCGCCAGACGGAAGCGAATCAACGATGATCGGCTGCCCATCAAGGGGTTGCGGAAGCAATAACCGGATATTGGGGTACCGAGTAAACCATTATAGAATTTACAAAAGACCACATAGACCAGCTCAAACCCGCCGCGCGCGGCTAACCGCACGCGGAAAGGCCCAATAATGGTGCAGTCGAACAGGCAAGACACCTACACGGCCGCCCGCGAAGGTGGCGGCTCAGAAATGTAAAGAGCTCGCCAGATTACTCAACGAGCGTCTGGACGAGCTTCAGTAAGGCCACGCCCCAGCCGTAAATGCCCTAACGACCGTGGACGCACGTACAATCTCTCCACACCCTGTCAATAACGTCAACACGCTCTGCGTGCTGGCCCGCTACTGCCGGTTCAGCAACACCTCGACGTCGGTGCCGCCCGGCAGCGACACGAAGTCGACCGCACCGTCGCCGTTGACGTCGGCGGCGTAGCCGTTGTTGGTCGTGAGGGGACGGTCCTGCAGCTTGAAGCTGTCGCCGACGCGGCGGTAGACGAAAGGATAATCATGGCGGGAGCCCGACACCACAAGGTCGGCGCATTCGATGTCTCCGATTGTCGCGCTCTTGAGGTGGAGGTCGGGGCCGAGCGAGTGTCGGTGGGCCGCGACGGCGTCGGCCAGCGCACTGGAGAGCTCGTGGGTGAAGTCAGGTCTGCTCAACAGGAGCTGCGGTGGGTTGCCGTAGCCGGTCGATTCAGCCGTCGCGTAGACTCCGGCATCGAAGACGGCCATGTCGGGCGTGCCATCTTGGTTGAAGTCTTCCACCAGCACGATCGGGTCGCGCGCCTCGACGGTCAGTCCCGGCGCCAGCAACCGACTGAACGTCGCGTCCGGCTGAGCCAGCAAGATGGCGAGCGGGGCAGTCTGATGGCGGTCGGCGGGGTCGTTGCTGTGCTCGACCCACGGGAACGCCACGAGGTCGTCGAGGCCATCTCCGTTCCAGTCCGCTACCGCCACCACGCGGTGCGGGCGCGTCAGCGCGTTCTCCGTCTCGATGGTCGTGAAGGTGGGGTCGGGCTGCCGGACGGTGCAACTCTGGGACGGCTGCTCGACCGGCTGGGCCGTCGCGGTGGTGGCGGCCCAGCATCCTGCTACGGTGATGGCGGCCAGCAGGAAGGCCGCCCTTATCAGTTTCATTGCCATGACCACAACACAAACAGCGCAATTTGTAAAATAGAGAGGTAAATAGAAATGAACCCGTCAGCCGCAAATGGCTCGACTGACGGGCTCCCCACAAGGCCGGCGTCGTGACAGAGGTCCAGCCGCTCTTGTTCGATGTCCGCTGCGGTGACGCGCCCGCGCTACCCTCGCTGCGCCGCCTGTGCCCGCTACCGGCGCCGCGCGGGTCGTGCCGCGCTACCGCATCGCGCACCAGGCGTGTCACCAAGTCGCCCCATGACATGCGCGGGTCGAGGTGCGACAGCAGACCCTTGAGCAGGCGCAGTATACCCGAGCATCTGTTCGCTGCAACCTTGCCAGGTTCGACCGACACGTTCCCGCCAAACGGATGGGATGCAGCGATTCTTTGAAACCGCAGAAGCCAATCACTTGACCCTGGACGGTGACGATGAGTGCGGATCAGAGCACGGCGACGCTGACATTCGCCAGGACAACAACTCGATGGATGAGGAAGACAGCGAGGGGTGGATTCGCTGCATGTCGATACCATCCCGGATGGGATGACAGCAGGCGAACGCGAATTGCGTATGTGACTGTACCAGACGACGATTGAGACCTCCTGGCCCCGCCTGCAGCGCTTCGACGCCAACCTCTGCGCCCGCCGCGCGGCTCCGCTACTATAGTAGGCCGGTGAGTGCGATCCCGTACGAAGTAGCGCTACGAGAAGAGGACACCAGCAGGATCGGCACCACCGCCATGGTCGCCGCCGGTTCCTGGGCGAACTCTTGCGGTCAGCACCGAGAGCACCTGCTCGATCAGCATCTTCTTGCGCGAGTTGAGAATGATCAGCGGGCCGGCTGCTGGAAAAGCGCTCCCGACCGGATTCGGCCACATACCCTTGACCCGGCAGGTATTGTTTCGTACAAATCTGTACGGGATATTTTGACCGGTGAGGAGTTCGTGCGCCGCGTGCGGCGATTGGGCCGAGAGCGTGGGGTTGCGGTACGGTTTGACCCTCGTGCAGGCAAGGGAAGCCACGGGCGGCTGTACTACGGTGAACACTTCACGACTATCAAGAACCGGCGCAAGGAGATCGGAGCGGGACTCTTGGCGGCGATGCTCCGGCAGCTCGGACTGAGTCGCGACGATCTCTGAACGCAGTGGAGGGAAAGCAGGATGACGCAGAGACTGGTCTGGCCAGCGGACCTGCAACGGCAGGAGGACGGTTCGATCCTCGTCTCGTTCCCGGACATCCCGGAGGCGTTGACCGAAGGGGCGACGGAAGCCGAAGCGCTGACGGAGGCGCAGGACTGCGTGATAGCCGCCCTTGGCGGGTACGTGGAGAGCCGGCACCCTATTCCCGCGCCGTCCCCGGTCCGCGGGCGGACGCCGGTCGCGCTGCCGGTGCTGGTTGCCGCCAAGATTGCGCTCTACGGCGCGATGCACGAGCAGGGCGTCGGCAATACCGCGCTAGCGGAGCGGCTCGGGCTTAGCGAAGGCGCGATGCGTCGGCTGATCGACCTCGATCACCGATCGCACATCGGCCAGATCGAGACGGCGCTACATGCACTGGGCCAGCGCCTGACGGTTGCTACGCGAGCGGCGTAGTCACGATCTGAAAATAGCGGACGCGCTATATTGGGATGGCATGGGCCGGACGGTTGAAGCTCATACGACGCCAACGAGCGGGCCACCGTTCTTCGCACTGCTGCTGTTCGCCGTTACCCACCGGGCGTTCTCGGCGGAGTGCAGCGAAACTGCGCGGTGGAGGACCTCGGGGTCACGGGGCGTCCCGCTTGAGCAAAGCCTCCAATTCGGCTTTGGCCCGCCGGGAGTCAGGGTCGGCCAATTTCTCCCGTTCTTCCCTGAACAGACGCCGCAAATGCTCAAGGCGAATCTGCCAAAAGAGGAAGGGCAAGAACGGGAGAACGCAAGAGGACGTCAGCGCGGCCGGTCCTGCGGTCGGCCCAGACCAGGGACCTCTTGAGCAGGGACGGCCTTCTCACTGCCCAGGTAGCCGTGCCGGCCGCCGCCGATCCCTTGATCCCCGAACCACATCTAGCGTGCGGGCCGGGTTGTCAATGGCCTACTCGGCCTCCGCGATCTCGCCTTCCACCTGCACTAGGCGGGGACGATTGGTCGGCTCGTGAGATCCACGGACCTCGACTTTCGCCCCCGAGGCGAGCAGGCTCCGGACGCGCGCGTCAAGCGCTGCCGGATACGCGCATCGAATCGCCCCTACGTCGGGAACCCCTCTTAGCACGAACCGCCGGGCGTCGAGATCGACCGCGCGGATCGTCCCGCGGAACTCACCGCTGACATCAGACGATACCGGTTTATCGAGCAAGGGCCTGAGGAATCTTCGGGTCGCGGCGGTGAGCGGCACGGCCGGGCGCGCCGGCTCGCCGCCCGCATAGAAGGTAACGGAGGCGATGCCGCGCCGCCCGGTAGGCGCGAGGTTGTACACGGCGGAAAGGAGGGAGTCTCGGATCGCATGGTCGGGAAACCGCTCGGAGATTTCCTCCCGGACGCCGGTTTCAGTGAAAAAGCCGGGCGCCTCGGCGATGCCGCTCAGGACGGAGTGCATGGCATCAAACGCGGTGTCCAGGAACCCTGCCTCCTGGTGGGAATCCCGCGATGCGCGAAACCCGAGGAAGAGGCTCCCTTCCCCGATTCCAGTTAGGTCAACGCTGAGGCTCTTCGGCCACCGCGGCGCCCAGCCGGCGAACGCGCTCTCCGTGGCGTTGGAGAGGGCCACGGTCGTAGTCGTGGCAGCCTTAACCTGCTTCCACATCAGGTCCATGATCCATGACGCAAGGGAAGCGGGCGTACCAGATTCCACCGCCGGCCCTTCCAAGCGCGCGACGAGATCGGAGGCGTCGAGGACTTTGGCGACGCTATAGTCAGCGAGCATCCCTTCAAGAACACTCCAACGCGACGCGTCAGCCAACTCCTCGTCTCCAAGGCGCGCCGCGGCCAACTCGTTCAGGACAATACGCAACGATGCTCGGGCCGCGTCGACCCAAATGCCCATCAGGCGACCCGCAGGATTCCTTTGCGATGGTTGACCGGCAGGCCCAACACCATGCAATCGAACGGTCTAACCTGCTGGAGCCATTCCAGGTAATTGCGGCCAACCGCGAGAACGGGGAGTAATTGCAATCCTTTCGGGTAAAAATCCTCGCTTAACCGCCACGCGACGCGCGGGCTCGGCGACGACGGCGGCTCGCGGCTTAGGTCGATGGCGACGTCGATGTCGTTCGGTTTGAACTTTTTCGTCACAAAGCTGCCGCCAACGAAAAGATCGCCTCGGACTTGTAGCTCGCTGAGCTGCGCGACGAGGTCAAGGAATAGCTCGTACAGGCGACGGCGCTCTACAGGGACGGTATCGCCATAAAGTCTCGGTTCCTTGCCCACGGCTGTCAAGTCTTGCATGGAACCGGTGGAACCGGGCGGTAACATGATGTAATGGGACTGTCAACGGCGACCGCGCCAGACATCGCCAGACATGGTTTGGGGGGAGTTCGGGGCGCTCTGGTGCGCTACCGGGGCCGGGGCGTGGCCTCGTCAGGGTTGTTCCTGCAGTGCTTCGTGGATCCGGTCTCTCGTGCGCAGGGCCGCCCTCCTCGAAGATCCACACCGTGTCGGCGTCCGGATTCGCCACCACTTGTTGCACCTCGAAGAGCTTGGTGAGATCGTCCGGCAACTGCGTTGCCCGGTATCCGGGATCGGCAACGAAGGCCCGGCAGCCGACTGCGAGCACCCCGGCCGCGAACGCCGCGATCAGGCGCAGTCGCAGAATGAGCCGCGACATGCGTGCGACAAGCTCGATGCCGGCAGGAGGATGCATGGGTTGACGGCCATTATAGACGGTGCGCTAGCGATGCTGCAGAGCGGCTCGTTGGCGATGGTGCCGATCGCCGGAAGCGGGAGGGTCGTAGATGGCAGACCACGGCCAGGATCTGATGATGCGGCGGCGAAGATTGTGCGCTTGGCGCGCGGAGATACGAAGGGTGTCCCGCCCAGCCACGTCCACCTGCAAGCCGTCGGCGAGCCGAGTCGACCGGCGCGCCAGCAGCGCGGAGGAGGCGCTACGTGGGGCGTTCCGGCGGCACAGCCGACCCATGGCCGTGGCGCAAGCTGCGATGGGCAAAGCAGAGAAGGCGTAAGTTGAACAGGTTCGCGCCACCGCCCTGGGCGACCGGCAACAGGTGGTCGATCTGGAGCAGATGGGAAGAGGTGCAGCGGCGCCCGGTGAGCGGATCGCGATAACAGCAGCGTCCACCGTCGCATTGCCATACGTGGCGCCGGACAGCCGCAGTAATGTGGCGCCGCGGCGGGGATTGGTGGCGGCCGTGGACAGAATCGCGGGCTGTGTGCGCCGCCGCCCCGGTTGAGACGCCGCTCGGGCCGCCGTCAGAATACACGCCAGATGCCGGCTCCGGCGCCGGAGAGACGAGCGGCGAGACCGGCATCTCCGCGTCGGCAGCAGAGGCATCCGCCGAGGCGCCAGCCGCTGCTTCGGCTGATGCGCCAGGCAGTCCGCCGTCAGGGAACACGCCGGGTGCCAGCTCCGGCGCCGGAGAGACGAGCGGTGAGGCCGGCATCCCCGCGGTGGCAAGCAGAGCCAAGCGCCGAGGCGCCAGCCGCTGCTATGGCTGATGCGCCAGGCAGTCCGCCGTCAGAGTACACCGTAGCCGCCGTGTGCTCCGTGGTGTAGGGTGTCGCCGATGATTCGCCTTGTACTGCTGCTGCTGGTGATCGTCGCCAGCGGTGCTGTTGCGCTGCCACAGTGCCTGCCGAACTGCGCAGGGGCTGACTTGGCTGGCGTTGACATGAGCGGTGCCAACCTCGCCCGTGCCGACTTCGAGCGGGCCGACCTGAGTCGGGTCGACTTGAGCGATGCGAAGCTGGCACGCGCTTACCTGAGCAACGCGATCCTGATCGGCACGGACCTTAGCGGCGCCGATCTACACGGCGCGATTATGGACGATGCCATCCTGCGGGACGCGATTCTGATCGGCGCAGACCTTATCGGGGCAAACCTGGTCCGCGCCGATCTGGCCGGCGCAAATCTACTCGTCGCCGTTCTGACCCGCGCTTATTTGGGTGGAGCGAGCTTGCGTAGCGCCGAACTGCGTGGGGCAAGTATGTGGGCCGTCGACCTAACCGACACTGATCTGACCGGCGCGACCCTTGCATTCACGTTGTTGGGTACTGCCGACCTCAGCGGGGCCAATCTGACCGATGCCGATCTGAGCAGCGCCGACCTGTATGCCGCAAATCTGACCGGGGTGTTGGGGTGGGATACGGTCAACATCGCGGGGGTGAAGAACTGCGACCTGCAAACGACGCCACGCCCGCTGGCGCCGGGGTGCTGACCGCCGGCCATGGCGCTTGTGGGAGTAGCGCCTTGGCGGTCAGCCGCTACTTCGATCAGTCGCTCCACGCGCCGCAGCCACTCCGGCAGTGGTTTCCGTTTCGTTGAGCAGCAACCCCGCTGCGAGGCGGCCCCTGGGTGAGCGGTGAGGCTTGGCCACGGCCCGCGCCGTCACGCTCGATGCCGCGGAGCGTGCGCTCGATGCCGGCATGGTCGCGGGGGCGGGCCGGTGTCTAATGTACCCCGGATTCTGGCCCGGCGGCGCCTGAGCGCCCCCTGCCTGTGCCTGCTGTGCCTGGTAGACCACGCGTCCACCCGCCGGCAAGTGTGTTATCGTCCTGGCCACCGTTGCGAACCGGCGTCGGCGGCGAAACAACATCCAGAAGGAGACACGCGATGAGCATACTTGGGAGAGGCCGTCCAAGTCGTCAGGAACCTCCTGCTGAGCCTGGTATCTATCAGTTTGTCAGGAAAGACTTTGGTGATACCACGGACGATTGGTGCGTCCGCGCCTTTACCGGCCCGCCTGGTAGCGGATCTTGGCGACGGTGCCGCGTGCTGCAAGCTGGTGCCCTGCGTAGTGCGCCGGCATGGTCGGCGCCTGCCAATCGCCCGCCTCCTGCAATTCGACTGGCGGCGGTTGCTGCTGCGAAGCGACTGGCGGAGCCGACCCGGAGGTGGCGCCATCCTTGAGCACCTGGCGGAACAACGGCCCGCCGGCGGTGATGCCGGCGCCGCCATGCCACGTAGCCAAGCGCTGCATGGTAGTCGCGCCGAGGTAGCGGACGTGCCCGCGCCCTTCCTGGTCGGTTTACGAGCTTCGCACCGTCACGGTGACGCTGCCGTCCGGCCGGCCGTCAACGGCCCGCGCACTATGGCGCGGATGCTATCGGCGCCCAGCGGAATCGGTGACTATTCGGAATCGCGTTCGTCGCGCAGGCGCCTGTAAACCGAATACTCGCGGATCACCGCCAAGTCTTCCCGTTGTTCTGCATAATCAAAGGGGGTACCGCCGTCGACGGTTCTCACGGACGTATCAGCACCCGCATCCAGTAGCGCCTCTATAACCTCCGCGTAATTATTCCCTGCCGCCAGATGAAGGGGTGTAAAATCACCCTTGGCCTGTGCGTTAACGTCCGCGCCAGCAGCTATCAGTATCTCAACGATTTTCGGGTGCTCGTTGAATGTTGCTGCGCGATGCAAGGGAGTCGCGGCCAACACCTCATCTCGTGCGTCTACGTCCGCACCGGCAGCTATCAGTACCTCAATGACCTCCGGAGTTCTATTGAACGCAGCGGCGTAGTGTAGGGGAGTAAGGCCATCCTCGTCCCGCGCGTTTACGTCCGCATCGGCAGCTATTATCGCCTCTACCAGCCGCGGATCATCACTTTCCTGGGCAGCGCGGTGCAGGATCGTCCGACCCTTCTCGTCCCGTTCCTTCACGTCCAAGCCTTTGCTCACCAGGTAGGAGGCCGACACATCGGGGGTCGCGCAGGAGACGAGAGCGGGACCTAGGCAGGCGACGGTCAACCAAACCAACCAGTGCATACGGCTTCCTGCTTTGTACGCAGTCATGCGCACATACTACCTCAGTTCACGCTTTGCTTGTAGCGCCCGCTGGCCCCCAGGTGCTCTCTGGCGCAGGGGGGCCAAGGTTGCTCCCGGCAGGTTGCCTTGCCCGTCTGGGATTCTAGCAGGCCCTGACGAACTGTCTACTTTCTAAAGGGTACAGGGGGGCCGGGGGTCCCTAACCGCGTTGGCGGCCTAACCTAACGTCGGGTACTGCCGGCCGGATGTAGACCCCCTGGGGTGGTGGGCTTCCGCCCACCCCAGGGCGCGGCTTGCCGAGTACGCACGGCCGGCCTGAGATTGCGGCGGCCCGCTCGGCGCCCGTCACGCCGCGGCCCCGTGCTCCCCTTCGCGCCGCCCCGGTGGTAGACTTCGAGCATGACCGAGCCCGCACCGTGCGGCGCCCTGGCCGCCGCACGAAGCCGCGTGGCTGCTGGAGCGCCGCTGGCCGCCATGACGTGCCACCTCTGGAGACCGGCGACCAAGCGGACCAAGCGCGTGAGCGCCTAGCGCGGGAAGCCGGCTTCGAGCCGGAGCAATTCTGGCCGCCGCTGGTGGCCGCGTCCTGATCGCCCGGCGGTGACCGACCCGCGTCCCCGTGTGTGGAGGCTGGCACTGCGCCGTTGCCCACGGTGACGGACACGAGCGGCGCAGGGGTTCCCCGTGGACCGGCCGCAACGGCCCCGTGCATCGCTGCTGGTAGTGGGGTGGGTGCCCGAAGCGGGTTTGACGGGCGGCCAGCAGATAGCCGAACCTGAGAAGGTGATGAGACATTTTGAGATCGACGCGGCGAGCCTGCCCAATTTACCAGGAATGATGCTATCTGTAGTCGCGGCGCTTAAGGTCTTGGGCGGATCGGCTACCATTCAGGAGCTCGACGAAAAGGTGATCGAGTTGGAGGGTGTGACTGAAGCAGAGCTAACCTTTACTATGCTACGGAACGAAAACCGGCCTCGAGTGAACTACTACCTCGCCTGGGCTCGCACCTACCTCAAACGCGGCAATGCGATAGTGAACTCTTCCCGCGGGGTCTGGGCCCTGACCGAAAGTGGCGTGGCGATCACGGAGCTCGAAGAGACCCGCGCGATCTATGAGAAGGTCACGCTGGAAGAACGTGACCGGACACGGACCAAGCGGCAAGCTGACAAAGAGGCGGCCCCGGATGTCGTGGAACTGGCGGATGAGGGCTCAGATAAAGTCGGTGACTGGAAGGCCTCGCTTTTGGCGACGCTGGGCGCGATGCCTCCAGATGCGTTTGAGCGGCTATCACAACGGCTTTTGCGCGAATCAGGGTTCACCAAAGTCGAAGTGCGTGGAAAATCTGGTGATGGTGGGATCGACGGTGTGGGTATGCTACGCGTGAGCCTTGTATCGTTCCGGGTCTATTTCCAGTGTAAGCGTTGGAAGGGAATCGTCGGTTCCACGGAAATCAGAGATTTTCGCGGAGCGTTGCAGGGACGCGCCGACAAAGGCTTGTTCACCACCACCGGCCATTTCTCCAATCAAGCGTCAGCCGAGGCCACTCGTGACGGCGCGATCGCGATTGACCTTATCGACGGGGATCGCCTCTGCGATTTGCTTAAGGACAATCACCTTGGTGTGGAGACTGAGATGGTCGAGAGCGTGCGTATCCAGTCGAATTGGTTCGAGAACATTTAGAACTTTACATGGCTCCCAAACTGGACCGCCGGACGGGCCGGGGCACCGGGGAAATGTTAGAATTCAATCAATGGAATGTCACGCCCCTACGGTGTCTCCCTAATACCACCTGACGTGCGCAAAGCCGCTTGCCGGCGGCCCTGCTGCGATGCGCTGCTACCGGCCCGCTATTAGCGGAGCTTGGCGACGGCGCAGCGTGCTGGTGCCGCGCGTAGTGCGCCGGCATGGTGAGCGCCTGCCAATCGCCCGCTTCCTGCCATTGACAAGGCCGGCGCCGGCTGCTGCGAGCGACTGAGCGGAGCCGCCGCGCGGCGGTCCATTTCGCTCGAATCGGTCCGCATCTGGGCCGCTCGGCCTCCGGCGCGTGCGATCATGGCGCTTCGCAGCCAGGAATGCGTCCAGTCACGTCGCAGCCAATGGTGCCAGCGAAGTCCGCGCCGGTGAGAGTTGCATGGCTCAGATTGGCTCCGGCCAAGTTCGCACCTTCCAGGTTCACGACGATCAGGTATGCATCGGTTAGGTTCGCCCCTTCAAGGTTCGCGTCCGTCAAGTCGACATTTTCCAGAATCACCGATAGATAGGCGCCAATATAGCCGGGACGCGGACTATAGTTCCGTCCGCCGAGATACGCATACGCGAGCACTGCACCCCGCAGATTCGCGTCGAACATGATCGCACCCGCCAAGTCGGCCCTTGTCAGATTTGCGTGCGATAGGTCCGCGTTCTCCAGATACGCAAACGATAGGTCCGCTCCGGTCAGGTCGGCGTCGGCGAGCCTCACCCCGGTCAAATTGGCGGCCTGCAGAGTGGCGCAGCGGAGGGTGGCGCCCGTCAGGTCCGCGCCTTCCAGATCGGCATAGGAGAAGTCGGCACGTGCCAAGTCAGCACCTACCAGATCAAATCCGCTTAGATCCGCGTCGGCGCAATTTGGCAGACACGACGGCAGCGCCGGGGCCGCAGCATCAGCCAACACCACCAGCAGCACCAGCGCCAAGAGCCGGCATAGCTTCCGGGCGGTCGTGTTCCGATCGTCGCACAACCGCACCACCGAGACTTGCGGGGCTGGTGGGCACAGCCGGGGCGGCAATCGGGTCGCCCTCAGGGACTCCAGATCGCGCCAGGGCAACGACCGGGACATGGCGGCGCACCGGGTAGGGAGGCTACCACCTGCCTTCTTCGTCGCAGCGCCGAGCAGGGCGCCGTCGCCAAGTATTACAGAGAGGGACCGCTCTGCTGCCCCCCATCGGGCCTTCCCAACTCTCGCACGCCTTCGGCTCCGCATCTCAATCTCAAGGTTCTCTCGGTGAGGCGCATGCGGCGGGAGAACCCCTATCACAGATCGTGACAGCGAAACGCCCGAAGAGGCCGCGCTCAGGCTCATCTACGATGGTGGCGTTCACCGCGTTGCTCAGCCTCAAGAAGAACGTCTCAGGAGGCTCAACCAGCGTATCGCTGCGGATTCCCACGCCGACACGCTGGTGCCAGGTGCCTGGTGCGAAACTCAGCGTCATATTGGTTGCGGAGTAGTCTTCTCCTGCCTTTGCCGTACCGTCCTCAGTATCGATGTCCACAGTCACCGTTTCATGGCTGAGTCGATTCATAGTTACCGAATACATCTCGGTATGAGACGTGTTCGGGTTCCTATCGTCTTCAAGTACAATGAGAGGGCCGCCGCTTATAGATAGTCTCGGTCTCGGGTCGAAGACGGTGATCGTAAACTCCACCGCAGCCGTATCGCCGTTTGAATCGACGATGGTGTAGGTGACCGGGAAAGTGCCGACCTCCTGGGGCGTGCCGACGATGAAATACGCTGCGGGCTCGGTTACCTCTCCCGATTGTACGGGTTGGAGATTGCGCACGTACAAGTAGTCTCGGTAGAGGTTGTGGGGAACGCCGGAGACGGGCTCATAATCCGGGAACGAGCCCCAACCACGGGTCGCCCAATGGCCGGGGAGAGTTCCTTCACTCCTCCCTCCGAAGGTGACCGACCGATCCGTGGTGTTCTCTGGAATAGTGATATCGGTCCTCTTGACTTCGGGCAGCTGTAGCGGGACTATCTCGGACCCGGTTTTGTAGGTCTGATCGTCAACGCCGGAATCGAAGTACGGTCGGGAGTCGGGAAACACGATGAACATAATCTCGGTCTCGGTGGTGTCGCCATCAGCATCGGTTATCGAGTAGATGCCTTCCCAAATGAGTGCAGTACCGACGGCGGGCGTGCCGTACAGGATTCTGGTGTCTGGATCGAAAACCATGCCAACCGGCACACCGGTCAGGGCATAGGAGTAAGGCGGGTCGCCTGCCGTGGCAGCCACACCCCGCACGACGCGCTTTTCGGCCTCGTCGTCGCGTGCAGGGTAATACTGGTGTTCCTCTATCAGAGACACGCCGAGGAGGGGGCCGAAGAGTTCCGTGTGCCAGTAATGGAGCGTGGGATTGTCGAACTCCGGCAGTCGGTCCGCGACGGTGCTGTTGCTTAGGGTGATGTTGAGGTTGACGTCGGCGTTACGTTCCACCTTGACAGTGCCCCCCGCTGTGCCAGTTCCTGGCTTGGTAATGGTGAAAGTGTAATCGCCGGGTGGGAGGTCGATGGTAGCTGGCGTGGTAATGGGTGCGGCAGCCGCAGCGAGACGGCGAGCGTTGCCGGCACCGCCGTCGATGGTGACATGCGCGCCGGATGGCGTCGAGGAGATCGAAACGCGGGCGCCTGCTGTTGCTGGATCCGCAGGCTGTTGCTCTGGCGGGTCGTCCGAGATAGGAGGCTTCTCCGTCGGCACGGGGGCCGCACGCGAGGAATTGGGTGCCACTTCCTCGCAGCTCCCGAGAAGGAACACCGAACCGATGACCAGTCCACCGAGAACGATCCTGAGCATCCCCTGTGCCACCATGTGCGATGCCTCCAGCACCCGGCAGCCAAAGGTGCCGGGTCGTGTTTGCAACGCACCGAGTGCAGATCGCACTTTGAAAGTGGGTGTCCCTGACTATTCGCTCCGGGGTGAGGTAGCTACTCCTCACCCCGCGATGGATCTGTTGTATTCGACCAGGTGACCCGGCATGACCGCAGTCTGACCCAGTGCGTTGCAGGTCAAGGATAGAGGCCCGGAGCAGAAGACGTCCAGGGCGCGGCGCACAAATCGCTGTCCCCAGCCCTTCACCCGTCGCACGCTCCCGGCTTCCAGTTCGATGCCCGCGGCTGACGTCAAGGGCCGCCGTCTGGTAGCCCTGGAGGCTAATTATCCGCTTCTGCTTCGGCGAGCATCCTACGTAAGGCATCCGGATTTACACTCAGCGGGCTTCGGTCGCTGAGAACCCTGTTGAGATTTCCCGAGGAAACGGCCTAATCTAGAGCGTCGGTCAGTTCTGAAAAGCTCGCCGCCGGCAACTCGACGAGAGCGTAAACTATTTCTGGGACGAAATTCCATTCCATCGGGCGCGTATACGGCAACCAGATTAGTATGCGGCACAGATTTGTCAACCCATGACGCCCCCTTGCCCCCTTGCCCCCTTGCCCCTGCGGGGCCGCGGTCGATACGCTGCGCGCCATGCCAATGGACGACCTGAATAGCAAGATCGAGAAGGCGCTCGAATGCCGCCGCAACGGGATCCTTCGTGCCAGTGTCTCCAATATCCGCCAAGAGGTGATCGACGCGCTGGACGCGATCGCTGCGGACTCCGGCACGCATAACCGATCGGACGTTATCTGGAAGGCTATCCGCCTCTATCTGAGTGCCTACCAGAACACACGCCACGGCCTCCTCCCGTAACTATTTATCGAACCACAAATTAACCAGCACTACGGCTACTATTCGGGGTAGTTTCCACCGCTAGGCCTACCGTGTGACGGTGTCCCAAGTCGTGTGCGAGAAGGTCAGGGATGTGGGCGCGGCGGTGGCGGAGCCGCGGTCGGCGCCGCCCACATTCATGATGACCGGCTCCGCGCGCGTCACGGCGCGAGACCGAAGCGAGTCAAGGATGCTCGGATATCACCCAGGGGTTGCGAAAGCAATAACGGGATATTCGTGAAACAAGTAAACCATTACAATAATTACAAATAGACCGAATAAGGGTGTAGTTGAACAGGCTCGAGAAGCCGCGTCGCGGCGCCAGACCGCGGCGATCTCTCTCGTCGAGATGGTCCAGCATGTGCGCCTCAAGGTTGCGTTGATTGGCGGCCAGGCGCCTGGTCTGGTCGAGGAGCTGCTGATCGCCCAACTCGCTGAACGGTTTTCTTCCAGTCACGCAAATCCGACCTTGTAGATCGTGCAGATTTCCGGGCCCGCGCCACGCGAGAGGCGCTCGCGCCGCCGCGGGGCGGCGGGATGTTCGGGGGCGAGTCGGACCGGGAGTGGTGGGCGTATAATCGGTCGCGATGGGTGGCACGCTGTATCAGGGGCTGGTGGTGCATGCCGACGGGCGGTTCGTGGCCGACCTGGAGATGGGCGGCGGGGTAGTGCGCGCGCTGCGCATGGCGCGCTCGGATGCGGCCGAGGCGGCGGGGTGGCGCGATCTGACCGGCAAGCTGGTATTTCCCGGCCCGGTGGTGCTGTGCCGTTCCGGCATGCCGCTGGCCGGGCGCGGCGGCTGCCCGGCCACCACGGTGGGCGTGCCGGTTGCGAGTCTCGCTGCGCCTGCCGCGCCGCCGGGGGACGGGGAGCCCGACGCCGATGCGGCGTACGCCGTGGATGCGGTGCCGATTCCGCTGTTGCGGGGGCTGGAGCCGGAGCTGGAAGTGCTGCCGGAGGCGGTGTTCGGGCAAGGCTGCGCGGCGTTCGCGGTCGACGACCGCATCCTGACGGAGCCGGGCTGGGACGACGACCTGGTGCGGGTGACCGGCCACTGCGGGGCGACCCTGGTGGTGCTCAGCGACGATGCACGCGTCATGGAGCGCAGCGTCGGCGGGCTACCGTTGCCGCTCGACGGCGGCCGGGTGGTGCTGGCTCCCGCCGGTGCGGCCGGCATGCGGGCGGCGCTGGCGACGGCGCTGCGCAGCGGCGAGCCGGGCAGCGGCATCGCGGTGGCGGCGCCGGCGCACCTGCTGCTCGCCGAGCCGAGGGCGGCCGCGGAGTGGTGGCCGGCGGTGCGCTCCGGGACGGTGCGCATGGTGAGCCTCGGAGCCGAGGAGGCCGCCACCGACCGCCAGTTGCTGGCTCACCTGTGGCGGGCGGGGGTCGCGCCGGGGCACATCGCCCTGGAGGAGTTGGCGGCCCTGCTGTGCTGGCAGCCGGCGCGGCTACTGGGCCTGCCGGCGAAGGGGCGCCTCCACCCGGGCTGCGACGCCGACCTGGCGGTGCTCGACCCGGAGGCCCAGGCGACCGGCGATGAACCAGCGGAAGTGCAACCTGAAGCCGAGGATGGCGCCGCTGGCGGCCCGGAGCGCGGCGCGGCGGCAGCGCCGCGCGGTGCGGTCGTGCGGGTGCTGCGTGGCGGGGAGGACGCCGCCGCCAAGCCGGGCCGCTGGATTGGCGCCACCGCGGTGCGCGAGCCGCTGTGAGAACACATACTGACGGGCCGGGCGGCTACTCCGCCGGGTCCATCGCCCCGTGGCCGTCCACCGGGCAGACCGGAGCCCCCGCCGCGAGCCACTTCCCGGTCGTCCTCGCCGTGTACCCGCGCGTCACGCACGTGCAGTGGATCATCCGGGAGCCGGACCCGGAGCCGCGCGCACCGTCCGCGGCCCGGTTGATAGCTCGATAGCTGTGGCTGGACAGATGCGTCGTATTGACTCAATGTGCCCACGATGACGGACATTCACGGCGGCAAGCGTCCTGCTGAGATCCCTGTGTACACACCAACCGAGGCAGCACGAATCATCAGGCGCCCGGTATCGACGGTGCGGTCCTGGACACGCGGCGCGCGCTATATGACCAGCGACGGCAAGCAGTTCTGGCCACCCATCGTGCCGGCTGATCCACCGCACCTGTCGTTTCAGAATCTGGTGGAGTTGTATGTGCTTTCGTCGCTGGGCAAACTCCACGAGGTACAATTCAAGAACGTGCGAAGCGCCATCGAGTATCTCCGGAAGACCGAACGAACTGATCATCCTCTCGCGGACTTGAATCTCCTTACTGATCGCTCAGACCTGTTTGTTGAGAAGACGGGCGAGTACCTCAACCTTAGCCGAGCCGGCCAATTCGAGATGAAGGAGCAGTTGCTTCAGTGCATGAAGCAGGTCGACAGAGGAGTAGATGGGCTTCCCGACAGGTTGCGGATTCCGGACCCGAACAACAAATCAATCGTGGCGGCGGAAGTAGACCCGGGGATCAGGTTCGGGCAGCCACGAATCCCCGGCACCGGCATCCCCACGGAGATCATCTACAAACGCAAGTGCGCCGGTGAAACGGCAGAGCAGCTCGCCGCGATATACGAACGGTCTGTGCCCGAAGTGACCCGCGCGATCTCTTACGAGGACTGGACTCGCAACATAGCTGCGTGACGCCTCTCACGTTCTCTGTGGACGAGACATACGGTCCGAATCTCGTCGATTTGCTGCGGGAGAAAGACCTGCACGCGGTGACTTACCGCAACGCATGTGACATCAATCCTGGTGATCCCGACGTAAGGTGGATACCTAACGTCGCGAGTCGGCAGTGGGTTGCCGTGACCGCCGACAAGCAAATCCGGCGCAAGCGACGGGACGGGGCCGGGTGAGCGGCTTCCTGTTCGGCTTGCTGCGCGCAGCAACGGCTTGCTGCCGCCGTGCGAAGGGCGCAAGCTCTGTTCGCCCGCCTGGAAGCGGGCATCGAGGCGACCGAAGCGGCGACCGTCGTTCGGGAACTGGACGCCCTCAAGCAGGAGTTCGCGGTACTTGGCGCGATGAGTGGTACTGACGCGGCTGGCATCCTCCGCGAACTGGAAGACCTCAAGCAGGAGATGGAAGCCGCGCCATGACCGTGGAGGCGACACCATGACGACCTTACGGGCGCCGCCTGGCCCGGAGCGCGCCGTGTTCCGCACGCTCCGGCGGTGGTGACGGTGGCGCAACTGGAGCTGTTCGACGCAACCGGCGCGCCCCTAGCGGCTCTGAGAACGGCCGGTTTCCGAGCCCTCCTGTGTGAATCGCCGTAATTCGCGACTACGAAACAACCTGCACGCGTTCGTGTTTAGTATTGTATTTGGTCCCTCTCAATATCGTAGATTGCGTCGCACTGGAGGCGACACCCACGGCGCCGTCGGCCGCGGACACCTACTACTACGGGGCGTGCGTGGATGCCGGTGATGGAGTAACGCTTACTCGCCTTTCGCCATGCGGCGCTTGAGGGCGGCGAGTTCCTGGTCGGCGCGCTGTTGGGTGCCGAGGCGGTCGAGATCGGACTTGAGGGTGTCCGGCTCGCCGGTGATGGACTGGAGCTGGGCGAGGAGCTGCTCGGCGTCGACGTTGATGGCGGTCGCGGGGCGCATGCTCTTCAGGTGGCGCTTCATCACTTCCACCTGGGCGCTCAGATCCGCCTCCTCGGCGGCAATGCGGCCGAGGCCGTCCTGGACGCGCTCCATCTCGGTGCGCGCGGCGTCGCGCAACGTGGTGTTGCCGGCTTCCGCGGCGTGTTTGACGCGCTCCTCCCAGGTCTTGAGCGCCGTCTCCAGGCGCTGGCGCTTCCTCGCGGCAAGGCGCAGCGCGGTGATGTAGCCGTGTACGTACTCGCGGGCCGCCGCCGGATCGAGGCCGGTGAGGTCGGTTTCGTTTTCCATGTGCACAGTGTAGGAGGGCATGGCACTTTTGGGTACCGTGGTGCCGAGGTGCGCGAAATTGACGGATGAGGAGCTGCTCGACGATGGGCTGCGCCGGTTGGGGGTGGGCGGCAACGGGCAGCTGCGTGACCGGCTGCTGCGCTTCGCCGCGCTGATCGAGGCGGCCAATCCGGTGTACCGGCTGGTGGACGCGGATCGTCGGCGGCTGATCACCCACCACTTGCTGGACAGCCTGGCGGCGGTGTCGGCGCTACGTGAAATCGAACCGCGCGCCACGTTGCTGGATGTGGGCAGCGGCGCCGGCCTGCCGGGTATTCCGCTGGCGCTGGCGCTGCCCGGGTCGCGGGTAATTCTGGTGGAACGCAGCGCCCGGCGGGCGGCGTTCCTGAACCATGTGCGCCGCGAGTTGGTGCTGACGGAGTTGACCGTGGTCGGACGCCCGCTGGCGGAGGCGGCGCTGGCCCAGGTGGACGTAGTGACGTGGCGCGCGGTGGCGCCGCTGGCCCGCCTGCTGCCTGATCTGCTGCCGCGCCTGCATGCGCGGTCGACGGTTGCCCTTTACCAGGGCACTGCGGCGACCGTGCAGCGGGAACTGAGGGCCGCGCGCGAAGCGGCGGGTGAAATGCTGCGGATGCAGGTGATACGCCTTGCTGTGCCGCACCTGGACGCCGAGCGCCACCTAGTCCTTCTGCGGGGGTTCAAGGCGTGATGGGCTTCCGGCAGGCGGTAGCGCGTGGGGCGCGGCACGCCACGCGGCGACTGCCGGCGAAGGGTTGGCGGTGGCGTCACTGGGGTGGCACGGTGGGTGGCAGGTGAGCTATATTCTGGAACGATGAGTAAAGCAACCGAGCCAACGCTCCATGACGTACTGCGCGAGTTGCGTGCCTTGCGCGCTGACCACGGTGCGCGCCTGGACGGGATTGGCGAGCGCCTGGAAGGAATCGACGAGCGGCTGGCGAGCCATGGCGAGCGGTTCGACGGAATCGACGGGCATCTGGAAGGTATTGACGAGCGGCTGGCGAGCCATGGCGAGCGGTTCGACGGAATCGACGGGCGTCTGGAAGGTATTGACGAGCGGCTGGCGAGCCATGGCGAGCGGTTCGACGGAATCGACGGGCATCTGGAAGGAATCGACGAGCGGCTGGCGAGCCATGGCGAGCGGTTCGACGGAATCGACGGGCATCTGGAAGGTATTGACGAGCGGCTGGCGAGCCATGGCGAGCGGTTCGACGGAATCGACGGGCGTCTGGAAGGTATTGACGAGCGGCTGGCGAGCCATGGCGAGCGGTTCGACGGAATCGACGGGCATCTGGAAGGTATTGACGAGCGGCTGGCGAGCCATGGCGAGCGGTTCGACGGAATCGACGGGCATCTGGAAGGTATTGACGAGCGGCTGGCGAGCCATGGCGAGCGGTTCGACAGAATCGACGGGCGTCTGGAAGGAATCGACGGGCGGCTGACCAGCCATGGCGAGCGGTTCGATGGAATCGACGGGCGTCTGGATAGCCATGGCGAGCGGTTCGATGGAATCGACGGGCGTCTGGAAGGTATTGACGAGCGGCTGGCGAGCCATGGCGAGCGGTTCGACGGAATCGACGGGCGTCTGGAAGGTATTGACGAGCGGCTGGCGAGCCATGGCGAGCGGTTCGACGGAATCGACGGGCGTCTGGAAGGTATTGACGAGCGGCTGGCGAGCCATGGCGAGCGGTTCGACGGAATCGACGGGCGTCTGGAAGGTATTGACGAGCGGCTGGCGAGCCATGGCGAGCGGTTCGACGGAATCGACGGGCGTCTGGAAGGTATTGACGGGCGTCTGGAAGGTATTGACGGGCGTCTGGAAGGTATTGACGGGCGTCTGGAAGGCCAGGGCGAGCATCTGGAAGGAATCGACGCCCGCATGGATTCGTTGGAGCATTCCGTTACCGAAGTGCTCGGGGACGGACTCGCGAACGTGCAAGCGGCCGTTGAGAACTTCGCGGCGACGAAGGCAGACCGCACCGAGCTGGAGGCCCTGCGCGCGGACGTTGACGCACTGAAAGAGGCCGCAGGGTAGAGAAGCCGCTACGGTGGTGGTCTGATTGACTACCTGAAAGAGCTACTGGTTGCCATAACTCACTGCCGGTATGCCCCCCGATGAAATCCCGCTCGCCGTTTCTTGAGCGGTGCCTTGGACCTCGATCCAACGCGCCGCCCGGGCCGACCGGCCCGCTGGACGTGGAGCTGACTTCCCGCGAAACATACTGCAAGCATCTTTGAGGACGCTGTCCCATCACCATGAGTAGTCAGTTCAACGTACCTCCGCTGTCGCTTGTCGCCGAACTGACCGCGACGGGCCGATGCCTGCGCCACTACCGCGAGCCGATCGGTGCCCGGGTGTCGGCAGCGAATGACCTCGCACCGGCGTCACTCGCATGATGAGCTTCTGGCAGGCAGTGGCTCTGGGCGGGCTGCAGGGCATCACCGAGTTCCTGCCGGTGTCCAGTTCCGGGCACCTGGTGCTGCTGCGCGGCATCCTGGAGGTGGGCGAGGTGCCGCTGTTGTTCGACGTTCTGCTGCACTCGTCCACCCTGGCCGCGACCGCGGTGGTGTTCCGGGCGCGGCTGGGCCGGCTGATTGCCGCCGGCGTCGACCTGCTGCGGCCGCCGGCACGCCGCCGGTGCAGCCCCGACGACCGCCGCCTGTTGCTGCTGCTCGTGCTCTGCACCGCGGTCACGGGCGGTATCGGCATGGCGCTCGGATCCATCGGGCTGCCGCGCGCGCCGGGCTTCGTCTCCTTCATGCTGCTGGTCACCGCGGCGCTGCTGCTCGCCGCCCCGTTCGTGCGCGGCATGGCCGGGCCGCGCGCCGAGGCCGCGCCGAGCGTTGCATGGCAGCCGCGCTGGCCGTGGGCGCTGCTGATCGGTGTGGTTCAGGGGCTGGCGGTGATTCCCGGCATCTCCCGCTCCGGCGCCACCATATCCGTCGGCGTGCTGGCCGGGGCGGATCGCGAAACGGCCGCCGACTTCTCCTTCCTGGCCTCGGTGCCCGCCATCCTGGGCGCGGTGGCGGTATCGCTGCCCGAGCTGTCCGCCCTGGAGGCCACCGTCGACGCGCCCGCCATGGCCGCCGGCATGGTGGTTTCGTTCGCCGCCGGCTGGCTGGCGCTGACCGTGCTGCTGCGCATCGTGCGCCGCGGGCGGCTGCACCTGTTCGCCCTGTACCTGATACCCGTGGGAATCATCGGTCTGACCCTGTGGTAGCGGCGCTCCGTGAACCGGCTACACCAACGGGGTATTGCCGCACGATGCGGAGCGCTGGCGTATGCGGCCGACCCGGCTCGGAGAAAGGCTTGGCATAGCCGCGGAGCCGCTCGCCAACATCTCACGTAGGCGCAGTGATACGAATGATACGAATGATACGGCGGAACCCGGTAACTATCGCTACATACGGAATTGACGTGCAGGGGAAATCCGTGAAACAGGCAGGCTACTAAGCTAGGCAGTGTTTCCTTGTAGTAGTGACCAATGCCCCCCTTCCCGATATACCAGAACGGTTTATCAGTAGCTACGTAAAGCTCAGCGGCGATCACTCCTGTATAGTTGCAGATAGAAGCGCTACCACAGAAGAGATAGCAGGACTCTTCGGGGTAACAGCAGGTTTGGAAACTGGCCGCCGTGGAATTGTCGTAAAGCTTGAGCATATCAGTGGCTCCGAAGCAGAAGAGGTCGTAGATAGACTGAGAGAATTACAGGAACTGTAATGGAGACTTGTTCGTGTTGTTTATCTTTTTTCTGATCGGTCAGTTCAACAGTATTCGTAAGGATATAACTGCCGTAGAACGCGCAGTGGGTGAAAAGGTGGACGGCCTCCGTACGGAATTAGGAGATGACGTGGATGGGCTCAGAGTGGATCTTGAGTCAGATATAGACGTATTGCGGTCTGACATGAAGGTGGAAATCGGCTCTCTCAGATTAGAGGCTCGATCTGCCGAGCAATCGCTCAGAGCAGAGGTGCAGACCAGCAGGTCAGAGTTGCTTACGGAGATCAGGGCGTTGCGCGACTAAGACCCAGGCTCGCTCTCATAGCAGCCACAACCACACCAATGTAACGGATCACCCTATCCCCAACCGGTTATCCACATTACTCCCTGTCCGGCGGCTGGCTTAAGATCAACGTTACACTGCCCTCGGGCAGTCCCGTAGCAGGCGCCCGCGAGCGCCTTGACCCGTGTCCAAAATAACCGCGCTGGATGCCAGCAAAGCTGCTCACGGCGTGCTGTTGCGCATACCGGGCCGCGTGTGGTCAGGCGGGGCGCGCCGCTGGGCGGGGTCAGCGCCCATCCGGGATGCACCCGTTGCAGGTGCCGCGCCGTGCCGGTCGGGGCTCGGCTGGCGCGCCGGGGTGCCGATACTTGGGATATGGGCAATCTTGCGCTGGTGCCGGCGCGATGAATATCCCCAGGTGGGCAGAGCAGTGGCGGCTGCCCGGGCACGGTGGGGTGCAGCAGGTGTGCGCGGTGGCGCTCGCCGCCACCGGCACCTTTGCCCTGGCGTCGCTGTTACCGTTCCTGGCCGCGGGCCGGCCCAATACCGCTCCGTTTCCGCTCAACGTGCTGTACGGGCCGGCGTGGTTCCTGTTCGACTCCTTTCTCTGGTTTTCGCTGCTGATTCCCGCGCTCTGCTATGTGTATGTGATCGTGCTGTACAACGACCGCGTAACCCGTGAGGTGATGGCCTCCCTGGTCGCGGTGGGCCTGTTCCTGCCGGTGCTCGGCACCTTGAGCCATGTACTGCTCGGCGAGGACGGGGCGTTCGCGGCGGTGGCGCTGGTGGCGGCGTTCGGACGCGTGCCGGCCGCCATCCTGCTGATCCTGATCCTGACGCTGGAGAGCGTCGCCTTTTTCGCGTTCCTCAAGCGCTGGCGCGAGCAGGCGTGGCGCACCGCTGCCGAGGCGCCGCCGCACGACGCGCTGGCTCTCGCTGCGCCGGAGGAATTACCCGCGGGCGACGCGGTCGCCGTGCCGCCGGCGTATGCCAATGCAGCAGCGCCGTATGCCAACGGCACCGGGCACTACGCGAATGGCAGCGCACCCCGGCCCAACGGTGCCGGACACGTCGCCGAGCCGGACTTCGCCGCCAACGGCGCCGCGCCCGCGGCCCCGATGGCGGACCAGCCGGTGCCCGCCGACGAAGCGGTATCCGACGATACCGACTCGCTCCTGGCCGCGGCGCTGCGCGCCGAACCCTCCCACGGCGTGGAGTTGCCGGCGCGCGACGATGACACCGTCGAAGCCGAAACCGAAACCGCCACCGCCCTGCCGGAGCACGATAGCCAGGATCTCGACGGCACGCATGGCGATGGCGAAATGCCTGCGGCGCTCCTCGTACCGCCTGCGCAGGACGAACCGCCCGCGCAGGACGAGCAGCCGGCACCACCGGCACCGCCGGCACCGCCGACAACGGGTTCGTCCCCGGCCGCGGCCGCGGTGCCGGCACGCGCCGCACGCTCCCGACGCCGCGGCTACCACGTGCCGGTGGAAGTGCTCGACGTCCATAAGTCGGACGAGCCGTGGCAGGTGGAGAACGACACCCGCGAAGCCGCCGCCACGCTGATGACCACGCTGGCGGAGTTCCGCATCGACGCCGAGGTCACCGGCGTGCGCCGCGGTCCGGTGATCACCATGTTCGAGATCCTGCCGGCGCCGGGCGTCAAGATCTCCCGCATCGTCAACCTGGCCGACAATATCGCGCTGCGGCTGGCCGCCTCGCGGGTGCGCATCGTGGCGCCGATCCCGGGCAAGCACGCGGTCGGCATCGAGGTGCCGAACCGCCACCGCGCCATAGTCGGGTTCCGCGACCTCATCAGCCTGAAGGATTTCCGCCCGGCGCCCCGGTCGCTGGCCGACGGCATTCCCATCGCCCTCGGCAAGGACATCACCGGCGAGGCGCAGGTGATCGATCTCACCGCCACCCCGCACCTGCTGATCGCCGGCGCCACCGGAGCCGGCAAGTCGGTGCTGGTCAACGCCCTGATCTGTTCCATCCTGTACTCGCGCACGCCGGAACAGGTGCGCCTGCTGCTGATCGATCCCAAGATCGTGGAGCTCAAGCTGTACAACGACGTTCCGCACCTGCTCACGCCGGTAATCACCGACCCCAAGCGGGCGTTCCAGGCGTTGCAGTATTGCCTGTACGAGATGGAGCGCCGCTATGCGTTGCTCGACCAGCTCGGCGTGCGCGACATCCGCTCCTACAACCGCAGGCTCGTGGAGCGCGAGGAGAAGCTCAGCCACGGACCGTTGCCCTACCTGGTGATCGTGATCGACGAATTCGCGGACCTGATGGCCACCACCGGCAAGGAACTGGAAGCGACCCTGGCGCGGCTGGCGGCGATGGCGCGCGCGGTCGGCATCCACATCGTGCTGGCTACGCAAAGGCCCTCGATCGACGTGATCACCGGGCTGATCAAGGCCAACATTCCGTCCCGTATCGCGTTCATGGTGGCCGGCAAGTTCGATTCCCGCATCATCATCGATGCGGTCGGGGCGGAGAAGCTGCTCGGTCGCGGCGACATGCTGTTCGTGCCGGCCTGGGATTCCAACCCGCTACGCATCCAGGGCGCCCTGGTGTCGGAGGAAGAGGTGGAGCGGATCACCGAGAAGGTGCGCGAGTTGGGCGAGCCGGATTACATCGACGAGGATATCCTGTTCGACGACGAGGAAACGGAACTGGTCCTGGAACCGGGCGGCAACGACCCGATGATGGATCAGGCGCTGGAGATCGTGGCCGCGGCCGGCAAGGCGTCCGCCTCCTACCTGCAGCGCAAGCTCAAGATCGGCTACAACCGCGCCGCGCGGCTGGTCGAGGAGATGGAGCAGCGCGGCATCGTCGGCCCCGCCAACGGCAGCAAGCCGCGCGAGATCCTGCACCTGCCGAGCCGCGACAAGAGCTGACTGCCGAGCCGCCGGCGAGGTTCATCGAAGCCGTTTCGCACGCAACCGAATGAAGGGCACCAGCATCGGCGTCGCCGCCTGGTAGGCGCGGTAGTCCGGGTATTTCGCCGCGGAGATTGCCTCGGTGGGGCCAATGGATCCGACAATCTGCAGCGTCACGAGGATGCACCCGATACCCGTCCAGTGCAGCCCCTGGCCCGACGCCGCGACGGCGAACAGCAGAAAGCACCACCACATGCCGATCTCGCCGAAGTAGTTGGGATGGCGGGAGTGGCGCCGCGGCCCGGTGCTGAGGAACGACTGGACGCCCTGCTCGCCGGCCGCGATGCGCCGCTTCTTGTCCTGCTGGAAGGCCCACATCTGCCGGTCGGCGACGGTCCGGCGGGCAGAGCGACCAGAGCCGGTCCACCCAGGAGAAGTCGCGGGTGACGACCGACAGCAGCCAGGCGGTGGCGGCCAGGACAATGCACAGCTCCAGGGCCGCGCCGAAAGGGGTTCCGGCGAGTGGGTGGCCGAACAGACCGAGGGCGATCACGACGCAGGCTGGAGTTGCCGGAGCAGGTGCGTCACAACCGGACCAACCGGACCGGACGGAGAGGCGGCCGCGTTCGCCGACCCCAGGCCCGGCGGCACTTCGGAGCGCTATCCGGGACGGCTCTCGCCCGCGGGCATGCCCAGCTCCCAGCGCAGCGCGCCGTCCAGGGTCGGCTCCAGCCAGCGGAAGCCCAGCTCCGTGAGCCGTGCCGGGAGCACGGCCTTGCCCTTGAGGATGAGCTGGTCGCCCATCTCGCCGAGCAGCAGCCGGATGGCGATGCCGGGCACGCGCGCGACAGCCGGCCGGCGCAGCACGGCCGCCAGCGCGTGCGTGAACTCGCGGTTGGTGGCCGCTTCGGGGGCTACCACGTTGAAGGCGTCGTGCGCCTGCCCGTTGCTGATCAGAAAATGCAGGGCGCCGACCGCGTCATCGAGCCCGATCCAGCTTATCGCCTGCCGGCCGCTGCCGACCACGCCGCCGGCTCCGGCCTGGAACACCGGCAGCAGCCGTTTCAGCATGCCCGCCGCGGGGCTCAGCACCGGACCCAGCCGGGCGTGCGCCACGCGGATGCCCGCTGCCCGCGCCGGCTCGGCGGCCTGCTCCCAGGCGGCCGTCACCTCGGCCAGGAACCCGGTGCCGGCCGGCGCCGCCTCGTCCGCCGAGCCGGCCGCGTCGCCGTAGTACCCGATCGCCGACGCCGACACCAGCACCGCGGGTGGCCGGCGAAGTCCGGCGAGCGCAGCGCACAGCAGCGCGGTCGACGCCACGCGGCTGTCCCGGATGCGCTGCCGGCGCGCCGCGGTCCAGCGCCCGGCGCCGATGTTCTCGCCGGCCAGGTGGATCACTGCATCGAACCCTTCCAGCGCATCCGCGTCGACCTGCCCGGCGGCCGGATCCCAGGCGATCTCCGCGGCGGACCGCGGAGCACGTCGAACCAGCCGCACCACCTCATGGCCGCCGCTGTCCAGAAACGCCGTCAGCGCGCCGCCGATCAGACCGGAGGCACCGGAGATCAGCACCCGAATGGGTTGCGGCGGGCCAGTTGCATGGCGGTCCAGGTCGCGGCGCACCCGCTCATGGTGGAACTCCAGGCTGCGTTCCACGGTACTCTGGAGCCTGTTGCGGCCCAGAAGTGTCAACATTCTACCCGGCTCACATTGGACGCGGTCGGTCATTTCGCAGCTTGCCGTCCCGGTCGCGCGAAAGAAATGACGGTGGTTCATCGAGCGATAGGGTCCGTCGACTTGACGGTCTCCGAACTCTGCGGGAGGCCGGTAGCCTTCGTGCTGCACCGTCCAGCGCATCGTGAACGGCCCCACTCGAGCGCTAAACGTGATGCGGTCGCCGTCGCGAATGGTCCCGGTGCGTGCCACGGTCTCGATGCGTTGCCGCGGCGGAAAGGAACGCTCGACCGCCGCCGGGCGTTCGTGCCAGGAGAACGCGCGCTCCAGTGGGTGATGAAGGATCGTCGTGCGCTCGCAGGTCACCATGTCAACATGCTACCCGACAGCCCGACAGCCCGACAGCCGCCGCCGGGGCAGCGGCGCGGGGATTGCATGAATTGCTCAGGTGACCGGCTTCATGGCGCCGACGGCGGAGGCGATGGCGGAGGCCGCCATGGCGGTGGAGGTGCTCTCCGAGTTGATCACCAGGTGATAGAGCGCGGCGTCGTCCCAGTCGACGTGGTAGTTGCGATGCACGAACGCGGCCCGGCGCCGGTCGCTGATGCGCACCTGGTGCAGGGCCTCGCGAAAGGTGATGCCCTCTTCGCTCGCGTAGCGCTCGGCACGGCTCTCCTCCGAGGCGACGACGCGTATGCGCAGCGTGTCCGGCGCGTCGCGCAGCAGCACCATGCCGCCGCGGCCCACGATGATCACCCGCCCGCGCTCGCCGAGCCGGTGAATGGTCTGTTGCACGAGCCGGTGGTACTGCTGGCGGTCGAGGAAGTGCACCTCCTCGCCGATGTCGGCGTCGGCCGGCGGCACGAAGATGCCGCCCGGACCGTGGTAGGACAGATCGACCAGCGATGACGCCGACGGTACGTTGGCCACGCTCTCCATGGTGAACCAGCGGGTCAGAAAGCCGCGCACGCCGGGTTCTTCCACCTCGTCGATCTCGGCTACCTCTTCGGGATCGACGTGCGCCTCGCGCGCCACCTCGGTGATCAGCGCCTTGTCGACCACGTCGTAGCCGAGCAGTTCCGCCGCCCGGATGCCGATGGCGCGGGCGCCGCTGCCGAGCTGCCGGGAAATGGTTACCACTGCCATATCGTCCTCCCGCGCGCCGCCGGTGCACTTGCCGCCAGGGCATGCCGGATCCGCCGGGACGGCGCCGGACGCGGAGCGGGCCGGCACACCGCGCGGATTCGGGGTAGTGGGGACGGGCGACGCGCTAATGGGCCCACAAGGACTTGAACCTTGGACACGCGGATTATGAGTCCGCTGCTCTAACCAACTGAGCTATGGGCCCCAGGGGGAGCAACATTGTACACAATCATCATGGCGGCTGCCACCCTGATAGCGGGCGCGCCCGGGCGCGGCCAGGTGCGCCCGGCGCAGGCGGCGCGATCAGGCCGGAGCGAACCTGTCGCAATCCGACCGGCTCACCGGGTGGTAGCGGGGCGGTGCAGCGCGCGCAGCCGTTCCACCAGGGTGGGGTGGGTGTAATGGTAGGCGCTGTACCAGGGGTGGGGATGGGGATTGCTCAGGTTGTCGCGGCTCAGCGTGATCAGGGCGCCGGCCAGGGCGCCGGCGCCGTCGGTGGCGCGCGCCGCGTAGCGGTCGGCCTCGTACTCGTGGCGTCGGATCCAGCCATTGGCGGCCGGCTGCAGGAAGAAGGTGGCGGGCCCCGACAACAGGGAGAGAATGATCAGCGCCGCGTGCGAGCTCGGTTGGCCGGCGCCGGCGGCGTGAAAGCCGAACGCCGCGAACAGCGCCGGCTGGTGCAGGAGCACGCTCATCAGCCACAGCCCGAGCAGGGTGAGGAGCAGGCTCAGGCGACGTGCTTGAGGACGTGGCGGCGTTTTTCGTGGCCGATCTCGTGCGCCAGCACCGCCTCTACCTGCGGCTCGTCGAGCGTTTTCAGCAGCGTGTCGAACAGCACGATGCGCTTGGCGCCGCCGAATCCGGCGAAGTAGGCATTGCTGTGCTGCGAACGGCGGCTGCCGTCCATCACCAGCACCGACTTGACCCGGAACTCGAGCCGTTCCGCCAGCGCCACCAGGCGGTGCTTCAGCGTGCCCTCGGCCAGCGGCTGGAACTTGTTGAACAGCGGCGCGATGACCGGCTGGTACAGGTAGTTCACCAGCAGTTGGAAGGCGGCCACGAAACAGAACGCCCAGATCCACCAGCGTTCGCCGCTCTCGGCCATGAACCAGAACAGGCCGAGCAGCAGCGGCACGCCGAGGATCAGGGTGAGCAGCAGGCTCTTCAGTTGATCGAGGCAGAAGGTGGCCACGGTCATGCGGTTGAAGCCGAACTTCGCTTCGATCACGAACTGGCCGTACAGGCGGATGGCGAGCGTCAGGAGCGTGCTCGCGACCGTCAGCACGACCACGAACGCGGCCCCGGCGAGTAGCGGCGAGGCGATGCCGAGCGCCTGCAGCCAGCCGGCGAGCGCCTGATCGAGCACGCCCAAGGCGCCGCCGGCGACCACCGCCACGGTGACGGCGACGAGCAGCGCGCGGCGCACCAGGCCGAGGCGGCTGCGGGCGGCCTGATAGTCGTGCATGCGGGCCACGGTGGCGGCATCGAGCACCCCCTCCAGCTCCGCCGGCGGCGCCGGGTGGCGCGCGCCGTGGCGCAGGTTGAGCAGGGTGAGGAGCGTCTCGCCGCCCTGCTGCAGCGCATACAGGACGATCCATCCGAACAGAATCGTTCCGCCATCCATCATCCGACGCTCACGCGGGAACAACTACATGAACAATCCGACGTTCATGCGGGCGGATCGTGTCGGAAAACCTGTTGTCGCCGGCAGGAAGCGCGTCAGCATACCGCGAGAATGCCGTATGGTAGAAATTCCTCAGGATAAACTCGATAAACCGGAATGGGGAAACAGGACCGGTTACGGGAATACGACAGTTGCGGTACTGGCCAAGTGTCAGGTGTGATATCGGGTGAGCCGTTGTATCGACCCCCTGAGTTTGAATATTGTAGTCAAAACGTACTGGGAACGGAACAATATTCCGATCCACTACGTCAGCGTAGATCTCATCATCCAGATATATATCCGGATTATTCTGGAATTCCTCAAGATGCGGAGCGGGGGAAAATGCTAGTCGATGGCTTGCCGCTGTTTCCGCCTCGAAAGAGTACATCAATTGGATCAACGCGCCGTCAAGCATTTTCGCGTTGTATGCCCGAGACTCCGCAAGTTGCTCGTATATATCGCTGTAGCTCACGTTCTTAAGTGCAATGTTGACGAAACCAGATTGTGAAAACGACACATGCTTAGTGCGCGTTCCAGAATCCCTTAGTATCGCGTATTGTTGTGCATCAGCGAGACCGTTCTCGACCAGATATGAAATGAGTGTGTTGATCTCGATATAGGTGTCGTTTGACAACGGCATAGCTCTAGTCGATATTCTCGAAGTGTTGTAGTAGTTTCTCAACGAGATCCTTGTTTAGGTCCTGCACGTTTACGTCTCCCGCTTCCAGATCGGACACGAGATCTGACAGAATTCTGTCTCTTTTTCGAAGATGTGCGAGTGCCTTTTCAGACATGTCCTTGTGGACGATTCGTAGTTGCTCACGTTCGTCTTCGGTGGGATATCTGAATCGAAGCTCGAAATCGGATGACTTTAGAATTTCGTATTCGTCGATAAGAGATTGCATGTTCGTTCCTATCCCAAGCACCCTAATCCAGGCCTTGCTCCTCGTTATAGCTGTAAACAGTCGATTTCGAAGCCGGGCGAGATTGTACGCAGACGCGTGGCAATCCTGTGCATTGATGATGTAGACCATTCCAGCCTCATTTCCCTTTGCACGGTGGATGCCAGTGAAAGTGATCGATTGGTTTTCTGCGTGGTTGAAGTAGTCTGGATCTGTGTCAACCCCGGCGACGTGGCACTCGATCCCAGCCTCTAGTAGCCGTCGTCTAATGGGCCCGACCTCGGTGCGGGTAGAGAGTGGATCAGGATTGATCACGATGATATCGTCATGCCGGAGTTCGTCCTTGGTGAGATTGTCGTTTATTTGCTGCACTAGCCAATCGGTCTGATCCTCCTTAGTGTCGAAGACCTTAAAGCAAATCAGATCTTTTTTGGGAGAGTGTGACTCCAAGAAACGAGGGCTGTTTGTCTCGGACCGCGAGAGAATAACCTCGGCGCCAGGGTTGAGTTTCCCCGTATGGGACGTATATCCGATCTCCTCCCAGAGTTGGGGATGATCAAACATCTGGACAAGACCAATCTTGTTCCCGGCTGCCGGTTTTCGGTAGATTCCAAAGCCCAGCGCATGCGCGGCAACCAAAACCGGCCGGGAATTGCGGTAGCATTTTTCGAGAATAATGTCGTTTCGCATTGTGCCGTTAGATTCGGATTTAAATCGAACGCGAGAAGCCCCATCCGAATCGTCGCCGAAGATAGCCTCTGGCGATGGAAGCGAACCACCAGTGAGATTCTGCAGTTCGTCATATGCATATATTAATCGTTTCGGCGTGCGGAGCGATTCATAGCAGAGTTTCAAAAATGCAGGAGAAAGGTCCTGCGCTTCATCCGTGAGAATCACGTCATAAATCTGCTTTGGCACACCAGCTTCTCTTATTGCGAATTTGCATGCACCAGCAAATGGATCGCCCGCTCCGAATCTCGAACGCGCGCTACGGAAATCGAAATATGTGACGTTGTTAGCACGACAGAACTCATAATACATCCCATCTCGTTCCGGTTTCCCGGGAGCACCCCATGCGTTTACGATGCGCAGACTCTCCCAGTCCGGTTCCTCTCCATTTTGCTCGAGGCAAAAGATGGTGATGAGCCGTCGGAAAAAGCCCTTCAAGGAACGAGTGTTGAAAGTCACCGCGATGCGCCAGTTCGGATTTTGGATATGAAGATAGGCTGCCTTCAATGCCAAGACTATCGTCTTCCCCGATCCAGCGAGCCCCCGAATACGTTGAACTCCTTCAACGGTCTCAATGACTGCTTTGTTCTGTATTGAGTCGAGTGTAGCGATAGAGTCTTCAAGACGTTTCAGTTTTGCACCCCGTGAGTTGTCTAGCTGCACAGCTCTACGAGATCGGTTCTTGCGGATTGTTGAGGTGCTCTCAATTACAGAAAGCGCGGCTCGATAGACGCTCGCATTCACGGCGGGATCGCACTTCGGTAGTCGAGAAAGAAGGGTATTCGCGTCCGTAAGTGGGTAATTTTTGTCATCGTAACTGTCGGCAGAGGTAATTGCAGGTGCGAATGAAATGGGATGAATTGGAATACGGAGCTTTCTTCGGTCTACCAAATCCGAGTGCTTTTTCAGACGGGCTTCGAGTTGGTTGTACAACTCGTCCTGTCGGTCTTGATAGTCTCCGGGATCGGTGCCTTCGACTAAATCAAACACGACAATTCCCGGGTCTACCGATACGAGGAGCGCATCGATAGGATAAGAACCAGTAGGAGAAACGATAATGGGATAGCCGATGAACAGCTCTCCTGAGCAATTACCAAGTTCGGACATGCGTTGTTCGAGTGCTTGAGTGGCAGCTGGTTTGTTTGTGGTGCCGCGAACGATATCGATAGCCATGTTACCACCTTCCATAGGGGGGCGTACCACAGATGGGGGTTAACGGCCCGCAGGATTGCAGTAGGCTGACCGCAGAAGCGCTGGCAGTCAAGTGGCTGAGGGTGTTCAGGGAGGAGAGACCGATGTGGTGGCGCCCGCGGGAGGGGACGGATACACGGATACCTGTCCCGGCGCGTGACCTAGTCGGATGATCTATAATGTGGACCAAAGGTTATGCGCTACGGCCCGGAACCGTTCCTGAATGCGCTCGGCTCGCGTTACGCTGCGCCCGATCAGGGGAGCGCGGGCGTGGGCGCGGGCGGCGCGCTCGATCCGCGCCTCGACCCCTACTCGCGCGCCGTCATCGAAGCGGTCGACGCGGTGTCGCCGGCGGTGGTCAATCTGGACACCGCGGACGGCGCCGGGGAGGGCGCCGCCTCCGGCTTCATCTTCACGCCGGACGGCTTCATCCTCACCACCAGCCACGCGGTGGCCGATGCCGCGACGGTGACCGCTACCCTGGCCGACGGCCGGCAGTTCGAGGCGCGCCTGGTGGGCGCCGACCCGGAGACCGACCTGGCCGTGGTGCGCATCTCCGGCGACGACCTGGTGGCGGCGCCGCTCGGCGATTCCTCGGCGATCCGGGTCGGCCAACTGGTGATTGCCATCGGCAACCCGTACGGGTTCCAGTACACGGTGACCGCGGGCGTGGTGAGCGCCCTGGGCCGTACGCTGCGCTCCGACGCCGGGCGCCAGGTGAACGATGTGATCCAGACCGATGCGCCGCTCAACCCGGGCAACTCGGGCGGCCCGCTGGTCACCTCCTACGGCGAGGTGGTGGGGGTCAACACGGCGGCCATCGTACCGGCGCAGGGCATCTGCTTCGCCACCGCCATCAACACGGCCAAGTACGTGAGCATGTACCTGATGCGCGAGGGCCGCGTGCGGCGCAGCTACATCGGCATCGGCGGCCACAACGTCGCCATCTCCCGGCAGGTGGTGCGCCACCTGCAGCTACCCGTGGACGGCGGGGTGATGGTGGAATCGGTCGAGGGCCGCGGGCCGGCCGGCCGCGCCGGGCTGCTGCGCGGCGACGTGATCATCGCCTTCGGCGACCAGCCGATCTCTGCCATCGACCAGCTCGACAAGCTGCTCGACGACCAGGCGGTGGGGCGGCCGACGCCGCTCACCGTGCTGCGCCGCGCCCGTGTGCTCGGGCTCACCATCACCCCCGACGAATACGGCGGCGGCTGAGCATCCGTCCGCGCTTTTGCGAGTCGTAACTTGTCAAGGCAAGACTTGTCGTAACACGACTTGACGAACCTCGGAGGCGCGGGCACAGTAGCGCTGTGACGAAGTTCGTCGGCCGCGGTACGGAGCTGAGGCTGTTGCAGGGCGCATACCGGTCGCCCCGTTCGGAGTTCATTCCGATCTACGGCCGCCGCCGGGTGGGCAAGAGCGAACTGATCCTGAAATTCATGGCCGGCAAGCCCGGCGTCTACTATCTGGGGCAGCAATCGTCGGCGGGTCTGCAGGTGCGCGAGTTTCTGGCCGAGGCCGCCGGCGCCCTGGCCATGCCGCTGCTTGCAGAGCTGCGTTCCGCCGGCTGGGGACCGGCGCTGCGTACGGTGGTGGAGCAGTGGACCGCCACCAACCCGGGAACGAAACTGGTCCTCGCGTTGGACGAGTTTCAGTGGATCGCCGCCTCCGAACCGGGCCTGCTGTCGGAGTTGCAGCAGTGCTGGGACCGGTGGTGGCGCGATGCCGGCAACGTGGTGCTGCTGTTGTGCGGGTCGTACCTCGGGTTCATGGAGCGCGACGTGCTGGGCAACAAGAGCCCGCTGTTCGGCCGGCGCACGGCACAGATCCATCTGCAGCCGTTCGACTACCGGGACGCAGCCCGGTTCCATCCCCGCTGGTCACTGGTGGATCAGACCAAGGCGTACTTTCTGGTCGGCGGTCTGCCGCAGTACCTGCTCTGCCTCGACGACAGCCGCTCCATCGACAGCAATATCCGCGACCATCTGCTCGCCGAATTCGCGCCCCTGTTTCATGAACCCACCTTTCTGTTGCGCGAGGAGCTGCGCGAGATCGCGCCGTATCAGGCGATTCTGCATGCCCTGGCGACCGGTCACGGCGCCGCGCCCGCAATTGCCGCCACCACCGGGTTGCCGGAGCGCAGCCTGCACTACTATCTCCAGCAGCTCGTGAACCTGGGCTACCTGCGACGGCGGTATCCGCTGCAGGGCCGGCGGCCCAACGCGCGGCAGGTGCGCTTCGAGTTGGACGATCCCTTGCTGCGGTTCTGGTTCCGATTCGTGTTCCCGAACGTGAGCATGATCCGCGGCAGCGGCGCGGCGCGCGCTTTTTCCGCACGCATCGCGCCGGCGCTCGACGCCTGGTTCGGGCACTGTTTCGAACGGCTGTGTCGCGAGGCGCTGCCGCTCATCTACGCGCAGGAGGGAGTCACCGCCGGCTTCGAGGTAGGCGAATACTGGAGCCCCGCGACGCAGATCGACGTGGTCGGCATGCGCGACGACCACTGGACCGACCTCGGCGAGTGCAAGTGGGGCGCCGTTCGGTCGCCACGGGCCTTGGAAACCGAGTTGGAACACAAGGTGCAGCGCTATCCCAACAGCCGTGGGGCGACCCTTGGACGCCGCTACTTCACGCGCCGCAAGCCGCCGGCAAGGCAGGGGGCCGATGGCTGGTACGGTCTCGAAGACCTGTATGCGCTGGACCGGGCGCGAAGTACCGATGGGCGGTGATCCCGAACACGGCGGAAACGGCGGACAGCTTGCGCGGCACCCGCGCCACGATCGCGGCTGACAGCGGCTGACAGCGGCTGCCGGGTGTGCGCATAATGGGGACGACATGGCGAACATCATCCCTCTTGAGACCCGGGAACTGGCCGCGGACTGCTACGTCTACAAGCACTCCACCGCGTGCCCGATATCCGCGGCGGCGGCGGACGTGGTGCGTGGCCACTCCTTCGACCTTCCGGTGTATTGGGTGAACGTGATCGAGCAGCGGCCGCTGTCCAACTGGGTCGCCGACGCCTACGGCGTGCGCCACCAGTCGCCGCAGCTTCTGAGGATCAGCGCCGGCACGGTCGAGGCGCAGTGGAGCCACTTCGACATCAACGCCGCCAACCTGTCCGCCTGACGCCGCCGCGTCACCAGGCGTAGGCCTCCGGCGCGCTCCCGCCGGGGCCCGGAAACAGGGCATCGAGCCGGGTCAGAACCGGGTCGTCCAGTTGCATGTCCGCCGCCGGCAGAACCTGCTGGAGCTGTTCGAGCGTGCGCGGGCCGATGATGGCGGCGTTCAGCGCCGGTTGCGCCAGGATCCATGCTGTCGCCACGTTTGCCACGGTCTCCTGCCGCTCCCGGCACAGCTCCTCGAACTCGTGCAGCCGGCGCACCGTCTGTTCATCGGGCGGACGGCGCTGCGCCAGGCGCGCGCGCCGTGAACGTTCGTCGCCGGGCAGTGCCCCGCCGCCGAGCATGCCGCCGGCCAGCGGACTGTAGGCGACTACGCCGATGCCCAGGTGGCCGGCGGCCGGGAGCACCTCCAGTTCCGGCCACCGGCACAGCAGGTTGTACTTGTGCTGCTCGCTGACCAGGCCGAAACAATGGCGCTCCCGCGCCGCCGCCTGCGCCACGGCGAGATCCCAGCCGGCGAAGTTGCTCGACCCCACGTAGCCGATCTTGCCCTGCGCCATCAGCACCTCGAACGCCTCCCAGAGCTCTTCCCAGCGTGCGTGGCGGTCGATGTGGTGCATCTGAAGGAGATCGATGTGATCGCTGTGCAGGCGGCGCAGCGAGTCCTCGGCATGGCGGATGATCTTGTACTTGGACAGACCGGCCGCGTCGTTGGGGTCGTCCGGATTGCCCATCGGCTGGTACAACTTGGTTGCCATGACCACCCGTTCGCGGCGCCCCGGCTGGTCGGCGAACCAGCGTCCGATGATCTGTTCGCTGAGCCCGCAATGTACGAAGTCGGGGTAGTGGTTGGCGGTGTCGAGGAAGTTGATGCCCGCCTCCAGCGCGCCATCCATGATGCGGCGCGCTTCCGATTCGTCGGTGGCGCGTCCGAAGTTGAAGGTGCCCAGGCACAAGCGGCTGACGCGGAGTCCCGACCGTCCCAGGTGGCTGTACTGCATGCTCATTTGCTCCAATCCAGGGTGATGCCCGTGTAGCTCTCCGGTGCGCGGTAGATCAGGTCGTACGCATCCCCTGCGGCGGTGACCGGGAACGTGTGGGTGTTCAGGTGATCGACCTGCAGCGCGCCGGTTTCCATGAGGCGCCAGGACGATAGCACGTGATCGCCCTTCAGGGTCCACGGGAAGCAGGCGCGGAACACGGTGCCGTGGAAGGTTTGCAGATTGAGCCCGGCGCCCTTGTACCAGGCCAGGAACAGCACCGTGCCTTCGCGGCGCAACGCCGGTACCGCCCGCTGGACCACGTCGTAGCTGCCGGTGGCGTCGGCCACGATGTCGGCGCCGTCGGGCCACAGCTCGCGCACGCGGCCGGCCAAGTCCTCGCGCAGCGGATCGATTACGTGATCGGCACCGCTGCGCCGCGCCAGCTCCCGGCGCAGTTCATGCAGGTCGGCCACCGCCACCTCGACGCCGCGCAGCTTGAGGTGCTGGGCCGCCATCTGGCCGATCATCCCCAAGCCGATCACCAGCGCCCGCTGGCCGACCCGCGGCGCGGCCAGGGTCACGCCGAGCGAGGCGATGGAGGCGATGCCGCCGAACGCCGCGCGCGCGGTGGTGAGCCCCTCCGGCGCCTTGACGCAGTAGGTATTGCTGGCCAGCAGGTCGCGTTCGGCGGGGTTGACGTTGATGATGGCGGGGCTCTGATGGCCGCCGCAGTTCTGCACCACCGCGACCGGGGCACGCGGCTGGAAGTAGGAGATGCGCTCGCCGGGCGCGAACAGCCGCGCCGCCTCGGCCCCTACCTCGACCACTCGGCCGATGGGTGCATAGCCGGGAATGTAAGGGCGCGGGAAGCTCCCGGTAGCGAGCACGTAGGACTCGGTGCCGACGCTGATGGCGGACTGTTCGAGTTCCACCATCACGTCCCACTCGCCGACCGCGCCGATCTCGACGTCGCACAACGCCACCTGCCTGGTAGCCGTCGACACCACCGCCCTCGCCCGCATGGCGGTCAGACTATCTCACGGCGCATGCCGCCACAACGCGGCTGCACGAGTGCCAACGGGTGCCGGGACCGTCGGCAGCGGTGCGTTGGCTCAAGCCGACGGCCGGTCGGCGCCGGTGGTGTTCGCCTGCAGTGCCGCGACGATGCGGTCCACGTCGTACACGGCGCCGCGCCAGGTGCCGCCGCTGGCGGCCTGCAGGGCGGCCCACAGGCGGGTGTCGTCGGGCAGAGCCGGATTGGCGGCCAAGTCGGGGTGGGCGGCGCGCTGTTCGAGCAGTGCCGCGGCCGCACCCGCGTCGAGCGGACGGTCTGCCGTGCCGACCATATCGACCCGGCCCTCCAGGCCCTCGCGGTCCACCACGATCTCGATCAGGTCGCCGTCGCGCAGCTTGCCGAGCGGGCCGCCGGCCAATGCCTCCGGCCCGATGTGGCCGATGCAGGCGCCGGTGGACACGCCCGAGAAGCGCGCGTCGGTAAGCACCGACACGGTCTTGCCCCACGGCAGAAACTTGAGCGCCGAGGTGATCTGGTAGATCTCCTCCATGCCGGTGCCGGCCGGACCGACGCCCATCACCACCACGATGTCGTGCGCCTTGACTGGCGTCACGCCGGGCGCGCCCTTGATGGCGGCGATGGCGTCCGCCTCGCTGGTGAACACGCGCGCCGCGCCGCGGTGGGTGTAGATGCCGGCCTCGTCCACCACACTCGGGTCGATGGCGGTGGCCTTGATCACCGAGCCTTCCGGGGCCAGGTTGCCGACCGGGAATACCACCGTGCTGGTGAGGCCGCGGGCGCGGGCGCGGTCGGGGTCCATGATCACTTCCTCCGGCGGTACCCCGTCGGCGGTGCAGGCGGCGCGGGCGGCGGCGCGGCGCGGACTGTCCTGCCAGGCGTCGAGCACCTCGCCGAGGGTGCGCCCGCTCACCGTGCGCGCGCCGGTATGCAGCAGGCCGGCGCGGCGCAGGTGCAGCATTACCTCCGGCACGCCGCCGGCGGCGAACACGTGGATGGTGGGGTGGCCGACCGGGCCGTTGGGCAGCGCGTCCACCAGCCGCGGTGTGCTGCGGTTGACGCGCGCCCAGTCCTGCACCGTCGGGATCGGCAGGCCGGCGGCGTGCGCCACGGCAGGCAGGTGCAGCAGCAGGTTGGTGGAGCCGCCGAACGCGGCGTACACCACCATGGCGTTGTGCAGTGCCTGCTCGGTGAGCAGGTCGCCGGTGCGCAGCCCGGCATCGGCCAGCGCCACCAGCGCCAGCGCGGAACGGCGCGCCATGTCCAGCCACACCGGTTCGCCGGAGGGCGCCAGGGCGGCGTGCGGCAGGGACAGGCCGAGCCCCTCTGCCACCACTTGGGCGGTAGCCGCGGTGCCCAGGAACTGGCAGCCGCCGCCGGGGCTGCCGCACGCCCGGCAGCCCATGGTCTGGGCGTGCTCGAGGCTGATCAGGCCGTGCGCGAAACGGGCGCCGATGGTCTGCACCAGGCCGGTGTCCTCGGAATCGGGCGCCGGCAGGGTGACGCCGCCGGGCACGATGATGCCCGGCTCGGTACGCAGACCGGCCACCGCCAGCAGCATGGCCGGCATCCCCTTGTCGCAGGTGGCTACCCCCAGCACGCCGCTGCGGGTCGGCAGCGAGCGCGCCAGGCGGCGCATCACCACGGCGGCGTCGTTGCGGTAGGGCAGGCTGTCGAACATGCCCGGCGTGCCCTGGGTGCGGCCGTCGCACGGGTCGGTGCAGAACGCCGCGAACGGGATGCAGCCACAGTCGCGCAGGGCGTCGGCGGCGGCCTGTACCAGAAGCCCCACTTCCCAGTGGCCGGTGTGCAGGCCGAGCGCGATCGGCGACCCGTCCGGCGCGCGCACGCCGCCCTGCGTGCTGAGGATCATGAACGCCGGCCGGGTGGTCTCCTCGGGCCGCCAGCCCATGGCCACGTTGTGGGTGAGCCCGAACAGGTTGCCGCTCGGCTCCTCGCGCAGCATCTCGGCGGTGATCGGCAGCGCCCCTTCCGGTGCCGTGCCCATCGTGCGCAGCCCCTCGGGGCCGCTGAGCCCGGCGAAGCCGAGAATCTCGTCGCCGGCGGCCACCCGCAGCGGCGGCTCCCGGTTGGGACCGCGCGGGTCGCGGCGCGGTGCGGTGTCCGTGGTGCGGGTCGATCCGGTATTGCTCACTGGCTGCCTCTCAAGTGGCTTTAGCTCACGTCCTGTCTCGCGGACGTCGACGAGCAGTTGTTGGTGGTGTCGGACTCCCGGGGCACCGCGTCCACGCACGCGCCGTAGTAGTACGTGCCAGCCGTTGACGGCGCCGGCAGCTTGATCGTTGCCCCGTAGCCTCCCGAAGGGACAAGCGTATTAACCTCGTCCGTGCCCACTGGCGTGTCGGAGGTGGTGATCGTGGCGTCCGCGGAACGGTAGTACCGCACCGTGGTCGCCGCCGACCCCCCAGCGCCCTGGTTGTGCACCGTGGCCAACAGCCAGAACGTCCCGTCCTCTCGGATTTCGCCCACATCCGGCGCCAGCACAACCAAGTCCGGCGGTGGCCCGTCCACCGTGATCGTCCGCGCGAGCGAGCAGTTGTTGGTGGTGTCGGACTCCCCGGTCACCGCGTCCACGCATACTCCGTAGTAGTACGTGCCGGCCGTTGATGGCGCCGTCAGCGTGAGCGTCTCGCTGCTGGTCCTCTCGGAAACGGCAAGCGTCCCAACCGCGACCATACCTGCCAACGTGTCGGTGGTCGTGATCGTCCGGTTCCTCGAGCTATAGAAACGCAACGTCGTCGCGGGCGACACCTCGTTGCCGTCGTTACGTATTCTACCCTGGAAAGTAAGGGAGCGGCCTGGGTCACCGTCGTGGGCGCCGCTTGCCAGGAAGAATGCGACGACTACCAGATCGGGTCCACGCTGCGGCGACATCGGCCTCATCGGCCCACCCGGCTCCCGCTGTGGCTCGGACACGTCCACCTGCACCGATGCTGAGCAGCTGTTGGCGGTGTCGGACTCACCCTCGACCGCGTCCACGCAAGCGCCGTAGTAGTAGGTCCCGGCCGTCGCCGGCGCCTTCAGTGAGATCGACTGATCGCTGGTATCCGATGGCGCCAGTGCGGCCACCGGGCCTGTCCCGATCGCGGTGTCGGTAGTCGTGATCGTCGCGTCCGCCGATCGGTAGAAGTGCAGCGTCGTCGCCGGCGAAGCTCCAACGCCGCCGTTTCGCACTGTCGCCGACAGCGTAATCTCCCCGCCCGTCTCCGCACTGCTGTCGCTCACCGCCGGCGATTCGACGATTAGGTCCGGTGCGCCCTGCGGCGGGAGCAGGGGTACGAGTGGCACCTGGTCCCTGCTGGTGCTGCCGCCACAACTCACGAGACCCGCGTATACAGTCGCGACGAGTGCCAGAGACGAGAACGCTCTCAAGCGACTCACTTCAGCGGACCTGGTTGGTCAGGGTGCCGATCGCTGGGATGGTGATGGCCACCGTGTCGCCCGAGGCCAGGGTGAAGCCGTCCGGCGGCACGATGCCGGTGCCGGTCATCAGGTAGCAGCCGTGCGGGAAGCTGTTGTCGCGGTACAGGTAGCCGAGCAGCTCGTCGGGCGTGCGCTTGAGCTCGGCCAGGGTGGTGCTGCCGGTGAACACCGGGGCGCCGCCGCGGCTGATCTGCAGGCTTATCTCAGTGCTGGCGGGCAGTGGCTCGGCGCCCACCAGCAGCGCCGGCCCGAGCGCGCAACTCGCGTCGTACACCTTGGCCTGCGGCAGGTAGAGGGGATTCTCGCCCTCGATGTCGCGCGAGCTCACGTCGTTGCCGATGGTGCAGCCGATCAACGCGCCGGCGGCGTCGGCGAGCAGCACCAGCTCCGGCTCCGGCACGTTCCAGGCGGCGTCGGAGCGAATCGCGATCTGACCGCCGCTGCCCACCGCGGTGCGTGCGCTGCCCTTGAAGAACAGCTCCGGGCGCGGCGCGGTGTACACGCGGTCGTAGAAGCTGTCGCCGCCGGCCTGCTCCGACTCCGCCATGCGCGCGTCGCGGCTACGGTAGTAGGTGACGCCGGCGGCCCACACCTCCTGCGACACCAGCGGCGCCAGGGCATCGGCGGGATCGAACGCGGGTAGCGCCGTGCCCTGCGCCGCGAGCCGGTCGATTCGGTCAGGCAGGCCGGGCGGCCCGACCAGGCTGTCCCAGCTCTCGGCCAGCAATACGAATCGGTCTCCGTCGGCGGCAACCACGCCGCGCTGCGTACGATACAGTAACATCGGTCGCCAATGTAGCAGCCCGCAAAAACCGCCGTCAACGAACGGGCGTGCGGGTGTCCGCGGCAGCCTTGCGCGGTTGGTCGCGCACGATGACATCGACATCGCAATCCAGGACGTGAAGGAGGTGCAGCACCTGATCAACTGACTTGCGGTAGTTGGTCTGATCCAACAGTCGATAGAGTTGAGCTGGGGAGGTGCCAAGGCGCCTGATGATTTCCCGTTTCGAAAGAGCCGTTGCAATCACTCTGCGCTGTGCCGCGAGCGTGAGCTTGTACAGCAACAGGTCGCGCAGGTAGGCAGGAGCCTTATTGTATTCAAGAACTTGCTCGATGTGCACGGTGGTCTCCCGCCCGGAATCCACGGTAAAGACGAACGCCTCCCGAGCGAGTTCGTCGTCAACGCGGACCTGGGTCACCGGGTCGCCGGGAGCGGGAACAGGATCGGCCTTGACGTACGGGAACACAAGGGTCTCCGAGCCGGTCACCACTTCGAACGATTTCTTGCGGTTGTTGAAAGCGACCGCACGGATCGTCACAGAATACCCTCGCGCTGCAGTTCTTCAATCAGACTCAGAATGTGCCGAGTCGCCTTGCCCTTCATGGGCGTACGGCCATCGCGATAGACATGCACATGACGCGGCGCGTGGTCAGAAGGCAAAATGTTGCCACCCAAGGTAACACTTGTCAAGTGCGTCGGACGCTGCGAATACGCTGCGAATACGCTGCGAATGCATCGGTGTTGCACTGCCACGCGGGACGGTGGGATGGCGTATCATGGGGGCTGACGTGAGACGGATGCTCCCGATAGTGGCGGCGGCCGCGGTGCTGGCGGCCGGCGGCGCGGCGTTCCTGGCGGTGCGTACGCCCTCGCCCGAGCAGGTGGCGGCCCGCCTGCTGCACGCGCGCTACGTCAACGATGCGGCGGCCGTGTACGAGCTGGCGTCGGCGGAGGATCGGCGCTGGCGCACGCTGGAGCAGCATGTGGCCGGCCATCCGCAGTTCCCGGCGGAGTTCCAGGAACTGATCGGCGAGTTGGGCGAGTTCATCGAGATCGGCGGCGTGGAGAGCGACCTGCAGGACGCCGGCGGCACGGTGACCGTGCACGGCACCGTGCCGAACGCCAACCACCCGGAGGTGCGTGATCTGCTGTACGGCGAGGGCGCCGCCGCCGCAAGCCCGCTGGACGAGCGACGCGATGAGTTGCGCCGCCGCGGCCGCGCCGCCGCGCTGCCGGTGATCGAGTTCTCGCAAGCGGTGGAGCTGGTGCGGGAAGGGGAGCATTGGAAGGCGTTCCTGGATTGGGCGGTCGGCTTCACGATCCGTTTCCGTGCCGAGGTGCGCGAGCAGCTCCCGCTCGAATTCAGCGTGCAACCGGAGAGCATCACCCTCAAGCCGGGCGAGACCGGCTCGGCGATGTTCCGCGCGCGCAATGTTTCCGACGCCACCGTCAGGGCCAAGGCGGGCCACCTGTTCGATCCACCGGTGGCGTTTCTGCACACCGAGCTGGTGCAGTGTTTCTGCTTCTTCGAGGACACCTATGCGCCGGGGGAGGAACGCGAACTGCCGGTGGCTGTGCGCCTCGGCTGGGACATACCTCCGGAACTGGGCGAGATCACCATGCTGTACGAGTACTACCCGCTGGACCAATTCCGCGACCGCCGGCCCGCCGAGGCGCGCGATGGGTAGCGGCGGCTCCTTTGCGTGAAGCCGGTCAGGCGCGCTGGGTGCGGTAGATGGTCTCCGGGGTGTTCTCGATGCGGGTCCACCAGAAGGCGACGTCGAAGTCGGGATCGCCGGTCAGGTAGCGCCACAGGCGGATGCGGTTCATTACCTCGATGCGGTGCCGCTGGCCATGCCAGGGGATGTTGCCGCTGAGAATCTTGCCGATGTCGGACCGCGTCTCCGGGTGTTCCAGGTCGGCGGTGTTCCACAGCCGCTGCTGGCGCACCGTGGGGTTGAGGCGCAGCTTGAACATGTAGCGGTCGCGGTCGGTGTGGTTGCTGCGCGCCGCGTGCCACACGTTGGTGTGCCAGAAGAACATGGTGCCGGCATCGCAGATCGCCTGCACCTGGCCGAGCACATCCTGGTAGCGGCGCGTGGTGGACTCGTACACACGCCGGAACTGGCTGCCCGGCAGGAACAGCGTACCGCCCGACTCCGCCGGCGTATGTTCCGGGAAGAACGAGATCTGGAGGTCGAAATGGTGGCGCCGCACGTCGTACTCCGCATCCTGGTGCAGATTGGCGCCCTTCCGCGTGTGCGCGGGCGTCAGGTGCGCGGCGTGATGGTCGTAACGCGGGTCGGGCCCAACCAGACTGTGGATGATCGCCGCCACCCGCGGCAGCCGGAACACCCGTCCCAGTGCCGAATCGGGCTCCGCCCAGACCTCGCGGAACGGCGCGCCGGCCTGGCCGCGGTCGCGCATGTGGCTGCCGGACTCGATCTCGGCCATCGCCGCCGCACACAGGTCGCGCGCCACCAGGTCGTCGAAACGCAGAAACCCTTCGCGCACGAAGCGCGCCATCTCGCGGCTGGTCAGCCGCAGGTCGGGGGAGGTGCCGTTATTCGCTTCCTTCACGTCATGCGCCATTGATTGACTCCAACTTCTCCAATACGAACTCGAACTCCAGGTAGGAGAGATCGTACTCCTGGCCGGGACCCGGCGGCCGCAGATCGGGGTACTTGATCACCCGCCAGCCGTCGCGCATGGCATCGAGGACGGTGGCGTAGGGCGGCACCGCTTCGCCGGTGGCCTCGTAGGTTTCGTCGCTGCTGCCGTCGTATAGCGCCCAGGCCACCACGTCGGTGTCCGGGCTGGAGTTGGCCGCATACAGCACCAGCAGTTTCTGCCGGAGCGTGCCAAGGCCGATGGGGCTCGCCGTCATGCGCTGTTCCTCAATGAACTGGAGTCTGTACCACCCGCACGGCCAGGCGCAACCACCCGCCGCCACGCGAATTGGCCGGTCTCGCCGGGACGGGTTCACAGCCCCTCTGGAGCGCCCCATAATGGGTATTCCAAAGGCAGGCTTGGCTCGAAAGTGGTTGTGGAAACCAGGGGAACCGGCAGCCGGATTGGTCGCCTTGCGCGGTCCGTGGTAGCGATGAGTCTCACGTGGCTGGTGCTTGCCGTCGCGGGGTGCCGGATCTCTCCGGCAGAGCCGGCAAGCAGTAATCCACCGGAGGGGGCTGGCGACGCGCCGTCGGACGCGCGGTCGATGCTGGCAATAGCCGGCGCCAGCGCGGCGGAGGCCGACGGTGCCGTGATCTTCACGGTGAGCCTGAGCTCGGCGGGCGCTGAGCCGGTGATGGTGCGGTACGCGACCGAGAACGGCACGGCAGCGGCCGGCTCCGACTACGAGGCGGCGAGCGGCACGCTCACCTTCCCAGCCGGTTCGTCGGCGGGACGGACCGTTACGATCACCGTGTACGACGACGTGACCGCCGAACCGGAGGAAACCTTCACGGTACGGCTGAGCGAACCGAGGGGCGCGGCGCTGGCGGCGGCAGCGGCTACGGGAACGATATCCGACGACGACGCGCAGGGGACGGGCACGGAGCCTGCCGAGACAACGCCAGATCCGCCATCACCGGTGTTGAGCGCGCTCCAGGTGACCGGCGGCGGGGAGATGTATCCGCCATTCGATGCGGAGATACGTCATTATGCGCTCACCTGTGCGGACTCCACGACGCTTCAGGTTACGGCGCAGGCAAGCCCATCCGACACCACGCTGGCGCTGCTGCGTGCCAACGAGGCCGACCACCAGAGGTCGACCGGCGGCTTGGATGTCGAGGTGACGGTGAACAGCGACCACGACATCGCCATCCATCTGAGCGTCGCCGGCGCAACGGAGGCCGCCACCTATGTGGTCCATTGCATCCCTCCGGCGTTCCCCGACATCAAGATCATGAAGCGCACCAAACAGGCTTCGGACGGCCTGCTGTTGGTCGCACCGCGATATGGCAGTTACGGGAACCATACCAGTTTCTCGATAGTTCTCGACTACAACGGGGTGCCGCGGTTTTACCGCATCTCAACGGGTCTGTTCGACAACAACTTTCGTCGTCATGGTCGTGCCGGCACATCCTATTCGATCACCCGAAAGGTGGAAGATTCCGGCAACTCCGAAATGGATCTGCTCAACGGCGACTTCGCCGTGACCAGTATCGTACGCACCGTCTCGCCGCTGACCAACACCGATTTCCACGACTTCCTGGTCACCGGCAGCGGAACCCGTTTGTTCATCTCCTATCATCCTGCAGAGCGCGACTTCCGACCGTACGGGGGCTCGGCGACGGAGGAGGTGCGTGATTCGGTGATTCAGGAGGTCGGACCGGATGGAGAGTCGGTGTTCGTGTGGAACTCCTGGGACCACCGGGAGGTGATGAACATCGGAAACGACTGCACCGTGGCGGAGTATCCGGGAGAGTACGCACACCTCAACTCGTTGCAGTGGATTGGCGGTGACATCATCGCCTCGTTCCGCGGCTGTGCACAGGTGCTGAGGCTCGACTGGTCGGGAACGGACAAGGGTACGGTGAAGTGGAAGCTTGGCGGCACCGCACCGCCGGAGAATTCCGGAGTCGAACACCTGGAGATTGTCGGTGATGACGAGGCAGGCAATGAATTCTGCGGCCAGCACCAGGTGACGTTGACCGGAGATTCCATCGTTCTGTTCGACAACGGCAACCATTGCCTCGGATCGAGGAAGGCCGGATCGCCGTTCACGCGCGTGGTCGAGTACGATATCTCGTCCGGTACGCAAGCCGAGTTCGCCCGCGAGTATCGCCTCCCGGAGAAGAATGGTTACGCCGATATCCGGGGCGGCGTTACGGTACTCGGCAACAACGAGCGCTGGCTGATTGCCTGGGGTTCCCGCAAGGGCGGAACCGTTCCCGTAGCAGAAACCATAGCGATTACCGAAGTCGACCCGGACACGGGTGCGGCGCTGTTCCACATGCACATGTCCAAAGCCGATCAGGTAGCCTCGACGTACCGCGTGTATGGCGAACGTGAATCTGCCGTTCCCATACCGCTGAACCTACCGTAACGCGGTGCGGCCGGCTGTGGAACCTGATCCCGGCGCCGGCCTGCGAGACGCCGCCGCCCCCTACCGCTGACTCCGGTGGTCGCGAGCGAATTCCAGGTCGAGTCAGTCAGACTCATGAAAGAGGCGTTGATCCCACCAGACGGGCGTCTCCAGGCCGGCAGCCAATCCGGCAAAATCTGCATGCCGGGTGTTGATGACGATGTTGCGCTCCATACGGGCGACGACCGATGGGGCGATCAGGATTGCGCTTCGATTTTCCGTGTACCAGGTACGACCGAAGCGTCGCGCCGCCTCTCCACCCGGGTGGGACCAGTTCGGGACCGTATCCGCGGTTGCCACCTCATAGCTGGTGCCGTTCGGTATCGTGATCTCGATGAAGTGCTGGTTCGGCGGCGGGGCGCCGTTCCAGTGCGCGAGCATTTCCAGCATCGCCGTGGAATACGTTGCGGAGGCGTATATCACTTCGGCGCCGGCCTCATGCCATCTACCGGAGACGCGTCGCGCACCTTCGGCGCTCCATACCGGAAACTGACCCGCCGGATCGCCGATCCGATACGCGCGCATCGTCTCCCGGAGCGTGCGCGGTGTCGTCAAACAGCCACGCCGGCCTGCGCCCGCCGAATGAGATTGAGGACCGCTTCGGTACCCGCCGAACTGGAGCGCGCCATGTCGAACGGCGTCTCGTCTTCCAGCAACGGATGTGGTCGGTTCAGGAACGCTTCGATGGCGTCCGCGTCACCGTGGTAGGCGCGGCTGACGGCATCGACGACGCGTCCGATTTCATAAAGACGCTCGCTGATCTGTCTGGACAGCGCCTTCCTGGCTCTGCGGGCCCGTCGCAGCGTCGCTTCCGGGACTACCGGTCCTACGACGCTGCTCCTGCCGAGCACCTCGGCCAAGGCGATCGCTGACGCCGGGAGCAACCCGCCGGAGACGATCCGCGCAAGCTGCACGTCGCTCAGCATGTCCGCTTCGTCGATTGCCAATAGCATCGCGACCCGCGCAGTTTCGCTTGCCGGCATCTCGGTCGGGTCCGCATACGCCTGAAGAGTCGCCGACCGCCTGAAGGAAAGGGGCGTCATATGACGATCATACAGCGATCATCCGACGAGCCACAACCCCGTAGTACCGCTGCTGGCCTTCGGTTTCGTCGGCGCCGGCCTCCGTCGGCGACCCCTACCGTTGGTTGCGCGGCGCCGAGGGAGTGTTTGACGCCTTCGACCCGGCGAATTACGTTGTCTGAGAACCCGACGGCTCTCCGCCCGGTATACGCGGCTTGTCCTCGGGAGCAGCGGAACTCCGGGAGGATCCATGACGATCGCAGATATCGAGTCACGGCTGAGGAAGCTTCACGGACTGCCTACGCCCGTACGTTCGTGGATCGTCGAGATGGGTCCCGATTCGACAGACGAACCCGCGGTATGGGTGTGGATGACCCTGGAGCGGGAATACGACGAAGTCGATGCCAGGGAGCGGGCAGACCTGCGGGATCTTGTGCGTGCTTCGGTACGCGATTGGGTTGGCGATGAGGCGCATTGGGTGTACGTGCGGTTCCACGACGGGGTCTTGTCCGAGGCAGCGCCTTGAGCCTCCATAACGATCTGTTGCGCCAAGCTCGTCATCTTGCCATTTGCCTGAACCGGCGGCGGTTCCGATGATTGTGCTATAAAATCAGCGGCAGCGCCGTTGATTTCTGCATGCAGCCCCGTTACCGTGGGTTGCGGGAGCTCGCCCAGCGCAAGTCGCTGTTTCTGTTCGGTCCGAGAAGCACTGGCAAGACCATGTTGTTGCGCGCGCAATTCGATGCCCGCGCGCTCGTCAATCTCCTGCGCAGCAGCGAGTACCTGCCGCTGACGGAGAATCCATCGCGATTGCGCGAGATGGTGGCGGAGCGCCGCGCCGATGCTTCGACGGATCCGCCGGTGATCGTGATCGACGAGATCCAGAAGCTGCCGCAGCTCCTCGACGAGGTGCACGACCTGATCGAGACCGAGGGGATCCACTTCGTGCTGAGCGGCTCCAGCGGCCGCAAGCTCAAGGGCAGCGGTGTGAACCTGCTCGGCGGGCGCGCGTGGCAGGCGAACCTGTTCCCCCTGACCTTCGCGGAGATCCCGGAGTTCGACCTCGCACGGTACCTCCTGCACGGCGGGTTGCCGCAGGTATACGACTCCGAGTACCCGGAGGAGGAGCTTGACGCCTACGTCAATACCTACCTGCAAGAAGAGATTCGGGGCGAGGCGCTGGTCCCGTACGCGCCTCCCCGGCCGTACATGGGCTGACCGTCGTTACCCGCAAGGTGCGTGAGTTCCGGCGAGCGCCTGAGCGGTCACGGCGCGTTGTCCATTTGTGGTACCGATCACCCTATCGTGGCCGCTCGCCCGCGTCCAGGCGGACGCTAGTCGTCTCGCGCGCCGGGAAGCGTAGGAAGCGACGGGCCGTGGCGTCCATGATGGCGGCGTGATCGCTCTCGGACAGATCGGGCAGCAACTCCCGGACCACGCCGATGAGTGATTCGTAGCCGGGGTCCGCGAGGTTCCAGGGGAAATCGGTGCCCCACATCAGGCGCCCGGGGCCGTAGGCGTCGAACAGGTTTCGGTGCCAGCGCGTGAGGTCGCGATAGGGATAGTCCTCGTGGCTGAACGCGGGCTGGCCGGACAGATTCACGACGACGTTTTCGTAGCGGTTGAGGCGGTAGGTAGTGTGGTATGCGGGGTTGTATGCGGGCGTGGCGATACGCGGTCTCCCGTTCTCGTCGCGGGACGACTTCCCGGCGCCGGGGCAGATGCCCAGGTGGTTCAGGACCACGCGCACCTGGGGAAAGGCTTCCAGCAGGTAGGGGATCAGGTGGGCATCGCCGGCTCGGGCGTACAGCCAGATGACATGGTCGTTGTCGGCGGCGTGCTTCCAGATGCGGTAGGTGGCGAACCGTTCCACCGCGATCGGCGCGAACGGGTCTCTCGGACCGCCGACCGAGAACAGGTGGAACCCGATGATGCCGGGCTCGTCAGCCAGCCGGTCCATGTGCCGTTCCGGGTCGGAGGCGTTGGCCGGAATCAGCCCGATGCCCAGGAAGCGGTCACGATGCTCCCGCAGACAGTGCAGCAGGTAGGCGTGCTGCTCCAACTCGGCGCCGCCGATCTGCACCAGCACCGCCTGCCGGATCCGATGGGCCTGCATGGCGGCCAGCAGTTTCTCCACCGGCTGTTCCCGGTCGGCGGGGCAGTCCGCATCGACCTCGCGCGGAAACCTTGCGGACGCCTTGGCGAAGACGTGGACGTGGGCGTCGATGCGCAACATCACCGCTCAAGACTGAACAGCCGGCGGCGTTCGGAAGTGGTGCACCGATGCGCGATGGAGGAGAAGGTGTCCGGTTCGACGCGCCCCGCGGTTCTCTTTTCGTAGATCAGGATGATCGACTTGCGCGGAATCCCGGAGTGGTTGTCCATGGCGGCATGCCAGCCGTAGGCGTTGAACATGACGGCGGTGCCTGCCGCGCCCACGAAGGTCCGGTGGCCCGGCATGCTTTCCTGAAACACGGGCCTGGTATACGGCCCGGCCGCGCGCCTGTGGCTCCCCGGCACGAAGGCGAACTCTCCGCAGCCCGGATCGACATCGTTCACGTAGATCTGGACCTTGATGTGCAGCGGGTTGCTGTGCGGGACATCGGGATGCCAGCTGGTATAGCTGAGCGGCCACGGCGGCACGGTGCGAACCTGCTCCGCCAGGAACATCGGCTGCGCGCCGGTGAACTCCCTGAGGCAACCGTAGTAGCTGGGGTGATCGACGATGTCGACGAAGATCTCGTCCTTCTCCAGCGGCTCCGGTATGTCGTAGAACGTCGCCGCCTGCTCGCCGCGTTCGATCCGGTCGAGCCAGTCCGCCTTGCACCGTTGCGCCCAATGATCGAACGCGTTCTGCAGCCGCCGCAGCTCCTGGCCCGCGACGGCATCGGAAAACACCAGGTATCCGTCTTCATCCCATTGCCTGGTTTGCGCTTCGGTGGGACCCAGCATGCGGCAACTCTCCTTCACCTTCCCGGCGCCGCAATCACGTTGACAACCGCCGGCCGATCGGATAGATGTCTGCCCTCAGGACGCTACCATGGTGGACCAGACCCGTCTACTCGATGACGCGGCAATGCGGCAGTTCATTGTCGACGGATACCTCCAGGTCCAAGCCGATCTACCGGCGGCTGTCCACCACCGTATCTGTCGCAGGATCGACGCCGTGCTGGCCACAGAGGGCAATCCGGGCGATGACATCCTGCCGCGCGTCCCGGAGATCCAGCAGGTTTTCGATGCACCCGCCGTGCGCGGCGCGCTGACCAGTCTGCTGGGACCGAACTACGCCATCCATCCGCACCGCCATTGTCATGACCTGGGGCCGGGAGCCGGCGGGCAGCACTGGCACAAGGACGATTACGTGGGCGATCAGAACGTGCGCCACCATCGTTTCCGTTGGGTCATGGCGTTCTACTACCCGCAAGAGGTGAGTGCAGACATGGGGCCGACGGCGATTGTACCGGGCCGGCAGTCCTACAATACCGTTAACGACAACAATCTCGGACGAACCGTCGACGAGCTTGAAATCGAACGCAACCTGGCTGTCGAAACGAGCCTGCTGGACAACCATGATCCAGCCCTGGTGCGGCGCGTCGCAGGTCGACTTGCCGGCGAGAGATCACACACTACTGAACACGGGGAATTGCCGCTTTGCGGGAAGGCCGGAACGGTGAACCTGGTCAACTTCGATACTTGGCACCGGGCGACGGCTAACCGCAGCGACAAGATGCGCTACATGCTCAAGTTCCAGTTCACACGGATGGGGGAACCTGCAGCGGGCCCCTCCTGGAGCAGTTCGAATCCGCGGTGGCAGGGGAGCGGGCACGACACCGATCCGGCCCTGTCGGAGGATGTCTGGAACTGGCTCTACGGGCGCGAGCGCGCGGACACGACACCCGACGCACCGGCAACCGGGTCGCAGCCGGGACTGCTGGCGGCACTGCGCGCGAACGACGAAACGGTATGTCTGCGCGCCGCCTATGCGCTGGCCGCGATGGGCGCCCCGGTGGTGCCGGCGCTGGTCGAGGTTCTACGCGAGGAGGCGCCAGCCCGGTCCCGGCACAATGCGGGGAGATCGCGCGCCAACCCGGCGGGCGGCAATCCGAGCGAGCTCTATGCCGCGCACGCGCTCAGCGTCGTGGGCTCTCCGGCCGTGGCCGCGTTGAGCGCGGCACTGCATGATGACGAGTGGGCAGTGCGCGCAGCGGCGGCGGATACACTGGGCAACATTGGCGCCAGGGCGAAACCGGCGGTCCCGACGTTGCTGCGGGCGCTGCGGGACGAAAGCATGTGGGTGCGCCGGAACGCGCTCGAGGCGCTCGGAACGATAGGCTGCGCCAGCGGAGAGGGGCTCACCGGAATGTTGGCGGCATTGCAGGATGCAGATCACCGCGTGCGCCGCAATGCCGCCATCGCCATGAGCAAGATCGCTGGACCCGCCGCCAACGAGGCGGTACTCGGGTTGTTGGAGACGCTCCTCCGTGACGAGCGCTACGTCAGCTTCTACGCGGCCACCGCCCTGGGACGGATCGGAACCCGCGAGGCGCGAGACGGCCTATTGAACGCTCTACCCCACGCCGACGGCGGTGATGGCTTCGCCGTGACCGCCGCGTTGCAGCAGATCGATGGACACACTCGCTCATTCGATTGACCAGGGGGTTGGCGCCACGGCTGCCTCTGCCGGCATCACCTTGACTCTCCCCTGAGCCCCTTGGATACTGGTCAGACAAGTAGTCATCAACGGGACCAGAGGAGACGTATGGCTAAAGCATGGCAGGTACAGGAAGCCAAAGCGCGCTTCAGCGAGTTCCTTGAGACAAGCCTCACTGAAGGTCCGCAGGTGGTGACCAAGCGGGGTGTGGAGACCGCGGTGCTCGTTTCCATCGACCATTGGCGGCGACTGGAGAGACGGACGAAGCCCGATATCAGGGCGCTGCTACTCGCGCCGGAGGCACGTACGGAAACACTGACGCCTCCGCGGCCACCACATCGTAGCCGCTCCGCTCCGAAATTCGACCAAGACCAAGTCTGAGGTGTTTCTTCTGGACACGAACGTGATATCGGAATTGCGCCGACCTCGTCCGAACCGGGCGGTCGTTCGTTGGGTCGGCGAGCAGGCGGCCGACCGGCTGTTCGTGTCTGCGGTGACCATCGGCGAAATACAGGCCGGCATCGAGATCACCCGCGAGCACGACAGTGCCAAGGCCGTTGCGATCGAAGCGTGGCTGAACGAGGTCTTGGTGTCACGCAGCGTACTGCCCATGGATGCGGCCGAATTCAAGGCATGGGCGCGGCTCAAGCATCGTCAGTCGGACACGCTGCTTGAGGACGCCATGATTGCGGCAACCGCGGTGGTCCACGGGCTGACCGTCGTTACCCGCAACGTGCGTGATTTCCGGCAGCTCGGCGTGCGGGTGCTCGATCCGTTCGACGCGGGTTTCAGCAACGGTACGCCGAGGGCCTGAGCATTGCACTGGCGCACCTTCCTCACCGACCTCTGGACCGACGCACTGTTCTGACCGGCCCCGCGTGCGCCACTGACCATCGAGGAGATATTGGTGGAGCATTGCACCGGCTTTCACCGGCTGTCGAAACCGGACTCACACCACCGCAGGATGGATGACAGAAACACACTTTGCGATCAAGTCGCCAATCAGCTCCGCGTCCGCGGTATCGCCTGGAGGCAACCCCATAACCTCGCTGTGCGACGGATCGGCTACGTAGGTGTCATCTGCGGACAGTGGCATATGAACGAATCTGAGTGCGCGATCGACCTGTGTCCGAGTCTGGCCCACGTTTAGCTCCGCAAGTCGACCGCTCGGTTTCATGGTCAGCCTAATCAAACCCCTGATCTCATCGATTTGTTCTCGTTTCGGCAGATTCTTGAAGTGCTCCATCCAATTCACCGACAGCCCGGAGTCTTGTGACCGTAGTTGGAATGCAGAACAATTCAGTGTGCCGTCATCAAGAATGTCGCTGAACTTTGCGTATCGGAGAACGTGATCACTATCCGGAAGGTCTCGTTCAATCATCGGTACATTAGCGAAATTAGATCAAACGCAGCGATCTGATTCTTGATCCCTGAGAGAGTGTCGATACCCGCAACCCGTGAAACTCTCCTGCCGTACGAACGACGTCTGAAAATTACATACTGAACTTCACCGTCACCGAGGAAGTGTATACCGAGGTGGCTCGAATCCTCCGCCTTCCAGACAGCACGAATATTGCCGTTGTTCATCAGAGCAAGCGACGCTCTTCGAAGATAGCACGTCGATCTGATGAAGTCCCAGAAATCCTGCTCAGAATTTACGTTGATCGTAAGTTCGTCAAGTTCAGCATCCGCCCGCAGGGCTTCTATTCTGGACTCGTATGTTCGGCGGTCATGCCAAGCTGTCCGTTCTCTCTCAATAGTATCCGCGATGAATTCGCGGTGCGGATCCGTCGGTAGGCTGGACGCTTCCTCAGCGCAATCGGAGAAAACGTGAGGCAGCAGTGATGGATATCTGTCGTATATCCGAAGCTGACCCCGGCCCGCTGTCAGTGCACCGTAGACCCATGTGTAGGCACTGACCTCTGCCGGACGGATCTGCGTGAAGTCGCCGTCAGAGTCCGGCGTGTCTGTAGCCAAATCAAAAAACGCCATGGTACTACGTGGCGCATCCTCCAATTGCCATCTGTCGGGCTGGATGATCGTTCGCTCCGCATCGTGGTCGATGAACGAGCCCGCGAGTTCGTGTTGGGTCGTAACGGCCCCGGCCGCCGCTGTCTTCATTACAATGCTCCTTCCCGTCGTCCCCAACAATTATACTGGATCTGTTCGTCCGTCATATTCAAAAAACACTTGAACACGGTGCTATGCGCTCGTTCAAACCAAAGATATGCGGTAGACTTGGGGGAGCTGCCAAGACGAGCACTCGCCTTGATCTCAAACACGAGCACCGGCTTGTTGGACGGCGGTGGCGCAACCGCACTGCGAACGGTGACACCAAGATGTAGGTCGCTTTCCACGCGATACGTGTAGAAGCAACTGAAATCCGATGGCGCACCATTCCCCACTCCGGAAGAAATAGCTGTAAACGACGGAATGACTTTGGCAGTGTCGCCCGGGCCAGTCCAGTAGTCACACTGCTCTACGGTGTTGACATAGGTCAACTCACATAGGTCGATGGAGATAGGCTCTGCGTCAACATCGGTCGCAAGGAACGATTCAAGCTCGCTGTAGAGCCGGTCGAATTCCGGCTTTATCGATCTGTTGAAGTGTGGATATTTGTTGTTCTCGCGTCGGCGCCAATTGAATATGAATGCGTTCTTCTGGAGTTGAATCAGGCTAATCTCATCGTCAGCTACGAACCAATAACGAGGCATCGGGAATGGCTCTCCAGGACTAACGTCTGCCCTTATGCCTACTGGCAATTGCTGATGAGAAATCGGGAATCGATCTCTAATACGGTTCCAAAAGAGCCCAACATGCTGGTTGCGAAAGTCAGCTATTGGCTGAGTAAAATAAGTGGCTACTACGACTTCACTTACCGGCGGATTGTGAAAAACAGTGTTCATCTGAATTGCTTGGTGTCAGCGATTATCGGTGTACGCGTATCGCGGCCCCCGGTGGCGTACGGCACCCCCGCGAGCAGGCCGAACGATGCGAGCAGTGCGTACGTACGAGTCATGGACGGATCTCCTGTTCGTTGGTACCGGTCAGCCTATCGCGGTCGCTCGCCCGCGTCCAGGACCACTCCAGGGAGCCCACGAGCCGCGCCGCGGTGCGGGCGGGCATGCCCCAACTGGCGGCACTGTTCCGGTATGGGTTGCCCGCCGCGAGACCGGCCTGGTGTTGCGCCAACTGGTCCGGATCCTGGGAATAGTCGTGGCTGTCGTAGACATCCGCCTCCGGGACGCGGTGCGAGTAGCCGGAGGTGTCCAGGACCGGGCGCGTGGTGTCCATCGCCTTGGTGGCCAGGAACATGCGCGCGTCACGTCGTCCAGCACGGTGATGCGGTCGCCGAGCTTCTGCCAAGTCTCATTGAGCGGGCACCAGCCGACGATGCTGGGGTGTGAGTAGTCGCGCTCCAGCACCTCCAGCCACTGGGTGACAGAGTCGGCGCCCGGCTTCTGGTGCTCGCCGCCGACCGGGCCTTCGCCGCGGCAGCCCCAGTCGCCGAACTCGCCCCACAGCAGGTAGCCCAAGCGGTCGGCGTGGCACAGGAAGCGCTCCTCGAACACCTTCTGGTGCAGGCGGGCGCCGTTGAAGCCGGCCGCCATGCTCAGCTCGATGTCGCGGCGCAGCGTTTCGTCGGTGGGCGCGGTCATGATGCCGTCGGCGTAATAGCCCTGGTCCAGCACCAGGCGCTGAAACACCGCCTCGCCGTTCAGCCTGCTCGCCTTGCCGTCGATGCTCACCGCGCGCAGGGCGGCGTAGGAGGCCGCCTCGTCGACCACGTTACCGACGCCGTCGAGCAGGGCGATGGCGACGTCGTAGAGGTGCGGGTCGCCGGCCGCCGACAAAAGCGGCGCCGATCCGCCGGGATCGGCAGGTCGAGGCGCGGCGCCAGGTCCAGGTCGGCGGCGCACTCGGCGCGGGCAATCTCGCCGCCGGCGTCGCTGAGCGTGGCGCGCAGGCGCAGCCCCGGCGCGTTGCCGGTGAGCGGCTGCTTCAGGCGGATGATGCCGCCGGCCACGTCCGGCGTCAGCCGCGGCCGCCGCAGCGCCGGGTCGGGCACCGGCTCCAGCCACACCGACTGCCAGATGCCGGTGGTGCGCACGTAGATGGCGCCGCGCGGGGCGTCTGCAAGATGGTTCTCCTTCGGGCCGACCGGCGTGAACGACCCGCCAGCCGGGACGGTGCTGCGCGGCGACCCGCGTGGCACATCCCGCGCAGCAGGCCACGGAGTCGGCGGCGACGTCGACAAGCCGCCCCCGTCCGGCACGTCAAGCAACGCGCCGCGGGCTCGCCTGGTCTGCTTTCGATTCACGCGCGTTCGGGGAAGTGGATGGGCGCGCGGCCCCTGATCTACCCATACGATCTCGATGACAGTTCAGTATACAATGCTGCCGTGACGGATTCCGACTCCCAGGACTTGCGACCCGCGCCGGGCGCGGCAGCAAAGCTGGACCGCCTCAAGGGGTTGCTGCGCGAGATGTTCCAGCTTGACCGCGGCGACCTCGACTTCGGCATCTACCGTATCATGAACCTGAAGGCGTCGGAGATCGTGGCGTTCCTCGACCACGACCTGCTACCGCAGGTGAAGGCGAAGCTCAACCTGACCAGCGTCGAGGAGATGGCTGCTCTTGAAGCGCGCCTGGAGGCCGCCCGTGAGTCCGCAAGAGGACTTGGGATCGACCCCGATACCAAGGCCCCGCCGGCGATTCGCCAGTTGCAGCAGCGTCTCGCCGAAATGCGCAAGGACGCGGACGCGGAGTCCGACGTATACAACCATCTTGCCAGCTTCTTCGCGCGCTATTACGCCGACGGCGACTTCGTTTCGCAACGCCGCTATGCGAGCGGAGGACGTTCGGCGTACCTGATTCCGTACGACGGCGAGGAGGTGAAGCTGTACTGGGCCAACGCCGACCAGTACTACGTGAAGACCACGGAGAACTATGCCAACTACGCATTCACGGTCGGCGGCGCTCAACGCGCGCGGCGCGTGCGCCTGGAGATCTCCGCGGCTTGCACGCAAAGGGACAACGTCAAGGAAGCGACTGGTCGTCAGCGCCGCTTTCTGCTCGCCACCGGCGAAGGTGCGGTGGCCGCTGACGAGGATGAACTGGTGGTTCGTTTCGAGCACCGGCCGTTGACTGACGGGGAAAAGCGGCGCTGGCCCGGCACCGGCGGCCCGCAGCAAAGCCGAATCAACGGCGCGACATGCGAGCGCATCCTGCGCACCGTCACTCCGGATTGGCAGCTCTTGCTAGCCGAGCCGGCGCCGACCGAGGCCGACGGCGAGCGTACCCTCCTGGCGAAGCACATGGAGCGCTATACCGCGCGCAACAGCTTCGACTACTTCATCCACAAGGACCTCGGTGGCTTCCTGCGGCGCGAAGTCGACCTGTACGTGAACAGTGAGGTGCTGAACCCGGACGATCTGGAGCAGGGCGATGCGTCCCGGCTGGACCGGGCGCTGGCGCGGGTCAGGGCGGTGCGCCACGTTGGCGGCAAGATCATCGACTTCCTCGCGCAGCTGGAGAACTTTCAGAAACAGCTCTGGCTCAAGAAGAAGTTCGTGCTGGAGACAAACTGGTGCGTCACGCTGGACCGCGTCCCGGAACAGATGCTGCCGGCGATTGCATCGAACGAAGCTCAGTGCGAAGAATGGGTCCGGCTGTTCGCAGTCGATGAGATTGAAGGCGACTTGATCAACGGCGGTTTCACCTGGACCGATCCGCCGAGTGTGGATTTCCTGAAGGCACATCCCCACTTGGTTCTCGACACGCGCCACTTCGACCGTGACTTTGCCGAACGCCTGCTGGAGACGCTTTCGGACGCGGGACCGCTTGATCGGCACACCAACGGCGTACTGATCCACGGCGAGAACTTCCAGGCGTTGAATCTTTTGCAGACGCGATATCGAGGCCAAGTGAAGTGCGTATACATCGATCCTCCTTACAATACCGACGCCTCTGCTATCCTCTACAAGAACAACTACAAGGATTCATCCTGGCTTTCATTCATCGGCGAGGGCCTGCTGTTGGCTCGTCTCTGTATGAGTGAAGCCGGCGTCCTGTGTGCGGCAATCGACGACGAGGAGGTGTCGCTGTTGCGCCTGCTTCTCCGTACTCTTCTGCCTCGCGAGTTGGGCACGGTCGCAGTCCGTTCGAACCCGGCCGGGAGGAAGTCCCGCGGGCAGTTCTCACCGGCACACGAATACGCGTTGTTCTTCGGCCGTGCCGGCGCCACACCGGGGACGTTGAACAAGACTGCAAACGAACTTGCGCGTTATCCTCTGCTCGACGACGAAGGGTACTACGCCTGGAACAACCTGATCCGGCATGGATCGGGCGATCGACGACATGATCGTCCCACGATGTTCTATCCGATTCATGTCAGCGATACCGATGTGATCCGGGTTCCTGAGATTGTGTGGAACGCGGACCAGCAGGCGTACTCGGTATTGGAGGAGCCGAATGCAGCGGAGGTTGCCGTGTGGCCGACTGTAGAGGAAGACGGCAGCATCATCGAAAAACGCTGGCATCGCGGTCCGGATCGCATAGCCAAGCCAAGCTCGGACTATCGGGTCCGGCGCACGCGTGAGGGCACTCACCGAACGATAGACTTGGACTTCAAGATCCGTCCGGACTTGGACTCGATGCCAAGGACATGGTGGGACGACAAGCGATACGCATCGGCCAATCTCGGAGCAAAGACGATCAAAGAGCTGTTCGGAGACAAGGGATTCGATTTCGCCAAGGCGACCGGGTTGGTGGAGGATTGTCTGCGCGCCTCGCGGTGTGATGCGGACTCGGTTGTGCTCGACTATTTCGCCGGCTCCGGCACGACCGGCCATGCCGTCGTGAATCTCAATCGTGCCGACGGCGGCAGGCGCACCTTCGTCCTGGTAGAGGTCGGGCACCACTTCGATACGGTGCTGCTTCCGCGCTTGAAGAAGATCGTTTACTCGCCTGACTGGAAGGAAGGCAAGCCGGTATCGCGTCATGGTGTCTCGCATCTGGTCAAATACATCCGCCTGGAGTCCTATGAGGACACGCTGGAAAGCCTGGAGGTTGCGCCGCTGTCTGGCGCGCAGCGCGCACTGCTGGCCGGCAATCCCGAGCTGGAAGAGGATTATCGACTGCGCTATGCGCTGACGGTGGAGACCGCCGGGAGTGCCGGTCTGTTGGGACGAGATTTCACCGACCCCTGGTCCTATACGATTACCGTCGTGCGCGAAGGCATCCGGCGCGAAGTGCCGGTCGATCTGACGGAGACGTTCAATTTTCTGATCGGCCTGCGTGTGGAATCCTGCCGGCGCATCGATGGGGTGCTGGCAATCACTGGCACTGACGCCGAGCGCCGCCGATGTCTGATCCTGTGGCGCAATCTCGAACGCATTGATCACGCCGCGCTGGACGCTTGGTTCAGCATGCGCCGCAAGCGGTTTCCCGGACCGTTGCATGTCATCTACGTGAACGGTGATCACACGCTGAACGCCCTGCAGCAGGCGGGCGATACATGGGTCGCTGAGACGATAGAGCCGGTCTTCCGCGAGCTGATGTTCGGAGGGCAATAGTTGGCGCAGCCACGCAGTCGGCGCAGCCGCGAGCCCTTGCTGCAGAATCGGCTGGTGCTGCACCGGTTCGTGTGCCGGGAGTTCGGCTATGACAACCTGGGGACGATCCTCGGCCGCTTGCGTGAAGCGCCGGTCGACCCGGCCAGCGGGGAGCCCGACTACGGCGCGGTCCTGTCCGTCTACCTGACCGCCGCCGCGCGGGTAACTCGCGATCGCTTGGCCGGATACGCTGCCAACATCGCCGGCCACAGCGAGCGATTGCGGATGACCGGTGAGCACGGCCGCACCTGGAAGCCGCATCAGTACGTCGCCCTGCTGTTCACCGAGCACTACCTGAACCGGTACTTTGCGGACCCGGCAGCGCTGTGCGCCGATCTGGACCACGAGCGGGAGCGGGACCGTCTCACCGCCGCCATGCCGGAGTACCAGCCGGAGGATCTGCGTACTGTCGCCTTTCAGAGCGCCACCGGTTCCGGCAAGACCCTGTTGATGCATGCCAACATGCTGCAATACCGGCACTATCTCGACCTTGCGGGCGGCCGCCTCAACAACGTGGTGCTGGTGACCCCGAACGAGCAGATGTCCGTACAGCATGAGCGTGAGATGCGCGACAGCGGTCTGCACGCGCGGCTGTTCTCCCGTGACGCCCCGTCAGAGTTGTTTGCACCGGTCGAAATCATCGACCTGAACAAGCTGGCCGAGCGGCAGGGCGTGAAGCGCGTCGCCGTCGGTGACTTCGGCGACGACAATCTGGTACTGGTGGACGAGGGGCACCTGGGCGCCACCGGGCGGGTCTGGCGCGAGCGACGCCGGGAGCTATCGCGCGGCGGCTTCACGTTCGAGTACTCCGCGACGTTTAATCAGGTGGTCAGCGGGAGGGATCCCGATCTGCTGCACGCCTACGGCAAGTGCCTGCTGTTCGACTACTCGTATCGCCGCTTTCACCAAGACGGATACGGCAAGGACTACGCCATCCTCAATCTGCCCGGCGGGGCAGAGGATGTTGGCAGTGACATGTACCTGCTCGGCTGCCTGCTTACCTTCTACCAGCAGTACCGCATCTGGCGGGAGCGCGGCGAGCAATATAGAGCCTTCAATCCGGCCAAGCCGCTGTGGGTGTTCCTGGGCAAGACCGTTACCGGCTCGAGCCAGGCGGACCAGGCGACCCGCTCCGATGTTGTCCTCATCCTGAACTTCCTCGGCTGGGTCCTGGCCCAGGGCGAGATGGTGCGGACGATGATCGAGCACCTGCTGGCTGGGGGCTCGGGTCTGCGGGATGAAACCGGCAATGACTACTTTGCCGGCCGCTTCCACCACCTGCCGCGCACCGGCGCCGCGGTGTACGCCGATCTGTGCGAGACCGTGTTCCACGGACGGGGGCGGTTGCACGTCGTCTACCTGACCGCTGGCGAGGGCGAACTGCACCTCCAGACCGCCGACAACGCGGCCTTTGGGGTAGTCAACGTGGGTGACTCGGCGGCGCTCTACAAGCTGCTCGTCGAGACCGACGCTGGCAACTTCGAGGTCGACCGGGAGATGGGCTTCGCCGAACGGCTGTTCAGCGCCGTGGACCGCGCCGACTCGCCGGTAAACGTGGTGATCGGTGCCCGGCGCTTCATCGCCGGCTGGAACTCTTGGCGCGTGAGCACGATGGGGCTGATGCACGTCGGCGTCGGCGAAGGTCCGGAGATTATTCAGATGTTTGGGCGTGGCGTACGGCTCAAGGGCTGGAACATGAGTCTGAAGCGGTACAGCGCGGCTGGCGCGGAACCGCCCGCAGACAGCACCGGGCTGCTGGAACTTGAGCGGTTATACATCTTCGGACTGCGCGCAAATTACATGCGAACGTTCCGCGATCTGCTGAAGCAGGAGGGGATCAGCACCGAGGACCAGATCTTTCGACTCCCGGTTACCTGGAACTTCGCCCGCCGCGCCGATCTGAAATTGATCCGGCTCAGGGAAGATCAGCAATTCGACCGTTCGGATGAGCGGCCGATCTTACCGGAGCCGGCTGAGGCTCGTCTACCAATTGTCACGCTGGACCAATACTCGCGTTTGCAAACGGTGACCTCCGGCGAGGAGGGCACAAGCGCCGCAGCGGGCAGGGATACGGTCAGTCTTTCGAAGTATACCGCGATGTTCGATTTTGGGCGGGTCTACCATCGCCTGCTTCGCCGCAAACGGCAACGGGGATGGCGCAATCTGGTGATCGAGCGGAGCACGGTGCAACGGCTCCTGGCGCGCGACGACTGGTACCAGCTTACGCTTCCCGCAGAGCGGTTTGACATTGTACGGTTCGGGGACGTGCGGCGGCTGGAGGATATCGCCGTCGACCTGCTTACCGACTACGCGGACCGCTACTGGCGGGCGCGCCGTCGCCGCTGGGAGCATGGCAGGATCGAGGTCGTCACGCTCGACCGGGATGATCCTAACAACATCGGCGCCTACGAGATGACGGTGGACGCCGCTCGAAAGCAGTTAGTCCAGGAAGCCACCGAGTTGAAGACCTCGTTGAGTGAGGGGGCCCTCGACGACCTGAAGCCCTGGTACGACGGATTGAAGATCGGCACCGTAGCGCTTCCCGTGCATGCCTACTGGCCCCTGCTCCATACCCGGAACGAGCGTGCCGTCACCGTGCAGCCTGTTCCCCTTGACCCGAACGAGAAGCGCGTTGTCGAGCAGATGGCAGGGCTTGCCATGAGCGGTGACCCCAGCCTGCGTGGACGGGAGCTGTTCCTGATCCGAAACGAGACGCGTGGCCGCGGCGTTTCGTTCTTCGACGACTTCGGCTACTACCCGGATTTCATCGCTTGGCTGAAGGACGATTCCGGCCAGCACGTTCTGTTTCTTGATCCGAAGGGATTGGGCCGCTTCGGGGGAAGAGAGCGCCGCAAGGTGCAGCTACACCGCGATATCGCTCATGTCGAACGGCAGGTGCGCCGCACCGACCCCGATCTGCGCCTGCACGCCTACATCCTGTCCACCACCCCGGCCGCTCAGATCGACGACGGTACCCGTTCTACCACGGCCTGGAAGAAGGACGGCGTCTACTTCCTGAACGAGTATGATTGCATGAAACAGGTTATCGAACACGCTTTGCAGCGGGAATAGAGTCGAAGATGTGAATGTAAGGGATGCAGTCGGACAAATGATTGGTAGTGGAGCGCGCAGGCGACCGGCAAGTCCCAGCCGAATCGTCTCGCGCAGCTTGGGGATATGGGGTACTGGGGCACCGCCGCATGCAGGTGCCTTGGACCGTTCCACGAGGATCAGGATCGAGACGCTTCGCCTGGTCGGCTGGCACCCCTGCACTGCCGTCTGCCAAGCCTGTCAGGTGGTTGCAGGGCGCTCAGCCGGTGGCGAGGGCGTCCAGGAAGGCGGCTACTTCGCGCGTGATCACTGCCAGGTAGTGGGCACCGGCACCGGCGTCCGCCTGCGCCGGCTGGTCGGTGAAGCCGCCGCCCGCCTGCCAGCCGCCGGCGGTGCGCACGCGCGACAGCGAGCCGCCGGGCAATGCGAGGAAGCGTCCGCCCGAGGTGTCGCCGCCCTCGCCGATGCGCGCCAGCGCCTCTTGGTGCACCAGTTCGGGCCGCACCGCCATCATCAACGCGGTCTCGAAGCGGCCGGCGTGTCCCGGTATCAGTGCGCTGGTCAGGTCGGTCTCCGCCACCAGCGCGGCGCGCGCGATGTCCCAGTAGGCGGCCGCGCTGACCGTCACCGCGAGCTCGGCGCGGTGCACCAGGTCGCGGGTGGCGATTTCGTTGCCGGCGTCGTTGCCGCCATGGCCGTTGATCACCGCAATACGGCGAAAGCCGGAGCGGTACAGCGAATCGCACAGCTCGCCCACCGCGGCCACGTAGCCGCCGCTGGACAGGGTCATCACGCCAGGAAATGGGAAGTGGTGTGCCGAGTCGCCGTAGCGCAGCGTGGGCGCCACCACGATCTCGTTGGCCGCGAGTTGCGCCGCGCCGGTCACCACCGCTTCACACAGAAAGGTGTCGACCCCCACCGGCAGGTGCGGGCCATGCTGCTCGATCGACGCCGTGGGCAACACCACCAGGCGGTGGGGTGCCAACTCGCCGACCCGCTCCCGGATGAGATCCTCCAGCCGCAAAATCACGGCTGCAATCCTACGCAGTCGCCCGATTTCCGGCAACCGATCAGTCGGATTCGCGGATTCACTCCGATTCGGGGTCTGGCAGCCGGTGGCGGCGCTTGCGGTGCGCGCCCTTTGCAGTAGCGGCGCGGCTTGCCCGTTGCGTCACGTAATGGCACCGCCGTCAGGACGGGGCGGGGTCCAGACGCGCAGCGCCAGCGACAGGGCCAGCACGAGTACCAGGCCGAGACCGCTCATCGCGGCTACCGCCAGCGGTGCGCCGAACGCTTCCGCCAGCCCGCCGAGCGCCAGCGCCCCGAACGGTTGCGATCCGATGCCCATGGTCACCGCGCCCAGGGCGCGCCCGCGCAGCTCGGGCGAGGTGCCCTGCAGGATCACGGCGGTCTGCAGCACCGCGAAACCGGCGAAGCCGAAGCCGCCCACGAACAGGATCGCGATCGACAGGAGGTAGCTGCGCGAGACGGCGAACACGATGATGCAGCACAGCAGCAGCAGGGCGCCGCCGCTGAACACGCGCCCGGCGAGGCGCGGCGGCAGCGAGCCGATGGCGAATGCGCTGAACAGCGCGCCCAGGCCCGCGGCGCTGCCGAGCAGGCCGTACGCGACCGGGCCGACGGCCAACTCCTGGCGCGCGATCACCGGCACCATGAACTGATAGGGAAAGCCGCAGGCGTTCATGACCATGGTGATCAGCAGCACCGCGAGCACGGTCCGGTTGGCAGCCACCGTGCGCAGCGCCCGGATCAACGGCATGCGCCGCGCCGGCATGCTGCCCGGTGCGTCGCGCGGAACGCTCCGCACCAGGATGAGGGAGCAGGCCACGAACGCCACCAGCAGCGCGTAGGCGCCAGCATATCCGACCACGCCGATGGCGACGCCGGCTAGCGCCGGTCCGAGCAGGAAGCTTACGGTGAGAGCCGTGGTGTCCAGAGCGGCCACCGTCGCCAGAGCGTTGCGCGGCACCAGGTGCGCCATCAGCGCGCGGTGCGCGGAGAAGTCGGTGGCGAAGGCGATGCCGCTCGCAAACACCGCCAGATACAGGTGCAGCGGCGTCACCCCGCCGGCCGCGAGGGCCACGCCGATGGAGGCGATGGCGGTCAGCGCCAGCCCGTGTGCGAAGGCCACCATGCGGCGTTTCGACGCGCGGTCCACGACCGCGCCGATACCGAGCCCGAACAGCACCATTGGCGTCATGCGCACCACGCCGACCAGCGCGACCCGCGACGGCGATCCGGTGAGGTCGAACATCAGCCAGCCGAGGACCGCCAGCTCGCCGGTGCGCACGATGTAGAACAGGGCCGCCGCCAGCAGCAGGCGGCGGAACGGGCCGTCGCGCAGCATCGCCGCCGCGCGCCCCAGCGGTCCCGGTGGTGCGCCGGTCAGGGGAGCGCGGGGTGGGCCGAGCGAGTCGTGAGGCATGTCATCGTATCCCCGCCCGGCCGTCTGCCGCCGCGGGTCCGGACGACGACGGCGCCCTACCCATCCCGATCCCGCAGCAACGCGAGAATCGCGGTCATGAGGTCCATGGCGTGCAGCGATTCCTGCTGCCCGTACTGCGGGCACTCGCGCAGCCCGGCTGCCAGACAGCGGTGCACCGCTTCCGCCTGGTACAGAAAGCCGTGCTGGTTGGGATGCGGGCGCTGCATGCTCACCGTGCCCGGCAGCGGATACTCGAACACCTGCACCGGCAGCGGCGTGTTGCCGGTCGCGTACAGGGACGGGATCTGGTCCTCGGCGGCCGTCCATACCGACATCCGGGTCGGGCAGTGCGCCGGGCGGTGGAGGGTAATCCGGCCCCTGGTGCCGACGATCTCGGTTACCTCCGGCAACTCGCTACGGTTCGACGGAAAGGTGAGGACGGCGGTCCGGTCGGGACCATATTCGACTACCGCCGCGCGTACGTTGCGGCCGGCTACGGCAACCGCGGTCGGCGTGGCGCCGGCGCCGAACGCCAGCGGCGCCGCCTGGATAGCGTAGATCGGATCGAAGAAGTCCGACTGCACCAGCACCACCTGCCCGATGGCGCCCTCCTCGATCAGCGTGCGGGCGTGCTCGACGGCCGGAAAGAACCGGGTCCACATGGCATCCTGCAGCATCACCTTCTGCTCCGCCGCCGCGGCGTACATGGCGCGCGCGTCGATGGCGTTGTCGGCCAGCGGCTTCTCGCACAGCACATGCTTGCTGGCGGCGATGGCCAGCAGGGTGTGTTCCTTGTGCAGGCCGGTGATGGTGCCGACGTACACGATGTCCACGTCCGGGGCGGCGACCATCTCCGCGTAGTCGCCATACGCCGTGGCAATGCCGAAGCGCGCCGCGAACTGCTCGGCGCGCGACCGCTCGCGCGCCGCCACCGCGGTCACCGTGGCCCCGGCGCAGGCCGCCAGCGCCTCCACCCACTGGGTCGCAATGTGCTGCCCGCACCAAGGATCCCCCAACGCAACGGATGGGCAGCGTCGGCGGCATCGGTCAGACCACGGCGCACATCGAGAGGCAGAGAGGCGGGCACGGGGCGGTCGGTGGCATTGCTCATCACGCCGCCACCCTAACCCGGCACCCGCGCGCGCGTCGATCTGGGGCCGGTGGGCACCTGGTGGGCACAGTGCGCGCCGCCACACCGACATCAAGCCGGCGCTGTGTCACCCGGTGGTCGGTGGTCCTCCACGGAGCCGAGCCTCTTGCTGCAGCGCGTCGATCTACGCCACGATTCTGGGCATGCAGGAGATCGAATGGCGGCGCTGGTCTGGTTCGGGATCGGCTTCCTGCTGCGCCGTGACCGGTAACCAGGACCAGCACTGGGACGGACCGGGCCCACATGAGCGCCATGCGCGAGGCAAACGTGCGCGTCGTCTCGCTTGGGCGCGGCACCTCCAGACGGCGCTTGCTGCGCCGGCAAGCGTTCCGCACACTGCGCCGTGGGTAGGAGGGGCGCGCCCGTGGTTGTGGCGGCCCATCTGCGCCGGCGCGGCGTCGTACGGGGTTATCTCGACGCAACCACGACCTCGCCTCGGGAGACGGCAGCCTCATCCGGGCTGCGCTCAACGACATCGACAAGGCGTGTAGCGTGATCCGGCTTTCCCGCGAACCGAGGCTGAGCCGCGTCTGGATCTACAAGGCTTTCGCCTCGGACCGCTCTTGGAGGTACGATCAGTGGATATGGGGAATTCATGCGCATGGGTGATTCAATGAGCGCGCCTGCCGTTGCCTTGCTCATCTGTCCCACAGTCGTGTTTCTCGTTCTATGGCTGAAAGCAAGAAAAAGCGCCGAAATATCCTTGAAGAGAATCGAGATTCAGGAACGAGAAATAGGGGAATTCAAGGATAAATATTTGCCCATCATGTCTATCGAGGAGGAATTGAGCCGCCTTCGGTCGTCCGCTGAACAGGCTCGGACAGAAACAGACGCCGTTCGGAAACAATACGCCGATAAGCGCTCTATCCTGAAAAAACTCGAGCAGCAGGTCGCGATTTACGACGAGCGGATCTCGTTCGCAGAACTTGGAATCTATGAGCCGCATTTCGAATTCGGCGATAGCGAAACTTACAAAACCAACATTAGACAAATCCGAGAACGTCAAAAAGAAATGGTGTCATCAAAGGAAGCCACGTTTTGTCCCACCGGCTGGACGATAGATGGTAGTCGCTCCAAAGGACAGACCATGATCAATAGGCAAACCCGTCTGACCATGAGGGCTTTCAACAACGAGTGTGAGGCAGCGATCGCCAATGCGCGATGGAACAACGTAGTTGCCATGGAAAAGCGCATTTTGAATGCCGTCAAGCAGATTGACAGTGCCAATGCATCCATGAACTTGGTACTCAACCGCAACTATATTGCTCTAAAGATTGACGAGCTGGGCATGACGCATGAATACCGTGAGCGACTCAAGATCGAGAAAGACGAGCGCGCAGAATTGGCTCGTGCGGAACGCGAAGAGAAGAAACTGCTCGCGGAAGCGGAGGCATCTGAGAGAGAAGAACGAAAATACGCTAAACTCTTAGAAAAGGCAAGAAATCATGCAAGCGTAGATGAAAACCGTATCGCAGAATTAGAAGCAACTTTGGCCGAAGCCCAAGCCAAGAGCGAACGTGCTCGTGCCATGGCGGAGATAACTAGGTCTGGCTACGTCTATATCATCTCGAACATCGGTTCATTTGGCGATGATATGGTGAAGATTGGTTCGACTCGGCGGCTGGACCCAGACGACCGAGTTCGGGAGCTAGGTGGTGCCAGTGTTCCATTTAGATTCGACACCCATGCCATGATCTACTCAGAAGACGCTCCGGCTCTAGAGGCGGCGCTACACACGGAGTTCACCGACCACCGCGTCAACGCTGCAAATATGCGAAAGGAATTTTTTCGGATTACCCTCGATAAAGTCGAAGAAGCAGTTAGAACACTTGCTCCCAACGCAGGTTTCTTCAGGGATCGGGAGGCGCAAGAGTGGCACGAGACGTTGGCGTTACGCAGGGAGGTTCTAGTGGACATGCAGAAAGCATCGGACGAGTTCCCGGAGAGTATCTGACAGAATAGCAACGGAACGTCGCATCGCATCATGTTGTGTGAAGTTGCACCACATTTCGCGAGAATTGAATATCAACCAACTGCCAAAGTCGATCTCTATCTTTTGAGGAGTCCGAAGCCGCTACTGGTCGGTTCCCTGGTCGGGTGGCGTGCAGGCGGTAAGCAACGCGACCACGTGCGCCGCGGGGTCGGCGGCGGCCTCCACGTTGCCGCGGACTGCGGGGGATCGATGTCGAGTAGCGCGGCGTTGCGGAGCGCTATAACGGGTCTAAACGGGGGCGCCGTGCTCCCGTTCGCGCGTCTGGTGGACCTATTGGTCGACTATGCGCACCCAGCGGCCGTCGGTACGCGTGCGGTGCGCGGGCGTTCAGCGTGTCGGCCACCTTTGCCCATGAGAGGCCGGCGCGTAGCTACTCGATGGTGCTGTGAGGGTCCTGCTCACGCTGGTGCCACTTCGGGCGCGCCTTTATTCGATCCTTTCATCCAGTTTTTGGAGAAGTGCGTCGCGTTTCTCATCGTGTCCGCGGAGGCTCTGTTTCCGACCCTCCGATAAACTGCGCTGGAATCGTTCTCGTCTTTTGCTGTGCGTCGGTAGTAGCTCGATCGGTTTGTAGGGAATAAGCAAACAAAATAGCAACCCTACAACCCAAAGACCGGATCCCAACAGGAAACCCGCTAAGGCGCCACCGCTCTTGTATTTGGAAATTGACACTCCGATCAGACCGAACACCACACACAAGAACACGTAGCCAGTAATAAGAAGCACAAGCGTATCAGGTTCGGAGATGAAATCGTAGACGGTGGCTATGATGGCATCCCAATCAGTCATTGCGTTTTTTACGATAGCACGGATCGGTAGAGAATGTTACGTGGCGGTGCTCGATGACGGCTGCGAGCGTTTCCTGTTCGCCGTGGTGCCACTTTCGGCGCGCGTCGATGAACTGGAACCCAAACGGAACCACCCCGCCGCCAGCGCGGCCATGTTGCTTGGGTACTTGGACCGCTGCTGCCGTGCGCTCGGCGGTTGCTTCCCACGCCCACTGCGCGACGGCGCCGACTACGTTGACGACAAAGCCCCCGGCGGACCTGGAGTCCAGAGACTCAGCGGCACTGATGAGCGCGCCTCGCGGCGCCTGAACGTGTCGATCAGCAACGCTGCGGGTGACGCGGTCCAGTTGGGCAATCAGCACGGCGCCGACCTGTGGCTTTAGCATCGGCGCCATGGCCTCGGACATTATTTCACAATTTTGACAAGCGGAAAGCGGAAATCCCGCCCAACTATGATTCGACAATCAGCGCCGGGGCTGAGGGTAAGCCTCCAAGTAAGTCGGTCGCACCCGTCGTGCGCGGGATTCTCCGGGATCAACTCGAGCTGCTGGGGCTGAGCGCGCCGCAGCAGGTGGACGTGGACGTGCGCGTCGACATCGACCCGGCTGAAGGGGCCGGGTTGGGCCTGCTTCGCCCATGACGGCGCTGCCCTGATCACCCGGCCAGTCCCCGCCACGCCGATTTGCTGAGCTACTGGTGTGTCAGGATCACTTCCTGGCCGGCGCCAATCGTCACGGGCGCGGCGAAGGTGAGCGTGCGGCCGCTCGAGTTGCCAATCGCCACCACCGTCGTGGTCGCAGCCGCCGGCTCGCCGCTGGCGGGTGACGGCGCGATGCGGTGCAGCGCCGCGCTGGTGACCGCATGCGCGCGGGCGGCGGGAACGCGCATGCTGGTCAGGGTCAGCGCGCCGGCCAGCACGGTCAGGACGAGGCGGCCCGGCGTCATGGCGAAGGTGCCCCAGCCGCTGTCGAGCGACCAGATAGTGCGGTAGTGGTCCGATTGGTCCGGCTGGTCCGGGGCCCGGACGGGGTCGAAGCCGATCATGCCGTGCGCCATGTCGTACTCGAAGCCGCTGAAGGCGAGGACGAGCGACCACGCCGCCATCGAGCGGGCGTAGTTGGAACCGCACTCGAACTCATTCCAGGGGTTGCGCCGGGCGCCGTCGTAGCGGTCGCGGATCGCCGCCACCGCGGTCAGCCCCTCGTCTATCAGCCCCTCCTGAATCATCAGGATCGCCGCCTGGTACTCGTAGCCGTTCTGGGTCTCGCCGGCGTAGGGCAGCGGCACCACGGGGCGGTAGGCGCCGTCCGGCCAGTCGCTGATAACCAAACCGCCTTCATCGTTCATGCAGTAGATGCGGCAGGCGTTGAAGAAGTCGCGCATTGTGTTCTTGAAGTTGTTGCGATACAGCGAGCGCAGCGCGGTGCGTCGTTGGGCGGGATCGAACAGGTCGCCGAGGCCGCACAGGTTGGCGTGCCACTGGGCGTTCAACTGATCGATCTCCGAGCCCTCGGCGATCTGGTACTTGATTTCGCCCGCCTCGTCGTTCCAGTAGGTATCGATGATGGCGGGATCGGATGGCAGGAAGCGCTCCAGAATGGAACGGTCGCGCACGTCGATCTGCTGGTGGTACCAAGCGCCGTTGAACAGGTGGCGGTCGACCCACTGCCGCCCGCGCTCGAACAGGTGGCGGTATTCGGCGGCGGTGTCGCGTTCGCCGAGATGCTCCGCCATTTCCGCGCCCGCCTTCAGGGCGCCGAGGTAGAAGCCGGTGAGCCAGGAGTTGGGCCCGAACAGCTCCATGTCCAGGGTGTGGTGCTGGCGTCCCTCCAGCACGCCGTCGCGATCCGCATCCCACTGGTCCTCGTTGCTGTCCGCCCACGCAAACTCGATCGACTTCTTCACCGCCGGCCAGTGGTGCCGCAGCCAGTCGCTGTCGCCGCAGATCTTCCAGTCGCGGTAGGTCTTGATCACGCCGCCGAACTGGCCGTCCGCGCAGGGGCGGAAGGGAGAGCGGTCCTCGCCGAGCGGCAGGTGCAGGCGGAACCCCATGCCGCCGTTCGGGCGCTGGTTGTAGGTAAAGTCGAGGTCGCGCATCGACCGCTCCAGACGCGGGAACAGGAACGGCAGCGCGTAGGCGTAGTTCCACACGTGGGTGCAGGATCCCTCGCAGCAGCCCTCCGTGGGGCGCAGGCCCTCGAAGCCGTAGAACGAGCCGTCGGTGAGGCGCAGGCAGGTGGGGGTCTTCAGCACCGCCAGGTTGGCGGCGGCCGCTTCCAGCGCGGCGGGTGGCAGGGTGGAGCCGTACAGCGCTTCCTTGAAGTGCAGCGTCTCGGTATGCAGGCGCCCCCAGTGTGCCAACGTGTAGCGAGCGCTGGCGAGGGAGTCGTTGAACCGGGTGGCGTAGTGGTTGCGCCAGGTGGGCGGCCGCGCCGGGGGCTCGCTCGCGGACCGCGTCTGCCAGTACTTGGCGAAGTTGGGGTAGCTCCAGGACACCACGAAACGCACCCGGCCGGTGGCGCCGGGAGGCACGTCGACGGTAGCGGCCAGCGTGCCGGTGTCGATGGCTCCCGATACCGGAGCTCGTCCGCGGTAGCCGGTGGTGTAGGAGCGCTCCGGCATCGGACCGGCGGCGGCGAATTCCCGCCAGAACACCTCCAGGCCGTCGAACCAGGCGCCGCGGAACCAGTACTCCTGGCCCCACACCTCGCCCGCGGCAGCGGCACCGCCGGCTTCGACCACTGTCCCGCCGGTGGCCACGCACAGGTCGCCGTACGCGGGATCCTGCGCCGCCAATCCCGCCGCCGGGCTGAGCTTGAGCCACGACACGCCGCCGCCGCCGCCACGGGCAAGCGTGTTGGTGCCGAGTCCGGCAGGGTTGCTCAAGGACATGGCAACCGTGTAGCGGGTCGCGGCCGGCTCGGTGTTGCGCACGCGGATCTCGAACAGGGCCGCGGGGATGCTGGAATCGTCCTCGTTGAGCGGTATGAAGGGATTGAATGCCGTCATCTCCACGGCGCCGGGGAAGCTCCCGCTCGCGAACGCCAGATGCGCCATCGGGAACTCGCCGGTGAACGTGACGTCGTCCATGTGCGGAGCGCCGGCCATGCTCCCGCGCGACGGCCCGAAGCCGAACTGATCCGCGCTGCGCGCGCTGCCGTGCAACTCGCCGGTGTGATCGGCGGTCAGGTCGCCGTTCAGCACCCGCGCGTCGAGTATCTGGCCGCCGCGCTCCGCCTTGACGGCGAAGTGACTGTAGCCGTTGATGCTGCCCTTGTTGGGGCGGTTGAAGATCTCCCAGTCGATGAGCCGTCCGCTGCCGGCCAGCCCGATGCAACCGGTGCCGATGCCGCCGAGCGGAAACGAAATCTCCCGCAGGCGTTCGCCGGAGTACACACCCATGGCGCCCTCACCGTAGTGCGCGTCCTGATGCCCTGTCGACCGGTCGATCTCGAGGAACCGCGTCAAGCCGGCGGGGTGGGCAAATAGTCACCAGAACAGTTGACAACTAATCCGGTGACTACCATAATCGGTGCAGCCATGAACAGGGAGCGCCTATGAGATCATCAACGGGCCGCCCGGTAAGCGGTGCCGATTTCTTCGACCGCGAAGCCGAACTGAAGATACTGGTTTCCGATGAAACGATCGCTTGATCACCCGATTCGCAAGGCCAATCCGGGCACCTTCCAATCCGACCAGGAGGTAATCCGGCAATTCGTGGTCAGAAACCGAGAACTTGCCACAGTGTTGGAAGTCCTGCGGGGGAATATGGGCGCATCATCGTGTCAGCACGTTCTGCTTGTTGCTCCGCGCGGCCGCGGCAAGACCATGCTGCTGGCCCGTGTCGCCGCCGAGTTGCGCACCAATACGGATCTCTCCCGGTATCTGTTGCCGGTCCGGTTCATGGAAGAAAGCCTCGAGATCTTTGATGTCGCCGACTTCTGGCTCGAATGTCTATTCTACCTCGCCAGAGAGAGTGCCGTGGGCGATCCCGAACTCACGCGCGAGTTGCGGGAAACGCACAGCGCTCTGGCAGCACGGGGGCGTGGAGAGGAACTGATCGAAGCACGTGCCCGCGCCGCCGTTTTGAACGCGGCGGACCGTCTGGGAAAGCAGTTGGTCTTGATGGTCGAAAACCTGCAGGACCTTTGCGGTGACGTGGATGAGGACTTCGGTTGGAAGCTTCGCGAGGCGTTGCAGTCGCAACCCGAGATCATGCTCCTGGCCACCGCCACCAGCCGTTTCAAGGGTCTGGACGATGCGACACAGCCGTTCTTCGAGCTGTTCCGCACCTTGGGCCTCGATCCGTTGGCTATCGAGGAATGCCAGCGTCTATGGCACGTTGTCAGCGGTGACGCGGTAGGGGAGCGCGAGGTCAGGCCGCTGCAGATTCTGACTGGCGGCAGTCCCCGGCTTCTCGTTTTCGTAGCCGATTTTGCGCGGCACGGATCATTGCGCCAGCTGATGGAACAACTGGTGAGGCTGATCGACGAGCACACAGAGTACTTTCGTACGCACCTGGAAGGCTTCGCGAAGACCGAGCGACGCGTCTATCTCGCTACTATCGACCTCTGGCAACCATCGACTACCGGTGAGATCACCGCGCGCGCGCGCCTCGACGTTCGAATCGTATCGAACATGCTCGGGCGGCTCGTCCATCGCGGCGCGGTCATGTACGAGGGTACCGGCAGGAAGCGCCGCTACTCAGCAGTGGAACGTCTCTACGGCATCTACTACAAACTGCGGCGGGAACGCGACGAGGCGGCCATCGTACGCAACCTGATTCATTTCATGGCGGTGTTCTACGGCTCGCTGACGGGAATTGACGATGTCGGGATCGATTGGCAGGCGATGCGGCTGAGGACGAATGCATTGCTTCATCTGGGAGACCGCGACGCTGTTCTGGAGGCGTTCCGGGCCGCGTATGATGCGTTCCGCATCGGTAAAAAAACGATGCTGCGTGAAATGCTGGATCTCGTTCTTGGAATGATCGCGTTTGGCGTATCGGATCGAGAGCTCGCGGAAGTCCTGTCCAGTGACCGGGAGAGAGCCGATGCACTCGCTCCGTTGGTTGTAGCCCTTCGCAAACGGGCTGGCGAACCGGTCCGCGCGCCGGTCGAAGTAATCGAAGTCGCCGACGATATCATCCGCGAGATCGAAGCGAAGATGTCCGCCGCGCGCGTGTAATCGCGCTTCGCTTTCAGCGCCGCGTACTCTCCAGCGCCGGATTTTCCGGGTAGGTGTGGAATTCGCGCGGGCGCTGTCGCGGCGGGTGCCCCATCCAGCCGGTCCGGCTTCAGCCCCGACGCGCAAGAGGCGATGCGCGCGGCGTTGACCGAGCTGTATGGCACCGGCAAGCCGCTGCTCGGGCAGTTCTTCAGCTTCTGGGGCCGCCTCGTGCGCGGCGACATGGGGCCGTCGCTGCTCGCCTTCCCGACGCCGGCGCTCCGGCTGGTGCGGCGCGCGTTGCCGTGGACCGTGGGCCTGCTCACCACCACCGTCATCATCACCTGGACGGTCGGCAACCTGCTCGGCGGGCTGGCCGGCTACTTCCAGAACAGCCGGCTGCTGAAGGCGTTCGGGGTCCTCGCCATCGGCGTGCAGCCGATCCCGTACTACATCGTGGCCTTCATCTTTCTGATCCTGTTCGGGTTCGTGTGGCCGGTGCTGCCGATCTCCGGCGGCGCCGGGATGTTCGTGCAGCCGGGCTGGAACATCCGCTACGCGCTGTCGATCGTGCACCACGCCATTCTGCCGGCGGCGTCGATCGTTGCGGTCGGGCTCGGCACCTGGTTCCTGGGCATGCGCGCGCTGGTGTCGAACGTGGTCACCGAGGACTACGTTACCTACGCGGAGTTCGGTGGCGTGGAGAGCCGCAAGATCGTCGGCTCGTACGTGATCCGGAACGCCATGGTGCCGCAGCTCACGGCGCTGGCGATGGTGCTCGGCGGCGTGTTCTCGGGCACCATCATCACCGAGGAGGTATTCTCCTATCCCGGACTCGGCACGCTGCTGATCGACGCGGTGAACGCCGGCGACTTCACGCTCGTGCTCGCCGTCACGTCGATCTCGATCGCCGCCGTCGCGACCGCCATTTTCGTGATCGACCTGCTGTATCCGCTGCTCGATCCGCGGGTGAGGGTCAAGTAGCGTGTTGCACATCATCCGGGATCTGTTGCGCTACAACCGGGAGTTCGCGATCGGGGTCGCGTTCCTCGGGGTGATCGTCGTCTATTCCTTGCTGTCCCTGGTGTCACCCATCGATCACACCATGCAATTCATGGAATTCCCCGACCTGCCACCCTCCGGGGAGTATTGGTTTGGCACCAATTCGCGGGGCCAGGATCTGTTCTGGCAACTCACCTTCGCGTTTCGGAACACGCTGGGGTTCGGCATCATGGTGGCCGCGTTCAGCCGCGTCATCTCCATTACCGTGGGCCTGGTATCCGGCTACGTGGCGCGAGGTGCGTGCGGTCGACGACATCTCGATCACGGTGCGCGCGGACGAAGTGTACGGCATCGCGGGAGAGAGTTCATCCGGCAAGACCACGCTCATCAAGACCTTCGCCGGCGCCATTCACCCGCCGCTGCGGATCGTCGGCGGCGCCATGCGCTACCGCTTCGAAGGGCGCGAGATCGACCCGTACGCGGTCAGCGAGGAGGAACTGAACCGTCTGCGCTGGAAGCATGTGTCGTACATCATGCAGGGCTCGATGAGCGTGCTGAATCCGGTGCGGCGCATCGAAAGGAGCTTCACGGACTTCGCATTCAATCACATGGATCTGCCGAAGCGGCGCTTCTGGGAGGTGGTGGAGGCGCACCTGGAGCGGCTCTACCTGACGCGGGATGTGCTGCGCGCCTACCCGCACGAGTTGTCCGGCGGCATGCGGCAGCGCGTCACCATTGCGCTGGCCACCGTCTGCCGGCCCGGCTTCATCATCGCCGACGAGCCCACCACGGCGCTCGACGTGGTGGTGCAGAAGGATGTGCTGGCGCTGCTCGACGACATTCGCCGGTCGCTGAAGTCGTCCGTGGTGTTCGTGACCCACGACATGAGCGTGCACGCGAACATGGCCGATCGCATCGGCATCATGTATGCCGGGCGCATCGTCGAGGAAGGCCCCACGAGCGCGCTGTTCACCGAGCCCCGGCACCCCTACACGGCGCACCTGGTGGCCAGCCTGCCGCGCATCGGCGACTCCACCCGCAAGCCGGCACTGGGCGGCCGCCCGCCCAACCTGGCCGATCCGCCGAGCGGCTGCCGCTTCCACCCGCGCTGCCCGCTCGCCATCGACAAGTGCCGGACCGAGGTGCCGCCGCTGGAGACGGTCGGCGCCGACCACCGCTCGGCGTGCTGGCGCAGTGCCGAAGTGGAGCCGCTCACGCCGGCGCGCGGCGCGACCAAGGGGACGGCGGCATGAGCGCGATCCTGGAGGTCGCCCAGGTCTCCAAGCGGTTCGCCATGGGCGGAGTCCTGTCGCGGCGCCACGTCGAGGCGGTGACGGACGCCAGCTTCTCGATCGAGGAAGGGCAGCCGGAGGTGTTCACCATCGTCGGCGAGTCCGGTTCCGGCAAGACGACGCTGGCGCGCATGATGCTCGGGCTCGAAGCCCCCACGGAGGGCGAGATCCGGCTGTCGGGACGCAGCATGGCCGACCGCCGCGGCAGGGCCGCCCGCATCGAGTTCATGCGCCACGCGCAGCCGGTGTTCCAGAACCCGTTCGAGGCATTCAACCCGCTCAAGCGCGTCGACCGCTACCTCGACGCCAGCGCCCGCGTGCTGCTCGGCGTGCGCGGACAGGAAGCGGTGGACGCCGCCATGGACGAGGCGCTGCACAAGGTAGGCCTCAGCCTGGCGGAGGTGCGCGGGCGCTACGCCCACGAGCTGTCCGGCGGCCAACTGCAGCGCGTCGCGATTGCTCGCGCGCTCATCCCCAACCCGGAGATCCTGATCGCCGACGAGCCGGTGTCGATGGTGGATGCGTCGCTGCGCATGTCGATCGTCAACCTGCTGCGCGACCTGCGCGACACCCTGAACGTGACGGTGATCTACATCACCCACGACCTGGCGACCGCCTACTACATCTCGGACCGCATCATCATCATGCAGCAGGGCTACATCGCGGAGATGGGCCCTGCCCAGGCGGTGCTGGAGTCGCCGGAGCACCCCTACGCTCGGCTGCTCAAGGAGTCGGTCCTGTCCGTGGACCGCGCCGGGCACACGCGCGTGCAGGCCCCCGATCGGAGCCTGGCGCAAGCCGCCGCGGAGCTATCCGGCAGCGGCAAGCTGGTGCAGCGTGGCGCCGGTCGCAGCGTGCGTATGGTCACCGAGTGACCGTGCCTGCTGCCTACTGCCCCGGCTGGCCGTAGACCAGGTGCCATACCCGGTCGACGGCTACCTCCTCGAACGTTTCCTCGGTGCCGTCGGGCCATAGCACGCGTACCGAAGTGAGCGACGATTCGCCGAGGCCGAAGTGCAGCGCCGTGTCGTTGCCGGCACCGAGGCTCGAGCCGCTCTTGACCTCCTGCATGCGCGGACGGCCGGCGCCGGGGGTGACGAACACGCGCGCCCCGATCGCGTCGCGGTTGACCGGCGGGCGGCCTTCGAGCCGCACCGTCAGCCAGTGGTTCCCTGCCCCCGCAAGCCCGGCGTTGCGGTGCAGCATGAAGCCCACGTCGAAGTTCCCGACCACGAAGTCGACAAAGCCGTCGCGGTCGTAGTCGGCGTACGCGACGCCCATGCTGGGCTTGGGCCGCTGGTGCCAGGCCGGCGGCGTCACGTCGACGTAGTTGCCGTAGCCGCGGTTGCGGAACAGCACGTTGGCATACGGGAACAGCAACCCGACGGACCCGGTGGAGCTCCGGAAGCGCTCGGCGTATCCACTGGCCGCCAGGAACAGGTCCAGCCAGCCGTCGTTGTCGAAATCGAAAAACGCCGTTCCCCATCCGACCACGGTGCCGTCGCCTGCTCCGACGCCAGCGGCCTCGGTGGCATTGCGGAATCGGCCTCCCACGTTCTGCAGCAGCGACATCGGTTCGCCCATGTCGGAGAAGTAGAAGTCCAGGTCCAGGTCGTTATCGTAGTCACCGACCGCGAGGCCCATGCCGTTGCGTACGGCGCCGGTCCGTGTCTCCGCGGAGGCGTCGTTCCAGCACCACCCGCCGCACCCCGGCCCGTCGTTGCGCCACAGCACGGTGCCGATCGGGTGCTCGACCATGTCGTTGACCACGTAGATGTCGGGGTCGCCGTCGTCGTCGAAATCGGCGAAGCTTGCCGAAAAGGCGGCGCCGCGCAGTTTGTCGCCGAGCAGCGTGGAAACGTCTTCGAAGGTACCGTCGCCGCGGTTGCGGTACAGCCGGTCGCTGGCCAGGGCGGCGGCGTTGTCGCGCGGGCACTCCGGGTAGCAGCGCCAGTTGGCGACGAACAGGTCGAGCAAGCCATCGCCGTCGTAGTCGCCCCAGGCCGCGGTGGAACCCTTGCCGGAGTCGCCCACCCCGGCGGTCGCGGTCACGTCGCGGAAGCCGGCACCGCTCTCGTTGCGCAACAGGACGTTGGCGCCGTGGGCGAGGACGTAGAGGTCGCGCCAGCCGTCGTTGTCGTAGTCGGCCCAGACGGCGCCGCCGGTCCAGGCGTTTGCCAGGGCCACATCGGCGGCCTGCTCGGGAATGCTGAAGGTGCCGTCGCCGCCGTTGCGGTACAGCGTGCTGGGGCTCTGGCCGCCGGCCAGGAACAGGTCGACCCAGCCATCGTTGTCGTAGTCGCCCCAGGCCTGGCCGATGCCGAGATAACCGCTGGTGGGAACGTCGCTGGTGAACTCGTCCCAGGCACTGCGATGCGGCGCGTCGATGCCGGCGGCCGCGTTCGCGACCACGAAAAGCTCCGCCGCGGCCAGTGCCTGCGCCGCCGCCGGCAGCCCCGCCAGAATCACAGATCCCAGGATCAGCATCAGCCGTACAAGGCGCACGATCACCTCCGCGGCTGCGCGCCAGACCGCTGCGTGAGCGGCGCTATGGCCTGGCGAGGAGCAACGCTTGGCGATGCGCGCCGCCTCCGATCCTGTTGTCGGCACGGTCGAAGGCGAAGGTGTTGGCGCGCCGATTGCGCCCCGACGCGTTGAGCGCGGAACCGTGAATGACGAGGCTTCCGAAGAACACCGCATCGCCCGCCGCGGTCTCGACCGGGGTGGCCGGGAAGCGGTCGATGTCCCCTTCGAGCCCGATGCCAAACGAAGCGGAATCCAGCCGCGCATGATCGACGGGGCCCTGCAGGTGACTCCCCTCGACGAAGCGAATGCATCCATTGCCAAGATCCGCGGCGTCGATCGACAGCATGCAATTCAACTGGGTGGGCTTTTCGCTTTGCGATCTCCAGTAGCCCCAATCCTGGTGCCAGGGAGTGAGGCTGCCGTCGTGTGCCGCCTTCATGAGCAGCTTTGAATGGTACTTGATGATGTCCGGGGACCCGATGAGCTGGCGTACCACGGCCAGCATCTTCTCGGAATGCAGGATCCGATCGATGGTGGGGCACACCAACTCGCTGTGCATGAGCTGTCGGATACGGCGGACGTCGTCACGCTCCTCCCAGGACACGTGCGCCCCGTTCTTCAGCCGCGCGTTGTGACCGGTCTGGCCCTCGGCGACCGCATTCGACGCCATCTGCTCGTGAAGATCGTCGGTCTCGCGTTCTAGCGCCGTGACCTCTTCCGGAGCGATGAACCGGGCCAGATGAAGGAACCCCCTGGTCCGGAACTGTTCCAGTTGCAGTTCAGTCAGCACTTCCATGAATCCTGAGCGTACTACGCGAACGGGGTAGGCGCGAAGCGGCGGCCCGCAGCGTGGGCAGCATGGCGCGCGGTGGCCATCCCGGCGAGCCGGTCTGGAGCACAACGTGACGCGGACGCGGTTGTCACGGGATCCACGGGATTCCACCGGGGACGAACGACTTGGTCGCTCCGCTACCCCTGATACCGGTCGAGTCTCGTGACCACAGGACGTAGTTGCGACGGTTGCGCGCCGGCGTCCCGCCGCCGGAGGTCAGAATAGGGCGAGCCGGTAGTGACGGCGTATCGCTCCATCCGCGGTCACCAGAAGCGCCGCCGCCGCGGATGCGTTGGCGGTGATCAACCGGTCGAATGGGTCTATTGTCCACGTCTGCAGCAGTGCGGCGCCCACGATGGAGGCTGTCGGCAGTGTGCACATCTGCAGGCCGATCCGATCTTGCAGGTAGCCGATCAGGACGTCCGGCGGCTCGGCCAGACGCAGATACTGAAGCTCGAGGCGGACGAATTGCGACGCGACGAGTCGGTGGCTCTCGATGACGTGCACGGCAACCGGCGACAGCTTCGAAGTCTCTCCGTCGCGCAGCCAGATCACCACGTGGGTGTCTAAGTGGGCAGCCGGTTCCACTCGCTCTCCCATGACATGCCGATCACCTCGTCGGAGTCACCATTGTAGGCCTTGGTGGCCGGCTCCTGCGGCCGCGCAAGGCGTGACGGCGAATCCTCGCGCTGGATCACGATGACCGTGCCGTTGCGTTCGATCCTGACCGGCCCCTCGCCGCGTCCGATCCCGTCGAACACCGTATAGATGTTCCTGCGGAGCTCAGTGACTGTCATTCGGTCATGGTTATTGAGCGTACGCGTCATTGTCAACGACGTACGCCCCTGGGGGCTTCATTTGCTTGATTGCCCACCATTTCGCTCCCGCGGTCGCCACTAGTACACTGTTGGCAGTTATGTATGCACACCCTATGACTGCCGAACAGCTACTTGAGGCCTATGGCGCCGGAAAGCGAGATTTTCGAAACGTCTATCTGGACGGCGAGAACCTGAGCTACGAGAACCTGAGCGGTGTCGACTTAACTGGTGCCAAGCTAAAGAATTGCAACCTAACTGGTACCGACCTTAACAGCGCTATATTGCGAGGCACCTATCTGGAAGGAACCGACCTATCGGACGCTAATCTATCTGGTGCTGACGTCGACCCCGGTTTCCGGATAGTGTGACCAGCCTGATTCTACTCCCTCGCCGAATCGTGACGTAGACGTTCTTTGCCCCGTCCGGCTAGGCGCATTCCATGCGCCACTTGAAAACTGAGACGTGCTCATATTCGGCAGTGCCGCCCCGGTAAGCGGCAAACTGGAGACCATCGCCGGTCTGCTGCAGCACGAAAGCGCGATTTCGCATGGAGGGTCGCATGCACACCAAGCCAAGCGGCCTCCTGAAGCATGAGATCCCGATCCGTGCCTTTGCTGACTTTCGGGAAATGGGCGGTCGAAGCGAGAGATCACCCCTCCGCTGAGCATTGAGGCCATTCGCGAAGCGAAGTGGTGTCCACACGCCACCGTGCTGAGTCCATCTATCGCCTACAGACCGATCGTCCCGGCCTTGAACCGGTAGCGCCGTGGCCGCGGTACAAATCACTTCGACCGTCGCGCGAAGCCGCTCTCTGAGTCGTATCTACTCGCAGACCGATCCTCGCTCTCTCCCCCCTGTTCTCCTTGAATCGCGCTCGCCAAAGGTCCATCGCCCATCACAAACCCCGCGCGCGCGCCGCAACACCCCAGAAAGCACCGTGAGTACCCAGTCGGGGCCTGCCAAACAATGTCGAAGGGCTAACCAAATCGCCAACTAGTTCCCAAGTCGGTATATTACTACCTATGTCCCTCCACAGCCTCGGAACTAGCATGTGCGGTTCGGGTCACTTCCGACTGCATGTCGTCCTGACCTCAACCTTGGCCCGCCTGAGTTGTATCGACTTCTCTACGCGGGTTGCCCTCGGAGTCCGGCCAATCGATCGAAGAAGCGGCCGACGGTCGAGTAGGCTATCGTCATGAACCACCTACACACGATCTATTTTGACGAATCGGGATATACAGGGTCGGATTTTCTCAACGCTGACCAGCCTGTTTTTTGCGTTGCCAGCACCGATATCGACGAAGGTGAGGCACGTACTATACTCAAGACGTCGTTCCCTTGATTTCAAGGAAAGGAATTCAAGTTTACGCGGATCAATCGCCGACCACGCCATCGTCCGGGTCTCGTTTTGCTATCTGAGCAACTCTCCAGAATGGTTAACCGGATATTCATCTACAACTGCGACAAGAAATTCACGGCACTTGTAAAGGCGGTCGACGTCCTTGTAGAGCCCATTTTTTATGAACGAGGATCCGACTTCTATGCTGGTGGATACAACCGTCGATATGTGAACATGTTCCACTTCGGTTTGTGCCAGTTTACGGATTCAGTAGTATATGACGCGATCGTCCGCTGGTATGACCGATTTTCGCGTAGTAGGAATGATGCGTCAGCAATCCACGAGCTTAGTCAGATAGCAGAGCGCTGTCCTGATGAAATGAACTTTTTCGTCAAAATGTTGCTTGCTGGTGCGAAACATTGCATCAAGAGTCGGGATCTTAACATGGAACCGATGGATAACGACATCCAACAATCTTGTGTTCTCGCATTAGTAAATCACTGGAGAGAGCACACCGCTGGCGCGATTGAAATCGTTCACGATGCATCATCTAATTTTTTTCGGCAGGTAGAACTCTGGCACAAGATAACTTCTACGGACATCAAGCCGGCCACCGTGACGGCAGGCGACCGGCGCGGAATTATCTTCCCGTTGGGCGTAGTAAGAACGCGTCCTGGAGATTCGGTAGACAGCTATGCGCTACAGCTTTGTGATATGATAGCGGGTCTCTCGGCGCACCTCAGACGCCGAACGGAGGAAGTGGACTTAGGATTTCGACGCGATATTGTAGCGGCCGGTTTTGGCCAATTGAGATGTGACGGAATCATACCTGGATCTGAGTTCGTCGAAGGCTTCCCCGAAGTGCTCAATGGTCCCGACGTTGTAGACCAGTTCATCACTGCCACGACGAGGCAGGGGTGATTCGGGAGCTACTTCCGTGTAGCGTGGCGTTTCGGACAGCGGCCGGATCTGGCGGTGCCCGTTGGGCTAAGCTAAGATTCCTAGTGAGTAATGGGAATTCGCACCTATGAGGGTGCGTATGCGCTCCAACACCGAAGGGCACGGCCTACGACGACAGCATCCTCACCACCGAGGAGCGCCACGACCTGCGACGCTTTGGACGCCGGCTCCGACGGCAGCGCGCGCTCGGTTGTGAGCTTGTTCGACGGGTCGCATGACTATTGTTTGGCAGGAAGGCAGTCGAAGGATTGGCTTCGGTACCGGTATCGTGCGTTCGCAGATGCAACGCCGTGCAATCGCCGGAGGCTCCCCGAGGTCCTGCCAGCGAGGCCGGGAGCCTGCCGGCAAATGCGGCAGGCTCCCGGCGAACTCAGGTTAGTTGAGCCCGTAGAACTGGTTGTAGCCCTGCTGCCAGATCTCGACCAGGCGGTCGATGTTCAGCTTCTGCAGCTCGGCGACGTAGCCGTCCCACTCCTGTTCGACGCCGCCCTCGACGATCCAGCGGGCGTAGGTCTTGTCGATGTAGCCGTTGACGTCCGCCATCAGGATCGACATCTCCTCGGTCAGCTCGTCGGAGAAGTAGGGCCCCGGTTCGGGATACTCCTGCGGCGGCATGAAGTCCTCGTAGTAGGTGGTGCTCGACTCCTGCTTCATCAGCGCCGCCGGCTGCCAGATGCGCTGCACGAACGCCAGCGAGTTGGAGTTGCCGTGCGGTGACGAGTTGGCCGGTGAATACATGTGCTTCCACTCGCCGTAGGACATGCCGGACGGGTTCTCGGTGACCCGGTAGATCGGCCGGCCATCGTCGGTGAAGCCCTCTTCCAGCCACTGCTCGCCGGGCAGGCTGGTGGCCCAGTGCATGCCCCAGTAGGGATCGTAGATGGTGTCGATCCAGCGCATGGTCACCTCGGGGTGCTCGTTGGCGCTGGTGATCGCCAGGTCGCGGGTGCGCAACTTGAAGCGGCGCGTGGTCGGCCACAGGGGCGGCTTGCGAAGTGTGTATCCCGCCGGGCCACCTGCAAGCCGTCGGCCAGCGCGGTCGAGCGGCGCGGCAGCAGCGCGGCGGAGGCGCTACATCGGCGGCTCCGACGGCGCAGCCGGTCCGTGGCCGTGGCGCATTCTGTGGTGGGCTGCGCAGGCCAACTGGAGGTTGGACGGCTCCGGGCCACCCCCCTGGGCGACCGGCAGCAGGTGGTCGATCTGCAGCAGATGGGAAGAGGTGCAGCGGCGTCCGGTGAGCGGATCACGATAACAGCAGCGTCCTCCGTCGCGTTGCCAAACGTGGCGCCGGACCGCCGCGGGAATGTGGCGCCGTGGCGGGGATTGGTGGCGGCTGCGGACGCGGGTCGTGTGCTCCGCTGCTCCGGCTGCTGCGCCGCTCGATCCGCCGTCAGAGGACACGCCGAGTGCCGGCTCCGGCGCCGGAGTGGCGACCGGCGAGCCCGGCACGCCAACGCCGACATGGGAGCCATCCGCCGAAGCGCCGCCCGTTGCTCCGGCTGCTGCGCCGCTCGGTCCGCCGCCAGAGGCCACGCCAAATGCCGGCTCCGGCGCCGGAGTGGCGACCGGCGAGACCGGCACTGCGGCGCCGGGATGGGAGCCATCCGCCGAGGCGCCGGCCGCTGCTCCGGCTGCTGCGCCGCTCGGTCCGCCGTCAGGGGACACGCCAAGTGCCGGCTCCGGCGCCGCAGTAGCGACCGGCGAGCCCGGCACTGCGGCGCCGGCCCGGGCACTGCCCCGGCGGCACGTGTCTTGCTCGGCGCCCGGCTCGGTGATGCGCCCGCGCTGCCCGCGCTGCGCCGCCGCCTGTGCCCGTTACCGCCGCCGCGCGGGTCGTGCCACGCCACCGCGTCGCGCACCAGGCGTGCCACCAAGTCGCCCCACGACATGCGCGGGTCGAGGTGGGACCGCAGACCCTTCAGCCGGCGCAGTCCCTGTTCGCACTCCTGGTCGATGGTCACCTTCAAGGTGTAGCGGTTGGGGGCCACGGCGCGCAGCGTGTCGCGCGGTGGCACCACCTCGGGAGCGGCGGCGGCCAGCAGGCCGGCGACCTGGCGCGTGCTCATGCCGGCGGCCTGCTCGATCAGCTCGCGCTGGCGTTGCGGGTGCAGTAGCGGAGCCGCCGACAACGGGCCGGGCGACAGCTCCGCAAACGGATCCTCCCGGGACGATTCCGGCGCGAGCGACGCGGCACGCAGCGAGTCTGATGGAGCCGCGACCGGCACGGGCACGGGCACGGGCGCCGACGCCGGCGCCAGCGCCGGGAGATTCGTCGGCGGCAGAAGTTGTGGAGCAGGGCCTTCGTCCGATGACGGCGCGGCGGGTCCGGCAACGGGAACGGGATCGCAGGAGGGCGCCGGAAACGGCGAGGCGTTGTCGTTCAACTCCGGACGCGGCAGCAGCGCGCCGGCATGCCCGGCGCCGGGGTCCTGCTCAACAGAGTGGCTCGCCACCGGCACCACGGGCGCGTTCACCGCGGCCGCATCACCGGAACACTCGCCGGCCGGCGGTGCAAGCCCCGGCGCCGATCGGGGCCCGCACTCCCCTTGCTCACCCGCTTCGCCCGGCGCTGCCGGCAGCCCAAGCTGCCTGGTTCGACCCCCGGCACAGGCCGCTTACCGCGCTCAGTCACGCTGACACGTGCTGACCGGTTGGACGGACTGATGGACGCCGGCGCGCGCATCACTCCGCTCAGGGCCGCCGCGGCCTGCCCGGGTGCCCTCGGTGTGAGATCGCAGCGGCCTGATCTTGTCAACCGCCGTTGCCATTTTTCGCATTCCCACCCGCGCCGCCGCCCGCCGCCGCCGCCGGCTACGTCGCCGGGTGACGCTGAACGTCTCTGGAGGCCGGCTCCCCTACTGAGACGACTGCTCGGGCGGATTCAACCGCGGCCGAAACTCCTCGACCGCGTTGGTGCCCAGTTGCTGTTCGTGCAGGTGCCTCGTACCCGACCGCGATCCGCTGCATGATTCGGTCCGGGAGTACCTCCTCCACCCGATGCCGCCTTTCGCCATCCTCACCCGTAGTGGTAGGGTTCGCCCGCACCATCATGGAGCGAACCCGGAGGATCACACATGACCGACAAGGAGCGCCCCTGCGACGCCACGCCGTCCCAAGACACCGCCCACGGTTCCAAGAGAACGACCATCCCCGCGAGTGAAGTCGGCGTAACGCTCACCATCAGCAATAAGGCACTCGAGGAACTCGACCGGATTCAAGAGGAGACCATCAAGGCCGCGCAGGAGGGTCAGAAGTCCTCCTGGCGATGAACTTCGCCAGCAACCGCCCCACCTCGCACGCCCTCGGATTCTCTACGCCGCATATGCGCATCACCTGCACCGTACTCAGTGCTATGGAGCAATGGAGGCATCGCTATGAGTCAGATCACGCTGCGCGACGTTCCTCGGGAACTGGATCACCGCCTGCGCGAGTTGGCGCGGGCGCAGAACAGGAGCCTGAGCAGGACCATCATCGGGGTTCTGATGGAATCGCTCCATCTCGGAGACGGGATCGATCGGAAGCGCGACCTGTCCGACCTGGCCGGGACCTGGAGCGACGAAGAGGCCGGGGAGTTCGAAGCCAACATGCGGGTGTTCGAGCAGATCGACGACGAGATGTGGACGAGATGAGAAACTGATATGTTTGCAGGCATTGGGACGGGTGCATGGGCCACGTATGGGCTGAACTGGAACTGAGCAATCCACGGCGTACCGACTTCATGCCGGTGCGGGTGAACGCGCTGGTCGATACGGGAGCGTTGATGCTGTGCATCCCGGAGCATGTCTCCCGCCAGCTCGACCTGCAGACCGAATCGGTGCGGGAGGTGTCGGTGGCGGACGGCCGTACGGCGACCGTGCCCTATGTGGGACCGGTGAAAGTCGCGTTCGGCAAGCGGTTCTGCTACGTCGGCGCGCTGGTGATCGGCGACGAGGTGTTGTTGGGGTCGGTTCCCATGGAAGACATGGACTTGGTCGTGAACCCCGGACGCCGGCAGCTGACGGTCGATCCGGCCAGTCCCAACGTCCCCCACGCCCGCGTCAAACCGGCGCCGTGAGCCGCCGCCACGATGTCTTTCCCGTAATGCGCTCAAGCGCCGACCGGCCGAACATGGTCTTCATTCTGGCCGACGACCTGGGGTGGTGCGACCTCGGCGTCGAAGGCAGCCGGTTCTATGAGAGCCCGCACCTCGACCGCCTGGCCCGCGGCGGGATGCGCTTCACCCAGGGCTACGCGGCCTGCCAGGTGTGCAGCCCCTCGCGCGCCAGCATCCTGACCGGCAAGTACCCGCCGCGGCACGGGGTGACCGACTGGATCGGCGCTCCGGCCGGCGCTGCGTGGGGTGAGCTGGGGCGGCACGGCAAGCTGCTGCCCCCGGAGTACGAACGCAGCCTGCGGGCGGACGAGATCACCTTTGCCGAGGTGTTCCGCAGGGCCGGCTACCGCACCTTGTTCGCCGGCAAGTGGCACCTCGGCGACACCGGCGCCGATCCGGAGGAGTTCGGCTTTCAGATCAACAAGGGCGGCTGGCGGGTCGGCACGCCCATGGGCGGGTACTTCGCCCCGTGGGACAACCCGAAGCTGGAGCCGGGTCCCGCCGGCGAGTCGCTGCCGCTGCGGTTGGGCAGGGAGACGGTGCGGTTCATCGGCGATCATCGGGAACAGCCGTTTCTGGCCTACCTGTCCTTCTACTCCGTGCACGGGCCGATCCAGACCAGTCGGGAGCGCTGGGAGCGGTTTCGCGCCAAGGCCGCCGCTCTCGGAGCACCGCGGCAACGGTTCCGGTTCGACCGCAACCTGCCGGTGCGGCAGGTGGAGGACTGCCCGGTCTATGCCGGCATGATCGAGGCGATGGACGAGGCGGTCGGCCTGGTGCTCGACGCCCTGGATCGGTTCGGGCTGGCCGACAACACGATCGTCTGCTTCACGTCCGACAATGGCGGCGCCTCCTCCGGCGATTCCTACTCGGCGTCGATGCTGCCCCTGCGCGGTGGCAAGGGGCGCCAGTGGGAGGGCGGCATTCGCGAGCCCCTGTATGTCCGCTTTCCCGGCGTGGTGGAGCCCGGCACCACGTGCGACGTGCCGGTATCGGGCATCGACTTCTACCCCACGCTGCTGGAACTGGCAGGTCTGGACGTACCGGCCGAGCAGGTCGTCGACGGCCGTTCCCTGCTCCCGCTGCTGCGCGGCCGGCACGACGCCGCGATCTCGGAACGCGACCTGTTCTGGCACTACCCCCACTACGGCAACCAGGGCGGCGACCCCTCATCGATGGTCAGACGCGGCCCCTGGAAGCTGATTCACTACCACGAGGACGGCCACAACGAGCTGTACCACCTGGAGGCCGATCCGGGAGAGCGGCACGATGTCCTGAGCGACCGGCGCGCTGTCGCCGAGGATCTGTCGCTGCGTCTGCAGCGCTGGCTCGACGAGACCGGGGCGAAGTTTCCAGTGCCCGACCCGCGGTACGATGCGGCCAAGGAGCAGGCGCGTCGCCATCAACTCGAGCACGAACTGATGCCCGCGCTGGAGGCGCAGCACGCCGCCTACCTGGACCCCGACTGGCAGCCCAACGCCGACTGGTGGGGCAGCCAAGTCGTGGACGATTAGCGTATGATATCGGGCCATGGGCATCTTCACCGTCGTCTGCGAGTTGCAGGAACTGACCGGGAATCGGCCGCCTGCGACGATCGCGGATGTGATGGTCGACACCGGCTCCGAGTACACGTGGCTACCGGAAGAATTGCTTCAGGAAGCCGGAGTCACGGTCTCCAAGACAGGCATCGCGTTCGTAGTGGCCAACGGCGCGACCATCACCCGCGACATCGGCTACGCGTGCCTCCGCAGCGGCGAGTTCGAGACCGTCGATGAGGTAGTGTTCGCGCGTGCGGACGATTTGCGTCTGCTGGGTGCCCGCACACTGGAGGGGTTTGCCGCGCGGGTAGATGCCCGCACCAAGCGCCTGATGGCCGTGGGACCGCTGCCGGTCGCCCGGGCTTCCGCCGCGAGCAGAGCGCAGCAACTCAGCCGGTCACGCCGGCGATGTTGAATGACTTGATGACGTACTTGCGGAAGAACAGGAACAGGACCACCGTCGGGGTCAGGTAGACGACGGCCAGAGCCGCCATGAACGCGTAGTCGATGTACTGACTCGTGATGTACGCGCGGTAGATGCCGAGGCCGAGGGGCAGCTTCTCCGTCGACGTAATGAAGATGAGCGGCGACAGAAACGTGCCCCAGGCGCCGTTGAAGGTAATCACCGAGGTGGCCCCTACGGCCGGCGCGGACAGCGGCAGAACCACTCGGATCAGAGACGTCAGGCGGGTGCCGCCGTCGATCCACACCGCCTCCTCGAGCTCGATCTGAATGGTGTCGTAGAAGGTCTTCATGATCCACAGCGCCAGCGGCAGAGAAAACGCCGCGTCCACCAGGATGACCGAGAAATAGGTGTCCAGCAGGCCGAGGTTGTGGACCAGCTTGAAGTGCGGAACGAGAAACGTCGTTCGCGGGATGATGCGAATCAGAATGATGAAGAAGAGAAAGGGCGTCTTCCACCAGAAATTCAGCCGTGACAAGGTGTATCCGCCAAGCACACTCGCGAACAGAACGAGGACCAGCGTGCCAACCGCGTAGATCAGGCTGTTTACCATCCACACCAGCGCCTTGCCGCCGGTGCTCGGTGGCCGTCGCAACGGCCAGTTGGACAGCCTGTTGTCCTTCGAACGGCGGGATGTTGACCAGGTTGGCCAAGCGTTCCTCGTCGGCCAGGATCTGCTGGTTCTCGGCATACGGCGGATACGCCTCACGCGCATCCATGCGCGGCGCGATGGCGCCTACGCTGAGCGAGAAGCGTCCGATTGCCTCGGCGCCCCACCAGGGTCTCGTAGAACTCGAACGTCTCCAGCAGCCCCTGGCTCTGGGCGACGATGCGGCCGTCTTCGGCGCGGATATAGGGCGTGCTGGAACCGAGCAGCATGTGCGCGCGGGTAGACTCGCGCGCCAAGCGCTTGGTGGCAGCTGGTCCGTTGCCGGTCGCGTAGGACGCCGGGCGTCGAAACCCGCGGGACGGCGGGAAGGTGCGGGCGGTCAGGCGCCAGAGCCGCCTTGCCCTGCGTTGGGCGGCGGGCTGTGCGCCGGCCCGCGGCGAGCCGAACCAAGAGCCCGCGCCACCCGGTCGAGTTCCACCAGTATGTCGAAACGTCGAGAGATGGCCTCGGGCGACATATCCCGCGCCGCGCCGCGGCTCTCGGCCTTGGCTTCCTCGGCCGAACTCATCGCGCCCTCTCGAGGTGTTCAACGTCGCTCAAATCCTGGTGCCGTCCAGCTACTCTTTTCATCGCAATCAAGCCATCGGCGGAGACTGCCGTAATCGGTGCGCCATCAAGTTCGTAGGTCTCACGGTCCTTCCACACTTCCCTGAGGAACTCCGGCAACAGCAACAGATCGACGGTCAGGAGGTCATCGCCGACCCTTTTTGAAAAGCGCACTACCTCCCGTTCGTGTGGTCCACCGGTAGACGCTACGCTCCGCAATCTCGACTGTCAACGCTCGCACGGGGTCCAGCAGCTCGCGAGGCGTCCAAGGTTTGCCGCGCGGGTAGATGCCCGCACCAAGCGCCTGATGGCCGCGGGACCGCTGCCGGTCGCCCGTGCTTTCGCCACGAGCGAGGCTTATCAACTCGGACCCGTGCGGTACGATGTAATCAGGGGAACTAATGGCACATTCATACGACGCGATCATCATCGGCACCGGCCAGGCCGGGCCCAGTCTCGCCGCGGAGCTGTCCGCCGCCGGCATGCGCACGGCGATCATTGAGCGGCACCGCTTCGGGGGCACCTGCGTCAACGTCGGCTGCATCCCCACCAAGGCGCTGGTGGCCAGCGCCCGCGCCGCCCACGTCGCCCGCCGCGCCGCCGACTTCGGGGTAGTGATCGGGGGTGACGTGCGCGTCGACATGGCGCGGGTGAAGGCGCGCAAGGACGCCATCGTGCGGCGCTCGGCCACCGGCGTGGAACGGTGGCTGAAGTCGCTGGCCAACTGCACCGTGTACCAGGGCCACGGCCGGTTCGCGGGCGACCACCGGGTGCGGGTGGGCGACCAGGTGCTGGAGGCGGAGCGGATCTTCATCAACGTGGGCGCGCGCGCCTTCGTGCCGCCGTTTCCGGGTGTCGACGAGGTGGACTATCTGACCAATTCCTCGATCATGGAGCTGGCCGCCCTGCCGGAGCACCTGGTGATCGTGGGCGGCGGCTACATCGGGCTGGAGTTCGCGCAGATGTTCCGGCGCTTCGGCAGCGAGGTGACGCTGATCGACCGCGGCGAGCGGCTGATCAAGCGCGAGTCGGAGGATGTCTCGGCGGCGGTGGCGGCGATCCTGGAAGGCGAGGGGGTCCAGCTCCGGCTGGGCGCCGAGTGCCTCGGTTTCGAACGGCGCGGGGCGGCGGTGGCGGCCACCCTGGAGTGCCGCGACCAGGAGCCGGAGGTGGTCGGGTCGCATCTTCTGCTGGCCGTGGGACGCCGCCCCAACACCGACGACCTGGGGCTGGATACGACCGGCATCGAGGTGGACGGGCGCGGCCACATCCGCGTGGACGACGCCCTGCAGACCAGTGTGCCGGGGGTGTGGGCGCTCGGCGAGTGCAACGGCCGCGGCGCCTTTACCCACACCGCCTACCACGACTACGAGATCGTCGCCGGCAACCTGCTGCACGACGACCCGCGGCGGGTCACCGACCGCATCGACTGCTACGCGCTGTACATCGACCCGCCGCTCGGCCGCGTCGGCATGACCGAGCCGCAGGTGCGCGCGTCGGGCCGCCCGGCGCTGGTCGCCACCCGCGCCATGACCCGCGTTGGGCGCGCCGTGGAGAAGAGCGAAACGCAAGGCTTCATGAAGGTACTGGTGGACGCGGAGACCGAGCGCATCCTCGGCGCCGCTATCCTCGGCGTCGGCGGCGACGAGGTCATCCACTCGATACTGGACGTGATGTATGCCGACGCCCCCTACACCGTGATCCGCCGCGCCGTGCACATCCACCCCACCGTCGCCGAGCTGATCCCCACCATGCTCGCCGACCTCAAGCCACTGCAGTGAGCCGGGCGTCCTTACCACGGCCCGCCCGGGCCGTGGGGCAACGGGGTCAACGTTGTGTCGCATGCTGCGGATTGATTCATGTCACACGGAGTGCTATATCACTGAAGTGCAATGACTAATGCAGTACAAGAGCGAGGCCCTTGCTGCGGCCCACGAAACGGCGCCGGGTCAAACGGCGGCGGGCGTGATGGCCAAGCGGACCAAGAAAGTGTTCGACGAGATCTGCCTCACACCGGTCGCCGACAGGTCTCTGGGGTCCGGCGGCAGCGAGGCCGGCCGGACTTCTACGCGACCAACCCCGCGATCGCATGGCGCATCCAGCGGGTCGACGCAAGATCGATCGGCCTCAGGCTGAATCCTTCCAGGTATGCGGTCGGACGGTTCTTCTTCATATCCAGGAAGCGATAGAAGGTCTCGAAAACATTCGATGCCGTGGATTGCTCTATCTCCTGGATCGCTTGCCTCTTCAGTTCTTGCGACAACTCCTGTATGATCTCATAGCTTCTACGGCTGCTGTGCAAGTTCACCAGCAAGCGATCACGGACGGTTGCCATCTGGTTCTTCAGCGCAGTACGATATGCCGATTCGTCGTATCCCGTGGGATCCAACTCGGCGATGTTCTCGGGATGATAGAGATAGTTCTGCAGGGCATAGTATCGGAGTACATGTAGATTCGATTGGCGGCGAGCGATCTCCGTAATCTCCTCGGTACCGAGAAAATCACGGTCAATCAGTCCGTGATATTCTTGTGAACCTCGGGATTGGATCGCGATTGAATTCTTGTCTCGGGCGCCAATGAACAAGAGCTCAGGACGATCCATCGCGTTGTACAGCCGCGCATCCTTGTTTTCGCAGATAATCAGGCGCCTATTCGGAAACACCTTGAGAGCTGAACTCTTGGGCACCGCAATGTCAAATATGTGCTCCGACTTCGGCGCAGGCTGCAGAGTCCGAGGTTGATCGAAGTCGAGGTCGTCAAAGTCGAGAATCGCAGCGTCGCCGCTACCGTTGGCGAAGTCGATGAAGCCAAGCGAGTGGCTGGCCGTCCACAGTTGGGAGTTCTCGGGAATCCAGCGCTCTACTATCTCTCTGACGAGCGCGTACTGCAGGCTGGTATGCAGGTGCACGTCCAACTCGTCGATGAAGTAGATCGCGTTGGGAAAGTGCTCGCGGCGGATGAACAGGTTCAAGATGATGTTGAACACTTCCTTCTCGCCACTGCTGAGCAGGTCGTAATGGACCTCTGAGCCACCTTTCTGAAATCGGATATCGGGCGGCTTGCCGGACAACGCCGGGATGAGCTTGCGCAGTCGCAGATCGGTTGCGAAGCTGGCGCTGAAAATACGTTCGAGAGCTTCGTTAATGGGATCAGTGAAGCGCGCCCGCATGGTGTCCGAATCGAATGGTTCGCCCCATAGTTCGTGGAGAATGTTTTCGGTGATCTGAGATACGTCCGTGGCGAAGCGCGTATCCTGTTCGATGAATCGCCGCGGGCGATCCTCATCGGTGGTCAAGTCTATGGGAGCAAGTGTCCGAGCGCTGAGTTCGGGTACGGTACGAAACGAGCTGCGCCCATAGAATGCCAATCTTCCGTCCCATCCTGGGGACGCACTCACTTGCTTGTTGTTGGTTCGCTGAACTCTTACTCCACCGCCAAGTGTGCAGTCAACTGACATGTCAGCGCCTGATCGCTTCTTGAAATATTCCGTGTAGTGGTCCTGCAACCCCTTGGCGGGTCCAGACAGGTATTCGAACGCGTCAAAGATGGATGACTTTCCGCTGCCGTTGGCACCGATGAGCAAGATCAACTTTGGCGGCGTGTCAAGCGCGGACAGATCTATCCTCAAGTCGCTGAAACGTTTGAAGTTCTGGAGATGAAGAGCCTCGATATTCATGGCAGAGCTCGGTCACCTGCGACTTTCGTCGAAGTTCGGGCAGTAAGGTACCACGCCGGGAGGCGTGAAGTCATCGCGGGTGATCGTTGGGGCCTCGAGGCGCCGCGATGGTCCGTGCGGTAGGTGATGGCTAGCGCAGGCGGAAGTCGTTCTGGCCGGACCGGTCGGTGCCGCGCATCAGGAACACGGTGCGGCGGGCGTCGGCGGCGTGCTTGCCGGAGTCGTGGTGGTATACCGACGTGGTCGGCATGAAGCGGAGCGTCATTCCTCGGCGCGGGCGGCCGGAAGTGTTGGGTTCCGAGCCGTGCATCAGGTACACGTCGTGCAGCGAGATCTGGCCCGGCTGCAGTTCGACCTCGACGGCTTTCGATTCGTCGACGTGTTCGGCATCCAGCTCCAGGGCAAGCGCGTTGCCCTGGGCGTCGTTGTGGTGGTGGCTGGCGAGCGCCCTGCTCCGGTGCGTGCCCGGCAGGAAGCGCAGGCACCCGTTCTCTCGGGTCGAGGCGTCGAGCGCAATCCAGACCGTGCAGGTGGCCAGCGGGCGGATGGGCCAGTATTCGCCGTCCTGGTGCCATGGCGTTCGCGTTCCCACCCTGGCGGGCTTGGCGAACAGGCTCGAGTTCCACAGCGCGATGTCGGGCCCGATGAGCTGCGCCACCAAGTCCAGGATGGCGGGATTGCGGGCGTGGTTCAGGAAGCACAGGTCGTGCACGAGCAGGGCGCCGCAGAAGTCCGAGAACTCCGGGTGCCTGGCGATCAGCCGGGTATGGTCGGCCTTGATCGCCTCGATGGTCTCGACGGGGAGACGAAAATCGGGCACGACGTAGCCATCGCGCGCGTAACGTTCGGCTTCAACCGGCGACAACATCGACATATGCCCAATGATAAACGTCACCGATTCCGCGTCAAGGGCGGTGGTAGGATGGCGCTCGCGCGGCACGGTGGCGGTAGCCGGCACGCGCGGTCCGGACGAACACAAGATGCCGCCGTCCCGCGCGTCAATCACGGTGGCGAAAGAGGCTCGCCGCTTGCGACGCTGCGAAACCATTCATAGACGACCCGAGGAGCGTGGCCGTCCACGTTGGCCGGCCCGCGTCCCGCGTGCGCGTCGCCGCGGTCGACGATGCGGGTGTCGATGCTCAGCCGCGTCCGGCCCGTCCGGTTAGGCCGGCTGCTGGCATGCAGATGGGCCCCGGAGAAGCACAGCAGGTCGCCCGGCTCAATGACAATCGGGACTGCATCGGCGCCGTCGAGCGGGGCACGGCATTCGGGCAGCAGCGGATAGCGCCCGGGAGCTTCGCGCAGCCGTTCCAGGTCCCACTCCGCGCTGGTGTTGGGCACCGCCCGATCGAACAGGGCGGGCCAGATCACCATGGTGGCGCCCGGTTCGACCGGGAACACCGGCCCCCACAGGTTGATCTGGGCCATGATGTTGGAGCCCCAGGTGTCGCGGTGCGCCGGCAGGTCGCGCATGCGCCGGCCGCGGTAGTCGTCCCACGCAGGTCGTGAGAAGGCGATTTCCGCCGGAGCCTCCGGAGAGGGTCCGCGGTCAGGGACGCTTCTCGATTTCGCCATCGACGCGCCTCGGTGTAGTTCGTGATGCGTTGCACGTCCAGAAGATTGTACGTACAAAGATCCGTACGTCAATCCCAAGGGCGGAGGAGGAAGCGGCCTGGGGGCGCTAGGACCGGCGGGCGGCCTGGCAGCGGGCGAAGCCGGCGCCGAGGTCGGGGAGGGGGGCGGGCAGTTCCGGGAGAGTGTCGAGCGGCGGCGGGCTGCGATACTCGGGCCGCTGCAGCAGGTCGGCGAGGTTGGCGAGGGTTTCGAGCATGATCTCGACCGTGCGCGGGGTGACCACGGCGGAACCGAGGCCGAACGGCGGCTGCGGATCGCGCACCGCCTCGTGGAGGAGTTGCACGCGCCCGCCCGGCGCCGGCATCAGGGTCATGCGCTCGCGCAGGCACAGCACGCGGGTGCCGCCGAGTTCGGTCTTCTCACCGTCGGCGCCGGTCAGGTAGAGCACCGCGCCGCCGCCGGGGAGCCGCCACCACTCGGCGGTGGCTACCGTGACCCGGCGCCCGAAGCCGCGGCCCGAAACGCGGTGGATCAGGGTGCGGTTGGCGGCGCCGGCGGAAAACACGCGTTCCCCGACGCACTCCACCTGCCACCGCGGGCAGGCGGCCGGGTCGCGGTACAGGGCGGCGATGGCGGCCGCGCTGCCGGACAGCGTGGCCCGCGTGCGCACGATCGGGTAGTCGGCGCCGGGGATGTCGCACGTCTCCGCCGCCGCCACCTCGTTGCGGCCCTCGGGGCGGCACTCGGCAACCGCCGCCGCGGCGGCGCCGGCCAGGGCGACGCCGACCAGGAACAGGAGCCGTGCCCGCCGCGCTGCCACCCCCGTCGCCGGGCTCGCTACGGATTCGCCTGCCGCTCGCGGTCGCGGGCGGCCTGCAGGAACTCCTGCACCTTGACCGGCTGGCCGGTGTGGCTGCTCTCGATGGCGGCGAAGATCAGCGCCACCGACTGCAGGTTGGCCTCCACGTTGGTGGCCATCGCATCGCCGCCGTCCAGCCAGTCCAGGAACTGGTCCAGCAGCCAGGTGTCGGTCCAGTACTTCTGCTCCAGCAGGGGCACCTCGATGCCCTGGCCCTCGCGGCTGTACTGCTTGGGCTGGTACGGGAAGCGCTCGACGCGGCGGTGATCCATGATCAGCGTCTCGTGCTCACATTCCGCGCGGATGTACTCCCTCGACCAGCCGTTGAAGCCGCAGGCGTTGGTCTTGGCGCCCTCGTAGATGGCGCGCGTGCCGTTCTCGAAGGTCATCATCACGTGACCCTGCGAGCCGCTGGCGTATTCGCCCCAGGACGGGTTCCAGGTCTGCGCGTAGATGGTGTCGCACTTCGCGCCGGCCATGTCGGCGATGATGTCCAGGTGATGCACCGATCCCTCGATCATCAGCGTCTCATCCATGGTGTGGCGGAAGCGGGCGCCCCAGTCGCCGAAGTTGCGCAGGCCGCAGGTGAAGCGGCACACCAGGTAGTCGATGGTGCCCGGCCGGCCGGAGCGCAACTCGTTGCGCAGCGTGGTCTTGTCCTGGTCGAAGCGGTGACTCATGGTCACCCCCATCTGCTTGCCGGCGCGCTGCACCTTGGCGGCGATGCGCACCGCCGCGTCCAGGGTATCGGCGATCGGCTTCTCCGAGATCACGTGCATGTCGTGGGCCAGCGCGGCGTCGACCACCGACTCGTGGAACCCGGGCGGCACCACCACCGTGCAGATGTCGGCCGGGTTCTCGTCGCAGGCCTGCTGCAGGTCGGTGTAGCACTTTTCCGGCGGCAACCCGAGGTGTTGTTGCGCGTTGTGGTGCATGTCGGGATTGATGTCGACGGCGGCAACCACTTCGAGGCGGCCGCTGGCCACGTGCGGCGGCAGGAACCGGGATACCCAGGAGACGCCTCGGCCGCCGGTGCCCACCTGAATCAGGCGATAGGTGTTTGGCATGTCGGAATCCGAAACTAAGCGCCGCGGAAGCCCGTGTCAATCCGGCCTTGCGGCTTGATCAACTGAGCGATATGCTTGACTCATATGAGCGTTGCAGCGGAGGAAGTCGGCGAGGTTCTGGGCGGTCAACGGGTGCTCGGGCGCAGAATCCGGCACGGACGCGATCTGGAGGAGCTGGTTCGCGACGGCGTCCCCAAGCCGGCACTGGAGCGGCTGGTCACGTTGCTCGCGGCGCCCTACGGCGGTGACGGCAAGGCCCTCAGGGCCGGGCTGCGGAACCGAATCGTATCGCGGGCGACGTATCAGCGCGTAGCACGCTTCAACCTGCAGGTCAGCGAGACCACGGAACGACTCGCGCGCCTCTACGCGCTCGCTGCAACCGCGTTTGCCGATGGCGGCGCAGCGGCGCGGTTCATGCTCACTCCCCATCCCGAGCTTGGCGATCGAGCGCCCTTTGATGTCGCACTCACGGAGGTTGGGGGGCGAGCAGTCGAGGAGGTGATCGAGCGGGGCCTGCATGGCCTCCCGGCTTGAGACCGTAAAGTACGCGTATCGGATCGTCAGCTCCCGGTATCCGCCGTTCGATGGAGCCGGCGCGTACCGGTGGGGCAGCCGCTGGGTCAGTCCGGGCCGCCACGTGGTGCACGCGGCGGAAACCTATGCGCTTGCAGTCCTCGAGAACCTCGTGCATTGGCAGAGCGGCACGCTGCCGCGCGACCTGGTGTGCGTTCAGATCGCAATCCCGGGCGATGTTGCGCGGGAGCTGGCTGACGAGGTCGATCCGGCGGTGCTGCTCGCCCACGACTACCGCGCGACGCGACGCATCGGCGACGACTGGTACGAGCGCGGAGAAACCGCCGTATTGTGGGTTCCATCCGTCGTGTCTCCGTACGAATCCAACGTGTTGTGCAATCAACTGCACGCGGACTTCTCACGGATTGCCGTGGGTGAGCCAACCCCTGCCCGGGTCGACGCCCGCCTGCCGTACGCAGGGTGATTCCTACGGCAGCTCGGGGCCGCGGGGTGCAACCGGTTCGAGGATGGCGCGCCGCTTGGCGGTGAGGCGCTGTCTCAGCGCGGGAGAGAGGTGGTAGTTGAACCGGGTGCGTAGGTGCCGCGGCGAGTAGCGGTACAGAACGGTGCGGCGGTAGCCCGGATTGGTGCGTTCGGCGGAGCCATGGGTGACGGCGTCGGTAAACAGGAGTACGTCGCCGGCCCGCAGGTGCACCTCGCCGCCTGCCGGCAACCCCGGACGCGTTCACAGCCACACGTGCCCGGCTACTCAATCACGCCATATATGGGGTATAGTCCCGTGATGCTGGGGAATGACATCGCCTTTCGACGCAGGGTGCCGTGACTGACAACGAGAGTTTGGATGATCACCCGTCTCGAGCATGTGCCCTAGTTCCTATGGGTGCGGCGCTTGATTATCGAGATCCCTCCGATTTCACTCGGCACCTTGCTGCCATACGTCCTGCTCTCGAAGCAATCCATCGGAACAAACTTCCCCAGCCATCTTGCGTCGCCCTCCCACCCGAGCTGGATAGAGCAGTACTTCGGAACCTTCCCTTCCGCGTGCGAACGTGGAATTGCCTGACCGCCGCGCGCCTGTTTGAAGGCCGCTCGGCGGTTACCGTGGACGAGCTTCTTCGTATAAAGAATTTCGGCAAGACCTCGTTACGAGACCTCTTGCTTGTCGTAGAGGATTACCTGCAGACGTGTATCCGTGAACCCGCGCACGCTCAACAGGACACCAGCCGCGCCCAGGCAGCGCACGACGCCCCCTCTCCGGACCCACGGACAAGGCCCGATCAGCAGTCCGATACTGCACGTCCAACCAAGCCGCCAGATCCTCTTGGCCAGATCCTCGTCGCCGTGTCGGAATTCCACGGCTACAACACACTTGTCGAGCTATTCACACCCGAAGTCGTACGCTTGGCCTCGATCATCGGGGTATTTGACAGCCTTCAGAAAATCGACATTCGAGATATGGCAAGCCACCACGCCAGCCACTCCGCTATTGTTTTGCATGATGCACGGAAGCTCTATGCGGAACTGTCGCCCAACCAGAGAACGGTGCTCGACCTTCGATTCTTGCGGTCGCCACGAAGGTCGCTCGTGGCAGTTGGTGTCGGCCTCGGCGTTACACGACAACGCGTTCAGCAGATCCATGCTCGGGTAATGGACAAGCTTGCGAGTGGTTTTGGGACCGAGCTACAGGAGATCGTTGCGGTGCTCACAGCGCAACTCGGCCCAATCGCACTGGCGCGTGACGTCGATCGTAAGATTGAGACGTTGTTTGTTGACGACGGCACCCCAATACCGCTCCTCGTTCGTTACGTGATCAGGGATACAATGGGGTATTCGCGCCGCCCAAACGGGATCTGTCTTAACGACGACGCGAATGATGTGGTACGGCAGATCATGTCCGACGCCCGTCGTCTTTCCGTTGCTGGCATCATCGACCAAGCTCGCCTGAGAGACAGCCTGCCCGATCGCGACTGGCTTCGACACTGGCCACTATTGTTGAAATGCTGCCCGTTCTACGACCTGTTTGGCCTTTTGTCATTGCGAAACTCGGACCGAGTGCGGACGAAGGCCGCGCTAGTGTCGATTGGCGTGCCGGCGACTCGTGAGGAGATTTCCGAACTGTGTGGTCTCAGTGTAGCACGAGTGGGTTCGTATCTGTCAAGTTTTTCAGACATTGTGCGCGCAGACAAATTACGATGGGGTCTCGCGGAGTGGATCGACGATGAGTACGAGGGTATCGAGGCTGCAATAGCACAGCGCATTGAAGAAGGCGGCGGAGTTGCCAGTACGAACCGCTTGATTGAGGAACTGCCGCGGAAGTTCGGGGTGTTGGCGGTCAGCGTTCACGCGTACTTGCAGCGTCCAATGTTTTCGGTGCAGGGTAACCACGTCACCCTGGCGGAAGCGCTTCCGAGACCAAGCAAAAAACGCACTCAATCCTTGGCCCCCTAAGTTCGCTCGAGACGGCCGCTTTGTCCGGCGGCGGGCCAGTTTCGCGTCCCCGCCGTAGCGTGTTGATCAGAGCCGATCAAGCGCGTTCGTGAAGCGAGCGATTACCCGTTCGTTGATGTGCAGGGGATTCGACTCGTGCATCTTGAAGGCGATTGATATCGCCCGTTCCGCGGTGATCGCACCGGACGCAACCAAGTCCACGACGAGCCTGAGCCCGAAACGGGGCGGCTCTTGTCAGTTCTGGGCCCACGCGGACGTGAATGCCGATTCCGGCATCAAGAACTCACTCGCGAAGGCGTCCGCTTCGCGTTCTGTGTCAACCGGCAACTCGGTGGCGCTCCTGTCGTACTCGGTGGGATGTAGCAGGATGTGGCCCAATTCATGTGCCGCAGTGAAGATCCAGCGTTCCACGGAAATCCGATCCCAGGTATTCACCACCACTGCCGGCCCGCCATCTTCGGGTCCGACACTCAACCCGAAGAGCGTCCTCCAGCGCGCGGTAGGCGTCGAGCCACGTTGCAACCTGTGCAAGAATCTGCTCACGCGCGCGGACGAGCTTGCGAGCTCGAAACCGCACGCTGTCCAGACGCCGCACCGGGGTGACCAGTTCGCGGACTGGCACCTCAAGCGCTTTCGCAAGCGTCTCCAGCGTCCGCGCCTGCGGCATGACCTGCCCACGCTCGATCTTGCCTACCGCGATCCTCGACAGCCCGGCCGTCTGTGCGAATCCTTGGGTACATCTGACATCACGCCCCAATGCTAAACCGAAAACCGTGTCCATGCGGGCGAACGGGCACGAACGCACGCCATCTCTGCTATCATCGCGCCGCATGCGTGCCGCGGAGACGCGGCGCGTGGAGGAGTGATTGTCCTGTGGAAGCACGACCGACCGTCCTGATCCTGGGCTCGCCGGCGCCCGCCCACCTGCCGGAGCGTGCCATCCTTGAGCCCCTGGCCGAGGTGGTCTACAACCCGGTGCAAGGCGGCGAGGAACTGTACGCCGCGGTGCGCGACGTGGATGCGGTGATGATCGGGTTGCAGATCTTCGACGCGCCGCTGATCGCCAGCATGCGCCGCTGCCGGGTCATCTCCCGCTTCGGGATCGGCTACGACAACATCGATGTCGACGCCGCCACCGCGGCCGGGATCTGGGTGGGGCGGGTGCCCGACTACGGCTGGGAGGCGGTGTCCGATCACGCCATGGCCCTGTTCCTGGCCTGTGCCCGCGATCTCGGTTCCCTGGACCGCAGGGCGCGCGCCGGACAGCCCGGCCGCCGACGCCCGATGTTCCTCGTCAAGGGCCGCACGTTCGGGGTGATCGGCTGCGGCGGCATCGGCCGCGTCGTGATCCGCAAGCTGGCCGGCTTCGGCCTGGCGCGCATCCTGGTGCACGACCCGTACCTGACGCCCGAGCAGGTAGCGGCAGCCGGCGGCGAGGCCACCGACTTGGAGACGCTGCTGCGCGAGGCGGACTTCGTGTCGCTGCATACGCCGCTGACCGACGAGACGCGGGGCATGATCGGCGCCGAGCAGCTTGCCCTGATGAAGCCGAGCGCGATGCTGATCAACACCGCCCGCGGCGGCCTGGTCGACGAGGCGGCGCTGGCCGCGGCGCTGACCGACGGCACCATCGCGGCGGCGGGGGTGGACGTGTTCGAGCGCGAACCACTGCCCGCCGACAGCCCGCTGACCGATCTGGACAACGTGATCCTGAGCAACCACCAGGCGTGGTACACCGAGGAGTCGTCGGTGGAGTTGGCCACCAAGGCGGCCCGCAACATCAGCGAAGTGCTGGCCGGGCGCCCGCCGGTCTACCCCGTCAACCACATCGAGTAAATCGCCAGGGGTGGACATGGCCGCGTTAATGCTACGTCCGGCGCGGGAAGGCATCCGTCACAACGAGCCAACGAGCCAGGCGGACGTCGTTCTTGTTTTCGTGACGTGATATAGTTGGGTGAGCGCTATCCAAACATCGGGCCAGCAGTCGCTATTTGGGAGTTCTGACGATGCCGGGAGATGTTCACGAAATCAGAGATCCGATTCACGTGTTCGTCCGTCTGGACAGCGACGAGCGCAGGGTTCTCGACTCGGCTCCATTCCAGCGTTTGCGTCACATCCACCAACTGGCGCTCACTTATCTGGTGTACCCGGGGGCTACGCACAAGAGATTCGAACACTCGCTTGGCGTCATGGAGCTCGCTGATCGTGTCTTTGACATCGTAACACACCCGAACAATCTCACGGATAAGATTCGAGATCTGTTGACGCCACTCAGAAGTTCGAAGCAACTGTCGTATTGGAGACAGGTGCTGAGAATGGCGGCGCTGTGCCACGATGTCGGTCACCTGCCGTTCTCCCACGCAAGCGAAGGTCTCTTGCCGAACGGATGGGACCATGAGACGATCACACGACGTATAATCTGCAGCGAGGAAATGAGAGCAGTCTGGGACTCGATCACACCACCGCTCCGGCACGAGCACATCGAGAAGCTAGCCGTGGGGCCAAAGAAGGCGTCTGACCTGACCTTCTCGGATTGGGAAGCGATTCTATCTGAGATCATTGTTGGAGATGCGTTTGGCGTAGATCGAATGGACTACCTGCTAAGAGATTCGTATCATACAGGTGTCGCTTACGGACGATTTGATCACTACCGACTGGTTGACACGCTGCGTATCCTTCCTTCATCCCAATCAGACGAGAGGGAAGATTCACAAGAGCCATCACTTGGCGTAAAGATGGGTGGTATCCAATCTGCAGAGGCAATGATGCTTGCTCGATACCTCATGTATTCTCAGGTCTACTTTCATCCAGTTCGACGAATATATGATATTCATTTGACGGACTTCCTCCGAGACTGGCTTGACAAGGGTGTCTTTTCGGCAGACCTGCAGAGCTATCTGGAGATGTCGGACGTAGAGGTCACCGCCGCTCTTCGAAGGGCGATGCTGGACCAGGGAGCACTCAGTCGCCATGCTGACAGGATCATGCGGCGCGGACACTACCGGCGACTCTATGCGGCGAACCCTGAGGATCGCAAGATAAATCCAGAGGCTGGTGAAGCCATTTTCGAGGCACTTGGTACGCATTTCGATCCAGACGACTTTCGGCATGATCGCTATACACAAAAAGGCGGTGCACCGGACTTCCCGGTGTTGATCGACGATCGGACAACTTTGTCGTCTCTCGCTGTCTCGTCTGTGCTGACACATCTTCCGATCATCTCGGTCGACTACGTATTTGTCGAACGTTCCGTGGAAGACAAAGCAAGAACTTGGTTGGAGAATCATCGTCAGGATGTCGTCAAGTCATTTGAAGGAGAGGGTCCCGATGGGTAGGATGAAAAACGCTGCGCTAGTCACGAAACTAGTCGAACAACTACGTGATCAAGAAAGTTGGTGCGGGGAGACGCACGTGCAAAAGACGGTGTATTTCCTGCAGCATCTCATGGCTGTTCCACTAGGATTCGACTTCATCCTGTACAAACATGGGCCTTTTTCGTTTGAACTAAGGGACGAACTGACTGCGCTAAGAGCAGATGATCTGCTCACCCTTGAGCACGATACTCGGTACAGTCCACGCATCTCAGCGACCATGCAGAGCAAATACATTCAGGAGCGGTTTCCGAGGACTCTCGCAAGATACGATAGTCGTATTTCTTTCATTGCGCGGAGACTGGGTCCGAAGGGGGTCGTTCAGCTTGAGCGTCTGGGGACGGCATTATATGTCAAATTTGAATCGGACGAGCCTGCCGCGCAAAGGGTTAGAAGGATCACGGATCTGAAGCCCCACATCGCTGAAAATGACGCTATTCGTGCTGTACACGAAGTGGACGAGATTATGGCCGATAGCCGTGATGTGATGTCTGCCCGTCGGGGCGCTTGATCCGCGCCGCCGACTCGTCAGCTGATGACTGGCGAACGGCGCTTCGACTCCTTCGATGATGCGTCGGGAAATGGAAGAGAGGGGTAGTCGGCGAGGTCGTCGCGGATTGTTCAGAAACGGTCTGCTGGTGGCGGTCGCGGCGGTGGCTCGGCGCGGCAAGGTGGTCCACTTCAAGGCCTACGGCTTGATGGACGTCGAGCGCGGCCGGGCGATGCAGGACGATGCGATCTTTCGCATGGCTTCCTCGTCGAAGCCGGTGCTCGCCGTGGCAGCGATGATCAGCGAGGTACTGTCCGGGCGCCCGCCGGTCTACCCCGTCAACCGCATCGGATAGCTCGATAGCTCGCTGTCCGCGGGCCGGAACTGGCCGAAACCGTCGCCTACGGCGCCGATTTCGGCCCAACCAGTCATCGGTCGTCACAACGGGCCTTCTCCTCGCAATGCATGGCGGTGGTCGTTTAGCAAGCTCATTTCCGCGAGAAAGCGGGACGGCCGTTTCGGCCACCCCTTGTACCGCCGCGCCCGCGAGAGGATCAGGCGTTTCTTCGTTCGGGTGATGGCAACGAAGCAGTTGCGGCGTTCCTCTTCCAGCGCCGCGCTGCCGTTACCCTGCTTGACACTGTACCAGGAGGGCAGAACCTCCTCCGCCAAGCCGATCAAGTAGACGGTGTCAAACTCCAGACCCTTGGCACCGTGAATGGTCGCGACGGAGACCGCACCCGGTGCCGGAACGGGTTCTTTGGAGCGTAGTTCCAGCTCCTGAAGAAATTGGTCGAGCGACGCTGGTCCAATCGCAGATCTGATCTCGCCCGACAACCTGCGCCACGCGCTGAGGTCGTCCTTGAGGTCTTCGTCGGACTCATCGCTTTCGAAGTGACTGAGGATCCTCTCGGTTGCCGAAGCGAGGTTCAGGTCTCCACGAGCGAGACCCGCAACCAAGTAGACGATCTCAGCAGCGTGCGACGGCAACCCGGCTTGGCGAGCGGCATCCGTCCAGACCGACAGATACGTCACATCCTCCACCGTCGACCGGAACAACAGCTCGTCGAAGTCCAGGGGGGCAGGCGCGAAGCTGCTGAACGTCTCGGCCAGTGTGGCCATGTTGCGGCGATCAAGCGGACGGTTGATCTGCTTGAGGCAGGCGACCAGCCACCGCATCTTGGGCGACGTAAAGTCGTCGCGGCGCATCAGAATCGTCGCCGGCACACCCTCAGCGTGAAAGCCTTCGCCCATAGACTCCAGCAGCGCCCGGGTCCTGCACAGCACCAGCGTCTGGCCGCGCGCGGCAACATCCAGACAGGCAATCTCACTGGCAATGCCCGCTACCTCGTCCGCGTCGGTCTCGAACACGCGGCACCGAATCTGCTGATTGTCGAGAGGAAGAACCCGTTGCGCCGCTTGTGCCGGGCGTTTCGACTCGTCGCGCCGGGCATTGTAGACGACGAGACGATTGGCCGCCTCCACGATGCGCGGCGGGCAGCGGTAGTTGGTTGGCAGTTGCACCACTTCGCAGCCGAAGTTGTCCACTAAGGTACTGATCCGGCGGACGTTGGCGCCGTTCCACTCGTAGATAGTTTGGTCGTCGTCGGCGACGGCGACGATATGGCGGAAGTTTTCACCTGCCATGCGCCGCAGAAGCTCGTATTGGGCGCCGTTCGTGTCCTGGAATTCGTCGATGAGCCAGTACCGGTATACGGTCTGATAATGGCGGGCCATCACCGGATACCCGAACAGTTCGTACGCCTTGAATATAAGCGAGTTGAAGTCAAGTGCGTTGGCGCGGCGAAGCTCGTCCTCGTACAGGCGGTAAGCGCGGGCCACGCGGCAGGCTTCCTCGGGCGACGCGTTGTTCCTTTCGGTAACCCTCCGTTCAGCTTGTTCCGGGCCGACCAGCCGGGCTTTCAGGGTGTCGATCATGGGCAACAGCCGGCGGTCCTCGCGCTCGAAGTGATGGGAGTCGCGCCCGAGGGCATCGTCCAACACGGCTTGCCGGTCGGATGTCCGGGAGTAGATCGCGAAGTCGGGCTTGATGCCGAGATGCACGCCATGTTGGCGCAGAACCTGTGCGCAGAAGCTGTGGAAGGTTTGGATGTCTGCGCGTTCTTCGAGCCCGGGCGCAAGGTTGATCACCCGACTCGTCATCTCGTGGGCGGCCTTGGTGGTGAACGTCAGCGCGAGAACGCGGAAGCGCTCGTCTGGCGATCGATGCAGCAGGCGGGCGACGCGACAGGTGAGCACCCGGGTCTTGCCGGAACCGGGACCGGCCAGCACGAGCAGAGGGCCGTCGTCCCACTCCACGGCCTTCCGCTGAATTTCCGATAGTTCGTGCAGGGTGGTTTCGAAATGGCTCGCCATCACGCCAATCGCCGCAGTTGTTTGACGGCGGCTCGGAACGCATCCGGGGCGCGCTGCGCCAACTCGGTGTCGCCACGAATCCGTGCCGCGAACGCCGCTGCATAGGTGGTCTTATCGGCCCGCAAACGGACGACGAGGTCTTCGTCGTTCAACTCGCGGGCATCCTGAATGTCGAGCGCCGCCAACGTCTCACGCAACTCTGCTCCAAGTCCGTCGGCGACGAGCTGCGTCTCCAGATCGCCTCCCGGAGGCCGGCCACCGGTTCGCGCTTGGCGTCGAGGAATTCCCAGCTCGGCTCGAAGGCTCCCGTGTCTTGGCTCCATGCGCACCGGGTTCGCAGGGAGATGGATCGGCGTCCGGAAATCGGGTCCAGTTGTACGATGTCTCCGAGGTCCGCCGCGATCGCGGCGGGCCACTCGCCGGGTTCGCCCTCCTCGGACCGGAGCTCGATACTCACGCCGCTGGAGGTTTTCGGATCGGCCGCATCGTCGGCAAGGTGGATGTCGTACTCGCTGAAACCGGTGCCCCGCTGACCCCAGCGGCGCGTAAGGGCGATCCGCAGTGCATCGAGGATCGCCGTCTTGCCGGCATTGTTCGGGCCGACGAACACCGTCGTTTCGCCGAGATCGACCACCAGATATCGGATCGATCGGAAGTTCTCGATCTCGATACGCGTTACGCGCATGCGCGTCGAATCCCCAGACCCTTGAGTGTTCCCGTCATGACAATCGTACATCCTCCAGGAGCACCGGTACGTCGAAGTGTCCGGCCAGGGTCACCCGGTTGCGGATCTGAGCCGCAAGAGAATGGTCAGCCATCCGTTTGATCGCCGTCGTCCTGACCGCCGCGTCCTCCGAGCGAACGGCCTTTCGGCTGATTGCCGCCGCTGCTCTGCACCCACGCATTCACCTGCGAAAGCCTGAAGCGGAGGAGCCGTCCCACCCGATGCGCTGGCAAGTCCTTCGTGTCGACCCATCGGTAGATGGGTTCCTTGGTCACCTTCAAATGGGCTGCGACCTCCGTGATTCCGTCCCAGGTTTCTTCAGCGGCCATTCTTGCCGCGGACGCCGACCGTCGGTCAGTCACCACGGCTCGACCGCCACGCGGATGCAGTCGTGGACCATATCTTACACGCGCGCGCCTGCGTGCACACCCTCTCGGCCCGTACCCCCCGTACCCCCCGCACCCTCGCACCGCCGGCCCGCCAGCGGGCACTATAGCGATGAGAGAATGGGAGTCTTCATGTGGATCAGACACGGTCTCCTGGCGGCGGTCGCGACGATCACGACAATCGGGACGATTGTTACGACGGGGCTTGCTGCCGAGGAAATCCCCGCGGCTTCCCCGGCGGAGGTGGGGATGTCGAGCGAGCGCCTGCTGGAGATCGATGCCGTGATGCAGCGGCACATCGACTCGGGAGAGATTCAGGGGGCGGTCACGGCGGTGGCTCGGCGCGGCAAGGTGGTCCACTTCAAGGCCTACGGCTTGATGGATGTCGAGCGCGGCCGGGCAATGCAGGAAGATGCGATCTTTCGCATGGCTTCCTCGTCGAAGCCGGTGCTCGCCGTGGCAGCGATGATGATGATCGAGCAGGGGCTCCTGCATCCGAGCGACGAAGTCGCCAGGTACCTCCCGCTGTTCAAGGAGATGCAGGTTGCCGTGCTCAAGGAGCCCGCGGACCGGGACATCAGCCCCTGGTTCGTGGCGAAGGGCCAGGGGACGAAGGGCCAGGTGCCCGAGCATCGCCTGGTGCCGGCGGAGCGGGCGATCACGATTCACCATCTGCTGACGCACACCTCCGGGCTCGACAGCTACGGGCTGGGCTCAGCGGTGGCCGCGCTGCCGGAACCGGGTCCGGAGGCAACCCTGGCCAGCCACGTACCGCGGTACGCCGGCATGGCGCTGGACTTTCAGCCGGGCACGCGCTGGGGCTACAGCCCGCGCGTCGGCCACGACGTGGTCGCCCGCATCATCGAGATCGTGTCCGGGCTGCCCTACGACGAATTCGTCCGCACCCGGATCTTGGAGCCGTTCGGCATGACGGACACCCACTTCATCCTGCCGCCGGAGAAGGAATCCAGACGGGTGGTCATTCACGGTCTCGACACCAAGGCGAAGGGCTGGGATGGACCGACCCGCTACCTCTCGGCTTCCGGCGGGCTCTCCAGCACTGCCGCGGACTACCTGCGCTTCGAGCAGATGCTGGCCAACGGCGGCACGCTGTTCGGCAACCGCCTGCTCAGCCCGCGGTCGGTCGCGACCATGTCCAGCAACCAGGTCGGCGAGCTCTTTCAGAGCAATGGCAAACAGCCGGGCTGGGGCTTCGGCTACGCCGTGGCAGTCGTTCTGGACCCGGCCGCCGCGAACAGCGGCCGCGGCCAGGGGGCGTTCGGCTGGGGCGGGGCGTTCGGCACGACCACCTGGACCGACCCGGCGCAGGAGATCACGGCCGTGCTGATGGTGCAGCAGGGCAGCGGACGCGTGCTCCACGACTTCGAGCACGCCATCAGCACGGCGATCGTCGACTGCGACCCCGCCCGCAACGCTTGGCGCGTACCCGGAAGCCGGCCGAGCGGGGTGGCGTCGCTCGCTAATTGGCCTCACGCGCTTCGCGATCGCCTTGGGCTTGGGCACTACGGGGGTGGCGCCGAACTTCCGGTGGCCTTGATGCGCTATTCGCTTGCGGACGTCTTCTTGGCCCAGGCAAGTAGGCAACTTTCCGTCGCCTGCGCCCTGCCCACGGTTCTCGACGGCGGTATGCACCAATTTTTCTTTCCGGTGCCAAGGGAGCATCCCTACGGCGCCACCGTGCATCTGTTCTCGCTTTGCAAGTCGAGTGCGGCCGCACTGACTTCGGTGAGACTCTCGAGGGGAGAACATGACCAATCCATGGTTTGAGGCTTTTCGGCGCGGTCCCGAGAAGGCGGTGGCCGACCTCTTCAGCGGACGCGCGGGTGTCGGTTCCAGTATGCGCCTCGACATACCTGAACTACTTTATCAGGCGTTCCCGCCCACCTTGGCCGACGAACGTGCGCAGCTTGACGACGCGCTCCTGTCCTGGCTGCACTCGATGCGGCAGGACTACGCTTCTCAGGTGATGCGTCTCGGTTTTTCAGTCTACGGTAAGCGGGTCGGCGACTGCCTGATTGCTCTGCAACTGCTCGACCTGCCGGGGACCAGGAGTCGTATTCGGGAAGACTTGGGCGCGTGGCTACGCTGGCTGTTGCCATTGAGGCTGGCCCCGGAGCGCGACCCCGCGCTGGAGTGTTTCCGGCTGCTGACCCGCGATCAGCCCGACGGCCGCCACACGGCTCTGTGGTTACGTCTCGCCGCAGATCCCCGGCCGGAGTATCTGACGGTGGCGCTGGTTGGGCTTCAGTTGCTGCCGAACGAAGACAACGCTCAAAGAAACCAGACGCTGATGCTGCAGGCGCTGTTGCGCCACGCCGTCAAGATCCACTACGAAGCCAGCGGGGCGCGCACGTTCTTCAATCGGCGCATTGCAGCCCTGCGCGGGCTGTTCCCACGTGGTCCACAGCACTGGGATCGGGTTCTGGAAGAGGCTCTAGCTGGTTTCCAGAATCACACGCAGGAGCACGTGGCGACGGAACTGGCCGACACTTTGCGGATGGCGCTGTCTGCCAAGCACCTTCATTCATCGCCTAGACGAGCGCCGATGAGAGAGCCTGCCACACAGGAGGAATGGGAAGGCCTACAGAACGACATTGTCAACTCGGACGATGAGCCGGAAACTACCACCACTACGCCGCGGCCACCGGCGTGAGCCACTTCTTCGTTCGGACGTTACACAATCTCGGTAGCAGCCTGCTGGAACACCATCAGCTCCGTCAGGTCGATATGACTCGATTCGGACTCATGATCGAACGTGCCTTGATCTGGGAACCTACGAATCCATATTGCTGGATGCTCTGGGCGGACTGGTGCTTGGCTCAGGGCCACCGGGAAGCGTGCGAATCGACATTGCGCGAGATGTTGCGCCTCTTTCCAAGTGACGTGCATGCGCGCGTCGAACTGGCGCGCACGCTGATCGACCGAAGAAAAGATTATCGGGACGAAGGCGAGCACTTGCTGCGGCAGGCGATGGCAAGAGATCCAGACGGTGGGCACGCGCGTGTAGTCATGGCCCGATTGCTGTTCTCGCGTGACCGCCCGTCAGACGCTGAGGCCATGCTTGCCGAGTTCCTGGAACGGCATCCCGATAACCCGGACGTGCAGCGATCGCTCGGCCGTTTGCGGGCTGCCCTGTACGTTCTTGACGGTGGGCGAGATGATGAGATTCGGGGGGCGATCGGTCCTGATGGCCTCTTGAAGTCTCTGTCCGGCCCTTTCCACGAACTCTTCCGGCGTGGCTGCCTCGCAGCCGAATTCAGCCGCGCTCAGATCGCCAAGGTACGGGGCAGCGTCGCACCAACGGATCTGATCACGCAGGAAACCCTCGAAGGCGACCCGTTGGCCGGTTTCTATTCGCAGTGGCTGATGCCGGAAGAGACGCCCGAGTGTCCTCCCCATGCTTGGGCGTGGAACGCGTGTCGGCATTGGCAAGAGTCGGCGAGCGCTGATCGTTGGCGACATCTGGCGACGCAGTTCCCCGAGGCCATCCCGGAGACGGAGTTCCTTCTCGTTCTTGCCACAACGGGCGACGACAATCAAGCCTGTGCAACTCGTTGGCGCGCTCGCTATGGCTTCCACGTTGGTACGGCACCCCGTGCCGTGGATGCCTATATGCGCGAGGCGCAGGAACGACTCGATTCTCCGGGCCGGCGCGAACGCGACGAGCTCGCCGTAGCGGTGATGGCTTGCGCCTCGGCGGACGCTCCCGAATTCCTGCCGGAACGCGCTGCCTGAGGCTTCGAGTACGATGCCGAGAAGTCCCGCACGAACGTGGACAAGCACGGAATTGACTTCGAGCGCGCTGAGAACCTGTGGCATGTCGCCTGAGTGTGGTTTATTCGGCGGCCAGGACCGGTTGGTGGCCACCGACGTGGGGGGGCTGCATGATGCGGCGGCGGCGCTCGGTGAGGTGGAAGGAGCGGTAGTCGGCAAGGTCGTAGCCGTCGCGGTCCCACGCCGAGTGGCCGGGTGAGTACTTGTACAGCAGGCAGCGCCGCTCGTGATCGGCGGTCCACGGCATGGTGCCGTGCACCAGCGCCTCGGTGAAGATCAGCGCATCGCCGGCTTCCACCGCCGGCTGCAGCACGTAGGGCGCATCGCGTTCGTAGTTGCGCACGTCGGGCGGCAGCAGGTCGAGGTAGTTGCTCTTGTGGCTGCCGGGCACGCAGGCGAAGCCGCCGTCGCCGTCGGCGGCATCGGTCAGGAAGAAGGTGATCACCGTCAGCCCGTTGCGCATCAAGCCGTCCTGATAGCGGTACCAGTGGTCGCTCCAACTGTGGCGCAGGTGCGAGCCTCCGTGCAGGCCGCCGCGCGCATCGCCGCGGCGCATGAAGATGCAGTAGTCGTGATCGACGCGGAAGTGGGGCCCGAGCAACTCGGGCAGGTAGGGCATCAACCCGTCGTGGTCGATCAGGTCGACGAACGGCTGTCCCCAATGGCTGCAGCGATGCGGCCGCCAGTGCTCGGACGGCTGCGCGTACTCGTCGAACGTCTCATCCACGGCGGCGTTCAGCACGCGCAACTCGGTGGCGCTCAGCACGCCCTTCACGATCAGAAACCCCTGCAGGTCGAACTGGAAGCGTTCTTCGTCAGTCACGGTACGGCCACGCTATAAGCGCGTGCGCCGCCCGTCAATCGGTCTGGCCTGCAGGGATCCGCCGCGCCGCGCAGACCGTCGCCGAGGGTACGCCGCTACCTCGGATTCGTGCGCTCGGCGGACTGTGGGTCACCACTTCGGCGAACAGCAGCACGTCGCCGGCCCGGATGTGAATCTCGCGCATGCCAGCGCGATTCCGGCCCCCTGGCGCTCGTCGCTGGCGCCTCTCGCGCACTCACCGGTCCCGCTGTCCCGCTGTCCCGCTGGGCCGGCGGTGGCCGGCGGTTTGACCCCTGGCGCTGGTGCTGACTACAGTGCCATGGCCGCATCAAGGGCTGCGCCGCAGGACGGTAGCGCTCAGCACCCGGCCTTTGCCTGGAGGCGCGGCTCGGTGGCGGTCAACCGTCCGTTGCGCGCCCTGGCTGCAAGCCCCGCGGCTGCGAGCGCCGTTGCGATCGCCAAGGAGTACCCGCATGAAGCCCAACATACTGCTGCTGATGACCGACCAGCAGCGCGCCGATGCGCTCGGCTGCGTCACGCCCTGGATGGACACCCCGCACATGGATCGCATCGCTGCGGAAGGGGTGCGCTTCAGCCGCTGCGTGACCAACTCGCCGGTGTGCATTCCCACTCGCAGGTCGATGGCAACCGGCCACTACCCGCACAACACCGGCATCTGGCGCAATCAGGAGACGACGCTCGACCCGGAGGCGCCGAACTGGATGCGCGCCGTGCGCGAGGCGGGCTACCGCACCAGCCTGTTCGGCAAGACCCACCTCAATCACGCCGGCGACGACCTGAGGGAGCGGGCGCACCTGCTCACCGCGCAGGGGATCGACGACGTCTACGAGACGGTGGGGCCGCGGCAGTGTGCCAGAACGCTGTCGCACATGACCGCGGAGTGGCAATCGCTGGGCATTTGGGATGCCTACCGGCGCGACTTCGCGGAGCGCTTTGCCAGCAAGCCACACCTGGTCCGGCCGTCCCCGCTGGGCTTCGAACACTACTACGACACCCATGTCGGCCAGAAGGCAAAGGCATACCTGGAGGCGTACGATCGCGATCAGCCATGGTTCTGCTGGGTCAGCTTCGGCGGCCCCCACGAGCCCTGGGATACGCCCGAACCCTGGTTCTCGCACTACGATCCCGAACAGATGCCGCCCGCCTTGAGTGGCGATCTGCGTGCCGGCCAGCGGCCGGAGGGCCAACTCGACGCCCTCAGAGCCCGGATGCCCGCCCTGACGCCCGCCGACGTGGCCGCGCTGCGCGCCAACTATGCCGGCAACGTGTCACTGATCGACGACCAGATCGGGCAACTGTTCGCGGCGATTGAACGGCGCGGCGAGTGGCAGAACACCGTGGTGGTCCTGTGCTCCGACCATGGCGAGATGAACGGCGACCACGGTCTGATCTACAAGAGCAACTTCCTGGACAGCGCGGTGCGCGTGCCGCTGCTGGTCAAGGGGCCGGGCGTGGCGCGCGGCGTCTGCGAAGGGCCGGTGGAGTGGTTCGACGTGGGGCCGACGCTGGCGGACTTCGCCGGCACCGAACTCGACTTTGAGCAGTTCGCGGTTTCATTGATGCCGTCGTTGTGCGATCCCGGAGTGGCGACCAGGAGCGATGCGCTGTCGGAGATCTACGGGGAAGTGATGGTGATGGACACGCGCTGGAAGTGCACCGTGAACGCCGAGGGCAGGGCGTACCTGCTGTTCGACCTGGACAACGACCCCGGCGAGTCCACCAACCTGGCCGGCATGCCGGAGTACCGCGCAGTGGAGGAGCGCCTGCGGCTGCGCATCCTGGAGCGGCTGATGGCGGCCCAGTTCGAGTAACGGGCTCACAGCACGCGCGACCACGGCGCCGCCAGCACGTCCGGAGCCAGCCACGAACCATTCACGCTGTGAATGCTAATCATTCACGATGCGAATGACTATCAAGGCCCGCGTCACTCGGTCGCGGCCGGCCGAACCGTTGCGTTACTTGTAAGGGTCGGCGGCGTCGCGCAGGCCGTCGCCGACGAACTTGAATGCCAGCACCGTGACCACCACGAACAGGGCGGGGATGTCGAGGCTGACGTTCACGAACAGGTAGCCGGCGAAGTTGGGCAGCAGGTGGCGGCCGATGATGCCGGACTCCCTCATGCCGGCCAGCCGCGCCGTCCCTTCGCCAAGTTTGCAACCGAGCCCGGTAACGCGACTCCCGATGCGCACGCCCTCGCAGCGCAGATGAAGCGCCATCCGACGAACGCCTCAAAAGGAACAGGTGGCAGCGCTGCCTACGGCGTCCTGGGAATTGTCGAGTCGTAATCTTCGAACATTGCGGCCAAGGATTCCGCTCGCTCGAGTGCATTCTCCAGGTCCAACAAGCCGTACCCGTAGACCTCATCCACTCCCGGCTCGCCCAAGTCACGCGCCGATTTCAAGAGAATGAACGACAGCTGCCGATAGGAAAGATCCGGGCACTTCTGGCTCAGAATGGCCAGCGCTGCCGAGACTCGGGGCGCTGCGAACGAGGTTCCCGCGAAGGTCTCTTGACGGTTGTCGTCCGGCGCGACGATGAAGGCATGTCGGGCGTGTCCCGCCCGTGCGGAGTGGCTCCGGTTAGCATCGGAATGAGCCAGGGTCCAGTCGTCTCTGTCGGGCCGGTAGTCGACTGCCCCTACCACCAGCGCACCGCTCTTGGCGTGCAGCAGGCCATTCCTGCACTGCTCCCCCGTACACGGTTCCTCGGAGTGCATCAGCTCGTCAAAGTCGTAGGCGAGGCCGAGCAGGTAGACTAACAGATTGTGTTCGATGGCCGGAACCGCATCGGCGGGGCCGTTGCCCAGCGCCCGCTGGACGTTGCCGGCCGCCCACACCTCCACCACGTGAGGGCTCGTGGTGCCGGACTGCTCTACCGGAAGCGCGTCCACCGTTCCGGGGTCATTCATGCCGCCGAAGGAGCTGTTCAGGACGTAGACGGGATTGTCGCGCGCTAAGTACTCGTCCGGCGGGAACCGCGCGCCTCCGGTGTACTTGGAGGAACGAATAAACAGCGCGTTTGGCGCGTAGTAGCGCGCGATGTTCAGGACGGCCTCACCGTGACTGGGCGATCCGTCGGCGTTGAACTCGTCGTTCACAACGATGGCAACTCCCTCGCCATTCCAACCCTCGGCATGGAGCTTGTCGAGGGTGCGGCGCTCGTAGCCGGTAAAGTCGTCTTCGACGCTGGCGAGATACTGCCAATCGACCCGAGTCTGCGCGGGCGTGCCGTTGCACGTGGCGGCAGTCGGCTGCGGCTGTCGGGTCTCCGGCTGCCGTGGCGCATCCGGGGCAGGTTCGATTGGCATGGAGCAGCCCGCTGCCAGTGCCAGGATCGCGAGCCACGAGGCTCCAATGCGGAAGCGCCACAGTTCGGAACGCCACGTGGTGTGCGCAACCATAGCGGGAGCCCTATTCGCTCGGCGAAGCGCAACTGTGGCTATCATCGGTGTGCATCGCTTCAGTGTCCTTGACGGGTGTGGATGGTAGGACGGCAGCTTGAGTCAGTCAATAGTTGATCTCCGCTCAAGCGCCCGCGCAGATCGAAGAACTGCTTGCGCCATCTGCAGACGACCTACCGATCAGCGGCCCGGCGCGGCCCGAGCGCGACGGGCGTGGCGGGCTAAGTGCTGTGGCTCGGAAGTTCGGTGACGTATTGTCACGCGCTGAGCTGCAGAGTGTCGCCGGCATTCAGCCGTGACCGCAGATGAGCCAAGTCAGCACGGGTGAATCGCCACTCGACTCATGGTCGGCGGTCGACGGCGTTGTACCGTGCACCAGCGCCTCCGTGAAGAGCAGCAGGTCACCGGCCGCGACGCCGCCAGCAGCACGTAGGGCGGCGCCGCCGGTCAATCGGACGCACGCGACCGAACCGCGCGTCACTTGTAGGGGTCCGCCGCGTCGCGCAGGCCGTCGCCGACGAAGTTGAACGCCAGCACCGTGACCACCACGAACAGGGCGGGGATGATCAGCCACGGGAACGCGGCCACGCTGCGGATCTTCTGGGCATCCTGGAGCAGCACCCCCCAGCTCACCGCCGGCGACCGCAGCCCGAGGCCCAGGAAGCTGAGCGCGGTCTCGGCCAGGATCATGCCGGGGATGTCGAGACTGACGTTCACGATCAGGTAGCCGGCGAAGTTGGGCAGCAGGTGGCGGCCGATGATGCCGGACTCCCTCAGCCCGGCCAGCCGCGCCGCCATCACGTAATCAAGGGCGCGCAGCTCCAGCAGCTTGCCGCGCACCACGCGCGCCAGCCGGCCCCAGCCCACCAGCGACAGGATCACCACGATGCCGAAGTAGATCTGCAGTATCGACCAGTCCCTCGGCATCGCCGCGCTCAGCGCGAGCCACAGCGGAATGGTGGGAATCGACATGAGAAACTCGATCGCGCGCTGGATCAGCATGTCGGCGCGGCCGCCAAAGTAGCCCGATATGCCGCCGAGCGTGACGCCGATGGCGAAGGTCAGGAACACGCCGACCAGGCCGATCAGCAGCGACACGCGCGCCGCGTACAGGTTGCGCGAGAACACATCCCGGCCGATGACGTCGGTGCCGAACAGGAACACGCCGCCGGGCTCGTCGACGCCGAACAGATGCAGCCGTGCCGGGATCAACCCCAACAACCGGTAGGACTCGCCCGCCGCGAACAAGCGGATGGGGTAGCGCACGCCGCGGTCCTCGGCGTACACCTTAGCGAACGTCTCGGGATCGCGCTGCGAAGTGATGCCGTATACGAATGGCCGAACAGGAAACCGGCCCGAATCGGCGGTCAGCCGGATGCGCGACGGCGGGTGGTAGTTGGCGAACCTGCGCTCCACCGAGTAGGGCGTGACGAACTCGGCGAACATGCTCATCGTGAACAACAGCGCGAGCACCGAACCGCCGCCGATGGCGAGGTGGTGACGCCGCAACTTGCGCCACATGAGCTGCCATCCCGACGCCAGGTAATAGTCCTCGCGGTCACCGATCGACCTGCCCTTGCCCCGCTGCCGGATCATGCTTCGACCGCCTTGTCGAACCGGATCCGCGGATCCACCACCACCAGCAGGAAGTCGGAAATGATCGTCCCGATGATGGTCAGCGAGCCGAGCAGCAGGATGATCGCGCCGGCCAGGAACATGTCTTCCACCAGCAGGGCCGAGTAGAGTGCCGGTCCGATGGTGGGCAGCGACAGCACGAGCGCGGTGATGGTGGAGCCCGACACGATCTCCGGCAGTATCCAGCCGACCGTGCTGATGATCGGGTTGATCGCCACTTTGACCGGATACCGGAACAGGAGATGGTTCTCGGCCACCCCCTTGGCGCGCGCCGTAACCACGTACTGTTTGCCGAGTTCATCCATCAGGGAGGCGCGCATGACGCGGATGATGCTGGCGGTGCCGGCGGTGCCGACGATCACGATCGGCAGCGGCAGATGCTTGATCAGGTCGATCACCTTGGCAATCGTCCACGGCGTTCCGGCGAACTCCGGCGAGAACAGCCCGCCCGCGCTCATACCCAGGTTGAGCAGGATGAACATGAGGATGAGCGCCAGCAGGAAGTTGGGGGTGGCGAGACCGACGAATCCGACCACGGTCAGTGCGTAGTCGGCGGGCGAGTATTGATGCGTGGCCGAATAGATGCCGATCGGGATGGCGATCAGATAGGTCATGAGAAGGGTGGTGAGGGTGATCACGACGGTGAGCGCGAGGCGTTCGCCGATCACTTCCGTGACCGGCCTGCTGTGCTGGTAGGAGTAGCCCAGGTCGCCGCGCAGGAACTTGCCGATCCACTTCACGTACTGCACGTACACCGGCTTGTCGAGACCGTACCGGTCGCGCAGCGCCGCCAGCACGAGCAGGCTTACGTCATCGCCATCCTGTTGCAGCTTGTGCGCGTACGAGGTAACGAAATCGCCCGGCGGGAGCTGGATGACGGCGAAGCTGACGATGCTGATCAGCCACAGCATGAGGATCATGTACGCGCCTCGACGAATGACGTATGAGCTCATGAACCTGTCCGCCGCGGTGACTACGGCAACGGGCGGGGCCGGATGGCGATCCCGCCGACGCTACCTCTTTATGTACCAGGTCTCGTTGAGGTAGTCGCGGTCGCGGCGCAGGCCGTATACCCAGCCGGGCTCGCCGCGCATGTTGCCGATGCGGTCGTTGACGATGCGCACGATCGGGGGACTGCTCACGGTGCCGAAGAAGCGCAGGTTTTCGACGTTCAGCCGGATCATCTCGTTGGCCAACTTCTCGTACGCCGCACTGCCGCGCGGCGCCACCATCCACTCCAGCATCACCTCGTAGGTGCGCAGCACATCCGCGGGCGGCTGTTCGCCGTTGGCGCCGCCGCTCTCGATCCACTCGCGCCACGGACCGGAGGACATCATGCTGTTGGGGTAGTTGTGGTACGGCGGGATCAGCCTGATCGGGGTGTTGCCCCTCGCCCGGGTCACCGTGCCGCCGTCGCTCGGCCAGATGCCGACGTCCAGCTCGTTGGCGGCGCCGCGCGTCTGCCACAGCGGCACCGCAATGAGCCGCGGCTCGAAGCGCACCCCGATCTGTGCCCAGTATCCGCGCACCAGGTCGAGCAGCGGCTCCACGTACGCAATCCAGGTAATCGGATGCTCGCCCAGAATCTGCACCGCTTTGCCGTCGGAGCGCAGCCGCCACTGCCGGTCCGCGTCCCACTCCAGACCCATCTCGTCGAGCAGCGCATTGGCCCGGTCCACGTCGTGCTCGGCGAAGTAGCTGCCCATCCAGTCCTCGTAGCCGGGCCACTCGGGTCGCACCGGCGCCGTGAACGGCTTGGTCTGGCCATGGAACAGGGTCTCGCCGATGTCGTCGCGATCGATTGCCAGCGACAGCGCCTGCCGGAATCGAATGTCATTGAAGATCTCCCGCAGGACCGCATCCTGGTGGGTGTAGTTGAGCGCGAACCCGAGCGCGAACGAGCTGCCGTTGTTCTCGAACAGGTAGGTCTGGTAGCCGCCGCTCGCTTCATTCTGCTTGTAGATCGGGAAGTCGCCGAAACTCAGCTGGGTCCGCTGGAAGTCCACTTCTCCGTTCATTGCCTTGAGGGGAATGAGGTCTCCGGACTCGACCACCTGCTGGCGGATCTTGTCGATGTAGGGAAGCTGATTTCCGGCCGTGTCGATGACGTGGTAGAACGGGTTGCGGGTCCACACGAACGCCTCGGTGCCGGTCTGCTCCAGCACGAACGGATCTACCACTGGCGCTAGCGGAACATTGTACTTGTAGTCGTGCCTGGTGGACCACACGCCGTGGAACTGGAACGCCAGCACCCAGGAGTCGAAGCCCTCCGCCTTGGCGTTCGCCTCGACGTCGGCGTTGTAGTCGATGTGGTACTGCTCCAGGTAGTGGCGTGGCGCCCACGGCCGCGACTGATGCCAGAATTCGATGGCGTTGGGCACCGGCACGGCGAAGTTGAAGCGCACCTCGAAGGGGTCTACGACGGTCAGGGTGGCCGGCTCGCCGCCGGGGCGAAACGCCGACGGCACCTCGGGGGTGATCAGCTCGTTGTTCTGGATGTCCTGCCACCAGAACTGGAAGTCGTCGGCGCCGAAGTCTTCGCCGTCGGACCACTTCATGCCGCTGCGCAGGTACAGCGTGATGCCGCGGTCGTCGGCCGCCTGCTGCCAGCCCTTGATCATGTTGGGATGAAACTCGCTGCCGTCGGGCGGCCAGATCAGCAGCCGCCGGTCTTCGTCGTAGCCGGGTCCGCTGGGCGTGAGCGCGCGGATGGTGCCGCCGTAGTGGCCGATCTCGTCAATGGGCCGCAGCACCAGGGGCTCGTCGGGCAGGCGCTCCCCGACCGGCGGCAGCGCGCCCTGTTGCACCAGCCCGGCAAGCATCGGCGACTCGCCGTACTGCGTGATGCTGTTGCCGGTGCGGCGCGTGTACTCGGCCGGCGTCGCGAAAATGAAATCGACCCACGGTTCGCCGTCCACGGCAGTGCCGGCCCGCAGGGCGCCGGCGGCCGTTGCCGCCGCCTCCACTTCCCCCGTGGCCAGCACGGGCAGACTGCCAACGGTGCACAAGCCGATACCGAATAGCATAAACAACCTTGTTCTCATGGATCACCTCCAGCGGATGCCACGATGATGACAGGACGAGCGCGGAGGTGGCAAGCGCAGCGCCGTGCTTGCGGTAACAGGGTAGAGTCCGGACTCGTCTACGCTTTCAGTTGCTGCAAAAAAGAAACGTCGCTGGTCTCGCTGTCGGTGGTCTCGTCCTGGCGAACGATCTCGATGCCCAGGCTGCTCAGGTGCGCGACGAACTCGCTCACGGAAAGCCCGCTGATTCTCGCGGCCTTGCCCAGTGACACGCTGCCGCCGTTATAGAGACTGGCCGCGAGGGCCGGGCGCATGCCTGCCTCGGTCTCGGTCAACGACTTGTCCAGATGCATCGGCAGGGCGTCCGGTTCGTTCCGTGGCGGGCTAAGCGATCTGGTATTCGGCGGCGGGGTAGCGGAAGGTGGCGGGGGTCTCGTCGGCGGCCAGAGGGCCCTTGTCGTGGGCCGCCGGCGGCCGGTAGTCGAAGCCGGTTTCGGCGGCGGCGTAGGGCATGGTGCGGCGCTCGCGCAGGCAGGCGCGCAGCACCTTCTGCTTGGCGATAATGTACTCGTGGTTGAACGGGCCGTGCTCCCACTCGATGTGCACGGTGTGGAAGGTGTAGTAGACCACGCGGCGCAGCTTGGCGGACGCGTTGGGGAGCGAGCCGTGCAGCAGGCGGACGTTGTGGAACAGCACGTCGCCGGCGCGCAACGGCATTGGCTCGGCGCCGCGCGTCGAGAAGCCGTCCCGGTTGCGCTCGGCGATCGCCGCCGCGGTGCGTGCGTCGGACCAGCGGTGGCTGCCCGGCACCACCCATATGCAGGTGTCCAGGTCGGCGTCGTCGAGGTAGAAGTCGGCGATGAACACCGGCGGTTCGACCGGGTAATCGTCGGTGCTGGCGCGGTCGCGGTGCCACGGCACGGCGATGCCCTGGCCCGGCATCTTCAGCACCATGGCGTCCTGGGTCGGGAACAGGTCGGGCCCGGCGATTTGCTCCACGGCGGCGAGCACGCGCGGGTGCCCCATCATGGCGCGCGCGGCCTGCGACTTGTCGACCACGTACTGGATGCGGCGCAGCACCTGCGAGCCGTCCAGGTGCCCGGCACCGTACAAGTAGTCGGGCGCGTCCGGATGTGCCTCTCCGGCCACCCGGTCCATGTCGGCGCGCATCGCCGCCAGTTCCCCGTCCCCGAGGCAGCCGGACAGCACCAGCGAGCCGCTGTCGCGAAACGATTGTACCTCAACGTCGGAAAGACAAGCCATGAGTATCGTTGTAACGACTCGCAGGGCCGCCGTCAAACCCTGCCCCTGCGGTCCCCCGCCCGGTCGGCCGATGCAAACGTGCCACGGGCGCCCGGACGGGTCGAACCGAAGCCGCTCGCCGCAGGCACCCGCTCGGTGTCGCCGGGCTACGGTTGGTGTTCATAGTCCATGTGAGGTGAACCGGCGGGTGGATCCTGGGTCCGACTCCAGGTTCGGTGCCGGGTGATGATGCCCGATCAAAGATCGCGGAGGTAACCGCATGTCTGATCGAGAGCGCTCCGGGCGCGTCTGGTGTTATTCCTCGCTTAGAGTTTTCATTTGATTATGAAGGGGCCGCCCGGGTCTTTAGGTTTATGGACGGTATGTATGATCTCTACGCCTCCTTTCTTGATGACCGAGCTGCGTCGGATCTTCGTGGCCATCCCTTGGGCAAGGTACGAGAGGTGCTGGGGTCGGAGTCTCTCTGGCGACTCTCCCTCAATGGAAACCCCGCACCTGGGCGGCGTACCATACGCACGTTTCCATCCAGGAGCTCGCCCTCTGCCGGGACGTTCCATCTGCGGCAGACCAGTACATGCTCGGGTGTGGTATGGTTTTGGATCATGCTACGAAGCATCTGGAAGGATTGGCTCGTCCCCGTTGCTGCCCCGCTGGTTGCACCACTCATTGGTTGGCGTATCGACTCTACGAGTGGGCAGGGATTCGCGATCGTAGTCAGTGTTGTCCCGAAACTGATAATGGCGGCGGTAGCTGGATTGATGGCTTTCGGACTGTTGAAAGGAGCGGAGTGGGTAGGGCCAATCCTGGTGTCGAGGCTGCTAGGACCACAGTTTCGTTCGTGGTCGGAGCAATTGAGAGTCGCGTTAAGGACGATGCACATGTCGATCTGCTATCAATCTACAGAACGAGTTTAGAATGGAAGCGCGTCGCGCGGAGTCACGCCGACATTCGTGACCTGTTGGGCAAGAATACGCATCGGAGGACCGGGTCCCGATAGCGCGTCATGGAGGTCGTTTCCGGAGGACTTGTGCCTGTGACAGAATCTGAAAAGAGCGCGCAACGACTCCCCCCTGTACCCCCCCGCACTCTTCCAGGTAGATCAAGCGCCTGCGGGCGTGCTTGCTTGCGCACGGGCTGCTCAATCCGAACGTCGATTACTCTCGTTGGCCTGAGTCGCCAGCAACTCCCTGATGGCTCGCGGCTCTTTCAGGATCGCCTCGTGGTCGCTCGCGGCGACCTTGAGCAAATACGCGAGCACGGTCTGGATCTGATGTGATTGAGTTGTAGCGATCTTTAGCGGTCCGAAATCAGACGCCTCATGATCAAGCAGGGTATTTCGGAATACAAAGTAACGAACTCGAAACTCTATTAGAGCGTCCCTCTCTATTTGCTTTCGCTTAATTCCTTTGTCCGCGCTCAAAGCCGGCCAATTATTTTCTCCGACCAACGAAAGCCAATTTGTATCATCACGCTCTTTAGGTGGGAACATACTCTCATGACATTTTACTTCATACCCCTGAGCCTCTAACTGTCTAGGTACCGCTCCGGTGCCTAGACAGCGGTCCACGAAAAAAGTAAAAATGGAGTGTCCTTATGCCGCTGGTCGAAGACATTTTTCGTACGTGATTGCTTGCTGTACCTGCTCGGTAGAGATATTATAGTCATCTGCTAGGCACTCAACAGAGTCCCCATCCCTGTTGCGACCATGTATTATCCACGTTGGAATACCAGTTTCAGAGAGGCACGGAAGGCCGAACTGAACAGACGGGTTTATTTCTATAATCATCGGAGCAGAGGGGCATGCGCCGCTATAGGGGAGAGGGTAGAGTTTGCTGGCTTCTCCGCTCACGCCCCTCTCGATCCTATCCAGTGTCGGGCGGAGCACTTCCTCAAGATAAGTTTGACCGATTCCATCGCTGATACCGGTAAGAGTCCCGTATACGCGGGAAAATAGCTCTGCTCCACCGGCAAATAAATCATGGTCCGCGAATGGGTGCTCTGAGTTATAGTAACTCGATAGCTCATTCATAGCCCTCTTGGCGCGACTAAATGTGATCCGATGCTTCCTGCGGATTGCGTTCAGGCTATGAAGCTCGACCAAGTTCCGAAACGACAACATCCTGTTCTTGGGGTCGTCTATTTTGAGAAGTGGCCTAAACGGGCCATGCCCAGTAGCGGTTCCTAAAAACCACGCGCGTACAGTAGCTGGCGGGGCCTTGACGTAGCGCGCCGCCTCTGCTACGGTATACGCTCCGAGTGTCGTAACCCTTTTTCGGTACCCTGATCCCGCCACCGCCATCAGATCGGATCGTATCGGTCCGAGGAACCATGTGTCAAATGGTACAAGTGGCACATTTATGCTAACTGTGCCAACCCTTGGCTTGGCCCGCCCTCCGACGTCCGGTGATGATCGGAGGCCGCATCTCTGCGTCGTTGTCGTGAGCGTCGCTGTCACCTGCCAGCGATAGCGTTGATCAGTAGATCGAATCTGATCATTGAGCGTGTCGGCCAGCAGTCGTCCGAGTTCATGGTTCGCTTTCCACTCTAAGCAGGTCAGCAGGCAGCGACGGCATACCTTCATGCGCCGATGATCTTCTGTTGAGATTTTGTCAAGTGTTGTGGATGAGATGAGGGACTGCGCGTCAACGGTGAAGTGGATGTCCACGCGGTGAACAGGGGCGTGGTCGGCGGCCCGCGGCGCGATGCTTCATCTCCTTGCTGCGGACGCCGTGGGTCCAGGATAGGGGCGCGAGCAGCGCCGGTGCGGGCTAAGCGATCTGGTATTCGGCGGCGGGGTAGCGGAAGGTGGCGGGCGTCTCGCCTTCGGCCAGAGGGCCCTTGTCGTGGGCCGTCGGCGGCCGGTAGTCGAAGCCGGCTTCGGCGGCGGCGTAGGGCATGGTGCGCCGCTCGCGCAGGCAGGCGCGCAGCACCTTCTGCTTGGCGGTAATGTACTCGTGGTTGAACGGGCCGTGCTCCCACTCGATGTGCACGGTGTGGAAGGTGTAGTAGACCACGCGGCGCAGCTTGGCGGACGCGTTGGGGAGCGAGCCGTGCAGCAGGCGCACGTTGTGGAACAGCACGTCGCCGGCGCGCAGCGGCATCGGCTCGGCGCCGCGCGTCGAGAAGCCGTCCTGGTTGCGCTCGGCGACCGCCGCCGCGGTGCGTGCGTCGGACCAGCGGTGGCTGCCCGGCACCACCCAGATGCAGGTGTCCAGGTCGGCGTCGTCGAGGTAGAAGTCGGCGATGAACACCGGCGGTTCGACCGGGTAATCGTCGGTGCTGGCGCGGTCGCGGTGCCACGGCACGGCGATGCCCTGGCCCGGCATCTTCAGCACCATGGCGTCCTGGGTCGGGAACAGGTCGGGCCCGGCGATTTGCTCCACGGCGGCGAGCACGCGCGGGTGGCCCATCATGGCGCGCGCGGCCGGCGACTTGTCGACCACGTACTGGATGCGGCGCAGCACCCGCGACCCGTCCAGGTGCCCGGCACCGTACAAGTAGTCGGGCGCGTCCGGATGTGCCTCTCCGGCTACCCGGTCCATGTCGGCGCGCATCGCCGCCAGTTCCCGGTCCCCGAGGCAGCCGGACAGCACCAGCGAGCCGTTGTCGCGAAACGATTGTACCTCAACGTCGGAAAGACAAGCCATGAGTATGGTTGTAACGACTCGCGCGGCAGCCGTCAAACCCGCGCGGAGCAACGGGTGCGAACGCCGGAAGCGGCAGGCAATCGTAGGCGGGAGACCACGACAACGCCGTGCGTGAGCGCATCGACAGCGACCGGCCCGGGTCTGCAGAGGCGGTAGCGAAGATGCACGGTCGGCTCGCGGGGCTGCGAAGTGTATCCCCGCCGGGCCACCTGCAAGCTGTCGGCCAGCGCAGTCGAGCGGCGCGCCAGCAGCGCGGAGGAGGCGCTACATTGGGGGCTCCGGCGGAGCAGCCGGACCGTAGCCGTGGCGCATTCTGTGATGAGCAAAGCACAACAACTCGAGATTGGACGGCTCCGGGCCACCCCCCTGGGCGACTGGCAACAGGTGGTCGATCTGCAGCAGATGGGAAGAGGCGCAGCGCCGCCCGGAGAGCGGCTCGCGATAGCAGCAGCGTCCACCGTCGCGTTGCCAGATATGGCGCCGGACCGCCGCGGGAATGTGGCGCCGCGGTGGGGATTGGTGGCGGCTGTGAACAGGTTCGCGGGTCGTGTGCGCCGCTGCTCCAGCCGACGCGCCGCTCGGTCCGCCGTCAGGGGACCCGCCGAGTGCCGGCTGCGGCGCTGAAGTGGCGACCGGCGAGCCCGGCACGGCGGTGCCGGCATGGGAGCCATCCGCCAAGGCGCCGGACGCGAACTTCGGCGCCGAAGTAGTGGCGGGCGCGCCCGATGGAACGCCGCCTGCGCGGGCGCCATCCAACCGTGCCGCGGGCGCCGACGGCGGCGCCGAAGTAGTGGCGGGCGCGCCCGATGGAGCGCCGCCTGCGCGGGCGCCATCCAACCGTGCCGCGGGCGCCGACTGCGGCGCCGAAGTAGCGGCGGCCGCGCCCGATGGAGCGCCGCCTGCACGGGCGCCATCCAACAGTACCGCGGGCGCCGACTGCGGCGCCGAAGTAGCGGCGGGCGCGCCCGATGGAACGCCGCCTGCACGGGCGCCATCCAACAGTACCGCGGGCGCCGACTGCGGCGCCGAAGCAGCGGCGGACGCGCCCGATGGAACGCCACCTGCACGGGCGCCATCCAAAGGCGCGGCGGGCGCCGACTGACTCGGTGGAGCAGCGCTGGCCAGCACCCCGATCGGGTTCTGCCTTTCGGTAGCGGCGGTGTTGCCCGGCGACGCCGGAGTAGCGCAGCCTGTGCGCCGAGCCGGGACCGCCGGCGCCATGTCGGCACGTGTCCGGTTCGGCGCCCGTCCCGAGGATTCGTCTACGCGCTGAGCCGGCCCGGCGGCACGTGTCTCCTTCGGCGCGCGCCGCGGTGATGCACCTGCGCTGCCTGCGCTGCGCCGCCGCCTCTGCCCGCTACCGCCGCCACGCGGATCGTGCCGGGTCACTGCCTCGCGCACCAGGCGCGCCACCAGGTCGCCCCACGACATGCGCGGGTCGACGTGCGACATGAGATCCTTCAGCAGGCGCAGTCCCTGTTCGCACTCCTGGTCGATACTCACCTTCAACGTGTAGCGGTCGGGCGCCACGGCGCGCAGTGTGTCGCGCGGTGGCAGCACCTCGGGAGCGGCGGCGGCCAGCAGGTGGGCGACCTGGCGAGTGCTCATGCCGGCGGCCTGCTCGATCAGTTCGCGCTGGAGTTGCGGATGCAGCAGCGGAGCCGCCGACACCGTGCCGGGCGACAGCTCCGCAAACGGATCATCCCGGAGTGGTTCCGGCGCGCGCGGAGCGGTGTGCCGCGACTCCGCTGGAGCCATGACCGGCTCGGGCTCGGGCGTCGACGCCGAGAAATTCGTCGGCGGCAGAAGTTGTGGAGCAGGGCCTTCGTCCGATGACGGCACGGCGGGGCCGGCACCGGCGCCGGAAGCAGCAACGGAAGCGCAGGAGGGCGCTGGAAACGGCGACGCGTTTCCGTTCAACTCCGGCCGCGGCAGCAACGCGCCGGCATGCCCGGCGCCGGGGGCCTGTGCACCAGCGCGGCTCGCCACCGGCACCGCAGGCGTGCTCCGTGCTGCCGCCACATCACCGGAGCACTCGCCGGCCGGCGATGCAAACCCTGGCGCCGATCGGTGCCCGCGCTCCCCTTGCTCATCTGCTTCGCCCGGCGCTGCCGGCAGCCCAAGCTGCCGGGTTCCGCCAGCGCAGTCGTGGTCCTGATCGTGGCCGCGACCCTGACCGACATTCCGATGCCCTGTATGGCTCTGGCGCTCGGCCCGCTCGGCGCCGGCAAAGGTGGTCTCCAACTGCCCCGCCGCGGTCATACTCAACTCGCCGCTCTGCAGGCTGGCCCGCACCCACCCATGGCGCCGGCACAGCCGCATCGCCTGGATGCGCCGCTGCGCGGCGGCGTCGGTGAAGCGCAGCTCCCGCACGGCGTAGTCGAACAGGCTCGAGAACCCGCGCCGCAGCGCAAGACCGCGCCGGTCGATCTCGTCGAGATGGTCCAGGATGTGCACTTCGAGGCAGCGCTGATTGGCGGCCAGGCGCCTGGTCTGGTCGAGGAGCTGCTGATCGCCCAGCTCGCTGAACGGTCTGCTTTCAATCACATTCATCATGCCGTAATTATACACCCGGTTGAGAGATAGCAGATTATTGCAAGTCCTCGACCGGGCTTCGGCAGCTCCCAGACGGCTCACTATGGCACCGGTAACAGCACGCGGTCGGTCAACGGTAGCGCGCAGACCATTGCAGGGACCCGAGGCGCACCAGGGGCCAGCAACGAAGGCAAAAAAGTGTGTCAACCCCTGCGACCGGTTTTCAACCGGTTTTCACCGGTTTGCCAACAGATTTTTCCAGCACGGGCCGCTTATCGCGCTCAGTCACGCTGGCACTTGCGGAGCGGTCGGACCATTTGGACGGACTGATGGACGCCGGCGCGCGCATCGCTCAGCTCCAGGGCGGCGGCGCGCCGCAGCCTGTCCGGGTGCTTTCGGTGCGCGGCGGGTGTGAGATCGTAGCGGCCTGATCATCTGCCGTTGCCGTTTTTCGCATTCCCACCCGGAGCAACCGGTCACTCGGAGGCTCACTTGACTACTAATCCTCCTTAACTATGATGTTTCCATGATTTCCAAGGTCACGGGTAAAAATCAGGTCACGGTGCCGGCCGTGGTCGCCGTCGCGGAGGGAATTGAGCCGGGTACGCGGCTCGCGTGGAGCTTCACGGAGCGCGAGCACGTGCTGGAAGTCCGGGTGCTGAAGAGCGTGGCCGAGGTTGCCGCGGACCTGCGCGGCCGTGGGGTACGGTATCGGAGCACACCGGGCAGTGCGGTCGACGCCTTGCTGCGGGAGCGCGAGCGAGAGGAACGAAAGGACGGCGAGGACGAGAGCCGGTGAAGCTCGGATCGCGCAGACCTCGCCACCGAGCCTGAACCGCCGCGGTGAGCGGAGTTCCCGGCCAGACTTGCTTCTGGCGCCGATCCTGTTGCCCGACAACCCGGCTCGCCTATCGATAGGGGTTGGCGGCGTCCCTGAGACCGTCTGCCAGGAAAGCCAGAACGGTAACGATGGTCGGCGCGGTCGCGGTCTCTGGCGGTCGCGGGGCGTCGCGAACCTGAAGTCAGGACTCGTCTACGCCTTCATTTGCTGCAAGAGCAGCGGTGAAATCCGATAGCCGCACTCGGCCATTCGTTGGACGACGACCGCGACACTAGCCACGCGGAAACGTCGCTGGTCTCGCGAACCGTGGTCTCGTCCCGGCGAACGATCTCGATGCCCAGGCTGCCCAGATGGGAGATAAACTCGCTCAAGGGAAGCCCGCTGATTTTCGCGGCCTTACCGAGTGACACGCTGCCGCCGTTATAGAGACTGGCCGCGAGTGCCGGGCGCATGCCTGCCTCGGTCTCGGTCAACGACTTGTCCAGATGCATCAGCAGGGCGTCCGGTTTCTTCTTCAGTTCTCGCACGTTGGTGGTATGCATCGCCGCTTCTCCACAGGTACTTCCTGGATCGTAGTGTAGTCCACATGCCGTGGGAACGACAGGGCGTCGGGACGAATCGGCCCATCCCGCGTCGGCGGCACACGGCATCCGGCTTCATGTTCTCCGAGGAAATTACTATGGTCGATCTCGGAATATGGAGGGGGTACACGGGTGACGACCGTAACGGAGCGGAATCGGGGGGTGCGACCGCGCATCGGGGTCTTCGGGATCGGACTGGCCGCCTACTGGCCGCAGTTTCCGGGCTTGAAGGAGCAACTCGCGGGCTACCAGCGCACGGTGGAGGAACGCATCGGGCAGTGGGCCGAGGTGGTGTCGGCGGGGCTGGTGGACTCCGCGCCGGGCGCGGTGGAGGCGGGCAACCTGTTCCAGCGCCGTCAGGTCGACATGGTGTACTGTTACGTGGGCACCTACTCGACCAGTTCGCAGGTGCTGCCGGCGGTGCAGATCCCGCGGGTGCCGGTACTGGTGCTCAATCTGCAGCCGAGCGCCGCCCTGGACTACGCCCGTACCGACACCAGGGAGTGGCTGGCCAACTGCTGCGCCTGCTGCGTGCCGGAAATCAGTTGCGCGTTCAGCCGCTGCGACATCGACTTCCACGTGGTGTCGGGCATGCTGGCCGAGGAACCCGGCTGCGCGGAGCCGGCGCGGCGCGCCTGGGCGCAGATCCGGGAATGGACCGAGGCGGCCGGCGTGCAGCGCACCCTGCGCCGCAGCCGCATGGGCGTGCTGGGCCACACCTACGCCGGCATGCTCGACCTGTACAGCGACTTCACCCAGCACCAGGGCCAGCTCGGCACCCACATCGAGATCGTGGAGATGTGCGACCTGGCCGCGCTGGTGCGCGCCGCGACCGAACGCGAGATCAGGGCCAAGGAGGAGGAAGCGCTGGCGATCTTCGAGCTGGCGGAGGACTCGCCGTCCGATCCGCTGGCCGTGCGGCCGGCGCCCGAGGCGCTGGACTGGGCCTACCGGGTGGCGGTGGGCCTGGACCGGCTGGTGGCGGAATTCGCCCTCGACGGGTTGACCTACTACTACCGCGGGTTGGACCACAACGAGTACGAGCGCATCGCCGCCGGTTTCGCGCTCGGCTGCTCATTGTTGACCTCGCGCGGCGTGCCGTGCAGCGGGGAGGGCGACCTCAAGAACTGCCAGGCGATGAAGATCGTCGACACCTTCGGCGCCGGCGGCAGCTATTCGGAGGTGACGGCGATGGACTTCCGCGAGAACTTCATCCTGGCCGGCCACGACGGGCCGTTCCATCTCGCCATCTCCTCGGAGCGGCCGCTGCTGCGCGGCCTGGAGCTATTCCACGGCAAGCGTGGCGCCGGCGTCGGGGTCGAGACGCAGGTGCGGCACGGCCCCGTGACACTGCTGTCGATGACCCAGACCCGCGCCGGCGCCCTCAAGCTGGTGGCCGCGCAGGGCGACAGCATCCCGGGGCCGGTGCTGCAGATCGGCAATACCGACAGCCGCCTGCAGTTCAGCCTCGGCCCGGCCGAGTTCATCGACGCCTGGTGCCGCGAGGGCCCCACCCACCACTTCGCCCTGGGCGTGGGCCATATCCTCCCCCGGATCGAGAAATTCGCCAGTCTGGCTGCCCTCGAACTGCGGGTCGCCGCCGCCTGAGCGTGCCGGGCGTGTCGGCGCGCCGACACGCCTTGGAAGCTAGTCGAAGCGGAATTCGGCGGCGGGATACCGGAGGTAGCGAGGGACTTGCCGTCTGCCAGCGGTCCTTGTCGTGGGCTGCGGGCGCGGGCGGTAGTCGAAGCCGGCTTCGGCGGCGGCGTAGGGCATGGTGCGCCGCTCGCGCAGGCAGGCGCGCAGCACCTAACTCGTTCAGTTGCGCATGGCTGTGCGTGCAACGTACAGCCGCAAAGGGCCGCAAAGGGCCGCAAAGGTAGCACGTGTTGCCCCAAGCGTGCGAAGTTACGTAGCCTTTGCAGTAGATGCACTATCGAGAGCAGCTTCCGGACGGATGTCCGCCTGACAGCGCAGAGGAGATCTCGGAACCATGGGAGGTATTTCGCTTGGTGCGGACCAGACCTCCGACCGATGACGACTTCAGATCGCAACGCGCCGAAAAGCCGACCCGCGATTTCCCCGGTGTCACCGAGTGCGTAGCGCGCGGGCTGTCTGTTCACACCAAGCGTGAGGATTCTGAACGGGCTTCGAAGCTGCCCAGTCTACGCCGTCGCTTTCTCTGTCGACTCAAGTTGGAAGCCGGCGCCGGTTGCGTTCTACAGACCCGAAGGCCTTCCCATCACACTTGGTGGCCACTAGCGGATTTCGATATTCTAAGTCGCTGTACCGTGGAAACACCATGAAGACCATCACAGCTATCAATACACTCTACTATTACGACGGCCCACAAGTTATTGAAGCTCGCGACGCCATCGGGGGACACTATGTGGCGGTTATGGTAGAATCGCTGGACGAACACGATCGCTACCTCGTTGTGGGTGTTTCTCCGGAGCGGTTGCGTCAATTCCGTTCGGGGACACTCGACTTGCGCACGCTGTTGGCTAGTGCGAGCGACGATGAATGGTATTTCGCACCGGCCCCCGCGGGGCTGCACGAACTCATGGCACTTGAGCCGCAGCACAGATCGCTTGTCGAGAGTGGGTTGCTGCCGGACGAAGGCTTTGTATTGCATGAGAGTCCTACAGATGATCTCGCGCTCAACGAAGCACGGCGAAGAAATAATCTCGTACTTGAAGTCACCTCTAACCTTCCGGAAGCTAACGGTGAACACCGTATTGGAGTGAGCACATACACTGGATTGTTGAATTATGTTCAAACTATATTAGGGCACGCCTACAGAGCATCTCTGCGAGGTCTGTCTACTGGAAACCGGAATAGGTCATACTCGGATGAAGCGCACATGATGGACGTCGTTATTCCAGCTTGTGCGGGATCATTTCGCGTGGTGCTCGAAGCGTCACAGAAACCTGATATGTTCGGTGTCGGGGAGCTAGCCCGCGCTCTACGTGCGCCGTGGAAAGGCGCTGTGTCCCAGCGGGTGCGAACCCCGCCCGGCAACTGTCGCTCCAGCCGGAAGCAGTCGGAGCGGTCCGAGGAGGTAACGAACTGGACTGAAGCACTTCGATGACAAAGGGTCGCCATGGGCGACTCAGCGAGCACGCAGGCGGCAACGAGAGTGAACGCCGAGCAGGCCTCGAAACGGGTAATGCGGAAGCCGACCCGCCGTTGAAACGGGGAAGGCTGGCAGCGGTCGGGAAGCGAGCGACGCGAGCACCGACCGGTTCCGCCGGGGTATTGGCGGCGGCATGCGTGCAAGAGGGAGACAGCAGCAACACGGGAAGCCCCGACGGTGGCGCGCACGCGCCAACCGGGAATCCGCGAGGACCAGCCTGGGCCGGCGGGGTGGCGGAGAGGCCCGTAGTACCGGAGAAGCCGGGTAACGCCGGCAGAGGGAAGGGGCCTTGGTTCGAGAAGGGTGCAACAAGGAGGCAGGGACATGGAGACTGGTGGAAGCCTAGCAGCTCCAGATAGCGTTCGGAAACTTCAGACAACACTACATGCGAAAGCGAAGGGATTCCCAGACTTTCGATTCTATTCGTTGAGCGACAAGGTGTGGCGAGCGGACGTATTGGACGCAGCCTGGCGGGCGGTACGCCGGAACGGCGGAGCCGCCGGAGTGGACGGCGAAACGGTGCAGCACATCGAGCAGAGGGGAATAGAGCGGTGGCTTGGGGAACTGGCGAGGGACTTGAAGGAAGGCACTTATCGACCGGGCGCGGTGCGGCAAGTGCTGATCCCAAAGAAGCAGGCAGGGAAGGTGCGACCGCTGGGCATACCATGCGTTCGGGACCGGGTAGCGCAGACGGCGGCGTTGCTAGTGTTGACGCCGATCTTTGAAGCGGACCTGGAACCGGAGCAGTACGCCTATCGGGAGGGCCGAAGCGCGCAAGACGCAGTCAAGCGCGTGCATCGGCTGCTGAACACGGGCCACCGGGAGGTGGTTGACGCGGATATGTCCAATTACTTCGGGGAGATACCGCACGCTGAACTGGTGCAGAGCGTGGCCCGCCGCGTAAGCGACGGACGGCTGTTGGGCTGGATCAAAGCGTGGCTGGAAATGCCGGTGGAAGAGGACGACGGCACGGGTGGCAAGCGCCGCACGAATCGAGCGCGTCGGGAGAGGAAGGGGACGCCGCAAGGCGCACCGATCTCACCGTTGTTCAGCAATATCTACATGCGCCGTTTCATATTGGGCTGGAAGGTGCTGGGCTATGCCCGGCGCTTTGGTGCGGAGATCGTGAATTACGCGGACGACTTCGTGGTCTGCGGCAAGGCCCCAGCGGAAACGATGCGGGGCGTTGTCGAGGGCATGATGGAACGGATGCGAGTGCCGATCAACGCGACGAAGACCCGCTGCATGCGAGCACCTGAGGAGCCGTTGGAGTTCCTCGGGTACCGCATCGGCCGCAACTACCGCCGGGACACGGGACGGGCCTACATCGGCACGCGCCCGAGCCGGGACAGTGTAGTGAGCGTGTGCCGCAGGATCAGCGAGTTGACCGAAGCGAGGTATGGGCTGCTGAACCCTAAAACGGTAGTAGGGCGCCTGAACCGAGTTCTATACGGGTGGGCGAACTACTTCCAGCTGGGGCAAGTCAGTCCGGCCTACGCGGCGGTCGACGCGCATGCGATCAGGCGGCTGCGCCAGTGGCTCTGCCGCAAGCACAAGGTACGGGCCGGGAAGTACGTGCGCTTCTCGGATGAGCGCCTATGGAATGACATGGGCCTCGCCCGCCTTGCGCAGCGAACGGCGAGCCTGCCGTGGGCGAAGGCATGATCTCGTCCGAGAGCCGGGTGCGGGAAAACCGCACGCCCGGTTCGATGAGCGGGGAGAGGAAACGTGGCTATGGTGAAGACTGAGGCACCGGCTTGTGCGAAAGCCGCCGGTAACAGCTACTCCCTTCACCTACCGCTTGGCGCGCCTCTCCTCGACTCTACAGAGAATGGACATGCTATTCGAGCATACAGATAGCCCACAAGAGACGCTTGCCACACTAAAGGAACATCGTGGTCACCTGGCAGGTTCATATCTCCGCTTCCTGAACTTCCTTGTTCAGCACAATATCGGTCTCCGGTATTCTTGGGCACAGCCTTTCTCCCTCAAGGCAAACTACAGAGCAGTGTCGAAATCAGAGGCTGTTTTGTTGGTAGAGGTTCTCTCTGGGGTATCAAACTTGGGCAGCGAACCAGTGACGCTTATTGGCGAATTTGAAAGAGTTGATCGCCGTGGAGGTTCCTGGGGATTGCTCACGGAAGACGGAGTCCGTTCCGGCAAGATCAAGGATAACGGACCCAGTTTGAACGGTCTAAGGGTAGGAGGACGTTACAAGTTTCACTGTATTGAGGAAATCGAAGGAATGGAAGCCACCGGCCGCGAATCTCGGACGCTATATTTAAACGAATATGAGTCCTGGTAACTCGATAAGCACCAAGCGCGCGATTCGGGTGTCTTCGTAATTTCGGTGATATCGTGAGACGGCAGAGTACCCGTACTGGTCCCTATCCAGCACTGAGGAGTCAGCCTTTCAGGCTGCCGAGCACCATGCCCTTGACGAAGTAGCGCTGCAGGTAGGGGTACACCACCAGGATCGGCAGTGCGCCGATGAAGATCTGCGCCGACTTCACGGTGCGCTCGGAGATGTGCGCCAACTCCTGCACCTCGGCGATGGTCAGGCTCTTGCGCATCGAGGTGGCGGACAGGATCACGATGCTGCGCAGGAAGGTCTGCATCGGGTAGTTCTGCGGCGTATTCATGAATATCATGCCGTCGAACCAGGAATTCCAGTGGCGCACCGCCACGAACAGCGTCAGCGTGGCCAGCGCCGCCATCGAGGTGGGGATGTAGATCCGCCCCAGGATGGTCCAATGGCTGGCCCCGTCCATGAACGCCGCCTCCTCCAGCTCGGCCGAGGACGTTGAACACCGGCACCCCGAACGGCGGCGGCAGCACCAGCGCCCAGATCGAGTCCAGCGGAGAACAGCATGGTGAAGAAGATGATCCACACGTACACGGTGCGGCTGCGAAAGCGGCGCGCGCTCTTGGACAGCGGATAGGCGGACGGCGAGCCCCGGCCCGGTTCCGTCGGCGCCGCCCTTGGTGGTGAAAAACGGATCGAACACGTGGCGCTGCACTTCACCGGCCATGCCGGTGCCTTCGTCGGACACCGTAATGCGGAAGTAGTCCCCCACCGTCAGACCGTGCCGTGCCCGCGCCACGAAGCCGGCCAGCCAGCGGGCCGGTACGACCTCCTCGGTGTCGCGGATGCCGCCGGTGGTGAAGGACAGCGAATGCCTGACGAGGTCGCGTCCCGTTCGGCGGCCTCGTGGATATGCTGCATGCCGGTACGCACCTGTTCGGGGGTGCCGGGCCGGTCGGCGTGCAGCTGCGACAGGGTCACGATCGGTTGCAGGATGTCGTTCAGCTCGTGCGCGAGCCCGCCGGCGACGGTGCCCGCCGCTGAATCTCCTCGTGGAGCCGTGCTACGGTGTGCTCCAGGCGGACGTGCAGTTGCACCGCGTCGCGGCGCCGGCGCACGGCGAACCAGGCCGCGACCACGGCCAGCGCCGGTACGCCAGCGAGGATCTCGTCGAGATCTCAGCCCTCATGCGGCCGGGTCCAATCGAACACCAGTTCGACCAGTTCGATACGGACAAAGAAATAGCAAGCACCACACACGCTGCCGCGCCGATGACCAGGTCCCTGGCCGATGTGCTCATGCGGCGATGGCACCTGTCCCGGCAGCTACGTCAATGACGCGCTGTTTCGAAAAAGCAGACAGCGCACCATGCATACGGTAGGATGTTGGGAATACTCACGTTCGTTGGAGGTTGCCATGAAGAAAATTCTTGCCGTTCTGATCGCCGGAGCCGTTGCCATCGGCGCATGGGCGGGTCCCGAGGTGGAGATTGAACCGTTGGCCGCAGCGGAGGAGATGAACCCGGTCGACCTGCTGGAGCCGGTCGATCACTCCGCGTGGGAGCGCGGCCGCCACGGCGGCCGGTTCGTGGTAACCAACATCTCCGACGCCAAGACCTTCAACCCGGTGGTGGCCAAGGAGACGTCGACGACCGACATCACCGACCGCCTGTTTGCCGGCGTCGTGCGGCGCAGCCAGCTCACCCTGGAGTGGGAGCCGGCCCTGGCCGAACGCTGGGAGATCTCCGAGGACCAGAAGACGATCACCCTCTACCTGCGCAGCGGCCTGACCTGGTCCGACGGCGACCCGATCACCGCCGACGAAATCGTGTGGAGCGTTAACGAGATCTACAAGAATGAAGAGGTGGAGACCAGCACCCGCGACGCTCTGGTAGTGGGCGACGAGTTTGCGGAGTTCGAGCTGATCGACGATCTGACCTACCGCATCGTGCTGCCATCGGTGTACGCCGGCATCTTCGAGATCGCCTCCATCGGGCCGATGCCGCGTCACATCTTCGAGCCGCTGATCGAGGCGGAGGGCGCCGCCGCGGTGAACTCGTTCTGGGGGGTGGACACCGACGTGAGCACCATCGTCGGCAACGGTCCGTTCCTGATCGCCGACTACGTGCCCAGCCAGCGGGTGGTGATGACGCCCAACCCGAACTACTACGAGCAGGACGAGTGGGGCCAGCAGCTGCCCTACCTGGACGAGTTCGTGATCGAGTTCGTCGAGGATCAGGACACCGGCCTGGCGCGCTTCGTGGCCGGCGAAACCGATGCCTGGGGGCTGCGCGGCGAGGACTACGGCGTCCTGGTCGACAAGCAGGAATCCGACAACTTCCTGATCTACAATGTCGGCCCCGCCTCCAGCACCCAGTTCATCACCTTCAACCAGAACCCGATCGAGGGCGACGAGGACGGTGGCATCGAGCCGCCGGCGCTCACTTGGCTGTCCAACAAGACGTTCCGGCAGGCAATGGCGCACCTGATCGACCGCCAGACCATCATCAACAACATTGCCTTCGGCTTCGGCTACCCGCAGTACTCGTTCGTGTGGACGGTGTCCCCCTACTACTGGCAGGGCGCCGCCGATGCCGCCTTCAAGTACGACCCGGAACGCGCCAAGGAGCTGCTCGACTCGATCGACTACGTCGACCGCGACGGCGACGGCGTGCGCGAGGATCCGGACGGCAACAAGATCGAGCTGATCCTGAACACCAACTCCGGCAACGACGTGCGCGAGCAGATCGGCGAGCTGTTCAGCCAGGAGGCGAACGCGGCCGGCGTCGACGTGACCTTCAAGCCGGAGGCGTTCAACGAGCTGGTCACGCGGCTGGTCTCGTCCTATGACTGGCAGATGATCCTGATCGGCCTGACCGGCTCGGTCGATCCGGTGGGGGGCGCCAACGTATATCCGTCGCGCGGCTCCCTGCACATGATCGAGCCCAACCAGGAGGCGCCGCGCCGCGACTGGGAGGCGGCCGTGGACGCCGCCTGGGACGAGGCCAACCTGACCACCGACGAGGAGCAGCGCATCCGCGGCTTCCGCACGCTGCAGGAGTTGTGGATCGACGAGGTGCCCTGGGCCTACACCTTTGCCCCGGCGGTGATGCACGCCTACCGCAACACGGTCGGCAATATCAAGCCGCACCCGCTCAACGGCTACGGCATCAGGGGCATCGCCGACCGGCTCTACGTAAAGTAAGCCGACTCACGGGGGGGAGTCCGGGAGCACGTTCCCGGACTCTCGAAAAAAGAACATGAGCCTGTCGCTGCTGCGACTGATCATTCGCCGGTTGCTCAATACCGTGCCGATCCTGGTCGTGGCCCTGGCCATCGCCTTCTGGCTGATCCAGCTCGCGCCGGGGGACGCCTACACCCAGTACGCGCTCAACCCGGACATCCGCGCCGAGGATCTGGAGCGGTTCCGCGCCAACTTCGGCCTCGACCAGCCCTGGTACGTGCAGTTCGGGCGCTACCTGTGGAACGCCGCCCACGGCGACCTCGGCTTCTCGCAGACCTTCAAGGCACCGGTATTCACGCTGGTCTCGCAGCGCGCCGCCAACACCCTGCTGCTGGCGGTGGTGTCGCTGCTGCTGGCGTGGGGGTTTTCGGTGCCGGCCGGGGTGATTGCCGCCGCCCGCCAGTACCGGTGGCAGGACCAGTCGATCGCGGTCCTGGCGTTCTTCGGCCTGTCGATTCCCAACTTCTTCCTGGCGTCACTGCTGTTGTTCCTGATCGCCTCCACCGGGAGCTGGCTGCCGATCGGCGGCATGACCTCGATCGACCACGGCGAACTGAGCGCCCTGGGCAAGACCTGGGATCTGGCCAAGCATTTGGTGGTGCCGGCGCTGGTGATCTCCACCGCCATCACCGCGGGGCTGACGCGCATCATGCGCGCCAACATGCTGGAGGTGCTGGGCCAGCAGTACACGACCACCGCGCGCGCCAAGGGGCTGGCCGAGCGCGTGGTGCTGCTCAAGCACGCGCTACGCAACGCGGTCAACCCGATGATCACCATCCTGGGCTTCAACATCGGCGAGATCCTGAGCGGCGCGGCCCTGGTGGAGATCGTCACCGGCTGGCCGGGGCTGGGCAAGCTGATCCTGGCAGCGCTGCTCAACCAGGACCCGTACCTGGTGTCGGGCAGCGTGGTGTACGGTGTGGCGCTGCTGATGATCGGCAATCTGCTGGCCGACATCCTGCTGGCGATCACCGATCCGAGGATCCGGGTGACATGAGCCGGCACCGTGGCTCCGCGGCGCGGGAGCACACCGATTCGCTGCTGGAGGTGTACTGGCGGCGGTTCAAGAAGCACCGGCTGGGCCGCATCGGCGGCATTGTGCTGATCGTGCTGTACGCGCTGGCCCTGTTCGCCGATCCGCTGTCCCCGGCCACCATGCTGTGGACCGACAAGACCAAGTCGTATCAGCCGCCGACCGGGGTGCGCTTCAGCTACCTGGACGGCGGCCAACTGGTAGTGCGCCCGTTCGTGTACGAGATGCACATCGTCAACCAGGCGCTGCGCACCTACGGGCGGGTGCCGCGGCACACCGTGCGGGTGGTATCGCAGGAACGGGCCGCCGGGCGCGCCGAACTGCGCTCGCTGGCCATGCAGGAGGATACGGCGGCCAGGAGCCGCGCGTCGCTGGCGGCCGTGCAGCGCCACTATCGGCTGGCTGACTCGGATCCGCGGCTCGGCGAGTTGCAGGCGCTGCTCGACCAGATCGAGCGCGACCCGCGGCGCGATCTGCACCTGCGCGTGCGGCTGCGCCAGGCCGGCGCTTCGCCCGAGACCCTGGAGTTGATCGTCGCCAAGGGCAACAAGAACTTCGTGGGGCTGTTCGCGCGCGCCGTCCCGTACCGGGTCCTGGGGCTGTTCACGGCGCGCAGACACCTGCTTGCGTCGCCCACGGGCGGCTTCTTTCCGCTCGGCACCGACCACGCCGGGCGCGACCTGGCCTCGCGCCTGCTGCACGGCGCGCGCGTGTCGCTGACCGTGGGCCTGGTCGGCGCCGCGATCACGCTGGTGATGGGACTGCTGATCGGCGGCGCCGCGGGCTACTTCGGCGGCGCCGTCGACAACCTGCTGATGCGCATTACCGAGGTGCTGCTGTCGTTCCCGGCGTTCTATCTGCTGCTGGCGCTGCGCGGCACCTTCCCGCCCACCCTCAACAGCGTGCAGGTCTACTTCCTGATCATCCTGATCGTGTCGTTCGTGCTCTGGGGCTCGCTGGCGCGCATCGTGCGCGGCATGGTGCTGTCGCTGCGCTCGGAGGACTACGTGCTGAGCGCCCGCGCGCTCGGCCTGGGGCCGTTCAAGATCATCCGCCGCCACGTGCTGCCCAACACGCTGTCGTTCGTGATTGTCCAGGTCTCCCTGACCATCCCCGGCTTCATCCTGGGCGAGTCGGCGCTCAGCTTTCTGGGTCTGGGCATCACCGAACCGCAGTCGAGCTGGGGGCTGATGCTGTCGGCGTCGCGCAGCTACCGCGTGTTTCAGGATTTTCCGTGGATCCTGTTGCCGGGCGTCTGCATCTTCCTGGCCATCATGGCGTGGAACTTCGTCGGCGACGGCGTGCGCGACGCGGTCGATCCGAGGAGCCGGCATTGAGACTGTCGCGGTTGCCCCCGGAGTTGAGCCGGCAGGCGGACGACCGGCCCCCGGTAGCGGACGCGCTGCTGGAGATCGAGGATCTGCGGGTGCAGTTCCATATGCACGGCGTGCATGGGCACGATCACACGGTGCGGGCGGTGGACGGGGTGGACCTCGCCGTGGGGCGGCGCGAGACGCTGGGCATCGTCGGCGAGTCGGGGTGCGGCAAGTCGGTCACCTCGCTGGCGGTAATGCGGCTCGTCCCCAGCCCGCCCGGCGCCATCGCCAGTGGCAGCATCCGCCTGGAGCAGCGCGATCTGCTGGGCTTGGACGAGGAGGCGATGCGCCGCATCCGCGGCAACCGCATCTCGATGATCTTCCAGGAGCCGATGACCTCGCTCAACCCGGTGTTCAGCATCGGCTACCAGATCGCCGAAGTGCTGCGGCTGCACCGCGGCCTCGGCAGGCGCGAGGCGTACGCCGAGGCGGCGCGCCTGCTGGGCTCGGTTGGGGTGCCCGACCACGAGCAGCGGGTGCGCGAGTTTCCGTTCCAGCTCAGCGGCGGCCTGCGCCAGCGGGTGATGATCGCCATGGCGCTGGCGTGCCGGCCGGCGGTACTGATTGCCGACGAGCCCACCACCGCGTTGGACGTGACCATCCAGGCGCAGATCCTGCAGCTCATGGGCACCCTCAAGGAGCAGTTCGGCTCCTCCATCATCTTCATCACCCACGACCTGGCGGTGATCGCGGGCTTCGCCGACCGGGTGGCGGTGATGTACGCCGGCGTGGTGGTGGAGACGGGGCCGGTGCGCGACCTGTTCGTCGCCCCGGCACACCCTTACACCCAGGGCCTGCTGGCGTCGGTGCCCACCCTGACCCAACCCAAGTACGGCCGCGACGGGAGCCGCAACCTGCTGCAGGCGATTCCCGGTACGCTGCCGGATCCGCGAGCGCCGGTGACCGGGTGCCGCTTCGCCGAGCGCTGTCCGTACGTCATGGAGCACTGCCGGCGCAGCGAGCCGGCGCTGACGCAGGTGGCGCCTGAGCAGTATGCGCGCTGCTACCTGCACAGCAACGCGGCGCGAGTCGAGACGGTCGACGACAGCGGCCCGCGCCGGCCCCGGCTGGGCCTGGGAGGGCGTGCGTGATGAGCGGACCCGAAGGCCCCGTCACACCCCGTGACCCGGAGGAAGCTCGGGCCGGCCGGCGCCGCCGCGACGAGGCTCATCCGGGCGAGCAAGACCGGCGCGACCCGCGGCGTCGAACCGGTGGCCGAGGCGGCCGGGATGAGGTGCGAGGCCAGGGCGAAGGCGCGCGGCCGGGAGACGGCGGCCAGCGCGGGCGTGGCACCGGTGGCGGAAGCGATCGCGATCAGGTGCCGGGCGCGGGCGAAGGCGCCGGCCGTGCGGACGACCGCCAGCGGCGGCGTGGAACCGGTGGCCGAAGTGGCCGGGATGATGCGCGGGAGCGGGGTGAAGAAGCGCGCCGTGCGGACGGCGGTCGGCGGCGGCGTGATTCCGGTGGCCGAAGCGGCCGGGATGAAGCGCCGCGGCGGGGTGAAGAAGCGCGCCGTGCAGACGGCGGCCGGCGCAGGCCTGACCGGCGGCGGGGCGGGCACATGCCGCCAGCGCCCGGCACGCCGGGGCAGCGGCACGGTAGCCGCGACCGCGAGCCCGTGGCCGGGCAACTATTGCCGCCATCCGCGGGCGCCCAGGAGCGGGGCCGAGAAGCCGGGCGCGGCGCCCGGCAGCCGGCGCGGCCGGTGCTGGACGTACGCGGACTGCGCACCTATTTCCCGGTCAAGACCGGGGCGTTCAAGGTCCGCCGGCTGATGGTGCGCGCCGTGGACGGCGTGTCGCTGCAACTGCAGGGCGGCGAGACGCTCGGTCTGGTGGGCGAGTCGGGTTGCGGCAAGACCACGCTCGGCCGTTCCGTGTTGCGCCTGTATCAGCCGCAGGGTGGCCGCGTGTACCTGGAACCCGATCCGGAGCTGGTGCGGGAGGTGACGGACCTCGATACGCAGGCCGATGCGGCGCGGCAGCGGGCCGGCGAGCTGGCGGGAGCAGGCTGGCGCGAACTCCGCCTGCTACGCGGCCGGGAGCGACGGCTGCGTGAGGCGGCGGACCGGCGCGCGTCCGCCGCCGACCTCCTCGCCATGCCGCGGGCACCGCTCAAGCAGGCGCGGCGCCGGCTGCAAATGGTGTTTCAGGACCCGTGGGCGTCACTCAACCCGCGCATGCTGGTGCACGACCTGATCGCGGAGGGGCCGCGTGAGTACGGCACCCACGCCGGCCCCGACCTGGACGCCCACGTGCGCCGGCTACTGGATCGTGTCGGACTGCCGCGCTCGGCGGTACAGCGCTACCCGCACGAGTTCTCCGGCGGCCAGCGGCAGCGCATCGGCATCGCTCGCGCTCTCGCCCTGGCGCCGTCGGTGGTGATCGCGGACGAACCGGTGTCGGCCCTGGACGTGTCGATTCAGGCGCAGATCCTGAACCTGTTGATCGAGCTGCAGGAGGAACTGGGTTACACCTACCTGTTCATCGGCCACGACCTGGCGGTGGTGCGCTACATCGCCGACCGCGTCGCGGTGATGTACCTGGGCAAGATCGTGGAACTCGGCGACGCCGAGGAGATCACCGAGCAGCCGCGCCATCCCTACACCATCTCCCTGATGGCATCGGTCCCGGTCGCGGACCCCGATGCGCCGCTCGCCGCCGCCGGCGCCCAGGGCGACGTGCCGTCACCGGTCAATCCACCCTCCGGCTGTCCCTTCCACCCGCGCTGCCCGTACCGGGTCGACGCCTGCAGCCGCACCATGCCCGACCTGGTGACCGACCGCCACGGCCACGCCCTGGCCTGCCACAACCCGCCGCCGACTACCGAAGACATCGTCTGACGGGTCCGCAACTGACGATCCGGAATCTCGATCCGGAGCTGGAGCGGCGGCTGCGTGAGGTAGCAAGACGACGTGATACGTCGTTGAACCGGGCAGCCTTGTTCCTCATGCGCAGGGGTGCTGGGCTCAAGGCACCCGACGATCGGCCGCCGGCCATCGGCAGTGCCCTGAGCGAGTTTCGCGGCACCTGGTCGGAGACCGACGAGCGCTTGGTGCTCGATGCCGTGGCCGATCTTGACCGGATGGACGAAGAATTCTGGCAGGCCCCTTCTGAGCGGAGGTGGGTTAGCGGCCAAAGAGGCGGCTGATCAGCTCGGTCTTGGGCACACCGATCGCGCTGGCAACGTCAGCGATGATACTGTTGAGAGTGCCGATCTTGACCGGGTCGTGATCTCGTTCAGCGGTCGGTCCACAACACATAGGATAGGGGATTTCGGGGTATCGACAGAAGTCACCGCCAACTCATCGGACCTCCGCCCGCATAGTGGCGGGAGACCGTTCGTGTGGGTTTACCGTGAGGCAATACGGGATGTTGATTTGAGATAGCATTGAACGGTTTAATGTAGGGGGAAACTAACATGACGACGCTGGCGAACATTGCCGGCTCTCCCCCGGCCGCGGTCGAGGAGGCGCTGCAACGGCTGGGGCGGAACATCCGCACGGCGCGGCTGCGGCGCAGCCTCCCGCAAACCGCGGTTGCCGAACGCATGGGCGTGTCCCGGTTCGTGGTAGCCGACGTGGAGCGAGGCAAGCCGACGACCGGCGTGGCGTCCTACATCGGTGCACTGTGGGTGTTGGGCCTGCTCGGCGACATGACCGAGGTGGCCGATCCGGACCGTGACGAGGAGGGCAAGGCGCTGGAACGCACGCGCAACCCGCGGCGGGCACGGAGCCGACGGTCGCTGAGTGATGACTTCTGAACGGGAGTGCTTCGTCTACATCGTGCCGCCGGGCTCCACGGAGTTCGTGACGGCCGGCCGCTTCCGCTGGATCGACGACGGGGTCGCCGCGGTCGGTCAGTTCGTGTATGGCCGCTCCTACCGGGAGCGGACCGATGCGGTCGAGTTCGATCCGGTCGAGCTGCGTCTTTCTGCCCAGGTGTACGAGACGGCGCGCATACAGGGGTTGTTCGGCGCGATCCGGGATTCGATGCCCGATTTCTGGGGACGGCGCGTGATCGAGCGCAACTCCGGTGTCGGGGAGTTCAGCGAATTCGACTACCTGATGCAGGGGCCGGACGACCGCGCCGGGGCGCTGGGGTTCGGCCTTGCCGTCGAGCCACCTGCCCCGCGGCGCCGGTTCAACCGAACGCTGGATCTTGCCGCACTCCAGCGGGCCGCCGACGCCATCCTCGGCGATGATCGGGAGCGCGCGGGGGCCGACGGGGCGCGGATCGAGGAGCTGCTCCTGCTCGGCACGTCGATGGGCGGGGCACGCCCCAAGGCGGTGGTGGAGTACCAGGGCGATCTCTGGATCGCCAAGTTCGGCCGCGGCGACGACCGCTGGAACGATGCGCGGGTCGAGCACGGCCTGCTCGCCCTGGCCCGGGAACGGCGCGATCTCGCGATGGCCTGCGGCCGCTTCGGGCGCTATGCCAACAGAACCAACCTGCTGAGCGGTCATGGGCGTTTTCTGCTCGGGCGTGCAGCGGCGGAGGCGGTGTTCGACGGCATCGCGAGCACCGTGTGCGCCGGATGGCACACCGAGATGCGGCGTGCCGGAGCGAGCGAGCGTGACTGCGAGGCGATCCGGCCCGCGTTCCTGTATGACGGCCTGTTCTACGAAAACGTGGCCTCGGCGGGTTGATCATTTATCCCCATGGCGCGACGATCACTTTGCCGTGGAAGTCGGGGCGGCCGAGGTCGGTGAATGCTTGCCCGACGTCCTCGAGTCCCACCGTGTGCGTGATCACCGGTTCGACGTTCAGAGTTCCGTCGGCGATGTGCCGTAACGTGTCGCGAAACTCCGCTGCCGAGTAGCCGAGCACGTACTGCACGTTGAGCTCCTTGTTGACCGCGATCAGCGGTCGCGCGTGGTCCATCTGCAGACAGACGCCGACCACGACGATCCGCGCAGCACGCGGCGCGTGCAGGAAGATCTCGTCGATCATCCCGGCTACGCCGACACATTCGAAGATCACGACCTGGTCCCGGCGGCGCAGGTCGGCCACTTGGTACGGACTCGACTCGCGCGGATCCACCACGACGTCGGCGCCGACCGCCAGACTCAACGCACGGCGTTTCGCCGACAGCTCCGACACCACCACCGGGCCGATGCCGCGCGCCTTCAGGTTGGCCGTCATCGCCAGACCCACCGGCCCGCCGCCAATGACGATCACGGCCTCGTCGCCGTCGAGACGCGCCATGTTCATCGCGTGCAAACCCACGGCCATCGGCTCCGTCAACGCCGCGTGTTCCTTGGCCGTTCCGCGCGGCACCGGCACCAGCAGCCGTTCCGACAACAATAGATACTCGGCGAACCCGCCGGGGATGTCGCCGGACCAGCCGACCGGCAGGGACGGTTCGCGGCCCAACACCGGCACCGAGCACACGAGATCCCCGGCTTTGAGATCGCCGCGAGATTCGACTACCTCGGCGCAGAACTCGTGACCGAGCACCACCGGGCCAAGGGTGGTCAGCTTGAACGCGCCGCCGGCTTCGAGGCTGGTCGCCACGAACTCCTCCGTGTGCTTCGCCGCGTGCAGATCCGATCCGCAGATCCCGCATGCGACCGACTTCAATACCACCTCGCCTTCCGCGGGTGTCGGATCGGGCACCTCGTCGACCCAGATCCTCCCTCTTTCCATCAATGCCGCACGCATCACTCCCTCCCAAACGGTTGATTTCTGCGCCTACTCACCGCGGACCTCCGGGTGGGCGGCGGCGGACGGTGAACTCGCGCTCATCGGGCCGCACCCGGCGCCGCTCCGCGGTCCATGCCTGCTCCTGCAGCCGCTCCTGGGCGTGCACCTGGACACGCCGCTGGCCTGCTTCCGGCAACGGCGGGTGCCGCGTTCGGTAGTGGCCGTCGGGTTGCAGTTCGTAGGAGTGGCAGTTGTCGGCGAAGTACAACTCCAGGATTTCCACCAGACGGCGGCGCAGCTCGGGCTGCTCCACGGGAAACATCAGTTCCACGCGCCGCTCCAGGTTGCGCGGCATCCAGTCTGAGCTCGCCAGGTACACGTGCTCGTCGCCGCCGTTGCGAAAGTAGGTGATGCGGCTGTGCTCCAGGAAGCGGCCGACGATGCTCACCACGCGGATGTTGTCGCTCAGTCCCGGCGCCTGCGGGCGCAGCAGACACACGCCGCGCACGTTCAGGAGTACCGTTACTCCGGCCTGCGAAGCGGCGTACAGCGCGGCGATCACCTCCGGATCGGACAGCGAATTCATTTTCGCCATGATCAGCCCGCCGCTGTCGGCACCGGCCGCCTCACGCTGGATGTAGCCGAGCAGCGTACGCTTGAGGGCCGCCGGCGCCATCGCCAGCCGCTGGAATCGGGGCGCCGACGAGTAGCCGGTGATCGCGTTGAAGAACAGGGTGGCCTCGTGGCCGATCGCGTCGCGGGCGGTGAGCAGGCCGATATCGGTATACAGCCGCGCCGTGGTGTCGTTGTAGTTGCCGGTGCCCAGGTGGGTGTAGGTACGCACGCCGCCGTCCTCGCGGCGCACGATAAGCAGCGCCTTGGCGTGCACCTTCAGCCCGGCGATGCCATACACCACGATGGCGCCGGCGCGCTCCAGGCGCGCCGCCCAGTCGATGTTCTGCTGCTCATCGAAGCGCGCCTTGATCTCGACCAGAACGGTGACCTGCTTGCCGTTGGCCGCGGCGCGCTCCAGGGCCTGCACCACCGGCGAGTCTCCCGACGTGCGGTACAGGGTCATCTTGATCGCCAGCACCGCGTCGTCGCCGGCCGCCGCCTGCAGCAGACCGAGGACGTGGTCGAAGGTCTCGTACGGGTGGTGGAGCAGCACGTCGCCGCGCCGCAGCACCTGCCACGGGTCGGCGTCGGCCAGAGCCGGGGCCGGCAGCGGCCGCCAGGGTGGGAAACACAGCTCGCGGCGGCCGCTGTCCGGCAGCGCCTTCAGACCGGTGAGGTCGATCGGCGCCACGCGGTAGATATCCTGCTCGGCGACGCCCAGTCGGCCGGCCAGCAACTCGGCCATTGAATCGCTGGTCGCATCGATCTCCAGCCGTACCACCCCGCTGCTGCGCCGCTCCACCAGCAACTCGGCCATCGCTTCGATGAAGTCCTCGTCGGCGGCTTCGTCCACTTCCAGGTCGGCGTCGCGGGTGACCCGGAACAGCGCATGGTCGGCAACCCGGTAGCCGGGGAAGAGCTGCTCGGCGTGCCGGACGATCGAGTCCTCGGCGAGCAGGAAGCTGTCCTCGTGCCGCCCGCGGGAGGGTATCGGGCGCAGCCGGTCGAGGCCGCCCGGGATCACCGCCAGCGCGATCTGCGCGTCGCCGCCGCCGTCGCCCGCCGCCGTAAGCGTCGCCGCCGCCGCCCCGGTCGCCACCGGTTGCAGGCGAAAGGCGAGATGCAGGCGCAGGCTGGCCACCGCCAGCGCCCCGTCGCCGGCGAAGCGAATCGAGGACAGGGCGGGGAAGATCTGGTAGCGGAAGTCATCGCCCGCGGCGCGGCTCTGCTCGGCGGTCAGGCTCGCCGCGGCAACCAGGTGCACGCCGGCGGCGCGGAGCTGCGGGATGATCCGGGAGTGCAGCGTGCGGTACTGGCCCGCGACCACCTCGTGCGCGGCGGCTGCCACCCGCTGCATGCGCTGATGATGGCTGGCGGAGCCTTCCCGTTCGCGCTTCAGCGCCGCCACGCGCACCATGAAGAACTCGTCGAAGTTGGAACTCACGATGGCCAGGAAGCGGACCCGCTCCAGGAGCGGCACTTCGTCGCGCTGCGCCTGGTCGAGCACGCGGCGGTTGAACTCCACCCAACTCAACTCGCGGTCGAGGAGGGTCTCCTGCGGCGCGGGAGGCAGCTCCGAGTCAGCGCTGGCCATGACACACTTTACACGCATGCCGGTTTCCGTGACGACTCCGGCGCGCCCGGTTCCCGCGTCTTGTGCGACCGCGCGGGCTCCACGCGGAAAGTTCCCGGTCACGGTGTGCAGCCACAGCGGCAGAGCGGGCACAGCGGACGCGCCGTTGACCGAGGCGCCGGCAGCGGTTGTAATTCAAGATAGCGGCGTGCCGCCGTGGGGGAGGGCGATGGAACGGGAGCTGTACGCGGGGCTGGACGTCGGTGGTACCAAGATCGCGGCGGCGCTGTTGACCGGCGATGGCCGCGTGGTGGGCCGGGCGCGGCTCGGCTCGCGCGCCGGCAGCGGCGGCGAGGTGGTGGCCGATACCATAGTGAGCGCCGTGGACGAAGCGCTGCACAGCGCCGGTACGACGCGGGCGGCGTTGCGCGGCGCCGGCATCGGCGCCCCCGGCCCGCTCGACTTCGCTACCGGGGTGATACTGTTCGCGCCCAACCTCGGTATGCGCGACTTCCCGCTGCGCGACTACATCGCCGAACGGCTCGAGGTGCCGGTGTTTGTCGACAACGACGTCAACATGGGCACCTACGGGGAGTATCTGGCGGGCGCCGCCCGTGGTTTCCGATACGTGCTGGGGGTATTCCCCGGCACCGGCATCGGCGGCGGTCTGATCGTGAACGGTCAGGTGTTTCGCGGCGCCAACGGCACGGCGGGTGAAATCGGTCACATCATCGTGCACACCGGCGGCGCCTTGTGCGGCTGTGGTCAGCGCGGGTGTCTGGAGGCGTACGCCAGCCGCAGCGCCATCGCCCGCGACTTGGTGATGCTGGCCGCCATCGGGCAGGCGCCGACGGTGCGCGCCGCGGCCGGTACCCGCCTGAAGGCGGTCAAGGCCGGGGTGATCGCCCGTGCGCTGGCAGCCGGAGAGTCCGCCGTGCGCGACGTGGTCGACCGGTCGGCGTACTACCTGGGCATCGGGGTCGCCAACTGCGTCAACCTGTTCAGCCCCGACCTGGTGGTGCTCGGCGGCGGCCTGGTGGAGAAGCTCGGCGACCGCTACGTGGCCCAGGTAGAGCGCGCCATGCGCGAGCACGCGCTGGCGGCGTCGGCAGCCGGGGTGCGCGTGGTCGCCGCCGAGCTCGGCGACGAAGCCACGATCCACGGCGCGGTCGGCGGGCTGCGCGAGATGCTCGCGGAGAGCGCCTGATGGTAGCGCCCCGGCCGGCGCCCGGCGGCGGACCGGGACACCTGATGGCAGTGGTGGACGTGGGCTCCAGCGCGTTCCGTCTGCTCATCGTCGATCGCCACCCGGACGGCACCTGGGACGTGGTCGACCGCGCCGTCAAACCGGTCTCGCTGGGCCTTGACGTATTTTCCTCCGGGCGAATCGGGCGCACCACTCTCACCCGCGGCGTCCAGGTGCTGAGCGCCTACTGCGAGCTGCTCGCTGGCTGGAACATCGCGCCCGCGGACACCCTCGTGTTCGGCACCAGCGCGCTGCGCGAGGCGCGCAACGGCGACACCTTCGTTGACCGGGTAGCGCTGCGCACCGGCCTGACGATCGAGGTGATCGGCGAGGTGGAGGAGAGCGAGCTGACCTATCTCGCGGTCCGTCAGGCACTCGGCGCCGAGTTGTCCGACGTGCTGCGGGCCAACGCGCTGATCGTCGAGGTGGGCGGCGGTCATACCACGCTGATTCTGGTCAAGCGCGGCCGCATCTCGGCGCTGCGCACCCTCAAGGTGGGGACCGTGCGCATGGGGCGACCGCTGCAGCTCGCCGGCAGCGCCAACATCGCGCCGCGGGAGATCGTCGAGGAGTCGATGGGACCGACGCTGGCGTCCGTGCAGAAGGATCTGCGCCTGAGCCGCGTCGGCACGTTCATCGCCATCGGCAGCGACGCGAGCTTCCCGGTGACGCCGCTGCGCGGCGGGCCTGAGCCGATCGCGCGTCTCGACCGCGCCGACTTCGACCGCTTCATCGACGACGTCGGCGCACTGCCGGTGGCGGACGTGGTGCGCGACCTGCAGATCTCCTACAGCGACGCGGAGCTGCTCGTTCCCGGGCTGCTCATCTACCGTTCCTTCCTGAACCTGACGGCCGCGCAGGAGATCCTGGTGGCGCGGGTGAGCATTCGCGAAGGCGCACTGTTGCGCTTCCGCGACGCTCACGACAGTCCCGCGCTGCGCGAGCTGCGCGCGCAGATAACGGCCAACGCCATCAGTCTCGGCAAGCGCTATCGTTTCGACGAGCGCCACGCCCGCCACGTGGCGTTGCTGTCGTGCCGCCTGTTCGACGAACTGCGCGCGGAGCACGGCCTCGACGACCGCTACCGGATGATGCTGGAGGTGAGCGCCATTCTGCACGATATCGGGCAGGTGATTCGCACCAGCGGGCACCACAAGCACGGTCACTACATCGTCAGCAACTCGGAGATCTTCGGGCTCGACGGGCGCGATCGGGCGATCGTGGCCAACGTGGTGCGCTACCATCGGCAGGCGCTGCCGTCGCCATCCCACAATGCGTACATGCAACTGGCGCGCCCCGACCGGATCGTGGTGCACAAGCTCGCCGCCGTGCTGCGCGTGGCCGATGCGCTCGATCGCAGTCATCAGGGCCGGGTTGGGGACCTGCGTATGCACAAGAGCGACGACGAGGTGACGATTGCCTGCGCCTGCTCCGGCTCGCTCGCCCTCGAAGAGCTGGCCATGGAGCGCAAGGCCGACCTGTTCCGCGAGGTGTTCGGCCTGCGCGTGCGCCTTGAGCGCCTGGTACCGGGACCCGGGCGTCCGGCGCCGGACGCTACAGGCTGACGGTCACGCCCAGACCGAAGCGGTGGCGGGTGGCGTTGTCGCCCTCCTCCAGGTCGACATTGTCGATGTGCTCGACGGAGTAGCTGACCCGCGTCCGCACCCCGACCGGCTCCGCGGCCAGGTGGGCCGTCGCGGCGAGTTCCAGTTGGAAGATCTCTTCCCGCACGCGGCTGTCCAGAAGCGACGGTTCGGGTCCGACGAACGTGGCTCGGCCGTCGGCGTCGTAGCCGTCGTCCCAGATCGACCCGTCGTCGTACGGTCCGGGATTGTCGCGCTGCTCGGAGGCGTTGCCGTGGCGGATGCGGCGCGCCGTCAGTTCCAGGTCCAGCCAGGCCAGCGGGGTGAACAGCGCCGCCAGCGTCAATTGGTCGGAGTTGGGTTCGAGGCTGTTGGCCAGCGGGCGCGCGCGGTGGGTGTAGGTCAGGTAGTTGATCGGTTGATGGCTGGAGTGGGTGTACATGTAGGGAGCCACGAACAGGTAGTCGAGCGACACCATGCCGGTCATGCCGGTCATGCCGGTCATGCCGGTCATGCCGGTCGCCGCCGGAGTCCAGGAGACCAGCGCCTGTCCGGCGGTCTTGTTGGAAAATGGACTGGGGTTGAAGGTGTCCTCGCCGACGAACGTGTTGTAGTCGTCGATGTACAGGCTCGCCGCCGCCCTGAACCCGGCCGGCAGGCGCACCGTGGCGGCGAGGCCGGCGAGCGTGTTGTCGTAGTCGCGCGTGTAGGGCTCGGTGACGAACGCCGTCGGCAGCAGCGAGTACAGGCTTGGCCGTGCCCCGAACAGCGACACCGAGAACGCGTCCAGGCTGAGCCACGGTATGGCGTGCCACTGCAGGGCGTGCAGCATCAGGTACTTGGAAGGGAAGCCATCGCTGCGCACCCGGTTCTTGAGGCGGTAGCGCTTGCCGTCCGGATCGGCAGCCTGCTCGGCGACCAGCTCCAGGAAGGCCGCGGTATAGGACAGGAACTCGCCGTACAATCCGCCCACCAAGTGTGCGGCCGGCGGTGCGCCGGCGCCGAGCACCAGGCTGTCGGCGAACGCCGAGCCGTACGCTGCCTGGCTGAAGCCCGCGCGCAGGTGGAACCGGTCGGTGCCGAAGCTGGCCGTTGCGCGCAGGTCCTCGCGGCCGCTGAACCGGGTATCGCCGATCGAGAAGTTGGGCCCCGCGTTCGGGAACACCGGCACATACGCGAACCGGTAGCGCAGCGCCGGTTCCGGTGTGCTCTCCCACCAGTAGCGGAACGCGGCCGAGTAGGCGAACAGGCCGTAGCGGGCGGTGGACTCGATACCGCCGCCGAACCGGAAGTGGTCGCCGCCGGCCTCGTCGTCAGGCGGCGAGGTGAGCACGGCACCGCCGAATGCCGCGACCGCGACGGGCGGCAGCGGCAGCGCGTCCGGCTCCCGCTCCGGGACCAGTCGCCGCAGATAGGAAGCGGCGAGCTCGCGGTCGAGTTCCGTGCCCGTCTCCGCCACCTGGCGCAGCAGACTGACCACGAGCTGCGGAGCGTACGGGCGCAGTGCCGGCAGCGGGGCCAGGTAGCCCTGCTGTTCCCAGATCGCGAGGTGCCGGTACACGCGGTCCGACGGGTCGTACAGCGACTGGGCGGAGAGGATCCCTGCCGAGCCGGCGAGCAGGAGCGCGGCAACCGTAGCCGTCGCGGCCCGCGCGCTGCATCGGCGCCGCGGCGAGCGCCGGTCCCGGCGCGATGGGGAGATCGTGTTCAGCAATGCGGTTACCGGGTTCTCTCTTCGTGTGACTAGAGCGCGTCGCTGAGCGGCGGCACTCCCACCGAGTCGACGATTCCGGCGATGAATTCGCGCTCGCCGAGGCGCTGCGACTGGCCCTCGGCCTTCAAGATAATGCGTTTGCGCAACACGGGATAGGCCACCTCCTGGATGTCCTCGGGGGTGACGTAGTCGCGGTCGCGCACAGCGGCGAGCGCCTGCGCCGCCTTGTACAGCGCCAGCGAGCCGCGCGGCGACACCCCGAGGGCCAGCCGCCGGTCGGTGCGGGTGGCTGCCACCAGGGCCAGGATATAGCTGCGCAGGGAGTCGTCGACGTGCACCTGCAGCACCTGCTGCTGCATGTCGATCAGCGTGGCGATGTCGGCCACCGGGGTGATGCGCGACAGCGGATGGCTGTCCGCCCTGCCCAACGCCATCACCGCCCGTTCCGCCTCGCGATCGGGGTAGCCGATCGACACGGTCATGAAGAAACGGTCCTTCTGTACCTCCGGCAGGGGAAAGGTGCCCTCGGCGTCGCCGGGGCTCTCGGTGGCGACCAGGAAGAAGGGGTCGGGCAGCGGCCGGCTGGTGCCTTCCACGCTCACCTGACCCTCCGCCATCGCCTCCAGTAGCGCCGACTGGGTGCGCGGCGTGGCGCGGTTGATCTCGTCGACCAGCAGGACGTTGGTCATGACCGGGCCTTCCCGGAACACGAATTCGCCGCTCTGCGGGTTGTAGATCGACACCCCGAGGACATCGGCGGGCAGCAGGTCGGGAGTGCACTGCACCTGCTTGAACATGCCACCCACGGTGTTGGCCACGGCGCGGGCGAGCACCGTCTTGCCGACGCCGGGCACATCCTCGATCAGCACGTGGCCGCGGCACAGGAGGGCGACCAGCACCTTCTCGGTGACCTCGTCCTTACCGAAAAACGCGCTGCGTACGGCATCGGTCACTCGTCCGGCCCATTGTGCCACTGTCACGCTGCCTGCTCTCCTTGCTCCGTCGGTGCGTGGTCCGCCGCCCGCTGGCACTGGCGCAGGGGTCGGCATCATGCCGCTTGCCGGCGCCGGCGCAGTACGCCGCGCAGTTGTCCCTGGAACCGGTCGCCGCCGTCCGCGCCGGCGCCGGCGGCGGAGTACACCAACTCCTCGAACAGTACGCCCAGCGCCAGCAGCTCGTCGCGCTGCTCGGGCAATTGCGCCGCCAGCGCGCGCACATAGGCGAGCGGCGCCACGGAGCGCCGGAACGGCACGCCGGCGCGCTCGCCCCAGCGGATCAGCCGCACGAAGCCGCGCACCGCCGCGGCGTGTGCCCCGGAACGCAGCCGCTCGCGCAGCGCGCGCCGCGCAATTGACTGGCGCCGCCGCTCGCGGGCCGTCGTGCGCACCGTGGCCGCCAGCCGGGCGGCCGCTCCGCGCGGCGCGGACGCCATGCGCCGCAGTACCGCCAGCGCGCCGTCCAGGGCCTGCGAGAGGCCGCTGGCCAGCCCGCGCAGCAGCCGTCCGACCGAGAACGCGCGCAGCAACTCGCCGAGGTCGCGGGAGAACAACGGCCGTACCAGGAACACCACCAGCGCGCCGCCCAGGACGACCAGCACGGTAACCAGGAACGCCTGGAACAATCGCGCCGCCAGATCCGACCCCTCGCGGTCGCCGCCTATCTGCGCGAAGTCGCGCATCTGCTCGCCCTCCGACTCCCTGGAGCCCATGTTCGGCAGTTGCTGCTGCCGAGTTTGCATCGGTCCATCCGGGTTCAGCAGGTCGCTCAGCCAGGCGAACAGCGCCTCCAGGTAGCTCGCCGGCAGCGGCGGCTCGGGCGGCACCAGCGGCCAGGTGACCAGGGCCGCGAGCGCCACGAACAGCAGCGCCGCCCCCACGCGGCGGCGACGCAGGGCTGCCGGCAGTACGAAGCCGCCGCCGAAGTAGCCCTGCTCCTCCAGGTAGCCGTTGAATGCCGCGGTGTAGGCGAGTCCCAGGGCCAGGTGCAGTGCCACCAGCACCAGCAGGCCGCCGCCCACCTGGCGCCCGCCGAGCAGGGCCGCGCAGAATGCCAGCAGCACCAGCACCTGAAACCAGATGGCGACCCGCTTCACCTGGCGCATGCGCGTCACCGACTCGGTGGCCTCGGTCGAGTAGGTGCGCACCGCGGTGCGCAGCTCATTGCCCTCGATGCCGGTGATCATGCTCAGGAACACCTCGCGCTCGCGAAACGCCCGGTGCAGGGAGAAGCAGCTCAGCCACATGATCAGCACCAGCAGCAGCGCGTAGATCACCTCCGGCTTGGCCGGGTTGACGTCGCCGGCGAACAGGTAGCCGCGGGTGGTCATGAACACCGCCGCGGCGAGGATCAGAATCACCAGCAACTCGCGCAGCCGCGGCAGGCCGCTGCCCACCTTCTCGCGGGCCAGGGTATTGGCTATCGCCGCCTGGGCGCCGCCGGTGAGCAGCAGCACCAGGATGGTCCCCGGCGGGTTGGGCGGCAGCACCAGGTCGAGGACCAGCAGGCGCAGCAGCCGATCGAGCAGCAGCAGGAACAGAAACGGAATCGCCACCGCCAGGCTGGGATGGATGGCGGCGCGGTACACCGCCAGGCGCCGTTCATCCACGCAGCAGATCCCTCCCGTAGCCGCCGACGGCGTGGCTGGTGAGCCCCTCCACCGTCAGATCCTCCCGCCGCGCCTGATGAGTGCTGACCAGGAATACCTCCATGTCGTAGCCGCGTCGGCGCAAGGCCAGCAGGGCGGCGCGCTGCGCGTCGGTCAGCGGGGGAGTCACCACCACGATGCGGGTGCCGCTGGCCACGGTCACGGCGCCGCGCTGCACGATGTCCACGAAGCTGCCGGCGCCCTCGCGGGCCGGGTTGATGCGGGCGAGCTGCTCCAGCAGGTGGGCGGCGTGGGCGTACCCGGCGCGCACCGGCTCGGCGGTGTACGACGCCGCGGGCGGCGCGGGGGCCGCAGTTGGTGCCGAGGCGGGATCCTCGGGTTGGCCGCGCGCGGCGGCTGCATCCGCGGGGACGCCCGAACCGCGGCCGATCAGGCCGCTGCTGGCCAGGCCCACTTCCTGGCCGATGCCGACGAAGTAGAACACCAGGGAGGCGGCGGTCTCGATGGCGCGTTCCACCAAGTGGGCGCGCTGTGCCAGCGGGTAGTCGTCCGTGGTGAGGTTGAGCAGCACCAGCACGGGAAAGTAGATCGACGGCACGTACTCCATCGAGAACAGTGCGCCCATGCGCGCGCTGGCCTTCCAGTTGATGCGCCTGGGCTCGTCGCCGGGCTGGTACTCGCGCAGCGACCGGTAGCGGGTCACGTCCTCGTACAGCCGGTTGAGCACCTTGAGGCTGCCGGACGGCAGGCCGCGCTTGTGGTGCAGGTCGAGGGCGAAGATATCGGGGTAGACGATTACGTGCTGATAGCTCGGCGCCTGTGTGCGCCACGGGAAGAATCCGAACGGATCGGTGCCCACCAGGTCCACCGGCCCCAGATGGAACTCGCCGCGTTCGCGGCCCACCAGCTCGTAACTGAAGGTGCGTTCCTCCCAGGGGCCGAGACCGGCCACGAACTGCGCCGGCCGGCGCGCCGCGAAACTGCCGATGCGGTCCGCCACGGTGAGGAAGTGGATCGGCAGCGGGGTGCGGTTGCGCACCGTCAGCGTGCAGGTGAACGGCGCATAGCGGTTGGCGTGCACCAGCGGCTCGCCGCGCGACACCGACACGCCGGTGCGGACGATCAGCAGATAGCCGAATGCCAGACCGCGGATCGCCAGCAGTCCGGCGGCGAAGATGCGCATCAAGGGCGGCGGCGCGAACAGCGCCACCAGCAACAACAGCAGGGGCACCACCACATCGGGCGCCCAGCGCAGCCGCGATTTCACCCGGCGGCCTCGCGCCGCCCGCCCGAGCCATGCGCGCCCGCGTCGTGAGTGCCCGCACGATGTGCATCCGCTCTGTGAGCGCCCGCGCGCGGCCCGCCCGCGCCGTGAGCGCCTCCACCGTGAGCGCCTGTGCTGTGCACGCCCGCTCCGTGAGCGGCGAGTTCTTCGTTCAGGATGCCGTCGATCAGCGCCTCCGGCTGCAGGCCGCGCAGCAACTGCTCAGGCTTGACGCCGATTCGCTTCAGCAGGATGGCGGGCGCCAGCTCGCGCACCTCGTCTGCGCCGCCCGCCTGCTTGCCGCGGATGGCGGCCAGCGCCTGGGCGCCCTGGTACAGCGCCATCGAGGCGCGCGGCGAGGCGCCGTACGCGAGCCGGGCGTCGTTGCGGGTGCGCTTCACCAGATCGAGGATCAGTTCCTCGGTGTCCGGCGCCACGGTGACCGCGGCCACCTGCCGCTGCAGGCCGCGCACCGTCGCCAGATCGGTGGCCGCCTCCAGATCGGTAACCGGGTGGGTCAGGCGCCGCTGCGCATGCAGGATCTCCTGCTCCGCTTCCGGCGACGGGTAGCCCATGCGCAGGGTCAGGAAGAAGCGGTCGCGCTGCGCCTCCGGCAGCGGGAAAGTGCCTTCGAACTCGACCGGGTTCTCGGTGGCGAGCATGAAGAACGGGTCGGGTAGCGCCGTAGTGTCGCCCTCGACGCTGATCTGGCCCTCGGACATCGCCTCAAGCAACGCCGACTGGGTGCGCGGCGTGGCGCGGTTGATCTCGTCCACCAGCAGGATGTTGGTCATGATCGGGCCCTGCCGGAACTCGAACTGGCCGGTGCGGGCGTGGTACACCGAGCCGCCGAGCACGTCCGCCGGCAGCAGGTCGGGGGTGCACTGGATGCGCCGGAACTCCCCGCCCAGGCAGGTGGACAGCGCGCGCGCCAGCACCGTCTTGCCCACGCCGGGGACATCTTCGAGCAGCGCGTGACCGCGGCACAGCAGGGTCACCAGCAGCTTCTCGATCACCTGCTCCTTGCCATAGATCACCTTGCCCACGGCCGCGGTCAGCGTCCGCGCCCAGCCCTGCGCGTCCATCGTGCCTGTTGTACCACACCTGACCGCTCCGAGCACGCCGCCGCCGGCGGCGGGTAGCGAACGCCGGAAGCGGCAGGAATTCGTTGAAGTGAGACCTCGACAACGCCTTGCACGAGCCCATCAACAGCGACCGGCCAGGGTCTGATGAGGCGGCAGCGAAGATGCACGCGCGGCGCGCGGCGCTGCGAAGTGTATCCCCGCCGGGCCGCTGCAAGCCGTCGGCCAGTGCAGTCGAGCGGCGCGCAAGCAGCACGAAGGACGCGCTACATCGCCGGCGCCGGCGGCGGCCCCGGTCCGTGGCCGTGGCGCATTCTGTGGTGAGCTGCGCACAGAAGATTGAGGTTGGACGGCTCCGGGCCACCGCCCTGGGCAACCGGCAGGAGGTGGTCGATCTGCAGCAGATGGGAAGAGGTGCAGCGGCGCCCGGAAAGCGGATCGCGATAACAGCAGCGTCCTCCGTCGCGTAGCCAGACGTGGCGCCGGACAGCCGCGGGAATGTGGCGCCGTGGCGGGGATTGGTGGCGGCTGTGGACAGAATCGCGGGGCGCGTGCGCCGCTGCCCCGGCTGATGCGCCGCTCGGCCCGCCGTCGGGGAACACGCCGAGTACCGGCTGCGGCGCCGAAGTGGCGACCGGCGAGCCCGGCACGCCTGCGCGCGCAAAGAAGCCAGCCGCCGAGGCCCCGCCCGCTGCTCCGGCTGACGCGCCGCTCGGTCCGCCGTCAGGGAACACACCAAGTGCCCGCTTCGGCGCCGAAGTGGCGACCGGCGAGCCCGGCACACTAGCGCCCGCATCGGAGCCAGCCGCCGATGCGCCGGCCACTGCTCCGGCTGACGCGCCGCTCGGTCCGCCGTCAGGGGACCCGCCAAGTGCCGGCTGCGGCGCCGAAGTAGCGGCGGCCGCGCCCGATGGAGCGCCGCCTGCACGGGCGCCATCCAACAGTACCGCGGGCGCCGACTGCGGCGCCGAAGTAGCGGCGGGCGCGCCCGATGGAACGCCGCCTGCACGGGCGCCATCCAAAGGCGCGGCGGGCGCTGACTGACTCGGTGGAGCAGCGCTGTCCAGCACCCCGATCGGATTCTGCCTTTTGGTAGCGGCGGTGTTGCCCGGCGACGCCGGAGTAGCGCCGCCTCTGCGCCGAGCCGGGACCACCGGCGCCACGTCGGCACGTGTCCGGTTCGGCGCCCGCCCCGAGGATTCGTCTACGCGCTGAGCCGGCCCGCCCGCAGGCCCGGCGGCACGTGTCTCCTTCGGCGCCCGCCGCGGTGATGCACCTGCGCTACCTGCGCTGCGCCGCCGCCTCTGCCCGCTACCGCCGCCACGCGGATCGTGCCGGGCCACTGCCTCGCGCACTATGCGAGCCACCAGGTCGCCCCACGACATGCGCGGATCGACATGCGACATGAGATCCTTCAACAGGCGCAGGCCCTGTTCGCACTCCTGGTCGATGGTCACCTTCAAGGTGTAGCGGTCGGGCGCCACGGCGCGCAGGGTGTCGCGCGGTGGCAGCACCTCGGGAGCGGCCGTGGCCAGCAGGTTGGCGACCTGGCGGGTGCTCATGCCGGCGGCCTGCTCGATCAGTTCGCGCTGGCGCTGCGGGTGCAGCAGCGGGGCCGCCGACACCGTACCGGGTGACAGCTCCGCAAACGGATCATCCCGGGGTGGTTCCGGCGCGCGCGAAGCGGTGTGCCGCGACTCCGCTGGAGCCATGACCGGCTCGGGCTCGGGCGTCGACGCCGAGAAATTCGTCGGCGGCAGAAGTTGTGGAGCAGGGCCTTCGTCCGATGACGGCGCGGCGGGGCCGGCACCGGCGCCGACACCGGGAGCAGCACCGGGAGCGCAGGAGGGTGCCGGAAACGGCGACGCGTTTCCGTTCAACTCCGGCCGCGGCAGCAACGCGCCTACATGACCGCCGGGGGCCTGCGCACCAGAGCGGCTCGCCACCGGCACCGCGGGCGTGTTCCCTGCCGCCACCTCACCGGTGCACTCGCCGGCCGGCGGTGCAAACCCTGGCGCCGATCGGTGTCCGCGCTCCCCTTGCTCATCTGCTTCGCCCGGCGCTGCCGGCAGCCCAAGCTGCCTGATTCCGCCAGCGCAGTCGTGGTCCTGATCGAGGCCCTGACCCTGACCGACATTCCGATGCCCGGTATGGCTCTGGCGTTCGGCCCGTTCGGCGCCGGCAAAGGTGGTTTCCAACTGCCCCGCCGCGGTCATACTCAACTCGCCGCTCTGCAGGCAGGCCCGCACCCACCCATGGCGCCGGCACAGCCGCATCGCCTGGATGCGCCGCTGCGCGGCGGCGTCGGAGAAGCGCAACTCCCGCACCGCGTAGTCGAACAGGCTCGAGAACCCGCGCCGCAGCGCCAAACCGCGCCGATCGATCTCGTCGAGATGGTCCAGGATATGCACATCGATGCAGCGCTGATTGGCGGCCAGGCGTCTGGCCTGCTCGAGGAGCTGCTGATCGCCCAGCTCGCTGAAACGTCTTCTTTCAATCACATTCGTCATGCCGTAATTATACCCCCGGTTGAGAGATAGCAGATTCATGCAAGTTCTCGACCGGGCTCCGGCATCGCTCACACGGCTCACCACGGCATCGCAATCAGCACGCGGTCGGCCAACGGTAGCGCGCAGACCATTGAAGGGTTCCGAGCCGCACCAAAGGCCAGCAACGACGGCAAAAAAGTGTGTCAACCCCCCCGCCCGGTTTTCACCGGTTTGCCAACAGATTTTTCCAGCACGGGCCGCTTACCGCGCTCAGTCACCGACTGATGGACACCGGCGCGCGCATCGCTCCGCTCAGGGCCGCGGCGGGCTGCGGCCTGCCCGGGTGCCCTCGGTGCGCGGTGGGTGTGAGGTCGTAGCGGCCAGATCTTGTCAACCGCCGTTGCCGTTAATCTTCCCACCTACCGCCGCGAATGTGCAAGGATTGGAACTCAATGAAGCTGTGGTACAAGGCTCCGGCGAGGGAATGGTTGGAGGGGCTGCCGATTGGCACCGGACGGTTGGCCGCGATGGTGCTCGGCACGTCCAGGCGGGAACGGATCGCCCTGAATCACGAATGCCTGTGGAAGGGAGTCAACCGCCACCGGGACAACGAAGTGAGCAGGGGCGCGCTGCCGGAGGTGCGGCGCCTGCTGTTGGCGGGCAACTACGTGGACGGCACGCGCGCCGCCCGCGACGCGTTCGGCGGCGGTGGCGGCGGCAGCGGCCGGCCGCAGCGGGTGGACCCGTACCAGCCGGCCGGGGACCTGTACCTGGAGTTCCTCACCCGTGGCCCCATCAGCGATTACCACCGCGAGCTTGATCTGGACACGGCCAGCGCGACGGTGCGGTACCTGACCGGGGGCAGGTGGTTCACCCGCCAGTACATGGCGCACCTGGTCGAGGACCTGATTCTGGTGCGGATAACGCATGACGGGCTGCCGTTCGACTGCGTGGCGTGGCTCGACCGCACCCACGATGCCGACTGCGAGCTCACTTTCGACACGGATGCGGCCGGCATGGATGCCGCCGGCACGGGTGAAGCCGGCACGGAGGCCGCGCGCCTGACCATGGCCGGGGAGATCCGCGACGGCGTGGACTTCCGGGTGCAGGGCGACGTGTGGTGCCGGGGCGGGCGGCGGCGCGTTGTCGACGGGCGCAAACTGCTGTGCGAAGGGGTCACCGAGGCGGTGTTTGCCGTCGTGGCAATGGCGTGGCGCGCCAGCGAGCTGGTCGAAGCCACGCTGCAAGGGCACATCGCCGGGCCGTGCACCGTGCTCCACGCCCCCGAGCACTGGCAGGTCGTCGACGCCGCCGGCCGCGACGTGCCCGTCACCCGCAGCGGCCACCGCATCACCTTCCACCTCGCACCGGGCGAGCTCCGCCACTTGCGAACAGTCCAGGGCTGAGCGCAGCGGCGTTTCGTTCGTGCGCCGTAGCCAATCGTTCCTCACTCCTCCGCCGCGCGCTTGGCAGCAAGGCGAGCAATGCGCCATCCGCGTTGACACATCGCTGACCGGTGACGATCCTGATGCGGCATGACGCCGATAGGACAACGGGTGCAGCGCGCGGGCGGCGGGCTGATCCATAGCCGCGGGCCGCTGCGAGCCAGCGCCTTCGCCGAACCGCAAGTGGAACTCCTTTCGATCGTACCGTGGGGACGCGACGGCCTGCGCGTCCGGGTGACGGTGGGGCCGCGCGTCCTCGACACCGCTTGGGCGCTCACCGAGCCGGTCGCCGGCGGCAGCGCGGCCGAGGTCACGATCGACGACATCGCGGCTACCGTGCGCAACGGCAGGATCTCGGCGCGGCTGACCGACCGGGCGCCGGGGCGCGCGACCGCCAGCCTGGCATTCTTCCGCCATCCCGGCGGGGACGGCGGCGCCGCGACCGAGCCGGTGCCGATACTGGCGGAGCACGACTACGTGGTCGGCTGCCACGATCCGGGCACGCGCATCTTCCAGCCGCGCACCGCGGCCGGCGAGGAGGGGCTGTACTACACTGAGCATCACTTCGCCGCGCGGCCGGGGGAGCGACTGTACGGCATGGGGCTGAACGCCACCGGCGGCCTCGATCTGAAGGGCTGCGTGATCGACCTGTACCAGCGCCACTGCAAGCACGTGGTGCCGTTCGTGGTGTCCAGCGAAGGCTACGGCCTGCTGTGCAACAACCCGTCGCTGGGGCGGGTCGAGTTCGGCACCAACATGACCCGCTGGGTGTCGCGCGGCTGCCGCCAGCTCGACTACTACATCACCGCCGGCGACAGCTACGCCGACATCATGGGCAACTACGCCGGCGTCACCGGGCACGCGCCGATGCTGCCCGAGTGGGCGGCCGGCTTCTGGCAGTGCAAAAACCGGTACCGCACGCAGGAGGAGTTTGTCGCCGTGGCGCGGGAGTTCAAGCGCCTCGGCCTCCCGGTAGCGGTATTGGTCATCGACTACCGCCACTACCGCCACTGGGGTGACTGGAAGCTCGACCCGGAGTTCTGGCCCGACCCGCCCGCCATGGTGCGCGAGATCGACGACCTGGGCGCGCGGATCATGATCTCTCCGTGGGTATCGATGGAGGAAAGCAGCGACAACTTCGCGGAGTTCCACCGCCGGGGCATCTACGTGCGCGGGCCCGACGGCGCGGAAGTGTGGTGGGCGGGCGATCCGCCGGGGACGACATCCAACCATCCCGCCGACCGGCCGCGCGGACGCACGCTGCAGTACGATCCGACGCACCCCGCTGCCGGACCGTTTCTGTGGCAGCACTGGAAGCGCAACTACTTCGACCTGGGCATCAAGACGTTCTGGCTGGACCCGTGCGACGACCTCAACCTGGTGGCGGACTACGACAAGGTGCGCTACCATGTCGGTCCGGGAGTCGAGGCCAACTGCTTCTATCCGGTGGCGCATCAGAAGAACGTGTACGACGGCATGCACGCGGCCGGCGACCCCGAGGTGGTCACCATCTGCCGCAGTTCCTGGGCCGGCTCGCAACGCTACGGCGCCTCGCCGGCGGCGCACGACATCGCCTCGTCGTTCGCGCATCTGCGCGAGTACCTGATGGCGGGGCTGAACCTGGCGATGGCGGGGATTCCCTGGGGCGCGGCGGAGATCGGCGGCTTCGTCACGCCCGCGGAGCAGGACGACGAATTCCGCGAGTTGGTGGTGCGCTGGTACCAGTACGGGGTGTTCACACCGATCTTCCGCACCCACGGCGTGCGCGCCAACAACGAGCCGTGGAACATGGGCGGCGACACCTACCGCCACATCCGCGCCGCCATCATGCTGCGCGAACGGCTGCGCCCCTACGTGCTCGCCCAGATGAAGGTCGCCGCCGAGCGCGGCATCCCGCCGATGCGCCCGCTGTTCTTCGACTTCCCGGACGACGAACGCGCCGCACGGGTGGAAGATCAGTTCCTGTTCGGGCCCGACCTGCTGGTGGCGCCTATCGTCGAGTACCGGGCGCGGGAACGCCGCGTCTACCTGCCGGCGGGCGTGGAGTGGAGCGACGCCTGGAGCGGCGATCGCGTGCAGGAAGGCGGCGTCACCATCGACGCGACGGCGCCGCTCGAGCGCATCCCGGTGTTCGTTCGCGGGCGGGACCGCGCATTGCCCGAGCTGTTTCAGGGTCTCTACGAGTTGTAGACGAACCTGTGATTGGCTGATCGACGACGGAACCCACCCTGCTGCCCGTGGAGATAGAGGCGGGGCTCACGCTCAGCGGCGGGGTGTAGGACTGTCCGGACTGGTTCTGCGCTCGTGGAGCCCCGGCGGCCCCGCCCGGTGTTGGTACACGGCAGCGCTATCGAATCTGGTTCATCCGTTCCCGCAGCGCGGCGTTGATCAATGACTGGTAGCCCACCTTCTTGATCCCAGCGAGTTTCCGGAAGTACAGCACTACGTCATCGTCCAGCCGGATCGTCACCGACTTCTTCTGCGGCGAATAGAAACGTCCGCGCATCGCCTCCTTGCCGGAAAAGTCATACTCCTCCGGGAGTTCGTAGTCATCCCAGTCAGATCGATTCTTCATACTGCCGCTGCTCCCGTCGTGTCGCCCGGCGTGCACTGATCAATCGCACGATTCCTTCGCCGTTCTCGTTGAAGGATCGAGGAGTAGTTACGATGTCCATACGAAACTAGAGTGCGGTCTGTCGCTATTATGCTCCCATCGTGACCCGCTTGCCGAACATCGTTCATATCCTCGCCGACGACATGGGGTACGGGGATCCCGGCTGTTACAACCGCGACTCCAGGATTCCCACCCCCAACATGGACCGCCTGGCGCGCCAGGGCATGCGCTTCACCGACATGCACTCGCCGTCCGCGGTCTGCACGCCGACCCGTTATGGGCTGCTCACCGGCCGCTACTGCTGGCGTAGCGCGCTCAAGGAGGAGGTGCTCTACAACTACGAGATGCCGCTCATCGAGCCGGAGCGGCCGACCGTCGCATCCCTACTGCGCGAGCATGGCTACCACACGGCCTGCATCGGCAAGTGGCACCTGGGTCTGGGCTGGGGGGTCAGGGAGGGAGAGCGATTCTCGCTGCTGGACCACGCGCTGCCATGGCCCAGCCCACCCCCGCCGGCCGACGAGGAGGCCAGGATCGACTTCAGCCGGCCGATCGCCGGCGGCCCGCTGGAGTTGGGCTTCGACCGCTTCTTCGGCACCTCCGGCTGCGCCACCGCCCAGCCGCCGTACGGCTTCATCGACGGCGACCGCATGGTCGGGAACCCTTCGGTGCGCAAAGCCGATATCGAGCCGGGCGGGCGCGACGGTTTGATGGTGCCGGGCTGGCAGCACAAGGATGTGGACCCGACTTTCACGCACCAGGCAGTGCAGTATATCGAGGAGCGCGCCGCCGCACCGGGCACGCCGTTCTTCCTGTACCTGGCCGCCTCGGCGCCGCACGAACCGTGCATCGAGAGCGCGGTGCCCGATTTCGCGCGCGGCAAAAGCCGGGCCGGCCCGCGCGGCGACATGGTGTGGCTGTACGACTGGATGGTGGGCGAGGTGATGGACGCGCTCGAGCGGCTAGGCCTGGCCGAGCAGACGCTGCTGCTGGTCACCAGCGACAACGGCGCGCTGCCGGGCTGCCTGGGCCGCACCTACGGCCACAAGTCGTGCGGCGACTGGCGCGGCTACAAGGGGCACATCTGGGACGGCGGCCATCGCGAGCCGTTCCTGGCGCGCTGGCCGGGCACCATCGAGCCGGGCAGCACGTGCCACGAGCTGGCGGGACTTCAGGACCTGATGGCCACGGTCGCCGCCATCGTCGGCGCCGAGCTGCCCCGGGAGGCAGCGGTGGACAGCGTCAGTGTGCTGCCCCTGCTGCGCGGAGAGCGCGCGCTCCACGGCGGTGGCGCGCCGGTCCGCGATCACCTCGTCCACCACTCGTGCCTCGGCGTGTTCTCGCTGCGCACCAGCGAACGCGCCGGCAACTGGAAGCTGATCGTCGAGTGCGACGACTCCGGCGACGTGGCGCGCGGCAACCACGGCGGCGCCGGCTCCGGTCCGGTGCCGGGCAGCCCCGGCCAGCTCTACCACATGGGCGATGATCCCTGGGAAGTCTACAACCGCTACCACGGCACTCCGGGGACGATCCGAGAGCTCAACGACACCCTGGAGCGCATTCGCTTGGCGGAGGCATAGTCAACCCGCATTCACTCACCGTGCGCCGGAATTCCGCAGGCGAGTCTCACGAGTCCAGTGCCAAGGCAGCCTTCAGAGCGGCGTCCAGGGCGGCGAGCTTCGTGGGGCCGAGAGAGCCGATGAAGTCCGTCAAGACAGGTTTGGGCAGGCTGACCAGTTCATCGCAGTGGACGGCGCTGTCATGCTTCAGACCTTCAGCGATACCGACCGGTACCTGTGTAGCGAGCCCCGCGCGCGTGGAAAATATCGGCGCACATATCACCGTGGCGAACCGCGACTCGATCAGTACCTGCCGGCTCACCACGACGAAGGGCCGCCGCCGCTTCGGGTCTCGGCGCGTGGGATGCCTGACCAGGAAGAGTTCGCCCCGGTTCACCCGTTGTCCTGATACTCGAGCACATCCCTGGCTTCTCGATTGAGCTCCTCTGCATGTGCAGCGATACGCGCCCGTTCCTGGCGGTCGTGGGCGGCGCGGCGCAGTGTCCGCAGATGGCTCCAGGCCGCGGCTTCGATGAACGCCGATCGGGTGCCATGGGTCAGGTCGGCGGCGAGCGCACGCACCAGTTCCTCCGACAGGGTTACGGACGTCTTGAACTTCATGCCACCATCATACCACCGGCGGCGGTAGCATGTGGCGGCGGCATGTGGCGGCAAGTCGCGCGGTACGTCAACCGAGAGTGGGCAGTTTGGGGACGGCGGCGTAGAGGCGTTGGGTGTAGCGGTGGCGCGGGTTGGTGGCGAGTTCGCGGGCGGCGGCTTCTTCTACCAGCCGGCCGTCCTGCATCACGCCGACGCGGTCGCAGAAGTAGGTGACCACGGCCAGATCGTGGGAGATGAACAGCAGGGTCAGGCCGAGTTCGCGGCGCAGGCGCTGCAGCAGGTCGAGGATCTGGCTGCGGATCGACACGTCGAGAGCGGAGACGATCTCGTCGCAGATGATCGTCTCCGGCTGGGCGATCAGCGCACGGGCGATGGCGACGCGCTGGCGCTGGCCGCCGGAGAAGTCGGGCGGGCGGCGGCTCAGGTGGCGGGCGGCCAGCCCCACCGCCTCCAGGGCGGCCAGGGCGCGTGACCGGCCGTCGTCGGCGCCGCGCCAGCTTGCGGTGTAGCGCAGGCCGGCGAGCAGGATCGACTCCACACGCATGCGCGGGTTGAGGGAGCGCGCGGGATCCTGGAACACGTACGCCAGCCGGGTGCGCAGTTCGCGCCGCGCGCGGGACCCCGAGCGGCCGATGTGATGCAGGTCGCCGTCTCGGTCGCGGTAGGTGATGGCGCCGCTGTCGGGCCGGTACATGCCCACCGCCAGGCGCGCGGTGGTGGTCTTGCCGCTACCCGACTCGCCGACCAGCCCGTAGGTTTCGCCCGCTGCGACGCGCAGGCTCACCTCCCGCACCGCGTACACGTGGCGGCGGGCGGCGGCGAAGTAGCCCGCTTTCAAGGCGAACCGCTTGCTTACCGCGTCCAAGGTCAGCATCGTGTCTCCTCCGGCGGCGCGGCGGCCACGCCGCCTGGCTTGGCCCCCGGCAGCACGCAGCGATGACGGATGATGCGGCCGGCGCCTCGGCGAGCGACCGCGGGGGTGCTTGTCCCCGCGGCCTGCGCATCGGCGAAGGGCATGGCACGCGAGTCGCGAGGCGTCGAGCCAGCGCCGGTGGCCGGCGTGGTGGGTGATACGGCGTCGGCCTGCCCGCCAATGCCAAGTACCCGGCGCGCGGACGGCAAGCCGTCGGCGGTGGCATCGGACAGGCCGCGGCTCGCCAGCGGCGCTTGTTCCGGTGCATCACCGTCGTGCGGCTCCGGAGCCCGTGCCGCGGGCGCGTCCACCCGTTCGTCGACCAGCGGCGGTATGGCGCGGCTGCAGCGCGCCTCGGCCAGGGCGCAGCGCGGCGTGAACGGGCAGCCCGGCTCCGGGTGCAGGGGGTCGGGCACGGTGCCGGGAATGGCGTGCAGCGGGTGCTCGGTGTAGTGCACGCCGAGCGGCAGGTGGGCGTCGAGCAGGGCGCGCGTATAGGGGTGGCGCGGTGCGTGCAGGACGGCGGCCGCGGGGCCCTGCTCCATCACCAGGCCGCCGTACATCACCACCAGGCGGTCGGCGATCTGGCCGACCAGGGCCAGGTCGTGGCTGATGAACAGGATCGCCAGGCCGCGGGCGGCGCGCAGGCGCAGCAGCAGCTCCACCACCTGTGCCTGCACCGTGACGTCGAGCGCGGTGGTGGGCTCGTCGGCGATCAGCACCTCCGGGTCGGCGGCCAGCGCGTGCGCGATCATCACCCGTTGCAGCATGCCGCCGGAGAACTGGTGCGGGAAGCTGCTCAGGCGGCGCTCCGCCTCGGCGATGCCCACCTCCTGCAGCAGCGCTACCGAGCGCGCGCGCAGCGCCTCGGGATCGAGCTCCGGGCGATGCGTGTGCAGGGTTTCGGCCAGGGAGTTCTCGATCGAGTAGATCGGATCGAACGAGCGCGCCGGCTCCTGGAAGATCATCCCCACCCGGCCGCCGCGCAGCCGCTGCAGCGCCGCCGGCCGCATGGTCACGATGTCCTCGCCGTCGAAACTCAGCCGCGGCGCCGTGAGCTCGGCGTGCGGCGGCAGCAGCCGCAGCAGTGCCTGTGCGGTCACGCTCTTGCCGGATCCGCTCTCGCCCACCAGGCCGACCACGGTGCCGGCGTGGATCTCCAGGTCGACGCCGCGCACCGCGTGCAGCGGCCCGCGCTCGGTAGCGAACGTCACTGTCAGCCCAACCACGTTGTACAACGGTACGGTGCCCTGTTCACGCACGCGGCGGCCCTCCATTCGTAGCGAACGTCACCGCGAGCCCGGCCACCTTGTACAACGGTGCAGCGTATGGCTCACGCACGCGACGGCCCTCCATTCGTGGCGAACGTCACCGCGAGCCCGGCCACCTTGTACAACGGTGCAGCGTATGGCTCACGCACCCCGCGGCCGTCAGCCACGCAGCGGCTCCCGGTGGTAGGGATCGAACAGGTCGCGCAGCAGATCCCCGATGAAGCTGAACGCCAGCGTTACCAGCAGGAGCGCCGCTCCAGGGTAGAGGAACCACGGGAAGCTGCGCAGGTTACTCAGCGAGGTAACGTTGCGGTCCAGCATCGAGCCCCAGCTCACCCCCGGGTCGGAGATCCCCAGACCGAGGAAGGAGAGCGCCGTCTCCGCGAGAATGAAGCCGGGAATGCCCAACGCCACGCTCACGATCAGGATCGACGCCATCTGCGGCACGATCTGGCCAAAGATGATCGCCAGTGGCGGTATCCCTTGCAATTGCGCGGCCGCGATGAAGTCCTCGGTCTTGATGCTGTGCACCATGCCGCGGATCAGGCGCGCGGTCCCCGGCCAGCCGACGAACGACAGAATGACGGTGATCACCACGAACGATTGGCCGGAGTCCCACTCGTACGACAGGATGGAGCGCAGGAACAGAATCAGGTAGAGGCCCGGGATCAGGATGAAAAACTCCGAGATACGCATGATCGTCCAGTCGATGGCGCCGCCGTAGTAGCCGGCCAGGCCGCCCAGGGTGATGGCCAGGGTCAGGGAGATCGCGATCGCCACGAAGCCGATAGTCAGAGAGATGCGTGAGCCGTACAGGATGCGCGACAAGATGTCGCGGCCCAGGTGATCGGACCCCAACAGGAATACCGGGTACGCCTGCCCGACGCCCTGCCATGGATCGCCGCCGGCACCGTCCGACCCCTGTACGATAGCGCCCTCCTGGTCGACGTAGGGCGCGGTGGTTCCGAACAGGTGCACGCGCAGCGGCACCAGCCCCCACAGCCGATACTGTTCGCCGCGCACCAACAGCCGCACCCGATAGTGCTGGCCGCGGATGCGGGCGTAGCGGAGGGTCACCTCGTCGACCAGAATGCGATGCTGTATCTGCGGCCCGAACCCCAGTTCGCGCGAGTAGAAGCCCAGGGTGGGCGGCTGGTGGGTGTGGAAGCGGAACGTAGTGGCGGGCGCGTAAGGCGCCAGGAACTCCGCCAGCAGCATGGCGCCGTAGAACAGCGCCAGCACCAGTACCGCGGTCGCCGCCACCGGCCGTTGGCGCAGCCGGCGCCGGAGCTCTCCGGTCCACCCGATGCGAGAGGCCGGCTCAGCCATCGTGGCTCCCGGAGAACCGGATGCGCGGGTCGACCAGCGCCAGCAGGATGTCGGCGATGATCATGCCGAGCAGCACCAGGATGCCGATGAACATGATGTTCGCCAGCACCAGGTTGATATCCTCCTCGCGTATCGCTTCGTACATCAGCCGCCCAATGCCGGGGTAGGAGAAGATGATCTCCAGGATCAGCGACCCCGAGAACAGCCCCGCGAACAGGTCCGCGCTGCTGGTGATGTAGGGGTTGAGGGTGTTGCGGAAGGCATGCACCACGAAAATCCGACGCTCGCTGATGCCGCGCGAGCGTAGCGCGGTCACCCAGGGCTGGCCGAGCTGGTCGAGCATGGTGGCGCGGATGTAGCGCATGGTGCCGCCGACGCCGCCCAGGAACGCGCCGAGCATCGGCAGTACGATGTGGTGCAGGTAGCTGAAGGAGAACCGCACGGGAGCCTCCCGAAACGGGAAGTCGGGGAAAGCGGTGATCGGGAACCAGCCGCTGACCGCGGCAAACAGCTGCAGCAGGATGAGCAGCAGGATGCCGGGAAAGGCATGCAGCAGCAGCGCCGTGAACGTCGCCGCCAGATCGACGCGCGTGCCCACCTTGGAGGAAAAGTAGAGTCCGGTGGCGAACGACAGCACGGTCAGGAACACCAGCGAGATCAGGTTCAGGATGAGCGAATTGACCATCCGCGACTTGATCAGGAACAGGATCGGGGCGCGCGAGATCAGCGACCGGCCCAGGTCACGTTCCACCACCACCTGGTACAGCCAGCGCGCGTACTGGGCGTAGAACGGCAGGTCCAGCCCGAGGCGCGCCCGCGCGGCGGCGATCTGTTCCTCGGTGTAGACGTTGTCCGCCTGCCGGTCGGAGGAGATCAGCATCTGGCTGCGGACATAGTTTTCCACCATGTCGCTGGGCGCCAGCTTCATCAGCCCGAACACCGCCAGGCCCAGCACCAGCAGGATGGCTACCAGCGATACCAGCCGGGAGGCCAGAAAGGAGAGCAGAGGAAAGCGGCGTCCGCTCGAGTGGCCGCGCTCGGCGGGCTCCGGCGGCGTCCGGTCAGCAGCCACGGTCTCTCCGTGACGCCACGGCCGCCGCCGCGAGCTTCCTCATCGCCGCCTCGCTCCGGCCCGCGCCGCCGCTAGTCGGCGTCGGGCAGGTACAGGTAGGTGGAGTCCAGGCCGCCGAGCGTGTCGTAGAACACGTTGCCCCACTTGTTGCGCACCGCCAGGAACGACAGCGGATACACGACGTAGATCATCGGCGCCTGATCGAGCAGCAGTTGCTGGTACTCGTCGTAGATCGTCTTGGCCTTCTCCTCGTCGATGGTGAAACGCCCCTCGTTGTACAGGTGGTCGACGCGCGCCTCCCACTCGGTATACGGCTCCTCCTGCAGCGGGTGCCAGAGGTGAAAGTTGCCCTTCGACTGCCACACGTTGCTGCCCCCCTCCGGCCAGTAGTTGGAGCCCAGCGACGCGGTGGCCACGTGCCAATCGTAGGTGCTGGTCAGCATCTCGACCAACTTCTGGAAGTCGATCGGGCGTAAGTTGCCGGTGATGCCGATCTGCTTCAACTCGTCGGAGAAGATGTTCATGATCTCCACCCCGACGTTGTTCTCGGCGCCGACGTGGATGTTGAACTCGATGTGGTTGCCGTCGGCGTCCTCCATCAATCCCTCCGCGTTGGGGCGGATGCCGATCGCGGCCAGCAGTTCGCGCGCCCGGTCCGGGTCGTAGTCGAAGCGCTGGCGGATCGACTCGTCGAAATAGGGATTGGCGCGGGCGAAGAAGTGCAGCGCAGGCTCAGCCAGCCCGCGGTACACTTGGCTGGCGATGCGGTCGCGGTTGAGCACCGAACTCATCGCCTGGCGGAACTCGGTCTGACCGAACCAGCTATACACCAGCGCATCCATGGTATCGGGGTTCTGGTTGAAGGCGACGAAGGCCGAACCCAGGCTGGCGCCGCCATTGTAGACGGTGAAGTCGGCATCCTCGACGTTCAGGAGTTCATCCAGATCCTCGGGCCGCAGCGAGTAGGCGTCCTTGTTGCCCTCCTTGAACAGCAGGAACTCGGTGTTGCGGTCGGGCACGATCTGGTAGATGGCGCGCTCGATGTAGGGCAGCGATACGCCGGCCTCATCCTTTTTCCAGTAGTTGGGGTTGCGCACCGCCACCACGCGCACGCCGGGCTCGTACTCGGCGATGTAGTAGGCGCCGATGGAGGGGATGGTGGTGGGGTCGGTGTCGATGCTGAACAGGTTGAGCACACCCTCGGTGCCGCCCTCCTGCTTGGCGGGTTCGTACCGGTAGCGCGGGCCGAATTCCATGTTGGTAGACAGGATCGGGTTGGCCACGATGCGCGGGTAGTGGAACGCCACGGTCAGATCGTCGATCCTGGTCACCTTGATGCGCGCCTCCGAGCCGTCCGGCATCTCGATGAACTGGCCGGCGTAGCCCGGCTGCTGCAGTTCCTGGTCGCCCTCGATGTCGTCGTACCAGAACACGATGTCGTCGGCGGTCACTTGCACGCGCGTGTCGGGATCGGCGAGGGTGGTCCAGTACAGGTCGTCGCGCAGGGTGTAGATCACCGTGAGCGAGTCGGCCGCCTCGTCCACCACCACCTCGAAGCTGGCCAGATTGGGGAGGAACTCGCGGGTGTAGGGATCGTAGTCGGCCAGGGAGTCGAACAGCACGCCGACCACCGCGCCGGTGTCGCCGTCGCGCGCCAGCATGGTGTTGAAGGTCCTGGGGTCGTTGTTGATCGAGGTCAGCCAGGTGCCGCCCACGGTGCCCAACTCCCATTCCTGGCCGCCGGGGCGCTCCACGGTCTTGGCGAGGATGTCGGCGCGCGCCTTCTCGCGCTCGCTCATCGCTTCGCCCTCGGACATCTCCTCATCCACGGTGCCGGCCGCCCACACGGAACTCAGCGGCAGCAGGGCCATTGCCACGATGGCAAATGCGGATAGCCAGTTGGAACCCGTGGCACGCCGGCCGCGGCGGGAACACGGTAGCAGCTTGTACATGCCGACAAGTGTACCGCACGTATGGGCACCGTAAGCAAACACCACGTTAATAATGCGCAACCCCGGTTTAACACTCGACGGCGGCGGTCGCGCGCTGCATCATCGCCGCCAACAACGGAGGACACATGACCGATCGCGAACGCTACGAAGCCGGGCGCCGGGTGCTGGCCAACATGCTTGGCGATACTGCCGCCGACCAATCCGCCGAGCGGATGCGCGCGCTGCACCCTGAATTCGAGCGCCTCGTCATGGCGCACGTGATGCACGATCTGTACGGGCGGGAAGGGCTGGACCTCAAGACCCGCCTGCTGTGCACGATCGCCGCCCTGACGGTACTCGGCCGGCGCGAGCAGCTTGCCGTCCACGTCGACCGGGCCCTCGGCTGCGGAGCCACCACGGTCGAGATCGAAGAGGTGATGTTGCAGATGAGCGCGTTCGGCGGATTCCCCGCGGCCTGGGACGCCCTGTCCGTGCTCCGCGACCACCAGGCCGGCACGGCGCGCGCAGACCAGGCATAGGCCCGCCTGTTTACCGGCAATCGCCGCGGCGCTGATCCGGCGGAGCGTCAGGCGGCCGCGGCGTCCGGCTGCATGAGGCCGAAGATGTTGCCCTCGGTGTCGTGGCAGTAGGCCACCCAGCCCACGCCAGCTACCGCCAGCTTGGGCACGGCGATGGTGCCGCCGGCAGCGGTTGCCCGGGCCAGGTAGCCGTCCAGATCGTCCACCTCCACCGTGCACACGTAGCCGCTCACCGGCGCGCCGGCCGCCGGCGGGTCGCCCCGGCGCCGCAGGATGGCGCCGTCGATGCCGCGCTCCTCGGCGGGGCCGGTGGTCAGCAGCCAGTATTCCTCGCTGCCCCACCGCTGCGCGTGCCACCCGAACACCTGTTCATAGAACCGTACGGCACGCGCCGGATCCTGCGCGTGAATCTCGAAGTGCACCACTCGTGGCATGGTTCAGGCGACCTGACCGCGTTTTATGTTCGCCAGATGCTTGTCGAGCGTCGTTTCGACTTGCGGCTTGCCTCCTATCGTGTCATCATAGAATATCACCCGATAGCTCCTGATGTCGAACGGAAGGTCCCCTCCACGACGAGCTAGCAAAACGGTTGGCTTGTCGAGGGCGTGAGCATATCCAAGCTCATAGAACACGTTCGGGTTGGACGGCGACACCTCGGCGATCACCACGTCTGAATCTCGCAGACCGCTGATGATGTCCTGCAGAATCGTGCCCGGACGAAAAACGTCGTCGGCACGCTCGACCTGGAAACCGCTTTTCTCGCAAACCGGTCTGATCACCTCTCTATACAGGTTGTCGTACGTTTCCTCGAATTGCATAACGACAAATGCCTTGGGACGGCTCCCGTCAACCCGATATTCCGAAAACTGGACTTCACCAGACCCCGAAGCGAACAAGCCGGTCTGAGCACCGCTCGGGGGATGCGGTAGCGTCTCGTTGATGACAAGAATCCGATCCACGGTCAGCGTAACATTCCTCCCTCGAAGCTCAACCTCGACATCGTACCAAGTTTCATTTTCGAGCTGAGATGCGTTTCCCTTCCTCGCGATTGGATGCCGTCGCCCCTGGCTAGGGATGAACTCGTCAACCGTGTAGGCGTATCTGTCACCACCAAGTCCCACTGAGAAGTAGCGTTCAGTTTCCGCGTCATAAGCGAGTAGGATGCGTCCAACGCAGTTTTCCGTGTCGCTCAGGCAAACCCTCGTCGAGACGCGTCCGCTGCGTAAAGTGTCCGGTGACAGTGCTAGCCCGTCCGCAGCGTTCTCGGAGCCGGTATATGTCGCCGCACGCCCCTTGAACGACCAGTTTCCGGCGATCGCTGCCCATGTCGTTCGAGACTTGACTCTGCCAGCCATATCCAAGTTGCCTCCTACCGAATACTACTACGAAACACGGTCTTCATCCGCTGCAACGGCGAGGCGGGCGTAGCCCAGGTTGTCCAGGGTTTCGAACACGCTGTCCGCGATCAACTTCACCTGCAGGTCGCGGATTTGGTCGAGCAACGGGCCGAAGAACACATTGGCGTCGCCGCACCCGGCGGGGTTCGGGAATTGCGGCGCGCCGTCGGCCGTGAAGCCGGTGGGGTAGCCGCGCCCGGGGTCGTGTGCGTCGTGCATGGCCGCCGCTTCCTGCAGCAGGCGCCGCCCGATCTCCTGCGGGATGTAGCTGAAGGCGTTCATCGCCACCACGCCCAGCTCGCCGAGACGCCGCTGCTCGGCCACCGCAAGCCTGCGCACCGAACTGAAGCCGTGCACTACCAGCCGGTGGCCGGCGCCGCGTGCGGCCAGTTCCTCCAGCACCTGCCACTGCACGCCCACTTGGCGCGCGGTCACCGATTCGGTGCCGATGTTGGGCACCACCAGCTCGAAGCCGGTGCGCGCCAGATACTCCTCGATCTGGTCGGGATTGGAACTGGCGCTGGCGTCCACACCCTTGCCGCCGGCGGCGACCTCCTCCAGGCATCCCTCCATCACCTTCTTGCGCCCGGAATCCTCGACGAAGCTGCGATACGCGATCGAGCTGGCCACGTTGTCGGCGAACGGCGAGTGGGTGTCGTCGAACATCACGCTCGAGAACAGGTCGATGAACGGCAGGTCGCGCAGCAGTTCGTTCTCGGAGCGCACGCCGCCGGGCAGGGTGTGATGGCCGTGGTCGTAGTGATGGGTCACCTGCACGGCGCCGTAGTCGGGGTCGCCGGCGTCGGTCAGGGTGGCCAGGAAGCCGGTGGCCAGGCGCGCGTTGCGCAGCAGGCGTTGCCGGTAGGCCGCCCGGTCACCGCCGGCAGCGGGCAGCCGGTGGCCGGCGTGCAGGTAGCGCGGCAGCATCTGGAAGATGTAGTGGCCGACAGTGCTGAACACGCCGAGCGGCAACTCCGCGATGCCGTGCTCGCGGGCAAAACGGGCGGCCCCATCGACGATGCCGAGCAGGTGGTGCTGGTCGCTGTAACCGATGCGCGCCATGGTCAGCCCGGCATCTGCGCACGTGCGGTACAGGTCGGCGGTGGGCTGGTAGTCGAGGATCAGCGGCATGGCTGTCCTACCGGCAGCGGCGCGATGCCAAGCTCCTTGTTCACGCCGCGATGGTAGCCGGCTCCGGCGCCGGAGTCACCCCGGAGTGCGCGGCGCGTCAAACCGTGCCGGCAGCGCCTTCGCCGAGGCCCGGGAGGCCCGCGGCCGGGGCGGCGTGGCGGACCGCGTTGCGGATCGCCGTGCTGACGCATGCCACCGCTTGCGCCGCGACCAGATCGAACGGCGCCTGGCAGGTGCCGGCGGCCAGGGCGTAGGCGGTGTCGCCGTCGTGATCGGTGTGGGCGGGCAGCACGGCGCGCGCGATGCCGTCGTGCGCGCGCTGCGCCAGCCGCGCCGCCTGCGGCTTGCTCAAGGAAGTGTCGGTGAGCACGGCGACCAGGGTCGTATTGGTGCCGCGAAACAGCGCGCGGTCGGGCAGCCAGCGCTCAGGCGCGGCCGCCGCCAGCCAGCCGCCGTCCGCAGCGCGCGCGCCGGCCAGCACGCTGCCGTCTTCGTTCACCACGTCGCCGACCGCGTTCACCACCGCCAGCGCCGCCACCAGGGCATCCTGCGCGCGGCGCTCGGCGTAACCGACGCCGCCCTTCATCATCGCCGCGGGTCCGCCCCATTTGCCGACGCTGGCCCCGGCGCCGGCACCGGCGTTGCCCTGCGCGGCCGGCGGCACCGGCAGCGGGCGCGCTGCCCGGCAGGCCGCGTAACCCAGCTCCGCGTCGGGATGCGCCGCGCCGCGCGACAGCAGCAGGTCGTAGATCACGCTGGCGGCGACCAGGGGAATCGGCTTGACCGGCGTCGGGAATCCTATCCCGGCCTCCGCGAGGAAGCGCATCACGCCGTCCGCGGCCGCCAGGCCGAAGGCGCTGCCGCCGGTGAACAGCAGCGCGTCGAGGCGGGCGATCGGCTTGTCGGGGGCCAGCAGGTCGGTCTCCCGCGAGCCGGGCGCCGGCCCGCGCACGTCCACGCCCGCCACCGTGCCGGGCGGACACAGGATCACGGTGCAGCCGGTGTGGTGCGCGCGCCGCTCGGCATGGCCGATCAGAAACCTCACGCCGGTGGTAGCTTGGTCGGCAGGCACGGTGGGTTCACGGGTCAGATGCGCGCATCGAGCAGTTTGCGCAGGTAGGTTGCCTGGCCGGTATGGCAGGCGGTGTCGAGCAGGAAGTGGTCGAGAAACCACCAGCCGGCGCACTCGCGGTCGTTCCAGTTGTAGTAGCGCTTGCCGGCCCATTGATTGTGGTGGTCCACCACGAACCCGCGCAGCGCGTGCCAGGCGCGGTCGAGGTAGGCGACGTGGTCCTCTCCGGTTGGCCCGGGGCCGGGCGCGCCGCGGTCGAAGTCGAAGGTCAAAAAGCCCCAGCGGTAGGGGCGCCCGGTCGCCGGACGAAAACCCTCCACGGGCACCGGGAACCCGGAGTCGTTGAGATTGACCGGCACGCTGGCGCCGGAGAGCTGCCCGAAGCAGAACCAGTACTCGTCCGCGCAGTGGCGTACCAGCCAGCCGATGCCGTTGTTGATACCCGGCGGGGTCCACTGCAGTTGGGCGGCGTCCAGACTCGCGGCCTGGGTGCCGAGCCGCCTCTTGAACGACTCCGCTTCGCGTACATACTGCGCAACACGTTCATCCATGATGGCGATGGTACCGGTAGGACGCGCAGAGCGTCACCCTGCCCAGGCGACCGAACGCACCGAGCGCCCCGGCGGGTGACCAGCGCGCGGCGCTGTGGTATGCTCCGCAGCCAGGGATTTCAACAGTCATGCAACGTTATCTGGTCACCGGCGCCGCCGGCAATTTGGCGCGCCAACTCATGGAGGAGCTCGGCAGCAGAGGCAAGGAGACATTTGGCATCGATCTCGCGCCGGCCCCAGCGGGACTCGAGGGCAACTGGCGGCAGATCGACATCACCGATCCCGGGAGCCTGGCGGCATTGCTCGCCGAGTTCAGGCCCGATTGCATCCTGCACATGGCGTCGTTGCTGTCGATGTCGTCTGCGGCCGACCCGCCGCGCGCCTGGGAAGTAAACGCCAGCGCGGCCGTGGCCCTCATGGAGCTGGCGGTGGAGCATGGCGTGCAGCAAGTCGCAGTATCGGTGATCTACGTGCGCGACGTCACCATGGGCATCCTGCGTGTGGTAGAGGCCCCCGAGGAGCCGCTGACGCGCCGCGTCTACAACCTGCACGGGTTCGCCGCCAGCGCCGGCGACCTCGCCCAGGCGGCCGCGCAACGGGTGCCCGCCTTCCAATACCGATTCGAACCCGCCGAGCTGCCCACCCGGATCCTATCCGTGCAGCCATCCGTCTACACCGACGCCAGCGCGCGCCGCGACTGGGGCTGGCACCCCCAATTCGACCTCCCCGCCACCGCCGACCACCTGCTCACCCGAATCGCTGCCAAGGGCAAGTAGCCTCAGTTGCTCGTATGCGGCGTGTGAGGTTCGGGTGAGTGAGGATACGCACTTGACTCTGGACGGCGCGGGTTCTGATAGCGGTGGCGTTTGGGAATCGGCGGCGTCTAGTAGTGGCCGACCTCTGCGGGGTCCCCCGTAAAGGTCTCTCCCCCCAAAGAGCCTATTGCACATGGGGGCGACGTGAAAGTATAAGGAAGGACACATATGGCAAGAGAGATCCCGCGTTGCCTATCGAGCGCCTGAACCCGACCGTGCCAAAGTAGCGCCGAATCGCATACTGAGAAGGGAAGATCTGCTGCCGCCAAGCCAGATGGACAGGCCTCCGTCTTTCAAGTTCGCGTATCGTACGCTGGTCACACCCGGTGTGGTGTTCTTGGTGATATGCATCACCTGTGTGCTGGCGATCCTGTTCACCTTCATCGGTCCATTCGGGACCAGACGTACATTGAGCATAAGTGAACGGGCGGGCTTCTGTGCGCTGTGGGGAGTGTTGGATCTGCTGGTGTGCTATCCCGCTGGCGTCCTGACCCTCTACCTCGCACGGTTCCGGACAAGATGGCAGATGATGCTCGCCATTACCGGGTACGCGCTGGTCACTGCCGCACCGTGTTCAGCTATCGGAATTGCGGTGTACTCGCTATTCCACGACGGTCGTGCGCCGGTAGGTTCTTTGATCCTGACCTACACGGTGTGCGCAGCAAGTCTGATGAGCTCGACGGCACTGGTGTACCATGTTGTGAGCTTGCGCCTGAGGATCGCGTCGAGCGCGGCGGCCCCCATTGCCGATGCAGCGGCCGCCCCTGATCCTGACAGCGCCGGACGCGACGGCACGCTGACTGGAAGATCGGAAGCAATCGAAACGGCAACGGCGGCCGGCCCGGCCCTCGCCGTCCCAGCGGACACGCGAGGGGATCAAGCTCGCGCAAGCGGCGAAGACATCGAGCCCGTGCCGGCAGCCGCCGCGAAGCTAGGCGCGGATCGGGGCGAGGCGGTGGTTACGATAGAGCAACCAGCCGAGCCGGAGCCAACGAGGCACTTCTTTGCCCGCGTGCCCGAGGCACTCGGGCGGGATGTGATATTTCTGAGGGTGTCGGATCACTATATCGAAGTGACTACTACGGCCGGTACAACCGTCATACTGATGCGCTTCTCGGATGCGGTTGCCGCGCTCGGGGATATGGGTATGCGCATCCACCGCTCGTACTGGGTCGCGTATCGGCACATCAATCACGTAATGCGGCGTGACCGGCGCACGCTGCTGCGCGTTACCGGTAATCGTGAACTGCCGGTCAGCCGCTCGTTTCTCGCGGAAGTGCGCGCGGCCTCGCAACGCAGTCGCAACCCGACCTGACGACACCATCCACGAAGGATGCCGGCGCCGTTCGCGAACAAGCGAAGCCACGTTTGCCCCCTTGGAGCACGCTCCGCGAATCGCAAAATAGAAAACGTCGAATTCACGTAATCTCATGAGTGGTACACGAATTAGCTTGTTCAACGATATAGACGTGGGGTCGAATATCGATCTATAAGTTGGGTTCAGTATTGATGAAATGCGCTCCGACTAGCACCGGTGATTCGGGACTCCGTGCGCGTTACGGTCGGCCAGGAGGACCAGAAGTGAAGTACTTGATGTCGGCGGCCTTGTTGGCCCTGGTTCTCATGGCAGGCTGCTCAACAGCCGTCGTGCCGGAGCCGTCGGTAGAGGCGCTGGTAGAGCCGCCGCCGCCGCCGGTGGTGGTGGTCTCCCCGCCGCCCGTTGAGACACCGCCCGCCGGTGGCAGCACCCCCTCGCCACCGAGTACGCCTGCAGAGACGGTGGTGTCCTTCCAGCGGGCGGGCGCGAACGCGGCATCGGCCCGTGGGCTTGCGCAAAGCGTCTCGGTGTGGGACTCGGTGCGCGAGGGCGGCAGCTTCCGTATCCGTGTCGGGTTCGCCGGGCGCAGCCCCGAAGAGGGCGGCTGCCAACTCGGGGTGGCCGATTCGCATGGCGATGCCTGGACCGTGGAGTCCTGGGCCAACAGCGACGATACCAGTGCCGTGATCCGGGTGGAGCACGACAACGAGGACGACGCCGGGCGCACTGCCACGGTCACGATCAACTCCTGCACGTTCCCTGACCTGGATCGTGATGGCATAACCTACCGGATTGGTACGCCGAACAGCGTCGATGTAGAGGTGACGACGGTTGGCGCGTTGGTGCCCGATCCGAATACCTATACGGCCAACTTTGACAGGATCGAGTGGGTTGAGGGGTTGCAGTACGTAAACGGACGCGAGCGGATGTTGTTTCGCGTCTATGCCACCATCGAACCTGCGCCGAATTGGGGCGGGTACATATACCTCACATGGTCAGACGACTACTCCGGCGAAATCCAGACGGCCGGTATCCCCTTCTCAACGGGGGAGACGAATCCCTGGAATGGCTACTTCGTTTCGCTGTCGCCGACCGGGACGGTACGGACAGCATCCGTCACGCTTACGAGTGTCGGGCTGACGCAACGGTCGCAGGGCATCGACGATAACGGGTTCACCATCTACTACGCGCCGCCGTCCGATTACGTGTTGGGTGATACCCTTACCGGTACCGGGACGATGACAACTTGGGAATACGACCGGGGGCCGGAACCCGTGTACTCGTCGTCCGTGTCGCCAAGTCCTGTTACGGAGGGCGGGACCGTTGCCCTCACGGTGGCGGTAACAGCGCAGCGGCACGGGCAACAGATACGCAAGACCTACGATAACTGGCGGGTGCATATCCCCTGGGACGAGGGGAAGTACTGGGAGAATCCGCACTACACCTACGTCACGCTTTCGGACTACCGGGGACTATCGAACACCATTACCAAGACCGTACTCGTCTGCTGCGAGGGCGATGGGTGGCTGCCGGAGGACCAGCGGCCGTCTCAGCGCACGTATTCGGTAAGTCTGACGGCCAAGGACGGGACGCTGAGGACAAGCGCATCCGCCAACATCGTAGCGCAAGGAGGCGGCGAATGAACCGCTTCAAGTACATCGCGGTCCTGTTCCTGGTCGCGCTCATCGTTGGCTGCTCAGGCGCCGCTCACAGCGTCGACACCGAGCCGGTGGCACCCGAGCCACCACCCGTGCCCTCCGAGCCCGTGACGCCGCCAAAAACCTCGTCTGTTGATCCGCCTCCGGTGGTGCCGACACCGCCTCCGCCGCCCGGTGGTGGCACTCCCCCGCCGCAGGACTCTACGGTTACCGTAGTGTCGTTCCTGCGGAACGCTGGCGCGAACGCAAACGAGGGCAGGCGGCTTTCCGGCGCATTGTCCGGCAGCGTGGCCAACAGCGGGATTTCCGTTTGGGATAGCGTCCGCGAGGGTGGGAGCTTCCGTATCCGTGTCGGCTTCTCCGGGCGAAGCCCCGTAGAGGGCGGGTGTAATCTGGGGGTGCAGGACAGTAACGGGGATACGTCCACCGTAACGTCTTGGGCCAACGGTGAGGACACCAGCGCGTTGATTCGGGTGGAGCACGACAACGCCGAGGAAGACGGCAGGACCGTAACGGTCTCGATCAACTCCTGCGATTTCCCCGACCTGAACCGCGCCGGCATCACGATCCGAATAGGCCAGCCGAATAGCGTCGCCGTAGCGGTAACGACCGCCGGTGACGCTGTTGAGGACCCGAATACCTACGAGTTCAACCTGACGAGCCTTACGTGGTCGAACGAGTTGGGGCACGACGGGCATGGTGACGAGTACATGAGTGCTGATTTCACGGGCACGATTTCTAATACGCTGCCGTGGGAGGGCCTTCTGCAATGGGAGTATACGGACTCCTATACGGGGGTGACGGAGTGGTTGGGGACCCATCTCTACAAAGGGGAGAGTGCTATCAATGGCGGTATCAGCGGACCGGTATCGCCTCCGGGAACGGTACGTACCATGACCATCACGCTCAAAAGTTGGCGGCTAACCCAAAGCCTGCAAGACGGCCACTACTACGCGCCGTCGGGCGGCACCTACGTGATCGGTGCGCAGACCACCGTGACGGCGACGTTCACGACGCCTGATTTTGTCAGACCTCCCGATCCGATATACACCGTTTCCATGACTCCCTTTGGTGGTGGTGCCGAGGGCTCTCCTGTTACCGAGGGCGATAAGATCATGTTCAACATCTCGGTGGAGAACATCCTGGGAATCTATTTCACGCTCAAGTTCCGGGACAACTGGCGGACGGTGGATGATGTAGACCATTCGCCGATGTGGATGAATCCCGAGAACGGCGGGCCTACGCAGTCCCGAGAGCGCACCACGATGGTCTGTTGCAACGGCGACGGATGGCTCCCGGAGGCAGAGAGGCCAGAGGTCCGAACCTATACGGCCATGCTCTGGCAGTCCACCAACCTGCGAGCCTCGACTACCGTCAGGCTTGGTTCGGCCGGCAGCGAATAATGAAGCACCTGCTGTCCGCAGCGCCGCCGGACGCACCCGAACACCAACCGGCACCCGCCGGAGCCGGCACAGCCGCCGCGGGAGCCGCCGGAAACGCCGCCTTCTGAACCAGTCGAGCCGCCGGGGCAGCCGCCATCCGGGGAATCGCCCGTAAGCGACCCACCCGTGCCGCGGGCGCACGCCACGCTGATCTCGGCGTCGCCCGCGAGTGTGACCGAGGGCGGCACCGTGACGCTGACGGTCCGAGTCGAGGGACTCAGGCGATGAGTCCGACACGACCAACAACTGCTCGGGATCCATACAGGTCGATGTCACGGAGTAGGCACCCGCGCGCGGAGCGGGCCGGCGTCCGGTGCTTCAACCGGCTGCGTGATGCCTGAGGGGAGATCGGCGATGAGCGGAACGAATCGACCCGGCTACGTGGTGGATCTGACACAAGGTGTTCGCTCATTGGGGGGAACATCTTGAGCGATCGCTGGACGAAACGATTGGCTTGCTCATGAGACGGTTCATAGGTGCACTGAACGAAGACGACCGCTTCCAAACCGACTCCACGGGTCCGGGAGAGCCGGCGTTTCCACTTGGTTCTGAGTGAGGGCAGGCCTGCGACGGATTCGCGCCGCGCAGGGTCGTTGCCGGTCAACGGAAGAGGTCGTTTTCTAGGGGGCGGGGGATCATGGCGGCGGTGTGCGGTTCGGCGGGCTGCGCCGGGACGGTGCCCGGCGGCGGCAGACCCTGGACCAAGGCGGCGGGGATGCGTTCGGTGGACTCGCCCATCACCAGCACCGCGGCAGCGGCGATGGCGTCGGCGCGGTTGATCAGGGTGGCCTGCAGCTCGCGGCCGTACAGGTCGCGGCTGCCGCGGCGGTCGTCGAGGACGCTGAGGCCGGCGGCGCCGATAGCGATGCCCACGGTGCCGAGCCGCCAGGGGCGGTTGCTGCTGTCGCTGATCAGCACGCCGATCCGCTTGCCGATGCGGGCCGAGATGGCGCGCTGCAGCCGCGCGGCGGTGGCGTCCGGCGCCGCCGGTAGCAACAGGGCGGTAGCGGATCCGTGGTGATCGAGGTTGGACTGGTCGATGCCGGCGTTGGCGCACACCAAGCCCAGCCGGTTGCGGGTGATCAGCACGCCGGGAGCCTTGCGCACCACCTCGATCGACTGCTCGAGGATGAGCTGCACGAGGCGCGGATCCTTGTCGGTCTCGGCGGCCAGCCCGATGGCGCGGGCCGCCGGTTCGATGCGATCGAGCGGTACCTGCCGCCCCTCCGCCTTGGAGACGATCTTCTGCGTCACCACCAGGACGTCGCCGTCGGCGAGATCCACGTCCGCCGCGGCGAGCGCAGTCGTCAGGATCTCGGCGAGGTCGTCGCCCGCCTCGACCAGCGGGATCCCGCGCAGACCGGTTACGGTGAGGCGCGCCTCAGCCATGTGCTGCGCCGCCGCCCCGCCGGAAGCTTTCGTGTCCTGTCCGGAAGCTGGGCTGGTCACACCGTGACTCCCGCATATCGCCCGTTGGGCGGCTCGGACCGGACTCCGGCAATCGCCACGGCCGCTAACCCGGGCCGACCAGTTTGATGCCGGCGTGGCTGATGGGGTGGCGGCGGTTGATCTGGATCAGCACGCTGGTCAGCGCTTCCGCCGCGGCCGAGTTCTCGATCGGGCCGGCGTGCCAGCCGGTCATGCCCGCGGCGCCAACCAGCTCGATCACCTTGTCGCGCGCCGCCTTCTTGTTGCCGGCTACCAGCACGTCGCACTCGATCTCGACTTCCTGTTGCAGCAGGTTGGCCGCCACGTTCTGGAACGCCGACACCACCATGACGCCGTCGCCGAGAAACTCCTGCGCGCGCTTGCCGGCCGATCCCTCGGCCGGTAGCTGCACGGTGCCCACCTTGGGAGCCACCAGCGGAACGGTGACGTCGACCAGGATCCTGCCGGCGAGGTGCGCTTGCACGCCGGCCAGGGTGGCGATCTGATGCGCGGCGGGCACGGTCAGCACGACGATGTCGGCGGCCTGCGCGGCATCCGTGTTGGTCGCCGCGCGGGCGGTCGTCTCGGGATGGCGCCGCCGCAGATCGGCCAGGGCCGCCTCGGCCTTGTCCAGCGTGCGCGAGCCGATCACCACCCGGTAGCCGGCGCGCGACCAGCGCCCGGCGAGGCCGGTGCCGAGGTCGCCGGTGCCGCCGAGAATGGCGATCGTTTCCCGGGCCCGAGGATCGTTTCCGGCGGACGAACCCAGTGCACGGGTTTTGGTCGTCTCCGGCGTCACGCCGGCCGGCGCCGCCTGTGCCGCGCTGTTCCTGGTCTTCCCGGTGATGGCGCGGCCGTCAGTCTGCGGTGTCAGGTCGCCCATGGCGCTAGTGCGGAAGCGCGGCGCGGATGCGCGCCGCCTCGGCCGCCAGCGCCTCGTCTCCGGGGTAGGGACCGGCGTTCGCGAAGTCCATGTCCTGCATGCCGTCGAGCGGGCTCACGTGGATGTGCACGTGCGGCACCTCCAACCCGGCGATCAGCAGTCCCACCTTGGTAGGCCGGTACGCCGCCTGCTGCGCGCGGGCGATGCTGCGCGCCACCCGCATCAGCGCCGCCAGGGTGTCGTCGTCCAGGTCGAACCAGTGGTCGACCTCGGCCCGCGGCACCACCAGCGTGTGACCGGGGCGCAGCGGTTCTCGCGACAGGAAGGCGACGCACGAGTCGTCCTGCCAAACGAAGTGGGCCGGTAGTTCGCCGGCGATGATGCGGGTGAAGACGCTTGCCATGACGCGGACAGTGTAACCCGCGCGAGCGGTTCGGTGTGCCCGTTCGCATGTGCACCACGCCCGCGTGCTCACCGCGCCGCTGGACCTGGTGCGGCCGGTGCCATCGCGCCGTGCGGCAAGAAGTCGAGCCACCGCCTCCTGCCAGTCATTCGACAATGTGCTCGCCCTCTACCAGGCGGACGCCGGCGCCCGGAACCGCGCGGTCGCACGCCGGGCAGAAGTAGCCAACCCGGATCGGCGTCCCGCAGGCGTGGTGCACGAGCGCGCTGCGGTCGGACAGATGCTTGCGGCCCCATACCGCGAGCGCGCCCGCCACCACGCCCAACTCGTGGCCGCGCCGGGTCAGGGTGTACTCGGCGCGCGGCGGGTGCTGGCTGTAGAAGCGGCGCTCCACGATGCCGTGCCGTTCCAGCCGCTTGAGCCGATGCGAGAGGATGTTGGGGGCGATCCCGAACACGCGCCGGCGCAGTTCGGCGAAGCGCAGAACACCGCGCAGCAGTTCCAGCAGGATCAGCACCGTCCAGCGGTCGCCGACGATCGCCAGCGCCTGCGCCACGGGAGCCAGACGTTGGTCGCCGGCGCGGCTGCCGGCGATGGCAGTGTCGGCAGTGTCAGGGTTAGTTGACATTCGCTACTTGATTGCATCTTAATATCGACTGTTCGAACGGTCCAGCGTCGGGCACGCCACGTTACCCATGCACGCGTCAGTCTCGATTACCAACGTCAGCAAGGTGTTTCCCGCGCCGCCGGTCGCCGCCCCGGCCGCCGCCGGCGGGTCCGGCACGTCCGGCGCGCCTGCCATGCCTGCCACGCCCGCAATGGCCGCCACGCTCGCTACGCCCGGCTCGCCCGCGGCCGGCGCGTCCGCTGGCGCTCCCGGCGGCAACAGCCGCGGCCTCCGCCCGCGCGCCCGACTCGCCCCACACGACCCGCGCGCGGTTCCGGCGGTGGCCGGGTTGGAGGTGCTGCGGGACATCACGGTTGACATCCGTCCTGGCGAGTTCCTGTCGGTCCTGGGCCCGAGCGGCTGCGGCAAGACGACGCTGCTGCGCATCGTCGGCGGGCTCGCCGAACCGACTTCGGGCACGGTCCGCATCGGCAATCGGACCGCGGCCGAGGCGCAACGGCACAAATCGGTGGGCTACGTGTTTCAGGAACCGTCGCTGCTGCCGTGGCGTACCGTGCTGGACAACGTGCGCCTGCCGCTGGTGGTGAACCGCGCGGCGCAGCGTCCCGGCGCCACACCGCCCGAGGAACTGCTTCACCTGGTGCGGCTGGCTGAGTTCGCTGACTACTATCCGGGCCAACTGTCACGCGGCATGCAGCAGCGGGTCGGCCTGGCGCGGGCGCTGGCGCTCGACCCGGCGCTGCTGCTGATGGATGAGCCGTTCGCGTCGCTGGACGAGATCACCCGCGAGCAGATGCGCTTCGAGTTGCTGCGCATCTGGGATGCGGCGCGCAAGACCGTGCTGTTCGTGACCCACAGCATCGTCGACGCGGTGCTGCTGTCCGACCGGGTGGCGGTGCTGTCGGCGCGCCCCGGTCGGCTGCGCGCCGTGCTGCCGATCGAGCTGGAGCGGCCTCGGGCGGCGGGCATCGAGCACTCGCCCGGGTTCACCGCCGCCTACCGCCGGGTGCATGACCTGGTCATGGCGGAGGTGGCCTGATGCGGACGGCACACCCGCACCCGCCAGCCCAGCCCACGGCAGCGCTGCTGCCCACCGCGCTCAGCCTGCTGGTGGTCGCGGTGGTGTGGGAGGCGGGCATCGCCCTCACCGAAACGCCGGTCTATATGCTGCCGGCGCCCTCGGCGGTGGCAGTCCGCGTGAGCGCCGCCCCCGGCTACTTCCTCGGTCAGGGCGCGGTCACGCTGGCGGAGGCGCTGGGCGGGTTCGTGCTCGGAACCGGCGTGGCGCTGGCCGCCGCCACCGTAATGGCGCACTCGCGCACCCTGGAGCGCGCCCTGCTGCCGCTGGCCGTGCTGGTCAAGGTAACGCCGATCGTGGCGGTGGCGCCGCTGTTCGTGATCTGGTTCGGGTTCGGGGTGCTGCCCAAGGTGCTGATCGCGGCGCTGATCACCTTCTTTCCCGCGCTGGTGAATGGCGTGACCGGCCTGCGCGCGGTCAATCCGGGGGCGCTGGACTTCCTGCGCTCGGTGTCGGCATCGCGGCGCGAGGTGTTCCTGACCTTGCGCGTGCCGAGCGCCATGCCGTACCTGTTTGCGGCGTTCCGGGTGTCGATCCCGCTGTCGGTGATCGGCGCGGTGGTGGGCGAGTGGTTCAGCGCCGACCGCGGCCTGGGGGCGGTGATCATCGTCGCCCATGCCAATCTCGACACCCCGACCCTGTTCGGGGCGATCTTTACCCTGGCGGTGATGGGCATCGGCCTGAGCCTCGCCGTGTCGGCACTGGAACGGAGGATACTGTTTTGGCACGAATCGACCCTCATCGTGTGACGCCCGGCCCATCGGCCGGGGGTCTTTGGCGTCGCGGAATGACCGCGCCTGCTGGTCCGGCGGGCGACACAACGGGCATCGGATCGGCGGTGCCGCGGCGGCACGCCGGGCGGCTGTGGCCGGCGCTGCTCCTGTTCGCCGCGGCCGCCCACGTTGTGCACGCGGCCGGCGAAGTGGAGATAGCGCCGCTGCCGCGTCCGGTGACCTTCATGGCGGGCTTCAAGCCGCAGGCCAACCTGCCGTTCGTGGCGGCCTACGTAGCGCAGGAGCAGGGCTACTTCGCCGAGCAGGGGCTGGACGTGACCATCCATCACTCCACCGGCCAGCACCTCCAACTCCTGCTGTCGGGCGATGTCGACATCACCACCGCATCCGCCGGCTCGGTGCTGAAGCGGCGCGCGGACCCCGGCGTCCCGATCCGGGCGATCGCGATGTTCGGGCAGCGTGGCCAGCAGACCTTCATCGCGCTCGCCGACTCCGGCATCGACAGTCCGCGCGATTGGGAGGGCAGAACGGTCGGCTACCGCATCAGCCTGCCGCCCGAGTACCTGGCCATCGTGGATGCCGCCGGCGTGAACCGCGAGCTGGTGCAGGAGGTGCGGGTCGGCTTCGACCCTCGCATCCTGGTGCAGGGCAGGGTGGACGTGCTGGCGGTGTTCAAGTCGAACGAGCCCGACACCATTCGCAAGTTCGGCTTCGACGTGGTGCAGTTCGATCCCTCCGCCTACGGCGTGCCGGCGCTTGGCCTCACCTACATCACGCGTGAGGACCTGATCGCCGAAGAGCCCGAGCTGATCGCCCGCTTCCTGAAGGCCGCGCTCAAGGGGCTGGAATTTTCATTCGCCCACCCGGAGGAGACGCTGGATATCGTGCTGCGCTACGCCGACAATGAGGATCGCGACCACATGCGGTTCATGCTGCAGGCGGAGCAGGCGGACGCGGTGTCGGCGGTGACGCGGGAGCACGGGCTGGGCTGGATGACGCGGCAGCAGTGGCAGGAGTTCCACGACCTGCTGGTGCGCTATCAGGCGCTGGCGCGGGAACTGGACGTGGAGCAGGCGTTTACCGCGCAGTTCCTGGAGGCGGCATACGAAGACGGCCGCCTGGTATGGCCGTGACGGCCGCCGTAAGCTGGCCGCAATGAGGAGTTGACCGATGAAACTGGGAGTCGTTTTTCCGCAGATCGAGATCGGCGCCGACCCGGGCGCGGTGCGCGCCTACGGCCAGGCGGTGGAGCAGATCGGCTACCATCACATCCTGGCCTACGAGCATGTGGTGGGCGCCAACACCGCCAGCCGCCCGAACTGGCGCGGGCCATACGACATCGACTCGGTGTTCCATGAGCCGTTCGTGCTGTTCGGCTACCTGGCCGGGCTGACCGAGCGCATCGAGTTCGCCACCGGCATCGTGATCCTGCCGCAGCGCCAAACCGTGCTGGTGGCCAAGCAGGCGGCGGCGCTCGACGTGCTGTGCGGCGGCCGGCTGCGGCTTGGCATCGGCATCGGCTGGAACGCGGTGGAGTACGAGGCGCTCGGCACCGACTTCCACAACCGCGGGCGCCGTTGCGAGGAGCAGGTGGCGCTGCTGCGCGCGCTGTGGACCGAGCGCGCGGTGACCTTCGACGGCACCTGGCACCGGGTGACCGACGCCGGCATCCAGCCGCTGCCGGTGCAGCGCCCGATTCCGCTCTGGTTCGGCGGCGGCGATGAACGCGTGCTGCGCCGCATCGCCCGCCTGGCGGACGGCTGGATGCCGCAGTTCGAGCCGGACGACGCCGGCCGTGCCTTGCTGGCCCGCATGCAGAACTACGCGCGCGAATACGGCCGCGACCCCGCCGCGATCGGCCTGAACGGACGCATGGCCGCGAATCCCGGCGGTGAATCGGGTTGGGTCGACCGCGTGCAGGCGTGGCGGGCGATCGGTGCCACCCACCTGAGCATCGACACGATGCGGCTCGGCCTGCCGGACGTGGAGTCCCGCATCAGCCTGCTGGAAAGATTCCACGCCGCCACTGCCGAGGTCGCCGAGAGCGGACCGGCATAGTGGTCAATCGCCGCGCGACGGGGATGCCCGGAAGAGGACTCGAACCTCCACAGCCGTAAGGCCACTAGACCCTGAACCTAGCGTGTCTACCAATTTCACCATCCGGGCAGGATGAGAACCCGCACAAAGTACGGACGCGCCGCCACCCTGTCAATATGCGCGGGGCGGGCGACTGGCGGGCGTGGCGGGCCGGGGCGGTGCTGTCCGCTTCCTCCCGGTCGCCCGGTGCTATTATCTTGCGCAGTACCATGCGTCGAATCCTCGTTACCAGTGCGTTGCCGTATGCCAACGGCGCCATCCACCTCGGCCACCTGTTCGAGCACATCCAGACCGACATCTGGGTGCGCTACCAGCGCATGGCCGGCAACGAGTGCATCTACGTGTGCGCCGACGACGCCCACGGCACCGCCACCATGCTGCTCGCCGAGCGCAACGGCACCACGCCGGAGGAACTGATCGAACCGCTGCGCGCCGCCCATGCCGACGACTTCCGGCGCTTCCACATCAGCCACGACAACTACTACAGCACCCACTCGCCCGAGAACGAACACTACGCGACGCTGATCTACGGCCGGCTCGCCGCCAAGGGGCTGACCTTCACCGGCGAGGTAGAGCAGCTCTACGACCCCGAGCGCGGACTGTTCCTGGCCGACCGGCACGTGCGCGGCACCTGCCCGCGCTGCGGCGCCGCCGAGCAGCCGGGCGACAACTGCGACGCCTGCGGCGCCACCTACGACGCCACCGAGCTCGGCGCGCCGAGTTCGCTGATGTCCGGCGCCGCCCCGGAGCTCAAGGCGTCGCTGCACTACTTCTTCGACCTGGCGCAGTTCACCGACTACCTGAAGGAGTGGACCGCTACAGATGCCGTGCAGCCCGAGGTGGCCAACAAGCTCGCCGAGTGGCTCGGCGGCGGGCTGAAGCCGTGGGACATCAGCCGCGACGCCCCCTACTTCGGATTCCGCATCCCGGACACCGAGGACAAGTACTTCTACGTCTGGATGGACGCCCCGATCGGCTACATGGCCAGCTTTCGCAACCTGTGCGACCGCACCGAGGGGCTCTCATTCGACGACTTCTGGGCTCCCGGCAGCAGCGCCGAGGTGCACCACTTCATCGGCAAGGACATCATCAACTTCCACGCGCTGTTCTGGCCGTCGGTGCTGTGGGGGGCCGACTTCCGTACCCCGACCAAGGTGCACACGCACGGCTTCATCACCGTCGGCGGCACCCGCATGTCCAAGTCGCGCGGCACCTTCATCAACGCCGCCACCTATCTCGACCACCTCGACCCCGAGTATCTGCGCTTCTACTTCGCCACCAAGCTGGTGCCCAACACCGACGATGTGGACGTCAACCTGGACGACTTCGTGCAGCGGGTGAACTCCGACCTGGTGGGCAAGGTGGTCAACATCGCCTCGCGCTGCGCCGGCTTCATCGCCAAGCAGTTCGACGGCACGCTGGCGGCTGCGATTCACGACCCGGAGCTGTGGGGCGAGGTGTCCGGCGCCGGCGACCGTATCGGCGAGCTGTACGAACGCGGCGACGTGAGCCGGGCGATGCGCGAGATCACCACGCTGGCCGACCGCACCAACTCCTACATCGCCGACCATGAGCCGTGGAAGCACGCCAAGGACCCCGAGCGCCGCGACGAGGTGCACGGTGTCTGCTCGCTCGGCATCAACGCCTTCCGCGCCCTGATGGTGTACCTGAAGCCGATCCTGCCCGCCATGGCCGCCAAGGTGGAGGTGTTCCTGAACACCGGCGAGCTGACCTGGGCCGCCGCCGCCGCGCCGCTGCTCGATCACCCGATCGGCAAGTTCAAGCCGTTGATCACCCGCATGGACCGCAAAGACGTGGACAAGGTCGTCGACGCCACCATGGCCGAGGCCGACGCCCCTCACTAAAGTTAGGTCTCGTCGAGCAGCGCGGCGAGCCTGCGCACCGTGTTGTGGTTGCGAATCGTGACCTGTTGGTAGACGGGGAGTGCCGGCAGCTTCACGAAGGCGGAGCGGGTGACGCGCTGCTTCTCGGCCGACCAGAAGATGACACCGGGGCCGGCTGCAACCGTTTCCAATTCGTCCTTGACGGGCGGGAGGCTTGCCAGCACTTCATCGGGCGTGGTTCCGGCCAGCGTGAACAGCGCGTTGTGCCGGTACGCGGGGTCCTCACCCCAGGCGGGCGGTGCGGCATCGAGGAGAGCGCGGTACTCGGCGTATGACAGCACCACGGCACGTGCCGCGTAGGAGAAGCGCTCGGAGAGGCCGGCTTCGACCCGAGCGGTAAGCTGCTCGCCCTCTCCCTGCGCGGCGCGGAACACGATGTTGCCGCTCTGGATGTAGGTGCGCACCCTGGCGAAGCCCAGATCCTCGAAGCAGCGGCGCAGGTCGTCCTTGGCGATGATGTTGTTGCCGCCGACGTTGATGCCGCGCAGCAACGCGACGTAGCGCTCCTTCACGGGACTCACCGCTGCTGCTTCTCCCGGGCCTTGGCCGCGGCCCATATCCGTTTCGCGTCCTCCACGGTCACCTCGGTACCGTCGAACACGAACGGCTTGCGCCGCTGCATCTTGGCCACCACGTCGTCGAACACCTCGTGCGCCGGAAAATGACCGCTGCGTTCGGCCAGCAGGGCGCACATCAAGACATCCCACAGCAGATCGCCCAACTCCTCCTTGAGGTTGTCGTGATCCCGGTTGGCGATCGCGAGCAGCACCTCGTCCGCTTCCGAGCGCAGTTCGGGAGCGTAGCGTTCCGCGTTCTGCGCCGCGGTCCAGGGGCAGCGGGCAAGTACCTGGCGCGCGGCGTCGGCCAGGACAGCGAAACTCTCCGTCATCGCTGAGCTTCCGTTGGTGTCAGGCGTCTCCATCATTGTGTGCCGCGCATCATAACCGGCTCTGAGGCAATTGATCGCCCGTTCCCCAATCGTCCTTGTGGGCGCGCGCCTCGTACATCAGGATCGCCGCCGCGGCCGCCACGTTCAGGGAGTCGGCCGCGCCGAGCATCGGAATCGCGACACGGTGGCACCCCTGCGCCGCCCATGCCGCGGACAGCCCGAACCGCTCGCTGCCGAACACCAGCGCCGTACGGCCGCCGCAGTCGAGCTGCCGGTAGTGCACGCCGCCGTCGGGCGCGGCCAGGTAGATGGTGCAGTCGTGCTGCCGGAGCCACTCGAAGGCATCCTCGGGGTGGGCAAATTCGATGTGTGGCACCTTGAGGCTCATGCCGTGGCTGGCGCGGAACACTTGCGGGTGACTGATCCGGGTTCGCCGGTTGGTCACCACCACCAGCTCGGCGCCGGCGCCGTCGGCGGTGCGCAGCAGGGTGCCCAGGTTGCCGGGGTTCTCCAGACCATCGGCGACGACGACCAACGCGGCGTCGCTGAGCCGGAGTTCCGCGCTCTGCCAGTGCGGCATGCGCACCACGGCAACAAGCCCCTCGGGGGTGTCCCGCTCGGCGATCCGGTGCATGCTCTTCCCGGACACCTGGAAACACTCGCGTGCGCGCTCCGCGGCCGCCGCGGCGCATGCCCGCGCCGTGTCGGAGTAGATCAGCTCGGGACAGCAGAACAACTGCTCGATCGGCGTACCGAGGCGGAGCAGCAGTTGCACCGCCCACACCCCCTCCGCAACGACCCGGCTGTCGTGCGCCGCCCCGCTGCCGCGCCGAACTCTGAGCAGTTCCTTGAACGCCGGATGCCCCGCCCCGATCTCGAAGAGGCCCATACCGTCAGGATCTCAGTTTCGTGCGTTCGTTGCTATGTGTGCGGGTGAGTGTGATAAGATCGGCCATCTTGCGATGAGGTGATTCGGAGCTGGTCGACGAAATCAATACGGATTGCTGCTCTGACCTGAGCCGCAGGGAGCGGCGTGGCGCATCGCCGCTTGTGCCGCAACGAACCACGGAGCAGCGTCACGTTCTTATCGTTTCCGGGAGCGTTCGGCGCACACTTGCGTCAGGGCGGCGACGGTGGTCTGCAGGGTGCGGGAGGTGTCCACCGCCTCCTCCGGTTCGCTGGCGAATGGGGTGGCGCTGAGCAGCTCGTAGAGGGCGGCGGCGCCGCGGTGGAAGTCGCCCGGCACGCCCACCGCCTCGAAGGTGGCCGCGATCTGGCGCATCTCCTCGATCCAGCGCGGCGCCCTGGCCGGCAGCCCCGGCAGGGCGCGCCGCATGCCGGCGTAGGTGGCGGCTTGGCTGTCGGCCAGTTCGGCGGCCAGCGCCTCGTCCACGCCTAGCCGGCTGGCGGCGGCGAGCTGGGCGAACTGCAAGGCGGAGGTGCCCTTGGTGACCGCGGCGTAGCACATCTTGAGCGCCGATGCGCGCCCGACCGCGCCGCCCAGGTCGCGCACCACGAGGCCGCCGCCGGCAAGCGGCGCCAGCAGGTGGGCGGCCGGGCCGGAGGCGTACAACCGCGGCCCGCTGCCGTTGGCCGGCGGCCCGCCGATGATGCCGGCGTCGATGTAGGGGGCGCCGGCGGCTCCGATCAGCGCCGCGATGCGTTGCGTGGTGGCGGGGGCGATGGCGTTGCAGTCCGCGTACGGCGGCGCGACCCCGGCCGCGGTCATCGCGGCTGCCACCTCTTGCGCGGCCGCCACGGCGGCGGCCGGCGGCATGATCGACAGCACCAGGTCGGCTTCCGCCACCAGCGCGCCGATACTGCCCAGATCGCGGATTCCGGCCCGCTCGGCCAGCCCGCGCGTACGCGGCGAGCGTCCGGCAAGCGAAGTAACGACTGCGAATCCCCGGCTGCCGAGCAAGCGCCCGACGGCGTGCCCCATGTTGCCGGGGCTGATGACGGCGATGGTGTTCAAGACGAGCCTCCTGTGTTGCGGTGCTCAGTCATCGTCACCCGGCTGGGCGCGCTGGCGCTTGACGGCGCCGCGCTGCGCCTTGTCCTGCAGGCGCCGCTCGCGGGCGGTGCGGTTAGGGCGGGTCGCGTGCCGCGGCCGCGGTTCGGACAGTGCCTGCTCGACGAGCGCCGCCAGCCGCTGGCGTGCGTCGCGACGGTTCGCCTCCTGGGTGCGAAACCGGCGGGCGGTGATTACCAGTTCCCCGTCGGAGCTGGCCCGAGAGCCGGCGATCCGTAACAGGCGCTGCCGCACCTCCGGTTGCAGGGTCGGCGAGCCGGCCGCATCGAAGCGAAGCTGCACCGCGCTGGCTACCTTGTTCACGTTCTGCCCGCCGGGACCACCAGCGTGGATGAACCGTTCCTCGATCTCCTCCTCGGGAATCGCCATGTCCGGCGTGACTTGTACCATAACCGCCAATGAGTACTAACCGGCGTCCGTTCAAGCAAGCGCCGGCGGTATATTCCCGCCATGCGGAACCTCGTCGAAGCCAGCGGCCTGGTGAAGCGGTACCGGGAGGTCACCGCCCTGGACGGGCTCGACCTGGCCGTGGCCGAGGGCACGGTGCTGGGCCTGCTCGGCCCCAACGGCGCCGGCAAGACCACCGCCGTATCGATCCTGGCCACGCTGCTGGTGCCGGATGCCGGCAGCGCGCGGGTGGCCGGCGCCGACGTGGTGGCTCAGCCGCGCGACGTGCGGCGCCGTATCGGTCTGTCCGGCCAGTTCGCCGCGGTCGACGAGCACCTCACCGGGTTCGAGAACCTCGACATGATCGGCCGCCTCTATCATCTGAGCCGGCGGCGCGCCCGCGCCCGCGCCGGCGAGTTGCTGGAGTTGTTCGACCTGGCGGACGCCGGCGGGCGGCCAGTCAAGACCTACTCGGGCGGTATGCGGCGCCGCCTCGACCTGGCCGGCGCCCTGGTGGCGGCGCCGCCGGTGCTGTTCCTGGACGAGCCGACCACCGGCCTGGACCCGCACGGCCGCCGCCAGCTCTGGGAGGTGATCCGCGGCATGGTGGGCGGCGGCACCACCGTGCTGCTCACCACCCAGTACCTGGAGGAGGCGGATCAGCTCGCTGACCGCATCCTGGTGATCGATCATGGGAAAGCGATCGCCGAGGGCACGGCCGACGATTTGAAGAGTCGCGTCGGGGCGGAGCGGATCGAAGTCACCGTGACCGATGCAGCGACCCTGGAGCGGGCGCGGCAGGTGCTGGCCCGCTTCGCGGTCGGGGAGCAGCAGGTCGACCGGCGCTCGCGGTCACTGATCACGCCGATTGCGGGCGGGGCGACGGCGCTCGCCGAGGCGTTGCACGAGCTGAACCGGGCGCGGGTTGCCGTGCAGGACGTGGGGCTGCGCCGCCCGACGCTCGATGACGTGTTCCTGACCCTGACCGGCCACGCTGCAGACCCCACGGAGGAGGACGAATGAGTCGGCGCGATAGTTCCGTGACCCCCAGGACCACGACAACGGATCGCCACGTTCGGGTCAGGGCGCTGCTCTACGCCGTCAGCGATGCCGCGGTCATCGCCAAGCGCAACGTGATCAAGATCAAGCGGGTCCCCGACGTGCTGGTGTTCGTGCTGATCTCGCCGATCATGTTCGTGCTGCTGTTCGCCTTCGTGTTCGGCAATTCCATCAACATCCCCGGCGGCTCCTATCGCGAGTTCCTGATCGCCGGGATCTTTGCCCAGACCGTGGTGTTCGGGGCCACCTTTACCGGCGCCGGTCTGGCCGATGACATCCAGAAGGGCATCATCAACCGCTTCCGCGCGCTGCCGATGTCGCGCAGCGCGCTGCTGGTGGGGCGCACGGTGAGCGACGTGGTGTACAACGCGCTGTCGCTGTTGATCATGGCGCTGACCGGACTGGTGGTGGGGTGGGGGATCAGCTCAACGGTGCTCGACGCGGCGGCGGGGTTCGGGTTGCTGCTGCTGTTCGCGTACGCGTTCTCGTGGGTGATGGCGTACGTCGGCCTGCTGGTACCGAGCGTCGAGGTGATCAACAACGCCTCCTTCATGGTGACCATGCCGCTCACCTTCGTCGCCAACACGTTCGTGCCGGCCGAGAACCTGCCGCCGGTGCTGCGCACCTTCGCGCTGTGGAACCCGGTGTCCGCCGTGACCCAGGCCACCCGTGAGCTGTTCGGCAACATCCCGCCCGGCACCGCGCCGCCGGAGGTGTGGCCGCTGCAGCACCCGGTGCTGTACACGCTGCTGTGGGCGGTGCTCCTGATCGCCGTGTTCGCCCCGCTGGCCGTGCACCGCTACCGCACCAGCGGCCGCCGGGCCTGATCCGCACCTGGTGTCCAGTCGGGGGATGTCGGTACATCGTTGCATCGGTTAAGTGGCGCGGAGGCCCCGTGCTGCCTGACCGGCGGCGTCAGCGGCGCTGGCGGCGGCGCAGGAACTTCAGCGCCGACCAGTCGCAGTCGACCGCGCACACCTTGACGTCGACGAACTCGGTGCGCAGTCCGATCGCGCGCACCCCGTCTTCGGTCAGGTCGCCGGCCAGCGGAGAACTCTTCTTCGGCCACGAGATCCAGAGCATGCCGCCGTCGGCCACGTGACCGGCGAGGGTGGCGAACCGCGCCTCCAGATCCGCCCGCGAGTCGGTGAAGCAATGCAGGTAGTCGAATGTGCCGTCCAGCGCGGTGGCAATGTCGAGCTGCTCCACCCCGTCGAGCAGGGCGCGGAATCCGTCCGGCTCGTGCAGCAGGCAGATGCGCAGCCCGGCGCGCAGCCCGAGCTTGCGCACCAGAGGGGTGCCGGAATATCCCGCCAAACTTCCGCTCATGCCGCTCATGCCGCTCATGCCGCTCGTTCCGCGCGCCGCGGTCAGTTGCCGCTGCGGACCGCGGACGGCAGGTGGTCGACCGACCCGACGCTCCTGAACTCGGTGTAGCGGGGCGCGCCGCCGGCCATGCGCCCGCGCGGCCAGTGGATCAACTCGCTGATGCTGGCGTTGGCGATCGGAAAGTCGTGCAACACCGGCGTGCCGGGGTCGATGCCGATCGCCCACCGCATGGTGACGTCGATGGTGCCGGCATGGGAGACGACGACCACGCGCTCGCCGACATGGCGGGCAACGATCGCATCGGTCACCGCCATGACGCGCACGGCGAACTCGCGGATCGTCTCGCCGTCCGGCGCCAGCGTGTGGTCCGGGTGCCACGCCAGCAGGTCGTCGCGGCGCTCGCGAAGCTGCTTCATGGTGAGGCTAGGGTCGGCAATGCTGCCGAACCGGTACTCCAGCAGGCGTTCGTCGACCGTCATCGGGAGCCCGGTGGCGGCGCTGATCAGTCCCGCGGTCTCGCGCGCCCGCGGCGCCGGGCTGGCATAGAGGGCATTCGGCCGGCGTTCGGCGCAGACGCCCGCAACCGCGGCGGCCTGCGCTCTGCCCAGCGCCGACAGCGACGCGTCCTCGTAGCTGGTGCCGGGGGCATTGCGCGCCTGCGCGTGGCGCACCAGGAACAGCCGCAGGCTTGGGGAATCGGTCATAGCTCCACTCCTGGATGCGCAAGAGACTCCAAAGCTCCGATCCAGCAACCGAAGTGCGTACACTTGGTCCCCAACTTGGGCAGTCCAATATGTTCGGCGACGATGGGACCCGCTGCCGCCTTCCTATACTCGTACTCGGGAATTTCAGTGCTGATGCGTTTGGCCGGACCGTCACGATCATCAATCAATTCAGGTGACTTAAAGGTGCCAGTCATCGCGACGATATTTGTGAGTTGCAAGTTACTTAAGGCCGCCCACCGAGCACGTTCTTCTCCCATAGCTCAGAGAGAGAATATTCCTGAAGCCAATCATTCAGATCGTCAGCATTCAATCGTCGGAAAGAGGAGCGCCTTTGATCGCGTTCAACGACAACAATATCGCGAGGATCGAAACAATCGATCAGTTGGGCCGATTGCGTGGCAACAACGACCTGAATCCGAGTCGCTAACGATCGTATCAACCCTCCGACGATGTTTATCGCATATGGATGGAGCCCAAGTTCGGGTTCGTCAATGATCAGGACGTCCGGCAAGTCCTGTTCGGGTTGCAGCAACAGCGTTACGAGAGCCATTGCCCGCAACATCCCATCCGCTGACTGGGCGACGTCAAATACCTGATCACTGTCGCGTTCGCGCCACTGCAGGAGCAGACTGCCATGATCGGGGTTCAACTCAAAATCGGAAAAAAACGGCAAGATGAGCCGGATAGTGTCTACGATCCGCTGATAATAGGAACCTTGATCGTCCCTAAGCCGAAGCAGGACCGGTGCAAGATTCCCAGCATCTTCCTTTAACCAGCGGTTATCCTCAACTCGCCACTTGTCCTTTACGCGAGCAGTGCTTGAGGTGTTATGGAACTGATATACGACGATCCGTCGCAGCAGATCGCGGATTACCTTGGCAGTCGTGTCATACGTTGCCAGGTAAACGAGCTGCGGCGCACCACCGCCGACTGCCATGTCGTTCCGATATGGATCTGTATCCGAATCTGATCTGAGGAATTCGCAACGCTCGTATTCGAACACAAACGTGTCTCCAGCTGCATGCGATAGTCCGAATGAATACTGGTTCGTCCCTGCATTCGTGAGAATCGTAATCTCAGCATGGATTTGCCTCGTGTGTAGTGCGCCGTTGTGTAAGAGCGTGCTTGCACCGCCCTGTAACCCGACGTACCAACTCAAGTTCTTTGGATCAGCCAGAGCCCAACTCAGCATGCGAAAAAATGAAATAAATTCGACTTTCCCGCACCGTTGGGACCGATCAGGGCTGTCAAAGAGCCGAAAGAAAAGTCAACGCATGAAGCGACAGTCTTGAATCCCTTGATCGTCAGCCTCTCGAGTCGGTTTCCCATACTCATTCCACCTTGACCGGTATGTGGCGCGGCAGCCTCGGTGAGCCGCTCTGAGTCGACCAACGATTCGCGCACGCTACCGTGTCGATCATACTATCACGAATGGTCAGCCACGACGCAATCAAATGAGTCGATCAACCGACTCGTTTGGACAGTGGTGCCGCTTCGCGACTCGCGTCAACGCTTGGCCTCGGGGGCATGTTACGCGAGGGCGAGTGCGGCGCCGGCCGCGGCGCCGGCGATCACCACCAGCCACGGCGGCGTCTTCCACCAGGCCAGCATTGCGAACGCGGCCAGGGCGAGCGCGATGTCGGCCGGCTGGTGGATGGCGGATAGCCATACCGGGTCGTACAGCGCGGCCAGCAGGAGGCCGACCACGGCGGCGTTGATGCCGGCGATGGCGGAACGGAAACGATGGTTTGCCCGTAGCCGTTGCCACAGCGGCAGGACGCCGACGAGCAGCAGGAAGGAGGGCAGGAAGATCGCGACCAGGGCGAGCAGAGCGCCGCTCCAGCCGCTCGGCGGCCCGGCCATGACGGTGCCCAGGTAGGCGGAAAAGGTGAACAGCGGCCCCGGCACCGCCTGTGCCATACCGTACCCGGCGATGAACTGGTCGCGGGTGACCCATCCCGCCGGGACCACCTCCGCCTCCAGCAGCGGCAGTACCACGTGGCCGCCGCCGAACACCAGCGATCCGGCGCGGTAGAACCCGTCGAACACGCGCAGCCACTCGCTGTCCACAATGCGGCTGGCGACCGGCAGCCCGGCCAGCAGCAGGCCGAAGGCCGACAGCCCCACCACCGTGCTCAGCGCGCCGCGGGCGGCGGTTCGCGGGGGTGCGCCGGCCGGCGTAGCGGGCGCATCCTTGAGCAGCAGCACGCCGGCCGCTGCCGCCGCGGCGATCGCCAGCACCTGGGTCAGCGGGGTGCGCCAGAACAACATGCCGATGGCCGTGACAACGGCTACCGTCGCGCGCGGCCGGTCGGGTGTCAGGTTGCGTGCCATGCCATACACGGCGAACGCGACCACCGCCACCGCCACCACCTTGAGTCCGCGCAGCCAGCCGCCCGCCGCGAGCTCGCCGAACGCGGCCACGCCGTACCCGAACAGGATCAGCAGCGCGGCCGATGGCAGGGTGAAACCGAGCCACGCCGCGACGCCGCCGCCGATGCCGGCCCGGGTCATGCCTACCGCCATGCCGACCTGGCTGCTGGCCGGACCGGGCAGGAACTGGCACAGCGCGACCAGATCCGCGTAGGCTTCGTCGTCGAGCCACCTGCGTTTGGTTACGTATTCATCGCGGAAGTACCCCAGGTGAGCCACCGGCCCGCCGAACGAGGTAAGCCCCAACTTGAGGGCCACGAGCAGAACTTCAAGCAAGCGTGCGATCATTTCCCGGCAGCGGCAACCGCAGCCGGACGGCTGCCGCCTGGGCCCGACGGTAGCCGCAGCGCCGCAATCGCGCAATCGGTCCACGGGCAGGTTGGGGTCGGTGGGGCCGGTCGCCTTCGACGAAGGGCCTCTGCTATGGTAAGCGGGTACGATGCGTATTCTATTTATCGGTGAGATCGTGGGCAGCGCGGGCATCTACTGCGTCAAGGCGCTGCTTCCGAAGATCAAGCGCGAACTGAACATTGATCTCACTATTGCTGCCGCCGAGGGCGCTACCGGCGGCTTCGGCATTGGCAAGGGCCATGCCGTGTACCTGCACAAGCTGGGGGTGGACGTGGTAACCGCCGGCGATTTCGCGTACTTCAAGCGCGACGCGGTGAGCTATTTCGCGGAGGCGCGTTACCTGCTGCGGCCGGCAAACTACCCGCAGGGCAATCCGGGACGCGGCTGGCTGGTGGCGCACCCGAAGCCGGGGCATCCGCGTCCGGAAAACGCGGCGCAGCCCGCCGCCCGGCAGCCCGCCGCCCGGCAACCCGCCGCCCGGCAACCCGCTGCCCGGCAACCCGCTGCCCGGCAACCGGCCGCCCGGCAACCCGCTGCCCGGCAACCCGCTGCCCGGCAACCCGCTGCCCGGCAACCCGCTGCCCGGCAACCCGCTGCCCGGCAACCCGCTGCCCGGCAACCCGCTGCCCGGCAACCCGCTGCCCGGCAACCGGCCGCCGATGCCGCGCAACCTGCAGCCGCCACCCGGCAGCCCGCCGCCGGTGGCGCGGAACCGGCTGCCACAGCGGCGGCAACTGCTGCCGCAACCGCGGCAACTGAAGCTGCGCCCGCCGGATCCGCCGCCGTGCCCGCGACTCCAGGCGCCGCTCCGGCGACCGGGACGGGCTCGCCTGGCGCGGCCCCGGCAGGTAGCAGCGCGGCGCTGGCCGTTCCAGCGGCTGCAGCCGTCGCTGCAGCGGGCGCTGCAACTGGCGCTAAAGCGGGCGTTACCGCGGGTGCCGCCGAGGGCGCAGTCGCCGGCGCGGCAGCCGGCGCCGATGCGGCCGCCACGGCCGAGCCTGCCGGCGCCGGCACCCCGCCCGCTACGCCGGCGCTGGCCGACACCGGCGCCCCGCCCGCTGCGCCGGCGCCGGCCGCGGCGCGCGCCGGTCGGACCGGGACCGCGCCGGCCAAGAGCCGCCGCGGCTCCGCCCGCGCAGGGCGGGCCGCGCCGGCGAGCGCACCGCCTGCTCCGGGGGTCGGCGTCATCTCGTTGCTCGGCCAGGCGGGCTTCAGCAGGATCCACTTGCGCAACCCGTTCGAGGTGGTCGGCGGGCTGATCGAACGCGTCAAACAGCAGACGCCGATCGTGCTGGTCGACTTCCATGCCACCGTGACCTCCGAAAAGGTGGCCATGAGCCTGTTTCTCGATGGCAAGGTCACGGCCCTGATCGGCACCCACGTGCGCACGCTGTCGGCGGATGCGCGGCTACTGTCCCGCGGCACCGCGGCGATCACCCACAGCGGACGCACCGGCAGCCTGAACTCCGTGGGCGGCCTCGATCCGGAAATCGAGATACGCAAGTTCGTGAATCAGGTCCATGAGCTGTCGGGCGATGCGTGGGGGCTCCTGGAGTTGCAGGGAGTGGTGCTGGAGGTCGGGGAGGATGGCGCGGCGCACAGCATCAGCACCCTGCGTCGCCAGACCACGGCGCCGGAAGCCGCCCGCAAGGCCGCGGAAGCGTCCCGGCAACGGGGGCCGGCGCGTGGTCGGCGCCCGGGCGGACGCCGCTAAGCCGCGGGCGATCCTCGGAGATTGGCAGTGCAAGCGGGAACGATGCCACCGGCCGCGCGGCGGGTGGCGCCCGGCTCGGATGTGGCACGGCCGGCGGCCGCGCATGGCGCGTCCGGCGGCGCGGCGAACCGTGCCAAGCGCCGGTACGGTTACCCGTCCCGACTCTGCCGAGGCGCCCTGGCGTTGCTCGGATTGGCGCTTGGTACGGCGCTTGGCGGGTGCACTTTCGACTACGGTGACGGAGCCGGGCCGGAGCAGCTCACCGACGAGATTCCGGAAACGATCCTGACGGCGGTAACGCACACGGTGGTGCGCGATGGCCGTGTGGTGGCCGAGATCCGGGCGCAACGGGTCGAAAATTTCCCCGCTACCGGCCGTGCGGTGCTGAGCGGCGTACGCTACGCCGAATTCGATGGCGACGGTGCGGTGGCCGCCTCCGGGAAGGCGGATCGGGCGGTGTACTACATGGAAAGCGAGAATGCCGAGGTGGCCGGAGCCGTCGAGCTGCGGTCGGTAGCCCAGGCGGCATCGCTCACCGCCGAGGAGTTGCTCTGGGACCGCGACCGCCGCCTGCTCAGCACCGGTCCGGAGCAGATCGTGGCGATAATCCGCGACGACGGGTCGGGCGTCCGGGGGGTCGGTTTCGAGGCGGAACTGCGCCGCAAGACCATTCACTTCTCCGGACCGGTGAGCGGGCGGCTGGTGGCCGAGACCGCCGCCGATGAGTGACCTGCAGCGTCTCCTGCCGCGCTTCCCCCGCGCGTCATTCCTGGCCGGCTGCGCACTCGCCGCCGCGCTGCTAGCGGCGCCGCCGCCCGCGTCCGCGGATACGGACGAGTTCTCGTTCACCGCGGACCAGATGGAAACGGTGCTTGCCGAGGGCCGCGAACGAACCGTGTTGACGGGCAACGCGGCACTCATCTCCGCCGAGACCGAGATATTCGCCGACCGCATCGAGCTGTATGGCGATGATCTCGCGTTCGCGCTTTCGCGGGGCGGGGTGCGCGTCGTGCAGATCGGCGAAGGCATCGAACTCACCAGCGAGACGGTATTCTACAACCGGCGCGACGGCATCGTGCGCGTGGAGGGAGATGCGCTGCTCATCGACCACGACAACGAGATGGTGATCAAGGGAGGCTTTCTGGAGCACTGGGAGGAACGCAACGAGACCTCGATCCAGATCGGCGTGCAGATCCTGAGCGAGGACCTGGTGGCGCGCGCCCAGCTTGTCCATTACGACCGCGGCAAACAGACGCTGGCGCTGAGCGGTCTGCCGGTGGTTACCTGGAAGGGCGACGAGTATCGCGCCTCGCGCATTTTCATCGATCTCGACCGGGACCGGATCGTGCTCACCGGTGCGGTCAGCGGGCAGATCACCCCCGCGTCCGAAGATGGCGGCGCCGCCCCGGCCACGCCGGCGGACGGTCAGCCGCCAGCCACCGAGGCAGACCGGTGACATCCGCGTCCGGGCATACGGCCACCCTGGCGGTGGAGGGCATGACCAAGCGCTACGGGCGCAAATACGTCGCCCGCGACGTGACCTTTTCCATGGGCGGCGGCGAGGTGGTCGGCTTGCTCGGTCCCAACGGCGCCGGCAAGACGACGGTGTTCTACATGATCGTGGGCTTCATACGGCCGACGGCGGGGCGCATCTTCCTCAGCGGCGAAGACATCACCCGCCTGCCGATGTTTCGCCGCGCCCGCGCCGGCATCTCCTATCTGCCGCAGGAGCCGTCCGTGTTCCGCAAGCTCACGGTGGAGCAGAACCTGCTGGCCGTGCTGGAGACCCAGCGTGGCCAGACGCGCAGCAGTCGGCGGCAGCGCTGCGACGAGATTCTGGACGAGTTGGGGCTGGAGGATCTCCGCCGGCAGCGTGCCTACACGCTCTCCGGCGGAGAGCGGCGCCGCACCGAGATCGGTCGCGCGCTGGCCATGAAACCGAGGTTTCTGTTGCTCGATGAGCCGTTTGCGGGCATCGACCCGATCGCCGTACAGGATATCAAGGGCATTGTGGGCCGCCTCGCCGAAGCCGGCATCGGGGTTCTGATCACCGACCACAACGTTCGCGACACCCTGGAAATAACGCACCGCAGCTATATTCTGCGCGCGGGCGAGATCATGGTCAGCGGCACGCGCAGCGAACTGCTCGACAGTCAACTGGCCCGGCAACTCTACCTCGGGCGCGACTTTCGCATGTAGCGCAGCTAGCGAGTATGTAGCTAGCGCGGCTCTCGTTGACAGAGGGGTGGACCGTCACTCACCATGCGAGGTGAGAGTCATGCTTTCGCAGCAACCCGTCCTCCGCCAGGAACAGCGTCTCAAGATGACGCCCCAGCTCTACCAGGCAATCCGCATCATGGCGATGCCGCTGCAGGAGCTGCAGGTGACCATCCAGGAGGAGCTGGAGCAGAACCCCGCGCTGGAGGTGATGGAAGACAACTCGACCACTTCGCTGGACACCGAGCCGGAGGGCGGCGCCGAGGAGAGCGTATTCGCCGAATCCTCCGATCCCGGCTACCTGAACGACCGCAATGGCGCCGAAGCGGACGCCAAGCGCCAGTTCATCGAGGGCGCCCTGACGCGTCCGGAGACACTCCAGGATCATCTGCTGTGGCAACTCCGCCTGCAGCCGCTTGCCGGGCCGGAGTTCGAGCTCGGCGAGATGCTGATCCGCAATCTGGATGACAATGGCTTCATCCTGGAGGCGCCGGACACGCTCGCCCCGGACGTGCCGCCGGCGCGGCTCGGCACAGTGACCGCGATGATTCAGGCGTTCGACCCGCTCGGCTGCTGCACGCGCGACTACACCGATTCGCTGCTGGCGCAGATTCGCGTGCATCCGCAAGCGCAGCCGGGCAGCGCGGAGTTGGTGAGCACCTACATGGAGCTGGCCGAACGCGGCAAGACCGCCGACATTGCGCGGCGCATGGCGATCCCGGAGCAGGCGGTCCACGCCATCCTCGAATTCGTGCGCCAGCTCGATCCGATTCCGGGGCGCAACTTCAGCGCGGAACAGGTGCGCTACGTGAGTCCCGACGTGATCGTGAAACAGATCGACGGCGAACTCGCTCTGGCGCTCAACGATGAACAGGTGCCGGTGCTCGGAGTGAGTCCGTACTTCGAGGAACTGAGTCGCGACAGCAGCGATCGGGAGTTGCGCAAGTTCGTCAACCACAACCTGCAGGACGCGCGCTGGTTCATGCGCAGCATCAATGAACGCAACCGCTCGCTGCTGAAAGTGACCCGGGCCGTGGTCGCCGCGCAGCGCGAGTTCTTCCGGCGCGGCGCCAAGTACCTGGTCCCGTTGACGTTGAAGGACGTGGCGGCGGAGGTGGGGGTGCACGAAGCGACGGTGTCGCGGCTGGCCAACGGCAAGCATATCCAGACCGAATTCGGCATTTTCGAATTGCGCTACTTTTTTACCAACTCCATATCGGGAGCGGGATCGAAGGGGTCGCGCTTTTCCAAGACCGCGGTCAAGGAGATGCTGCGGGAAATCATCGACAGTACGGCAGTGGCCCGCGGCCATGGTGCGGCCGCCGGCAAACCGCCGTCGGACAGCCGGCTCGCCGAGATGCTGGCGGACAAAGGAGTGCGCATTGCACGGCGCACGGTGGCAAAGTATCGCAACGAGCTGGATATCGACAGCTCGTATCGACGCATCTGAGAACGACAGGAAGGAGTACCTGCGAATGCAACTGGACCTCAAGACGATTCATTTCGCACTCAACGAAGTGCAGCGAGAGCACATCGACCGGCGCCTGGAGCGGTTCTCGTACGCGCGCGAATACCTGGTCGATCTGGGACTGACGCTGACCCTGGAGGGCAGCCAGTATCACGTCGATGCGTCGCTCCACTTCCGCTGGGGATCGATCACCCACCTGAAGGTGAGCGGCTACGAAATACTGGATGCGTTCGACCGCATGATCGACAAGATTCAGGCCAAGGTCAGCAAGGAGAAGGAGAAGATGACGCGCGGTTCCCACGGCGCCCCCCACCGCGCCGCGTCGCGCGGCTGACGGCGGACCGCAATCGACTAGACCATGCCCGGCAAAGTGACCGTTCTCAACCTGCTCCAGCTCGACCTGAAGGAGCACGAAGCGCTGCAGTTGACCTGCAGCGCCGCGCGCCGCGGCCTGACCGCGGAGTTGCGCGGTCCGGAGTTGAACCGGCCCGGCCTGGCGCTGGGCGGATTCTTCGACAACTTTGCCCATCAGCGCGTGCAGGTCTTCGGCCGCGGCGAGAGCGCCTATCTGCGCAAGCTGGCCGCCGAGCGTTCGACCGAGTCGCTCGAGCGGATGGTTGCCTACGACATCCCGTGCAGCGTATTCACCCATGGCATCGCGCCGACCGAGGACTTCCTGCGCCTGTCGGAAGCGGCCGGGCGCGCGGTGCTGCGGACGCCGCTGAGCACCGCGGAGTTCACCTCCCGCGTGGAGCGCATTCTGGCCCTCATGTTTGCGCCCTCGGTGCAGGTACACGGCGTGATGCTCGAGGTGTTCGGCATGGGCGTGCTGATCCAGGGCCCAAGCGGAGTCGGCAAGAGCGAGGCTGCGCTGGCGCTGGTCGAGCGCGGACACCGGCTGGTGGCCGACGACGTGGTGAACGTGCGTCTGGCCGGCAACGTTGTGCATGGCAGCGGTACCCGCGTGGCCAGCCACCACATGGAGATTCGCGGCCTCGGCATCATCAATATCTCCTACCTGTTCGGAGTTGGTGCGATTCTCGACTCCAAGAACATCCAATTGGTGGTGCGTCTTGAAGATTGGGACAATTCCGCGGACTATGACCGCCTCGGTCTGGACGAGCGTACGGTGGAATTTCTGGGCATCGGGGTTCGCGAGGTGTTGATCCCGGTCCGCCCGGGCCGTCCGATATGGGTCCTTATCGAGACCGCGGCCATGAACGAACGGCTCAAGCATATGGGGTATTATTCGGCGGCCGAGTTCAATCGTAACGTCGCCCGCTGGCTCGACAGCCGAAGGCCGCGGGAAGTCACCATAGAGGAGTGGTAACGCTGATCGAACGGGAAGTTCTCATCATCAACCGCGCCGGAATTCATGCCCGGCCGGCCGCCAAGCTGGTTCGCACCGCCGGTTCGTTCGCTTCCGACATCTTCCTGGAGAGCGGCGGAGAACGGGTCAACGGCAAGTCCATCATGGGCATCATCACGCTGGGTGCGACCTATCACAGCACGGTCAAGATCATCGCCGACGGCGACGACGAAGAAGCCGCCGTGGCAGCGCTGGAAGATCTGTTCGCGCGCCGCTTCGAGGATGTCCAGATATGATGTGCCGGTGCGCGTGGCGCGGGTCGTGCGCGCCGTGCGGGTCGTGCGCGTCGTGCGCGCCGTGCGGGTGCGACGGCGGTTGTCGGGCCGCACCAAAACCGGGATAATGACCGCGTGCGAGGATTGACGGTGCGCCAGCGCGAGGTGCTGGAGTTCATCAACAGCTTCATTGAGCAACACCGTTACCCGCCCTCGATTCGCGAGCTCGCCGAGCACTTCTCCATTTCCATTCGGGGCGGCTACGACCACCTCAAGGCGCTCCGCAAGAAAGGCTACGTGCGTTCCAGCGAAGGACGGTCGCGCTCCCTGGAGGTGCTCGACGACGGCTCCGCGGAGCGCCGTCACCGTCTGCTGAGCATACCGTTGCTCGGCCGGGTCGCCGCCGGCGTGCCGATGTTTGCCGACGAAAACATCGAGGGAACCATCGAGGTGTCCGACGAGTTGCTCGATGAGGGCACCTATTTTGCCCTGCGCGTGCGCGGCGACAGCATGTGCGATGCCGGTATTCTCGACGGCGACATCGCCATCGTTCGCCGCCAGGAGCACGCCGACAACGGCGACATCGTGGTGGCGATGATCGAGGAGGCAGCGACCCTCAAGCGGTTTTTTCTGGAAAGCAACCGCATTCGCCTGCAGGCGGAGAATGCTGCCTATCCGCCGATCTTTACCCAGAACCTGCGCATTCTCGGCAGGCTGCGCGCCGTGCAGCGCGCGTATTAGCGCCGCCCTGTGGCCGCCACCGCCCGCCGGCGCACCACCGGGGGCCGGCGCTCCGGAACCACCCGGCCGCGCCCGCCGCCGCCGCCGCCCGGCCTGACCGGCGGCGTACACCTGTTGCTCGGTCCGGAGCTCGGCGAGAAAGCCGACTTGGTGGCCAAGATCATCGCGGCGGCGGAGACCGGGCACGGCGACATCGAGGTGCTGCGCACCTTTCCCTACGACTCCGATCTGATCGACCTGGTAGCGACCCTGTACACGCCGGGCCTGTTCACGAGCCATCGCGTGGTGGTGCTGCAGGAGGTTCAGGATGTGCGCCCGGGCAACCAGTTGGACGCCCTGCTGGGATACGGCGCGGAGCCGGCGGCGGCGAGCACCCTGGTGCTGACCAGCAGCGGGATGGCACGGGATCTGCCGGCCGCGCTGCCGCGCATGGTGCCCGCGGCGCGCACCAGGATGTTCTGGGAGATGTTCGAAAACCAGCGCGAGGGCGCGGTGCAGCGCGTCTTTCGCGCGCGCAACGTGCGCATCGACGCGGACGCGTGTGCGCTGATTCTGGAACTGGCCCCCACCGACGGCGCCGCCCTGGAGGCGCTGTGCAGCAGTCTGGCCGGCTTCTTCGCGCCGGGCGCCTTCGTGGCGGTCGAGGATATCGAGCAGTATCTCTACCACGGCCGGCAGGAGACCGTGTTCTCATTGTTCGATCGGGTGGTGGAGCGCGACCTGCAGGGCTGCCTGGAGACGCTGACTACCCTGCTGTTGGCGCGGCGCGGCGATGCGGTGCAGATCCTGGTGATGCTGCACAGTCAGTTTCAGCGGCTGACGCGGTTCAAGGAACTGGTCGCGGGCGGTGCGGCGGAGGCGGCGGCGCTGAAGGCGCTGGGCATTGTCGGCAAGCGCATGCAGCGCACCTGCCGGGAGGCGCACCGCCGCTACCCGGACGCCGAAATGGAACCGATTCAACACCTGCTGGTGGAGTTCGACACCCGCGTGCGGTTGTTCAATCAGGAGTTGACGGAACCGCTGCTGCAGCTCCTCCTGTACCATGTTGTTGCCCGAGGTGGGCAAGGAGTGTGGCGGCCGTTTCGCGTGTAACGCCGGCGCGGGCGGCGATCGTCTCCGGCGGTGCGGCGAGCATCTCGGACACCGACCCGAACGCCTCCAGCAGGCGCCGGCTGCGCACCCGTCCAATGCCGTGCACCGCCTCCAGCATCGACACCGACACGCGCTTGCCGCGCAGCCGCCGGTTGAATGAATTGGCGAACCGGTGCGACTCGTCGCGGGCGGCCTGCAGCAGGCGCAGCGCGGGCGAGCCGTCCGGCAGCGCCACCGGCGTCGAACGGCCGGGAACGAACACCTGTTCGTTGCGCTTGGCCAGGCCGGCGACCGGCACGCTGCCCAGCTCCAGGGCGCGCAGCACCTTGGTGGCGGCGCTGACCTGCCCCTTGCCGCCGTCCACCAGCACCAGGTCGGGCAGCGCGCGGTTGTCGTTGACGGCGCGCGTGTAGCGCCGCGCCACTACCTCGCGCATCGCCGCATAGTCGTCCACCTTGCCATCCAGGCTGCGCAGCCGGAAGTGGCGGTAGGACTGCTTCTCGGGCCGGCCGTCGACGAACACCACCAGCGAGGCCACCGCGTCGCTGCCCTCGAGATGGGAAATGTCGAACGCCTCGATGCGGCGCGGCACGGCATCGAGCTGCAGCGCATCGCGCAACTCGTCGAGCACCTGGAACCGGGCGTCGCGGCCGGCGCGCTTCTTTTCGCCGCTCTCCCACTCCACCAAGGCGTTGTGCTCCGCCATGCGCAGGAAGCGGACGTGCTTGCCGCGCCGCGGCACCCGCACCTCCAGCCGCGCCGCCCGCCGTCCGTGCGGCGCGGACCCCGCCGGGGCGCCGTCCACCGGGGCGCCGTCTACCGGGGCGCCGTCCACCGGGGCGCCGTCCACCGGGGCGCCGTCCACCGGGGCGCCGTCCACCGGGGCGCCGGCCGCCGAGGCGCCGGCCGCCAAGGCGCCGGCCGCCGAGGCGCCGTCCGCCGGGGCGCCGTCCGCCGGGGCGCCGTCCGCCGGGGCGCCGTCCGCCGGGGCGCCGGCGGACGGGGCGCTGTCCACCGGGGCGCCGTCCGCCGGGGCGCCAGACAGCGTCCGGTCGAGGGCGCTCTGCAGGACCTGCGCCGCGGCCTCCGGCAGGCGCACGAACACCGTGCGCGGGCGGGTCTGGATGCCGGCGTAGACCTGCAGCAGGAAGCTCGGCAGCACTTCCTCCGGCGGCGCGGAGTCGACCAGGCGGAACCGTTCCTTGCCGAGCAGCTGGCCGTGCCGGAACTGGAACAGGGCAACCGTGTAGTGGTCGCCGTCGCGATGGCAGCCCACGTAGTCGCGCGCCTCGCGCGAGAAGTCGACCACGTTCTGGTCGCTGTCGGTCACTTCGCTGATGGCGCGGATCTGGTCGCGCAAGGCCGCCGCCTTCTCGAAGCGCAGCGCCGCCGCCTCCCGCTCCATGCGCGCGCGCAGCTCGCGCAGCAGATCGGCGCTCTTGCCGGTGAGCAGCTTGCGCACCGCGGCCACGCGCTGCTGGTACTCCTCGGGGTCGATGTTGCCCACGCAGGGCGCCGCGCAGCGGCCGATGTGGAAGTTCAGACATGGCTGATCGCGCTCCTTGAACACCGTGCCGCGCTTGCGCAACGGGAACAGCTTGTCGATCAGGGCCAGGTAGATATCGATCTGGTTCACCTTCGGGAACGGGCCGAAGTACTCGGAGCCGTCCAGGACGATGGTGCGGGTGCGAAACGCCTTCGGGAACTGTTCGTTGGTGAGGCGGATCACCGGGTACGACTTGCCGTCCTTGAGGTTGATGTTGTAGCGCGGCTTGCGATCCTTGATGAGGGTGTTCTCCAGCAACAGCGCCTCGAACTCGCTGCCGGTCACGATCACCTCGAAGTCGGCCACCTTGCTCGCCATCACTTCCGTCTTGATGTCGCGGCCGGTGCCCGCGCCGCTCTGAAAGTAGGTCGCCACCCGGGCGCGCAGATTCTTCGACTTGCCCACGTACAGCACGGCACCCTTGCGGTCCTTGAGCAGGTACACGCCGGGGGCGCGCGGCAGGTCGCGCGCCAGGCGCGGCAGGTCGGCGGCCAGCGGATCGGAAGCAGCCATCGGTACATGCGAATATAGCAGTATGCGCGGCGCCCTGCGCAAACCGGGACCGCCCCGAACGCCCCGAACCGACTGAGCCGACGGCTACCGGCGCTACCGGCGGCCGGCAGTAGGCGCCGCCGCGCGATTGTGGCATATTGTGCGGGCCGGGCGCCTGCCCGCGGGAGCCCGGCCCGTGATCGGGGGATTAGCTCAGGTGGTAGAGCGATTGGTTCGCAATCAATAGGTCAGGGGTTCGAGTCCCCTATCCTCCACATGAAATCGGGCACCCGGCCAGATCTGGACCACGCGCGCCTCCTGGCGTAGCCTGCCGGAGCGGCCCACGACACAGCTTCAGGTAACCAACAGCGGCGCGTGTGCCACGGCCTGAATGGTCTGGTGGATGGCGCGTTGGACGATGAGAGAGTGCGGACCACAGCCGTGGCCGCCATCCCCCAGACGGCGCAGTCGTCGATCAACGTCCTTCTCTCTCACTGCGCGATCACCTCCCGATTGACAGGATCTCGCGCAGGACGATCTGCGACGGGTACAGCCCCCGGGGCATCGAGGCTGCCCGGCAGCCGGCGGGGCGTGGTCGATTGACGCGCACACTTTCAACCGGACCGCCGGGCGACCGGGGAGTTGCCGTCACCTGACCGGGTGGCGGAGCACCGACGGCGTGGCTGCCGGCGGGCATCGTGGACGGCGCTCTGCTGCATAGCGGGCACCGCAGGCGCGGCGCCGGAGAACGCGGCATGCGCTGTGCCAAGCAACAACGCCATCTGCTCATCGGTCGGGCTGGCTGGATCAATCAGCCACTCCCGGTGACAGCGTCGGCGGCGATACTCGCACTCGGTCTCGTGCTTCTCCAGCATGGAAAGCGTGCGGCGCACCGTCTCCGAATTGGTGATGCCGTGACGGTGCGCGTACTTTGCGCGGTGCCTACGTCACCCGAGAAGTCGCCGGCACTGGGTTTGCCCCACCTCCATACGCCTTCAATTTCATCTTCCTCCAATGGCATCGGGTCGAGGGAGCCGACCACTACGAGGTCATCCACCAGCGCAGGCAGGACAAGTGCTGGGCGCCGGCTCAAAGCATTCGCGTCTACGGCACCAACTGGATCATCCGAGTTGACCCGCACGACGAAGTGCGATGGCGCTCATGCACCTACGTCAGGACGGCAGTGGAAGAACGAAGATGTGAAGATCAGTCGGATATTCCGGAGATCCCGGAGTTACACCACTTGCATGGTCGCTACCCGTCAACGCCGCCGAGCATCTCCTGGGCCTGCTTCATCTTGGCCGCTACGTTCCCCTTCCAGACCCCCTGAGACTCCGCAATCGCCGCAATCGCCGCAATCGCATTGAGCACCGGGTTCTGCTGGAGTTGCTCCAGATTCTGCTGGAATTGCTCAATCGCCTTGATCGCCGGGCTCTGCTCCAGGTCCCGCTGGATCCGCTCGAACTCCTTGAACGCCGAGTTCTGCTGGAACTGCTCCAGATTCTGCTGGAATTGCTCAATCGCCTTGATCGCCGGGCTCTGCTCCAGGTCCCGCTGGATCCGCTCGAACTCCTTGAATGCCGAGTTCTGCTGGAACTGCTCAATCGCCTTGGCCGCCGGGCTTTGCTTCAGGTCCTTCTGGAGTTCCCTACCTGCTCGCGACCGTGCTCTCTGCACGTAGCTTTCGAGGACTCGGTTGATTCGCGACTGATAGCCCTTCCCTGTGGCTTTGAAGTAGGCCAGCACGGAGCCTTTCACGCGTAAGGTGATCTGCTCGGTGCGGTCGGGCTCGACCAGCTTCGCGTCCTGCCAAAAGTCTTCGTCCAGTTCGGGGATATCGCTGAAATCGATATCCTCATCCTGAATGGCGGCGATCTGTTCGAGCGTGAGGGGTCTATCGTATCTGGCCACGGTACATCTCCCTTTCCTTACGGGACGCCGGACGGGCGGAGATCCATCGAATGCGCCCGTCCCGGTCGGTATGAACGACGACAAGGTAAGCGTTTGCCGCCTTGCCGATACTGATACAGCGATTCTCCCCGTAATCCTTCCGGTCGTCGGACCGAATGACTACGGGGCCATCGAAGATGCGTTTGGCGTTCTCGAAGGAAACTCCGTGCTTTCCGATGTTGGTTCGGTTCTTGGCGGAATCCCATTCGAATGCCATCCTCCTCGGAGGATAACTACAAATTGTAGTGCTCGGCAATCCTATCTGCGAGACTCCTTACCCTGCTCCGGCACTTGTGACGTGCTCGTTCCGCCGAGCACGCGGCGGGCGTCACAGGAGCCTCACGCGACGTGTCCCGGCCGCCGGCGATCATGATGTCGTGTGTAGCCGCGCCCTTCTTCGTGAGCGTGACGGCGAGGCCGACGCGTCCGGAGTGGCCGGTGATCTTGCCCTATATGCCGGCGGCACGAGCTGCGGCTGTGAGACGCCGTGCAACCGTCTGCCGTTGATGCTGCCGAGCACGAGGTCGTTGTCGTCAGGGGCGGGTGGCCGGATTGGCAGACGCCCAGACGGCGCCACTCTGCCCCAACAGGCCCCCCTCGCGAAGGGTGAGCTGGTCCCGGAAAAACGGACTGCATGATAAGGTGTATTCCAGGCCATGAGGAGGGCCAACAGGAATGGCGACGACACGGCGTCGATTCACAGCTCAGTTCAAAGCCAAGGTGGCGATGGAAGCGCTCCGCGGAGACCGCACGATCCAGGCGATCGTCGTGCTGCTGGCCGGCGGGGACAAGCGGACGCAGAGCCGGGATATCGAGACGGCGTTGCGGCTCGCGAAGAATCTGTAGGTGGACAAGATGAACAGGACCGATACATCACCCTACGACGTTGCCGAGCACCTACGTACGACGGAGGAGATGGCCGCATATCTAGAAGCGTGCCTGGAGGAAGCCGCTGGCGATGGGGCGTTCATCGCCAAGGCGCTGGGCGACATCGCGCGTGCCAAGGGCATGACGCAAGTGGCGAGTGAAGCCGGGCTGTCGCGTGAAAGTCTGTACAAGGCGCTATCAGGAGACCGCAATCCAACGCTGGACACGGTTCTCAAGGTCATTGGGGCACTGGGGTTAAAGCTGCGCGCCGAAGCGTTGCCCGAGTCGGTCGCGGTCGGACAAGGCGCCAAGGCGCCGCGCTGATATCGAGAGGCAGAATGCCGGTCCTCGAAAGCGTCGTGCAGCATGCGCTCGATAGCTGTGACCAGCGTTGCCCTACGCGGCGCCACGGTCGGTCGGCATGGAGCCAGCGACCCGGCATGAGGCCCGAGACGCCACGACTCTCTTGATTGGATAGGGATCATGCAGTATCTGCGCAGGACCGTCACGCGCGGTGTCCCGTGGGTTACTCGTTGTGGGGTAGGGCACCGGAGATCGAGCCCGTGCGGGGGGAGGGTGGCCCTGCCCGAGTCGACCGAACCCGGCAATGTCGGACGCTGCGGACGCTGGCGAGCACGATGGAACGCACCGACCTCGGATGTGAGGTCGAAACGGCTCTGGGCGAGGTTCTCGCCCATGTTCGCGGCGAGACGGGTCTGTCGTGTCGGATCGTCGACGATCCCGCCGCCAGCCGGATTGTCGCGCTCCGCAAGCGGTTGCGGCTGAGCCGGCAGAAGTTCGCCGATCGCTTCGGTCTCGATGTGAGGGCTGTTCAGGAATGGGAACAGGGCCGGCGCGTTCCCGATCGGGCAGCCCGGGTGCTGCTGACCGTCATCGATCGTGACCCCGAGGCAGTGGTCAGGGCACTGGGCGAGGATGGCGGCGATGGGCGGCCGGGTGATTCCAGCGCGTTGTGAGCAACGCGCTGGCCGACGTTTCGTTGGCCGTAGTCCGTTCATGACCCTGAAAGCGAGAGAAGTGCCCTTACCGGACGTCGGGTCGGCGCGGCCGCCGGGGATCGTGTGGAGGTCGTGGAGACGCGCAGCCGTTGAGCACGACGGAAGTCTGTAGCGCCGGGGCGGACATCGGTCGGCCCCCGGTTCTGAGTAGGCTACGCTGCAGCCGTCTGCTTACGGCGCTCCTGAGCCAGATCATAACTCGCCTGCATGCGCATCCAATGATCGGCGTTACTCCACCCGAGATGTTCCAACGCCAACGCCATAGCCGGTGAAACTCCAGCCCGACCATTCAGCAGCCGCGACAGTGTGTTGCGGGTCACACTAAGCCGCGGGGCGCACGCTGTCACGGACCAGTCCTCAGCCTCCATGCAGTCGCGGATTATCTCGCCGGGGTGCGCGGGATCGAACATTCGCATGCTTCAGCCTCTCCCTTTCTACTTTCAGTGATAGTCGATGAGGTCCACATCCACCGCTTCACCATCGACGAAGCGAAAGACGATACGCCAGTTGCCGGATACTCGGACACTCCACTGGCCGCGCCTATCACCCGTCAGTCGGTGCAATCGACAGCCAGGGAGGGCCATGTCCCGCGGCGAACTAGCGTCCTGCAGCGCAGTCGCGAACCTCACGCCAGAACAGTAACGTGCAACGTTGCACGTTGCATAGTCAAGTATCGACCCTGCCGGCGGCGTGGGTGACAGAACGCCCCGTTATCGGAAGTGACGCTCCGCGCCGCGGTACGCCGCGGTCGTGAGCAGTGGGCGCGCGTATCGCAACGCGATACAATGGGTGACGTGCGGATCAAGCATACTGGGCTCCGGGCATTGCATGAGCGTGGGGGACGGGTCACGGCTTTCCACGGACTTGGTGCCCCGGCTGCGGCGGATCCTGTTACGGCTTGAGGGCGCGACCCGACCCGGCAAGCGTGGTGTTCCGATTCGAGGGAACGGAGGCCGTAGACGTGGATCTGATCGACTACCATTGATCGAGGGAGCAACGATGGCGACGATGTATGACCCGCCGCACCTGGGCGAACTGATACGAGAGAGTATCGAGGCGAAGGGGTGGACGGTGGTCGAGACGGCGAAGCGTCTGGACATGGGCCGGGTGGCGCTGTCGCGGGTGCTTAATGGCCACGCCGGGGTATCGGCGGCGCTGGCGTTAGCGCTTGAGCGGACGACTGGCGGCCCACGCCTTGACGGCGGGATCGGGCGCCTTGCGAATCAGCTCAGACACCACATTGGTGTCTAGCAGGACGGTCATGGCCGCACCTTCAATCGAAGGACGGCGGCTCGCGTGCGAGCTCACGCGGCGGCAACTCCAGGTCCACGCCGTTGGCCGGCCCGAAGTGTGAGCGGATGATGCTCGCGAGGTTCCGGGAACTCGGCTTGCTTCCGACCGCATCGCGCAGGATCAGCCGCGCTTCCTTTTCCATGGAGCGGCCATTGTCCGCCGGGTCGGTCATGCCCTGTTACGGGTCACCTCCCGCGCGCAGGAGCACAGCCTGCGCTGTCAAGCCAAGCCGCTGCCCGCTATCCACAGACACAGTTTGGGGCCGCACCCGGAGCGGCCGGGTCGGTTGACGGCGCGGACGAAAGCGGCGGATAGTCTGGCGGGACCCTTCAGTGATCGTTTCCAGAGAGACCCTGCAGCAGCTTATCGCCGCGGGCGAGGTGGTGGTGGAGCCGCTCGACCCGGCACAGATGCAGCCTGCATCCATCGATCTCACGCTCGGCACGCACTTTCTGAAGGTGGACGAGAATGCGATCGACCGGATCACGCTGGATTCCGAGTTGCGCTACCTCGACCTGCACACCAACGACAGCGGCGAGATCGTGATTCCGCCGCTGTCGTTCCTGCTCGCCGTGACCCGCGAACGGATCAGGCTGCCGGCCAACATGACCGCGTTCGTGGAGGGGCGCAGCTCGATCGGGCGCATCGGCCTGTTCATCCAGAACGCCGGCTGGGTCGACCCCGGTTTCGACGGCGCCATCACCCTCGAACTGTTCAACGCCAACCGCCTGCCGATCCGCCTGCGCGCCGGCCGGCGGATCTGCCAGATCGTGTTTGCGCAGCTCGACCGCAGCACCAGCCGGCCCTACCAGGGCAAGTACCAGCACCAGTCAGGCGCCGTCGGCAGCCGCATCCATCTCGACACGACCCCCGCCGAGCCGTAAGGGGCGGAGCTGCTAGCGTTGCTGCATGGCGACGTAAGGTCGCTCGCGTTCGCCGGTGTAGATCTGCCGCGGCCGGGCGATGCGGTTCTGCGGGTCGTGCAACATCTCGGTCCAATGCGCGATCCAGCCGGGCAGGCGGCCGATCGTGAACAGGGTGGTGAACATGTTCACCGGCACGCCGAGCGCCTGCAGGATGATGCCCGAGTAGAAGTCCACGTTGGGGTACAGCTTGCGGGCGATGAAGTACTCGTCACGGAGCGCGACTTCCTCGAGCTGCACGGCGATGTCGAGCAGCGGCGTGGACACGCCCAACCGTTCCAGCACCTCGAAGCAGGCACGCTTGAGGATGGTGGCGCGCGGATCGAAGTTCTTGTAGACGCGGTGTCCGAAACCCATCAGCCGGGTGCCGGCGCGTTTGTTCTTGACCTTGTCCAGGAACTGGCGCCCGTCGTCGCCGGAGGCGTGAATCTGCCCCAGCATCTCCACCACCGCCTGATTGGCGCCGCCGTGCAGCGGTCCCCACAGGGCGTGCACGCCCGCTGAGATGGCCGAGAACAGGTTGGCCTGCGAACTGCCCACCATGCGCACCGTGCTCGCCGAGCAGTTCTGCTCGTGGTCGGCGTGCAGCAGGAAGATCAGGTCCATGGTACGCGCCACCACCGGGTCGACCTCGTATTCCTCGGCCGGTGTGGCAAACATCATGTGCAGGAAGTTGGCCGCGTAGCCGAGCTTGTTCAGGGGCGACATGAACGGCTGCCCCATGGAGTGCTTGTAGGAGTAGGCGACGATGGTCGGCACCTTGGCGATGAGCCGCTGGATGGCGATTTCCATCTCGCGATCGTTGGTCACCTGCATCGAGTCGGGGTAGAAGGTGGACAGCGCTCCCACCATCGCACCGGTTACCGCCATCGGATGCGCATTGTTGGGAAAGCCGGCGTAGAACCGCTTCACATCCTCATGCACCATGGTGTGGTAGGTGATGTGGTCGATGAAGGTGTCGAGTTCCTGCTCGGTCGGCAACTCGCCCTCCATCAACAGCCACGCCGCCTCCAGGAAGGTGCTGTGCTTGGCCAGATCCTCGATCGGCACGCCGCGGTAGCGCAGGATGCCGCGTTCGCCGTCGATGAAGGTGATGGCGCTGCTGCACGAGCCGGTGTTGCCGTAGCCGGGATCCATGGTGATCACTCCCGCCTCGTTGCGCAGCCGGCTGATGTCCACCGCCACCTCGTCCTCGGTGCCGCGTATGATCGGAAGTTCGTAGGTGGAGCCGTCAATCGTAAGGTGTGCCGTGTGTGAATCGCTCTGCACCGTCTCTGAATCGCCCATCGCCAACGCCACTAATATAAACCCTGCCTCCCGCCCGGTCAGCCCTGCGCGCTCAGCCCGGCAGACGCAGGGTGAAGGTGCTGCCGCGGCCCGGTGCGCTGCGCACCGTCACCTCGCCGGCATGCGCCTGGGCGATGTGCTTGACGATCGCCAGCCCCAGGCCGGTGCCGCCGGAGTCGCGGCTGCGCGCCGGGTCGACGCGGTAGAAGCGTTCGAAGATGCGTTGCTGGTGCTCCTGCGCGATGCCGAGGCCGGTGTCGATCACTTCCACGACCACGCCGCCGCCGCGGCGCAGACCGCGTACCGTAACCCCGGTGTCGCGGCTGCTGTACTTGATGGCGTTGTCGACCAGGTTGGTAATCGCCTGCTCGATCAACAGCGCGTTCATGCGGCAGGTCAGGCCGGCGTCGCAGACTTCATGCAGCGTCACCCCGTGCCCCTTGGCGGTGCGCCCGCACGACAGCAGCACCGCCGAGATCACCGGCGCCAGGAGCGCGTCTTCGAAGCTGATTCCGGAACGATCTTCGGCGCGCTCGATGTGCGCCAGCAGGAGCAGGTCGTCGATGATCGCGCTCACGCGGGCCGAATGTTTGTGAATGATCTCCAGAAAATGGCGCGCTTCGGGGTTGGGGCACATGTCGCCGTCGAGCAGCGTCTCGGCGAAGCCGCTGACCGCGGTGAACGGCGTCCGCAGCTCATGCGACACGTTGTCCACGAAATCGCGCCGTACCTGTTCCAGGTGGCGCAGGCGAGTCACGTCGTGCAACACCAACAGGGCGCCACGCTCGCCGTCGGGGCCACCAGAGAGCTGACCGTGCGCCTGCAGCCAGCGCGTTTCAGCGCCCCCAACAGGTATGTCCACCTCGGCGCTCTCGCCGCGCAGCGCCCGCTGCGCCACCGTCGCGAGTCCGTACCGTTCGACTACCTGGGCCGCCGCCGCGACTGACTGCCCGTCAGCGTCGGTGCCCGCGGCTGAGGCGCCGAGCATTGCCATCCCGGTGCGGTTTATCTCCAGCAGGGCGCCGTCGCGGCCGAACACCAGAACCCCTTGCGGCAGGTCGCGGATCACCGCCCGCAGCCGCTGTTGGGAGCGTTCGAGATGCGCCAGGCGCTCCCGTACGTGCGCGGCCAGTGCCTCGAGCTGCGCTCCGGATTGGCCGACGTGGCCGCCGGCGCCGGCCACGTCGGCCAGCATCTGCGCGCTGCGCGCCGCCGGCCGGGCGTAGATGCGCCATAGCGAGAGCGCCGCAACGCCGACCGAGCCGGCCACCAGCAGCGCCGCCGCCACGGTAGCCGCGACATGCTGCACGGCGGCCGCGGCGGCCCCCGCCGCGGCTGCCACGGCCGCCAGCGCGGTTACGGTTACGGTTACGCCGGCCGGTCGCATCGGGTTGCACAAACCTCCTACGGGGTGGCGTCCTGGAAACGGTAGCCGACGCCGCGGACGGTTTCGATGAGCCGGCTGCCGGTGCCCAGCTTCTTGCGCACGCCGGCGATCAGCACGTCGATGGAGCGGTCGGTCACCGGGTAGTCCGGTCCGTGCACCGCGGCGACGAGCTGGTTGCGGGTGAACACCCAGCCGGCGTGGCTGGCGAGGAATTCCAGGACCGCAAACTCGGTGGCGGTGAGACGCACGGGCCGGTCGCCGCACTTCACCTGGCGCCTGCCGGGGTGGATGGTCAGCTCGCCGACGGTCAGCGGCGCCTGCCTGTCGTGCACCTCCGCGCCGTGGCGGCGCAGCACCGCCTTGATCCGTGCAATGAGCACGCGCGGACTGAACGGCTTGGTGATGTAGTCCTCGGCGCCCTGCTCCAGGCCGGCGATGATGTCGGTCTCCTCTCCCCGGGCCGTGACCATCACGATCGGCACGCCGCGGGTGAGCACGTTGGACTTCAGCACCCGGCACAGCGCCAGCCCGTCCATGCCCGGCAGCATGAGATCGACCAGGATGAGCGCCGGCGCGGTGTCTTCCACCAGCCGCAGCGCTTGTTCTGCAGAGCGGGCGGCGGCGGTGACGAGCCCCTCTCGCTCGCAGTTGAATCGAATCAACTCCATGATGTCGTCGTCATCTTCGACGACCAGGATGTGATTGGTCTTGGACATGCCTGCTCAGGTCAATCCGCCGGATTCGTGGGTGCGGGCGCATGCGTCGCCGGCAGCCGCGATCCTTTCCATTCGGCGCGAACGCCGGCGATGGCGAGCACCGTAATGTACGCGTAGAACACCATGAACAACAGCGTATAGGGCACCACCCGGGCCAGCGCGCGGCGGCGCCGCGGGTGGTACAGCGCCGCCAGGGCGGCCAGGGTGCCGATGCTCAGCAGCGAAGTGAGCGGCCACACCAGCAGCCACGGCACCAGCACGGCGCACGGCGCGGCGGCCACGCTGAGGATCAGGAACAGCGTCACGTAGCGGTAGCCCCAGGCGGCGGCGGGGTCGTTGCTGAAGAAGGCGCCGCCATTCCAGCGCACGTGCTGATTGATGAAGGCGCGCCAGTCGGGCTGCGGCTCGGTGGTGACCAGGGTGGCGGCCAAGGTGGAGGCGCGCACCGTCCAGCCGGCGCGGCTGGCGGCGCCGATCAGGGCGGCGTCCTCGGTGATGGTGTAGCCGAGCGAACGGAAACCGCCGATCGCGGCCAGCACCGGCGCGCGCAGGGCCAGATTGTTGCCGAAGCAGCCGGTGGGCTGGCCCAGCCCGGCGGTGCCGGTGGAGTACTGGTGCACCAGGGGCTGGTCGAACGCCTGGTAGCGGTCCGCGAAGCGTTCGCGGGCAGGGGCGGCGGCACCTGCGCCGCCAGCGCCTTGCGCCTGCACCGCCAACTGGCCGAACACCACGCCGATCCGGGCGCCGGCGGCGCCAGCGGCGCCGGCGTCGGCGGTGAAGTAGGCGGTGAGCCGCTCCACCCAGGCCGGTGGCACCGTGCAATCGGCGTCGGTGAACAACAACAGCTCGCCCGCGGCCGCGGCGACGCCGAGGTCGAGCGCCTGCTGCTTGCCGGTGCAGCCGGCCGGCAGCTGGCGGTTGCGCACCACCCGCACCGGGTACGGCGCCGCGGCGCGGTGGCGTGCCATGATCGCGGCGGTGGCGTCGGTCGACCGGTCGTCGATCAGGACCAGCTCGAAGGCGGTGGTGGTCTGCGCCGCCAGCGAGTCGAGCAGCCGCGGCAGCGCCTGTTCCTCGTTCATGGCGGCCACTACCACCGATACCGGCGGCGCGTTCCGGCTCGAGGTGGGCCGGCGTCGGCGGCGGGCGTCGTCGCGGCGGTCGCGCAGGCGCGCGCGCAGCACACCGGCGGCCAGGGCGCCGTGGGTGAGCAGCATGGAGGCGCACAGCGCGAACACGGCCCACTGCAGCGCGCCGGCCACGGTCATGGCAGGGCGCGCTCCAGCGACCGGTTCAGCCGCCCCGCGAAGGCCACCGGATCGGACAACTGCGCTCCCTCGATCAGCAGCGCCTGCTCCAGCAGCAGGTGGCTGGCATCCGCCAGCAGATCGTCCTCGCCCTGCTTCAGCAACGCGTCCAGCTTGGTGACGATCGGGTGCTTCGGGTTGACCTCCAGGATCGGCTGAAACTGCTCCGCCTCCTGGCCGAGCGCGCGCAGCACGCTCTGCATCGACACCGTCGGATCGTTGGCGTCGGCCACGATGCAGCTCGGCGAATCGCTCAGCCGGGCGCTCGCCTTCACTTCCTTCACCGCGTCGCCGAGCACCTCGGCAATACGCTTCAGGAGCGGATCGAGTTCCTGCTCCTGCGCCTTGCTGGCGGCGGTCTTCAGGTCGTCCGCGGTGTCGCTGCGGTTCGCCGACTTCAGCTCGTGGTCTTCGAATGTGCCGATGGTCGGGATCACGAAGGCGTCGATTTCGTCATCCATCAGCAACACCTCGATGCCCTGCTCGCGGTACACCTCCAGCAGTGGCGAGCGGCGCAGTTGGGCGCCGCGCTCGCCGGTGATGTAGTAGATCGCCTTCTGATCCTCCTGCATCCGTTCCACGTACTCCTTGAGGCTGGTCATGCCGTCGTGGGCGGTGGTGCGGAAGCGGACCAGCTCCAGCAGTGCATCACGGTTGGCGAAGTCCTGGTACAGCCCCTCCTTGAGCGGCCGCCCGAACTCGGTGATGAAGGTGTCATACCGTTCAGGATTGGTGGTCAGGCCCTGGAACTCGGACAGCAGCTTCTTGACCGAGGCGTTGCGGATGCTGCTGAGCAGGCGATTCTGCTGCAGGATCTCGCGGCTCACGTTGAGCGGCAGATCCTCGGAGTCGATCACGCCGCGCACGAAGCGCAGCCAGGCGGGCAGCAGCTCCTTGCTGTCGTCGGTGATGAATACCCGCTTCACGTACAGCTTCACGCCGGGCCGGTAGTCGGCGTAGTACAGGTCGGGCGGCGCCTTCCTGGGGATAAAGAACAGGGTGGTGTACTCCTGGGTGCCCTCGGCGCGGGTGTGTACGTAGTGCAGCGGATCTTCCTGGTCGTTGCTCAGGCCGCGGTAGAACTCGTGGTAGTCCTTGTCGGTCAGCTCCGACTTGGGACGCTGCCACAGCGCGCTGGCGGCGTTGATCTGCTCGCTGTGCTGTTCCTCCTTATTGTCGCCGGTCTCGGTCTTGTCGCCGGTCTCGGTGTAGTGCAGGTGGATCGGGTAGGGGATGTGGTTGGAGTACTTCTTGACCAGGTCTTCGATCGGCCAGCGCGTGGCGAACTCGGCGCCCGCTTCGTTCAGTTGCAGGGTCACGGTGGTGCCGGCGCCGGTGCGCTCCGCCGGGGAGATCTCGAAGGCGCCGCGGCCGTTGCTCGCCCAGCAGTGCGCCTGCTCGTCGCCGGCGCGCAGGCTCACCACCTCGACACGGTCCGCCACCATGAAGCTGGAGTAGAAGCCGACGCCGAACTGGCCGATCAGGTTGCTGTCGCCGGGGGCGCCGTTGCCGGTTTCCTTCTGCATGGCGTCGAGGAACCGCTTGGTGCCGGAGCGGGCGATGGTGCCGAGGTTGTCGCGCAGCTCCTCGGCGCTCATGCCGATGCCGCTGTCGGCCACGGTCAACGTCTTCGGCGTGCTGTCGGCGTCGAACGAGATGTCGACGCGCGGCGTGAACGGCACGCCCTTGAAGTCGGCCTCGGTCAGGGTGAGGTAGCGCAGCTTGTCCAGTGCGTCGGAGGCGTTGGACACCAGTTCGCGCAGGAAAATCTCCTGGTGCGAGTACAGCGAGTGGATGATGAGGTCGAGCAGCTGGCTGACCTCGCTCTTGAATCGGTGCTTTGCCATGTTCTTGCGTCTCGTCCTTGTTCAGCGTCGTTCGGCGTCGACAGGTTGCCTGCCTGGTGCGCCCCGGCGTGCGCCGTCAATCGCGCCGGTAGCCGAACCCCATCGCGTCGCGCACCAGTTCCATGGTGGCGCGCGCTTCGCGGCGCATGCGCTCGTTGCCGGCATGCAGAATCTCGTCCACGGTCTCGGGTTTCGCTGCCAGGGCGGCGCGCCGCTCGCGGATCGGCTCCAGGAAGGCGTTGAGCGCGCGCGCGAGCTTGCGCTTCACCTCCACATCGCCCACCGTGCCGGTAAGGTAGCGGTTTTTCAGGTCCTCCACCTCGTCGCGGTCGGGGTTGAACGCGTCGTGGTAGATGAACACCGGGTTGCCCTCCACGCGCCCGGGAATGTCGGCGCGGATGCGGTTGGGGTCGGTGTACATGCTGCGCACCTTGCGCTCCACGGTAGCGGCGTCGTCGCCGAGGTAGATGGTGTTGTCCAGGCTCTTGCTCATCTTGGCTTGGCCGTCGGTGCCGACCAGGGTGGGCACGTCGCCGATCAGCACGTCCGGTACCGGGAACACCGTGCCGTACAGGCGGTTGAAGCGGCGCGCCAGTTCGCGGCACACTTCGACCTGCGATTCGTTGTCCTTGCCCACCGGCACCAGGTTGGCGCGCGGCAGCAGGATGTCGGCCGCCTGCAGCACCGGGTAGCCGAGCAGCCCGAACGGCATTGCCTCCAGGTGTGCGGCCTGCGCCATCTCCTTGAGGCTCGGCACCCGTTCCAGCCGCGCCACCGTGGTCAGCATCGACAGCAGGGTATTCAGTTCGTAGGTCTCGGGAACGGCGCTCTGCACGAACATCACCGAGCGCTCCGGGTCGATTCCGGTGGCCAGGTAGTCGATGGCGACGGCGCGGATGTTGGCCGCCAGTTCGCGCACGTGCACGCGCTCGGGCCGGGTGGTGAGGGTGTGCACGTCGGCGATGATGAAGAAGCACTCGTAGCGGTCCTGCAACTCGATCCGGTTCTTGACGCTGCCCACGTAGTGGCCGACGTGCAGCGGTCCGGTCGGCCGGTCGCCGGTGAGGATGCGCGGCCGCGTACCAACCTGAAGCGGCTTGCTGGGACCGGCGGGCGCGGCAACGGTAGTGCTCATGAGCCGCCCTGAAAGTAACGAAGCCGCCTGCCCCCGGTCAAACTTCCGCACGACGCCGCCACCATCATCGCGTGAGCGCGGCCATCACGTCGTCGGGCGTGATGACTTTGTCGATTTGTCCGGTCGTCTGCGCGCTCCCGCCCAACCAGCAACTCGTGACGACGCGCTTTCCGCGTGCGCCCGGGATCCGTGCTGCTTTCTGTCGTAGTTGGCGGTCGATGGCGCCAAGGTCGAACCGTCGCTTCCTGTCCGACCACTTGCACTCGCCCATCAGAAGCGACTTCCGGTCAAGCGAGTGCGCCACGAGATCGACTTCGGCCTGCTGCCCGCCATTCTGCCACCAGGCCGATGCGATACCATGGGGTGCGCCCAACCCGTCCAGCCATGGAACGGCGGTGCGACACAGGTCTTCCCAGCAGGTCGCGAAGAAGCCCTGACGCTCCTGCTCCCAACCGTGGGCAGCTTCACGCGTGATTCCCTGTGCGAGAGATGATTCGTACGGAAGCACGAATCTGAAGTAGAAGCGCAGGAATGGGTCGTTCAGCCGATACCGTCCGCGGCGGGTCTTTTTCCTGTCTTCGCCAAACGGCACGTCTCGCCGCACGTAGCCCAGTTCACACAGCAGTGCGAGAGGCCGTGCCAGGCTGGACAGAGGTTTGGCCATTCGGGCCGCAATCTCCGAAGGACGGTTGCTCCCGGCGCCGATGAGCGAGAGGATCGAATACGGTTGCGCCGCGCTGCGAAGGTCATCGAGCAACAACCTGCCCGGCTCTTCGTGAAGGACCCCACGCGGGTTCCAGACAAGATCCTCCAGCGCTTCGTGGAGACTGTCGTAGTCCGCGGCCAGTTCCCAATAGCGCGGTACGCCGCCCCAGGTAGCGTATGCCTTGACCGCTTCGCCGGCAGGAAGCTGCAACGCCCGCTGCAGCCAGCCGGCGGACAGCGGCTCGACCTTGATGATCTCCCGCGCGCGTCCATAGAGGGGGGCTCCGCGGTCCATGACCATGCCCTGCATCATGCGCTGCGAAGAGCCGCACAGAAGCCACGCGACCTGGCTATCCGGACGATCGATGTATCGCTGCAGTATGCTGGGCAGTGCCGGATCGGCTTGTGCCAGATACGGGAATTCGTCCAGGCAAACGGGAGTGAATCGGTCGACGCGGGCATACAGCGACGCCAGCAACTCGTCCCAGGTCCGGTACCGCACCTTGTCGAAGTCCGGCAGCCGGCGCGACAGCACCGTGGCAAGCGACTCCAGTTGCAGTGGGGTTTCGCGCTGGTCCGCTTGCAGGTAGACATGCTCTGCCGCGAGCACGCGTTGGAGCAGAGTGGACTTCCCGCACCGGCGCCGACCGTACAGGACAACGAGCCCCCCGCTCGCGTCGGCCAGGAACCTGACGAGTCTCCTTATCTCATCGGCACGGTTGTAGAAGGCGCGGTCCAACGATGTATGCTCCTCAGATTGTATGTTTGAGATGCATATACTATGAGCACGGTTCAGGTCAAGACATGGCCTGGCGCGCGCACCGTCCTGAAGGGCGCGCCTTCTCCGCGCGCGCTCGGCGGCGGTGCCAGCTCATGAGGCGACCTGAGGGTAACGAAACCGCCCCGAGCCCCAGTCAGACCGCTTATCCCGTGCCACGGTCAGCGATTGGCCGGCGCTACCTTGTCAAAGGCTGTCCAATCTGGGAGCGTAGTAAACGTCGAGGAGGTGTGACATGGCTGAGGTCAGGCCGATCCGGACCGAAGCGGACTACGCGGCCGCGCTTGTCCGCATTGAAGAACTGATGGATGCCGAGCAGGGAAGTCCGGAAGGGGACGAACTCGATGTTCTGGCCGATCTGATCGAGGCGTACGAGAGCAGGCACGTACCGATTGATTATCCAAGCCCCATCGCCGCGATCGAGTTCCGCATGGACCAGGCGGGTCTGGCCCCCCGCGACTTGATTCCCTTCATCGGCAGCCGTGCCAAGGTGTCGGAAGTACTCTCCGGTAAGCGACCAATCACCATGCCCATGGCGCGTGCACTGCATGAGCATCTTGGAATTCCTGCGGAGGCGCTGCTGCGGGACCCCGGAGCGACCGCCGACCAGCCGGAAGACGACATTCAGTGGCGCCGATTTCCACTCAAGGAGATGGCCAAACGGAACTGGATTCCGGCTGTCCCCAACCCGGCGGAGCGTGCAGAGGATCTCATCCGAGGCTTGATCACGCGCGCCGGAGGCTGGCAGGTCGCCCGCGCCGCCTTGTACGGCAAGAACGACCACCTGCGCACGAATGCCAAGACCGACCCGTACGCTCTGCAAGCGTGGTGTTGGCAAGTGCTGGCGACGGCCAACGACAACCTGCCTGACGCGGCGTACGAGACCGGCACCGTCACGTTGGATTTTCTCACGCAGGTAGCCCGGTTGAGCTGGTCGGACGACGGCCCCCGCGTCGCCCAGGAGTTCCTCGCGCAGCACGGTATCCCGCTGGTCATCGAGCGCCATCTACCGCGCACCTATCTCGACGGAGCCGCGCTTCGCCTCGGCGACGGACGGCCGGTGGTCGCGTTGACCCTGCGCTACGACCGCATCGACAGCTTCTGGTTCTGCCTGCTCCACGAACTGGCGCACGTCGGACGCCACCTGGACCGCGACACCGGGACCGCGTTCATCGACGACCTTTCGCTCCGCAAGCCTGACCCGAGGCTGGAAGACCAGCGCGAAGCGGAAGCCGACGAGTGGGCAGCCGAAGCGCTCATCCCCAGCGCGGAGTGGGATGCGAGCCCCGTGCGGACGAACCCGACCCCTTTGGGCGTCATGACCCTCGCCCACCGCCTGCAGGTTCACCCTGCCACCGTCGCAGGCCGGATCCGTTACGAACGCCAGAACTACCGCCTGCTCTCCCAATTCGTCGGCACCGGCAAGGTCCGCCAGAGTCTCGCTACGTGCGCTAGTTCCTGCCAGAGTGTGCCTGACACTGTATCAGCGTGGATGGACGACGTACACAGAGATGGGGAGTCGAGTATACAGACGAATTCGGGGCGTGGTGGATTACGCTCTCAGACAATCAACACCGTGATGTGGAGGCCGTGGTGCGATTGCTTGAGGAGCGAGGTCCATCGTTGCGGTTTCCGTTCTCCTCAATCTACGATGAATATCTTGACGAATTGCGAAAGGAGGGACTAATCAAGTGAGCGGACACCGACCCTTTGTCGAATTGACGAAACACTTCGATGACGAGCACCGCAAACGTGTCGCCGAGCGGTACGCTGAACTGCGTTCTGTTCTTTTGCTCTACGAATCACCCGAAGACAAGGAGCGAAAGTACAAAGTGTCGGTATCGCTTATTCGCACCTACCGTACAACGTCGAGTAGCACCCCCGGCCATCCTATCTTCGAAACAACGCACGAAATAGGGTGCGATGCAGAAAGTCAGACCGATCCGGACCAGAGCCGACTATGCAGCGGTACTCGCCCGTGTCGATAGACTCATGGATGCCGAGCGCGGAAGCCCGGACGGAGAAGAGCTTGATGTTCTGGTTGATCTGGTTGAACGGTACGAGAGTAAACATGAGCCTATGGGGTATCCAAGTCCCGCAGCCGTACTCAGATTCCCCGTGGAGTAGGCTGGTCTGACGCCACGTGATCGCGCGGGCTATACTCGCGGCTGTGAGCCAAACCGCGCCGCTCGACACGTTCGTTCCGGAGTCGCTGCGTGATCTGACCGATCCGGCGCGGGATCTTCCGCGGCTGGCGAAGAGCCGATCCCCGATGGCGGCGATCGAGGCAGCGGTGGTCGAAGTGCCGACGCGGCATCGGTTGCTGCTCGGAGATGCGCGGCTGGCGGCACTGCCCGCGGAGTCGATTCACCTCGTGGTCACCTCCCCGCCCTACTGGGTCCTCAAGGAGTACCGCCGGCCGATGGCCAGTTGGGGTGGATCGAGGACTATGAAGAGTTTCTCCAGCAGCTCGATGAGGTTTGGCGTAAGTGCCATACCGCGCTGGTGCCGGGCGGACGGCTCGTCTGCGTCGTTGGTGACGTCTGCCTTGCGCGGCGCAGGAACCGTGGCAAGCATATGGTGGTCCCGCTGCACGCTTCGATCCAGGAGCACTGCCGGGAGATAGGGTTCGACAACCTGGCGCCGATCATCCGGAGCAAGATCGCCAACGCGGCGTACGAGGTGGACCGCGGCGCCGGCGGCGGGTTCCTGGGCAAGCCGTACGAGCCCAACGCGGTGATCAAGAACGACATCGAGTACATCCTCATGCAGCGGAAGGGCGGCGGCTACCGGAAGCCGGACCTCTCGGCACGGATACTCAGTCTGCTGTCGGAAGCTTCCTTCAAGCGGTTCTTTCGGCAGATCTGGTCGGACATCCCGGGCGAGTCGACCCGTGATCACCCTGCTCCCTATCCGATTGCCTTGGCGGACCGACTGATCCGGATGTTCAGCTTCGTCGGGGATACCGTGCTCGACCCGTTCAACGGCACCGCCACTACCCAGGTCGCGGCCGCCGCCTGTGGCAGAAACAGCATCGGCATCGAGGTCGACCCGGTGTACTTCGCGGATGGCCTCGACCGTCTGCGCCGCGAAAGCGGCGGGTTGTTGAGCACTGCCGACGTGTCTGCGGGAGAAGTCACCGCCGCAAACGATCTGCCCGTCACCGCATAAGACCGAGATCTTTCCTGAGGGCCTCCAGATCGATGCCGCCGTTGGCGCGATAGTCGGCCAGCGCATCGACCGCGTCGAGCAGGTCAAGCCGATCTTCCAAAGCCTCCAACGCTTCGAGATCCGAGGGCGGCACCAGCACCGCCACGGTCTTGCCGTGTTTCTGCATCACGATGCGTTCCCCGGTGAACTGTACGCGACCAGTGACCTCGGCGAGCCGTGCGCGGATTTCGGTGATGGACAGGATTTCGTTCATGCTGACTCAACGCTTCGCGCGGTGGCGGAGGGCGGGGAGGAGGGCTTGCAGGTAGCGGGCCACGGATTGGTGATCGGCGAGTAGGCGGTGCACGGCGGCGTCGATGGCGGTGCGCAGGGGCGCGGGCGTGTCGGCGGGGATTTCGTGGCGGTCGAGGATGCGGGGCGCGCCGTGCGGGGTGAAGAGGATGTCGACCCACAGGTCGCGCCAGTCGAAGCGGTGCGCGGCCAGCGATACCTGGTCGCAGATGTTGAAATAGAGCGCGCGCGGCGCGGCCAGGTCGGGCGTCATCCAGGCGTACAGGTTGTAGGGGCGGTCCTCCCAGAACAGGCCGAAGGTCACGGTGCCGCGCGGCAGGTAGATGCCGCCGAGGTCGTAGGCGCGGTCGCTGACGAAGTGCAGCGCGCCGTGCCCCGGTTGCAGGAGCAGCGCGCGGGCGCGGAAGCGGTTGCGGCGCCCGTCGGGGTAGCGCTTGTGTTCGTGGCACCAGCGCGGGTAGCGGCGCACGTTGCGCGTCGGGTAACTGGGCATGCGGCCTCCTTCCGGCATGCGCTGTTATGCGCTGCCGCGGGCAGAGCGGCGAGCGCCGGTGCTCTCGGCGGCGCCAGCGGCCGGCTTCGGCGGCGCCGGGTAAGCGGTGCTCACGGGTGGCGCGCGGCCCGCTGCCCGCGTCCGGTCATGGGCGCCATTGGTATGTGGCGAGGTCGAGGCGCCCATCGGCGTCTACCGCCACCCCTTCGGCGAGCAGCAGGGCGCGCTGTCGCTCCAGGCCGCCGCCCTCCGGCAGGCGAATCACGCCGCCGGCGCCGAGCACGCGCTGCCACGGCAGGCCGCGGTCCGAGTACACGCGCAGCGCCCAGGCCACCTGCCGCGCCGCGCGCCGGTTGCCCGCCTGCGCGGCGACCTGGCCGTAGGTCGCCACCCGCCCCGGCGGGATCGCCGCCACCACCGCCGCGATGCGTTGCAGCAGGCCGCCGCCGAACTCCCGGAGCACGGTCATCGGGCTGCCCGCCAGCGCAGGGCGCCGCGCAACGCCACCCGGTCGGGCGCCGCCGGGTCCGCCGCCACGATCCGGCCCACCGGGTAGCACGCCACGCCGGCGGCCGCGGCGACCGAACGCACCATGCCTTCGCTGCCGGCGGCGACCACGGCAAGCATGCCGGCGCCGACGTTGAACACGCGCAGCATCTCGGCGTCGGGCAGCGACCCTGCGGCGCGCAGCACGGCGAAGATCGCCGGCACCGCGATGCGCGACAGGTCGATCTCGGCCGCCGTGCCGGCGGGCAGCACGCGGCTCAAGTTGGCCGCGATGCCGCCGCCGGTGACGTGCGCGAGGCCGTGTAGGTTCACGCTGTCCAGGCACGGGCGCAGCGCCGGCAGGTAGCAGCGGTGCGGGCGCAGCAGCGCGTCGAGCACGGAAGTCTTCCCCAGCCGCCGCCCGGCCAGGGCCGGATCATCCGCCAGCAGCCGGCGCACCAGGGAATAGCCGTTGGTGTGCACGCCGTTCGAGGCCAGCGCCAGCACCGTGTCGCCGGCGCCGATCCGGCTGCCGTCGATCACCGCCGCGCGCTCCACCACCCCCACCACGCTCGCGGCCAGCACGTAAGTGCCCGGCTCCAGCACCCCCGGCTGCTCGGAGGTCTCGCCGCCGGTCAGGCTGCACTCCTGCGCGCGGCACGCCTCGGCCAGCCCGGCAACCATCGCGGTGACCACCCCGCGCTGCAGCGCACCGCAGGTGATCGCGTCCTGCACCGCCACCGGCACCGCTCCCATCACCACGATGTCGTTGACCAGATGGTTGACCAGGTCGAAGCACAGCGACCGGTAGGCGCCGTGTGCCACTGCCAGCTTCTGCTTGCTGCCTGGCTCCTCGGTCTTGAACACGATCACCGGATACCGGTAGCCGGGGAAGCTGGCGTCAATGAGGGTGGCGAACGGCCCGACCCCGTTGAGGATGCGCGGATCGTGCGGCGCGAGCAACCGCGCCATGTCGCGCTTGGCGGCATCGGCGGCGGCGATGTCCACCCCGGCGGCGGCGTAGCTCAGACGTTCGCCGGCACTACCGGCTGGCGATTCGCTCAGCGGTCAGTCCTTGATGCGGACCATGATGCGGTGGCGGATGCGGTCGCGCTTCACCTCGAACGCGTCCTCGCGGGAGGCGATCACCTTAACCAGCTTGGAGGAGCCGTAGGTGCGCGGATCGAACGCCGGATCGAGCTTCTTGAGATTGTTGGCGATCTTGCGCAGGTCCACCCACGCCGACTCCTGATCCACCATCTCGTGCGCCTCGGTGACGATCGAGATCAGATCGGCATCCTCGAAACCGTTGCTGTCGCTGGCGGCCGCCGCGTCGCTGCCGGCGGTTTCGGCGACCGGCTCCACGGCAGTCTCCCGGCGCCGTGTCCGGCGGCGGCGAGTGTCGCCCTCGTAGCTCTTCATGATGTTCTCGACGTAGCGGAACTCGTTACAGGCGTTCACGAACGGCTTCGGAGTGTGATGCTTGCCGATGCCGATCACCTCCATCCCGGCCTCGCGCAGCCGGATCGCCAGCTTCGTGTAGTCGCTGTCGCTCGACACGATGATGAACCCTCCGACGTGGTTGCTGTACAGAATGTCCATCGCGTCGATGATCATCGCCGAGTCGGTGGCGTTCTTGCCCACCGTGTTGCTGAACTGCTGCACCGGCTGGATGGCATGCACCGGCAGCTTCTTCTTCCAGGACTCGAGTTGCGTGGTGGTCCAGTCGCCGTAGATGCGGCGAATGGTGACCACGCCGAATTTCACGATTTCCTTCATTACGTGTTCGATTTGCGATGCCTGGGCGTTGTCGCCGTCTATCAGGACGGCCAGACGCCGTTCGGCGGCTATGCTGGTACTCATGTATTCCTCTTGTTGGTTGAGATTCGCGCACCTTTGCCGGGCGCGGCGGCGCGCCGGTCCGCATGCGGGCTGGCTGACGATGGGGAGGTGCCGGCCGGTGCGCTGGAGTGCGCTACCGGGCGGTGCCCGGCGGCTGCGGTAAGTTCGGCAAAGCGGAAGCAGTCGCACAGATGGTCGTTCACCACGCCCACCGCTTGTAGGTGCGAATATACGATCGTGGGGCCGACGAAGCGAAATCCCCGCGCCTTGAGGTCCCGGCTCACGCGCCGCGACAGTTCGGTGGTCGCGGGAACCTCGCCATTGTGGCGCCAGCCGCCGACCACCGGCTCCCCTCCGACGAAGCGCCACAGGTAAGCGCAGAAGCTGCCGAACTGCTCCTGCACGGCCACAAAGGCGTGCGCGTTGGCGATCGACGCGCCTATCTTGAGCCGGTTGCGCACGATTTCCGGATTCCCGATCAGGGCGTCCTGCTCGGCAGCGCCGAAACGGGCAACGCGATCGACCGCGAAGTCGTGGTAGGCGCGCCGGTAGCCGTCCCGCTTGTGCAGGATGGTACGCCAGCTCAGCCCGGCCTGCGCTCCCTCCAGAATCAGGAACTCGAACTGGCTGCGGTCGTCGTCCCACACCGGCGTGCCCCACTCGCGGTCATGGTACGCCTGCATTAGCGCATCCCCGGCGCACCAGGGGCAGCGGCCCGGCTCGCCCATTACGCGCCGCCCTCGCCGCCGCCGGGGTGGCGGTTGATCACCTCGACCCGTACCGCGCCGCTGGCGCGGTCGATGAACTTCGCCGCCGCCGCTACCCGGTTGTCGCGGTCGAGCAGATCCCACAGCTCGGCAACGGCGCGGCGCGGCGCGGACGCCACCGGCACCGCAAACGGCTCGCCGGCGAACGGCGGCAACGGCGCGCCGTCCCGTTCGTAGGTGGTGATGCAGTATCCCCAGCCGGGGCGCACGCGGCGGTAGGTGAAGTGCTGGCAACTGGTGCGCGGCGGCTCGCCGCCGCCGACCGCCTTCACGATCGCCAACTCGCAGTTCGCTTCCCCGGCGCTGCCGCCCACGGTCACCGCGCCGGCGATGCGCGCCGTGTAGTGCGGGGCGTCCGGCTCCACGTCGCGGCGCGCGAACGCGGCGATGAACGATTCGCCGCCGGCCAGGCCCGCGGCGATGGTATCGGTCTGGTCGCCGTTGCCCACCACATGCGCAACGCTGCCGTCGCCGCGCCGAACGGCGCACAACGCCCGGTACAGGAGCAGGCTCGGGTCGCCGCGCGCCACGCCCGCCGCGGCGTCGGCGACCGTTACCCGCACGCTGCCGTCAGGCGCGCGCGCCAGGCGCCGGTTGCGGCTGTCCGGGCTGCGCCCCATGAGCCAGTAGAGTTGCACACTCGCCGCGCCGTCAGCGGTGCAGCCGACCAGCAGCCCGCGGCCGGGATAGCTGTTGCCCGCCAGCCAGGAGCGGTCCTTGGACACCGCCATCACCATGGCCCGCCGCCGGGCGCAGAGCCGGCTTTACAGCGGATTCGACGCAGGTTTACGATCCCGCCGTGGCGGGCAAGGGAGCCTTCGAGGCGGCTGTCGAACGACTGATGAGCCTGACCGACCTCCGCCAGGCCCCGCCGCCGGGCGAGCGCCACCGCTACCGCGCGCAACGCATGCGGGCGCTGCTGCGCCAATTGCACGACCCTCACCTGGCGGTGCCCACGATCCACGTCGCCGGCACCAACGGCAAGGGCTCCACCGCCGCCATGATCGCCGCCATGCTGCACGGCGCGGGGCTGCGCGTCGGCCTGTTCACCTCGCCTCATCTGCACTCGGTCGTGGAACGCATCCGCATCGGGCTGGCGCCCATCACGCGGGCGCAATTCGCCGACCTGTTCGCGCGCGTGTGGCCGGCCGCGCAGGCAGTCGCGCGCGACCCCGCGCTGCCCGGCGAGCGCGGCGCCGTGACCACGCTGGAGATGCTGATGGCTATGGCATTGCATTTCTTTCGCGAAGCGGGGGCGGCGTACCAGATCGTGGAGGCGTTCGTCGGTGGACGCCATGACACCACCAATGTCGTGCAACCGGTGCTGTCAGTCATTACCAATATCAGCCGTGATCACGTTCCCGCTCTCGGTACGACCCTGCGCGACATCGCCTACGCCAAGGCGGGCATCATCAAGCCCGGCGTCCCGGTGGTGGTGGCCCCGCAACGGCCCGCCGTGCACGCCCTGCTGGCACGCGAGGCAGCCGCCCTGCGGGCACCGCTGGAGGCGGCTTCACCACCGCCCGCGCCAACGCGGGCACCGGCCCTGGAGGAATCCCATCAGGAACTGTACTGGCGCGGCCGCCATGGCGAGTACCGGGTCGACCTGCCGCTGCGCGGCCTGGCGCAACGCGAAAACGCCGCCGTCGCCATCACGGCGGCGGAACGCCTCATCGAGCTGGGCGCGCCGCTCACCGCCACGGCCATCTGCCGCGGGCTCGGCAGCGTCACCTGGCCCGGCCGGCTCGAACTGGTATCACGCAGCCCGGTGCCGGTGCTGATCGACGGCGCGCATTGCGCGCGCGCAATGGATTGCCTGGTCGCCGAACTGCGCCGGCTGCGCACCAACCGGCAGGTGACGGCCCTGGTCGGCGGCCAGAGCGGCCACCAGGCCGTACCCACGTTCCGCCGCCTGCACGCGCTTGCAGAATCTGTCGTCACCGTGCAGTCGCGCCACCCGCGCTCGCTGCCCGCCGAGGAACTGGCCGCGACCCTGCGGGCCGCCGGCATGCCGGTGCGCGCCGGCACGCTGTCTGTGGGGGGAACGGTGCGCCAACTCATGGCCGCCGCTGGCGGCAACGCCCTCCTGCTCGCCACCGGCTCACTGTCGGTTGCAGCCGAGGTTCGCGAGGAACTGCTAGCCGCGGTGCCGGCCGACCAGTTCCCGGAAACCTGAAGGATTCGTACGTCGTGTGTGCGCGGTCAGGTGACGTCGGTGCCGCGCACGGTCTTGCGCTTGGCGGCACGCGCGTTTTCCATCGCCTCGTCGCACACCGCGCGCACCTTGTCAGACAGCGCTTCGGCGACCGACGCGGCGGTATTCATGTCGCCCTTGTCCTTGATGTAATTCTTGACCTTCGAAGTAACGATCAGAATATCAGCCATGAACCAGCCTCCTATGCCAAGTATGGGGTTCGGTGCCCGTGTCCAGGCGCGAGCACCGGCGGCACTATACTAGATAGCCTATCCTGCGTCAGCCGGCAGGAGGCTTGCCTTTGGCTTGCCTTTTACCTTTCGTCCAGCGAATTTCCGCAGTGGCGGCAGTACCCGGCGTCCTGTTGATGGCCCGACTTGCCGCACGCCTGACAGCGGCGCTGATCGCGCGTACGCAACGCTTGCGACACTACCTCCGCGGTGACCAGGCCGGTGGGGACCGCGATGATTCCGTAGCCCATCACCATGATCATCGCGGCCAGTACCTGGCCGAGGCCGGTGCCGGGGGTCAAATCGCCATACCCTACCGTGGTGAGGGTCACGATGGTCCAATACATGCTGCGCGGGATGCTGGTAAAGCCGTGTTCCTCGCCCTCGATCACGTAAATCAGCGAACCGAGGATGACCGTCAGGATCAGCACGGCGAACAGAAACACGGTGATCTTGCGGCGGCTGGCGCGCAGTGCGTCCAAGATCAGCACCGCCTCCTTCATGTAAGTCACCAGCTTCAGAACACGGAACACGCGCAGCACGCGCACCAGACGCAACACTGCCAGATAGTGGGTGCCCGGCAGTATCAGGGCCACAAACGCCGGCAGCACCGCCAGCAGATCGACGAATCCGAAGAAGCTGCGCGCGTAGTGCAACGGGTGTCGAACGGTCAGCAGGCGCAGTACGTATTCGATCAGGAACAGGATGGTAAAACACCACTCGGCCACGCGCAGCACCGGGCCGAGCAGAGAATCCATCGAATGGGAGCTCTCCAGCATCACTACCGCCACGCTGGCGACAATGATCGCGATGACGATGATGTCGAAGATCCTGCCGGCGCGCGAGTCCGACAGAAAGATGACGCTGCGTAGTTTTATTCGCCAGGCGGCGGTGCGGCGTCTCACGCCAGCGGGCTTCGCCTACGCGGTGGCCCGCTGCGCCGCGGCCGGCTCCAGCAACCGTTCCTCGATCTGCCCGCCGAGCGCCCGGATCTTGGTGAGGACCCCCTGATAGCCGCGCTCGATGTTGCCGACCTCGGTGAGCGTGCTGTCGCCGTCGGCCACCAGCGCGGCCAGCAGATAGGCGAACCCGGCGCGCAGATCGGGCACTTCCAACTCGCCCGCAACCAGCGGCGTGGGGCCGGAGATCACCGCGCTGTGGATGCAGCCGCGGTCGCGGAACCGGCACGCCGCGCTGCCCAGGCACTCGGTACGCAAGTCCACCGCGGCGCCCATCTCGCCGAGGGCGCCGACGTACCCGAGACGCCGTTCGTAGACCGTTTCGTGGACGATCGACACGCCGTCCGCCTGGGTCAGCATCACCACCAGGGGCGGCTGCCAGTCGGTCATGAAACCGGGGTGCGGCGCGGTCTCTACCGTTGCCGGGCCGAGCCGGTCGGGACCGCGAAACCGGATGCCGGCGGCATCCACGTCGCAAACCCCTCCCACGCTGCGCAGCGTGGCCAGGAACGAGTGCAGGTGCTCGGGTTCGGCGCCGTGCACGAACAGGTCGCCGCGAGTGGCGATCGCTGCCGCCGCGTAGGAGGCGGCTTCCAGGCGATCGCCGATGATCCGGTGCCGGGCGCCGTGCAGGGACGCCACGCCGTCGATCACCCAGGTGCGCCCGCGCCGGCGCTCGATGCGTGCCCCCATGGCCCGCAACAGGCCCACGAGATTGCCGATCTCCGGCTCTATGGCGGCGTTGCGCAGCACGGTGCGCCCCAGTGCTCCGGCAGCGGCGACCAGGACCTGCTCGGTTGCGCCGACGCTCGGATAGGCGAGCCTTATGTCGGCGCCGCGCAGCACGTCGCCGCGAAACCGGGTGATTGCCCCGTCGCGTTCGATGTCCACGCCGAGGCGGCGCAGCGCCTGCAGATGAAAGTCGATGGGTCGGGCGCCGATGGCGTCGCCGCCGATGGCGGCGATCTGCGCGCGACCGGTGCGGTGCAGCAATGCCGCGATGAACAGCATGCAGGAGCGGTGCTCGGGACTCACGTCCGCCGGGATACGCCAGCCGGTGACGGTCGAGGGATCGATCTCGAGGGTGGACTCGTCGAGCCACCGCCAGCGTACCCCGAGAGCGTCGCAGATACGCAGGGTCAGTTGCACCTCGCCGATGCGCGGCACATTCTCCAGCACGCTCGGCTCGGGCGCCAGCAGCGCGGCGATGATCAGCTTGGGCGCGGCGTTCTTGGCTCCGGCGACGGCTAGTTCGCCGCGCAGCGGCCGCCCGCCGCTGACCTGGTAGGCGCGTTCGGCGCCGGCGGTCAACGGGTCGGTTTCCGACACTACCGTGCCCGGTACGATAGCGTCCGGCACCAGCGTGCCTGCCGCCGCGCGGCCGACGGCGGCGCCGCGGTAGCGGGTCGACAAGCCGGTGACGGCTGTTGCAGTGGCATTGAGCGGATCAGTGTGAGTGCGCACGGGCCCCCCAGCGCGAACGAGTTATTCTCAATGTTCGGCTGCGGAGCCGTTGCAGCTAAGCGGTAAGGCGGTCGCAGGAGCGTCAGGTGGTGCGCAGACCGTAGCGGCGGCGGAACTTCTCGATGCGGCCCGCGCTGTCGATCAGCGTCTGCTTGCCGGTGTAGAACGGATGCGAGGCGCTCGAGATCTCGATGTTGATCAGCGGGTACTCACTGCCGTCCTGCCAGGTGATCCTCTCGTTCGATGACTGGGTGGAGCGGCTCAGGAACAAGAAGTCGGAGGAGGTGTCCTTGAACACCACGAAGTTGTACTTGGGATGAATCTCTTGCTGCATGCTTGCTGCCTCTTGTGACTGTCGCTTCCGGCTGTGCTACTCGGTCTCCGGTAAGCGTGTAGTATACCAAACACCGCGCCCGAGCGACAATTTCTTGGCGTTGGAGATCTCCGGGGTGGTGCCCTTCTTGTAGCCCCAGAACCGTTCGATCACCTCTTCCGCGAACTCGATCTGGGTGATCTGCTGCAGGCTCTCGATCTGGTCCCACGACGCCCTCTTCTTCTTTACCTGCGCCGGAGTCATCTCGCGGATCTCCTCTGCGTACTGATTGATGAGCGAGTCGATCATCTCGACCAACTCCTCCTTGTCCACGTGCGGCTCGTCGGGCGCCACCTCGGCGGTGACGAACGACGAGCCGGCGGCGGCGGGATCCTTGCCGGACGCCGCCGCGACGCCCTGTGCCGGTTCGGCCACGGTCCCTGCATCGGGATCTGCCGCGGTATCCGCAGCGGGGCCCGGAGACGGTTGCGGCTTCTTTCGGAAGGTGCGGTACAGAATGTAGGCGGCAATGATGAGACCGCCGAGGAGTGCAAAGGTCATGATGTTGGGTTTCCTACGACAAAGGTACCGCCGCGAGCGGATGATCGCATACTGATGTTCAGCATAGCATGCACAGGCGATTACGCCACGGCCGCTGACAGCCGCCTCGCCGCCGACGGCTCCGCGGCGCGCGCGGGCACGGCGCGGGCGCGGGTACCGCCGTCGACGGCGCGGGGCGAATGGCGGTAGGGTGGCGCTCATGGCTGCCTCGCCACCGCTGAGCGGCATTACCGTGATCGACCTGACCCGCGTCCTCGCCGGCCCCTACTGCACCATGGTGCTGCGCGACCTCGGCGCCGAGGTGATCAAGGTGGAACCGCCGCAGGGCGACGAAGCGCGCGGGTTCGGGCCGTTTCTGGCGGCGGGCGAGGAGGGTGGCGGGGACGGCGAGTCCGCCTACTTCACCAGCCTGAACTGCGGCAAGCGGTCGGTGGTGCTTGACCTGAAACAGGACGCGGGCCGCGCCGCGCTGGCCGGGCTGATCCGGCGCGCGGACGTGCTGGTCGAGAACTTTCGCCCCGGTACGCTGGCGCGGCTGGGCTTTCCCCCGGATCGCCTGACCGCGCTCAATGCGCGCCTGGTGTACGCCGCCATCAGCGGATTCGGCGCCACCGGCCCGGCCGCGCAGCGGCCCGCGTACGACATGATCATCCAGGCATTGTCCGGACTGATGTCGATCACCGGCACCGAACCGGCGCCGCCGGCGGCGGCGCGGCGGGTCAGGGTCGGCACCTCGATCGCCGACATCGTCAGCGGGCTGTACGCCGCGGTGGGCATCGTGGCGGCGCTGGCGCAGCGCGCGCATTCAGGGCGCGGCGCCATGCTGGACCTGGGCATGCTCGACGCCACCGTCTCGGTTTTGGAGAACGCGGTCGCCCGCTATCAGGTCACCGGCACCGTGCCGGCGCCGCTGGGCACCCGCCACCCTTCGATCACCCCGTTCGAAGCCTACGCCACGGCCGACCAGGAGATCGTCATCGCGGCCGGCAACGACCGCCTGTTCGCCGCCCTGTGCGCGGTGGTCGGGCGCGACGATCTGCCCGCCGACCGCCGTTTCGGCAGCAATGCGGCGCGTAACGAGCACGTGGCGGCACTGAAGCGGGAGCTGGAGTCGGCCCTGCGGCGCCATCCGGACGCGTACTGGCTGCAGCGGCTGGCGGCCGCCGGCGTTCCGGCAGCGCCGGTAAACACGATCGCCGACCTGTTCGACGATGCGCAGATCGCCGCCCGCGGCATGCTGCTGCCGGTGGCCGGGCTGGAGCGGTTCCTGGTGCCCGGCTCGCCGCTCAAGTTCGCCGGCGTAGCTGAGGAGCGGCAACGGCCGCCGGCGCCGCAGCTCGGCGAGCACACCCGGCAGGTGCTGGCGGAACTGGCGCCGGAGGCCGCCGCCGCGGCTCCAGAAGGCTGACGTCCGCGGACCGCCACCCACGGTGCCGCCTTGTGGCCCGTCACGCGGGAATGACAGGGCACGAGGAGACGCGGGCGGGGCGGCCCGCAGCAACGGGCGGCTACCGACACGGCGAGGCCCGCGGCGACGGCAACGGGCGGCTGGCACGGCGCGAACATGCACACCGGATGCCCGAGCCGCTGCATCCAACGACTGCGACGACCAAGCCGAAACGCCGGCGAGGTCGCCCACGGAAGACGGAGGCGATGGCGTCACTCGACGGCTGACGACCGTCCTACCACTACGCCAGGGTAGGGAACTCTACTCCGACAGATGCGGCGAGATTACTCCGGCATTGACAGCAGCTCTGACGGCACGTCGCCCCCTGCCGGCTCCTCGGATCACGCGGCGATGGATGCCAAGACGGGCATAAGGCGGGTTACCTCGGGAGGAGCCGGGTGCGGAGCGGATGGAGGCGTGCCAATTAGCGCATGACGTGGTGGCCGTTCTCACCACCGCTTCAGAGCTGCTGGCGCAGGGGGTTCGATGCGCCGGACGAGAAATTTCGCGGCGACTCCGACCCGATGCTGTACGTGGACAGCGCGACGGCCTAGCGCTGATGAGCGGAGTCGCGGTCTAGCTGCAAGGGCCCAGCCACGCAGTTGGTGACGGGCGCTCCGCACGCCACCGTCCAATTCGCTGCCAACAACCTATGGTACTGTCACGTGTATTCCTTCGATTCCTTCCCCTGCCTGCGCGGCACCCGACCCATCAAGGCCGTGCTTGGTGCAATCCCGACTTGCCACTGGCGGCGCCTGTGAACAACGAACGCGGCCGAGGCCCCTTTCGTGATTTTGCGGCTGAGCAACGACGTGGTGAAGCTGGTTCAAGAAAGTCGCCAATGCTCACTACAGCGCTTCGACGGTCGAGGGCCAACCGATCAGAGGACGCCAACCCCAGGGGGCCACCTCCCGATCCTTCTGTATTTGACCCATTGACGGAACCCCACGCTGACCGTAGATTGAGACAGGTGCCCCCTGGACTGTCAATCCGAATTCCTGGGCTTCACTATTCAAGGAGCTCACGTTGGACCGACCAAAATACCAAAGGTGGATAGGTGACAAGATCGCGCCCGTCGTGTGAATTGGCATTGTGAGATCGACTGCGTTTGTTATTGACACCGCGCTTCTGCAGGAGCTTGGCGAGCGAATGATCGGGCGTGCGTATATCGCTCTCGCTGAGCTAGTGAAGAACGCATATGACGCTGACGCTACGGAGTGTCAGATCAACTTTGGTAAGGATCAGATTGAGATAGTCGACAACGGACACGGAATATCCAAGGATGAGTTCTTCAAGTACTGGATGCGAATAGGAACTTCCCACAAAAGAGATTTAAGGCGATCAAGGATACTGCACCGATCCATGACCGGGTCCAAGGGACTCGGGCGACTCTCTGTGCAGTTCTTAGCCGCCGAAATGACCCTTGAGAGTATATCGACCGAATCTCCTGCGCGCACTCTATATGTCGTCACCGATTGGGATTCCATCCACCGAGGGGAAGAGATTGCAAGCTTCAATGTGCTCTGGGATATCCGGGAAAATGGAGCTGTGTATCCAGCTCGAAGCGGAGTTGGTACACGTATCATTCTGAGTGGGCTTCGATCTGTTTGGAGCGCGGACTCTTTTAGGGCACTTGGAAATGAACTTTCTGTATTGCGTTCTCCATTTAGGAAGTCAAATAGGAAAATCGTCGGCCGTAGTGCTCGTGACTTCCACGTGGCGATTGACGCACCGCACATTGAGAAAGCCATTGAAGAGTTCGGCAATTGGCAGGATGCACTCTTGTCGAGTTGGAAAGCACGCATTCGAGGCTCCTTAAGGGACGGTAGACGTACATGTGAGGCAAACGTGAGCGTGGAGTTCGCCGCCGGATATCCGAAAGGAGCAGAAGAACGGACATTCAACGAAACTGTGCGATTTCCGGTGAGGCAGGAAAATGGACGCGGGTTGGCTGCGGTGGACAGCGTGCAATTTGAAATCCTGGTGTTTAAGACGGAGGGGCGACAGGGCGGCGACATCCGAGTAGGGGAGATGAGGGAGTACTTGCGACAATTCGGCAACGTTTCCGTGTACGATGGGGGGTTTCGGCTTCCTTACTACGGGTCTTTGGAGGACAGGACGGGTCAGGATTGGTTGAATGTCGCGGTGGACCAAGGAAGGCGACTTACAGTGTCGGAGCTCCTTCCGAGTCATTTGGGAGGAATTGATCGATACTTGTTGGATTTACCTGCACCTGGTCGTATTTTTGGTATAGTCGATATCGATACGAACCACGAGCAAGAGATAGGAGAGAGGTACCATCATTCGTCCGACGAGATGCTGTTACTGCAGCCGGGGAGGGATCGGTTATCGCCAAACCGCGCGTTTGAGCAGCTTAGGGATTTTGTTCGGTGGTCGTTGGATTTTTACGCAAATAGATTTCGGTTGCGCGCGCTGCAAGCCGCGGAGGGTAGGCTAGAAAAGCGGCATAAGAGTGACGCATTAGATCGGGCGTTGGTGCTTCTTGACGAATTTCGTGAGCAGGTGCCAGATGTGGTGTACGAGGCGATCAAGCAGGAGCTAGTCGTGGGACATGCCGCAGCGTCGTCGGCGGAACAGGTGCTTGATCGACGAGCTGTATTGCTTGCGCCGCTTGCTACGGCGGGCATGGTAGGACTCGCTTTGAATCACGAATTGGGTCGCGAGATCCTGCTTTTGGAGCAGACAGAAGCTCGGCTTAGGCGCTTGTCGGAGATACATGGCGTCGCGGACCTAAGGGACATTTCTTCGGAGTTCGGGGGCGCCACGAGGCGACTGCACGCGATCCAAGGTCTATTCGCACCGCTACTATCCGACGTTGATAGCGAGCCTGCAGCCAGGCTTAGAGTTGAGCCCGTAATGAGTCACGTCGTTCGCACGATGCAACCGCTTATGGTGCGCGTGCGATTCGACATTTCTAGGCTCCCGAGTGACCTTCGGTTTCCAATCGGCGCTTACTCGGAGTGGTGTGCTGTGCTTCAGAACGTATTTGCGAATGCATGGAATGCAATGCTGGATGTGAGCAGTGCACTTATCGTTATCGATAGTGGACAAGATAGGAGGACGGCGTGGATACTTATCCACGATACGGGTGTCGGACTGGGTGTACCCTTGTCGGAATCGAAGGCTCTGTTTGAGCCATTCGAACGTCGGCTAACGATTCGCGATGCAAACCGGTCGATCGCTATGGGGGGACAGGGGCTGGGGCTAGCGATCGTGCGTATGATAACGAGACGCCGAGGGGCTAGAGTAAAGTTTGTGGAATCAGCGGAGGGATTCTCGACATCATTGGAGATTTCCTGGGACAACCCGTGATGGAGGGCTGAGCGAATGAAGGTGCTCGTATGTGACGATTTCGAGGAGCGGGGTCAGCGGATCTTAGAAAGAGTCGCGAACATTCAAGGTGATGATATCGATACCGAGGGCATTTTCGGGGATGATCTTAAGAACGAGATAGATCGACTGTACGATGGAGTACGGTCTCTAATAGGTGAAGAGTCTGAGAGGCCTAAACCGGAGTTGGATTCGCGAACGTCGATTGGCGTCGGCGTGCCATGCGCTGATATAGTTATTCTCGACAATGACTTAACCGCGTTGGCAACTGATGGAGCCGCGATAACCGCCGATTGGATTGCAACGTATGTGCGAGGATTCTGGGATGTCGCATATGTCGTATCTCTGAACAAGAACCGAGAGGTTGATTTCGATCTCCGCTACCTGTTAGGCGATCCCGATAGCCCGGCCGATCTCGCCCTAAACGAGGATCATCTTGGGAATGTTGGGTTGTGGCGCGGGTGTGCGATGGGTTGCACAGATCCTTTCTTGCCCTGGTATTGGCCGGCATTGCGCCAAGTGGCGCAGGATCGTCGCGCGCAGATCGAGTTTGTCAAGACTCATTTCACTGAGTCGATTTTGCAGGCCTTGTCGTTCCCGCGGGAGTGTCTTGAGTTCCTCTCACGACATGCTAAGGGCAGATTTTCTTCGACGGCGTACGATGACGGCGGACTTTACGAAGTGACTTTCGAGCGGTTTTTCATAGATTCGTGCACGTCGGTCTCAGCTCAGCAGAAGCGCAAGGTGCTTGCGGGAATCGCTTCGGCGGAAGCTATGGATGTTGTCGCGCGGATAGTTGCCGCGGAGCTCGAGAAATGGATTCGGCGGTATGTCGTTACACCACAGGATGTGCTCATAGATCTGCCTCATCTCATAGCGCGTATGCCATTTGTAATGGGATCGCGATCCGATGATATCGCAGCATGGAACACGTGTCTGCGAGCAACCGAGGCGCCGTACGGCCTCGACGAGGAAATATACACGACGCATCTTCTCAGTGCAGCGTTCGCTAGTGATATTTGGACGAAGTCGGCCTGTTTCTGGTGGCCGTTGTTGAAGTCGTCAAGAGAGCTGAACGAGCTTTTCTTTGATAAGAATGTCCAGTGGGCGGCGGGCGCGTTCTTTGAGGATACGTCCTCGTTCAGTACTCTACGGAAAGGTCAGGGCGGCGCAAAGGAGTTTGTCGGGGAATTCGAGGGCTCATGGCGCCGTCGCTACGTGATGCACCTAGAGAATAGAAACTATGTGCCGCCGAGCCAGTTCGCAAAATAGAATGAGCTACATGCATCGCCGGTAGAACGAGCGGAATGGCCGACGTTTTTGAGATACTGCATCCGTATATTTGCCGCTGTATAGAGGATTGGGGTGTGGCGTCCGAAGAGGTACGTGGTATGGCCGAAAGGCATCTTTCCGCCGGGTCGATTGCATCTACTGTTGAAGAAGCTTGGACGTGGAACGACGGCGAAGGGCGACTAATCCCAATGCCTACAGATCGCGAGAGAACCGGGAGTTTCTTTTTCTTGCCGAGGCAAGTCCAGCCCTTTCCTACGCTACTGTCGTTTGAGCTTCTCTTGGTGCTATCCAACGGATGTTGCATCGCGTTCAGGTTTGAGCCCAGTCACGCACGAGGTCGACACCGATATAGTCATGTTCAGCTATGCCAGAAGTTAAGAGGACTTTCATCCTCAATACCTGGCTTAGGAGTGTGGATTCCGGATAGTTATCCAGCCTTTGTAACGCCCGCCAACGATTCCTTGGGAATGTTCTTGTCGATGGCGACTGCCGTTCACGGGTTCGAGGATGGTGGTTTGCAAGATTTGATACCGGATCTTTTTCCTGACCGACCACTGTGTACAAAAGAATACATGGAAGAGTTGCGAAAGCTGATCGAACGCGTTTCGGCTACAGTCTGATCTTCAGCAGAAAACGGCGATAACAACGAACGTAACCCGACTTAATCGTTGGTGCGATACCGTGTAGCGCGTCCGCTAGACGCCCATTCGATAGTCGAGTATAGAGGTCATCTATATCGTCGGCCCTACGTGGAATGATGGCGTAGACACCATGGGACGGAATCATGCCAACTCTGTCGACAGCGACCCGAGGGGTTCTTGCTAGTTCCGGGACAAGGAGCTTCGGCTGACACCAATCGGTAGCTCTTACCCGTTCGATTGTACGATACCACGGAGCACCATTCCGCACGATCGACCGGTCCCGAAGCGCAGAGGAGAACCTACCGAGTCGGGTCGCAAGCTTGGGATAACTCTGTAGATCGAGGAGGCGTCCGTCGTCGTCGAACATCTTGATCACACGACGGCCTCGCCAATTCACTAACCCATCGCTGATGTCCGCCCCGTCGACCCACGCATGTAGGAGTTGGGGCTCGACATCTTCGTGATCCCCGACGTCAAGCACGAATGCTGGTGTGTGGCCCAAAGCAGGGCCGACTCGAATCGTGCATCCGAGTTCCTCAAGCGTACTTCCTTGTCGGTCGTCCAAGGAGCGGCCTGCTGGTTTCTTTGTGGCTCGTTTTCTTGCAATCAAGATTGTAGGGTAAGTGTCTACGTGCCGATTAAACGCGACTTCAGATTTCACTGGACAATCTGAGATTATATCCAGTAAAGGCAGCCACCGTCGTCGGAAACCTCCAGCGAACGCCATATACTTCCAGCGATCAGAGCAAACGAAACCACACATACCCTGTGTCGTCACATATTCGAAAGCGCGGTGCAGAAAAGGCATAAATATGTCACCCTTGGTCACCTCTTCTGGCAATCGGGCCTTGTACAGGTCTCTCAAGATAGCTGGGATCTTTGACCACCGGCTATAGGGGGGATTGCCAACCACGTGTGTAAACGAACTTTCCTGAAGGTCGGCAAGGAGGAAGTCTTCGTTGCGTATCCAAGCTAAGCTACAAGCTCTGGCCGTGTTGTGATGGAGACCAGTCACTCGCAGAGCCTTGACAAGGCGCGCGCGTGCCTCGGACGCGGCTTGTGGATGAAACTCGAATGCGATGATCCGGTCGTACAGATGGTCAGCACGGAGCGGCACCCCGTGCTTCCGGTACGATGAAACAAGGCGCCGAGCCGCTCGGAGGACGAACTCGCCGCTGCCGGCCGCTGGCTCAAGAAGCCGGAATGCCGATAGATCTTCCTCGGACCGCCATCCGACGGCATCCAAGATGGTTTCCACGATTCCGGGGATTGTGTATACTGCCGACATCCGATGGAGTTGGTCGATAGCGTCAATGTGGCGAACGTGGCTATTTGGTTTCGGCTGTTGTGCTTTTTCCATGGATCGAAACGCCTAAGAACATGTGGATATTGGGGACGATTGTACGGTCCGAGATTGATAAAGAAGGTCTCGACGCTGCGGAAGCCATCCTATGATAGTCTCCGGTTTGTTCTCCGGCATAGGGGGTTTCGAATTGGGATTTCAGCGCGCGGGACACCGGACCGTCCTACTGTGTGACAATGACAAGTATGCGTCATTTGTACTTCGCCGGAGATTCACCGATGTGTGCCTTGAGCGCGATGTCGAGGACCTTGACAACTTGCCAGTCGAAACGGAGGTAGTGACTGCCGGTTTCCCCTGCCAAAACCTGTCTATGGCAGGAAACAAGGAGGGACTTGAGGGAGCAAAGAGCTCAATTATCGATTCCCTGTTCCGACTGCTCGATCGACACCGAGCGCCGTGGGTGGTAATAGAAAACGTATACTTCATGCTATACTTGAAGCGCGGTTTCGCCATGGCTTCAATCGTAAACGAATTGGAAGATAGAGAGTATCGCTGGGCCTATCGGATCGTAGACAGTCGCGCATTTGGTCTACCTCAACGTCGTAGACGAGTATTCATCGTAGCAAGTCTCTCAAGTGACCCGAGACGAGTGCTCTTCGCGGATGACGCATCGCGTCGGGCTTGGCCCGCGCCGGATCTGGCTCGACCGGTGGGGTTTTACTGGACAGAGGGACGTACCGGAAACGGTCTTACCGGTGACGCTGTTCCGCCACTTAAGGCAGGATCCACGCTGAATATCCCGTGTCCTCCGGCCGTATTCCTGCCGTCTGGACGGGTCGTGACGCCCACGATTGAAGCAGCGGAACGTCTCCAAGGTTTCCCGAGCGGTTGGACTTCGTCGTTGCGAGCGCAAAGAGCCGAGCGTCATCGATGGAGGCTTGTGGGAAATGCGGTGTCGGTTCCGGTTGCCGAATGGATTGGAAGACGACTGGAACATCCTGGCACGTACGATGCACGGAACGATGCCAAGCTGAAGGAGAATGAACGTTGGCCGAAAGCAGCGTGGAACATGGGAGACGGCAGGAGGTCGGCTCTTGTTTCGGAATACCCAGTAGACAGGCGCCGAGGACGGCTCTCTGCCTTTGCCACCGATAAATGGCCTGAATTGTCTACGCGTGCACTGCGGGGATTCGTGACGCGTGCTCGTAGCGGCACCCTTAGATATCCTCAAGGTTTTCTCGATAAACTTGAGATAGAGCTTCGGCGACGGGCGCCACGGGAGTCGCCTAAGCGTGTCAGCGTCAGACGCGAGAGAGCGATTGACAGAAAACCGACATGTTGAGACCGTGACGCTCGGGTCGTCCATGGACACGCGTAGCGAGGTCGAAGTTGGAGGTAGTGTCCGTTCGCATTCCGTGGATGGTTTACCGTATCCATCAGTAGAGACATCGAGAATCACGGTCGTGGCGGCCAACGGCATGATGAGCGAACGGTGAGAACGGAAAATCGTAGACCGCAGACTTCCCCGTAGTATTGGATAGTCCATGGCGAGCGTCAAGCGTGGCACGCATCATATTGGATGTAGGATCGGTAGTGTCAACATTTTCTGTTCTGGATTCGGTGTCATGCGATCATCGGCAGTGGTTGTCGATCGCGGCGGCTTGCCCGCCGACCGCCGCTTTGCGAGCAACGCGGCGCGCAACGAGCACGTGGCGGCCCTGACGCGGGAGCTGGAGTCGGCCCTGCGGCGCCATGCCGGCGCAAACCGGAGCGCGGACAGCGTAGCGGGCGCCGGCGGGGTAGGGATCCGGACCCGCTACCGCTGGCGGGATGGGTTGCCGCGATCAGCGTCCCGGCCCCGGGCTCCGGGATGTGCGAGCGGGTGCCGTCCGGCCACACAATCTCCAGCCGGGTGAGGGTGGCGCCGGACGGAACGCCGAAGTGCAGGCGGCTGGCATCGCCGGATAAGTAGCCGCTCTGCGAGCGCACTTCGCGGCTCAAGTGCAGCGGCGCCCCGTCCAGCTCGCCGACCAGCCGCACCTGCGCGCCGATGACGTGCGTGTTGCCGGTGCCCGGCTGGCGCAGGTCGACCAGCAGGTTGGCGCCGCCGCAGATGCGGTTCTCGAACACCTGCGACGGCTCGCGCATGTTGCTCACCACCACGTCCAGATCGCCGTCGCCGTCCAGGTCGGCCATGCTCATGCCGCGCCCGCTGCGCTCGCTGCCCAGCCCCCACTCCGGCGCCGGTACGAAGCTGCCGTCGCCGCGGTTGCGCAGCGCCTGGTTCTGCTCCACCAGTTCGTCGTCCGGCAGGTGCCCGAACACCAGCGCGTCGATCATGCCGTTGACCGCGTACAGGTCCAGGAAGCCGTCGCTGTCCAGGTCGCCGAACTTGGCCGACCAGGTCCAGCCGGTGGCGTCCACGCCGCGCTGCGGGGCGGCATTGTCGAATGCCACGGCACCACCGTCCGGGTCGGCGCCGGGCTCCGCCACCAGCAGCACGTTTTCGTTGGCCTGCACGTCGTCGGGCGGCGGCAGGATGGTAATCCGCTCCCAGGCGTAGCTCACCGCCGAGTCGCGCCGGTACGGCTTCATGTCGGCCACGAACAATTCCGCGCGCCCGTCGTTGTCGATGTCGCCGGCGTCGTAGCTCATGGTGTTGGTGGCGGTGGCGCGGAACGGCGCCGCGGCCAGCCAGCCGTGCTCGGCCTCCGGTGCGCGCAGGAAAACCTGGTCCGGGTGGTCGTAGTCGTTGCCGATGATGATGTCGGTGCGCCGGTCGCCGTTCAGATCGGTGAGCAGCACGGCCAGCGCCTCGGCGGTGGGCGCCAGCAGGGTCAGGTTCAGACCGCCGTCCGCGTTCTCGTAGTAGGCCACGCCGCCGCCGATGGCGAAGCCGTGGCCGAGGTCGGGCAACTCGCTGTTGTAGCTGCCGGTCACCAGGTCGAGGTCGCCGTCGCCGTCCAGGTCGGCCCAGCCCATGGCGTTGGCGATGTAGCCGGCGCCCAGCCGCGCCACGCGCTGAAACCGGTCGTAGGCGGCGGCGTCGGGACCGGCCGCGCCCAGGCTGAGCCACAGCGACGGCGGCGCGCCCGGATGGGTGAAGGCCAGGTCGAGCCAGCCGTCGCCGTCGAAGTCGATGGCGTTGACCGCGCGCGCGGCGCCGGTAGCGAGCGGCTCGGGACGGAACCGCATGCCGCCGTCGTTCCAGTACACCGTGCTCGGGCGGGCGAGGTTGGCGAGCACCAGGTCCAGGTCGCCGTCGTTGTCCAGGTCGCCCAGCGCCAGGCCGGAGCCGATGGTGTCGAAGTTGGTGATCCGCCCGCCGAGCCACTGGATGCGGTGGTCCAGGTCGATGGCCGCGAAACCGCCGCCGCACGCCGCCGGCTCGGCCAGCGCGGTGACGGTATGCGGCGGCGCCGGCGCGGTGACCGCGAGCGTTGGCGGGTCGGACGCGCACCCGGCCAGCACCGCCAGCAGCAGCAAGGCCAGGCCGGCGGCCGGACCAGGCGGCGCCGGGACGCCCGCGGCGTTCGCCCCGCGCCGTGGCGGAACGGCTGTACCGCGGCAGGCGCAGGTGCCCGCTGTGGCGCCGACAGATGGCGCGGTTCCGCACCAGCGGTACCGTATCGGAGCCGGTGGTCGCGCCGCGGCACCGCGTGGGCGTGGCGGCGGGGTGCCCAAGAGCCCGGCGGCGCGCGGCGTGCCGGTCACCGGCGGGTCACGGTCACGCGGGTCGCCGAAGCGAGGTCGCGTACCACCGAGCGTTCGCCGTCCGGCCAGGTAATCTTCAGGACCGCGGGCGCGTCGCCGGCGGGGATGCCGAAGTGCAGCCGGCTGGGGTCGCCCGACAGATAGCCGCTCTGCGCGCGCACCTCGCGGCGCTGCTCAATGCCCGCCACGGTGGTCAGCACGACGTCCGCCCCGAGGGCGTGGGTGTTGGCGGTGCCGGGCTGGCGCAGGTCGAGCAGCAGGTGGCCGCCGCCGCCGCAGAGGCGGTTCTCGAACACCTGCGACGCGGCGCGCAGGTTGCTCACCACGATGTCCAGGTCGCCGTCGCCGTCCAGATCCGCCATGCTCATGCCGCGCCCGCTGCGGGTGCTGCCCAGATTCCACCCCGGCATCGGCACAAAGCTGCCGTCACCGGCGCCGCGCAGCGCCTGGTTCTCCTCCACCAGTTCGTCGCCCGGCAGGTGGCCGAACACCTCCACGGTGATCACGCCGTTGACCACGTACAGGTCCAGGTAGCCGTCGCCGTCCAGGTCGCCGAACTTGGCCGACCAGCTCCAGCCGGTGGCATCCACCCCGGCCGCCTCCGCCCGATCCCGGTAGCCGCCGTCGGCGTCGGCCGCCAGCAGCACGTTGGCGTTGACCTGCACCTCGTCCGGCGGGCTGGCGGTGCCGAGGTCGCCCCACGCAGCGCGCGTCTCGGCATCGTCGCGGTAGGGTTTCATGTCGGCGGCGAACAGCTCGAAGCGGCCGTCGTTGTTCACGTCGCCGGCGGCGTAACTCATGGTGTTGGTGGGGGTGGCGGCGAGCGGCTCTATCTGCGCCCAGCCCATCGGCGCATCGGCGGCGCGCGTGAACACGTAGTCGGGACGCGCGTAGTCGTTGCCGATCACGATCTCGCGCCGGCCGTCGCCGTCCAGATCGGTCACCAGCACCGCCAGCGCGTCGGCGCCGGAGGTCAGCAGCGCCGGCAGCAGTCCGGGATTGCGGTTCTCGTAGTAGGCCACGCCGCCGCCGGGGATGAAGCCGCCGAACTCCTTGGCCAGCAGGTAGTCGTAGGTGGCGGTGACGATATCCAGGTCGCCGTCGCCGTCCAGGTCGCTCCAGTCCATCACGTGCGCAAAGTAGCCGGCGCCGAAGTCGGGATCGCGCACGAAGCGGCGCCCGCTACCGGCGGTACCGCCGGATCCATCCTCGCGCGCGGTGTTGCGCCACAGCGTGGGCGGGCGGTTGGTGTGGGTCACGGCGAGGTCGAGCCAGCCGTCGGCGTCGGTGTCGACCGCCACGATGGCGCTGGTCGGCGTGCTGTCGGCGGCGCCGGTCAGGTCCGTGCGCCGGAACTGCAGCGCTGCGCCGGGCGCCGTTTCGTTCCACAGCAGGGCGGTCGGCCCGTCCAGGTTGGCCAGCACCAGGTCGATGTCGCCGTCGTTGTCCAGGTCGCCGGCGGCCAGCCCGGCGCCGAGCGAGTCGTAGTTGAACACGCGCGGTGAGGACACCTCGATCGCGTGCGGCAGGTCGGCGGCGATGAACGTGCCGCTGCACTCGCTGGCGGCGAGCGGGACCCTCTCGACGCTCACCGCGGCGCGGCCGGCGAGCGCATCTGCGAGGGACGCACAGCCGCCGAGGCCCAGGGCCGCGGCAATCGCCAGTCCCGCCAGCAGGCAGCAAGAGGAGCAGGAATGCAAGGTTGACCCAGTCTGCAAAGCGCCGGTATGGTAGCCTGTCACGCAATCCCATAAACAGAGGTAGGAGGAGGACAATGAACATGACCCATTTCATGAACCGAATGCTCGCGCTCGGCTTGGTGTTGGCGGCGCCGGCGATGCTCATGGCCGGCGGCGAGTCGGACAGCGGGAGCAGCAGTGCCGGCGGCGCCGCGATGGTGGCGAGCGGGCAATTCAGCGAGGCGCCGATGCTGGCGGCCATGGTGGCGGCCGGCGAGCTGCCGCCGCTCGATGAGCGCATCGCCGTCGAACCGGTGGTGCAGGAGATGCTCGGCGACGGCGTCGGCAAGTACGGTGGCACGTTGCACGTGTCCGATGCGGTTGGGGCAATGAACCGGCGGGGGCACGAGATGACCAACCAGGAGGTGGACATCTACCTGCTCAAGATGCACCAGGAGACACGCGAGATCCTGCCCAACATCGCCAAGGGCTACGACGTGTCGGCCGACGGCCTCACCGTCACCCTGGAGTTGCGTTCGGGCACCAAGTGGTCGAACGGCGATCCATTCATCGTCGACGACGTCATGTTCGTGATGGAGGACCTGAGGTGGGATGACCGGGTCGATCCCGGCTGGCGCCCCAACGAGACGCCGCCCACGGCGACCCGCCTTACCAAGATCGACGACAACACCGTGCAGTTCCATCTGTCGGCCAGGGACCACGTGATCATCCCCGGCTGGACTACCTGGAAGGGCGGCAACTACGTGCAGTACGCGCCGAGCACCTTCCTGAAGCAGTGGCACATCCGCTACAACCCGGATGCCCAGAAGCTGGCCGAGGAAGAAGGCTTCGAGACCTGGGCCGAGGCGCTCATCGCGCACTGGGACATCGTCGTCGGCGTCGGCCTGCTGGACACGCCCACCATGTTCCCGTGGGTTGCCAAGGAGATCGGCGCGCAGGCGGAGATCTGGGAGCGCAACCCCTACTTCTGGAAGGTCGACCCGGCCGGGCAGCAGCTGCCCTACATCGACCGCGTGCTGTCCACCCCCAACGCCGACGTCGAGGTGTTCAACCTGAAGGCGATCGCCGGTGAGGTGGACTGGGCCATCGCGCAGACCAACTTCGCGTCGCTGCCCGACTACAAGGAGAACGAGGATCGCGGCAACTACACGATTACCCTGATCCCCGGCATCGACGTGGGCCGCGCGTTCGGCTTCAACCCCACCTACAACGATGAGAAGTACCGCGCCCTGTTGCAGGACGTACGCTTCCGGCGCGCCATGGCGGTGGCGCTGGATCGCGACGAGCTCAACGAAGTGTACTTCCTCGGTCTGGGCCGCCCGACCGCGGCCACCATCCACTCCGGCGCCCGCTTCTACAAGCCCGAGTGGCAGACCCTGTGGGCCACCTACGATCCCGATCTGGCAAGCCAGATGCTCGACGAGATCGGTCTCGACGGGCGCGACCGCGACGGCTTCCGCACCTTCCCGGACGGCTCCAACCTGACCATACAGGTCGCCGCCCGCACCGGCGGCTCGGTGGACATCAGCAAGCTGTTCGAGATCGAGATCGCGCAGTGGGGCGACATCGGGCTGCGCGTCACGCCGCGCCTGGTGGACAACGCCGCCTGGACCGACAACCAGAATCAGGATGAGTTCATGCTGCAGCCGGGCACCATCGACGCCATCACCGAGTTCTGGAACTGGATCAACGACGGCGTCGGTTCCGGCGGCGTCGGCCTGCACGGCGACTTCAACATGGCCGGCAGCTACGACATCTGGGAAACGGCGCGTGTGGCGGTCGAACGCGGCGAGCGCAAGCTGGAAGACTACGGCGGCGAGCTGCCCGGTACCGAGCCGCCCGAGGAGTGGCAGCGCTACTTCGAGTGGCAGCGGCAGTTCGGACTGTCCGAGTTCGGCTCCCCAGAGTGGGCCGAGCTGGCGCAGAAGATGTACGACTGGACCGGCGACAACGTGTTCGTCATCGGCACCGTCGGGGAGGCGCCCGCGGTCCTGCTCACCAGCAAGGATCTGCGCAACGTCCCGAGCGAGTTCCCGGTTTCCAACACCGACTGGAAGGGCAACCTGATGTACTGGGCCGACCAGCTCTGGTTCGACCGCGAATAGCCTTCTTCGCAACCTGACCCGAGGGCCGGCCCGCCGTGGCCGGCCCTCGTCTCTGAAACAACGTGAGCCAGCGTATGAGTGGGCAATTGCTTGTGAGGGGCGGCCGCTGCTGCTACCCTTGATCGCGTGGCAGGTTCCCGCTTCTCCACCGATGTTCTGGACCGGGCGATCGAACGGCGGCAACACACCGCCGAGCAACTCAGGACGGCGACCAGGGAGCGTTTGGTGCAGGCGCTGGACGCCGCACCGGTGCCGGTCGATGAGGCGATCATCTTTGGTTCCATCGAACGCGCCGGCCACTTCGGCACCACCTCCGATGTCGATGTCGCCGTCGGCGCGCTCCCGGCGCGCGACTACTTCACGCTCAAGAGCCACCTGGAGCATTCCGTGGGCCGGGAGGTCGATCTGGTAGACCTTGCCCGGTGCCACTTCGTGGCAACCATCCGGCGCACTGGTACGACATGGAAGAGGCGCGATACATAGTCTTCGCCGCCGAAGCATGTGCTCAACTGCGGCAAATCGCGCTCATCTACGAGCGCATCGACCACCGCGAGCGGGAGAGCGGTGTGGCCGGGCTGGAGAGTCTCTCCTACCAGCTTCACAATCTCTACGGAGCGATCGAGGAGCTGTTCGAGCTGGTGGCGGCGGCGTTCGAGAATCAGCTTCAGGGTGGCGGGGGGTACCACATCGAGTTGCTCAGACGCATGACGATAACTGTCGACGGAGTGCGTCCGCGCGTGATTTCGGATCGCACCCTGAAGGTGCTCGATTCACTGCGCGGATTCCGCCATGTGTTTCGTCATGCCTACAGCGGCGGACTGGATCCGCGCAAGATCGCCCTGGTCGTCGAAGACGCGCGCGACGTGCGGGAGGCGCTCGCCGCCGAGGTGCAGGCTTTCATCGCTGCCGTGGCGTCTGCCGACGCCTGACTGCGATAGATCATGCGTAGCCGACACCTGGCGATGACGCTCGAAGAGTTCCGGTTGTTGCGGCTGTTGGAGAGAGAGCCAGGTTGGAAGTATGAGTATTGGAACGGTCGAGCTCACATCTCTCCGAGACATCAGGTGGTTACAACTTCCCTCAATATCGAGCCACGCTCGTGCAGATATCCTTGTCAGATCCGGCCTGTCGAGGAGAAGTATGAGACGGAGTTGATTTCCGCTTATTTGGCCGCTTTCAGGGATACTATTGAGTATTGTGACTGGGAGGAGGACAAGATCGCCGATTCGGCCAGAAAGAGTGTTGTCGGATTTCTTGGCGGTGAACGCGGGAAACCGCTCCCGGCATCACGCCTGGCTCTGGTTTTCCATCCCGAAACCGAAGAGAGAGTAGTTGGTGGTGCCGCCCTCCTGGTCGAAATGGATGATGGGTGTCCACTCTTGGACGTACTCTTGGTCTCTCCAGAATGGCAGCGCAGGGGACTAGCTACAGCCTTGGTGTCATCGGCTATCGATCAACTACATGGCAGCGGATATGGGAGGCTAACGAGTCGGTATATGCTCGGCAACGATGAGAGCGAGGCATGGCACGGAAAGTTTGGGTTTGCAGCTCATCCCGGTCGTCAGCCTGATTGGGCTGCAATCGTCGATCCGCAGCCACCCGGGGCGGGGGAGTCCGGTACGGGAATGGAACATGGAGGTGGCCCCCTGGCTGGCGGGTAGGGCGCTTGTCACACGGCGCGCGCTTCGCGCCGCATCGGAGACGGCTCCAGCGAGATGCAAAAGGATCTTCCGCCGCGCGCCGTCGGGAGATGGCGCGCCGGTGACGGTCTGGGGGATGTGAGCGGACTCGCGGACCCGGATTGCGGTAGCATCGCTGCCATGAAGGCGAGACGTGATGAGTGAGTACATTCCGAGTCCGGCGCAGTGGGTGCGTGACCAGGTAGACCGGTATGAACGGAGCGGTGGCACCGACGGGCTCACCCTGCGCGACACCGGGCTGCCGGTAATCGTGGTGACGCACGTCGGCAACAAGACCGGCGCGGTCCGCAAGACGCCGCTGATGCGGGTGGCGGATGGCGACGGTTACGTGCTGATCGGCTCCCAGGGAGGCGCGCCGAAGGATCCGGTGTGGGTGCACAACCTGCGCGCCAATCCGGCAGTGACGATCCGCGACGCAACGTCGACGCAGGAGATGCGGGCGCGCGAGGTGAGGGATGACCCGGAGCGCGCGAGGCTCTGGGGTCTTGCCGTGGCTGCCTACCCTCCCTACGCCGACTATCAGAACAAGACCGAGCGCCGGATTCCGGTGTTTCGAGCCGAACCCCAATGAGCCAACCTGATCGACCGCTCGCGCGACGGCCCCGGCAGCGGTAGTGCGGCTAGACCTCGCGCAGGAAGGCGCGCGCGGCGGCGTCCCACTCGTGGCTGACGCCGTTGCCGCGAAGTCGCCCCGAAAGGGTGAGATGCCGCGGTAAGCTCGCAGGCTCGCGGGGCCACGCCTACCAGTGCAGCATGATACACACTCCACGGAAAGGCGCAGGCCAACCGCCAGGCGTCGTCAGCGAGGGTAGAAACATGCGTTCGTTCAACACCGCTGGTCCCGTCAAACCCGACAAGCACTACTGCATTCCGCCGCTTGAGCGCATTGACCTGGACGAAGTCCTTCGGCTGGTGCGAGACGAGCAATACTTCGTGCTGCATGCGCCGCGCCAGACTGGCAAGACGTCGGCGCTGCTGGCGCTGGCCGATGTGCTGAACTGTGCTGAACGGGCGCGGCTACCGGTGCGTGTACGTTACCGTCGAAACTGCCCGCACCGCGCGCGACGACGTGCAGCGGGCGATGCACACGGTGCTCGCCACGCTGGCGCATGCGGCGGGTACGGCGCTGGGCGACCTGTTCCTGCGCGACGTCTGGTACGCCGAAGTGCTGCCGCGCGAACTGGCGTGGGTGGCGCAGGAGACGCTGGGCGGCGGTCGCATCGAGCGGGAGTACGCGCTGGGGAGCGGGAGGGTGGACCTGCTGATCGTGTGGCCGCTGGCGGACCGGGTGCAGGAGTTCGTGGTGGAGTGCAAGGTGGTGCGCGAGCACGACGGGCTGGAGCGCGTCGTGGACGAGGGCGTGGAGCAGACGGCGCGCTACGTGGACCGCTGCGCGGCAGAGGCGGGGCACCTGGTCGTGATCGACCGGCGGGAGCACCGGAGCTGGGAGGAGAAGATCTTCCGTATCCGGCGCTCGGCGCATCTGCCGCGCTCCGGCGGCGCCGCGCCGGTAGCGGTGTGGGGGATGTGAGCAGGGAGCCCTGATAGTGACCTACTAGATCTTGCGCAGGAAGGCGCGCGCGGCAGCGTCCCACTCGTGGCTGACGATGTCGACGTCGCGGCGCTTGCCGTCCGCGGCGACGGTGACGGTTACAATGACGCGGCCGGCGGTGTCCTGCAAGGTGATGTCGGCGGGGGTGCGTTGCGTCACCGTCAGGCCGGCGCCCGCTGCGCCGAAGTGGCGTTCGGCGGCCTCCAGCACGGCAGCCACGGTTTTGCGGCTCTGCTTGCCCAAGCGCACCATCAATAACACGCTACCCGGCAGGCCGGCACCGGCACAAGGCCCGGCGGGACATCACCGGGTTCTCTGACTTGACAGCCAGGGACTCCTAGTCTGTAATGCGTCGCCAAAGAGTGTAGAACCTGACGGGCAACTACCGTCAGGTTCTACCGGCAGAGCCCGTTTCTTATATGCCGCATATCATACAAAGGAAGACATACCAGGAACGAGTGGAAGAGTTGTCAAGGTACTGTAGAGAAGAAGATGTCGAGATAAACGATGGATCGGAAATAGGATTTTGGAACTTCTGGAGGAACTCGAATCGGCAGAAACGGTAGGACTCGTAACCACTTACACCGGAAACTTCAGGGCAGTATGGGAGACTGACGAAAGTTACTTCGCGGTAGAATTTTACGACGGCGAAAGTTGTGAATGCGTCATGTGGTCTCCCGCCACCAAGCCCGCATCGAGATCTTGTACTATTACGGAATCTATAGTTGTCTCTAACACCACCGTGCGCTTCTTGTAGGGCCCGCGCGGTCCCGACTGTGGCGTCCGCTCATCAATCAGCTTCACGATGTCCTCTACGGTCCACATGCGATCCGTGGCGCCGGCTGCTACCGCTGGGGTGGTCTTTAACGTGGCGTGCTTGCGGCTGTAGTTGTAGTACATCATGAACAGCGCCACCATCGCGTGATGGTTCGCCAGCTTCTTCGAGAAAGCATTCGTTAAGCGGGTGAAGCGGCGCATCGACATGCGCAGCGTGAGGTTGCTCCGCTCCGCGTAGCTCGTGCTAATCTTGTCCAGCTTCGGCGCACCGGAGACAACGATCCGCTCGGAGCCGTTGAAGGTGCCGGGACTGTAGCGCCGGTGCGCGCCACCGTCCGCTCCTTGGTTGCCGTACATCTTCACCAGCATCGCGTAGTCGACTTCCCGCCCGAACGCCCGCTCCACAGCCGAGCGGTACGCTTTGTGCCCGTCAGACGTGAGTTGTATCCGGTGGCTCATCCGGCTCGCCAAGTCCAGCATGAACGGGATAGCGGTATCGCTTGAACGGTCGCCAATCTGCCACGCGGGAATCAGCTTGGTGTCGGCACAGATCGCCGTCCAGGTCCACACGTCCCCGGCATGCTCCGGCGCAGCCTTGGCGCCCGCGACGTTCTTCTCTTTGGCGTAGACGAACGACCATACTTCATCAACCTCAAACCGCGTGCACGGCAGGTTGCGAAGGTGCTCGTACTGGTAATCGTAGCAGATATGCCCCGCATCAACGAGCAGCTTAGCTACAGAGTTTGATCGCGGTGCCCGTGATCCGGGAAGTGCCCCGGATGCTCATGCCGTCAACGAGGCATCGGAGGATTGTTGCTCGCTTCTCTGTACCAAGCTTGTTCATGCTTGCACTATATATCAGGATGAAAATAAGTGCAAGCACACGGTGGTGCTTTTTACGGGTTTTTCTTGTCTTGCTTCTGCTGTTCCGCGGGGGCTGGCAGTTGTACGTTTACACCTTGCTCTTTTAGGTGTCGTTCAATCCTCTGGCGTTCCTGCCTTGCGCCTTGAGCGTAAGCTTCTTCTCTAGTCTTTTCGATAAGGAGTTTCGTGATTCCCATGATTGAGCCTTCTATCGCCAATAACACTCCGCCTGTAGCTGCTCCGATTGCAGCTAATTCCTGAGCCACCTTTACGATTACGGCCCAGAATTTGGCTCCCCCTGAGATAGCTGTAATAGCCGATCCCAATAGCCCTACTCCCATCAATAGAGAGAAGACTATCAGATAGTAGGGGAGCCGCTTGGCGGATACGCTCCATAACGACTCTCGTTCGCTACGTTCCCCAGCGGACGGCGGCGGCACGCCTAGCTACTTCGGAACGGCGCTCCGCTGTCTGGCTTGCAGCCCGCGCCTTGGCGCTCTTGGCGCGCCCAGTGGGCTGCTCCTGCTCGCTCAAAGCGGCAAGCACCTGGTCCTTGTCGTTCGACACCTCTCCGGTCGCCATGTCGACCATGAGCTTAGCGAGCTGGGCGGGGTCGCGGGGTCTCTTTGGTAGCGGCATTGCGTGGTTCCTCCTCACACGAAGCGGTAACTGTCTCGTCTACGGGATAGTATAGCGGACGCGCTACGTGTCAAGTGTGGCACAACCTTAACCTTAGCCGGCGTGTCAATCATGTCGTATGTCTCTATAATACAACGAATTGCTACGCTTGTCGAGCGTTACGCCGATGAGCGAATTTCGGCAAGCCGCGCGATTAGATAGTCCATGGTAGGATGTCGGGGATGTTACCCCTACGTAGTAGAGCACTGATTGGATGCGCGGCCTGAGCGCCATGGCCGTAGGTCTTCTAGGAGGGTGCGAAGAAGGGCCAGGAACGTCCCCCGACGAGCCAACCGCGACCCACGCCCTAAACCCGCCATCGTGGATCCATGGCAGTTGGGGCGACTGCACCCCTGTCCCTGGATTCGAGACATCCTGGACATTTTCGGCTCACAACATCGTGTTTCGGTCCGGCGCAACCTCCATTGACTACCGAGAGACAGCGAAGACCTCTGGTGTGACAGTCCGGGAAGACAGCGGAGACGGCTGGTATAGGTTCGAGATGGAATCGCCCGACGGCCAAGGTGGCACCCTCAGAACCAGCAATCGATTCGCCCGCGACGATGCGCGGCTCCGCTGGACCAACACCTATGGCGGAATCTCTACGACCGTGACGATCTGCCGCCATGGATGATCTGCGCGAGAAGATTCGGAAGGCACTCGATGGTGGTATCGGATGGAGCGGTGCCACTGTTTCGACTTCTGTCGATGTCGAGGTACAGCAGATTCTTAAAGATATCGCTCAGGAGCATGGGGTGAATCCGGCGGAAATCATAAGGCGGGCCCTTGACCTGTACCTGACCGTCTACCTGCATAACAGGAAGGGCTTCTAGTCCCTAATACAATCGACGACCGGACGCCTAAGCCGGTGTCCGCGCGGCCACTAAAAGAAGCGCGCGGCAGATTCAAAATGATACACAACCGGATCCTGATAGCAGCAGCGTCCGCCGTCGCGTTGCCAGACATGGCGCCGAACAGCCGCGGGAATGTGGCGGCGTGGCGCGGATTGGTGGGAACTGCGAACAGTATCGCCGGTCGTGTGCGCCGCTGTTCCGGCTGATGCGCCGCTGAGTCCGCCGTCAGGGAACACGCCGCATGCGGGCTTCGGCGCCGGAGTGGCGACTGGCGGGACCGGCATGGCAGCGCCGGCATGGCAGCCAACCGCCGAGGCGCCGGCGGCTGCACCGCAGCAGCGTTGGCCACCATCGCGATCGGGTTCTGGCTTCCGGCAGTGGCGGTTTCACCGGGCGGCGCCGGAGTGTCGCCGCCTCCTCGCCGAGGCGGGGCCGCCGGCGCCACGGCGGCACGGATCCGGTTCGACGCCCGCCGAGAGGATTCGTTTGCGCGCTGAGCCGGCCCGGCCGCTGCCCCGGCAGCTCGTGTCTTGTTCGGTGCCCGCCGCGGTGATGCGCCCGCGCTGCCTGCACCCTTCCGTCGCTGCCCGCGCCCGCCGCCGCGCGGGTCGTGCCGGGCCACCGCCTCGCGCACCAGGCGTGCCACCAGGTCGCCCCACGACATGCGCGGGTCGAGGTGCGACAGCAGACCCTTCAGCAGGCGCAGTCCCTGTTCGCACTCCTGGTCGATGGTCACCTTCAATGTATAGCGGTCGGGCGCCGCTGTGCGCAGGGTGTCGCGCGGTGGCACCACCTCGGGAGCGGCGGCGGCCAGCAGGCCGGCGATCTGGCGGGTGCTCATGCCGGCGGCCTGCTCGATCAACTCGCGCTGGCGTTGCGGGTGCAGCAGCGGGGCTGACGACGGGCCGGGCGACAGCTCCGCAAACGGATCATCCCGGGACGATTCCGGCGCGAGCGAAGCGGCCCGCAGCGACTCCGATGGAGCGACGACCGGCACGGGCACGGGCACGGGCGCCGACGCCGACGCCGACGCCGGGAGATGCGTCGGTGGCAGAAGTTGTGGAGCACGGCCTTCGTCCGAGGACGGCGCGGCGGGTCCGGCAACGGCAACGGCAACGGCAACGCAGGAGGGCGCCAGAAACGGCGAGTCGTGCCCGTTCAACTGCGGCCTTGGCAGCAGCGCGCCGGCATGCCCGGCGCCGCGGTCCTAAGCAACAGCGTGGCTCGCCACCGGCACCACGGGCGCGTTCACGGCCGCCGCATCACCGGAGTACTGCTCAGCCCGCGGTGCACGCCCCGGCGCCGATTGGGACGCAGCGCTGCCGGTGGCGGCTGTCACGTCCAGGCGGCCGGCCGGCTGCGCGCCAGCCGGTGCCGAGCAGGCGCCGAATGCGGACGGCTCGTCTGAAAATCGTCTCCATCGGCCGCGCCCTGTGCGGCGGCTTTCGTCGTCTTTCGCGTCACGGGGTGACGGTGCCAACTGGTCGACGGCGAGCGCGCCGTGCGTCGCGGGTGCCGCTCTTTGGCTACCCAAAGACCGCCCGCGCTCCCCATGCTCACCCGCTTCGCTCGGCGCTGCCGGCAGCGCAAGCTGCCTGGTTCGGCCAGCGGTATCGTGATTCTGATCCTGATCGTGGCAGCGACCCTGACCGACGTTCCGGCGCCCGGTACGGCTCGGCCCGCTCGGCCCGCTCGGCGCCGGCAAAGGTGGTTTCCAACTGCGCCGCCGAGGTCATACTCAGCTCTCCGCTCTGCAGCCTGGCCCGTACCCACCCATACCGCCGGCACAGCCGCATGGCCTGGATGGGCCGCTGCGCGGCGGCGTCGGTGAAGCGCAACTCCCGCACCGCGTAGTCGAACAGGCTCGAGAACCCGCGCCGCAGTGCCAGCCCACGGCGGTCGATCTCGTCGAGATGGTCGAGGATGTGCACTTCGATGCAGCGCTGATTGGCGGCCAGGCCCTACGCCCGATTTTCTGCAACCGGTCTCTGCGAGCCCGGCATCAATCTGCTGATCGACTTGGTCTACGCTGTCGTCAGGCGGGTCAGGGAGAAGCCGCTGAGCATCGTCGGCGGAGGTGGGCGCAGGGACCCTTGGCAGGGGCATGAGTTGACACGGATAATGAGGTAGAGATGGGACATCTGGATGGCAAGGTAGCGCTCGTAACAGGAGCCGGCGGGCAGAACGGTATCGGCAGGGCGATTGCACTGCGGCTGGCTGAGGACGGAGCGCACGTGGCGGTGAACGATCTGGTCGACAAGCCGCGCGCGGGCAGCGACTGGGGCGGCCTGCCGGCGGTGGTTGCGGAGATCGAGGCGCTGGGCCGGCGGTCGCTGGCCATCACCGCCGACGTGGCTGACGCGGCGCAGGTGCAGGCGATGGTGCACCGGGTGGTCGACGAGTTGGGCGGTCTGGACATCATGGTCACCAACGCCGGGACACCCGCCGGCCGCGACCGGGTGCCGATCGTGGAGCTCGAAGAGGAGCACTGGGATCGGGTGCTGAGGGTGAACGCGAAGGGCACGTTCCTGTGCTGCCAGGCGGCCGCGCGGGTGATGATAAAGGCCAAGCGCGGCGGTCGCATCATCACCATGTCTTCGCTATCGGGCAAGAATGGGAGGGCGAGGTTCGGCGCCTACGCGTCGTCCAAGTTCGCCGTCGTGGGGCTGACCCAGGCGCTGGCGCACGAACTGGGCCCGCATGGCATAACCGTCAACGCGTTGTGTCCCGGCGTGATAGATACCGAGCGTTACCGGGACATCGCGAACGCCACCCGTGGCGAGGACACCTCCACCGAGGAGCGGCTCCAGGGCATGTTTGCCGGCGCCATCCGTGCCACTCCGTTGGGCCGGGTCGGCAGCGCAACCGACGTCGCCCGGGTGGCCGCGTTTCTGGCCGGCCCGGACAGCGACTTCATCACCGGCCTTGCCGTGCCAGTGGCCGGCGGCCTGTACATGCAGTAGCCGAGCCGCGGACTCGCGGACCCGGATTGCGGTAGCATCGCTGCCATGAAGGCGAGACGTGATGAGTGAGTACATTCCGAGTCCGGCGCAGTGGGTGCGTGACCAGGTGGATCGGTATGAACGGAGCGGTGGCACCGACGGGCTCACCCTGCGCGACACCGGGCTGCCGGTAATCGTGGTGACGCACGTCGGCAACAAGACCGGCGCGGTCCGCAAGACGCCGCTGATGCGGGTGGCGGATGGTGACGGTTACGTGCTGATCGGCTCCCAGGGAGGCGCGCCGAAGGATCCGGTGTGGGTGCACAACCTGCGCGCCAATCCGGCGGTGACGATCCGTGACGCAACGTCGACGCAGGAGATGCGGGCGCGCGAGGTGAAGGATGGCCCGGAGCGAGCGAGGCTCTGGGACCTTGCCGTGGCCGCCTTCGCTCCCTACGCCGACTATCAGAACAAGACCGAGCGCCGGATTCCGGTATTTCGAGCCGAGCCCCACTGAGCCAACCTGACTGACCGCTTACGCTAGACCGACCGACTTGGCGCTATCGGCATCCAGACGACCGCCACCACCCCGCAGCCGCGGGTCGAGCAGATCCCGCACGGCGTCGCCGAACATGTTCAGGCTGTAAACGGTAATAGTCAGGAAGAAACCAGGCCACAGAGCCAGCCATGGCGCGGTCTCCATGAACACACGCCGATCACCCCACCGATGTTGATGCTGAACAGGATGATTACCGGCGGCGCAATGTTGGGCAGGACATGGCGCATCAACACACTCCACTTGGAAGCGCCAATCGCATCCGACGCCTGAAAATACAGATTCTCTTTGACCGCAATGACGGCGCCTCGGGTTACTCTGGAGCCGGCGATGCCGCCTGATATCCCCAGGACCAGTATTATCTGCAGCAACCCTTTTCCCGCTATGGACATTATGGACAACAGCATGAGCAGTCCCGGGAACGCCATCCAGGCATCGACGAATCTCTGCACCGCCAGGTCCAGTTTCCCACCAAGGAATCCCGAAGTATCTCCTAGCAGGACAGCTACCACAACATTGAGAGTCGTCGCCGCCAGACCGACAACTAACGAAAGCCGCGCCCCGTACATGATGCGGCTCAGAAAGTCTCGCCCCAACTGGTCAGTACCCAGGAGATAGCGGGTTGATGAGCCGGTCAGCATGTCTGCTGGATGAACCTCCCAATAGGGATAAGGCGCCAGAACATCGGCAAAGATAGCCACACCGATCAACATCAATATGAAAATTCCAGAGGCAGTACCCAGTGGCTTATCCCGCCACAGTCTGATAAAGAAATCAGCCACCCCGACACGTCTCTTTCGCTCACTCAGTGCGGGCGGTGTGCCCGTGGCATCACTCATGTTGCTGATATTCCCCGCTCATCCATAACGTACTCTGGGGTCCAGATACGGATAGATCAGATCGATGACCAGATTGTTCAACAGAACGACGCTGGCGAAGAACATGTTTACCCCAGATACGATCGGGTAGTCTCTGTTATTGAGGGAATCCAGCAGTAAACGACCCAGCCCCGGCAGGTTGAATATGTTCTCCATGATAACCGAGCCACCCACCACGAGAGGCACCTGCATGCCGACCACGGTGACAATCGGGATGAGGGCATTCTTGACAGCGTGTCTCATAATAACCAACCTCTCCGTGAGGCCCTTGGACCAAGCCGTCCTGATGTAGTCCTGCCTGAGCACCTCCAGCATCATGGTGCGGGTCATCCGCATTGTGCCCGCGGACAAGGCCGTCCCCAGAATCACGCTCGGAATGACAAACATCCCGAGATTTCCCAGCGGGTCTTCAGTGAAAGGAATCAGCTTCATCGATGGCGACCAGCCCGACCAGATTGCCGGGTAGATCATGACCATGATGCGCCGATGACGGCGGCGGTGCGGCCGGCGTAGTCGACGGCCGTATCCTGACGGATCGCCGAGTAGATTCCGACCGGCACGGCTATCAACAGGCCGATGACGATGGCCATGACGCCAAGCTCAATGGTGAGCGGAAATCTCCGTGCTATCTCGGCCTCTATCGGAAAGTGACCGAACAGTGATTCGCCAAGGTTGCCCTGGAGGAGGCATTCCGACAAGAACCGGAATCCACTTCAGCACGTCGCCAAGCCTGTGCCGCGTTTTCCTTATAGGCGTCAAGCCAGCCGCCATCGTTTCCCTTGACGAAGGTCAAGGTCCCGCCCCACTCATGCGCGGTGAACACCTGGCCGGTGACGGGGTCGGTCACGTATCTCTTGTCGGCGGCCGCTGCCGGTGCCTCTTCCGTGCCGCCAGTGGCCCAGAGGCCGGTCGCGGTCACGGCGAGGACCAACGCAACCGCGAAGGTCATTCTCATTATTGCAATATGCATACGCTTCTCCGTATGTAGATTTTTCGAGAGTATTGCGAAGCGAGTTGTTGCTCCCTGGCTACTCTCGGGCCCGCAACGCGGACGGCCAGTCAGAGTCAAATTCACGAACAGCGCGCGGCGTGTGACTCGCCGGGTCCAGCCCGGGCTCGCGCCACGCGCGCGTGCGGCTCTTTGAGTATCATTTTGCACCCCCGTTCTGTGGATTTCCGAGTATTTGCCGTGTGGTGAGGTGCGCAGCGCGCAGCACGGGACCTGCGTCACAACCCGACACTGGGTGGTGGCCGGCAACGCCGGGTGGGTTTTGCCGGTAGTCAGTGGGCGGAGAGCCTGGGACGCTGCGGTCGTCGGGAAAGGCGCGGGCGGCCCGCATGCCGGTTCGGCGATGGACGGAGCTGGCGCCACCGGTAGCGACGGCGGTGGCGAATGGCAACGGCGCGCGCGGGGTCGCGTACGCGGAGAGGAGGCATCGGCTGCGTTACCAACCGGCCACTGCGCTGACTGTCGTCCTGGCGATTCATCGGCATCCGTTTGATCCCCGAACCCGGCATTACCGCACGTCGCTTGAGGATGTCAAGCGCGGACCCCGGCCAGCTCCGGCCAGCCGTTCACGGCACTCGTGCGTCGGGGTGCTGTCCTTGGTTGACCGGGGCAGGGTGCGGCGCTAAGGTTCCCTGTTGTCGGGGCCTGGGAAGCGGTGATTCAGTACTTCATACGCCGAGTCGGCTACATGCTGGTAACCCTGCTGGGGATATCGATTCTGTCGTTCGTCGTGATCCAGGCGCCGCCGGGCGACTTTCTCGACATCTACATCCAGCAGCTTCGCGACCGCGGCATCGAGACCGACCGCGAGGAGCTGGCCGGCCTGGAGTCGCGTTACGGGCTCAATCAGCCGGTGATCGTCCAGTACTTCAAGTGGATGGGCAACATGCTCACGCTCGACCTGGGCAAGTCGTTCGCTACCCAGCAGAACGTGCTCGACATGCTCGCCGAACGGGTGCCGCTGACCGCGCTGATCACCCTGCTCACCACCGTGTTCACCTTCGCCGTGGCCATTCCGATCGGCATCTTCGCGTCCACCCACCAGTATTCGCTGACCGACTATTCGGTGTCGACGCTCGGCTTCATCGGCCTGGCGACGCCCAACTTCCTGCTCGCCCTGATTCTGATGTTCCTGGCCAGCCGCTGGCTGGGCGTCAGCATCGGCGGCCTGTACTCCGCGGAGATGGTGACGGCGCCGTTCAGCGTGGCCAAGCTGTGGGACCTGATGAAGCATCTGCCGGTACCGATCGTGGTGGTGGGCACCGCCGGAACCGCCGCGCTGATCCGTATCATGCGCGCCACCATGCTCGATGAGCTGCGCAAGCAGTACGTGATCACGGCGCGGTCGAAGGGCGTCGAGGAACAGCGCCTGTTGTTCAAGTACCCGGTGCGCATCGCCATCAACCCGCTGGTCAGCACCATCGGCTGGCTGTTGCCGGAGATCATTTCCGGGGAAACCGTCACCGCCATCGTGCTGAGCCTGCCCACGGTCGGGCCGCTGCTGCTCACCGCCCTGCTGCAGCAGGACATGTACCTGGCCGGCAGCATCATCGTGGTGCTCAGCCTGCTCACCGTCATCGGGACGCTGATCTCCGACGTCATGCTGGCGCTGGTCGATCCGCGCATCCGGATGGAGCGGAAGGCGGCGGCGTGAGCGCGGATCTCAGCCTGGCGGTAGAGGACACCGCAGCCGTCGACCGGCGGCAGGAGCAGTATTACGTTGCCTCCCAGTGGCAACTGGTGTGGCGCAAGTTCCGCCGCCACCACCTGGCGCTGCTCGGCATCGGCATCCTCGCGGTGCTCTACCTCGTGGCGACGTTCGCCGAGTTCTTCGCCCCGTACGACAAGCTGCTGCGCAACACCGATCTGCGGTTCGCGCCGCCGCAGCGGATCCGCGTTTTCGAGGATGGCCGGCTCACCGCGCCTTACGTGTACGGCTACACGACGAAGCGCAATCCGGAGACCTTCCGCGAGGAGTTCACGGTCGACGAGAGCCAGCGGTTTCGCATCGGCCTGTTCGTACGCGCCGGCGAGTACCGGCTGTGGGGGCTGTTGCGGAGCGACCTGCACTTCTTCGGCACGCGCGACGCTGGCGGCTACGTGTACCTGTTCGGCACCGAGCGGCTCGGGCGCGACCTGTTGTCGCGGATCATCATCGCCTCGCGCATCTCGCTGAGCGTGGGCCTGGTGGGGGTGTTTCTGAGCTTCATCCTCGGCTGCCTGCTCGGCGGCCTGTCCGGCTACCTCGGCGGCTGGGTAGACAACGTCATCCAGCGGCTGGTGGAGATCCTGATCTCGGTGCCGACCATCCCGCTGTGGCTGGCGCTGAGCGCGGCCCTGCCCACGACCTGGTCGATCATCGCCGTCTACTTCGGCATCACGGTGATCCTGTCGCTGATCGGCTGGACCGGGCTGGCGCGCGTGGTGCGCGGCAAGCTGCTGGAGTTGCGCGAGGCCGACTTCGTGCTGGCCGCGCGCATCGCCGGCAAGCGGGAGCTGCCGATCATCCGCGAGCACCTGCTGCCCTCCTTCACCAGCTACCTGGTGGTGGACGTCTCGCTGCGCATTCCGGGAATGATCCTCGGCGAGACCGCCTTGAGCTTTCTCGGCTTCGGCATCCGCCCGCCGGCGGTGAGCCTCGGGGCGCTGCTGATCGACGCCCAGAACGTGGCCACCCTGACCACCCACCCGTGGATGTTGCTGCCCGCGCTGCTGGTGATCGTGGTCGTGCTGTGCTTCAACTTCGTGGGCGACGGCCTGCGCGACTCCGCCGACCCCTACCACTAGCCATTAGTCCGCGCCGGTTACGCGGCCGGGACGAAGGTGAGGTAGCGCAGCAGGGCGCCGGCGAACGACATCAGCCGTGAGAATACCGGTACGCCGACCACGCTGAGCAGGATCAGCCCCAGCAGCAGGTAGGAGCCGAAGCGCGCGTTGTAGTGGCGGTAGGCGTCGGCGGCGCGCGCCGGCAGCAGGTGAGGCAGGATGTAATGGCCGTCGAGCGGGCCGAGCGGGATCAGGTTGAACAGCATCAGCAGCAGGTTGACGCGCGCCAGCAGCACGAAGAAGGTGACCGGGCCGCTGGCGAAGAAGGCGTCCACCCCGGCGGCGCGCAGCAGCAGAAACAGGTTCCAGGTCACCACCGCGAGCACCAGGTTGCCGGCCGGGCCGGCCGCGGCGATCCACAGGTCGGCGCGCGGGGAGCGGAAGTTGCGCGGGTCGGTGGGCACCGGCCGGGCGTAGCCGACACCGACCAGCACCACCATCGCCAAGCCCATCGGATCGATGTGGCGCAGCGGGTTGAGGGTCAGCCGGCCGGCCAACTCGGCGGTGCGGTCGCCGTTGAGCCTGGCCACGAAGGCGTGGCCGAATTCGTGCACCGACAGCGAAACGATCAGCGCCGCCACCAGCAACGCGAACAGCAGCACCTCGCCGCGGAACAGCAGGTCGATCATCGCTCGGTCCGCGGCGCCAGGTCGTGGCGCAGCACCACATGGTGGAAGGTGTCCGCCGTGTACAGGGAGCCGGGCGTCCACGCCAGCGGCCCGATGATGGCACGCCGCCCGGCGCTGACGTAGCCGGCGGCGATGGCGGGCTCGAACGTGCCGTCCGGTGCGATCACCTGGATGCGGTAGTTGGAGCGGTCGGCCACGTACACGCGGTCGCGGTCGTCCACCACCAGACCGGAGGGGAAGATGAACGCGCCGTTCGCGCGCCCGCGCTCGCCCCACTCGGCCACGAACGCGCCGTCGGCGGTGAACTTCTGCACCCGGTGGTTGTGCGCGTCGGCAACCCACACGTTGCCGGCCGAGTCGACCGCCACGGCGCGCACCTCGCGAAACTCGCCCCGCTGGGGGCCTTCACGTCCCCAGGAAGCGAGGAAGGTGCCGTCGCCGGAGAAGCGTTGAATGCGGTGGTTGCCGGTGTCGGCCACGTACACGCTGCCGTCCGGCGCCACGGCGACCGCTCGCGGGCGGGCGAAGTCGCCCGGAGCGCTGCCGTTGCGCCCCCAGGTGGTCAACAACTCGCCGGCGGCGCTGAACTTCTGTACCCGGTGGGTGGTGAACTCCACCGTATACACCGCCCCGTCGGCGGCGACCGCGAGGCCGCTCAGGCCCAGGAACTGCCCCGGCTCCGGCCCCCAGGCGCCGAACGAGTCCACGAACTCGCCATCGGCGGTGAGCTTCTGCACGCGGTGGTTGTCGGTGTCGGCGACATACAGGAATCCGGCGCCGTCGACGGCGATGTGCGCCGGGGCGAAGAACTCACCCGGCTCGTAGCCGCGCGCGCCGATCAGGGCGATTTCGTCGTCGTTTACCGAACACGCCGCGCCGGCCAGGGCCAGGACCAGCAGCACCGATACGCGGACGGCGGCGGCAGGAACGCGCAACACGGGTCAATGGTCCGCATAGCGGCAGGCGGAAGGCAAGCGAGGCGACCGCTGACCGGGGCGCTGCGCCGGCTTGCGGGAGCCGCCCACCGGGCCGTGCGACGCCCGGAGTATATAGCCGCTTGGGGTTGAGCAATACCGGGGCGGCGTGCCACGGTCAGCGGGAGATGAAGGCACAAACCATCGAGTATCAGCCGGGCGGCGGTGTCCGTCTGGTCGAGACGCCGGTTACCGATCCCGGGCCGGGCGAGGTGCAGGTGCGCGCGGCCGCGTGCGGCATCTGCGCGTGGGACCTGTACACCTACCGGCACGGCAGCGATGCCCCGAGCGCGGCGCCGCCGGGGCACGAGGGCGTGGGCCGGGTGCTCAAGGTGGGCGCCGGCGTCAGCGGCCTGGCGGAGGGCGATGCGGTGGTGGCGCGCGGCTTCGCCACCGTGCACAACGTGCCCGCCGCGCGGGCGCTGCGCATCCCCGACACCGACATCCCGCTGCAGCGCTGGATCGTCGAGCCGGTGAGCTGCGTGGTCACCGGGCTGGACCACACCCGCGCCCGCGCCGGAGACCGGGTGGCGGTGATCGGCTGCGGCTTCATGGGGCTGATGCTGCTGCAGGGGCTGGTGCGCTCCTGCGTCCACCATCTGGCGGCGATCGACGTGAACCGCGACCGGCTGACCATGGCGCGCGGCTTCGGCGTGGACGCCGTCTACCATCCCGAAGATGCGGCCCTGGGCGACGAGGCGCCATTCGACTGCGTGGTCGATGCCTCCGGCGCGCAGGCGGGCCTCGACCTGGCCACCGGCCTGCTCGCCGGCGGCGGCGTGCTCAACCTGTTCGGCTGGAACCACGGCCGCCCCACGTTCAGCGGCGACCGCTGGCACCTGGGCGGCTTCACGGTGGTCAACTCCGCTCCCGGCGCCAGGATCCGCGAGACCTTCCCGCCCGCGATCCGCGTCATCGCCAAGAGGATCATCGACCTGGAGCCGCTGATCACCCACACCGTCCCGCTCGACGGCTACCCCGACCTGCTGGCCCAAGTGGCCGCCGGCGACGCGAGCTACATAAAAGGCGTCGTCACCCTGGACTGAAACTACTCCGGGTCGCTGCCGGTCACCTCGCGCACCAGGCGGGTCAGGTAGCCGTGCGCGTCGGTGACGTAGCGCGGCAGGTTCTCGGGGTCCTCCACCTCCAGTTCCAGCGCCAGCGGGCCGTCGTAGTCGAGCGCGTGCAGCTCTTCCAAATAGCCGCGCAGGTCGATCTCTCCGGTGCCCAGGGGGACCGAGACCGGGCCGCGGTTATCCTTCACGTGCAGGTTCCAGATTTTCGGGCCGTAGGCGCGCACGAAGGAGCGCCAGTCCACCTCGGAGCGGTGGAAGTGGCCGGTGTCGATGGTGATGCCCACGTTGGGATGATCGATCGCGCTGAAGATGCGGTCGAAATCGGCGCGCACCGAGAAGTTGGAGCCGTGATGCGGTTCCAGGGCGAGCCGGATCGGCAGATGCTCCACCAGCGTCATCAGCCGCTTGATGCCGGCGATCGGCGCCGCCAGCCCCACCGAGCGCACCCGCCCGCGCCGTGCCGGGGCCGCGCGGCCGTCGCGCATCGCGGCCGCCTGCGCCGGGGACAGGCCGCCGGTCATCACCACCAGCGGCGACTCCAGCCCCTCGGCGAATGCGAAGATGCTGGCCATCTGCTCCGCGGCCGCCTCCGCCGCCGCCACCGAGTCGGCCGGGAAGGCGGGCGCGTAGACTTCCGTGCAGCGCCGCAGGCCGACCGCCTGCGCCGCGCCCTTCAGCTTGCCGGCATCGAGCCAGCGCGCCTCGCCGAGCGCGCGCTGCGCCACCGAGGCAATACCCCAGGCGCGAAAGCCGGCGCGCGGCGCGTAGCGGAAGCAGGCGGCGGTCTCGTCGCCGTCGATGGCGCGCGTGGCACAGGTGGTGCAGGACAGAACGAAGCGGCTCACAGGTCGACCCAGCGGCGCTCGTCGGCGGCCTGCAGCACCGCGTCGCACACCACCTGCGTGGCCTGCGCGTCGGCGAAGTCAGGGCACGTCTTGGTGCCGCTCGCCAGGCCGCCAAGGAAGTCGGCGAGCGCGTTGATGAAGGTGTGCTCGTAGCCGATCGAACAGCCCGGCACCCACCAGTTGTCCATGTAGGGGTGGTCGGAGTCCCACACCTGGATGTTGCGCCAGCCGCGCAGGTGGCCCTCGTCGCTGTGCGTGAAGAAGCCCAACTCATGGGCGTTCTCCAGGTTGAACGCCACCGATCCGTGCTCGCCGTTGATCTCGAAGTAGTTCTCGTTCTTGCGCCCGCGCGCGTAGCGGGTCGACTCGAAGGTCGCCATGGCGCCGTTGGCGAAGCGCGCCAGGAACGCGCAGGCGTCGTCGATCTCCACCTGCTGGCGCGTGCCCGGCTCATCCTGCAGCTCGCGCTCCTTGATGAACGTCTCGGTGGTGGCGGCGAGGCTGGCGATCGGACCGATCATCCACATCGCGGTGTCGATCGAATGCGCCAGCAGGTCGCCGGTGACGCCGCTGCCGGCGACGCTCTTGTCGAGCCGCCACAGCGTGTTGCCGCCGAGCGGCACGTCGGCGCTGATGGTCCAGTCCTGCAGGTAGCGCGCCCGGTAGTGGAATACGCGCCCGATGCGGCCCTCGTCGACGATCTGCTTGGCCAGGGCGATGGCCGGCACACGCCGGTAGTTGAACCACACCATGTTGGGCCGCCCGCTCGCCGCCACCGCGTCCACCAGGCGCTGCCCCTCCTGGGCGTTCATGGCCAGCGGCTTTTCGCAGGCGATGATCTTGCCGGCCGCGGCCGCCGCCGAGGCGATCTCCAGGTGCATGTTGTTGGGGGCGCAGATGTCCACCACGTCGACATCGGGACGCTCCACCACCCGGCGCCAGTCGGTGTCGGTCTCCTGCCAGCCCCAATTGGCGGCGAACGCCTCGAGCTGGTCCGCCTGGCGCGCGCTGGCCACCTTCATCACCGGCTGGTATTCCAGGTCGAAGAAGTTGTTCACCTTGCGGTAGGCGTTGGAGTGGGCCCGGCCCATGAAGCCGTAGCCGATAATGGCGACGTTGAGCGGTTTCACAGTGAGCTTGCTCACAGTGATCCTGCCAGCTTGTGCAGGAACGGCACGGCGGATTCGGCCGCCGCCGGACCGGCGGGGTTGAAACAGAAGTCCACGCACCACCACGGCATGTCGACGAGGCGCGGCCGCAGCGCTTCCAGGGTGGCGGGAAAGTCGACGTACCCCTCGCCGAACGCGATGTGGGTGCTGGTGTCGTCGTCGTGCAACTCGCCGTCGCTGTCGATCAGGTGCAGGTGGCCCATGCGGTCGCGGATCATGGCGGCGTACTCGGCGGTGCCGCCGGCCAGTTTCTCCGCGGTGCCGGTGTGGCGCGATGCCATCACGGCGCCCATGTAGGCGTGGCTGGTATCGAACAGCAGCTTGAAGTGGGCGTGATCCACGTCGTCGTGCAGGCGTACCACCTCGCTCGGCTTGTTGAGCCAGAAGCCGGGCTCGAATTCCCACATCAGGGTAACGCCGTGGTCGGCGGCAGCGCCGGCCGCCGCGCGCAGGCACTGCACCGCGTTGGCGAACCGCTTGTCGTATTCGGCCGAGTCCAGTTCCACCGGTGGGCTCGCCGTATCCATGCGCAGGGCGCCGACGCCGGCATTGGTGCAGAACTGCAGGTAGGGGCGCAACACCGCGACGAACTGCTCGGGACTAGCGGTGGCGGGAGGCGCGGCCGCCAGTTCGGGAAAGCCGCCGTTGACCGCGTAACCGGACACGCCGAGCCCCTTGTCGGCCAGGCGGGTCATCAGGTCCTGGCACTTGGCGCGGGTGTCGTACTGATCCGGGTGCGGGTGCGGCGGCTGGGCGTTGATTTCCACGCCGTCGTAGCCGTTGTCGGCGGTAAAGTCCACAAAGCGGTCCCACGACCAGGGATCCGACTCGAACGGGCCGAATGAAAAGGCCCAGCTTCCGAGGGATATCTTCGGGGTTTTCATGGCGCCGATTGTGCCGTGAGAGCCACGATCTCGGCAACGGCGGCAGGAAACGGTCAGGAAACGGCTAGCGGCGTTGACAGTTACCGGCGCTCCTGCCACGTTGCCGGGCCATGCAGCAGCAAGCGGAGCAGCCGCAGCGCCTGGTCGACGAGGCGTGCGACGATGGGCTGCGCTACACCGAGGAACGCGCCGCCCCGAAGCGCAGCTTCCCGGTGCGGCGCTCTGCGCACTATTGATGCACCGGCTGCGTAGACGCTGATGGAGGGCGTGATCTGGGGCGTCGCCCTCGCCCTGGTCGTGGGTGCGATCATGGGGCTGAGCGGCGCCGGCGGCTCGATCCTGACGGTACCGATCCTGGTGTACGTGGTGGGCGTCGACGCGGTCACCGCCACCGCCTACTCGCTGTTCGTGGTGGGCATGACCAGCGTAGTGGGGGCGGCCAGCTACTGGCGGCGCGGGCTGGTAAACGTGCGCGCCGCGGTGGCGTTTTCGATCCCCTCGCTGGTGGTGGTATTTCTGACTCGCAGTTTGCTGGTGCCGGCCATACCCGCGTATCTCGGCACGGTCGCCGGTATAGCGGTCAGCAAGGACCTGTTTATTCTGGTCCTGTTCGCCGTGATCATGGCTCTTGGCGCCATATCGATGATCGTCCGGCCGCGCAGTCGGCTCACCATGTCCGGCGCGGCCACCGTCCCGACATCCGCGCCCCCGTCCCCGGTCGCCGCCGCCAGCTCCACCGACGGCCCGGCCAAGGTGAGCATCCCGCTGGCGGCGCTGGAGGGCACGGTGATCGGCGTGTTGACCGGCGTGGTCGGGGCGGGCGGTGGCTTCGCCATTGTGCCGGCGCTGGTGGTGTTCTCCCGGCTGCCGATGCGGGTAGCGGTCGGCACCTCGCTGACCATCATCGCCGCCAAGTCGCTGGCCGGGTTTGTCGGCGACGTCACCCTGCAGGGACACTTCGACTGGGGCCTGCTGGTCGCCTTTACGGCCTTGGCCGTAGTGGGGATCCTCGTCGGCAGCCGCATCGGGCGCCATGTGCCGGGCGACAATCTGCGCCCGGCATTCGGCTGGTTCGTGCTGGTGGCGGCGGCGGGAATCCTGGTTCGGGAACTGGTCTTCGGTTGACCCCGGCCCCTCCCTGGGCCGCTACTGGACGCCCTTGAGGTTCAGCTCCTTGGCAAAGTGGCATGCGGTGAAATGGCCCGGCGCCACCTCCTGCCACTCCGGTGCCACCTTCTTGCATTCATCCTTGGCGTACAGGCAGCGCGGATGGAAGTAGCAGCCGGAAGGCGGGTTGGCCGGGTTGGCGACCTCACCGGGCAGGATAATCCGATCCATATGCGTTTCCGGGTCCGGTTGCGGCACCGCCGAAATCAACGCCTCGGTATACGGGTGCTTGGGACTGCTGAACAAGTCTTCGGTTTTCGCCAGTTCCACCATCTTGCCGACGTACATCACGCCGACGCGGTCGGAGATATGCTCGATCACGCTCAGGTCGTGGGCAATGAACAGGTAGGTGAGGTTGAATTCCCCCTGCAGATCCTTCAGCAGGTTGAGGATCTGTGCCTGAATCGACACGTCCAGGGCCGATACCGCCTCGTCGCAGACGATGAACTCGGGCCGTGGCGCCAGCGCGCGGGCAATGCCGATGCGCTGCCGCTGGCCGCCGCTGAAGGCGTGCGGGTAGCGCTTCAGATGCTTTACCTCCAGGCCGACGACACGCATCAGGTCCTTGACCCGATCCTCCAGCTCCTGTCCCCGGGCGAGGCGGTTGGACACCAGCGGCTCGGCGACGATGTCCAGCACGGTCATGCGCGGGTCGAGCGAAGAGTAGGGATCCTGGAAGATCATCTGCATGTGACGGCGAATCGAGCGCAGCCGCCTCTTGTCGAGCTTGATGATGTCAACGCTCCCGTCGTCGGCGCTGAATTGAAAATTGATGCTGCCGTCGGTGGGCTCGATGGCACGCAGGATGCAGCGCCCCAGGGTGGTCTTGCCGCAGCCCGACTCACCAACCAGACCGAGTGTCTCGCCCCCGTTGATGTACATGTCGACGCGATCCACCGCCTTCACGTGGCCTGCCACGCGGCGCAGAAAGCCCTTCTCGATCGGGAAGTACTTGCGAAGTTGATCGACCTCGAGCAGCCTGCGGGTGCTGGTGCTGGTGCTGGTGCTGGTGCCGTTACCGTTGCTTGCGTTACTTGCGTCGCTCATGCTCTTGCTCCTGCCAATTCGGCCTCTACGTCTGCTTCGATTTCCTTGCTGTGCAGATAACAGCGTACCCGGTGTACGTCGGACGCCTGCACCAGTGCCGGAATATCACTGTTGCATTGGCCATCCATCGCGTCCGGGCAGCGGCTGAAGAAACCACACTCGCGCGGTGGATCGAGCGGAATGGGCACCGTTCCCTGGATCACGTCGAGCCGCTTCTTCGCGTCCTTGCCCATGCGCGGAATCGATTTCAACAACAGGCGCGTGTAGGGATGCAGCGGGTTGCGAAAGATTTCCTTGGTATCGGCGTGCTCTACCACCCGCCCCAGATACATCACCGCTACCTCGTCGGCAATCTCGGCGATCACGCCCAAGTCGTGCGTGATGTAGAGAATCGCCATGCCGAACTGCTCCTGGAGGTGCGCCATCAGGTCCAGGATCTGCGCCTGCACGGTCACGTCGAGGGCGGTGGTTGGCTCGTCGGCGATCAGCAGCGCGGGGTTGCAGGACAGCGCCATGGCGATCATGGCGCGTTGCCGCAAGCCGCCGGAAAGCTGGTGCGGGTACTCCTCGATGCGCTGCCGCGGATTGCCGATGCCCACCCGTTCGATCATGCTGATCGCCAACTCGTGGGCTTCGTGCTTGTTGTCGGTCTCGTGCAACAGGATCGCTTCCTCGATCTGGTTGCCGATGGTGTGCACCGGAGACAGGCTGGTCATCGGCTCCTGGAAGATCATCGAGATCTCCTTGCCGCGGATCGAGCGCACCGACTGGCCGAATGGGTCGAGCTGGGTCAGGTCGACCGCCTCGTGCCCGTCCCGGTTGAGAATGATCTCGCCCGACTTGATTTCGCCGGGCGGTGGCACGATGCGCAGGATCGACTGCGCCGTGACGCTCTTGCCGCAACCACTCTCGCCGATGATGCCGAGGGTCTTCTTCGGCGCCACCGAGAAGCTGACGCCGTCCACCGCCTTCAGCGTGCCCTCCTCCAGTTTGAAGTAGGTGCGAAGGTCCTTGACCTCGAGAACAGGGGTCTCCACAACGATATCCTTCCGGTCGAATTGCCCGTGCCACGCACGCGAGGAGCTAATGCAGCCCTCACGGCATGGACCTAGCAAGCCAGCCAATTCTATACGGCCGCCGACAGAAGTCAACCACCCGCCTGGCGAGCCCGGCATGCCTGCGCGCACAGAGAAGCCATCCGCCGAGGCCCCGCCGGCTACTCCGGCTGAGGCGCCGCTCGGCCCGCCGTCAGAGGACACGGCGAGTGCCGGGTGCGGCGCCGAAGTGGCGACCGGCGCACCCGGCACGCCAGCGCCCGTATCGGAGCCATCCACCAAGGCGCCGGACGCGAACTTCGGCGCCGCAGTAGCGGCGGGTGCGGTAGCGGCGGGCGCGGTAGCGGCGGGCGCGCCCGATCGAGCGCCGCCTGCGCGGGCGCCATCCAACAGTGCCGCGGGCGCCGACTTCGGCGCCGAAGTAGCGGCGTGCGCGCCCAATGGAGCGCCGCCTGCGCGGGCGCCATCCAAGAGTGCGGCAGGCCCTGACTGACTCGGTGGAGCAGCGTTGGCCAGTATCGCGATCGGGTTGTGCCTCTCGGTAGCGGCGGTGTCGCCCTGCGGCGCCGGAGTAGCGCCGCCTCTGCGCCGAGCCTGGGCCACCGGCGCCCCGGCAGCACGTCTCTTCTTCGGCGCCCGCCGCGGTGACGCGCCCGCGCTGCTTGCGCTTCGCCGCCGCTGCTGCCCGCTACCGCCGCCGCGCGGGTCGTGCCGGGCCACCCCCTCGCGCACCAGGCGCGCCACCAGGTTGCCCCACGACATGCGCGGGTCGAGGTGCGACAGCAGACCCTTCAGCAGGCGCAGGCCCTGCTCGCACTCCTGGTCGATGGTCACCTTCAAGGTGTAGCGGTCGGGCGTCACGGCGCGCAGCGTGGCGCGCGGTGGCACCACCTCGGGAGCGGCGGCGGCCAGCAGGCCGGCGACCTGACGCGTGCTCATGCCGGTGGCCTGCTCGATCAACTCGCGCTGGCGTTGCGGGTGCAGCAACGGAGCCGCCGACACCGGGCCGGGCGACAGCTCCACAAACGGATCATCCCGGGACGATTCCGGCCGCGACCGGCCCGGGCCCGGGCACGGGCGCCGGGAGATCCGTCGGCGGCAGAAGTTGTGGAGCAGCGCCTTCGTCCGGTGCCGGCGCGGCAGGACCGGCATCGGGAGCGGGAACGGCAACGGGAGCGCAGGAGGGTGCCGGAAACGGCGACGCGTTTACGTTCGACTCCGGCCGCCCAGCGTGACCACTTCAGCCGCGAGCAGAAGAACTGGACCACCTCACGGCTGCCGTCCAGGTAGGTGCCGGGCGCCGAAGGCGGGCGGGAGTGGTGGCGATTAGCTGTCCGACCTCGTCGCGCGTTTGTCGGCCGGGCGGATCTCGTATGTCAGCCGTGCGGCGGTTGTGGACGGGTTCCCGAAGGAATCATCGTGCTCCGTGCGCTTCTTGAGCTGGACCTCGGCACGTTGTTCCGCCTTCTCGACGCGGGTTACCAAGTCATTGCAGTCCGGGACTTTCCCTTGGTCTTTCGCGTATTCCGGTCGTATCTGTCCCAGTAGTCTTTGCATCTCGTGACGCGTCTCGTACCGGTCGTACTCCTGCTCGTGCAGGATCAGCCAAAGTTCGAAGCATGGATTGGAGCGAGCCACACGGACACGTACCTGCTTGCAAAGCGTAACTGCTTCGTTGTAGCGAGGATGTTCGTCTCGGTCGAACACCGCCCAAACTTGGTCGGCTTCTTCGAATGAACTCATCTTGCGGCGTCGTCGAGGGGTAAGTCCTTCGGCCCGCGCCCTCGCGACAGCCTTTTCGGCGATCGTGAACGGCACCCCAGCTGGCGGGACGATTTCCAGGGCGATCAGTGCACCAGTACAAGTGCGCCCGATAGCGCGGAAGTACTCGGATTCGGTATTCTTGCCCTCGCAGAACAGGATGAAGCGTCTCTTCGGTTCGCGTTGGTACTTGCCCCGCCTCAGGTTAGGCGACCGACGATCGCGACGGCTATTGCGACGTGACATGGGCGGAGATGGTGTCGGTGAGCGGGACCGCGCCGTAGCGGCCTTGCAGATACCCTTTCTCGAAATTATCGCCGCTACGCGTTCGAATCTCCGTCAGCGGAAATAGTAGGGTCGCTCCATACTCATCCTTTTCGGTGAACCAGACCTGATCGCGTCGCAGCATCTGGGAAGCCAGCAGATTGGTGTCGTGGGTCGTAGCGACAAGCTGGGAGCCTTTCGGATTTGTCTCTTTTGAGCAGAACAACTGTACAACGGCTTCGCTGGCCAGAGTGTGCAGGCTGGCGTCAAGTTCATCGATTATCACTGGCACACCGTCGTCGAGCGCACGGTACACAAGACTCAGCACCATCAAGAGCCTTAGCGTACCTGCGCTCTCCATTCCTAGGTCTAGATACGCTGGCTTTCCATCTCGCGTTATGTGGGCAAGTTCGATAGTGTATTCCCTATCATTCGTCTCGAACTCGAGTGGCGTGGTTGTCCGGCGGTTGATCAAGTCGAATAGCTCTTGCCTAAGGGTCATCATCTCTTCCGTAAGCGCGGTCTCCGTGCGCTGATAGCTACATACCCCGGTATTGATCCGTCCGAGAAAGTCGATCACTCGCGGATCTATCCCATCTTGAACGAATGCCGCAGCCGCCTGTTCGCTCGGAACGGAGATACTCATGAAAGTTTGAAGTGACCGAAAGTAGTCAAATACCTTGGAGAGTTGTTGGTGGCGGTTCTGCGCAGCCGACGACAAGTACAGGGTGTTTGGCTTGGTTAACTCCGCAATGACACTGTTTCGTCCACGCAGCTCACGGCCGAAGCGATAGGTGTCACCCTGTCGGTCGAACAGCGTGCGCCGGTGAGACTTGGGAAATGTGTAAAGCCACTCGGACACGAACGCGCTAGCGGTCGCTTCGAAGCCGTAATGGTAGCGGATGCCGTCGAGGACAAAGTCGATGTCGTATCGCCCCGGCCTCCGCAATGACGCATCATCGAGCTTGAACGCGAAACGCGGTACGCCGCCGCCGGGGGGTGCCTGCGTCTGAGAGCGCAGGACCAGGCGTCGCATAGTCCCGATGGCGTGGATGAGGTTGCTCTTGCCCGACGCGTTGGCGCCGTAGATCACCACGGCGGGAACGATCGATCCGCTCGGAGCAGCAGCGCAATCGATCAGTCCTTCCTGACGGTCCCGCAGAGAGGACGCCGTGAACAGCAGTTCTTGCTCATCCCGGATGGAGAGGTGGTTGGAGACGCCAAAGCGCAATAACATATGGCAACATCCCTGTCCTCAGACGGTTGATGTGCGGAGAAACGGTATAATATGCAATAATATTACGAATTGTTGCTAAATGCGTCAAGCTCCCTGCGGAATACTGCGGAATCGGAACGCTCTGTGTCTACTTGAACACCAACTGGCCGATCAGCGCCATGGCGAAGCCCAGCACGGCGCCGAGCGGCGGCGTCCAGTGGCGCTCCAGGCGCGCCTGCGGGGCGATGTCCTGGAAGGTGAGGTAGAGGATGCCGCCGGCGGCGAACAGCATGATGGCGCCGAGCACGGCGTCTTGGTCGGCCAGCCAGAACCAGCCGACGGCGCCGCACACCGGGCCGAGCAACGCCAGCAGCAGCATGCGGCGCAGGGCGACGCCGCGGCGGATCTGCCCGGCCAGCTCGCGCCACGCGTTGAACCCCTCGGGCAGGTTCTGCAGGCCGATCAGCAGCGCCAGCAGCACCGCGCCGTCGGCGCCGGCCGCGAACATGCCGCCGAGCGCCAGCGACTCGGGCAGGAAGTCGGCCGCCATGGCGATGAACTGGGGCGCCGCCCGGCGCCGTTTCGCCTGTACGCGGTCGAGCGCCATGAATCCCGCCCCGCCGGCCAGCAGCAGGGCGGTGGCCGCCACCGGATGCGGCAGCAGCGCCACCCCCTCCGGGACCAGCACCAGCGCGATGGCGCCCACCAGCACGCCGCCGCCGAAGGCAATCACGAAGTGGCGCAACTCCTCGTCCAGCCAGCGCGGCAGGATGCGCTGGATCTGGGCCAGACCCGCCCCGACCGGTATGCAGGCGCCCGCAAGCGCCGTCCACAGCAGCAGTTCAGCCAGTCGACTCATAGCGCAATGCCGTGCACCACGGTAGTCGCGCGGGCAGCGATGTGTACAGTGCGGCGCGACGCCGATCGGCATGAGGAGGTCAACTTGGGCGAGGCGCCGCGAATTCGCCTTGACGATAGCCGATCTCGCCAGCCTGCTGCCGATCACCACGCGCCGCCGTCTTGGGCCGGAGCGACTACGAATTCGATGTGCAGCGCTGCCGCCGAAGCCACCGCCGCGCCGCCTCGCCGCGCACCACCAAGTAGCCGCGCCGCCGCCGTGGCGGTATGATGGGACGTTAGATGCTGCTGGTTCTGATCTCCTTCATCGCCTTCATTGCCCTGTTCGTCCTCGGCCTGCGCTGGGGCGTGGTGATCATCGGCAAGGTTCTTGGTCGCGTGGTGTACGACCGCCACCGCAACGCCGAGTACATCATCAACACCGGCCAGGTTCCGGAGCAGTGGATCGGGCCCTACTTCAAGAAGATGGACGAGGCACGCAAGAAGGATGGCGTCGACGAGACCGAACGGGAGCGCCGCATCGCCACGCTCGATCGCAAGGCGAAACGCAATTCGATCAAGCGCATCGACGACCTGCTGCGCTACTTCTCGCGCGCCCCGGTATTCGCCGACGACCACTCGCGCCGCGTGCTGATGGAGCAGTTGGAGTCGGCCAAGGCGCAGTGGCTGAAGTACGTCAAGTAGGCAGTCGAGCAAGCACCACGACCGCCCGTGCCAGGTGGCTCTCCCTCGCTCCCGCCGGCATCATACCGCACCCGCGTAGGGTCGATAAAAGAGTACGAAGGGAGGAAGCGCGATGCGGTTGATTCAAGTGGGACTGGGCGGCTTCGGGCGCCGCTGGATGGAGGTAGTGCTGGCCGACCCGAACTGGCAATACGCCGCCGTGGCGACCCGCGCACCGGAGGCGCAGCGCTTCGCCGCCGAGCGCACCGGGCTGCCCGCCGAGCGCTGCACCGGCGCCCTGGCGGCGGCGCTGGAGGCCGCCCCCGAGGCCGACGCGGTGCTGGTGACCACGCCGTACTTCCGCCACGCCGACGACGTGGTGGCGGCACTGCGGCACGGCAAGCACGTGCTGGTGGAGAAGCCGCTCGCCGACAACGCCGGCGCCGCCGAGCGCATGCGCGCCGCCGCGGCCGCCGCGGGCACCACGGTGATGGTAGGCGAGGACTACCGCTTCCGCGGCGGCGCCCGGGCGATGCGGGACATCGTGGCCGGCGGCGAGGTCGGCGCGCCGGAAGTGATCGACCTGCAGTACTTCGTGTCGCACCGGTTTGCCGCCGGCGACTGGCGCAATGACCTGCGCTACCCGGTGCTGATCGAGAACAACACCCACCAGATCGACCTGCTGCGCTACGTCACCGGCTGCGAGGCGGTGGCGGTAACGGCGACCACGCTGGCCAGTGCCGCGGATTCGCCGTGGCCGTTTCCGTCGGTGGCGGCCCTGATCGAAATGCAGCGCGGGCTGAGCGTGACCTTCTCATCGAGCTGGGCGCTGCCCGATCTGAACACGCCGTGGGAGGGCGTCTGGACGGTGCGCGGGCCGCGCGGCGCGCTGCGCTGGGATGGCGCCGGCATCACCCTGTTCCGCGGCACCGAGCAACGCCGGCTGGCCGCCGCGGACAGCGCGCCGCGGCTCGATCTGGTGCTGGCGGAGTTCACCGCGGCGTTGGCGGAAGGGCGCGCCCCGAGCCTCGACCTGGCCGACAACCTGAACACGCTGGCGGTGGTGCTGGCGATGATCCGCTCCGGCGAGGAGCAACGCCGGGTCGCGCTGGGCGGACGCGCGCCGAGCGGCCGGTAGCGGCCCGCGGCCGGATCGGTTGCGTCGGGTTGCGCGGAGGGTTTCAGCGCGGCGCGCGGACCGGGTACCATCGGGCCGTGATGCAGCAACAGCAGCAACGGCAGCAACAGCAACAAGCGTTGATCGTCTGGGGTGGCTGGGACGGCCATGAGCCGGGACCGGTGGCGGAGGTCTTCCGCGGCGTTCTGGAGACAGCAGGCTTTGCGGTAGAGGTCGCCACCAGCCTGGATCGCTTCCTGGACGCGGACAGCCTCGCCGACCTGGATCTGATCGTGCCGATCTGGACCATGGGCAGCATCAGTCGCGAGCAGGTGGAGCCGGTGGTGGAAGCGGTCGCCGGCGGGGTCGGACTGGCCGGCTGCCACGGCGGCATGTGCGATGCGTTTCGCGACTCGGTGCAGTGGCAGTTCATGACCGGCGGCAACTGGGTGTCCCATCCCGGCGGCGACGGCGTGGAATACGTGGTCAACCTGCAGCGCGGCTCCAGCGCGATCACGGCCGGTCTGGACGACTTCACGGTGCGCTCGGAACAGTACTATCTGCACGTCGATCCGGCGGTGGAGGTGCTGGCGAGCACCCGCTTTCCGGTGGTGGACTGGTATCACAGCAGCAACGGGCCGGTGGACATGCCGGTGGTGTGGACCAAGCGCTGGGGCGCCGGGCGCGTGTTCTACAACTCGCTCGGCCACAAGGCGAACATCATCGAGCAACCGACCCCGCTGGAGCTGATGCGGCGCGGCTTCCTGTGGGCGGCCGCGGGCAAGCAGGTCGCCCGCGAGCAGGGAGTGACCGCGGAACACTTTCGCAGCGCCGCCAAGATGTTCTAAGAGCCGATGAAGACGCTCGACGAGCACCTCGCGGAGTTCAAGCGGGTTGGATTCACGCTGTTTCCCGGCATGCTCGATGCCGCGTGGGTGGGCGAGATGCGCGCCGCGTTCAGCGCGATCGCCGATCGCATCCCGACCACGGACGGCAGCCGACCGTCGGTGTTCGTCGACATGCTGGAGCACCAGCCGCAGCTCGTACTGCGCGCGCTGGCCAACGAGCGCCTGCTCGACTTCGCCGAGATGGTGGTCGGCCCCCACGTCCAGCTCGAGTCGATCACCTACCGGCGTACGCAGCCCGACGACGACGACGCCGGCCCCGTCCTCGGGTTTCATCGCGACATGTTCGCGTTCTTTCCCGACGACGGCGTGTATCATCGCCCGCTGCTGTTCAACGCGCTCTCCTACCTGCAGGACCTGACCGACGACAGCGGCCCGTTGCGCATCATTCCCGGCTCGCATATGCGCGCGCTGCGGATGACCAGGGAGGAGGCGAAGCGCCCGCACCCCGAGGAGGTGATCGTCTACCCGAAGGCCGGCGACGTCGCCGTGTTCCACTGCAGCATGCTGCACTCCGGATCGGCCAACCGTTCCGGCGACTACCGCTACCTGTTCTTCCTCACCCTCAACCACTCGTGGTTGAAGCAGCGCGCCAACTTCCGGGGACCGATCTCGCAGGCGGTGATCGCCGGGGCGCGGGAGCGCAATGACCGGCGCTTGCTGCGCCTGCTCGGCGTCGACGACCAGTTCGCGCGGCGCGCCAACTGCGGCTTCCTGGATCCCGACGAAGAGGCTTGGCAGCGCTGGATCGCCGACGACGCCGCCGCCCGGAGCAACGGGTAAGCCAGCACGGACCACCGGCGCGACGGAGAACCGATGACTGCGACCGTCACCCTGGTCGCGCAAACCGGCCCAATGAGGTATGCTGCAGCCTCCAGATGCTGAAGCGCGTCCATATTCGGGGTTACAAGTCCCTTGTCCATGTTGACGTTTGTGTGCCACAACTCGCCGTGCTGTTCGGTCCTAATGCCGCCGGCAAGAGCAACTTCCTGGACGCGCTCCAACTGCTGTCCAAGCTCGGTACCAGCAAGACGCTCAAGCAGGCATTCGACCCTCCTTACCGAGGTAAGCCGCTCGAATCATTTACGTTCGATGAACGAGGCATCCGGGGGCTTCTTTCTGAGAGGGAGCTGTCATTTTCCATAGAAGTCGACCTTTGCCTGTCAGACAGCATAGTAAACGCGGTCGACCGCGAGATTCAGGAGATGCGACGTCCGAGCGGCAAGTCGGCGGGGAAGGACGCCGGCAAGATCACTTCCCGCGTTCGGGAGCGCGAGCTACGCTATCGAATTGAAGTCGAGATGTTGCCGAGTTCAGGTGTGCTGCGCGTAGCTGACGAATACCTGGCCGCGTTGAACGCCAAGGGAGAACCGACCGCCAAGCGGAAACCGTTCATCGAACGTCGTAGTGACAAGATACACGTTCGGTTCGAGGGCCAGGCGCACCCTGCCTACTATGACCGCTACCTGGATCACACCATCCTCTCCATGCCGCATTATCCCCCGCACTACCCGCACCTTGTTGCCGCGCGTCGTGAGTTGGAGAGCTGGTTGTTCTTCTACTTCGAACCTCGCGAACGGATGAGAGCAGCCAACCCCGTCAAGGAGGTCCGCCACCTGGGACTGATGGGTGACGAGCTTGCCGCGTTTCTGAATACCATGAAAGCACTGGACGGACGCAGATTCGCGGCGGTTGAGAAGGCCCTGCAGGCACTGATGCCTCAGATCAGCGGTATCGAACTGGAGGTAAGCGATCTCGGAGAGGTCGAGCTTCGCTTAAGGGAGGGTGGCATTGCCATACCGTCCCGAGTTCTTTCCGAGGGCACGCTGCGGATGCTCGGCCTGCTGGCTCTTACGGGTGCCGAAGACGCCCCCGCTCTTGTCGGCTTGGAAGAGCCGGAGAACGGAGTCCATCCGGGGCGCATCGCATTGATCGCCGAACTGCTGAAGACCCAGGAGAGCTTCCGTCGAACGCAATACCTGATTACGACCCACTCTCCGATTCTGCCGGATATGCTGGCGGACAAGGCGCTGCTGGTCGTGCGTCGGAGCAACAACGAGACGCGAGTCGATCCGTTTTCCGCATGGGGGGCGCTGGCGCGCCGGTCAAGTATCGGGGAGGCGCTTGCCGATGGAGCATCGCAACTATCCGTCTCGGAACGAATTCTGAGAGGGGATTTTGATGCATGAGATCGCACTGTTCGTCGAAGACTATGCCCATCAGCAGGTCATCGGTGCATTGGTGCAAAAGGTTGCCGATCAGCACGGCGTCAACGTCCAACTAGTGCATGGCGATGAGCAGGACAAACAGCGTCCGTGCGGTCATTCGCTGGTGCGCATCGGCGAGGACTGCGCGGAGTGTCGACACTCTGTCAATCGGATTCAATCGGATGAATCGGTGCTTCGCCGGTTTCGGCGGTATCGGCCGCGCGACGAACTGATCCGACCGGGCCGAGCAGGCGCGGCAGGAAGCCGGCGACGGTGAGTTGCCACAGGTGGTACATGATCAGCGGCAGCAGAGCGATGCCGAGCAGGTCGGGCATGGTGGCGAAATAGGTGGTGAGCAGCGGCGCGCCCATCGCCAGGGTCTTCTGCGGCGCCACGAACAGCACGGTATAGGTGTTGGCCTTGTCCAGCCGGAGTGCGCGTCCCGCGCCCCAGGCGGCGCCGAGCAGCACTAGGTGGGAGATCGCCAGGTACACGAACAGTGGCCACAGGCGCAGCAGCGAGGCGGCGAACTGCGGGTCGCGCGCGGGGCGCGAGAACGAGAACCAGATGATCACCAGGATGGCGGCGTTCATGAACATGCCGATCTTCTTGCCGTGCCGCTGCGCCCACTCGCGCAGCACGGCGCGCGCCGCCTGGCCCACCACGACCGGCAGCAGCATGCGCAGCGCCAGGGAAGACAGCACCCGCAGCAGCTCATCGGCGGGCAGCGCACGCCCCGATTGCTGGAGCAACAGCGACAGCAACAGCGGCGACAGGAACACCCCGGCGATGTTGGCCAGGGAGGCGTTGAAGATGGTGGCGATCACGTTGCCGCGGGCGAGCTGGGTAAACACGATGCAACTCGACACCGTGGTGGGCAGCACCGCCAGCGCGTAGATGCCGGTCAGGATGCGCGGGTCGCCGCCGCGCCACAGCAGGGTGGCGCTGGCGGCGAAGTAGAGCGGCGTGACGATGAAGATGAACGCCTGCAGAAACAGGTGCAGGCGCACGTCGCGCAGCCCGGAGCCGATCGCCTCGGTGGGCAGGCTCAGGCCGGACAGGAAGAACAGGGCCACCACCAGCACGGTCGCGGTCAGGCCGCCGCCGCTGGCGGCGGTACCCGCCTCCGGCGCCGCCAGGCCGCCGGCCACCGCGGCCAGCAGCCCGACGAAGAACCAGTTCTTGCGCAGCCAGGCGCCGGCGCGGGCTGGTGCAGCCATATCGCGGCGCATCATAGCCGAATGTCGCCACCGCACGGTACTGCTTGACATCTCTCGATACATGCGTATGCATGCTTACGCATGGACAAGGTGCTCTCGACCAGAATCGATGAACAGATCGCTCAGACTCTGGATGGTCTCGCCATCACTCTGCGCACCTCCAAGAAGCGCATCGTCGAGGACGCTATCCGGCTCTACAGCGAGACGGTCGAGCAAAAGCCGGACCCGCTCGAACAATCGTTCGGCGCCTGGCGGCGGACGGAGACACCGGATGAGTTGCACCGCCGGATACGCGCTGCTTTTGCAGACTCCATGCAGCGGCATCAGAAGTGAGAGCATACGTCGACGCCGACATCCTGATCTGGCATCTGCGCGGTGTGGAGACCGCGCAGGGGTTCATCGCGAGCCTCCGTGCCAACCCCGCGTACGAACTCTGGGTTGGCGCGATGCAGAGGGCGGAGATTGTCTTCTTCATGCGACCGGGTGAGGTGGCGGCAACCCTCGGGTTGTTCTCCCAATTCAAGACAGCACCCGTCGGGCAGGCGATCATCGATGCGGGCGGGGAACTATACCGACTCTGGAACCCGTCACACGGAATCGGTGTCAACGATGCCATTCTGGCAGCTACCGTCCGTGCTACCGGCGGCAAGCTGTATTGCCTGAACACCCGTCACTATCCGATGGGTGACATCCTGGTGGAACAGGCGTGGACGCCCTGAAACGCCCTGACCCTGATCCGAGCCCTTTACCACTCGCGGCCGGGCCGGTAACGTGCGAGGCCATGCAGATTGGCTTCAACATGCTGCTTTGGACACCGTTCGTGACCGAGGAGCACTTTCCCCTGTTCGCCCCGCTCAAGGAAACCGGCTACGACGGCGTGGAGCTGGAGATCTTCGAGGGCACGCCCGACCACTACGCGCGGGTGGCGCGCGAACTGGACAACCACGGCCTGCGCCGTACCGGGGTGACCATCATCCCGGACCAGGAGCGCAACATCCTGAGCGCCGATCCGGCGCGCCGCTCGGCCGGCGTGGACCACATGAAGTGGGCGCTGGACTGCGCCGCCGCGCTCGGCGCCGAGATCCTGTGCGGCCCCTTCTACCAGCCCCTCGGCCAGTTCACCGGTACCGGACCGACGGCGGAGGAACAGCAGCGCGCCGCCGATGCCCATCGCGCGGCCGCCGAATACGGCGCCGGGGCCGGCATCCCGCTCGCCGTGGAGGCGCTCAACCGCTTCGAGTGCTACTTTCTGAACACGCTCGCCGACACCGCGGCCCACGTAGCGCGCGTCGGCCACCCCAACTTCCACCTGATGTACGACACCTTCCACGCCAACCTGGAGGAGAAGGATCCGGTCGGCGTAATCGCCGACCACCTGCCGCTGATCAAGCACGTGCACATCTCGGAAAACGACCGCGGCGCCCCCGGCAGCGGCCACCTACCGTGGGACGCCACGTTCCGCGCCCTGCGCCAGGGCGGCTACGACGCCTGGCTCACCATCGAGGCGTTCGGGCGCACGCTGCCGGAGTTGGCCGCCACCACCTGCGTGTGGCGCGACTTCTCGGCCAGCAACGAACAGGTATACCAGCTTGGCTACCAGACCATCCGCGACGGCTGGCAGCGAGCCGCGCAGACGTAGGCGCCGCGACAGGCGCCGCGGACGCGGCGCGGCGGACGCGGGCTCTGAGCCGTTCGGCCCGAGTCCGGGGCCGCGAAACCTGGCCTTGAGCTGGAGGCTAAAGGAGCGTCTTGCGGTATAGCTCCCGGGCCAGGCGGGCAATCCGGTCCGCCGCCGGCAATCCGGCGCGCAGGTGGGCGGGGATCGCTTGCGCACCGTTGCAGGCGCCGCTCAAGTTGCCGGCCACCGCGGCGAAGGTATCCACGTCGCCGCCGCAGGTGAGCGCCCGCTGCAGCGTGGTGTCGAACTCGCCGGGGCTGCGCAGGAACGCCTCCAGGGCTACCACGGCGGTGACCGGCGCCTCGCTGGGCAGCCCCTGCCCGCCGGTGTACGGCCTCTCCGCCATCTCCAGGAGCTCTGCGTAGGCGGCGTCGGGGGGTAACTCCAGCAGCCGGCGCACTTGCCCGATCAGATGGCCGGTGGCGGCGTGCACCGCGCCTGCCGAACGTTCCGCCAAGGCCACCAGGTCGGCCGCCGCCGGTGCGCCGCCGGCCGCCAAGTGACGCACCACCTGGGCGATGGCCACGGCCGGTGCTACGGCGCGCGGGTCCTTGTGGGTGAGCCGGCTTAGCGCCACGGCGTCGGCGTCGAGCTGTGCCTCACTCCGCCAGTGCCACAGTCCCACCGGTGCGATCTTCATCACCGTACCGTTGGAGGGAAGATCAGTGGACGCGGCCTGCTGCCAGGGGACGCCGCGCGCCATGCGCTCCAGCGTTTCCCGGAAGGCACGCCCGTAGCCGTACAGCTCGCCGGCGCGCCACATGCGCAGCAACCGGTCGGCCACGTCACCGGCATCGACCCGCCCGCACGCCAGCAGCGACTGCACCAGCACCAGAGTCTGCTGGGTGTCGTCGGTGTACGCCCCGCCGGGACGCACCACCTCGCCGTCCCTGCGTCGGCGCTCCCGATAGCGTCCCAGGAGTTGCTCCACCTCCAGAATGCGGCTGCGCGGCCAGCCCTCGCAGAAGCTGCCCAGCGCATCTCCCACCGCGCCGCCGAGCAGCGCGCCCACGAACCGATCCTCGCGCTCCACGTCATCACCCATAGCCATCACCTCGGTGCCTGCAGCATGACCGGCGGGCCGTGTGCTGCCAACGACACTTCCACCAGGTTGTCGCCGGGCCCGCCGCGGTCTACCACCACGAAATCGGTCTCGCGGCCAAGCGCGATCACCGGATGGTGCCACACACCGCGCGCGTAGTTCACGCCCTGGCGGCCGTCGGTCACGAAGGCGCGCAACTCCGCCAGCCGTGGCGCGGCGCCGGCCGGCGCCACCACAATCAGAAATGGGGCGGTGTGCAACGGGATGAACGCCTGCGAGCCGAGCGGGTGCTGCTCCAGGAGGCTGATGGTGAGCGGCAACGCCAGCGGCTGCGCCCGGAACAGGTTGATCAGCGGGTACCCGCCGTGGGCCGCCATGTCGACCCGCGCCAGGTCGTGGAAGCGCACCGTGCTGCCGTCGTTGATCACGCGCCGCTCGGCGCCGTCCGTCTCGAGCACCTCGCCGAACGGTGCGAAGTCACGCTTGGTGAGAGGTATGGGGGTGATGCGGCGAGCCACTGCGTGCCTACTCCTCCACCGGCGTGCCGAACAGCCGCAGACGGGCCAACCCGCCGTCCGGGATGATGTTCAGGTGCACATGCGAGACCGGTTGCGGCGCGTCGGCGGGAATCACGAAGGTGTGCTCGCGGTCGGCCTGCAGCGGCTGCTCGGGCAGCAGGAACGGCCAGAACATCGACTGCGCGATCACCGACTCCTGCAGCGTCCCGAAGTGCTCGGCGAGCAGCGCGCCCTGCAGCGAGCAGCGATCGGGGTAGTTGCCCCGGAAGTGGCTGGTGTCCACCACCACGCGATCGATGATGCCGGGCCGCGCCAGGGCGACGATGCACCAGTCATGGCCCGGTTCCCGCCGCCGCCGCGTCTCCCAACCCTCGCCGGCGTGGCGCGCCCGGTCGGGGCGCAGGATGTTGGCGGGATGGCCGTAGTGCGAGTTGTTCCACGCTACCGCCACCGCGCCGTTGCGCGCGCAGCCCAGGTCCACGGCGCCGCGCTCGGCCAGCGCCCCCCAGTCGGGATGCGGGCGGCCAAACACGCGCAGCCGCGCCACGCCGCCGTCCGGCAGCAGGTTGAGGCGTACGTGGGTCACCACACCGGCGCCGGCAATGTCGAACAGATGGTGGGCATTGGAGCCGACCGACGACGCCGGCACCAGGGTGAACCACTCGGTTGATCCGTCGGGATCGCCCTTGCAGTAGCAGGCCTCCAGGGCAGCGGCGGGCGGAAAGTTGCCGGTAAAGTGGCTGGTGTCGATGTCCACCGAGAACACTTCCCCCGGCGTCGCCAGCCGCACCACGCAGAAGTCGTGTCCGCCGCGCCGCCGCCGGCGTGATTCCCAGCCGTCCATCCACTTGCCGTGGTCGTCGTACTTGTCGGGCAGGAACTCCGCGTCGTGCGATTGCAGCATGCGGCTCATCGGTCCGAAGAACTCGTCGCTGCACGAGATTGCGCGCGCGCCGAGCCGGGCGTCGGCCAGGTTGGTGGTAGCGCGTTGCTCGGCCAGGGACGCGGCGCTCGCGGCGATCGGGCTCGGTCTCCTGCTTCCGGGGGGCGCCCGCCGGCCGGTGCTGCCGGGTGCCGTGAACTCAGCCGCCATGGGGATGATGCTTCCGCCAGTGCCGGGCGATGTCGATGCGCCGGCAACACCACACCTGCTCGTGCGCCAGCACGTGGTCCAGGAACCGCTGCACGGCGGCGAAGCGGCCCGGCCTGCCGGCGAGACGGCAGTGCAGTCCGACCGACATCATGCGCGGCGTGCGCGCGCCCTCGGCGTACAACACGTCGAAGGTATCGCGCAGATAGGCGAAGAACTGATCGCCCGAGTTGAAACCCTGCGCGGTTGCGAAGCGCATGTCGTTGGCGTCGAGCGTGTACGGCACCACCAGGTGGGGGCGCGAGGCAACCTCGGTCCAGAACGGCAGATCATCGTTGTAATCGTCAGCGTCATAAAGAAATCCTCCCTCTTCCACCAGCAGCCGGCGGGTGTTCGGCCCGGTGCGTCCGGTATACCAGCCGAGCGGGCGCTCCCCGGTGAGATCGCGGATGATCTCGACGGCGCGCTGCAGGTGCTCCCGCTCCACCGCCTCCGGCACCTCCTGGTAGTCGATCCAGCGATAGCCGTGGCTGCAGATCTCGAACCCGGCGGCCAGAGCCGCGTCCGCCACCCGCGGATTGCGTTGCAGCGCCATCGCCACCGCGAACACGGTAATCGGCACCTGGCGCTCGCGGAACAGCTCGAACAGCCGCCACACGCCGACCCGGCTGCCATACTCGTAGATCGACTCCATGCTCATGTGGCGCTGGCCGGGCACGGGCCGCGCGCCGACGATCTCGGACAGGAACGCCTCCGAGGCGGGGTCGCCGTGCAACACGCAGTTCTCGCCGCCCTCCTCGTAGTTCACCACGAACTGCACCGCCAGCCGCGCGCCGTTCGGCCAACGCGCCGGCGGTGGGGAGGAGCCGTAGCCCTGCAAGTCTCTGGGGTAGTACGTTTCCATCGACTCCTATCCGCTATCCGAGTGCTGCCGCCATGCGATCGGGCTCCGTCAAGGCCGTCCGCCGATGCAACCGAGCGTGCGCGTATCGTAACGAAGATTCGACCCGTTGCCGATGGCGTTGCGGGCAAAACCGGCAAAAGAGTCGCATGGAGGCAATATGACAGCGGCGCGCATGGAACGTATTTCGATCATCATCACCATCGTGGCGAGCACCACCTTCGGGCTGCTCGGCGTGGTGATCTCCTTCGCCAGCAGCTCGGGGGCGGTGTTTCTCGACGGCCTGTTCTCGCTCATCTTCGCCATGGTGGGAGTGCTGACGCTGTACGTGTCCGGTCTGGTGCAGCGCCCGCGCGACGACCAGTACCCGTTCGGCTACGCCACCTTCGAGCCGATGCTCAACCTGTTCAAGGGCATCCTGATCGCGCTGGCGTTGGTGTTCGCGGTGTGGAGCGCGGTCACCGCGCTGGCCAGCGGCGGCACCGAGGTGGCGGCGGTGGGCGGCATCATCTACGCGGTGATTGCCGTCGTCGGGGGCGGCCTGATGGCGCTGGCGCTGCACTTCCTGGCCAAGCGCTCGCGCTCGCCGATCGTGGAGGTGGATGCGCGCAACGCGATAGTGGACACCATGATCAGCGGCGCGGTGGGGGTGGCGTTCGTGATCACCCTGCTGCTGCAGAACTCGCGCTGGTCGGCGTCGGCGCGCTTCGCCGACCCGGTGATCATGCTGGCGATCGTGGCCATTGCCGCGCCGCAGCCGATCAAGACCATCCGCGCCAACTGGCGCCAACTGCTCGGCCGCGCACCGGACCAGGCGCTACAGCGGCGCGTGTCGACCCTGATCGAGGAGGTGCTGGAGGCCGTTCCCCACTACGAGACCTACCTGCGGCTGACCGAGGTGGGCCGCTACCTCTACATCCACCTGTACGTGATCGTGCCGGAGCACTCGCAACAGCCGATCGACACCCCGCTGCACGACGACATCCGGCGCCGAATCCACGACGCGCTGTCCGCCGAGGTCCCCCACCTCGCGCTCGACATCGGCTTCACCATGGACGAGCAGTGGGCGCTCAACAGCATGCCCTCGGCCGACCAGCACGCCGCCGCCGCTGCCACGGCGCCGTGACCGACCCCGCGGCCGCGTAGTGAGCAGCGCCGGCGCCCGCGTTGCGCCGGAATCACGTCGCACGTGCAGGCGCAGCTACACCCGGAACGGCGCGCTCGGTACACTTGCGGCCGCACCTACACACGGAACCGCCGGCGCACCTCCGCCGGCGCGCCGATCCGGTCGAAGGTGTCGCCCAGTGCGGCCTGCATGGCGGCCACCCGCTCCGGGTAGCGGTCTGCGACGTTGTGCCGCTCGCTGGGGTCGGCCTCCAGGTCGCTGAGCCAGGTGCCCAGGTAGTCCGCCGGCACCGGGTCGTGCACCACCCGGCGGCGCCCGCCGGCGTACGGGCCGAGGGTGTGCGGGCCGCCGAGGAAGCGCTGCTGGTGGTAGCCGTGCCAGTACAGCGGCTGCTCCGGGTCGGGGCCCTGGTGCAGCGTCCAGCGGCCATCGGTAATGGTGGCCGAACGGGCGAACTGGCCGGCGATGGCATAGTCGCGGGTCGGCGCCGCCGGGTCGGCGAGCACCGGCAGCAGGTTCACTCCGTGCCGGTCCGCCGGAAGCTCGCGTCCGAAGGCGGCCAACACGGTGGCGTAGATGTCCACGTTCTGCACCAGTTGGTCGCGCCGCTCGCCGTGGCCCAGCTGCGGGTGGTAGACGATGAACGGGATCATGTTCTTGGCCGCGAACTCGTGCGTCTGCAGCTTGCCGATGCGGCCGTGGTCGCCGTTGAAGGTGCCGTGGTCGGTATGCACGATCACCATGGTGTTGCGCCACAGGTCGAGTTCGTCCATGGCGTCCAGCACCTTGCCCAGCCAGCGGTCGGCCAGCACCACCTTGCCGGCGTAGCGGGCCTGGAAGCTGAGCAGCTCGTCTTCGTCCATGTGTTCGCTCCACCTCGCGTAGGGCGGGTGGCTGGACCAGTCGGCGGTGTAGTAGCCGCGCGGGTCGAACTGGCGCAGGATCTCCTCCGGCGGATCCCACGGTTCGTGAGGGTCGAATTCGTCGATGTGGAGATAGAAACCGCGGTGGCCGGCGTTGCGGCGCAGCCACTCGGCGGCGGTGCTGAAGGTGCGCGCCACCGGCATGTCCTGCTCGCGGGCGCCGAAGCGGTGCTTGTTGCGCCAGTAGCGTTCCAGCTTGGTGGGCAGGTCGGGCGGCGGGCAGTAGAACGGGTCGTTGGTGGTGGCCCACGGGTCCTCCTGCTGGCCGCGGATGAACTCGAAGCCGGTGAACCCGAAGTGGTAGTTGCCGGAGCCCGCGCACCACATGTTCTTGTGGTCGGAGATGAAGTAGCTGACCACGTCGTCCGGGCCGTAGGCGGTGATCGGATGGCCGGGGCGCGGCGACAGCAGGCTCGGCAGATCGAGATCGCCTTCCTCCAGCGGCCCCCAGCCGCGTTCCGGAAACTCGTAGCGGCCGGTGGAGATATCGCGCCGCGCCGGCATGCACGGCGTACTGCCCGCGTAGGCGCGCTCGAACACCGTGCCGCGCGCCGCCAGCCGGTCCAGGTTGGGCGTCGGCACCACCCAGCCAGGCTGCTCCGGGGAGTCCACCTGGTTGAGCGGCCGCCCCTGGTGATAAGGCCCGCAGTGGTCGCGGCGCAGCGTGTCGCACAGGATATGGATCACGTTCATGGCCGCGCAGTATAGCCGCTCCCGGTCAGAACGGCCCGGCCTTCAGCTTGGTCAGGCGCGCACGGGCTTGCCCGCTTTCCTCCTTGACTCAAGCCAGTCACGAAGCGATTCGGGACTCTCACCAGACGGTCTGCCGGCGATGAGATCCGGCACGCTCAGATCCTCGTCCAGATCCGGCCAGTGGAGTGCCAAGCCGTCGCCGAAAATCTCCACGTGGGTCCACTCCTGCGGCAGGCCGTGCCACAACCGAGGATACCATATGAGCGGAACGATTATCGTACGGCCGTCGACTAGATCGATGGTGAGTGACTCGTTGTCCACGCGGACACCGGTCGCGCGAGCCTCATGGACGTCAGCGGCCGAAGAATTCATCCCACCGATCCAGGAACGCCTCGCGATGCCGTACCACAATCGCCGCAATCTGGTTCAACTCCGTACGGCTGTAGCGACCGGAATCGGCAAGCGACACGGGATCGAGCCAGAACTTCGCCAGCTTGTTCTCCGTTCTGACGTGGACGTGAGGCGGCTCGCCACGATCGTGCGACGTGAAGAAGAAGCGATGCGGCCCATCTCGTAGAATAGTTGGCACGTGCCATCCACACCGATCCCGAGGCTAACGGAGGCTTGAGCGAAAAGCAACTCTCGTTGCGGTGCCGGGAGCGCAGCACACGATCAACGGTGTAAGCTGCTGCGGTCATGGCACAAGAAGAGCAGGCGACCGTCGGCAAACGAGGCTTGCGCGTGCCGCGGGTCGGGCTGGGCACCGGGCTGCACGGCGAGGTTCCGGAAGCGCGGTCGGTGGCGACTATCGAGCACGCCCTGGCGCGCGGCGTGCGCTTCTTCGATACCGCGCCGCTGTACGGCAACGGGCTCGCCGAGGAGCGCCTCGGCATCGCGCTGCGCGGCGTGCCGCGCGACAGTTACGTGCTCAATACCAAGGTGGGCATCCTTTCCGGCGGCGTGACCGGCGGCTTCGACTACGACTTCAGCGCCGCCGGGGTGCAGCGCTGCTTCGAGCGCAGTCTGCGCCGCCTCGGCACCGAGCGCATCGACATCCTGCACCTGCACGAGCCCGAAGGGTTCGCCGAGCAGGTGCTGAACGAGACCCTGCCGCTGGTGGCCGGCTGGCGCGAGCAGGGCCTGATCCGCGCGGTCAGCGCCGGGGTCAACCACTGGCACATGGTGGAGCCGTTCGTCGAGCACCTCGACTGCGTGCTGCTGGCCGGCCGCTACACCCTGCTGGAGCAGACCGCTCTGCCGTTCCTGGAACGCCAGCGGCAGGCGCGCCGGCCGGTGTTGGGCGCCGGCATCTTCAACAGCGGCATCCTGGCCACCGGCCCGCGCGACGGCGCCCGCTACAACTACGTCTCCGCGCCGCCCGCGCTGCGGGAGCGAGCGCGTCGCCTGCAGGAGGTGTGCGCCCGGCACGGCGTGGAGCTGGCCCACGCCGCCGTGCAGTTCGTGGCCGCCCAGCCTGCCATCGCCGCCCTGATCTTCGGCGCCTGCAGCCCCGCCGAACTGGACCAGGCCCGCGCCGGCACCCGCGCCGCCACCCCGCCCGCCCTGTGGGCCGACCTGCGCACCGCCGCCCTGATCGACCCCGCCGCCCCGGTTCCCGCGTAGCAGCGACAGCGCACTACGCTTGGCGTCCCGTCGCGGTGGCATCCGCACGACCGTGCTGGCGGCTGCTGGAGCGAGTGCTATAATGTTTCCGGTGAGTGATTTCGACTATGGAGCGGCACGGCAGTTCCTGCGTCGCAAGGACGAGATGCGGCGCGCAGCGCTCGGTAGACGACTGCATACCGCGCGCTGCGACTTCGACCGCATCGTGAACATGGTGGTCGAGAGGTACCATCCGGCGAAGATCTACCAGTGGGGCTCACTCCTGGACCCGCGTACCTTTGCGGAGTGGTCCGACATCGACATCGCGGTCGAAGGCATCACCTCCGCTGAGCAGTTCCTGGCGCTCTATCGGGAGGCTTGCGAACTGACCAGCTTCGAAGTGGATCTGGTCCAGCTTGAGCAAGCGTATCCCTCCTACGCCTCGGCCATCCGTGAGCACGGGCGCCTGATCTATGAGCGCAACTGAATCGATTGCCGTTCTGCGCGGCCATCTCGCGCAGACGCGAGAGGTTCTGGCGGATCTCGAAGCGTACTATCGCGACTTCCGCTCTCGTGAACTGCCGGCGCTTGGTCGCGGTCGGACCGGCGCAATCGTCATCGCCGAGGTCTTCGACGACTCCTACACCGCTCTGGAGACGCTGTTCCTCAGGGTGTCGCAGTTCTTCGAAAACAGTCTGACACCCGACCGTTGGCACAGCGATCTGCTGGAGAAGATGACGCTTGAGGTCCCCGGCATCCGCCAGCGGCTGATTGCCCGGCAGACGTACCAGCACTTGGCGGAGCTTATGAGATTCCGGCACCAGTTTCTCGTGCGGCTGGCCCAGGACTCGTGACCCGCCGGCGACCTGCGCAGAACCGGACATCGCCCACCCCGCGCCGTTTCGCGCTTGAACCAGACAGCCGCCGCCGGCTGGGGCGAGTTCAAAGGTAGTTGAGCGTGGCGAGCTCGGTGACGCGGCGGGGGTTGTACTTGCCGTCGCGGTTGACCGGGTTGTGGTAGCGCCAGGCGCGCTGCTCGGTCGCGGCAGCGGGCAGCCGCAGCACGGTGGCCGGGCGCGTAGTGGTGACCAGCCAGTCGATCAACTCGTGGCGCATTTCCTCCACGGTGGCGTGGTGCTGCGGCAGCAGGGCCAGGTTTTCCTGCTCCCAGGGGTCGGCCTCCAGGTCGTACAGTTCCGCGAAGCCGCGTTCCTGCCACTCGGCGCCGAAGCGGGCGAACATCCCCACCGGGTAGTGGACGTAGCGGTAGCGGCCCTTGCGCACGCTCTTGCTGAACGCGAACTCGGTCACCGCAACGCGGCGCACGGCGCCCTTGCCGCCGCGCAGCAGGTGGGAGATGTCGTGGCCGTCGCCGGTCTCCATCGTCTCGACGCCGGCCAGCGCGCACGCCGTGGCGGCGAAGTCGACGCTTTCTACCAGCTCGCCGGCGACGTGAGCGGCGGGGAAGCGGCCCGGCCAACGCCAGATGAACGGCACCCGGGTGATGGCGTCGGAGCAGATGCCCGGCGCCTTCTCCATGATCCCGAACTCGGCGGCGTAGTCGCCGTGATCGGACGAGTAGACGACGATGGTGTTGTCCGCAATTCCGGCGTCGTCCAGGAACTGCAGAAACTCGCCGACCGCGTGGTCGACGTGGCTGACGTTGCCCAGGTAGCCGTGCAGCTTGCGCAGCCGGCCCGCTTCGAACGTGCGCGGCTCGAACAGTTGCCAGTCTGTGGTGCGCCAGCGCTGCACCGCGGCCTGCAGGTGCGGCGCCTTGCCGTGCAGGTCGTGGTCGGTGTTGGGCGGCAGGGTGAGCGCATCGTCGTGGTACAAGTCCCAGAACGGTTGCGCCGGCGTGTAGCACTGGTGCGGCTTGGGAAAATTGGCCTGCAGGAAGAACGGCTGTCCCGCATCCGCACAGCGGCGCATGAAGTCGATGCCGGCGCGCGTCAGGTAGCCCTCCTGGCCATCCTCGTAGCTCACTTTGCTCGGGCGCGCGTCGCAGGTCTGCCGGCCGGCGGCGCCGAACTCCCGCATCGCGCCGTGGTCCTCCAGGTCGGTGAGGCCGCGCTCGGCCAGATAGTCGGCGTACGCCGCCGAGCGCCCGCCGATGCTGCTGCCGCAGGTCTCCAGGAAGAAGTCCACGTCGTCCTCCACCCAGTACTCCGGGCAGTGGATCTTGCCGACCGCGCCGGTGCGGTAGCCGTGCCGGCGCAGGTGGCCGAACAGGGTGGGCAGGCCGCCGGGGTTGGGACCGCTCAGGCCGTAGTAGCCGTGGTTGTGGCAGTACTGCCCCGACAGCCAGCAGGTGCGGCTCGGCGTGCAGATCGGGTTCTGGGTGATGGCGTTGTCGAAGCGCACCCCCTCGGCGGCAAGGCGGTCGAGGTGCGGGGTGTGCACGTCGGGGTGTCCCTTGTGTCCGAGCACCTTGGCGTGGTGCTGGTCCGAAAACAGCAACAGAATGTTGGGCCGGCTACTCATGACAGCCATGGTGCCACGGCGCGGCGCGCTCGGTCACGCCGCCCGCGTCACCACCGTCACCACGTCACCACGAAGTAGACCCGTATCGTACTCCATTGCGGCGGCAGCGCCGCCGCCAGCGCCATCCACACCATGGTGATCGGCAGCGAAATCAGGAACTCCATGGCCGCGACCGGTAAAACCGAGCGGACGGACGTCTCGACGCCTCGGTCTCGCCGGTCTCGCCGGTCTCGCCCAGACCGATTGCAGCAGACCGGCAATCGCCTCCATCATGCTTGGATCGAGGCCGGCGGGGAATGAAGAGTATGAACGTCGCTGCCCCTGTCGACGCTGCCGCCGCGGTGTGGCACTTGGCCGACCGGCGGCCGGCGCGCGGTGCGGGCGAGTTGCTGGTCCACGGCGCGGTGACGCTCGGCGCAGAGCTGTCGCCCGCCGACGCGGATGCTTCGCGAAGGCGCGGGGGCGATGGGCGCGCCGCCTGCTTTGCCGGCGGCTACCTGGAGATCCCGCTGGCCGGGCTACCCCGCCTTACCGGCGCCGGGATGAGCCTGTGCATGCGACTGTGCGACCGTGACGGCACCTGGCACGCTCCTCTGTTCGGCAGTTACGGCGCCGACGATACGGTGAGTTTCTTCCTGGAGGGTACGGACGGCGCCGCCAAGCCGTTTACCATCCGGCACGGGGAGAACGCGCACCATACCCCCTACCGTGACCTGTTCGGCACGCCCGGCGGGCCGCTGGCGGTCAGCGGCAGCACCGCACTGCTGGAGTTCACCTGGGGGACCACGCCGCACGCCGGCATCGTAGCCGCTCTGGAGAAGCAGGGATGCGGTGAGCCGCTCCTGGGCGAGGCGCGCAATGGCATCATGAAGGTCAACGTGCCGGTGGCCCACGTCGGGGCGCACGGTTGGCACGACGTCGTGGTGCGCTTCACCGGCCCCAGGCTGGAGCTGTTCGTCGACGGCGTGCTGGTGGACGAGGAGTTCCCGGTCGGCACCACCCGCCCGAGTACCGCTCCGCTGCTGATCGGCGCCGCCGCCACCGCGGACGGCATCCGCGCCGGCTTCCACGGCCTGGTGGACCACGTCGCGCTGTGGGACCGCGCCCTCTCCGACGGCGAAGTCACCGCACTGAGCGGCGGCGCAAGCGAGGTAGCGCGCCGCCGGGGCGAGATACTCGGCACCGCCGGCGAACAGCTCCAGTACTGGCGACCGCCCGGTCACAACGCCCGCGCCGGCGACTGCATGCCGTTCTTCGACGGCCAGACGTTCCACCTGTACTACCTGGTGGTGCGGCGCAACCATCACGGCAAGTGGCAGAGCGGTCACGGCGGCCTGCAAATCTGGCACGCGTCCACCCGCGACCTGCGCCGCTGGCGCCAGCATCCGATCGCCGTGCCGATATCCGAGCAATGGCAGAGCTGGTGGGGCACCGGCTCTTTCGCACTCCACGAGGGCACATGGTTCACCTACCAGAAGGGCCCGAGCCTGCTCCCCGAGCAGCCGTGCGGCGGGGTACAACTCGCCACCAGCACCGATGGCGTCTACTTCACCGCACAGCCGCCGCACCCGGCGCTGCCCGGCTACGACTGCGACATCTTTCACGATGTCACCACCGGGACGTACCACCTGCTCACCACCGACGGCTACACCGGGCGCGAGGTGGCCGTCGTCAGATGGACCTCGCGCGACCTGCGCAACTGGACGCGCGTGGCCGAACCGGTGCTGGTGACCGCGCGCGACGAGTACAACATCGACATCTGCCCGCACCTGTTCGAGTGGAACGGCTGGTACTACCTGTTCGCCGGGTTCGACGACCGTGGCGGGGTGTGGGTTTCGCGGCAACCGTTCGGACCGTGGCGGCAGCATCGCCCGGTCCGGCTGGACATACCCACGGTGCCGAAGACCGCGCCGTTCCCGCCCGGACGACGCATCTGTGCGGGCTTTCTGGCTGACCGCGGCTGGGGCGGCAACGTCGTGTTCCGGGAACTCATCCAGCACCGCGACGGGATCCTCGGTACCCGTTTCCCGCCGGAGATGGTGCCCGCAACCGGACCGCCCGCGAATCTGCACTTTCGGCCGCTTACCGGCGGCGCCTCCGGCGGCAGGTCGGCCGTCACCCTGGACGCGACCGGCGGCGCCCAGGCCGCGATGCACGGCGGGATGCCGGCCAACGCGCGGCTGCGCTTCACGGTGGCTCCGGACCCCGCGACGCTCGGCCCATCCAGCAGTTTCGGCGTGGCGTTGCGCTGCGGTGGCGGCGGTTCGGAACGGCTTGCGGCGCGCGCCGGAGTGTTGAGCCTGCACCCGCATGCCGGGACGGTGACGCTCAGCACCACCCACGTGCAGCCCGACGGCACGGTTTCCGATGCGGTGATCACCGACGTCGCCGGCCTCGACCGCCCGATTGCGGTCGAAGTGATCATGAGCAGCGACATCGTCGACGTCTGCATCGACGGGCGGCGCACCATCATCGGCCGGCACTGGAATCCGGCTGGCGATCGGCTGACGTGGTTTGCCAATCATTCCACGGTGGCGTTTGCCGGTATCGATGCGGCGCCCTTGCTCACGCCGTTACGTAACGCGGAACTTCAGGTCCGCGGGTAGGCAGTCTGCGCCGCCTCCGGGCGCATTCTCGGTGCGGCGCTGGGTCCGCCACGGGCTGCTACGCGGTGGTGCGGAAGCGGTGCACGGTGCGGTGGCGGTAGGCGGCGCCGGGGCGCAGCACGGTGGAGGGGAAGTGGCGGTGGTGCACGCTGTCGGGGAAGTGCTGCGTCTCCAGGCACAGGCCGCCGCGCCGGTCGAAGGTGCGGCCGCCGGCCCCGGCGGTGCGGGTCAGGAACTCGGCGCTGTAGAGCTGCACGCCGGGCTGCGTGGTCGCCACTTCCATCTCCCGGCCCGTGGCGGGGCAGCGCAGGCGGGCGAAGGTGCGCAGGGTGCCGGGCGCGCCGTCGATCACCAGGCAGTGATCGTAGCCGCCTGCCTCGTCGATGCGCTCGCCGATGCGGCGCGGGCTGGTGAAGTCGAACGGCGTGCCGCGCACCGGGACGATGGCGCCGGTGGGCAGCGCATCGGCATCCTTCTCCAGCACCTGCGCGCAGTGCAGTTGCAACTCGTGCTCCTCGATGCTGCCACTGCCGGCGCCGGCCAGGTTCCAGTAGGTGTGGTTGGTCAGATTGACGATGGTGGGTGCGTCGGTGGCGGCGCTCAGGTCGATCGCCAGTTCATCGTTATCGCTGAGCCGGTAGCTGACCCCGACGGTCAACGTGCCGGGGTAGCCCTCCTCACCGTGCGGGCTGACGTAGCGCAGCATCACGCTGTCCTCGCCGTCGCCTTCATGGGCGGCAGCCTGCCAGATGCGGCGGTCGAAACCCACCTCACCGCCGTGCAGGTGCAAGGCGCCGTGATTGCAGGCCAGCCGGTAGCGGGTGCCGTCCAGGGAGAAGGCGCCGCCCGCGATACGGTTGGCGACCCGGCCCGCGGTGGCGCCGAAGTAGGGGCTGTCCGGGGCCAGATAGCCGGCCACGTCGTCGTAGGCGAGGGTGATTTCGTCGCAGCCCTCCCGCCCGCGGGTGCGCACCGAGTGCAGGTTGGCCCCGAGAGTCAGCACCGCGGCGCTGGTGCCGCTGCGGTTACGCATGCAGTAGCGCTCGATGGGTTGGCCGTCAACCTCGCCGAACAGGGTGCGAGTAATACTCACTGCGATGGCGCCTTCAGGCGGCGCCCCGCACATTCCGTTACCGGGAATCGCAACGGCTGACCGTTCCCGTTCACGGAGCAGCGGTGCGGGACGCGGTGGCACCGGCAAGCCAGCCGAAGTGTCGGGCGACGCTGCAGGCAGTGTAGCCGATCCAGGTCATGCACCACGCGCGCAATCGGCGCCGGCCGCGCCGGCCCAACGGCGGCAGCAGGAACAGCGCGCCGGCGCCGCTCTGCGGCTGCCATCTCGAATGATGCTACCGGTGAGGGAACCATGCAGGAGTTGCTCCGAAACTCTGGCCAGCAGGCGAAGCCGGCACGGCGACAGTCGTCGCATTGAAGATTACGGAGTGACCGCACCGGCTGTCGGTGACTACCGGTTCAACGCGGCAGGTGGCGTAGCGCCTTCCCGACCTCTTCCAGCAGGCGGTCGACGTGGCGGTCGGTCATCGGCAGCGACACGTTGCCGCCGCGCCGGGTTACGATGTCGTGGTTCATCAGCCAGAAGTAAAGCCAGCGTTGCCGCGCGCCGTCGTCCTGCGCCGCCTCGCGGTAATTGCGCGGCGCTTCCGGAAGGAAGTAGAGCTGAAACAGCGACCCGGCGGTGACCACGCATCCCGGCACGGCCGCGTCGGCAAACACTTGGCGCAGCCCGTCACCGAGCCGGGCAGTGCGTTCGTGGATGGCGCGGTAGGCGGCGTCGGTCATGGTGCGCAGGGTTGCCAGGCCGGCCGCCATCACGATCGGGTTGCCGTTGTAGGTGCCCGACTGGGGGATTGCGGGACCGCCGCCGCTGGGATCGTACAGCGCCATGATGTCGGCGCGCCCGCCGAATGCGCCACCCGGAGTGCCGCCGGCCACCACCTTTGCCAGACAGGTGAGGTCGGGTCGGATGCCGTACACGCCCTGCGTGCCGCCGCGGCCGGCGCGGAAGCTCACCACCTCGTCGAAGATCAGTACGATCCCCGATTCGCGGGTGACGCGGCGCAGGGTGTCCAGGAAGCCGGGCGCCGGCAGGGTCATGCCGGCGGCGGTGGACAGGGGGTCCACGATCACCGCGGCCAGCCGTTCGGCGTGCTCGCGGATCAGCGCGGCGCACGCCTCGCTGTCGTTGAACGGCAGCACCAGGACGTGCTCGGCGGTGCCCGGCGCCAGCCCCGCGGAGGCAGCCACCGGGAGCGGCCGTTGCGCCGGTCCCAGCTCCGGCCCGAGCGGCGGCAGGTAGCTGATCAGCGCCGGGTCGTCGATGCCGTGATAGGCGCCCTCGAACTTGGCGATCATCGGCCTCTCGGTAAAGGCGCGCGCCGCCCGCAGTGCGCCGAGCACCGCCTCCGTCCCCGAACTGCAGAAGCGCAGCCGTTCCAGCGACGGGATGCGCCCGGCGAGCAGCTCCGCGAGTGCCACCTCCAGCGGGCACGGCGCGAAGTACGCGGTGCCGCGTGCCGCGCGCTCGGCGATGGCGCCGGCTACCGCGGGATGGGCATGCCCCAGGATCAGCGCGCTGGCGTTGTTGACGAAGTCGATACGCCGGTTGCCGTCAACATCGACCAGCTCCACCCCCTCCGCACGATCGACGTACAGAGGAAACGGATCCACAAACACCCCGGTGCGCGTATTCCCACCCGGCAACACCGACTGCGCCCGCCGGAACAACCGGCAGGAAGCCTCGTTCTGCTCCCGGTACGCGGACAGCAGGGATTCGATAGTAACGGTCGCCTCGCTCGCGACGGTAGCAGTGGACACAGGCATCTCCCTCGGGTCAGCCCCCTGAGCATCGCACAACGAGCAATCGGCGGTCCAGATTCCGGCTCCTGGCCTCCTGGCCGCCGCGAGTCAGCCGTCTGGAGCGCGATCGGTCTCAGGGCAACGGACGGTAGTGCTCGGTTCGATCGCTGACAGTGTGGATACGGAACAGCAAGAGACTTGGTATACTTGCCGGCAATGCCGACTGGCGGAATAAAAGTGATGCAACATCAACTGGCGGAGACCCGAGCTGAATACGAATGAATTCCTGAAGGCTCTGAAGCAGAATTGGAGGGAGTGGCGTGGTGTCGTGTTTCTCGATCCGTACTATCTTGCGACAGATTTCTCTCCAAGCTCCCGGACTCTCAAGAACTCGAAGGGGCTGCACTCTTTGAAATGATATTCTGCGTTGGTAGCGACAGTCCGAAAGCCATCATACTGGCCAAGCGCATTACGCAACACATTGTGGAGAAGATGTAACCGTGTCGCACTCTACAATAGAGTGGACCGAGGTTACCTGGAATCCGGTGACCGGTTGCACGAAGATCAGCGATGGGTGCAAGTTCTGCTACGCGGAACGGATGGCTAACCGTTTGCAGGCAATGGGGTTGGAGAAATACCAAGAGGGGTTCGAGGTCGCTGTTCACAAGAACACAATTGGTGAGCCGCTGACTTGGCGGAAGCCTCGACTCGTATTCGTCAACTCCATGTCGGACTTGTTTCACGACGCGGTACCGGCGGCGTTTATCGAAGCTGTGTTCGAAGTCATGAACCGTGCGTCACAACACACCTTCCAGGTGCTCACCAAGCGACCAAGCCGCGCGGTCATGCTCAATAGTCGGCTATCTTGGACGCCGAACATTTGGCTAGGCACGAGTATCGAATCCGAGCGATGGCTGGGCCGGCTCGAGAAACTGCGGGAAACCAGCGCCCGTACGCGGTTTTTGTCGCTTGAGCCTCTGCTCGGACCACTACACAGAATACCGCTGCACGGCATCGACTGGGTGATAGCAGGAGGTGAGTCCGGCCCCGGCGCACGCCCGATGGAGGCCGAATGGGTGCGCGACATCCGGGACAACTGCGTGCGCTGTAGTGTGCCATTCTTCTTCAAGCAGTGGGGCGGCGTGTTCAAGAAGAAAACAGGGCGCACGTTGGACGGTAGGACGTGGGATCAGCTACCGACGCTTTCCGGCCCTGCCGTTTGAACCGCTGCACATCCCGTCAGAGGTGCGCCGATCAGTGCCAGTCTGATACCGGTCATGCCGAATCGTCCACTCGACGGAGTCTGATTGGCAAGACGTACCGCACCCCGGCATCAGCTCGCCATCTGCCGGCATGTCCAGACCACGCAGCACCGCCAGCACCTTCGCTTGGCCAGGCGTGAGAAGCGGCGCCTTCGACACCTGCTACGTAGAGATGAGGCGTCATTCAGGAACAGTCGCTCGGCGATATGTTCTCTCCATGCTGGCATGCACACTATCCGATTGCACCTTGACATCCTCGGCGACATCAAGCAACGATTTATCCCGTCCATCATATGCGCGTAGCGATGCCGCGGCCTCCCTAACGGCATCTCGCGCACGAAACAGCGATCCGGTAAACTTCTTGTCGATCGCCTCAGTGGTCTCGTGTGCTTGATCGAGATTGTGTGTCGTTTCAAGCAAATTGCGAGCTTCGGTGTGTACAAGCACCTCGCCGAGATTCATGATGTCGGGGTTCTGAGATCGTACGACAGACAATTCGTCAGTCGACTTCGATCCGTAGATCCAAACGAGCATCTTTCGAAGCTCGTCGAGACGTTCAACAGGGACCGGTGCAGGTTCAGGATCGTTTCGCTCCCACGTTTTTCCAAGGCCAAGATAGTCCATGTATTGTGAGCGAGACAAAGCGGTGTAGAGGTGGGAGAAGTTGAACTTCCTGGTATTGCGATCGCGAGTGCAAAATAGATCTTCTCTTTCAGCTTGCTCCAGAACGTAGATCGCTGACACCATTCTCTTGATCGTGTCGTGGCGATCACCAATCGAGCTGGCAATTGCCTCAAGGCTGACACCGTCCGGTCGTCCCGACTTGTACCAGTCGGCGGCGAATCTTGCCTTGGCGTACGCGTCCCACTTGGCTGGACCGTTGATATGCTTGAATCCGATGAATGATCGAGCTCGCTCACGATTGGGCACGGGGTACACTGACACTGCATCGAAGGTGTTACGCAGGGAGTCGTCAACTGGAGGCACCCTGATACGGAGCCGCTGCGACCTCCAAATCTCATCGAGTAGAGCTGGCTCACGCAGAAGACGGAGTGTGGCAACTCGCCGATTACCTTCCAGTACGATAAGGCAGGGGCGGTCGGGGTCCTGCATCACGATCAGCGGCTCAATATCGAGGTAACCGTTGGTGGAAACCGACTGTAGCAACTCGCTGATCTCGGCCTCACGGTAGAGCCGCGCAATGATCGGTACGTCCGAGGCGTCGTCGTCCTGGCCGATCAGTCGCGGGTTCCGCCGATCCAGCCGTAGCCGATCGATCGGCACCTTTGAGGTAACTTCAAATTCTATCAGCGTAGCGTTCATGATGGCTCAAACGCGTGACCGTTACATCCGATCCGCTCTTGTGCAACGAGTGATCGGCTCGGACTGTCGTCCACGGAGGTATTCTACCCCGGTTGCCTGCGGCGTTCCAGGAGCGGCGGTTTCGTGGCATGCTGGGGGCGTGGTGATTGATCTTCACGAGTGGTCCAACGATGGGGCCGCGCTGGTCGGACGTGACGCGGCGGCGGCGCGGGCGCTGGAGGAGCGCCGGGCGGAGTTGCGCAAGGAGCTCGACGGCAGACTGTTCGAGCGCGACGACCTGGCCTGGTACCGCGGCGCCTGCCTGGAAGCGTTCCTGTTCATGTACGACACCTCGTTCTACGACCGCGTTGCCCGCCGCTATCGGATCGAGGAGATCCTGGACGATGGCGAGCGCGAGTTCGGCGGCTACGACTTCGTGCTGCTGTGGCAGTCCTATCCGCGCCTGGGGATCGACGGCCGCAACCAGTTCGACCTGTACCGCGACATGCCGGGCGGCCTGCCGGGGCTGCGCGACCTGGTACGGCGCGCCCACGACCGCGGCGTGCGCGTGTTCGTGAACTACAACCCGTGGGACGTCGGCACCGGGCGCGAGCCGGACGGGCACAGCGACGGCGAGGCGCTGGCCGGCATCATCGCGGCGATCGGCGCCGACGGCGTGTTTCTGGACACCATGACCATGGATCAACCCGGCTTCCGCGAGCACCTGGAGCGCGCCAACCCAGCCGTTCTGTTCAACCCGGAGGGCGTGCCGCCGGTGTCGGCGCTGTCTTCGGTCGCCGGCAGTTGGCTGCAGCGGCGCGCGGTCGCGCCGCCCGGCCTGCTCACCATCCGCTGGCTGGAGCCGCGCTTTTCGTTTCGCGCCATCGACCGCACCGCGCTCGATCGCGGTGAGGTCGTGCAGAAGGCGTTCTTTCACGGCTGCGGACACGTGGTGTGGGAGAACATCTTCGGCTGGTGGAACCCGTGGTCGGAGGCGGACCGCGCCCTGCTGCGCCGCTGCACCTGGATTCTGCGCGAGCATGCCGGCATGTTCCAGGACATGGACTGGCAGCCCTACGTGGCGACCCTGGCCGACGGCGTATACGCGCATCGCTGGCAGGACGGACCGACCGTGGTGCACACCCTGTTCAACGCATCCGGGGCATCCGTCGACGGACCGCTGCTGCGCGTTGCCGCCCGCGACGCGGCCGGCGGCGCGCTACGCCACCACGACATCTGGAACGGCCGCGAGCTTACGGCGGCGGCGTCCGACGGCACGGGTGAGTACGTGACCCTGCCGCTGTCGATGGCGCCGGAATCGGCCAGTTGTATCGTGTCGGCGCCGGAGGGGGTGGCGGTGCGCTTTCCGCCCGCCGCCGCGGCCGCCGAGGCCCGGGAGGCAGGCACTGGCAACGCGCGTGGCGGCACGCCCGGCGGCACTGCGATATCGGCGGCAGCGCAAGCGCATCCGGCCGGCACCGTGCGCGGCCGCGCGTACCGCGACCGGGTCACGGTGGCGGACCACCAGCCGCGCCCGGTAACGCCGTCGCCGTCGGTGGCGCCCGGCAGCGAGCCGCCCGGCATGTGCCGGCTGCCGGGCGGGCCGCTGCAGATGCAGGTGCGCCACAACGTGGCCGCGGTGATGGAGGGGGCGTGCTACGGCAGCCAGGCCGAGCACCGCAGCACCTACCATCCGCCGCAGGTGCTGGAGCTGCCGCCCTGTTGGATCGACCGCACCGAAGTGACCAACGCCCAGTATCGGGCGTTCCTGCAGGACGCGCGCTACCGTCCGTCCGAGCTGCACAACTTCCTGCGCCACTGGCAGCGTGGCGACGCGGCGGAGGCGCCCTGGGAGTGGCAGATTCCCGCAGGCAAGGAGCACCACCCGGTGGTGTGGATGGACCTGGACGATGCCCGCGCCTACGCGCGCTGGGCCGGCAAGCGGCTGCCCACCGAGTCGGAGTGGCACCACGCCGCCGGCCGCGACCTGTGGCCGTGGGGGGATCTGTTCGACCCCGCATGCTGCAACGGCGCCGGCAGCGACACCACGCCGGTCGACCGCTTTCGCGATGGTGCGAGCCCGTACGGCTGCCTGGACCTGAGCGGCAACGTGTGGGAGTGGACCGAGAGCGAGCGCGACGACGGCCACACCCGTTACGCCATCGTGCGCGGCGGCAGCCACCTGATCGTGGTGGGCAGCAAGTGGTACCAGGCCAGCGGCGCGCAACCCAACGACTGCCACGAGAAGGTGCTGCTGATGTACCCCGGCCTGGACCGCTGCGCCACCATCGGCTTCCGCTGCGTCAACGACGAGTAGGCGATGGATCAAGGGGTGATGCGGTGAGCGCGCAGCCCGAGCCGGCGCGCGAGCCGGCGGCGGTGGTGGTGATCGGCAGCTACCTGGTGGCGCTGGTGATCGAGGTGGAGCGCTTTCCCGCCGTCGGCGAGACGGTGAACGGCGGCGGCTACTTCGAGACCCACGGCGGCAAGGGCTCCAACATGGCGGTGCAGGCCGCCCGCCTCGGTGCACGCTGCGCGTTCGTGGGCCGGGTCGGCGACGACGCGCGCGGACAGGCGTTCCGCGCCATGCTGACCGGCGAGGGGGTGGACACCGATCACCTGCACCTGCAGCAGGGCATCGCCACCGGCGTCGGCTTCATATTGCTCGGACCCGGCGGCCACAACATGATCGCCATCGACAGCGGCGCCAATGCGCAGTTCTCGGCCGCCGACGTGGATCAGGCGCACAGCGCGATGCGGCCCCCGGCAACCGTGCTTACCCAACTCGAGATCCCGCTCGCCACCGCCATGCGCGGCATGCAGCGCGGCCGCGACGCCGGTTGCACCACCATCCTCAACCCCGCGCCTGCCCAGGACCTGTCGGCGCACGACCTGGCGAGCGTGTCGGTGATTACGCCGAACGAGACCGAGGCGCGCGTGTGCCTGGGCATGGCGCCGGACGAGCGCGCCGACGAGGAAGCCCTGGGCCGCCGCCTGCTGGAGCGCGGCTGCGGCGCCGCGCTGCTCACCCTCGGCGAGCGCGGCTGCCTGTGCGTCACCGCCGATGGCAGCGAGCACGTGCCCGGCTTCGCGGTCCCGGCAGTGGTCGACACCACCGGCGCCGGCGACGCCTTCAACGCCGCCCTGGCAGTGGCACTGGCCGAGGGCCGCCCGCTGCGCGAGGCGGCCCGTTTCGCCAACGCCGCCGCCGCGCTATGCTGCACCACGCTCGCCACCCTGCCGGCCTACCGCAGCCGCCCGGACGTGGATGCGTTCATGGAGGAACAGCGATCATGAGCAAGATGAAACTCGGCTTTTCCACGCTCGGCTGTCCGAGCTGGCCCTATCCGACCATCGTGGCGCGGGCGCGCGAGTATGGCTTCGACGGCTTCGAGATTCGCGGCGTAATGGGGGAGATGGACCTGCTCAAGGTGCCGGAACTGCAGCCCGCCCGCCGCGCCGAGACGCTACGCATGGCGCGCGACGCCGGCCAGGAAGTCATGATGCTGATGACCGGCTGCCGGTTCTCGTCCGCCGCGGCCGCCGACCGGCAGGCCAATATCGACGCGGCCAAGGCGAACATGGACCTGGCGCGGGCGATGGGCGCTGACAAGATTCGCTTGTACGGCGGTAACATCGCACCGGATGTGGATCCACAGGAGGCGTACGGCTGGGTGGCCGAGAGTCTGCGCACCGTAGCCGAATATGGCGCCACGGTCGGCGTGGCGGCGGCGATCGAGACCCACGACGGCTTCGTCGACTCGTTCCTGGTCAGGGACATCGTGGCGCGGGTGGATCACCCGTTCATGAAGGTGCAGTGGGACGTGCATCACCCGTGGCGCATGTTCGGCCAGACCCCGGCGCAGTGCTGGGAGAACGTCGGCGCCTATGTCGTGGACACCCACTTCAAGGACTCGTTCGTGACCGACGGCGAGGGAGAGGGCTACCGCTACTGCCTGCTCGGCGACGGCGACGTGCCGGTGCGCGACGCGCTGCGCGTGCTCAAGGACGGCGGCTACGACGGCTACCTGACGCTGGAGTGGGAGAAGGCGTGGAAGGCCTACCTGCCTGAGCCGGAGATCGGCTTCCCGCAGTATGTGCGGCAGATGCGCGCCTACCTGGCCGAACTCGACTGCGGGGGCGGGGCCACTCCGTGACCACGAAGGCGAGGAAAACCGATGCGCAGGGCTCCCTTGCTGGCCGACATCTTCGGGCCAGGGTGCGGCGATGCGGCTCGGCGTAGTCGGCATGGTGCCGGGTGACCCGCGCTCGATCACCGGCGAGCAATTGCAGCAGGTGGCCGCCCTGGGCGTGTCGGCGGCCTGTTTCCACGTCCCCGGCCCCGTGCTGGCCGCCATCACCGACAGCGACCTGCGCGCCTGCCGGCAGCGCTATCGGGATGCCGGGCTGGGGCTGGCGCAGGTGGGCGTCGGCTACGGCGAGTGCCTGTTCGACTCCGATCCGGCCGTGCGCGCCGCCATTCAGGCCAAGATCGCGCGCGGCCTCGAGGTTGCGGGAGGGCTGGACGCCGGGTTGGTGCTGATCCGTACCGGCAGCCTCAGTCCCACCGGCTCCTACAGCCCGTCGCCGCGCAACCACGAACCGGGCCGCCTGGAAACCCTGATCAGCGAACTGCGCAGGGTCGCGGCCGCCGCCGAGTCCGCCGCGACCACGGTGGTGGTGGAGACGCACAACCTGGCCATTCTCGGCTCGCCGGAGATCAACCGGCAAGTGATCGAGGCCGTGGGCTCGTCGCGCCTCGGCGTGGTGATGGATTTCGTCAACCACTTCCAGTCGCTGGAGCAGGCCTACGACAGCACGGCGCGTATCAACCACATCTTCGACCTGATGGGACCGATCGCCCCAGTCGGCCACATCAAGGACCTGGCCACCGCGGATGGCTTTGTGGTGCACCTGAACGAGGCGCTGCCAGGCGAGGGCTGTCTGGATCTGCACACCGCGGTACGGCGCTGGGAGGCGCTGGCGCCGGACCGCTACCTGCTGGTCGAGCATCTCCCCGACGAGCGCATCCCCGCCGCGGTGGCCAACGTGCAGCGCATCGCCGCCGAAGCCGGCGTGGCGATCCACTGAATGGGCGCCGCGGAGGCCTGCGAGATGCGCATCACTGCCGTCAAGCCGATCCTGACCGACCGCTACCTGCTGGTACGGGTGACCACCGACGCCGGCCTGACCGGCAACGGTGAAGCGGGACTGTGGGCCCGCCACCAGGTGGTGGCGCGGGAGATCGAGTCGCTCGCCGAGTACTTCGTCGGCAAGGATCCCGCCCTGATCGAGCATCACCACCAGGCCGTGTCGCGCGCCACCCACTTCATGGGTTCGACCGCCAGCGCGGCGCTCAGCGCCATCGACGTGGCGCTGTGGGACATCGCCGGCAAGGCGGCGGGCATGCCGGTGCACCGCCTGCTCGGCGGCCGTTGCCGCGATCGCATCAAGGTGTTCGAGAACGTCACCGGCGACAGCGTCGAGGCACGCGCCGACCACGCGCGCGAACTGGTCGAGCGCGGATTCACGGCGCTGCGCACGCAGCCGTTCTTCGCCGGCTGGGAGCGCATGGAGACCGCGAGCGCGGTGATCGGGGAGGCGGTGGCGATCGTCGGCGCCATTCGCGATGCCGTCGGCGACCGCGCCGACCTGGGCGTCGAGATCCACCGCAACCTCACCCCCGACGAGGCGATCACCCTGGCCCGCGAGCTCGCCCCGTTCCGGCTCAGCTACTACGAGGACCCGCTGCCGCCGGAGAGCGAGGACGCCCTGGAATACGTCGCCCGCCACGTCGACCTGCCAATCGCCGCCGGCGAACGCAGCTACAGCCTGTTCCAGTTCGCCGAGCTGATCGGGCGCCGCATCGCCGCCTTCATCCGCGCCGACCTGTCGCTCGCTGGCGGCATCACCGGAGTCAAGAAGATCGCCGCCCTGGCCGAGGCCAGCTTCGTCCGCCTGTTCCCGCACCTGATGGGCAGCCCGGTCAACACCTGCGCCTTCGCCCAACTCGCCGCCGCCATCCCCAACTACTACATCCAGGAGGCCAACCTGCCGCACGGCGCCGCCTGCGAAATCGTCGATGCCATTCCGCAGGTGGTCGGCGGCTACCTCCAGCTCCCCGACCGCCCCGGCATCGGCATCGAGATCAACGAGTCCGCCGCCGCCCGCTTCCCGTTTCACCCCCGCCGCCCCGTCGCCCCCCGCAACTCCGATGGCTCCATCCGCCACTAAAGGGCCCCCACCGCAGGCGCAGCCGCCACCTGTCTCGGACGACCCCTCCCAGTTTCCCGAGAGCAGTATCAAAGCCGCGAACGTCTCTCAGGTGGACCTGTATAGTCCCTTGCGTTACCCGGGTGGCAAGACTTGGTTGATCCCGCACATCAAGGAGTGGCTATCCAAGAGCAACCCGGAGATTTTGATCGAGCCATTCGCTGGCGGCGCGATTGTTTCCCTGACTGCGGTAATGGACAAGTTGGTCGACCGTGCGATTCTCATCGAACGCGATCCCGATGTGGCCGCGTTCTGGCGGGCCGCTCTCCAGCATGGCGCTGAACTGGCCGAGCGTGTGAGAGCATTCTGTCCTGGTCCCGAGTCGATCCTGGAGTTCGAACAGGTAGACCCGCGCGATGTCGGCTTAGCACAATTAGCACAACTCGCCCCACGGGCTACAGGTGATGCCGTGGCGCGGGCGGGCGCACCCGAAGCCGCGGTGGCGGACCCAGGACGCCAAACAGCCGGACAACTGGAGTCGCCTTGTCCGTCGGCCCCTGGGACGGACTCACCGGAGCTGATCGTTGCGCGCGGTTTCCGTACTCTCGTGCTCAACCGTACCCGCCGCGGCGGCATCCTCGCCGCCGGCGCCGCTTCAATCCGCAGGGGAGAAGACGACAAGGGAATTGCTTCACGTTGGTACCCGGATACGCTTGCGTCCCGCCTTGAGGCGATAGGTCAGCACGCGGACCGCATCGAGTTCCAGGAACGGGACAGTACCGCGATACTCAATGATCTGTTAGGCTGTAATGGGGCGGATGCGGCAGTTTTCGTGGATCCACCGTATACCGCAGGCGGCCGCTATGCCGGTAGGCGGCTGTACACGTACAACGAACTCGACCACGAGAGCTTGTTCAAGACGCTCGCCGACCACGGTGCCAATGTGCTGATGACTTACGACGCATCTCCGGAGATCACCGAACTGATCCAACGATTCAGCTTCCATGCCGTCCGTGTGTCGATGCGCACGGCCCATCACCACGAGCGTACCGAGCTGGTCATCACCCGTGATCGGCTCTTCGGCAAAGGAGGGAGGGACGATTGAGTACCGAATCTGTAACCCAAATGCGGACCATCGACCTTGCGTTCGATCGCCATAATCCGCGTCTCGTCGAGTTTGACGTCACGAGCAAGACAACGGACGAAGAGATGATCCAGCTCCTGTGGAACGTCATGGACGTGCATGAGTTGGTGTTGTCAATCGCTGCCAGCGGGTTCTTCCCTTACGAAGCACTATTGGTTGCCGAGGAGGCGCGCAAGAATATCGTCATTGAAGGGAACCGCCGTTTGGCGGCGGTGCGCATTCTGCTTGAGCCCGGCATCGTCGACTCCGGGTATGTGACTATCCCCAAACTATCAGTTGAGGTCCGGGACTCACTGCACGAGTTGCCAGTGTTGGTCGGCACGCGCCAAGACTCTTGGCGTCATCTCGGGTTTAAACATGTCAACGGGCCAGCCAAGTGGGGCAGCTACGCCAAGTCTCGCTACATCGCCGACGTGCATAGGAAGTACGAAGTGCCACTCGACGACATAGCACAGCAGATCGGCGACACCCACCGTACGGTGCAGCGGCTCTACCGCGCGCTGATGATCCTGGAGCAGGCCGAGAAGCTGAAGGTATTCGATCGAGAAGATCGATATCGAAACCACTTCTCTTTCTCACATCTCTATATCGGCCTTCCCTACGACGGAATAAGCTCCTTCATCACTCTGGAGTCCGAGGATGAAGAGTCAGAGCAACCGGTCCCAGGCGAAAAAGCAGCGGAACTGGGCGAGCTTCTTCACTGGATGTATGGCAGCAAGAGAGAGAACCGGGCACCCGTGATCGAGTCGCAGAACCCACACCTTCGACAACTCGATGCGGTGGTGACCGATCCTGAGGCCGTAGCTGCTCTGCGCAGTGGGCTGCCGCTCTCCGTCGCCTACGAGATAAGTCGTCCAGCATCGAACGTATTCGAAGAGGCTTTGCTCGAATCGAAGAGAAGCCTGGAGAAAGCGCGCAGCTTGCTTACCACCGGTTACTCCGGTTCCAGGAATCTGCTCAGTATCGCTGACAACGTGGCAGACCTTGCATATGACCTCTATAGCGAGATGGAACGAAAGAGTAGTCCGCGGAAGCGGTCACGCGACTCGTAGCACGGCCGATGTTCAAGTGGCCCACACTGCCGGCTCCGGGGGCTTCTGCGCACGAACTCGCCGACTTCTTCGAGCTCCACTGTTGGAAGACGGGGCGGACTTCCCATTCCGATGTCTCGCATGCGCTGACTCCGCTGGACGAAAATGACTACTCCGGCGGTGTTCCCGAGCATGACAGAGCAGAAGAAGTTGTAGGGCGAGCTATCCATGAGATCGAGCAACGTCGAAGCACTTGTGGCCGCCGCTACCCCTTTGCCTTGGAGCGGGGTGGTTTGCTCAGGGTCGACGTGAGTGACGAATACGCAATCGTCTATCTCTATCTGCTCCTTGCCACTCGTCTGAATATGGCTAGAGACCGTCTTCAAGCCGATATCGACGGAACACTATTGTTCGAGAAACTCTCAGCGGAGGCGGCGCGCGCGTATTTTGGATCGCGAGCGGAGAGCTTTGTGTTCGGAACAGCTTCGGGAAGCGAGGCGTTCCCGGACAAGGTGAACGTCCTCTGTCAGCGGCTGCAGGAGGGATTCGGCTACGATGGTCTGGCGGGGACGGGCGACAGACATAAGGATGGCAAACTAGACGTGGTCGTATGGAAGCCATTTCGTGACAACAGGGAGGGTAAGCTGATCGGGTTTGGCCAGTGCAAGACGGGGACACACTGGAAGGATCCTCTCACTCAGCTACAGCCCGATATGTTTTGCCGTCTCTGGATGCGCCAACAGCCAGTTTTCGTTCCAGTTCGGATGTTCTTCATAACCGAGGCGATCGGTGAGTTGGGCTGGCGTGAGCATGCCACTCACGCAGGGTTGCTGTTTGACCGCTGTCGTGTCATCGACTTCAGTGGCAGCGTATGCAACGAGGTGATGGAGCAAGTCGTAGCCTGGACGAAGGCAGCTGCCGAGACCGCAGGTTTGCTGAGCAGCTGGTAGTCAAGCGTCCACTGGGAGCCGGGACATCTGCACGGCGCCATCCTATCAGCGACGAACTGGTGAACCGGTCCAACCCTGCTATCGGGAACGACCCCGCCTTGAGGCTGGATCTGGAAGCAGTGACCGGGGGCCGCGCAGAGGACCGGGGAGCGGTCCCCTGCGCGTGCGGCAGTCGTAAACCTTAACCTTAACGGGCGGTGACGGGTTCGGGTTCGCGGGCCGGTTGGGCGGCAGCGCTGCTGCCGTTGCCGTTGGCGGCGTGGCGGGTGGCCCTGGCGTCCTGCAGCGCCTTGAGCACCTTGGGCGGCGACATCGGCACCGCGTACAGGCGCACGCCCACCGCGTCGTAGATGGCGTTGGCGACCGCGGCCAGCGGCTGCACGATGGCGTTTTCGCCCACGCCGCGCACGCCGTAGGGATGGCGCGGGTTGGGCACCTCGACCACCACCGTGTCGATCATCGGCAGGTCGAGCGCCACCGGCATCCGGTAGTCCAGGAAGCCGGCGTTCTCCATCACGCCGTCCTTGTCGAACAGGTATTCCTCGTTCAGCGCCCAGCCGATGCCCTGCACGGCGCCGCCCTGCATCTGGCCTTCCACGTAGCTCTTGTGCAGCGCGCGCCCGGCGTCCTGCGCCACGGTGTAGCGGATCACGTCCACCTTGCCGGTTTCCGGGTCCACTTCCACGTCGCAGATGTGGGTGCCGAGCGCGGGCGCGGCGCCCTTGGCGGTCACCGCCGCGTCGGCTGCCAGCGGCCCGCCGGTCTGCGACGCGCGCGACGCCAGGTCAGCCAGGGAAAGCGGTCCCTCGGTGCCGTTCACGCCCGCCTTCAGGTGGGCGGCGCCGTCGCGCCATTCGATGTCATCCGCCTTGACCTCCCAGATCTCGGCGGCCCGCCTCTTCGCATCGGCGATCAGCTTGTGCGCGGCCTCGTATACCGCCACGGCGGCGGAGTAGGCGGTGCTGCTGCCGCCGGTGACCCCGTTGTAGCCGATCGAGTCGGTGTCGCCGATCGACGGCCGCACGTCGGCCACGTCGATCTGCAACTCTTCCGCCAGCACCATGGCGTGACCGGCGCGCGCACCGCCGATGTCGGGCCGCCCGGTGACCAGCGTCACCTTGCCGTCCGGCAGCACCGCAACATGCGCGGTGGCGTCGCCGCCGCCGTTCATCCAGAAGCCGGATGCCACGCCGCGCCCCTGATTGGGCCCCAGCGGCGCGTGATAGTGCGGGTGATCCATCGCCGCCTGCACCGTCTCCACCATGCCGATCTCCGGGAACACCGGGCCGTACGGCGCTTTGGTGCCCTTCTTGGCCGCGTTCTTGAGCCGGAACTCCAGCGGATCCATGCCGATCTGCTCACAGATCTCGTCGATCACGCACTCGCTGGCATGGGCGGCGTTGGGCGCGCCCGGCGCGCGGTAGGCGTGCGACTTGGGCTTGTTGACCAGCACGTCGTAGCCGACGATGCGGAAGTTGGCCACGTCGTAGGGGGAGATCAGCGCCATCATGGCGGCGCCCACCGCCGAACCGGGATAGCCGCCGGCCTCGAACCACAGGTCGCAGTCCACCGCGGTGATGCGCCCGTCGTGAGTGGCGCCCATGCGGATGCGGGTATGGCTGCCGGGCGCCGGTCCGGTGCCGCGGAACACCTCGTCGCGGGTCATCGCCATCTTCACCGGCTGGCCGGTGCGCTGCGCCATCAGCACCGCCAGCGGCTCCAGGTAGACGGTGGTCTTGCCGCCGAAGCCGCCGCCGATCTCGGCCGGAATCGCCTTGATCTGCGACGGTTCGATGGCCAGCACTTGCGCGGTGGCGTCGCGGATCGAAAAGTGGCCCTGGCTCGACACCCACAGGATGATCTCGCCGTTCTCCTTGGCCTGCGCCAGGCAGGCATGGGTCTCGATGTAGCCCTGGTGCACGGTGGCGCTGTCGAACTCGTGCTCGATGATCACGTCGGCCGCCTCGAATCCCCGCTTCAGGTCGCCGCCCTCGAACACGTTGCGCTTGGCGATGTTGGAAGGCGGTGTGTTCTGGTCGCCGTTGGTGTGCTGCCCCTCTTCGATCAGCGGCGCGTCGGGCGAGCACGCCTCCATCACGTCGAGCACCACCGGCAGCCGTTCGTACTTGACCTTGATCAGCTTCAAGGCAGCGTCGGCAATCTCCGGGCTGGTGGCGGCGACCGCGGCCACGGTGTGGCCGTGGTAGTGCACCTTGCGGCGGGCGATCACGTTGTGGGCGGTATCGCGGACGCTGGCGGGCGCCTCGCCCTCGATCTGGCCCTCGGCGCTCACCTCCGGCAGGTCGGCGCCGGTAATCACGTCCTTGACGCCGTCGAGCGCGCGCGCGGCGCCGGTATCGATCGACTTGATGCGGGCATGGGCACAGGTGCTGCGCAGCGCCTTGGCGTACAGCATGCCGGGCAGGCTGAAGTCGGCGCCGTACTGGGCGCGTCCGGTTACCTTGTCAACGCCGTCATGGCGCACGGGGCGCTTGCCGATCCAGCGGAAGGTGGTCTTGTCAGTGCTAGTCTCGCTCACTCTCGATTGCTCCTTGGGTGGCCATAGTGTAGGGCAATTGCCGCCGCCTGGGCAATGCGCTGCAACCGCACGAGCCGCACTAGCCACACTGCGCGACCGCAAGCCCGGCTGCGCGCGCCACGAGCCGCGCAACGCAACCACAGGCCGCGCCCGGCTGTGCCGGCTACCAGCGAATGATGCGCCGCCGGCGCTCGCGGAACACCGCCTCGCCGGCAAACCCGATCGCCTCGAGCCGGGCCGCCGCCGCGCCGAAACCGTGGCCGATGTCGACGCTGCGATGGGCGTCGCTGCCAATGCTCACAAACTGCCCGCCCAGCTCGCGGTAGCGCTGCAGCACGTCGTATGCCGGATAGGCGGCCGCCTCGTCACGGCGCAGCCCGGCGGTGTTGATCTCCGGTATCACGCCGGCGGCAATGAACGCCTCCAGGATCGGATCCAGTTCCGCCCCCGCCACCCTTTCCAAAGGGGTGCCCCAGTAGCTGAGCAGGTAGCGCTTGACGTAGTCGAGATGGCTGACGATGTCGAACGGACGGCGCCCGTCGGCCGCCAGCTCGCCGCACCACTGCGCCGCGCCGCGCAACTCGGCCAGGTAGGCGCGGCGCATGTCGGCGGCGGTAAGCCCCTGCCAGCGCCGCGGCAGGTGCAGCGGCCGGCCGCCGCACCAATGCACGCTGAGCAGCACCACGTCGAACGCGTGCCGGTCCAGGTAGCCGACGATCTCCTCCTTCTGCGCCGCCTGATAGTCCACCTCGATGCCGAAGCCGACCTCCAATTGCGGCGCAAAGCGCCGGCGCAGATCCTCGATGGTGGCGGCGATTGCGTCGTAGTCCCATTGGCACTGGCCGCGCTCGGTGGGATGCATGTCGTAATGCTCGGTGAACGTGAGGCCGCTCAGTCCGGCGGCCAGGGCGTGTTCGCAGTTGGCGACCGGATCGGCCTTGGAGTCGACCGAGTGACGCGAGTGCAGGTGCTGGTCGTGCAGCTTCACCATACTTATCCGGGGGCGTATATTAGCCCGAGCACCACATGCGGCCTGCACGGCTGCGGCGCGGTGCTCGGATATCAGCGAGGTGGAGCACTATAGCCTAATCTGCAACATCAGCGAACTGAGCGCGCTGTTCCATGAGGCGATGGATCTGCGCACGTTCCTTGACCGGACGGCGCGCATGGTTGCCGAGCACATGCACGCCGAGGTGTGCTCCATCTATCTGTACAACCCGTCCGACCGCGAGCTCACCATGACCGCCACCCGCGGCCTCAATCGCGACCTGCTGGGCGTCGTGCGGCTCAAACTCGGCGAGGGGCTTACCGGCACCGCGCTCAAGGAACTGCGCCACATCGAGGAGCCGGTGGCCAGCGAGAGCCCGTACTACCGGCACATTCCGCACCTCAAAGAAGAGGAATTCGAGTCCTTTCTCGCCGTTCCGCTGACGCGCGGCATCACCCGCATCGGCGTGCTGGTGGTGCAGCGCCGCAAGAACCACCGCTTTACGCGCATGGATGTGCAGGGGTTGCGCGCCGTCGGGGCGCAGCTTACCAGCACCATCGAGAACGCCCGCCTGCTGCTCGGCACCAGCGCGCTGCCGAGCGAGGGCGACGACTACCTGGCGCCCGACGTCGAGGCCACGTTCGAGGGGCAGGTCGCCTCGGGCGGGCTGGCCCTCGGGCCCAGCCTGAGCCTGGACCGCGAGGGCCAGTACGATTCGCTCGCCGACGCCGAGTACCCACCGGATCTGACCCTGGACGACTTTCGCCACGCGTTGAGCGCCACCGAGCAGCAGTTGGAGGATATGCAGGCGCAGGTCGGCGAACGGCTGTCCGACGTGGCGTCGCTGATCTTCTCCTCCCATCTGTTGATTCTGAAGGATCCCGGATTCACCGCCGGCGTCGCGACCCTGATCGGCGAGGGCGCGCCGGTTGCGCGGGCGGTGCTGGCGGTGGCGAACGCCTACCTGAGCCGCTTTCAGGCCAGCACCATCGGCTTCGTGCGCGAAAAGGCCAACGACGTGCGCGACGTGGTCACCCGTCTGCTGCACAACCTCGCCGACGCCGAGGCCGAGTCGCCCGAGTGCCGCGGGCGCATCGTGGTGGCGCGGGAGTTCTTTCCGTCCCAGCTCCTGCGCTTGTCCTCGGAGCAGGTGGCAGGGGTGATTCTGGTCACTGGCGGGGTGACCTCGCACGTCGCCATCCTGGCCCGCTCGCTGGTGGTGCCCCTGGTGATCGTCAACGACCAGCGCCTGCTGGCGCTGCCGCCGCGCACCGACATTCTGCTCGACGCCGACCACGGCCGGGTCTACGTGCGGCCCACCGATGCGGTGCTCGGTCGCTACCGTACCCGCCTCGCGGCGCAGGCCGCGCGCGCCGCGGATCCCAGCGCCATCGCGCCGCGCACCTGCACCAGCGACGGCGAGGTCATCCAGTTGATGGCCAACGTCAACCTGATGAGCGACGCCGACCTGGCGCGCCGGCTCGGCGCCGAGGGCATCGGCCTGTACCGCACCGAATTCCCGTTCATGGTGCGCCGCGAGTTGCCCACCGAAGAGGAGCAGTTCGAGCTGTACCGCGACCTGGTGGCCCGTTTCCCGCACGGCGAGATTCACTTCCGTACCCTGGATGTCGGCGGCGACAAGGTGCTGTCCTACTTCCCCGACATGCGCGAGCAGAACCCGTTCCTCGGGGTGCGCTCGATCCGCTTCACCCTGCGCAACCGCGACATCTTCATCCAGCAGATCCGCGCCATGCTGCGCGCCAACGCCGGTCGCAAGCTGCACGTGATGTTTCCCATGATCTCGTCGATCGAGGAGTTGCGCGCCGGGCGCGGCATGGTGGAGCAGTGCATCTCGGAGCTGCACGCGGAGGACCATGAGTTCAGCAACGAGGTGGCGGTGGGCGCGATGGTGGAGGTGCCCTCCATCGTGCCGCTGATCGACGAGTTCGCCCGCGAGGCGGATTTCCTGGCCATCGGCACCAACGATCTGATCCAGTATCTGCTGGCCGTGGACCGTACCAACGAGAAGGTGGCTCACCTCTACCTGCCGCATCACCCCGCCGTGCTGCGCACCCTGCATGCGGTGGCGACCGGTTGTATCGAGCGCGGCGTGCCGCTGTCGGTGTGCGGCGACATGGCCCACCAGGCGCAGTACCTGCCGTTTCTGATCGGCATCGGCGTGCGCAGCCTCAGCGTGGAGCCGATCTGCCTGCCCGCCGTGCAGGCCACCGTCGCCCGCATCGAGCTGGTGGAGGCACAGGCGCTGGCCGAGGAGATGCTGGCCGCGACCACGGTGGCGGAGGTAAACGAACTCCTGCCCGCCCCCGAGGCCGAACCGCACACCGCCCAGGGGTGACCGGCGCCCGGCGCCCGGCGGCTCCAGCCCGCCTCCAGCCCGGCTACGAAGCGGCGTTGGCGGCGAGCTTGCGGAACAGGTCGCGGTAGATCGGGTCGCGCTGCACGAAGCTGGCGCAGCGGATCAGGTGGCGGCGCCGGTCGACGCTCCAGGTGACCTGGTCGGTCACTATCGGGCTCGGCACCAGCTCGGTCGGCACCCAGTCGGAGTTCAGCAGGTAGGCGATGGTGGCTACGTCCCACAGCACCCGCGACCAGGCGAAGTGATCGTCGCGCATCTCCTTGAACCGGGCCGCCAGGAAGGCGCCCAGCTCGCCGTGCGGCGCGACGTGGCGGTCGATCTCCGGGACCGAGGTGTGCAGGTGGCTGGTCACCCCCATGCACGGCACCAGCACCAGCGGCACGCCGCAGTCGAGCACGGCGCGGGCGGCGGGCACGTCCTGGCGCAGGTTGAACTCCTGCGTATCGGGCCACGTCAGGGCGTGGCCGCCCAGCCACACCACCACGATCTTCTCCGCCAACGCGGGCTCGGTGAGCAGCGCCGAGGCCACGTTGGTGATCGCCCCGATGGCGACCACGTAGAGCGGATCGTGGTCCGGGGCGGCGAGGCCGCGGGCGACCAGGTCGCGCACCGCGTCCGACTCGCGCGGCTGCCCGCCGGGGCCCAGGTAGCCGGTCGCGCCGCGCAACGCGAACCCGCCGCCGGAACGGCCGAGCCGCTGCAGCAGGCGCAGGATCTCCTGGTAGCTCAGCTCCATGCCGTGCCCGGGCCCGTCGGAGCGCTGGTTGTGGAACGGCGCCGCGTAGATCGCCTCCACCGCAAGCCGCTCCGGGGACAGCAGCGCATGCACCAGCGCGAACTGGTCGTCGGTCTCGTTGTAGGTATCGGTGTCGAGCACCATGCGCACCCGGCCGGCGGGCGGGCGCAGCCGCTCCAGGCGGGTGGCGTCGGAGATCTCGGGGCAAGTCATGTCGAGCCGCATCCTACCGGTCGCGGTGGGCCGCGTCACGCCCAGGTCGCCCAGGCGAGCGCCGGCGACGGCCCGTATCCGCGCGCCGGTTAGTCGATTGTAGTCCGACCGCGTCTCACCACAGGCCGACTTCCTCGCCGGCGCGTCCCAGCTCCCGCCGGTACTCCTCGACGATGCTCTTCAGCGGATCGGCCGCGTCGAGATGCTCCTTGAGATCGGCACGGACCATGAACCCGAACGGTTTGTTCAGGAACGCTTCCTTGTCGTCGCTGGCCGCGTAGTCGGCGTAGCTCTCCACGACCGCGAGGGCATGGTACAGCAGGCTGCTGACGCGCCGGCGCTCGCGCTGGTGCTCGCCGAGGTAGTACAGGATGTCGGCCCGATCCACGGCCAGCAGGTTGCGCTCCGCCTCCGCCTCGTCGGTGAAGAAGCCGGTGATGAGGCCGTGCCACAGCGTCAGGTAGATCTTCTGGTCGAACTTGCGGCACGGTTCGCAATAGAGTTGTTCCGTGAGCACGCCGGTGCTGAATCCCTCGGCGGAAACCACGTCGCCGACGCGGTAGGTGTCCAGGGTCGACCCGAGGCTCTTGGTCTGCGTCGATGGGATCGCGGTGCCGCACTGCACGCAGGCGATCGGCTCGGGAAAGACCAGAGTATCGAACATGCCCATCCGGCCATCTTGCCGCGCCGCGGCTCCCCCTGGCAACAGGCTTACAGGGGCTTACAGGCTTCGGCGCTTGACGCACGTCTGACGTACGACTAGGGTCAGACGCCATGGCAGTGGTCGCGGTACCACGGGCGCTACGCGAGAAGCTGGGCGATGATGCCAGCGACTCCCTCGTCGATTTGCTGCAGCAGTTCGAGGCTGAGCAGACCGACCATCTCATCGAGATGGTCGAGGAGCGGTTTGTTCGTCGTGTGGTCGAGTCGGAGAACCGGCTGCGCAACGAGCTGCGCGAGGAAATGCACGCGGGGTTCATGGGTCTGCAAAAGCAGATCGGCGATGTCCGCGCAGAGATCGGGAGCGTTCGTACTGAGCTCAACAAGGAGATCGGGAGCGTTCGTACAGAGCTCGGCAAGGAGATCGGGAGCGTTCGTACAGAGCTCGGCAAGGAGATCGGGAGCGTTCGTACAGAGCTCGGCAAGGAGATTGCAGAGGTCCGCAAGGAGATCACGGTCCAAACTCGTTGGATTCTGGCCGTGCTGGTGGCCGCCGCTGTGCTCGTTCCCATCATCCAGCGCGTGATCGAGACTCTGCTTCCGTAGCACCCGAGTGCGTGACGCCGTTCGCCGGTGCGGTCATTTGGCCATTTTTCGCACTTGACGGCCTGTTCGGTGTGTGTAATAATGGATGGTTACGGATCTGGGATAGATAGATGAGGATGATGCGTAACGACGATCTCCAGCGCTGCCTCAGGTTGACGGCCACGATACCCGTGCGTCCTCCCTCCCCTCCCGGGGGACCTACACGTAAGCAAGAAACACTGACCGCTCCCGACCCCGCGCGCGCCGCCGCCGGCACTACCGCTTTCGCCGCCCGCCGCCGTTGCCGCACTTCGCTCACCGCTCCACGGTCGCCGCGTTCGGCGCCGTGGGCCGCAATCCAGCTCTCCAGGCATGCCGGCGTCGCCGGCCAATCGGACTGTTCGCTTCGCCGATCACCCTGCACGCGCCGCGAGCAGGGCGGCCGGCGCTTGCGCACGTGCAAGGAGGTGCGGATGTAGTTCAACACCGGATGCCCTCTCGCTTTTCCAGTAGCCGGCCATTGATGGCGGACTTCGAGAGCGGGCGAGGGGCGGCAGTTCGTCGTGTGCTCTCGAAGATGAGGAGAAATATCTCATGAGATTCGTAACGCACAGAACGTGTCTGGCCGTGCTGGCCGGTCTCGTTCTTGCCGCGACCGGTCTGTGGGCGGCTGCCGAGGCAGAGCAGCCGGCAACCCGGGCCGACAAGCAGTACGTGACCGACCCGGTCACCGGCAAGGTGGTGGTCGCGCCGCAATACGGCGGCACCATTACCCAGGTCCTGAAGCACAACGTCGACCGCGACACCGACCCCTACAGCGGCGCCGGTGGATCGCTCTACATCACCAGTGGCGTGCTGGAGAAGCTGGCCATGGTGGACTGGGCAATAGACAGGGACACCTATCCCTTTCTCACCGGCTACCAGGCGCCCCTCTACGCCCTGACCGGGGCACTCGCCGAGCGCTGGGAGCAGCCTGACCCCACGACCTTCGTGTTCCACGTCCGGCAAGGCGTGCACTGGCATGACAAGCCGCCGGTGAACGGGCGGGAACTCACGGCGGATGACGTAGCGTATTCCTACCACCGGCTGATGGGAAACAAGCTGACCGGGACCGAGTTCAGTGACGCCGACCCTTCGCCTGGTGCAGGCAACCTCGCAGGTCTGCCTTGGGAATCGGTGGAGGCCACCGACAAGTGGACCGTGGTGATGAAAATAACGGAGCCGAAAGTTGTTGCCCTGGGTACGATCCTGGACTGGTACAGCATTGCCATCCATCCGCGTGAGGTGATCGACGAGCACGGCGACATGGCGGATTGGCGCACGGTGGTGGGAACCGGTCCCTACATGATCACGGACATCGTTCCGCAAGTGTCGATAACCTGGACCAGGAATCCCAACTACTGGGGCTACGACGAGAAGTACCCCGACAACCGCCTGCCCTACATCGACGAGATGAAGGGCCTTGAAATAAACGAAGTAGCTACCATGCTGGCGGGCCTGCGTTCCGGCAAGATCGACTTCATCGGTTGGCCGGGCGCCTCGCAATTGAACGTCATCGACCAGGCGGTGAGTCTCCAGGAGACCAACCCCGAGCTCGTCATACACACGTGGTCGGAGCGGTCGAATGCAGCTCACATGATGAACATGACCCAACCGCCGTTCACCGACGTCAGGGTGCGCCACGCGATGCAGATGGCGCTGGACCTGGAGGCGATGAACGCTACCTACTTTCTGGGTTATGGAGATACGATACCACGGGGAATGGTCGGCAGGGAATTCAGGGAGGCCATGACTCCATTCGAGGAGTGGTCCGAAGAGCTCAAGCAGTACTACCGGTATGACCCGGAAGGGGCGGAAGCGTTGCTTGACGAGGCGGGATATCCGCGCGGCGCCGACGGCATGAGGTTCAAGGCCGCCTATATCCACTTCCCGCGCTTTGACGTGAGCTGGGTAGAACTATGCGCCGCATACTGGCGTGAGATTGGCGTCGACGTGGTCATCGATACACCCACCTACGCCGAATACAATGCCAGACAGGCGGCACTTGATTTTGATCTGGTGCACAGCGTAGCGGGAGTCAAGGCCGATCCACTCGGCCAGCTGGGTAATTTCAGGACGGACCATGCATGGAACCGTAATGGATACTCCGACGCGGAATTTGACGCCTTGTGGGACGCCCGGGAAGCCTCTGCGACCATAGACGAGGCGTATGCGCTGAGCAAGGAATTGGACATGCTTGTCGTAGAGAACCACTGGTTGATCTGGGGGCCGCTGGGTCCTGCGTTCACCGTGCACCAGCCGTGGGTGATCGGCTACAACGCCGAGGGCGGCTTCGGCGGCATGCAGAACATGGTCGTGTTCTCCCGCCTGTGGATCGACCAGGAGCTGAAGACGGAGATGGGCCACTAGCGCCCCAAGACCGCCGCCGCTCGGCGGCAGTCTTGGCCCATCCCCTCCTTTCGCCAAGAGTATGTCGGGGAGCCGACACACTCCTGGCGGATGCCCTTTGGTGGGTACGGGTGCATTGGGGCTGAGGGCGCACGCCTTCAGCCCCTTTTGCTATTCTGATCGAACGCACGATGAGACCTGTCTACCTGTCTGGGGCGGCATGCTCAGCCGCGAGGGGCGGGTGGCCTGACCGCGACAGGCTTGCCAGTACGTAGTGCTGCATCAGCTCCGCGAGCATGTTCTCCTGCTCGATGGCGTTCGCCGGGGCGTACTCCCGGATCCGCGCCTGCAGTACATCACTCAGCAAGACATGCCTCCTTCGCCAGATTCTCCAGGTAGGCCACGACCCTTCGGTCTCGGATGCTGTCGCTGATCTCGGGCAGCGCCGCGAACGACACGCCGCGCAGATCGTCGAGCTCGATGCGCAGCGACTCCAGAACGTACCCGAGACCGTCGTTCGGCCACGACACCGACTTGTTGAGGTAGAGCATGTCGGCCAGAGCACGTAGCGGCGTGGCCACGAACGCCCACGAGTTGGCCCCGAGCTTGACCGCCGCCACGCCCAGCCCGCCCGGCGGCGCAAGCTTCATCACGGCTTCCGTCAGCGACTGCATCGTGCATACAGATTACGAAAAACGTAACCTGTATGCACGGTAATCATCCTATCGCGATCAACATGGCCATGGCCGGTGCAAGGCTCCAGACATCGAAGGCCGAAGGCCACGTTTGCGCGTCGCGTCAAACCTGACGCAGGCGCTAGCCGCCACTGCCGCCACGCCACGCCACTCGACGAACTTGACGGCCTGTTCCGGGGCGTGTGACTATATCGGATTACGGACTCGGACAGGTGCGGATGATGTGTAACGCCAATCCCCGGCGCCCCCAGCGCAGCGCTGCCACACAGGTTAGCGTCGGTATCCGCGCGCCCTACCCTCGTCCAGCCCCCGTCCACCCCCCAGGCCCTACAAGCAAGCAAGAAGCACTAGAAACACTAACCGCTCCCACTGACCACTCCGCGCGCGCCGCCGCCGGCACCACCGGTTCGCCGACCGCCGCGGTTGCCGCACTTCGCTCACCGCTGCGCGGTCGCCGCGCTCGGCGCCGTGGGCCGCATGCCAGCTATCCAGGCATGCCGGCGTCGCCGGCCAATCGGACTCTTCGCTTCGCCGATCACCCTGCACGCGCCGTTGCGACGCATACGCCGAAACGCGAGCAGGGCGGCCGGCGCTTGCGCACGTGCAAGGAGGTGCGGATGTAGTTCAACACCGGATGCCCTCTCGCTTTTCCAGTAGCCGGCCATTGAGGGCCGACTTCGAGAGCGGGCGAGGGGCGGCAGTTCGTCGTGTGCTCTCGAAGATGAGGAGAAATATCTCATGAGATTCGCAACGCACAGAACGTGTCTGGCCGTGCTGGCCGGTCTCGTTCTTGCCGCGACCGGCCTGTGGGCGGCTGCCGAGCAAGAGCAGCCGGCAACCCGGGCCGACAAGCAGTACGTGACCGACCCGGTCACCGGCAAGGTGGTGGTCGCGCCGCAATACGGCGGCACCATTACCCAGGTCCTGAAGCACAACGTCGACCGCGACACCGACCCCTACAGCGGCGGCCCCGGCTCGCTCTACATCACCAGCGGCGTGCTGGAGAAGCTGGCCATGGTGGACTGGGCAATAGATCGCGACATCTACCCCTTTCTCACCGGCTACATGGCGCCCCTGTACGCCCTGACCGGGGCGGTGGCGGAAAGCTGGGAACAGCCTGACCCCACGACCTACGTGTTCCACATCCGCTCGGGCATTCACTGGCATGACAAGCCGCCGGTGAACGGGCGCGAGTTGACCGCCGCCGATGCGGAGTACTCCTTTCACCGCATTCTGGGAAACAAGCTGACCGGGACCGAGTTCAGTGACGCGGAGCCTTCCCCCGGAGGCGGCAGCCTGGTAGAGTTGCCGTTCGAATCGGTGGAGGCCACCGACGAGCGGACGCTGGTCATGAAGCTGACCGAGCCGCGGCTCATTGCCCTGGGGGTCATCCTCGACTGGTACAGCATGGCCATACATCCGCGCGAGGTAATCGACGAGCACGGCGACATGGCAGATTGGCGCACCGTGGTGGGAACCGGTCCCTACATGATCACGGACCTGGTTCCGCAAGTGTCGATAACCTGGACCAGGAATCCCAACCACTGGCGCTTCGACGAGAAGTACCCCGACAACCGCCTGCCCTACATTGACGAGATGAAGGGCCTTGAAATAAATGAAGTGGCTACCATGCTGGCGGGCCTGCGTTCCGGCAAGATCGACTTCGTCGGTTGGCCGGGCGCCTCGCAATTGAACTCGATCGACCAGGCGGTGAGCCTGCAGGAGACCAACCCCGAGCTGGTGATACACACGTGGTCGGAGCGGTCGAATGCCAGCACCCGCATGAACCAGCGGGAGGGGAGCCCCTTTACCGATATCAGGGTGCGCCGCGCGATGCAGTTGGCGATGGACCTCGAGTCGATGAACGATACCTACTTCAGGGGCTATGCCGATACGATTCCGCGGGGATTGGTCGGCCGGGAATTTCAGGACTACATGACCCCGTTCGAAGAGTGGCCCGAAGAGCTCAAGCAGTACTACCGGTATGACCCGGAGATGGCCGAGAAGCTGCTCGATGAGGCCGGCTATCCGCGCGGCGCGGACGGCACCAGGCTCTCGGCCATCTACATTCACTTCCCGCGGTTCGACGTGAGCTGGCCGGAATTGCAGGCGGCGTACTGGCGTGAGGTCGGCGTCGAAGTGATCATCGAGACACCGACCGATGCGGAACACTCGGCGAGAAGCGCCAGTGGAGACTATCATCTGTCCATGACAGTTGCGGGAGTCAAGGCTGATCCGTTGTGGCAAATGAGCGCGTATCGGGGTGGCATTGGGGGGAACCGGGCCGGCGTCGACGACGCCCAATTCAACGAATGGTACGATGCCGCCTTCGCCTCCAACAGCCTGGACGAGGCGTATGAGCTGGTCAAGAAGATGGACTATCGTATCGTCGATCAGCACTGGCAACTCTGGGGGCCGTTGGCTCCGGCGTTTACCGTGCACCAGCCGTGGGTGATCGGGTACAACGCCGAGGGCGGCTTCGGCGGCATGCAGAACATGGTCGTGTTCTCCCGCCTGTGGATCGACCAGGAGCTGAAGACGGAGATGGGGCGCTAGCTGGCTGGAGTCAGACCTTGCCTATGAGTGGCTCGGGGGCTGAGGGCGCACGCCTTCAGCCCCTTTTGCTATCCCGGCGCGGCGCACGATGAGGCCTGTCACGTGAGACCCTATATCATCAGACGGTTGCTGCTCCTGATCCCGACCCTGTGGATCGTGAGCGTCATCGTCTTTCTCCTGGTGCGGTTCCTGCCGGGCGACGTACTGGACCTGATCGAGTCTCAGTTTCAAGCCATGAACATGCAGATGGACCGCGAGGCGTTCATGCGCATGCTGGGATTGGACGTGCCGGTGCATGTGCAGTATGGACGCTGGATGGAGGGCATCCTCCTGCGCGGCACGCTCGGCAAGTCGCTGTTCGGCGCCTATGCGGTCGAGGAGCGAATCCTGGCCACCCTGCCGGTGACCCTGCAGCTCGGCGTGATCTCACTGGTGATCGCGCAGGTGATCGCGCTGCCGGTCGGCATCTACTCGGCGGTGCGCCAGGACACGGCCGCCGACTACGCGGGCCGCACCATCGCCGTCATCGGCCTGGCCACGCCCAACTTCTGGCTGGGCATCATGGTGATGATTTTCCCGGCGATCTGGTGGGGCTGGTCGCCGCCGATGGAGTGGGTTCCGTTCGCCAAGGACCCGGCGGAGAATATCGCCATGTTCATCATTCCCAGCCTGATTCTGGGCACCGCCCTGTCCGCGACCACCATGCGCATGACGCGCACCATGATGCTGGAGGTGCTGCGCCAGGACTACATCAGGACCGCCTGGTCCAAGGGTCTCCGCGAGCGGGCGGTGGTGGTGCGCCACGCCCTCAAGAACGCGTTCATCCCGATCGTCACCTTGATCGGCGCGCAGCTGCCGATCCTGGTGGGAGGCTCGGTGATCATGGAGAACATCTTCAACCTGCCGGGGCTGGGGCGCCTGACCGTGACCGCGCTCACCAGCCGGGATTACCCGCTGGTGTCCGGCGTCAACCTGTTCTTCGCCGCCGCCATCATGTTGAACAATCTCGTCATCGACCTTGTGTACGCGTTCCTGGACCCACGGGTTCGGTACAGTTGAATGAGTAACGCCACGGGACCACCATCGGCACCAGCCGAGCCACGGCGGCGCAACGCATTCGCCGACTTCTTCGTCAGACTGTGGAAGGAAAAGCCGCTCGGCGCCGCCAGCGGCATCTTCGTATTGCTACTCATCCTGGTGGCGATCTTCGCCGACGCGCTGGCCCCCTATCCATCCTTCGAGGTGCATCCGGTCGACCGGCTGAGCGGCGCGACGTTGCGCTACCTCCTGGGCACCGACCAGTTGGGGCGCGACCTGTTGAGCCGCCTCATCCACGGGGCGCGCCTGTCGTTGTTCGTCGGTCTGACGGCAACCGTTCTGAACGTGGTGGTGGCGGTTCTGATCGGGGGCACTTCCGGATTCTTCGGCGGCAAGCTGGACCTGCTGGTGCAGCGATTCGTCGATGCCTGGATGGCGTTTCCCGGGTTGCTGATATTGCTGACCGTGATGTCCATAGCGGGCAAGGGCCTGCTGCAGATCATTCTCGTGCTGGGGATATCGGGCGGCATCGGCGGCTCGCGCATCATCAGGAGCGCCGTGATCGCGGTCAAGGAGAGCGCCTACTTTCAGGCCGCGGACGCGATCGGCTGCTCGAAGTGGACCGTGCTGGTGCGCCACGTGCTGCCCAACATCGCGGCGCCCGTCATCGTCATCTTCAGCATCAACGTCGGCGGCGTGATCATCTCCGAGGCGTCCTTGAGTTTCCTGGGATTCGGCCTGCCGGTGCACGTGCCGAGCTGGGGCGGCATGCTCAGCCGCGAGGGGCGGGTGTACATGGAGATGGCGCCCTGGCTGGCGATCTGGCCGGGCGTGTGCCTGACCATCGTGGTGTACAGCCTCAACATGTTCGGCGACGCGGTGCGAGACCTGCTCGACCCCCGCCTCAAGGGCGGCACCGGCAGCTACGGCACCGGCTAATCGGTTCTAATACTGGTGCTGGTGGGCGGCAACGCCGGTAGTGAGGACGTAAGCGCGAAGCGTGGCGTATAGCCGTCGCCGCCTAGTATTGGTGTTGGCGGACGAATTCGACCTTCGCTCCGCGCTCTTCGAGTTGCTCGATGGCGGCGTTCGCCGACTCCTCGTCGAGCTGATTCTGCGCCAGGTTGATCGTGTCGCCCTCGGACAGCCCGGTGTTCTCCACCAGGGCCGAGACATCGCTTATCTGGTTCTGCAGCAGCATGAGCTCGGCGAGGTTGGTCAGCGCGGCGAGCGGCGAGACATCGCTGATCTCGTTGCGCCCCAGGTCGAGCTCGGTGAGGTTGGTCAGGGCGGCCAGGGGCGAGATGTCGCTGATCCGGTTCCAGCGCAGGTTGAGCCTGGTAAGGTTGGTGAGGGACGCGAGGGGAGAGATGTCGCTGATCTCGTTCCGCTTCAGGTTGAGGTCGGTGAGACCGGTGAGCGAAGCCAGCGGCGAGATGTCGGTGAGCCGGCTCTCCTCGATGCGCAGCCGGGTCAGATTGGGGAAGCGGGCCAGAAACGACAGGTCTACCTGGGTGTGGTGGAACTCAAGGGTGGCGAGATTGGTGGCATGCTCCAGTCCGGTGAGGTCCATGGTTCCGAGGGAGGACGTGGCAAGTGAGGTGATCGATTCCAGGTCGGCGGCGGTGATCGGACCCTCGAACTTGCCGATGGTCTGCCTGACGACGCGCTCCAGGGCTTCGTCGGGGATGCTCACCCCGGCCTCCTTCTCGTCGTCCGAACCGCAGCCCGAAAGCGCGAGCATCATCACCAGGACAACGAACGCAACCAACAATCTCCTCGCCATCGACATCCAACCCCTCACTCGTCTCCCAAGCAAGATCATATCATACCCGGTGCTTCCTCCTAGTCAACATCGCGATGACCAACAGCCGCCGCCCACGGGTCTGCAGATCCTGTGCGCCGGCGTCTGCTCAACCACCGTGGCGGGGATCCGCAGACTCCGGCGCGCAACGAGGTATTCTGGCCGCGGATGATTGGGACCGGCATCCACCACTGATCGCGATGGAACACGCGGCTGCCGCCGGGCAGAGCGAGATGGCCGGAGTAGGAGGACAGCAGGTAGTGTGGCCCGAGGACGTGCTCGACCAGCGCACGCATCTCGGCCACGAACAGCAGATCGCGGAAGCCCTGCCCCTTGTTGAGCAGGAAACTGACGTACTGTTTCTTGTCCGGTCCGACGCGGCGCTGCTCGAGCTGTTCCTCCGCGGCGTCCCGGCCGATAACGCCTTCCACGATGCAGTAGCCCTGTTGGTCGAGCTGACTCTTGGCGTGCTCCAGATCCCCGGCCCGGTCCACGGCCAGCAGTTTGCGCTCCGCCTCCGCCTCGTCAGTGTAGAAGCCGGTAATGAGGCCGTGCCACAGCGTCATGTAGATCTTCTGATCGAACTTCCGGCACGGCTCGCAATAGAGTTCTTCGGTCAGCACGCCGGCGGTGATCCCCTCGGCGGAGACCACGTCGCCGACGCGGTAGGTATCCAGGGTCGAATCGAGGCTCTTGGTCTGCGTGGAGGGTATCGCGGTACCGCACTGCGCGCAGTCGATCGTCACCCTGATCGGCGCGGAGTTGCCGATCCTGGTGGGCGGCTCGGCAATCATGGAGAACATCTTCAATTCCTTTGACTACAGCACCGTGCCCCGATACACTTGCCGAGTCCCACCTGTTGTGCCCGCCGGTATCGCTGGCGGCGAATCGCGAATCGCACCATACGTCACGCGGATTGGAAACACATGGCTGGATACTGGGATCCACCCGGGAGCCGAGCCATGCGGTGGATCGCCGCGGCAACGGCCTGGCTCCCCTGCACCGTAAAGGGGAGCCGAATGAGACGAATCTATCCAGCAACGTTGTTCGCGATGGCACTGCTTGCCAGCGGTTGCGCTGACGACAAGGTGATTCCGGAGACGGTGCTCAGCGCTATCTCCGCGATAAGTGACCCCGCGGTGATCGGGGATCGTATCGAAATAAAGGAAGTGCGCGACCGGGGAGAGCATGCCTACATCATGATCTTCATCGGTTCACCGGGCGAATTCGCCACCCTGGATGACGCGCTTGCCCGAGCGCAAACGGCGACCCTGGCGCTCGCCCACGCGATAGTGGAGATCATCAACGAGCACGACATCAACAAGGATGTCCGCGTGTGGGCTCAACTGCCCCTCCGCGACGGCGGCGTTACGGTTCTGGGTCATGCCGAATACGAGGCCAGGAACAAGTCATTTCACGAGTTCGCGCGGTTCACGTCGTCCGCCGGCTCCTAGCTCGCTTAAACCGGTTCATCCGGGCGGCCTCGACGATCGCGGCATCCCAGTAGGAAATTCGCCAGCGCTCCGCCGTGGCCAGCGCGTGCTGGACGAGCGCCACGCTCGTTGCGATGATCCGGAATCGCAGCCACGATTCGATCAGCGAGACCGCGCGCGGGTGAGGAAGACGGTCCCGCTTCGTCGGCCGGGTCGTCTGCACGTAGAACTCCTGCAGCACCTGTGCCGATAGCACCAGGTCGTCCCGCTTCAGGATGGCGCGTGCGGTCGACCGCTTGCCCGCCTCCTCGGGAGTGGTGCTTGCGGCATACAGCAGTACATTGGTGTCAACGAAGCTCGCCACCGCGATGCACCTGCTCTCGTGGCAGCCGGTCGCCGGCACTGAATGCCGTGATGGCGTTCAGGGTCTCCTCCTGCAGGCGCTTGCGGCGCGCGAACTCGGTCTCTTCGCCGGACCAGTTGACCAGGAACTCCCGCACCACCGCCGACACCGAGGTTTCCCGTTCGGCCGCCTTGATGCGCGCCCGGCGATGGATCTCGTCATCCACCGATAAAGTGATATTTTTCATGTTTACAGTTTCACATTGCTCTCCGTCTTTTGCAATCCGATGCCGCCTTGCGCAGCGCGGCGTGCGAGACGCACTATAGGGGCCACGCCACACACTCGGAGGCAGCAACAGATGGCAGATACCTACGCGCCGAGCGCCACCGCCTACCCGATCGCACGCGCCCACGTGAACAGTCTCGATCAATACCGGGAGCGGTACGAGCGTTCCCTGCGCGATCCGGAAGGCTTCTGGTCCGAGGCGGCTGAGCGGCTCACCTGGTTCAGCCGCTGGCAGCAGGTGAGCCGCTACGACTTCGTCAACGCCGAGATCGCCTGGTTCGAAGGCGCCACGCTCAACGCCTGCTACAACTGCGTCGACCGCCACGTCGAGGCGGGCCACGGCGGCGACACCGCCATCATCTGGGAGGGCAACGACCCGGCCGAGGATTCCTCGATGACCTTCGCCGTTCTGCTGGAGCAGGTGCAGAAGTTCGGCAACGTGCTCAAGGGGCTCGGCGTGCGCAAGGGCGACCGCGTTTGCATCTACCTGCAGATGGTACCGGAGCTGGCGATCGCCATGCTGGCCTGCGCCCGCATCGGCGCGGTGCACTCGATCGTGTTCGGCGCCTTCTCCGCCGAGTCGCTGCGCGACCGCATCAACGACTCCACCTGCAAGCTGCTGATCACCCAGGACACCGCCTTCCGCGGTCCCAAGGGCGGCATCCCGATGAAGGCCAACGCCGACCAGGCGGCCGCCGAGTGCCCGAGCATCGAGCACATCGTGGTGGTGCGGCGCACCGGCGATGAGGTGGCGTTCGAGGCGGGCCGCGACCTGTGGTGGCACGAGGCGATGGCCGGCGCCGTCGCCGACTGCCCACCGGAGCCGATGGGCGCCGAGGATCCGCTGTTCATCCTGTACACCTCCGGCTCCACCGGCACGCCGAAAGGGGTGCTGCACACCACCGGCGGCTACCTGCTGTACGCCTCCTTCACCCACGAGACCGTGTTCGACTACCACCCCGGCGACGTGTACTGGTGCACCGCCGACATTGGCTGGATTACCGGCCACTCCTACATCATCTACGGGCCGCTCGCCAACCGCGCCATCACCATCATGTTCGAGGGCGTCCCCAACCACCCCGACCCGGGCCGCTTCTGGCAGGTGGTCGCCAAGCACCGCGTCAACATCTTCTACACCGCGCCCACCGCCCTGCGCGCGCTGATGCGCGAGGGCAACCAGTGGGTGACGCCGCACGACCGCTCCTCGCTGCGCCTGCTCGGCACCGTGGGCGAGCCGATCAAGGAGCCGGAGTGGAAGTGGTACTACGACAGCGTCGGCGAGGGGCGCTGCCCGATCGTCGACACCTGGTGGCAGACCGAGACCGGCGGCATCCTGATCACCCCGCTGCCGGCGGTGACTCCGCTCAAGCCGGGCTCGGCGACGCTGCCCTTCTTCGGCGTGGAACCGGTGCTGCTGGACCAGGACGGCACCGAGCTGACCGGCAACCCGGCCACCGGCTACCTGTGCATCAAGCGGGCGTGGCCCGGCATCATGCGCACCGTGTTCGGCGACCACGAGCGCTTCCGGCAGGTCTACTTCGACATGTTCCCCGGCTACTACCTGACCGGCGACGGCTGCACCCGCGACGCCGACGGCTACTACTGGATCACCGGCCGCATCGACGATGTGCTCAACGTCTCCGGCCACCGCATCGGCACCGCCGAGGTGGAGGGCGCCATCGGCCAGCACCCGCAGGTGGCGGAGGCGGCGGTGGTCGGCTGTCCGCACGACGTCAAGGGGCAGGGCATCTACGCCTTCGTCACCCTGATGGCCGGTGAGGAGCCGACCGGCGCCACCGTGGGCGAGATCCGGCAGGAGGTGCGCCGCCACATCGGCCCGCACGCCGCCCCCGACCTGATCCAGTTCACCCCGGCCCTGCCCAAGACCCGCTCCGGCAAGATCATGCGCCGCATCCTGCGCAAGATCGCCGAAGGCGAGACCTCGCCGGCCGCGCTCGGCGACACCTCCACCCTGGCCGAACCGGGCGTGGTCGACGACCTGGTAGCCGGCCGCCGCTGACCGCCGCTGACTCGTGCCGGTCGTCGCGCTGTTCCATGGCATCCGCATCCTGGTCTATTGGAACGACCACGCTCCGCCGCACTTTCATGCCCAGTACGCGGAGCACAAGGCCACGGTGGACCTGCGCCGCGGCATCGTGACCGCCGGTTACCTGCCGCGGCGGCAACTGCGGCTGGTGCTTGCCTGGGCCGAACTGCACGGCGACGAGTTGATGCAGAACTGGGAACTGGCGCGCGACGGGCAACCGCTGCGCTCGATCCAGGGGCTGGCGTGATCGACCACCCCAACTACATGCCCGAGGTGCTGCAGGTGATCGCGGCACCCGGCGCCGGTTACCGTATTCTGCTCTATTTCGACGACGGTTCCATCCACCAGTTCGACGCGGCGCCGCTGCTCGACCAGCCGGTGTTTCGCCCACTGCGCGACCGCGCCCTGTTCCGGCGCGCCCTCACCGTCCTGAACGGCACCGCCGCCTGGGACCTCGCCGGCACCCGCGACGAAACGCGCTGCATCGACCTCGACCCCCTGGTCCTGTACCGCACCACCCCCGAAATCGACGAACCCGCCTGGGTAGCCCGCGGCTCGGCCCACCGGTGAGCTGTCAGATACAACCCGAGTTCGCTATGGGAACCAAGACTTTCCGGATCGCCTCCCTCGACATTGGCGGCTGGGCATCGCGTCGCAACACCGTCTGTGATATACAGGAATGGCATGTTGCTTCGAAGCTTGAGAGTAACGGGACTGCTCTCTTTCGGACCGCGGGGGATCGATCTCACACTGGAGCCGCTGAACGTCCTCATTGGACCGAACGGATCTGGCAAATCCAATCTGCTGGAGATTCTTGCACTACTCAGGGCAACTCCCCGAGGGTTGCTCGATCCGGTACGGCGAGGCGGCGTTGGGGAGTGGTTCTGGAAGGGCCGCGGGTGCTCTTCGGATGCTGCAATGGATGCGGTCATCCAGTTTCCGCTGGGCAACGTTGTCGAGTTGCGACACGTCCTGAAGCTGGCACAGCGTTCGCATCGCTTCGAGGTCATTGAGGAACGGATCGAGAGCTCTCCCGACGACCCTGGTTTCTTCTACCGCTTCCATAATGGCGAAGCCATTCTCAATGATGAGCCGGAGCGGGGGCGCCAGCTCGATAAGCTGAATCGCGAGGAATCGATCCTGGCGCAACTGTATACGCCTGGACGGTACCCCCATCTCCAATACTTGCAGGCGTCCTACCGGCGAATTCGACTGCATCGCAAGTGGGAATTCGGCCCAGACTCCTCGCTCCGGGACCGACAGAGCGCAGATGGGCCCAGTGATGTGCTGCTGGATGGCGCTGACAACTTGGCGTTGGTGCTTTCTGGAATCAAGGGAGATACGAGACGGAGGTTTTTGAAGGCGCTCCGAGATGTGTACGATGGTGTGATCGACTATCGTTGCCATGTCGATGGTGGGTACGTGTCGATCTTCATCGAGGAACAGGGAGATCGAGAAATTGCCGCAAGCCGCCTGTCCGACGGCACGCTGCGTTATATGAGCCTGCTTGCCATCTTGCTCGATCCGGAGCCGCCTGATCTGGTGGCGATAGAAGAGCCGGAGCTCGGCCTTCACCCTGACCTCATGCCGACAGTGGCGGAATTGCTCGTGGATGCTTCGCGACGAACACAGCTCGTCGTGACGACCCATTCTCGTACACTAATCGACGCACTGTCCGACCACCCGTCCAGCGTTGTTGTGTGCGAGCAGGAGGACGGGGAGTCACGCTTCGAACGGCTCGATGGCGACCGGTTGAGAGAATGGCTTGACGAGTTCAGCCTGGGCAAGGTTTGGAGTATGGGCGAATTCGGCGGGAATCGCTGGTGAAGGTGCGTATCTACATCGAAGGCGGAGGCGCAGGAAAAGAACTCGACGAGGCGGACGGCAACACACCTTTGATGCATTCAGGAACCGTGCGGTCCGGGACACTTCGGAAGAAACATCGCTCCTTCTGGTAGATAGTGAAGATGCCGTGCGATCCGATGTTTGGGAACACTTGAACATTCGCGACGGTTGGGTGCGACCCACGGGTGTCGATAATCGGCATGCATTTCTCATGGTGCAGGTCATGGAGACTTGGTTCCTCGCCGACGCCGATACGCTGAAGCGGTGCTTCGGCTCATCGTTCAGACCGAATGCCCTCCGCGCGTGGCCCCAATTGGAGCAAATGGCAAAGCGGGACATCTTCGATGTGCTCGCGCAGGCTTCCAGCAAACGTTACACCAAAAGAAAGGCATTCGAGCTGTTGGAGCGGATCAGTCCCGACCTTGTGGCAAACGCCTGTCCACATGCCAAGGCACTGTTGAATTACCTGCGGTCGCTCTGACCGGGCGCGAAACCGGGGCCGCTGACCGTGCGACGCCGCGCACTTCGGCGGGACCTCGGTTTGCCTCTACGTACCAATCCCGGTTTGTCCGTCTGCCAACTCACACGCGCATGTATTCCGAATCGTTGTGCTACCGGCTGAGCGGCGATGGTCGACGCCCGGTCAGATGGTCGTGACCAGGGCGGCCTCCCGGATGCGCCGGTCGTTGGTGAGCAACGCGGCGCCGTGTACGTGAGCGCTTGCGACGATGATCCGGTCAGCCGGGTCGCGGTGAAACGAGTCCGGCAGGGCCGCCACCTCGGCCGCAATGGACGGTGACAGCTCTACGACGCGCACCAGCGGTGCCGCTACGGCACGCTCCAGCCAGTGGCGTAACGGCCGGTCCAGGCGCAACCGCCCCAGACTCACCAGCGCGGCGATCTCCCACAGGCTGATCGACGCAACCAGCAGTGGCCGTGCGGCGCTTGCCAGCCCCACCGCGTGGCGTTGCGCCGGGCTCAGATCGTCCGGATGCGATACCCAGCGTACCAGGATATGCGTGTCGAGGAGCGCTTTCAACGGTGGCCAGGGTGGCCGGACTCCGCTTCCCACGCCGACGGAGGCAACACCGGCGACTCGATATCGCCCAGCTCCCGGACGCTGCCGCGCAGCTCATCCTGGGGATATCCTTCATCGGGCAACAGCGGCGGCGTCAGTTGCGCCACCGGCTGACCGCGCTTCAGAATCGTGATCGGCTCGCGGGTAGCGTTCACGTGATCGAGCAGCGCCAGACACCGAGCTTTGAATTCCGATGCGTTGATAGTTGTCATGCATGACCAGACTACATGACCAGTCATACCGTGGTCAATCGCTTCGGTTCTAGCCCAACTTGAGCAATTTCTGACGTAATTTGTTGTTGTACCGATATTTGTCATTTTAGTTTGTAACTACAATCGACTCCGTCCTGGCAGCGCCGGGGTAGCCGCTATCCGCAACGTCCGGTAAATGTTGCGATGCTCCAACTCCGGCTGCGATGGCCGCCGCAGCCGCAATACCGTCCCATCGGTGCAGTGATGCACGATGGTCACCATCTGATGGGTCGCCAACAGATCCCGGATGGTCGGCCAGGAGCGATAGTCGCCGTTCTCCTGCAGACGCCGCTCAATAGTGTGCACCAGATGGTAGGCCAGCAACGAGATGAAGATATGCGCGTCCACCCGTTCGGTGCGCTGATGAAACACCGGACGTATCCCCAGGGTGCTCTTCAGATAGCGAAATGAGCGTTCGATCCGTGCCAGCAGCACGTACAGCTGCCACACCTCGGCTGCCGCCAAGTCGGTGCGATCGGTGCGCAGCAGATAGGTCCCGTCAAGCTCCTCGGCAAGTTGCTGGGCCGCGTCCTTGCGCGCCCATGTTACTTCCGCTTGGCCCTTCTCATCGGTGTGCAGCTGCAGCGTGTAGTAGCGCGCCACGCGCGGATAGCGTCCTGACAGACGCCCTAGTGCCCGGTTGATCTTCTCCGGCTTCTTCAACCGGTCGGCCGCCACCCTCACCTTGAGCTTCTCGGCATCCTGTTCCAACCGCTGCTCGAACCGCTGCCGTATCGCGCGATCCTTGCTCGCCCGCGCGGCACTGTGGCAGAGCACGTACAGCTCACCCTGATGCCGCCGCAACTGGCCGCAGACTACGACTTTCCCCTTCCGGTCCAGTTTCACCGGCACGTATCGTGCCCGGTCAATCTTCGGAAACAACTCGTGGCGCTCGCTTTGCGAGGTGGTCACGATGTAGTGCTGACCACGCTTGCGCAGCAGCTCGAGGTTCTCGTCCGTAGCCAGCCCTCGATCCATGATCACCGTCGGCTGACTCGGCCACCCGGCGGCGCCACTGGTGCGGCAGTCCAGGCTGTCGAGCATGCGTGCCATGCTGTTCTCGTCTTTGGTGTTGCCGGTGAATACTTCGTGCGCCTTGGGAAAGCCCTCGCCATCGAGTACCAGACCGATCACGACCTGCTTGCAGTCTGGTCGATGATCCCGCGAGTAGCCATGCTCCGCCTTCTCGTTGCGCGCCGCGATACCCTCGAAGTAGGTGGAACTCAGGTCGTAGAGGATGATCGTTTCATCAAGTGCGAACAGCTCTCGCTCGCGTGCTGCCAACTCGGTTTCGATCGCCACCCGGTGCTCATACAACTGATCCGAGACCCGGTAGAGTGCATCCTTCGTCACACTCCTCACGCTACCGGGCATCAGCTCATCAAGCGCCGTACGGCCAACCCAGCCGACCGTGCCCAACTCACTGCGCGGCGCTATCAGTCTGCCCACCACCTGGATCTCGGCCAACCGGCACTGCCGCTGAGAGAATCCGCAGCGCTGCAGGATACGGTCGCAGCGCAGGTGCTCCCAGAACACGTGCGCGACGTATTCCGGGCCGAGTTCGCGAATCAACTCACTGCTGCTGCGTGCGGGATAGACCTCCTTCGCAGGCCCGTGTCCGTCCCGCTGAGCTTGCTGGCGCTGCTGCTTGCTGCGGATGCGTTCGGCGAACGGCGCCGCCAGTTGGTCCAGGTCAGAAGTCCCAAACGGAACCCGTTCCTGGTGATTGAGGAGATCTTCGATGCGTTCGGCCAACCGTGGCCACTCGGACTTCGGCAGATCAAGAGTGCCGAGGCTCAAGACCAGCCGCTGGCGGGGGCCTTTAGCGGTGCGTACCGACTCCAGCAGGCGGTGGTAGGTGTAGGAGCGGCCGTTGCGGGAGACCTTGAGTTGGCCGATGAACACGTGTACCAAAGATACCGAATCGGACCGGGATGGTCAAAAGACTTTCTAGTCAATATATAATGTCCATATAGTTTATAACTACATCGACAGAATCCCTCCATTGCACCCTTCCAGACGCTTCCTTTTCGCCTGAATCATCCCCGAAACCTGCTCATCACCCCGAAAAGTGCTCAAGTTGGGCTAGCAGCGACGGAGCGGTGGCGCTCAACCGGGGGCGCGGAGCGCCGATACTGGTAGGTGAAAGGATGCACGAAGAAACCACGCCCACTATCCAGGTACCAGCCGAAGTCGCCCCGCGGGCGCTGCTGCGCGCGCGCAAAGAGGTGGACCAAGGCTGCCAGGTGATGATGACCAGCGACACCGGAATGGTCGCGCTGGCCCTGCCGGAGCGGCTGCTCGATTTGCCGGAGACGCCCGAACTGGAGCTTCGTCTCGCAGCCATCGCCCGTTACTTCAGCTTGCGGGGGCACGTCACGGATGCGGGCGAACTGCTTGCCACCGCGGCTCGCCATACCCTTGGCGGAACGCTCGCCGCCCGCACCACCCGCAGAACGGAGCCGGGCAAATCGCCTCGTATGCGGACACGCCGCATCCCGGCCGTTACCGGCCTCCGCCCCGCGTTGCGCTAGTAGATCACTCGTTGTCCGCGTCCTCTCTCGACCGGCTCGCGTCGTACGCTGAGGGGTCGGCGCCGGTCAGCTTGGCGATGGCGTCGGCGACCGATTGCCTGGTTGCGGGACGGGTGGGGCCGGTCGAGCGGTAGTCGAACTTGCCGGTAAAGGCGAGCAATTCCGCCTCCAGGCGGTCCCACGCGCGGCCCTGGAGTTCCGCCGTCTCGGCCACGAAGGCCGGCAGCCGCGCCCCCGGAAGTGTGTCCCGGGCCATTGCCAACTGCCCCTTCAGGTGGTCCAGGCAGAAGCCTCGGGAAGCGTGGAACTCGGCGCGGAAGTCGGCATCCTTCTGCCACAGGTGGACGATGGTATACGCGTAGCGCAGCAAGCGGTCGCGCAGCCGGTCGCAGATCAGGCAGCGGGCGAGCTGTTCGGTGACCAGGTCCGCTAGGCGGGCGAGGTCCTTCTTCAAGGCGCCGCCGCTGTTGCCGGCGAGCAGGTGCCGGTCGAGCTTCCTGCGCAGTTCGCCGAGGTGGGTGTGGGTGATCAGGGCGAGCCCGAGCCGGTTGCCGCCGGCGAGCAGCATCGGGAAGTGCACGCGGCAGAAACCGGCGTCGTTCACCTGCACGCGCATCTCCGGCACCATCACCGAGTGGCCGACGTAGAAGCGCACGAATTCCGCCTCCGCGCGCCGCAGCAGCAGGCACAACGGACATTCGCTATCGGCCCGGTACGCATCCCACACCGGGATCGTCTCCAGCTCGTACTTCATCGCCGGTAAGGGCACGCCACCGGCTGCCTGCCTCTTCGGCCGGCTATGCTACAGCCGGTCGATGAGGCTGCTCACCGAATGGGAGTCGGCACAGCGCGCGGTGATGCCGAGGCGGTCGCGTGTTTCGCCGACCGGCATGGTGTTGTAGGAATCGGCGCCCCACAAGCGGTCCAGCAGTGGCGCCAGTACCGCCAGCAGGCGGGTGCGCATGGCCTTGTCATTGGGTGCTAGCGCGCGGTCGTTGACCACCACCTCGCAGGCGCTGCCGTCGAAATGCACGCTGTCGCTGAATTCAGGCTCCTGTTCCAGCTTGCGGCACGCCGCCAGCGCCGCCCGGAATGCGTGCGCGGCGGTCTCCGCGGGCGCGGCGTCGTGCTTGGTGCGCCGGTTGTACAGCAGGCCGAGCCAGCCGCCGCCTTCATCCAGCCCGTAGATCGCCTCGTGCGCTACCAGCACCACGCCGGGGCCCTCCGGCACGTGCCGGTAGTCGGCGACGTCGATCAGCAGGCCCGGCAGCGCCTGCTCCTGAATCCAGCGGTGAAACACCGGGATCGCCTGTGTCAGGTCGATGCTGCCGGCGGCCGGAAACTTCACATTGACGTGCTGCAGCCAGTGGTCGCCCATTCGTTGCCCCCTCTTGTGTGCGCGGCCTACGCCGTTGCCGCCTGCAGTTCGGCCAGGCGGGCGTAGCAGGCGTGCGAGGCCTCGATGAACAGATACGCCTCCTCGATCAACTGGTGAGCGGTCTCCGAGTCGTAGTCGGCCGCCGAGCGGCCCTGCGCCTTGAGCAGGTAGGCGCCGAACTTGCCGCGCGCATAGGGATCGAAGAACAGTTCGGTGTCGTAGAACTCGCGCCGGAACGCCGCCGCCACCTGGTCGCTGGCGGCGCTGCCGTTGCCCTCCGGTCCGGCGCCGTGGAAGCGCAGCAACGCGTGCGCGGCATGGATCATCGACCCGTAGGCGGTGTTGACCGCCTTGCCGGTGCGCCCGCTCTCCAGGTGGAGTTGAGCCTCGAACGCCTCGCGCTCGGCGGCGGTGAGCTGAAAGTCGATCGGCGCCACCACCTCGCCGGCGCACTCGCCGATGCCCATGTCGCCGGTGGTGAACACGCGCGGGTCGCCCCAGTCGCTGTACAACGTGCTGTCCTCCTCGTAGGTGGGCACCACGGTCAGGTCTTCCAGCATCTTCTTGCACTCCGCCTTGCCGATGCGGCGGATGTAGTCCTGGAAGCTCTCCTCGCCCTGCCGGTCGCTGAGGTAGCTGCCGGTGATGCGCTCCACCACCACCGGTATCTTGCGTGACGGCACCGCGCCCATCGCCAGGCCGTAGGAGCCGGCGTTGTCCTGCCACTGGCCGCCGAGCACCACCTGGAAGTGGGGCACGGTGATCTTGTTGCGCTTGCGGCTCACGCCGTAGAAGCCGAGGTCGGCGACGTGATGCTGGCCGCACGAGTTGAAGCAGCCGCTCACCTTGATGCGCAGCCCGCGGATCACCTGGTCCAGCTCGTCGCTCTTGGCCAGCAGGCGCTCGCGCAGCTCGCCGGCCAGGCCGCGCGAGGAGGCGATGCCCAGTTTGCAGGTGTCGGTGCCGGGGCAGGAGGTGATGTCGACGATGGTACCGGCGCCCGCGGCCGCCAGGTGCGCAGCCTTGAGGTCGTCGTACAGCGCCGCCAGATCGTCGGTGCTCACCCAGCGCAGCACCAGGTTCTGCTCCACGGTGGTGCGCACGGTCTCCTTGATGTACGTGCGGGCGATGTCGGCCAGCGCGCGCATCTGCGGCGAGGTGATGTCGCCGAGCGGCAACGCGATGGTCACCGTGGCGTAACCGGGCTGGCTCTGCGCGTAGATGTTGGTGCGCAGCCACTCGGCGTAGTCGCCGCTGCCGGCCGCCGCGGCCGCCAGATCGGCGCCGCCGGGCTCCCGCAACGGCAGTTCCTCGAACGCCTCCGCCTCCTCCAGGTAGGCGCTCCAGCGCGGATCGTGGCCGAGCTTGGCGCGCTCCTCCCACACCAGCCGCTGGAACTCCTCGATCCCCAGCTTGGAAACCAGGAACTTGATGCGTGCCGCGGCGCGGTTGCGCTTCTCTCCGAGGCGCGCGTAAACCCGCGAGATCGCCTGCGAGATCGGCAGCAGTTCCTCTGGTGCCAGAAAGTCTGCGAACACCTTGGCCTGGTGCGGCACCGCGCCGAGCCCGCCGCCGACGTACAGTTCGAAGCCGCGCTGCGTTGCGCCGTTCACCTCGCGGGTCACCGCCACGGCGCCCAGGTCGTGCATGCGCACCAGCCCGCACGCCTCGTGGCGGCAGCCGGAGAAGGCCACCTTGAACTTGCGTCCGAAATCCTGCACGTCGGGATGGCCGAGCAGGAAGTAGGCCAGCGCCCGCGCGTACGGGGTGACGTCGAACGCCTGCGTATGGCATACGCCGGCCACCGGGCAGGTGGTGACGTTGCGCACCGAGTTGCCGCACGCCTCGCGGGTGGTGATGCCGACCGCGGCCAGCCGCCGCATCAGGTCGGGCGTGTCCACCATGTGGATGAAGTGGAGCTGGATGTCCTGGCGCGTGGTGATGTGGCTGATGCCGTCGGAGTACTCTTCCGCCAGATCCGCCAGCACCTCGATCTGCTCCGCGTTCAGGCCGCCCCAGGGGATCTTGATGCGATGCATGCCGGGCGCGTCCCAGGCCGTGTCCGGCCCCTTGGTCAGCTCCCCGGCGGGGTAGTCCAGGGTCTGGATCTTCAGGCCGTCGTGGCGGTGGCCGTTGTCGTAGCGCTGGCCGTACACGCCGCGCCGCAGCCGCGTCTCCGCGAACACGCGATCCTCCATCCGGCCCTGCCGCTTGAGGGCCATCTCGTTTTCGAATACGTCGATCTCGCCGCCGAGACCGACGGGAATCCGGTCGCCGAGGCGGCTCTTCCACAGCCCGTTACTTGCCTTCATAGAACTATAATGGGTAGCAGGAACCGCCGCGCAAGTCAATTGCCGGCCTCTTTCTGGGCTGGACGTGGCAGCGGCGCGCGCTCTGAGCACCGATTGTGTAATCTCCTCGCAATGGCTTGGCTCCTGTTCATCGACGAAAGCGGTCACGACCGCTCCACATCGCCCTACGAGGTGTTGGCCGGAGTGGCAATCCAGGACCACACCGTGCGCGAGGTCATCGGCCAACTGCACGAGGCAGAGATCCGTTCGTTCGGCCGCCGCTACAGCGCCGGGCCCCGAGAGCTCAAGGGCAGGGTTCTACTGAAGAGAAAGGTCTATCGTCACCGGAATCTGAACGTCCAGATCGATCCGGCGGATATCCCCGTGCTTGCCCGCGGCGCTCTCGATGACGGCGTGCGGGCGGATGCTCGAAAGCTGAAGGCCCTTGCGACAGCGAAGCTCGACTACGTCGCCTCCGTCTTCAGTATCTGCGCGCAGCTCGGCTGCCGTGCGTTCGCCAGCATTGTCGAGACCGATGCCCGTCCCACAGCCAGTGGCGGTCTGCGGAAGGACTACGCCTATCTGTTCGAGAGATTCTTCTACTTTCTGGAGGACAACGCTGCGGGGGAGCAGGGCATCGTGGTCTTCGACGAGCTCGAGAAGTCGCAGAGCCATCTGCTGATCGACCAGATGCGCCGATACTTCGCGGACACGGTGGTCGGCCAGCAGCGATCCAACCGCATCATCCCCGAGCCTTTCTTCGTGCACAGCGACCTCACCACCGGCGTACAGATTGCTGATCTCGTCGCCTATGTCATCTCATGGGGCTTTCGCACGCCCCAGATGACCAAGCCCGCGCGCGCCGAGTTGTCGCAGCTCTCGTCCCAGGTTGCCGGTCTGCGCTACCGGGCCACTCGCAAGCGATTCGGCAACCCTGAATTCGGGATCTGGAGCTTCGCGCACATCACTGACCTGCGGACGCATGCCGAGCGTGATGGGGGGATGTCATGAAACGAAAAAGGCAATGAAGCGCCGAAGCGGCTCCAAAGCCTCCACGATGACTCTAATCACTCCCCCTGGGGCATGTCAAGCCTCGGTCCCGATCGGTCCTGATTCCCTGGTTCCCTGATTCCTGATCCGTTGATGGCCGCGCGGGTGGGTCGGCGCCGACGGCTGATCCCGGCGCCGGGGCGCGTTGCTCGTGGGGTAGGGTTTGCCTATCTTTGCGGCTCCAATCATGGCTACATCCGAGACTACGCGGGATCGCGAGGCACCCGCGGACGGTGCGCTGGCCACCTGGTGGCGGCTGCGGTTGCCCGCCGACGTGGTGGCGACCCTGGACGCATCGCCCGAGGTGCTGGTGCCGCGCAGCCGCAATCAACTCATCAAGCTCTCGCTCGGCGAAAACGGCGACTCGCAGTTTGAGGTGGCGTACGACATTCCGGGCCGCGGCCGGGTGGTGGAGGCGACGGTTACCCGTTGCCGCAACGGCGTGGCGGTGAACTACACCGAGCCCTACATGCGCCGCCGCGACCCCGACTGCATGGTGGTGGCGGACGAGGGTCCGTCCGAAAAGCCGCGTTTCGTGGACCGCTTCGAGACCCCGTTCGCACCCGTGCGCCGTGACATCCTCGCCTGGCTCGGCGAGCAGGAGCTGATCGCCCTGCCGTTCGTCTCCGGCAACCGCCAGTTCGGTTACGACTCGCTGCTGATCGCCCCCAAGAACGCGGCCTTCTTCGCGGCCGCGCTCGCCGATCTGCAGGGCATGCTGCCCGGCATCGACATCGAAGACGGTTTCACGCCGCGCGCCATCATCTTCCTGGCGCCGCCGTTTCGCCACACCCACTGCGCCGGCCGCCAGGTGGTGGTGCACAACCGCATGGCCGACATGCACGAGATCCACTCCCTCAACCTGTATCCCGGCCCGAGCGCCAAGAAGGGCGTGTACGGCGTGCTGCTCACCATCGGCGAGAGCGAGGGCTGGATCACCGCGCACGGATCGACGGTGGAGGTGGTCACCCCCTACGACAACATCGTCACCATCATGCACGAGGGCGCCAGCGGCGGCGGCAAGAGCGAGATGCTCGAGCACGTGCAGCGGCAGGCGGACGGGCGCCTGCTGCTCGGCGAGAACACGGTCACCGGCGAGCGCCGCTTTCTGGCGATGGGGCAGACCTGCTCGCTGCGGCCGGTAACCGACGACATGGCGCTGTGCCACCCCGACCTGCGCTCGGACAGCGGCCACTTGGCGGTGATGGACGCGGAGGACGCGTGGTTTCTGCGCGTCAACCATATCGACGGCTACGGCGTGGATCCGTCCTACGAGCGCCTGTCCATTCATCCGCCCGAACCGCTGTTGTTCATGAACATGGTGGCGACGCCGGGCGCCACCTGCCTGATCTGGGAGCACATCGAGGATGCGCCCGGCGTGCCGTGTCCCAACCCGCGCGTCATCGTGCCGCGCCGCATGGTGGCCGGCATCGTCGACGATACGGCGTTCGTGGACGTGCGCAGTTTCGGCATCCGCACGCCGCCGTGCACGGCGGACAACCCCAGCTACGGCATCGCCGGCCTGCTGCACGTGCTGCCGCCAGCGCTCGCCTGGCTGTGGCGCCTGGTCGCCCCGCGCGGCTACTCCAACCCCAGCATCACCGACAGCAGCGGTCTGACCAGTGAGGGCGTCGGTTCCTACTGGCCGTTCGCCACCGGGCGGCGGGTGGTGCAGGCCAACCTGCTGTTGCGCCAGATCCGCAACACGCCGGCCACCCGCTTCACGCTCACCCCCAACCAGCACGTCGGCGCCTGGCGCACCGGATTCATGCCGCAGTGGCTGGCGCGCGAGTATCTGGCGCGGCGCAGCGGGGCGCGCTTCCGGCCCGACCAGCTGCTGCCGGCGCGCTGCCCGCTGCTCGGCTACGCGTTGCGCTCGATGCAGATCGAAGGCGCCCTGATCCCGCAGGAGCTGCTGCAGGTAGAGGCGCAGGCGGAAGTGGGCACGGCGGGCTACGACGCCGGCGCCGCCGAACTGCGCGCGTTCTTCGCCGACACCCTGCGCCCCTACCTGCGCGAATCGGACCTGGAGCCGCTCGGGCGCAGCATCATCGAGGCTGCCCTCGCCGAGTGCGACGTGCAGCAGTTCGCGGCATTCGAGCTGTAGGCCAAGACCGGCGCGGGTCTGAGCCGCTGCCGGGCGCCCCGTGCACCGGCGGAGTTGCCGGTTACCGGGTTCCCGCTACTGGACGCCCGTCGAACAGCCCGGCGGCGTGCTGCCGTGCCAGCGTGCGGTAGGCGGCCACGATGCGCGCGATGTAGGCGCGCTCGGCGTCGCTGACCGGGCGCACCACGCGCGCCGGCACGCCCGCCACCATCATGCCGGCGGCCACCTGCTCGCCCGGCCGCACCACCGCCCCGGCCGCCACCAGACAGCCGTCTCCGAGCACCGCGCCATCCAGCACCGTGGCGCCGATGCCGATCAGGCAGCCGTCGCCCACGACGCGACAGTGCACGCACACCTGGTGCCCCATCACCACGTCGTCGCCGATCTCCAGCGCTTCGCCGCTGCGCGTGTGCAGCATCGCCTGATCCTGAATCGAGCAGCGCGCGCCCACCCGAATCGCGGCCACATCGCCGCGGATGCAGGCGAACGGCCACACGCTGGTATCGGCGCCCAGCCGCACATCGCCCACCACCACCGCGGTCGCCGCCACGAACGCCTCGTCCACAAGGCGCATGCCCACCGTCCCGCCAGGAAAGTTCCGCTTCTCAGCCACGTCCGTCATGGTGAGCACCCCGGCAACCCTGTCAAGCCCGCCCGCCGCAGCCGGCATCCGCCCGGCTCTCACCACAATTCTGCAAGCAGCCGCGGCAGCCGCTCCGCGAGGTAGTGCGGCAGGTTCAGGATCTGGTAGCGAACGCGCGGTCCCTGCGTCGTTCTGACGTCGACATCCTGCAGCGTCGGAGGATTGCGATCCAGCCGTACCGCCACCGGCAACGCTTTCTCGTACATGAATTGGTGCAGGCTCTTCATCGCTCCGGCGGCCCCGCTGTTGATCTCTACCGGCACGATTCGGTTGTCGACCTCCACGAGGTAGTCGATCTCTGCACTGCTTCCGCCTTCTTTGCGCCAGTGGTGCACCTGGCCGATCATCGTCGGAGTGCCCGTCGCGGTACGCAATTGCTGCGCGGCAAGCTGTTCGGTCAATCCCCCGCGCACCTGCGGCGGCAACTCCTCCCAGCGGGGAAATCCGTGCGCCGCAGGCGTGTTCCACAGCCCGTGTGCCAAGCCGACGTCGAGCAGCGCCACCTTGCGGATGCGCTCGTTCGCTTCGGCTGCCAGAGGTACGCCGTTGGCGGCGCTGTGCGGAATCAACTGGCAGAGCCGCGCCATGGCGAGCAACTCCACGGCCTGCTTCACCTGGCTCGATTTCACGCCGTCGCCGACGCGGCTGTACACCAGCTTGTTGCCCAGCGAGGCGGTTACCGCCAACAGCACCGGATCCAGCAGTCGGTAATCCAGGCGTCCCGAATACTTGGCGAAGTCGTCGCGATAAGTCTGGATCAGATCCCGTTGCCGCGCTCGGCACTCGTCGGCAGAGCCGTGCCCGGCATCCAGCGCGACGACCGCGGGCATGCCGCCCACCATGGCGAAGCGTTGGTACCATGACGTCGCCAGCCGGTGCACCGCGTCCGTGAGCGGCGCGCCGGGCCGGTATTGTGCAAGCCGGTCCTGCAGGGCGGCCTGCCCGTGGGCGGCAAGAAACTCGTCGAACGTCAGCGGCTCCACGTGAGCGTATTGAATGCGACCGACCGGCATACTGTGCGCGAAGTCTCGAAGCGCAAATTCGAGCAGCGAGCCGGCCGCGATCACCGGTAATTCCGGCAACTCTTCGGCGAACCAGCGCAGTCGGGCCAGCACCTCGGGGGCGTTCTGGATTTCGTCGACGAACAGGATCGCCTCGCTCGGGGCCGCGCGCACGTCGAGCGTCAGGGTGAGGTCATCGAAGACGCTGCGGGGATCCGGCAGGCGAAGGAGCGTGCCAGCCGCGGGTCGCGCTCCAGATTTATCTCCAGCAGCACGCGGCCCTCGCGTTCGGCGAAGTCCCGCACCAGCCAGGTCTTGCCTACCTGCCTGGCGCCGCGAATCACCAGCGGCATGCGCGACCGCGATCGCAGCCAGCGGTGCAGAAATGCCGCAAAGTCCCTCTTCATGAAGGTAGCATCATAAAACAACCCCTTGTTTTTGTCGATAAACGAAAATAACAGGAGTATGATTGGCGAACGGGCGCGCTTCGCCGCAGCCGCAACCCTGGCGCCCAAGCGGTGCAGTGGCGTGGTAGGGTGGCGGCGTGCGACCGACCAATCTGCTGTTCATCCTGTCCGATCAACACACCCGTTCCGGCCTTGGCTGTTATGGCGGGCCCGGCATCACGCCGCATCTCGATGCGCTGGCGCGGCGCGGCACCCGCTTCGACGCCGCTTACACCAACTGCCCGATCTGCGTGCCCGAGCGCGCCTCGCTGGCCACCGGCCGCTATGTGCACGAGATCGGCTTCTGGGACAACGGCATCCCCTACGACGGCAGCGTGCCGAGCTGGGGCCATCACCTGCGCGGCGCAGGGTTCACCGTCGACTCGATCGGCAAGCTGCACTTTCGCAGCAGCGCCGACGACAACGGCTTCAGCAACGAGATCGAGCCGCTGCACGTGGTGGATGGGCTCGGCGACCTGCTGAGCTGCGTGCGCGACGACCCGCCGCGCCGCAACGCCCGCCGCGGTGTGCTGGCCGCCGGCCCCGGCGACTCCACCTACCTGGCCTACGACGAACGCAACGCCGCCAACGCCGTCGAGTGGCTGCGCGGCCATGCCGGCGCGACCGAGCCGTGGGTGCTGTTCCTGTCCTTCGTGTGCCCCCATCCGCCCTACATCGGACCGCAGGCGTGGTACCGGCGCTACCGCGACGGCGCCACCCCGCTGCCGCCGCAATGGCAGCCGCAGCAGTGGCCGCGCCACCCCGCCATCGCCCACTTCCGCCACTTCTTCCACGAGGATGAGCCGTTCACGGAGGCGGAACTGCGCAACCTGGGCGCCGCCTATTACGCCGCCTGCAGCCACCTCGACGCGCAGATCGGGCGCGTGCTCGGCGCCCTCGCCGGGCTGGGGCTGACCGACGACACCCGCGTCATGTACACCTCCGACCACGGCGAGTCGCTCGGCGCGCGCGGCCTGACCGGCAAGTTCACCCTGTACGACGAGTCGGCGGCGGTACCGCTGATCCTGGCCGGGCCGGACGTGCCGGCCGGGTGCGCCGTCGCCACCCCGGCGAGCCTGGTGGACTGCTACCCGACCGTGGTGTCCGCGGTCGGCGGCACGCCGGCGGCCGGCCTGCCGGGCGCCGACCTGTGGCAACTCGCCGGCGCCGCGCCGCACTCGCGCACCGTGTTCAGCGAGTACCATGCCATCGGCTCGGCGTCCGCCTCCTATATGCTGCGCGACGCGCGTTACAAGTACGTGTACTACGTGGACGGCCCACCGCAGCTCTTCGACCTGCAAGCCGACCCCGACGAGCGCCACGACCTGGCCGCCGCCCCGGACCGGGAGGCCGCCGCCCTGCTGGCTCGCTTCGAAGCGGAGCTGCGCGCGCTACTCGACCCCGAGGCGGTGGACCGCCGGGCCAAGGCGGATCAGGCCGCGCTGGTGGCCGCGCACGGCGGGCGCGCGGCAGTATTGGCGCGCGGCACCTTCGCCAATTCGCCGACCCCCGACGAAAAGCCCGCCTGGGCCTATCCCGGCGCCTGAGCCGGACGCCTGAGACGGGCTCAGGCGCGCCGGCCGGTCAGATGCGTGCCTGGTACTCGTACAGGCGCTGGTAGCGGCCGCCGGCGGCGATCAGTTCCTCGTGGCGGCCGCGCTCCACGATGCGGCCGCCTTCGACGACCAGGATCTGATCGGCGCGGCGAATCGTGCTCAGGCGGTGCGCGATCACCAGCGTGGTGCGCCCCACCATGAGCTGCGCCAAGCTCTCCTGGATGAACGCCTCGCTCTCGTTGTCCAGGTTGGAGGTGGCCTCGTCCAGGATCAGCACCCGCGGGTCGGCGAGAATGGCGCGCGCCAGGGCGACCCGCTGGCGCTGGCCGCCGGACAGCTTCACGCCGCGTTCGCCGATCAGGGTATCGAGCCCGAGTTCCAGGCGCGACGAGAATTCGATCACGTGCGCCGCCCGCACCGCGCGCATCAGATCATCCTCACCGGCGTCGGGGCGGGCGAACAGGATGTTCTCGCGGATCGAACCGGCGAACAGGAATTCGTCCTGCAGCACCACCCCGAGGTAGCGCCGGAAGCTGTCGAGCCGCACGCTGGTCAGGTCGTGGCCATCAATGCTCACAGTGCCGGAGTCGGGCATCAGGAACGACGCCGCCAGCGAAGCGATCGTGGTCTTGCCCGATCCGGAGCTGCCGACCAGCGCGGTCATGGTGTCGGCCGGCGCCTCCAGGCTGATGTCCTGCAGCACCGCCTGCCCCTCCTGGTAGGCGAACGACACGTGCTCGAAGCGGATGCTGCCGTCGATCCGCGCCAGCGTGATGGTGCGTTCCGGCTCGTTGCCCTCCGGCGGCCGCGCCATCACCTCCTCGATGCGGTCAAGCCCGGCGAACGCCTCGGTGATTTCGGTGCCGATGCGGCTCATCTGCACGATCGGGGCGACCATGATGCCGAGGTACAGGCTGAACGACACGAAGTCGCCAATCGTCATCGCCCCGCGCAGGATCAGCGAGCCGCCCACCGCCATGATCAGTACCGCGCTCAGGCCCATGATCAGGGTGCCGCCGCTGGTCACCAGGCTGGTAGCCGTCAGGGAGCGGCGCACGTTGGCAAAGATGCGATCCACGCCGGCGCCGAACACGCGCTCCTCGTGCGGCTCGGCGTGGAATCCCTTGATCACCCTTATCCCGGCCATCGCCTCGGTGAGGCGGCCGGTCACCTCGGCCGTGATGGCGCCGCGCTGGCGGAAGATCGGGCGGATCAGCCCGAACGCGCGTCCCGTAACAGCGCCGAAGATGGCCAGCGGGATGAACGTGTACAGGGTCATCGGCACGCTGATGCGCAGCAACAGGACGAGCACCACCACCGTCGTCAGGGCGCCGCCCACCAGGTGCACCAGCCCGGTACCGACCATATTGCGCACCCCCTCGGCGTCGGTCATCACGCGCGACACCAGGGCGCCGGTCTGGTTGTTGTCGAAGAACGCCACCGGCAGGCGCAGCAGGTGGCGCTGCACGCGCGCGCGCAGGATCGAGATCAGGTGTTGTGCCTGCACGCTCAGCAGGCGGGTGAGCAGGAACGAACTGACTCCCTGCGCCAGCACCGCGCCGCCCACGGCGAGCAGCAGCGGCACGAGCAGGGCGGTGTTGTGGCCGCCGATCACGTCGTCGATCAGGTATTTCGAGGCGCCCGGCAGCACCAGTCCGGTCAGGCGGTTGACCACGATCAATGCGAGTCCGAGCAGCAGCAGCCAACGCCGCGGCCAGATGATATCCGACACCACGCGGCGCAGGCTGGCCGCCGGCACCGACTTGATGGTCTTGTTCGGCCCGTCGAGGGTGGTTGCAGCGCTCCGATTGCTCATGATCGACCCGCGTAAAGGTACTTCAATCGCAGCGCCGGGGCAGCGCCGATCAGCGGCACGGCTTGCCAGGCGGCGCCGCGCCCCGTAGGCTGCGCGGCGATGCAATTCGTAATGTTCACCAAGCACCTGCTGGGGCTGTCCCTGGCCGAAATGATTGCGGCGCTCGCCGAGGTCGGCGTCGAAGGCGCGGATCTGGCGGTGCGGCCCGGCTACCCGGTCAACCCCGACAACATGGCCGCCGAGCTGCCGGCCGCGGCGCGCCGGTTCGCCGACGCCGGGCTGGCGATACCCCTGGTCACCGCTCCCACCGGCCTCACCTCGCCGGCGAGCCCCGGCGCCGAGGCGTTCTACGAGGCGTGCGGGGCGGCCGGGGTCGGCCACCTGAAGCTGGGCTACTGGGCCTGGGACCGCGAGCGGCGCTTCTGGGACCAGATCGCGGAGATTCGCGACTGGCTGACCACGTTCGGCGACTGGTCGCGGCAGTACGGCGTGAAGACGGTGGTGCACAACCACTCCGGCCACTCGCTGGGCATGAACTCCTCGCAGATGATGCATATCGTGCAGGGATTCGACCCCGCCCACGTGGGGGTGTTCGCCGATCCCGGTCACCTGGCGGTGTGCGGCGAGCCGATCGCCATGGCGCTGGAGATGGTGCGTGATTACCTGGCCTGCGTGGCGTGCAAGGACCTGCTGCGCATCGCGGTGCCGGAGCGGGGCGGCTGGTGGGGACGCGGCGAGCCGAACCGCACCTTCACCGTGCCGCTCGGGCGCGGCTTTGCCGACTATGGCGCCGCGCTCGCCACCCTGCGGCGGATCGGCTTCGCCGGCGTGATGAGCGTGCACAGCGAGTACGACGAGCCGGTGGCGGACGTGATCGCGATGAGCAAGATGGATCTGCGCTACCTGAAGGCCGTGCTGGCCTCGGCCGCTGCTGAATGAAGGAACTGACTGTGCATCGTGATGGAGAAAAGCGCCCGCGGGTGGGCGCCGCGGTTACCGTGAGCCTCGTGCCGGAAGTACGCGGCGGGCCGTTCCTGTTCTGGGACGGCATTACCGCCGCCTGCGCGGCAGCGGAACGCCTCGGCTTCCACGGCCTGGAAGTGTTCCCGCATACCGCGGCCGGCGTGCCGGTGAACGAGTTGCGCACCGCCTTGCGCGACCACGGGCTCGCCCTGGCGGCGGTGGGCACCGGGGCGGCCGGGGTAGTGCACGGCCTGTCGCTCGCCGACCCCGACGCCGCCGGGCGGCAGCGCGCCGTCGACTACGTGCGCGCGGTCATCGAGCTGGCAGCGCCGTTCGGCGCGCCCGCCATCGTCGGCTCGGTGCAGGGCCGCGCCGCACCCGGCGAGGCGCGCGAGGAGGCGCTGGCGCGGCTGGTCGACAGCATGGCGCAGCTCGGCGAAGCGGCCGCCGCGGCGAACGGGCGGCTGGTCCTGGAGCCGCTGAACCGCTACGAGACCGACCTGTGCAACACGCTCGCGCAGGGCGGCGAGGCGATCGAGCGCACCGGCAGTGACCGCATTGGCCTGTTGGCCGACCTGTTCCACATGAACATCGAGGAGGTGGACATCGCCGCTTCCCTGGTTGCCGCGGGGCCGCGCCTCGGCCACGTCCACTTCGTGGACAGCAACCGGCGCCCGGCCGGCTGCGGACACCTGTCGTACGGGCCGATCGCGGCCGCGTTGCGCGCCGCCGGCTACCGTGGCTGGGCGGCGGTGGAGGCGTTTCCCTACCCCGATTCGGAAGCGGCCGCGCGCCGTTCCATGCACAGCTACCGCGCCTACCTGGAGGAGTGAACCAATGAAGGCAATCAGTCTGCGCGAACCGCAGCGCTTCGAGATGATCGACATCGACCCGCCGGCCGATCCCGGTCCCGGCGAGGCGCTGGTGCAGGTGCACAACATCGGCATCTGCGGCACCGACGTCAGCGGCTACTTCGGCAAGATGCCGCTGATGACCTACCCGCGCATCCTCGGCCACGAATTGGGCGTCGAGGTAGTGGCGGTGGGCGACGGCGTGAGCAACGTGGCGCCGGGCGACCGCTGCTCGGTGGAACCCTACCTGAACTGCGTCGACGGCTGCATCGCGTGCCGGCGCGGGGCGCCCAACTGCTGCGCCACCCTCGAGGTGCTGGGCGTGCATACGGACGGCGGCATGCGCCCGCGGTTCCTGTTGCCGGCGCGCAAGCTGCACGTCTCCACCAGGCTGGAGTTCGAGCAGCTCGCCCTGGTGGAGACCCTCGGCATCGGCGCCCACGCCGTGGACCGCGGCGCGCCCGGAGCGGACGACGTGGCGCTGATCATTGGCGCCGGCCCGATCGGCCTGGCCACCTACGAGTTCGTGCGGCTGAGCGGCGCCACCACCATCTTCATGGACCTCAACGAAGAGCGGCTGCGCTTCGCCAGCGAAGTGATGAGCTGCGACCACACCCTGGTGGCGCGGGGCGACCTCGACGGCCAACTCCGCGAGCTGACCGGCGGCGACCTGCCCAACGTGGTGTTCGACGCCACCGGATCGAACCGCTCCATGTCGGCGGCGGTCAACTACATCGCGCCTACCGGCACGCTGGTCTACGTCGGGCTCACCGCCGGCGAGCTGTCGTTCCCGCACATGGCCGTGCACAAGCCGGAACTGACCCTGCGCGCCACGCGCAACTCGGTGCCGGCCAATTTCCGCAGCATCATCGAGCACATCGAGGAGGGCCGCATCGACACCCAGCCGTGGATCACCCACCGCAGCGCCTTCGGCGACCTGATCGGCGACTTCCCCACCTACACCCGCCTCGACAGCGGTGTGATCAAGGCGATCGTCGCCGTCGACTGAGGCACACCGGTGTCGCGCGCGTTCACACCAGGTGCATGCGCAGTTCGTCCACCACCTCCGGACGGGCGGCGGCCAGGTCGTGGTCTTCGCAGGCGTCGGCTTCGCGGTCGAACAACAGCGGCGGGTGGGCGGGGCTGACCACCAGCTTGTGGCGCTCGTCGGTGACCATGCGCCAGTCCGCCAGGCCGGCCACCGCCACCGGGCGATGCCCCTTGTGCCGGCCCTCGACCACCGGGCGCAGCGACACCGCGTCCATGCCGGGCAGCGGCGCGGCGCCGGCGTAGTCCAGGAACGTCGCCGCCAGGTCGTGCAGGCTCACCAGCGCGTCCGTTGACGCCCCCGCCGTACCCCCCTGCGGCGCGGCGATGACCAGCGGGATGCGCACCGCCGCCTCGCGCCAGGTGCTCTTGCCCCAGCGCCCGTGGTCGCCGAGCATCTCGCCGTGATCGGAGGCGTACACCACCACCGTGTCGTCCAACTCGCCGCGTGCCGCCACCGCGTCCAGCAACCGCCCGCACCAACCGTCGATGTTCTCGATCATGGCGGCGTAGTTCTGCCGGGTGCGCAGCAGGCCGGCGCGGTCGGGATGCACGGCGTTGCCGGCCACCCAGTTGTCGCCGTAGGCATCGTCCGGCAGGGCGGTGGTGTAGGCGTCCAGGTGCTCGCGGCGGGTGGCGTGTTCGCGCACGTACCGGTCGGCCAGGCCGCGGTCGTGCAGCATCTTCAGGTAGGGACCGCGCGGGGCGCCGGCGTCGCGGTAGGAATTGCTGCCGTCCAGCTTGCCCTCGCTGTCGATACCGTCGGTAAAGCCCCATTCGTCGAGCAGCCGGGAGCCGTCCAGCTCCCACCAGGCGTTGGCGGGATCGGTCGTGTCCTTGTGCAGGTCGAACTTGCCCACCCCGGCCACCCGGTAGCCGGCGCCGCGCAGCGCCTGGTAGAAGGTGGGCTGATCGAGCGGATAGTTGCGCGAGTTGTCATGCACGCCGCAGTGCGCGTAGTGGCGCCCGGAGGCGAGCGATGCCCGCGACGGCGCGCACAGCGGCGACGTGCAGTAGGCGCGTTCGAAGCAGATGCCGCGCTCCGCCAGCCGTTGCAGCGCCGGCGTACGCAGCGGCAGGCCGCCTCCGGCCACCCAGTCGGCGCGGTGCTGGTCCGGGATCAGCAGCAACAGGTTGGGCCGCCGCGCCACGTGGCTAACCCGCCTGCACCGTGGTCAGCAGTTCCGCCGGCGTGCGCTCCGGGGACGCGAACGGATCGATCACCCGCACCGTCCCGAACATCTGTCCGTGTTGCAGATCCTCCGTCAACAGCACCCGGCTTGCACTGTTTTGCGCCGCGGCAACGATCAACGCGTCCCACCAGGACAGCGAGTAGCGATCCTGCAGATCCCAAGCACGCCTCACCAGGGGCAGATCGACGGCAAGCGGATTCCAGGACGCAAGGAGGCCGACGATGTCGCGTGCTTCCTGCCGCTCGAGGTTCGGTTGCAGCTTGCGCGTTAGCGTGGCGTACAACTCCTGGAGAACCTGGAAACTCAGCCGCCCGGCGTGACGATCGACGATACAGGTGATCCAATCTTCAGCACGTGCCTGCTTGGCAGCGTCCGCGGCATCGTGACGGTAGACGAGCACATTGGTGTCAACGAAAACTGGCCCGGTCATGCAACTCCTCACGGGTCGGCTTGCGGCCGTCGACCCACTGCAACTTGCGAGGCTTGATCGCCAGATAGCGCGCCATCGCTGCCTCGTACTCGTCATCCTGACGCCGCATCTTGTCGAGCAGTTCGGCCAGCCAGCGGGATACGCTGCGATCGGCCTTGGCAGCCTCCAGGCGCAGCCAGCGGGCGGTATCTTCGGGTAATGAAACCGTTACGTTTTTCATGACGCGAAGGTAGTGAAGCACGAAACTCGTGTCAAACGGGTCCGGATCACCTGGTCACCGATCCGGGTTATATTGAGACGGTCGTGGCGGCAGACGATCGGCAGACGGCTCATCCCATCGTCAATCTCGTGGTGTGGCTGATCGTGATCGGGCTGATCGCGGCGGTGGCGGCGGTGGCCGGCGGGCGCTTGGCAGGGATGGTCGGCGCGATGCTCGTCGCGGACACGCCGCTTGCGGGGCGCATCGCGGTGGCGATTGGCATGGGCGTGATGGCGCTGATGCTGCTGTCGTTCTTCGCCTGGCTGGTCACCACGCTGGTGCGCAACGCGGCGGCGCACGTCACCGGCCGGCGCCAGCGCTGACCGGCTCAGGCGGTCGACTCGTCGTCCAGTTCCAGCTTGATCACCAGCACCTCGCCGGTGATCTCGTTCACCGGCAGGTCGCATATGCGCAGGCAGGGGCGCGAGGTCCAGCGCCACGGGATCACGTCCACCGCCCACGCCAGCGCGCGGCCGTCGTTGAGCAGGGTGGCCGAGCGCGGCGCCTCGGCGAATCCGCTCAGCACGGCGCCGCCGGTCTGCAGGTCGTGCGGGCAGTGCACGTAGATGGTGTTGCCGCGCCGCGTGAGCAGCAGCTCGTCGTAACGGAACAGGGTGTCTCCCGACGCCCCCGCGGCGGCGCGCTGTACCAGGTACGAGCACGGCACGGCGCCGTCGAACGCCTCTCGCACGCGCCCGTACCAGTCGCCGATGCGGCGCAGCGCCGCCGTGCACTCAGGCGGGAAGGTGCCGTCCGCCTTCGGGCCCACGTTGAGCAGGTAGTTGCCGCCCATCGCCAGAATGCGGTCCACGCTCTGCATCAGGAACTTGTGCGCGTAGTAGTCTTCGCCCGCGCGGTAGCCCCAGCTTTCGCGGCCGAGCGACTGCACCGCCTCGGTGGGACTGGTGAACGCCGCCCCCTCCGGCACGTGCCGCTCCGGGGTCGAGTAGTCGCCGGGCGCGGGGCCGCGGTCGTTGATCAGCGCGTCCGGCTGCAGGTCGCGGATCATCCGGTTCAGCTCGGGTGCTTGAAACTCCGCCACGTTGATGTCCCAGAAGAACTCGCCGAGCGGGCCGTAGTTGGTGAGCAGTTCGCGCACCTGGTTGCCCACGAATTCCAGGTACTTGCCCTCGTCCGGATCGTCGCCCGGGCGCGGGCCGAGCATCTCGTGGTGGCGGCCCAGGTTGGGGTAGTTCCGGTGGTGCCAGTCGGGCAGCGAGTAGTAGAAGCCGAGCACCACGCCGCGCCGGTGGCACGCCTCGGCCAGCATGCCGATGATGTCCTTGCCGTACGGCGTGCGCATCACGTTGTAGTCGGTGTAGGCGGTGTCCCACAGGCAGAAGCCGTCGTGATGCTTGGTGGTGATGCACAGGTATTCCATGCCCGCCTCCTGCAGCACGTCGAGCCAGGCGTCCGGGTTGAACTGCCGGGGATTGAACTCGTCCACCAGCTTTTCGTAGTCACGCCGGCGGATGTCACCGCGCCACAGGATCTGCTCGTGCCACGCCGGGATGGCGTACAGCCCCCAGTGGATGAACATCCCGAACCGCTTCCGAAAGAACCAGTCACGGCTATCGCCGAACGGTTTGATCACTTTTCTCCTCCTGGTCGTGGCGCCAGCGCAGCGGTCGCGAACTGGCGGCGCACCTCCCGCCAGCGCGCGCCGTGGCTGTCGTGGGTGAGCTCCGGCTCGAAGCCGAGCTTCAGGTACGTCCTGATGGCCGGCAGACGCCAGCCGTCGGTGTCGAGCGTGGCGGCCGGCCAGCCGCGGCGACGAGCGTACCATAGCACCGCGCGGCACACCTGCAACCCCAGCCCGCGTCCCTGATCGCCGGGATCCACCGCCACCCAACCCAGCTCGCAACGCGGCTCGGCGGGCGTCGGCAACACGGTGCAAGCAGTGGCCACGGCACGGTCGTCGTGCATGATCAGATAAGTTCCCTCGGGCAGCACCGGGCGCGGGTCATTCAGACAGCGCTCGGCGCGTGCCCGGTCCCAGGCGCCGAGTTGGCCGGTGGCGTTGAGCACCGCGATCCACTCGCTGGCGTCCCGCTCCGCCAGGGTGGCGAGCCGGTAGCCGGGCGGCAGGCTTACCGGTTCCAGCGCGGCGAACGCGCGGAACTGCATCCGCAGTTGCGGCAGCCGCGGGCTCGGCGTCGCCGGACTCGTCTGCGCCGGCCCGCCGCTGGCGGCTGCGGCGCGGATCCCGTGGCACATGGCGGCACCGGCTGTCCCCGCCGCTTGGCCGGAAGCGGGCGCGCGGTCCACGCCGCCCGCCGTAGCGGCTGCCATATCCTGCGAAGTGGCGGGCGCCGGCGCGCCTGCCGCGCTCGAGGAGCCCGACGCGCCTGCGGAGCCCGAGGAGCCTGCAGCGCCGGCCAAGCCCGCAGCGCCGGCCAAACCCGCAGCGCCGGCAGCGCAGGCAGCGCCGGCCGGGCGTGTGTCCGCAGAGTGCGCCAAGCCCGCGGCGTCCGCAGATCCGGCGGCCGAGCCCCCGGCGCTTGCCGCCGCAGCCGCCGAGCCCGCCGTACATGCGGCGACTGCCGAGCCGGCCGGGCGGCGGCGGGTGGGTGCCTGCTCAGAACTCATTGCGCACCCGCACCGGCTTCCCGCTGCGCAGCGACTCCCAGCAGGCCAGGCCGGTGGCCACCACGCACGCGCCCTCGCGCACCCCCACCCACGGCGTCTTGCCGTCCAAAATGCACTCCGCCAGGTGCGCCATCATCACCAGCATCTCCTGCTGGTGGCCGAGCGGCAGTCTGCTGGAGAACGTCACCTCCGAGGAGCGCGTCGGCAGGTAGCCGTCGCTGTCCAGCCGCTTGCGCGCATTGCGCAGCACGCCGCGGGTGCCGTACACGGTCAGTTCGTTCATCGCCACCTCCGGCGGCTCCACCACGCCGAGAAAGTTGGCGATGCGCCCGATCCGGCCGCTGGCGAAGCGCACGTTGATCACGAAGTTGTCCTCCTGCGGATACTCCGGCGCCAGGCCGCTGCGCTGGCCGTAGCAGTGCACCTCCTCGATGTCGCCCATGAACCAGCGCAGCAGGTCGATCGGATGGCAGGCGCCGCCCAGGATCAGGTCCTGCGGCAGCCGGACGCGCCACGGCGAGTAGTCGTACACCGGGCGCAGGTCGTGGATGTAGTGCGACTCTGCCAGGTACGGCTCGCCGATCTCGCCGGTGTCGCACGCCCGCTTGGCCTCCATGAAGTCGAGCCGCGCGCGCAGCGACTGGCTCACCAGCAGCACGCACCCGCTGCGCTCCACCGCCGCCACCACCTGCTCCGCCTCGGCCATCGTGTACACCATCGACTTGGTCACCATCACGTGCTTGCCGGCGTCGAGGGCGGCCAGGATCTGCGCCGCGTGCAGTGGACCGGGAGTGTAGATGCCGATCACGTCCAGCTCCGGGCGCGCCACCAGCTCATCGAAGTCGGCGGCGACCACCGGCACGTCGTAGCGCTCGGCGGCCTGCCGCGCCCGCGCCGCGTCGATGTCGCACACCGCCGTCACCCGCAGCGGCAGGTGGCGGCCGGCGGGCGTGTTCGCCTGCAGCAGCGTAGCGCCGTGGCCCAGGCCCGCCACCCCCAGTTGCAACTTCTCCACGCACTTCCCTCCGCCGCGTAGTGTAGGGGTGCAACCCGGTTCCGTGCACGAGCGCACGGCGACGGTGGCCGAGCCAAAACAACGCGCACTGTTCGATGCGCCAAGCCCATACCGCCGGTCGCCCAACCAATCCCTCGTGTCAATCGCTTCCGTGTCTGCTGCCTCTGCTCGTGGGGAGCTCCCACGGGCGCTTGAAGGAACCTCGCTTCCGCAACCGGATCGTGCCCGCCGGGGAGATTCCCAGCGACCGGCGACCCGGTCGCTGCCGCCGGTACTGCCAGGGCGGCCGGGGTCTCCGTTGCGTCGCCCGGCCGACCTCCGTTGCCGCGCGCCGACGCTGCGGTCAGGAACTGCCGAGCGCGACGGCCGCCGTCGGCTCCCACAGCACATCCAGCGCCGACGTCAGGTTCAGCGACTCCCCATACCACTCGGGCGTGGCGGTGTGCGGACCGATGCCGATGCCGGCTGCCGCCAGCCGCGCGTCGGTCGGCGCCAGCGGCGCCCCTTCCCAGCTCGCTACCGGCGGCTCTGCCGGCAGCGGCGTGCCGTCCGGGCGCAGGAACCGGAACCGCCCATCCGCGTCTCCCGGAACCACCCGAAAGCTCCCTTCGTGCAGCGCGCGGTGGTGAAACCGGCACGCGAGGACGAGGTTCTGCAGCCGGGTCTCCCCGCCGTCCGCCCAGTGCTCGACGTGATGGGCATCGCAGTGGCGCGACTCGCAGCCCGGGAACTGGCACTGGCCGCGGTCCCGGCTGAGCAGGGCGCGGCGCATGGCGCTCGGCACGGTGCGGGTCCTGCGCCCGACATCCAGGACCTCGCCGCCGGCGGCGTGGCGCAGCACCACGATGCCGGCATCGCAGGCCACGCGGCGGGCCGCCTCTCTGCCCAGGTGGAGGCCGCCCGCCTGCTCGATCACGGCCTGGCCGGCGTCCAGGTCTGTCCCCGGATCCACACGTTCAAAAGCCGCTTCGCTGACCTCGAACGTTTCCGCGGAAATGTGAGGCGCGCCATTGGTCGCCTGCCCCGCGTGGGACGGCCGGCCGGCGATCTCGGTACATCGCTTGTCCTGATCGTTGGCGTCACGGGCGCGCGATGTCGACTCCTCGCAAAGGGGCAACCAGCCAGCGGCGTCTGCACTCCGGCTTTCGAGGCCACTGGTGCGATGGGGCGACCGCGCCGACTCAGCGGCGACGCCGGGCACTAGCTCCCCTCCCGCGCCAAGACCGCCGCGTTGCTCCATGGCCGCGTGCTCCGAGACAAGGTTCTTTGCCGGCGCGATCGGCTCCGACGGCGCCGGGCTGGCCGCGCATGTCTCGGCGGCAACGCGCGGCCGCGCCGGAGCGAGCGCCTCCGACGGCGCGGGGCTGACCACGCGCGTATCGGCGGCAACGCGCGGCGTTGCCGGCGCGACCGGCTCCGACGAAGCCGGGCTGACCTCTCGCGTTTCCGCGGCAACGCGCGGCGCTGCGTCGGCCGGGTCGCGGGCGGGCAGAGCGGGAAGAGCGTCCGCTTGCACGTGTACCGTTACCTGGAAGCGGTCGGCGGGGTTGCCCGGATCGAGTCCGCCGGCCAGCGCACTCTCGGCCACCAGCCCCAGCGCGTCGGCACGCCGCTGCGCGATCGTGGGCTCACCGCCGTCCGCGCTCGCCGGCACCTGCTGCATTGCCGCCTCCACGGCGCGCAGCAGCAGCGCGCCCACCTCCGGCGGCAGCCGCCCGCGCAGCACCACCATGCCGTCCTCGTCCACCTGCATGGTCAGCGCCCGGCTGGCCAGGAGCACCTGCTCGGCATCCGGCTGCGCGTCGCGGTCCGCCCGCCGCCAGGCCCGCACCAGGCGCTCCACTTGCGCGGCGGTGGCGCACAAGGCCACCGCCAGCAGCCGCGCTTCGGTGGCGGGGGAGGCCACCCGGGTCAGGGCGCGCACCTTCGAGTAGGACAACTGGCCGCGTGCCATGGCGGCAGAGACGTGGTTGAGATCGGCCAGCGCGGCGGCGACGCGCAGCTTCTCGCGGGCGGCGCCGAGGTCGAGGCCGGTGCGCCAGTTGAGCCAGTGGGCGCAGGAGCGCCAACCTTCCCAGCCGTAGCGGCGGTCGAACTCGTGCAGGTGGCACAGCAGGTCGTAGGTGGCGGCGTCGATGCGCGCGGACAACTCGGCGATCTGGTTGCCGAGCAGTTCCAACTCGGCCGGCTGGGCCGGACCCGGTCGCGCCGATACGGCGTCCGGCGGCTTGCGCCCTCCCGCCGTCTCCCGAGCGATGGCGACAGCACCCCCGGCCGGCTGCATGACCACCGTCGGTTCAGGCGTCGCCACTGCCGTCGCCTGCGAAATCGTGATTGTGTCGTGTTCCATGATCATCCATCGTACACCCGGATTTCAGACACCCCCTGACGGCCCGTGGCGGCGCCGGACGACGATTCTTGGTTTTTCGCGTCAGTTCGTGCGGCCCGAGCCGGGACAGCGCCCGCTACGCCCGCGGTACGCAGGATTGCGGCAGGGTCGGGCACGCTTCCGAATCGGACGGCCCAAACCGTGTCAACCCCGAACCGACGAAATCGGACGAGATCGAGAATTATTTCTGCTGCGGCCCCGCGTCTGTCGTCGACGTGACGCTGTTCCGGCGTGTAGGGCGCGACGAACCTCGGCGGCGTCGCCGGCGGGCAACCGCTGAGAGACAGCCCGGCGTGGCGGTTCCTGGACCCAATCTGGAAGTGCCCGCCCGTGATAGGTTGAGCACGTCGCCAATCCGGGAATGACGCCCGTCGCGATCCGCTGCGTATTACGCAGTGAGCGTGCTCGCGCGAGCGGGCGGCGCCAGCCGTGCCGGCGGCCCGAGCGGACAGGGGAGGAATCACGTGACGTTCATGGACAGTACAGCCGCAATCGAACGGGTGGCGGTGATCGGCGCCGGCCTGATGGGGCATGGCATAGCGCTGGAGTTCGCGGTGGCCGGCCGCCGGGTGACGATTACCGATGCCTCCGCCGCGGCGCTGCAACAGGGCCTGGCCAACATGCGCAGCGGAGCCGAGACCCTGGCAGACCTCTCGCTGGCGCCGCGCGCCGCCTGCGCCGCCGCGATGCAGCGCGTCACCGCGTGCGCCTCGCTGCCGGAGGCGGTAGCCGACGCCGACCTGGTAATCGAGGCGGTGAGTGAGAACCTGGCCCTGAAGCAGCGCGTGTTCGCCGAACTGGACCGTGCCCGCGGCGCCGAAGTGGTGCTGGCGAGCAACACCTCCACCTTCATGCCGAGCGCGCTCGCCGCCGGCGCCCGCCACCCGGAGCGGATTCTGGTGGCCCACTATTTCAACCCGCCGCACCTGTTGCCGGTGGTGGAGATCGTGCCGCACCCCGGCACCGACCCCGTCGTGGTAGCGCGCGTGTGCGGCCTGTACCGCGACCTCGGCAAGCGCCCGGTGGTGTTGCAGCGCGAGATCGCCGGCTTCATCGCCAACCGGCTGCAGCAGGCGCTGCTGCGCGAGGCGGCGGCGCTGGTGGAAGCCGGCGTAGCGAGCACCGCGGACGTGGACACCGTGGTGAGCGGCAGCTTCGGCCGCCGGCTGGCGGTGGCCGGCCCGTTCGAGGTTTCCGACCTGGCCGGCCTGGACGTGATCGCGGCCATCGCCCGCGAGTTGTGGCCCGACCTGGCCACCGGCGGGGTAGCCGACCTGCTCGCCGCACCGGCGGCCGCCGGCGACTACGGCGCCAAGAGCGGCCGCGGCTTCGGCGACTGGCCTCCCGCCCGGGCGGCCGCCGCCAAACAGCGCATCGCCGCCGCCCTGGCCGCCATCGCCGCCCTTCCCGGCACCCCGCAGTAACGAAGCTGGCGCCGGCCGAAGAGCGCGTCACGATTCGTTTGGAGGCGGCCGCGAACCATAGCGCGACAGCTCTTCAGCTGCCGGCCATCCCGGGCGCACCCGATCTACAGCCGGTCCTCGGCGCGGTCGGCGGGTTGGAAGCCGAGCACCGCGCGGGTGTGTTCGGTGTCCAGCCATCGGTAGCGGTTGTCGGACACGGCGTAGCAGATGTCGAAGCGCAATTCCGGTGGCGCGTTGACGGCCATTTCGACCGCGGTGGCGATGTCGCGCTGGCTGCACCACAGCGCAGACCCGGCGCCGCGCGGCGCGTCGTCGCCGTTCACGCCGCCGATGCGCAGGCACAGACATGACAGGCCGTGGCCGTCCGCGTAGGCGCGGCACAGGCCCTCGCCCCACACCTTGCTCGCCGAGTAGGGCTCGGTGGGGCGCACCGCGTCACGGTGGGTAACTCGTTCAAAGTCGGCCGGCACGGCGTCGAAGCGCGCCTCACGGATCGCCTTGTAGGGTTCGTCGAACTGGTAGCCCCAGTCGGTCATCACCGTGCTCGCATAGACGATGCGCCGTACCCCCTGGCGCCGGCACGCCTCCAGCGCGTGGTAGCCGCCCACCACGTTGCTGTTCAGGATGGCGTCGAACGGCGCCGCCGGATCGGGAATCGCGCCCATGTGGACCACCACCTCGGCGCCCGCGAACGCCTGCTCCAGGGCGGCCAGATCGGTCAGGTCGGCGCGCGTGTAGCGCTCCGGCGGACAACTGAGCGCCCGTCCCGCCGCCACTCGATCCGATGGCTCGTAGCGGCGGCTGCTCCCGGTGACGTCATAGCGCTCCGGCTTGGCCGCCAAGTGGGCGTACACAGCATCACCGATCAACCCGCTCACTCCGGTCACGTGTACCTTCAGTGCCATCTTGCTGCTTCCTCCTGCGCTTCCGCGCCGCTGGATTATACGCGCCGGCGGCTCCGAACGACACTCGTTATCAGTAGCGGATTTCAGCCGCGCCGCCGCCGGCGGCACCGTGAAAGGGGCGTCGCGGCTCCGGGCTTCCCGGAAAGCCGTGATTCGGGCCATTCTGTGCCTGGACGGACTATTGCGATGACCATGGAACAATGTCTTGCCGGCCTCGGCGCCGGGAGCGAGTTGCTCAGCGACCGCCAGCGCGACGAGTTGCGGCGCAAGGGGTACACGCTGTTGCCCGGCGTGATCGACGCCGAGTGGCTGGCCGCGCTGCGCGAGCGGTTCGAGGAATTGGTGGCCGCGGAGGGGGCGGTGGCCGGCCTGGAGGTGCATCAGGAGCAGGGCGCGCGCCGGCTCGCCGACCTGGTGAACAAGGGCAGCGTGTTCGACTGCGTGTGGTCGCACCCGCTGCTGCTGGCGGCGGTGCACTGCGTGATCGACGCGCCCTTCCACTTCAGTTCGCTGAACGCCCGCGACGCGCTGCCCGGCGAGGGCTTGCAGGCGCTGCATCAGGATGGCGCGCGCGACGCCGTCAGGCCGCCGTACGGCTGCAACTCGGTGTGGATGCTGGACGATTTCAGCCCCGAGAACGGCTGCACCCGCGTCGTGCCCGGCTCATACCCGCACCGGCACCCGGCGGACGTGCTGGACGATCCCAAGGCGCCGCACCCGGACCAGGAACTGCTGGCCGCGCCCGCCGGCAGCGTCGCCGTGTTCAACTCCTACACCTGGCACGGCGGCACCCTGAACCGCACCCCGGACGCCAGCCGGCGCGCGCTGCACTGCTACTTCAACTCGCGCGGCGTGGCGCAACAGACCGACCAGCGCGCCTACCTGCGCCCGGACACGGCGGCGCGCTTGAGTGCCGCGCAGCGCTACCTGCTCGACCTCGGGGACGAATGATGGCCGCCGGCGTCCCGGGCAAGGTGCAGGGCCGGTTGCAGGGCCAGGTGGTGCGGCTCGCCGACCTGCCGGGTATCGCCTGTCCGTGCGGCACCGCCCGGCGCGCGTTCGCCGAAGCCGCACAGGGGCGCGCCAGCCTGCACCTGGTGGAGGTGAAACAGGACAGCAAGCGTCACTACCACCGACGCCTCACCGAGATCTACTACGTGCTGTCCGGGCAGGGGCAGATGGAGATCGACGGCGAACTGCGCTCCCTGGCTCCGGGCGATGCCGTGTTCATCCCCAGCGGGGTCGTGCACCGGGCCATCCCCGGCAGCGCGCCGATGACCATCCTCAACTTCGTGATGCCGGCGTTCGACCCCGACGACGAGTGGGTGGTCGAGTGAAGGCTGCCGACTTGAACTACTTAGGCTAGAGGCCGAAGCCGATGCCGTGGTGCGGCATGCGCGGCTGTTCCTGGCGTTCCGGCCACAGCGGCGCGTAGCTCTCGATACAGTGCGCGACGTCGGTCAGCCGCATCCGTACCGCGGCCCAGGCCAAGCGCGGGTGCAGGCTGGCGGGTTCCAGCAGCGATGCGCTGTCGTCGAGCGCCATGACCTGGTCGCGCACCGCGTCGACCTCTTCGTCCGACATGCCGCGATAGTCCCAGATGCGTACCACCGCGGCGCCGGTTTCCTGGTCGTGGCTAGTGATCGAATGCAGGGAGTAGCGGCTGCCGTCGCCGAGTACGATTTCCACGCAGAACGGCGGCACGATACCGTCGATTGCGGCCAGCCAGCGGATCAGCGGGTCGTCGTCCCAATTGGATGGTGCGGGATTCACAGCTCACCATGGTAGCCGGTTCGCCGCCGCGGGTCATCCCGCCGCGCCGCCGCCGCCGCCGCCGCCGCCGCCGCCGGCGCGGCGGTGCAGGGTACGCATGGCAGCCACCGTGTCCGCCTCGGCGGCCGGTTTGTCGGTGCGGTAGCGCTTGACCCGGGCGAAGCGCAGGGCCATGCCGGAGTCGTAGCGGGAGCTGCTCTGGATGCCGTCGAAGGCGATCTCCACCACCTGTTCCGGGCGCACGTACACGACGCCGCCGCGGCGGTGCGTCTCCAGCTCCAGGAAGCGGCTCGTCTGCCAGCGCAGCATGTCGTCGGTCATCCCCTTGAAGGTCTTGCCCACCATGGCGAAGCCGCCGCGCTCGGGGTCGCGCGCCGCCAGATGCAGATTGCTCAGCCAGCCGCGGCGGCGGCCCGACCCCCACTCGATGGCCACCACCACCAGGTCCAGGGTGTGCGCCGGTTTCACCTTGATCCAGCCGCTGCCGCGCCGGCCCGCCTCGTAGCGGCTGTCCAGATCCTTGACCAACACGCCTTCGTGGCCGCCGGCAAGCACCTCGGCCGCGTGCCGCGCCGCGCACTCCGGGTCGGCGGTGATGACCCGCGGCACGCGCAGGGCGGCGGGACAGGCCCGGTCCAGCGCCGCCAGGCGCTCGCCGAGCGGGCGGTCGATCAGGTCGTCGCCGTCCAGGTGCAGGCAGTCGAAAAAGAACGGCTGCAGCGGCAACCCTGCCGCACCGCCTGTGCCGCGCCCGAACCCGCTCATGGTGACCTGGAACGGCCGCGGGCGGCCGTCGGCGCGCAGGGCCAGCACCTCGCCATCCAGGATCACCGCACGCACCGGCAGGCCGGCCACCGCCGCCACCAGGTCCGGCAGGTTGGCGGACACCTCGCGCAGGTTGCGGGTATACACGCGCACTGCGCCGCCGGATCGGTGTGCCTGCACGCGGGCGCCGTCGTACTTGGTCTCCACGGAGGCGGTTCCGGTGCGCTGCAGCGCCTCGTCCACGTCGGGCGCGGTGCCGGCAAGCATGGGCAGCAGCGGGCGAAACAGGGTAAGCCGGAAGCCGCGCAACGCTGCCACGCCGCCGTCGAGCGCCGCCGCTCCGACCGCGGCCAGCGAGCCGGCCACCATGAGGGCGCGCCGCACCGCGGCGGCGTCTACCCCGGCGGCCGCGGCCAGCGCGTCCGCCATGATGCCCTCCAGGGCGCCCTGGCGCAGTTCCTGGACCAGTAGCCGGCGCAAGAACTGCTGCTCCGCGGCGGTGGCGCGGGTCAGCAGCAGATCGAGCAGCTCGCCGCGCCGGCTGCGCGCGCCGGGGCCGCTCGCAGCGGCCAACCCGGCAAGGCTGGCGCCGACTTCCTGCACGGTCAGCGAGGCCTGGCCCGCGGGCGGCGCCGCCACGCCGCGCACGGCGGCGTATCCGATGCCGAGGCGCCCGTCGGGCAGGGTTCCCGACAGCCAGGCGATGCCGGCCCGCCGTTCGGCGGCGTCGAGGCGGCGCAGGCAGTCCGCCAGCGCCGCCACCTTGGCGGTGCGCGAGCGCGTGGCCGCGACCGCTTGCGACGCCGCTACCAGTTCCGCCAGCAGCATCGCCGCCGCCTGTCCTCCGGACGGAGCCCGAGGGCGACTGTGTTCAATGTCGTCATGCCGATACAAATCCGCAAGCGGGCCACTTGATCAGGCAGCGGCGCAACTCACCGCGCTCCGCAATGTCGCTCCGCGAGGATCGACGTCGGCGGCCGCGACGTGTTTCCGATACGGCAACGATAGCCGGGGCAGCACCGTGTTCGGCACTCGCCGAGGGCCAGTGCGCGCGGATCGCCGGCTGCCCCGTCTCTTATGGGCCGTCTTTCGTTCCGGCTGGGCGGCGGCTCGTGGTGTCGGCGCCATTGTCGCTGCGCGCCGCGGCGCGGCCTCAGCGTGCTGCCGTGCCGCCGCCCGGCGTCACGCCGCCACGCCGGCGGGAAGCACCGACACCGGCACACCGGGAGCCAGGGTGCCGGGTTGGCGCACCCGGCAGGTCACGCCGCCGCGCCACGCCGGCGTCAAGGCGCCGCGCAGGCCGGGGCACGCCTCCTCCATGCGTTCGCACGGGGCGGTCTCGCCGGTCACCTCCAACTCCACCGCGCCGATGCGCAGCACGCCGCCGGCGGCAAGGTCGACCCCCGTGACCAGCAGGTTCGCCCGCCGCGTGGTCCACGGCAACTCCGTCCGGCCCGCCTCCCGGCACGCCGCCTGCCATGACTCCAGACTCAGCACCGTCACCTGCCGGCGTCCTGCCCGTCCGCGGAAGTCGTCCGCAACGCCGCCGTCCAGCGTCACCTCGGCCTCGGCCAGTTCCTGCATGGCGCCGCGCGAGCGGTGGCGCACGGCGATCGCCAACAGGCGTGGTTGTCGCTCCACCATGGGCAGACGCTACCACGCTGACTGCCGCGCGGTCACCTGCTACACTCGCGCCTGCCGCAAGTGAATCGTCTCGAGGTCAATGCCACCATCATGCTGCTCAAGGAGCATGGCCTGCTGCCGCCCGATCACGCGGCGCCGCTGGCCGTGAACGATCTGATTGCGCACGTGTACGACGCCTGCGCCCGCAACGGGGTGAGCGCCGCCGCACTGCGCCGCGAGGTCGAGGCGCTGCGCCGCGAGCACCAGCCCGCCGCCGCCAGCCCGCCGGACGGCTAGAGCTCTCCTCGTGACCGGTCAATCCGCGGCGGGCCGCTCCCGGCTCGGCTGCGGCTGCGGCTCCGGCATGAAGCCGGATTGCAGGAACCCGCCGTCAATCGGTATCGCGGCGCCGTTGATGTAATCTCCACCGGGGCCGCACAGGAACGCCACCAGCGTCGCGATCTCCTCCGGATACACCTCGCGCGGAATCGGCATGCGCTTGCGGCGCGTGTCGCGCAGCGCCGGATCCCGCGAGTACACCAGCGTGGTCATCGCCGTGGCCGCCACTCCCGGACACACCGTGTTCACGTTGATGCCGTAGCGCGCCCACTCCACCGCGAGCATGCCGGCGAGGCTGTTGAGCGCCGCCTTGGAGGGGCTGTACGCGCCGCGCTCGGGAATCGGCGCCCAGGCCCCCACCGACGACACGTACACGATGCGTCCGCCGCTGCCGCGCGCCACCAGGTGGCGGCCCACCGCCTGGCTGAACAGGAACGCCCCGGTCAGGTGGCTGTCGAGGGCGCTGCGCCACTGCGCGGCGCTCAGTTCCAGGGAGGGCGCCTTGATGTTGTTGCCGGCGCAGTACACCAGCAGGTCGATCCGTTCGCGCGCATCCACCGCGGCCTGCACCGCGGCGCCGTCGGTCACGTCCACCGCGACCGCGGCGTGGCCGCCCCCGCCGGGCAGCGCAACGGCCAGCGCGCGCGCCTGCTCCAGGTTCATGTCGGCCACTACCACCGCCGCGCCCCGCTCGGCCAGCGCCCGGCACACCGCGCTGCCGATGCCGCCGGCGCCGCCCGGCACGATCGCTACCCGTCCGGCCAGTTCGCCGCCGCCGGCAACCTGCGCGTTCATCGATGCACTCCTGTCATGCTCGCTTCGACCACCGCCGCCGCCGCGGCGCCGGTTGCGCGCGCCGCGCCGCCCGGCGGCGGCCGTCGCGTCCGCTCAGCTCGGGGAGCCGACCGGCTCGCCCGCACTGACGTGCTCGTCGGCACTGACGTGTCGGGCGAGGAACTGCACGGTCAGCGGCCACGACTCGGTGGCCGCCACGGTGTGGTACCGGGTCTTGTTGGTGAAGTCCATGTAGCCGTGGCCGGCGCCCATGAAGCTCACGAAGCGGTGCTGCACGCCGTGGCTGGTCAACTCGGCGTCGATGGCGTCGCGATCTTCCGGCGAAGGGTTGGTATCGCGCCCGCCGAAGAAACCGAGCACCGGGCAGGCAATCTCGCCGAGGCGGTCGAATGGCGCCGCGCCGTCGCCCCACGGCACGCGCGTGTTGCCGCCGTAGAACGCCACCGCGGCGCGCAGGCGGTCGCTGGCCGCGGCAAACAGGTACGCCACCCGTCCGCCCATGCAGAATCCCACCACCCCGACCGGCCGCGCCGCCTCCGCCGCGCCGCCGGCGCCCAGATGGTCGAGCACCGCATTGCAGTCGGCGATGATCTCGTCGTCGCGCAGCAGCGCCATCCGCTCAAGCGGCTCCTCCGGCGCCGGATCCTGGCGATGGTACAGCTCCGGCGCCGCCGCCACGAAACCGGCCGCCGCCAACCGGCGCGACATGCCCTGCACGAACTGGTCCACGCCGCCGGCGTGCTGGATCACCAGGACGCCCGGGGCGTCGGGCGCCTCGTCCGGGCGCGCGACGAAGGTGCGCATCTCTGCGCCGTCCACCGGCAACGTCTGCCAGTCACTGCTGTGCGGAATCATGGCCGGCATCATAGCCCGCAAAGAAAACTCTTGCACCAAGCGCGGCCCGGCGATTAAGTTGTGGCTCGCTTTATTGAACATGATCGGCATCGGACTCGATTTCGGCACGACCAACACTACTGTCGCCGTGGCCGATGGTGACCAGATCACGTATCTCACGCTCGATCCGCTTGCCATCCCGACCACGGTCATGCCGACCGCACTCTACATTCGGCGCACCATGGACCACTCCGTGGGCAGCATCGCCATCGCCAGCTACCTCGGCGACAACGCCGGCCGTGTGGTACGGCTGCGCAAGATCGACATTGGGGCGATCGCCATGACCGTCACCGCCAGCGACGGCGGCAGCGCTCCCGGCCACTCGGAGGGAGACGCCGTCGAGGTTGCGGTGCGGGTGCGCGGCGATGACGACGCAGAGCTGCCCGGACGCCTGTTCCGCGGCCTCAAGAGTTACCTCGGCATCCGCACCCACGAGCGCTTCAAGGTGTTCGACCGGCAGTTTCGCACCGTCGCCCTGGTCACCCTGATCCTGTCCGAGATTCGCCGCTCCATCGAATCCTCGGGCCGCACGGTGGACGGCGGCGTGCACATCGGGCGCCCGGTACGGTTCGTCGGCGATGACGATGCCAACGCGATCGCCATGGCACGCGTGGAAGAAGCGTGCCGCCACGCCGGCTTCACCGACTTCACGTTCTACCCGGAGCCGGTGGCGGCCAGCTTGAGCTACCTCCATTCCCAGCGCCTGGCGGCGCCCGAGGCGGCGCGCTCCGCGCCCGTCCGGCGCGGCCTGCTGGCGGCGGCCAGTGACGTGCGCCGCCACGAGCCGCAGCTTCTGTTGACCTTCGACTTCGGCGGCGGAACCCTGGACCTGTGTCTGCTGGAGAGCCGCGACGGGCAGTTCCGGGTGCTCGGCACCGAGGGCCTGCCGCTCGGCGGCAACCTGATCGATCAACTCATCATCAAGCGGCTGGTGTTCCCGGAGCTCGGCGAGGGCGCGCCGATCAAGAGCGCGCGGCACCTCAGTCACGCCGACACCGTGTTTCCCTTCTACCGCTACGCCGACTACCTGCTCAATTGGCAGATGGCGTACATGATGAATCAGCCGGACCTGATGGACACCCTGTTCGCCGGCATCAGGTCGGGGCCTGACCAGCAGCGCAAGCTGGCCCGGCTGTGGCGGCTGGTGCGCGGCAATTACGCGTACGCCTTGCTGAATGCCACCGAACGCGCCAAGGCGCGCCTGTCGGAGACGGAGCACACGGCGATCGCGCTGCCCGACATCGATCTGGAGGTGCCGTTCGACCGCCCGCGGCTGGAGCAGATTCTGGAGCCGGTGGTGGACGCGGTCGGCGGCGCGGTCACCACGCTGCTGGACAAGACGCGGGTGGCGGCCGAGCGCGTCGATCGCGTCGTGTGCACCGGCGGCTCGTCGCAGCTCCTGCCGGTGCAGGCGCGGCTGGAGGAACTGTTTCCGGGCCGCATCGAGCGCTTCGACTTCTACCGCAGCATCGCCGGCGGACTCGCCCTGGCCAGCGCCCGCGGCTACCGGCACGACCTGCCGTAGTGGCGCTGGCCAAGCGGTGACCGTTACCGCCGTCCGCACCCCGCTGATCCGTCCCGGCAGCGACCTGGCGGCGGTGCTCGCCGCCAGCCTGCCGTCCCCGCTGCCGGACCGCTGCGTGCTGGTGGTCGCCACCAAGATCGTCAGCATCGCCGAGGGCCGCCTCACCGGGCGCGCCGGCGACCGCGCGGCGCTGCACGACCTGGTGCGCCGCGAGGCGGAGTACTACCTGGAAGCGCACGCCTCGCGCTACGACATCATGCTCACCATCAAGGGCAACTGGATGTTCGTGAACGCCGGCATCGACCAGTCCAACGCCGCCGGCCAACTGGCGCCCTGGCCGCGCGACCCGCAGCGCAGCGCCAACCACCTGTGGCGGCGGCTGCGCGAACACACCGCCGGCGAGCGGCGCTTGGGGGTGATCCTTGCCGACTCGGGCGGCATCCCGCTGAACTGGGGCGTGGTGGGGCGCGGCATCGCCCACTGCGGCTTCCAGGCGCTGCGCGACTACACCGGCACGCCCGACCTGTACGGCCGCAAGCTGACCATGGAAAAGACCAACCTCGTGCAGTCGATCGCCGCCGCCGCGGTGCTGGAGATGGGCGAGGGCGACGAGCGCACCCCGGTGGCGGTGGTGGAACGGGTCGGCCGCCTGCAATTCCAGGATCGCGAGCCCAGCGCCGCCGAACTCTCAGCCCTGCGCATCAGCCTCGAAGACGACGCCTACGCTCCCATCCTGCGCGCCGCCCCCTGGCAGCGCGGCGGCGGCGGTTGCTAGCGAGAACGTGGACAAGATCCGACGCTCGGCCGACACCGATTCCCTCAAACGTTAGCAATCCAGCGGCGGTATTCAGTGCAAGCCGCTACGAGGGAATCCGGTGCAGGTTCCCGCAACTGACGTCTCTGACACATATCGACGAGTTGAGTCACATGGGGGCCGCAATCTCGTGGACGGAGTAAGTGCGGATAGTTCCGCCTCGACTCGTCAACGGTTTCGCCGTTGAGATACGCCAACCACGTTTCGATTCGCCATGTCGGCACGACTACCAGGACTCCTTCTTCCGGATGTCCGGCGCGTACTTTGGCCTTACGGCACGCTTTCTCAAGCTCAGCGATGCGTGCAGCGACGCCGCAGTTGTCGCCATCAAGCATTACGATCAGCGCTTGAGACACGTGTCTCCGGTGGTGTTCGGCAACTTCTTTCGGGAAGCGTTTCCGTACATACTGCTCGGCTGATCCGCAGTTTCTGGGACACATCTCTACACGGAGCACAGGGTCGTTCCTTCTTGTTTTCTTGAGGAACTGGAGTATGAACGTCCGCTGCTGTTGGTCTTCGCACAATACGACGAGCTGGACCCGTCTGCTCACTGTTCCCAACCTCTGGCGACCAATTCGGAGAGTTTCAGACCGATTGTATCTTCCGTCCCGTCTCCTGACTTAGTCTGTGGGCGGCTCACCGTGATAACTCCGGATGTTTCGCGCTGCAACATAATGCCGCTCTCGTATCCCAGATAGTCGATTAATTCGGGATGATGAGAACTCACTACGGCTTGCGATACGACGTCTCCGCAGGCGTTCTCAAGACTCATAAGCCATGGCTGAAGCTCCCTTAGTGCGACGTAGTTTTCGGGCTCATCAAGGAATAACGTGTATCCTCCCCCTCCTGCCAGATGAATGAGGCTGTACAACACGATAAGCGCGCGCTGGCCATCCGAAATGCGGTCAAAACGCAATGGGTAGGTTAGGCCGGAATCCGTGTCTGCTTGATTGGCGAACGCAACCATCAATGCGCGGGTTTCCGTGCCAACTCTCTCAAGCCGGATCCCGTCAAATCCGGCGCCGATCACATCGGTCAGTGTCTTCTTGAGTTCGAAATACAGGTCCGGGCGTTCCTGCAGCGTGTGCCGGTACCAATCGGCAAAGTTTCGGGCGTCTCGTTGCAGCACCGAGTTCTCCTCAGTCGATTCCGCCTGCAGAACAGGAGGATTGACGCCGCACACGAGCACTCGTCCCATATACTCAAGGAAGCGGGTAAGGCGTTCATTGGAGCGCCCCGGAGCGACTCTGGCCAGAGCCGACTCCCTCCAGTCTGTGCTATAGACTGGTCCCTCGGTTGTCCTACCACTGGGATCGTCGCGAAAGAGTTGCACTTCCCCTTGCACACAATCGAATAACGGTGTCCCCTCCACCTCCAGCTTTTCGCGGCTGATACGCGACAAGTGCGCGGACCGCTGATGTTCCACTTCGAGTCGATAGGTGAATGTCTCTGATTGCAAGAACGCCTGAATCTCGAAGACCTGTAGTTCACGACTCTGCCAACAGGTGAGGGTTCGGTCAGGGAAAATGTCAGGATCGGCTACTCGTGCATCCCCAGAGAGAAGCCTTCTCAAGGCGAAAATGATGTCGAGCACAGAGGTCTTTCCAGTACCGCTCGGTCCTAGCAGCAGGGACAACTCTTGTAACGGCAGGTCGAAATTGACGAGGCACTTGTAATTGTCGACGTACAGTCTTTTTATCATTGAGCACTTTCTCCAATCGGTACCAGCACCGCTGCGAGCGAATGTGTAAGACTCGGGGAAAGTGGGAGACTACCACACAACAAGCGCTCACCATCAGGTTTCGTCAGAGTCTTCAGTGTCCGGCAGGAGGCCGCGCAGGTGGTCGGACAGGGATTCGCCGGCGGCCAGCTCCAGGTCGGTGGGCGGCACGCGGCGGGCCAGTTCGCCGCGCAGCGGTGCGAAGTTCTCGAACTCGCGCGACACGGTCATCAGCCGGTCGTCCTGCTCCACGTACACATACAGCAACTCGGTGCCGTCGGCGGCGCGCGCCTGGCCGGCGAAGGTGACCTCGCCCCACGGGTGGTGGTGGGTGTCCTCGCCGAACTCGCAGATGGTGACGCCGTCGTCGTCCGCGGCCACGTAGCTCGCCAAGTGCTTGATTATGAAGCGCACGATGCGGTAGGCGAGGTAGCCGGTCAGCAGCAGGGCGACCAGACCCACGACCACCTGTACCAGGGCCGCCACCAGCACCGCGCCCGCTACCAGGGCCGCCACCACGGCCACCGGCACCAGTGCGCGCGGGTTGGAGCGCAGCGTCATGCGCGCCTTCACGGCCCGTGAGCCTTCACGATGCGTGAGCCTTCACGCCCGGCACGATAGGCGCCCCGGCGCCCCGCGTCAATTCGGTTAACTCAAGATGGAGTCATTCGTTGACTGCTCATGATGATGCCCATACTTTAGGGCCGACCCGCTTCTGCCCGCGCGCGCACCGGGGTGTAGTGTGCTGCCCTCGGGCGGTGCCGCACTCGGGCGCACCGCAATGTTCTAGTGGGTAAAACCAGCGAACCAGCACTGCGAGGCACCAATGAAGCGAATGTGCGCGCTCGCGGGAGCAGTGGGCTTGCTCCTGCTCCCGGCGATTCCGGCCCTGGCGCAGGCCGATGCGGCCCCGGCGGGCCGCGATCTGATGTGGGTAACCTGGATCGGCTCCGTTGCGGCGCTGCTGTTTGCCCTGCTGCTGGCGCTGTCGGTGCTGCGCAAGAACCCGGGCACCCAGGTCATGCAGGACCTGAGCCGCGCCATCCTGGAGGGCGCCATCGCCTACCTGAAGCAGCAGTACAAGGTGGTGGGCCTGTTCTTCATCCTGCTGTTCGTGGTGCTGGCGATCATCTCCTTCGGGCTGAAGCTGCTGTCGCCGTTCGTGCCGTTCGCGTTCATTACCGGCGGCTTCTTCTCCGCGCTGGCCGGATTCATCGGCATGTCGATCGCCACGCGCGCCAACGCGCGCACCGCGCAGGGCGCCAGCGAGTCGCTCAACGCCGGCCTGCGGGTGGCGTTCTCGTCCGGCACCGTGATGGGCATGACGGTGGTCGGACTCGGGCTGCTCGACATCAGCATCTGGTGGTTCCTGCTGCGCGCCGTATGGGACGTGCCGGTAGTGCAGATACCGCCGATCATGATCACCTTCGGCATGGGCGCTTCGCTGCAGGCCCTGTTCGCGCGGCTCGGCGGCGGCATCTTCACCAAGGCGGCGGACGTGGGCGCCGACCTGGTCGGCAAGGTGGAGGCCAACATTCCCGAGGATGACGCCCGCAACCCGGCCACCATCGCCGACAATGTGGGCGACAACGTGGGCGACGTGGCCGGCATGGGCGCCGACCTGTACGAGTCGTACGTGGGCTCCATCATCGCCACCATGGCGCTCGGCGCAATCGCCTCGCTCAATCTGCCGGAGGTGTCCGCCCTGCAGATGATTCAGGTGCCGGTGTCGGTGGCCACCATCGGCGTCCTGTGCTCGATCATCGGCACCGCGGTGGTGCGTACCAAGGGCGACGCCTCCCAGCACGTACTGCTGCGCGCGCTGCGCAACGGCACCTTGCTGTCCACGCTGCTGATCGCGGTGCTGTCGCTGGTGCTGGTGCTGCTCACCGCCGGCCCCAGCTTCATCGGCATCTGGGGCGCGATGATCGTCGGCCTGGTGGCCGGCAACGTGATCGGCTTCTTCACCGAGTACTACACCTCCGACAACTACAAGCCGACCCAGGAGCTGTCCGCCGAGGCGCAGACCGGTCCGGCAACGCTGATCATCCAGGGCCACGCGCTCGGCATGCTGTCCACCCTGATTCCGGTGGTGACGGTGGTGGTGGCCACCCTGACGGCGTTCTTCCTGTCCGGCGGCGGGCAATTCCCCGGCATCGGCCTGTACGGCATCGGCCTGGCCGCGGTCGGCATGCTCAGCACGCTGGGCATCACCCTTGCCACCGACGCCTACGGCCCGGTGGCCGACAACGCCGGCGGCATCGCCGAGATGGCGGATATGGAACCGCACGTGCGCGAGCGCACCGACGCCCTCGACTCGCTCGGCAACACCACCGCCGCCACCGGCAAGGGCTTCGCCATCGGTTCGGCGGCGCTCACCGCCCTGGCCCTGTTGGCCGAGTACCGCAACAAGATCGTCGAGGCGCTCGACACCGTGGCCGTGGGGCCCGCCTTCGAGCGCTTCTACGCCGGCCTCATCTCCATCACCCGCGACGCCGCCGGACACGTGCAAGCAGTCGAAATGAGCATCGACCTGATGGATCCCAAGATCCTCATGGGGCTGTTCATCGGCGCCGTGCTGCCGTTCGTGTTCGCCTCGTTGTCGATGAAGGCGGTGGGACGTGCCGCCGGCGACATGGTCAAGGAGGTGCGGCGCCAGTTCCAGGCCAATCCAGGCATCCTGGCAGGGACGGTGCGCCCCGATTACGCATCCTGCGTGGAAATCTCCACCAAGGGAGCGCAGCGCGAAATGATAGTGCCGTCGATCCTGGCGGTGGTCGCGCCCATTCTGGTCGGCGTGATCTTCGGCCCGTTCACGGTAATCGCGCTGCTCGCCGGGGCGCTGGCTACCGGCTTCGTGCTGGCGATCATGATGGCCAACGCCGGCGGCGCCTGGGACAACGCCAAGAAGTTCATCGAGGCGGGCAATTACGGCGGCAAGGGCTCGGAAGCGCACAAGGCGGGCGTCATCGGCGACACCGTCGGCGACCCCTACAAGGACACCTCCGGACCATCGATCAACATCCTGCTGAAGCTGATGTCGATGGTGTCGATCGTGTTCGTGACTAGCTTCCTGGCGCTCAACAACCAGCTGGTTTCGCTGTTCGGGTAGCGGTTGCCGCGGCGCTTGCCGACGGTCGCGCCACGGCCAGCAGGTAGCCCTCGCCGCGCACCGCGGTAATGGTCAAGCCGCCGCCCGCGGCGCCATCGCCGCCGGCGCTATCGCCGCCGGCGATCCGGCACTTGCGGCGCAGGGCGGCGACGTGCACGTCGACGACGCGGCTCGGCGCGTCCGGCAGCCTGCCCCACAGGCGGTAGAACAGCGCCTCGCGTCCGGTCACCCGGCCGGCGTTGTACAGCAGCATGTCCAGCAACCGCGCCTCGGCCACCGACAACGCCACGGTTGCCGACGGTCCGTGCAGCGTGGTACCTGCCAGCCAGATGCCGCCGATGGCCGCGCCCGCGCCGGTGCCCGCGCGCCGGTCCAGCCAGCGTTGCACGCGCAGTTGCAGTTCGGTAACGGTCCAGGGGTCGCGCAGGTAGTCGATGCAGCCGCGCACGAACGCGGGGGCCAGTCCCTGCTCGGGGCCGTAGGCGAGCACCGGCAGCGCCAGCTTGCCGTCGGCGGCGAGCATGGTGTTGACGTCCACGAGCGGCACCACGAACAGTTCGGCGGCGGCAGTCGGGTCGAAGCGGCGGGCAACAAGCAGCCTGAAGCCGCGGCCGTGGCGGCTCCGTTCGGGCGCAACGCGCTGCACACGCCGCAGCCGCGCCTCGAGGGCGGGGTCGTCGGTGACCAGCACAACGCGCGGCACGCCGGCCAAACCGCTCATCCGCGCGCCGCTCGGCAGTTATCGGGTCAGCGGTCTCAGGTCTTGTCCTCGATCTGACGCATCTTGGACTTCAGATCCTCGAGCATCTGGTCGGCGCCGCCGCCGGACTCCAGTTCGCGGAACTGCTTGTCCAGACGCGCGTCGCCGTCGTCGATCTGGGCCAGTTCGTCAGTGGCCTCCGCCTGTGCTTCCGCCTCCTCCACCTTGGTGGCCATGCGGTCGAAGGCGTCGAACGCCGAGGTGTTGCCGGTCGCGCTGATGGTGGCCTGAATGCGCTGCTGCGCCTCCGCCCGCTTGGCGCGCGCAATCAGCAGGTTCTTCTTGCGGCTGGCCTCTTCGATCTTCTGCTGCAGTTGCCGCAACGAGTTCTTGAGCTGTTCTACCGAAGTGTGTTGGGCGTCGTACTGCTCCTGGTAGCTGCCCACGTATTCGGCATGTTCCTGCTTGCGGACCAGCGCCTGCCTGGCCAGGTCATCCTTGCCGGCGCGCACCGCATCCATGGCGCGCTGCTCCCACAACTCGGAGTTGCGGCGCTGCTCGATGAGCTGCCGCTGCAGCCGTTTTTCGTCGGCGATCGCCGATGCCACGCTCTTCTTGGACTCGATGAGCTGCTCGTTCATCTCCATGATCAACTGGTTGAGCATCTTTTCGGGATTCTCGGCCTTGGTGATCATCTCGTTGATGTTGGATTGCACCACGCGCCGGAAGCGGTCAAACAGTCCCATCCGGTGACCTCCTCTTCTCTAACGGTACTTGGCCAGCGTCTGATAGTGCTGGGCCAGGGCGAGTCCGATGGCGTCCAGGGTGGCCTGGAACTCTTCAAGGTCGAGGGTTGCTCCCACCAGCGTGTTGAGCAGGATCACATGGTCGTCTTCGAGGGCGTAGGCGCCATGGATCATGTCCGACTGGTTGAGGCGCAGGAGCTGCTCGAAGAACGACTCGCGCTGCTGCCCGGGGATGCTCATGACCTTGACCCGGATGATCACGACGGGATCCGCGAGAATGACCAGGACGTTCTCCAGGCCCTTCTCGTCGTCGTTGATCAGCCAGGTGCCATCCTCCACGGTTTCGTAAGTAAGGGAGAGCGAGAGCAGGTAGCCCTCGATCTTTGCCGATTCTGCCATAATTGAATTCCACCTCCAGTATAATGCCGCCGGTCCGTGCAGGTCACCCGCCGCGCGCCGCCCGCGCACCGCCGGCGCCGTCGAACACGATGTCGCGCTCCTCGATGAGGAATTCGCCGTCATCGGCAGCGTGGCTTGCGCCGGCCGGCGCAGCGCCGCCGGTTCGGTATTGCACACCGGCGCGGCGCCCGGCGAGCAGGCGCGCGCGCTCCAGCACGTTGTGCAACTCGCGCACGTTGCCTGGCCAGGCATGGCCGGCGAGGCGCTTCAGCGCCGGGTCGCTCAGAGCGATGCCGCTGCCGATGCCGGCGCGCGCGCCCAGCATGGCATAGGCGAGCAGCGGGATGTCCTCGCGCCGCTCGCGCAGCGGCGGCACGCGGATGATCAGCACCGCCAGTCGATACCACAGGTCGAGCCGCAGGCTGCCGTCCGCCAACTGCGCCTCGGCCACCCGGTTGGTGGCGCTCACTATGCGCACGTTCACGGCCACCGGATGCCCGCCGCCGACCCGTGTCACCTCGTGATTCTCCAGCGCCCGCAGCAGTTTGACCTGGGTCTCCAGCGCCATTTCCGCCACCTCGTCGAGGAACAGCGTACCCCCGTCCGCGCGTTCGAAGCAGCCGGCGCGCGCCACGGCGCCGGTAAAGGCGCCGGCCTCGGAGCCGAACAATTCGCTCTCCACCAGCGTCACGGGAATGGCGCCGCAGTTGATCGCCACGAACGGCGCCGCCGCCCGATGCGACAACCGATGAATGCCGCGCGTCACCAGCTCCTTGCCGGTGCCGCTCTCGCCCATCACCATTACCGCGGCATCCGAGTCCGCGAACGTCTCCATCAACTCGCGCACCTGCACCAGTGCCGGCGACTCGCCCACCAGCCCGTCCGCCGGCGCGCTGCGCTCGCGGGTGCGGCGGGCGGCGCTGTTCACCAGCGCGTTGTGCAGCTTGGCCAGCAGCGTGCGCAGCTCGTAGGGCTTGAGCAGGTAGTCGCTGGCGCCGGCACGGATCGCGTCTACCGCCACCGACACCTCGGTGACGCCGGTCAGGATCACCACCGGCGGGCCGAGCGGCAGGCCGCTGATGTGGCGCAGGAGATCCAGGCCGTTGCCGTCCGGGAAGGTGATGTCCAGGAGCACGACCTCCACATCGCCGGCGGTGGCCAGCCGCCGGCCACTGGCCAGGGTGGTGGCGGACAGCAGCTCGTACTCGTCCGGCAGCACCAGTTCGAGCGTACTGTGGGTACGCGGGTCGTCGTCGATCAGTAGCAGTCGGATCACCGCCTGCGACGTTATTTGCCGGACAACCTGTTGGGCAATGTGCTACGGGAGCCAAACCGCCCGAACGGCGCAATTTTTGTCCTGAACAACAACGAATTTCCTGAACCGCGAGTCCAGGCGTCACGAAATCCCGGTCAATGGGGGTCTGGCGCAGCGTGCAGCGACAGCAGGAGCTGTGCGCCGGTCACCAGAGCTGCGACCGCGGCGGTATCCACCCGCAGCAACCCGGTGGGCAGGCCGACGGCCCGAAAGCCGTGCACGCCAAACAGCGCCGCTTCCGCGGGCGAGAAGCCTCCTTCGGGACCCACCGCGCAGCGCAGCGCCAACGGCGGCGCGGCGCGGGCCATGGCGGCAGGCAGCGGGTCCGCACCGGGGTGGAACAGCAGATTCAGACCGCCTGCCGGCAGCTCCTCCAGATAGCTGCGCAACGGCACCGGCTGCTCGATCACCGGCGGGCCGGCGCCGCTCTGTTGTGCGGCCTGCCGGGCGATGCGCTGCCAGCGCTCCCGCCGCCGCGCCTGCGCCGCATCGTCGGCGCGGCCCTGCGTCCGTTCGGCCACCACCGGCACGATGCGGGTCGCGCCAAGCTCCGTGGCCTGCCGTACGATGCGGTCCATCAGCGCCCCCTTGGGCAGCGCCTGGATCAGGGTAAGGGCGCCGGCCGCGGTTTCGGCGCGCTCGGCGGCAATAAGCAGGCGCGCGCTCCGGTGGTCGATGGCCGTCACCGTGGCGCGGCCGCGGCGCCCGCCCGCGTCCGCAACGGGGATCACGGCGCCGGGCCGGAGTCTGAGCACGCGGACCAGGTAGTGGTAGTCGGATCCGGCGATCTCCAGTACGGCGCCGGGCCGCGCCGCCGGCACCGCCGGCACCGCCGGCACCGCCGGCACCAGGAATTGACGCATCTCGTCAGCGGCGCGCCAGCTCAGAAGCCGGCCGCGGCAGCCGGCTCGCGCAACTGCCAGGCGTCTTCGGCGGGCACCAGATCGTGGTCGAGCAGCCGTACCGCCTCGCGCAGCACGCTGTCGAAACGCAGGTCGTACACGGGACGGTCCGGCAGGCGCCGCACCACCTCGTCGTGCACCAGCTTGCGCAACATCGGCCGCGGCAGATCGACCCCGGACTCTTGCAGATCGATGATGAACTCCTCGATCTGCGCGTCGCTCGGTTCGCCGTTGCCGCGCACGAACCGGCGAATGCGTCCGCTGTCGAACAGATCGGTGATCTGCGCCTCTTCCTGTTCCGTTCGATCGGTGTGACCGAACGCGCGGTGCGGGGTCACGCCCACCTGCTCGATGCTGTCGCCGCTCGGCGTCAGGTAGTAGGCGGTGGTCAATTTGACGGCGCGGCTGCCGAAGCGGCGCACCTGCTGCACCGAGGCCTTGCCGTAGGACTGCTCGCCGAGCAGAAAGCCGCGCCCGCTCTCGCCGAGCGCCGCCGCCAGGATCTCGGAGGCCGACGCCGAGCCGCGGTCGATCAGTATCACGATCGGGACCGAGGCATCCACGATCGTGGCATCCGGGCCGGCGCGGTGTACGTCGTTCTCGGCGTCGACGCGGGCATGGGTGGAAACGATCACCCCGTTGGAGAGAAAGTAGTCCGCCACCTGCACCACCGACCCGAGCAAGCCGCCCGGGTTGCTGCGCAGGTCCACGATCAGTCCGCTGGCCGCGTCGAGTTCGCGCAGCGCCTCCGTCACCCGTTCCGGGGTGAGCAGCGTGAACTGAACGATGCGCAGGTAGCCGATCTGGTCGCCGATCATGGCGTAACGTACCGTTTCCACTTCGATCATCGCGCGCTCGATCACGGTGTCGAAACTGATCGATTGATCGCGCCTCAGGGTCAGGGTCACCGTGGTGCCCGGCGGACCGCGCAGCCGGGACACCAGGTCCGACAAGTCGAACTCCTCGGCCGAATCGCCATTCACCGCCACGATCAGGTCGCCGGCGCGGACCCCGGCCCGATGCGCGGGATTGCCCTCGAGCGGCGCGATCACTTCGAAGCCGCCGTCCGTGTGCTTGCCGACGTACATCCCGACGCCGCCGAATTCGCCGCGCGTCAGATCGGTGATGTGGCGAACGTCGGAGGGGTGGACATAGGCGGAGTGCGGGTCGTCGAGCGCATCGAACATGCCGTGGAGGGCACCGTCGAGGAGCGTGTCCGGGTCGAGGCGCGTTTCGTCCACGTAATTCTCGAGCAGGAACTGGAGCACCTCGGCAAACACCTCGGCGGCGTCGCGCGCCGCCTCCTCCTCTTCCTGCGCCATGGCGCTCGGCGTCATCGCGAGCAGGAGCAGCAGCACTACCGAGAGCGCGCCGGTGCGGGCTTTCCGCAGCCGGCAGGTCCGCCCTCGGCGCGGCGATCGGTGGCGGCAGCAGGCGTTCATAGCAGCGTGCGGGCGCAACGCCCGCTCGGTCCTCCTTGGCCGGCGCCCCGACCGCCGCCTAGCGCCTCCCGGCGGCGCCGTCGGCGAGCGAAATGGGGGCACGACACTAACGAGAAGTATAACGCCTGTTTGCGGTACAGTGGATGTGGTGCTTGGTTACGTAGAGTTCCCATCCTGGCTGCGCCCGGAGATCATTCCGGGCCTGCCCATTCGCTGGTACGGCGTCATGTACATCGTGGCGTTCGCCGTCACGTATTACCTGGTGCTGCATCTCGTCACGCGCAATCGCGACCTGCAGATCGACCGCGACACGGTCCTCAGCCTGTTCTTCTGGGGCATCGTCGGCGTGCTGCTTGGCGGGCGCCTGTTCTCGGTGCTGATCTACGATCCGACCGGCTACTACGTCCGCAATCCGTTGCAGATCGTGTTCCCGTTCGAGCGCGTGGACGGAGCGCTGAAGTTCGTCGGCCTGCAGGGCATGTCCTATCACGGCGGTCTGACGGGCGCGGTGGTCGCGGTGGTGCTGTACTGCCGGATCAAGCGGTTGCCGGCGTTGGAGGTAGCCGACCTGATCGCCGCCGGCGCGCCGCTCGGGTACACCTTCGGGCGGCTCGGCAACTTCATCAACGGCGAGTTGTACGGGCGCATCACCAGCCATCCGATCGGCGTCGTGTTTCCGCACGCGCCAGCCTACCCGGCGAGCGAGCCATGGGTGCGGCAACTGGCCGAGGATGCCGGCATGCCGGTCGCCGACGGTGCGGCGATGATCAATCTGCCGCGCTTCCCGTCGCAACTGTTCGAGGCGTTCTTCGAGGGCGTCTTCCTGTGGGTGCTCCTGTGGTTCGTGTTCCGCAAACGCAGCCCGTTTCCCGGCTTCCTGATGGCCATTTACGTCATCGGCTACGGGGTGGTGCGGTTCGCCGTCGAGTACCTGCGCGAACCGGATGAGGGCCTGGCGTTTCCGCTCACCTTCATACCGCTCGACAATCCCGCCCTGTTCAGCCCGTGGAACTTCACCACCGGCCAACTGCTGAGCGCGGCGATGGTCGTGTGCGGAGCGGCGATGATGATGATCCTTGCCAGCCACCATCCCCCCGGCCACGGCGGCCGCGGTATCAGCAGCGAACACAGCAGCGCGCGCAAGGCCATGCTGCGCCGCATGCGCAAAAAGCTGCGCTGAACCAGCAGACCGGAGGTTGGGCGATACTGGGATCGAACCAGTGACTTCTACCGTGTGAAGGTAGCACTCTACCGCTGAGTTAATCGCCCGTCGCAGGTCGGCGGCGCGGACCATACCGTCGGGCGCCGCCCCTGTCCCGTCAAACTACCGGGGCTTCCGTGGCGCTGTCAATGGCGACTTGGCCTCGTCCCGGGGCTGGCGCTGGAGCGGCCTCGCCGGCGTGCTTGAACGGGCGCCGGCAGCGTTGTCGAGCCGTTGACTCGCAGGCCCCCTATCGCGCACCTTATTCATTAGAAGGTAACCATGTATGCCGAACCGGCGCGAGCCGTCCGCAACACGGTAAAGGGTGCTGGTCGACTGACCGGCAGGGTGCGCTGGCCGACACCTTCGAGCCTAGTCCACGGCTCTGCGCGGCGCGGCGCGGCGCAGATCGAGATATTTCGCAAGTCGATTCACCTGACGATTGCGGCGGTGCCCGCTATCGCCGCCGTGGATGTGCTCGCGGCGGCCGGGCTGCTGGCCGTCGGAATCGCGATCTATGTGGCCGCCGAGCAGGCCCGCCTGTGCGGGGGCCGGGTGGCGCTGATCTCCGATATCACCGTGCTGGCGTTGCGCGAGCGCGACCGCCGGGGGTTCGCACTCGGCCCGGTGACGCTGGGGCTGGGGGCGATGCTGGCCTTGCTGCTGTACCCGGAGCCGGCGGCATCGGTCGCCATCTACGCGCTGGCGTTCGGAGACGGCGCCGCCGCGGTGGTGGGTACTGCACTAGGCCGCGTCAAGATTCCGTTCACCGGCGGCAAGAGCGTAGCCGGCTCGCTGGCATGTTTTCTGGTGGTGCTGGCGGTCACGCTGCGGGTCACCGGCGACCTGAACGCCTCCCTCGCCATCGCGGCCGCCACGGCGCTGCTGGAGGCGGCGCCGACCCGTGACTACGACAATCTCCTGATCCCGGTGGGCGCCGGCCTGGTCGCCTTGGCGGTGCTGTAGCGCTCCGCAACCGCCCCCGACCGCCGCAGCTTCCGGCTCAACTTCGGTTTGACTGAGGCGCCCGCGCACCGGCAAGTTCACGCCATGACAGCGCTTCGCAACATCGGCATCATCACCAGCGGCGGCGATGCCGGGGGGCTCAACGGCGTCATTCGCGGCGCGGCCGGCATGTGCCGGCATCTGGGAATCGGCGCCTACGTGATTCCGAACGGCTATGCCGGGCTCTACAACCTCGTTGACCTCGATCACTTGGTGCGGCTGGATCCGGAGCGGGTGGACCGCATCGACGCGACCCGCGCCGGCTCCGAGGCGGGCCACTCGCGGGTCAAGATCTCGCGCATAGCGGATCCGGACAAATACGACCGCATCGTGCGCGGACTGGCGCGCCACGCCATCGACGCACTGGTCATTTCCGGCGGCGACGACACCGGCAGCGTGGTGGTGGACCTGGTCGAGCACGGCATCCGCTGCGTGCACGCGCCCAAGACGATGGACCTGGACCTGCAGACCTACTCGGTGGGCGGCGACTCGGCGGTGAACCGCATCGCGCAGATGGTGCAGGACGCCAAGACCACCGGCACTACCCACAACCGCATCATGATCACCGAGGTGTTCGGGCGCTACGCCGGCCACACCGCCCTGCGCGGCGGGCTGGCGGCGGACGCCGACTGCATCCTGTTGCCGGAGGTGCCGGCCGACATGGATATCGTCTACGCCCACGCCAAGGAGCGCCTGTACGGACGCGTGCGGCGCAGCGACGTGCACGCCGGCACCTATACCATTGTGGTCGCCGAGGGGTTGCGCGACGCCAGCGGCGAGGTGTTGACCGACGCCAGCGCCAGCGTGGACGCGTTCGGCCACGGCAAACTGGCCGGCGCCGGCAAGTACGTGCGCCAGGCGCTGGAGCGGCGCATCGCCGCCGATCCCGACACCGAGGCATACATGCGCGACACCGGCCAGTTCGTGGCCGGCATCTACGAGGCGCCCGAGGTGCGCGAGCTGACGCCCAGCCACTTGGTGCGCTCCGGTCCTTCCACCGCCTACGACGTAAACTTCGGCAAGCAGATCGGCGCCGGCGCGGTGGCCCTGCTGGCGGCCGGCATCTCCGGGGTCACGGTCGCCGGCGGCGACGCCGGCGAGGTGCGCTACCTGGCCACCGCCGCCGCTATCGAACAGTGCCACGTGGCACTGGCGACGGTGGCGTTCTACGAGGCGCTCGGGGTGTGCTTTGGCCGCGAACCGGTAAAGGCAGAATTGCACCCGCGCGAGGTCACCGCACTCGAACAGCGCTACCTGTAACCGCCGCCTTCATGACCACCGCATCCCGACGGCCGGGGGTCAAAGTGGACCATCCGGTGGCGCGCTTGCGGGGCGCGCGAGACCGTAGGCGCGCAGCGTCAGCGCCGCCGCGAGGCGGTCAGGCAGCAGGCGCCGCACGAAGCGCAGAAGCGGCGCGGCGCCGCCGCAGGCGACAATCGGCGGCGGCCGCCGTTGGCCGAGCACCCGCAGCACGCACCGCGCCACCGCGTCCGGCCCCGGCGCGGCGGCCATCCGGGCGGCGCGCGCCGCGGCTGCGCGATCGAACGCGGCGCCGTACGGGGAGCCGGGCGCGGCGTGCTGCAGCGGCGTGGTGCCGGTGGCGATGTCGCCCGGCTCCAGCAGCACCACCGCGACCCCGTGGCCGGCCAGCTCGCCGCGCAACGCCAGCGTGTAGGCGCGCAGGGCGCCCTTGGAGGCGGCGTACAGGGCGTGGAACGGCACCGGATAGTCGGCGATCAGGGAGCCGACGTTCACCAGACAGGTGGGCCGCTCCGGCGCCGCGCCCGCGCGCAGCCGCGGCAGCAGCAGTTGGGCCAGCCGCGCAGCCCCCCACAGGTTGATTTCGAACAGCTCGCGGGCGCGCTCCAGCGGGAACTCCTCGGCCGCGCCGAGCGCCCCGACGCCGGCGTTGTTGATCAGCGCCGCCAGGCCGCCGCCGGGCGCCGCGCCACCAGCCGCGCCGCCTCCCGCGGCGCCAACTGCGGCCGCGAACCGCTCGATCGAGTGCCCGTCGGTCAGGTCGAGGCGCACCGCGCGCACGTGCGCGCCGAGTCCCGCCGCCGCGATGGCGCCGGGATCGCGCGCCCCCGCCACCACCGCGTAGCCGGCGGCGCACAGCGCTCCCGCGGTCGCCAGGCCGATGCCGCGGCTGGCCCCGGTCAGGGCCACCACCCGCCGCCCGCCGCCGCCCGCTGGTTCAGTTGGTAATCTCTTGCGCACGGTTCCGGTAAAGTTGCAGGGCCGTTCTGTCTACTATGCCGTCATTGGCCTCCGGCCGCCAGCCGCACACCGCGCTGCTACACAGAGCAAAGGCGGTCCAGACCGTCCGTGGCAGCTTCTCGGGCTCTCCATGCACTGGTATACTTCCTGCGACTCCGGTACTACGTGTAACGCGAGCTGTCATCGCGGATCGACGACGATGGAGGTGATTTTGGGCGGGCTGACAAGAATTTGCGTACAGAACTACCGAGTTCTCGCCGATGTGGAGCTCGACGTGGGTCCGATCAATGTTGTATTCGGACCCAACGGCGCTGGCAAGTCCACGCTGCTCGACTCACTCTACTTCTTTCGGGATTGCGCGATACGCAAGCAACCGGAGTGTGCACCTTCAGAGTGATCAGAAGAATCGGGCAACGATCGCCAAGATCGGAAAAACGCCAGCTGCAGATGGTCGGTAGAGGCAAGATGATTCCCGACAAGGACGAGACAGAAATTGGTTTGCCGGCCCGTCACTACCTCTCTTCCGATGACAAGTTTGTCCTCTTGGTCGACGATTGCGAGGCTGATAGGTCGGATTACATCCAAGAGATCTTTGACCGTTATCGGCGCGCTCTGGATACGATCCTTAGCTTGAGTCAGTCGCGTCGGGCATCCGTGCACTTTCTAGTCAACATGATCATCGGGAGACTCGCAATTCCTCATGTGCTGTCCCGACAAGACGCGTGTTCCTCGTTGCGGACGATGTTCGCCTGGATCTACAAGGCTGTCGGCGAGCCCGAGTGCGAAATCCGTGACCTCCTGGTCGGTCGTTACAACGAGGTAACCAAGGGGCAAATCTGCGCGTTGCCTCCGTGAGCTCGCGCTCAAGCACCGGGCAGGCCGCGGAACCGTGCATGAGGGTGCGGTGACAGTGGCCACGCGCGCGCAACAGCGCGCTCGGGCGGGGGAGATCCGTACCGCGTTGCGCCGCGCATACCCCGACACGCCGTGCCCGCTGCGCCACCGCAACGCCTTCGAGCTGCTGGTGGCGACCATCCTGTCGGCGCAGTGCACCGACGAACGGGTCAACGCCGTCACGCCGGGCCTGTTCCGGCGCTATCCGGACCCCGCCGCGCTGGCCGCGGCCGAGCAGGAGGAGCTGCAGCGGGAGATCTATAGCACCGGCTTCTTCCGCAACAAGGCGCGCAACCTGATCGCCTGCGCGCATGCCCTGCTGGACCGCCACGGCGGCGAGATGCCGGCCACCATCGAGGAACTCGCCGCGCTGCCCGGGGTGGGCCGCAAGACCGCCAACGTGATGTTCGCGCACTGGTTCGGCAAGCCGGCGGTGGTAGTGGACACCCACTTCCGCCGCGTCGCCACCCGCCTCGGCCTCACCGACGCCACCGACCCCGACCGGGTGGAGGCACAGATCCGCGCGCTGATCCCGGAGCGCCACCAGAGCGAGCTGTCCGCGGTGGTGAACTACCACGGCCGCCGCTGCTGCAACGCGCGCCGCCCGGCCTGCGAGCGCTGCGTGGTCGCCCACCTGTGCCCCTACTTCCGGCAAGCTGCCTCTTGCTAAAGCTGGTGAGCAGGACGCACAATCTCACCACTTCAGATGGCAATACAGAATGACCGCCCCGCGGGCGACCCGCTCGCGCAACTCAAGACCGCCAACGACCGGCGCATCCTGCTGCTGGTGATGGACGGGCTCGGCGGGCTGCCGCGCGCGCCCGGTGGCCCGACCGAGCTGGAAGCGGCCCGTACCCCCAACCTCGACGCCCTCGCCGCCGGCGCCGAATGCGGCCTGCACGTGCCGGTCGACTACGGCATCGCTCCCGGCTCGGCGCCCGGGCACCTGGCGCTGTTCGGCTACGATCCGCTGCGCTACCCGATCGGGCGCGGCATCGTGGCGGCGCTCGGCATCGGCTATCCGATCGACGGCGGCGACGTGGCGGCGCGCCTCAACTTCGCCACCCGCGCCGCCGCCGGCGCGGTGACCGACCGCCGCGCCGGGCGCATCCCCACCGAGCTGTGCACGCGGCTGGCGGCGCGGCTGGATAGCATCGAGCTGCCCGGCGTGGAGGTGGCGGTGCGCCCGGTGCGCGACTACCGGGCCGTGGTGGTGCTGCGCGGCGCCGGTCTCAGCGACCGGGTGTCCGACACCGATCCGCAGCGGACCGGCGTGGCAGCGCTGCCGCCGCGCGCCACCGCGCCGGAGGCGGAGCACACCGCGCAGGTCGTGGCAGCGTTCGTGGACCGGGCGCGTGAGCTGCTGAACGGTGCGGCGCCGGCCAACGAGGTGCTGCTGCGCGGTTTCGCGCAACTGCCGGCGATACCGGGCCTTGCCGAGCGCTTCGGCCTGCGCCCGGTGGCGCTTGCCGTGTACCCCGACTACAAGGGGGTCAGCCGGCTGGTCGGCATGGAGGCGATCGACGGCCTCGCCGACCTGGATGCGCAGAGCCGGGCGCTGGCCGCGGCCTGGTCCGATCACGACTACTTCTTCGTCCATCACAAGTATACCGACTCCGCCGGCGAGGACGGCGACTTCGACGCCAAGGTGGCGGAAGTGGAGAAGGTGGACCGCGCCCTGCCGGCACTGCTCGCCGGCGCGCCGGAGGTGGTGATCGTGACCGGCGATCACTCAACGCCGAGCGTGGCGCGCTCCCATACCGCGCACCCGGTGCCGTTCCTGATCCACGCCGCCGGCGCGCGGCCGGACGCGGTGCGCGAGTTCGGCGAGCGCGCGTGCACGGCCGGCGCCTGGGGCGTGGTGCCGGGTCGGGCGCTGATGGCGATCGCCCTCGGCCACGCCGGCAAGGTGGCGCGCTTCGGCGCCTGACGCGCTTGTAGCGGTGCGGGCGGTGACGGCGCAATTCGAGAACGACGATCTGCTGACCGCCTTCGAGGCGACCCGGCAGCCTCAGTTCCGGGTGTACGAGCCCGAGCGGCGCGTGGTGGTGCTCGGCGCCGCCGGCGACCCGGCCGCGGACGTGCATCGCGACGCGGCGGCGGCCGCCGGCATCGACAGCCGGCGCCGGCGCGGCGGCGGCGGCACGGTGCTGCTCGGTCCCGGCCAAGTGGTGGTGGCGCTGGTCACCGAGGTCGATCACCCGTACCGCAACCGCGAGTACGCCCATGCCGTCAACGACTGGCTGATCGACGCGCTGCGCGGCGCCGGCGTGCGCGGCATCGAACAGCGCGGCATCTCCGACCTGGCGATCGCCGACCGCAAGATCGCCGGCACCAGCGTGTTTCGCCGGCGCCGCATCCTGTTCTATCAGGCCAGCTTGCTGGTGAACAACGATCCGGCCGAGTTCGAACGCTTCCTGGCGTTCCCGCGCCAGGTGCCGGACTATCGCCGCGGCCGCGGCCACGCCGCGTTCTGCACCACGCTGGCCGCGGCCGGGTACCCGTACCGGGCCGCGCAGGTGGCCGCCCTGCTGTACGCCGCCGTCACGGCGCGCATCGGAGGCCTGCGCTGAGCGCCGCGCGCCGGCCCCCGGCCCTCCGCCCTCGTTCCATGCGCGGGCGACCAGGACGCGGCGCGCCCGCGCCCGCCCGCCGATCCACGGCCTCCGTCCCGCCAGCGTCTGGGCGCCAGGCTTCCGCGCACGAGGCCGCTTGCGCGTACCCTGGGGCGCGTGCGCATCCGGCGGCGTCCTTGCACGTGCCGGCAGCCCCGTATCCGGCGCCGTACGCACCCCCGGCGCGCGCGCACCGGCCGCGGTCCGCTCACGTGGCGGCGCTGCCGCCTCGAGTTGCACCCGCGCCCCCGCCGGCGCCGCGGCCTCCGCGAGCGTCCGCCCGTCTGCCGGCGTTGCGCCTCCTGGCCGGTGCGGCGCTGGTACTGCTCGCTACCACCACCTGTGCGCAGCGCGCCGTCGAGTTGCCGTTCACCGACGCCGCCGGCGAGCGGGTTCGGGTGCGCGCCGAGCGGCGGCCGCGCGAGCAGGCGGGCGCGGCGCGCGCGGGCCGGATCGCCGCCACCGCGCTGTCACCGCCTCATGCGGTCCGCAGCACGGCGCGGCTGGTGCTGGCGAGGCCGGTGCCGGTGTACGCCGGGGAGGCGGTCACCGTGGCGGTACGCAGCGACCTCGCCGAGTTCACCGTGGATCTGTTCAGCGCCGCCGACACGGTGGCGCTCAGCCGCACGGTCGCGCTCGGCGGCAGCGGCACCATCCACCATCAAATCGTGCTGGATACTTCGTTCGAGCTGTGGGGCATGCAACTGCATGCGCCGCCCGCGGCCGCCGAGGGCAACCTGGAGTTGGCGGGCGCGGCGGTGGCGGCGCCGGCCGGCGCGCTGCTGGTGCGCGACGCGGAACTGATCGCCGGTAGCGGATTCACCCCCCGCGGCGAAGCGCGCTTCGACGGCACCGCGCTGCGCCCGGTGGACCTGGAACTGGCCGCGTGGCTGTTCCCTGCGTCGGCGGCCTCGGCGGCCTCGGCGGCCCCGGCGGCGCAGGACGGCGCCCGGCGCTCCGCTTGGCCGTGGCTGCTGGCGCTTGGCCTGCACAATCCCGGCGCACCGGGCGGCGAGCTGCGCATCCACCTCGAAGGCGACGGCATGCGGCGCAGCTTTGTGGTCATCCGCCAGGCGGGCCGGCAACTCGTGTACCTGCACGGCGGCGAGATCGGCTTTCAGCCGCGGCGCGTGCTCCTGGAGCACGCCGCCGCCGGCGCCGCTGCCGCCGCCGGCGCGTCCGCCACCGGCCTGTTCTCGGCTGCCGTGCGCGCGCTGCCGCCGGGCGGCGCGGGCGAGCCGCCGGCCGCGGTGCCGGCCGACCTGGGCACCATCCTGCGCCTCGACCGCACCCATTGGCGGCGCGACGACTTCGAGCTCTACGAATGGAGCGGCGTGCCGGGCGGCGCAGAGGCGCCGGTGCTGATCTTCGATACCGCCGACTACGCCACCCAGGCGCGCCTGTTCCGCCGCCTGGCGTTCTTCGTCGAGAAGCGCGGCTTCCGCGGCCAACTGCTCGGCGACGACGAGCTGGCCGGCCGCCGCGGGTACAACGCCCACGACTACGCCGCCCCCGATCTGGCGCGCTTCTTCAGCCTGGCGCAGGAACAGGGCCTCGCCCTCAACGACGAGGAACTGCTGCTGCGCTCCGTGGCCGTGACGCACGGCATCCTGCAGCCCGATCCCGGCGGCGGCTGGCGCGCTGGCAGGGGAGCGATCCTGTCGATCTCGCAGGCTTCGTACGCCCAGTTGCGCGACCTGCTGCTGCGCCACGAGGCGCTGCACGGCCTGTACTTCACCCACGCCCCGTTCCGGGAGGCGGTGTGGGCGGCGTGGCAGCAGTTGACCGAGGACGAGCAGCGGTTCTGGATCCTGCTGCTGGCGGCGGTCAACTACGATGTCGACTATCCCGATCTGGTGGTCAACGAGTTTCAGTCCTACCTGCTGCAGCAGGACGCGAACCGGGTGGCGAACTTCCTCGCCGTGTGGAACGGCCGCCTGCGGGCGCGCCATCCCGAACACGCCGACGCCATCGCCGCGGTAACCGGCGCCACCGGGCGCTGGCGGGAGCTGCACCGCCGCCTGGCGGCCGCGCTCGCCGAAGCCGCCGGCATACACAGCGACGCCCTCATTCTGCTGCGCGCCGCAGACGGCTGAGCGCGCCCCCGGCCGCCCTGGCCGCCACCGCCGGCGTGCCTAGCGACGCCCTCATCCCGTTCCGCGCCGCAGACGGCTGAGCGTGACCCCGGCCGCGCCGGCCGCCACCCCGAACAGGTTGGCGAGCGCGTCACCGGTGTCCGGCACCCGTCCCGTGTAGCGCTGCGCCAGCTCCAGCACGGCGCCGTAACAGGCGCCGATCAGGAGCGCCGCCCCGCAGCGCCGCCACACCGACCAGCGCGAGCGGCCGGCGTTCAGGCCGGCGGTCAGCAGCGCGCCGAGCAGCAGGTAGGCGGCAAAGTGAACGGCGCGGTCGCGCCCGGCGGCGGTGGCCCAGTGCGGCGGCGACGGATACAGCGAGGCCGCCAGCACCAGCAGCGCATACAGCAACAGCGCGATCCGGACCGCGGCTTGGCGATGGCTGCCCGGCGGCGCCGGAACGGGAACCGGCACCGGCACCGGTCAACCCGGATGGCGCCGGCGTGGCAACGGCTGCCCGCCAGTCAGCCGGGTGCCGTTGTGACCAACCGGCCCCGGCTGCGTCTGTCCCTCTGGTGGCAACGGCTGCCGTCCGTCAGCCGGGCGCCGCCTGCGCCGCCACATCGGCCATCGGCATCCCGGCGTCCCGCGCCGCCGTGCCGGCGCCGTTCGCCGCGCCGCCCGCATCCGTACCGCCTGCGGCGGTTTCGCCTGCGGCGGTTTCGCCCGCGGCGGTTTCGCCGGCGACCGGCACCATCCACCCGTGGCGGTCTTCCAGCGCCCCGTACTGAACGCCCTTCAGCGTCTTCAGGAAGCCGCGTGCCACCGGCCCGATGGCGCTGTCGCCGAACACCTTCTCGGTGTCGCCGTGGCGCAGCGAGCTGAAATGGGTCACGCCCGCGGCCGTGCCGGTGCCGAACGCCTCCACGGCATCGTCGAGCACTTCCTCCACCGCCACCGGACGCTCCTCCACCGTGATCCCCTCCTCGGCCGCCAGCTCGATGATGGTGCGCCGCGTGATGCCGGGCAGGATGGTGTCGCCGAGCGCCGGGGTCACCAGGCGGCCGTCGCCAAGCACGAAGAACAGGTTGCAGGAGGAGCCCTCCTCCACGTAGCGATGGTGCTCGGCGTCCAGGAACACGCACTCCAGGTAGCCGGCCACCTCCGCCTCGCGCTTGGCCAGCGCGCTGGTCACATAGTTGGCGCTGCACTTGATCCAGCCGGTGCCGCCGGGGGTGGCGCGTATCCGCTTGGTGGTGATGGTGGCCGAGGAGCCGCCGTCGGCGAAGTAGGAGCCGACCCGGGTGGAGATCACCACGAACCAGGGCGCCTGGCTCAGGTTCACCCCGATGCCGCCTTCGGCCAGCGAGAAGGGCCTTATATATACGGTGTGCCCACTGGCGAAGTCGTCGCGCTCCCAGGCCGGGTCGTAGGCGGGTGCGAAGCCGATCGCCTGATTGCGCGCCACCACGCCGCGCGTCGCGTCCACGAACTGGTCCACCGGCACGCCCGGCATGTACAGCCCCTCCATGGAGCGCTTCATGCGGATGGCGTTTTCGCGCGGGCGGAACAGCTTGAGCGATCCGTCCGGCTGCGGAAACGCCTTCAGGCCCTCGAAGCAGGCCATCGCGTACTGGGTCGTGTAGTTGACCAGCGGCAGTCCGGGAAACTCGTTGCGCTCGCGGTACAGCCGCTCGCGCTCCGCGTCCGGCAGCGCCTCCTCCTCGGCGGGGCTGAGGTGGCGCTTCTCGATATACTCGGGCTCCCATGCGTCTCCGTCGCACTTGCTCAGGTAGACCCACGGATAGATGGAAAGACTGAATTCGGCAGCCATGCGAATTGCGATGTTACGACCGCCGCCGCAGCCGGTCAACCTGTTTCGCAAGGTCCTTACCCTACGTGTGCGTAGCCTTTGCTATCATTTCCTACAAAAATGTCACCTATGAGACGCATGATTACCGTGTGCGCCGCCCTTGTGGTAGCCTGCCACGGTCCTTTTTCCACCATCGCAGCTTGGCATGACTATTGCATTGATACACTCGGAGAACGCGTGTTTGACAGCGTTCGCATCCTGGTACAAGGTGCGGCTTCCGCAAAGGAGGCGGGCCGCTTGCAATTGTTTGGACGTGCGGGCATAATGCCCGTTCCGGTGACTGTTTACACAGTGGTGGCTTCGTGATATTCTCCCTCTGTTGCGCTGGCGGTTGCGCTGGCGTTACTGTAGGAGTATCCTGGAGTTGACCAGTTCTGGAGACTGATCGTGCGCCCGCTGACCGCAAGGTGAGCGGCTACTCGATTTCCGGGGCGCAACAGGTTGACAACGTCCGATTGGGCAATGCATTATTGCGCCATCGGATAGCGGGGGCGAGGGTTCTGCGGGTCGTTGGCCCAGCTAAGGGCCCCGATGTAATAGGCCCCGGCAATAAGTGAAGGAGGAAGTGATGAAGAAACTCTCACTTCTGCTAGTGGTGCTACTTGCCGCGGGCTCTGCCGGCCTGTATGGGCAAATGGCAATCGGAACGAACTTCAGCATCTCCGGTGATGCGACTGTCACTGCGGGCTACGACATCGATGATGAGCAGTTCGGATTCAAGAACGAGTCCAGCGCCAACATCAAGATCGTGCTCGTCGCCAAGCAGTCGACCAACAACTCCGAGATGGTCGACATGTCAGGAGGATGGTACGGCTCGATCGAGTTGAACGACTTCCAGATCGTCATCAACAGTGACGACGAGGACTCCACCGAGTTCGTGACTACGACCGCGTCGGTCCCAGACGGCAAAACGATGCCTGATCTAAAGGGCGTCGAAGAGAAGAAGGGGCGCAGCAAGCTGTATGTCGTGGAGCCGGACATCGTCGCCACGCTCAAGAACGGCCCGCTCTGGCTGCAGATATTCGCCGCGCCTGCAAGCAAGGCCGATCTGATCCCACACATTGAGGACGATGAGGACGACGACCGCGCGGCCGAGAGTCATGATGCGGATAAGGATGTTGGATTGGACCTAAACGGCCACGGCGTCACGGTCGGCTACACCACCGCCGACCTGAGCATCGCGGTGGGGATCCTCTCCGAGGAGGCGTATGACTCCGAGTCCGAGGACGGTGTCAAAGACGTTGACGCTACCAAGTATCTGGATGAGACCAAGGCTGCTCACGACGGCAGTTACGCGATCAGTGCCGATCTGAAGGTAAACGTCGGACCGGCCACGCTCGACTTGGCGTTTGTGCAAGGCCTCGAAAATGGTGACGAACCCGAAGATAGCGACAAGGATGATGACACCGGCATCGGTGCCAAGCTGACGACCGACTTCGGCGATGTCTCCCTCTCCGCGGGTGCCGATGTTCAGATGACCCAGGAAGACGACAACGTGGATACCGACGTAAACGAGGCCATGTACTGGGAAGCGGGCGGTAACGCGACCGTTACGCTGACCCCGAACACCACCCTCAAGTCGGACTTCATCTTCTCGAACGTGGCATCGGTCGCCACTGACGTAAAGGTGAACCTGTCCGACAAGAACGGTCTCGTGGAGAGTCTCGACCTGTCGCTGACGTGGGGGATGTTCGACATCACCAACGGCGACACAGCAGAGGCCGCCGCGCAGGACGTGAACGACGAGTCGGATCTGTTCGTGGAAGGCAAGCTGGACTACCACCTGAGCGACACGTTCGGCGGCACGCTCACTCCGGGCACGACGGTCACCGTCAATCAGCTCGATGGCGGTGACGCCAGCGTGGCGTTTGAGGTACGGGCGGTCCTGACCGAGGCGATTCCGGCGACTACGTTCGGCCTGAAGTGGAAGACCGGCCAGCTCATCGATTCTGGCGCCAATGCGGCCCAGAGTGGTGTGGTCAGCCTCTGGACCAAGATCAAGTACTAGGTTTTCGCAACTCTCGCTAACCATGACGGCGCGTCTCCTTCGGGGGACGCGCCGTTTTCTATTGGTAGACCTACCTTCGATCGTTGCATCCCCCTGAAGCGGCACCGCCCGGAGCCCGTTATAGATAGCGAGAGCGGGACAAGCCACTGCGGCGCCGGTCCCGCCGACTATATCAGGAGGGTTGTTGTGAACAATCTCAACTCCGTATTGCTGGAAGGGAACCTGTGCCGGGATCCCGAGATCCGCTACACGCCGAAGGGGACTGCGGTGTGCACGCTTGTGGTGGCGTCCAACCGCTCCTACAAGGTGGACAGCGAGCGCCACGAGGAGGTGTCCTTCGTCGAGGCCACCACCTGGGGCAAGCTGGCGACCGTGTGCGCCGAGCACCTCGCCAAGGGCCGCGGCGTGCGCGTCGTGGGCCGCCTCAAGCAGGAACGCTGGGAGGACGGTGACGGCAACGCGCGCGCCAAGCTGGTGATCGTGGCCGAGCACGTCGAATTCCAGCCGCAGCGGCGCGCAACGGGCTCCGATCAGGAGTCCGCCACCGCCGACAAGGAAGAGCCGGCCGCCGAGCTGGCCTCGTAACGGCTGCCGGCAGCGGGAGTCGCAACGGCCAGCGCCGCCAGGCGCAACGGCCTCGGCTCCCGCTGCCGGCCCCTGGGTTCGATGCAAGACCCGCGCACCCGCAGCCCCCGCACAATTCATTGACTCCAACCGCACCAGCCTGTAATGTTCGTTCCGAATGGCAGTGATCCCCGCGCCGCGCGATCTACGAGAGAAGCTAGCGGACGAAACGCTGGCGGCCATAGTCCTCTGACCCGAAGCATCCGAACACACGTGTCGATCCGTTTGCGTTCACACCGTGGCGCAGGTACCCGTCAGCCGGTTCGCGGCTACTGGATCGGCGCCCTGTGCGCGTTGCTGGCGCCGGTGGTGGCGAGTTGCGCCGGCGGCGGCGAGGAGCGGGCCCCTACGCCGATTGCCGCCTGCGTCGCCCGCGAAGGCGAGCTGCCCGCGGCTGCGACGCTGGCTCGCGGCGCCGGGCGCTACCACCTGACCCTGGTAGCCGCCGGCGACGGGGCCGGGCGTACGGTCACCGGAACCCTGGAGCTGAATGACAACGAGCCGTCGCTGCGCCGGCTTCCAACCGGCGGCGAGGCTCCCGACGAAAGCGTGCTGCTGTCGCTGCACGGCTGGGCGGCCATTGACTTGGCGGCGGTGGACGCACTGGCGATCGGCGACATCGGCTCCCGCGACCCGCTGCAGCCGGGCGTGCTGGTGCTGGAACAGTGGACCGCCGGGCAGGCGCCGGTGGCTATCACGCTGCGCTTCGGTTCCATCGCCAACCGCCGCGCCGGCAATGCGGCCGTCGACGGCGGCTACATGGCGCTCCACCTCACCCACATCATGCCGCGGGGCGGCTTCACCGGCACCTGGGCGAGCGGCGTCCACGCCCGCCGCGTCACCGGCCACTTCTGCGCCACCCGCCTGCCGGAATCCCCGCAAGCCGCTCGCTGACCCGCTGACCCCCGGTGTCTCGGGAACGTCCTGCGCCATCGGTACCATCTATCCGCTGCACACTTGCGCACATCGCGCCGTCAGTGGTAGCTTGACTCGATAACAGACCAAACATTCAAGAACCGGGGCGCTTCGAGCGGTGCGGCGAGGCTTGCGAGGCCACGGCTCTTGTCTGAGAGGGAGCGAGGCGAAATACCATGCTATGCGTGCCCCGGTGGCACCGGAAGGCGGTCCTGCTGCCACGGATTCTGCGGATCTGCGTTCCTTGACCGCGCGTCAAAACCGCAATAGGTTGCCTGCATTGCATCGCGGAACCCCCATGATGAGCGACAACGCGTCCGAACATCTTGATCCGGAGTCTCTGGTAGCCCGGATCATCGCCGAGTTGCAGGCTAACCCGGAGGCTCAGCGCATGCTGCTGCGCGCACTCCTGACCAATGAGTTCCTGGGCATGCCGGCCCGCTTGGACCGCATAGAGAAGGATATCGCCGAACTGAAGGCCGACGTGGCGGTTCTCAAGACGGACGTGGCCGAACTCAAGACCGACATGGCGGAGGTCAAGGCCGACGTGGCTGGGCTGAAGGACGACGTCGGCTACCTCAAGGGCTCCGACCTGGAGTTGAGGGTGCATCGCCGGATTCAACCATTGGTCAGTCAGCACCTGCAGTTGAAGCGGGCACGCATCATGTGCAGCGCGCTGCACCAGGCAGATGCGGAGTTCCAGGAATCGGTCGCCGCGGCCGAAGAAGCGGGCCGGATCAGTGCCCGGCAGGAGGACCGGCTCATCGTCACCGATATCATCCTGCACGCGCAACGGCGCCGCGAGCGAACGCCGATCTGGGTGGCGATCGAGGTCGCCGGCCGGATCGATGCGGAGGACATCCGCCGCAGCCGGGAGAGTGCTGACGCCCTTGCCGCCGTATTCGGAGAGGAGGCGGTGGCGCTGGTCGCCGGGTATCGAATCGATGCCGCCGACCGGGACCGGGCGGACGCCGCCCGCGTACTCTGCCTGGAAATCTCCGAACGGGTCTGAGCTTCATACTCAACTGCGAGCCGTCGGCCGGCGTCGAGGCCGACTGGACGTTCGCGGACGCGGTGGCGGCCGGGGTGGTGTCGCCTGCCAAGGCGCGCCCGGAGGTGGATCTGCGGCGGCCCGACTGGCCGGTCAGGGACCAGGGCTCCACCGGCGCCTGCGTCGGCTTTGCCGCGGCCGACGGCGTGCTGCACTGGCACTACTGGAAAGCCGGCCTGCTGCCGCCCGGTGAGCGCCCGTCGCCGCGCTTTATCTGGATGGCCAACAAGGAAACCGACCGCCTCACCGATTACCCCACCACCTTCATCGAGTCGGCCGGCACCCAGACCAAGCGGGCGCTGCGCGTCGCCCGCCGCTACGGCTGCGTGCTCGACAGCGCCCTGCCGATGGACGGCGGCCTGAGCCCGCTGCGCGTCGCCGCGTTCTACACCATGGCGGCCAGGTACCGCATCGCCAGCTACCACAACCTGCGCCGCAACCGCACCGCCTGGCGCCGCTGGCTGTCCAACCAGGGCCCGATCCTGGCGCGCGTGGAGGTGGACCGCACCTGGCGGCAGGCCAGCAGGACGCACGGCGAACTGGCCGTGTATCGCCCCGACCAGGAGGACGGCGGCGGCCACGCGATCTGCCTGGTGGGATTCACCGCCGACACCTTCATCGTGCGCAACAGTTGGGGCGCCGCCTGGGGCGACCGCGGCTTCGCCTACGCCTCCGACGAATACGCCGCCAAAGCCATCACCGAGACCTACGGCGCCGTCCTGTAGCCTCCCGCCGGGCGCGACTGCTTGTTGCGCGGCGCCCGTGTCTCGTGAACTGTCAGGCAGCCCCGCTGGTCACGAAACGACGCCGATTCACGTTCGTGCTTAGCGTGGGTCCGGCAAGTTGGGTTGCAGGCGGAGGGTGGCCTCGCTTTCCCGGTATACGCGGGCGGTGCCGTATCTCTGACCGTTTCGGGACATGCTCAGGCGGAAAATCTCCGTGCCGGTGGTGTCCACTTCGCTCACCCCGTTCATCGGCCCGTTGTTGCCCCAGGTGATGAGCCAGTGGCCGGTGCCGGCCAGCGCCACCACGCCGCCGCCGGAGGTCGAGATTCCGTCCTCTGGCGGCAGCCGGTAATCACGCACCCAGCGCGCCTCGGTGCCGGAAGAGATGTCGTACTCCACGATGCGCGTGAACGGGCGCTCGTTCTTGCGCCCGCCGAGGCAGTGGTTGCCGTTGTCGAACATCAGGAGCCTGCCGTCCGTGGTGGCGGTTACGTGGTGCTGGCCGCAGAACTCTTCCGCCGGGTCGTCGACCACCTTCAGGAATGCGGCGGCGCCGGTGGCAGGCATCGGCCGATCTGCGCGCATGGGCAGCGTGCCGCCCATCTGCCACACCACGGCGCCGGTGGCACGCTCGATGCGCACTACCTGCGCACAGCCGCGCAGCGATGCCACGATGTCCCCATCCAGCTCGTGCAGGGAGTTGAGGTGCGCATAGTCGTTGGGGAAGCGATGGATCGTGCAATCCGCTATCTTCAGGTGATCCCAGGAGTTCCACCGGAACACCTCGTCCCCGGCGGGTGTCACCTCCTGAATCACCGAGTCGTCGGCGGGCTCCATCGTCGAACACGGCCGGGCGGAACCATCTTCGTCTTCACACTCGAACCCGCTCAGATCGCGCTCCGCGGGATAGTAGGACATGAGCAGGTAGGTGCCGCGGTCGGTGATCAGAAAGTCGTGGCCGCCGGTGTGCTCGGCCAGCAGGTCGCCGACGAGCGTGGCGGTATCGATCCGGTTGAACTCCGCGTCCAGGATCACCGCGTCTTCAGTGTCGTCTTCACTGCCGTCGGCGGCGCGTTCGGAGTAGGAGTACCGGCCGTCGGCGTAGTGCCGGAAGTTGCGCGCGCTCACGTTCGGCTTGCGCACCCAGCGCGGTACGCCGTTGTTGTCCACGATGGCCAGCCACGAGATTTCGCTTCGGCGTACGCCGGGAGTCATCAGCAGCAAGCCGTCAGTCACGGCCGCGGTCCGTTTCTCGATCGTGATGTCCGGGAACTCAAGCGGAATGCAGTGCACGTAGTAGGTCGAGGTGCCCCGCCCGTCGCGGACTTCGATTGCAATGTCGTGGTCGCTGTTGACCGTGACCGTCTCTTCCACGGCGCCGGTCGTGGTGCGACCGTTGTGCAGCAGCGTGAGGCGGGCATCGCTGTCCACGGCCTGCGCGGCGATCTGCAGCGTCGTTCCATCTTCGCACCGCACCGCGTAGTGGTGCACGCCGGGATCGAATGCGGGAAACAGGCCCTCCCCGCCGGTCACCCGTAGAGCGCTCAGCCGCCCATGTCCTGGCGCCGCGTCCGTGCGATCCGCGCGATCCGCGCCCGGCACCGTGCAACTGATGGCGAGCAGAGCAGCCAACGCGATGCAGAGTGCCGCGAGCAACCGTCTCCGGCCGGCTGAAAATCCGTGCGTCATGACAACGGCCCCGCCTACGAGTACATCGGGCCTTCGCCCTCGTTGAGCTCGACGGTCAACACGTAGTCGCCGGTCGACCCGCGCTGTCCCGTCACTCGAATGTAGTAGGTGCGATATTCTTCATCGCCGTCGGGACCCGGCAGGTTCCCCTCCCATACGAAGTTGCCCGACGGTTCCATGCTGTTGAACGCGTCCGAGCGCTCCACGTTGTGCGCGGTGTCCGCGTCGTAGGAGAAGATGCAGGGCCGCGCGGGCTCTTCACCCTCACACTGTTCCTTGATCTCCATTCGGTCTACCGTTTGCACCGCACCAGCGGTATCGGTAGTGCCCGTGGTCATCACGATCACGGATGCCAACTCCCGCCTGATCAGGATTTCGAAATAGTCGACATCGTGCACGCTCTCGATACGCCCGTCTGCCAGGAAGTCGGGGCCGGTAGCAACGTGTTCCGAGATCTCAAGCAAGATGGGGTTGAACGGGGTGGCGGCACCACAGCCGCTCAACAGCAGTGGTATCCCGAGAACCATCCCCATGGCGGCGCCTGTCAGCGTCCTGCATGCGGCCCTGTCGAGCAGTCCTGTTTGTGCCATGCGATTTGCTTCACTCCTTCAGCCTGCGGCGGTGCGGATATGGTGCATTACGTCCGCTGCGCCCGAGACGCACACCTGAACCAACGGTACAATCGTAGCACGGACGAGCATGTTGCAGAAAGTCTCCAGCCAGAGCGCGCAGAGCGCCCAGAGCGCCGCACAGACACCCGGCGGCGGCTCGGCAGATTGGTCGCCGTTTCGGCTGGCAGCGCGGCGCCTGCTCCTGCCTGCAGCACTGTGGTCGGCCGCTGTCCCGCTACTGCTGGCGCTGGCGCTGGCGCTGACGCTGGCGGGGTGCCAGATGGCTCACGTCGAGGCCGCGAAACAGCCGGACAGCGCGCAGCCGGAGAGCACGCCGGTGGACCAGCCGGGCGGCACGCCCGTCGCGCCGGCGGAAGGGCCGCCGGTGCTGGCGATAGCGGCGGCAGGCGCAGCAGAGTCTGACGGCGTGCTGCGCTTCACGGTGAGCCTGAGCGGGACGGCCGGCGCCGCGGTCACGGTGGCCTATGACACCGTGGAGGGCACGGCGAAGGCGGGAGCGGACTACCAGGCGGCGCGCGGCCGGCTCACATTCCCGGCCGAGTCGACCACGGCGCAGCGGATCGAGGTGCGGCTCGTGGACGACGAGGTAGACGAGGCGGGTGAGACCCTGACCGTGCGGCTCAGCGACCCACAAGGGGCGACACTGGCGTCGGCAACGGCGACCGGAACGATTCAGGACGATGACGCCCGTGCGCTGGCGATCGAGCCGCTGGAGCTGTTCGTGACGGAGGGAGAAAGCGCGAGCTACGAGGTACGGCTCGGGTCACGGCCGACGGCGCCGGTAACCGTGACCGCGGCGGATGCACCGGAGTTGACCATAGCCCCGGAGCAGTTCGTGTTCGCGCCAGCGCAGTGGAGAGACGCTCGGCAGGTGACGCTGACGGCGGAGCAGGACATCGATGCGCTGGCCGACATCGCGGTGGAGCTTGCGCACACGGCGAGCGGCGGCGGCTACGACGGCGTAACCGGCCCGGTGGTCAGGGTGATCATCGTGGAGGACGACGTACCGACGCTGGCGATGGCGCCGGCGCAGGCCTCCGAGCAGGCGCGCCGGATAGTGTTTGCCGTGACCCTGAGCCAGGCCAGCGACGAGGTCGTGACCGTGGACTACGCCACCGACTCGAGCGGCGACACGGCCACCGAGGGGGTGGACTACACGCCGGCGAGCGGCATGCTGCGGTTCCCGGCGCGGTCGACGGCGGCGCAGACGGTCGCAGTGACCGTGAACGACGACAGCATGAACGAGGACACCGAAGTGTTCAGGGTGACACTGCGCAACGCCGACAACGCGCAACTTGCCGGCGGCGGGGCGACGCTGACGGCGACAGGGCGGATCGAGGACGAGGATGCGCTGCCTGGGCTGAGCATCGGCAACGGCGGGCTAACCGAGGGCACGGGCGGCGGCAGCATGCGGTTCGAGGTGCGGCTCGAACCGGCGAGCGGGCGCACGGTGACGGTGCAATACGGGACGGCGGACGTGACTGCCACGGGCGGGAGCGACTACGCGCCGGTGAGCGGTACGCTGACGTTCGGCGCGGGCACCACGGTGCGGACGGTGACGGTGCCGATTGCCGATGACGCGATCGACGAGCCGGACGAACAGTTCACGGTCAGCCTGCGGGCGGCGGTGAACGCGACCGTGGCCACGGCGCAGGGAACCGGGACGATCGCGGACAACGACCAGGCACCGGAGCTGAGCATCGGCAACGGCAGCCTGACGGAGGGCTCGGGTGACGGCACCATGCCGTTCGTGGTGCGGCTCGACGCGGCGAGCGGACGCACGGTCACGGTGCAGTACACGACGGCGGACGGGAGCGCCGCGGCCGGTTCGGACTACACGGCCGCGAGCGGCACGCTGACGTTTCGTGCCGGCACCACGAGCCGGACGATCGCAGTAACGGTAGTCGACGACACGCTGGACGAGCCGTCCGAACAGTTCACGGTCACCCTGCGGGCGGCGGTGAACGCGACCGTGGCCACCGCGCAGGGAACCGGGACGATCGCGGACAACGACCAGTTACCGGAGCTGAGCATCGGCAACGGGAGTCTGACGGAGGGCTCGGGAGACGGCAGCATGCCGTTCGTGGTGCGACTCGATCCGGCGAGCGGAGGTACGGTCACGGTGGCGTACGAGACCGCGGACGGGAGCGCCACCTCCGGAGCGGACTACACGTCCGCGAACGGCACGCTGACGTTCGCGGACGGCGCCACGACGGCGACCGTCAATGTAGCGATTCTGGATGACAGCACCGCCGAGGAAACCGAGACGTTCACGGTTACGCTCAGCAACCCCGCGGGCGCCACCGTGTCCGACGCCAGCGCCACCGGCACGATCGCCGACGATGGCGATACGACTACCACGGACCCGGTGGACCTGGTGGATCCCGTCGACCCCGAGGACCCCTTGGATTCGACTGCGCTTGAGCTCTCATCCCTGGCGGTGACCGGCGGCGGCGCCATGTACCCGACGTTCGACGCCGACACCCTGCACTACGCGCTGACCTGCAACACTTCGCCGACGCTCACCGTCGCGGCAGCGACCGGGCGCGACGGCGCGCAACTCACGCTGCTGCGCGCCGATACCGCCGACAACGTGGTATCCACTACCGGGATCCTGAACGCAAGTGTCGCGGTCGGCGGCGACCACGACCTGGCGATCGAAGTCAGTGACGCCGGCGACACCAGGACCTACGTCGTGCACTGCCTGCCCGCCGCCTTCCCGACCATCGAAATCCTGACCAGGACCGATCAGGTCAAGGACGGGCTGCTGCTCCTCACGCCAGCCTACGGCAGCTACAGCAGCCGCACCATGTTCATGGCGATGGTCGACAACAATGGCGTGCCGCGGTTCCATCGTCTGCTCACGGATACCAACTTCTGGGTGATGGACTTCAAGCCCCACGGCAACAGCCGCTTCTCGGTGGCCCGAAGGGAGGTGTTCAACGTCAACGACTCTCCGTTCGGAAACTGGGAGATAGACCTGCTCAACGAGCGGCTCGAAGTGACCGCTACCCTCACCACGGTGTCGCCGCTGTCGCAGACCGATGGCCACGACTTTCAGATTGCCGCTGACGGGGACTACGCGATGCTGTCCTACTACGATGACGAGCCGCGCGATTTCTCGGACCACGGAGGAACCGAAACCGAACAGGTTGCCGACTCGGCCATCCAGCGCAGGAGCGCGGGTGCGATCGGCGTGTCCGAGTTCACGTGGAACTCCTGGACCCATAGAGACGTGCTCCAGTGGGGCACCGATTGCAAGGTCGGGATGTTCCTCCGAGGTGGGTTGTCGTATCCGCCGGGCTATGCTCAATTCAATTCGCTGCAACTGCTGGCAGACGGGGACTTCGTGGTGTCGTCCCGCGGTTGCTCGCAGGTGCTGCGGATCGACGGAACGACCGGCGCTGTCGAGTGGAAGCTCGGCGGCACCGCGCCGCCGGAGAGTTCCACGACCGAGTTCCTGGAGTTGGTCGAGCATTCGGATAATGCCGTCGTCGAGGAGTTCTGCGGACCGCACCACGTCACGCTGACCTCTACCAACACCGTCGTAATGTACGACAACGGCGTACAGTGCATCGGCCCCAGGAAGGACTCTAACGCGTTCTCGCGCGCGGTGGAGTACGACATATCGTCCGGAACGCAGGCGGAGTACGAGCGCGAATACCGGCTGCCTGCCACGCACGGCTACTTCCCCTACCGGGGCGGCGTGCACGTGCTCGAAGACTTCGTCGGCAGCGTGCATTGGCTGATTAGCTGGGGCGGCAGCGCCACCGGCCGCACGGTCGCGCTGGACAAGACAATCGCGGTGAGCGAGGTCAACCCCGTAACCGGCACTGCGCACCTGGAGATGAACATGCGCGTGGCCGGTGAGGATGCCTGGAGCTACCGGGCGTACCGCATACCGGAGAGCGAGGTCGACATACCCCTGAACCTCCCGTAGGCCGGGTTGCGGCATGGCTGACCAGAACGGACATCGGGACCCGGCGACGCCGGAGGAGATCTGGAACATCCTGCGCGAGGTAGCGGAGAGCCGGAAAGAAACCGACCAGGTGTTGAAGCGACTCGGTCAGGACACCGACCGCCGCATGCAGGAGACCGACCTGCGCCTGCGCAAACTCGACGAGCTGTTCAACGGGCAGTGGGGGAAGCTGATGGAGTCCCTGGTGGAGGGCGACCTCGTGAAACTGCTGCAACAGCGCGGCATCGCAGTGGACCACACGATAACCAATGCGAAGAAGAACTATGGGGAGCGGCGCTGGGAGTTCGACATTCTGGCCGTCAACGGCGAGGAGGTTCCGTGATCGTCCATTCCGGGCGCCAGGGACTGTACGTTATCCGGGCCACCGGCAGTAGCGCCAGCATCACCAACGCCGAGGGTTTCGCGGCGCGCGCCTTCGGTCGGCGCAGTCCGGCTCGGTCCAACACACGCCGTTTGTAATATATGGGAGATGGCTCCGCCGCTCGAGTTGCGGGCTGATATCCGCAAGGCGAGCCGAAATCGCACTTCGTGTCCGGCGGAAGATAGTCGGGTATTTGAGCAGCCTTTCTTCCGGCTGGATACTGTGGGCAGCTTTTTGTCGTAGCGAGGTCGGTCTGATACGCTCGTCGGTGCACCACGCGAACCGTTCCGCTCCGGTCTGGATGCAGCGCCGCCACCGACACGCACGAGTGCGCCGGTCGCTGCCTGAGCATAGGTGGCGAGCGGTCAACCCTTTACGGGTGCGATGGGTGCGATAAGAGTGAGTTCATCGTCGAATGCCGCCGTCTCGACTCTGTTGTCTCTCAGGGCGAGGTTGTTGCGCCGGGACACTTGAAGCGCTGGGCGCTGCTCGAACTGGGCTCCTGGTGTGATCGGCCCGCTGGCATCTTGACTTTGTGGGCATTCACTTCAATCGTGACGGTCTTGTCGCTCTGCTGGGTTGGGGCAGTTTCGGCTGTGGCCATTGCTTGCTTGCATGAATCACCACGGCAAGTCCGGGGTGGTTCGCCTATGCTGCAAAGCGTGACCCGCGCGGTACGCGTCAGCGGCCGTTCAATCCGAGCCGAGGGTTGAGCGGGATGCCTTGGTGGGCAGGTTGAGGATGGGGCCGGGGTAGTTCAGGTAGGTGGCCATCTTGCTCGGGGCGGTCGTAGTCGCGCCACAGGTCGCTCCATCCGATCAGGCTCGGCGAGTGCGGCGGCGACCTGTGCCTGCGGATCGAGCGGGAAGCGCTCGCGCACGGTCAACTCGCGGGTAAAGGGGGTCTTGCGAAAGCCCAGGGGGCTGAGAACCAGACCAGGCCGTGCCCCGCGGGGCGCGCGCGCTTGCCATCGAAGCGTCCGATCAGGGCGCACAAGGCTGACCAACAGGGGTCCGGCGTCAGCCACGCGGGAATATCGCCGGCCTTGCGCTCGACGGCATACAGCAAGTCGGGTTCGGTGGCGCGGGGATCGAGTCGTCGTTACGGTCCGGTTGGTTTGCCCTGACTGCGCTGATCTTGCTCCCACTCTTGCGCCGCCTCCGGCGTGGTGCGGACGCCGACCTGTTTGATGTGGCCGCGCTCCCACCCCTCGTGGCGTCGATGTTCGGCCTCCCGGCGGTCGATATCCTTGGTGATGCCGGTGTGCACAATCCTGTTGCCAAGCTTGTAGTGGTACTTGTACGTAGTCCTGCTGGTCGCCATGGTCGTCCTACTCCAACTCCCTGGTCAATCTGATACATAGCTTCGCGAACTGCACAAAATCAAGTGCTGCTCGGTTAGCCTGGAATCCGAATTGCCGTCGTCGCGTGCCCCGAATCGTTATCACGCCTCTATGGTAGCCACGATCAGGATCGTATGACGTGATCTCCACCGCATGAATGACGATATTGCATGCTTGTCGAAATCGCAGAGCTTGTCTGTTGTCCTTGTCCGGGTCGCCGGTATACGTGTTCCAGTATTGTCCGCACGCTACGTTGGCCATGGATTTTCCGATGCTACGTTCGTCCATGTCAAGGAACTGGCGCGTCGCAGTTGCGATCCATATCAATAGGCGATTCACCTCGGCCTCATGGTTGACCTCGGAAAGCTCTTTGAAGTCTGCGATCCCGGCCACCCTCCGGTCTGAAAGGAGTAGGCTGATCAACTGGTAGAGATCGCGCAGGTAGGACGAGACAGGTACGAGACTCCGGTCATCGTTTGCCACCAGAGGCCTCCTCTTCGGCGGTGTGGCCGTTTGGAATGCATCTCATTCGAGTGCTCATCACCTGTCTTCTCTCCTCCGCGGCGTCCGCGCGCGGGCCGCTGTCAGGTACGCTTTCTTGTGAAGTAAGGTCCCGGAGCGCAAGAGAGCATCTCCGGCGTGACCCGGTAGATTCCGAGTCATCGTTCGCATCGAATCGCGCGCGGATCCTATCCGGGGCACGAACAGCGCCGCCGCGGCGACCCCAATAGCCAGTATCGAAACCAGTTCTTCGAGCATGACAGCCCTCCCAGTAGTGTGACGCCCGCGTGTTGCAAGGCGCCCCTATACCTTTATAAACGCGTTCTCGCGCGCTGGCGCTTCAATGCGGCCCTTGGAAGACCGGCACAGACGGGAATTTCCACTCCAGTAACGTGGCGATTGTCGACCCGGAGCGCAGCGGCCACTCAAGGCGACGAAGCTCTCGCCGCCGAGCACCACGTCAGCGTATTCGAAGCCCGAGTAGGGCAGGCGGATGCCGAGGTGTCCGGTGGCGGTGAAGTCGGACAGGCCGAGGCGACCGGGTGGATTCCTCTGGGCGAAGATCACCTCCTGTTCATCGCCGCCACCGCCATAGATACCTGGATCGTCGCTGTCCGGCCAGCCCTGACGAGTCGTCGGCGGAACCGGCCACTCGTTCTGGATCACCGACGGTCTGGGGCTGCCGCCCTTGGGCTTGCGTTGGCTGCTTGTGGGAATGCCGCCAACACGCCTGCGCCGGAGTCGGAGCCTTCGTCGGCTCCCCGGCGGGGCAGGAGGGCCGCGACAGCGACGAGACGGCGGCGCGTGACCATCAGGGAGCCGTTCGCGGTGGGCGTGCGCGAGGTGACGTTCGCCGAATGGGACGCGTGCGTGTCCGCCGGCGGCTGCAGACGCTACCGGCAGCCGGTGATCTGACCCAGTTCTCTGGTGGGGGTCACCGCGTACCTGGCGAAAAGTACGGGCGGTGGCCCCTATCTCTTTCTCTGTTCTCCAGAACCGCTTCCGAGCGAACCTATCCTACGCCCCCTGGCGGGGTTGTACAAAACCAGGAACTCTCACTTGGCGGGCAATAGCAGACGCTGGATCTGAAGGTGCAGTTCCTATGCCGACCGACCGAATATGCCGCGTGATCGAGGCGGGCGGGAATTCGGTGTGTTCCAGCAGGTGCAACGGCGGTGAACGCGCCGCAGGGGTCGGCATAGTTACAGGGCTTCCAGGAAGGCGAGCAGTGCGTCGGGTGGACGATAGCGACCGGGAGTGGTGTGGGCCGGAGCAGTTTTGGCCAGAGCGCGTTCCTTGAGTGCGAGGTGGGCATGGAGATAGACCTGGGTTGTCTGAACACTCTCGTGACCGAGCCACAGTGCGATCACGGAAGTATCAACGCCCGCCTCCAGGAGCCGCATCGCCGCAGTGTGGCGCAGTACATGTGGTGAGACCCTCTTGGTGGCCAGGGACGGGCACGCGAGCACGGCAGCGCGGGTGTGCTTGGCCAGCAGACGCTCGACCGCGTCACGGCTGAGGGGACGGCCGAGCTGGCTGGGAAACAGCGCGGTGTGCGGGCCGCCAGCGAGTTCGCGGAGCCACACCTGGAGCACCGCTACCGTCTGGACGGCAAGCGGCGTGACGCGATCTTTGCGTCCTTTGCCGTGGCAGCGTACGTGAGCGCCACGGTCGAGATGGGCGTCACAGCGGCGTAGGCCGACCAGTTCGGAAACACGCAGGCCGGTCTGCACAGCCAGGACGAGCAACGCATGGTCGCGCCGACCGATGCGCGTAGTACGATCGGGGGCTGCGAGCAACGCATCGACCTCGATAGGGGTCAGAAAGCTCACTTCGGTGCGCTGCTGTCGCTTCGCCGGGATCGCGAGCACTCGCTGGATCATGTAGGCGTGATCAGGATGGCGCAGCTCGGCGAAGCGGAACAGAGAATGAATCGCGACCAGACGGGCGTTCCTGGTGCGCGCGCTATTGCCACGGTCATGTTCGAGATGGTTGAGGAATGCGTCGATCACGGTCACGTCGAGATCGGTAAGAAGCAATTGCGACGGCGTCTTGCCGAGCCGGGCAGTGGTGAACGCGAGCAGGAGCCGGAAGGTGTCACGGTAGGCAGCTACCGTGTGCGGACTGGCCTCGCGTTCGCCAAGCAAGCGCTGGGTGAAGAACGTTTGGAGAGAACCGATCTCGCTGCTGCGTGTAGGTGGCGAGAGCGTCGTTGGTAGTCGGATGCAACGGCAGGAGCCGAGACTTGTTGAACTTGGTCTGGCGCACGGTCAGCAGGCGGCGAACAAGGTCAACGTCTTCACGGTCGAGATCGATAGCCTCACCGACGCGAAGTCCGGTGACCGCCAGCAACCCAAACAGCGTGCGGCAGGTGACTGCCAACAGGGGCGGTCGAAGCGCTTCGGCTGCCGCCAGCAGTACGGTAATGTCCTGCTCGGACAACAGAAACGGCGTGGGCCTTGTGGCTCGATAAGCCAGCAGCCCAACGGGCGGCACCTCGGTGGCTGGGTGGAACGCGTGCGCATAGCGAGCGAATCCGCGCACCATCGAGAGCCGCCGCTTCCATCGAAACGGGTTCACTCCGGTCGGCTTCTTTGCCCAAGCCAAAGCCAATTCGACCGTTACCGACTCCGCCCCGGCCTGCTCGACGAAGTCGACGAATCCAGGCAGTAACTGCCGCTCTTGGCAGAGCTTGAACCCCAGCGCGAGGCGCAGTGCCAGATAGTCGTCCAGGAGCGCATGAAGCCGACTCACGCTGCACCTCCCGGCCACGGACAAGCCACCTCGGCGAGTGCATCGAGGTCTTCGTGCGCGTACCGTGCGGTGGTCGCCAGATAGCGGTGACGCAGCAGTTGATTGATTTCGGCCAAGGGCACCCCGGCGCGCCGTAGCGCGGTGGCAGCGGCGTGCCGCAGTCGGTGCGCGCCGACTGGTGGCAGTCCGGCACGCCGACATGCCCGCGCCACCACTTCCGAGACGGCACTCGGCGCCATCCCTCGGTACGGCGCACGCACCTGCAGGAACAGATGGCGGTCCTCACCGCGACGGCGGCCACGCCGACAGTAGGCGGCGAGCGCTTGGCCCACGTCGTCGGGTAGCGGCAGCCGGTCACGCTGGCCGCCCTTGCTGCATACGATGATTTCCCCGACTCGCCAGTGGACATCATCGACGTTGAGCGCGGCGACCTCCGCGGCGCGCAGTCCCAACCGCGCCAATACTGTCAGCATCGCGTAATCACGCCGCCCCGCGTTGGTCCGGCGATCACAACTTGCCAACAGGCGCGTCACGTCGTCGCCATCCAACAGCGGCTGCGGTGGCCCGCTCCAGCGGGTGGCCGCGCGCGGCACCGCCTCCGCCAGCGACTGCGCGGTGTAGCCGCGCAGGTGCAGAAAACGAAGCAACGCCCGTAGCGCCGTCACGATGTTGTTGAGCGAGCCGGCACTGCGTTGGTTGGCTTCAGTGAGCAGGAAAGCGTACACGTCGTCGGCTCCAAGACGGTCCAAATCGAGGGCCTGTTGCCCCCGAACCGACAGAAATGCCCGAGCCATCCACTGGTAGCTGGTCGCAGCAGAAAGCCGGTAAACTCCTCCAGCAGACGCTCCAGCGGGGTCGATGCCACTGGCGGAACTGGCTCCGGGGCGACATTCAATCCCCGCAGGTATTCCAGCAGCGGAATCAGCCCCCGAGGTGACAGACGACACACCTGACCAGTGGCACGCCGGGCGGCGAGAAACCGCTCGACACAGGCGTCCGTAAGATCCCCCGCACCCAGCCCTTGATCTTCCAGCCAGCAACTCAGATGCGCCATCAAGTGCAACAGCGCCGCGACTGTGAACTTGGAATAGCCGAGTCGCCCCAGATCCGCGGTGAAGCCGTGTCGATATGGCTCCAGCGGACCGCTCATGCGAACGCGCGATGGGTTGTCCACGATATACCTCCTCCCTCGGATCACCCGATCCGGGGGAGGAAGTCTCGGCTATGACGCCATGATTATGCCGCCCCTCGCGGCGCGTTCACCGCCGTTGCACCTGCTGGAACACACCGAATTCCCGCCCGCCTCGATCACGCGGCATATTCGGTCGGTCGGCATAGGACCATGCCCTTGATGGCGGTGAGAGCGGTCGGGGCGAGGTCCTGAGCGTCATCGATGATGACGACCGGTTTCTTGTTCAGTTCGGGGATGATCTTGAAGAACAGTTGGCTGGCTTGGCCGGAGAAGAAGGGGGGATCGATCTTGAGTTCTTCGAGGACCGCCTTGACGAGACCGGCGGCGGAGAGGCCGGAGCCGCGGACGTAGAGCGGGGTGTAGCGATTGGTGTCCAAGGCGGCGACGAAGGCGGCGAGAGCGACCGACTTGCCGCAGCCGATGGGGCCGGTGAGCAGCAGCAGGTCCTCGTCAGCGACGCCAAAGGAGAGCCGCGAGAGGGCCTCCTGGTGGGTTTCGGAAGGGAAGGTGTCGGCGGGCTTGAGGTGCTTGCCGAACGGCAGGCGGGAGAAGCCGAAGAAGGAAAGAACTTGATCATGCATCGACATCGCGGAGCTCCTTGTTGTCGTCGTCGGTGGACTGGAACCGGGTGAACGAAGTCTGGTTGCGATCGCGCAGCGCGGCGTGATGTTGCTCGCGCAGGCGGGTGAACCAGGCGCGCGCCGCAGCCGACACTTGCGGAGGCTTGGCGGCGGACTCGGCGGGGATGTTGGGAACCTGTGCGGTGACCTGCTTGGCGGCGCTGGTGGTCTCGATCAGAACGCCGGAGGCGTCGTAGATGGCAAGCTGTGCGAGGTCGTAGGGATCGAAGCGGACCTCGACGACGGTGCCGTAGGGGACGCTGGTGACCGGGTACTGATTGCCATGCAGCTTGATCCTGCCGTACTTGCTGACGGTGCGGCGTTGGCGCCACAGGAACAGAGCGTTGAAGGCATCGAGATCGGTGATGCGACGCTGATCGGGCGGCAGGCCGTCGCCGAAGCGGGCATCGGGGCTCTGGCCGGTAGCGGCGAGGATGCGGGTGTTGTAGTCCAGATCCATCCAGGCCCAGAAGGCGGAGTTCAACTCGTCGAGAGTGCGGATGCCGGCGACCTGGGCCTCGCGCTGGAACTGGTTCTTGATGATCTTGTTGGCGGCCTCGATCTTGCCTTTGCAGTAGGCCTGATAGGGCGGGTGGCGTATGTGCTTGATGTGCAGTTCGACCAGGATGGCGATCAGGTGGCGGGAGACGTAAACTTTTCCGTTGTCGACAAAATGCCGAATTCGGCATTTTGTCGATTGAACTAAACCGCTTCGCGGTAGGGGTCGCCTCTGCCGTCTCGAATCTCGAAGCGCTTCCCAAACACAACCCATACATGATGTCTGGACTCTAGCACGGGACGGGTGGTTGCCCCCGGAGCGTAGCGCCGCCCCGGGGGCTGATGGACCACGTGTCTCTACACGAGGAGGAGTCCATCATGACACCACTGCGCCAGAGAATGACCGAAGACATGCAGGTGCGCAACCTGTCCCCGCACACCATCGACTGCTACGTCCGGCAGGTCGCGTTGTTTGCCCGCTACTTCAACCGCTCGCCGGAGCTGCTCGGCCCCGACCAGATACGGGCCTATCAACTGCATCTGGTGCACGAGCGAAAGCTGGGTTGGGGTAGCTTTAATCAAGCGGTCTGCGCCCTCCACTTCCTGTACCTCAAGACGCTCGGCAAGGACTGGAACATCGAGTCCATCCCGTTCGCCAAGCAGCCCAAGAAGGTGCCGCTGGTGTTGAGCCGCGTCGCCGGTGGCGGCAGCCACCACGGAGGTGGCTGCGCCAGAACCGCCGCCCGGACCTGAACCGCCGCCGAACGTCGCCGACTTCGCTACCGAAGCCGATGCGTGCCGGAGCGTGACGGCATCGGAGTGGGTGGAGAATTCCGAGGCCGTAGCGTTCCATCGCAAGGGATCCGCCGTGCACGTCGAGGCTACGGAGGACGGCGGATTGACCGCTTGGTGCCGGTACACGACCGACGGCGGCGAACTGCTCAAGGCGCACATAGTGGAGTTCAGCACGACAGCGGCGCCGTCCGACCGATTCATGCGAGCCGCCGCCTACCTGCTCGCCCTGTTCGCCGCCGATGCGACCGGGTGGTTCGAGGACGAGGTGAGGACGCGGAGGCAGTGGCCGGCCGGCACGTCCGCCCGCAGCCGGGAGATGACGGGCCAGACCGTCACGGTGTTCCATGTAGAGGGCGCCGCGTGGCAACTGAGCATCACGCGCGACGCGGACTATACGCTGCAGGATTGACGGGGGTGATCCGTGCCCAGCGCTCCCGCAGGAGTCCCTCCTACAGGTACCCTGCTCGGCGGTGGCGGCGCTGTAGGGCGACCCGCGGCCGGGCCTCATACCGGGCGGCTCTGACGCCGTTTTACACTGCGGCGCGGTGCTCGATGATCGCTGCTAGCGTTTCCTGCTGCCCTGGTGCCATTGCTTCCCGGCTCCCACTGCGCCACGGCGCCGTGCACGTTGACCACTGGGCCGCTTCACCGCATGCCGGCGGTGCCCCGTTGTTCCCGCGCGGGCAGCCTCTATGACGCTACCAAGAACGGTGTCAGGCAGCGGCCCTCGGGGACGGCTGCCGTCAACCGCGTTCCGGATCCTCGGATTCGGTGGTCGGGGTGACAGGATCGGACAATTCCGCAAGATGGTCTGCGATCAGCAGGTCAGGCGCGACAAACGGGACGTGCAGCAACTCGGCCGTGGGCCGCTTGGCATCCTCGGGACGCCGATCGTAGCGCTGTGTGGTGCCGACGTTGGCGTGGCCGGCGAGTTGCTGCACGGAGCTGATATCCGCGCCCGCGTCGAGCAACTCCCCGACGAAGGAACGACGCAGATCGTGGGGCGAGAAGGCGGGCACGTGGGCGCGGTCCGCGAGAAACCGCAAGCGCAGCATTACCGCCTGCGCGGTCATGGCGCGTGCCTGGATGTGCCCGCCCTTGGCGACGGGGTTGAGCAACGCACACGGCCAGGTGCCGCGGCGCGCGATCCAAGCCTCCACGGCCACGCGGCCACCGGTCGGACAGTAGACGATGCGCTCCTTGCGAGCCTTGCCGGTGCGGACGGTGACCGCGCCCTGGTCGTAGTCTGAGAGATCGAGCGCGACGACTTCCGACCTGCGCAACCCGCAGCCGTACAGCAGCGAAAGCATCGCCGCGTCGCGCGCACCCACCGGAGAGTCGCCGCAGGCGCGGAACAGCTCCCTGATCTCGCCGGCGTCGACGTGGCGCCCGGATGGCAGGGTGCTCGCGGTCACGTTCGACACGTCGCAGGCGCGCGCCAGGGTCTCGGCGTCGATCTGTCCGAGGCGCCAAGCTTCCTTGAGCGTACCGCGGACGGCTGCCAGCACGTGGTTGACGGTGGCAGGCTTGGCGCCTTCTTCGATGAGAACCGAGCGCAGCGCGGTGACATGCTGGTAGCGGACCTCGGTCCAGTCCACCGCCATGGCATCCTTGGTACGTCCGCTGGTAAGCAATTCGGCGGCTCGATCCAGGGAGCGCTTCAGGCCCCGGCGACCGGTAGCGGATGGCTTGCCGGCCAGGTAGACCGCGGCCGGGTTGCGGTCGAGGCCTTCGTCAAGAGGGCCGGCAACGTCGTCGTGATGGACCCAAAGGGTACGTCCATCCATGAGGATCTCCTTGGGGCGGGGTTGTGTTTTGGTGTGTTTTGGTGGTTGCCCGTGTCCTTCCTACAATATACATTGTCATAAGGAATATGACACCGGGAACAACACCCGTCAACCCCTTTCTGAAACGATCAGTACAATTCCTCCGGCTCGCGCCGTGCCCCGCGTCCTGACGGTCCCGGTAGTCTCTCAGGGCGCCCGGACGCTCGTTGACGCGCGTATGCGTCAGCCGGCCGCTATCCGCTGCCGACGGCTCCGCATCGGTTGCGGCTCCGACATCGCCCCTCGTTGCCTTCGCAACGGCGCGGTACGCCATCCGGCCATCCGGCTCCACGCCCAGTCATCCGGGTGCGCCCGTCCGGTCGCGGCTCTACGATGCCCACCTGTCAGCCCCGCATCTCTGTGGCAGGCAGCGGCGCAGGCACGGCGGGGGCGATCGGGGCGCGTCCGTCTGGCAGAGAAATCGGCACGCTTTCGCCCAGGGTCCCCCGGCACCCTACCCCCTCCCCCGCCTCAGCGCGGGCAGGGGGGGGAACGCGCTACATGTGTCAGACCCCCTGTGCCCGGGGGCGCTCCAACAGGGATGGTCACCGGGCTGGCGGCGGCGGGTCCCTCCGCGGCAGGCGGTGGCTTCGCTGGCGGAGTGGGCTTGGAATCCTTGGATCGGGGCGGACGCCCACGCGTGGACGGTGGCGTGCCGCGCCGCGACACTCGGGAGACGGTTCTCACTACGTACCGCACGCGTCAACCGGTGGTAGTGAGCGATCCGCCGGCGGTATCTGTCAAATCCGTGGATCCGCCTACGGGTGCGAGTTCCAGAAATTCTGGCCGGTCTGAAGAAGGAAGGACGGAGTAAGCCGGGTCCTGGCGGTGGAACGGGAACGTTGGGAGCTACGCCCGTAGCGACACCGACGGGTGACCCGTCATCTGCCCATGGCTTCACGATCGGTGCACCGGTGCAGCAGGGTGCTTTATTTCCGGAATGGGTGGCTCTTTTCACCGGAATACGCACATGGCGGCAATTATCGTCGCCTGCGGGCGCTACACGAGCGGGACGACCACGCACGGCTGCCTGCAGGCCAGGTGTCACGACTTCGCCGGATATTGTTCCGGCTCCAAGAAACAAAGCAGCCGGCTGACGCGGCCGCGCCGGGCTTCCGGCTGCATCCTCTGAAGGGGGACCGCGCCGGCCAGTGGAGCGTGCCGTCACTGGCAACTGGCGCGTGGTGTGGGTCTCCAATGTCGATACGGTTCTCGACGGCGTGTGACTTGAAACCCCGTGTCGATACGGCCGTGACACCGTACCCGTGACCTTCATCCACGCGGTCTATCCGCCCGCTACTCGCCACGATCAGCAGCTTGTCGCCGGGTGCTCCAGACGCATCCGTGGCGGCACCCTCTGTGACCTCCGACCACGCTGGCGTGGTTGCCCGCCTTGACCAGCCTGCAGCCTGGTCAAGCCACCTTTCGCGCGACGGTGAGCCGAACACCTAGTGCGCCAAGGACTTTCATTACGGTACCGATGCGAGGGTCGCGCTCACCAGACAATGCCTTGTACAGGCTTGGGCGTCCCAGTTGCGTCTCCTGGGCAACCGTGGTCATGCCCATGGCCCGTGCAACGTTGCCCACCGCCTTGACGAACAACTCCGGATCGTTTTCTTCAAGGGCTGCCTCCAAGTACTCAATCATCGTCTCATTATCGCCAAGGATCTCGGCACTGTCCCACGGGCTGAAAGTCTCGCTGCTCATAGTCGCCTCCTATACTTCAATCGCCATTTGCTGGGCGCGTCTTATGTCTTGCGGCTGGCTTGACTTGTCGCCGCCACACAACAGAACTACCACGGTCCCTTCTCGTATCGTGTAGTAGACTCGGTACCCCTGACCAACAGGGATACGGAGCTCGCTGACTCCACCTCCGACTGCCTTATGGTCGCCAAAATTCCCCTCCTGGACGCGATCGATGCGAATAGCGATCCGCGCCCGAGCGCGTTTGTCTCGCAGTTCCTTCAGCCAGCGGAGAAAGGTGGCGCTCTTGGTAACCGCGTATCCCACGCCTTCAGTGTATCCAAAGGGAGACGCTTTCGTCCAGCACACGTTCGCGCGGGAGCGCGGGAGCCGAGATGGGACTGCGTGGGCGGATAGCTCAGATCCTGTGCTCGTCGGTGGCCAGCACCGCTTCCGGGGCGGTGATGGGCGTGCCGTCGACGCTTCCCGAGCCACTGTGTCTCAGCCAAAGCGCGTTGTGCACGTTCCGCCCGCGAAGAATCGGCAGCCGTTGTGCCTTCGCAGCCAGTTCGCGCCGAATGCTCGCCGCATCGTCGCGGCGTGACCATTTCACTCCTCCGACGAGCAGGTGGCGCCGGTCCACGGATTCAGCGACGACGTCGATCGCCAGCGGGACGCCGCCGGTGCCCTTGCCCTACCAGCGTGAAGCAGGGTTCCAGCAAGCTGCTGGCCGTATTGGAGGGCAATCGCCGACCGCGTACGAGCGCGCGATCAGCGGCTGGCCGAGCGATTTCAAAAGGGTGCGGCTCTTTTGCGACGACCTCGCAGTGGGGTGAGTCGGGCGGGCTGTGGCGAGCATTCGCTGAGACGAAGCGGCGTAGAGGATCGGGCGGCGACGATGCCGAGGGGACGGAAGGAAGCTGTTCCCGCGACCTGCCGCAGGAGCATGGCGCCGGGGCTTGGGTGGTGAGCGCTGGGGGTAAGCTGACTAACGCAGGAGTCTCAGGTGAGGTCCGTTCCGGGGGCGAGCAACTGCTGGCCCTGCTCGGCCAGCAGTCGCTCCAGGTCACTGTGGTGCATCCGTTGCGTCTCCTCACTGCCTGCCACGCGCAGGACGTTCTCGAACGCCTCCCGCGTGGCGGCGAACGAGTCAGCGGTCTCGGTCGCGCAAGCGAGCGCAGCGCCCACCGCTCACCACGCCTCGACGAGCCGGCGCTGAGCGTCGGCGACCAGAGGATATACCAGCACCCGCTTCGGTGCTTGGCCATGGCGGGCATGGGCGCGATCCATGCGCCCGCGACCGCTGCTGTCTCCCAGTTCGATCCAATTGGCAGCCCGGTAGCAGGTGCCGGCAAAGCGGCGGCGATCCACCAGCGTCTCGATCAGCAGCGGCTCGATGGCGAAGCGCGCGTGCCAATCGGCAGCCAACCGCTTGGCCAGCAGCGCCAGCAACCGGCTGGCCAAGTTGTTCACCCGTACCCACGGCAGTACCAGGAAGCGGCTGTTGTTGACCACCCGCTGCAGGTGCCGCAGCCGCGTCGGTTCGTCCCAGCCGATCCAGCGGTCGCGGGTCGCCAGCCGCCACGCCGGCGAGGACACTTGCAGCGCCGCCACCACCGCCGGGGTGGGCTGGCTGACGAACGCCAGGTAGCGCAGCTGGGCGCCGAACGGCACCCGGTAGCCCAGGTAGTGATAGCGGCCTATCAGTTCACGCCACCAGCCGTGATCGGCGCGCGTGGCGACCGGTTGCAGGCGCACGGCGCCGAACTGCCCGACCGTGCCGAGCAGCGGCGGCCCGGGCTCACCGGCGCGGGTGCACGGCACCCGGGTGCGCGCGCCACGCGGTCGACCGGCGGCGCGCTTGGGCGGCAGCTGCAACCGGTCGTCGCGCTCCATGGTCAGCAGCAGATCGCGACATTCACGCACCTTCAGGGCGCCGCTCGGGCGGCGCCACTGCAGCCGCTGGCACACCTGCACCATGAGCTGCGCACGGCTGCGGCCGCCGCCGTTGGCGACCACCTCGGTGACGACCCGCAGTTCCGCCTCGCTGAAGGTTCTGCCGGCACTGCGCAGGCACCCGCTGATGGCGTTCATCCGTACCCTCCCGTGAATAACAGGGGCATGGTAGGAGCTTGAGGGGAAATTGTTCAGCCCTTTGGCACGCCAACTTCACGGCCATCACGCCCAGCAGAGCGGGTATATGGTCGCTCAGAAGGCATAGACGGCCCAGAACGGGACGTTCAGAAGTGGCCGACTTTGGCTAACTCGTGTACTGCTATGAATGTAGAGGTCGTCCTAAAAGAGCCGCACCCAATCGATATTCTGAACGCCGGCGATCGGAACAATCAACTTGAGGTCATTAGCGCCCAAAACGCCAGCCGCCAACACGAACACGACCAGCATCAAGCCTCGGTATTTCCTTGGAAGAGGCGTTTGGCGCCCACCTCGTTGGCGACTGGGTCTGGCAGCCGTGTCTCTACTATGATCTTCCAACATGGTGCCTATTGTTCCATGGAGTGCCCATACCGTTAAATCATCGTCCGTCCAGCGTCCCGCTCCCGTTGCGCCACCCAGTTTCGGATGGCGTGCGCCCGGACCGGACCAGCTCGACCATTTGCTGGCGAAACTCAGCCGCGTACGGTCGATGTGTATTCGGCATCGTTGCCTCCTCCTCCCGCATCACTCTCAATGTGTCCACGAAAGCGGGTAGAGGCGGCCAGCATGCGCGAGGCTCTCCGCCGCCTCCGAACGCGCCAACGGCGGATAGGATAGTCGGAGCGTGTTTCATCATTAACCCAGCTTATAGGTCGATATTGGACTCCACGTCTATATCATTGAGCAAGCTAATTCGTGTACCGACCATAAAATTACGTGAATTCGGCGTTTTCTACGTTACGATTCGCGGAGCGTGCTCCAAGGGGGGCAAACGTCGCTTCGCTTATTCGTGGATGGTGTCGTCAGGTCGGGTTGCGACTGCGTTGCGAGGCCGCGCGCACTTCCGCGAGAAACGAGCGGCTGACCGGCAGTTCAAGGCCACCGGTAACGCGCAGCAGCGTGCGCCGGTCACGCCGCATTACGTGATTGATGTGCCGATACGCGACCCAGTACGAGCGGTGGATGCGCATTCCCATATCACCGAGCGCGACAACCGCATCCGAGAAGCGCATCAGTATGACGGTTGTTCCGGCCGTAGTAGTCACTTCGATATAGTGATCCGACACCCTCAGAAATATCACATCCCGCCCGAGTGCCTCGGGCACGCGGGCAAAGAAGTGCCTCGTTGGCTCCGGCTCGGCTGGCTGCTCTATCGTAACCACCGCCTCGCCCCGATCCGCGCCTAGCTTCGCGGCGGCTGCCGGCACGGGCTCGATGTCTTCGCCGCTTGCGCGAGCTTGATCCCCTCGCGGGTCCGCTGGGACGGCGAGGGCCGGGCCGGCCGCCGTTGCCGTTTCGATTGCTTCCGATCTTCCCGTCAGCGTGCCGTCGCGTCCGGCGCTGTCGCTGTCAGGATCAGGGGCGGCCGCTGCATCGGCAATGGGGGCCGCCGCGCTCGACGCGATCCTCAGGCGCAAGCTCACAACATGGTACACCAGTGCCGTCGAGCTCATCAGACTTGCTGCGCACACCGTGTAGTTCAGGATCAAAGAACCTACCGGCGCACGACCGTCGTGGAATAGCGAGTACACCGCAATTCCGATAGCTGAACACGGTGCGGCAGTGACCAGCGCGTACCCGGTAATGGCGAGCATCATCTGCCATCTTGTCCGGAACCGTGCGAGGTAGAGGGTCAGGACGCCAGCGGGATAGCACACCAGCAGATCCAACACTCCCCACAGCGCACAGAAGCCCGCCCGTTCACTTATGCTCAATGTACGTCTGGTCCCGAATGGACCGATGAAGGTGAACAGGATCGCCAGCACACAGGTGATGCATATGACCAAGAACACCACACCGGGTGTGACCAGCGTACGATACGCGAGCTTGAAAGACGGAGGCCTGTCCATCTGGATTGGCGGCAGCAGATCTTCCCTTCTCAGTATGCGATTCGGCGCTACTTTGGCACGGTCGGGTTCAGGCGCTCGATAGGCAACGCGGGATCTCTCTTGCCATCTGTGTCCTTTCAAAGACATCAATCTATTCTGCCGGGAAGGGGGACCGGACCACAACGCCGAACTGGCCGAAGCCGTCGGCAATCTCTCGCTGGCCCTCGTTGCTCGGCGTAGTAGCGGCGCAACGGGCTGTAGTAGCCGTTTTCAAGCGCGGAGGCGAGTCGGCGCCAGGCCTTCTCGGCTCCAACGCCAACTTCCACCCCATCGTCAGGGTCGCCGTCCGCGACCCACCAACAGAATTAACCGTTAGCACATTTATTATTTCGCTACCCCGATCCGGGTGCGCCGGAGGTAAGCATGGACCGGGACGATGCCAGCCGCCGTAACGGAAGCAACGCCTCCAGAGGCCAATCCGCCGACCATAGCACACACCTCCCAGCTAAGCGCAACCTACGGAACGTCAGTCACAGCCACCGTAAATGTGGTCTTCGCAGGGTCAATCACAAACTGCTCCAATGGCGAAACAATAGTGAGCCCGCCAGCCCTATACTTCCTCTGTATAATACCAATCAGCGCCACAGTTAATGTACGATCCGTAGACACAGTAGCAGTATTAGGCACAACGTCTCCAATTTCAGCCAACTGAGTGGTTCTCCCTGGCCTTCCATCCAGGTTACCAGCATCATAGGTTCGTCCAGACTCGGAGTCAGTAACAAGCACCTGATACTTCACCGGCTCACCAAAACACGACCTGTCAGGATCTGTTAGAACAGCCTTGATAAAGTCGCTTTCAGTATTACATGCAGGCAAAGCTGAGTCAGACACCAACGTTATATTGAAAACCCCACCCTCATCTACAGTAGTTGAACCTATCTCAACTCCTACCGTATAGACTGTCGGCGTAATACCTGTCCACGGCGCTTCTGTGCGTTGCACTACATCGACTACCCTGCTCAACGTATCAACCGCGTACGTGACACCAGCGTCATCAAAGTTATGGAACTCACATCTGTTCAGCGTCGCTGTAAATGTCCTGCCAGCCGAATCGTCCTCATCCCAAGGGATAGGTACTAATCGAACAGAAAGATCAACCCCATTGGGCAGCAGAACCAACTGGGATGCAGATCCATTACTGTCTACAATATCAGCAATACAGTACCCTTGCCCATGATCTGGGAAGGAAACCCTGGTTTGGTCTTCCTTCTCATAATACGGGAAGAAACGTTCCCCGATACCAGGGTACGTGAAGCCAACTATTTCAATCCTTATGGTAATAAAGTCGCCCTCTTCTCTGCTAAAATCGCCGTTAGCACCGACATCAGAAGTAGCACTGGCTCTGATCGAGTTAGCACCCCCAACAACAGCGATCCTGAGGACCAGATCGGTCTTAACCATTGGATCTCTCACAGGCGGCTCAATAACTGGTGGCGGGTCCTCTACTGGCGGATCGTCTACAGGTGGCTCCTCAACTGGATGCTCCTTAACCGGTGGATCAACAGGCGGATCTGTCGGCTTCTCCATAGGCGTATCCTCAACAACCTCCTTCTCCATTGCTCCTTGACAACCAAGAAGCGCTATACCTGCAACCAATACCAGCAGCAAAAAAAGAATGCGTCTCATGCATCCCTCCTCATAGGATAGTCTCGAAACGCCCAGTACACGTATCATCGGCCTGGGTTTTTATAGATCGAAGTTGGACTCCGCGTCCATATCATTGGGCAAGCTAATTCGTGTACCACTCATCAGATTGCGTGAATTGGACGTTTTCTACTTTACGATTCGCGAAGTGTGCTCCATGGGGGCAAACGTGGCTTCGCTTATTCGTGGATGGTGTCGGTCTCCTTCGTGGATGGTGTCGTCAGGTCGGGTTGCGACTGCGTTGCGAGGCCGCGCGCACTTCCGCGAGAAACGAGCGGCTGACCGGCAGTTCACGATTACCGGTAACGCGCAGCAGCGTGCGCCGGTCACGCCGCATTACGTGATTAAGTCTGGACGGAACGGTATAATCGCGCTACCGTCCAACATGGTGCGTTTCTTCTGGCTTTTCTCCAACCAGATCCCCAAACACATACTAGGCGAACGCTCGGCAGTTTCGTCGTCGTTTCGGCTGGCAGCGCGATGTCTGCGCCGGCCGGCCGCACTGTGGCCGGCCGCTATGCTGCTCGCGTTGGTGCTCGCGGGATGCCAGATGGCTCAAATCGAGGCTGCGAAGCAGCAGCCGCAAACTCCTGCACCCGAAGCCGGCGAACCGGTGCCGGAGAGCACGCCTCCGGGGCAGCCGGAAGGCACGCCGGTCGCGCCGGTCGCGTCGGCGGACGGTCCACCGGCGCTGGCGATTGCAACGGCGAACGCGGCGGAGGGTGACGACGTGCTGAGCTTCACGGTGAGCCTGAGCGGCGCGGCCGCCGGTGCGGTCACGGTGGCGTACGAAACCGAGGACGGCACGGCAAAGGCGGGAGCGGACTATCAGGCGGCGAGCGGCCTGCTCACGTTCCCGGCCGAGTCGACCGCGGCGCAACCGATCGAGGTGCGGCTGCTGGACGACGAAGTCGACGAGTCCGGGGAGACCCTGACCGTGCGGCTCAGCGACCCGCAGGGCGCGACGCTGGCGACGGCGACCGCCACCGGAACAATCCAGGACGACGACGCCCGCGCGCTGGCGGTCGAGCCGCCGGAGCTGTACGTGACGGAGGGAGAGGACGCGAGCTACAAGGTGCGGCTCGGGTCACGGCCGACGGCAACGGTGACGGTGACGGTGAGCGCGGCGGATGCGGCAGAGTTGACCATAGCCCCGGAGCGGCTGGTGTTCCCAGCGCAGCGGTGGCGCGAGCCGAAGCAGGTGACGCTGACGGCGAGGCAGGACGAGGACGCGCTGGCGGACGCTCCGGTGGAGCTGTCGCACACCGCGAGCGGGGGCGGCTACGACGGCGTGAGCGGCCCGACGCTCACGGTGACAATCGTGGAGAATGACGTACCGACGCTGGCGATGGCGCCGGCGCAGGCGTCGGAGCAGGCGGGCCGGATATCGTTTGCCGTCACGCTGAGCCAGGCGAGCGAGCAGGCCGTGACCGTGAATTACGCGACGACCGGCGACACGGCGACCGAGGGGCAGGACTACACGCCGGCGAGCGGCACGCTGCGGTTTCCGGCGCAGTCGACGGCGGCGCAGACGGTCGCAGTGACGGTGACCGACGACAGCATCGACGAGGACACCGAGACGTTCACCCTGACGCTGAGCAACGCGACGAACGCGCAGCTTGCGGGGGGTGGCGCGACGCTGACGGCGGCGGGGCGGATCGAGGATGATGATGCGCTGCCGGGACTGAGCATCGGCGGTGGGAGTCTGACCGAGGGCGCGGGCGGCGGCATGCGGTTCGAGGTGCGGTTGGACCCGGTGAGCGGACGCACGGTGACGGTCCAGTACGGGACGGCGGACGTGACGGGCAGGGCCGGAAGCGACTACACGGCGGTGAGCGGCACGCTGACGTTCGGCGCAGGCGCCGCGGTGCGGACGGTGACGGTGCCAATCGCCGACGATGCGCTGGACGAGCCGGAGGAACAGTTTACGGTGACGCTGCGGGCGGCAGCCAAGGCGACCGTGGCCACGGCAACGGGCACCGGCACGATAACGGACAACGACGATGCGCCGGAACTGAGCGTCGGCAACGGGAGTCTGACGGAGGGCGCGGGTGACGGCCGCATGGCGTTCGCGGTGCGGCTCGACGCTGAGAGCGGACGTACGGTCACGGTGCAGTATCGGACGGCGGACGGGAGCGCCACGGCCGGTACGGACTACACGGCAGTGAACGGCACGCTGACATTCCGTGCCGGCACCACGTTGCGGACGGTGGCGGTGCCGATTACCGATGACGGGCTGGACGAGCCGGAGGAAGAGTTCACGGTGACGCTGGGGGCGGCAGCCAACGCGACCGTGGCCACGGCAACGGGTACCGGCACGATTGCGGACAATGACGCGGCGCCGGAGCTGAGCATCGCCGACGGGAGCCTGACGGAGGGTTCGGGAGACGGGACCATGCTGTTCGTGGTGCAACTCGACCCAGCGAGCCAGCGCACGGTCACGGTGCAGTACGCGACCGCGGACGGGACCGCCGAGGCCGGTACGGATTACACGAGCGCGAACGGCACGCTGACGATCAGCGCCGGTACCGCGACGACGACCATCGACGTGACGATTCTGGACGACACCGCCGGCGAGGAGACCGAGACGTTCACGGTCACGCTGAACAGCCCAAGCGGCGCCACGCTGGCGGACGCCAGCGCAACCGGCACGATCACCGACGATGGCGATACGACCAGCATGATCCCGGAGACCCCGGAGCCCCCCAATTCCGGCAACTCGACCCCGCTGGAGTTGTCGTCCCTGGCGGTGACCGGCGGCGGCACCATGTATCCCGCATTCGTCGCCGGTACCCTGCACTACGCGCTGACTTGCAACAATTCGCCCACGCTCAGCGTCTCGGCAGCGACCGACCGCGATGGCGCGACACTGACGTTGCTGCGTAGCGACAGCGCGGACAACGTCGAATCCACGAGCGGCTCGCTGAGCGCAAACGTCACGGTCACAGACGACAACGACGTGGCGATCGAGGTCAGTGACGACGGCAGGAGCAAGACCTACGTCGTCCACTGCCTGCCGGACTCCTTGCCCACCGCCAACATTCTCACCAAGACCGCCCAGGTCAAGGACGGGCTGATGCTCCTCACCCCAGCCTACGAAACGCTCCTCTCCCGCGTCACCTTCATGGCGGTTCTCGACAACAACGGCGTGCCGCGGTTCCACCGTCAGCTCACCACCCTCAGGACTGACGACGACCAGCACGCGGCGATGGACTTCAAGTATCATGGCTCAGATCGCTTTTCGGTGAACCGGAGGCCGCAACGGGGCAGCCAATCATCATTCGGCGATTGGCAGGTAGAAATCCTCGACGACAGCCTCGCGGTCACCACATCGAACGTCACCACGGTGTCGCCACTCACGCACACCGACGGCAACGACTTTCATATCACCTCGGCCGGGGACTACGTGCTCCTCGCGTACCACCGCGGCCAGCGCGACTTCAGTCCGTACGGGGGATCGGCGTCACAGACAACCAGAGACTCCGTCATTCAGCGCAGGACCTCGTCCGGCACGGCGCAATTCACCTGGAACTCCTGGGATCATAGAGACACGCTCCAGGTGGGCAACGATTGCCGGGTAGGCATATATCCCAATACCTACGCCCACCTCAATGGACTGCAGGTGCTCTCGGATGGGGACTACGTGGCTTCGTTCCGCGGCTGCGCGCAGGTGCTGCGGATCGACGGTACGAGCGGCGCCGTGGAGTGGAAGCTCGGCGGCACGGCTCCTCCGGACGGCTCCACCACCGAGTTCCTGGAACTGGTCGAGCACTCGGACCCCACCGTTGTCGAGGAATTCTGTGGGCAGCACCACGTCACGCTGACCTCTTCCAACACGGTGGTGATGTACGACAATGGTGTGCAGTGCATCGGTGCGCGCAAGGACGCCGCTCCGTTCTCGCGCGCGGTGGAATACGACATATCGTCTGGAACGCAGGCGGCGTACCTGCGTGAATACCAACTGCCGGCAACGCAGGGTTACTTCCCATATCGCGGCGGGGTTCACGTGCTGGAGGAATTCGGGGGCAGCGTGCACTGGCTGATAGCCTGGGGCGGTATCGCCACCGGCGGAATGGTCGCGGCGGACAAGACGATCGCGGTAAGCGAGGTAGACCCCGTTACCGGCACCGTGCACCTGGAGGTGAACTTGTTCGTGGGCTCTCGGGATGAGGATGCCTGGACCTACCGGGCGTACCGGATACCGGAGAGCGAGGTCGACATACCCCTGAACCTGCCGTAGGGACCACGCCGAAGTCCCTGGTTTCGCGTTATCGCCGGCCTTGCGCTCGACGGCATACGGCAGGTCGGGTTCGGTGCCGCAGGGATCGAGTTGTCGTTACGGGCCGGTTGGTTTGCCCTGGCGTCGCTGATCTTGCTCCCACTCTCGCGCCGCTTCCGGCGTGGTGCGGACGCCGACCTGTTTGATGTGGCCGCGCTGCCACCCCTCGTGGCGCCGATGTTCGGCCTCCCGGCGGTCGATATCCTTGGTGATGCCGGTGTGCACAATCCTGTTGCCAAGCTTGTATTGGTACTTGTACGTCGTCCTGCTGGTCGCCATGGTTGTCCTACTCCAACTCCCTGGTCAATCTGATGTCGATGCCAGGTTCGTCCATGTCAAGGAACTGGCGCGTCGCAGTTGCGATCCATATCAAGAGCCGATTCACCTCGGCCTCATGGTTGACCTCGGAAAGCGCTCTGAAGTCTGCGATCCCGGCCACCCTCCGGTCTGAAAGGAGCAGGGTGATCAACTGGTAGAGATCGCGCAGGTAGGACGGGACAGGTACCAGACTGCGGTCATGGTTTGCCACCAGAGGCCTCCTTTTCGGCGGTGTGGCCGATTGGCGCGTGCCGCTATCAGGTACGCTTTCTTGTGAAGTAATAGGCGGTGGCCCCCGTTACCAGCGCCACCAGCGGAGCCAGGAACACGTCGAACTCCTTGACCGCGCCGACGGTGATGACGCCGAACACGACCATGGCCAGCAGGGCGATCACCAGGAATGCCAGCAAGGCGATGAGCAGGTACGCGATGCTCCGGCGCGTCTTGTCTTCCAGCAACCTCGGATCATGGCTGTCGCCACCGCGCGAGCCCGGAACGTCGCGCGTGTCCTGCTCCGCCGCCCGGCCCGCATCGCCTTGTTCAGCGGCGCTCCCTCGTTCGCTCGTCCCGGAGCGCAAGAGAGCATCTCCGGCTTGACCCGGTAGATTGCGAGTCATCGTTCGCATCGAATCGCGCGCGGATCCTGTCCGGGGCACGAACAGCGCCGCCGCGGCGACGCCAAAGGCCAGTATCGAAACCAGTTCTTCGAGCATGACAGCCCTCCCAATAGTGTGACGCCCGCGTGTTGCAAGGCGCCCGTATACCTAGATAAACGCGCTCGCGCGCGTAGCGCTTCAACGCGGTCCTTGGAAGAGCGGCCACAGACGGGAATTTCCACTCCAGTAACGTGGCGATTGTCTTGCGCTGGTTCATCCTGCGCCATCGCCCGCAGTTGGTGATTGTCAGTTCAAGGTTCGCATCGCGATACGCAGAAGAGATCGCGCGCGGTCATGGCATCTCCTGTCTGAGCACCCCGAATCCGGTTAGCCAATGGTGGAACCGGAAGGCGCGCCGCTACGGCAACCGCACCGGGCGCGAGCTGTTCCACCGCTTCCTGAAAGAGCAGCACTGGCAAGCCCGTAACCTCTGCCCGCCGCCCAGGCGCCGACTATGTGGCGCCGCCTCCGGCGTGGTGGATGTTGTCGTACGAGCACCTGCTTAGTGGGCGCCAGCCGCCGACTACAAACGGCGCGGGTTGCGGCGAGCCGGACTGCGCGGACCGAAAGCGCGCGGCGCAAAACCCTCGGCGTTGGTAATGCTCGCGCTACTGCCGGTGGCCCGGATGACGTACAGTCCCTGCCGCCCGGCATGGACGGTCACGGATCCATCGGTCTTGACGTAGGCCACCGCCCCGTAGATGCGCCGGTCGGCGAATTCCGGCATCAGCTCCGCAAAATCCTGCAACCGTTGCACGAAGTAATCGACGTCGTCGACCTTGAGGGTGGTCTTCACTTCCACCACCACGACTTCCTCGCCGTTGACGGCCAGAATGTCGAACTCCCAGCGCCGCTCGCCGTAGTTCTTCTTCGCATTGGTGATCGTGTGGTCCACGGCGATGCGGCGTTGATTCAGCAGTCTGACGAGGTCGCCCTCCACCAGGGACTCCATGAGCTTCCCCCACTGCCCGTTCAACAGCTCGTCAAGCTTGCGCAGGCGCAGGTCGGTCTCCTGCATGCGGCGGTCGGTTTCCTTCTGGCTCTCCGCCACCTCGCGCAGAATGTTCCAGATCTCCTCCGGCGTCGCCGGATCTCGGTGTCCGTTCTGGTCAGGCATACCGCAACTCGATCGTCCGATCTTACTTGCCATCGGGCGCCTGGGGAAATGGCAGGGCTGCCGAGTCACCGCACCGCGCTGCGCATCGGTGCCGTTCGCCGGGGGGAGTGGTCGCGGCGCTGCGGTTAGTCGTGCGCGGGCTCAGGCAGCAGGTACTCGGCGCGGCGGGTCGGTTCCGCGAAGCCCATCCTCCGGCGGGAAATTGGTGCCGCTGAGAACTCACGGCGGCGGCATTCGCCCCTGCAGCGACTCAAGACGATCGATCCACTTGCCAAACCGCGGACACGCGGAGCGAATAACGGAGAGTCCCAGTTGCTTCGCGAGATAGGGGCCATCGACCCGTTTCTGATAGTTTGGCATCAAGTGCCGTAGAAGTCGACAAGCGATGTGACTCGATCGTACGACCAGAAATAGTTGGCCATCTCCGATGCCAGCCTCTCGACCGTCACGTTACCTCCCAGCGGATGAGGATTCGCCAACACCCCACGCGTTTGCAGATGGGGTGTAAGGAGGTTCTTGACGAACTCTTCCTCCGTTTCCCCTTCCACGACGATCGCCAGCCGAATCATGGCCTGCCGCCAAGGAGGTTCTTCTCCCAGAGCTGGCCGGGCGAGAACTCCTCGATCCAGCGTTGATACTCGTGTGCGTCCAGCCTACGACACTCGGTGCGTCCGTCGCAGATCTCCAATACGACGACCTCGTCAAGATCGAAGGAATCGACGAATCGTGGCGACTGGGTAGCCGCGATGATCTGGCGGTCTGCTGAACGTTGCTTTACCATACCCGCGATCAATCCAACCGCCGCCGGATGCAGGCCGAGTTCTGGCTCGTCGAGCAGCACAACGTCGGGGAGCATGTGGGCCGGAAGGCTCAGTAGCGTCACCAGAGCGAACAGACGCAGTGATCCGTCGGACGTGAGGTGTGCTCCGATCGTCTTTTCTGTGCTCTTGGCTTTCCACCGCAGCAGCACCTTGCCTCTGGACTCAAAGCATTCGAATCGATCGAAGTCCGGAAGCACGCGTCCGATGTGATAACAGATCATCTCGAAACGACGTATGTCTTCGCGTTCGAGCCGAAGCAGTACCGCGGCGAGATTGCCACCGTGCGAGCGCAACTGAGCGTTGTCCTGCGAGTCCCATCTCTTCTTGATGTTGGATTTGGCGGAGGTGTCGTGAAACTGATAGACCGCACAACTCCGCAACAACGCTGTGATCACCCGAGCCGTCGGGCTGCCGGGGCCGCCGGACTGACCAGTTAGCAGCAGCTTGGCTTCCGTATGGCCACTACCAAGGAGAAACCAATCGCGATCGGTGTCCATCGATGCGCTGGTGAACCGAAAAGCCTCATCGACGAACATGAGCCGATCGGGTTGAGCATGCGCAAGTGCGAATCGATATTCGTTTCGTCCCGCGCTGGTGCCCATAGTGAGCGTTGCTTCCATGCGAGGGGTCACGCTGCTGCCCCGAAACAACTGATCGTCGGCGCCCCCCTGATAGGTGACGAACTCCTCCAATTGGTGAGACCGCAGCATCCAGCTCAACATCTCAAAGAAACGGATCAGGTTGGACTTGCCCGAGCCGTTTGCGCCAATGAGAACGGTTGCTGCGGGCAGGTTGTGGATCTCAATATCTGCGAGGGACCGGAAACCCTTGATGCGAATGGCCTCCAGTGTCGTATTCCGCATGATGCTTTCGGTATCAGGCGTATCACGATTCGGCTTGTAGATGGGGGCATTCGTCACGGGGTTACCTCTGGTTGTGGCGAACCCCGTAGCTGTCTGGCGTGGCACGCTCGGCGTGAAAGATCACGGCGTCGCCCTACGCGACCTGCCAACCGCTACGAAGGGACGCCTATTGTGCAAGGCAATCACACTCCAACCATAGAGCATGACCACACCGGCAAACAACCGCATCAGTGGGTATTGCGTTGCGAGCCCAAGGGCGCAGTGAGGGAGTACCGGTTGCGGTGAGTATGGCGTAGGCGGAGAAGGGAAGAGGGCATAAAGTGTGAAGCCCGCAGCGTGAGAGCTGCGGGCTTCACTTTGTTACAGCCTGGCCGGCGGGAGAGACCGCCAGCCGAGGCACCCGAGAGGCAGATAGTGTTCCCAGGGGCAACCGAGGCACACGCGCTCCCGCTCGCGACGACGAACTACGAGGTGGATGAGGGCGGAACCCTACACGCCGTGCTGCCGTCACGATGCGTCTACGCCACCGGGGAGCAGACGTGCGCCATCTTCGTCGATCACTACCGAAAGCGCAAGACCGGGCCGTGCTACCGTGCTACCCGATAGCGGTGGTGGGGTGCCGCGTAAGCTGAGCAGCAGCCCTCGCCGCGTCCCCGTCCGCAGCACAAGCGGGTGTGGGCGAGCCTGCAGCAGGAGCCACGGGAGGTCTTGCAGGAGGCGTTCCGCGAAGCCGTCAGTCGCGACCGGCAGCGTACCAGGACCTGGGTTGCCGTGGTCGACGGCAACGAGACGCAGTTGCGCCTCCTCGCAGAACTGGCCGCGCACCACGGGGTGCAACTGACCATCGTGCTCGACCTCTTTCATGTGCTCGGATACCTGTGGAAGGCGGGCCACGCGGTGGCCGTCGAGGGCAGCAACGAACTGGAACAGTGGGCGACGGTTTACCCGCCTCACCAACGCTTTTTCAAAGAAGCTGGAGAACCACCCAAATGCCCGCGCGGCTGGCATAGTGTATCGTTGCGCGATACAGTAGAGTTGACGTGCAGATCAAGCACAGTGGGCTACGAGCATTGCACGAGAGCGGCGACGGGTCACGGCTATCCGCGGACCTGGTGCCCCGGCTGCGGCGGATCTTGTTACGGGTTGAAGGAGCGGCCCGGCCTGGCAACATGGCGGTTCCCGGCTACCACCTGCACCCGCTGAAGGGGGATAAGCGCGGACTATGGAGCGTGCGGGTTTCGGGCAACTGGCGCGTAGTGTTCCGCTTTGAGGGGACGGAGGCCGTAGACGTGGACTTGGTCGACTACCATTGAACGGAGGCAAGCAGCGATGGCGACGATGTACAACCCGCCGCACCTGGGCGAATTGATACGAGAGAGTGTCGACGCGGAAGGGTGGTCGGTGACTGAGACGGCGAGACGGTTGGGCATGGGCCGGGCGGCGCTGTCGCGGGTGCTGAACGGGCACGCCGGAGTATCGGCGGCGCTGGCGCTGGCGCTGGAGCGGATTGGTTGGAGCGACGCAGAACACTGGATGCGGATGCAGGCCATCTACGATCTGGCCCAGGAGCGGAGGAAGCAGGCGGCCGCGGCCGCCTGACAGGGAGAGGCCACTCCGTTTGCAGCCGCAAGGCCGACGTCGGGGATCAGGAGATGCGCTTCGTGGCTTCCGCGGGATCCGGCCTCATGCCGGATGAACTGCGCGCCGCCGTCGTCCTGTTCGCAGCGCCCCGTGCCGGTTGGGAAGGTGCTTCACGGTAACTGTCGGCGAAGCTGCCTGATCCCGGGAAATCAGCCACCACAAGACTGTTGCCGAAGATATTGGGTGAGTGACATCGGTGCTGGACATCTTGTTCCGTGCTATTCAGTTCTGGGCAGGACGATGGGCTGCGCGCCGAGAGTGCTGCCGCGGCGGGGAGGCTCCTCCTCGTGCGCGGGCTCGGGTAACCGGTAGTCGGCGCGGCGTTCGGGTCTTCAAGGACCGCGGCGGGCGCGCTTGCCATCGCAGTGTCCGATCAGGGCACACAGGGCTGACCAACCGGGGTGCGGCGTCGACCACGCCGGAATATCGCCGGCCTTGCGCTCGACGGCATGCGGCGCCTCGGGTTCGGTAGCGCAGGGGTCGAGTTGTCGTTACGGTCCCGTTGGTTTGCCCTGACTGCGCTGATCTTGCTCCCACTCTCGCGCCGCCTCCGGCGTGGTGCGAACGCCGACCTGTGTGATGTGGCCGCGCTCCCACCCCTCGCGGCGCCGATGTTCGGCCTCCCGGCGGTCGAGATCCTGGGTGATGCCGGTGTGCACGATCTTGTTGCCAAGCTTGTAGTGGTACTTGTACGTCGTCCTGCTGGTCGCCATCGTTGTCCTACTCCAACTCCCTGGTCAATCTGATGCAATGCTTCGCGAACTGCACGAAATCAAGTGCGGCCCGGTTGGCCTGGTATCCGAATTGCCGTCGTCGCCTGCCGCGAATCGTTATCACGCCTCTATGATAGCCACGATCAGGATCGAATGACGTGATCTCCACCGCATGAATGACGATGTTGCATGCTTGTCGAAATCGCAGAGCTTCTCTGTTGTCCCTGTCGGGGTCGCCGGTATACGTGTTCCAGTATTGTCCGCACGCTACGTTGGCCATGGATCTGTCGATGCCAGGTTCGTCCATGTCAAGGAACTGGCGCGTCGCAGTTGCGATCCATATCAGTAGCCGATTCACCTCGGCCTCATGGTTGACCTCGGAAAGCGCTCTGAAGTCTGCGATCCCGGCCACCCTCCGGTCTGAAAGGAGCAGGGTGATCAACTGGTAGAGATCGCGCAGGTAGGACGGGACAGGTACGAGACTGCGGTCATGGTTTGCCACCAGAGGCCTCCTTTTCGGCGGTGTGACCGATCGGCGCGTGCCGCTGTCAGGTACGCTTTCTGGTGAAGTAATAGGCGGTGGCCCCCGTTACCAGCGCCACCAGCGGAGCCAGGAACACGTCGAACTCCTTGACCTCGCCGACGGTGATGACGCCGAACACGACCATGGCCAGCAGGGCGATCACCATGAATGCCAGCAAGGCGATGAGCTGGAATGCGATGCTGCGGCGCGTCTTGTCTTCCAGCGGCCTTGGATCATAGCTGTCGCCACCCCGCGGGCCCGGAACGTCGTGCGTGTCCTGCTCCGCCGACCGGTCCGCATCCGCTTGTTCAGCGGCGCTCTCTGGTTGGCTCGTCCCGGAGCGCAAGAGAGCATCTCCTGCGTGACCCGGTAGATTCCGAGTCATCGTTCGCATCGAATCGCGCGCGGATCCTATCCGGGGCACGAACAGCGCCGCCGCGGCGACCCCAACAGCTAGTATCGAAACCAGTTCTTCGAGCATGACAGCCCTCCCAGTAGTGTGACGCCCGCGTGCTGCAAGGCGCCCGTATACCTTATTAAACGCATTCTCGCGCCGTGGCGCTTCAATGCGGCCCTTGGAAAACCGGCCACAGACGGGAATTTCCACTCCAGTACGTGGCGATTATCGACCCGGAACAACAGCACGGGCCGCACTTGGTGCCCTCTGCCCGAGCACCAGCAGCAGGATCTGTATGAGGTGATCTGCAACCGCTACGAGCGCCACGCGACGGTGATCACCAGCAACCGCGACTTCAACGAGTGGCCGCTGGTGTTCGCCAACCCGCTGATGGCCTCGGCCACCATGGACCGGCTGGTGCATCGCGCCGTCAAGATCGTCATCGAGGGCAAGAGCTATCGCATGGACAGCTTCGTGCGTCGCTCACGGGAACTGCCGCAGCCCTCACAGGACCCGCAATGAGGCCGTATCGGGCCGTGGCACGGGGCTGTCCAGATACCACCTTGCCCGGCCGAGGGGCCTTACAGGCCGTCCTGGTGCGATATTTTCCCGACGCCGGACCGCAATGTGCCCCGAAGCCCGCACCCCGGACCCTGTCGGCATGGCTGGCCGCTCCATCATCGGCGATGCATGAGCGGTCTCCGGCTCGTATCAGATGGCGCCGAGTACCCGAACCGGGAGCGGGTGGGCCGTTACGTAACGGTGCTCAGTGACCATGGCTTTGACCAACGCACAGCGACAACGGCGTTATCGGGAGCGCCACAAGGGACAGCAACCGCAGGCGCAGGTGCATTACCGACCACCGCGGGACCGCCGCTCCCGAGCGCAGCGCTGGCAGGATGCGGTACGCACTCTGCTTCACCTCCAGGATGAGTATCAGGCATGGCTCGACAACCTCCCCGACAGTCTCGGGGAGTCTGCGACCGCACACAAGCTGGAGGAGATATGTACGCTTGATCTTTCCGCACTCGACAGCGTCGAACCGCCGCGCGGATTCGGGCGTGACTGAGGCAACCTGTCGGCTTCTCCCGGCACGCGCACCGCCCGCCCGGCCTGGCCAAGCACGAACGCTGCTCGCCGACCACCGCACCTCGGCGCTGCGGGGCACTCCGTCACTCCCACGGGTGACCGGCGTTGGCAGTATTCCAACGCCCCCGTTCGATGGCACCGCGCACACGCCGCAAGCCGGTTGGCGTCGCTTTCAAGCGCTGTCTCTCGGCTCCCATCAGATGGCACGGTTGACTCGACGCTCGCGTCGGTTACAACCCAACCGACCAGCCGGGGAAGGGGGGTCCTTTTGAACGCCGACCTGGGGTCACTTTGCCTGCCGATTCACAGGTGGTAGCCGATCTGGGGTCGGTCCCAGCGCCACAGGCTGGCTTGCCCGGGGCGGTCGTATTCGCGCCACAGGTCGCTCCATCCCATCAGGCTGTAGCTGTTGAGGCGGACACAGCTGGGCAGCTTAGAGCGTGTACTCGGTCGCAATCGTAGCGGACAATTATGTTTTTAAACTATCCCGTCGGCAGGTGAATTGAAACGGAGTCATGTCTGGACTACGCCCAAACTCACCTTGTTCATGATGCGGTTTAATGTCTGCCCATTTGACCGGATGACCGCTATTCATGAGTCGCTTGATGCGTTCCAGAAAATCTGGGTTTTTTGCGTCGCGCATGTCCAACAAAAACTTGAATTCGTAATTCTCTGTAGTTTCCGCCATGAAAACGTTTATTGTGCCGATATTCGAACCGATCCAAGCACCCAGTCGGGAAATCTCCAACAACATGAGACTATCGGGCCAATAAGCCTTGACCACTTCATAAGCGCGCTCACGAAGTTCGGTGCCGAGTACGGTAACTTTCCCTTCCACAAGCGCTTCCCAGATCGGATCCGCTTCAGGGTAACGTTCGCCACTCCAGTATCTGTGCATCCAATCGCTGTCCACACGTTTGGCTTCACACGGGCCGACGGAAATCCAGTTCGCATCCAACGGATGATCGTTCATGGTGCACTCTTTGAGGCACAGTTCAGCAAGGTTATCCGGCCGGAAATGCGGACCCCAACCAACGGCTTGGTCGGCGCAAGACTTATCTAGGAAACAATACATGCAGACCAAGCGAGAGACCATGTCTGGGAAGTGTTGTTTCCGCACCGTCTCAAGATCCAACTCCCGTGCCAGATGGGTTCGGTGCAGAAATTGGCTGGCCAACCATAAAGACACGAGCCGCCCACCCGCGATCGGTTCTCGCTGAGGCGTGATAAGTACGCCCCGGTACACCGCCCATGCAATATGCGGCAGGCTAATATCAAGGAAAGCGAATCCGTCAACGTCTAATTCGTGGTCACTTGTGTTCATTCTACTTCCTCTCAACGGCTCCAATATCCGATTCCGCGTGTTCACCGTTGGCTGGTCGATGATCCGCACCACATCGTTGATTCCGATATCGGCCACGGCTACGGAGCGTTTCTCTTGCGTGTGTAGGACACGAGCATTCCGCCCTTGTGCAGACGAAAGTGCTCCCTGAAGCCCTCTTCAAACGGATTGGGGAGCCAGTCGAACTCCGGCCGTTCCGTAAGCACGGACCGAACCCGCAGAATCCGCCATTGCCCGCCTCTCTCGCGGGCAAGGCGATTCGCCGCCTTGATTTCGCTGATTCCGAGCTCGAACTGTGGGTCGTCTCCGATTGTCGCCTTGACCTCCACGTGCCACCTCTTGCGACGATGACGGAATTGGAAATCGAAGCCGCGGCCGTCGTTAGTGTTGTTCGGCTCTCCTTCTACCCGCGGCAGAACCTTCAGACGGTTCTCCGAAACCCACGCGTCCTGAGTCACCATGTCGCTTCCGAACTCCGCGCGCAGAAAACGGTAGGCGTGCATCTCACCGACGACGCCTGCCAAATCACGAAGATCCGTCGGTGGGCGGCCGGGCGGAGGCGTGGGTCCTTCTCTACCGGGTCCACCGCTACTTCCGTCGCTACTTCCGCCGCTCGGACGTGCCTTCGTCAGCGGCGTGAACTCGTCCTTGCTGGCGCGGGGGCCCTTTGGGGCGGAGAGGTTGTCAAGCCGCTTAAACAGAGCGCCATAGCTCGCCGTTCCAACCTCGAACGCCGTACCGGCGACATCGAAGGTCCGGCGGCGGCGTTCTACCTCCTGCTCCTGCTCGCGACGCTGCCGACTCCGCACCTCGGTGGCTTCGGGTGTGAGGCCAAGTTGTTGACGAATCGCCTCAAGACTCTCACAACCCTTGCAGGCAATGCCGAATTCGTCGTCTCCGATAGCGTGAAGCGATTGTTCGATCAACTCGCGGTCCGACCAGAGACGCAGGTACGCCGCAGCGTCGAGTATAGCTGGCGGTGCGGGAGGAGACAGTCGAGTCCGGGCTGACGCCCGGAGATCCACCCAGATCCGATGAATGTCATAAAGGTGAACGAGCATGTCCTCAAGCCGCTCCTGGTTCCGACCGGCGGTCTCGTACGGATTGGGGTCGATCTCGACACCGTGGCGTTGGAATGCGACCCGCAAGTCGTCCGTGGTCTTCGAGCCCTCGATGACTACCAGGTGGCACCCGACTCCCGGTAAACCGGCGTAGCGGGTGCGCAAGGCGTCGAGAACGGAAGCGAATGGCACTTCCCACCATCGCGTGGACCAGTCCGCATCGGCCTCCAGGCCTTTGCTCACTTCCTCAATCCGGTGGAATAGCTCAGGATGATCCGCCTCAACCGCGATGTGGCGGGCGAGAGCGCGAAGCAGCGGCTTGGCTTCCTCGAGATGCGCTTGCGTCTGGTCGGTCACGCGATCGTTCTCGACGGGTATGTATCGGTCTCCGACCGTGGCGAGCGCACCGTTCCATGCCGGAAGCTGGGCAATGTCACCCAGGGCGCGCCATGCAGCCTCGCCCATCGTTCGGTCGTCACGGCAGCGCCTTGCTGCCGTGAGCAAGTCCGAGGCCGGCGAACGTGGGAGATGGATGGTCAACCACTCGGTCAAGCGGTCGATGTCGGTAGCCGCGTCAAAACCATTGCTATGAACTCCAAGGAGCGCTACCACCGGGCGAAGGCGGTCCATGATAAGGCTGATGCGGCCGGCCCACCGGTTTTGAACGTCTGCGAACGCTTGGGCGTCGATTTCCGCCTGCTCCAGCGCCATCTCCATCAGTTCCGGTGCCGGCTGCTCATGACCGGCGAGCGCTCCCAAGACGAGTCGAAGCTCCTTGAGGAGATCTTGGCGGTCGAGCAGCGCCTGTACCGCTGCCGCGAGGTGCCCATGCGACGTCGTGACACTGCGTTGCACGGCTAGGACATCACCGGGCAGCCATTGCGCCTCGGGCTCGCTCTGAGCGACGACGCGGTCGCCGTCCGCCAATTCTACGGCTATGTGGTCGCATTCCAGGATGTGGGTGCGTCGAAGCTTGTCGGCCGCTTCGCGCCACGTCGATGTCGCCGCGCCCGTCGGGTTCGCGCCTCCGTATGCCCGAACCGTGAGCGAGATGACCGGGAGCCAGTCGGCATATCGGGTTTCGTCGAGCGATGGGATTCCGGCAGCCGACACTGTCCATGGGTCGCCATCGATGATAAACCGCTCATTGAGCGTTGATGCCCGGGTGACCCTCGTCCCGGCGAGTAGAACATCGGCCGTGCGCCGGGCGTCACTCACCTCCATTTCAAGGATCGGTTTCCCGTGCTCCCGAAGTGATCTGGCCCGACTCCGTTCATCCGGAAGAAATACCTCCGCCAATTCGCTGCCTTCTCGTATCGAGAGGTTGCGATGTCCGCTCCTGACCAGGAATGCAGCGGGAAGTCCTTTGTCCGGGTCAAGATGCCGCCACGCGTCACGCACCTGTCCGAGAAACACGTCGAATCGCCCGGCCGACACTCGGCCGCCACTCCAGGCTGCTGCAAGAGCGTCGAGCAATTCAGGGCCTGTCTTATCGTTCTCCGTTGGGTAGACGTGCAGACCAAGTTCTACAAACGTGCGCTGCAAGCATGGCTCGGCACTCAACCGGCGTGCGAGTTCCAAGGCGAGCGGATGGAGATGTGCGTAGCGTTCGCGTTGGCCCCGAAGGAGGGATTCCGGCACAAGCCAGCGGCGGCCGAGCGCCTCGGCGGCGAATCCGTCTGTGAGCCATGGAATTGTCGTCAACCAGTACTTGAGCGGCGACGTGATGGGCTTCCGCCAGTCGGCACCGAAGACCTTCGTGATCGTGGCCGACTCCCAACCGGGGTCCCACTGCGCAAGTGAGGCCAGCACGAGATCGGACAAGGCCCTCCGCCCTTGTGCACTCAGCTTCGCCAGGTCATTGATAGCCGGCACTAGTTGAATCCCAGAAAGCCGGTAGTCGAACCAGCCGACGTATTGCGGCACAACTTCCGCGCGCACGGCGTTGCGCCATTCGTCCCACGCCGCCAGGGGCGTGGATGCTGGTGGTTCATGCGGGAGATCTCGGCGGGATTGAGACATTTCGAATCGGGTTGCCGGAGCCGGTTGCAGTCGAAGTCCATCGAACACGCCGGCGCGAGCGAACAGCTTACCTCTGTCCTCAACCACAAATCCCCAACGAGAATCGTTCGGCGGAAGCAGAGCGGTCTGGTGCAGTCGCTTGCCGGCCTCATCGGGCAACTCGTCGGCAAGCGCCCAGACGCGGTCGCCGAGCCGGCCCGGCCAACCGGGTCCGAATACGGCAGTGCTCATCGCGCGCTACCTGCAATGAGTGGCGACAGGCAGGCGCCCAATCAACGGCAGCAAGGCATCCGATTCCTCGTCTCCCAATAGCCTCAGCGTCCACGCCAAAATCTCCGAGCAGGCGTCAGCTTCGGGGCTGTCGTACGGTACTGGCAAACGTGGTACTGCCGGGACGATTACGTGTCGAAGTACGTCTTCCCGTCGAAAACCCCGCGCGAATCTGCCGTCGAGGAACTTCTGAACAGCAGTGTTGCGGCGTTGCGGTCCCTCCTGCGTACGAACGTCCTCATGAAGAAACGCGACACGGGACCGGAGCGAGCGCGGAACATCTCCTACCACATCCTCGGCATCGTCAGCGTCTCGTACCGGTTTGAAGAACAAAGTGGCCGTGTCGTACGCTGCAATCGGGTGCCCGTCCTGCGTCGGTAGGAACTTCGCATCGGCGAGCGGATCCTGATCGCCAACCTTCGGTTCGGAGAGCAGGTTCGCCGGTAGACATTCATGAACACTGACTAGGTAGTCGTTCCATGTGACGTCGACAACGCCGTTGCGAACACACGTCGCCATTTGCTCGATGGTTCTACACCATTCGTGATGCGTCGGTTCCGGCGAACCACCAAGCTCCCTGAGTAGTTCCCTAGTCGGGTCCAATCGTGCAGAGAGTTCGTTCGATACGATGGCGAACCCGGCGTGGTCGCGCCAGTGTTCCGCACCGATCCGGTCGTCATCCTGGACGTTGGGCATCATTCGCGAGTCGCCGGGCAGACGCCAGCCGTCGTCGCAGAGGATAAGTGCCTGGTCGCGGAGTGCGTTGCCTCTTTCGGATGCAAGGTCACGCAGTCTGGCTCTGAACCACCCGTCCTCGCCGCTTGCTGGTGCGGTGCAAGACAGGAGGTCGATCACAGCCCGAGCGCGCCAACCCTCCGGTTGTCTCGCCACCAAGCCCGTAACCGCGTCGAGGCATAGAGTCAACACGCAGTCGAGGAGCAGTGCATTGTAGGGTTCATCGAAGGCGATCTTGCGACGGTCAAGCGAACCGTAGAAGGGGGCGTTGACGTGCGCTCCGGTGCCGGTCCTCGTCTCCGTCGGCAGAAAGATCACGAAAACGCCGCCGTCGGCATCGGAGGCGTCTTCGGTGGCGACGCCTACGGTCACCCGCCTGACCTGCGGCCAGCGGTTCGGCAAGTGCTCGACGACGGCGCGGATGCGCTCGGACTGGTCCGGCTCGTGGTTACCTCCAAGGCTACGAGTCCACACGTGGAACTGGCGGGTCTCTGTGGCATCAGGCGTCGGACCGGAACTCCTGACCCGCAATTGCTGGACTCGGGTCCGCGGTTGACCGGCGATCCCGGCGTCAGAGTCGATCGTGCGTTCCAGGATGCGCCGGTCTCCGTTGATGTCGATGACGAGCGTGTCAAGATGGTGCAGAAAGAGGGTAGACCGGGCATCCAGCTTTTCGAGCTGGTCCTTCACGGATTGCACAGCGTCACTACGCGTGCCCACCTTGCCGCCGTTCAGGCGTAGTCGGACGACGGTCGTATGTCCGCCCTGGAGAAGCTCATCCACGTCAGAGGGCGGAATGCCCGCAATCGGAAGCGGGAACAGGTACGGCGAGAGAAAATTCCTGGCTTCGCAGACCGGATCGATCCCGGCGTCGGAGACGCGGTCGCGGTAGGTGTTCAGCTGCTCAGGCGTCCAGTCGACAAGCGGTCGATCTGGATCGAACGGTGACCGTGCCGCAATCCCATGGCGCCTGATCTGTTGGGCCGCCATCGCCACCTGCCCGCCGATGTCCGGGTCGAAACGGAAGACGAAGGAAGTGCCGGTTCCGGTAGGAGCCGTGGACCATATTTCCGGACGGCTGGACACTTCCAGCACGCTTCGAAAGCCGAGACCCTTGTTGCCGACGCTCTCGTTGGGATCCTTCGGGCTCTGTGCGAGCTGGCAGATCCCGTCGAAATCTTCCCGGCGAAACGGCCGCCCGCTATTGCCGACTGAAAGCAAAGGTTCGGGATCGGTGCTCAACACGAACGAGATTCTCCGCGTGTGGTCGGGATCGGCGTGCGCGAGCGCATCATGGGCATTCTGCAACAACTCCAGAACGCATCGGCCCCGATACTCCTGTGCAATCTGGGCGTCGAGGCTCGCGACGGTTCGGTAATTCCGCGTGCCGTTCTTGAGTTCATCGAAGAACGTCTGGACTTGACGCTGGGCCTGAGCGACGATGATCTCATTTCCTGCCCGCCTCGACGGTGAACCGTCGAATTTCAAGTGAGAGAAGCTAGCCCAATTCTCCGGAGCGCCACGCTCTGCTCGCATGACCGTAGCGTAGCACGTACCCTTGGGGCCGCAGAATGCGCGTGATCGGGTGAGAAGATCCTGATGTTGGCCGGTGAGGCGGCTGGTTCCGTGAACGATTCTAGCCCGTTCACAGTGCGCGGGAATAACTGTTCGCGGCGAGCCGATCCGCTCAAGGCCGCCGGCTTCCCACGCTGCTCGAGAGTCCTGTTGCCGCGATCCGCATGCTCATCGGCGTGTACTGGGTGATCGTCGATCTCGGCGTGATCCTGCTCGGCGGCTTCACAGCCGCGGAGGGCAGCTTCGTAGCAGCTGACGCGGTGCCGCCCCCGCCACCGCGCCATGCGCCGAAACCGTCTCCCCGGCCTTTGGTCCGATCCGGAGTCAACCGGGAGACTTTCCGGTATCCAGGGCTTGACTATAGCTATCTATCTAGCGGCCCGAGGGTGCCGGCGCTCCGTTGTCTGGCTAGAAGGCAAAGCGCGGTCACGGCGTTTCTGAGCGGTCTCAAGGGTCAACCTCTTGTATCAATCGACCTCTATCAGTATTCGGCAGTGATCGCTTGGCCCCCACTCGTCAACTTCGTTGAGGGCGCGGACCGTGACTCGTTCGTGGAACCCGCGCGAGGCGAAAATCCATCGCGCGTACATTGACACTGCGACGAAGGACTGTCCCTCTGAAGGAATCACATGCGCCGCCGCAATTGTGCCGATACCGCTGACGGCGATCTCGTCTTTAGCGACACCCGATATCGGAGCGACCTGCTTGAACCACTCGACCTGCACTCTGTCGGACCGTTTCACGATCATCGTATGTCGATCGCTCAGATGGCGCCACCGACCAACCCACCAGTCGGAATTCCACGTGGTCGGATCCCAGTGCTTGCACGGGCCGGTGTTGGCTCGTGAGCCGCAGCGGAAGGGGTTTCCGTTCCTGAGCATCGGAGCGTCGCAGGGTGCTCCAGCTCGCCGAGCAAGAAGGGGCGCTGTCAATGCGGGGATACGGGATCCATTATAGGCTGTACTCCGCTATGCGCTATTCGTCGCTAACTTCACTGGGCAACACATGGACATGGGTATCGCCGGACTCCTCCCTCCAAAATACGTAGCTGCTTCCTTGCTGGTTCTCTGCTCGCGCCGGGATATCGATGTCACGAAGCTGCAAAGACGAGACTTGGTCGCGTCCTTTTCTCGCGGCACGAGCAAATACCTTTCTTTGCCACCATCCCATTTCCTCTACGCAGTCTTGTAGATGCGATTCAAGATGCTCGACCGATGGTAGATCCTGCAACATTTGTCGGTAATCTTCGACAGTGGCCGTTACCGTATCAAGACGCCGCTGGAGGTCCGCAGGGTTGTATTCCATCGCGTGGTAGAGGCGTAACTCACCAACCCGAAGGTGAGCTGTCGCCAGCGCTACTAGCATGTTCATATCGGACACGGCTGTGCTGCCTTCTTCGCTAAGAATACTGCTCGCCCGTATTGCGCCAGTGTTGCCTTTCAGCCGATGTCCTTCGACGGCCCTTTTGCGAAACCGCTCTACGAGAATCCGATTGCGCTCAAGAATACTCCCTATATACCCTTCGGCGTGGGCGAGCCGGGTCTCCATGTCACGAGTAAACGTCCCCGTATTTCTATGTTCCTGGAGAACGTCGTCCAGCTTGCTCAGCGCGTGAATGACTTCACCGAGTACTGTCGCTTCCTGCCTCGCTTGGAGAGATTCAAGGGCGCGCTGCATGACATCGAGCCGGCGATTGATCGCACGGAGCTGAGTCGTGCCCGCGATCGCATGCAGAATCTGCCAAGCGAGCACAGGAGCCATGACGAGCGTGCCCGATGCTTTCAGGAGCTTGGCATGACGAATGATCGCTCCACCGCCAGGTCTCGTAAAATAGCCCCGAAACCCGCCCCCGACGGCTTTCGCCAACTCAAGTGAGCCGTCGGACGGCCCGATCACCTGAAACAATTGTCCAGCCCGGAGACCAGATGCTACGAGGCTGGAAGCGCCAGCCAACTGATCTACGATGGCGGAACCGATGTTGCCGCCGTGCCAGGCCGCTGTATCGGTGAGCTGTCGCTTCTCAATGTGGTTGCGGACGCGTTCGCTTTCCTGCGGACTGTACCGCAACAGGGCCGTCGTGCCACCTCCACGCGGGGATCTCATTTCGATCCATTCCTCCGTAGGAGTGGATGGTTGAGACGGCATAGCAGGTGATGTCGTCCTTTGGGACGGCTGTCGCGTGCTGCTTGTCCACGCTGCTTCAGGATCAGCCCGTGCCAATACTTGATTTTGATCCTGGATCGAGGATTCCGAATTCAGCACCTCGTCTGCTTGCGCAAGTACAGTATCGGCCTCGGCGAGCAAGTCCTCCGTTGATGGGTTGTCGATTCGGCTCATTCGGCCGCCGCCTCACGCTTGATCAGCGAAATCAATTTCGTCGTCCTACCTGTCATTTCTTCGAGGCGCTCTTTTATCGCCTCCTTCTCCCGATAGACCGTCTGTCGTTCGCGCCTCAGATGCTCGATCTGTTCAGCATACTCCTTAGCGGTTTCTTGGTGACTTGATACTGTCATATCGAGTTCGGACACCCTCTGTTCAAGCTCTTCGTGGGCCTTTATGAGCGACGGATGGCGGATGAACGTCGCTACTGCTTTGTCGGCGTTCCAGCCGAGACGATCGCCGTTCTTGTACATGGCCGCGTTGCAGGACTTGCATTTGAATACGCGCTTTGCTATCGCACCCATGAACGCGCCTCCGACTGCGCCGGCAAGTAGTCCAACAGCGGCGCTGGTTGTCCAGCTTCTATCGATGAACAAGAAATCATGAGGACCATTGGCTCCACAGTTTGGGCAAGAAATCCGGATCGTCTCGCCATTGTTGAGCCAACTTCGCACCTTACCTACTGCTCCCTTGGCAGCCACTCCGCCTGCAGCTCCCAACGCAATCACTGCCAGAATCGGTAACGGCATGTCAGGTTCCGAACAGATCGCGCTCGATCTCAAGCGAGTCGAGGTGGATCTCCAGCATGCGCCGAAAGTCGCACAAGCGATCCGCGTCGACCCCGGCGGCCTGACCGAGTTCAAACAGTAGCGCCATTTCCGCGTCATGAAGATGTCCGTCGGCATTCGCAAGCACGAAGGCGTTCTTGAGAACTGCTGCAGCGATCTCCCGAGGTGCGGCGGCGACCGATTTGAGTACGTCGTCCTTGTCCGGGGCCGACTCAGTCATCCGAAACAGCTCGATCCTTAGGTCGTCGTCTCCGGGCCCCACTTCGATTACATCACGAAAAACTATCTGCTCGCTGTCATCGAATCGGCCGTCTACCCATCCCACAAGGGCGAGCACCTTTGCTTGCAGCACGGTTAGGTCGCTCAGCATCTTTCAACTCCACACAAAGGCATCTTTCCGCTTAGCCTATTGAATTGGCGCATTTTAGACAAGAGCAAGCGGTGGTCGAGTGTGTTCGACGTGGCGCGGCGCCGCGGGTCGCTTCAGTTCGGCTGGTGGGTGGAGTCGTCAGCGGCCTCGAGCTGCTCCTTGAGCCGCCCGAATGTGGCTTGGTCGACGCCGGTGGCGGACACTACGGTAGTCCACGGGACATCACGTCCCAGGAATCCTTCGATGGTGAGCGTCTTGCCTCCCCGGCGCCGCCGGCGCTATCACGCACCCAGCACCAGCATTCACGAAGGTATGCCGTACACGAGGCTGGCGGACGTGGTACAAGCGCGCTCGCGCGACCTTTTTGCACGGTATCGAATCCCATGTAGATTCGCTCGGGAGATCCGGGGCGCGCGCTGTGCTTGCGAAGCGTCCGTCGCCGGGTGTGAATCGGAGGCAGAGTGACCCCGGGTCGGCGTTCAAAAAGGCCCCCTTTGCGGGGGCCCTTCAGTAGGGTCTGGGCGTGCGGATCGACGGTCACCGCCGGTGCATCGTCGTCGGGGATCGCGGCGGGGAGCCGGAAACCTCGATCTGCTGCGCCGCTGTCGGCTACCGCTTGGATGCGAAGTAGAAGCCGGTGGCCGCCGATACCAGCACTACGAGCGGGCCGAGGATGACGTCGAACTCTTCGATTTCGCTGACGGGGATGACGCCGAATACCACCCCGGCCAGCAGCGCGACGATCATGAGCGCCAACAACGCGATGAGCAGGTACGCGATGCTCCGGCGAGCCTTGTCTTCCAGCGGCCTCGGATCATAGGTCCTTCCATCCCGCGGCGCCGGAACGTGGTGGATCTCCTGCCTCGCTCGTTCGCTCATGGCACCGCCTTCTGCCGGACCGCTTCCGTGAGCGGCGGTCCCGCCGCGCCCAAGAACATCTCGTGCAGGTCCCGGAGATCGCGCGTCTCCACGCGCCAGACCAGGCCCCGTGCCGGGCTGAACAACAGGCCGGGCGCTTCGATGCTGAGGCCGGAGTCGGCCTGCTAGTCGGCGCCGACCCTGACGTATCCAATTGCCTGGCGGCTGCTGAGACGGCCGTGCGCATATCGTCGGGTGCGTCTCCCCGGCGACCGTGGAGACCGAGACCAGCGCCGACCGGAGCGTGAACGCGGGCTGCTGTTCGGCGGCCTGGTCGAGGATCGGCCCCGCGAGGTTGACCTGCCGCTGTTCCCGGAGCTGGCGCCGACCGAACCATCGCGTGCCGCTGCTGGAGATCGTTGACGAGTTCTCAACGGAGGGATCGGTCGGCGCCTCGGGTGGGAGTACGGACGAGGAAGGTGACGGACGCCGGTAGGTGGGTCTGGCCGACTACCGCCAGAAGAGCGAGAAGGACGCAAAAGACTCCTCCAAGACCTCTGTCTGGGTGATAACCGTGTGCACCAAGTACCACACGCCATGGGGTAATCGTCGCCCCCCGAGCACGTTCGGGATCAAACTAGAACGCCTAGCCGAGCAGGTACGACTTGTCCTGCGAGTTGAGATCATCCATGCGGTCGATCTCGTCGATCGGCCTGGAGACTTGCGCGGCTTCCTCCTCCGGCACGCTCTGCATCGCCAGGAACAGCTCCCTCGGCAGCCGCCTCTTGGCGCGCTCGAAGTCGATGCCTTCCATCAGCTCGTGCACCGTGCGGTAGCGACGGACAGCAGCGTTTCGATGGCAGGCGAATGGTGGCGAGCCGCGCGCGAATCAACGCGGCGCCGCCGAAACCGGCGCCGGCGGCGCGCCCCAGCAGATGAAGGGTATCGGATTGCCCGGAGGCATCGGCTGGCGGCGTATCGATCGCGCGGAATGGCGCGTCGCGATAACGCTGCAGAATCTCGACGGCGCCGACCGCCACGCCTACGAGAGACCCGAGCGCGGCATAGCTGACCAGCCCCACTACCATGATCGCCGGCCCCCCAATGGTTGAAAGGCCAATCGAATTGCCGGTCTACTCGCTGTCTCGCGTGGGTGGTCGATAGAGCCGTACGGTGGCATCGTCTGCTTGGGGCATCCGCGACGCCGACACGACTCCTTCGGATTCCAGTTTCCTGACTGCGTCATCGACCGCACACATGGACAGGTGCAGGCTGGTCGCGAGCATGCGCTTGCTCGCTCGTCCACCCGACCGCTCCAGGAGGGCCACGATGCGAAGTGGATCGAGACTGTCGGGGTCGGATGCCTCGGCGCCGGCGACAAAGCCCCTGAGCGAACGGAAACGCCGCCGCTGAGGATCATGCTTGGTGTGCATCGACTGCTCGCGCATTGCCACTGAACATAGCATCGGCACGATGCTCGGACAACTGCACGGTGGCACGACTGGCGCTACGGCTGCGTGACGGGGCGCGGTGCCACCGCGATGTGCTCGCGGTCTATCTCACCGCGTAACCCGTCGCGCAACTCGCGGGGTTGCGCGCGCGCCCGCTCACGGGCCGCGCCGACCTTGGTGTGCGCCAACGTGGCGCCAACGCTCAGGATGTCGATCAGCTTCGAACTCATTGCCCCTCCCAGCGGCCCAACGACATAGCCGGCCTCTATATAGGTTGACGGGCCGCAGAGCGGCCGCGCTTTTACATTTGCCCCCTTGGCGCCGAGAAAACTTGAATTTTTACGCTCGGGCACCCAATTCCGGCATATCGCACTGATCGGAGGGCACTTCGACGTGCAGGGCCTCCGCTACCACCGCCGGAGCGCCCGGAAGGCTTGCCGGCGCAGGACCCGCCTGCCGAGGGCACCGGGGCCGCGGGCAGCGGCGCGCACGTCGTTGACGACGCGCATGGTCGCGAGGACTGCACGACCCGTGCCGGTGCTCCGCCTCCCGGTGCTCCGCCCCGCCGCCCCTCTGCCCGAGCACCAGCAGCAGGATCTGTATGAGGTGATCTGCAAGCGCTACGAGCGCCACGCGACGGTGATCACCAGCAACCGTGACTTCAACGAGTGGCCGCTGGTGTTCGCCAACGCGCTGATGGCCTCGGCCACTATGGACCGGCTGGTGCATCGCGCCGTCAAGATCGTCATCGAGGGCAAGAGCTATCGCATGGACAGCTTCGTGCGCCGCTCACGGGAACTTCCGCAGCTCTCGGAGGACTCGCAATGAGGCCGAATCGGCGCGGAGCACAGGGGTGTCCAGATACCACCTCGCCCGGCGGAGGGGCCTTACAGGCCGTCGTCGCGCGATCTTTCTCCCGGCACCGGGCCGAAGTGTGCCCCGAAGCTCACACCCCGGGCCATATCGGCATTCCCGGCCCTCCGTCACTCTCTCGTGTCGCCCAGGTCGGCTGTCCTCCGCCATCACCGGCCGATGCCGCGTCGGACACGCCTGCGGTCCGGCCGTCGTCGGTTCAAGAGCTGTCTCCGGCTCGAATCAGATGGCACCGAATACCCGAACAAGGAGGTCAGGGTTGACTCAACGCTCGCCCCAGTTTACAACCTAAGCGACCAGCCGGGAAGGGGGCCCTTTTCGATGCCGACCTGGGGTCACTTTGCCTGCCGATTCACCACCGAAGACCGCCGTCAGGCTACCTTGGAATCTTCCGTAGCGCTGCCCAGCGAGTGGGCGGTCCACAGTGATCAAGATCGCTGTGGGCGCGGACCCTGTACGTCTGTCTCACTCAGCCCACGTTGTTGTACGTACGGTTCTTGGTAGCATACACTGACCCCGGATCATCATCCCCGGCCTCCACTCTCGATAATCGCCGCAAGACATAGCTGCCGGTTTAGCGCCGGCCGGTCGTAGCCCGAGTGCCAAATAGACATCCACGGAACCGCAATGAGCATCATCAAGAAAAGCAATTCTCAAGAGCCCAAAGTTGACCCCGTGCTGGAAGCCCATCTGCGGGACGCACGTCGTAGTCTGTTAGATACCGGTACGAGAAACAGGTTGATACATGTCAACCGGCAGAGCCGGCGGGCGAACTGTGTCAATGTCATCAACGAACGATCGGACGATGTCTTCAGGGTCCTTCACCAAGAAGAACGGCGCATGAGATTCAAAGCCATGGGTAAGGATCGCGATGAATCCAACGATGATATTCACCTTGCTACTGTGGATCATAACACTCAGGACCACGTAGAGAGCCGATATAGAGACTTGCATCTCGAAACGGAGCTTGGGCCTGACGCCCAACAAAAGCGGCTTTTGAGGATCGCGTTGGACGCGAGGACCGCCGAAGAAGAGCAAGGTGTCAATATCCTGTTCATTGCGTTGGGATTCTTGACTTGGTTCGAAGATGACTCCTCAGCGGTACCGCGCGAGGCGCCATTGATATTGGTGTCGGTCGACCTTGTTCGGAATGATCTGACTTCCACATACGACGTGCGTTCTCGTGACGACGACATTGCCACGAACCTTCCTCTTCAAGAACGCTTGAAACAGGACTTCGGAATTTCTTTGCCGGATATTAAAGAAGATGACCACTGGCTGCCATCATCATACTATGCCGGAGTGAATGCGCTAATAGAAGGTCGTCGCCGTTGGCGGATCGAACCAAACGCAATGCAAATCGGGTTCTTCTCATTCGCCAAGTTTCTCATGGTTCGCGACCTGGTGCCCGGGAATTGGCCTGGCGCTATGCTGCTGAAAAATGAACTGGTGCGCGGCATCTTGGCAGAGGGTGTTACGTCAGAGGATATTCTATTCGGCTCGGAAGACAAGCTTGATCAGATCCTGGACCCCGCCGAAATCATCCAGATCGTTGACGCCGACGCCTCTCAGACTAAGGTAATTGAAGAGGTCAGGCGGGGAAGTAATATGATTGTTCAGGGGCCTCCTGGTACCGGCAAATCACAGACGATCGCGAACATTATTGCGGCCGCGGTGCATGACGGCAAGACGGTCCTCTTCATGGCCGAGAAGATGGCGGCTTTATCCGTCGTGCACGAGCGCCTCGTGCAAAACGAACTGCGCGACGTGTGCCTTGAGCTGCACTCTCGCAAAGCAAACAAGAAGGACGTCGCGATGGAATTGGGGCAGACGTTGACAGCGGCCGCTCAGACGTCCGCGCCGGAAGTGATAGAGCCTATCGAGCTGCGCAAGACGAGGGACCAGCTCAACCGTGTCGATAGCCTGCTTCATGATCGTCTGGACGGCAAGGATTACAGCCCGTTCGAAGCGCTCGCTGCGCTTGTCCGCTATATCGGCCTGGACATCCGGGCCCCGTCGGTCACCTTGGCAGCTTTGGAGGGACTCACGAACGAGGCGCGGGATCGTATAGCCGCTCAGGTCGGGAGATTGGTCGACGTATTGGCGGGCTCAGGATTTCCGGGGGAGCATCCGTTCATCGGAGTCGAGGAGCTGGAGCTCCAACCAATCGACCGGCGGCGTTTGGAGCAAGAGTTGGATGACGCGGTGCGAGCGCTCGACGCGATCATTGAGTCCGTCGCGGTTGAGTTGACGAGACTTTGGGGCGTGCCGCCAACAAGCCTCTACGAAGTGACGGTGCGACAGCAAGTGCTCACTTGGCTTGGCCGCGCTCCGCAACATACTGAGGAATACTTGGCGTCCTTTCACGAGCACGCAGGTCCAAGACTCGTCGAGGCGCTGCGGGCGGGAGTGGCGTGGCGGTCGGCGAAGGGGACTGTTGAAAAGGTATTTCGCGATCAGGCCTGGAAACAACCGGCCGGAGAGATGTGCTTCGCGATCAGGCGTGCGCAGGCGTCGTTCTTCACACGACTCGGCAGAAAGTACCGACGTGCCGTTTCCGACCTGCGTGCCCTTCTGCGCGATGACTTGCCCAAGGCAGTGGCCGAGCGCCTGGCCCTTGCCGAGAAGCTGGTCGACCTAGAGCGGAAGCGTGCCGTTATCGCCAATGAAGAATTCTGGCTACAACCTGTTCTGGCCAATCACTGGCGCGGTGAACGCACCGACTTCGCTAGCGGACTGCACATAGCCGAGTGGTTGAGCGAACTGGGCGCCGGCTCGAAAGAGACTCCCGCACGAGTGATGCTCCATGTACTCGCCGAATTGTCGGATCCGGCCGCACTCTCCAGCGAAGTCGCCGGTCCGCTGCACGACGCGAAGACTGCGACCGCACGCGTGGCGACGCGCTTGGCACTCAATTTCTCCGAAGCTGGACTTGGAACAGGCCTGGAAACTGTTCCTTTGGTCGCATTGCGAGATCGGCTTTCCGGTGTACGCGCGAATCTGGACCGATACGATGAATGGGTACGGCTCAAACACCTCTGCCAGACACTGATGAACGATGGACTTGGTCCTCTTGTCGATGCCATCATGGAGGGCCACCTGCCACTCGGCGAGGCGAAGATGGAGTTCTCTTACGCCTGCTCCGAGGCTCGCTGGCGGCACGCCGTCGAGCGTCGCCCAGAGCTGTCTCATGAGCTCCGTTTGCTTGATCGACATGGTTTGGTCGCGATGTTCCGCGAACTGGAGATGCGCCGCTGCAGTGACGTTCCGAAGCTGATCCGGCAATGCCATTTACAACGAGTTCCGCGCGGTTCATGGGGTGAGATGGCGATCATAAAAGGCGAGATCGGTAGGAAACGGGGCCACAAGCCGATCCGCTGGGTAATTGACCACGCCGGATCCATGTTGCAGAAAATCAAGCCGGTATTCCTCATGAGTCCGGTCTCGGTTGCGCAGTTCCTGAGTCCGGGATCGGTAACGTTCGACCTGTTGGTGATGGACGAGGCGAGCCAAGTACGTCCCGAGGACGCAATCGGTGCGATTGCCCGCGCTCACCAGCTTGTCGTCGTGGGAGATCGCCAGCAGTTGCCCCCTACTTCCTTCTTCGATCGGCTCACCGGAGTGGATGACGATGATGACCACGGTGAGGCCAAGATACCCGGCGCCAAGGCAACCGCGATGGAGAGTATCCTGACGTTATGTGAGGCACGTGGATTGCCGCAGCGGATGCTGGAGTGGCACTACCGTTCACGAGACCCGTCGCTGATTCGCGTCTCGAACGCTGAATTCTATGGGAACGGGCTCGTCCTGCCACCCGCCCCCTTCCGGAGCGACGGCAATCATGGGTTGAAGTTCAGAAAGGTTGATGGAGTCTATTCCAGTAAAGGACGAGGAGTTGGACGACCCGGCACCAACAAGGCCGAAGCACTTGAAATCGTCGCCATGGTGGCCCGCCATGCGCGCGAGTGCGTCGGCCAGTCTTTGGGGGTAGTTGCGTTCTCGAAGGTACAGAGTAACATGATCACCGAGGTCTTGGAGCACGCACGAAGACAGGACGATGTATTGGATGCGCTTCTGCGTGAGGACAAGCTAGAGAACTTCTTCGTCAAGAACATCGAGAACGTTCAGGGTGACGAGCGCGACGTGATACTGATCAGTGTTGGTTACGGTCCTCACGAACCCGGGGGCCGCCTCGCCAGCATGAATTTTGGGCCAATCAATGGCGATGGCGGGGAGCGTCGCCTCAACGTGTTGTTCACCCGAGCACGCGTCCGCTGCGAAGTGATCTGCTCTTTCGATCCTGCCGAGATCGATTCGTCCCGCGTGTCACGAGACGGACCCAGGGTGCTGAGACGCTTTCTCGAATTCGCCAAGTCCGGGCGTTTCGATGATCCCTTACCTACCGGGTTGGCTCCTGAAAGTCCGTTCGAGGAAGATGTTGCCACGGTAATCGCAGATCTCGGGTATGAAGTCGATCCGCAGATTGGTAGCGCAGGGTTTCGAATCGATCTCGGCGTACGGCAGCGTGACCGGCCTGGCCGGTATATTCTCGCCGTGGAGTGTGACGGTGAGAGCTACCACAGTGCGCTCTGGGCGCGCGAACGGGATCGATTGCGGCAGGATGTCCTGGAACGGCTCGGCTGGCGATTCCATCGCATATGGAGCACGGACTGGTTCTATCGACGCGAACAAGAAATCGAGCGGTTGCGGGTCGCGTTGAACGAGGCGCTCACCATCTCACGGCATGTGCTCGCGATACATGGCGCGAACGATCATGAGCACGGTCGATCCGTTCCCGAGACCGAGGCGGTAGTCGGGCCGCCTGATCCTGTACACGACGAGATCCCGGAGATGGGGATCAAAGTTCCGTCGTATCGTAAAGCAAGAGTGAGCGTTACGATGCACACGGAGCCTCATGAAGCCCCATCCCATGAGCTCGCTGAAATCGTCGTCAAGATCGTCACAGTTGAGGGTCCAATTCATCGCAACGAAATCGCGCGCCGTGTGGCCTCTGCATACGGAAAGGATCGGACCGGAAAGCGCATCGCAAGTGCCACCGATCGGGCGTTGCAGGTGGCTTCTGGGCCCATCCGTAAGGATGGGGAGTTCTGGTTTACCGCCGACCAGAGCAGAGAACCTCCGGTGCGCAACAGGTCAGCGGAGGCCGGAACGCTCACTAGGGCGGAGTTCCTCCCGCCGATGGAGATTCGTGCAGCAGCCAAGATGGTGGCTGAGCAGAGCGGGAAGATGGAGTTGGACGAAATGATACGGGCGACAGCCCGATTATTCGGTTTCAGCCGCCTTGGATCGGACTTGCAGGAGACAATAGGCAAAGCGCTTGGGCGCAAGTAGTGTTCTTGATCGACCTGAGGATGTCGTGCACAGATTCGCCATTCGCTTGTGCGCGTCATCGTGTAGTCCATCACCGAGTGGAAGCCGCTGGCTGTGAATCGGCGGGCAAAGTGACCCAGGTCGGCATCGTAAAGGCCCGCTCGCCGGCGCACCGGCTCGGGTAACCGGTACTCGGCGCGGCGGTTCGGGGTATTCAAGGACGGCGGCGAGCAACTCCTTGCCGACCAGGTCGAGCAGAAATAGCCGAGCAGGTACGACTTGTCCTGCGAGCTGAGATCATCCATGCGGTCGATCTCGTCAATCGGCCCGGAGATTTGCGCGGCGTCCTTCTCCGGCACACTCTGCGTCGCCAGGAACAACTCCTTCGGCAGCCGTCTCTTGGTTCGCCCGAAGTCGATGCCTACCATCAGCTCGAAAGCATCGGATGCCGCGTACCGATCGCGCGGAATGGCGCGTCCCGGTAACGCTGCACGGCGGCCGAGCGCTTCGTTGGGTGGCGGTTATGGAGCAGTGTTTCGATTGCGATTGGGCACGTTGAGGATGGGGCCGGGGTAGTGCAGGTAGGTGTCCATCACCTGCTTCTTCCTGGCTCGCTCGGAGCTGAAGTTGGCGAGGTGGTAGCCGATCTGGGGGCGGTCCCAGCGCCACAGGCTGGCTTGCTCGGGGCGGTCGTATTCGCGCCACAGGTCGCTCCATCCCATCAGGCTGTAGCTGTACGCGCCGACGAATTGCACCGCGACCGACCACACCAGCAACGCGCCGCACAGAACTCGCAGGGGACGGCTGGCGATGATGCGGTCGACGATCGGGATCGTCAACAGGGCGAGAAACGGGGCGGCATCGACGATGGACCGGTAGCCCCAGGTCAGGCCGCCCCACCAGTCGAACCACTTGCCGGCCACCAGGATCATGAGCACGGTTGCCAGTTGTAACGGGATCAGGGCTCGGAAGCGCGGGTCTCGCCACACGGCCAGCGCGCTGACCAGGCCGAGCACCAGCACGGGCGAGAACCAGACCAGACCCGGTGCCGGACTGAACAACAGGCCGGGCAGACTCTTGCGCCAAGAACTCTGCCACAGGTCGGCGGACCCGGTCTTCGAAAGCGCGATGCCGCTCGCTACCACGCTCTGCCCGAATGCGAACGGGTGGCCGAAGTAGTGGTAGTTGTACGCCGACCGAGTCGACCAGCGCGGCCTACCGGGAAGGCCGACTGGCTGTGCGATCGCACTTCTCCGTGGCGGGCGAGCTGGGGGCAGTATCGGAATGGAAGGCGGCCTCGGGATCGGCTGAGGCGCGCCCTTGTGCGATCTGCCATTCACCGGACCACTAGGCGCGGTCGCTCCGTAGTGCCGGAGACCATGAAACCCGTGCACAGAGTTGGCCGGCTGGATGCTGATTTTGGACTACTAGTCTTGTTTACCGGTGTCGGCGAAGCGGATGCCCGCGTGCACCGGTGGATCCGGAGCGTCCGCGTCGATCTGGCGCATGATTTGCGCCGCGACAGGGTACAATTCGGTCAGGCGTTGCAGCAACAGCGTGATGTTGCCGGCTTCGTGGTGGTATGTCGGCGCCGTCAAGCTGCTGTTCTGCGCACTGTCGCCGGCGATCCCTGCCGGCATGTACTTTTTTTCGCGGCGCCACTTTGGCAAAGCCGCGGCGCGGGCAGCGCTGCTGGCCGGCGCGTTCTGGTACGAGCTGGTCGGATTCGCGCACAAGCCGATGACCCTAATTGCTTACCCGGTTGTGGATTATGGCTCGCTGACCTGGCCACAGGCACACCGCTGCGGAAGTCCAAGCTGGGCTACCAAATGTGGGCCATCGGCATCTACCTCATGTGGACGAGTCCTACTTCGGCGGCAAGGAGCGAAACAAGGTACTTGGCGACGGCGCCTTGCTCGGCGGTGGCCGCGGCGCTGTAGTGGGCGACCATGCGGGCGGTTTCCAGCGGCCGGCAAGCATGGTCTCGGTGGTGCCGGCGCCGCCGGCAGCATAAAGTATGGGCTATGTCACCACGCTACGATACAGAGGCCGACCTGGAGGAGGCGGCCCGCCGAATCGAGGATGCGATGGAGCAGCGGCGCCCTCCGGACCCGGAGCCGGACTCCGCGCCCAGACCACCGCCGCACACAACGCACTACGCGACCGTGTTCCGCTGCGGGCTTGCCGGGCTGTTCGCCGGGGAATCGTTAGGCCGTGAGCTGGACCACGTGCTCGCGCAGATTAACGCGGAGCACCGACGCGTTGTGTTCATAATTCGGGACCGATGGTCACTCTGGCGGTGGCTGGGCGTGCTGATAGGTACGGCGCTGTCGCTGGGATTCTGGTCGCGGCTACCCGGCTACATCATCATCGCGGAGGCGCGCGCGGCGAGTGTTACAAGTGGAGGCGAGACCGCTCGTGGCGCAGTGGGTTAGAGACCTGACGGGCCCCGTCAGGCTTCATCACAGGTACTTGGCGACAGCGCCCTGCTCTGCGGCGGCGGCGCTGTAGTGGGCGACCATGCGGGCGGTTTTCCAGCCGCCGGCAGGCATCGTCTCGGTGGTGGAGGCGCCGCGCGCCGTCAATTCGGAAGCGAGGCCGACGCGTCCGGAGTGCCCGGTGATCCGCCCCTTGATGCCGGCGGACTTGGCCGCAGCGGCTAGTAGGCGGCGCGCGATGGACTGGCCGTTGAGACCGCCGAGCACCGGCGCCGTCGCGTCCGGACGCAGCCCTGACCGGTCGCGGAGCTGGCGAAGCGCCACGGCGCAGCCGTTCTTGAGGTAGCGCACGTCCGCCGCGGTGCCGGCCTGGTCGGTTTTCGAGCGCCCCGCGCCTGGCCGCGCCCGCGTCCGACTGCCTGACGGGTGAGGCCCTGCAGAACACGGCGGACGCCATCATGGACGGTGGGATCGCCGGCACCCTGGTCCCGGTGAGCTGCGCCGATGGCAGCCCGGATGGTGCGGACGGTGGAGGCCGCGGCGCCCTGCTCGGTGCGCTCGGCAAGGTAGGCGGCTACGTGCACCGGATCGGCGGACAACACCTGGTGCCCTGGAGGCCGGCCCATTCGGCCCAGCCCTTCCACGCGGAGCGGGGCGCGAAATCCTGCGCGAGATCGTCACTGCCCAACCCAATGCGACGCTTGATGAAGTGACCGCCGAGTTCACGCGGCGGACTGAACTGACGGTAAATCCGGCGACGGTGCTCAAAGCACTGCGGCAGGCAGGGGTGAAGCGAAAGCACGGCGCGGTTGTACACCAAGCGCATGCTGCCGTGGTTCGTGATCCCGGAATGCAATATCAGGCTCGATCTGGTGCTGAACCTGCTGAAACTGGTGGAACGGCATCCGAACGGAGGCATGAGGCTGGCCTACGAGCAAGCCGACGCGGTGATCGGCAGCGTCTGTGAGCACACCATAGCGCGTCATCTGAAGTGGGCACGGCGGCTGGTCGCTGAGGGCACGCTGGAAGCGAGCGAGCTGGTGGCGGAGTTGGTGCCGTTTGCGGCGTTGCCTGAGGTGCGCGCTGGCGGTCGTGGCCTGGCTGAGCTGCACCGCTGTCTGAGAGCGCTCACGGTTGCCGGACGCCGCGCCCACGGGCGCGTTGCCGGCGCTGCGCGGGGCATCATCGGCTGCCTGCATCTGCGCTATGTGGTGGTGCGCGCCCGCAATCCGGTGGCCATACCATTGAATCGAGTATTACGGCACGGCGTTTGGTTTGATACCAGTTGAACATCTCACCGATGGAGGCATCAACGTGGATGTACTACTGGGTTCCCCCGACCATTTGGCCCAACTGGAAGAGCACCTGCTGCTGATACGACGGATTGTCAGTGAACCGGCGCCACCGGTACGCCGGCGCCGCGGCGACGATGAACGGGAACTATGGCGGGCGCTGGCACGCTACCGGCAGATCGGCGCCCCCGGGTTGCTGACCGCGGACCGTCCTCGCGGCACGATCTTCGGGCGCCAGGACGAGCTGGCGCGCGAGGCGGTGCTCACCCGGCTGATCGAGACCCCGCGCTGCGTGCTCGGCGAGTTCGAGCAGCTGGCGCAGCTCCTGGAACTGCTCGGCGACCGGCTCGCGTTCCTGTGCAGTTGGCTGTTGGAGTTCTTTCTCGACGCCAAGCCACGCCTGGAAAGCGAAGCCGATCATCTGCAGGTGACCCTCGAGGTGTTGCAGCAAAAACTCGCCGAGGAGATCGAACGGCTGCGCGAGATCTGCGCGCAGGGGCCCTACCTGTCGCTCCATGAAATACTGTGCGACTACCGCGATTGGCTGTGCCGACGTGCCACAGTCGACGAATGCGAGCACCTCGAATGAGCGCCGCCTCCTTCGAGGCGCCCCACACCCTGGCTCTGGTGCAGGCCGACGCCCGCGACGGCATCTGGCTCGATACTCCCGAAGGCCGCAAGAAAACCTACCTGTTCCTGTGGTTCGACGACTTCTCCCGCAAGATCCTGTTCGGCAAGTACTACTTCGACGAGAAGCTGACCGCCTTGCTCGACAGCTTCCGCTACTGCCTCTTGCGCTACGGCATCCCGTTACGCGTATATGTCGATTGAACTAAACCGCTTCGCGGTAGGGGTCGCCTCTGCCGTCTCGAATCTCGAAGCGCTTCCCAAACACAACCCATACATGATGTCTGGACTCTAGCACGAGACGGGTGGTTGCCCCCGGAGCGTAGCGCCGCCCCGGGGGCTGATGGACCACGTGTCTCTACACGAGGAGGAGTCCATCATGACACCACTGCGCCAGAGAATGATCGAAGACATGCAGGTGCGCAACCTGTCCCCGCACACCATCGACTGCTACGTCCGGCAGGTCGCGTTGTTTGCCCGCTACTTCAACCGCTCGCCGGAGCTGCTCGGCCCCGACCAGATACGGGCCTATCAACTGCATCTGGTGCACGAGCGAAAGCTGGGTTGGGGTAGCTTCAATCAAGCGGTCTGCGCCCTCCACTTCCTGTACCTCAAGACGCTCGGCAAGGACTGGAACATCGAGTCCATCCCGTTCGCCAAGCAGCCCAAGAAGGTGCCGCTGGTGTTGAGCCAGGACGAGGTGCGCGCCGTACTCGAAGCGATCACCAACCCGCAGAACCGCGTCATCGCCATGATCCTGTATGCGGCCGGGCTGCGCGTTTCCGAGGCGGTCTCCCTGCGGATCGCAGACATCGACAGCAAGCGCATGCTGCTGCATGTCATTCAAGGCAAGGGCCGCAAGGATCGTTTGGTGACGTTGTCGCCGGTCCTGCTGTACCACTTGCGCTGCCACTACCAACGCTATCGGCCCCGCTCCTGGCTGTTTCCCAGCAGGACCTATCCCGACCGCCACATCACCAGAGACGCGGTGGCCCTCGCCATCACCGCGGTGCGCCACGTCGTCGCCGGCAAGCCGGTATCCCCGCATACCTTGCGGCACTGTTTCGCCACCCATCTGCTGGAATCCGGCACCGATCTGCGCACCGTCCAGGCGCTGCTCGGACACGCCTCGATCAGGAGCACCGTGATCTACACCCACGTCACGCGCAAGCGCATCACCGCGATCGAGAGTCCACTGGAGTCGTTGCCACCGCTGCGCTGAGCTGCCCGTGCACCAGCCACCGTTCGAGGTGGCCGACGTCATCAATGGGTGGCGGTTATAGAGAAATCTTGCGATTGCGATTGGGCAGGTTGAGGATCGGGCCGGGGTAGTTCAGGTAGGTGGCCATCACCTGCTTCTTCCTGGCTCGCTCGGAGCTGAAGTTGGCGAGGTGGTAGCCGATCTGGGGTCGGTCCCAGCGCCACAGGCTGGCTTGCTCGGGGCGGTCGTATTCGCGCCACAGGTCGCTCCATCCCGTCAGGCTGTAGCTGTAGGCGCCGACGAATTGCACCGCGATCGAGCACGCCAGCAACACGCCGCACAGAACTCGCAGGGGACGGCTGGCGATGATGCGGTCGACGATCGGGATCGTCAACAGGGCGAGAAACGGGGCGGCATCGACGATGGGCCGGTAGCCCCAGGTGAGGCCGCCCCACCAGTCGAACCACTTGCCGGCCACCAGGATCATGAGCACGGTTCCCAGTTGCACCGGGATCAGGGCTCGGAAGCGCGGGTTCCGCCACACGGCCAGCGCGCTGACCAGGCCGAGCACCAGCACGGGCGAGAACCAGACCAGGCCGCGTGCCGGGCTGAACAGCAGCCCGGGCAGGCTCTCCCGCCAGGAGCTCTGCCACAGGGCGGTGGTTCCGGTCTTCGCAAGCGCGATGTTGCTCGCTACCACGCTCTGCCCGAAGGCGAGCAGCAGGAACGGCAGCCCGCCGAGCACGAAGGCGGCGCACCGGCGGCGGTCCACGCACAGCAGATATGCTCCGGTGCACACGACTACCACCGCGACGGTGGGGCGGCACAGCACCGCCATCCCGAACGCCGCCCCGCACCAGGCGGCAGCGAGCGGCCGCCGTTCGCGGCCGCTCGCCGCGGGGCGCAGCAGCAAGCAGGCGCCGAGGCTCAGAAAGAAGGTGCTGGCCGGGTGCTGCCACAGCGCCTGGCTGCTGACCGGCCACGCGCAGCTTCCCAGGCCGAACGCGAGGGAGATCAGAACAGCCGGCACCGGTTGGACGAAGCCGCGCGCCGCCAGGAACACGAACAGCGCCGCCAGCGCGGTCAGCAGGGAGGCGGTAAGGGCGGCGCCGTGCCACCACCGGAAACGGTCGTGTTCGATGTCGACGAACAGGTCGAGCACGGCGTACACCGGCAACCCGGCCAACGGCGCACCGACGCCGAACGTGTTGACGTACACCTCCGGGAACACGGTCGGGCTCGCGTAGTAGAAGTGCGATCGCACAGCCAGTCGGCCTTCCCGGTAGGCGGCGTCGGTCGACTCGGTCCACTCGTCGATGGCGGTGGGTACGGGCTGCTGGCCGGGTTTCGCGATGGTCCAGAAGAACGCTTGCGGCGCAACCGGGGGGCTGATCGCAAAGGAGTGGCGCTTGAGCAGGTTCACGCTGAACAGCATGTTGCCCACCTGGTCGTTGCCGGGCAGAAAGTCGCCGTTGCCGACATAGACGCCAAAGCACACAGTGAACAGGATCGCGGGCAGGAAGTGCTTCGAAGCGGCAACACGAGCCACCTTTGCCCTGGCCGCTTCCGTGGTGATGCCAATCTCGTTCCGCATCGCGAAACGTCCAGTAGGAATTGAGAAAGTAGTTGACCAGCACGGCGGGCACGATTGCCAGTCCCTGCAGCCACACCGGCGCCGCCCGCGGCAACAGCAGCGACAGCACCAGGAACGTGCCGTAGCTCACCGCCAGCGACAGCAACGATACGACGTTGAACTTCAACCCCCGGATGCGCTTGGCTCCGGCCAGATCGCGGTCGGCAAAGGTCCAGTAGTTGTTGATCAGGAAGTTGGAGATGATCGAAAGCTCGATGGCGATCGGCGAAGCCAGATAGCGGTGCACGCCGATCTCGGTCAGCAGTTGGAACGCGCCGAGGTTCACGAACACTCCGCTCAGTCCGGTGACGCAGAACTTGATGAAGGTGCGGTGGCTGGTGAGGCGCAGCCACCAGATCTGGTACATGAACTCCAGCATGCTGTCGAGGCCGAGCTTGGTGACGCCGCGCTCGCGGTCGCGGAAGTAGATCGGTTCCTCCACCACGCGCGCGCCGCTGTGCAACAGCCGGTGCCGCAGCGCGGAGGTGCGGATTGCCTTGAAGCCGGCGGTGCAGTCGCGCACCCCATTCAGCCCGGTAATCCAGCGCGCCATCCGGTTGCCCCGCAGCGAAAGCTGCCGGCGCTGAAAGCCCCAACTTTCGTCTACGGCGCCGCCGGCCACGTAGCGGCTGCCGATCGCCACATCCGCGTCCGTTGCCACCCGCGCCAGCAACCGGCCGGCGTCCTCCGGGTCGTGCGAGAAGTCGGCGTCCATCTGTACCACTACCTCGGCGCCAAGGGTGTCCGTGGCGTGGGTGATCCCGCGCACGTAGGCGGCTCCCAACCCGCGCTTCCTGCCCTCCAGCAGATACACGCGCGCGTCGCCGTCGGCACACTGCCGTACCAGCGCGCCGGTGCCGTCCGGGCTCTCATCGTCCACCACCAGAAACAGCGTGTTCGCATCCTGGTACAAGTCGGTCAGCCGTCCCAACAGCAGTGTGATGTTCTCCGCCTCGTTGTAAGTGGGGATGACGAAACACACCCTCGGCCGATGCAAAACAATCCCCCGCTTTCCCGGTCGGCTCCGACTATAGCGAGAAAGCAAGGCAGAGGATAAGCCGCCGTATCCAAAGGAGAAAATGCTTCCTGCTACCCACGGTCGAAGCCGCAAGGTAAGCTGATTCGTCCGTGAACAAACGCAGGGAACCTGAACGAAGGACGAACCGCAACGAGCCTTGTCATCGTCCGTCGCTGCTGCTGTCGGTGGTCGGACGTTGCCGAACTTGGGCGGCGAGCCGGGATCAGACCGAGCTGCTATCCCTCGCGCTGTGGCCGATCGTCCTCCTGGTCTACCTGCCCGCGCTGTTGTCGGTGGACTTCATCTGGGACGACTTCGTGATCGGTACCGACACGGTGCGGACGCTGGCCGGCCTGCGCCAGATCTGGTTGTCGCCCGCCGACATCCCCGCGGAAGGGCACTACTGGCCGCTGACCTATACCTCGTTCTGGCTGGAGCACAAGTTGTGGGGCGGGATCGCGTCCGGCTACCACGCAACCAACGTGCTCTTGCACTTGGCCAATACGCTGCTGCTGTGGCACCTGTTGCGCCGGTTCACGGTACCGGGGCCCTGGGTGGCGGCGGCGGTGTTCGCGGTGCATCCGGTACACGTGGAGTCGGTGGCGTGGATCATCGAGCGCAAGGACGTGCTCTCCGGCATGTTCTACCTGCTGGCGGCCACGGCGTGGGTGCGCTGCGCGGAACAGCGGCGCCCGCGCTGGTATCTGGCGTCGCTGGCAGCCTACGTCGCCGGCCTGTTGTCCAAGTCGGTAGTGGTCACGCTGCCGGTGGCGCTGCTCATCTGGCACTGGTGGAAGCGCGGCCGCGTGACCTGGAACGATCTGCTGCGTCTGGCGCCATTCTTCGTCGTGGGAGCGGCGATGACGGTCGCCGACCTGCTGTTCAACCGCTCCCGTGGAGTGGGCGGCTTCGGCTACTCGCTCATTGAACGCGCGCTGATCGCCGCCCGCGCCTTCTGGTTCTACGTCGGCAAGCTGTTCTGGCCCCTCGATCTGGCCGGCATCTACCCGCACTGGGAGGTGCGCGAGGTCGATCCGCTGGCGTGGGTTGGCCTAGGCGCTGCCGTGGCGCTGGTGGCGGCTCTCTGGCTGCTGCGCCGGAGCATCGGACGCGGACCGTTGGCCGGGCTACTGTTCTTCACCGTTACGCTGTCCCCCGTTCTCGGCTTCGTGGACTTCAACTTCATGCTGTTTTCCTTCGTCGCCGACCGCTACCAGTATCTGGCCAGTATCGGCATCACGACGGTGGTTGTGGCGGTGGCGGCATGGGGAGTGGCGGCACTTCGCCGCACCGGCATGGTGCGCGGCAACGTTGCGAATGCGGTGCTCATTGTCCTGGTCCTGGCCGCGCTGGGCACGCTGTCGTGGCGGCACGCAAGTTTGTACCGCGATGGATCCCGGTTCTTCGCGCATGTCGTTTCGTATAACCCGACGGCCCGCGACGCCCACCTCAACCTCGGCAGCGAGTTGCTGAGCCGGAACCGTCTGGATGAGGCGCACGCCGCCTATCGCATCGCCGAGGAACAACGCCCCGACGACTGCAAGCCAGCCTACGGCGCCGGTCTGACTCTGTATCGACTCGGCCGACTGGAAGAAGCCGAGGCCGCGTATCTCCGCGCATTGCACCGGTGTCCACGCTACGGCAAAGCGCTCACGGACTTCGCGGAACTGCGGCTCGAGCAGCTGCGCTACGAGGAGGCTCTGCATCTGGCGGACGCGGCACTCGAAATCCAACCCCGCAACGCGAACGCGTGGGTGCATCGGAGCCGTGCGCTGCAACATCTGGGCGATGTGACAGCAGCGCTCGACAGCATCGAACGAGCGCTTGCCATCGAACCGTCCGATCAGGCCGCACGGGAAATTCGGGCTCAATTGACAGAAGGCTGACCGACAGGGGTCCGGCGTCGACCGGTGTTCAAGGAGGGCACAACTCGGCGACCTGCGCACATGGCCCGCACCTTCAACCTGCCGGCAGGAATGCCCGAGCTCGACGTGAAACAGACGAGCAACGGGCGTGACCTGTTCAACGCGTCGGTGAGCCGAGGCGGGCCGAGTGTGAATCGGTCCGCCTCGGCTTGTAGGTGCGCGCCGCGGTCAGTTACGCCGTTTTGCGTAGTAGAAGCCGGTGGCCCCCGATACCAGCGCCACGACTGGACCCAGGAACACGCCGAACTCCTTGGCCTCGCCGACGGTGATGACGTCGAACACGACCATGGCCAGCAGTGCGATCACCAGGAGTGCCAGCAAGGCGATGAGCAGGTACGCGATGCTCCGGCCCGCCTTGTCTTCCAGCGGCCTCGGATCATAGCTCGCGCCACCCCGAGGGCCCGGAACGTCGTGCGTCTCCTGCTCCTCCGACCGGCCCGCATCCGCTGGTTCAGCGGCGCTGCCTGGTTCGCTCATGGAGTCTTCTCCTTCCGGATCGCCGCCGTGAGCGGCTGTCCCGGAGCGCCAAAGAGCATCTCCGGCGCGTCCCGGTAGATCCCGGATCGCCGCGCGCATCGAGTCGAGCACGGAGTGTCTCCGGGGCATAAGCAGTGCCGCCGCCGCTACGCCAACGGCCAGTATCCCGAACAGTTCTTCGACCATCACAACCTCCAGCAGTGTGACGCCCCGCGTGTGCAAGGCGCCCGTGATACTCCTTATAACTGTCCGTTGTCGCTGCCGCTTCAAAAGCGGCCCTTGGAAGACCCGACCAGACGGGGATTTCCACACCAGCAACGTGGCGATTGTCGACCCGGAACAACAGCATGAGTGGCACCTGGTCGTTGCCGGGGAGAACGGCACGGCTGCCGGCGCAGGCGGCGAAGCTGGCAGCGAACAGGTCGCGGGCATCGGCGTGGATCCGCTTCGCGGAGCAGCCCGCGGCCCGCCGGTACCTGTCCGCGCCGGCGGCCTACGTCGGCGGCCTGCTGTCCAAGTCGGTCACGCTGCCGGCGGCGTTGCTCATCTGGCACTGGGGAAGCGTGGCCGCGTGACCTGGACCGATCTGCTGCGGATTGCGCCGTTCTTCGCCGTGGGAGGGGCGATTGCGGTCGCCGACGTGCTGTTCAGCAGATCATCGAACGCACGCTGATCGCTGTCCGCGCCTTCTGGTTCTACGTCGGCAAAGTTGTTCTTGCCCCTTGATCTGGCGAGCATCTACCCGCACTGGGAGGTGTGCGAGGCCGGTCCGCTGGCGGTGGGTGGGCATGGGCGCTGCCGTGGCGCTGGTGGCGGCTCGTGGCTGCTGCGCCCGAGAATCGGACGCGGGCCGTTGGCGGGGCTACTGTTCGTCACCGTTACGCTGTCCCCCGTTCTCGGCTTGTAAGCCGGCAGGGAAAGTGACCCCCCATCGGCATTTTTAGGGACCCCGGGGTCGGCAAACGAATGGACCGCCCTCCTCGGCATCGAAAAGGACCCCCCTCACGTTGCACGGTTCGTGAATCCAAACAACGAACCACGTGAGGGAGGTCAGATATCAGATGGCCAGGAGGACATCGCCCATGGAACTACAGGACATCGTGCGACGACTGAGAATGAAGCAGTCGATCAAGGCGATCAAGCGTGAGACCGGCAAACATCGGAGAGTGATCCGCAGGGTGCTGGAACTCGCCGGGCAAGAGGGATGGCTGGACGCGGAGCGAGAGCTGCCATCGGAGCACCAACTCCAGAAGGTATATCACGAGCAGCGCGGCGGCGACGATGGCCGCTGCCACCCGCTCGACGCGCGCCGAGACCAGATCGAGGGATGGCGCGGGAATGGCTACAGCTTCCTGGTGATCCAAGACCACGGTGCGGCGCTACATCCACCGACACGTCCCGTCACCGGTGCGACCGGTGATGCGCCGGGAGACCAAGCCCGGAGAAGTGATGGAAGTGGACTTCGGGCATCTGGGGCTCACCTGGGATGCCGCCACGCGCTCGCGGAAACGCACCTGGGTGTTCTCAGGCCGGCTGCGCCACTGTCGCCGGGCCTATCGCGAGGTGGTCTTCGATCAGAAGCAGGAGACCTTCTTTGCCTACCACATGCACGCCTTCGAGTGCTTCGGCGGCGTTGATCGTCGCGTCGTTCGGGGATCCGTTGGTGAACCGCGCCTAGCGCGAACTCGCACTGCACTACGGGTTCCTGATTTCGCCCTGCCTGCCGCGCCGTCCGGAACACAAAGGCGTCGTCGAGGGAGATATCAAGTACGTCAAGCGCAACTTCCTGCCGCTGTTCCGCGAGGCCCAGAAGGAGCGCGGGCGCGACACCCCCGACGCCAGCGAGCTGGCTGAGGAACTGGAGCGTTGGAGGTCACCGCGCATCCGCGTGCCAAGCAGTCCTGGCAGGTGATGCGGCGGCCAGAGCATGCCCCGCCGGAGTTGGAGAAGTATCTGAACATGACCCATGCCGGGCTGGTGCAGTGGGCCAGTCGCCTGGGGCCGTCGGTCGCGCCGGTGGCGCAGGAGATCTTCGCCGACCAGGCGGTCGACGGTATGCACCCGGTGCGTGCGCTCATCGGACAAGACCCTGGAGACCTTCGATTTCTCGTTCAATCCGCGGATCCACGCACCGACCCTGCGCGAACTGGCTAGCTGCCGCTTCGTGCAGGCGTCGGCAAGAGCCACGCAGCTCAGGCGCTCGGGCACATCGCCTGTCGCAAGGGATATGAGGTCACCTACGAGCGCACCAGAGTCTTGCTCGACCGGATCCACGCCGGTTCGCGGCGACGGTACCTACCAGCGCCGGCTGCGCCGGGTCGGCACCGTAGCTCTTCTTGTCCTGGACGATTTCGGTCTCACCCCTCTGCCCGAGCACCAGCAGCAGGATCTGTATGAGGTGATCTGCAACCGCTACGAGCGCCACGCGACGGTGATCACCAGCAACCGTGACTTCAACGAGTGGCCGCTGGTGTTCGCCAACCCGCTGATGGCCTCGGCCACCATGGACCGGCTGGTGCATCGCGCCGTCAAGATCGTCATCGAGGGCAAGAGCTATCGCATGGACAGCTTCGTGCGCCGCTCACGGGAACTGCCCCAGCTCTCGGAGGACTCGCAATGTGGCCGAATCGGCCCGGAGCAGGCGGATGTCGCGATACCACCTCGCCCGGCGGAAGGGCCTTATAGGCCGTCTTCCCGCGATCTTTCTCCCGGCACCGGGCCGAAGTGTTCCCCGAACTTCGCAGACCGGGCCATATCGGCATTCCCGGCCCTCCGTCACTCTCTCGTGTCGCCTAGGTCGGCTGTCCTCCGCCACCACCGGCCGATGTCGCGTCGGACACCCCGGCGTTCCGGCCGTCGACGGTTCAAGAGCTGTCTCCGGCTCGAATCAGATGGCACCGAATACCCGAACAAGGAGGTCAGGGTTGATTCAACGCTCACCCCGGATTACAACCTAAGTGACCAGCCGGGAAGGGGGGTCCTTTTCGATGCCGACCTGGGGTCACTTTGCCCGCCGATTCACACCCGGACAAGCGCAGCCGTGACTGCTGTCGGGCCACCGGCGGTAAGCACGATCTGCGGCCGGGCTAGCCGATCTCGTCCACCACCAAGGGCGTCGAACGGGCTGAGCGCGAAGAGCACTCCTTCAGGACTGAGGGCGGAGTGCTTGACGACGAGGCGATGCGGCTAGCGCTGATCGACCGCCGGCTGCTCCTGACCAACCTCGACAGCACCATCGTCGACAAGTTCTGCCCTTAGAACGTGGTAAATGCTAGTTTCGCCAACGCTGTGGAATGCCCTACACCGCCCTGGGAATCAGCCCGGTATTCCACGCGAAGTCGAGCAACTAATGAGCTGTTCCGCGCGAACTGTGCATAATACCTCGCACGCAGCGAACGTCCCTTGTCGACTGGCGTTGCTATCGTTGGGTTGAGGTGAGCGGATCTCGGCGAGTGAAACGCTGCAACCGTGGTCGTGGAACGGTGGGTCGCGGCTCTCGCACCGCAAATTGACAGTTGACCCGAAAATGCAAAAAAAAGAGCCGTTAGCGGGAAGCTAACGGCTCTTTAACAATTGGGATGATTCTCCCCCAATCAAGTCACGTACGAAACGGCAACTAAGGCGCTGTTACCTTCACGGTCAACGGAATCTTGATGTGCTGTCCAACGGCATCGGTGACGGTGACCTCAATCATTGCGTCTCCTGCGTGCGCTGCGGTAGTGACATGAATCGCGACGCTACCCTCACCAGTCCTCGTATTATTTTGTTGTTCAACACCGTCGATCACAACGGTCGTAAGAACCTCGGACGGATCACTTGTCTCCTTCACGGTATAGGCCAACGTGTCAGGCGCGTTGTCGACAATAAATCGATCCAAACCAGACAGAACTGCCGTAGCACTCATTATGCCAGTGGCTGGCGCCGGAGACGGGATTTGGCTACCTGCCTTCCGTTCGGGCGGCGGGTCGATAGTAACAGTGAACACCGCTGCCAACTCGGATGGGAGATTGCCGGCATCGGTGGCTTTCACTTCAAGATCAACGGTCCTGGTCTGCGGAACACCCTCTTTCGGATCCCCAGCCTTGACTCCCTTCACCATCAAGACGCCGCTACTGCTGACGGAAGCCGAAACATAAGGACTCGTACTTGGGGTGTACATGAGTGACGCTTTGTCTTCGTCGATGAAGTAACTGGCCAACGTAAGCGAATTCGCATCGGTGTTAGTATCGACGCACGAAGTATCGAGTCGATTACAGGCATCCGCTTTTTGGGCGTCCGTCGCTCCGGCCGCGAATCCATCCATCGTTCCAACGGTCACAGGAATCTTGGCAGTGGCATTTGCTTGGGTTCGGTCTGTCGCATCCCGCGCCGCTGCCACTGGTGCTCTGTTGCGCTTTACGGAAACCATCATGTTTGGGTCGTCGGCACCTTCCGGAGGCGCGGGGGTCTGCGCCGTTACGCCATTCGCGTCAGTGGCTTTCACGATAAATCGCGTACCGTCAACCCAGTTGTCGGGTTCTGTATCAGATACCATGACTACCGGATCGGCAGTGGCATCTGCCTTACGCGCCGTAAGCGTAATGGCTCCAGTGTCCTTGTCCACGGCGACGATGAAAACGCTGTCTGCTGGGAAATCGACTTCGTTACCGTTATCGGTGTATTTCACCAAAGAATAGGTAACCGGAGGCGTTCCTCCAGCAAACCAGTCCGCCGCACTGGCGGAAACGGACGACAAATCGCCGATTTGCTCGACATTGGCGACGACCTGATCGCTCACACTGATCACGGGCGGGTTGGCGTAGGCTTTCACCACGAGCGCATCATGGCCCATGGATCCGGGGACGCCGTCGGTGCCGGCGGCGCCCGTGTCGCCCTTGTCGCCCTTGTCGCCCTTCGCACCTACGGCGCCTTGGCAGGCGGCAAGCATGACCGCCACTGAAATGATTATCGAAATGAACGCCGCGAATTTCATCGGGCGTGCAACCCTCTGTGTCATAAAGACCTCCTGCCCGCTCGCGTAAACCTCACGGCGGTACGTGTAATGGATAGATGACTCGAGCCCTGTTGCCCTCATCAGCAAGGAAGAATCGCCAGCGGGTCTTGGCGACCTGGGCTGTTCAAAGCCCGGTTACCACCCGTCGGAATCCTCCAATGATCGGTTTTCCCGATCAAGAACCTTAGTTCTGTAGCCCTCCCTCTTGCCGACTCCAACCGACGCCGGGGCCGTTCTCACGAGACAATAGCCTCCCGCGATTCCTACTATGGACCGACTGGCAAACTACTGTCAAGCGGTAGTTTTGCACAATCAGAGGGCTTCCGGCACGGAGCCGCCCCTCCCCAGGGTCCCGTACGGCGCGTGGGGCAATGCCAAGCACCCGAATAACATGGCGGTTCACCGGATGTTTGTCAACTAGCCATTCTCAGGGCCGGCGAACCGGGTGGCGGGGGTGCAGGCGGGGGCGTGACGGGGCCTCCGCGGGGCGCGGCGTACGACTGCCGTATGACCGGCGACGGCGACCGGCAGCATCGAAGACGATGACCCGCCGCCGCGGCTGGCTCGCAGGCGTATGTGGAGGTCAACCGCCGGCGCGGTTGGCAACGTCGCGCGCGCCATGGGCATGAGCGCTGTCGCCGAGGAAACTCAGCTCGGGCGTCCAAGCCTGTACAAGGCGCTAACTGGTGAGCGCGACCCGCGCATTGGCACCGTGATTTCGTGCTGTGCGGGGAGGATGGATTCCATGCGCGTGCGAAGCTGAAGGAACTGCGCCAGCGGCTGCGGGAACGGCGGGCGCGGCAGCAGGCCATGGCCGGCGCCAGCATGGACACCTGCCGGTGCAGGTCGAAGGTCGTCAAGAGCGGCACGTTTCTTCGTTGGCTCATTCGCATCGACCGTACAGCACGATCAGCCGCTCGCCCGCTTCCAGCATCGCCAACACCCCATAGCTAGCCAAGGTGGTGATGCCCAGCCCGGTAGTGGTCGGAGTAGCCGCATGGCGAGCGCCAGCACGCTCCACCGCCTACGGAGTAATATCGTCTATCGCTGTAGGGGGCAAGTATGAACGTCGTCGTGCCGGCCTGCCGCGCCCAGCGGCGTTATCGGACTTGATCGTGGATGATGCCACCTAGCCACGAACCGCCAGGGTTGGTATCCCGGATACGTCCACCGTGCGTTCCGCGACTGCCAAGTTACTGCCATGCTGACCACCGTTCGATATCGACGAACAGGTCGAGCACGGCGTACACCGGCAGCCGGGCGAGTGGCGCGCCGACACCGACCTGAAGCCGCACGGCGCGTACACCCGGCGCCTCGCAGGGCAACCGGGCCGCACCGGGCGACGTAGCGGCTGCCGATCGTCCTGCTGGTCTATCTGCCCGCGCTGTTGTCGGTGGACTTCATCTGGGACGACTTCGTGATCGGTACCGACCCGGTGCGGACGCTGGCCGGCCTGCGTCAGATCTGGTTTTCTCCCGCCGACATCCCCGCGGAAGGGCACTACTGGCCGCTGACATAAGTTGCGCTATGCTGGCGCTGTACTACTACTCCTACAACCATGTGAAGCCGCACGGCTCGGTGCGCACGAAGGGCAACAACCGCGTCACCCCGGCCATGGCCTCCGGCATAGCGGACCGCCCGGCGACGTACGAAGATCTGGTCGCGCACCGAGGCGTTGCTCGCGACCGCTGCGTAAAAACCCAATGTCCGCTGACGTTATGCTCGTCCCCATCGGCTTCATCATAGATGCTTACAAGGGCACGGCCAGGAAGCCCTGGATCACCTTTTCGCCGGCCATGTAGTCACGGATGCCGGTCTGGCGCCGGATGGCCGCGGCGAGAAACTCCAGCAGCGGCCGCCACGCGCCGAGGCAGGCCATCTCGTGCACCAGGCGGCTGAAGGCGTACAGATCCACGGCGAACAACCCGATGTCGCGGTAGCCGTCGCGCAGGTAGCCGCACATGAGCCGCCGCACGGTCTGGTTGGGAATGCCCAGGCGCGGCGTGCCCTCGCGCAGCTCGCGGATGCTGAGCAGGTAGTGCAGCAGGGACAGGAAGTTCTCGCGCTGATTCAGGTGCTCCAGCGGGAAGCCGCTGGTGATTTCGCTGTCCACCCAGCCGGTGCCGATGAGGTGGCGCAGCAGGTCGAAGTTGCCGTTGAGCTGCCGGTTGACGGTGAGCAGGTGGCGCAGCTTGCCGTAGTCGTCAAGTCCGCGCAGGCAGCCTCGGAGGCCGCGACGTTGTGCCGCGCCGCGCGGTGCGCGAAACCCGGACTCGTCCGGGCGGCCGGTGGCGGCCGTCAGGCGTCGGCTACCTCGACGCCGATGAGGTGAATCGGCTCGCCGGTGGCGCGGTACTTGTCGGCGTAGCGGCGCTCCTGCAACTGGGCGAGGGCCGACCCGGGCGGCGCCATCTCGGCCACCTGCGTGGAACAGCGTTTTGAGGCCGCCGCAGTCGTGCGCCTCCAGCAGGCGCGCCAGGCGGATGCTGTTGGCGGTCTGCTGCGCCGTGTCCTGCACCAGGTGGCGCAGCAACACCCGGTTCAGGCTCTCGCGCACTTCGCGGTTGGGATAGCCGAGCCGGTACAGCGCAAGCGGCCCGGTGCGCTGACCCGGCGGGCCGGAATGCCCATCTCGTCCTCGATACTCTCCAATTGGAGCATCACGTCCTCGTGCAGATTCGCGGGCTCCTTGAAGCTGCCGCCGGCGAAGTCCAGCCGCACCACCGGATGGCGGACGCACCAATCCCAGGTGTCGTGGATGTGCAGTCCGGCAGCCTGCGGCTGGTCACCGGGGCACGCGAGGCCGCCACCGCCGCGCCCGCTCCACGGCCTCACGCTCCGAACAATCCTGACGATGCGTCGAACGGTTCGGTTGTCAGGGTTGCTTGTGCGAGTCATGCGGGGATCATATGCCCCGTAACCAGGGCAATAAAGTCGCACCCGCCGCCGAGCTGGGCGACGGTTTCGACTTGGCGGCGGCGTTGCGGGTACGGCTGGTGCCGCTGGTGCCGCTGGTGCGGCGCCTGGATGAGTTCAGCCGGTTTCTGGAGGTGGCGTCGTTGTGCGTGGCTGCCCGCCCATGTCCGCGGCGACGGTGGCATCATCCCGCATCGCCGCCTGGCATCGAGCGGGCGCGGTAGGCAGGCGCACCAGATCGCCTCAGGCGTCGGCGGTCTCGAAGGCGGTGAGGTTGCGGGTGGCGCTGCTGAATTCGACGCCGATGAGGTGGATCGGCTCGCCGGTGGCGCGGTACTTGTCGGCGTAGCGGCGCTGCTGCAACTGGGCGAGGGCGGAACCGGGGGGCGCCATCTCGGCCACCTTGAACTCGAACAGGTACACGTGGCCGGCGGTGCGCACCGCCATGTCCAGGCGTCCGTGGCTGCTCGACTCCTCCACCGTAGAACACGCTGGCGTAAAAGCCCTCGTAATCGGCGATGTGGTTGTTGGTGTACCATTGGTACGGAATGCTGGCGAAGAAGGCGTGAAACAGCGTTTTGAGGCCGCCGCAGTCGTGCGCCTCCAGCAGGCGCGCCAGGCGGATGCTGTTGGCCGTCTGCCGGTCTGAGTCCTGCACCAGATGGCGCAGCAGTTGCTCGTTCAGGCCCTGCCGCACCTCCCGGTTGGGATAGCCGAGCCGATACAGCGCCTTGCCGCCCAGTTCCTCTTCCGCCGTGATGGTCAGGTAGCCGGTCTGGAACAGCAGCGCCTCGGTGCCGATGTGATCCACGTCGAACGCCGACAGCAACTCCCCGGTGCTCACCATGTCGCCCACCGACACCGTCGAGACGCGGCGTTCGAACAGCTTGTCCACCAGAAACGCCGGCGTCCCGGTCTCGAACCAGTGCGCCTCGAATTCGTGGCGGCGCAGCAGCAGCAGTACGTCGTAGGGGTTGTACACCTTGTCGGCGCCGCGCCAGCTATAGCCGTTGTACCACTCCTGCACCTGCTTCCAGCACGTCCGGGCCGGTGAAGCTGCCGCCGCCGAAGCTCAGTCGCACCACCGGATGGCGCTGGGACCAGTCGTGGCCGGCTTGGATGTAGGGCGTCTTGTCGACGTAGTAGCAGTTCTGCTCGCGCAGCTTGCGGAACGTCTGGATGCCGATCGGCAGTCTGCGGTGCGCCACCAGCCCATCTTACCGCACCGCGTGGTGGCGCAAAACCGCGGCGGCGCAGTCGTGCGTCCGAGAAATCGGCGGACCGCATTCACCGCCCGATTTCAACACCGCGTCGCTCACAACCCTGACGGCAACGGCCCATAGTGCGGCAACGCCCGGTTCGGCTGCGCCGGATGACCGGACAGAATCTGGCGCGCGCGCTGTTCATCATCGGCTTCCAGGCGGTACCCGGTGTGCACGAATTGCTCGGGGAACAGTTCATCGAACTCTTCCCGGAAGCCATCGTCGATGATCACGAACCGCTCAATCTCCGGATGCGAGTCCACGTACTCCCGACATCGTACTGTACGGCGCCGCAGGCACCCGGATGCCTCAACCTTCTGGAGCCGCCGCCGCGGGCGGGAGGTGGACGCCGTTATACCTCAATTCCGACCACGAGGCGCCTTGCCGGTGTTGGCCGACGCTGCTCCACCGCGGCCGGCGGCTCCCACAGCACGTCCAGCGTCGCCGTCAGGTCGAGCGACTCCCCGTACCACTCCGGCGTGGCGGTGTGCGGGCCGATGCCGATGCCGGCTGCCGCCAGCCGCGCGTCGGTCGGCGCCAGCGGCGCCCCTTCCCAGCTTGGCATTGGCGGCTCCGCCGGCAACGGTGTGCCGTCCGGGCGCAGGAACCGGAACTGCCCAGCCGTGTCAGCCGGAACCACCCGAAAGCTCCCTTCGTGCAGCGCGCGGTGGTGAAACCGGCACGCGAGGACGAGGTTCTGCAGGCGGGTCTCCCCGCCGTCCGCCCAGTGCTCGACGTGATGGGCATCGCAGTGGCGCGACTCGCAGCCGGGAAACTGGCACTGGCCGCGGTCCCGGCTGAGCAGGGCGCGGCGCATGGCGCTCGGCACGGTGCGGGTCCTGCGCCCGACATCCAGGACCTCGCCGCCAGCGCCGTGGCGCAGCACCACGATGCCGGCATCGCAGGCCACGCGGCGGGCCGCCTCCCTGCCCAGGTGGAGGCCGCCCGCCTGCTCGATCACGGCCAAGCCGGCGTCCAGGTCTGTCCCCGGATCCACACGTTCAAAAGCCGCTTCGCTGACCTCGAACGTTTCCGCGGAAATGTGAGGCGCGGCAATCGTCGCCTGCTCCGCGCCAAGGTTCGCGGTGTGCGCGCCCGGCTCCGCCGGCGTCAGGCTGACCACGCGCGTTTCGGCGGCAACGCGCGGCGCTGCCGGGGCAACCGGCTCCGACCAAGCAGGGCTGAGCTCGCGCGTTTCCGCGGAAACGTGCGGCGCTGCCGCGGCCGGGTCGCGGGCGGGCAGAGCGGGAAGAGCGTCCGCTTGCACGTGTACCGTTACCTGGAAGCGGTCGGCGGGGTTGCCCGGATCGAGCCCGCCGGCCAGCGCACTCTCGGCCACCAGCCCCAGGGCGTCGGCGCGCCGCTGCGCGATCGTGGGCTCACCGCCGTCCGCGCTCGCCGGCGCCTGCTGCAGTGCCGCCTCCACGGCGCGCAGCAGCAGCGCGCCCACCTCCGGCGGCAGCCGCCCGCGCAGCACCACCATGCCGTCCTCGTCCACCTGCATGGTCAGCGCCCGGCTGGCCAGGAGCACCTGCTCGGCATCCGGCTGCGCGTCGCGGTCCGCCCGCCGCCAGGCCCGCACCAGGCGCTCCACTTGCGCGGCGGTGGCGCACAAGGCGACCGCCAGCAGCCGCGCTTCGGTGGCGGGGGAGGCCACCCGGGTCAGGGCGCGCACCTTCGAGTAGGACAACTGGCCGCGGGCCATGGCGGCGGCGACGTGGTTGAGATCGGCCAGCGCGGCGGCGACGCGCAGCTTCTCGCGGGCGGCGCCGAGGTCGAGGCCGGTGCGCCAGTTGAGCCAGTGGGCGCAGGAGCGCCAACCTTCCCAGCCGTGCCGGAGATCGAACTGGTGCAGGTGGCACAGCAGGTCGTAGGTAGCGGCGTCGATGCGCGCGGACAACTCGGCGATCTGGTTGCCGAGCAGTTCCAGCTCGGCCGGCGGCATGACCACCGGCGGTTCAGGCGCCGCCAGTGCCGTCGCCTGCGAAATCGTGATTGTGTCGTGTTCCATGATCATCCATCGTACACCCGGATTTCAGACACCCTCAGACGGCCCGTGGCGGCGCCGTCTCGGCCACCTTGAACTTGAACAGGTAGCTTTTTTGCGGTGTAGATGAGATATTGCGACCTGATATGGCGAATGTGCCGAGATTTTTCGATGATCATGCGGGCAGCTACTTCCTGTTCGGCCCACGCGGCACCGGCAAGTCGACCTGGCTGCGGGCGCGCTATCCGGATGCGGCCTGGATCGATCTGCTCGATGCGGAGACCGAACGCACCTACTACACGAGGCCGGAACGGCTGACGGAATTCCTCGCGGCGCATGACGGCCGCCGTACGGTGGTGATCGACGAGATTCAGCGCGTGCCGGAGCTGCTGCCGATGGTGCACCGGCACATCGAACTCGACAAGTCGAGGCGGTTCGTGCTGACCGGTTCGAGCGCGCGCAAGCTGCGCCGGGAGGGGGTGGATCTGCTGGCCGGGCGGGCGCTGCTGTGCTCGATGCATCCGTTCATGGCCGCCGAGCTGGGCGACGGTTTCGACCTGGCGGCGGCGTTGCGGGTGGGATTGGTGCCGCTGGTGGTGATGGCGGAGGCGCCGGACCGAACCCTGCGCGGCTACATCGACCTGTACCTGCAACAGGAGGTGAAGGCGGAGGGACTGGTGCGGCGCCTGGATGACTTCAGCCGGTTTCTGGAAGTGGCGTCGTTCTCGCACGCGCAGCTTCTGAACGTGACGGAGATCGCGCGCGAGTGCGTGGCGAGCCGCAACACGGTGGAGTCGTACCTCGGCATCCTGGAGGATCTGCTGATCGCCACGCGTATTCCGGTGTTCCGGCGCCGCGCCAAGCGCGCCGTGGTGGCGCATGGCAAGTTCTACTTCTTCGACTGCGGGGTGTTCCGCTCGCTGCGGCCCGCCGGGCTGCTCGATGCGGGGGCGGAGATCGACGGGGCCGCGCTCGAAGGCTTGGTGCTGCAGCACTTGCGGGCATGGATCGGCTACGGCAACGCCGACTGCCGGGTGTTCTTCTGGCGCACGCGCGGTGGGTCGGAGGTGGACTTCGTGCTGTACGGTGGCGCGGGGTTCCATGCGATCGAAGTCAAGAACGGCCGCTCGCTACGGCCCGCCGACCTGCGCGGCATCAAGACGTTCCACCGCGACTACCCGGAAGCGACGCCGCTGCTGCTGTACCGGGGCAGCGAGACCCTGGAGCGGGACGGGGTGAGGTGCATGCCGGTAGACCGCTTCCTGCGCGAACTGGTGCCGGGCCGCGCCCTGCCGCGCTGACGGCGGCGCTCGGCCGGGCCGCCGTTGCCGCCCCTCAGGCGTCGGCTAGCTCGAAAGCGGTGAGGTTGCGGGTGGCGCGGCTGAACTCGACGCCCATGAGGGGGTCCGGCTTGCCCGTAGCAAGCGTCCGCTCGTCCAGATGGGGCTATATCTTTTCAAGAGAGCCAGGTATCTATCCCTGGAGATCTTGGCCGTACGCAGATTGCTGTGCAGGACATCTCTGGAGAGTTGCTTTTTGGCCAGCGGTATGACGATAGGTCGCACGGCGCCTGGTTTCGTCATGGTCAGGTGGGACCCGCTGGTTTGTCTGGTGGTCCATCCATCGGCTTCGCATACTCTTTGCAACTGCTCAGAACTGGGCAGAGGTAGCTTCGGCATACGCTCCCTGCTCTTCGTCGGCAGTGAGCGGGATCGTGTACGGATCAGCCTGCCGTCCTCTCTCTCGATGGAACCCTCGTTCCTGCAAGACCTGGTTGAGAGTACCTATTTCGTAGCAGGTCCCGAGGAACAGGCTCACCGCCTCGTGGATGTTGAAGATCGCTTGTTCTTCGGTATCTCCTTGAGAGTACAGATCAAGCACAGGGCACACCGACACCCACTGCTTTATTTCCTCGTCGTACCTGACTCCGACCGGAGTTGAGATCTTGAAATCAACGAAGAGCCGCTGATGAGGGGAGTCCGTCATTCTCTGTGCGAATGGTAATATCAGCGCTTGCCACCGATGTCAACCTCGCCCGACCTCGCTGGCGGGAAGCCATCGTGGCGTGCGGAGCAGCGTGCCGGCCGTCAGGTGTCGGCGGTCTCGAAGGCGGTGATGTTGCGGGTGGCGCGGCTGAACTCGACGCCGATGAGGTGGATGGGTTCGCCGGTGGCGCGGTACTTGTCGGCGTAGCGGCGCTCCTGCAACTGGGCGAGCGCCGAACCGGGCGGCGCCATCTCGGCGACCTTGAACTCGAACAGGTACACATGGCCGGCGGTGCGCACCGCCATGTCCAGGCGGCCGTGGCTGCTCGATTCCTCCACTGCGATGTCGTAGCCGAGGGCGGCGAAGTAGGAGTAGAACACGCTGGCGTAAAAGCCCTCGTAATCGGCGATGTGGTTGTTGGTGTACCATTGGCACGGAATGCTGGCGAAGAAGGCGTGGAACAGTGTTTTGAGGCCGGCGCAGTCGTGCGCCTCCAGCAGGCGCGCCAGGCGGATGCTGTTGGCCAGATGTTGCGACGCGTCCTGCACCAGGTGGCGCAGCAGATGCTCGTTCAGACTCTGCCGCACCTCCCGGTTGGGATAGCCGAGCCGATACAGCGCCTTGCCGCCCAGCCGCTCTTCTCCGGTGATCGTCAGGTAGCCGGTCTGGAACAGCAGCGCCTCGGTGCCGATGTGATCCACGTCGAACGCCGACAGCAACTCCCCGGTGCTCACCATGTCGCCCACCGACACCGTCGAGACGCGGCGTTCGAACAGCTTGTCCACCAGAAACGCCGGCGTCCCGGTCTCGAACCAGTGCGCCTCGAATTCGTGGCGGCGCAGCAGCAGCAGTACGTCGAACGGGTTGTACACCTTGTCGGCGCCGCGCCAGCTATAGCCGTTATACCACTCCCGCACCTGCTCCCGGTCCAGCCCGCCGAGCTCGGGCGCGAACACGGTGTCCAGATCGTCCTCGGTATACCCGCAGATCGACGAGTAGGCTGGATCGAGCGTGATGTCGGTGAGGTTGTTCAGTTGGGAGAAGAGGTTCACCTTCGAGAACTTGCTGATGCCGGTCAGGAACGTGAAGCGCACGTGGGCGTCGTTGTCCTTGATCACCCCGTACAGGCCGCGCAGGTAGTCGCGGTTGGCGCGCGCCACCTCGCGCTCCTCCAGCATGTCCAGGATCGGCTTGTCGTACTCGTCCACCAGCACCGCGACCCGCTGCCCGGTCTGCGTATGCAACGTCCTGAGCAGATGGGCGAACCGTTCCGGCGCGGTCGCATAGCGTGCGCTCACGCCCTCTCCTTCCGCCACTGCCTCCAATTGCGCCAGGACACTCGTGTTTACATTCGCCGGCTCGGTGAAGCTGCCGCCGCCGAAGCTCAGCCGCACCACCGGATGGCGCTGTGACCAGTCGTAGCCGGCGTGGATGTGCAGCCCCACGAACAGTTCTTCGCTGCCCTCGAACAGCTCCTTCAGCGTGTCCAGGAACAGGCTCTTGCCGAACCGGCGGGGGCGCGACAGGAAATAGTGGGTGCCCTCGTCGAGCAGGCGTTGGATGTAGGGCGTCTTGTCGACGTAGTAGCAGTTCTGCTCGCGCAGCTTGCGGAAGGTCTGAATGCCGATCGGCAGTCTGCGTTTCGCCACCAGCCCATCTTACCGCACCGCGTGGCGGCGCGAAACCGCGGAACGTCTGGATGCCCGGCATCCGTTGCCGGCGGGTCGTGGTCGCGATCGATCCAGGTTCGAGTGATCGTGCCGCCGGCGATGCTGCAGGTGCCGCTCATGGCCCCGATGAGGGCCTCAACCCTCCGGAGCCACCGCCGCGGGCGGGAGGTGGACGCCGTTAGCGACACTCATAAAGCATTGGCGCCGATCAAGAGCGTGCGCGTCACTGGCAACTGGCGCGTGGTGTTCCGGTTCGAGGATAACGAAGCCGTCGACGTGGACCTGATTGACTACCACTGACCGCAAGGAGCACTGACCATGAACGAGGACAGTCAACGTGTCGGCCCCATGGCCAACCCTCCACACCTGGGTGAGCTGATCCGCGAGAGCATGGAAGACGTCGGCTGGAGTGTGACCGAGACCGCCCTCCGCCTGGGCTGTGAGCGTGGAACCCTGTCCCGCCTGCTGAACGGCAAAGCTGGTGTGTCCGCGAATATGGCGCTGGCGCTGGAGGACATCGGCTGGGGCACGGCCGAACACTGGATGCGGATGCAGGCGAGCTACGACCTTGCGCAAGCACGTCGTGAGCGGACCGCGGTGACCGCCGTCGCTGACTTCCGGTAAAGTCGCTCGATTTACGTCATTTACCCAACTGCCGACTTGCTTCCGCTAGTGCCCCGCTGCACAGCCAGTCGATCGGCGTTTCCGAATGGCGCGAAGGTTTACCCACACGATTCTTCGTAGCTCCGGTATGCTACCGGCCGCTCCTCGGTACGCTGAACGCGCGCGCTCAGCTTGCGAAACAACTAGCCTGTCGGTGGCACTCGCGGCTTCCACCAGATGGATATCCTGGAGACCCGGGAGCTCACGCGCTACCCTTCTCCGCAACTGCTCGTCGCGGTCCACGGTCGAACGGTAGACCAAGCGGCGGCGCCCCTGCTCGGGCACTATATTCCGTTCCGTTGTTCTACGGCATCCAGATACTTGCCCTCGGCCGCCAGTTCGATGTCGCCGAAATCCTCCGGCCAGGCTCCGTACGCGCCATCCTCATCCAGGTCCGCACTGCTCACCGTCGAACTCCCATCTTTCCGGCTCAGCGAAAACCAGTGCAGCTTGACCAGATCTGGATCGAGCTTGGCGTTCGCTATCAGGGTGCGTACGCTCGACAACAACAGAGCGCTGTGGGTCTCCACGATCAACCTGACGCCGCGCCGCGCCGTATCCGCCAGCATGCTTGCTAACGCGCATTGGGCTCGCGGGTGCAGGTGCAGTTCCGGCTGCTCTACATACACGAGCTGCCCGGGGTCTGCAACGAGAAGCGCCACCAGCACCGGCAACACTTGGGACACGCCGAAGCCAACGTCAGCGATACTGACCAGATACGAATCGCTTGACGGAGTGTCTACCAGAGGCCCCACCCGTAACTCGATCTGGGTATCATTAAGCCGCTCGGCAGCCAACTCGCGTCCCAGGCCAAGCTCTCTCAACATCGCCTCAAGCAGACCCATTCTATCATCTCCACGGGACTGCCATTCGGCGATCACCGTGGCTGCGTACCTCTCGAACGTACCAGGAAATCGCTGATAGCGCCGAGGTCCGTGAATATCCGCCCCAGGGATATGGCTCAACGTCGTTCTATCGTAGACGCGCTCCGGATTGCCGCGTGATCCCGACACGTGAACCATTCTGATCAATTCAGAGTCGGGAGCCATGTCGAAGAAATGTGTCAGATAGTCATGAGAAAGACCATATGTGTCGTCGCGTGCCTCCAACTCCACGAGGTGGAGAAAGCAACGGTTTCTTATGCATGCCAGCTTGAAGCCGTCCGAAACTCGATATGGTCTACGTCCGATGGCCGGAAGAAATCCCGAAAGACGTTCTTCGATGACTGCGGAATCATCGCCCTCTGTCAGCCAAAATAACGATTCACTGGGCTGCGTGGGGAGCTCAATCGACATGCTCCCTATTTCAAGTTCTTGATTCTCCGAATATGTGAATTCCGTACGCAAGTTGGAGACACCATCAGTCTCTATGCCAACGGCAAAGCTCCGCGCATGGCCGTCCGCCTGAGTCCGCGACAAGAGTTGCTCGACTGACGTGCATCGCATGTTCGGGCCGTTCAAGAGAAGCGGTCCGGGATCATAACTCGCCTCCAGCGTCTGCTTCATCAACAGCAACGGCTGTGACCCTCAGTGGTTTCTCAGGCAGAGGATCCGCGGTACGCGCTATGCCTAAGACAACAAGCAGCCTGCGCAGAAGCATCGGGTGAGATGCTATCGCATCGCGAGGACCACGTAAACGGCACCGGCCCGGATTCGACAGACGTGGGCTATGGGGTGGCAGCGCGCTGGTTCAGAACTGACCGCGGGGGGGTGATGATGCCGTCGAGGCGGAGGAAGAAGAAGGACGGAGACTTAGAAGCAGAAGTAGTGCTGCTGCATCACGTCAGCCGGCCGGGGGTCGATCCGGAGCACGAGGCCGCGCAGGGCGACGTAAAGCACGCCACAGGCGGCGGTCAGGCCGATGCCGACGGCGTACAGGCCCCATCCGCGGGCAGCGGCCGAGGGCGACCGTCGCGGAACCGATCATGCCGTGGGGCTTGGACTGGAAGGAGTGCCAGTGTTGAGCCCTGGGAACGCTACGTCCAGTTCTCCAGCGCCGGGGTGATGAAGAACAGGCCGCGGCCAGCGCCATGTGCAGGGTCTCGGCACGTCTATGCGCCGCTGGGTGACCTCGTAGCCGCACCGGCGGGACCTCGCTCGACGCCGCGGCCCTCATGCTCTCCGCCAGCACTCAGATAGCTCAGATCCGGTGCTCGCCGGTGGCCAGCACCGCTTCCGGACCGATGATGGGTGTGCCGTCGACACTTTCCGAGGCACTGCGTCTCAGCCAAAGCGCGTAGTGCACGTTCCGCCCGCGAAGAATCGGCAGCCGTTGTGCCTTCGCAGCCAGTTCCCGTCGAATGCTCGCCGCATCGGCGCGGCGTGACCACTTCACTTCTCCGACCAGCAGGTGGCGCCCGTCCACCGATTCAGCGACGACGTCGATCGCCAGCGGGACGCCGCCGGTGCCCTTGCCCCACCAGCGTGAAGCAGGGTTCCAGCGCATGCCGTGGAGCGCAATCCGAACCACCGAATCCCGAGCCATCTGCTCCCACACTTCCGCCACATGTTCCGGCAGCCGCGCCTCGATCTCGGCTTGTACCGCTTCGATCAGATCATGCTCGAGACGGGACCGGTTGGGCACTACAAATCGATACCAGAACAGGAGAAACGGATCATCGAGCCGATACAGACTGCGCTTGGTCGAGCGCGTACTCTCGCCGAACGGAAGCTCACGCCGGACGTAGCCCAGATCGATCAACCGACTCAGCGGACGACTCAGGTTGGTTGCCGGCTGGCCCACGCGGCTGCCGATCTCACTGAGGCGATGGCAGCCGGCACCGATCAACGCCAACAAGGAGTTGGACTGGACGGGACTGCGCATGTCGTCCAGGAGGATGCGAAGTGGTTCCCCGTGCAGTACGCCGTTGCGGTCCAGGATCAGCGCGGCAACAGCCTCTCCGGTCGCATCGTAGTCCGCGGCGAGTTCCCAATTGCGTGGCACCCCGCCCCAGATGGAATAGGCAACGACGCTCTCTTCCGGGTCGAGCTGCAGAGCCTCGTGCAGGGCAGGCGGCGGCATCGGGGCAACCTTGATGATCTCCCCGGCCCTGCCGTACAGCGGCGCGCTTTCGTCGAGCACCAACCCATGCATCATGCGCTGGGAGGAACCACAGAGGATCAAACGCAACGGTTGCGTGCCTTCCGAGTCCAACAGTTTCTGAATCACGCTCGGTAGTTCCGGCGAGCCCTGCGTAAGGTATGGCAGTTCATCCAATACCAACCAGGCCCCCGCCGGTGCGCGCAGGCGCCACGTCTCCAGGAGTGCGGCCCAATCACGATAGGTCGCCACTGCGAAGCCCGGCACGATGCGCCCTATCTCCACGGCAACCGCTTCGCGCTGCATGCTGGCGGCACTGAGGTCGGCCAGGTAGTAGGCGTGGTCATGTGCACGCAGAGTCTCCTGCAACAAGCGCGACTTCCCGCATCGGCGCCGGCCGTAGACGACGATCAATGCTCCGCCGGGTCGCGACAGGGCACGCCGCAGCCGCGACAACTCCCGCACACGGTTGACAAACGCAAGCCGTTCCATCGAGGAATTATGCTCCATCGACATTATGTTGTGCAATACGAATAAATGACCGAATCTGGGCAAGAGCGTTACGTCACTGCGGCACTCGCTGGAAGCAGCGGGAAATGATTATGGCTCGACGGTGATATGCACCGTGCCTGCATATCATACAATCGGTCAATCAACTTTGTTGTTCCCCCTGTGAGTGCCGAGGCCGTCGATGCGGAGGAAGGCGACCTCGTAGCCGCACTTGATCAGGTACGCCGCCGCGCACAGCACGAGTGCCAGCAGCGCCGCCCACGCGAACGCCTCATCCCGCAGCACGCCGGGGAACAGCAGTTGGCGGCCGCCGGTGGTGAACGGATGCTGGCTCAGGTCCATGCCGAGCAGGCGCAACGACGCGCCGGTGAACTTGAACGTGGCCCGTGCTGGTCGCTTGCGGCTGTGCTGGTGCTGGGGGCGGCCACCGGCACCATAGCCGACGACGACGGCAGCTCGATCATCGACGAGCAGAATGACGACGAGCAGGGTGAATCAGCGGCGCTTGAACTGGCAGCGCTGCAGGTGACCGGCGGCGCCAGCGCGACCTACCCGGCGTTCGCGGCCGACATCCATCACTACGCACTCACCTGCCATGACGCTACCACGCTACGGGTGACCGCTCAGGCAAGCAGCAGCGCGGTGCGCCTGACGCTGCTGCGCGACGATCCGGCCGCCAATCACACCTCCGCGGGCAGCCTGGACGTGCAGGTGAACGTGAACCGGGACCACGACATCGCGATCGAGCTGGGCGCCGTCGGCGGCGGTACCGGGACCTACGTCGTCCACTGCCTGTCGTCGGACTTCCCCGACATCGTGGTTCTGACCAAGGCGGAGGATGTCTCGGAGGGGCTCCTGTTCATGGCTCCACGCTACCGGATTGCCGGCGGTGACTGGTTATTCCATATGGCAATTGTCGACAACAATGGAGTGCCCCGGTTTCACCGCGCGCTGGACAGAGGGGCAATGGACTTTCGCCCGGTCCGCCATCCCATCGCAGTGAACGGTCAAGAGGTCCGCTACCTGCTCGGCAGGACGCTGTTCTCGAAGGACCTGCAGGTTATCGAGGCGGAAATACCGTGGAGCGCGAACAAGAACAATCATGATTTTCAGATTACCGAACACGGCACCTTCGTCGGCATCAACCAGGAATCGGTGAACCGCGATTTCAGTGATTTCACCGATTCAGATGGGAATCCCTACTCGGTGGACGAGCCAGTTCACGATTCGGTGATTCGCGAGTATCCGATGAGCGGACCAATAGAACTCGTCTGGCGATCATGGACGCACCGCGACACGCTGCAGCTGAGCGATTGCCAGCGCGGCACCTTTCCCGACAACTACGCCTTCATCAACTCCATACAGTTCATCGACGACGGCATCGTGGCGTCATCTCGCGGTTGCGCCCAGGTGATCAGGATCGAACGAGCAGGATTCGTCTACGGTGATGCTGTTCGACAACGGTGTCGGATGCGGCGGGCCGAGGAAGGAAGTGGAGCGATTCACGCGGGTGGTCGAATACGACATTTCGTCGGGCACGGAAGCGAGCCTGATCAACGAGTATCGTCCGCCACCCGAATACGGGGTCTCGACGGCGGCGTAGCGGCGCTCCTGCAACTGGGCGAGGGCGGAACCGGGCGGCGCCATCTCGGCCACCTTGAACTCGAACAGGTACACGTGGCCGGCGGTGCGCACGGCCATGTCCAGGCGCCCGTGGCTGCTCGATTCCTGCACCGTAGAACACGCTGGCGTAAAAGCCCTCGTAATCGGCGATGTGGTTGTTGGTGTACCATTGGTACGGAATGCTGGCGAAGAAGGCGTGGAACAGTGTTTTGAGGCCGCCGCAGTCGTGCGCCTCCAGCAGGCGCGCCAGGCGGATGCTGGAGGCCGTCTGCCGGTCTGAGTCCTGCACCAGGTGGCGCAGCAGTTGCTCGTTCAGGCCCTGCCGCACCTCCCGGTTGGGATAGCCGAGCCGATACAGCGCCTTGCCGCCCAGCCGCTGTTCCGCGGTGATGGTCAGGTAACCGGTCTGGAACAGCAGTGCCTCGGTGCCGATCCAGGTTCGAGTGATCGTGCCGCCGGCGATGCTGCAGGTGCCGCTCATGGCCCCGATGAGGGCCTCAACCCTCCGGAGCCACCGCCGCGGGCGGAAGGTGGACGCCGTTAGCGACACTCATATAGCATTGGCGCCGATGCAGGAGCAGTCGCCGCGGGAACTGGTGTTCGAGGTTACGCAGGAGGCCGACGGCGGGTACACGGCGGAGTGCCTCGGCCATGACATATTTACGCAAGGCGCCTCGTGGTCGGAATTGAGGTATAACGCAAGGGAGGCTGTGGAAGCGTATTGCTTCGACCGCCCGCTCCCCGAGTCGGTGCGTGGGTACTGCGCCGTCCATCAGCGCGGTAGTCATATCGTGTTGGAGACCTCCGACCCGTCAAGACACCGAGTCGTAGTTCCTGACCATCACGAACTGCGCATCGGAACGCTCAACTCGGTCCTGCGAGCAGTAGCGGCCCACAAAGGGATCGACCGCGGAGAAATCCCCGAACAGTAGCGGCGAGTCAGAGCCCGCTCCCCGACCGCGCTACGGCATACGCTTTCTGCTCTTCGTCGGCAGTGAGCGGGATGGTATACGGATCAGCCTGCCGTCGCCTCTCTCGATGGACGCTACGCCGTCGATCCCAGCGACACCGCTTCAGTTGGAAGCGGTTGGAACGCATGACGGAGCTTTCTGGCCACGCGTATCCATCCGCCACCCTTGGCCGGACCAGCGGTTCACCGTCAATCACCCGAGGTAGGAGCGCGGTGCGCGAACCCGGACTCGTCCGGGCAGCGGTTGCCGGCCCTCAGGCGTCGGCTACTTCGAAGGCGGTGAGGTTGCGGGTGGCGCGGCTGAACTCGACGCCGATGAGGTGGATCGGTTGCCCTTCGTCGAAACCGGCTGCCTCTCCGCCGGAATCGGCTGCCCCTATCTGCGCCTCACGGTCTCACCCTCGGAACAACCCTGATGGCACAGGCTGGTACGGCGGTGGCCACTCCCGGTTCGGCTGCGCCGGCAGACCGGACAGAATCTGGCGTGCGCGCTGTTCATCGTGTGCCTCCAGGCGGAACCCGGTGTGCACGAATTGCTCGGGGAACAGCTCATCGAACTCGAGCCCGAAGCCATCGTCGATGATCACGAATCGCTCTATTTCCGGATGCGCCTCCAGGTACTCCTTGACTTCTCCTGCGCGGTAGTGCGGCGCCCCGCCGCTCTCGTTCGTCTTGTCGGTCACGTAGCGATGCAGCTCGTGCACCCGAAACAAAGCCTGGAGCCCAAGTGTGGACTTGCTTCTGCGCCAGTCCGAGCTGATCACGATGCCCGCGCCGAAGTCGTTGCACAGCGAGTGCAATCGTTCGACCGCTTCGCTGTCCCAGTCAAAGTAAACTGCCCCAAGGTCGTACTTGTCCATGCCCAGGTAGATCACATCGTCAAACCGGTCGGCCAGGGAGCGGCGTAGCTCCTCCAGATCATGCTTGAACCGTTTTTGGCTCGAGGGCGGCTGCAAGACGCCATCGATGTCGAGGAATATGACGGTGCGCCGAAGGGTCTGTTGCGGTACGGGCATGCCTCGGCTCTCCGGCTGCGCGGTTGCCGTGGGTACTTGTTCCGGGTTCATGTGGGGATCATATGCCTCGCAACCGGGGCATTCAAGGCGGAGCGCGTTCCCAGCGTTCCCACCGATTCCACCATCGCTGCAGCGCGTGCTGGTGTGGATCGGCCTCGGTCGTGTATGCGGATCGTCAGCCTGCGGCTGGTCACCGGGGACCAGCTTCAGCGACGCGACGCCGCCACCGCCGCGCCCGCCCACGGCCTCAAGCTCCGAACAATCCTGATGGCAGCGGCCCGTTCTGACCAGTTCCAGCCGCTGAGGTGGGCCGGCTCGCCGGCGGCACGGGCTGGCCGACAGTGCTACTCCCGACTATTGGGTTGGTCGCTCCAAGCGCATCCAGTACGTTCCATGACGCGGCCGGCGGCTCCCATAGCACGTCCAGCGCCGCCGTCAGGTCGAGCGACTCCCCGTACCACTCGGGCGTGGCGGTGTGCGGGCCGATGCCGATGCCGGCTGCCGCCAGCCGCGCGTCGGTGGGCGCCAGCGGCGCCCCTGCCCAGCTTGGCATTGGCGGCTCTGCCGGCAACGGTGTGCCGTCCGGGCGCAGGAACCGGAACTGGCCAGCCGTGTCAGCCGGAACCACCCGAAAGCCCCCTTCGTGCAGCGCGCGGTGGTGAAACCGGCACGCCAGAACCAAGTTCTGCAGGCGGGTCTCCCCGCCGTCCGCCCAGTGCTCGACGTGATGGGCATCGCAGTGGCGCGAGTCGCAGCCGGGAAACTGGCACTGGCCGTGGTCCCGGCTGAGCAGGGCGCGGCGCATGGCGCTGGGGACGGTGCGGGTCCTGCGCCCGACATCCAGGACCTCGCCGCCAGCGCCGTGGTGCAGCACCACGAGGCCGGCATCGCAGGCCACGCGGCGGGCCGCCTCCCTGCCCAGGTGGAGGCCGCCCGCCTGCTCGATCACGGCCAAGCCGGCGTCCAGGTCTGTTTCCGGAGCCACACGTTCAAAAGCCGCTTCGCTGACCTCGAACGTTGCCGCGGAAATGTGAGGCGCGGCAATCGTCGCCTGCTCCGCGCCAAGGTTCGCGGTGTGCGCGCCCGGCTCCGCCGGCGTCAGGCTGACCACGCGCGTTTCGGCGGCGACGCGCGGCGCTGCCGGGGCAACCGGCTCCGACCAAGCAGGGCTGAGCTCGCGCGTTTCCGCGGAAACGTGCGGCGCTGCCGCGGCCGGGTCGCGGGCGGGAAGAGCGTCCGCTTGCACGTGTACCGTTACCTGGAAGCGGTCGGCGGGGTTGCCCGGATCGAGCCCGCCGGCCAGCGCACTCTCGGCCACCAGCCCCAGCGCGTCGGCACGCCGTTGCGCGATCGTGGGCTCACCGCCGTCCGCGCTCGCCGGCACCTGCTCCATTGCCGCCTCCACGGCGCGCAGCAGCAGCGCGCCCACCTCCGGCGGCAGCCGCCCGCGCAGCACCACCATGCCGTCCTCGTCCACCTGCATGCTCAGGGTGCGGCTCGCCAGGAGAACCTGCTCGGCATCCGGCTGCGCGTCGCGGTCCACCCGCCGCCAGGCCCGCACCAGCCGCTCCACTTGCGCGGCGGTGGCGCACAAGGCCACCGCCAGCAGCCGCGCTTCGGTGGCGGGGGAGGCCACCCGGGTCAGGGCGCGCACCTTCGAGTAGGACAACTGGCCGCGGGCCATGGCGGCGGCGACGTGGTTGAGATCGGCCAGCGCGGCGGCGACGCGCAGCTTCTCGCGGGCGGCGCCGAGGTCGAGGCCGGTGCGCCAGTTGAGCCAGTGGGCGCAGGAGCGCCAACCTTCCCAGCCGTGCCGGAGATCGAACTCGTGCAGGTGGCACAGCAGGTCGTAGGTGGCGGCGTCGATGCGCGCGGACAACTCGGCGATCTGGTTGCCGAGCAGTTCCAGCTCGGCCGGCTGCATGACCACCGGCGGTTCAGGCGCCGCCAGTGCCGTCGCCTGCGAAATCGTGATTGTGTCGTGTTCCATGATCATCCATCGTACACCCGGATTTCAGACACCCTCTGACGGCCCGTGGCGGCGCCGGAAGCCGGCTTTCGGGCTTTTCGGGTCAATTCGTGCGGGCGAGCCGGGACAGCGCCCGCTACGAGCCCTGTGCGCGAAGTCTTGGCAGGGTCGGGCACACCGCCCGACTAGCCTGCCGAAAGCGTGTCAACCCCCGAATCGGCGAAATCGGCGAGCCGTGCGTTTTTTTTGGATGTGTTCGATCGCGCCGTCACTTGCGCTGGCGTAGAAATATCCAGCGCGACTACCCGGAGGCGGCGCCGCTGTCTGGTGAGCGCGATCCGCGCATCGGCACCGTGATGAAGGTTCCTGGCGCACTCGGTGTCCGGCTCACTGTCGCGTCGAAGGTGGGCCTGACCCCTGCCACCGACAGGGGCGGCCGTAGCGGGCTCAGCCGTCGGCTACCTCGAAGGCGGTGAGGTTGCGGGTGGCGCGGCTGAACTCGACCCCGATGAGGTGGATGGGGGCGCCGGTAGCGCGGTACTTGTCGGCGTAGCGGCGCGCCTGCAACTGGGCGAGGGCGGAACCGGGCGGCGCCATCTCGGCGACCTTGAACTCGAACAGGTACACGTGGCCGGCGGTGCGCACGGCCATGTCCAGGCGCCCGTGGCTGCTCGATTCCTGCACCGTAGAACACGCTGGCGGAGAAGCCCTCGTAATCGGCGATGTGGTTGTTGGTGTACCACTGGTACGGAATGCTGGCGAAGAAGGCGTGGAACAGGTCCTTGAGGCCGGTGCAGTCGTGCGCCTCCAGCAGGCGCGCCAGGCGGATGCTGTTGGCGGTCTGCCGGTCTGAATCCTGGACCAGATGGCGCAGTAGTGGGTGTGCAGCCCCGCGTTCCTTCAGCGTGTTCAGGAACAGTTCTTGACACCGACATCGAGACGATGGGGGAGTCGAACCATGGCATCGTCGGCTACCACAACAACACCGGCGACATCCGCATCGATGCCAACAACGTCGGCATCACGACCGAGAGCACGGAACTCTACAGTGGCTCGTTTACCCTCGCCCAAGGCATCTGCGGTCGGCATCGGGGCACCGGCGACGTTGACATCACCGCCCGCGGCGGCTTCAGGAGGACCAAGTGCCGGTCTTCCTGACACGTGGCGCAGTGGGCTGATGAGCAGGCTTGGCCTGGATGTGGGAGCGATGCCCGCGGGCGGGTGGTTAGCTCCGGATGCGCCACCGGCGTCCTATATGGGGCCGGGGGCTGGTTCGGCTGGTGCATCGGCTTCATCGGCTCACGCCACATGCGCGGAATTGTGCTATGCTGGCAGGGGTGGGTTCCATGACGCGCACGCAGGGCCAGTGGCGGGTCTCTGACAGCCAGGAGGATCTTGTGCCGGAGCTCGGCGCGTGACCGTATCGGCCGAGTTGCTGGGCGTATTGATAGCCTTCCTTGCCGTGGGAGTTGCGGTGGCCGGGTTGGCGCTGGCGGGGATTCGCGGACTCCGCGCGGATATGCGCGGACTCCACGCGGATATGCGCGACCAACGCGCCGAGTTCCTGGCGCGGCTGGACGCCATGGAGCAGAAGTCCACCGACCGTTTTGACGCCATGGAGCAGAAGTCCACCGGCCGTTTCGATGCCATGGAGCAGCAGTTCAACGGGCGGCTGGACGCCATGGAGCAGAAGTCCACCGGCCGTTTCGATGCCATGGAGCAGCAGTTCAACGGGCGGCTGGACGCCATGGAGCAGAAGAACGACGCCCGGTTCCAGGCGTTGGATATGCGGTTGCGCGCGGTGGAACATGGACAAGCGAAGCTGGAGGGCCTGCTGGAAGGGTTGCGAGAAGCCATCGTGGCGCGCGGAGCAGCGTAGCTGCGCGGTGGGCCCGGGATCTGCCGAGCTGACGGCGGCACTTCGCTGTCGCCACACACGACAGCACGTGGTCAAGCTGTCGATTTCCGGCGTCGGCGCGGTTTTCCGGAGCGCTACCGCGGAAACAGATCGTGGCGGGGCCACCGCGTAACTTGGTGGAAGGCGTCCCACAAGGCGTTATCGACGACGCCGTCGAGGCTGGCGGCCGGCGACGGAGGCTTTGCGCCCGCCATGTGCCCAGTCGTCGAGGAGAACTGCCCCACACCGCGACTACCCGGAAGCGGCGCCGCTGCTGCTCTACCGGGGCAGCGAGACAGCGAGACCGACATCGAGTTGAGGTTGGGAGTGCACCTCTAGCCGGATGCCACGGAGCAGAACAACGACGCCCGGTTCCAGGAGTTGGATGTGCGGTTGCGCGCGGTGGAAACCGGGCGACAGCGGCCCGTTGCGCCTACTCGCCGGATGCTCGGTTCAGTTCGGCAACGTCCGCCTTCAATACTGCATCCGCCACTTGCGCCGGGAGACCGTGCAACTCACGGCGCGTCTCGCGGCCAAGGGTCTCCATATCTTCGCGCAGCTCACCCATTCTGGTATCGAGCCGCGCGCCGAGTCCGTCGATCCGGGCGAGCACCTCGCGCAGTGTCGGTTCTTGATCCGGCATCGCACACGGCCGGGTGGAGGGCGGCACGGGCAGCGGGGCGGGCGTGTTTCTCGCCGGTGCCACGCCGGGCGCCAACCCGGGAGACCCGGCGATCGGACGCGCCGGACCGGACCGTGCGCGGATACATCGGAGCAGCGTAGCGGGCTCAGCCGTCGGCTACCTCGAAGGCGGTGATGTTGCGGGTGGTGCGGCTGAACTCGACGCCGATGAGGTGAATCGGCTCGCCGGTGGCGCGGTACTTGTCGGCGTAGCGGCGCTCCTGCAACTGGGCGAGGGCCGAGCCGGGCGGCGCCATCTCGGCGACCTTGAATTCGAACAGGTACACGTGGCCGGCGGTGCGCACGGCCATGTCCAGGCGCCCGTGGCTGCTCGATTCCTCCACCGCGACGTCGTAGCCGAGGGCGGCGAAGTAGGAGTAGAACACGCTGGCGGAGAAGCCCTCGTAGGCCGCGATGTGGCTATTGGTATACCATTGGTAAGGAATGCTGGCGAAGAAGGCGTGGAACAGCTCCTTCATGCCGGCGAAGTCTCTGGCCGCCAACAGGCGAGACAGACGGATGCGGTTCTTCGCGGGCTCGGCGGAGTCCTGCACCAAATAGCTCAGCACACTGCGGTTCAGGCTCTGCCGGACTTCGCGATTCGGATATCCCAGTCGATACACCGTCTCGCCGCCGACATCCTCTTCCGATTGGATCGTCAGGTAGCCGGTCTGAAACAGCAGCGCCTCGGTGCCGATTTTTTCCCCGTCGAACGCCGACAGCAGATCCTCGGTACCCAGCATGTCGCACAGTGACACCGACGAAACCCGGCGTTCGAACAGGGTATTCAACAGAAACGAAGGTGTGCCGGTTTCGAACCAATGCGCTTTGAACTCGCGGCTGTCGAGCAGCAGCAGCACGTCGTACGGGTTGTACACCCGCTCCTCGCCGCGCCAGCGGTAGCCGTTGTACCACTCGCGGATGCGCTCGCGATCAAGGCCGGCCAGTTCTGGAGCGAACACGGTGTCCAAGTCGCGCTCAGTATATCCGCAGATCGCCGGGTAGCGGCGGTCCAGGGTGATGTCGGTGAGATTGTTCAAGTCCGAGAAGATGCTCACCTTGCTGAACTTGCTCACTCCCGTCACCAACGTGAACCGGACGTGAGCGTCGTTGGACTTGATCATGCCGTACAGGCCGCTCAGGTAGTCGCGGTTGGCGAGTGCTGTTTCCGGAGTGCTCAGTGTGTCCAGGATCGGTTTGTCGTACTCGTCGACCAGCACCACGACAGTTCGTCCCGTGTGCCGGTGCAGGGCTTCCAGCAGGTACGCGAAGCGGCCGGGCGCGGTCAGGTATTCGGACGTCACTGCCAGTCGTCGCTCGGCGGCGGCGAGCTGCTCCATGACGTTGGCTTCCAGCAGGCCGGGCTGTCCGAAGCTGCCGCCGCCGAAGTCGAGCCGCACCACCGGGTGGCGTTCCGACCAGTTCCAGCCGTCGTGGACGTAGAGCCCCTCGAACAGGGGTTCGTTGCCCTCGAACAGCTCCTTGATCGTGTCCAGGAACAGGCTCTTGCCGAACCGGCGCGGGCGCGACAGGAAGTAGTGCTTGCCTCTGTCGAGCAACCGCTCGATGTAGGCTGTCTTGTCGACGTAGTAGCAGTTCTGCTCGCGCACCTCGCGGAAGGTCTGCATGCCGATCGGCAGTCTGCGTCTGATCACGCGCCCATCTTACCGCCCCGCGCGGCGGCGCGAAAGCGCCGCGGAAGGGCGGCGTGGATCAACGGCCGCGGAACGTCTGCGTGGCGATCGGCAGCCTGAAGGGCACCACCAGTTGCTGGCATCACGATCCCTCCCATATAACCTCAATCCCTCCCGAAGGCCCTGCTTGGCACCCGACTGTGCGCTACCGAGCCAAGCGGCCGCCTCGGCGGTCCCCTGGGCTCGCTCAATTCGTAATCCCGCGACCAGGACTCCGACAGACTCCTAGTCGGAGATTGAAAAATAGTTGCGCCGAGGTACCCTGGCGATCATTAGGCGTCGCCTCACGCGCCACTGAGGGTGGCTTCCCACCGTTGCTTCCCCCTAATCCCCTTCCCTCTCAGTTCTGTACTATCGTACCGCACGCCACGCGACAATGGCCGATGGCAAGGCCTACGGCTGGAAAAGGATTATTGGGATGGAGACCTTCGGGCGCCGGTCGTTACACTGCGCGGCGAGAGCCGCTTCTCAGAGGCACGAAAGCTGATGATTGAGGACGCGTGGCCGACGGCCACCGGGGTAATCCGTACGTCACCGCAGACGTCGCGGAAGAAGTGAACGATGTTCTCCGGTCGCTGCAGGCGCGGGTAGTAGCCGCGCAGGACGATGCGGTCCCAGCAGGCGTAGCTGAACTGGACGAAGCGCCCGAAGAGTTGCAAGAATCTGTCCATGAACCGGCCCTCTCTTGGTGTTGGGTTGTTGCACACACCAAGCTACCGAGGAGGGCCGGTTCATGTCAGCGCCGGACGCGTACCATCATCCATCGCCAACCAGATCGGCCAACCGCTGTTCGCCGACGACAGCGTTGAGATTGTGGACCGAATCAGACCCGCCCGTGGCCGACCCGCCGGCCTGCTGGTGCGCGCGTCCGCCCGCCGGGTTCGGGTATCGACTGCTGACGGACTGGGCCGGGCGGGAACTGCCGGCTGATCCGCCCCGATAAAGGCCGTGTTCCGTTAGCGGGCCGCCCTTGCCCGGAGAGCGAGCCGCTGCAAGCCCTGGTGCAATTCGCGGATCACTCAGCCGTCTCCCGCCCGATCGAAGCAGACCTTCAGCGACCGAAGCATGGCAAAGGTGTTCTCGTGCTGGACCCCGAACTGACCGCAAACATCGGGCAGCTTGATCTCCCTCTTGGACTCCGGGGCACTCTGCTCGTTCGTCACGACGGTGGCGCCGTGAACCCGCGCGTAGGCGACAAGCCAGCCGTCCGTCATGGGAGATTCACGCCCAGCCGACCGGCGTACTTCTGAAAGGTTCCTCCGCGCAGCCCTGTCAGGTCATAGGCTTCCTTGAATCCGATACGGCCCTCCATCGCCGCGCGCAGCACCTGGGTCGCAAACAGCTCGCCGATACGCGTGTTCTGGTTGTGGTAGAAATCGCCCCCACTCGGCTCGGTGCCACCTTCGCGTTCTCGATTGACGTAACGCTCGTAGAAATCGAAGAAGATGCTGCGTTCAACGAGATTCAGGACGAGAGCTCGGCGGGCGGCGACCACGGGGCTCACCTTGAACGTCCGGGCGAGCGCCTCGAAGGGCTTCGCCTGCCGCCTGACTTCCGCCCAACGCGCTCTGACCTCCTGTGCCGGCGCGAGGAACTCCGCCGCCGCTCGGTTGCACCAGTCCTCCACGTCCGTACCGCCGGGGAGTAGGGCCTGAAAGCCCGAGACCCCCTCAGAGCCGAGCCATATGTGCGCCAACTCGTGAGCGAGCGTGAACATCTGCGCCGACTTCGCGTCCGCACCATTCACGAAGATCAGCGGCGCATAGGGATCGGTGAGTGCGAAGCCGCGGAACTCCTCCACGCTCAGCCGGCGATAGGTGTTGTTACCCACCACACCATTGATCACCGCCATCACGCCGAGATCCTCGATCGCGCGACGCAACTCGCTCACTGCGACCTGCCAAGTGTGGACTGCCACGGCCCATCCACCATCAAGTGAGCTGGTCCCGGAAAAACGGACTGCATGATAAGGTGTATTCCAGGCTATGAGGAGGGCCAACGGGAATGGCGACGACACGGCGTCGATTCACAGCTCAGTTCAAAGCCAAGGTGGCGATGGAAGCACTTCGCGGAGACCGCACGATCCAGGCGATCGCAGCCAAGCACGAAGTTCATCCGAATCAGGTGAGCGATTGGAAGCGGCAGGCGCAGGCCGGTCTGCAGGAATTGTTCGCCGGCGCGTCCAACCGCCGGCAGAAGGACCACGACGCGACCATACATGACTTGCATGCCAAGATCGCGGAGCTGACGGTGGAACGCGATTTTTTATCACGAGGGCTCGGGCGCTGAACCGGGCCGAGCGCATGCTGATGATCGAACGGGAGCACGCTCGTTTGAGGAGTTACCCGTGACAGTGACCATGTGTGCCATGCGGGACGGCGTGAGCGCCCCGCCGTGGTTAGGTGCTGCCCAGGTTGCGCGATAGGTCGTCCCAGCCGCGCCGGGCGCCGGCACCACCACGGCGCCGGTCTGGTCCGCGACTCGGTCCAGCGCTTCACGCGCTTGCTGCCGTTGTGTGCGCCGCGTACTGCTACCTTCGGCGGCCAAGTCGGCAGTCGCATAGGCCATCTGCGCCAGATGGTCAGGCGAAAGCGCCGGGTAGCGGTGCAGCGCCACCGGGTTGACCAAGTGCCCGCCGACGTTGACACCCTCTACCTGCCCCTTCCGTATCGGCGGGTCGGCGCCGATCAGCCGCCCGCCAGCGGTGCCGTGGCGGTCCCACAACCAGCAAAGCGACAGGTACAGGCGATAGGCGGGAGCCGAATCCAAGCCGAGCAGGCGCAGGTGGGCGCGCGACACCATCGGTCCGGGTCCGCTATCATCCCCGAAACCTGCTCATCACCCCGAAAAGTGCTCAAGTTGGGCTAGTAGCCCCGGGAAATTGCCGGACGCCGGACACGGCGCAGCGGCGAGCCGAGGAGGAGCAACAGGCGCGGCGGGATGTGGAGACTCGCCTCGCGATAGAAGCGGCTGCGCGCCGTGCGGCGGAAACTCGCGTGGCGGAACTGGAGGCACTGTTGCGTCAGGCGCGCGCCAGCGACTCCCGGGAGGGTCAAGTCCGCGCAGGCAGCCTCGGAGGCCGCGACGTTGTGCCGCGCCGCGCGGTGCGCGAAACCCGGACTCGTCCGGGCGGCCGGTGGCGGCCGTCAGGCGTCGGCTACCTCGAAGGCGGTGAGGTTGCGGGTGGTGCGGCTGAACTCGACGCCGATGAGGTGAATCGGCTCGCCGGTGGCGCGGTGCTTGTCGGCGTAGCGGCGCTCCTGCAACTGGGCGAGGGCCGAACCGGGGGGCGCCATCTCGGCGACCTTGAATTTGAACAGGTAGACAATGGCCGGCGGCGCGTACCGCCATGTCCAGGCGCCCGTGGCTGCTCGATTCCTCCACCGCGAACTTCGCGATTCGGATATCCCAGTCGATACACCGTCTCGCCGCCTACGTCCTCTTCCGAGTGGAACCCACGACGCGCATGCAGGCCCATTGGTGGGCCTGGCGTTGGCGGAGATTCGCCATGGAGCTACTCGCCGGATGCTCGCTTGAGTTCGGCAACGTCCGCCTTCAGGTTGCGCAGATCTCCGACGTAGGCTGATTGCTCGAACCCCGACAATACACCACCCACCACTTGCGCCGGGAGATCGTGCAACTCACGGCGGGTCTCGCGGCCAAGGGTCTCCAACTCTTCGCGCAGCTCATCCATCCTCGTATCAAGCTGAGCGCCGAGTCCGTCTATCCGTGCATCGAGCCGAGCGCCGAGTGCGTCTATTCGGGCGAGTACCTCTCGCAGTGTCGGTTCCTGGTCGGGCATCGCTCAAATCGTAACGCGGGCGCTACAGCGGAGTCAAACCGGGGTCAAACCGCCGCGGGACCGAAGTTCACGAGCGGCCGGTTGCCCTGTCTGCCGGTGCAGTTTCTGCAGCAGACGGCGCAAGCGGCCCGGTGCGCTGACCCGGCGGGCCGGAATGCCGATCTCATCGCCGCGACGCCGTCCCATCCCCTCGGGCTGTCCCGGGACAGGTAGCAATTTTGTAGTGTAGATGAGATATTGCGACCTGATATGGCGAATGTGCCGAGATTTTTCGATGATCATGCGGGCAGCTACTTCCTGTTCGGCCCACGCGGCACCGGCAAGTCGACCTGGCTGCGGGCGCGCTATCCGGATGCGGCCTGGATCGATCTGCTCGATGCGGAGACCGAACGCACCTACTACACGAGGCCGGAACGGCTGACGGAATTCCTCGCGGCGCATGACGGCCGCCGTACGGTGGTGATCGACGAGATTCAGCGCGTGCCGGAGCTGCTGCCGATGGTGCACCGGCACATCGAGCTCGACAAGTCGAGGCGGTTCGTGCTGACCGGTTCGAGCGCGCGCAAGCTGCGCCGGGAGGGGGTGGATCTGCTGGCCGGGCGGGCGCTGCTGTGCTCGATGCATCCGTTCATGGCCGCCGAGCTGGGCGACGGTTTCGACCTGGCGGCGGCGTTGCGGGTGGGATTGGTGCCGCTGGTGGTGATGGCCGAGGCGCCGGACCGAACCCTGCGCGGCTACATCGACCTGTACCTGCAACAGGAGGTGAAGGCGGAGGGGCTGGTGCGGCGCCTGGATGACTTCAGCCGGTTTCTGGAAGTGGCGTCGTTCTCGCACGCGCAGCTTCTGAACGTGACGGAGATCGCGCGCGAGTGCGTGGCGAGCCGCAACACGGTGGAGTCGTACCTCGGCATCCTGGAGGATCTGCTGATCGCCACGCGTATTCCGGTGTTCCGGCGCCGCGCCAAGCGCGCCGTGGTGGCGCATGGCAAGTTCTACTTCTTCGACTGCGGCGTGTTCCGCTCGCTGCGGCCCGCCGGGCTGCTCGATGCGGGGGCGGAGATCGACGGGGCCGCGCTCGAAGGCTTGGTGCTGCAGCACCTGCGGGCATGGATCGGCTACGGCAACGCCGACTGCCGGGTGTTCTTCTGGCGCACGCGCGGTGGGTCGGAGGTGGATTTCGTGCTGTACGGGGCGGATGGATTCCATGCCATCGAGGTCAAGAACGGCCGCTCGCTGCGGCCCGCCGACCTGCGCGGCATCAAGACGTTCCACCGCGACTACCCGGAAGCGACGCCGCTGCTGCTGTACCGGGGCAGCGAGACCCTGGAGCGGGACGGGGTGAGGTGCATGCCGGTAGACCGCTTCCTGCGCGAACTGGTGCCGGGCCGCGCCCTGCCGCGCTGACGGCGGCGCTCGGCCGGGCCGCCGTTGCCGCCCCTCAGGCGTCGGCTGTCTCGAAGGCGGTGAGGGGCCGGTCATGTGGGCGCGCCAGCGGAGTCAAACCGATGATGGACGCTTGGTGTTGGCCGCTGCTCGACCGCGCCCGGCGGCTCCCACAGCACGTCCAGCGCCGCCGTCAGGTCGAGCGACTCCCCGTACCACTCGGGCGTGGCGGTGTGCGGGCCGATGCCGGCTGCCGTCAGCCGTGCGTCCGTCGGCGCCAGCGGCGCCCCTGCCCAGCCTGCCGCCGGCGGCTCTGCCGGCAGCGGCGTGCCGTCCGGGCGCAGGAACCGGAACTGGCCATCCGCGTCAGCCGGAACCACCCGCAAGCCCCCTTCGTGCAGCGCGCGGTGGTGAAACCGGCACGCCAGAACCAAGTTCTGCAGGCGGGTCTCCCCGCCGTCCGCCCAGTGCTCGACGTGATGGGCATCGCAGTGGCGCGAGTCGCAGCCGGGAAACTGGCACTGGCCGTGGTCCCGGCTGAGCAGGGCGCGGCGCATGGCGCTGGGGACGGTGCGGGTCCTGCGCCCGACATCCAGGACCTCGCCGCCAGCGGCGTGGCGCAGCACCACGATGCCGGCATCGCAGGCCACGCGGCGGGCCGCCTCCTTGCCCAGGTGGAGGCCGCCCGCCTGCTCGATCACGGCCAAGCCGGCGTCCAGGTCTGTTTCCAGAGCCACACGTTCAAAGCCGCTTCGCTGACCTCGAACGTTTCCGCGGAAATGTGAGGCGCGGCAATCGTCGCCTGCTCCGCGCCAAGGTTCGCGGTGTGCGCGACCGGCTCCGACGGCGTCAGGCTGAGTTCGCGCGTTTCCGCGGCAACGTGCGGCGCTGCGTCGGCCGGGTCGCGGGCGGGAAGGGCGTCCGCTTGCACGTGTACGGTTACCTGGAAGCGGTCGGCGGGGTTGCCCGGATCGAGCCCGCCGGCCAGCGCACTCTCGGCCACCAGCCCCAGCGCGTCGGCACGCCGCTGCGCGGTCGTGGGCTCGCCGCCGTCCGCGCTCGCCGGCACCTGCTGCATTGCCGCCTCCACGGCGCGCAGCAGCAGCGCGCCCACCTCCGGCGGCAGCCGCCCGCGCAGCACCACCATGCCGTCCTCGTCCACCTGCATGCTCAGCGCCCGGCTGGCCAGGAGCACCTGCTCGGCATCCGGCTGCGCGTCGGCGATGTGGTTGTTGGTGTACCACTGGTACGGAATGCTCGCGAAGAAGGCGTGGAACAGTGTTTTGAGGCCGGCGCAGTCGTGCGCCTCCAGCAGGCGCGCCAAGCGGATGCTGTTGGCGGTCTGCTGCGCCGTGTCCTGCACCAGGTGGCGCAAGAGATGATCGTTCAGACTCTGCCGCACCTCCCGGTTGGGATAGCCGAGCCGATACAGCACCTTGCCGCCCAGCCGCTCTTCCGCGGTGATGGTCAGGTATCCGGTCTGGAACCAGTCGTGGCCGGCGTGGATGTGCAGTCCCGCGAACAGTCGCGCGCCCACACCGGACCCCGTTCGTAGGGAGGTCGGCGTGTGCAACCCCGCCGAACCGGCAATCGCGGGGTTGACGTGTGGCGGAGAGGCGGTTACGTTGTGCGCTATGACTACGGCGACGGCAAGCCATCTATGGTGGTGGGTCTCGGGATAACCGGGACGCCACGTCAACGGGCGCGTTGCGCCCGGGAGCCGCGGGTTCTGGTTGCAGGAGTTGACCAGGGCCGGCGGCTCTTTCTTTTTTGAGCCGTCGGCTCTGAAGTCCGCTCCCCCGGCAGCCCGCCCGGCGAACGAACCGAAGAGGAGCATCATGAGCACCGCAAATGTCCTGCTACGGACCATTCCGGGCGAGCGATTCACGCCCTACACCTTGGCGCGCAAGCTGAACGCCAGGGTGCTGCTGGAGTCCGCCTCCTTCCACCGCGGCCGCGAGCGCTACAGCATCCTGCTGCTGCAGCCGGCGTTCACCATCCAGGAGCGCCAGGGGGCCATCACCATGTCCCGCGCCGGGCGGCGCTTCCGGCTGAACAGCAGCGGGCGCGACATTCTCGACGTGCTGCGCTACTTCGCCGACCAGCACACCGAGGAGGCGCATCCGTTTCCGTTTCCGGCCGGGGGCGTCGGCTACCTGTCCTACGAGTACGCGGCCAAGTTCGATACGGTGCGCCTGCAGCGCAAGGCCGACTCGCTCGACCTGCCCGACGCCTACTTCGTGTTCGGCCACGTGTTCGTGGTGTTCGACCACTACACCGACTCGCTGACCCTGGTGGGGGTGAACTACCGCGAACACCGCATCGACCTGGAGCAGGCGCTCGACGAGACCGAGCGCCGCATCGACGACCTGGACTTCAACTTCATGGCCGCCTCGCGCTCGCACCCGGACGCCAAGGTGTGCGGTTCCGGCGACGAGGAGTGGTACCTGGACGGGGTGGAGTTCCTGCGCGGCGAGATCATCAAGGGCAACCTGTTCCAGGCGGTGCTGTCGCGGCGGCTGGTGATCGAGACCGAGTTGGCGGCGCTGGAAGCGTACCGCAGCCTGCGCTCGGCCAACCCGTCGCCGTACATGTTCTACCTCGACTACGGCGACTTCCAGTTGTTCGGGGCGTCGCCGGAGGTGCACGTGAAGGTGACCGGCAGGCGGGCGATGATGCGCCCGATCGCGGGCACCCGGCGGCGCGGCAAGGATCACCGCGAGGATGTTGCGCTGCAGGAGGATCTGCTGTCGGACGAGAAGGAGTTGGCCGAGCACCTGATGCTGGTCGACCTGGCGCGCAACGACCTGGGCCGGGTGGCGCAGGCGGGCACCGTGGAGATGACCGAGCGCAACGTGATCGAGCGCTACTCGCACGTCATGCACATCGTCTCGCAGGTGGAGGCGGACCTGCGGCCCGGGCTGACCGGCGCCGACGCGGTGCGTGCGACGTTTCCCGCCGGCACGGTGTCGGGCGCGCCCAAGATCCAGGCGATGGAGACCCTCGACGCCCTGGAGAGCGAGACGCGCGGCTTCTACGCCGGCATCGTGGGCTACATGGAGCCGAACGGGATGCTGGACTCCTGCATTTCGATCCGCTCGGCGGTCAAGAAGGGCAACCGGCTGGTGCTGCACGCGGGCGCCGGCGTGGTGTACGACTCGGTGCCGCAGAGCGAGTACGAGGAGACGCAGAACAAGCTGCGCGCGCTCGCCGCCGCGGTCGGCGTGCAGCTCTAGGGTTCAGGGAGGCGCTATTCAATGTACGTCATCATCGACAACTACGATTCGTTCACCTACAACCTGTTTCAATACGTGTCCGCGCTCACCGACGAGGAGGTGCGCGTGTTCCGCAACGACCGCGTGACGGTGGCGGAGCTGGAGGCGCTCGCTCCGCGGGGCATCATCATCTCGCCGGGGCCGGGGCGGCCGGAGGATGCCGGGGTGTCGGTGGAGACGGTGCGCCACTTCGCCGGCAGCACGCCGCTGTTGGGCGTGTGCCTGGGGCATCAGGCGATCGGGCAGGCGTTCGGCGGCACCATCGTCGGCGCCCGCAACATCGTGCACGGCAAGACCGACACCATCAGCCTGGACGGGCGCGGCCTGTTCCGCGGCGTGCCGTCGCCGTCGGTGTTCACCCGCTACCACTCGCTGGTGGTGCAGGCCGACACCCTGCCGGAGGGGTTCGAGGTAACCGCCACCTCCCCCGATGGCGAGGTGATGGGTATTCGCCACCGCGAGTGGGTGGTGGAGGGGGTGCAGTTCCACCCCGAGTCGATCGCCTCCGACATGGGCATGCGCATCCTGGCCAACTTCCTCGACTACCGGCGTGAGCCGTTCGTGTTCCGGCCGCTGCTGGAGCGGGTGATGGCCGGCGCGCCGCTGGCCATGGAGCAGGCGGCCGAGCTGATGGACGAGATAACCGAGGGCCGGCTGCCAGCCAGCCAGCTCGCGGCCATTCTGGTGGCGCTGGGCGTCAAGGGCTACACCGCGGAGGAGATCGCCGGCTTCGCGGCCGTGCTGGCGCGCAAGAAGCAGCCGCTGCAGCGGCCGGCGGACGGCGGCGCCGTGGTGGACACCTGCGGCACCGGCGGCGACGGGCTGGCCACGTTCAATATCTCCTCGCTGGCCGCGCTGGTGGTGGCGGGCTGCGGGGTAGCGGTCGCCAAGCACGGCAACCGCGGCGTGAGCTCGCCGACCGGCAGCGCCGACTTGTTCGCCGCGCTCGGCGTCGATACCGGCCTGTCGCCGGCGCAGGCGGCCGCTGTGTTGCAGCGCACCGGGTTCGCGTTTCTGTTTGCGCCTACCTATCACGGCGCCATGCGCCACGCCGCCGGCGTGCGCGCCGAACTGGGCATCAAGACGGTGCTCAACCTGCTCGGGCCGCTGGTCAACCCGGCGGCGGCGGAGTTCCAACTCATCGGCGTGTACGACGGGGCGCTGTGCGAACCGATGGCGCGCGCGGCGCGCCTGCTGGGGGTACGGCGCGTGCTGGTAGTGCACGGCGCCGATGGCCAGGACGAAGTGTCGGTGACCGGGCCGACCCGGATGGTGGAGATCGGCGCGGATGACGAGTGCCGGGTGAGCGAGTTCGATCCGGCGTCGTGCGGCATCGCGCCGGCAGCGCTGGACGAGTTGAAGGGCGGCGACGCCGCGCACAACGCCGCGCTGGCGCGCGCGCTGCTCGGCGGCGGCGGGCGGCCGGCGCTGCGCGACGCGGTGGCCGTGAACGCCGGGGCCGCGCTGTACGTGGCGGGGGCGGCGCCGGACATCGCCGCCGGCTACCGGCGCGCGTGCACCGTGCTGGCGGACGGCAGCGCGGCCGCCAAGCTGGACGAGGTGGTGGCCGCCACCGCCGACCTGCTCGCCGCGCCGCCGGAGGGTTCTGCTACTCATGCGGGCTAAGGATCCCGGCTCCAGTCCTCGACCGGCAGGCCTGCTATTGGGTGATCGGCATCCCGGCTCAGAACGGGCTCTCGCGGCGCTCTACGGTTCTTGGCGGCAGCTCGATATCAACCTGCAGTTCGCCGTGCTCCGCGACGAATCGGTCCCTCAACCCCCAGATCTTCGATCCGGTGCCGACCACCGGCTCCACGGGATCGATCTGCACCAATGGAACCCCGCGCCTGGTGACGACGACCGGCTCACCGGTCTGCGCGACCTGTTCGCATATCTCGGACAGCTTCGTTTTCGTTTCGTAGATCCCCAAGGTAATCACAAAAGGAACCAGACTAGCCGACTAGTCGGTCTTGCAACGTCGGGCCACCACCAAGCCGCAATTTCCCTCGGTAGCGCCGCAATCGGTGAACGAAACGAATATAATCTCGCTGTTGATCCGGCGGTCGCGGAGCAGAAATCAGGCCACGGGGAAGTAGAGTTGAAAGAGTGGATCCGGAGCCGCCGGAGCCTCGCGGAGGGGCTGCCGTGGCGTATCTGAACGAGATCGTGGCTGGACGGCGCAGGCGCGTCGCGACGGAGGGCGCGGAACTGGGCGAGGCGGTGCCGCGCAGGCGCCCGCAGCCTCTGGTGCCGCTGCTCGGCGAGCCGGCGCAGCCGCCGCGCGATGCGGGGGGCGGCGGAAGTGCCGGTGGCGCCGGGATCGGCAGAGCGGAGCCGGCGCCCGGGGCGGCGGGGGGGTCGCCGTACGACACGGCAGGCGATGGAAATCGAGGCACGCGCGGTGCGTGGGGGCCGGCATCCTCGAGCGGCGGCGCGGGCACGGCGCCGCTGCTGATCTGCGAGATCAAGCGGCGGTCGCCGTCGCGCGGGGCCATCGCGCCGGGGCTGGACGCGGTGGAGCAGGCGCGCCGCTATGCCGCGGCCGGGGTGCGTGCGGTGTCGGTGCTCACCGAGCCGGACCACTTCGGCGGCGCCCTGGCCGACCTGATCGCGGTCAAGGCGGCGTGCCCGCACCTGAGTGTGCTGCGCAAGGACTTCCTGCTCGATGAGCGCGATCTGGAAGTGTCCCACCGCGCCGGCGCCGACGCCGTGCTGCTGTTGGCCGCCTGCCTGAGCGCCGATGAGCTGGGGCGCCTGTACCGGCACGCGCTGGCGCTCGGCATGACGCCGCTGGTGGAGGTGCACGACGCCGCCGACCTGGCCCAGGCGCGCGCCGTGCGCCCGCTGCTGACCGGCATCAACAGCCGCGACCTGACCACCTTCGAGGTGGACACCACGCTGCCGGCGCGGTTGCGGCCGGCGGTGGACTGGCCTACCACCTTGCTGTTCGAGTCGGGCATCCACTGCGCCGAGGACGCCGCGTTCGCGCGCTCCGCGGGGTTCGACGGCGTGCTGGTGGGAGAGGCGGTGGTGCGCCGCCCGGAACTGGTGGCCGAACTGCTCGCCGTGCTGGACGCGCCGGCCGGCGCGCGGGCGCCGTTCTGGGCGCGCGTGTTTGCCGCCCGCCACCGGCTGGCCGGCAGCGGGCGCCCATTGGTAAAGGTGTGCGGCATCACCAACCGCGCCGACGCCGAGACCGCGGTGGCGCTCGGCGCCGACCTGCTCGGCTTCATCCTGGCCCCGTCGCCGCGCCGCGCCCGCCCGGAGGCGATTCGCGAGCTCGCCGACCTGCCGGTGCTCAAGGTGGGCGTGGTGGTGAACGACGTAGCGGAGGCGCTGCCGCTGCTGCGCGACGGCTGCCTGGATGCGCTGCAACTGCACGGCGACGAGGCGCCCGACGAGTGCTACCGGATCGCTTTCCCCTACTACAAGGCGCTGCGCGTCGGCGCGCCCGCCGACCTGGTCGCCGAGCGCGGCTACCGCTGCCCGCGCGTGCTGCTCGACGCCTTCTCGCCGGCCGCGCGCGGCGGCACCGGGCAGCGCGTGGCGGGCGACCTGCTGGCGCGGCGCGCGGCGCGCGAGGGCGCGCGCCCGCTGTGGCTGGCCGGCGGCATCGGCCCCGACAACGTGGCCGCCGTGATCCGCGACCACGCGCCGGAGTTGATCGACGCCTCCACCCGGCTGGAAGCGGAGCCGGGGCGCAAGGACCACGACAAGCTGCGCGCCTTTTTCCGCCAGGTGCACGGCGCCGGACCCGCCGGCGCCGCACCGCAATCCTGTCCCGCACGGAGAACCACAGGGAGTACCGCATGAACACCTATCAGGACTACTTCGGCGAGTTCGGCGGCCGCTATGCCGCGGAAGTGCTGCGCACCCCGCTCGACGAGCTGGAAGCCGCCTACCGCGCCGCCATCGCGGACCCCGCGTTCCGCGCCGAGCTGGACCGGGTGGCCGCCACCTTTACCGGGCGCCCGACGCCGCTGATGCACGCCGCCAACCTGAGCGCCAAGTGCGGCGGCGCGCAGATCCACGTCAAGCTGGAGGGGCTGGCCAACACCGGCGCCCACAAGATCAACCACGTGGTCGGCCAATGCCTGCTCGCCAAGCGCATGGGCAAGACGCGCGTCATCGCCGAGACCGGCGCCGGCCAGCACGGGCTCGCCACGGCGGCGATGTGCGCCAAGCTGGGCCTGCCGTGCCGGGTCTACATGGGCGCGGTGGACATGCGCCGGCAGAAGCCCAACGTGTTCTGGATGGAGCTGTTCGGCGCCGAGGTGGCGCAGGTGGACAGCGGCTCGCGCACCTTGAAGGACGCCGTCAACGAGGCGCTGCGCGACTGGGCCGGTTCGTTTGCCGACACCTACTATGTGATCGGCTCGGCGCTCGGCCCGTCGCCCTATCCGGCCATGGTGCGCGAGTTCCAGACGGTGGTGGGCCGCGAGGTGGTGAGCCAGTGCCGGGCGGCGGGCATCGAGCCGGCCGCGCTGATCGCCTGCGTCGGCGGCGGCTCCAACTCCCTGGGCATGTTTGCCCCGCACCTGGAGGCGGAGCGGCCGGAACTGATCGGCGTGGAGGCGGGCGGCCGGCGCCTGGAGCCTGGGCAGCACGCCTCGCGCATGAGCGGCCACGGCGTGCCGGCGATCGCGCACGGTTACAAGTCGCTGTTCCTGACCACCGCCGACGGGCAGATCTCGGAGACCCACTCGGTGTCCGCCGGGCTCGACTACCCCGGCGTGGGTCCGCAGCTCGCCGAGCTCGGGCGCACCGGGCGGGTGCGGTTCACTACCGCCTCCGACGCCGAGGCGCTGGACGCGGTGCAGCAGTTCGCCCGCAACGAGGGCATCGTGATGGCCCTGGAGTCGGCGCATGCCGGCGCGGTGGCGCTGGCCGAGGCGCGCCGCCGGCGCCCGGATCAGCACCTGGTGGTGAACATGTCGGGCCGCGGCGACAAGGACCTGTTCATCCTGGCGCGCGAGCTCGATCCGGTGCGCTGGCGCGAGTTCCTGGAGCGGGAGGCCGCCTCGCTGGCGCCAGCGGCGGAAGCGGCGGCGCCTTCCGAGGACGCAACGGCGCCCGCCGAGGCGGCGCAGGCAACGTCATGAGCGGCGAGCGGGCAGCGCGCATCATGACCCACCTGGTGGCGTCGTTCCCGAGTTGGGAGGCGTCGCTGGAGGTGGGCAAGGGACTGGTGGACGGCGGCGCGGCGTACCTGGAGGTGCAGTTCCCGTTCAGCGATCCGACCGCCGACGGGCCGCACATCCAGGTGGCCTGCGACGAGGCGCTCGGCGCCGGCTTCACGCAGGAGCGCGGGTTCGCCCTGGTGGCGGCGTTGCGCGCCTGCACCGGCGTGCCGATCGCCGTGATGAGCTACGCCAACCCGATCTTCCAGAACGGCGTCGGCCGCTTCGTGCAGCGCTGCCGCGACGCCGGCGCCAACGCCATCATCGCCCCCGACCTGCCGCCCGACTACGACGAGGGCCTGTACGCGGCCGGCAAGGCGGCCGGCGTGGCGGTGATCCCGGTGGTGGTGCCGAGCACGCTGCCCGAGCGCCTGGCGGCCATCGTCGCCGGCACCGACACCGACTGGGTGTACGCGGCGTTGCGCAAGGGCATTACCGGCAGCTACACCGAGATCGGCGCCGACAACCTGGCGTTCCTGCGCCGCATCGGCGAGCTCGGCGGCAAGCCGATGGCGGGGTTCGGGATTCGCAGCCGCGAACAGGTGATCGCGCTCACCCCCTACGTCGACTACGTCGTGGTGGGCACCTGGTTCGTGGAGTTGCTGCGGCGCGCGGGCGGTGCCGATCCGCGCCCCGTGATGGCGGCGGCGATGGCCGAGCTGTTGGCCTAACGCGGCGCGCAGGCAGTATACTGTCATCCATCATGTCAGCCACAGTAACGATCGATCAGGACAACTTCACCGCCGAGGTCATTGAGTCCGACACCCCCGTGGTGGTGGATTTCTGGGCCGAGTGGTGCATGCCGTGCAAGATGGTCGCGCCGGTACTGGACCAGATCTCCCAGGACTACGCCGGCCGGCTCAAGATCGCCAAGGTCAACGTGGACGACGCCGGCGAGATCGCGCAGAAGTACAACATCGTCAGCATCCCCACGCTGCTGTTGTTCAAGGACGGCAACGTGGTCGGCCAGCAGGTCGGCGCTGTCCCCCGCGAGACCATCGAGAGCCTGTTCAAGGATTACGTGTAATCCCAGATCACCTGTAGTCGAGAGTACGCGCTACACCGTGATCTTCAGGTGCATTCCGAGCGCGCGGGTAATCCGCATCACGGTGGCAAAGCTTGGGTTTCCGCTGTCCGACAGTGCCTTGTAGAGCCCCTCGCGGTCACGTGCCAGCCGGCTCATGTTCTGGGCCCTGGCGATGTCGTTCAGAGCGGCACGGATCAGGCTGCCATCGCCCGGATCATCCTCCGCGCACGCGGCGAGATACAGGCGTACGTCCTTCTTGGTATGCAGATGCTCGGTGACATCCCACCGCGTGAACCGCTCCGACATGGCTATCTCCACTCCAGCGCCAAGCGTCTGGCGACGCCCATGTCACGCCGCTGGCGGCCGAATTGCTTAACCTTAACGCTCACGAATCGCCCGTTGACTTGGGCTCCGACACAACAAGGGTCAACTGACAGTCCAAGAATGCGCCGGCAGTGTATCTGAAAACCAACGTTCCCGCCTCATGCACCGGCAAGCCGTTTATCCGAACAGTCAGTCGTGCGCGTCTGTTCCCATGAAAGAGAATATCTGATGGGAATCCATTCGGGCTGCGCTCGTTGTTCGTGATTGTAAGGTGCCCCCTTAGTTCATCCGGATCGGAATCCTCTCGTTCCACGACTTGAATGACGACGAGCGTCGGAATGATCAACGGCAACCCGACCGGATTGATCTCTTCCATCATGTTGAAAATTGAGAGCGCATTGCTATTTCGATCTACGGATGCACCTTCCGACACCACAAAGAGGAGTGAAGTCATGCGTGCTCGATCGTTACGGTGGGTCCGGCATTGTTGCCTGCTGACGATAGCGTCGTGTATGGTCCCTCTCCAAGCTCTGGCTGGTGTTCTATCGCTGGGAATTCGATTGATTCTGAGATTACCGAGAATGACCTTTCATAGTAACCCACAATCTCCCGTATCCAGCGAAGCCCACTCTCCCGTATCCAGCCAAGTTCGGGGCTAACGTCTTGATATTCCCAGTAAGTCATTAGCGTAAACAACGCGTATGCGTATATTGCGCTGCGGATATCTTGGATCTGACCGTCAGACAGTACTTGACGCAACTCGGTGACAATGCGCTCAAGAGGAACTCTCCTGGCAACGTTCTGTAGAGCATTCCTAAGGTGCTTGAACAAGTAAACCGGTGTGTTCGAGACGACTAAGATCTCGGCTAGTGATTCGGTACGCTTCTCCAATACATCAATCATTGTGTCACCCGAAAATACCTAAGTCTCTCGAAAGAATACGGACATCGGGTTGCCTGATGAATGACTTCCCGCCATGCTCCCCATTTGCTCACTACCTCGGGGACGTAATAGAAGCGTGCTTCTGGCTTCGAAACGACAATTCCAGAGTGCTCTATGTCTCCATCGGAAGAAAAGTACAGGATGATATCACCAGGTAGTACCTTGCGTGGTTGAATCTCAACGTAGCAATCCTCATTTAGTATCCTTATTACTTCTTTAGGTTCTGTTATCTCAGCGCGTCGAGATGCAAAAACCAACCCATGACAGTTGTAATAACCGGATGGCTCGCTGCGTAGGATCGCGTCGGAGTACTCTTGATGCAACCGTGGAAACTGGTTCCTCTGCGAACTCGCGATGTCAGGAGACTGGGAGTTCGCGATGGGGTTCCCCTCCCGTAACGATCATGTTCGAATCAATACTCTACCAACATAGGCGCAGGCGTCCGTGACGCCTGCAGCACATGCGCCACGGCGTCGGCGGGGCGCCTCTCTCCATGCGGGCCTAAGCCAGATGCTACCGTCTACCACGTACCGGACGCGACGGCAACCCCGCGCCTGTTTCCGACACCACGTACAGCGGAGTATGGGTGTCACGTGAGCACGCTGTGTTTCAACCGTCGTGCACGGCGTCGCTGTTGGCGGCGCCGAAGGTGGCGCCGCGGGTCGGCACGGTGTGCCAGTCGGCGGCGTGGTCGGTGTCGGTGGCGGAGCTGTCCCGGTTCAGGGAACGGGTGGAGGTGGTTGCAGCCGAGCTGATTGCGTCTTCGGGGGCGATCAGTTCGCCGGCGTACTGCCAGCCGCCCAGTTGCGCCAGCGTGTCGGCGCGCGCCATGGTGGCCTTGCTGCCGAAACCGCGGTAGCGGCCGTCCGATTCCGAGGTGCGGTTGCTGTAGATCACGCCGTCGATCAGCGCACCGTCCGGCGCCGCGTACACCGTGATCACGCCGTTGTTGCCCGACAAGCCGCCGCCCTCCGCCAGCCAGAAGTCCCACGCGCCCGCTACCGCCTGTGCGTGGCCCGAGCTGTCGGGTCCGTCCACCTCGTCCTCGCCGAGGCCGTCGGTGGTGGCGTGGATCACGATGAAGTCGCCGGCCGCTACTTCGATCACCGGCAGCACCACGTGGTCGCGGTAGTCGCCGGCCACCCCGTCGTACAGTGTCACGCCGCCCAGGTTGCCGCCCGCGGTCACGTACAGTTCGATGGCGTCGCGGCGCCTCTTGTTGCCCTGCGGCGTGAATTCGTTGATCACCAGCGCGGGTGGGCGCGGGTTGAAGCCCCAGAACCCGGCCACGAAGGTGGTGCTGTTGCCGCGTTCGTCGTGGGCGGTGGTGTGCAGGGTGTAGCGCTTGCCGGCGGCGAACGGCTGCTCGGTGGTAACGACCACGGCGGCGGCTTCGCCGTCGCTGTCGCCTGCGCCGTCACCGGCGTCGCTGCGCACCTCGCGCACCTCGCGCACCGTGAGCGGCGGCTCGATGCGCACCGCATCGGCGGCCACGGTGACCGGTTCGTCGAAGTGCACGGCGACCGTGTTGGGGCCGGTGGCGGCGATGCCCTGGAATACCGGGGGCAGCAGGTCGACCTCTTCCTCGAGCGCGTGGCCGACCGGCTCGCAGCCCAGGCAAATCAACAGTGCGACGGCCATCGTCAGCGCCCGCATGGGGAACTCCCGCCGTTTCGATTCGAGTAGTCTCATGCCCCTAACAACGGGGCGCGGCGCGGCGCCGCTTCAACTGGCGGCGCCAGCCTCCCCGGCACGGGCGGCGCCGGGCTGCAGTTCCTCGATGACGCGCAGCGCCAGGATGCGCGGCGCCGGTGCGTAGGTGGCAGCCTCCGGCGTCTCGTAGCGTTCCAGCAGCTCGCCGAGCAGCCGCACGGCGGTGCGGTCGTCGCCCATCTTGTGGTGCAGGAACGCCATCTCGTATTCGGCCCACAGCAGGAGATTCTGCTGTCCGGGAGTCGGATTGCCGGCGTAGCGCTCGCGGTATGCCTCGTACCAGGCCATGGCGCCGGCAAAGTCGTTGACCGCCTTGGCCTCCTGGGCGCGCTGGAAATACTCGGCGGGCGTGATCTCGTCGCTCAGGTCGTCGGGACTGCTCGCGCAGTTCGCCAGCAGGCAGGCGCCGCCGAGCAGCAAGGCGATGCCCGCCCACACCGGTCGGGCGCCAACGGTTCGCTGTGTCATGGAGTCTCCTCCCCTCGGGTGTCGAAGTAGGGTTGCAACGGCTCGGTGACCATATAGTATCGATTCGACGCGTTCCAGAGGGTGAACCCGGAGCCGGCGGCCGCCCGGTTGCCGTCGAGCTGGCGCGTCAGGTAGCGGCTGTACTCGTCCTCCTCCATGCGCAGCTCGCGGCCGATCAGAAACGCCTGCACGTAGGGCCGGATGTGGGCCCGCCCCTGCACCAGGCGCTGCGCGCGCCGCACGCCGGTTTCGTAGATGGCGTAGGCGCGTTCGGTATAGCTGCGGTCACTCAGGAAATGACCCGGGAAGTGGGAAGGATAGAACATCGGGCTGATCGCGTCGGCATACTCGGACAGCACGTCGATGTCCTGGCCGATGAAGTTGCCGGCGCGATACCAGGAGTTGAACCCGAACAGGTCGGTGCTGATCGGCACCTCAAGACGCTCCCGCGCCAGCGCCAGCAACGACTCGATGGCATCGATGCGCTGCTGGCCGGGACGCCGGTGGCGATAGCGGGCGCGCTCCACCGGGCCGTCGGAGGGAAAGCGGATGTAGTCGAACTGAATCTCGTCCACCCCGCGCGCGGCCAGCTCCACCGCCACGTCGACGTTGTACTGCCACACTTCCGGGGCGAAGGGATCGACCCAGTATTCGCGCTGCCTCTTGGCGTCGGGATCGTCGCCGCCGGCCGGCACCAGGTGGCGCCACGGTGCGCCGAGCTCGCCGTCCCAGATCGCCAGGCGGTGGTTGTCCCAGTCGTACAGGAAGGGATCCTTGAACACCACCAGGCGGGCAATGACGTAGATGCCGGCGGCGTGCGCCTCGGCGATCAGCCGGTCCAGCTTGATGGGGCCCGGCGCGGCGCCCATCGCCCGCGCCAGGGGCAGGTCGGAGTCGTAGCTGAGGCTGCCGATGTCGGTCTTGAAGTCGATGACCAGCGAGTCGAGGCCGTGCCGGTTGAGCAGGTCGAGGTACTCCGGCAGTGCCGCCGCCGCCCGGTCCGCGCGCACGTAGATGCCGTTGCGCAGCGCCGCCCGTGTGTGCGGCGCCGCCGTGGCCATGCCTCCGGGGCCGGGAATCCACCCGGGTTCGCCGGCCGCAAGCGCCGGTTGCGAGCCCGGCGGCGCGGCGCCGGGCGGCGTAGCGCCGGGCTGGGCCGTGGCTGGTTGCACGGCGGCGGTGTCGGCCGCGGGCGTCTGCGCAGTGGCAGGCTGCTCGGTGGCGGGCCGTGCTGTGGCGGACCGTGCGGCGCCGGGCTGGGTCGCGGGTGCCTGGTGCGCGGTACTCTGGCCGGCGGCGGCGCCGCGCGGCGGTGCCTGCGGCAGGCCGGAAGCGAACTCCGGCAACTTGGCCGCGCCGGAGTCCGGCGGCGGCGTGCCGGACTGGCCGCCGGGCGCCGTCTGCGCGGGCGCTTCGGACTGTTCGGCATCGGTCGCCGGTTGCCGGGGCGAGTCGGAGTCGGGCGCTGTCTGTGGGGCTGGGTCGGCAGCGGGCGCCGGGGCGCCGGATTGGTCGGAGTCGGGCGCTGTCTCCGGGGGCGGCTCGGCAGCGGGCGCCGCCTCGATTGCCACCGGCGCGGGGGCGGGTGCCGGCAGTTGCAGCGGGACGCCGCGCCGCCGCGGTGTGGCCGCGCCGATCGGGGACCAGGTGCCGTCGGCGGTGAGCCGCCAACGCGCGTCGACCGTGCCGGCGTGCAGCTCCCAGCCGTCGCCGGTGGCAGCATAGCCAATCTGTATGGTCGCCATCGCCGGTACCGGATAGCGCAACAAACCGGTGCCCGCTCGGCGCTCTTCGCCGAAGCGGTTGGACACGTAGAACACGCCGCCGTCGAAGCCCGCCAGCACCACCATGGCGCGCGGCGCCGCCGGATCGTAGCTCAGCCCGGCCACCTCCTCGTAGAACAGATTGCGCTCGGTCAGGAAGCGGATGGCGGGGGTGAGATGGTGCCAGTGGGCGCCGCCGTCGGTGGTTTCGTAGACGCCGTGGAAGGAGGTGCCGAGCAGCATGCCGGCGGGGTCGTGGGCCGACAGCGCCACGCTGGTAAAGTAGGCATGCGGGTGTAACTGTTCGGTGGCCACCGGCTGCCACGCCATGCCGCCGTTGCTGCTCACGAACACGGCGGACGCAGTGGTGGCGGCCAGCCGCTGCGGATTGGCCGGATCGGCGGCCAGGGAGGTGACGGTGGCGAATTCCGGCGGGTCCGGGAACGGGTACACCACTCGGTGCGGCAGGCCGGTGCTGCGCGCCTGCCAGGTGCGCCCCTGGTCGAACGAAACGTGCACGCCGGCGCGGCGGCTGCGCGCGTAGCGGTACTCGCCGGCCAGCAGGATCTGCTCGAACGCCGGCTGCGTGTCCGCCGCCGCCGCCTCCTGAGCGTGCGCCTGCACGGCCAGCGCGGCTGCCAGCCATGCGGCCAGCAGCCAGGCCGCGGCACCGTGTTTCAACCTGCCGCCGCGGGTCCCGCGCCCGCCTGCCCGAGAGTGCAGTCTGCCGGCCCTACGAGGCGGCGGCGGCGGAAGCGCGCAGGTGAGCGATGATGCGGTCCGCAAAATCGCTGGTGCCGACCTGGGTGGCGCCGTCCATGAGGCGGGCGAAGTCGTAGGTCACGTAGCGCTCGCCGATGGTGCGCGTGAGCGCGCCGTCGATCAGCCGAGCCGCCTCGGTCCAGCCGAGGTACTCGAACATCATCACCCCGGACAGGATCACCGAGGAGGGGTTGATTACGTTCTTGCCGGCGTACTTGGGGGCGGTGCCGTGGGTGGCCTCGAACACCGCGTGGCCGGTCTTGTAGTTGATGTTGGCGCCGGGGGCGATGCCGATGCCGCCCACCTGGGCCGCCAGCGCGTCCGAGATGTAGTCGCCGTTCAGATTCATGGTCGCCACCACGTCGAACTCCGTCGGACGGGTCAGCACCTGCTGCAGGAAGATGTCGGCGATGGTGTCCTTGATCAGGACCTTGCCCGCCGGAACCTCATCGTCGATGTCGTCCCAAGTGACCGTTTGGTCTGGGAAGTGCTCGGCCGCCACCTGGTAGCCCCACTCCCGAAACGCGCCCTCGGTGAACTTCTGGATATTGCCCTTGTGCACCAGGGTGACGCTGCGGCGGTCGTGCTCGATGGCGTATTCGATCGCCGCGCGCACCAGCCGCTCGGTGCCGGTGCGGCTGATCGGCTTGATGCCGATGCCGGAGTCGGGGCGCACCGCCCAGCCGAACTCATCCTTGAGGAAGCGCAGCAGCTTGGCGGCCTCGGCACTGCCGGCGCGCACCTCGAAGCCGGCGTAGACATCCTCGGTGTTCTCGCGGAACACTACCATGTCGACCAGCTCCGGGCGGCGCACCGGGGAGGGCACGCCGGGGTAGTACCTGACCGGGCGCAGGCACACGTACAGATCCAGCCGCTGGCGCAGCGCCACGTTGAGGCTGCGGATGCCGCCGCCCACCGGCGTGGTGAGCGGCCCCTTGATGCCGATCAGGTGGTCGCGAAACGCCTGTTCGGTGGCGTCCGGCAGCCAACTGCCGGTGCGGTCGAACGCCTTCTGGCCCGCCAGGACCTCCACCCAGTCCACGGCGCGCTTGCCGCCGTACGCCTGCTCCACGGCGGCGTCGAAAATGCGCACGGCGGCGGCCCAGATGTCCGGCCCGGTGCCGTCTCCCTCGATGAACGGGATGAGGGGATGATCCGGAACCTGCAGTCCGGACTCGGTCATGGTGATCAATTGACCCACGGAAACTCCAATTTCATGTGCAATGCTGCGCTGCGGGGCCAAAGTTGTAGCCGCGCGTCCCCCCGCGTCAACCGCCACCAACACGGAACCCCGCGCTGGCCGACGCACTGGCGCAGATCGAACCATAGCGCACGCAGGGACCGCGCCGTGGACCGCGCGGCCTCAGCGGGCGTGGTATCGCCGTGCCCGAGTGTTGCCCTCCGCACCCACCAGCCCGGCTTGTACGAGCTTGTGCAATGTTGCTCGTGCCGCAGCCGGGGTACCGCCGGCGAGCTGCACGATCCGGCTGGCGAGGACGTAGCGCGAGCCTCCTCGATTGCCGATGCGTGCTAGCAATCCTTTGGCGTGCGCCCGACTGAGTAGCTCGCTGGTATTCGCCCCCGGCATGGCTGCGCGCAGGTCGCGTGGTGCTAGCGCACTGCCGGCGCGGCGGACGGCGACCAGCAGGCGGCGTTCCTCCGCTGTCAGTCTCTACATCGACCACATTGCGGTTGTAGAGCGTCACCGTCACCGAACTGTCGGTAGCCGAGAACACCGGCGGTTCCAGCAGGCGGGACTGCGTCCTCAGAACCCGCATGACGCGGGGATTGCGGCTGTAGTGCTCGGTACGCAGTCGCGGTGCGCCAATGCGTTGACGATAGCCTCCCGCAGCACCGCCCGCGGATACTCGGGCAGGGTCTCTCTTCGCGATCCGGTAACGGCTTCGACGTGCCGCGTATGGTCGGTTATGAACCGCAGGCAGCAGTCGACCGTGGCGGTCAGCGGTGCGGAACATTGTTCGCGTGCGGTGGCCGGACCGGGACCGGCGCCTGCGCCGACGCGACGTACGAGTTGCACGGCGGCGCCGCGAATGTTCGTTGAAACGCCACGCTTGAAGTCGAGTTGCTCGTGCTCGACCCGGCCGAGCAATCGCCAGAACTCCTCCTCGGCGAGTGTCGGCGGGATGTCGTTCAGTGAGAGGGCGGCCCGGTCCAAACCGGAATCATTTGCAAATCTTTACGATATAATCAATGGCCTACGCCATTTGTACCCAAAGATTGTAAAATGATTCGATATCAGGCAGGGGATTCCGGCATCAGCGCATCATCCGGCACGCATCACTCCTTGACCACCACCGTGATGCGGTTTTCCGACTCCGCGCTCACGAGCAGACGCACCGTTCCGGTGTTGCGCCCGAGCGTGGCGAACGCATTGGAGTGCGGCGGTTGCGTACGCTCACTGAGGCTCTGCAGGGAGTGCAGGTAGGGCCCAACCTGGGACGAGCGGCCCTGCAGTTGCGGCCCTATGCAGTCCGGCACCGGGTCCGGCGGGTCGTACCGGTAGTTGTACAGGTTGATCGATCCCAGCCGGAACTCCTCGCCGCCGGCGTGCGAGGTGGTCCAGGTCCCCGGGTTGTACCGGTACGGCGCCGGGGCCGCGGTGTTGTCAGACAGCAGGGTGGCCACGGCCCAGTCGGCCAGCACCTCCGCGAACGAGACGTCATGGCCCAACGCCTGCAGCGCCGCCTCGATCGCGACGATGCCGGATTGGTCGCTCTGCACGATCTCGCTGAACAGTTCGGCGCCGCCGTAGGTGCGGGCCAGGTAGGCGCCCATCGCGTAGCTGATCGCGTAGTTGGCGATCCTGCCGTGCCACGTGGTCACTGGTACGTCGTTGAACAGGTTGTAGATCGGCAAACGGCCGGTACGGATGCCCGGCGAGCCCGCGGTGGGATCGTCGTAGGCGACCGCGCGCGGACCGTTCACCATCATCTGTTCGGCGATCAGATCCTCCGCCACTTCCGACGCCATCTCGTTGAGCCACGTCGGACTGGCGGCGCCGCGCACAACCCGCTTCTGGTAGAAGTGGATCATGTGCTGGAACTCGTGAGCCAGGGTGCCGATGATTTGGCTCGGGCGGTAGTCGGTCACCTCCCAGGTCGGACCTTCGGGAATCGCGAAGAACGCCGAATCCATGAAGAAGATCAGCCGCTCGGCGGAGCTGCTGGTAGTAGGGCGGCCGGGGTCTCGCAGGTAGTTGTGCGCGCTCGAGAAGAACCCGGTGATGCGGCACTCTCCCGGTCCCGGGGCGCCGTCCCGGTCGATGTCGAACAACAGGACGTGGATCTGGCCCGCGGCCTCCGGTGGAATGAGAGATGCATGGGAGTGCGGACCCCACGGGTCTCCGTAGATCGCCGTCATCCAGTCGTGGATGTCGTTGCCGGCGCCGGGGCGGAAGAACCGGTCAGCCATCGCGTCGACCATGTCACCGGTTACGCAGGGTCCGGCGCCGCTGCAGCCTGCCCCCCAATCGTCGTCGGCCACCCACAACGTCACCGTCATGGAGCCGTCCGCAACCACACTACGAGCGGTAGCCGGGATTCCGGCCAGGGTGCCGACCGCGCCGCGATCGTGGAAGGCAAAGCTGTCGCCTTCCGCGACTCCTGTCTGCGACCACGCGCGCTGGCGCGCACTCGTACCGGATGTCCTGCCCAACAGCGGCAGGGTGTTGTTGAACGCCGAGATCCACGCTCGCTCCGGCACCGGTGCGCTTAACGCCGGCCGCGGCGGCGGCTGATAGTGGTCCTGCGCGGAGGACGTCGGCAGCCCCTTGGCCGCGGCCTCCAGTCGATCGAGTCTCCCGACCGCGGGATTGGTGTCGTGGTGCGCAGTGTTGGTGGCGATCACGTACACCTCGGCCGTGGCGTCGCCCAGGTCCAGCGTGTATATCTTGCCGTCGAGCGGCTGTCCGTCCGGGTTGAGGACGAACACCTGATCCCCGTGCCCGCGGTAGCGTGCATCGCCACGCCTCGTGCGCGGCGGCGGCGGCGGGCCGGCGCCCACCTCGAACCGTGTGATCTCCCTGCCGTCGCCGGTGCCGCCGCCATCACCGGGTCCGGTGAAGGTGCCGGAGAAGGAGCTGACGCTGCCGTGGTTGTACACGCTGACGACATAGTTGGTCTGCTCCGCGCCGCAGTTTTCCCAATGGTTCACGCGCACCGCGTAGGCCCCTTCCGGGGCCGTCCCTTGCGACCACGCGACGTGTTCGTTGCGGAACGGGCGAGGGCGCGGGGGCCGGCAGTGCGAGTCGAAGTCGAGCACACCGCCGCTCCCGCTCGTTCGTTGCCCGAAGTAGATTTCCTCGCCGGTGGCGTCCACTACGTGCACATCGAGGTCCGCATCCGAATCCCACGACACGGTGACCTGCACCTCGCCGAACTCCACGGCTGCATTCGACATCCGGTGGCACGTGACGGGACCGACCGCGCCGCCGGCGTCGACCGCCGCTACCGGCACGCAACCCGAGTCGATTGCGGAATCGACATCGAACCGGACCTGTCCACGCAGCCGGTGCGGGGCGGTGGCGTCCGACACGTCGAATTCGAAATAACCGGCGCTGTCCCCGCCGGCCGCCACGAGCAGCTTGTCGACGGCGGCACCGGGCTCGGGCTCGATGTCGAGGAATACCGTTCCCCCGGCCGCGAATACCACGCTGCCCGACACCAGTACGGAAGGTCCTCCGTTCGGATCCGGCAGGTCGGCGAATCTCGCCACGCCGGCGGCATCGCCCACCGCGACCGAGGACGCGATCGACCTGCTGTCCGCTTCGGGTGCGACGGTGATCGTAATCGTCACGGTGAGCTCGGCCGACTTGCCGTCGACATCCCGCGCCTCGTAGGTGGTGCGATAGGAGCCGGCCACGGTCGGCGTGCCGCTGAGCGTACGGGTCTCGCCGTCGAAGTTCAGTCCCGGCGGCAGCTCCGGACCGAGCGAATAGGTCAGCCGGCCGCTGCCGCCCACCGCGGACGGCAGGACAACCGGACTGATCTCCCGATCGACCGCGAACGAGAATTTCAGTCCACTTGTCTCACCCGAGAATTCGGGCTCTGTTGTCGGCGTCACCGCGGGGCAGCCGGCAACCGCCAGGGCGGCGAGCGTTGCCAGGAGGACGGGCCCGAGGGTTTGGGATCGTCGCCGCCAGGTTTGCACGGCGGTGCCGCGCGGCGACTGCGGCCTTGCACTACGTGGAACGGCGGTCGTGGCGACTTCGGCCATTGGGACGTGCTTCAGCTTTAGCACAAAACCGCCAACGTGGTGAATTCCGTGATCCGGTCAGCCGATTGCGCGGGTGCGGCGCCGTCAACCGGGGTCGCGGGCGAGGGTGTAGGAGTCGACTTCGAGTTGTGCGGGGAAGCCGGGGCCGGACGCCTCCTGCACCACTCGGCCGCGCACGGTCAACTGGAGTTGCTGCAGGTCCCACAGCGGATCCGCCTGCTCGCCGACCAGTTCGTATTGCTCGTTCGCGCCGGTGACGATGACCAGGATCACGAGCGGATCCGAGCCGGTCACCACCACCCGGCCGGTGATGCTGATCATCTCCTCCGGTTCCGGCGCTGCCGGCGCGACGGGCTGGTCCGCCGACGAGGTGCAGGCCAGCAGCACCCCGGCGGCCAGCGCCAGCACCGCGCCCGCCTGCGTCATCTCATGACGCCCGTCACTCCTTGACCACCACCGTGATGCGGTTCTCGGACTCCGCGGTGACGCTCAGGCGGAGGGTGCCGCTGTGGCGCCCCAGCGTGGTGTACATGTTGGAGTGCGGAGGCTGCGTACGGTTGTTGAACACCGGCAGCGGGTACAGGTACGGACCCGGCCGGGCCAGGCGGCCGGGCGCGTAGGCGTAGTTGTACAGGTTGATCGACCCCAGCCGGAACTCCAGGCCGCCGGTGTAGGAGGTCCGCCAGGTGCCGGTGTTGTACTGGTACGGGGTGGGCGCGTCGGTGTTGTCCGACAGCAGGTTGGCCGCCGCCCAGTTCGTCAGCAACTCCAGGAACGACTCGTCGTGTCCCTGGGCGCGCACCGCCCCTTCGATCGCACCCACCCCTGACCGATCACTCTGCACGATGTCCCTGTACAGCGCGGCGCCGCCGTAGTTGCGGGCCAGGTAGGCGCCGAGCGCGTAGTTGATCGAGTAGTTGGCCAGGTAGCCGTCCCAGGTTGTGATCTGGATGTCGTTGTAGAGGTTGTAGCCAGGGAGGCGTTCCCGCCGGTTCTCCGGTTCGCCCGCGGTGGGGTCGTCGTAGTCGACCGCGCGCGGTCCGTCGACCATCATCTTGTCGGCGACCAGATCCTGCGCCACTTCGGAGGCCTGTTCGTTGAGCCACGACTCGCTGATGGCGTTCCGGACGACCGGCTTCTGATAGTAGTGGATCATGTGCTGGAACTCGTGGGCCAGGGTGCCGAGGATCACACTCGGCCGGCGGTCGGTGATCTCCCACGTATCATCCTCGGCCGTCGCCAGCCACGGCGAGTCCATGAAGAACGCCAGCCGCTCAAGGGAGTATTGGTATATGGACGGAGGCGGCTGTCGCAGGAAGTTGTGTGCGCGCCAGAAGTAGCCGACGATGCGCGGTCCGGTCGGGTACCCGTCCCCCTCGATGTCGTACAGGAAGATGTGAATCTCGTCGGCGGCGTCTGCGGGAATCAGAATCGGCTGGCCGTCCCGCCCCAGCACGCTGTGCGTGCCCCACGGATCCCCGAAGATGGTGGTGACCCAGTCGTAGATGTCGTTGTTTCCGCCGGGGCGGATGAAGCGCTCGGCGACCGCGTCCACCATCTCCTGGGTCACGCAATCACCCCGGCTGGCGCAGGTCGGCTCCCATTCCTGGTCGGCCACCCACAGCGCCGCGGTCGTGGTGCCGTCCGTCACGACCCTGCGGACGGTAAAGGCCAGGACGACCTCTTCGTCGGGTTCGTAAACGCTGAGCCGATCGCCCGCCGCGACCGCGGGCCGCGCCTGCAACGCCTGAACCCGGGCCGGGTCGGCCGAGCCTTCCCACGCGGGCGGGCCGTCGTTGAAGTTGTTGAACGCCGTAATCGACTGCAACCGCGCCGACACCTGGTCCGCCGCCGGCCTCGATTCTGCCTGTTGGCCGTCCTGCACGGCCGCCCGGTCTTCAACCGCGGCCTTCCGGCGATCGAGCATCTCGACCCGGTGTTCCATGTGGCGATTGCCGGCGGTAGCGATTACGTACACCTCCGCCGATGAGTCGCCCAGGTCCAGCGAGAAGACCGTGTCGTCGAGAACTTCCCCGTCCGGATTGAGAACGAACACCTGGTCTCCGCTGCCGCGGTAGGTGTTGGAGAGGCTGCTCGGCCGCCGTGGCGGCGGACCGTCGCCCGGCACCTCAAACTGCGCGATTACCCGGCCGGTGCCGCGGGCGGAATCCCCGCCGGGCCCGCTGAACGTGCCGGAATACGTGGTTCTGCGCCCATGGTTGTAGATGCTGACGACGTAGTTGGTCTCGGGAGCTTCACAGCTGTCGTAGTAGCTGACGCGCACCTCGTAGATGCCTGGTGGGGGACTTGCGAGCGCCCAGGCGATGTGTTCGTTCCGGACGATGTTACCACAAGGGAAGCCGGCGTCCAGGTCGAGCACGCCGCCGCTTTCGACCTCGGGACTGCCGTAGTAGACTTCGGCGCCGGTGGGATCCGCCACGTTCAGGTCGAGATCGGCGTCGGAGTCCCACGACAATGTGACTTCCACGTCTCCGGAAGCCACGGGTATCCCAAGGACGACGAAGCAGTTCGCCGTACCGGACGCTCCGCTGCCGTCGACCGCCGTCACCCAAATGCAGGTGCGATCGACTTCCGGGTTGAAATTGAATGGAACCTGTCCAACCAGCCGATAGGAAGCGGCAGGGCGCGGCAGGTCGATCTCATAATAGCCGAAGGTCTCACCGCCCAACGATATGAGCAGTTTCTCGACGGTTGCGCCCGGTTCGGGCTCGACGTCGAGGAAAATCGATCCGCCAGCCACCAGGATCCGGTTTCCCGCCACCGAAACGGCGGGTCCGCCGCTGGGCTCCGGCACGTCCGCGAATCTCAGCACGCCGTCGGCGTTCCCGACGGCGACCGCGGACAGAATGGACCCGAGGCGGGTAGATTCGGCGACGTTGATGTCGAAGTGGAGCCTGCCGGTCTTGCGGTTCTTGTCCCGCGCCGCGTAGGTCATGGCGTAGGTGCCGGCCGTGGTCGGCGTGCCGCTCAGTGTGCGGTCGTCTGCGTCGAACGTCAGCCCCGGAACGTCCGGACTGAGGGAGTAGGTGAGCGCGCCGCTGCCGCCGGTGGCGGGAGGCAGCTCGACCGGCCTGATGGCCTGGCCGGACGGGAAGTCCAGATCACCTGCCTTGACCGAGAATATCGGAAGGTTGATCGGGGCCGCCGCGGTGCAGCCGATCATGGCCAGGGTGGTAAGCGCGGCCAGGAGGGCCGCGGCGAGGGTCCGGGATGGTCGTTGCCGGGGCCGGCCCGCAGCGGTTGTGGATGCTTGTTCCATTACGAGACGTTTGTAACACATGGTCGCGGGATTAGGGAATTCCTGCCCTTTGGCGACTTTGACCGTGGGGCGCCCTGGGGCGCCCGGATGGCCGCGCGCCGCCGGGGGCGGTGTGATAGGGTGTCGGTGTGCTGAAGAACTTTCAGATTCCCAAGGACATCGAGGTGCGGGTGCCGGAGCAGGCGATGCGCTGGACTACGGAGCGGCTGCTGGAGGCGGTGGGCATGCCGGAGGCGGACGCCCGCCAGACCGCCGACGTGCTGCTCTACGCCGACCTGCGCGGCATCGACACGCACGGGGTCAGCAACATGCTGCGCGTGTACCTGCGCCAGCTCGTCGGCGGCCAGTACAACCCGACCCCGAAGTGGCGCATGGCGCGCGACCACAAGGCCACCTGCGTGATCGACGGCGACGGCGGGCACGGCATGGTGATTGCGCCGCTGGGCATGCAGCAGGCGATCGAGCGCGCCGCCGAGTATGGCGTGGGCAGCGTGTCGGTGATGAACTGCCGCCACCTGGGGCCCTGTTCCTACTACGCGCATATGGCGCTGGAGCGGCGCATGCTGGGCCAGGCGACCACCGCCGGCGGCGTGGCCATGGTGCCCACCTTCGGCACCAAACCGCTGCTGGGGCTCAACGCGATGGCGTTCGCGGCGCCCACGGAACGCAACCCGCCGTTCATCTACGACGCCGCGCCGAGCGTGGTGGCCGGCAACAAGCTGCAGCTCGCGCGGCGCCTCGGGCAGAACGTGCTGCCGGGGTGGATCACGGACGAGCACGGCAATCCGATCATGGAAGAGGTGCCGGTGCCCGACAAGCTGATGCTGCTGCCGCTCGGCTCGACCCGCGAGGGCGGCTCGCAGAAGGGCTACGCGCTGAGCGTGATCGGCGAGATTCTCACCTCGGTGCTGTGCGCGTCGGGGGCGGGACCGCGGCGCCGCGCCGGGTCGGCGCACCACTTCCTAGCCTATGACATTGCCTGTTTCTGCGATCCGGACGAGTTCATCGCCGATCTGGACCAGTACCTGACCGACCTGCTGGAGTGTCCGGCGGTGGCCGGCTCCGGGCGCGTGCTGTACTCCGGCTACCCGGAGGCGCGGACCGAGGCGGCACGGCGCGCGCAAGGCATTCCCTACCACCCGGAGGTAATCGAGTGGTTCAGGGGCGCCACCGCCGAGCATGGCGTCGCCTGGCGGCTTACCGACTGAACGTTCTCGGCCGGCGCCGGCGCACCGCGCCGCGTTGCGCGCGCTGGCCTGCGCTGACGCGGGGCAGTATTATTTTCCGCATGCAACGAAGTCGTCTCTGCGTAGCTTGTCTCCTGCTGCTGGCGCTCGTCGTCAGCCCTGCATTCGCCCAGTTCTCCGATCGCGATAGCCTGATCGGGATCGATGTCGGCGGGCCGGTGTTCGGAATCTACTCGGGATCGTTCGAGCAGGTGCTGCTGGACGACGTGAGCATCTACTTCCGTGGAGGCTACGAAAATCCCGAGTACAGCCTGTGGTTCAGGGAGTCGATCAATGAAGCGTGGGATGTGTGGTCGGTCGAAGGTCAGATAGGAGCCAACTACTATCCGCAGAATCTCGCCCCGGAGGGGTTGTTCGTCGGCATCGCGCTGCGTCCATCCTATGTGTCGGCGAGCGATGGGGACAATGAGGCGGACACGTTCACGTTCGGGTTCATGACCCAGTTGGGGTACCGGTTCGTGATCGGCTCGGTGGTGGTCGGGCCGTACGGCAGGTTCGGCTACGCGTGGCCATTCAACGAGTTGACCGGCCTGACCGGCGATGACGGCGACCAGACGCTGGGCCGGTTCGGCTCCGGCTTCCTGCTCCGCGCCGGCATCGACGTCAGCATCGCGTTCTGACCGCGCCGGAGGCTGAACGGCACTGTGCATCCCCAATTACGGCGCATCGGCGCAGCGCTCGCAGCGGTGCTGCTTGCCGCAACGGGCGCGACGCTGGCCGGATGCCGCGGCGAACATCCGGAATATCGGGTCGGCAATCGCACGTACGACCGCCAGATTGGTGAGTTGCTGGCGCTGCTGGAGCAGGAGAGAGGGGGAGCGGACCAGCGATTCATGATTGTTCAGGAGATATCGAAGGTACTGCGCGCGGCCGATGCGCCGCGCCGCCAACTGCTGTTCCTGGCCACCTATGTGGAGACGCATCCGGCGGACCCCTACAATTCGTACTACCTCATGGCGGTAGCCGAGGGGTATCGCGATCTCGGACAGGATCCGCTCGCGGCGCACTACTACGAGCGCATCCTGCGCAACTATACGGACGCCGTGGTGCAGGGGCGGTCGATCCACCTTACCGCGCTCGGCGAGTTGATCGCGCTGGAGGACGACGCGCATCGCCTGGTGGATTTGTACAAGGAGTTGATCGGCCGGTTCGGCGATGCCATCGACATCGGCAGCAGCCACTTCTTTCTGGGCCGCGCCTACGAGGCGATGGGGGAGTGGGAACAGGCGGTGGCCGCCTACCAAGTGTACCTGCAGCATGCCGAAACGGACATTCCCGGCTTTCCGAACGGCCGCCGGGAGGTGCTCGCCAAGGTCAACTTTCACTTTTCGGACAAGAGCTGGGTAATGGAGGATCTCGATACCCTGGTGAGCGAGCTCAAGCGGGCGGTCTCGTTGCGCGACCGGCGCGCGCTGCAGCGCCTGCGTTCCAAGGCCGGCTTCTTCGCCATGTCGTGGGAGGAGCAGGCGGCCGACGAGACGCTGGCGCCGGTGTTCGATCTGTCCGCGTTCTCGCTGTCGAAGGTGCGCTTCGACGCCGCGTTCGATGCCGATTCCAACGCCGACGAGGCGTTCATTCGCACCACCGGCTGGTCGTACCGGGTCAAGACCTGGTACCTGTACTTCCGGCGCATCGACTTCAAGGCCGACCCGGAGATCGACGGCAGCTGGGAGTGGGCGGGCATCTTCCTGGGGGAAAAACGATGACTGCGCTGCGACTTGTACATCGCTGGCGCCCGGCGGGTGCCGCGGCGGCGGCGGCGGTGCTGGCCGTGACGGCGTTGTTCGGCGCCGCGCCGCCGGCGGGCGCGCAGACGCTGCGCGCGGCCGTGCCCGCTAGCCTGGAGATTCCCGACCATCCGCGCGTGCGCTACTACGCGGACCGCTACTCGTCCGCCGCCTCCCGAGCCTGGCTGCTGGGGGTGGTGGACCGCGCGAGCTTCTTTGCCGACTACATTCTGGGCCAGCTCGAGCAGCGCGACATGCCGCCCGAGCTGCTGTTCCTGCCCGGCATCGAGTCGGGATTCTTCAGCAGCGCCACGTCGCCGGCGGGAGCGGTGGGATTGTGGCAGCTCATGGGCAGCACGGCGCGCCACTACGGCCTGGTCCACGACGAGCTGGTGGATGAACGGCGGGACTTCTGGAAGGCCACCGAAGTGGCGTTGCGCGTGCTGGAGTGGAACCATTCCGAACTCGGGAGTTGGGAGCTGGCGCTGGCGGCCTACAACGCCGGCCTGGGCCGGGTGAGCAGCTCGGTGCGGTACAGCGGCTCGGCCGACTACTGGGAGTTGCTGCGGCGCGGCCTGCTGCCGCGCGAGACGAGTGAATTCGTGCCGCGCTATTTCGGGCTGCTGCTGGCCCTGCGCAACCTGCCCGACGACCAGTGGCCGCGGCTGGACACGCTGCACCGGTGGCGGCGGGTGCCGGTTCCGCACGGCATCGAGTTGCGTCAACTGGGCCAGATTGCCGGCGTGCCGCGCGGCGTGCTGGAGCGCGCCAATGCCGAGTTGCGCTACGGCCTGACGCCGGTGCGGCGCGGCCGGGATGCGCATCAGATCAAGGTGCCGGCGCACTTCTACGATCGGCTTTCCGACGTGCTCGCCGCCGGTGTCGACCTGATCCGGTTTCATCGCCACACGGTTCGCACCGGCGACACACTCTCGGAACTGGCCGCAGCGTACCAGGTGAGTATGGTGCTGATCCGCGAGTACAACGAGAGCGTCAATCCGCGCCGGCTGCAGGTCGGCACGGCGCTCCACATCCCGCTGATCGAGGGCATGGATCCGGCCTCCCTGGAGGTCTCGACACCGCGCGACCTGCGCTCCTTCACCGCCCAGTACCAGGTGGCGAGCGGCGACTCGCTGTGGAAGATCGCACAGCAGCACGACACCACCATCGAGTCGCTGGCGTGGGCAAACGACCTGCCGGCCGGCGGCACGCTGCACCCCGGCCAGGTGCTGCGCGTGCCGTACCGGTGGGCGCAGCCGGATACTTCGGGATTCGTGTGATCCCGGGCCGCTCGATCGGGGCTTTCGCCGGCGGCGTGGCGGTCGCGCTGGCGCTGGTTTCGTGCGGCGAACGGTCGGTCGGCACCGGAGTGGTGCTGTGGAGCGACGGCGGTCCGGTGGCCACCGGCGCCACGGTGGTAGTGGTGGAGGAGTCGACCATCGAGGACCGCTACCTGGTGCGCGCTCCCTCCGCCGACCGGCGCCAGGATCCGGTGCCGGTAGCCCCGCGCTGGCGGGTGCGGATGTTCGCCGAACCCGAGCAGGCGGCGGCGTTTGCCGCCCGGTATGCCGATTTCGTGGACGTGTACGCGTATGCCGCACGGCGCGGACTGCCGGTGCGGGCGCAGGCGTCGGCCACCGCCGGCATCGTCTACAAGCTGCGCGAACAGGAAGTGACCAAGGTGCTCGAGCGCGGCGCCGAGCCGGAGCAGGTGGGCTCGTTCGAGAACTACTGGTATCACGTGCTGACCGAGGACGGCACCGAGGGGTTCACCTTCGGGGAGTTCCTGCCGCTGTTCGAGTCCACCGGCGACCCGCGCGCCGATGCGGTGCGCCTGCATACCGCCGATCCCGGCCTGGAGCGGGTTGTGGGCACGGCGTGGCGGCCGGAGGAGTACCTTTCGATGGTGCGCCGGCGGCGCTTCGATCTGCTCCGCTTGCGCCCCGAGTACGGGTTGTTTCCCGATCCGGAGGCGGGCGTGTTCCGGCTGGTCACCGCACAGCGGGAGCGCGAGTTTCCGTATCGGGAGATCGAGCGGGTGGGGGACGACCGCTACGTGCTGGCGGAGGCGGGCGGCGCCGGCAGCCCGGCCCGCTTCACCGTGCGCGGCAACGGCGCGCTGGCGTTCTCGTACGTGGATGAGGGGCGGTTGATCACCGAGGTGTTCGTCGATCTGGAGGCAGATGTCGATGAGCTGATCGCGGCCGAACGGGCGCGCCGCGAGCGGCTGTTTGCGAACCTGCTGCGTCGCGGTCCGCTGTTGCGCAGCGGCGGCTACGGCACCATCGAGCTGACCGCGGAGGGCCGCTTTCGCTGGCAGGGATATGAGGCGCTGGTGCCGCGCTGGGTGCCGGCCGGGCTGCCCGGTACCGGGGTGGTGGACTTTCGCTACGCGCTCGGTGCGCCGCTGCGAGGCAGCTACGACGTGGCCGTGACGCTGCTGTTCGACGGCCCCGAGACCGCCGCCGGCGCGGGCGCCGACTCCGGTTCCGGCGCGGGCGCTGGCGCGGAAGGCGGCGCCACCGCGGCGCGTGACGGCACCGCCGCCGGTTCGAACGCGGCGCCGCGAGCGGATGGCGCTGCGGGTGCCGGTGTGGGCGTCTCCGCCGGTGCGAGCGCGTCGGCGCGTCCCGGCTCCGGCGGGGCAGCGGGCGCGGGTACGGCTGGCGGCACGGGCGCAGGCGACACCACGGCGGGAGCAGGCGCAGCGGCCACGGGGACAGCGGCGGCCGGCGCGGCCGGCACGGCGGCCGTTGGCGCAGTCGGCACGGACACCGGCGCAGCGGCCACCGGCACAGCAGGGATCGGCGCAACTGGCGTCGGCGTAGCGGACGCCGGCGCAGCCGGCACGGGCACCAGCACCGCTGGTACGGGCGCCGGCGCGGCAAGCGCGGCGGACCGCGAGCGGGAGTATCCGCGCCCGCTTCAGTGGGCGGCGGAGCTGACCCTGCTGGTGAGCTACGACGGTGACGGTATTCGGTTGACGCCGGCCGAGCCGGAGGCGGCGGCGCTGGAGGTTCGGCAGGTGAATCGTTCCGCCGTGGTGATGTATTTCGCGTCTTCGAGCGCGGGCGACGGCTGATGGTAACGCTCACCGAAATAGCCGTGGCATACGGCGAGCAGGTGGTGCTCGACGACGTCAGCCTGACCATCGACCGGGGCGCCCGCATCGCGCTGTGCGGCGCCAACGGCAGCGGCAAGTCGACGTTGATGCGGGTGATCGCCGGTCAGGCCAGCGCCGACAGCGGGCGCGTCATTGCCAAGCGCGGCGTCAGCGTCGCCTACCTGGCGCAGTCGGGCGTGGAGCACGGCGGCCGTACCCTGCGCGAGGAGCTGGTGCTGGCGTTCACCCGCGAGCTGGCCGCCGAACAGGAGTTGCGCAGCATCGAGGAACTGATGGCGGAAACCGGCGATGCCGGCGAACTGGACCGGCTGCTGGCGCGCTATGGCAAGCTTGGCGAGTTGGTCAGCCCGGACGGCCCCGCCGACCGCGCCGCGCGCCTGGACCGCGTCAGCCGCGGCCTCGGCTTCGGCCCCGGCGCCATGGATCAGGACACCGCCACCTTCTCCTCCGGCTGGCAGATGCGCATCGCGCTTGCCAAGCTGCTGCTGGAGGGCTCCGATCTGCTGCTGCTCGACGAGCCGTCCAACTACCTCGACCTGGAGGCGCGGCAGTGGCTGGAGCAGTACCTGCGCACCTACCGCGGTGGCTACCTCCTGGTGGCGCACGACCGCATGCTGATGGACCGCACCTGCGACCAGGTGGCGGAGGTCTACCGCGGTAAGTTGCGCATCTTCGCCGGCACGTTCACGCAGTACCTGGTACGGCGCGCGGCGGAACTGGAGCAGATGGCCGACGCCTACGAGCGGCAGCAGGAGGAGATCGCGCGCATGGAGGCGTTCGTGCGCAAGTTCCGCGCCAACTCCTCCAAGGCGCGGCTGGTGCAGAGCCGCGTCAAGCAGCTCGACCGCATGGAGCTCCTGCAGCAGCCGCCGGTGCAGTCGCATATCGCGTTCGGCTTCCCGCCGGCGCCCAAGGGCGGACGGCGCGCGCTCAGCGCTTCCGGGGTGCGCCTGTCGTACGGCGCCCACGAGGTGATCCGCGACCTGGACCTGGAGTTGGACCGGGGCGATCGGCTCGCGCTGGTGGGCGAAAACGGGGTCGGCAAGTCGACCCTGATGCGCGCCCTGGCCGGCGCCGCGCCGGTCGCGGACGGGCAGGTGACGCTCGGCACCGGAGTGACCACCGGCTACTACGCGCAGGATCGCGCCGAGCAGCTCACCGGCTCCGGCAGCGTTCTGGAGTACATGGAGGCGGTGGCGCCCACCGACATGGTGCCGCGGGTGCGCAATCTCCTCGGCGCGTTCCTGTTCAGCGGCGACGAGGTGTTCAAGCCGCTGTCCGTGCTCAGCGGCGGCGAACGCAGCCGGGTGGCGCTGGTGCGCCTGCTGCTGGAGCCGGCCAACCTGCTGCTGCTCGACGAGCCGACCAGCCACCTGGATCTGAGCGCCATCAGCGTGCTCACCCACGCCTTGCGCAGCTACGCCGGGACGCTCCTGTTCGCCTCCCACGACGAGTACTTCATCGAGCAACTCGCCACCAAGGTGCTGGAGGTGTCGCGTGACCGCGTGCGCCTGTACCACGGCGGCTGGGACTACTACTCCTGGAAGCGGTCCGGTGCCGGCGGTCCGACCGCGCCCGGGGCGGCAGGCGGCGCCGCGGCACCGGGCAGCCGCACCATGACGCCGGCGTCCACCGCGGCATCGGCATCAGCCGCCGAGGTCGCCGAGCTGGCGGCGGACGGTGCTGGCGTCCGCGGCCGCGGCACCCCGCGCTCGCGTGGCAAGGCGGGGCGGCGCGCCGGCGCGGCGCGCGGGGTGGCGCAGCAGTCAGCGCCGGCGTCGGCTGCGGCCGGAAGCCGGCGCGGCAAGGGCGGCAAGGGCCGCCTCCGCCGGCAGGACACCGGCGCCGCCCTGCAAAGGCGCCAGCAGAAGTTGCTGGACGAACTGGACCGCCTGCAGAGCGCCGAGCAGCGGCTGCAGGCCGAACTCAGCGATCCCGGGGTCTACACCGATGGCGCCCGCGTGCGAGAATTGAAGCGCCAGCTCACGGCCAACAGCCACGCACAACAGCACACCACCGCCGCGTGGGAAGAGACGGAATGCGCACATGGATGTTGACACAAAGCATCGCGCGAACTAATAATTCCAATGTAGCGAGAGCGCACGACGCGAGCCACCGAGCGACGTTGACCCCATGCCCACGTCGTCAGCCGTTCCTTCTTTCTCTGAAGATCGTTGATCCGTACAAGGACGTAATACCATGAGCAGACGTAAGTATCAGTTGATCTTGAACGAAATTGGCATGTGCGCCGGAACGAGCAGGGTAGATGGCAGCGCGTTGCTTGATTTCATGTTCCATACCAACGGCGTAACCGAAGAGGTCGCCGAGGAGTCCGAAAGCATACTGACGAAACTGATGCAAGATGACAAGGAGTGGATCTGGGTGGAAGTCGATACCCGAGAAGACCCGCACGTTGTCGAGAAAAAGAGGATAGGAGCGATGGGGTATGCCCCGGAAGATCCGTTTGACCGACTCACAGTAAAGCTCAAGAACATTCACAAGAGGTGGAGGAATAATCAAGATGACGGACTTCACCCGCTCGCACCTATCGTCGAGGCGTGGGTAGCTAGTGGCAAAAACCGAGAACAAAACGAGAATAAAGAAGCTGCGCGCCAGGGTACGCAGGCTTGAGGATAGGGTGGCGGCTTTAGAGGCACCGAAAGGGATACCGGGCAGCCGGCGATACAAGGGTCTTGTGAGGGCACTTATCAGGATTGCAACAATTGTCTTGGGTTCCTTGCGGTAACCAGCATGTTGGACACGCGGTACCACTAACAATTACGAAGGAAGAGACGGTACAAATCTATCAATGAGTGCATTCAAGGCGTATGACATTCGCGGCATCTATGGGGCCGAGATCGACGCCACCCTGGCGTTCCGGGTGGGGCGCGCGTTCGCCCGCTTTAGCGGCGGCGTCGACCTGCTCGGCGGCTACGACGCGCGCACCCACTCCGCCGAGCTGCTGCGCGCCTTTGCGGCCGGCGCCGCGAGTGCCGGCGGCACGCTGTACGACGCCGGCTGCGTGAGCACGCCGGCGCTGCACTATCTGCAGATGCAGCGCGACTACGGCGCCGGGGTGATGGCGACGGCGTCGCACAACCCGCCGCGGTACCACGGCTTCAAGCTGTTCGACGGCAGCGGCGGATCGGTCAGCTACGCCAAGGGGCTCGCCGAGATCGAGGCCGCGGTGGCTGCCGACCAGGAGCCGCTGCCGGCTGCGCTGCCAACCCCGGCGGCGTTGCCGGCCGCCGCGCTCGACGAGTATGTGCGCTTCGCCACCGCCCACGTGCGTCCCGAGGTGCGTGGCATGAAGGTGGTGATCGACGCCTCCAACGGCTCGGCGGGCGCGCTGGTGCAGGCCGCGGCGGACGCCCTGGGGCTGGACGCCACCGTGCTGAACGCCGCGCCTGACGGCACGTTTCCGGCCCATCCGCCCAATCCGCTGGAGGAGGAGAGCCAGCGAGAGGTAGCGGCCGCGGTGCCGGCCGCTGGCGCCGCCCTGGGCGCGCTGCTCGACGGCGACGGCGACCGCATCCTGTTCTTCGACGAAACCGGCCGCCCGCTGGAGAGCTCCTTCGCGGGTGCGCTGATCGCCGGCTCGCTGCTGCAGCGCCATCCCGGCGCCGCCATCGTCTACGACCTGGTGTCGTCGCGGGTGTTTCCGGAGGCGATCGCCGCCGCCGGCGGAGTGCCGGTCAAGGCGCGGGTCGGGTACAGCTTCCTGTATGACGAAATGGTGCGCACCGGCGCCGTGTACGGCAACGAGACCTCCGGGCACCTGTACGTCCGGGTGCGCGATTCGTTCTACACCGAGTCCGCGATCTACGGCCTGGGCCTGCTGCTGAACCTGATCCTGGAGCGCGGCCGCCCGCTGTCCGAGCTGGCGGCGCCGCTGCGCTCGCGCTACGTGCAGCAGGAGGAGATCAACATCCGCCTCGACCGGCTGCAGCCGGAGGCGGCGCTGCAACGGGTGCGGGAGGCGTTTCGCGACGGCGAGCAGGAGGAACTGGACGGCGTCAGCGTGAGCTACGACCGGTTCTGGTTCAACGTGCGTCCGAGCAACACCGAGCCGTTGCTGCGGCTGCGCCTGGAGGCGGTGGACCAAGCGGCGGTGACGCAGGCCACCGCCCGCATCCTGGATATCCTGGACGCCGGCTCATGAAGCTGCGCTACAACTCGCCGGCGGTGCTCTCCTACGCGCTGCTTTCGGTGGCGGTGCTGGCGGCCGACTTCTTCTTCGGCGGTCAGGTCTCGCGCGCCCTGTTCGCGGTGCCGCCGGTGTTCGACGCCACTTCTCCACTGGCGTATTTCCGCATGATCTCCCATGTCGCCGGGCACAACGACTGGGGACACCTGGTGGGGAACTTTGCCCTGATCCTGCTCATCGGTCCGATTCTGGAGGAGAAGTACCACACTGGACCGCTGTTGATCATGATGCTGGCGACCGCGCTGGTGACCGGCGTGATCAACGTCGTGTTCCTGGACTCCTGGCTGATGGGGGCGAGCGGCGTGGTGTTCATGATGATCCTGCTGTCGTCGTTCACCAACATCGCCAGCGGCGACATTCCGCTCACCTTCGTCCTGGTAGTGGTGGTGTACCTGGCGCGCGAGGTGATCGGCGCGTTCAATGAGGACAGCGTGGCCCAGTTCGCGCACATCGCCGGCGGCGTGTGCGGCAGCCTGTTCGGGTTCGCCCTGAAGCGCAAGTAGCCGGCGGGGTGCGGGCGCCGCGCAGCCCGGTTTTCTGCTATCTTGGGGTTCTATGGAACCGGACTCTTCGACCAGCCTGTTGCGCAATTTGAGCAACGCCAGCGCGCGTTTCCAGGAATTGGAGAGCGCGATCGCGGATCCGGCGCTGTTCAAGGATCAGCGTCGTACCCGCGAGCTGATGCAGGAGCACGCTGCGCTGCGCCCGGTGATCTCCGGCCACCAGCGGCTCCAGGAGCTGGACCGGGAGATCGCCGAGACCGAGTCGTTGCTGGCCGATTCGGACGGCGATGAAGAGATCGCCGAGATGGCGCGCGAGGAACTGGACCGCCTGCGGGAGGAGCGCGGCACGCTGCTCGCCGAGCTGCGCATGCTGCTCATTCCCAAGGATCCGCGCGACCGCAAGAACGCGATCATGGAGATCCGCGCCGGCACCGGCGGCGACGAGGCAACCCTGTTCGCCGCGGATCTATTCCGGATGTACAGCAAGTATGCCGACCTGCGCGGCTGGAAACTGGAGATGCTGTCCAGTCACGGCACCGAGGTGGGCGGCTTCAAGGAGGCGGTGTTCTCGATCACCGGTACCGACGTGTTCGCCCACCTGCGCTACGAGAGCGGCGTACACCGCGTGCAGCGGGTGCCGGTGACCGAGTCGAGCGGGCGCATCCACACCTCCGCGGTGACGGTGGCGGTGCTGCCGGAGGCGGCCGAGGCCGACCTCCAGATCAAGCCGGAGGAATTGCGCATCGACGTGTTCCGCTCCTCCGGGCCCGGCGGCCAGAGCGTGAACACCACCGACTCGGCGGTGCGCATCATCCACCTGCCGAGCGGCGTGGTGGTGACCTGCCAGGACGAGAAGTCGCAGCACAAGAACAAGGCCAAGGCGCTGCGCGTGCTGCGGGCGCGGGTGCTGGAAGCGCAGGAAGAGAAGGTGGAGCAGGAGCGCGCCGCGTTCCGGCGCAGCCAGATCGGGTCGGGCGACCGCTCGGAGCGGATCCGCACCTACAACTTTCCGCAGAATCGGGTCACCGATCACCGCGTGAACTTGACCCTCTACAAGCTGGAGGAGATCCTGCTCGGCGCCTTGGCAACGGTGGTCGAGACATTGCAGGCGAGCGACCGCGACGCCTACCTGAGATCGGAGGCGTCGTGACGGTAGCGGCGGTGGCCCCCACGGTGCGCGCGGCCGTGCTGGACGGCCGCGACCGCCTGCGCGCCGCCGGTGTGGACAGCCCCTATCTGGACGCGGTGGTGCTGCTGGCGCATGCGCTCGGGGTGTCCAAGGAGCGGCTGTTCACGGCCTTTCCGGAACCGCTGCCGGCGCCGGCCCGCGATCGCTTCCGGCAGCTCGTGGGGCGGCGCGGAGACGGCGAGCCGGTGGCTTACCTGCGCGGCTACAAGGAGTTCTACGGGCGCCCGTTCCTGGTCGACCGCGCGGTGCTGATCCCGCGCCCGGAGACCGAGTTGCTGGTGGAGGCGGCGCTGCGGGCAGGCGACGCGCTGGCGGCAGAGCGCGGCAGCGTGGACCTGCACGATGTCGGCACCGGTTGCGGCGCCATCGCCGTGACGGTGAGCCTGGAGCGGCCCGGCTGGCGGGTCGGCGGCTCGGACGTGTCGCCGACCGCGGTGGCGGTGGCGGAGCGCAACCGCAACGGCCTGGGCGCCGTCGGCGTGCGCCTGCAGGTATGCGACCTGCTGCCGGCGGCGCCGCGCTACTGGGATCTGATCGTGGCCAACCTGCCCTACCTGAGCAGCGGAGAGGTGGCCGCGCTGCGCCGCGCGCGCTGGCCGGAACCGGAGCTGGCCCTGGATGGCGCCGCCGACGGGCTGACGCCGAGCCGCCGGCTCATCGACCGCGCGTGCACCCGCCTGCGTCCGGGCGGCGCATTGCTTCTGGAGACGGCGGCCGAGCGCGCGGGTGATCTGACCGGCTACCTGGAGGAGCGCGGCTTCGCGCCGGTAACGGTGGAGCCCGACCTGGCCGGCCGGCCGCGGGTCGTGGCAGCGCACGGGGGATGGCAGTGAGTCAGCGGTCCGCGCGCGACCCCTCCGCTGCCGGCGCGGCAACCGCTGTCGGTGCCGCCGCTCCTGCCGGTGCCCCGCCGGCAGCGCCGGTGGCGGTGCGCGACAGCGGCCCGCATGCCGGCTACCCGCGGGTGACCGCGGCCTCGCGGCGGCTGGTGAACCGCTTCTGCGAGCGGCTCGATGCCGCCGGCGAGGAATATGACGACGACGCGCGGCGCGAGATCGTCGCGGCCGCGCGCTGGGCCAACGCGCGCCACTCCGGGCAATTCCGCGCCTCCGGCGATCCGTTCATCATCCATCCCCTGGAGGTGGCGGCCATTCTGATCGAGACGCGGCTCGATACGGCGACCGTGGTCGCGGCCCTGCTGCACGACGTGGTGGAGGACACCGACTCGACGCTGGAGGAGATCACCGACACGTTCAGCAAGGAGGTGGCCAATCTGGTCCAGGGGGTCACCAAGATCTCGATCATCAAGGGCCAGAGCCACTGGGCGCGCGCCGCCGAGTCGATCCGCAAGATGCTGTTCGCGATGGTGCGCGACGTGCGGGTGATCCTGATCAAGCTCGCCGACAAGCTGCACAACATGCGCACCCTGGAGGCGCTCAACCCGGAGAACCGCGTGCGCATCGCCCGCGAGTGCATGGACATCTACTGCCCGCTGGCGGGACGGCTGGGCCTGTACCGGATCCGCACCGAGCTGGAGGATCTGGCTATGAAGCACCTCCACCCGCGCGTGTACGAGTACCTCAAGGAGTTCGTGGCGGCGACGCGGGCGGAGCGCGACGCCCTGCTGGGGGAGATCACCGAGCAGATCACCGCGGCGGCGCAGGGCCGCAACCTGCACCTGCGCGTGGAGAGCCGCGCCAAGCACTTCTACTCCATCTACCGGAAGATGAAGGAGCGCGGGCACGCCCCCGACGAAATCTACGATCTGCTGGGGGTACGGATCGTGTGCTCCTCCAGCGGCGAATGCTACGAGATTCTGGGCCTGGTGCACCAACTGTGGTTGCCGATCGAAGGGCGCTTCAAGGATTACATCGCGATGCCCAAGTCGAACCGCTACCAGAGCCTGCACACCACGGTGATGGGGCCGGGCGGAGTGACCATCGAGATCCAGATTCGCAGCAACGAGATGCACGAGACCGCCGAGAACGGGATCGCGGCCCATTGGCTGTACAAGTCGCGCCGCGTCGGCGATACCGCCACCATGGCCCGCGAGCTGTCGATCATCAACAAGCTGCGCGACTGGCAGGGCGCGCAGGCCGCTTCGACCGACTTCCTGAGCGAGATCAAGAGCGAATTGCTGCGCGACTCGATCTACGTGTTCACTCCCGAGGGCGACATCATCGAGCTGCCGCGCGGTTCGACGCCGATCGACTTCGCCTACCACATCCATACCGAGGTGGGAAACCACTGCATGGCGGCCAAGGCGAACGGCTCCATCGTGCCGCTGGCCGCCGAACTGAAGAACACCCAGGTGATCCAGGTTATCACCAACACGCGTGCCCGCCCGCACATTGGCTGGCTGCGGACGGTAAAGACGACACGCGCGCGGCAGAAGATTCGCCACTGGCTGACGCAGGAGAACCCCGACCTGATCATCCAGCGCAACATTGTGGCGAAACCGGCGCGTCCGGCGGCGCCGCGCCCCGCGCGCCCGGAGGTGCGGCCGGAGGCGGACGCGCGCCCCGATGTCGACGACGCGGCCTGGCGGGTCGGGTTGCGCGAGGGCAACGACGCCGGCCTGCTGATCCAGTTGGCGCGCTGCTGCCGGCCCAAGCCGTCCGACGAGATCGTCGGTTACGTGTCGCGCGGGCGCGGCATCATCGTGCACCGGGCGCGCTGCGCCAACGCGCGCAACATGCGCGACTTCAACGAGCGCGCGGTGGAGGTGGCGTGGGAGACGCCGGACCCGCGGCAGAGCTACACGTTCTCGGTCACCGCGGAGCCGGACGCGCGTCTCTATTCCGAGATCGAACGGATCATTCACAAGGACGGCGGCAAGCTGTTGTCGGGCAAACTGGAAGAGAACGCGGAGGCGACGTTGACCGGGCGCTTCACGGTGGAGGTAAACAGCCGGCGCGACTACGGCCGCGTGGTCAAGCACCTGAAGAGTCTGGACGCGGTCAAGTCGCTGCACCGCGTCAGTTGACCGCGCGGCAGCGACGCTCAGACGGTCAGCGCAGCCAGCGGTGGTCGAGGTACCACTGCGCGGTGACGGCGATCGCCTCCCGCGTGCCGAGCCGCGGGCGGTAGCCGAGTTGCGCTTCGATGCGGGAGGTGTCCAGGAGCCAGGCCGGCTGCGCGATTTCGCGCAGCTTGTCGCGGCTCAGCAGCAGGTCGCGGCGCAGCAGCCGGCCGGCGGCGGCCAGCGGCAGGCCGGCTACGGCGAGCGCCGCTTGGGGAACCGGTAACCGGAGCGCGCGGCGCCCATAGGCGTCGGCGATCCAGTGCGCCACCATGCCCATGGTGAGCACGCCGCGGTCGGCGACGTGGTAGACGCGCTGGCCGGAGCGTTGCCGGTGGGCGAGGGCGAGCAGCAGCGCATCCACCAGATTACCCACGTATACCAAGCTCAGCCGGCTGGCGGGCACCAGCTCCGGGCGCAGGCCGGCGCGTACCAGTTGAAAGTAGGCAAAGATGTCGCGGTCGCCCGGGCCGTACACCCCCGGTGGGCGCAGTACGGTAATCGGCAGCCGCGGATAGCGCAGGCGCACCCGCTCGGCGGCCAGTTTGCTGCGCCCGTATGCGGTCACCGGCGCCGGCGCATCGTCCTCATGGCGGGGGCGGCGCCGCGACGAGGGCCCCACCGCCGCCTGGCTGCTGACCAGGATGAGTTGCCGCGGGGCCGGGCTGACCCGCGCCGCCGCCGCGCACAGCGCCGCGGTGCCGCCGCGGTTCACCTCATGCAGCGCGCGCGGCGTCCAGGAACGGGTCAGGCCAGCCAGGTGCACGACGGCATCGGCGCCGCGCAGCAGGCGTTGCAGGGCGGCGCGGTCGGCCAAGTGCTCCGCCAGCACCGGCTGTACGGCGGCCGGCAGCGCGGCGCGGTTGCTGGTGGGGCGCAGCAGGCAGCTCACCGCGTCGCCGCGGGCGGCCAGCGCCGCCACCAGATGGGCGCCGATGAACCCGGTGCCGCCGGTAACCGCTACCCGCATCGGCTGCCGCCGCTCGCCCGCACGACCGGCTCCTTCACGGCAGCCGTGCTCCGCCGACGGCGGACGATGGAGCGCTCGGAATCGGCATCGAGCGGTACCGCCGTCAATCGCCAATCGTGATCAGCGTTGCGCGGGCGAACGCACGGGTGTATGCCTAGTAGAATACGCCCGCACCCGCGTTCACCGGTGCGCCGCGTCTTGCGAGGGCACTGCCTGTTCGGGCGCCGCGTGCCCAAACCACTCCGGGCCTTCCTCGCCGGGCTCGGGCAGGACCTGACCGCCCTCCATCGACCAGGATGCCGGCCCCTCGGTGATGCGGCCTCCCAACTGGCCGGCCGGTACGCCGGTAATGTCCCGGAACGCGCGCTTCAACTCGCCGAGCAACCGCTGTTTCAGTTCGGCGGGGCGGCCGCCCCGGTTGCCGCCGTCGATGTAGTAGGGCTCGGCGAACTCGCCCGCGTCGTTGGCCAAGAACGCCACGTGCACGAAGTTGCGCGGCGCGCCGGTCATGCCGCAGTGAATATCGGTGAACGCTCGGGCGACCTGCTGTCGCTGCTCGAACGGGATCGCGTCGCTGGGGACGACGCAACGGTAGTAGGGCATCTTCTTTTACCTCCGTCTGGCGGGCGCCTATGCGGCCGGCGCCGGACGGTCACGCGCCGACACGACCAGCTCTTCCACGGTGCAGCCGGTGACCTCCCACCACATGTCGCAGATCCTCTGCATCAGGTCGACGCGCACCTCTTGCGCGCCGCCCGGCGGGATCAGTCCGCGGACCAGTGAGGTGGTGGAGACCTCGCCACCGCGAAAGCCGTAGCCATGCGGGATCACGTCGAACTCCACCGTCACCTGGTCCGGCGATCCGCCCAGCACGGCGGTGGCGATAGCCGCCAACCGCGACTGCAACTCGGGCCACAGACCCGGCTGCACCGCCCGTTCCTGTACGATGCATCTGAAACTGATCACCACAATTGCCCGCGGCCCCCAGCGTACCACGGCCTCGGTGCGCCGTGCACCGTCCCGTGGCGCCGAGCGCGCCGCTATCGCCGCATCCGCTCGCGCTCCAATCTCGCTCCGCGCAACTCAAAGCGCCAGTCGCGCAACTCCCGCAACTCCTGGCGCAGCCCTTGGCGCAGTGCAACTATGGTGATGCAGAGGACGATTGTCGTGGCAATGATTGCCATCAGTTCAATGCTCATGCACACCACGTCAGTGCCTCCTCTCGACTTCGCCGATCCTCTGCGCCGCCACTGAGGCATCGAGACTCGGTGGGCGGTGCTTCGCCAAGCGCGTGACCGGCGGATTGGCGGATTGCCACGGGCTACGCGGCGGCTCTGCGCTTACGTACGCATCCCCGGCGCTTCCATTTCGCGGATATGATCTTACCGTGCGGCGGGCGTGTTGTCACCCGGCTGCCATCCCGGCATATCCCGACACGGCCCGGACGGCATAACCGCGTTCCTGATAGAATCGGCTTGGGTGACTTCGCATACGCGATCCTGTGGCCCGGGACGACGCTCATGATCAAATCGCTTCGGTTGGTCGATTTCAAGAACTTCGCCGACGTGACCCTGCGGATGGGGCCGTTCACGGTGGTCGTGGGCGCCAACGCGAGCGGCAAGAGCAACCTCCGTGACGCGCTCAGGTTTCTCCATGGCATCGGCCGGGGCTACACGTTGCCGGACATAATTGGCGGAAAGTACGGGGTGGGCGGCCAGGTCGAGTGGGAACAGATTCGGGGCACGGCCAAGGAGATCGTCCGCTTTGGCGAGCGTCGGTTCACGTTGTCGTGCGGCCTGGCGCTGGACGACACGACGGTGAATTACTTGATCGTGATCCAAGTGGACGAGGCAGGATCCGGGTCGTTCAGAGTGATTGCAGAACGACTGGTAGTTGACAAGTGTCTCATTTACACGAGCCATCCGGGCGTTCCAGACCCGGTTCACGCGCAGGACGATGACACTCATCTGCTGCTCCGCATGGGGAAAACGGGTGAGCAGAGAAAGTACGGCCATCGAGTAGCCGTGCGGCCTGACCAGCCGGCGCTGACGCAGATCGGAGAACACAAACACATCGTGCGTCCTCACAAGAATTGGGTCAGCCGCGTCACCCAGGGCCTCGCAGGCATGCGCTTTCTCGATTTGTCACCCGAAAGGATGCGACAGCCGGCATTCCCGGGCCAGACCGTGTTGGGCGACCGCGGCGAGAATCTGTCCACGGTGCTGAAAGAGATCTGTACGGACGAGCAGCGCAAGAGGACGCTGGCCGAGTGGACCCGAGCGCTGACGCCGATGGACGTGCATGACTTCGAGTTTCCCACGGATGCGACGACGAGTCTTGTGCAACTGGTCTTCGTCGAGAAGAACGGCAGCCGGGTATCGGCCTATTCCGCGTCGGACGGTACGCTGCGCTTTCTCGCCATGCTGGCCGCCCTGCTCGGCACCAACCCGGCCCGTCTGTACGTGTTCGAGGAGATCGATAACGGCATTCATCCCTCCCGCCAGCAGCTATTAATCGACCTGATCGAAGCCCAAACCGAGAACGGACATCTCCAGGTGGTCACCACTACCCACTCACCCGATCTGATCGAGCTGGTGGGCGCTGATACGTTCCAAAACACCTCCGTCGTATGCCGTTGTCCCGACACCGAGGCTGCGGAGATCCGTCCGGTAGCGGAATTGCCCAACGCCACGAAACTTCAGCAGTCGCAGGGATTGGGACGGCTACACCGGTCCGGTTGGATGGAAAACGCGGTGCTGTTCGAACGAAGCCGGCGCGCGGAGAACGCTGGTTGAACGTTCTTATCATCCCAGAGGATTTTCGGAATGAGCAGTACCTCCTAAGACGGCTTTTCCAAAGACTCTTCAGATTCATCGCTGCATAGGCCAGCGACTACACGGCCTGCACGGATCCATTGCTCGGCGTTAACGGTGAGGTACTGAAATCCGAGCGGATGGCGGTAATTGTCGAATAGCCCGACGGCATGAGCGACATATTTGAGTACGGATGGATCTGGGGGTTCTGGGGCGCGCTGGCGGCTAATAGTATAATTTCGAAAGCGCTGAGGTGCTGCTCTCGTGCGGGCCGTCGGTTGGCCAATGCGACAGCGGGCGAATGTTCAGAACAGCGGCAGTTGCAGGTCTTCGGGTTTGGCCTGGTGCGGGCGGCGGGGCGCTTGGCCGGCTTCGCGCAACGCGGTTTCGATGTCGGTGACAAAGCGGGAGATGCGGTTTTCCAGGCGCTGGCCGAACAGCAGGCGGCGGCTGGCGTGGGTCAGGATCAGCCGGTGGCGGGCGCGCGTCATGCCGACGTAGAACAGGCGGCGCTCCTCGGCCGGGTCGACGGGGTCGGCGGCGCGGTGCGGCGGGCGGTAGGGCAGCAGGCCCTCCTCGCAGCCGACGATGAACACCACCGGGAACTCCAGTCCCTTGGCGGCGTGCAGGCTCATCAGGGCGACCCGGTCGGCGCGCTCGTCGTAGCGGTCGGTCTCGCTCTGCAGCGCGGCGGCGGTCAGGAACTCGCGCATGCCGGCGCGCGCCGCTGCCGCGCGGCGTTGCAGGCGGGCAAGCCGCTCCAGTTCGGCGTCGTCGTAGCCGCGCCCGCGCAGCGCGGCCCATCCCTCCGCCGCGGTTCGCACCCGCTCCGCCACCGCCGCGTGCCGCGCCGCGGCCAGCACGCGCACCAAGTTCAGCGTGCGCGCGGGGCGCTTTCCGGCCGGCAGCGGCGGCTCGTCGCCGGCTCCGGCGGCTGAGAACTGTGCCAGGAACCGGGACAGCTCGCCTTCGCTTGCGGCCCCGGCGCCTTCCAGCAGGACGCGGCGCCAGTGCAGCCGGCTGCCGGGCACCTCGGCCAGCCACAGCAGCGCCAGGACCGCGCGGAGCGGCGGCTGCTCTGCCAGTGGGGTGGCGCCGGCGGTCTGGTAGGGGATGCCGGAACGGTCGAACGCCTCCTCCAGCAGCCGGGCTTGTGCGTTGAGCCGGTACAGGACGGCGAAGTCGGCGAACGACCGGGCCTCGGTCACGCCGTCGTCCTCCACCCGGCCCGAGTCGAGCGAGAAATAGCTGGTGCCGCCGATCATCCGCTCCACCTGGTGCACGACGTACTCCGCCTCCGCCTTGTCGGTGGGCGCGCGGTACACGTCGAGCTTGACCTGCGCCGCCGGGTGCGAAAGCCGTCTCGCGCGGCCGACCCCTGTGCCGAGGTGTTCGCGGTCTCCGGCGTCACGGGGTGACTGTGCCTCATGGTCGGCGATCAACCGCGCCGCCCGGTGGCCGGGGTTGTGGGCGATCACCTGTCCGGCGGCGGTCAGAATCGACTGTGCTGAGCGGTAGTTGCGGTCGAGGCGGAGGGTCTCGGCGGCGGGGAAGTCGTCGCCGAAGGAGAGGAAGTAGCGGTGATCGGCGCCACGGAAACCGTAGATCGCCTGGTCCGGATCGCCAATCACGCACAGGTTGGCGCCGCCGCCGGAGAGCAGCCGCAGCAGGCGGTACTGGGCCGCGTTCACGTCCTGGTATTCATCCACCGACAGCCACCGGTAGCGCTGTTGCAGCGTGTGGCGGACGCCTGCGTCGCGTTCGAGCAACTCGACCGTGCGGGCGACGAGATCGTCCAGGTCGAGGGCTCCGGCCGTGGCGAGGGCACTGTCGTAGCGGGCGCGTAGCGTGGCCGGATCGGGCAGCGCGGCGTGGCCGGGCAACGTCTTCGCGTCGGGCGATGCCGCCGAGGAGGACTGCGCGGCCGAGCCGGGCAGCGCGGCCGTATCGGGTTGAGTGGCGGATGCGAGTGGCGTCGCCGTGTCGGCCAGTGCCGCCATCTCGGGCAGCGAGCCGGGGCGGGGCGGCCGGGCCGGGCCGGCCAATGGTGCCGGGTCGGGCGGCGTGCTCGGGGCGAGTGTGGTGGACGGGCGTGGCAGTGTTGTGGGGGCAGGCGGCGTGGTCGGGTGGCCGTTCTCTGTCGGCGGGACGCCGTTTTTGCTCGCCGAGATGGCCCCCAGAGCCGACCGCAGTTGGCCCGCGGAGAGGGCGGGGAAGCACTGTTTCATTAGCGCTCGCCGGTCGGCCTCGTCGAAGATCGCGAACGGCCGAGGGACGCCGGCTGCGTCGCCGAACTCCTCCAGGAGCCGCGCGCCCAGTTGGTGGAAGGTGCCGGCGGTGATCTGTTCCGCCACCCGCCGTGGCAACAGCTCGCCCAGGCGGTCGCGCAGTTCGTCGGCTGCCTTGTGGGTGAAGGTGAGCACCAGGATCGACGCCGGGTCCGCGCCCAACGCGCGTACCAGATGGGCGATGCGCACGGTGAGGGCGCGGGTCTTGCCGGTCCCCGGCCCGGCGATGATCGCCAGCGGGCCGCTGGTGTGGGTGGCCGCGGCGCGTTGCGCCGGGTTGAGCCCGGTGAGCCAGTGGTGTTGTCCCGATCCTGGCGCGGCGGGCACTTCCGGCGCGGCAGGCAGTCCGGGCGCGGCAAGGGACTCCCTCGCGGCAGGTGGCTCGGGCGCAAGCGGCTCCAGCGCGAGGGGCGATTCCTCCGGCTTGGGCTGCCTGACCGGCTCGGCCGTGGCCTCTACGCCAAGTGCCGCGTCTGTCGCCGCTTTCGTTGCGCCACCGTCGCGTCCCGAGACCGCTCTTGCGCTGCAGTCCGCGCCCTGGTCCGCGGCCGGCGCCGTGGTCGAGCCGCCGGCAACGACACGGGCGGCCGGCGGCTCGTCGAACATGCCGAGCTGCACCACCGACGAGCGGTCCGCCTCGCCGTCGAACAGGCGGATCACGCCGTACTCGCCGTCGTAGCCGCCCTGCGCGCGCACCTCGCCGGCGCGCAGGCGGCGGATGCCCTCGGCGAGCACGGCGCCGCCGCAGGCGTCGATCTCCTCCAGGGGCACCTCCTGCAAGATGGCCAGCTCGGGCCCGAGCCGCTCCACCAGACGGTGGTATTCGCGTTGCACCCGCTTGGAGCCGGGGCCGACGCCGAGCAGCTCGGACAGCGCTTCCGGCAGCGGGATGAGGCTGGCGAACGGACCGGCGGCGGGCGGGCGGGCACCGGGCGGGCGGTCGGCCAGCTCTTCCATGCGGTGGGACACGCCTACCGTGACCGGCTTGCCGCAGGCGGAGCAGCGCCCGCCGTTGGCACGAGTGTCCGCCGGTTCCCAGCACACCCCGCACTTGCGGTGGCCGTCCAGGTGGTACTTGCCCTCCTCGGGGAAGAATTCGATGGTGCCGCGGTAGTGGCGCCGGTCGCCGCTGCGCAGGGCGCCGAACAGGGCATCGTAGCTCAGCTCGGTGTCGAAGCAGGTCGCCTCGCGCGCCAGCTTCTGCGGCGAGTGCGCGTCGGAGTTGGAGATCAGCGTGTAGCGGTCCAGCCAGGACACGCGCCAGTTCATCGGCGGATCGGAGGACAGCCCGGTCTCGACGGCGAAGATGTGCGGGGTAAGGTCGGCATAGCACTCCTGCACCGAGTCGAAGCCCGACTTGGAGCCCAGAATCGAGAACCACGGCGTCCAGATATGTGCCGGGATCAGGTGGCAGCGGTCGTCCACCGCAAGCACGATCTCCAGCAGGTCGCGGCTGTCCAGCCCCAGGATCGGGCGCCCGTCGGAGCGGATGTTGCCGATCTTCTCCAGCTCCGCCTGCAGGCGGGCGGTGGCGTCGAACGAGGGCGCGAACACGATGTTGTGCACCTTGCGGGTGCGGTCGTACTTCTTGTAGATGTTGCTGATCTCGCCGCCGATCAGGAAGCGCACGGTGCCGCGGCACGCCGCCGGCACCTGGTCGGCGAGCGCCGCGCTGTGCTCCGGCTTGAGGCGGAACAGCCCCGCCTCGGCCGGTTCCAGCTGGTCGCGCAGCTCGGCGAGCCAGCCGGGATGGGCGATGTCGCCGGTGGCCACGACCTGCACGCCCTTGATCTGCGCCCACTTCCACAGGTGCTCCAACGTCAGGTTCTTGCTGGTGGCGCGCGAGTAGTGGGAGTGCAGGTGAAGGTCGGCAACCAGCTTCATGTGCTGCGGTCCTGGTCCTGCTCCACCGCGGCGGGATTCCATACCCGCGAGAATCCGAACCCGTCGAAATGCCGCGTATTCGCCGTAGCGAACTCGGTGACCCCGTGATGGCGTAGCGTCAGGGCCAATCGCGTATCGATGATGTTGCGCCGCGCGAACCCGGGGCTGCCGGCGCGCTGCCACACGGCGTCCATGACCGGGGCGCTTTCGACCAGGCGCCACCGGGGGTTGGCTCGGTAACGGGTGCAGATCGCTGCCGCCTCTGTTGCACCGAGCGGCCGCGCGACGATCTCTGCACTGCGCAACACCAGGTACAACTCGACCAGTACCAGTTCGCAGATGACGATCTCGCGATTCCGGCAGTGCGTCACGAATGCCCGGGCCGCCTCATGCTGCGTGCAGCGAGAGTTCTGCGCGTATACCAACAGGTTGGTGTCGATCGATACCACGCCCTCAGCCCCGTCAGCCATTCCCGGCCGGGTCGTTCACGATCAGTCGCCAATCCTCCTCCGGCGCCTTGAAGGGCCCGAGGTCGCTGGGCGCCGGCGGGCGCCACGGCTCGGCGCTCCCAACCGGTGGATACACCTGGGTGATGTACTCGACACCGCGGCGCACTACTTCCGCCAGCGACATCTCCCGTTCGCGCGCTACCCGCTTCACCTCGTCGTAGAGCGCATCCGGAAGCTGAATCTGCGTCCGCACCATGCAGCCATTCTATCATGCTTACATTTCCACATCGAAACGCTTCCGAACCCGTCATCTTAGCAAATGATTGACCAAAATGTATGTCACTTGAGTCAATGTTTGGCTATAATGTCACTAATGGATGCGAACCATCTTCTGGACCGCGATGCACTTGCTGTCGGGGACGCCCGTCGGTACCCGCGGCCCCGGCTCCTGTTTCAAGAGTTCCAGCATACTCCAGGCAGACCGTTTGTCGCGCTCGTCGGACCGCGGGGGACCGGCAAGACCGTCATGCTCCGCCAGTTGCGGGCGCGTACCAAGGATGCGCTCTACGTCTCTGCGGATACTCTGGACCGAGGCGACCGACTGGTCGATCTGGTGCGCCTGTTCCTGGACCGGTACCGGGTGCAAGCGTTCTTCGTCGACGAGATTCACTACTTGCGCGACTATGCCGCCGAGCTCAAGGAGATCTACGACTTCCTGCCGGTGCGCATCTGGTTCACCAGCTCCGTGGCCGTTTCGCTTTACGCCTCGGCTGCTGATCTCTCGCGGCGCGTGCGTGTCATGGAACTGCTGCCGTTCGCATTCAGGGAGTACCTGCAGTTCTCCGGCGGCGAACCCCTGCCGCTGCTTTCGCTTGCTACGGCGTTTGGCGCTCCGATACCGGCCGCGTACCTGCGCACCTCGTTCCGCTTCGCGGAGTATCTGACCGGCGGCCTCTATCCGTTCATGCTGCAAGCTGGCAGCGTGCTCGACCTGTTCGGAAACATTGTCGAGAAGGTGATCCGTGGCGACCTGCCGGCGCATGATCCCAATCTCACCGGCGCGGACCTCGCCAACATCGAGCAACTCCTCAAGTTCGTCGGTCGCTCGCCGATCGACGGCATCAACTACACCTCGCTGGCGCGCAACTTGGCGATCACCAAGCACAAGGCGGCGCAATACGTGGGCGCCCTCGAACGAGCGTTTCTGCTACGCCAGGCGTTTCCCGCGGGAGCCAACGTGCTGCGCGAACCCAAGGTGTTCATGGAGCCCCCTTATCGGCTTCTGTATCGCTCCTACGAAGACTGCATCGGAGCGCTGCGCGAGGACTTCTTCGCCCTGGCGATGGCTCAGCATGGGATGCCGTTTCGCTACGCCAAGTCGACCCGCGGCGCCAAGACGCCCGATTTTCTGGTTACCCTCGACGATCGGGATCACGTGATCGAGGTGGGCGGACGCGGCAAGGGACGCTCGCAGTTCAAGGGCCTGACCTACGACCACAAGGTGATCCTGTTCCATGCCGACGATCTGCGCTACACCCCTGGCGCGCGTGTACCGCTGCACTGCATAGGCTTCGCCTGAGCAGTCCGCGCGCCGTCGTCTGCCCACTCCGTGAAACGGCTCCGGCACCGCGGTGTAGAACAGCCAGTAGTGCCCCTTGGCGAGCATGACGGGTAATCAACGTCAGATTCCTGGCCGATGCAGCTACGCGGGAGCATCAACTCGCGGTCGGCGACCGTGATCAAGCAGTTGCGGAAGCCGTGGAACCAGAACTTCTTTCCGCCCGCCCGTGAGATGGGAGCATAGATCACCCGCCGAATGACCGGGTTGAACCGCCCACCCGCCGCCAGCCACAGATCGACCGGGTTGCGCAGCCCCTCGTGATCGACACAGGATCGGCGGTAGACGGAGCGCAGGAGCGAGATCACCTGATTGGCGATCCCCCAGCCGTGCTTCTCGGTGAGCAGGATGAAGCGCGCCTCGACCTCGCGGCGCTCGATGGCATTGAGCGGACGCGACACCCAGTCGGCGAGATAATGCTACCCAGCCAAAGCGCCCGATAACGACGCGCTTGTTGGGCGCCTTGCGCCCGCCGTCGCCGGTGCGGTAGTTGACGAGGAAGGATTTGATCCCCGAGAGCTGGACGCGAACGCCGAAGCCCATGAGCTTGTCGTCCCAGGCGATGAATGGCTTGTCGGCGGGCTCCAGCGCCTCGACGTTGCGCTTGTTCAGCGTCAGACTGACCCGCGCTGTGCGTTTCCCGGTCAGCGTCTTCATTGAGTATCCACCGTACCACCGCCATCCCCGCCCTATCAACACATAACTCAACACGTGGAAGCAATTTAGGCGCACCGGTTCGGGACAGGTTGTTGGGGCACGAGCCGCTCGTGGATGAAGTTCAGAAACTGCTCCCGCCTGCGATGGGGCATCCTCTGGCCGCCGTATCACCTGCCAGGACTGCTTGGCGGGCGGATGTGCGGTGACCTCCTCGAAGTCGAGGAAGATTCGCACCACTTGCGAGTTGACCAGCACCAGCGCGCGCGCACCGGTCAGATGGTGGGGCGCGGTGTAGACGCTTTGTCGAACTGCACACGCCAGTCCGGGCCGTCGCTATTAGGATCCTTGCACACCGCTGAGCCCCAGCGCGTCTCGGGGGTAGCCTCAGGACATGCCCTTCCTCGCTGGAACAGTGTTCACCCAGGTGTTCGTGATGGGCCAGCAGGGCGGCACCTACTTCGGCGGTCCGATGAACAGCACGTTGACCATCGTGCTCAAGATCTACGAGACCTCGTTCACCGACTTCCGCATCGGGGCGGGCCAGGCGCTGGCGTTCGTGCTGACCGCCATCGTGGTGGTGGTCACCACCATCCAGCGCAAGGCGTTCAAGCGTTTCGACTATGACTACTGCTGTTCGGTGGCGGGCTACATCTTCGAGAAGGGACGGTTCCGGTTCCGGGAGCTGTGCTTCACGCTCATTCTGATCACCATGATCATCCCGTTTCAGTCGGAAATGGTGCCGCTGTTCCTGTTGATGAGCGACCTCGGGCTGGTGGACACCCACGCCGCCATCGTGCTGCCGGCGATGATCACCCCGTTCGCGGTGTTCTTCTTCCGCCAGAACGTGAAGAGCATCCCGGACGACCTGCTCGACGCTGCCCGGATCGACGGCAGCGGGGTGCTCGGGCGCTACTGGCACGTGGTGGTGCCCAACATCAAGCCGGCCATCGGCACCATTACGATATTCGCCTTCCTGGGGGCCTGGAACAACTTCCTGTGGCCGCTGATCATTCTGAACTCGCGCAGGAAGATGTTGATCGAGCAGGTGCTGTCGGTGCTGACCGCCGAGTTCGCCCAGGAGCCGGCGGCGCGGATGGCGGCGGCGACCATGGCGGTGGTGCCGATTCTGCTGGTGTTCTTCTTCTCGCAGCGCTACTTCGTGCGCGGCATCGCGCTCACCGGCCTGAAGTAGCGTCGACTCCGCGGAGGAGCGGGAGCGTCAACAGGGTGGTGTTTCGTGGGGTCCATAGATGATGGCCCTCACCCACACCTTGTGCCATCCGTACATGGTATAGCCTCCGTTGTTTGTCGTGGAGGCAATGGTGTAGTACCGCTTCCAGATGTGACCCAATGGGTTGGTGCTGGTCGGATCCCTGATGGGGACCGAAACTTCAAATTCATCGATCGACGTATCGGAAGCTGCCGTACGATGCATCGTTGTCAAAATCATGCCATAGCGTCCCGGTGCATTACTGCGAAAGATGAATTCGCGAAGCGTAACACTGTACTGCACACTCTTGGTGGTTGGCGGATAGAACGCAATCTGGAGCGTCACCGTTTGGGTGCTGGTCTCACGGCATTGCCAGCGATTGGGTATGGGGTTAGGGGAGACGCTGAAGACGCGGATAGTGCGATCGTCGACGACGACACGTGCCGATGCCGGGTCTCCCCTCCTATAGCCGTCGCCGCTGGCGATCTCTGCGCGGGTCTCGTTCCTGCCCTCAACGGGCCAGAAGTCTCTCGTCTTGAGTTGCAGCGTCGCCGTCCCGTCCGTGTCGATCGTGACGGCCGGAGGATAATCATCGATAAACCGCACGGGGTTGCCCGTCCAATTCAGGCCCACCGGCAGCGGTGACTGTGGCGCCGGCGTCGCGGTCAGCGTGAACCGGGCCGTCCGTCCCTCATACACAAGGTCGTCCTCCGCCACGATCGTCACAGTCGGGGTGTCGTTGTCGGTGACATGAACCGTCGCCATGGTCGGTTCAACCACCGAGTAGCCGGGACCGGGGTTGACCGTTACGCGCACCTCGCCGTTGGACTCAAGGACGGCGTTGTCGTCGGTCTCGGCCTGCACCTGCGCCGATCCGGACGTCGAGATCGTGACGGCCGACGATGGCTCGCCGGCCAACCAGGAGCCGGTCTGCTCCCAACTCAAACCGACCTGCAACGGCGCCGTCGGCGCCGGCGTCGCGGCCAGCGTGAACCGAACCGGCGTGCCTTCGGTCACCGACTCGCTCTCCGCCACGATCGTTACCACCGGCTGGCGACGCGGCGGCGCACGCGGTGCCGGACCGCCACCGTCGTCGGCCGGATTGCTGTCGTCGTTGTCGGTGACGGCAACCGTCGCCTGGTTCGGGTCTCCCACTTCGTAGCCGTCGCTGACCGTTACTTGTACTCGGACTTGACCGTCGGACTCGTCGACCGAGTCGTCTTCCGTGGGGACCTCGACCGCGTTGGTGCCGGCCTCGGGGATTGTGACGGTCGACGGAGGCGTACCGGCCAACCAGGAGCCGGTTTGTTCCCAGGTCAGACTGACCTGCAGCGACGACACCGGCGCCGGCGCAGCGGTCAGCATGAACCGGACCGGCGAACCCTCGGTCACCGACTCGGCCTCCGCCGTGATCGTAACCACCGGGGGCTCCACGGGTGGCGGCTCGGTATCGTCCGCGTCGACCACGCCCGGGCGTATCGCCCCCTGGCACGCCGTCAGCACAAGGATAAGCAGAACCGGCAGCAGCCCGTTTACCGAGGCGGCATGGCGGTGGGCGTGCTTCGGCACCGCCGCTCGCGGAATGAGCAGGAAGGGATGCACGGGCAATGCAGAACCTTGCACGTCGTCCTCCAAAGCGAACCGGCCGCTGTTCGCGCGCTGCCCACCGTGTTATCAGCGGGCCTTCGGAAGGGCAACGCCGGAATGCGCAAGATGCACGCAATTTCCCAAGCGGCGCGATGTTTCCCAGACGGTACAGGGCACCTGAACGGGGGGAGCGCGTTCCACCCAGTGCAGGCCGTCGGCGGAGGTGGCGTACCAGATGGTGGCCCAGTAGCCGCTGGCATCGTGGGTCGAGCGCGAGTACCACACGTGGTAGCGGCCGCCGGCGCGCAGCACCGGACTGGGATCGCGCCGGCTCACGCCCGCTTCGTACGGCAGCGCGGGCCGATAGCGGAACCCGGAGAATGCTGGAAACGGTTCGGTGCTGGCGCGCTGGCGCGGTTGGCGGTATGCATCACCTGCCCGCCAGCGTACCATGTGCGAGGCGACGTAGCAGCGGGTGACAGGATTGCCGGTGCCCATCGGGCAGGTCGGAGGCGCGAGCGATGGATCAGCAGGCACGGTACGGGTGGCGATGATCGGGGCCGGCAGGATGGCGAACAGCGTGCACTATCCGGCGCTGGCTTCGCTCCAGGACGTGCGGTTCCAGTGTGCGATCTCGACGAGGCCGGCTATAGCGCCAACCATCGCCACCACTGACCAGATTGACCCGCCGGATGGCCGGTGGTACGATTCGGCGCCGGATGGGTGGGATAGCGTTCCGCTATGGTACAAAATGCTGGGAGCACCGTCGGTGAGCTATGACGTATCGACGCTTGGTGCGTACACGTTCGCCGATGCCGCACGCTACGTAAGGGCACCCGTGGCCACCGTTCGAGCTTGGTTTCTTGGCACGAAGACCGGATGGGGGACGTTCCAGCCTGTGCTTCATCTGGACGACTCCGGCCACCGGATGTTGAGCACACATGTCCTGCCCTACATCGCTCGGATCACCAGAAACTCGGTGCGGCTTGTGTTTCCGCCACCGGAGACGGACGACAGGTCGGGTAATCTGCGCCCGAGGCAAGGACTCTGAGGCTCAAGCCAAGAACGTGCCGTCCATAGTTCGTGGCATGGTACGGATAGCGATGATCGGGGCCGGCAGCATGGCGAACAGCGTGCACTATCCGTCGCTGGCTTCGTTCCCGGACGTGCGGTTCGCCGGCGTGTGCGATCTCGACGGGGAGTTGCTCGCCGCTACCGCGGATCGGTATCGGATTGAGCGGCGCTACACTGACTATCGCCGCATGGTGGAGGAGGTTGCGCCCGACGGGGTGTATGCGATCGGGCAGCCGAACATCATGTTCGACGTGTGGATCTGGTGCCTGCAGCAGGGCCTCAACCTGTACATCGAGAAGCCGATGGGGCTGAGCCGCCACCAGGCGATCGTCCTGGCGGACTTGGCGGCGAAACAGGGCGTGATCACCCAGGTGAACCACCAGCGGCGCAGCGCTCCGCTCCTGGTCAGGATGCGCGAGGAGTGCCTGCGGCGCGGCCCCATCACCCACGCGGTGTGCGAGTTCTACAAGTGCGAGCCGCAGCCGCGCTACCACTCCCGCGACCACATGATGGACGACTGCACGCACTCGATCGACACGGTGCGCTGGATGTGCGGCGGCGCGGTGACCGGCGTGGACAGCCGCTGCCGGCGGGTCGGCACGCCGGACATCAACTGGATCGGCGCCATGCTGCACTTCGACAACGGCGCCACCGGATTCGTCATCAATAGCTGGTCAAGCGGGCGGCGCGTGTTTCGCGTCCAGATGCACGCCCCATCCGTGTACGTGGACGCCGAGGTGGACGGCATGGCCTGCCTATACGCCGACGGCGACTACGAGGGAGTGACCTACGATACGCGGGAGGTTGCCGGCAGCGACGAACGGCTCGTGTACGGCGGGCACCGGGCCAAGAACCGCGAGTTCATCGATTCGATCAAGAACGGCCGCGACGTGACCACCTCGCCGTTTCGCGACTGCATCAAGACCATGGACGTTGCCGAGCGGATCCTGGCAAAGGCCGCGCTGGCCGGCGAGTGACCGGGCAACCTGAGTGGAGACGGTACGAGCCACCTACAGCCACTACTGACCAGTTTGACCCGCCGGACGGCCGGCAGTACGATTCGGCGTGATGGGCGGGGAAGCGTTTCGCTACGGCACAAATTTCCAACTGGAGCACAACCGGTGAGCTATGACGTATCGACGCTTGGCGCGTACACGTTCGCCGATGCCGCACGCTACGTAAGGGCTCCCGTGGCCACCGTTCGAGCTTGGTTTCTTGGCACGAGGACCGGATGGGGGACATTCCAGCCAGTGCTTCATCTGGACGACTCCGGCCATCGGATGCTTTCATTCCGCAATCTGGTCGAGCTTCACGTCCTCAATTCGATACGGAAGCGCCACCGGGTTACCCTGTTCCGAGTCAGAACAGCCATAAAGATTCTGTCCGTCGCCTGGAAGTCGGAGCATCCCTTGGCGGAGCGAGACATCCTCACAGATGGGTACGAGCTGTTTGCTCTGGTGTCCGGATTGCTGACCAGCGTCAGCAACGACGATAAGCAGATTCTTCTCGATAGCGTGCTGAGGGCTACTCTGCAGAGAATCGAAAGACACCCTGGCGGGGAAGCCTGCAGGCTCTTCCCGTTCCCCTCTGCCGAAGTAGAGTCGGCGGAGCCACGGACAATCGAGATCAATCCTTCGATTCAGTTCGGGAGGCCGTGCCTCGCCGGGACCGGCATACCCACGGAAATGCTCTTCCAACGCCACCGGGGAGGCGATGCGGTGGATGTTCTCGCCTTCGACTATGAGATGCCGCTCGAACGGGTGCAAGAAGCGATCCACTTCGAGCAGGACCTTCGTAGTGGGCGTTCCGTCGCATAGGACGCCCGCCGCCCGGAGTCGGACGACAGGTAGGGTAGTCTCCGCCCGAGGCAAGGGCTCTGAGACCCCAGCCAACGACGGACCGTCCATCTTGATGCAGTGCGTCAGTCGTAGACGGCGCGTACCCAGAGGTCGTCGTCAGGGACCGGCAGCAGGGTGCGCGGGTGGTCTACGCGGCCGGGGGGACGGCAGTTGGCGCCGGTGATGCCGGTTCTGGCGTCGCCGAGGTCGTCGCGGCAGGCGTCGGCGCGGTCGCGCAACTCGCGCACTACCTCGGGGTGGCGGGCGAACAGGTTGGTGGTCTCGCCCACGTCGGCGTCCAGGTCGTACAGCTCGGCCTTGTCCAGGTGCAGCTTCCAGCGACCGGCGCGGATGGCGTCGAGGCTGTGGCTGCCGGCGCCGTAGTACAGGAACTGCTCGTGCGGGGTGGCGGCGCCGGGCTGCCCGGTCAGCAGCGGCCCGATGTCGGCGCCGTCGATGATGCGGTCGCGCGGCTCGGTGGTGCCGGCAAGGCGGGCGAGGGTGGGCAGCAGATCGAGCGTGCAGCACAGTTCGTCGCAGGTGGTGCCCGCCGGTACCAGGCCCGGCCCCCAGGCGAGGAACGGTTCGCGCATGCCGCCTTCCCAGGTGCTGCCCTTGCCGCCGCGCAGCGGCCGGTTGCTGCCGACGCCGCCGCGGCGCAGGCGCATGGCGTCCACCCCGTCCGGTGTGCGCGGCACCCCGGCGCCGTTGTCGGAGGTGAATACGACGATGGTGTTGTCGTCGAGTCCCAGGTCGCGCAGCGTGTCGAGGATGGCCCCGGTGGTGAAGTCCAGGTGCGCCACGGCGGCGCCGTAGGGGCCGTTGCGGGACACCCCGTGGTAGTTCATCGGGGTGTAGATCGGCACGTGCACATACATGTGCGCCAGGTAGAGGAAGAATGGCCGGTCGCGGTTGTCGTGGATGAAGCGCAGCGCGTCGACCAGGTAGCGGTCGGTGAGGGAGACCTGGTTGGGGTCGGTCTCCACCACCTTGTCCTGCCGCATCAGCATGAGCGGCGGAAACGGCTTCTGGCCGGCAATGCGCAGGTCGGGCTGCATGTCGTTGCTGTACGGCAGCCCGAAGTAGTTGTCGAAGCCGTGCCGGTCGGGGAGGAACTCAGGCTGGTCGCCGAGATGCCACTTGCCCACCATCTTGGTGGCGTAGCCCTGCTGCCGCAGCAGCGCGGCGATGGTCACCTCGTCGGGGGACAGCCCGATCGGATCGCCCGGCAGCAGGACCACGAAGCTGCTGCCGCTGTCCAGACCGACGCGTTTCGGGTAGCAGCCGGTGAGCAGCCCGGCGCGCGATGGCGAGCACACCGGCGAGGGCACGTAGAAGTTGGTGAAGCGGGTGCCCTCCGCCGCCATCCGGTCGAGACGCGGCGTGTCATGGTCGCGCGAGCCGTAGCAGCCCAGGTCGCCATAGCCGAGGTCGTCGCAGAAGATGACCACGAAGTTCGGGGTGCGGTTCGGGGTGCGCGAGTGATCGGAAGCGGGTTGCTGCGCCATTGGGAACCTCCGGTAGCCGTGCGCCGAGCCTACCACATGCAGCCGCTCGTCATGCAGCGCGCACGTCGGCCTGCTACGTCCTGCCGGTTGCGCGGGCAAGTCGTTACAGGACAAGCTGACCTCAATCGAATCGTCTGGAGGGACCGACAGATGAAGTACAGCGCGAAGCTCCTGGCCGCGGCGGCGCTGGCTGTTGCGGCCATCGCCGCTCCCGTCGTCGCATTGGCGGACATGGCCGCCGTCGAACTGATCGATACCGGCGGCGCCGTGATCGGCAAGGCCACGTTCGAGCAGACACCCACCGGCGTGCTCATGTACGTCGAGGTGGCGGGGCTGCCGCCGGGAGCGCACGGCATTCACCTGCACGCGGCCGGCTCCTGTACGCCGGACTTCAAGCAGGCGACCGGCCATATCAACCCCGACGCGGTGCCGCACGGCCTGCGCAACCCGGAGGGCCCGGACAGCGGCGACCTGCCCAATCTGTACGCTGCGGCCGACGGCTCCGCCAGGGCGGAGTTCTTCACCACCCTGGTGTCGGTTGCCGGCGGCGATGCGCCCGCTCTGCTGGACGCGGACGGCTCGGCGGTGATCATCCACGAGCAGCCCGACGATCACCTCACCCAGCCGATCGGCGGCGCGGGCGGCCGCATCGCGTGTGGCGTGATCACGGCAATGTGATGGCGCGCCGCGTCGCCATGGACACCGGCGGCGTATGAAGTGGCGCGCCCGGCGAGGCCCGAAGGAGGCGATGTGATGGCCAGCTACGACATAGCCATGCAACTGGATGTGAAGGTGCCGATGCGCGACGGCGTGCGGCTGTCGGCGGACATCTACCTGCCGCGCGCTGCGCCGCCGGTTCCCGCGGTGCTGCTCCGCACGCCGTACAGCAACAACAGCGACGGCCTCATCGAGCAGGGGCGGCGGTTGGCGGCCAGCGGCTACGCGTGCGTGATTCAGGACTGCCGCGGGCGTTGGGACTCGGACGGCGACTTCTACCCATTCCGCGAGGCGGAGGACGGCTACGACACCCAGGAGTGGGTGGGGCTGCAGCCGTGGTGCAACGGCAAGCTGGGCACCGCCGGCGCCTCCTACCTGGGCATGGTGCAATGGACCGCGGCGCCGCTGCGCAGCAGCCACCTGGCGTGCATGGCGCCGCGCGTGATGAGCCCCGATTTCCACGGCGGCATCGCCTATCCGGGCGGCGCCTTCCAGTTGGGCGTGATGCTTACCTGGGGCATGCGCTCCAACGCCCGCACCGCACAGAGCATCGACTACCACAACTGGACCGAGGCGTTCCACACGCTGCCGATCGTCGCCCTGGACGAGGCCGCCGGACGCCACGTGCAATTCTGGAAGGACTGGGTGCGCCACCCGGTGTTCGACGACTATTGGCGCGGCTTGGCCACCCCCGAGCCGTACCCGGAAATCGCCGCGCCGGCCTACATCATGGGCGGCTGGTACGACCTGTTCGTGAACGACACCTTCCGCAGCTTCACCGGTATGCGGCGCCACGGGCGCACCGCCACGGCGCGGCGCAGCCGGTTGCTCGTCGGTCCCTGGGCGCACGCCCTGAGCGCGTCCACCCGCGTCGGCGACATCGACTTCGGGCCGCAGTCCCTATGGGATCTCGACGCCGAGGAGCAGCGCTGGCTGGACTACTGGCTCAAGGGATCGCCCAACGGCATCGCCGACGAGCCGCCCCTGAAGCTGTTCATCATGGGCGCCGGAGCGTGGCGCGACGAGTGGGAGTGGCCGCTGTCGCGCACCGAGTGGCGCACCGCCTACCTCGACTCGGGCGGCAATGCCAACACGGTGCGCGGCGACGGGCGGCTGGCGTTCGCCGCGCCGCAGGGGGAAGGCGCCGATTACTTCGATTACGACCCGCGCTATCCGGTGCAGACGGTGGGCGGCAACAACTGCTGCTCGCCCGAGATCGTGCCCTGGGGGCCGTACGACCAGCGTGGCGTGGAGATGCGCCCCGACGTGCTGTGCTACACGTCCGAACGGCTGGTCGAGGACCTGGAGGTGACCGGGCCGCTCGAGCTGCTCCTATACGCGGCCACCGACGGGCTCGACACCGACTGGACGGCGAAGCTGGTGGACGTGTCGCCGACCGGCTATGCCCGGAATCTGTGCGACGGCATCATCCGCGCGCGCTATCGTCAGGGCATGGCAGGCACCGCGTTGCTGGAGCGGGGGGAGGTCTACGAGTACCGGATCGAGGTGGGCGTGACCGGCAACCTGTTTCGCGCCGGTCACCGCATCCGGCTGGAGGTGTCCTCGTCCAACTTCCCGCGCTTCGACCGCAACCCCAACACCGGCAACGAGTTCGGCATCGATCAGGAACTCCGTATCGCGCGCCAGGCCGTATTCCACGGCCCGCGCCACCCGTCCCACCTGCGCCTGCCGGTGATCCCGCCCCGGCCCTCGAATTAGGTTGATCAGCAAGCCGCGGCCCGAGCGCGCCCCGATCCGCACAGCCGGCGCGGACGGCGCGGACGGCGCGTGGCGAACTTGCATTCTGCCGCCGGTGGTTTACCATCGGCGCCTGTCCTTCCTGCTTCGGCAGGCGATACGCAAGGGTTGCTTGGAACGTCAGAGGACACGATTCTGTTCAGGGAGGTTCCCAATGAGAGTTGTACGTTCGTTCATGCTCGTCGCGGTTGGCGCGGCGTTCGGCGCAGTGCTGGCGATGGCCGGCGCAACCGTGGAGGAGACGGCGGGTGACGCGGCGGCCGGGTCGGCTGCCGCGATGACCGGCTCCGACATCGTCAAGGTAGCGGGCCGGTACACGGTGAAGGAGAGTTGGCTGCTTGCGCCCACCGCGTCGCAGGTCGGCATCACCACGTTCAGCGAGGCGCCGATGTTGGCCGCCATGGTGCAGAGCGGGGAGCTGCCGCCGCTAGTCGAGCGGCTGCCGGACGATCCGCTGGTGCTGGAGCCGTACGAACAGACCGGCACCTACGGCGGCGAGCTGCGGGTGGCGCGCACCGGGCCGTCCGACTGGGGCGACATGCACCGCGGACGCAAGGCCTTCCTGTTCCGGGCCGACCCCACGCTCAACGAAGCCATCCCGTACGGCGCCAAGGGGTACGAGATCTCCGACGACCAGACCGTGCTCACCATCCATCTGCGCGAGGGGATGAAGTGGTCGGACGGCGAGCCGTTCACCACCGCGGACTTCATGTGGGTGTATGACCACGTTCTGTCGGACTTCGATATTCCCGCCGGGAGCCGCAGCAGGTTCACGATGGGGGGTGAGCTCGCCAGTTGGGAGGCGGACGGTGACTACACGCTGGTGATCACGTTTCCGGCTCCGATCACGCTCAACAGTCTGACACTGCTGCTGAACTGGTCCGAAGTGCAGTCGGGCCGGCTTTTCACCCCGGCGCACCACATGCGGGAGTTCCATCCCAAGTTCAACGCCGACGCCGAGAAGCTCGCCAAGGAGGACGGCCACGACAACTGGATCGCCGGCCTGCTGGCGCGCATGTCCGTCGCGCCCGCCCGGAAGCACCCGCGCCCGGAACTGTCGCCGTGGGTCCAGGAGCGGCGCGACTCGTCCGCCATCTTCTTTACCCGCAACCCCTACTTCTTCGCGGTGGACGGCGCCGGCAATCAGCTTCCCTACATCGACCGCGTCAAGGCGTCGTTCTTCGCCGACAAGCAGGTGGCGATCCTGGGCATGATGCAGGGCAAGGTGGACATCGGCGGGCGCCTCACCGATCCGGGCAGCTTCCCGCTGTACAAGGAGAACGAGGAGATCGGCGACTACCGCGTACTGGAGTGGCAGGACACCAAGGACTCCCGCGTCACCCTCGGGTTCAACCTGAACCACCCGGACCCGGTGAAGGGCGCGATTTTCCTGGACAAGCGGTTTCGGCAAGCGATGTCGCTGGCGATGAACCGCGACGAGATCAACCAGTTCGTGTTCCTGGGCATGGCGACGCCGCAGCAGTACACCGTGGATGCCGGGGCTGCGTTCTACAACCCACAGTGGGCGCGCGCCTACGCCGACTACGATCCGGATCGGGCGATGGCGCTGCTGGATGAGATGGGGATGACCGATCGCGACGGCGACGGCTGGCGCGAGGCTCCCGGCGGCGAGGATTTCATACTGGAGATGCGCCCCCACACCAGCTCCGTGATCGGCACCATGGGCGACAACGTCAGCGAACTGACGCAGGCCTACTGGAACGAGATCGGCATCAGGACCAACTACAAGCAGGTGTCGGAGGAACTGTGGCTGAATCAGGTGGTAGCCAACGAGCTGGACCTGTCGATCTGGATTTCACAGTCGTCCTTGCCGGGACGCATCGGGCTGCCCGAATTCGCGGAAGGTATAGTGGCGTACGCGCCCGAGTGGCACCAATGGCTCAGACATCAGCTGTGGATCGAGGGCGGCAGGAGAGGGGAGGAGCCGGCCCCGGGAGTGGAGCCCACCGGGGAGTGGGGACACTACATCGACCTGTGGCGGCAATGGGTCGCCGCGCCCAACGCCGAAGAGTTCAACCGGATCGGCGCCGAGCTGTGGGACATGCAGGCCGAGTTGCTCGGCAACCTCGGCACGGTGGCGAAGACGGTGCGTCCGATCATCGTCAACAACCGGATCCGCAACGTGCCGGAGAAGCTGCCGTTCTCGTTCGCCAGCTTCCTGTGGGTGCAGGCCGCGCCGGCCCAGTGGTACATCGACGAGTAAGCGCTCCGGCAGTCCGTAGCGCGACGCCGCATTTTCCGCCGAGGAGGGTGCGGCGTTTTCTTCGCTGTGAGTCATACTCTGAATCGGTATGAATCATGATGTGACTCGCACGGAGCAGGCCATGCACCAGTTGACCGTGCGGGGATTCGAGCCCGAACTGGCCGACTGCATCCGCAGGCTGGCGCAGCGAGAACGAATCTCATTGAATCAGGCGGTGCTGCGCCTCCTTCGGCGCGGAGCGGGTCTCGACCGGGACCAGGCAGCCGACGATACCGTGGGGTCCTCGCTGGACCACTTCATCGGGCGTTGGACAGGCCGGCAGGCGGATGAGATGGACCGGGCACTGGCGGACTTCGAGAGCATCGACGAGTCGATGTGGTCGTGAGGGTCGCGCTGGACTCCAACGTGTACTCGCTCATGCCATGGAGACGGGAACCGAGCTGATTTCCTCCGACGGGCACTTCAAGCACGTAGATGGGCTGGCTTGGGTCCACGTTTCAGCCGAGTGACGAAGGTCGACCGCATGGCCGGCATGAGTCTTTTCAGCAGCTCTCGGCAAGCGGGAACACCGCGGCGAGCGGATCGAAGCTGACCGTGACGGCGGTGCCGGCGGCAGGGAGGGTGCGGCCGGCGGGTACCAGCACCTGCACGGCGGTGCCGCCCACCGCGACCGTGGCGAGGGCGGCGATGCCGCGGAATGACGTGTCCCGCAGCGTGCCGTGCAGCGTGTGCCGTTCGCCGGCCGCGGCGGGGTGGCCGGCAGGGTAGAGGTCGGTGTCGGACAGACTGATCCGCTCCGGGCGAATCAGGACGGCGCCACGTTCGCCGGGAGCGGCGGGGCCTTCGTAGGGCAGGGGGCCAACCTCCGTTTCGATCAGCCTCCGGTAGGAGCCGCCGTCGACGGTGCCTGCAGCGGTCGAGCCGGTGCGCTCCGCAGCGCCGGTGTCGGCTTGCGGGCCGGCGCGTACCGAGCCGGCGGCACGTACCAAGCCGTGCAGGATGTTGGCGCGGCCGAGGAAGCGCGCCACGAACACGCTGGCCGGGCGCTCGTAGAGGGCACGCGGGGTGCCGACCTGCACGATGCGGCCGGCGCGCATCACAGCAACGCGGTCGGACACGGCCAGCGCTTCTTCCAGGTCGTGGGTTACGAACAGGGCGGTCTGCCGCAGCCGGCGCAGGATGCGCGGCAGGTCGACCAGGAGCTGATCGCGCAGCGGGCGGTCGAGGCCAGCCAGCGGTTCGTCCAGCATCAACAGGCGCGGGTGCGGAGCCAGCGCACGCGCCAGCGCCACCCTCTGCGCCTCGCCGCCGGACAGGGAGTCCACCGGCCGCCGGCTGAGGCCGCTCAGCCCCACCAGCTCCAGCAGCTCCGTTACCCGCCGGCCGTGGTTCGCGGCGCTGCCGCGCTGCGTGCGCACCTGCATGCGCAGCCCGAACGCGACGTTGCGCTCCACGTCCAGGTGGGGGAACAGCGCCTGGTCCTGGAACACCAGCCCGAAGCCGCGCCGGTGCGCGGGCACGGCGGCCAGCGACCGGCCCTGCCAGCGCACGTCCCCCGCGTGCGGCTGCAGCCCGGCGATTACCCGCAGCAGCGTGGTCTTGCCGCACCCGCTCGGACCGAGCAGGGCGACGATCTCGCCGGCGCGGGCGGTCAGCGACACATCGTCCAGCACCGCCGCGCCGCCGAGTTGGACGGCTACCCGCCGCACCTCCAGAGCGGCGTGGGCCGCCGCGGAGCCGGTTGCGGGTTCCCCGCCGGCGCCGCCGTCCGATGCCCCGCTGCGCGTATCGGCGGTGCCGCTCCGGTCGCCGGACGCCGTGCGTTGCGAGGGACCGGTGTCGTGCCCAGCGCCGCACGAGTCGTGGCGGACGGACTCGGTGCCGCGGGCGGATTGCGGCCGCCGCACGGTGCCGGATGGCGTACCGTCTGCGGCCGCCGGCGGGCGCTCGCCATCCGCCGTGGGGCCGCATGCAGCGACCGCGCGCGTCGGTCCGCCGAGCCACCCGCCGCGCGCGCCGGTCGGCCTCCGCGCGCCGGCCGCCTTTGCCTCGGTCGCGCCGGGAGTCGCTCCCTCCCGGCGGTCGGTGGCGCGCGGCGGCGAGTTGGGATCGGCGCCGTGCCGGCCGTTTACCGCGTCTCTGTTCCTGCCGTTCATCATCAGAAGTCGCGCGCGGCGGCGACGCGCAGCCGTTCGATGGCGGCGACGCTGACCGCGGTGGTGAGCATCAGGATGGTCGCCAGCGCCATGCCCTGGCCGTAGTTGGCGGCGCCGGGGCGCGCCAGCGAGCGGAAGATGGCGGTGGTGATGGTGGGCAGCTCGGGGCGCGCGATCAGGGCGCTGGCGCCGAACTCGCCGAGCGAGATGGCGGCCGCGAACAAGGCCGCGCTGGCCACGGCGCGGCCGAGCACCGGCAGTTCCACGTGGATGAAGCGCTGCGCGGGGGAGGCGCCGAGCACCGCGGCGGCCTCGCGCAGGCGCGCCGGCACCGCCTGCAGCCCGCCCACCAGCGCACGGAACACCAACGGCAGCGCCACCAGCGTGTGCGCCACCGGCAGCAGTACCGGCGAGGCGCGCAGGTCCAGGCCCGGCAGGTTGAGGGCAAGGATGAAGCCGAAGCCGATGGTGACCGGTGAGGTGCCCAGGGGCAGCATCACCGCGACGTCGATCAGCCGCTGCAGCCATGCGCGCCGTACGCCGATCGCGGCCCAGGCGGCGGGCAGCCCCACCGCCAGGCTGAGCAGGGCGGTGAGGGCGGCGAACAGCAGCGAGTTGCGGATCGCCAGCAGTGGCGGTACGGTCAGCGCCGCTCCCCGCGGTCGGCTGGCGAGGCGCGTAAACAGGGCCAGGGTGAGGCGTCCATCCTCCACCGAGAACAGCGCGCGCAGCGCCAGCGCGGCCAGCGGCACCACCAGCCACACCAGCAGCGCGCCGACCGTGAGCGCCACCAGCAGCCGCTCGCGGGCGGACGCCGGCCAGCGCTCGTGGGTGGCGGCGTGGCCGAGCCGGGCTGGCGCGCCGTAGTGGGCGGCGGCGCTACTGTAAGCGGAGGTGACCAGGGCGGTGAGCAGGAGTTGCAACAGGGACAGCACCGCGGCCGCGCGCAGGTCGAACAGGGTGACGGTCTGCAGATAGATCTCCACTTCCAGGGTGGCGAAGCGGCCGGCGCCGAGCAACAGCACCACTCCGAACGAGGTGAAGTCGAACAGGAACACCAGCAGCGCCGCGGCGACGATGGGCCGCGCCAGCAGCGGCAGGGTGACCGAGCGCCAGCGGCGCAGCGGTCCGGCGCCGAGCACCGCCGCGGTCTCGGTGACGCGCGGATGCAACTGCGCCCAGGCATCGCCCACTAGGCGCACTACCAGCGCCGTGTTGAAGAACACGTGGGCGGCGATGATCGCCCCCGCGGTGCCGGCGAAGTGGAGCGGCGGGAGCGCGAGGGCCGGCAGCGCCTGGTTCACGAAGCCGCGCGGCCCCAGCAGCGCCTGCCAGGCGGCCGCCACTACCAGCGTGGGCAGCACGAACGGCACCAGCGTGATGGTGCGCAGCAGGCGCTTGCCCGGAAACCGGTAGCGGGCGATCACGTAGGCGGCCGGCAGGCCGATCGCCAGCGTGCACACGGTCGAGACCGCCGCCTGCCAGATGCTGAACCAGAGCGCGCGCAGCGTAGTGGTGGCGGTCAGGATCTGCCCGATGCCGATCCCGGCCTCGGCCCGGCTGCTCAGCCCGCGCCCGACGATGGCGGCCAGCGGGTACAGGTAGAACAGCCCCAGAAACGCAAGCGGCAGCACCCAAAGCCACAGCCGTGCGGTTGCCGAGCCTGATTCCGCCTGCCTTGCCTTGCCTTGCGGGGCGCCCGCTACGACCACCGCCGCTGCCAATGTACCCGGTTCGGCCCGCCCGTCAGCGCGCCATCGCTTCGCGCCACTGGCGGACCCAGCGCTCGCGGTGCTCGGCGATGGCGGCGGGATCGACGTGCGCGGGGCGCTCGGGAATCGACAGGAAACGCTCGAACTCCGGCGCCAGGGGGATGTCGGCGATGACCGGGAACACGAACATGTTGAGCGGCAGCGACGCCTGAAAGCTGGTGTCGAGCATGAAGTCGATCCAGCGCTCGGCCAGTTCGCGGCGCGGTGTGCCGGCCAGGATGCCGGCGAACTCGATCTGCCGGAAGCAGCTCTGGTCGCCGACCATCACTCCGGTGGTGGGCGCCTCGATCGGGGTCTCGGCGTAGATCACCTCGAACGGCGGACTGGAGCCGTAGGACACCACGAGAGGGCGGTCGCCGCCGCTGGTGCCGCCGCTGAACTCGGCGAAGTAGGCGGTCTCCCAGTCGGGGGCCACGCGCACGCCGTTGTTCTGCAGCGCGCGCCAGTAGTCCAGGTAGCCGGGATCGCCGAACCTGCCGATGGTGGCCAGCAGGAAGGCGAGGCCGGGCGACGAGGCAGCCGGGTTCTCGACCACCAGCAGATCGACGTAGGCGGGATCGGCCAGATCCTCCAGCGTGTGCGGCGGCTCCAGCCCGGCTTCGTCGAACCAGGTGATGTCGTAGTTCACGCACACGTCGCCGAAGTCGATCGGCGTGGCGTGGCCGCTGGCATCGAGACGCAGCTCGGGGGCGATGTCGGCCAGGGCCGCGGGCTCGTAGCGCTCGAACACGCCCTCCTCGAGGGCGCGGCTCAGGAACGCGTTGTCGACACCGTACAGCACGTCGGCGAGCGGGTTGCCCGTGGCCAGGATGGCCCGGTTGAGCGCCGATCCGGCGTCGCCGGCCAGCAGAATGCTGACCCGGGCGCCGTAGCGCTCCTCGAACTCGGCCAGCACCTCCTCCGGAACTACCATCGAGTCGTGTCCCATCACGGTGAGCACCGCCGGTTTTTCGGCGGCCGCTTCAGCGCCCGCGTACGCGGCGCACAACAATGCCAGCAGAACCGGCAATACGAACAGATGACGCATATGTCCTCCCGCCGGGGAGTGGAAAATGACTGAAAATCAGGCTGCAGGTGGGCGATGAGCTCCCTCCGCCGGCATTACCCGGATCAGGTGTACGAGTCGAAAGCTTTGGAGTCGGCGCCCGGCGCCTCATCCCACGGCTCTCCTCTCAGCTTGGCAACACCAAGCTCCCCGGTCTGTCCCGCCACCCTATCCGCCAGCCGCGGAAGTGTCAACCGACCGATGTCGGCCTGTTGAACCAAGAATCATCCGGCTGCCGGCGCGCCGTGTCAGCCGGAGCGGTCGGCTTTTTGCAGGGCGCGGCGGGCGCCTTCGATGGCGCGGGCGCTCATGCCGCCGGTGCCGAGGCCGGCGCCGCCGCCACCGCCCCGCAGGCGCGGATCGAGCAGGTCGCGGACCGCGTCGCCGAACATGTTGAGGCAGTACACCACCACCGTGAGCGCCACCCCGGGCCACATCGCCAGGCGCGGCGCCATCTCCATGAACTGGCGCCCCTCGCGGCTCAGCATGCCGCCCCAGCTCGGCACCGTGGTCGGCAGGCCGAAGCCGAGGAAGCTCAAGGATGCTTCGGCGATGATGATGCCGCCGATCGTGATCGAGAACACGACGATGACGGGCGCGGTGATGTTCGGCCACACGTGGCGCTTGAGGATGTGCCCGGGAGCGCTGCCGATGGCGCGCGCGGCCTCGAAGTAGGGGTTCTCCTTGATGCCGATCACGGCGCTGCGGATCACCCGTGAGTTGCCGATGCCGGAAGTGACGCCGAGCACGACGATGATCTGCGGGATGCCCTGGCCGACGATGGTGATGATCGTCAGCAGCAGCAACAGACCGGGGAAGGACATCCAGGCGTCGACGAAGCGCTGCACCAGAATATCCATCTTGCCGCCGACGAAGCCGGCCACGCCACCTATCAGCAGCGAGACCAGCGTGCTGAGCAGCGTGGCGGCAAAGCCCACGCCCAGCGAGGTGCGGGCGCCGTACACGAGCCGGCTCAGCACGTCGCGGCCGAGCTGGTCGGTGCCCAGCAGGTAGGTGGCCGACGGGTCGCCCAACCGGTCGACCAGGTGCATCTCGGCAAACGGAAAGGGCGCCAGGATGTCGGCCAGGATGGCGATCACCGCCAGCACCAGGACCACCACCGCGCTCGCTGCCCCCAGCGGGCGCTGCTTCAACAGTCGCCGCAGCAGGTCGAGCAGGAACGGCTGCGGTTTGGACTGGTTCACCGGTACTTCACCCGCGGGTCCAGGTAGCCGTAGAGAATGTCGATCAACAGGTTGATCGTCATCACCGCGGTCGCGAAGAACAGGTTGATGCCCGATACCACCGGGTAGTCGCGCACGGTGAGCGCCTCCAGCATCAGCCGCCCCAGACCCGGCATGGCGAACATGTTTTCCATGATCACCGAGCCGCCGATCAGGATCGGGAGTTGCAGGCCGATCAGCGTCACCACCGGGATCAGCGCATTCTTGATCACGTGCCGCAGGATGATCAACCGCTCCCTGAGTCCCTTCGCCCAAGCGGTGCGGATGAAGTCCTGGCGCAGCACCTCCAGCATCATGGTGCGCGTCATGCGCATCACGGTGGCCGACAGATAGGTGCCCAGAATGAGGCTGGGAATGAGCATGAAGCCGAGGTTGCGCAGCGGGTCGTCGGCGAACGCCACCATGCGCAGCGGCGGCGCCCACGCCCACCAGATGGCGGGGAAGGTCAGCACCAGGGTGGCGAGCCAGAAATTGGGCGTGGCCAGGCCGATGATGGCGATGGAGCGGCCGGCGTAGTCGCCCGCGGTGTCCTGCCGCACCGCCGAGTAGATGCCCACCGGTACGGCGATGACCAGCCCGATGAGGATGGCGAGGACGCCGAGCTCGACGGTGATCGGCAGCCGACCGATGATCTTGTCCTCGACGGTGAATCCACCGAAGAGTGAGTCACCCAGGGTGCCGCGCAGGAAGATGCCGCCCAGCCAGCGCACGTACTGCACGTGCGCCGGCACATCCAGCCCGAGCATGCGCTCGACCTTCTCGCGGTCCACGTGCACCATCCCGCCCACTTCCTCCGCCAGCCGGGCCATCATGCTGTCGACGACGTCGCCGGGAAGAAAGCGCACCGACAGGAACACCAGCACCGTCAACAGGAGGAACGTCGGGATCAGCAGCAGGACGCGGCGGATGATGTAGGTTCGCATTGCAGGGCGCCTGGGAAGTGGGACGGCAGCACACGCCACCGGCCCACTCCGTCATGTGGCAGCGGAGCCCGCCGTTAGGCGGGCCCCTTGGTCATGGAGTCGCGCAGCGTGGTCGGGGACCCCGCCTCTAGAGGCGGGGTCCCATGGCAACGCCGGAGGGGTTTCGGCGCAGCTGGGCACAGCCCAACTGCAATGCGAATCCCCAACGGGGATTCGCTCAAAATCCAAGCTCCTGCTTCAGATCCTGGTCGATCCAGAGGCGCGTCAGGAGCGTTGTGAAACCCGCTACGCCGATCCCTATCTCCCCGTTGTAGCCCTTGACCCACGGCTGGGCGACTTGGAACTGGGGGACGGGACCGGGACCGTCGATATGCCAGTGCTGGCCTACCGCGTACAGATTCGCCTCCTTGGTGAGCCGAATTATATCCTCCAGCGTGGTAGCTGCCTTGGCGGCGTCGATCATCGCGTCCATTTGCGGGTCGTTGACGCCCAATCCGTCGTTGTTCACGCCGTAGCCGGAATTTGAGCGGTAAAACGTATCAAGGTTTGAGATATCCGTAGCGGGGTTAGAGTTTTCGCCGTGTGCGATTCCGTCTGAGGTATGCTCGCGCATGATGGCCAGGCTCTCCGCGGCGCCATGAATGCTCATTTCGACGTCGACGCCAATCTCAGCCCAGTAGCCGATGACCAGCTCTGCGTAGTTGGCGTCGTAGCGTTCAAAGTACTTCAGTTCGGTCTTGAAGCCATCGGGATAGCCCGCCTCGGCCAGCAGCTGCCTCGCCCGTTCCGGATCGTAGCGGTAGTACTGCTTGATCTCTTCCGGCCATTCGTCGAACGGCGTCCCCAGGTGGAAATCGTTGTGCATCATTCCTTGCGGCGTCGGGTCCGCATACCCCTTGAAGTAGGTGCTGGCAATCGTCTCCCGATCCAGCGCCATCTGCAGGGCTTGGCGTACCCGGATGTCGTTGAATGGCGGCCGGCCCACGGTGATGAACCTGAATGCATTGTCGGAACGGAGGGCGTACTCCCACATCTTGATGTGGGGATCGGTCTTCCGCAGGCTCTCGACCTGGTCGATCGACCTCAATTGGGCGTCACCGGAAGTCCCCAACATATCGATTTGACCCGAGCGCAGGGCGGCGATCCGTGCCGCCGGATCCGGCATGATCAGGGTGACGATCTCGTCGACGTAGGGCAGGCGGTTGTCCGGGAGCTTTTCGTCGAACCCCCAGTAGTTGGGGTTCTTGGTCCACGTGATGGAGCTGCCTTCGACCAGGTCCGTCAGCTCCATCGGCCCGGTGCCCACCAGATTCATGCAATCCTGGACGTCGCCGTGCTGCTGGATCACCTCCGGAGGGTAGATCCAGACAATCCACCGGTTCATTATCTTGCCCACCATAAACAGGTCCGGCGCCGCCAGCTTGAAGACTACGGTCGATGGGTCGGTGGCCGTCACCGATTCGATTTTGGGGAGTTGACCAACGTGCGGCGAGGGTTCGCTGAAGCCGCTGCCGATCCCCAGGAGGCGATGATAGTTGAACTCGACATCGCTGGCGGTCAGCTCGCGACCGTTCATCGGTGCCTTGTCGTGCCAGCGAACGCCCGGGCGGACCTTGACGATGAGCGTGGTGTCGTCGGGCACTTCCCAGCTCTCCGCCAACTGTCCTCGCAGGATATCGCTGGGGACCTGGTACGCGGTGACAAGGGGGTTTTGCTCTCTCCTGTCTACCGCCCAGTCCGCGACGCCGAGCATCTCGCTGACCACGCCGTTGAAGTGATGTGACCAGCCGCTGTTGGCCCAGGCATCGCAGTGCTCGCCGGTGCCGGTCCGGCCGTAGGTGAGGGTCCCGCCATACTCGGGCGCGGTGACCATCTCGCCGGTGGAGGGATCGAGCACCATCTCCTTCTCGACCGCGGCAGCGGTGTCAGCTTCGCCGCTGGCAAATGTAACGGTAGCCACCAGCGCGAGCGCCAGTGTCAATAAGCCGATTCTGAAAACGTAGTTCATAAGAAGAACCTCCGGTTCTCGTTCGAGAGCATTCGCTGATTTCACTTGTCGGCCCTCGCGTACTCTCGTGGCCTGCATGGGTCGCAGGCGGCTATTGGCAAGGGCGGCAGCCTCTGTGCTACGCGGGATGAATCACATCTTCACGGGCACCCCCTTGCGCGGACCGGCCGGTCGCGCACGCCAGGCGGAGGCGTGAGTGCGTCACGCCGGTGCTTTGTTCGCATCTCCGGCAACGCCGGGGGATTGGTGACGGTAGGGCGAGGGGCGCATTGGCCTCCGCGCGCGGAGGCGGCCGACCATGGAGCCGGGTGCTTGGTGTTATTGTTTACGGTTGCGTGATTTACGCGACCAAGGCCTCTGGCGGGGGGGGGGCAGGACTGCTGGGAGGACGTACCGGCAGCCTTGCAGCTAACCGGCGGCTATCGTGGGATGTGTCATTGCGCTTCATCCGCGTTTGTCCGACTCCCGAAGCGGAGGCTATACCGTTCGCACGGCAACCGTCAAGTGCGGCACGAAAGAAATCGTGTCGGCCTGTCGGCGGTCGCGGGCCGGAGTGGCGGCTATTTGGATCTGCCGGAGGGCAGTTCCGCGCTTCAGTGCTGCTGCTGGCGAAGCAAGCGCAGGAAGTCGGCCTCGTCGCGGCACTCCAGAGCGGCCTGCACCAGCGCCGCGGTGGAGGCCGCCCTGAGCTCCGCCAGGCGCCGAGGGAACGCCGCCGACACCGGCAGGCCGCGCAGCTTCAGCACCTGCAGCACGGCATCTCGCTGGGTCTCCACGACGGCCTCCGTCCGGCCCTTGGCATGGCTCTGCTGGCGCTCCTCGCGCAGCAACGGGTCGTCGTCCGGGCCGGTTCCTACTGCCGCACCGAGCGTGCGTCCCACCCTGCGCAACGCGGCCATGGTGACGTACGACACCTCGCGCTCGTTCAGCGCGAGGTGGATCTCCTGGGCCGTCCAGCTCGGAAAGGCGAGACTGCTCGATGCGGTGCGAAAGCGGCCGTCCTGCAACAGGTGGATCGTCAAGCCGGGGCGCCGGCCCGCGGGCCGGCTCGGCGAGGACTGCTCGGGCACCTCGACCCACACCTCCGGGAAGCCCCACGACTCGTACAGCGCCAGCTTGCCGCGGCGCACGTCGGTGGTGTTGTCCACCTCCAGCACCACGTCCGGCAGGGTGTCGCTACCCACTTCGATCCTGGCACCCTCGGGCCGCGTCGTGCGCGGGTGCAGATACACGGTCTGGTCCGCCTCTAGAATGCGCAGCCAGGCTCCGTCAGCGTCGCGCAGCAGGAGGTCGGCTGCACCGAATGTCTCAATCGGCGAGCCGCGCATCTGGGCGATCCGTGTCGCCAGGTCGCGCAGGCGCTGCCCCGGGTGTTCGTGGTAGACGCTGACCGGCTCGCATACCATGGCGACCTCGGTAGCGGCGTCCCAGTACTCGATGCGGCGCTCGTAGTCAGCGATCTCGGCGCGCGATATGCGCACCGGCCGGCAGCCGGGAAACTCCAGCGGCGGCGCCTCGTGCTCCGCCGGGGGCGGTGCGGTGGTGGCGCGGTATTCAGCCATGCCAGCGATCCTATCACATGGCGACCGATCATTCCACAATGACCGGTTCGATCACCATCACGTTTTCGATCATTCGCTACCGCGTTGTCGATTCCAGGACCGGTTTTCCCGTCAACAGAGGTGTCTTCGCAGTAGGGGGGGGCCTCAACTGCTACGATCACGTATACGACGACCGACGACGACAACGTCGCGAATCGGACGATCACGGTATCCGTGCAGCCTTATCAGTGTTGCTTCCGGCGAATCAGGCGCAGGAAGTGGGCCTCGTCGCGGCATTCGAGCGCGGCTTGCATGAGCGCCGCGGTAGAGACGGAGTTCAGCTCGGCCAAGCGCCGGGGGAACGCCGCCGATACCCGGAGCCCGCGCGACGTCAACACCTGCAGGACGGCATCCCGCCGAGTCTCCACGCGGCCCTCCACACGGCCCTCCATGCGCTCGGTGCGCAGCAGAGGGTCGTCATCTGGACCGGTTCCGAGCGCCGCACCGAGCGTTCGTCCGATCTTGCGCAACGTGGCCATGGTGACGTCCGACAGTTCCGGCTCGTTCAGCGCACGGTGGATTTCCGCCGCCGTCCAGCCCGGAAAGGCGCGGCTGGAGGGCACGGTACGAAAGCGGGCGTCCTCCAACAGGTGAATCGTCAGGCCGGGGTGCAGGCCGGCCGGGCGGCTCGGCGAGGACTGCTCGGGCACCTCGACCCATACCTCCGGGAATCCCCAGGACTCGTACAGGGACAGCTTGCCGCGGCGCACGTCGGTGGTGTTGTCCACCTCCAGGACCACGTCCGGCAGCGTGTCGCTGCCCACCTCGATCCTGGCACCCTGGGGCCGTGTCGTACGCGGGTGCAGATACACGGTCTGGTCCGCCTCCAGAATGCGCCGCCAGGCGCCATGGGCGTCCCGCAGCAGGAGGTCGGCCGCGCCGAAGGTGGCAATCGGTGAGCCGCGCACGTGGGCGATGGTCCTGAGCAACCCTGCCAACGCCTGCCCCGGCTGTTCGTGGTAGACGGAGACCGGATCGCACACCATGGCGATCTCGGTAGCGGCATCCCAGTACTCGATGCGCCGCTCGCAGCGTTCGATGTCGGCACGAGATATGTGCACCGTCCGGCAGCCGGGAAATTCCAGCGCCGGCGTCTCGTGTTCCGCCGCAGGCGGGACCGTGGTGATGTGCGACTCAGCGATAGTGTTTATCATATCATATCGAGACCGATCATTCCACAATGGTGTTGAATTTGACTTAGTCAGGACCAAGTTTTACCATCACCCAGGGATGAAGACGGCGACGATTCACCAAGCGAAGACGCACCTGTCGCGGCTGTTGAAGGATGCGCAGGCGGGGGAGACAGTCGTGATACTGAACGGTTCGACGCCGGTGGCCAGGCTGACCGCGCTCGACCGCCCCGTGCAACGGCGTCCGCGGGTGGGAACGCGCACCTCGCCACCGGTGCGATACTCGGACGACGCATTGCGCCCGCTCGGCGATGAGGACTTGCAGGAGTGGGGCCTGTAAATCGCTACCTGCTCGATACCTGCCCGCAGAGCGGCAGAATGGGGCGGGGAGGGAGCCCGATGAGCAGTAACGATCAGAAAGGGCACCGGTTGTCGGACGAGGACATGCAGGAGTTTATCCGCAACGGCTACGTGACGGTGCACACGGCGCTGCCGGAGGAGTTCCACGCCTCGATGTGCCGCCAGGCCGATGCGCTGTTCGGCGCCGAGCCCAACCCCGGCAACAACCTGCTGCCGCGGCTTCCCGATCTGGCGCAGATGCTCGCCGACCCGGCGGTGCACGGCGCCCTGACCAGCATTCTCGGGCCCGGCTATCTGCTCGACGATCACCGCTACTGCCACGACAACCAGCCCGGCAGCGAGGCGCAGCGCCTGCATCAGGATGGCGGCAGTCAGGGCGATCATCGCACCCGCAAGGTGCTGCTGCTGTACTACCCGCAGGACACGCCGGAGCACCTGGGCCCCACCGGGGTGCTGCCCGGCAGCCAGTACTACCCGCAGCGTCCGCAAGGAAGCGCCATGCAGACGGTGACCGGCAGGGCGGGAACAGTGACCATTACCCACTACGAGCTGTGGCACGGCGCCACCGCCAACCGCGCGCAGCGGCCGCGCTACATGATGAAGTTCCTGCTGCACCGCATGCAGGAGCCGGAGGCGCCGAGTTGGAACGCCGGCGCTGCCGATTGGGATACCGAGAGTGCGTTGTGGCGCGCCATGTGGCGCTGGCACCGCGGCGCAGCGGCCGGCCCCGCCCGGCACGCGGCCACCGCTGCCGGCGCCGGCGGTGGTGACCTCGACCTGCTGGCCGACCCGGACCAGCAGCGCGGCATGGAGGCGGCGTATGCCCTGGCAGCCTCCGCCAACGGCGATGGCGCCGCCGTAGCCGGGCGGCTGTGCGGCACCTTGGCGGGAGACGGCGCCGCCGCCGCGGCGCGCGCGGTGTACGCGCTGGCCGCGCTGGGACCCGCCGCGGTGCCGGCACTGAGCGAGACCTTGGCCCACCGGGACGCCGGGGTGCGCGCCGCCTCCGCTCAGGCGCTGGCGGAGATGGGGGGCGCCACCGGCGCTGCCGAGCCGGCGTTGCGGCGGGCGCTGTCCGACGGCGACGGCAGCGTACGTGCCTGGGCCGCCGTCGCGCTCGGCACCGGTTGCGGCGCCGATGCGGAGGCGTCGATCGCGGCGCTGGCGGCGGCAATCGACGATGACTTGCCGGACCGCGGCTATCGGCGCCAGACCTCCGCACACGCCATAGCCCGGCTGGCCGGCAGGGTCGAGGCCGGGGCGGCGGACCGGGTGGCCCACCTGCTCGCGCCCCGTCTCGCCAGCGGCAACCGCTACGTACGCGGACTGACCGCGGTGGCGCTGCGGCGGCTGGGCACGCCGGCCGCTACCGAGCTGCTGCTCGACTGGCTGACGGTGGCGCGATGGTGTCCGATCACCACTTCGGAGAGCCCTTTTTGACCGCGCTCGGGTGACCCGTGACCGGCAGTGACCGGCTGGCGAGCTTGACAGCGGCGCCGGCCGGTCACTGCTTGTTGCATTGTCCACGTGAGTAACCAGCGCGCCGCACTCGAAGTTCCCCGGCACCACGCAGTCCACCGGGCTGTGCTGTCGTGGCGGCGTGACCTGACCGTGAACTACCAACTCTACCTGCTGGTGCTGCTGCCGGTGGCGTACATCTTCGTGTTCATGTACATCCCATCCACCGTGGTCATGGTCGGCATGCTGTTCCAGTTCCTCTCCCCCCGGATCGGATTTGTCAACGACATCCTCGCCGTGCTCGGTTTCGAGCGGATGATGTTTCTCTCCGAGCCGGCCCTGTTCAGCTCGGTGTACGTGTGGTCCGGCATCTGGCAATTCACCGGCTGGAACTCGATCATCTACCTGGCGGCGCTGTCGACCGTGGATCCAGGTGCCGGCGCAGGACAAGGAGCAGAAGCTGAGCCTGATGCTGTCCAGCGGCTCCGATCTGCCTGACGTTGTCTCGACGTCGCTGAGCTTCGAGCAGGTGATTCTGTACGGGGCGCAGGGGCTGTTCATCCCGCTCAACGACCTGATCGAGGAGTACGGGCACGGCATCCACAAGGTGTCCAAGCTGGAGCCCAACTGCTACCACTGCCGTTACGCGCAGCGTGCCTGGATCAACGTCGACTGGCTGCAGCGGCTCGGCCTGGAGATGCCGGAGACCACCGAGGAGCTGGCGGACGTGCTGCGCGCGTTCAAGGAGAACGACGCCAACGGCAACGGCAAGGACGACGAGATTCCGCTGCTGTCGCAGGCCAACAGCTGGCACAGCGACAGCACCGCCTTCCTGATGAACCCGTTCGCCTTCAATCCCGGCAACTCCACCATGTGGCGCTACGTCGAGGGCGACGAAGTGGTGTTTGCGCCTACCCAGCCGGGCTGGAGGGACGGCCTGCGCTACCTCAAGCGTCTGCACGACGAGGGGCTGCTCGATCCGGAGAGCTTCTCGATCGATCAGAACGCCCTGCGCCAGCTCACCGAGAATCCGGACGGCAACCGCGTCGGCATGAGCATGGGCGGTTACCATGGCATGTTCGCGGCGCTCGACGCCGACGGCGCCAAGAACGACTACCAGGCGCTGCCGCCGCTGGCGGGCCCCGCCGGCCGCCAGACGCCGGTGTACTACGTCGGCATTACGCCGATCTTCGTGGTCACCAAGGACAGCCAGTATCCGGAGATCGCCTACCGCTGGGGCGACATGATGTACGACGAGACGAAGGCGGTCCTGGGCGGCTGGGGCCAGGAGGGCGAGGACTGGCGTGCCGCCAAGCCGGGCGAGCTGGGCATTACCGGCGAGCAGGCCACCTGGGTGCGTCTGACCGAGTGGGGGGTGCCGCACAACTCGCACTGGGGGCAGACGATCCCGCAGATCGCCAACGGCGACACCTACTACTTCAGCGTGGCCGCCGAGCAGGGTGCCTGGAACCTGGAGCATGAGCTGTGGAAGGCCAGCACCCACGCCATGAAGCCGTACGGCATCGAGAACAAGGCGCTGCCGCCGCTGTTCCTGGACCTGGACATGGTGCAGGAGCTGAGCGAGCCGCTCGCCCTGGTGCGCCAGCACATGGATGAGTGGAACGCCTTGTTTATCACCGGCCGCAAGGATATCGACGGCGACTGGGACGAGTTCGTGACGGGGCTGAACGACATCGGCCTCGAGAAGATGCTGGAAATGTCCACCGCGGCCTACCAGCGCCAGTACCGGTAACGGCGCCGGACGGGAAAAGAGAGTGGCGCGACGGCCCCACCTGAGAGGCCGTCGCGCCTGCCGTGAGCCGGACCGGGTGGGTGTTCCAACAAGAGAACCCCTGCATCGTCCGGTCTCGTCCGGGTGGATTCTTCGGCTATTCGATATATTCGATATCCGCGATGAGATCTTCATCCTCGTCGTCGAAGTCGGGCGACATCCGGATCTGACCCTCCAGCCCGCCCGGCTTTCGGCGGATCATGCGCAGGAGGTCGGCCTCGTCGCGGCAGTCGAGCGCGGCTTGCACCAGCGCCGCGGTGGAGACACCCTGCAACTGCGCTAGGCGCTGGGAGAGCGCCGCCGACACCGGCAGGCCGCGCGACTTCAACACGTGCAGCACGGCTTCTCGCCGGGTCTCTGCCCGGGTTGCCGTGCGCTCGGCGCGTAGTAGCGGGTCGTCATCCGGGCCGGTTCCGAGCGCCGCACCCAGCGATCGTCCCACCCGGCGCAGCGCGGCCATGGTGCCATCCGACACATCGCGCTCGTTCAGCGCGCGGTGGATCTCCTGCGCCGTCCAGCCCGGAAACGCCCGGCTGCTCGATGCGGTGCGAAAGCCGCCGCCTTCCAGCAGGTGAATCGTCAAGCCGGGACGCAGGCCGGCCGGGCGGCTCGGAGAGGACTGCTCAGGCACTTCCACCCACACCTCCGGGAAGCCCCACGACTCATACAGCGCCAGCTTGCCGCGGCGCACGTCGGTGGTGTTGTCGACCTCCAGCACCACGTCCGGGAGGGTGTCGCTACCCACTTCGATCGCCGGACCCGCGGGCCGCGTCGTGCGCGGGTGCAGATACACGGTCTGGTCGGCCTCCAGGATGCGCCGGTAGGCGCCATCGGCGTCGCGCAGCAGGAGGTCGGTGGCGCCGAACGTAGCAATCGGCGCGCCGCGCAGGTGGGCGATGGTGTTGAGTAGCCCGGCCAACAATTGCCCCGGTTGTTCGTGGTAGATGCTGACCGGATCACACACCATGGCGACCTCGGTAGCGGCGTCCCAGTACTCGATGCGCTTCTCGTAGTCGGCGATCTCGGTGCGCGGTATGCGCACCGGCCGGCAGCCGGGAAACTCCAGCGGAGTCTCGTGCTCCGTCGCTGGCCGGACCGTGGTGACGGGTAATTCAGCCATGGAAGAGATCGTACCATGAGGTTGACCGAGCATTCCACAATACCGGAATTTGGCAGGTTTGGAAGTTTGGCGGTCGGCTTGTTCATGAGGGAACCAGCCCGTACCATGCACGCACCGTGAGCGCCGCTTCCACCGCCGCAACCAGCGGCATCACCGTGCTGCCGGTGCGCTCGGGCGCCGAGCGGCGCCGCTTCATCCACTTTCCGTGGACCGTCTACCGGGGCATTGACGCCTGGGTGCCGCCGCTGATCAGCGACTTCAAGAAGAAGCTCGACACCGAACACAACCCGTTCTACCAGCACGCCGAGATCGAGCTGTTCCTGGCGCGCCGCAACGGGACGGTGGCGGGCACGGTGGCGGCGATCATCGACCATCACTACAACAGTTTTCACGACGAGCGGACCGGCTTTTTCGGGTTCTTCGAGGCGGTGAACGACGATGCGGTGGCGCGCGCGCTGATCGACGCCGCCGCGCAGTGGGTGCAGGCGCGCGGCATGGAGCGGCTGCGCGGGCCGGTCAATCCCTCCACCGCCGAGTCGATGGGCATCCTGCTCGACGCCTACGACCGGCCGCCGGCGATCATGATGGCCTACAATCCGCCCTACTACCCGCGCCTGCTGGAGAGCGCCGGCCTGACCAAGGCGAAAGACCTGGTGGCGCTGTACATGGCGGAGTCGGAGACGCCGGTGTCGCCGCGGGTGGCGCGCGTGGCCGAACTGGTGCGGCGCCGTCACAACGTCACCATCCGCAGCGCGGATCTGAAGCAGATCGCCCGCGAGATGGCGCTGGTCAAGCTGATCTACAACGACGCCTGGACCAGGAACTGGGGGTTCGTGCCGTTCACCGACGCCGAGATCGACTACGCGGCGGCGGACATGAAGATGGTGCTCGATCCCGACTTGGCGTTTTTCGCCTTCGTGGATGGCGAGCCGGCGGGCTTCTCACTGGCGGTGCCCGACTTCAACCAGGTGCTGCGGCGCATGAACGGGCGGCTGTTTCCGGTCGGTCTGTTCAAGGTGCTGTGGTACAAACGCCGCATCGACCTGTTGCGGGTGGTGCTGGCCGGGGTGCGGCACAAGTACCGCAACCTGGGGCTGGACGCGGTGTTCTACTACGAGACCTACACCCGCGGCACCGCCAAGGGGTACCAGCACGGCGAGTTCTCCTGGGTGCTGGAAGAAAACCTCGCGATGCGCGGCACGCTGGAGAAGATGGGCGCGCGCGTCTACAAGCACTACCGCATGTACGACCGCCCGCTACAGCGCTCGTAGCGAAGCGGGACCGGCCACCGTGAGACCGGTGCCGTCATCCGCGACCTCGACCAGCAGGGTGCCGCGTACGGGGGCGCCGTCGAGCAGCAGGTCGGTGACGCGGTCGGCGACTTCGCGCTGGAACAGGCGGCCGAGGGGACGGGCGCCGTAGCGCGGGTGGTAGCCGCGTTCGCTGAGCCACTGCGCGGCGGACTCACTGAGTTGCACCTGGGCGCGGCCGCCGCGGCCGCCGCCGACGCGCAGCTTGTCGTTGAGCCGGTCGAGGTGGGTGGCGACGATGCGCCGCATGCTGTCCGGCTGCAGCGGCTGGAAGGTGACGATGGCATCGAGGCGGTTGATGAATTCGGGGCGAAACAGCCGTTTCACCGCGGCTTCGGCGGCCGAGGTGGGCACCGGCGCGGTGCCGTCGTCGAAACCGATATGGACCGCGCTCATGTCCTCGCCGCCGGCGTTGGAGGTCATCGCCAGCACGGTGTGATGGAAGTCGGCGCGCCGACCGTTGCCGTCGGTCAGCGTGGCATGGTCCATGATCTGCAGCAGCAGGTCGAACAGGTCGGGATGCGCCTTTTCGATTTCGTCGAGCAGCACCACGGAGTAGGGCGCCTTGATTACGGCGTCGGTCAGGAAGCCGCCCTCGTCGTAGCCGACGTAGCCGGGCGGCGCCCCGATCAGCCGCGAGACGGTGTGCTTCTCCTGGTACTCGCTCATGTCGATGCGGATCAACTCGACGCCGAGGATGTCGGCGAGCTGGCGCGTCAGCTCGGTCTTGCCGACGCCGGTGGGGCCGGTGAGCAGGAACGCGCCGATCGGCTTGTCGGCGTCGCCGAGGCCGGCGCGGTTGCGCTTGATGGCGCGGGTGATGCGGTCGATCGCCTCGTCCTGGCCGAACACCCGCTGCCGCAACTGCTCCGGGAGGTCGCGCAGCGCCTGCCGGCCGCCGCCTGACACCGCCGCGACCGGACGCCCGGTCATGCTCGCCACCACCGCGGCAACCTCGGTGCGCGTGATGACGTGGCGCCGTACGCGCTGGTCCGCGCCATCGCGACCACTGCCCGACTCGCCGGCGCCGTCGCCGTCGGCGTCGCCGGTGCGCTGGTCCGTGGGCCGGGTGTGCTCGGCGTGCAGCTTGCGGCGCGAGCCCGCCTCGTCGATCACGTCGATCGCCTTGTCGGGCAGGCGCCGGTCGTGGATGTGCACCGCGGCCAGCTCGGCCGCGCCGCTCAACGCCGCCGCGCTGTAGCGCACACCGTGGAACTGCTCGTAGCGGTCGCGCAGGCCGCGCAGGATCAACACGGTGTCCGCCACCGTCGGCTCGGCCACCACGATCTTCTGGAAGCGGCGCGCCAGCGCGTGGTCCTTCTCGAAGTGGCGGCGGTACTCCTCGAAGGTGGTGGAGCCGATGCAGCGCAGGTCGCCGCCGCCGAGCACCGGCTTGAGAATGTTGGAGGCATCCATCGACCCGCCCGAGGTGGCCCCGGCGCCGACTATGGTGTGAATCTCGTCGATGAACAGGATCGTATCGCGCCGTTCGCGCAGCGCGCCGATCACCCCCTTGAGGCGCTCCTCGAAGTCGCCGCGGAACTTGGTGCCGGCGAGCAGGGCGCCGAGATCAAGGCTGACGATGCGGGCGTCGCGGAACGTCGGCGGGACCGCGCCCTCGGCGATGCGCAGCGCGATCCCTTCCACGATGGCGGTCTTGCCGACGCCGGCGTCGCCGACCAGCACGGGGCTGTTCTTGTGGCGCCGGCCCAGGATCTGCAGGGCGCGGTCGATCTCATTTTCGCGCCCGATCAGGGGATCGATGGCGCCGTCGGCGGCGCGCGCGGTGAGATCGGTAGTGTAGCGCTGCAGCAGTTGCGCGGCGCTGGCGCCACGCGGCGCGGCGCGGCTCTGTGCGGCACCCGCGCCGCCATCCGCCGCGGCCATCTCCGAGCCGCCGTGCGAGATCGCTTCCAGCACGTCGACCCGGGAGATGCCCTGTTCCTGGAGAAAGAAGGCGGCGTGTGAGTCGGCCTCCAGCAGCAGTCCGGCGAGCACATCGCCGGCGCCGACCTGGTCGCGCTCCGCTCCGCGCGCCTGCAGCACGATCCGCTGCAGCATGCGCCGCACCGTGCGGGTCATCTCCAGCTCGTAGGGCGTCTGGCCGGGGACCGCCTGCAGATGATCGCGAAAGAAGGCCTCCAGCCGAGTGCGCAGCTCATGGGCTTCGCCGCCGCAGGCGGCGATGATCGCCGCGCCGTCGTCATTGTGCAGCAACGCGTACAGCAGGTGCTCCAGCGTCACGAATTCGTGGCGCCGGATCTCGGCTTCCCGAAACGCCGCGGCTACCGATAGTTCAACGTCGCGACTGAGCATCCTCACGCCTCTTGCATCGAGCAGCGCAGCGGAAACTCGTTCTCGCGCGCCATTCGATGCACCTGTTCCACCTTCATCTCCGCGACCTCGCGGGTATACACGCCGCAGCGCCCGGCGCCGTGGCGATGGATGGCAAGCATAATGCGGGTCGCCTCCGATGGCGACTTGTAGAAAACACTTTCCAGGACGCTGACCACGAATTCCATGGTGGTGTAGTGGTCGTTGTGCATCAGCACCACGAAGCGCGGCGGTTCGCGAACCTCCTCGTCGCTGTCCGGGAGCTCGGTCAGGTCTGGCGCGGATGGAGCGGCGCGGTCCGCCATCAACACGCGCGGCGGCCGCGCCTCGCCGCCGCTCATGTGCCGTCCTCCGGGAACAGCGACAACTGGCCGGGGTCGGCGGCCGGCCGGCGGAACAGGTCGGTGCGCAGCCGGACGCGTTCGGCGTTGATGCCGGTGCGCCGGCAGGCGCCGTCGAACATCTGTTCGATCAGGTCGGCGAAAGGGCCGGAACCGCGCATGCGCGCCCCGAACCTGGCCTCGTACAGCGCGCCGCCGCGCAGATCACGGATCCGCCCCAGCACCTTGTCCTTGTGATTGGGCCGGTGCTCCTCCAACCAGGCGGTGAACAGCGGCGCCACCGCGTGGGGCAGGCGCAGCGTGACGTAGCCGGCGTGGGCGGCCCCCGCAGTGCGGGCGGCGTCCAGGATGGCCGGTATCTCGTGGTCGGTGAGGCCGGGAATCACCGGCGCGACCAGCACGACCACCGGCACACCGGCGGCGGTCAGCCGGGCAATCGCCTGCAGGCGCCGCGCCGGGGTACTGGTGCGTGGCTCCATGGCGCGGCTGAGCGCGTTGTCGATGGTGGGCAGGGAAATGCACACCGCGGCGAGGCGCTGCCGCGCCAGCTTCGCGAGCAGGTCCAGGTCGCGGGTCACCAGGAAGTTCTTGGTGACTACGTGCACCGGGTTGCGCGCCTCGCACAGCACCTCCAGGCAGGCACGGGTGAGGCGCAGGCGGCGCTCGATTGGCTGGTAGGGGTCGGTGACGCCGCTCAGGCCGAGCGCCTGTGGCCGCCAGCCGGGGCGGGCGAGCTCGGCGCGCAGCAGCGCGGGAGCGTCTTCCTTGACCACGATCCTGGTCTCGAAATCGAGGCCCGCCGACATGCCCAGGTATTCGTGGGTGGGCCGCGCGAAGCAGTAGGCGCAGCCGTGCTCGCAACCGCGGTAGGGGTTGATGGAGGCATCGAAGCCGACGTCGGGGCTGTCGTTGTAGGTGATGATGCTGCGCGAGGTATCGCGGATGAGCTCGGTGCGGGGGCGCTCCGGCTGCTCGCCGGCGTCTACCTGGGCCTGCAGCGCCTCCGGGTCGGGGACGTGGTCGATGCCGTCGAAGCGGTTGCCGGGGTTGGCCACCGCCCCGCGTCCGCGCACCACCCGCCGGCTCATGCGGTCCCGGCGCCCGCAGCGCGGCGCGCCATGCCGCGAATCGCGACGTCCGCTTCTGGTCGCCCCGGTGCGCTGCCGCCCCTGGTGTCTGCCGCGTCCTGTTCCGGCGGCTCGCTACCGCACGGGGCGGCCGCCGCGGGCGCTCTGCCGGGTCGCCGGTCGCGACGCCTGCCATCTTGCCGGTCGCCAAACGCCACCGGCCCGGTACCGGGCAGTGCGGCCGGCACGCCGGATGTCGGGGGCCGTGAGACAGGCGCCGGCGGCCTGCCGCCTCGCACGTCGTCCGGTTGGCCGGAACTGCCGCGCCGGCCTGCAGGCCCTGCCGGTGCCGTGGGCGCCGTACCGGCTGCCCCGCGCGCACGCCCGTTCGCCAACGCGGCCGCCGCCTGCTCCACTGCGCGCCAGTAGGTATCGTGCTCGGCCGCGAGCACGCGCCGCGCCAGGGTCTCCGGGGTATCGCCGGCGCGCACCGGCACCACGCGCTGCATCAGGATCGCCCCGCGGTCGTATTCCTCGTCCACCCAGTGCACGGTGACTCCGGTCTCCGGTTCGTCGGCGGCCAGCACCGCGCGGTGCGGCGCCAGTCCGTACATGCCACGGCCGCCATGGCGCGGCAGCAGCGCCGGGTGGATGTTGAGTATGCGGCCCCGCCAGCGGCGCACGATCGCCACCGGCAGCAGCTTCATGTAGCCGGCGAGCACGATCAGCTCGATCCGGTGCGCGGTGAGGATCTCCTCGAGGCGGGCGAGGTAGGCATCGCGTTGCGGATGGGTATGCCGCGACACGTGGTAGGCGGGAACGCCGTGCTCGCGGGCCCAAGCCATCGCCCGCGCGCCGCTGTTATTGCCAATCAGACAGCGGTAGCACGGCCGCACCGCACCGCTGTAACGGTGCTCCAGCAGGGCGGCGACGTTGCTGCCGGAGCCGGAAGCGAACAGCGCCACCGAGATGGTGGCGGCAGGCGGCTGTCCGGCTTGCACCCCCGCTCCTCAGGTGCGGGCGGCGAATTCGGTGTTCCGCACCACGACCTGTCCCTCGCCCAGCGAGTCGTCCTCCTCCAGCTCGAAGCTGGCCGCCCGCACCGCGCTGACCACGTCGTCGGTAACCATCTCGACGATGCGGATGGTACCCGGATGCGCCGCAAGCTGCATTGAGTTGATGGGGCGCGCCACCGATACGCCCGACTGCGTCTTGTGCCGGTGAATGGCCGCCAGGCATGCCTTTGCGGTGGCGAAACTGGCGTCGCTGTCCGGTTGTCGAACGGCACTGAATTCGCGCTCCGCCGGCCACGGCGCGCGATGCACCGAGCAGGACGCGGGCAGCACGCCGTCCGCCTCCGGGTCGGCGCCGTCCAGCGCCGCGGGCACGCGCGATGCGTAGTCCCACGACCACAGCTCCTCGGCGATGTAGGGCAGCACCGGCGCGAACATCCGGGTCAGTACCGCGAGCGCGAAGTCGAGCGTGGCCACCGCCGACGCACGCGCCTCGCCGCTGACGCCGCCCTCACCCTTGGCGCGGTTCTTGGCCAGCTCGATGTAGGAGTCGGTGAAGTTGTCCCAGAAGAACGCCTCGGTGTGGGCCAGCGCGGTGGCGTAGTCGAATTCCTCGTGCGCCGCCGAGGCCCGTTTCACCAGGACGCGCAGCCCGGCCAGGAAGCCGCGGTCCAGTTCCTCGCTCACCTTGCCCGGGCCGGGCAGCTCGCCGCCCCGCTCAGCGCGGGCTGCCGCCACGATGCCGGCCACGAACTTGCCGGCGTTGTACAGCTTGGTCACCAGCCGCCGGCCGATCTTGAACACCGACTCGTCGTAGGCGGTGTCCACCCCCAGGCGGGCGCTGGCCGCCCAGTAGCGCGCGGCGTCGGCGTGATGGTTGTCGATGATCTGCTGCGGGGTGACCGTGTTGCCGCGGCTCTTGGACATCTTCTTGCGGTCGGGATCGAGGATCCATCCCGAGATCAGGGCGTGCCGCCAGGGGATGGTGCCGAAGTGCAGGTGCGCCTTGGCGATGGTGTAGAACGCCCAGGTACGGATGATGTCGTGCGCCTGCGGGCGCACGTCCATCGGGCAGAGCTGGCGGTGGCGCTCCGGGTTGCGCACCCAGCCGCTGGCGATTTCCGGGGTCAGCGAGCTGGTGAACCAGGTGTCGAACACGTCCGCCTCGGCGCTGAACCCGCCCGGTTGATCACGCTGCTCCTCGCGGAAGCCGGGCGGCACGTCGGTGAGCGGGTCCACCGGCAGCGCCGTCTCCTCGGCCAGCAACGGGTGCTCGTAATCGGGCGCGCCGCTGTCGTCGAGGGGATACCAGACCGGGAACGGCACCCCGAAATAACGCTGCCGGCTGATGCACCAGTCGAACTGCAGGTTCTCGGTCCAGTTGACGTAGCGGGACAGCATGTAGCCGGGGTGCCAGCGGATCTCGCGGCCGCGCTCGATCAGCTCGGCGCGCTTGTCGATGAGGCGCACGAACCACTGCCGGGTGGTGATGAACTCCAGCGGGCGGTCGCCCTGCTCGTAGTAGCGCACCGTGTGCTCGATGGGCCGCGGTTCGCCGCGCAGCGGCGGCCGGTCGCCGCTGGCGGCGCCGTCGGGGCGGCGCAGTTGTTCGACAATGGCGGCGCGCGCCTGGCGCAGGTTTTTCCCCGCCAGTTCGGCATGGAAGCGGTTGGCGGATTCGGGGTCGGCGCTATCCCAGTCGCCGCTGCCGAAGGTGATCTGCTGCAGGCGGCCGTTGGGCGCCACGACCTGGCGCAACGGCAGCTTCTGCTCCTGCCACCACTGCACGTCGGTGGTGTCGCCGAAGGTGCACACCATCAGGATGCCGGTGCCCTTCTCGGGGTCGGCGAGCTCGGTGGCGAAGATCGGCACCCGGGCCCGGTACAGCGGCGTGACGGCGCGCTTGCCGAACAGGTCGCGGTAGCGTTCGTCTTCGGGATGGGCGGCGACGCCGACGCAGGCGGCGAGCAGTTCCGGGCGGGTGGTGGAGATGACGATCTCGCGCCCGCCGCCCTCGACGCCGAACGCCAGATCGTGGTAGTGGCCGGCGGTGGGGCGGTCCTGCACCTCGGCCTGCGCGACCGCGGTGCGGAAGTCGACGTCCCACATGGTGGGCGCCTCGGCGGTGTACAGGTGTCCCTTGCGGTTCAGGTCGAGAAAGCTGTACTGCGCCAGGTGGCGGCTCGCCTCGTTGATGGTGGCGTACTCCTCGTGCCAGTCCACCGACAGGCCGATGGTTTGCCACACCGCCATGAACGCCTTTTCGTCCTCGGCGGTGACCAGGGCGCACAGCTCGATGAAGTTGCGCCGCGACACGGCGCGCGGCGGCGCCTTGGAGGTCTTGGCGGTGGCCATCGGCAGGTCGAGGCCGGGCTCGTAGGGCAGCCCCGGCTCGCAGCGCACGTGGAAGTAGTTCTGCACCCGGCGCTCGGTTGGCAGGCCATTGTCGTCCCACCCCATCGGGTAGAACACGTGCTTGCCGCGCATGCGCTGGTAGCGCGCCACCACGTCCGCCTGGGTGTAGCTGAACACATGGCCGACATGCAGCGAACCGGACACCGTGGGCGGCGGGGTGTCCACCACGAACGCCTGCTCGCGGGTGTGGTCGGGGTCGTAACGGTACACGCCGGCCCGCTCCCACCAGTCGCGGAAGTGCTCCTCGCGGCGCGCGGCATCGTAGTGTCTCGGCAGCTTGTGCGGATCGAAGGTCATGATCGGTCAGCCCGTCCCGTCAGCGGCGCCCGCGGCACGGGGATGGCGAGCGCGTCAGTAATCGTAGCCGAGTTCGGCGGCGTTGACGCCCACCTGCACGATGCGCGTCTGGTCCACCCCGGCGACGCCGACGTACTTGAACACCGCCGCGTCGAGTTGCCGCGGCTGGGCGTCCTGCACCACCACGCCGGTCAGGCCGCCGAACAGGGCCGCGAACGGCGCCGCCTGGGTGCCGGCGTCCACGTCGGTCGGGAACGCGAAGCCGGTGCCGGGGAGGTTGGTAAACGCTATGTTGCCGCGCTCGTCGCTGATCCAGAACTCGGAGATGACGGTTTGCGCCGCCACCTTCGCCAGTACCGCGTTGATCTCGTCGGTGCTGAATCCGGCGCGCTGCGCGGCGTCGATGAAGTGTGCCGCCAGCAGCGCCTGGGCAACCATGTGCTTGGCGCTCGCCTCCTCTACCGACACCAAGTCGGCCGCCGCAATTCCGCTCACCGCCAGACCGAACGCCAGAACCAGCATCGCAATTCGTCTCATCGTCTTATCCCCCGGCTACACTAGATCATCATTTGCCGCCCTCGGGTCAAGGGCTGCCAGGGCCGCTTCCGGGCCGCCGCGCGCCTCTTGCCGCCTCTTGCCGCCTCCGGGGCCGTGTACTACGATTGGCGAAATGCGGGGAACTCGACATGGGCAATGACAACGGCGCGCAGCCCCGGCAGCGGTTGCTGTACATCCATGCGCAGACGCCGAACCCCCTGTCGCCGGTGCTGGAGATGACCATCTACGAGCCGGTAGCGGGCTTCAAGGTCGAATTGACGGCGGAGGAACCGGAGCTCCGTTACGCCACCGTCCATGCGGCGCTGGTCGACGGCTGGCAGATCGTGCAGTTTCCATTGCACCAGGCCGAATATGACGATGACGACATCGACATGGTGGGATACGAGTTCATTCTGCAGAAGATGGAGGTAGTAGAACGGTGAGTACGACGATGACCGCGGCCCCGGAGGCCGCCGGGAAGACCGCCGAAAAGAAGCAATGCAAGCTTGCACCATACCTGCTCGACGACCTGGAGGTGGTCAACTTCATCGTGAACGGCTACCACATCGTGAAGCCGGACCTGCGCCCCGGCCTGAACGAGGCGATCGCCGCCAGCCTGGATGTGATGCAGCGCAACCCCGGCGACGCGATCTGCGACGAGGTGCCGGAGCTGAACGAGGTGCTCGACCACCCGGCGGTGCGCGGCGCCCTGGTGAGCCTGGCCGGCAAGAACTTCGCGGTGATGTTCCACCGCCACTGGCATTGCAAGGAACCGGGTACGCCCTACATGCACTGGCACCAGGACGGCAAGAACCGGCGCGAGATCGGCCTGGACAAGTTTCTCGGCCTGTACTACCCGGCCGCCGTGACCGCCGCCATGGGGCCGACCATGATCGTGCCGGCGACCCAGTACCGCAACGCGCCCACCGACCGCATGCGCACCTACGGCAACATCCGCGGCCAGGTGCCGCTGGTGGTCGAGGCCGGCACCTTCGCCATTACCCACTACGACCTGTGGCACGGCACCGCGGCCAACAAGTCGGACAAGCGGCGCCACATGGTGAAGTTCCTGTTCTCGCGCAGCGCGCCCAACGAGCGGGCCACCTGGAAGCACGATCCCGAGTGCATGAACCGGCTGCGCGACTGGAACCTGCGCGAGCAGGCGGCCGACCCGTTCAACCAGCTCACCTTCGCCAACCCGCTGAACGTGTCGCAGAGCGACTCCTACAAGGAACGCGCCATCCGCCGCGACCTCTGGGAGCAGCTTACCGGCGGGCCGCTCGGCTGACCGCCGCGCGCCTGGGGACGCGAGCGAACGTGCAAGCGAGCCGCCTGAGGCACGTGGCGCCGCTGTTTTTCGTGCGCGACGTGGTGGCCGCCACCGAGTACTACGTGCGTGCGCTGGGCTTCACCGAGCCGCCGTACTGGGGCGATCCTCCCGCCTTCGCCATGCCCGAGCGCGACGGTGTGGTGATCATGCTGAAGCGCGCCGAGTCCGGCGATCCGATACGCAGCAACAACCCCGAGCCCGGCGCCCGCGGCGGGCCGTGGGATGCCTATGTGTGGGTGGACGACGCCCGCACGCTGCATGCCGAGGTCCAGGCTGCCGGCGCGCAGGTCGCGTACGGCCCGCTGCGGCAGGATGAGTACGGCAACTGGGAGTTCGCGGTGCGCGACCGCGACGGCTACCTGATCGCCTTCGGCTCGGACGCCGGCGCGGGATAGCGCCCCGAAACCCGTTGTCCGCGGCGCCGCCCCGCTACGCGGTGTCGCCCACCTCGGCGCGCAGGCGGTGCAGTTCGGCGGTCAACTCGGCGCGCACGGCGGCGTAGGCGGGGTCGTCGTACACGTTGACCAGTTCCTGCGGGTCGCGTACCAGGTCGAACAGTTCCCACTCCGGCGGTGTCGGCTCGCCCACCGCGCCGGCCGCATCCAGCGGGTCGCCGTAGTAGTAGATCAGCTTGTGGGTCTCGGTGCGCACCCCGTAGTGGGCGGCGATGTTGAAGTGCGCGCCGTGCATCCAGTAACGGTAGTACATCGAAGTGCGCCAGTCGCCGACCGGCTCGCCGGCAAGCAGCGGCCGCAGGCTGCGCCCCGGCAACTGGTCCGGGATCGGTGCGCCCGCCAAGTCCAGCACCGTGGGCGCGAAGTCGACGTTGAGCACCATGTGGTCGTCGGCCAGACCTTTTTGTTTGACGCCCGGGCCGCGCATCAGGAGCGGGATGCGGATCGATTCCTCGTACATGAAGCGCTTGTCGTAGAAGCCGTGGTCGCCGAGGAAGAAGCCGTGGTCCGAGGTGTACACCACCAGCGTGTCGTCGGCCAGGCCGGCCTCGTCGAGGTAGGCGAGCAGGCGGCCGAGGTTGTCGTCCACCGAGGCGACGCAGCGCAGGTAGCCCTTCATGAACGACTGATAGTTCCAGCGCAGCAGTTCGTCGCCGCTCAGGTCGGGCGGCGGCGGCTCGGGCACGTGCCGGCGCAGGTGCGCAGTGGCCACCTTCTGCGTGCTGCGCGCGGCCGCGGCGGCGCGGTTGCGGTAGTCGTCGCGCAGGGTGGGTGGCTCCGGCAGGTCGCGGCCGGCGAACAGGTCGGCGTGGGCGGCGTCGTAGGTGAACGGGTCGTGCGGCGCCTTGTTGCCGAGGTAGAGGAAGAAGGGGCGGTCGGGGTCGCGGTCGCGCAGCCAGTCGAGCGCCATGTCGGCCAGGATGTCGGTCACGTAGCCGCGCCGGGTCACGGTGCCGCCCGCCTCGTGGAACTCCGGGTCCACGTACTTGCCCTGCACCGGCAGCACGCTCCAGTGGTCGAAGCCGACCGGATCGCTGTTGCCGCCGTGGCCCAGGTGCCACTTGCCGAGGGCGGCGGTCTGGTAGCCGGCGTCGTGCAGCATCATGCCGAGCGTGCGCTCGCGGGTATGGTCGATGACGTCGTTCAGGGTGCGGATGCCGGTGGTGTGGCTGTACTTGCCGGTGAGCACCGTGGCCCGCGCCGGCGTGCAGATGGAGTTGGTGCAGAAGCAGCGGTCGAAGCGCGCGCCTTCGCTGGCCAACCGGTCCAGGTTGGGCGTGGCCACCAGGCTGGCGCCGTAACTGGAGATCGCCGCCGGCGCATGATCGTCGGCAATGACGAACAGAATATTGGGCCTCGACATGCCGCCATCATCGACCATTGGCCACCGCTTTGGCCAGAGACCGGGGCCCTGGAGGCCGGATGATATGCGAGTGATCCGGTTCCGCGCTGGCGCGCGATCGGTGGGCTGTCAGGTCTCGGAGTCGGGCGCCCACCAACGGTCAGTGCGGCTCCGTGCTGTTCGCTGCCGGGATCAAGTCGTCCACGGTGACGTCAAGCGCGGTGGCCAGCTTGCGCAGGGTGCGTACCGATCCGCTGTTGCGCCCAGCCTCGATGTCGACGATCTGGACCCGGTTGACGCCACTGGAGCGGGCGAGATCGGCCTGCGTCAGGTTGCGGAACTCGCGCCACACCCGTAGCGGCTGCTCTCCGTCGAGGAGTCGATCGACCACATTTGCGGGAATGAGTTCCTCGTCGCCTGTTGCAATTCGGGCCTCCATCGCCAGCGCGGCTTGAATGTCAGCAAAATCCTCCTGCAACGCGAGGAGCCGCTCATACTCGGTTTTCGGTATCGTCACGGTCTCGTTCATCGTGCTCATTCTTCAATCCTTGTACACGCTTCCTCATCGTCAACAGTAGTGACATGGCGGGCTGGCATCTACCACACTCGCGGCCATGATCAGGGCGATCGATACCCACGTTCATTTCTGGGAACTGGCCGGTTACGGCGGCTACGACGGCTGGTTTGCGGGGCGCGAGTACCTGAAGCGCGACTACCTGCCGCACCACCTGCGCCCGGAGCTGGCGGCCGTCGGCGCCGAGGGCGCGGTGATCGTGGGCGCGGCGCCCGACTCGCACCGCCACAACCTGGAGTGGGGCGCGATGTGCGAGCAACACGCCGACGTGCTCGGCCTGGTGGGCAGCTACAGCATGACCTCGCCGCGCCTCGGCGAGTGGCTGGACGACTATGCCGGCAAGCCGTGGTTCCTCGGCATCCGCAGCCAGCCGGAGCTGCCGCCGGAGCGGTGGGGCGAGGATGCGGCCGCCGACCGCGGCGCGCGCGAGTTGCTGCGCCGTGGCCTGGTGCTGGACATCCTCGTGCAGCACACTCTGATTCCCGCGGTAGGGGTGTTCGCGCGCCGCCACCCGGACCTGTCCTTCGTGCTCAACCACTGCGGCCTGCCGCCGTTCCGGGACGGCGGTCTGGATGTGTGGGAGCGCTACATGCGCGACCTGGCGGCGCTGCCCAACGTGGTGGTGAAGTACTCGTCGTTCTTCCTGCACTGCCATCCGCGCTGCGCTGCGGAGGAGCTGCGCCGCGCCGCCGGCGTGCTGTTCGAGGCGTTCGGCAGCGAGCGGTTGCTGTGGGGCAGCAACTGGCCGCCGGAACTGGTGGGCGGCAGCTACCGGGAGGCGTTCGATGCCATGATGGACGCGGCGCCGCCGCTGTCGGCGGACGAGCGCCGCCGGGTGCTGCGCGACAACGCCATCCGGGTGTACAAGCTGCCGGTCGGGTAGTAGGTAGCTCGGTCAGGTCCCGGGCTCGCCAGCAGCGTGCGGCTCAGCCGCGGAACTCCGTGGCCAACTCCTTCTCCGCTACCTCGCGCTGGTGGCCTTCCCAGTAATACTGGTAGCGGTCCGACTTCCAGCCCGCGTACACCTCCGGCCAGGTGAGCCGGCCCTGGTGGACGCCGAGATTCTTGCCCATGATCTTGTCGGTGAGCTTCTGGTAGCGGTAGTCGACCGACAGGCGGATGCGGTCGCCGGACACGTTCGGCACGCCCTGGTGCACCGTCTTGCTGTGAAAGAACAGCGTGTCGCCGCGTTCGAACGGACTGGATATCCACTCGCCGTCCAGACACCCCTCGTCGACGCCGAGGCCGCCGGCGCCCTTGCGCTGGTGCACCGGCAGGATGCCGCGCCGGTGCGAGCCGCGCAGCACCGCCAGCCCGCCGAGGCGCGCCGGACACGGCCCGAGCGGGATCCACGCCGTCCACACCTCGGGCGTCCCCTGCACGAGAACGAAGTCCTGGTGCGGCGGCGTGGTGTACTCCAGCTTGTCCGGGAACAACACCCGCACGATGGTGCTCGGCTGCGGCATGCCGCGTTCGCCAAGCAGCGTCTCGGCCACATTCAGCAGCGCCGGCTCGTGCGCCATGGTATGGAACGACTCCAGCCGCTGCATGGCGTCGTAGATGGGGATGAACTCCGGCGTGCCCATCAGCTTCGCCTCCTGGGTGGAAATGGCGTCGAGCGGGTCGGTGCCGGCGTCCAGCCAGCCGACGCCGGCGAGGATTGCCGCGATGTCGCGCCGCAAGCGCAGGATCGGTGCGTCGGGCACCAGCCCGCGGATGAACAGGTAGCCGTCCTCCTGCGCGCGGGCGCGCAGATCATGCGGGCGGTCGAGGAGATCGTTACTCGCGGTAAACGGGGTGCAGCGCCGTTGCTCGGCGCCGACCTGGACAGTGGCTGTGGCCATGCCCCGCAGAATACGAAAACCCGCCACCATGCTCAAACCCGACCAGAGCGGCCAAGCGGGCCAAGCGGCGCACGCTTGGCGGGTAGCTCGTAGCGCGTTACAACACCAGGTATTCAACATGAGGAGGCTATCCTATGCCGGTATCGGCGCCAGAACGGATGCGGGCTCTGTGTGAGCGCCAGCGGTCACGCGCGGAGCGCGAGATTCGGATTACGGTGCCCGATGCCCGTTCGGAAGTGGTCCGGGCGAGGGTAGCGCGGTCGGTCTCCCGTCTCCATCCCGCTGGCGAAGCCGAGGCGCTCGCCTGGATCGAGACCGTCGCCGAATTTGACGAGGATCCGTAGACACAGACACTCCGTGACGCCGGATGCCACGAAACCCGAAACACAGGAACCGCCGGCTGGCCGCCAATTTCGGACGAGGCGCGGTGACGTTGTGACGGTCGCGGCATCCGGCGACTACGGCAAGCCACGCCCGGCGGTGGTCGTGCAAAGCGACGTGTTCCGGCCGAGCATGCATCCGTAGTCGTCTGCCAGATGACCTCTACGTTGAGCGACGCACCCGATTTTCGTGCGACCGTCGAGCCGTCCGAGCTGAACGGTCTACGGCGAACGTCTCAGATCATGGCCGACAAGCCGGTGGCCGTCCGACGAGAGAGAATCAGCGCCCGCATCGGGCGATTGGACCGCGCCGACCTGTTGTGCCTCAATCGAGCGCTTGCATTCTGCATGGGCCTGTCCGACTGACACGCCGGTCTGGCTCATCTGGCGCGGTCGATCAGGCGGGTCAGACTCTGGATGTGCTGATCCAGGTGCTGCTGGCCGGTGGCGGTCAGTTGATACCAGGTCACCGGGCGCCGGTCACGGTAGGTCTTGTCGATCGCCAGGTAGCCGGCGTCCTCCAGCTTGCGCAGGTGGGTGCCCAGGCTGCCGTCCTTCTCTTCCAGCACCTCCTTCAGCCGGCTGAACGACATCGCGTCGTACCTGGACAGCAGCACGCAGATCGCCAGCCGGACGCGATGCTGGAGCAGTCCGTTCAGCGCCGCCAGTTCTTCCAGGCTGGGAACGTCGGGATCAATAGGCATGGCTGCTCCGTGACGCCGACGACCATGAAGACCGATTCACGCCCGTCGCAACGTGCAGCCAGTTCGGATCAATAGGCATGGCTGTTCCGTAACGCCAAAGACCTCGCGGCGCCAGCGCCCCGAAACCGTCGTCTGGCGGCGCCGCTTTCGGCCCATCCCCACCGACCACCAGGAGTCTGTCGCAATCCGACAGACGCGCAATCCGACAGACTTCTAGTGGGCGGCATCGCGCGTCCGCGCTGCGAGGATCGCCGGCCAGACCAGCGCCGCGGCCATGAGGACGCCGGCCAGGGTCCACGCGTACCCGGGCACGAACAGCGTGATCAGGTAGCCGACTCCTACTACCGCGCCGATCGGCAGCATTCGTCGGTCCAGGTGCAGGCCTGATTGCACGTAGGTCAGGCTCAACAACAGCACCACCAGCGAGCCGTACCCGGCCCAGTCCAGGTGCCCTGTTGCGACCAGCACCACACCAAGCATGGCGACCGCCATGAACACCAGCCAGTGTACGAACGTCCTGATGCCAAGCCGCTGCTCGGCTTGCCCCGCGTGGCGGCTGGCACGGATGCCAAGCCACGCCGACAGGCAAACACCGACCGGTCCTGCCGCCAGCCAGAATCCTCCAATCCAGCGCGAGTCGTCGACGAAGTCGGTCAGCGCGAACCCGCACAGTGAGATCGCCGCCCACAGCACATAGATCGAAGGGATCGATCGGGCGCCTGCCCGTTCGGCCGCGGCGCGTACGTACGCGATGTCTTCCTTGAGGTTGTCGGTAGTGGTAGTCATCTGTCCCTCCCGTCGCTTCCGATCCAAGATAACTCTCGGATACCGTGTACTCTGACAAATAGAGTATAGGGGCCGGGTAGTCAACCCCGCGTGTCGAGTTCGCAACGCATCTTGAAAGCGACTATAATTGGTCAAACGCTTGGGCGGGGTGCTCGGGTCAGGGAGCGAGGAGGTGAGCGGTTTGAGCGGGATTTCGAAGGCGGCGGAGCTGCCAAGTCTGACGGAGGAACTGGAGACGGCGCGGAAGGACATCGCGGTGTGGGGTTACGCGGTGATCGCGAACGCGCTGACGGCGGAGCAGGTGCGGGAGTGCCGGGAGCGGCTGCGGTCGCAGGCCGCGGCGGAGGAGGCGGCCGGGATCGGGCACTTCGACAACGGCGAGCTGAAGCTCAACCAGCGGGTGTGGAACCTGGTGAACAAGGGCAAGGTGTTCCGCGATCTGCTGTTCCACCCGGTGCTGCGGGAGATGCTGCCGGAGCTGCTGGGGAAGGACTACACCTTGTCGAGTCTCACCGCCAATATCGCGGCGCCGGGCGGGGAGCCGATGCCGCTGCACTCGGACCAGGGATATGCGCCGCGCTCGGTGCCGATCCGGGTGGTGGTCAACACGGCCTGGATGCTGGAGGACCACGCGGAAGAGAACGGCGGCACGCGGCTGGTGCCGGGGAGCCACCTGTGGCCGGAGCTGCCCGAGGACAAGCCCGACGTGCAAAGCATTGCCGCCACCGGGCCGGCCGGGACGATGGTGATGTTCGACGGGCGCCTGTGGCACGGCACCGGGGCCAACCGCTCGACGCGCCGGAGGCGCCTGCTGCTCGGCTACTTCTGCCGCCCGTGGATCCGGCCGCAGGAGAATTTCACCCTGTCGCTGCTCGACGAGTTGTACGAGGAGGCTTCGCCCGAGCTGCTCGGGCTGCTCGGGTTCCGGACCTACGGGACACTCGGCAACGTAAACGGAGTGATTGTCCCCAACGGTGCGCTGATCGAGCGCGGCAGGCAGGTGGGCCCGATGGAGGGAACTCTGCCCCCGGAGTAGGTAGTGGTAGCAACGAGCCGGCAGTGTCGGTGAGGATTGCCATCAGCGATCAGGCATCATCTTTTCGATCACGTCTATGGGGATGGTGATCAGCTCGTCGGCGAGTTGGGCCAGCTCTTGGGCGACGAACGACGGATCCGGCGTCGCGACAACGGTGCGTACGCCGAAGTCCTGTGTCGTGCGAACGACCTCGGCCAGATCCCGATCTCCTGCAATCAGCACTGCGTTGGTGAGGACCGACCGGCCGGCCAGACGTACCATGTCCAGTGTGATCAGTGTGTCCACGCCCTTCTGAGTCCGCTCCGGATAGAAGGTCCAGCGGCGATCGAACTCCCGGAGCAGTTCGGCAGGAGGGACATTGATGCTCGTCGCCGTGTTGGACAGGGCAAGCCTGATCGGTTTCTCCAACCTGGAGGGATGCTCCGCAATGTGGCCGAGTCGGAGCTGTATTCCAGTGGTATGCGCGATGGCACTGAAGTATTTCCGTTGGTTTTCGTATGCCGCGTGCTTGGGGTCATACGCGCCGTCGTACCAATAGGCGCGCAGGAAAGTCCCTTCGATCCCGAAATCCCCGGGGGTTCGCAACCAATCCACGATTTCCGAGGCCTGTAGCCTGACGGCGTCCTTCTTCTTCTTTAGTTTCGCTGATCCACTGGCGTGGAGAAAGCCTACATCAATGAAGCCGGCGTAACTTTCGGACATTCAAACACCTATAGAAGATAAAAACGGGCCCCAACGGGGCCCGCACTCAATTGACCCCAACGGGGCCGTACGCAATACGTCCCAACGGGACATAAAGCAATAGTGACTCGTCGAAACTTCTCTGTCAACTCTCGTCAGGCAAGAGGCAATTGCGCTGTATGGGGTTTTGGCACGGTTGAACGAAACGTCGGGGCAGGCGGCGATGCGAACGGGACGCGGGCGGCCTCGCTGGCGCACGCCAAGGGCGGACGCGGTCAGAATCGGTTGTCCGGGACTCCCAGCCCGCGGATACCCGGTCGCTCGAACCCGAAGCCGCCGGCCAACCGACTGTTGACCCGCTCCACCGCGCTGCGCTGGTCGTAGTAGTCCTGCCACCGGTAGCTGGACCGCGCCACCGGCGTGAACACGCGCCGATCCTCGGCCAGCGGGATGCGCACCGCGTCGCTCACCGCCGGGACGAAGTTCTGCTGCTGCGCAGAGGACTACGAATCGAGGCGCTCTTGCTTGATTCGTTCGTCGCCGAACCGGCCGCTGGTATTCTGCTCACGCTGATCGAGCGGGAACCTGCGACAACGCCGGCACCGTCAGCCTGGTGTACGGGGTGAACAGCTCCGCCCGGCGGCGTCGACCGCACGGGAGGCGTCCAGCGCGGCCCCGCGCGGTTACTGGTAGTGGTACCGGCAGGCGATGATGCGAAGGTGGTGTTCGTGGATTTCGTACACGAGCCGGTGCTCGGAGTCGATGCGCCGCGACCAGCACCCCTGCAGCTCATGGCGTAGCGGTTCCGGCTTCCCGATGCCTTGCAACGGCGACCGCAGGGTATCTCGGATCAGTTCGTTGATGCGCTTTACCATCCGTCTGTCCGTTTGCTGCCAGAACAGATAGTCTCGCCAGCCGGGTTCGGTGAACAGCAGCTCCAAGCCGCGCGCGCTCAATCTTCGCTGAGCTCGCGGTGCCGGGCACCGCCACTACGGGCGGCCCGCAACGAATCCCGCAGGTGCCGCGCATTCGCATCTTCTGACAGGAGGTACTCGGTCTCGGCGAAGCTGCGGTACTCGTCGATGGAGATCATCACCACGTGCTCGTTGTTACGTCGCGTGACGACCAGCGGCTGACGATCGCGGTGCACCCCATCAAGGTAACCCTTCAGATTCTTGCGCAACTCGGAGTAATTCACGACGCGCATGCCGGCAAATCCGTACGCCATGAAGTACAGTATAGCGTACTGGATAATGGTGGTCGAGCCTTCCGTACTCCTGCTCCTCCTGCTCCTCCTGCTACGTTCGGGGCCGGAATCCGCCTACGAGCCGTTGGCCGCCTTGTGGGCGAGGATGCCTTCCAGCACGCGGTCCGGGGACATCGGCACCTGGCACAGGCGCACGCCGGTGGCGCTGTGGATGGCGTTGGCCACCGTCGCCAGCGGCGCCACGATGGCGTTCTCGCCGACGCCGCGCACGCCGTACGGGTGTTTGGGGTTGGGCACTTCGACCACCACCGTGTCGATCATCGGCAGGTCGAGCGCCACCGGCATGCGGTAGTCCAGGAAGCCGGCGTTCTCCATCACGCCCTGCTCGTTGTAGTAGTAGCCCTCGTTGAGCGCCCAGCCGATACCCTGCGCGGCGCCGCCCTGGTACTGGCCTTCCACGTAGCTCTTGTGCAGCGCGCGGCCGGCGTCCTGGCACACGGTGTAGCGCACCACGTCCACCTTGCCGGTCTCGGGATCCACCTCCACGTCGCAGATGTGGGTGCCGAACGCCGGCGCCGCAAAGCGCGCGTTGACCGCCGCCTCGGCGCTCAGCGGCCCGCCGGTCTGCGACGAGTTCTTGGCCAGCTCGCGCAGCGACAGCGGCTCCTGGGAGCCGTTGCTGCCGCCGTTCAGGTGGGCGGCGCCGTCCTGCCAGGTGACCCGCTCCTTGTCCACCTCCCACACTTGGGCGGCGCGGTCGCGCAGATCGTCGATCAGCTCGATGGCGGCATCGTGGATCGCCATGCTGCTGGCGTAGGCGGTGCTGCTGCCCTCCGAGATGCCGTTCATGCCGACCGTGTCGGTGTCGCCGATGGAGGGGTTGACCTCGTCCACCGGGATGCCGAGCTCCTCGGCCAGCACCATCGCCTGGGCGGTGCGCGAGCCGCCGATGTCGGGGCGCCCGGTGATCAGCGATACGCGCCCGTCGGGCAGCACCGAGATGTTGGCGGTGGCGTCGCCGCCGATGTTCATCCAGAACCCCGAGGCGACGCCGCGGCCCTGGTTGGGGCCGAGCGGCGCGCTGTAATGGGGGTGCGCCTTGGCGGCTTCCAGCGTCGCCACCATGCCGATTTCGGGGTAGACCGGGCCGTAGGCGGCCTTGGTGCCCTTCCTGGCGGCGTTCTTGAGGCGGAACTCGATCGGGTCCATGCCGATCTGCTCGCAGATCTCGTCGATGATGGACTCGGTGGCGTGCGCGGCGTTGGGCGCCAGCGGAGCCCGGTAGGGGCGCATGAACGGCTTGTTGACCAGCACGTTGTAGCCCTTGATGTGGTAGTTCTCGATCTCGTAGGGGGCGGTGAGGCACATCATTCCCAGACCCATCAGCGGCCCGGGGAAGCTGCCCGACTCGTACCACAGGTCGGCGTCCACCGCCGTGATGCGCCCGTCCCTGGTGGCGCCCATCCTGAGGCGGATGTGGCTGCCGGGGGCGGGGCCGCTGGAGGTGAACACCTCGGCGCGCGTCATCACCATCTTCACCGGGCGGCCCGACTTCTCGGCCAGACGGATCGCCACCGGCTCCAGGAACACGGTGGTCTTGCCGCCGAAGCCGCCGCCGATCTCGGCCGGGATGGTCTTGATCTGCGACGGCCCGATGCCGAGCTGCGTGGCGGCCAGGTCGCGGATCGCGAAGTGGCCCTGGCTGGACACCCACAGCAGGATGTTGCCCTCCTCGGTACGGCGGGCGACGCAGGCGTGCGGCTCGATGTAGCCCTGGTGGATGGTGGCGCTGTCGAACGCGTGCTCGATGATCACGTCGGCGGCGGCGAAACCGGCGTCCAGGTCGCCGGCGTCGAACACGTTGGTGTTGGAGATGTTGGAGGGCGGCGCCGACTCGTTGCCGTCGGTGCGCAGTTCGGGATCGATGATCACCTTGCCCTGCGCCGCTTCCCATACGTCGGTGACGTGCGGCAGCACCTCGTAGTCGACCTCGATCAGATCGAGCGCCTGGTCGGCGATGGTGGGCGTGGCGGCCGCCACCGCGGCGATCGCGTGGCCCTCGTAGCGCACGTGGCCGCGGCACATCACCACCTGCGCGGTCACCGTGTTGGCGATGTCGGACGGAAAGTCGTCGCCGGTCACCACCGCGAACACGCCGTCGAGCGCCTCGGCGGCGCTGGTGTCGATGGAGCGGATGCGTGCGTGAGCGTGCGGGCTGCGCAGCACCTTGCCGTGCAGCATGCCCGGCAGGTGGAAGTCGGCGCCGTAATTGGCGCGCCCGGTCACCTTGTCGACGCCATCGTGACGCACGGGGCGCGTGCCCAGTACCCGGTATGCGGTTTTCGTATCGCTCATGTGTTCCCTCCGAAGACGGTTGCCGATGCGGCTGTGGCCTTGCCGGCAGGGTAGACGAAACCGGCGCTGTTCGACAACCGCGCCCGCCGCGCCAGCCCGAACGACGGATCGGAGTTGGATCGGTGTAGCTGGCTATAGTGTTGATTTCGGATTATACTCCGAATAAATCGAACTATTCAGGAGTATATCGCGAATTGGCAGAATACGAGCGCATTCTCGACATCGACCTCCCGCAGGGCCAGTCGGCGTTCCTGTGGGGCCCGCGCAAGACCGGCAAGTCGACCCTGCTGCGGCAACGGTTCCCGCATTCCGTCCGCTTCGACCTGCTCGACACGCGGTTGATGTTGGAGTTCACGCGGGCGCCGTGGACACTGACGGAACGCGTGCGCGCACTCGGCGCCGAGACCAAGGCGCATCCGATCATCATCGACGAGGTGCAGAAAGTGCCGGCGCTCCTGGATGAAGTCCATCGCATGATCGAGAGCGACCGCCTGAGCTTCGTGCTGTGCGGTTCCAGCGCCCGCAAGGTGAAGCGCGGGCGCGCCAACCTGCTCGGCGGCCGTGCCTGGGGCTTCCGGCTGCATCCGCTGACGTGGCGCGAGGTTCCGGAGTTCGACCTGCTGCGGGCGCTGAATCGCGGCCTCATCCCGCAGCACTACGATGCGGCACGGCACCGGCGCGCACTGTCCGGGTACGTGGACGACTACCTCAAGGAGGAAGTATTCGACGAAGGGCTGACGCGCAACGTGGCCGCGTTTTCACGGTTCTTCGATACGCTGTCGTTCTGCCATGGCGAATTGCTGAACTACAGCAACGTGGCGCGCCACTGCGGCGTCGATTCCAAGACGGTGCGCGAGTACTTCCAGATTCTCGTGGATACCCTGCTCGGCGTCTTCGTGGAGCCGTTCAGCGGCCGTCCCCGTTCACGGGCGGTGATCGTGCGGGCGCCGAAGTTCTATCTGTTCGACGTCGGCGTCGCCGGCCACCTGAGCGGGCGCCAGATCGGGCGTGCCGCGGGCCCCGACTTCGGACACGCCCTCGAACACTTCGTGCTGATGGAGTTGCTCGCCTACCGCAGCTATCGGGAGTGCGATTACGCAGTGCGCTTCTGGCGCACCAGGTCGGGCCTGGAATGCGACTTCGTGCTCGGGCGGGAGGGCGAGGTGGCCATCGAGGTCAACGGCAGCGCCAACCCGGGGCCAGGGGATCTCAGGGCGATACGCGCCTACGTCCGGGACCATTGTCCGCGCCTTGCCGTGGTGGTATGTAACACGGGCGCTCCACGGCGGACGCCCGACGGGATCGACATTCTGTCCTGGGAGCGGTTTCTCGAACGGCTGTGGGCCGGTGCCATCGTGGCGTGAGGCGGAGCCAAGCGAGCGAGCGGCCGCGCGATTGACGGGTGGCCGCTCGCGTGCGAGTATCGGCGTCAGGAGGTGCCGATGATACTCAAGGAACCGCACGCGCGCGGCGTGTGCCGGTAAGCCGCACGCCGCGCTGAATGATTTGCCGTCCTTGCCGGGCAGTCCGGCCTGCGTCGCAGGCTTGCCTCAAGAGAGTGAACAAGGGCAGGCAACCCACCGCAAACCAGCTCTCGATGTCAACTGGAAAGGAGATAATCTTCATGAGGATTTTCGCATTCGAGAAAGTGATCGTGGCCGCACTGCTATTGAGCCTGGCCGCGATGCCCCTGTGGGCAGCCGCGGCGGGTGAGGAGCAACCGGCGGCGGCCGCGGCCGCTCCCGGCGAGCCGCAGTATGGCGGCACGCTCACTGTTGTGACGTTCAAGGCGCACGACGAAACCGTGAGATGGGACGCAACGTTGGGGAAATACCAGACTAACACCTTCCAAAGCCCCTTCGCTGAGAGCCTCTTGGCAGGAGACGTAGACACCTACGGGCCGCGGGGCAGCAACGAATATCTGTTCAACTCCATCGAGTTTGTCCCGCTGCAGTTCGCGCGCGGTCAGCTTGCCGAAAGCTGGGAGATAACGAGCGATCCTCCAGGTATCATCTTCCACATACGCCCGGGCGTCATGTGGACGGGTAATGAGCACATCGGCATGCAGCCGAGGGAGTTCGTTGCCGCTGACGCAGTCCACCACCTGGACCGGTTCCGGACCAGTACCCACGCAGCTGACTACTATTACCTGGAAAACGTGTACGCGGACGGAGACTACAAGTTCGTTGTCGAGTTCAATCAAGGATATTCGTTCTGGCCGTTCGATCTGGGCTACGGCACCTTCGCTCACCACGTAGCTCCGGAAACGTTCGAAGCACCAGGCGGCATCCAGGATTGGCGGAATCAGGTGGGAACCGGTCCCTATATCCTGACCGACTATGTGGACGGTTCCACCGTTGCCTTCGAGAGGAACCCGAACTACTGGGACACCACGACTATCGACGGCAAGGAATATCAATTGCCGTTCACGGACGAGTTCGTGCTGCCCTTGATCGCTGACGAGTCTACGCGGCTGGCCGCCCTGAGAACCGGGAAGATCGACTGGGACACGAACCTGAGCGTCGTCAGCGAGGCAACGCTGGATCGGACCAGTCCCGAGCTGGTGAAGTACCGGCATCCGCGTTCTTCCATCTTTCAGGTCGGCTTCAACTCGGTGAGTGAACCGTTCAACGACATAAACGTGCGGCGAGCCATGCACTTCGGCACCGACCAGCACACGGTTGCGGAGAATTTCTTCCAGGAATACGACCTCCATGCCCACCCACTGCGTGAGGACGCTGCCGGCTTGTTTGTGCCGTTCGAAGAATTGCCGGAATCGAGTCGGGAGCTGTATACGTATGACCCCGAAAGAGCAAAACAAATGCTCGCGGATGCTGGGTATCCTGACGGCTTCAAGACGGTCATAAACACGGCCGACATACTCGATTGGCCGACCCTTGCGGCAGCCGTCAAGGACCAGTGGTCCAGGATTGGCGTCGAGGCCGAGGTCATCGTCCACGACGGACCGGCGATCTGGCCGATGCTCAACCCCGCGGACGAGGCAGACCGGTATCAAGGCGCCCTGGTGTTCGGTAACGGGAACACGATGATCCCGTTCCATCTTGCCAAGTGTGCCGGAGAACATTCCTACGCGGTAACCGGCTTGGACGATCCCGAGTACAGTGAGCTGTTCGCCGCGGCCATGGCGGAGATGGACTATGACAAGATGTCGGCGATGGGGCGCGAACTGTTCACGATGTGCATTGCGTCGGCCACCATCATCCCGCTCGGCGACGGCCACGACATCACCTACGTGTGGCCGTGGGTGAAGAACTACTTCGGTGAAATCGAAACCGGCTTCGTGAGCGTTGGGCCGATAGGCGCACGCATCTGGCTTGACCAGGCGCTGAAAAAGGAAATGGGATACTAGCGCCCCGTTGGCACGATAAGGGAACCTTGGTCGAGAAGGGTGGGGCTACGAGCCTCACCCCTGCTTTGCAATGCGTTTGATCGGCGAGGAGTCGGCGTGCGTGTCTATTTGATCCGAAGACTGTTGCTCACGATACCCACCCTGTTCATAGCCAGTGTGATTATCTTCCTGTCGGTACGCTTCATCCCGGGCGATGTCGTGGACGTGATGATGATGCGGTCGCAGAGTGGAATATCGGAGGAAACCCGAGCGGCGATCCGGCGTGACCTGGGACTCGATACGCCGATTCACATCCAGTATGGACGTTGGCTGGGCGTCTTTCCGCAGACCGAGGTACCGTCCGACGAGGGTCTTGGGAAAGCCAGGTTCAATGGGGTTTTGCAGGGCAATATCGGGACGTCGCTGTGGACCGGCGTGCCGGTGTTGGAGGCGCTGAAACGCAGGCTTCCGGTTACGCTCGAACTGAGTTTCATGGGCTTGGTTTTGGGTCTGCTGATAGCGATGCCGATTGGCATGTATTCGGCCTTGCGCCAGGATACGCTGGGTGACTATATCGCCCGCAGTATCGCGATGGCGTTCATCGCCGTTCCCTATTTCTGGATAGGGATCCTGGTCGTAGTCTTTGGATCGATGTGGTTCAGGTACATGCCGCCTTTGCAGCTCGTTCCTTTTGTCGAGGATCCTCTTGGTAATCTGGGCCAGTTCATAGTCCCGGCCATCACCCTGGGCATGGTGTTGTCGGGGTGGACCATGAGGCTGACCCGGACCATGATGCTGGAGGTGTTGAGGCAGGATTATGTCAGGACGGCGTGGGCCAAGGGGCTCAGGGAGAGAGCGGTCGTGGTGCGCCATGCCCTGAAGAATTCGCTCATCCCGGTGGTCAGCCTCATCGGACTTCAACTGCCTCTCTTGTTTGGCGGCACCGTCGTTATCGAGCAGATCTTTCTGCTGCCGGGCGTAGGCCGCTATACGGTAGAGGCCACCACGAGCCGAGACTATCCGGTCATCAGCGGAGTGTTGCTTCTGTTCGGCGGCATCGTCGTGCTGGCCAATCTTCTGATCGACCTGAGCTACGGCTTCCTGGACCCCAGGATTCGCTATGAGTAATGAGCCGGTAGTCGGGAAAAGGCCGCGCGGCCTGCTGGTCGACAGCGCGGTCCGGCTGGTGCGCGAGAAGCCGCTGGGTACCGTCGGTGCGGCCATCACGCTGGTGTTTCTTCTCATGGCGGTCTTTGCCGACGTCCTGGCACCTTATGGCATGAACGAGGGGACGAAGACCAACCTGGCGCCGCCGTCGGCGGAATTCTGGTTGGGTACGGATGAATTGGGGCGAGACATATTCAGCCGTGTCGTCATCGGCGCTCGTATCTCGATGGGAATGGGGTTAGCCGCCAGTGCCGTGAGCATCGTCATTTCCGTGGCAATCGGCCTTCTGAGTGGCTATATCGGCGGAAAATTCGACATCATCGTACAACGATTCGTCGATGCCTGGATGTCGCTTCCGGGTCTGATCTGGATGATGCTTGTCCTGTCTACCGTTGGCCGCGGCGTTGGACAGATAGTGGTCGTTCTGTCGCTGGTGCTTGGCGTCGGCGGATCCAGGATAATCCGAGGCGCCGTCATAGGTGCGAAAGAGAACGTCTATGTGGCGGCGGCGCTGGCTATCGGCTCTCCCACCCACAGGGTCCTGATCCGGCATATTCTGCCCAATATCATGGCGCCCATAATCATGCTGTTTTCGGTACGGGTGCCGGATGCGATTCTGATCGAGGCGGCGCTGAGCTTCCTCGGCTTCGGCATGCCTCCCCCGTATCCGAGCTGGGGCAGCATGCTGTCCGGCAGCTCGCGCAAGTACATGTTCGTGGCCCCCTGGATGGCCCTGTGGCCGGGCGTGGCCCTGGCGCTGGTCGTCTACGGCGTGAATATTTTCGGCGATGCCCTGCGCGACATACTGGACCCGCGGATGAGGGGCGGCGGCGGCCGCTTCGGCGTGCGAGCGAAGAAATCACGCGGCGCAAGTGGCAGGAAGGGATGAACATGGAGCAACGCCGCTTCGGCAGTACGGGTCTGATTACCTCGCCGATCGGCTTCGGCACCTGGGAGATGAGCGGCACGATGTACGGAGAAATCGACGCCGCCGCCGCGAGCCGCGCGGTCGGAGCGGCCATCGACCACGGCATCACGTTGTTCGATACCGCGGCCGTATATGGGCCGTTCCACTCGGAGCGGCTGCTCGCCAAGGCGCTCGGCGCGCGGCGCAGGGAGGTGACCCTGGTCACCAAGGTGTGCGAGCGGCTCAACGAAGACGAAACGCTGGACTGGCGCGACCGGATCGGGCCGCGCGACGGCAGCTACGAGCACACCATCCGGGCGGCGGAGGGTTGCCTGCAGCGGCTCGCCACCGACGTCATCGACCTGCTGCTGATCCATCACCGCGATTTCGACACGCCGGTCGCCGAGACCATCGGCGCGCTGGAGCGGCTGCGGGCCGACGGCAAGATCCGCTACTACGGCGTGTCGAACCACGACGTGCCGATGTTGGAGGAGTGCCGGCGCGCCGGCGGCATCGCCACCAACCAGCTGCCGTTCAACCTGTTCGATCGGCGGGTGGAGCCGGAGATCCTGCCGTGGTGCGCGGCCATTGGCGTCGGGTTCATGTCCTACGGCACCCTGGGCTTCGGCCTCCTGACCGGCGCGTTCAGCGCGGACACCTCGTTCGGCGACGACGACTGGCGCGGCGATGGCAGCGCGTTCGGCCTGCCGTTGTTCGAGCGCGGGCCGTTCCGCGACCGCTTGCGGGTCGGCGCGCGGCTGGCCGAGCTGGCCGCGGAGCATGGCAGAACCCTGGCCCAGCTCGCCATCGCATGGGTGCTGGACCACGCGCCGGTGACGGTTGCGCTGGTCGGCATGCGCAACGAACGTGAGCTGAGAGAGAATATCGGCGCGGCGGGCTGGAAGCTGAGCGATGAGATTCGCGCGCAGGTGGACCGGATCTTCGCAACGGAGAACGTCCCCACCTATGCCGGCACACCGGTCACGGTGCGCCCAAACCAACAAAACCTACCTGATGGAGATAACCTGAAATGAGCGACAATGACACGCTGGTATACACCGCCACGGTGGAGAAGCGGTTCAAGGCCCCCGGCCCGCAGCCCAACGGCCTGCAGGCGGCGGACGACGGACTGTGGTGCATCGACCAGACCAACCTGAAGGTCTACCAGCTCGACTGGGACAGCGGCGCCGTGCTGCACGAGTTCCAGACCGCCACCGAGCACTCCAGCGGCATCACCCTCGACGCCGACGGCAACGTGTGGATCACCTCGACGTGGCAGCTCGAGGTGGTGAAGATCGATCCGCGCACCGGCGAGGAGCTGGCGCGCTACCCGGACCCCGGCAAGGGAGTGGCGGCCTCGGTCGAAGCGACACCGCCGCCGTGGAAGCCGTCGTCCAGCCACGGCATCGAGTGGCGCGACGGCAAGATCTATGTGGCGGCCCCGCCCACGCAGCGCTTGCACGTGATGGACGCCGGTAGCTGGACGGAGTTGCGCTCGCTGGCCGCCCCGGGATTGCGCGTGCACGGCATCGGCTGGAACAAGGATGGCCGGCTGTGGGTGTCGGACACGTCTTCGGGAGCTGTGCACCTCATGGACACCGAGAGCGGGCGCATCTCCGATGTGTTCCGCGTTGCCGAGCCCGATGAGGTGCACGGCATGACGGTGCGAGGCGGCGAGGAGATATGGTACTGCGACGCCGGGACGCTCGACATCGGCGTGCTGAAGCCGCCTACCGCCTGAGCCCGGCGCGCATGGCCACGACCCGAATCAGCGCATTGTTTGCGACCGGCGCCCCGCCGCCAAGATCACGGCGCAAGCACGCGTAAAGCATGCTGCCCCAGATCTTCATCTGCACGGGGCCCGAAACGGTCTCCAGCGCGGTGCGCGAGCACCTCACCAGCGTTGGTGACCTGCATTGGTACCGGCCGGCGCCGCGCGAGGAGACGCTGAACCAGCTCCGGTCAGCACACGCACTGTTCGCTCCGCACGGCGTGGGGCGGATCGACGCCGGCTTCCTGGACGCGCTGCCGTCGCTGCGGGTCATTGCGGGGACCGGCGTGGGCTACGACGGCATCGACGTGGAGGCGGCCACCGCCCGCGGCGTGGCGGTGTGCAATGCGCCCGGAGTGCTCAACACCGCGGTCGCCGAGCTGACCGTGGCGCTCGTCCTGATGCTGGCGCGGCGGCTGGGTGAGAACGAGCGCTACGTACGCAGCGGGGCCTGGACGCGTGGCGAACAGCCACCACCGCTCGGCAACGACGCTATCGGGAAGACGCTCGGCGTGGTCGGTTTCGGGCGCATCGGGCGGCAGGTGACCCGCCATGCGCTGGGTCTGGGGATGCGCGCCATCTGGTACGACGTGTTCCGTGAGCCGCCTCCCGACGCTCCGCCGGCCGAATACCGTCCCCTGGACCTGCTCCTGGGCGAAGCCGACTTCGTCACCCTGCACACCGACCTGAACGACTCCTCGCGGCACCTCGTCGGCGCGCGCGAGCTGGCGCTCATGAAGCCGACCGCCTACCTGGTGAACATGGCGCGCGGCGGGGTGGTCGACCAGGCGGCGCTCACGGAGGCGCTTCGGGACCGGAAGATCGCGGGAGCGGGCCTCGACTGCCTGGCCCCGGAGCCGCCGCTGGCGAGCGACGACATCGTACGGCTGCCCAACGTCATCGCGCTGCCGCACGTCGGCGCCGCGACGCGCGAAACGCGCGAGGCGCTGGCGCTGATGGCGGCCGACAACGTCGTGGCGGTGCTGACCGGGCGGCCGCCGCGCGCCATCGTCAACCCAGAGGTGCTCGGCGGACCCCACAAGGGCAGCGATTGAGTGGTGTCACCATCGGGGCGCCGGCGAGGGGCGCCGCGCGCCTGCTGCTGAGCCTGGCGCCGCTGGCCCTGGCGTGCACGCCGGCGGCCGCGGAGCCCGCTCCCGGGGCGGAGATCTTCGTGGACGCGAGCGCGGCTGCCGGCATCGACGCGCCCCACGGCGGCGCCTGGGAGTTCGACGGCAAGGGCGGCTACCTCGGCATCGGCCAGGCCTGGGGCGACTACGACAACGACGGCCGGGTCGACCTGTTCCTGGCCGGCGGCCGCCTCCCCAGCATCCTCTACCGCAACAGCGGCGACGGCACGTTCGCCATCTCCGAGCACGCCGCCGACGTCGCGCTCGCCGAGGCGTGGACGGGCGGCGCCGTCTGGGCTGACTACGACAACGACGGCTGGCGCGACCTGTACGTGCTCACCCACGGCGCCAACGTCCTGTTCCGCAACGAGGCCGGCGCCGGCTTCCGCGACGTCACCGCGGCCGCGGGAGTGGGCGCCGCCGGCAACGGCTCCACCGCGGCCTGGGGCGACTACGACGGCGACGGCTTCCTCGACCTGTTCGTGGCCAACTGGACCTGCTACCCGGAGTGCTCGCCGGAGGAGGCGGGCGCCCTGACCAGCGACCGGCTGTACCGCAACCGCGGTGACGGCACCTTCGAGGACGTCTCGGCGTTGCTCGGCGACAAGCTGCAGGGAGCGGCCTTCTCCGCCAGCTTCGCCGACTTCGACAACGACGGCGACCCCGACATCTACGTGGTCAACGACAAGGTCGAGAACCCCATCGGCAACGTGCTGTGGCGCAACGACGGGCCGGGGTGCGACGGCTGGTGCTGGAGCGACGTCTCGCGCGAGACCAGGACCGACGCCGTACGCAACGGCATGGGCCTGGCGGTGGGCGACTATGACAACGACCTGGACCTGGACTTCTACTTCTCGGACATGGGCGAGCCGATGTCGCTGCTGCAGAACGTGGACGGCCGTTTCCGCAACGCCAGCGAGGCGGCCGGCGTGGGGGCGGAGCGGCACGGCAGGATTGTCGGTTGGGGCACCGCCTTCTTCGACTTCGACAACGACGGCTGGCTCGACCTGTTCCTGGCGGCCACCGGGTATTCTCCGCGCTTCAGCGACCCCGGGGCGCCGATCGACCTGCTGTTCCTGCCGCACCCCAACGTGCTGTTCCGCAATCGCGGCTACGGCAACTACGTCGAGGTGACGCCGGCGAGCTGGCAGGCGCGTCCCGACCCCAGCATGGGCGTGGCGTACGCCGACTACGACGGCGACGGGTTCGTCGACTTCGTGGTGGGCAACTTCGACGTCGGCTACACGCTGTACCGGAACGCCGGCCTGGCGGGAGCGGACAACCACTGGCTGACGGTGCGGCTCGAAGGCCGCGCGCCGGTCAACCGCGACGCGATCGGCGCCCGCGTATTCGTCACCGCCGGCGACGGCCGCCCGCGCCCGCGCATGCAGGAGGTGAAGAGCGGCTCGGCCCTGGGCGCCGGCAACGACACCGCTCTGCACTTCGGCCTCGGCGGCTCGGCGACCGCCGAAGTGCGCGTGCTGTGGCCCGACGGCACCGAGGCGGTGTTCGACGGAGTGGCCGCGGACCGGGTCTGGCACCTGGTCTACGGCCATCAAGGGGCGAGCCGGTAGACGTCCGTGACGAACGTCCGGTTGACAGCTAACCGTCCGTGTGGCGTCGGCGTGCCAATCTCGGTGTAGATGGCGGCGTACATGGACCGGTGCGGCGCCGAAGCGAGCCACCTGGCGATTCTCGACCGGCGACCGGGCCGGTGGCAGGACAAGCTGTTCCACCACCGCACGCCGCACGCCGGCGCCGAGATTCACGTATGGGGTACGTAGCGGCTGAATTCCTCACCCACCAGGGAACCCCATCGTCGTGCGGCCCACCACGCCAACTTGGCTCAGGCTCTGTCCGAGTTCCCTCCGGCCGGCGGTGCGCCCACGCGGGCGAGGAAGTCGGCGCCGGTGTCGCACTGCACCAGCCAATCGCCGATGTCGGCCAGACGCTCCGCGTCGGTGATGGGCGCCAACAGCTCCGCCAGGCGTTCGGCGGTGGCTGCACCGAAGCGCGACGCCGTCATTCGGCACAGCAGCGCTCGTTCGCGCTCGAGCCCCTGCTCAAGGCCTTCCTTCAGCCACTCCTTGGACCACTCGGCCGCTCGTTCCACCAACGTCATACTCACGTCCTCCAACTTCCGTATCGGCGGCAACTCCACCCCGCTCGGCACCAGCCGCTCCACGATCTGCCGCATCCAGTCCGCGAACGCCCGCCACACCTGCAGGTCCGGCAGCCACGCCGCCAACATCTCCGCCACCTGCGCCACGTCGCGCGGTGATCGGCTCTGCTCCAACGCGATCACCGCGCTCATCCGGTTGCGGCTCGGTAAATCGTCCGCTTGCAGGCGCCGCTCGTCAAGCACGAAGTAACGCTGCGCCGGTTGATATGGCGCCAGCAATGGCCCCACCGGCGCGATCAGCTCCCCCATCTGCAGCGGCGACTCCCACGGCTCGTCGCCGTTGTACAGCACCAGCGGCAGCACCGCGGGCAGCCGGCCTTCGGCGTCGAGCTGGCCGTTGCGCGCCAGTTCCTGGTACAGCAGCCCGGTGTAGGTGAGTATCCGCAACGCCATCAACGGATCGTCGGTCGATTGGAACTCCACCAGCAACAACAGATACAGCCAGTTCTTGCGCAAGCGCATCCGCCATACGTTGTCGCCGTGGCGTTTGAGCAGCTCGTCGCTTATGTACTCGGTCGACAGTTTGCCCAGGGTGGCAAAGTCGACCTCCTGGAGCCAGTCGCCGGGGACGAAGGCGCGCAGGAGATCTTCGATCACGCGCGGGAAGGCGAAAATCCGCTTGTAATTCTCGTCGTGCATCGGGCCTGCGGGATACCCGAACCCGGCGTGGCCGTATGCCCCCCGGAGCCGCCGGCCGGACGGCCGGGGACGGCCGGAAACGGCGCTTGACATCTTTAGGCGAGCGTGCAATGATGAGAAGTGCGGGATTGAACGGATGCCGATGAAACGCCATGACGACAGTCAACGCAGTGGCCGGTTGACGGTGACACAGCCGGTACATCATATCGTACCCCGTACCCCGTACCCCGTACCCCGTACTTCTCTCATACATCCTGTAGATCACTAACCGCTCGGGCTGATCGCCCCGTGCGCGACCCCGCGCACGCCGTCGCCTTCACCACCGCCGTAGCTGTCGGTGCCGCCGAGCGGACGGTGCTTGCACGATGGGGCGCGCACGTGCAGCGCGCTGCACGTGCGCGCCCCACAACACGGCAAGCACCCAGACCGGGCCCATTCACTGTCAATTGCCGCAACCGACAGAAAATGGAGGTGCAAAATGATACTCAAAGAACCGCACGCGCGCGCGGCGTGAGCCGGGGTGAACCCGCCGAGTCACACGCCGCGCGCTTCAAGAATCTGACTCAGACTGGCCGTCCGCGTTGCGGACACGCCCGCGTTGCGGTGCGTCAGAGTAGCCAGGGAGCGGCAATCCGCTCCGCAATACTCTCCAAATAACATTCAAGGAAGAAATGATGAAGATATTTCTTGCAAGGACCTTCGCGATTGCGTTGGTCCTTGTTCTGAGCGCAACCGGCCTGTGGGCCGGCGCTGCCAGCGAAGAGGAGCCGGCTGCCGCCGCAGAGAAGGAAATGGTGCTGGACCCCACAACCGGCGAAATGGTGGAGGCGCCGCGATACGGCGGGACATTGACCTATGCCACCAACATGGTGGAGACGGGGGGCAGTGACGCGCTTGTGAATGGTGGCTCCGGCCACTTGCTCCCCATGAGCGTTGTAGAGAAGCCAGCTATAAGGAACTGGGCACTAGATAGGAACGAATGGGGGGTGACTGTGATTAGTGCCAACACACCTCTCTGGAGTTTGACAGGAGCATTGGTTGAAAGCTGGGAAACGCCCGACGACACAACGATCGTTCTCAACATCCGCAAGGGCGTTCAGTGGCATGATAAGCCGCCGATGAACGGTCGGGAGCTAACTGCCGATGATATCGTATTTAACTATCACCGTTATTTGGGTCTGGGCAGCGGCTTCACCGAATCTGCAAACCCCGGCGATCTGGGCAAGGTGGGAATCGAATCGGTAACGGCCAGCGACAATTACACGGTTGTTGTTAAGCTGGAGCGACCACACCTTTTTGCACTGTACTGGGTCCTGCAATGGTATACGTTTTATGTTTATCCACCGGAGGTAATCGAGCAATACGGCGACGCCAATAATTGGAGGAACCTGGTCGGCACCGGGCCGTTTATGCTGACCGACTATGTCGAAGGCTCGTCTGTCACTTCCACCAAGAATCCTAACTACTGGGGGTTCGACGAAAAGTACCCAGAGAACCGTTTGCCCTATGTTGACGAAAAGACGGCCCTGATTATGAGAGAAGGGGCGACACGTTTGGCGGCACTTCGTTCGGGCAAGATTGACTATGTGGGTTTTGTAACAAATACCCAAATAAATAATATAGATCAGGTGGAAAGTCTCGCAAGGACCAACCCCGAAATAGCGCAATGGCCGTTTTTTCTGAGGTCGGATTTCTCTTGGGGAGTGAACGTGAGTAATCCGCCGTTTAACGACATCAGGGTGCGCAAGGCGATGCAGATGGCACTGGATCTCGAGACAATTAACGATACTTTCTTTAAGGGTCGTGCAGATACGACACCCTCAGGTCAGATAGGGAAATCTCACAAAGGGTGGCAAATCCCGTTTGACGAGTGGTCAGAAGAGGTGAAGAAAGGCTATATGTATGACCCGGAAGGTGCCGAGAAACTTCTTGACGAGGCCGGCTATCCGCGCGGCGCCGACGGCATCAGATTCAAGACCTCCTATACCCACAACCCTGGTATGGGTGATCTTGGCTTCGCAGAATTAGCGCTTTCATACTGGCGTGAGATTGGCGTTGATGTCGAGATGCAGGTACCGTCTTCAATGACTGAGTTTATGGCTATAAGAAGAGAGCAAAAAACTCCTTTCTTCTGGTCGACTTTGGGCGCTCACTATTTTGGTGAGTTTCTAGTGGCGCAGTATTATACAGGCAGTCCGAACGCCCACGCCGTCAGCGACCCTCAGTATGACGCCATGATTGATGCCCTTCGAGCTACTCCTAGCTTCGAGGAGTACCAGAGGTTGTTCCGAGAGGCAAATCAGTATGCGATAGAGAAGCATTGGGCCATATGGGGTCCCGATTCCCCACAGTATCAGCTGAGCCAGCCGTGGGTCAAAGGGTATAGCGGCGAGGCGAGTATGGGAAACTGGCAATGGGGGGAACTCTTCGCCCGTGTCTGGATTGACCAGGAGCTGAAGGCAGAAATGGGTAACTAGCTACCGGAGAACTGGGGGGCTCGGGCCCCCCAGTTCTCCGATACAGAGGATGCGTTTTTCGGGGCAAAGGCGGGGACATCGCAGTGACATGAGTAACGTGGCATGAGAGCCTATATCATCCGCCGGCTCTTGCTGCTGATTCCGACGCTGTTCATAGTGACCATCCTGACGTTTCTCTCGGTGCGCTTCATTCCCGGCGACGCAATAGACGCGATGACGGCTCAACTGGAATCCCTGGGGTTGGTGGTGGACCGTGAAGCTCTCGAGCATAAGCTGGGATTGGACGTGCCGGTCTACGTGCAGTATGGACGCTGGATGGGAGGCATCCTGTTGCACGGCACCCTTGGTGAATCACTGTGGGGCGGCGATGTTTCGATAGAGCAGAAAATATTGGCTAGATTGCCGGTGACGCTTGAGCTGGGTGTCATGGCAATCGTAATTGGGCTGGTGATAGCCCTGCCAGTCGGCATCTACTCGGCGATTCGCCGTAATTCGGCCGCCGATTATGTGGGGCGCACCGCCGCCGTCATCGGCCTGGCAACGCCCAACTTCTGGCTGGCCCTGATGGTCATCATCTTTCCGGCAATCTGGTGGGGCTGGTCGCCGCCGATGCGGCTGGTTGCTTTCACCGAAGACCCGCTGGGCAATCTCGGGGTGTTCATCATTCCCAGCCTGATTCTGGGCACCGCTGCTTCTGCGGGCACCATGCGGCTGACCCGTACGATGATGCTGGAGGTGCTGAGGCAGGACTATATCAGGACGGCCTGGTCCAAGGGTCTCAAGGAGAGGGTCGTCATCATGAGACACGCCATCAAGAACGCCCTCATCCCGGTGGTTACCCTGATAGGCCTGCAGTTGCCTATCCTGGTTGGTGGCTCCGTTATCATGGAGAACATCTTCAACCTGCCTGGGCTAGGTCGCCTCATGGTGTTGGCGCTCGAAGGAAGAGACTACCCGGTGGTCTCCGGGGTAAACCTGTTTTTCGCAACCGCGGTTGTGGGCTTCAATCTGATGATAGACCTGATCTATCCCTATTTGGACCCCAGGGTCCGCTATGAGTGACGCCACAAAGAGACGTAGCGGGCTGGCTGATTTCTTGACCAGGATGGTCAAGGAGCAGCCACTAGGTATTGGCGGCGGGATTATCGTGGTGATCTTCATCTTTGTGGCTATCTTTGCCGATGTTCTGGCCCCCTATGGCTTTCTCGAAGTGCACCTCAGGGACAGACTGCAGGGCTCATCGGCCCAGTATCCGCTGGGTACCGACCAGTTGGGGCGGGACTTTTTGAGCCGCGTTATCTACGGGGCTCGGCTTTCGATAGCTGTCGGTCTGGCGGCGACTAGTCTCAATGTCGTAGTGGCTCTCTTGATAGGTGGCACGGCAGGATTCCTTGGCGGCAAGTTCGACCTGGCCGTGCAGAGATTTGTCGATGCCTGGATGGCTTTCCCGGGACTGCTCCTGTTGTTGACGATCATGTCCCTGGTAGGGCGGGGCGTAACACAAATAATAGTTGTCCTGGGTATAGCCGGAGGCATCGGCGGCTCGAGAGTAGTAAGAGGCGCGGTCGTCGGTATAAAGGAGAATGTCTATTTTCAGGCCGCAGAGGCGATTGGCTCTTCGAAATGGCGAGCGTTTGTCCGCCATGTGCTGCCCAATATCATGCCCGTCGTAATCATCATATTCAGCATCAACATCGGCGGGGTGATGATAGCTGAGGCTTCCCTGAGCTTCCTCGGTTTTGGACTACCTCCCACCGTTCCCAGCTGGGGAGGTCTGCTCAGCCGAGAAGGACGTCAGTACATGGAGATGGCGCCATGGCTGGCTCTCTGGCCAGGGCTTTGCCTGACGATCGTCGTGTTGAGTCTAAACATGTTCGGCGACGCGGCGCGGGACTTGCTCGACCCGCGGCTGCGGGGTAGCGTAGCAAGGAATACTCATGACTGATTTTAAAGCAATCGCCGCCTCGCTCGATGAACGGGGCTTCTGCGTTGTCCCGGAATTTCTGAGCCGTGATGAGATCGACTTCCTCGTGGCAGAATTCGATGCCAGCCCAGACTACGCGCCCGCACCGCGAACCAAGCATGCGGCGCGGCACCTTGGCGACAAGCCGGTTGCCGGTCAAACTGGAGCGCTGCGTTCTACCGCAATGGGACGTAAAGAAACCTTCCAAGGACTAGGTCCGCGGATGGAAGAATTCGCCCAGGGCGTCACCGGAGCCAAGGCCGCGCTCTATCAAATTCTCTATCTCCAGACGCCGGTAACCGATCTTTCCTGGCATCAGGATCACGATCACTTCTTCCTGACGGAGTACAATCGGACTCATCTCAATTACTGGATTCCGTTGGTCAAGCCGTCGCGTACCGAGGCGGGACTGCGGGTGATTCCCTGGGATCAGCTTCGCGAGAAGTCGCCGCGAGTGTTCAACCTCTGTCGGCGCTCGGGCGCGAGTAGTCTGCACTCGCTTCGTGACGGGGGCACCTTGTACATTTCCGACTGGAGCGGGGTCCACTGGGTCGAGGAGAACCTCGAAATCGAGGATGTCATGGAGACTTCGGAGGTGGGGGTCGGCGACCTGTTGCTGCTGTGCCTCAACACAATTCACGCGACGCAGACGACCGACGATCGGCGCCTCGCGGTTTCGTTACGCACGTGCGATCCGGAGACGCCGATCGACTGGCATCGGGTGGCCGGCAGTCCCACGCCTCGAATGATGAGACAGCTCGCAGGCCAGAGCAAGTTGAATTTCCCGGTTTTTCAACACGTCCAGGAACACGACTTCGGCATCACTCTGGCGGACGTCCTGCCGACCCTCACTGGCGAGCGCGAGTAGCCGAGAATCCGGGGAAGCGGCTAAGCGCTCGGTCGTGCCGAAGTAGCGCGCAAGCCGGAGCGCTGTATCAGCCGAGATCGCCCGTTTGCCATGCACGATCTGATTGGTCCGCCAAGCGGGCACGCTGATGTCCTTCGCAAGCCGATACTGGCTGAGTTCCATCGGCTCCAGAAACTCCTCTAGCAGGATCTCGCCTGGTGAATCGGGGGGTGGGCCTTCCTTGCCATGTCTCGCTCCTTAATCTTAATGATGGTCCGTGATCTCCACATCGAAGGCGTCGCCCCGGTTCCACCGGAAGCATATCCGCCACTGATCGTTGATTCGGATGCTGTATTGCCCGACCCCGACCGGTGTCGGTTGATTGGAGACGGCCCGTGGCACTAGCGCCAGTCGCTAAGAGGTGGACGGCCACCCGCGCGCAGGCGTTCAGCCAAACCACCTCGTCCTTGTGCGCCAGCTTCTTCTCCAGCGCTTGGAGCTGGCGCTCCAGATGTTTCTCTCTGGTGGGCCGACGTTTTCCCTGCAACACGGCCGCCCCATTCTCGAACAGCTCCTTCTGCCATCGGTAGAAGAGACCCGGGGTCAGTCCCTGCTGGTCGCACACATCGGCAATCGCAGCGCCCTCCAACAAGTGTTTTCGCAGAATCGAGAGCTTCTGCTCCGCTGTGAAATGTCTTCTTTCTCTCGCCACCTGGACCCTCCTGGTGCCAGCTATAGTTGCTATCATCGGGCCCCCTTTTGTCCAGTTCCAGCTGAGTCAATAGATGCCGACCGACATATACGCCCGCGTCGGACCTTCCTCAACGCCGGATTCGAACGCGCTGCTCGTCCACAATCCACAACGATTCAGCGAGCGAATGCGTCTTCAGCAAGGAAATCAGGCGTCGCGTCAGCGCGACGATCGTGTCGATGTCTTGATTCCGAGGCCGGAGGACCACGATGCCGTGGTACTCTGGCGGCGGGTACGCCCGGATGTCTCCAAGCCCACGATCAAGTGTCACAATCGCGCGCCCTTCGGCTTGACAGACAGCCGCCAGTCTTGGATCCCCAGCGCCGCCGAGACCTTCCTCGATGGCAGTGGTGACGTTATGCCCGTCCGCCCGCAAGACCTCAGCCGTGGTCTCCGGGAGATTCTCATCGATCTTGATCTTGATAGCCACGTTTGCCGGTATGCGCGCTCATGCGTACAGAGCAATGGTCTGCTCGCGGGCCAACTCCGCGGCGTACGCCAGCACCGCCCTGATCGCGTCTGGCGTGAGCCGTGGATACTCCGCGAGAAGGCGCTCCTCGGGCACCCGAGCAGCCAGATTGTCCAGAACGACCGAGACGGGGACCCGCGTACCTCCGATACACGCAACGCCGTGCATCACATTCGGGTCAACTGAAATGTAGTCGCGCCAGTTCATCGTTTCGACTTCCCATCCTGCCGGGGCATAACGTCATAGGGATTCTCTGCGGGCTAACCGACGGCATGAACTGCACGGCCGACTAAAGAGCCGCAGTGTGCTTGTGCGCGCGGGCGCGATGTTCCAGAACCCGCCGTTGCGCTTGGGCCTTATGTTTCTTGCGTCGTCCTCTGCCATGTTCTCATGCGCTTCTCTGGCGATCGCGGGGAGGTAGCCCAAGGAGTGGTCCGCCCGGACCCGCTGATCGCGATCCCAAGCCTGCTACCGCCCAGGCCAGCGTCCGTTGGGCAACGTTCCGGCTTTCCCTCGCGGCAGCCTGCCGTGGGTCCAGATAACACATAGAACGGTAAACGTACACCTATGTGTCCCGCCGGTTGCGAGGCCAACGAATCGCGCATATCGCGCATACCTTCATACAACCATGGTAGCCGGGATAGTGCAAGGGGAGCAAGGCCATCCTCCCACCGATCCCACCGTTCCAACAAGCTGGTCCCAGTGTCCAGTTGGCTCGAGCGCGTTGAGCGCGTTGAAGCCGGCATTCATGGTGCCGGCTGGATTGTGACCACCGCGGTGTGAGCTCTTCGCTGACTACGTCATTCGGGATGCCGCCCAGGTGGTCACGCGCCGGCGCGCGGGCGGCCGACCCGTGGGTGCGCGCGAAAGAAGTTCGCGTGGCCGACCGGCAACCCGCGGGTCACGCCGGATGAACAGCGACCTCCACCCGATGGCGCCCTCCATGGCCCCACGGGTGGCGTGCAGCTCCCAGACCGCGACAGGGACGTCGTGGGCTGGGAGCCCGTTAGCTGCTCCGGAGGCGCGCCCGGAACGCGGCCGACCAGGTCAACCAGCGCCGGACTGTGGATGGGCGTGACCTGGCCGGTCAGCGCGCCAACCACACGTTCCTGGAGGCGGCCTCCTCGGTCCTCGATCAACACAGCCGTACTGCTCAGATACGGGACCTGTTCCACAACGTAGGCGGTCGCTACGCCGACAACATGAAGTTTGTTGCGGAGATGATCGTTCCCGGAAACGCGACCGACGACCTTGGACAGGAGGCCAAAGCAAGCATTACGTTCCTGCGCTACACTTTGGAACTCGCCTACCGAGAGTCCAATAACAGCTTGGCCGCGGGAGAGCTGGAGATTGTCAAGGAGGAGTTGGTTCATGTCGCACAGCGTGACGCACCACGACACCTTCCGTTTCCTCATAGCGCCAAGGACTGGCGCAAGTCGGTGGTACAGGGACAGCGGCGCGCGCGCTACTTCATCTCAACCGAAGGGGAAGGTCAGAACCGGGTCATCAAGCTGCATCAGGATGGTGGCAGCAGCGGGCGTCCCTTGAGCCGGCCGGCTGCCAATCTGCCGCGCACGGTACTCTCGGCGGCAAATGCAACGGAGAGCCCTACCGTGCTGACTGCTCGCCGCGAGATGGAAGCATGGCAGCTCGTGCAATTGGAACCTGGCGCCATGAGGCAGCCCGACGGATGTGTTGGTGGGAGACATCTGCAAGTACGGATTGGAGCGTCACGTCGTGGAGTTGGATGCGTACGGCTTTACCGTCGTCCCGCCGCACACGCTCGGCATCCGGGACGGGTTCGTGGACGACTTGCGCGATGCGATCCTGCGGGTGAACGAGCGCCGCAACAACGTCCAATATGGCGACTACCGCACGGCAACCCATGCGGTAGATTTCAACACCAACAACTGGTGGCTCCTGGAAGAGGACGATGTCTTCGTGGAGTCGGTGTTGAATCCGGTGGTACTGACCTTTGCCCGATGGATGTGCGGGCGCAGCGCCGCCCTGGCCGGGACCGCCTCTCTCATCAAGCCTCCCAAGCCGGCAACTGCCGAACACACCGCCGACCGAGACGACTTCATCAAGCACAGTCACCTGCCGCTGCACAATGACACCCACGGCATCCCGCCTCCGTTGCCGGAGATGTGCCATTGGGTCAATACAAGTTGGATTCTGACCGATTTCGAAACCGTCGAAGACGGCCCCACTATCCTGGTGCCGGGGAGTCATCGCTTCGGGCGGGTTCCCTTTGACCATGAGAAGAGCTGGTGGGAGGACAAGAATCCCTACGAGACGGTGCCTGTGCAGGCGCCCGCGGGTTCTCTCGCGGTATGGCACGGATTTACGTGGCATGGAGCGATAGCGCGCAGCAAACCAGGCCTGCGCATCAGCCTGGTCCTGGTTTGGGCGCGGGCTTTCATGAAGCAGGTCAACCAGTGGCGGGAAGGCGGCATCTCCCCCGAGCTGATCGAACGATTTCCTGAGCTGCATACCGCTCTCGGCATGGATTCGGCGTATCCGTCGCCCCGGAGTGGCGAGGCCCCGCTCAACGAACGAGTCGAACCGTTCATGAAACTCGGCCAGGACAAGTTTGCATGACATGACAGACCGCGATCATCGGCGCGACGGTGGCGCGACGACCTCCGCTGGCGTCACGCACACGTGTACATGGTATGCTGCGGCTGCAGGGAGGATTGCGCGAGATGGCTTCAGCTTCCACGGCAGTGGCGAATGGGTCGGCGGGTCAGTACCCGCCGTTGGACGAGGTACGTCGCACGATGCGGGTCAGATGGTACCGCAGTCCGATCGACCCGCGCGTGTTGCGCAGCCTGATGCAGCGCAGCGATCTCAAGGGGTGGTTTCAGGCCGCCGGACCGTTGCTGCTGGTGGCCGCCAGCGGGGTGCTGACTTGGCACCTGTTTGTGCAGCAGGTGTGGCTCGGCTGCGCTGCCGGGCTGTTCCTGCACGGCACCATGGGCAGCATCTACGGTGCGGCCAACCACGAACTGACCCACGGCACGGTGTTTCGCACCAAGGCGCTCAATCAGCTGTTCAAGCGCTGCTACGCATTGCTCACCTGGTTCAACTTCTACGACTACGCGATGAGCCACACCTATCATCACCGCTACACGCTGCACCCGAACGGTGACCGCGAGGAAGTCCTGCCGCGCTCGCCGACGTTCCGATTGTTCTTTCTGGTGCAGATCCTGACCCTGAACTTCACCGGTGGCCCGCACACCGCCGGGTTGATCCCTATCATCGGATACACCGTCAAGACCGCACTCAACCGGCCGTCACCGGCCGTTCAGGGCACGAACGGCTCCCCGAAGGATGCGTGGCTGGCAGCGGTGTACGCCGGCCACCCCGAGGAGCGGCGCAAGTCGGTGCGCTGGGCGCGCATGATCCTGCTGTTCCACGCGCTGGTGCTGGCCACCGCCATTGTGTTCGGGCTCTGGCTGTTGCCGGTGCTGGTCAGCCTGCCGATCTTCATCGCCAACTTCTGGCGCTACGTCACCCACCTGCCGATGCACTGCGGGCTGCGCACCAACGTGGCCGACTTTCGCAAGTGCGTCCGCTCCATCAAGCTCGACCCGCTGAGCACGTTCCTGTACTGGCGCATGAACTGGCACCTGGAGCATCACATGTACGCCGGCGTGCCGTGCTACAACCTGCGCCGACTCGGCAAAGCCATCGCGGCCGACATCCCCGAGCCGAAGTGGGTATTCGCCGCATGGCGGGAGATGCGAGCCGCCTGGCGGCGGCAGCAGATCGAGCCCGGCTACGAGTACGACGTACCGTTGCCCGCTACGGCACGCCAGCCGGGCGGCGATGGAGACCAGGTAAACGGCCGCGCGACCGGCGACCGGCTCGGTGCGTCGATCGGCGACCTCGCTCCCGCGGTGATCGCCAACTGACCATGTCCCGCCGGCTCGATCACCGTGCTCGCGGGACGTTTCGGAGGGGAAGGTTCATGGCGATTCGGGAGCAGGAGAAGCGGGAGCAGTTGATACGCGACGGGTTCTGCGTGTTCGAGAACGTGCTGGACGCCGGCACCGTCGCGAAGCTCAACGCGATGAGCGAGTGGACCATCGCCCAGGAGGATGCCGAGCACTTCGAGCGGCATCGCGCGCAGGGCTGCATCATCTCCTACTGGAAGTATCCCCATCCGGCGTTCGCTGAGCTGCTCGCCGACACGCGCGCGCTGGCGGTGTTCGCGGACCTGGGGTTCGAGCGCCCGCGGGTGTGGAGCGGGTTCCTGATCAGCAAGCCGCCGCACGCCCCGCCGCTCTACTGGCACCAGGACGGTGTGCTGTGGGACCACCCGATCAGCTACACCGACGTGCCGCAGCAGTACTTCCTGATGTACTACCTGGTCGACACGTCGCGCGACAACGGCTGTCTGCGGGTGATTCCGGGCTCCCACCTGAAGCGGCATCCGCTGCACGACCTGCCGCGCCGGGCGCACGACTCGGACGACGTGGGAACCGCCGCCAACCTGGAGCATCCGGCGCTGCAGCCGGCGGCCGGCGAGATCGACGTGCCGGTGCGCGCCGGCGACGTGGTGGTGGGCGACGCGCGCCTGCTCCATTCCGCCCACGCCAACCGCTCCGACGAGCGCCGCACGGTGCTCACCATCTGGTACTGGCCCGCCTACGACGAGATGCCCGAGGAGGTGCAGGCGCTGATCGCCGGCAACGTCACCGAGCGGCCCGACTGGTGCCAGTGGGTGGAGCAGAACCGCGCCGTCGTCGGCGGTCTGGTGCCGGCCTACGACGGCGCGGCGGAGCCGGCCACCTTTAGCAACACCGCCGGCACGGGGCTGCAATGACCAGGGACACCCTCGCATTGCTGCACGCGGCGAGCACCGCCACGCTGACCACCGTGCTCCGGGAACACGGGCTGCGCAACACCTTCATGCACGGCGTGGCGCCGCTGCGGCCCGACTGCCGCGTGGCCGGGCCGGCCTTCACCCTGCGCTACATCCCGGCGCGCGAGGATCTGGACGACCGCCCGGTGGACAACATCAGCGACGCGCAGCGCGTGGCTATCGAGCGCGTACAGTCCGGCGACGTGTTCGTGATCGACGCCCGCGGCGACACCCGCGCCGGCACCCTGGGCTCCATTCTCGCCACCCGTCTACAGCGCCGCGGCGCCGCCGGCATCGTGACCGACGGCGCCTACCGGGACAGCCCCGTCATCCGCGATCTGGCATTCGGCTGTTACGCGGCGGCCATGAATGCCCACACCAACAAGACCATCCACCACCCCAGCGAATACCAGGTGCCGGTCGCCTGCGGCGGGGTAGCGGTATTCCCCGGCGACATCATCGTCGGCGACGGCGAAGGGGTAGTAGTAGTGCCGGCCCACCTGGCCGACGACGTGGCTGCCGCCGCCGCCGAGCAGGAGCGCCTCGAAGAATTCCTCCTGCGCCGCGTCCAGGACGGCGCCAGCATCGTCGGCACCTATCCCCCCAACGAAGACACCCTCCGCGCCTACCGCGAGTCGCGGCGTCTCGGAACCGAGGGATCGCGTTGAACGAGGACCACACCTACCATCCCGAGATCACGTCGATCAGCATTGAGGGATTCAAGAGCATCGAACGCATTCAGGATCTGCCCCTGCGTCCGATCAACGTCCTCATTGGAGCGAACGGATCGGGTAAGTCGAACTTCATCGGGGCGTTCTCGTTGCTGCACGCCGTACGTGACAAGACGATCGATGAGTACGTCGAGCGGTCCGGGGGCTCCGACCGGATCTTACACTTCGGGTCCAAGGTCACACCTAAACTGAAGGTTGTCGTCACGTTTAGCGGCAATGCGTGGTTCGAGTTGGCCATGGAGGTAGCGGAAGACGATCGTCTGATGGTCACGAGCCGCGTGCCACTCGGCGGAAGAATGGTGATCAGAGAGGGCAGGACCGGTTTTACGCAGCTCATGCGGGATCAGCTTGAGCGATTCCGTGTTTACCATTTTCACGACACCAGTCTGACCTCGCCGATGAAGCGAACTGCGGATCTTCATGACAACCGGTATCTGCGCGAAGACGGATCCAATCTCGCCGCGTTTCTCTATCGGCTGCGGCACAAGGAGCAGGCGTCGTACGACATGATCGTGCGTACCGTGCGTTTGGTGGCGCCCTTCTTCTACGACTTCGTTCTCGATCCTCAAGTGCTGAACGAGGACAAGATCCGTCTGGAGTGGCGCCACCGCGGATCGGACGCCTACTTCGACACCTCATCCCTGTCCGATGGCTCGCTGCGCTTCATAGCTCTGGCGACGCTGCTGCTGCAGCCGGCCGATCTCCAACCGTCGGTCATTCTTCTGGACGAGCCGGAGTTGGGCCTGCATCCGTACGCAATCACCATTTTCTGTGCGCTCGTGAAACAGTGCTCCGTGCACAAGCAGGTCGTCCTCGCTACCCAGTCGCCGATCGTGGTCGACCACTTCGAGCCGGAGGATGTGCTCGTTGCCGATCGCGTCGATGGCCGAACCGAGCTCAGACGCCTCGAGCAGGACAAGCTGGCCAGATGGCTCCAGGATTACAGCCTCGGCGAGCTCTGGGAGAAGAACGAACTCGGCGGCCGCCCCACGCCGGAGGCACTCGGGAAGGATCGCACCGCGTGACGCGACTGCTCGTCCATGTCGAGGGCGAGACCGAAGAGACGTTCGTCAAAGAGCTGCTTGGTCCACATCTTCTTACGCAGGGTTATGCGAGTGTCGACCCACGCCTCATGGGAAACGCGCGTGGACGCGACCGGCGGGGTGGAATCAAACCATGGCCCGCTGCGCGCCGGGACATTGTGAACCATTTGCGGGAAGACCGGACGTGCATAGAGCGCTTGGAGAAGTTGGGGGCCTCACCAGCCGATCGGTCCTTCGGTACCGCAAGTCGCTAGCGGCTGACGAGCTGCCGTTCGAGGCGTATCGCCGCGAGGAGATTTCTCGCGGTCGCGTTCTGGAACTGAGCAAGGCTCTGAGGATCCGCGGCGACACGCTGCTTCGTCTGGCCCAGGTAGCACGCGGGGACTGATCAGGCTCGTGGGCAAAGGGCCTCCCGCCGTAGGTGTTTCGAATCACGCGTCGGAGCGGCCGCTCAGATGAACATGGTGTTGGTGTCGTAGTTCTTGAGGATCGAGACGCGGGCGGCGTCGGTCCAGCGGTTGTCGTCCAGATCGTCGGCCAGGGGCTGGTAGCGGTAGCTGCGCTCGTGTGGGAAGCGCTGCCGGCGCGCGTCGATGGCCAGCGCGACGATGCGCGAGCGCTCGTGGATGCGCGCGGCGTCGTAGGTCACGGGCGGGTCTCCGCGCACCACGCCGAGCAGCGAGGAGCGGCGGTGAAAGCCGAACACCAGCGTCACCCGCGGGCCCTCGGACTGGTTGGCGAACGCGCCGTGCACGACCTGGCGGTTGTTGATCGCCACGTCACCGGGATTGCACAGCATCGGCACGGCGCCGGGCAGGCGGTCGGAGCTGCCGGTGGCGGCCATGTGAGCGGCGATGTCGTACCGGCCGCGGTGGGTGCCGGGCACCACCCAGAGCGCGTTGGCGGCCGTGGTGGGGTAGAGTTGGGTCATCAGGTTGAAGCCATGGGTGCCGGCGTCCAGATGGTCACCGTCCCAGTGCGTGGTGCCGTCCTGATGCCAGGCCGTGGACGGCCCGAGCCCCGGTTGCTTGACGAAGATGCCCTCGTTCCAGGGCACGAAGTCGGGTCCGTTGATCTGCTCGGCCACCGCCAGCAGGTGCGGATGGCCGTACAGCCGCAGATAGGCGTCCATGAGCTGCAAGGCGCCGCCGCCGATGAAGCTCAGCACCGCCGCCGGCGCCTCCGGGGCGGCCTCGGGTTCGGTCATCTTGACCGGGTAACGGCCGTCGCTGGCCGCGGTGCCCCCGGACGGGTCGCTCAGCGGCTTGGCGAACTGGAATTGCGGGCGCTCCAGGTCAGCGCCGAGCGCGGGCCGGCCGTGCGCATCGGTGGCAGCCCCGCGCGCGTGCGGTGCGCGCTCCAGCACACGCGCGAAGTCGGCCTTCAGTTCGCCCAACTCCTTGTCGCCCACCACGCCCTCGAACACGTAGAATCCGGTGCGCCAGTAGGCATCGACGATCTCTTGCGGCAGGTTGCCGTTGCCGTCGAACCGGAGCGGCCCGCGGTTGCCCAGTTCGCGGGCGCGTCGTTCGCCCTCGGTCAGGTACGCGTCAGTCACCGTATCCCCCTCGCTGGGACATTATTGGGCGCGGCGGACCGCGGCGCAACCCGGGAGCCATGCTGCCTCGGGTCGCCCGCGGCGCGCGGCCTTGACGGATTTCCGGTCCGGTCCGACACTGCGCGAACGGGTGGAACGCACAACCTTCAGGCAACACCGGTGCCGCGCCCGAAAGCGGGCGGCAGGAGCCGCATCGCAACCGGTTGGCAGGCGATCGTGCTGACTCGACTGCGAGTTTCCGGGTTCCGGAATCTGGTCGACGCCGATGTCCGGTTCGGCCCCTTTACCTGTGTCGTCGGGCCCAATGGCGCCGGCAAGACGAACCTGTTCGACGCGATCCGGTTCCTGAGCGCGATGGCCGGGGGCACGCTCAGCGAAGCCGCCGCCACGGTGTGCGGCGCGCACGGCCGCGCCGCGCACGTCGGTGACCTGTTTCACCGCGCCGGCGACCGGTCGACCGATCGCATGACGTTGGTGGCCGATATGGTGGTGCCCGGCCAGGCGGTGGATGATCTTGGACAGGGCGCCCGGGCGAGCAACACGTTCTTGCGCTACTCCGTCGAGCTTGCCGAACGCGGATTGCGCGGCCAATTGGCACGCGGCGCCCTCGCCGTCGTGAAGGAGGAGTTGGTGCATATCGTGCAACGCGACGCGCCGCACGACCTCCTGTTTCCGCACAGCGCACGGGACTGGCGCAGATCCGCGGTACGCGGCCGGCGGGCCGCGCAATACTTCATCTCTACCGAGGGGGACGGCGAACACGGCGTTGTGCTGCAGCACCAGGATGGCGGCGGTGGCGGCCCGGTGCGGCGCCGCGCTGCCGGCCTGCCGCGCACCGTGCTGTCCGCGGCCACGGCGGCGGTCAGTCCCACCGCGCTGGCCGCCCGCCGGGAGATGCAGTCCTGGCAACTCCTGCAACTGCAGCCGGCGGCAATGCGGCGGCCGGATCGATTGTCAGCCCCCGCGCGCCTGGCAACCGACGGCAGCCACCTGGCGGCTACCCTGCGCCGCCTGAACAGCGCGGCGGGGCGGACCGGGACCATGGACCAGGCGCCGCTCCAGGCGATCTCCACCGGTCTGGCGGAGCTGGTTCACGACGACTGCGACCTGCACGTCGAAGTGGATCATGCGCGCGGCCTGCTGGCGTTGCCGGCCGCCCGTGCGCTCTCGGACGGCGCGCTGCGACTGCTCGCACTGCTCGTGCTGGCGCATGATCCGCAAACGCACGGCATGCTCTGTGTCGACGAGCCGGAACGCGGCATCGATCCGGCGCGGATACCGGCGGTCATGGACCTGCTGCAAGGCATCGCGGTGGATACCCGCAAGCCGGTCGGGGCGGACAATCCGTTGCGGCAGGTGATCGTCAGCACCCACTCGCCGTCCATGCTGCAGCGGGCTCCCGAGGACAGCGTCCTGTTCGTACGCGCGGACGAGGCCGTGGACCAGAACGGCTCGCGATGCAGGCGAGCGCGTTTTCTGTGCCTTTCGGGCACCTGGCGAGCCGAGGACAGCGGCCACGCGTCGCGCGACGATCTGGCGGCGTACCTGGATCCGGCGCCGCCCAGGGAGGACGCCGGTCGCGCGCGTCCGAAACGGGTGGTGGATCGGGAAGACATGAAGCAACTGCCGCTGTTTCCCCCCGAAGACGACCGCTAGTAGCAGATCGGGCAGCGCACCCGCTTGTGTTGCGGTGTGCCGCCTACCCCTGCGAGGTGCGGGGGCCCAGGGAGTTTCGTGCATTTCGCGCATATTACGTGATTCGCGGTTGCCATTGGCGTAGCGGGTCACGCGCCCCGCGCTTGCAACTTGCGATTTTGGTGCGTTCCCCAAGGGATTGACCGTTCATCCACGAACTCAGCCGTAGCTCGGGCTGCCCGCGTCGAGTAGTGCCAATGGTATGGACCGGGGACGACACTCCTGCTGCACAACTGACGTGATCGCACCCTCGTGTCTCCCCGTGTCCGTAACCACTTCAAGGGAGGTCACGATAACGATGACGCCCATAATCTTTTTCGTCTGCGTCGCTCGCGCATTGCCGCGGGTGACGGGCGGCGCGCTCCGCGCCGCGGCGGTGCTGCTTGCCGGCATGGCCGCGCTCGGCGGCGCCGTCACCGTTTCGGCGGAACATCATCATCCGCCGGTCGCCACGCTGGTCAAGAACCTGGACCAGCCTTCGGGCCCGGACATCCGGCTTGTCCTGTCCAAGAACCAGGACGGGCTGATGCAGGGTTTCCGCACCGGCCCGTTTCAAGGCGGCTACGAACTGGAGAGTATCTGGCTATACGTGCGAGACACGTGGGAGAGCCGGTACATGACGATCGACGCCGGCCTGTACCGCGACTTCCGGACCAGGCCCCGCAAGGTCGCCACCCTCACGCGAGGTCAACTGAACGACTACGCGCACAACGAGTGGAAGGCGCCTGCCAACACCTATCTGCAGCCGAATACCGACTACTGGTTCATGCTCGATTGCGTCTCCGGTTGCGCCAACGACAACGTCGCCCAGTTCGGTACCACGTACAGCGCCGGAGCGGATGGCGGCGGCGAACCGGGATGGTCCATTCGCGATCGGGCGCTGTTTCGGCGACCCGGTGAGAACTGGATACGCGACAACGACGAGGCCCTCAGGATCCGGGTCCGGGGGCGCCCGAGCCCCTACCGCGCCTACCGCACCGAGATCGTGTCGACGCCGCGCGACCACGGCACCTATCACTATGGCGAGCACATCGACGTCGCCTTGACCTTCAACACCGCGGTGTATGTGCCGGCGAGCGGCTCGGTCATCGCCATCCGCGTCGGCGACACGGCCGACGGCTCCAACTACCGCGCGGCGGAGTACCACTCCGGCTCGCAGACCAACCGGCTGGTGTACCGCTACCAGGTGCGGCTTGCCGATACCGACACGGACGGCGTCAGCGTCGACGTGGGCGGCCCGAACAGCGGCTTCGGCGGGACGGTGCCGACCATCGTCGCCAGCTTCGGCCTGCTGCCGGTCATCGACCACTACCCCGGCCTGACCGACGATCACCATCATCGAGTGGACGGGTCATTCCATGTCCACGACGTTGCGATCACCTCGAGCCCGGCGCATGCAGACAGCTACCGGGTCGGGGAGAACATCGACGTCACGCTGACGTTCAGCACCGAGGCGTATGCGTCGGCCGACTCCGTCATCGCCATCCAGGTTGGGGACGTTGGCCCCGGCTACCGCCGCGCGGCTTACGTCTCCGGGTCCGGCACGACCCGCCTGACCTACCGCTACGAGGTGCAGCTCACCGACCTCGATGCCGACGGCATCGGCATCCCCGCCTCCGGCTTTGCTCGCGAGTTGCCGACGACCAGCCCTGCACTGGGCTCGATCCCGGTCTTCCGGGACTACACCGGCGTGGCCGAGGACGCCGGCCACAAGGTGGACGGGTCATTCCGCGTCACCGGCGTCGCGATCACCTCGAGCCCCGCGCATGGAGACCGCTACCGTGCCGGGGAGAACATCGAGGTCACACTGAACTTCAGCACCGAGGCGTACACCTCGGGCTCCGTCGTCGCCATCCGCGTCGGCGACACCGACGACGGCTCCAACTACCGGCCGGCGCGCTACGTCTCCGGCGCCGGGACAGATGCGTTGATCTATCGTTACCAAGTGCAACTCACCGACTTCGATGCCGACGGCATCAGCGTCGATGTGGGCGGCCCGCCGTCCGGCTTCGGTGAGCGGGTGCCCACCACCAGCCCCGAACTGGGCTCGGTCCCGGTCGTGCGGAAGTACGCCGGCGTACCCGACAGCGCCGGCCACAAGGTCGATGGTGCGGTAACGGTCGCGTTCGGCGCACCCGCCTTCGTGGCGTCCGAGGATGGCACTACGGCGACCGTCACCGTGTCGCTGCACGACGATCCGCACCGCGAGGTGATCATCCCGATCACGGCAACGCCGGGCGGGGGTGCGACGGCTTCCGACTACTCCGTGGCGCCGACCAGCGTGGTGTTCGCACCGGGCGAGATGAGGCACAGCGTCACGGTGACCGCGATCGACGACCAAGATGTCGACGGCGGCGAGAGCGTCAGGCTCGGCTTCGGGACACTGCCTCCCGGGATACGCGCCGGCAGCCAGGATTCGGCCTTCGTGGTAATCGACGATAACGACGGATTCGAACCGATCGTGAGCATCACCGACATCGACGGCGGCAGCGAGCCGGGCAGCGTCGGCTTCACGGTGACCCTGTCCGGGCCCAGCGACATCGATATCACGGTGGACTGGGGCATCGGCGACAGCGCCGCGGGCCCGGACGCCGGCTACGTGGCGACCGGCACCCTCACCATCACGGCCGGCGAGACGACCGGCACGGTCAGCGTGACGGTCGGCGACGATGCGGCCGACCCACCCGATGGCACCTTCAGCGTTACCCTGAGCAATCCGGTGAACGCCGTGTTCTCAGGCGGCGTGTACACCCTCGGGGCGCAGCTCCTGGTCCGGGTGCCGTCGATAGTGGTGCCGTCCGCGCCGGTCGTGAGCGCGGTTCCGGACACGGCGGGCAACCTGATCGTGAGCTGGGAACCTCCCGCGGACGCGGTCCCGAGCGGTTACGAAGTGGACTACCGTGTGCGCGGGACGGAGAGTCGGGAGCCGCGCCTGTCGGCCGGCCCCGAAACGCAGGTCCCGATCCTGTTCCTCGACCAGGACACCGAGTACGAGGCGCGCGTGCGGCCGTTCTACGACGACGCGGATGATGGCGGGGCGCGCTCGTACGCCCCGTGGTCGGAGCTTGGATACGGACGCACCGGGACGCACCAGCAGGACAGCGAGCCGGTGGTGACGCTCGCACTCGCCGACTCCGACTCCGCCACCGAAGGTGAGGATGTGCTGCTACACATCGTTGTGTCGGAACTGCGCAACTCCTACCAGTGGCACGGTTACTCCGACGGGATCGGCGTCGGTCTGAAATTCGGCTGGCGGAAGGGCGGCAACATTCTGTCGGCCAGCTCGCAGTTCGGAATCGTGCCGGGAGTATTCACGGTCGACCACGGCCTCGGCGGGCATCGCGACTACCGCGAATCGCTGCCGGACTATGCCGCCGAACACGGCCCGCTGACGATCACGCTGCAGCCGGGAGACGGCTACCAGGTAGGAGAGGCCGCGTCGGTGTGCGTGAGCATCGCCGACAGCGAGACCCTGGCGGCCATCCCCTGCCCGGATGCCGACGACGCCAACCAACCCGACTCGCAGGCCGGCGACGCGCCGGTGTCGATCGCGGCGCAGGACGCGCGGGCGATCGAAGGCGTGGATGAGATCATCTCGTTCGAGGTGACGCTCAGCGCCGCCGCGAGCGAGCCGGTGACGGTGGACTGGGCGACCGCGGACGGAACCGCTACGGCGGGCGTGGACTACGTGGCATCGTCCGGGACGCTCACCTTCGCGGCCGGGGAGACGGCGCAGACCATTGAGGTGACCGTGCTCGACGACGCGCACGACGAGGGCGAGGAGACGTTCGCGCTGCGGCTGAGCGGCGCCGCCGGCGCGGAGCTGGCGGATGCGGAGGCGACCGGCACGATCGCCAACAGCGACCCGATGCCGCGGGCGTGGCTGGGCCGGTTCGGGCGCACCGCGTGGGAGCACACGCTCGGCGCGGTGGATCAGCGGCTACGCAGCGCGCGGACCCCGGTGGCGCGGGCGGCGGTCGCGGGCCGGGAGATATCGGCCACGGGCGCGAACCCCGCCGGTGCCGGTGACGAGCAGGGCAGCGCCGCGCTGGCGGCGTGGTTCGGGAGTGGCAGCGATCAGCCGGAGGCTGAGATGAGCGGTCGCGAGCTGCTTGCCGGCAGCGAGTTCCAGGCGGCGACGGCGGTGGGCGACGGTGACGGCGACAGCGAGCGCGACGGCGTGGTGACGATCTGGGGGCAGGGCGCGTATGGGCGCTTTGCCGGTCAGGACGGCGACCTTGCGGTAGACGGCGACGTGGTCAGCGGCACGCTGGGCGTGGACTACGCAACCGGGCCCTGGATGGTGGGACTGGCGCTGTCGCACAGCTCCGGCTGGGGCAGCTACTCGCAGCCCATGGCGCCCGGCGGCGAGGTGACCAGTTCGCTGACGGGGGCATATCCCTACGTCGGCGTCGAGGCGGTTCCCGAGCGCCTATCGCTGTGGCTGGCCGGTGGCTACGGCCTCGGCGGACTGCGGCTGGTGCCGCGCGGCGGCGAGGCGCTGGAGACGGAGATCGGCATGTTGGCGGGCGCCGTGGGCGTGCGCGCCACGCTGCTGCCGGCAGCCGCGACCGGCGGTCTCGCGCTGGGGCTGAATGCGGACGCGCTGGTGCTGCGGGCGACATCGGAGGAGGCCGCCGGGCTGGCAGCGGCGACGGCCGACGTGAACCGGGTGCGCCTGGGCCTGGAAGGGATGTACGCCGTGGCGCTCGGCGGCGGCGCGCACCTGACGCCGTCGGTCGAGGTCGGAGTGCGGCGCGACGGCGGCACGGCGGACACCGGCTACGGGATCGACGCGGGCGGCGGCCTGCGCTACACCAATCCGCGGCTGGGGCTCTCGCTTGGCCTGACCGGGCGAGCGCTGTTGGTGCACGAAACCGCCGACCTGGCGGAGTGGGGCGCAAGCGGCTGGCTGGCGTGGGATCCGAATCCCGCTTCGGAGCTGGGCCCCGCGCTCACGGTGAGCCCGTCGATCGGCGCGCAGTCGGAAGGCGGAGCACAGGAACTGTGGAGCCGGGACACGCTCATCGGGCTGGCCGGCGATCCGATGGACGCGAACGGCGGCGGCCGCGTGGACGCGAAGTTCGGCTACGGAATGCCGCTGGCCGGCGGCGTCGGGGTGCCGTGGGCCGGCATCGGGGCCTCCGAGCACGCTCGCGAATACCGGTTGGGCTATGCGTTCCAGGCCGGCGACCCGTCGGCTACCGACCTGCGGGTCGAGCTGGTGGCCGCCCGCCGCGAGCCCGCGAACGCCGAGCCGGAGCACACGCTGTCCATGCACTCGACGGTGCGCTGGTAGTAGGAGAATGAGGAGTGGCGCGCGGTCGTTCGCCGGTCAGGCCCAGGGCAAGGCCTGCCGGCGAGCGGCCGCCGCGTCCGTAACAGGATCCCGCCGCCTGGTCCTGGCGTGCTGTCATCCCGCTACCTGTCCCTCACCTGCAGCGCGATCCAGCACCTCTTCGGCCCACTGATTCAGACTCTTGCCGGACAGCTCGGCTGCCACGGCAGCCCTGCGGTGAGTGTCCGGGCTGACTCGGAACATCACTCGCCCGGAATAGGCTCTCTGCGGTTCCTTGCCGATCTTTGCGCAGGTTTCGAGGTAATCTTCGACGGCCTCGTGGAACGCTCGTCTCAGGCTGTCCACGGAATCGGCATGAAAGCCTACGCCATCGCGAATCCCCGCGATTCGTCCCGTGAAGATCCGGTCGTCGTCGTCATACTCGATCCGAGCCGCATAGCCCTTGTAGGTCATGGTACTGCTCATGGGCTTACCTGTCGCTTTGGCATTGGTGAGTGTGTGCTATGGTATTGACTAGTGGCAACTTCGCACAACGGCCTGACGGGCGCGCAACAGGATCGCTATCGGCGTGACGGCTACGTCGTCCTCGAACGGGTCTTCGCGGGCGAGGAGTGTCGGCGGTTCGCCCGGCACGTGGACGATCTGAGCGCTGGGAGGAAGCATCTGGACGGGTTCGGGCAGCAGGAGAACTACGGCCGGCGCACGTTCAATCAGCATCTCTACGATCCGTTCGCGCTGCAGTTCCTGATCGACGAGCGCCTGCACCGGACGCTCGCCGACTGCTTCGAAGACGAGCCGGAAGCGATCCAGACGATGCATTTCTTCGCAGGCTCGGAGCATCCGCTGCACCAGGACCAGTATTACCTGCCGGACTGCATGTCGGCGTGGATCGCGATGGTCGACGTCGACCAGGATAACGGTCCGCTGGTGGTGCAGCCGGGATCGCACAAGGGCCGACTCGTTACCAGGAGCGACGCGCGCCACGAACTGCAGCCGGGCGAAACCTACCTGGAGCAGCAGCACGGCCGCTACTTCCCGCTCGTGCGAGAAGTGTTCCGCGACAATGGGCGCGAGCAGGCGCAGGTGCTGGTGAACCAGGGCGACGTGGTGCTGTTTCACGGACGGTTGATCCACGGCGGCGCCCCGGTGCGGCGTCCCGGCACTCCCCGGCACGCGCTGGCGTGCCACTACATCCCGCACGGGAGCGAGAACTGGGACCGCGACTGGCCGCGCATCTCGTTCGACGGCACGCGCCGGGTCCGCTACCGCAACCGCGAGGATCGCGGCCAGTCATAGCAGTTCGCGTCAGGTGCCCTGTTCCGCGGTGGCCGGGCTCCAGGATTCGCGATACGCTTCCCCGAGCCGCATCCGGGTCAGGTACAGCACTTGGCCGGTGTGCAGCTTGAGGTGACACATGGTGTCGTAGATGGCATCCAGTACGGTGGTGTCGAAGCCCTGGATTCTCTTGCCATCGAGGAATTCGGAGTCGCCGACATTGGAGTAGACCGCTGCGACTCGGTCGAGCAAACGGTTGAATTGAGTTTGCAGCTCGCCCTTCTCGACCCTCCCTTCGACGCGGAATTCGGCGGGGCGGTCCCGTACGTCGGGCTCGCCGCCGATGCCGGAGATCGCCCATTGGCGAAGATTGCCCAGCAGGTGCTGGATGATTACCCCGATCGGGTTGCAGCCGTCGCGCGGAGTCCACCACAGGTCGCCGGTACCCAGCTGATCGAGGCAATGATTGATGTTGTTCCGGGCGTGGTCGAGCTGGTGTTGCGAGTTGGCCATGAACGCGTGCGCGACTTCGTTCATCGGTTCCTCCTGACGCCGCTGCCGCGGCGGCACATCTCAGTATAGTCCGAACGGACACGATTGACCGCGAAGAGTGCAGTCGCGGACACTGACCGGCGAGGAACTGCGCGATGCCCTTGCTGTCGGGCAAGATTGCGGGCGTGAACGAGCCCTTGTGAGTGTCCGCCGCCGGCAGTAGCAGGCCTAGCAGGCCGCGTGAGGTGGGCGAGCGGCCGAGAATCTCGTATGCTGAGGGGGCCATGGATACCCATCTGCTGTCCGACGCCGCAATCCGTCAGTTCATCGTCGACGGGTACGTGCAGGTGCAGACCGATCTGCCCGAGTCGGTACACCGCGCCATCTTCGAAAAGAGCGACGCCATCTTCTCCAAGATCCGCAGCCCGGACGTGGAGTGGGCCTACAACCCGCTCAACAACGTGCTGCCGGTGGTGCCGGAATTGCAACAGATCATGGATGCGCCGCAGGTGCGCGGCGCGCTGACCAGCCTGCTGGGGCGCAACTACGTGATGCTGCCGCACCGGCACTGTCATCCCAACTTCGCCAAGCCGGCGGTCTCCGCTGCGGACGGCCGCAAGCTGATCATGGGGATTCACAAGGACGGCCATGCCGGCGGCCAGAAGCCGCGCCACCGGGTGCCGCGCTGGGCGATCCTGTTCTACTACCCGCAGGAGTGCCCGGACGAGCAGGGACCGACGGTTATCGTGCCGCGCTCCCACTATCAGCACAACCTCGCCCGGCAGGGGGACAGCGACCCGAATCTGACCCTGATGCCGCGCGCCGACGGCACCTACGGACTGCCCGAGCACTACATCCACCGCACCATGCTGCCGCTGGCCTGCGGTCTTGGCGCCGTGTCGATCATGCACTTCGATGTCGGCCACTCGGTGATCGAGAACCTCGCCCAGCAGCACCGCTACGGGCAGAAGTTCGTGTTCATGCGCACCGAGGAGCCGGAGACGCCGACCTGGGACAATCAGTCGGAAGGCTGGGAGCAGCCTGACGTCACGGCGATTCCCGACCACGAGATCCTGTGGACTTACCTCTGGAACTGGATGCGCGGCGCCGCCGACCGCTTTCGCCGCGGTGCGGGAGTACAATTGCAGCGCCGCGGCGCCGCCGAGTTGATCCGCTTGCTGGAGGCGCCGGATGTGGCACAGCGACTGCGGGCGGCCAACGAGCTGGGGTTCCTGCGCGCCGCCGCGGCCGACACCGAGGGCACGGTTGCCCCGCTGGTGCGGGCGCTACGGGACGAATTCGAACCGGTCCGGCTCAACGCCGCCTATGCGCTCGGCGCCATCGGCACACCGGCGCTGGCACCGCTGCTGGAACTGCTTGCCACGGACGCCGCGTTCTACGACTTCGACCCCGTGACGCACGTCTCGATCGCGGCCCATTGCCTCGGCGCCGTGGGTGGAGCGGCGGTAGAGGCGCTCGCCGAACGGCTCACTGCTGACGGCGAGCACACCCGCTCCTGGGTCGCCTACGCGCTCGGCGAGATCGGGCGGCCGGCGGCCGGCGCGCTGCCGCGTCTGCTCGAGGCGGCACGCGACGCATCGCCCAACGTGCGCCGCCACGCACTGTCGGCGATCGGCATCGTCGCTACGCCAGGCGACGGGATCGAGGAAGTGTTGCTGGGGCGGCTGGCGAGCGAGCCGGACAGCGAGTTGCGCCAGTACGTGCTGCAGGCGTTGTTCCGGATCGGGCCGACCAGCGCCGCCGGTGTCCCGGCTCTGGCAGCCGCGCTTGGCGACGACGACGGCTACGTGGGGGCCTATGCCGCCGAGCAGTTGTTCCGCACCGGTACCCCGGAGGCGTTCGCGGCGCTGGTCCCTTACCTGCGCGGCCAGCGCTGGTTCCCGCACGAGCCGCTCAGCGAGCAGCGCATCGTCGAGCGCCGCGAACGGCAGCGCACCGCGCGGCTGGCCAAGCGCCGGCGCGCTCCCGAGCTGTCGGTAACCGTAGGCGCCGGCTGACCGCGCGCCCGTTGCGGCACGATGAGTAAGGAACGAGTCGGGCAGCGGGTCTCGAGCCTGTTCGGCAGCACGTTGCGCCACACCCCCGCCGAGGCGGACCTGCAGTCGCACGCCCTCCTGCTGCGCGCCGGCTACGTGCGGCAGTTGGCGGCCGGCATCTTCTCGCTGCTGCCGCTCGGCTGGCGGGCGCTGCGCAACATCGAGCAGATTCTGCGCGAGGAGATGGACCGCATCGGCGGCCAGGAGCTGTCGTTGCCGGTGGTGCATCCCGCCGACCTGTGGCAGGCCAGCGGGCGCTGGCACCAGATCGACGCCACCCTGGCCCGGTTTCGCGACCGCCGCGAGCGCGACCTGGTGCTGGCCATGACGCACGAGGAGGCGGTGGCGTTCCACGCGGCATCGGAAATCGTCTCCTACCGGCAGCTCCCGGCCCTGGTCTACCAGGTGCAGACCAAATTCCGCGACGAGTTGCGCCCGCGCGGCGGGTTGATCCGGGTGCGCGAGTTCCGGATGAAGGACTCCTACTCGCTGGACCGCGATCAGGCCGGGCTGGAGCGCCAGTACCGCGCCCACTACGAGGCCTACCGGCGCATCGGGCAGCGCACCGGCGTGCCGCTGACCGCGGTGCGCAGCGACACCGGCATGATGGGCGGCGCGGTCGCACACGAGTTCATGTACCTCACCCCGGCCGGTGAGGACAGCCTGGCGCTGTGTGCGCAGTGCGGTTACGCCGCCAACCGCGACGTGGCGGAGTTCGCCCTGCAGCCGGCTGCCGGTGAGCCCGAACCGCTGGCCGAGGTGCACACCCCCGGCACCGCCACCATCGACGATCTGGCCGCCTACCTGGGCATCGCTCCTCAGCAGACTGCCAAAATGGTGTTCTACGCCACGGCGGCTGACGCTGACGCGGCCGGCAGCGAGCAGCCAACGGTGGTGGCGGCCATCGTGCGCGGCGACCTGGAGGCGAACCTGATTCAGGTGCAGCACCTGGCCGGGGTGGGGGAGCTGCGCTCCGCCCACGAGGACGAGATCGCCGCCACCGGCATGGTACCGGGCTTCGCGTCGCCGGTGGGCATCGATCCGGGAGCGGCGATCTTCGTGGTGGACCGCTGGGTGGCGGACAGCCGCAACCTGGTGATGGGCGCCAACCGCGCCGACTACCACCTGCGCAACGTGTGCTGCGGGCGCGACTACCAGCCGACGGTGGTGGGCCCGGTGGCGGCCGCCTTCGACGGCGCTCCGTGCGGCTCCTGCGGCAGCCCGCTGAGCCTTGTCCGTGGCGTCGAGGTGGGCAACATTTTCCAGCTCGGCACCCGCTACGCCGAAGCGCTGGAGGCCCGCTTCACCGATGAGGCGGGCGCCACCCACCCCATCGTGATGGGTTCCTACGGCATCGGCCTGGAACGGCTGCTGGCGTGCGTCGCCGAGGAACAGCGCGACGAGCACGGCCTCATGCTGCCGGTGTCGGTGGCCCCGTACCAGGTCTCTTTGGTTGCTCTGGCGCGCAAGGAAGAGACCTGGCAGGCGGCGGAACGGGTGTTCGCCGACCTGGTGGCTGCCGGCATCGAGGTGCTCTACGACGACCGCCGCGACCTGAGCGCCGGCGTCAAGTTCAACGACGCCGACCTGCGCGGCCTGCCGCTGCGGGTGGTGATCGGCGAACGCTCCCTGGCCGCGGGCGGCGCCGAGCTGTCACGGCGCGGTCAGCGCGACCGCCGCACCGTCCCCCTGGACGCACTCCCCGAGACGCTGCAACAAGAAATCGCCGCGCTGCACTCCTCCCTCACTGCCGCTCCGTAGCCCGCGCGACTGGCGGCTGCCTGCCGCCCGCGCTCTGCTTCGGACAAGCTCGTACTCACCCGAGGCGGACGTTGTGTATTGGAATCTCGAGCCCCGGAGCCCGCGACAACGGACCGTCGGCCGTGACCAACGACGCGTTCCGAGCGCGCGCCGCTGCGACGTAGAACGCATCGTAGGCGGTGAGGTTGTGCCGGTGCCGCCACGCGGAGCGAGCCAGTCCACGGTGAGAGATGCGCTCAACCTGCCACGTGCCGAGATCGCTGATGGCGGCCAGCGCCCGCTCGTTGGAAAGATTCTCGTGCAGCACCGCGCGCCGCAATACTGCAACTACCTCTGCGTCCATCAGTTCAGGTGCCGCAAGATCGGTGTTCTCGACGATCTCGCCGACCGCAACGCCGAGGGGAGTGCGCAACAGGTACTCGACCGCGGCCGAGGCATCGATTACGAAAGCGGAGGGGATCACCCCAACTGCTCGTCGCGCCCGCGGCGTTCCTGATCCAGGAGCTCCGCTGCCGAAACGCCAAGCTGCGTCGCCGGACGCCGGGCGAAGCGTTCCTGCCACTCCTGCCGGGCCAGCTCGCGCTGCACCGCGACCAGCACCACTGCGCTCATCGTACGCCTGCTCGCACGCGCGTGGCGGCGCAGGCGTTCGTGGAGTTCCGGGGGTACATTCTTTACTTGGAGATTCATGGCATGCTTATAGCATGCTAACGGCATGATTTCAAGAGGTGGTGCGTGCCGGGTCCGCCAAGCCGAACCGGCGGCCCACCTGTCCGGCGATCAGCCGCGGGCGCGCAGCGGTCAGAGCCGGTCGGCGGAGGGGATGTGGAAGGGGAGGGGGCACCATGAGCCCAGGGGGGCGGGGCCGGCGCCGCCGGGCGCGGGGAAAGCGCCGGGTAGCGGGCCGCCGAGGGCGCGCAGTGCGTCTGCGGCGGTGAGCCGAATCTGCGGCTCGGCATTCGTTGGCTCGCAGCCGGCGGCGGCGCCGTTCACCCACAGGCGCAGGCGGTCGGCGCCGGCGATCTCGACCACCGCCTCGCCGGTGTGCAAGGGCTCGGAGCGCGCCCGTTCGGCCAGCAGCGCGGCCAGCACGGCGGGCCAGTCGAATATCTGCCAGTTGCCGCAGCACTGCACGCGCGTGGAGTCGGCCAGCACGCCAAGCCGCCGGGCCAGGGCGCGCTGCCAGGGCGACACCGCCACGGTCACCTGCCGCGTGCGGCGCTCGGCACGCCAGGCGGCGGCGACCCGCACCGCCGTGGCGGCGTCGACGGCCACCAGTTCAGTGACGGTGCTCCGCTCGCGGCCCGCCACCAGGTAGGCGGCCAGTTCGTCTCCCGCATGCGCCGCGTACAGGGCGCCGCCCCAGCTCGCGCAGATGCGCGGCAGCTCCGCGGGCGGGCGCCGCCAGTGCACTCGCTGGCCGGCGTGCAGCCGGGCGGCCTGCTCCAGAAGTGCATCCCCTTCCTGCAGCCGGCGGAACCGCACGCCGTCCGCGGCGACGCCGGCGCCGGCGAAGTCACGCTCGGTGAGCTGGAAGGTAGTCTCGGCCCCGGCGCGCTCGTAGCCGAGGTGGCGGTAGCGGTGGCCGAGGCCGTCCAGCCACGACAGGTGGCAGCCGTCCGCCCGCGCTTCGGCGACGCCGTGCCCGACCACGGCGCGCATCAGGCCGCGGCCGCGGTGGCGCGGATGGGTAGCCACGGCGCCGATCCCGGCCACCCGTAGCGCGCTGCCGCCGACCTGCCAGGTCATCGGGTAGACGCCGGCCAGCGAAACCAGCGCGCCGTCCTCGCGCGCCACCCAGTGGCAGCGCACCAGCTCCGGCTCGGGCCGGTACAGCTTGGGCAGCAACCTCTCGAAATCGTGCGGCCCGTAGGTCTGGCTGAACACGTAGTTGATGAAGTCGATCGCCTCCGCGAACCCCTGCGGCTCCAGCCGCGCGATCTGCCAGCTCATCGCACCAACTCCGCCAGCGCCACCACCGCCCAGTCGATGTGGTGATCTTCGGCGCGCTCCGGGTCTTGCCGCGGTCCACGCTGGTCTGACATTCTTATTGGAAGGGACATTACGAATAGGCTGTCACTTTCGGTAAGGAGCAGTATTCCATGGGATGCTTCATTGGTCAGGAAATGCAGAACGAGGAGCTTGATATCATACCTTACCTTACTGACGGTTTGGCGCGAGTCGGGATGGGGTGGTTCGTTTCTACGAAGCCGAGGAGACGGCAGTTGCGGTATCTGATTCTGGTTCCGGTATTGTGTGTTGCGATAGTTGCCTGTGGCCGTGGCCTTGCACCGGTAACGGAACCAGAGGCACCTGTTGCGGAGCCGGCGCAACCGACCGAGCCTGAGCCACCTGTAGAGCAGCCGATTGCGGAAGGTCCTCCAACGGAACCAGAGGCACCTGTTGCGGAGCCGGCGCAACCGACCGAGCCTGAGCCACCTGTAGAGCAACCGGTTGCGGAAGGTCCTCTTGGTGGGCCGATGCTTCCTCCCGGGAGCAGTTGGAAGTATGTATGGGGCGATGAGTTTGACGGTGACGGGTTGAATCGGGAACGATGGGGGTTCACTCCACGTTCTTGGGGATTGGCGAAGCTCCAGGAAAACGTCACCTTGGCGGACGGACACCTCGTTCTTACCAACACGCGCCATGAGGATCCTTCCGGTGACGTGTACTACAACACGACCGCTATATGGTCACGCCCGGAGCCCGGAAGCAGCCGCGACACGAGGGCTGGCGTTGGATTCGAGACGGTTTACGGATACTTCGAGGCGAGTATCCAGCTGCCGCCAACGGTCGCGGGAGTCCATGCGGCGTTCTGGCTGCAGTCCTACTACAAGAATCCTGACGGGAGTTACGCCGGTTCCGAGGTAGACATTCTGGAAGCGCCTAGCGTCCATGACCAGTATCAGGTCGCCATACACAAGAGAGTGCCCGGCACAAGCCGAATCTCCTGGGAACGAGATATCCCGGTAGTTGGTGTGCATGATGGCTTCCATGTCTTCGCCGTCCACTGGCAACCCGACCGGTATGACTTCTATGCGAACGGGGAACTTGTTGCGACACATGATAATTCGGTCGTCATATCTCACGTTCCGACGTTCGTCTATCTGACGACCGGGTTTCACTGGGAATGGGATGAGGTGGATCGGCCTGGGATGTTTCCGAATGAAGCGCGGGTTGACTGGGTTCGAGTCTGGAAGGTAGACGATGGCGGAAATGAGTAAGCTGAAACGCCTGCGCCACACGCGGCAAGCCGCTCATGCGCGCTTCCCGCGCAGCAGACTGGCGTCTGAGTCGATCAACCTCACGAGTGATCGACACGACAGCCTTTGCGGTTTCCGAGTGCGGGTCCGTGCCGACCTCTGCGCGCCCTCGACGGATCCCGGTCGTGCATGTTGATCATGCGCGGATAGAGTTGGGTAGGGTCTTTCGGGTGGTCCGCGCGCGGTGCGGTCGGCGGCCACGTAGGGTCGAACGGCACCGCGGGTGTGTTTCGTCGGGGCGGCTGACCGACTGATTGCGGCCGGCGCAGCCCGCGGCCGATGGGTGGGCGTGGCGCCGCGCGCGAGGCGTGCGCGCAGCCAGCGCGCAGCCATTCACCGCTGAAACTGCTATGATGTGGGCGCTATGGGTGATGCGTACGTGGCAGAGGGAGTGCGGCGGGCCGCCGCGCTGGGCAATCGCGGGCTGTTGGAGTTTACCGAGGATGGTGCGCTGGCGCCGCATATCGACGACGCCTACTGGCGTACCGGCTTCTACATTTTCGAAGGGGTGTTCGGCGACGACGAGGTGGCCGACCTGGTCGCCGACTTCGACCGCTTCCTGGAGCGGGCGCCGATCTCCAGCATCGCAACGACCGACGCGGCGGGCCGTCCGGCCCTTTCGCCGGGGCCGGGCAAAAGGAAGCGCTTTACGTTCGGCAAGCCGCTCGGCGACCCGTTCGGCGGCACCGCAGCGGCACGCGGCCGCTACCAGGCCCGAATGACCGAGTACGATGCCCCGGACGACGCCCCGGAAGAGGTGCTGGTCAACGTGACCGGCGCGCTGCAGTTCATGGACAGTTTCCTGCGGCTGTACGGCCACCCGCTGCTGCTCGCGTTAGCCGAGCACATCAATGGTCCCGACTTCGTGCCGTTCCGCGAGGCGCTGTGGATCAAGGAGGCGGGCCTCGGTCCGTCCACCGCCTGGCACCAGGACGGCACCACGCACTGGAACAACCCGGAACTGGACGCCGGTACGCACGGCTTCAACTTCATGGCCCAGCTCTATCCCACCACCGCCGAGAACGGGCTGTGGCTCGTTCCCGGCTCGCATTGCGGCGGCAAGATCGACATCAAGGCGCGGGTGGCTGCCAACGGCGGCTCCGACCGCCTGCCGGGCGCCGTGCCGATGGTGTGCCGGCCCGGCGACGTAGCACTGGTCAACCGCCAGATCCTGCACGGCGCTTTCGCCAACCGTTCCGACCGCCGCCGCGTGTCGCTCACGTTCGGCTTCCACCGCCGCGCCAGCATCGCCGGCGTCGTGGGCGAGCAGCCGGAGGCGTACGACGACGAGCGCATCCACCGCCGCGCCCGGGTCATCGCGCTGGGCATCGACGCCCGCCGGCAGCGCTTCCCCGACGAGCCGCCCTTCGCCTATCGGCCGCTCGCCGCCGAGGCCGCCGCCAACCGCTGGACCGAAGCCAACCGCGAGGCCGTCCTGACCGACTACGAGCAGTACGACCTCGGCATCTGACCCGCGCACATCGCCGGCCCGTTCCGCGGTCTGGGTCCGCGACCTCGGCCGCCATGGACGGCGACGGCTCCACGGCCGGCGGTGTGGGTGCTGGCGCCGTCGGGGGGCCGGCTCATCGGCGGGCGATTTGGCAAGGCCGCCAGCGCTTCGACCAATGCTCGTCCGATTGGACGTGGCCGACACGAACGCTCTTGCAGACGCTGTGCTTGAAGTCTTCTGCTGGAAACCCGGTGGCAATGCGCAGCACTACCCCCTCCCGTCCCCCGCCCAGCTCTGACGGCTGCGCATGCGCTTCCCTGACGAAGTCGCGAACGTGCCTCACGGAGCCGAACGTCCCCTCGAACAGAACCGGCACCACCGGGATGGCGCGCGACCGCGCATAGTCCGCCATCGCCCGGAAGGAGCCGAACGATCCATCGGCGAAGCGCCGCGCGAACGCATAGAACGTCCTGTCCTCCGGCACCGGGTCATACTCGATGCTGTGCACGCCGTAGATCTCCTCACCGTAGAGAAACACGTCCGGTTCGGTAACCTTCCACGCATGGTGCTTCCTCACCATCCCCAGCCACTTCGCCGCCGCAGGAGCGGACACGCTACGCGCATACACGTCGCCCTGGTGCAGCAGCGTGTTGCTCCCATCCAGCTTCTCGGTAACCACGACCGGCCGCCCCACGAACCGCTCCGGATCGGTCAGCGTATCTCCGTCCCGCGCCTTGGTCGGCGAATCGGGCCAGTACGGCGTTCTGGGGTACTTCCATATTTGGGAGGCAGGTCGGAGAGTGGCGTTCATCGGTCGTCCGTGTGCAAGCAAGTATACGACCGAACGGTCGGTATGTGTTCACGGCGGGAAGGGGTTGGTGCCCCAGACGTCGAGGTCGCGGACCAGGGTGCGGCCGGGGAGGCGGGCGAGGTGCACGATGGTGGCGGCGATGTCGGCGGCGTGCATAAAGATGCCGGGGCCGTGCGGCGGGGTGGTGTCCTCGCCGGTATCGGTCTGACTGGGGTTGATCACCATGACGCGGATGTTGGAGCGGCGCACGTCGTACAGCAGCGCCTGTGCGAAGCCGTGCAGGCCGAACTTGCTGGCCGAGTAGGCGGCGCTGCCGGGGTCGGCCTTCTTGCCGTTCATGGAACTGATGATGAAGATGTCGCCGCGCTCCTCGCGCAGCATGCCCGGCAGGAAGCAGCGCGTGGTGTAGAACACGCCGGTCAGGTTGGTGGCGATCACCTGCTGCCACGCCTGCAGCGACATGGTCGGCACCGGGCCGCCGCCGCCGCCGCCGGCGTTGTTCACCAGGATGTCGGGCGCGCCCCAGGTCTCCTCGACGGTGCGGGCCAGCGCTTCGACGGCGCGCGGGTCGGCCTGATCGCACACTACCGGCAGGCAGTCACCGTCGATTGACTCGGCCGCGGGCTCCAGGCGCGTCATTGAGCGCCCCGTGACCGCCACCCGCGCTCCCGCCGCGGCGAACGCCCGGGCGATGTGCAGTCCGATGCCGCGGCTGGCGCCGGTCACGACCGCGATTTTTCCCATCAGGTCATACATGCCGGTGTTACCATAACCATTGTCGCTCCGGCGGCGAAGTGGTCGGTTCGGCTATGGCGAGTCCGCCCGGCCGCTCCTGCCACGTTGGCCGGCGGCGGGGCTGCGTGGCAGGCGGTCGGCCACCGCGGGTAGCGCCGGGACCGGCTGCGGTCCTTTCTGATACCAGTAGGCGGTGGACGAGTAGTCATCGGCGCGGTGGTTGTTGTGGCCGTGCTCCAGGGTGACGCGAATGCTGCGCCGGAACGGGATGGGGTCGGCAACGTGGAATCGGTACATCGACCAACGGCCTTCCCAGTTCCGGTGGCCGTGGTTGAACAGCGAGGTGCCGACCCAGGGGTACTGCACGTCCTGCATCCCCCAGCCCTGGCCGAAGTACTCCTCCTGGCCGGTGCCGTGCAGGGAGCCGGGGAACGGTTCGCCGTCGACGAACACCATGTCGTCGCCCTCGCCCCACCAGCCGCCATCGTGGTTGTCCACGCTCAGGTGGCAGCCGATGTAGGTTCCCGCGCCGGTCGCGTCGAGGATCACGTAGTTGTCGTCACCGCTGAGGTTGGCGCCCTCCTTGCCGCCGGGTTCGAGCGGCGTCGGCGGGCACGGCATCTCGCAGCGCCAGCTCGCGTGGAAGTGGTACAGGTCCTGTGGCAGGGTCTCCCAGCGCTGGTAATCGACGTGCCAGAATGCGCGCAGCACGTGCTCGCCTTCGTTGCGCAACACGACGCGGGCTCGGCTGAAGAACGGCATCCGGAACCAGGAGGTGAGGGAGCCGCGCCCATCGCCCGGGGTGGCGCTGATGTCAACCAGGGCACTGCTGAAGCTGCGCATCGCGCCGTGGCCGATCGCGAAGAAGTCGCCGACCGGGACATCGATGCTCGGATAGTCGGCGTCGTCCCAGAAGATGCGCAGCACCGTCTTGCGCAGGAACAGCGGGTCGGAGACCTTCAGGATGGGGTTGCGCGCCGCATTGTGGGTGTCGAGCGCGAGCCACAGCCGAGTGATGAATCCGCACCCCGGTATGTCCGCCAGTTCCTGTTCCTTACCGGCGGCGATGTGGCGCCAGTCGCGATTGTAGCCTTCGCGCGACCAGCTCGCTTCCCGTTTCGCCGCGAATGGCAGCCGGCGCCACGGCTCGCAGTACGGGAGACCGGAATCCCCTTGTTCATGCCCGGTGGTCATCGTGGTGCTCCTTCGGTCGTGCTGGTGATGCCGGCCGCGTGGCCCGTGGCGCAACTGGATCGTGTCGCAAGGGATGGACACGCCAAGGCGCCTCCCATATCTTCATCGGCGCGGAACGCGGTGCGCTGCACCATGCGCCGAACGACTCGCCTGATCGCTCCAGGCGGTCATGATCATCACATGCGTCAGGCGCGGGTCACATGACGGGTCCGGCCTATCGTCTTGTCCAGGAGAAGCCATGAACCTCGTCGATACCGGATTCGTCCTCATCTGCTCGGCCCTCGTCTTCCTGATGACGCCGGGACTCGCGTTCTTCTACGGCGGGCTGGTCGGCCGCCACAACACACTGACCATCATGGCCCAGAACCTGATCTCGCTGGGCCTGGTGAGCGTGGTGTGGATCGTGATCGGCTTTTCGCTCGCCTTCGGCGATACCGTCGGCGGCATCATCGGCGACCTCAAGTACTGGCTGTTCCGGATCCCGGTCGACGAGATTTTCGGCGAGACCACGATCCCGACCTGGACCTTCTTCCTGTTCCAGATGATGTTCGCGGTGATCACGCCGGCGCTGATCACCGGCGCATTCGTCGACCGCTTCCGCTTCAGCAGCTACCTGATCTTCATCTGCGTCTGGAGCGTGCTGGTGTACTCGGTGCTGGCGCACTGGGTATGGGGCGGCGGGCTGCTGGCCAAGCTGGGCGCCATCGACTTCGCCGGCGGCACCGTGGTGCACATCTCGGCCGGCATGGCCGCGTTGGCCACCGTCACCGTACTGGGGGCGCGCCGCACCCACACGCCCCCGCACGACATCCGCTTCGTGGCGCTCGGCACCGCGCTGCTGTGGTTCGGCTGGTTCGGCTTCAACGGCGGCAGCGCGCTGTCGCCCAACGAGATCGCCTCCGTCGCGTTCATCAACACCGACATCTCCGCCTCGACCGCGATGGTCACCTGGATGCTGCTGTCGTGGCGCCACAAGGGCAAGCCAAGCATCATCGGCGCGCTCACCGGAGCTATCGCCGGCCTGGTCGCCATCACTCCGGCCGCCGGCTTCGTAACGCCCGGCTGGGCGGCGCTGATCGGCGTACTTGCCGGCGGCGTGTGCTACGGCGCGGTGCTGTTCAAGGAGAAGATGGGCTGGGACGACGCCCTCGACGTGTGGGCCGTGCACGGCGTCGGCGGCATCCTCGGCTCGATCCTCACCGGTGTGTTCGCGACCCCGGCGCTCGGCGCTACGGGTCTGGTGTACGGCGGCGTGAGCCTGTTCTTTGCCAACCTGGCCGCCACCGTGATCAGCGCGGCGTACGCATTCGGGATGACCTGGTTGATTCTCAAGGTGCTCGGCGCCTTCAAGCGCCTGAAGCCGGAATCCGACGAGTTGGAAGCGGGCCTCGACCTCACCTTCCACGGCGAGCGCGCCCTTGACCACGACTGACCGGAGCTGAGAACGGCAATTGGCAGTCGACCTTAGGGGTTGCCCAAAGAATTGTCAAAAGGCAATTGACATCCGAAATGGCAACCCCCTATATTGGTCTTGCACATCTGCAACTACATCCCTAAGGAGCAACGGATGACTAAGGACAGCAGCACCATGGAGGATCTGAGCCTCAAAACGGTCACCATCGAAGTCAACGACCACAAGGTCGAGCTGCCCGCCGGACTGGCAACCGGCCTTGAGATCAAGGACGCAGCGATCAAGCAAGGCGTCAACATCCAGCAGAACTTTGTACTGCAGGTTGAATTGCCCAACGGATCTAGCAGGGTCATCGGCAACGACGACAAGGTTCCCTTGACCGAGCACCTCGCCTTTACCGCCATCGCCGCCGACGACAACAGCTAGAGAACACGCGTTGAAACAGGATGTCGCGGCCGCGATAGAAGAACTCGGACGCGCGTTCCCGTCATCGGCCGTGTGCAGTCGTGAGGACGGCGACGGCGGTGCCTACGTCATCGTTGAGGAGGTCGCCATCGGGTCGAGATACCGGCCATCGTCTACATGGATCGGAGGCCACCTCACCGCGCTCTATCCCTACGCCGACATCTATCCTCTGTTCATCGGCGGCAACGTGAGCCGTGCAGATGGTGTCGCGTTCGTGCCTCCGGTTACCCCTGCACGGTTCCTCGAGCGATCGGCCCTGCAAGTTTCCCGTCGCAACAACCACACGCAGCACTACCCGCAGACCGCCCTCGCCAAGTTCGTCAAGGTGCTGCACTTCCTGGAGCAACTCCAATGACGCGAGCCCAATGCGACATCCTCGTGACCTCCCGGGACCACGACCGAATCATGGAGCATCTGTTCCCGGGAGATGGCGATGAACACGGCGCCATTCTTCGCGCCGGCGTCGTGCGCAGCGGTCCCTCCCTGCGGCTGCTGGTTCAACACGTCCAACCCGCCGAATTCGGTTCCGATTACGTTCCTGGCCAATACGGACACCGGGCGCTCACCCCTGCCTTTATCCACCGCGAGATTCGCCAGTGCCGCGACTCGCGCCTTGCCTACCTCGCCGTTCACAATCACGGGAGCGACCGACGCGTGAACTTCAGCAGAATCGACATCGAGTCCCATGAGCGGGGCTATCCCGCGCTCATGGACATCGGCCGGGGCGTCCCTGTCGGCGCCCTGGTGTACGGTCGTCGCTCGGTTGCCGCCGACATCTGGCTCCCGGACGGCACCCGTCGATCGCTCGGGACCTATCGGGTCATCGGGCGCGAAGTGACAAGGCTCTACTCCCAACCGCGCCGCGAGCGTGGGTCGCACCCCGAACACGAGCGCCAAGTGCGCATGTTCGGCGCGTCTGGACAGCGAATTCTCGAAGCGAGCAAGATGGCTGTCATCGGCCTCGGCGGCGTCGGTTCACTGGTAACCGAATACCTGGCGAGACTTGGCGTGGGCAACCTTGTTCTGATCGATCCGGAACAGATCGACGAAAGCAACCTCTCTCGCGTGGTTGGTGCGACTGGAGTCGACGTCGAAATCTGCCAGCTCAAGACCCAAATCGCAGTCCGCCACGCCCGAGAGATGGCGATCCATACCAATCTGCAGCCTATCGCTGGCGATGTTTCCCGCGACTCTGTCGCGCAACTCCTGCGCGACTGCGATTTCATCTTCTTGGCTGCCGACTCCATGCGAGCTCGGCTTGTTGTCAATGCGATTGCCCACCAGTACCTCATTCCGACGATACAGATGGGTACGAAGATACGGAGCGGCAAGTCCGGGAACATCGACGACGCGATGTGCGCCGTGCGACATGTCAGACCCGGTACCGGCTGCCTTTGGTGCAACGGCCTTATTGATCCGACGCAGCTCGCGATCGAGGCGAAGTCCGACACTGAACGCAAGGAACAGGCCTACGGCGTGCAGGAACCCAATCCCAGCGTTATCACCCTAAACGCCGTTGCCGCCGCCCACGCCGTCAATGACTTTCTGTTCGACTTCCTGGGGCTTCGAACGAACGACACCGAAGCAGCCTACCAACACTTCCATTTTTACAGCGGCAAGGCTCAGCGCGTCATACCGCGTCGTGATCCCGAATGCACGGAGTGCGTCCTCAGGCTCGCCATGGGCGACGCTGTAGAGCTTCCCGTGTCAGATGGATAAAATGCCGCCGAAAACGCTCGTGAGTCCCGCTGGCATACCGCAATTCAGTACCATCTCGCGTGCCAGACGTGCGAAAGATACGATATGAAGGAGCCTTTCGATGACTCAGCGCCTGAAGTTCGACTTTCTCGCATTCTACAAGGCACTACGCGCCACTGTGGCTGCGCGCAGCACTAGTTGGAAAGCGGTGAGTGAGCAAACTGGAGTCTCTCAGTCAACGCTGTCAAGGATGTCTAAGGGCCGGCAACCTGACGCGGCCAGCCTCACCGCCTTGTCTGCATGGTCGGGGATCAACCCCGTAGATTTCATCGCCGCCCCAAAAAATAGCGCTGAACCGGTTGCTACGGTTTCCAGACTGCTCCGCGCAGACCCCAACCTCGATAGTAACAGCGCCGACGCGCTTGAGGCCATTATCAAGACTGCATACGAAAGCCTCAAACGGCCGGCATCGGAGGTCTAGCCTTGCCGCTCACTCTTGGACTCGGTCCTCCGCGATGAGGAGATTCGCAATTCGGCCGCCAGTTCCTCCCGCTGCCTGATGCTCTTCACGATTCTCGGAACAGTCTCCTCCATCACTCTTCGCAAGTCCTTGAGCACTGATTCGTCTACTGTCGCCGGTCCGCACTTCTTCAGATATTCCTTGAGCCGTCGGTCCATTTCTCCCTCCATAATTTCGGTTCCCAAGTCCTAGTGCTCGACTACCTGCCGCAAGTTCAATTCGATACGCGGAAGTGGTCCAAGGCCGCCACGATTGAGGCGGGTCGAGTTACCCGTCACTTCTGCCGACGACCGATCAAAAACCAGAGCCTTTTCTTCGTCATACAATAACCACAGCGGCGTTGGATCCCCTGGACTTGCGGTGGCATCGACTATTGCTCGCGCGGCAACATGTCCTTGCTCCCATTGTCCAACACTGCAATACTCCATAACCCACACGAATTGAGCCGTGTCTAGACGCATCATTAAACCTACGAGGTTCTGGCCCATGTACGATCGGTTTTCGCGCGTGTGCTGTCGCAACTCGGATATGGTAGTAATGAAGTAGCGCCTTAGTTCTGCAGATTCTTTATTCCCTCCCCACGAGGAGACCAACCATCCCGCGATCTGCCGACTCAATTCATCTATTGCATCCGCCGGATAATATATTTTGTCCGGAAGCGCTACGATGAATGCATCAAACGATCCGGCGGTGTAGGGCGGCGATACCGCTATATTCTCGCATTGGTCAAGAGGAACACTCTGGTAGGGGAGCAAGTTGTCGTCTACCGTCAGGAGAGTGTCCACTTGTCCCCAAACATGCGACGAAGAACGCTCTGGAATCACCGTCGACTTCCGCCAACTGTGTCCAACGACGACGACAGCGTGTTCGCGTCCTTCCATCGCCACGAACAGCGGGAAACCTGACTCAAGATATGCGAGCATCTGAGAAAAGAAATCGGCTTCGGGTATATTCTGTTTGCCGACAAGCAAGGGAAAACAACCCGCTGCTTGGAACACGCGTTCGGCCCCCCAGACATCGAAACCCAGTGACGGCACGAGCCCGCCTGGGTCAAATGGGGCTGCCAGCTTCGTAATGTCGTGAATGAGGTATTCACGATGCTGAGCGAACTTCTCGCTGTAGTACCGGAGAATCGCCCAACATGATACGTGAGCGCATACGGCGATGTCCACGTGCTGTGCCATTGATGGAAAACCCCATACAGCTAGTCGACGGCCAAGTAGATTCACGTAGTGAACTGACTGAATTGCGCGTCCATGTGCACCCAGCCGAATGTCTGGAGACAACACGGTCCGTCCCAAGGTAGCAGTGATGGTCGGCCTTAGTACGATGTACCCGAAGTATCGATGTTCTGGATGATTGTCGTAAGACGCGATGTCCGTTCGATTGTCGTCATACCAAACCGTCCCGTCGAAGAAATGCAGACGGACGCAGTCGGTTCGGTACCGCCGCCCCTTCGTGGCGTAGAAATTATAGTATGTGCTCCGATAGTCCTTGTCGACGTAACCGTGCTCCACAAGCACGGCCTTGACGGCGTCCGTAACCTGAGACTTGAGGCTCTGAGCGATCGCCGCCGGGTCGAACTCAGGATCCAGTACGTCGACCAAGCGATCGTAGCCGCCAGGTGCCGTAAGGTCGATCCAATCGTACGATGGCAATGTGCTTTTCCTGCATTCGTTCTTCGTTCCAGACGAGGGGAGTTCGCTGTGACCGGATCATGACACCGTTCACGCCAAGGTGCAACTAAGGTTCGCTATGCGCGTCGTGGCATCAAATCGCCGGCGGCACCGTGGTGCACATCTCGGCCGGCATGGCCGCGTTGGCCACCGTCACCGTACTGGGGGCGCGCCGCACGCACACGCCCCGCACGACATTCGCTTCGTGGCGCTGGGCACCGCCCTGCTGTGGTTCGGCTGGTTCGGCTTCAACGGCGGCAGCGCGCTGTCGCCCAACGAGATCGCGTCGGTCACCTTCATCAACACCGACATCTCCGCCTCGACCGCGATGGTCACCTGGATGCTGCTGTCGTGGCGCCACAAGGGCAAGCCAAGCATCATCGGCGCGCTCACCGGAGCTATCGCCGGCCTGATCGCCATCACCCCGGCCGCCGGCTTCGTAACGCCCGGCTGGGCGGCGCTGATCGGCGTGCTCGCCGGTGGCGTGTGCTACGGCGCGGTGCTGTTCAAGGAGAAGATGGGCTGGGACGACGCCCTCGACGTGTGGGCCGTGCACGGCGTGGGCGGCATCCTCGGCTCGATCCTCACCGGCATGTTCGCGACCCCGGCGACCGGCTACGCGGGGCTGGTGTACGGCGGCGTGAGACTGCTCTTCGCCAACCTGGCCGCCACCACGATCAGCGCGGCGTACGCATTCGGGATGACCTGGCTCATCCTCAAGGTGCTCGGCGCCTTCAAGCGCCTGAAGCCGGAAACCGACGAGCTGGAAGCGGGCCTCGACCTCACCTTCCACGGCGAACGCGCCTTCGACCACGACTGACCTGACATCGTGGCGTGACCCTGACACGGGCCGCGCCACGATGCCGCCCGCGGGGTGCGCTTTCGGTCACCGTCGCTGTCTCCTCGGCCAGGGCGACACCGGTCGCGCCACGATGCCGCGGCGGCGCGCGCCGCTGACGTAGGGCGCAAGATGACTGTCGCCAAGCTGGCCTGCGATGTGAGCGCCGTGCCCGCTCGGCAGCGACAGCGAGACGGATTCGCCGCGGTCAAGAGCCGGGCACGCCGATGATTGCGAAGCGTTCCCACGCATCGCGCGGAGACCACACCACCACCGGCCCGCGGCAGCCGACCGGGAAGTGACGCAGATTCCCGGTCACCAGTGTGCGCGCGGAGGTCTGCAGTGCGACCTCCAGGAACATCGTGTCATCCTCGTCGGGCGGAGCCGAACCGGACCACGGCAAAGCGGTTACGTGTGCTTGAAACTGGAAGACGGCCTGAACCGCCGTGCGCCGGACGGCGGGTATGCCAAGTTTGGGCCGCGCGAGCACCTCGCAATACTCGGCCTCGATGCGATCGTCGACCGCGATCCGGAGATGTCTTGCGAGCAGTGCATCGACCAGTCGCCCGGGCGGCCCGAATGGTGACAGAAGGCCGGAAACCAGGACGTTGGTGTCCAGAACCCAGACCGGAGCGTCGCTCACCTTCCGTCTTGGCGAGACCGCGTGCGCCGCACCTCCTTGATCTCCTGCTCGATGTCCGCGCTGGTCAGTGCATCGGTGCCGGCAGCGCGAGCCTGTGACCGAATCTCTCGCACTGCCCGGCGCGCCCGCGCGAACACCAATTCCTGAATGTCCTCCAACAACGTGGCGTCGCTCGTCGGGACCATGATGCTGCGAGGCACCCCGTCCTTGGTGATTACGACCGCACCCTCCCGCTCAAGATCTTCCCAGACCTTTCCGGGGCGGGCCGCAAGTGTCCGTGAAGGGATCATCTTCATGTGCTCTACATTCATACAACGAATCGTCGTGCGTCAAGCAGTGGACCTGCCGTTCTGCCGCCGCTGAGCTCGGTCCCGGCGCACTTTGAGTCTCGGACGACGCTTACACCCCGCTCCCGCGGTGCCGAATTGGCGTTTGACTACGGATTAGTTGGCAAGTAAGTTGTAGCCAACAGAACTGTATGGAGAATTAATCTTGAGGAAAGCGGGGGGCAACTGGGTCGACGGAGACCGGTTCTTCGATCGAGAGGCAGAGGTGGAGTCGCTCATGGAGCGTCTCCGTGACGGTCGGCACACGCTGCTGACGGCGCAGCGCAGGATGGGCAAGACCAGCTTGGTGCGCGAGACGCTGCGCCGGCTGAAGGAGGGGGGCGAGGTCGAACCGCTGTTCGTCGACCTGGAGGACGCCATGGCCCCGGAGGATGTCGTCGTTGCGGCGCAGACTCTGTCGGTCCAAGGTCGATGGCTCCCTATCTGCTGCTACTGGAACACGACGGTTACCTGGTCAGAGTGCGTGACGGCTATCGATTCGTGTCGCGACTGGTGGAGGATTGGTGGCGTGCCCGATTCGGCATGAGCTTCGTGCCGCTTGGCCGGCGCGAGCTTGACGCCGAGGGCTGACACCGTGCCTACCAGGAAGTACAACCCGGGATTTCTGACCGACGACGAGCTGGCCGCGACATTCTGTGTGCGCACCTGCGAGTTCGAGTCTATTTCCGAGACGCTGCGCGAGAATACCGGTAACTCGAACCAGCACGTCATCGTGATCGGTCCACGTGGCAGCGGCAAGACCAGTCTGCTTTTACGAGTGGCCGTCGAGGTACGACGCAACAGAGACCTTTCATCCCGCCTGTTCCCGATCACATTTGCGGAGGAAAGCTATGAGGTGGGCACGTGCGGGGAGTTCTGGCTGGAATGCCTGGATCGTCTCGCACGGCAAGCCCCTGAAGCGGAATCGACGGCAAACCTGCGTCGTACCTGGGAAGAGTTGCGCGCAGTGCAGGATGACCGGTCCCTCGCCGAGCGCTGTCTCGGAGCCCTGCTCGACTTTTCGGACCACATGCGCAAACGGCTTGTGCTCCTGGTCGAGAATCTCAACATGATGCTGGGGGACATGATGGACCGCGACGCAGGCTGGAGGCTCAGAAAAACGCTCCAAACCGAACCCAGGATCATCCTGCTGGGAAGCGCCACCAGCCGATTCGATGAGATCGACCGCCCCGATCAAGCCTTGTATGACCTCTTTCGCGTGATCACCCTGCGTCCCGTCGACACGGCAGAGTGCGGTGTGCTCTGGAAGTCTATCTCCGGCGAGAGCGCGCCCGATGGGAGGATACGTTCTTTGGAGATACTCACGGGTGGGAGCCCGCGTCTGATCGCGATTGTCGCTCAATTCGGCGCAGGGCGGCCGTTGCATGAACTTATGGACGACTTGCTCGAGTTGATCGACGAACACACCGATTACTTCAAGAGCCATCTCGATTCCTTGCCACACCAGGAACGGCGCATATACTTGGCACTCGCCGATCTATGGAAGCCGGCAACCACTCGAGAAATCGCTGACCGAGCGCGCCTGAGCTCAAGCACCTGCAGCGCGCAACTGAAACGGCTGATCTATCGTGGCGTCGTCACCGAGGCAGGCGGGACCGCCCGGCGCAAGCAGTACTACCTCGTCGAGCGTCTGTACAACATCTACTACCTGCTCCGGCGGGGAGGGACTGATGGCGTCGTCCGCGCGCTCATCCGGTTCATGGCTTCATTCTACTCGCACTCTAATCTGATGAGACCGGATGACAGGCTCTCGGCGGAAGCAAGCCAAGCTGACAATAGGTTCACGTCGCTTTACCAAACGGCACTGCGAGTGCCGCTGGGAGGCCTGAAGGCACACGATGATCTGATCAAGCGGTTTAGAGCGGTTCTCTCGACTCTGCCGGCGATTGATTGTCTGCCGGATTCTGCCGTACGTGCTCTGGCAGTGTTCAGCGTCCACCTGGGGCCTGCGTGCGTCCTGGACCTGATTCAACGCTCGCCCGCGGCTGACTTGTTGCTGCCGCTGGTGACGGCGTTGCAGCAGGAGGTGGGGCTCAAGCCGCGGGTTGCGCGCGAAGTGGACGAGGTGGCGCAAGACATTCGCAAGGAGTTGGCGAAGTTCAGGACGCTGGTCCCGCTGTCCAATACGATCCCGAGGGTACATAACTGAGGCTGACCTGTGGCGGAATGTCTGGTGGGGCGAATGCAGTGCGATACAGAAGACGCCGTTTGTGGCGACGAATCCTACCCGACACTTGCCCTATCAGCGGACTGTCAGGCGCAGTTCAGTAAGGCCGCGGATCACGAAGGTGGGGTGGTAGGCCGGTTCGGCGGCCATTTCAACGTCCGGGAAGTTGGTCACCAGGTCGGCCAGGGCGATGGCCAGTTCGTGGCGGGCCAGCGGCGCGCCGACGCAGAAGTGGATGCCGCCGCCGAAGCCGATGTGGGTGGGGTCGCCGCGCGCCACGTCGAAGCGGTCGGGGTGGTCGAACCGGCGCGGGTCGCGTTGTGCCGAGCCGAACAGCATCGCCACTTCCTCGCCCACGGCCAGCGTCTGACCGGCGATTTCCACGCCGGGCTCCAGCACCCAGCGGGCGAACATCTGCAGCGGCGAGTCCCAGCGCAGCAGCTCCTCGACGGCGGTGGCCGCATCCACCTCGCCGGCGACCAGGCGCCGCCACTGGTCGCGATGCTCCAGTAGCGCATTCATGCCGTTGCCCATGGTGTTGACCGTGGCCTCGTGACCCGCCTCCAGCAGCACCATCGTGGTGGAGACGATCTCGTCGTCGCTGAGCCGGTCGCCGCCGTCCGAGGCCTGCGCGAGCTGCGAGACCAGGCGGTCGTCGGGGGAGCGGCGCTTGGCGGCGATCAGCTCGCGCGTGTAGTCGATGAACTCGCCCGCGGCCGCGTCGGCGCGCGCTTTGAGCTCGTCGGACGCCGACAGCTCGTACATCTTGACGATGGCGTGCGACCAGTCCAGCAGCCGCTGCGTGTCGGCGCGCGGCACGCCCAGCACCTCGCCGACCACGGCCACCGAGTAGCGCTGCGCGTAGTCGGCCAGCAGGTCGAACGTCCCCATCTCCCGGCAGCGGTCGATCAGCTCGCCGGACAGCGCGGCGATCACCGGCGTCAGCACGGTCACCGAGCGGGTGGTGAACACCTTGGAGACCAGCTTGCGGATACGGGTGTGGTCGGGCGGTTCCAGGCTCAGCAGCGACCAGCGCTCGTGCCGGTGGAATGCGCCCCAGCGCGGGTCGGGCGCCGGCTGTCCCAGTTCAGCATGCGTGTACCGGTGGTGGTAGACGCGGCCCAGCCGGCGGTCGCGCAGCGTCTCGTACACGTCGGCGAACCGTGTCAGCATCCACTGTCCGTTCTGTTCGTTTCGAAAGATGGGGGTCGCCTCCCGCACCCGCCCCAGCGCCGGGTACGGATCGGCCAGAAACCCCGGATCGTAGAAGTCCAGGTTCGACGCGGGATCCTTCATCGCCATCCACCGACTCCCTATGGTATCGTAGCTGTCGCCGATGCTGGTCTACAAGGCGATGTACAAGTTCCTGGACAACGGGGTCCATGCGGAGGTGCTGGACTTTCCGGGTGTTATCAGTTGGGGGCCCGAGCTGGACGAAGCGCGTCAGTTGCTGTCGAGTGCCTTGGTAGACATGGCCGAACTCAACCTCGAACGGGGTGAACCGTTGCCACAGGCGAATGCTGCCGCCACCGATCCCGACTCCGACCTGGAAGAACCGATCTACCTCCGGCTGCAAGCTACGTCACGGGTTACCATGGTTCCCCAGAACGTTTCGCCTTGAAGCGGCGGGACCTTCTTCGGCATCTGCGCCTTCACGGCTGTCAATGAACCGCAGGTACACGGTCCGCGCCGCGCGCTGCGACCACCGCGCTTCCGCCGACGAAATCTATCGTACCCTGGATCGCATCACCGCCTCGCTGACGCGAAGCTGGGAGCGCCTGGAGCGGGCGAGGCGCATCGTGCTCAAGTTCAACATGACGCAGCCGGACACCGTCCGTTTCGGCGGCCGGCGCCAGGAGCTGGTCGACGAGGACGTGATACGGGCGGTGTTGCGGTTGCTGCGCGCGCACACAAGCGCCACCCTGATCGCCACCGATACCTGTGTGCACACGCCGGACCAGACGGTCCCGGTCGACTTCGAATCGGCGCCCGTGCTGCGTGAGTTCGGCGTGGAACTGGTGAACGCCGGGGTGCCGCCGCTGCGCGTCTACGAGGTGCCCGGCGGCGGCAACATGTTCGACCGCTACCTGCTCACCTCCTGCATTGGCGAGGCGGACGAGTTCGTGTCGGTCGCCAAGATGAAGAACCACCTGTTCATGGGCGTCACCCTGTGTATGAAGAATCTGTTCGGGCTGCCGCCGCCGAACCGTCCCGAAGGGCGCATCCGGCAATACTTCCACCACGCCATCCGGCTCTCGTATGTGCTGCCCGACTTGGCGATGATCACCGATCCCTGTCTGAACATCATCGACGGGCTGATCGGCCAGCAGGGCGCCGAGTGGAACGGGCGCCCGGTGGTACCCAACGCCCTGATCGCGGGCGACCAGACCACGGCCACCGACGCCTGCGCCGTCCACCTGATGGGTCACGATCCCGCCGCCGACTGGCCGACGCCGCCGTTCCGCCGCGACCGCAACCACCTGCTGGTGGCCGCCGAGCGCGGCTACGGCACCGTCGATCTCCGGCAGATCGACTTCCAAAGCGAGTTGCAGGCGCCGCTGGCGGCGTTCGACTCCGACCAGCAGGATTCGCCCGCGATCATCGCCGGCATCCGCCGCAGCGCCTGTGAGCAGGCCCTGTTCTACCGTGCCGAGCGCGAGCGGCTGGTGCGGCGCTACGCCGGCGAGATGGTGGTGCTACGCGCCGGCGAGGTGGTGTGGCACGGCGCCGACCAACCGGCGTTCGCCAGCCACGCCCACTTCGCCGGTGCCGATCCGGGCCAAGCGTCGTTCCTGAAGATGGCCGATCCCGAGGAGCACGAGGGCGAGGTGATGGCCGTCTACGAGAACCTGCTGCCCGCGCTGGCGGGTTGAGCTACTCGTAGTGCGTCCACATGCGAAGGACTTTCACCGCGCGCCGATCATTGAGCACCTGATAGACGAGCCGGTGCAGGATGTTGATACGCCGTGAGTACGCGCCGGCCAAGTCGCCGCCCGGACGTTCGTAGGGCGGTGGGTTCTGAAACGGATTTTCCACGATGATGTCGAGCAGTTGCTGCGCCAGCGCCCGCAGTCCGGAAGCGGCCAGCTTGCGCGCGTCCCTACGTGCCTGCCGGGTAAAGTAGAGTTCCCACTTCACCAACCCGGATCCTTCCGGCACTCGTCGAGACTGGCCTGCATGCCTTCGCGTATCGACTCGCGCATCCCCGGAACCGACAGCAGGTAGAGCGTTTCGTTGATGGCATTCCAATCCTCTTCGGCGATGAGCACCGCGTTGCCGCGGCGTGCGGTAATGACGATCGGGACATGCGTCTGCGCCGCCTCATCGACCAGGCGATAGAGCTTGTCGCGGGCCTCCGTAACGTTCACCGTCGTCATTCGATCACCCCCATCTTCCTCAGCGTACGGTAAGGCGTACGCCATGTAAAGGTCGCGCTGGCCGGTGTGCTTGCCCCAGCGCCGGATATGGACTGCCAGGAACTCCGGATCGTGGAAATCGCCGATTTCGCAATCCGAGGCATCGTATGCTATCGTAGCCACCGGTCATGCTGGTCTACAAGGCGATGTACAAGTTTCTTGACGACGGGGTGCATGCGGAGGTCCTGGACTTTCCCGGTGTCATCAGTTGGGGAACGAATCTGAACGAAGCGCGTCAACTGCTGTCCAGCGCCCTGGTAGATATGGCAGAGTTGAACCTGGAACGTGGCGAACCGTTGCCGCAGCCGAATCCCGCTGCCACCGATCCCGACTCGGATCTGGAAGAGCCGATCTACCTCCTGCCCCAGGCTACCTCGCGGGTTACCTTGGTTCCTCAGAACGCTTCGCCTTGAAACGTCGGGATCTTCTTCGAGGTGCATGACTACACGGCGGACCGAATCTGCAAACAGTTCCAGGTACCCACCATCAAGGATTCATCAGGTAGTCGGCGTCCCGGTTGAGGGCGCGTTGCCGCGCTCGGTCCGCGCCATGAGCGTCAAACCGGCGATTTCTTCAGGCAACGAGACCTGAGCCGTCCGCACATCCTGCCCTTCGAGAAACCCGCAATGTCCGGCAGCGAGGTGAGGCCGAGCCCGAGACGGCGCTGCTCTTCTATGGCGACTCTCTCACCCTGCTGGGCAGCATCCCTTCTGGTCCGTGGCTGTGGCAGAGGATAGGCGGCGACCGTGGCCATCATGTCGCGGTCGATGTCGAGCAGCCGTTCCAGTGACGGGGACCGTCGTCCGTCCGCGGACACCGACCGCGTAAAGTGCGTTGCGCGTGGTACTATCAGATTGGGACAATGGTCGAGTACGTCACGGGAGATCTGCTGATAGCCGACCGCAAGGCTCTGGTCAATGCCGTCAACTGCGTCGGCGTCATGGGCCGCGGGGTAGCGCTCGCGTTCAAGCGCAGGTTCCCGGACAACTTCAAGGCGTACAGGGCTGCTTGCGCCCGGGGCGAACTGCAGCCGGGCCGGATGTTCGTGTTCGAGACGGGTGAGTTGATGCCGCGTCTCATCATCAACTTCCCGACCAAGCGGGACTGGCGCGCCCGGAGCCGCTTGGCGGACATCGAGGCGGGGTTGTCAGCGTTGCTAGCCGAGATCGGGCGGCACCGGATTCATTCGATCGCCTTGCCGGCGCTTGGGTGCGGACTCGGCGGCCTCGAGTGGACGGAAGTGAAGCCCCGCATCGATCGGGCGCTTGCCGGCGTGGCGGACCTGGATGCGCTGGTCTTCGAGCCGTACCGCAATGACTCTCCGGTGGTGCCGAGGTGACCGGTGGCTGATCCCATACTACGCCGCCTGGTGTTGCAACGCTTTCGCAGTCTGGCCAAGGAGCAGGTACAGTTTGACAACCCGACGTTTCTGGTCGGTCAGAACGGCTCCGGAAAGAGCAACTTCGTCGATGCCATCGCGTTCCTTGCGGAAGCGATGGCGTCCCCGCTGCAAGCCGTACTTGAGCGTCGCGGGGGATTTTCTGCGGTCAGTCATCGAAGCTCGGCGCGAGGCCGCCCGTCCAACCTGGGCTTGGCTGTCGTCCTCGACCATCCGGATGCCGACTCGATCGACGCTCGATATGGTGTGGAGTTGCGCCCGGTTTCCGGCTATGGCTTCCAAGTCGTACGAGAGCAGTGCGTGGTGCTGCGGCCCGATGGATCGCGCGACTGGTTTGACCGACGGCCAGTCAATGGCTCGATTGGTTGGAAAACCAGCGCCCGGTCCCTGGACCCGGTCGTGGAGCCGAATGCACTGGCTCTTCCACTAGTAGGTGGCGACGCGCGTTTTCGCCCGGTTCTGCGCTTTCTGTCGGATATGCGTATGTGTCGGATCGAGCCGGCAGCGGTACGCGCGCTGCAGGATCCGGACGGTGGCGTGCGGCTGCAACCCGACGGCAGCAACGCCGCCAGCGTGCTCCGCGAGATCCAACGCAAGTCGGCGGCAGATTGGAAACGAATCGGCGAGCTTCTCGAAACTGTCGTTCCCGGGACGGTCGGCGTTCACCTTAAGCGCCACGGCAACAAGCTTGCGCTGGCTTTCAGTCAGGACTGGGGGAAGCCGGCTACGGTGAAGTTTGAGGCGTTCAACATGTCAGACGGCACGCTCCGTGTGCTGGGTATGCTTGCAGCGATCTTTCAACGGCCGGCTCCGTCGCTGATCGTAATCGAGGAACCGGAGGCCACCGTCCATCCGGGAGCCATAGGCTCGATTCTCGACGTATTGCGGCATGCGGGACGCTTCATGCAGGTCGTGGCGACCACGCACAGTCCCGATGTGCTTGATGCCAAGTGGCTGCAGGATCGAAACCTCCGCATCGCGAGTTGGGAGAGCGGCACAACACGGGTCAGCGCTGTCTCACCGGCAGTAAGGGTGGCGTTGCGCGAACACCTGATGGGGGCAGGGGAGTTGCTCCGGGCCAACGCCATGACCCCAGCAGAAGCATCCGAGCAGGACAAGAGACAGTTCGCGTTATTCGTCAAGACCACCTGAGATGAAGGAATCGGTCCTTGGCCACCCCGCGCTTGGACCAAGAGTCCTTGGAGCAAATGACGAGGGACGTCAACCGAACGGCCGTGCGTGAGTTTGGCGCACCGGGTTCGTGTTACAGTTCGGACTCGTCGTCGAAGTCGTCGTCGAACGGGTTCGTGGCCATCATGATGGCGTTGTCGGCGGCGTCGGAGATGTCGGTGTCGTCGGAGTCGCTCAGTTCGGCGAGCAGCGGCTCCGCCTCCCGCGGTCGAATGGCGGCGGCTGCTTCGATGGCGGCGAGCAGGAGCGCCTTGTCGGTGTCCGGCGCGGCGACCAGGGCGGACACGAGCGGCCAGGCGGCATCCACTTCCCAATTGCCGGCGGCGGTCACCGCTTCGTAGCGGACCTCTTCATCGGAGTCGTCGAGCGCGGCGACAATCTCGTCGGCGAATCCACGCACGTACTGCATGGCGAACACGGCCGTGAGCCGCCAATCGCGGTCGTCACGGGAGTACGCCTCTCGGACCGCGTCGCGGTGCCAGTCGGCGGGAGCGCGTACCGAGGCTTCCAGGATTCGGCGCCGCACTTCGTTCGGGATGTCGTCCTCCAGGTAGCGGGCGCGCAGTGACTGCTGGATCCGGTGGAACGTGTGCTCGGAGATGGGCGGGGCGTCCAGTTCGTCGTCGAGGCCGGGGATGTCGCCAATGCTGTCCATGTCCATTTGCTCCAGGACCGGTCCGAGAGACAGCGCCGCCCGGCTGCGCAACTCGTCGGATGCGGTGGCGTCGCCGACGATCGACAGCAGGACGCCGGCGAGGTCGTCGTTGATGGCCACGATCTCGCCAGCCATTTCGGCGGCCAGGAGGTGTTCCGATTCATCCGCTTTCCGATCGCGGAGAACCGCCAGCAGCGTGTTCCCGATGCCAGGGGGCCACTGCCAGGGTGGGAGGTTTGCAAGACGTGTCAGATCCATACGTTGAACCTCACGATGCCCCGATTGACAGGAGATTGACCAGCGGTTCGTACAGGTTCTCGATATAGTCGACGTCTTCGGGGGTTAGGGTGAGGGCGGTGCCGGCGACCAGGTCTTCGATCTGCGCTACCCGCGAGACGCCGACGATGGGAGCGGCGATTCCCGGCTTGCCGAGCAGCCAGGCAACGCACACCTGGGCAGGCGAGGCGCCGTGTTTCCGCGCCACCTCTCCGACTCGCTCGGCGATCTGGAAGTTGCGCCGGCCGCGGTACAGCCCCTCGGTGCGTTCCCGGTCCCGCCCGTGGGAGCGGGCGGTCGAGCCCTGATCGAAGCCGCCCCGGTAGGAGCCGGTCAGCACGCCGCGCGCCAGCGGCGACCAGGGTGTGAGCGCAACGTTGGTCTTGACGCAGTAGGGAATCATCTCCCGCTCTTCTTCCCGGTAGATCAGGTTGTAGTGGTTCTGCATGGCCACGAACCGGGTCCAGCCGTGCAGCCGGGCGGTGAGTTGCAACTCCGCGAACTGCCAGGCGAACATCGACGAGGCGCCCAGGTAGAGCGCCTTGCCCGCGCGCACCACGTCGTGCAGCGCCTCCAGCGTCTCTTCGATCGGCACCGCCGCTTTGTCCGCGGTCGCATGGGGATGGCGGTGGATCAGCAACACGTCGACGTAATCGTGCCCCAGCCGCCGCAGGCTGGCGTCCACCCCCTCCATGATGTGCTTGCGCGACAGGCCACCCTGATTGGCCCCCGGACCCATCGGCATGAAGACCTTGGTCTGCAACACGTACTCGTCCCGGTGCAGCAGCTCCCTGAGCAGCCGGCCAACCGCCATTTCACTGGCGCCGCGACCGTAGACATCGGCACAATCGAAGTAGAACAAGCCGTTGTCGATCGCGCTCTTGAAGATCGACCTGGCCAGGTCCGGATCGAGGGTCCAGTCGCCCTGGGGTCCGTGGCCGGACTGCCCGAAGTTCATGGTGCCCAGACACAACTGTGACACGCTCAGGCCGCTGCCCAGCGGAACACTCTTCAGCATCGTCTGTTAACCTCCATCAGCTCATCCATCATCCATCATCCGGCAGCGCCGTCGGCGGCGTCGGACTCGACCTTGAGATCCTCCACCTTCGCTCCGCTGATGTCGCGCAGGCGGGCGGGCGCGATCGGGAACACGCTGAACGGGCTTCCCCCAGCCGCCCACACCTCGGCGAAGCGGAACAGGTCGGCATCCATGAACGCGCCGACCGGCGTTGCGTAGCCCAGGGGAGGGACGCCGCCGATGGCGAACCCGGTCGTGGCGCGCACGAAGTCCGCATCCGCGCGGCCGACCTGTTCGCCGAGCGCCGCGGCGAGCTTGCCGGGATCGAGCCGATTGTCGCCGCTCATGATGGCCACCACCGCGCGGTCGCCGGCGCGAAACACCAGCGTCTTGGCGATCTCGGCTACCGAGCAGCCGACGGCCGCCGCGGCCTCCACCGCGGTGCGGGTGGAATCGGGCAGGGTGCGGATGGTGCAGTCCAGCCCGGCCGCATCGAGCGCGGCGCGCACGCGGTCAGGCCCTTTCATTCTTGCCATTGCATCGGTCTCCGAGCGCAGCCGGGAGCCAGCCTCCCGCCGGCCGGCATTGTAGCCGACGACGGGGTGCCGTGGGACCACCAGGGCGCCGGTGCCGGCCGGTGTCGGGAAGCTCGGCAGGCTTGTTCGGAATGCGCGGCAGTTTCGTGAGCGGCGAACGCCGAGTCAGGTGAACAACGGCGGGATCGGTGGTCAGCCGCGAACCGCGACAAAGAACAGGCGGCGGAACGGGTACAGCGTGATGCCGTCCGGGCGCCGGGGATATGCGAGCCGCAGCCGCTCACCGTATTTGTTCAGAAAGGTGGCGCGGTCGGCATCGTTGAGGCCGGCCAGAATCGGGCGCAGGCTGGTGGCGGTGACCCACTCCAGCACGGGGTCGGCGCCGGTCAGGGCTTGCAGGTATTCGGTGGTCCAGACCTCGATGTGGGCGGCATCGGACGCCAGCAGGTCGTAGTAGAAGTCCGGTTCGTGCAGCCAGCGGTTGTCCACCGCCTGCCGCAACTCTGTGCCGCCGAGCGGGGAGCCGCCCGCGCCGCCATCGGCAAGCGTCTCCCGCATCAGGCGGTGCGACGCCTGGTCCCAGCTCATCGGCGCCTGCACGGCCAGGCAGCCGCCGGCCGGCAGCAGCGACCACAGGCGCGGAATCAGCGCACCATGTTCGGGCAGCCACTGGATCACCGCGTTGGAGAACAACAGCGACGGCGTCGCCGCCGGCTGCCATTCCGCCAAGTCGCCCTGTTCCCAGTGCACCCGGGACGGGGTCGCCCGCGCCTTGGCCAGCATCTGCGGCGAATTGTCCATGCCCACCACGGTGCCGGCGGGCCAGCGGTCGGCGAGCATGCGGGTGATGTGGCCGCTGCCGCAGCCGAGGTCGCAAATGCATCGCGGGTCCGCCAGCGGCACCCGCTCCATCAGGTCCAGGGCGGGCCGCAGGCGGTGATCGGAGAACTTGAGGTATTGCGCGGGATCCCAGGATTCGCCGGCGATGTCGCGCGCATGTGGTGTGGCTTCGGTGGTCTGGGTGGACTGGGTCATGGTGATACCAGTGGAGCGGGTGATACCACAATGTTGGCCCGCGGTCCACCCGTCTTGCGTCTTTCGTATCACGGAGCGAACGTGCAGACTCGGGGCAGCGATGAATCGACCCAACATCCTGCTCCTGATGAGCGATCAGCAGCGCTGGGATACCCTGGGCTGCTACGGCTGCACGGCCATCCCCACGCCCGCCCTGGACGGCCTCGCCGCCGGCGGCGTGGTGTTCGAGCGCTGCTACGTGGACGTGCCGATCTGCACGCCGAGCCGCGCCTGCATGCTGACCGGCCGGCTACCCGTCGGGCACGGCGTGTACGGCATCCACGACACCCTGCCCGCCGACCAGGTGCTGCTGCCGGAGCACCTCGCCCGCCTCGGCTACGAGACCGCCCTAGTGGGCAAGCTGCATGTTTCCGGGCGGGCGGTGGAGTGCGTCGAACGCCATCCGCACGACGGCTTCGAACGCTACGAGTGGAGCATCGACCCGCAGGTGCACCTCGATTCCCCGTTCAACGCCCACGCCGCCTGGCTGCGCGAACATCACCCGGAGTTTCTGCGCCGGCTGCTGACCGGGTCACAGGACCATCACCCGGCGGAGGCGCACTTCAGCACCTGGGCGGCGGAGCGGGCGATCGCCTTCCTGGAACAGCGCGGCGCGGCGCGGCCGTTCTTTCTCAACGTCAGCCTGTTCGATCCGCACGGTCCCTACTTCGACTATCCGCTTGCCGCCGGGGAACTGGTGGATCGCTCGCAAATGGCGCCGGTGCAACCCCTCACCGAGGCGCATCGGCCGATCCCGGACGGCGTGGCGCGCGAGCGGGCGCTGTTCCACGCCGGCCAGGGCAGGGCGGCCGACCCGCGGCGCCGCGACATCGACGCGATCCGCCATGGCTACCTGGCGTCGGTCGCCTTCCTCGACCAACAGGTCGGGCGCATCTTCGCCGAACTGGAGCGACGCGACCTGCTGCGCAACACGCTGGTCCTGTTCGTGTCCGACCACGGCGACATGATCGGCGACCTGGAACTGATCGCCAAGGGCGCCTTCTTCTACGACCCCTGCACCCGGGTGCCGATGATCATGCGCCTGCCGGAGGGAGAGCTGGCGGGCAATCGGGTGCGTGACCTGGTGCAGCCGCACGACCTGGCCGCGACGCTGCTGCGCGCCGCCGGCATGCCACCGGCCGGCGTAGCGGAACTGATGCCGCAGTCAATGGACCTGGCCGCCCTGGCCCGCGCCGGCGCGGACTACCCGGCACGCCGCGACCACGCCATCACCCTGTACCGCAATTCCGGCATCGGCCCGGGCCAGCAGTTCTGGGATCCGCCCGTCTACGCCTCCATGTTCCACGACGGGCGCTTCAAGCTCACGCTGTACCAGGATCCCGCGGCGCGCAGCGATCCCGAGGGCGAGCTGTACGACATGGAGAACGATCCCGGTGAGACGGCGAACCTGTGGTCTGACCGCCGCCATGCCGGCCTGCGCGACCACCTGATCCACCGCCTGAGCGCCGCGCTGGTGGCCAGCGAGGTGCAGCACCTCGCCGGCCGCGGCGGCCGGAGTTGGCCCTACACGCACGGCCCGCGGTAGTGCGGGAGGCAGGTCCGTTCGGTGACCGGCAGCAGCTCCGGTCAGCCGCGCACGTGACTGCGCTCACTCGTGCAGCACCGGGTCGCGTCGCTGGCACGGACTGCTTTGCCGTCAACAATCCTCGCTCCTCGGGCCCGTCTCGCTCGAGTCGGGTGGGGCAATCACCGTGATATCGGGGAAGTAGGTGCGATAACGGGTAGCGTCGCGTGTAAGGACGGTGTGTCCCTCGGCGGCAGCATGGGCGCCGATGTAGAAGTCAGGCAGCGGCGACCTGCGGGTCGATGAGAATGTTGCTGTCAACCAGGATCATCGCCGCCATCGCCGTCATCTGCATCGCCGCGGGTAAGTTCCATGATCTGGTCGGTCGACAGTGAGCTCGGCGCCTTGGGGATCGTCACCTGCCCCTTGCTCGTGATACGCATGGCAGGAATTTTACCGGCCATTCTTGCTTCGTCCAAGCGCGACTGTCGGCGCGCCGGGCGAGATTGGGGGCAGGCGAGCGGCCTACGGTCGCCAGGAATCGAACGGGTTGTGCGCCGTGTCGGCAGAGCCACCCGCGCGCCGGCCATGTGCGCGGCGTGCGCGGCCATCGCCCACTCGACGTGCCGGCGGGCGGTGCTGCCCTCCAGCAGTTCGTATTCGGGTTCGCGGCCCTCGATGCGGTCGATCATCGCCTTCGCCATGCGGTGATGGGCGTTGCCCCACTTGTGGTCGTCCGGCGGCGGCTCGTAGTTGCCGCGGCCGGTGTGGCCGGCGATTGCGACTCGCTGCATGTACCGTTCCTCCTCCGTTACAGCGTGACGACGCTGCCGGTGGCGATCGACTCGCACACGGCGTCGATCACCTGCATCTGAGCGACGCTGTCGGGTGCCGCAATGCGTGGCTCGGCGGTTCCGTCCAGCACATCGCACAGGTGCTCCAGTTGTAGTTGGAACTGGAACACCGGTTCGAAGTGGAACCGTTCCGTGCGTCCGCTCGTGGCGCACTCCAGCCACACGGGCCGATCTTCGTTGTTCCAGGCGCGGTCGGTCAGCAGACTGCCCGTGGTGCCCATCACCTCGACGCTCTGGCTACCCCAAGTGTCGAATGCCACGGCGATCTGCGCGGTGCGCCCGCGCGGAAACACCAGTTGCACATTCACCGCGTCTTCCACCTCGACGCCGCCGCGGGCGCTGGCAAACACGCTGACCGGTTCCGCCCCGAACGTCCAGCGCGCATGGTGGATGTTGTAGCTCCCCAGGTCGAACAGCGCGCCGCCGCCGCGCCGGCGATCGTAGCGCCAGTTCGACGCCGGGGTACGGGCCACCTGTCCGCGGCCGGTGCAGAAGGTGCTGCGCACGGTGTGCGGTTCGCCGATCCGCCCGTCGTCGATCAGCGCCCGTGCCTTGCGATGCAGGGGGTGGTGGCGGAACTTGAACGCCTCGACGATCGTGGTGCCGCTGGCGTGCGCCGCGGCCACCAGGCGCTGCGCTTCGCGCGCGGTCTGGGTGAACGGCTTTTCGCACAGGATGGTGCGCACCCGCCCGGAGCGGGCCAGCCGTTCGCCCACCTCGGCGTGGCTAGGCCCCCAAGTGCAGATGATGGCGATGTCGATCGCCTCGTGCGCCAGCATGCGGTCCAGATCGACGTAGGTGGCGGCGACATCCGGGTATTGTTCCCGATAGCGGTTGAGCGCTGCCTGCGACACGTCGCACACGGCGGCCAGATGGGCCCGGTCGGTCAGCGCGCACGCCCTTGAGTGCGAGCGCGAGATGCCTCCGGCTCCCACCAGCGCGACGCGATAGGCGGTGTTGGACATCGGCGCGCCGCGTTACCGGGCCGGCGCCGGCCCGAGGCGGTTGAATCCCATCGGGTCGGTGCCTCGAATCACCTGCAGAGTGTGGTCGTCGGAGTCGTACTGCAGCACCTTGACGATCGGGATGATCGCGCGCACCGCCAGCCCGATGCGGCGCCGGTCGGAGTGGTTGGCCTCCGAGTGATGCAGCGTGCGCTCGTTGAACAGGATGAACTCGCCCGGCTGCATCTCCAGATCGGTCAGGTTGCGCGCATCGTAGTAGCCGGCATCCGCCATCTCCTCGAACTGCACGTCGGGGGTGGCCTCGATGTGCGGGACGATGCTGCGGTGCGAGCCGGGGATCACCTGCAGATTGCCGTTCTGCCTGGTGGAGGGGTCCACGGCGATCCAGGCGGAAATGATCACCGGCGGTTCCAGCGGCCAGTAGTTGAAGTCCTGGTGCCAGGGAATCGCCTTGCTGCCGCGGTTCTTGACGAAGAAGTTGGTGCGCCACAGCAGCAGGTCGGGCCCGTACAGGCAGGCCATCCGCTCCACGATGGCCGGCTCGGTGGCCAGATCGTACACGGCGTGGCTGTCCAGGTGGCGATTGTGCGCGCGGTTGCCGTGCGCCGGAACGGTGTCCAGGATCTGCTCGATGGCCGGCCGCAACGCCGCCATCTCGGCCGGCGAGCACAACGCAAAGGGCCCGAGATACCCGTCGCGCCGAAACCGTCCCATTTCGGTAGCCGAGAGCGGCGGTGCGAGAGTCGATGCGGTACGCGTTGCCAAGTCTCACTCCTCGATCTTGAGCGGGCGCCGAAACTGCCGGCCAGCCGGCGATGCCTCGGCATCGATGTTGCTCCGAACTATCGCCCGCGGCCCCGCGTCTTGTCACGGTGCCGTACGAGACCGCCCGGCGCTCGATGCGGACACGCGGCCTGCGCTACTGCTCAGCCTCGATCCAGGCCGCTCCCTGCGCTGCCAGACGGGTGCGGATGTCGGCTTCGAGCCGTTCCACCACCGCGGCGGAGTTGGTTGCGGCTGCGCCGCGATCGGCGATCAGGTTGTGGCCGGTAACGGCCGCCGACTCATCCGACGCGAGAAACAGCAGCACCTCGGCGACCTGCTCCGGCAGGGCCGGGCTGCCGAGCGGATAGAGGTGCTGCTGGCGGCGCACTTCAGCCGGGTTGTTGTCCAGCATGGCGAGCTTCTTCTCGGTGAGCATGCGCGCCGGGGTAAGCGAGTTGGCGCGAATCCCGTACGGGCCGTAAGCAACCGCCAAGTGCTTGGTGAAACTGATCATCCCCGCCTTGGCCGGGCCGTACGACGAGATGCCGGTGTTGCCGAACAGCGCCGTGTTGGACGACACGTTGACGATGCTGCCGCCGCCCTGGCGGATCATCGCCGGAATCACCTGTTGGCAGAACAGAAAGGGGGCAGTCATGTGGCAGAAGATGCCCGCTTCCCAGTCCTGCAGCCGGACCTGTTCGATGCCTCCGCCGGGATTGTCGATGATGGCATTGTTTACCAGCACGTCGATGCGCTCGTAGCGCTGCAGGGCGAATTGCACGAGAGCGGTGATGTCGTCCCGGTTCATGATGTCGCACGTCTGGTAGGCGATCTCCCCGCTCAGCCCCTGCGCTTCGCGCAGCACCGCCTCGGCGTGCGCGGGCGTTCGTCCGCGGTCGCAGATCACCACCGTGGCGCCCTCGCGCGCGAACAGCAGCGCCGCCGCCTTCCCCAGTCCCAGGGTGGCGCCGGTGATGATCGCTACCTTGCCTGCCAGTCTCGTTCCCATGTGTGCTTCCTCGTGGCGGCTCGGTGCGGCGCCGGTGTCTAATCCTGCTCCGCTTTCTGGATGAACTTCTGCTTGGCGAACTCGCTCACGCCCTCGGCGGCCTTGGCGGCCTGCTCCCACTCGCCCCGTTTCTCGTGGTAGTGCATCGCCTTGTAGGAGTCGGGGTCCTCGGCTATCTCGCCGGTGGTGCCGATGCTTGGCGACGCGAACGTGTGGCTGGCGTAGTCGCGCGGGGCGGCGGCGCCGCAGCTGGGACAGCGTGTGCGCGTGACCTCGTCGTTGTTGGAACTGAGCAGCAGTTTTTCGAACACCTGCTCACAGGCACTGCATCTATAAACGTATACCGGCATGTTCGTGGATATCTCGAACCTGCCGCAGCATACCATGGCCGTGGAGCAGCGTCACTACTACTACGGTCTCAGTCGGTCTCAGTCTGTCACTCGGCTGAGACGCGCCCCGGTCGTTCCGACGCGCCCGGCCGGGTGATGCACATGCGCACTTCGGCGCCGCAGTCGAAGCGCGCCACGGCGCTGCTTCCCGGGCCCACGGGTTGCGGCTCGGTGAGCGAGCCGGTGAGGATCAACGCTCCCGCCGGCAGTGCGATGCCGCGCCGGCTGAGGCTGTTCACCAGCCAGGTGAACACGTCCAGGGGATCGCGCCGCCAGGCCCCGCGGTAGGTCGCAATGGGTGCGCCGCCGTCGACGCGCAACTCGACGGCCGTGCGCATCAGGTCGCGGCGGCGCCAGTCCGGGAGCGGCGACCCGATCACCGCGCCGCCGCTGTTGCCGCTGTCGGCGATCTCGGCCAGGGAGTCCGGTGCAACGGAATAGCGCGACTGGGTGAGGTCGAACGCGGCCAGCAGCTCGCTGACCGCCGCCAGATCGGCGGCCTGGTACGGGGCGCGCCGGGGCGGCAGCTCGGCAAGCGTGCGGATCGCGAACTCGGTTTCAAGGTTCGCGGCGGGGAACTCCGCCGCCGGCAGCTGCGCGCCACTTACGTACACGCGCGGACCGAACAGCGGCCCCGGAATCGGCTCATCCAGGCCGCGCTGCCGCATGATGGCCGGGGTCGCGGCTCCCACCTTCCAGCCGACCACCGGCAAGCCAAGGAGTGCCGTGACGGCGTCCTGGATGGCATACGCCTCATCGCGGCTGCGCGGCCGGGCATCGCACAGATCCGGAATCCGGGTGCCGGACCGCCATGCCTCGGCCAGCCGCCGCACCGCGATGTCAATGCGTTGCATCGTCGGGTCAGGCCGCGGAGACGACGCGCCGGATCGCGGCGATGTGCTCGGGGCCGGAGGCGCAACAGCCACCGACGATCTGCGCCCCGGCGCCGAGCCAGTCGGATGCGAACCGGGCGATGCGCGACGGGTAGTAGTCCGCGCCCATGCGCAGGTAATCCTGATGCACCTGCTGCACCACGTCCGCGTGGGTGAGATTGGCAACCGCCGACCACGCCTTCAGTTGCTTCGTGACTTGCTGCAGGACATCGACGCCGCGCCGCTGCAACTCCGAGCCGGTGCCTCCGTCCAGCACCAGCCGCGCGCCGGCCCTCAACCGTTCGACGATGGTCATTCCCTCTCTTACTACTCCCCCGCAACGCTGTGTCGGTCAGACATCCGCGGCTCTCGTTGAGGTCGTTGGAGGTCGGCTGTTGTCGGCCCGCTCCTTCATCCGCCTTCGCGCCAGCGCGACGGGGTCACGGTCCGGGCTGCCGCAACTGGCCCGGTCCAGTACTCTGTAGCCTCGCGGTCAGCCGCTTCCGCGTTCAGGTTTTGCAGCAGGGTGAGAACGGACCGTCCGGTGGAGTCGCTTGGCCCGAACCGTGCCCGCCGCACCGTGGCCGAGAACGACTCTCCCGGGCGTTTTGCCGCTTTCAGCTTCTCGTAGGCATCCAACTCAAGCGTGACGGTCTTGGTTGCCATGCACGAGACCATACACGAACAGTTTCCAAGCGGCAATTTTCCTGCCGCACTGCCGCACTGCCGCACTGCCGCACTGCCGCACTGCCGCACTGCCGCACTGCCGCACTGCCGGCGCCCCCACGGCGACCGACGCGCCTGGGCCGGTGCACAAGCATCGCCTGCCGCTCGCACGTTTCGCACCGGGCATGGTATTTCTTGGCAAGCGGCTGCGCATGGCCGCGACCGCGAATGCGCGAAGCCGCGAAGAGGTGATCCGTTGAGCAAGTGGTTCGAGCGCCACAAGCGCGTCTACCTGTTGGACTTCCAGATGCCCGACTCCGCCGACCAGATGCCGATCGGCCAGGCGCGCAACCTGCACGCCGTCGATCCCGCCGATCTGGTGCGGCGCCTGCATCGCGCCGGCGTGCAGGCGCTGTACGTGCATGCCAAGGACAACCAGGGCAACTGCTACTACGACACCGCCTACGGTCACAAGCACAGCGCCATCGGCGACCGCGACCTGATGCGCGAGTTCTCGGTGGCGTGCCGGGCGGTGGGAATGACCGTGCTGTACTACGTGCAGACCTCACGCGAGCGCCGCGGCGCCCTGGTGGCCTCGTACGCCGCGCGCAACGCCGATGGCAGTGCGGTGGTCCGCACCAGCCCGGCGCAGATGCTGCCGGCCAAGGAGGAGGGGCCGGTGATCTGCCTGATCGGTCCGGCGCGCGAGTACATCAGGAACGTCGTGCGCGAACTGGCGGAGAATTACGATTTCGACGGTTACTGGCTGGACGGATTCGGCTGGTTCGGGCGCACCATGATCTGCTACTGCGAGACCTGCCGCGGTCTGTACCGCGAGGATCGCGGCGCGGAGCTGCCGCCGCGCGTGGACAAGGGTGACGAGGCGTTCCGGCAATACTACCGGTGGCGCCAGACCATGAACCGGCGTGCCCTGCACGAGATCATTGCCGCCATCCGCGCGGTCAACGCCGAGTTGACCGTGACCCACAACGGCAGCGGCTTTCAGGTGTGGGCCGACGGCTACGCCAACGACGCCGACGATTACCTGACGCGCGAGTTCCATTACCAGGAGGGCTACGGTGGGCTGGCGCTGTGGTGCCGCATGCAGGACGCTTTCACTCCCGACCGGCCCTACGAGATCGAGACCTGGCGCTTCTTCAACACCGGCGGCAACGGCGCGCCCACCGGCGATGCGGACCAGCACGCCGCGCCGGCGGTCTCCGGACCCGGCACCGCCCACATGGTGCGCGACTACCAGGTCAAGCCGGTGCCGATGCTGTTCTCGGAGATGGCGACCATCACCGCCAACGGCGGCTTCGTACAGTACTACGACCAGGTCCGCCCGGACGGCAGGCTGGACCAGCTCTCGCTGGACCGGATGCAGGCGGCATTCGACCAGGTGCGGGAGCGCGAGCCGTGGCTGCCGGATGCCGCCGCCGGCCAGCGGCGCGTGCACTACGCCGACCTGGTGTGGTCGAAACGCACCCAGGACTTCGCGCCGGCGGCGCACGGGCAGGGCCATGCCGCCGGCCTGGAGGGTGCGCACGAGGCGCTGCTGGCGAGCCGGGTGCTGCACGGCGTGGTGACCGAGCGGCGTGTCGCCGAGGCCGCGATCGGCACGCCGAGCGTGCTAGTGCTGCCCAACTTGGTGTGCATGGACGACGCCGTGGCCGATCGGCTGCGTGCGTTCGTGGCCGCCGGCGGCGGGCTGGTGGCTACCTACCGCACCTCGCTCGCCGACGCCATGGGCCGCCCACGCGGCAACTTCCTGCTCGCCGACCTGTTCGGTTGCGACTACCTGGAGCCGATGCCGTTCACCTACAGCTTCATGCGCTACGACGACGCCGGCCCGCTCACTGCCGGCCTGGAGCTGGGCTGGCCGATCAGCCTGTGGCACAACTTGCAGCTCAAGGTAGCTTTGCGCGCTGGCGCCGAGGGCCACGGCGCCATCGTCAACCCGGTGCGCGGCATGATGATGGGCCACCCGCCGCAGGAGACCACCCCCTATCCCGCCGCGGTCACCAACCGCTCCGGCGCCGGGCGCGTGCTTTACTTCCCGCAGCCGCTTGCCCGCGCCTACCACGACTACGGCCATCCCGACTTCCGCACGCTGCTGGACAACGGCGTACGCTGGGCCGCCGGCGAGGCGCCGCCGGTCGAGGTGGCCTGCCCGGAGACGGTGGAGGCGGTGCTCTGGGAGGCGCCGGCGGAAGCGCAAGGCGGCGCGTGCCGTTACCTGCACCTGATCAACCGCACGCCGGGCGGTCCGGTGCGCACCAAGGCGAGCGTGATCAGCGAGGAGATCCCGGTCTACGAGCTGGAGGTACGCACCCGCTTCCCGGTCAGCCGGGCGCTAATGCAGCCGGCCGGCCAGCAACTGGCCGTTGCCTCCGGCGACGGGGGCGCCCGCTTCGTCGTGCCGCGCGTCGACATCCACGCCATCGTCGAGCTGCGTTGAAGCGAGTCACTCCGGGTCGGATGAGCGCTTGCGGGACCGGGCCGGCTGGATCGACAGCGGCAACGACTGCCAGTAGTAGCGCACCGGATCGTCGTGCGGCCAGTCCGCGTACACCTCCTCCCAGGTGAGCACGCCGAGGTGCACGGTCAGGGCGGTGGCGTCCACCGGGTCGCTGACGCGCTGGTAGCGGAAGCTGCCGGCCAGCCGGATGCGGTCGCCGCTGCTGTTGTCCACGCCCTGGTGGATCGCGAGGCTGTGAAACAGCAGCACGTCGCCCGTCGCCATCGGGCTCCACACCCAGCGCGCGTCGGCGCCGGCGGCGGCGGTCACCGTCTCGTTGTCGGTGGCCATCGGGAGCAGGCCCTGGAGGTGCGAGCCCTCTGCCACCGCCAGCCCGCCGAGCGGCGCGTCGCAGTCGCCGAACGGCACCCATGCGGTCCAGGTGTCCGGCGCCCCGCGCACCGGTTGGAAGTCCTGGTGCGGCGGCGTGGTGTAGTCGAGGTCCTCGGGAAAGATGGCGTGCACGATGTGCCGCGGGTGCACCCACGCCGCCTCGCCGAGCAACGCCTGCAGCGCCGTCATCAGCTTCGGATGGTGCGGCAGGGCGTGGAATGCCCGTAGCCGCTGCAGGTCGGCGTAGTAGGCCTTGAACTCCGGCGTGCGGTCATACTCGGTCAGATGCACCCCTTGGCGTGCCACGGCGGAATCCGGCGCGGCGCCGCCGGCGCCGTCGGCGAGCGCGCCGTGGGCGGCGGTTACCCCGAGCACCGCGCGCCGCACCGCCAGCACCTCGGCGACCGGCAACAGGCCGCGGAAGAACAGATAGCCGCGCTCCCGCGCCGCCGCCTGCAACCGCTCACGGTCGCCCAGCAGCGCCGTGCAATCCAGGAACGGCGTACAGGATGTTAGCGCAGCCACGGCGGGGTCGACCGCTCGCCCCACTCGAACGCGTCGAGGCGGGCGCGCAGGCGCTGCAGATCGGCGGCGTAGGCGGGGTCGTCGATCAGGTTGCGCGTCTCCCCGGGGTCGGTGGCCAGGTCGAACAGTTGCTCCGGCCAGCCTTTGCCGCGAAAGCGGAAGTACTTCAGGTCGTCGGTCTTCACCATCTCGGAGGGGCCGTTAAGCTCGTGGTACAGCTCGCAGTACACCTCGTTGGGCCAGCTGGCGGCGTCGCCCTCCATCAGCGGCACCAGCGAGCGCCCGTCCAGGCCGTTGGGGATCGGGATGCCGGCGATGTCGCACAGGGTGGGAAACAGGTCGACCAGCGAGACGTTGTGGCGCACGGTCTGGGCGCCGCCGGTGAAGCGCCGCGGCGCCGTGATGCTGAACGGCACCCGCGCCGAGGCCTCGAAGAACTGCTGCTTCTCCCACAGTCCCTTCTGGCCGAGCATGTCGCCGTGGTCGCTCAGGAACACGATCACGAAGTCGTCGAGCACGTTCAGTTCCTCCAGCTTGGCCATGACGCGGCCGTACTGGCGGTCCACCCATTCGATCATGCCGTAGTAGGCGGCGGTGGCGCGCTGCGCCTCGCGCCAGGTCACGTCCTCGCCCACGCGCACCTTGAAGAACTCGTCGCAGTCGAAGTGCTCGGGCAGATCCTCGACGTAGGGCTCGACGCGGCGCAGGTAGTAGTTGAACAGATCCTCCGGGCACTGGTAGGGGTAGTGGGGGCTGGACAGGCTGACGGCCAGCATCAGCGGCCCCTCGCCGGGGCGGTCGTAGGGTTCGCCGACGAAATACTCGTCCAGATACAGCAGCGCCCCGTCCACCGTGTACCGGTCGTGCTGCATGTGGTGGCCCTTGCCGGCGCGGGCGTTGGTGATCTCCTTGATCGTGGGCCACTTGCCGGTGCCCTGCAGGTGCGGGCGGGCGGCGCTCAGGTGCGCCTCCCCGGTGCGCGGCATGTTGAACGCGATGTCGCGCCCGATGCGCTCCCGCCAGCCGTGCATCTGGTCGGAGCCGACAAAGTGCATCTTGCCGGCGCAGGTGGGGTTGTAGCCGTAGTTGGCGAAGTGGGCGGGCATGGTGAGCACGTCGCTCGGCAGCGGCGTGTCGAAGCCGGTGCAGCCGCTGTGGCGCGCGTACAGGCCGGTCAGGAAGCTCTGCCGCGCCGGCACGCACACCGGCGCCGGCGTGTACGCCGACCGAAAGTAGGTGCCCTGCCCGATAATCCGGTCCAGGGTGGGCATGCGGATATGCGGGTTGCCCTCCGCCGACATCACGTCGGGCCGATGCTCATCGTCGACAAGCAGAAGAATATGCGGATGGTCGCTCATGATCAGCGTGCAGCGTAGGATCTCCGCCGCCGCTCGTCCACCGGGTGAAGTTGCCAGCAGTGCCTGCGCCGCTCCGGAGCGGTCGCGTTGTGCAGCGACGGTGGCGCGTAAGCAACAATATCTGCGGTAATGCTCCGCGGTGGCGCTCACGCGCGTGACCCGGGAGCATCGAACGCGTCAGCCACGGCGGCGGAGAAGCCCTGGAGAAGCGGCGACGCCGCCCTGGCGCCACGCGCGTACACGCCGTGTTCGGCGTAGGAATCGCCCCGCAGAGAGAGCACGCTCATGGCGCTGATGCAGTGTTCATTGACATCTCACAAGGGGGCAACTACTTTCAGGTACTGTCCATAGTAGGAGGGACCCCATGATGATCGACAAACGCATGCTGGCCGCCGCTGTCGCGCTGGCGCTGGCGCCGTGGCTGGCGCTGGCCGGCGGCAGCGAGGAGACCACCGCCGCTACCGAGGGCGCCGCCGCGGCGGCGGCCGGGCCGATGGCGGAAATCGAGGGCTTGGTGCCCGGCATGGTGAACTTCTTCGCCACCGTCACCGAATACGAGCAGGCCACCGGCAACCGCATCGCCAGTTTCCAGGAGGCCCCGATGCTGGCCGAGCTCGTCGAAGCCGGCGAGTTGCCGCCGCTGGTGGAGCGCATGCCGCCCGACCCGATGGTGATCGTGCCGCTGGAAAGCGTGGGCACCTACGGCGGCACCCTGCGCCACGGCGCCCTGAGCCCGGTGACCGCCGGCGCCGAGTCGTGGACCGCGCGCACCCAGCCGCTGCTGATGGTGCACCCGAGCCTGCAGGCGATCTCCCCCAACGCCGCCACCGGCTGGGACTGGAACGAGGACTTCTCGCAGCTCACCGTGTACCTGCGGCCCGGCCTGCGCTGGAGCGACGGCGACCCGCTGACCGCCGACGACTTCACCTTCTGGTACGACGATTTCCTGGGCAACGAGTTGCTGGTGGCGTCGCGTCCCGGTTCGTGGCGCCCCCTGGAGAGCTTGGTGGCTGTCGACGACTACACGGTGCGGATGACGTTCAGTCAGCCCTATCCGAGCGTGCTCAATGTGCTCGGCACCGAGGCACGCCGCTACCACGAGGTGCCGTTCCTGCCGTCCCACTTCCTGGCGCAGTTTCACATCGAGCACAACTCCGAGGCGGCCGATCTGGCCAAGGCCGAGGGGCACGAGAGCTGGGCGCAACTGTTCCTGAGCAAGTGGCCGGTGGACGTGCAGCAGCGCATGGACCCGGCCATCCCGACCATCGACCCGTGGACCATGGTCGAGGTGGACGTGCTGGGCAACAAGTTCTTTTCGCGCAACCCCTACTACTGGAAGGTCGACACGGCCGGCAACCAGCTCCCCTACATCGACACCCAGGATCGCCTGCTGCACGAGAACCTGGAGGCGGTCACCTCCAAGATCATCGCCGGCGATCTGGACTACGCGTTGCAGTTCACCACCATGGACAACTTCCCGCTCTACAAGGAGCACGAGGAACGCGGCAACTACCGCACCAACCTGTGGTACGACGGGCGCGGCAACGTGATGCTGGCGATCCGGCCCAACCTCAACCACCGCGATCCGGTGATGCGCGAACTGTTCTCCGACATCCGCTTCCGCGAAGCGCTGTCGGTTTCCCTGGACCGCGACGAGATCAACGAGGTGATCTGGCGCGGGCTGGCCACGCCGCGGGCGGCCACCGTGGATCCGACGGTGAGCTTCTACGAGCCGTGGATGGGCGAGAGGTTCATCGAATACGACATGGAGCGCGCCAACGCGATTTTGGACGAGCTAGGACTGGCCTGGGACGACCGGCAGGAATTCCGTGTGCGCTCCGATGGCGACACCCTCTCCATCCACATCGACTACTACCAATTGGAAGAGAAGATGGAGGTGGGCGTCGAGCTGATCAAACAATTCTGGGAGGAGATCGGCATCAAGGTGGCTACCCGAGCAGTGGACGGGCCGCTGTTCGGCCAGCGCCGGGTCGCCGGCGAGCTGGACGTATTCATCTGGAACTTCGACCAGACCACCGAGATCGGCTTTCACGGACGCCCGACCTTCCACATGCCGCCCCTGGAGAACGCTACGGACTGGGATGCCTGGTTCAACTCCGGCGGTGAGCAGGGCGAGGAGCCGCCGGCCGAGGTGATCCGCTGGATGGAGCTGGCCGAGGAGTTTCAGCAGTACCCGATGGGCAATCCACGCTACATGGAGATCGGCAAGGAGTTGCTCACCGTGGCGGCAAACAGCCTGTGGGACATCGGCATCGCCGGCATCACGCCCAAGCCGATGACCGTCAAGGCCAACCTGCGCAACGTGAAGGGCGATGGCGGTCTGTTCATCTACTCCTACCGGTTCTGGATGATCTATCACCCGGAGCAGTGGTACTACGAGCAGTAGCCCGCTGCCGGTGACCCGCCAGCGCCCGCTCCCCGTCTGCTGCATCGCCGCGGGCGGCGGGCGGGCGCCGCTGCGACATCAGCCCCTGACCACGCTGCCACACCGATGTTGAAGTTCGCCGCCCGGCGCCTTCTGTACATGCTGATTCTGGTGTGCGCGGTGGCGGTGCTGGGCTTCGTGGTGATCCAGCTACCGCCGGGCGACTGGTTGTCCACCTACATCCTGCAGGTGGAGCTGAGCGGCGACCGCGTCGACCAGCAACAGGTCGAGACGCTCAAGCGCATGTACGGCCTCGACCGCCCCATGATCGCCCAGTTCCTGAAGTGGGTGTGGGGCATGCTGCGCGGCAACTTCGGCTACTCGTTCTTCTGGAACCGCCCGGTGGCCGATCTGGTCACCGAGCGGCTCGGCTTCACCCTGCTGATCAGCGGCACCACCATCGTGTTCAGCTACGTGGCGGCGATTGCCATCGGCGTCTACTCCGCCACCCGCCAGTACGGCATCGGCGACTATCTGGCCACCGTGTTCGGCTTCCTGGGCCTGTCCACGCCGCCGTTCCTGGTGGCGCTGGTGCTGGTCTACCTGCTGCTGGTGATCTTCAACGTCAACGTGGTGGGGCTGTTCTCGCCCGACTACCTGAAAGCCGACTGGTCGGTGGCGCGCGTCCTCGACATGCTGGGGCACCTGCCGGTGCCGGTGCTGGTGATCGGTCTGGGCGGCATCGCCGGCCTGCAGCGCATCATGCGCGCCACCCTGCTGGACGAGCTGCGCAAACAGTACGTGATCACGGCGCGCGCCAAGGGGGTGGAGGAGACCCGGCTGCTGTTCAAGTACCCGGTGCGGGTGGCGATCAACCCGATCGTCAGCACCGTGGCGTGGGTGTTTCCGGAATTGGTGTCGGGCGGCGCTATCGTCGCGGTGGTGCTCAACCTGCCGACCATGGGGCCGCTGCTGCTGTCGTCGCTGCGCGGCCAGGACATGTTTCTGGCCGGCGCCATCATGACCCTGCTCAGCATGATGACCGTGGTCGGGTTCTTCCTCTCCGACCTGCTGCTGATGCTGATCGATCCGCGTATCCGGATGGATTAGGCAGGGTCACTCCGTGGCACCCAAGGCGATGAAACCGCAGCACCAAGGCCGGCACGGCGGCGAGCACTCTCGGACAGTGAGCGGGTTGGCCGACACGGACACCGGCACCGTAACCGCGACCACCGCCGCCGAGCGCTACGAGCTGGCCTCTCAGTGGCAACTCGTGCGCCGCAACTTCCTGCGCCATCGCGCGGCCCTGGCCGGCCTCGTGGTCCTGGCGCTGTTCTACCTGGTTGCGCTGTTCGCGGAGTTCGTGGCGCCGCACGACCCCTACCAGCGCAACTCCGGGTTCATCGACGCACGCCCGCAGCGGGTACGTGTGTTCCACGACGGGCGTCCCGTCCGCCCGTTCGTCTACGCGATGGTCAAGTCGGTCGATCCCGAGACCCTGGAGCGGGTGTACACCGACGATCCCAGCCAGCGGATTCCCCTGCGGCTGTTCGTGCGTGGCGACGAATACCGGTTCTGGAACGCTGTGCCGGCGCGCCGGCACCTGTTCGGCGCCGCCGCCGACCAGCGCCTGTTCCTGTTCGGGTCCGACAACCTGGGCCGCGACCTGTTCTCGCGGGTGATGTACGCCACCCGGGTGTCGATGTCGATCGGCCTGGTGGGGGTGGCGGTGAGCTTCGTGCTGGGGTCATTGCTTGGCGGCCTGTCCGGCTATCTGGGCGGCCGCATCGACATGGTGATCCAGCGCGTCATCGAGTTTCTGCTGGCGATCCCGAAGATCCCGCTGTGGATGGCGCTGGCCGCAGCGCTGCCGCCGGGGTGGGATCCGATCAAGCTCTACTTCGGCATGACGATCATCCTGTCGCTGGTGGGGTGGACGCAGATCGCGCGTGTGGTGCGCGGCAAGATCATCAGTCTGCGCGAGGAGGACTTCGTGGCCGCGGCGCGCATCGGCGGCGCACCGACAAGCGCCATCCTGTTGCGCCACCTGCTGCCCGGCTTCCTGAGCTACCTGATCGTGAGCCTGACCCTGGCGGTGCCGCAGATGATCCTGGCCGAGACCTCGCTCAGCTTCCTGGGGCTGGGCCTGCAGCCGCCGGCGATAAGCTGGGGCGTCCTGCTGCAGGACGCGCAGGCGATCCGCTCCATCGCCCTGCAGCCGTGGCTGCTGATCCCGGGCCTGTTCGTGACCGTGGCGGTCCTCGCCTTCAACTTCGTCGGCGACGGCCTCCGCGACGCCTCCGACCCCTATGCGCAGTAGCTCACTTCGGCGCCAGGCATGGCCCAACAGCGGGGTGCGGTCCTCCCGCCACGTGAGGCCTCCGCCCCTATGCCCAGTAGGCTTGCTCGTGGGCCACGCATGGCCCGGGGGCTCCCGAAGCCCGCCTGCCCGCCTGCAGGCGAGCTTGACAGGCCCTTTGCCGATGCGGCAAAAATGTCGCTTACGGACATGCGCGCTTATCTGGTCAGGCGACTGCTGCTTGTCATACCGACCGTCTTCATCATCACGCTCATCATCTTTTTCTTGATGCGCCTGGTGCCCGGCGATATCGTCGACGATCTGATCTGGCGGCTGGAGGAGGCCGGGACGATCGCCGAGGTGGACGAGGACAAGCTGCGCGCGCACTACGGCCTGGGTGAACCGGTGGCGCTGCAGTACGGGCGGTTTCTGGGGGTGACGCCGCAGAAGGACGGCACGTTTGCGGGGCTGCTGCAGGGCGACCTGGGGATCTCGTGGATACAGCGGCGCCCGGTGGCGGAGATGATCCGCGAGAAGCTGTCGGTCACCTTCGAGCTGGGGCTGATCAGCTTCATCCTGGCGCAGTTGATCTCCCTTCCCATCGGCATCGTCTCGGCGCTGCGCCAGAACACGCTGGCCGATTATGTGGGGCGCAGCTTCGCGATCATCTTCATCTCGGCACCGAGCTTCTGGGTGGCCACCGTGGTGATTGTCTTTCCCGGCCTGTGGTGGGGCTACCTGCCGCCGGTGCGGTGGACGCCGTTCTTCGACAACCCGCTGAAGAACCTGAATGGCATCTGGGTGCCGGCGCTGGTCACGGCGCTGCTCATGGGCGGCGGCATGATGCGCTGGGTGCGGACCATGATGCTGGAGGTGCTGCGGCAGGACTACATCAGGACCGCGTGGTCGAAGGGACTCAGAGAATCGCTGGTGGTGGCCCGGCACGCGCTCAAGAACACCATGATCCCCGTGGTCACCATAATGGGGCTGCAGATACCGATCCTGATCGGGGGCTCGATCATCACCGAACAGATCTTCAACCTGCCGGGAATGGGATTCATGTCGATCATGGCGCTCAACACGCGCGACTATCCCCTGGTCAGCGGGATCATGGTCATGCTCTCGTTCGGCATCGTGGTGATAAACGTGCTGACCGATATCCTGTATGGGGTTCTGGACCCCAAGGTGCAATACAAGTAGCCATGGCGGATGCCAATGTAGCGCGCACCTTGGCTACCGAGGCGCGCGAGCCGAACAAGCTCGGCGGCTTCTTCAAGAAGCTGTTCCGGCATCACCCGCTCGGGGCGTTCGGTCTGGTGATCACCGTGGCATTCCTGCTGACGGCGGTGTTTGCGGAACAGATAGCGCCGTACGACATGAACGACTCCGACATCAACAAGCGGCTGCAGCCGCCGAGCCGGGAGTTCTGGCTCGGATCGGACCTGCTCGGGCGCGACATGTTCAGCCGCATCGTCATCGGAACGCGCACGTCGCTGACCATCGGCCTGGCGGCGGCGGCGCTGTCAGTCGTGATCGCGCTGATCCTCGGGATTCTGTCGGGCTACCTCGGTGGCGCCGTGGACATGGTCATTCAGCGCTTCGTGGACGCCTGGATGGCGATCCCCGGGCTGATCATCCTGTTGGTGATGGTGTCGATCACCGGGGTCTCGGTGTGGGCGATGATATTCATCCTGTCGCTGGGCGGAATCGTCGGCTCCAGGCTGATTCGCAGCACGGTGATCCGCATCAAGGAGGACGTGTATCTGGCGGCGGCGGAGGCCGTCGGTAGCACAACGCTGCGCATACTGCTGCGTCACATCCTGCCCAACATCCTGGCGCCGACCATCGTTGCGTTTACGGGAGCCGTGCCGGGGATGATCCTGGCGGAGGCGGGATTGGCGTTTCTCGGCTTCGGTATCGGGCCGCCCACACCGAGCTGGGGAGCGATGCTCAGCGGGCAGGTGCGCTTCCACATGTTCCAGGCGCCGCACCTGGTACTCTGGCCCGGCGTGGCGCTGGCGCTGGTGGTGTATGGCACCAACATGTTCGGCGACGCCCTGCGCGACATCCTGGATCCGAGGTTGCGCGGCGGCGCAGGGAGTTTCAGCGGCACCGCGGCGCGGCGCAAGGTGGCCAAGAAGGACGCGGGCTCGCCCGCCGCCTCGTCCTAGCCACCGTTCGGCACCTTCGGCTGGCCTTCGGCGGCCTTCGGCGCCTTCGGCGCCTTCGGCGCGTCCGGGTAGACAGCCATCGGGAAGCATGCTATTATAGGGGTTGCTCTGTCTGAGCAGTCTCGGGTTTGAGCAATCTGCAAATGCAAATAGGGACAGTCCCTACACAATCTCTATTAATTCCTTAAGGAGGGAATATATGAGAAAGTTTCTGTTGGTGGCGTTGGTACTGGCGCTTGCCGCGACGATGTCGTTTGCCGCCGGCGAAGAGGAGACCAGTGCCGGCGACGCCATGATGAGTGACGGCGAACCGGTCTACGGTGGCACCTTCACCTTGACCCCGCGCGCCGGCAACAAGCCGGTCAGCCCCGATCCGGCGGACCAGAACGGCGGCCGTACGTGGTACACCTCGCTGATCCAGGAGACACCGATGATCGGTGACTTCGAGAAGTACGGACCGCGCGGCAGCGGCGAGTGGGACTTCAAGCTGATCGGCGCGATTCCCGAGAGGTACTGGAAAGGCCTGCTGATCACCGACTGGCAAGTTACCCCGACCGAGATCACGTGGACGGTACGAGAGGGGATCAACTGGGCACCCAACGAGGAGCAGATGTCGTGGATGTCGGCCAGGGCGTTGACGGCCGAGGACATCGTAGCCGACCTGCTGCACTGGAAGAACGGCCCGGAAGGCGCGAGCTGGACCAACAAGGTCAGCGACATCCGCGCCGTCGGCAATCAGGTGATCATCGTGTTTGCCACCTTCGATACGTCGCTCAACCTGGAGCTGGCGGGGCGGCGGCGTTCGCACGTCAGCCCGCCGGAGCTGCTGGAGAAGGGCATCGGCAAGTGGGAGAACCAGGTCGGAACCGGTCCGTTCCAGTTCCAGGATCACGTACAAGACCAGTACTTCACGATGCAAAAGAACGAGAACTACTGGGATACGACGCTGGTCAACGGCAAGGAGTACTCGTTCCCGTTCGTGGATGAGTTCGTGGTGCCGATTGCTGCCGACTTCTCGTTCGAGGTCGCGGCGCTGCGTACCGGCACCGCCGACGGCGGGCCTTCGGTCTACGGACCATCATGGGCCGAGCTGGACCGGCAGGCGCCTGACCTGATTCAGGACCGGCTGGCGATCTCGTTTGGTGCGGCGTTCGGTCTGAATGCCCTGCGCCCGCCGATGGACAACCTGCAGGTGCGGCGCGCATTGTTCATCTGCACCGACGTCGCGGCGTTCAATGGCCTTACCGACCCGCACGGGCTGATGCCGGAAGGGGCGCTGCCGATTCACTGGTGGCCGATCTATCCGTCACTGTCGAACATGTACACCTCGATCAGCGACTTGCCGGAAGACGTGGCGGTGCTGTACTCCAACGATCCCGAGTTGGCCACGCAGATGCTCGCCGAGGAAGGCTTCCCGAATGGTCTCGAGATCGAGTCGATGCTGGTCGGCGGCGGTCGCAGCGAGCTGTGGAAGGATCAATTGGAGCGTTGCGGGGTTACCGTCAACATCTCCGGGCTGACCGGTGCGGCGGCACAGGAGAAGGTCAGGAACCACGACTACCATGTGACGCGGCACGCCTATGGCGCGGGCAATCCGGTCCTGGACATGCCCAACAACTGGTCGTCATGGCGCGTTCGTGACATCAACCAGTGGAGCGATGACACCTTCGACGACATGATGATGCGCATGGCAGCCGAGACCAACGCGGATGCTCAGGCGGCGATCATCAAGGAAGCGGCGGTCTACCTGCTCAGCCAGGCGCTCGACATTCCGCATGGCGTGAAGTCGATCTCGCAGGCGTGGTGGCCATGGGTCAACAACTACTACGGTGAGTTCCGCTGGATCAACGACGATACCTACTTGCAGCCGTTCGGCTGGACCTGGATCAACCAGGACGTAAAGATGTCGATGGGCTACTAGCGCCCAACCCGTCTCGACGGGTTGTACGCGACTGATAAGGAGGGCTTGGCTTGCGCTGAGCCCTCCTTTTTTGGTCCGCTCGGCATGGGCGCTCGCCGCGGTCATGCGGTTGGGCATCGCGTACTTCGTGACGTGGCCGCCCGCGTTCCGGTACCGTATTCACACGTGTCATCTTCGTTGCTCCCCCCGCGGCGCAGCGCCGCCCGGCACAGTGCCGCCCGGTACAGCGCCGCCCGGCGCAGCATAGTCCGGCACCGCCTGAAGGTAGCCGCCGTGGTCGGCGGCAGCGGCGGTCTACTCCTGCTCGGCATCTTGCTGTATCTCTTTACCGACCTGTTCTTCGATCCACCGCAGGGCGTGGCGTCGCAGCCGCGGGCGGGGGATTGGGCCATGTTCGGGCGCAATCTGGCGCACACCGGCGCTACGGAGCCACCGGATCCCCAGCCACGCGGCACCATCAAGTGGACCTTCGCCACCGGCGGTGCAATTCATTCCTCTCCGGCCGTCGTCGATGGGATCGTATACTTCGGCTCGCAGGACAACGGACTGTACGCGCTGAATGCGGCAACCGGGCGCGTCGTCTGGCAGTTCCGAGCCGCCAGCCAGGTGCAGTCCTCACCGGCCGTGGTCGATGGCGTGGTCTATTTCGGCGCCAACGACGGCTGGTTCCGAGCGCTGGATGCCGCCACCGGCGCGGAGCTGTGGTCATACCAGGGCAGGTATCCGATCACCGCGTCACCGGCGGTGGCAAATGGTCGGGTCTATATCGGTACCACCGACCGGGACCTGCTGGCCGTGGACGCGGCCACCGGCAAGCTGCGCTGGTCAACGACCCTCGGCGGCGAAATCTACTCGTCGCCAGCCGTGGCCAACGGGCTGGTCTCCGTTGGCACGCTGAGTGGGTTCTTCTACATCGTGCATGCCGGCGACGGGCGCATTCGAACGTGGTTTCGCACCCGCCGCGACGTGTCCTCGTCTCCCGCCGTGGACGGCAGTACCGTATACTTCACCACCACGGCCGGCCGGCTGTACGCGATTGACGGTACCAGGCGCTCGCTGCCCCTGGAGCACAGATTTCGGCGCCTGTTGCTCCGTATGAAGCTCGTCGGGATCCCGGCGCCGCGCATTGGCGAGCAAACCGGTCATCTCTGGGAACTGGATGTCGGCAGGAGCTCGAAGTCGTCACCGCTGGTCGCCGGCGATGCGCTGTACGTCGGCGCGGATGACAACCTCGTCGCCGTCGACCGCGGCACCCGCGAAGTGCTGTGGCGCTTCCGGACCCCCGGCCCGGTAAGCTCGTCGCCGCGGCTGGCCGGCGATCTGGTGCTGGTCGGCAGCGAGGACGGGAGCGTATACGCGGTGCACGCCGCCACGGGTGAGCTGCAGTGGCAGGTCCGGACCGCGGGCAAGGTCACTTCCTCGGCGGCGTTCGCGCTCGGCACCGTGTTCATTGGTTCACACGACGGCATGTTGTACGCGATCGACTAGCGCCCCGAAACCGCTGCCTAGGGCGTATCGCCATAACGGGCAGGATTCGATTACCATTCCGCAACAACATTCGCTACCTTGCATCCGGTAAACCTTGAGCATTGCAAAACCATCTACAGGAACAACGGGCATGAAGCTGCGACTGGCGGTGATCCTCGGCGCGGCGGCAGCCGGACTGGCAGTCGTGTTCGTCCTTGCGTCCGGCAGTGGCGAGGAGGAGGATCCGTACGAGCGCCCGATCATGTGGTCGTTCGACCTGCGCGACCTGCACCGGGTAGAGATCGCACTCCCGCAGGATCAGCTAGCCGAGACCTGGTTCCATATCGACCACGTCTGGTACTTCGACCGCCCCGGACGCCCTCGGTTGGACATCGATCGCTGGGGGGGCGCAGTACCCTACCTGTTGAGCGGACCGGGAGCGAACCGGCTGATCACCGAACAGGCCGTCGACTACGATCTGCAGATCTTCGGCCTGCTGGCTCCACGGATGACGATACACCTGGAGCACGGCGGCGAACATGGTGACGGTAACGGCGCCGGGACGGTCGACCTGGTGATCGGAGACGAGACTCCCGATTCCTTCAGCTTCTACCTGCAGCTCGTCGGCACCAGGAAGGTCTACACCGTCGACCGCACCTGGTACGAGGTCATGGAGCGGCTCGTCCTTGAACCACCCTACCTGCAACGGTGAGGGAGTGCGCCGAGCCGCTACGGCAATCGACCAGCGCGCTGCTTCGCTGCCGGCAGCGGACTTGAGTACATTGGCCAAGCAACGAAGATGATACGCGTACAGAACGTCACCAAGTATTACGGGGAGCGGCTCGCCGTCGACGACATCGCCTTCAACATCGAGAAGGGTGAGATCGTCGGATTCCTCGGACCCAATGGCGCGGGGAAGTCCACCACCATGAAGATGGTGACCGGTTACCTGATGCCCACTCGGGGCGACGTGTTTGTCGCCGACCACGACATGGCGACGGAGTCGTTGGAGGGACGCCGCCACATTGGCTACCTCCCGGAGATCGTCCCCCTCTATTACGACATGACCACCCGCGCGTATCTGCGATTCGCGGGCCGGGTGCGCGGGCTCGACAAGAAGGCCGCCGGCCGGCGGGTCGACGAGGTGATCGAGATCTGCGCCATCGAGGAGTACCGGGACGTGATTCTGTCCAAGCTCTCGAAGGGCTACCGGCAGCGCGTGGGGCTTGCCCAGTCGATCATCCACGATCCGGATGTGCTGATTCTGGATGAGCCGACGATCGGCATCGATCCGATCCAGGTTGCCCATACGCGGTCGCTGATCAAGCAGCTCGGCGAAAACCGAACCATCCTGCTGTCCAGCCACATCCTCCCGGAGGTCAGCATGGTGTGCCAGCGGGTCATCATCATCCATCAGGGCAGGATCGTGGCTCAGGACACGATCGATCACCTGTCGGCGACCGTCACCGGCGGGGAGCAACTGCGGTTGCGCGTGGACGGCCCATCGGCCCAGGTCACCGAGGTACTCGGCGGCATCGAGGGGGTGCTCGACGTGAAGTTCCAGGAGCCGTTCCATGTGGCGCGGTTGGCGGCTGGCACGCAACCACAGGCGCTCATCTCCGCCACCCTGGTGCAGAAGGGCTGGGGCCTGTTGGCCATGGAGAGCGCCGCGATGACGCTTGAGGACATCTTTCTGGAGCTCACCGACGAGGCGGACGAGGTGGACGAGGCGGGGGCGGAGTGAGGCTCTTTTTCCGCAACGTCGGCGTCCTATGCCGGAAGGAACTGGCCTCGTACCTCACCTCGCCGATGGCCTACATCGTGAGCGCCGTGTTCATGGGACTGTCGGGCTTCTTCTTCGCCAGCGTCCTGGCCGCACAGAACTACGCGGATACCAGTATCGCCGGATTTCTCAACGCTGCGCAGTTTCTCATCCTCCTGTTCGCGGCGTTCATCACCATGCGGCTGGTAGCCGAGGAGAAGAAGCTGGGCACCTGGGAGTTCCTGCTTACCGCACCCCTTCGCGACAGCGAGATCGTGGTCGGCAAGTTTCTGGCCAGCCTGGCGATTCTCGGCGGGATGCTGGTGCTCACCTTGTACTATCCGCTGATGCTGATCGTGTTCGGCGACCCTGACCTGGGTCCGATGGCGACCTCGTACGTCGGGTTGGTGCTGATGGGAAGCGCGGCGCTGGCAATCGGGATCTTCGTGTCATCGGTCACCGCGAACCAGATCGTGTCGGCCGCGGTTACTGCCGGGATTCTGTTCGGCCTCTGGGCGGTCGGGCTGGCCGCCGATCTCGTGCCGGGCGCCGCCGGCGAGGTCATGGTTCGACTCGCGTTTGCGGGCTACTTTCCCGACTTCGTGCGCGGCATCATCGATACCAAGGCGATCGTGTACTACCTGAGCCTGACCATGCTGTTTCTGTTCATGGCGGTGCGTTCGATCGAAACCGCGAGGTGGCGCTGATGACGACCGGAGTTGTCGCTCTTGCCGGTGTTGGCCTCCTGTTCGCGGCCTGGGTATTGGATTTCGTCCTGCCTGGCAGCGGCATCGCAATCTGGGCAATCGTCGCGGCCGGTGTCGGCTGCGTTGTCGTAGCGGCCTTGTGGGATCTGCGCCGCGTGCGCAGCGCCCTGTCCAGTCGGCGTGGCGTATTCGGGATCGGCCAGTCGGTGATTCTCTCGCTGGCTATCGGCACCGTCGTCCTGGCCAATCTCGTGAGCACCACGGTGTATCACCGCTTCGACTTCACCGGCCTCAAGCAGTTCACGCTCACGGCGCAGACCAAGGAAGTGCTTACGGAACTCGACACCGAGGTCGAAGTCGTGAGTTTTTTCGCGCAGCCGAACCCGAACATGGAGCACGCCAGGGAGATCGCCGCCATCAACGCGTTCGGGTTCGAGTTGCTCAAGGAGTATCGCAACTACAACGATCGGCTGCAGGTGCGGCGTGAGGATCCGGAGTTGCGCCCCGACCTGGCGCGCCAATACGGCGTGAGTCCGTACGGCGCCGCAGTCGGGACGGTCATCTTTCGCAGCGAGTTTGGGCAGATGCCGGTGTACGGCCCGCAGATTCAGGGCGAGGCGGAGAGCGCGTTCACCAGCGCCATTCTGCAGGTTACCGGCACCCGCCAGCGCGTCGTCCTGTTCGTGACCGGCCACGGCGAAGGCAGCATTCTCGGCGAGTACGAGCAGGCCCGCCGCGGTCTGCGCGACAATCTGTTTCAAGTCGGTGAGCTGAGCATGGACGAGATCACCGAGATACCGCTCAACGCCACCATCGTGATTGTGGCCGGCCCCCAGGAGCCGCTCGCCCGTGGCGAGATCGAGATGCTCGACCGCTACTTGCGCGAGGGCGGACGTCTGGCGTTGCTGCTCAATCCCAACCCGCAACAGGAGTTGCGGGACTTTGCCAGGGCCTGGTGGTTGACCGTCGGCGATGGCACCGTGGTGGATACGGCCTCCCACGTGGTGCCCAACGTCGACATCCCCCTGGTCGACCGTGGCCGCAACGCATACGGACTGCTGGAGACCTACTTCCCCGGAGTCGCCGCTATCGTACCGGCCGCGGACGTGCCGGAGGGAGTGGAGCTGGCTCCGATTGCCTTTACCACTGCACAGAGCTGGATCGAGCGTTCGCGTCTGGGTGCCTCGGCCCCGGTCTACGACCCTGATGTCGACGCGGCCGGCCCGCATGCCTTGGCGGCGCTGGTGGAGCGTCCGGTAGACCGGGATGCCGTCGCCCAAATGCGCTCACCATTCGGCAGGCTGGCGATCGTCGGCGATTCCGACTTCGCCACCAACCAGCACTTCCGCAACGGCAACAACAGCGGCATGTTCCTGACCATGATCAACCGGTTGGGGGCCGGCGAGGAGGTGTTCTCGGTCGATCGCAAGGTTCTGCCCGTGCGCCGGTTGATACTGAGTCTGGAGGAGGCGCGGTTCCTGAACGTGTCGAGCGTGGGCCTTATTCCGCTGCTCCTCATCATCACCGGCACAATCGTCTGGTGGCGCCGCCGCTAGATCAGGGCAGGCAGGACATGGCTTGCCACGGGTCGGCCGTGGAAAAGGTAGCGGTGGCCTCCATGCGGCCATCCCGGTAGGAGAAGGCGATCGCCTCGAACACCGGCTGCAGCGACTCGACAAGCAGAGCACAGTCACACTTCCCGCACTCCGGTGGCAGCGGCATCGGAATCTCTTCCCGTACCCGTAGTCCGAACATCCGTTCCACGCCATCGGGGAAGTCGACGATGTCGTCGAGCGTGGCGACTACCGACACTTGATCGATAGGCGCGCGCGGGACGTATACGCTCCAGTGCACGCTCCTGGTGTCGCGCAGCAGCCGTGCATTGCCCAGGGATGAACACGCCCACTGCTCGTAGCGCACCTTGGAGGACAGTTGAAGTGCGGCGCCGGCTTCGAGCACCGCCGTATCGCCCCCCCAGTAGATGCGCCGGGAGCAGCGATTCTGGAACAATCCTCTGCCGCCGAGATACCGGTCCACGGTGGCTGGGAAGTCGCCGAAGCTGGCCTTGACGACGATATTCACGCGCGCGGAATTGCTCGGGTCGTTCCACATGTCGATGCTTTCGACCGTCCCGACCTGGCGCCCTTCCAGGGTGATGGCGGTGCCGTGGATGGCGCCCGCCGTGACGAACGGTGCCCCTGCGAGGAGTACGCAGGCCGCGGCCGCCAGTCGTCTCAGCGGGCGTCCTCGGGGTTGTCGTGCCGCGCCATGCGCTGCAGTTGCCACTTCACCCACAGGTCGGTCTCGCTGTCGTAACCGTTGCTGAAGCCGTGGAACTCCACGCCGTGGTACTGGTACTCCTGATTGAACCAGGTGGTGAGCGCGGTGGCCTTGGCCGCCTCCCGCGCCTCCGGTTCCATCTCCCGCGCCGCGGCGCGCTCGCCGACCATCGCCACGCCAAAGGCCTCGCTGCCGAGCGCCAGCAAACGGCTCGGTTGGCCGACCGGCAGGTCGAACACGGCGGCGAGCTCCGGCCGCATCGCCTCGCGCGGCAACCAGCCCAGGTCGCCGCCCTTGGCGCGCAACCGTTCATCGGCGTTCGCTTCGCTGCGCGCCAGCTCGAAGAAGTCGGCGCCCGCGGCGAGCTGGGCCACGACGCCGGTGCCCGCCTCGGGGGAGGCAAACACGATCATGTACAGACGCACCTGCTCCACCACCGTCGGCATCCGTTCGCCGAGATATTCAGTCATGCCCAGGGAGAGCAGGTTGCGCCGCATCAGCTCGCGGAACTCGGCGTCATTGAGTTCGCTGTCGTTGAGCGTCTGCCGATACCATTCCTTCACCTCTGCGTCGGTGATCGAATCGCCGGCGCCGCCGGCCGCGCTGGCGCGCATGTAATCTTCGACATCCCGATCGGTCACTTCGATGCTGTAGGGGGGCTTTACGGCCACCTGCGTGATGATCAACTCACGGGTCAGGAGCTGCAGCACTTCCAGCGGTTCGCGCCCGACCATGCGCACCCGCCGCAGGAAATAGCGCATCTCGACCGACAGGTCGTCGACGATCAGCACCTTGGTCTGCAACGGCTTGACCCGGTCCCGATAGATGGCGAAGCCGGCCACTCCGCCCACGATCAGGGCGACCACCACGACCAGGATCACCACCTGCACCAAGCTCAGTGCCGGCACCTCGCTGTGCCGTGCGCGTTGCGCGGCGCTACGCGAACCGCCCCGCGCCGATACGCTCCGCGAACTGCTGCGCGAACCGCCCTGCGTACGGCTCTTCTCCGAGCCCTTGTTGCTGTCTTTCACAATTCTCCGGTGTTGAGTGGTCAGGATGCTTCGACGAGATGGCAAGCGGCCCAGTGGTTGGCACCGGTCCGCTTCAACTCGGGCACCTTGCTCTTGCAGATTTCCTCGGCCTGCGGGCAGCGGGTGTGAAAGGGGCAACCGCTCGGCGGATTCATCGGGCTCGGTACGTCCCCCTTCAGGATGATCCGTTCCCGGGTACGGTCGATCACCGGATCGGGAATCGGCACCGCGGACAGCAGCGAAATGGTGTACGGGTGCAACGGCTCGTCATACAGCAGGTCGCTGGTGGTGATCTCCATGATCTTGCCGAGATACATCACCGCCACCCGGTCGCTGATGTTGCGCACCACCGCCAGATCGTGCGCGATGAACAGGTAGGTGAGGTTCAACTCCTCGCGCAACCGCATCAGCAGCGTGATGATCTGCGCCTGAATGGAGACGTCGAGCGCCGACACCGGCTCGTCGCACACGATGAACGCAGGCCGCACCGCCAGTGCGCGGGCGATCCCGAGGCGCTGCCGCTGGCCGCCGCTGAACTCGTGCGGGTAGCGGCCGGAAACGGTAGGCGACAGCTCCACCATGCTCAGCAGGTCGTTTACCTGTTGCCGGTACGCCTTTCCCTTGGCGATCTTGTGCACGCGCAACGGTTCGCCGACGATGTCGCCGGCGGTCATGCGCGGATCGAGCGAGGCGAACGGATCCTGGAAGATGAGTTGCATGTGGCGCCGCATGCGGCGTAGCGCCTCGCCCTTCATTTCCACCAGATTCTGGCCCTGGAACACCACGTCGCCGGAGGTAATATCCTGCAGTTGCAGGATGCAGCGCCCGGTGGTGGTCTTGCCGCAGCCGCTTTCGCCCACCAGTCCCAGGGTCTCGCCCGGCTCGATGGAGAAGCTGACCCCGTCCACCGCCTTCACGTCGCCCACCTTGCGGCGCAGCACGCCAGCGGTAACCGGGTAGTACTTGACCAGATCGTGTACTTCCAGGATGTGTTCGACGTCGCTGCTGCCGTTGCTTCCGTTACTTCCGTTACTCATACCGTTACCTTCTCCAGTTTGCTCGCATCGTAGAAACAGCTCCGAAAGTGGCCTTCGCTGACCTCCTCGAGCTGCGGTGGCTCCTCATGGCACTGGTCCATCGCCCAGGAGCAGCGCGGCGAGAAGGAGCAGCCGTCCGGCAGGTGCGCCAGGTTGGGCGGCAACCCTTCAATGGCGCGCGGCGCAACCTTGCGCGGGCTGTCGAGGCGCGGCACCGACGCCATCAGGCCGATGGTGTAGGGATGTTTCGGTTCGGCGAAGATCGTTTCGGTGGTCCCCGCCTCCACCAGCTTGCCCGCGTACATGACGTTCACCCGGTCGACGTAGCGCGCCACCAGTCCCAGGTTGTGGGTGATGATGACGCCGGCCATGTCGAGTTGCACGCGCAGGTCGGCGATGATCTCCAGAAGCTGCGCCTGCACGGTCACGTCCAGCGACGTGGTGGGCTCGTCGGCGATCAGCAACTCGGGACTGCAGCTCAGGGCGATGGCGATCATCACCCGCTGTTGCATGCCGCCCGAGAACTGGAACGGGTAGTCCTTGATGCGCCGGTCCGGGTCGGGAATGCCCACCAACTCCAGCAGCTTGACGCTCTCGGCCATCGCGGTGGCCTTGTTGGCGTTGCGATGCAACTCGATCGATTCCGAAATCTGCCGACCCACGGTCAACACCGGGTTGAGGGAGGTGGTAGGTTCCTGAAACACCATGGCGATGCGGTTGCCGCGGATGTCGCGCATGCGCGCCTCGTCCACCTTCAGCAGATCCTCGCCCTTGAACAGGATCTCGCCGCCCACGATCAACCCGGGCGGATGCGGAATCAGGCGCAGCACCGACATGGCGCTGACGCTCTTGCCGCAGCCGCTCTCCCCTACCAGACCGACGAATTCGCCCTTCCGCACCCGATAGGAGAGGCCGTCGACTGCCTTGACGACCCCCTCATCGGTATAGAAGTAGGTCTGGAGCCCGTTTACCTCGAGAACGGTCTCACGCTCGGCGTGACTATCTGTGATTTGCGATGCACTCAAAGCTGTACCTCTTCGCCACCTTGGTGGCACACCGTACCATGAAAGCAGAGTCTGGCCGCTACGTCAACCTCGTGTGTACGATTCACTACGATTCAATCGGCTTCTGGTCCGGGGGCGGGTAGGGCGGATCGGTCACCAAGCGCCGCAGCACGCCGTACCAGGTATAGTCCACGGTGTAGACGTCGGCGTCGGTGATCTCCTTGATGTAGTAGCTGCCCCTGTCCGGCGTGGCGTCGCCCACGATCACCTCCACGAATGCGCCGTCGATCAGGGTCAGCCCGAGCGTCATCTGCGGCTCGGTGAGGCCGAACAACTCCATCTGCTCGTCCGTGGCCTCCTCGGCGATGAGCCGGTTGGCGCCCGGGCCGCTCACCAGCAGCGCCACGCCGCCGCCCCAGCGCTCGCGGTTCACCGGCTGTCCCTGTTCGTTGTCGAAGTACCACTGCCGGTCCTCGCCGCGCTTCCAGCGCTCCTGCATGCTGGCGCGCGGCAGCTTGATCTCCAGGTGGACCAGCTCCATCATGTCGAATCCCCAGACGTAGGGGCGCGGCTCGGGGCGCGGCTGCGGTTGCGGGCGGGTGGCGTAGTACAGGCCGACCGCCAAGCCGCCCGCGACCACCACCAGCAGCACCAGCGAACGCAGTTTCAACAGCCGCTGCATGTCTCTAGCGCCGCCGCCACCACACCAGCGCGCCGACGATCAGCACCAGCAGCGGCAGCAGGCCGGCGCTGGACAGGTTGAAGAAGCGCGCTTCCTCCGGGCTGAGCACCAGCCGGCGCACCGGCAGTACCTTGCGGTCCACCGAGATGATCTCCTCGCCGTACGCGAGCTGGTTGACCAGGGTCAGGAACAGGTCGCTGTTGCCGCCGTTGCGGAAGTGCTGGTTGGCCGCGAAGTCGGAGTCGCCGATCACGGCCAGGCGGGTCGCCAGACTCGGGTCATCCTCGCCGGGCGGCTGGCGCACCAGCAGCACGCCCATCGCCAGCGGTCCCTGCATATCCTCATCGGGATCGAACTGCGGCTCGCCGTCGGTGAGCGGCTGGATTTCCTGCCACCCGACCCGTGTCGTCCACGCCAGCGGCACCACTTGGACCTCCTCCGGCGGGTCGGGCAGCGGCATGACGGCGGTCACCCCGGGGAAGTAGAGGTCGGTCAACTGCAGGTTGTTGCGCGTGCGCGGCACCAGCGGGTTGTCGACGTTGGGCACCACGTGCGAGGCGGGATCGACCAGCGTGCCGTCGCCCACCTGCAGCCACCACGTGCGCAGCAGCTCGCGCAACTCCTCCTGCGGATCGGGATTCAGGAGCAGCAGCATGCGTCCGCCCTGCTGCAGATACTCCTCCAGTATCGCCAGCTCGCTGGCGGAGATCGGCTGCCGCGGACCGGCCACCACCAGGGCGGCGGCGTTGTCCGGCACGCGGCCGAAGCGCAGCAGATCGAGCTGCGCCACCTGGAACAGATTGTCGCGCAGGCCGCTGCGGGCGCTGTCGTAGTCGCCGGAGATTTCGCTTTCGCCGTGGCCGGTGAGGAAGTAGATGATGCGCTGCTTGGTGCCGGTCACCTCCAGGAGCGCGCTGGTGAAGGCGTGCTCGGCCTCGAAGCCGATCTGCGGGCCGAACACCTGGCGCTGTCCGGCGCTGCCCACGAACACCATGGTGCCGAGACTGGCGGCCGTCGGCCCGATGCGATATTGCCGTGCCAGGTCGGGGCGCAACTCCGGATCTTCGCTGCGCAGCGTCAGCAGGTCGGTGTAGGTCTGATATTCCGCCAGCAGGTTGTGGCCGAAGTCGCGCAACCCGAGCAGGCGCGGGTCGGTCGGGTTGAAGAACGATACCACCTCGACCGGCTCCTCCAGCTCTTCCAGCACCTCCTTGGTCTGGGTGGTCAGGGTGAACTGCGACAGGCCGGTAAAGTCGAAGCGGTAGTTCACGCGCACGCTGATGGCGTTGGCCATCAGCACGATGCCCAATACCAGCGCCATGGCGGCGCCGGCGCCGAAGCCGAACAATCCGCGGCGGCTGGCGATGGCGCCGCTCACGCGGCGGAAGTCGAGCACCACCGCGGCGGCGACCAGCGCCGCCCCGAGGCCGACGATGATGTAGGTCATGACGCGGATCTGCGGCATGACGAAACCGATTATCCACGCTACGGCCAGCGTGACCAGGCCGACGATGGCGAGCACCGAAGTGGACATCAGCGCCACCTCCCCACTTCGATGGAACGCACCGAGAGGTACAGGAACAGCACGGCGAAGGTCACATAGTACACGACGCCGCGGGTGTCCACGATGCCGCGCTCGAAGTCGGCGAAGTAGGTGGACAGCGAGAACAGGGAAAGCACGTCGCCGATCGCGCCCGGCGCCAAGGCGCCCAGGACGCCGACAAACCACAGCCCGAACAGGATGCCGCCGGCGACCACCGCCGAGACGATCTGGTTGGCGGTGATCGACGAGGCGAATACCCCCGCCGCCACGCAGGCGACGCCGAGCAGGAACAGCCCCAGGTAGCTGGTCGCCATCGGCCCGAGGTCGGGGTCACCGAACGACATCAGCATGATCGGGTAGTACAGGGTCAGCAGCAGCATGGCGCTGAGCATCGCCAGAGCTCCCAGGAACTTGCCGACCACGATCTCCACGTCGCTCACCGGGACGGTGAGCAGCAACTCCCAGGTGCCGACCTTCTTCTCTTCCGCCACCAGCCGCATGGTGAGCACCGCCGCGAACAGCAGCACCAGAAAGCGGGCGGCGTTCACGAACCCGCGAATGCTGGTGTCCGCGTAGCCGACGCCGGCCAGATGGGTGATGAAGAAGGTGCCGGTCAGCGCCAGGAACACCGCCGTGACGATGTACGCCATCGGCGAGCCCAGGTAGGTGGCGAGTTCCTTGCGCGCTATGGTCGCGATGTTCTTCATCGCTCGGCTCCGTCGTCGTCGGCTGCATCGGCCCCGTCGTCATCGTCGGCCTCATCGTCATCGTCAGCGCCGTCGTCGGCGGTGAGCTGCAGGAAGATCTCCTCCAGGCTCATCGTCATCGTCTCCATGGCGGTCAGCGTCCAGCCGCGCGCCACGATGGCGGCGGTGATCTCGCCGTGCGGCTGCTCGCCGGCGGCGAACTCCACCAGGTGATCCAGCTCCCGGTAGCTGACTCCGGCGACGCCCGGAACTGCGTCGAGCGCCGCGGACACCGCATCGGCAGGGCCGTTCACGCGCAGCCGCAACCGTTCCGCCCCGCTCACCACGGAGGACAGCCGGTCGATGCTGTCCTCGGCGACGATCCTGCCCTGATGGATGATGATCACGCGCTCGCACACCATGCTCACCTCGGGCAGGATGTGGCTGGACAGGAGAATGGTGCGGTTCTTGCCCAGCTCCCTGATCAACTGGCGCGTCTGCGCTACCTGGATCGGGTCGATGCCGATGGTCGGCTCATCGAGAATCAGCACTTCCGGATCGTGGATGATCGACTGCGCCAGTCCGACGCGCTGCCGAAAACCCTTGGACAGTTTGGCCAGAAGGACGTTGTAGTACTCCTCAAGCGCACACTGCTCGACCACGTCGTCGACGCGGCCGCGCACCGCGCGCCGTTCCACGCCGCGCAGCCGGGCCACGTACTCCAGGTAGGCGCGCGTGGTCATGTCGGTGTACAGGGGCACCACCTCCGGCAGGTAGCCGATGTGCCGCCGCCCCTGCAGCGATTCGGTGGCCATGTTGTGCTCGCCCACCCAGGCGTCGCCGCGGGTCGGCATCAGAAACCCGGTGATGATGCGCATGGTGGTCGACTTGCCGGCGCCGTTGGGCCCGAGGAAGCCGACGATCTCGCCCTGCTCCACGGATAAGCTGATGTCGTCCACGGCGAGGCGCTCGCCGTAGTACTTGGTGAGGTTTTCAATACGTATCATGGTGAATGAGACCGCAACCGCGATCATCCAGACGGTAATGCGCCCGCGCGCGTCATGTCAATCATACCGCCGCGCGCCCAGAAAGACTCCCCCGGTACGCCATTGTTCGCCATTGTTCAGTCGGTACCCAGGATGCCGCGATGGGCGATGTCGCCGATCGGCTTGCGGCCGTTCGGTTGTTCGCGCTCGCGGAGCTCGTCGGGCAGCGCGGCGCGCGGGCCGATGCGGCCGGCGGCGAAGCCGCACATCACCGTGTAGCGTTCGGCGTCCACGCCGAGCTGGTCGTGGGCGGCCTGCAGGTCGATGCCGGCCATGGCGTGGGTGTAGATGCCCAGCGCCCGCGCCTGCAGGGCCAGCGCCATCCAGGCGGCGCCGGTGTCGAACTGGGCGGTGCGCGGCTCGCGCCCCTCGGGAGTGCGGGTGTTGGCGAAGATGAACCCCACCAGCGGCGCCTTCGACGCCCGGGCGCGGTTGCGCGGCATCGGCACCGAGTCGAATACCGGGCGGTCGGGGCCGTCGGTCTCGTACAGAAACAGCCACGGCTGCCCGTTGAACGACGACGGCGCCCAGCGCGCGCCCTCGAACAGGGAGGCGATTTCGGCGTCGCTGAGCGGCTCGGCAGAGAACGAGCGCGGCGACCAGCGGTTGATGATCAGTTCCTCGACCGCGGCCGAGGCGACGCGGCCGCCGCCGCCAGGGCCGGTAGCGCCCGATCCGTCGGCGGCCGCGGCCGCGGGTTTGCTGTGGTCGGTGGCCATCGTGAAGCAGCTCCTCGTTACCGGGGGATGAAGGCAGTACAGCGTACCGCGCGCGTCCGCACGGCGACCTGATGGGGTGCGCGCTGAGACCGTGGTCGGCCTGGTGCCGCGCCCGTGCGTACCGGGATTCCCCTGTCTGTCGCCGCCGAGCCTACCTGCGCCGGCCCCGCGTGTCGATGGCCGCCTCCGGCCGTGCCCGGCCGTGCCCGGCCGCTCCCGCCGTGCCGGTTGCACGACCAGTCTGTTTTCGGTACCGTTTTCGTACTGGAGCAGGTATGAATCTGGAACTAGCAATTCGGCCGATTTCGCACGTAAAGAGCCAGGCGGCAGAGATGATTCGGCAAATCAACGAGACACGGAATCCGATCGTCATTACCCAGCGCGGTGAGGCCAAGGGCGTGCTCGTCGATCCGCGCAGTTACCAGGAGATGGTGGACGCGCTGGGGATCTTGAAACTGATCTCCCAGAGCGAACGGTCGATCGAACTCGGCGACGTGAAGCCACACGCAGAGGTGATGTCAGCAATGCGCCGCCGCCTCGAAACGCGGACCGAAGGCACCGACTGACCGGGGATGCCTGCGCGTAGCCGGTCATCGTGTTCCGAGCTTTGGCGTGACCGTTTCGGCTCATGAACCGCATCGTCTGGGCAACACCTGCGGCTCGGGATCTCGAAGAGATCCTCGATCACATGGCGCGGGACTCCCCGGCGGCCGCGGCGCGATTCCTGAACCATGTTGACCAGACGGTGTGCCGGCTGGTGTCGCTACCTCGCCTTGGGCGGGTGGTCCCGGAACTCGAACGGCACCAAGTGCTACGGTATCGCGAAGTCGTTCTCAGCCGCTGGCGTTTGATCTATCGCGTCGAACCGGACCGGATCTGGGTGCTCGCCGTGATCGACGGGCGGCGCAATGTCGAAGATATCCTCCTGCGACGACTTCTGCGAACGTAACGAACACTACTCGTTGCGGCGGTTCGCCAGCCAGGAGCGGTAGTCCGCGGCGATCGGTTCGGGCAGGTCGATGGCGACGCTGCGCCGTTCCAGCAGGCTCGTGTTCAGCGCCTCCGAGACGTACGCGTTCACCACCGATTGCACCAGCGGGACGACCGGCTGGGCGCGGCCGGCGGCGGCCCGCGCAAAGTTGTCGAGTTGCAGCGCGTAGGAATTCGCCTGCTCCACCGCATAGTCCTCATGCTCCATCACCGCAAACTTCGGGCTCCAGCGCTTGGTGACCTTTGTCACCGCGTCCAAGGACCAGGCGACCGGCAGATGCAGCGTGCCGCGCGAGCCGGAGATCAGCAGTTCCTGACTGAACGACGACCGCCTGCTGCTTTCGACCACGCCGAGACGGCCGTTCGCGTAATCCACGATGCCCGCGAGCCGGTTGATAGTGCCGTAGCGCTCGCTCACCGAGCCGGTCGCGCTCGCCCGCACCGGCAGGTCGGCGGAGCCGGGGGAGCCGCCGGTAGCCGCCGGGGGGTGCGAACGCCGGAAGCTGCAGGGAATTCGTTGACGGTTAGACCACGACAACGCCTTGGACGAGCGCATCGACAGCGACCGGCCAGGGTATGAAGAGGCGGTAGCGACGATGCACGCTCGGCTCGCGGAGCTGCGAAGTGTATCCCCGCCGGGCCACCTGCGAGCCGTCGGCCAGCGCAGTCGCGCGGCGCGGCAGGAGCGCGGAGGAGGCGCTACATCTGGGGGCTCCGGCGGCGTAGCCGGCCCGTGGCCGTGGCGCATTCTGTGGTGTGCTGCGCACGCTAACTGGAGGTTGGACGGCTCCGGGCCACCGCCTTCGGCGACCGGCAGCAGGTGGTCGATCTGCAGCAGATGGGAAGAGGTGCAGCGGCGCCCGGTGAGCGATCGCGATAACAGCAGCGTCCTCCGTCGCGTTGCCAGACGTGGCGCCGAACAGCCGCGGGAATGTGGCGCCGCGGCGGGGATTGGTGGCGGCTGTGGACAGAATCGCGGGTCGTGTGCGCCGCTGCCCCGGCTGACGCGCCGCTCGGTCCGCCGTCAGAGGACACGCCGAGTGCAGGCTTCGGCGCCGCAGTGGCGACCGGCGAGACCGGCACGCCTGCGCCCGCATGGGAGCCAGCCGCCGAGGCGCCGGCCGCGAACTTCGGCGCCGCAGTAGCGGCGGGCGCGGCCGAGCCGCTCACCGCGCTCAGTCACGCTGACACTCGCTGACCGGTTGGAACGGTTGGACGGACTGATGGACGCCGGCGCGCGCTTCGCTCCGCTCAGGGCCGCGGCCTGCCCGGGTGCCCTCGGTGCGCGGTGGGTGTGAGGTCGTAGCGGCCTGATCTTGTCAACCGCCGTTGCCGTTTTTCGCATTCCACCCCCGCCGGGCGAGCGGTCGACAGCGGTCGACAGCGGCGGTGTTCCTGCCTATCATCCGTTTCATGATTCTGGAAGTTGCACGGCAGACGCGGGAGCAGATGATCCGCGATGGATTCTGCGTGGTACCCGATGTGCTGACCGGCGCGTTCGTCGCAGAACTGCGCGAGGAGACCGCCCGCCTCAACGCGACCGAGCAGCATCATCCCGACACCAGGTACCAGGGCACCCACCTTGGCATCAAGTTTGACGACAACCCGATTATGCGCCGGCTCGCGGAGTGGCCGCCGGCGCGCCAGGCGCTCGGCGAGATGGGATTCGGCGACTTCGCCCATATGGAGGGCATGATCGTCCTCACCAAGCCGGCCGGCGGTCCGGCGCTCTATTGGCACCAGGACTGGATGCGGTGGAACGACCCGCTGAGTTGCACGCCGTGGCCGCAGACCATCTTCGTATCCTACTATCTGGAGGGCACCAGTGTTGAAAACGGGTGCCTGAAGATCATCCCCGGCAGCCACCTCAAGCGCATTCCGCTGCACGACCAGTTGGTGACCGCCCACGAGCAGGGCGCCCGCTTCATCGAAGAGGACCACCCGGTCATGTTCAGCGATCACCCCGACCAGGTGAACGTGGAGGTGGGGCCGCGCGACCTGGTGATCGCCGACGCGCGCGTCCTGCACGCGGCCTACAAGAACCAGACCGACGGTCCGCGCGACCTGCTGCTGCTGTGGCACCGCCGCCCGGAAACGGTGCCCGACTACTGGCAAGGCGACGTCCCCCGCGCCATCGCCGACCGCGACCCCGACGCCGAGTACGAGGCCACCCGCATCCCCGGCAAACTCCTCCCCGCGTAAGCCTCAACCTGGCAGGCGGCGCGTCGCCTCCGGGCGCCCGGGGTGCACGATCTCAAGTTGATTCACGCGGTATAGTGTGATAATATCTGGGATTGAGGAGCGACCGCGTCATGGAGTTGCAGGAATTCGTCGAGGATCAGGTATTCTCGCCGGCGTTGATCGCTGGCGCTTTGCGCACCACCAGGACGGAGATTGCGACTACCCTGGGTCTTGGCCAGGACGCGTTTTCGCGGACTGCGCGGCTGCGGGCGCCGAAGACCCAGACCCGGTTGCGCGAGATGATGGAGATTCTGCGCAGGGTGCAGGCGCATACCGGGTGCGCCATCCTGGTGGCGTACGCTTGGTTCCGCTCGGAGCCGCTGCCGGGGTTGGATTGCATGACTCCGGACCAACTGGTGCGCCAAGGCAAGGCGGCGTACGTCCACGCCTACCTCGACCAGATCATCGCCGGCGGGTACGCCTGATGCAGCTCGCGCAATTCCCGCCGGAGCCCCGATTCTCCGGTTGATCGTCTCTCCGTTCGCACAACCCCGCGCCCGATGAGATTCCAAGGGGTGGTTTATCGGGCTCACGACCCGCGCTGGTCCTGGACTCCCGGTTCGGGAGAGGGGGCGCGCCGGTACGCCGGTACGGTGGACGATGCAACCGCATTGGCGTGCCTGCGCTCTACACATCCTTGTCACCGATGACCGCCATCCGCGAGGCGAGTCCACTGGGGCGGCCGCTGCAACCGATCCTGCTATGCGCGACCCTCGGCGGCGCCGCCGCGGACCTGCATTGCCCGACCTGGAGAACAGTGATGTACCGCGGCGCCGTCCCAGCGTGTCAAGCGTTGGCGGACCGGCTGATCGCGGCCGGCTACGCCGGGATGCAGGTCCGGAGCTTCGCCGCCGGTGCGGGTTCAGACGATGTCAACCTCGTGTTCTGGCGCTGGGGCGACCGGCTCCCGTGCCGCGTCGCCGTGATCGACGACCAGGGCCGGCTGCCGAAACCAGGAAGCGGCTATCGAGGGTAGTGCGCCACCGGTACTGCCCGGGCGGCGGCGCGCATCGTCGGCTCCAGGTCAGTGCAGGGCGGCGAGGGCGGCGAGGACGCGGTGGGTGTAGCCGGGGTCCATCTCGATCAGGTGGGTCCCGAACCAGAACACCGGGTGGTGGGATGCCACGATGAACTGGTAGCCCTCAGCGCACGCGGCGTCGATCAGCGCTTTGATACGCTGTAGCGCGGCGAAGTCCTGGCCGGCCTCCGGTTCGTCGACCAGCAGGGTCATGCCGCGCGGACCGGCGGGCAGCGCCGCCAGCGCCTGGCGGATGATCTGGCCGTGCGAGGAGAAGCTGCCGCGCAGGCGCAGCGCCATCTCGGCGGGGGTCGCCGCCGGGGTTGATTGGACGCGCGGGTTCATCCGCTCGGTGTCGAACAGGCGGATTTCGCTGCTGCCTTCGAACTGCAGCCGGCAGTCGCCGCCGTCGAGCAGCGCCTTGATGATGGTGCTCTTGCCGGAGCCGTTGGGGCCGGCGAGCGTATTCAGGCCGGGCGCGAATTGCAGCGGGCTCTTGCGCCGCACCCGGCGCTGCCACTTGAACTGCAACTCTGCCGCCGCGATCACGCCGCGCCGTTCCCTGCCGGCTTGCGTTGAGCCCGACCCGCCATGCCGCGCGGCACGCTGCGGCGCGGTCTCAGCCGCCGCCGGCGGACCGGGTCGGCTCGAAGTCGAACCGTTCGCCGGCGTCCCAGCCGGCCCGCTGATTGCCGTGCGCCGGGATGCCGCCAGCGTCCTTGATGATGCGCGCCAAGTGCAGCAGGTTCCAGGTCATGAAGGTGGTATTGCGGTTGGTGAAGTCGTTGTCCGGCCCGCCGGAACCGGGATCCAGGTAGGAGGGGCCGGGACCCGCTTCGCCCAGCCACCCGGCGTCCGCCTGCGGCGGAATGACGTAACCGAGGTGCTGCAGCGAGTACAGGATGTTCATGGAACAGTGCTTGGCGCCGTCCTCGTTGCCGGTGATCAGGCAGCCGCCGACGCGCCCGTAGTAGGCGTACTGGCCGTGTTCGTTGAGGTCGCCGGAGGAGGCGTACAGCCGTTCGATCACCAGCGTGCACGCCGACGACTTCTCGCCCAGCCAGATCGGCGAACCGAGCACCAGAATGTCCGCCGCCATCACCCGCGCCACGATCTCGGGCCACTGATCGGTGTCCCAGCCGTGCTCGGTCATGTCGGGATAGACGCCGCGGGCGATGTCGCAGTCGACCGCCCGCAGACAATCCACGGTTACCCCCTGCTTTTTCATGATCGCCACGGAGATGTCGATCAGCCCCTGGGTATGGGACAGCTCCGGGGAGCGTTTCAGGGTGCAGTTGATGAACAGCGCGCGCAGGTCGGCGAACGAGGATGATCGCGGTGCAGAATTCATGGTGCTACCTTTCCCGCTGCGACGTTGCGCGTCAACATGGCGTGGCCGGGGGCCGGGGTGTCAGTTTACAGTGTTGGCATGAATTCTCGCATTGCGCAGTACGCGGCCGCGGTCGCCGCGGGCAACGATTTGACGGCCGCCGAGGCGCGGGCGTGCGCCGACGCGGTGTTTGCCGCCGCGGCGACCGCGTTGGACCAGGTGGTTGCCCTGCTGCAGGCGCTGGCCGAGAAGGGGGAGGCCGCCGGCGAGGTGACCGGGTTCGCGCGCGCCATTCTGGAGCGAGCCACGCCGGCGCCGGACGGGGTGCGCGGGCGCGGCGTCGACCTGGCCGGTACCGGCGGCAGCGGGCTGGCGCGGTTCAACGTGTCGACGGCCGCGGCATTCACGGTGGCCGCCGCCGGCACGCCGGTGGTCAAGCACGGCAACCGCGGCTCCCGGCAACCCAACGGCAGTTTCGACTTCCTCGACGCGTTGGGCATCGACTATGCCATGGCGCCGGAGGCGATGGCGCGCTGCTTCGCGGAGACCGGATTGGCGTTCTTCTTCGCGCGGGCGTGGCACCCGGCGATGGCCGCCGTGGCGCCGGCGCGGCAGCAGGTCGCGCGGCGCACGATCTTCAACCTGGCTGCGCCGCTGTGCAACCCGGCGCAACCGCCCTACCAGTTCATGGGTGCGAGCAGCGTGGCCGCGGCGGAACTGCTGATCGAGGTGCTCGCGGATCTCGGCCGCCGCCGCGCCCTGGTGGTGTGCGGTGCGCCGGGCATCGACGACCTGTCGATCGCCGGGCCCACGGAAGTGTTCACCCTCGACGCCGGTGCGGTGCGGCGGGAAACCGTGAGCCCCGAGCAGTTCGGGATCGCCCCGGTTGCGTACGACGCCCTGCCTGCCGGCAGCGGCGAGGACAACGCGGCGTTGTTCACCGAACTCATCGCCGCCGGCGCCGAGCCGTCACCGCTGACCGATCTGATCTGCCTCAACGCTGGCGCGGCGCTGTACTGCGCGGAGGCCGCGGACACTATTGCAGCCGGTTATGAGGCTGCCCGCGCGGCGTTCGCCGGTGGCGGCGTGGCGCGCCAGGTGGCGCAGTACCGGGAGTGCCGGTAGGCCGGTACTGTCCCGGTCGCCTCCGTCGGGAGCGGGCCGGCAGGTAGCACCCGCATCGGCGTCCGCGAGTTCCCAGCCACGCGCCGCACTTGCCGGTCGGTAGGGCCGTCTGGCGCCGGGGCGGCGCTACGCCGAGGCGTCCGCCAGCATTGCGAGCGGCTACGAGGCCGCCAAGGCGGCGTCCGCCGCTGGCGGCGTGGCGCGGTGCCACCCATTGCGTGCTACCAGTGGCGGTCCGCTACGGGGGACTGCCGCGTGCGGTAGCCGGTAGCAGGGACCGGGGGGCACGATGGCGCGGGACGGTCGCTCGGCCCCGGTGGACCGCCGCGGCTGGTCGAAGCGTGATCGGTTGGCAGGGCAGGGCAGTGGTTGATTCAGCCGCTAGTCGGCGCGGGCGATGTGCAGCAGCACGGCGAATTCCTCGTAGCAGTCGGCGCAGCGGCGCAGGTGGTCGGCGACCAGCGCGCCGAGCGCATTGATGTCGCCGCCGCCGGCCACCAGGTCCACGAGGCGGTCCAGCTCGGCAAAGCACTCGTCGCAGGACATCTCTTGTTCGCCGGTGCGCGCCACCATGGCTCCCATCCCGTTGAGGAACATGCGCAACGGCATCTGCGGCTGCCCGAGCGGTGGGCGTCCGAGCATGCCGCCGGCGGCGCGCTGCAGCCGGCTGAACAGTGGTGCTCTATCTGCGGCCATGCCTACTCTCTCTTATCCTGACGCGGCGTCCGGCGCCGAGCTTACCACGGAACGTTCGTTCCATACCCACGGGCCCACGGGCGCAGGGTTGCATCAGCCGAACACCCGCAGCAGTTGCTCGCGGCTGAAGCCGTCGGCGGTCAGCTTGCGCTGCAGATTGCGGCGCGCGTCGTGCAGCAGCTTGTACATGGCGTTCCTGGTGCTGCCCATGCGCCGCGCCGCTTCTTCCAGCGGCATCCCGTAGATGCCGACCGCCAGCAGCGCGCGCCGCTGCCGTTCGGTCAATTCGTTGTCGATGTAGCGGTGCAGGAGTGCGGCAACGGCCTTCTTGTCGGCTGCCTGCGCGGGCCCCGGCGCCGGATCGGCGAACTCCAGCGCGCGCATCTCATCGGGCGACGTGGCCAGCGCGTCCAGCGAAACGTCCTGCCAGCGCTTGCGCCGCAGCTCGGTGAGCGCCACCCGCACGGCAATCTTGTGCGCCCAGGTGGTAAAGCGGCTGTCGCCCCGAAACGCGCCGAGCTGATCAATGATCTTGAGCAGCGCCTCCTGCGCGAAGTCTTCGGCCTGGGAGTCGAACTCGCGTCCGCTTGCCCGGATCTGGCGCAACAGGCCGCGCCGCAGACCGGCGACCAGGATGCGGCGCAAGTCGGCAATGGCGGCATCGCGGGCCGCACCCACCGTCTGGAGATCGGCCACCCACTGCGCATTGGATCGCCCTGCCAACTCTGCTTCCGGCATCCGCCTTCGATCAATGTAGCGGAACCTCACAGTGCTGCAAAGTCGAACGTCCCGCCGCCCGCCGGTTCCCTAACGGCCTCGCTGGCGAGTACTGTGTCGGTGTCTACCCGCGGCGCCCGGTGCGAGCGGATGCGGACGGCGATCAACCACGACACGACCAGGGGGAGAGACGAATGGCGATTCGGGTAACGGTGTGGAACGAGTTCGTGCACGAGCAGAACAACGAATTCGTACGCGGCATCTATCCGCACGGGATTCATGGACAGATCGGCGGCTACCTGCGGCAGCAGCCGGGTGTGGAGGTGGCGACCGCCACGCTGCAGCAGCCGGACCACGGCCTTACCGAGGAGGTGCTCGGCAACACCGACGTGCTGATCTGGTGGGGCCACGCCGCCCACCGCAAGGTGCGCGACGACATCGTGGACCGTGTACAGGAGCGGATTCTGGCCGGTATGGGGCTGATCGTTCTGCACTCGGGCCACTTTTCGAAGATCTTTCGCCGCATGATGGGCACCAGCTGCGGGCTGTGCTGGCGCGAGGCGGCGGAGCGGGAACGGCTGTGGGTGGTCAACCCCAATCATCCCATCACGCGCGGCTGCGGGCGCTACATCGAGATTCCGAACACCGAGATGTACGGCGAGCACTTCGACATTCCCGAGCCTGACGAACTGCTGTTCGTAAGCTGGTTCGAGGGCGGCGAGGTATTCCGCAGCGGCTGTGTGTGGCACCGCGGGCGCGGCAAGATCTTCTACTTTCGTCCCGGCCACGAGACGTATCCGATCTTCCACCACGAGGGCGTGTTGCAGGTGATCGCCAACGGCGCGCGCTGGTGTGCGTTCGATGGCAACGACGAAACGATCGGCATCGGGGTGGCGCGCAACATTCCCGAGCCGATCGAGGAGCTGAGCGCCAAGGACTACGTGGAGGGCGAGATCGAGCACCCCTCCGAGTCGCTGGCGCGTTAGCGCTCCGAAACCGTCGTCGCCAGCGTATGATTCGCCGCGCCGGAAGCATCGGAACCGTGTGATGGATACCAGGTCAGAGGGGCGGAGCAGCCGGCTGGCGGCCGCGATGCCGCTGCTGGGCGTGCTCGTGTTGCTGCTGGCGGCCGCGTGCAACCGCGGCGGCGACGATTCGGGTCAAGGACTGGCCGCCGCGGCGGCCGACCTGCCGCGGGTGGGCGACTTCGAGATCGTTGCGTATCAGACCGGCCCCGGGCTGACCGGCGAGCGCATGCAGTTCAGCGCGGTGCTTGAGCAGGGCCTGCCGGTGGTGCTCAACTTCTGGGCCGGACTGTGTCCGCCGTGCCGCGCCGAGATGCCGGAGTTCCAGGAGGTGTACGACGAATACCGCGACCACATCGTGATGCTGGGCATCGACCTGGGGCCGTTCACCGGGCTCGGCAGCAGCGATCAGGGCCGGGCGCTGCTGAACGAACTGGGCGTTTCCTATCCGGCGGGCACCACCGAGGACGCCGACGTGATCGCCCGTTTCCAGGTGCTCGGCATGCCGACCACCCTGTTCGTCACCGCCGACGGCGCGGTCGCCGCCAAGTGGACCGGCATCCTGACCAAGGAGAAGCTGATCGAGCACGTCGAAGAGCTGCTCGCGGTGGCGGAGGGCTGACCGTGAGCGGCGCCGAGGCGACCAGCCGCCGCAACCAGGTCATCAGCTTCGCGGTGCCGGCGCTGGTGGTGGCCGCCCTGCTCGCGGCGGTGATCCGCGTGCAGGCGGACGTGGAGTCGGCGGCGGCCAACGTGTCCGTTACCCTGCCGTTCCTGTTCGCGTTCCTCGCCGGCATGGTGGCGAGCGTCAACCCGTGCGGGTTCGTGATGCTGCCCACCTACATCTCCTACCACCTCGGCAACGAGGAGGACGGGTTCTACGACCGCTCCTTCGTGGAGCGCGCGGCGCGCGGCCTGCTGCTCGGCGTGGCGGCCACCGGCGGCTTCATCGCGGTGGCCGCCGTGGTGGGGGTGGTGGTGGCCGCCGGCGGCCAGTGGCTCACCGCCACGTTCCGGTTCTTCGGCGCCGCCCTCGGCGCGGTGCTGCTCGGCGCCGGCGTGTGGCTGCTGACCGGGCGCGGCAAGCTGGCGCTGCTGGCGGCCAGCCGGGTGCACGTCAGCCCGCGCCGCAACCTCGGCAACGTGGTGGCGTTCGGCGCCGCCTACTCGATCAGCTCGCTGAGCTGCACGCTGCCGATCTTCCTGGCGGTGGTGGGCATCGGCCTCGGCACGCGGGGCCTGGGCGCCGCCTTCGGCCAGTTCATGGGCTACGCGCTGGGCATGGGGTCGGTGCTGATCGCGGTCACCGTGGGCGCCGCCCTGTTCCGCGGCGCGGTGGCGAAGTGGCTGCGCGGCTCGATGCTGGCCATCAGCCGCGCCAGCGCCATGTTCCTGGTCGGCGCCGGCGGCTACCTCATCTACTACTGGGTAGTGTTCGCCGACGCCTTCGGCTGGTTCTCCGGCTCCTGACAAGCGCATAGTTGGGCTGCCTCGCATCTGCGCGCTTGCAGTTTCTCCACGTGGCGACGATAGTAGTACCACAGGATGACGTATCCAGCCGATTACGGAGATTCGCATCGCCAACACTGGACTGACGCTGAGTTGCTGTTCGCCAACTCTCGGTGGTTGAACGCAGATCAGTTGTACGGGTTATGTGCGGAGTGTGGTCTGAAGGCAGTAATGCGTCGTTGGGGAATGCCGGTTGGGCCTCTAGGGGTACCATCCGATGCGTCGCACAGACGACATGTGAACACACTCTGGCCGGAGTTCGCAACTGTCGTCCGAGGTCGAATAGGAGGGCGGTATCTGAACATGCTGCCGCCCCGGAATCCGTTCACGAAATGGTCGATTCATAACCGCTACGCGCAACACCACCACTTCAGTAGAGTGGGAGTACAACCGCACCGCAAGGCAGCGCGAGACGTTTGAACGATGGTCGAACGTGCTAGGCAGGATGGTGTGCTGTGATTCAACGCATCGTTCCATTTGATGAGGTACGCGGCGTCGTTTATGGGATATTGCGCCAATTCCACAAGTCATTGACGAGACTAGGCGCTGTCTATCTGGTGCGCGATCTGATGGGGAAGATTCGTCTGTCGGTTTCGGAAGCCAACGAAACTGACGAAGTCTGTCGCGCGATGCTCGCCAAGCTCGCTGGCCGCTTGCATGAGACGCTCGGCACACGCAGTTACGGAGCGGAAGATGCCGTACTGTTCGTGGATTCCGCCATGCTCAAGGACCTCCACACTGCCGCTCAGGTGATAGATTCTGAGATTCCAGGTGTGTATTGGGTCGACCGACTGGTAACGGGTGGCGACTGGTGGACGGTGGCCGAAGCTCGACCCGAACCAAGAACCACCCGCTGCACGCTGTTTTCGGTCAAGGGAGGTGTCGGACGGAGCACTACATCCGTCGTTCTTGCTTGGCACTTGGCTCAGAAGGGTGAGAGGGTTTTGGTCGTTGATCTCGATATCGAGTCTCCTGGGATTTCTTCGGCCGTGCTTGATGACCGAATACGACCGCGATTTGGCGTTACCGATTGGTTCGTAGAGGACTTGGCAGGGCACGGACCCATCGTCGTCCACGATATGACAGCGGCTCCCTCGTGGGCTCGTGATCTCGATGGTGACGTGCGCATAGCCCCTGCGCACGGACGAGATCCGGGCGAGTACCTGGCGAAGTTGGGCCGCGTGTATCTTGATACTGATGTTCCGTGGACGGCGCGCCTGAATCGGATGTTGTCTCAACTGGAAGAGACCTGCAGTCCGTCCATAGTTCTGGTGGAGAGTCGTAGTGGTTTGCATGACATAGCCGCCGCCACGGTTACTGACATTGATGCGCAGGTTCTTCTGTTTGCTGTCGACTCAGAGAGCCACTGGACCGACTATGGTATACTGTTCCGGCATTGGCAGAGTCGCGGGCTGGCTCACAAAATCAGGGAACGCTTGTCTATTGTGTCGGGGCGGACACCCGATGTTGACACAGAGCCGTATCTGCAGCGATTCAGGGAACGCGCGTGGGATCTGTTTCGTCACTTGTACGACGATGTCGCGCCTTCCGAGTCCTCCGGCGACGAGTTCTCATTCGATCTTCATGAGGAAGACGCACCTCATGATCCGATTCCTATCCATTGGACACGCGGGTTTTCCGCTGGTTCGTCGCTGTACCGCCTGGAACAGCAAACGGTAAGTCAAGCCTACTCGGAGTTCTTCCGCCGATTCGATGCGATTGTCGACATCGCGGGTAACCAGAACCGACCATCGTTGTGAGTAACACCACAAGAATAGAAGAAGCGCGTAAGGCGCTAGCGGATCTACTGCCAGACGGTACAAGCTACGGCGAAACGCCGAAGCCACAGTACGTGTACCTTCCAAGATCCCACCTAAAGGCCATGCATCCCGACACCCTGCTCGTAACCGGGATGCGGGGCGCAGGTAAGACATTCTGGTGGGGAGCGCTGCAGAGGCGTTCGGTGCGTCGTCTGCTCGCGGGCCATCCCGACCACTTTCCGTTGAGTGAGAATACGGAGGTGCGAACGGGGTTTGGCGTGACACCAGCGCCGAAACAATATCCCGGCAAGGACGTACTGCAAGACTTGTTTGGCAAGCACGTCGAGCCCAGAACGGTATGGCGGACGGTGCAGGCTTGGCAACTGGCACAGGAGGGCCATCCATTACGGCGCAAGAGGACATGGTTGTCGCGCACCGATTACGTACGTGACAATCCCGAAAGGATTGAGCGACTGTTCCACGAACGAGACGAGGAATTCGTTCAGAGAGGCACATATTGTATGTTCCTGTTCGATGCCCTTGATAGGTGTGCCGACGATTGGAAGGAGATGTATCGGATTATCCGCGGTCTGCTACAGACAGTCCTTGACATGCGCTCGTACCGCAGAATACGCGTAAAGGTGTTTCTTCGGACCGACCAGATGGAGGAGAGCAATATCGCGGATTTCCCAGACGCTTCGAAAGTACTGTCGTCGGAGGTCGAGTTGCACTGGCCACGTCGCGAATTGTACGGTCTTCTATGGCACAACCTCGTAAATGGAGAAAGTGGTCAACTCTTTCGTAGCCTGTTTGGCAGCGGGTCCTGGCCGTCCGTGAGAGTCTGCAATAAGACCGTGTATTCGGTTCCGCGAAGAGTCGTCAATGAAGATCACCAACGCGAGATGTTCCACAGGCTAGCCGGTCCATGGATGGGGCGCGGACCGAAGCGTGGGTTTCCCTACACATGGATCCCGAACCATCTAGGCGACACTGAAGGAAGAGTGAGCCCACGGTCGTTTCTCACTGCGCTGAAGAAGGCGGCAGAGGAAACCATGGATGAACACTCGGACCACAAGTTCACTCTTCATTACGACAGCATAAAGACCGGTGTGCAAGAGGCATCGAAGATTCGCGTAAATGAATTGCGCGAGGACTATCCCTGGGTAGATCGTGTATTGAGTCCACTTTCCGGCAAGGTCGTCCCCTGCGAGTTCGAGGAAATAGAGGAACGCTGGGAAAACGCGGGGATCATGGATCGGCTGTTTGAGGAGTGGGTAGACGATGACGTAAAGCTTCCCCCTCGCCACCTCTATCAGGGATCCGAGGGGATGTTGGCCATCGTCGAGATACCGGCGGCGTGGTGTTCACGGGGGCGCGATCCGGAGACCTCCCCGGCGACAACATCCGCAGTCTGGCGATGGTGTTCGGCGCCATGGAAAGTGCCCGCCGCGGGCGGCGGGTGGAGATCTCGGAACTGCTATGGCAATAACGGCGGGGGCCGGCTAGTCCTGCCAGGGGTGCAGGATCACCTTGCCGGTCTCGCCGGTGCTCTGCAGTTCGAACGCTTTCTGCGCATCCTTCATCGGCATCCGGTGGGTGATCTGCTTGTCGAGCAGTGCGCCGGAGTCGGCGATCACGCCGAGCAGCTTGGAGGCGTCGGCGCGGTTGTAGTGCCATGCCCCGTACAGCGCCAGACCGCGGCTGATCATGTCGCGGCTGGTGTACAGCGGCACCTCGCCGCCCTGGCCGACGAACGCCATGCGACCGCGGCGGCGCAGGCAGTCGAGTGCGAAGCGCTGCGCCGCGCCCACGCCTGAGCAGTCCACCGCGGCATCCACGCCGCGCCCGCCGGTCAGCTCCCACACCTGCTCGACGGCGCCGTCGGCGGCCGGATCGACCGCCACCGCGCCCAGCTTCTCGGCCAGCTTGCGCCGGTAGGGGATCATCTCCACCGCGATCGCGCGCGCGCGCCGGTGCAGGGCGTTGACGATGGCCCCGAGGCCTACCGGCCCGATCCCGGTGACCATCACCGTCTCGCCGCTGCCCACGTTCATGCGCTGCATGGCGCCGAAGGTCGGGCCGAGACCGCAGCACGCCATGCTGCCGTGGTCGAACGACATCGAATCGGGCAGTGGCACCAGAAACCGGTCCTGCTTGATCACGTACTGCGCGTAGGTGCCGGTACCGTGCTCGTACACGCCGAGCTGGTCCGGTCTGGGCTGGTTTTCGCAGTGGATGTACTCGCCGGCCAGACACAGATCGCACACACCGCAACTGCTCTGCGGCATCACCGCCACCCGGTCGCCTACCTTGATCAGGCTGGACTGGTCCACGTCCACCACCTCGCCGGCCGCCTCGTGGCCCATCGAGGCCAGTGCGCGCCCCGCCTTGTACGCCTTGTACTCGGTGCACATGGGGGCGCTGCGGATCTTCACCACCACCCATTCGCCCTGCGCCTGCGGGTCGGGTACGTCTACCAGGTTCACCTGTCGGTCATCGGTCGTCTGAACTACTCTCAAGATTGCACTCCGGCGGCATCATAGTGATCGGCGCCGGACGCGACAAGCGCCAGGAGATTGGCGCTCGCCGCTTGCCCGGGTGCGCGTGCGGCGAGTAACTTTCGGCGCCGTGTATAGCTATCCGCCGCCAGGCGGTACCGGGCAATGACCATCACCAGCGTTCCCGAAGACGGCGGCCTGACCCCGCGCCAGATGCGCACCGCGCAGCGCAACTTCACGTTGTTCTCGTTCCTCAACGTGATCTCGTTCCACCTGCTGACCGGCAACCTGATCGCGCTGTACGCGCTGCGCCTCGGCGCCGACGACCTGCTGGTCGGCTTGCTGTACTCGTTCGTTCCGCTCGGACAACTCGTGCCGCTGCTCGGGCGCCTGATCGTGCGCCGGCTCGGCACGGTGCGTACCATGGGCATCTTCTGGATCGCCCGCTATGCGCTGATGTCGCCGATCCTGCTGGCGCCGCTGTTCGCGCGCAGCGCAGCGCCGGTCAGCATCTGGCTGATCGCGGCGAGCGTGGTGGGCTTCAACCTGGCGCGCGGCATCGCCATTACCGGGCACAATGCGGTCGTCGGCGCCATCACCACCGAAACCGAGCGCGGCTCGTTCCTGTCGCGCAATCAGCTCGTGATCCATGCCGCCGGCATCGCCGCCGGACTGGCGATCGGACTGCTGTTGCAGGAGGAGTCGCCGCTCTTTCTGTACACCCTGTTGATGGGCGCCGGCATCGCGATCGGCCTCGCCTCCACCCGGCTGGTGTTTCGCTTCCCGGAACCGCCCGCGCCCGACCGCGCCGCTGGCTTCATCGGCTCGCTCCGACGGACGCTGCGCCGGCGCGGTGTGCCGCGCTTCCTGACCCTGCTGGCGGCGCACAGCTTCGCGGTGTCGATGGTGCTGCCGTTCCTGGTGGTGTACGCCAAGCGGGTGCACGGCCTGGGCGACAACACCGCCATGCTGCTCGGCGCGGTGGGCGCCGCCGGCGCCATCGCCATGGCGCTGGTGAGCGCCTTCGTGATCGACCGGGTCGGCGCCAAGCCGCTGATTTCGCTGTTCACCGCGGTCCTGGCCGTGACCACGGTGCTGCTGGCCATCGCGCCGCCGCTCGACAGCGTCACCGCGGTGTGGGTGTACCTGGGCGCGGTGTTCTTCTTCGCCAGCTTCGGCGCCAACGGCGCCACCAGCGCCAACAGCATCTACTACTTCAACCTCACGCCGAGCACCGACCGGCTCAATCTCGGCATTCTCTACTTCCTGGTCACCGGCATCCCGGCGTCGCTGGGTTCCCTGGGCGGCGGTTTTGTGCTCGACCGCCTGGCCTCGATCCGGGTGCTGGAGACCGCCGACGTATATCGCGTCTACTTCGGCGCCAGTGCGGTGGCCTACGTCGGCATCCTGCTGCTTGCCGCGCGCATCGAGCGGCTGGGCGCGTACCGGGTGCACGACCTGCTGGGGCTGTTCGCGTCGCCGCGCGACTTGCGGGCGCTGGCGCTGCTGCATCGGCTGAAGGGCAGCCGCACCTCCGACACCGAGCAGTCGCTGGTGCGCCGGCTCGGCGACGCGCCGTCGCGGCTGGCGGCTCCCGATCTGCTGCGCAGCCTCGAATCGCCCCGGTTCGCGGTGCGCTCGGAGGCGCTGGACGCGCTCGCCGACATGCCGGCCACCGACGAGTTGGCGCGCGCTCTGATCGCCGAGGTGGCCGGGCAGCCGTTCACGACCGCGCACAAGGCGGCCGACCTGATCGGGCGCAAGCGGCTCACCGAAGGGGTGGAGGTGCTGCGCAACAGCCTCACCTCGCCGGACGTGTTCCTGGTCGGCAAGGCGATGGTGTCGCTGGCCCGGCTCGGCGATCAGGCCAGCCGCGCCACCATCGAGGAGCTGTTCCGGTCGACCAACAATCCGCGCCTGCTGATCCACGGCGCGGCGGCGCTGGAGTTGTTCGGCGATCCGGCGTCGCTGGACGACGTGCTGGCGGTGCTGGAGCGTGCGCCGAGCAGGTATGTGCGCGACGAGGTGATCCTGTCGGCCGCCGGCATCCTGGAGATGGCGAACAGTTTCTACCCGCTCTACCAGGGATTCCTCGCCGACGCGCGGCGCGGTCTGGCGATGGTCACCGACTACGTGGCCGAGCAGCAGGAGCGCGCCCGGCTGGCGCCGCCGGTGCTGGGTCTGGTCACCGCGCTGGTGGCCACGTTCCCGGACCCGCCGGCGTTCCGCGCCGCCGCCGGCGACGCGCTGCAACAGATCCCGGTCGTGGTGCGCGATGTCCCGCTCACCGCCATCCTCGGCGAGGCGCTGCAGCGACCGGTTACCGGCGCTCTCGATCACTACCGCTTCCTGCTGGCAGCCACCGTGGCGTTCTACGCCTGGCTCCGCAAGTAGCCTCCGGGTCAGAGCAGACTCAGAGCCTCACCAACTCGCCGCGGTCGGCGGAGCGTTCCGCGGCTTCGACGATCCGTTGCGCCTGCACCGCATCCGCCATCGTCGACAGCGGGGCCGGGCCGCCGTCCCGGACGTGGGCGACGAAGTGCTCTACCTCGCGGTAGATGGTGTAGGGGTAGGCGCTGTAGGTCTGCGAATGGACGTCGGCGGGCTTGTTCTGGACCCAGTCGCGGTAGCTGTAACGGGTGGCGCCGTCGGTTCCGATCGCCTTGATCAGCACCGTCCACGGGTCGGCGGTGTGATCGTCGGCGGCGAAGCTCGCCTGCAGGTGGGCCAACGCTCCCGATCCCATGCGCAGGTTCACCAGGGCGATGTCCTCCTGGGTAATGCGCTCGTAGTGGAGGGTGGCCTTCATGGCGGTGAGCTCGACCGGGCGCCCGGCGAGGTAGAGCAGGATATAGGCGTGATGGGTAAGGATCTGGCGGATCACGCCCGGTATCAGGCGCACGTGCTCCTCGGCGTGGTGAATGTTGTACAGCACGTACACCGCGATCAGCCGCCCGAGCGCGCCGCCGGCAATCAGCTCGCCGGCGCGCTGCACGCCATCCTCGTAGATGTAGTTGTGCCCCGGCATGCACACCAGTCCGGCGGCGGCCGCGCGCGCCGCCATCTCTTCGATCTCGGCCACCGTGACCCCGACCGGCTTTTCGACCAGTACGTGCTTGCCGGCCGCCAGCGCGCGCAAGGTCAGTTCGTGATGGCTCTCCAGGTTGGTGAGCACGTGCACGGCGTCGATGGCGGGATCGGCGAGCAGATCGTCCACGCTGCCGTAGCGGGCGCAGCCGTAGGCGCGCGCCTTGTCCTCGGCCCGCAGCGGTGTGCGGTTCCACAGCCCCACCAGCCGCGCGCCTGCGCAGCGCCGCACCGCCTCGGCGTGCAGGTTGGCCACCACCCCGGCGCCCAGAAACCCGATTCCCAGTTGCTTCATCTTGTTCTGACTATGGTGTCCTGCGGCCCGCCTGTGCAATGCCCGACCGGCGCGGTCCGTGCTAATCTGGCGGCAACGGATATGGAATATCGCCGCATGGGGCGTTCGGGGCTGAAGGTGTCCGAATTGTGCCTCGGAACGATGACTTTCGGGGTGACGGCCGACGCCAGCGCCGCCGCACGCATGGTGGACGCCGCCTTCGACGCTGGCGTCAACTTCTTCGACACCGCCAACTCCTACGCCGAGGGCGACTCGGAGCGCCTGCTCGGCAAGGCGCTGGCGGGACGCCGCCAGGACGCGCTGGTCGCTACCAAGTTCTTCAATCCGATGGGTGGCGGCGTCAACGACTCCGGCATGTCGCGGGTGCACATCATGCGCGCCGTCGAGGACAGCCTGCGCCGTCTCGGCACCGACTGGATCGACATCTACTACATCCATCACGTCGACGTGGAAACGGAACTGGACGAGATGCTGTACGCGGTCGATGCCCTGGTGCGCCAGGGCAAGGTGCGCTACCCCGCGTGCAGCAACTACGAGGCGTGGCGGCTGAACGAGGCGCTGTGGATCAGCGATCACCACGGGTTGGCCCGCTTCGCCTGCTACCAGCCGCAGTACAGCCTGGTGGTGCGCGACATCGAGCTGGAACTGCTGCCCCTGTGCCGGTACAAGCGGCTCGGCGTGGCGGTGTGGGCGCCGCTGGCGGGCGGCTTCCTCGCCGGCAAGTACCGCCCCGGCATGCAGATACGGGAGGGCAGCCGGTCCGCGGACGGATGGGCCTACCCGCGGGCGTATTTCGCGCCGACCGCGGACGCCACCCTGGCGCTGCTGCTGGCGCGCGCATCGGCCATCGGCCGGACGCCCGCCCAGGTGGCGTTGCGCTGGGTGCTGGAGCGTCCGGGCATCACGTCGGCCATCGTGGGAGCGCGCAATGCGGAGCAGTTGAAGCATAACCTGGGCGCCGCGGGCTGGCGGCTCAACGACGCCTTGGCCACCGCCCTGACCGCGGTCAGCGAGCCGGCGCCGCGCTACCCGCAGGCGATGCAACAGGCGATGGTGCAGCGCCGCGCCGCCGCCGTGACGCGACCGGCAGGAGACAGACAATGAGTTGGCAGTGGGAATTGGTTCACCACCACGAGTTCATCACCGAGGGACCGGTATGGGACGGCCGTTACCTGTTCTACTCCGAGATCGGCGCCAGCCGCACCTGGCGCTACGATCCCGGCAGCGGCGAGCGGGTGGTGTGGCGCGAGCACACGCGGGGCGCCAACGGCATGCTGCGCGCTCCCGGCGGCGGCCTGCTGGCTTGCGAAGGCGGCGGGCGGCGCGTCGTGCGCTACGTCGCCGATGCGCCGGCCGAGGTGATCGCCGATCGCTTCGAGGGCAAGCAGTTCAACGAACCCAACGATCTCGCGCAAGCCGGCGGCGGGCGCATCTGGTTCAGCGACCCCAACTACGGCGGGCGCCCGATGCAGCTCGACCACGAATCGGTGTACTGCGTCGATCCGGGCGGCGCGGCGCGGCGGGTCACCTGCGACACCAACCGGCCCAACGGCGTGCTGTTGAACGCGGATGAAAGCGAGCTGTACGTGGCCGAAAGCCCGCATCGGCTCGATCAGCGGCGCCAGTTGCGCGCCTACCCGATCGCCGCCGACGGCTGCCTGGGCGAGCACCGCGTACTGCACGACTTCGCCGACGCGCGCGGCGTCGACGGCATGATACGCACCACCGAGGGGCTGATCGTGGCCACGGCCGGGCACCGCGAGCGCGGCCCCGGGCCGATGGTCTACGTGTTCGAAGCTTCCGGACGGGTGGTATGCACGCATCCGTCGCCCGCCGACCGGCCCACCAACTGCACCTTCGCCGAGGCGGAGCGCGCTGTACTGTACGTCACCTTCGGCGGCGGCGAGCTGTACCGGGTGGCCAACACCGGCCTCAGGGGAGCAGTCTAGCGCTAGGCCACGAACAGCTGGTAGGCGAGCGCCGCCAGCACTGCGCCGGCCACTATGCCGGCCACCACCTCGGAGCCGCTGTGGCCCACGACCGGCGGGTTGAACACCGGCCGCTTGTCGGGCAGCAGGGCGATCAGTTCGTGCAGCACCCGGCTGTGGTGGTCCACCGTGCGGCGCAGGCGCACCGCGTCGAATACCACGATGGCGGCCAGCACTACCGACACGGTGAACGCGGCGGACGACCAGCCTTCCACCAGGCCGACCGAAACGGTCAGCGCGGCGACGAACGCGGAGTGGGCGCTCGGCATGCCGCCGGTGGAAACCAGGCGATGCGCTTCCAGGCGCCGGTTGCGGATCGAGTAGTACACCACCTTGAACGCCTGGCAGCCGAACTGGATGGCGACGGTGATCAACAGCGCGGGATTCATGGTGCGACGCCCCGCTGCGTCCGCGACCTAATCAGCTCAGTCCTGCGCGCAAGGCGCCCAGGTGGCGCGCAAAATGGTCCGCGAGCACCTCGCCGTACGTGTCGGGGTGAGCGTGCAATACCGCGACGATCGCCGGTCCGAGCTGCGCGTCGCGGAGGGTGGAGCCGAACGTGCAGTGCAGGATCTGGCGGCCCGGCTGCGTGAATCCCTGGCCCGCGGGTACGCGGTCCCACCGTTCCAGGTACAGATGTTCCAGCTCGACCGGGTCGGTAATCGCTTCGCCCGGCGGCACTCCTGCTACCGTCGCCGACACGTGGTAGGTGGCCTTGTCGGTGTCGTACCGCCCGCGCCCGAAGTCGATGATGCGGCGGAACAGCGCTTCGTCGTGCCGCGCCACCACGCGCAACGCCTCCAGGTAGCTGGTGCCGGCCGTCTTGACGTGGAAGCGGCCGCGGCTGGCGCGGGCGAACGCCGGGTACATCGACAGCTTGTCGGAGCCGGAGTGCAGTGACAGTTTGTAGGGGCCGAGGGCGTCGGCAATGTCGGCATGTTGGCCGAGCGAGCGCTCCAGCGCGGCGACGTCCCCCTTGTAGTCCACGCCCTTCTCGAAGTCGCCGATGTAGCGCGGCGCCAGCGACACCAGCTTCATGCCGCTTTCGATGCACAGTTCGGCCACGATGTAGTGTTCCGAGAGCGTGGTGGGCTGCTCGGTCTCGTCCACGCTGAGCTCGATCTCGTAGTCGGTGTCGGCCGCCTCGTTGACGGCACGAATGTGCTGGCCGAGCATCAGCGCGTGGCGGATGGCGCGGCCATACTTCACCGCGCACCGCACGCACGCCAACTCGTCGAAGGTGACGGTGGTGGCGCCGCAGGTGACCTGGCGGCCCTGGTAACGCGCCACCCAGTCGGTCTGGTCGCGGACCGAAGCGAACTTGGCGCGCAGCTCGGCGTCGTCGTAGCTGTCGGCGTGCTCGTCGACGTAATCGGATGGATCGATCGTGTAGAAGGTGTAGCCGGCCGCGTGCGTGGCGTCGACGTCGGCGGTGGTTTTCAGATGGTCGGCGTCGGCGCCGGTGCCCCCCGACCAGGAGCTGGCGACCATGCCGTGCAGAGCGTCGTGCATCACCTGCGTGGGCGACCGGTCGGTGCGCTCCATTTCACGGATCGATTGCTGGGCGAAGATCGGTTCGATGCCGGCGCCGTTGCGCACCATCGCCGCCACATGACCGGGGGTGGCGAGCCCGATACGGTCGCCGAACCCGAAACTGGGGGCCAATCCCAGGGTAACGGCGCGCACCTGGGGAGCAGCTTCAGTTGCCATATTCGCACGCAATTATGTGGCATCGCCGGGGCAGGCGCAAGCGGAACCGACGGCCACAATCCGGCGCTAGAGCTGGCAATCCTCCTGGTGGCGCCGCAGCCAGGCCTGATGTTCCCGGAAGTCGGGCGCCACGCTCTCCACCAGGGTCCAGAACCGTAGCGAGTGGTTGAGCTCGACCAGGTGCGCCAGTTCGTGAATCAGCACGTACTCGAACACTTCCGGCGGGGCGAGCAGCAGGCGCGTGGCGATGCTGATGTTGCCGCGTGCCGAGCAGCTTCCCCAGCGGTTGCGCGCGTAGCGGTAGCGCACGGCGCCGAGCGGGCGGCGAAAGAAGCTGTGGTTGAGATCCTCCACCTGTCCGCGCAGCTCCGGTTCCTTGGCCAGCGCCAGGCCGCGGCTCACCAGGCGTGGCAGGGCGTGGTCGCGTTGGGTGTCGGACTGGCCGGCCGCCAGGATCAGGCGCAGCGTCCGGCAACCGGATGCGTCGACCTCGCCAAGGCGAACCGTGTTGCTGGCGCGGTCGGCGCTCTCCAGGTGCAGGAAGAACTCGCTGCCCGCTACGCTGAGCCGTTGATCGTGGCGGTAGCTGCGCGGCGGGCGGATGCGGAACCGGCCCGGGTCGCGGCCGATGGTGCGCGCGGCCCAGTGCAGCAGCCAGGACACCTGTCGCTCGCACCACGAGGTGGAGTCGGCCAGCGGGAGCCGGATCAACACCCCCCGCCGGCCGATGGTGGCGCGCGCGTCGCGGCGCGGCTCATGGCTCACGATGACCGGAAAGGTGAGGCCCGCGACCTGCAACTCGGCCCGGGTCTCGGCAGGCGGCCTGAGGTGCACCCGCGGAATATGGAATGTATCGGTGCTGTTCAACTGCCGGCGCGCTTCAGGGCGATCACCCCGTTGTGGCCTCCGAAGCCGAAACTGTTGGAGATGGCGGCGCGCATCGGAGCGGCCACGCCGCGCTGCGCAACGTAGTCCAGGTCGCAGGCCGGATCCGGCTCCTCCAGGTTGGCGGTCGGCGGGTAGAACTGCTCGTGCAGCGCCTTGACGGTGACCACCGCTTCCACGCCGCCGGAACCGCCGAGCAGGTGGCCGACCATCGACTTGGTGGACGACACCTTGAGCCGGTACGCGTGCTCGCCGAACACGCCCTTGATGGCGGCGGTCTCGACCGGGTCGTTGAGGGGGGTGGAGGTGCCGTGGGCGTTCACGTAGTCCACCTCGTGCGGCTTCAATCCGCCGGCGCGCAGCGCCATCCGCATCGCGGACTGGGCGCCCCGCCCCTCGGGGTGCGGCGCGGTGAGATGGTGCGCGTCGCAGGTGGCGCCGTACCCTGCCAGTTCCGCGTACGGTTGCGCGCCGCGCGCGGCCGCGTGGTCGGCGGATTCGATGACCAGTATGCCGGCGCCCTCGGCGAGGACGAACCCGCTGCGGTCCTTGTCGAACGGACGGCTGGCACGCTCCGGCGTGTCGTTGAAACTGGTGGTGAGCGCCTGCAGGTTGCCGAAGCCGGCGAAGGTAATGGGCGACAACAACGCCTCGGCGCCGCCGGTAATCATCACGTCGCACATGCCGGCGCGGATGCAGCGCAGCGCGCGCCCGATGGCGTCGGTGGCCGAGGTGCAGGCCGAGGCGACTACCAGGCTCGGTCCGGTGATTCCGTACCGGATGGCCAACTGCCCAACCGGGCTGTTGGCCATCAGCTTGGGTATGAACAGCGGCTCCACACCGGCCGGGCCACGCGCGTTCAGCTTGCCCCAGGCGGTCTCGAATGCCTGCACGCCGCCGAAGCCCACGCCGAGCATGATGCCGGTGCGCTCCGGCTGCAGAGCGCCGGTGGCCTCCAGGCCGGCGTCGCGCAACGCCTGCATCGAGGCGATCATGGCGAACACCGTGAACGGGTCCATGCGCCGCACTTCGCGGCGCTCGAGGTAATCGTGTACCGGCAGGTCGTGCACCTCGCTGGCCACCTTGGCGGCGTGTCCGTCCGCCGCGAACTTGGTGAGCGGACCGATTCCGACGGTGCCGGCCCGCGCCGACCGCCAAGTGTCGACCGCGGTATTGCCCAGGGAACTCACCGCTCCCAGTCCGGTTACTACGACGCGGGTCCGATCCATCGCGACATCCTTCGGTTAGGGTGGCGGGCAGGGGGCACGGCCGTCAAGACCGGTGGCTGAGCGGGCCGAGGGGAGCGCTCATACCGCCCCGAAGTCCGCATGCGGCTGCAGGTGAGTGGTTCCAGACGCGGTGTCATGAATCTGCCCGATCGCGGCCGCCACGGCGGCGACTTCCTCTTCGCCGAGCGCCACCTCCAGCATGATCTGCGCCTCGTAGCGGGCCTCCGGTTCCAGGTTGACGACCCGGCCGGCGGCGCGCTCGACTGCCCGCGTGTTGGGATAGTTGGTGGCCGGCTCGATCCCGATCACGTATCCCTGCGCGGTGGCGGCGGTGTTTTTCCACAGGGTCAGGCACGGCAACTGCCGGCAGTCGAACCGTACCACCGCCGCATGCCGGTTGTCGGGGGCGAAGAGCGCGGCCAGGGAAGCGCCGTCACCCGGCAGCGCCGCCGGACGGAAGAAGTAGCACTGCTCGATGTAGCCGGCGGTGGGCGCCATACAGGCAGCGGCGCGGGCGGCCCCGGTGTCCGGATCGTCGCCCAGTCCGTCGGAGGCGCGCGCGTCACGCGGCGCCATGGCGTGGTAGGGCACGGCGACGCGGCTGCCTTCGGTCAGGAACGGCGGGCCGAAGTTGCAGTGGTAGAGCAGTTCCAGTTCGGCCGGGGTCGCCTGCCGGTTGATCACCGAGTCGGCGACGGTGATGCGCGACGAGCCGGGGGTCACCGAAATGGTGGTCTGCAGCTCCAGCAGGGGATGGAACAGCGCGCTCTCGGCGACGTGGCCGGTGACCTGCAGCACCTCCTGCGCCGGGTCGGCGGTCACCGACACGTAGTGCGCCGGCGTGTTGGCGATCCTGCCGTGCAGGTCGAGCCGGACGGTGATCGGATTGCCGTTGTTGTCCAGCACGGTGTCCGGCCCCGGCGCGCCGTTGCTGTCCAGGCCGCAGCGCACCACCCACTCGTCGAAGCCGCGCAGCCAGCCCAGCCCGCCGCGCTCCCCGGACACCACGTAGGCGGGATGCACCGGGCCGTGCACCGGGGCCTGCCAGCCCAGGTCGAGGCCGCGGAACGTGCCGCGCCACAGGCCCATGCCGCGGGTGGGAAGAATCGCGAAGGTCAGCTCGCCGCAGGTCACCTGAATGAGGTCGATGCCGTCGCTCAACCCACCCCGTAGACGCCGCTTGCTGACCCGGCAGCCGGGCAGGCCCAACTCCGCCGGCCCGAGATCCACCGCCGCAACCCAGACACCCGCGGCATGATCGCTCAAAACCCATTGTCTCATAGCCGCAAGGAAATGTAGATGAGTCGCGCGCGGCCGGCAATCGCCGCCGCCACCGCCGCCACCGGCAAACAGCGGCGCCGGCGCCGGAGACACCGGGTTACTTCCGCGTCGCCAATTCGGTAAGGTGCCCGCGGCGGCCGCGCGGCGTCTGCGCGCGCAGCGCCCGTCAAGGAGGATTGGATTGGCTATACGAGTGGGCATTCTCGGCTGCGGGCGCATGTCGCGCCGTCACGCCACGCGGATTCTGGAGCATCCCGACGCCGAGCTGGCGGCACTGTGCGATGTCGATACCGGCCTCATCGGGCGCTGGGTGGAGGACAATCTGCGCGAGGCGCTGGCCGGCGCCGCGGCGCCGCCGGCATACGTGGATGCCGCGGCCATGTTCCGGGAAGCGTCGCTCGACGCGGTGGTGATCTCCACCCCGCACACGGCCCACTTCGAGCACGGCAAGCAGGCGATAGCAGCCGGCTGCCACATATTCATGGAGAAGCCGATGGTGACCGACACTGCTCAGGCGCGCGAGCTGGAGCGGCTGGTGGCGGCTTCCGGGCGCACCCTGGTGGTCGGCTACAACACCCCGAGCACGCCGGCATTCCGTTACTTGCGCGACGTAGTTCGCTCCGGCAGGCTCGGCAAGCTGGAACTGGTCGATGGCTTTCTGTCGCAGAACTGGCGCGCCCCCAATACCGGAACATGGCGCCAGGATCCGGCGCTGTCCGGCGGCGGCCAGGCGTACGACAGCGGCTCGCACCTGCTCAACAGCGTGGTGTGGACGGTCGAGTCGTCCCCCGAGCGGGTGTTCGCGTTCATGGACAACCAGGGCACCCCGGTAGACATCAACAGCGTGCTGGCGGTGCGCTTCGCCAACGGCGTGATGGCCAGCATCACGGTCAGCGGCAACTGCGCCAGCGCCGGCGCCGGGCTGGTGTTCATCTTCGAGCACGGCCGCGTCGAGATCGACGGCTGGACCGGTTCCTGGATCCGCGTATTCGACGCCGACGGCGAGATCGAACCCGAACTGCCGGGCGGTGCCACCTCGCCGATCGGGAACTTCATCGACGCGGTGCTCGGCCGCGCCGAACCGGTGACCAGTCCACGCAACGGGGTGATCTACAGCGAGTTGATGGACGCCGTGTACGCCTCCGCGGCGAGCGGCGCCGCGGCCTCTCCCCCCAGTTAAGGGGGCGGCTCCGCGAGACGGCGCAGCCACAATCGCAGCAGGCTGACCAGAATGATCGCCGTGGCGGCCGCGGCGGCCGCGGCCAGCAGGAACAGTGCGGTGGTGTCGGCACCGGCAAGGCGCGGCGTCAGGTTCACCGCCAGCAGGGCAACGAGGTAGGCGCCGGCGGCGCCGAGGCCGCAACTGCGCACCAGGTGGCGCCAGCGCGGCGCGTACTCCGCGAAGCGCACGGCGCGCCCGAACAGCGCCACCCAGTCGTAGCCGAGCTCCAGGAGCAGGAACACGGCGATGCCGACGCCGAGCGCGCCCCAGAAATCGGGCCCGCGCCCGGCCGCCAGCACCGCTCCCCAGTAGGCCGGCAACAGCAGCGCCGCACCGCCCGCCAGCAGGCGGTAGCGGCGCACCGCGGCGCCGGCGAGGGAGGCCGCGACCGCCGCCGTCAGCAGCACCGCGACGCCGCCGGAGGCATCGATGCTCAGCACGTACAGCGCCACCAGCAGCGGCAGGAACAGCACCAGGCCGCGGATCATCGGCGCCCTGCCGCGGCGCTACGCGGCGCCACCGCGCCCCGCTGCCGCAACCGTCCCCGCGGTGGCGCGGCGCAGGCTGTCGATGCCGCGCGCTACCAGCTCCGGCGGCGTATCGGTGGCGCACGGCACCACCGGCAGCCCGGCGTGCTGCAGACTGCGCAGCCGCTCGTCGAGCTCCAGCCGCCACAGCGAGGCGGCCGCCGAGCTCAGCAGGCGGCCGCGCGCGTCGCGCCGGTGAAGCCGCTCCGCCTCCTCGGCGGCGGCGGCCGCGTCGAGCGCCACCAGCACCACGGTGAAGCCGCGCGCGTGCAGGTCGCCGGCCGCGAATGCGAAGCGTGCGTCGATCAGCCCGGAGATGGCGATGATGAACGCCCGCGCCGGCAGGATGCGGCTTGGAATGGTGCGCAGGTTCTGGCCCACGTAGCTGCGCCGCACCGCGACGTCAGTGAGGTTCTCCAGCAGCCGGTAGCGTTGCCGGAGGCCGCTGGCCGGGATCACCCACTTCAGGATGCCGCTCAGCTCGATCAGTCCGACCCGGTTGCGCGTGGCCAGAAAGTGGTCGGCGAGGCTGGCGGCGATGCGCGTCGCCGTATCGAGCAGCCGTGCCCCCGGCGGGCCCGCGTCGGCGAACGTGTCGAGCAACAGCACGATGTCGGCGTTGCGTTCCGGCGCGAACTCGTTGACGTGCAGGGCACCCATGCGCAGCGACGCACGCCAGTTGATGCTGCGCAGCCGGTCGCCCGGCACATGTGGGCGCAGTTCGGTGATCTCCAGGCCCTCGCCGATGGTGGGGGCCGGATAGTTGCCCATGTACACCTGGGTGCGCACCGGCCGCACCGGGTGGGCGATCGGCGTGGTGCGCGGGCGCACGGTGAGCTCGCAGCGCGGCGCATCGGTCAGTTCCCAGCGCACCAGGGCGGAGGCGTCGTGCCAGCGCTGCTGCAGGCCGCCCAGGGCGAGCCGCGCGCGGCGCTGGAATTGCACCCGGTAGTGGAACCGCTCGGCGCTGCCGGCGTACAGCGGCCGCACTATGCGGTTGCTGCCGGTGGTCACCTGGGCCCACTCGGGCAGCGGATCGATCAGCTCCAGCACGCCCACGTCGGCATCCGGTTGCACCTCGATGTGCACGTCCACCGGCTCATCCTCGTGCACCGAACCCTGGGTCACCTCGTAGCGGGTGCGCACCTGAGGGGCGCCCTCGGTGAACAGCGCGGCCAGGATCGCCGCCGCGAACGGCGCCACCGCCACCAGCGGCTCCAGGCGGCCGATGATCACCGCCGCCAGTACGGCGCCGGTGGTGATGATGAAGTACAGGGTGAGACGCCCGCTGTAGCGTTTCACCGGTGCGCGGCTCACGGCAGGCTCGCCAGCTTGCGCGCCACGGCGGCGAGGGCGATCGCGTTGGCACGGCGGTCACTCAGCAGCCAGCTCAGCAGCCGGTGCCGGTCGCGCGTCGAGGCCGCCAGCCGGTGCAGATCGGCGCCCACCTCGGTGGCGGCCGGACCCGGCAGCTTGCCGGCCAGGATCTTCTCCAGCCGCGGCACCACCACCGAGCGCAGATACGAGGGGCTGCGCGAGGCGGCGTCGAGTTGATGGAGCAGTTCCTGGTAGGAGTCGGGTGGCGCTGCGCTGCCGGCGTCCGCGGCGCGTCTCTGCGCCTCGCTGGCGTCCTCGCCGGCCGCGGCGCGGCGCTGCTCGCGGATGGTGCGGTGCGCGAAGCGAATAGTGATGCCGACGATGGTCAGGGCGACCACGCCGGCGACCGCGGTGGTGCGCAGCGCGGGATCGTCGCCGGCGGTGAACGCCCATACCAGCAAGCCGGCGGCAGCCACCAGCAGTGCGATGGCGCTGCGCCGGCCGTAGGGCGGCGGTTTCAGACCGTGCTCGGGGGAGTCGCTCATGCCGCCTGCAGGTTGCGGCGAATGTCGTGCAGGGAATGCAGCGCGGTGTCGCGGTCGGCGCGGGAAATGGCGTGTTCGCTGAAGCGCGCCACTTCATAGCGCACGGCGAGCTGCAGCAGGGCGTGCGCCGGCAGCGCCGGCAGGTCGAGCACCAGGGCGCGGGTGTACTCCAGCGGCGTGTGATGCGCCGCGCGCGGATGCTCGTGGCGCGCCAGGGCCATCTCCAGGTACGCCCAGCAGCCGATCACGGCGCGCCGAAAGTCCTGTTCGGCCTCAAGTTCCGCGATCGCCAGCTCGGTGGCCGCCGCCAGGTCCCGGCGCAGTTCCTCGGACAGCTTTTCCTCGACCGGCTCCGCCTCCGGCGTGGCGCGCATGAGGCGTATGGCAAAGTAGGCCGCGGCGGCGAAGCCCACCGCCAGCAGGCTCAACAGGATGATTCGCGAGCGCCGGGCGCGGGTGGCCGCGGTGAGCGGATCATCCACCGGCTCCGGCAGCGGCTCCACCTCTTCCTCTTCGGCCTCCTCGCCGTCGCCTTCCGCCAGCGGCACACGCTGCTCCGCTTCGTCGGGCATCGCCAGGAACGACAACACCAGCGCCACCAGAAAGTAGAACACCAGCATGCCGACCACGATCATGATGATGATGCGCCACGGCAGGGCGTTGCCGCGCGCGTAGCGGTTGCGACTGCCGCCGAGGGCGACGATCAGGTACGCCATGGCCAGTGCGCCGAGACCCAGGGTCGCAACCGCGAGCAGGACCACCAGCAGGGTGGTGCCGGCGCCGCCCAGGCGCGGGATCATGGCGATGCCGCCGGCGCCGGCCGCGGCAAGCGGGTCGAGGCGCGGCAGGACCGTCACCGCGATCACCAGCGCGGTACAGGCCAGCAGCGCCGCGGTCGCCAACGGCAGGATCCGCCGCCGTCCGACCTGCGGGCCGATCAGCGGCAGCCGGCGGGCGTAGCGCAGCAGTTGTTCCACGCTGATCATGCGCGCGCCGTCGGTTTAGCGAATCCCACCTGATGCTCCATGCCGGGCGGCATTACAACACGCGCTTACCTCGGTGTCAAAGCGCGTGTACGCACCGCGGTACCGGTTTCATGGTAGCTTACGCGGGCGACAGCCCGCGGAACGAAAGCGCCGCGCGTCAGGCCAGATCCGGCGCTGGCGCGGTGGATCCCGGTCGCTGCGCGGGAGCGATTACAGACAGTGCTACAGACAATGCATCTCCGGCAGGTAGGCGACTTGGCAAAACGGGTGATCGACGCCGTGGCGCAGGTGATCGTAGGCAAGGATGGGGTGCTCCGGCAGGTGCTGATGGGCATCCTCTCCGACGGCCACATCCTGATCCAGGACAACCCCGGTCTCGCCAAGACGCTGATAGCCCACTCATTCTCCGAGGTGCTCGACATCGCGTACAGCCGCATCCAGTTCACCCCCGACCTGCTGCCGGGCGAGATCACCGGCGGCTACATCTACAACCAGCGCGAGGCGCAGTTCGAGTTCCGGCGCGGGCCGCTGTTCGCCAATCTGCTGCTCGGCGACGAGATCAATCGCGCCACTCCGAAGACGCAGTCGGCGCTGCTCGAAGCGATGCAGGAGCGCCAGGTAACCGTCGAGGGCGAGCGCTTTCCGCTCGACCCGCCGTTTATCGTGATCGCGACGCAGAATCCAGTGGAGTTCGAAGGCACCTACCCGCTGCCGGAAGCGCAGCTCGACCGCTTCATCATGCGCATCAGCGTCGGCTACCCGGACGCCGAGCAGGAGCTGGAGATCCTGCTGCGCCGCCAGCAGCGCAAGCAGGACACCGTATCCCTGCAGCCGGTGGTGTCCCATCAGGACCTGTTGGCGATGCAGCGCGCCCTTGAGGAGGTGCATGTGAGCGAGGCGATCGGCAAGTACATCGTCGATCTGGCGCGCGCCACGCGGGAGGACAACCGCACCGAGGTGGGTGCCTCACCGCGCGGCGTGTTCGCGGTGTTCAAGCTGGCGCGCGCGGCGGCGGTGCTCGACAACCGCGACTTCGCGACCCCCGAGGACGTCAAGGGCGTGGCCCGCATCGCCCTGGCGCATCGCCTGCTGCTGCAGCCGGAATACTGGGTGCGCGGCGTTTCCGACGTGTCGGTGGTGGACGACGCGTTGAACTCGGTGCCGACCCCGCAGGCCGACTACCGCGGCGCCCGGCTCCGCTAACCCAAGCCTCCGCTAACCGCGGCCGGCTTGTTCGCCGCGGCCGGTGACGCCGTCTGACGGGCCGAAGAACTCGTAGTCCTGCGCCTCTTCAAGGCTCACCGGGATCAGCGCCGCGTCGGCCAGCGACTGGCGCACGATGGTGCGGTTGAACAGGCCCACGTAGGGTGAGCTGAAATACTCCTCGACCGGCATCCAGCGGCACTCTTCGATTTCGCGCGGGTCGCGGCGCAACTCGCTGGTCAGCGGGCGCAGCCGGCACACGATGTAGAAGTCGGAGCGCCCGAAGCGGAACTGGTGGCGGTGGCGGATCGACACCACGCCCTGGAACTCGCACCGCACCCCGGTCTCCTCGGCCACCTCGCGCACCACCGCCTCGGCCAGGTCTTCCTGCGGGTCGAGCGAGCCGCCGGGCAGCTTGTAATACGGCTTGCTGCGGTCGCGCCGGTAGCGCTCGTTGACCACCAGCAACCGGCGCCGGTCGTCGATCACCACCCCGCCGCCGCCGACGTTGTGGGTGGCGTAGTGCGGGATGAAGGCGTCGGCCTGCATTGGCAGGGTCATCATCACCATGTCCGGCTCGGCGTGATGAAACGAGAACCCGACGCTGACCGCGATCGGTACCAGGGCCGCGGCGGAACGCGGCAGTTCCAGCCATATCAGCTTGCAGTCCGCTTCCCGCCACGCCGTCAGGCTGTTGTCGAGCCGGCTCGCGAACTGCTCGGGATCGTGCGGCAGGTGCCGCGGGTCGACGATGAAGCCGCCGTACATGTTGGTGTTCCCCGCCAGTGTGTCCACGGCGGCAGTATGCCCGCATCCGGCGGCGGTGTGCCATGACGTGGCTGGCGCGAGCGGGATAGGATGGCGCCGGAGTCGATGGGAACCGATGGACACTCATTGCCGGCGGGCCGTCATTCGCGGATCAAGGGGCATCGCGGACGACAAGTGTCCGCTGTGACGAGCGCGGCGGCGGGCAGCGAGCGAATTCAAGGAACGGTGAGTGGCTGAGCCTGACGTACTGGTGGTCGGCGGCGGCATTATCGGCGTGTGCACCGCGTACTTTCTGGCGCGCGGCGGCGCGGCGGTGACGCTGCTCGAGGAACACCAGGTTGGCGGACCGATGGCCAGCTCGTACGGCAACATCGGGCTGCTGGTGCCGAGCCACTCCACGCCGGTGGCCTCGCCGAGCGTGATCAGCCGCGGCCTGCGCTGGCTGTTCAACCCCGAGAGTCCGCTGTACATCAAGCCGCGCCTGAGCGCCGATCTGGCCCACTGGCTGTTGCGCTTCCGCGCCGCCTGCACGGCCGAACGCTGTGCCGCGGCGGAGCCGATCCTGCGCCGCTGGCAGATGGCCAGCCTGGAACTGTTCGCCGAGCTTGCTGCCGAGCTCCCCGCGGAAGTGAACTTCGAACGCAAGGGAGGCCTGTTCCTGTACCGCGGCGAACGAAGCTGGCACGAGGCGGTCGCCACGGTGCGCGCCGAGCAGGAGGACGGCATCGATGTCGCCGTGGTGGAGCCGGCTGAGTTGCGTACCCTGGTGCCCGGCCTGCTGCCGTCGGTGGTCGGCGCCGTGCACTACCGCGGTGACGGACGCATCATTCCCGACCGCTTCGTGCGCGCCCTGGCCGCGGCCGCCACCGAGCACGGCGCAGTGATCCACCAGCACGCCACCGTATTCGGCCTGGAGCGGCGCGGCGCGGCAGTGCGTGCCGTGCACACCAGCCTCGGCACCATGCACCCGCGCACGGTGGTGCTCGCCACCGGCTCGCTGAGCCCCCGCCTCGGGCGCGACGCCGGGCTGCGCATTCCGGTGCAGCCGGCCAAGGGCTACAGCATCACCGTCCGCCGGCCCGCAACCTGCCCCGACATCCCCCTGCACCTGCACGACGAACGCGTGGTGATCACCCCGTTCGGGGCCGACCGCATGCGCATGGGCGGCACCCTGGAGCTGGCCGGCGACGACCGCAGCGTCAACCTGCGCCGGGTGGCCGCGGTACGCCGCGCCGTGCCGCGCTACCTCGCCGGCATGGAAGAGCTGGAGGTACTGGAGATCTGGCGCGGCATGCGCCCGCTGTCGGCCGACTCGTTGCCGATCCTGGGCCGCCCACGCGGCCTCGACAACCTGGTGCTGGCCACCGGCCACGGCATGATCGGCGTCTCCCTCGGCCCGGCCACCGGCCGCGCGGCCGCCGAAGTCGTGCTCGGCGAGCCGCCCTCACTCGACCTGTCCCTGTTCCGCGCCGACCGCTTCTGAACGCCCGGCCCCAACTCAGATTACTTGGCTGACTCCGCCAGATCCCACTCGGCATGGACAATGCAGGCGGATAGAAGCAGTTGGTGCTGATCAGATGCCATAGAGCCCGGCCGGATCAGCTGCCGCGAACAGGTTTGGTGTGTTCGCGCTGATACGGCGCTCGATCAGGTCGACGAACGTCGGGTTCAACTCCACGCCAACCCATTTTCTTCCGAGATCGCGAGCCGCAAGCAGCGTCGTTCCGGAGCCTGCGTAAGGGTCGAGCACGACGTCATGGGGACGACTGGTTATCGCCACGCATCTCCGTGCCAGCGTCATCGGCATCATCGCCGGATGATCATCATCTACACCATTGCGCCGCTGCGGCTCTGTCGGGATGTCCCAAACCGTTCTCAGCCGACGTCCGTTAGGACCGCGAACGATGTCGATGTCGTAGTAGTAGTCCTGACTCTTGGAGAGCAGAAACACCGTCTCGTGCGCTTTCGTCGGTCGATCCCGAACCGACTCAGGATGCGCGTTCGTCTTGTTCCATATGACCTCGGAACGAACCCACCAACCCGCGTCCTGAAGCGCGAAAGCGAGTCGCCACGGCAGTCCGATCAGATCCTTGGGTTTGAGACCTTGAGGAGTCACCGGCCGCACCGACATGGCACGAGCCCGATTCTTTCGATCCGGCGCTCGATAGCGACGATTCCCAGACGTATAGGCGTCACCGACGTTGAGCCATACGGTTCCATCGTCGGTGAGTACCCGGCGGAGCTTTCCGAACATCTCCACGATGCTTTTCAGGTATTCGTTCAACGCATCGTCGCGACCGATCTGTCGATCTACTTCGTAATCGCGAAGAGACCAGTAAGGCGGCGACGTGACGACCGTCTGGATGCTCCGATCTGGCAGCAATTCCATAGCCTCGCTCGCACACCCACCCACGAGAACCGACTGGTCCAGTGCAGCGATGGGGCTCGCGTCCTGGGTGTCGAGTCGCACATGGGAGTCGCCTCCGGATCGCCTGGTGGCGACTTTGGAGGTAGCAGGCTTGTGCCGGTCGGTGGATGCCCACGAACTCATTGGATTTCCTTCCTCAAACTAATGTATCAATGGCTTCTTGTCGTTGCCGCTTGACGGGCGGGGGCCGGCGGCGGACCATCGGCGGCATGGAATTGCTTGCCGCCGCCGGCCGCGCCGTCGAGGACGCGGAGGCGGACCACTTTACGGGCGCCGCCACCCTGCAGCGCTTTCTCGCCTCCGACCCCGATGCCGCCGGCCGCGTCTACCGGGTGGCGTTCGAGCCCGGCGCCGGCACCAACTGGCACACCCATAGCGACGTACAGATCCTGTATGTGGTGGAGGGACGCTGTGCGATTCAGACCTGGGGCGGCGCGCCCGAGGTGGCGGAGGCCGGCGACGTGGTGCGCTTCGAGCCGGGCGAGAAGCACTGGCATGGCGCCGCGGCGGACGGGCCGATGACCCACATCGCGATCAACCTCGGCGAGTCGACCGAGTGGCTGGAGCCGGTCGCGCCGGCCTGAGCCAGCCAGCTAACCCTCCTCGACGATCAGGTTGGCGACCCAGGCGCCGTGCGAGTGATGCAGGTTGTTGTTCTTGATCAGAATCGTGTTGCGCCCTTCGTTGAGGGTCACCGGAATGCGCGCCGTCTGAAATTCCGCTTCGTGGCGCAGGGTCGCGACACGCGTCCCGTTCAGCCACGCGATCAGCCAGTCGTCGCACGAGATCCGTAGCGTCGCCTGCCGCGCACGCGGGCAGTGCAGGGCGCCGGCCGCGTACATCGAGCGGTTCACGAAGTTACTGCCGGTGAGCGCCGGATCGATGCCGGAGAAGCGAAAGTCGATCCAGCCGCGGTTGGCGGGCAGCTCCCGGATGAACCCCGGGCGGTCGGTGAAGTGGTCGCGCCAGCGGTCGGCGGGAATCGTCTCGGGCTCTTCGGCGGCGGAGAACCGCTGCCAGTCGCCGCCGCCGTCGTAGAAACCGGTCACCAGCCAGCGCTCGGCAGTCAGCACCGGCGCCACGCCAGCTTCCAAACCGGCAACCTGATAGTAGTACGCCACCGTCTCGATATCGTCGTCGCGCGACCCGCAGCGCAGCGAGATCGAGGAACGGAAGGCGATCGGATCGGGACCGAAGAAGCGGTAGATCACGCCGTCCTGATCGTTGCGGCCCCGCCGCCGGTGGTAGGGCGAGCCGATCCAGCGCGACTGCCGCTCGTGAAACCCCCACGAATAACCGAAGTCGTCTTCCATGTTGATGCCGCGGATCACGTGCGGATCGTCCTCGCCGTCGATCAGAATCGACATGCCGCCGGTGTGGTACACCATGTCGGTGTGGTTGCGCTGTCGGGCGCCGAGCACCACGCCGGCGATAAAGCCGCTGCCGGTTACGTCGGCGATGCGATAGGCGCGGTTGCGCGGCGGCGCCGGCAGGTAGCGGTGATGTTCGGCGCCGAGGCGGAACGGGGTCAGATCGGTGCCGGCGTCATACTCCTGCCAGTCCACCATGGTCGACACCGCGCGCTGCTCCAGGCCGGGCGGCAGGTGCAGCCTGATGCGGCACGAGCGGCTGAACGGGATCGGCAGAAACAGGTTGTAGCCGGGGGTGCCCGGCACGCCGGGCGTGTGGAAGTTGGGCAGCACCGTGTAGGCGGCGCAGTCGATCGGGTACGGCTTCAGGTCGTGCATGACGCCGAAGAAGGGGTCGAACGGCACGTCCACCTGCGGCTCGGTGGCGCCGTCGACGGTGATCTCCAGCCGCCGGCCGGTGCCGTGCAGCAGCCAGATGTGGCGCACGGCACCCGGCCCGGCAACGTCCAGAATGTCGACACAGTTGCTCTCCGGGATCGCTTCCGGGCGCACGTTGGTCACTTGGCGCCGCGAGCGGAATCGCGCCGGCAGCGCGATCATCGGCACCGCCGGGTCCTGCACCGTCGTAGTGGGGAAGTGGCTCACGTTGTTATCCTCCTGCAATCTCAGCCTGGCGACACCAGGCGAACGGGCCGGGGCCGTTGCGCTCCAGCATGGCCACGATCAGTCGCCGCATCTCAGCCCCGCGCTGCGCGCAGGGTGGCGAGGCGGCCCGGTTGTCCATCTCCGCCGGGTCGGCGGCGAGATCGTACAGTTCGTCGCCCTCGAAGCGGTTCCATACATACTTCCAGTCGTCCGCCAGTACCATGACGTGCGCGGCGTACTGTGCCGGGTCGCGGTCTCCCTCATAAATCGCCGCGGCGCTGGCAACCTCCGCGAACACGGGCGCTGGTTCGGGGGCGGTGCCGGTCGTGATAGCGTGCGCCACCGACCGGCCCTCCAGCGCGTCCGGCAACGGAGCCCCGGCGAGGTCGAGCAGGGTAGGGACCAGATCCACCCCGCCCAGCGGGACCGTCACCCGCTGGCCGGCGGGAATGGCTCGAGGCCACGACAGCAGGCACGGCACGCGCACCGACTCCTCGTACATGAGCGCCTTCTCCACGAAGCCGTGGTTGCCGAGCATCTCGCCGTGGTCGCTGTTCACTACGAAGATGGTGCGGTCGAAGCGCCCGATCCGTTCGAGCGCCGCGATCAGCCGCCCGATCTGCTGGTCGATGTGGGTGACGAGCGCGTAGTAGTAGCGGATCACGGTACGGAACTCCTCGACCGTGATCGAGCCGGGCGGGATGCGGCAGCGGCGCCGCGTTTGCGAGGGCGGCTTCCCGTCCAGCGGATCGTGGAAGTTGCCGGGGAACGGCAGGCGCTCGAGCGGATAGTGGGCCAGCAGTTCCCGCGGCGGGATGATCGGCGGGTGCGGATCCTTGATGCCCACGAGCAGGAACAACGGCTCGGCGCGATCGTGTTCCAGAACGCCGAGCGCCTGGTCGACCGTCCAGGTGGTGCGCTGCTGGCGCGGATCGGTCAACACGCCGAGCGGCATCTCGCGGCCGTAGCGGAACATTCCGGGCGCATCCAGGGCGTACGGGTTGGCGATGCCGAGATCCTCCAGGTAGCCGAAGAAGGGGCCGGGCAGATTCTCGTAGATGTAGCTGAAGCAGCACCAGTGGTCGGTGAACCCGTGCGCGGGGACGGCATCGTCGCTCAGGTGCCACACTCCCACGTTGCCGCACCGGTAGCCGCGCTCCTTCAGCAGATCGGCGATGGTCGCCACCCCGTCGGACAGCGAGCACCCTTCGATCCCCTCGCGCGAGGGGGCGTAATTGTTGCACAGCCGGTGGCTGTGGGGATAGGTGCCGGTGAGCCAACTCGCGCGCGCCGGCGAGCACAGCGGGGAGGCGCAGTAGGCGTTTTCGAACCACACCCCGCGCGCCGCCAGGCGGTCGAGGTTCGGGGTGTGCACCACGCCGCTGCCGGCGTACCCGACCGCGTCCCAGCGGAGCTGGTCGCAGTTCACCCACACGATGTCGGGTGGCGCGCTCACCTGATCACGCTCACCGGGTCAGGGGCCGGAGGCCATCGGCAGGCCGGCGTCCTGCCAGTCCTGCTTGCCGGCGCCGTATTCGAGTACGCGCCGGAACCCGAAGAAGGCCAGCTTGCGGGCGGCCAGGTCGCTGGCCGCGCACGCCTGGTCCGCGCAGTACAGGATGAGTTGCCGGTCGGGCCGGTAGCGTGCCCGGCAGGTGGCGCCGATCCGCTCCAGCGGGATGTTCACGGCGCCGGCGATGTGGCGGCGCCGGAACTCCTCGTCCGGCATCACCTCGATCAGCACCGCATCGTCGGCCGCCAGCAGGCGCCGCACCTCGTCGCGGTCGATCACCCGAGCCATGCGCCGCGTTACATCGGGCCGACGCGCCTGGTGCCCACGTCGACGGCGGCCATGGCGGCGGCGTAGCTGTCCAGCAGCAGGTCGGCCTTCAGCGCGGCATGCCGCGGGTCGTCCCACAGGTTGTCGAATTCGCCTGCGTCGCGCTCCAGGTCGTACAGCTCGCCCAGACCGTGGCCGTGGTACACCACCAGCTTGTAGCGCCCGCGCCGGTACATCGTGGCGCGGGTGGCGTCGGGCGCGTCGAGCGCATCGAAGTACTCGCACCACACCGCGTCCCGGTGGCGGTCGAGCGGGGCGGCGCCGCTGCTCATCGGCAGCAGCGAGCGGCCCTGCATCCACTCCGGCACCTGCTTGCCGGCCGCCTCCAGCAGGGTGGGCGCCAAGTCGGTGAGCTCCACGAGGGCATCGCTCTGCTGTCTGGCGAGTATCCTGCCGGGCCAGGACAGCATCAGCGGCACCCGCACCAGCCCCTCGTAGAAGCGGCAGCCTTTCTGGATCAGGCCGTGGTCGCCGAGCATCTCGCCGTGGTCGCTGGTGAAGATCACCAGCGTGTCGTCCGCCTGGCCGGAGTCGCGCAGGGCATTGAGCACGCGCCCCACCTGGTCGTCGATCAGTTCGATCATGGCGTAGTAGGCCGCCTGCAGGGTGCGGGCGTCGCGCGCGGCGGCGTGCGCCAGCATGGCGGATCGGCCACCGGCCGGCGCACCCGCCCCGGCGGCGCCGGCCCGGCCGGGCGACTCGGGAATCACCGGGCTGCGGATGTCCAGGTCGTCCGGCGGCCGGCCCCGGGACTGGAAGTCGACCGCCGCCAGCCGCTCCTGCTGGGCGAGGTCGCTGGCGCGAAACAGCGGCCCCGGCATGGCGGCCGGATGGTAGCGGTCGCGGTACTCCCGCGGCGGGTTGAACGGCGGATGCGGATCGTAGATGTTCACGCACGCCAGCCACGGCGTGTCGGCGGCGCGCTGCTCGGTGATGAATTCGATGGTGCGCTCGGCGGCCCAGGTGGTCTGGTGCAGCGGCGCCGGCACGCCGGCGGGGTCCTTGATCAGTTCACCGAGCACGGAGCCGTGCTGCCGTACCCAGTCGGCGTAGTCGTGGCCCACCGGCCAGTCGTCGCGCGGCCCGTGGCTGTAGCGCCAGGAGCGGTAGCCGTCGTCGGCGCGCGGCTCGATGCGCCCGTAGGCGCTGGCCAAGTGCAGCTTGCCGATCAGCCCGCAGTCATAGCCGGCGTCGGCGAGCAGCCGCGTCACCAGCGGGAAGCGGCCCACGAACGTGTCGTTGCCGTTGCGCGTGTTGTGGCAGGTGCTCGGGTAGGTGCCGGTCAGGAAGCTGGCCCGGCTCGGCGTGCAGATCGGGCTCTGGCAGTAGGCGTGGGTGAACGCGGTGCCCGAGCGCCACAGCTCGTCCAGCCGTGGCGTGCGCACGTGGCAGTTGCCCTGCGCGCCGAGCGTGTCGTAGCGCTGCTGGTCGGTGCACAGCCACAGGATGTTGGGCCGCCGGGGCCGCCGCAGCGAACTGCTCACGCGCCGGGCGCGGTCTCCAGAACGCCGATCTTGTCCAGCACCCGTTGCGCTTTCGCGGCCGCCTCGGCATTGGGGCTGTTGGCGACCGCCCGCTTGAGGGCTATCAGGGCGTGCCCGTCACCCTGCTCGGCCAGCTCCAGCGCCTCCGCGAACGCCACTTCGCCGAACCGCGTATCCTGCGCGATCACCTTGAACTGCGAAGACCGCCAGTAGTATTGCAGCGGGTCATCCTCCGGCCAGCCCTCGTACACCGTGTCCCAGGTGAGGCCGTCGACCAGGTGCGGCTTGAGCTGGTTCTCGGATACCGGCAGGCCGTCGAGCTGGTAGCGGTTGTCCAGGGAGATGCGCAGCCGATCCTCGGTCAGGTTGGGCATGGCGCCGTGCACCATCAGGCAGCCGAAGATCAGCGTATCGCCGATCTCGAAGTCGCTGCAGCGCGGGATGCCGCGCTCCTCGGGCCGGGTCACCCTCTGGCCGCCCGCGCCGAGCGAGAAGTGGTGATCCACCACCTTACCCACCTTGTGGGAGCCCTCCACCACCGCCAGCGGACCCAGTTCCAACGGGCAGTCGCCCACCGGTGTCCACACCGAGATCACCTCCAGGTTGCTCTGGAAGTGGACGAAATCCTGGTGGAACGGCGTGGTGTGCTCGGTGTACTTCGGGAACCACAGCCGGGTGATCTTCATCGGATGCGGCAGCACCGGGCCGTCGATGACCGTGCCCACGAGGTCCACCACCTCCGGCCAGTGTCCGGACGCGTGCATCGAACGCAGCTTCTGCACATGCGAATAAATGCGCGAGTACTCGCGGTTCCCCTCCGTGATCGCCTTGGCCGGGTCCACCCGCCCCTGTTCCAGCTTGCTGCCGGGCACGATCCAGTCGCTCGCTGCCCTGAGTGATTCCAGGATGTCGAGGCGGAGCTGCCACAGCTTGTCGGGATCCTGCAGCTTGCGCAGGAACAGGTAGCCTTCTTCTTCGAAACGCCGGCGCAACTCCGCCGGGTCGGCCAGCGCGTCGTTGGAGACGCGGAACGGCTGCAGATCCATATCGCGTCCACCATACCGGTCCCGCACGCCGCGTGCAACGCGGCCGCGGCTGCATGCTTCGCGCACGGCAAAGGCTGCGAGCGTTCGGAGAATCGGAGCGATTAGTTGCCGGTTTGACGGCGCCCCCGAGTGGGGCTAAAGTGATGGATCGGAGCCCAACCGGCCGCGCCGCTGTGCGGCAGTGGGCGGAGTGGTTTCAGACTTTGTGATGTCGGCACGGTCACTCCATGACGCGGAAGACGATGAAAACAAGACCCAGGCATCGTCCCCCGTGGCCGACAGTTTCGGACCTGGGCAGGAGGATCCTCTCATGACGTATACGAGATGGTTGGCACTGGCCGTGGCACTTTGCCTGCCGGTGGCGCTGGCCGGGGCGGCCGGCCAGGAGGAGGGCTCGGCGGCGGCGAGCGGCGGCGGCATGGCCGCGTCCGCCGAGGTGCAGGCCGCCATCGACTCCGGCACCTGGGTGTGGGCGACGCTGGCCGACTACGAGCAGGACACCGGCAACCGCATCACCAGTTTCGGTGAGGCGCCGATGCTGGCGGTGATGGTCGCCAACGGCGAGTTGCCGCCGGTCGAGGAGCGCATCTCCGAGGAGCCGCTGGTGATCAACCCGTTCGACGAGATCGGTACCTACGGCGGCACCCTGCGTACCGCGTCGCTGGGCCCCGGCTACAACGACTTCACGCCGATCCGGGGGCTGGCGGGGGTGATCCAGACCGCCAACCGCGGTCCCGGCTCGCCGCATGAGAACGTCCCGTACGGCTACAAGGGCTGGGACATCTCCGACGACGGCCTGACCTTCACCATGTACCTGCGCCGCGGCGCCAAGTGGTCGGACGGGCACCCGCACACCGCGGACGACGTGGAGTTCTGGGGTGAGTTCTTCTGGCATCCCGACTACGCCGGCTGGGATCAGAGCAACTTCGGCCCGGTCGCCTCGGTCGAGAAGGTGGATGACTACACCGCCCGCATGACGTTCACGCGTCCCAACCCCACGTTCATGGGCTGGGTCGAGTTCTGGGGCGGCTGGTACCCGTTCCGCTACGCCAAGCACTACCTGTCCCAGTATCACCCCAAGTACAACGACGACGCGGAAGCCCTGGCCAAGGAGGAGGGCTTCGAGTCGTGGCTGCAGGCATTTCGCTCGCACTCCGACAGCGGCGACTTCGGCCAGAAGGATTTCGATCTGCCCACCATGCGGTCGTGGGGCGTGGTCGATATCACCGCCACCTATTCGCTGTTGGAGCGCAACCCCTATTTCTGGGCCATCGATCCGGCCGGCAACCAGCTCCCCTACATCGACCGGCTGCGCGTCGAAGTGGTCAACGACCAGGAGGGCTACAACCTGAAGGCGATCGCCGGCGAGATCGACATCGCCCAGTTCGGCCTGGAGGCCGCCAACGTGACCCTGTACAAGGAGAACGAGGAGAAGGGCGGCTACCAGATGCTGATGTGGAAGGCGCCGGACGGCTCCGAGGCGGCCTATGGCTTCAACATGACCCATCAGGATCCGGTGCTGCGCGAGATCTTCCAGGACATCCGCTTCCGGCAGGCGATGTCGCTGGCCATCAACCGCGACGAGATCAACACGCTGCTGTACTTCGATCTCGGCGACGTGCGGCAGGCGGCGATGAACCCCGACAACAGCTACTACAAGCCGGAGTGGGCGGAGCGGTTCGTCGAATACGACCCCGACCGCGCCAATGCGCTACTCGACGAGATGGGGCTGGCCTGGAACGGCGCCGGCACCATGCGGCTGCGCCCCGACGGCGAGCCGTTGCGCATTCGCCTCTGGGTCAACCAGCGCCGCCCGACGCTGATCAACACCGGCGAGTTGGTGGAGGCGCACTGGGAGGCGGTCGGCGTGGACGTCGACTTCCAGGGCCGCGACGGCTCGTTCGTGGGCCAGATGGTGCAGGCCAACGAGCATGACGTGCAGAGCTGGCACCTGCGCCGCACCAACGAGAGCAAGGGCTTCCAGCCGCACAACAAGTTCCTGTCCGGCGACGGCGTGGAGTTTGGCCGCCTCTGGGAGCAGTGGTACGCCACCGGCGGCGAGCAGGGCGAGGAGCCGCCGGCGAAGATCAAGCGTCTGTACGAGCTGGGCGACCTGTGGCTGGCCTCCACCAACGAGGACGACTACAACCGCTACGCCGAGGAGCTGTTCGACCTGGCCAGCGAGGAGCTGCTGGTGATCGGCACCGTCGGTTTCGTGCCGCTGCCGGTGATCGTCAGCAACAAGGTGGGCAACTTCCCGCGCGACGTACGCTGGATCGGCGACGATACGCAGTTCCTGCGCGACGTCAAGCCGGACACCTGGTTCCTGCGCCAGTAGACGCGTCGGTGAGTCCCGGGGCGGCGGCCTGAGTCTCGCTCCGGGACTTCGCCTCGGTTACCCTCGGTCCGCGGATTCGGATTCGGAGTCGCGCGCGATGCGGCTCAGGATGCCCTTGATGATGATGTCGAGTTGACCGTTTTGCGAGTAGTCGGCGGGCGCGACGAAGTCGACGCGGCGGTCGGCGATCAGGCGGTGGATCTTGTCCAGGTGCTCGGGGCTGGTGCGGGCGTCGTACACGGCGATGGCGCAACCGCCCTTGTAGGTCACCATCTTCATCGCCGGCACGTCGGTATCGCCGTCGCCGATGAAGATGATGCGGCCAAACGGAACGGCGCGCGCGTCCTTGGGCATGTAGCTGTTCATCGCCGCGCTGTCCCAGTGATTGTCGATGCCGCGGTTGATGCGGAACAGGTACTGCGTCTTGGTGGTGTAGTTGATCGCCACGCCGGGCCAGATCGCCTCGTCGTGCTCATTGTAGATGAACTTGGAGGCGAACACGTCGCGGAATTCCTCGACGATCGCGCAGCCGCGGATCATCTCCTCGACCCCTGACGAAATGATGTAGTGCTCCAGCGCCAGTCCGCAGGCGGTGGCGTGCGCGTTCATGCGCCGGAACCATGACTTGTCGCCCAGGCCGGGGAACAACTCGACCGTGGCGCCGTGCGCGCGCAGCGCCTGCCGGGTGATCGGGGTCCCCCGCTCGTTCGACTTCTCCAGCATCAGCCGCATGTAGGCCAGGATCTGGTCCGCGTCCTCGACCCGGGCGCGGGTATTCGCTTCGCGCCAGAATGCATCGTTGGACATCCCGAGGGCCGGGATGAAGCCGTGTTCCTGCAGGTTGCCGGGGGCCAGGGTGCCGTCGAAGTCGTAGATCAGCGCCGTGCGCTGCAGCGCCGCGCGGTTCATGGCCCGTACTCCCGGGTGATCACGATGCGGGTGCCGGCGGCGGGCGCGGCGAAGGCCGCCTGTTCGCCGTCCGGCCACAGCACGGTCAGCGCGCCGTTCGGCAGGTGGCCGTGACCGAGGCCGAAGTGGGCCTCCGGTGCGTCGCCGGACAGGTAGCCGCTGCCGCTGCGCAGCTCGCGCGTCTGCACGCCCTGTTCGCTCTCCAGGAGCAGCCGCGCTCCCACGGCGAACGGGTTGGCCGACCCCGGCCAGCGCAGCGCCACCTGCGCGCTCGTGCCGCCGCACAGCCGGTTTTCGTACAGCACCGCCGTGGAGCCGATGTTGTTGATCACGATATCCAGGTCGCCGTCGCGGTCGAAGTCCGCCATGCTCATGCCGCGCCCGCCGGCGGTGTCGCCCAGACCCCACTCCGGGGCCGCCGTGAAGTGGCCGGTGCCGTCGTTGCGGAACACCAGGTTTTCCTCCACCAGCTCGTTGCCCGGCAGGTGGCCGAACATGTCGGCCGCGATCATGCCGTTGACCACGTACAGATCGGCGAAACCATCGTTGTCCAGGTCGCCGAACTTGGCCGACCAGCTCCAGCCGCTGGCGTCGACGCCGCGTGCCACGGCCTCGTTCGCGAAGGCGGGGGGCGCCGCGCCCGGCTCGGCGGCGGCGGTGCGACGCAACAGTACATTCTCGTTGACCTGCAATGCCCCGCGCGGCGCCTCGTAGAACCGGTACACCGGTTCCCAGGCCGCCGCGGTAGCGGCGTCACGCTTGTACGGCTTCATGTCGGCGGCGAACAACTCCTCGCTGCCGTCGTTGTCCAGGTCGGCGATGTCGAAGCTCATGGTGTTGCGCGCCGTGGCCGCGAACGGCTGCGCCAGCTCCCACCCCTCGCCGCGGCGCAGGTAGAGGTAGTCCTCGCGGTCGAAGTCGTTGCCGACCAGGATATCGGCCAGCCCGTCGCCGTCCAGATCGGTGAACAGCAGCGCCAGCGCCTCGGCGGTGTTGACCAGCGAGCGTGGCTCAAGCCGTCCCGCGTCGCGCTCGTAGTAGACCACGCCGCTGCCGAACAGCACGTTGCCCATCTCCTCCACCATCTCCGCGTCGTAGGTGGCGGATGCGATGTCCAGGTCGCCGTCGCGGTCGGCGTCGGCCCACGCCATGGTCATCGCAGGATACCACGCCCCGAAGCGGTCCGCGGGAGAAAACGCGCCGCTGCCGTCGCCCAGCCACAGTTGCGGTGGCGTATGCGGGCGCGTGAACACCAGATCGAGCGCACCGTCGGCGTTTTCATCCACCAGGAACACGCCGCGGGTGTGCGAGTTGGCAATGCTGGCGGTCTCGAACGCCGGTCCGCTACCGGCTCCGCGGCCGGTGACGTTGATCAGCACGGAACCAGGCCCCGCCAGGTTGGCAAATGCGATGTCCAGATCGCCGTCGCCGTCGACGTCGCCCACCGCCACCCCGGAGCCGATGCCGGCAAACGGGCTGTCGGATTCGGCGTCGAACGGCGAGACGTGCGGCAACTCGTGGCGAACGAAGCGCGCCGCGCCGTCGCAGACCGGTTCGGCGAGCCGGGTAATGGTGACCCGGTAGCCGGGCGGCGGGGAGCTCTGCGCGGCGGCGTCGCGGGCCACCCACGCCGTCGCCAGCACCGCCACCGCGACAACCAGTACCGGCGGCGCCACCGCCGTCCTGCCGACTCGCACCTACTGCTTGTACGGGTCAGCGGCGTCGCGCAGGCCGTCGCCCACGAAGTTGAACGCCAGCACGGTCACGATCACCCACAGCCCCGGCACCAGCAGCCACGGGTGCAGCGCCACCGTGCGCACGTTCTGCGCCTCCTTGAGCAGCACGCCCCAACTCACCACCGGTGGCCGCAGCCCCAGCCCCAGGAAGCTCAGCGCCGTCTCGCCGAGGATCATGCCCGGCACCGCCAGCGTCAGGTTGACGATCAGGTAGCTCATGAACGAGGGCAGCAGGTGGCGCACGATGGTCGCCCCCGGTCCGGTGCCGGCGATGGCGGCGGCCATCACGAAATCCTCGGCGCGCAACTGCAGCAGCTTGCCGCGCACCACGCGCGCCAGCCCGCCCCAGCTCACGATGGACAGGATGATGGTTATGGCGAAGTAGATCTGCAGCGGGCTCCAGTTGCGCGGCATCGCCGCCGACAGCGCCATCCACAGCGGGATGGTGGGAATCGACTGCATGAACTCGATGAGTCGCTGCACCGCCATGTCGGCGCGCCCGCCAAAGAACCCCGAGACGCCGCCCAGCGAGCACCCGATGACGAACGTCATCGCCACGCCGATCAGGCCGATGGACAGCGACGTGCGCGCCGCGTACAGGACGCGCGAGTACATGTCGCGGCCGAACTTGTCGGTGCCGAGCAGGTACAGCGTGCCCTGGTCCACCCCGAACAGATGCAGGTCGCCGCGAAACAGGTTCCACAGGCGGTACTCGTCGCCGCGGGTGAACAGGCGCAGGTAGTTCGGGCGCGCGGTTTCGAGGTGGTACACCTTGCGAAACTTCTCCCGGTCCACCTCCAGGCGCAGCGGGTAGACGAACGGGCGCAGCGAGAACCCCTCTTCGCTGACGAAACGGATGCGCTGCGGCGGCGCGTAGACGTGGCCGGTATCGCGCTTGGCAATGTCCTGCGTGGCAAAGAATTCGGCGAACATCGACACGACGTAGAGCAGGGCGAGCACCGCCAGGCCGGCCTTGGCGAGCTTGTGGCGGGCGAACTTGCGCCGGATCAACTGCCACTGCGAGGCGAGGTAGTAGCTCTCGTTGGCGGTCTCGTCACGGGCGGCGACGCCCGCCGCCAGCACCTCGCTCACGCCGCCTGCTCCTGTTCGAAACGGATGCGCGGGTCGATCCACAACAGCAGCATGTCGGAGATGAAGGTGCCGATCACGGTCAGGATCGCCAGCACCATCACGATGCTGGAGGCGAGCTGCATGTCCTCGGCGGTGAGGGCGGTGAACAGCAGCGGCCCCACCGTGGGCAGGTTGAGGACGATGGCGGTGATGATGGTGCCGGAAACGATCTCTGGCAGCAGGCCGCCGACGGTGCTGACGATCGGGTTGATGGCGATGCGCACCGGATACTTGAACAGGAGCTGCCCCTCCTCCACGCCCTTGGAACGGGCGGTAATCACGTACTGCTTCTGCAGCTCATCGAGCAGCGAGCTGCGCATCACCCGGATCAGTCCGGCGGTCCCGGCCGTGGCGACCACGAAGATCGCCACCGGCAGATGCTTCATCATGTCGAACACCTTGGCGAAGCTCCACGGCGCATCCAGGTACTCGGAGGAGAACAGGCCGGTGATGCTGAAGTCGAGCACGCTATAGGAGAACCACATCAGGATCAGGGCGAGCAGGAAGTTGGGCGTGGCGAGCCCGATGAAGCCGAACACGGTAGCGGTGTAGTCGCCCACCGAATACTGGTGGGTGGCGGAATAGATGCCGATCGGAATCGCCATCGCGTAGGTGGCGGCCAGGGTGATCACGGCCAGTAGTACGGTCAGGCCGATCCGTTCGCCGATCAGCTCGGTAACCGGTTTGTTCCACTGGTGTGACAGCCCGAGGTTCCCTTGCAGGAAGTTGGTCACCCACTTCACGTATTGGATGTAGTCGGGCTGATCGAGGCCGTACAGCTTGCGCAGCCCCTCAAGCTGCGCCTCGCTCATCGTCGTACCGGAGAGCTGGAGCTGCTGCAGGTAGAACGTCAAATAGTCGCCGGGCGGCAGCTTGATGATCGCGAAGCCGACCATCGAAACGGCCACCATGGTGAACACCATGTAAAGCAACCGACGGCCGATATACGAGGTCATGGCACTTTCACCTTAGCCGAAAACGCGCCGACTCGCCAAAGGCGGGCCGGGACTACTGGCCCGTGGGGGCGGCGCCGCTATTGGCGGATGTACCACTGGTCGGGCTTGAGGTCACGCAGGAACTGCGTGTCGTCCTACCTTGGGATGAGGTTACGCGGTGGACCCCAACCTGTCAAACCGCGACGCGGGCCAGCGGCGCGGGTTCGGGCGGCGGCTCGCTCGAAGCTGGTCAGCCGGCGGATCAGCGCGTTGTATTGCGAATGGGCGCCGGCGCCATGGTCGGCGGCGAGCAGGCGGTAGAGTTGCAGCTCCGGCTCGGAAAGGAGTGCGTGTTGCGCGGGCAGGTCAATGCCCAGATCGCGCAGCCGCGGCCGGCCGATGGCGACCAGCAGCGACTGCGCAGTGGTCTCGCCGCGTACATAGGAACGAACCCCCTTTTCGATCAGATCGGCACCGGGCAGTGAGGCGTCGATGTCCATCACCGCAATGCCGCGGAAGCGCGCTCCACCTGTCGGCGGAAGGTTGCAGGATCGATCGCCGGGTACCGCACCAGGGCAGGTTCGATCTCGGCGAACAGCCGTAACAGCGTATCGACGTCGATCAAGCCCCGCTGGTGGAGTGCTGCCACGTCTGCCATATCCTGGCGATGCCCGCGCTCGATCTTGCCGAGCGCTTGGCCGTAGAAGTCGTAGTGGTGGAAGGCGACGCGGCCATGCCGCGCCACAAACGGGCTGCGCTCGCGCCATCCGGGCAGTGCGGGGATGAACTGGTCGGGCGCCGCCAGCTCGATGTTGATGTCGAGGGAGTCTTTCAATTCCGCGATTGCCTCGAACGCCCCGATCGGCTCCGGGTCCAGCTTCAGGTCGACATCCACCGTCATCGCACGCCAGCCGAGCAGCACCGCCGAGGCGCCGCCAACCAGATAGATCCGGCCGTCGCCGCGGCACGCGTGTCCGAGGCTGGTCATCAATCGCTGGAGGCGGGTCGCGTCGGTGAGCTGTCGCATGCCGCGGTCAGGTCGTGCGCAAGTGCTACACCGGGAACTCAAGCTGTTCGGCGCGGAACACCTCGCTCACCGACTGGCGGTTGTGGATGCGGGCGATCGCGTCGGCGAGCAGCGGCGCGATGGTGAGTACGCGCACCTTGCCGTCGAGGCGCTTCTCGTCCGGCACCGGCACCGTGTTGGTGGTGACCACCGCGTGCACCGACGGGCGGTCCAGCCGCTGCACCGCCGGCCCCACCAGCACGCCGTGGCTGACGCTGATGATCGCAGGGGCGGCGCCGGCGCCCACCAGGGCGTCGGCCTGCTGGTAGATCGAGCCGCTGGCGACCACGTCGTCGATCAACACCGGCGTCTTGCCCTGGACGTCGCCCACGATGTCCACCACCTCCACCTCCAGGCCGGCCACCCCGGAGCGGCGCTTGTGCACCACCACGATCGGCAGCTCCAGGATCATCGCGTACTTGTCGGCCATCTTGGCGCGCCCCACGTCGGAGGCCACCACCACGCCGTTGCTGAGGTCGAAGCTGTCGCGCAGGTAGCGGCACAGCGTGGTGACCGCGGTGAGATGATCGACCGGGATGTCGAAGAACCCCTGGATCTGGGTGGAGTGCAGGTCGATGGAGACAATGCGGTCGGCACCCGCGGTGGTGAGCAGGTTGGCTACCAGCTTGGCGGTAATCGGTTCCCTGCCGGTGGACTTGTGATCCTGGCGCGCGTAGCCGAAGTAGGGAATGACTGCGGTGATGGTGGCCGCCGACGCGCGGCGCAGGGCGTCGATCAGCACCAGCAGTTCGACCAGGGTGTCGTTGACCGGCTGGCAGGTAGGCTGAATGACGTACGCGTCCACGCCGCGCACGCTCTGCTCGATCTGGATGTGCACTTCGCCCTCGTAAAAGGTCTGGAAGCGCACCTCGCACAGGTCGCGGCCGAGTACGCTGGCTACTTCAAGCGCCAACTCGGGACTGGAACGTCCTGAAAACAGCCGGAAGCGGTCACCGAGGTCGGTGTTGACCAGAGCGCGTTCGGGAGCCATGCGAGGGTGACGGTACCACCGGCGGCGCCGGGCCGTAAAGCCTTCGTGCTGCGCCGGCAGGGCGCCGTCTGGCGGACGCCGGCGCCCCCCGGTGCGGCCCCCCGGTGCGTCAGTTGCAGCGCGTCAGTTGCAGCAGGGGCAACCGTTCGGCTGGCAGGGCACGTTGGGCGCCGGCTGCGCGGCCGAAGCGGGCTCCTTGCCGCCGATCAGCGGCGCCGAAAACACGCGCCGCAGCGGTGCATCGACCGGGGTTGCGCCCCGATCGAGATCGGCGGTGTCGCACAGCTCGCCCCAGGTCTGCAGCAGCGTGGTCATGGTGTGGCTCACCTCAATGGTGCGCCCGTTCGTCTCGCAGTGGTAATCGTATGCAGGCATTGCTCAACCTCTTCTTGGTCTATTAGGAAATGCTACCCGACGCCGGTACGTCAAGCCCGCCCCGCCCGCGCCGCGGCACACGAATCTTTCGCACGGGACGTTCAGAAGCCGGCCTTCATGTCGGTGACGTTGGCCAGCGGCTGACCGGTCAAGTAGCGCTCCAGTTGCTCGGCCGCGAACTGCAAGGTCTCCTCGCGCCGCCGCTGCGAGGTGCCGGCGCGGTGCGGGGTCACGATCAGGTTCGGCGTGCTCCACAGCGGGCTGTCGTCGGGCACCGGCTCCACCTCGGTCACATCGAGTCCCGCGGCCGCTATCCGGCCGGCGCGCAGCGCCGCCATCAGGGCCGGCTCGTCGATGATGCCACCGCGGCTGACGCTGACCAGGTAGGCGGTCGGCTTCATTGCCGCCAGCTCCGCCTGGCCGATCATGTGATACGTCTCCGGCACCAGCGGACAGGTCACCGCCACGGCGTCGGCACGCGCCAGGAACGCGTGCAGGTTGTCGCGCGTGGGCGGCAGCAGCTCGGCCACTCCCTCGGGGGCCTCCTTGCGTACCGGATCGAGGGCGAGCACCGTCATGTCGTAGCCGGCGGCGCGCTTCAGCGTCTCCATGCCGAAGCCGCCGAGGCCGATGATCAGCAGGGTGCCGCCGGTCAGCGACAGCACCGGCGCTAGCTGCCAGCGCTGCACCGCCGCCGCGTGGCCAACGCCGCGGCTCAGGGCGAGCAGAAACGCCCAGGCGTGCTCGCCGCCCTGCACGGCGTACTTGCCGGCCATGTTGGTAAGGGTGAGCGGCAGCGCCGCCACCTGCTCGTTGAGCAGCTTGTCGAGGCCGGCGCTGAACGCGTGCGCCCACTGCGCTTCGCGGGCGGCCAGCATCAGGCCGGGCGTGAGGTTGCCCATCACCACCTCGGCGTCGCCGGCGGTGGCCAGTCCTGCGCCGGGTGAGTCCACGTGCACCACCTCGTGGCCTCCGTGGCGCCGGGCGATCGCATCCAACGTGCCGCGTTCGGCGGCGGAGAAGGGAAAGCAGACCAGGATATTCATGCCGACCTCGTATCGCCCACCATCACCGGTAGCTCGTCGGCTGGGGGGAAGCCGTGCTGATGGCGATGCGGGGGGGCGTCGAAGGCCTGCGTCGACTTGTACCACTCCAGGCGGCCGTCGGCGGCCACCGGGCGAACGCGGCGCAGCAGCGCTTCCTGCTCCGCTTCGCTCATCGGCGTGAAGTCACTCGCCAGGGCGCTGTTGTGGTCGACCATCTCGGTGGTGGTCATGCCGGAAACCAGCGTCGAAATCGGTTGCGACATGGCGAAGCGCAGGCACTCGGCCGCCGACAGTCCGGCGCCGGTCAGGAACTGGGTGCGCCCGCCGAGCGCCTTCATGCCAATCACGCCGATGCCGCGCCGCTGCGTCTCCGGCAGCACGGCCCGGATGAAGCTCTTGTAGTGCGGGTCCATCACCGTCACCGGCATCTGCACCGAGGCCCACGGGAACTCGTGTCCGAGCATCGCCAGCAGGTAGGCGGGATCCTTGTGGCCGGTGCAGCCTACGTAGCGCACCTTGCCGTCGGCCAGCGCCTTGTGGGCCGCCTCGGCGGCGCCGTCGGCGGCGAATACCAACTCGTCGTCGTTGGCATAGTTGATCTCGTGAAACTGCCACAGGTCGATCACGTCGGTGCGCAGGCGGCGCAGGCTGTCCTCCAGGTTGGACAGCGCGCCCGCACGGTCGCGGGCGCACACCTTGGTCATCAGGAATACCTGGTCGCGGCGGCGCTCGATCGCCCGGCCCATGAGGGTCTCGGAGCGGCCCTCGTTGTACTCCCAGGCGTTGTCCATGAATGTCACCCCGCGGTCGATGGCGTGGCAGATGATGCGCACCACCTCGGCGTCGGAGTTGCCGGTCCCGGCGCCGGCGACGTGGGCGCCGCCCATGCCGAGCATCGACACCCGTTCGCCGGTCGAACCGAGGGGGCGGGTCGGTAGCTGGTCAGTCATGGCGCGCACCGTACACCGCGGCGCCGCCGACATGCCAGCGCAGGCGTGCCGCTCGTGCCGCTCTGGCAGTTTGGCGGATTGCAGCGTTGGCCGTTTGGGCCGACAGCGACGCGACAGGCGTTTGGTTCGGGACGCTAACCCGGCACGTGCGGCCGGTCGCCGACGGCGGCCTGCAGGTCGTGCAGGCGATCGGTCAGTTCGCCGGTCAGAGCGGCGTAGTCCGGGTGGCCGAACACCGAGTGCATTTCGGACGGGTCGCGCTGCAGGTCGAACAACTCCCATTCCGGCTCTTCGCGGCGCCCGCTGCTGCCGGGTACGGCCAGCGGATCGGCGTAGTAATAGATCAGCTTGTGGGTATGCGTGCGCACGCCGTAGTGCGCCCACGTGTTGTGATGAGAGCCGTGCATCCAGTATCGGTAGTACATGGCGGCGCGCCAGTCGGCGGGCGTAGTGCCTTCGAGCAGGGGCCGGAACGAGCGGCCCTGCATGTCGTCCGGGATCGTCACCCCGGCGAAGTCGAGGAAGGTCTCGGCGAAGTCGACGTTGAGGATCATGTCACCGTTGACGGTGCCCGGCTGCACCGCGCGCGGGTAGCGCACGATGAACGGCATGCGCAACGACTCCTCGTACATGAACCGCTTGTCGTACCAGCCGTGGTCGCCGAGGAAGAACCCCTGGTCGGAGGTGTAGACGACGATGGTGTCGTCGGCGATGCCGTCGTCGTCGAGGTAGTCCAGCAGCAGCCCGACGCCCTCGTCGATCGCGTCCACGCAGCGCAGGTAGTCCTTGATGTAGCGCTGGTAGAGCCAGCGCTTGCGCTCGTGGGGCGAAGCAAAATGCTCCGCTTCGCCGCCGCTGGGGGTAAGGGGTGAGGTGCCGGCGCCGAGGCGGCGGTTGGGATGCTCGGGATCGGGTGGCACGACCTTCACGTCCCCGGGCACGAAGTCGCGTTCGATGCGCATCTCGGCGGCCGCGGCGGCGCGGGCCCGATGCGCATAGTCGTCGTCGAAGGTCTCCGGATACGGGATCTCCTCGTCCGCATAGCGGCGCGCGTGCCGGGGATGCGGCTCCCACGGCCGGTGCGGCGCCTTGTGGTGGCACATCAGCAGGAATGGCCGCGACCGGTCGCGTTGTGCAAGCCAGCGCAGCGAGTGGTCGGTCACGATGTCGGTGGCGTAGCCCGGGATCACCTTGTGTTGGGTCATCTCCACCATCTCGGGGTCGTAGTAGCGTCCCTGGCCGGGGAACACGGTCCAGTAGTCGAACCCGGTCGGCCAGTGCGCCGGTCCCTGCCCGAGGTGCCACTTGCCGACGTGCGCGGTCTGGTAGCCGGCGGCCCGCAGCAGCTTCGGGAACGTCTGCAGGCGGTTGTCCATCATGGTGGCGAGCGTGGTGACGCCGTTCATGTGGTTGTAGGTGCCGGTCAGGATCGCGGCCCGGCTCGGCGTGCAGATCGAGTTGGTGCAGAAGCAGTTGTCGAACCGCATCCCGCCGGCGGCGATGCGGTCGAGATGGGGGGTGCGATTGATGCGGCTGCCGTAGCAGCTCATGGCATGCGACGCATGGTCGTCGCTCATGATAAACAGGATGTTGGGCGCGCGGCTCATGGTTCGAGATTGATAACGGCGCTGTTGTCCCGTGTCTACGAGCCCCGCGCGAAATGAACAGAATGTCGGGCGCTTGGCTCATGATCCGAGAGTCTTAGCGGCGCGGCGTTGGCGTGTCTATGAGCCTGTCCGATAGCGACAGGCTCCCGTGTAGGCCGCCTGAGCAGGCAGCCCGGCCCGCAGGTTGTCGGTTGCGTTGGCGCTACGCGTGCCTCTCCTCGGCGCTATGCTGCTGCGCTCTCTCACTGGTCCAGACTTCCTGCCATGCCTCGAACTCGGACGGCCTGACCCGGTAGCGCGCGAAATTGCCCTCGTGCAGGCTCAGCAGCTCTCTCTCGGCGACTTCCCGAAATCGCTCGCGCTGTGGCTGATCAATGTGCTCCAGGGTCCACTCGGCGACCCACGCGGCGGCACGCTTCGTGCTCATGCGCTCGCGAATGACCGTAGCGACCACCTCTCGCAGCGCCGAGCGGTGCTGCAACCGGAACGGATCGGGCTCGCCGAGGGACTGCCTCACCGCGGCGTAGCGGGCGGCCGATCGCTCATAGGCCCAGATGAACACGTCGCGCAGCAATTCGATGCGCTTCATCTCGTACACGCCGAGCATGGCCTCGGTATATAGATCCCGAGGTACGTCCTCGAACGACAGCGGCACCAGGTTTGCCTTGATCGGTGGAATGTTTGCAGCCAGCCGCGAAACGCGCTTGTTGACGTCATCGAACGGCTGCAAATAGGGAAGCTGCACCATCACGAAGAGGGCCTGCTCGAACGGATCGCTGATCGCGGCGGCGGTCGCGAGAATCTGACCGAAGCATTCTTCGATCAGGGCCGGCGGCTCCAGCGGATGAAAGACCGAGCCATCAATACCGACGGCGATATGGCGGAGCCGCCCCGCCGCACGCGAATCGGCAAGCAGGTTGTCCGCCAGCGATGCGTGGAGATTGAGGATGGTATGTCGATTGAAGCCGATGGTCCCTGCGTCGTCGACCAGAAACTCGATGGCTTCCTTGTGGTTCAGGATCATCTGCGCTTCGAGGCTTTGCTTCCCTTCCGCTTCCTCACCAATCTCAAGCAGGCGTGTGGTATCGAGCAGCGAATAGGTGTTGCCCTCGAGGCGGCTCGAGTTCCAGGACAGATCGATCAACAGCCTGTTCAGGATTTGCCTGGCGTAGGTACCGGCGGGTTGGCCGGCGATACCCGGCCGGCCCACTTCCTGGAGGTGCTCTCGTTCCGCCTGCGAGAGATAGAAGGTCTCGTTGGGCCAATACGAATCGAGAAACGCTCGGTCATAGCCGACCGGGTGGCGCGCCGCCAGCGGCTGGTGGACGTAATCCCGGATCTCGGCTCCGGCCTTCGACAGAGCCGGCAGGACTTCAAGCCGCGCACTGACGGCGGGGCGCCCTGCGGTCACTTGACCCGCCAGCGAGATCACTCGTGGCACGCGGTAACGCGTCCAGCGGCCCGTGCCCACCATGATCAGACGCTTGCTGTCGACGAGGGACTTCAGGCGGTATTGCAGGGTCCGTCGCGGCGGCGCAGTGGTCAGGGCGCCCTCGATCTGTGATGCAGTCCTGCCCTCCGGGTGCTCCCGCAAGACCTGTTCGATTGCCTGAAGACTCTCTTCCTGTGCGTGCCGTGCCATTTTACCTCACCATAGTTGCGCGTAGGGTTATGCACGCAACTATAAAGGCTGTACGCGCAACCTTCAATCCTATGCGCAACTATTCTCGCGCATAGGATTGTTCACGCAAGTCTCATCGGGTAGCAGGGCCGATCGGCTAACCGAGTCTATGCCAGTTGCGGGGTGCTCGGCTTGTTGAGGGGATCGCCGCGGCGCAGGCCGGCGGTGCCGAAGCTGTGCGTGTGCTCGACCCGTGAGTTCCAGTCCGGCTAGTGGTAGACGGCGTCGGCGGACATGTAGGCGACGGTCATCGCCTCGCGCATGGCGGTGGTGCGGTTGGCGGCGGCGCGGTGGTAGACGCAGCCGGAGTGGAACGTGCAGTCGCCGGCTGCGAGCGGCGCCCACTGCCAATCCAACTCGCCGGGCAGCGGGATATCCGCCGTAACGTTGAAGATGTCGACGAACGCGGGGTCATCCCCACGGGGCGGTGGCTGCCGGCGGCAAACGCCATGCAGCCGCGTTCGCGGGGGGCGTCGACCAGAGCTACCCAGATGGTTGTGGTGTGCGCCGCCGGCCGTACCGGCCAGAACGCCGCGTCCTTGTGGTAGTCGGTAAGCCGCCCGCCGGGCTGCTTGTAGAGCGCCTGGTCGAACCACAGCCGTACCCCGCCGATCCCCATCAGCCGGCGTGCCAGGTCGGCGAATCGGAACGCATGGGCGAAAGGCCGGATCGCCGGATAGATCGGCCCCAGGTTGAACGCCTGCAGGAAGCTGCGCTCGTACACCCGCTTGTCCGCCGGGGCGCGGTCGTCGTCGACGAAGTAGTGGCCGACGGAGTACCCGATCACCTCCCGGAAGTAGCGCAGCGCCTCCCCCGAGATCACCTGTTCCAGCTTCACGAACCCATGCTCCCGATAGTGCTCGATTTGCTCGGGAGCAAGGACGTAGGGCTCGGCAAGAAACTCGCGGACCGCCTTCGGCGGCGGTTCGTTCAACCGCGGCTCCACGTCCGCCGGCAGCACCGGCTTCAGAGAATACGTCAGATCCATTGATAGGCTGTCGCGGTAGCTACGCCTTTCAGTGGCTACCGGAGAGACCCACGAGTTTCGATGTGGGCCATAGGGTCCGGTCAGTCCTTCTTGGGTTGCTGGGGGGTGTCGTCGGACGAGAAAGGGCGAGTCGCCAGCGTCGTTTCCCCTGTTCCTCCCTTGGGTGGAACTATTTTTTCGGGAGGAACAGTAGTCTTCGGTGTGTAGCCCCTTCGGTGAAGTGGCCAGTCATCGACTCTCTGCCTTGGTGTGTTCTTCCGATGCTTCACTCGAAGATCCTCCTACTGCGTAGAATTCAAGGTAGTCGATGACGTCGTGGTTGACAAGTGCTCCCATGGTCGCGTCGATTCTCGATTGGAATCGTCCTTGCTCATCCACTTTCCAAACCTCACCAAGATAGATGTCTTGAGATTCGGGATAGGAAGAAGCAAACGACTCACCGTTGTACAACCCGCCGATCACTTTGCCGTCTTTGAGATGTACCAGGACGAAGCACGAGTGTCCTTGGCGAAAGAAGTAATCCCAAGCCAAGGGATCAGGGTGTATGATGCGGCCGCGAAGCACGCGCCAGTTGAGGGTTGCCCGAAGTAGTACCGGCCATGCAGCGGGAGCACCAATGAACACGCCGATTCCGACGATGATTCGCAGCCACAGCGGAGAGTCCGTGGTGATCGCTAGCAGCCAAGAGAGTGCAGCGAAGTTCAGCGCGCTGAACGCGATGATATCCAGCAGGTAGTCCGCCAGCTTCAATCGCGCCGTCGGATTGATGAGAGTCCAGACCTTCAGGGACACGAAGCCCGGAATGATCAGGACCAGGATCTCTTCAAGTCTGTCGAAATCCAAAAGGTCAAGCAGCGATCGTAACTCGCATGGGTGGCCGGGTCACGGGAAGCGGATGCCGAGTTTTACTACGCGGTCGGGGTCGTCCTGGATCCAGTGGTAGGCTTCGGCGGATTGCTCGAAGGGGACGATCGGGTGCACCAAGCCTTCGCTCTGCAGGCGGCCGGCGCACATCAACTGCAGGGCGGTTTCCTCGACGCGGCGGTCGTCCCACAGCGGGTGGTCGCGGGACGGGTTGCCCCACACCGGCATGCTGCTGCGCACCGTGACCCGGGTCAGGTGCCACTCCTCGTCCAGGTGCAGGGCGGTGCCGGGACCGTGGTAGTTGGACACCGTCACCACCAGGCCGGAGTAGTGCACGGCGCGGATCGCGTCCTGCAGCGCGCCGTAGTTGCCGCTCACCTCGATGGCCACGTCGACGCCGGCGCCGGCGGTGGCCCGCTTGATTTCCAGGCCCACGTCACAGGCGGCCGGATCGTAGCAGGCGGTGGCGCCGAGGCGGCGGGCGAGGGCGCGGCGCGAGGGCAGCGGGTCGATGGCGTACACGGCCACAGCGCCGCTCAGGATGGTCATTTGCAGGATCATCAGGCCGATGGCGCCGAGGCCGAACACCGCCACCCGCTCGCCGACACGCACGTTGGCGTCGCGCACCGCGGCCAGCGCGAAGTGGGCGGGGTCGAGCAGCACCACCTGCTCGGGCGACAGCTCCGGCGGCACCAAGTGCAGTTCCTGCTCGCGCGGGCCGGCGGCCATCGACTTGTAGGGACGGTCCTCGGGCACGCTATGGGTCTCCCGGATCGGCAGGTGGCCGTACACCCGGTCGCCCACCTTGAACCGGGTTACCGCGCCGCCCACCTCGGTCACCGTGCCCACCGTCATGTTGCCGAGGCGGCGCGGAAACGGCCTTCCGGCATCGTCCACCGCCGGGACGAAGATGCGGTACTCGGGGTGGAACCGCCGCGCCAGCCGGCGCTGGTCGTCCAGGTAGGCGTGCGACTCGGTGCCGTGCTTGGGAGCGGCGAACTCGCTCTTGATGCGGACGTCGCGGTCGCCGAGCGGCGGCTCGTCGTAATCGACCAATTCGGTGGTGCGTGGTGCCACCGCCATCAGCGCGCGCGGCACCCGCTACTCCTCGGATGCGCGCGCGGCACGCGCCTTCATCGCGGTCATCTCGGCGTTCACCGGCACGCTGCGGCCCGGATGGCGGCGCGCCGGGTCGTGCAGCCAGCGGCCCTGGTTGTCGCGCAGCACTGGCAGGCGCGCGGCCACCGGCGGCGGCGCGGCGGCGGCGGTGGGTTCGGCGGCGTACCAGTACGCGGTGGAGGCCATCTCGTTGGCCAGGTGGTTGCCGTGGCCATGCTCGATCGTCACCTTGATTTCCCGCCGGAAGCGCACCGGGTTCTCCAGGTGCAACACGTAGCTGGTCTGGTAGCCGCCGGTGCTGTCCTCGTAGATCGACGAGCCGTTGCGCAGGAAGGCGTTGTCCTGCATCTGCCACGCCTGATTCAGGTAGTCTTCGCTGCCGGTGCCGTGCAGGTCGGGCGGCCAGCAGTAGCCGTCCACCCAGATCATGTCGTCGCCCTCGCCCCACCAGGTGCCCTGAAAGTTGGTCACCGACAGGTTGCAGCCGAGGTAGTGGCCGCGCCCGCGCGTGTCCAGGATCACGTAGTTGTTGTCCCACGCCTCCCGTTCGCGGTTGACGATGTTGGCCTCCGGCGTGTTGACCGGGATGTCGTGCCCCCAGCCGCCGAACGGGTTGGTGCGCCGGAACTCGGCGTGCAGGTAGCCGGCCTCGGCGCGCGGTTCGTCCAGCCGCTCGTAGTCGACGTAGAAGTACTGCAGGTGCTCCTCGCCGCTCTCGTTGACCAGTTCCACCAGAGCCCGCTTCCGGAACGGCATCGGGACGTAGCTGTTCAGGGCGCAGCCCTCGTTGAAGCGGTTGTTCGCGTTGGTGGATGCCGTGAACAGCGCCGACTGGTAACTGTTGACGATGCCGTGGCCGAGGCCGAAGAAGTCGCCGAGCGGCGCCAGCACGCTGGGGGAAGACGCATCGTCCCAAGTGATGCGCAGCAGGCACTCGCGGTAGTGGTTGCGCTGCGTGAACCACAGGTGGGTGATGACACCGGGTCCTTCCAGGTCGGCGAGCACCCGCGTCTCACCGGGCGCCAGGAGCCAGCGGTCCTGGTTGCGTCCGCTGGTGTCCCACGAGGATACCCGTCCGGTGCGGCCGGCGCCGAGGGTAGCAAGATGTTCGTACATGTGGCGCTACTGTACGGGAGCGCAGCGCCGCCACGCAAACCGGGTGCTTGGCGCCGTCGGTCATGACTCCGGTTCGGGGCACACGGACACAAGTGACCGAACGCCGCTTGCGCCGTGGGACGCCGATAGTCGCTGCCACTCCGTGACACGGAAGACGATGCCCGGCGATGCCCGGACATCGTCCATGGGCATCCCCCTTCGGTCAGTCCATGCGTGCCCCACCGCACACGTTCATGGCGATGCCGGTGAGGTAGGAGGCCTCCCCGGAGGCCAGGAATGCCGCGGTGTTGGCGACGTCGCCGGGTTCGGCGATGCGCCCGAGCGGGTTCCGCGCCATGTAGCCCTCCCTGAACTTGCGCAGCCTGGTGTCGGGGTCCAGGTCGGGGAAAGCGGTCTCGGCGAGCGGCACGACCCGCTCGGTATCCACCAGGCCGGGACATATGACGTTGACGGTGATGCCGGCCGGCGCGAGCTCCTGGGCGAGCGCCTGGGTGAAGCCGATCACGGCGAACTTGGAGGCGTTGTAGGCCGAATAACGGGCGGTGCCGGACCGGCCGGCGATCGACGAGATGTTGATGACCCGCCCGCCGCCGCCGCGCTCCAGCATGTGGCGCGCCACCGCACGCGAGCTCAGGTAGGTGCCGCGCACGTTGGTCCGCTGCACCGCGTCCCACAGGTCCACTTCCAACTCCACCACCGGCACCCGGTCCCAACCGGCGAGCGTGCCGGCGTTGTTCACCAGGATGTCGATGCGGCCCATCTTGTCGACCGCCTCGGCTACCATGCGGTCAACCTGCTGCGGGTCCCCGACATCGGCCACCACGGCCGCGGCACGGCGGCCCATCGCTTCGATCTCGGCGACCGCCGCGTCCAGACCGCCCCACTCGGCATCGGGGTAGGGCCGCGCGCAGATGTCGTTCACCACCACGTCCGCTCCCTCCGCGGCGAGCCGCCGGGCGATCGCGTAGCCGATGCCATGTTCCCCTCCGGCGCCGGTCACCAGCGCTACCTGTCCTTGCAAGTCGTACATCTGCTGTCCTTTATTCCCGCGCGCCGTCGCGTGCCGGGATGGTTGTGGGGTAGGGTTGCCTCGGCAGCCCCACCCCACGCCACGCTACCGCCGCCGGCCAGCGCGGTCAACCGTGGGTCGGGTGGTCGGGTGATACGTTTGAGAACGCCACGATGGGCAACCATTGAGCGCTCTGGATGAATGGCTTTGGTTCACGAACGCCACGGATCCCACGGGTCGGACAACGTAGGCCGGGCATGATACCCTGCGGAGGATGTCGGCGGGCACCGCTTTTTCTCTGTCCTCGGCTCGGGCGTTGTGGCGTTCATGGCGAATTAAGCGAATCGAACTGGTAAACGGGTTACGCGGTCGATGAAAAAACCAATACACACACGCAACAACACCAAACACCGGAAGATCAAGCGCCCGCCGTCCGGTATAGATGTGGCGCAGGTGGCGGCCTCCAGCCGATACGTCGGTAGCCCGTACCATAAGGACATCCCGAGTTTCGCCGGTATGCCGCGCTCTCGCCCCGACGCCAGCGTGTGCCCGCAACACTTGGCCGACTGCCGCGAGGTTGTAGAGAATTGGCTTCGCGAAGGGATAAGGGCGGGCCGTTTTGGAGCGTGGGAGGGAGGTTATCCGCGTTACGTGTGGCATCGCGAGGGCGATGTCGTCTTCGAAGCAAAGCAAGGTTCCCCGGGTTCCGGGCAATATCATGGATACCCCTTGAGGCCGGAGCAGCCGGTAAGTGGGCTCGCATGAGTATTCACTTTCGGTTCAACTGGATGGACGTCGGGCCTTCACCCGACAGTATGGCGCGGCACACCATGGCGGCACTCTCCATCGAGGCAGGGGGCTCGATCATCACCGGCGTCGTGGACCGGCGTAACCGGACCTACCGAGACCACGTGATTGTGCCGCTGTATCACGTTGCCGAGTGGCTGGCCACCAACTGGTGGCACATCTGGTACGAAGTGGCGGATTCCAGAGAACAACGGCCCGACTTCGAATTCAGGCACAGCCTGGCGTTTGCAGGTGACGGGTTCGTTCTCCCGAACCTGCAGATAGTGCCGGAATCAGGACGCATGCATCTGCGATGGTCGAGATATCGGCCGCAACACGCGCGGATCGAATTCGTTGATCAGTCCGAAACGATCGTCGAACGATCTCAACTCGAGGAGCAGCTTCGGACGATCGTTGAAGCCGTGCTCGAGAGGATCCGCAGCGCTCGCGGCGATGACAGCTCCGTAAGGATGCTTGAAGATGCGTGGGAGGCGGTAAATGGTCTCGATCCGGAAGAGCAGGAATTCACCCGCGCCGCCGCGCTGCTCGGTATCGATCCGTATGAAGTCCCTGACGCCGTTGCCGACGCCATTATCAGTTTCTGGGAGAAAGAGGATCCTTCGATTCGTGAAGACGCGCTGGCGAGCGCGAGTAGCGAAGAGTCGCTGGCGGGAGTTAGTCAGTGGTTGAGACAGTCCTTCGAAATCCTTGCCAACGCCGAGAGCGGTAGTGACTGGAATCGGTTGCGACAAAGTATGGCGGCCAATCCGGCAGGGGCGCCGTGGACACGGGGTTACGAGTTGGCACGATGCACACGCAGCGAACTCGGAGTCGGCGACGGGAGATTCGAATTCGACATGGGAGGCGGTCTGGCGTTGTGCCACAGCGAACAGAAGCCGCCGTCGTCGCGTATTCACGGGTTGGTGGCGCCGGACGCACCTGCCTGCGTAACGGCACCCCGCGGGGTGCTGGGCACGCGGTTTTTGCTTGCGCGGGCGCTTGGTGATTACCTGGATCGAACCGGACCTGGGGCCGGAATCCTCAGCTCATTGGCCACCGATAGGCAGGCACTGTCACGTGCGTTTGCCGCGGAGTTCCTGGCGCCGGCCGCGTCCCTGCGCGCGGCATTCGGTGACGCAAATCTTGTCGAGCCGGAGCAGGTTGACGACCTCGGTCGCATATTCGGCGTTGCCGGTGAGGTGATTCGCCGTCAAATCGAGAACCACAACCTTGCCAGCGTCGCCCAGGTCTGAGCACTCTGCCAGTCCGGCCGCCGAGCGGCGGCCCAACATTCTCTGGGTGATGTGCGACCAGTTGCGCTGGGATGCACTCGGGTGTACCGGCAGCGGCTATGTGCACACCCCCAACATCGACGCCCTGGCGCGCCGCGGGGTGGTGTTGCGCAACGCCTACTGCGCCTCGCCGGTGTGTTCGCCGGCGCGGGCGAGTTGGCTGAGCGGCCTCTATCCGCATGCCACCGGGCAGTGGATCAACTACGGCCCGCGGCGCGCCGGCCAGCCCGGCTGCCGCATGCGCGAGGATGTGGTGACCATCGCCGACGTGCTCGCCGCCGAGGGTTACCGCTGCGCCAACGCCGGCGTCTGGCACCTCGGCGACGACGAACACCCGCAGCACGGCTTCGAAGACGGCTGGATTACCTACCGCTACCACCGCGATCCCGACGATCCGCTGGTGCGCTATTTCGCCGATTGCGGAGTTGCCAACCCGTACCGCCGCGGCGCTCCCGAGGTGCAGCGCTACGGACCCAACACGCTGCCGTTCGGCACCATCGCCGATCCGCGCCAGCAGCGCACCACCTGGACCGTGGACCGCGCCGTCGAGCTGCTCGACGACCTGGCTGGCTCGCCGTTCTTCCTGTTGTGCGGCGTCAAGGATCCGCATCCGGAGATGATGGTCATGCCGGAGCTGCTCGCGCGCTACCCGGAAGCGGGGGTGCCGCTGCCGGTGTCCCGCCACGACCCGCTGGCCGGCAAGCCGCGCTACCAGCACGATGCCATGTTCCGCATTCCGCCCGGCACGCTCGACGACCGCTCCTATCGGCGCATGTTCGCGCACTACTACGCCCTGATCACCCACATCGATGCCGAGATGGGGCGGCTGCTCGGCCATCTGCAGCAGCTCGGATTGGCCGACGATACCGTGGTGGTGTTCAGCAGCGACCACGGCGAGATGCTCGGCGACCACGGCTTCGTGGAGAAGTGCCTGATGTACGAGGAGTCGGTGCGGGTACCCTGTATCCTGGCGTGGCCGGCGGGTCTGCCGGCCGGCCACGAGGTGCGCGGCGCGGTCGGCGGCGTGGACCTGATGCCGACGCTCCTGGAGCTGGCCGGGGCGCCCATTCCCGCACCGCTGGACGGGCACTCCATAGCGGACGCCCTGCGCCGCGGCACGGAGCCGTCGCCGGGCGCCGTGCTGGCGGAGCTGGCGGAGATCGCCAGCCAGGATGCGATCTTGGCGCCGGAGCAACTCGCCGCGCACGTGATGCTGCGTGAAGGACACTGGAAGTACGTGCGCAACCGGCACGACATTGACGAACTCTACGACTTGGCGTCCGACCCGCGCGAGATGCGCAACCTGGCCGCGTTGCCGGCGCATGCCGGCCGGGTGGCCGCGCTGCGCCACCGGATCGCCGCCCTCCTGCGCACCACCGGCCCCGGCCCCTATGCGTGGTGTGCGTGAGGTGTGCGTGAGACGGCGCGCGGCGCCAGCCGGCGGCGCCGGAAACACGCCCACACCCATACGCGACGGGGTGTCCGGGGGTGTCCGGTTCAGGGCATTGCACTGAATGGGCGGCCGTGCCACCATTGGAATTCCAGGAGGTGGCCCGCAAGTGTCGGCAGAAGCTCTTCGCACCGTGTTGACGCGCTTCCATGAAGAGGTCTTCAACCAACGCAACCTCGCCGTTATCGACGAGGTGCTGCATCCCCGCTACGCGCACTACGACGCCGGCAGCAAGAGCGCGGACGAGCACAAGAAGGTATTGGCCGATCAGCTCGCCGGGCAGAGCGACTTCCGGGTCGAGGTCGGGCAGATCATCATCGAGGGCGACTGCGCCGCGGTCGAAGTGGCGCACTATCTGGGCGAGCGGAAGTATCGCACGGGAGTGGCGCTGTTCACGTTCCGGGACGGGCTGATCATCAGCGACCGCTTCTGGTACCGCCTTACCCAGGAGAGCGAATCGATAGATGCAGAGCTTGTCCCGGAGCGCGAATCGGCGGATGAAGAGGCGAACGGTTAGCGCCCGGAACCCGGCCCACCTATGGAGTACGCTGCACCACGGGATGCGCAAGGACGAGCGATATGAGCGGTAAGGATGGGCGCTGGGCGGCGGCCAAGCGGTGCTATTGGGAGCGCGGCTGGGCCGTAGTGGAGGGGGTATTCTCCGCGCAGCGCGCTGCAGCAGTCGCGGCGCTGGCGCAGGACATCGGTTACGGCGACCTGGAGCGGGCACCGGCCACCGCGGCGGACGACTACCTGGTCGACCGCGCGGCATCCGGAGTACGGGCGCCGCGCAAGATCAGCAGTCCGTACACCCGCCACGCCGGGTTTCGCGCCCTGGTGTTCGATCCGCAATTGCGCGTCCTGCTGGAAGCGGTGATCGGCGCTCCGGTGGAGTTGGCGGCCGACCAGATCCTCATGAAGCCGCCGGCGATCGGCAGCGCCAAGCCCTACCACCAGGACAACGCCTACTTTCGGTGCAACCCCGGCGATCACGTGATCACGGCATGGATTGCGCTCGACGATGTCGACGAGGAGAACGGCTGCCTGCGCTACATCGACGGCTCGCACCGCGAGCCGATACTGACGCACGAACTGGTTCCCGGCGAGCCGCACAACAAGGTGCCGCCGCCCGCGGTAATCGAGCGCGTCCTCTCCGGCACGCGCGAATCGACGGCTCCGGTCGACATCGGCGGCGTGGTGCTGCACCACAGCCATACGCTGCACACCTCGCACGTGAACCGGTCGCAGCGCTGGCGCCGCGGCTACGCCACCCACTGGGCGGCGGCAGACGTCACCTCGGAGAGCGGCTTCATCGACAACGCGTATTTCAACCGGCCCGGCTACCCGACTCACGATGCCTGACGCCGGGCGACCGGTGCGGTTTGCCCTGGCCGGGATGCGTCACTTCCAATTCACGCACCGCACCGTGGACGATCTGAACGCGTCGCGCTGGGCGCTGCGGGCGCAGCACGCCGCCGACCACCATACCGTTAACGCTCCCCTGTAGCCGGCGGTATAGTGGGCCGGTGAGCGAAGCGAGATTCGACCCCACCGAGATCGTCGCGCCCGAGGCGGCAGGACTGTGTCCGACCAGGCTGGAGCGGTTGCGCGAGGCCTTCCAGGCCTACGTCGACAACGGCGACCTGGCCGGCGCCGCCACACTGATCGCCCGGCGCGGGCGGGTCGCTCACCTGGGCACCTTCGGGATGGCGCACCGCGAGGAGGGCCGTCCGGTGGCGGCCGACACCCTGTTCCGCATCGCGTCGATGACCAAGCCGATCACCAGTGTTGCCGTGATGATGCTGGTGGAGGAGGGCCGCCTGCTGCTCAACGCTCCGGTGGCGAGCTACCTTCCCGAATTTTCGGACGCCAGGGTGCTGGAGCGGGCAGGAGACGAGGCCGCGTTTCGGCTGGTCGAGCCGGCGCGGCCGATGACGGTGCGCCACCTTCTGACCCACACCTCCGGGCTGACCTACGGCGATGGGGATGAGCTGCTCGCCTCCTACTACCGCGTCGCCAACATTTTCGGCAGTTTCGGCGGCCCCGAGACCCTCGCCGCAGCGGTGAGCCGCATCGGCCGGCTGCCGCTGCTGTTCCATCCCGGCGCCGGCTGGGCGTACGGCTTCTCCACCGACGTGCTCGGCCGCCTGGTGGAGGTAGTCTCCGGCGTGGACCTGGCGACGTTCTTCCACACCCGCATATTCGATCCGCTCGGCATGGAGGACACGCACTTCTATCTGCCGGCCGACAAGGTGCAGCGTCTCGCGCGCGTCTACAGCAAGACCGAGAATGGCGACCTGGAGTGGTATCGGGCCGAGTATCCCTACGAGGGGCCGTCCGCCTACCTCTCCGGCGGCGCCGGGCTCACCTCATCGATGCTTGATTACGCCCGCTTCCTGCACATGATGCTCGGGCGGGGTGTGCTGAACGGCGAACGCATTCTCGGTTCTCGCACCGTCGACCTGATGACGGTAAACCACATCGGCAAGGTCGACATGATGCACGGCCCCGGTTACCGGTTCGGTCTCGGCTTCGACGTGCACGCCGATCCCGGACTCTCGGGCAGCGCGAAGAGCGCCGGTTCCTATGCCTGGGGCGGCTACTGGTACACCACTTTCTGGGTGGATCCGGCGGCGGAGATGTTCGTGATCATGATGGCGCAGGTATTCCCGTCCGACCACATCGACAGCGGCGAGAAGCTGCCCCAACTCGTTTATCAGGCGTTGCTCGATTAGCCGGCGCGGTCATTCCGTGGACCGCTGCTGCCGCCAGCCCGCCAGGCGCGACCTGATGCGCTCCAGGATGCGACTGGCGGTCGCCGAGATGGGTCGCCGGTCACGGGGTGGCAGGCGAAGTTGACCAGCAGCCAGGGCGAGGGCGCGAAGTGGGTGTCCGAGCAGGCGCCGGGCGCGGCGCACGGCGGCGCGCCATCAGGGTGTCTCCACAGGCGCCGGCCCGTTGTGCGGACCATGGCGGGCCACGAAGCCCAACTCCTGCTCGATGCGGCGCACGTCGTAGGCGCTGTCCCACTGGTGGCCGGGCTGCTCGTACCAGCTCAGGTCGACATCGTCTCCCCACCAGCCGCGCAGCACCTCGGCCATCGGCGCCGCCACCCAGGCGCGCGGCCCGGTAGTGTTGAGGATGCGCAGGCCCGCCGTCAGCGGCGCTTCCACCGCGGCGGTGAAGGCGGCCACCGCGTCCTGCAGGGTCATCATGGTGATGCTGCCCAGGGCCCACTGGCGCAGCGGTCCGGGTGTTACCAGCGGGCGCGGCGCGCCGTCCGGGCACACCGACGACAGCCGCAGGTTGATGATGTCGAGGTCCGGATCCTGGCGCTGCACGTAGCGGGTGAGCTCCTCCATCAGGTACTTGGATACCCCGTACCCATCGCGGTCCAGGCACGGGTGTTCGTCGGGAATCGGCACCTGCAGCGGGCGGAACGCCGTGCTCTGAAAACCGACCGCGGCGATCGAGCTGGCGGTGACGATCTTGCGGCAGCCGCGGTGGCGCAGGTAGTGCAGCAGGGTACGGGTGGCGACCGCATTGACCATGATTGCGGTGTGCTCCGGCGCGCCGCCGGTCACCGCCCCCAGGTGCACGGCGGCGTCGAAGCGATGCTCATCGAGCGCGAGCAGATCCTCGTACTGTTGGAAGTCGCCGCGCACCACCGGCACCCCCAGCTCCGGGCGCCCGCGCGCCAGCCCCACCACCTCATGCCGCTGCGCCAGTTCACGCACCAGCGCGCGTCCAATAAACCCGCTCGCCCCGGTCACCAGGATCTTCATGTAGACGATTCTACCCGGTCGGCGCAGGATTGTAACCGACACTCGGCGAATCGCGTACATCGCTTGACATCCTGCGCGGAGCGAAGGACTCTATCTGGAGGAAAATGCTGGAGTCGTTGATCATCGACAACTTCACCGCGTTCGGATCCAAAGAGTTGAAGTTCTCCGACGGGCTGAATGTCTTTGTTGGAGAGAATGGAACTGGTAAGACGCATCTGCTCAAGATCCCTTATGCGGTCATCGCGACAAGTGCTAGCGGAGCAAGGAGAAACAACGGAGGAAAACCGACCAAGGGTACCCTGCAGCGTGACTTGGCGCAGAAACTGATCCAGGTGTTTCGGACCGAGTCTCTGGGTCGCCTCACCCGCCGTCAGCGGGGTAGATCTCGTTGTGAAGTTGAAGTGCGATTCAACTGCTCTAAGCACACGGTCCGCTTTAGTCTTTCGAGCCAAAGCACGAAGGAAGTCATCCTTGACATCTGCCCCACGAAGTGGGTAGATAAAGCGCCCGTATTTCTGCCTGCACATGAACTGCTGACTATTTTCCCAGGGTTCGTGTCGATATACGACAGCCACTACTTGCAGTTCGATGAGACGTGGCGAGACACGTGTCAGCTGCTTGGTGCCGCCACGTTGAAGGGAGCTCGAGAACGAAAGGTCATTGAGCTGCTAAAGCCTTTGGAAGAGCTGATGAAGGGTCGCTTGTTTCTGGACGGGAACGGCCGGTTCTATCTTCGGCAGCAAGGTGTGGGGAATATCGAAGTCCACCTGGTTGCCGAGGGTATAAGGAAGCTTGCCATGGTGGCGAGGCTCATCGCGACCGGGTCGCTGCTAGACCGCGGCGTTTTGTTCTGGGATGAACCGGAGAGCAATCTGAACTCGAAGTTGGTATGCGGAGTGGCGGAAGCGATTCTTCAGATTTGCTCGCACGGCGTCCAGGTATTCCTCGCGACACACAGCCTGTTCTTGCTGCGTGAGTTCGAGACGCTGTTGAAAGAGAGTCGATTCTCGCACATCGGACCACGCTACTTCACACTGTCGCCGAACGCCGAAGGGGTTGAGGTTCAACAGGGTGACAGCTTAGACGATGTCGAGCCGCTCGTGGCATTGGATGAAGAGTTGCTCCAGTCCGACCGATTCCTTCGGGCTAATCAATAATCCATCCCATGACCTGCCTCACCGAGGGCAACTTGGAGTTCCGCTTTCAATCAGACGCTGCACACTATGATGAGTGGGCCTTCTACAGGAACCAGTTTCAGAACGTCGCCGGTGGCTCGAAGGCGATCGACTTTATCTGCTTGGACGGCGTGGCGACGTGGCTCATCGAAGTAAAGGACTACCGAGTGCATCCGCGTACCAAGCCAAGCTGTCTGTGCGACGAGGTAGCAATCAAGGTGCGAGATACTCTAGCAGGGATCGCGGCCGCTCGCTGCAACGCAAATGATCCGGACGAACAGAACGTCGCGGAAAGAGCCTTGCGAAAGAACAAATGGCTCGTAGTACTGCATCTTGAGCAGCCCGGTTTCAAGTCCAAGATTCGACCGCGAGTCATAGCTCGCGCAGACGTGGTGCAGAAGCTCAAGCGATTGCTAAAGGCGATCGATGCTCATCCCAAAGTAGTCGACAAAGACTGTATAGCGGGGAACATGTGTTGGACGGTGGTCAGCCTACCAGTGATGTCCACAACCTAGCGGGTGGAGCGGAACGACATCAGCGAGCCGGTGATTCCGCGGGTAGCCAGGTCGATGTCCGACCGTTCGGTCGCTCTGCCGGTGGCCCGCGAACCGAACAGGAGCACCTGCTCCAGGTCAGAGTAGCGTCTGAACACCGCGACGAGTTCGCGCTGCACTGCGGGAGGAAGTTTGACGTCCCTCACGACTCGTCCGTTTCCTGTTCAGCCATCTCGCGGCTCAGCCGGGCATGCAACTCGTTCAACCGCTCGAGATAACGCTCTTCGATCGCCTTGATGATAGCGTCGAACGTGGCGCTGTCGTACATGTGAGACATGCGGTTTCGATCGCCGATCATGTCGATCCACTGCTCACCCTCGGAGATCAACTTCGCCTGGAATGCGCTCCGGATCACGGCGCGCGGGGTGACCGGGCTCAGCACGACGCCGTCGTGCTCCAGGCGGTCCTTGAGGGTATTCCAGAACAGCTCGAAGGTGTACTCGAAGCGCTGAATCACGCCCTCCTGCTCCAACTCGTTCAGTGCTTCTGCACCCTCTTGCAGAGCGTCCTGCAGCCGGCGCAATGCCCGCGAGAAGTTGTGGAACCGGTAGTGCCAGCGAATCTCCTCCTCGGGCATGTCGACTCGGCTTGCAGGTGCCTCGCGGCCGCCTACCGGTAGTCGCGGTCGTAGGTGCTCTGCACCAGCGCCAGGTAGCGGTCGATGCCGATCTTGTCCAGCTCCGCCAGGTAGGCGTCCCAGTCCGTTTCCGGGTCCAGGTCGTCGGTCACGAAGCGGGCGGTGGCCTCGCGCACGTACTCGTTGAGCGTGGTGCGCAACTCGTTGAACTCCTGCTGATCGGTCAGCGCCACGAACAGCGGCGGCACGATCATGTCCGCCGGTGCGCCGTACGGCTCCTGGCCGCTCTTGGTGGCGTCGTACAGGCGCTTCTCGATGTACCAGATGTCGTCCGGATCGGTGGTGCGGCTCTGGATGATCGCCCAGCTCGCGTGGCGCGGCGACATGTGGCTCCACGCCTGGTTCTGGCCCGGTACCCCGCGCACCATGGTCAGCTCCTCGAACAGCGCCGGTTCGTCGTCCACGCCTACCTCACCCGGCTCCGAGTACTTCCAGTCCACGCCCTGCTCGCCGAAATACAGGGTCAGCGTCGCCTCCTGGGCGTACATGTAGTCCGCCCAGCGGAACGCCACCTCCGGGTGCTCGGCTTCGCGGGTAATGACGAAGCGCCCATTGCGGAAGCCGTGCTCGGGCGGGTAGAAGGGGGTACGGCGCAGGCCGCCGGGGCCGGCCACCGGGGGCAGCAGGGAGTAGTTCTTGGTGGCCTCGCCCTCGTTCAGCGAGAACGCCGCCGGCACGCCGGCCGCGATCGCCCCGTACAGGACCGTCTCACCTTCCACGCCCTGCTTCAACTGGTTCTGGTCCTGGGTGAAACCCTCCTGGTCGATCAGCCCTTCGCCGTACAATCGGTTCATGTAGCGCAGTCCGTCGCGCCAGCCGTTGGACATGAACGCCGCCACCACGTTGCCGCCGTCCAGGTAGAGGCGGTCGACCCCATCGTTGTACTCGAACGGATTCATCAGGTAGCCGTCGAGCGTGGTCCGCCAGCCGGTGGTGGCGCCGGTGAACGGCACCTCGTCGGCGCGCCCGTTGCCGTTGGGATCCTGATTCTTGAACGCCGTCAGCACCGCGTACAGCTCTTCGGTGGTCTGCGGCACCGCCAAGCCGAGCGTGTCGAGCCACGTCTTGTTGTACCAGACGCGCTGGCTGTAGTAGCAGTGGTAGCACAGGTCGTAGTTGCCCAGGCTGTAGATGTTGCCGTCCGGCGAGGTGCCGATCTTCTCGATCAGCGGGTTCTCCTCGAAGAACCGCTTGACCTCGGTGCTGTACTGGTCGATGAAGTCGTTCAGCGGCAGGAATAGCCCTTGGCCGCCGTACAGCGTGGCCTGCTCCGGGGTGATGGCGCCCGAGCCCAGGAACACGTCCGGCAGATCGGTAGCGCTGGTCAGCATCAGGTTGATCTTTTGGCGCGCGTCGTTGCGCGGCAGCACGTTCCACTCCACGTGCACGCCGGTCTGCTGCTCCAGCCACTCGGTGGCGTAGTTGGTGGTCAGATCCTCCACCGTGGCGTGCGGGATCGCCGCCACACTGAGGGTGACCGTCTCCTCGACTATCGGCAGCACGCCGGGCGCCGACATCACCACCCCGGAGGCACCGGCCTCCGCCTCGCCCGCCGCGAACGCGGCCCCGGCCGCGCCCAAGCTCAACAGCGCGACAATCGCCCCAACCGCAATGGTCTTCGAAATAAGCATTCCTCGTCCCTCCTTGTGGGTTCTGGCGGTCGATCATAGTCCCGGCATCCACCGCTCGGCAAGCTCGCGCCGCGATCGTGCGATCGGGGGCATGGGTTGGGCGGCGGCGCTCCGGCACTGATAGAATGACGGCATGGCTGGCGCGCACATGGCAACGGCACGGTCGGTCGGGCGGCGCAGTGGAAGGCTCCTGGCGCGGATCCGCGGCAACTGGCAACTCTACCTGATCCTGGCGGTACCCATCGCCTTCTTCGTCATCTTTCACTACCTGCCGATGTACGGCGCGCAGATCGCGTTTCGCGAGTTCATCGCCATAAAGGGGGTCTGGGGCAGCCCGTGGGTGGGCCTCGATCAATTCGTCAAGTTCTTCCGCTCCTACCAGTTCGCGCGCGTGGTGGGCAACACCGCCGGCATCGCCGTGTACACCCTGGTGGCAGGATTCCCGATCCCGATCATCCTGGCGCTGCTGATCAACAACTCGGAGGCACCGCGCTTCAAGAAAACCGCCCAGATGGTCACCTACGCGCCGCACTTCATCTCCACCGTGGTGCTGGTCGGTCTGCTGATCCAGTTCCTGTCTCCGCGCTTCGGCGCGGTCAATGCGGTGATCAAGGCGTTCGGCTTCGACTCCATCCTGTTCATGGGCGAGCCGGAGCTGTTCTGGAGCGTCTACGTGTGGTCCGGGATCTGGCAGGAGGCGGGCTGGGGCACGATCATCTTCCTGGCGGCGCTGGCAAGCATCGATCCGACATTGCACGAGGCGGCTATCGTGGACGGCGCCAGCAAGCTGCAGCGCACCTGGCGCATCGACGTGCCCGGCATCCTGCCCACCGCGGTGATACTGCTGATTCTGCGCGTGGGCCAGCTCATGAACGTCGGCTTCGAGAAGGTGATCCTGATGCAGAACCCGCTCAACCTGCAGTCCTCGGAGATCATCCAGACCTTCGTGTACAAGATCGGCATCGAATCGAACCTGCCGGCCTACTCCTACTCGGCGGCGATCGGGCTGTTCAACTCGGTGATCAACTTCGCGCTCATCGTCACCGTCAACGAGATCGCCAAGCGGGTGAGCAACACCAGCCTGTGGTGATGGAAACGTAGGCGATGGCCATCGAACGCAGCCGCGGCGACCGCGTCTACCAGTGGTGCAACAATGCCCTGCTGGTTCTTGCCATCGCGGTGGTGCTGTATCCGCTGATCTACGTGCTGTCGGCGTCCTTCAGTTCCACCCGCGCGGTGCTCGGCGGGCGGGTGTGGCTGTGGCCGGTGGAGCCGACCCTGCTCGGCTACCAGACCATCTTCGACTACACGCTGATCTGGCGCGGCTACGCCAACACGCTCTTCTATACCTTCTTCGGCACCATCATCAACGTCGTGCTCACCATCATGGCCGCCTACCCGCTGTCGCGGCGCGACCTGGTGGGGCGCAACCTGTTCATGTTCCTGATCACCTTTACCATGATCTTCTCGGGCGGGCTGATTCCCACCTACCTGCTGGTGCGCGAGATGGGCATGATCAACACGCGCTGGGTGATGATGATTCCCAACGCCATCGCGGCCTGGAACGTGATCATCACCCGCACCTACTACCAGGCCACCATCTCCGACGAACTGCTGGAGGCGGCGCAACTCGACGGCTGCAGCGACGCCCGCTTCATCTGGCAGATCGTGGTGCCGCTGTCGGGTGCGATCACCGCGGTCAACACCCTGTTCTACGCCGTCGGCCACTGGAACGCGTTCTTCAACGCCTTCATCTACCTCAACGACGACCGCCTGTTTCCGCTGCAGATCGTGCTACGCGAGATCCTGATCGCCAACGACATCGACCTGGAACTGACCGGCGACGTGATCGACGACGAGGCGCGCCAAGGCCTGCGCGAGCTGCTCAAGTTCTCGCTCATCGTGGTGGCCAGCGTACCGGTGCTGATGATGTACCCGTTCGTCCAGAAGTACTTCGTCCGCGGCGTAATGATCGGCTCCATCAAGGGATAGCACCTGGCGACCTGAACCGCACCGCGGCCCGCCAGCCGCAACGGGCTGGCGGGCGTCAGGTCGCGGTATGCGGACCGGTCAGTCGACCAGTGACAGGGCGGCCGTACCGGTTACGCCCTTCATCATCTGGTCGGCATGGCGGATCATCGTGTCGGTGTCGGCGGCGTCGTTGGAGTTGTCCATGTCCATGCCGCCGCCGAATTCCGCGGTGTTCAGATCGTCGCCTGCTGCATTCAGATCCTTCTCGGTGCCGGCGTCCCACACCACCAGTTCGAACGGTCCGGCGTTCAGGTTGCCGCCGTCGTCGAACAGCGTGATGCCGCCTGACGCCGGGGCCAGGAACCAGTCGTTCGACCCCGCTACCATGGCGGCGAAGTAGAGCTTGCCGCCGGAGCGCGGCGCGAGGAGCGTAAACGACCGCGCCCCCCTGGCCAAATGCGGCGTGCCTCCGAACACGCCGGAGCCGATCACATCGGATTCGGCCGCGGCAGCCGCGAGCACGTCATTGTTGCCGACTTCGGCCAGCATCTCCAGACCTGCGCCGGCCTCCTCGCCGGCAGTGAACAGCGGGTTCTTCGCATCGGCTGCGATCAGAACCCAGACACCCGGCGACAGATGCTTCAGCCCGTGCGGATCGGCGCCGGACGCGTCCTGCACCTGATAATCGATCGTCACCCGCACGAACTGCGGCCCGTCGTGGGCCATGGCGACGCCGGCAAAGAGCACGAGTGCCGCGGCTACGGCACTCGGCATGATGAATCGTTTCATAATTCCACCTCCACTATAGGATAGGATATAGGAGTCCGGATCCAAGGAGTCAACAAATATGGACATCATGAACAAATCGTGATGGACCGGCTCCGGTGTGCGGATAACGTGTCCGGTCGCCGGCTATTCTCGGCTCATCGTGTGCCGCCGCCGGTGAATAACACCTGGACCGTCGTGCTGGCGAACAGCGAACCATCGGCCTCGTTGACGTCTCGAACCTCGATGCGAACCGGGCCGGAGGCTTGGATGTTCGGGAGGGTGATCGACTTCGCGAACGTGCCGCGTTTACCGAGGTCGCCCTCCACCATGATCCATCCCCGGTCAATCACTGCGCCGCCTTCGCTGTAGGCGCGATAGGTCAGGTTGTTCTCGAACGGCACGGTGCTGATCCACCCGCGCAACTCGACACTCGCCCCCACGGCAGTGCCGGGTACCGGCGCCTGGAGCACGATCTGTTGCGGCGCCGGCTGTTGCGGCATCGGCCGCCGATCCGCCGCCGTTGCGAGCAGGACTTGCACCGAAGCCCGAGCCAGCGCCGAACCATCGCCTTGGTGCACGTCGACGAGTTCGATGCGACCCGGTCCGCCGGCGCCTGCGAGGAAGCTGACGGGCGCAGCGAACGTCCCCGGACTACCCGGGTCGGCCGCAACGGGGATCGTCCCCATGCCGATCACTCCGCCGCCAGCGTCATATACCAGGTAGGAGAGGCCATCGGCGCTCGGGTAGGTGCTCGTACTGCCCCGAACCTCGACGCCCGTCGCTACCCGCTCTCCCGGCAGGGGAGACTCGATCATCATCAGCTGACTCGGCACCAGCCGGGGGCCGCGCAGCGGCCGCCGACCCGTGGGTCGGTACGTGAACGCGCGAGTGACCTCTACCGACGGACAACACAACCCGTCGCCGGGACCGTGGGCAAGCATCGTCACGTAGATGCGGCCGCCGGAGATTGCCAGGCTGTGCACGCGAACCCGATCGCCCAGGACCGCACGTCCCGCCTGGACCGGCGTGCCGTCGCGATTCCGCATCGCGAGCAGGTGGATGAACGTGCCGCTGCCGCCCCGATCGATGAACACCACTGCCGCCGCATCGGGGACTGCGTCGCCGTCGAGGTCGCCATGAGCGACCAGGTCGCCCACCAGCCCGGCCTGCACCCGCTCCGTCGCGCCCTCGCCGTACTTGATCGATCCCTGCCCGCCGTGGAATCGAATCGGGGTTTCCTCGTCGCCGAGCAGTGGCAGATGGTAGCGGCCGTCGCGGAGCTGTTCGAGCGTCAGCCGCCGCAGTTCACCGTCCGTGGAAGCGGTGGCTTCCTCCTGGGCGCGAGCCGGCTGTGAGACCACGGGCAGGCCAAACACGATAGCCGCGGCCACGAATCCGGTCTGCAAGCGCGCGAATCGGATCTGCATGTGACAGCCTAACGTCTCGGAACCAACCGAGTCCGCCGCGCCACCGCGACGGGGATCCTCCCGGTTGCCGATCAATCCGCCGCGAGCACCATAGGCGCGTTGTGTGCTACCTCGGCGAGGCACGTGCCGGCCACGGGCTTGACCTGAACCGCGGACAGATTGTATGTATCTCAACCATACAACCTGAGAAGCATACAACCTGAGGAGCATACGACGCTGAACTGCCCGTTCTACAACCGCGACGATGAGACGCGGAGACTCGACAGGTTCCTGGCCAACGCGAGCGGGGGGCTTGTCGTCCTGTACGGTCGCCGCCGGTGCGGAAAGTCCACTCTGCTGCAACGCGTGCTCGCGGCAGAGCATGTCTACCTGCAAGCGGACCAGCGCGAGAGCCCGCTGCAATTGGAGTCGCTTGCCACGCTGCTGTCGCGCCGGCTGCCGGATTTCGATAAGGTGCGGTACCGAACCTGGGATGAGTTGCTGGTGTCGCTGTATGCCCGCGCCGACCGACTCATTCCCGTCTGCCTGGACGAATTCCCGTACCTGGCACAAGCTGATCCCGCACTGCCCAGCATACTGCAGCGCTACATCGATCGTGCGGATGGCCAGATCGCGTGCGCAGACGACCGGACAAATCGACAAACATATCACGCCCGACGACGTGATGGCCGCGCTCACGCGCTGATGGTGGATGCGGCCGGCGACTAACGAGGGCCGTCTGACGTCCGGTCGGTGGCGATGGCGGGCTCGGCACGCGGCAGGCCGTAGAGCCGGGCGGCGTTGGCGTGGAATACGCGGTGGTGCATCTCGGCGGGGAGGTGGCGGGCGATCACGGTCGGCGCGTCGAAGTCGAAGTGGGGGTAGTCGCTGGAGTACATCAGCACCTTGTCCGCCTCGATGCTGCGCAGCAGGGCGGCCAGATGCGCCGGGTCGTCGGGGTTCTCCATCGGCTGGGTGGTGAGGCGCACGTTGCGGTGCAGGTAGTGCAGCGGCGGCTTGTCCATCCACGGCACCTCGGTGCGCATGGAGCGCCAGTGGTCGGTAAGGCGCCAGATCAGCGGCGCCAGCCAGGCCACGCCGCCTTCAGTCAGCACCACCATCAAGCCGGGGTAGCGCTCGAACACGCCCTCGGTGATGAAGCTCACCAGATGCGCCTGGAAGCCGAGTGACAGCAGGGTATGCCACTCGACCAGGTGGGTGGGGTAGCCGGGCGTGGGCGCCGCGTTGATGCCGGCGCCGTCGGTGCCGGGGTGGATGGCGAACGGCAGCCCCAGTTTCTCGCACTGCTCGTAGATGGGGTGGTACTGGCGCTGGCCGAACGGGGCGCGCGCCCCGGAGTCGACCATCACCTGCACCATGTGTTCGTGGCCGCCGATGCGCTCGATCTCGGCGGCCGCCGCCTGCGGATCCTGTTGCGCCACGTTGATGGAGCCGCGGAAGCAGCCGTCGGCGTTGTAGGCGGACAGCCAGGTGTCGGCCAGCCAATCGTTGAATGCGCGGCACAGCGCGGTGGCGTAGTCGGGGTCGGGGTACATGTTGGCGAACACGCGCGGCAGCAGGATGGCATGGCAAATGCCGTACTGGTCGATCAACTGGCGGCGCAGGGTATCGGGGTCGGTGCCGGGGCGCCCGCCGCCGGGCGTGAACGCGTCCTGGCGCGAGCCGTGCAGCGGCGGCTTGGCCTGGTAGAACGGACGCGACTCGCCGCGGTACCAGTGCTTCCACGGCAGCGGCAGGTACTTCTGCAGCTCCTCGGGGTCGCGTGGGTAGACGTGTACGTCGCAGTCGATGATGGGGTGTTCCATATGGCGAGCCATATGCCGAGCCATTAGCCGAAATACTCGTTCATGCCGTGCTCGGCTACCCGAGGATAACGGATCAGGAAGCGCGTGATCTCGGCGACCAGCTCGTGCCGGCGGTCGCGGTAGGCGGGCTCGTCGTAGCGGTTGACCGTCTCGTCGGGGTCGGTGGCCAGATCGTACAGTTCACCCCGCTCATCGGCGTAGAAGTTGAGCTTCAAGGACTCGGTGCGCGCCATCTGGCCTTCCAGCAGCATCGCATGCACGATCCGCCGGTGCTCGACATCCGGGTCCGCCACGACCGGTCCCAGGCTGCGCCCGGACAGTCGCTGCAGCCCCTCGGGGTGCGGCACCCCCAGCAGGTCGCAGATGGTAGGGAACAGGTCCACCATCTCGGCAAGCTGGCCCCGCTCGGCGCCGGCATGGGCGGCGCCCGGCAGGCGGATCACCAGCGGCACCCGGATCGACGCCTCGTACAGGTTGCCCATCTTGCCGGCCATGCCGTGCTCGCCGAGCTGGTCGCCATGATCGGACACCAGGTCGCAATACTCCTCCGCCGGTCCCTCGAACACGCCGGTGATCAGTTCGGGGTCCTCCAGGTAGCCGTGGTTGTCGAATCCCATGGCGGCCACCTTGTCGTAGGTGACCGACCGGAAGCCGCGGTTGGTGCCGTGCGTCTTGCCGAACGCCACGCAGTCGAAGCCGTGCCCGGTGAGATGGTGGCCGAGATCGCGCTCGCCGGCCGGCAGGCGGTGGGTGTTGTGCAGCACGCCGAGCTGGTGCGGGTAGCGCCCGGTGATCACCGAGGCGCGCGACGGCACGCACACCGGGTAGTTGGCGAAGCAGTTGCGGAACGTCACCGCCGCGGCGCGCAGTACATCGATGTTCGGGGTGCGCACGAAGGGATACTTCTCGTGGAACAGCACGTCCTTGCGCGCCTCGTCGGACATGATCAACACCAGGTTGGGCATCGCGGCCTCCCGCGCCTATCATACCCGTGCCGCCGCCGCGAGTGCCGGTTGCGTGTCGGTTGGCTGGCGGCCCGCCACGGGCGGCGTGTACCGCATTGGCGCACGGCCTGATGCGCGTGGGAGCATGATCGAACGTGGGGAGGTGGCGGATTGCAAGCGGTTGATGCAGGCGGAGATCAGGCTGATCCCGAGGATCAGGCCGATCCCGAGGATCGGTATGTGGTCTGCGCGGCAAACGAGCTGCCGCCCGGCACGCGGCGCATCGTATCGGTCGGGTCGCGCTCGATCGGGGTGTTCAACGTCGGCGGGCGCTACCACGCGCTGCGCAACGTGTGCCCGCATCAGGGCGCCCCCCTGTGCGAGGGGCCGTTGACCGGAACCGCGCTGCCCGGACCGCCCGGCACCTTCCGCTACGGGCGGGAGGGCGAGATCCTGCGCTGCCCGTGGCACGGATGGGAGTTCGACGTGACCAGCGGGCGCAGCATTTTCAACCCCCACGCCGTGCGCGTGCGCTCCTACCGCGTGGCGGTGGAAGCCGCCGACTGCCCGCCGGACGAGGTCCGCGTGGAAACCTACCCGGTCAGCGTGGAGCGCAGGATGGTCGTGCTTCGGGGCGTCATTGCCGGCCGATCGCATTGAGGCACAGCCGCCGCCGATTGCCGGCTCGCACCGCCACAGCGGCCCAGAGAAACAATCGAGCGGCCACAAGAAGCGAAAAAGCGACAAAAAGCGACGCGCGTTGGCTTGACCGTCCGGGCCGGGCGTGAAACGGTGAGACAGGCTTCTAGCCTGCGAGGAGAATCACATGAAATTCGGGATCCAGGTCAACTGTTATGGCGTCACCTGGGACGAGATTGCACGGTCGATCAACACCATGGAGGCGGGGCCGTGGCATAGCCTCTGGTTCGCCGACCACTTCTTCCCGCCGTGGGGCGGGCCCAAGGGCCAGCGCAAGAGCGAGCACCTGCCGGCGTTCGAGGGCTACACACTGATCGCGGTGGCCGCCGGCATGACCAGCAAGCTGCGGCTCGGGCATCTGGTGCTGGGCAACACCTACCGCAACCCGGCGCTGCTCGCCAAGATGGCCACCACGCTCGACCAGGCATCCCAGGGGCGGTTCACTCTTTCGCTGGGCGCCGCGTGGTGCGAGCGCGAGCACTACGGCTTCGGGTGGAAGTTCCCGACCATGCGCGAGCGTTCGGACCGTTTCGAGGAGGCGTGCAAGCTTATCCGCACGCTGTTCACCACCGAGGGCCCGATCGACTTCCGCGGCCGCTACTACTGGGCCGATCAGTTGCAGATGTCTCCGGGTTGCTATCAGAAACCGCACATTCCGATTCTGGTCGGCGGGACCGGCGAGCGGCGCACGCTGCGCACGCTGGCCAAGTACGGCGACGTGCTGAATCTGGACGGCTGGGCCGGGCAGGGGGTGTCGCTGGAGATGTTCCGCCACAAGGTCGAGGTGCTGGAGCGCCATTGCGAGCGCGCCGGGCGCGACCCGGCCGAGATCCGGCGCACCATCCTGATGCCGATCGTGGTCGGCGACGACGCTGCGTCGCAGAAGGCGGGCGCCGACCTGACCAAGCGGTTGGGCAAGGGCACGATGGTCGGCAGCCGCCAGCAGGTGGTGGACCAGATCGGCGTGCTGATCGACGAAGGGGTCGACGAGATCATGTTCGGCAACATCCCGACCGGCAACGTCGAGGAAATCCAGCGCATTGAGCAGGAGATCGTCGCCGCGTTCGACTGATACGCGGCTTGCGCACGGGCGCGGCGCTCTGAAGCAAGCGCCGCGTCCGCTATCGCCGGCGATGCAGGGCAGCCGTGAGGCGCCGGCGCGTCAGCCGGGCAGGTAGTCGCGGTGAAAGCGCTGCCTGACCGCGCCGCCGGCCAGCAGTTCGTCGATGCGCGTCTCGGGGTAGCCGGCGTCGCGTAGGATGGCGCGGCTGTCGCTGCCCATGTACGGCATTGGCCGGCCCAGCCGCAGCGCCGTGTTGCGGAAGCGGGCGTAGGCGGGCGCCACCACATCCACCGGGCTGCCGGCCGCGTGGTCGGCGACCCTGACCGCCGAGATGGAGCGCCCGTCGTCCCAGTTGCGCGTCAGGTTGCCGGCGGTCATCTCGTGCAGGTATTCGCGGCGGATATCCTCGATCGAGTCGACGCGGTGGCACCCGAGGCCGGCCTGGTTGAACGCCACGGCCCAGAACGCCACCGGACGCCGCCGGATCGCGGCTTCCAGGAACCTGACGCGGTCGCTGTCGCGTGCCTCGCCGACCGGGAAGCCGGCCAGTTCGTCGACGGCGGCGGCCCGCGCCAGGTCTGACGGCAACCCCTGCACGAACAGCCAGCCGTCGCGCGCGCGGTACAGCCGCGCCAGCGCGTGCTCGCCGCGGGCGCGCTGGCCGTGCGGTTCGCCGCCCGGGCGGTGCGTTTCGGTGGCCACCATGAACGGCGCCTGCACCAGTTGCGCCGCCTGCGCCAGGGAGGCGGATACCTGGTCGCCGCCGCCCTCGGTTCTGCGCTTGTACAGGGCCAGCGCCAGCCCGTAGGCGGCGGAGTAGCCGGCCATGTAGTCGATGCACGATCCCCAGCCGTGCAGGATCGGCTTGCCGTCGCCGCCGTAGCGGCGCATGATCCCGGTCGCTCCCTGCACCGCGGGGTCGAACGAGGTCCACGCCGCCCACGGCCCCGGCCGCGGCCCATTGTAGGCGGTGAAGCTCAGGTAGATGATGTCGGGCTTGCGCCGCTTCACGCTCTCGTAGTCGATGCCGAGCCGCTCCGCCACACCGAGCCGGAAGTTGTGCACCACCACGTCGGCGGTCTGCAGCAGGTCCCAGAAGATGCCCAGCCCCTCCTCGGTCTTGAGGTCGAGCACCATCGAGCGCTTGCCCTGACTCACCTCGATCGGGAACCAGCAGAAGCGCAGCGGGCCGAGGTAGGTGGTGGGCGGGTCGATCTTGATCACGTCGGCGCCGTACTCGGCCAGCGTGCGGGCACTGCACGGGCCGGCCAGCACGTTGGACAGGTCCAGCACCCGGACGCCACTCAGGATCTGCCTGGGTGCGGCGCCCTGCGGCGCGGCGCCGCGAGCCGTAGCGCCGTGGGGGGCGCTGCCCCGGGAACTCGAAGCCGCCTGGGTCGCTGCTCCCGCTACGTCCGCGGAGAGCCCGGCGCCCTCGGAATGCGCTGCGCCCTCGGTGAGCGCTGCGCCCGTGGCGTGCGCTGCGCCCGCGGAGAGCGCGCTGGCCTCGGAGAGCGCGCTGCCCTCGGAACGCACGGCGCCCTCCAAGAGCGCGGCGCTCTCAGAATGCGCGGCGCCTTCGCCCGCGGCTGCCGCGCCGGTAGCGGGTTGGTCGGCGGCCGGCGCACGCTCCAGTTCGCGCAGCACGGCTTCCAACTCGCCGTCGACGGCGGCGCGCGGGCTGAACCACCGGTCCGCCGTACCGGCCAGCGAAACCTGCACTCCCAACTGCCGCATCCTGCCGTGGCGCGGATCGTCGACGTCGACCGTGAGGCCGGCGGTCAGCGTCTCCGGCGCGTGCAGCCACTCGTCGGCGGTGAGTTGCGGCGAGAACGGCACCTTGCCGTCAAGCAACTCCACCCAGTGCGCGGCCGGCTGTTCGGCGAACAGCTTGGCCAGCCGCTTGCGGATGCGCCGCTTCCACGACTTGCGCAGCATGGTCCACTCCTGGACGTTGTTGGTCAGTTCCAGGTTGTCGTATACGTAGCGGTCCACCATGCCGGCCTCGATCAACTCGTCGTAGAGGCCCATCGCCTTCAGAAAGAACTGGCTGTGGTTGGAGTTGCCGCCGGCGAGCAGGAACACCCAGCCGCCGTCGCTCGTGCGGTAGCTGTCATTCGGACCGGGGTGCATGCGGCCGAGCCGGCGCAGGATGGCGCGCCACCCGGGTCCTCCGGTCAGGCGCACGTAGGCGCGCAGCAGCGGTACCAGGAAGCGCTGCGTGCAGCGCGGTATGATCGGCATGCCGTAGCGAACCGGCTGCTTGGCCACCCGGTACAGCAGTATGCCGGTGGCGGCCAGCGCCGCGCCCAGCAGCGGCACCTCGATCACCTCGCCGCGCCCGCTCTCGGCGCGTGCGTACAGGGCGAGGGTGACTGCCAGCGCACCGTGAATGGCCCCGTAGGTGGAGGCCAGCGGGATCGGTGTGTAGACCGGCTGCGCTCCGACCATGCGGCCCACCGAGTCCAGGTCGGTAAACAGCCCGCAGGCCGCGTTCAGCACCCCTTCGAACGCGCGGATATTGGCCTTCCCCAGGTCGGTCGATGCGAAGCCCGGCAGCGACAGGTAGATCAGGCGCGGATGCCGCTCGGTGACCACGTGCGCGCCGAGACCGAGCCGGTCCATCACGCCCGGCCGGAAGTTCTCGATCACCACGTCGGCGGCGGCGATCAGGCGCCTGGCGGCGGCGCGCCCGGCCTCGCTCTTCAGGTCCAACTCCAGCCGCGTCTTGCCGCGGTTGTACATCGCATCCGCGGCGTCGCCGGCATTGGCGCTCCGGGTGCCGGGCCGGTCGACCTTGATTATCTGCGCGCCCTGGTCGGCCAGCAGCATGCCGGCCAGCGGCCCCGCGATGTAGTGGCCGAAGTCGACCACCCGCACGCCGGCCAGCGGCGGTGCGCCCTCAGGCGCCATGGTTCCCGTCTCCCGGCCACGGATCGAGCACGTCTGCTACGTCGGCATCGGTCATGGGCAGACTGTACCCGACAATCATTGCCGCCGCCAATCCGACAACCGATCCGACGACGCGGATGATGCGCGTCGTGCCGCCGGCCGTGTCGAGATGCACGATCTACGCTACGTTGTGATATGCTATGGAGGAATGGAGGATAGCCCATGGCCAGCCCATCGCTCGCTCCCGCCAAGGTTCACTACCCCTCATCCGATGGCCGGCCGATGGCGGAAAGCGACTTTCAACGCACCCCGCTGACCTACGCCGTAGACCGGCTACGGCACCACTTTCGGGGCCGCCGGGACGTGTACGTGTCGGGCAACCTGCTGCTCTACTACCAGAAGGGGAACCCGCGGGCGGCGGTGGCGCCGGACGTGTTCGTGGTGCTGGGCGTGTCGAACGCCGACCGTTCCAGCTACCGGCTGTGGGAGGAGCGCAAGGGGCCCGACTTCGTGCTGGAGATTACCTCGCGGACGACGTACCGCGAAGACCGGGGCCGCAAACGCGAGTTATACCGATCGCTGGGCGTGCGGGAGTACTGGCAATACGACCCGACGCGCGACTATCTGGAGCCGCCGCTGCAGGGCCTGGAGTTGAGCGCGGGGGAGTATCGGCGGCTGCCGGGGCGGGAGCTGGCGGACGGCACGCTGGCGCTGGCGAGCGGCGTGCTGGGGCTGGAGTTGCGGCTGACGGAGCGGGGGCTGCGGTTCCACGATCCGGAGACCGGGCAGGATCTGCCGAACCTCGCGGAAACCGACGAGGCGCGGCAAGCGGCGGAGGCGCGCCTCGCGCAGGAAGCGGTAGCCCGCCAACAGGAAGCGGTAGCCCGCGCAGCCGCGGAAGCACGGGTGGCCGAGTTGGAGGCATTGCTGCGCGGCGAGCGCGACAGCGATTTCGGTCAGTAGGCGCCGTCGCTTCGTAACACCGAAGACCATGAAAACCTGGCGCACAGGGTCTCTGCTCGGGCATTGAGCGGCACTCCGTCTTGCTTCGCGCGAAACCGGTACGAGTCGGCGATTTCTCGGTATCGGTTCGATGGTCTGCGCTTGTCTCGGTCTGCGCTTGCGCTTGCTTGACGGTTGCCGAAGGTGTGGTATGGTCGCGGTCGGGAAATCGGGCAGACGCGGATGAAACGTGATGGCATAGCCCGCCACAGCCGTCGGATAGCAGCGCTACCGGTGCGCCCCCTGCTCAGCCCTGCTCAGCCGAAACCGAGCGCCCGGTAGAGCCTGACCGCTCGTCGAGCGGCATCCGCCACTTCAGTTCCTTCGCCACCAGCGCCGCTGACCTGGCGGCTCCCTTCGACAGCCACGCCTTTCGCGCCACACCCCGCGAGCCGGCTCATCGGCGCCTTGCGCTCCGAGCCGCCGAGCCGTGCGGGACCACCAGCACCACGCAACAAATCACCGGAGTTTCCGGCCACAAACACGGGTCACGGGACGCACTCCCGATCCCGACAACGAGGAGGAGTACGTTATGACTCACAGACTCATGTTGCTGCCGCTGGCGTTCGCGCTGGTGGCTACCGTTACGTTCGCCAGCGGCGAAGGCGAGGAGGCGGCCGCCGCCGAGAAGGAGATGGTGCTCGACCCATCCACCGGCAAGATGGTGACTGCGCCAGAGTACGGCGGCACCCTCACCTTCGGCACGGCCTGGGAGCCGCCAAATTCCGATCCCTGGCAAGGGGCACCCGGTGAGGTTGCCTGGATGTTCACGAACGAGAAGCTGGCCACCGGGGATTGGGCGATGGACAGACAGCGATTCAATTTCCCAATCCGGTTGATGCCTGACTTCGCGATACGCGGTCAGTTGGCCGAGAGCTGGGAACAGACCGACCCGGTGACCTTGACGTCCGGATCCGCGACGACGTGCACTGGCACGACAAGGCACCGATGAATGGCCGCGAGCTTACTGCCAAGGATGTGGAATACAACTGGCACCGCTATTTGGGGCTGGGCAGCGGCTACACCGAAGTCAGCCCCTTCGTGGCGCAGTGGTCGCATCTCGACGACGTAAGCATCGAATCGGTAACGGCCACCGACGACCATACGGTCGTCTTTCGGCTGAAAGAGCCCAATCTCGGCGCGAAGCGGACGATCCTCTACCATTACACCAGTAACATCATGCCGCCAGAGGTCATCGAAGAGCACGGCGACCTTCTGGATTGGCGCAACCTGGTCGGCACCGGCCCCTATGAGCTGGTCGACTGGGTCGAGGGCAGCTCCCTGACCTTCACGAAGAACCCCAACTACTGGGCGTTCGACGAGAAGTACCCGGACAACCGCCTGCCCTATATCGACGAGATCGCGTATCTGATCATGCCCGAGGAGTCGACGCGCGTAGCAGCGCTCCGGTCGGGCCAGATCGACTACTTGGGTACGTTTACCTCCTCGAACATAAACAGTCTCGACGTAGTCGCCGATCTCAGGCGGACCAATCCCGATATCGAGGTATGGCCATTCTATGGTAGCGGAATAGGTCTTGCCATGAACCTTGCCGTGGAGCCGACCAACGACATCAGAGTGCGCCACGCGATCCAGATGGCACTTGATGTGGAAGCGATCAACGACGGCTACTGGCTGGGCACGGGAAGAACGACGCCTGAGGCCTACACGGCGATCGACATCGTCGGGTATTCACCCCCGTTCGCAGAGTGGCCCGAGGAGATCAAGAAGTTCTACCGGTACAACCCGGCCGAGGCGGAGAAGCTCCTCGACGAGGCCGGCTACCCGCGCGGTGCCGGTGGTATCAGGCTCAAGACCAATATCGAGGTCAGAGATATCTACGATGTGAACGTGTTCGAGATCTTGGCGGAACAGCTTCTCGAGGTTGGCATCGACGTCGACCTACAGGTCATGCCGAGCGCTGATTGGGTGCATGGGATCCAGAATCATGATTACGAAAGCATGACCGCTGCTCCACAGGGAAATTCGTGGGGTATCATGACTCCGTTGGCGCACAGCGTCTCGACCTCAGGATGGAACCCCGCCGGCGTGTCGAATCCGGAGTATGATGCCCTGGTGGAAGCCGCGCTAAACGCGTCTACCGTCGAGGAGCAGCAGCTGGCTTCGCAAAGGGCGCTCCTGCTCATGTTGCGGAACCACTACTACGTGTGGGCTGGCAAGGGAGCCATGTTCATTGTGAATCAGCCCTGGCTCAAGGGCTACAACGGCGAGGTTGTGCTGGGAGAAGCCTACGGCCCCGTCGTGGCGCGTCTCTGGCTCGACCTCGATCTGAAGAAATCGATGGGATTCTGAATCAATCGCCCTTTGGGCGATTGAAAGTGATCGTGGCGTTGGGATGGCGGTGAGAGAGCCGCCGTCCCAACGCCTACCCCAACAGCACCACACTGCATGAGAGCCTACATCATTAGACGGCTGCTGCTGATGGTCCCGACGTTGTTGTTGGTCAGCATCCTGGTGTTCCTGCTCATCCGTTTCATCCCCGGCGATGTCATCGACACGATGTTTACGACCAGCGGTTTTTCTGGAGGAACTGTTGAAACTCGCGCAGAGCTCGAGCGCTTTCTCGGCCTCGATGTGCCGGCGCACGTGCAGTACGCGCGCTGGATCGGCGGCATCGTGCTGCACGGCACGCTCGGGAAGTCGCTGCTTGGCAGCGCCATCACGATCGAGGAGCAGATTCTCCGGAGGCTGCCGGTCACCATCGAGCTTGGCCTTCTGGCAATCGCCATCGGGCTCGTCATCGCGCTGCCGGTGGGTATCTACTCGGCGATCCGCCGCAACACGCTCGCCGACTACGCTGGGCGTTCCCTAGCCATCGTCGGATTGGCGACGCCCAACTTCAGACTTCCTGACATGGTGCGCTGACGGGCTTCCCCGGTAACCCCAAAATGCTCCAATAACCCCGTTTTTCAGGCTCCTTTTTTGCTCTCACGTGCGATCTCCGCTTGACATCCTGCTCCCAATCGGGCAAACTGCAATGATACATAATATGAGCACTGCCATGGTCCTCTCGCTCCCTTTCTCCCTCCCTGATGCCACTCCCATCGGCGACCGCTACGCCATGCAGACCCGCGATGGCATCACCTACTACTTCTTCAACCTCGAACCCTTCGATTGCCACCCCGCCGACGACCGCCGCGCCATGCTGCTTCGCGCCGCCAAGCTGCACGTCGTTTCCGGCGTCCGCCAAGCCGACATCATGGCTGCCTTCGACATCTCCCGTCCCACCCTCGCACGCGCCGTCAAACGCTACCGTGAGCACGGCGAGGACGCTTTCTTCGAGCCGCGCCGGCGGCGCGGACGTACCGTCGTCGACGCCCAGATGGCCGCCAAGGCGGCCGAACTGCTCGCTTCCGGGATGAGCGGCAGCGCCTGCGCTCGCCACCTCGGCATCCCGCCGACCACCTTCAACGAGAACCGGCGCGCCGGCGTCATCGCCGTCCCCGCGCCTGCGCTCGCCGCAGTCGCGGACGCTCCGCAGGTGGCCACCGATCACCCCACCAGCGCAAACACCGAACCGGCGGCCGCAACTGATCGCGCCACCCGCGATGCCCGCGACAAGCACGCTCCCATGGGTCGCGCGGCGCGCGACGTCGAGCGCCGCACGCTTGCGAGCGCCGGCCTGCTGACCGAGGCCACGCCGGTGTTCGCTGAGCCAGCCCACGGCGTCGCTCGCGGCGGCGTCCTCGCGGCGCTGCCGATGCTGCTGCGCGAGGGTCTGCTCGACGCCGCCAACCGCCTGTTCCGCCTGCCCGCCGGATTCTATGGCTTGACCACCATCCTCCTGTTCGTCGCCTGCCTGACGCTGGCCCGAGTCCGTAATCCCGAGGCCCTCCGCTACCAGGCGCCCGGCGAGTGGGGCGCCATCCTTGGCCTCGACCGCGGCCCCGAGCCCAAGACGCTGCGCCGCAAGCTGCGGCTGCTCACCAGCGCCGAGCACACCGTGCGCGACTGGCAAGCGGCACTGGCTCGCAGCTGGGCCAGCGCGCACGACGACGACTGGGCCACGCTGGCCGTGGACGGCCACGTGAAAGTGTACACTGGGCGCAACGGTCGGCTGCCGAAACACTTCGTCGCGCGCCAGAAGCTGTGTTTGCCGGCCTCCGTGAGCTACTGGGTCAACGCCCTCGGCGGAGCGCCCCTGCTGTGCCTGCACAAGGCGCTGGACCCGAAGCTGGTCAAGGCGATCGAGCACGACGTGGTGCCCCACTTGGTGAAACTGGGCGTGGTGCCGCAAGCGGCCCCCGACCTGACCAAGCCGCAGGCCGGCGCGCCAGCGCTTACCCTGGTGTTCGACCGCGAGGGCTGGAGCCCGGACCTGTTCAAGCGTCTGGCCCGGCGCGGCATCGCCTGCATCACCTGGCACAAGAACTTCAAGGGCGACGACTGGCCGGAGGAGGATTTCCGTACCCTTGAAGTACTGATCCATGGGCCCGCTGGAACCAGTGCCACAACCGTTGACCTCGCCGAGAAACCGATAGTACTGCGCAACGGGCTCACGGTGCGCCAGATCCGGCGCCGTCTGGCCAACGGTCGGCAGGTGCCGGTGATCACCTCCCACCCACAGATGCCCTTGGTGCAGGTCGCCGGCGCCATGTTCTCGCGCTGGTCGCAGGAGAACTTCTTCAAGTACCTGCGCGAGCAGTTCAACCTCGACTCTCTGCCCACCCATGACCTGGAGCCGCTTGACCCCGACGCGCAGGTGGTGAACCCCGTGCGCCGTGCCCTCGAAAAGACCATCAGGCGGGTGCGCAGCCGCCTGGCGGCAGTCCGCAATCGTCTCGTCCCGGCACAGCAGGAACCCGACCCCGACACCGCCAACCGCCTTGCAGCTGACGCCAACGCCCTTGCTGGAGAACTGGACGAGCTCCAGCAGCAACGCGTCGACACGCCTACCCATGTCCGCGCCGGCGACTTGTCGGAGCAGGACAAGCTGGACGCCCTGCCGGTTGCCGGGCGGCTGTTCATGGACGTGGTGCGGATGATCGCCTATCGCGCCGAGACCCGCATGATGGCGCCGGTGATCGGCGCCCAGGGCAAGAAACCGAACGCCCGCAGGTTGCTGCGCGCGTTGCTGACCTCCGACGCCAACATCATCCCCGAGCCTGCGCACGACATCCTGCGGATACAGCTTCTCGGCCTCGGCAGCGACGCCTGCGACCGCATGCTCGCTCCCCTGATTGAGGAACTCAACGCCACCCGCACCATCTATCCCGGCACCCAACTCAGGCTGGTCTACGAGATGGCCGCCGATTCGTCGCTCGACGTGTCATCCGATTCCGGCTGAGGTCAGGAAGTCTGAACTTCTGGCTGGGTATGCTGGTTATTGTCTTTCCGGCGATCTGGTGGAACTGGACCCCGCCGATTCGGATGATTGCCCTCTCCGATGACCTGCTCGGCAATCTCGGCGTGTTCATCGTCCCCAGTCTGATTCTGGGCACCTACTTCGCCGCCGCGACCATGCGCATGACCCGCACCATGATGCTGGAGGTGCTCAGGCAAGACTACGTACGAACGGCCTGGTCCAAGGGCCTGCGGGAACGCGTGGTCGTGGTCAGGCACGCCATCAAGAATGCCCTCATTCCCGTCATCACCCTCACCGGTCTGCAGCTGCCTATCCTGATCGGCGGATCGGTAATAATGGAGAACATCTTCAACCTGCCGGGGATCGGGCGTCTGTTGCTGGATGCGCTCGTCGACCGAGATTACCCGATGGTCTCCGGCGTAAACCTGGTCTTTGCCGCCGGCGTGGTGGTCATCAACCTGGTGGTCGATCTGCTCTACGCGTTCCTCGACCCGCGCGTGCGCTACCGGTAGCGAGCATGCTGCTGAGGAGACTGTTCAGGGAGCATCCGCTGGGTACCGTCGGGGCCGCCATCCTGCTGGTGTTGATTCTGGTGAGTGTCTTTGCCGATGCTCTGGCGCCGTTTCGGTTCGGCGAGATGAACCTGGACGATCGCCTGGCCGAGCCATCGAGCTTGCATCCGCTCGGCACCGACCAGCTGGGACGCGACTTCCTGAGCCGCCTGATCCACGGGGCGCGCCTGTCGCTGTTCGTCGGGCTGGCGGCGACCACCTTGCATGTGGTGGTCGCGGCGCTGATCGGGGGGGTCGCCGGGTTTCTCGGCGGGAGATTCGATCTGGTGATGCAGCGCTTCGTCGACGCGTGGATGTCGATGCCGGGGCTGCTGGTGCTGCTGACCATCATGTCGCTGGCCGGCCGTGGTCTGCTGCAGATCATTCTCGTGCTCGGCATCTCCTCGGGCATCAGCAATTCCCGGGTGGTGCGCGGTGCCGTCATCGCCATCAAGGAGAACGACTACTTCCAGGCGGCCCGAGCAGTTGGCAGCCCCGCCGCGCGGATCCTGCGGCGACACGTGCTGCCGAATGTCATGCCGCCGATCATCATCATCTTCTCGATCACCATCGGCGCCACCATCGTGGCCGAGGCGTCGCTGAGCTTCCTCGGCTTCGGTCTGCCACCCGATGTGCCGAGCTGGGGCGGCATGCTCAGCCGCGAGGGACGCCAGTACATGACCATCGCGCCGCGGCTGGCGATCTGGCCGGGCCTGTGCCTGACCATTGTCGTGTACGGCATCAACATGTTCGGCGACGCAATCCGCGACCTGCTCGACCCGCGGCTGCGTGGCGGCGGCGGCCGCTACGCAGCCTCCAAACGGAGCAAGACGGTCCCGCGCAGCGCGCGCTGAGTCAGCTCCGCGGTCGTTAGGCGTCTCGCCAAAATAAACTGTCTGTTACCGGTGTCGCGGGGTCAGTTTGTAGTTCCATTCCCCGTGAAATTTGTCCCTCGTCAGGTTCAGCCTGTCCATCTCCTCGTCACTCACCGTTTGTCCCGTCGGATAGCTGTTCTCGTCCAACTCCGAGCGGATCGTCAATCCTTCTGTCGTCGTCGTGTGCCCGATCAAATTCACCACCGCCTCTCGACTCACCAACGGCCGCCCTCTCCAGTTCTCCGCGATGTGGCAGAACATCCGGTGCTCGATCTTGTTCCACTTGCTCGTCCCCGGCGGAAAGTGACACACCGAGATGCACAGCCCGCTCGCGTCCGCGAACTTCTGCAACTCCGCCTTCCACAGCCGACTGCGACTGCTGTTGGAACCACCCCCGTCGGCCGTGATCAGCAGCCGCTTCGCCGCCGGATACGCCGCCCTGCCCATCCGGCGCCACCACCTCCGCAGCGTCTCCACCGCGAACGCCGGCGTGTCATGATCCTCCCCCACACTCACCCAGCCGCTGTCACGGGTCACGTCATAGACCCCATACGGAATCGCCTTGCCGAGTTCCCGGTCGATGAAATCGTGCACCTTGACCCGCTCCGGGTCGCCCTGCGGACGCCACTCTCGACCGCCGTTGCGAAATTGCCCGATCAACTCCTTTTTCTTTGTGTCCACAGACACTACCGGCTGCCCCAGACGCTGAAACGCTCGCACCCGCCGGTTGATGCGTTTGAACTGCTCGTCGCGGTCCGCATGCTGCTTGCCTTCCAGCGTCTTGCGGTTGGCTTGCAGGCTGTAGCCCAACTCGTGTAACAGTCGGTTCACCGTCCGTTCGCTCACCGCGTGACCGACCGCCGTCAGTTCCGTCGCCAACCGCGCCGCGCTGCTGCAGGTCCACAGCAACGGCCCCATCGGATCGCCGCGGGTGACCGGATCGACCAACCGCTCCAGCGCTTGCGCCAGGGTCCGGTCGTGCGCGGTCAATCGCTTGCGTCCCGCCCCCGGCCGGCGCACGCGCACTGTCTCGGGTTCTGCCTCTGCCGCTTGCTTGGCAGCGAGCTCTTTCAGACCGGCGCGAATGGTCGTCCGCGACATACCGGTGGCTGCGGCTACGCGGGCTATCCCGCCACGCCCGATACCGCGTGCTTCGACTGCCGCCCAGCGGCGTCGCAAGCGTTCGTCGAACAACGGGTCAAGGGCAACGAACTTGGCCTTGACGGTTTCGGTCAGGGCGACATCCATCACGAAGCGTCACTATATCACACTTCACCTAAAGAACATATTATTTTGGCGAGAGCCCTTAGTCGTCTGCAGGCAGAAAATCGGCGACCCGGAAACCGGACACCGCGGTGCGGCTGGCGCCCAGCCGTCGTGTCGCCGCCATACGCCCTACCAGGCCGACATCCACGTGGACGATGCCGGATGCGTTGCGCAACACGGCCGCGACGGCATCCAGCGCCGCGAACGCACCGCCGCGCGCCGTCTCCGCCCACTTGGCGTCGAGCAGCCGAATCCGCTCATACGGCCCCTGAATGAGGAAGTCGGCCTCACGGTTCTGTTGGTCGCGATAAAACCACAGCGACCAATCGGGACGCGTGAGTTGGAGCCGGGTGCGCAGTTCGGCACACACGAAGTTCTCCCAGATCGGACCGGTGAGGGGCGACCTGCCCAGATCATCGGCGCCAATGCCCAACAGGAAACAAAGCAGTCCGGTGTCGTTGAAGTAGAGCTTTGGCGATTTCACCAGCCGCTTGCCGACATTGGCGAAAAACGGCTCCAGGAGCGTCACCTGGTTGCCCGCCTCGAGGGCCGACAGCCACTGACCCACCGTCGTCTGGGAAATGCCGATGTCGCGCGCAATGCCTGACTTGTTGAGCAGTTGTCCGGCGCGAACCGCGCATGCCCGCAGAAAGCGCTCGAAGTCACGCAGACTGCCCACGTTCACGATCTGGCGCAGGTCACGTTCCAGGTAGGTGCTCACGTAGCTCTGGTAGAACTCGCGCGCCGGAACGGTCCGGTCCGCCCACAGTTCCGGAAAACTGCCCCGGACCAGCATCTCGTCGGTGGCAGCCGGCTCCTGCCGCCAGCCCGCATGGCGCATCTCGTCCACGCACAACCCGGGCAGCTCCAGCACGGCGCAGCGCCCGACCAGACTGTCGCTCACCCCGCGCATCGAGGGAAACTTCTGCGACCCGGTGAGGATGAACTGGCCCCTGCGGGAGCGCGCGGCGTCGACAGCCACCTTCAAGTGCCGAAACAGTCCGGGTGCATACTGCACTTCATCGATCACCAGCGGAGCTGGATGATCCTGCAGAAAGCTGGCCGGGGCCTCTTCGGCCTGCTCCGCCAGCAGTTGCAGATCCAGGCTGACGTAATGATGATCGGGGAACAGCCGCTTGAGGAGCGCGGTCTTGCCGGTCTGTCGTGCGCCGGTGAGAATCAGCACCGGGAACGCGGCCGCCAACCGTCGCAGCCGGTCCTCCATGATCCGCGTTATCCACATGATCCGGCGATATTTTGGTATTGAAGCGACAATTTGTCAAGACGGAGCCCGCGACAGGGCCACTCCGGGATCGGCTATCGCGTTGCCAACTCAGCCGCCACGAACAAGGCGACGAGCTCCAACGGAGGAGTTGCCGCTGTTCCGCACGGAGAGGCGAGTTGGCAGCTTCGCGCAACGTACGCCGGTGTGCCAGAGCCGTGGGAGCTGGCGCGATTGGCGCGAGCGACTGTGCGTGCCCCTGCGTGCCCCAACCCTCGACGCCGACCTGTGGTATGCTGAGGTGGAATGGAGGATAGCCCATGGCCAGCCCGTCGCTCGCTCCCGCCAAGGTTCACTACCCCTCATCCGATGGCCGGCCGATGGCGGAAAGCGACTTCCAACGCACCCCGCTGACCTACGCCGTGGACCGGCTGCGGTACCACTTTCGCGGCCGCCGGGACGTGTACGTGTCGGGCAACCTGCTGCTCTACTACCAGGAGGGGAACCCGCGGGCGGCGGTGGCGCCGGACGTGTTCGTGGTGCTGGGCGTGGCCAACGCCGACCGCTCCAGCTACAAGCTGTGGGAGGAGCGCAAGGGGCCCGACTTCGTGCTGGAGATTACCTCGCGGACGACGCACCGCGAAGACCAGGGACGCAAGCGCGAACTGTACCGTTCGCTGGACGTGCCGGAGTACTGGCAGTACGACCCGACGGGCGACTACCTGGAGCCGCCGCTGCAGGGCCTGGAGCTGAGCGCGGGGGAGTATCGGGGGCTGCCGGGGCGGGAGCTGGCGGACGGCACGCTGGCGCTGGCGAGCGCGGTACTGGGCCTGGAGTTGCGGCTGACGGAGCGTGGGTTGCGGTTCCACGATCCGGAGACCGGGCAGGATCTGTCGAACCTCGCGGAAACCGACGAGGCGCGGGAGCGTGAGCGGCAGGCGCGGGAGCGTGAGCGGCAGGCGCGGCAAGCGGCGGAGACGCGCCTCGCGCAGGAAACGGCGGCCCGCCAGCAGGAAGCGCTATCCCGCCAGCAGGAAGCGCTAGCCCGCGCAGCCGCGGAAGCACGGGTGGCCGAGTTGGAGGCATTGCTGCGCGGCGAGCGCGACAGCGATTTCGGTCGGTAGGCGCCGTCGCTTCGTAACACCGAAGACCATGAAAACCTGGCGCACAGGGTCTCTGCTCGGGCATTGAGCGGCACTCCGTTTTGCTTCGCGCGAAACCGGTACGAGCCGGGCCTGTGCCTGTCCATCGTCGTGTACGGCATCAACATGTTCGGCGACGCAATTCGCGACCTGCTCGACCCGCGGCTGCGCGGCGGCGGCCGCTATGGAACCTCCAAACGGAGCAAGACGGTCCCGCGCAGCGCGCGCTGAGTCAGCTCCGCGGTCGTTAGTCGTCTGCAGGCAGAAAATCGGCGACCCGGAAACCGGACACCGCGGTGCGGCTGGCGCCCAGCCGTCGTGTCGCCGCCATACGCCCTACCAGGCCGACATCCACGTGGATGATGCCGGATGCGTTGCGCAACACGGCCGCGACGGCATCCAGCGCCGCGAACGCACCGCTGCGCGCCGTCTCTGCCCACTTGGCGTCGAGCAGCCGAATCCGCTCATACGGCCCCTGAATGAGGAAGTCGGCCTCACGGTTCTGCTGGTCGCGATAAAACCACAACGACCAATCGGGACGCGTGAGTTGGAGCCGGGTGCGCAATTCGGCGCACACGAAGTTCTCCCAGATCGGACCGGTGAGGGGCGACCTGCCCAGATCGTCGGCGCCAATGCCCAACAGGAAACAAAGCAGTCCGGTGTCGTTGAAGTAGAGCTTCGGCGATTTCACCAGCCGCTTGCCGACATTGGCGAAAAACGGTTCCAGGATCGTCACCTGGTTGCCCGCCTCGAGGGCCGACAGCCACTGACCCACTGTCGTCTGGGAAATGCCGACGTCGCGCGCAATGCCTGACTTGTTGAGCAGTTGTCCGGCGCGAACCGCGCATGTCCGCAGAAAGCGCTCGAAATCGCGCAGACTACCCACGTTCACAATCTGGCGCAGGTCACGTTCCAGGTAGGTGCTCACGTAGCTCTGGTAGAACTCGCGCGCCGGAATGGTCCGGTCCGCCCACAGTTCCGGAAAACTGCCCCGGACCAGCATCTCGCCGGTGGCAGCCGGCTCCTGGCGCCAGCCCGCGTGGCGCATCTCGTCCACGCACAACCCGGGCAGTTCCAGCACGGCGCAGCGCCCGGCCAGACTGTCGCTCACCCCGCGCATCGAGGGAAACTTCTGCGACCCGGTGAGGATGAACTGGCCGCTGCGGGAGCGCGCGGCGTCGACAGCCACCTTCAAGTGCCGAAACAGTCCGGGTGCATACTGCACTTCATCGATCACCAGCGGAGCTGGATGATCCTGCAGAAAGCTGGCCGGGGCCTCTTCGGCCTGCTCCGCCAGCAATTGCAAATCCAGGCTGACGTAATGATGATCGGGGAACAGCCGCTTGAGGAGCGCGGTCTTGCCGGTCTGCCGCGCACCGGTAAGAATCAGCACCGGGAACGCGGCCGCCAACCGCCGCAGCCGGTCCTCCATGATCCGTTTGATCCACATAGTGAGATATGTTGGGATTGAAGCGACGATTTGTCAAGGATGAACCCGAGGTAGCACGTCATGGCAACTTCCAGCGCGGCCGCTGACCTTTTCGGCGGCAAGCTGGACATGGTGGTGCAGCGGTTGTCGATGCCTGGATGGCGTTCCCGGGGCTGCTCATTCTGATTACGGTGATGTCGCTGGTCGGCCAGGGGCAGCTGCAGATCATCCTGGTGCTGGGCATTGCCGGCGGTATCAGCGGCTCGAGAATCGCGCGCAGCGCTGTCATCCGCATCAAAGAGAACGTCTACGTGCAGGCGGCGAACGCGATTGGTGCGAGCACCGGCAGAACCATCTTCCGCCACGTGCTGCCCAACATCATGGCGCCGATGATCGTCATCTTCACCGTGACCATCGGCGACGTGATCATTGCCGAGGCGTCGCTGACCTTCCTCGGTCTCGGGCTGCCCCCCGATGTCGCCAGCTGGGGGGTATGCTCAGTTGGGAAGGACGCCGCTACATGGAGCGGGTGCCGGCGCTGGCGCTGTGGCCAGGGCTGTCCCTGTTCATCGTTGTCTGGGGCACCAACATGTTCGGCGACGCGCTGAGAGACCTGCTCGACCCGAGCCTGCGGGGTGGCGTGGGTCGCTACGAAGCAGTAAAACAAAAAATAAGGACGGAACACTCATGACTGATTTTAAAGCAATCGCCGCCTCGCTCGATGAACGGGGCTTCTGCGTTGTCCCGGAATTTCTGAGCCGTGAGGAGATCGACTTCCTCGTGGCAGAATTCGATGCCAGCCCGGACTATTCCCCGCCAAGCAAAACCAAGCATGCGGCGCAGCACCTTGGCGATAAGCCAGTTGCCGGTCAAACCGGAGCTCTGCGTGCGAACGCAATGGGACGAAAGGAGACCTTCCAGAGAATTGGCCCGCGGATGGAAGAATTCGCCCAGGGCGTGACCGGAGCCAAGGCCGCGCTCTATCAGATTCTCTATCTCCAGACGCCGGTGACCGATCTTTCCTGTCATCAGGATCACGATCACTTCTTCCTGACCGAGTACAATTCGACTCATCTCAATTACTGGATTCCGTTGGTCAAGCCTTCGCGCAGCGAGGCGGGACTGCGGGTGATTCCCTGGGATCGGCTTCGCGAGAAGTCGCCGCGAGTGTTCAACCTGTGTCGGCGCTCGGGCGCCAGTAGGCTCTACTCGCTTCGTGACGGGGGGACCCTGTACCTGTCCGACTGGAGCGGGGTCTCCTACCACGACAGCACAAACTGAATCGATTTGTCGGTCTCCATCCACTGGTGGATAAGTGGCAGCAGCTGTGGAACCCGTTGGATCTCGTCGATGACGATCGTCCCGCGGCCGCTGTGAGCCCGGATGAAATCGCTGAGGCGTTCCGGCCGCGTGTAGTAGCTCCGTTCTGCGGCCGGATCGAGAAGGTCGATCCAGGCCGCCTCCGGGTACCTGGCCCGCAGCCACGTCGACTTCCCGGTTCCCCGAGGCCCAAACAGGTAATAGCTCCCGCCGCCGAGATGGTCAAAGAATCTCGGGAGATATGATATATTGCGACGCAATATATCAGGACCAATGACAGAGCGTCACTAGCGAGACGTCACTGGCCCTTGAAGCTTATCGCGGAGACGCTAACCGGCGATCGTGGCTGTCTCGACAGCGGCGACAGCCAGTCGTCTGGTCCCGCAGGCCGACGCCCGCGCCCACGCTGTGCACGGAGCCCTACGGGCTCCTTAGCGAAGAACAATGACCCGTCGCGCGTCCTTGCAACTAACCTTCAGTTGCACTGGCCGGGCGCGCCCTGATACGATCTCAACGTGAGCCGCGCGTCGAAACTGCTGCAGAGAGGCAGGAAAGCCAGCCCGCAAGTCGTACAAGGGTAGTTTCAATGTGCGCGTGCCCTCGGAGCTCCATCGTCGGGCAGCCGAGCAAGCGTCACGGCGGGGAGTCTCTCTCAATCAGCTCGGGGCAGGCCGCCCAGGGGCGCACCCGCCTAGACGGCGTGGCGACCGGCATCCGGAATCTTGTGCGGCGGTAACCGCTGGAGGCATGCGGTCTGTCGGGCTCGAGGTCACTGAGCTGGCCGACCACAGAGGCGACCGCTGATCTACCTCGACGGCAGCGCGATCTTGCTGTCCGGCGCGACTTCCATTAACTCGAACACATTGCCATCCGGGTCGCGCCCGTACACGGCACGAAAATCCTCGCGCGGCGGCGCGTGAAAAGGTACGCCGAGCGCCTTCAGGCGGTCGTACTCGGCCTGGACGTCGTCGACGACGAGGGCGAGGTGGGTAACGCCATGGTCACAAACGGGGCGGTCCGGCTGCGCCGGTGCCGGTGTGGGCGCTGAGTACTCGAATACCTCGATGAAAGCGTTGTCGAGCAACAGAAACGCCGCCCGGGCCGCTGAATCCTTGAGCCCGGTGATCTCGTTGAGCTGTTTCGCGCCGACCTTCCACTCCTCGCCGTCCCACCTGGCAGAGCCATCAGCAGAATCCCACTCGAAGTAATTGATCACCCTAAAGCCAAGCAATCCCGAGTAGAACTCGATCGCGCGCTCGAGGTCGGGGGTGGAAAAACCTGTGTGATGGATTCCGCTAATCATGATGTCCGCTACCATAGCACCTGCCTGCCGAGGTGGACACAGCCAATCGCCAACGACATCGTCGATGAGATTCGCAAGCTCGATGACGGTATCTACCTAGGCTTTTGGGGCCCCAACTGACATGCGCCCCTGGCAGGGTGGGCACGGGCGCACGGTGGGCGGGACCAGACGAGCCGTGCTGTCCCCGCTAGCGGCAGGAGCGCAGCTCCTGCAATGCTAAGGACCCGCAGGGTCCGTGCACAACGGCTTGACTACTTTTCCCGGCGCCATTTCGCTTCGGCGAGATGAACCTCGACGATCGTCTGGCCGAGCCATCGAGCCTGCATCCGCTCGGCACCGACCAGCTGGGACGCGACTTCCTGAGCCGCCTGATCCACGGCGCGCGCCTGTCGCTGTTCGTCGGGCTGGCGGCGACCACCCTGCACGTGGTGGTCGCAGCGCTGGTCGGCGGCGTAGCCGGGTTTCTCGGCGGCAAATTCGACTTGGTGGTGCAGCGCTTCGTCGACGCGTGGATGTCGATGCCGGGGCTGCTGGTGTTGCTGACCATCATGTCGCTGGCCGGCCGTGGTCTGCCGCAGATCATCATCATCTTCTCGATCACCATCGGCGCCACCATCGTGGCCGAGGCCTCGCTGAGCTTCCTCGGCTTCGGGGTGCCACCCGATGTGCCGAGCTGGGGCGGCATGCTCAGCCGCGAGGGACGCCAGTACATGACCATCGCGCCGCGGCTGGCGATCTGGCCGGGCCTGTGCCTGACCATCGTCGTGTACGGCATCAACATGTTCGGCGACGCAATCCGCGACCTGCTCGACCCCCGCCTGCGCGGCGGCGGCGGCCGCTACGGAACCTCCAAACGGAGCAAGACAGTCCCGCGCAGCGCGCGCTGAGTCAGCTCCGCGGTCGTTAGTCGTCTGCAGGCAGAAAATCGGCGACCCGGAAACCGGACACCGCGGTGCGGCTGGCGCCCAGCCGTCGTGTCGCCGCCATACGCCCTACCAGGCCGACCTCCACGTGGACGGGCGAAAAACGGCTCCAGGAGCGTCACCTGGTTGCCCGCCTCGAGGGCCGACAGCCACTGACCCACCGTAGTCTGGGAAATGCCGACGTCATGCGCAATGCCTGACTTTATCCACATAGTCTGAAGATATGTTGGGATTGAAGTGACGATTTGTCAAGAATGAACCCGAGGTAGCACATCATGGCAACTTCCAGCGCGGCCGCTGACCTACGGCGCCGAATCGGCTGCGGTACCACTCCCGCAGCCGCCGCGACATGTATGTTCCGGCAACTACTACCAGGAGGGGAACCCGCGGCCGGTTGTCCTGTGTATCGACTCGCACAGGCGAACTTGCGAGATTCCGCGTGCTTGACCGTTGCCGGGGATAGTGGTATGGTGGCGGTCGGGAACTCGGACAGACGCGGATGAAACGTGATGGCACAGCCCGCCACAGCCGTCGGATAGCTGCAGCGCTACCGGTGCGTCCCCTGCTCAGCCCTGCTCAGCCCTGCTCAGCCCTGCTCAGCCCTGCTCAGCCGAAACCGAGCGCCCGGTAGAGCCTGACCGCTCGTCGAGCGGCATCCGCCACTTCAGTTCCTTCGCCACCAGCGCCGCTGACCTGGCGGCTCCCTTCGACAGCCACGCCTCTCGCGCCACACCCCGCGCGCCGGCTCCTCGGCGCCCTGCGCTCCGAGCCGCCGAGCAGTGCGGGACCACCAGTACCACGCCAAAAATCACCGGAGTTTCCGGCCACGAGCCCGGGCAACGGGGCGCAGTCCCGATCCCGACAACGAAAACGAGGAGGAGTATGTGATGACTCACAGACTCATGTTGCTGCCGCTGGCGTTCGCGCTGGTGGCTACCGTTACGTTCGCCAGCGGCGAAGGCGAGGAGGCGGCCGCCGCCGAGAAGGAGATGGTGCTCGACCCATCCACCGGCGAGATGGTGACGGCGCCGGAGTACGGCGGCACCATCACCTTCGGCACGCGCTCCGAGCCGCCCAACTCCGATCCCGGGCAAGGGCACCCGGGTCAGGCTTCCTGGTGGTTCTCGAACGAGAAACTGGCCTTCGCGGACTGGGCGATAGACCGGAAGAAATTCGGTTTCGACAGCATGTGGATCCCTGACTTCGCCATAACCGGTCAGTTGGCCGAGAGTTGGGAACAGACCGACCCGGTGACCTACACGGTCCGCATCCGCGACGGTGTGTACTGGCATGACAAGGCACCCATGAACGGCCGGCAGCTCACCGCCAAGGACGTGGAATACAACTGGCACCGTTATCTGGGCCTGGGCAGCGGCTACACCGAAGTCAACCCCTTCGTGGCGCAGTGGTCGCAGCTCGACGACATCGGCATCGAGTCGGTAACGGCCACCGACGACCGTACGGTCGTCTTTCGGCTGAAACAGCCCAATCTCGCCGCGGAGCGGACGATCGTCTATCAATACACCAGTCACATCATGCCGCCGGAGGTGATCGAAGAGCACGGCGACCTGCTGGACTGGCGGAATCTGGTCGGCACCGGACCCTATGAACTGGTCGACTGGGTCCAGGGCAGCTCCCTGACCTTCACCAAGAACCCCAACTACTGGGCGTTCGATGAGAAGTACCCGGACAACCGCCTGCCCTATATCGACGAGATCGCGTGGTTGGTGATGCCGGAAGAGTCGACGCGCGTGGCAGCATTCCGGTCGGGCCAGCTCGACTACCTGGGTTCGCTCACCTTCTCGCAGATAGCCAGTCTCGACGTACTCGACGATCTCATGCGGACCAATCCCGACACCCAGGTCGGGCAGTATTACGAGAGCGGGATAGGTCTTGCCATGAACCTCGCCATGGAGCCGACCAACGACATCAGAGTGCGCCAGGCGATCCAGATGGCAATCGACGTGGAAACGATCAACGACGGCTACTGGCAGGGCACGGGAAGAACGACACCGGAGGCCTACACGGCGATCGACATCGTCGGGTATTCACCGCCGTTCGACGAGTGGCCCGAGGAGGTCCAGAGGTTCTACCGGCACGACCCGGCAGAGGCGGAGCGACTCCTCGACGACGCCGGCTACCCGCGCGGTGCCGATGGCATCAGGTTCAAGACCAACGTCGAGGTCAGAGATCTGTACGACGTGAGCAAATTCGAGATCCTGGCGGAACAGCTTCTGGAGATTGGCGTCGACATCGACCTGCAGGTCATGCCTACCGCCGATTGGGCGGATGGGATCCGCAATCATGATTACCAAACCATGACCGCCGCCCCGCTGGGGAATCCGTGGGGTATCCTGACTCCGCTGGCGCACAACGTCTCGACCTCGGGATGGAACCCCGCCGGCGTGTCCAACGCAGAGTATGATGCCCTGATTGCGGCCGCGCAGAGCGCGTCTACCGTCGAGGAGCAGCAGAGGGCTTCTCAGGAAGCGCTCATGGTCATTTTGCGGAACCACTACTACGTGTGGGCTGGCAAGGCCGCGAATTTCAACGTCAGCCAGCCCTGGGTCAAGGGCTACAACGGCGAGTATACGCTGGCACATACGCACCGCGGCACGGTCGTGGCGCGTCTCTGGCTCGACCTCGATCTGAAGAAGTCGATGGGATTCTGAGCACGTCGCGTACGGCGACCTGCAATGATCGTGGCGTTGGGATGGCGGTGAAATACCCGCCGTCCCAACGGCCATCCCGCCGGTACCGCACTTCATGAGAGCCTACATCATTCGGCGTCTGCTGCTGCTGATCCCGACGTTGTTCTTCCTCACCATCCTGGTGTTCCTGGCCCTCCGTTTCATTCCCGGCGATGTCATAGATGCCATGATCGGGATCGGCGGCGGCTATTTCGGGGGGGATCATGACACGCGCGAGGCCCTCATACGCGCTCTCGGGTTGGACGTTCCCCTGCACGTGCAGTACGTGCGCTGGGTAGGCGGCATGGTGCTGCACGGTACGCTCGGGACGTCGCTGTACGGCAGCGCATTCACGATCGAGGAGCAGATTCTCGGCCGGCTGCCGGTCACGCTCGAGCTTGGCCTGCTGGCAATCGCCATCGGGCTGGTCATCGCGCTGCCGGTGGGCATCTACTCCGCGATCCGCCGCAACACCGCCGCCGACTACGCCGGGCGCACCGTGGCCATCGTCGGATTGGCGACGCCCAACTTCTGGCTGGGGGTGATGGTTACCGTGTTTCCGGCGATCTGGTGGAACTGGACCCCGCCGGTGCGGATGATCGCCCTGTCCGATGACCTGCTCGGCAATCTCGGCGTGTTCATCATCCCCAGTCTGATTCTGGGCACCTACTTCGCCGCCGCCACCATGCGCATGACCCGCACCATGCTGCTGGAGGTGCTCAGGCAGGATTACGTGCGCACCGCATGGTCCAAGGGCCTGCGCGAACGAGTGGTCGTGCTCAGGCACGCCATCAAGAATGCCCTCATTCCGGTAATCACCCTGACCGGTCTGCAGCTCCCCATCCTGATCGGCGGATCGGTGATCATGGAAAACATCTTCAACCTGCCGGGGATAGGCCGTCTGCTGCTGGACGCCCTCCTGAAGCGCGACTATCCCATGGTGTCCGGCATAAACCTGGTGTTCGCCACCGGCGTGCTGGTGATCAACTTGGTGGTCGATCTGCTCTACGGGTTCCTCGACCCCCGTGTGCGCTACGCATAGCCATGCGGCCCATGAGACTGGTCAGAGAGCACCCGTTGGGTACGTTCGGCGCTCTCATCCTGCTGGTGTTGATCCTGGTGAGCATCTTTGCCGACTCTCTGGCGCCGTTTCGTTTCGCCGAGATCAACCTGGACAACCGCCTCGCCGATCCATCGGGCCAGCATCCGCTCGGCACCGACCAGCTCGGCCGCGACTTTCTGAGCCGCCTGATCCACGGCGCGCGCATCTCGCTGTTCGTCGGGCTGACGGCGACCACGCTGCATGTGGCGGTCGCGGCGCTGATCGGCGGCGTCGCCGGGTTTCTCGGCGGGAGATTCGATCTGGTGGTGCAGCGCTTCGTCGACGCGTGGATGTCCATTCCGGGGCTGCTGTTGCTGCTGACGATCATGTCGTTGGCCGGCCGCGGTCTGCTGCAGATCATTCTCGTTCTTGGCATTTCCTCGGGCGTCACCAATTCCCGGGTGGTGCGCAGTGCCGTCATCGCCATCAAGGAGAACGACTACTTCCAGGCTGCCCGGGCGGTTGGCAGCCCCGCCGCGCAGATCCTGTGGCGACATGTGTTGCCCAACGTCATGCCCCCGATCATCATCATCTTCTCGATCACGATCGGCGCCATCATCGTGGCCGAGGCTTCGCTGAGCTTCCTCGGCTTCGGTCTGCCGCCTGAAGTGCCGAGCTGGGGCGGCATGCTCAGCCGCGAGGGACGCCAGTACATGACGATCGCGCCGCGGCTGGCGATCTGGCCGGGCCTGTGCCTGACCATTGTCGTGTACGGCATCAACATGTTCGGCGACGCAATCCGCGACCTGCTCGACCCCCGGTTGCGCGGCGGCGGCGGCCGCTACGGAGCGTCGAAACGGAGCAAGACGGTCCCGCGCAGCTCGCGCTGAGTTACCTGAGTTACTCGAGTTACCGAGGTGCTTGATCCGATGGCCGTGGGGCGGGATGATCTACCGTCACCGAACGGGCTGACGTGGGTGGCGGAAGTCGAGCATACCGCGCCGGCGAAGGCGGCAAAGGCCTTGCTGGAGCGGAGGAGGTTGTTGTGAAACTGGAAGGGAAAATCGCGATCGTTACCGGCGCGGGACGTGGCATCGGTCGAGCTACCGCCCTTGCCCTTGCTCGCGAGGGGGCGGGCGTGGTGCTCGCGGCGCGCACCGCCGCAGAGATCGAAGCGCTGGCGGGGGAGATTGGCAGTGGCGGCCGGGAGGCGCTTCCGGTACCGACCGACGTGACAAGGAAATCCAACGTGGATGCCATGGTTCAACAGACCCTGGAGCGGTTTGGCAGGGTGGATATTCTCGTCAACAACGCCGGATTTGCCGACCACAAAGCCATTCCCGACATCAGCGAGGCGGACTGGGACGTCCACATCAACGTCAACCTCAAGGCGGTCTTCCTGTGTACGCAGTCGGTGTTCACGCACATGTGCGCGCAGGGTAGCGGCCACATCGTCAACGTTTCCTCGCTTGCCGGCAAGTACCATCCGTACAAGATGGCGGCGTATGGCTCGGCGAAGTGGGGAGTGGCGGGGCTCACCGGGATTACGCAGGAGGAGGGGCGTCCGCACGGCGTGCGAGCGGTTCTCATTCGCCCAGGGAACGTCGACACCCGGATGCAGCATGACAATCACGATGTCTATCCGGAAAAGCTCATGCAGCCGGAAGATATCGCAGAGGCGATTGTCCACGCCGTCACCCAGCACCCGCGCGCCTACACACCCGTCGTCGATGTCTATCCGTTCGAGGACGTGCACAAGCCGGACTCCTGGGAAGCAAAGTGGAACGGCGGCAGCAAGGAACAGAAGCGCAAGGTCTACAGAACGTAGGAGCCGCGGCGATGTCAACGCAGTATGACCTGATCGTGCGCGGCGGGACCGTGGTGGACGGCACCGGTGCCGAGCCGTTCGCGGCCGACGTCGCGGTGCGGGACGGGCGGATTGCTGCGGTCGGGCGCCGGCTCGGCGCGGCCGCGGAGGAGGTCGACGCCGGCGGGATGCTGGTGACGCCCGGGTTCGTCGACATCCACACCCACTACGATGCCCAGGCGTGCTGGGACAGCCATCTGGCGCCTTCCGCGCTGCATGGCGTCACCACCGTGGTGATGGGCAACTGCGGGGTGGGCTTCGCGCCGTGCCGCCCCGCCGACCGAGACCAGCTGGTGGAGCTGATGGAGGGCGTCGAGGACATCCCCGGCGCGGTGATGCACGAGGGGCTGGAATGGCGGTGGGAGAGCTTCCCCGGCTACCTCGACGCGCTGGAGCGGAAGGCGCGCGACGTCGACGTGTGCGCGCTGCTGCCGCACGCCGCGGTGCGGGTGTACGTGATGGGCGCCCGCGCCCTGGCGCTGGAACCGGCCACCGCGGACGACATCGCCCGGATGCGGGAAATTACCGCCGCCGCCGTGCGCGCCGGCGCGTTCGGGGTGTCGACCAGCCGCACCACCAGCCACCGGAGCCTGAACGGCGAGTTCATACCCACCCTGCGCGCCTACGAGGACGAGCTTCAGGGGCTGGCTCTGGGGGTGCGGGACGGCGGCCGCGGGCTGCTGGAAGTGGTCACCGAGTGGATCCAGCCGAACCCGGCCGAGGAGTTCGCGATGCTGTGCCGGATCGCCGAACGCAGCCGCCTTCCGGTGCTCTACTCGCTCACCCAGTACCACGAACAGCCGCACGACTACCGCGCGATCCTCGGCCTCAACCGGCAGGCGGCGCAGCGCGGGGTGCCGATCCGCCCGGTGGTGGCGCCGCGCGCGATCGGGGTGCTGCTCGGCCTGCAGGCCAGCCAGACGCCGTTCTCCGGTTGCCCCACGTTCCGGGCGCTGGCCGGCCTGCCGCTGCCCGCCAGGGTGGCCCGACTGCGCGACCCCGCGGTGCGGGCCGCCATCCTGGCGGAGGACCCGGTCAGGGACAGCACCTTCCCCCTGCTGCGGCTACTCTCCTACGACCGCATGTACCGGTTCGGCACGCCGCCCAACTACACCCCCCTGGCGCACGACTCGGTGGCGGCAATCGCCGCGCGCACGCGCCGGCCGGCGCCGGAGGTCGCCTACGACCTGTTGCTGGCGAACGAGGGCCGCGACTTTCTCTACACCCCGGTCAGGAACTACGCGGCGCCCGGCTTGGCCGCGTGCGAAGAGCTGCTGGCGGACCGGCTCAGCATCATGGGGCTGGGCGACGGCGGCGCCCACGTGGGCTTCATCCTGGACGCGGGTTACCCGACCTGGCTGCTTACCTACTGGGGCAGGCAGCGCGGCCGCTGGCCGCCGGCGGAGCTGATCCGCCGCCTGACCTCGGACCCCGCCGCTGCCACGGGGCTGCACGACCGCGGCCGCATCCGGGTCGGGTTGAAGGGCGACCTGAACGTGATCGACTGGCAGCAGCTCGACTTCGAGCCGCCCCGTGTCGAGCACGACCTGCCGGCCGGCGGCGCCCGCCTGATGCAGGGCGCGCGCGGCTACCGCTGCACGGTGGTGGCAGGCCGGGTGACCTATCGCGACGGCCACCCCACCGGCGCACTGCCCGGCAAGCTGGTGCGCGGCATGCGCGCGTAGACCGGCGAGATGTTGCTCGGAAACTGCGGCTGGACCGGCTCAATCGAATACCAGGTAAAGATTTCCCGGCTCGATCCCCGCAGAGAGCACTCTTTCGATCGACGGAACCATCCTCGCGGTATCCTGCAGCCGATTGCTCACTGATGTAAGGAGAATCACGGCCAGATCATATCGCGGCAAGTGTTGCTGGTGCCGCATGTTCTGATCCATCGTTATGAGTACGTCGAACAGGTGCTCCGCCACGTCCAGCAATTCCCCGTTGCGCATCCCCGACCAGCCCATCCCACGGACGGAACGCACCTCGTGTGCATCGTTGAAAGAGCGTGCCAGACGCCAGTCCAGGTGTTCGTCCAGCAAGACGCGGATCAGTGCGTGTGCTCTCGGGGTGTGGACTCGAGCGCTTCCGAAAGGGCGTATTCGAGGAAGCCTTCAGCCTGCTCACGACTCACACTCGGGAACCCCTCGAGGAATTGCTCAAGAGAGTCCCCTGCCTTCAGGTGCGCTATCAGACTGTTCACGGGAACCCGCGTGCCGGTAAACACGGACACTCCTCCCATTATCTCCGGATCGGAGTGGTATATCCGCCTCTTATCCATTGCGCCACCATATATCAACCCGTGCGCAACCTGATGTCAATCGATTGCCGAGAACCGCGAGGGCAGGTGGTCGTCCGCCACAGCCCTCGCCGCCGAGCAGCGCCGGCGCGGGCCCCTCAACATGGCTGCCGACGTCGAGTCCATCGCCGTGAGCTACATGCACGGTTGGGGCGATGCGAGCCTGGTCGGCCCTATCGGCAAGAGCGTTGTCGGCGACGTGATCGGCATCAAGGGCAACGCCTACTGCGAGGCGGCGCATGCCATCGGCAGTCCGTCGTGGCGGACGCTGCTGCGCCACGTGTGGCCGAACATCGCGATCGGCTGGGCGATCGTGGCGGGGGCGAGCTTGAGCTTTCCGGGGTTCGGGCTGCCGCCGGAAGTGCCGAGCTGGGGCGGCATGCTCAGCCGGGAGGGACGCCAGTACTTGACGATCGCGCCGCGGCTGGCGATCTGGCCGTGGCTTGTGCCTGACCATTGTGGTGTACGGCATCAACATGTTCGGCGACGCCATGCGCGACCTGGATCCGCGGCTGCGGGGCGGTGGCGGCCTGAAGGCGGTGCGTGATTTGCGTGATTCCGCGTGCTTGACGGTTGCCGGGCGTGTTGGTAGGTTGGTCGCCTTGAGAGTAGGACAAGCGCGGATGAAGTGCGATTACACAGCCCACCGTAGCCCGTGTCCTGCTCCGTCCTGCTTGGCAAACCAAGCGCCCGGTAAGTTCTGACGGCTCACCGAGCCACAAACACCACTCTTTCGCCATCAGTGCCGCTGACAACGTAGCGGCTCCCTTCGCCATCCACACCCCTCGCACCACGCTCGCGCAAGGCGGCGCTCGCGGCGCCGTCCGCTTCTTTGGGTGCGACGACTACCAGGACCATGTTGGAAGGCCGAAGTCTTCGGCCAAAGAACACGGGCAACGGGACGCCGTCCCGCTCCCGAATACAAGGAGGAGTACGCTATGACTCCCAGACTCATGTTGCTGCCGCTGGCGTTCGCGCTGGTGGCTACCGTTACGTACGCCGCCCCCGCGGGCGAGGAGGCGGCCACGGCCGCCGCGATCGAGCAGGAGATGGTGCTCGACCCGAGCACCGGCGAGATGGTTAAGGCGCCACAATACGGTGGGCAGCTTGTCATAGGCGATATCTATGGAGGCAGAGAGCCGCCGCACCCTGACACTTGGTGGGGCGGGACCTATCGGACTGTCGTTGAACCCGTGCTGGAGAAGCTGGGCGTGGTAGACTGGGCAATAGACCGGGACACATGGGACTTTGGGTCATACCTCAATCGGCTGGAAATTGCTGCACCGCACCTGGCGGAGAGCTACGAGACGCCCGACCCGCTGACCATTATCTTCCACATCCGCCCGGGCGTTCACTGGCACGACAAGGCGCCGATGAACGGACGCGAGTTCACTGCCGATGACGTGGTATTCAACTTGCACCGTTATACGGGTACGGGCAGCGGCTTCACCGAAGCTACCACCTTCGGAAGCGCAATTGCCGCATATGACTACGAGTCGATAACGGCGCCCGACAAGTACACGGTGGTCGTCAGGTTCAACACACCGACGTTCTTTGCGCTGGACAACCTTTACTTCGACAGCCCCGAGTCTGGCAGTATGTATCCCCTCGAGGTAATCAAGGAGCATGGCAACGCTCAGGACTGGACCACCCTGGTCGGCACCGGGCCCTTCATGATGACCGACTGGGTAGAGGGAAGCAACATCTCCTATGTGAAGAATCCTGACTATTGGAAAGACGATGAGAAGTACCTGGGGAACCTCCTGCCCTACGTTGAAGAGTACAAGCTGTTGTTCATAAAAGAGCGAGCGACACTACTCTCGCACTAAGGACGGGCCAGATTGCCTATATGAGGGATCTCAGCGAACACGAGTTTGACGACTTGCAGCGCACCAACCCTGACCTCAAGGTGAAAACCGGATTTCAATTTCGATCAACGACTTCTTATGGCATGAACGTGATGCAGGCGCCGTTCGATGACGTCCGGGTGCGCAAAGCGATGCAGTTGGCAATAGACCTGGAGACACTCAATAACGCCCTTTTTGGGGGGTTGGGAGATATGACCCCGCGCGAGATTCTTGGCGGGGACACAGTCGGGTTCCACGTCCCCTATGACGAGTGGCCGGACCGACTCAAGGTAGACTATGGCTATGACCCATGGTCACTCCACCGGAAACTGGAACTTTTCCGCGGCCGCGTACCCTGAAATCGACGCCCTCATAGAAGCCGCCGAAAGCGCCGTCACCTTGGAGGAGATGCAGCGTCTGGTGAGGGAATGGGACATGTACACCATCGCAAATCATTGGGGTGTATACGGTGGCGTTGGGCCTGCATGGGTAGTCTGGCAGCCGTGGCTGGGCGGTTACAACGGTGAGCTGCAACTTGGAGCCGCCGCACATTATGCCATACCAGCCCGGATCTGGATTGACCAGGAGCTGAAGGAATCGATGGGGCACTAGCGCCCCGGAACCGGCTCCTGCGGCGCCGCTTCCGGCCCAGCCGGCCTGTGCCAAGGAGACTGTCGCAATCCGGCAGGCTCCTTGGCCACCCCTTAAGCTGAGCTGACACAAAGAGGGTGCTGGGCGCGTAGGCTCTCAGCACCTTCGTTTCAATAATATGCGCACCTACGTCATTAGAAGATTACTGCTGGTAGTCCCCACGCTATTTCTGGTGACTATCGTTGTCTTTCTTGTCGTTCGCATGATCCCCGGTGATGTTGTCGACGCCATGATGGCTGACATGGTTCACTTGAGCCCTGTCGACGATGAGCTCCGTGAAATCATCAGGCACAGGCTCGGCTTGGATCTGCCGGTGCATGTCCAGTACGGCCGTTGGATTGGGGGAGTGCTGCAAGCCGACCTGGGGGTGTCACTCACGGGAGAGGTGCCTATTACCCCGAGGATATTGGCCAGGTTGCCGGTGACGTTTGAGCTGGGGGTGTTTGCCATTGTTATCGGGCTGCTGATATCGCTGCCGATCGGCATCTATTCGGCCATTCGCCAGAATACGATCGGCGACTACGCCGGGCGCGGCATTGCCGTTACCTTCATCTCAGTCCCGACCTTCTGGACGGCTACCATGGTCTTGATCTTCCCCGCTATCTGGTGGGGATGGTCGCCCTCGATGGTACTGATTCGTTTCACGGAGGACCCGCTCGGTAATCTGGGGATGTTTCTCGTCCCGGCCGCGATTCTGGGGATGGTGCTTTCGGGAACCACGATGCGCATGACGCGCACCATGGCACTGGAGGTGCTGCGGCAAGACTACATCCGGACCGCCTGGTCGAAGGGGCTCGAGGAGAAGGTCGTGGTGATGCGGCACGTCTTGAAGAATGCCCTCATTCCGGTGGTGACCATCGTCGGCTTCCAGTTGCCCATCCTCATCGGGGGTTCGGTCATCCTCGAGCAGATCTTTGTCCTCCCCGGCATAGGCACTCTCCTGCTGGACTCCATTCAAAAGCGAGACTACCCCATTGTCTCTGGCATTAACCTGTTTTTGGCAACTGCCGTGGTGCTCATCAATCTCGTGATCGACCTGACCTACGCCTACCTGGATCCCAGGGTGCGTTACCGCTAAGGGAAAGAACGGGTGGGGCGAAAGAGGCGCTCGCGCTTGGTTGATTTCCTGTCGAGGCTGGTCCGGGAACAGCCGCTGGGCACCGTGGGTGGCATCATCGTGCTGCTGCTGCTGTTCTGCGGCATCTTCGCCGATGTGCTGGCTCGCTACGGGATGAACGAGATTCACCTGATTGACCGGTATGCCCCGCCGTCATGGACATACCCGCTGGGTGCCGACCAACTGGGGCGCGACATCCTCAGCCGAATCATCTACGGGGCACGCATTTCGGTAGTCGTTGGCCTGTCGGCAACCAGCATCAACCTGGTGGTGGCGCTGCTGATCGGCGCGACCAGCGGGTTCTTCGGCGGCAAGCTTGACATGGTGGTGCAGCGGTTTGTCGATGCCTGGATGGCGTTCCCGGGGCTGCTCATTCTGATCACGGTGATGTCGCTGGTCGGCCAGGGCCAGCTGCAGATCATCCTGGTGCTGGGCATCGCCGGCGGCATCAGCGGTTCGAGAATCGCGCGCAGTGCGGTGATCCGCATCAAGGAGAACATGTACGTGCAGGCGGCGCAGGCGATTGGGGTGGGCACCGGCAGGACCATTCTGCGCCACGTGCTGCCCAACATCATGGCGCCGATGATCGTCATCTTCACCGTGACCATTGGCGATGTGATCATCGCCGAGGCCTCCCTGACGTTCCTGGGTCTTGGGCTGCCCCCCGATGTCGCGAGCTGGGGCGGTATGCTCAGCTGGGAAGGACGCCGCTACATGGAGCGGGTGCCGGCGCTGGCGCTGTGGCCCGGGGTGTCCCTGTTCACCGTTGTCTGGGGCACCAACATGTTCGGCGACGCGCTGAGAGACCTGCTGGATCCCAGCCTGCGGGGTGGCGTGGGTCGCTACGAAGCAAACGGAACGAAGCCAAAGAAAACTCACAAGCACAAGGAGAGAAATACTCATGACTGATTTCAAGGCAATCGCCGCCGCGCTCGACGAACGGGGCTTCTGCGTTATCCCTGAATTCCTGAGCCGGGAAGAGATCGACTTCCTCGTGGCAGAATTCGATGCCAGCCCGGACTATTCCCCGCCGACGAAAACCAGGCATGCGGCGCAGCACCTTGGCGATAAGCCGGTTGCCGGACAAACGGGAGCTCTGCGTGCCAACGCAATGGGGCGAAGAGAAACCTTCCAAAGAATAGGTCCGCGGATGGAAGAATTCGCCAAGGGAGTGACCGGAGCCAAGGCCGCGCTCTATCAGATTCTCTATCTGCAGACGCCGGTAACCGATCTGTCCTGGCATCAGGATCACGATCACTTCTTCCTGACGGAGTACAATTCGACTCATCTCAATTACTGGATCCCGTTGGTCAAGCCTTCGCGTACCGAGGCCGGGCTGCGCGTCATTCCGTGGGATCGGCTACGCGAGAAGTCGCTGCGAGTGTTCAACCTGTGTCGGCGCTCGGGCGCCAGTAGGCTGCTCTCGCTGCGTGACGGGGGGACGTTTTTCCTGTCCGACTGGAGCGGGGTCTCCTATCACGACGAGGACCTCGAAATCGAGGATGTCATGGAGACTCCGGAGGTGGCGCCCGGCGACCTGCTGCTGCTGCGCGTCAACACCATCCACGCGACGCAGACGACCGAGGATCGGCGCGTGGCGGTATCGCTGCGCACCTGCGATCCGGCGACACCGATCGACTGGCATCGGGTGGCCGGCAGTCCTACACCTCGCATGATGGAATACGTCGGAGGCATGACCGGGGGTAGGCCTCCGAACAAGCTGGTTTACCCGGTTTTCCGAGCCACCCAGGAAAACGACTTCGGCATCACTCTGGCGGATGCCCTGCCGACCCTGACTGGCGAGAGCGGGTAGCCATGATGCAGGAATTTCAAGGTAAAGTTGCAGTAATAACGGGTGCAGGACGTGGAATTGGTCGTGCGATGGCGTTTAGGTGTGCGAGAGAAGGCATGAAGATTGTTCTAGCAGGCATCGGTATGGAATCGCTCTCCAAAACAAATGCTGATCTCAACGCAATCGGTACTGACACGCTCGTTGTTCAAACGGATGTTGGGATTGAAGGCCAAGTGGAGAATCTAGCCAATAGAGCCTACGAGCGTTTTGGAGAGGTCCACTTGCTCTTTAACAATGCGGGCGTTGAAGTGCGAGAAGACTCTATCCTAAACACGACTACGGATGATTGGCGTTGGGTGATGGATGTCAACGTCTATGGAGTTTTGTATGGCATTCGAGCATTCGTTCCGCGGATGATACGTATGGAGACGCACGCACACATAATCAATAACGCTTCGCTAGCGGGCTTTACTCCGGCGTACACCGCGCGTGGTTCGTACGCCGTCTCAAAGCATACTGTCGTCGCGATGACGGAGGCATTGTATGGTGAACTTGCCGAAGTTGCGCCAAACATCAAAGTTACCATTTTCGCACCAGGCATGGTTGTATCCGAGTTTCATTCCATTGAGCGTTCGCGTCCTACTCGGTATCCGGAAACGGCGAGTGCGCCGGAAACTCCCGAAGAAACTACGGCACGTCAACAGGATCGTACGAAGAGGTCGATGCCCGCCGACCAAGCTATAGATATACTGATCGATGCCATTAGGGAGGATCTGCTATATATCGGGGTAAAGGCATTCGGAGTCCTTGCGCCAGACTGGATACGGCAACGTGCCCAGAACATGTTGGATGAATCCAACCCGACCTTATGACACACAGGAGGAGCGGCAGTACCGCACTCACTCCAACGCCTGGCGGTATCGCTGCGCACGTGCGATCCGGCGACGCCATGCCGACCCTGACCGGCGACCGCGCGTAGCCAATCCTACTCAGGGCGAGCCTGACGCTGGGCGACGATGCCCTGTAGCGTCTGGACTAGGCGCCTGCTCTGCGTCCGCGCGCGGTCAGGGGGTAGGCCTGTTTCTTGGCCGTAGTAAGCGCTCTGGACACCGATGCCTGCGGCGGCGCGCTCAGTGGCAGCCGCGACCGTTGACTCAAGGTGGCTAACTTAGCTACTTATACGTGTATGAAATCTGTCGGCATCAAGGTACTCAAGGATAATCTCAGCAAGTATCTGAGGATGGTCCGCGACGGCGAGATCGTTCTGGTGACCGACCGCGACGAGGTGATCGCGGAGATCCAGAGCCCACAACGAGTTGTCTCCGCCTCCGTAACGCGTTGGGACCTGTTTCTCAGACAGGAAGAGCGCCGCGGTAGTGTGCGGCGCCCGAAGGCCGGGCCGGTCCCCTCGATTGACGAACTCCGTCAGCTGCCACGTCCGGTCGAGAAGGTCGATCTCCAACGGCTACTCGACCAGATCCGCTCGGATTGATGATATGCTACTTCGTTACCAGCTTCATACTCTCTGCCGTGCTGGAGGAGCGCCCGCAGGAAGACCATGCGACGGCGCCCACGAGGAGAGCGGAGGCTAGCTCGAAAAGCGGCCCGCGCGGGAGGTGGCTGGCCGCGGGCGGCAATTTTGCGCGCATACCATACGGATAACAGGAGCCGGGAGCAGTTATTAGCCGTATACCGTACGCGTAGCGGAAGGCGAGGGCGCACCAGTGAGCGCCCAAGGGCCCGTGCACATAATGCGGGTGCTTGATCCGATGGCCGTGGGGCGGGATGATCTACCGTCACCGAACGGGCTGACGTGGTGGCGGAAGTCGAGCAAACTGTGCCGGCGAAGGCGGCGAAGGCCTTGCCGGAGCGGAGGAGGTTGCTGTGAAACTGGAAGGGAAAATCGCGATCGTTACCGGCGCGGGACGGGGCATCGGTCGAGCTACCGCCCTTGCCCTTGCTCGTGAAGGGGCAGATGTGGTGCTCGCGGCGCGCACCGTGGCAGAGATCGAAGCGCTGGCCGAGGAGATCGGCAGTGGCGGCCGGGAGGCGCTGCCGGTACGGACCGACGTGACCAGGAAATCCGACGTGGATGTCATGGTTCAACAGACCCTGGAGCGGTTTGGCAGGGTGGATATTCTCGTCAACAACGCCGGATTTGCCGACCACAAAGCCATTCCCGACATCAGCGAAGCGGACTGGGACGTCCACATCAACGTCAACCTCAAGGCGGTCTTCCTGTGTACGCAGTCGGTGTTCACGCACATGTGCGCGCAGGGCAGCGGGCACATCGTCAACGTCTCCTCGCTTGCCGGCAAGTACCACCCGTACAAGATGGCGGCGTATGGCTCGGCGAAGTGGGGCGTGGCAGGTCTCACCGGGATTACGCAGGAGGAGGGGCGTCCGCACGGCGTGCGAGCGGTTCTCATTCGCCCAGGGAACGTCGACACCCAGATGCAGCATGACAATCACGAGGTCTATCCGGAAAAACTCATGCAGCCGGAAGATATCGCAGAGGCGATTGTCCACGCCGTCACCCAGCACCCGCGCGCCTACACACCCGTCGTCGATGTCTATCCGTTCGAGGACGTGCACAAGCCGGACTCCTGGGAAGCAAAGTGGAACGGCGGTAGCAAGGAACAGAAGCGCAAGGTCTATAGAACGTAGGAGCCGCGGCGCCGGTCTGTTCGCTACTGGGGGACGTGCTGCCGGATTCGCTGCATGTGCGTGGACTCGGCGCAGGCGGCGCACCTGACACGACGCTCGTCACGCGCCTCGCTTCGCCCAGTGCAAGAAAGTATGCATGTTCCCCCTGATCCGGGACCCGCATGTATAATTTCGGGGAAAAAGTATATGCTTCTGCGGGTGGACACTCCTCCCGTTCTTCCGTACGACCCTGCCGCCGAATCGGAGAGCTGTTCGCGCTTCTTCAGCAGTGAATGTCTCTCGGGTGACGCACTGTTCCTGTTGACCGCTCGCAAGCATATGACAGCGTACCTCTCGGGGATCCGCTATCGCATTGCCAGCTCGTCCCGCCACAGAGCCGCGAGGAAGTATTCGAGCGGCCAGATCTCGATGTCGCGCATGGGGCCGGGCTCGATGCGGGGCCGCTCCTCGCGGCACACCACGATGCAGCGCTCGACCAGGGCCTCCTCCGCCAGGGCGCGCAATCCGCGCAGGTGTTTGGCGTGGATCCGGCGGGCCGCCTTGGCCTCGATGGCAACCCGACCGTCGAGGATGAAGTCCACTTCGTAGCCGGACCGGGAACGCCAGAACGCGAGCGGCGTCCGCGGGCGGCGGTAGTCGATCCAGGTGCGCAGCTCGTGCAGGACGTAGTGCTCGAAGAACTCGCCGAAGTCGGCGGACGCCTCGTGGACCGGCGGCAGCCGCCGCAACGCGCGCACCACGCCGGTGTCGAAGAAGTAGAGCTTCGCGGTCTCGATCGCCTTGCGCTTGAGCGTGCTCGTGAGCGGCGGCAATTCGACCGCGATCAGGGTATCGGCCAGGATCCGGTACCACTGGACCACGGTCTGGCGCGGGAGCTGCGCGTCGCGGGCGACGTTGGAGTAGTTGAGAAGCTGGGCGTTGGTGGTGGCCGCGGTTTGCAGGAAGCGTGCGAAGCCGGGCAGGTTGCGTGTCAGGCCCTCCGCCGCGACCTCCTCGGTCAGGTAGCGGTCCACGTAAGAGGCCAGCTCCTCGTCCGGGTCGTCGGACAGGTAGTGGGGCGGCAGCAGGCCGTGGTTGATGGCGCGGTGCAGCGAGAATCGTCCTGTCTCGTGCAGTTCGCACCACGAGAACGGGTGCATCACACGGTCGCTGCCACGACCGCCGAGCAGGTTGACCCCCTTGCGGCGCAGGGCGCGGGCGCTCGATCCGGTAAGCAGGAACCGTATGCCGCGCGTCTCGATCATCAGTTGCACCTCGTCGATCAGCGCCGGGCATTTCTGGATTTCGTCGATGCAGACCACGGTGTCGCGCAGGTCGCGCGCCTCCACCTCGCGCCGGATGCGCGTCGGATCGGCCAGCACCGCGGTGAGCAGTCCCTGGTCGAGCAGGGTGAAGGTGAGCTCCACCGTGTCACCGAGCTGCCGGCGGACGTAGGTGGTCTTGCCGGTCTGGCGCGGCCCGAACAGGAACACCGACCGGCGCGCGAGCAGGCGCTCCAACTCGAGCCGGCGCCCGATCCAATAGTCCCTTTCGCTAAAAGTGCCTTCAGACATGGCTATCATCATGATAATCGCCAACAGAGATGGCGAAAAGTGCCTATGCGTCTGCGACGGCCACCTTCAAGTGCCGAAATAGCCCGGGCCACCCCCAGAGCCTCCGCCCGGCCAAGACCTTCGCCAATGACCTCCACCAGCGACAGTATTTCGGGCTTAATCCGGTAGGGCGGTGCTTCGCTCATGTCACGTTCGCTCGGGCCGCTCCACGCAGCACGCAGCCGGAGACAATGAGATACTGCGCCGAGCATAGTGGCAACCGTGCGCACCGGTGGGCCGCACTCATGCACGGCGTCCCCACCGGCGGCTCGCTCAGTATCCGCGACCGGCCCAGGTGCCCACGGCTGCGGTGAGTGTGCGATCGTTTTCCGTGCTGGCGGCCGACGCGAGCCCACTGATCGGGCTCGCCGCCGCCGGGGTCGGGTTGAAGGGCGACCTGAACGTGATCGACTGGCAGCAGCTCGATTTCGAGCCGCCCCGTGTCGTGCACGACCTGCCGGCCGGCGGCGCCCGCCTGATGCAGGGCGCGCGCGGCTACCGCTGCACGGTGGTGGCAGGCCGCGTGACCTATCGCGACGGCCAACCCACCGGCGCGCTGCCCGGCAAGCTGGTGCGCGGCATGCGCGCGTAGGCCCGATCACCGGCAGCATGCCGCGGCAAGCGAATCGGGGTATGACCCGTGCACCGACGGGGTGAATGACTCACGCTCGGCTGAGTCGGCTGAGTATTGAAGCGGCGCTCGCGGGTCCGGTGCGAACCACGAAGTAGGCGTTCTCCTTGATGCCGATCACGGCGCTGCGGATCAACAGCGTGAATGTTCCGACCACTGTTGTTGCGGACCATCCAACAGCCCATAATGCCGCGACCTTCCTCGATCACCAGACACCGTCCGCGGAAGGCTCGCTTCAGGAACAGGAGGTCCAGCATCACGACGGGAGCGGAACTCGTGCTCCCGTTGAAGCCCATCAATTCGTAGCGTTGGCCAGCCACTAGTTGAACGCCGAGCTGCTCGACAGTATTGCGCGGGAGCAGTGTGACGTCTGCGCCGGTATCCAGGAGCAACGGCACGTCGGCGACCGTCTCTCCGCTGTGCACATTACGCAAGGTGACCTGGGCAACCGGGGCTGGTGGATCGCAATCCGTGGCATCATAGCTCGGCATCCGTAGGTACCTCGATGACCTGTTTAACGAAGTCATGGGCTTGCTCCGGATGTACAAGTCGTGGGCTGTACGCATAGGCCAGCGGTGTCGGCTCAATATCGGGAATCACTACATATACTTTCGTGTGTTCGGGTAGCGCCACCTTATCGCGCAGCCTGATCCGGCCGTTTTCGAAGACGCCTTCAACGGTCAACATTGCCGTGTTCCACCTCTGATGGTTTCAGTGACAGACCAATCGTTCGACAGCATACATCATCTGTAAGCGTCCGGGAAACTGGGAAAACGTCGCTCCGTCGCTCCGCCCGTTGACATCCAGAACGAGCACGGTGGCTACACTCGCAGGGACACGCGAGCAGACGGTTCCAGGGACCTGGAGGTGGGCAGAACGCTGCTCAACGCCAGTCAACAGGTGCGCGCCGACATCCGCCTCCTGACCTCGGACCCCGCCGCTGCCGCGGGACTGCACGACCGCGGCCGCATCGGGGTCGGGTTGAAGGGCGACCTGAACGTGATCGACTGGCAGCAGCTCGACTTCGAGCCACCCCGTGTCGTGCACGACCTGCCGGCCGGCGGCGCCCGCCTGATGCAGGGCGCGCGTGGCTACCGCTGCACGGTGGTGGCAGGCCGGGTGACCTACCGCGACGGCCACCCCACCAGCGCGCTGCCCGGCAAGCTGGCGCGCGGCATGCGCGCGCAGCGCTAGCGACATCTATTGGCTCAGATGGTTCAGATGTCTCACGACCGCCGCGGGCTGCGCAGGAACCGGCACGGTCACTCAGAGCCGCACGAGCCCTACGGACATTGCCTCACGATCTTAGTCCGCTTATGACGAGGCCGGCTCGCCGACCAGTCCAGACCCATGGTCGGATCGATTCCAGACGCTCGAGCGTCATCCCGGTAGCGTCGGCGGCGCCTGGCCTACGGCCTCCTGATCGACGAGTTGAGCCGCCCGCACCACTCCGATCTCCCCGATCTGCACGGCCCCAACCAATCCATCGGCCACTGGTTGCAACTTCTACGACCGATGTGGTGTGTTGCTCGGCGCTCGAGTGGTGTACCGCGTCCATGCCGTCCCTGTATCGCACCGACCAGCACCGCGTCACGCGCTGCTTCCGCTACGATCAAGCGCCGGGTAATTGACGTGGCTGGCACCGCGAGTGCCGCGACTGGGCAGGCCATTTGCGGTTGACAGTTTAGCGGGCGCTGACGTAGCTTCTTGCACGACTCGGGCAAGCCGACTCGATCCGCGCGCTGCGGAGTTGCCCGATCTGCAATCCGACCCATCATCCCCGAGGAGGCCCTACCGAACATGCGCACCAGGTTTTTGCGCTACGCCCCGTCGAAATCCCCGTTCAGATTCCGCCTCGGACTCCTTCCGGTGGCCGCGCTGGCAGTGCTGCTCGCCGGCTGCGGCGGCGACGACGACGGTGGCGGTACCAGTGCCGCCGTGTCCAGCTCCGACAGCGGCACCAGTGCCGAGCAGCCGGCTGCCGCCGCCACCGATACCAACAATGCCTCGATCAGCGGCACCGTGACCATCAAGTTTCCGGAAGGGCAAGAGGCACCGGAGATGGCGCTGCTCGACATGGCCGCGGATCCGATCTGCGACGAGAAGAACAAGGAGACTCCGAAGCGCCGCCAGGTGCTGGTGCTCGGCGACAACCAGCGCATCGCCAACGTGATGGTGCAGATCAAGGGTGCTTCGGTTCCCGACATGGATCACGACATGCCCGACATGGTGGTCGAATTCGACCAGGGCGGCTGCCAGTACACGCCGCACGTGTTCGGCCTGCGCGTCGGCCAGACGCTGAAGATCCTCAATCCGGACGGCACGCTGCACAACGTGCATGCGTTTTCCAAGGTGAACACGGAGTTCAACGAGGCGATGCCGCAGTTCCGCACCGAGCTGGAGAAGGTATTCGACAAGGCGGAGCCGACGCCGTACGCGATCAAGTGCGACGTGCATCCCTGGATGAACGCCTGGGCGGCGGTGTTCGACCACCCCTATTTCGCGGTGACCGGTGAGGACGGCACGTTCACGATCGACGGGTTGCCGGCCGGCACCTACGAGCTGGAAATCTGGCACGAGCGTCTGCCGGCGCAGACCATGACCGTGACCGTCGGGATCGGCGAGAAGGCCACCGTGGACGCCGAGATGGAGGTCCCGTCAAGCTAGCACGGGGGGACTGACGTGCACAATAACGGACCCGCACAGGCTGCCGGGCACGACCACGGCCACGACCACGGCGCGCCCGAGAGTTTCATCCGCAAGTACGTCTTCTCCGTAGATCACAAGGTGATCGGCATCCAGTACGGGCTCACCGCCATGGTGTTCCTGTTCCTGGGCTTCTGTTTCGTCCTGCTGATGCGCTGGCAGCTCGCCTTCCCCGAGCAGGCGCTGCCGGTGATCGGGCGCCTGTTCGGCGTGACCCGCATGCCCGAGGGGGTGATGCTGCCCGAATTCTACAACCAGCTCGGCGCCATGCACGGCACCATCATGGTGTTCCTCGGCGTGGTCCCGCTGGCCGTGGGCGCGTTCGGCAACTACCTGGTGCCACTGCAGGTGGGCGCCCCCGACATGGCGTTCCCGAAGCTCAACGCCGCTAGCTACTGGCTGTTCTTCGTCGGCGGCGTGATAATGCTGGTCAGCTTCTTCATTCCCGGCGGCGCCGCCAAGTCGGGCTGGACCTCCTACCCGCCGCTGTCGGTGATCGAGACCGGCGGCCAGACTTGGTGGCTGGTGGGCATGGTGTTCCTGATCAACTCGTCGCTGCTCGGCTCGATCAATATCATCACCACCATCGTGCAGCTGCGCGCCCCGGGCCTGAAGTTCATGCGCATGCCGTTCTTCATCTGGGCGCAGTTGGTGACCAGTCTGCTGCTGGTGCTGGCGTTCCCGCCGCTGGAGGTGGCCGGCTTCATGCAGCTCCTCGACCGCGTCGCCGGCACCAGTTTCTTCATGCCCTCCGGCCTGGTGATCAGCGGCGAGCCGTACGTGGGCAGCGGCGGCGGCAATGCCGTGCTGTGGCAGCACCTGTTCTGGTTCCTGGCCCATCCCGAGGTGTACGTGTTGATCCTGCCGGCGATGGGCATCGTGTGCGAGGTTCTGGCCAACAACTCGCGCAAGCCGCTGTACGGTTACAAGGCGCTGGTCTATTCGGTGATCTTTCTCGGCTTCATGTCGTTCATCGTGTGGGCCCACCACATGTTCCTGACCGGCATGGGCACCGCGATCAGCACCTTCTTCCAGCTCACCACCATGATCATCTCGGTGCCGTCGATCATCATCCTGTCGGTGATGATCCTGTCGCTGTGGGGGGGATCGATCCGCTTCACCACGCCGATGCTGTTCGCGCTGGCGTTCATTCCGATGTTCGGGATCGGCGGACTCACCGGCCTGCCGCTCGGCCTGTCGGTGGCGGACATCTATCTGCACGACACCTACTACGTGATCGCCCACTTCCACTTCGTGGTGGCGCCGGGCACCCTGATGGCGCTGTTCGCGGGCATCTACTACTGGTATCCCAAGGTGACCGGGCGGCGCATGAACGATCTGCTCGGGCGGCTGCACTTCTGGCCCACCCTGGTGTTCATGGTGGGCACGTTCCTGCCCATGTTCGTGCTCGGCATGGCCGGCGTGTCGCGACGCCTGTACGACGGCGGCGCCACCTACGCGCACGCCCAGGACTACCTGTGGATCAACCAGCTCATCACCTTTTCTTCCTGGGGGCTGGCGCTGGCGCAGGTGTTCTTCATCGTCAACTTCTTCGTCAGCCTGAAGAAGGGCGAGAAGGTAGAGGACAATCCGTGGCAGGGGACCACCCTGGAGTGGGCCACCACCTCGCCGCCGCTGGGACACGGCAACTTCGAGGGGCCGATCACCGTGTACCGCGGAGCGTACGAGTACAGCGTGCCGAAGGCGAAGCGCGACTTCTCGCCGCAGCACCTGAAGAGAATCTAGCGCCGCATGCTCATACCCTACGACAACGAAAACCACCCGGTAACCGGGGTCTACAACGCCAAGCTCGGCATCTGGCTGTTCCTGGCCTCCGAGGTGCTGTTCTTCGGGGCGTTCTTCTCCACCTACATCCTGCTGCGCATCGGCGCCGGCGGGGTGGCGGGCGCGTGGCCCTATGGAGCCGACTTCCTCAATGTTCCGCTGGCCACCATCAATACGGTCATCCTGATCTCCTCGTCGCTGACCATGGTGATGGCGTGGGCGTCCCTGAAGCTGGGGCGCTTCGCGAAGTTCCAGATCTACTTCGCGGCCACCATCCTGCTGGCGCTGGCGTTCCTGGTGATCAAGGGCTTCGAGTATGGCGAGGAGTTCGCGCACGGGCGCTATCCCGCGACCAGCACCTTCTTCGCCATCTACTTCACCATGACCGGCGTGCACGGCCTGCACATCCTGCTCGGCGTGGTGGTCAACGTGTATCACCTGTTCTCGGCCAAGGCGATCTACGCCGAGAGTCCGGACAAGATGGTCAACCGCATCGAGATCGCCGGCCTGTACTGGCACTTCGTCGACCTGGTGTGGATCTTCCTGTTTCCGGTGCTGTATCTGTTGTGACCGGGGTTTGTTGCGATGATACTGTCCGTGGGAGTGACCGATGAGCGCTGAGCATACCGCCGAGCATCTGCAGCAGCAGGTGCGGGTCTACTTCGTGGTGTTCATTTCGCTGATGGTGCTGACCATCGTGACGGTCGCGGTAAGCCGCCTGCATCTGCCGGTGGCGGCCGGCATCGCCGTGGCTCTGGTGGTAGCGAGCATCAAGGGCACCCTGGTGGCGGGCATCTTCATGCACCTGTTCTCGGACAAGTTCCCGTTCATCTTCAAGGTGCTGCTCTTTGCGGCGATCTTTTTCATCGTCATGATCGCGCTGTTCGTGTTCGGTTACTTCGACACCTTCGCCAGCGAGCGGGCCGTCCTGGCGGCGCCGGCGCTGGAGGAGCAGCATTGATATGTCTCTCAAGGTGATCCACATCGTGTTCATCGCCTGCGCCTGTGCCGGCCTGGCGTTCTTTTCCTTCTGGTGCTTCACCCACTTCGCCAACCGCAACCCGGTGCTGGCCGTGGCCGGCGGCAGCGGCGCTGCGCTGGCGCTGCTGGCGCTGTTGCTGGTGGAGCGGCGCGTGCTCGCCGCCGTAAAGGAGGTCGGCTAGATGAAGCACAAGCACGCCTGCCGTCCTGGTTTCGCGCTGCCGGTGACGCTGTGCAGCGCCGGACTCGTGCTGCTCGATGCGATCAATCCCGACACGGCCGCGGCGTGCGCGGTGTGCTTCGGCGCCGCCCAGTCGGAGGCGGTGCGGGGCCTGCAGGCGGGCATCCTGCTGCTGCTGGGCATGGTGCTGCTGGTGTTCGCCGGTGTGGGCGCGTTCCTGCTCGCCGCGCGGCGGCGCATCCGCCGTCTGGCGGCGCATGCCACGGAGGCCATGCAGTGATCGAGTTTGCCCGTTCCATGTGGATGCCGCACGCGGCGTCCACCCATGCCGGTCAGGTCGATTCGCTGATCGGGTGGGTGCACCTGCTGATGCTGGTGCTGTTCGTCGGCTGGGGAATCTTTTTCTTTTTTATCCTGGTGCGGTTCCGGCGCCAGCGCAATCCAAAGGCCAATTACGAGGGCACGCACAGTCATCTGTCCCGCTACGTCGAAGGGGCGGTGGCGGTGATCGAGATCGTCCTGCTGTTCGGCCTGTCGGTGCCGGTATGGGCGCGGCAAATCGCCAATCCGACGCCCGTCGAGGAGGCGCTGACCATTCGCGTGGTGGGCCAGCAGTTTGCCTGGAACATCCACTATCCGGGCGCCGACGGCGTGTTCGGGGCCACCAGCGTCGATCTGGTCGATGCCGAGAGCAACCCGGTCGGGGTGGACCGCGACGATGTCATGGCCAAGGACGACATCGTCGCGGTGAACCAGCTCCACATACCGGTCGACACGGCGATCCGCATCGAGCTGCGCAGCTTCGACGTGGTGCACAGCTTTTTCCTGCCCGAGATGCGCGTCAAGCAGGACGCGATCCCGGGCATGATCATACCGCTGAGCTTCACCGCCACCGAAACCGGCGAGTGGGAGATTGCCTGCGCCCAGCTCTGCGGCCTCGGCCACTACCGGATGCGCGGCTTCTTCACCGTGCACGAGCAGGCCGGCTACGACGCCTGGATGGCGGAGCAGGCCGCCGCCCTGGAAGCCGCCACCCAGCCCAAGAGCTTCTTCGACTAGGAGTCTGTCGGATTGCGACAGACTCCTAGTCTTTCGGACGGGATGGGCCAAAAGCGGCGCCCCAGGGCGGCGGTTTTGGGGCGCTAGCGCCTCGCAACCGGCCTTCTGGACCGGCTGTCTACACTTCCGTCAGGCTTCGGCAGGGGCGTCGTGCAGGCGGGCACGGCCGTCCAGTTCGTCCAGTTCGAGCACGAACAGCACGCCGGCGACCTCGGCGCCCAGCTTTTCGATCAGCTCGCAGGCCGCGTTGGCGGTGCCGCCGGTGGCCAGCACGTCGTCGATCAGCACCACCCGGTCGCCGGGACCGCACGCGTCGGCGTGCATCTCCAATGCGTCGGAGCCGTACTCCAGGGCGTATTCCTGGCGTATGGTGCGGTGCGGCAGCTTGCCGGGCTTGCGGATCAGGGCCAGCGGCAGGTCCAGGCGCTCGGCGAGGGGGGCGCCGAACAGAAAGCCGCGGCTCTCGATGCAGGCGATCCGGTCCGCCTGGTGCTGCGTGCACTGCTCGGCCAGCCACGCCACCACGCGCGGGAACAGGCCGCTCGCCGTGAGCAGCGGAGTGATGTCGCGGAACAGGATGCCGGGGTGGGGAAAGTCGGGTACCGAGCGCAGCGTTTCGCGCACTTGGGTGGCCAGATCGTCGGTCATGTGCATCTCCTGTCCGCCGTCCGCGGCGATTGCGCTTGAGACGAAGCGGTACGTTGGTTATTTTAGAGCAAGGCGCCGCCGGCGGCCGCGCGCTTCTGCTCCGTAGTCGATCCGGGGGCGGAAGCCGTGACTGGCGGGATACCAGCCAATGGAGGACCCGTGGCTAGACGCTCCAAACATAGTGCACAGAAACGCCGCCGAGAACTGGCGCGAGCAGAAAAGCACCAGCGCAAGCGAGAGCGGCGTGCCAATCCGGTCGAACACGACGCGGACACGCTGATCTCGGAATACCGCGGCCTCAACCTTCCCGGAGACGTGGAGGAAGAGGCCGTCGAGGAAGACGAGGAAGAGGAGGCAGGGGCACCCGCGACCCGGTAGACCGACCGTCCAGACGTTGGCGGTATTGCCGGTTCCGGTGTAGCATGCACTCAAACATTCATTTTGAGGGGGTATTCGGATGGCTGAGAACAGAGGGCTCGCCTACATCAAGCCGGGTGTCGTGGAGATTCAGGACATCGACTTTCCCAGGCTCGTGCTTGGCGACCGCAAATGTGACCATGGGGTCATTCTCAAGGTCGTATCGACCAATATCTGCGGCAGCGACCAGCACATGGTACGCGGCCGTACCACCGCGCCGGCCGGGCTGATACTGGGCCACGAGATCACCGGCGAGGTGATCGAGGCGGGACGCGACGTCGAGTTCGTCGGCGTCGGCGACATCGTGTCGGTACCGTTCAACATCGCCTGCGGGCGCTGCCGGAACTGCAAGGAAGGCAAGACCGGGATTTGCCTGCACGTCAATCCCGCCCGTCCCGGCGCCGCCTACGGCTACGTCGACATGGGCGGCTGGGTCGGCGGCCAGGCCGAATACGTGATGGTGCCGTACGCGGACTTCAACGTGCTCAAGCTGCCGGAGCGCGACGTGACCATGGCGAAGATCCAGGATCTGACGCTGCTGTCCGACATCTTCCCCACCGGCTTCCACGGCGCCTACAGCGCCGGAGTCGGCCCCGGCTCGATTGTCTACGTGGCCGGCGGCGGCCCTGTCGGTCTGGCCTGCGCCAGCGGCTGCCAACTGCTCGGCGCCGCCCTGGTGATCGTCGGCGACCTGATCCCCGAGCGCCTGGAGCAGGCGCGCAGCTTCGGCTGCGAGACGGTGGACTTGCGCCGGGACGCCACCCTGGCCGAACAGATCGAGCAGATCGTCGGCGAGCCGGAGGTGGACCAAGCGGTGGACTGCGTCGGTTTCGAAGCGCGCGGCCACGGCAAGGACACGGCCGTGGAGCAGCCGGCGACGGTGCTCAACTCGGTGATGGAAGTGACCCGCGCCGGCGGCGGCATTGGCATTCCCGGCCTGTACGTGACCGGCGATCCGGGCGGCGTCGACGACAACGCCAAGATCGGCAACCTCGGTATCCGCATCGGCCTCGGCTGGGCCAAGTCGCACCACTTCACCACCGGCCAGTGCCCGGTGATGCGCTACAACCGGCAGCTCATGCAGGCGATCCTGTACGACAAGGTGAGCGTGGCCAAGAACGTCGGGGCGACCGTAATCTCGCTCGACGACGGGCCGCGGGGCTACCAGGACTTCGACCGCGGCGCGGCCAAGAAGTTCATCATCGACCCGCACGGGATGATCGCCGCTTAGCGCCCCGAAACCGCCGCCTGTCCGCGCGGCGTTCGGCCCATCCGCACCGACCACCAAGGGTCTGTTGCAATCCGACAGACCCTGGTGGTGCCGGTCGGGGAGCACCCGTTAGTTAGCCGACCAGGTCGGTCAGTGCCAGAAGCTGTTGGTCGGTGCCGACCGCGACCAGGATGTCGTCGCTGCGCACGGTGGCGGTAAGGGCCTCGGCGGCGCTCACCAGGGTGCCGTCGGGGCGGTGAATGGCCACCACCGTGGCGCCGGTGGCGGCGCCGAGGCCGGCGTCGGTCACCGATTGACCGACCAGGAGCGAGCGCTCCGGGATCTGGAGTTGCTCGATCTGCAGCGCGGTGGTCTCCCGGTACAGTGCTTCGTCGAGGAAGTTCACCACCGAGGGGCGCAGCAGCGCCGATGCCATCGCGCGCCCGGCGATCAGGTAGGGCGACACTACCTGGTTGGCGCCTGCCAGGCGGAGCTTGTCGATCGAGCGTTGCTCCGCCGCCTGCGTGATGATCGTCAGTTCCGGGTTGAGTTGGCGGGCGGTGAGCACCACGTACAGGTTGGCGTCATCCTCCGGCAGTGCCGCAACCAGGCCGCGGGCGCGCTCCACGCCCGCCTCCCGCAGCGCCTGATCGTCGCCGGCGTCGCCCTGGACGAACGGTAGCCCAGGGGTGCCGGCAAGCTCGCACTCATCCGGGTCGAGATCCACCACCGCGTAGCTGGCCTGTGAACGCGCGAACTCGGCGGCCACCTCGCGACCGAAACGGCCGCCGCCGCAGATAATGAAGTGGTCGCGCAGCCTGCGCAGCGTCCGTTCCATACGCTTCCTCCTCAGGTCTTGCAGAAAATGCCCGTCCGCCAGGTACATGCCGATGCTGGTGGCGGAGAAGCCGAGGGCCCCCACCGCCACCACGATCACCCCGACGGCGAGCACGCGGCCGGCGCTGCTCAGCGGCTGCACCTCGCCATAGCCGACGGTCGATACAGTGATCACCGCCATGTACAGGCTGTCCCCGAAGGACCAGCCTTCGACGAGCATGAAGCCCACGGCACCCGCGAGGGCCACGGAAGTGAGCAATATGCATGCCAGGATGATGCGGACGCGGGCGGTCATGATGCGGTGGCCTATTCAGATGATCGACCTGCGACCGGCGCCGGGTGAGCCGCCGCGGCGGGGCACGGCCAGCCGGAACACTGGAGCGGCACGTTCATCTTGCCGGCGGGGGCGGGCTCCGGTAGTCTCCCGCCATGCCGCAGTCTTCCTTTCCCCTCCGGACCGTGCATCTCGATTTCCATACCGGTCCCGACGTGCCCGGCGTGGGCGCTGACTTCGACGCCGAGCAGTTCGCCCGGACGTTCAAGGAGGCGCACGTCGACAGCGTCACCGTGTTCGGCACCTGCCATCACGGCCACGCCTACTACCGCACCGAGCACCCCTGCCGCCACCCCAACCTGGCGCCCGGCCTGGACCTGACCGGGGCGCAGATCGACGCGCTGCACCGCGCCGGGCTGCGCGCGCCCATCTACCTGTCCTGCCAGATCAACGAGTACGCCGCCAACACCCATCCCGAGTGGCTGGCCGTGCAGCCGGCCGGCCGGCACGCCAAGCTGATGCCGCGCGAGTTGTCGCCGGACCAGGACCAGGCGCTGCACGCCGGCTGGCAGGTGCTGGACATGTCCAGTCCGTACCAGGACTACCTCGCCGAGCAGATCGAAGAGGTGCTGGCGCGGTACTCGCCGGTGGACGGCATCTTCCTCGACATGTGCTGGGACCAGCCGAGCGTGTCGCGCTGGGCGGTGGCCGGGATGATGAAGCGCAACCTGGATCCGCGCATCGCCGAGCACCGCGACCGCTACGCGCGCGCGGTGGCGCTGGCCTACATGGAGCGGTTCTCAGGCCTGGTGGAGCAGGCGGGCACGGGCGCCGACCATTTCGGGATCTGGTACAACTCGCGGCCCAAGACCAACCTGCACGTGGAGAAGAAGTACCTGCGGCGGGTGGAGATCGAGGCGCTGCCCACCGGCGGCTGGGGCTACGCGTACTTCCCCTACGTGGCGCGCTACGTGCGCCCGTTCGGCCTGCCGACGCTGACCCACACCGGCCGCTTCTTCAAGAGCTGGGGCGACAATGCCGGCCTCAAGCCGGCGGCGGCCCTCAAGTACGAGTGCTGCCAGGTGCTCAGCCAGGGCATGACCGGCGGCATCGGCGACCTGCTGCACCCGCGCGGCGTACCGCAGCCGGCGGTGTACGAGCTGATCGGCGGCGTGTACGCGCACGTCGAGGCGTGCGAGCCGTTCGTCGCCGGCGGCGTCCTGCAGAGCCAGATCGCGCTGCTGGTCGATCCCGAGCTGGGTGACAATCCGGGCGCCGCCGGGCTCGGGGCCACGCGCGCCCTGCAGCAGTTGCAACAGCAGTTCGACGTGGTCGGTCCCGACGCCAACGTGGACCACTACGCGGTGGTGCTGGTGGCGGAGACCACCCCGGTGGACGAAGCGCTACTGGCCAAGCTCCGTGCCTACGTGGCCCAGGGCGGTGGGCTGATCTTCTCAGGTCAGGCCGGGTTCAGCGAGCACGGCGAGCCGGTGCTGGCCGAGCAGGGCGTGGCCGCCGCTGGACCGAGTCCCTTCTCGCACACCTTCCTGCGCATGGCACCGGCGGTGAGCGGCGGCATCCCCGACTACGACCACGTGACCTACGAATCCGGCTGGCGCATGCAGCCGGTGGACGGCGCCGAGTCGCTGGTGGGAGTGGTGGAGCCCTACTTCGAGCGCCACTTCGCGCGCTTCTCGGGCCACTCCTACACGCCGCCGGCGGACCTTTCGCCGTGGTCGGCGGTGGTGCGCAACGGCAACGTGATCACCTTCGCGCTGCCGATTCTCGGCACCTACGGCCGTCACGCGGTGCCGGTGCACCGCCGCCTGCTCGGCAACTGCATCGATCTGCTGCTGCCGGACCCGCTGCTGCGTGCAACCGATGCTCCCTCGCTGCTGGAGACCACGGTGGTGCGGTCAGGGCCGCGGACGGTCGTGCACCTGCTCTGTTTCGCGCGCGAGCGGCGCACCGACTCGTACGACCACCGCACCGGGCGGTCGAGCGGCCTGGACATCGTCGAAGACGCCATTCCACTGGTCGGCCAGGCGCTGGCCGTAAAGTTGCCGGCGCCGCCGGCTCGCGCACACCTTGAGCCGCACGGCGTCGAACTGCCGGTCGATTTCCGCGACGGCTACGCGCACGTAGAGGTCACCGTGCTGGACGGCCACGGCATGGTGGTGTTCGACGCCGAGTAATAGGAGCGGACGGGCTGCGTTAGCCGCCTGCCGGCAGGTGGCGACAGCCGAAGCGCCACGGTTGCGCCTGCCAGCGCTGGGCGTGGGCCCGGGTGCAGTCGGAGGCGCCGGTCCGAACGGCGTTCGGCTGCCGCACCGGTTGGCTTTGCGAAGGCCCTCCGGCGCGGCATGGCGATAAGGTAGAAGCCCCGTTCCGGCGTCGTCGCGGCGCCAGTTGGGCCGCTCGTTACTTCGGTTGCGGAACGATGCGGATGTAGGGCAGCGGCTGCTCCCAGCCGTCCGGGTAGGTCTCCTTGGCCGCCTCGTCCGACACCGACGGCAGAATGATCACCTTGTCGCCCTGCTCCCAGTTGGCCGGCGTCGCCACCTGCTTGCCGGCGGTGAGCTGGCAGGAGTCGACTAGGCGCAGGATCTCGGCGAAGTTGCGCCCGGTGCTCATCGGGTAGGTGAGGGTGGCCTTGATCTTCTTGTCGGGGCCGATCACGAACACGCTACGCGCGGTGGCGTTGTCCATCGGCGTGCGCCCCGCGGACGTGTCGCCGGCATCGGCGGGCAGCATGTCGTACGCCTTGACGATCGCCAGTTCGGGATCGCCGATCAGCGGGTAGGTGACCGCGTGCCCCTGCGACGCCTCGATATCCTTCGACCACGCCTGGTGATCGCTGACGCCGTCGACGCTGATGCCCAGCACCTTGCAGTTGCGCTTGGCAAAGTCAGCCGCAAGACCGGCCACCGCGCCCAGCTCGGTGGTGCACACCGGCGTGAAGTCCTTGGGGTGGGAGAACAGGATCGCCCAGCCGTCGCCGACCCACTCGTGAAAGTTGATCGGTCCCTGTGTCGTTTCGGCCCTGAAGTCGGGCGCCGTGTCGTTGATTCGCAATGCCATAGCAGTTTCCTCCTGGCGCTCATCAGCTTACACCAACAACCTGCCTTGGTGAATGGGCTGGCGCCCGCCGGACCGCGCGGCCGTCACTCGTGCGCCGACCGCGTCAGCGCTTTGGCCTTCGCGCGGGCGGCGAGTCGGGCGCTCCGCGCGCCTAGATTGCCGACGCCGCCGCGTAGCCGTGGATCGAGCAGATCGCGCACCGCGTCCCCGAACATGTTCATGCAGTAGATGACCACAGTCAGGCACAGGCCGGGCCACAGCGCCATCCATGGGGCGATCTCCATGTAGCGCCGCCCCTCCCGGCTCAGCAGGCCGCCCCACTCCGGCAGCGTTGCCGGCAATCCGTAACCGAGGAAGCTCAGCGAGGCCACGCTCAGGATGTTGCCGCCGACGCTGATCGAGAACACGATGATCACCGGCGGCGCGATGTTGGGCACCACGTGGCGCAGCAGGGTGCGCGTGGTGGGCGAACCGATCGCCTCGGCCGCCTGGAAGTAGAGGTTCTCCTTGACGCCGATCACGGCGCCGCGGATGATCCGCGAGCTGCCGATGCCTCCGGCGATGCCCAGCACCATGATGATCTGCACCAGCCCCTGCCCGACCACCGACATCACGGTGAGCAGCAGGATCAGCCCCGGAAAGCACATCCAGGCATCGACGAACCGCTGTACCGCAAGATCCAGCCGCCCGCCTATGAAGCCGGAGGTGCCGCCGATGATCAGCGCCACCGTGACGTTGAGTGTGGTGATGGCGAGCCCGACCAGCAGCGAAATGCGCGCTCCCCAGATCAGCAGGCTCAGGTAGTTGCGGCCGAGCTGATCGGTACCGAGCGGATACTGCGCGGAGGGGCGCTGCAGCCGGTCGCGCGGATTGATCTCCTCGTGGTGGGTCGGCGCCAGCGCGGGCGCGAAGATGGCGATGACCAGCAGTCCGAGCAGCACCACCCCGCATACCGTCCCGAGATGCTTCTCCTTGAGCAGGCGGGCGAAGAAGTGGCTGGTTGGGGCCTGCATCGCCGGGCCGGTTACCGGTGGCGTGGAAGTGGTGCTCATCCTGACAGGCTCATCCTGCTAGCGGTAGCGGATGCGCGGGTCGAGGTACGCATACACGAGATCGATAAACAGATTGTTCACCAGCACGACGCTCCCGAAGAACAGGTTTACCCCGGATACCACCGGATAGTCGCGGCTCTCCAGCGCCAGCACCATGAAGCGCCCCAGCCCCGGCAGGTTGAAGATGTTTTCGATGATCACCGCCCCGCCCACCAGAATCGGCAGCTCCAGACCGATCAGCGTGATCACCGGAATGAAGGCGTTCTTCATGGCGTGCCGAATCACGACGATCTTCTCGCGCAGTCCCTTCGACCAGGCGGTCCGGATGTAGTCCTGGCGCAGCACCTCCAGCATCATGGTGCGCGTCATGCGCATGGTGCCCGCCGACCCGGCGGTGCCGAGGATCACGCTGGGGATGAAGAACACGGCCAGATTGCCGAGCGGATCGTCGAGGAAGCGGACGTACACCAGCGGCGGCGTCCAACTCCACCAGATAGCCGGGTAGGTAATCACCATCAGCGCCAGCCAGAAGTTGGGCGTCGCCATGCCGATCACCGCGAACGTCCGTCCCGCGTAGTCGGCGCCGGTGTCCTGGCGAATCGCGGAGTAGATCCCGACCGGCAGGCCGATGCCGAGGCCGATCAGAAGGGCCAGGAAACCCAGCTCCATGGTCAGCGGCAGGCGTTCGACAATGGTCTGCTCGATCGGCGTGCCGCCGAACAGCGGCTCGCCGAGGGTGCCGCGCAACAGGATGCCGCTGATCCAGCGCCCATACTGCACCCACAGCGGTACATCCAGGCCGAGCGCCCGCTCCAAGGTGGCGCGGTCCAGGTTGCCCTGCATCATCCCCTGACGCTGATAGATGATCTGGTCGATCGCGTCGCCGGGGATGAACCGGACCGACAGGAACACCAGGATCGTCAGGATGAACAGCGTGGGAATGGCAATGAGGATGCGCCGGATGGCGTACGCGGTCATGGCAATCTGCTCCTACGCGGTGGCAGCGTCCAGGTGCGCGAGCCGCCGGGAGGGTGGCCGACTCAAGCGGCGACGCCGACCCTGCGCGGGCGAACCGCTTGGAGGGTCGACGTCGCTTTGCTCATTGGCCCCGCTACGGCCCTTTTTCCGCCTTGAGCCCGGCGTCGATCCAGAGGCGGGCCAGGATCGGATGGCTGTCCATGTGGCTGAGGTAGGTCTCGCCGTTGAAGCCGATCAGCCACGGCTGCACGACGCTGAACTGCGGCGCCTCCCCGCCCCAGATGCTGTAGTGCCGTTCGGCAAGGTGCAGCGACACCTCGCGGGAGAGGCGCAGCCGCTCCTCCAGGTCGGTGGTGGCCTCGACCGCCGCGACCATCTCGTTCAGCACCGGATCGTTGAGGTTGGGCGGGCTCTGGCGGTCGGCGTCGAGCTGGGCGATCAGCCGCATCTGGCCGAGCGGATCCCAGTCGTAGGCGGCGCGCCACGGAGTGATGCCGGCCCAGTCCTTGGACTTGGTGACCCGTTCGCGCCAGATGTTGGTGTCGATCACCTCGGCTTCCACCTCGATGCCGATCTCCTCCCAGTACTCCTTGGCGATGAGGGCGTGGTCATTGGTCACCCCGGCCGAGTCGGCGCGCATCAGCAGCGTGGTCCGGAACCGCTTGCCGTCGGTGCCGCGCGCCAGCCCGGCCTCGTCCAGCAGCGCCTCCGCCTTGGCCGGATCGTAGGTGTAGTACTGCTGGATCTCGCTCGGCCACTCCGCGAACGGCACCACGAATCCGAAGAAGTCGGACCCCATGTAGGTCTGCGGGACGTTGTCCGCGTAGCCCATGAAGAACACCTCGTTGATCTCGTCGAGGTTCAGGGCGAGTTGCAGCGCCCGGCGCACGCGCACGTCGTCGAACGGCGCCTCCTGGGTGTTGACCGTGAACGAGGTGTTGGACATGGCGCCGAGCGGCTCAATGGTCAGATGGGGATCGGTGCGCTGGATGCTCTGAATCTGGTCGATGGAACCGACCTGCGTCCAGCAGAATACCAGTCCGATGCCGTCGATCTTGCCGGAGCGTAGCGCCGCCAGGCGGGTGGCCTCCTCCGGCATCACCAGCACCTGCATCTCGTCGACGTAGGGAAGCTGGTTGCCGTACTTCTCGTCGCGGCCCCAGTAGCCGGGGTTCTTGGTGTAGGTCCAGGAACTGCCCGGCACCAGGTCGACAAGCTGGAACGGTCCGGTGCCGACCAGGTGCTCCCAGTTGCTCATGTCGCCGTGCTCCTGGATCACCTCCGGCGGGAACATGAAGCCGACCTCGTTGGTGACCACCTTCTCGATGCCGTTCAACTGCGGCTCGCCGAGGGCGAATCGGACGGTGCGGTCATCGACCGCGGTGATCGACTGCAGGGAGGGAACGCGGCCGGCGAAGTAGGCGGACGGCTCGGTGAAGCCGCTGCCGTTGCCGAAGTAGCGGTGATAGTTGAATACCACGTCCCCGGCGGTGAACTTGCGCCCGTCCATCGGCGCCTTGTCGTGCCAGTACACGTTGTCGCGAAGAATGATCTCGAACGTGGTCGGGCTCGACTGGTTCCAGCTCTCGGCCAGAAACGGCTTCTGCAGCCCCCAGGGGAGATAGGTGGTGCGGAAGTTGTGCTGGCGGCGGTCAAACCCCCAGTCGGCGTGGCTCAGTTTCTCCACGACGCCGCTGGCCAGGACTCCCGGATCGTGATTCTTGAACGTGTCGAGTGTCGGCGTGTCGCCCCAGCACGGGTAGGTCAGCGTGCCGCCGTACTGCGGCGCCAACACCATTTCTCCGGTAGTGGGGTCCTCCACCATCACCCGGTCCGCCGCCATCGTCGTTCCCGATTCGCCCTCGCCGGTGGCCCAGGCGCCGGTCGCGCACAGGCCGAAAACCAGCAGGGCCGCCAGCCATCGCTGGCCCAATCCCGCTCTCTTCACGGTTCGCTCCTCTCGTGCCGGCGCATGCGTACCGCCGGCGGATAGTTTCCTGCACGGTACAGGTGTTGCGGCCCAGAGGTTGAAGCACTGCCGAACAGGTTTTCCGCATCATCGCACATAAGAAGGGGTTGGTCAACTTCGCGTCCGGCCCGTACGGCCCGTACGGCCCGTCCGGGCCGCCGGGCCGCGTGAAGTGGTAGCATGAGGCGACGACGTCGACATCATGCTGGACGCGTGGAGTTCTTGGGACGTGCCGTACGCCATCCGCATGGCGGGCGAGCTGGCTGAGTACGGCGTCCGCTGGCTGGAGGAACCGGTGTTGGCGGACAAGCTGGACAGTTACCTGGAGATTCAGCGCAGCTCGCCGATCGCCATCGCCGGCGGCGAGCACGAGTACACGCGCTGGGGGTTCCGGGCGATCGTCGAGAACCGCGCCATGGACGTGCTGCAGCCCGACATCTACTGGTGCGGCGGCATCAGCGAAACGGTCAAGATCTGCGCGCTCGCCTCCACCTTCGACCTGCCGGTGATCCCGCACGGCCACAGCTCGCACGCCACCGCGCACCTGATCGCTTCGCAGCCGCCCACCACCTGTCCGATCCAGGAATACCTGGTCAAGTGGAACATCGTCCACCAATTCTTTCTGCAGGATCCGCTGCACCCGGTTGCGGGAACGATCACCGTCCCCGACTCCCCCGGCCTCGGACTGGCCATCGACGAATCCAAGGTCACCGCCGAGCGCGAGTTACACTTCGATGCCTGATCTGATGCGGGTAGCGTTCAGGGGGTAGCGGCCGAGGATGCGTGCGGCCGCAGGCCCGGGGCGCGCATCACCTTGAGCACGGTCGCGAAGTCCGGGTTGTCGCCGGGAGACAACGCCTTGCAAAGGCTCTCTCTGCCCAGACCGGCGCGCGCAGCGGTCCAATCAGCGCCGCGGCCTGCCCGGGTGCCCACGGTGCGCGGTGGGGGTGAGATCGTAGCGGCCTGGATCTTGTGCACCACCGTTGCCGCTCTCGCATTCCCCACCTCAGTCAGGCAGGATTCCGGCTTGGCGGTACTGGTCGAGGACGGCGAAGAAGCGCGTCAGGCTGTCGTCCCAGTCGTGGAAGCCGAGGCGGCGCGCCTTGTTGTGGCTCAGGATCTCGTCCCAGGTGCGTTCCAGGGTGGCGTCGGCGTAGCCCCAGTTGGCCACCCGGTCCAGACGCGGCTGCACCAGGCCGTGGCGGGCGCACAGGTGCCGCCACAGCTCGCCGCGGCCGGCCATCACCTCGGCCAGCCGCAGCGGGCGCACCGACCCGAGCGGCATGCCGAACGCCTCCGCCAGCTTCGGCCACAAGGCGTGCCAGCGGAACAGGTCGGTGTTGGTGACGTTGAACGCCTCGTTGGCGCATGCCGGCTCGGCGGCCATCCACGCGATGGCTCGCGCCAGCAGCTCGATGGTGGTGAGTTGGGTAAGGCTGTCGTAGGCGCCCCGCGGGCCCGGAAAGTCCAGCGCCGCGCCCAGCTCGCGGCAGATCGCGGCGTAGGCGCCGAGCGTGCTGACCAGGTTGCGCGCGATGGCCGGGGAGAAGTGCACCAGCGTGTTGGGCCGCGACGCCGACCAACTCCACTGCGCCGCGGCGGATCGATGGCTCAGGTAGTCCTGCTGGTCGTAGTTGAAGTTGTCGATCGGGGCGCGCGGCTGGGATTCCTCGGCCGGCGTCGGGAACGGTCCGACGTGTACGCCGTAATACTTGCCGCCCTGCACCAGGTGGACGTGGCGCAGGCCGGGCGCGGCCGCCTCGGTGGCGGTGACCACGTTGTCCAGCAGGGCGAGGTTGGCGGCGGCGTCCTCGATCACCTGCTCGGCGTGAGTGGCGCGCCCGCAGTAGAACAGGTGAGTGATGCCGGTGAGCGGTGCGAGTGCCCGCCGCACGCCGTCGCGGTCGGCCATGTCGGCCGCCACTCCGGTCACGCCCGGCACCCCCGTGCCGGGCGGCTCGACCGTGCCGGCCGGTTCGGGGTCGGCTGGCGGCCGGCGCGCCAGGCCGTACACCCGCCACTCGGCGCGCCCGGCCAGCTCGCGCGCCAGGGCGCTGCCCACCGCGCCGGTGTAGCCGGCGATCAGTGCCGTATGCCGGCCCTGCGTCACCGACCCGCCGGAGATGGACGAATCAGGGGCGTCTCGGTTCACAGTCTCACTAGCGGACCGCCAGGCGCGAGACCGCGGCTTCGTTGAGCTCGATGCCGAGGCCCGGGGCGGTGCTTGCGACGCGCCGAGTCACGTCAGCCGCGCCGCCGATGATCGCGTATTGATCCTCATGTGCCACGAAATACTCGCGGAATCTATCGATGCCTGTCACCATGCCATAATCTCCAACAGTCGTTCGGCCGCCATGGAAACCCGTTCGTCACGGTGATCCCGGAACTGCGCGTAGAGCGACAGCCGGTCCACGACGTGCGCCCCGGACAGACCGGCCGGATCATAAGCCCATGTTTCGACGATGCAGTCGGCATTGTCTCGGTCCGTTTCGAAGAGCCCTCAGGTGTCGGCGGTCTCCTTCCAATCGCTGGCGGCGATGGCGAAAGTGTCCAGTGGCGGCGGGGACAGATCAGTGAGCTCCGCAAGCGCGCTCTCACCGGCGCGCTTCAGCGCACTGAAGCCGCGGACGTGAAAGATGAATTTCTCGGCGCGAACCGGGCTACGCAGCAGATCGCGGGCGGCATCGAACAGTGGGCGCCCCTCGGCTTTGAACCGGAGATGTCGCTCCTTGCCGTGCCTTTCGGTTTGCGCGAGTCCGGTATCGACCAGCTCATCGAACGCTCGTCCTATCGACATCGCCGAATAGTGCAGCGGGATGGCTATGAGGGAGGGCGTGGTCGCGGCTTCGTCGAGTCGCAAGAGGCGATGGAACAGGACCGCCTGGGCCGCCGGTGACAGGATGCCGACGCGTCGCCGCCTGCGAGCTCGGAAGTGTTCGCGCAAGTCGATGGCGAGGTCGGGGATATAGAGCTGGTTGCCCGGCACGACGAAGGGTACTCGATGTCGAATCAGGCGCGCACGGTTGTGTGGGCTCAGTGCCGGGGCGACGAAGACGACAATGGCGTCGACAGCGGAGCGAACCAAGCCAAGGTGCTTTGCGATGTCGGAGGGCGTGGCACTATGGTCTGTGGCGACAAGGAAGACGCAACGCCTTCCTGCAATTCGGCCGACGCAGATCCGGTACGTGCGACCTATAAATGCGGGCAGATTCGACACATTGTGGAGTGGACTCACTCGAATGCGATCATGAAGCGTGTCTTCGAGGTAGCGCTCCAGAGCCTCGGCAGACGGCCCGTCCGAGGTCTCGTGACCTTTTTCTAACACCACCCGTGCACGTTAACATTGTCAATGTTAGTGTGCAAGGACGGCGGACCGGCCGTGTTGCGCCCTGTCCAAGCACGAAAGAAGCACCTTCTCCCGGAGAAACGTGCGAGCGCGCGCCGCACCCCGTCCGGGCAGGTCATGTCGACCGCCACGCCACTGACCGCGCGGCCGGCCAACTCGAGCGCCAAGTCCCGCCCACCACGTCGGTGTAGCTGGCGATCAACGCCGTGTACCGGGCCGGAAGTGCCGCGGGTCATCGTCACACTACCGCACCGTCAGGCGTGCCACCGCGGCTTCGTTGAGCTCGATGCCGAGGCCCGGCCGGTCGCCGAGCTCAATGGCGCCATCTTGCGGCAGCACCGCCGCGCCGTACAGGTCGGCCACATCGTCGAGCGGGCCCGAGAACTCGGTGGAGAACTCGTGCGGGCGGGTGGCGTTCTGCACGGTGGCGTACACGTGCAGCGAGGCCATCGAGTTGATGCCGGCCTGCGGGCTGTGCGGCATGACCGGCTTGTTCAGCACCGTGGCCAGCTCGTAGATGCGCTTGACCTCGCCCGGACCGCCGGCGTTGAGAATGTCGGGCTGCAGGATGTCCGGGTTGCCGAGCAGGACCAAGTGCTCGAACCACCAGCGGAACGCATCCTGCTCGCCGGCCGACACCGCCACGTCCAGGGCGTCGGCCACTTGCCGCAGGCCGGGCAGATCGTAGTGCGGGATCGGTTCCTCGAAGTGGTCGATGCCCAGCTCCTCGAAGCGCCGGCCCTGCTGGATCGCCGTGGCCACCGAGTAGCCGTTGTTGGCGTCGAAGCCCAGGTACTCGCCGCCGTCCAGGAATTCCCGCACCAGCTTGAACATCTGAAAGTCCTTCTCCGGGTCGACATCCTGGCGCCAGCCGCGCCAGTCCATGCGAATCTTGAACGCGCGGAAACCCTGCTCGCGGCCGGCCCTGACCAGCGCCAGCATCTCCTCCGGCTGCAGGCGCCAGCCGAGGCCGGTGCTCCAGTACAGTGGAATGGTGGTGCGGCGCGCACCGCCCATCAGCGTGTGCACCGGCAGGCCGGTGTCCTTGCCGAGCAGATCCCACAGTGCCACGTCGATCACCCCGACCGCCCAGCCGGGCAGCTTGTTCGACTGCTCGTCGCGCCCCAGCGCCAGGGTCTCCCAGTGGCGGTCGACCAGGCGCGGATCCTCGCCCACCAGGGCCGGCTTGATGACGCTGTCGAGGTACGCCTCGAACACCGCGTTGTTGCGGCCCGGAACCTCCGCCCAGCCCTCCACTCCGGCGCCGGTCGCGATCCGCAGCAGGCCCTTGCCGATGGCAAGCGGCGTGCAGGTGATGTCGCTGATTCTCATGGCGCAACCATATCAGAATCCCGCCAGAAGGGGCCGCGGGCGAGCATTTGTGGTATGCTGACGGCGGCTATGGCAGTCGTCGTCGACCGGAAGACCAAGCTCATCCACTGGCGTTCCCGGACCTCGCCGTCTCCGTCAGACGGTTGCTGTGACCAAATGGCCCGGGAATCGACGGGCGACGTTGCCGGCGGCGCCGATTAGCGGAGTTCGAGTTCCAGACGCATCCCCACGGCGGCCGCGGCGCGCTTTAGGGTATGCAGCGTTACACCCTCGTTCTCCGGATCGAGCAAGCGGTCGAGTTGTGAGCGGCTGGTTTCCATACGTTCGGCCATTCGCGCCTTGGAGAGATTCTGTTCCTTCATCGCTTGCTGAAGCTTGTATGCAAGGACTGACTTGACAGCGTCGTTCTTGGCATCTTCGTAGATGCCGTCTTTCCGCAGCAGACTCTCGAGTGTGGATCCCAGATGAGGGTTCTGTTCAGACACTTCGGTAATACTCCTTCGCCCGTCGCTCGGCGAGCTTCAACTCCTGCAACGGGGTCGCTTGGCTCCCGATCTACTGGATCGCGTGGCTGGACCCGAGCGACAAGCCATCGAATGGGCACTGCGTTACACGTCCGCGACGACAGTGCTGTATGCGGAAGTGCGTCCAGCAAAGGCTGGCGCGTTCAGCGGGGGAACAGACCCGCCGGGGTAAGAGCCAGAGCCCCGTAGCTTGGATGGCAGGGAGGAGGGAGACCGATGACCTGAAGCCCATTGACACGGCCACCGTAAAGGGTGGTCGGCGAGTTACCGGGCCGTAACGAGAGTGAACGCACAGGTAGCCTCGAGAACACATTAGATCCGGAGGCCGAGTCCGTTTCCGTAGGACGAAGGCGGCATGGCGTAGCGCAGACTGGCTGAAGCGCTGTGACACTCTGGCGGGGTGGTAGCGACGGCACGGTGACGAGGACGCGCTAAGCAACTGGAGAAGCCCTCCTCGCCCCGGCGAGAAATCGGCGGAGCAAAGGTAGGCCGTATAACCGGGAGCACCGGGAAGTCGGCTGACAGGCGAGAGGGTGGCGGAGGGGTTGGTAGTACCAGGGAAGCCGGGTAACGCCGGTGGAGGGAAGCGGCCCCGCTGTCTGTAATGACTTTGGCAACAAGGGAGGCAGAGGCGAGATGATAAAGGCGCCGATGAACTGCGGGACCTGAGACAGAGGATATACGTGAAGGAGAAGGCTGAACCCAGCGGAAACACTGGGGGCACGGTTGGAAGAGGTGGAGTAGGACGCGGCTGCTATGGGCTGCTCTGAAAGCGCTCCCGACGCGAACGGCCACATAACCCTTGACGCGAAGCAGGCAGGAAAGCGTAGTGCGGGAAATCCGCATGCTGCGTTTGACGAGGCGGGGGCTGGAAACGTGACCAGTGGGGCCGGATTCACTGGACCCTACAGGCGGCGCGCCAGTCCTCGACCCTACCGTCTGGAACAAGCAGCAAAGGACCTTGAACTGATGGCCAGGGATGCCACGCCACCAAGGAAGCGGTTGCCTGTCGGGTTTGCGAGTCGCGAGCGCCAGGACTCGAGCGGCATCAAGAACGCTGGTCCGTATGGGCGGGGGCGCCGTCGGCGGCGCCGGTGAGGCGAGCAGCCGACCCGTGCCTTGACCGCCGGGGGGCCCATTACCATGTGGGTGCGGACAAGGCCGCGGCGCTGGCCAAGGAAGCGGGCTTCGAGAACTGGGTCCAGCACTTCAGCGATCTGAACAACGCCTGGAGCGAGCTGCCCAAGTTCAATACCGAGCGGCCCATGCTCACCGCCTACCGGCTGGCCGAGGTCGGCACCGACCTGGCGCGCTGGGAGCGCAACCCCTACTACTGGAAGATCGACGTCGAGGGTAACCAGCTTCCCTATATGGACGGCATCAACGTCGAACTGATCCAGGACCTGCAGGTATTCGCCGGCAAAATCATCGCCGGTGAGATGACCGTCTCCATCGGCTGGTACGCCCCGCTCAGCGACTATCCGCTGATGAAGCAGAACGAGGAGGCCGGCGACTATACGGTCGAGTTGTGGCCCAGCCTGGAGGGCTCGGCGATGCTGTTCCAGGTCAACCGCACGATCGACGATCCGGTGCTGGCACCGATCTTCGCGGACAGCCGCTTCTCGCACGCCCTGTCGCTGTCGCTGGACCGCGACGAGATCAACGAGGTGGTGTTCCAGGGACTGGGCACGCCGCGGCAGCATACGCTGATCAAGGAGTCGATGTACTTCGAGCCGCGCTTCGCCGACGCCTACGCCGAGCGCGACGTGGAACGCGCCAATCAGATCCTCGATGAGCTGGGGCTGGCCTGGGACGCCAATCGCGAGTGGCGCTTGTTGTCCGACGGCAACCGGTTCTCGGTGATCATGGACACCGGCAACGCGGTGCTGCCGATTCACGAGCAGGCGGTGGAGCAATGGAAGGAGATCGGCATGGAAGTGACCATGAAGAGCTTCTCCTACCAGCAGAGCGAGGAGCGCTCCAAGACCAACCAGATGCAGCTCTACGGCGGCTCGGCCGGGTTCAACGCGCGCTCGGAGGCGTTCGTGGCATCGCCGCTGTTCTTCCTCCCGCAGCGTCAGGGCTGGGAAAACCCGTGGGGCAACCAGTGGGCGCTGTGGTACGTCTCCGGAGGCGACGGCGGCATCGAGCCGCCCGACGAGGTCAAGCTCAACATCGAGCGCTGGGAAGGGATGACCGCGACCCAAGACCTCGACGAGAAGATCCGCCTGGGCAAGGCGATTCTCGCCTCGCAGGCGGACAACCTGTGGGTGATCGGGACGGTGGGCGAGGTGCCGCTGCCGATGCCGCGCAGCAACAAGCTGCGCAACTTCCCGGAGCGCGGCGGCCACGACTGGTCGATCGGTTCCTGGACCGGCCCCCAGCACCCCTCCCAGTTTTACCTGTTCCAGGCCGGCTGGGCCCAGAGCGACGCCTGCAGGCGTCGCTCTGGGGGCGGTAAGGCGTAAGGCGTTCGCGCTGAGCGCCGCGTGCGCATGATCGACGGCCGCCCGGATCGGCAGTTCGCAACGAGCTGCCCGGCCCGGCGGCCGTTGGTTTTTCTGGCGGGACTCGTATGGGACAGCTGATTCTCCGCCGTACCCTGTACATGATCGTCTCGCTGTGGGCGATCTCCATCGTGGCGTTCGTGGTCATCCAGTTGCCGCCCGGCGACTTCGTCGACACCATGATCCTCAGGATCGTGCAGGAGACCGGCGAGCAGGTCGAAGAGGAGGAGGTCGCCAACCTCAAGCGCCTGTACGGGCTGGACAAGCCGATGGTGCCGCGCTACTTTTCCTGGATCGGCAAGATCGTGCTGCGCGGCGACTTCGGGCGCTCGTTCGCGTTCAACAAGCCGACCGCGGAGCTGCTCGCCGAGCGGGTGCCGCTGACCATGTTCATTTCGTTCCTGACCCTGATAGTGACGTACGTGATCGCGGTGCCGATCGGCATCTACTCCGCCACCAATCAATACTCCTGGGCCGATAACCTGTTCAGCGGGGTCGGCTTCATGGGACTGGCCACCCCCAACTTCGCGCTGGCGCTGGTGCTGATGTGGCTCGGCTTCCGCTACTTCGGCATCTCCATCGGCGGGCTGTTCTCGACCGAGTACCGGCTGGCGCCATGGTCGTGGGGCAAGCTGTGGGACGCCATGAAGCATCTGCCGGTGCCGCTCCTGGTGATCGGCACCGCCGGCACCGCCGGGCTGATCCGGGTGATGCGCGGCACGCTGCTGGACGAACTCGGCAAGCAGTACGTGATCACGGCGCGCGCCAAGGGGGTCAGCGAGCGGCGGCTGCTGTTCCGCTACCCGGTGCGCATCGCCATCAACCCGCTGATCAGCACGGTGGGCTGGCTGCTGCCGGCCATCGTGTCCGGCGAGGCGATCACCGCCATCGTGCTCAACCTGCCCACCACCGGGCCGATGCTGCTGCAGGCGCTGCTGTTCCAGGATACCTTCCTGGCCGGCAGCACCGTGCTGTTCCTGGGCGCGCTGACGGTGTTCGGCACGTTTCTGTCCGACCTGGCGCTGGTGTGGGTGGACCCGCGCATCCGCTTCGAGCGCGGGGCGGCATGAGCAGCCTGGAACCCGGCGCCGTCCCCCGCGCCGCCACCACCGTCGCCACCGCCGCGGGGGCCATCGAGGACGAACGCTACTACCTCGCCTCGCAGTGGCAGTTGATGTGGCGCAAGTTCCGCCGCCACCGCATGGCCCTGGTCGGCGGCGCGGTGTTGCTGTTCCTGTACCTCGCCACCGCGGTGGCCGGCTTTCTGAGTCCGTACGAGAAGGCCACCCGCGATGCCGACTACCTGCTCGCCTCGCCGCAGCGCGTGCGCCTGTTCCACGATGGACGGCTCATGGGGCCGTTCGTGTACTCGCTCGTGCGGACCCGCGACCCGGAGACGCTGCAGCGTTACTACAACGAGGATCGCAGCGACCCGCACCGCATCCACTTCTTCGTGCGCACCGACCGGTACAAGCTGCTCGGCTTCATCCGCACCGACCTGCACCTGTTCGGGGTGCTGCCGCCCGCCACGCTGTACCTGTTCGGCACCGATGAGCTCGGCCGCGACATGTTCTCGCGGGTGCTGTACGCCGGGCGCGTGTCGCTGTCGGTGGGGCTGCTCGGCGTCACCATCAGCTTCCTGCTTGGCGTGGTGATCGGCGGCATCTCCGGCTACGTCGGCGGGCCGGTGGATACCGTGATTCAGCGCATCATCGAATTCCTGATCAGCATTCCGACCTTGCCGCTGTGGATGGGGCTGACCGCGGCGCTGCCGCCCAAGTGGCCGGCGCTGCGGGTGTACTTCGGGATCACGATCATCCTGTCGATCCTGGGCTGGACCGGCTTGGCGCGCGTGGTGCGCGGCAAGCTGCTGGAACTGCGCAGCGGCGACTTCGTGGTGGCAGCACGGCTCAGCGGCGCCAGCGCCGGCGCGGTGATCCGCCGCCACCTGCTGCCATCGTTCCTGAGCTACCTGATCGTACACCTCACCCTGGCGGTGCCCAACATGATCCTCGGCGAGACCGCGCTCAGTTTCATCGGCCTGGGGCTCAAGGCGCCGGTGGTGAGCTGGGGCGTGCTGCTCACCAGCGCCCAGAACTTCCGCACCGTCGCCCTCAGCCCCTGGCTGCTGATCCCGGTGCTGTTCGTAGTGGTCACCGTGATGACCTTCATGTTCCTCGGCGACGGCCTGCGCGACGCCGCCGACCCCTACAAGTAGCCCGTCCCACCCGTCCCGTCGAAACCTCGTCGCACGGACAGACGCGCACGCTTCAGGCTGTCACTGAACGATGGCGCGTCACTTGAACCTCGCCTTCCCGCTCGCGGGCTCGAGCTATGTCATAGGAGACCTGCATGCGCATGAGCGTGTCCATCTTGACAGCGAACGCCTTCTCGATACGCAGTGCCATGGTGCTGGACAAATCGGAACGGCCGTTGAGAAACGACGACAACGTGGGGCGGGACACGCCGAGCGCCGCAGCGGCAGCACCGACGCTGAGCCCGAGAGGCTCGATCACTTCCGTTCTTACGAATGTGCCGGGGTGCGGCGGGTTGAGCATACGCATGCAGGTTCTCTCCCGACTAGTGGTAGTCCTCAAGGTTGATAGCGACAATCTGGTCGCCATCAATGCGGAAGGTGAGCCGCCAATTGCGTGTGACGTGGAGGCTCCACGTACCCTTGCGGTCGCCGGTAAGACGATGAGCCCGCCAGATGGGTATTGCGTACAACTCGTCCTCCGCATCCATGTCTTGCAGGAATCCCAGCATCTTGCGGAGCTTGTCCGCCGTGGACGCCGGAACCCCCGTGGGATCGTCCTTCAGAAACAGGCGGCGAACGCCGTTGCGGGCGATGCCACGTACCGTCACTTGTCAAGTGTAGCATAACACCCTACGACCAGCCAACACTCGCGGGCACACACTTCGACAGCCCGTTGCCACCGCGAGGCCGGGGCAGCCGGCAGGAAATGATGCCGGGCACCGTCGCTCTCAGCCCCTGGCTGCTGATCCCGGTACTGTTCGTAGTGGTCACCGTAATGACCTTCATGTTCCTCGGCGACGGCCTGCGCGACGCCGCCGAGCCCTACAAGTAGCGCGCCGACGCGGTCAGGATGTCTTTCTTAGCGACAAGTCCAGTGGGGCAGATTGGCGGCCGAGAGCGTGCTCGAATCCTTCCCGCGATGGCGTCAGGAAGGTTTTCGAGTCGTAGAAGTCGTCCAATGCGATGAACAGCCTGTTCTCCTCCGCCCAATGGCGCATCCGCTGGTTGCAGGAGTGCCTCCACGACAGAATTCCACCCGCCAGCCGCGCTTGTGCATGCGTGCCAACGTGCTATGGAAGCCGGTGCCTTCGTGGTAACCGGCTCCGTCGCCGGTCAATAACACGACCACGCCGGGGTTGCCGTTGTGGTCAAGGGCGTCTTCGAGCATGCGCAACTGGAGTATCCGATCAGGCGTGTCCCGTTCGCTCCGTTCCGCGCTTCCACGGTCGAAGAGCTGGACTTCTACGCCGGCTGCTTCCATCCGATTCCATAGCTGGCGCATTTCGGGAGGTATCGAGCCGGCTGCGACCGCCCGCCCAAGGGTTCGGCCGGCATGCGCCAAGCGGAACATGTTGTCAAAGTTGATGCAGACGCGATAGCGCGCATCGGGCCCTTCGTTCCGTTCCTCGGCAAAACGCTGCGCTTCGTGAAAGATGTTCGAATTGTCCCAATAGATGAACACCCTGCTCATGGCCAGTTGTCTCCGTACGTGGCGGCCCCCGGTGCAACCCAGTGTTCTGGTTTCACTTTTCGAAAGGCCGGGCCCTCAAAGATAAGTCCGCCACGCCCATTCGCGAACTTGCCCGAGTGGAAATCCCAGCCTGGGCAGACGTGGAGGGTCGGCGGCGGCGTGCGGTTAGTCCTGCGCCAGCCAGGTGGCGTAGGGGTTGTCGCGGTTGGCGAGCGGGAAGGGCACCCGGGTGCCGAGGCGGTTGGACTCGTGCACGGCCATGATCATCTCCAGGGTGGCGCGCGAATCGGCACCGGAGGAGACTTCGCGGATGCTGCGGTCTTCGTCGATCGCGGCGAGCAGTTCGTTTACGATCATCAGGTTGCTGGCGAGGCCGCTGTTCTGTTGCTCCCAGTCGGGGATGCGGATGCGCTCCCACGGCCGGGTGTCGGTGTCCGGAATCCACAGGTCGTGACGGTGCAGGTACAGCTCGCCGCCCGGTGAATTGCGTACCGAGACGATGCCCTTGGTGCCGTACACCTCGAAACCGAGGTGGCGGTTGTGGTCGTTGGCATCGTCCGGGAAGCCCTGAAACGACTCGTAGTGGGCGGTGAGGCCGTTCTTGAATACGTAGTAGGCGGCCACGCGGTTGCCGGCCAGCAGCCCGATGCCCTCGTCGCCTTCCTTGATGTCGTCCTTGGTGACGGGGCGTCCGTCTTGCGTGACGTGGCCGTGCGCCCAGGCCACGTCGCTGTCGGCCACGTAGCGCATGCCGTCCAGGATGTGGGTGCCGAGGATCATCAGGTCCAGCGAGCCGGCGCGGTGATCGCCCTTGCCATGCCCGCGCATCACCTGAATGTCTCCGATCTCCCCGGCGTCGACGATCTGCTTGAGCCGCTGCTCATGGGCGGCGGCGCGCCGGTGGGCCACCACGACACGCACGCCGTGCCGGTCGCAGGCTTCCATCATGGCGTCGGCGTTGGCCAGCGAGGCGGCGAACGGCTTCTCGCAGAAAATGCCCTTGACCCCCGCCTGCGCCGCCGCCACTACCATATCGCGGCGCTGGTCGGTCCAGCGCGGGCTCACCGCCACCACGTCGAGCCGTTCGCGGGCCAGCATGTCGCGGTAGTCGAGGTAGTGGTTGTCGGTCCCGAACCGGCGCGCCGCCTCGACGCCGCCCGCTTGGTCCGCGTCTGCGACCGCAACCACCGGAGTGCGGTCCAGGGCGGTAAAGGCATCTCCAAGTCCATGGCCGTAGTTGCCGCGGCCGGTGGCGCCCATGACCCCGGCGCGCAGGGTGGTATCGCTCATCTCGCGGCACAGGGTAGCCGGTAGACGCGGCTCGTGTACACGCCGTCGGCTGCGTACGTCCAGGATGCGCCCAACGGCCGCCGTCCCCGACAGGTCCGCCAACGGCCTGATGTGCGTCCCCTCTGCAACTCCTTGACGAGGCCCTCGGCGGCCGCCATAAGTTCTTCCGTCTGCATATTTTACCTCCCCATGATGTGGTTGTTTTGGGCAGGTAGTCCTTTTTCTTTTCTGCCTCAGGGTCCTCAGGGTCAATGATTCGCTGCCGCTTGCGGCGTTCGCACCCACGACAGGACTGGAAGCGCCCTGGGTCGGTATTGTCGCACGCGATTGCACACGGCAGGCAGGGCGTTGCAGTGTACAGCCTGTAGGATGGTAAAGAGGCCAAAAGGAGCGTGGGGCCGTTAGACACTCCGATAGCATCCGGGTTATCGTAATTTACTGAGGTGCTAAGGGTCGCGCCGCGTCTCAGCAAAGCGCCGCTGATGGGGTATCTCGACTAGCGCGGAGGCGGCGCCATCACGATTCCGCTCAGAGCGGTACACAGGGATCCAATACAGCCAGTCATGCCGACCACCGACTTCCCATCACAGACCATAGGCGAGGTTCGCGAAGAGTACTTCGAGAGCCACGCAACGGGCATCGAGCTTGAAGTCGAGGAACCGTCACGGCACGAGGAGCCTGAGCCCTGGGATCCAGAGAGGATTCGAATCCACACGAAGCACTACTCGCTACGACAAGTGGTGGACATGATTACTGAGGGTGACATCGACCTCGCCCCCGACTTTCAGCGCCAGTATGTGTGGAAGGCTTGGCAACGTTCCGGGTTGATCGAGTCGCTCCTGTTGGGTATCCCCCTGCCGTCGTTCTACTTCAACGAGGACGGTACGGGTCGACTCCAGGTCGTCGATGGGGTCCAGCGGCTAACGACGATTTTCCGGTACGTGACCGACCCGACCGTCAAGCTAGGCGAGGTGACCTACCTCGACGAACTGGAGGGTCAGGGCTTTGACGATCTGGCGACGCTGTTTCGCCGCCGCCTGAACACTGCGCAGTTCGTCGCCCATGTAATCGACCCACAGACTCCGTACCGCGTGAAGTTCGACATTTTCCGTAGGATCAACACTGGCGGAACTCCGCTAAGTGCCCAGGAGATCCGCCACTGCATGAGCAAGATTCGATCGCGCGAGTTCTTGAAGAAGTTGGTAAGCGAAGAGAGCTTCGTTACTGCTACGGGAGGAGCGCTGAACAACCATCCGCGGATGGCTGACCGAGAGGTGGCGCTGAGGTTCGTCGCCTTCCGCATGTTTACCTCGGACGAGTATGCGCAGCATGGCAGCTTCGACGAGTTCCTAGGTTTCGTGACGGACCGAATCGACGATCCGGCAAGCCAGAATCTTTACCATCTCCGTACTGATTTCGTTCGTGGCATGACCAACTGCTACTCGGTCTTCGGCGAGCACGCTTTCCGCAAGTGGCCATGTGGGGCGACTCGAAAAAGCCCGATCAACCGCGCGTTGTTCGAGAGCTGGGGGACCGTATTGGCTGACCACGACGAGACCGCAGTCCGTAACGCATCCGAGGATCTGGTGAATCGTGCACGCGATATGATGACTAATGACTCCGAGTTCATTGACTCGATCAGTGGCAGCACGGGTGCTGTCCGAAACGTGCGGACCCGGATAGGTGAGGTTCGCGCCTTGGCCGAGGATACGCTTCGGTGATTGCCGAGATCCGCCTGGAGAACTTCAAGCGGTTTTGCGACTTGACCTTGAAAACCGCCGATCTTACAGTGCTCACGGGCGCTAACGGTGCTGGCAAGACCTCGGTCCTTCACTCGCTCTTGCTGGCCCGGCAGATGGCTAGACAACCTGGCAGAAGCCATGTCGAGTTGAACGGTGTCGACACCCTGGAATTGGGCGGGCCTGAGGACGTCATTCATCGCGAGGCTAGCGATGAACTGGCAGCCGTTGAAGTTGTCGATACTCAGTGCAGACGTTGCCGCTGGTCGTTTCGTGCAACGAGTGCAATTGATACGCGGACACTGAACGCGGCTGTGGTTGATCGGCCCGACGACTACTCTGGGGCGCTCGCCGGACCTGCTCCGCAGTTTTGCTATCTAGGTGCAGAGCGTCTGGGTCCGCGCGACGTGCTCAGTGCTAGTGCCGCCAATGTGGAGGAACTCGATGTCGGATCACGCGGCGAGTTTGTGGCGCAGGTGCTGGCGTCATTCGATCGGTCGCGAGTTCGCGCCGGGCGGCTTGAGAGTTCCTCGACCGAGACGCAGATTTCCAGCCTGCTACATCAGACCGAGAGCTGGATGAGCAAAATCGTCCGTCCGACCCAGATCGATGCCGAGTGGTTTCCAAACACGTCGGTTACCCGCCTGCGTTTCAAGACTCCAGGGCTTCGAGCCGAGTGGACTCGGGCGCCCAACGCAGGCTTCGGCATCTCCTATGCACTGCCGATTGTCGTCGCAGCGCTGCGCGCAGAAGTTGGCGGACTGCTCCTCGTGGAGAATCCAGAAGCCTATTTGCACCCAGCTGGTCAGTCAAAGATCGGCAGCTTTCTGGCGCGGGTTGCGGCGGATGGTGTACAGATCTTTCTTGAGACCCACAGCGATCATGTACTGAACGGCATACGGGTAGCAGTCGCCGACGGCAGCGCCGCGCTTCTCCCGGAGCAGGTTGTGATCCACTTCTTCCGGGTCCAAGACGATGGACCCGCCCTTCAATCCATGGAACTGCAGCGAACCGGGCAGCTCACCGCATGGCCAGCCGGGTTTTTCGATCAGGCACAAGTTGATCTCGCAGCACTGGCCTCGAAACGCCGACGCAACCTGTGACTCCCAGGTTCGTGCTCGACGAGTCGTCGTGGGCGGCGGCGACCGGGGCCGATATGGGGGTGCTGTCGAATGCTATCGAGCACTTGCTCGAGAGGCTTGACGTGGCCCGCGAGCGAAATGAACGCGTCGTCAGACACGCAGACTACTATGAGACGGATCTCGGCGACGGCGTGAAACTCTACTCTGCCCTGTTCGAGACAGGCTGTCGTGTACAATTAGATCGTGACGTTACTGAGCGACTTCGGTTGGCTCTCGATCGAGTCAATAAATTCGACGATTCGGGGCTAGTCGAATACGATGCCGAATTCGAGGGAACCGTCCGGTTCGCTCCAGGAGCGGTGTGGGCACACGCCTCTTGCTTAAGCGTGCGTTACATAGCAGTTCTACCACTACCACTCGGCAAAGTGCTCCATGGGCAGGTCCCTGTTACCGTGGCTGGTATTACCACTGAGGTCTTCTTCGTAACCGAAGAGTCCCAGCACGTTGGTTTCTTTCGGGCTATCGTTGCCCTTGAGAACGCGGATGAGGCGAAGTTCCAGCACTTCGCGCGGTCCGCCTTCCCGGCGCTCGAGTGGGCCGACAACGTCTGGCATGGTCTAGGGGCCTTTAGTCGGCCGTACATCGATATACGGAGCCAACTAGTCCGCTATTTGGGTGGCCTAAGCGATCATGGTGCGGCGTGTTTCCACGAGCATCACACCGGGGACCCGCGTATTCTGCAGCGGATCTTGTCGGGCAAGATCGGTTCCGAAACCTCGGATGAGAATGGCTTTACCAAGAGGCATCGACCGTCCCAGCAGGACCGTACACGGAGTCATCAAGGAACCAACAAAGTGTTCTGGTGGCATGTCAAGATGCAGCCCCATGTGGACCGGATTTACTTCCTGTACGAACCCCAGTCGGCGAATTCGCGCTTGCATGAACCCGGCCATATCGTCGTGGGCTTGTTCAAGGACCACTGCATCTTGCCGAATTGAGTCTGCTCTCGAAAGCCGACATCAGGACACTGCTTCGCGACGCTGCCGGAGCTCGCGGATGAGCTGAGTCTCGCACTCGCCATGAGTCGGTTGCGGAAGGGCGCCCGACACAGCCTGGGGCCTGATCCTCCGGGCACCGCTCCGTAGCTTGCCCACAACACCGGGTCGCATGACTCGCACCGAGGAGAGACCCACCATTAATGACGCCGAAGAGAAACTGCGCCGCGAGGTGGCGCTGTTTCCGCTACGGCTTGATCGCCGGTGTGTTCGTCTACCGCCCGGCACGCCAGGGCTCAAGGATAAGTTGCGCGCCAAGGCCGAGCGCAAGTTCACCATTCTGGGCACGCTGCGCACCCGCGTGGCCGCTGGAAGCCAGCGCGATTGCCTGCTCAACTACCGGCGTGACGGCTTCGATGCCCGGTATCCCAAGCCACGTTCCAATCGTGGTAAGCCCCGCCGCCTGCCGCGTTCCGAGTCCGCTGCGGTGGGGCACGCGGCGCGCAGTTTGGCTGCCGCCCGAGTGCCGCGCCGCCACCCGTGCAGGTGGCGGCGCTCGACGCGCGTGCCTGCCGGCCACGTCTCCCCCGTGCCGCGCTCGCCACGGGGACGGACTGCTGCTAATCTCGTCCTCAGATGGATGACCCAGTGGCGCTGCCGCCGTTGCGGCGACCCAACGTGCTGTGGATCTTTGGCGACCAGCATCGTGCCCAGGCCACCGGCTATCGGGGCGATGCCAACGTCGCCACGCCCAACCTGGACAACCTCGGCCGTCAGGGCGTGCGCTTCGACTGCGCGGTGGCCGGGGCGCCGTGGTGCACGCCGTTCCGCGGCGCGCTGCTCAGCGGCCGCTACCCGCACCAGACCGGCGTGGTGGCCAACGGCATCCGGCTGCCGCCCGCCTCGCCCACCGTGGCCACCGCGTTCAACGCCGCCGGCTACCACACCGTCTATGTCGGAAAGTGGCATCTGGACGGCACCAACGACCCCGACCACTACGTCCCGCCGGAGCGGCGCGGCGGCTTTCGCTACTGGGTCGGCAACGAGGCCTCCAACAACCAGCACGAGCACTACGTCTACGGCACCGGCCGCGAGCGGCCCTGGCGGCTGCGCGGCTACGTGACCGACGCCTTCAGCGACCTGCTGATCGAGCACCTGCGCGACCACGTGGGCAGCGGGCGAGAGTATCAGCCCTTTTTCGCCGTGCTCTCGGTGCAGCCGCCGCACGGGCCCAACGTGACGCCCACCAATCCGCCGTATGGCGCCAGGAACCTGACCCCGGCGGAGGTCAAGCTGCGGCGCAACGTCCCCGCTGTGTCCTGGGTGGAGGAAAAGCGCGCTCCGAGCTGGCCGGCTACTACGGACAGGTCGAGAACCTGGATTGGAACGTCGGCCGCATCCGCCAGGCGCTGATCGACCTGGGCGTGGACCGCGACACCTACGTGATCTTCTTCTCCGACCACGGCGAGATGGGCGGCAGCCACGGCCAGTTCGACAAGCGCGCCCCCTACGAGGAGTCGATCCGCGTCCCGTTCATCGTCCACCGCGGCGGCGGCTGCCAGATGAACACGGCGGTCTCCGACGCGGTGATCAACCATGTCGACATCGCGCCCACCAGCCTGGGGCTGTGCGGCATCCCGGTGCCCGAGACCATGGTCGGCTACGACTACTCCGCGCAGTGCCTAAGCAGCGCCGCACCGGAATATGCCGGGCCGCCGCGCCGCGCCGCCGAACCGCACAGCGCCTACCTGCAGCAGATCCCGCCGCGCCCGTTCGCGGTGGGTGCCGACGGCGCCGCGCCGGCCAGCTTCCTGGACTGCGTCAACCTGCCATGGCGCGGCGTGGTCACCCGCGACGGCTGGAAGTACGCCTGCACCCCGGGCAGCGACTGGCTGCTGTTCAACCTCGCCGAGGACCCGTTCGAGCAGGCCAACCAGGTGTTCAACGAACGCTACCGGACGCAGAAGGAGCACTGCCACCGCCTGCTCGGCGAATGGATCGCCGCCACCGGCGACTTTTTCCCGCTGCCAGACATCGCCCTGCACGAGCGCGGCACCCCGGCCGAGCAGTACCGCAACCAGCTCGCCGAACGCGGCGCCGGGGCGTGACGCCGGAGCCACCTCCCGCACAGCTTGCCGTCCTTTGCCGCCTGGCTCGCTGCGCCGATTGCTCCGCCGTCCATCCCCGCTCCAACCACGCAGTCCGGCCGGGCGCGATTGCCGGTCGCTGGGGGCGGCATCTTGAGCAGCGGCCCGCGGCTCGCTCGCTTTCCTGATGTCCTGATACGCGATGTTGACCGCAGGCCGGCTCCATCCTACGATCCTGGGCAAGATCCGTACGCTCTGGCGGCGTTTCGCCAAGTAGGCGTTTCGCCCGGTGGGCGTGCGTCCGCTGGCTGCGCCAACGGAAGGGAGATTTGGCAGAATGAGTGCAGCGACGTTCACCTCATCCTTGGGCAAGCAACAGATCGCCGACTTTCACGAGGAAGGCTATCTGATTGTGCGCAACGTCCTGTCCGCCAAGGAAGCCGCTGACCTCCGCGGCGTCATCCGGGAGCAAGTGCAGCGCGGCGCCTATCCGCCGACGCTTTCCTATCCCGAACCGGCCAAGTACACCGTCAGCGGCAACCGGATGGCGGAGCCAGGACTCGCCGCGATTGCCGAACATCCGGCGGTGGTCGGGGCGGTGGAGTCCGCGCTCGGCGGCGCCGCACATCTGACCGCTTCCGTCGCCTACCTGCGCACGCCGAGCGACAAGGGCGGCGCCGCCCACTCCGACTACAAGCGCTGGCGCCCGGTCGGATCGTCCATGAATTGGGTATTCGCCATCATTCCGTTGAACGATTTCGACACATCCTACGGGCCGTTCATGGTATCGCCCAAGTCGCACAAGCTGCCGCGGGTAATCGACCCCGAGGCGCACATCCTGGATCTCACGGCGCCCGACAGGGAGCAACTGCCGCCGTTCATTGATCCGGAACTGAAGGCGGGCGACTTGCTGGTGGTCAACGAGCACGTCTGGCACCAAGCCCCCGCCGGCACCACCAGCGACGACCGGTGCGGCATTTTCAACAAGTATTGTGCCGCCGATGCGCCGCCGGCGGCGGGATACTACCCGTACAATCCGTCGGCGCTCGAGGCCCTGAGCGACGCCGGCAAGCGCCTGCTGCCGGTCTGCTTCGACCACCCGATCACGACGACCCGGTTGCTGATCGAGAGCCCCTCCGGTATTGACTCGAGATACCTGTTGTGCCGCGACGCGGATTCGGATGTGTGGGAGCTGCCGGGCGGCGAAGGCTGGGAAGAGGAGTCGTCCGGCTGGGACGTGGGCTCGCGAATTGGCTCGCTGCAGGCGCTGATCGACGCCCAACTCGGTTTGGAAGTGCCCTGGATGTCCTACATCGAAGACTGGGCGGAGGAAAACGGGGTCTGCCGGGTATACGGGTTCTCGGACGCCAACGTGAGTGTCGATGCACTGGCAAACGGCAACCGCGACTGGTTCACGCCCGGCGAGTTGCGCTTCAGCCTCGGCGACACTCACCCGATTTGCTGCGCGCTCGATACCTGGGAGCGGAGCGATATCGTCCGCGGCAAGGGCAAGGCGTGCAGTCAAAGCAAGCGTCAATTCGAGTAACCTGGAGCAGTTCCGGCAGGTGCAGGACACCAACCTCACCTCGATGTGGCTGGTGTGCCGGGCCGCCGCCGCCCACCTGAAGGCGCAGGGCTACGGGCGGGTGGTCAACATCGGCTCGCTGCTGTCGGTGCTGGGGATGGCCGAGCGCACCCCGTACGCGGTCAGCAAGGGCGGCGTGCTGCAGCTCACCCGGGTGCTGGCGTTGGAGTGGGCGCAGGCCGGCGTCACCGTCAACTGCATCATCCCCGGCGTGTTCGCCACCGAGATGAACCGGCCGCTGCTGGACGACCCGGAGATCAACGCCGGCGTGGTGGCGAAAGTGCCGATGGGGCGCTGGGGCGAGCCGCCGGAGATTGCCGGCCTCGCTCTCTACCTGGCCAGCGATGCGGCGAGTTACGTCACCGGCGCAGCGCTGACCGTCGACGGCGGCTGGAGTGTGCACTGAGTGAGCATCCTGAACATCCTGTTCCTGGAGTCGTTCTACGGGGGCTCGCACCGCGAGTTCGCGGACGGCTTGGTGCAGCACTCCCGTCACCGGGTCGAGTTGCACACCCTGCCGGCGCGGTTCTGGCGCTGGCGGACGCGCGGCATGCGCGGCGCGGCGACTTGACTCGGAGTTTCGTTTCGGCAAACTTAGTCGTCGTGCCTGATGCGGACGGTCACATAAACCGGCGGGCGACCGATTCAGCCGGAGCCCTCAAACATATGGCCAACGTCCCTAAGCCTCCGGTGGCATGGAACGGAAGCCGAGCGGGTACTACGCGCGGAATGGTGGAACCAACAAGAGAGCTGGAGTGCTCGAATCATTCCGTTTGATGCGATGGTTCGCGAGTTTTCTTTGGGTTTGGACGGCGACCGGCCGGACAATCACATCTTCGACTTGGCAGATCGTCTGGTACAAGAAGCACGCGAACAGACGGACGAGCCGGAAATAACGATTGACGTGGATGGTGCACTTTCGTTCGACCTGAGGCTGACAAGTGGCCTACTGATGTTTGCCGAGTTGGCAATAGGCGGGACTCTCGAGGTCAACATCCTTGACGACAGCGGACGAGAAACTCGGGTGGTCAGGCATCTGTCCGCGGCGACCGAGTCTGAATTCGTTGACCAGCTCTAACCCGGAAATGTTCGTCCCTGCTGATGACGTGTTGTGTCGATTCGTCCGGCCGGCAGATTGGAGTACGCGTGATTCCCGACCGAGACCGGGTGCGAGCCTGAACGATCGCGGCGTACCAATTGACAAGCTGAAGATCGAACATCTTTGTGGTCATGGGCAGGCGCACCATACGGCAGGGGACTACGTGACTTACGCGCATCAGTCGAGTCTGGGCGTGCAAGTAGTGTGGCGGTCAGATGATGAATACGTCGCAGAGCCTTGGCGGCAGTGGAACTATGCTCACGTCCAAGTAGAGGCCGCGTCGGGTCCAGCGCAATTCACCCCTCTGTATCGCGGATTACTCGCGACCAACTGCCGCCATTCTGTTGCTTCTGATTAAGCTCGGCGCAATCCCGGAGATCGACGGCGGCTGGAGTGTGCACTGAGTGAGCACCCTGAACATCCTGTTCCTGGAGTCGTTCTACGGGGGCTCGCACCGCGAGTTCGCGGACGGGTTGGTGCAGCACTCCCGCCACCGGATCGAGCTGCACACCCTGCCGTCGCGGTTCTGGCGTTGGCGGATGCGCGGCGCGGCGCTCCACTTTGCCGGCGCGGTGGCGCGCCCGGCGGAGTTCGACCTGCTGCTGGTCACCGATCTGATGAACGTGGCCGACCTGAAGGCGGTGTGGGGAGTGAAGTGCCCGCCGATCGTCCTCTACGTGCACGAGAATCAGCTCAGCTATCCGAAGCCGGACGGCGAGCAGAGGGACTTTCAGTTTGCCTTTACCGACATCGCCTCGGCGCTCGCCGCCGACGTGATGGTGTTCAACTCCCGCTACCACCGCGACGCCTACTTCGCGGTGCTGCCGGAGGTGTTGCGGCGCATGCCGGAGTACGAGCCGGCGTGGATTCCCGACGCGCTGGCGGCCAAGGCACGGGTGCTGTACCCGGGCTGCCGGTTGCCGGCGCCGCGCGCGGATGGAGCGGCCGGCACCGGACCGCCGCTGGTGGTCTGGAACCATCGCTGGGAGTTCGACAAGCAGCCGGCGGCGTTCTTTGCCGCGCTGCGCGAGGTGCAGCGGGCCGGGGTGGCGTTCGAAGTTGCGCTGCTCGGCGAGAATGCCCAGTACGTGCCGCAGGAGTTCATTGCCGCCCGCAAGTGGCTGGGCGAGCGCGTGGTGCAGTACGGCTATCTGCCGAGCCGCGCTGATTATCTGGAGGTGCTCGGTCGCGGCTCGGTGGTGGTGTCGACCGCCGTTCAGGAGAACTTCGGCATCTCGGTGGTGGAGGCGGCAGCGGCGGGCTGCCATCCGCTGCTGCCGCGCCGGCTCGCCTACCCCGAGGTGATTCCGCCCGCCTACCACGACGCCTGCCTGTACGACGATGACGAAGCCCTGGCCGAGAGGCTGATCGCCTTGCTGTCGGGCTCGCCGGTGACGCCGCCGCCCGGCTTGGCCGCCGCCATGCAGCGCTACTCGTGGGATCGCCTCGCCGCCGAATACGACGCGCTGTTCGCGGAGTCGACGCGGGCGCGCCTTGGTTAGCTACAGGTCATCCGTCTGACGCTTGGTCCAAAAATGGCGCTTGGCGGGCGATGCCTGGGGTTCGATCTGCATAGTCTTCCGCGTCGCGGCGTGACCGTGCCGCTTCAGCGAAGTGGCGATCGTGGCGGCGCGAGAGTTCCGACCGCCCGGAACTGAACGCTGCTGCTGCCGCTGCTCGCTCAGCGCATGGTACCACCTCCGACTCGGCTGCCGACTGCGGTTGTTCGGTCAGTCGCGGTAGGAGGGGTCTTCGCGGTCCAGAATTGTCTGCAGTTCGCGGAAGTGGTCGTCGCTCAGGTCGGGATAGTCGAGCCACTGCCGGGCCGTCGTGGCGGCGACCTGGTCGGACACGATCCTGAGTTCCCGGCCGGTCTGCAGGGCGGTGATGTAGGTCTCGCACGAGCGCTCGAAGTAGTACAGATCGTCGAACGCCTGCGCCACCGTTTCGCCGATCACCATTACGCCGTGGTTGCGCATCAGCAGAATCGGGTTGTCGCCTGCCAGCACAGCAACCCGCTCCGCCTCGTCGTCCAGACCCATGCCTTCGAACTGGTCGTCCACGGTCACGCGGCCCCAGAAGCGCATCGCATTCTGGTCGATCGGCGGCAGCGTGGGGTCGGCGAGGCAGGCCAGCACCGTGGCGTAGCGCGAGTGCACGTGCAGCAGGCAGCGCGCGTGCGGCACGCGCCGGTGGATGGCGCCGTGCAGCCCCCAGGCGGTGGGATCTGGTGCATCGGGGCGCTGCATGGTGGATTCGTCCTCGGCGTCGAGCAGCAGCAGCTCGCTGGCCCGCATCAGCGAGAAGTGGCGGCCGCGCGGGTTCATCAGGAACCGCGTCCCGCCGTCGTTCACCGCCAGGCTGAAGTGGTTGGCCACCGACTCGTGCAGGTCGTAGCGCGCCGCCCAGCGAAACGCGCAGGCCAGCGCGATCCGCTGCTCGGCATGGTCCATGTCGAAATGTTCGAGTGCTGCAAGGGCAGCGATCTGATGAGTCGCCATGATCCAGGCACGGTAGCCCCGTAAGCGCCGAGTGTCCACGGCACATGCGGTTCGGTTACGCGGTTACGGACCTCACGGTCTGTCGATGACCGAAGTGTGGGCAGCGCCGGCGGCATGGAGCCCCCGGCGCGTTGCCGGGCGGTAAGCGACCGCGGCCTGCGCGCAGCGGGCCGCTCGCTCGTCGGCAACCAACCTCGCTGCCAATGACCGGCTACTGTCGGCCCGTTGCCGGCGGGCGCGTTGCGGTGACGAACAGGGTGGCGACGCGCCAGTCGAGCGACGTGCCGAGGCGGTTTTCGAGTCCCCGGCGCAGGGCCGCTACTGCCGCCGCGGAGACGCCGGCGCGCTGCAGAACGTGCCCGTACGAGGTCGCGGGAGCGTTCGCGGCGGCGGGGAACCAGCGCTCCAGGAGGGTGCGTGTCACCGCCAGTCGGCCCGGCTGTTGCACGATCTCGGCGCTCAGACCGATGATGTGCGGCGTCAGGGCGGCTTTGATTTCGGCGCCGGAGAGCGCCGCTCGGGCGCCGTAGTGCTGTTCCTCGGCAGCGGCGACGGCGGCGCGGTCCGCCTCATCCAGGCCGTCCAGGTCCAGCACCTCGTGCAGGCGCGGCGCGCGCTCCGGCAGGGGCTCGGCCAGCACCAGCCGTCCCCCCTCGGCGAGCAGGGCGGCGGCGGCTCGTACCAGCGCTTCCCCGCCGGGCGCGCGCCACACGTTGCGGCCCAGTACGGCGTCGAACCGCACCGCCGGGTCGATCTGCGCCGCCTCCGCCACCAGGGCCGGCTGCAGGGTGGCGGGCAGGGCGGTCAGTTGCGCGCGCACCCCTCTCGCTTCCGGCGGCGCCACCGCCCATACGCCGCCTTCCGGGCAGCGGCGCAGCAGCTCGAAGGTCAGCAGGCCGCTGCCGAGCGCCAGGTCGAGCACCACGCTGTGGCGCTGCAGGCCGGCCGCGGCCACGATGCGGTCGCGCTCGCCGCCCAGCCGCCCGGCGGCGTCGGACAGCGCCCGCTCCAGCCAGCGGTCCAGCTCGCGCTGCGCCTCCGTGCCGGCGTTGGTCAGGATCTCGCCGCTGCCGTATTCGGTGCCCTCCCAGGCGGCCGCGAGGTTGGCTTCGCGGCGGCGCGCCACCTGGTCGCGAATGGCGCGCTCGTGGCCGGTGTCGCCGGGCTGGTAGAACACCCGCCCCTGCAGCTCCCCCGGCAGGTACTGCTGCGCTACCCAGTGGTCGGTGAAGGCATGCGGATACTGGTAGCCGGCGCCGTGGCCGAACCCCTCCGCATCGCGGCTGGCGTCGCGCAGCGGCGCAGGAATGTCCGCTTCGTGTTCCGCCTCCACCGCGCGCAGCGCGTCGAAGAAGCCCAGGGTGCTGTTGCTCTTCGGCGCGGTGGACAGGTAGAGCGCGGCTTCGGCCAGATGGAAGCGCCCTTCCGGCAGGCCGACGTAATCGAACGCCGCGGCACAGGCGGTGACTACCTGGATCGCCGCCGGATCGGCCATGCCGACATCCTCCGCCGCCAGGATCAGCATGCGGCGGAACAGGTAGCGCGGATCCTCGCCCGCGTACACCATGCGCGCCATCCAGTACAACGCCGCGTCGGGATCGGAGCCGCGCACGCTCTTGATGAACGCGCTGATGGTGTCGTAGTGGGCGTCGCCCTCCTTGTCGTACAGCACCGCCCGGCGCTGAATCGATTCCTCCGCCACCAGCCGGTCGACGCGCACCACGCCATCGTCGCCCGCCGGCGTGGTGGCGACCGCCAGCTCCAGGGCGTTGAGCAGGCTGCGCGCGTCGCCGTTGGCCACGTTGAGCAGGTGCTCCATCGCCTCCTCGCTCACCGCGGTCTGGTAGCTGCCCAGTCCGCGCTCGGTGTCGGCCAGGGCCATCTGCGCTACCCGCGCCAGATCGTCGCGCCCGAGGCCCTGAAGCTGAAAAATGCGGCTGCGGCTCACCAGCGGCTTGATCACCTCGAAGTAGGGATTCTCGGTGGTGGCGCCGATCAGCACGATGGTGCCGTTCTCGACCGACGGCAGCAGCGCGTCCTGCTGCGCCTTGTTCCAGCGGTGTACCTCGTCGATGAACAGAATGGTGCGCTGGCCGTGCAGGTCGCCCGACTCGCGCGCCGCGGCGATCGCCTCGCGGAGCTGTTTCACCCCGGCCAGCACGGCGTTCAGCGCGATGAAGCGGGCGCGAGTGGTGCCGGCGATCACCTGGGCGAGGGTGGTCTTGCCGGTGCCGGGCGGCCCGTAGAAGATCAGCGACGAGAGCTGGTCGGCCTGGATGGCGCGGCGCAGCAATCGCCCCGGCCCGACGATGTGGTCCTGGCCGACGAATTCGTCCAGCGTGCGCGGCCGCATGCGGGCGGCGAGCGGGGCGCTGCTCGCCTGTTCGGCGGCGCCGCGGGCCTGAAACAGGTCGCGATGTTCAGCGGTAGCCATGAGCGACGTTCACCATTGAGCCGCAATCGCGGCGTCCGATCAACGCCCGGCGTGCATACACGCTCGACCTCGGCCCGGGATCACGCGTTGCCGGGCGCCCGCCAAGGCAGGTACCATCCGGGCGTGACATCATCAACAACCGAAAAGATCGCCGTGCAGAGCTATTGCTTCCGCGGTTTTGCCAGCAACGAGGAAGTAGCCGCCAAGGCCAAGGAGATCGGCGTCGCGGCCGTCGAGCCGTGCCGGGTTCACGTCGACTTCACCGACGAAGCCGCCCAGGACGCGGCTATTGCCGCCTACCGCGCCGCCGGCGTGCGACTGGTGAGCTGCGGGGTCAACGCGATCCGCGGCGACGGAAGTGACGCCGAGTGCTGTTTCAGCTTCGCCCGCAAGGCCGGCCTGTCGGTGATCAGCGCCGATGTCACCCCGGCGGCGTCATGGGACACGTTCGCCGCCGCCGAGCGCCTGGCCGAGGAGTACGACGTGAATGTCGCCCTGCACAACCACGGCGGCGCGCACTGGCTCGGCAACGCGCAGATGCTGGAGGAAGTATTCCGGCGCACCGGCCCGCGCATCGGGCTGATGCTGGACACCGCCTGGGCGATCGATTCGCGCGAGGATCCGGTCAAGATGGTGCACCGCTTCGGCGACCGGCTGCTGGGTGTGCATCTCAAGGATTTCGTCTACACGCGCGAACGCGAACCGGTGGACGTGGTGATCGGCACCGGCATCCTCGACCTGCCCGCCCTGGTCGCGGCGCTCGGCGACGTGGGCTTCAGCGGCGTACCGATCATTGAGTACGAGGGCGACGTCACCAACCCGGTGCCGGCGCTGACCGAATGCGTCCGCGAAATCGCCGCCGCCTGGAACCTGTAGACTCGCGGGCTGATCGGATGTCGAACGCGGCAACGGGGCTCGCATTCACCGAGCCGGAACACTTGGTGCGCGACTTCGCCAGCCGCGGCATCGTGGTGCTGCCGCCGGAGCGGCTCGGCGCGGCACCCGAGGTGCACGAGCGTATCTTCCGGCGCAAGAAGGAGCTGGTCGACGCCGGGGTGCGTCCGACAGCGCGCAACATCCCCGACATCGTGTAGGTGCTGAGCGCGCCTGGTCTGGTCGCAGCCTGCAACCAGCTTGCCGGCGACAACTGGGCCATCGTGCCGTTTGCATCCGGGGCTGGGTTCGCGAGCGGCGCCCGCGATCAGCACTGGCACAAGGACGACAACAGCCCCCTGAACGGGCGCAAGCAGCGCCACCATCAGGCGGTGCAGGTGGAGATGCTCTACTTTCCGCAGGCGGTGGGCCGGCGATGGGACCCACGGCAACGCCGCAACGGATAGGGAGGTCGACTGGCGCGCGCTGGGCACGGACCCGCTGACCGGCATCGACCTGACCGGCGCCAGCGGCGAGGTCACGGTGCTGTGGCGCTATCACGACCACTGGATGCGCACCGGGCAGGCGCCGCCGCCGAGGCCGGCAGCGGCGCGGCTGGCGCCGCCGGCGCGCGAGCAGGCGGCTGGGCACTGGCGCGAACAGTTGCACGCCATGCACGATGCCGCGGAGCCGAAGCGGATCGGGGCTGCCTACCAGATCGCCTTGTGCGGCGACACGGAGCTCGCTGTGCGGCTACTCGGGGAGGCGCTGTATCACGACCGCGAGAGCGTGCGACGCGCCGCCACCTATGGCTTGGTGGCGGTGGGACCTGCCGCAACCGAAGTGTTCCTGCAGGCGGTGCGGTCGCCGGTCAAGTGGGTGCGCAAGGCGGGGGTCTACGGGCTCGGGGACGCCAGTCCGCTCACCGAAGCGGTGCTGCAGGCGGTCGCCGGCCGGCTCAGGGACGATCCGTCGGTGTACGTGCGGTCGGTGGCCGCCGGAACGCTTGGCTGTCTGGTGCGGCGCGCGGTGGCCACCGGGCAGGGGGTGGCGCTGATCCCGGCGTGCGTAACGGCGCTGGTGAAGTCGCTGGGCGGCGAGTCCAACCGCCCGGCGATAGACCGGGCGCAGGGGCGCAGCATCAAGTTCACCCGCCCTACCGACGACTGCGACGTGTGCGAGGGCGGCGCGCCCGATCCCGTGCACGAACAGTTCGCGCCGGTGCGCTCCGCGGTGCGGGAGAACGCGCTGTGGTCCCTGGTAATCGCCGCCTCGCACGGGACGGCCGTGATCGGCAGCGCGCTGGAACCGCTGACGGAGGCGCTGCACGAGGTAGTGCGCTCCGATCAGAACCTGTTCTGCGTCGGTTCCGCCATGGACGCGCTGGCTCGGCTCACGCACTTGACGCCTCCCGGCCAGGAGCCGGCATCGGAAGCGCGCAACCTGCGCGATGAGGTGATTGCCGCCGTGAATGCGGCTCCGGTGCGCCCGTGGGACTCCCTGGTGTGCAGCGGCTTCGACCCCGCCGCGATCAAGGACTACGCAGACCGCTGCAACTCCGCATAACGTCCAGACCGGAGTCCCGTTCGCCGGCGTAAACCGGAGTGAGGGGGATGCTTCGGTCGGTATGGACTATTGGGCGCGCCCGTAGGCGTTCAGGAAAGCCGCCGGGGTCAGGATCGAAATACCGCGGAACGAGGTCATCTCCAGGAGGTGACGGTCGCCCGTGATGAGGCAATCGGCCTCGCCAACCATCGCCGTCTCCAGGAACATGTCGTCTTGCGGGTCGGCGCATCCGAGCTTGGCTCCCGTGATCGAAACGCGCTCGGAAACGCCCATGAGTTGGACAAGGTATGTCAGTCTGACGGTCTGACTCACGTAGCGGTCGAACTTCGGCCGAAGAAGCCGGCCGTGCAACTCCTGGAAGGGCTCGTTGGCGAACAGGAGCACGCCGCCGGTTTGGCGGATAGTGTCGACGACGGCGCGCGGCGTTCCCACCGGCCTCAGCGCCGCGCTGATCAATACGTTGGTGTCGACGACGACGCGCTCAGCTCTCATCCGCAAGAAGGGCGTCGAGCCGGGCGTCGGTCAGGCCTCTTGCAGATGCTTCCTCTCCCATTGCGTCCATGGTCGAGGCGAGACGTTCCCACGCCGAGCCACGGAGCTGGTCGTAGAGCTGGATCGACAGCATGACGGTGACGGCGCGGCCGTTCTTGGTCACGCTAACCGGCGAACGTTGCGCGGAATCGAGCAATTGACCGAAACGATTCTTGGCTTCTCTCGCGGTGATTTCCTTCATGGAAGCTATAGTAGCTACAATAGCTCGTTACGGCAACTGGCGGACGATCTTGCGCGCCCGGGCGCGGCTACGGAGTGGCGGGGAGCCAGGGAGCGGACTCCACCGCTTCGGCGAGGGCGCGGTAGCGCTGGTAGCCTTCGGTGTATTGCGCCGCCCGCTGCGGGTCCGGCTCGTAGGTGGTCTTGAAGCCGGGCGCCATGGCGGCCTGCGCCTCCTGCACGGTGGCGTAGTGGCCGGCCGCGGTGGCCGCGCACATCGCCGCGCCGAGGGCGGACCCTTCGTCGGTGGCCGACACCTTGATCGGCATGCCGAGCACGTCGGCGGCCACCTGCACCGCGAAGTCGGAGCGCTGCGAGATGCCGCCGAGCGCGATGATCTCGTCCACCGGGATGCCGGCGGCGATCAGGTGCTCGTTGATGGCGCGGCTGCCGTAGGCGGTGGCTTCGACCAGGGAGCGGTACACCGCGGGGGCATCGGCGCCGAGGCTGAGGCCGGTGATCGCCGCCTTCAGCCCCGGGTTGGCGTTCGGCGTGCGCCGGCCGTTGAACCAGTCGAGGCTCAGGATGCCGCCCGGGTCGACCGGCAGCGCGGCCGCCGCGTCGGAGAGGTCGTCGAGCAGGCGGCCGGCGACCGCCTCGCGCTGCTCGGCCGGCAGGGAGCGCAGCGGCCAGCCCAGCAGGTCGCGGAACCAGGCGTACACGTCGCCGTAGGCCGACTGGCCTGCCTCCAGGCCGGTCAGACCGGGCACTATGGAGCCGTCGACCTGGCCGCAGATGCCGGCGATCACCCGGTCGCCGAGGGCGCCGGCGTCGGCCACGATCATGTCGCAGGTGGAGGTGCCGAGGATCTTGGCCACGGTGCCGGGCCGCACGCCGCCGCCCACGGCGCCGAGATGGGCGTCGCCGCCGCCCACGGCCACGGTGATGCCGGCAGGCAACCCGAGCCGCCCCGCCCACTCCGCGGTAAGCGTGCCGGCGCTCTGGTCGGAGGGGTAGGAGGCGTCGTAGAGGCGCCCGCGCAAGGCGGCGAGCCGAGGGTCGAGGCGGCCGAGGAAGTCGGCGCTCGGCAGGCCGCCCCACGACTCGTGCCACATCGCCTTGTGGCCGGCGGCGGCGCGCCCGCGGCGCAGTTGGCCGGGTGCCGTCGCGCCGGTCAGCAGGCCGGGGATCCAGTCGCAGTGCTCGGTCCACGAGCAGGCGGCGGCCGCCACCTCGGGGTCGGCGCGCAGCACGTGCAGCGCCTTGGCCCAGAACCACTCCGGCGAATAGGCGCCGCCGGAGAAACAGGTGTAGTCGATGCCGCCCCAGGTGCGCGCCACGGTGTTGATCTCCTCCGACTCGCGCAGGGCGGTGTGATCCTTCCACAGCACGAACATGGCGTTCGGGTTATCGGCGAACCGCTCGCCAAGCGCCAGCGGGGTGCCGGCCTCGTCCACCGCGCACACCGTCGACGCCGTGGTGTCGACGCCGATGCCGATGATGCTGTCGCGCTGGGCGCCGCTCAGTTGCGCGGACACCGCCTGGCAGGCGCGCTCCAGGCTTTCGAGGTAGTCGAACGGGTGCTGGCGGAACCGGCTCGCCGCCGCGTCGCAGTAGCGGCCCTCGCTCCAGCGCGGATAGGCGGCAGCGGCATGCGCCTCCTGCGCCCCGGTGTCGGCGCGCACCACCACCACGCGCACCGAGTCGGTGCCGAAATCAATGCCAATACAACGCGGTTCGCTCATATGCCTCCGTTCTCCGCGGCCAGTGTAGGCAGGCCCGCCCGCCATGGTCCACCGTGGCAGGCCGCTGTCTACCGCATCGCGAACAATCACCGGCAGACGGGGTAGAATGAGCCATGAGTCGGCACCTGCACCCGGCAACTCCCGGCACGACGACCGTCGCTGCACCGGCATCCCCCGATAGCCAGCCCCGGCAGGGCAGTGACCGGTTCGGATTCGACGCACCCCGTTCGCAGCCTATCGAGCGGTCGATCGCCTGGGCGGCGCGGCACGGCTTCCGCTACATCGACTTCCAGGCCGATCTGCCGCCCAACGACATCGCCTCTTTCGACGCCGCGCGGGTACGGGAGGTGCGCGCGCTGTGCGAGCGGCACCGGGTGGCGCTCGGCATCCATCCCTCGTCCGCCATCAACAACGCCGAGTACGTGCCGATCATGGCGGCCGCGGTCGACGACTATCTGGCCGCCAACCTCGACCTGGCAGTGCGCCTCGGGTGCGGCTGGATCGTCGGCCACGGCGGCTACCAGTTCGGCGATCTCGGTGCGCGGCGCAGCGCGGCCATCGCCCGCATCAAGCGGCTCCTGGAGGCCGCCGAACGCAACAACATCACCGTGTTCTTCGAGAATCACAACCGCGAGCCCGAGCACGCCGAGATGCACTATCTGCCGCACACCGTCGAGGAGACGCGCTGGTTCTTCGCCGCCATCGACTCGCCGCACTTCAAGTGGGCGTTCAACGTGGCGCACGGCAACCTGGTCGCCGACGGCTGGGACGGATTCCTGGCCGCGTTCGGCGCCGGCAACATCGGTCAGGTGCGGCTCAACGACAACCGCGGCGACTATGAGGTGCACCTCGTCCCCGGCGCGGGCAACATCGACTTCGCGGCGCTGTTCGAGGCGCTGCGCAAGGCCGGCTACGAGGGCTGGTTCAATCTCGGATTCGGCGACGAGGCCGACAAGATCCGGGTCAAGGAATGGTTTACCGACCTGCTCTGACGAGCATCACAAGGAGGAGATGAGTATGGCGTTTGGCAGCGGCGACTACCGCTACGAAGTGGCAGAGGGGTGGGGGCAGCTTCCCGAGGGATGGACCTGGGGCTGGATGCCCGCGGTGGCCTGCGACTCGCAGGATCGCGTGTTCGTGTATTCGCGCAGCGAGCATCCGCTGGTGGTGTTCGACCGCGCCGGCCGGTTCCTGGAGGAGTGGGGCGCCGGCGTGCTGGACGATGCGCACGGCATCTTCATCGACGGCGACGACAACGTGTTCTGCACGGAGCGCAACAACCACTGCATCTACAAGTTCAACGCGCGCGGCGAACTGGTGATGACCATCGGCACGCCCGGCACGTCAGGCGCGCGCGACGGCGATCCGTTCAATCTGCCCACCGACGTCGGCATCGCTTCCAACGGCGACCTGTTCATCTCCGACGGCTACGGCAACGCCCGCGTGCACAAGTACTCGGCGGACGGACGGCGCCTGCTGTCGTGGGGCGAGTGGGGCACCGGTCCGGGGCAGTTCAACCTGTCCCACGCCGTGCGCGTGGACCGGCACGACCGCGTCTGGGTGTGCGACCGCTCCAACGACCGCATCCAGATCTTCGACACCGAGGGCCGCTACCTCACCGAGTGGGCCGGCATCCTGAAGCCGGACAACATCCACTTCGACCCCGCCGGCGAGGTCGTCTACGTCGCCGGGGTGCTGCACGAGGTGAGCGTGTACTCGATGGCGGGCGAACGGCTCTGCACCTGGGGCGGCGGTCGCCCGAGCACCAGGCCGGGCGAGTTCCTGGCCTGCCCGCACGGCATCTGGAGCGACTCCCGCGGCGACCTCTACGTCGGCCAGGTCCAGGCCCCCGGCCAACTCCAGAAGTTCATCCGCCAGTAGTGCGGCAGATGCTGCGTGCTCGGACGCCACGGGCTATTTACCGCTGAGCAACTTAGCGATATTGGCTGACGGCACACGCAGCCGTCCAAAGCCAGTCAGACTAGTGACCGACTCGATGATCCCTCTCGCAGCACCGTAGAGCATTGCCGAACCGTTGTAGATGAGCATTTTCGTCCTGCCCTCTTCGCCCTCGTCGTCGTCCTGGAGGTGGAATACCCCGCGCATCGTCAGGTCGATTGACCGCACGTCTCCTTGCGAAACACGGATTCTGAGGGCCATCAGGTAGGAATTGGTATCGGTCGCGTTTTGTTGCACGAGTGGACGTGAGAGACGAACAATCGGCACATCGAATTCTTCGGGAGCCTCGTCAGCCTCCCGATACTCGAACTGCTCGACCCAGAATCCGCGGAGATCGAGAGCGGCTTGATCAAGCTGGCGTAGAGGAAGTTTTCGCGTCAACGGTCAGGCGGAACTTGCGAAGGTCGAAGGCTCGCCAAGGGCCAAGTGCTGCACAGTAACATCGTGTGGGAGCCACCGTTCCTCACTCTTCAATCGCACGTCGATTCGGCTCCCCAATCCGGTAGCCACCGCGACAAGGCTCTTCAACGTGAGATTGTCGTGTCCGCTGAGGATCTGGCTGATGCGTGCTTTGCTTACCCCGATCTTGGCGGCCAACTCGGTTCGAGTCATCTTCAGTAGCTCCATCCTCTCAACGATGCGCTCCCCGATCTCAATTGCCAGCAGGTCGAATTCGAACTCCGGGTCTCCCTCATACTGTCGACTCCACTCCTTGATCACGTTCTCTCCTTCCGTCCGATGCTCAGTTCTTGCTGCAATTCGCGGTACGCATGACGTCCGGCTTCCAACTGGTTTCTTGGCGTCTGCGCGGTCTTCTTGGTGAATCCGTGCAACAGGACGATTCGCCTTCGTCTCCCCGGATCGTAGCACCAAAAGATACGTTGCTGAGAGGCCTTGAACTCCCAGAAATCTTCGCCCGCCATCTTCTGACACTTCTCCCGGTTTCGTGGCGGTCCGTGGTGAGCTGCACGCGTCAGCAATGCAGTCATCTTCTTCCGATCTCGTTCGCTTAGACTCTCTAGGAATGTTGTGATCTGACACCTGTCGCGACTGGTTGCGTAGGCGTCAATCTCGTAAGTTGATTCATCCCATAGGGATATGAGCGGCAAAATCTACCCTCCAGATGGTCCCCTTGCATCAGATGATTCCTCCGTTAGTTAAGGTATACCTTTACGATGCTTCGGTCAACTATAGCAAAGAAGGGTCCGGGCAGCGAGCCTGATTGCTGCCTGCCGTGCGCGGCGAACGCACCTGCTCCAGGGGAATCCCACAGAAGGCGCCGGAGTGATCCGGCGGCTCTCACGCGGCGCGGAAGCGCTCGTACCGCCACGCCAGTCGGTCACGATCGGGATGGTCTGCTGGCCGGTTGGGCAGGACGACCCTCGATTCGTGCAACTCCTGCAAGCCGTGCAGGAGCATGGGGCCGTCGGTCTCCTGGCGTACGTCACGGCGGACGTGCACGGTGTAGTCGGGCGATATCCCGATCAGGTCGTTGTCGTAGGCGGCATGGTGGATCTTGCACAGACACAACCCGTTCTGGACGATCGGATCACCATGGGGCTCGCTGTCCGGAACGATGTGCGCGGCGTCAAGCAGTCTGCGATGGCGAAGCCGGCACAGGGAGCAGCATCCGGCATAGGCTTCGATCACGCGCTTACGAAACGCAGTCTGGTGGAGGCGACGCCTGATGTCGCCGGTGATGTACCGGCGGAACCCGATGATCGAATCTGAACCAATGACGTTGCGCGGTCCCTCAGCCGGGCTCAGGCTGAGAGCCGCCTCGATCTCCACCATGCAACAGAGTTCGTGTGGGCGATCCTCGGCGATATATACCGGCCAAAACGGCATGTACCGGCCGCGCTCCACGCCGTGGAAGTAGATCAACGGCGTACGGGTACGGCACAGTTCGCGCAGGCCGACGTTGTCCCGATGTTGCGGATCCGTGCCGCGGTACCGATACTCAAGAAACCCGTCGGTAAAGGAGTCGTCGTAGGGTCCCGAGAGAGTCGACGTGATGGACAGCGGAAGTTCCAGCACGCGCGGTTTCCAGATGCCGGGTTGTCCCATGAAGGTCACCCTCTGTCCGCGGTACTCGAAGCCGGTTTGGAGAATCCCTCGCGGGACTACGTGGCCGTACTGGGCGGCTTGCTCGGAGAGCCATGAGAATGCGGCTGACCTGATGTCGGCGTCCACGGACATCTGGTGCAAAACGATACCGTACAGCAGGTACAGTCCGCAATCGGACCCAGACACCGCTCGGACGTGAGTGCATGGTCTCGTGACTCGGCCTATACTGCCGGCGATGGCTGGATCGCTTCCACTGCGCACCAAGTTGGGCTACGGCGTCGGGGACTTGGGCGGCAACCTGTTCTTCACGATCATGGGGTTCTGGTTGCTCAACTTCGTCACCGACAACCTCGGTCTGGCGGCGTCGTTGGCCGGTCTGGCGCTGCTGATCGGGCGTGCCTGGGACGCGGTCACCGACCCGCTCATGGGCACGCTGTCCGACCGCACGGTGTCGCGCTGGGGGCGGCGGCGGCCCTACCTGCTGTTCGGCTCGGCGGCGATGGTGGTCGGGATGACGCTGGTGTTCCTGGAGGTGGGCGGGCGCGGCTGGAGCACCGGCGCCCTGTTTGCCTGGGTGGTGTTCGCGGTCTGCGTCGTGAGCACCGCCTATACCGTGGTGTTCATACCCTACGCGGCGCTCACACCGGAGCTGGCGCAAGACTTTCAGGAGCGCACCAACCTCAACGGCTACCGTATGGCGTGGGCGATCGTCGGCACCCTGCTGGGCGCGGGAGCGTTCACCATCGTGGTGGATCTGGCGGCCGGCGCCGGAGCGGGCGCGGGGTACACGGTCGCGGGAGCGCTGTTCGGGGTGATCTCCGCGGCGGCGGTGCTGATCACCTTCGCCTCGGTGCGCGAGCGTCCGGTGACACGGGGCCGCGCGCCGGCAGGCAACGTGTTCGCCGGCTACGCGGCGGCGCTGAAGGTGCGCCCGTTCCGCCTGGCGCTGTTTCCGTGGGCGCTGTTCATGACCGGCATCGTGGTCGCCACCAGCGCGGTGCCGTTCTACTTCGAGCACCTGTACGGGCGTCCCGAGCTGGCCAGCTTAGCCTCCCTGGCCCTGCTGCTGGCCGCCTTCGCGGCGATCCCCGGCTGGGTGTGGCTGTCCGGGCGGATCGGCAAGCGCACCGCTTACAACGCCGGCATGGCGCTGTTCGGCGCGGCGCTGCTGGCCGCCTACCTGTTCGCCCACCGCGACCCGACCGTGCTGTTCGTGCTGATGGCGCTGGCCGGGGTCGGATTGGCCACCAACTACGTGATGCCGTGGTCGATCATCCCCGACGTCATCGACTACGACGAACTGGAGAACGGCCAGCGCCGCGCGGGCGTGTTCTACGGCATGTGGACCTTCCTGCAGAAGCTGGGGCTGGGGCTGGCCGGCGCGGTCAGCGGCGCGGTGCTGCAGTGGACCGGCTACGTGCCCGACGTGGCCCAGACCCCCCTCGCCCTGCACGGCATCCGGCTGCTGATCGGCCCGATTCCGGCGCTGTTCTTCATCGCCGGAATCCTGGTGCTCGCCCGCTACCCCATCGACCGCGTCGCCCACGCCGCCATCCGCGCCAAGCTCGACGCCGCTTCCTCCTGACCGCGCTCGAACCTCTCGATGATTCGTCGGCTTGACCCGGTATCGGCACGCCGCTACGGTGCATCACCAGAGCGCGGGGACCAACAAGCCGCATGATTGAGAGCTTTTCTGTCAGGACGTTCAAGTCTCTGGAGGATGTGACCGTGGACCTGGGACGGGTCAACGTCTTCATTGGCGCCAACGGCAGCGGCAAGAGCAACTTGTTGGAAGCATTGGGAGTGCTCTCCGCGGCTGCGTCCGGCACGGTTGACGATCAGAGCCTCCTGTCGCGCGGGGTGCGTCCTGGTGTTCCCCAACTGTACAAGTCGGCCTTCTCCGCACGACCGGGAAGAAGAATTCCGCCTCATCTCTTCTTTGGCGCGTGCGGCGCGCACGCGAGATATGAAGTCTCATTGCACAACCCGCTGAAGGAACCGACGCCCGCATGGAGATTCAAGGCAGAATCATGGGAAGACGCCAACCGCCGCCTGGTTGGACGATCCCTTAGAACGGCATCGAGGTCCAATCCGGAGCGCGGATTGGCGGCACTCAAGGCGGTCGATGTCACGGGCGGCGATGCGCTTGATCTTCTTGAATTGCTGCAGAAGTACGTTATTTTTACTCCAACGACACCGGTCTTGCGTGGCGTTTCTCCAGAGACGCAGCCAAGAGAGCCATTGGGACTGTCCGGCGGCAATCTCGCGCGAGCTACTTCGGAGTTACTCAAACAACGTCGGCGGGTTGAACACAGCATGCGGATCTGTCGTGAGGTTCTTGGTCTTGTCGATTGGGCTTCCTCGTTTGGTGCGACTTCCGCGGCACGACTGCCACTGTCTCCGGCAGCGGCAGCATCTGAGACCGTGATTCGATTTCGCGATCGTTTCATGCGCAAGGATCGCAATGTCCTGTCCGGCTATGATGCGTCCGAGGGTGCTTTGTACGCGCTGTTTCTGGCCATCATCTCAGGACACGACAAGAGTCCCCGGCTGTGCGCCGTCGACAACGCCGATCACGGGTTGAACCCCAGATTGGCCCGGTCACTGGTCGAGCACGTTTGCGGATGGTATCTGGATGCGAGCTCGCCTCGTCAGATATTGCTGACCACGCATAATCCGCTCGTCTTGGATGGCTTGCCTCTGCAGGATGATCGAGTACGGTTGTTCACGGTATCGCGTACCACTTCGGGCCGCACGTCGGTGCGGCGTGTAGAGATCGACGATAGTCTTGTCAAGAAAGCGGAACAGGGCTGGTCGTTGTCGCGCTTATGGGTCATGGGTCACCTCGGCGGCGTCCCGGATGTCTGAGCCGCTCCGAGTCGCCGCCGCCGTAGAGGGGCCTACTGACGCAATTGTGCTCAGCGCGATCCAAGTTTTGGCGTGGCAAGATTCATGAGGCCGGAAACGAGGGATATATGGGAATACGGGTTCGACCGCTAGAAATCGAGATACCCAAGGCTGACCCGTTCAAGAACGATTTACTGAACAGGAAGGAACCTGCGGAGATTCTCACGCAACTCATCGACGCCATCGAAGGACCATGCGTCCTGGCGATCGATGCCGCGTGGGGTGCCGGCAAGACCACATTCCTCAAGATGTGGTCTCAGCATCTCCGCGATGAGCGATTCCCGGTGGTTGAGTTCAATGCGTGGGAGACAGATCATGCTGGTGATCCATTCGTAGCCATCGTCGCAGAGCTCACGGAAGGGCTTCGTGGATTCGCGGACGAATCGCTCACCGAAAAGATCAGAGACACGGCGGAAGCCGCGAAGCATGTTGCTCTTCGAGCCATTCCTGGGGCGATTCGGATCTTGACCGCCGGCGTGCTGGATGTCCAGCCACTGATCGAAAAAGAAGCAGGTAAATTGCTTGCCTCCTACGCCGAGGGCAGACTGAAGAACTACACGGAGGCTAAGGACTCGATCGAGGTATTCAGGAACAAGCTCCAGGAAATGGCGAAATCACTGGCCGCGTCAAAGAGCCATCCACTCATCGTGATGGTCGATGAACTGGACCGCTGCCGACCGTCATATGCCGTCGAGCTTATCGAGGTTGCGAAGCACCTGTTCGCGGTCGATCACACGGTGTTCGTGCTGGCAGTCAACCGTGACCAACTGGCCCATTCGATCAAGGCTCTATATGGTAACGATTTCGATGCCAACGGCTATCTACGACGATTCTTCGATGTCGATTTCCACCTCCCCCATCCTGATAGGAAACCGTTCATACATACAATGTTGAATTCCGTCAAAATCACGGGAGACATTTGCGATCTCCTGGAGGGGTTCTTTGTTTCTCCCAGTGTTAGTCTGAGGCAGATCGGACAAGTGATTTACCGTATTGGTTTAGTCGTGGCGTCATTGAATCGGACGGATTTCTCTGCACTGGCTACGGGAGTCGCGGTGATCCTTCGCACGGCGGACGACAATATCTACCGGCGATTCGTGAATGGAATGATGTCCGATCTTGAAGTGGCCGACGCAATATTCGAGCACTATGGGATATCGAAAGCACAAAAGGAGGGCGGTGCTTCCTCCGGTGCACGACTGTTCGAGGCCATTCTAGTAATGGCAGCAGCCGAGATATCAAGTAGAGGGCGTCAGGTGGATTGGAGTTCATTAGGGTCGCCCCTACTTGAACGCTATCATGGCTTGTCGCCAAAAACGGATTCAGGCGCTGCGCAACAGGATCCTGAAGTGAGCTACGCGGCGAGGGTGATTCAGACGGTAAACCAGCTTGGGCGGCGGGCTGGCCCATTCGCCGAAATCGGTTTCATGGAAGCAGTCAAGCGGATTGAGCTCTTGGAGCCCTCCGACTGGCGGTGAAGGAGATGGAGCTTCGATTCATGGATTCCAGTGCACTGGGTGGAGTAGGTAGGATGATCAGGATACGTCTTGCCTGTCTGCAGCATGCGAATGGAACTCGTGCGCACAGAACCCATGGCGTGTGATATACTTGTTGGCTATGGCTAACTCGTACGAGATCAGGAACTTTGTAGGCGGGGAGTGGGGCGCGCTCGCCGGCGCCGAAAACACGGCGGTGATCAATCCGGCAACCGGAGAGATCGTCGGCCACACACCCCAGTCGCCAGGCCCCGAGGTGGACCGCACCGTTGCCGCCGCCGCGGCCGCCTACCCGGAGTGGCGCAGCACGCCGCCCGGTGAACGCATTCAGTATCTGTTCAAGCTGAAGGCGCTGCTGGAGCGCGAGACGCAGGAGATCGGCCGCACCATCACCATCGAGAACGGCAAGATCCTGTCGGAGTCGCTGGGTGAGCTGACGCGCGCCATCGAGAACGTCGAGGTGGCGTGCGGCATTCCCATGATGATGCAGGGCGACGTGCTGGAGGATGTCTCGCGCGGCGTCGACGAGTTGATGATCCGGCAGCCGGTGGGGGTGTGCGCCATCATCTGCCCGTTCAACTTCCCGGCCATGATCCCGTTCTGGTTCTTCCCGTACGCGCTGGCCTGCGGCAACGTGGTGATCGTCAAGCCCGCCGACCGCACGCCGAACACCATGCAGGTGGTCACCCGGCTGATCGAGGAGGCGGGCCTGCCGCCGGGCGTGTTCAACGTGGTCAACGGCGGCGCCGACACGGTCAACGCCCTGCTCGACCATCCCGGCGTGCACGCGGTGAGCTTCGTCGGCTCCACTACCGTCGCCCAGCACGTCTACGCCCGCGCCTCCGCGGCCGGCAAACGGGTGCAGGCGCAGGGCGGCGCCAAGAACCCGATCATCGTGCTGCCCGACGCCGAGATCGACATGGCCACCCAGATCACCGTCGATTCCTGTTACGGCAATGCCGGCCAGCGCTGTCTGGCCGCCTCCCTGGCCATTACCGTGGGCGATGCGGGTGACGCCTTCACCGAAGCGCTGGCGGCCGTGTCGGCCAACCGCGTGGTCGGCAACGGCCTGGACGAGGCGGTGGAGATGGGGCCGGTGATCAGCCAGGCCAGCAAGCAGCGCATCGAACACCTGATCGGCGTCGGCGAGCAGGAGGGCGCGCGGGTCGTGGTGGACGGGCGCAATGCCACCGTCGCCGGCCTGGAAGGGGGCTCGTTCGTGCGGCCGACGCTGCTCGCGGACGTTGCGCCCGGCAGCACCGTGGCCACCACCGAGATCTTCGGGCCGGTGTTCGGGCTGATGAACGTGGACACCGTCGAGGACGCCATCGCGCTGGTGAACTCGGGCCGCTACGGCAACATGGCCTGCCTGTTCACCACCGACGGCCGCGCCGCGCGCCAGTTCCGCTACGCTGCCGACGTGGGCAACATCGGCATCAACATCGGCGTCGCCGCGCCGATGGCCTACTTTCCGTTCTCCGGCTGGCGGCGCAGCTTCTTCGGCGTCCTGCACGGCCAGGGCAAGCACGCGGTGGAGTTCTTCACCCAGACCAAGGTCGTAGTGGAGCGCTGGCCCGCCGACTGGTCCCGCAAGTTCTGATCAGCGCCTTTCTGGATGGCGCCGCGGATGAGAGATCATCGGAAAAGACTTGGCAATCGGAGCCTGCGTTGCAGATAAAGGCCTCGCGGACAGCGGACCGCCCGTAACGAGGAACAGGTTGTCTGCGAAGTCCGCGGAGCAAGCGACGGCCCTCAATGCAATCAACGGCGACGAAGTACTTATCCCTCAACAGGAAATCATTGTCAACAAGAGCTACGTAGGAGATCAAGACGCTATTGAATTAGATTGTGAAAGGCTGCCAAGGCCGACAGCGTCACTTGGCGAGGAGTAGTGCAACGACGTGCCAAGAGGTTCAGGGAGGAGAACGCGTAGGCCGCCGCAAACCCATCTCTACCACACTAAGCTTACGCCACGTTGGCGAAGGTCTTGGCGGCGGCGTTCGTAGTCCGGCATGACCCGGCCGACGGCCTGCCAGTAGGCGGGGCCATGCTTCCGGTGTTGCATATGGACCAGTTCGTGGACGATGACGTAGTCGACCAAGCGCATTGAGGCCTGGATGATGCGCCAGTTCAAGCGGATGGTCCCGCGGCGGTCGCAGTTCCCCCAGCGCTTCTGCTGATCCACGATTGCGACACGCGGCATCGCAACGCCGGCCTTTGCGCTCCACGCCTCAACCCGTCCCGGTAGCCGTTCTTCCGCTTGGCGGCGAAACCACGAAACGAGCGCGGCGCGCACGTGAGCCGTTTGCTCCGCGCCGTCGGGTGCGGGCACGTACAGCCAGCCGCCACGCAGTTTGGCGTCGCCGGTCGCCGCCGGATGGACCTTCAGGCGATAGTGCCGTCCAAGATAGAATACACTCTCGCCGCTGACGAACTCGCGCGGCGCTGGCGGTGCGGGGAGCGACTGCAGGTTGCGAAGCTGCTGCACAATCCACGGCGCCTTCCGTCGCACGAGCACGTCGAGCCGGTCGATGGGAAAACGCTCCGGCGCCACGACCAGCACCGTGCCGCCGGGGTCCACCGTCACCGCCACGGTCTTCGAGCGCCGGGTGCTGCGGCCGATGGTGTACACCAACTGTGTTTCGCCCCAGGTGACGGTGGAGGTCTCGGTTGGGGTCATAGGGTGGTCCGCCGCTTGGCGAGGTGGAAGATGCCGGTGGCGAGCGCTTCCGGCGCCTTCTCGGTGACCCCGCCGGCGCGAAGGTGCTGCTTGATGGTCCGGCGTATCTCGCGCTGCAAATCGTAGTCTACCACACGGTCGACCTACGTGATTGGTTCGGCCTCGCGGTGGTCGGTATGTCGCTCTGGATCACCCCGCCACAGCCGGACCGTCAAGCTCAGCGCCGAGCCGCTGGCGCAGCGCATCGATCTGGTTCAGCAGCCGATCGGCCCGCTCCACGGAATCCTCGGCCTCAGACTGCGTGATCGACTCGAAGTCGCCGTAGTCCACGTCGGTGCGCCGTGCCATCAGCGTCTTGAAGTCCTTGGCGACGCTGACCGGCGGCAGTTCGTTCCTGATGAAGCGTAGGCCAAGCGTCGTCACGGCACCGCTGTGCGACTCCGGGTTCACCCCGTCGAGGATCAGCAGTGCGCGTACCGCATTCAGGGCGGCGTAGTAGCTGCGATTGACTGCGTTGTTCAGCCGCGCGTCGGCCAGCGTTGCCCGTGCATCGGCAAGAGCCTCGCGCGCCTTTGCGAAGCGCATGTCGCTCAGCACTCTCTTGTCGTCAACACTCAGCGTCATACGGCAATACCCTCGCGCGCGATGTTTTCGTAGAAGGGCGTGTGGTGCCGGCGCTCGAGCGCGAAGCTGGCGGAGTTCTTGATCACCGGATCGAACGGAACGCCGCTGCGCAACTCTTCCGCGACACAACTGTCGATGACCGCACGTTCTACTTCAGGCGTGCGGTCCCCGACGACTACGAGCAGGTCGACGTCCGACTCTCCAGCATGGTCGCCCCTCGCGCGCGAGCCGAAGGCGTAGATGCCCTCCAGGCGAACATCGTCACCACCGCTTTCGAGACGTGCCCTTATCGCCGCGGCAACCCGCGCCAACGCCTGTCGTGTGGGTGTGTACACGGACTCGCTCCGCCATCAGGATAACCGCAACGGCCCAACTGAGCTACGCTGGTATCCCGGCGTCCACCGAGCGGCAGCGTACGGCATGCGGGCCGGACGGCTGTTCAATCATAGCGCCGGGGGAGCCGAAGTCCCAGCGTCATGATGACCATCGACGCAGTAACGGGCCGGTCGCTGAGGTCGACGCCAGCAAAGGTGAAGACCCCGGTCAGCGTGCTCTCGACCGTGCCCGCGCCCGCGTCGCCGTCGTAGCTGCCGGTACCGCGCGCGTACGACAGCATCGCTCCGGCCAGGGCGGCCAGCCCCAGCGACAGCGTCCCGGTGGTAGGTTTCCGACCCGCTGGGATGGGGCGAAGCTGACCACGAACAGCGTCAGACCGGCGATCGTCAACACCGCCAGCGCCAGCCAGCACCAGCGCCACACCCCAGGTGAGGTGGGTCTCCACGCCGGCCAGCAGACCGAAGCCGAACAGGACGGGGTGGTGATCGCTCCTTCTCCCAGTCACGACGTGCGCGCAAAGCTGGGTCGGAGCTTCCGGCGCGGGTCGCTACGCGTCAGTCCGCGGCACAGGTAGGTGCCGTTGACATACAACAGGTAGCGGTCCTCGGCGGTGATCGCAAGCCGGGCGGGGCGCGGCGCCGTCGGCAGCCGCAAGCCGCGGCGGGCCATCAGGAAGCGGTGGAACGGTCGCCACACTAGACGAAGCGTCCGGTCCAGTGGCCGGGGCAGCCGCCGCCGTCGGCGATCAGGTCAGCAGCCATCGGTGACACTGCCTCTATTCCTTGCCAAGGCGGATGCCAAGCTCTACGCTTGTGTATCTCACTATACACTTGATGTAGGGAGCAATCCAGACATGAGCGACGAAGATCAACTGTTGGAAGCTGAGAAGATGACGCGAACCTTGCTTGAATCACACTTCAAGGGCAGGGCATCGTTTCCGACGATTTCAGCGCAGAGAAGAACAAGCAAGGACGACGAGTCTCCATTCGTACAAATAATGGTTGTATTCGATGGAGATACGGAAATCATAGATGATCCTATATGGTACAATTATGATTGGCATGCACAGGTTGATGATTTGTTCGAGGACGATTGTTTGGTACTATATAGATTGGACAAGGTCAAGTATACACCGAAAGACAGGAAATATCTTGACGGGCGCATAAGGGAACTATCTAACCGGATATGGCAGGCGTAGACCCCATACACTTGCTTACTGCAGCATTAGTTCTGACGGAACATGATACTGGCGGTCGGGCCGCGACAAGCTCACCTGAGGAGAGCCGTAAGTACAGCTTATTACGCCGTATTTCACTGTCTTTCTGGTGCCAATGCGGACATGCTTATCGGGGCCACGCAACGCACTTCTGGCGCATGGATGTCAGCATATCTTTCGACGGCCAATCAGGAAACACTTCCCGTAGCGCTTTTTGCAGGTTGCGAACCTCGACCGGCGACGCGCTAGCGTCGTCTTTGGCAAGGGCCTGCATGCACTAATCCTCTCCCGAGGTAAGGAAGCGGCGCAGGCCGGCGAGGGTGGCGCGGGTGGACTCGGGGCCGGTGTCGCCGGGCTTGCGCCAGTGGGTCTCCACGCTGAGCGCGCCGCAGTAGCCGTCGCGGCGCAGGGCGGCGATCTGGCCGGCGTAGTCCACGGCGCCGGTGCCGATGCAGGCCCAGCGGGTGAGGCCGGTGGCGGCGTCCACCACCTCGGCGTCCTTCACGTGCACGTGCACGATGTAGGGCAGCACGGCCCGGTAGCCGTCGGGGTAGGGGACACCGCCGGAGACGTAGTCATTGCCGGGGTCCCAGATGGCGCGCAGCCGCGGGTGGTCCACCGCTGCCAGGATGCGCGCCGCGTTGTGCCCGGTGTTGCCCCAGCAGGAGCGCACGTTTTCCAGCCCCAGGGTCACCTGATACTCGTCGGCGATCGCCGCGGCGGCACGCAGCCCGGCCACGATCTTGGGCAGCAGGTGATCCGCAATGGGACCGCCTCGCGGTTCGCGCGGCGAGGGGTTGCCGGCACCGGTCATGGCGCTGCGCCGGAACGAGAACAGGCGCACGATGCCGGCTCCGAGGTCGCACGCCACCTGGCAGCTTCGCCGGATCTGCTCCAGGTGCCGGGCCACCTCCGCGTGTTGCGTGACCTCGTCAAGCGGCACCTCGTCGAGCACCACCGCCTTGAACGAGGGCGGGTCTACCGCGACTACCTGCAGGCCATCGCCGGCAGCCATCCGCCCCAACTCGGCCACGGCGTCATCGGACAACTCGTGCACCCCAAGTCCTCCGACCTGGTTGAATTCCAGGTGGGAGAAGCCCATCTCGCGTGCGGCTGCGATCGCGACCGCGGGGTCCTGCGCAATTTCGTCGGTGACGACGGCCAGTGGATAACTCAATCGTAATTCCCTGATGGATGATCGCCCATGAGGCGGCGCTGGCGGTCGCTGGCGATGGCCACGATCGCCGGGTCGAATTGGAACCGGTTCAGGTAGGGCGGGAAGCGCTGCGCGATGCCGCGTTGAGCGTAGTGCACCTGCAGCAGAAAGCGCACACGGTCGCTGGTATTCGCGGTGCCGCGATGCCATACCTCGCTGCGGAAGATCACCACGTCGCCCGCGTTGCACAGGATGCTCTGTTCCTGGCGCCCGTGCCAGGCGCTGTCGCCGTTGGGCGCGCGCCCCGCGCGGTGGCTGCCGGGCACGAAGCGCGTCGGGCCGAGCTCCTCGGTCAGGTCGTCGAGGTAGAAGTGGGCGGTGGAGATGTACACCGGAATGCGCACCCGCGCGTCGGCCATCACGTCTTCCGGCAACTCCAGCGGCTGCCAGTCGGCGTGCAATTGCTGATCGGGCCGCCCGGGCCCGGTGATCCAGGAGGTCATGCCGATGATGTGGCAGTTGGCGCCGTGCAGCGCCTCGGCGATCTCGATCACGCCCGGATAGTCGAGGAAACGCAGAAAGTAGGGGTCGCGGTTGAAGGCGTTGTTGACGCTCTGGTTGATGAAGCCGTCGCGCTCGGGGTCGTAGCCGCGGTCGAAGCTCTCGGGGTTCGGCTGCAGGCGGTCCATGTGCGCGCGCAGTTCCGCCGTCCGATCATCGTCGAGCACCCGCGGCAGGTACACGTAGCCGTCCTGTTCGACGGCGTTCACCTGGCTGGCCAAGTCCGGCTGTGCTACCAGTGACAACGCTTGTGGCATCCCATCTCCTCCGCGGCAGGCTCATTCAAGAACAACGAGCGGAGAAAGTCCAGCGTCCAGAGCGTTCCGAGCGTACCGGTCGACGGGGCGAACGGGGGCGAACGGGGGCGAACGGGGGCGTCGGGTTGCGGGGGCGTGGCAGGCGCCGCTACACTGCGGTGATATGGCAGGGCACGGTTCGGAGAACGGCTCGCCGGCGGCGGCTGGCGGTCAACTCGATCTGCCGGTTCGGCCGCGGCGCAACCGGCGCACGGCGTCGATGCGGGCGATGGTACGGGAGACGCACGTTACTCCGGCGGACCTGGTTCTGCCGCTGTTCGTGGTCGATGGCCGCAACGTTCGCGAACCGGTGGCGTCGATGCCCGGCACCAGCCGCCTGAGCCGCGACCGCATCGTCGCACAAGCGCGCAGTGCGCATGCGCTCGGCATCCCGGCGGTGGCGTTGTTTCCGGTCATCGACGAGGGGCTCAAGGATCCGCACGCCTCCGAAGGCGCCAACCCCGACGGTCTGCTGCAGCTGACCATCGCCGACCTCAAGGAGGCGGTGCCGGAGCTGCTGGTGATCACCGACGTGGCAATGGACCCCTATTCGAGCGACGGCCACGACGGCCTGGTGGTGGACGGCGAGATCGTCAACGATGCCAGCGTCGACATCCTGTGCGGCATGGCGGTGGCCCAGGCAGAGGCGGGCGCCGATCTGGTGGCGCCGTCCGACATGATGGATGGCCGGGTGGGATTCATCAGGGACGCCCTCGACGACTCCGGGTTCACCGAGGTGGGCATCCTGGCCTACAGCGCCAAGTACGCGTCGGCGTTCTACGGTCCGTTTCGGGACGCGCTCGACTCGGCGCCCAAGCACGGCGACAAGAAGAGCTACCAGATGGACCCCGCCAATCGCCGCGAGGCGCTGCGCGAGGTGCTGCTCGACCTGGACGAGGGTGCGGACATGGTGATGGTGAAGCCGGCGCTGCCCTACCTGGACGTGATCGCGGCGGTCAAGCAGGAGTCCACCGTGCCGGTGGCGGCGTATCAGGTAAGCGGCGAGTACGCCATGATCAAGGCGGCGGCCGCCAACGGCTGGCTCGACGAGGCGGCGGTGGTGATGGAGACGGTGACCGCCATCAAGCGCGCCGGGGCGGACATGATTCTGACCTACTTTGCCATCGACGTGGCGCGCCGCATCGGCGGTTGAGTGATTACTCCGGTTTGATCACTCCGATGGTGAGCAGCACGTTGGCGTAGATGCGCTGCTCGCCGGTGGCGATCGCCAGCGCCACGTCGCGCCCGCGCCCCGCCTCGTAGAACGCGAACCGCTCGATCTGTTCCATCGGTTCGGTAAATCCGCTCGCGGCCAGGATAGCGCGGAACTCTTGCCAGATCGGCGGATCCTCGGCCATCGCGTAGGGCCCCTCGGTGGCGGTGGCCATCACGGCTGCCGCCTCGATCGGAACGGCGGAGACCAGCGCCGCCAGTACGTCGGTGGCGGATACGATTCCGGGCGACAGGTTGAGGCTCACCAGTTCCGCATTGGGGCCGAGGGTGGTGCGGAACGGGTAGTTGCCGTCGGCAATCAACACCTGCGAGCCGTGTCCGGCACGCCCGAGCACGCGCAGCATGTCGGGATGAAGCAGCGGAAAGTTCAGCATCTTGCCCGCCAGTGTGCGGTTTTTCCGCGCCGCCGAACAAGGGCCGCGGCGGGATGGGTTGGACGCACGTGGCTGGCTACAGTGGCCTCAGAAGGACGGTGAGCCGCGTCGGGAGCCGCCGTGCCGGGGCAGGTGCGTGGGCGAACGGATACCGCGGGAATGATCCAAAACGTCTGCTCGGCGGCGACCCCCGGTCGAAGTGCACACCTGTCGGCGGCACTACATGCGTGACCGCGACCGCTACGGAGTTGCTGCACAGCAACCGACCGACCGCTACTGATCCGCCTCGGCCGCGATGACCCGCTGCAGGGCGGCGGCGACGCCCGCCTCGGCGTTGCTGGCGGTCACGAAGTGGGCGGCGGCACGCACCTCGGGAGTTGCGTTGGCCATGGCCACCGCCGTGCCGGCGTAGCGCAGCATGCCGAGGTCGTTGGAGTTGTCGCCGATCGCCACCACGTCCCGCGCCGTCAGTCCCAGGCGCCCGGCCAGCCGCTGGACCGCATCCTTCTTGGTGCCGCCGGGCGCCACCGCCTCCAGCGCGTCCGCAGAGGGGAACGGCCCCCACCAGCTCACGATGCGCTCGTCCAGATGCGCCAGCGCGGCGGCACCCGCCTCCACCTCGGCGCGAACGCCGAAGCTCACGATGCCCAGGACGCCGCGGTGCGCCGCGGCCGCCACGTCGGCCGCCATTTCCAGGATGCCGGTCTTGGTTCGCAGGTAGGACTGGGTGTGCGGCGAGCGGTGGGCGGCGTCCTCCAGCACCAGCCTCACTTCGGCGCCGCCGCCGCCTGCCACCCCCACGTACAGCATCGGATGCAGCCCGGCAGCCCGCACCGGCGGTAGCGCGGCGGCGACTGCCTCGGCGGCCATCGCGGTGCGCCACAGCTCGGCGCCGGACGGGTCCAGCACCAGCGCGCCGTTGTGCAGGGCGAGGTAGGCTGGCACCGCCAGATCCTCCAGCGCCCCCCTCAATCGCATCGCGCTGTGGTAGCCGCGCCCGGTCGCAATCAGCACCGCCGTACCGCTGTCCGCGGCGCGCCGCAGGGCGTCCGCGTCGGCGGAACCGATTTCGCTGTCCGGGTTCAGCAGGGTGCCGTCGAGGTCCACCGCGAGCAGGCGCGGCGGCGAGTTTGCAGACATCATCGGAGTGTCGCTGCACTGTACCGGCGCGGCGCATTCTGCTCAACGACGGTGAGCGCCGCACGCATCCGCGCCGGCGGCACCGGCGCGCCATCGGGTTGGTATCGTCCCGCCGCGCTGCGGCGCCGTGCCCGAGCGCGCCGTCCGGGAGGTGCCGGGAGGTGCGATCTGCCTTACGCTTCCGCGCCGTCCTGCCGTAGAATGGCGCCACCATGGCCAGCGACTTCCTGGGCGAACACTTTCTGCTGAGCAACGACGCTTCCCGGCGCCTGTACTTCGACTACGCGCGCGCAATGCCGATCTTCGACTACCACTGCCATCTGCCGCCCGAGCAGATCGCCGACAACCACCGCTTCGCCAACCTCACCGAGGTGTGGCTGGGCGGCGACCATTACAAGTGGCGGGTGATGCGCGCCCTCGGCGTCGACGAGGAGTTGATCACCGGCGGCGCCGACGACCGCGCCAAGTTCCGGGCCTGGGCGGAGGTGGTGCCGTTCACCGTCCGCAACCCGGTATACCACTGGACCCACATGGAACTGCGCCGCCCGTTCGGGATCGGCGAGCTGCTGACGCCCGCCAATGCCGACGCCATCTACGACCGCTGCAACGAGTTGCTCGCCAGCGACGCGCTGCGCGTGCGCGGCATCCTGCAGGACTTCGACGTGCGCGCCATCTGCACCACCGACGACCCGGCCGACGACCTCGCCGCGCACCGCCGCATCGCCGCCGACCCGGCGTTCGCCGTGATCGTCGCCCCGGCGTTCCGGCCCGACAAGGCGCTGGCCGCCGCCGACCCCGCCGCCTACAATGCCTACCTGGACCGGCTCGGCGCCGCGGCCGGCATCGACATCGCCGGCTACGACGATCTGCTGCACGCCCTGGAGCAGCGCCACGCCTGGTTCCACGAGCACGGCTGCCGGCTGTCGGACCACGGCCTGGAGGAGATCTGCGCCGCTCCGTTCACCGCCGGGGAGGCGGCGGCGGCGTTCGCGAAGGTGCGCGCCGGCACCCCGCTTGCAGCCGGCGAATTGCGCGTGCTGCAGTCGGCGCTGCTGTACGAACTGGCGGCGATGGACGCAGCGCGCGGCTGGGCGCAGCAGTTCCATCTCGGCGCCCTGCGCGGTCTCAACACCCGGCTCGGTTCGGCACTGGGCCCCGACGCCGGGTTCGACAGCATCGGCGATGCGGCGCAGGCCAGGTCGCTGGCGCGGTTCCTGGACCACCTGGACCGCGACGGGCGGCTGGCGAAGACCATCCTGTACAACCTCAACCCGAGCGACAACGACCTGATGGCGGCGATGATCGGCAACTTTCAGGACGGCACGGTGCGCGGCAAGATGCAACTCGGCACCGCGTGGTGGTTCAACGATCAGATCGACGGCATGCGCGCGCAGATGGCGGCGCTGTCCAACAGCGGGGTGATCAGCGCCTTCGTCGGCATGGTCACCGACTCGCGCAGCTTCCTGTCCTATCCGCGCCACGACTACTTTCGCCGCCTGCTGTGCGATCTGTTCGGAGACGACATAGAACGCGGCGTGCTGCCCGCCGACTACCCGCACCTCGGCCGCATCGTCCAGGACATCTGTTTCGACAACGCGGCGCGCTACTTCGGCGTGCCGGGGGTGGTTCCGACCCGCGGCGCCGCGAGCAACGGGGCCTGACCGGTGCATGATCGCCTGGAGTGGTACCGCGCGGTGCTGGCCGGCGGGCTGCTGCCGCTGTTCTATCACGGTGACGCCGAGGTTGCCGGCGGCGTGGCGGCGGCGCTGGTCGAAGGGGGCGCCGCGGCCGTGGAGTTCACCAACCGCGGGCCGGGCGCGCTGCGCGTGTTTCAGGCGCTGGCGGAGCGCCCGGAGTTCGCCGCCGGCGCCAGTCTCGGGGTGGGGTCGATTGTCGATGCGCCCACCGCCGCGCTGTTCATCGCGGCCGGCGCCCGCTTCGTGGTGAGTCCGATCTTCAACACCGAGGTGGCGCGCCTGTGCAACCGCCGGCGCATCCCCTACCTGCCGGGCTGTGCGACGCCGAGCGAGATCGCCACCGCCGAGGAGTGGGGAGCCGAGATCGTCAAGGTGTTCCCCGGCAAGGTGGGCGGCCCGGCGTTCATCAGGGACGTGCTCGGGCCGATGCCGTGGTCGCGGCTGATGCCGACTGGCGGGGTGCAACTGAACGCGGCTAGTCTGACCGAGTGGTTCGCCGCCGGCGCCTGCTGCGTCGGCATGGGCAGCGACCTGGTGCGGCGCGATCTGGTCGCGGCGGCCGACTACCGGGCAATCAGCGCCAACGTACGCACCGCCCTGGCGCTGATCCGGGAAGCCCGCGGCGGCTGAACCGTCCGGTTGCCGGTGCCGCCGGGGCGCCGGCGTCAGGTACGCGGCAGGGGGCGCCGGCCGGCGTAGCCGTCTTCGATGCGGTGATAGTAGCGCAGCTCGGGCTCGTCGCTGCGCCAGCACAGGAACATCACCTCACCGTCTATCAGCGCGGGAAAGTCGATCAGACCGACCTGGAAGTTCCAGTCCTTGTAGTAGCAGCCGATGCCGGCCAGCTCGGCAAGGTGCTCGCGGAGTTGATCCTGCAACTCATCGATGGTAGGTTCGTCGGCGCGTCCCGACAGCACTTCCCGCGCCTGCGCGCCAAGGTCGAGAACATCCCGTACAATTGCGCGCACCAGTGGCAGCGTACGCTGCGCTTCGGTTACGGTAAACAAACGCGGGAATTCGTGTTCCGGATCCTGTGGCATGGGTCAGGGCTCTCCAGCGTGGCCGATAAGCTCACCCATCCAAGAGCAGCGCCGCGCGCTTGTCAAGCTCGCCGCTTGGGTCCCCCGGGCCGGGGAACCGTGCCGGCGGTGGTTGTACATGCTGTACTAAAATGGAACACGTGTTTGACAAAGTCCCAACTTCAGACAGAATAGCTGCGGCGCGGCCGTTCCGGCCGCGCCCGCACCTCGTGTAGAGATAGCGTGGAGGAAGTCGTAATGATCAGAACGGGTTTCGGAATCGTGCTCGTTGCCATCGCCGGAGCACTCGTTGTCCTTGGCAGCTGCGTGTCCCCGGCGGTGTGGCAGTCCGAGGAGGAGGTCGCCGAGGAGCGGGTCGGTGCCCTTGAGTCCGAGGTAAATGCCCTGGCGGCTGAGATAAATGCGCTCGAAGCCGATGCCGCGGCCAGCGAGATGGTTAACAAAGAGGCGGAAGCCGCCGCGCAGTTGGCCAAGCAGACGGCCATGGAAGTGCAGGCGGAAGCCGAGCGCGTGCAGGCTGCCGCGGAGGCAGCGCAGGGCGATGCCGAGGCCGAGGCCGAGGCCAGAACGGCGGACGCGGATGCCAGAATGGCGGCCGCGGATGCCAGAACGGCGGACGCCGAGGCCAGAATGGCGGCCGCGGATGCCAGAATGGCGGCTGCCGAGGCCAGAGCAGCGGCCGCGGATGCCAGGACGGCGGACGCCGAGGCCAGGGCGGCGGCTGCGGATGCCAGGGTTGCGGACGTTGCGGCGCGAGCGGCGGATGTCGCGACCCGAGCGACCGACGTGGCGGCGCGGGCGACCGACGCCGAGATCAGGTTGGCGGATGCCGAGGCCAAGTTGGCGGGCGCCGAGGCGATGATGACGGCCCAACAATCCGAGATCGACCTGCTGCTGCGCGACGCAATGGGGCAGCCGATACCGCTACCGGCCGGGTTGGACCTGAATCTCGTGAATCTCGACTCGGTCGAGGTGTCGCGTGCCGGCCCGGATGCCATCTACCTGTCCGGCATCGGGTATGGGGATCAGGAATACGCCGCGCTGGTGCGTTACATGGGCAACAACCAAGCGATACTGGAAGCACTGTACGACAGCGGCACGGACGAACTTCCGAACATGGATTTCTCCACTCCAGCTCTGCAGCTCGTCCCGCCCAACCAGTTGGTCATCTCCAACATCGGGGTCAAGGGTGCGGCGTACTCGGTATCGTTGCAGATGAGCGGTGACGGAACCATCGCCTTTACCACGATGGATCAGGGTCACCGGGTCAGGACGGCGGCCGAGCTCAAGCGCGACGACCTGCTGACCTCGCGCACCGCCAATCGGCTGGTGAACGGGTTCGGTGCGGGCAACGCGCTGCCGGGCGAGGGCGCCTGGAGCACCTCGGGTGGCGGGGCGGTCGTCACGCAGACCGACGTCGAGGCGAGTCATGCCAAGTTCGCCATTGCGAACGTGGCGCAGCCAGCCGCGACCACGCTGTACGGCGTGACCGCGCGCGTGAACGGCGGCGACCGGGTCGGTTACGGCCTGCACTTGCTCGCCTCCGAGACGCCGGCCTCGGGGAACACCTGGAACTACGGCCGGTCCTATCTGATATGGGTCACCTATGAACCGGGATTCTTCGGCAGCGACGAGACCCAGGTGCAACTCTACGAGTCGCTGGACGACAACGAGTTGGTGTGGCGCAACAGCAGGAACGTCGCCAAGTCGATGTCGGAAGTATTGACGCTGGAAGCGCTCTACGATCCCGGCGAATGTCCTGAAATGATGGACGGGCACACCTGCTACGGGGCGATTTCGGTCCTGCTGGACGGTGACGAGCAGTTCAAGGTGGCGGTATCGTCGGAAATCGCCATGCGGACGGCAGACAGCATCGCGCTGCGCTCCCTCGGCGGCGCGGTGGAGTTCACCGACCTGTACGTGCATTCGCGCTAGGAGCCATGCCCATAGCCCTGACCGACAGCGAGATCGACCAGTTCCAGCGCCTGGGATACGTGGTCAAGGAGGGCGTGTACTCGGCGCACGCCATGCAGCCGATCAAGGACAGCCTCACCGGGATCCTGCACCGTGAGGCGCTCGCGCTGCAGGCGTGCGGTGAGTTGGATGACGTGTTCGCCGACGAGCCGTTCGAAACCCGGCTGGCACGGATCCGCTTCGCCAATCCGGAGGCGTGCGCGAAGATCTACCAGGCGGTCATGGGACGGGGCGGCGGCGGGTTCCACGGTCCGCCGATGCTGGCGTTCCTGCGCCATCCGCCGCTGCTGTCCTGCATCGAGGGGCTGATCGGGCGCGACATCGTCGGCTCGTCGGTGTACCGCATCCGTCCCAAGCTCCCGCAATGGGACCACGGCGAGGTTCCGTGGCATCAGGATTCCGGCTATCTGCTGGCGCACTGCGATGTCTATCTGATCGTGACCTGCTGGGTACCGCTGGTCGATGTCTCGGTCGCCAACGGCTGCCTGCACGTGCTGCCCGGCGTACAGCGCAACGGCATTCTGCAGCACTACACCGGCGGCCACTCCGGCTACCTGGAGGTGCCGGACGAAGAGCTGCCCGGCGTGCAACCGGTGCCGGTGGAGATGCGCGCCGGCGACGTGCTGTTCATGACCAACTTCACGCCGCACGCGTCGTTCTCCAACTCGACCCGCATGGTGCGCTGGAGTCTCGACCTGCGCTATCAGAGTACCGACGCCCCCACCAACATCGGCGAGGAGCCGGAGTCGTATACTCCCGAACGGGAGCCGGTGACCATGGCCTGCTATCCGCCCGAGGCGGACTTCGTGATCCGCGACGACCGCCACCCGGAGCGGGAGGTGTCCGACCCGCAACAATTCCAGACGCTGCGCGAGAAGTATGACCGCACGCGGGCATTCTCGCCCGGACGCGGCTGGACGTCCCTCGCGGAGCGTCGTCCCTGATACCGATCCTCGACTGGACGCGGCGCGCCGACCGGCGCCGGCTGGAGCAGATTCTCGACCGCTTCGCGGCCGGCTCCTGGGAGCGTGGCGATCTGGCCGAGCGGCTCGACCGGTTCGTGGACGACCTGCGCGCGCGCGGCGACGGCGCCATCGTCGACTATCTGCGGCGGCACACCCGTTCCGACTACGCGGAGGCGGCAATTCGCGTGGCCCCGGAGGCACTGGCTGCCGCCGGCGCCGCGCTGCAGCCGCGGGTGGCGGCGGCCGCGCGGCGGGCGGCGGACAACGTGCACGCCTACCAGACGCATATCAAGCCGGCCGATCCGCCGCCGTTGCGGCGCCACGGCGCCGAACTGGGGCTGCGCCATACGCCGGTGGTCAGCGCCGGCCTGTCGGTGCCCGGCGGCGCCGGCGCCTATCCGTCGACCGTGATCATGTTGGCGGTGCCGGCGCAGGTAGCTGGGGTCGGCCAGTTGGCGGTGGCTACGCCGCCGCGCGCCACCGGACCCACGGTCGAAATCGACCGCACCGTGCTGGGGTTGTGCCACCTGCTGGGAATCGACACCGTGTATCGCATCGGCGGGTTTGCACTGGCCGCCCTGGCGGTGGGCACCGAGCGCATCGACGCCGTGGAGATGATCGCCGGGCCGAGCAACATCTACGGCCAACTGGCCAAGCGCAAACTGTTTGGCACCGTAGGCATCGACGGCCTGTACGGGCCGAGCGAGATCGTGGTGCTGGCCGACGCGTCGGCGCACCCCGCCTGGGTCGCCGCCGACCTCCTGGCGCAGGCCGAGCACGATCCGGGCACCGCGATCCTGGTCGCCGTCGAGCGCGCCGTGATCGACCGGGTGGCGGAGGAGCTGGACCACCAGCGTGCGGGTCGCGAGCGGCGGGCCGTCCTGGAGCGCGCGCTGGCGGAGAATTGTGCGCTGGTGCAGGTGCCCGACCTGCCGGCGGCATATGCCCTGATCGACCGCATCGCACCCGAACACCTGATGCTGGCGGTCGCCGACCCGCGGACGTCGCTGGACGCGGTGCACCACGCCGGCGCGGTATTCCTGGGCGACCGCTCGCCGGTGGCCAGCGGCGACTACTGGGCCGGACCGAGCCATTGCCTGCCCACCGGGCGCACGGCGCGCTTCAGCTCCGGCTGCAGCGTATACACGTTCCTCAAGCGCACCAGCATCGAGGCGTATCCGTGCGGTTTGCCGCGGCAGGCGTTCGACGACATCGAACTGCTCGCCGGCATCGAGGGATTCGAGGCGCATGCGCACAGCGTCCGCCTGCGCCGGCCCGAGGATTGAGATTCGCCGCAGCGGATATGCCGGTCAGTCAGTGTATCGATTTTCATCGTCTTCCGTGTCACGGAATGATCGTTCCGCCGCCGGCGAAGGCGATAGCCGCCACGCCGGCAACGATCACCACGGCGCCGGTGATGCGCAGCGGAGGGGCCGTTTCGCCGAGCAGCAGCGCCCCGCCCGCCACGCCCACGACAATGCTGAACTGGCGCAGCGCCACCACGTAGCTGATCTGCCAACTCAGTTGATAGGACCACAGCACCATCGCGTAGGTGATGTACATCAGCGCGGCGATCAGGACGATCACTGGCAAGCGCGCCCGTGACGGCGGCTGCGGAGCGGTGTGCGAGGCCGCCGGACGCCGTTCCCGGTGCCGCCCGCGCGCCCGGTCGACGCCGGCCAGCAGCGGCAGGAACCAGGCCGTGCTGATGGTGAACTCCCAGAAGCCGTAACGCACCGCCGCGCCGGCTCCCGCGCTGCCGGCCGCGGCGAGCGCGTCGGCGGCAAGCTTGTCGGCCACCGTGTAGCCCACGGTGCCGAGCGCGGCGACCACTGCCCAGCCGATGGCGGCGCCGTGCCACCGCGGCGCCGCCGCATCGGCAGGTGAGGCGCCGGAGTGCCGCCGCCTACCGAACCGGACGCTCTCAACAAGCCGGAAGAGTGCCGTTTTCCGCGCCGGCCCTCGTTCTTCGGCTCGGCGGCGCGGTTCGCCGGCGTCGGCCGCCCGGCCGCGTGCCGGCACCGCCACCAGCAGGCAGCCGCCCAGCACCAGCGCCAGTCCGAGCCAGCCGGCGGCGCCGGGCACCTGTCCGCGCAGCACGTCGAACAGCCCCACCAGCAGGACCGGCAGGGCGCGCACCAGCGGGTACACCAGGCTCAGGTCGCCGGCGCGGTAGCCCATGGTCAGGCCCAGGAAGTAGGCGGCCTGGAACGCCCCGGTGACCAGCAGGAAGGGCCAGATCGCCGGCAGCAGCGCCGTGGCCCGCCATTCGCCCAGCAACCCGAGCAGCAGGCCGGGAATGGCGATCGCCAGCAGGACGCGCGGGAACAGGGCCGGCGCGCCGCTGCCGTGCTTGGCGAGCAGATTCCAGCTCGCGTGCAGCAGCGTCGAGAGCAGCACCAGGCTGACGGCCAGCGGCGGCATCGGACCGGTAGTGGATCCCCGTTCGCCTACCAGGCGTTGGCGGGCATCATCTCCCAGGTGCGAATGGCGCTGCAGGCGGCGCGCCCGCCGCGGGCAAAGAGCGCTACCCGATCACTGGCATCGCCGTCCGGATACACCCGCCGGGTGATCGCCTGGCGGTCGTTGGCGAACACCTCGATCACCGACCGGTCGATGAACACGCGCAACCGCAGTGCCTCACTCTCGGACAGCTCCAGCGGCGCCTGCTCCAGCACCGGCCTGCCCCGCGTACCGCTGCGTGTGGCGTCGAACCGCAGTTGCCGGGCGCCTGCGTCGTAGTACAGCAGGGTGGTCTCCGAGCCGTCGGGGCCGGTGCGCACCTGCACGCCCACCTGCTGCGCCGCGCCGGGATCGATGTGCACGCCGATCTCGCAGGACAGGCCGTCGAACCCGGTAAGCGCGACCGGCGCGCCGTCCGCCACCGTGACGTCGGCGAACTCCTTCGGGTGACAGCGCAGCCGCTCCAGCTCCGGTACCGGGGCCATGTGCAGCGTGCGCTCATCATCGCCCAGCCACAGCACGCGCGGCAGGCCGTAGACCCCGCACCAGCCGTCCCGCAACGCATCTTCGATGCTCTTTGCCGGGTTGTCGATGAGCCACGCCCACATGATCTGGCGACCCTTGGCGTCGATCAGCGCCTCGGGGGCGAAGAACGTGTTGTCGACCCAGCTCATGCGTCCGTGCGCCTCCGGCAAGAACAGTTCGCGCTCGCGGTCATGGGCCCCGACGTAGTATTGGCAGCCCATGTTGTGGGAGATGAACAGCTGCAGGTGCTTGCCGCTGGCCGGCCCGCCGCCACGCGAACGGGGCAGGGGCAGGAAGCTCGGGCACATGTCATCCTCGCTCTCCTGCGTCCAGGAGTTGTCGCGCCGACGCTGGTAGAAACGGTGCACGTACTCCCACTCACGGAGATCCTTCGAGCGGAACAGGTCTACCCAGTCGCCGCGGTAGTGCGCAGGGGACTCTTCGTCGCGCCCGAACTTGTTGAGCACCAACAGGTTGCCGGCCTGTAGGTAGTACGTGCCGTGGTGTTTCCAGATGTTGCTCGGGTCGGCATTGCACAGATGGCGCATCTCGCCCGCGCCTCCGGCATTGGCGCGAATTCCGAACTCGGTGCCGTCGAGGGATGGCACCTTCAGCTTCTCCCAGCGCTCGTAGTGGCGGTCGCTGCTGCGGGCGAGGCCGATGCCGGTGCCCTCGGTCGCCTCATTGACCCGCCAGTAGGTGAGGTAAGCGGTGCCGTCGTCGTCCACGAACGCCCCGCCGCTGAAGATGCCGCCGTCGTACTCGTCGGGCAGCAGGGCGTCGGGATGGTGCCGCCAGTGCACCAGGTCGGTACTGGAGATGTGTCCCCAAGCGTAGCCCTTGCCTTTCCAGCCGTCCACGCCGCGGCGGTCGTACAGGTACATCAGGTGGTAGCGCCCGTTGGCATGGAAGGCGCCGTTCGGATCGCCGGGCCGCCCGATGTCCTCGGGGATGGCGAAGTGGTAGCCGGGCCGGTGGCGGTCGCTCAGCAGGTGCTCGCGCAACTCACGCGCGGCCCGGATCTTGTCTGCCATATTGTCGATTGCCATGTCGCCGTCATCCTACGCGACCCGGCTACCCGGCGACCACGCTCGCAAGCCAACAGTTCGTCCCGCCGCGGGGGTATCAGGGCGGTGTACTCGCAAGCTGTTCGAGGCGACCGACCCATTGGTCGAAGTGCGGACACGCCGACCGAATCTTCCGCAACCCGATGAGCTTCGCCATTTGTGGTCCTACGGTTGTCTTCAGGTGTCTATATGTGGGGAATTGTGCGGAGATCCTTTTCGATGGCGCCGTGTGTTGTCCATCGTCGATCAACTCCGGAGATTTGGCGCCATCGGCGACCTGCTGCAGTTCCCATATTCCGCGACTCGAACTATCGAAGAACTCAGACAGTCTAGCCAAATCAGCAAACAGGTAGGTTTCAAATTCGTGCAATTGGATGAAAGGAAGGAACCGAGGATCATTGGTCTCTGTCTTCCACGACTGCTCCAAGGATGCTACACGATCATAAGGTCGACTCCCGAAGTGATCGGCTTCTTCCTGTCCAGGAAAGTCGTGATGTAGAGCATAGAGATCAATCATCGTAGTAAAGTATACGTTGTCCCCGCGATCCTCTTTGAGTCGACGCTCAATGTCATTCTGCATTGGCCGGAATCTACGGCCGCCACCGCGATGGACCCGCCCCTTCTTCCGAGCGTGAGCAACAAGTACGGGATCGTACAGATAGACCCCGAGACCGGCCAAGTGCGGAACCAGGACTTCGCGAGCGAATACCAGTTCCGTCGTACCCTCAGCAAACAGATGGAGTCGAGCCATCAGGCCGGGCTGCCGCCGATGACGTTCTTTTCCCAGATCTCGCCAAGCGAGTACTCTTCCAACCAGGAATCAAGGATCTTGGGATCAGGTCGCTCGAATGTCGTCGCCTCACCCTTCCGTTCCACGATAACGATATCTTGTGGGTCGAACACGTCGACGAATGTGCTCGACTGCGTACTGATTAGAACCTGTACGTTTTCACTCACTGCCTGGAACAAAGAAGCCACCAATTGGAGCGCATGAGGGTGCAATCCGAGTTCAGGTTCATCGACGACGATCAGGTACGGTAGATCCTCGATTGGCTGCTGCAACAGTGCAATCAGGCATATGGCGCGCAGGGTGCCATCCGAGAGTTGATGCGGACCGAACATGAGATCGGACTTTCGGTGTCGCCAATTCAGAATGATATCGTTCCCGTTTGGTCCCGAAGGCTCCAGATGAAAGTCTACGAAGAACGGAGCTATCTGCGCGACGTCTCTCACGATGCGACGATAGATGCTCTCATTCTCGCCCTTCAGGCGATAAAGAACCGCCGCAAGGTTCGCTGCGTCCGGCATCAGCGAACGGTCGTCTCCAATGTAGCAGTGCCGGCGAATCCGCGCCGTCGGGGACGTATCGTGAAAGTGATAAACCCGGCACCGATTCAGGAAGTTTCTCAAGGTATTGATCAGCGGATCATCTTCCACATGGTCTCGAACAAGAGCTTCCTGATGTCCCGCTCCCAAGGATGTCTGTCGAGGAGTATCGCGCCCGACTCCGAGAAACGATAGGGTCTCATCGGCAAAGATCAGAGAATCCCCTGCAGCATAGAACAACCGCATATGGTAGGTATCAGTACCCTGGTCAGCTTCGAATCTCAGATCCGCTTCAAGCTGGGGTGTCGTTTTGGGCCCGAAGTGAAGATTCGCCGTAGCTCGGCCCGTGGTCGCAATGTATTGCTGTAATCGACCACCCATCATCTCGTTGATCATCTTGAAGAACTCGATGAGGTTGCTCTTGCCGGCCCCGTTAGCTCCGATGCAAACGTTGATCGGTGCGAGTTCAAGTTCCATCTCCTTGATGGATCGGAAGCCTCTGACGATGACGTTTTTCAATCTTGGCATACGTCTATCCGACGTCATTATACGCGCGCTTCGCTGCGCCGAACAGGCACGCCCGAGGGTGGCGGTAGGGTGGCGGTGTCAGGGCAGCAGGTCGGTGGGATGGCGGTGGTGCCAGGTGGTGAGCGCCTGGTAGGCGTTGGCGACGGTGAGGATTGGGTGCTCTTCGTACGCCCGGCCCACGAACTGGATGCCGGTCGGCAGGCCGCCGTCCGTGAACCCGGATGGCACGCTGATGGCGGGCAGGCCGGCCAGATTGCCGGCGGCGCTGATCGGGCAGCGCGGGCGCCGCTCACTGCGTTTGCCGCCACGGGCCCAGGTCGCGTCGAGGGCGGTTGCGACGGTGGGTCGCGACGGCGTCACCAACGCGTCGTACGGCGCCAGGAGGCGGTCCAGGTCGCGAGCCAGCCGCGTGCGGATGCGCTGTGCGCGCAGGTAGTCGGCCGCCAGGGTCGCGCCGCGCGCGTAGATGCCGTAGCGGTCTTCCGGCGCGGTCATCTCCGCCGACTCCCCGCTGCGCGCCAGCTCGGCGAAGATCGACGCCGATTCGCTCAGCAGGATGGCGGAGATCACCTCGGCGTAGGGGTAGTCGGGCAACGTGACCGGCTCGATGTCGGCGATCTCCCCCAGCGCATTCAGGGCGGCGGCGAAGTGCTCGCGCACCGCCGGTTCGGCGTCGTCGGTGGCGCCCTCGGGCAGGGCCAGGCGGAAGCGGCGGCGCTGCCCGGAGGCGGCGCGGTCGCCCGGCCCGGCGTCGGCGTGTTCGCCGGTGGCATCGCTTGCCGCGTCATAGGAGAACACGCGTGTCGTGGTGGTAGGGTCGTCGGGATCGAAGCCGGCGATGGCGTCCAGCACCAGGCCGCAGTCGTCGGCGGTCAGGGCGAGCGGCCCCGGCTTGTCGAGGCTCCAGGCCAGCGGCATGCCGCCGTGGCGGCTTACCCGCCCGTAGCTGGGCCGCAGGCCGGCGACGCCGCAGTTGGCCGCCGGGCTGATGATCGACCCGTTGGTCTCGGTGCCGATGGCGAACGGCACCAGGCCGGCGGCCACCGCGGAGCCGGAGCCGCTGGACGACCCGCCGGACCAAGTCGTGCCGCCCCACGGGTTGATGCCGGGCCCGGTGAAGCTGGCGTCGGGCTGCCGGTAGCCGAGGCCGCCGGCCAGTTCCACCATGGCCAGCTTGGCGGCCAGCACGGCGCCCGCCTGCCGCAGCCGGCGCACCACGGTGGCATCGTAGTCGAATACCTGGGCGCGAAACGGCGCCGCGCCCCACGAGGTGGGGATGCCGGCGGTGGCGAACAGATCCTTGATCCCGTACGGGATACCGTGCAGCGGCCCGCGCCAATGGCCGGCGGCCAGCTCCCGCTCGGCGCGCCGCGCCTGCGCGCGGGCGAGTTCCGGCGTCAGCGTGACGACGGCGTGGTAGCGCGGGCCGATGGCGGCCAGGCGCTCCAGGAACGTCTCCGTCAGGTCCACCGGCGACACCTGCCGTGTGCGCACCAGCTCGCCGAGTTCGCGCAGCGGGCAAAAGATCACCTCCGTCGGCGGGCCAACGCCGCTCGCGGCCTGCCGGTGTGCGACAGACTCCGGGGGTGGGCGGGTTGGGCCGGGAGCGCCACCGTAGGCGGCGGTTGCGGGGCGCTCGTCACCGCGATGAGGAGCGAACAGGGGCAGGGGCTCGTCGGTGTGTTCGAGGGGCACCTCGGCGAGCGTCCGCGAGCCCTCCACCACCTCGGTGCGGAGTTGCCGGCTCACTTCGTCCCACTGCTCGGCGCTGAGCTGATCGCCGTACCAGTGGCGCAGCATGGCCAGCCTCAGCGCCGCCTCGCGGTCCGGTTCCGAACCCTCAGCCATCGGCAGCGTCGGCGTCGTCGGCGACGGGACCGCCAGCGTCCTCAACGTGCTGCAAGGCCTCCACCATGATCTTCCCCGCGGCGCTTACCCCCAGGGTGACGGCTGCCCCCGGCGCTGCGGTAATGGTAACGGCATCGGCCTCGGCGTCGTGCCGGTCCACCGCCAGTTCGGCTCCCGGCACCAGCCCGTGGCGCTCGGCAAACCGCAGGAAGCGGGCGTCCTGGTCGATCACCCGCACGATGCGCAGGCGGTCGCCGGCGGCGCGCTGCGCCAGCGTTTCGAAGCGGGTTTCGTCGATCTCGCCGCGATCGGTGGGAATCGGGTCGCCGTGCGGATCGACGCGCGGCCGGCCCATCAGTTCGTCGATCTTCTCCAACACCTTGTCGCTGATGGCGTGCTCCAGCAACTCCGCCTCGCCGTGCACCTCAGACCAGTCGAGCTTGAGCACCTCGACCAGGAACGCCTCCACCAGCCGGTGGCGGCGCAGCACGTTGAGGGCGAGCTGCTCGCCCGCCGCGGTGAGCCGGCTGCCGTCGCGCGGCGCGTAGTCGATCAGGCCCGAGCGCGCCAGCGTCTTGACCATCGCGGTGGCGGTGCCCGGCGACACCCCTACGCCGTCGGCGAGGCGCTTCATCGGCACGCGCTCGCGGGTGTCCTTCTGCGCTTCCAGGTAGATCTGCTTGATGTAATTCTCGACCGTGCTGCTGTGGGCGGATACCGACGTCGGCGTGATGGGAAACTCCGTTCGGGCAGGATTATGCGCTCATGCCGCCCTGTCAAGTGCCGCGGGTCGGCGGCAGCACAACCGCCGCCGCCGACCGAATTCCGCACCGCTGTCCCCCGTGCGGTACCCGCGGCGCACGATCAGAGCGAAGCCAACAGCGCGGTCACCAATTTCACCCACATCAGGATGACGGCGAGAGAGCTGAGACATAAGAGTACAGCCCACATCGTCGCCTCCCATCGTGGCAGCGCGCGAAAGCCGGCGCCGAATTCCCGGAGTGCCGACCAGCAGGCGTAGGCGCTCCGTGACGCTGAAAACCATGAAGACTTCCGCCGAGGGTTCTCCCGGCGGCGACTATTCTGGAACGAGTCCAGTGAGTTCTTTCCCTTGTCCATCATCTCGGTAGAGATAACGGCGTTGAGGGCGCTGCCGCTTTTGTGGCGGCGTCAGATCACGTTCTGGGTGGCGGTGAACAGCGGCTGCATTTGCCGACGTGCGAACGCCTTGCCGGCCGCCGTGTCGTAGCTGTCGGCGCCGGCGGCGGGGAAGCGTGCGGCGGCATCGAGGATGCGCGGCAGCAGGCTCATGTCGCCGGCGCTGTTCAGGAACACGCCCTCGTGGGCCAGCACCCAATGCACCGCGGCGTCGATGTCCTGCTGGCCGGCCAGCGGCTCGTACCAGGTAGGGTGGGGGCGCGCGCTGCCGGTCCAGCGGCGCCGGGCGATCGCCTTGATGGTCTGCACCGCCACGCCGCGCTCGCGGCACAGTGTACGCAGTTCCTCGAAGTCGGCAGCGTATTGTGGGATTTCGTACATCGGGTAGTTGAGCGGCAGGAGGACCGCGTCGAAGGGATGGCGCTGCAATGCGTCGAGGTGCGTGCGCGCCACGGTCGCGCCGTGACCGGTTATGCCGATGTAGCGCGCCAACCCCTCGTCGCGCGCCTGGATCAACGCCTCCAGGGCGCCGCCGCTGCCGAGCGCCTGCCGCCACTCGTCGGGCTCGGTGAGGCTGTGCAACTGGATCATATCGACGTGATCGACCTGCAGGCGCTGCAGAGAGCGTTCCAACTGGGCGCGCGCGCCCGCGGCGCTGCGTTCGCCGGTCTTGGTGGCCAGAAAAAAGCGGTCGCGGTGGCGGCGCATCCACGGGCCGATGCGCAGTTCGGAGTCGCCGTAGCCGGCGGCGGTGTCGATGTGGTTGATGCCGTACCGCAGGAGCACCTCCAGGGTACGGTCAGCCTCTTCCTGCGACGCCCTCGACAGGGCGGTGCCGCCGAAGATGCAGCGCGTGCTCAGGTGGCCGGTGCTGCCGAACGGGATGGTAGGAATGGTCATGCGTCCTCCTGAGGTTTGCTCTCTTGTTCTTGCTCTTGCTCGGCCAGCTCGTCGATGCGGCGCAGCACATTGGTCATCTCCAGGGCTGACAGGGCGGCGTTCCAGCCCAGGTTGCCTTGCTTGGTGCCGGCGCGCTCGATCGCCTGCTCGATGCTGGCGGCGGTGATGATGCCGAAGGTCATCGGCACGTCGGCGGCCGCCGATTCGCGCGCGATGCCGGCGGCGGCGTTGCCGGCCACGTACTCGTGATGGTCGGTCGCACCCTCGATGACCGCGCCCAGGCACACTACCGCGTCGAACCGGCCCTGCTCGGCGACCCGGCGGGCGGCGAGCGGAATTTCGAACGCGCCCGGCACCCACACCACGGCGATGTCATCGGGGGCGACGCCGTGGCGGCGCAGGCAGTCGCCGGCGCCCTCCACCAGCCGGCTGGTGATCAGCTCGTTGAAGCGGCTGGCCACCAGCGCGAAGCGCCGTCCGGCGCCCTCGTACGTCCCTTCGATCAGTTGCATGAGCCTGTTACCTCCGCTACTTGTTCCACGCTGACCACCGGCAAGCCGTGGGTGCGCGCCAGCTCCAGCAATTCGGCGTCGCCGGCCATGCTGCCGTCGGCGGCCATGATCTCGCAGATCACCGCCACCGGCGGGCAGCCCGCCAGCCGCATCAGCTCGATGGCGGCCTCGGTGTGGCCGGGCCGCGCGTGCACGCCGCCCGGATCGCCGACGATCGGGAACATGTGGCCGGGCCGGGCGAAATCGTGTGCCTTGGCGGCGGGGTCGGCGAGCGCCACGACGGTGGCGGCGCGGTCGGCCGCCGAGATGCCGGTGGTGGTGCCGTGCCGGTAGTCCACCGACACGGTGAAGGCGGTGCCGTGCAGGGCGCTGTTGTCCGGCGCCATCGGCTGCAGGTCGAGCGCGGCCGCGCGCTCGGCGGTGAGCGGCACGCACACCATGCCGCGGCCGTGGGTGACCATGAAGTTCACCGCCGCGGGGGTGGCGTGTTGGGCGGCGATCACCAAGTCGCCCTCGTTCTCGCGCGCGGCGTGATCGGTGACGATGATCATCCGCCCGGCAGCCAGTTCCGCGGTGGCCGCGGCCACTCCGCACGCTACCGGGGAGGGATCTTCCACCGGCACGCGCGCGGCGGAGTCGGGCGCGGGTGGGGCGTGTGCGTGCAGCGATTCCAGGTACTTGGCGATCATGTCCACCTCCAGGTTGACGCGTGCGCCCGGCTTGCGGTCGCGCAGTGCGGTGTGGTGTGCGGTATAGGGAATGATGGAGAACGTGACGCGGCTGCCGGCCAGCTCGGCGACAGTGAGGCTGACGCCGTTGATGGCCAGCGAACCCTCCAGGACCACGTAGCGGCGCAGGTGGTCGGGTATGTCGATCGCGAAGCGCCACGTGCCGGTCCCGTCATCGTGGTCGGGGGTGGCCGCGGCTTCCGGATCGCCGTCCGTTTCGGCTCCCGGAGCGGCGCAGAACGGTGTCCATGCGCGCACGGTGCCGGTGGCGTTGACGTGGCCCTGTACGAAGTGGCCGTTCAGGCGGCTGCCGACCGCCAGCGCCCGCTCCAGGTTGACCCGGTCGCCCACCCGCAGCGCGCCCAGGGTGGTCTTGTCCAGGGTGGCGCCCCCGGCCTGCACGACGAACCTGTCTTGGCCGCGGGTCACCACGGTCTGGCACGCGCCGTCCACGGCCACCGATGCGCCGGGGGCCAGGTCGTCGAGCACCAGCGCACAGCCGACAACAAGCCGCACGCCGCCGTCCGCGTCCGTGCGTTCGAGGATGGTGCCGACTTCTTCGACGATTCCCGAAAACATGGTCTGCCTCACCCGGCTCGGGCCACGGCCGGCTGCACCTCGCGGGCGGGCAGCACCACCCGTCGCAGCGCGCCCAGATCGCGGTAACCCGACACCATCACCTGGTCGTTGACGATGGTCGTGGTGACGTCCTGCAGGCGCGTGGCGTCGGCGATGCGTTCGTTGCCGAGGTCGCCTACCGCGGCGACCCCGTCGCCGATCAGCAGCGGCGCCACGAACACGGTAAGCCGGTCGAAGCGCCCGGCACGCAGAAACGAGGTGTACACGGCGCCGCCGCCTTCCACGAGCAGCGAACGGATGCCGCGGTCATGGAGCGCCTGCAGCACCGCGTCGATGTCCGGCCGCCCGCCGGCGCCGGCCGCCACCTCATGCACCTGAACACCGCGGTCGATGAGTTCGCGGCGGCGCGCCGGGTCGGCCTGCGCGGTGGTCAGCACGATGGTGCGCGCCGCGTGCTCGTCGCCGGCCAGACGCGCTGTGGCGGGAAGGGCAAGGCGGCTGTCGAGCACCACTCGCCACGGCGTTGCCGCCAGTTGGGCGCCGGCTTCGAGATCGCGCACGGTGAGCCGGGGATCGTCGCGCAACGCGGTCTCGCGCCCCACCAGGATGGCATCGTGCTCGGCGCGCATCCGATGCACGATGCGGCGTGCGGCGGCGTCGGTGATCCACTGCGAATCGCCGCCGCGGGTGGCGATGCGCCCGTCGAGGGACTGGGCGATCTTCAGGTGGACGTAGGGGCGCCGGTAATGCACGGCGGTGAAGAACGGAACGTTGAGCCGCAGCGCCGCTTCCGCTGCGGCGCCGACGGTCACCGCAATGCCGGCCTCGCGCAGCAGCCGGACGCCGGCGCCGCAGACGCGCGGGTTGGGATCGAGGGTGGCGACGGTCACGCGCCCGACTCCCGCGCGGATGATGCGCGCGGCGCAGGGCGGGGTGAGTTTGCCGGGATAGGATGCCGCACACGGTTCCAGATTGCAGTACAGGTGCGCGCCGCGCGGGCTCTCGCTGCAGGCGTCGAGCGCCGCGGCTTCCGCATGGCGCGCGCCGTGGCGCTCATGGAACCCCTCGCCGATCACCCGGCCGTCGTTCACCACGACACACCCGGTGAGCGGGTTGGGCGAGGTGCGGCCGCGACCGCGTTCGGCCAGTTGCAGCGCGCGCTGCATATGGTGGTGCTGGTTGGTTCCCGTCACGATCATCACGCTCCGAGAACTTCTGCGCCGGCAGTGCGCGCGGGCGCACCGCCACCGCCTGGGGCCGCATCGGCACACGGCGCCCAGGGCACCCGTTGCCGCGGATCGGCAGCAGGGCGCACCGTCAGCGCCCGTGCGCACACGAAGGGTCGGTCGGAACTTCTCCCATCCGGACTATACCGTCGGCACCGGAATTGCACCGGTTCAGTCCCACCCACCCGAGTTGCACCGCGGGTGGACGGGAGTAGTGGGCTGCGCGCGCCTCCCGGCGCCCATCACCACCGGTCTGGAATTACACCATGCCCCGAAGTTCTCTGTACCCGGAAGTGTATGGTTGCCGTCGCCATGTCGTCAACGATCCCGCCAGGAGGCCAAAGGAGGCCAGGAGGCCGCGAGGCGAGGCCGGCGATACGGCGGGATGGGACGAGCGGGAGGCGTTTCGGGACACGCCGATGGCACCGGCCAGGTACCGACCTGCCGTCCGACAATCGGCACCGGACAGCGATGCACGGGCGTTGTTTCGAGGCCGCTGGTGTCACGAACCGACGGCACCTACTCGTCGTGGAGACCGCTGTGTGGCAGCCCCAGGACTTCGTGCGCGCGGCGGGCGAACTCGGGGTCGAGGTCGCCCGGGTTCAGATCCACCCCCTTGGCCAGCTGCTTCACGACCAGGCCGAGGGCGGCGAGGCGGGCGTACTTCTTGTCATTGGCCGGGATCGCGTGCCATGGGTGGGCCACCGTCGAGGTGCTGCGGAACATCTCCTCAATGGCGGTCTCGTACTCCGGCCAGCGCGCCCGGTTGCGCAGATCCTCCGGCGACAGCTTCCAGCGCTTCAAGGGGTCATTCAGGCGGGCGCGAAACCGCTTGAGCTGTTCCTGCGGGGTGATGTGCAGGAAGATTTTCACCAGCCGGATGCCGTCGTCCGCGAGCAGCCGCTCGAAGTCGTTGATCTCCGCGTAGGCGCGGCGCCATTCTGCTTCGCTGGCGAAGCCTTCGACCCGTTCCACCAGCACGCGGCCGTACCAGGAGCGGTCGAATACCACCAACTGCCCGGGGTAGGGCAGACGGCGCCAGAAGCGGTACAGGTAGGGCTGGCCCTGCTCATCGGGAAGCGGGGCGGCGATCGGCCACACCTTGAAACCGCGCGGATCGAGCGGCCACCCCAGGCGGCGGATGATGCCGCCCTTGCCGGCGGCGTCCCAGCCCTCGAACACCACCACCGCGCGCCGCCCATGCGCCCGGTAGGCGAGGGAGATCTCCTTCAGTTCCTGCTGCCGGCGGCTCAGCTTCGCCTCGTAGTCCCGGTGCCCGACGCGTGGCGACAGGTCCAACTCCGTCAGGCTGGGCGGCCTCCGCTGCAGCCGGTTCGGCGGCCGTTGGCTCACCCTCGCTGTCGATTTTCCTGCCATGCCGAACGCTCCCCCGTTCCTCGTGCGCCTCACTTTGTGCGACGAAATCGCCCTGCCCTGCAACCCGCTGCTACCGCACTGGACCGCACTGGCCGCTCGTGCGCTGTCACGGTAGGATTGTCCTGCGCCGGATCCGGCAGCGGCGCGTGTCGTGGCCCCTGTCGCGGGGCCTGTCGCGGATCGCATGGATACCGCCGGCTGCGGTATGCGGCGAACCGCTGGACCGTCGCCGACCGCAGGGACACCGGCGGCGGTCGCGAGACCACCGGCAGTCGCCGGAGTTGTCCGCACGGCGCTCCGGCAGGGACGGCGAGCACGGGAGGCAGAGCATGGCAACCATGAAGGCGGCAATCTACACCGGGATCAGGGAAATCGAGGTGCGGCAGGTGGAGCGCAGCCGGCCGCAGCCGGGGCAGGTGCTGCTCGATACCCGCTGCACCGGCATCTGCGGCAGCGACCTGCACTCCTACTTCGGCACCTGGGGGCAGTCGCATACCAGGGCCGCCGGTCACGAGACCTGCGGCATCGTGGCCGAGGTCGGCGCGGGCGTCACCGGCTTCGCCGTCGGCGACACGGTGGCGGTGGAGTGCTTCTCGCACTGCGGGGAGTGCGTGTACTGCACCACCGGCCAGTACAACCACTGCCTGCGCCGCCAGGGAGTCTCCCACAACACCCACGGCGGCTTCGCCGAGTTCACCGCCGTGCATGCCTCGGGACTGTTCAAGCTGCCGGACGGCATGAGCTACGAGGATGGGGCGCTGGTCGAACCGCTTGCGGTGTCGTGGCGCGCGCTGGCGCAGGCCGGCGCCGGCTCGCGCGACCGGGTGGCGATCATCGGCGGCGGCACCATCGGCCAGTTCGCGCTGGCCGCCGCCAAGGCGGTCGGCGTCCGCGCGACGCTGATCACGGTGAAGTACGATCAGCAGGCGCGGCTGGCGGCCGAACTGGGCGCCGACCATGTGGTGCACGTCGGCCGCCAGGAGCTGGGCGAGTACGTCAGCGACCTCACCGACGGTGTAGGCATGGACGTGGTAATCGAGACGGTCGGCGCAGCCGGCAGCTTCGGCGACGCGCTGGCCAGCGTGCGCCCGCGCGGACGCGTGGTCCTGGTATCGGGCCACTACGACGCCGCCGGCGTCGATCTGACCCGTATCGTGTGGTCGGAAGCGATCGTCACCGGCTCCAGCTGCTACGGCATCAGCGGCATGGAAACCGACTTCGGCGCCGCCATCGACCTGATCGCCTCCGGCAAGGTGGAAGCCGCCAAGCTGGTCAGCCACCGGCTCCCGTTCGACGACATCGCCGAAGCGTTCCGCATCTCCGCCGACAAGACCCGCGGCGCGATCAAGGTCCACGTCTACCAGGACTAGCTCCCGGCTTCCCCTCCTATCGTCACCGTGTAGATGACGATGAGAGGCGCAGCGATGGTTGGCAGTACGTGCCGGATCAACGCTCTCGTGGCTGGGGTACCGCCAGTTCTCGCGGCTTCGAAGTAGGCGTTCTCCCTGATGCCGAGAATGGCACCTCTCACGATCCGCGACGAACTGATACCCCAGCTGATGCCCAACGCGAATATGATCTGCGCCGCACCTCTGCCGAGCAACGACATCACGGTGATCAGAACGAGCAGCGACGGAAACGCCATCCACGCGTCGACGAATCGCTGGATGAAGAATCCACACGAACGACCTGGGCCACAATGTGGGCGGAGGTCGGAGGAGATGGGGGGCATGGCAGAGCGGAGTACGCTCAGAAGGACCGCGCAGCGGTATCGACGGGCGACGAAGAAGCAAAAGGCGCGGATTCTGGACGAGTTCGTGGAGACGCGGGGGTGGCGGTGTGGGGGCCGATGCTGATGCCGGCTGCCGCCAGCCGCGCGTCGGTCGGCGCCAGCGGAGCCCCTTCCCAGCTTGACCCCGGCGGCACCGCCGGCAACGGCTCGCCGTCCGGGCGCAGGAACCGGAACTGCCCATCGGCGTCTCCTGGGACCACCCGGCGGGGTTGCCCGGATCGAGCCCGCCGGCCAGCGCACTTTCGGCCACCAGCCCGAGCGCGACGGCCCGCCGCTGCGCAATCGTGGACTCGCCGCCCTCCGCGGTCGCCGGCACCTGCTCCAACGCCGCCTCCACCGCGCGCAGTAAGACCGCTCCCACCTCCGGCGTCAGCCGCCCGCGCATCACTATCATGCCGTCCTCGTCCACCTGCATGCTCAACGCCCGGCTCGCCAGTCGCACCTGCTCGGCATCCGCCTGCGCATCGCGATCCGCCCGCCGCCACGCCCGTACCAGCCGCTCCACGTGCGCGGCCGTGGCGCCCAAAGCCACCGCCAGCAGCCGCGCCTCGGTGGCAGGGGTGGCCACTCGGGTCAGGGCGCGCACCTTCGAGTAGGACAACTGTCCACGCGCCATCGCCGCGGCGATGTGGTTGAGATCGGCCAGCGCGGCGGCGACGCGCAGCTTCTCGCGCGCGGCGCCGAGGTCGAGGCCAGTGCGCCGCCCGATCTGCGTGACCATTTCCGCACCGTCGCGCGCTGCAAGGTCGACAAGGATCGCTCGGTCTCCCTGCACGGCAAGCTCTATGAAGCGCCGGTCGGTTTGATCGGCAACACCGTCGTCCTGCGTCTCCACGATGCCGATCCCACCCGCGTCGAGGTGTTCTTCGAGGAGCGCTCCCATGGCTTCCTGGCCGAGTTGAATCCCCACGTCAACAGTCGCATCCGCCGCGTCAGCGGGCGCGAGACCGAGTTTGATGCAGCTGCCGGCCAGCCCGCCGACGACCACCCCCGCCCGCGCGGCGGCCAACTGTTCCAGGAGTGACCGGCATGATCGATCTCAGACACGCCTTCGGCTTCCAGCACGAGCCGTTCCCCCAGCAGCGGCATGGCCGAGGTGATCAGGAACACTACCACCAGCAGCACGTCGCCGCCGCGCGGCCTGAGGCGCGCCAGGACCAGCAGGAAGCCCCACCAGACGCTGCGCTGCTGCGCAGTCGGACGCTTGACGTACTATGTGATACGTCTGACCGTGAATGCGCGCTGGCGACTCACCTTCCGATTCGCAGGCGGCGACGCCTACGGGGTCGCGATAGAGGACTACCACAAGGGTTGATCCCGGGGGAGGCAAGATCATGGCGAGAGTACGAACACATCCCGGTAGAGTGCTCAGAGAGGAACTGCGGGCGCGGGGCATGAGCGCCAACCAGCTCGCCCTCGCCATCCGCGTGCCGGGAAACCGCGTTACGGCAATCCTGCGCGGAGACCGTGCCGTTTCCGCGGATACAGCCCTGCGCCTGGGGCGATACTTTGGCACCGGGCCTGAACTCTGGATGACCCTTCAAAGCAGGTACGATGTCTCCGTGGTCGTCAGCGAGCGAGGCCAGTTGATCGAACAGGAAGTGCCGGTCGCTCCTGTCGTCAGTGCGCACCGCTGAGGCGAAAGCGCGGAGGGTTGCCAGCGAGGCACGTTTGCCGTACTTGGGCCGTACAATGCAGGCTGATCAGAACCGTCGGCGCAGTCAGCGTATCGAAATCAGGGCCACGCCGGAGGATCGTGCGCTGATCGACCGAGCCGTAGCCGTCGCCGGTACCAGCGTCCGACAGACAGTACCGAGGTGGTCGCCTACTACGCCTGGTGCATGGCCGCCATCGCCATTGAAACCGCGCCGCCCCGCCTGCGCAGGGAAGCGGGGCGCTATCCCCAGCCAGTCGCCCTGCTGGCTCGCCTGGGAGTAGCCCCGCCATATTGAGAGTCGGCGACCGATGGGAGACTTGGGCGATCGCGACAGGATGCCATTTCAGGTTCTGGTTATCCCGTATCGCCGGATTGCAACGCGGATCCGATACGCGGCGTTTCTGCGCACAGATACCAGTGTCTGGCAGTTCATCGCGGCCGGTGGGAGCAGAGGCGAAGACAAGGACCAGGCTGCGCGGCGGGAAGCCCATGAGGAAGCAGGAATGCTTCGCGGTGAATGCCGGCGGCCTGCGGATCAGATTGTCGCCGGAACACTCACGCGTCGAGTGGCTATCCTTCCCGGACTGCGCGAAGCGCCTGCATTGGGAGTCCAACCGGGCAGCACTGCGCGAGTTGCACAAGCGACTTGGCCACGCATGTTGATCACCAGCCACTTGGGAGGGACACTCGCCGAATCGGGCTGCTGTAGGTCAGGCTGCCGTCAGAACGTAGCCCGACACGTATGTGGGCCGCTGGCGATGCGCACCGCGGTCGGGGGAGCGAAGTGGCTGCCGAGCACCAGCGTGTCGGCATCGGCGTACCGTTCGACGAATTCCCGGCGGGTCCGGGCAGCCAGTTCAGGATCGCGGCATGCGCGGGAAGATCGGTGCGGCTCGGCAATCTGGAACGGCTGATGGAGCAGGTCGCCGGTGATGATCGCCTCCTCCCGTCCGCCGCCGAGCAGCACGCTGCAGTGGCCCGGCGTGTGGTCGGGCGTATGCCGTAGCCGGACGCCGTCCTCGATCACGTGATCTCCTTCATGGGTGCGGTCATGGCAGCATGACGGCGGTGCCGGCGGGGGCGTTCGACCTGTTCCGGGAGATCCTGGGCGGGATGGCGAACGGCGGTGCCGTTACCGACCGGATCGCGAGATGGCAGCGCGGAAGGCGGCCTCGTCCTCGCAGGCGAGTGCTGCGGCAATCAGCACGTCCTCGGGCGCGGCGGCGAACGCCGCGTCGGCCAGGAACCCCGCCGAGACCTCGATGCCCCGCGACACCAGTATCTGGCGGATCATCTGCGCGCGGGCTCTCTGCACGCCTGCAATGAGCCCTTCCGCCCGGCCGGCACGGAGTCCTTCGGCCCGGCCGCGCTCAAACCCCTGGCGCCGTTGCGAGTGCAACAGCGGGTCGTCATCCGGTCCGGTTCCTTCCCGTGCCCCCAGCACTCCGCCCACCCGCTCCAACACCGCGCTGGTGCGCGCCGACGGCTCGGCCTCGTTCAGCGCCTCGTGGATCTCCGCCGTCGTCCAGCCCGGGAACGCGCGGCTCTCCGCCGCGACCCGGTAGCGGCCGTCCGCCAGCAGATGGATCGTCAACCCCGGTCGCCGCGCGCGCGGACGGCTCGGTGACGGCGCGTCCGGCACGTCCACCCACACCTCCGGGAAGCCCCACGACTCGTACAGCGCCAGCTTGCCGCGGCGCGCGTCGGTGGTGTGGTCCACCTCCAGCACCACGTCGGGAAGATCGTCCGCGCCCACTACCATGGCGGCACCCGGCAGCCTGACGTGCGCCGGATGCAGGTACAGGGACTCGTCGGCCTGCATGATGCGTTGCGGCTCGCCGTGCTCGTCGCGCAGCAGCAGGTCCATCGAGCCGTAGCATTCGATATGCGAACCGCGCACCCGGGCGATCACCTCGGCCAACCGCGTCAACAGACGTGCCGGGCGCTCGTGATAGGAAGTGGTCGGCTCGCAGATCCAGGCGGTCTCGGTGGCCGCCTCCCAGTATTCCAGCCGCCCTTCGAAGCGTTCGATCGCGGCGCGCGGCAGGTGGACCGGCTTGCAGCCGGGGAACTCCGGCGGCTCGGCGCCTCGAGGAGCCGCGGCGCGCGGCCCCGCCGGGTTGGACGGCGTGGCGGGCAGCGTTTCGGTGCTGGCCATGCGGCAGGGTAGCCCACCGTCGGCCGCGCGACAAGCCAACCACCGACGGAGACGTCGAGCTCGGTTGCACGTGGGAAGGTGCCGGGCTCGCTCCGGCGGGGGGCGCGCGCCTGCCCAACAGTGATAGTATGCGGGCCATGACGGTGAACAATCGACAGTGGCGGCTGGCCGCTCATCCAGAGGGGATGCCGCACGAGAACAACTGGATGCTGACCGTGGGGGCGGTGCCCGAACCGGAGAGCGGCGAACTGCTGGTGCGGTCGCTGTATGTGGACGTGGCGCCCTACATGCGCGGGCGCATCAGCCGGCAGCAGAACTACACCGGCGGCGTAAGTGTCGGCGAGGTGATGACCGCGGCGTCGGTGGCCGAGGTGGTTGAGTCCAACGCCGGCGGCTACCAGGCGGGCGACTTGGTGGTGGCGACCACCGGCTGGCAGGAGTACGCGGCGGTGCCGGCGGGGACGGCGCGGCGCGTTGATCCGGAGGTGGCGGACCTGCCGCATTGGCTCGATTTCCTGGGCACCAACGGCCCGACCGCGTACTTCGCACTGATCGAGACCGGGCGCATCAAGCCGGGCGACACGGTGGTGATCTCGGCGGCCGCCGGATCGGTGGGCCAGATCGCCGGCCAGATCGCCAAGATTTGCGGCTGCCGCGCCATCGCGATCACCAGCACCGAGGAGAAGCTCGCCTGGTGCCGGGAGATCGGCTACGACGACGGCATCGCCTACCGCAACGAGCCCGACCTCGCCGCCGCCATCGCACGCGTGTGCCCGGACGGCGTGGACGTGTACTACGACAACACCGCCGGTCCGATCCTCGACGCGGTGTTCCAGAACCTGGCCACCCACGCGCGCATCGTGGTGGTGGGGACCATCAGCCTCGCCGACCGCTTCGAGCAGCCCGACGTCGGGCCGCGCTTCATGCGCAAGATCCTGGTGTCGCGCGCCCGCGTGGAGGGGTTCCTGTCCGGCGACTATGGCCTCCGGTTCGACGAGGCATACCGGCGGCTCGCGGCGTGGCAGAAGAGCGGCGCGCTGAAGTCGAAGTTCGACATCGTCGACGGCTTCGAGAACCTGCCCGGCGCGTTCATGCGCCTGCTCACCAGCAAGAACCTGGGCAAGCAGGTGGTGCGCGTCGCCGAACCCTCCTAGCGTAAGTTGATCATTCCCAAGCGTATTTTGTTTCGGCACTCATACCCCGGATGCCCAGGCTCGCCCCTATCAACCCCGTTGCCCATACCTATAACCCCGGTGCCCATGCGCCGGTTTGGCTTTAGGGTAGTAGGGTTGATAAGGGCTGGGATCAGGCAAAACAACGTATTGCTCGAACGATTCTTTAACCGATTGAAGGAACAGGAAACCGACAACGAACAATAGAAATCGGCGACGCGCGTTTTAGGGTTCACTCTACGTGGACGTAAATTCCTAAAACTCCTTAGACCCGTTAATCTCTATTGTATCATAAAGTTCCCTAGGCTTCGATTGGACTGCAATATCGCGTATGCTTCCGATGTCAAACCTGAAAAGTCCGGGCTTGTCTCGGTCAAGGATTAATACGAAACGGTACTCTTTCTCGCTCGCATATTTTGGATTTTTGTGAAACGCCAACTGTATTATGCCTTCCATATCGTCTTGCTTAGGGATACGATTCATAAGCTTGTATTTTACCAAGTTTCCCCTTACAAGATAAACTTGGCTTTCGGAGCGCTCTACTGCTGCCGTTAATCGTCGGAAAAACTCTGGAAGATCTCTTATCAATACGGCATGTGGCCCATAAACATCTTCGATTGTCCGTAGGCTACCGAGTTGTGTTTCTTTATTTAGAATGACCCGCTTCTTGGCGCTGTCCTCAAATGGTGGCGCCCACGAGTACATGCAGAATACATTAATGTGATCCGCTATGTTCGGGCGGAAGGTGACACGCTCAACACTTTTCAATTCATGCGGACCTATTTTGAATTGAGTCATGTCTGAGCCGGCGATTACAACGGCTCCCTCTTGATTATCAAGCTTGCGGTGAAAACTCAACGTGTTGCAGTGGAGGCAACCATCTAGGAATTCGTTTGCCCATTTTTCCTTTTTGAACGCCTTCAACAACATCATCAGTGCTTTTTCCATAACTTCTACAAGTTACTCCCAGAATCAGAAAGGGGCTACTCAACTAACTGATTTCTTTACCATGCTTCAATTCTCTATCGAGTTTGCATCCAAGAATTCGTCGATTACCCACATGTCAGACCCTGGGGTAATTCTGACCATATTAAGATTGCTTTTTATTGCGTACTGAATATTCTGATTCTTAGGTTCCTGAACGTCGATATTCAGGACTATGTACGACTCACCCTCGAATTCAAACCCATATCCGTTGAATTCTCCTTCGACTATATCCCAATCTTCTGTGAGGCCCAAGACTGTGACCACGTTACCTTGGTCAAGTACAGTGCAATCGTGATCCCAGAGTACCTTATTCCAGTTTGGTTGTTCATCCTGTTTGGCAAGATCAGAAGCTGTGGCAAGAAACTGCTCCAAATCATCGGATAGCCAACAAGCAACAACTTCTCCGCCAGTCGTTACCCATAATTCCATGTAGGGAACGTCAGAGATCGGGCTTCCGGTCTTCACTTGCGTCATTTGCGCAAAAACCATAGTGGAAACCAACACGAAAATACAGACAAGAAACTTGTGCACTGTTAGTGCCTCCGCAATATCACCCAGGCATAATTCCCGGGCCGTTTTTTGCGAAACGACACCAGTGCTGACCAAAGATTGGAACAGACAGAGGATTGTTTTACTCGGGCCTTCACTCCTGGATCGGGTAGCTACTCCCTTTCCGTATTGGAGTTATTGTATAGCGCCAAGCGACCCAGCATGGTGCCTTTGTTTCTGTGCGGTAATTTGCCGTTATAGTTTGTCACTACAATCGACTCCTCCGTAGCGTTTGCGGGCACACACCTGCAAGATTACCAAAGGGTGAGGGGATCGCCAACCCTACCCCCTGTCCTTCACCAAATGCTCTCAATCATCGTTTATAACTACACGCGCCACATTCACTCCACTGGCAGCGATCTTCTCGTCCTCAGGCGCTTCTTTCACCTGTCTGGCCATTGAATCTCGCCGCCTTGCTCCGAAAAGTGATCAAGTTACGCTAGGAGCAGATAGTGGTGGCATGGGAAAGAGCGGGCTTGCTCACGGCGACCTGTAGTGCCGCGACAGGTTAGAGCGTTGATACGAGATCTGGAGCGGGCAGGATTCATCAATCGGGGTGGGAAGGGCAGCCATCGGAACTACGAGCATCCCAAGGGCAGTCCCGGTAGGGTGAAGTAGAGCCAACTTACACCGATACAGAATATGACGACGTATCAATATCCACTGCCCAAATACTGATTTTACGGATTCCATTTACCATTTCGTTTAAGTAGTACACAATCACGCTGAGGCCACCCCCCAACGAGTATTCCAAAAACGAACTCTCTCGTATCGCTGAATAGACGCGACGGCCGTAGCTTGCCAAAATGGACAACGGAACTGTATAAATACGGGTCATAAAATCTCGAAGAGCTTGTTTCTGAGATTCAGTCAGCCTGAATTTATTCGGCGGACCCAATATATCAATCAGATCATCGTCTCCACGTCCAATCGTTTCTACTTCAATCTTGACAAAACCTCTCTCAGACATTTGGATTCTCCTTCATTAACGGCTTCCCTCCGATCAATGAGACGGAGAAGCTGTTCGCTGCTAAATCTACGCTCGGAGCTTTCAAGGTGCATTTCAACACAGTGGAACCTCTTATCCTTAATCCTAACCATAGGTGGGGTTCTGGATACAAATTCAATAAGATCAAATAGTGGCCTGTCGCCAAACCGTGCAACAACATGGTTTACCACCTTTTTCTCTATATCGTCAAGGGGTTGGCAGGCGTCTTCCTTCTCCAACTGGTACTGAACCGGCTCCCACGACCCGCCGTGGTACGAACCAGTATGAAGGAGGATCGCACCTTTGTCCTCAAGACGCCACAAGGCAGCCTCAATCTCATCACAGTACGGGCCGTCTCGATGATAGGCATAAGGCAGGTCGGTCAACGTCCTTCCGTATAACTCCAACCATGCTAAATCAATAAGATACAAAAGTTTAGCGATTCTGGTGCGTGCGATAGGCTTACCGTTGCTATTTCGGAGAATATGAGGTATGAGAATAGTAGGGCTACGCATTTAACTCCTTAGCTCCCTGTTCATGCCCCACAGTGTCGCATAACTGCGTTGGCACCGTCAAAGTGTGAATTACAACTCTGTCACCTTCGGTTTTCACACGATCAGCTAATTGTCTATTTCGTAATGATTTGCTCCCTCGGCACAATCGCCCTACCTCCCCCTACCCCGTACATGGGGTATGTTATCACCGGCATTCGCGTTACTATCTCGGGGAAACTTGGTGATGACGCCAAGCCTTATCAGGAGAAGGAAGTCAAGAGAAGGATTGAGGAGTCTCAAAGATGACCAGGAGCCGTCGCGGCAGCCCTGCCACACGAAAGACGATGAATGCTGAGGTGCAGGCGTCGCCTGCCGGCGAACATTCGCGGGCTAGTGCGCAGTACATCAAGGTCGTTGAGTGGTCGGAAGAAGACCAGAGCTACGTTGGGTATTGCCCCGGGGTCATCGGACCCTGCTGTCACGGCGACGATGAAGTCGAGGTGTTCCGCAGTCTGTGCGGAATCGTCGACGAATGGTTGGCGATCTACCGCAAGGACAACAGGCCGCTTCCGCCTCCGGCAGTTGGCAGGAACGTCGGTGCATGCCTGCACGACGCGCACGACTCGGTTCGCCAAGCCAAACAGCGCACGATCTGAGATGAGCATCGTACCGGAGCAGTAGCTGAACGATGGCGAAGATACGCGTGGCGCAGGTGGGCTGCGGGAACCGCGGCGGCAAACACCTCCAGGGCTGGCTGGCGCAGCCGGACCGTTTCGAAATTGTCGCGCTGTGCGAGCTGGACGCGGCACGGATGCGCGCCACGGCCGATGAGTTTGGCCTGGACGTAGCGCAGTACGCGGACGCCGACCGCATGCTGGCAGAGACCGAGCCCGACCTGTTCTGTTTCGTCACGCCGCCCGGCGTGCGGCTGCCGATGGTGGAGCTGGCGGCCAAGCACGCGGTGAAGGGGCTGGCGTTCGAGAAGCCGATGGCGCTTTCGCTGGCGGAGGCGCGGCGCATTGTGGACCTGTGCCGCGGCGCCGGGATCAAGGCGACGGTGTGCCAGCAGCACATCTATACCAGCTCGTTTCAGCAGCTGGGGCGGGTGCTGGACGCGGGCGACGTCGGGCAGGTGACCGAGATCCATGCGACCACCAGCGGCAACCTGATGGACCGCGGCACCCACTACACGCACTACCTGCTGTGGGCGAGCGGGTTCGCGCAACCGAAGTGGGTGGTGGGGCACGTGCACGGCCGCACGCAACTGCAGGATGTCCACCCGTCGCCCGACCTGTGCCTGGTGCGGCTGGAGTTGGCCGGCGGCGTGTACGGCCTGGGCGAGTACGGCGGGGTGGCGCCGCGCTACGATTCCGGGGACGCGTGGCAGGTGAACCGGGTCACGGTGCGCGGCACCGAGGGCACGGCGTGGGCGGAAAACACGGGCATATGGGCCACGCAGAGCCGTGCCACCAAGGGCGAGTGGACGCGAGGGGCGAACCCGGCGTACTCGAAGGAGAACCCGGTCGCCGGCTGGGATTGGGAGTCGCCGCGCATCCAGACGGCCTACGCCGGCCAGATCGCCGACTGGCTGGACGGCTCGCTGGCGGACCACCCCTGCAACGTGGAACACGCCTACACCGGGTTCGAGGTGCTGGCCGCCGCCTGCTGGTCGAGCCTGGAGCAGGTGCGCGTCGACCTGCCGCTCGCCGACGACCCCTCACCCGCCGCCGACCTCACCCGCGACGGCGCCGACGTGTTCGCGCGCCTGCACACCGACCTGCCGGACACCCCGCTCCTGCGCCCTCTGGACTGAGGCCGCCAACCGCCGCCACCCGGGGAGTCGAGCGCGTTCAAGCGCGTTCGGTGTTGGAGGATCTGCAACAGGCGGTGGCGAAGTGGCCGTCCGACGGTTGAATGGTCGGATGGCGATGATGCCGACGCCGACGACTTCCTGTTTTTCTACGACGCCATCCTGAATGATGAGGTGGTGAGCGGTTTCACGCCGGAACCGCGCGGACGCTACACCCCCGGCGGCGAGTTGATGCAGGCGCAGAAGCTCGACCAGTACACGGTACGGTACACGTTTGCCGAGCCGTTCCTGGCGGCCACCGAGTCGTGGGCTCAGTCCCGCCCGTTGGCCCCGCAGCACTACTTGCAGCAGTGGCACATCCGCGACAACTCCGACGCCGGCGCGCTGGCCAGGCGCGCTGGCCAAGGAGGAGGGTTTCGAAGACTGGATGGCGACCTATTACGCGGAGCACGACCCAGAGCGCGCCAACGAGTTGCTGGACGAGATGGGGCTGGCCCGCGGCGCGGATGGCAAGCGGATGCGCCCCGACGGCCAGCCGCTGGTGATCGACGGCACCCATCCGGCGCTCGACTACCTGCCGTACTTCGACGACTTGATGACGCTGCTGGCGCGCTACTGGACCGCCCTCGGTATCGGTTTCGAGCCCAAGGCCATCGCGTATGCGCTGTGGAAGGAGCTGGGCGAGGCGAACGAGCTGGACGCCGTTTCTGGTCCTCCGACGGCGGCGGCGAGGTGCTCGGTCACTCCCGCTACCCGATTCGCCTGCGGCCGCCCTGGCACTGGTATCACTGCTGTCCGCAGTCTTCCTACCCGTGGGCGCAGTGGCACTTCACCGCGGGCAAGGAGGGGGAAGAGCCGCCGGATGAGATCAAGACACTGTTCGACTTGTCCGAGCAGTGGCTGAAGGAACAGAAGGGCACGGCGCGCTACGCCGAGTTGGCCAACGAATTGATCACTCGCAACGTGGAGGGGCTCTACTACATCGGCACCGTCACGCCGCCGCCGCGGGTGGTGATCGTCAACAACCGCATCGGCAACATGTACGCCGAGGGCGGCTTCACCGGCCTCGGCTTCTCCGACGGGTACCTGTACGACACGCTCTATATCAAGCAATAGCTCAGGCTGATTGCTTTAGCCGGAGGGCGTGATTTCGGAGGGGGTCCGACCGCGAGGTCGGGCCTCCTCGTTTCCCCAAGCTGATGACCGGTTACCTGCTGCGCCGCGTTCTCTACATGTTGCTGCTGCTGTGGATGCTGACGGTGGTGTCGTTCGTGATCATCCAGTTGCCGAGGGGCGACTACGTGACCACGGTAGCCCTTCGCCTGGCCACCAGCGGGGAGGATGTGGATCAGCAGCTGCTCGACAACCTGCGCCGGCGCTATGGGCTCGATCGTCCGGTGCATGTCCAATACCTGAAGTGGTTCTTCAACCTGCTGCGCGGGGAGTTCGGCCACTCCTTCATGCTCAACAAGCCGGTCAGCCACGTCGTTGGCGACCGGCTCGCCCTGACCATCACCATTTCCCTGTGTACCCTGGTGTTCACCTACCTGATGGCCATCCCGATCGGCATCTACTCCGCCACCCACCAGTACCGGTTCAGCGACTACCTGTTCATGTCCATCGGCTTCATCGGCCTGGCTATCCCCAACTTCCTGCTGGCCATCATCCTGATGTTCTTCGCCCTCCAGCTCGGCATAGGCGTTGGGGGGCTGTTCTCCCCCGAGTACCTGCGCGCGGGGTGGAGTGTCGGCAAATTCCTGGATCTGATGAGTCATCTTCCGCTGCCCGTGATCATTGTGGGTACCGCCGGCACCGCGGGGCTGATTCGCGTGATGCGGGCCCAGCTCCTGGACGAGCTCAGCAAGCAGTACGTGGTGACCGCCCGCGCCAAGGGCGTGGCAGAGAGCAGGGTGCTGTTCAAGTATCCGGTGCGGGTGGCGGTGAATCCGATGATCAGCACCGTCGGCTGGCTGCTGCCGGTAATCGTCTCCGGCGAGACCATCACCTCACTCGTGCTGGGACTGCCGACGGTAGGGCCGCTGTTGTTCAGCGCCCTGATGAACGAGGACATGTTCCTGGCGGCTGCGCTGGTGCTGTTCCTGAACTTTCTGACCGTGGTGGGCACCTTGATCTCCGACATCCTGCTCACCATCGTGGACCCGCGCATACGCTTCAGCGCGCAGTCCGCATGAGTCGGCAAGGTCATTCCGTGACACGCAAGACTATGAAAACCGATGGCCGGCCATCACCGGTTGGCCGGCATTCTCTGGTTAGGGTGCGAAGTGGCTGAGGCAAAGGGAGTGGCCGAGGCCAAGGTTGATGAGCGCTACTACCTCGCCTCCCAGTGGCAGCTGATGTGGCGCAGCTTCCGCCGTCATCACTTGGCGGTCATCGGAGGGGGAGTCCTCGCCGTGCTCTACTTCGTGGCGTTCTTCTGCGAATTCTTCACGCCCTACGATGTCGAGGACGTGTTCTCCGATACCAACCATCATCCCCCGTCCCGCGTGCGCGTAGTGCACGAGGGCAGGCTCACGCGCCCGTTCGTGTACGGCGCAACGATGGCCCAGGATCCCGAGACCTTTCAGCCGCTGTACGGCGAGGACACGGTGGTTCGCTATCCGATTCGCCTCTTTTCCGGCAGTGGGGCGGAGTACCGCGTGCTGGGCCTGTTCGCCAGCCGCGCGCGCCTGTTCAGCGTCGAGTCTCCGGGGCGGTTATTCCTGTTCGGCACCGACAAGCTGGGACGCGACATCTACACGCGCACCATCTGCGCCGCAAGGATTTCGCTGTCGATGGGCCTGGTTGGCGTATCGCTGTCGTTCCTGATCGGTTCGGTCCTCGGTGGGCTGTCCGGATACTACGGTGGCCGCGTGGACATGTTCATCCAGCGCGTCATCGAGTTCCTTATCTCCATTCCCACCATCCCACTGTGGATGGCGCTCGCCGCCGCCCTGCCGCGCGACTGGAACGTGATGCAGATTTACTTTTCCATCGTCGTCATCCTGTCGCTGGTGGGCTGGGGTGGGCTGGCGAGAGCCGTGCGCGGCAAGCTGCTGGAGCTGCGCGAGCACGACTTCACCATGGCGGCCCGGATCGCCGGCGCCAAGCAGATGACCATCATTCGCCGTCACCTGCTGCCGTCGTTCGCCAGCTATCTGATCGTGCACCTCACGCTGGCGATACCGGACATGATTCTGGCCGAGACGGCGCTCAGCTTCCTCGGTCTCGGTCTGCGCCCGCCGGCCGTGAGCTGGGGTGTGCTTCTGCAGCGTGCCATGAATTTTCGCAGTATCGCCATCTTCCCGTGGTTGTTGATTCCCGCGCTGTTCGTGATCGTTACCGTGATGGCATTCAACTTCATCGGCGACGGCATGCGCGACGCCGCCGACCCCTACAAGCGTTGAGCGCCCAACCCGCCGACGTTCCATAAGCTGCAAGGGTGAGCTCTTCATTGGCTGCGAAGCACGCAAGACCGGCTTCGGATCCCGATCGTTACGTCTCCGTTGCGCTCTTACGTGCCCGATGATCTTGTCCGGCGGTAGGCTTCGTCGTGAGGGCCTACCGCAATTGGTTTGGCGTTGCCCGTATTCGAATCATCGAGTGCGGAAATGAGGTCTGCACCACTCGTAAACGTCTTCCCGGTGGTCGGTGCGAGCGTCCCATCATTGATCAGCATGAGCCAGCGTACTTCCTGGGACCACGAGACTACGGATGCGAATAACCTGTGCAGATCTTCCAACTCCTTGAAGATTCCTGAGTCATGAACCGCCGTATCTCTTGAACCCTTGAGAGCAGCTCGAATGCTGTCCAACGCTTCGCACTGCATTCGGAAGTACTCTTCAGCTTGTTCGAGTGCCCGTGTGGCGGTTCCGTCTGGATCCATGATCGTGCCAGGCGTTGTCGATTCGACTTCCGTTTTGAGCTTGCTTGTCATTCGGGAGATGGCTGTCGTTACCGCTTCGCGTCGTTCGCGCAACTCGTGCGCGAGGCTCAGCACTGCCGCCTCGATCTTGCTACTGGCGGTGTGCGCAAGGTTCCTGGTCGTAAACCAGCTCATGTCGCTCTGCCCTGCCGTCTCCGCCAGCCATGGCAGGACGCGTCCGACGTGATAAACGATGTCGCTATTCGACGTGGAGGGTTCGGGAACCGTAGCCAAACTTGATTCCTCCCGTAGTACACCGACTATGCCCAGACCTCCTTGATGGAGTCAAAGGACAGGCGTTTCGTTGCCTTGCGCTGCGCCGAGATCCGCACGCATCGCCACGCAGACGCCGAATGTGGGATGGCGTGCTCCCGGTGATCTGCTATGCTGCTCGCGGGGGACGGATGCAGTATCGGTTTACGGAAGGCGTGGGAAGCGTTGACCCGGCGGAGGAGGCGCGACGCATTGATGCGGCGGCATTGCAGGCGTTTACGGCGCGGGTGTTCGAGGGGCTCGGCATGCCGGCCGGCGACGCCGCCACCGAGGCGGAGGTGCTGGTGTGGGCCAACCTGCGCGGCATCGACTCGCATGGGGTGCAGCGGGTGGCCGCCTACAGCCGGGCGGTGGACAATGGCTCCATGAACCCGCGTCCGCGCATCAGGGTGGAGCGGGAGACCGCGGCAACCGTGCTGATCGAGGCAGACCACGCGTTCGGTCCGGTGGTGACGGTGCAGGCGATGGAACGGGTCATCGCCAAGGCACGGGCCGCGGGCATCGGCTGGGGGCTGATCCGCAACACCTCGCACCAGGGCGCGATGGCCTACTACACGCAGATGGCGGCAAGGGCTGACCTGGTCGGCGTGGCGGTGGTGTGCAGCCCGCCCAACATGGCGCCGCCGGGGGCGAAGCAGGCCGGCACCCACAACAGCCCGATCGCGGTCGCCGTACCCGGCGCGCTCCGGCCTCCGATCAGTCTGGACATGGCCACCAGCGTGGCGGCCGGCGGCAAGCTGGACGTGGCGCTGGACAAGGGCGCCGCGATCCCCGAGGAGTGGGCGCTGGACGCCGACGGCCGCCCGACTACCGACCCGGCGCAGTCCGCCTTCCTGCGTCCCGCCGCCGGCTACAAGGGCTACGGCCTGGCGCTGATCTTCGAGTGCCTGTCGAGCCTGATGGTGGGCAACCCGCTGCTGGCCACCACCATCGGCGGCCAGCATGCCCCGCGCGCCGGCACCCAGAATAGCGTCGTGGCCGCCATCGACATCGCCGCCTTCACCGACGTGGAGGAGTTCAAGCGCGACGTCGACCGGCTGGCCGACACCATGAACGGCCTGGCCACCGTGGACGGCGCGCCGCCGGTGCTGGTACCGGGCCAGCCGGAGGAACGAGTGCTGGCCGAGCGCACTGCCGGCGGCATCCCGCTGCCCGCCGGCACGGTCGCCAAGCTGCGCGCCGCCGCCGCCCGCTTCGGCCTCGAACTGCCCCCCGCGCTCGCGTAACACTGCGCCCCAACAGCATCAGGATGCCGGTCCCCGCCGTGTGTATGCATGCACACGGTTCCTATGCTGCCTTCGAAGGATAGATGCGAATGGCTCAGTACACGATCCGCAGGATCCCGGCTTCCGTCGACAGGATGCTGCGCGAGCGCGCTCGCACGGCAGGGAAGAGCCTGAACGCCGCGGCGATTGAAGCGTTGCAGGCCGGTCTCGGTCTGTCCGAGGCCCCGATTGAGTTCGATGACCTGGATGACCTCATCGGTACTTGGCAGCACGATCCCGAAACCGATCAGGCGCTCGCCGACCAGAGGTGCCGCTGCCAGTAAGCCGGCGCGAGGGGGCGGTTTGCTATGCCGCCCGCCAGGGGAGGGTGGTGCCGGCGGCGAGGCGGCGGATCAGCAGGGCCAGCTCCAGGGCGTGGTAGTCGCCCCATTGGCATGACTCGCCGCACGGGATCCGGCGGCCTTGCGGGATGTGGTCCCAGCCGTTGGGGCGATGGTAGATGGTGTGCAGCAGCAGGCCCTGGTGGGCCGGGTCGGTGGCCAAGTAGGGCTCCGCGAACAGGGTGCGGGCTACCGTGAGGCCAGCGGGCAGGAAGCGGCCGGCGCCGGGCGGACGGGCGGCGGCGGGCAGCATGGCTAGGCGCAGCAGGCCCTGGGCGGCGATGGCGGCGGCGGAACTGTCCACCGGCTCGTGGTCGTTGAACGGGGCCGCGGCGGCGGCGCGCCAGTCGCCCAGGGCGGCCAGGCCGGGAGCGCCGGTGTCCCAGTAGGGGATGCCGTCGGCGGCGCTGTTGGCGAGGTAGAACGCGGCGGTCGCGGCAGCCGCGGCGCCCACCCGCTGCACCGCCTCGGCGTGGCTGGCTAGTCCGGGAACCGCTGCCTCCTCGATGGCCTCCGGCGGCACTTCGGCGAGGTACTCCAGCATCTCCGCACAGCCCAGGATCGCCCAGGCCAGACCGCGGGTCCAGGTCGAGAACGGCGAGTAGCCCTGCTGGGTGCTCGGGCAGCGGTAGCTGCCGTCTTTGACGTTGAACAGCGCCTCGTGCACTACCCGCCCCGGCGCGTCGTAGTGGTCGCGGCCGGCGCCGAAGAACACGTTGTAGCGCAGGGTGGTTTCGAGGTGCTGGAGCAGGCGCCGCAACAGGGAGATGCGGCGGTCGCGCTCGCCCATCAGCACCTGGCCCAGTTCGTGCGCGGCGGCCAGCACGCGCAACGAGCGGATGGTGTCGATGAACAGCGACTGCGGGCCGTTGAAGGAGCAGATGTAGCCCAGGTCGCCGGGCAACGGGGTCCAGCGCGCGGCCTGCACGGCGCCGGAGACGCGGATCGCCAACTGCAGGTGCTCGAGGTCGCCGGCGCTGGCCTGCCAGCGCCCTTCGCGGGCCAGGCGCAGCAGGTTGCCGTAGGTGCTCATGGTGTTGAAGCCGTGGTCGTGCACCCCGACGTGAGTAAGATGGGCCGGCATCACGCGGCGCATGCCGGCGCGGCCCAGCTCCAGCAGGCCGGCGTCGCCGGTGGCGTCGTAGGTGAGCAGCGCGGCCCCGTACTGGAACCCCTGCGTCCACTCGGTCCAGCCGCGGGTGGTGTACTCGCCGGCGACCGTGAACACCGGCGCGCCGCGGGCGGCATCCCAGCTCGCGTCCAGGTCGCGGATCTTGCCGCCGGCCAGCGCAAACACTGTCTCGACGGCCGGACTGAGGTCGCTCGGTTGCAGTGAAGTGTCAATGTTCATTCGTGTATTCCGGGAGCGTTACAGGCGCAGCAGGCTGAAGCCGCCGTCCACGTCCACCACCGTACCCTGAGAGAAGTCGAAGTCGCCACTGACCAGCGCCGCCACCGCGCGGCCCACGTCGTCGGGGGTTCCCCAGCGCTTCTGCGGCACCAGTCCCTCGGCGATCAGGGCGTCGTACTTCTCCTTGACCGCGCGCGTCATGTCGGTTGCCATCAGGCCCGGCCGCACCTCGTACACGCCGATGCCGGCCGCCGCCAGGCGCACCGCGAACAGTTCGCGCGCCATGGCAAGTCCCGCCTTGGAGACGCAGTATTCGCCGCGGCTCACCGAGGCGTAGGCGGCGGAGATGGAATTGACGAAGATCACCGCCCGGCGCGGGGCGGGCGCCGCCGGGTGAGCGAGCCAGTGGCGGGCGACCGCCTGGGTGAGGAAGTAGGGGCCAGTCAGGTTGGTGGCCAGCACCTCGGCGAACGATTCCTCGCTCGCCTCCAGCAGGTCGGCGCGATGCCGCGGCGCGATGCCGGCGTTGTTCACCAGCACCTCGACGCTGCCGAACGCCTCCAGGGTGGCGGCCAGCAGGCGCTCGCGGTCGGCGGTCACGGCGACATCCCCTTGCACCGGATGGAAGCGCTGCCGCTCACCCGGAGCGCGCTCCCGGCAGGCCGCCGCGGTGGCCGCTGCCGCCACCGCGTCGCTGCGGTAGCCGATCGCCACCGAGTAGCCGGCCGCCGCCAGCGCCAGCGCCACTCCGGAGCCGAGGCCGCGGCTGGCCCCCGTGACCAGTGCTACCGGCGGCGAGGAATGTGCCCGTACGCCGGACACCTAAGGCCTCCTGCGTACGGCGCCCGCACCCACTACGGCAACGTGGAGACGGTGCCGCCGTGGGACTGGCGTAGCAGCGCCTGCTGAAGCGCAGCGGAGCGCCGCTTGTGGTGCCACTACATCACCCCCGGGCGGCCGGCCAGCAGGGTCATCGGGTCGGTGATCGGCACCGGGTTGCGCATCAGGTAGGCCTCGCCGAACTCGGCGCCGATCATGCGCCCGTAGTAGCGGTGGCGTCCCTCCCAGGCGGCCAGGAAGTCGGACCGCGACAGGTAGGTCTCCGGCTCGGCGTGCGGCGCCGCAGCGTCCGCGTTGGCGGCGCCATCCGCCGCTGCCGGGCGGTGCAGTTGCGAGGCGTAGCACGCTACGGCGCGCGCCTTGGTGGCGAACTGGTCGCTGATGTCGACGATCAGGGAGGGGCGCGCGACGTAGCGCGACAGTTGGAACAGCATCGCCTCCGGGCGGTGCGCGACCGGGCCGCCGGGGTGCTTGGCGACGCCGGCGAACCACCAGGCGTCCTTCATCAGCAGGCTGGTGTTGACGTGGTCCGGGTGGTGATCCTCCCAGTAGGGTCCCACCAGCATGCGCGGCTGCTCGCTGCGGATTACCTCCACCAGCCGCGTGCGGTACTCGACCGTGCGCTCCACGAAGCCATCCGGCAGGTCCAGATCCAGCCGCACGTCCAGCCCCAGGATGGCGGTGGCGCGGGTACGTTCCTCATCCCGCAGCTTCGCGTTGCCGCGCGTGCCAAGCTCGCCGCGGGTCAGGTCCACCACGCCGATTCGGGCCCCCGCCGCCTTGCAGCGCAGCAGAAGGCCACCGCACCCCAACTCGGCATCGTCGGGATGCGCGCACACCGCCAATACATCAACAGCCATGTCGGCGCGATAGTATCAGACGCCGGGATCAATGGGCGATGACCGTGACTGGGTCTTGGCGGATTTGTTTCGAGTTTCGTAGGGGTGACGCACATAACGTCGAGATCGTCGACTACCATTAGATTAGATGCCGACAGGAGGGCATGTGCATGGAACCGATTTCGCATCCGAGCCGGTTGTTGAAGCGTGAGCTCCAAGCCCGTCAGCTCAGTGCCAACCGATTGGCGCTGAACCTTGGTGTACCGTCGGGGCGCATAACCGACATCCTGAATGGGCGCCGTTCGATCACGGCCGACACCGCGCTACGGCTTGGCCGTTACTTCGGCAACAGCCCGCGCTTTTGGCTTGACCTTCAGAGTCAGTACGACTTGGCAGCTCTTGAGCGAGAGTGTGGCCTCGAGATATCGAGACAGGTACACCCCGCCGCCGCCGCCATCTGATCATAGCTGCCGATCGAAGTTCGCCGGGATGTCAGGTCAGGTCTGAGCCGGGCAGGGCGGCCGCCTGCCGGACCCAGGTCGCCATCTGCGCCTCGTCGAGTTCGCCCTCGTGGATGTCGACCCAGCGCGCGTCCTTGTGCTTGCCTGAGCCGGGCGGAACGGGGCGCAGGGACGCGCCTTGGGAAAACGTCACCTTCACGTAACGGGTGAAGACGTGGTAACTCAGGAACCAGCCGTGGCCCTCGATGCGATAGAAGGGCGAGTTCCACCGCACGGCCTTGCGCACGTCGGACACAGTGCGCACGATGAGTTCGTCGAGGCGGCGCCCAAGGTCGCTCTTCCAGCCCGGCATGGCCGCGATGTAGGCCTGCACGGGGGCGTCGCCGTCGGCCTTCGCGATCTGAGGGTTGCCGCCTGAGAGGAGCACCGGCTTCACGCGGTTCAGAACACCTCTTCCATCACGTAGAAGTAGTTCTGGTCGGTGCCGAAGATCAGGTACTTGCCGGCCACCACGGGGGCGCTCAGCACGGCGCCCTCCAGGTCCATCTCCCACAGCAGCTTGCCGTTCTGGGCCGACAGCGCCACCAGCCGCGGCGGCTGCCCGCCGGGAACGCCGTCGCCGCGCACGCCGAAGTAGACCCGGTCGCCGGCCACCGTCGGCGCGCTGCTGGTGGGATACTGGAAGGTGTGTCGCCAGGCCTCCCGCCCGTTGCGGGAGTTGAAGGCGCGCACCACGGCGTCGCCGCTGGTGTAGATCACGGTGTTGCGCCACAGCGCCGGCGCTAGGTAGTCGAGGAGTTGCAGGTTGTCCACGAACACCCGGTACGGCTGGTAGAGCCGTTCGCCCGCGTCGCCGAAGAACGATTCCTCCTCAATGCGCCACAGTTCCTCGCCGGTCAGCCGGTCCACCGCGTAGTAGACGAACAGCAGGTTGCCGGTGATGGCGCGCCCCGGACCGGCGGCGGAGTAGAACAACTCGTCTCCGCGCAACGCCGGGAACGAGTACCAGTTGAGCCCCGGCGTGGTCGATTTGATCCACAGGTAGGCCTGCTCGTACACATCGTAGGCGCCGAAGCTGGCGCCGCGGCCGGGCGGGCCCGGCGCCCAGTACATCACCCCGTCGTAGACCTGGAAGGTGTGGTAGGACCACACCGGGTTGGGGATGTAGTGCACCTCCTGGCCGGTGTCGGCGGTCACGAAGTGGGTGTTGCCGCGGTCGCTGGTGAACATCACCAGGTCGTCGTAGCGCAGGATCAGCGACTGCACGGTGTACTCGGTAGGGAACCGCCAGCGCTCCTCGCCGGTCTCCCGCCCCACCGCGTAGACGTGGCCGTCGTTGGAGCCGAAGTAGAGGTGATCGCGGTCGGCGAACGGCACCGAGTTCACCGGCGCCTGCGCCTGGAAGATCCAGCGCATGTAGCCGCTGTGCACGTCCAGGGCGTAGAAGTTGCCGTCGTCGGAGCCGAAGTAGATGGTGTCGTCCACCACTACCGGCGGGTTGAACGATTTCGCCGGCTCGCCACCGGCCTGCAACTGAAGCTGCCACTTGACCGCCAGCGGCGGCTGAATCCGCGTCTGGGTGATCCCGCGTCCCTCCTCGCCGCGAAACATCACCCAGTCATGGCTCGCCCCGCCGTAAGCGGTTGCCGCTCCCAGCATGCCGCATAGCGCCAACAGGCTTCCTATAAAGGCGTGAACATTTCGATATGGGTACACTATCGTCATGCCGATCGTCATCCGCTAACGACCAACTATGTTGTAATCGAGGAGTACCTCACGCCACTCTTCAGATGAGTGTTCATCAGTCCTGTCGAACATCAAGATATACCATAGGTTGTTGACGTTCGTGCTCTGTAGTCGATGCAGAGCTTGAGCCCAACAAACTGCATCACAGGTCTCAATATCCGGTTTAAGGGGAAAGAAGACCTTCCCCTCCGCGCCATAGCTTCCAACCACGGCGTTCATATCGGCTAATTCCTGTGCGAAGCGTCTGTCGTCGAGAGGCCAATTAATGTCGCTACCCGGAATAGCGTACGCAGCTCTAAGCTCAGACAGTCGACTTGGCCTAGCGATCGCCGTGGCAAACACGCGGAATTTGTTCCACGCAGTATAATCGTCAATTACAAACGGTTGGTCCGTTGGAATGAATCCCTTAATCTGTGGTGGATCCAGGGCGGACCAGGATTGTCCCTGTTGGCCGTGCAGTGTCCCGCCGACCATCGAGAGAGTCAAAAATGCAATCGTTGCGCGTATCAAGATATGAGTCCTTTGCCCATCAGCGGGCGAACAGATTCATTAGGCCAAGAAGGAACGCCGGAGCGCCCAAGCTAGACAGAAGGAGCGTCAAAAAGTGGTCCGTCTTTTCGTGAGCCACCATGGCAATACTACCGAACCAAACGATCAACCATGTGACGACGCTTGCGACAATGGTTAGACGGAAATCCGATTCGGGTATCTTTCCTATCTTCCGCAGAAGAATTCCGACCGAACGTTCTCCATAACAGACGATGGTGCACCGGAGGCGCCGTCTTGTCAACATGGTTCAGTAGAAGAGGGCGCGCAGGCTGAAGGTGCGGCGCAGGAAGTCGAGGAGGCCGCCCTTGCGCACGCCCTTGAGCGCGGTCTGGTATTGGGTGCGGAGTTCCTGCCAGGTGGTGGTGCGCTCGCCGGGTTCGAAGGCGGAGCGGTAGCGGAGCATGGTGTAGAGGGCGGCAAAGCGTCCGATCTCGGGGTAATTGCGGGCGTACTCCTGGACGGTGTGGGCGTGCGGCTTGAGCGCGCAGCCGGCGCTGGCCATGCGCATGCACAGCAGCTTGCCGAGGGCGAGCAGGCCGCCGGCGTCGGCGTGCCGCGCGCGCAGGGTGAGCCAGCCTTCGCGGCCGTAGCGCAGGCCGTAGGCGCCGGCGATGCCGGCCGCGGTCAGCGTGCCCAGCACGGTCAGCGCGAAGCGCCACGGGAACAGGAAGTCGCGCGGCACCGGCACCTCTTCCACCTCAATGATCGGAATCACGATGTCGAGGGCGTTGGCGTCGGCGCCGGGCGGCGGCGCCTTGGCGTGGACGGTGGTCTCGAAGTCGATCCAGCCGAAGTCGGGGAGCCAGAACTGGGTCCAGGAGTGGCGGTGCGCCGTAGTGATCAGGTACAGGTCCTCCACCGGGTACTCCTGCAGCGGCTCGATCGACTGGCGCAAGATTGCGGCGCCGCGCGCGTGCTGCGGAGTCTGCAGCGATTCGGAGCCGAGCCAGCCGGTCACCACCCGCGTCGGAATGCCGAGCATGCGGCCCAGGATCGCCGAAGTGTTGGAGAACTCGGTGCAGTCGCCGGCGCGCGTCTCGAACAGGAAGTCGTCGACGTGCGCGATCGAGACATCGTCGGTAAAGCCGATCTCATATTGGTAGTCGGCATAACTGCGCAGGAGCTGATCGATCCTGTCGAAGTCACTCTCCCCGCCGGCCACGGCCTGGTCCAGGTAGGCCTGGAAACGCGCCCGCTGCTCGCTATCCAGCGGCACCTCGAGGAAGGCGCCCATGCGATCGCGCTCCATGCCGTTCAAGGGACGCGCCTGGCGCCAGCCGTCGGGACCGGCGGTGCTCACCTGCGAGACCACGCGGTAGGAGAGGTCGAACGGGTGATAGCGGCGCTGCTGTACGGTGGGCTCCACGGCCAGCGGACGGTAGGCGGTGACCCGCTCCGGGATGGTGGAGAAGAAGCCGTGCGTAATCGGGGTGCGGCCCAGTTCACGCGGCGGTTCGGGATCTTCCCAGGTTTCGAACAGGCGGCGGTACACCAGTTCGTTGAGCGGTTCATCGCGCGAGTAGGAAAAGCCGAGGGTGCCGTCGAACAACCCGAAATAGCCGTCGGCGGCATACACCGGATCAAACTGGCTGGCGATGATCATCACCGCGTGCTGCTGGTTCTCGCCCTCGCCGTCGCCGCTGTCCTGGTTGCCGTCGCCCTCCTCGCCGGTCTCGCCCTGGTTGGGGTTGTTGGTCTGGCCGGCCCCGCCGCCTGCCTGCCCCTGCTCGCCTTCGCTGCCGCCGGTGCCGCTGTTGTCGCTGTCGTCGCCCGGCGCGGGCTGCGGCTGCGGTTGCTGGGGTTGCCGTGGCTGATTCCGCTGTTCCCACTCGCGCGCCGGGATTCCGACCAGCCCGGGCATCTGCCCGGTTTCACCCTCTCCCTGTTCCCCGTCCTGCTGGTTCTGCTGCTGGTCGCCCTGCCCGCCGCCCTGGCTGTCGCGCGGGTCGAACTGCTGCTGGCCGCGCAGGTTGCCGCCGGGCGGCGCATTGCTGAAGTCGTCGACCGGCACCGGCGGCGACGGCGGCAACTCGTTGAGCTCGTTGAAGGAGATCTGGTGCTCGACGAAGTCGGGCGGCAGGATTACCGCCAGCACGATGATCAGGGGGATGATGACGGACGCGAACAGGGTGAGCTCGCGGCGGCCTCGTTTGCGCTCCTCGATGCGTCCCGGCCCCGGCCGGCGGTTGGGAAACGCGGCCTGGTAGATCACGATGCCGTGCAGCAGGAAGCCGCCGATGCTGACCAGCAGGAGCACCGTGGTGAGCAGCGAGCTGGCCCCCGAGATCGCCTCCGAAGCGCGCGAGAAGCGCAGCATCTTGACGTAGATGTAGCCGATGAAGAACAGCTCGGCGGCGGCGATGGTGTGGCCATACTCGCGCCAGCCGAAGATCAGCAGGGTAAGGAGGAAGGCACCGGCGCCGGCGCCGGCTACCAGCCATGCCGCGCTGTCGAAGCCGGTGCCGAACGCGATAACCGCCACGACGGCCAGGCCGGCGGCGGCGAGCAGATGGGTGGGGCGCAACCAGCGCTGGGCGCGGGCGGCCAGCCGCGCCAGCCGGCCGCGGCGCAGGATTGCCGTGGTGCCGGTGGCGGCATGGCGTAGGGAGAAGGCCAGCAGCATCTCCAGCGGCACCAGCGCGAACCACACCAGGTAGCCGGCGCGGTCGTAGGGCACCACCACGGCGGGATGCACCAGCGGCAACGCCACCGCCAGGGCGTACACCAGCAGGCGGGTCAGGAAGAGGAGGTGCACAGGTAACTCACTTTGAGCGGCTGCTGTTCGCGCAGGCCGGGGCGCGGGCCGATGGCAAGCTCCGCCGCCGGAGCGCGCCGTTCGCGGGCCAGCAGCCAGCCGCCGCCGACGCAGGTAGGCAGCGGGGTCTCGCTGATGCTCATCCGATAGGGTTCCGCCGGGTCATCGCCGCTACCGCCGGCCGCCGCCTTCGATGCGGCGGCCGGCACGCTGCGGAACACGTTGACGTAGTGCGCGCCGCTGCGCTCCACGAAGCGCGCAAGATCCTCGTCGAACACGGTCGAGAAGATGAACAGCTCCCGTGCCGGTGTGGCATCGGCGGCCGGCAACTCGGAGGTCAGGGGCAACTCGGCGAGGCGGCGGGCGAGCGCCTCGATCTCCTCCGGCGAGTCGACCCGGTGGCTCTCGCCGCCGCTGTCCACCACGAAAACGTACTCCGGGTGATGCTGCTTGACCACGCGCAGAAAGGTGAGCAGCCAGCTCTTGATGAAGTCGAGGTGCAGCACGGCGGTCAGAGTCTCGCCGCCACGGCGGCGGTAGCGGCGCAGCACCACGTGCAGTTCCTGGGTCTGCTCCTGGGTGATGGGCGAGATACGGGTGATCAGCTCGCCGAGCCGGCTGGTGGCTTTCCAGTTGATGTCCTTCATGCGGTCGCCGGGCATGTACTCGCGCATGAAGTACTGCTCCTCGTCGGAGGTCCGGGCGCGCTGGGTGGTGTCGAAGCCGGCGGAGATCTCCACCGGCGGGGTGGACTGCTCGGCGAGCAGGCCGGGCCGCACCACCAGCGTGCGCCGCTCCGGCGGGCGAATCTGCGCGCGGGTGAGCCCGAACACGTCCCGGATCGTGAACCGTCCGGTCATCTGCAGCCGGCCGCTGCACGGGAACCAGAGCGGAATCGACGCCTCGCCGCCCGGCGTGGCCACCTCGCGGTAACCGCGCAGGGTGGCGCGCCGCCCCGCCTGCAGCCGCCAGGAGATGCGCAGGTGGATGCGGTAGAACAGCCAGCTCCGGGCAGCGCGCGTGCGCAGGCGATGCTGGGTGCCGAGCTCGCGGGCGGCCAGGGGCGCGGAGCTGTCCCATTCGAACTCGACCAGCTTGTGGCGGTACGCCTGCAGCCGGCCGAGACCAGCCAGCACCAGCAGGGTCAGAAATCCGGTAATGGAGAGCAGAAACTCATGCGGTGAGCCGCTTGCAAAGGCGCTGCCCAGTAGGTAGACCGCCACCCCGGCGACGGCCGTGCCGAGCAGGGTGAACGGATAGTAGCGCAGCACCCGGCGCGCAGCGTCGTGCAGCCCGAGGTGCAGCGCGGCGCTCGAGCGCCGCCCCGTGCGTTCCGGAGTGGCCACCGGCGGCGGCGCGCCGGAGCGCACCGCGCCCGCTTGTTGCCTGCCGTTGGTGCGCGCCGCGCCGGCACTGCCGACCCGGCCGAAGCGCAGGCGTTGGTTGCCCGAGGGCGGCGCCGCGGGCGCCGCGGCGGAGCGTCTGTTGGCGGCGGCCACCGGTGCCCGCGCCGAGCCAGTGATGGCCCGGCCGTCTGCGCGGTGTGCGCCGGCAACCGGGGCGGGGCGTGCGTCCGCACCCGTCAGGTGTGCCCGTGCCGAGCCAGTGATGGCCCGGCCGTCTGCGCGGCGTGCGCCGGCAACCGGGGCGGGGCGTGGGTCCGCACCCGTCAGGTGTGCCCGTGCCGAGCCGGGGATGGCCCGGCCGTGTGCGAGGCGTGCGCCGGCAACCGGGGCGGAACGTGCGTCCGCACCAACCGGGCGTGCCCGTGCCGAGCCGGCGCCAATCCGGCGGGCAGCGGAGAGCGCGTCGGGAGCCGGAGCGGAGCGTGCGTTGGTGCCGGGATGGACAGCGGAAGCCGGCGTGACGCGGGCGTCCGCTCCTGGCACTCCTGTTGCGCCGTGGTGTGGCGGATGGCTGCCGGTCAGGGTTGCAACGCCGCTCGCGACCATGCCCCGGCTCAGGCGGTGGCGGCCACGGGCACCGGCCGCCCACCGTCCAGTGCGCCCCTCGGGGCCGGCCGCCGGCCATCTACCGGCATCGTCTCCAGGATCTCTTCCAGTACTCCTGCAGCCGGAGTCGCCGGATCCTGCATGATCAGCCGGTGCGCCACCGCCGGCACAAAGATTTCCTTGATCAGATCGACCGACACCCAGTTATCGCCGCGCACCAGGGCCAGCGCGCGCGCCAGACGCGACACCTTGACTCCCGAGCGCGGGCTGGCGCCGGTCTCGACGGCCGGGTGGCTGCGCGTCTGGCGAACCAGCGTCACCAGGTAGGACACCACCTCGTCGTGGATGGTGATCGCGTCCACCATGTTCTGCCACCCGTTGAGCCGGTCTTGCGCGACCACCGGGGCGAAACCGCGCCACGAATCGTCGCGCCCGTGCTGGTGGACGATGCGCTCCTCGTCGTCATCGCTGGGGTACCCGAGGGAGAGCTGCACCATGAAGCGGTCGAGCTGCGGCACTGGCAGTGGGAACAGGTGCGCGCCCCTGAGGTTCATGGTGGCGATGATGAAGAACGGGTCGGGCAGGTGATAGGTATTGCCCTCGATCGAGATCGCCTGCTCCTCCATCGCCTGGAAGAAGCTGCCCTGGGTCTTGGGCGTAAGCAGGTTGATTTCGTCGCACAGCACGAAGTGGGCGAAGATCGGGCCGCGGTTGAAGATCAGGGAACTGGTGCTGAGTTCGTAGCGGGAGAAGCCGAGGATATCCTGCGGCAGCAGGTCGACCGTGCACTGGATGCGGCTGAAGCTCCCGATCGGCACGTTTTCCGCCGACACGTCGGCTATCGACCCGTCGGCGCGCGCAAACTCCCCGTCGTTGCCGGCGTGTCCGTCGCTACGCGGTCCGATCCAGTCGATCGATTGCGCGAGTGCTCGGGCGAGCGAGGTCTTGCCGACGCCGTGGGAGTCCGCGAGGATCACGTGGCCGCCGGCGATCTTGGCGGCGATCAGGTACTCCAGCGTGCGCGGGTCGATGTAGATCAACGAGCGGACGTTGTCGATCAGGCGCTGAATCTCGGCACTGACCGCCTGCGCCTCGGCAGCACTGAGGATACGGTGGTCGGTGCTCGGCGCCGCGGCATCCACGAGGCTTCGCACAATGGGTCAATCATACCGTACCCCCAAGCCTGGGGAAAGGCGCCCGCCGAGCGTTCACGAGCGTTCACCGGGCGTTCATGGCGATCCCGCCGCCATCGGCGACTTCAGCGGGTGATCATACCGCCGATGGTGTTGAGCGTGGTGTGCCGGTAGGCACCGGCGGCCACCGCCAGTCGACCGTCCAACCGCACCCGATAACGCGGTGCTCACCTGCAGATCATCCGTTCCTCACGGCCGGCTATAAGCGGACAAGCGTAGGCGGACGCCCACAACAACCGCGGGGCGTTCCTTAATCCTCACCGAATAGATATACTTCACAGTGAATGTGAAGTATCCTGTCTAAACGAGGTATGGAGCCTGAGGACTACACAGGAAGCAATATAGCCCATCGCTTGGAGTCCGCCGTTGCGGCGGTGCTTCCGCGGTCGGTCACGGTCCGATACAGCCGAGCCTATGGGCATACGATCAGCCTCCAGCTCAACGGAAAGCACATCAAGGTCAGGTGGATCGGCGAGGGCGGGTTGCGCCAGGCACGGAAGTTGATCGCCGACCGGAACAGCCGTCCGGAAGTTGTGGTGGCCCGCCGCATGTCGCCCGGTGCGCGCGAGACGTTCTCGGCGCAGGGTGTCGGCTGGGTGGATGAGACCGGGGCCGCCGAGATCGCATTGGGATCAGTGATCGTCTCCAGGAGCGGGCGCCCTAGCCAAGCTCCGCGCAAGCCACCCCGCTGGACTCCCGCGGTGCTTGCTGCTGCCGAAGCGTTGCTGTGCGGCGGGAAGCCCACCGTCGCCGCAGTGCGGCAGACGACCGGGTTGTCCGCGGGAGGCGCCACCAACGCGCTCCGTTCCCTCAGCGATCTCGGGCTCTTGGCTGCTTCGGCACGCCGTGGGCGTAACTCTGGCCGTTCCGTTCCCGACTCGGACCGGCTGCTGGACGAATACGCTACCGCCGCCGCGGCGATGGCTCCGGCGACCGCTCTCATTGTGGGAGTCACGTGGCGCGATCTTGAGGCGGGCTTGAGCCAGACCGGCCATCAGTGGACGAACGCGGGTATCGTGTGGGCGGCTACCGGCTCCCTGGCGGCCATGATCCTTGCCCCGTACCTCACGACGGTGACGACTGCCGACGTCTATGTCGATAGGGAAACCACTCCCGCACTCGAGTCGGTCGCGACACAAGCCGGACTGCGGCCAATTGAAGGAGGCCGGCTTACTCTGCGTCCGTTTCCGACGGTTACCAGCAAGCGGCTTGCGGTGATGCGAGACGGCATGCGCCTCGTACCATGGCCCAGGGTATACGCGGATCTGCGCGTAACTGGCGTACGGGGTGAGGAAGCCGCCGAGCATCTTCGGAAGGTGATGCGTGGCGAGTGATCTGCACAGCAACCGGCTCCCGAGGCGGAGTGATCATGATTCGGCCAATCCGCGCCACGAATAACGGCCAAGTCCCGGCCCGGAAGCCGGAACTTGGTTCATTAGGTTCCAATCAGCGGTCGATTTCCGAACCGCGAGGCAACAATCTCAAAAAACTCTACGTAGTTAATCGTGCATTCTGTAATTTCCTGATCGGTGACGATTTGCGCCACAACATGCTTCGTATCAAGGTTGTCGATCTTGAGTTGAAACTGTAGTTGATTTGAAGTGGCGCTGTGCGCGGATGCTTGTTCGGAGGAGGTCTCAAACAACGAACCAATGAATTTCTGAAGTAGCGAATCATCTTCTACCCGATCAAGAACGCTTGCAAGTGAAAAGAGGTTTTGCGCGACAAATATCAGATCAACGACCCGAGTCTCCACCGACAGATTCCGCAATTTACATCGCAGCTTACCGATAATGTCATTCACAGTTAGTGAGTTAACAAGATCGAATATCGAAATAACATATTCAGGAAGACTAATTTTGTGGCCGATGGCTTTATGCCCACGTGTCTGCACCAGCGACTTTCGATCCGAAAAAAGATCCCAAAGAAATCCATCGTAGACAGCGAAATACCGAGAATGGATAAGCAAATCACTGATCTTCCGTAACGATATCGACTGAATGCGCTGAACACCTGCGTAATCGTAAACCGGAATTGAACGTTGGGTAGGAAATATTTCGATAAGTCGGCGAACATTTACGGCGATTGCGAGCAACATTTTCTCAAGCATACCATCTTGCTGGTCCGCTACGTACCGCCCAAAATCCGTATCATGGGTGGTGAAGAAAATGCCCCGTTTGATCACCGGTATATTATTCGTGATAATCATATCGCGGATTGTCTTATTGAAATCACTCACGCGAGTCACGTATTGCATAAGTTCGGTCAAAATCGTATAGACTGTGCCATAATAGTAGACGCCACCATCGTCTCGCGTCTTGGAAAGAAGAAATGGAGCTGACCATTGTAGCGAAACTTTACCCTGTACGGCCTCGCTAGAATCCATGTAAGCAATGGAGCCGTACAAGACAGGTGGATGTTGAGGGTCATAGTTTATCGCTATTCCGCCCTGGGGAAATTCCATCAGTTCAGCGCCTCGTATAAAGCGATAGTTGTTAATGAGAGCGCAGCCGAAGCTGCGCCCTTAATCGTTCTTACGGAAAGTTCTTAACCTTGATAAGTCTACTGTTCCGTATTTCATGTGGCGATTTTTCACCACCCAAATATACTCGGTCTTTGTCATTGGTGACGAGTACAAATAGACGCGATCTGTAATACAGATCCAGGAATGAGTGGATTTTTGCTTCTATAGGCACACTTCCTACTTTCGTGGTGATAAGTAGAATGATATCCCCTTTGCCTTTCCCCTGTTCCTTACCCAAACGACCACCTCAACCTATTAACCCTACTGCCCATCGGTCAACCCGACCATCGGGCATTGTGGGTATAGGGTGAGGGGGCATGGTCGTAATTGTTTATAGCATATAGGGTTTTGGGCAAGGGGGGTATGGGTGCCTTTGAAGAACTGCACGCAAACTTCGCGGACCATAAGGCGCAGGGGTCGCAGGCCTATGTCCAGCAGATGATCATCGACCATCCCGGTCTGGATGAACAAACTCTGCGAGCAGACGCCGTAATCGCTGTGGAGCAGTTTCTCCGGGACCTTCAACTCATGGACAGCACCGGGTAGCTGGTCAAGGGCGCCGCGCGCTCGTTGCCGGTGAATGACGCTGCTGCGAAGGCTGGTGCATCGCCCAGCCGTTTGTTGACCTCTGGCAGGTGCGGCCTGGACATTGATTGGTATGGGACGAGGCGCAGGCGGGGAGGCGAGCCGGGAGCGGGCGCCGGTATCGACGTACCGGATGCTGGCGATTGGCGCCGCCGCCAGCCTGGCATTCACGTTTCTCATCTGGCTGCTCGGGGGATGGCTGGTTGACGTCCCGCACGCCGCCGACGCCGGTGCGTCGTGGTACTACTGGAAGCTGATCGAGCCGACCACGGCCAGCCGGATGACGGCGTGGGGCTTCTACCTGTTGCACCAAGTGTCGTTCTGGGCGCTGATCGCCTACGCGCAACGCACCGCCGGGCGCAGCCGGCCGCGCTACAGCACCTCGCTGCGCTCCGTGAACTACCTGGCCCTGGGGGTGAACGGGTTCTTCATCGGCGGCCGGGGTTAGTGGCGTCGCTGAGGTCGAGACACGCAGTGCGGCGCCACAGAAGGAGCAGAGGGCTCCTTCGGGGTGCGATCTACGAGGCAAAGGGGTACACTCACGCCCTGACGAGCATGGAACGACCGCACTATCATGGCTACCGGCAGCGCCTGCGCGAGCGGTTTCTCAAGAGCGGGCTGGCGGGGGTCGGCGAGCATGAGGTCGTCGAACTGCTGCCGACCTTGGCTAATCCGCATTTCGACGTGCGCCGTGGAAAGGCGCTGTGTCCCAGCGGGTGCGAACCCCGCCCGGCAACTGTCGCTCCAGCCGGAAGCAGTCGGAGCGGTCCGAGGAGGTAACGAACTGGACTGAAGCACTTCGATGACAAAGGGTCGCCATGGGCGACTCAGCGAGCACGCAGGCGGCAACGAGAGTGAACGCCGAGCAGGCCTCGAAACGGGTAATGCGGAAGCCGACCCGCCGTTGAAACGGGGAAGGCTGGCAGCGGTCGGGAAGCGAGCGACGCGAGCACCGACCGGTTCCGCCGGGGTATTGGCGGCGGCATGCGTGCAAGAGGGAGACAGCAGCAACACGGGAAGCCCCGACGGTGGCGCGCACGCGCCAACCGGGAATCCGCGAGGACCAGCCTGGGCCGGCGGGGTGGCGGAGAGGCCCGTAGTACCGGAGAAGCCGGGTAACGCCGGCAGAGGGAAGGGGCCTTGGTTCGAGAAGGGTGCAACAAGGAGGCAGGGACATGGAGACTGGTGGAAGCCTAGCAGCTCCAGATAGCGTTCGGAAACTTCAGACAACACTACATGCGAAAGCGAAGGGATTCCCAGACTTTCGATTCTATTCGTTGAGCGACAAGGTGTGGCGAGCGGACGTATTGGACGCAGCCTGGCGGGCGGTACGCCGGAACGGCGGAGCCGCCGGAGTGGACGGCGAAACGGTGCAGCACATCGAGCAGAGGGGAATAGAGCGGTGGCTTGGGGAACTGGCGAGGGACTTGAAGGAAGGCACTTATCGACCGGGCGCGGTGCGGCAAGTGCTGATCCCAAAGAAGCAGGCAGGGAAGGTGCGACCGCTGGGCATACCATGCGTTCGGGACCGGGTAGCGCAGACGGCGGCGTTGCTAGTGTTGACGCCGATCTTTGAAGCGGACCTGGAACCGGAGCAGTACGCCTATCGGGAGGGCCGAAGCGCGCAAGACGCAGTCAAGCGCGTGCATCGGCTGCTGAACACGGGCCACCGGGAGGTGGTTGACGCGGATATGTCCAATTACTTCGGGGAGATACCGCACGCTGAACTGGTGCAGAGCGTGGCCCGCCGCGTAAGCGACGGACGGCTGTTGGGCTGGATCAAAGCGTGGCTGGAAATGCCGGTGGAAGAGGACGACGGCACGGGTGGCAAGCGCCGCACGAATCGAGCGCGTCGGGAGAGGAAGGGGACGCCGCAAGGCGCACCGATCTCACCGTTGTTCAGCAATATCTACATGCGCCGTTTCATATTGGGCTGGAAGGTGCTGGGCTATGCCCGGCGCTTTGGTGCGGAGATCGTGAATTACGCGGACGACTTCGTGGTCTGCGGCAAGGCCCCAGCGGAAACGATGCGGGGCGTTGTCGAGGGCATGATGGAACGGATGCGAGTGCCGATCAACGCGACGAAGACCCGCTGCATGCGAGCACCTGAGGAGCCGTTGGAGTTCCTCGGGTACCGCATCGGCCGCAACTACCGCCGGGACACGGGACGGGCCTACATCGGCACGCGCCCGAGCCGGGACAGTGTAGTGAGCGTGTGCCGCAGGATCAGCGAGTTGACCGAAGCGAGGTATGGGCTGCTGAACCCTAAAACGGTAGTAGGGCGCCTGAACCGAGTTCTATACGGGTGGGCGAACTACTTCCAGCTGGGGCAAGTCAGTCCGGCCTACGCGGCGGTCGACGCGCATGCGATCAGGCGGCTGCGCCAGTGGCTCTGCCGCAAGCACAAGGTACGGGCCGGGAAGTACGTGCGCTTCTCGGATGAGCGCCTATGGAATGACATGGGCCTCGCCCGCCTTGCGCAGCGAACGGCGAGCCTGCCGTGGGCGAAGGCATGATCTCGTCCGAGAGCCGGGTGCGGGAAAACCGCACGCCCGGTTCGATGAGCGGGGAGAGGAAACGTGGCTATGGTGAAGACTGAGGCACCGGCTTGTGCGAAAGCCGCCGGTAACAGCTACTCCCTTCACCTACCGCTTGGCGCGCCTCTCCTCGACTCTACGTCAAGCCGCCCGCGAAGGAGCTGGTGAGTCGGTAACTATGCTCGAGCTTAATCCCGACGAGCACACGTGGCTCAACGAGTACCGGCATGCGCTCAATGAACGGCATGCCGGGGTGGTGGTGCGCATGGTCATCTACGGCTCCAAGGCGCGTGGCGACGCGCGCTCGGACAGCGACCTGGACGTGCTCATTGTCGTCAGTAACGACTCCGGCGCCCTCAAGCGAACGCTACGCGACATCGGCTACGACTTGGCGGCAACTTCTTGGGCCGCGCCGTCGATTCTGGCCTACACGCAGGACGAGTGGCAGCATCGGAAGGAAAAGGGATTTCCGTTTCAGCAGGCGGTGGAACGCGACGCGGTGGCGGTGCTGTGAACCGAGACGTGGTGCTCGGCGAGTGGATCCGAGCCGTCAGAACGCTATCGGCGGCGGAGCTCTTGGCAAAGGGCGTCGTCGCTGAGAGCCATTCGGCTGTGCGTGGGCTGTTCGGCAAGCATCTCATACTTACGGGCGAGATTGAAGAATCCGCCTGACGGTTGGCCGAGAATTGTTCCCGCCGTGTTCTACAACGACGCGGCGGTCGCGATCGATTGGTTGGCCCGCGCCTTTGGCTTCACGGTGCCGGAGAAGGTCGAGAACGACGAAGGGCGGATAGTCCACTCGCAGCTCGTCCTGGACGGCGGGCTCATCATGGTGGGGCAGGTCGGCCTGCACCCGGACCGGACCTACCCGCGGTCTCCGCTGGCGGTCGCCGGCGCCAACACGCAGGGGCTGGCCGTGTACGTCGACGATGCCGATGCCCACTGCCAGCGGGCGCGCGCGGCCGGCGCGGCGATCACGGTGGAGCCGGCGACCCAGGACTACGGCGAGGGCTACTGGGTGGACCGCAGCTACGAGGCGCGCGACCTCGAAGGGCATCACTGGTGGTTCGTGCAGCGCCTGCGCTGACGCACGGTACGCACACGCCGTCCACGTCGCGTCTGGCGCGATGTGACATGAACGGTGCGCCCGTGGCATATTGCCGGAAGTCGGGTCGCGAGCGGAGGGATGAATAGCCAGACCGCCGTTCGTCGCCGCGAGACGGCTGATGGAGCCTCACGCCCGCAGGCACCGCACGGCAAGCACACATGACGATCCCAACGATATTCGAATCCTGCCGCCCGCGGGCCGACATCCTCTCCGGGAGTGTCGCGGACGCGGACTTCGCGGCCGACTTGGCGCAGGTCATTCGCGGACACGCCAGCGAGGAGTACGCCGAACCGGCCCGCTTCTTCGCCCGCACGTGGCCTACGCGCGGGCTGAAAAACCTGCTCGCCAACGTATGCCGGCGGCTCAGCGGCGCCGGCGGCGAGGCAGCGGCGATCTTCCGGCTCGACACTTCCTATGGGGGCGGTAAGACCCACGCCCTGATCGCCTTGGTCCACACCGTGCGCGGTGCGCAGGACGTGGGCTCCATCGGCGAGTTCGTCGATCCCAGTCTGCTGCCGGAGGGTCCGGTGCGGGTGGCCGCGTTCGACGGCGAGAACGCGGATCCCGCCAACGGGCGCGCAATGGGTGACGGCGTTCTGGCGCACACCCCCTGGGGCGAGATCGCCTATGCGCTTGCCGGCAGCGCCGGCTACGAGCGGGTCCGTAACAGCGACGAACGCGGTGTCGCCCCCGGAGCCGAAACGCTGCGCGAGCTTTTCGGTGGCCAGCCGGCCCTGATTCTGCTTGACGAGCTGTCGGTCTACCTGCGCAAGGTGCAGCGCGTAGACCACGCCCGCGACCAGCTGTCGGCGTTTCTGACGTCGCTGTTCAAGGCGGTGGAGAGTGAGCCCAAGGCGGCGTTGGTATACACGCTGGCGATCGGCAAGGATGGCCGCGCCACCGATGCGTACAGCGACGAGAATCAGTTTATCGGCGACCGGATGGCAGAGGCGGAGAGCGTGTCGGCGCGCAAAGCCACCCTCCTCAACCCGACCGAGGAGGACGAGACCCTTCTGGTGCTGCGGCGCCGGCTGTTTGAGCGGGTCGACGGCACCGCGGTACCTGCGGTAGTAGCCGCCTACCAGGATCTGTGGACGGCACACGGCGACGCACTGGTCCGCGACGCCGTTCACCCGCACACCGCCGAGACCTTCCGCGCGAGCTATCCGCTGCATCCCGAAGTACTGGAAACCCTCACCGGCAAGACGGCGACGCTGGGCAACTTCCAGCGTGTGCGGGGTATGTTGCGTCTGTTGGCGCGCACCATCGCCCATCTATGGCAGGCGCAGCCGGCGGACGCGACCGCCATCCATCTCCACCACATCGATCCCGGCCATGAACCGATCCGGCAGGAGATCGTTACCCGGTTGGGCCAGACGGCGTACCTGCCGGCGATCGCCAACGACGTGGCCGGCGGCGGGTCGGGGGCGAGGGCGCTCGCACAGGAGATCGATGCGGCCCACCACGGCGGTATGCCACCCTATGCCGCCTACGTGGCGCGCACGATCTTCATGCACACGCTTGCCTTCAACGACCCGTTGAAGGGTGTGTCAGCCGAACGTCTGCGCTATTCGGTGCTCGGGCCGGCAACCGACATCAGTTTCATCGACCAGGCGCGCAAGCGGTTCGTTACCGATTCCGCCTATCTCGACGACCGCCCGCGCGCCCCGATGCGGTTCCTGGCCGAGGCGAACCTGCGCCAGATCATTCGCCGTGAAGAGCAGCATGTCGACGCCGGCGACGCGCGTGCCGAGCTCGACCACCGTATCCGGCGGATATTCGCGGGCAAGACCTTCGAGGCGATTTCGTTCCCGGGCGGCCCGTTCGATGTGCCCGACGAGGTTGGCGACGGGCGGCCGCGGCTGATCGTGCTTTCCTATGACGGCGTGGCGATCGGGACATCCGTCGACAGCGTTCCCGAGCTGGTCGAGCGCATCCATACGCGGCGCGGAGCCGACGGTGCACAGCTCCGGGCGCTGCGCAACAACCTGGTGTTCGTGGTGGCGGACGACGCACGCAAAGAGGAGATGCGGCGCGCCGCGGTGCGGCGGTTGGCCCTGTTGGCGCTGAAGCGGGCGGATCGATTGGCGGACTTGGCCGAGCATCAGCAGGACAAGATCCGCGAGTTGGAGGCTGGCTCCGAGCATACGCTGGCGATCGCCATACAGCAGTGTTACCGGCACATCTTCTATCCCTCACGCAACCGAATCGGCACAAGCGGCGCGGACCTGGATCACTCGGCAATCGATCTGCCCGCCACCTCCGATCAGCCCGGCGCCGGCCAGCAGCAGGTGGTAAGGGCACTGCGCGAACTCCGCAAGCTGCGGCTTGCCGAAGATGAGCCCGATGCGCCGACCTACGTGCGTGACCGCACGCCGCTCAGACGCGGCCAGATGACAACCCTGGCGTTGCGCGAAGAGTTCCGCCGCGACCCCGCGCTGCCGATCATGAGCGGCGACGACATTTTCATCCGGGGCATCCGGCGCGGCGTCGAGCAGGGCGACTACATCTACCGGCGCGGTGAGCTGCTGTGCGGTCCGGGCGACCCGGCGGTCAGCATCATGATCGACGAGCAGGCAGTCGTGTTGACCATGGAGTACGCCCGGAGTCGGGGCATCTGGCCGCGTCCCGAACGGGACGCGGCACTAGACGACTACGTGGCGGCAACCAAGCAGGGCCGGCGCGAGGATTCGCACGTGCGTGATCCCGGATCGTCTGGCCAGGCTACGGGAGGAGAATCGCCGCCTCCGGCTGCGGCGGCGGTCACTGCCGAGGGGGTGCTCCGGGACGCATTGGTGCAACTGTGGGAGAAAGCGCGCGCCCAGCGTATGGAGAAGGTACGGCTGCTGTCGATCCGCATGTTCGAGGCAGGCGATGCATTCCGGCTGCTCAGCGCGATCGGCGCGGTGTCCGGGGCGAGTAAGGAGGTACGCTTCACCGGCGGCTACGAAACCCGCGACGGGGGTTCGTTCTCGTTGGAGTTCACTGGACCGGCAGCGGATGCGCAGCCGGTGAAGGAGTTTCTGGAACCGCAACTTCGTGCCGCTCAGACGCAAGACCTGGAAGTCGGGTTCGCGCTGACATTCGAAAACGGGCTGCCGATGCAAGGCGATGCCGCGGAGAAGCTTACCGACCGCCTGTCGCGGTTCGCGAGCGGGGCAGCGTACGTATCGGCCACCGCGGAGCCACTCACGTGATGACGAATGCGGCAGCCATCGTACCGGCAAAAGGACTGGCGTCGGCCCCCCAATATGAGCTGCGGGTGCGCCGATACGGTCCGGCCGACACGGAATACGCGATCTGGCAGATACCGTCGTCGGCGACGCCGCACCTGACCGTCGCGCGGGGCATCGCGCGGCTGCGCGGTGCCAATCTGGATCTGATCGAGCACCGTGTGCTGCGCCTGCTGGCGCAATCGGGGGTAAGGCTCGGTCCGAATGCCGGCGACGACAACAGCGGATACCCGTTGCCCGAAGAGGTCGCGCTGCTGCTAGGGCTCCTGTTCCGCGCCCTTGCGCCGATGAGAAACCGCGCCAACATGCGTGCCGTAGTCGAGGGCATCGAGACCATGCGGTACGAAGAAGCAGCCTACTGGGCTGGAATGGCAATACACCGCAGGCATCCGCGTCGCGTACTGATGGCGCTGCGCATCCTGCTGACCGACGGCGCGACAAGATCGGCTGGCACTCCGGCGCCGGCCGGGCACGCTTCGGGCAGCCGAGCCGAGAAGCGAGCATGACGTTGAGAATCCAACCCGAGATCGACGGAGTGGCGGTCGTACAGGAGTGGGAGGGATACGTCCTTGAGGTAGTTGGCGACGAGTTCGTGGCGCGGCTGGTTGACATCACCGCCGGATCGTCACACGAAGAGGAGGAAGCGATCATTCCTCTGGCCGAAATCTCTGATGGCGATGCGGCCGCGTTGAGGGTAGGCGGTATCTTCCGTTGGGTCATCGGCTACAAGTGTTCTCCTCCCGGCACCAAGGAGTGGGTGAGTCAGATCGTGTTTCGCGATCTTCCCCGGATCACCGAGCGCGACTATCAGGAAGGCCGGGAATGGGCGCGCGAGACGAGACGGGCATTCAAGCTGTGATGGACAACGAACAACGCCCACGGGATCAGGACCAGAGTACCACAATCCCGGCGGAAGATCCTCTGGATCGGTCTACGGTTGAAGAACCGGAAGGGCTGGACGAGAAGGACACCTCATGGGGTGACTACCCCTTGGACGAGGTTCTCATCCGCAATGAGACCCGAACGATCTACGAAGTTGTGCGGCGAATCAAACAAGGCAAGTACGTCATGGATCCCGACTTCCAGCGTGACTTCATCTGGCCGGAGGACAAGCAGAGCAAGCTGATCGAGTCAGTGGTGATGCGCATCCCACTGCCGGTGTTCTACTTGGCCGAGGACGACGCAGGCAAGATGGTAGTGGTGGACGGCTTGCAGCGGTTGTCCACGTTCCAGCGGTTCGTCAACGGCGAATTGAACCTGCGACTTGCCGATCGCGCGGAACTGCATGGCAAGACCTTCGACGATCTGGAGCCGAAGCTCCAGACCCGCATCGAAGACTGCAATCTGGTCTTCTACGTCATCGACTCGAAGGTGCCCGAGCGTGCCCGTCTCGATATCTTCGAGCGTGTCAACGGCGGTGTTCCGTTGAGCCGGCAGCAGATGCGGAACAGCTTGTTCATGGGACCAGCTACGCGTTTCCTCAAGCGCGAGGCCCGTACGGAGGCCTTTCTGCGAGCTACCGGACGCAGTCTCAATACGAAGAGCATGCGGGATCGGGAATTCGTCAATCGCTTTTGTTCATTTCAACTCCTCGACGTGGAATTATATCGGGGCGATATGGATGACTTCTTGGCGGCCGGTCTACGCTGTATGAACGAGCTGGACGAATCAGACTTGTCCAAGCTGTCTTGCGAGTTCCAGCGCAGTATGGCCAACAACTACCGTCTGTTCGAGGGGCAGGCGTTCCGCAAGCACGCCCCTGGGCAGACTCGGCGCGGCGTTCTCAACGCTTCTCTCTGGGACGTCATGTCCACCGGCTTGTCGCACTACCCCGAGGATCTCGTGGGCGCTCGAGTCGAGCCCCTTCGTCAAGCCGTGTATCGGATGCTCGACGACGAGAAGTTCAATACCGCAATTACCTACGGTCCCAACGACGCGAGGAAAGTCAAGTTCCGCTTCGGCGTGGCAACAGAGGCTTTTCGGGAGATTCTGGGTGATCACCGGGATTGACCTCAAGCACTTCAAGTGCTTTGACCTGCTGAAGCTGCCCCTACGCCCGCTGACCCTGCTCTCCGGCGCCAATGCCTCCGGCAAGTCGTCCGTGCTGCAGGCGCTCCTGCTTCTGCATCAGACGATAACCGAGCACGAGTGGTCGCACCGTCTGCTGCTCAACGGCCGCGCGATCCGGCTGGGTACGGTAGCGGACGTAGTCGACCAGCGCGCTCGCCGTTCCTGCGAGATCGCGCTCCGCACTGACGACAACGAAATCCGATGGGAGTTCGCCGGGGAGCCCGCCGACATGTCGATGGCGGTTACGCGCGTATGGACCGACGAGAAAGAGTGGGAACGTCGGCCGGAAGGCTGGTACCAGTATGTTCCGCAGGAAGCGGATGATCGTGGCTGGAGTCTGCACGAGTTGTACCCATGGCAGTTTGGCTGTGAACTGGGAAGTCCGGTCCCGCTGCACCGACTGAGTTATCTGTCGGCAGAGCGTACCGGTCCGCAAGACACGTATCCGCTGGAAGACACCTCATTCGGGCGCGGCGTCGGATCGACCGGAGAGTACGCCGTGAGCGTACTGTACGCCGATCGCGACGAAACGGTTCCCGGAGCATTGGCGATTGAGAAGGTTCCGCCGACTCTGCTTCGTCAAGTGGAGGCGCGGATGAACCGCTTCTTCCCGGGGTGTGAGTTGGACCTGCAGAAGATTCCGCATGCCAACGCGGTGACGTTGGGCCTGAGAACCTCCAACGACGTGAATTTCCATGCCCCGATCCACACGGGGTACGGGCTGACGCAGGTTTTACCAATCATCGTTGCGGCGCTGTCCTCCGGTCCGAACGGCTTGCTGCTCATTGAAAACCCGGAGGTCCACTTGCATCCTGCTGGCCAGGCGGCCATGGGCGAGTTCCTGGCGGAAGTGGCCACTACCAGCGCTCAGGTCATTGTGGAAACCCACAGCGACCACGTGCTGAACGGCATCCGGCGGGCCGTGAAAAAGAGGCTTTTGGCCGCCGATGATGCTGCTCTGCATTTCTTTCGGCCACGACGGCACAGCGAGCAGGAGAGACTTCCGCAGGTACACAGCCCGATCCTTGACTCCGACGGCAACATCGATTCGTGGCCCGACGGGTTCTTTGACCAGTTCGACAAGGACATGAACTACTTCGCTGGCTGGAGTTGAATTGGAACTCCTGGCCAATGACTTGTCGATACATGGGCAGTTCCATGACCTGCTGGCGTTTAGAGATGCGCTTGCGCGGCTGATGGCCATGCGGGCCGCAGCGCGCCGCTTCGGTCGCGACGTGCATTGTCATCGACAGTTTCTGATGGTTGAAGCGCTGCCGGGCGTATCGCTGCAGCAAACGCTGGGGCAACTCGATAGGAGCGAACGCTTGGCCGCCATCGGGTGGCTGACGCGAGGCGGTCCGTTCTGGGAGGACCTGCGGCGCCACGGCGCCGGTGATTGGCTGGAGTACCGTGGCGAGGTCGTTACGGATACCGCAGTCGGTGAGGCCGCATTTCGCGCGCTGCACGGCGTCACATCGGGCTTGCTCAGCGTCACACCTTCCGACTGGAGCTTCTCTCCCGTCGAGGTCACATGGCGGGAGCCGCCGGATAACATGAGAGATCGCGCCGTGGCGCTGGAGAACTGGTGGAATGCACAGGAGTTAGAACGATCGCTGCGAACCGCAGAACCGCAGATCTCGTCGTGGGCCAATCTGCGCCACGTCTCGACGGCCCGGTTCGCGAGCTTAACATTCGCCGGTGACTGCTTCGAACCTCTTTCAGGGATACCATTTTCGCCAAGCGCCGCAGATCGCATTCGGGTGCTTCTCCAGATCCTGGATCGATTCGCTCGCGCGTTCGCCGCTTCCGGCAAACGTACGCCCGAGGGACAACGCATCTATCAGAGCTACTTTACTGGTGACAGTGCGCTGTTTTCTGACTCTTCAGACAAGGAGAAACGCCGTTTTAACAAGGAGTTGACGTTCCATGATCCGAATAATCCCGGGAGGTATCTGTTGTGCCCCTGGCACGGCAAGGTTGCAGACTTCCGCATACACTTCTCCTGGCCTGTTCGATTCGGAGAACCCGTGTATGTCGTGTACGTCGGGTCGAAGATCACCCGTCGGTGAAGCCCTCGCGTAGAGACGCAGGTTCATGCCCGATACTCGTCTGATTGAGCGCTGGCTGCCGATTGCGGCAATTGGAGAGGAAAGTGTTCGTGAGCGCCGTTCGATGACGGCGCTGCCGCCGGTCTACTATCTCCATGTGTGGTGGGCGCGCCGGCCGTTGGTGGCTTCACGGGCTGCGATCCTTGCATCGCTGCTGCCTGCGGACGCTGACCGACAGAGATTCCTGCATGTGCTGGGCATCCACGGTGACCCGGTCGAGGTGAAGATTCGAATCGATGCCGCCAAGAGAACTGGCGAGAATCTTGGCACCAATCCTTATGGCTATAAACGCGCGTTTAGTTATGTTCCCCGTGATCAAGACCGGCGTTGGGTGCAAAGCACTATAGACGCACGTTGTACCGATATTGCGGTATTGGATCCCACGGCAGGGGGAGGATCAATACCGCTCGAGGCGTGCCGAATCGGGCTTGGGGCAATTGCCAACGACTTGAATCCGGTGGCGGCTTTAATCTTGAACGCTACCGTAGATTGGCCCATACAGCATGCCTCGACTTTGCTGGACGAGTTTCGCACATTGGCAGACGAGTTCGTCAGAAGAGCATTGCCAAAATACAGCGGTGTTTTTCCTTCCGAGCGTAAAGGTATCCGTGTCGAAGGCTATCTCTGGGCGCGTACGGTTGTCTGCCCGTATTGCGACGGGTTGGTGCCACTGTCGCCGAACTGGAGGCTGGCTCCGGATGGGACCGGGGTGCGGCTCAACCCGCATCTCGGCGCGGGGCCGGGAACGGACGGCCGGGTCTGTTCGTTCGAGATTGTCACTTCGGCGCAGGAACAGTCGGCGGGCACGGTGGCACGCGGAGACGGAACATGCCCGTATGCGGATTGCGGGCGGGTGATCGACGGCGACGAGATCAAGGCGCAGGCACAGGCGGGGCGCATGGGTGATCAGCTCTTCGCGGTGGTCTACAAGGAGCGGGTGCTGACCACGACAAAGACAGGAAGGACGCGGGAGAAGTGGGTGCGTCGCTACCGGGCGCCGCGGCCCGAGGACGACAACAGCGCCGAAATTCAGGCACGGCTGGCCGAGAAGCTGCCGGAGTGGGAGGCCTTTGACATCGTGCCGAGTGAGAGGTTTCCCGAGGCGAGCAATGACCAGCGGCCCATTCAATACGGGATGCCGTTGTGGCGCGACCTGTTCTCACCGCGCCAACTCCTCTGCCACGGCACGGGCGTCGAGGTGTTTCGCGAGATGTTGGAAGCCGACCGGGCGGCCGGCAGGCTCACCGATGTGCGGCGGGCGGCGTACGGATACATGGCCCTGACGCTTGACACTCTTCTGAACTACAACAATCGCGCTGGACGCTGGGACAATACGACTGGTCGAGTGCGGTCCATCTTCGACCGTCACGATTTTGCATTTGTTTGGTCCTATGCTGAGATGGCGCCTCTCGTTGAGGGGTTCGGCTACGGCTGGGCTATCGACAAGACGGCCAAGTGCATAAGCGAACTGGTCACGCTGGTCCGTCCCGAGGCGGAAAACGTGCCCGATGGGTTGTTCGCCGACGCTGGCGGCGACACGCCTGCGAGGCCGCCGATCACCATTACCTGCAAGCCGGGCGACAGCCTGGACCATATCGCCGACGGCACTATCGACTTGGTGGTGATGGATCCGCCCTACTACGACAATGTGATGTACGCCGAGCTGTCGGATTTCTTTTATGTGTGGCTCAAGCGTACCGCCGGTCATGTGTTCCCGGAGTTGTTCCGCAGCCACCTGACCGACAAGGACAACGAAGCCGTAGCCAATCCGGCGCGATTCCGCGACCAGAAGGGAGCCAAGGCGCTCGCCGAACGCGACTATCAAGAGCGCATGGCTTCCATCTTCGCCGAGTGCCGGCGGACGCTGAAGGCCGACGGCCTGATGACGCTGATGTTCACGCACAAGGCCACCGGCGCCTGGGACGCACTCACCAAGGGATTGATGGATGCCGGCTTCGCCATCACCGCGTCCTGGCCGATCAATACCGAGGCCGAGGGCAGTATGCATATCAAGGACAAGGCGGCAGCCAAGAGCACCATTTTTCTGGTGTGCCGCCCACGCATCTCATACGGCGAATCGGCAGGTGTGCAGGGTGACAGCGACTCGGTGATCCGCGAGACACCTACGGTGTATTGGGAGGACGTCGAGCCGCGGGTTGCCGGCGCCGTGCGCAAGCGCGTCGCAGAGTTCCAGGACGCCGGCATCACCGGGGTCGATCTGTATCTCGCTTCCTTTGGACCGGCGCTGGAGGAGTTTTCCCGCGACTGGCCACTGCGGCGCGGCACCCCGCGCGAGAAACCCAAGCAACGCCGCCGTACGCAACGGGCGGCCTACGATGAGGCATGGGATCCCTACGCGGTGACGCCGGAGGACGCCCTCGATGTGGCGCGGCGCGAGGTGAAGCGCTGGCGATTGGAGCAGTTGACCCACCTCAAGGCCGACGCGGACCTCGATCCTGCCACCGCGTTCTTCGTGTTGGCATGGGACGCGTTCCGGGCGCCCGTATTCCCTTACGATGAGGGGCTGCGTCTGGCCCGCGCGGTGGGCGTCGACCCGGACCGCGACATCGTTGGGCGTCTCGCCGAAAAGAAGGGCAGCGACTTGCGGCTCTGGGACAGCGCGCGCCGTGCCGCCACCGGGGCGCTGGGGCCGGTGGATGGCTCGCGCGGCATGATCGATGTCCTTCACCATGCCGCCAACCGGGCGCGGGCGCGCTCGCTGGCCGCCGCTCGCGAGATGCTCGGTGAATCCCTGGTCGAGCAGGATCCGCGTTTCTTCGCCGCGTTCGAGGCGGTGCTGGAAGTGCTCCCCCTCTCTCAGAACTTCACGAGTGTAGCGCTCGGCAACGACGCCGCGGCGGCCGGTAACGACTTCGAAGCGCTCTATAACCTGTACCGCCTCGCGTATCGCGACCGCATCGACGAGCCGGAGCAGCTCAAGCTGTGGCAGGATGACCGTGGCTGACCATGCTCACCGATCGCACGTGGAAACTCAAATACACCCCCGACGACGGTAACCTGGTCCAACTGTTCTATGTGCCGGCCCTGCAGGATGCCGTGCGCTACGATCGGCTTACCGGCTACTTCAGTGCCGGCGCGCTTGCCTTGGCAGCGCGCGGCATCGAAGGTCTGGTGGGCAACGGCGGCCATATGCGGCTGGTCGTCGGCTGCACCCTCGAACAGCCGCAGATCGCGGCCATCGAACGCGGTGAGAGGTTGCGCGATACGGTAGAGCGGCACCTGTGCGCGGTGCCGCTCACTCCTCTTGATGCGGTGGCGGCCGGCGCCCTCGAACTGCTCTCCTGGATGATCGCGCGCGGTTATCTCTCGGTGAAGGTGGCGGTCCCGTGCGCGTCCGACCGCACGCCGATCCCGAGCGACGGAATCTTTCATGAGAAAGCGGGCATCATCCAGGACCATGGCGGTCACCGGATCGCCTGGAATGGGAGCTTGAACGAAACCCCGGCCGGCTGGCGCCACAACTGGGAGAGCATCAACGTCTATACCAGTTGGGGAACGGAGCCGGAACGCGTCGCGCACGAAGAGGGAAACTTCGCGCGGCTCTGGGCCGGTCGATCCGCACGGGTGATCGTGCTCGATGTGCCCGAGGCGGTGCGCCGCGATTTGATGAGGTTCATGCCTTCCGACGATCTGCCGGCACGCCTGAAGGCGCAGGAGTCGAAGCCGCGGGATCATGAGAAGGACCCGCAACCCAGTACTCCGGTGCTCGACCCAGCCGCTCTGACTCCGGCGGTCGATCGGCGGGCTCTGGTCTGGACATTCATCCGCGAGGCGCCTGCACAGAGCTACGGCTCCCGTGTCGGGGAAGCAACGGCCGCCGTCACGCCCTGGCCGCATCAGGTACGGGCATTCGAACGCTTGTATGCGCAGTGGCCGCCGAAACTTCTGATCGCCGACGAGGTGGGCCTCGGCAAGACCATCCAGGCGGGAATGCTGCTGCGGCAGGCGTGGCTGGCGGGCCGGGCGCGGCGAATTCTGATCCTGGCTCCAAAGGCGGTGCTGCGGCAGTGGCAGATCGAGTTGCGCGAGAAATTCAATCTCAACTGGCCGATCTACGACGGCCGCAAACTGTCGTGGTATCGCTCGCCCGCTCTGCGCGAGGCTTACGAACGCGAGGTCGACCCCCGGGAGTGGCACCGCGAACCGGTCGTGATCGTGTCCAGCCACCTGCTGCGGCGCCGTGATCGGGCGGCCGTACTCCTGCAGGACGCTGAGCCGTGGGATCTGGTCGTGCTCGACGAGGCTCATCATGCGCGTCGGCGCGCGGCAGGTTCAGCCCGCGAGGGCGGCGCGAACGCCTTGTTGCGCCTGATGCGGGGACTCATGGAGCGTACCGAGGGGCTCGTATTGCTGACCGCCACCCCGATGCAGGTGCATCCCGTCGAAGTGTGGGATCTGTTGAGCCTGCTGGGGCTGCCGCCGGAATGGACGGACGAGGCGTTTCTCCGCTTCTTCGACGATGTTGCGCAGCCGAACCCGCCGCCGGAGGCGCTGGACCGCATGGCGTGGATGTTCCAGGCGGTCGAACGCGCATATGGCGCCGCCGACCCGGAGGATGCGGCTCGTCTGACCGGTCTGTCGCGGTTGAAGACCAACAAGGTGCTCCGTGCCCTGCGCGATGAGGCGGGTATACCGCGCCGGCGGCTGGAGACCCCCGAACGGCGCGCTGCCCTGGACATCCTGCGTGCCCATACGCCGATCCGGCATCTGATCTCACGCCATACGCGCGCGCTGCTGCGCCGCTACTTCGAGGCCGGGATGCTCTCGATCCCGATCGCGCAACGACAGGTCGATGATCGCTTCATCGAGATGACCGCCGACGAGCGGGAACTCTATGCGGCAGTGGAGGCCTATATCGCCGGAACTTGGAATCAGGCGACGGCCACGGAGCGGTCGGCGGTCGGGTTTGTGATGACGATCTATCGGCGCAGGCTTGCCAGCAGCTTCCAGGCGCTGCGTACGACTCTGGAGCGGCATCTTGCGATGATCAGGAGAGGCGCCGGCCCGTCCGTGTCCGGTCTCGACGAAGATGCGCCGGATGACGAAACGGCAGATGAGCCGCTCGACGCCGATGATGTTGCGGAGCGCGAGCGGCAAGCCTTGGCCGCCGAGGAACGGGTAGACATCGAGCATCTCCTCGCCCGCGTCCGGATGTTGCCGCCGGACAGCAAGTGCGAGCGCCTGCGGGGGACCCTCGCCGAGTTGCACCGCGACGGTTACCAGCAGGTGATGGTGTTCACCCAGTACACCGACACGATGGACTTCCTGCGTGACCAACTGGGCACCGGTGGCAGCGGGCGCCTGATGTGTTTCTCCGGCCGCGGCGGGGAGATCCCGTCCTCGGACGGTACGTGGCGCATCATTGGCCGAGACGAAGCCAAGCGTCGTTTCCGCGACCGTGAGGCCGACATCCTGCTGTGCACCGACGCCGCCGCCGAGGGACTGAACTTCCAGTTCTGCGGCGCGGTGATCAACTACGACATGCCGTGGAACCCGATGCGGGTCGAGCAACGGATCGGTCGCATCGACCGTGTCGGTCAGACCCACGCCACCATACGCATCGTCAACCTGCACTACGACGGCACGGTCGAGACCGACGTATACCGTGCTCTCAGAAAGCGTATCGGCTTGTTCGAGACCGTGGTCGGTCGCCTGCAGCCGATCCTGGCCGAACTGCCGCAGGCCATCGCCAGGGCCGTGCTGCCCGAGTCCATGCACCCAGGCGAGAGCAGTGCTGACCTCGTCGCTGCCATAGAACGCCGCGCCATTGAGGCCCAAGCCGGCGACGGCTTCGACATCGACGCCGTACTGAGCGACGATCTCACCATACCGGAGCGGCCCCCATCGCCCATCACCATGGACGACCTCGACCGCGTAATCGCCTCTCCCGACCTGATGCCCCAGGGCACCGAGATACAGCAACTCGGACACCGCGAATACGGCCTGTTGGCGCCGGGAATGACCGAGCCGGTGCGCGCCACCACCGACCCCGCCTACTACGAGGAGCACTCCGAAAGCGTAGAGCTCTGGTCGCCCGGCAATCCCCTATTCAAACCCCCCGAATTCCTCCCACCCGCCGACCAGTTGCCGTCAATCCGGACCCTCAAGGATATTCTGGAGCAATAGGAATGTCACAATATTCGCAATTCGAAACGTTCGAAAGCCCATTGCCGATCTGCGGCATGCTAATGCTGCAATCCTGAAGTCAGGAAACGACGCCGATGCCTGGATTGCAGGAGTGATTTGACAGACCGCATGCTATCGCGACGCGACTGTCTGCGGTTGTTCTGAGAGCCCAGTCGACGTAATCGGCTCCAATTTTGTGACTGTACTGCTGCGGAACACAACCTTCCACACAGTGATAAGCAAACCCAACACATCCACAAACAACGTTGCCGAAGCAGCTCTTGTGACAAACGTGTCAAAGTTCTGATGACCAAATACAACAATTCCACACGCAACTGCGATCGCCGGAAGTAGTAGTGCCGCAATGTAACCCATGAGGAGCCTCAAGGCGAACCACTGTGCCTCTTGTTTCTTTCGTTGGTCGAATGTCTCGCGCTCTTGGCGAAGCCGTTCCTCAGTTCGTAGAAGTGTTACGCCGTTACAGTGGGTGCCCTCACTGGTCGCCCTCGGTGCGGCGTCGTGCCCGAACAAAGACGCGTAATAGCGCACTTGCTGCGCCACCCGTGACGGCCCCAACTATTGAAAAGACTAAGGGTTTCCAATCACTAGCGATGTCGGAAATTGTAAGGAATACACCACCGACGGAAGCGATTGACGCTATAAGGGCGACGCTTACTGCCAGGAAGCGCCCATTAATTCTCCTTGTACGCTCAAGAGTTAGTTTTTCGTGTTCGAGCATTATTGAATCTAGTCTAGCTTTGAGAAGTCGAACGCCAATTTCGGCATCATCATGTGATTCGACGTGTTTCTCTTTTTTTGACAACAGGGCAGCCAATCTATCGATGGTGACCCCATACTTTCGTGGATCGGAAAGATCAACACCTTGGATAGCGGTCAGGATGTAAGGAACATCTGGTTGTTCTGTCACATATATCGGGACAACACGTTTATCTTGAGAGAGTGCCAGTGCAACTTCGGTTCTCATCCAGTCGCTATCTTCCGATTTGTCGGACAGTACAACGAGAAAGGTGTCCGCATTATGAATGGCTTTTTCGATCACGGGAGCCCAACGATCTCCGGGTTCTAGTTCTTGGTCAGCGGACCAGATTGTCAAACCCCGATGGTTCAAGTCGTTAGCCAACTTACTTACGAACGCTGAGTCTCCGTGCGCGTGACTAATGAAGACGTTCGACATTGTGGTCACCATGATGGTTGTCTGGGAAAAATGAAGGCAGTACGTACCGCACAGGTGGTGATGACTCGGTAGGATGCGAGAAGGTCAACACGTTCGAGGGTGAAGAGCGGATTCGGCGCGGAGGAATTGATCGTGGGAATTTCTGTAGGGTGGACATTTGTATGCCTACTGGTCGGAAGTCTCACCTCTTTTTCTGCAGTTGTCAATCACGCGAGAGTGTAGGAGCCGTTGACGTCATTTAGGTGCGGTCTGGACACTGATTGGTATGGCGGGGCAGCGGCGGGAGGGCGAGCCGGGAGCGGGCTCCGGTATCGGCGTACGAGATCCTGGCGATCGGCGCCACTGCCAGCCTGACGTTAACGCTTCTCTTCTGGCAGTTGGGAGAGCGTCTGGCTGACATCCTCATGCCCCCGATACCGGTGTGTTCTTGGTACTACTGGAAGCTCCTCGATCGGACCGCGGCCAGCCGCGTGACGGCATGGGGTTCTACTTGCTGCACCAGTCTCGTTCTGGGCGCTGATCGCCTCCGCGCCGCGTATCGCCCCGGGGAGCCGGCCCCGGAACAGCAATTCGCTGCGCTCCACCAACTACCTGGTCCTGAGGGTCAACCGCTTCTTCGTCGTGTTGCACCGGGTGTCGACCCTTCTCTGGTACGACGGGATTGCGCAGGAAGTCGCGATCTGGGGTTGTCAAGCTTGGGATTACTCTGACGACGCACACTTTCTTGCTCAGGACATGCCTATGATATAATCGCCGCGACTGAGGTCCGTATGTGACGGCGGTCTGATTCCTTGCTCGTTCAGAGCTGCCAAAACCAATGTTCTAGCGAGTATGCTGGCTCGGTCAGCCAACCGGACGACTTCGTCAACGTCGTAATCTTTGCGTCCGTGAACGAGTGCGCTTCGCTCATCATATAATTCCTTCCATTCATCCTTGAGGTCGTGTCGGCCCAAACAAGCGAGTCGCCTAACGACGCCTTGTTTGAGTCCGGTAGGACCACGGCTCAGTGAGTTCCGAACAGCATAGCAAATCCGCTCTTTACTTCCTCGGTCGAGATCGCTGTCATCTCTGACTGCCTTCACGATCCGCTTCAGGTATGTCTTTTCAGTTGTAGACCACGTGAGGCTCCTTCCGAGAGGCTCAACCGCGACAATCGAAAGGATGAATCGTACCAACGGATGTTGGCTCATCCGAACATGATTAAGTAATCGAGTCGCTGTAGCAAGACTAATGTCCGTTTCCCTAGTGTCTTGGTCAGATAGATAGCGTAAAGCATTCATGAAAGGGGTTGGATTGCTCTCGACTCTTACTCTGGCTTGGCCCGTGTACGCCATCATCTTGTTTCCGTCATCAGGAAAGACACATAATCCGTGTATATCGGGCACCACTGTGTGTCGGGGCTGCAAAAGACCCATCTCTCTAAGGAAGTCGTCGCTCACACAACTGGTAGCATTATCCTTACCGGTATCTACTCCTGGCCCCGCATATATGCCTGCAAGTTGAACGATCATCTTGAGGCGGGTGCCGAATTCTTGCGCAGATGCTTTCGAAGGAAATCCCACCGCTCTAAGGACGATCCAGTCAGTGCCACATGGAGCTCTGCCATCCTTGGACGTGATGACGACTTCTATCCCGTTGAGGACGGTTCGCAATACGTCGGGCATATCGGTGAATTGTGGAGCGATGCGTATACACAAGCGCAGTCGAAATCGCGTAGTCAAGGTGTCGGTGGATTTCGTCATTTTGTCAATTCAATGGCGGCAGCATAGGGCAGTATAGCGTTCCTTCATACGCACTGTCCAGTGAATCTATCGCTCGTTTGCCGGTCGAGTAACCCGCTAACGATTGCCGACGCAATCTGCGCCGCGGCGCAGACGGCGGCCTCGGTAGTGTCGGTGGGTTCGACTACAATCCGGAGTTGGCACAGTCGGTTGTCGGCAGCTCGGGGTGCATATCCTGAACAGCGCGAGTGGCACCCTCACGATGCTCGGTGGCAGCCTGATGCCGCGGAGGCGGTGGAGGCGATGTACACAGCAGCCAGCGCGTGTGAAGACCTTGTGGATTTGCTGGTCAAATCCGGTGAGTGCTTGGCAAGGCGGATCGGCGTGCCAAGCGTATATTAACGGTAGTCTCCTTCCCTGGTAGCCAGAGCAGGTAACAGCTCACCGAGATGGTGATCGGAGCTACCGAGCGTGGCGTGCTTGTCATAGTTGCCGCCGCCGCTCTCTAACCTGACCCGAACTCACCACTATGGGCGTGTCGCTGGCCGCGTTCAGCGGCGGAAAGGGGCTCAGTGGTCCACAGTGCACGGAACTGGTGTCGGCGTGCCGGAGTTGGTCTGGGCTCTGCGCGGGTACTCAAGCCCCGAGAGTGGTAGCGGCCGGAGGTTGAAGTTGGGGAAGAAAAGATCATGGGGCTGCTGGCGGCGGTGGTCCTGTTTCTTGCCTCCGGCGACGGCGACGTGGCTCGCCGGGAGGCGCAGGCAGCCCATATCGCTCAGAAGCTTATCGCGTCGTCCTCATCGGCTGCGGCGAACGTGTCAGGCAAACGCAAGTGGCAACGCGCGTATCCAGATCTCGCGCCGCTTGTTCGTGCCGATGTGGATCCCGAGCGGCGGCTGTCGTCATGGTAGGGCCGTTGAACGGCGATTCGCGCATCGCCATACGGCGGACCGCCGCAACGTGCTCATCGACCCGAGACGCTGAAGTCGGGCGAGGAACGAATTGTAGCGCGACGCCTGTGCACCGCCCCTCGACCAGATTCGCTGAACAGTTCACCGCGTTACCGGTGAATGGGACCATGCCGCGATAAGGGCTGGCCGATTCATATGCGACGGGGCGCACGCGGGGAGGCGAGCCGGGAGCGGGCGCCGGTCTCGGCGTACCGGGTTCTGGCGATCGGGACCGCCGCCAGCCTGGCGTTCACGGGCCTGACTTGGCTGCTCGGGGGATGGCTGGCTGCCGTTCCGCACGCCGCCGACGCCGGTGCGTCCTAGTACTACTGGAAGCTGATCGAGCCGACCACGGCCAGCCGGATGACGGCGTGGGGCTTCTACCTGTTGCACCAAGTGTCGTTCTGGGCGCTGATCGCCTACGCGCAACGTACCGCCGGGCGCAGCCGGCCGCGCTACAGCACCTCGCTGCGGTCCGTGAACTACCTGGCCCTGGGGGTGAACGGGTTGTTCATCGTGTTGCACCTGGTGCAGACCCATCTCTGGTACGACGGGCTGGCGCAGGATGTCTCCATCTGGAGTGCGCTCGGGTCGGTGGTGGTGATGCTGGTCTGGGTACTGCTGATCGAGAACCCGCGCCGCGGGCTGTTCTTCGGCAAGAAGATCGGCTTCCCGCGCCGGCTCACCGAAGCCGCCCGCCGCTACCACGGCTACTATTTCGCGTGGGCGATCATCTACACGTTCTGGTATCACCCGATGGAGGCCACCAGCGGGCACCTGACCGGGTTCCTGTACATGTTTCTCCTGATGCTGCAGGGCAGCCTGCTGTTCACCCGCGCGCACGTGAACCGCTGGTGGACGCTGGTGCTGGAGGTGGCGGTGCTGGCCCACGGCACGCTGGTGGCGATCATGCAGGGCGAGGGCATGTGGCCGATGTTCGCGTTCGGGTTCGGCGGCATCGTCGTGATCACCCAGATGCACGGCCTGGGCTGGCCGCGCTGGCTGCGCGGCGTGGTGCTGGCGGCCTACGTGGCCGGCGCGCTGGCCGTGTATGGCCCGTTCGGCTGGGCCCGGCTGAGCGAGGTGCTGCGCATCCCCCTGATCGACTACGCCGCGGTATTCCTGCTGGCCGGCATCATCGGCGGCATCATCGGTCTGACCCGCCTGCTCGGCGGAACACGGAGAGAGGCGGGGGTTCGATGATCTGTTCCCCGGCGGTGATCGCACGCGATCGCGCAGACGGCGCATACACATACGACGTCAGCTTCCCGGACCTTGGTGGTTACTTGACGTTCGGAAATACGACGGAGGTGATATGAAGAATCCGCCTGACGGCTGGCCGAGAATTGCTCCCGCCGTGTTCTACAACGACGCGGCGGCCGCGATCGACTGGTTGACCCGCGCCTTTGGCTTCGCCGTGCGGGAGAGGATCGCGAACGACGCAGGGCAGATCGTCCATTCGCAGCTCGTCCTGGACGGCGGACTCATCATGGTAGGGCAGGTGGGCCTGCACCCGGACCGGACCTACCCGCGGTCTCCGCTGGCGGTCGCCGGCGCCAACACGCAATCGCTGGCCGTGTACGTCGAAGACGTCGATGCCCACTGCGAGCGGGCGCGCGCGGCCGGAGCGGCGATCACGGTTGAGCCGGCCACGCAGGACTACGGCGACGGTTACTGGGTGGACCGCAGCTACGAGGCGCGTGACCTGGAGGGGCACCACTGGTGGTTCCTGCAGCGTATGCGCTGACGTATGCGAGGGTGCCTCTCGCACGGTAACCTCGAGCAGGACGGAGTCGACGGCATTGGCTGCGCCAGCAGGAAAACCAGTACCTCGGCTCACAGATATTCCACGCGACCTGTCATCTCCTCAGCTTCCAGCACTGCATGGATCACCATCAATCCGCGAATGATCTCGCCAACACCACGCTCCTGGCTCGCATACACGATTCCCGCATGATCTGCTCCTTCTGCCGCCAAGCGAAGGAAATCGTCGTCTTGGGTGAAGATGACCCGATCTTCGTCTCTCGCACGTTGCAACTGGTCCGCATCCGTGACCCCCAGGGTTCCTGCCTCTGGAACAGTCAGGACATCCACGCCGCGCCGACGAAGGCCCCTGACCACTGCCCTTGCAACCTGTTCATCCGTGTAAAACCGGATTCTCGCCACGGTTGGTTGGTTCCTGAAGTCTCTCGGCGAGTTGGGAAACGTTCTTTTTGCGCAAGCTGGCAATTAACGCCTTGCTCTCCGCGATGGACTCGTCAATTGCTTCACGATGATCGAAGTAGTAGGCTAGGGCCGCATATACGTCGGCTAGAGTCAGATTGTAATCGGTGGCGATCTCATCGGCGCTCTTGCCAAGACGTTCATGCCAGATCACGATGTTCGCAACTGTAATCCGATGTCCCGCTATGCGAGGTTTTCCCCCGCACATTCCCGGAGTGATCTTGATGTGCTGATTCGCAGTCTCGGTTTTCATGTGAACACTTCCGTGGGAATTGACACGGCCACCATGTCGTTCAGTGTACGCAATCGGTGGGCTTGGTAGAAGTGGTAAGTCCCTAAATAAGCGATTCGGCTCCTAATGGGTTGAAAAAGATCCTCCCAAGTGCTTTAGTGGAAAGTATCTAAACACGTTCCCGTCAAACACCAAGGAGGACCCAAATTGATACAGTCACCAGATTACCATACTGACGATTCTTGTCAACCGGAATTCTCGTATCCACCGATACAGGTCGCCGAGCACCGCGGCGCTCCGCTGGTGAGCTGGTCTGGGTTGGCCATTATACGACAGCTCGTAGAGCGCCTGGGGGTGGCCCCTGCGATCGATGCAGCGGTCCGCGTGTTGCGCCGTTGCAAGTGGTATACGGAGTCCGATCACATCCTGACCATGATCTACAATATGCTGACGGGGGGGAGCACGCTCAGCGACATCAACCGGTTCCGAGACGATCAGGGAGCAAAGCGGCTACTGGGTACCGAGCGGATTCCGCATGCGACCACGACAGGTGACTTTCTGGCGCGCTTTGGTGAGGATCGGAATGCGGTAGCGCTCAGCGAGTTACGTGAGGTGGGGGAGGACCTGCAACAGCAGTCGTTCGCCATGCTGCCGCGGGTGCGACGTGAGGTGGCTACCATCGACCTGGACTCGTCGATTCATGAAGTGTATGGGGAAAAGAAAGAAGGAGCGGACTTCGCCTACAACAACACGTGGAGCTATAGCGTGCTGTACGGGAGTGCGTCCAGCAAAGGCTGGCGCGTTCAGCGGGGGAACAGACCCGCCGGGGTAAGAGCCAGAGCCCCGTAGCTTGGATGGCAGGGAGGAGGGAGACCGATGACCTGAAGCCCATTGACACGGCCACCGTAAAGGGTGGTCGGCGAGTTACCGGGCCGTAACGAGAGTGAACGCACAGGTAGCCTCGAGAACACATTAGATCCGGAGGCCGAGTCCGTTTCCGTAGGACGAAGGCGGCATGGCGTAGCGCAGACTGGCTGAAGCGCTGTGACACTCTGGCGGGGTGGTAGCGACGGCACGGTGACGAGGACGCGCTAAGCAACTGGAGAAGCCCTCCTCGCCCCGGCGAGAAATCGGCGGAGCAAAGGTAGGCCGTATAACCGGGAGCACCGGGAAGTCGGCTGACAGGCGAGAGGGTGGCGGAGGGGTTGGTAGTACCAGGGAAGCCGGGTAACGCCGGTGGAGGGAAGCGGCCCCGCTGTCTGTAATGACTTTGGCAACAAGGGAGGCAGAGGCGAGATGATAAAGGCGCCGATGAACTGCGGGACCTGAGACAGAGGATATACGTGAAGGAGAAGGCTGAACCCAGCGGAAACACTGGGGGCACGGTTGGAAGAGGTGGAGTAGGACGCGGCTGCTATGGGCTGCTCTGAAAGCGCTCCCGACGCGAACGGCCACATAACCCTTGACGCGAAGCAGGCAGGAAAGCGTAGTGCGGGAAATCCGCATGCTGCGTTTGACGAGGCGGGGGCTGGAAACGTGACCAGTGGGGCCGGATTCACTGGACCCTACAGGCGGCGCGCCAGTCCTCGACCCTACCGCTGGCGGAGACCGGTGACCTGCTCTATATGGATCTGCGGGAAGGCTACCGGCACACCAGCTACGGCAGCCAGGACGTACTACCGGGAATGATCAAGCGGGTGGGGGAACACTTTCGGGCGCTGCGGATGCGCGCCGACAGTGGCTACTATGACCAGAAACTGGTGCAGATCTGCGCGGCTCGGGGAGTAGAGTTCTTCATCGTGGCCAAGAAGCACGCGAATGTGATGAAGGCCGTGCATGCGCTCCCGGCAAGCGCATGGAACCCATTTCAGGCCAACGAGTTAAGCAGAGGGGGGCGCAGCGGGCGCCGGCGCAAGCGGCGGGAGAACCTGAAGCGGAAGATCACCATAGAGCGCCGGCCGAAGAGCTGGTTCAAAGGCAAGCCCGAGATAGCGTCGATGGTATTTCGCCCTGACAGTTGGAGTGAGCCGTACCGGTTCGTGATCAAGCGGACGCCGATCATCGACAAGGATGACAAGCAATTGTACCTGGACGATGGCATGAGGAAGTACGCCTACTGGATCGTGGTGACCAACTCGACGCGCAGCAACACTGCGGTGCTGCGCATCGCGCAGGGGCGAGGCAACCAAGAGAATCTGATTAAGGACTTCAAGCATGGGTTGGGACTGTCCCATGTCCCGACCGGATTTCTGGCGGCCAACCGAGCATACTTTCTGATCGCTGCGCTGGCCTGGAACCTGAAGACCTGGATGCTGAATCTGCTTCAGCTAGGCGATGGAGCGGTGCTGCGTTTCAAGCGCTTTTTGTATCTGTGGATATGCCAAGCGGGGATGGTGGCAACGACTGGGCGTGGCGTGCTGCTCAAACTGCCTGCGGGTGAGTACTATCAGAGGTTCGGTAAAGCGTTCTCCCGGCTCGCTGCGCTCCCGGTCTAGACGGCTGCTCTTGTTAGTCTCGTGGCACGGAGAGGTGCGCCCCGAGACTGCCACAGAAAGTCGATTCTACCGCCGCATGTTGACGTGACCCTGTTCATTATCGGGTTGGCAATCTATTCGCCCTAGGAATGATGTCCGAGCCGCATTTCCACATCGAAAAGCGCGTGTAAACGTGCCAATTCTGCCAGATCCTGGTCACTCCCCTGTCCGATCCACCCTTTATCGCTTATTCTGGGGTAAGTACAAGATACATGACAGCGAGATAACCTGGGTCAGTCCGATTTGGTTTTGTCGGCGTGCCTCTATACGAGTGACCTACTAGCCGGTGTTGCGGAGGCCGGCGGCGAGGCCGTTGACGGTGGGCAGGATGGCGCGTTCGAGGCGCGGGTCCACTGCGGCGGCGGCGCGGTGGCGCTGCAGGAGGACGATCTGCAGCAGGTGGAGCGGCTCCAGGTAGGCGGAGCGTACGTCCAGGGTGCGCTTCAGCACCGGGTAGTCGGCCAGCAGGGCGGGCACATAGCGTTTGGCGGTGATCAGGTCGGTCTTGGCCAGGACCATCTCCTGGTGGCAATCATTCAGGGCGAGGGCATGTCGCCGATGTGGGCGTTCGGGTTCGGCGGCATCTTCGTGATCACCCAGATGCACGGCCTAGGCTGGCCGCGTTGGGTGCCCGGCGTGGTGCTGGCGGCCTATGTGGTCGGCGCGCTGGCCGTGTACGGCCCGTTCGGCTGGGCCCGGCTGAGCGAAGTGCTGCGCATCCCCCTGATCGACTACGCCGCGGTATTCCTGCTGGCCGGCATCGACGGCACCATCGGCCTGACCCGCCTGCTCGGCGGAACGGCCCCTGACCGCGAGCGGCGACATGCCGGGTGAACCGATGCAGCGACCAAAGTGTGGGCATGTACGTGAGGCGCGTAGCGTACAACCGATGCCAACAGCCGCTGCGTCACCTATCTGCTGTGAGCGGACGCGGCGGTGAAGATGACGCTGAGCAATAGCGGGTTCAATTGCGCGCCAGCGATGCCTGGATGAGATTAGGACTCCTCATCGGCAACGGTGTTGTCGCGCAAGGCTTCCAGGGAGTGGTCGACTTCGGCATACAGGTCTGCGATTGCACGCAGATCACTCATGTAGGGCGCTGACGAGCCAGTCACGTGTAACGGGTTTGCGCTCGTCGCGCCGGTCGGCACGAGCTGCCTGCCAGTCCGCGCCTTCGAAGTTCTCGGCGAGATCGACAATGAGATAATGATGGTTGTCCCGCTTCAGATCGACACGGCCGTTGCAGCCAATGACCCATAGTGCACGCGGCTCCAACTTGGCCACTTCGCCCGTCTGGCTGACGAGTTCGAGAGTCGGTACCTGTTTCGGTTCGACACCCGACTCACGCATCAGTTCTTCATGCATGCGTACGGGCGCACCCTCGTGGGCGGTCCACCCCTCGGGCAGCCAACCGCCGATCGTGTCATAAAGCGCTTGCAAGCGAGTGTGCCAGTCCGCGACGCGTCGCCGGATGTGCTGTGCGTCGATTTTCTCATTCGTAACGTCGTCAAGAACCGTGCTCATTGAACCATCCAGGCTGGTTGATGGATTCAAGTTGCCTGATTTGTGCCGGTGTTTCAAGTTGCCGATGCTCCGTGTGCTCCGCGAGAGCGCGCTAGCCGGTGTTGCGGAGGCCGGCGGCGAGGCCGTTGACGGTGAGCAGGATGGCGCGTTCGACGCGCGGGTCCACTTCGGCGGCGGCGCGGTGGCGCAACAGGAGGACGATCTGCAGCAGGTGGAGCGGCTCCAGGTAGGCGGAGCGCACATCCAGGGTGCGCTTCAGCACCGGGTAGTCGGCCAGCAGGGCGGGCTTGTCGGTGGTGGCCAGCACCTCGCGCACCGTGCGCTCGTGCTCGGCGGCGATCAGCTCGAAGATGCGGCGGTGGGCGGGCGGCACCAGGGCGTCTACGTAGCGTTTGGCGGTGACCAGGTCGGTCTTGGCCAGGACCATCTCCACGTTGGACAGGAACATGCGGAAGAACGGCCAGCGCTCGTACATCTCGGTCAGGCAGTCGACCCCCGCCGCGCGTGCGGCCGCCAGCCCGCTGCCCACCCCGTACCAGCCGGGCACCACCTGCCGGGTCTGGGTCCAGCCGAACACCCACGGGATGGCGCGCATGCCGTCGATGCCGGCGCCGGTGCCTGGCCGCCGTGACGGGCGCGAGCCGATCTTGAGCGACGCCAGCTCCTGCACCGGGCTGGCGGCCAGGAAGTAGGGCACCAGCGAGGGGTGCTCGACCAGGTCCCGATACGCGGCATACGCCGCCGACGAGGCGATCTCCATGGCGGAGTTCCAGCGTTCCAGGTCGGCGGCCGGGCGCTCGGCGCTACGGTGCCGCATGGTGGCCTCAATGGAAGCCGCCAGGGTCAGTTCCAGGTTGTCGCGCGCCAAGCGCGGCAGGCCGTATTTGTCCGCCGCCACCTCGCCCTGCTCGGTGATCTTGATGGTGCCCCAGGGCTGCGCCAGGATCGCCTCCGCGGTGGGTCCGCCGCCGCGCCCGACGGTGCCGCCGTGGAAGAGCAGCTTGCCACATACAGACATTTGTCTGTATGTTGTCGGTATGTACGAGCGCATGCCATCGTCGCAGTCGCAGTGCACACGCCACGCCTTGGCCGTGCTACCATGGAGGAACGGAGGGGCGGCTCAGTACGAGCCGTGTCGGCGTCGTCCTTGTAGACATGAACATGACGAGCGACGAGTTGCGAGAGCTCATAGCCTGCACACCGCGACGAGCTACTCAGGTACTCGCACGGCGTCCCATAGGCGTCCCATGGACTTGCGGCGCCAGCGCTGCTTCGTCACAGTATGCAAGGACGATTCGATTCCTATAAGCTCTGCCATCGGGTGAGCCGCATGTGTTTGGGCGAATGTCGACCTGACTACGGTCGAATCGTGAGCGATCATCTACATTGGACACAACGCTACGTTGGGCACAACGCATCCGGGATCCGGTCCACGGGCTGATCTGCTACGCTATCTCCTAAGATCAACTTGACATCGGAGCCCGTGAGGAGTCGGGTGGAAATCTGTATCTCCGTTTTCGGCGTGAGTTGAGTGAATCCTCGATTCGAATGGCGTGACGATCTGATCTTCGACGATTCAACGGTTACGCCGTACAGATGATACAATTTTGAAGATCCCTCGGCGCTCAACAAGGTACTGGTGAAGACCGACAACAGTGAACCGAAAGATATCGCCAGCATATCCAGGATCGTTGCCAGCCTTCAGAACGAAGAACAGATTCGGCGTGTATACGCTCCGAATTCGGCGAAAGCCGGAGAGATTCTCAAGATCGTGGAGGGATTGAGACATTGAACGCTACAGAACTTGCAGTCAACTTGATCGCGCTTCATGGAGGCCAAGTGGTTGGTAGGACGCGCTTGCAGAAACGCACCTATCTCCTGCACCGTTGCGGCGGTGACTTCGGACTAAACTTCGTCTACCACCACTACGGTCCATATTCCTTCGATCTTGCCGACGGCTTGACCGATGCACGCGCGGAGGGTCTGATCGAGATCAAAGAGATGCCGGGAAGATACGGTGTGTCGTATGCAACCTTCAGGTTGAAGGAGTCTTCAGGCGAACCGGAACGGATAGGAAGCTTGGCTATCAAAGATGCTCTTCGACTGCGTGGGATACTGGATAACGAGGCGTCGGATATCGTTCTCGAGATCGCGGCTACGATTGTCTTTTTGCGCGATGAGGGAGGCTACAAGGAACAGGCAATTGAGGAGACCAAGGTACGGAAGCCACTAAAGGCAACCGCGCAACGGCTAAGTCGAGCACGATCATTGATTTACGAACTCGGCCTTAGCGAAGAGTCGGTTTGATGACGAACATCGGCGCGTCCTCGGCCTGTTCCGAACGGCTGGGAGCGAACGACTGGGCGGCGGACCGCAGCAAGGAAGACTACTCGGCCTGGTGGTCACCGGGCACGGCGGGACCGGGCCTGGCGGTGAGCTGGGAGCAGCCGGACGTTAACACGACCATCTTCCACCTGCGCCAGGGAGTCCACTGGCACGACCTGCCGCCGGTCAACGGACGCGAGTTCGTGGCGGACGACGTCGTCTACCACTTCCAGCGCATCTACGGGGTCGGGGGCGTGTTCGAGAAGTCGCCGTTCAACGGCCACACGTTCTTCGAGACCATGGAGTCGGTCGAGGCCACGGACAAGTACACCGTGGAGTTCAAGCACCCGGCCAACGCGTTCGTGCTGTACTTGTTTCTCGTCGCCGGCTGGGCCGACACGATCGGTCCGCCGCGCGAAGTGATCGAGGAATTCGGCGAGGACAGCAAGGTGCTGACCAACTTCCGCGGCACCGGTCCGTTCATGATCGAGGATCACAACCCCGGCACCTCGCTGACCTGGGTGAGGAATCCCAACTACTGGGGCCATGACGAGCTGTTCCCGGATCAGCAGTTCCAGCTTCCCTATGTCGACGAGTACAAGCAGATCTTCATCGCGGACAAGGCTACCAAGCTGGCAGCCCTGCGCTCCGCCCAGATCGACGTGCTCGGCCCGCTGAACTTCACCGACGTCGGGGTGACGTGGGAGGAGCGGGACAGCCTGGAGAAAACCAATCCTGATCTCAAGTACAAGCAGTTCGCGATGGCCGGCCAGAGCATCGTCATGCGCCACGGCGCGGAGCCGTTCTATCCCGATATCCGGGTGCGCGAGGCGCTGCAGATGGCGATCAATCGCGACGAGCTGGCGGCGACCTGGGGCGGCGGTGTGCTGAACTCGCTCATGGACGACAACTTCGTGTGCTGGTCCTGCGTGCCGGGGTACTACACCCCGTTCGACGAGATGCCGGAGCGGGTCCAGCAGGCGTTCCAGTACAATCCGGAGCGGGCGCGCGAACTGCTGGCGGAAGCCGGCTATCCCGACGGGTTCAAGACCAGCCTGGTGATCAGCTCCGAGGACGATCTGGACCTGTTCCGCATCGCGCAGAGCTACTTTGCCGACATCGGGGTGGAGATGGAGATCAAGACCATGGAGCCGACCGCCTACAATGAACACGTGATGGGCGGCCAGCTCGAGCAGATGGCGCCGAAGGGGTTCGGGGCCGCCTATCCCGGCGTCGACGGGTCGATGAACCACTTCTTCGGCCGCGGCGGCGATCCGTTCCCGTGGAACATCGGGCGCCATGACGACGAGACCTACGACATGACCTACACGGCCGGACTCGCCTCCGGGGAGATCGACGACTACGTGGCCAACCTGACGGCAACCAACGACCGCGTCATGACCGAGCACTGGCTCATTCCGCTGGCCATGAACGGCAACTACCGCGTATGGTGGCCGTGGCTGAAGAGCTACCGCGGCGAGTTCCGCCTGGGCACCGACTACGGCTTCGGCCACGTGTTTGCCCGGGTGTGGGTCGACCAGGCCCTCAAGGAGTCGATGGGGCACTGAGGTTCGATCCTGGTGGGGGACGTAGAGGGTGCGATCGGATACACCGGCTGCGTCGCCGCCAACGGGCCAGTGCAGTATCAGGGCCGTCATCCCGCACCCGATCGCGGGATGACGGCTGCACTTTTCCGAGCCCCCTGATCCGCGGCGCGTGCGCCGATGTATACCTATATCCTCAGACGCGTACTTCTGCTGATCCCGACGATGCTGATCGTCAGCGTCATCGTGTTCCTGTCGGTACGGCTGATCCCGGGCGACGTGATCGACGTGATGTTCGCGCAGATGTCGGTGAGCAGCCGCTCCAATATGCCCTCCCGCGAAGCTTTGGAGGCGGCGCTCGGCTTGGATCGTCCACTCCACGTCCAGTACCTGCACTGGCTCGGCGACATCGTGCTGCGCGGCGATTTCGGGGATCCGCTGATGGCGATCGAACCGGTAGGGGTGCTGATCCGGCAGCGGATCGGGGTGACGCTGGAACTGGGCGCGATGGCCATCATCGTCAGCCTGCTGGTGTCTCTGCCGGTCGGAATCTACTCCGCTGTGCGCCAGGACAGCGTGGCGGACTACCTGGCGCGTTCGCTGGCGATCATCCTCGTTTCGGTGCCGCCGTTCTGGACCGGGACGATGATCATGATCTACCCCTCGGTGTGGTGGGGCTGGGCGCCGTCGATCGAGCTCAATCCCATTGTCGAGGATCCGTTCGGCCACCTGGGCCACGTCCTGCTGCCGGCGGTGATCCTGGGCACCGCCCTGGCCGGCCTGAGCATGCGGATGACGCGCACCATGATGCTGGAAGTGCTGCGCGCCGACTACATCCGCACGGCCTGGTCCAAGGGCCTCGGCGAGCGCTTGGTGGTGATCCGGCACGCGGTGAAGAACGCCACTATCCCGGTGCTCACGCATGTCGCGGCGCAGCTTCCGATCGTGATCGGCGGGGCGGTGATCGTGGAGGAGATCTTCCAGTTGCCCGGCATGGGCCGCCTGCTGGTAGACGCCGTGGGGCGGCGGGACTACCCGCTCGTATCGGGCATCAACGTGGTATTTGCCGCGGTGGTCGTGCTGGTCAATCTGCTCACCGACATAACCTACTCGTGGCTCGACCCGCGAGTGCGCCATGAGTAGCGCCCAACAACCGGCGCGGCGCGGCACCGGTTGCATTGCGTTTCTGGGCGAGCTGGTGCGCCGGAAGCCGGCCGGGGCGGTGTTCGGCGGCGTGGTCGTGTTGATGTTGTTCGCCGGCATCTTCGCCGACCAACTCGCGCCCCATGACGTGAACGCGGTGCGCATGACCGACCGCCTGCAGCCGCCGTCCGCCACCTACTGGCTCGGCACCGACCAGCTGGGGCGGGACCTGTTCAGCCGCCTGATGCACGGCGCGCGCATTTCGGTGACCATCGGCCTGACCGCCACCACCCTGAGCACCGGGCTCGGCATCCTGATCGGCGTGCCGTCCGGCTTTCTCGGCGGCCGGCTCGATATGGCCGTGCAGCGCTTCGTGGATGCGTTCATGGCGATTCCGGGGATACTCCTGCTGATCACCATCATGTCGCTGGTCGGGCCGGGCATGCTGCAGATCATCCTGATCGTCGGGACCTATTCCGGCGTGCAGAGTTCGCGCGTGATTCGCGGCGCCGTCATCGGCATCAAGGAGAACGCCTACCTCACCGCCGCCGAAGCGATCGGGACCAGCCGCCTGAGGATACTCCTGCGTCATGTGCTACCCAATGTCGTGCCGCCGGTCATCATCCTGTTCTCGACCACCATCGGGTACGTGATCCTGGCGGAAGCGTCACTGAGCTTCCTCGGTTTCGGCCTGCCGCCGGAGATTCCCAGTTGGGGCGGGATGCTCAGCGACGAGGGGCGGCGCTACATGGAACGCGCGCCGAGCCTGGCGTTCTGGCCCGGTTTCTGCCTGGCGCTGGTGGTGTACTGCCTCAACATGTTCGGCGACACGCTGCGCGACCTGCTCGATCCGCGGCTGAGGGGCGCCAGCGGACGGATGGGGAGCCGCGGCGTCAGTCGGGTTGCAACGCGTGCTGCGCGGGGCGGCGGCCGCAAGGAGCGCGCTGGATGACGAGTGCGAGCCCCATGCGATGAGCTGACGGCCGGCAACCACCGCCGCTTGGCCGATTCCGCCGGCTGGCGCGGTGCCGCGATTGGCTTTCCGGGTCTGCACTTCGAATGCCGGTTACCACGGCGCGTGTGGCGTCCAGTTGAATCATGCGACTGGAGTGGTGTAGATTGCTGAACGCTGGAAGCGACATGGCCGGGTACCTGATTAGACGGACGCTGCTCGTCATCCCCACTCTCTTCGTAGTCACGCTGATCGTCTTTTTCACCATTCGTCTCATTCCCGGTGACATAATAACCTTGACGGTTTCTGAATTGGGTGGGGGCATCGGCAACATCGACCGCGAGCGGCTGGAAGCGATGCTGGGACTGGACGTACCGGCTCACGTGCAATACGTGCGCTGGATCGGGAATATCTTGACGCGTGGAGACTTCGGGAACTCTCTGCGCTGGAAGACGCCGATCACTGAAGAGATACTGCGCCGCATCCCGGTAACCTTCGAAGTTGGATTGTTGGCCCTCATCCTGTCGCAACTGGTGGCCGTACCGATCGGTGTTTACTCAGCCTTGCGGCAGGACACGATCGCCGACTACGCCGGCCGCATATTTGCCATATTCGGGATCGCCGTTCCCGGTTTCTGGCTGGCAACGATGGTGATGGTATACCCGTCCATCTGGTGGAACTGGTCACCGCCGGTGCTGTATGTTCCGTTTGCCGAGGATCCGCTGGAAAACCTGAAGACAGTCATGGTTCCCGCAATCGTTCTGGGCATGAGCATGTCCGGCGTCACCATGAGGATGTCGCGGACAATGATGCTCGACGTGCTGCGCCAGGACTATGTCAGGACTGCCTGGTCGAAAGGTCTCCGAGAACGACTCGTGGTATTCAGACACGCGCTCAAGAATGCGTTGATCCCGGTGATCACCTACATCGGGTTGATGATTCCTGTCCTCATTGGTGGTCAGGTGGTGATCGAGAAGATATTTGCGCTGCCGGGCATGGGCATGCTTGCGGTGGACGCCCTGAGCTATCGAGACTATACCATTGTCTCTGGCGTGAACCTGTTCTTTGCCGGGTTCGTGCTGCTGGTCAATCTGGGTGTCGATCTGACCTACGCGTGGCTCGATCCCCGGATTTCATATCAGACCGGGCGGGATGCAGGAAGTGAGTAGCGACGCCGAACAAACCTGTGCGGCCGAAGCGACGGAACCATTGAGGCGGCGTCCGCTGGTTGAGTTCGGCGGCAGGTTGATCAGGGAGAAGCCACTGGGGGCGCTAGGAGGAATCGTAATTCTCATCTTTCTGGTGACCGGAATTTTCGCACCGGTTCTGGCCCCTGACGGCGTCAATGAGCCGCATCCGGCCGACCGGCTGAGCCCACCGTCGGCCCAGTACATTCTCGGCACCGATACGCTGGGACGAGACATGCTCAGCCGCGTCATCTACGGAGCTCGAGTGTCCATGATTGTAGGGGTATTTGCCACCCTGCTGTCCGTCGCTGTCTCTCTGCTGATCGGTATTCCAAGCGCGTTCCTCGGTGGCAAGTACGACATTCTGGTGCAGCGCTTCGTCGACGCCTGGATGTGCTTTCCCGATATCTTGATTCTGATCACGATAATGTCCATTGTCGGGCCCGGTGTCGGACAGGTGATAGTGATTGTCGGATTGCACATGGGCATCACTACTTCACGGGTAATAAGAGGCGCTGTGCTCAGCATCAAAGAGCAAATCTACGTGCAGGCGGCGGACGCTATTGGATGTCGGCTGTGGAGGATCTTTGCGCGCCACCTTCTGCCCAATATCATGCCTGCCGTGCTGATCATCGTTTCCATCAGAATGGGGAGTGTGATTATGCTGGAAGCGACGTTGAGCTTTCTGGGATTCGGGGTGCCTCCGCCGGAGCCGAGTTGGGGGGGTATGCTGAGTCGCAGCGGACGCAAGTACCTGTTTTTGGCGCCCGGTCTGGCGCTCTGGCCGGGGCTCGCCCTGGGCGCCGTAATCTACTCGGTCAACATGTTCGGAGATGCGGTGAGAGACCTGCTGGACCCCAGATTGAGAGGGGGCGCCGGAAGCTACTCCAGAATGGAAACGAGGAACACCGCCATTCTGGCTGGCAAGGCTGAGGCCGAAGAGAGGAGTTCGTCAGTGACGAGGTGATGCCGGGGCGTATCATCCGGTGCCCACCAAAACCAAAAAGGGGGGTCTGCTGACGTGTGCCGGCAGACCCCCCGGTTCATGCTTCCACGTTGGCAGTTCCCGGCTGCTAGTGGCCCATCTCGTTTTTCAGTTGCTGGTCGATCCAAACGTACTTCATGACGTTCAACTTCTGGTCACAGCCGTGGGTCTTCTCCTCGCCGCGGAAGTGCTTCAGCCAGGGCTGCCAGAACACGAACTCCTTTGCCAAGGCAAACGGAATGATCCACGTATTATCGTAAGGCATCGCGTACAACCTGTGGAACATTTCATCCTGTTTATCGGCGTCGGATTCCTGCAGTACGGCGAGCCGAAGGGCGTCATACTCCGGATCGCTTACCTGACTGGCGTTCCACCCTATGCCGGTCTGGTACCAGCTCAGGACGTGATACGGAGGCAGCACTGACATCGGATCATACTGAGAGAACATTCCGTCGTATTCGGCGGCATATTCTATGTCCTTGTAGACACCGTGCTCCATGACTCTGATGTCGACGTCGATTCCGACCGCCGCCAGGTAGCTGACCGCGAGCTCATACAACTCGACGTCCATTACTGCAGAAATCGGCATATCCGTCTTGAAGCCGTCGGCGTAACCAGCCTCCGCGAGAAGCTGTCTCGCCGCCTCCGGGTCATAGCCGAAAGTGGCCTGAACTTCGGGCGAAAACGATTCGATCGGTTTGATGTATTGCTTGGGCCATGGCAACGACAGCGTGGAGTAAGGATACTCTTCCGCATTTCCACCATAGTAGTCAGCAGCGATCTCCTCCGTATTCACGGCCATCGCTATGGCTTGTCGCACCCGGATATCGTCGAAGGGCTCCCTGTCAACACGCATACTGAAGCCCCAGGCGTTGCCCCCTGATCCTGCCACCTCGAGGTAGTTGAGCTCAGGATTTGTTTGTTGGAGACCTTCAGCGGTCCGCCAGTCGATATTCTGTTGTGAACCACCCGCTAGCGCAACTTTGCCGGTCCGCAATGCTGCCATGCGTGTGGACTCATCCGGTATCATGAGGATATTGAGCTCGTCTACGTATGGTAGTTGAAAGGCATGGTCCGGATAACGCGGATCATTCTCCCAGTAGTCGGGATTCCGCGCATACTGCACCTTGGAGCCCGGCACATAGTCGACCAGCATCCAGGCTCCGGTACCGACTGCATTGTGCCAATCCTCGAGGTCGCCGTGTTGCTTGATGACTTCGGGAGGCTGGATAACGAGGCCGCAACCAAAGCACATGGTGGCGAACGCCAAGAATGGTCGCGGCGCCTCGGTAACGATCTGTACCGTATATCGGTCAGGCGCGGTTACCTCTGAGCCGGTAAACCATTCGACATGAACATCCCCCAGGTGCGGGCTCTTTTCGGTGTAACCGCTGCCCAGACCGTACTGTCGGTGAAGCGTAAAGACGATATCGTCGGCAGTGAGTTCGCGACCGTTCATCGGTGGTTTGTTCTGCCACTTTATGCCCTGTCTAACGTTAATGGTGACGGTCAAGGGATCGGTCTGTTCCCAGCTTTCAGCGATAATGCCGTACCACTGATCCCATGTGAACATTGAGCTCTGGAACTGATTGTCCTCAATCGGCGTTCTGATGTCTATTGCTCCGAAAGCTTGGTAGATACCGGCGGTAAACGGAGTTCCGGTCTGGTGATAGCGCCACTGATCCCAAGAATCAACCGCGGTGAATGCAGTCGGTATGTTGAGCACGCCGCCATATTGCGGCTTCGGCACGGTTTCACCTTGCCAGTTCACCACCATCTCTTGCTCCGTAGCGGCTGCCGCTTCTTGTTCTCCGGTAGCCCACAGCACGGTTGCCGCGGATACGAGGATTACAATCAGGGCAGTTGTGTAGCGATTCATAGTCACTACCTCCTAATTTGCGTTGGTTCGCGTCGATGAATCGTTGATGCGATTCACTAAGGTCAGGTGAGGAGCTGGCGTTTGGCCAGCCGCGGCGAGTCGCCGGGCCGTGCTCCTCTCCAGCGCCCGCGCGCAAGCCTCCGGCTCGAGCGTCTTCGGCGCATGGCACAGCGCGGCGACCTGAATCCGGCGTTCCGGCTAGAGCCGGGCGAAGGCCACCTTCCAAGGAGTGGAGACCTTGGTCGGGTCTAGTCGTGTCCGGTCTTGAGAAACGGCGTGCACCTCCCTTCTCCATTCATGGAGGCGGCTCAAATCCCACCTGGGGCCGCGGGGCCGAGCCTTCCTGTAAGGCACGCGGACGTGTGAGGTAGGGTCCATGATGCACTCACGGTACCGGCGAGCGCGTACGCTGCCGGAGGTGTGGGATGCGCGTACGCTGTCCCTGTAGGTCATCTTCACGTTGAAATCTGCCCCTGAAGTCCAATTACCGAGTATACCCCAATGCCCTCCAGCCCTGTCAACCGTCGCGTGCCGCGCCTGCCGCGCCGCACGGAGCACCGGCCGCGAGGGGCGCACGAGCGGTGGACAAGGCGCTGGGCGGCGCCCCGAATCCGGCGCCCGCGGCGCCTACCAGAGGCGCCGCTTCCGCCCCAACCGGCCTATACTGGTAGAGCACCCCATAGGAGAGACGCATGGAGCAGGGAAGGGATTCGCAGACCGGAAGGCGGCACGAGGAGATCGAGCGCGACGCCTATGCCAGGTTCGACCGGCTCGCCGAAGGCATCGTGTTGTCGGACACCGATCAGGCGCGGGTGGATCGAGCGGTTCGGTCGGTACGCGAAAACGGGTATGCCATCGTCACCGGTTTGCTCGACAGCGAGCGCACGCGGCGTGCGCGCGAGGAGCTGGCCGCCGTGTTCGATCTACCCGACCACTTGGTCCTCAAGGGCAAGCGCCTGCCCGCCGGCGGCGGCGAGAACACGATCCACGTCTGCAACCTGTTCGCCCGTACGCGTGCGGTGGACGGCATCGCTACCGATCCGCTGCTCCTGAAGGTGATCGAAGGGGTGCTGGGGCCGGCGTTTCAGCTGTCGGTCGCGTGTGCGATGCGTCCCGGCCCCGGCGCGGTGAACCAGGTTCTGCACCGCGACGATGTGATGTACGGCGTCCCTCGCCCCCACTTCCCGGTGGTAGGGAACACGCTGATCGCGCTGGACGACTTCACCCGGGAGAACGGCGCCACCCGCGTGGTGCCCGGCAGCCACCGATCGGTCGAGCCGGTCGATCAGGATGCCGGGGTGGTCGACGCGGAGATGCCGGCGGGTTCGCTGCTGGTGTGGGACGGCGCGGTGTGGCATGGCAGCGGCGAGAATCGGACCCGTGACCGATTTCGCACTTCCATCAATCTGAACTTCAACCTGAGCTGGCTGCGCCAGCAGGAAAACCAGTACCTCGGCATTCCCGGCGAGGTGATGGCCCGCCTTCCGGAGCTGCTGCAACGCCTGCTGGGCTACAACCGCAGCCTGTTCGGCGGTGTCAGCCGCACCTCCTCACTGGACTACTTCCGGAACCACTACGGGTAGAACCGGGCGCACTTGATCCCAGAATAAGCGATAAAGGGTGGATCGGACAGGGGAGTGACCAGGATCTGGCAGAATTGGCACGTTTACACGCGCTTTTCGATGTGGAAATGCGGCTCGGACATCATTCCTAGGGCGAATAGATTGCCAACCCGATAATGAACAGGGTCACGTCAACATGCGGCGGTAGAATCGACTTTCTGTGGCAGTCTCGGGGCGCACCTCTCCGTGCCACGAGACTAACAAGAGCAGCCGTCTAGACCGGGAGCGCAGCGAGCCGGGAGAACGCTTTACCGAACCTCTGATAGTACTCACCCGCAGGCAGTTTGAGCAGCACGCCACGCCCAGTCGTTGCCACCATCCCCGCTTGGCATATCCACAGATACAAAAAGCGCTTGAAACGCAGCACCGCTCCATCGCCTAGCTGAAGCAGATTCAGCATCCAGGTCTTCAGGTTCCAGGCCAGCGCAGCGATCAGAAAGTATGCTCGGTTGGCCGCCAGAAATCCGGTCGGGACATGGGACAGTCCCAACCCATGCTTAAAGTCCTTAATCAGATTCTCTTGGTTGCCTCGCCCCTGCGCGATGCGCAGCACCGCAGTGTTGCTGCGCGTCGAGTTGGTCACCACGATCCAGTAGGCGTACTTCCTCATGCCATCGTCCAGGTACAATTGCTTGTCATCCTTGTCGATGATCGGCGTCCGCTTGATCACGAACCGGTACGGCTCACTCCAACTGTCAGGGCGAAATACCATCGACGCTATCTCGGGCTTGCCTTTGAACCAGCTCTTCGGCCGGCGCTCTATGGTGATCTTCCGCTTCAGGTTCTCCCGCCGCTTGCGCCGGCGCCCGCTGCGCCCCCCTCTGCTTAACTCGTTGGCCTGAAATGGGTTCCATGCGCTTGCCGGGAGCGCATGCACGGCCTTCATCACATTCGCGTGCTTCTTGGCCACGATGAAGAACTCTACTCCCCGAGCCGCGCAGATCTGCACCAGTTTCTGGTCATAGTAGCCACTGTCGGCGCGCATCCGCAGCGCCCGAAAGTGTTCCCCCACCCGCTTGATCATTCCCGGTAGTACGTCCTGGCTGCCGTAGCTGGTGTGCCGGTAGCCTTCCCGCAGATCCATATAGAGCAGGTCACCGGTCTCCGCCAGCGTCCCGTACAGCACGCTATAGCTCCACGTGTTGTTGTAGGCGAAGTCCGCTCCTTCTTTCTTTTCCCCATACACTTCATGAATCGACGAGTCCAGGTCGATGGTAGCCACCTCACGTCGCACCCGCGGCAGCATGGCGAACGACTGCTGTTGCAGGTCCTCCCCCACCTCACGTAACTCGCTGAGCGCTACCGCATTCCGATCCTCACCAAAGCGCGCCAGAAAGTCACCTGTCGTGGTCGCATGCGGAATCCGCTCGGTACCCAGTAGCCGCTTTGCTCCCTGATCGTCTCGGAACCGGTTGATGTCGCTGAGCGTGCTCCCCCCCGTCAGCATATTGTAGATCATGGTCAGGATGTGATCGGACTCCGTATACCACTTGCAACGGCGCAACACGCGGACCGCTGCATCGATCGCAGGGGCCACCCCCAGGCGCTCTACGAGCTGTCGTATAATGGCCAACCCAGACCAGCTCACCAGCGGAGCGCCGCGGTGCTCGGCGACCTGTATCGGTGGATACGAGAATTCCGGTTGACAAGAATCGTCAGTATGGTAATCTGGTGACTGTATCAATTTGGGTCCTCCTTGGTGTTTGACGGGAACGTGTTTAGATACTTTCCACTAAAGCACTTGGGAGGATCTTTTTGTAAACATTCGTTCTACTGGTTGAGCTGAGGATCAAGAGGAGCGCAGAGTCGGCGGCGGAAGTCGCGCCTGAGCGGGTAGAGCCAGATGTCCTTCCTGGGCAGCGCGTACGTTTTATGCACATCGAGTTTGCCGCGACCTTGGGTCTGTCCGACGTGGGTCCAGTTGGCGGCGCGGTAGCTGGTGCCGGCGAAGCGGTCGGACTGCACGAAGGTCTCCAGCAGCAGTGGTCGGTAGCCGTAGCGAGCCTGCCAGTCGTCGGGCAGGCGGCGGCTGCTGCGGGCCAGCACGGTGGAAGCGAGATTGCGCACCTGCACCCAGGGCAAGATCAAGAAGCGGGCGTTGTTCACGACCAACTGCAGGCGCGCTTCGCGTTGGGCAACGCTCCAGCCGATGAAGCGGTCGCGGGGAGCCGCCTTCCAGGCGCTGGCGCCAAAGCCGACGACCGCCAGCACGCGCCGCTGGCTGGTGACCAGGTAGCGCATCTGTGCTCCCGGCAGCGGCGTATAGCCGAGGTAGTGGTAGCGGTCCACGTACTCGCGCCACAATTGCGCTTCGCGCTGATCGGCGAGCGGTCGTAGCTGCAGCGCCGGCAGCGCATCGACGCGGGCGATGATCGGCAACTCCGGTTCCGCCTGCGGGGTACGGCGGCGGTGCAGGGTGCCGTTGTAGTGGCGTCGGCGCGGCGCCGGCAGCTGGATGAGTCCGTCGCGGTGCATGCGCAGCATCGCCACCCGGCAGCTCATGTCCTTCAGTTGTCCGTTGGCACGGCGCCAGTGGAGCCGTTCGCACACCACCTGCGAGAGGGCGAACCGATGGCGGTTGGGGTCCTCGGCGATGATGGCGCGGATCAGGCGCATCTCCTGCTCGCTGAACAGCCGTCCGCAGTAGCGCACCGCCTCAGGCGGCACGGCTGTCGACCACCTGGGCGGGCGAGGCGCGTGGCGATCGCGCCTCGCGACGGTTCCAGGGCAGGAACCGCTCGAAGTCCGCAGGCACCCGACCGCCGGCGTCCGCACAGGCGTGCAGATACTCGGTCAGCCAAGTGCGCGGGTTGATCCGCCACCGTTCGAGCGTGTGGAACAGGCTGAACAGCGCGGCGCTCAATTCGCCGCTCCACTGCGCCCCCGAGCCGTAGTAGTTCTTGCGCCCCACCACCGGGCCGCGCAGCGCACGCTCGGCTTGATTGTTGTCCATCGGCAGGTTCGGGTCCTCGACGAACAGCGTCAGACCATCCCAGTGGTTGCGCAGGCTACGCAACACCTTCGCGCACGCCTCCGGCAGCTTCGGCTGCTGCGCCAGTTCGCGCTCCCGCCGCTCCTGCATCGCCTGCACGCCCGCCCGTAGCGCCGCGTCGGCTGCGGCGTACTGCGCGGGCTCATCACGCACCTCAAGACGCTCGTCGTTCAAGTGATACAGCGTCGCGATGTCAGCCAGCCACTGCTCGGCCCACTCCTCCTGATCGTCCCGTTCGTGGGCTACGGTGATGAAGTCGCGCCGCATGTGCACCCAGCAGAACGACAGCACCAACTCGGTGTCCTTGGCCAACCGTTTGTACGATGAGAAGCGATCAACGCTGACCACGCCCCCCGTCACGGTCGCAAAATGCTGCTTCGGCACCCGCGCCGAACGGGTCGGGTCCAGCGTGAACACCACCACTTCGGCACTCCAGAACACCCACAGACACCAGCGCTGGCAGGCGTCCTCGCTATTCGCCTCGAATACCTGCCAGCGGGTCTCGTCAGCGTGCCAGTGCGCGGCCGTGCGGCTGCGCTCGATCAGCGCCTCCCGCAACGGCGCGAACAACGGTGCCAGACGCCGCATACCGTCGGTGATGGTGCCTTGGGCAAGATCCAACCCATGCGCGCGCAGATCCGCCAGCAGCCGGTACGTCGGTCGGTACAGCAGATACTTGTCGATCAGCACCGTCACCCATACCGAGATGCCCAGGATGCCCTTCGGAATCAGCCGTGCCGGCGCCGGCGCCGTGAGCAGCCGCGGTGCCGCCGCGCACTGGCAACTGCGCCGGTAGCGCCGCCGCTTGATCACCCGCCGGTAGGCGCGCACCTCGATCTCCAACTGCTCGCTGTCCTCACTGCCGTGCGCGCCATACTCGTCGCCGCAGGCCGGGCAGCGGCGCCGCTCCGGCTCAACGTCGTGTGCTTCGACCTGCACCGGCAGGTGTGCGTGCCCGCGCCGGCCATGGCCTGCCGCCCCGGGTTGCTGACCGCGGCGCCGCGGCGCCGCCGCTGCCTCAGTACCGCCGAAGCTCCTCGCTCGCTTCTCGCTGCCGCGGCGCCGCACCCACCGTTCCCGCAGCCGCTGCCGCAATTCCTTGAGCTTCGCACGCGCCGCTTGCAGTTTCTCTTTCAGCCGCTTCTCTCGCTCTACCGCCTTGCCGTGCATTCTGCGGTAATAGTGCGCCTGCCGGCGCAGTTCCAATACCTCGCGCCGCAGCTCCTCCAGCTCCCTCCGGCACGCCGCCGTGCAGCCACTCGCACTCCGCCAGAACCCTCCCACACCTCATTTCTTACCACACCGTTCCGGATGTGTCCAGTCCTCCCACACCCGTAGACCGAATATTTACATCTTTTTCAACCCATTAGGAGCCGAATCGCTTATTTAGGGCTTGATCATTGTCGTGCTATTCTTTGGGACGTGTTGCGCGGCGCGGAGCCATCGATTCGGGTCGGCTCCGGCTCACAGATACTCCACGCGACCTGTCATCTCGTCAGCTTCCAGCACTGCATGGATCACCATCAACCCGCGAATGATCTCGCCAACACCACGCTCTTGGCTCGCATACACGATTCCCGCATGATCTGCTCCTTCTGTCGCCAAGCGAACGGCTGACCGCGCTGGTAGTTTACCGGCCAGCTCATCCATTGCTCGCAAGCCTGGTTGCCGTACCGTAGCATCGAACGTCACAGGTTCGTCCGCCAGCGCTACCGGGATCACGGCACGCCTCCGCACCGTTCGACGAACGCATTCCAACGCACCCAGAACACGTCGGGATCGGGCAACACTGCGCGAAGCTGTTTGTGCGCCTCCATCACTTCGTCGAGAAGAGGAGCCGGCTGTTGGACGAGTGTTCTCGCGCGAAGGATCGCCTGCTCGGCCTCGATGCTGCCCCGATCCGTTGCCAAGTCGAAGGCCTCGCTCGTCAGCCAGTGTCCGGCACTGCCGCGCGGCGTGTATTGACGCCGCTGGAGGCATACCCGTGGCGGATCGTTCATCAGATCGAGGTCGAACCATGCGTCCTTTTCCGGGTCGAACCACGCTTCAGTGGACCCGAGGACGAGCGGGGAATGAGTGGCTGCCACAAGCTGAAATACTCTGCCGGCGAACGGTTGGGTGTCTTCGTTGCCGAAATCGCGTAGCGCCTTGAGAATCGACCGCTGCCAGCGCGGATGCAGATGGCTCTCGACCTCGTCGAACAGCATGATCACGCGATCGGTGACCTCTGTGCCCAACTGCTTGGCGGCGATCCGATGTTCACTCCAGGCCCACGTCAACACGTATGCCAGTGCACATACCCGACGAATTCCCGCCGAAGCGTGGAGTATCGGCACCGAGCCGGCGTAAGGGGTCGCTAGGGAGGGATAGTCCAACGGGTCATCGACTGAGATCCGCTTGAGCTCACCCGGTCTGATAGCTTCTTCCGGTGCGCCCGGAGACAGCGCCCGCAGTGCGGCAGCCATTGCGCTCGCGTTGTCGTCTTGCGCCCGGATCCAGTTGGACCAGTCTCGCACCAGACCGTTGCAGACGGGGACCGACCGGCCATCTTCGTCGGTCCACAACCCGTCCCACACTTCCGCCTCGGTAAACACGTACGCCAGGGGCCTTCTACGCGGACCCAAGTTTCGGGCGGGGTCCCAAACGGAAAACGAGCCGTCCGCGTGAGCGTACACCACTATGCCCGCGTTCCACGGGAATCCGGGCTTGAGTGGCCACTCCTCGTCCCGTTGCGAGTACGTTACCGTGGTGTAGACACTCTTGTTCCTACTCCTGGCTGACAGACGAAAGCCAATCGACGCCGGCCTTGCAGGATCAATGGGGCGGGCCGGCAGTCCGCACGACATGCTGCGGTTGACTTCCCGAGGCCAGCGCTGCGTGAGTGCCCACCACGCGGTGTCCAGCAGGAAGCTTTTGCCGAGACCGTTGTCGCCGGTCAGAAGGTTTACCCGCGACGCGAACTCGATCTCCATCTCATGGGCAGGTCCTGTGTTCTTCAGCCGCAGATACTCAAGCATCGGCAGCCTCCCGCTCAGCAGGCGCGTTCACCCTCAATTCTACCTCGGTCAGATCATACTATAGCCCGACTCATCGAGTGGTGGCCGAGAGGCGGCTCGGTCCCCCGTGATAGCGGATACACACGACGCCCACGGGTTTCCGCGGTACCTTCAGTCACCCCATGAGTCGGTGCCGCCTGCCGCGTTAACCGGTGTTGCGCAGGCCGGCGGCGAGGCCGTTGACGGTGAGCAGGATGGCGCGTTCGACGCGCGGGTCTACTTCGGCGCCGGCGCGGTGGCGCTCCAGGAGGACGATCTGCAGCAGGTGGAGCGGCTCCAGGTAGGCGGAGCGCACGTCCAGGGTGCGCTTCAGCACCGGGTAGTCGGCCAGCAGGGCGGGCTTGCCGGTGGTGGCCAGCACCTCGCGCACCGTGCGCTCGTGCTCGGCGGCGATCAGCTCGAAGATGTGCCGGTGGGCGGGCGGCACCAGGGCGTGCACATAGCGTTTGGCGGTGATCAGGTCGGTCTTGGCCAGGACCATCTCCACGTTGGACAGGAACATGCGGAAGAACGGCCAGCGCTCGTACATCTCGGTCAGGCAGTCCACCCCCGCCGCGCGCGCGGCCGCCAGCCCGCTGCCCACCCCGTACCAGCCGGGCACCACCTGCCGGGTCTGGGTCCAGCCGAACACCCACGGGATGGCGCGCATGCCGTCGATGCCGGCGCCGGTGCCGGGCCGCCGTGACGGGCGCGAGCCGATCTTGAGCGACGCCAACTCATCCACCGGGGTGGCGGCCAGGAAGTAGGGCACCAGGGAGGGGTGCTCGACCAGGTCCCGATACGCGCCATACGCCGCCCGAGAGGCGATCGCCATGGCGGAATTCCAGCGTTCCAGGTCGGCGGCCGGGCGTTCGGCGCTGCGGTGCCGCACGGTGGCCTCGATGGAAGCCGCCAGGGTCAGCTCCAGGTTGTCGCGCGCCAGGCGCGGCAGGCCGTACTTGTCCGCCACCACCTCGCCCTGCTCGGTGATCTTGATGGTGCCGTCCACGGTGCCCCAGGGCTGCGCCAGGATCGCCTCCGCGGTGGGGCCGCCGCCGCGCCCGACGGTGCCGCCGCGGCCGTGGAAGAAGCGCAGTTGCACGCCCGCCTCCGCGGCCACCTCGCGCAGGCGGCGCGCGCAGCGGTGCAGCCCCCACTGCGCGGTGGTGATGCCGCCGAGCTTGTTGGAGTCGGAATAGCCGAGCATCACCTCCTGTGGGCCGCCGCGCAACCGCAGCAGTTCGCGGTAGCTCGGCTCGCGCAGCAGCTTGCCGAGGGTGGCGTCCGCCTGCCGGATCGAGTCGGGGGTCTCGAACAGCGGCACGAAACCGATGGCGGCGTGTCCCGCCGCCAGGTCGACCAGCCCTGCTTCGCGGGCCAGCACCACCGCGGCGAGGACGTCGTCCGCGCCCAGGGTCTCGGAGATGATGTAGCTCTCGATGGCGCGTGCCCCGAACCGCTCCAGGGCCGCGCGCACCGCCTGCATGGTGGCCAGCGTCACGCCCGGCTCGTCGGCCAGCCGGGTGGCCGGGGTGCCGATGGGCCGCCGGCGGGCGAGCTCCGCGGCGAGCAGCTCGAAGCGCTCCGCGGGTGAGAGTGCAGCGTAGTCGGGGGCGTCGGGCAGGCGGCGGTACAGCGCGGCCAGCGCCGCGTGGTGTTTCTCGGCGTGCTCGCGGACATCCAGCGTTGCCAGGTGGAAGCCGAACGCCGCCGCCCGGCGCAGGAGGCGGCGCACCGCGCCGTCGGCGATCACCTCGCCGCGGTGGGAGCGCAGCGAGCGCTGCAGCAGTTCCAGCTCCGCTACCAGCTCGTCGGCGGTCAGGTAATCGTGGCGCGGTACATGGCGCGCGTGCTCGGCGATGCGCCGGCGCGTGTTTTCCAGCCGGCGGCGCATGAAGGCCAGCTTGAGGCGGTAGCTTTCGCCGGTGTTGCGGCGCCGCGCCTCCCGGTCAGTGGCCGGCAGCGCCGCGGCGTCGCGCCGCAGGCTGTCGGCAAGTTCTTGCGATACGCCGTGGACCTGCTCGGAGCTGCTGAGCTCCGCGGACAGCTCGTCGACCGCGCGCAACAGCTCGGCGAGCGCGCGGTCGTGCTGCAACTCCAGCACCGCGGTGGTCACCTCCGCGGTAACGAGCGGATTGCCGTCGCGGTCGCCGCCGACCCAGCTCCCGAAGTTCAACGGGCGGGCGTGGGCGGGCAGCTTGATGCCGACCCGCGCGAGTTGAGCGTCCAGCTCGTCGAACAGGTCGCCGCTGACGCCGCGCAGCAGCTCCTCCAGATAGTAGATCGCCGCCCGCGCCTCGTCGGTCGGAGTGGGACGGTGGACGCGCAGCTCGTCGGTCTGCCAGATCAGGTCGATCGCCTCGGCGAGCCGCCGCCGGATGCGTTCCTGATCCACCGCGGTCTGACGCGGATCCGCCTGCTCGTAGAGCAGCTCGCCGATGCGCTGCAGCTTGGTGAGCACCGAGCGCCGCGCCGCCTCCGTGGGGTGGGCGGTAAACACCGGCCGCACGTCGAGAGTCGCGGCCACCTCGCGGAGGGAGGCGCGCTGCGCGGCGTCCGCCTCGATATGGTCGAACAGGGCGCGCAGGCGGCCACGGGCGATGCCGCTGCGCGGGCCGTGCTCGTCCACGCGATGGGTCTGTTCGGCCACGTTGGCCAGGTGAAAGAAGGTGGAGAAGGCGCGTACCAGGTTGGTGGTGTCTGCGATGTCGAGCCCGGCCAGCAGGGCGTCGAGTTCGGCGCTGGCGCGGTGATCGGCACCCGGGTCGCGGGCCTGCTTGCTCAGGGAACGCACCCGCTCGACCAACTCCAGCAGCTCGGCGCCGTGCTGCCGCACCAGGGTGTGGCCGAGCAGGTCGCCGAGCAGCCGGATGTCGGCCCGCATCGCCGCATCGCGCGCCGAGCCGAGCCGGCGGCTGTCGTCTGTCCCAGTCATCGCGGGACATTGTGCATTGTTTTGCCGGCATTGGGGTACGCGCATCCGGGCTGGTTTGTGGCATGCGGCAGACGTACGGTGCCGGACGGTGCGGAGCGCCGTCGAAGCGGAGGGCGTTCCCAGGGTACGCTGGCGTCATGCCGGCCAAGGAGCGTCCCGACTTTGTCCATCCGGTCACCGTGCGGCTGCACCACACCGACGCCGCGGGGGTGATCTTCTGCTCGCGGCTGCTGGAGCTGGCGCACGAGGCGTACGAGGCGCTGCTGGACGAGGCCGGGCTGAGCGTCGGCCGGATCCTGGCCGACGGCGCGCTGCGCCTGCCGGTGGTGGCCTTGGAGGCCGAGTTCAACCGGCCGATCCGGGTGGGGGAACGGTTGCAGGTGGAGCTGACCGTGTCCCGACGCGGCGACCACTCCTACCAGGTGGCGTACCGCTTTCGCGATCCGGCGCGGCAAGTAAAGGCGCGCGCCGTGACCCGCCACGTGGCGCTCGACGGCGCCGGCGCCGGACCGGTGGCGCTGCCGGAGCCGTTGGCCCGGCTCGCGGATGGCGCCGCCGGACCGTAGCTCGCCGCCGGGCACCACCAACTTCGCCCACGGCGCCTGACGCGATCTGATCCGAGAATCGTGTCCAGCGGACGAACCCGGTGCGCCGATTTTCATGGTCTTTGGCGTCACGGAGAGACCGCGCCTGCTGATCTGCAAGCCGGCGAGCTTCCCTATCGCCCCGCCGAACGGTAGAGTACTCACGCGATGAATCGACTCGACGACAAGGTAGCGATAATCACCGGCGCGGCCGGCGGCATCGGCGTGGCAGCGGCGCAGCTCTTCACGGCGGCCGGCGCCAAGGTGTTGATGGTAGACCGGGACGCAGGCGCCCTGGAGGCGGCCGCGGCCACCGTCGAGGGCGAGGTCAGTCACTTCGCGGCCGACGTAACCGAGCCGGCGCAGGCCGAGGCCTACGTAGCGGCGGCGCTGGATCGCTACGGTGCGGTCGATGCCTTGCTGGCCAACGCCGGCATCGAAGGCGGCACCGATCCGATCGTCGCCTGCGACGTGGAGGACTTCGATCGCGTCATGGCGGTAAACGTGCGCGGCGTGTGGTTGGGCCTCAAGTACGTGATGGCGGCGATGCAGGATCGCGGCAAGGGCGGCAGCATCGTCATCACCTCATCGACGGCCGGCGTGATGGGACTGGCCGGCATGGCCCCCTACCACACCAGCAAGCACGCCGTTATCGGCCTGATGCGCTGCGCGGCACTGGAGGGGGGCAAGCACGGCATCCGCGTCAACACCGTCAACCCCGGGCCGATCGAGACCCGCATGATGCGCTCGATCGAGGACCAGTACCGTCCCGGCGAAGGTGAGAAATGGAAAGCGGGGGCGGTGCGCTCGATTCCGCTTGGCCACTACGGCCGGCCGGTCGACGTGGCCAGGATGATGCTGTTCCTGGCCAGCGACGACAGTGCCCACAGCAGCGGCAACACCTACATGGTCGACGGCGGGTTTTTGGCCCACTAGCGCCCCGAAACCGCTGCCTACGGCAGCGCTTCCGGCCCAACCGGCCTACCCTAGGAGTCTGTCGCAATCCGACAGACTCCTATGGCTGATCGTCATCGGTACGCATCCCTGCGATCCTCGATGGTAGCGATCGACACCACTGCACCCGCAGTTGCGGGTAGACGTACGTGGTCAGCTTGGCGCGAATCGCTCGCTCATTCCTCGTCCGTTTCGAAGATCCGGTACTCAGACGAATCTCCCACGTTGCTCCCCGGCGTCCCCCAAACCTCGTTCGATACTCTCTCTCAGAGGCTGGTTCTGGCGAATCTCAAGCATCTCGAATTCATCGACGTACTCTTCCTGCTCGAGGTACCGGAGCGTTGCAGTTTCGATGAAGTTGGACAGCGAGCGGTTGTCTCTTTCTGCAAGCGTGCGAATCCTTTGGTATACAGAGTCCTTCAGCCGCAAAGTGACCGTTCTCGACATCTGAAAGCCCTCCCGTTCTGGAAGCATACAATAGATGCTGTTGCAATACGTTAGAATACGAACGACTGTCAATCCAAGCGCGGTAAAGGCAGGCCACTACGGTGATAGAGGAGCTGATGGACGATGCACAGGGTCACGGACGTCACGGACGACGAGAGGTTTCTATTCGATCTGCAGGGGTTTCTGGTGCTGCGCGGCGCGATCGAGCCGGAGTTGATCGAGGCGCTCGACCGGGCGGTGGTCGACAACGAGGCGATCGAACACGATGACAGCTGGGCGGAGGGCCTGCCGGTGGTCACCCACGGGCACTTCACCAAGGATCGCTATGTCGACCACCAGGTGCGCCTGAACGGGCTGCCGCGGCTCGACCCGGCCTTCGACCGGCTGATCGCTCATCCCGGCTACCTGCCCTACCTGCGGGAGTTCATGGCCGCCCCGCAGTTGGCCAACACGTGGTCGATCTCCAAGTACCCCGGGCGCGGCGCGACCGGCTGGCACAGCGGGATCCAACCCGCCGACTACACGGTGCGGGGCGGCAAGATCCGCTCACCGATGGTGAACGTGGTCACCATGCTCACTCCGAACCATCCCGGAGACGGCTGTTTTTGCGTGATCCCCGGCTCGCACAAGAAGAACTTCGAACTCGACCGCGAGCGCTGGCTGTGGGCCGGCCTGGATACGCCGGGCGCGATCGAGGTGACCGGCGATCCGGGCGACGTGATGATCTTCACCGAGGCGCTGGTACACGCCGGCGCCGCCAAGACCACCACTCGGCGGCGCACCACGCTGCAGTACAACCACGTGGAGCGCACCAGGGCCGGCTCCGGCATGGCCGACTACCACAACGCCCGCCACTACTGGATGCCGCCGTCGATCCGGCAGCGGTTCACGCCGGCGCAGCAGGAACTGACGAGCTGGATGAGCTACACCATCCCCGACCGCTCGATTCCGGGGGCCGAGAAAAGCGACGACTGACGGCGCTGGCGGGCCGGTTCAGCGACTGCCGCGGTTGGCGATTTCAGCGGCTGAGTCCGGCAACTCCGCGACCCGCCCGGCGTAGGAGACCACGCGCCCGAGCGTAATCCCCACGCCCTCGCTGGCCGGGTTGCTGCGCCCGCTGACGCGCACCTCCAGCCGGTGTTCGCCGGCCGCCAGACCGGTGACCCACACCGCGGTGCACTGGCAGGCGTTGGCCCACTGCTTGGGGTGGTACAGGTCGCGCTCCTGCACCAGCTCGCCGTCGATCCACGCCTCCAGCACGCCGCGGGTGCAGTGGATGTCGCCCTGCACGAAGATCACGTTGCCGCGCAAGGTCACCTCCAGCGCGTCGCCCGGCGTATCGCTGCGCATCAGCGGCTCGCCGTCGCCGTGCCTGGCCCAGCGCCCGCGCCACGCCAGCCGCGCATCGGTAGCGGCGAACGTATCGACCGGCTCCAGGTCGGGAAACGAAACCTCGGCCGGCGCGTCGTGGCGGAACGGCTGCCGGCGGACCAGCACGTCGGACTCCCGTTCCTGACCGCCGTTGGCCACCACGTTGGCGATGGCGAGGCGCACGCACTCCGCGGTGGCGGTGACGATCGAGTAGTCGGTGTGGTGGTAGATGCGGTTGAGGTAGGGCCACATCTGCCGCTGCACGCGGTCGGGGAGTGCTTCGTAGCCGACCAGGGTGCCCATGATGCCGCCGGTGTTGGCGGTGTTGCTGTCGGTATCCTGGCCGGCGCGGGTGGTGATCTCGATGGCGCGGTAGTAGTCGCCGCCGGAGTACAGCACGCCGAGCGCCACGTAGGCGCCGTTGAAGCTGGCCTGAATGTTGAACTTGCCGCCCGGCTCGGTGGGACCCCACGGGCACAGGTCGTGGTTCCACCGGCATTCGATCGCGCGCCACGCGGCCTGCCAGTCGCCGGGATGGTCGCGGTGACAGGCGAGCAGGTCGTCGATCAGCAGGCCGTACCGGCTGTCCGCCGGGATCGCCTGCCGGCCCAGCTCGACGACGCGGCGCGGGTCGGTCTCGAACCAGGCGGCCGCGTACATGGCGGTGAAGAACATGCCGCCGTAGATGCCGTCGCCGTAGTTCACCACGCGCCCCTGCCGCCGGCACAGATCCCGGGCGGCCTCCGGCAGCCCCGGTGAGATCATGCCGATGTAGTCGCACTCGATCTGGAAGTCGATGTCGTCGGCGTGCGGGTTGTAGGCCGGATGCCCGGCCAACTCGGCGGGGATGCCGGCCAGCACGTTCTGCCGCGCCTGCCCGTTGGCGTGCCACACCAGGAACTTCGCCTCCCGGTAGGGCGCGGCGAAGTCGTCCGAAGATGCGGCCAGCCCCTTGTCGGCGACCACCGCCAGCACCGCCAGCATCGCCATGTTCATATACAGGTCGTCTTCGTTGACCAGCCACTCGCGCAGTGCGTGCTCCTGCACGTCGACCGCGCCGAGGAACATGCGCCCGTTGAACGCGAACTCCAGCGGTTCGCCCATCGCCGCGCCGTACGACTTGCCCACCCAGGCGCCGAGGATGCGGTCCTCCAGCACCACCTTCGGAATCCGCACCAGTTGGCCGTCGTGGCGCGGCCCGTTGCCGTTATGCATCGCGTGTGCCTCGATCGCGGCCCAGGGTGCGCCGGCCGAGCGGCTGCACGGGCCGATAGTTGCGCGCATAGAGGGCGCCGAACGCCGCGATCTGCGCTGCCGACAGCGTAACAGGCTCGCTCATCACGATCCACGAGATCCCCTCGGTGCACGGCGGCGTGGTGAGCGATCCGCGGTAGCGCCAAGCCGTCCGCGGTTCCGGCAGCAGCACCGCCACCTCTACCGCGTCCGGCAATGCCTCCGCCCAGCCGGCGTGGCTGGGAATGCGCGCCCAGATCGGCGCCAGCGCTTCGTTGGCGGCGCCTTCGCCGAGCAGCACGCCGACCACCGCCAGTGCGCCGCGGTCGCTGCGGTGCACCAGGTGCATCTCCATCGGCAACTGGACGCCGCCGAAGGTGTGCTCGCTGCCGTGGTGGAAGTGGAATTGCAGCAGCTCGTAGCGCGTGCCGTCGAGCGTGATGCCGCTGCCGGAGTCCACGTTCACCTGGACGGTGTGGCCGGTGTTCACGACCGTGGCGCGGCGCGCGCCGTAGTCGAACTCGAGGGCCGCAAAGTCGCCGTCGGTGCCGCCGGCGAGATCGATCGGCGACTGTGCGGTGCCGGCGCCGCAGGTGGAGAACGCCTGATCAAGCGAACCCCAGTGCGCCGGTCCACGGTCTCCCTCGTATCCCCACTGAACCTCGCCCGCGGAGTCGCCCCACAACAGGTTGGAGCCGACCAGGCCGGCGACCACTACCGCCACGGTGACCAGCCGGCACATCACGATACCGGTGGCCGGTTTCGATGCATGAGTACGCACGGCACCCATTACACAATCATGACCGTGGCAGATCAAGTGGACATCATGTACAGCAATTTGCCCCGCACGCCGCCGACCGTGTGCTCGCTGGCGTGGTGGAAGAGGAAGCCTTCTTGGTGGCCGACCTCAGAAATCGATGCGCCAGATGGTCGTGGACTGGCGGGCCATCCATGTCTGGCGGGAGCGGATCTTGTCCGGGGTCCAGGTGTCGTAGTCGTCGGCGAGCCTGCGGGTGATGGCGAACTCGCTGTGCTGGTAGACTGGCCGCTTTGCGGCGTAGCCGGCATTGCCGGCATCTCGATTGTGGGCCGCGGTGAGCAGCGTCAGGTTGCCGAGGCGATAGGTACATGCCTCGCGCTGGTCATCGTCGAACTGCTGCCAGTCATCGCCCGGGTTTTCTGGCAGCACGTGCTCCATGTCGTATTTGGCGCTCTCGACATCGAAGCTGCTTCCGGAGGCATGCTGCTCGATCTGAAACAACAGGAAGCGGGCCACCTTCCTGTTCCGGCTGTTGGTGGTGCGTAGCGTCTTGTCCGCGAACGCTGCCCGGAACTCGGAGTCTGCCGGATACACCGGGCGCAGCAGTTCGATTGCCGCGCCGGGACCGGCAATGCGCTGCTCTGAAATCGCAGTCGCTATCTGGTTGTAGACCGATTCCTGCTCGTTGCTCTGCCGCCCGCAGATCACGTTGTAGCGCAACGAAACCACCGTTACCGCTCGCAGCAGACGCGTGAAGCCGGTTCGGTTCGTTTCCGAGAATCGGTCGAACGCCGCCAGCAGGAGAGCGAGGGGCTGGCGCACACTGAACATCTGCAACTGCGCCAGGCTGGCGCGTTCTTCGGCGGTCCACGAACCGTCGTCGGGGTTGCGCAGGGCTGCGTACACGCGCGCCTGGCGGTCGAGTTCGCGAACCAGCGCGAACGTGCTGGACCGGTTGTCGATGACGCCGCGAATGGTTTTGAACAGGTCCGCCTTGCGCATCAGGCGGTTGCGGCTGTTCCAGTACACGCGCAGAAATTCGGGCAGGCTCTCGCTGCCGAGCAGTCCGACGATGCCTTCCCAGCGGCGTTCCAACGCGTCGATTTCGGACGGGTGAGTACCACCGCGGGCGACCACCGAGAACAGGTAGTTTTTCAGCAGGTCGGTGGTTGACAGGCGTACGCCGCGGGCGTTCAGCGTTTCGAAGACCTTGAATGCATTGAGCTCGTCGGTGACCGTGATCACGGTGAAGAACAGCTTGTCGACCGCGGCATCCACGAAGCTGGCGACCGCTGTTCCATCATCTCCCGATCGCTCCCTGATACGCTCCTTGAACCAGGAGAACGCGCGCCGCAGAAGATGCTCGGAGGCGTTCAGTCCGCGCTGCGGCAGCCGCTGCAGCGGCACCAGGTAGTCCTGATAGAAGGTTTCGTTGTGACGGTTCAGCGTGAGCTTCGACCGAGGTACCAGGCTGACCGGATCCAGGTAGCCGATGTAGCTGGCCCGAAGCTGCTCCGCCCGCCGCGCCTGCGGGTCGGCCGGATCGTTCGGCGCAGCCAAGTCCGAAAGATGGGAGATCGCGGCGAGCATCATCAGGCTGAGCGTGGTCATGCGTTGCTGGCCGTCGATGATGTCGAATTCCCGGTTGTCCGCGGATTGCAACACCAGGTAGCCCATGTAATGCGCGGGTTCCGCATCGGCGTCGAACAGGGCGACGATGTCCTGCCACAAGTCGTCCCACTCGTCGGGGCCCCACGAATAGTCGCGCTGGAACAGCGGCACCCGGTAGCTGAGCCCGTTGCCCATCAGTTGGCGGAAGGTGCTGTTGGTAGTGTTGAAGTTCATCGCCGGCGCACCCGATGCGTCACCCTGCATGGTACCACGGAACCGGGTGGACGGCGTGGCCGGGCGCGCACGGCAATTGCGAACGGTGCGTGTGCTGAGGCTATCGCTTATCGGGACTCGGAGATGGCGCGCGTTGCCTGGGCGGTGAGGGTGCTGCGGGAGTGCTTGATGGCGCTGCGCGAAGCGGAGCCGGCTGAACCGGAGGGTGTCGCCGGCAGGGCGAAGTAGCGAACGGGGTGTTTGAAGCGCGCCAGCCGGGCGTCGAGGTGGGCTTCGAGGTCGGACGGGGGGAGCGGCCCCGACGCGAGGGCCAGGAAGGCCGCCGGGCGGCAGCCGAATTCCGTGTCCGGGACCGCGACGCACACCGCCGCGAGCACGGCGGGGTGTGCGAGCAGCGCCTGCTCCACCTCCTCCGGCTGGATGTTCTCGCCGCCGGAGATGAAGCGCGCGTCGCGGCGCCCGGTGACCGACAGCCTGCCGCCGTCGAGCCGGCCCAGGTCGCCGCTGGCGAACCAGCCGTCGGCACCGGCAGCCGGCCGCACGCTCTCCTGGTCGAGGTATCCGAGGCACAGGGTACGGCCGCCGAGGAGGACTTCGCCGTCGGCGCCGATTGCCACCCGACGGTGCGGCAGGACCCATCCCGCCGTGAAGGTCTCATCGGGGTCGCCGGGGCGCGTGGTGGCGACTTGGGAGGCCATTTCGGTGCAGCCGTAGGAGGCGCACACTGGCAGGCCGGCGGCGCGCGCGTGACGCAGCAGCGGGGCGGATAGCGCGCTGCCGCCGATCAGGGCCGCCCGCAGGCGCCGGGTCAGCGCCTCCCAGCCGGGGATCTGCAGCAGGCGGCGAAGCTGGGTCTCCACCAGCGACACGTGGGTGGCGTCCGGCAGCAGGCGGGCGGCCGGGTCGCCGGCGTCGTGCAAGGCGCCGCTGTCGGCGAACAGCGCGCAGGCGCCGGCGCTGAGGGTCCGGAACAGGATGCTGAGCCCCGCGACGTGACTGAGCGGCAGCGCCACCAACCAGGCGTCGCCCGGTCCGAGCGGGATGTTGGCGGCCGAGCCGGTGGCGTTGTACAGGTGACTGGCGGTGCTGTGCACTACCGCCTTGGCTTGCCCGGAGGAGCCGGAGGTGAACACCACGGTGGCGGGCCGGTGGATGGCGATGCCCAGCGGGGCGGGCGCTGCCGCGGGTGCGGAGGCCGGCGGGGAACGCCACTCCGCGGCGCCGGTCCGTTCCAGCAACCGTTGCCGCTCGCGCGACGCGGCGCGCGCCGGCAACAGCACCGCCAGCGCGCCGGTGGCGAGGACGGCGAGCAGAGTAGTCGCCCAGGTCACCGGGTCGAGTTCGGCGGGTAGCGCGACGCGGTGGTTTGGCGTTACCCCCGCGGCAGCGAGAGCGGCGGCGTTGCGCGCGGTGCGGTGCGCGTACTCCCGGTAGCTGACGGTGTGGCCGCGCCACCGCAGCGCAGGGGCCGACCCGTAGCGCTCACAGAGCGCGGCGAGGTCGAGAGTGCCCGCCGGGGCAAGCGCTTCGAGTGCGGGGTCCGCGGAACCGGTCATGAAACGCGCGGCTGCGCGTCCAGCGGCTGCCTGGCTGGCGGTCCGCTGCATCGCGACCGCGGACACGGCGCCGGAACCGCATCGTTCTGGAAGGCGGTCCTAGCCGCGACGCCTTGCAATACCGCGGTGCGCCGGCTGGAAGGCGTCATGAGACGGTCCGCAGCGCGGCGACGGCCGCATCGGCCGCGGAGCTGTGGAACGCCAGGACTCCCGGGCTGCAGGGCGTCACGAGGCGGACCGCAGCGCGGGGAGCAGCGCGGCGGCGGCGGCGCCGGCCAGGAGCAGGAGCGCTTGCAGCAGCAGCACCTGGGCGGTACTGCCGAGCAGGGGGTTCAGCCCCGGACCGGCTGGGGTTGCGCGCAGCCGGGCGTTGAGCCGGAGCGCCGGAATGAGCGCCAGGAGCGGCAGCGCCGCCGGCCAGCGCGCGCCGCCGGTGGTGGTCGCCAGCAGCAGTATCGGTGGCAGCACTGCGCCGGCCAGCATGCAGGCCAGATACTCGGCGCGGGCGAAGCGGTCGCCGAAACGGACCGCCAGGGTACGCTTGCCGGCCTGCTCGTCGGTGGCACGGTCGCGCAGGTTGTTGACGACCAGGATGGCGGTGGCGAGCAGGCCGGGGCCGAGGCCGATGCCGAGCACCAGCGGCGGCAGTGCCAGCGCCTGCAGGTAGTAGGTGGCGCCGACCGCCACCGGACCGAAGAACACCAGCACCAGCAGGTCGCCGAGGCCGAGGTAGCCGAGCGGCCGCGGGCCGCCGGTGTAGCTGATCGCGGCCGCCACGCAGGCAACCAGCAGCGCCGCCAGCGGCCATCCGGCTCGCACTACGCCGGCCACCCCCAGGACGGCAGCGCCGGCAAACATCACCAGCGCGCCGCCGAGCACCTGCCGTGGAGGAATCAGACCTGCCTGCGTCACCCGCGTCGGGCCGACCCGATCCGCCGTGTCGGCGCCGTGGCGGGCGTCCGCCCAGTCGTTGTGCAGGTTGCAGCCCACCTGAATCAGCAGCGCGCCGGCCAGCGCCACCAGCGCCCACGGCGGCGCCAATGAACCGTGCCACAGCGCCAGCGCGCTGCCGGCCAGCACCGGCGCCACCGCCGCCCACAAGGTGCGCGGGCGAATCGCCAGCCACCAGCTACCGAGACCTGCGGGTTGCCGGCTCACGGAGCCGCAACCCACGCCAAGCGCGGGCAAAACGCCCGCCGCGGCGCGCCGGGAGCGACAGCAAGGGTGCGAGCCCGAGGCACGCGTGCCCGTACACCTCCAGCTCGGCGCACCCGGTCGCACTGCTGCCGTAGAACAACATCAGGTAGCGGCCTGCACCGGGCTCGGCGCGCAGTTCCAGCACGTGGCCGGCACCCACGGGCGGTGTGGCAGCGCGGACTGCCGTTCGCGGCGGAATACGTCTGCAGGCACATCACTCGGCACGGGTCGCGGTACGGCCGCTCGGCACCGCCGCGCATGACCGGGCTTGGAATCGGGGCGAAGTCGATTGCCGGCGTGTGCATCCGACCGCGCCCGCTACAGGCGGTAGAGTTCGCCGAACTTGCCTTCCAGGTAGTCCAGGAAGTAGCGCGCATTCAGCGGCTCTCCAGTGACCTGTCGGCAGATGTCGGTGGCCGAGTACACCCGCCCGTGGCGGTGGATCCGCTCCCGCAGCCAGCCGAGGATTTGTGCAAACTCCCCGCGCCGCACCTGCTCCTCCCAGTCGCCGATGTCGCGCGCCATGGCGGCGTGAAACTGCGCGCTGTACAGGTTGCCCAGGCTGTAGGTAGGGAAGTAGCCGACCAGGAACATCGACCAGTGGATGTCCTGCAGTACGCCGTCGGCGTCCCGCTCCGGGGCGATGCCGAGCAGCTCCCGCGACTCTTCGCGCCACGCCTCCGGCAGGTCGGCCGCCTCGATCTCGCCGTCGACCATGCGCCGCTCCAGGCCGAAGCGCAGCAGGATGTGCAGGTTGTAGGTCACCTCGTCCGCCTCCACGCGAATCAGCGACGGCTGCACCGCGTTGACGGCGCGGTAGAACTGATCCAGCCCGACATCGGCCAGCGCCGGGAAGCGCGGCTGCAGCTCGGGGTAGAAGTGCTCCCAGAAGGCGCGGCGGCGCGCGATCAGGTTCTCCCAGAAGCGCGACTGCGACTCGCAGATGCCGAGCGAGGTGCCGTCGCCCAGCTCGGTGGTGGCCAGCTCCGGCGCCACCCCCAGTCCGTGCAGCCCGTGGCCGCACTCGTGGATGGTGCCGAAGATGCTCGCACTCAGCAGGTTGGGGTAGAAGCGCGTGGTGAGGCGGCCGTCGGCGGCGCCGAGGGTGGTGGAGAACGGGTGCGCCGACACGTCCAGCCGTCCGGTCTGCGAGGAAAAGCCCAGCGCCGCCAGCAGGTGGTCGCTGAACGCGCGCTGCGCGGCCACGTCGTAGTCGCGGCGCAGCACGCTGTCGTCGAGCTGCACACCGGAGGCGGTGATCCGCTGCAGCAGATCCACCAGCGGCGCGCGCAGCGCATCCAGGACGCCGCGCAGTTCCGTCGTGGTCATCCATGGTTCGAACTCGTCCAGCAGCGGATCGTAGCGGGTCTCCTCGAAGCCCAGACAGTCCGCCTTTTCGCGGGTCAGCTTGAGCGTACGCTCCAGGTCGGCGCGGAAGATCGAGAAGTCGGACTTGGCGCGCGCTTCTCCCCAACTGGCGTGATTCACGCTGCTCTGGCGGGCGATCGCCTTGACCAGATCGGCCGGCAGCCGGGTGGCGCGGTCGTAGCCGCGGCGCAGTTCGCGCACCAGCGCCCGATCGATTTCAGCCAGACCGGTGCGGGATTCGGCGGCGGCGATCAGGTCGCCCATCTCGCTGGTGGTGCGGCGCGCGTGCACCTCGCCCTCCAGCAGCGCGAGCTGGTCGGCTCGTTCGTCGATCCCGGCGGGCGGCATGCAGGTCTCCTGATCCCACTGCAACAGGCCGGCCACGTGCTCCAGCAGGTGAATCTCGCGGTCGAGCAGCTTGAGGCGGGCGAGCGAATCGGTCTGGACTGGGCTGTCACTCATCAGGCTGCATCATAACGGCTACCCCCGGCCCCGTGTCGCGCTCGGAACGGACGGAACGGCCGGAACCGCGTGCACGGCTACCTGCGCTGCCCGGCGAGGACGGTGGCGAGGCGGCGCAGGCTGGCGGCGTTGTGGGCGGCGGCGAACACGTCCACGAACGGCAGGGCGGCTTGCATGCCGCGCGTCTGCGGGCGGTAGTCGGGGTTGCCGAGCAGCGGGTTGAGCCAGATCACCAGTGCCGCGCGGCGTTGGATCTCCTCCATGGACTTGCCGAGCAGGTCGATGTCGCCGGTGTCCCAGCCGTCGCTCAGGATCGCCACCACGGTGCGCCGGTCGAGCGCGGTGCGCCCGTACTGTTGCAGATATTGTTCGAGCGACGCGCCGATGCGCGTGCCGCCGGCCCACTCCGGCACGGTGGCGGCCAGGTGGTCGAGGGCGGCACCGATGTTGGGGCCGCGCAGCTGGTCGGTGATGCGGTGCAGGCCGGTGCTGAACACGAACGTGTCGATGCGCCGGTAGGCGCGCTGGAAGGCAAACATGAACTGGATCAGAAAGCGGCTGTACAGGTCCATCGACTTGCTCACGTCGCAGATCAGCGCCAGTTTCAGCCGCCGCCGGCGCTTGCGCAACATGGCCAGCTCCAGCAGTTCGCCGGAACGCAGACCGGCGCGCAGGGTGCGGCGCAGGTCGAGCCGCACCCCGCGCGTCCCCGGCCGGTAGCGGCGCGACAGCGAGCGGGCGAGCTGCCGGCCGATGGCGAGCAGCAGGTGCGACATCTGTTCCATCTCATCGGCGCTCAGCAGCGCGAAGTCGGTGCGCGCCGGCACCTGCTGCGGACTGTATGCGGCGGCGGAGAATTCCCGGTCGGTGTCCGCGCTGGAGTTGCCCTCGTACTGGATCGACTGCTTGCCGCGCCGCGGCAGCCGCAGGGGTGGCAGCACGCTGTCGGCCGGGTCCGGCTCGCCGACGTCCGCCTGCGCCAGATCGTCCCAGTACACCGGGTAGCAGGCGTCGAATATCTCCTGCTCGTCGCGGCTCTTGGCGGTGACGGTCCGCAGCGCCATGCGGAACCGCTCCGGGTGGTGCAGCGCCGCGGCCGCGGCGCGCGCCGCATCCGCCTGCTCGCCGAGTCCGAGGGCGATGCCGGCGGCGCGCAGGTACCGGCAGAAACCGACCACACGCGCCGACAGGGCGCGCTCTGCGGGTGCCGGGCGAGCGCCGGATGAGTCACTACGCATGGTACTGTTCATTGGGGTATCGCGGTCCGCACTGGTCTACGCGTGGTCAGCGCCGCCGGCGCTGGCGCCGTGGCGGCGACACCACCCTATTCGGCGGCTGCCATGGCCGCCAGCAGCTCGCCGGTGCGGCGGCGCGCCTGGGTCACGTCGGCCTGGCTCTTGAACAGCACGCCGAGCGTGGCGGCCACCACCGGCTCGTCGAGATGGTCGCGATGCAGCGCCACCAGCGTGTTCGCCCAGTCCAGCGTCTCCGCCACGCCCGGCACCTTCTCCAGCGGCTCGCGGCGCGCCGCTTCCACGAAGCGGCAGATCTGTTCCGCCAGTTGCGCGTCGATACCGGCCACGCGGCGCCGCACGATGGCCAGTTCCTTGGCGAAGTCGGGGTAGTCGATCCACAGGTACAGGCAGCGCCGGCGCACCGCGTCGGACAGGTCGCGGGTGCGGTTGCTGGTCACCACCACGTACGGCACGTGGCTGGCGGTCACCGTGCCCAGCTCGGGTATGGAAATCTGCCAGTCGGACAGCACCTCCAGCAGGAACGCCTCGAACTCCTCGTCGGCGCGGTCGAGCTCGTCGATCAGCAGCACCGGGCTGCGGTGGTGGGTGATCGCCTGCAGCAGCGGGCGTTTGAGCAGGTAGCGCTCGTCGAATAGCGCGCGCTCGCGCTCGGCCAGCGAAGCAGGCTCCTGTTCGCTCAGGCGGATGTGCAGCAACTGGCGCTTGTAGTCCCACTCGTACAGCGCGGTGCTGGCGTCCAGCCCCTCGTAGCACTGCAGGCGGATCAGGTCGGTGTCGAGGGCGCGCGCCATCACCTTGGCGATCTCGGTCTTGCCTACGCCGGCGGGACCCTCCACCAGCAGCGGCTTGCGCAGCAGCTCGGCGATCAGCAGCGAGGTAACGATGGCCTCGTCGGCGATGTAGTTCTGCTGCTCCAGCAGGCTGGCGATGCGCGCAGCTTCGCGGTCGGTATTCATCAGCGTGACGAGCATACCGAAGATGATAGAATCGGGATATGTCATCCACCGACACCACCGACACCGTTACCGGCGCCGTCAGCGAACACGTGCTCACCCAGTGGCGCGAGCAGGGTTACCTGCTGCTCAAGCAGGCAATCCCCCGCGACCAGGCCGCCGCCTTCCTGGCGGCAGCCGACGAAGCGATCGCCGCGTACGAGGCCGAGCCGGGCTGCGCGCAGCCCGGTTCCTACACCATCGTGCAGGCGATCTGGCGCACCGCCGGGCTCGACGATCTGATCGACCACCCCGGCACCTTCCCGACCATCATGGGGCTGATGGGGCCCTACCTGCAGCTCATGGGCACGCAGATCTACGTGCGCCCGGCGGGCCGTGAGGCCGACTTCCGGTGGCACACCGACGCCGGCCGCTCGCTGCAGCAGATCCGCGTCACCGAGGACAGCCTGCCGCTCAACTTCAAGGTGCAGTTCTTCCTGACCGACATCCCGGAACCGGACCGCGCCAACTTCTGCCTGGTCCCCGGCAGCCACCGGCACGAGTTTCCCGAGGCGGGTTTTGCCGCTGGCACCGACCCGGACGGGGCGATCCAGCTCCGCGTGCAGGCCGGCGACGCGGCGATCTTTCCGCACAACCTGTGGCACAGCGTCGCTCCCAACCACGGCGATTCGGTGCGGCGCAGCGTCACCTTCCGCTACGGGCAGATGTGGTGCCGCCCCTACGACTACGAGAAGGCGCCCGCCGCGGTGCTGGCGCGGATGCCCAAGCGCCGCCGCCGGCTGCTCGGCGACCTCGGCGACGACTACATCGCCACCGACTACTACAAGCCGCACGACCAGCTCGAGGTGATGCTTGGCGCCGGCTAGCGCCGGAGGCAGTGTTGCGAAACCATAACCTGGGTTTTACTGCCTGACAAAACTGGGCCGGTACGTTTTCCAACATCACATCAATTACACGGAGGTACGGTATGAGATTGATGATTCGGGCCGCCGCAGCGGCGGCCGTGATGCTGGCGGCCAGTCTGCCGCTGGCGGCAGACCACCACGTTCCCCTTGGGGTCCTGGTGACCGCGGTCGATCCCGGCGGTCCGGCGGCCGCGGCGGGTCTGCAGAGCGGCGACCTGATCGTCAGCATCGACGGTCAGCCGGTGGCGCAGATCAGCGATCTGACCGCGGCACTGGCGGACGCGGAGCACGCCGAGGTCACGCTCACCATCAAGCGCGGCGATGACACGATCGACCAGGTGGTGGCCATCGACTACGTATGGGAGCGCCCCCGTCTCGGGCTGATGGTGTCCAACGGGCAACCGCTGGACGAGGAGATGGCTCCGGAAGCGAGCGAGTTCCACTTCGAGGAGCGCATGGCTCCCGGGGCGATCGTCCTGGAGGTGGTTCCCGAAAGCCCGGCCGCTGAAGCGGGCCTGCAACCCGGTGACTGGATCACCGCGGTCGACGGCACCGAACTGAGCGCGTCGGCGGGCAACCTGGCCGAGATAATCGGCGGCTTCGAGCCTGGCGCCAGTATCAGCCTCGACTACGAGCGCGCCGGTGAGGCGATGACCGCCGCGGTGACGCTCGGCGAGCACCCCGAGACCGGCTCCGTCCTGCTCGGCCTGCGCTACCGGCCGTGGCCGTTCTTCCAGATGCGCGCCTTCGGCCGCGGCGGCGACCTGGATCCGGAAGCGATGCAGGAGTGGATCGAGCGCCATCGCGGGCGCTTCGAACACATGCGGCGCAACTTTCAGCACATGCAGCCGAATGCGCCGCAGCCCGAGGCGGCTCCCGAGGCAAGCCCGCAAGGCGCCATGTAGTCGCCGCCCCGGTACCGCGGCTCGGCCACCGCGCGGCGGCGCCCAACCGCGCCGCCGCCCCGATGCCGCCAACCTGGGGGTTCCCCTCCCCGCCGCCGCGCGCCGAATGAACCCGGCGCGTGGCGGCTCTGTGTAGTACGGGCAGGCCTGCGGCGCCATCGACATTGATCCGTTGGCTAAGGTGCAGCCGCGTAGTATCGTGGCGGCGTGGTTACGCATCTGGATGACCGGCAGGTCGCTCACTTCAAGGACAAAGGCTACGTAGTGCTGCCGGCGGCGTTCGACGCCGCCGAGGTAGCGCACATGCGCCGCGAGGCGGATCGCATCCTGGAGTTGATCATCAACTCGTCGCTTGCCCTTGGCCGCACCAGCGGCCGTCTCGATCTCGCCGAGGATGGCAGCGGGCGCCAGGTGGTGCGCAAGATCCAGCCGATCAACGACCTGTCCCTTTACCTGAGCGAGGTGTCGGCCGACGAGCGCCTGATCGGTCCGCTGCGCCAGTTCATGGGCGACGAACCGGTGCTGATGGAGGAGAAGCTCAACTACAAGGAGCCGCTGTCCGAGCCGTTGGCCGGGGTGACGGCGAGCCGCGCCGACTCGCATTTCCCGGTGCACAGCGACTGGGCGCACTACAAGTCCCAGAACTACCCGCGGAGCATCATCTCATCGGCGGTGACGATCGACCCGTGCGTTTCGGAAACGGGGCCGCTGCGGGTGTGGCCGGGCAGCCACGCCCGCCATCTGGAGCATGAGCGCCTGCCGTCGGGCGACATCCAGGTGCGCGCCGACCTGATCGACCTGCAGGGCGGCGAGGAGATATTGGCCCCGGCCGGTTCGGTGATGTTGTTCCACGCCCTGCTGGTGCACAATTCGGTCGCCAACACCAGCAACCTGCCGCGCCGGCTGATGATCTACAGCCACTTCCCGCAGTCGGCCGGCATCAGCTTCGATGCCCGCAACGGCCGCCGCCGGCTCATCGAATCGCCCTACGAGTGGGAGTACGCCGCACGCCGGCTGGATGGCACAGCCGCGGCGCCGTTCCAGGCTCCCGCGTGATGCCGGAGCCCGGGATATGGGTCAACCCGTTGCCCGCACCCCGTTGAGCCACTGCACTACCTCGCTGGCGCCGTTGGCGAGGAAGGAGTAGTCGCCCACCGCCAGCACGAACAGAAAGCCGTCCTTCAGGCACTGCTCGGCGCCCCGGCCGCCGGTAGCGATGCCGGGCGGCACGTTTCGCGAACCGGCTCGCCGGCCGGTCTCGGTGCGTCGTTACCGAATCTGCTTCCAGTACGACTCGCGCGGCACGGACGGGCGGAATTCGCAGCGCGGAACGCCGAGGGCGTGCAGGGTGGCGCGTTCGAGAAGCGAGTAGTCGCCGGGGTCGTCGCGCTGCAGGTTGAACGGCTCGCGCAGGACCATCGGCGGATTGGACATGAAGCGCGGCCGTCCCGAGTGGTTGTTGGAGGAAGCGTGCAGCATGAACGGGTGCAGGATCACCAGGGTACCCGGCGGCCCGGTCAGTTCCACGAACTCGTGGCACTCGTGGATCAGGTCGCCGAACGCGCCGGGCGAGGCGCCTTCCGGACGCGCCGCCAGGTAGCGGGCGATCACGCCGACCGAGTCGGGGGCGATGAACGTGCCGCCGCCGCGCGGCGCCACCTCCGACCACAGCAGCACCGTAAGCAGCGCCTGTTCGCGGCTGTCCAGGAAGTGGCGGAAGTAGCTGCCGTCCTTGTGCCAGCCGGGGATATCGGGTGCCGGCGCCTGCCACGGCTGGTCCGCGCCGCGCCGGAAGTTGACGATGAACGCGTCCGACCATTCAAGGGCGTCGATGGTGGTGAAGTGTTGCGACTCGATCTCGTACACGTGCGGATCGATGCGCTGCTCGCCGCCCACCACGTCGCACAGCGCTCCCCAGCCGCGCGGCGAGATCTCCTTTACCGGCGCGGTCGAGTGGCGGTCCATCCACACGATCTCCTCGCTCCAGGTTGCCGGATCATCGGGGTCGTAGCCGAGCCGCCGGTAGGCCAGGTCGGTCCAGCGCTGCGCCAGCTCGGGATCAAGGCAGCTGGGCACCGCCACGTAGCCGTGCTGCACGAAATGGTCTGCCTGTTCGCCGGTCAGGGTAGCAAGAGAGTTCATCGCAAACGTCACCGCCGTGGCTGCATATTCTATATCGGATGGGTGCCGCGCGGCGCGGCGCACGACGCGCTCACTTCGTGCTGGGCGCTCAGTTGGTGTAGGGCGGTAGATGGTACTCGTTCAGGTGGCCTAACCACCCGCGGAGCTTGTCGAGCGTGTACGGGTGATAGCCTCATAGGGCACGGCGCCGCGCTTATCGACCGTGTAGCCGTACTGTTCCCGGTAGGCCGAGGCCGGCTGGAAGCGGTCTCCGCGTTGCGCCAGCAGCCGCTGCAGCGCGTGTTCCAGTTCGGCTCTGATGGAGCGGCAGCGGTCCTCCCGGAACAGGTTGCGCAGTTGATCGGGGTCGGCGGCGGTGTCGTACAGGATGCCCCGGCCGTCCAGCCAGCGGGCGTAGCTGTAGCGCTCGCCGCGCACCCCGCGCCACGGCGCGCCGACATACTCCGCGAACGGGGCTATGCACATGGTGAGCGCGTGCTCGTTGCCGGCAAACGGTTCGCCGCGCACGGCGGGGGAGAGGTCGCGGCCCTCCACGGTGGCGGGAATCGGCACGCCGGCCAAGCCGAGCAGCGTCGGCAGGATGTCCACCACGTTGAGCGGGAAGGAAATGCGGCGGCCGCGCCCGGCCTGGCCGGGGCAGCGCAGCAGAAACGGGACCAGGATCGATTCGTCCCACGGATGCTGCTTGCGATTCACGCCCTGCGAACCGAGCATGTCGCCATGGTCGGAGGTGTACACGAATATGGTGTTCTCCAGCACACCCTCGGCCGCGAGCGCCGCCTCGATGCGGCCGAGCTGCTGGTCCAGGGCGGTGACGTGGGCATGGTATCCGGCCAGATCCTCGCGCACCGGGTCCGGACAGTTGGGCGGCACCTCCACCTCAGCCGGCGGATAACGGTCCAGGTAGCGCCGCGGCAGGTCGCGGTAGGGGTTGTGCGGCGGCCCCCACGACAGCACCAGCGCGAACGGGGCACTCCCCGGGGCACTCCCCGCTTGCGAGCGGATGTAGTCGATCGCCAGCGTGGTCTGCGCCTCGGCGTCGTAGCCATCCCAGTACAGGCGCTCCGGGGTGTCGCGGTAGTAGTGGGAGTTGGTGTAGTCGTGCGTGCAGTTGGCCACCGCCCAGAACTGAAAGCCCTGCCGCCGCGGGCCGGGCGGGGTGAACGCCGCCCGCCGGTTGCCGTCCAGGTGCCACTTGCCGAGGTAGGCGGTGGCATAGCCGGCAGCGGTGAGGATGGTGCCGAGCGTGGGCCGATCGACCGGCAGTCGCAGGTCGTTCAGGAACAGGCCGTTGGTCAGCGGGTACTGGCCGGTGAGAAACGCCGCCCGCCACGGCGTGCACACGGGGATGTTGGAAACGGCGGTGTCGAACACCACGCCCGCGGCGGCCATCCGGTCCATGTTGGGCGTATGCACGCGCGCGCCGCGGTAGCCGGTGGTGCGGGCGCGGTGCTGGTCGGAAAACACGAACACGATGTTGGGGCGATGACGCGATTCCCCGGACACCACGCGCTACCGTAGCACGGCGCGCCGCGCCGGGGCGATCTGCGCACTTACGGCTCTCGCCACGCGCAGACCTGCGGCGAGCCGATTGACCGATTTACGTCCTCATTGGTACTCTTTCGAGTGCTGATAGAGGTGTCATGATGAGTGTGATTTCGGCCACGGAAATCAAGAAGCGGGGAGTCGCGGCACTTGACCCGATGCTGGCCGAGCAGGGGGAAACGCTCATCACCGTGCGCGGCAGAGGGCGCTACGTGGTGATGACCGTGGAGAAGTACCACGAGTTGCGTGAGCTGGAACTCGCGCAGGCCGTGCGGGAAGCGCGCGAGGACTATCACGCCGGTCGGATCGTGGACCGGACGATCGACGGTCACCTGCGGCGGCTGGAAGATGAAGTATGAGTTGCTGTTCACGCGCAGCTACACGCGCCGCGCGGCACGGCTTATCCGCAGGCGTCCGGAACTGCGGGGCCAATATCGCACGACGTTGCAACTGCTTGAGCTGAACCCGTTCCACCCGTCGCTACGCCTGCACAAGCTCAGCGGTGCGCTCGCCGACGTGCACTCGGTATCGATCAATCTTTCCTACCGCATCACGATCGAGTTCCTGATTGACGGCAGCAAGATCATCCCCGTAGATGTCGGATCGCACGACAACATCTACTGATGCGAAAAGGGAATATCCTTCTCGAAGTGGAGCAGCTTTGTCTGCGCTTCGGGGGACTGACGGTGCTCGATGCGGTGTCGCTGCGTGTCCCGGAGGGCAGCGTGACCGCCATTATCGGGCCCAACGGCGCCGGCAAGACCAGCCTGTTCAACTCGGTGTCGGGGAGTTACCACCCACAGGCCGGCAGGATCATGTTCGCGGGCGCGGAGATCACCCGCCTGCCGGCTGCGCGCCGGGCAGCGCTCGGGGTGGCACGCACGTTTCAGAACATCGCCCTGTTCCCGAGCATGACGGTATTGGACAACATCAAGCTCGGCCGCCATGTGCATCTGCGCAGCGGCCTGCTGGCCGGCGGCCTCTACGTCGGAAGGGCGCGGCGCGAGGAGCAGCGCCTGGAGGCGTACATCGAGCGCGAGGTGGTCGATCTGCTCGGTATCCGGGACATCCTGCACACGCCGGCGGCAACGCTCGCCTACGGGCTGCGCAAACGGGTCGAACTGGCCCGCGCCATTGCCATGGAGCCCCGGCTGCTGCTGCTGGACGAGCCGGTCGCCGGCCTGAACCGCGCCGACCGCGAGTGGATGATGCGCCTCATCCGCGACCTGCAACGGCAGCGCGCCATGACCGTACTCCTGGTGGAGCACGACATGAACGTGGTGATGGACCTCGCCGATCAGGTGGTGGTGCTGGATTTCGGGCGGGTGATCGCCGCCGGCACCCCGGCGCAGGTGCGCGAGGCCCCCGCGGTGATCGCCGCCTATCTCGGCGCCGAGCCGCAACAGATCTCCTGATGGGCGGTTGCTGATGGAGTTTCTGCTCGAGATCAGCCTGGTCGGGCTCGCCGTCGGCGGCGTCTACGGCCTGATCGGCCTCGGCTACGTCATTGTCTACCGTGCCACGCGCATCGTGAACTTCGCGCACGGCAACATCATGATGTTCGGCGCCTACTTCTACTTTACCGGCGCCGCGCTGCTGGACCTGCCCTGGTGGGCGGCGCTGCCGTTGGCGGTGCTCGCCACCGCGCTGCTCGGGGCCGCCGTGGAGCGCCTCCTGCTGCGCCGGCTGGAGGGACGCTCGCAAACCGTCGCCGTGATGGCCACGTTCGGCCTGGCGGCCGTCCTGCACGGCCTGGTGCAGATCATCTGGAAGGCGCGCGACTACTTGATGCCGCCGATCTTTCCGGCGCAGCCGATCATTCTCGGCGAGATGTATATCCCCGCCAACACCGGCTACGGCGCGCTGCTCGCGCTCGCCACCGTGGCGGTGTTCCTGGCGTTGTTCCGGGTCACGCGGCTCGGACTGGCGATGCGCGCCACCGCCTCCGATCAGGTCGCCGCGAGCTCGCTGGGCATCAATGTACCCGCGATAATAGGCGTGACCTGGGCGTGCGCGGCCGCGACCGCGGCGCTCGCCGGCGTGGTGGTCGGCTCGATCACCACGCTCAACCCGTCGCTGGGCCGGATCGGGCTGTCGGTGCTGGCGGTGGTGATTCTCGGCGGCCTCGACAGTCTCGCCGGCGCCATCCTCGCCGGGCTGATCGTGGGCTGGCTGGAGGCGGTAACCGGCTTCTATCTGGGCGCCTCGTACAAGGACGTGGTGCCCTTCCTGGTGCTGCTGACCATCCTCATGGTGCGCCCGTACGGCCTGCTCGGCACGCCCCGCGTGGAACGGCTGTGACCGAATCCGGCTCGGCACGCTCAGCCGCGGCCGCGCAGCGCCCGACCGGCCCTGCGAAAGCGCGTCCGCGAGCCACCCTGAAGGCGGTTGCCGGCGCCGCGCTGGCGGCCACGGTGCTGGTGGCGATCCCGCTGTTCGGCAACAGCTACCACCTGCACATGGCATGCCTGTTCGGCATCACCGTGATCAGCGCCATGGGCCTCAACGTGCTGACCGGCTACGCGGGTCTGATCTCGCTCGGGCACGCCGCGTTCATGGGGGTGGGAGCGTACGGCGTGGCGTGGTTCAGCGCCCGGCTCGGGCTGCCGTTCTTCCTGTGCCTGCCGCTGGCGGGGTTGCTGGCGGCCGGCGCCGGCATGGCGACCGGGCTGCCTTCGCTGCGCATCAAGGGCCTGTATCTGGCCATCGCCACGCTCGCCGCGCAGTTCATTCTCACCTTCGTGTTCAACGCGTGGGAGCCGGTCACCGGCGGGCGCGGCGGCACCACCGTTGCGCCGCCCGAAATCGCCGGCCTGAAGCTGGGCACCGAGCGGGAGATGTACTACCCGATCGCCGCGGGCGCGGTTGCCACGCTACTGTTCGCGCGCAACCTGTTCCGCACTCGCGTCGGACGTGCCTTTATCGCCCTGCGCGATCGCGACAGCGCCGCCGAAGTAATGGGTGTCGATCCGCGCCGTTTCCAGCTCGCCGCGTTCGGCGTCAGCTCGTTTTTCGCCGGCATCGCCGGCGGCTTCATGGCTTACTTCTACAAGGTGGTGACCCCCGGCCAGTTCAACTTGCAGCTCTCGCTGTTCTACTTGGCGGCGATCGTGGTCGGGGGCATGGGAACTGTACAGGGTGTTCTGCTTGGTGCTATTTTCATGACCGCCACGCCGACTGTGCTCGCCCTGGTTGCCGGCGCGTTCGGACCTCGTGCGGCGGGTCTCCTGGCGCCGGCGCGCGAGGTGTTGTTCGGCCTGCTGATCGTGTTGTTTCTGATCTTCGAACCGGGCGGCCTGGCTGGTATCGTCAATCGACTCAGAGACTGGATGAAGCTCGGCAAGAGCGAAGGAGCAACCAGATGAGGAACGGAAGATGGGGACTCGTGCGTGCCACGGGGCGCGGCGCGACGGCCGTGACGGCGGCGGTTGCGCTGGTGGTAGCGGTGGCGGCGGCGCCGGTGTTCGCCGATGAACACGACATCGTGTGGGGCGCCTCGATACCGCTGACCGGGATTTATGCGCAGGCGGGCGAGCTCGGCAGCATCGGCATGGGCGCCTACCTCGGCTACCTGAATGCCACCGGCGGCATCAACGGCCGGCAGGTGCGGTTGGTGAGCCATGATTCGGGCTCGCTGCCGGAGCAGTCGCTGGCCGTATTCAAGCAGATCATGGCCGAGGAAGAAGAGGTGGTGGCGTTCTACGGAGACTCCACCGGCTTTGCGCTGCTGTCCGCGCCGGAGGTCAACGAACGCTACAAGGTGTTGATGGGCGGCAGCTCGCTTGCCACCGTACTCGCCGATCAGGACAAGTTTCCCTATCAGTTCCTGGCCGGACCCACCTATGCGGAAATGGTCGGCATGCTGCTCGAATACATCGCCGACCAGGGCGGCAAGGATGGCGGCAAGCCACGTGTTGCGCTGTTCTACTCCAACCTGGAGTTCGGGCGAGACCCAATCCCCGCAGCGAAAGAACGGGCGGCGCAGCTCGGCATCGACATTGTCGCGGAGATCGAGACCCTGCCGGCCGGCATCGACGTCGCGCCCGAGGTGCTCAAATTGCGCCGCGCGCAGCCGGACTACGTCATTTTCCACGGCTACGTGGCCACCGTTTGGCCGGAGGTGATGGTGCAGGCGGCGCAGTCCGGCGTCGACGCCATCTTCATGGGCACGTTCTGGGCGATGGAACCGTTGATCATACGGCAGCTCGGGCCGCTCGCCGATCGCTACATGGGCGTGTTCCCTTACCGGTACTACTGGGAACAGGAGGAGTCGGCGACCTTGCGGCTGATGGCACAGGTCACCAAGGCGGAGTATCTGCCGACGTACGCGCTGCAGGGGTGGTTCTCCGGCATGATCCTGACCGAGGTAGTCAAGCGCACGCTGGACGCCGGCATGGAGCTCACCGGGGACAACCTCAAGGCCACCCTCGACGCGATCGAGGATTGGGACACCGGCGGCCTGATCGGGGTGCCGGTAAGCTTCAAGAACAACTCCATACCGGTTGGGCGGATCTACCAGGGAAACTCGGCCACCGGGCGCATGGATCCGGTGTCGGACTGGATTCGTCTCGACGACTGAGCCGGCGCGCCCGCGGGTCGGCCTGTCCGGGCCGGCTGCCGGCCGGCCGCCGACAGCGATGGTGACCGGCGCGCTTGTGCCCCGAATCCGCCGCCTGCGGCGCCGCTTTCGGCCCAACAGGGCTGCACCAGGAGCCGGTCGCAATCCGACAGGCTCCTCGCTTGAAGTCAACGGCATCGAGGCGGTCTACGGGCAGGGCGCGCCGGTGTTGCGCGGTCTCTCCCTGCGCGTGCCGACCGGGCGCATCGTGGCGTTGCTCGGTGCCAACGGCGCCGGCAAGAGCACCACGCTGCGCGCCATCGCCGGGCTGCTGCCGTACGAGCGCGGCGCCCTGACGGCGGGCGAGATCCTGCTTGACGGTCGGCGGGTGGACGGCGTGGCGCCGCATCGGCTGGCGCGGCGCGGACTGGTCGCGGTGCCGGAGGGCCGCCGCCTGTTCACCGACCTCACCGTCGAGGAAAACCTGCGCGCCGCGGCCTCGGCGCTGATCGGACGCCGCGCGCGTCCGCCCGGCGGGATGGAGGCGGTATACCAGCTCTTTCCCCTGCTGGCCGCGCGCCGCAACCACCACGCCGGCTACCTGTCGGGGGGCGAGCAGCAGATGCTGGCGATCGGCCAGGCACTGCTCACCGAGCCGTCGGTGATGCTGCTGGACGAGCCATCGCTGGGCCTCGCGCCGCGGCTCCGGGAACAGGTATTCGCCGGCATCGCGCGCATCAACGCCGACCGTGGCGTGTCGATCCTGGTGGTGGAACAGAACGCCGTCATGGCCCTCGACATCGCCCACTACGGCTACGTCATCGAGCAGGGCCGGGTGGTGCTCGAAGGCCCGGTCGCGGCCCTCAAGGCAAACCGCGACGTGCGCGACGCCTACCTGGGCCCCGCCAAAGGATCCTCAGCCCCCTCCAGTTAGAGAGTTCGCTCATCCTCTGACTAGAGCTCCACGGCTCCCCGGATATTCTCTTGTAGATTAGACGGATCGAGACGTCCCGCGCGAATAGCATCCACTATGATTTCTCGTACAGCTTGTTTCGTGAGACGGCGGTACGAACCATTCGCGAGGGCAGAAACAATGCGACTGGCAACTCTGCCAAGCCGTGTGTAGTCAAGCCGAGACATTTCCACTTGGCCCGTGTGATCTTACGAGCCAGGCACATCACATATTTCCTCAAGATCTGCTTTGATCTGCTCGATATAAGATCGAAGCCATTGTTCAGATTCCCTATGGAAAGTCAACACTCCGATCAGATCCGGATCGGCCCATGAATCCGTCGCTTGCGCAGCCGCATCCCTTATCTCCACGTCATCGAGCGCAAGAGCATCACGAACGAGAGCGGCGCGCCATGAGGTAGTACCGGGTGAATCTAACCGTCCGAGACAGCGGAGGACAGACGACGCAAAACTCGGGTCGGCGACGTTCAGAGAAAACCCTCTCAACCACTCAAGTACACATGCATGCGGTGCTCGAGCAAGAGCCTCCAAAATAGTGATCTCCGCTGGATGATCCATGCCACTTTCAATTTGATCCATTTCAAAAGCGATATGAAGTTTCTCCGAAAGCCGTGCCACGTCGATATCCTGAGAGACCAAGGAGGATCAACCAGTTGAGCGCGGCTCCGGAACGATTCAACTCGGGAATCCGCGGATCAAGCTTCGGCTTTCCTCCCGCCACACGCGTGGGGCGGGGATCGAAACCAACAAGCCGAATCAGTTTCTCGTACACGACTGTCATGCGGGGGCGAGCCGGTCTGGAAGATCCTGTACCTCAGGCGGCGCCGTTCTCGGCGCGAGGATGTCCGCCAGGCTCATGCCGGCGTCCAGAAGCTGCTGGATGTCCGGAATCGCACCAGCCGCGTCCGCCTCGGTCCCTTCTGCCGCGGGCGTCAGGAGCACCACCTCGTCTTTGCCCAGACCGGGGTCCTCCAATACGTCGTTGGCGTGCGTCGTCAGCAGGACCTGCGGACCTCCTGAACTGCGAACCCGGCTCAGGATCATCGGAAGCTGCCGTACCACGGAATTGTGCAGGGACAACTCCGGCTCCTCCAGGAGCACCGGTCCTGCATCCTTCTTGCCCTCCAGCAGAGACCACAGCAGGCCGATCAGGCGTAGCGTGCCGTCCGAGAAGTCCTGCTCGGTTTGCCGAGCCGGTGTATGCCGCCAGTGCTCGTAGCGTGCTTGCAGATGCCAGTGACCGATCTCGTCCTGAACCAGATCGAGCTGATCCAACTGGGGCACGGCCGCCTTCAACGATTGGCCGATTCGATGCAGCCGTCGAATGCGGGTTCTCTCTGGAGTTTTTGCTATCCGAAGCAAGAAGTCGGCGCCGTAAGGATCGTCACTCCGATCTCTGCCGCGGTCCGGTTCACGGATCAACTGCGGGACGAGATGGAGATACCGGATCGAACCGAGGTAGTCGACGATCTCGCGGAAACCGCGGTTGGCGTTTACCTGCTCCAGGTGTGTCTGCGTCATTCGCTCGGGATCGTCTGTGTCTTCATCGGTGGGCCTACTGAGCACGGTCTCGCCGTTCCGTTCGACGACCTCGCTTCTGAGGATCGGGCGATGGCGTCCGCGCTGCTCGGCGGTAAAGGTCACTTGGTACGACCACCTCGATAGATGTTGGTCATCGCCGATCACGAACACCCGCTCTTGCAGGTCGAAGTCCGCCTGTTTGAAGTTCCGCCAGTTTTTCAGCGTCAGGTGAGTCAGTCGCATGGCTACTGACACCTTACCAGAACTGTGCCGCAAGCGGCCGAGGACCTTGATCGACAGAAGCTCGTGCGGCAAGTCTATGGCGCATGGATCTGAAGCAGGCGTTCGCGACGTTCAGCGCTCCGCCGCGGGAGTTCGGGCCGATTCCGTTCTGGTTTCTGAACGACGACCTTGAGGAAGGGGAACTGCTGCGCCAGTTGCGCGCCTTGCACGAGGCCCACTACGGCGGCTTCGTGCTGCACGCGCGGGTCGGCCTGTCGCGCCGCGTCGGCTACCTGACCGATGAATTCTTCCGCTTGGCGCGGCTGCTGGTGGCCGAGGCGGCGCGGCTGGGCATGAAGGTGATCCTGTACGACGAGGGCAGCTACCCGTCCGGGTCTGCCCAGGGCGCGGTGGTGGCCGAGAACCCGGACTACGCCAGTCGGGCGATGGGAATGTGGGAGCGTGCCGTGGACGGTCCGTACGCCGGATTCTGGCGTCCCAACACGGGGCGCGGCCTGCTCGACCGCCACGTCTGCACCGTGCTGGGACGGCGCACCGCCACCGGCGGCGTGCAGCCGGATTCGGGGCGCGTGCTGGAGCCGCTGCCGAATGACATTTTCCGTATCGAGGTGCCGGCCGGGCAGTGGACCGTGATGAGCGTGTGGCACACGGCCAGCGGCGGCCACATCCGCGGCGTGTTCGCGGACGAGGAGTCGGGCAGCCTCACCGCGCCGCCGGCGGGAGACATCCTCAACCCCGACGCCGTGGCCTGCTTCCTGCGCCTCACCCACGACCGCTACTACGAGCACCTGAAGGAGTTCTTCGGCACCACCATCATCGCCATGTTCACCGACGAACCGCAGGTGATGGGCCGCAACCCGCTCCGTCCCGCCAATCCCATGCCGTTCACGCCCGGCCTGATCGAGTGGCTGGCCGAGCGCTGGGGCGAGGATCCGCGGCCCTGGCTGCCGGCGCTATGGGTGGACTACGGCCCCGGCACCGGCGCATTCCGCCGCCGCTTCAAGGCGGCCATCCAGGAGCGGCTGGAGGAGGTGTTCTTCGCCGCCCAGTCGCGCTGGTGCGCCGAACATGGCATCGCCCTGACCGGCCATCCGGCCGAGAGCGAGGAGCTATCCCCGCTGCGCTGGTTCCAGCTTCCGGGGCAGGACATGGTGTGGCGCTACGTCGAGCCGGACCAGCCGACGGCAATCGAAGGCCGCCACAGCGTGGCCGCCAAGGTGGCTACCAGCGGCGCGCGCATCCAGGGCGCTCGCCGCATCCTGACCGAGGTGTGCGGCGCCTACGGCTGGCGGCTCACCCTGGAAGAGATGAAGTGGCTGTTCGACTGGCACCTGGTGCGCGGCAACAACCTGATCGACCCGCACGCCGTGTTCTACTCGATCCGCGGCCGCCGCGCCTGGGAGAGCGAGCCCGATCTGTGCCTGCACAACACCTGGCGCCCCTACGTCGGCACGGTCAACCGCTACGCCCAACGGCTGAGTTGGCTGCTTTGCGACGGCGTCCAGATGTGCGACGTGGCGATCCTCGGCGACGGCAACGCCATCCCCTGGCAGGCGGCGAAGCAGCTCTACCAGCGGCAGATCGACTTCCTCTACCTGGACCAGCGCGCGGTCGGGGAGGCGGCAGTCGACGGCGCGACGCTCGCGGTCGGGACGCAGTCCTACCGGGTCGTGGTCGTGGACGGCGATCCGGCGCTCGGCGAGGATGCACGCCGCGTGCTGCAGGAATTCGCCACCGCCGGCGGCCAGGTAGTCGAATTCACCGCAGGGATGGAACTGCCCGCCCGCCTCGCCGGTCTGATCGACGACGATTTGCGTATCGATCCGCCGCACCCCGATCTGCGCTTCATTCATTACCGCAAGGGCGGCCTCGACTTCTACCTGCTGGTCAACGAGGGCGGCGGGACGATCGACGGCGAGGTGTCGCTGCGTACGGGTGGGCGGATCGAGTGCTGGGACGCGCTGGCCGGCGTCCGCCGCCCGGCATGCGCGAGGACCAACGCCGGGGGATTGGTGGTCGCTGTGCACCTGCCGCGCCGGGAGAGCGTGGTGCTGGCGGTCGACCGGCGTGCCGAGTTCACGCCTGTGGCGGCCGCGGGCGAATGGGTCGAGCGGCGGCTGTCACTCGACGTGCCGTGGCAGGTGTTCGGCGAGGACGGCGCGCCGGTTGCCGGGCTGGGGCTCGGCGATTGGTCGCGGTACCCCGGTCTGGAGCTGTACTCCGGCACGTTGTGCTACCGGACGGTGTTCACCATCCCGGGCGCGGCGGACCAGGTCGGCCTCGACCTCGGAGCCGTGGGCGACATCGCCGAGGTGACCCTCGACGGCAAGCCAGCCCGGGTGCGCATGTGGGCTCCCTACCGCGTCGTGCTCGCCGGTCCGGTCACGCCCGGCCGGCACCGACTGGAAGTACGGGTCACCAACAGCATGGCCAACGCCTACGAAGGAGCCCAGCTCCCCTCCGGCCTCATGGGCCCGGCGCAGCTCATCCTCCGGCAGCGCCAGTCGCTTGCCGCTTGCCGGGTGTCCGGGATTCGGTGTATGTGTGGTGTATGGCACGCACCAATGTCGACGTCGACGAGAAAGCCTGCGCCGAAGTGATGCGTCGTTTCGGTCTGACGACGAAGCGGGCAGCGGTGAACTTCGCGCTCAGGACACTTGCCGCGGAGCCGCTCAGCGTGGACGAGGCGCGGCGGATGCGGGGCACAGGATGGGGAGGTGACCTTGCCGAGATGCGGGCCGCCCGCGTTTCGTGATTCTGGTCGATACCTCCGCGTGGGTGGAGTTTCTGCGCGGCACCGGGTCTCCGGTCTGCGATCGGGTAGAAGAACTGCTGGGGGTTGAGATCGCGATCTGCGATGCGGTCCGCATGGAGGTGCTTGCTGGAGCGCGCGACGAGAACCATCTACAGAGCCTCCGCCGACTGCTGGCGCGGGCCACGCTCATTCGTGTAATCCCGACCGACTACGATGAGGCCGCTGCTCTGTTCCGGCGCTGTCGCCGGGCAGGTGTCACCATTCGCAAACTGGTGGATTGCCGCATTGCCGCCGTCGCCATCCGCGTGGCGGTGCCGGTGCTGCATAGCGACGGCGATTTCGACGCGCTCGCCGGCCATACCGCTCTGCGCATCGCCTCGTGACCTGCCGGCGGCCGTCGCCGACCCGATGCCGCGGTCGGCCGGGGTCGGCGAAGTGCCTTGCCGGGCGCGTGCGCTGCCGGTAAAGTGGCGCGGCATGTTTGACCATGGCAACGGAGAGAACTGACAGCGCCGGCGCAGTGGCCGGCCTCCACCGCCGATCAGCCGCGGAACGAATACACGAAACGGTGCGCTACCTGCTGCGCTCGTGGGAGCTGTACGTGTTCGTGCTGCCGGCGATCATCCACGTGCTGCTGTTCCGCTACCTGCCGATCTACGGGCTGCGCATCGCCTTCACCGACGGCTTCTCGCTGCGCAGCGGGCGTTCGGCGCCGGAGTGGAACGAGTTCGCCCACTTCCTCCGCTTCTTCGACTCCGCCTACTTAGTCCCGGTCATCCGCAACACCATCGTCATCTCGCTGTACAGTCTCGCCACCTGGCCGATCCCGCTGGCCCTGGCGCTGATGATCAACGAGGCGCGCAGCCGCTTCTTCAAGAAGAGCGTGCAGATGGTGACCTACGCCCCGCACTTCATTTCGACGGTGGTGGTGGTCAGCATCATGTACTTCTTCCTGAGCCCGCGCATCGGGGTGGTCAACTCGGTCATTCAACTGCTCGGCGGCGACGCGATCTTCTTCATGGCCAGTCCGACCTGGGCGCCGTCGCTGTTCGTGCTCTCCGAGCTGTGGCAGAACACCGGTTTCAACGCCATCATCTTCCTGGCCGCCCTGAGCGCCGTCGATACCTCGCTGCGGGAGGCGGCATTCTGCGACGGCGCCACCTGCAGATCATCTTAACCGCGCCAACGCCTGCATCTGCCCCTGCGGGTTGTGGTCAACCGGCGCTGGCTCGATGCGCTGGGTCTGGACGCTCCGACCACCACCGGGGAGCTGCGTGACGTGCTGATCGCGTTCCGCGACGGCAACGGCAAGGCGGATGAGATCCCGTTCGCGTTCGTGACCAACGACGGCTTCGCCCAGCACCTGCGCTCGATGTACGGCATGTGGGGCATGCCCACCAAGAACGGCATCGCCATCCGTGACGGCCAAGCCTACTTCGCGCCGATCAGCCAGGGCTACCGCGACATGATTACCTACCTCGCCGACCTGTACAGCGAGGGGCTGATCGATCTGGAGAGCTTCACCATGAACTCGAGCGACTTCAATGCGAATGTTGACGATCCCGCCGGCAACATCTACGGCTTCGTCGTCGCCCCGCGCGGCTTCACGCCGGTCAACGAGGCGACCGCCAACCGTGGCGAGTTCGAGTCGATCCCGCCGCTGCGGGCACCGGGCTACGAGCCGGAGATGTGGGTGCATCCGGGCCGGCTGGCGATCAAGAACGTGTGGTTCATGACCGACGTCAATCCCTACCCCGAGCACACCATGGCGTTCGTGGACCGCTTCTACACGCTGGACAACAGCGTGCAGGCGCAGTACGGGTTCGCGCCGGAGGGCGTGATGCAGGTGAACGGCGCCTGGGTGCCGCAGCCGATCGATCCTGAGCGCCGCGCACAGATTGCCACCGCCGGGACGTTCCCGAGCATCTTCCTCGAGGAGGACTTCGGTCCCAACCTCGCGATGGATACGACCACCCAGTTCCTGTATGACCAGTACTACAAGCACTACGAGCGTTTCAAGGCCAAGGAACAGTGGGTGCGCGCTGAGTTCGCTTCGGCCGAGCAGACCGAGGCGAACACCCTGCGCACCGACATCGAAACGCTGTGGAAGACCAACCAGGCGCGCTGGATCACCGGCTCTGGCGACATCGACGCGGAGTGGGAAGCCTACGTTCAGCAGATGAAGAATATGGGCATCGACCGCTACGTCGAATTGCACCACGCGGCGCACAGCCGCTTCCTGACCGAGGTCGGCGACTACCGCTGATCCTTCTTTAGGGCCGCAGGCGGGACGGGCAGGGCTGCACATGCAGTCCTGCCGTCCGCCCATCCTCAGGTGCAGGCAGCCTTCGGCGGCGCGGCACGCTTGCCGAGATCCTCCCGGAACTCGAACCGCTCACCGATGATCTTCCGGAGCCCGCCGATCCCCCGGCGACCGGCCTCGTGCAGCACTACCCGAACCTCGGATAGCCAGCATGCCGCACGGAGGGAGCTTGAACCGTTGCCCCAGGCAAGCCATAATCGAGGATGTGCCTGCACCAACCCGGCCATAGCGGGTCCGGTGGGCCAGGTAGGAGGCAGGGAATACGAATCGTATGAGTGCGGACACATCGACACGGACACGGCGTGCGGCTTCCGCCCTGACAGTTCTGCTGTTCCTGGCGTGCTTCTGGCTGCTTGGAGCTGCTCGCGCGGAAGCGGTTGGCGTGGCCTATTGCTACTTGACACACGACAAGGCGGGCGACGAAACAGAGTACCGCACCACGGTGAAGTATGCGCTGCTGGTACGGGACTCGAGGAGCGAAGCGAGGGACGCCGCCTATGCGGATGTCGATGGCGCGTTGCAGCAGAAGTATGCTCACCTGATTGGGCAAACCGTCTACGAGCATGGCGAGTCGATTGGCGGCCCCGATTGCGACACGTGGGCTTTTACCAGCGGCTATTGGACGCTCATCGAAACCAGGTTCGACAACTCCACGTACACGTTCCATACCATCGTAGCAGGCGTCGGGACCACGGAGGATGCAGCCACGGCCAACGCGATCAAGAACCTTGGCCTACACAACTGGGGATGGTCTCTCGATACGCACGGCTATGAGGGGCTGTCGTCGGGCGGCTCCGGCAACACTTCAGGAGACTTGGCCGTGGGTGAGGTTGATCCGCCATGATCTGGTACCTCGCAATAGCACCGCCATCGATTCTCCATCACTTCAATCGTCGATTCGAGGAGGAAACCGAATGTCGAGAGAACATATCAAGCATGGTAGGCACCTAATGCTGCTCCGTAACTCTCGTCCCGTACGCACGCTACTTGCCGGAGTCACGTTGGCCGCTGTCATGACGTTGCTGCCGATCACAGCGGCTGCTCAGCTGTCGCCGGCGATTCAGGCCGATCTCTATCTGGTACAGACCGAGCAGTACTTGAAAGAGAAAGACTATGCCGCCGCGCGTGAGGCTATGGAGAATCTGATCAAGCTGGCAGAAAAGCACGACCTGACGGTGCCTGATGAGTTTCACTTCAAGCACGCCCAGGTGTTGAACTTGGCAGAGGAATACGCCGAGGCGAGCGCCGCGCTGGAACGCTACCTGGAGAGCGCCGGACAAGAGGGTGCGCATTACCGCGAGGCACTGACTCTGCTGCATGAGGTATCGGAAGCGGCGGCAGCAGAGGCGCGAGCGAGAGAAGCCGCATCGAGAGTGGCAAAGAATATAAAGATGGTGGTTGTGCCGGCGGGGAGCTACCAGATGGGATCGCCTTCATCCGAGGCCGGCCGCCACGATGGCGAAGGGCCGGTACATCGCGTGACGATCCCGAGACCGTTTGCGGTAGGAGCCTATGAGGTGACGTTTGCGGAGTGGGACGCGTGCGTGGATAGTGGCGGGTGCGGGGGATACCGACCGGACGACGAGGGCTGGGGCCGAGGCCGGCGGCCGGTCATCAATGTGAGTTGGGAAGACGCGCAGCGGTTCGTCGCGTGGCTGCGGCAACGAACCGGTCACGAATATCGATTGCTCAGCGAGGCAGAGTGGGAGTACGTGGCGCGAGCCGGGACGACCACGCCGTTCCACACCGGGTCGACGATAGCGACATCGCAGGCGAATTACGATGGAAATTACACATACGGAAACGGACGCACAGGAGAATATCGGGAGAAGACCGTGCTGGTCGGGAGTTTCAACGCAAACACATACGGGCTGTACGACGTGCACGGGAACGTATGGGAGTGGGTGGAGGACTGTTGGAACGTTAGCTATCGCGGGTCACCGAGTGATGGCAGCGCGTGGGAGCGAGGCGACTGCGGTGGTCGGGTGTTGCGCGGGGGCTCTTGGAGCTTCAGACCGAGGAACCTGCGTTCAGCGAATCGCATCAGGATCAATCCCGGGGACCGCGACGACGGCAACGGCTTTCGGGTAGCCCGGACGCTCGATTCCTGAGTCGTTGCTTCTTTACCTCTGGGGGTCCAGGGGGCGAAGCCCCCTGGTGAATCTTTTTTCACGCTCAGCCGCGCAAGCAGCACCAGAGGGTTGCGCCCGGTTGAAGAGCAAGTGACCCGTGAGACACAAGGACGCTTGCAGCACGCGCAGACCGCGGATCGCTCGCGCACGACTGGAGCCGCGCTGGAGGCGCACTACCAGTTCGTGCTGTGGTTGGTACCGACGTTGGAACGGTTCCCCCGCAGCCAGAAGTTCCTGCTTGGCGATCGTATCCAGGCCACGGCGCTGGACGTGCTCGAGTCGTTGATCGAGGCGACCTATACACGCCAGCGAGGCAGTCATCTGGCGCACGCCAACCTGGGTCTCGAACGGCTGCGCTTCCTGCTGCGCTTGGCGCATGACCTGCGCTACCTGGACCCTCGCCGCTACGAACACGCCGCTCGCGCCGTCGACGCGACGGGGCGCCGAATCGGCGCTTGGAGCAAGGCGCACCATGCCCACGAAACATCATGACCTGTTTGACGCCATAGCCTCCTTCTCCGCGTTGCGTAGCGCCGCACTGCGTGCCGCCAGGGGTAAACGTGGCAAGCCGGGAGCGGCCGCGTTTCTCGCTAACCTGGAAACGGAGGTGCTCTTTCTGGAGCGCGAGTTGCGCAGCGGCCGCTATCGTCCCGGCCGCTACAAGACCATCGAAGTACGCGACCCCAAGCATCGCGTCGTCTCCGCCGCTCCGTTCCGCGATCGCGTGGTGCACCATGCCTTCTGCGCGGTGTGCGACCCGCTGTTCGACCGCGGATTCATCCACGACAGCTACGCCAACCGCGTCGGCAAGGGAACGCATCGCGCCGTCGCCCGTTACGAGGCGTTTCGCGACCGATTCGCTGCCGTGCTGCGTTGCGACATCTACCGCTACTTTCCCGCTATCGACCATGAAATCCTGAAGCGCGATCAGCGGCGCCGGATTGCCTGTCCGCGTACCCTGGCACTGGTGGACCGCATCATCGACGGCTCCAACCCGCAGGAGCCGGTGAACCTCTACTTTCCAGGGGACGACCTGTTCAGTCCTTATGAGCGGCGGCGAGGGTTGCCCATCGGCAACCTGACCAGTCAGTTCTTCGCCAACGTCTACCTGAATGGCCTCGACCATTTCTGCAAGGAGGTGCTTCGGGCGCGCGGCTATCTCCGTTACGTGGACGACTTCGCGTTGTTTCACGACGACGTCCAGCAGCTGGAACAGTGGCGCGCCCGAATCCACAGATTCCTGGAAGGCAGGCGACTGCGCCTGCACCGCCGTAAGACGTGGATTGCCGCAACCACCGAACCCGCCGAATTTCTGGGGTTCGTGCTCATGCCGGACGGCTATCGGCGCCTGCCCGAGGACAACGTGCGTCGGTTTCGCAACCGGCTGCGGGGGCTGCGCATGCGCTGGTCCCAGGGCACCGTCTCGCGCGACGAATTGGACCGGAAAGTCAATGGATGGATCGCCCACGCTGCACACGCCGATAGCTGGCGACTGCGGCAAGCGATCTTTCGCGGTGGATGGTATGATCCCACCAGGGAGGGCTTGGCCGTCCCCCAGTCGTCGGGTGTTGCGCGGGGGCTCTTGGAACAACAAACCGAGGAACCTGCGTTCAGCGAATCGCAACAGGAACAATCCCGGGAACCGCAACAACAACAACGGCTTTCGGGTTGCCCGCACGCTCGCCGGTCCGAGCCGTCGGCCTCACGGGGCCGTCAGGGAGCACGAACGAGCGTCCAGGGACGGCCATGATGAGAACCCGCGGGCGTCCCTCCTGCCCCGCCATGCGCGGGGGCGGGGCGTCCGCTTATGGAGGGGCAAACAGTATGGACAGGGCGAACGACAGTCACGCAGCGGCATGTCCGGGCCGCATCATGTCGGACATTGTGAGGCAACGTGCGCGATCGGTGCTCTTCGTCCTCCTGGCGATTGCGCTGCCCCTCTCTGCCGATTCCCGTAGCGTGTCGGTACGCAACAGCTTGCTCCTGCTGATCGACACCTCGGGCAGCATGAAAGACGAAATCGGGAACGGAAACCCGGAAATAAAGATCGAAGCCGCGAAGGACGCAGCTATCGCAGCCGTCGACCGAGCGCTGGCGAGCGGTGCGACGGAAGTCGCAGTGATGGCGTTCGAGGGGGAATGTGCCAACCCGATTTCCCAGTATCTGGCCTTCACCACGGACGCCAATGAACTTAACCGCTTCATTCATGGTCTGCAAACGGGCGGCGGCACGCCAATGGCCGAAGCGGTGCTGGTCGCAAACCGATTCATGCAGGACAACGGTACGCCTGGCACGCATTCACAGATGATCGTGTTGCTCGCGGACGGCGACAACAATTGCGGGGACGTTACACAGGCGATGGACCAACTCCGGGCCGCAGGTATCGTATTTCGCCACGAGACGGTGGGCTTCGGCATAGAGCCGACTTCGGACGCCGCGCGCGACCTGCGCCACGTCGCCACCGCAAGCGGGGGTGAGTATCATCACGCCACGACGGCCACTCAGCTCGCCGACGTCTTCATGGAGTTCGTTGACACGTTTACTGTGATCGACATGCTCGGCATGTTCGGCGGCAACGCATCGGGTGCCACACCCGGTGGGCAGACCACCTCTGCAAACTCATCCGCAAATGCTGGCCCAGATGCGCAAGCCGGCACAACAGCAGACGACGACAAGGGCAGTTTTACCAGCATGATCGGCACGTTCAAGACGCCCGATGCAGACGACGAGGCCACAGATGCTGATGACGATACCGTCGGCGCGCTCGCAATTGACGGGAATCAGGGGACCGCGTGGGGCTGGGCCGCGGGTGACGCCACCGAGGCTGACGCGCAACGCGCCGCGGTTGACGAATGCGGTCAGGGGTGCACCAGCGTCCTGACCTTTCGCGACGGTTGCGCTGCCTATGCGGCGGATCAAGAGCCTGGGAGCAGCGCCTACGGCTGGGCGTCCGAGGACGCCACTCACCTTGAAGTGACGAAAGCAGCACTAGACGAGTGTGCGAGCCAAGGGGGAACGGACTGTCTCGTTCGAGTCTGGGCTTGTAGCGACGGACGCGGAGGGGGTGCCGCGGGACGCGGCCAGGAACCGTCGATTGCCGGCGACATGGCCGACGCAAGCAGCAACGATACACCGTTCGGTGCGCTCGCTGTCGATTCCGCCGAGGGCTCGGCATGGGGCTTGGCCGCCGGATACGGCACCCCCGCCGAAGCCAAAAGCGTTGCGCTTGAGGAATGTGGCGCTGGCTGCGAGATCGTCCTTACTTTCGAGGACGGCTGTATGGCCTATACCGCTGATCAAGCGGCGGGAAGCACGATCATAGGATGGGCCTCCGGGTACGACACCCGTGCCGAGGCCGAGCAGGCCGCACTCGACGAGTGCGAAAAGCGTGGCGGAACGAACTGTAAGGTCCTTGCCTGGGATTGTAGTTGAGAGGATCCCGATGTAGTCGAGCGCAATCGGACCACGTCCGCTCCCGTGGCGCGTACCGACAGCACGGCGCTCCCGTCGACTGGGGGCGAGCGGCGTGGAAGATCCGGCGCCGAATGGCCGCTACGGGCGCCTCCTGGCTCGCAGCCGGGCGAGACTCTCATGAACACGGCGTCCTCGCGCAGGACCGCCGATTGAATCAGTTGTTCCACCTCGTTACCCACGGCACCCATCATCGCGGTCAACTGCTGAGCATGATCACACTGCTCGGCTATCCACAACCCTTCGAGGGCGGGGACTATGGTGGCTGGTCGAATCCACGCTGACGCTGGCGCGACCGTTACCACCGAGCAACTGGATTTCTACCACCGCGAAGGCTACCTGCATCTGCGCGGTGTGCTGCCGCCAGATTTCCTGAGCCTCACCGAATACGTCCTGAGCCGTTGGGTCGACGAGATCGTCGCGCAGTGGCTCGGCGAAGGCCGCATCGCGGACCGGCGGCAGGATCTCGACTTCGGGCACCGCTTGGTGCAGTTGTGGCACGACGCCGGCAGGCCGAAGTACAGCCGCAGCCCGCGCCGCGATCTGGTGAGCCCCGAGATGTACCGGATCCTGGTGCATCCGGTGCTCCTGGATGTCGCCGAAGATCTGCTCGGCACGCCGGAACTCTCCGTGCACGGCATCTTCAATGCGCGGCCCAAGCTGCCCGACCAGATCTGGACGCGCACGCCGTGGCACCAGGATGCCCAGTACTACCGCGACGCCGCGGACGGGCACGTGCTCTCGCTGTGGTATCCGCTGCAGGCGGTCAGCGAGCACAACAGCTGCCTGCAGGTGGCGCCGCGCATGCACCGAGGGCCGCTGTACGACGGTCACCGCGACGAGGAGACCGGTTTCCTCGGTCTGTCCCCGCAGGACCGGCAGGGCTTGGATGGCGTGTCCGTGGAAATGGAGCGGGGCGACCTGCTGTGCTTCACGCAACAGACCCCGCACCGCGCGTTGCCCAACCAATCCGACGCGGTGCGCTGGTCGCTCGACGTCCGCTATGAGGCCACCGACCATGCCACCGAGTCGGGCAGGGACAAGGGCTTCGTGGCCCGCAGCCCGCGCGCCCCGGCAACGATCCTCCGCTGCACCGAGTGGCTGCAACGCTGGACCGAACAGCCGAAGGGTTCGTACTGAACCATCCGTACACGCCAACCAAGCCCAAAGTGGACTCAAATCAGCTACTGGTCGCTACAGGTCGCGATTTGCATCTCCATGGGTGCCGTGGTACTTTGCCGTGTGCCGGAGGCATGATGCAGCGCGGGGTCTCTGGACGTACCGGGAGGAACAGCCAGAGGGAGCGGGACTCGAATCCGTGACGGGCGGGGGATAGGCCGCCCGAGCCTGGAGTCACAGGTCCAGCGCATTACCAGCTCCGCCATCCCTCCGGCCGCCCTACCGTAGCGGAGGAACGACGGATGGCCCAAGGCAACGCTCAAGAGAAGACCACCGCTGAGCCCGACCCCTTTATAGCGGCCATGAAGACCATCATGTCGCTGTCCCCTGAGACGGCGGCCAGCATCCGAGCCCGGCAGGACAAGCGCACGATCACGGCGGACACTGCCGCACGGCGCAAGGCCACGCAGGATTCGTCCGAAGCGCCGGACGGAGAGGCACTGGCCTAGACCTCGTTCGCCAGCCGCGCCATCGCTTAGGAGAGAATCATGACAGAAGAAAATGAAGCGACAAGCGTCGAGGTTACGCCCCGCGTCCTGAATCTCATCCTCGCAGACCGTATCCTCCGGGAGGTTGATGGCCGGTATGGAGCTGTCGGAATATTCTCCAACCTCATCCTCCGGAATCGCCCAGAGCACCCCGAATCCAAGCGCCGTTACGGACCTGAATGGGGCGTCTTCATAGAGCTCGCAGGGCTTGTCTATGATCGCCAGTACACTGCCGCATTTTCGGTAACCAAGCGTGACGCGAGCGAACCCGCCGCGTACGCCATCGAGGGTACGCTGACACCACGCCGAGGCAGCCACGATGGGCCGTCAGGGTTTCTGCACATCTCCGTTCCATCCCTGGTTACGTACTCGGAAGGTGTGTACGTTGTTGATTTCAGGATCGATGGTCGTTCTCTGCACACCAAACTTATGGAGGTAACGTATGCATAGTAGCCCTATTATTGAGGACTTGCGGATCGAACCGCTTTCCCCTGACGAACACACGAGGGTAGTCGCTGACGTTTTCATGATCGGCGGCTACACAACCCATTTCGATATCCGCGAGTCCACTTTCTTTCAGCAACGGTCCGGGATGCCCTCAAACCATCGGCTTATGCCCGAAGAGTTGCTTCCCCGAAATATATGGGTGAACGACATAGATGCGGCGATAGAGTCACTGCTTGACGATCATAGCAACCCTGACTGGGACGGAGCAGGCGCCGATGGACTCCGGTCGGAAACTGTGTCTGTTGCAAGAGCAGTCGCCAAAGGTCTGCCTTACATTTCGGGACCAGACGACGTGTGCGCAACGCGCAAGGGCGAAGTAGACATAAGTTGGTTCTTAACCGAGGGAAGCATCGGTCTGAGCATCGGACCGATGGGGCGCGACCTTGTACTGACTGCTCTACTTGAAGGCGGGCGAGAGTATAGCATGTGCGAACCGTGGCAAGGCAGCGTTCCGCAAACAATGAAGTGCTGCCTTAGCGAGCTCCTCAAGTAGGCATTTATCAGAGAGACAATACAGCACGTTATGAGCGCCCTGTACGCGAGGTTCGCGGTTCAGAAGAATGAGATCAGGCGGACGGAAGGAGTGGTGCACCCGAAGATATTTTCGCCGCCGAGCAATTTGAAGCTGTCTGTTGAAACCGAGGTATTGCGGTTGCGCGGAAACGAAAAAAGAAGAAGCTGTATGGTTGGGCGGTGATTAGCGAGTGCGACATACGCAGCGCCGGGCTGCGAGTGGTTGTAGACAACAACCCAAAGGGCCACGCTAACATTCTGGACTGGACGGACAATCGACGAGAACAGAAGCGCAAGGAGGCGGTGCTTGCAAAAGCATGCCAGTCCACAATCCTACCGAAGCCGATATGCGTATGAGGGGAGCTGGGACGACGGCAGCATCCGCTGGCTGTTGGTGTACTGCCTGCTGGATCTGCCTGGCGGCAGCGGCACGTCGTTCCGCTTCGCCATAGAGGACGATGGCCGCGATCAGCCTGCCCCCCGCCGGTGCTGACGGTCGCCGACGGCGAGCGGGAAGTAGTCCTCGACACCGGTCCGCTGTAACTGGCCGTAGGCAAGCAAGCCATACGTCGCGGTGCAGTATCAGTTCATCACCCGGGAGGAGCGCGCGCAGGTCGCGGTTCGGGAGATCCATCTGCAGGGCCGGCTGTCCGCGGCCGGCGCCGCCGTGAGCCTGACATCCGGGCAGGGGGTCTACCGCACCCTCAAGGTGGTCAGCGAGTGCGAGGTGGAGATCGGCGTGGACGCGGCGAGGATGCTGCGCGATCCGTCGGAGCATCACGACGAGGCCTTCATCGGTGACTTCTGGGTCGACTGGAACGGACCGCGCGGCGGCGTTACCCTCACTATTCGCCAGGCGCCGCAGAACTTCTCGAAGCGGCTGCGGGCCACGCCGGACGCGCTGGAGGCGTTCCTCTACCCGCGCGACCACCTGCAACGTGCTCTCGACGAACTGCGCCCCTGATGCAGGCGCTAGGAGTCTGTCGGATTGGCCGCACGGGGGTAGGAGAAGGAGAGCAGGGGTGCTGGGGGCGGCGGAATAATAACCTGGGGAACAAGCCGAGTTGGGGTTCGGCATGGCGGCTGATATGGGATATAGTTAGAGCCGTAAACGACAGCCGACGGAGTGTACATGGCAGACGACTTTCGCGCGCTTGATCGGGACACGCCGATGCTCCTGCCGCCATCCATACAGGAGTGGCTGCCGGAACAGCATATGGCACGCTTTGTAGTGGAAATAGTAGAGCAACTCGATCTGAGTGAAATAACGAGCCGGTACGGCGGTAGTGGCGGACGGCGAGCGTATCATCCGGCCATGATGGTGGCGCTGTTGTTCTACGGCTATGCCACGGGAGTGTTTTCGAGCCGGAAGCTGGAGCAAGCGACGTATGACTCGGTGGCGTTTCGGTACATAACCGGAGACGAGCATCCGGACCATGACACGATAGCGAATTTCAGGAAGCGGTTTCTGGGCGAGTTGGAGAGGTTGTTCAAGCAGGTACTGGAGATGGCGGCGGAGCTGGGCACAGTGCGGCTGGGGCGGGTGAGCCTGGATGGGACGAAGATGCAGGGGAACGCGAGCAAGCACAAAGCGATGAGCTGGGGGTATGCGAACAAGCTGGAGCAGCAGTTGGCAGGAGAGGTGCAGACGCTGCTGAAGCTGGCGCAGCAAGCGGACCAGGAGGCGGAGGCGGAGCAGCAGGAGCTGGACATCCCGGAAGAGTTGCAGCGCCGAGAGGAACGGCTGGCAGCGATCCGGGACGCGAAGGAGAAGATCGAAGAGCGCGCGCAGGAGCGGCATGCGGTAGAGCGAGCGGAGTACGAAGAGAAGTTGAAGCGCCGGCAGGAACGCGAAGCAGCGACTGGCAAGAAGGTGGGAGGGAAGCCGCCGAAGGAGCCGGAAGCAGGACCGAAAGATAAGGACCAAGTGAACTTCACGGATGAAGAATCACGGATCATGCCGGGCGCGAAAGGGGACTTCATACAGGGCTACAACGCGCAAGCGGTGGTGGAGCAGGACAGTCACATCGTGGTGGCGACACATGTCAGCCAAGCGGCCAACGACAAGCAGGAAATGGAGCCGGCGCTGAACGAGTTGAAGAAGGTAGAAGAAGAACTGGGCAAGCCGGCTGGAGAGGGACTAGGCGTCGCCCCGTAAAGCAGCCGAATCGTGCGCCACCCTGGTGCGCGCAAGCTCGGGGGTGACGGCTCATTCACCCACACTTCAGCCCTCCTCCTTGGTGGTCACCAGATCCTCTGGAGACCTGACGACGCGCAGGGCGCGAGCTTGCGAGCGTACCGGGGTGCTGTCCGCAGGATCTTCCAAGGAATCCCCCTATGCCTCCTCAACCGGCACGCGGCCGTCTTGCAGACCGTCACCGAGTCGCGGCGGCGCCATGGCATGTCCCGGCGTCTGAATGGGGAGGCAGAGTACCCCGCACCGCGCGCTGCCGAACCGATCGGAGGCGGTGCGCTGGTTGCTCGACATCCGCGACGAAGCCACCGACCATGCCACTGAGTCGCGCTGGCGATCATGCGTGTCGTTGGTATATGCTCGGCATATGCCAAGACATAGAGGTGACCCGCAGCCGGAGGCGCCGCGTCGTGCCAGACTGTTCCGCAATGGGCGCAATCAAGCTGTCCGAATTCCGCGCGAACTGGAGTTTCCTGGTGACGAGGTGATCCTCCATCGGGAAGACGACCGTCTGATCGTGGAACCTGTCGCGCGGCGCCGCACGCTTGCCGAGATCCTCCCGGAACTCAAACCGCTCACCGATGATCTTCCGGAGCCTGCCGATCCCCCGGCCCAACCGAAGGACATCTTCTGAATATGCCGGCGGTGCGCTACATGCTCGACACCAACATCGTCTCTGGAGTCGTCAAGAATCCCGACGGGGCACTCGCGACGCGGCTGGCAGCCATGCCCCGGAGTGAGTTCGGGATAAGCATTGTCGTTGCCTGCGAGTTGCGCTACGGCATTGCCCGAAAGCGCTCTGCGCGTCTGACGGCGCAACTGGCGGCGGTACTGGAGGGTATCGATATCCTTCCGCTGGAGCAGTATGCAGATCGACACTACGGTCAGATACGTGTCGATCTCGAGCGCATCGGTCGCCCTATTGGTCTCAACGACCTTCTGATCGCCGCTCACGCTCGGGCGTTGGGGGCGACGTTGGTCACAAACAACACCAGCGAATTCTCCCGAGTGCCGGATCTCGCGATCGAAGATTGGCTGGTGTAAATGCCAACTACCAAACGAACCTGACTGCAGCGATTCGAGTCTAGCTATCCCACTTCCCCGATCTGCGGCGCGTGCACACCGCCTACACGCCGAGGTCGAAGTAGGTGTTGGCGATCTTGCGCAGAGCCACCACGAAGGCGGCCGTGCGGTAGTCGTCGATCGCGTCGTTGCGGTGGAAGGTCTCGCTGATCTCGTCGTAGGCCTGCCGCATGGTGTCGTCCAGGCCTGAGCGGACCAGCGTCAGCTCGTCGGCGCCGGTGATCAGTTCGGCGCGCAGTGCCGCGTCCGCCGAGCGGCCGGTCATCTCCTCCAGGGCGCGGACGATGTGCTCGCCGCGGCCCTCGTCCAGGCGGCGGTCCATGCGGCCGAAGCGGATGTGCGACAGGTTCTTGATCCACTCGAAGTAGGACACGGTCACGCCGCCGGCGTTCACGAACAGGTCGGGCAGCACCGGGATGCCGCGCTGGCGCAGGATCTGGTCGCCGCCGTAGGTGACCGGGCCGTTGGCGGCCTCCACCACCAGACTGGCCTGCACGGCGGCGGCGTTGCCGCGGTGGATCTGGCCCTCGATCGCGGCCGGGATCAGCAGGTCGCAGGGGGTGGCCAGGAACGCGTCGGCATCGACGTCCGTGCGGGCGCGTGGGTATTGCTCCAGGCCGCCGTGCTCGTCCAGGTGGGCGCGCAGCCCGGCCACGTCGATACCGCCGTCATCGAGGACCACGCCTTCGCGCGTCATCACGCCGACGATCAGCGCGCCGTCCTCCTCGGACAGGAACCTGGCCAAGTGGTAGCCGACGTTGCCGAGCCCCTGCACCACGATCCGCTTGCCCTCCAGCCCGCCATCCAGGCCGGCCAGCGCCATATCCTCGGGCCGGCGGAACAACTCGCGCACCGCGAACTGCGCACCGCGTCCGGTCGCCTCGATGCGGCCCGGAATACCGCCGGAGGTGACCGGCTTGCCGGTGACGCAGGCCAGCGCGTTGATCTCCTCCGGGTGCAGCGTGCGGTAGACGTCGGCGATCCAGCCCATCTCGCGCGCGCCAGTGCCCATGTCGGGCGCCGGCACGTTGCCGCCGGGGCTCAGGTAGCCGCGCGCGATGAGCTCGCGGGCGTAGCGGCGCGTGATCGCCTCCAGCTCGCGATCCGAATACTGAGCCGGTTCGAGCTGCACGCCGCCCTTCGAGCCGCCGAACGGGACGTCCACCAGCGCGCACTTGTAGGTCATCAGCCCAGCCAGCGCCTCCACCTCGTCCTGGTCGACGCAGGTGGCGTAGCGGATGCCGCCCTTGGCCGGCAGCAGGTGCGAGCTGTGCGTGGCGCGCCAGCCGCGGAAGATGTGGAACACGCCGTCGTCGAGCCGCACCGGGAAGTGCAACTGCAGCACCGAGTCGCACGCCTTGATCTGCTCCGGCAGGCCGGGCGGCAGGTCCAGGTGGCGCAGCGCCCGGTCCACGGTCAGGGCCAGCCCCTCGTTGAAGCTCGGCTCCGCCGCCATGGTATCTGCTGCTGTGGCATCCGCTACGGTGGGAAGGGTGTCGAGGCAACTCATCCTATTTCCAACGTACCGTCCCCCGCCGCCGGAGAGAAGATCCCCCCGGTTGCCCGGTCGCCGGCGAGTTGGCTGGGTCGAGTATCGGCGCCCACGGCGAAGATCGATCCCGTCGCCCTGTTGGCTGCGGCTGCCGGCTGACACGGGCCCCGCGACATTCAGCACAACCGCTGCTGACGTACTCTCGATGAGCGACCACAGGACCCCGATGACTGTCCGCTTCAGCCGATAGGAATCTACGGCGTTGTCGTAAGCGTTTTGCGCACTTGCTCGTGGTCGGCAGCCGGTCTCAGACCCGATCCCTTTCTGCCACGATGGCGCTCATTGTGCCTGTTCAGTCGATCGCACATACACACTGCCGGGATCCTGACCGCAGTGTTTGAGCAACAAACGTACCCGACGAAGCACGGCGGCCGCGCTGCCATGGCGATCAATTTGGAAGTTGGTTCCGGCGATATTCTCGGGAGAGGCAAACGGTTTCCCTCTCTGGTCACGGCCTTCTGCCCTTATGACGTACCCCTTCGGACCGGATGGAACGGGTAGTTTATCGTCAGTGAGCAACCCAGCAGAAACGAGCCACTCTGCGGAGTGTTTTGCGATTTGCCACCAGAACCGGACTGTCTCTTGCTTGCCGCCTGGGAACCGGATAAGTCGAGGAGGGCGCGTTCCGGCGTTCGGTCGATAGTCCGCTAACGCGGTCCAGCCACTCTCGGGCGGCTCAATAACAAGGGGCGGCTGTATCCGGGGAGTTGTAGTATCGGTTCCAATGATCGGTCCCTTGGGCTCTACCAGTTGTTCTTGTATCAGGTTGGGGCGCCACAATAGTAAGAGCCGAATGCCGAGACTGGCTCCAGAGTCGGTGCTGCGATCAATAGCGATGTCCAGGATACGCCGCTCGTCGAGGGTTCCTTTCGTGAATACGTCGTACAACTCCCAGCGGTTGCCATCTGTGAGGGCGGTGTAATCGATTCCCGCGACATTCGCATAATTTAGCATCTGCATGCGATGATTCGTCAGTGATTCGCCCAGTCGCTTCGCCTCCACGGTGACTTTCGGTGTTCCGTCCGGACCCAGGAGTGCGTAGTCCGCACGGCCGTCGCCCGCGTCATACTCCGGTATCACTGTTGAAGGATCGGCAACGTCCCAGCCGAGTGCATGCAGTAAAGGGTCCACAAGCGCCAATCTGGTGCGTATCTCGTTTGCCTGAAGCTTTTCTCGGTGCTCTTGAATGCGTTTGCGTAGCAGTTCTATCGTATGGATCAATTCGTCGAGCATACGTCTCCCGTTAGTTGGAATCGGACGAGTACATCCGAAGTCAAGCTATACTGTCATCATGCATCATGCCTGAAGAGGAGCAGCGGCGCAACGTGCGTTGATTTCCGCTGCGAGGTTGACACGTTGGCATCGAGCCGTCGGCGGCCACGTGTTCTCAGCCGGAATGTTGGTGTCCCAAAGCCGGACTCGAACCGCACGCCTCACGGGAGCAACAGATTTCGGGTCTGTTGCGTCTACCCGATATGCCTTCCCGCAACGGCGCATGAACCGCTCTACACCGCATCCGTCGTGTTGGGCGGGCAGCGTCTATCGGGCGCCTGCTTGCCACTCAGACGGCGATCGCCAGGGTGCTATCCCGATTCTCCGGCCGGCCGAGGTGAAATCAGGGCAAGTTCCGACTGATCAATCAATTGCCAGAGGGCCGCACACGCGGCGGCCGGGCTGCCGCCGCTCGCCAGATCGGCGACCTGCAGTGTGGCAAATGCGGCCAATGCGGTCGGAAGATCGCGGTCCGGTGGGCTGTCAGTGTATACTTGGCCCTACCAGAGCGAGCAGCCTCCGACCGGAGTGCCGCCAGCTGAGGGACCGTTGATGGCTATCCAACCCATCGATCTGGCCAGTGAGTGTCGAAGGGGTAGTGACAACCGGCGTTGCATTGACAACAATGCCCAATCAGTGGGTCGCCTTGAGCGGCAGCGACCTGAATACTTCGGGGACAGTCCTCTGCCAACATTCGGTTTCGACAGCTAGGATGCTCGAAGGCCTCGTCTATCCGAAGTCTGGAAAGGCGAACGTCCAACTTCGCGCCGTTATCGTTCAGTACCGTGTAGGGAGATGAAAGGTGGGCAAGTATGAGGTTATCATCTACTGGAACCGGGAAGATGAAGCGTTCATCGCCGAGGTCCCTGAGTTGCCGGGCTGTGCCGCCGACGGTGAGACCTACCAGCAAGCTCTCGAAAGCGTACAAGTGATCATTCGGGAGTGGATCGAGACCGCTAGGGAACTCGGCAGAGAGATCCCGGAGCCGAAGGGGCGGCTCATCTTCGCTTGAGTGAGACTGTGCAGGCTGCCATCGCGGCCTACATCCGTTGTGGCTCCCGAGACCAATGGCTACTACCAACAAGAATCTGACGGCAGCGGTCGAAGCCTACTTCGCTGACCTGCGGCGGGTACGCGCGTCGGGTGGGGCGACCGGGGAGCGGTCAAGTTACGGCCCCCTCGCCAACCTGCTCAACGCGGTCGGCGCAACACTCAAGCCCAAGGTGTTCTGCGTCGGCGAACTGGCGCAGCAGGGCGCAGGCCATCCAGATTTCGGGTTGTACACGGCGCAACAGGTGCAGCGTGGGCGGCCCCGCGAAGGACAACTGCCGGAACGCGGCGTGGTTGAGGTAAAGGCGCTAACCGAGAACACCCAGGCAGCACAGGTCCGAGATCAGACGACGCGCTATTGGGCGCGATACCACTTGGTGCTGGTGACCAACCTGCGCGATTTCGAGCTCCTCGGTCCGGGCTCGGTGAGCAGCGAGGAGACGCTCGAAGCGTTCCGGGTAGCCGACAGCGAGGCAGAGTTCGACCGGCGGCTGGAGCGTCCGCGAGCGTTCGCCCGCGACGTGGGCGCCGGTCTGAGCGAGTATCTGTGTCGGGCGCTCTCGTATCGCGCGGCGCTGGTCGAACCGAAGGATGTTGCGTGGCTGCTCGCGTCCTATGCCCGCGACGGCCTTGCGCGAGTCGAGGCAGCCGGCGACTCTCCGTCGCTGGTGGCAGTGCGCGCGGCGCTTGAGGATGCGCTCGGCGTGCGGTTCGAAGGTGAGCGCGGTGCGCGTTTCTTTCAGTCGACCCTGGTGCAGACACTCTTCTACGGGGTCTTCTCGGCCTGGGTGCTGTGGTCGCGCGACGGATCGAGTCCACCGGGCACGGATCCGTTCAGTTGGCGCGAAGCCGTGTGGCATCTGCGTGCGCCGGTGTTGCGGGCGCTGTTTCAGCAGTTGTCAGACCCGGGACGGCTGAGGCCCCTTGGTCTCGTGGAAGTACTGGACTGGACTTCAGCCGCGCTCGATCGTGTGGACAGGGCTGCATTTTTCAAGCGGTTCCGCGAAGGCGAAGCGGTGCCCTACTTCTACGAGCCGTTCCTGGAGGCATTCGATCCCACCCTGCGCAAGCAGTTGGGCGTATGGTACACGCCGACGGAAGTGGTCCGTTACATGGTTGCCCGCGTGGACCGCGCGCTGAAGGACGACCTCGGCATTGCCGACGGTCTGGCCGCAGACAATGTGTACGTGCTCGACCCGTGCTGTGGCACCGGCGCTTATCTCGCCGAAGTGCTGCGCCGCATCGATGTCAACCTCCAGCACCGGGGACTGGGCGCGCTCGCCGGCGCCCGTGTGAAACAGGCGGCTACGCAACGCGTATTCGGCTTCGAGATCATGCCCGCACCATTCGTCGTCGCCCACCTGCAGGTCCGGCTGACCATGCAGGAGCTTGACGCTTCGTTGGATGAGGAGGGCGTTGAGCGCCCCGGTGTGTTCCTTACCAATGCCCTGACCGGTTGGGAGCCGGAGATACAGAAGCCGCTACCCTTCCCCGAACTGGAGGAGGAGCGCGATCGCGCCGGGCGCGTAAAGCAGGATACGCCAATCCTCGTCATCCTTGGTAATCCACCTTACAACGGCTTCGCCGGTATGGCCGTCGCCGAGGAGCGGGAGCTGTCGCAGGCATACCGCAGCACCAGGCAGGTGCGCCGGCCGGAAGGACAGGGGTTGAACGACCTGTACGTCCGGTTCTTCCGCATGGCGGAACGGCGCATCGCCGAGAAGACCGGCCAAGGCGTGATTTCCTTTATATCCAACTACTCGTGGCTCGATGGCCTCTCGTTCACCGGCATGCGGGAGCGCTACCTGGAAGCCTTCGACGCCATCCGCATTGACTGCCTGAACGGCGACAAGTACAAGACCGGCAAAGTAGCCCCGGACGGCTCTCCCGACCCGAGCATCTTCTCCGCCGCGGGTAATCCAGTCGGCATACAAGTCGGGACCGCCATCACGACTCTGGTACGCAAAGCAGAACACGTTCCTGCGAAGGCCATCCAGCTCCGCCATCTCTGGGGCCAAGCAAAGCGCGAGGAACTGACCGAGACGGCCGATACGGAACCGGACATACTATACGAGACCGTCGATCCCATCATTCCACTCGGACTGCCCTTCCTGAATACGACCGTCAGCGATGGATGGTTTGACTGGCCGTCGCTCCCGGAGTTATTTCCCGTATTTTTTCCAGGTGTCAAGACCGACCGTGACGGGTTTCTCATCGATACCGATTTTGGTCGGCTCCGCGAGCGGATAAGGTACTATTTTGATGGATCCAATAGTCATGAAGATGTCGCTCATCGCTATCCCGTGGCAATGAAGAGCATTGTGTCGGTGCGACTCAATGCGCGGACGGCGCGTGACACTCTGCTATTGCGCGGTGGACCGATTGAATCCAGATTCATGCGCTGTGCGTACCGGCCATTCGACAATCGGTGGTTGTACTGGGAAGAGGACTCTGGCCTGCTGGCGCGCCCACGGCCAGAGTATAAGTCGCATGTGTTCGCGGGGAACCAATGGTTGTCCGCTGCCCGCCACTTGCGGAAAGGCGCATCGGAACCGCAAGCGTGTCTCGCAAGGCACATCGGCCAACTGCATCTGATTGAACGCAGTGCGAGCATGTTTCCCATGTACCTCCGGGACGATGACCGCGTCAGCCGCCCCAACTTGTCAGCGGTCGCTCGGCGCTATCTTGAACAGTGCAAGATGCGAGTAGAGGATCTGTTCTACCATGTACTCGCGGTGCTTCACGATCCTACACACCGCGAGGCAAACGCCGGCGCATTGCGTATGGAGTGGCCTCGCATTCCGCTTCCGGGCTGGCCCGATAGCAGCGCCTCGGAGATTGCGTCCACCCTTGCGCGATCTGCGGCGAGGGGTCGCGAGCTGGCCCTCCTTCTCGACGCCGAGACCCCTGTTCCGGGAGTTACCCAAGGCGCGCTACGACCGGAGTTGTCAGCTATCGCGGTACCCACCGTCACCGACGGCCGTAATATGACCACTGCAGACTTCGCGGTGACGGTCGGATGGGGTCACTTCGGAGTTCGTGGTGCCGTGATGCCGGGCCAGGGGCATATCCAGCAACGGCCCTACACACGCGCAGAACGCGCCGCCCTCGGTGACTCGCGGTCTACCATGGGCCAGACCACGTATGACGTGTACTTGAACGATCGCGCGTACTGGCGTAACATTCCGGCTACCGTGTGGACCTACAAGCTCGGCGGATACCAAGTGCTCAAGAAGTGGCTCTCCTACCGCGAACTTGGAGTGCTGGAGCGACGAATGCTACCAGACGAGATCCAGTACTTCACCGATATTGCACGGCGAATCGCCGCGATACTACCTGTTTGTCGAGCTGGAAACACGGTCGCCGATCTCCGAAGAGATCGCCACGGTGCAACGAGACCAAGGATCCCTCCGCCCGATCGTTGGAGCTCAAGTTGAAGCGCAACATTTCGAGGAGGAATTCGAACATATTGTACGCGCTTAGCGGCAATCAATGCGCTCACCCGGATTGTACCGAATCCCTTATCGAAGAAGCTACAGGCGAGGCAGAAGCACACTCGAAGGGTGAGATTTGCCACATCTTCGCCGTAAGCGAAGCTGGTCCCCGTGGGAAGCCAGGACTCACTGAGTCACAGCTGAATTCGCTTGACAACCTGATTCTACTATGCCGTAACCACCATACCATCATCGATGGGCAGCATGGATCGTATCCTGCGTCACGGTTGAAGAAATGGAAGGATGACCACGAAGAGAGGGTGAAGCAACTGCAAGCTTCAGAAAACCTCGAAAAAATTCGCTCAGATCGGCGGTCGTCCGTCTACCAAATCGCACTTATAGACGAGAAGATCAAAGAGGCTATCGACAGGCTACGGATGTCCCATCACTTCTCGGAGTTTGATTCCGTCGAGGCATCGGAAGAGCTCGGGCGGCGACTAATAGCAGATGAGTTCAAGGACGGTTCGCCCGCGATGAGAGTCGAGGGACTATCATGGTGTGCACGTAGTCTGTGCGCTGGCGATGTGGCCGGTGCCGAGGGTCTGGTAGTCGCAGCTAGGAATCTTGGACGTAGCCCTGAACTTGGTGTCGCTGAAGCGGTCGTCGACGCGGCGAAGGGTGACTATCGTGGAGCGCTGGTCAAGCTGGCCGATTTGGATTCTCCGTGTGCCCGGACAGCTGCGCTAATCGCGGTTGCGCGCCACAAGGGGAAGCCAGCCGCGACCGAGTGGTTGAGGGCCGCTGGGTTGAGCCCGGCCGACCTGGACCCAGAGGGCCGACTTGTCGTGCTGACGATAGAGCTGGACCTCGCGCACTGGGAGTGTGCAGCGGACATCGCTAGGATGGTCACAACAGACGACATGCTCGCTATGCCTCCACTATGGCATCAAGTTGGGATTGCGCTTCTCCTCACTACCGTGCCCGAGAACTATCGCGAGGTCGTGGGTTATCAATTGCCACTCGGTTTGGCCGAGACTCCGTTTGACTCTGTTGGACGGGCCGTCGAGGACAGACGGCTTGCGAGGGACCATTTTTGTAGGGCGGCGGCGGTTGCAAAGGATCTGGAACTTGCAGAGGCCACAAAGATAGACGAAGCGTATGCGATGTGGCTCGGCTTGATCGACAGCGAGACCCATGTTGACGCCAAGAAGCGCCTGAAAGCAAGGTTTCGCGATGCCGATTCGGCATTGCACCTTGTACGGCTTGGAATCGGTTTTGGAATCAGTTTGGATCTGTCCGCGGTGGTGAAACAGATAGAGCGACAAGAGTCGCTGCGCGGTGGGCTGACCTCGGACAGTGCCACTGCACGCTTTGCACTTGCTTTCACAGAGCAGTATTCGGATCAGGGCACAGAGTACATTATTGAACACTTCGAGGCTCTTTCGGAGTACATCACTACGAAGGCGATGCGGGTCCTGCAACTCGAGTGGTACCTGAAGAAAGGCCGGTATGACGCGGCGTCTAAGTGTGTCGAGCAACTTGAACAAGACGGCGTTACTGAAGCAGAGATAGATCGATTTCGGGAGAGGGTCGACGAGACAAAAGGCGCGGATCTTGTGGAGGTGCGTAAGGCACGGTTTGAAGAAAGTGATCAACTCGACGATCTTGTGGCTCTGGTGATTGATCTTCGCGAGAAGGAAAATTGGGATGGACTGCGTAAGTATGGCGCGATTCTTTATGACCATACACGTTCAGTGAATCATGCAGAGTGGCTGGTGAGTGCGCTAGCTAACACAAATAGGATGGATGAGGTGCAGGGATTCCTGAAGTCGCATCCCGACCTATTGGAGCAGTCGCGTGGCTTACAGATGGCTGATGCTTGGTCTTTGTATTACGCGGGTGAGTTGCTGACGGCGCGGTCACGCTTGAATAGCCTACACGCGCCGGAAGAAGACCGTAGCTATCGCTTGTTGAGAGTCAGGATCGCCATCGTTCTTGGGGATTGGTACTCACTGACCGACTTTGTAGCCAATGAGTTTAGTGACCGAGATTCTCGGAGCGCGCCGGAACTTCTTAGTGCGGCGCAGCTTGGGTACAGCGTGGGGTCGCCTCACTCGAGAGCGTTACTGGATGCTGCGATAGACTCAGGTAACGACAACGCTGAGGTGCTTGCGGGTGCTTACTATTTGGCTGTTCAGGCGGATATTGAGAGTGAGGTTTCCGTTGAGGTGCTTCAGCGATCCGCTGCACTCTCGCAAGACGATGGTCCGGTTAGGAAGGTAGACCTCCGTGGTGTAGTTGACCTCCATACTCAGTGGGAGAAGAGAGGTAATCAAGCATGGCAGTTTTTCAGTCATGGCAATCTACCTATGTGCGTAGTGGCTCAACTATTGAACACATCGCTATTCCATATGACCATAATCCCGGCGTTCCAGAATCTTGACGAGGCGGATGCACGTCGGAGGCGTGTCATTCCAGCATATAGCGGACGACGGGTCACTCAGCACATGGAGCTGGCGTGTTCCGTGGCGATGGACTCCACAGCCTTGCTCACGCTGGCATTCCTAGATGTACTTGATACAGCGCTTGAGGCACTCGGTTCCGTGTGGATACCACATTGCACGATGGCATGGCTATTTGAGGAGCGGCAGCGAGTGGCGTTCCATCAACCACGTATGGTTCGTGAAGCTCGGGCGATTCGGGACCTCCTTGCAAGGGATCGGCTACGTCGGTTCGTTTCCACGTCGCCCGCCGACCCGGATCTCGTTTCCGAAATCGGCGAGGAATTAGCAGAGTTGATCGCCGAGGCCGAATCCCACTACGACTGCGCTCAGAATATCCAGCACGTAGTAGTGCGCTCGGCCCCGGTATATCTGACGTCATCGCTGATGCAAGAAGAAGCCGACTTGACCGCCCATGCACACGTTCTAACCAGCTGTGTTGCGGTCTTAGACAAGCTTCAAGAGAAAGGCCAACTGACAGTCGCGGACGAGCGGCGTGCGCGGTCCTATCTGGATCAACACGAAAAGGAATGGCCCGATCAGCCGGCCATACCCGATTGCGCGGTTGTGTACCTCGACAATCTTGCGACGAGCCACTTTCTCCACCTTGGGTTACTCAATAAACTTAGTGCCTGCGAGCTTACCGCTGTAGTGTCGTCCTCAACCTTAATGCAGACAAATGAACTCCTTGCTTACGAGAGTATCTCTGGAAAGGCATCTGACGTCATTGACCGAATACGTCATGCCGTAGAACAAGGGATTGTCTCAAGAAAGGTTAGGGTTGGGAGAATCGATGCGACAGACGATTCGGAAGAAATGAGAATGTCCGAACATCCCACGGTTGCCGTGACGAAGTTGGCGAGCGAGTGCGATGCGATCATCGTCGACGACAGATTCATCAACCAGAACGAAAGCATTCAGAGCGACGCCGGTCGTTCCACTCCGGTCTTCACCACGGTCGACCTACTTTCCACCCTACGATCTAATGATCTAATCTCTTCGGAAGTCTTTTCGGAGTACTTGACACTGCTTCGGCGCGCTGGGTATATGTTCGTTGCAATATCGGAAATGGAACTCTCCTATCAATTGGAATCCGCTCCCGTGAAGATTGGACGGCTTGTGGAGACCGCGGAATTGAAAGCCACGAGGGAAAGTATCTTGTCCGCGCGGATGGGCGACTGGTTGCGACTCCCAAAGGAGGAAGCTTGGCTACGGAGTACTATGGAAACACTAGGACAGGTCTTGACCAAGATATGGACGACCGCATCGAATATTGCCGGAGCACCGTTAAGGGCTGATTGGCTGTTTAGCCACATGGATATCCGTGGATGGACGCAGTCGTTCTCTAAAGACAAACATGCCTTTGTGGAAAAGCTCGGACCTTTAGTATACTACTTTATGATGCTTACACCGCCCAGTGGGGCCACGGCCGAGGCGAAGAAGCGATATTGGAGCTGGCTCGAGGAGCGGGTGCTCAAGCCGATGAAAGAACGGGAGTCCGACTCGTATGACGCGTTGCTTGAAGTTTATCGACGCTACCTTGCCGACGTCGTAGACGCCGTCTCGTCTGGCAAGAGTTAGTTCTGAAATGGATACTACCGGGACCAGTGCCGCCGCGGTAAGTATGTTGCTGGAGATGACGTCGCCATTGGTACAGGACGATCTTCTCGCGGATAGCGCGTTTCGTGACACGTACGGACTGTCGTCTGCGGTGATGCTTTCATTCGCCGGTGGTGAAGTGTCCGTCTCAAGGTCGGAGTTGTATAGTGCTATCCGTGCCGTCCTTTCTGGCCGAACCGGGGTGGCGGTTCTAGATACGAAGAAGCGCAAGTGGGATCTGTTGTTGGAGCCATCTCGGGCCTGCGTGCCAACACTGGTTGTGGCTCATGGCGACCGACGCATTGTGCTGGCGCAATATCGGTTGCTGTCGCCGGTTGCTTCGACCCGTATCCACGTGCTTGATGAAATCATAGAGGACGTTAGGCTCTCGACACATGAAAGATGGATGCAACTAGCGTCGGACCGCGCGTTTACAGATAACGAGATGGATGAGTTCGACGACGATGTTCGTGATACGCCGGCTAGTGTTGCACGCCTAATTCGACAGGAGATCGCTCATGGACAGGTGAGTGTTGCGACAGTGGTACCGACGCGGCCAAGATATTATGCTCGGCTTGTCGGGCGGTACGACGCGGCCGCCTTGATCTCAGACCACTGCAGCGAGCGTACTGCTGGCCTACTTCGCAACCTGTGTGCTTGGCGGCCGCCGCATGGAGTCCTTGAGGCTCTCATGCTGTCGTGTTCGAAGATTGCCATCCGCTGTATAGATATTGAGTCGTTAGACCACAGTGTGATTACGCGACTTTTCACCTATTTCGACGAGCATGGAGACAGGTTGTCGCAAACTGGTGCTGTCGAACTCGCCCTGCGTGTACTTCCGAAGTTTCCGCATATCGAACGTCATATTCTTAGTATGGTCCGCCAGATCAGAGACGATGATGACGATAGCGGAGAAAGTGATTATGGACTTATCGTCGGACTCTTTAGGGTAATTGATGGGGAGCTAGCGCGGCGAGGTACGCTCGCATGCAGCCGTCCTTATTATCGACGATTTGCGGCCCTAGTGCAATCCACGGTGGTCGCTCGGGAAGTCCGTGCAGGACGCATCGAAAGGTCTGGGTTTATGAAGTGGCTATGGCGGTTGCCGAATACGCGGTACCTGCTGCAGAACTACGTTGATATGAGACTCGAGCCCCGTTGGTCGCCTGTCCTTTTTGATGCCCAAGGGCTGAAGTCGGCGTGTATAGGACGCATTATGGCTTCTGTCGATGAGTGTGTAGAGAACCTCCAGAGCGATAGCCTTCATGACGTACTTCTCGAGGGTGGTGATGGGAGCGTTTTCGAGTTATTCAGGTTGAGTGTCGCATGTTTGCCGACATATCCGGGACCGCTGTCCGCTGGGGCGGACAGTTTCGGCCCAATGCCGGATGGATTAAGAAATGTTGTAGAGCAAAGAATCGGTGCCGGTGAGATTGATCGCGAATCACTGACATTGTTTGCACATTGCGCAACGATGTTCGGTCTAGGCAAGGATCATGCGGGACAAGTAGCGGAGAGCCTCAAGAGTAACCGTCATAGGATCACCGGGATTGAAGATAGATCTCAGATGGTTGATGTCGTGATGCGCTTGGCCGTGGCCGCTGCTGTGTGTCGGAGTGAGGCTCTTGCTGACGAAGTGCGAATTGTGGTTCGTAGGCATAGGGGTCACAATGCGCTATTCCTGAATATGTTCGAATCAATACTGGTCTGTTTGAGTTCGGGAGCAAGTCGGGCAGGGTTGCAGGAGTGGGCAGAGTATGTTGGTGATTGGCTAACCGAGCTTGCGTTCCTTGATCTGAAGGAAGGGGAAGCCGTGGCTCTCGGTTCGGCGTTGCGTTGTTTGATGGAGATTGTTCCCGAACTGTGGCGGACTTGCGCACGAGCTGATGCGGCGCTACAGGTGCAGGTCGGTCGCTGACTTTGTGGAAGCGATAGTCACTGAGTACGCCCCGCTCTGCCCGCGACGGTCTCTTCACGGGAACTGATGCTCAGAGCCATGAGGGGATCATCGTGGGGGTACGCGGCAGAGAATTTCTTACTTTGCGGGTTGGGTGATGCAGCGAGGTGGTTATGTTGGTTGGTCGGTCGTGCTCGGAGGTACTGCCGTCCCATGGCGTAGGGTGCTAGACTTCAGGGGTTGACTGGTGGTAATAGGACGGCCAGGATCCCCGTGAGTATAGGGTCTCTGCTAATGGCCTGCGAGGCAGGGATCGGCGACGTTTGCGCTCCCGACAAGAGGGTGGCATCGCGTCCAGACCCTATGGCTTGGGTAGAAGGTTCGGCCGCGATGGCCGGCAGCAGGTGCGAGCTGTGCGTGGCGCGCCAGCCGCGGAAGACGTGGAACCTGCCGTCGTCGAGCCGCACCGGGAAGTGCACCTGCAGCACCGAATCGCACGCCTTGACCTGCTCCGCCAAGCCGGGCGGCAGGTCCAGGTGGCGCAACGCCCGGTCCACGGTCAGGGCCAGCCCCTCGTTGAAGCTCGGCTCCGCCGCTGCGGTATCCGCGGCTGTGGTATCCGCTACTGTGGGAAGGGTAAGGGTGTCGAGGCAACTCATCCTATTTCCAACGTACCGTCCCCCGCCGCCGGAGAGAAGACTCCCCGCAGCACGGGTCGAGGCGGGCCGGCCCGTCGAGTATCGGCGGCCATTGGCGAAGATCGATCGCGTCGCCGCGCGGCTTCAGTTGGTTTGACTGAACGAGTCTCCCCAACCATACTCACGCTGATGGGGGCTTCTGCCACAACTCGCAAGACCTACAGGTACTGGTTCAAAGTCGACGGTAGGGTGGTTCACGTCGGAATCACCACCGACTTGCAGCGCCGCGAACGCGAGCACCAACGGCGGTGGCCCGGCGGAGTCATCGAGCAAGTCGGCCAACCCACGTCCCACCGCGACGCCTGGGAGTGGGAGAGACAGCAAGCGTCACCCGGTTCCGCCACCGCTGTCTGACCGGCGGCTCCGTCCCATCCGAAGCGACCTGGGCCGAAACGTGCCGTCGCGAGCCCCGTCGAACCATGTGTTCGTTACCGGCGCCGGTTTCACGCGCGCGTTTGTTCCGGACGCGCCCCTGCTCGTCGACGACTTCGACAACGACAGCCTTGTGGACAGGGTCCGCGGCCTGCCGAACGCCAGCCGATTGCTCGAATGGGAGAGGAACCAGCACCCCGACGGTCTTATCAACATCAAGCGCTTGATGACCCGGCTCGACCAGCTCATGCCGTACGACTTCAACCAGAATGCCGCCGACGAGTACCGGCTCCTGCTCTCGGAACTCAAGCGGGCGTTTCTCCACCGCCTCTCCCGCGCCAGGCAGGGGCGCATTGCCAAGCACCACTTCAACGCCTTCGCCGGCTACTGCGCCACAAACCAGTCTGATTGCATCACCTTCAACTACGACGACTTCCTCGATGAAGCGCTCAGCGGCACCGGCCGGTGGACCCCCGAGTGGGGATACGGATTCTTTTGCCGGACATCGCTGGACGCGGTCTCTGCCGTCAACCCCCGCGCGCCACTCGCCGGTCTGCGGTTGCTGCGACTGCACGGGTGCGTCAACTGGCGGCCACGGCTCGGGCACTCCGAACCGTTCGCGCTCGACTCAATCGTGCACCACCACGAATGGGAAGGCAATTGGGGCAACCGCTTTCCTCGCTCCCTCATCGCCCAGCACCTCGAAACCGAACCGGTGATCGTGCCGCCGGTGCTAGCCAAGTCCAGCCTCCTCGCCCAACCTGTTCTACGCTTGGTATGGACCCTCGCATTCGAGGTCCTGACCAGGGCGGAGAAGGTTACGTTCATCGGCTACTCGTTTCCGTCCACAGACTTGGCTTCCCGGACCCTGTTTTCTGAAGCCCTGCGGGATCTGCCGAGCGAGAACATACGCGTGGTCGACTTGGCCACCGAAGAGGCCGACATTGAACGGTTCAAGACCAGATACCGGAGCATCCTCGGCGAGATTCCCGATCACCGGTTCTCGTTCGACGGGGCTGTCCCGTGGATTCGTACTCTGGCCGACCAGGCAGCCGATCGGCAAGCCCGGACGCCATCCAACTAGGTCCTGCGTCGCAACTTGCTGTCGCTGGGTTGAGCGATCGCGCCGGGCGCGTAAAGCAGGATACGACGGAGCGGCAGCCTTTTGCCGCCGCCTGTCCATGGCACCATGGCACTTTAGCCGTGGCGCTACGGAACATGTCGGGCGCGCGGTAATAGTAGACCTCGAGCACGACACCAAACTCCGATACGAGTATCTCGGCACCTACCCAGCATGTCGCGACTTCGCGTGGCGAATGTGCGGGCAAGTGATGACCGATGCGGGCCTCTGCATAGTGTTCGGAAGAGATGTCAAACTCTGGATGCCGGACAGCGCACTCCAGGAGACTCCGAAATGACGACACCGGCCGTCGCATTTGACCAGCCTACTCCTGACCCCGTCAGGAGTCTTCGTTCCAGGCTTGGTGGTAGTCGACGAGGGCGCCCTGGTTGCGCAGGCGTTGGCGCAGCGCGGGTACCTCCAGGTCGGCGAACCCGGCGCCGGCAGGCACCAGTGAGGCCGCGGTTCCGGCAGCTTGGCCCATGGCCATGCACGGCGCCTGCTCGCGCAGCGGGCCGAGCACTTGGCGCTCCACACTTATCGCCCGGCCCGGGCAGATGAGGTTCCGCACCGGCCGCGGCAGCAGGACGCGGTAGGGAATGGGCGTGATCGCGATTCTCTTGTGGGGTGCTTGGGTCATCGGCTGATGGCTGGGTTTGATCGGGTCGGGAAGGTCCCACCCGTAGGCGGTGAAGCCGATGATATCGGGAACCTCGCGCCGTTCCACCAGGTTCTGCACGGTCAACCGGAAGTCGCCGACGATGCGCCGCGTCTCACGCACCCCCAACAGCGGCGCCACGGCGCGCAGGCGCGCGTTGCGGCAGCCGGGGAAGTGTTTGCGCATCACCTCCAGCAGCTGCAGGATCTCGCGCCGGCCCTGGATCATGCCCTTGGTGACCGAGGCGCCGTCGGTGCCGTCGATGCCGGTGATGCGCGGCGTGTTCACCATCATCGTACCCGGCTCCGTCATCTGCACCGTGATGAACCGCTCGTAGATGAACGGCCACTCGCCCTTGGCGCGCAACTTCTCGATCTCGGTGAGGAAGCGTGGCGCGTCGTGGCGGTTGATGTACGCCGCCAGCGCCTCCTGGTCGATCCCGTCCATGTGCACCTGGAGGGTGACCGGGGTCATGAGCCGGTCCTGTTTGCGCCCGATTACGGTCTCGCAGCCCGACAGCACCGCGACGTCGGCGTCGCCGGTGGCATCCACGACCAGGGTGGCGGGCACGGCGCTGAAGCCGCTCTTGTTGTGCAGCACCAGGTGGGTGATGCGGCCGCCCGCCTGCATCACGTCCACCACCCTCGTCAGGTAGAGCAGGGTCACGCCGGCCGCGGCCATCTTTTCGTCCAGCAGGCCGCTCATGGCGAAGGGATCGAACGGTACACCGGCGGTCAACTGGCCGCCGCGTTCGGCATTCCATCCGAACGGCGAGTAGCCCTTGCCCGGCTCCGGCTTGGGCAGCAGCGCGATACCTCGCTCGACCGCCTCCGTCGCCAGCTCCCGGAAGATTCCGCCCACCACCCAGTGCCGGCACCCGTTGGTGCGCCCGCCGAGCCAGTGCGACACCAGTCCCGACGTGCCCATGCCGCCGAGCTGGCCCTGCCCCTCCACCACCAGGGTCTTCAGCCCGTTGCGCGCGGCGGCCAGCGCCGCTCCGACGCCCGAGGGGCCGCCGCCGCAGACCACCACGTCGTAGGGTTCGGCAACAGGGCTCTCCCCCGGCTGATAGACGATCGTCGGTTGCATGACTCGTCGGGAGCGTACCCGCCGCCGGGCCAGTCGGCACAGCCCGCTGCAAACAGAGGGTCCGGGCGCCCCAAGCGGCGCGTGATCGCCTCCAGCTCGCGCTCGGAATACTGACCCGGCTCGAGCTGCACGCCGCCCTTCGAGCCGCCGAACGGGACGTCCACCAGGGCGCACTTGTAGGTCATCAGCCCGGCCAGCGCCTCCACCTCGTCCTGGTCGACGCAGGTGGCGTAGCGGATGCCGCCCTTGGCCGGAAGCAGATGCGAGCTGTGCGTGGCGCGCCAGCCGCGGAAGACGTGAAACCTGCCGTCGTCCAGCCGCACCGGGAAGTGCACCTGCAGCACCGAATGGCGTGCTGGTGGAGGATTGGAACGCCTACGCCGGCGAAGAACTCGGCAGGGAGATTCCGGAGCCAATGGGCGGCTGATCTTCGCATTGCCCGTTGGCTGGCATCGAGCTACCATGGGCGAGTGGCCACGGGTGCTCTGCGGAGCCACTTCGCTTGCGCTCGGCCAGCACGCATATGGAGGTGCATGCATGACTGCGGAAACGATGAATCAGCACATCGCGATCACCCCGGGCGTGTGCGGCGGCAAGCCTCGGATCGCGGGCCGTCGCATCACGGTTGCGAACATCGCTATCTGGCATGAACGCCTCGGCAAAAGTGCCGATGACATAGCTACGGAGTACGACCTGACACTGGCCGACGTCCATGCAGCCTTAGCCTACTATTTCGATCACCGTGCGGAGATTGAAGAGTGGGTAGCAGAAAGCCGGGCGTTGATCGCTGTCTTGCGGAAGGAAAACGTTTCGAGGCTCGCCGAGAGACTCCGCGAACAGACCAGACATGGCGAGAATCCGGTTCTTCACGGATGAACAGGTCTCAAAGGCAGTGGTCATGGGTATGCGCCGAAGAGGCGTGGATATCTTGACTGTTCCCGAAGCGGGAACGCTGGGAGCCTCGGACGCAGAGCAATTGCGGCGGGGCGCCCTGGTCGCGCAGCCGTTGGCGCAGCGCCGGTACTTCCACGTCGGCGAACCCGGCGCCGGCGGGGACCAGGGAGGCAGCCGTGCGCGGGCGCCATCTGCCAGTGCAGCGGGTGCTGATTGCCGCGGTGGAGCTGCGTTGGCCAGCATCGCGATCGGGTTCTGCCTTTCGGTAGCGGCGGCGCCACCCTGCGGCGCCGGAGTACTTCGATGCAGCGCTGATTGGCGGCCAGACGCTTGGTCTGGTCGAGGAGCTACTGATCGCCCAGCTCGCTGAACGGTCGTCTGCAAGTCACACTTATAGTTCCGAATCGCCGTCAGGATGCGTTGAACCGTGGTCCCGCCGCGCACCGAGGGCACCCGGGCAGGCCTTCCGGCGTGGTCCGGTCGCGGGCGTTACGCCCAGAAGGGTACGTAGCCTGATCGCGGGTGATCCGGGTCGGCGGGTTTGATCAAGGCGCGCTCGCGCGCGAGGCGGATCACCTGCGACACTTTGGCGCTGTCTCGTCCGGCCAGACCAAAGCGCTGCCGCAGGCTGGCGTTGGTCAACACGCCGCGCTCCAGGAACTTCAGCGCGGCATGTTGATAACAGGCCCGCACCCGTTCCTGAATCATCATGTCGGCGAACCTGACCGGCGCAAAGAGTATCGCCCGCGTCGCTTCTATCCGGCCGTTACCGACGCGGAAGTCAGGAGGCGGCATCTGCTCGCGTTCCACGGCCGCTACCACCTTGTCGATCCCGGTACCCTGCTCCTCACAAAGCTTCATGCGTCGCATGAAGGCGGCAAGCGCTTCGTTGCGCGATCGCGGCGGAGCGTCGATGAATCTGGTCGGGCTGATGAGTGGCGTCCCCGGATTGGTGATCTCCAAGCGATTGCTGAACAACTCGACCGACGGTCCGGCGCCGGTAATAGTCATGTCCTGATGAATGAGCGCATTTGCGATCAGCTCTCGAATGGCGACCGGGGGAAATCTCGGATGCTCGGTCCGGAATGCCTTGCCGATCTGTTCGCGCTTCGGTATCAGCCGGTCGACGTAGTCGACAAGACTCACGAACCCGGCGCCATAGCCACGCGGTTCATCGTACCGGTGGATCACCGTGTCCGCCCGGCTCGGCCCGTCGTACGCAGTGAAGCGTACGGCCTTGCGGGCGATGCTCGAATCGAAATGGTCGAGCCGTTTGGCGAATAGTATTGCCCCGAGATGGGTGATATTCCAGCGGCCTCCGACATCGGGGACGATGATCCGGTCGTGGCTCAGGCGTTCAACGATACCGCGTCGATTGTGCGGCAGCGGCTGGTCGGTAAGGTCGAAGTAGCTGGGATAGTCGATGCGGGCCAGTACGTCATCTTCGGTCAGGAAACTCGCGGCGATGCCGGTCTCCCAAAGGAATGGCTGAAGCAGAGCGGGCGCGGAGTTGTTCTCCTTGAACTCGACATTGGCGGTCTCGGTAGAAGCCGCCAGCAAGTCATCGATCATCGATCAGCGCAACGGCGCGGTCGCTGCGCTGAGGGTTTCCTGGCGCCAGCATGGCTCTCTGAACCTAGTTCCAAAGCGCATGAGCGTCAAGCAACCGGCGGCAGAGCCAGCAGCGCGTAAGCGGTGGCTCGGAAGCGCTGTTGGCGTGGCCTGAGATCTATCCACCGCGGCTGAACGGGTTTAGTTGCATCAGGCTGCCCACCACGCCCTGGCCCAGGATCGCTCACCTGGACGATGGCGCGGATGGCGTTGTCGACGGCTTCGCCCGGCAAGCCCGGATTGAGCGAATCGAGCGCTGGGCGGAGGTAGCGCGTGAGCACTACCTCTTCCTCGCTGGTCCGGCCCAGCGTCCTGTCCGGTCCGAAGGTCTCGGTGTTGTAGGCGTAGACCGAGTGCCCGCCGAGCCGTTCTTCGAGGTACTCGGCGGTGGTCTGCTGGACGAGCCGGCCGACGAAGGCGAATCCGGCCCCCATCTCCAGCAGGAAGCGCTGGATGTGGTCCACGAGACCCTGCTCGAGCTCCCGTTCCGTGCGCGGCTCGGCGGTGCCGAGGAAGTCGAACAGGTACGGGTCCTTGAACGCCTGCGTGGCCGATCGGAGTCGGACGGCGGCAGCGTCCGCGGGAAATTGATGACGGCGTTGCCCTGACGCTCGTGCTGCCGGTTCTCGATCTGAACGGCGAGCACGTTGCGGCTCCAGCCCGCCTCGCGTGCCTTGGCGGCGTACCAGAGGCGAACCCTCTCGTCGTCAAGCTTCTCCAGCCTTCTCCAGCAAGGCGATGTTGTTGTACCAGGTGATTTGTGCAAGCACCTCTTGCACGATTTCGCGCTCGGGCCAGGCCGCGGCGAAGGCGCGCATGTATTTGAGGTTGCGGGGCGAGAATCCCCGCATGTGTTCGGGAACGCCTCCCGGAGGTCGTGCGAAAGGCGGTCGATGGTCCCGGCGCCCCAGCCTTCCCGCTCCTGGCGGGCGAGAATCGCCTTGCCGATGTCCCAGTAGAGCAGCACCATCGCCTCGTTGGCGGCGAGCACAACGCGCACGCGTTCCGTACGGATGCGCTCCTTGATCTCACCGAGCAGGGTCGCGTAGTCAGCGGACAACTCTCCCCTGCCCGGAGGTGCGGGGATCGCAGCGTCCGCGCGCCGGCGCCCCATGGCGCGAGCCGGGAGCCGTAGGGTTGCCCGGGTTCAGTACTTCGTTACCCCGGGCTTCTTCGCCGACTGCGACGCGCGCCTGCGGGAGCCGCTCGGACGCCGTACTGCCGAGATCTGGGTACGAACAGCGGCTCGAGGGTGCGGCTGCCGCGAGCACGCGATGGGAACCGTGCATAAGGTGCAGGCGCTGGCGGACGCCGGCATCGAGACCCACCGATCTCCGAAGCGGAGTTCGTTCGGCTGCTGGCGTGCGGCGGGTTCGGCGACTGCGCGCCGCCGCAGCTCGTCCCGCGGCGATGCCTGCCGGCTGCTGTTCGAACTGACCTGCTCAGAATAGCGGTGCCGGTTGCACCGGGCCTACCGGACGGACCTGACACAGCTTGATGTGTGCTCCGCAAGAATGTAGCGTAGGGCCTGATGAACAATGTGGTACTGGGCTTTGGAAGGCTCTCGATGAGTTCGTCTTGCAAGATCTCTTCAATCGTCTTCTCGGTAGCGTTGCTCGCGGCGCCGTCGCTGGGGGCACAGAGCATAGACTTCTCGTCGTTGTTCGGATACATCGTGATCGGAACGGAGACCGTGGATGGCACCTTTGAAGGATGTTCGCATGGCAGGACGGTAGGCTTTGATCGGGGCGGGTCAGTAGAGTGCGCCGAATACGGATACCAATACGCCTACCGGCCATCGGCGGCTATCCTGGTGACCACGGTCGATACGGGTAGTTCCATGGCTATTCTGTGCAAGCTGGCGGTTGGAGACGACATTTACAGCGCACAGTGCAACAATTACGTCCAGGACCACATCCGTGGTCTTCGTGTGTTCCAGAGTCGGGCCACCGACGAGCAGAAAGCATATATTGACCGCTTGCTGGCGATCTACGAGGCAATGGGTATTCCCTACTGAGCCGACCACACCAGATGACTCTGGGCATCCCAAGAGACTCCCCGCAGGAAGCCCTCGGCGTCGCGCGACAGCCGCTGCCGTAGCGGCAACGGATCGACGGTCACGATGCGCGCGTCCGCGGGAAATTGGTGACGGCGTTGCCCTGACGCTCGACAGGCGCGCGCCGATCTGTAGTTCGAGTATCTCCCGGCTCCAGCCCTGGTCAATGGCCTTGCGGGCGTACCAGATGCGCGTCTCTGGGAGGTCCAGTTTGTGCAGCAGCGCCCAAATTGCTGCGCCAGGGAATCTGTGCAACGGAGCGCTACACAGAGCCTCGAAGTCGCGCTTGATGCTCGCCGCGAGCTAGACGGACTCTGCGTTGAGTTCATCGAGCGCCAAGTGGATATCCCGGTACCTCAGCAGCATCACGTCGGATTCCGGCTCCGAGATGTTGGAGAGGTCTCGGCCCGCATCGCGATCATGGCCAACAATCGTGGCATGACGTTGAGGACGGTGCGCCACCTCCCGAGATCGTTGTCCCGATTGACAATAGCCTGTATATCGGTGACGCTGGAGGGTGGGGAAGGCAACCGAAGGTTGGGCAAACGAGGGCACCTCACGAAAGCGTCAACAGGCAAGAACTCAAGGATCTGATCGACAGCATGCGGGATCACGAGTTGCTTGCGATCAAGAGGTACTTGCAGTTCCTTCGCTATCTCGACGACCCGGTGGCGCGATCTCTATCCGACGCGCCCATCGACGATGAAGATACGACAGAGGAAGAGATCGCCGCATTCCGGGAAACGGATGCAGACTTCCGTATAGGTGACGTCGCCACTCAGGAGGAACTTGAGAAAGAGTTCGGGGTGTTGACGCGCACGGCCGTTTATTCGCGTCAGGCGGAAAGAGACGTGCGCGGACTTGAGCGAAGCACGGTTCAACGCGATACTCATCTGGCGGGCGCATCGCCTCACCGGTGATCGCAAGGGAACGTGGAGTCTCCATGTCACGCGCAATTGGCGGCTCACCTTCCGCATCGATGTCGACCAGATAGTCGATGTCGACCTTGAGGACTACCACTAGTCGGGAGAACAAGCATGCGTATGCTCAAGCCGCCGCACCCCGGTGCGTTCGTCAGGACGGAAGTGATCGAGCCTCTCGGTCTGACCGTCGGCGCAGCCGCGGAGGCGCTCGGGGTGTCACGCCCCACGTTATCGTCGTTTCTTAATGGCCGTTCAGATGTGTCCAGTACCATGGCGCTACGTATCGAGAAGGCTTTCGGTGTCAAGATGGACACGCTCATGCGAATGCAGGTCTCTTATGACATAGCCGAAGCCCGCGAGCGGGAAGGCGAGGTTCAAGTGACGCGCTATCGTTCGGCGAACGTTCCAACCTGAACCTATTCGCGCCAGATGAGGAGGACGCCGAGGGATTCCTGGGGGGAGTTCCACAGGAAGTCGTACGCCTCCTTGGCCCGGGTGTAGGGGAAGCGGTGGGTGATCATGCGGTCGGCCTGGAACTCGCCGCGTTCGATCATGGCGGCGGCGCGCTGCGGACGGTGCGGCGCCCCCCGAGATCGTTGCGCCGACTTCCGTACCGGTGATGTCGCCACTCAGGATGACCTCGAGGACGAGTTCGGCGTGTGACGCGCACGGCCGTCTACGCCAACGACTGGTTCGCCAAGGCGCCGATGAGCGCCAGGACGCTGGGCGGCCAGACCCTCAACCCGCGCCACTTGGCCTACGTGCCGAGCGGCCGCCATGAAGGTGGTTGCGCACCAGCTTGGCGATCGCGGCAACTCCAGTGCCTGAGGCTCTCTGCCCACGCTTCAGCTTGATTCGTAGATGCTGCTCATCTGCCAGCAGTCGAGGGACAGGACGTCGGATTCCTGACCTCGAGATATAAGCGAGACCCCGGTGCTGTCCGGGCGGCTTGTCCTCCGGGCCGGGACCAATGGCATACGGAAGGTTCCGCCAGTGGATGAGGTCCGGACTGACGGCGTGGCCCCAGTGCTGGCGGGGGTCCTCCGGCGGCCGCGCCTGGTAGAAGAGGTGACAGCGGCCCTGCCAGAAGCACAGCCCGTTGGGGTCGTTCAGCGCGCAGTCCGGGTTGACGTAGTGGTAGCGAGGTCGATGGGGGTCGTCCGCTTTCTGGATTGCGCCGGAGCTGGTTCTCCTGCTCCACCAGGGTCTCGGCGAACGCGAACCGCGGGGCTCTCGAAGGAGGAAACTCGTTCACCGTGGCGCGCGCCACCGCTCCACGAGCAGCACGTCCTCCGCCGATGCGTCAATGACCAGGTCTGCCCGTGCCTGTGGGCGATGGTCGCGGATGTAGGCATCCTCGCTCGGCATCCAGTGCTCGACCTCTTCCGTCGGCGTGTCTCCGCGCCGGCCAAGGCGCGCCACGCGGGTGGCCCGCAGGCACGACATCCAGATTCTCAGATCGTAGTCGGCGGCGAGCTCCCGGCGCAACGAGCTGACCCCGTCGATGAGCACGATTCCGGTCGGGGCGATGGTCCGCCACTGCGCGAGGCAATCGTTGGGCCAATCGTAGAGCTGGTAGCGAGCATCGCGGCCGGCGCGCAGCGGTACGATCACCTGCCCCCGAAGTCGCTGCCAGTCATGATCATCGACCGTCGCAAGCGCGCTGCCGCGCTCGGCCGAAGGCCGGAAGAAGTTGTCCAGGTGCACGCTGGCGAATGGTGCAACCGGCTCGAGCTGGGCTGCCAACGCGCGGGTGAACGTCGACTTGCCGGTGCCGGCACCACCATCCACAGCTACCAGCACCAGCGAGCGCCGCTCCAGCACCCTCGCCACATGGCCGACGACAAGCTGCACCGGGGCGGGGGCCCCGCCGGTCTCAGAGCGCACCTGTTAGTGTTGGTGTCGGCGTCAACCTTTCAATCCGCCCCGCGTCAGCCCCTGAACGAAGCGCCGCTGCAACGCCAGGAACATCACCACGATGGGAAAGATCATCATCAGGGACGCGGCACTGGTCAGGGTCCAGTCGCGCCCGAAGCGCACTGTGAACGCCTGGTAGCTGGTGACCACGGTGAACTTGTCGGTCTTGGTGAGGAACACCGTGGCGATGAGGAACTCGTTCCAGACGTTCATCGAGTTCACCAGCGCCACGGTAAGGAACGCCGGCCAGGTCAGCGGCACCATGATTCGCCAGAAGATTTCCAGTTCCCCGGCGCCCTCCACCCGGGCGGCATCACGGAAATCGTCGGGAATCTGCAGGAAGTAGGAGCGCATCAAAAAGATGGAGAACGGCGACCCCAGCGCGATGTATATGAGGATCACGCCGAGGTGGGTGTTCACCAGGCCAACACGCAGCCAGAACGAGAACAGCGGCACCAGGAACAGCTGGATCGGCAGGCTCTGCAACACCAGCAGGTAGATGATGAGAGCGTTCACCGCCGTGCGCGGGAGGTCCAGCTTGGACATGCTGTAGGCAGCCGGTCCACCCAGCACCACGATCCCCGCGACGCTGCCCACCACCAGCAGCAGAGTGTTGGGGACGGTCCGCGCGAAGCTGCCCCTGGTCCACGCTTCGACGAAGTTGCCGAGATTGATGTGACGGGGAAAGCCGAGGGGATTGAGCGCCATATCCGCCGACGTCTTCACCGAGTTGAAGACCAGCACCAGGATCGGATACAGCGCAAACACCAGCAGCAGCGACAGTATCGCGTAGCTGAAGAAGGTACGGCCCCGGAGTGTGCGGTTCATATCTCCCACCCTCTGCGCCGCAGGATCACGAACACCACGATGAACACCGAGGAGATCAGACTCAACAGCAGACCGATGGCGGTGGCGTAGCCGGCGTCGAAGCGGAGAAACGCGTGCTTCATCACCAGCGTGTTGAGCACCTCCGACGACCCGGCCGGACCGCCACGGGTCAGGAGCCAGACGAAATCGAACACCATGAAGGTCCAGATGCTTATGAACTCGGCCGGCCCGATGCCCGACCAATCGGTCATCGAGTAGTACACGGCGCTCACCGACGGGCTGATCTTCACGACGAAGTGCAGCAGCAGAATCGGGACGATGAACGCCCAGGCGATCAGGCGCGTCCTGCTCACGGGCGCCCCGGTGGCGACCGCCTGCGGCAGCCCGCGAGGGGCCGCCGCAGAGTTCTTGTCCAAGTTCAGACTTCCTGACCTCAGCCAGAATCAGGTGACACTGCTGGCGGCGGATCACCGGCCAACTCGTAGACGAGCCTGAGATCGGTGCCGGGATAGATGGTGCGGGTTGCGTTGAGTTCCTCGACCAGGGGAGCGAGCATGCGGTCGCAGGCGTCGCTGCCGAGGCCGAGAAGCTGGATGCGCAGAATTCCCTTGGCAGGCAGCGGGATGATATTGGCGTCGGAGGTGAGCAACGCGCGCAGCAGCCTGCGGGCATTCGGTTTCTTGCCCTGGGTGGTGATGACCGGCGCCATCATCCGGGTCTCCGCGCGATAGGCGATCATGCGCACCAGGTCCAGGAACAGGCGCCCGCCAACCGGCAGGGCGTCCAGCTTGTCCTGCTCCGGCAGGTCGCCGGCGCGGACATGGGTGGGCGAGTCGGCACGCTGCTGCTTGAGTTGGTCGAGTTCCGCGGCCAGCGCGTTGGCGTCAGCCTGAAGGCGGGTGGCGGTGTCCCGGTGGTGTTCCTGCAGGGCCTCGGCGAGACGATTGCGGGCCGTTGCCAAGCGGCTGCGTACCCGCCTGATGGTCTTTTCGAGGGCGCGGCGCACGGGGTTCACGACCTGCGCGTCGGGGTCAAGCGGCTCCAGGTCATGGGTGGGCAGGGAGTCGAGGTTGAACTGCTCGCGCATATACTTGAAGAAGTTCTCCTGCGACCAGCGCGAGAACATGGCGCCGGCAACCTGGACCAAGGGCATCTGCGGGTGGGTGGTGATCACTGGCACCTGGCGACCGTTGGCGAGACGGCGCCGAATCTGGCGGACGGTGAGCCCGTTGCGCAGGACGATCGGCTGCTCGGCGAGGTCAACGGTGGTGGCACTGGTTCCGGCGGGCCCATGGATCGGTACCTCAAGGGTGCGGAAATCCTGCTGCGGCCAGTCCTCACCCTTGAAGTTCTTGTGCCAGGTGATGCAGGCGATGCCGCGCCGGGCCAGACGCTTGAACAGGTCCGGGCTCCAGCCCTCGCGGTCGAACACCAGGGTGAGCGCCGGCACGCCGGCGTCCGGCTTGGTCAGGTCGGGGGCCGCTTCCGGCACCACCCCCAGTTGCTGCAGGTGCGGCACCACGTCCTGTTCGAGCGCCTTGATCAGCTTCGGGTCGAGCGCCTTGTGCAGGCACAGCAGGGGCATGCCGCCGAGGGCGTTGATCCAATAGCTCACGGACGCAGGCATACACAGCTTCTGGCGCGCGACGAAGTGTTTCGGCAGCCGACCGTTGCGCCCGGCGTATACCTTCACGTGGCCGTCCACGGCCAGCGTCGCCCAGTCGTCGTCGTGCTCGGTGGCCCAGGTGCGTGCCAGTGCCGATTGCCAATCGCGAACGGTGTGCTCGGCGCTGGTGAGCAGCCTGATTTTGCGGCGTAGGGTCTTGGTCTCGGGGCAGCGGTCGAGGCCGAGGATCGCGCCCCACTCGCCGGGCGCCTGGTAGCGGAGGCCCTCGGGATTGCGTACTCGGGCCAGCGTCATGAAGGCGACGAACAGGAGGATGGTGGTCAAGCCATAGAAGCCGTCGGGCAGCCGGAACAGGCGGTTGGCGGCACCGAGCAGACCCGCACGCAGCAGCATCGGCAGTGCCGCGAGCACGCCGCCGTGAGCGACGCCGTGGGCGGGCGCGGCGAACACCGGCTTGGCCTCGGTCATCAGGCCGGCGCTGGCGAGCATGCGGCCCTCGACGTCACGAGCCGCGCGGCCCATGGGCGCTTGCTTGTCGCGGGCGTCGCGGGAGGCGCGATCGGTGGCCGCAGCCGGGTCGGTGTGCGAAGCGTTGGCGGGGTGATCGGTGGCCGCAGCCGCCTGCGGAGCGTCCGCGTTGGCGGGGCGATCGGTGGCCGCAGCCGCCTGCGGAGCGTCCGCGACGGCGGCAAGTGCCGCGGCGGGGGCAGCGAAGACGCCGGCGTGACGGTTTTCGTGGAAGGTGCTCACCGGAATGCCGAGTTGCCGAGCGCAGGCGCTGCCGCTGATCCCGGAAGCGAGCAGTTTGGCGGCCTTGTCGGCCATCTCGGCGTCGACGACGGTACGCCCACGCCCCCGGCGCGGCTCGAAAAAGGCGTCTTCGCCGCGCTCTCGATAGCGTTTGACGGCGCGTGCCACGGTGGGGCGCGAGATGTCGAAGGCGCACATGATGTCGGCTTGGCGGACGCCGGAAACGACGTGCAGCCTGGCGACGCGGAGCAGCATGGCGCGGCGGTCGTCGGCGGGATGGCAATCGAAGGGTTCGAGATTGAAGAAGTAATAGGTGAAGCCGTCGCGGGTCTGCATGGCGTAGCGGTCGCCGATGGGAGTGGCGTCAGGAAGGGAGAAGGGCAGGAAGAGGATCACGGGGGGGCTCCAATCATGTATCATTGTATTCTGGAATACTGAACGATACGATGTCAAGCGGAAATCGCCCGCGAGAGCAAAAAGGGGCCAGAAAAACAGGTTTATTGGAGCATTTGGAAGCTACCGGGGCAGCCGGTCAGCGCACCATGTCAGGAAGTCTGAAGTTGGGGAGCTCGCCGACAACGAGCTCATGCAGCCGGGGTCAGGTTAACGGGCGGGAGCCGGGGGCACCATGCCCTCCGCCATTTCCTCGGCATGCAACTCGTGCCAGCCCTGCATGTACTCCTGCGCCGTGATGTCGCCGGCCCACAGCCGTTCCACCTCTTCGATCATGTAGTTGTTGGTCTTCGGACCCCAGAACACCCAAGTCGTGTAGCCGTAGTTGTCGGCGGCGAAGGCCTCCTGCATGGTGTTCAGAATGTCGACGTAGCGCGGATCCGCGCCCTGCAGATCGCTGGCGTCCACCTTCACCGGCGCCGGCGCCTTGCCGTGATTGACGAACAGCGCGCCCTGGACCTCAGAGGAGTAATAGAAGTCGAGCACTTCGGCGACCGTCTCGGGGTGGTCGCTGTGAGCGCTGATGGCCAAGGCGTTGCCGATGCCGACGTTGAAGATGTCCACGCCGGTCTTGGTGGGCGTGGGCGTCCACATCCAGTCGTTGTCGTTGCCCGCCGCTTCACCAAACTCGTTGCCGAAGCCGCCAATGGACCAGGTTCCGGAGATGCGCATCGCGGCCTCTCCGTTGCCGAACATGGCGCCGGCGGTGGCGCACGGCACGGTGTAGTAGCGGTCCAGGCCGCCCGAGAACCAGCCGTTCTGCTGCATGTCGGTCAGCAGCTGCATCGACTCGACGAATACGGGGTCGTCCCAGCGCTTGTTGCCGACGATACCCTGGTAGACGTTGTCCGGCCCGGCCCAGCCGTTGAGGAACTCACCGATGAACCACTCGTTGGTCCCCCGCCAGCACTCGTTGGCATGCCCGAATGGAATGATGCCGGCAGCCTCGATCTGCTCGGCCACCGTGAACAGCTCGTCGATGGTGTTGGGCACCGGCCAGCCGTGCTGCTCGAACAGCGTCTCGTTGTAGTACAGCACCAGCGTTTCGATCTCGTCCGGCAGGGCCACCGGCACTCCGTCCACGTCGAACGAGGCCAGTGACCAGGGGGCGAAGTGGTCGTCCCAGCCGAATTGCTCGACGAACCGGTCCAACGGCTCCAGCAGCTTGTTGCGGCCCAACTCCAGGGCAAACGGGCCGTAGGTCATGGCAAGGTCCGGCCCGGCGCCGCTGGCGAGGGCGACGCGGGTGGCGTCGTAGTTGTTGGCGATCAGCGCAATCTCGAACTGAACGTTGGGATTGGCCTCGGTAAACGGATTCAACACCATGGTTTCCCATCGCGTCCGGCGGCCGCATGCAGCGCGCGTGTGTGGACCGGGGCGTGAATGTGCCCCACACTGCGACGATGGATCGGAAGTCCGGGGATGGGTTCGCGCTGTCGGAGGCGACCTTGCCGGCGATCGGTCGGGCGTTCGACGAGGGGAGGTTGACGGCGGAGCGGCTGGTGCAACGCTGCCGCGATCGGATCGAGGCGTACGACCGGCGCGGGCCGCGCATCAACGCGGTGATCAACCTCAACCCAGACGCTTTGCAGCGGGCGCGTGATCTGGACCGGGAACGTGGGCGTAGCGGGGCGCGCGGCCTGCTGCACGGCATTCCGGTGGTGGTCAAGGACACCATCGACGTCGCCGGCATGCCGACCACCGGCGGGTTCACGGCGCTGGCCGAGTCCTGCCCGGTGCGCGATGCGGCGGCGGTCCGCCGGCTGCACGAGGCCGGCGCGGTCATTCTGGCCAAGGTCAACGCCAACGACTGGTTCGGCAAGGCGCCGATGAGCGCCAGCACGCTCGGCGGTCAGACCCTCAACCCGCACCACCCGGACTACGTGCCCGGCGGGTCGAGTTGCGGCACCGGGGCGGCGCTGGCGGCGAACTACGCGCCCCTGGGCCTGGGCACGGACGCCAGCGGCTCGGTGCTGATGCCGGCCGCCGACAGTGGGGTGCTGGGACTGATCCCGTCACGCGGGCTGGTGAGCCGCGCCGGCACCATGTGTATGGCGCCCACCATCGGCCGCCTCGGCATCATGGCGCGTTCGGCGTTCGACCTGGCAGCGTTGCTGTCCTGCCTCGCCGGCTGGGATCCGGAGGACATGACCACCAGCGAAGCGCTGCAGCGGTTTCCCCGGCAACCGTATGAAACGCAGCTTGCCGGTGCCAGCCTGGGGGCGTTCCGCATCGGCGTGCTCAGAGAGATGTGGCGGGACCAGCCGCGCCACGGTGAAGGAATCGAAATCATGAACCGGCTGCTGGGGCTGCTGCGCCGCGAGGGAGCGGTCCTCGTCGATCCCGTGTTGACCGGGATCGACCTGCAGGATGTCGGCACCCTGGAGACGTGGCAGAGCTCGGCCACCTCCTACGAGCTGATCCCGGCGATGAACGCCTACTTCGCGCGGCTCGGACCGGATGCGCCCTACCGGAGCGTGCAGCAGGTGATCGACCGGACGGGGCTGGATCGGCTCAAGGGGAGATTCCGGGAGGCGCTGGCGCTGCCGCCGCCGGAGCAGAGCGACTACTACCTGGCGCGGCTGCAGGCGCAGTCGATGCTCCGGGACGCCTTGGTCGACGTGCTCGCCCGCCACCGGCTCGACGCGCTGCTGCTGCCCTACAGCCTGGTCGGCGCCAGCCGGGTGGGGGAAGGGAGAGTCGACGGCACCAACAGTCTGGCGTCCCATGCGGGCCTTCCGTCAGTGGTGGTGCCGGCCGGAGACACCGCGGCAGGGTTGCCGATCGCGGCGCAACTCATCGCACGGCCCTATGCCGAGACCACGCTCCTGCAACTGGCCCACCTGCTCGACCAGGCCGCCGGCGCCGTGAAGCTGCCGGCGGCCACGCCGCCGCTCTCCGGAGAAGACCTCTGATGCGGCCCTTGGAACGACCCGAAGCCGATCTGTGCGGGTACTCGGGGCCGCCGGCAGTCCGGCGCAGGTCGCGAACAGGTCGATGCCGCTGACCACGTCCTGGTACACCGTGCCGGCAGGCAGCGTGCCTACGCTGACCACAATCCGGTGGCGCTTGTCGCGAAAGTGGTTCCGAGGCCGTGATGGTGCTTCCGTTGGCTCCGAACCGATGCACAATGTCTTAGGGTTTTGTAAAGAAATTGTCTGGCAACTCAAACCGTCTACAGATCGACGACAAATGCCCCTTGCGTACCGTCGATCCTTCATTGTGACAAGGCAACGGATATGACCTTGCCGAACCATTAACGTTAGGATGATAGATCATCCTCTCACTGCCCTTCCCGCGTTTGGTGTATACTTTGAAGCTTTTGTCGTGGTCCTTTAGTATCTTTATTAGCTCCCTACATTTTAGGATCTTAGGCCGGGGCATACATACCGCTCGGTATGTGCTCCACCAAAGGTACAGGGAGTTCACTTATAAGCTGGCTCCGGGCGGCCTCATGGGCACCGGTTATGTAGTCACTCATAGCTGCCTGTTGAGCCCGAGCGTACATGGCATGGTACCTTTGCTCAGCACCGAATGTCAGCAAATCAGGATTGTTCATCTGCATGGCAAAAGTGAATTGATCCACAATCGTATTGTGAAGCTCATCCATTGCCTCTTCGAATGTCGCGCCATAGCCTCGCAGGTCCATTTCTAAACACAAGGCGCACCACTCACTATCTTCCTTGTATCCCAATACCCGCAAATGCATGGTGGCCGTTTCTTTTTCCCTGTGCCACTTCACGAATCCGGGGATCCGCGTACCATCTTGTGGTCTCGCTGGCATGGTGAATCCTCCCCCTGGCGCCGCTGGGCGCAGTTCTCCCTACTGTCAAATATACTATTGACCAAATTCGGCAGTATGCGACGAATTTCTGCTTTGTCAACCCGCTGGCGCCGTTGGCGCCCCGCCCTGCCCATACGTGACATAGCTCAAGCCCGCGAGCGGGAAGGCGAGGTTCAAGTGACGCGCTATCGTTCGGCGAGCATTCCAACCTGAACCTATTCGCGCCAGATCAGGAGGACGCCGAGGGCTTCTTGCGGGGAGTTCCACAGGAAGTCGTAGGCCTCCTTGGCCTCGGTGTAGGGGAAGCGGTGGGTGATCATGCGGTCGGCCTGGATCTCGCCGCGTTCGATCATGGCGGCGGCGCGCAGCGCGATCTGCGACAGCGGTTCGTCCACCAGGATGCCGGCCACCAGCCGGCGGTGCATGATCTTGGCGCTGTGCAACGGCAGCGGGCGCTGCTGGTAGGCGGCGATGAGCTGCAGGGTGCCGCCGCGGCGCACCATGTCCTGCGCCTGTTCGAACGAGCGCACGCCGTCGTAGCCGCCGACGCAGTCGACCACCAGGTCGGCCCCGGCGCCGCCAGTCAGCCCGCTCACCACCGCGACCGGGTCTTCCTGCCCAGGGTCGATCACCAGATCGGCGCCCAGCTCGCGCGACAGCCGCTGCCGCAGCGGCAACGGATCGACGGTCACGATGCGCGCCGGCTGGTAGCCGCGCAGGATCTGCAGCATCAGGCTGCCCACCACGCCCTGACCGAGGATCACGATGGTGTCGCCGCGTCTGGCTCCCGACGACGCGGCCCACGCCGTGGCCTCGGTGGCGAGCCGCAGCAGGGTGGCCTGTTCGCTGGTCACGCCCTCCGGCAACGGCACCAGCCGGGCATCGGTCGAGTCGACGTCGCCGACCGCGTACTGGGCATGCGGCGCGGTAACGAACACCCGCTGCCCTACACGGTACTCGCCGACCGCGTCGCCGGTGCGCTCCACGGTGCCGGCCAGCGAGTAGCCCATGATGCGCTGCGGCACTTCCTCTTCCTTGATGTAGCGCCGGAACAGCTCCGAGCCGCGGCTGATCAGGGTCGCCTCGGTGCGCACCAGCACCTGTCGCGCTTCGATGTCGGGGATCGCGGCGTCCTGCAACTGGATGTTGCCGAACCCCTCCGGTTTGATGATGCGGATCACGCCGCCTACGGTACCACAGCACCGAGCCACAGTGCTCATCAGCTCTTCGTGGAACCCTTGGAACCCCTTGGAACCGTCCGGCGGCTTGAGACGGCAGGCGACGGTGTGGTAGGGTCGCGGTTCCGCTGCACCGGGTCTGGTGCGGCGGCAAATCAACAAGCGCAATTGCTAACATCCAAGGAGAACAAGTGATTCTGCAACGTAACGCGCAACTCAGGAACCTCGCCGTCGGGGTTCTCGCACTCGCTATCGGGCTCGCCGGTGCCCCGCTGTGGGCGGACTACCAGGAGGCGCCGATGCTGGCCGCGCGGGTCGCCGCCGGCGAGCTGCCGCCGGTCGAGGAGCGGCTGCCGGATGATCCGCTGGTGATCACGCCGGTGGAGCGCATCGGCAAGTACGGCGGCACCTGGCGCCAGGGCATGCGCACCATCGCCGACCTGGGGCTGGTCAACCGCCAGGCCACCCACCATGACGGACTGGTCCGCTGGAAGATCGACATGACCGGCTGGGTGCTCAACGCCGCCAGCAAGATCGAGGTCAACGATAACGCCACCGAGTACACCTTCTACCTGCGCCCCGGCATGAAGTGGTCGGACGGCGCGCCGTTCACGGCCGACGACGTCATGTTCTGGGCCGACGATCTGGTGGCTAACGAGGAATACGGACTCAAGTACGCGCCGAGCAAGCGCTTCATGGCCGGCGGCCAGCCGTTCAGCGCCGAGAAGATCGACGCCACCACGGTCAAGATCACGTTCATCAAGCCCAACGGCCTGTTCCTGCTGCACCTGTGCGTCGGCGAGGCCAACGGCGAGCCGGTCCGTTATCCCAAGCACTACCTGGAGCAGTTCCATCCGAAGTACAACACGTCCAACCTGGACGCGCTGGTCGCCGAGGCCGGGGTCACGAGCTGGCCCGAGCTGATGGGCGTCAAGGGCGGCTACTTCAACTCGCACGGCTCCACCGCCGACCCGCGCTACGATCCGGCGTTCCCGGTGATCGGTCCCTACGTGATCACCATCGGCCCGCAGCAGACCACCACCGCGCTGCTCTACGAGCGCAACCCCTACTACTGGAAGGTGGACACCGCGGGCAACCAGCTCCCCTACATCGACTTCCAGGAATACACCCTGTACGAGGACCAGGACGCGGTGGCGCTGGCGGCCGCCAATGGCCAGATCGACATGGAGTGGCGCCACCTGAATGCGCCCAAGTTCCGGCCGCTGATCGTCGACAACCGGGACCGGGGCGACTACCGCATCATCCCGACCGACTTCACCTACGCCAACGAGATCGCCATCAAGCTCAATCTCACCCATCCCGACCCGGTCAAGCGTGAAGTATTCCAGAACAAGAACTTCCGCATCGGCCTGTCGCACGCCATCGATCGCCAGGCAATCATCGACACCGCGTTCAGCGGCGTCGGCGAGGCGGCCAACATCAGTCCATTGCGCAGCTCCGGCCTGTACACCGAGAAAATGGCCAAGCAGTACATTGAGTACAGTGTCGATCTGGCCAACAAGTACCTGGATGAGGCCGGCTACGCCGAGCGCAACAACAACGGCATCCGGCTCGGTCCGGACGGCAAGCCGATCCGCATCGCCTTCGAGGTGATCGCCGACTTCATCGATGCCGGCGAGTTGATCGCCAACAACTGGCGCGCGGTCGGCATCGGCGCGCAATTCAGCGAGATCGAACGCTCGCTGCACATGACGCAGATCTTCGCCAACGAGCACGACGTGGTGTTGTGGTCCGGCGACGGCGGCACGCGCGGCGACCTGTTCCTCAACCCGCGCATCTACCTGCCGACCAGTCCGTTCGAGTCCGAGCACGCCACCCGCTGGGCGCTGTGGTACGACAACCCCGACGCGCCCGAGGCGATGGTGCCGCCGGAGTCGGTGCAGCGCCAGTATCAGCTCTACGACGAGTTCAACGCGGCCTCGACGCAGGAGGAGCAGGAGCGGCTGATGCGGGAGATCCTGGCGATCACCGCCGACGATTTCCACGTCATGGGCATCATGTTCCCGATCCCGACCATCACCATCGCCAAGAACAACTTCCGCAACCTGCCGGAAACGCTGATCCTGAGCTGGTCCTATCCCAGCGACTCGCCGGTCGGCGTCGAGCAGTTCTTCTTCGACTGAGACCGAAGGCACTAAAGTTGATTGGTATCCAGGGCTCCCGGGCTTCCGCAAGGAAGTCTGGCGGGGCCCTGGGGCCGTTTGAGGGGCGATGGTTCGCTACTTCGTAAGGCGCGTTCTGTATGCGATTCCGGCGCTGCTGGTGATCTCGTTCATCTCGTTCCTGCTGATCCAGCTTCCGCCCGGCACGTTCGCCGACACGGTGGCGGCGGAGATGATGGAGTCCTCCAGTGTGAACGAGTCGGCGATCCGCGCCATCGAGGAGCGTTACGGCCTCAATCAGCCGTTCATGGTGCAGTACTGGAAATGGATTTCCGGAATTCTGCTGCGCGGCGACTTCGGCGAGTCGTTCATCTGGAACCGGCCGGTGGCGCCGCTGATGTGGGAGCGCCTCGGCCTGACCCTGATCCTGACCGCCAGCGCGTTCATCTTCGTGTGCGTGGTGTCGGTGCCGATCGGCATTTACTCCGCCGTCCGGCAGTACTCCGTCGGCGACTACATCGCCACCTCGCTCGGCTTCCTGGGGCTGGCGGTGCCGAGCTTCCTGTTCGCCCTGATCCTGATGTACCTCGGGTTCCGCTACTTCGGAACCAGTATCGGCGGCTTCTTCTCGCCCGATTTTGCCCGCGCCGAATGGAGCTGGGCGCGCGTCGTCGATCTGTTGTCGCATCTGTGGATGCCGATGCTGGCGGTAGGGCTGGCCGGCACGGCATCGCTGATCCGCATCGTGCGCGCCAACCTGCTTGATGAGCTGCTCAAGCCCTACGTGGCCGCGGCGCGCGCCAAGGGGCTGTCCGAGCTGGCCCTGCTGCTCAAGTATCCGGTGCGGTTGGCGCTGATCCCGTTCGTGGCCACGGTCGGCTGGATGCTGCCGCAGCTCGTGTCGGGGGCGACTATTGTTTCGGTGGTGATGAGCCTGCCGACCACCGGGCCGATGCTGCTGCGCTCGCTGCTCGGGCAGGACATGTACCTGGCGGCCAGCTTCATCATGATGCTGAGCGGACTGACGGTGATCGGCACGCTGATCTCGGACGTGCTGCTGGCCCTCGTCGACCCGCGCATCCGGTTCACCTGATGGCTGCCCCCGCCGCCGCGGTCCCCGCCGCCGTCGAATCGTCCAGCGCCGTTGCCGAGACCCTGCAACTCGCCAGCCAATGGCGGCTGATCTGGTGGCGGTTCCGCAAGCACAAGCTGGCACTGGTGAGCGGGGTGGTGGTGATCCTGGTGTACCTGGTGGCGGCGTTCGCCGAGTTCCTGGCCCCGTTTTCCACCGACCGCATGATCTCCAAGCTCGCCTACGCGCCGCCGCAGCGGCTCCATTTGATCGAGCAGACCGATCAGGGGACGCGGTTCGGGCCGTACGTCTACGGCTACACCGCCGAGATCGACATGCTGTCGCTGCAGCGCATCTACGGCGTCGACGACAGCCAACGCATCGACATACGGCTGTTCGTCAAGGGCGAGCCCTATAAGTTGTGGGGGTTGATTCCATTGCAGCGCCGCCTGCTCGGCCCGGTCGACCAGAGCGCGCCGATGTACCTGCTGGGCGCCGACCGGCTCGGCCGCGATCTGTTCAGCCGCATGATCCACGGCACCCGCATCTCGATGACAATCGGGTTGGTCGGGGTCACCCTGAGCCTGGTGCTGGGCGTGCTGCTCGGCGGCATTTCCGGCTACTACGGGGGCACCGTCGACATGCTGATCCAGCGGGTGATGGAGATCCTGCGCTCCATGCCCACCATTCCGCTGTGGATGGGGCTGGCGGCGGCGATCCCGAACTTCTGGTCGCCGGTGCTGGTCTACTTCATGATCACCATCATCCTGTCGGTGATCGGCTGGACCTGGCTGGCGCAGGCGGTGCGCGGCAAGTTCTTCTCCCTCAAGACCGAGGATTTCGTGATCGCCGCCAAGCTGGACGGCTGCACTGAGCTGCAGGTGATTATCAGCCACATGGTGCCGTCGTTCATGAGCCACATCATCGCCACCCTCACCCTGGCGATTCCGCAGATGATCATCGCCGAAACCGCCCTGAGCTTTCTCGGCATCGGCCTGCGCCCGCCGGTGGTGAGCTGGGGGGTGCTGCTCAGGGAGGCGCAGAACGTGCGCGTGCTGGTTACCTCGCCGTGGCTGTTCCTGCCCGGCGCGGCGGTGATCGTGGCGGTGCTGGCGTTCAACTTCCTGGGCGACGGCATCCGGGATGCCGCGGACCCGTACAAGTGAGTGCGCCCATGAGCACGGATGCCGCAGGCGGCGTCGGCGGGCGCGACCTGCTGCTGGAGATCAAGGGCCTCAAGACCCACTTCTTCACCGACGAGGGGGTGGTCAAGGCGGTGGACGGGGCGGACTTCCCGATCGCGCGCGGCAAGACAGTGTGCGTGGTGGGTGAGTCGGGCTGCGGCAAGTCGGTCACGGCGCGCTCCATTCTGCAGATCGTCGATCGCCCGGGGCGCATCGTGGCGGGCGAGATCCTGCTGCATCGCGAGTCGGAGGAGGTGGTCGACCTGGCCGCCCTGCCGCCGACCGGCAAGGCGATTCGCGCCGTCCGCGGCAAGGAGATCGCAATGATCTTCCAGGAACCGATGTCGTCGCTGAGCCCGGTGCACACCATCGGCAACCAGATCGTGGAGATGATGCGCCTGCATCTTCCGGTGACGCGGGATCAGGCACGGGAACGCGCCGCCGAGTTGCTGGAGCGGGTGGGCATCCCGCAGGCCGGCAGGCGCCTCGATTCCTACGTGTTCCAGCTCTCGGGCGGCATGCGGCAGCGGGCGATGATCGCCATGGCGCTGTCGTGCCGCCCCAACCTGCTGATCGCCGACGAGCCCACCACCGCCCTCGACGTGACTACCGAGGCGACCATCCTCGACCTGATCAAGGAGCTGCAGCGCGACCTCAACATGACGGTGATGTTCATCACCCACGACCTGGGCGTGGTGGCGGAGATCGCCGACGACGTGGTGGTGATGTACCTCGGCAAGGTGGCGGAGACCGCGGCCGTGGATCCGATCTTCCACGATCCCAAGCATCCCTACACCCGTGCCCTGCACAAGTCGATTCCCAAGTTCGGCGACACCCGGCGCGGCGAGCTGGAGGTAATTCGCGGCATGGTGCCGCATCCGTTCGCGCGGCCCGACGGCTGCACCTTTCATCCGCGCTGCGACAGCTTCATGCCGGGCGAGTGCGACCGCGTGGCGCCGCCGGCCGTGGTGCTGGAGTCGGGCACCACGGTGCGCTGCCTGCTGTACGACCGGCCCGCCGGCTCCGGCCCCACCGGCGCGGTGCACGACCATGCCGGCGGCGAACCGGCGGCGGGGGCAGGCTGATGGCGTCGTCGCCGCCCACGCCCGCCCGCCCGCTGCTCGAATTGGAGCAGCTCAAGATGCACTTTCCCATTACCCGCGGCCTGCTGCACCGGTTGGTGGGCCACGTCAAGGCGGTGGACGGCGTCGACTTGACCGTGCACGGCGGCGAGACCCTGGCCCTGGTCGGCGAGTCCGGCTGCGGCAAGACCACGCTCGGGCGCTGCGTGGTGCGCATCTACGATCCCACCGGCGGGGCGATCCGCTATCGTGGCGAGGATGGTGCGTTCGCCGACCTGACGGCGCTGCAGGGCGCCAGTCTGCGGCCCTACCGGCGCGCCATCCGCATGATCTTCCAGGATCCCTACGCCTCCCTCAACCCGCGCAAGACGGTGCTGCAGATCGTCGGCGAGTCGCTGCGCCGCCACGACAACATCCGCGGCCTGGAGTTGGAACAGCGGGTCACCGAATTGCTGGGTCAGGTCGGATTGCGCCCGGAGTACATCCGCCGCTACCCGCACGCGTTCAGCGGCGGCGAGCGGCAGCGCATCGGCGTGGCGCGCGCCCTGGCGCTGCATCCGCGCCTGGTGATCGCCGACGAGGCGGTGTCCGCCCTGGACGTGTCGGTGCAGGCGCAGATCCTGAACCTGCTGCAGGAATTGCAGACCGAGTTCGACCTGACCTACCTGTTCGTGGCCCACGACCTGAGCGTGGTGGACTACATCAGCGACCGGGTGGCGGTGATGTACGTCGGCAAGCTGGTCGAGGTGGGCAGCCGCGAGCGCATCTTCGCCAAGCCCAGGCATCCGTACACGGAAGCGCTGCTGTCGGCGGTCCCCAAGCCCGACCCGCGGCTGCGCAGCTCCGGCGCCCGCATCCGCCTCGCCGGCGACGTGGCCGACCCCGCCAACCCGCCCACCGGCTGCTACTTCCATCCGCGCTGCCGCTACCGGCAGGACCGCTGCGTCGTGGAAGCGCCGCCGCTGCGCGAACTGGGCGACGGCCATCGCGTCGCCTGCCACTTCGCCGAGGAGCTGGAGCTGGCCGGCGTCGCCGGCGCGTAGGTGTGGACGCTGACATGAACGGAACCGGGATCAAGGCGCTGCTGTTCGACGTGTTCGGGACGGTGGTGGACTGGCGCAGTTCGGTGATCCGGGAGGCGACCGCGTTCGGCCTGGCCAACGGTATCACCGCCGATTGGGCGGCGTTCGCCGACGCCTGGCGCGGCAAGTACCAGCCGTTCATGGAAAAGGTGCGTGCCGGCGCGCTGCCGTGGACCAACCTGGACCGGTTGCATCGCCTCGCCCTGGAGGAGTTGCTCGACGAGTTCGGAATCCAGGCCGTGTCCGACGCCGCCAAGGCGAAGTTGAATCTGGCCTGGCATCGTCTGGATCCCTGGCCCGATGCCCCGGCGGGACTGGCGCGGCTCAAGGCCCGCTACATCATCGCCGCCATGTCCAACGGCAACGTGGCGATGATGACCAACCTCGCGCGCTACGCCGGCCTGCCGTGGGACTGCATCCTGGGCGCCGAACTGGCCCGCGCCTACAAGCCCGACCCGAAGACCTATCTGACCGGCGTGGAGCTGCTCGGTCTGAAGCCGGGCGAGGCGATGATGGTGGCCGCCCATGCCGGTGACTTGCAGGCGGCGGCGTCCCTGGGCCTGAAGACCGCTTTCGTGCCGCGCCCCCTGGAACGCGGCCCGGCTGCCGCGCAAGACCCGGTTGCCACCGGACAGTTCGACGTCATCGCCGCCGACTTCCGCGACCTGGCTGCCAAGCTCGACGGCTGATCCAGCGAGCACACAGGACAATTCCGTGACCACCGCCGAGGTCGCGCGCCGCTTCGCCGGGCCCTGGCCCCCGGCGCCTGCTGGCAATCTGCACCAGCGGCATCGAATACGCGTAGATCCGCGGCGGCTCTTGTTGGGCGACCGTTGGGCGGTGACGGCGTTTCCGTCGACCAGTCCCAACCGCGTGGAGTCCCTCGGCATCAATCAGCCCGCACGGCGTAACGGCTATCGCTAACTGCTACGCGACGCCTCGCGCGGCAACTATCGGTCCATCAGTGGCGCCGCCGCCAAGAGTGCGGCGGGTCGTGATAGTGCGCTATGCCGCACGCCCGGACTGCGAGGGCGAAAGCCGAATGGCTGAGCTACTCGATCGCATACCTCCGCACCTTGTTCGTGGCGCGCTTGTTCCGGCTAACGGACCAAGCTGCGCACGGGAGCATATCCGTATCCTTGTATCCTTGACGAGAATAGGTCCTGGTGGATGTCGTGTATGAAATCCCGATCAGCAGCAATTGTGCACGGATTCCATACGCCCCGGTCGATTCGTAGTTGTGGCTCTGCCCAATGCATAGTTGCCGTTCCAAACCTGTGACTGGTGTAACCAGGCTTCTAATAGGGCTCTAACGGGATTCTATACGGTCCGCCGTCGGGCGCCCGCGCGGCGAGTCCCTGATACCGGGCTGCATCTCGGTTCGCAGGCCGCATTCCATGGCCTGCATCTCGGCACGGAGATTGCGCTCCATTTTCGCCATCCGGTCAAGCAACTCGCTATGCAAGTCGCGCAATTCCTGACGAAGGCCACGCAACAAAGCACGCATGACGGTAGTAAGCACCACGGAAGCCGCGATAATGGCGATCAACTCCGCGCTCATGTACATCTCTCCGGCGCCCTCCGCTCCCAGCTATGATCCTATCCTCTGCCGCGAAGGGTGTCATCACGCGGTGACCAGCGGGACCAGTGGCGTCTGCTCATAACCCGTTAGCAGCGAGCACGGCGCGCTGCCGCTTCAATCGTTGCTGCCGCGCTCGGTGCCGGGGCGCTCCACCGTGATGAGTGTGCCCGGCTGGACGGCGGTCACGGCGGTCACGGCGCCATCGGGCCAAGTGACTTCCAGCGTCTGCGGCACGGTTCCGGCCGGGAAACCGAAGTGGGCGCGCGGCGGCTCGCTGGACAGGTAGCCGCTGGCCACCAGCAGGTCACGACGGTAGGAGCCGGCCTCGGTGACCAGCCGCAGGGTCGCCCCGATGGCGAACGGGTTGGCGCTGCCCGGCTGGCGCAGGTCGACTTCGAGCGCGGCGCCGCCGCACAGTTGATTTTCGAACCAGGTGGCGGGTACCCGGTAGTTGTTGATCACCACATCGAGGTCGCCGTCCAGGTCCAGATCGGCGAACGCCATGCCGCGGCCGCCCTCGGTGGCGCCCAACCCCCACTCCGGAACCGGTACGAAACGCCCGCTGCCATCATTGCGCAGCGCCTGGTTCTCCTCCACCAACTCGGCGTTGGGCAGGTGCTCGAACACCTTGCCGACCATGCCGTTGACCGCGTACAGGTCCAGGAAGCCGTCGTTGTCCAGGTCGCCGAACTGCACCGACCACGTCCACCCGGTGGCCGCGACTCCAGCGCCCGGCGCGCGGTTGACGAAGTTGCCCGCCGCGTCAGCGGCGTACAGCACGTTGGCCACGATCTGGTTGCCGGGAGGTTGCTCGGCGCCCTCCGGCGGCAGCAGCGTCGTCCACGCCGCGTCGACGTCAGCGCCTGGGCGGTAGGGGCTCATATCGGCGGCGAACAACTCCAGCCGCCCGTCGTTGTCGATGTCTCCGCTGGTGAACCCCATGGTGTTGTGAGTCATCTCGGCGAATGGCCGCGCCATCCGGTAGCCGAAGTCGGTGTTCAGGTACACGTAGTCGGGAGTCTCGTAGTCGTTGCCGATGACGATGTCCCGGCTGCCATCGCCGTCGAGGTCGATCAGGGCCACGGCGAGCGCGTCGGCCACGCCGGCCAGGCGCAGCCGCTGCATGCGCGCGTTGCCGACCTGGAACGGGCCGCGATCGACCGGCCCGCCCAGGTTCTCGTATACAAACACCCCGCGCTGGCGCTCCTGCCAGCCGCTGTCGCCGGCGGCGAACCTGGTGTGCACCTCCAGCATCTCGATCGCCGCCAGCTCGGCATCGTAGGTCGCGGCGACCAGGTCGAGGTCGCCGTCGGCGTCGAGGTCGTCCCAGGCCATCGCGTACACCGGGGCCGGATTGATGAAATCCTCGTCGTCGACGGTGTTGAAGGTGCGCTTCGCGCCGGTACCGCGCAACCAGAGCGGGCGCTGGTCGGTGCGCGTGGCAACCAAGTCGAGCGCACCGTCGCCGTCCACGTCGACCGCGTTGATGGCGCGGGCGTCGCGCTGGTCGATCCGTGCCGGCTCGAACGAGCGTCCGTCGCGGTTCCAGAGCACCGTGATCGGCTCGCCGAGACCGGCGAGGGCAATGTCGATGAGTGAGTCGTTGTTCAGATCGGCGAGCGCCACCCCGGCGCCGTTGCTGTCGAAGGTACGCGGCTGCGGCCCGCCCACCGTGACGTGGGGCAGGAGGTGGCGGACGAAGCGCCCGGTGCAGGTGCCGCCCTGCCCCAGTGGTACCTCGCGCACGCTGATCGCGGAGGCGACGCCGGCCGGGTCGGCGAGCAGACTGCCGGCGGCAAACAGCAGCACGGACGCAGGTGCCAGCATCACCGCCACCCCGCGCCCCGCCGGCAACGTCCACGGCCAGCGCGCCAACGATATCTCGTAGCACGATGAGAACTTCCAGATCATTCGTGATCCTCGCTTTGGTGATCGGCATGCTGGCGTTCGGCGCCGCGGGGCTCTTTGCCGCCGCCGCCGAGGAGTCCGGCAGCGCCGCCATGGCCAAGGAGATGATCACCGATCCCACCAGCGGGGCACAGTTCACCGCACCGACCTACGGCGGCACCCTTACCCTGGCCACCCACGGCGGCTACACGTTCGCCATCGACTCGTTCGAGAACGGGCGCTCCTACCGCGCCATCAACGGGGTGGTGGAGAAGCTGGCGATGATGGACTGGGGGGTGGACCGCAACATGTACGGCATCAACTCCTACAACCAGCCGGTGCAGTACATGCGCGGTCTGCTGGCCGAGAGTTGGGAGACCCCCGACGCCCTCACCACCGTGATCCACCTGCGGCCCGAGGCGCGCTGGCAGAACAAGGCCCCGGTCGACGGGCGCGCGCTGGTGGCCAACGACATCGTGGTCAACTACCACCGTTACCTGGGCCTGGACGGCGGCGACCCGAGCCCCAACATGGATCGCCTCGACGACATGCCGTGGGACTCGATCACCGCGCCCGACGACAGCACCGTGGTGTTCAAGCTCAAGTCCCCGCATGCCTGGTTCACCCATGACCTGCTGTGGCACGAGCACACCAACATATACGCGCCCGAGCAGCTCGAGAACGGCACCCTCGAAGACTGGACCAAGCTGGTCGGCACCGGGCCGTTCATGCTGACCGACGTGCAGGAGGGCAGTTCGCTCACCTGGGACAAAAATCCCGACTACTGGGGTGTGGACGAGAAGTACGGCAATCAGCTTCCCTACATCGACGCGTTAAGGCTTCTCATTCTGCCCGACAAGGCTATCCGGCTGGCTGCCTACCGCACCGGTCGCGTGGACGGCGGCTTCAGCCAGATGGGCGCCTCGATCCGCACTCTCGAGGACCTGGAGAGTCTGCAGAAGAGCAACCCGGACGTGCAGGCCTACACCTTCGAATTCCGCAGCGACTATCTGATGATGATCAACTTCGACTCCGAGCCGCTGGACGATATCCGGGTGCGCCGGGCGATCCAGAAGGCGATCAACCTCGAGGAGATCAACGATGCGGTGTTCGGCGGGCTCGGCAACGACGAGCCGCGCGGCATGAGCGGGCGCAATGTCACGGTCTACGACGACTGGCCGGCGGAGATCCAGGAGGCGTTCCGCTTCGATCCCGCCGCGGCCGAGGCGCTGCTCGACGAAGCGGGCCGCCCGCGCGGCGACGACGGCGTGCGCTTCTCGCTGATCGGCAACATCTGCTGCCCGCAGGTGCTCAACGCCACCTACTACGAGCTGGTCGCCTCCTACCTGGCCGACATCGGCATCGAGCTGCAACTGGAGTTCGAGGAGGGCGCCAACTACGCGGCGCGCATGCAGTCGGCGGACTATGATCTGGCCACCTCGGAGGGCGCCAGTCAGATGATCGAGGAGCACTTGGTGGGGCGCTTCACCGAAGGCTACTGGGGTTACCCGAACACCCGCGACGCCGGCTACGAGGCCAAGTTCAAGGAGATGCAGGCGGCTGACTCGTTCGACGAGTGGGAGCGGCTGTGGGGCGAGCTCAACTTCTTCCTGATCGAGAACCACTGGGTGATCACCGCGGTCGAGCCGCCGCAGTGGAACATCCTGCAGCCGTGGGTGCAGGGCTGGAACGGCGAGAACATGCTCGGCCGGCACCAGTACGCCGAGCTGTGGGCGCGCCTGTGGATCGACCAGGACCTCAAGGAGCAGTTTCAGAATTAGCCTGGAGATGGGGCGCTTCGGGGTCGCCGTTCGCCCACCGGTCCCGGCCCGCTGAGCGCGGGCCGGGACGGGCTTTCAGTGCATGCGTGCGTACCTCATCCGCAGGGTTCTGCTGCTCATTCCGACGTTGTTCCTGCTGACGGCGTTCGTGTTTCTGAGCGTCCGCTTCATCCCGGGCGATGTGATCGACGTGATGTCCGAGCGCTCCATGCGGGCGGGCGGGGCGCAGCTCGATCGCGAGGCGATGGAGAAGCTCCTGGGCCTCGACCAGCCGGTGCACATGCAGTACGCCGACTGGATCGGCGGTATGGTGCTGCACGGCACCTTCGGCACGTCGCTGCACGGCAGGACCTACAGCATCGAACAGATCATCGCGCGCCGCCTGCCGATCACGATGGAACTCGGCCTGCTCGCCCTCGTCATCGCGCTGGTGATCGCCCTGCCGGTGGGAGTCTACTCCGCCATGCGGCAGGACACCGCGGCCGACTACGTGGGCCGCTCGGCGGCGATCATCGGGCTGGCAACGCCCAACTTCTGGCTGGGCATGCTGGTGGTCGTGTTTCCCTCCATCTGGTGGCAGTGGCAGCCGCCGCTGGAGCACGTGTCGTTCGCAGACGCGCCGCTGCGCAACCTGGGATTTTTCATCATTCCGGCCGCCATCGTCGGCACCGCCATGGCGGCGAGCACCATGCGCATGACCCGCACGATGATGCTGGAGGTGCTGCGCCAGGACTACGTCCGCACCGCCTGGTCCAAGGGGCTGCGGGAGCGGGTGGTAGTGGTCCGGCATGCGATCAAGAACGCCTTCATTCCCGTGGCCACCCTGATCGGCCTGGAGCTGCCGATCCTGATCGGCGGATCGGTGATCATCGAGAACGTGTTCAACATTCCGGGGCTCGGCCGTCTGGCCGTGGAGGCGTTGAACCTGCGTGACTACCCCACGGTGTCGGCGGTCAATCTACTGTTCGCGATCGGGGTGATGGCGGTGAACCTGGCCATCGATCTCATCTACCCCTACCTGGACCCGCGGGTGCGCTACCAGTGAAGAGACCCGCACGGCGCCACCCCGTCGTCCAGTTCCTGCGCGCGCTGGCCAGGAAACGCATGGGTCTGGCCGGCGCCCTGGTGATTCTGACGCTGATCCTGGTGGCCATCTTCGCCGACCTGATAGCGCCCTATCCGATCGCCGAGCGGCATCTGGCCGACCGGCTCACCGGGCCGTCGCTGCAGTACCTGATGGGCACCGATCAGATCGGCCGCGATGTCCTGAGCCGCCTCATCGTCGGTACCCGGCTGTCGCTGCTGGTGGGACTGGCGGCAACCGTAATCAACGCGGCGGTGGCGCTGCTGATCGGCACCACCGCCGGCTTCCTGGGCGGCAAGACCGACCTGATGATTCAGCGCTTCGTGGACGCCTGGATGGCGTTCCCCGGCCTGTTGCTGCTGCTGACGATCATGTCGATCGTCGGACGCGGGTTGTGGCAGATCATCATCATCCTCGGGGTGGCGGGCGGCATCGGCGGCTCGCGCATCATTCGCGGGGCGGTGCTGGCGATCAAGGAGAACCCCTACTTCGAGGCGGCCCAGGCGATCGGCTCTCCGCACACGCGCACGCTGGTGCGCCACTTGGTGCCCAACCTGCTGCCGCCGGTCATCATCATCATCTCGGTGAGCGTCGGCGGCAACATCCTGGCGGCCGCTTCACTGAGCTTCCTGGGCTTCGGGATCGATTCGTCGACGCCCGACTGGGGCAGCATGCTGAGCCGCGAGGGGCGCCAGTTCATGGAGACGGCGCCGTGGCTGGCGGTATGGCCCGGCGTGCTGCTGACCATCACCATCTTCAGCCTCAACATGTTCGGCGACGCCCTGCGCGACCTGATCGACCCCCGCCTGCGCGGCACCATGGACCGTTAACGTGAAAGGAGGAACCGGATCGCCGCGGCTCGACCCGGTCGAACGTCTGCATCCGGCAGGTTGTCGAGCAGCCAGTCGCGCGGAAACAGGCGCAGCACCGACCACCCGGTAACACGCAGTGCTTCGCGCGTGTATTTGCGGAGGACTTCCGGCCTCTGGAGGAGCGTCATGAGCCGATCCTGCGTAAGGTGCTTGAGAATGCCGGTGATCACGGGGATAAGGAGGACAGTGCCATCAGGCAGTTGCACGTGTTCGGTCGGAGCCCGTTCAACGTAGCGCATCGACCGTTTCAGTTGTTCGCCTCCTTCAGCCAGGACAGCAGCAGATCCCTCATGGCGGAAGCATTCAGGGGATCGACGTCCTCGTACGACGCGAGATCTCGCCGGATGCCGTCGTCATCCCATTGACAGCAGCCGCTCCGAAAGCAGCAGGGCATCCTGGTCTGCGACCACCTTCCGAATGAAGCCCTCGGCTGCGGAGGTCTTCCGATTCCGGCGCGTCTCGCTCTCGGCGGGCCATGCTCAAGAATTATACCGCTTAGCGGAGCCGGTGGGGTGCCGCTGTTTTTCCACGGAGCCGGTAGCGTCAAGCATGCTGAGCCGCGGGCCGCAGCGCAAGCACGTCGAGGTTGACGCTGGGGTTGCGCTTCGACGGCGCTTCACCGCACGCTGCGGCGCAACGAAGGGAGGGCTACCGGATGAGCGACATCTCGCGCGAGCGGATTTCCCGGATCGAGCGGATCGAGGTGCACAGCCCGCGGCCGCGTGATGTCGGCTGCAACGCCCGCAGCGGCGCACACGGCACCGTGGTGCAGGATTCGGTGGTGCGCGTGCACGCCGCGAGCGGTGCCGTCGGCGTGGGCTGGGCGCGGCTGGAGCGGGCCGGCGCCGAGGCGCTGGTCGGACGCCGGCTCGGGGAGCTGTTCAGCCTGCCGGATGGCTCGCGGGCGGAGGGCGTGGTCATCGACCTGCCGCTGTGGGACCTCGCCGCGCGGCTGCAGGGGCTGCCGCTGTATCGGCTGCTCGGTGCACGCGGCAGCCGCGCCGTAGAGTTGTACGACGGTTCCATCTACATCGACGATCTGGATGCCGACGACGCTGAGGCGCGGGAGATCTTCCGTGAAGAGGTGCGCACCGGCCATCGCTACGGCTATCGCAACTTCAAGATCAAGATCGGCCGTGGGGCACGCTGGATGCCCACCGCCGCCGGCCTGGAGCGCGACGTGCTGGTGATCCACACGGTGCGCGAGGCGGCTGGCCCCGAGGCCAAGATCCTGGTGGACGCCAACAACGGCGGCACCCTGAACAGCACCAAGGACACCCTCGACGCGTGCGCCGATGCTGGCATCTACTGGTTCGAGGAACCGTTCGGGGAGGACCCGGCGCTCAACGCCGACCTGAAGCAGTTCATCCGCGCGCGCGGCTATGCGACGCTGGTGGCCGACGGCGAGTCGGGCCCGCCGCCGCCCACCTTCTTCGCCATGGTGGAGGCCGGCGACATCGACGTGGTGCAACACGACTTCCGCGCCAAGGGGCTGACTTGGTGGAAGGCGACCGCGGCGCGCATCGAGCCGTGGGGCGCGCGCTGCGCCCCGCACTGCTGGGGCTCGATCATCGAGCGCTACGCGCACGCCCACTTCGCGGCGTCGGTGCCCAACTTCGCCGTGCAGGAGGCGGCCCCGGCCGACACCGAGGGGGTGGTGCTGGACGGCTGGGAGCTGCGCGATGGCAAGCTGCTGGTGCCGGACACCCCCGGCACCGGCTTCGACCTGGAGCCGGAGCTGATCGAGCGCGGCGTGCGCGCCGCCGACGGCTACCGCGTGGACGCGTGACGTGAAGATTCTGATTACCGGTTCCAACGGGCGCATCGGCGGCAACCTGGTGCGCCGGCTGCTGCGGCAGGGTCACGACATCCGCGGCTTCGTGTTTCCCGGCGACGCCAGCCGGGCGCACAAGCTGGACGGCCTCGCCAACGTCGAGCTGGTGGAGGGCGACCTGCGCGACTACGCCGCCGTGCAGCGCGCGGTGCAGGGGGTCGACGCCGTGTATCACATCGCCGCCGCGTTCGCCTCGCCGCACGACAACATCGAGTACCTGCAGATCAATGGGCTCGGAACCCTGCACGTGCTGGAGGCGATCCGCGCCCACGCGCCGCACCTGCACCGCCTGGTGTACGCCTGCACCGAGGCGGTGTACTGGCGCACCGAGGATGACGGGCGCCTGTTCGAGCGCCCGGTCCGCGAGGACGAGGTGAGCCACAGCAAGCTGATGCCCTACTTCCTGACCAAGTGGATCGGCGAGGAGCTGTGCATGAACTACCACTACCAGTACGGGGTGCCGACCGTGGTGTGCCGCTTCGCCACGGTGCTGGAACCGAGCGAGTTGCTCGACGAGCAGGGCATTCCCCAACACTGGAGCCTGGCCAAGGCACGCGAACGGCTGCAGGCGCAGGCCGATCGGTCGCCGGCGGAGGGCGGGGTTCTGCAACAGCTCGACACGGCGTGGCAGGCGGGCAAGCGCCTGTTGCTCAGCCGCTGTCCCGACGGGCGCACCTGCAAGCAGGAGTGGGCCGACGTGCGCGACATCGCCAAGGGCTTGGCGCTGGCCCTGGACGCCGGCGCCGCCGTGGGCGAGGCGTTCACCCTGGGCGGCCTGCTCACCGTATGGGAGGAGCTGGTACCGGCGCTGGCCGAGCGCCTCGGGGTCGGTTATGCCGACGTACGTATGCCGTCACCCAACTACTTCGAGTTCGACCACACCAAGGTGCGCGAGCTGCTCGGCTACACGCCCGACCACGACTTCTGGAGCACGTTCGACGCCGCGCTCGCCATCCGCGCCGGCCGCGAAACCGACGTGGTCCCCACCGGCATCCGCTACGGCGCCTACCACTAGGAGGTGCGCGGCATGGCGATGAAGAATCCGCCCCATCCCGGGCTATCCGTTCGTCACGATTGCCTGGAACCACTGGGACTCAGCGCAACTGACGGGGCGCGCGTGCTTGGCGTCAGTCGCAAGCAGCTCTCCGATGTCGTGAATTGCCATTCCGGCATTTCGCCGGAGATGGCTATACGTCTCGACAAGGCATTCGGCGGCGGAGCGGAAACCTGGTACCGGCTCCAAGCCGCCTATGATCTGGCACAGGCAATGCGATACGAGAGTCGGATCACGGTGGAACGCCAAGTGCCGGTCGTTTGACCGGGCGACTCGGCGTATGCCATCAACGAGTTCGCGTTCGCCTCGCACGGTAGAACTCCAGAACATGCTTTGCAGCACCGTGTAGGGACCGGCTTTCGCTATGTTGAATGCGTACGCTCCTAATGCCATCTTCCACATACGCCCAGGTTGTGATCTTGCCCTCACTCACGTCGGAATTCACGATGACCTAGGATCGGCTTCACTAGCCGGCCCAACTTGGCATGCTCGGGACACGGGCATGAAGGTAGTAACTGCATCGTGATCATTGTTTCGCACATATTGATCCATCTACAAGGGGCCATAGGCGTCGTAAACCGTACAGTCACGGGTTCAGTACCAGAGTTGAGGAGAGCCGCGGTGTTGTTTGAGCGATTCACGCTGTATCGGACTGGGGAGGGCGGCTATCATGGGCGCCGCATTCCGGCGCTGATCACCACACAGCCGGGTACAATCCTGGCCTTCAACGGGGGGCCGGCGCGACACTAGGCGCGACTCGGATCAGATCGACCTGCTGGTGCGGCGTAGCATTGACGGCGGGCGCACCTTCGGCGAGGTGCAGCGGAACGAGTTGCTCGACGACATGGGTCTGACGGCGCGCGATGCGGACGGGTTCCGGCTCGTCCCCGGCGGCGAGACGCTGGTGCTGCTGCTGGAGTATCCCGAGTCGTTCCCGGATCCCACCATGTTCGAGTTGATGAAGGAGTACTGGGAGGACGTGGGGCTCAAGATCCTGGTCAAGGGTGAGTTGGCATGGGCGCTGTTCGGCCAGCGGACCTCCGCTCTCGACCACATGATCATGGTGCATCCTTACCAGACGGTCGGCGAGATTGCATTTCTGGTCGAGCCGTTCCGGCCGCGCGTGCACGGCGTCAAGGAAGCGCCCGCCTGGGCGACCTGGATGAATGCCGACCGCGACGTGAACTACCTGGGCACCAAGACGCTGGCCGACTTCGAGGATGGCAAGTTCCCGGGCGAGGAGCCGCCGGAGCACATCAAGGAACAGTACTACCGGGTCGAGACGGCGACCTCGTTCCCGCTGGGCTCGGAGGAGTACAAGGTGCTGATGCAGGAGATCTACGACTACAACGCGGAGTATCTCTACCACATGGGCACCATCGGCCTGGCGCCCAAGCTGCACATCGTGGACAACAACCTGCGCAACATTCCCGACCGGTTCGGCGCCGACGCCGAGCACGGCCTGGAGCTGTTCTACGAGGCGCAGCAGTTCTTCTGGAAAAAGTAGCAGGGACGCTGCAACATCGACACGAGCGGACGGGGGGTGAGTTTTTCGCCCCCCGTTTTCTCTCACCAGACAGGTAGCACCGGTCGTGCTGTCCTATATCGGGCGCCGCGTACTGGTCATGATCGGGGTGATGATCGCCGTGTCGGTGGTCGCGTTCATCATCATCCAGCTCCCGCCGGGCGACTATCTGACCACCATGCTGGAGAACCTCAGAGCGCGCGGCATCAACATCGACGAGGAGCGCATCCGCTCGCTGGAGCGCCAGTACGGGCTCGACCTGCCTCCGCACCTGCAATACTTCAAGTGGATGTCGAACATGCTGCAGGGCGACCTCGGCCGTTCGTTCGAGATGAATCAGCCGGTGAGCAGGCTGCTCGCCGAGCGCCTGCCGCTCACCGTCGCCATCTCGATGGTCACGCTGGTGTTCGTGTACGTGGTGTCGATCCCGATCGGCATCTACTCCGCCACCCACCAGTATTCGCTCGGCGACTACGCCTTCACGGTGGTCGGATTCGCCGGCCTGGCGACGCCCAACTTTCTGCTGGCGCTGATCCTGATGCTGATCCTGGCAAAGTTCTTCGGCGTCAGCCCCGGCGGCCTGTTCTCGCTGGAATACCAGTTGGCGCCGTGGAGTCTGGGCAAGGTGTGGGACATGCTCAAGCATCTGCCGGTACCGATCTTCGTGATCGGCACCGCCGGGACGGCCGGCCTGATCCGCGTCATGCGCGCCGGCCTGCTCGACGAACTGAGCAAGCAGTACGTGATCACCGCCCGCGCCAAGGGCGTCTCCGAACCCAGCCTGCTGTTCAAGTACCCGGTCCGGATCGCGATCAACCCGATCATCAGCACCATCGGCTGGATCCTGCCCGGCATCGTGTCCGGCGAGACCATCACCGCCATCGTGCTGAGCCTGCCCACCACCGGTCCGCTGCTGTACCGTGCGCTCATTTCGCAGGACACCTACCTGGCCGGCAGCACGGTGATGTTTCTCACCTTCCTGACCGTGATCGGAACGCTGCTGTCCGACATCATGCTGGTGTGGGTCGACCCGCGTATCCGCTACGAGAGCAAGGCGGCCTGAAGCGGTGCCGGTGCGAACGCGGCAGCAGGAGATCGACCTTCAGGAGCGCGAGTTTGTCGCCTCGCAGTGGCAGCTCATGTGGCGCAAGCTCAGGAAGCACAAGCTGGCCCTGTCCGGCGGCGGCTTTCTGCTGGTGTTCTACGTCGCCGCGCTCTGTTGCGAGTTCTTCGCGCCCTACGACACCGCCACCCGCCATCCCGACTATACGTTCGCGCGCCCGCAGCTGGTGCGCTTCTTCGACGCCGACGGCAGGTTTCACCTGCGCCCGTTCGTGTACGGCCTGACGCCGGAGCGCGACCCGGTCACGCTGCGCTGGAAGTACCAGGACGACGTGGCGGTGCGCCACCCGATCCATTTCTTCGTACGCGGCGTCGACTACAAGCTGTGGAACCGGTTCCCCTCCGACCTGCACTTGTTCGGGGTGCGCGACGGTGTCGCGTTCCTGTTCGGCACCGACAAGCTGGGCCGGGACGTGTTCTCGCGGGTGGTGTACGCGTCGCGCATATCGCTCACCATCGGTCTGGTGGGGGTGGCGATCAGCTTCGTTCTCGGCTGCATTCTCGGCGGCATATCGGGCTACTACGGCGGCACCATCGACGCGGTGATTCAGCGCATCGTGGAGTTTCTGATCTCGATTCCGACCATCCCGCTGTGGATGGCGCTGAGCGCGGCGCTGCCGCCGCTGTGGCCGCCGATACGGGTCTACTTCGGCATCACGATCATCCTGTCCATCGTCGGCTGGACCGGCCTGGCGCGGGTGGTGCGCGGCCGGCTGCTGGAGTTGCGCGAGGAGGACTTCGTGATGGCGGCGAAGATCAGCGGCACCGGCGAGCCCTCCATTATCGGCCGCCACCTGCTGCCGTCGTTCATGAGCTACCTGATCGTGAGCCTGACCCTGTCGATTCCCGGCATGATCCTGGCCGAGACCTCGCTGAGCTTCCTGGGGCTGGGCATCCGGCCGCCGTCGGTGAGCTGGGGAGCGCTCCTGAAGGACGCCCAGAACGTGCGTACCGTGGTGCAGAACCCGTGGCTGCTGGTCCCGGGCCTGTTCGTGGTGGTAGTAGTGCTGGCCTTCAATTTCCTCGGCGACGGCCTGCGCGACGCCGCCGACCCGTACAAGCAGTAGCTTGTCAAGTACAAGCAGTAGCTTGTCGAGTACAAGCAGTAGCACGCAAGGCACGGCGGGACTACACTCGGGGACCATGATGCAACGCAGATCGGCGCGCGAGCGGCTCGCCGAGGGGGCGCCGCCGGCGTTCGTGCTGGACAAGGACATGGGCGCGCCGCTGATGACCGACGCGGCGCGCTTCGCCGCCACCGATTCCGAGGGCCGGCCGGTGGTGCCGCTCACGGCCGCGCAGAAGTACCACTTCGACACCAAGGGCTGGCTGGCGATTCCGGGCGTCCTGGATGACGCCGAAATCGCGGAGATGCGCGAGTTCGTGCTGCGGCTGGCGGCCGAACCGGAGTCGATTCCGGAGCATCGGCGCTCGCCGGTGGGCGGTCCACTGCAGCGGCTGACCGACCACCCGGTGGTGATCGGCTTCGCGCAGGAGTTCATCTACAACCCGTTCACCGACGGCGGCGGTGAGTCGCTGGAGAACGAGGCCGGCTACGGCTTTCGCCAGGAGCACAGCTTCGTCACGGTGCGCCGCGCCGATGGCGGCCGCCGTGGCGCCCAGGGCGACGGCACATTCGGGCCGCACAACGGCAACGGCATGATGCGGCTGCCGGGCGACTGCCACCACTACCAGGCATTCCCGGGGCATGCCTACGCCGGCATGACGCGCATCGTGTGGGAGCTGAACGAGGTCGGCCGCGGCGACGGCGGCACGCTGCTGCTCAGCGGTAGCCACAAGGCCGCCTACCCGGCGCCCGAAGAGATCTTCTCCGCCGATTCGTCCCTGTGGGAGACCTGCATCTGCCCGGCCGGCTCGGTGCTGATGTTCACCGAGGCGCTGACCCACAGCGGCCAGCCGTGGTGCAACTCCGACCGCCCGCGGGTGGCGGTGTTCAACTGCTACAACTCCATCCACACCAAGTGGCACAACTGGGATCCGCCGGCCGCGGTACTCGCCGACATGCCGGCCAAGCGCCGCTCCCTGTACCGGCCCGTCTACGTAGCCGGCAACTGGATCCGGGAGGGCGAGACGCCCGCATACGTGTGATTTCCCATCAAGCATAGCGTCCATGCCAGAACCCGGTGTTCGGAGTCCTCGCGCAGCATCGCTTCGCTGTCGGCGCCGAGCCTGCCCCCCGACTCCGCCAACAAGACTCTGATCGCGGTGTCTCCGGTCGCGCGGGTTATCCGCGAATGACGGTTGCATCCCACGAATAGCCCGCTCCCACACTGACGAACTTCCCGTCCCATCCGCGAATCTCGCTGCAATTGGCGAATGAGCGCCTGGAAATCGGCGCCGCGGCGCACGTACGACTTAAGTATGACTGCGACAAGAGACAGCCAAAGGTTGCCGCTGTTCCGGCTCGTGTGTGCCGGCCTGATTGTCAGTGCGGGCGCGCACCCGCAAGCGCCAGCGAGCATTTCGCCGAACTGCCCCGGTGGTTCGCGCATCCACCTGTCCGGCTCACCGACCTTCTTCATTGCGGCTCAGGAGCCCGCGGTCACCGAGGGCGAGCATGCCGTGTTCACGCTCACCAGGCGCGGCGCGCCGGGACGGTGCCAGCGGGTGCGGGTGCGCATTTCGGGCCACGAGAAGATCATGAGCCGGCTCACGATGCAGTTGGAGGAGATCGAGGTGGCGTTTCAGCCCGGCGCGACGACCCGCACCCTGCGCCTCCCGACACAACAGGACACCCGCAACGAAGGGGACGGCGAGATCCGCGTGACCATCGTCGGCTCCAGCGGACTCTCCTACACCATCGGGCGCCCCAACACCGCGGCGGTTCGGGTGCGCGACGACGACATTCCGGAGGTGACCTTCCATGCGGTGTCGCCGGCCGGACTGACGCTTGACGGAGATACCTGGGTCGGCGACATCCTCGAAGGCAACAAGGTTCGTTTCGAGACCCGGTGCTCGGGAGGATACCAGTATTCGCATCCTCGTTCCTTTCTGCCGCTGGTCGACCATGCGCACGACTTCAACCATCCGATGATCCCGTCCTACAACGTGGCCGCCTTCGCGTTCACGCCATGCAACCGGGAGCATGAGTTCCCGATCCGGCAGGATCAGTCCTATACCGGCCCGGCGGGTGGCGAGATTCGCGCCGCCCTGCTGTCCAGCAGCGACATCGAGAGCCGCTGGGTCAACGGCCGGGTGCAACACGACGGCGGCGGCCTGTTCCACTACTTCGCCTGCTCCGAGCGCGACTTCAGTTACTGCCCGCGCTACACGGTGGGCACGCCGAACGCGCTGCGCCTGAGCGTGCGCAACACGAACCCGACGGTCACCGTGGCCGCCGAACAAGATCAGGTCGACGAGGGCGCCCCGGTTCGCTTCGTGATCACCCGCCATTGGGACCACCCGGCTCTGTTCGACAACGCCCAGCCCGGCGACGCGGCGGTCAACACCAGGATCGGATTCCGCGTGACGCACGCCGGCGCCTATGTAGCCGCCGAATACACCGGCGACAAGGAGCGGGATGCCTTCAACCTGACGGTGCACGAGTACACCGTCGAGATTCCCACCGACGATGACGCCACGCGGCGCCCCGACGGCGCCGTGACGCTGGAACTGCTGCCCGACTCCTTTGCGGACGTCAACGTCGGCGGCGCCTACGAGCTGTACGAGTCGATCGCGGGGATCACGCCACCAGGCCAGAACTCCATCCGGGCGACCGTGACGATACGGGACAACGAATTCGACCCCATCTTGAGCATCTCCGACCTGGGCAGCGGAGAGGGAGCCGGGACGGTAGGCTTCACGGTGTCGCTGACCGGGCCCAGCGATTTCGAAGTCACGGTGGACTGGGGCATCCGCGAAGGTGCCGCGCTGCCGGGCGACGAGGACCTTGCGACCGGCACGATCAGGTTTCCTCCCGGCGCCACGACGCAGACCATCAGCGTGCCGATCAGCGGCCTGACGCTCTCTCAAGACGACCGCACCTTCACCGTCACGTTGAGCAACCCGGTACACGCGGTGTTCTCCGGCGGGGTGGCTGCCATCGAGGCCCAGCTCCTGGTTCAGGCCGGCAGTTCGGTCGACATGCCGTCCGCGCCCACCGTGCTGGCGGTTCCAGACACCGCCGGCAACCTGCTGGTGTCCTGGGAGGCCCCGGACGGTCCGCAGCCCGCCAGCTACCAGGTGCACTACCGGAAGCGCGGTACCGGCTCCTGGGCGTCCGCGACGACGGACGGCCAGGTGACGCATCTGCCGATCCTGTTCCTGGACGAGGACACGGACTACGAGGTACGGGTGCGAGCGCTGTATGGCCCGGCGGACGACGGCGTGGACCGTGCCTCGTGGTCGGATTCGGGGTTCGGGCGCAGCGGGGTGCATCAGCCGGGCAGCGAGCCGCTGGTGACCCTCGCACTCACCGATCCGGCCCCGGCCACCGAAGGCGAGCTTGCGCTGCTCCACATCCTGGTTTCCGAGTTGCGCAACTCCTATCAATGGCAGGGTTTCTCGGCCGGGATCGTAATCGATCTGGAGTTCCAGTGGCGCAAGCGCGGCAGCGGGCTGCTGGTCAGCTCACGGCTGGGAATCGTGCCGGGGGTGTTCACGGTGGATCACGTCCTCGGCGGGTATCGCGACTACCGCGTGTGGCTGACCGACTCGGCCGCCGATCACGGACCGGTGACAGTCACGGTGCAGCCGGGAGAGGGCTACCGGGTAGGGGAGGCGGCAGCGGTGTGCGTGAGCATCGCCGACAGTGCCACCATGGCAGCAACACCGTGCCCGGCTGACGGGGACACCTCCACCCGACAGGTCTCCGCGGCTGCCGGCGAGCCCGTGTCGATCGAAGTGCGCGACGCGCGCGCGACCGAGGGCGTGGATGAGACCATCTCCTTCGAGGTGACGCTCAGCCACGCCGCGCCCGAGCAAGTGACGGTCGACTGGTCGACGGCGGACGGCACTGCCAGGGCGGGCGAGGACTACGTGGCAGCGTCCGGCACGCTCATGTTCGCACCCGGTGACACGGCACGGACCGTCGCGGTGACCGTTCTCGACGACGCGCACGACGAGGGCGAGGAGACGTTCGCGCTACACCTGAGCAACGCTGCCGGGGCGGAGCTGGCGGATGCGCAGGCGACGGGGAATATCGCCAACAGCGACCTCATGCCGCGGGCGTGGTTGGGCCGGTTCGGACGCACCGCGTGGCAGCACGCGCTCGGCGCCGTGGACGAGCGGCTGCGCAGTGCGCGGGTGTCGCGAACGCACGCGACGATTGGCGGCCGGAGCATTGCCGCCGCGCGTTCCGAGGCGGCCGGCGCCGGCGAGGAGCAGCGCATTGCGGCGCTGGCGCAGTGGGTAGCAGGCGGGCACCACGAGCCGGAGCCGCACGCGGTGAGTGGACGGAAGCTGCTTGCGGCCAGCGAGTTCCAGGTGACGACCGCGGGCAGCCAGGGCAGCGAGGCGCTGACGGTGTGGGGACAAGGCGGGTACGGACGCTTCGCCGGCCGCGACGCCGACCTCTCGGTGAGCGGCGACGTCGCCAGTGGGACGCTGGGCGTGGACTACGCGGCCGGGCCGTGGCTGGCCGGGCTTGCGTTGTCGCACAGCACCGGCTGGGGCAGTTACTCGCAGCCGAATGCGCCCCGTGGCGAGGTAACGAGTTCGCTGACGGGCGCCTATCCCTACGTCGGCTACGATGTCGTGCCTGGGCGGCTGGCGCTGTGGCTGGCCGGCGGCTACGGGCTCGGCGGGCTGCACTTGGCGCCGCGCGGCGGCGAGCCGCTGGAGACGGGGATCGGGATGTTGGCCGGCGCCGCGGGCGTGCGGGCGACGTTGGTGCCGGCAGACGTGGCCGCCGGATTTGCGCTCGGATTGAACGTGGATGGAATGCTGATGCGGGCTACCTCCGACGCAGTCGCGGGCCTGGCCGGCACGACGGTGGATATGAACCGGCTGCGCCTGGGGTTGGACGGATCGTACGCGCTGGCCGTGGGCGGCGGAGCGTTGCTGACGCCGTCGGTCGAGGTGGGCGTGCGGCGTGACGGCGGAGACGCCGACACCGGCTTCGGGATGGATATCGGCGGCGGGCTGAGGCTGCGGCATCCGGGCCTGGGACTGGCCGCCGGGCTGCACGGGCGAGCGCTCATGGTGCATGACACGGCCGGCACGGTGGAATGGGGCGCAAGCGGTTGGCTGGCGTGGGATCCGAACCCGGCGTCGGAACTGGGCCCTGCGCTGACGGTGAGCCCGTCGATCGGCGCGCAGGCGGAAGGTGGCGCGGCTGCCCTGTGGAGCCGGGACACGCTGGCGGGGCCGGGCAGCCCACACCGGGCGGCTCCGGCGGCAGGACGCATCGACGCGAAGTTCGGCTATGGACTTCCGCTGGCGGGAGGCACCGGGACGCCGTGGGCCGGAATCGGCCTGGCGGAAGATGAGCGGGAGTACCGGCTCGGCTACGAGTTCCAGGTCGGCCCGCCGGCCGCGGCCGACGTGCGCATCGCTCTCGAGGCAAAGCGCCGCGAGCGCGTTGCAGCCGCCGCGCCGGAGCACACGCTCGCGCTGCACTCTACGGTGCGCTGGTAGCCAGGTTTCGCGCACCGGTTCGTTTGGCCGGTGCGGCCAATGGCTTATTGGCGGGCGGCTGAGCGATGGCTTGGCCGCCCCTTTTCATGCGCACCTTGCGGCCTCCGTCCTTGCGCTGCGGTCACTGCGCTGGCCCCGCTGGCCCCGCTGGCCCTGCAGAGTGTTGACAAGGCGGGACACTTCATTACGGTGCCAGTCATGCCGTCGCCGGATGCGGCCTCGCATTGGCAGACTGCCTCTCCCGAGACCGTCGCGACATTCTCGGCCGTCGCCTACTACTTTGGCCGTGAGATCCACTCCAGCTTGACCGTGCCGGTCGGATTGATTGCGTCCTCCTGGGGCGGTACCAAGATCGAACCGTGGACGCCGCCCGCAGCATCGCCGGCCGCGGTGCACCCGCTCGGGAGCTGACCGCAGAGGCGGACGGCGTGCCGCGGCGCGTGGAATCGTCCGTTTGTGAGACTGAACCGAGTATCGGAGCCGCGCCGCTTGCAGTTGGGGCGGCAGCCGTCTCAGCCGGGGCTGAGGCTGTGCACAGGCAGCCGCGGCAGTGCGGCGGGGCTGTCGAGGTCTACCTCATGGCACACCGCGCGCGCCGCGGACAGGTAGGTGCGGCTGACCGGAATTTCCTCGCCGGTGACGAGCCGCAGGATGGTGCGGCCGTCTCTTCGAACCAGTCGCTTCATGCAGCGCTTGGCGACCCAGTAGGAGCGGTGCACCTGCAGCCCGCGGTCGCTGAGCTCGGTGACGGCATCGGCGAATCTCATCAGCAGAATGGCGGACCCGGCGCGCGTATGCGCCTCCACGTAATGATCGTCGACGGTCAGGTAGATCAGGTCGGTGCCCAGCCGGCGCGGCAGCCGGTCGAAGATCGAATAGGGCAGCGGGGCCGGCGCCGGTTCGCGAGGCGCCGGCTGCGCAACGGCGTCCGGCGTCCCGTGCTGCTCGGAAATCGCCGCCGTTGTTTCCTGCCGGTTCTCAATTGCCGGAACCGCGCCGAGGGCGGGGCGCTCGGAGACGCCGGCTTCGGGTACGGCGATGGTATGATCGTGAGTGCCGCTCATCCTGGAGCGCTCCAGGACGATGAAGTTCACCAGAATGGTGACCGGCACCATCACGGCCACCACCCGGGCGTACAGGAGCGGCAACGCGGTCAGGTGCCCGGGGCGCAGCAGTTGATCGATCGAGCAGACGACGCCGGTGGCGGGTATGCTGGCGACCAGCGCCATGCCGGCCAGGCCGAGCGAAGCGGCGCGCGCGGTGCTGTGCCGAAGGAAGTAGAGCGTGACCGCGCTCATGCAGAAGTACACCGGCCAGGCGATGAGGTAACACAGCGACCAGTAGCCGAGTCGGCGCAGCGGCGACAGCGTTTCGTAGGTGCCGCTCGGGCCGATGACCGTGAACACCGCGACGGTGGCGGCAAGCGCCGTCAGTACCGCGCGCATCGTGCGCGGCGACAGCAACTCGCGATACGCGGATTCCATCATGCGCGGGGTAGCGGGCGTCGGAAGATTGCCGGACGCCGGAGGATGTCGTGCAGTTTCCATATTAGACCTCCTGTTTATAATGTCGCGCAGTTGTCCTCGGATTGCTAACCTTCCGACAACGCCGTGAGGCGGGTTCAGCCGCCGCGCCGGTTGCACATCATCGCGCTGCGCTCGACGGTGCGCTGGTAACGTGCTCGACGTGATCCACGTGATCCCCGCATGTTTGACGGGCGGACGGGGACAGGCTAAAATGTCCGACACTACAGATCCCGAACGGGGAGGAATGGAATGAGAATTCGTATACGATCAGGTCCGCGCTCGTGCAGCCGGGCGATTGTGGCGCTGCTTGGTGTGGCGCTGGTTGCCGGCGGCGCGTGGGCGGCGCCCTCAAGCGAGGACACCGCCGCGGTAATGGAGCGGGAGATGGTGATCGACCCGACCACCGGCATGGAGGTGCCGGCGCCGCAATACGGCGGCACGCTGACCGCGGCCAACGACCGCGGCATAGCCAACACCGACCAGTCGATCGGCGGCCTGAGCGCGGGCTACGCCAATTCCGGTGTGGTCGAGAAGCTCGGCATCGCCAACTGGGGCATCGACCGCAGCGTCAACCCGCTGTCGACCGAGTATCTCGACATCACCCACTACGCCGGAGCGCTCGCGCAGAGCTGGGAGCAACCGGACCCGAACACGTTCCTCTTCACCGTGCGCGAGAACGCGCGCTGGCATGACAAGGAGCCGATGAACGGGCGTCCGCTGACGGCCGGGGACATCGTATTCAACTTTCAGCGGCTCAGCGGCACCGGTCCGTTCGAGGAGCCGCCGCCGAATACGAGCCGCATGCCGCAGCTCAACTTCACGAGGATCGAGGCGATCAGCGACGACACGGTATACATCGAGATCGACACGCCGCCCCTCGACGCATTGAAGGTGCTCATCGACGACAACTTCGGCTTCATCCTGCCGCCGGAAGTGATCGAGGCGAATGGCGACGTGGCCGATTGGCGGACGCTGGTCGGCACCGGGCCGTTCATGCTGGTGGACTGGGTGGAGGCGGAGTCGCTCACCTTCCACAAGAACCCGGACTACTGGGGGCATGACGAGAAGTATCCCGACAATCAGCTTCCCTACGTCGACGAGGTCAAGGTCCTGATCATGCCGGAGTCTGCGACCTACATCGCCGCACTGCGCGCCGGCCGCATCGACTACATCGGACACAATATGTCGACGCATCTCAGCACCATCGACGAAGCGGACAGCCTGCTGCGCACCAACCCGGAGTTGCGGGCCAACTCGTACTACTTCCGTTCCAACCAGGTGTTCGCCATGTACGTGCAGGACGAGCCGTTCGACGACGTCCGCGTGCGGCAGGCGATGCAGATGGCGCTCGACAACGAGACCATCGCCGCAACCCTCTACAAGGGCAAGGCGTTGGCGACACCGCAGGGGGTTGTCGGCCGGGCGTTGACCGGCTACGTGCTACCGTACGAGGAATGGTCGCCGGAGTTGCAGCACGCCTACAGCTACGATCCGGAAGGGGCGGAGGCGCTCCTGGACGCGGCGGGCTATCCGCGCGGGGCCGACGGCGTACGGTTCAAGGTTCCGTTGCAGCAGTCGAGCACCGGGCCGCTGCAAGACTACCCGGCGGTTGCCGTCGAATACTGGAAGGCGATCGGCGTGCAGGTAGTGGTGGATGCGGTGGATAGTGCGGAGTTCGTCAGCCGGCTCGACAGCGGCCAGCTGTTCGGGTTGTCGCCGGCCATCTCCGGCACGCCCTACTTCCCGCTCGACTCGCTGCAGTGGCAGGAGCCGGGGGCGAAGTGGAACCGCGGCCAGTTCGACGACCCCGTGTACAACGACCTGGTCAAGACGGCGCGTGAGGCGACCGACTACGATGAGTTGAAAGCGGCGGTGAAGGAGGCCGACCACTACCTGGTGCGGCAGCACTGGTACACGTGGGGTCCGATCGCTCCGAACTTCAACTTCAGCCAGCCGTGGGTCGGCGGCTTCAACGGCGACTTCTACATGGGCGTGTGGCAGAAGAACCAGGTGTTCGCCCGCCTGTGGATCGACCAGGCCCTGAAGGCCGAGATGGGCTTCTAAGGCAAGATTCACTAGTGGCCGTCGCGGAACGGCCACGAACCGAGGGCGGTTGAGCGATGGCTTGGCCGCCCTTTTTCGAGGCGTCGGCCGTCATCGACGGCGAGGCGGTCGTGGTGTCGAGCGAGGCGGTGGCCAATCCGGTGGCGGTACGGTTCGCCTGGCACACGGCCGCCGAACCGAACCTGCTGAACGGCCGGGTTGCCGGCGGGAGCGTTCAGAACCCACCGGCAATGAGCCGGCGGGGATCAGGAGTTGCGTCTCCGTTGCAGGCGCCGTTCGGCGCGCTGCAGGGCGCGGGTGGCGTCGCGGGCGGCGACCCGACCGTAGCTGCCGCCGCTCGATGCTCCGCCGGCGCCGCGCAGCCGCGGGTCGAGCAGGTCGCGCAGCGCGTCGCCGAGCATATTGAGGCAGTACACGACGATGGTGAGTGCCAGCCCGGGCAGCATCGCCAGCCGCGGCGACACCTCCATGTACTTGCGTCCCTCCTTGCTCAGCATCGCGCCCCAGCTCGGCACTTCCTCCGGCAAACCGAAGCCGAGGAAGCTCAGTGACGCTTCGGAAATGATCACGCCGCCGACGGTGATCGAGAAGATCACGATGATGGGGCCGGCGATGTTGGGCCACACGTGGCGCAGCAGGGTGCGCGTCTGCCGGCTTCCGATGCTGCGCGCCGCCTCGAAGTAGGGGTTGGCCTTGATGGAGATCACCGCGCTGCGCACCACCCGAGCGTTGCCGATGCCCGCCGAGATGCCGAGGATGATGATGATCTGCGGCACGCCACGCCCGAATGTCGACAGAATGGTAAGCAGCAGCAACAGCCCGGGGAACGACAGCCAGGCATCCACGAACCGCTGGATGATGATGTCCAGCTTGCCGCCCACGAAGCCGCCGACGCCGCCGACCAGCAGCGACACCACCAGGCTCACCGAGGTGGCGGCGATGCCGACCCAGAGCGAAAGCCGCGCCCCGTAGATCAGCCGGCTGAGAATGTCGCGGCCCAACTGGTCGGTGCCCAGCAGGTAGGTTCCGGTGGAGCCGGACAGCCGGTCGATGAGGTGGATCTCGCTGAACGGGAACGGGGCCAGCACGTCGGCGAACACCGCCACCACGCACAGCACGAGTACCACGACGCCGCTCCATGCGCCCATGGGCCGTTCGCGAAACAGCCGTCCCACCAGGTCGCGGACAAAGCTTCGCCTGTCCGGGACCGCCGCCGATCGGGGTGCTGCCGATTCCGTCGCCATGCTTTACTGCCCGTGCTGTACGCGCGGGTCCAGGAAGGCGTACAGGATGTCCACCACGAGGTTGAGCCCCATGACCAGCGACGCGAAGATCAGGTTGATCCCGGACACGACCGGGTAATCGCGGTCGATCAGGGCGTTTACCGCCAGCCGCCCCAGGCCGGGCAGCGCGAACAGATTCTCGATGATCACCGAGCCGCCGATGATGATCGGAATCTGCATGCCGATCAGGGTAACCACCGGAATGAGCGCATTGCGAATCACGTGGCGCAGGATGATCATGCGCTCGCGCAGGCCCTTCGACCAGGCGGTGCGAATGTAGTCCTGGCGCAGCACCTCCAGCATCATGGTCCGCATCATGCGCATGGTGCCCGCCGACATCGCGGTGCCCAGAATCAGGCCCGGAATGGTGTACAGCCAGATGTTCTGCAGCGGGTTGTCCAGAAAGTAGACCAAGTCAGTCGGCGGCGCCCACGCCCACCATATCGCCGGGTAGATCAGCACGATGGTGGCCAGCCAGAAGTTGGGAGTGGCCAGCCCCAGCACCGCCACCGACCGGCCCACGTAGTCGCCGGCGGCATCCTGGCGCACCGCCGAGTAGATGCCGACCGGGATGGCGATGATCAGCGCGATCAAGATCGAGATCAGGCCCAGCTCGAGCGTTACCCTGAACCGCCCGGCGATCCGCTCCTCCACGGTGAACGCACCGATGAAGGAGTTGCCGAGCGTGCCCTTCAGCACGAGGTCCCCGACCCAGGTGGCGTACTGCACGTAGATCGGCTTGTCCAGGCCGAGCATGCGCTCCACCTGCTCGCGGTCGATCTCCTGCATGTCGAACTCGAGCTTCGCCATGGTCGCGTCCACCACGTCGCCGGGAATCAACCGCACCGACAGGAACACCAGCATGGTGAGAATGATGAACGTCGGGATGAGCAGCAGGATGCGGCGGATTACGTAAGCTTGCACGGCACCGGGCCTGCAACACCTTAGATACAGCTTCCCGGTTTGGCAAGCGGGCCGGCTCTCGGGGGAAGCAGGCATCCATGGGGTCTCGCGCGGGCCGAGCCATCCAACGAATTCCGCGCGCTTCGCGACTGCCATCGACGGTAGCACTCGTGCTACGATGCGTCCTGCTCACGACGTTCTTGCGCTGTATAAGAATGAATTGGGCAGTCCGCGAATTCCGCCCTGTCCCGGGCCGCTCATGTCAGGTACCTCTGTTGTAGGACAGCGGGTCGTCTCGGCTGCATCTTGCTGATTTCAACATCACGCCTGGTCGGCCCCCCTTCCGATTGCTACGGAGGTGCCGCATGACGCCGGAAACTTCACCCTCTTCGCGCAACCGCACATGGTCGTCCACCCGCAGGGCGCTCCGGGCCGGTGCCCCGCTGGTGGCCGCCGCAATCGCGTTCTCCTGTACCGCGTATGCCCCTGCTCTGGACATGGACGACGATTCACCGGTCACCACGCTGGTGACGAACACGCGGCCGTCGTCGGGATCGAGTCAGACCGTCAGTCTGTCCGCCGATCGGACGGTGCTGTTCCAGGGGTTCAGGACCGGTCCGCATCCCCGCGGCTACGAGCCTGCATGACGACGGTTCGGCCTGCTCGCCTGAATCTGTGGGGCATGGCCCTGTTCGTCGCGTTCGCGGTGGCAGCGTGTTCGCTTGTAGGTCCCACCAAGTCTCCTATCGACTCATCGCCGGCAGTCACGATCCGCGCCCCGCCGACCGCGACGATGGAGGGCACACCGCTGATGTTCATGGTGAGCCTGGCGCCGCCTCCGTCCACCCGGCTGCACGTCAGCGTGATCCTGACCGAAAGCGGCTCGATGCTGGATGCCTCGCCTTCCGGCACCGTTACAATCCCCGCCGGCGCCACCGAGGCAACCGTAACGGCCGCGACCGTCGACGACTCGGAGTATGAGCCTGACAGCGCGGTCACCATCCGCGTGATCGCCGGCGCAGGCCATACCGTCGGCCAACCCGACTCGGCGACCGTGACCGTGTTCGACAATGACGACCCTCGCGGGGATCTGCGGGTGCGGATCGCGGCGGTCAGCGACTCGGCGATCGAGGGCGAGCACGCAGTCTTCATCCTGACCTCGTCGTGGGCTCTGCCGACCGATCTCACCGTCATGCTGACCTCGACCGAGACCGGCTCGATGCTGGCAATTCCTGCGCAGACCACGGTGAAGTTCGGCGCCCAAGCCACAGAGGCAACCGCGACGATAGTTACCGTCGACGACTCCGAGGATGAGCTCGACAGCACGGTTACCGTCACCGTGATCGACGGACCAGGCTATGTGCCCAGCACGCCAAACTCGGCAACCGTGATCGTCGCCGACAACGACCCGGAGGAACGAGAAACGGAGGCCCCCATACCATCCACGCAAACCATCGACGGCGAGCAGTTCTGCAATCGCACACCGTGGGTGCGGCTTGCAATCCTGCACGTGCTGAAACGATCCACCACGACCTGCATCGATGCAGATCCGAACGCAGTGCCGCCGGTCGAAGCAACGCACGAGACAGACATCACCGTGGGCCAGCTCGCATCGATTACATTCCTCCGGTTCGCGGAAGTCCCACCGATCAACGGTGCCGTTCTTCGAGAGTTCAAGCGGGGAGACTTCGAAGGGCTCGTGCAACTGCGAGTGTTGGATCTGACCGAAACGATCAGCAGCGTTCGAGGGGGACTGGCAGAGATGGGGATCCCGCTGTCCGTATTGGGAAAGATCGAGGAACTGGCTCTCGTCAACAACGACCTGATCAGTTTCGCATCGATCGAATTCTTCCGGGGACTGTCGAATCTCCGCGAACTCGATCTCCGTATCAATAATCTGGTCTACGAGCTGCCCGGAAACCCGAATCGGCCGGAGAACACCGCTATATTCGAGATCGACCCCGAGATTTGGAAACACCTGCCGGAGCTCCGCAAGCTCTGGATCGGATCCAACAGGATCCTGACTTTGCCGCCGGGCTTCTTCCGCCACCTCCCGATGCTCGAACAGCTCGACATGTACGACATGTGGTACGAATACCATCCGTACGGTTTCGGCTCGCAGGCGCTCCCGGCCGGAGTATTCGCGGGGCTTACACGCCTGCGCGAGCTGGATCTTGGCCACAACGCGATCGGGGCAACGGAAGTGAACGACGGCTTGTTCGATGGTCTGACGGCACTCCAGGAACTCGATCTACGCGAAAACCCGGACCTCAGGGTTCTGCCGAGGAGCGTGCTGAGTCTCCCGGACGGGGTACAGATCAAGACCGATAGCCACGTTGTCTGGCCGGCGGAGGACGACGATCGGTAGCCGTGGATCAGCGGATCGCTGATCGCCGGGTATCGAGGTCGCGTCCGCCGGCTGATGGGACACCTCTCAACCGGTGCTCAGGCGGTGCACGGGCAGCCGCGGCGGTGCTGCCGGGGCGTCCAGGTCTACCTCGTGGCATACCGAGCGCGCCGCGGCGAGGTAAGTGCGGCTGACGGGTATTTCCTCGCCGGTGACGAGCCGCAGGATGGTGCGGCCGTCTCTTCGAACCAGCCGCTTCATGCAGCGCTTGGCGACCCAGTAGGAGCGGTGCACCTGCAGCCCGCGGTCGCTGAGCTCGGTGACGGCATCGGCGAATCTCATCAGCAGAATCGCGGACCCGGCGCCGGTGTGCGCCTCCACATAGTGATCGTCGACGGTCAGGTAGATCAGGTCGGTGCCCAGCCGGCGCGGCAGCCGGTCGAAAATCGAATAGGGCAGCATGGCCGTGGCCGCCGCCGCCGTGGCCGCCGCCGCCGGTTCGCGCGGCGTCGACTGCGCAACGCCGTCAGGAATCGGGAGGTGCTCGGAAATCGACGCCGTTGCTTCCTGCCGGTTTGCAATGGCCGGAACCGCGCCGCGGGCGCGGCGCTCGGAGACGCCGGCTTCGGGTACGGCGATGGTATGATCGTGAGCACCGTTCATCCTGGAGCGCTCCAGGACGATGAAGTTCACCAGAACGGTGACCGGCACCATCACGGCTACCACCCGGGCGTACAGGAGTGGCAGCTCGGTCAGGTGCCCGGGGCGCAGCAGTTGATCGATCGAGCAGACGACGCCGGTGGCGGGCACGCTGGCGACCAGCGCCATGCCGGCCAGGCCGAGCGAAGCGGTGCGCGCAGAGCTGTGCCGAAGGAAGTAGAGCGTGACTGCGCTCATGCAGAAGTACACCGGCCAGGCGATGAGGTAACACAGCGACCAGTAGCCGAGTCGGCGCAGCGGCGACAGCGTTTCGTAGGTGCCGCTTGGGCCGATGACCGTGAACACCGCGACGGTGGCGGCAAGCGCCGTCAGCACCGCGCGCATCGTGCGCGGCGACAGCAGTTCGCGATACGCGAATTCCATCGTGCGCGGAGTACCGGATGCCGGCAGTTGACCGGACGCCGGAGGATGTAGTGCAACGTCCATATTAGACCTCCTGTTTATAATGTCGCGCAGTTGTCCGCGGATTGCTAACTCTGCCGACGAACAACGAAACGCCGTTGCCAATTGCGTAGTCGAGCCGGTTCGCCAGTGCCAGCGACGCATGCCCGCGCGGGCGTTGCCGGCGCCCGCATCCAGCACTCGCGAAGTTCCCGTATCATACACGTATTCCTTTGTTCAACCACGAATAAAGCCATAGAAGCCAGCGCCGCGCGCCCGTACCAAGTAAGGCATGGCGACCGAAACCATGGCTCGCGCTGCGCGGCTTCGATGCCCTGCCGCGCTGTGCGGACTCCTCTGCGCTGGCGTCCTCGCCGCCACCGGTGCGAGTGCGCAAGCGCCGGGGCAATCCGCCATCACCATCGCGGTCCGGACAGCCCAGGTGAGCGAAGGTGAGGACGCGGTCTTCATACTCACGAGAAGCCGGCCCGTCGGCCAATCCCAGAAGGTGCGCGTGAGCATCTCGGGGCACGACAAGATCATGAGCGCGGCCACCAGGGAGATGGAGTTCACCGAGGTTCAGTTCGCGCGTGGGGCAGCGAGCGCGGAGTTGCGTCTCACCACCGAGCAGGACAACCGCAACGAAGGGGATGGCGACATCCGCGCGACGATCGTGCGCTCCACCGAACACTTCTACCTCATCGGCTCTCCGAGCGAGGCTGCGGTACGCGTACAAGACGACGACATTCCGGAGGTGACGCTACGTGTGCTGTCGCCCGAGGGGTTGACCCTGGAGGGCGGCACCTGGGTCGGCGAGATGCCCGAGGGCACCAAGATCGCGTTCGAGATCCTGTGCACGGGATCGTACACCTACTCGCATCCCTTTCTTCCGGTGCTGGACCACGACCACGAGTTCAACCATCCGTTCAACGACTACAACTTCGCCGGCTACTGGTCAGCTCCGTGCAACCGACAAAGCGAATTCCCCCTGTCCGCCGGGCAGTCCTTCACCGGGCCGGACGGCGGCGAGATCCGTGCCCACATCCTGTCCACCACCGAAATCGAAAGCCGCTGGAAAAATGGCAGGATCATGCATGAGTCGGGTAGGACATTTATCTATTTCACCTGCCTGGAGCACGACTACGGCTACTGCCCGAGGTACACGCTCGGCACGCCGAACGCGCTGCGCGTCGCGGTCTACAACCTGAACCCGACGGTGATCGTTGCCGCGGAACAGGACGCGGTGGACGAAGGGGAGGCCGCCCGGTTCGTGATCACGCGGATCTGGGATCATCCCGGCATCTTCGACTATGCGATGCCGGGCGACGCGATCGCCATCACCCGGATCGGTTTTCGCGTCGCCGAAGCCGGCGGCTACGTCGCCGCCGCGGACATCGGAGAGAAGCAGCAGGACGCCTTCACCTTCTCCCGGCACGAGTACGTGCTCGAAGTCCCCACCATCGACGATGCGGTGAAGCGCGACGGCGGCACGGTAACGGTCGAGCTGATGCCGGATTCCTTTCCCGGGGTCAACATCGGCGGCCAGTACGAACTGTACGAGTCGCTGCCCGGCATCACGCCGCCGGGCAAGAGCTCGATCCGCGCGACCGTGAGCATCAGGGACAACGACCTGGCGGTCACCGTGGCGATGACCGAGGAGGCAGTCGTGGTGGAGGAGACGGCGGCAGCGGTCAGCATCGGCGTGACGCTGAGCAAGGCCGCGGACCAGGACGTGACGGTCGACTACGCGACACGGGATCGGTCCGGAGCGCCCGACGGCGGAGAAGCGGCTGCGGCCACCGCGGGCGAGGACTACACCGCCGGGTCCGGTACGCTGATCTTCGCTCCCGGCGAGACCTCGAAGTCGGTCGCCATCGCAATCATCGACGATACGATGGATGAACCGCCGGAACGGTTCGAGGTGGCGCTCGGGAATGCGCAGGGCGCGTCGGTCGGCGAGCCGGCGATGACGACGGTTACTATCCTGCCGGATGACCGGGAGGCGGAACCGGAGGCGTCGATCGAGGCGCGCCGCCCGGAACCGGTGGCGGAGAGCACCGGCCGTATCGAGTTCGCGGTCCGTCTCAGCGCAGCGTCCGGGCATGTCGTCGAGGGTACGGTGTATACCGCGTCGCGCGACGGTGACAGCGCCGTCATGGACGCCGACTATCGCCCGATCAAGGGCCGCACCGTGCGGATCCCCGCGGGTGAGACGGAGCAGATCGTTGCTGTCGAGCTGATCGACGACGACCAGGAGGAGGACGAAATCGAGACCTTCACCATCGTGCTGGACAACCTCACGCATGCCCGTGTGCGCCCGCAGCCGGGCGGCGATCCCGACCGCTCCACGGCCACCGGAGCCATTGCGGACGACGATGGCGGCGAACCGTCCCCGAATCGCCCCTACCGCATCGCGCTGAAGGTGCGTCCGCCCACGGTGCCGGAGTCCGGCGCCTCCGGCCCGCTCACGGTCACGGCGCAACTGGTCGGCGGGACAGAGGAATGGGACACTACGGTGCGGGTGTTCGTGGACCGATTCGCGCACGCCGGCAACGACGTCGCAGTCGCGCCCGACGACTTCGCGCCGGTCGACCCCTTCGAGGTGGTCATTCCGAGGCATGCGACCACCGGGTCCGCGATCGTCGCGTTCTTGCCGGTAGACGACGCATTGGATGAAGCGGCCGAGTCAGTCACGTTCCGGGGCGAGGTAATCGGCGGCGGGTCGATCCTGCGCACGGGTCTGCCGGTTACGCCTGCCACGGTCACCCTGTTGGACGACGACCGGCGTGGCGTGACGGTGAGCCCGTTGGCGATCTCCGTCGACGAGGGCGGGCCGGAGGCGGCCGGCTACACGGTGGTTCTGCGATCTCAGCCCACCGCCGCGGTGACCGTCGCGGTGGAGTTGCCGGCGGCGGCGGCGAACGTGACCGCAACCCCGTTGCATCTACGGTTCGACGAGCCCAATTGGAACGAGGCACAGACGGTGTCCGTACGCGCCGGTGCGGATGACAACCGCATCGATGACGTGGTCACGCTTTCCCACCTCGTGACCGGGGGAGATTACCACGGAGAGACGGCGCGCAGCGTCACCGTGACCGTGCGAGATACGACCGAACTCGACGCGGGCGTGGCTCTGCCGGTGCTGTCGGCCGAGGACGCCCGCGGCACGGAAGGGGACGGTGTTCTGCGCTTCGTGGTGTCGCTCGAGCCGGCGGCGCGGCAACCCGTCACGGCGGCGTATGCCACGACTTCCGGTACTGCCGTCGCCGGCGAAGATTACGAGGCGGCTGCCGGCACCGTGACGTTTGCCGCGGGCACGTCCCGGCGGACGATCGTCGTCGCACTGATTGACGACGACGTCGACGAGGCGGACAAGGATCGGGCTGGACGGCGATGCGGAGACCGGCTTCGGCATCGACATCGGCGGCGGCCTTGGATGGGCCGATTCCGGGAGCGGCCTGTCCGCGAACGTGCGCGCGAGCGGGCTGTTGCTCCACGAGGCATCGGGATTTCGCGACTGGGAAGTGTCGGGGAGGTTGAGTTACGACCCGCGCCCGTCCTCGCCGCTGGGGCCGTCCGGCGCGGTTGCCGCGTCATGGGCAATGCGCAGTGACCCACTGACGAGCTTGACCGCTGACCGGAACGGCGCCGCCGGCGGCCGCGTCGATGCTGAGTTCGGCTACGGATTTCCCGTCGTCGACGGACGGCTGGTCGGCACCCCGCGGGTAGGCTTTCAACAATCTGGCGCCGGGCGCGAATTCCGCTTGGGTTTCGACCTCGCCCTGGCGCCGCGGGACCACTTCGCGTGGACGCTGGGTGTCGAGGGGCGCCGTCGCGAGAGCGCCGCCAACCGGCTGCGGCCGGAACACGAACTGCGGCTGGGCGCAGCAGCGCATTGGTAACGGCCCGCGTGGCACGTCGCACGGTGGAGGCGGTCGACGCGTTTCATTGGCTCCCGCGGCGCGGGCGCCGTGGAAACGAAAGGGTCAGTGCCTTAGGCTACGGGTAGTGAGCACGCCACCCGCCTACCCGCGCATTCCTCCGACGACCGCGTCCGACCGCGTCCGACCGACCTTGTCGCGATGGTGCGAATCAGCGCAAGGCGCTGCCGCCCGGCGGAACGCAGCATTGAGCCGGTGCGGTTTGCGGCTCGCAACGGTGGCGGCGTCGTTGTGGATAATCGGGACGATGGCCGGCGCCCAGGCCGAGGACGCCGAAGCGGGTTCCTCCGCGGCCGGCGCAACCGTCTCCGTGGTTCGTGTCACCCCGCTGCATGAACCGTCCGACTGCTCCGGTCGATTCATCCGCCACGAGCTCCCGCACATGACCCAGGCAAACCATCCGCGGCAGCCGTTCGACAGCAACGGCGCGGGTGTGGCGCTCGCCGACCTCGATGGCGACGGAGCGGTCGACATCGCACTCGCCGGTCTCGGCGCGCCGCTGACCGTGCTCTGGAACACGGGGGCAGGGCTCCGGTTCGAGCCGGTGGCGGTGGACGCGCGCCAGACCCGCGCCGTCAACGCGGTGGATGTGGATGGCGACGGCTTCCTCGATCTGGTGGCGACGGTGCGCGACGGACAGCCGCTGTGGCTGCGCGGGGCCGGCGCCGCGCGCACCTTTGCACGGGTCGAGGATGGCCACTTCACCGCGCGCTTCCCGATCCACGCCATGGCGTGGGCCGACCTGGACGGCGATGAGGATCTCGACCTCGTGGGTGGCACCTACGACGAGGAGCTCGACGAGATCGAGCGCCGCGACCTGTTTCTCAGCCGGGTGAACGACACCGATCCCGACACCCGCACGCGCCTGCGTGGCGTGTACTACTACGAGAACCTGGGAATTCGCGAGGAGCGCAACGCGTTTCAGCCCGCCAACCTGTTGTTTCAGCACCTGCGCCTGTCGGGCGGTGCGATGGCGCTGGCGATCGCGTTGCCCGATCTCGACGGCGACGGCCGCCGCGACATCGTGGTCGGCAACGACTACGAGGTGCCCGACTACGTCTACCTCAACCGGCCCCGGCGCTGGGTGCCGGCCGCGCCGTTCCGGCAGACCACCTACAACACGATGGCGTTCGCGGAGGGAGATATCGACAACGACGGCCGCTTCGAGTTGTTCGCCGCGGACATGAAGCCGTATCGTTCCGGCCCCGATATCGATGCCGCGTGGGCGCCGGTGCTGCCGCCGGACGCCGCTGCCGTCGATCGCGCACAGATCTACGCCAACACCCTGCAGGTGCGGGCCGCCGTCGGCACGTTCGAGAACCGCGCGGCCGGCGCCGGAGTGGATGCCACCGGCTGGAGCTGGTCGGCGCAGTTCGGCGATCTCGACAACGACGGCGATCTCGACCTGTACACGGTGAACGGCATGGTGGGCGAGGCGTTCGGGCACCTGCCGGGCGCGGAGTTGGTGGAGGAGAATCAGGCGTTGCGCAACGACGGCGTCGGCGTTTTCGTTCCGGCTCCGGAGTGGGGCCTGGGCGCTACCGAGAGCGGCCGCGGCATGGCGCTGGCGGACCTGGATCTGGACGGCGATCTGGACGTCGTGGTCAACAACTTCCAGGCACCCGCCCTCCTGTTCGAGAACCAGGTGTGCGGCGGCGCGAGCCTCCAGGTGGACCTCGCCTGGCCCGGGTCGGCCAACCCATTCGCCGTCGGCGCGCGCCTGCGACTCACCACCGACCGGGCCGCCTACTGGCGCGAAACGCGGGTCAGCAGCGGCTACGCGTCAAGCGACCCGCCGCGCGCGCACTTCGGCTTCCCCCGCAACGAACGCCCGCAGGCCCTGTTCGTGGTGTGGCCGGACGGCGTCGCCGGCACCGTCGAACTGGTGCCTGCAGACGCGGCCAGACGCGGCCAACATGGCACTCTGATCACGGTGCAGCGGCCCCCCAACTGACCTCGGCGTCTCCCGTCGCGCGTACCATTCCCCGAACCGGAGCACCCCCTCGCGCTTCACGCGTCCGGGTTTTCCGGGTCTTCCGGCAGTTGCGCACCATGCCACACCGCTACAATCCACACGGCAGGATCTCTTACCCGGTAGAAGAAGCGATAGGGGCGTACGATGACCTCGCGATAGGGGAGATCCGGAAACTCCGGCACGACGCGGCCCGAGTCCGGGAAGCGTTGCAGTCGGCGAAGGATTTCCTCCGCCCGAGCGCGGAACCGGTCAGCGGCCGAGGGATTCTCGCGCCGAATGTACGCAATCGCATCCAGGAACTGAGTGCGTCCGGCTGGGGTGAACTGGACTCTCACAAGCCATCGTGCGCAAGAATCGCATCCGCCTCCACCAGTACGTCATCCAGGTCGTGTCCGATCCCCGCGCTGATCTCCTGTTCGCCACGTACCAGGAGTCGCAGCACTTGGCGCTCTCGCTCGCCCCGCTCGTAGGCGTCCAAACTCAGCATCACCGCTGCCGTCCGGCCGCGTTGGGTGATCACGACCGGCTGTCCGGAAGACTGCACCCGCTTCAGTACGGCGGCCGTTTCCTGCCTCAGATCCCTGACGGGAATGATGTCCGGTAGTTGTGCCATGAACGATGCCTCCAAGCGTACCTTCAACATACTGCAGAACGACTATCTGGTCGAGAAGGGGCGGCCACTCGGCCACCGCGGAATGTTGTCAGCAGGTGACGGACTTGCCTTCGGAGCCGAATACGGCCATGCGCTGTTCGGTGCCGATGCGGACGGCGCCGGCCGGGGCGTAGTGGAACTGCAGGGCGCGGCGGCGTTCGGCAGCGGTGTTGGTGGGGGTGCCGTGGTGCATCAGGCTGGAGAACAGCAGGCAGCCGCCCGGCTCCAGCGGGACCGCCAGGGCGCCGCGGTTGTCCACGTGGGTGTCGCAGATCTGCCAGTCGCGGCGCTGGAAGTGGACCACCGGCCCGCGGCGGTGCGATCCGGGGATCACGGTCATGCAGCCATTGGCGGTGGTGGCGCGGTCGAGGGCGATCCACACTCCCAGGACCGGGGTGTCGAGGGGCAGGTTGAAGTAGGCGTGATCCTGGTGCCACGGCTTTTCGCGGCCGATGCGCGGCGGTTTGAGCAGCGCCATGTCCTGGAACAGGGTCGGCTGCGCGCCGATCACGCGGCTGACCACATCCAGCAACGCCGTATGTTCGGACAGGGCCTTCATGTGCGGTGCGAAAGCCACGAAATTGAAGAACTTGCGCACGTAGTCCTGGCGAAGCTCCGGAGCCATCTCGGCCAGCTTCTCGCGCGGGGCGGAACTCTCGAAGTGTATCCCGCTGAACGCGGGCTGCGGGTGGGCGAGCAGTTCCAGCATCTCCTGCAGAGCCCCCGCCACCTCCTGCTCGTTGAATGCGCGATGGATCACCAGGTAGCCGGCGCGGTGAAAGCGCTCCACGGCGGCGGCGTCTACCGCCGCCAATCCATCCACGCCGTCCTCCGCCACTGCCTCGAACCGGTACAGGTCGGCGGGATAGGCGAGTGCGGCCTGATCAGCCGCTGAAACGCCCGGTGTTGGCTTCGTCATGGTACTTGTTGACATTCGGCACCTCCCGCATTCCGTGCCACACGCCGCGAAACAGCGTGCGCCGCATAGGGGGCAGGGCGGCGATCACCTCCGGCGATGGACACCCCTTCCCCCACTTCGCGTTCACCGTATTGTAACAGGTGAACAGACTCAACCGGTCGCGGCTGGTGTTGGTCCAACGGGTTCCGGTATGGCAGATGGCCTCGGTGAAGATCACCGCCGAGCCGGCCGGACAGGAATAACTTTCCCAGAGCGCGCTGTCACGTCCGGACAGCGACTCGGGTCGGGTGAACGCGCTCTTGTGGCTGCCGGACAGGAACATCGTTCCGCCGTCCCCTTCCGCCACCTCATCGAGCTCCCACACCACGCGCACCAGTCCGGCATGGATGCGTCCGGGATGCATCTGGTACAGGTGCGAGTTGCCGCTGAAGTTGAACAGGCCACCGCCCCCGTGCGGGTTGAAGTTGTCGTGTCCGGCCTTCCGGTGGCTGGTATAGGTGTGGTCGAAGCGAAATCCGTAGCACTCCTCGGTCGCCAACGGTTGATGGGAGATGATCTCGTTCAGCACGCCCCGGTGTCGGCGTCGGCGGCGCTCGGGTGGTTGCGTGAAACGTCCCTCATGGCGCTTCTCCTCTACTCGGTGGGCCGGCGTCAGCCGGGCGCGTTCAGCGAGCGCGTACGGCCCATCCAGTCGGCGCCACCGTACGTGACCGCCGGAATGAGCACCTCCGCGGTCGCGTCGTCGACCGTGAATGCGATCACGGCTCTTCTCGCTGCGGGGATGGCCCGTAATCCGGGCGCGATGTCATCTCGCACAGATCCCTTGTGTGGCACGTGAGCGAGATCTGCGATAGTCTGCTCGATCTCCGTCAGCTTGCGACGAGCGACTTCGACGCCGGCGTGATCGATGATCCAGTGGGTGATCGTGTCGAGGTCCCGTTCTACCAGCGGGTGGAAGCGGAGGCGGTAGTTCACCGCTTGCGAGCAGCATCAATCGTAGCACGCGCGGAAGAAAATGCCCGTTCCCGATCCACGAACTCCGACCGCGGCGTGTGCGCGCGCGCCCGGATTTCGTCGGCAAGCGCGGACAGCGCCACTTCCCGCTCCGCCTCGTCCTGGATCATCTGCTCGACGGCGGCGGCCACCACGGCGCTCTGGGTTGCGAAGATGCCCTCTCTCACCTTCGCTAACAGAAATCCGTGGTGGCGCTCGGTAAAACTCAAAGTCGTTTTCACGGTCATTGCGAACCTCCAAGGTATGACCAAATCATACCCCTGCCGAATCGCGGCGTCAATCGGGCTGGTCAGCGCCGCTTGAGTTGAGCCGCAATCAGGCGGGGCAGGCGGCCCATGCGTTCGGCGTCTCAGATCCTCGATACGCGGCAACATGATGCTGTTCCTCCTCGGCGGAGTATCGCACGGTTACGGGGCGCGAGGCGTGAGCGTATGGCATGCGATACGGTCGCCGCGCTGGCGCCGGGCGGCGGTATCGGCGAGTATTCCACTAGGGGTGACTGGACGAATGGCAACCAAGATCGAACAGGTCGAATCGATTCGGATCGGCGAGACCTACTTGGTGCGGATCCGGACCGAGTCGGGGTTGACCGGGTTGGGGCAGACGGCGTGCTGGGGCTATCCGGAAGCGGTGCAGACGATCGTGGAGCGGTTCGCATCCTACCTGGTCGGGCAGGATCCGTTCCGCATCGAGCACCACTGGCAGGCGAACTACCGTACCGGGCCGTTCCGCGGCTCCGCGCTTTCCGGGGCGGTCAGCGCGGTGGACATCGCCCTCTGGGATATCAAGGGCAAGCACTTCCAGGCGCCGGTCTGGGAGTTGATGGGCGGCAAGTGCCGGGAGCAGATCCGTCTGCATCTGCTGATGGAAGACGGCCAGACTCCTGACCAGGTTGCGGCCCATGCGCGGGCGGCCGCGGACCAGGGATTCACGGCGGTGAAGTTCGATCCGCTGCCGGATGGCTACCAGAACATGACCCACGCGCGGCAGATCTCGTCGGTTCGCGATCAGGTGGCCGCGGCCCGCGAAGCGGTAGGCGATGATGTGGACCTGATCCTCGAAATACACCGCAAGCTCACGCCGCTGGTGGCGGTGCCGTTGGCGGAGGCCGTGGCGGAATTCCGTCCGCTGTTCTACGAAGATCCGATTCAGATCGACAGCATCATGTCGCAGGCGGAGGTCGCCCGACGCATCTCCATGCCGGTGGCCAACGGCGAACGACTGCACTCGATCTGGGAGTTCCGGGAGCTGCTTGTCTGCGGAGGGCCGCAGTACGTGCGCCCCGACGTGGGCCTGGCGGGCGGCTTGACCCACTGCAAGAAGATCGCCGCGATCGCCGAGTCGTTTCACAGCGCCGTGGTCACCCACAATTTCCTCGGCCCGGTGCTGACCGCGGCGTCGGTCCACCTGGATACCTGCATCCCCAACTTCGTTACCCAGGAGTACACCAAGGACGATGAATCACCGGCCAATGCCGTGTACCGGACCGCCCTCAAACGCGCGGGTGGCTTTCTCCCGGTGCCCGATGCACCCGGTCTGGGGATCGATCTGGACGATGCAGTGCTGGCGCGGGCCCAGGCCCAGGCGTCTGCCGGATTGGAGCCCCCCTCGCGAGAACCGTTGCTGCGCAGCGACGGCTCGGTGGCCTTCAGCGTATGAAGAGGGCCGTCGCTAGCTAGGCGTGAGAGTATGGATCAGCGGCGTCGCGCACCCCGTCGCCGACGAAATTGAACGACAGGATACACACTACCACCGCGATTGCCGGCGTCAGGATCCACGGCGCCTTGGCCAGGGTCTCGATGTTCTGGGCGGCCTTGAGCAGCACGCCCCAACTCATCGCCGGAGGCTGCATGCCCAGACCGATGAAGCTCAACGCCGTCTCCGCCAGGATCATGTTGGGGATGGCGAGGGTCAGCGTCGCGATCACGTGACTGGAGAACGAGGGCAGCATGTGGCGATAGATGATCTTCGCGTCGCCGCTGCCGGCAATCGACGCGGCGACGACAAAGTCGTCATTGCGCAGAGCGAGAAACTTGCCGCGCACCACCCGCGCCAGCTCGGTCCATCCCACCAGCGAGACGATGAGCACGATGGCGAAGTAGACTTTGGTCACCGACCAGGTCAGCGGCAGCGTAGCACTGAGCCCCATCCACAGCGGCAACGTCGGAATCGAGCGTATCGCCTCGATGGCACGTTGGATGAGCAGATCTACACGGCCGCCGTAGTAGCCTGAGATTCCGCCGACGGCGATGCCGATGACGGCGCTCACGGCGACACCGAGCAGACCGATGGATACCGACACTCGACCGCTGTGGATGATGCGTGACAGCAGGTCGCGCCCGCCACGGTCCCTGCCCAGCGGCGAGAACACTCCCACCCGGGTGCCGAACAGGTGCAGGTCGCCCGGTATCAAGCTCCACAGTTTGTACGGCTCGCCGCGCACGAATAGATGAATCGGATACCGTTCCGAGCGCACCTCGGCATAGGAAATCTGCCAGGTGGTCTGGTCGATTGTCTTCTCCATCTTGTAGACGAAGGGACGCAGATGGAAACGCCCCTCGTCGTCGATGAACCGGGGCAGTTGCGGCGGTGCCAGCACGAGGTCCTTTTCGAAGTTGTGGGGGTCGTAAGGCGCCACGAATTCGGCAAACAGAGCCACCAGATAGTACACCCCCAGAATCACCAGAGCGATCACGGCCATCTTGTGCTTGAAGAACCGCCATCGCGCAAGCTGCCACTGGGAGGCGAGGAAGTAGCGCTCCTGCTCGGCCGTGTCGAGGAGCAGAATGGAGCTCATACCGCGTCCCGGATGCGCGGATCGATCCACACCAGGAGCAGATCCGAGAGCAATGTACCGGCCACGGTGAGGATGCTGAGGACGAAGATGATGCTGCCGGCGAGATACAGGTCTTCGGACAACAACGAGGTCAGCAGGACGGGCGCCAACGTGGGCAAACCGAGGACGATGGAGGTGAGCAACTCGCCGTTGACCAGGGCGGGAAGGGTCCAGCCAACGGTGCTTACGATCGGGTTGATGGCCATCCGTACCGGATAGCGAAACAGCAGCTTCCCCTCGGACAGTCCCTTGGCGCGGGCGACCACGACGTACTGTTTCTTCAGTTCATCCAGCAGGTTGGCTCGCATGACCCGAATCAGCGCCGCGGTACCCGCCGTGCCTACGATGATCACGGGAACGATCAGGTGCTTGAGCAGGTCGAAGACCTTGCCCACGCTCCATGGCGCCGTCAGGTATCCCCTGGAGAACAACCCCAAGGCGGAGTTTCCGGTGGCCAGAAAAAACAGCCACAGGAAGATCAGCGCGAACAGGAAATTGGGGATAGCCAGGCCGATGAACCCGACGAACGTGAACGCGTAGTCGGAAAACGTGTATTGCCGCGTCGCCGACAGCACGCCGATCGGAATCGCGACCACGTACACGAACAACAGCGAGACACAGGAGACGAGCAGGCTCCACGGCAGTCGCTCCGCGACCAATGCGCCGACCGGCTTGGCCCACGCCCAGGACACACCGAGATCCCCCCGCAGGATGTTGCGGAGCCACTTCAGGTACTGCACCGAGACCGGCTGATCGACGCCGTAGCGAGCACGCAGCATCGCCTCCGTCTCCGCATCCACCGACTCTCCCTGGCCGATCCACTGTGAGACCGTGGTAGTGACGAAATCTCCCGGCGGAAGCTGGATGATGGCGAACGACACGACGGAGATGAACAGCAACGTCGGCAGGGCCAGAAGCACGCGCCGGAAGATCAGGCTGATCATCTATCTGCCGCGGGCGGAAAACAACCAACGGGACCCGGCGGCCGCCCGCCGAGTCCCGTGCCCGTCACCGATCGGCGGCTTCGCTACTCGTCGAAGTACCAGGCCGACGCGACGTGATGGTAGGTCGCCCACACGGTGCCGACGCGGTTTCCGACCCGATTCGAATAGACGCTGAAGTTGAGATCCGGATTGGCGTTCAAGCCGCCGATGATCCACATGTTGTCCAGGTGGATGCGGAAGATCTCTTCCTCGATCTGCGCTCGAACGGCGCCATCCGCCTCCTGCATGAACTCATTGGGAATCGCTGCCAGCCGTTTCACGTCGTCCGGCGGTTCCACGCCTTCCGCGCCATCGGTGACGATCCACTGCCCCCAGCGCGGGGTGACATTGAAACGGGCATGAATGGGTACAATTTCGCCTCGGCTGGTGGCGGGGTAGCCCTTCATGCCGCCGAACGCCTGAGAAAACGACAGGTGCCAGTCCGACTCGATGATCATCTTGGCCCACACGCCTTCGCCAAACGGCTTCAGCGACACTTCGATGCCCAAGTCACTCCAGTACTGCTTGTACATCTCGGCCATATCCACCATCCAGGGCCCACGCGCGGTGTAGACGAACATGACGAGCTGCAGCGGCTCTCCATCCGGTCGCAGACGCATGGTCTGGCCACTGTTCCAGGCCAGCCCGAGACCATCGAGCAGCCGATTGGCCTCATCCGGATCGTATTGGGTGTATTGCTTGAACGCCTCGTCATTACCGAACTTGGTGTTGGGAGTTACCTGGGCGGGCTGGTAGGAGCCGCGGTGCACGACCTCGTTGACTTCGTCGCGGTCCACGCCCAGGGACAACGCAATGCGGAAGTCCTTCTGGAGGAACAGTTCCCGCAGAACCGGGTCATCGTGCGCCATGTTCACGTTCAGCGTGCCCTGGTTGTTGAGCGTGCCACGCGTCGAGATGACCTTGAAGCCGCCTCGCTCCTCGTTCTCCTTCAGCAGCGCGAAGGTCTCCGCGGTCCTGCCAAGCTGCGGTCCCATCATGTAGTCCACGTTGCCGGACATCACCTCCAACTTGTAGGCCTCTTGATCTCCTACCAGGACGCTCTCGACGCGATCGATGTAGGGCAGCTGATTGCCCGCTACGTCGATCTTCCAGAAGTAGGGGTTGCGGCTCATGGTATTCACCGGCGCTCGGCCGTCTGTCTCCACGATCCAAGGCCGGATGTGCGGCATGTCGGGATTCTCCACCGCCCAGTGGGTGCGCTTGGCGGTCCACATGCTCACCCAGTCGGTATATCCCTCTTCCTTGAGCGTTGCGTTGAGTTGCTCCGCGGACACGTACTGGGGGTGAAACTGGGTCATGTAGTGCTTGGGAAGAAACGGCCCGGGACGGAAGATGGCGATCTGCTCCGGGAAGTAGCCGAACTTCGCCGGGAACGTGATGCGGAGCTGGTAGTCGTCGACCTTTTCCATCACCCCCATGATGCCGTTCAGCTTGAACTCGCGAACGCCGCTTGGCTGCAGATCCTCGTTGGTGGCTACCGCTTCGAACCAGAATATGAAGTCGTCGGCGGTCATCGGCTCGCCGTCGCTCCAGCGCATTCCCTCGCGCAGGTGCCAGATGAACCGGTCGCCGTCTCCGACCAGCTCGCTCTCCTGCAGGATGTTCGGGCCGAGCCGGTCATAGTCGGGATCGAACGTGTAGGGCATCTGTTCCAGGAACTTGTTGATGGTCTGGATCACCGCGGTAGCAGTCCCATCGTGGGCGGTTCGCAGGGTGCCGCCGTACGTGCCGATCGCATTACGGACGACCACCAGGGGCTCCACGGGAAGCCGTTCCTCTACCGGGGGCAGTTCACCGCGCGCCACCATCTCGGCCAGCATGGGTGCCTCGCCGAACCCGGTGATGCTGGTGCCGGTTGCCTGCTCGAACTCGGTGAGGGTGGCGAACTGGAAGTGCTCGGGGTACAAGCCCAACGCTTGGCTCTGCGCCGCGGCGGTGTCGGCATCGGTCGTCTGACTGGCGCCCTCGCCGCTTCCGCCCGCAAAGGCCAACGAGACGCTGACCATCAGCGCCGCCATCAGTGCGGTTGTCTTCATGATTCCTCCTGTGGCTCGACGGTGCCCCACGATTGTCTTCCGATCGACGAGGCACGCGGCCAGCAAGTCACTATACTGCGAGTCGGGGATGACAGCAACTTCGAGTAGCGAAGTAAGCGAAGTAGGAGACTTGCCTCGCCGCAGCCCTGGGCCAGCTACCCTCTCGTGACGAATTCCCATGGCCACTGACCCGAAAATGCCGACCAGCAAGCGATGCCGCGGCTGCGATTTCATCGTCTTGCGTGTCACGGAGAGACCGTGTCGACTCAACCGAACATTCTCGTCTTCATGACCGACCAGCAGCGCTGGGATTCTCTGGGCTGCTACGGCGTGCCGGGCGTGCATACGCCGAACCTCGACCGCCTGGCCGAGCAGGGCGTGCGCTATGACGCCTGTTACGTGAACAATCCGGTCTGCTCGCCGAGCCGGGCGAGCTTCTGGACCGGCAAACACCTGCCTGGGCACGGTTGCTTCAACAACCACGACTGCCTGCCGCCGGAGGAGGTGTCGTTCGCCGAACGGCTGGCGACCGCCGGCTACGACACCGCCCTCGTCGGCAAGCTCCATCTGCAGCGGGCCGACCGGGAGGCCGAGCACCGCCATCCGCACGACGGTTTTCGCGTCTACGAATGGTGCATGGCGCCATTCACGCACTTCACTCCCATGAACGCCTACCACCGCTGGTTGGCGGACCGTGACCCGGTCTACCTTGCGCGTCTCGGCGAGGAGCGGGCGATGGTGGGTGACACCCCCGTCTCAGCTCACCTGACGACCTGGGCCGCGGAGCGTTGCAACGAATTCCTCACCGCGGGACGCGATCGGTCGAAGCCGTTCTTCCTCTGCTACAGCGTGTTCGATCCGCACAACCCCTACTGGAACCACCCGAGCGAGATCGAGCAACTCCTCGACATCGACAAGCTGCCTGCGCCGGTGGCGGCTGAGGAGTCTTTCGACCGGCGCACGGATGCGTTGCAGCGCTACGGTGCCCACAGCTACATGCACGACTACCTGCGCCGCTACGTGGCGAAGTACGGCCCGGTGCCATACCCCGAGATCATGCATCGCTGGCGCATCGGCTACCACGCGGCGGTCGCCCTGATCGATCGGCAGATCGGTCGGGTGCTCGACTGCCTCGATGAGTCGGGGTTGGCTGAAGATACGATCGTGATATTCACCAGCGACCACGGCGACATGATCGGAGACCATGGCATCTGGGCGAAGGGGCCGTTCTTCTACGAGGCCTGCACGCGGGTGCCGCTCATCATCCGCCGCCCGGGCACGGCGGCAGATTGGCCGGCGGGCGGGTCTGTCGACGCGCCCTGCCAGTTGCATGACCTGGCTGCCACCTGCCTGCTGGAGGCCGGCGTCGACCCTGGGCAGGTGCGGTCGTGGATGCCGGACGGGATCAACGTGTTGGACGTCGACGCGCTCCGCCGCCGCGGGTATGCGGCCAGCATGCACATGGGACGCGACACCCTGTCCGCCAACGGCTACGACGGCGAACCGATGCTCGGGACGATGTGGCGCCAGGACCGCTGGAAGCTGAACCTCTGGCGGCGCTCCGGCGCCGCGGACGCGGGCCAGGGCGAACTCTACGACCTGCAGCGCGACCCCCAGGAGATGAATAATCTATTCGGCGACCCGGGCTGCCGATCGGTACGCGACGACCTGTCCGGCAAGATCGGCGCCTGGCTGCTGAGGCAGACGTACCAAGCGCGCCGCGGCAGAAATTGAAAAAAAGAGGACCGAAGACGTGATCTTTACCCTGGAGAGCTTTCATGTAGAGCGGAAGGATCACGCCGAGTTTGTCAACATTAGCGAGGAGCGAATCTGGCCTGATCTCGAAAAAAATGGGGCACGACCCATTGGGTTATGGTCGGTCGTTTTGGGTGGTCCAGAAAGGATCTTGGCGATAACCCGTTACGACAGCCTCGCCCAATGGCAGGAAACTCGCAACTGGGCAAGGCCTTCAGACGCCTCCTCGGGACGCGCCGCGTTGGTCAAAGATACGAACGTGATCGCTTTGCGGCTTCTCACGCGGCGTTATCCGACGAAGGATGATACGTCGGACAATCCGGGGATCTACACGGTAAGGACGTTCGAGGTCCGTGACAACGACGTTGACCGGTTGGTGCACCTGTCTGAAGAGCGCTGGTGGCACTGGGCTGAAACGGGCTTGAGGCACATGCCGCTGGGACAGTGGATATCGATCATCGCGCCCGAAAGACGCATCTATATGCTGACGCGGTACGATGACATGGCCCATTGGGAACAAACGCGAGATGTTTCCCCGGAACCCTCCGATCCCGAACTGAAAAGAATTTGGGCGGACGGGTATGCGGCGGTTCGTGAACGAAGCAGGATGTGCCTGAGCACGAATGTGAAAATCTTGAGACCGATCAGCGGCCGGCGGCCGATCGTCTGACGCTGCTATGCGGGCTATGCGGGCTTGGCGCTCGTGCCGTGGTAGTCCATGCTGCCGGCATGCTTACCCCGCAGCAGTTCGAGGCCCTCAAGGACATCGACACGCCCACCATCTGCAACGCCATCGAGCCGTTCGAGGTGCGGCGCGACTCGGAGGGATTCATGGGCTGGAATATCCGCTGCCAGTTCCCGGACCTCGGCGTGATGCTCGGCTACGCGGTCACCGCCACGGTCGATTCCATGACCCCGTCGCGGAATCTCACCCGGGCGCCGATGCTGCGCCTGTGGGAGGCGGTTGCAGCGGCCCCCAAGCCGGCGGTGCTGGTGTTCAAGGACATCTCGCCGCGCAATTCGCACGCCTGCCATTGCGGGGACGTGATGGCCAACACCGCCCACGCCTTGGGCGCGATCGGTTTGGTCACCGACGGCGGCATCCGCGACCTTGAGGGCGTAGGGGAACTGGGGTTCCACTACTTCGCACCGGGCATGACGCCCGCGCACGGCCGCTTCCAGGTGGTCGACGTGAACATTCCCGTGGTGGTGAGCGAGGTGGAGGTAGTGCCGGGCGACCTGATCCACGGCGATGCCAACGGCGTGGTGAAGATTCCGCTGCAGATCGCCGCCGATCTGCCGCGGGCGGCGGCGGAGGTGGTCGCCCGCGAGCAGGAGATGATCGACTTCGTGCGCGGCGCGGACTTCTCGCTCGACGGACTGCGCGAGCGGTTCGGGCTGGCGGAGAGTTCGGTCGAATGACCGTAGGGCTCGGTCGAGTGACCACCTCCGCGGGCGGCGCTGCGGATGGCGGCGGCGCCGGCGCCCCGTGGCTGCAGCCGGTCCGCGACGCCAGCGGCACCCCGTGGCTGGAGCCGGTGAGCGCCCCCAGCGCCTGGAGCGCACCTGCATTCGCCAGGCGCCCGACGATCCGCCCAGCCTGGCGGCCAGCTCGATGACCGTGTACAACGAAATCCTGCGCCGGCACCCGGAGTGGCTGGCCCGCCTGTACGAAGGCTACCCCTGGACCCGGATGGAGGAGGAAGCGCCCGGCGAAGCGCCGGTGTCCGACTATCGGGTGCCGGTGTTCAGCGCCGCCGCCGGCACGGTGACCTGCCGCTTCAACGTGGCCTGGATCAGGAAGGGCATGGAGCGCGCCGGCATGCCGCTCACCGAGGAAGACCTGGAGATGTTCGAGTTCATCCGCGCCACCGCGGCCGCGCACGCCTTCTCGTTTCCCCTGCATCCGGGCGAGATCGCGTGGATGAACAACTACACCGTGTTCCACGGCCGCGCCGCCCACGACCCGGTCGCCGACGAGGAGCGTAAACGCCTGCTGCTGCGCCTCTGGTTCGACCTGCCGGACGTTCGTTCCTTCGCGGACGAAGGCAGGGTGCGCTACGGCGTAATCCGCCACGGCAAGCTGGGCTGGACCGCCGCCGACCTGCTCGCCGGCAACCACCACACCCCCCACCGCCGCCGCCCCGCCGGCGTGCCGCTCTTGTAGCCGGTGGATCACGGGATGCTGAGTCTCGATTCGTCGCCCGAGATGGAACGGCTGCAGATCGACCTCTGGCGGCGGATGTCACCGCTCGAAAAGGCACGCGCCGTAGATGGCCTGAGCCTGGCCACTCAGGCATTGGCCCTGGCCGGTATCCGGCAGCGCCACCCGCACGCCTCCGAGCGCGAATGTCTGTTGCGTCTCGCCATGCTCAAGCTCGGGCCGCGGCTGGCGGTTCGCGTATACCCCGAGGTGGCGGACTTGCTCGACTCCTGATGGAGCCCGCGGCGCCGCTACAGGTGGCGCTACAAGTAGCGGCCGCGCTGGAGCGTTGCGGAGTCCGGTATCTGGTAGGCGGATCCCTGGCGAGTTCGGTGAGCGGTGAGCCTCGATCCACCTTGGACGTGGACTTGGTGGTTGCCCTGACACAGACGGACGTGGAGCCCTTCCTGGCCAATCTTGGAGAAGGATTCTACGCTGACGAGGAAACCCTGCGCAGCGCGATTCAAGCGCGGTCGAGCGTCAACCTGATCCATCGCGAGACGGCAACCAAGGTGGACCTGTTCATCCTCGGCGGCACGGCGGTCGACGACGAGCAGATGGAGCGCCGCGTGAAGATGCAGGTCGCCTCCGGACCCGATCGCTATCTGTACATTTATGCTGCCGAGGACATCTTGCTGCAGAAGCTGCGCTGGTACCGCCTCGGGAACGAGGTTTCTGACCGTCAATGGCGCGACATCCTCGGGATCATCGGTGTGCAGGGCCGCCGGCTCGACCTGTCCTACCTGCGCCACGGGGCGCTCACGCTGGGTGTCACCGATTTGCTCGACAGGGCACTCGGCGAGGTGCAGGACGGATAACAGTCAGTTCCCGGCACCCGGCGACTAGCACCGACGCCACGTGCCGGAGGACCGCGGACGAGAGGATGTGTAGGACCGAGCACAGCGGCGTTGAGTTCGTCTGCGTTGGTCGCCGGCCAGTGCCGGCCAGTGGTAAATATTCGGTGAACCGGTGTGGAACGGCTGGACACAGCCGGATCGGTGACGAGGGCAGGGTGCGCTACGGCGTGATCCGCCACGGCAAGCTGGGCTGGACCGCCGCCGACCTGCTCGCCGGCAACCACCACACCCCCCACCGCCGCCGCCGCCCCGACGGCGTGCCGCTGGTCCCGCGATAGAGCGTGAGGAGTGTTGACGCCTGCCAACCGTGACGAGTATGGTGAACTTGATCTTGAGGGGCCGGGTGACGCTGTCCCCTTTGCGAGCAGAGGTGTTTGTGTGCCGGATTACCGTGATCTGCCATCGTATACGGTATCAGAGGTAGCGCAGTGCTTGTGCATTCCTTCGGCCACGGTGCGTTATTGGGCAAAGGGGCGACACGACCACAAGCCGGTCATTGCGATACCTGACTACCACCGTAGGCCCACCCTTCTATCTTTTCTCAATCTTGCAGAGTTGCACGTACTCTCATCGATCCGGCGCGAGCACAAAATTCCGCTTCCAAAGGTGCGGGTGGCCCAAGACCACTTGATTGCCATCGCGCGTGAGTTGTCGGAAAGCACCCATCCGCTCATCAGTTACGAACTTCAGACTGACGGCCTCGACATATTTGTCGAGCGGGTGGGGGCCTTGATCAATGCCAGCAGAGGCGGCCAGCAAGAGATGCGGCCTCTTATGGAGGATGTTTTCAACCGTATTGTAAGGGACCGCGGCGGCATCCCGATTAGGTTACGCCTGTTTCCTCGCGGCGACGAGCAACCTGAAATAGCCATCGTTGATCCTAATCTTGCTGGCGGCCGCCCAGTTCTGAAGGGGACTGGGATACCATTGCAAGTGATTTCCGAGAGGTTCGTAGCAGGCGATTCCGTTAATGACTTGGCTTATGACTACAAGCGGGAACCCGGAGAGATCGAAGAAGCGATCCGATGGTGTCAATCGGCAGCCTGAACAAACCGTATTCTTCATAGATCGAAGCCTGGGGAGCCGCGGTATCGCTGCTGCTTATCGTGCGGCTTCCATACCGGTGGAGGCGCATGACGAACACTTTCCAGATGATGCTCCAGATGAAGAGTGGATCAAACTGGCGGGCAATAGTGGATGGGTCGCGATCACGCGAGACAAGGGTATCCTCTATCGTGACTACATTATCGATACAGTCATCGAGTACCGGGCGCGCTTGATCGTGATTCGCAACAAGAACTACAATGGAACATACGGGGCACGCTTTCTCGTAGATACAGCCCCTCTTATGCGTGCATTCGCACAGCGAATATCGCCACCATTCGTTGCCGGCTTGAGGTCCGATGGAACCATTACCAAGTACGATCTTGAGCACCGGCGGACGGGAGCACGCCGCGACCGGTTGAGCTAAGCCGTTCCAGCCGGTTCAGGGAACAAAAATCCTGTAAATGATTATTCCGTAAAGGGCTGAGCAAGCCGGTCCGACAGCCCGGTGGCGCGGGATGTGGTGCGCTGCACCGCAGTGCTCGCCGCATCCGCGTCCGCGAGCACCGTTACCTTGTGCCGCGCTCGGGTCACCGCCGTGTAGAACAACTCCCGAGTGCTTACGCGCGATTCCGGGTCGCCGGGAATGAACACCACCTCGTCGTACTCGGAGCCCTGCGCGCGGTGCACGGTGAGGGCGAAGAAGCTCTCGTGTTCGGGCAGCCGCGACGGTGCCAGCAGGAACCGTTCGGCGCCGCCGGCAAGGTCAGGAAACCAGACTTGGCGGCGCCCCCCGGCCGCGCCCACCACGACGCCGGTGTCGCCGTTGGAGAGGCCGGTCTGACGGTCGTTGCGGGTCACGATGATCGGCCTGCCGACGTAGAACTCGTCGCTCTCCAACACGCCACGGGCGCGCAGGCCGCGTTCGACGAGGCGGTTGAAGCGGCCTACGCCGAACGGCCCGCGCCGATGCGCGCACAGGACACGGCGCGAGGGGAACGCGGGCGCGGTTGCCGATGCCGCGCGCAGCGTCTTGATATGTCCGTTCCATTCGTCGGCGCATGCCATGGCAAAGCGGTCGAACGCGGCGGCGCTGGCCAGCGGCTGCCGTTCGGTCTGCCCTTCGCGCGGGTCGTTGAGGGTGGCGAGGGCCGCCTCGGCGTCGCCGCCAACGACCGCGGCGGCCAGCAGCCCGATGCCCTGGTCGACAGCGAAGCGGTGGCTTCGGGTGAGGCGCACGATACACGGGGCCAATGGCGAGCCGCTGCCCGCGGCGCACAAGTCGCTGAACACGGAGCCGGGCTCCACGGAAGCGAGCTGGTCGGTGTCGCCGAGCAGGATGAGCCGGCACGCAGCGGGCAGCGCGGCGATCAGCCGGTTCATCAACGGCAGGTCGACCATTGAGCACTCGTCCACCACCAGCGCGTCCAGGCGCAGATCGGGCCTGGTCAGCAGTCGGTGGATGGTGCCGGCCGCGGGCGTGAAGTCGGCGAGCGCCGGTACCCTGGCGCGCAGATCGCGCTCGTCGAGTTGGGTGTTGACCGCTTCCTGCAGCCGCGCCGCCGCCTTGCCGGTTGGCGTCACCAGTCCGATGCGCTGCGCTTGGGCGATGCCGAGATGTGCGAGCAGCGCGATCAGGCTCGCCGCGAGCGTGGTCTTGCCGGTGCCGGGGCCGCCGGTAACGATGCACAGGCGCCGTTCGACGGCCGCTGTGGCCGCGGCCATGGTCGCCTGGTCGGCGGCGGCGCCGAACACGCGGGCGAGTGCATCGCCGAGGTCGCACGGGGTCACGTCCGCGGCCAGCGCGTGCAGGCGCGCGGCAAGTCCGGATTCGGCTTCGAACAGGCGGTGCAGATACAACCGGTCGCGGTCCAGCACCAACGGACATGGTGGGCGGTCGCAGTCCAAGCCCAACGGAGTTGGTGGGCGGTCGCGATCCAAGCCCAACGGACGTGGTGGGCGGTCGCAGTCCAAGCCCAACGGACGCGGTGGGTCGGTGGCGCCGCTCAGTACCACCGGGCTGGCCGCGAGCGCGGCGCGCCAGGCCGCACGCTCCGGCAACCGGATCGCGCGCGCGTGCTCCGGCACTTCCTCGCCGTCTTCCGAGGATGGCCGTTCCACGATCTCCGCGAGCGGCTTGCCGGCCTCGGCGAGCGGCAGGCAGGTGTGACCGGCCCGGTGCATGGCGCTCACCGCCGCCGCGGACAGCACCACCTCCGGGCCGGCGCCTAGGTCCGCCAGCGACAGGGCGAAGAAGCGGTCGATGTCCGCGAGCACGCGGGCTTCCGTGAGCACCTGGAGCTGATCCCCGGCCCTCACGAGTCGCCCCCTCGGAAGCAAGCGTCGATCGCCTCGATGCAGGCGCGCGATGGACGATCCCGATAGACGCCGCTGCCGGGCGCGTCGGGGCGCATGCCGCGCAGGAAGAGGTAGAACGCGCCGCCGACGTGGCGGTCGTAGTCGTAGTCGGGCAGGCGTATCCGCAACAGGCGGTGCAGCGCGGTGAGGTACAGCAGATACTGGAGGTGGTAGCCGTGCTGCGCCATGGCCCGCCCGATTGCCTCGGACGAGTATGCGGCCAAGTCGTCGCCGAGCCAGTTCGACTTGTAGTCCACCACGTACCAGCGGCCGCCGGCGCGTGCGACGACGTCGATGTAGCCGTTCAGGAACCCGTTGATTTCGCCGGCTCCGTCGCCGAGCGCCGGGTCGTATCCGTGCGCCTCGAGCACCCGGGCGAGATGCTCGCGCCGGAAGCCGCGGACCGGCAGATGGAACTCCATCTCCGCGACCGGCCGGTCGACGTCGCCGAGGCGGAAGGTGTCCCCGGCACCAGCGGTTCCGTCGCCGCCGGGGTGCAGGGGGGTGTACAAGGCATTCGACACCAGCGTGCGCGCTACCTCGGTCCACTCGGCGTCGATGCCGAACTTGGCGAGGGCGTCCCGGCAGACGCCGTCCGGATCGCTGTCCGGTTGCAGCAGGTTCGCCAGGATCTCGTGCAGGCAGTTGCCGGGCCGGCTGCCCGCGGGGAAGGTGAATTCGTTGCGAACGTCGTCCGGTGCCGGCTCCGGGTCGATGTACGAGGCGTCATCTTCTTCGTTCTCGCCCGGGGACTCCACGTCGCCGGCGCCGACACCGGACGTGAGCGCGGAGTAGCTGGTCAACTGACGAACGCGTGCGAGTTGGCGACCGAGTCGGCGCGCGGCCAGGGATTGCGCTTTCGGGCGGGCGGCGGCTACCGGCGCGACCGGGGGCGTGGGAGCGGAAGCCGCTACGCTCATCGAGACTTCGTCCGCCGCTCGCTCACCAAACTGCCGCACCTCCGCCAGCCAGTCGGCCGCGCTCAAGCCGCGCACATGGCGCTCGCTGGCTGCGCGGGTTTCCTGGCCGTGCAGCAGCCAGGCAAGCGGCGAGTGTTCTCCGTCCCTCGCCCACGCCCAGGTGACCTCGCAGCGGTACTGCGCCCTGGTCAGCGCCACGTACAGCAAACGCAGTTCGTCAGAGTGCTGTTCGTCATGCTGCCTGTCGATGGCCGCCGGCGATGGCCGCACATCCAGCACCGGCGTGTTGGCGTTCGCATCGTAGTATTCGGCGGTAGTCTCGGTGGTCGGTCGATGACCGAACCAGGCGAACGGGCAGAACACCACGGGAAACTCCAGTCCCTTGGCGCGATGTACCGTGACGATCTTCACCAGGTTCTCGTCGCTCTCCAGGCGAAGCTGCGCGGTTTCGCCGCCGCGTTCCGGTTGCGCCTTGAAGTGCGCGAACCAGTCCATCAGACCGCGCCGCGATAGCCGGTCGCGAGTCTCGGCGTCGTGCAGCAGGTCGGTGAGGTGCAGGAAGTTGGTCAGGCGGCGCGGCCCGTCCGGATACGCCAGCAGATTGGTGGCGCACGCCGGGTGGTCGGCAAACAGCAGATGGCGCAGCAGACTGGCGATGCCGTGTCTGGCCCAAATCCCGCGCCACTCGCGGGCGTAGTCGTTCCAGTCCGCCCACGTCTGATCGTCCTCCTGCAACCGGTCGATCTCGTGCAGGTCCAGCCCGAACAGGTCGCCGGCCAGTGCGCCGCGCAGCCGGGCGGCGGCGTTGTAGTCGGTCTCGTCGGCGGCGAGCGCGTGCAGCAGTTGGTGCACGTCCTTTGCCTCGGCGCTGTCGAAAACGCTGTCCGTGCCCAGTTCGACCGTGCGCACGCCACCCTGCCGCAGCGCGTGCGCGACAGCTTGGCCCTGCTTGCCGGTGCGAACGAGCACGGCTATGTCGCCGGCCACCAGGGGTATACCGGCTGCCGGACCGGCCGCGCGGCGCACCCAGGCCTTGCCCGCGGCGCCGAGTTCGAGCAGCCGGACAATCCGGCCCGCCGCGTGTTCTGCCGCTACTCGCTCCAGATCCCCTTTATTCCACCTCTTGCCGTCGTTATCCAGGAACAGGTGTAGTTGAAACGGTTTCGGGTCGTGTTCCGCGTCCAGCACGCACAAGGCGCCAACATCGTGTGCCGCGGCGTGCGCAGCCTCGAAGTGGATCCCCGGCAGCAGGAATGGATCGTCCCTCCCGAACGCAGCGTTCACGGCGCGCACCAGGGCGGGTTGGGATCGGTAGTTGACGGTCAGATCCAGCGAATGCCCGGCCGCTACTCGCGTCTTGGCATCGAGGTAGGCGAACACATCGGCACCGCGGAAGCGGTAGATCGACTGCTTGGGGTCACCGACCACGATCAACCCGCCGGCCGCGTATATCTTCTCGAAGATCTCCGCTTGCAGCCGGTCGGTGTCCTGGAACTCGTCGATCAGAGCCACCGGGTACCGGGCCCGCATGCGCGCCGCCAGCGCGTCACCGCCGGCGCCGGCAAGGGCGCGGTGCAGTTGTGTCAGCAGGGCATCGAAGCTCAAGCTCCGCGCGGTCCAGGTGCCGCGGTGCAGCGTCTCTCTGGCGCTCGCAAGCAGGCCGCGGCGCTGACCGCTCAGCCAGACCTCGCCGAGCTCCGTTGCCGCTGCGCCCAGCCGTTCGAAGCAAGCGAACAGAGGGATATCCGGCGGCGGGTTCTTCTTGAACAGCTTGTCGGCCAGCGACGTTGGCGCGAAGTAGCCGGCGTCTTTCAAGGACAGCAGGCCGGGATCGTTGGCGTCCAAGGCTTCGATCACCGCCCTGCATACCGATTCATCCTTGCGCTTCTTCTTCCACTGGTAGTGCTCTATCACCTCGTCGAACGTCCGGCGCTGGGCGGGGTCGACCCAGGCGTCGTGCGTCGCTCTGAACGCCTGCATCCATGTCTCCTGTTCTGGTTCGCTGCTCTGCACGGAGTCATCAGAACCTGCCTCCGGCCGAACGGCGCTTGGCTTCGCATGGTGCTGCCCGGTCCAGGTGGCGGCCTCATCGAGCACGAACTTCTGCTGTTTTGCATACTCCAGCAGCGCAACCGGCTCCTGCACCATGCGCCGCCGCCAGAAGTCACGCGTGGCGGACTCCACTTCCAGCGCCGCGTCGCCGCTTACGGCAAACACGAACGGGAGCCCGGCGTGGAGTGCGAATTCCGCCAGCGCGCGCTGGCAGAAGCCGTGGATCGTGGTGATGTTGGCGCGGTCGAAGTCGCGGATGGCGCGCGTCAGCCGGGCCTCGGCCTCTGCGTCTGCGATTCCGGCGCGTCGCCAGTGCGCTGCCAACTCGCGCGCCTGGTCGTTGGCCGCGGCCGTGGCGTCGCGAACGGCGTCGCGCGCGGCGTACAGGGTCTGCCAGATGCGGGTGCGCAGTTCGCCGGTGGCGGCGACGGTAAAGGTGACGATCAGCAGGCTCTCGATGCGGTGGCCGGCCTCGACGACGAGGCGCGCGGCGAGCGTGGTGAGCGTGTATGTCTTGCCGGTACCGGCGCTGGCCTCGACGAGCAGGCGGCCGTCCAGGGGCGCGGTGAGCGGCGTCGGTCTTGCGTTGTTCATGATGTGGCGTCCCGCAACGGACCGAGCAGGCGGCTGGCGAGGTCCTTGAACGAGTTGTCAACGGGCTCGTCTCCGAAGATCATCTGATGGACGGCGTCGTTGCCTTCGCTCCATGGCATACCGGACCAAGCGGAAGCGACGGCCGTCGATGACTGTTTCGCCGCCCACGCCCACGAGGTCTCGGCGAAGAACGGCAACGGTCTGCGCTGGCCTTCGTGCCAGGCGGTGACCCAATCGTCAAGCAGTTCACGGGCTCTTGCAGGCGATGGCCCTGCCAGCGTGCTGGATTCGCCGTTCTTGCTGCCGAACAGGCAGGCGGTCAGCCGGCAATCGCGGGTGCCGGTAAGGGCCAGCAGGCTCAGCCATACCGCGATCCGGTCCTTCGCTCGGATGGCGCCGATTCGCCACCACACGAGTTCGTTCTTTTCGCCGTGGAACAGCTTTACGACACCGACTACCCGGCTGTCGTGAATCACGGCGTCCACCTCGGCCGTGGCGTTGTGATCCTCGTAGGGCTGCAAGGCTTCCTGGAGTCTGGCGACCTCGTCGGCGGACTCCCGGTGCTGGATGTCCGCCATGTTGCCGGGCGGCAGCAGCCCGCTGGCGGCGGCGAGCCGGGCAGCGCGAACCTCGCTGGGTTTGCCCCAATCGGCCAGGTCGCTTTTCAACTGCCACGCCTGCAAGGCGTCGAGATGGAACGGCTCGTCATCGTCCAACTCGTCGTCGCGTACGTCGAGGTGCAACCCCAACCGGCGGCGCGCGAAGTGCCTGGACGGACTGACCGCGAAGCGAATCAGATCCTCGAGCTCGATTTCCGGCGCGGTAGGCGTGGCACCAAGTTCGCCGCCGAACCGGTCGGGCACGCCGCCGGCGCCGCCGAGTGCCGTGGCCGCCGCGGCCATCGGCGCGGAGTAGCTGAACAGGGCGGGCTCGTCTGGCCGGAAATATCGGGGGCTGAACGGCTGCAGGGGGTGGCGTGTCTGCCAACGTCCCGAGTCGCCTGCGCCCGCGGCGTCAGGGAACCGGCGGTCGAGGTATTCGGTCAACTCGCTCACTACCACGGATGGCGGTGTCGGCTTGTCCTCCTGCAGGTCGCGGCCGGTATAGGTGAGCAGCAGATAGCGGCGCGCCGCCAGGACCGCTTCCAGGAACGCGAAGCGGTCGTCGTCGCGCACGTCGCGGTCGCCGAGTTGGCGCGCGTCCTCGCCGAACAGGCGGGTGAGGAATTCGAACGGCGTGGCGGGCGGCCGGCGCGGGAAGGCGCCGTCGTTCATGCCCACGGCGCACACCACCTTGGCGGGCAGTGCCTGTCCCAGCGTGAGGCCGGTCACGGTCACGCCGTCTGCCAATCGCGGTACGCCGCGGGTTGTCGCCGCCGCGTGTTCGCTCAACACGTCGCGGAGCACTTCGAATGGCACCGGGGTAGTGGTGCCGGCGTTGTCGCACTCGGTTGCGAAGGCATCGATCAGCCGCGCCACGGTGCCCAGTTCCCGGCTCACTTCGGGAGTCGAGCCCCGGTCTGCGTCACCAAAGAAGCGGGCCAGCACATCGGTGCGCAATGTCGCCGCCCACTCGCTCGGCCGGTGCGCGGCCTGCGACCAGTCATCGAGCGCGAACGTCAATTCGCAGTAGCGCAGAAAGCGGCCAAGACGTTCGTAGTCGGCGGCGCCGGTGCGAAAGCCCCAACGGTCCAGGGCGCACGGGGTGATGTTGTCGAGCAGCACGTCGGCGTCGGCGTCGGCATCGATGGCGTAGCCGAGCAGCAGCCGGCGCAAGCCGTGGTGCCAGTTGTGGTTGGGCGAGGCGGGCACGTCCAGTTCCGTACGGTGGGCGGCGTCGAGGCCCCAGCGGATGCCCGCCCGCCGCACGGCATCGCGGATGCCCTCCAGGTCATGTTCGCCGATGCCGAAGCAGGCGCGTACCGAGGCCGCGCGCAACGGCGCCAGCACCGCGTTGGCGGTGTAGCGCGAGCCGGGCAGTTGCAGCAGGTCGAGGAACGCGGTCAACGCGGCACCTTCGTTGAACCGCCGGCGGCCGATCTGGAAGCGGATCCGGTCCGCGGCGCCGAACACCGCCGCAATGATCGGCGCATAAGTGTCGAGGTCAGGCGTCAGCACCAGCACGTCCGCTGGTTGGATGTCGGGATAGTGGTCGAACAAGCCGAGCAGCCGGTCGTGGAGCACCTCGACTTCGCGAGCCGGCGAGTGGCAGACGTGGACCTGAATGGAGTCGTCCGGGGCGAGTGGCGCCGAGGGCGCCGAGGGTGCCGATTGCGCCGATGGTGCCGGGGCGCCAAAGATATCTGCCTGCAGGGTGCCGAGGCCGGTGTCGGCGGATGGCTGGTCGTGCGCCGCGGGTTGGTCCGCCACAACGGCTGCTTGCTGGCCGCGCAACAAGGCTTGCACGTCGCGTGCCGGCCTGCCCCAGGCCTCCAACAGCTCGTTCTCCTCGGCGTAGTAGCCGCCCGCTGTGCGCGACGGAACGTGGGTCCAGAAATCCCGGCGCGGGCTGAGCAGGAACAGGTGGATGTCCATCACCGCGCTGGCAAGGTGGAGCATCTGCAAGAATGACGGCGACATGGTGGCGACGGCGAAGAAACTCACCCGCGGACGCGCCGTTTGGCCGATCAGCGCGTTACGGTAGACGTCAAGGGCGTCGATCCAATGCCGGCCCTTCACCTGCGGCCCAGGCACGTGGTCGGCTGCCAACTCCGCCCACAGCCGCCCGTGCCATTGCGGCGACTCGCCCGCCTGCCACGCCCGGATGCTGTCGGGCCGGAACACGAGGCAACGGTCGTACGCAATCGCCAGCCGGTCCGCCAACTCGAACCGCTTGCGGGAATCGCCGTCCGCCAGGTAGTGCGCAATCTCGTCGTCGCTGTCCCAGCGGCCCAGCCGTTCGAAAATCCGCCAGCGCAGATACGCCGGTTCGAACACCGGCACCGCGGACAGCGCAGGCACCGCCTCGCGCATGGCCGCCCAAGCGAACTCGGCCGGGAGCTCGATGTGCAGGTGTGCCGCGACACCAAGCTCGGTGGCGAGTTGCAGCCGCAGCCATTGCCCCAAGGTCGGATGCGGGACCACGATGCGCTCGGCCAGCAGCGGGTCGCCGGGTCGCCGACGCATCTCGTCGGCCAGACCCGCCGCCAGCGTCTCCAAGCGATGCGATGCGTGTATCAGAATTGGATGGCGAGACGGAATCGGCATCAACCCAGCTTGTCCGCGCGGATCCTCCCCGCGCAGCGGCGCTAACTCAGTCCTCGTGTTCGAGGGAGTCGTAGAATCTGATGATGTCGCCGCGATGCTTGGATTCGTTGAACGCGATGCCGGCGCGCGGATGCTGGTTGAGCACCCCGGTGATCAGGTAGGGATAGTCGAACCCCCACTTGAGTTGCTCGCGCATCGGTTCGATGTGGTGCTGCACGCAATGCAGGATCGGGCGCAGGCGGAACTTCGGATTGTGCAGGAAGCTGAGCAGCAGCTCCATGGGGCAGTTGCCGGCGCCGCGCCCGAGCCCGGCCATGCTGGCGTCCAGCCGGTTGGCGCCCCTGACGGTGGCCTGGATGGTGTTGGCAAACGCCAACTGCCGATTGTTGTGGGCGTGCATGCCCACTTCCTTGCCGGCCGGCAGGGCGTAACTGCTGAACTTGTCCATGTAGTCGTCGATCTGCTCGCCATACAGCGCGCCGAAGCTGTCGACGATGCAGATCACTTCCGCTTCCGAACGCGCCACCAAGTGCAGCGCCTCGTTGAGTTCCCGTTCCGGCACGGTGGACAGGGCCATGAGGTTGAGCGAGGTCTCGTAGCCCTTGTCGTGCGCGTCCTTGATCATGTCGAGCGCGAGCGGAATCTGGTGGATGTAGGTCGCCACCCGAATCATGTCGAGCACGCTCTCCGACTTGGGAAGAATGTCCTCGCGGTAGTCGCTCTTTTCTGCGTCCGCCATCGCCGACAGCTTGGTCGGCGAGTCGTTGTCGCCGACGATGCGCCGTATGTCGTCCTCCCGGCAGTGCTTCCACGGGCCGAACTGGCCGGGCGGGAACTGCTCGCGTGAGTTGATGTAGCCGATCTCCATGTAGTCCACGCCGGCCTGCACGCACGCTTCGTACACGGCGCGCACGGTGTCGTCGCTGAACCGGTGATCGTTCATCAGACCGCCGTCCCGGATGGTGCAGTCGAGCACCTTGATCTCCGGACGGTACGAAACCCACTGTCCCGCGGACGTGGCCTGGCTGGCTGGCCGTTGTTGCTTGCTCATCGTGTGCTGTCTCCCGTGCCGGAGCTGACACCCGGCCACGATAGCCGCGAAGTGTCGCGCACTATGGGGGCCTTATCAACCCCTGTTAGTCAGGCAGGTCAGGCAGTCAGGTCAGGCGGGTCAGGCGGTTGCTGCGTCGATCTGGGCGATGTCGCCGGCATCGAGTTCGAGTTCGGCTGCGCGCGCCGAGTCCTCGATGCTGGCGGCCCGGCTGGCGCCGACGATTACCAGCACGTGCGGCCCCTTGGCCAGCAGCCAGGCCACGACCAGTCGCTGCGGGCTCACGCCGTGGCGCTCGGCGAGGCGCGTAACCGCGGGGTGCCGTCGAGCCAGATCACGCGCCCCATGCGGCGGGGCGGCGATGCCGCCCAGTGGGCTCCAGGGGATGAATGCCAGCCCGCGCGCCTCGGTAGCGGCCAGGGTGCCGTCCTGTTCCGGTTGCCGGTGCGCCAGCGAGTACTGATTCTGGGTGCTGGCGATCTCGGTCACGGACTGCGCCTCGTCGAGCTGCGCGACCGAGTACTCGCTGACCCCGATGAAGCGCACCTTGCCTTCGTCGCGCAGGCGGGCATACGCGCCGATGCTGTCGGCGATCGGCACGTCGTGATCGGGCCGGTGGTGCTGCAGGAGGTCCAGGCAATCGACGCCGAGGTTGCGCAGGGAAGCCTCGCATTGCTGCCGCAGGTAGTCCGGGCGGCCGTTGGGAATCCAGGCGCCGCCGGTACGCATGTGGCCGCCCTTGGTGGCCACCACCACCCGCGCGCGCACGTCTGCTGCAAGCTGCGCCAGGGCGGTACGAAACAGGCGCTCGTTGTGACCCATGTCCGATTCGCCTTGGCCGTAGCTGTCCGCGGTATCGATGAAGGTCACGCCCTGGTCGATTGCGTAGTGGATTACCTTGATCGCAGTTGCCTGGTCGGGGCGCGTCTCGGGTATCGACAGCGGCACGCCGCCGAGACCGACGGCGCTGACCGACAGGCCGGTGTTGCCAAGTGGACGGTATTGCATGCCGCCCAGGATAGCCGAAATGAGGTGGCTACGGTCACTTGGGACGGTGAGGGGGACATTGTGAGGTGTATTCCGTTGGTTGTCGTGCGCCGTGGCAAGCGAGGCGGTCGGCGATGTCCTCGACGCGGAACATCTCGACGATCGCCCGACTGATGACGAGGTCCTGTTCGACCTGGGCATCCTGCCTCCACGGCGCATGCGTGCGCCATGCGGAATTGGCATTTACGGAATTTACGGCACTTGTTGCGTTCGTGACATTTATCGGTTACGTTGGATGCAGATACGGGGAGGATCTTCGATGGATGATCACGGGCCGGTCAGTTTCACGGACACGACGTTGCCAGATGATCGAGACGTGGCGCTCGCTACGCGCACGAGCCGGAAGCTGGCGGCGCTGAACGACAGCTCCGAGCCGGTGCCGGTACGGTTCGGGATGGTCGAGACGGAGACCGTACAGCTTCCCGCTCCGGCGATGCGGCTTCTCCGCGAGATCCTGGACCAAATGGCGCGCGGCCATGGGGTAACGCTGACGCCCGTCCATGCCGAGTTGACCACGCGGCAGGCTGCGGATCTCCTGCAAGTGTCGCGGACTCATCTGGTGCAACTGCTCGATGACGGCAAAATCCCCTGCCGCAAGGTCGGGTCGCACCGGCGCGTGCGAACAGAAGATATCATCGTCTATCGTCGTGCCACCCAGTCTCGCCGGCGGGACGCGCTGAACGAGTTGACTGCCTATGATCAAGAGCTTGGGCTGCAGTAGCGAATGCAGCACTGGAAGGCGCTGCTTGATGCCAATGTCCTGTATCCGGCGGGCGTCCGGGACATCTTGTTGCGTCTGGCGGATCGGGGCCTGTTCAGACCGCTGTGGACGGCACAGATCCATGACGAGTGGATCCGAAACCTTCTCTCTGACCGCCCGGAACTGACCGCCGACAAGCTGCAGCGGACAAGATCGACGATGGACGAACACTTTCCCGAGGCCCTGGTCTCCAGCTACGAAAGCCTCATACCAGGACTTGATCTACCCGACCCGAGAGACCGCCACGTCCTGGCGGCAGCGATCCGCGCCCAAGCGGATGTGATTGTAACCCGGAACCTGCGTGACTTTCCGGCGCACAGATTGACGCCGCACGGGCTGGAGGCGCAGCATCCCGATGAGTTCATCCTGGGTCTCCTTGATGCACGGCATGGAGAGGTACTCGCAGCGGTTCGCGATCATCGCACCGCGTTGAGGAATCCACCACGATCGCCTGAGGAGCATTTGGCGGCGCTCGAGAGCGGCGGCCTGGTGCAATCCGTCTCCATACTCCGCGATTACATGGACACAATATAGCTGGCGAATCAAGCGGCATGCTCACGACAGCCGCCGAAACAACTCCGCATTGTTACCTATCAGGCGTTTGGCCGTGGTGCCGGCTGTCTCGGCATCGATAGCGGGACGCACCGGCGTCAGTATGATCGAACCGCCTTCGTGAACGGAAACGACGACCTGGTCTCCCACCTTGAGCCGCGCCAAGACCATCGAGGCGACATCGAAGATGATGCCCTGTGAGTTGCCGATCTTCTTGACGGTTTTGGTCATCGCGTAAAACTACGTATTACGCGTTTTCCCCGTCAAACCGGTTATCACGCCACGCGGTCACCGCCGCACGGCGTCGCAGAACACCATCTCCCAGCCGTGGAACACCACGATCAGGCCGATGAAACGTACGCCCGGGAACTGCCGCGCCAGCCGCTCGTCGGCCAGATATCGCTTGAGTTGCGCGGTCGCCATCTCGACCGCCGCCGCCACGCCGGTCTCGTTCGCCGGCTCGCCGCGCTGCAAGCGCTCGGAGCGTGTCAGGTACTTGAGTTCGATCAGATAGCCGTGGCGCAGGTGCGGATACTGGGCCAGCTGCGGCTCCAGCGCGATATCCGCGTAGCCTTTGCCCAGCTCCGCTTCCGAGCGGAACACATAGTAGTCGGTCACGCTCAGATAGGCGGCCAGGAATCCCTGCACCACCTTCTCGCCGCTGATGAAGTCGCGGATGCCCGTCTGCCGGGTGATCGCCTCGCCCAGGAAGTCGAACACCGGTCGCCATTCGCCCCGGTTGGCCATTCCCATCAGCAACTGCTCGACCCGGAACAGGTTGACCGAGAACACCCCCACGTCACGGTAGCCATCGCGCAGGTAGCCGTACATCAACTGCTTCACGGTCTGGTTCGGGATCGCCAGCCGCGGCACGCCGTCGACCACGTCGCGGATGCTCAGCAGTCCGAAGTAGTGCAGCAGCGACAGGAAGTTCTCGGGATCGGTGAGGCGCCCCAGCGGGAAGCTGGGCTGGATGCGGGTGTCCACCTGCTGCTCGCCGATAATGTCGCGCAGCAGGTCGAAGTTGCCGTTGAGTTGCCGGCCCACCACCAGCAGGTGGCGCAGCTTGCCGTAGTCGATGCGTACGTTGGTGTCGATCAGGTACGTCGGCACGCGCCGGTTCGGGATGGAGTTGTCGAGGTAGTAGAGCACCATGTCGGTGTTGTACAGATCGGTCTCCGTTTCCTCTGCGAAGCGGTAGCCGTTGTACCACTCGCCCATGATGCCCATGGCGGTATCCACGTCCTGGTTGAACACGCCCAGGTCGCGGTACGTCTCCACCAGACGCCGCACCTCCGGTTCGGTGAAGCCGACCATCTCATTGAAGTCCGGGTGCAGGCTGATGTTCTTGCCGATGTTGAAGCCGCTGGTCACGTCGTCCATGGTGACCGGCGACACGCCGGTGATGAACAGCCGCTCCAGACCACCGCCGCTGCGGTCCGCGCCGCCCTTCAGGGTGGCGAAGAAGTTGCGGTAGAAGCCGCCGCCGTGGGTGAACGAGTGGTACGCCTCTGCGCCGTGATGCGCGAGCACCGTGTTGGCGAAGTTGTCGTACTCGTCGATCAGCACGTACAGCGCGATGTCGTGGTCGCCCGTGTACCGGAACAGCACCCCGAGCTTGGCGGTGATGGAGGGCGGCGCGAGGATCCGCTGCAGCGCCGCTTCGGGAAACAAGTCGGGATGCCGCTCCAGCGTCCCCTGCAGCTCCGTGTGGCAATAGGTCTCGAACTCCCGCTCCAGGGTTTCGAGCTTGTCGTTGACCATCGAGAAGTTGAAGCGCAGGGTGACGTAGCGGCTCTGTTCCCCGGTCGGGCGCTGCCCGATGTCGGTGCCGGCGAAGGTGGCGGCGAAGCCGTCCGCCCAGAAGCGGTCGTAGTAGTTCTCCAGCAGGGACACCCACAGCGACTTGCCGAACCGGCGCGGGCGGATCAGGAAGGCGTAGCGCTCCTGCTCCAGGCGGCGCAGGAAGCGGGTCTTGTCGACGTACAGCCACCGGTTCAGGCGGATGCGCCTGAAGTCGGCCTCGCCGTAGGGAATGCGCGGGTGTGCGGGTGGCGTGCTCACTGCGGTAGCCTGGACGCTGACTCTATCTTTTCCAAGGCGCGCGAGGCAATGGAGCGCACCGCACCAACCCGCACCAACCGCACCACGGCGTCGACGTTCGCGACGGCGGTCCGGCCCGTTTCCCGGACCTTCGCGACGCCCGCCGCGGTCATCCGCACGGATTCTATCCGTACGGATCCGTTGGCCGAGTCGATTCGGCGCCGCAACGCGCGCCTCGGCCGTCCTGCGAATCCGAAAATCTCCGAAGCGCGCGCTTGACGGCGTGCCATAGGTGTGCAATGTTGGGGCACGGAACGATGCGGATGATGCGTGACGACACCTCCCAGCGCTACCAACGGCCAATGAGTTTGCGCTCCAATCCCGTCCAATCCCGTCCAATCCCGTCCAATCCGCGCGCGATCTAGAACGGCTCAATAGCCGCTCAGGCAACCGAGCGCTCACAACTCCTGCACCGCCGGCGCTGGCAGCTTGGCGGCCGGCAGATATCCACCCCCAACGCACCACGCTCCTGCGCGACGGTCGGTTCGGCCACCGTCCTCTCCGAGTTGCAGGGCGACAACCAGTCTCACGCGAAAAATCCGGAGTATCCGGAAAAACGGGTAACGGGCCGCAGGCCCGTGGACCCGAAAGGAAGGAGAAGCTGAATATGGCTCTTCGAACACTTGTATTGACACTGGCGTGCGCGCTGGTGGCTACCGTTGGGTTTGCAGCCGGCGAAGAGGATGCGCCGGCCGCCGCGATGGAGAAGGAGATGGTGCTCGACCCCACCACCGGCGAGATGGTAACCGCGCCGGAGTACGGCGGCACGCTGACCCTCGGCTACAAAGGCATGCTCAATAGTTGGGATCCCTATTCCGGCTGGCCAGACCCTCCGGTCATGGGCGTCTTGGAGAAGCTGGCTATCGCCAACTGGGGAATCGATAGAGACGAGTGGGACTTGAAATCGCCGAACACCTACCCTCCGTTTGCGATAACGGGGCGGCTGGCGGAAAGCTGGGAAACGCCGGACGACACCACCTTTGTCTTCCATATTCGCGACGGCGTTCACTGGCACAACAAGGCACCGATGAACGGCCGTCTGCTGACGGCGCAGGATATCGAGTTCAACTTTCACCGCATGGTTGGTCTGGGCGACTTCGCCGACGTCGGACCATCCCCCTTTGCGGGCGCTTCCAACCTCCTTGCCGTGCCGTTCGAATCGGTTACTGCGACCGACGATTCGACGGTGGTCATGAAGTTGACGCGGCCTTACCTGCCCGCGTTTCAGATTATCACCCAGGATCTCATGGTCTACATAATGCCGCCCGAGGTAATCAAGGAACACGGGAGCATCACGGATTGGAGGAATCTGGTCGGCACCGGGCCCTTTGAAATGACTGACTGGGTGGACGGCAGCTCTTCCACGCGGAGCAGAAACCCTGATTACTGGGGCGATGACGAAAAGTTCCCCGGAAACCGCTTGCCCTACCTCGACGAGGTACGGTTTTTGATCATTCCCGAGGAAGCAACACTCCAGGCGGCACTTATTTCACGTCAGATCGATCTCAGAGGCCCTTCAGGTAGTTGGCTTTCTTCTATCGACGCGGCCGATAGCCTGCGGGAGACCAACCCCGAAATCGTGCTGCACACACACTATTTTCGGTCGAGTGCTGCCTTTGCTGCTAGCGTGCGCGTGCCGCCGTTTGACGACATCCGGGTGCGCAAGGCGATGCAGATGGCCCTGGACGTGGAGACCATTGCGAACACGTTCTACAAGGGTTACGCAAGTGCGACACCGCAGGGGATGGTAGGGGCGCAAGGGTTCTACGTCCCATTCGAAGAGTGGCCCGAAGAGGTCAAGAAGGCATATAGCTACGACCCGGAAGGCGCCGAGCAGCTCCTTGATGACGCGGGATACCCGCGTGGCGCGGATGGCACGAGGTTCAAGACGTCCGCGAGGGTACTTGTATCGGCCAGCTACGCAGAAATCGCTGCCGCCTACTGGGCGGAGATCGGCGTCGACGTGGAGATCAACGAATATAGTGACTGGGCGCTGTATCACTCCGACCTGTTCGCGGGTAGTTATGAAGGCCTGATGGGTAGCATTGCGGGCGCCAGTTATGCCGCTCCAGTTCTGGTAGGCTGGCATCGCTCGGACGCACAGTGGAACCGACCCTTGCATCAGTGGCCCGAGTTGGACGCTCTCGTCGACGCCGCCCTGGCCGCTACGACCTTCGAAGAGCAGCAGACGGGAGTGCAAGAAGTTGACATGTACGCAATCGCAAACCACTGGCAGCTATGGGGTCCCAAGGCACCCCAGTTCTGGGCACTCCAGCCGTGGGTAAAGGGCTACAACGGTGAATTCGATCTCGGACCGAACGAGGATAGTCTCGTCGTCTCGCGCCTCTGGATCGATAGTCAGCTGAAGGAGGAAATGGGCTTTTAGGAGACTTGATTGCTGATCTTTGCGGCGAGCTGGGAGGCTCCATAGCGCCCAGCTCGCCGTTCATTTGACGTGCCATGAGGGGATATATCATCCGGCGGCTACTGCTGGTCATACCCACCCTGTTCATATTGAGCCTCATCGTATTCTTTTCGGTCCGCTTCATTCCCGGTGATACCATAGACGCAATGTTGGGCACGGTGGATTTCTCGGCCGAGGTAGACCGGGAGGCACTCGAGCGGATGCTCGGATTGGACGTGCCGGCCCATGTGCAGTATGTGCGCTGGCTCGGCGATATTCTCCTGCACGCCAGCCTCGGTAATTCACTGGTTGGCAACCGGGACGCGGTAGCGCAGACGATAGCAGGTAGATTGCCGGTGACGATTCAACTCGGCCTCATGTCGATCGTCATCGGGGTGGTAATCGCCGTGCCAGTCGGCATCTACTCGGCGATTCGGCAGGATACGGCCGCTGACTACGCGGGGCGCTCGGTCGCCATCGTTGGCCTGGCAACGCCTAACTTCTGGCTGGCCATGATGGTCATGCTGTACCCGGCAATCTGGTGGGGCTGGGCGCCACCGATGGAACTGATTCGGTTCATGGAAGACCCGGCGGGGAGTGTGGGCGTGTTCATCATCCCCAGCCTGATTCTGGGCACCTACCTCGCGGCAGCCACCATGCGGATCACACGCACCATGATGCTGGAGGTGCTGCGGCAGGACTACATCCGGACGGCCTGGTCCAAGGGCCTCAAGGAGCGGATGGTCGTGATGCGCCACGCCGTCACGAATGCCCTCATCCCGATCGTGACCCTGGTGGGCCTGCAGCTGCCGATCCTGGTAGGCGGTTCGGTCATCATGGAGAACATATTCAACCTGCCGGGGTTGGGGCGGCTCATGCTGAGCGCGCTCACTGACCGGGACTACCCGCTGGTCTCGGGGATAAACCTGTTCTTCGGCACGGCGGTGGTGGCAATCAACCTGATGATCGATCTGCTCTACGGCTACCTGGACCCGCGGGTCCGTTACCAGTAGGCCGCGCGGAGATGGCTGCGTTCTTTGTCAGGCTGTGGCGGGAGAAGTCACTCGGCGCCGGTAGCGCGATCATCATCCTGATAGTGATATTCGTCGCGCTCTTCGCCGACCTCCTGGCCCCCTACGAGTATCTCGAAATTCATCTGGCGGACCGGCTGACCGGCTCCTCGGCCGCGTATCCGCTCGGCACCGACCACCTGGGACGAGACGTGCTCAGCCGCATCATCCACGGAGCGCGTCTGTCGCTGGTCGTCGGTCTGGCAGCGACCGCGCTCAACGTCGCGGTGGCGGTGCTGATCGGCGGCGCCTCCGGGTTCTTCGGCGGCAGATTGGATCTGGTGGTGCAGCGATTCGTCGATGCCTGGATGGCGATCCCGGGACTGCTGCTGTTGCTGACCATCATGTCGATCGTCGGCAGGGGGGTGCCGCAGCTCATCCTGGTGCTGGGGATATCGGGCGGCATCGGCGGCTCGCGCCTGGTCAGAAGCGCCGTCATCGACATCAAGGAGAATGCCTATTTTCAGGCTACTCGGGTGATTGGCGCCTCGCGGTGGAGAACGTTCATCCACCACGTGCTGCCCAACATCATGCCCGTGGTGATCGTCGTCTTCAGCATCAACGTCGGCGGGGTGATCATCAGCGAGGCATCGCTGAGCTTTCTCGGCTTCGGTCTGCCGGTCGACGTTCCGAGTTGGGGCGCCATGCTGAGCCGGGAAGGGCGTGAGTACATGCAGCAGGGGCCGTGGCTGGCGCTCTGGCCCGGTCTATGCCTGACCATCGTGGTCTACAGCCTGAACATGTTCGGCGACGCGGTGCGCGACCTGCTCGACCCGCGGCTCCGCGGTAGCGGTGGTCGTCTCGGCGCCGCCGGCGCCTGAGGAGTACCCCCGGCGCCCACCTCGCGGCAGCGCGCAAGACAAGCAAGGGGCAACTCGCGCGCGACGTTCTTGGACCAAACGGACCAAACACTCAGGGCAATCGACTGAATATTTCTCGGACCACGGCAGCCAGCAAGATCGGGTAATTTACGATTCAGTAGAAAGATAAGCGAATCCGGACGACAATCTATTGCCGCCGGCTACTATCGAGATGGTTGAGTTTCTCGGATTTTCCCCCACCTTCACGATCCTTGCGAAAGCTCGGTTTGACCATATTTATATGTCACTAAAGGAAATGCATTCAGTCGATTGCCCTGACCAAACACTTCCGCGAGGTTGACGAACAGGCCGGCTACCTGTACAGTACTACTGTACCGAAGGAACTTTCCGATGATCTACGAAACCACCTACAGCAACGCGCGTGCCCACTTGGCGTCGCTCATGGACCAAGTCACGGACACCCGCGAACCGATCCTGATTCGCCGGCGCGGGGCGGAGCCGGTCGCGCTGGTCGCAGCCGATGAACTCGCGGGGTGGATTGAGACCGCCTACCTGCTGCGCTCGCCCAAGAATGCGCAGCGCCTGTTGGACGGCAACCGGCGTGCCGCGGCCGGAGAAGGCATCTCGTTGAGCATCGAACAACTCCGCGAACGACTCGGCCTTGAAGGCATGTGAGGAAGGCCGCCGTCGGGATGCGCTGTTCGACCAGAACTGTCTGCACGATCTGGAGCACTGGGTCCGCACCGACCGACGGCGCGCGCTCCGCGTTCTCAAACTGATCGAGGCTGTGCTCCGGGACCCCTTTGGGGGACCGGGTAAACCGGAATCGCTCCGCGGACAGCTTGCCGGCGCCTGGTCCCGGCGTATCGACCAGGAACACCGTCTGGTCTATCGAGTCGAAGCAGCGAGCGTACGATTCATCGCGGCCCGGTACCACTACTGATCGTTCCTGACCACGCCTGGGCGGTCAAACAGAAGGCCGCACGGCGTCGCAGAACACCATCTCCCAGCCGTGGAACACCACGATCAGGCCGATGAAACGCACGCCCGGGAACTGCCGCGCCAGCCGCTCGTCGGCCAGATACCGCTCGAGTTGCGCGGTCGCCATCTCGACCGCCGCCGCCACGCCGGCCTCGCCCTTCGGCTCGCCGTGCTGCAAGCGCTCAGAGCGTTTCAGGTACTTGAGTTCGATCAGATAGCCGTGGCGCAGGTGCGGATACTGGGCCACCTGCGGCTCCAGCGCGATGTCCGCGTAGCCCTTGCCCAACTCCGCCTCCGAGCGGAACACGTAGTAGTCGGTCACGCTCAGATAGGCGGCCAGGAAACCCTGCACCACCTTCTCCCCGCTGATGAAGTCGCGTATCCCCGTCTGCCGGGTGATCGCCTCGCCCAGGAACTCGAACACCGGCTGCCACTCGCCCCGGTTGGCCATCGCCATCAGCAACTGCTCGACCCGGAACAGGTTGACCGAGAACACCCCCACGTCACGGTAGCCATCGCGCAGGTAGCCGTACATCAACTGCTTCACGGTCTGGTTCGGGATCGCCAGCCGCGGCACGCCGTCGACCACGTCGCGGATTGCTGAGCAGTCCGAAGTAATGCAGTAGCGACAGGAAGTTCTCGGGATCGGCGAGGCGTTCCAGCGGGAAGCTGGGCTGGATGCGGGTGTCCACCTGCTGCGCGCCGATGATGTCGCGCAGCAGGTCGAAGTTGCCGTTAAGCTGCCGGCCCACCACCAGCAGGTGGCGCAGCTTGCCGTAGTCGATGCGTACGTTGGTGTCGATCAGGTACGTCGGCACGCGCCGGTTCGGGATGGAGTTGTCGAGGTAGTAGAGCACCATGTCGGTGTTGTACAGATCGGTCTCCGTTTCCTCTGCAAAGCGGTAGCCGTTATACCACTCGCCCATGATGCCCATGGCGGTATCCACGTCCTGGTTGAACACGCCCAGGTCTCGGTACGTCTCCACCAGGCGCCGCACCTCCGGCTCGGTGAAGCCGACCATCTCGTTGAAGTCCGGGTGCAGGCTGATGTTCTTGCCGATGTTGAAGCCGCTGGTCACGTCGTCCATGGTGACCGGCGACACGCCGGTGATGAACAGGCGCTCCAGACCACCGCCGCTGCGGTCCGCGCCGCCCTTCAGGGTGGCGAAGAAGTTGCGGTAGAAGCCGCCGCCGTGGGTGAACGAGTGGTACGCCTCTGCGCCGTGATGCGCGAGCACCGTGTTGGCGAAGTTGTCGTACTCGTCGATCAGCACGTACAGCCGGATGTCATGGTCGCCCGCGTAGCGGAACAGCTCGGCAAGCTTGGTGGCGATCGATGGCGGAGCGAGGATGCGCCGCCGCGCCGCTTCGGGAAACAGGTCGGGATGGCGCTCCAGGGTCCCTCGGAGATCTTCCCGGCGATCTGGTGGGGCTGGTCGCCAGCGATAGAAGTGATTCGCTTGACGGAAGATCCGCTGGGGAGTCTGGGGGTGTTCATCATCCCCAGCCTGATTCTGGGTACCTACCTGTCGGCAGCCACCATGCGCATAACGCGGACGATGATGCTGGAGGTGCTGCGGCAGGACTACATCCGGACGGCCTGGGCCAAGGGGCTCAAGGAGCGGGTGGTTGTGGTGAGACACGCCGTCAAGAATGCCCTCATCCCGATCGTGACCCTGGTGGGCCTGCAGCTACCGATCCTGGTAGGGGGCTCCGTTATCATGGAGAATATCTTCAACTTGCCGGGGTTGGGTCGTCTCATGCTGACCGCGCTTACCGACAGAGACTACCCGGTGGTCTCTGGAGTAAACCTGTTCTTCGGCACGGCGGTCGTGGGGTTCAATCTCTTGATCGATCTGGTGTACGGCTACCTGGATCCGCGGGTCCGCTACCAGTAGCACGCGCGGTAATGGCTGCTTTCTTCGTCAGGCTGTGGCGGGAGAAGTCACTCGGTGCTATCAGCGGCATCATCATCCTGCTATTCATTCTTGTGGCCATCTTTGCCGACGCTCTGGCCCCCTATGAGTATCTCGAGATCCACTTGGCAGACCGGCTGACCGGCTCCTCGGCCGCGTATCCGTTCGGTACCGACCACCTGGGACGAGACGTGCTCAGCCGCATCATCCACGGGGCGCGGCTGTCGTTGGTCGTCGGTCTGGCAGCGACGGCTCTGAATGTCGTGGTAGCTCTGCTGATCGGCGGCACTTCAGGGTTCTTTGGTAGCAGAGTCGACCTGGTCGTACAGAGATTCGTCGACGGCTGGATGGCGATCCCGGGGCTGCTCCTGTTGTTGACGGTCATGTCCATCGTGGGACGTGGCGTGCCACAACTGATCGTGGTCCTGGGGGTATCGGGAGGCATCGGCGGCTCGCGCCTGGTCAGAGGGGCGGTGATCGACATCAAGGAGAATGCCTATTTCCAGGCGACCGAGGTGATCGGCGCCTCCAGGTGGAGGACGTTCGTCCACCATATCCTGCCCAACATCATGCCGGTGGTGATCGTCATCTTCAGCATCAACGTCGGCGGGGTGATCATCAGCGAGGCATCGCTGAGCTTTCTCGGTTTCGGTCTGCCGCCCGACGTTCCGAGTTGGGGTGCCATGCTCAGCCGCGAAGGGCGCCAGTACATGCAGCAGGGGCCGTGGCTGGCGCTCTGGCCCGGCCTGTGCCTGACCATCGTGGTCTACAGCCTGAACATGTTCGGCGATGCGGTGCGCGACCTGCTCGACCCGCGCCTGCGGGGCGGCGGCGGTCGGCTCGGCGCCGGCGGCGCCTGAAGCTGAAGCCGTCGTCCAGTTCAGCGTTCCTTCCGGGCAAGCATCACAGTTCGGGCCAGTTCGGGCGATTGACGACCATTGGTGGTCCGCTATACGATGAGATGGGAGGGACCAATGATGGGAGCCGAGGAAGTACCGGCCACCAGGGCTGACATCGCCGAGTTGAAGGACATGATCGGTGACCTGCGCCGGGACATGGACCAGCGATTCGACCAAGTGGACCAGCGGTCCGACCAAGTGGACCAGCGGTTCGACCAAGTGGACCAGCGGTTCGACCAAGTGGACCGGCAATTCGGCCAAGTGGACCGGCAATTCGGCCAAGTGGACCGGCAATTCGGCGACTTGCGCCAAGGTCAGGCGAGCATCCGAGAGGAACTCGGAACCATGATGAGCAAGAAGGATCTCGCCGTTCTACGGGCAGAACTGAAAGCCGAGGTGGCTGCCGAGGTAGGCAACGTGATCAAGTTTGACCGGGAGCGGGGAGGGCTGGCATGACGGGTCAACGGTCTGGCCTGCGTAGTCGCGCTGGAGCCCTTGGTGCGATGCCAGATCGTCGCTGAAGAGGGCAGCACCAGCCGCCGCGGCGGTGGATCGCACCACGCGCTGCACCTGACCACGCCTGGGCGGTCAAGGAGAAGGCCGCACGTACGGTGCGCGGAGGCCATGAATCATCGGGTAGTGGCGGGTGTTCAACGTGCACAGTTCCAGTGCATGAAGGTCCGCTGTAGCCGCCAACATACCATCAGCCAGACCGGTGCCGTGGGAAGGCCCGAAGTCCCGGCGATGAAGACCTGCCGCCTTCGCCACCCCCAGGCCGATCGGAATCACGGGAAACAACCCGATGAACTCCTCCAGCTTGCCCGTCTCGTCGCCGTCCCTCACACCTGCGAAGAGTTCGGCAACCGTCACCGCCGACAGCGAAATCTCCCTCTCATGCTGCTTGACGAAATCGACCGCTGCCTGGACTCCACGCAGGTAGTCGATGGCGATGTCGGTGTCCAGGAGAATGCCTCTCATGGCGACAGATCTCTGTCCAGCGTAGCGCGCGTGTCGTCGAATTGCGCGTGGTCCAGCCGATCGGCCCAGAGACCCACCGCGTTGCGAAGCACTTCTTGTCGCCGCTCCTGCGCGTGGCGTCGAAGGTATTCGTCGAGTGCTTCGCGAATCAGTTCACTCATCGGTCGGCCGGTTCTTGCAGCCTGATTCCCGAGGTTGTCTCGTTGCTCGTCGGTCAGATAGATCTGGGTTCTCGTCACCGTCAACTCCAAGTATACATTAGCCGCATACACCAGTAGCGTCCACCCGCTGCGGGGTACGTCGCCGGCATCGAGCTCGAAGTCGGCAGCGCGCGCCGAGTCCGACAACAGCGCTCAGGGCACGGGGTCACGGCCGCACGGCGTCGCAGAACACCATCTCCCAGCCGTGGAACACCACGATCAGGCCGATGAAACGCACGCCCGGGAACTGCCGCGCAAGCCGCTCGTCGGCCAGATACCGATCAAGTTGCGCGGTCGCCATCTCGACCGCCGCCGCTACGCTGGCCTCGCCCGCCGGCTCGCCGCGCTGCAAGCGCTCAGAGCGTTTCAGGTACTCGAGTTCGATCAGATAGCCGTGGCGCAGGTGCGGATATTGGGTGATCGATGGCGGAGCGAGGATGCGCCGCCGCGCCGCTTCGGGAAACAGGTCGGGATGGCGCTCCAGGATCCCCCGGAGTTCTATCATGCAGTAGGTCTCGAACTCCCGCTCCAGGGTTTCGAGCTTGTCGTTGACCATCGAGAAGTTGAAGCGCAGGGTGACGTAGCGGCTCTGTTCCCCGGTCGGGTGCTGCCCGATGTCGGTGCCGGCGAAGGTGGCGGCGAAGCCGTCGGCCCAGAAACGGTCGTAGTAGTTCTCCAGCAGGGACACCCACAGCGACTTGCCGAAGCGGCGCGGGCGGATGAGAAAGGCGTAGCGCTCCTGCTCCAGGCGGCGCAGGAAGCGGGTCTGTCGACGTACAGCCACCGGTTCAGGCGGATGCGCCTGAAGTCGGCCTCGCCGTAGGGAATGCGCGGGTAGGCGGGTGGCGTGCTCACTGCGGTAGCCTGGATGCTGACTCTATCTTTCCCAGGCGCCAGAGGCAATGGAGTGCGGCACTACGGGACCACGGGATGGCGGAGGAATAGCGGGAGTGGCGACGCATCTCGACCCGGGCGACGGCGTCGACGTCCCGGCAATCTGGTGGGCGTGGTCGCCGCCGCTGGAGTTGGTTGGGATCAATCTCATGACCGACCTGCTGTGCGCGTTCCTGGACCCGAGGGTCCGTTATGAGTGACGCCAATGAAGTACCGGCAACAGCGTCCTTCTTCATCATGCTGTGGCGGGGAGAAGCCACTGGGGGCGATTGGCGGCGCCCTTGCGGGCGGCATCGGCGGCTCGAGAGTCATCAGGAGCGCCGTCGTCGCCATCAGAGAGTACGCGTACTTTCAGGCGGCACAGTCAATCGGCTGCTCGAGATGGGGAACCCTCAGCCGCCACGTCCTGCCCAACATCATGCCGGTCATTATCGTCTCGTTCTCGATCAGCATCGGCGGCGTCATCATGGGGTGGCTGCTCTGAGCTTCCTCGGCTACGGTCTGCCGCTCGGGATTCCCGAGTGGGGCGGCATGCTCAGCCGGGAAGGACGCATCTACATCGAGGCGGCGCCGCGGCTGGCGCTGTGGCCGGGCCTGTGCCTGACGGTCACCGTGTACAGTTTGAACATGTTCGGCGATGCGGTGCGCGACCTGCTCGACCCGCGCCTGCGGGGCGGCGGTGGTCGTCTCGGCGCCGGCGCCAAGCACGACGCTTCCGTCGGCTCGTAGTCCGCGACGGCAGCGCCACGGCTCGAACGCTCGCGGCGAAGGGCACGCGGCTCGACCGCGCGACGGAACAATCCGCGAGCGTGACACGGCTTGGGTCGAACAGCCTCTCAGGGACGCCAGGCGTCGCGAGCACCGTGCCGGACGTGAAGCACATGAACCGTTGGTCCGTGGATCGTGAAGAACACCTTCCAGGGAGTACCCCGCCCTACCAGCACTTGCCGAATCTCATCGTCGAATGCAGCGCTTTCCGGAGCCGCGGGGTGGGCTTCCGGCAGCGTGTCGAGGCCCTGGATCTGGTCTCGAATCGCCGTGAGCCACCGCTTTGCGTAGGCAGGGTTTCTCGCCGACAACCACTCGTGCGCTTCACGAATGTTGGCGGCAGCGAACGGGGTGATGATGATGCTGAAGCGCTTCACCACTAGTCGGCGGTGTGGGTGGCAAACTCCTCGAAAAAGGTCGACGCAGGAACACCGCGACCGTCGCGGATCTGACCGAGCCCCTTGCGGATGCCGGCCACCGCGGCGGCATAGTCGAGTTGATCCTGAACCTCCTGCCAGGTCTGGGCATGCATCACCACCAGTTCGGGTCTGCCGTTCACGGTCAAAACAGAGGGTCGCCCCGTGTCCTTCAGGTGCGAAACGAAGCGCGCCGTATCGCGCTTGAACTCGGTGAGCGGTCGAATATCCTTTGTGATGTCCATTACGCGCCTCCTAGGATGCGTGGCCGATGCTTATTCGATGCTAATATAGCGCTCGTTATCGCGTGCCGTCAATCATGGTGTCGGCGAACGCGCGCCGGCACGGCGGGGATGGTCATCGGCAGAACGATGTCCGGGCACGTGAGGAAGGGCGCCGTCGGGATGCGCTGTTCGACCAGAACTGTCTGCACGACCTGGAGCACTGGGCCCGCACCGACCGGCGACGCGTGCTCCGCATCCTCACACTGATCGAGGCTGTGCTCCGGGACCCGTTTGGGGGACCGGGTCGACCGGAAACCGCTCCGCGGACAGCTTGTCGGCGCCTGGTCCCGGCGTATCGATCAGGAGCCCCGTCTGGTCTATCGAGTCGAAGCAGCGAGCGTACGATTCATCGCGGCCCGGTACCACTACTGATCGTTGCTGGCCACGCCTGGGCGGTCAAACAGAAGGCCGCACGGCGTCGCAGAACACCATCTCCCAGCCGTGGAACACCACGATCAGGCCGATGAAACGTACACCCGGGAACTGCCGCGCAAGCCGCTCGTCGGCCAGATACCGCTCGAGTTGCGCGGTCGCCATCCCGACCGCCGCCGCCACGCCGGCCTCGTCCGCCGACTCAGAGCGTTTCAGGTACTTGAGTTCGATCAGATAGCCGTGGCGGAGGTGCGGAAACTGGGCCACCAGGGGCTCCAGCGCGATGTCCGCGTAGCCCTTACCCAACTTATGCGAACTGACGTTTCCCCTGCCCGGGGGACGATGTGGTCACCATGTCGTAACCGACGGGGAGGACAGCGCGCATGGGACGCCACCCAACCCGCCCGCGGAAGTTCGAGCGCGAGATCGAACACCACCGGCGGCTGTATGAGCACCGGGAGCTGAGCCGGGTCACTGACAACTGGATCTTCTACTGGCGGTTCCTGGCCCACCTGCAGGACCGGGACTACCGCCCGCGCACCGTCGGGCGCTACCACCAGATGCTGCGCAGCTTCCTGAGCTGGCTGGACGGCCGGTCGCTGCGCCGCGTGGTGCGGGAGGATATCGAGCGCTACCTGCTGTACCGCAAGGCGGAGCGGCAGCGGGTCGCCTACACGATCCGCTACACGCGCGAGGTGCTGTCGGCGTTCTTTCAGTGGCTGATGCAATACTGTCCCATCGAGGTGAACCCCGCAGCCGGGCTGCGGATACGGATCTACTATCCGCAGCCGGAGCGGCTGGACTTGTTCAGCCATGACGAGACGCTGCTGTTGGTGCAGGCGCCGGCACGTGCCCGCGAGCGGCTGCAGCGCTCGGAGTTTTCGACCGAGCATGGGTGGCGGGCGGCGCGGTATCGCTTGGCGATGCAGCACCTGATCCTGAAGCTGCTGTTCTCCACCGGGATGCGGCCGTGTGAGATCGTGAGCCTGGAACTGCAGGACGTGGACCACGAGCAGCTCAAGCTGCGGGTGCGCGCCAAAGGCAGGCAACGCTATCTGGAGCGGCAGCGGAGCGCCTTCATCACCGCGCGCACGGCGCAGCAACTGCAGGAGTGGCTGGCGCAAGCGGCGGCGGTGCGCAGCGACGCATCACAGGATCGGCTGTTCATCCACCACCGCGGCGGCAAGCCGTTGGCTTCCGGCTATGTCAATATCGCAGTCAAGCAGTGGGCTGCCCGGTGCGGGATAGCGCGCACCGTGTACGCCTACATGGCGCGCTATACGTTCTGTACGCGGCTGGTGGAGAACGGCGCCGACCTGTACAGCCTGAAGCGGCTGATGGGTCACACCCAGACGGCGGTGACGCTGAAGCACTATTTGAAGCTCACGCCGAGCGAGTTGCGGCGGGAATGGAAGGAGTTCAATCCGCTGGTGGCGGGAGTGAAGGAATGACGCTGGGCGCGGCGATCGACAGCTACCGGAACGACCTGCACGAGCGGCATTACTCGGCCGCTGACATGGAGCGCAAGCAGAACCTGTTGCGGCGCTGGCTGTCGTACGCAGTGGCGCTGCATCAACCGGGGCTGCCGTCGCGGCTGCTGAAGATGACGGAGATCCGGCTGTACGGTCGTCGTGGTGTGGTGGGCGCCGCCGGAACAGCTGAGCGGCACGCCGCGGTAGCGGAGTTTCTGCATTGGTGGCGGACGGCAGACGCGAACGTGAGGCACGTGGCGCTGGCCACCCTGATAGATCAATACCGCCGCGAGCAGCTTGCCGGGTGCGCCGATGAAGCGCGCCGGCGGCGCGCCGTCGATGACTTCTGCCGTGGCCTCGGACTGGAGTTGGCGCTGCGTAGCATGGCAGCGAATACGTATCGTCAGGCGCTGGGGTGGCTGCGGGCTGTTGTATCCCATGTAGATTCGCGGACGGTTTCCCGGATTATTTCTGAGGGTCGAGGGTCGGATTTCCCACATTGTGGCCGCGGCTATGGGGAGCAGCAGAGGCGGGTCGGAGACGCCTCGGTGACGCCGAGGAGGCGGACCGGTGTCAGAACGGCAAGTCGTCATCAGAGAGGTCCTGGTGGGCGGCCGCTGGCGGCGCCGAGTGGTCGTGGAGTTGGTCGTGTTCTTGGTGCGCGGCATAGTAGCGGCGCAACTGGCCGTAGTAGCGGTTTTCGATGGCGGCGGCGATGAGGTAGAGGCTTTCGACGAGGTGGGCGACGGCAGCGTCGTGGAGATCGTCAGGCAGAGGGAGACGCAACGGGCAGCGCGAGCATTGCTCAGGTGATGGGTAAGGCGGGCAGGTCATGGCAGTCCTTTTGGTGCGCAGTCAGGGGCGCAACTCGTCGAGGGCGCGTTGCAGGTGTTCGTGGTTGACGGTGTGCGCGCTGTCGAGAGCTGCCGCCCAGAGGGCGTAATGAGCGATCCGGTTGATCTGGCGAGGCAGACCGCGAGAGGCCTGGAACAAGGCCTCGACGGCGGGCGGCTCGAACAACGGCAACTCGGAACCGGCGAGACGCAGGCGATGGGTGAGATAGGAGTCGAGTTCGTCGCGGTCGAGACCGCCGAGATGGTGGCGGACGACGAGGCGCTGGTTGAGCGATTCGTGGATCGCCATGGAGAGGCGGCGGCGCAGTTCGGTGAGGCCGACCAACAGCAGACACAGCCGGTGATCGGAGTCCATCGAGTAGTTGGTCAAGAGTCGCAGGTCGTCGAGTACGTCGTTGCGCAGGAATTGCGCCTCGTCGACGATCAGGACGGGCAGCAGTTTGGACTCCTGAACGAGGCGGGTGATCTCGGCGCGGATGGCGCGGTAGGCGGTGGCGCGGGAGCGCTCGGTGGGCAGGCCGAGTTGCCAGGCGATGGACTTGTACATGTCGAGGACGTTGCCGGTGGTGAGGGAGACGTAGTAGACGCGGAACAGGCCGGGGTGGAGGTTGGCGGTGACGTGTCGGCAAACGGTGGTCTTGCCGCAGCCGACCTCGCCGGTCAACAGCCCGAGGCCGCGCAATTGGAGCAGATGCATGAGGCGCGCGACCGCTTCGTGGTGGGCGCTGAAGGCGAACAGTTCGTCGGCTTGGAGGTTGGCGGCGAAGGGGAAGCGGGTGAAAGCGAAGTGGCGCAGATAGGTCGTATCGGTGGTCATATCAGTTGTCCTTCTGCTGGTGCTCGTGCTGCTGATCGAGATCGCGGAGCGCGAGGGGCGAGGGCGGCGGCTCGGGAGCGGGGCGATCAGGTTCGATGTGGCGCGAGGGCCGGGCGCGTTTGACGGCGGTGTTGGCGTAGGCGTCGAGGATGGTGGCGAGGCCGGCATCGCGACCGTCGTGGACGACCTGGAGCGGTCTTGTCGGGGGTACGCTCGGATCGTAGCGCAGGGTCACGGTGTGGCCGACCAGGAGCGCGTCGACCTCGTACAGCCGCCCGACGAGGGATACGGTGCGGTCTTTCATGACGCGGCGTTTGGCCTCGAACAGAAACAGATCGTCAAGATCGACGGCGTCGTCGACGTAGCGCACCTCGCCGCCGGCGAGGCCCCACTGATCGAGGGGCGTTTTGCCGTCGGCCAGGCCGCGATGCGGGGCGTGGTGGTATTCACCTTCGACGTAGGCCCACAGACGCCGATTGAGAGCCTCGATGTTGGCGGTGTCGGCGGTCTGCAAAGTGGTCAGGAACTGGCTGCGTACGGTGCGGAACCAGCGTTCGATTTTGCCCTTTCCGGCGGGCTGATAAGGGCGTGCGTGAATCAGCGCGATGCCGAGCTTGGCGCACACCAGGGCGAGGTGCTGGGAGCGGTAATTCGCGCCGTTGTCGACAAATAGGCGGTGCGGCAAGCCGCGGCGGATGAGTGCCTGCTTGAACACCGGCAGGAAGGCGGCGGTGTTCTCCCCGCGGGCAAAGGCAGCGTACGGGATGACGCGGGTGGCGTCGTCGATGAATGCGATCAGGTAGGTTTTGTGGCGCTGACGACCGGCGCCGACCTTGGGGCCGTGCATGACATCGCTCATCCACATCTCGCCAGCGTATTTGAAGGAGAAGCGGCGGCGGTCGACGCCAAGCGGCTGGTCGGAGCGTTTGGTCATAAGCCCCTCACGGCTCAACAGACGGTGCACGGTGGACGGCGGCAGGCGGAGGGCGTCGGGGAGTAGACCGGAATCGTGGGCGCTTTGGATCACCTGTCGCACTGACCATATGGAGTGCTCGGCTTTGATGGCTACCAGCAGCTCGGCAACGTCCGGCGACAGCCGCCGGGACTGGCCGCGGTCGGCGCGCGGCTTGGGATAGAGGGCATCGAAGCCGCCTTGCCGGTAGTGGTGCAGCCAGTCGCGGATGGTCTCGGCGGCGACGCGGGTGCGCTGGGTGCCGGGGATGGTGTGCTCCTGCTCGGCCTTGGCCTGCATCATGGCGCCGATGCCGGCGGAGCCGGACGGGAGCAACAACAGGTCGGCAATGGTGCGGTAACGGAACAGCGCGATCTCCCGCCTCAGGTGGTCATCAGGAACGTTCATGGGCGTCCTCCTCGTGATTGCGGGTCTGGCGACCCGCTGCTGAGGAAAGCTACGGGGGGTGCGCCGGTGGGGCAGGCCCCAGGTTGTGTTGACGGCGGGATTTGCGATTCCCCGCGCCAATCCCGTGGTGGCGAAAACCGAGCGGCGCCGGCAGCGCCGGCAGCCAGACCGCAGTCAGACTGCGCAACGTCAGCAACGCCGCCTTGGTGCCAAGACGCTTGCGGAACGCGGCCACGTCGGCGTTACAGCGCGCGAACTGTTCCGGCAGCAGGCCAACCACATGCCGCAGGGCGTGGTGCACCGAGCGCACGCGGCGCTGTACCCAGCGCATCGCGCCGGCCAATTCGATGGCATCAGGGCGCAGTTTGTCTGCCGCCTTGATCAGACTCGGCGTCTGCTCGGCAACCGCGACCACCGCTTCCAGCTCCTTGAGGGTTCCCGGCAGCCGCGCAGCCAAGCAATCGGGCAGTAAACTGAATGTGGTGTGAGATTCAGGACAGTACCAGCGGGCAATCCGCGTGCCGACCGGTGTCTTGCGTGGATAGGTGCCGTGACGGGCGAATGAGCATCCGCCCTGGGAGTGATTCGGGCACCGCTCCAGCCTTGCAGCGCACCAGGCTTCGGCGCTAACGTACTCCTCGCCGGTGTGCCCCGATTCGTATCGAAGTTGCACCGGCCACGGCCCGGCGGGGGAGTACCCGCGCGGGCCATTTTCTTCTCCCTGATTATGGTTCCAAGAGACTAACCCGCACCAACGGCATCGGGAACCGTGGGAACCGTCCGCTGAGCCGCGTATTCTGCGCACCCAGCCGTGAGAGTGATCCTGCGTTAGCCCGCTCTCCACCGTCTTCCCAGTCGATCCGTCACTGAATCAATCCGAGCAGAAGGCTTGGGCTTCTAACGACTTACCTTGGGATACAACACGGGCACAGCGCATCGAGCGCGCGGCGACCTATAGCGCTACGTTCTTCGTGTACTGTGGCGAGCAGGGCTGGCTGTCCTTCCAACCGCCAAGCCGTACGGTGCGGGAACCCTATCAACGGGTGTTCGACGCTGACTTCCTGGGCACCGATGGGGGGCTCTGGAGCGAGCGGCTGCGGCGCTATCTGGAATACCTGAAGAGCGAGCGCAATCTGAGCGACGGCGGCATCGACTTCTACGTGCGCAAGCTCAAGGTGTTCGTCGAGTGGCTGAACGCCGGTGCCGAGGCGGAGCCGATAACCGTGCCGGCGATCAAGCGCTTCCTCAGCGAGAGGCACCGGCAGGGATGCAAGCTGCACACGGTGGCGAAGCACCTGTACGCGCTGCGGGTCTTCTTCGAGTTTCTGGTTGACAAAGGAATTATCGACAGCAACCCGGCGCTGGAGCTGAGCCTCAGGGCGGACCCGGCGGAGCCCCGGGAGACCTTGACCCAGCTGGAGGTGGCGCAGCTGATCGAGTTCCTGGAAGACCAACAACGGGCCAGCCGCGAGGGGCTCGAGGTGGCCGCGCAGAGCACCCATTTCCGCGCCGTGCGCGACCGCTGCCTGGTCTTGTTGCTGGTGCTGACCGGGGTGCGCGCGGGGGAAGCATGCGGTATGCGGCTGGCCGACATCGACTTCGCCAAGCGCTCCATCCGGATCCAGGCGAAGGGTAACCGCAGCCACCGCCACAAGCAGCGTGAGATTCTGCTGCCCGATGCGTTGTGGAGCGCTCTCGGCGACTACCTCGAGGTGCGCGCGGCTCCCGGCCAGGACCGGCTCTGGATCACCTGGAACAAGAATCCGGTCACCGTGTCCGGCCTCAACAAGATCATCACCCGACGGGTGCGTGAGGCGGGTATCGAGAAGGTGATCTCCCCACATCGGCTGCGGGCAACCTGCGCCTCGCTGTACGTCAAGAAAGGAGTCGATCCCTTCTTTCTCAAGACGCTGCTGGGCCATCGTTCGATATGCACCACCATGGATCACTATACCCGGCTCAATGAGGAGGACCTGCGTGCCGTCTGGAAACGAACCAATCCACTTGCCGGACTCGACGATGAGTGATTACGAACAGACCTTCGCCCGTTACCTGGACACCGAATGTGGTTACTCCCCGCATACCGTGGTGACCTACCGCCGCGTGGTGAAGGATTTTCTGGAGTTCCTCGGGTCGCGCGGTATCGAGTTGGGGAACCTGTGCCGGGAGGATGTCAGCTCGTATGTGTTCCGGCTGCGCACCGAGCGCGGCAACGGCGCGCGCTCGGTGCGCTTGAAGCTGCAGATCATCAAGGCGTTCCTGAGCTTCCTCAAGGAGTATCACGGCGACGCCGCGCCGCGGCTGGAGCTGGGTCCCAAGGACTTCAACTACAAGGTGGAACAACAGGACGCGCAGGCGTTCTCCGAGGAGCAGTTGACGGCGCTGATGGAAAGCGCCAACGAGTGCTGCCGGGCTGCCAGGAACAAGCTCGACGCGGCCGACGGCAGCCCCGCGAAGCTGCTGCAGAAGCAGTTCCTGGCGGCGCTGCGGGACCGTGCCCTGCTGGCGCTGTTGATCGCCACCGGGCTGCGCATCGCCGAGGCGCTCGGCATCTGTCTCGAGGACTTCGATGACGTGGAACAGACGATCCTGATCCGGGGCAAGGGCAAGAAGCTGCGCAAGGTCTTCTTCGACCTCGACGTGCTGCAGGAACATCTGCTGCCATACCTGGAGGCGCGGAAGGCGCTCGATCTGCCCCATGATCGGTTGTTCGTGAGCAGCAAGAGCTACGCGCCGCTGGGCAGCAGAGGAGTTCAGAAACGACTCAAGGACTATCTCCGGGCGGCCGGCTTGCGGACCTCGGCGAGTCCGCACACCCTGCGCCACAGCTTCGCCACGGTGGCCATCGAGAAGGGCGCCAACATCAAGGCCGTGTCCCAGATCATGGGGCATTCGAGCTGTCGCATTACCATCGACCTCTACACCCATCTCTCGAACGAGCACCTGCGCGCCGTGATGCAGCGCTGCAACCCGCTGGCGACCGAGGTGATCCCCATCGCCGAGCGGATCGAGACCCGCAAGCAGCATCTGGCCTATCTGGAGGCCACCGGATAGCCCGAATCGGCCCGTTATGGCCGATTTCGCTCCGCGCAGGCCGCGCCGCCTGAGAAACATCGTTCATAGCGGCCCTACAAGGCCCCTCCACGAGCCGAGGTGGTGTCTGGACACCCCTGCCAATCGCAGAAACCGCCTCTCAGACCTCCGTTCGCTGCGCTCACCCGTGCCTCCGCGCCTCTTGCCCGTGCAGTCGCCACCCTGAGCGAGTCGAATGGCCGGTGATCGACCCACACTGCGGCCGCGCACCAGGAAGCCCTTCCTTCCCCACTGCGCACCGTTACGTAACGGTGCCGGCGGTGCGGCCGCGGTCTGATCTGCGGTCTCTACCTCGGCAGCCGCGGCGCGCCACAAAGCGTTCTGGCAGCCGCCGCTCCAGGCGACGAAGCTCTCGCCGCCGAACACCACCTCAGCGTGGTCCACGCCGGCTCTCGCACTGACGCTGGCGGTCGTCGGCGGTGCGTGCGGATTCCGGTGACAGCGGCACGCCTAAGCTGCTATATTCCACCTCAGACCACCTTCAGTTCGCATAACTACCACTCCGCCTCCGAGCGGAACACATAGTAGTCGGTCACGCTCAGATAGGCGGCCAGGAAGCCCTGCACCACCTTCTCGCCGCTGATGAAGTCGCGGATCCCCGTCTGCCGCGTGATCGCCTCGCCCAGGAAGTCGAACACCGGCCGCCACTCGCCCCGGTTGGCCATTCCCATCAGCAACTGCTCGACCCGGAACAGGTTGACCGAAAACACTCCGACGTCGCGGTAGGCGTCGCGCAGGTAGCCGTACATCAACTGCTTCACGGTCTGGTTGGGGATCGCCAGCCGCGGCACGCCGTCGACCACGTCGCGGATGCTGAGCAGTCCGAAGTAGTGCAGTAGCGACAGGAAGTTCTCCGGATCGGTGAGGCGCCCCAGCGGGAAGCTGGGCTGGATGCGGGTGTCCACCTGCTGCTCGCCGATAATGTCGCGCAGCAGGTCGAAGTTGCCGTTGAGTTGCCGGCCCACCACCAGCAGGTGGCGCAGCTTGCCGTAGTCGATGCGTACGTTGGTGTCGATCAGGTACGTCGGTACGCGCCGGTTGGGAATCGAGTGCTTCAGGTAGTAGAGCACCATGTCGGTGTTGTACAGATCGGTTGCGGCTTCCTCGGCGAACCGGTAGCCGTTGTACCACTCACCCATGATGCCCATGGCGGTCTCCACGTCCTGGTTGAACACGCCCAGGTCGCGGTACGTCTCGACCAGGCGCCGCACTTCCGGCTCGGTGAAGCCGACCATCTCGTTGAAGTTCGGCTCCAGGCTGATATTGCTGCCGATGTTGAAGCCGCTGGTGACGTCGTCCATGGTGACCGGCGACACGCCGGTGATGAACAGGCGCTCCAGACCACCGCCGCTACGGTCCGCGCCGCCCTTCAGGGTAGCGAAGAAGTTGCGGTAGAAGCCGCCGCCGTGCGTGAAGGAGTGGTATGCCTCTGCGCCGTGATGCGCGAGCACGGTGTTGGCGAAGTTGTCGTACTCGTCGATCAGCACGTACAGCCGGATGTCATGGTCGCCCGCGTAGCGGAACAGCTCGGCAAGCATGGTGGCGATCGATGGCGGAGCGAGGATGCGCCGCCGCGCCGCTTCGGGAAACAGGTCGGGATGGCGCTCCAGGGTCCCCCGGAGTTCTATCATGCAGTAGGTCTCGAACTCCCGCTCCAGGGTTTCGAGCTTGTCGTTGACCATCGAGAAGTTGAAGCGCAGGGTGACGTAGCGGCTCTGTTCCCCGGTCGGGCGCTGCCCGATGTCGGTGCTGGCGAAGGTGGCGTCGAAGTCGCCCGCCCAGAAGCGGTCGTAGTAGTTCTCCAGCAGGGACACCCACAGCGACTTGCCGAACCGGCGCGGGCGGATCAGAAAGGCGTAGCGCTCTTCCTCCAGGCGGCGCAGGAAGCGGGTCTTGTCGACGTACAGCCAGCGGTTCAGGCGGATGCGCCTGAAGTCGGCCTCGCCGTAGGGAATGCGCGGGTGTGCAGGTGGTGTGCTCACTGCGGTAGCCTGGACGCTGACTCTATCTTTCCCAGGCTCCAGAGGCAATGGAGTGCGGCACTACGGGACCACAACAAGGCGCCGATGAACGGTCGCGAACTCACAGCCCACGACATAGATTCAACTGCACGTTCCCTGAGATATCGACGGGGGCGCTTATTTTCAGGCTGCTCAAGTGATTGGCGCCGGCGAAAGAACGCCGAAGGCGCGCCAGCCCGCGTCAAAGGCTGGCGATTTTCGATGCATTCTCAAAAGCGCGAGGCGCAATCGGGCCGTTGTCATGTCCTACAGGCAACGGACCGTGCAAGACGACAAGCGTTACGACGAGAATTACAAGAGGCTGTTCGCATTCCGGCGCATGGTGGAGGATCTGCTGCGCGCCTGCGTGCCGGGCGATATGTTGGCCGCGGCGGATCTGTCGAGCTTGCACAAGCTCTCCGGAGAGTACGTCAGCGACGAGTTGCTCACACGCCACGGTGATGCCGTGTGGCGGCTGCAGTTGGCCGGGCGCGGGGTGTTCGTCCCGGTGCTGCTGGAGTTCCAGTCGGACAACGACCGCTGGATGGCGCTGCGGGTGGTGATCTACACCGGCCTGCTGTATCAGGAGCTGATCCGCAATCGGGCGCCGGAGGTGGCGGCGGGGCGGTTGCCGACCGTGCTGCCGGTAGTGCTGTACAACGGCTCCGAGCCGTGGCCGGCGGCGCGCGACATCGGCGAGCTCATTGTGCCTGCCGGGGGCTGGCTGGCGCCATATCAGCCGACGCAGCGCTACTACCTGCTTGACGTGCAGCGGGCAGTGGCGGACGATCTGCCGCGCGACAACCTGTTGCGCGCGGTGGCGGGCCTGGAGCAGAGCCGGTCGCCCGCGGATCTGCTGCGGGCAGTGGCAGCGCTGCAGGGCTGGTTGCGGGATCCGCGTGGCGCCGAGTTGCAGCGTGCGTTCGCCGACTGGGTGCGCCAGATGGCCGAGCGGCTGGCTCCGGGGGCGGCGCTGCCGCCGGTGCGAACCTTGGAGGATGCCAGGATGACGTTGGTGGAACGGGTAGGCGAGTGGCCCAAGCAGTGGCTGCGGGAAGGCCTCGACAAAGGTATTGAGCAGCAACGGGCACTGCTGTGCCGGATGGCGGCGCGGCGCTTCGGCGCCGCCACGTCCGCGCGCCTGGCCGAGGTGCTGGCGCCGGTCACCGACCCGGAGCGGCTGGCTGCAGTCGGTGACCGGTTGGTGAGCTGCGCCACCGGCGCCGAGTTTCTCGCCCGCGTGGAAACGGCGTCTCCATCCTGACGCACGCGCGCAAGCGGCGGCTTAGCGCTCGGACGGCGACACAGGATGAGTCGCCGACAACGCCGTGCGCGAATTGAAAGTACTAGTTGCAATTTGCGCACGGCGTTGTCATACTGACGCCATGGTAGATCGCGAGATTACCCCCCGCCTGGTCGACCTCTTCGAACAGTACCCCTTCGTCACCGTGACTGGTCCACGCCAGTCTGGGAAGACCACCCTCTGCAAAGCGGCGTTCCCACAGCTTCAATATGTCAACCTGGAAGCACCCGACCAGCGCGAATTCGCGGAATCGGACCCTCGTGGCTTCCTGGCCCAGCTCACTGGGGGGGCTGTACTGGATGAGATTCAGCGGGTACCGGCGCTCCTGTCATACTTGCAGGTCTTCGCTGACGATGCGGGCCGGAACAGCCTCTTCGTCCTCACCGGTAGCGACCAATTCAGCCTGTCCGATGCCATTAGCCAATCCCTCGCTGGGCGGACCGCACTGCTTCGCCTGCTGCCGTTCACATTGGCTGAACGGCGCCAAACGGGAGCTAGCGAACTGGTCGATGACATCCTTTACTCCGGCTGCTATCCTCGGATTCACGATCAGAAACTCGATCCGCGGCAAGCACTCGCCGATTACTTCGAAACCTATGTCGAACGCCATGTGCACCAGATCGCGGAGATTCGCAATCTTTCCAGCTTCCGTCAATTCGTTCGCTTGTGCGCTGGGCGGGTCGGGCAGCTGGCGAATCTCTCCACTCTGGGCGCCGACGCTGGCGTAACTCACACCACCGCGAGGCACTGGCTGACCGTCTTGGAGGCCAGTTATGTCATGTTTCGGCTTCCGCCATTTTCTGCCAACCTTCGAAAGCGGCTGGTGAAGTCACACAAACTCTATTTCTACGACGTGGGTTTGGTGAGCCACCTCATCGGCATTGAGGATCCACGGCAGATCGCTACCCATCCGCTACGTGGACAACTGTTCGAGAATGCTGTTGTGATGGAAGTTCTAAAGCATCGCTTCAATCAGGGGCGACGATCAAACCTATCCTTTTTCCGCGACGCTCGGGGCCTGGAGTGCGACCTGCTCTATGAGACCGCCCACGGCATCGGCGCCATTGAGATAAAATCCGGGGCCACATTCGCCTCTGACTATCACCGTTCACTTGGTCGAGTTGCTGATTTGATCCCGGAAATTTCAGCGAAGGTCGTTGTCTACGGGGGCCAGGATCGTCAATCACGGAGCGCTTGCGAGGTAGTTCCACTAAACGACCTGGCGGATCTGCTCGAACGTCTTGACGTGGACCAAGAGATGGCTTCTTTCGTACAAGACAGGATAGGGGCGGAACCGAACGATTCCGACATCCGCTGAGCGCTGACAGCCGGCTGGTGAGTTGCGCCACCGGCGCCGAGTTTCTCGCTCGCGTGGAGACGGCGTCTCCATAGCGTTGTGGAATTGCCCGTGCTGCGTTCGGCTACTCGGCGAGCGGGTGGTGGAGGTCGAAGGCGTGATAGAGGGCGTTTTCTACGGCGCGCGACCACTGGTCGTGGCTGGCGGCGAGCACGTCGGCGGCGGCGGTGAGGGCGGCGGCGGTGGCGGTGCGGCCTGTCCGGTGCTCCGTTGCGGCGGCGGCGCGGAACGGTTCGGCGCCTACCTCGACGTAGGGCAGGTCCTCCAGTTGGGTGAGTACGAAGTGGGAGCCGAACGGGGTGCGGCGGCCGACGTCGCGGATCAGCTCGGGGGCGGCGGCGAGGCCGGCGATGCGGCGCACCATCCAGTCGAAGCCGATCGGGTCGCGGGCGTGCTCGGCGAGATCGGCGGATGACGGCTCGGAGGTGTTGGTGAGGTAGTAGGGGACCGTCGGGCCGCAGATCTGGTGGCGCGACAGGTAGTGCATGTGGCGCGAGCGGATGCCGATCTCGGTGCCGCCGTCGAGGAAGTTCACGGCCGCGTCGCGCGCCAGCCGCTGTTCGTACTCGCGGTAGGTGCGGGCGGCCGCCTGCCCGCTGCCGGCGATGAACAGATCGGTGTAGGGCGGCGCGGCCCCGAACGCCAGTTGCGGGTAGCGGTCGGCCGGGCCGGCGCCGGCTACCGCGGTACCGGGCGGCAGCGTGCGCAACAGAGCGTCCACGCGCGCGTCGCCGGCCACGAACCCGGCCAGCGCCACGCGTGCCGGCGCGGCCAGCCCGCGGATCCGCCGTTCGGCGCCGAGCGCCTCCGGGTGAATCATCTCGCCGAGGGCGGCGCCGGCGTCGCCGGCGGATGCGGCCGGCACGGTGGGGATGGTCATCGGCAGAACGATGTCCGGGTCGCTGGCGCCGGCGAAGTTGTTGACGTTGCCGCCGTCCCGCACCAGTTCCGCCGCCAGGTCGTAGCTCTCCTGGTTGGCGTAGAAGGTAATGACCACGTCGAAGCGGCCGCCGGAGCGGAGCGCGGCCAGGGCCGCCCGGTCGCCGCGGTCGATCAGGTCCACGGTCACGCCGCGCGTGCGCAGCGCCGTCACCAGGGGAGTGCCGGCAAGCTGCCGCAGGCGCCCGGCGCTGCCGGTGATGGCAATGCGGCGCGGCCGCCGCGGGCCACGGGCAAGGATCGCCAGGGTGATCATGGCCATCCGGCCGGTGCCGCTGAGCATGGCCACGCTGGCATTCGGCGGTACGCCGGCCACCAGTTCGCCGCCGGGAACGCGGGTAAACATCTGCCGCAGCGCGCCGCGGCAGCAGGCGAATGGCTCGGCGTGCGCCAGGGTCGCCAGGCTGGTGGCGGGGTGGTGGCCGACCGCGGCCGGGATCGGGATGAACAGCTCGCCCAAGCCCTGCTCGGCGACCACCTCGGCGACCCGCTCCGGCAGGCCGCTATAGCGGCGCATGCCGGCGGCGTAGCGGAACGAGTAGCCGAGCGCCGCCAGCACGCCGTCCTCGGGATCGGGAGCGAACGATTCGGGATCGACCGGCGTGCTCGACAGGCCGGGGGTGATCAGCACCACCTGGCCGGGACGCACCGGCGTGCCGGGCGGCGCCGCTACCACCCGGTGCACGGTCTCGTGGCCGAGTGCCACTTCGGTGGCGTCGCCGGGAATGCGTGCGTGGCTGGTGAACTGCTGCACCGCCTTCTGGTCGGACGAGCACACCGAGTTGCCGAGCGACTCGGTGATCACGTAGCCGCCGGCGAACCAGCTTGCCGGCAGGCGGTCGCTGCGCAGCTCCACTTGCCCGGGCGCGGTGATGAACACCCCGCGGTGCGGCTTCCGGGCCGCCTCGACGGCGCCGCTCATGCGCGCGACTTCCCGCCGCTGACGTTGACCACCGTGCCGGTGACGTAGGAGGCGCGCGGCGAGGCCAGGAACACGACCACGTTGGCGACTTCGGCCAGCGTGCCGGCACGGCCGAGTGGAATCGCCGCGGCGTAACCGCGGTCGATCGCTGCGGGGGTGGTGCCGCGCGCTCTCGCGAGGGCGGCCATGTAGGCGGCGCCGGTCATGCCGGTGGGCTCCAGGGGCCCGGGCGCAACCCCTACGACGCGCACGCCACGCGAGCCGAACTCCTTGGCCCAGGAGCGGGTCAGGGAGTAGACCGCCGCCTTGCTCGCCGCGTACACGCTCTGGCCCGCCGAACCCTCCAGGCCCGACTCCGAGGCCATGTTGACGATCACGCCGCTGCCGGCCGCCGTCATGCCGGCCGCCGCCGCCTGCGCGCACAGGATCATGCCGGTCTGGTTCACGGCCAGGGTACGCCCGATGTTGTCCGGACTGACGTCGAGCAGCGCCGCCGGCAGGTTGATGCCGGCGTTGTTTACCAGGATGTCCGCTGGCGCGGGCAGGGCGGCGAACAGCCCGCGCACGCTGCCGGGATCGGTGACGTCCAGTTCCGCGAAGCGGTGCCCGGCCGCCGCGCCGCCGGCCAACTCGGCCGCCACGCGGGCGCCGGCGCCCGCGTGGCGGTCCGCCACTACCACCCGCGCGCCGGCCTCGGCCAGGGCCAGCGCCACCGCGCGCCCGATACCTGAAGCGGCCCCGGTCACCACGGCGTTCTTGCCGTCAAGCTGCAGCCAACTGTCCATATCCGATTCGCGGCCTCAATATAGCGCCGGCGACTCAGGATTGTGCACTTGGGGATCGATTGTCCGGCGGCGACGACGTGTAATCGCTATCGTGGGCAATCACCGCCGCCGTCCGCTGCGAGAGGTGGCCTAGTAGCTATCCACCCGGGCGATGCCCTCTGAACGCCGTCCCTACCATGAGGGGATGCGAGTGCAAGCGGTCCATCAGCTCGCTCGGAGGGCAACGACGGTGACACCCAAGGGCCTTCCAAGGGCCTCGTAGGATCTTGACCAGAGCAGCGTAATCACCTATATTATAACAATATATGGGGAATGTCGACTATCGTTCGCTTCACGTGCGGATGAAGGCGACGGAAATGCAGAAAAACGCTCTTGATCATCGTACATGGGATAGTGAGGATCGCTTATACTTTGAGCATGTAGATGAGATGCTCGAAAAGAAACGAAATGTGTTGATTGGCAACAGTCAGCCTCATCATGCGGTCTACCTCATAAATGCGCTATTAAAGAACGCGCAAAAGACGTTCCGGTTGTTTTCGGGGTCTTTGACGCAGAGGCACAGGTCAGACGATAGAGACCGTGGCATGCCAATCTACAGCGCGTATGAAATAATTGCGTCCGCTTGTGAACTCCTGACTAAATCAGACAAGTCTCGTATAGATATCGTTCTTGAAGAAGATATCGATGTAGCGGATCTGGAAGAGCCTAAGGACCATCCTTTGATTAAGGCGATTCTTGCTATGCCCACCAGTCGTCGTCTTGGTACATTCAGATTGCACAGGACTAGCGGAGAGACAATCAGGCGACTTCAGAAGGCCGATATATGCAATCACTTAATGATAATGGATGAGCGCGCTTTTCGTTTGGAAACAGAACACAACGGTGTGAGAGCGTTCGCGAATTTCGGCGACGCCAAAATGGCGCGGCAATTCTCAGCATTCTACGACGACATTATCTGGAAAAACAGTACCGAATTGGTACACGTATAGCGTCGTCGCCATCACAAAATATAATAGCTCGCTGCGTATATCCGAATGTGGGGTTGCCTTGTAGAATTACTCATCGTTCTTAGAGGTGGTTTTTGCTGCTAACCTTCTCTTCGGAATCTGGGACGGTCTGTTTTCCAAGCTACTAGAGAAACGGCTTGTAATACGGAGGGAGAACGCTGATATATTCAAGGAGATCAACGAAGGCTACCTTGAGACAGAAGATGGATACGAAAGATGGCATCGCGTCACGCTTAGGTATGGCCGCAGATTCGCCGTATTGTTTGAACTGGTAGTCGCGTTAATCTTGCTCATTGCCGGTCCTAAGTCGACGATGGCGGTTAGCCTTATAGGTTTTTTGGGTATTATTATTGTGGCACTTCCATGGCCAATATCATTTGTGATTATTGGCATAGTCAATGTAGTGTATCGCATTCGCGATCGGACTGTAAGGAATTTCATTTCAAATCAAAAACGTGATCAGATGAAGCGAGTCAGGGCAGTCGAATAGTTATAATGACTGGTCGGCTGTTCGGCTGCAAAGATGACATGGCGGGAGATTGGCTGAACGAATCGTTCGCCATATCCGATTTAGTGCGAGTTCCTGCGGGAGGATGCGATAGTCCGCCGCTTAGGAACAGATCACGGAAAAGCGAGCGTTGCCGATACGTTTCTCGTATCGCGATATTGGGGTGGCCATGGCGCTACTTCGTGCGGCGAGGCAGGTACCTTTGTCGATACTTCGAAGAGAGCGCTATGAACGCGGGCGTAAGTGCGCAGATTCTGTGCCGAGCACTCAGGACCGGGCAGTGGCGTTGACGAATATGCCGGCCGCGACCAGCAGCGCGCCGAGCAGCAGGCTGGGGCCGAGCGGGTCGCCGATGATCCACCAGCTCAGGAAGGTGCCGGAGAGGGGCGTCGCGAAGAACATCACGGTGAGCCGGCTGGCGCGGTAGCGGGCCAGAATCGTGGTCCAGGCGAGGAAGCAGAACCCCGCGATCACCACGCCCACGTAGCCGACGGCGAGCAGCCCGCCGATGTCGAACCGGAGCCGCGCCGTCTCGCCGGCCAGCAGGCTCAGCGCCGCCGCCACCGGCAGGCTGAGCAGCAGCATCCAGAACAGCAGCTTCTCGGCGCTGACCGCGTGCAGCATCCGCTTGGACACCGCGGTGCGCAGCCCGAGCAGGGCGGCGCTGCCCAGCACCACGGCGCTGCCGGTCGCCGAGGCGAGCGCCGAGGCGCGCGCGGAGGCCGGCACGCCGCCGGCAAACAGCTCCGGCGCGAAGGTTGCCAGCACGCCCGCGAAGCCCAATACCAGCCCCGCGACGGTGCGCGGCGTCAGCCGGTCGCCGGCGATCAGCAGGTGGGCGAACAACGAGGTGAACAGCGGGTAGGTGCTCATCATGACGGTGGAGTGGGCCGCCAGGGTGAAGTGGGTGCCGGCGTGCAGGGCGAGCACCTGCACCAGAAACAGCCCCGCCAGCGCGGCGTGCGGCAGCAGCTCGCCCGGCTGCAGGCGCAGCGGAATGCGGCGCACCGCCGCCCAGCCGCCGATCACCGCCAGGCCCAGCGCGAGCCGGGCGGCGGTCAGGGCGAACGGCGGCATGGCGCGCAGGCCCACCTTGATAAACACCGAATTGCCGCCCCACAGCAGCGCCAGCAGGGTGACCAGCGCCACTACCGCCGGAGTCGGTGCGAGCACGTTGCGCGCGAGCGCAGCGGACTTCATGCGGCGGCACTCGGGCGGCGGCAACAGCGCGGGCCGGTGCGGCGGGGCGCGGAGCAGCGGGGAGGAACAGCGGCGCTCAAGGTGGCTCAAGCTACTGCCCACGCGGCTGCCGATCAACGCCGCCTGGCGCGACCGAGGCCACCGAAGCAGGCGGCGCGATACGGATGCGGACCGTGTTTGGTACTGTGTCCCGTATGCGGCTGCAGCCGCCGACCTGGGCAACCGGCAGCGCGAGCTGCGCCAGGCAACGGAGCAAACGGGTGAGGGCGGAAGCCGGTGCATGCAAGGCAGGTGTCGTGATTCGTTCAGTCGGTGTTTACGGGTGTTCACGGAGTGTTCATGGCGGCCGGCCCCGCACGTGCAGTATCCTGTAGCGTGATGCAGCGCGCCTTCCGGCATCGCCCACCCGTCCAATCTCGTGCCGGCTGCGGGAAACGCCGGCCGTGAAAATCGTTTCCCTGGCGACCCGCCGCCCGGTGACGGTGGTGGTGTTTTTCGTCGCCCTGGTGATCTTCGGGCTGATCTCGTTCCGCGAGTTGCCGGTCGACCTGCTGCCCGATCTGTCGTTCCCGACCCTCACCATCCGCACCGAGTACCCGGGCGTCGCCCCCGCCGACGTCGAGACCTTCGTCACCACCCCGATCGAGGATGCGGTGGGCATCGTCTCGGGCCTGGTGGACATCTCCAGCGTGTCCCGCGCCGGCCTCTCCGACGTGATCATGGAGTTCGCCTGGGGCACCGACATGGACTTCGCCGCCATCGACGTACGCGAGCAGCTTGCCCAACTGGGGTTGCCGGGCGGCGCCGAGGATCCGATCCTGCTGCGCTTCGACCCCGCACTCGACCCGATCATGCGCATCAGCGTGGGCAGCGCAACGCCCGGCGACGTGCCGCTCGCCGATCAGGCGGGGCTGCGGCTGTTGGCCGACCAATCGATCAAGCAGCGCCTGGAAAGCATCGACGGCGTGGCCGCGGCCATCGTCGCCGGCGGCGTGGAAGAGGAGATTCAGATCAACGTCGACCAGAGCCGCGCGGCGTTGCTGGGGATTCTCCTGTCGCAGATCGCCAGCCGGTTGCAGCGCGAGAACGTGGACGTCACCGGCGGCAGCATCGCCGACGGCGCCGCCGAGTACGTGGTGCGTGTGCTGGCGCGGTTCACCGACCTTGACGAGATCGGCCGCATCGTGGTCGGCGAGGTGGGCGATGTCCAGGTGCGGCTCCAGGATGTGGCCGAGGTGCGCAGCGGCTACCGGGAGCAATCCACCATCACTCGCACCAACCGCCGTCCGAGCGTGGAAATCGCCATTCACAAGGAAGCCGCCGCCAACACCGTCGCCGTGGCCGCGGCGGTGAACACGCGCCTCGGCGAGGTGGAGGAGGAACTGGCGGGCGTGGTCGACGTGGAATTGCGCGTGGTGTCCGACCAGTCGCGCTTCATCGAGCAGTCGATCCGCGACGTGATCCAGGCCGCCGTGTTCGGCGGCCTGTTGGCGATTGCCGTGCTGTATCTGTTCCTGCGCCGGCTGCGCAGTACCCTGGTGGTAGGGTTGGCGATTCCCATTTCGGTGGTCGCCAGCTTCTTTCTCATGTTCCTGGGCGGCGTGTCCCTCAACATCATGTCGCTCGGCGGGCTGGCGCTCGGCATCGGCATGCTGGTGGACAGCTCCATCGTGGTGCTGGAGAGCATCGACCGCCACCGGGTGGCCGGCGCCGATCGCGTCACCGCGGCCCGTGCCGGCGGCGCCGAGGTGGGCAGTGCGGTGGTCGCCGCGACCCTGACCACCCTGTGCGTGTTCATCCCGGTGGTGTTCGTGAGCGGCATCGCCGGGCAGCTGTTCGTGGATCCGGCGCTCACCGTCACCTTTTCACTGTTGGTCAGCCTGGCGGTGGCGCTGACGCTGATCCCGATGGCCAGCGCGGTCGGGTCCCGGATGGATCCGCCCGCGGCGCCGCCCTCCGACCCGCCGTCTGGTACCGATGGGGATGCCGGGATGCCGCCGCCAGCCGGGGCCGCCGAGGAGGTCGCCCGCGAGTTGTTGTCGGTACGGGTGGCGGCGGCGCCGGGGCGCGGGATCCTGGCGCTCATCCGCGGCGCCGGGATTGTGCTGCGCATGCTCATCTCGCCGCTGGTATGGCTGTTCGACAGCTCCTACCGCGTCGTGAGCGCGGTCTACCCGCAGGTGCTGGGGTGGGCGCTGCGCCATCGCCTGCTGGTCATCCTCCTCGCCGTTGTCCTGCTGGCCGGCTCCCTGAGCCTGGTGTCGTTGCTCGGCACCGAGCTGATCCCCGAGATCCGCCAGGGCACCATCGTCGCCGACGTGGAGTTGCCGCCCGGCACGCCGGTGGCGCGTACCGATGCCACCCTGGCCGAGATGCAGCGCCGAGCAGCCGAACTGCCGGCGGTGGCGCAGACCTACGCGGTGGCCGGCTCATCGCGCACCGGCGATGAAGGGGTGCGCGAGAACAGCGGCCAGATCCTGATCGATCTGCACCCGGAGTACCGGCGCAGCGCCGAAGATCGCGCCCTGGCTCAACTCCGCGCTGCGCTGGCGGGCGTGCCCGGCGCGACAGTCACTTTCAGCCGTCCGCCGCTGCTCACGTTCGATGCCGCCGTGGAGGCACGCATCGGCGGCGCCGCGCCCGTCGTGGTGGAGCGCGCGGCGCAGGCGGTCGCCGAGCGCCTGGCGGCGGTCGCCGGGCTGGCCGACGTCAGGGCCCGTCTCGCCGGCACCAGTCCGGAAGTGGTGATCGACCTGAACCGCGCGCAGTTGGCCGAGCTGGATCTGGACGCCGCGGCGGTGGGGGAGATCGTGGCCTCCAAGCTGCAGGGCGAAGTGCCGACCGAACTGGAACGCGGCAATCAGGACATCGCGCTCCGGGTGCGCACGCGGCCGGAGGACCGCGCCAGCATCGCGGATCTTGCCGGCTTGATCGTCACCACGGTGGGCGGCGTCCCGGTGCCCCTGTCGGCGGTAGCGGCGGTCAACGTGGCCGAGGGCGCCAACGAGATCCGCCGCGTCGACCAGCGCCGGGTAGTGCTGGTGACCGCCAATCTGGACGGGCGCGACTTGGGCAGCGTGACCGACGAGGTGCAGGCGGTGCTCGATGACGTGGCGGCGGAGTACGGCGTGGTCGCCGAGCTGGCCGGGCAGTGGCGGGATATGGTCGACTCTTTCGCCAGCATGCAGCTCGCCCTCATCCTGGCGCTGCTGTTGACCTATCTGGTGATGGCGGCACAGTTCGAATCGCTGCTGCATCCCCTCATCATTCTGGCGGCCGTGCCGTTCGGTCTGGTAGGGGTGGTGCTGACGCTGGCGATCTTCGCCGTCCCGGTGAGCGCCATCGCCCTCATCGGGGTGATCATGATGGCCGGCATTGTGGTCAACAACGCCATTGTGCTGGTGGACTACATCAATCAACTGCGCCGCGGCGGTCTGCAGCTGCACGCGGCGATCCGGCAGGCCGCGGTGACCCGACTGCGCCCGATCCTGATGACTACCGCCACCACGGTGCTGGGGCTGGTCCCTCTCGCCCTGCGCGTAGGCGAGGGTTGGGAGCTGCGCCAGCCGCTGGCCGTGACGGTGATCGGCGGGTTGCTGTTCTCAACCGTGATCACGCTGGTCCTGATACCGATCCTTTACTCCCTGATTGGCGGCCACGGCATGCTCCGTGAGTCCGCGGAGGCGACTGCGAACGGCGCGGCGCCGGAGGTAGACTCATGACTTCTTTTGCAGAATTCTCGGTGCGGCGGCCACTTGGCGTGGTCCTCGCGATAGCGGCAATTTCCGTGTTCGGGGTGTTCGCGATCGGCCAGCTTCCGCTGCTGTTTCTGCCGGCGATCGAGAGCCCGTCTCTGACCGTGATTGCGCCGTTCTCGAACTCCTCGCCGGAAGAGGTGGAACGGCGTGTCGCGGCGCCGTTGGAAGGCGCCATCGGCGGCATGAGTGGGATAGAGTCGGTCAGTTCCACCTCGTCGGCCAGTTCGGCGCGTATACGCGCCCAGTTCACCCTCGGCACTGACATGGATCTGGCGGCAGCGGAGATCCGCGACCGCGTCGACCGTATCCGCGGCGATCTGCCGGACGGCGTGGGACGCATCCGCGTGTCCAATTTCTCCACCACCGACATCCCGATCCTGCAGCTCAGCGTAAGCCTGGACGGCTCGCGTGCGGAACTGGAACGCCTCGCCGAGGATCTGATCGTACCCCGGTTGTTGCGTCTGGAAGGCGTCGCCGATGTGGATGTACGCGGCCTGCAGCAAGAACGGGTGATGATCGACCTCGATCCACAGGCGATGGCATCGCTGGGAGTATCGGTCGACGATCTGACCCGCGGCCTGCGCGCCAACAACGTGGACCTTGCCGGCGGCTACCTGATCGATGGCGGACGGCGCTACTTCGTGCGCTCGGTGGGTTCGTTCACCGACCTCGAGGAGATAGCGTCGTTACCGATCGCCGGAGCCGGCAGTGCGCGGATCGGCGACGTCGGGGTGGTGCGCCGCGGTGTCGGCGACCAGGAGAGCGTGCAGCGGCTCAACCTGGCGGAGGCGGCCACGGTGCGGGTGTTCAAGGGCTCCGACGCCAACGTGGTGAACGTAGTCCGCGCCGCCCGCGGCCAGTTGGCGGAGATCGAAGCCGCGGAGCCGAGACTGGCCACGTTCGTGTTTTTCGATCAGTCCGAGGAGATCACCAGCAGCCTCAACAATCTGCGCAACTCGGGGCTGATCGGTGCGGGACTGGCCGTGCTGGTGCTGTTCGCCTTCTTGTTGAAGGTGCGTGCGACGCTGGTAGTGGCCATCGCCATCCCCATCTCCATCATCGCCACCTTCACCGTGGTGTACCTGATGCGGCGCGTCGGCGGGCTCAACTTCTCGCTCAACGTGATTTCGCTGAGCGGCCTGATGCTGGCGGTGGGCATGCTGGTGGATAACAGCGTCGTGGTGCTGGAAAACATCTACCGCTACCGGGAACGCGGCCTTGCCCCACGGGCGGCGGCGATCCGCGGCGCCAGCGAGGTTACCACCCCGGTGCTGGCGGCCACCATCACCTCGATCATCGTGTTCGTACCGGTGCTGTTCAACTCGACCAGTACGTTCGGGCGCTTCATGGGCGATTTCGCGACCACCATGGTGGCGGCGATGATCGCCTCCCTGGTGATTTCCCTCAGCCTCATTCCGGTGGTCAGCTCGCGCTTTCTGGTGGCGGCGGAAGCCGGGCAGCATCGCCTCATGGACGCGCTTTCCAGCGCCTACCGGGCGGTGTTGCGCTGGACGTTGCAGCACCGTCTGATCACGGTCGCCTGCATGCTGGCGGTGCTCGCTGGCGGCGTCTACCTGCTCACCAAGGTCGAACGCGAGTTCACGCCGCCGACGCCGGCGCGGCGCATGTCCATTGCGGTCAACGCCGAGAACGGGGTGACCTTCGACCAGACGAGGGAGGTGTTCGACGCCTTCGAACGCGACTTGCTGGCGCGCACCGAGGAGCTGGAGATCGACGCGGTGGCGGCCAACTTCTCCGCCCGCAACGGCAGCGTGACCGTGTACTTCCGCGACGACGCCTCCACGCAGCGGACCACCGCGGAGTTGACCAACGAGATTCGCGCCATGCTGCCGCAACTGGCCGGCTACAACTTCTCCGTGGGGCGGCGCTGGGGTCGCGGCGGCGGCGGCGCGCTGGGCGTGTCGGTCGACATTACCGGCCCCAACACGGAGGTGCTGGCGCTGTTCGCCGAGGACATCGGCGCCCGCCTCGGAACGCTGCCCGGGGTCGAGGACGTAAGCACCAACCTGGAATCGGGGGATGAGCAGCTGCAGGTGCGGGTCAACCGCGACCGCGCTACCGCGGCCGATCTGACCCCGACGGCGGTGGGTCAGCTTCTGAGTTCCAACCTGAGCGAGAGCAATGCCGGTACGCTGGCTGCCGGAGACGACGAACTGCCGATCAGGGTGCGCGTGACGGAGGCGGAGCGCGTCGACCTGAGCGGGCTCGCGCAGCTCGCCGTGGAGCCAGGTGCCGACGCGGTACCCCTGGGTTCGTTGGCCACCTTCGAACGCCAACCGGGGCCACGCTCCATCCAGCGCGACGGCGGCAGCGAGATCGTCTCGGTGACCGCCAACACGGACCTGCGCGGCATGTTCCGCCTGCGCGGCCAGATCGAGGGCATGCTCAACCAGCAGCAACTCCCGCCGGGATACACCGCGGCGGTGGGACAGAACTTCCGGCGCTTCCAGGAGTCGGAGCAGCAGTCGTTGTTCGCCCTGCTGCTCGCTGCCGCCTTCATCTATCTGGTGATGGCAGCGCTGTTCGAGTCTTTCGTGCATCCGATCACCATTCTCACCTCGCTGCCGTTCTCGCTGCTGGGCGTAGCGCTGCTGTTCTACCTCACCGGCACCACCCTGAACACCAACTCCTGGCTCGGGATCATGGTGCTGGCCGGGGTGGTGGTGAACAACGGCATCATCCTGCTCGACCACATCAACCGGTTGCGTGCGGGGGGGATGGCGCGTACCGAGGCGATCATCACCGGCGGGAGCGACCGCCTACGGCCAATTCTGATAACCGCCTGCACGACGATTCTGGGGCTGTTCCCGCTGGTGGCGCCGCTGGTGGCGCCGGGGCTGTTCGGCCCGGTGGAGGGCCGCGCCGGCACCTGGGGGCCGATCGGGCTGGCCGTGGTCGGTGGGCTGACTACTTCCACCTTCATGACGCTGGTCGTGATGCCCACCATTTACACACTGTTCGATGATCTGGCGAATTATCTGCGGCGCGTGGTGCGAGCGATGAGTCCCGCGCATCGGCAGACCGGGCAGCCGGCTGCGGAGGCGAGGCGTTGAGGTGCACCGGCACGGACGGTTGCCGCGGCGCACCGATTGCGCGTTCCATGCAGGTGCCATGTGCGGACAGAGTCGACAAGCAGGAGGCAGGCTGGTGAGACAATTCTGGCGGCGAAGGAACGGAACCGGACTGGCGCTTGCCGGGCTGTTGTCGCTGGCCGTGGTGCTGGGCGGCTGCGATGTGGTGAACAACATCCTGGGCCGCGGCGGCCAGACGGCCGGCGCGGCGGGTGGTTTCGGCGCGGGCGCGGCGGGCGGCGGCTTCGGCGGCCAGACCGCGGCGGTCCCGGTGGTGACCGCGGACGTAGTGCGGGAAACCGTGTCCAACTTTCTGGTGGCGACCACCACGCTGAGCGCCGAGCGATCACTCGATGTGTTGGCACGCGCGAGCGGTGAAGTGGTCGAGGTGCTGGTGGAAGAAGGCGATGCCGTGCGCGAAGGGCAGTTGCTGGCACAGTTGGATCCGAGCGACGCGCGTCTGGCCCTGGCTGAAGCGCAGGCGCACTACGACAACATCCAGCGGGAGTACGCGCGCACGGCCGAGTTGGCCAAACATGGCGGGGTCACCGATCAGGAACTGGACAACCAGCGCTACCAGATCGAGTTGCGCACCATCGCCCTGGACCGTTCCCGGCAGCAGCTCGCCGATACCGAGGTCCGTTCGCCGATCACCGGCATCGTCGGCGAGCGGTCCGTGAACCGGGGCGCGACCATCTCGGCCAACACCCGCCTGTTCCACGTGCTCGATCTCGATCCGCTGCTGGCGGTGATTCACATTCCCGCCGCCGGCCGGCAGAGCCTGCGCGCAGGACAGGGCGTACAGATTCAGGCCGCCGGCGGCGTGCAGGCCAGCGGCGTGATCGATCGCATAAGTCCGGTGGTCGAGGCGGAGTCGGGCACCGTCAAGGTCACCGTGCAGTTGGACGGCGCCGGCACCGACGCCGGTGCGCTGGTGCCGGGATCGTTTGTCACCGTCCTGGTGCCGACCGAGACCCGGCCCAATGCCGTGGTAGTGCCCAAGCGTGCGATTCTCCTGGAGCGGGACCAGAGCATCGTGTACCGCGTACAGGACGGGGTAGCAGTACGCACACCCGTGACGGTGGGGCTGTCGGCGCAGGATCTGGCGGAGATCACCAGCGGCCTGAGCGTTGGCGACGCCGTGGTGACGGTCGGCCATGAGTCGTTGCGCGACGGCGCTCCGGTACGCGCTGCCGGCGAGCCGGTGCCGCAGACCGCGGTGGCCGCCGGGGGCGGCTTCGACCTTGCGCAGATTCCGGAACAACGGCGGCAGGCGCTGGTGGAGCGTCTGCTGGCCAATCCCCAGGTCAAGGAAGCGTATGACGCCAAGCTGAAGGAAGACCCCGATCTGGCGACCGACCAGGACAAGCGCCTGGCGTTCTTCCGCGAGCAGCTCGAGGCGATCGGCGGGCCGCAGGCGCTGTTCGGCGGCGGCGGTGGCGCAGGAGGCGGGGCCGGCGCGGCCGATCAGGCGCCTGCCGGTGCAGCGGCAGCGCCGGCCGCCGCGGGCGCGGGCGGCGGCAGAGCGGGCGGCGGCGGTGCCGGCGGTGGCTTCAATCTGGCTGAGCTGCCCGAGGAACGCCGCCAGGCGCTGATCGAGCGCCTGTTGCAGAACGAAGAGGTCAAGAAGGCCTACGAGGCGAAGCTGAAGGAAGATCCGTCGCTGGAGAATGACGAGCCACGGCGGCTGGAGTTCCTGCAAGAGCAGCTGCAGGCGATCGGCGGCCCGCGCGCGCTGTTCGGCGGCGGCGGCGGTGGCGGTTGACGAGCGCACCGGATCCGTCCGCAACGGCGGTGGTGGCGCATCCTGACGCTGCCACCGGCCGCATCCTGGTGGTAGAGGATGACGTCGCCATAGCGGAGCTGATCGAACTGTACCTGGACAAGGAGGGGCTGGAGAGCACCTGCGTGGCTTCGGCCGAAGCGGCGGAGCGCGCGCTCCGCCATTTGGTCTTCCACTTGCTGATCCTGGATATCAACCTGCCCGGCCGCGACGGATTTCAGTTCCTGACCGAGTTTCGCGTCCGTCACTCTACCCCGGTGATCATCGTGTCGGCGCGCGACTCCGACGAGGACAAGGTGCTCGGCCTGGGGGTCGGCGCGGACGACTTCGTAACCAAGCCATTCTCGCCGCGCGTGCTGCTGGCGCGGGTGCGGACCAACCTTCGCTACCTGCACCGCGGGCCGGCGCCATCGATACGAGCCGTTCGGTTCGGCGACTACCTGATCCACCTGAACGAGTACTCCGTCACCCGCGACGACAACCGCATCACGCTGGCGCCCAAGGAGTTCGATCTGCTCGCTTTCCTGGTGTGCAACGCCGGGCGCGCTTTCACCCCGCAGGAGCTGTATGCGAGCGTATGGGGCAACCGCTTCGGCGACCTGTCCACGGTCACCGTGCACGTGCAACGGTTGCGCAAAAAGCTGCACCGTCCGGGCGCAGCCCCGTTGATCGAGACCGTACCGCGCGTCGGCTACCGTGCCCCCGCCGCCGCGGTGAGCTTCCAAACGTGACCATCAGAACCCGGCTCGCCCTGCTGGTCGTGTCGGTGGTGAGCGTGCCGGTCGGCGTGGTGGGTCTGCTCAGCTACATCGACTCTCGGTCCCTCAGCGACCGGGAGGAGGCCCGGTTCGCGGCGTTTCATGCGGTACACACCTGGCTGGCGGGTGAGGTTGCGCCGCGCTGGGCGCAGGTTCGCACCCTCGAGGCCCCGGATGGCCATCGCGCCATAGTGGTGGATTCCGGCCGCGCGGTCCTGGTCTCGTCCGTGGTTGGCGTGGCGGCCGGCGATCGCGTCGACAGGGGCACGTTGGCGGCTCGGTTCCCGCCCCCGGAGCATCGCATTCTGGAGTTGCCGATCTTCGTCGAGGGCACCCTGGTGGGGGCAGCGTTCGAGGTGCAGAGCCGGACGAGTCCCTGGTGGCTGCGCTGGCGCTGGCTGCTGGACAGTGGCCGCTACGGGTTGGCGACTCTGATCGTGATCGGCGTCGCCATGGTGTGGTGGCTGGCGCATGTGCTGCGCCGCTCGCTCGGCGATCTGGAACGCGCCTCCGAGCGCATCGCCGCCGGCGACCTGAACTTCAGGCTGAATGTCGAGGGCCGTGACGAGGTGGCGGCAGTGGCGCGCTCGTTCGACCACATGCGCCGCTCGCTGATCGAGGAACGGCGCATGCTGCGCGCTGAACGGGAGCGCAAGCGAAGCTTCCTGATGGCCGTGTCGCACGATCTGCGTACGCCGCTGACCAGCATCAAAGGCTACCTCGAGGCGCTGCAGGACGGTATGGCGCCCGACCGTGGCGCGGAGCTGCGCTACCTGCGTATCGCCCGTGACCGGGTGGATCTGCTGGCAACCAGGATTGCCGACCTCAACGAGTTGCTGCGCATGGAGACCGGCGAGTGGCGGATGCAGCGCGAGCGGCGCAACCTGACGGAGATGCTCGGCGCTTTGGCAGTCGACTATCGCGAAGATGCGCTACTGATCGGGCGCCGCTTCCAGGCGGCCATCGACCTGCCTGACAACCTGGTGGTGGACGCGGATTGGAGTCTGTTCACGCGCGTTACCGACAATCTGATGGAGAACGCGCTGCAATACACCCGCAGCGGCGATCGCATCAGGTTGGCGGCGCTGCAGTACAACGGCCAGGTCGAAGTCGCGGTACAGGACAGCGGGCCCGGCATACCCGCCGACCAGTTGGCACACATCTTCGATCCGTTTTTCCGCGGCGCCGCGGAGCGACCCGAGCCGGGCAGCGGCCTCGGACTGGCCGTGGCGCGCTCCATCGTCGAGGCACATGGTTGGCAGATCAATGCCGCCGCCGGCAACGGCGGCGGCGCAAGCTTTACGATTGTAATCCCGAACCGAACGGATAGTGAGCGGTCAGCGAGTGCGGCCGGGTAGGGCGGCGCAGTCAACGCGTGAGCGTTGCCACGCCAGTCAGCGAGTAACGGCGGCTAGCTCCTGTTGCAGGTCCAATCCGAGGTCACTGGCGATCGACAGGTAGGCGCTGCCCACTGCCAAGGCGGCCGCGTGCGCTTCGCCCTCCGCCTCGCGGAGCTGCAGCGCAGCCTCGTCCAGTGCGGCCGCGCTGATCGCGCCGGCTTGGTGGCGCCGCGTTGCCTGCTCCAACCGCAGGTCGGCGCGTTGCAACTGCAGCGCGGCCAGTTGTTCCGCGGCCAGGGCGCCGGTCAGTTCCAGGCGCGCACGCGCGAAGGCGCGTTCCACATCGGTGCGGGCGGTCGCGAGGTTGCGCCGGGCCGTCGCCGCCAACTCCTGCGCCTGTTCGCTCGCCGCCGCCGTGCGGCCGCCGTCGTACAGGGTGTAGCTGCCGGTGATCGACAGGCTGAGCGCACCGGGGCGCGATGCCGAGCGCGGCTTGTGGTAGTCCAGACTGAGCGACAGCCGCGGCAGCAGGCCGGCTTGCGCGTGTTCGGCCTGCAGTTCGGCGCTGGCCAGCGCGGCGTGCGCCTCCAGTACTTCCAGCGCGCTACCGATCATGCCCGGCGGGCTGGGCTCCGCGAGCAGCGCCGCGGCGCTCCGGCGCAGGGCGTCGAGGTCGGTGTCGGGCGCGACCAGCGCCGCCGCCGGCAGGCCGAGGTCGGCAAAGAATTCGGCCGTGTCGAGGGCCAGGGCGGCGCGCTGCTGGTCGATGGCGTTGCGCTGCTGGGCAACGGCAATGCTCGCATCGAGCAGGTCGATCTGGTCGGCCGCCTGCTGCTCGACCCGCGACCTGGTGTGTGCCAGGTCGCGCTCGGCGAACGCCAGGCGCTGCTCAGCCATCCCCAGCGCCGCCGTCCGCTCGCTGAGTGTCAGGAAAGTCTGCGCGACCGCCAACGCCACGTTGTTGCGCGCGCGCCACAGGCGCAGGCGGGCCAGGCGAAGTTGATCATGGCGATCGGCAAGCGTCAGCACGGACGCCGCAAGCCGCGGTTCGGGCAGCAGATCCTGCGAAACCGACAGGGCGTGCGTATCGATCAGGCTGTCGCCGATCGGATCGGAGCCGTCGAGATCTGCCTCGCCGGTATAGCTGCCGGAAATCTGCATGCCCCACGGCAGGGTTAGCGCGGCGCTGACGGTACCGCTGCCGCTGATATCGAAGGTGTCGGCTACGTCGTCGAGGGTGCCGGTGTGCAGCGGGGCGAGGTCGACACTTGCCGCCGGCGTGGCGCTCAGCGTTACCGCCACGCCGCTATGGTCTATCTCGGCGAGCCGCAGGGCGAGCGCTGCCGAACGGGTGGCCGCCGCGGCCGCCACGACCGAGCGGTGGACATCGAGGCCCGCGGCCACGGCGTCGCCGATGCGCAGCCCTTCCTGCGCGGTCGCCGGCAGCGCCGCGGTGATGCCGAGCAGCGCAGCCAGCCATGGACAACGCCTCACTCCATCCCCGGGACCGCCGGCAGGTCGAGGCCGGCGGCATCCTGGAGCCGCAGCCATGCGAACCATGCCGACCAGCGGGCGGCACGCAGCGTATCGACTGATCCGTCGAGATCCGCCCGCGCGGCGTCCAGCCCGGATTGGGTGACCACTCCGGCGGTGAACTGCTCCTCGGTCCGGCGGGTCCGTTCCTGCTGCAACGCGAGTTGCAGCTCGCGCAACGTCACGGTGCCGAACGCCTGCTGCGCCGTCGCGTAGGCGCTGGCGGTCGCGGTCTGCAGGTCGACGGCGGTGTTTGCCAGCGTCGCGTGGCTGCTGTCCACGGTGTTGGACGCCGCCTCCAGATCGAGCCTGGAGGTCTCCTCTTCGGAGAGCAGTTTCAGGTTGATCTCATCGATCTCCAACTGCTGCGCGGCATGTCGATGTTCCGCGCGCCGGGCGGTGGCGGTGGCATACGTTTCGGATGTGTCCGGATCCTGCGGCTCGGGCGGCTCGGAAGTGAGCGCGGCCGCGTCCAGGACCGCGATCGCCAGGCCGGATCTCTCCACCAGATTGGGCAACGTGGTGAAGCGGCGCTGGTTGCGTGTGGCCGCCAGGTTCAGTTCGGCAGTCAGCTCTGCCACCTGTGCCTGCAACTGTTCGACGACGCCGGCGGCGCCTACTTCGACCCGCGCGTTCGTCAATTGCAGGTCGAGCCGCGCCAGCCGCAGGCGTTCCTGCAGCAGGCTCAGCTCTGCATTGGCCCGCTGCAGGTCCACGTAAGCCTGCGCGATGGCCAGCAACTCGCGTACCGTTCCCTGCCTTACGTTGAGCTGCGCCCGTTGCCACTGCAGCGTGGCGACGGTCTGGACGAGACGGGCATCCGAGGACGCCGATGCGCGGTCGTAGGTGACGCGCGCGTTTTCGCGTTGCAGCGCCAGCGCAGCCAACTCGGGGTTCGCCGCCTCGGCGGCGGCCAGTGCCGCTTCCATCGTCAGGTTGGCAGCGGACGGTTGCTGAGCGCCGGCTGTCAGCGACAGCGCCAGCAGGCAGACGAAGGCAGAGAGCGTGCAGCGGATATTCATGGGTCCTCCAGGAAAAGCTCACCGGGCGGCCTCCCGCAGGACGCCGCGGATCGCGCGATGCCGACGGCACAGCCGGCGTCACGGTTCGGGCGAGTTGTGTGAATGCGTTGTACTTTCCCAGCCATTATACCCGCTAGCGGTGCCGGTCCGGTGCCAGTCCGATCAATTCTCGGTAAACGCCGGAGTGGCCGCTACCAGTAGCGCATGGCATCGGCAAACAGCGCGCTCAGGTCGGCTTCGGAGGCGGGGCGGGGCGCCAGCTTGGTGACTCGGTGCTGCGGCAGGGTGCCCGCCACCAGCGCCGGTATGTGCTCGCGCGTGAAGCCGACCGCGGCCAGGCCGGCCGGCATGTCGAGCGCGTGCATCAGGTCGATGATGGTGTCGGCGAGGATGGCGCCGGCGTCGGCGGGGTCGGCGCCGGCCGTGTCGGCGCCCATCAGCCGCGCGGCGCGCAGGTGGCGCCGCGGGTCGGCGGCGGCGGTGAAGCGGAACACCGCGGGGGCGTTGAGGATCACCGACATGCCGTGCGGGCACATCGGGTGGTCGTCGGGGTAGCCGGCCGGCTGGTAGCCGGGGCCGTCCGTGTGCCGCGCCGCCACCATGCTGGACACCGGGTAGGACATGCCGTGCGGCAGGTGCACGCCGGCGTTGCCGAAGCCGTAGCCGGCGCAGGTGGCCGCGAGCAGCATGGCGGTGCGCGCCTCGGTGTCGGCGGCGTCGCGCATGGCGCGCACCAGGTAGTCCGCCACCAGTTCGATGGCGCGCTCGGCCCACAGGTCGCTGATCGGGTTGGCGCCCTGGTAGGCGGGCCGCAACGCCGGGTCCGCGGGCGCCTCGCGCGCCGTGTAGGGCAGCGCCGTGAACGACTCGACGGCGTGGCACAACACGTCGAGGCCGGTGCTGGCCGCCACCACCGGCGGCAGCGTGCGCGTGTTGTCGGGGTCGACGATGCCGAGCGTGGGGCGCAGCGCGCGGTGCGCGATGCCGGTCTTGGCGCCCATGGCAAGGTAGTCGAATACCGCCACGCCGGTAGTCTCGCTGCCGGTGCCGGCGGTGGTGGGCACCGCCACCAGCGGCTGCAGCGGTCCGGGCACCGGCTCGCCGCGTCCGATCGGGTGGTTGACGTAGGTGAGCAACTCGGCCGGGTAGGTGGTGTACAGGTTGGCAGCCTTGGCGGTGTCCATGGCCGAGCCGCCGCCCACCGCGGCGAAGCCGTCGCAGCCGCTGTCGCGGGCGGCGCGGATCGCGTCCAGGAACGAGGCGTCGCTGGGCTCGACGCGCGTGTCGGCGAACAACACTGCATCGACGCCGGCGCCGCGCAGCGACTCGCGAGCTACCGCCACCGGCTCCGACCGCGCCATCACGGGGTCGGTCACCAGGAACGCGCGCCGCACGCCGAGCGCGCGCAACTCGTAGCCCAGTTCGCGGGTGGCGCCGGCGCCGAACTTGATGCGCGCCCCTTCCATGTTCAGGATCGTCTCAGTGGCCATGTCCGTGCTTGCCACGATGCCCCGTTCCGGCGCCGCGTGGGAAGCGGGACTGCCCGGCGGGCCAAAAAAACGAGCCCCGGCGGGAGGCCCGGGGCTCGCGGTATCGGATGCGCGGGTGCGCTTGTCAGGGCGCTAAGCGGCGCTCTTTACGGCGATCTGCCGCGCCTGCGCCTTGGCGGTCTTGGGCACCGTCAGGGTCAGCAGGCCATCCTTGAAGGTGGCGCCGATGTGGTCGGCGTCGACATCCTGCGGCAGGGAGAACGAGCGCCGGAAGGCGCCGGAGCGCCGTTCGCGGATCACGTATCCGTTCTCTTCGCGCTCTTCGTTCCGCTCCTGCTTGGATGCGATGGTGAGCAGGTTGTGCTCCACGTTGATTGTGAAGTCCTTCTCCGTCAGACCGGGCAACTCCGCCTCCAGATGGTAGGCGTCAGCCTTCTCCTGCACGTCCACCCGCGGCGCGGTCACTGCGCCGGCGGCAAGTCCCGCGCCCTGGGGCAGCCCCCAGTTCTGGAACACGGTGTCGAACCAGTGGTCGAGATTTGCCAGCGTCGGGCGATCGGGTCGATAGGTAACCAGGTTTCTCATTTCGTTCCTCCTGTGAGTTGGTCTCCACCTACTTAAAAGCAGAAACCGTGCCAACTGTTATTTGGCGAGATTCTGACCGTTCTGGGGCGTTTCCCGGGGTTCTGTCGCTCGATTTCGGTGGCGTGATGAGTCGAAACGACCCAGGGCGCCGGAAGCGCCGCCCGGTTGGGTCATTTTCCCCCACCTCGGCTGTGCCGGGCGTTCAGACTGTGTCATGCTTCGGCGGTAGCGCATCCGGGGCCGCCTCGCGTACGCTGCCGGGCGCCGGGAGGCAGCCATGAGCGATCAGCCCCACACCGATTCCCACCACCACCATGGCGCACCGCGGGTGCGGTTCTGCAGCGGCTGTGCCGCGCCGCTGCAGCGGCGCAGCGTGGAGGGCAAGGTGCTGCCGGTGTGCCCGCGCTGCGGCCAGGTGGTGTACGCCGACCCCAAGGTGGCGGCCGGCACGATCATCGAAGCGGCCGGCCGGATTCTGCTGCTGCGCCGCGCCATCTCGCCGGCGCGCGGCCTGTGGACGTTCCCCGGCGGTTACGTGGACCGCGGCGAACCGGTGCCCGAGGCGGCGGCGCGCGAGGCGCGCGAGGAGGCGGGCGTCACGGTGGCGGTGGGCGAGTTGCTCGGCGTGTACTCGGCGCGCGGCGTGGCGGTGGTGCTGATCGTGTACCGCGCGCGGCTGGCGAGCGGCACGCCGCGGCCCGGCCCGGAGGCGCTGGAGCTGCGCTGGGTGGAACCGGAGGAGATTCCGTGGCAGGAGCTGGCGTTTCCGAGCACGGCCGCGGCGCTCACGGACTGGCGCGGGACGCCGGCGGAGTAGGTGGCGGAGTAGAACCGGCGCGGAGTCCGCGCGATGAACCGGCGTTTCCGGGCACGGCCGCCGCGCTGACCAACTGGCTGGACACCTCGCCGCTCACCGGCGGCAACGTGAACGCGCGATCCGGTTCAGTTGCGGGCGGCGCGCTGCAGCTTGGCCCAGGTGTCGCGCAGGCCGACCGAGCGGTTGAACACTGGCGCGCCGGGGCGGGAGTCGCGGTTGTCGGCCACGAAGTAGCCGTGGCGCAGGAACTGGAAGATCTGCTCCGGCTGCGCCGCCGCCAGGCCCGGCTCCACCTTGCAGCCGGTCAGAATCACCTCCGAGTCGGGGCTGAGATGCGCGGCCAGGTCATCGTGCTCCACTTCGTTCATGTTATCGGTGGTGAACAGGTGATCGTACAGGCGCACCTCGGCGGTGTGGGCGTGCGCGGCGGATACCCAGTGCAGCGTACCGCGCACCCGGCGGCCGTCCGCGGTGCCGCCGCCGCGCGATGCGGGATCGTAGCTGCAGCGCAGCTCGGTGACCCGTCCGTCGCCATCCTTCACCGCCGCGTCGCAGGTGATGTAGTAGGCGCCCTTCAGACGCACCTCGCGGCCCGGTGACAGGCGGAAGAACTTGCGCGGCGCCTGCTCCATGAAGTCGCTGCGTTCGATATACAGTTCGCGGCTGAACGGCAGCGGGCGGGTGCCGGCGTCCGCGGCTTCGGGGTTGTTTTCCACCTCGACCTGCTCGCTCTGTCCTTCCGGGTAGTTGGTGATCACCACCCGCAGCGGGTCGAGCACCGCCATCACCCGGGTGGCGGTCCGGTTCAGCTCCTCGCGCAGGTAGTACTCCAGTTGTGCGTAGCTGATCAGCACCGTGGTCTTGGTCAGGCCCACGCTGCGCACGAAGGCGCGGATGGCGCTCGGGGTATAGCCGCGCCGGCGCAGGCCGCGCAGCGTCAACAGGCGCGGATCGTCCCAGCCGTGCACGGTGCCGTCGGCCACCAGCCGGCGCAGGATGCGCTTGTGCAGTACGGCGTAGCCCACGTTGAGGTGGTTGAACTCGATCTGCCGCGAGTGGAAGATGCCCAGCTTGTCCAGGTACCAGTCGTACAGCGGGCGGTTGTTCTCGAACTCCAGCGAACACAGCGAGTGGGTGACTCCCTCGATCGAGTCGCTCTGGCCGTGCGCCCAGTCGTACATCGGATAGATGCACCAGGCGTCGCCGGTGCGGTAGTGGCGGACGCGGCGGATGCGGTACATCACCGGGTCGCGCAGGTTCAGGTTGGGCGACGCCATGTCGATGCGGGCGCGCAGCACATAGGCGCCGTCGGCGAACTCGCTGGCGCGCATGCGGCGCAGCAGGTCCAGGCTCTCCGCCGGTGGGCGCTCGCGGTCCGGGCTTGCGCGGCCGGGACGGGTGGGCACCCCGCGGTATTCGCTGATCTGTTCGGCGGTCAGGCTGTCGACGTAAGCGTCGCCCTGCTCCACCAGTTGCTCGGCCAGTTCGTACAGGCGTTCGTAGTAGTCGGAGGCATAGTACTCGTGCTCGCCCCAGTCGAAGCCGAGCCAGCGGATGTCCTCCTTGATCGACTCCACGTACTCCAGTTTTTCGCGCTCCGGGTTGGTGTCGTCGAAGCGCAGGCTGCAGAAGCCGCCGAACTCGCGGGCGACATCGAAGTTGAGGGTGATCGCCTTGGCGTGGCCGATGCCGATGTAGCCGTTCGGCTCCGGCGGCCAGCGCGTCTGCACGCGCTCGAAACGGCCGCCGGCCAGGTCTTCGCGGATCGCCTTGCGGATGAAGTCGGACGCCTCGGGGGCGGAATCCGGGGCTGGGGAGGGGCTGGCGTTGCTCACGTCGCTGCTAAGGTAGCTACTTCCCGGTGCAAAAAGAATAGCCAGTGCCGTGAGTGCCGTGAGTGCGCGCGCTCGATGAAAGTGTTCGATAACATTAGTCTCCCGTAGACACGACAAAATAAGTTCGGTAACTTTGGTTTACGGTGAGCGAACACATTTTCGTCGGACGCGGCCGACCTCGGCGTGAGGACGTGTATCGGCGGGTCGACACTCAGATCCGAGAACTGCGGGAACGCCTCGGAGGACTGCCGACCCCGGCGGCAGCCGCGGGCATCTGGCGTGGCCTCTGGTACGAGGAAGCTCATCACTCGACCGCGATCGAAGGCAATACACTGGTCCTGAAACAGGTCGAGCGCCTTCTCGACGAGGGCAGGGCAGTCGGCAACAAGGAACTGCGCGAGTACCTGGAGGTGCGCGGCTACGCCGATGCCGCGGACTGGGTGTACCGGCAGGCGATCAATCGAAGCGGGTTCTCCCATCCCGAGGAAATCCTGACGCTGGCCGAAGTCCGCAACGTACACTACCGGGCAATGCAGCCGGTCTGGCAGGTGGTGCCGCATCCGGATGCGACCCCACGGGAGAACCCCGGCAGCTTCAGAGAACATGACATACATCCCTTCGCCCGTGGCATGGTTCCCGTCACATGGCCGCTCATATCAGCGGAGATGAATACATGGCTGCGCAGCGTCAACTCCCTCGATGCTACCCTCGCGGCGTTCCCCGAGGCGCTGGCCCGGACCCACTGCCGATTTGAACAGATCCATCCCTTCCTGGACGGCAACGGTCGAACTGGGCGACTGGTCCTCAATCTCATCCTCGTTCGGCTCGGCTACCCGCCCGCCGTTATCTACCAGCGCGACCGGGCACGGTATCTCACTGCTCTGCGCCGAGCGGACGAGGGAGAGCCAGGTCCGCTTGGGGAAATACTCGCGCGCGCGATACTCGCCAGCCTGCATCGGTTCGTCATACCTGCCGTGGCCGGTGCGGCCAGACTCGTCCCTCTGGCCGCCCTGGAAACGCCGGACCTGAAGGGACCAGCGCTGCGGGCGGCGGCGGCGCGCGGGCGGCTCCGTGCTAGCCGAGGATCCGACGGCCATTGGCGCAGCACGCGCCAGTGGGTCGACGAGTATCGCGCGAGCCGCTACCTGCGCGGCGGCGAAACCCGATAAGGGCGTTGTCCCACGGCGTCCGGTGAGCGGATCGCGATAACAGCAGCGGCGGGTGCGCTCGATGGGCCGCCGCCTGCGCGGGCGCCATCCGACAGTGCAGCGGGCGCAGCCGATGGAGCGGCCCGGGTGCCCATGGTGCGCGGTGGGTGTGTCATGCGCCGTTGCCGTTTTTTCGCATTCCCACCCGCGCAGGCTCCGGCCTTGCGGCGCGAGCGGCTCTTTGGCACCCTCGCGGAAGATGGAAACGTATAGCGAGCCGACCCTGCTGCTGCGGGGCGGCCATGTCATTGATCCGGCCGCGAATCTGGACGGTATCGCCGACGTGGTGGTGGCCGGCGACCGCATCGCCGCCGTGCAGCCCGGCGGCTGCGCCGCGGATGCCGCCCCGCGCACGGTGGTGGATTGCACCGGGCGCTACGTGTGTCCCGGCCTGGTGGATCTGCATGGCCACTACTACGAGGGCAGCCTGTACGGCATCGATCCGCGCGCCGCGCTGCGCGGCGGGGTGACCACGGCGGTCGACGCCGGCACCTGCGGCTGCGTCAACTTCCCGGAGTTCCGCCGCACCGCCATCGACGGCGCGCCGCTGCGCATCCTGCCGTTCATCCACATCGGTTGCCTGGGCATCCCCACGGCCACGCTCGGAGAACTGCGCGACCTGAGCTACGCGCGCCCGCGCGAAACCGCGGCCGCGATCCTGGAGCACCGCGACATCGCTCTGGGCGTGAAGTTTCGCGCCGGCACCATGGCCCTTGGGCACAACGTGGAGGCGGTGGAGCTGGCGTTGCAGGCGGCCAACGAGGCCGGCTCACGGGCGATGGTGCACATCAGCGTGCAGGGCGCAACCCGCGACGTGCTGCGGCGCCTGCGGCCGGGCGACATCGTCACCCACTGCTTCACCGGGCGCGGCGACGGCATCCTGGACGCCGGCGGCGGCGCCCTGCTACCGGAGGCGCGGGCGGCGCGCGACCGCGGCGTGGTGTTCGACGTCGGCCACGGCTCCGGCAGCTTCCGCTGGGACACCGCGCAGAAAGCGTTCGAGCACACCTTCTACCCCGACACCATCAGCACCGACCTGCACCGCTACAACGTCGAGCAGGTGGTGTTCGACCTGCCCACCACCATGTCCAAGTTCCTGCTGCTGGGCATGAGCCTGGCCGAGGTGGTGGAGAAGGCAACCCTGGCGCCGGCGCAGGCGATCGGCCGTGCCCCCGAGCTGGGCAGCCTGCTGCCGGGGGCCAGCGCCGACGTGCTGGTGTTCTCGGTGCAGGAGGGCGAGTTCCGGTTTCAAGATTCCCATTCGCAGGAGCGCATCGGCCACCGCCGCCTGCGGCCGGAGCTGGTGGTGTGCCGCGGCCGGCAGGTGCGGCCCGCCGACGTGCCCGTACGCCTGCGGCGCCTGACCCCGTGGGACGACGAGACCTACTCCGTGATGCGCACTTCCGCTGCCGCCGCGGGGCGGTATTGAACCAGGCGAGGCGAGGTTGGCACAACTCAGGTCCGCGCCCGGCAGTCTGGACGCAGAGCAGTTGCTCTTTGTTGGTCACGGTCATACCATGTCGAGTATGATGACCGAAGATTACGCTCTTGCCGAGTCGATCGTCCGCAAGGCTCTGAAAAAAGCCAACTTCGACCAAGTTGATTTTGGGGAAATACACATACGGAAGGGTGGAGACAGTGAAGAGCCGCACTTCCGTATATTCGTAATATATGAGGGAGATGCAACCTCACTAAGGACCCCCAAAACGGTCAATCTGTTTTTTGGGCTTCGTTCACAGTTAACTGAAGCTGGGATGGACGGGCTTCCGATTCCTGCATTCGTATCAAAACAGGAATGGGAAGCGGCTCATGCCCCCCGTCAGGCATGATCATCTGTTACAATCGGCACGTCGGTTAGTACCAAGTCGCCAGGGACGCCCCCGTTATGCTGACCTTCGTCGAGCTATCAGTACGGTGTATTATGCCCTGTTTCACTGTCTTTCCGGTTCCAACGCCGACAGGATCGTTGGGAAGTCAAGCGCGGCGCGCGGCAGAGCAGTGTGGACGCAGACCTACCGTGCGTTGGAACACAGGACGGCTCGGAATAGATGCAAGGATCGGGACAACATTCGAGAATTCGTTAAACCGATCCGTGATTGAGGGAGCACGCTGACTACAACCCGGACATGCCCTTCTACGTTGACGAGCTGCTGTATAACGATTTGAAGACGTCCCCGCCCACGATCTACGGGCATTCGCTGCCTACGTACTACTGCCGATCAGGAGGTACGGCTAAGCTACGAGGATCGGATCAATTCCCGTGAATATGTCGGGAGAAGCGGAAATTGCAATTACCATGCAATTCGTTTCCCAAGCACTGCAGATCGAATGTCGCCGAATCTATGAGCGTTGGGAGGTTGCGGTCGAGGCTGCGTCGCCGGGATCGTTGGCTGCCTCGATAGGGAGGTGGGTGGTGAGGAAGCGGAGGGCGTTGTCGGCGAGCACGGCGGTGACTTGGTCGCCGGTGTAGCCGCGGTCGGCCAGGATCGGTGCCAGCCGCCCGAGGTCGGCGATCGAGGTGAGTTCGCGCGGGGTCTGGTTGGAGCCGAAGCCGCCGTCGAGGTCGCTGCCCACCGCCACTTGGTCGGCATTGCCGGCGAGCTGGCAGATGTGGTCGACATGGTCGGCCAGGGCGGTCATCGGCACCTGATCGGCACTGGTCTCGCCGCGCGCCCAGCCGGGGTGGAGCATCCAGGCATCGCAGGCTACCGCCACGATGCCGCCGCGGTCGAGCACCAGGCGCAGTTGCTGGTCGGTGAACTGGCGCCCGCCGGGCACCAGGGCACGGCAGTTCTGGTGGCTGGCCAGCAGCGGTCCGGCATAGCGGTCGAGCGCCTGCAAGAAGGCGCGGTCGGAGAGGTGGGTGACGTCCAGGATCAGACCCGACTCCTCGAACGCGGCCAGCAGCGCCCGCCCCGCCGGGGTCACCCCGCCGTCGGTGCCGGTGCCGCCGGCGTAGCGCCCCAGCCCGTAGTGCGCCAGGCTGGCTACCCGCAGGCCGGCAGCATGCCAGCGCGGCACGTGCGCGGGTGAGATGATCGGATCGCTGCCCTCCATCGCCAGCACGATCCCCACGCGGCGTTCGTTGCCGCCCCGCCAGCGCTCGGCGTGGGCGCGCACCGCGTCGGCGGAGCCGAGCAGAGCCACCTCGCCGGCCTCTGCCAGCGCGCGGTACCAGGCGAGCTGGCCGGCAGCCACCGCGGCGGCCGCGGCCGGGGTGGGATAGTCGAGCAGGTTGCCGTGGATTGCGGTTGCTCCCACCGGGGTACGCGCGATCAGCGTGGCCAGGCACAGGCCGACGCCGCCGGCGCGCATCTCCGGCAGGGTGGTGGTGGCCAGACCGCGCCCGGCGTGATCGGCAAGCCCGTGTTCGCCGCGGTTGAGTTCCGCCAGCGGCAGGGTCAGGTCGCGCTTGTAGCCCAGCGCGTTCCAGGCGAGGTCGAGGTGGCAGTCCACGATCAACGGCGAAGACTGGTCCGAATTGAGCGGCCGTCGCGCACTGCCGCATGCGTCATTTTCATGGTCTCCCGGGTCGCGGAGTGAACGGGCTGACTCAGGCATGTGGTACAGTGCACCGCAACGTGCAGGTTACGTCCAGTGTCCACTACATCAGCCGCCGCTCGCCGGCGCTGTCCCGGCGCGGCATGGTGGCCTCCTCGTCGCCGCAGGCGTCGCTGTTCGGCTTGCAGATGCTGTCGGCTGGCGGCACCGCCGCCGACGCCGCGGTGGCGGCCGCGGCCGGGCTGCAGGTCACGATGCCGTGTCAGACCGGCCTCGGCGGCGACTGCTTCGTGCTGTACTACGAGGCGGCGACCGGCACCGTACACGCCCTGAACGGCTCCGGGCGCAGCGCCGGGCGGCTCAGCCTGGAACTGCTGGCACGGCAAGGGTTGGGCGGCGCGCTGCCGGCGGCTCACGCGCACAACGTCACGGTGCCCGGCGCGCCGGCGGCGTGGTTCGACCTGCAACGCCGTTTCGGCACCCTGCCGCGCGACCAGGTGGTGGCGCCCGCCGCGGCCGTGGCGGAGGAAGGCTACCCGGTAGCGCCGCTCACCGCCGCCCTGTGGGAGGGCGGCGGCGCACCGCTGGTCGCCGCGCGACACGGCGCCGAGCTGCTCAAGGAGGGCCGCGCGCCGCGCGCCGGAGAGGTGATGCGGATTCCCACGCTGGCCGCCTCGCTGCGCGCCTGGGGCGAGCACGGCGCCGAGCCGTTCTACACCGGGGCCATTGCGGAACGCGTCGCGGCGGCGGTGGGCGCCGCTGGCGGCGCGCTCGCGATGGACGATCTGGCGGCGCACCGCAGCGCGTGGGTGGAGCCGCTGGCGGTCGACTACCGCGAGGCGCGGATCTGGGAATGCCCACCCAACGGGCAGGGGCTGGCGGTGCTGATCGCGCTGCAGCTTTTGGGGCAATTCGATCTGGAGGCGCACACCGGCCGCCATCCCGGTGCCGAACGCTACCACCTGGCCATCGAGTGCATGCGCCGCGGATTCGCCGCCGCGGCGCGTTACGTGGCCGACCCGGAGCATGCCGCGGTGCCGGTGGCGGAACTGTTGAGCGCCGACTATGCGGCCGCGGTAGCGCGGCACATCGATCGGCGCCGGGCCAGCGCGCCGCCGGCGGGCGGCGAGGAGCCGGTCGCCGCCGGCGACACCGTGTACCTGTGCACGGCCGACGCGGCCGGCAACGCCTGCTCGTTCATCGGCAGCAATTACATGAGCTTCGGCACCGGCATCGTGCCGCAAGGGTGCGGCTACGCGTTGCAGAACCGCGGCGCCGGCTTCTCGCGCGAACCCGGCCACGCCAACGTGCTGGCTCCCGGCAAGCGGCCCTATCACACCATCATCCCCGGCCTGATGACCGACCCCGTCGGCGGCCTGCAGGCGGCGTTCGGGGTGATGGGGGGCTTCATGCAGCCGCAGGGCCACGTGCAGGTGGTGTCCGCGCTGGTGGACGATGGCGTCGATCCGCAGGCCGCGCTGGACCGGCCGCGCTTTCAACTCGCCGCCGGCAGCGCCGCCGCCCTGCCCGGCGCCGCGGTCAGTCTCGAGGAAGGGCTGGAGGAGGTGGCCGGCGAGCTGCAGCGGCGTGGCCATCGCGTCCTCCTGGCGGCAGGCGAAGCGCGGCTCGGGTTCGGGCGCGGGCAGGTGATCTGGCGCACCGATGAGGGCGTGCTGTGGGGCGGCAGCGACCCACGCGGCGACGGCTGCGCCCTGGGAGTGCCGGGCTAGCGGGCCGCGCCGCCGGATCAGCGGTACTTGTCGATGAGCCGGTCGACCCTGGGCTTGTCGAAGCCGACCACGATGGTGCCGTGGAAGTCGAGCACCGGCACCGCGGTCTGGCGCGACTTGTGCAGCATCTCGCCGGCTTTGCGGTCGTCGCGCGACACGTCGTAATCGACGAATTTCACTTCCCGCTGGCGCAGATAGCTCTTGAGTTGATCGCAGAAGGTACAGGTGGGGGTAGAGTAGATGCGAACCGCCATTGCACTCATCATTATACCATGGCGACCACCGATCGACCCAACGTCATCGTCTTCTTCACCGATCAGCAGCGCTGGGATACCGCCGGCGTGCACGGCAACCCTGCCGGCCTTACCCCCAACTTCGACCGCATGGCGCTGGCCGGGACCCACCTGTTCAACTCGTTCACCTGCCAGCCGGTGTGCGGCCCGGCGCGTTCCTGCCTGCAGACCGGCCGCTACGCTACCGAGACGGGGGTGTGGCGGAACGGACCGGCGCTGCTGGATGGCATGCCCACCCTGGCCGGGCTGTTCGGCGCTGCCGGCTACCGCACCGGTTACATCGGCAAGTGGCACCTGAGCACCGCCGGCCCCGGCCCGGTGCCGGTCGAGCAGCGCGGCGGCTACCGGGACTGGCTGGCGTCCAACGTCCTGGAGTTCACCTCCGACGCCTACCGGACGCGCATGTTCGACGCCGCCGGCAACCCGGTCGATCTGCCCGGCTACCGGGTCGACGCGCTCGCCGACGCCGCCATCCGCTACCTGGACGCCCGCTCCTGCGAGCCGCAGCCCTTCTTTCTGTTTCTGTCCTTCATCGAGCCTCATCATCAGAACCACCGCGACGACTATCCCGCGCCAACCGGCTACGAGGAGGCATATACGGGTACGTGGGTACCGCCCGACCTGCAGGCGCTCGGCGGTTCTGCCTGGCGTCACCTGCCCGGCTACTACGGCATGGTGAAGCGACTCGACGAGGCGCTCGGCCGCATCCAGGATGCGCTGCGCAGCCTCGATCTGGCGCGATCGACGGTTGTTCTGTACACCGCCGACCACGGCTGCCATTTCAAGACCCGCAACGGCGAGTACAAGCGCTCCTGCCACGACAGCTCGATCCGCCTGCCGACCGCGCTGAGCGGGCCGGGATTCGACGGCGGCGGGCGCGTGCAGCAGCTCACCAGCCTGATCGATGTGCCGCGCACGCTGCTCGATGCCGCCGCCATCACGCCGCCGGACGCGATGCGCGGGTGCTCGGTGTTGCCGCTGCTGACCGACCCCGCCGCGCGCGCCGCCTGGCAGGACGACGTGTTCATCCAGATCAGCGAGAGCCAGGTGGGCCGCGCGCTGCGCACCGCGCGCTGGAAGTACGCGGTGACGGCGCCGGGGATCGGCGGCACCGAGCAGCCGGCGGCGGACCGGTACCGGGAGCAGTATCTGTACGACCTGGAGGCGGACCGCTACGAACTGCACAACCTGGTCGGGCGCGCCTCGCACGACGAGGTGGCGCGCCGTCTGCGGCAGCGCCTGCTGCGCCACCTGCACGAGGTGGAAGGGTGCGAGCCGGCGATCGTGCCGGCGCCCGTGGCAAAGCCGGGCCAGTTGCGGGTGGACGCGGCGGAGCTGGCCGGCCTGTAGCGCGCCGCCCGCGCCAGCGCCTGCTGCGCCACCCGCGCGAGGTGGAAGGGTGGGCGGTTGACGCCGCCGGCCGGGGGCGGCAGGGTAGCGGGGTGAACGAGTCTCTGCCGCGCAGCCCGGAAGGCTCGTGGAAGGCGGCGGTGCGCCGGCTGGAACGGGAAGAGGCGCGGCTGGCCGCCTGCGTTGCCGATGACGAGATGCGCTTTGCCGGCCTGAAGAACCTGGATTATGTGTTCGGGCTGTGTGCGACCCGCTTCTCGCTGGCGCTGCACATACTCGACGGGGTGCGCGCCAGCGGCGAGCCGGCGCCGCGCCTGTACCGGCGCGCGCGGCAGTGCGCGGTCAGCGGGCTCGCGCTGCTGGAGGAGCTGCAGGCGGCCGGCATCTCGTCCGACCAGCGGGAACTGATCGGCGGCGACCCCGGCTACCGCCGCGCGCGGGAACTGTTCGAGCAATTGGTGCTGCGCGGCGGCGGCGCCCTGTTGGAGCCGGAGGCGGCCCCGATCGTGACCTCGCGCGCGCTCGCGCGCATCGTGACCGCGGCGCTGCGCAAGTACGCCGCCCGCGACGACACCTACGCCCCCTTGTTCCACTCCGAGCGCCTGCCGCTGCCGCTGCGCCGGCTGCTGCGTTCGATGTTCGCGACCGTCGCGCCGGAGGGCGAGCCCGAGCCGCCGTATGGCATTGAGCACGAGGAGGATCAGGAGCTGCTCGCGGCCGACCGCATCCGGCTGCCCCTGTCACAGGCGATCCTGCTGTTCGAACAGGAGATTCTGCCGGCGCTGCGTCACCAGTTGGTGGCCAACCCCGGCGACCCCCGGCTGCAGCAGGAAATCGCCCAGATCGAGCATCAACTCCAGGGACTTCAGCGGATGCGCTTCATTCCCCGTTCCACGCCAATCGTGCTGGAGAAGGGGTTCTACACCGAGTGGTTCAGCGGCTTTACGGCGGACGGCGAGGCGTTGGTGAGCGTGCCGTTGCGGGTCACCTTTCGCGGCGGCACCAACCTGGACCGCATGCAGGAACTGATCACCGCCGACATCGCCCGGCGCGTGGCCGGCCGCGGCATCTGCCCCGAACTGGACGCGTCCTACGAATATCTGCGTTCGCTGGAGAGCGGCATCTACGGCAGCAGCCGGACACCGAGCCTGCGCCTCAACGCCCGGCGCGGGTTCCGGATTCTGAAGCAGTCGGTGCCGGCGCTGGCCCGGCTGGAGGACCGCGCCGAATTGCGCCGCCTGCTGGCGCTGGTGGCGTCGTCGTCGCGCTGGCGCGCCGAACGGCAGATCGAGGCGGTGCTGACCTCCGGCCGCGTGCTGCCGCGGTTGGAAGGCGAACGGTGACCACGCCGGCCGCGGCGCCGCCGGCCGCGGCTGGGGCGGAGGCCGATACCGCGGCGCCCGGCGCGGCGGCGTCAGTGACGCAGCGCCGTCCACTGCTGCCGCTGTCGGTCGGCCACTTCTGTGTCGACTCCTACGCCGGCATGCTGCCGCCGATGGTGCCGCTGCTGCAGGAGCGGCTCGGGCTCAGTCTGGCCGCAACCGCAACCATCGGCGCGGTGATGGCGTTCAGCAACCTGTCGCAACCACTGTTCGGCCTGCTCGGCGACCGCCTGCGGCGGCGCAATCTGGTGCCGGCGGGACTGCTGTTGGCGGCGGTGTGCATGCCGCTGATGGGGGTGGCGCCGAGCTTCGCGCTGACCATGGCCGTGATCGCCGTCGGCGGCCTCGGCGTGGCGGCGTTCCATCCGCAGTCGTTCGTCATCGCCGCCGATCTGAGCGGGCCGCGGCGCGCGTTCGGCATCGCCCTGTACGTATTCGCCGGCACCGTCGGCCTGGCCACCACGCCGACCTGGCTCACGTTCACGGTGGATGCGTTCGGCACGCGCGTACTGCCGCTGGCATCGCTGCCGGGCGTGGTGGCGGCGCTGGCGATCTGGCGCTGGGTTCCGCTCGCCGCCGACCCGGCGCAGGACCAGGGCTGGCGTGCCGTGGCTGCCCAACTCGCCGTCGGCGTGCGGCCGCTGGCGGCGATTCTCGCCGTGGTGGTGCTGCGCAACATCACGTTCCTCGGCTTCAACCTGTTCATTGCCATACTGAACCGCGACCGCGGCATGGGCCTGGCGGCCGGCGGCATTGCCCTGTCGGTGTACAGTCTGGCCGGCGTGCTGGCCAGCCTGGGGGTAGGGCGGGTTGCCGACCGCACCGATCCGAAGCCGTTGGTGTGGGGGTCGCTGGCGGCGGCGGCGCCGTTCCTGTGCGCCTACGCGCTGGTGCCGGGGCCGGCGGCGCTGCTGCTGCTGGCGGCCGGCGGCGGCCTGCTTGGCTCCAGCACGTCGGTAATGGTGGCCCTTGCCCAGCAGGCGGCGCCGGAGCAGCGCGCGCTGGCCTCCAGCCTGCCGCTGGGGATGAGTTGGGGGCTGGCGAGTCTCACCCTGCCGCTGCTCGGCTGGATCGGCGATGTGGCCGGCGTCACCGCCATGCTGAGCGCGCTCGGCTGGCTGCCGCTGGTCGCCGCCGTCATCGCGTTCCGTTTCCTGCCCGGGCGCGCCGCGGTCAGCACAGGAATTCGCTCAGGAAGCGGGTGACCGCCGCGGTCAGTGCCGGCACCGTGGCGGGCGCCTGGATGGCGCCGGCCAGTTCGTGGCGCTCCGCTCCCGGCAGGTCGAGCAGCCGCTTGCGTGTGCTGCCCAGGCGCGCGAAGGCGGTCTTGATCGCGGCCACCGAGACCACCTCATCGTGTTCGGTATAGACCACCAGGGTAGGGCAGCCGATCGCCTCCAGCGCGGCGTCTCTGGCGTCGCGCACCGCCTGCATCATCGGTACCAGGGAGCGCGAGTGGTGACGGGTGGTCCAGTAGCGGTCTTCCAGCTCATTGCGCCCCGACAGGTCGCGGTAGCGGCCCACCAGCAGGCGGGCGAGCAGCGGCCCGGCCGGCGTCAGCAGCAGGCTCACGCCGCGATTGCGCGGCCAGAAGTTCGGCGCCAGCAGCACCAGCGCCGCCACCGACGAATTGTGTGCCACCTCGGAGACTGCCAGGGCGCCGCCGGTGGACATGCCGATCAGCACCACCTGCCGCCCGATCACCGCGCCCACCTGCAGCGCCTCGGCTACGTCCCGCCGCCAGCACGCAACGGTAGCGTCGCCGATGGCATCGGAGCCCAGGCCGCTGCCGGTCAGCCGGGTGCAGAACAGGTTGGCCGCCAGCCGCCCGGCGACCTGTTCCGGCACCGGCGCCGCGGCCTGGCGGCTGCCGGTGTAGCCGTGAATGTACACCACGGCCAGATCGGCCCGGTGGGGGGCGCCGCCGTTCCATACCACCAGTTTCTCGGTGCCGGGCGTGATCGCCCGACCCGCCGCCGCGGCCGCGGCCGCCTCGCAGGTGCGCAGCCATGGCTCGATGGCATCGGGCCGCCGTGGCACCGGCGGCCCCGCCGGGCGGATGTCAGCGGCACCGTGGGTACCCCTTGCAACGCCCCCAGCGGGCGATTGCTGGCCAGCGCGCCTCATCCTGTTCCATGTTGCGGGGCGGCCGCGCCGGCCGTGGCGGCGCGGCGCCGGGCGCCGCTTCCTGGTCGTGGCGGCGCAGCGGCGTGACGGTACCGGCCTATGTCGGTTGCCCCCCTCGGTCACTCGGGCGGCGGCACGCCGAGATCGTCCGCGTATACCCAGCCGAAATTGCGCCAACTGCCCTGCACGCGCACGTCGTACCATGAGCCGACTCCGCCGCGTGCGTGCAGCACATCCCCGGCGCGCAGATGCGCCCGTACGGTGGAATTGCGGTCGGGCCCGGCGTGTACCGCGATGCCGGCGCGCGGCACGCGCAGGGTGATCGCCTCCGTGGGCACCGTATCCCACCGGTCGAACGGATCGCGTTGGTCGAGGAAGGCGAGTATGCCCGCCGCCAGGCCCGCCGCGGCCGTTTCGGGATGTGCGAGCAGGTATTCCCGGTCTACCGGGTTGGTCAGATAGCCCATCTCCAGGATGGCCGCGGGAGTGGCCGACGTGATCGCGTGCCGGTAGCGGAAGCTGTTGAACGCGTAGTAGCCGCGCATGTTGTAGGTGACACCGTTCATGTCGTGCGGCAGGCCGGTGGCGTCCGCGTAATGTTGGAGCAATGCGGCGACCAGTCGCCGCGAGGCCGGCGACGCCCGCCATGGCGGTGACACCTTGTAACCGCGCACGGTGGCGTTGTTGCTGCCGTCCGCGTGGACCGACACGAAGGCGTCGGCCGCAAAGCCGGGCGGCACCGTGGCTGGCAGCAGCGCCACCTCGACCCCGGCTGCCTTGAGAATCTCTGCCGCGGCCTCGGCTACCAGGCTGTTCAGTTCCGCTTCGGCGATGCCGGCGGCGTAGGCGCCGGTGGAACCGCGCAAGCGGCGCAACTCATCGGGCAGTTGTGCGGTATTGAGATGGCCGATCTGGATGCCGACCCGCCACGGCGCACCGGCGCCGGGTACCGCGACCGCCGGGGAGGATTCCGGGGACACGGAACCGTTCCCGATCGGGGCCGGATTGTTCCTGGTCAGGGCCGGCAGCACCGGGCTTCCGAGCAGGCTCATCGCGGCCGCGGCGCCGACGATGACGGCGACCAGGACGGCAAGGTTGCGGGCGAGACGGCGCCTGCCGCCGCGGGATTGTCGGTCGCCGGGCCACGTCTGGGCGGAACTCGTCTCAGCCATCGGGGTCGCGGAGCGGCCGTGCCGGTTCACGCCAGCAAGTATACCCATTGGAATGATGCCCGGCGCGCGGGTATGCTGGGCCGGTGCATGCAATCGTAGTGGGCAGCGGCGCCGAGGCGCCGCTACAGTGGCGGCAGGTGGCGGATCCGGAACCGAAGCCGCATGAGGTACTGGTACGGATTCACGCCACGGCGGTGAACCGCGCGGATCTCGCGCAGCGGCGCGGCGGTTATGACCCGCCGCCGGGAGCGTCGCCCTATCTGGGGTTGGAGATGGCGGGCGAGGTGGCCGCGGTCGGGGCGCAGGCGGAGGGGTTCGCGGTCGGCGACCGGGTCTATTCCATCCTCGGCGGCGGCGGCTACGCCGAAGCGGTGGCGGCCGATCCGAGCTACCTGATGCCGCTGCCGGACGCGCTGAGCTTTACCGAGGGCGGCGGCGTGCCCGAGGTGTTCCTCACGGCCTATGTCAACCTGTTCATGGAAGCCGGCCTTGCGGCCGGTGAAACGGTGTTGATCCACGGCGGCGCCAGCGGCGTCGGCACCGCGGCCATTCAGCTCGCCCGCCACGCCGGCGCCACGGTGTGCGTGACCGCGCGTTCGGAGGCCAAGCTGGCGGCGTGCCGGGCACTGGGCGCCGAGGTGGCGGTGAACCACACCACCGGGCAATGGGAGGAGGCGATCGCCGCGGCCGCCAGCGGTGTCGACGTGATCCTGGACTGCGTCGGCGCCAGCTACCTGGCCCGCAACCTGGGGCTGCTGCGCGAGCGCGGCCGGCTGGTGTTCATCGCCACCCTCGGCGGCAACGAGGCCGAGTTCCGCATCGGCGACCTGATGCGCAAGCGGCAGCGGTTGATCGGTTCGGTGCTGCGCGCCCGATCCGCCGCCGAGAAGGCCGCCATCGCCGCCGGCTTTCAGCGCGACTTCGGAGCCGCGGTGGCGGCGCGCGAGATCCTGCCGGTCATCCACGCGGTGCTGCCGGTGCAGCAGGCGCAACAGGCACACGACCTGGTGGAGCGCTACGACAACATCGGCAAGGTGGTGCTGGCCGTGCGCTAAAGGTCAGGTGGTGCGCGCCGGCTTGAGGTGCTGCTCCTGGCCGAGTCCAGACACCTTGTAGGTGACCCGCGACTGCTCGCCGCGTGGTTTCATGCCCGCCACCATGAAGTTGTTGTACGGCTCCTCGGGCTTCACGAACACCGGCCGCAGGGCGGCGTCGTGGTAGCCGATGCGCACCGACCGCCGCCACCGGTCGGTGCGGTTCATGTTCGACCAGTGGATGGCGAGATAGCTGAAGAAGATCACGTCGCCGGCCTTGGCGGATACCGGCACGGAGGGTGTGCGGCTCGGATGATACTTCTCCGGCGGCAGGTAGGGGCGGGTGTGGGCGCCGGTGATATGCTCCAGCGGGCCGTCCTTGTGGCTGCCGGGCACCACCTGCAGGCAGCCGCTCGCCGCTGGCGCGTCGTCCAGGTGCAGCAGGCAGTCGACGAAGTCCGGCCCGTCGTGCGGGTAGAACGGGTAGTCCTGGTGCATCGGAAACGGCGTGCCGCGCTCCGGCGGCTTGGCGTGCAGGATGGTGCCGTGCCACTGCACGTTGGATCCTACCAGCGCGCGCACGCAGTCGGTCAGGCGCCGGTGAAAGATCACCCGTCCCCAGGCCGCCGAGTAGAAATGCGGATTGCCGATGAACACGGCGCGGGTCTGCTCCTGCTCGCCATCGGGCAGGTAGTGGTCGCGCCACGGGCCCTTCCAGCCGATGCTCTCTTCGCCCCACCAATCGTCGACGATCCGATCCATGTCGTCGCTGAGCTCGCGCAGTTCCTCGTCCGTGAAGATATTGGATACGCGGAGGTAGCCCTCCTCGCGGTACGCCTCGACCTGTTCTGCCGTCAACATCAGGCCCCGAGCGTAGCCCGCCATCACGAGCCTGTCGAGTTCAGCCGGCACACCGTGGCCGGGTGATCCGCGGGTGAATATCCAGAATGACAAGGGAATGGCGAAACCGTATCAAGTGCGCCAAGTGATCAAGGCGATTGAAAAACTTGCCGCTGAGGAGGCAAGAAGAGAAGGGTAGCAAGTAATCTGGATAGCAGAATTTGGGCATCAAGGCTCCGCTTTGTTGGAATTTGATCGGTGTCGATTAGTTCCGATGGGGCGGTTCTCAAGACGTACAACTGAAAGGATTAAAGTAATATGCGAGATCACTATACATATAGGATAAGGTGGTCGCATGAAGATAATGAACACGTTGCACTCTGCGTCGAATTTCCGTCGCTAAGCTGGCTGGCGTCGACGCCCCAAGCCGCTCTCGCAGGGATGCAAGAACTTGTCCGCGATGTGGTCGCGGACATGAAAAGAAATGAAGAAACGCCGCCCGAGCCGCTCGCCGACCGTAGCTACAGCGGGCGATTCGTGGTGCGGCTGCCACCCGAAACCCACCGCGAACTGGTGCTGCAAGCCGCAGAAGAGGGGGTCAGCCTGAATCGCCTCGTGAGCGCGCGACTGGCGCGATAGCAATGCCTGGCGCGGCGTCGGGCCGCGCCAGGCAAGGTGCTCTCAGTCGGCTCAATGCCCCGAAACTGCCGCATTTTGGCGCCGTGTTCTGGCGAGCGAATGCCACGCGAGCGGAGCCAGCACTGCCAATCCGGTTCTACCGGACCTGAATGCGAAGTTGCCGGTAGTAACGGATCAGGCCGGTCGTCGACGCGTCGTGCGCGCCGTCGTCGCGAACCGGGCCTGCGTCGCCCCCCAACCGCGGGAGAATGGCGGATGCCAGTTGCTTGCCGAGTTCCACGCCCATCTGGTCGAAGGAGTTGATGTTCCAGATCACGCCCTGGGTGAAGATCTTGTGTTCGTAGAAGGCGATCAGCGCGCCCAGGGTGGCCGGCGTGAGCTGCCGGAACAGAAACGAGTTGGTCGGCCTGTTGCCGGTGAAGGTCTTGGCCGCGGCGAGCAACTCCAGGTCGGCTCCCGCGACGCCGCTAGCGGCCAGCTCGGCGCGCGCCTCCGCCGTGGTTCGGCCGCGCATCAGCGCCTCGGTCTGCGCCAGGAAGTTGGCGATGAGGATGTCGTGGTGCCGGCCGAGCGGGTTGTGGCTGCGCGCCGGCGCCAGGAAGTCACACGGCACCAGTCCGCTACCCTGGTGGATGAGTTGGTAGAAGGCATGCTGGCCGTTGGTGCCCGGCTGGCCCCAGATCACCGGGCCGGTGGCGTAGTCGACCGCGTTGCCGGCCTTGTCGACGCTCTTGCCGTTGCTCTCCATGTCGCCCTGCTGCAGGTAGTCGGCGAACGAGCGCAGGTATTGGTCGTAGGGCAGGATGGCGTGCGTCTGGGCGCCGAAGAAGTCGCGGTACCAGATGCCGAGCAGCGCCATGATCACCGGAATGTTGCGCTCGAACGGGGCGCTGCGGAAATGCTCGTCCGCCGCGTGGGCGCCGGCGAGCAGCTCTTCGAACCGGTCCATGCCGATGGCGATGGCGATCGGCAGGCCGATGGCCGACCACAGCGAATAGCGCCCGCCGACCCAGTCCCAGAACTCGAACATGTTGGCGGTATCGATCCCGAACGCGGCCACCGCCTCGGCATTGGTGGACAGGGCGGCGAAATGCCGGGCGATTGCCGTTTCGTCGCCGGCGGCTTGCAGCAGCCACTGCCGGGCCGATGCGGCGTTGGTCATCGTCTCCTGGGTGGTGAATGTCTTGGAGGCGATCAGAAACAGGGTGGTGGCGGGATCGAGGGCCTTCAGGGTCTCGGCGATATCGGTGCCGTCGACGTTGGCGACGAAGTGCACGCGCAGGTGGGCGGCGGCGTAGGGCGTGAGCGCGCTTACCACCATCCTGGGTCCGAGATCGGAGCCGCCGATGCCGATGTTGACCACGTCGGTGATCGCGTCCCCGCGGTAGCCGCGCCAGGCGCCGGAGCGCACGCGGTCGCTGAACGAGCGCATGCTGGCGAGCACCCGGTTGACCTCGGGCATCACGTCGGCGCCGTCCACGGTGATCGGCCGGTTGGACCGGTTGCGTAGCGCGACGTGCAGCACCGCGCGCTGTTCGGTGTTGTTGATCCTGCCGCCCGTAAACATCGCTTCGATCGCGCCGGCCAGGCCGGTCTGTCGCGCCAGGGCCAGGAGCAACTCCATGGTCTCGCCGGTGATGCGATTCTTCGAGTAGTCGAACAGGATGTCGTTGAAGCGCAGCGAGAAGCGGTCGAAGCGGCCGGCATCGGCGGCGAACAACTCGCGCAGGTGGCGGCCCTCGATGGCGCGCCGGTGCGCGGCCAGGTTACGCCACGCCGGCAGCTCGGTCAGCGCTGACATCCTGTTTTTGCTCCTCCGGCTTCCTGGCCGGCGTTGCGGTGCGGCGGAGGGATCAGCCGCCGACCTGCTGCAGCGCCTTCGGCACGGTGGCCTCCGGGCGGACGTTGTACCACACCGCCTCCAGGTTGCCCTCCCCGTCGACCAGGAACGAGGAGCGCTTGATGCCGATCGAGGTGCGCCCGTACGTCTGCTTCTCGCCCCATACGCCGTACGCCTCGGCAATCTTGTGGTCGGCGTCGGCGAGCAACGGGAAACCGAGCTCGAACTTGTCGTCGAACTTCTTTTGGTCCTCGGGCACGTCGGGGCTGATGCCGACGGCGGCCAGGTTGCGCCTGGCCAGCTCGTCGCGGGCATCGCGCACGGCGCACGACTGGCGGGTGCAGCCGGGGGTGTCGGCGCGCGGGTAGAAGTAGATCAGCAGCTTCTTGCCACGGTAGTCGGCGAGGCGGTGGATGTTTCCGTCCTGGTCGCAGAGGGTGAAATCGGGGGCGGGATCGCCAGTATTCAACATGAAGGCACTATACCGCGTGCCCGGCGCGCCCGTGAACACCGGCCGCCGTCGTCAGCGTCGGCGACTCGGAAACCGGACGTATGGTACGGTACGCGCCGTCATGAGCCAGGAGGGGGCCGCGCGGCGCGGTCCGGATAGCGGGAAGTTTGCCGCTGCGCCGCTGCGCCGCTCGGCGGGGCATTCGCCGAGCCGTGGTCGGCCAGGAAGCTGGTCGGTTTGCTGGCCGTATTCGGGCCGGCGGCGATCGTGGCGTCGGTCAGCATCGGCGCCGGCGAAACGATCGTGGTGGTGCGCGCCGGGGCGTGGGCGCGCTACGGGCTGCTGTGGCTGGTGCTGCTGAGCTGCGTCGTCAAGGGCGTGTTCGTGACCTACCTGCTGGGGCGCTACACGGCGGTCAGCGGCGAGCACATCGGCCACCGGCTGGTGCGCCTGCCGGGCCCGCGCGGCTGGCTGCTGGTGGTGATCGTGGCGCTGGAGATGATCGGCGCGCCGCTGGTGTGGGTGCCGATCGCCAAGCCGTGCGGCGATCTGTTCCACTACCTGCTGCAAGGCGTGCTGCCGGCGTCGATCCCGGAACCGGTCTACGAGAACATCATCACCTGCGCCTTCATCGCCCTCGCCCTGGCGTTCTGCCTGCGCCTGTCGTACGAGAAGCTGGAAAAGCAGCAGATTCTCATCTGCAGTATTCTGGTCGTCGGAACGATCATGGGAACACTGTTGGTGCGTCCCGACCTGGGCGAGGCGCTGCTCGGCACGTTGCGCTTCGGGCAACTGCCGGAGTTTCCCGACTGGGCGCCGCGGGACGCGGTGGACAATCCGCTGCTGACCATGGCGACCGCGTTCGCGTACGTCGGCGGCACGGTGATGAGCTACGTCGTGTACGCCAACTGGGTCGGCATGCGCCGCTGGGGGATGACCGCGCACCCCGAAATCGACGCGCTCCGTGAGCGTGCGTTTGCCCACGATGCCATCGACTACCTGCCCGACGATCCGGTCGAGGTGGCGCGGGTGCGCAACAGCGTGGGGCCGCTGCGCTGGGACGTCGGCATGGGCGCGGTCGTGCTGTTCATCGTCACGGCCGCATTCATGATATCGGGGGCGGCCGTGTTGTACCCGCTGCGGAGCACGTTCGATGGCTGGGGGCTGCTCACCGAGCAGCGCCACGTGTGGAGCAACATCCACGGCTCGCTGATCTGGATCTACTACATCGCCATCATCGCGGCGCTGTGGGGCACGCTGCAGGCGTTGCCGGAGGTGTACGCCCGCGTGATGCAGGAGTTCGGCCAGGCGATCAGGCCGCACCGCAAGTGGAGCTACGACCGCATCAAGTTGGTCGTGTGCGGCTACCTGCTGGTAACCACGTTCATCGTCGTCTGGCTAGACATCCCGTTCGACATCCTGACCCAGGTGGCGGGATTCATCCTGGCCAACCTGGCGATCTCGCTGATGATGGCCGCGGCGCTGTACCTGAACTTCAAGCTGCCCGCCGCCTACCGCACTCGGCTGCCGATGCTGGCCGGCGCGGTGGCGTCGGCGCTGGTGCTGTTCGCGTTCGCCGGCATCAGCGGCTGGGGCTTGGCCGGCAAGCTGTTCGGGAGCGGTTGAGTGCCGCGCCCCCTGTTCTACCTGCTCGCGCTCCTGTGGCTGCCAGTGGGGGTTCTCGCCTCGGCGCTGTTGCGCGGCATGGGAATCCCTTCCGAGCCGCAGGCGTTTCTGTCGCTGCTCACGGTCGCCCCGGCCGGCCTGCCGCTGGCGCTCGCCTGCCGGCGGCTGCACCGCAAGGGCTACCGCGTCATCGCGTGGGCAGCGATGGCCGTGCTGTCGGTCGTGACGGTAGTCGCCACCCTGGTCGCCGGCCTGCTCGGCCCCGCCGCCATCGTGATCTACGCCCTGGTCCTCAGCCTCCCCGTCTGGCTCGCCGCCCTCCTCCTCCGCCCCCGCAATCCATAGCCCCGTTCAAGCCGGCCCGAGTCGCCTCACACGCACCACCCGGCCTCCAACGAAGAGTCGGCAACACGAGGACGAAGCAATTGACATTCCTGAGGTCGCTCACTTAGATGCTGTATCGGACCATAGGAGCCGGATCATGGAAAAACTCTCTCGAATCACGCTCGACCCTGAAGTAATGGGCGGCAAGGCATGCATTCGGGGACTCCGGGTAACGGTCGCGACCATCGTGGGACTTCTGGCAGCCGGCCGGGCGGCGGATGAGATCCTGGCCGCGTATCCTTACCTTGAGCCTGAAGACATCGACCAATCCCTGGCGTACGCGGCGTGGCGACTGGAGGAACGAGAGGTCTCAATCTCCCTTTGAAAGGGTCGCGGATCCTTGTCGACATGAACCTGTCACCGGATTGGGTACGAATACTTGGAACCCACGGGTGGGATGCTGTGCACTGGGCTTCGGTAGGGGATCCAAGGGCCAGTGATCGAACCATCATGCAGTGGGCTGAGAACAACGGCTACCTCGTGTTCACGCACGATCTGGACTTCGGAACACTGTTGGCCCTGACCCACGCGGCCGGGCCAAGTGTGCTCCAGGTCAGGGACCGAGATGTCCTGCCCGATAACATCGGGGACGCAGTCGTTGCTGCGCTCAAGCAACACGAGGATGACCTGTTCCGCGGTGCTCTGGTCGTCGTCGACGGTAGTACCAGCAGGGTTCGAATACTCCCATTCTAGTTCGATCCGAACTCCGGCCGGTTGGAGACCTACCGTACTTGGCTGCCGATGCTGGCCGGCGCGGTGGCGTCGGCGGTGGTGCTGTTCGCATTCGCCGGCATCAGCGGCTGGGGCCTGGCCGACAAGTTGTTCGGGAGCGGTTGAGTACGGCGCCCTCTGTTCTACCTGCTCGCGCGCGCATGGTTGCGTTCATCGACTATCGGCCGAGGAGACTGACTATCCTCGGGAGGTTGTCGAGGCTGCGCTGACGCACTGGTTCAGAACAACGTCGAAGCAGCCCAAGTGCGTCGTTTGCCACTTGCACGCCATAGAGGGTGACTACATACGCGTCGTCTCAATTCTACCGAATACCGCAGCCACACGCGATCTGATGGAACTAGTGTCTCCTTCTGAGCACAAAACCTTCGCCAGGTAGGTGAGCGCCAACCCATATCCGAGTCCAAGTCGAACCAGCCACACGCTAATCTGTAGGTAGATCTTCGGGTCCTCAGCGTCTCCGGAACCGCCCTTCGCTAACGGGAATGCCAAGCTCAACGGCGTCGGATGGTCGAATGTCGCCAACAGCCCGGCCGTTGCCTCGTTGGCCCACCTGGTGGATCGTCATCGACAGCAGCCTGCCGTAGCGGCCGCCTTGGATCAGCTCCATTATGGTGTCGTACAGCATTTCCCAGCGCCGGTTGATGCCCATGTTGAACGCCACCCCGTGACGCTCCACCGCTGCCACCGTCGTATCCGCCTGCTCCAGGGAGGCGGCCATCGGCTTGTCCGCGTAGATCGCCCGCACGCCGTGCTCGCACGCCTGGATCACGATCGCGGCGCGCTGCTCCGGCGGCGTCGCCACGCTCACGACATCAGGCCGCTCGCGCTCCAGCATCTCGCGGTAGTCCCGGTAGCGGTGCTCCGGCGCAACTCCGTATCGTTCACCAACTCGGTGCGCGGACAGGCGACGTAACCGGCGGCGTGGGAAAGGCGTGCGGCGACGTGCCCTCGTTGTCGATAGACGCACCCATGTGCCCGCAACCGATGAGCGGCGCGATAGCGGTGCGCCGCCTGGTACAGCGCGTGCCGTCGCCTCCGAACCGCCACGGGAGCCGCGATGGTGACGGCGTCTGCTCATTGCAGTATCCGCCGTGGGGCAAGGAGAAGGCCTGTTTCGCTCCGTTGACCACGTATTCGACGAGGAGGGAGCAGTGCCGACGGCTCTCCTCGTCCGCCGCCGCAACCGATAGGACCGATGAAGCCCTCTATCCAACGCGACCAGGGTCGGGTCGGAACGTCGTCTGCCGCGCCCGACCACAGGCGGCAATAGATAATTTGCCAAAACTTCTATTGCCAAAATATCCATTGCCGTTTAATGTTGTAGCAACCTGACTATTGGGGCAGCCTCGTATGCGGAACATCATCGGACAGCCAGTGGCGGGCGACGATCTCTATGGCCGTGAGTACGAACTCGACCGCCTCTGGGAACAACTCGAACAGGGAGAGCACATCCTGATGCTCGCGCCGCGGCGTGTCGGCAAGACCAGTCTGATGCTGGAACTCGAAAATGCGCCCCGAGGGGGTTGGGACGTCATCAACGTCGACGTTCAGGGCGGCGAAGGTCCGGCAGACTGCTTCGCGGCGATACTGGCCAAGCTCGCCGCCGATTCCCGGTACCGGACTCGTTTCGAGGCGATTCCATTTTCGAGCATGATCAAGAACGTCGTCGAAGGCATGTCGGCCAAGGTCGACGTCGGTGTCCTGCGCGTCGAGCTCAAGCGGGCGATCGGCAGCGAGTGGGACAGGGTCGCGGCGCAACTGCAGGCACGGCTGACGAATCTGCCGGACTCCGCCGAACGGTTGCTGGTCATCCTGGACGAGTTGCCAATCCTGATCTCGCGAATGCTTCGATCGGACGGCGGCAAGAGCAATGCCGATCTGCTGCTGGCCCGACTTCGGCAGTGGCGTCAAGCGCCTGAGTTGCGAGGAAGGGTCCACACGCTCGTCGGCGGCTCGATAGGACTCGAAGGACTATTGCGGCGTGTGGGTCTCTCGGCGTCTATCAATGACCTCGTACCGTTCCGCGTGGATCCGTGGGAGCGGTCCATCGCCGTTCGGTTCCTCGAAAAGCTGGGGCGCGATGTCGGCTTCCGTCTCGATGACGAGTCGATCATCCGGATCCTGGACCTGCTGATGGATCCCGTTCCGTACCACGTTCAGCTCTTCTATTCGGCGCTCCGTGATGCGTGCAGAGGAGATTCCTCGCGCGTTTCGCCGGACGTCATCGATCGCTGTTTTGAGGAGCAACTCGCGGGCGAAAGCGGAACTGCCCACCTGGATCATTACCATACTCGTCTTGAATTCGCCTTTGACCAGAAAGAGCTTGAATTGGCGTACGCGATCCTCGGGTCCGCCTGCAGGAGCCTAGCCGGTGTGCGTCTGACAGCCCTTGGAGGCCCGAGACGGGGACGTGAGCACATGTTCCGTTCGGTCCTGCGCGATCTGACGGCCGACGGCTACGTGCGGGAGATGGGACGCCATGTGGTGTTTCGGTCGAATCTCCTGCGCGTTTGGTGGCGGAAACACCACGTCCGGGGTGAAAATCGATGATCCGAAGACGGCTCTACAACCCGGCCCATCTGACTCCCGATGAACTGAAGGACTCATTCGTCGCGCGGCAGGACACCCTCGCGGAGATGCTCCGGCTGATCGGCGAGCAGACGCCGGGCCATCCATGCCAGCACATGATGCTCATCGGACCCCGCGGCATGGGAAAGACAACGCTCGGGCTGCGGTTCCTGTACGCGATCGAGGATGACCCCGACCTCAGCAAGCGCTGGCAGCCGGTGGCCTTCCACGAGGAGAGCTATGGAATCGTCAACTTGGCCGACTTCTGGATCCATGCTCTACGTCACTTGACTCGCGCCACTGGAGATTCGCGGTGGGAGGACAGGGCAGAAGCGCTCATAACGGACGAAGGAGACCAGGAGCGGGTCGCCGCGTATGCACTCGCCGAGCTCACGGACTGCAGCCGGGAGAGTGGGAAGCGGCTGATCTTGTTTGTCGAGAACCTCGACGCCGTGATCGGGCAGATCCACGATGAGCGTGAGATTCACAGCCTGCGCGCCACGCTGATCGAGCGCTCTGAAATCCTGCTATTGGGTTCGGCAAATGCGTTCTTCGAAGCCATCGGCGGATATGGCGAGCCACTCTACGAATTCTTCCGCGTGTTCAAGTTGGAGGGTATCGGCCAGGAAGAGGCCTGCCGGATCTTGGAAGCAGCGGCGAGTTCCGAGGGCAGACCGGAAGTCTCCAATGCGATAGACCTGGAGCAAGGCCGCCTGGAGACGATCCGGCGGCTCACAGGCGGCAACCCACGGCTGTTGTCTCTTGCCTGTCGCTTGCTGATTGAGTCTCCAATTGGTTCAGCCATCGAAGACCTCGAGCGCCTGATCGATGAGCAGACTCCCTATTTCAAGGCGCGAATCGAGGACTTGCCCGGTCAAGCGCGCAAGGTTTTCCACTGTCTATCGGCGGGATGGAAACCGCTGTTGGCGAAGGAGGTGGCAGCTTCGGCCAGACTGAGTTCCTCTCACGCCAGCGCCCAACTCAAGCAGCTGGTAGAGAAGGGCTACGCGCGTGAAGTTCAACTACCCCGCAGCACGCGGACGCGATACGATGTAGGCGATCGTTTCTATAACATCTACTACCTGTTGCGTTTCTCACGCTCAGGGCGTGGCCGCCTCGAACGGCTCGTCGAGTTTCTTCAGGACGTCTTTGGCTCAGCAGGTATGAGGATGATGTACGGCTCGGCGCTTGCGACACTACGGACCAACGGGGCGGGAACTAGTGATGTGTACGACTTGCTCGGTGTGTTGGCGAGGCAAGTTGCCGCCGATCACGATTTCACAGGACGCTATGAGTGGCAGCAAAGCGCCGTCGACATCATTGTTGATCGGTTCGGACCAGAATCTGCCCTCATCAGCGAGATCGAAGGAGTATTCGCGCATAGTCGGACGGAGGATGGGCTACACGAAAATCGGATGGCCGAAGTTGACGTAATGTTCCGGGAGCGACGGTTTTGCGACGCGGATAGAATGCTGCGAAAAGCACTGGAACACAGGCGACAAGACGCGAGCATTTGGTTGCTAATCGGTATTATCATGCTAAAGGAACACCGCTTTGACGAAGTCCTATCGTTCCTTGAATTAGCATCTAGGACGGTAACGGCACACCACGATAAGGATTGGAACGACCACTTTTACATCTTGAAATGCCGTGCGCTGCTGGGGCTGGATCGAAAATCAGAAGCGCTGAGCACTCTCGATAGAGTTAGGGTGAATCCAAAGTCGGTCAACATGACGGAACCGTCACGTATTTCTGCAGCACTATCGTTAGAGATCAAGGGCGTCCTACTAATCGATCTGCAGCGGTCGGAAGCGGCGATTCAAGTCTTGTTGCGCACGCTTGACTATATTCGTGAAGATGACGGTCCGATGGCGCGGCGTGTCGCTGTACGCGCACTTGTAAAGGCCGAGGCGGCTCTCGTGGAGCTTAAGCGGAATGAACAGGCTATTACTGTTCGGGAACGTCTCGCCGGCTATGTTCATTCTGATGACTCCGAAGATCTTCGTAGATCCGTCGTTGTAGCGCTGTCACTGAACACCAAGACACTAAATGAGATGGACAGGTCCACGGGAACTCGAAGTTTGTGTGACTTGATATTGGACTTGGTTGCCACCGCCGATTCTCCCGCAATGCGCCAATTCGCTCTTTTGGCTCTGAGATTAAGGCTCTTGTCAGCGTCAACGCAGGGCGAGTATGAGCACTTGGCAACGATAGATCAGATGGTTGGGAAGTACGTTCGTAGCGGTGATCCGAAGTGGCTGTTGACTGTGGCAGCCGTGACGCTAACTCTCAGTGGACGTATCTTGATTGGACTTCAACGCTACGTCGAAGCGGAGGACATTTTCAGACTTGCGAACGAGGTCGATCAAGAACACGCCGAGTCTTGGTCGTATCGTGCACTGAGTGTTTTCCTGCAGGCAAATGACAGACGTACCTCGGAGGCTGAAGTGTTCGCCAAGCGGGCTATCGAGTTGAACCCCACCAGCCGAGTTGCACTACACACTCTTTCTGATCTGTTGTCTCAGCGAGGCAATTGGCCGGAAGCATTGGACCGACTCGAACAAGCTCTTCGGATAGATGAAGGGCATCCGGAAGAAAGAGCCGGGAAGCAAGTTGTGGACTCATTGATCCGAGCGGTCGCGGCGGGTCATGGCTCCCGAGTCAAGCATCTCATGGAGGAGACAGGCTTGGCCGAGTCGATGGAACCTCTCTGGCATGCCGTCCGGGCGGAGTTGGGGGAAGAGCTTGAAGCACTTCCCGCGGAGGTGATGGATGCAGTAGCGCTGCTCCGTGCGAGGATCGCGGGCGACTCGACGGCGCTCGGGGCTTCCCAGCGATAACCATCGTGGATGGCCATCCTTTGGGCCGTGGCCGATTCGCCTTCGACGCCATCAGCGGCTGGGGGCCTATTCGGCAGGTTGTTCGAGAGCGTGACTGCCGCGCGCCATCAGCCAAGTGCTTGCGTGTGGTACCATGTCAAGCGAAGGAGAGGCGGGGTTAGGGATGACGGTTAGCAGCTTTCCGCAGTCGAGTTCGGACGATGCGAAGGCCGGCAGCGCACCTGTGCTTGATGTCTTTGCGCTGCGCGACAGCGTGGTCGACGAGTATAGGCGCTTCGCCACGTCGTTCACGACGATCCAGGCTGAGGACATCCGCGAGCAGGTTGCGGCCATCTATGCCGAGGATCGCTACTGGCCGGAGCCGCTGATCCAGATCAACCCGAGCTACCGGCGCTCCACGGACGTGGGCGCCTTGGTTGCGAACGGCGTCCTGCACCCCGGCTGCGGCGACATCTTCCGCGCGGACGGTCAGCCGCTGTCCCTCTACAAGCACCAGGAGCAGGCCGTCGCGCTCGCCGCAGAGGGGGAGAGCTTCGTGGTGACGACCGGCACGGGGTCCGGGAAGTCGCTGTGTTTCTTCATCCCGATCGTCAGCCATGTGCTGGCGGCACGGCGGGCGAACGCGCAGCGGCGCACGCAGGCGGTTGTCGTCTACCCGATGAACGCGCTTGCGAACTCCCAGATGGAGGAGCTGAGCAAGTTCATCGATCAGGTACCTGGAGACCGGCCAATCACGTTCGCCCGCTACACGGGGCAGGAAGACACGGACCAGCGGAGGCGGGTGGCAGACGATCCGCCGGACATCCTTCTTACCAATTTCATGATGCTTGAGCTCCTCATGACGCGGCAGGAAGAACTCGACCGGCGGGTCATCGGAAACTGCGCGGGCCTTCGCTTCCTCGTCCTGGACGAGCTCCACACGTACCGCGGCCGCCAGGGTGCAGACGTGGCGTTGCTGGTGCGCCGTGTCCGTGAGCGCCTGCAGCCTGAGGAGCTCTTGTGCATCGGCACCTCGGCCACAATGGCGAGCGAAGGATCGTTGGAGGACAAGAGCCGGGTGGTCGCAGGCGTGGCCTCGAAGCTGTTCGGGGTCCCCATCGCCGACAGCAACATCATCTCCGAGACGCTCGAGCGCGTCACCGATGCGTCTGCCTTCGCCGATTCGGTAAGGTCCCACCTTGGCACGGCCATCGATGCCGGCATACCGCCGGACATCTCCGACGCGGCACTTCGGGAGCACCCGCTCGCGGTTTGGGTGGAGACGCGGCTTGGCATCTCGTTCTCCGAGGTCGATCAGCGCTGGGTCCGGGCGAAACCCATGACGGTGACCGACGCGGTGGGCAGGCTGTCGGCGGAAGCCGGTCGCCCTGAGGCTGCCTGCGCCAAGGTGCTGCGAGAGCTTCTTCTTGTGTCGAGCGTCCCCGAGCGGGTACGGACCTCGAACCCTGGGGCAAGCGAGAGCAACTTCTACTCGTTCAAGCTGCACCAGTTCATCTCGGGTGCCGGCCACGCCTACATGACGATCGAGCCGCCCGGCACACGCGAGGTGACGGTAGAGGGTCAGCAGTTTCTCCCCGGGCACGCGGACAAGCGCCTTTACGCCGTACACTTCTGTCGCGAATGTGGGCACGAATATCACCCGGTGCGGCTCGTGCATCAGGAGGGGAAGGCGTTCTTCCTCGCGCGTGACATCGACGACGCGCCACCGGCCAAGCAGGACGAGGCCAATGGGGACGCGCAGGAGGCGCAGCCCGAGGGCGAGATCTTCGGTTTCCTGACACCGCACCCGCCCAACGATGCCGACTTCAGATTCGACGACCGCGACGAGGATTACCCGGAGACCTGGCTCGAGTTCGACGCCCGCGGCCGTCCGCGGCTCAAGAAATACTACCGCGAAGCACGCGCACGGCGCTTCCTGGTCGCGCCCGACGGTCAGGTCGGTTCGGGAACGACGGTGTGGTTCTTGCCCGGCAAGTTCCGAGTCTGTCTCCGCTGCGGGCACACCCAGGGCGGAGCGGCGCGCGATCGCACGCGCCTCGCCTCGCTGTCGGCCGAGGGCCGCAGCTCGGCAACCACCGTGCTGGTGGCCAGCACACTGCGCTGGATGCACGGCGGCGAGTCGGGCCTGGACCCCTACACGCGCAAGCTTCTCGGCTTCACCGACAACCGCCAGGACGCCGCACTGCAGGCTGGTCACTTCAACGACTTCCTCTTCGTGAGCCTCGTCCGCGCGGGCTTTCTCGGCGCGCTACAGGAAGCAGGCTCGAAAGGGCTCCGCAGCGACGAGCTGGGCGTCGCCGTGCAGCGTACGCTTGGCTTCGACCGATCGGAGGCGCAGATCCGCGCCGAGTGGTTGCTGGAGCCCTCGCTACGCGGCTTCAACTTGCAGGAGGCCGAGGGCACGCTCCGGCAGGTGCTCGCCTACCGCGTGTGGTTCGATCAGCGACGCGGCTGGCGCTACACGAACCCGAACCTCGAGCAGCTCGAGATGGTCCAGGTGGAGTACCTCGGCCTCGACGAGCTGGCCGAGGACGACGAGTTGTTCGCCGACTCGCACCCATTGCTGCAGCAGGCCAGCCACGCTGTCCGGAAAGAGGTCTATCGTGAGCTGCTCGACCACATGCGGAAGTGGATGGCGATCCGCAGCCAGGTTCTCGATGCCGCGGTCCTGGAGCAGTTGGTCGCGAAGTCGCACAGCCGCATCCGGTCGCCTTGGGGACTCGGCAATGACGAGAACCCGAGAGGTGCGCGCTGGCTGATGATCGTCGCGCCCACTCGCCGGGCAAGCAGCCTCCGCGACACGGATCTGATCGTGCGCGGCGGCTCCCGAAGTGGTCTCGGGCGGACGCTGCGCGCGACGGCGCTCTGGGACGGCGACATGTCCATCCGCGATCTGAAGTCGAAGGAGTTCGACCAGCTCGTCGAGGACCTCCTCCGTGTGGGCGTGACGCATGGCCTGGTGTCGGAAGAGAGCACCCCGTTCGACCAGCCCGGGTGGCGCCTCAACGACGCATGCGTCGTGTTCCAATTGGGCTCGCCGTCGACGGACGGCAGCGATTCCAAGCAGAATGCGTTCTTCCGCGACCTGTACGGGAACCTCGCGACGATGCTCCGCGCGCCAACGCATCCGCTGTTCGGGTTCGAGGCGCGCGAGCACACCGCCCAAGTCGATTCCGACAACCGGGAGATCCGAGAGAAGCGGTTCCGCTTCGGTGAACGCGAGCGCGAGGACCTGGGAACAAACGAGCAGCTACTCCGAGAGGTGGGCGAAACCAATCGGTTCCTGCCGGTCCTCTTCTGCTCCCCGACGATGGAGCTCGGCGTCGACATCGCCGCGCTCAACGCCGTCCACATGCGCAACGTGCCCCCTACGCCGGCGAACTACGCCCAGCGCGGCGGCCGCGCGGGCCGCAACGGGCAGGCTGCCCTGGTGATCACGTACGCGTCTTCGCAGAGCCCGCACGACCAGCACTTCTTCCACGATCCCAAGGAGATGGTGCACGGCGAGGTACGTGCACCGGTGCTCGAACTTGCGAACCGGGACCTGATCGACAGCCATCTGCAGGCAGTCTGGCTCGCGTGCGTCGACCAACCGCTCGACCCCTGTATCGCGGAGCTGCTCACCCTCAATGACGCCAGCCGTCCGCTCAAGCCGGACATCAAGGCCGCGCTGGAGGAGAGACGCGTCGCTGACCGCGCAGGCAAACGGATTCGGCGCGTCCTGGACTTGGTCGCAGACGATCTCACGCCCGCGATCGCCCCCTGGTACACGGGCCGAGACGCCTATTCGGACGCCATCGTGGCGTCGGCCGCGCAGCGATTCGACGAAGCGTTCCATCGCTGGCGACACCTCTTTGCCGCCGCCGAGGAGCAGCGCGATGCTGCGCGCAGGACCATGGACGACTACTCGTCCCCCTACCAGGAGAAGCGGGCGGCGCAGAGCCGGCACGCGCAGGCGGTGGACCAGCTCAACCTGCTGCAGCGTGGGACGAGCGCGCTGTCGAGCGACTTCTACACCTACCGGTACCTCGCCACCGAGGGCTTCCTGCCTGGGTATAATTTCCCCAGGCTGCCTCTGCTGGCCTACATCCCGGCGAGTCGAGATGGTCGTGGACGGCAGACCTACCTGCAGCGTCCGCGCTTCCTCGCGCTGGCCGAGTTCGGCCCGCGCAGCCTGGTCTACCACGAGGGGCGCGCCCACCGGGTGGTGCGAGCGCTCCTGTCGCTCGGTCATCGGGATGCCGCGACGCCTGACGCTCAACTGACCACGAAGGCCGTGCGCATCTGCGCGGACTGCGGGGCAGGGCACTTCGGCGATGATCTGTCGATGTGCCACTCCTGCGGAACGTCGCTCGGCAACGCCGAGGTCGTAGGCAATACCTATAGGATCGAGAACGTTGCCACGCAGCCGGCCGAGCAGATAACCGCGAACGACGAAGAGCGCCAGCGCCAGGGCTTCGACCTGCAAACGACGTTCGAGTGGGCGATCCGCGACCAGGAGATCGACGTGCAGCGCGCGTTGGCCCGCGACGAGGAGGGCGTGATCGTGAGCATGGCGTACGGCGCCGGGGCGACGATCACGCGTCTCAACAAGGGCCTGCGCCGGAGAGCCAACAAGAAAGTTCTCGGCTTCCGTATCGATCCGGTGTCCGGGTACTGGGCCAAGAACGAGGACGACGCGGACGAGACCGCACTCGATCCCACCGCCTCGCCTCGGCAGTGGATCGTGCCCAGCGTTCAGGACCGCAGAAACGCGCTCCTCTTTCAGCCCGCCGCCGACATTCTTTCGGAGATCACCATGGCCACCGTGCAGCATGCGATCCTGCGCGGCATCGAGGCGGTGTTCCAACTCGAGGAAGGCGAGATGCTCGCCGAGCCGATGCCGACGCGTGACGTGCGCAACGGCTTCCTGCTCTACGAGGCCACCGAAGGTGGGGCCGGCGTGCTGACGCGGCTCGTGAGCCAGGAGACGAGCCTCGCCACCGTCGCACGAGCGGCACTGCAGATCATGCACCTCGCTGTCGGCGAGGGTGCTTTGCCAGAGTCCACGTCAGGCCTTGCAGACCAGGAGGCGGCCTGCGTGGCGGCCTGCTATCGGTGCCTGATGTCGTATTACAACCAGCCCGACCACGACAATCTCGACCGCCGCGATGAGGACGCTCGTGCGATGCTGCTGCGCCTGGCGCGCGCCGACACGGTAGTACGCGTGGACCAGCCGTCGCACGCATCCCAGTCTGCCAACGGCGAAGACTCGCGCGACGGTCGATGGCTCGCCGAGGCGTCGCGGCGCGGGATTCCTGCGCCGGATCCGAAGCCGCTCGTGGCAGGCGACCGGTCCGTGCGCTGCGTCTGGCGCAAGCATTACGTTGCGGCTGTCATCGACAAGACCGACCGTCCAGCCCTGCAGGCGATGGAGGACCTCGGCTTCGAGGTAATTCAGTTCGACGATCCCGCAGCCTGGAACGCGACCTTCGCACGGCTGGCTTCCGCCCTCGGGCAAGCGCCGTGAGCGACCTCGTCTACACGCCCGGCAGCCTCGTCAGCGCGCGGGGGCGCGAGTGGGTCGTCCTCACCGGTAGCTCTGCGGAGACGTTGCGGGTGCGTCCTGTCACGGGTTCGGATGAGGATCGGACGCTGATTCACCTGCCGCTGGAGGTCGAGCCGGTTCGCGAGGCTCGGTTCCCGTTGCCGAGTACGCAGCAGCTCGGTGGGCACGACTCGGCCCTCCTGCTTCGCGACGCGTTGCTGTTGTCGCTACGACGGGGTGCCGGACCGTTTCGGAGCTTCGGACAGATCTCGGTTGAGCCTCGTGCCTACCAGCTCGTGCCGCTGCTGATGGCACTCAAGCTCGATCCGGTGCGCCTGCTCATCGCGGATGACGTCGGGGTCGGCAAGACGATCGAGGCTCTGCTCATCGCTCGCGAGCTTCTCGACCGCGGCGACATCGATCGCACCGTCGTCCTCTGTCCGCCGCACCTCGTGGACCAGTGGGTCACCGAGATGGCGGTACGTTTCCATATCAGTGCCGCGGCGGTCACCGCCCGGAGCACGCGCCGCTTGGAGCGCGGCATACCGCCGGGCGCAAGCATCTTCTCGGAGTACCGGCACACGGTCGTCAGTCTCGACTACGTGAAGACCCGCGAGAGGCGAGACCACTTCCTCCAGGCGTGTCCTGACTTCGTGATCGTCGACGAGGCCCACACCTGCGCCTCGGCCGGGCAGGGCCGGCATCAGCGGTACGAACTGCTCCAGGGTCTGGCCGGCACCGCATCGCGGCACCTCGTCCTGCTCACGGCGACTCCGCACAGCGGCAATGACGCCGCCTTCTACCGGCTGCTCGGCCTGCTCTCCCTGGACTTCGAGCGACTGGCAGAGGTCACAGGCACGGCACGCGAACGTCTCCGCGAACGACTTGCGAGGCACTTCGTTCAGAGACGGCGCCCCGACATCGCCGAGTGGCACGAGGGCGACATCTTCCCACGTCGCGAAACGAGGGAACTCACCTACAAGCTCACTGGAGCCTGGGAAGCGTTCTTCAACAACGTCCTCGATTACTGCGCCGAGGTCGTGGCGACAGGCGCCGGCGACGAGATGCGGCAGCGCCTCAACTTCTGGGGAACGCTGGCGCTCCTGCGCTGTACCGGGTCGAGCCCCGTTGCGGCCGTGCTGGCCCTGCGCACCCGTGCCGGCGAGGATCTCGGCGACGAGACCCGCGAGGATCTTCTCGATCGCATTTTCGACGGTGACGCCGACGCACTCGTAGCGGACGACGTCGAGCCCCCGGTCGGTGGCGACAGTCCGGCACTGGCACGGCTGATCAGGCAGGCGGAGAGCCTCGCGGGCCAGAGCGGCGATCCCAAGCTCAGGACCGCCTCGGAACACGTCGCCGAGCTGGTCGAGGCCGGGTTCAACGTGGTGGTGTTCTGTCGCTTCATCGCGACCGCTCACTACGTGGCCCGCCACTTGCGCGGGAACCTGAAGGGAATTGCCGTCGGCGTCGTGACGGGCGAGATGCCCCCCGAAGAGCGCCAGGCGCTCGTAGCGCGGATCGGCGCGACCGAAGGCAACAGGGTCCTGGTCACCACCGACTGCCTGTCGGAGGGGGTCAACCTGCAGGACTACTTCGACGCCGTCGTTCACTACGACCTGTCGTGGAACCCCACGCGCCATGAGCAGCGCGAGGGCCGTGTGGACCGCTTCGGCCAGCCGAGCAAGACAGTACGCGCCACGCTCCTGTACGGCGACAACAACCCGGTTGATGGCGAGGTGCTCCGGGTCATCCTGCGCAAGGCCGCCCGAATCCGCGAGGAACTCGGCGTCCCCGTGCCCGTGCCGGACGAGGGCCACTCGCTCACCCAAGCGCTGCTCAAGGCCGTGCTCCTGCGGCGGCGCGGCCGCTCCGCCCACATCGAGGGGCGGCAGCTCGAACTGTTCGAGAACCAATGGGAGGACACGAGGGCGAAGGCGAGAAGGAATCGGACCGTGTTCGCCCAGCGGCGCATCAAGCCCGAAGATGTGCTGCCCGAGTGGCACAAGAGTCTTTCCGCAATCGGCGGCCGTGACGATGTGCAGCGCTTTGCAAGTCGCGCGCTCGCCCGGCTCGGTTCCGGACTCGAACCGCTCGGGCGCGGATTCAAGGTTGCAATGGCATCGCTGCCGGAGGAGGTTCGCGAGCGTCTGGAGACGGAAGACATCGCGGGTACGGTCGCCATCGACTTCGCCTATCCCTCGGCGCCGGGATGCCGCCCGGTGCAGCGCAGCCATCCTCTCATCGCCGTGCTCGCCGAGACGCTGCTCGGACGGACCCTCTCCGTCGACACCAACGGCGCCATGGCTAGCGATCCTTCGCTCCTCGGACGGGTCGGTTGCTGGATCTCCGAGGGAGTGCGCGCCCGCTCAACGGTCGTGCTCCTGCGGCTGCGCCACCAGCTCGTGTCGCGCACGCGGCGCCAGCAGACGACACTGATGGTTGAAGAGGCGACCGCGTTGGCCTGGGTCGCCGCCGGAACCGCAGGGCCGATCACCGGTCCCGAAGCTCTGTCACTGCTCGCGCTCGCTCCCGCTGATGATCCCCCGCGGCATGTCCGAGAACGCGAGGCCGCCCGAGCTCTTGCCCTGCTCCAGGAGCGTGCGGCAGATCTTGAGGGATTCGCGGCTGCGCGTGCGCGCGCCTTGCTCGACGACCACCTGCGCGTGCGCGAAGCCAGCAGGGCGGCCGGAAGCGCGTCAGTCCAGGCGCTGCCGCGTCCTGACGTGATCGGCGCGTACGTGCTCCTGCCGAAGGTGGACTGACCATGCCCCCTCGTCGACGCAGCCTGGGCGAGGCTCGGCTCGCTTTCGATGCCCTCTCGATCGAGGGCGGTCTTGTCGGCGCCGAGTGGCTTGCAAGGGTGGCTCAGCTACAGGCCGCGGCCCAGGAGCCGGCCGATTACCGTATTCCGAAGGGCCTCGAAATCCGCGACGAGATTGCCCGCGGCTGGCGCATTGCGCAGGCGTGCTTTCAGGAAATGGAAGCCGGTCGCGCCTCTGGAGGCGACGACCGCGCGCTTGCCGAGCGATTCATCGAGGCTCTTCTCCGCGACGCGTTTGGTTTTGCGTCCGTCGCGCGCACCGGGCCAAGAACAATCGGTGACCGAGTGTATCCGGTTCGGTTCTTTGCCCTCGGCGACCGGGTTCCTATCGTGGTGGCCCCGGCGGGAGCGGGCCTGGACGCCCCCCTGACCGAGCTGGGAGACGAACATCGGCGCCGCACCGCATTTGGGCTGCTGCAGGAAACGTTGAACGCGTCGGATGCGGCGCTCTGGGGTCTCGCGTCGGACGGGCTCTCGCTACGGATCGCGCGCGACAACGCGAGTCTCACGCGGCCGGCGTGGATCGAAGCCGACCTCAACCGGATCTTTAACGAGGACCTGTACCCCGACTTCGCCGCGCTCTGGCTGCTCGCACACGAGTCGCGTTTCGGGCGCGCGGACTCCCCGGCCGCGACATGCCCGCTGGAGGTGTGGCGGGAGGAGGCTCGGCAGGAGGGGACGCGGGCACGGGACAGGCTGAGCGCCGGCTTTCAGGAAGCGCTCAAGATTCTGGGGTAAATATTCGGTCTACGGGTGTGGGAGGACTGGACACATCCGGAACGGTGTGGTAAGAAATGAGGTGTGGGAGGGTTCTGGCGGAGTGCGAGTGGCTGCACGGCGGCGTGCCGGAGGGAGCTGGAGGAGCTGCGGCGCGAGGTATTGGAACTGCGCCGGCAGGCGCACTATTACCGCAGAATGCACGGCAAGGCGGTAGAGCGAGAGAAGCGGCTGAAAGAGAAACTGCAAGCGGCGCGTGCGAAGCTCAAGGAATTGCGGCAGCGGCTGCGGGAACGGTGGGTGCGGCGCCGCGGCAGCGAGAAGCGAGCGAGGAGCTTCGGCGGTACTGAGGCAGCGGCGGCGCCGCGGCGCCGCGGTCAGCAACCCGGGGCGGCAGGCCATGGCCGGCGCGGGCACGCACACCTGCCGGTGCAGGTCGAAGCACACGACGTTGAGCCGGAGCGGCGCCGCTGCCCGGCCTGCGGCGACGAGTATGGCGCGCACGGCAGTGAGGACAGCGAGCAGTTGGAGATCGAGGTGCGCGCCTACCGGCGGGTGATCAAGCGGCGGCGCTACCGGCGCAGTTGCCAGTGCGCGGCGGCACCGCGGCTGCTCACGGCGCCGGCGCCGGCACGGCTGATTCCGAAGGGCATCCTGGGCATCTCGGTATGGGTGACGGTGCTGATCGACAAGTATCTGCTGTACCGACCGACGTACCGGCTGCTGGCGGATCTGCGCGCGCATGGGTTGGATCTTGCCCAAGGCACCATCACCGACGGTATGCGGCGTCTGGCACCGTTGTTCGCGCCGTTGCGGGAGGCGCTGATCGAGCGCAGCCGCACGGCCGCGCACTGGCACGCTGACGAGACCCGCTGGCAGGTATTCGAGGCGAATAGCGAGGACGCCTGCCAGCGCTGGTGTCTGTGGGTGTTCTGGAGTGCCGAAGTGGTGGTGTTCACGCTGGACCCGACCCGTTCGGCGCGGGTGCCGAAGCAGCATTTTGCGACCGTGACGGGGGGCGTGGTCAGCGTTGATCGCTTCTCATCGTACAAACGGTTGGCCAAGGACACCGAGTTGGTGCTGTCGTTCTGCTGGGTGCACATGCGGCGCGACTTCATCACCGTAGCCCACGAACGGGACGATCAGGAGGAGTGGGCCGAGCAGTGGCTGGCTGACATCGCGACGCTGTATCACTTGAACGACGAGCGTCTTGAGGTGCGTGATGAGCCCGCGCAGTACGCCGCAGCCGACGCGGCGCTACGGGCGGGCGTGCAGGCGATGCAGGAGCGGCGGGAGCGCGAACTGGCGCAGCAGCCGAAGCTGCCGGAGGCGTGCGCGAAGGTGTTGCGTAGCCTGCGCAACCACTGGGATGGTCTGACGCTGTTCGTCGAGGACCCGAACCTGCCGATGGACAACAATCAAGCCGAGCGTGCGCTGCGCGGCCCGGTGGTGGGGCGCAAGAACTACTACGGCTCGGGGGCGCAGTGGAGCGGCGAATTGAGCGCCGCGCTGTTCAGCCTGTTCCACACGCTCGAACGGTGGCGGATCAACCCGCGCACTTGGCTGACCGAGTATCTGCACGCCTGTGCGGACGCCGGCGGTCGGGTGCCTGCGGACTTCGAGCGGTTCCTGCCCTGGAACCGTCGCGAGGCGCGATCGCCACGCGCCTCGCCCGCCCAGGTGGTCGACAGCCGTGCCGCCTGAGGCGGTGCGCTACTGCGGACGGCTGTTCAGCGAGCAGGAGATGCGCCTGATCCGCGCCATCATCGCCGAGGACCCCAACCGCCATCGGTTCGCCCTCTCGCAGGTGGTGTGCGAACGGCTCCACTGGCGCCGTGCCAACGGACAACTGAAGGACATGAGCTGCCGGGTGGCGATGCTGCGCATGCACCGCGACGGACTCATCCAGCTGCCGGCGCCGCGCCGACGCCACTACAACGGCACCCTGCACCGCCGCCGTACCCCGCAGGCGGAACCGGAGTTGCCGATCATCGCCCGCGTCGATGCGCTGCCGGCGCTGCAGCTACGACCGCTCGCCGATCAGCGCGAAGCGCAATTGTGGCGCGAGTACGTGGACCGCTACCACTACCTCGGCTATACGCCGCTGCCGGGAGCACAGATGCGCTACCTGGTCACCAGCCAGCGGCGCGTGCTGGCGGTCGTCGGCTTTGGCGCCAGCGCCTGGAAGGCGGCTCCCCGCGACCGCTTCATCGGCTGGAGCGTTGCCCAACGCGAAGCGCGCCTGCAGTTGGTCGTGAACAACGCCCGCTTCTTGATCTTGCCCTGGGTGCAGGTGCGCAATCTCGCTTCCACCGTGCTGGCCCGCAGCAGCCGCCGCCTGCCCGACGACTGGCAGGCTCGCTACGGCTACCGACCACTGCTGCTGGAGACCTTCGTGCAGTCCGACCGCTTCGCCGGCACCAGCTACCGCGCCGCCAACTGGACCCACGTCGGACAGACCCAAGGTCGCGGCAAACTCGATGTGCATAAAACGTACGCGCTGCCCAGGAAGGACATCTGGCTCTACCCGCTCAGGCGCGACTTCCGCCGCCGACTCTGCGCTCCTCTTGATCCTCAGCTCAACCAGTAGAACGAATGTTTACATTCTGGGACAGGGTTTTCTTTCTCACGCCGCGAATAAGGAGCTTCGTTCTGCGCTGCACGCCGGCGATCTCACGACCGATCGCTACTTCGGGCAACTCCTGCGACTGGTCTATCGGCTCATCTTTCTGCTGACCGTCGAGGAACGCGACCTGCTGCACCCACAGGACGCATCCGACTCGGCCCGCCAGCTCTATGCCGATGGATACGCCCTCCGCCGCCTTCGCGCTCGGGCGGTCCGCCGGAGCGCCCACGATCGCCATGGCGATCTCTGGGAGGTGGTCAAGATCGTCTTCCGGGGTCTTGCAGGTGGCGAATCACGTCTCGGGCTGCCCGCCCTCGCCGGACTGTTTGCGCCGGAGGAGTGCCCGGAGCTTGATGCGGCGAAGATCGAGAACCGTGCGTTCCTCGGTGCTCTGTTCCATCTGGCCTGGCTTCGCGAGCCTTCGGGACTGGTTCGTGTGAACTGGCGCGACATGGGCGCGGATGAGCTCGGTTACATCTATGAGGGCCTTCTCGAGCTGGTCCCGCAGATTACCGGGGACGGTCGTTCCTTTTCGTTCGCGAGCGCCGACGAGAGCCGAGGCCATGCACGCAAGACGACCGGCAGCTATTACACGCCGGACGAGCTCGTGCAACTCCTGCTGACAAGCGCCCTCGATCCGGTGGTCAAGCATGCGGTGAACGCCCATTCCGAACGTGCCGCCGATGCTCTCCTTGAGTTGATGATCGTCGATCCTGCTTGCGGCTCGGGGCACTTTCTGCTGGCGGCGGCGCGCCGGCTCGCCGATCACGTCGCGCGCATCCGGTCGGCAGGTACGCCCACGCCGGATGACTACCAGCACGCGCTCCGCGACGTCGTCCGGCGCTGCATCTACGGCGTCGACATGAATCCGCTGGCCGTCGAGCTGTGCAAGGTGAGCCTCTGGATGGAATCGATCGATCCGGGCCTGCCGCTTACCTTCCTGGAAAGCCATGTTCGTTGCGGCAACTCCCTGATCGGCACGACCCGCGCGCTCATGGCCGAACAGGTGCCGGAAGCCGCGTGGGTGGTGCTCGAGGGAGACGACAAGAAGGTCACCAGATCGCTCAAGCGGCGCAACCAGGAGGAGATCGCAGGTCAGCGCAGCCTCCTGTTTGAACCTCGAAACGAGACGGACACGTTGCGCGATGCGATACGCGCGGTCGAGCAGGCCCCGGACGCGGATGCGACCACCTTGGAGGAGAAGCATCGAAAGTGGAACGCACTCCTGGCCTCGGAGGCCTACGAGCACGAGAAGCTCGTGGCCGACGCGTGGTGCGCCGCTTTCCTCTGGCCCAAGGACGCCCCCGGCCCCGTCGTCGAAGCCGCACCTACGACGGCGGCGTGGCTCGCGCTCCGCGAACGGGAGGCGCCGCCGTCCCCGGTGCTGGTCGAGACCACGCGGCGCATCGCGGAGGACTACGGCCTCTTCCACTGGGAGCTGGCGTTTCCGCACGTCTTTGCCCGAGGCGGCTTCGACATCGTGCTCGGCAACCCGCCGTGGGAGCGGGTCAAGCTCCAGGAGCAGGAGTTCTTCGCCAGGCGCGAGCCCTCAATCGCTCAGGCACGGAACGCCTCCGAGCGAAAGAAGCTCATCGCCGCGCTGCCAGCCACCAACCCGGTTCTCTGGAACGAGTGGACCGGTGCTACGCGTGTCGCACAGGGGCAGAGCCACTTCGTGCGGCAATCCGGCCGTTACCCGCTCTGTGGAAAGGGCGACGTGAACACGTACGCGTTGTTCGCCGAGCACAACCTCCGGGTGCTGGGTCCGCGCGGCCGTGCTGGATTCATAGTCCCGAGTGGCATCGCGACCGACGACACCACCAAGGGCTACTTCCAGGCGATCGTGAAGTCCCGCACTCTCCACTCGATGTGGGAGTTCGAGAACGAGGGCTTCTTTACGGCTGGCAAGGGCCACATGCTGCGGTTCGCTCTGACGACTCTCTCCGGTGGGAGCGATCCGTCGGCGTCGGCCGACTTCCTGTTTCAGGGGCAGGCGATCTCGGATGTCGACGATCCTGAACGCCACTTCGCCCTCAGCGCAGAAGACATCGAGACCATCAACCCGAACACGGGAACCTGCCCAATCTTTCGGACGAAGCGTGACGCCGCCATCGCGCTCGCGATTTACCGGCGCGCCGGTGTGCTGTGGCGCGAGGGTGACCCGGACGGCAACCCCTGGGGATTGAGATTTCTGCGCATGTTTGACATGGCCAACGACTCCGGCCTGTTCCGCACCCGGGCCGAGCTGGCGTCCGCCGGGTGGAGAGTGGAAGCCAACCGGTTCAGGAAGAACGGAGACGTCATGTTGCCCCTGTACGAAGCGAAGATGACCTACCACTACAACCACAGGAGCGGCACCTTCGAGGGCGCGCCGACCGGAAAGAGGCCGCATCGGTTGCCAACCCCATCGGATGCACAACTCATCGATCCGGCGTATGCGCCGATTCCATTCTACTGGGTCGCCGAGGAGGAGGTAGAGGCGCGCCTCGATGGCATATGGGACCGCGGTTGGCTGCTCGGTTGGCGCGACGTGACGGATGCGCGGGCGAGCGTGCGTACCGTCGTCGCGTGTATCATCCCGAGGACTGCGGTGAACGATAAGTTTCTACTGATGATGCCGTCTTCTCATCCACAACTCGTGGTCGACCTCTACGCAAATCTGTTGAGCATTCCGTTTGACTATTGCGCAAGGCAGAAGGTCGGTGGACTTAGTCTGAAGTACTTCACGATGCGGCAGCTTCCTGCGCTCCGACCGAGCGCGTACAAGTCCCCCGCGCCCTGGGCACCTTCCATGGAGATTCGCGACTGGATTCTTCCACGCATCCTTGAGCTCTCCTATACCGCGTGGGACCTCAAGGCATTCGCCGAGGATTGCGGTGATGACGGTTCTCCTTTCGTCTGGGATCCTGAGCGCCGCTTCCAACTCCGGTGCGAGATCGACGCGGCATTCTTCCATTTGTACGGCATCTCTCGGAACGACACCGCCTACATCCTCGACACGTTTCCGGTCCTGGAACGGTCGGAAAAGCGCGAGCACGGCGAGTACCGGACGAAGCGAGTGGTCCTGGAGACCTACGACGCGCTGGCGGCTGCTGCTGCGAGGGGCCTGCCTTACGACTCGCCGCTCGCACCACCGAGGAGGGTGACATGAGCCGATTCGAGCTTCGCGAGATCCGCGTCGATAACTACCGTTGTTTCGAACAGCTGAGGCTCTCGCTCGAAAAAGACACGACCGTCCTGTTCGCCGAGAACGGCGGTGGAAAGACAGCGCTAGTCACGGCCCTCGCGATGGGCCTCTCCGTGTTCCCGAGGGCTTCGCCGAAAGACCTGAAGCTGAGCGCGCAGCGCGATATCAAGATGCGCACTCTCGGTGAGAGGCGACGGCGCGAGCCGGTCGGTCCGTGCAAGCTTTCGTGGACGGCCATCGTTGGCGAAACGGAAACCGTTACGTGGTCAATGACAATTCAGCCCGCGTCAGGACGTACCAAGAACGAGCACCGTTCTATTCTCGAGGCGTTCGAGCGAGTTCGAGCACCCGGTGATCGGTGGCCGTTATTCGCGTGGTACGGAGTCGATCGCCTCGAACGCCGCCGTGCCGGACATCGCAGGGTCGAGCGAATGGGGGATCGGTGGGAAGCCTACGCCTCCGCGCTCGACCCGAATCTCGATGAGGCCCCGCTGCTCCAATGGCTCCAGGACGAGTTGCTCGGAGACATGGTCCGGAGACAGCAGGATGAACCCGAGCGGTTCTTCCACGCGGCTGTGATGGACGCAACGGTCCAAGCGACGCCCGGCGTCACAAAAGCCTGGTACGACCCGGAGGCGCGAGGCCCTGTAGTGCGCTTCGAGAACGGGCACGAGGCCCCGTGGTCCGAACTTTCCGACGGTTACCATGTGTTCATAGCGCTGGTCGCCGACATCGCGCGCCGCGCGGTCATGCTCAACGAGTTCGATGGCGCCGACGCGCCCGCGCGAGTCGAGGGCGTGGTGCTCATCGACGAGCTCGACCTCCACCTCCACCCACGGTGGCAGCGGGTGGCCCTTCCGGGCCTTCGCAACGCATTCCCGAGACTTCAATTCGTGGTCACCACCCACTCGCCGCAGGTGCTGAGCAGCGCCAAGAACCGCCAGGTGCGCCGGCTCTTCGACGGAAAGCTTCAGGAATACCCCGTGTTGGTCGAGAGCAGAGACACGAACGCGATCCTCCGCGAGCACATGAACACCGAGGACCGCGACCCCGCAGGAACGCGTGAGCTCCAGATACTCCACGATCTGATCGACCAAGATCGTCGCGATGAAGCCGAGCATCTGTACCAGAATCTGCTTGCTCGCTGGGGTGACCTCGATCCCACCTTGATTCGAGCCAAGGCACTTATGGATCTGGACGAGTAAGGTGCGCGGCATTTCGAAACGCTGGCCACCGAGAGAGGTCCATCGGGACGGCCAAGCGCGAATGAGCCTCCGCGATGCCGAGAAGGCCTATCTGGCGGCGCTTCCGGGGGTTTCCAATCAGCCGTCCTTTGCGCGTTCGAAGTACGAAGATCTCGATAATCGGAAGCTCCGGCCGGAGATGTACCGGGAACAGTGCTCTCTCTGCATCTACTGCGAACGACAGGTTACCGAGGGCTACCCAACGCCTCGGATCGACCATTGGTACCCGCTCAGCCGTGATCCCCGGCTCGCCCTCCAGTGGAAGAATCTCTATCTGTCCTGCGACAAGCTCGAGACCTGCGACTCGGCCAAGGACGACCACCCCTTTCGCTGGGACGATGCCGACTCGCACATGCCCTGGCCCGTGGACTTTCGGTACGAGGACGTCGTTGGCTTCACCAGCCGCGGCGAGATCTACGTCCGCTCGGATGTGCGGTTGCCGGATGCCACTCGCCGTGCGCTCGAGCTTGCCATTGCGGGCCGCACCGACGGCGATCGAATGCGGCGCAGCGTCGTCAACCTGAACGATCCGGCGCTCGTGAAGGCGCGGTCGGCCGCGGTCCGCGGCGAGCGCAAACGCTTGGGGAAGGATTTCGAGAACAAGACCGTGACCGATGAGCGGGCCTCTCAGCTCCTTGGCAGGCGTCAGCTTCCCGAGTTCGTGAGCATCCGCGTCGCATCGCTGAAGAAGACGCTGGGTCGAGGCCGGTGATGCTGGCGCCCGTCACGATCACCCGACTGGAGAAGGCCGCGACTGACAACGGCTTCGACCTCAATGTGGAGCGCACGGCCGATTGGCTCTCCTTCGGCAGCACCCAGACATCGATGCGCATTTGGCTCACGGCCATAGCAGAACCCCAATTTCTCGCTGCCATGTCGCGGAGGGATGTGCTTGACGGGTTGTCGGGCCTCGGCGTGGCGTTCGCCAACCCGGTCCCGAGCGGAGCCGCCGCCGCGCTGAGCGTCAGCGACGTTGCCACACTGCATCGCCTGTTGCGCCGCGCGTTCCAACTCTCGCGCACGCTCCCGGACGCGCTGCTCCGTGTCTTCCAAGACGAAACCGTGAACCTGCCACGGGCGACGGAAGCCGAACGCATGGTAGTCCAGCGCGTCGGTCAGGACATCTTCCGCCGCGGTCTGTTGGAGTACTGGGACGGCCGTTGCGCGATCACGGGCCTCGCGGTGCCCGAGCTGTTACGCGCCAGCCACATCAAGCCCTGGGCCGACTGTGACACGGACGCAGAGCGACTCGACGTCTTCAACGGCCTTCTGCTGGCGCCTCACCTCGATGCGGCGTTCGACGCCGGCTTCATCACGATCGCAAACGACAGAACGGTGCTTGTCTCGAGCATTCTCCCTCTCGATGCCCGGTCAGTTCTCGGACTTGATAAGCCGCTGAAAGTCGGCGGACTGCACCACGCTCATCAGCGCTACCTGCCATCGCACCGGGCCAGCATCTTCCGCGCAGATGCCGAGAACCCGCGCGTCATTTGATCGCCGGCGGGTCATTTTCGCGATAACGCCCGAACTCGTAGCGAAGCCCGGACGATTTTTGCTCGACATTCCCTTGGACATCCTCACTCAGCCCGTTTGCTCGGAGTAATCTCGGCACCGGTGGAGTCGAACTCGCACAAGTCACAGAGCAGGTGTCAGGTGGGATGCTCCCTAATCACCCAGTAGCGCTCGGGAAACCTGCACACGCGGAGACGGGTTGCCCATGTTGAAAGCCGCGTTCTGTATGTGCAGTGCCTGCACCAACAAGGGCGAGTGGTCCTCCTTCCCCAAATTCGGTGCCTTAAGAAAAGCGTTCATATCGCCGTTATGACTGTCCAAAAAGGACGCCTCTTTGTGGGCGCAGTTCGCACTGCCATGTGTTAGGTATTGATCAATCAATGCAAGTGCACCGTCCTGAAGAAGTGAAAGTTGTCCTTTTGCATCGCATGTGGATAGACGAAGTATCGCCTCAGTGAGGTCGTTCATTGATCCTGCCGGTCGGTCAAGCTCCGGAGTGAGCACAATCACATTCTTTAACATCTGTACGAAGACGTGAAAGAATAGAAAGCGCGATTGGCGTCTGCTATCGCGCTTCGCAAATCGTCCGAATCCGATTTCATCAGCAAGGCCCTTAACCTTAAAAGCAGCATAGAGGTCAGCGGCGCCAAAACCGGTGTCTCGTTCCGGTCTCGACATTGTACGCTCGTAAACAGAGCCCCTCGGCAAGAACGGTGCGTTTTTTCCGAACGCTATACCAGGAACACCGATCCAACCTGCGCCGTACACCTTGATAAGATCAAAAGCGTTAACGTAATCGTCGTACTTCCCTTGGTCTGGGTGCTGCTTTTCCCACGCCTTACGTGCGTCAGCGGCACCTCGCTGAATCTCCAGGAACACATTGTAATCTCTCGACATTTCCGCAGCCCAACCCTGAAACCCACTGTTTAGTGCGATGAAATCCTGCTCGCGGACAGAGTTTTGCGAGTTGGTATACCTCGTAATGTTGGTGATCTCTGCCTCGTCGCTACGAACAATCTTGACGATTACACCACCTCTATCAACTTGCTCTCTCCAAGTGGCGTCTACAGAATCATTTCCTGTACCACCGGCATTGAGCTTGCTGTCCAGAACCTGCCAAATGGTCTTTGTAGTCTGGCAGCCATTCACGATATAGGGGTCGTGCATAGTGATAACGTTCTCTCGTGGCGACTTGACATAACCCGACACGACAACAGTAATTCCGTTGTTGTATAACCCGAACTTCTCGGGATTGCTACGTAGGGTTTCGGCGATTCCTTTGTTTATTTTTCGTCTGCCACCCAAGAACTGTCTAACATTCTTTTGATAAAGTTGATTCAGGTCGCCAGTCTGTCGCTGATATGATTGCATAAAACCAAATAGGCTAAGTAATGAAGAAGTGCCTACCAATAGACCTGATGACTGTTCTACGAACTGCCCTTCGATGGCGACGGACAGTGGATTATGCTCAACATCATATAGACCTTCCCAAATTGTATAGAGCGATACTTCTTCAATGTCGAAAATCGGCGAAATGCGCTCTCTTCCAAGGACCCTTATACTGTCAAACACTTCGCGTTCCTTCTGAGAAATCTGGTCGGTGGTTGCCAGCACCAATACAATGCGGTCAGCGTTGGATGCTCGTTGACGGAATTCGTTCAGCTTGTCCAGCAACTGTTGAGTGTCGTGAGACAAGTGCTGTTTTTGTCCGACTAACGTCGAAATCACCTTTTGTCCCTCAATCAGAATCGTGTCTGAACCGGAAAACGATGTTCCATACTTGCTCTGGACGAGATACCATGCGTCACCTTCGATCGAATTGTCATCTTGCGTCTCGACATCGGTGTCCGCACGCTTGAGGTATGCAACGTCAATACCGCCATCCCCGGAACCATCGCAGACAACGAAATCGTCATCCTCGGTAGTGATGCCCTGCCATTGCGTGACCAGTTTAGCCGCAAACCTCCTGGCTTTATGCAGTGTCGATGGATTCCCTTCTTCTATCGCTACAAGCCACTGTTCACGAAACTGGCCGTAGCTAATCTTGTCGGTTGAGTTCTTGTGGGTAGTCACGTAGTTCAATCTCCGTTTGCCTAGTGTCGTGTGCAACCCTATAGCATCGCAGTGCACCAACGCAACGGTTGGCATCGGTCGGTCCGGGGAGGGTCTCGGCAAGTGGTGGGACTCTGGGCTCTCCGGAATCGACGATAGGCCGCCGGATTCGTGCTGATTGCCGCCAGTGCGATAGCGATGCGAACAGGCGACCGCTCAGAAGGCTGACACCGGGCCGGCAGGGATCACCGAAAGCGCTACGTCAGATCCTTTGTCGTGGCTCCCGATGTACGCACGCGCCAATGGTTCACCGGATTCTCGTCGACCGACGTCAGTTGTTCCCCGTCCACGCACCCGCCGGCAGGGCGCCGGAGTCAACGCCGCGCGCGGTTGGCTGGCCGGGCGCTCGAAGCGATAGTAGATCGGTACGTGAGGAGGATGTTTAGTGAGTAGGCGCCGTCACCATCGCGGCCCCCGTGGCGGTTCGGAGACGCCGGCAAGCTCAGCGTCGGGGTCGCACCGCTATCGCGCAACGCTGATTGGTTGCGGGCGCATGGGTGCGTTCATCGACAACGAGGGCACGTCGCCGCACGCCTTTTCCCACGCCGCCGGTTACGTCGCCTGTCCGCGCACCGAGCTGGTGGCACTGTCCGACCCGCGCGCCGAGGTGATGGACCGCGCCAGCGAACGCAACGGAGTGGCGCCGGAGCACCGCTACCGGGACTACCGCGAGATGCTGGAGCGCGAGCGGCCTGATATCGTGAGCGTGGCGACGCAGCCGGAGCAGCGCGCCGCGATCGTGATCCACGCCTGCGAGCACGGCGTGCGGGCGATCTACGCCGAGAAGCCGATGGCCGCCTCCCTGGAGCAGGCGGATGCGATGGTGGCGGCGGTGGAGCGCCACGGGACGGCGTTCAACATGGGCACCAACCGGCGCTGGGAAATGCCGTACGACACCATGAAGGAGCTGATCCACGGCGGCCGCTACGGCAGGCTGCTGTCGATGACCATCCACCAGGGGGCCGGCTTGTTCAACATGGGCAGCCACGCCTTTGACCTGTTCCTGTGGCTGAACGCCGACCAGCCGGTAGAGTGGGTGCAATTCCACCTGACCAGCGGCGGCGACGACCTCGCCAGCGGCCGGCTGCAGCGCGACCCGAACGGTGGCGGGCGCCTGCAGTTCGCCACCAGCGTAGCAGCGTTCGCCGTCGACACCGGGCGCAGCTTCGAGGTGGAGGTGGTGTGCGAGCAGGCAGTGATAAGCTCGCTCGGCGGGGACAGCGAATTCCTGTTGCGCGAGGCCGGCGGGGTGAGCCACCGCGGCCACCCGGCGCTGCGCTCGGGCACCTTTCCGCCCTTCACCCGCAGCAGCTCCACCGCCAACCTGATCATGGATCTAGTGCGCGCGCGTGGTGTTGCCGATGGCGGGCAGCGACCTTCGCCTGGAGCGCGACGCCACCCCCCGCCAGTCGCGCTTCGAGCGCTGACGCGCAGCGTCCCTCGTCCGGTCGCGCTGTCGCAATTGCGGATACATTGCTGCTCACGGCCGGTGTGGCGCAGGCATGAACCGAGAGGGACACCACCGGGTGGCGCGCGACAATCAAGGTGAGAACGCAGCGACAATCATGATAAGAATCCCGAGGCCGCTAGCAGGCCGGCTTCGAGAGACATTGTGAAGGACCAGGGCGTACGGGTGACCGTGAAGGCATGCGCATGAGGGTCGTCCCGGGCCAATTTGGCGTTTGCGGGAGACATTGCGGCGAATCCGTGGTAATATTGCAAAATCTGGAAGGTCTCACTAACAAGCCGATGCGATCGGTGCGACTCTCCGGAAGAGGAAGGACAGCCCAGGGATGGCGCGTAGCGATCTCATCGTCAGTCTCGTGAAAGCCGGCATCAAGGGCGACCCGGCCGAGGTACGCGCGACGGCTGAGGCGATCGCCGCCGATGAGCGTGCGAAAAGGCACTCGGGTGTCGCCGACCGTATTGCACGGGCGCTCGACACAATCGAGCCGGCTAGCGGCAACGGTGGTCAGTTCAGGCCGCGCTTGCGCCTGCGCGACGGGTCCGGCGGCATCTTGCGACGGGAACCGAGGCGCTCGATTAACGACCTCTATCTTGAGCCCGGGGTCCGTGCCGCCTGCGACGAATTGATCGAAGAACAGCGCCGCGCCGATGTGTTGCGCGCACATGGGATGGAGCCCCGACATCGCCTCTTGCTGGCCGGGCCTCCTGGCAATGGCAAAACGTCCCTCGCCGAAGCGCTTGCCTATGAACTCGCGCTTCCTTTGTTCACGGTGCGTTATGAAGCCGTCGTGACGAGCTATCTTGGCGAGACGGCGCAGCGATTGCGCCGGCTGTTCGACTATGTCCGTACCGAACCGTGCTTGCTCTTTTTCGATGAGTTTGACGCCATTGGAAAGGAACGCGGAGATCTTCACGAAACTGGCGAGATCAAGCGCGTCGTCACGACATTGTTGTTGCAGTTGGATGACCTGCCGTCCTACTGTGTGCTGGTCGGAGCGACCAACCATCCGGAGCTGCTCGACAAAGCCGCGTGGCGGCGATTCGAGTTGCGACTTGAACTTGGGGATCCATCTATGAAGCAGTTGATCTCGTTCTTCGCCGACCGACTCAACCAGTTCGAGGGCCGGCCCGGATATACGCCGAAACGGCTCTGCGAATCAATCTCACCAAGGAGCTTTTCCGAGGCCGAATCCTTTTTCCTCGACGTAACCAGGCGCTTCCATCTGGCGCAAGGCACGCGCGATTTGCGTGCGATTCTCGATGACAGAGTAAGGGTTTTCGCTTCACGGAGATACATGCCGTGTGGGGGGGATGAGAATGATAGACCGTCCGATTCTTCGGTTTCCTAAACCCACCAACTCTACTCGTCGTACGGGCAGTTCAAGTGTACCACCGCGGCCTCGAGGCCCGGGGCGTAGAATTCAGACGGTTCGTTTCCAGAATACGTTTGATCGTGTTGAAGCGGCGCTACAGGACGCTAATCCAGAGTTCGTATTGCGTCAGGATCCGGCTGGAGTTGCTCCAGAGCGGGCGCTTGTGTTTGTCACTGCCGGCAGTATTCAGGACTTCACTCGCGTCGCGCGCGAGATCGGGCTTCAAGTATTCGCTGAGATCGATCTCGAAGCCACGGAAGCTTTCCCGGACGGTTTTGAACCGACCGGGGGACAGGATGCATTGCCGCGGACCCTCTATGCGACGATGCCTACGCTGGATGCTTTTCAGCGCCTTCTGTCGCTCTGGAGGGCTTACGATAGAAGCGAGCCAGCTCCCCACGGCGCGGGACCGTGGTGGAATCTGTTCGACCTGATGCTCGAACTCCGGCGGTGGGGACCGGAAGATCGGTTGAGCGGCGGCGCACGCGCCGCCATAGAGGACCGACTTCCGTTTGACGAAAATGACCACGTGTCGATCGAGTTTGAAATCTGGCCGGATTGGAATACGGAGAAACGTGCCGCGTGGCGTGTTGAGACCGAGCGTCGGATCGCAGAGGTCGGCGGTAGAGTTCTCGATCGTAGCTCGATTTCCGAGACCGGGTTCATCTATGAGGCGGTGCTGGCGAGTCTGCCGGTTGGGGCCGTGCGGCTGATGCTGGATCATTCCCATCGTCTCGAAGGCCTTGTTACTCTTGACGGCGTACAATTCATCCTGCCGCAGACAATCGGTCAGGCGGAGCCTGGCGGTCCTGATCCTGATGGCGAGGCCGGTGAGCATGAACCGAAGACGGGATTCAGTCCTGATGCGCCGATGCGGGGGGCGTTATTGGACGGGACGCCGGTCGCCGGCCATCCGGCGCTCGATGGCGGTCTGGTAATCGAAGACGTCCATGACCTCGTTCGTCTCTCCCCGGTGGATCAACGGCATCATGCTACCGCGATGGCATCTCTGATTCTCAGAGGAGATCTCGACGCGGACGGCGAGGGTTTGCAGGACGCTCGGATTGTCAGCGTCCCTTTGTTGATCGATAGTGCAAGTGGTCCATCGAGTCCGGAAGATCGGCTATTTGTCGATCTCATGCACACGGCTCTACTGACGATCTTGGGTGCTGATGAGCCTCTCGCGAAAGATGTTTTCGTGGTGAATTTCGCGATCGGTCTAAAGGATGTGCGGTTCGGCGGGCGAATCAGCGCTTTGGCTCGCCTGATGGATTGGTGGGCGGAGAAGGAAGGCATCCTGTTTGTTATCTCGGCAGGGAATATTCCTGAAGGCTTGACGCTGACGGGTGTAAACGCGTCGATGTTTGAACGCATGGCCTCTGGGCAACGGCGCGAGATAATTCGCGTCTCCCTTCGGTCGGCGACCTTCGATAGAACGTTGCTGGCCCCGGCCGAATGCCTGAACGGTATTGCCGTTGGAGCTTTGTCAAAGGATCTGAGCGACCATAGCCCACCTGAGCAGGCCGGCATCATAACTCTCGAAGACCACACCGAGACACTTCCACAGATCACGAGCGCCCTCGGTCTTGGGCCGCACCGCACAATGAAACCCGATCTGCTTGGAATTGGTGGACAACAGGAGATTCGTGCGTGGCCTTCCGGCAACGATATCCGATTGCGGCCGTTGTACGGCTCCTATCGGCGCGGTCTTGTCGTTGCCGCACCAGTTGACGAATCCCGCACGACGCAGAAGTCGGTCGGTACAAGTGCAGCTGCAGCGCTCGTGACCAGGGCCATACTGCGATCGGCCGAAGACCTGACAGGTGAAGATGGGCCGTATGAAGGTCAAGAACTGTCGCGTAGAGACCTTGCTCTGTTGACGCGCGCCCTCGCGATCAATTCGGCACGATGGCCTGAAAATGCCGTGCGTCTCTACGAAGAGGAGCGGCAGCGGCTCGGCAGCCAGCATCATGTGCGTGCGAAAGAAGAAGTGTGCCGCCATTTCGGACATGGCGTCCTGGCACCAGACCTGATGCAACGCTCACCGGACACGGGCGTGACTCTGGTTGGGCTTGGGTCAGTTCGGAAAGACCAGGCTCGGATTTTCCATATGCCACTTCCACCGTCGTTGTCAGGCGACCGAGTGCCGCGGTCCATGCGGGTTACACTTGCGTGGTTTTCGCCCGTCGACGCCGCACGTGCTCAGTATCGCCTTGCAGGTCTTGAAGCGGTGGCGGCCGACGAAGGAGATGGGCAACACGACAAGAAGTGGCGTCTGGAGCTTCGGTCATCATCGTCAGCGCCGGACGCCAACATGGTCAGGCGTGGGTCGGTGTGGTCCCAGCGCCTCATCCAACGAGTGAATCGGGTGCCGACCTTCGCCGACGGTGATCATATCCCGATTTGCGTCCAATGCCGAGATACGGCTGGAGGCGCCCTCAACCCGGATGAGGATATTGCTTTTGCGATTGCGGTTACGCTGGAAGTTGAGGTAGATGTCCAGTACGACATTCATGCAGAAGTTGAAGAACAAGTACGCCTTCGCTTGTTGGGTGGCGCATAAGGATTAAGCGTCTGCGCATGCCTTACGCCAGAGCATCGCAAACGCCTCGAGTGGCACCTGTCCGTTCTGGCGCGCGGCGCTTTCGAGGAAGCGGCTGAAGCTGCCTATGCTCGGGACGAGAGCACTTGCGCGTGCTCGATCCCGAGAGTACGTAGTGCAGGTGCCGGCGCTCGATTAGGCGACAGGCTCAGAAGCGGCCGATTTGGGCGGGGCCGGGGTCGCAGGCGGCGACCGTGGCGTCGAAGCTGTTCTGGGTGAGCTTGGCGCGTAGGGCGGCTGCGGCGGGCGCCTGCCACAGGTTGGTGAGTTCCAGGGGATCGCGTTCGAGGTCGTACAGTTCGCCGTAGTCGAGGCCGTGGTAGGTCACCAGCTTGTGGCGGTCGTCGCGGTACATGGTGGCCCAGCAGGGGGTGTGGCGGCCCGGCTCCTGGGGCAGGTACATGTTCAGGGCGTCGTAGTATTCGGTTCTTACGTAGTCGTGGTGGCGCGCCGGGTCGGCGTTGTCGGTCAGGATCGGCAGCAGCGAGCGGCCGTGGGTCCACTCCAGCGGTTCGCCGGTGAGCTCTGCCAACGTCGGGGCCAGGTCGGTCAGCTCCACCAGGCCGTCGGCCACTACCCCCTGCCGGAAGCGCCCCGGCCAGGACACGATCAGCGGCACCCGCACCGCGCCCTCGTAGAAGCGGCAGCCCTTGGCGGTGAGGCCGTGGTCGCCGAGCATCTCGCCGTGGTCGGACATGAAGATCACCACGGTGTTGTCGCGCTGGCCGGTGCGCGACAGCGCCTCCAGCATGCGCCCCACCTGCTCGTCGATCAGCTCGATCATGCCGTAGTAGGACGCCTTCTGGCGCCGCTGCTTGTCGCCCGGCGCCCCCGAGTACTGCTGGAAGAACGCGCCGCGCAGCCGTTCTTGCGTATCGGCGTCGCGCTCGCCGTAGATTGCGGGCGGCAGGTCCTGGTCCAGGTAGCGGCGTTGATAGGAGAGGGGAGCGTCGAACGGCCCGTGCGGGTCGAAGATGTTGACGCTCATCAGCCACGGGCCGCTGCGCTCCTGCTCTATGAACTCGATGGTGCGGTCGGCGCACCAGGCGGTCTGGTGCAGTTCGGGCGGGATGTCGGGGCGGTAGCGGGCGCCGCTGTTGCGTGCGGGGTCGATCCGGCTGGTGTCGATCGCCTCGTCCAGGCGGCCGATGCGGCTCAGCCAGTCGGTGTAGGCGTTGCCGCGGCCGACGAACTGCATGGCCGACGGGCTGAAGTCGAACACGCGGTAGCCGTCGTCCACGCGCGGTTCCACCCCGGTCCAGCACGAGGCGATGTGCAGCTTGCCGGCCAGTCCGCAGTCGTAGCCGCGGTCGGCGAGGCGGCGCGTGATCAGCCGCACCCGCTCGTTGGCGGGGAAGTAGGCGTTGCCGTTGCGGTTGACGTGAATGGTGTTGGGATACAGGCCGGTCAGGAAGCTGGCGCGGCTCGGCTGGCACACCGGGCTCTGGCAGTACGCGCGGGTGAATGCCACGCCGTCCGCACACAACTGGTCGACGACCGGCGTGTTGATGTGCGGGTTGTTCAGGCAGTGGACAGTGTCGTAGCGCTGTTGGTCGGTGCAGATCCACAGGATGTTGGGGAGCTCGTTTGCCATGCCGCGGATAGTAGAGGGTACCGAACCCGCCCGCCAGCCTCTCGTTGCAGGACCTGCCCGGACAACTTGAATCGTGCCGAGCCTGACAGCATAATCGGCTGACGCCCGCCGGTCGGCAAACCGGCGTTCGGCAACAAGAGGCTACCATGGGTTCCAGCATCACCGTCCGTGACATCGATCCCGGAGACAAGTCGTGGCTCAAGCGCGAGGCCCGTCACGTCGGCGTGTCGATGGAAGAGTTCGTCCGCCGTCTGATCCGCGAGCAGCGCACGAAGACCGAACGCCGTCCAAAGCCGTCCAAAGCGTTCGCGCGGCACTTCGGGGTGGAGCATGGGGTCGACCTGCCGTCCCCGCCCCGGTACGGTTATCGGCCGGTGTCTTTCTCCGGTCAGGGCGTGGGATGAGTGAGGAGATGATGGTCGCGACGGGGCGCGCCAAGGGCGGAGCAGGCTCGCGCGGCACGTTTCTCAAGGAGGTGTACCGGCACCGCGAGTACCTGCTGCTGCTGCTGCCCGCGCTGATCATCTTCATCCTGTTCCGCTACATCCCGATGGCCGGCATCGTCATCGCCTTCAAGAAGTACACCATCGTCGGCGGCCTGTTCGGCAGCCCGTGGGTCGGGTTCACCTACTTCGAGCGGCTGTTCGCCTCCGAGAAGTTCTACCAGGTGCTGTGGAACTCGATCCGCATCAGCTTCCTGAAGATCGCGATCGGCTTTCCGGGGCCGATCATCTTCGCCCTGCTGCTCAACGAGGTGCGCCAGGTCGCCTGGAAGAAGTCGTTCCAGACCATCAGCTACCTGCCGCACTTCGTGTCCTGGGTGGTGGTCGGCGGCATCGTGCGCGACGTGCTGTCCGTGCACGGGGTGGTCAACGGCATGATGGGATTCGTCGGCGCCGAGCCGCGGCTGTTCCTGCAGGAGATGCACTCGTTTCTGCCGATCGTCATCACCTCCATGATCTGGAAGAACATCGGTTGGGGATCGATCATCTACCTGGCGGCGATCACCGGCATCGATCCGGATCTGTACGAGGCCGCCGAGATCGATGGCGCGGGTCGGGTGCAGCGCATGTGGCACATCACCCTGCCGTCGATCACGCACGTCATCATCATCCTGTTCCTGCTGCGCATCGGGAACATCCTGGAGGCCGGATTCGACCAGATCTTCAACCTCTACAACCCGCTGGTGTACGACGTCGCCGACATCATCGATACCTACGTGTATCGCGAGGGCATCAGCGGCTTTCAGTACAGCCTGACGGCGGCGGCCAGCCTGTTCCAGAACCTGGTCGGGCTGATGCTGCTGCTGGTGGTCAACGTGGTGACCCGGCGCATGCAGGCCGACTACTCGGTGGTATAGCAGCCATGCGCCTGCGCCCGTCGACATTCAAACGAGCAACCCTGAAACGCCGAACCCTTGAGGACGTGATCGTCGATGCGGTCGTGTGGATTGTCATGATCGGCTTCTCGGTGTCGGTGATCTATCCGTTCTGGACGATGCTGGTCGACTCGTTCTCGACCCCGGAGAATGTCTACTCGGTCGGCTTCCGGCTCTGGCCGCGCCCGGCGACGTTCGACGCGTATCGCGACGTGCTGGCCAAGGACACGGTCGGCATCGCCTACTACAACACCGTCCTCAGGACCGTCGCCGGCACCCTGGTCACGCTGTTCGTGTCGTTTTCCGCCGCCTATGCGCTCGCGAAGCGCACGCTGCCCCTGAACAAGACCATCACGCTGCTGATGATTTTCACCATGTTCTTCTCCGGCGGCCTGATCGCCACCTACCTGTGGATGGGGCAGATGGGGCTGCACAACAACCGGCTGGCACTGATCCTGCCGCCCGCCGCCAGCGCCTACTACATCATCATCATGCGCAACTTCTTCCGTGCCATCCCGCCGGAACTGGAGGAGTCCGCGTTCATGGACGGCGCCTCGGCCTACACGGTGCTGCTGCGCATCATCGTGCCGGTATCGATGCCGGTGGTGGCGACGATCGCGCTGTGGTCGGCGGTGTTCCACTGGGATTCCTGGTTCGACGCCCTGCTGTATACGCCGAAGCGCGAGCAGCTCGTGCTGCAGTTGATGTTGCGGCGCATCCTGATCGAGCACCAGGCGTCCAACCTGTTCGACCTGTCAGTGGACGAACTCGAGAGCAGCTTCGTGGTGGAGACGATCAAGGCGGCGACGCTGTACATCGCCATCGGCCCGATTATACTGCTGTACCCGTTCCTGCAGCGGTACTTCGTGAAGGGAATCATGACCGGCAGCCTGAAGGGTTGACTGCCGACAGGGTACCGGCCAACGATGGATCGGGAGCCGTACAGCGGCTGTTGGCGGCGCAGTGGAGATGCCGCGATCGACAACGGAACAAGAAGGAGGTGTGCATGGCACACACGAGAGGGCTATTGGTGCTGGCCGGGCTGCTGGCTGCGGCATTGGCGTTTGCCGGAGCGGAGCAGGAGGGATCTGCCGCCGCTGACGAGCGGCTGACGATTTCCTGGATGGGTCCGAACAACCGCGGCGTACTGCTTCCGCCCGACAGCCCGACGGAGCTGTTCCTGGAAGAGTACTTCAACGTCGAACTGGAGCCGTGGACCGACGTGGATCTGTACCAGGCCGACCAATGGAAGACGCGCATCGCATCCGGCGACATTCCCGACTACATCAAGACCGATGCGATCGGTTCCGGCCTGCACGACATCGGCGCGGTGCGGGTGCTGTCCGAAGACTACCTGCGCCAGCACATGCCGAACTACACCAAGCTGGTCGACCAGATCGCCGGTCCCTACGGCTGGCAGACGGTGACCTCGGGCGGCGAGGTGGTCGGCATCCCGAGCGTCAACGTGGCCATCGCCTCGGGCGCCACCTTCGTCACCCGCAGCGACTGGATGGAGGCGGTCGGCGAGCCGATTCCGGACAAGCGCATGCTCGGCTCCCCCTACTCCGATTACTCGAGCCTGGAAGACGTCGAGCGCCTGCTGCGCAAGTACCGCAACGAGGATCCGGACGGCAATGGCGAGCGCGACACCTACGGCCTGTCGGTCTACAAGAACAGCAACACCGTCAGTTTCAACGCCGGCGCCCAGTGGGCATTCCCGAACGAGTTCGGCGCGCATGGCGTGCGCCTCTCCTCCTGGCAGGAGGCCGGCGGGGCGCTGCAGTATTCGATGATTTCGGACGGCTACAAGGAAGCCCTGGCGTTCCTGCACCGCTGGTACGAGGAAGAGATCATCGATCCCGAATTCGTCACCGACCAGCGTTCGGAGTTGATCACCAAGTTCTCCAACGGACTCGTGGGCGCCTTCCAGGCATCACCGGCGTGGACCGGCCCGCGCCCGAGCGGCCCGACCGGCGCACTGCTCAAGAACGTGCCGGAAACCGAGCTGGTCTACTTCATCGCCTACGAGGGGCCCGGCGGCAAAGCCTCGGTCAACTTCAACCCGATCCTCGGCAACACTTCGATCGGAGCGAACGCCTCGGACGCCGTGACCGAGAAGCTGCTCGCCATGCTCGACGAGATCCACACCGACATGGAACTGTATGGCAGGGTCGCCTACGGCGAGGAGGGCGTCCACTACGAGTGGGACGACGACGGGCTGCTGATCCAGATGCCCGACTTCGGCTCCGGTGAAGCCCGTACCAACCAGGGCTGGCAGTATTTCACCATGTGGAACACGATCACGCCGGACATCTCGCGCTTCCGGCTGCCGCGCTGGCGCACCATTCCGCACACCATCGGCATCGACGCGCCGAAGCTCGACAACGGGTTCGTGCCACAGTGGGACGAGGAGTTGCGCGCCGTCGTCAACCAGCTCCGCGAGGTGGAGAGCGAGTACTTCTTCCGCGGCATCATCGGCCAGGCCAACTTTACCTCCGACTGGGACGCCTACGTGGCCGAGTGGAGGCGCCGCGGCGGCGACCGGCTGACCGAAGAAGCCAACCGCCAGCGCGACTCGATGTAGCCAGCGTGCACGCCGATGTGAAACGCCCCGGACCGCATTGCGGCTCGGGGCGTTTCTGTTCAACTGCGCTGGTGGACGCGCTGGCAACGCGGCGCCGTTGATGACGATGCCCGGTCCGAAAATCGTGTGCAGTGGAGGAACCGTGGCCGATGCCACCATCACGCGACCGGCGCCGTTCGACGAAGCCGATCACATGGACGCGTACGTAGGCCGGCGGGCGGTGCAGTGCGTGGACGCCCTTCCCGGAGAACTGTCCCACCTGCCTGTTCGTCAATTTTCTCGGTCCGCACGATCCCCGGGACGCGCCCGGCCGCTACGCGACCATGTACGACTCGGCGCACTCGCCGCCACCGATCCCGATTCCGGAGCGCCCGCGAACACTACCCGACCATGCCGCCGCGAAGCTCGACTTCGCACCGGAGCCCGGGCTGACCGCCGCGGTGATCGCCGCGATTCGCGCCAACTATGGCGGCAAGGTGAGCTTCGTCGACGACTGGTGCCGGCGCATCTTCGACGCCTACGCGGCACGCGGCTGGCTCGACGACCTGCTGGTGATCATCACCTCCGACCATGGCGAGATGGCCGGCGATCACGGCCGCATATACAAGCGCACCTTCCACGAATCGGCGCTGCGGGTGCCGCTCATCCTGCGCTGGCCCGGGCGGATCCCGCACGGTACACGTGACGCGCTGGTCGAAAACATCGACGTGCTGCCGACGGTGCTGGAGGCGGTCGGCGTGCCGCAGCCGCCCATGTCCCTCGGCCGCTCCCTGCTGCCGGTGATCTCGAACCCGGAGGCGCAGCACCGCACCGACCTGTTGAGCGAGATCTACTACGGCGGCTCACGCAACACGATGCTCAAGACCGCGCGCCACAAGTACGTCATCGACCAGGACGGACGCGGCTACATGCTGTACGACCTCGACCAGGATCCGGACGAGCAGCACAACCTGATCGGCGCGCCGGCGGCACGGGCCCTGGAGCAGAGCATGCGTGACGCGCTCCTGGTGCGGCTGGCGGCATCCACCTACGTCATCGACAGCGTCAACCTGTAGGCCGCAGTCCAGCTCGCTACGGTTCGGCGCTGTCGATGCGGGTGGACACTCAGACGAGACTGGGATAGGACCCGCAAGGAGAGTTGTTCTTCGGAACGATGGTTTGATGACTAAGACGGCATTGGAAAAGCAGTTTCACGACAAAGTTTCGGAGAAAATTCGGTTAGCATCCGAGGGTGTAGATCGCTTTCGTGTGTTCACTCCATTCCTCTTGGAAGACGGCGACCATCTCGCAATTGTATTAAAGAAAGAACGGTCGCAGTGGGTGCTCTCGGATGATGCTCATACGTATATGCATCTTACATACGACATCGACGAGAGGGATCTCTCCAGCGGCTCACGCCAAAGAATTGTCTCCAACACGCTGTCGACATTCGGTATAGACGACCGTGATGGAGAGCTTGTTCTCGAAATTCCGGATCAGCGTTATGGGGACGCACTGTATTCTTTCATTCAGGCACTCATGAAGATAGCTGACGTGTCGTACTTGTCTCGAGAGAGAGCTCGGTCTACCTTTATGGAAGATTTCCGCTCGTTGTTGAGCAACACCGTACCCGAAGAACGGCGGAGTTTCGACTGGAACGACCCCGAACGAGATCCGCAGGGGATGTATACGGTTGACTGTCGAGTAAATCACATGGACCGACCACTGTTTGTACATGCACTTGCCAACGATGGAAGGACGAGAGACGCCACCATAGCACTGCTCCAATTCGAGAAGTGGGGTGTTCCATTTCGGTCCTCGGCTATCTTCGAAGACCAAGAGACCATCAGCAGAAAGGTGCTGGCACGCTTTAGCGACGTGTGCGAGAAACAATTCTCCAGCCTGACAGCTAATCGAGATAGAATCAGGCGATTCCTGACTTAAATCGATACAATGTGAGGTCAGACAGCGGGATGTGGTCTCCGAAATCCGCTGATCTCAGTTAGCCATTGCTGACAGGCACCTTGCTTCCGAGCCGATTTGTGGAGGCGCGTCGTATGCTGCGCAACGCCAAGCCCCTGCAGCTTCTGGAGGGCGGGTCGCTCTCAGCTGCAGCCAGCCTCCTCGGTGTTCACGCATTCGCAACCACCGGACCGCTATCGCTTCAGCGGCCGGGGCGCTCAGGCGGCGGCGAAGATGAGGGCGAGTTCGGCCATGCGGTGGCTGAAGCCCATTTCGTTGTCGTAGAAGCTGGTCAGCTTGACCAGGGAGCCGCTGCCGTCGACCGGCACCACCAGCGGGCTGTCGGACACCATGGACGAGAACGGCTCGCCGACGCAGTCGCGGGAGCACTCGTAGTAGTCGCTGACAATGATCACTTGGCCGAGCAGGGTAGAGGCGTTGATTGTGGCAGCGTTGGCGGCGAGGGCGGCGACCAGTTCTTCCTTGGAAGGGGTGCCGTCGATCTGGTAGACCGCCTCGACCACGCTGCCGGTGTCGGTGGGCACACGCAGGGCGGTGCCGTTGAGCTTGCCGTTGAGGTGCGGCAGCACCTTGCCGACGGCGACCGCGGCGCCGGTACTGGCCGGGATGACATTGTTGAGGGTGGCGCGGTTCTTGCCGCCGCCGAAGGTGTCGGCCACCTTCTGGGTGGCGGTGGCGGCGTGGGTGGTGCTCATCAGGCCCGCCTTGACCGGGAAGCTCATGTCCAGGGCGCGGGTCATCGGCGCCAGGCAGTTGGTGGTGCAGCTCGCGTTGGAGACGATCTTGTGCTGCGCCGACAGCATGTCGTGGTTAACGCCCACCACCACGGTGTCGGTGGCGTCGCTGCAGGGCGCCGAGACGATTACCTTCTTGGCGCCGCCCTTGAGGTGGGCGCTGGCCTTCTCGGTGGTCAGGTAGAAGCCGGTGCACTCGAACACGATGTCGACGCCGTGGTCGCCCCACGGCACGTTGGCGGCGTCCATTTCTGCGTAGATGGTGAACTCATGGTTGCCGACGCGGATCTTGTTGGCGGCGGTCTGCTCGACGGCGGCGGGGAAGCGCCCGTACACCGCGTCCTTCGGCAGGCTGGCGGCGATGTCGGCGGCAGGCACCAGGTCGTTGCCGGCCACGATCTCGAAGCGGTCGTTGAGCTTCGAGACGATCACCCGCATCACGTTCTTGCCGATGCGGCCCATGCCGTTGAACCCTACGCGTACTTTGCTCATGTGTCGATTTCTCCTGTGGTGCGGCGCTCGCCGCCGCCGTGCGGTGTCCTCCATATAGTCGTCAGCCACACCGCCCGCCGTCAATTCGGCGCCGCGGCCGGCGGCGGCAAGCGGGGTTGCCGGAGGCGGCGCGGCGGATTAGGTTGGCGTTGGGCATGCGCAGGTTCGTGTTGGCCTTGGACCAGGGCACCACCAGTTCGCGGGCGTTGCTGTTCGACGCCACCGGAGCGGTCGTGGCGGTGGCGCAGCAGGAGTTCCGCCAGATGTTCCCGCGGGCGGGCTGGGTGGAGCACGATGCGGAGGAGATCCTGGCCAGCCAGATCGCCGTGGCGCGCCAGGCGGTGGCGGCAGCGGGCTGCAGCGCAGCGGCGGTGGCGGCGGTCGGCATCACCAACCAGCGCGAGACCACCGTGGTCTGGGAGCGCGGCAGCGGCAAGCCGATTCACCCGGCAATCGTGTGGCAGGACCGCCGCACCAGCGGGATGGTGGCGGAGCTGGAGGCGGCCGGTCACGGCGAGCTGTTCCAGAGCCGCACCGGGCTGGTGCTGGACGCCTATTTTTCGGGTACCAAGCTGGCCTGGATCCTGGACCGCGTGCCGGACGCCCGCGCGCGCGCCGCGGCCGGCGAACTGGCGTTCGGCACCATCGACAGTTGGCTGGCGTTTCGCCTGAGCGGCGGGTCGTTGCACATCACCGACGCCACCAACGCCAGCCGTACCCTGCTGTATGACATCCACCGCGGCTGCTGGGACCAGGAGCTGCTTGGCCTGCTCGACATCCCGGCGGCACTGCTCCCGGAGGTGCGCGACTCCTCGGCCGTGTACGGCGAGCTGCCGGAGCTGCTCGATGCGCCGGTGCCGTTGGCCGGCATCGCCGGCGACCAGCAGGCGGCCTCGGTGGGGCAGGCGCTGTTCGCGCCGGGGCTGGCCAAGAACACCTACGGCACCGGCTGCTTTGTGCTCGTCCACACCGGCGCCGAAGCGGCGCGCTCCGCCAACCGGTTGCTGACCACGGTGGCGTCGCAGTTGGCCGGGCGGCGTGAGTATGCCCTGGAGGGCAGCGTGTTCATGGGCGGCGCGGTGGTGCAGTGGCTGCGCGATGGCCTGGGGCTGATCGCCAGCGCGCCGGAGGTGGAGGCGCTGGCCGCGTCGGTGCCCGACACCGGCGGCGTCTACCTGGTGCCGGCGTTCGCCGGTCTGGGCGCCCCCTACTGGGACCAGGATGCGCGCGGCACCGTCACCGGACTGACCCGCGGCAGCGGGCGGGCCCACCTGGCGCGGGCGGCGCTGGAGGCGATCGCCTGTCAGGTGGTGGACGTGGTGCGCGCCATGGAGCGCGACCTGGGCGCCCCGCTGCACGAATTGCGCGTCGACGGCGGCGCGGCGGCCAACAACCTGTTGCTGCAGCTTCAGGCCGACCTGCTCGACCTGCCGGTGGTGCGCCCGGTCAATCTGGAAACCACCGCCTGGGGCGCCGCGCTGCTGGCCGGCCTGGCGGTGGGCGTGTGGCCGGATCGCTCCGCCGCGGCCGACCTGTGGCGCGCCGAACGGCGCTTCGAGCCGCGGATGGCGGCGGGCCGGCGGGAGGCGTTGCTGGCCGGCTGGGCCGACGCGGTGCAGCGCACCCGCTCCCACCCGGCGGCAACCCCCACCGGCGCCCCTCGCTAGTGTGGCGGGAAACGGACGATTGGCTAGCCGCTATCGGCGGCGAAGCGGCGTGCCCGGCGGGTGCCCGCCGCCGCGTCGAAACGGACCTGACGTTTTGGCGCCCCGGCTGACCGCATGAGCGCCGGCGGGGGCGAGGGCGGGGTCCGGGGTTGGTGCGGAGTGGCGGCCGCCCGGTGGCGCGGCCCGGCATCGGCGCGGGTCGGTTCATGAAGCGCGCCGAGCAGTTGCGCCGGCTGCAGGAGGAGCGCTTCGACCTGCTAGTGATCGGCGGCGGCGCCACCGGCTGCGGCAGCGCGCTCGATGCCGCCACGCGCGGGTTGCGGGTAGCGCTGGTGGAGCGCGCCGACTTCGCCAGCGGCACCAGCAGCCGCAGCACCAAGCTGGTACACGGCGGTGTGCGCTACCTGGAACAGGCGGTGAAGCGGATCGACCGCACCCAGTTCCGCCTGGTGCGCGAGGCGCTGCGCGAGCGGCAGGCGCTGCTGGAGCTGGCGCCGCACCTGGTGCACGAACTGCCGATCTTCGTGCCGCTGTATCAACTCGGCCAGCATCCCTACTACCGGATCGGCCTCCGGTTGTATGACCGCCTGGCCGGCAAGTATGCCTTGCACCGCTCCGAATTCGTGCCGCGGGAGCATGTCCTCACCCGCTTCCCCTACCTGCGCGAGGAGGTGCGCGGCCACGGACCGCCGCGCCGCCTGCGCGGGGGCGTGGTGTACTACGACGGCCAGTTCGACGACGCGCGCATGAATCTCGCCCTCGCCGTGACCGCCGCCGAGCAGGGCGCCGCGATCGCCAACTACCTGGCGGTGGAGGGATTCACCACCGATTCGAGCGGCCGTATCACCGGCGCGGCGGTGCGCGATCAGCTCACCGGCACCGCCTGGCCGGTGCGCGCGCGCGTGGTGCTGAACGCCGCCGGACCCTACGTGGACAGCCTGCGCGCGCTCGACGACGCCGACAGCGCCCCGCTGCTGCGCGTCAGCGCCGGCACCCACCTCGTGCTGGGCCCGCGCTTTCCCGCGCCCGACACCGGCTTCCTGATACCGCGCACCGAGGATGGCCGGGTGATTTTCGTATTGCCGTGGCAGCGCCGTCTGCTGGTGGGCACCACCGAGGTGTCGGCGCCGGTCACCGACGATCCGATGCCCACGCCGCGCGAGGTGCACTACCTGCTCGACCACCTGAACAATTACCTGAACGTGCCGGTGCGCGCGGACGACGTGGCCGCCGCCTGGACCGGATTGCGGCCGCTGATCGCGGCGCCGCCACGGCGGGTCGCCGGTGGCCGCAGGAGTCGCCGCGGAACCGCCGCGCTGACCCGCGACCATCACCTCATCGAGAGCAGCGGCGGGCTGATTACCGTGGCCGGCGGCAAGTGGACCACCTACCGGGTGATGGCGGTGCACGCGGTCAACCGCGCCGTGGTCGCCGGTGGGCTGCCAGCCGGGAGGGTGTCGCAGACCCGCACCACGCCGCTCGCCGGCGCCGCCGGCTATCGCAACGACGCCGCCGGACTGCAGCGCAGCCACCGGCTGCCGCCGGATGTGGCTCGCCATCTCGATGCCACCTACGGCGACCGCGCCGACACCGTTGCCCGGCTGGCCGGCGAGGGCTACGGCGCTCGACTGGAGACCCGCTACCCCTACCTGGAGGCGGAAGCGGTATACGCGGCGCGCCACGAGGCGGCATGCACCGTGGACGATGTCCTGTCGCGGCGCACCCGTCTGGCGTTCCTGGACAGCGCGGCGGCGCTGGCCAGCGTGCCGCGTGTGGGGGCGCTGCTGGCGGCCGAACTGGACTGGAGCGATGCCGAGCGGCATCGCCACGAGGCGGACGCCGCCGCCAGGCTGCACACCGCCTGGGCCGCGATCGGCGTCGGCGGTGTCCCGCTCAGCGATTAGATCTGCCGCGCCGACGCGGGCCGCGTGGTGCTGCACGTCGCGGACCGGGGCGCCCTGCGCGGAGCTTCACACCACCGGTTCGGGCAGCGCGCGGCGGATCTCGTCGGCGCGGTAGCCGAAGCCGGCGCCGGTCAGCGTGCTCAGGTCCACATGGCCGTCGCGGCGCCGGTACAGGCCGGGGTGCACCTGCGCCTCCGCCGCCGAGGCGGCGGGGTAGAACTGCATGGCGTTGGTCTCCACTCCCATGATGGTGCCGGCGTGAGCGGCCAACTGCAGGTGCGGAATCTGCGCCAGCATCGGATTGGTGAGGTCCTGCACCATCAGCGTCATACCGTGCCGGCGCGCCCAGCACAGGCTCAGGAGCGCTCCGGTCTGTGTCTTGCACGTCTTCAGCGCCACGCCGCTCCAGCCGAGCGAACGGCCCAGGCGCACCAGGGTCCAGTCGTGCGCGCTCTCGTCCATGAACAGCGGCTTGCGCGCCGCTACCGAGCGCACGTCGATCTGATGGCGCTCCAGGTCGTACGGGAACGGTTGCTCGACGTACAGGATCGACGCGAAGGTGCGCGGCTCGTTGTCGCGCAAGCGATCCAGTATGCGGTTCACGTACTCGGGATCGCCCACGGTGCAGTTGAAGTCGGCCGACAGCCACAGCACCGGGTGGCGCGCCGCGATGGCGCCCACCGCCGTCATGCGCTCGTAGTCCCACGCCTCGTCGTCGCCGCGCAGCTTCACCTTCAGCGCCTGCAGGCCGTCGGTGCGGATCCAGTCTTCCAGCAGCGTCGGGTAGCCGTCGTCGGGCTCGTCGCCGGTGAGGTCCGCCGGGGACAGCGGATCGAGCCCGCCCACCAGGTGCCACGCCATCAGCCGGCGCGGCGCCGCCGCCAGGTAGTCGCTCGGGTAGCGGCTGGCGAACGCCGGGTCGTCGAACAACGCCGCCAGATCGCTTGCCAGGTGATCGGGGCCGTAGGTGGCGTACGTCGGGCACCCCATCAGCTTGCCGTAGGCGTCGTGGGTCGCCAGGTCGAAGGCGGAGGCGCACACCAGGGCGGCGAGCCAGGGGATCGGCGCGTCCGCGGGGCGCGTGCGATTGGCCTCGGCAAGCAGTTCCGGCAGGCGGCCGGTGATGAAGCGGTGGCCGATCTCCAGCGGATGACCGGGCTGGCCGGCCGCGGGCCAGGCGCGGGCGATCGTCTCGGTCAGGTCGCACAGCGCTTGCAGCCGCTCGGCGTAGGTGAGGCTGCCCGGCCACACCCACTGCACGTTGAGCGGCGTTTCCCCCCAGCCCACGGCGGTGGCCCGGGTGGCCGCCGCCGCGGCGTTGCCGGCGGCGTGCAACTCGACGCTGGCACGGGCGCAAATCACCTCGGTGAGCACCTCGGGGCCGAACTTGAGCGGTACGCGGGTCGTTACCGGCAGGTAGTAGAGGCGGGTAGTGCCGAGCACTGCCGCTTGCTGGCGTGGCGTGGCCATGGCGGGGGAGTATAACAGGCAGCGGCGCACGACGAGCGCCGGTAATCAAACTGGGGCGCCACTGGCGAGGGCAAAAAAAGTGGGCCCCTGGGTAAAGGAGGTAAAACCCCAGGGGCCCGGTGGATGGAACTCGATACGCCTGGGGTGTGTACGCCTAACCTTGGCTGGTCGGCGTCTGCAATCCCCCCCGTTCGTATGCAAAAAAATAAACCACCGGGCGGGGCAAAAGGTTACAGCCGAGGCAAGAAACTTCCGCGAACCATCTCAGCAACAATCGGCCGCTCGGAAGCGGTCGAGGTGGCGGAGCACGGCCGAGCGGTGATCGGGGGTGACCGGCACCATCTCCACCAGCTCCGCGATGCTGATCAGCGCCCGCGCCTTGAAGCCGAACTCGGCCTGCAACTCGGCCAGGGCGCTCAGCCGTCCGGTACCCCGCTCCATGCGATCGACCGCGATCAACAGCCCCACGATGGGCGCCGCGGAGTTGGCGCGCAGCAGTTCCACCGCCTCGCGCTTGGCGCCGCCGTCGGTCACCACGTCATCGACGATCAGCACCCGGTCGCCGCCGTGCGGCTCGCGGCCCACCAGGATGCCGGCCTCGCCGTGGCGCTTGGTTTCCTTGCGGTTGAAGGAATAGGAGAACGGACGCCCGAGCAGCCGGGCAGCGCTGACGGCGGCGGCCACGGCCAGCGGTATCGCCTTGTAGGCGGGGCCGAACAGGCAGTCGGGCCGCTCATCCGCGAAGTGCTCGGCAATGCCCTGCGCGTAGCACTCCGCCAGGGCGGCGATCTGCGCGCCGCCGTGAATCGCCCCGAGGTTGATGAAGTAGGGGGAGATGCGTTCGCTCTTGGTGGTGAACTCGCCAAACCGCACCGCGCCGGAGTCCATCAGCAACCGCGCCAGGCGCTGCTTGTCGACCTGCTGCCTGCTGCCATTCATGGTCGGCTGCAGGGTAGCCTGATTGCCGGCCCGTTGTCGTGCCGGGGTGCGGCGGGTAGGGTTTGCTCATGGCACGCAAACGGATCTATCTGGCTAGTCCGTACGGCTTTTCCGCGCAGCAGAAGGCGCGCCTGCTGCCCGAGTTCGTGGCGCGGCTGGAGGCGCTCGGCGCCGAGGTCTGGGAGCCGTTTGCGCGCAACAACGGCGACGTGACCAGTCCCGGCTGGGCGTATCGGGTCGCGCGGGCCGACCTGAGCGACGTCAGCGACTGCGACGCCATCTTCGCCATCGTCAACGGCACGCCGCCGGACGAAGGGGTGATGGTGGAGCTCGGTGTCGCCATCGCGCGCAAGATTCCCACCTTCCTGTTTCGCGACGACTTCCGGCGCTGCACCGACAGCGAGCACTATCCGCTCAATCTGATGCTGTTCGCGGGCCTCCCGGAGCAGGGCTGGGAACGCTACTACTACACCGATCTGGAGGATCTGCCGCGCCCCGACAAGGCGCTGGCACCGTGGCTCGCCGAGCCGCGCGGCAGCGTGCCGGCGTGACTGCCTGGGAGTTGGCGCGCACGCTGCTGTTCGCCGCCCTGAGCGTGGTCCAGGTGGCGCCGGCGGCGCTGAGCTGGTGGCGCAGCAGCCGCTACCGGCCGCGCCTGTCCGGCGGCCCGGCCGCTCCGGTGCACTTGGTCGTGCCGTGCAAGGGGGCCGGGCCGCACCTGCAGCGCCACCTGGCGGCGTTCGCCGCCCAGCGCTACCGTCCCCTGACGATCACCTTCGTCACCGAGAGCGCGCGTGATCCGGCGGCGCCTGGCATCGCCGCCGTGGCCGCACACCACGATCACATCCGCCATGTGGTCGCCGGACTGGCCCGCGCCGGCTCGCAGAAGATCCACAACCTGCTCGCGGCAGTGGCGGCCGCGCCCGCGGAAGCGGCGGTATACGCATTCTGCGATGCCGACATCGAGCCGGCTCCCGACCTGCTGCACCACCTGGTGGGGGCGCTGCGGCGGCCGCGCGTGACCGTCGCCACCGGCTACCGCTGGCTCGCCCCCGAGTCGGCGAGCCTCGCCGCGCAGGTGCACACCGTGCTGTCGGCGCACATGGCGGCGCTCGCCGCCTGGCCCACCTCGCAGGCGGTGTGGGGCGGCACCTGGGCGATCCGGCGCAGCGACTGGCAGCGTCTGGGGGTGGCCGCCCACTGGCGCCCGCGCTTGTCGGACGATCTCTCCCTGCAGACCCTGCTGTTCCGCCACCGCGCCCGCCGCGTATTCGTGCCGCGCTGCGTGTCGCCCACCGGCGACGCCATCGCCGGCTTTGCCGAGCTGCTCGACTGGTTCAGCCGCCAGGTGTTCTACACGCGCCTGTACACGCCGGGGTCGTGGACGGCGGCCGTGGCCGGGATCCTGGGGCTGTGGGCGGCGTTCGCCGGCGCCGCCGTGGAGCTGATCATGGCGGTGCGGGGCGGCGCCGGCGCCGCGTGGCCGGCGCTGGCCGCGGCCGGGCTGTTCGCCGCCGCCCTGGCCTCGCCGCTGTTGTGCGCGGCGCCGCGCGCGCGCCCGCTCACCTTCGCCCGCCGGCGCTGGGTGCTGGTGATGCCGCTGGTCGCCATGGTAGCCCTGTGGGGGACGGCGCGCTCCCTGTTCATGCGCCGCGTCACCTGGGCCAACGTCACCTACACCTTCAACCGCGACGGCACGGTCCGCACTGTCCAACACGATACGCCCGGCGAGGGAGAATCAGGTCGCTGAGCGGGTTGATATCAGAATCGAAGAAGCCATGCACGGTCGAGCCAGAGGCGCGCCTATCCAGCTACGCAAGGAGGAGACCAACAAGATGATCGAACGACTCGAGGTCCAGAAGATCTGGAGCAAGGCCGCGTACAATTCGTTTACCGATCTCATTCGGTTCCGCGGGCACTGGTTCTGCGCGTTGCGAGAGGGGACGGGGCATTTGACGCCGGATGGCGCCTTGCGGATCCTCACGTCCGTCGACGGGCTGACCTGGAATTCGGTCGCATCGATACCCTGCCCGGCACCGTTTCAGGATCTGCGCGACCCGCAGTTTTCGATTACTCCCGACGGTCTGTTGCTGCTGAACGCGGCTGCCTTCAGGCCGGTCTGCCAATCAATGGCATGGCTGTCGAAGGATGGCTGCGATTGGGGGCACCATCACCTGATCGGCCCGCGCGGAAGCTGGCTGTGGCGCACCGTGTGGCACAGCGGCGTTGCCTACAGCTTTGGGCGTCACGAGCCCAAGGACCATGAACTCCAGTTGTACACCAGTACCGATGGCCTCGACTTTCAGGCGCACGGCAAACCGCGGCTTGGCGCCGGCTATTCGAATGAGTCCGATCTCTTGTTCCTGGACGATGCAACAGGTGTCAGCCTGACGCGTTGTGACGGCGGCAACGCGCTGTTGGGAACAGCGAGTTCGCCGTACGACAGATGGACCTGGACCGATCTGGGTGTCCGCATCGGCGGGCCCGCATTGCTCCGCCTTCCCGATGGACGAACCATCGCCGCGGTGCGCCTGTACGACCCCAGGCAGCGTACCGCGCTGTGCTGGCTCGATGTCGAGACCGCTGCCCTGACCGAGTTCCTGACCCTGCCCTCCGGCGGTGACACGAGCTACGCCGGCCTGGTCTGGCACGACGACCTGCTGTGGCTCAGCTACTACTCGTCCGACGATTACCTGGCCAGCATGAAAGGCGCAATCCAGGCACACCTCAAGACCAGCGTGTACCTGGCCAAGGTGCGGTTGCAGCCGGCCTCACCAGGTGAAGAACGATCCTGACGGCCACTGGTCGCGGTAGCCGGTGGTGAAGAACCCTTCGAAGGGTAAGGTGGCGGCGCCGCGGCGCCAGGGTCGCCGCGCCCACGCCGGGCTGGCGAGCAGGTCGTTGGTCTCTTCCAGATGTGCGAGCAGCAGGTCGTGCAGCTCGTTGCGCACGGCGGCGTGCTCAGCGGCGGCGATCAGATTCACCGTCTCGCCGGGGTCGGTGCGCAGGTCGTACAGCTCGTCGGTATCGAGCAGGTTGATCGACAGCTTCCAATCGGCGGTGCGCATGCAGCGGATCGGATAGCAGCCGCCGGCCTGCTGCCCGCGGATCCCGAAGCGGTGGTACTCGCTGAACGCGGCGCTGCGGTGCTCGACGGCGGCGCATTCGCCGCGCAGCACGGGCAGCAGCGACCGGCCGGTATAGCCGGCGCCGCGCGGGAACCGGTCGCCGTCCGAGCCGGCGGCGCCGTCCGTGCCGACGCCATCGGTGCCGGCGCTGTGCACGCCCGCGGCGCCATGCACGCCCGCGGCCTCCACCACGGTGGCCCACACGTCGAGGCTGCTGGTCAGGCATTGCAGGCTGCTGCCGGCGGGAACTCCGGGGCCGGCCACCAGCAGCGGCACCGCCACGGTGTGGTCGTACATCGTCGGTCCCTTGGCGCACAGGCCGAAGGCGCCGAGGTGATCGCCGTGGTCGGCGGTGTAGATCAGCAGGGCTTCGGGACAGTAGCGGTCCACCGCGTCCAGCAGGCGCCCGATCTCATGGTCCGCGTAGCTGTTGCAGTCGTAGTACTTGTGGTAGTAGGCGGGGTACTCGTCCGGCGCCGCGCGCGCCGCCGCCAGCCAGGAGGCGTAGTCGCGCTGCAGGCGCGGCTTGTCGGCCGGGCAGGCCGGGAACGAAGCGGGGCGGGGCAGGCGGTCCTGGTCGAAGCGGCCCTGGAATGCCGGCGGGCAGATGTAGGGGCCGTGCGGCTCGTCCAGTTCCACCGCCAGGAACAGCGGTGCATCGGGGTGGCGGGTGCGCAGCAGGTCGATGGCGCGGTCCACCACGCGGTGCGCGAAGCAGAAGCGCTCATCCTGCAGCCCGCGCAGCCAGCCGCCGAAGCGGTTGGCGCCGTCGCGCCCTACCTCGTCGTAGAAGCGGCTCAGGTCGTACCAGGTGGCGCCGGCGAAGCCGCCGTCGCCGCGCCCGGCACCGCCGTAGCCGGCGGCGTCCAGGTGCCACTTGCCGACGTGGTGGGCCGCATAGCCGGCCTCCCCGAGCAGCTCGCCGAGCATCGGGACTGCCCGCGACGGGGCGGTTTCGTTGCACACGGCGCCGTTGCGGTTCGGCGGCAGCCCGGTGTACCAGGCCGAGCGCGCCGGCGTGCACAGCGGCGAGGCGGCGACGCAGGTGCCGAACAGGGTGCCGCGTGCCGCCAGCCGGTCGATGTTGGGCGTGGCCGGGAGCTGTACCTCACCGCCGTCGCCGGCGTCCGCCGCCGGGCGATGCCAGTGCGCCGGCCCGTACGCCGACACCATGTCGCGCCCCTGCGTGTCGGTGGTGATGAAAACGATAGGCGGTGGAGAGCCCATGCGCATAGGATAGGCGGGCGGCCAGCCGCGCGCCACATGAGGTACGCCACTGGCGGCGACTCGGAGACCGGCGGCTGCACGACTGATTCGATGAACTGGAGGGACGGCCAAGAGAATCCTGGCGGCATGGGGAGTTGGCGGAAGACGGTTCGGTCCTGATTCCGTTCGACTTTTTCTGGGCCGACCTGAGCGCGCTTCCGGCGAGTCGATGCCGGCTTCCGCGTAGCACGGCCATCGACACGGGGCGCCTGCGTGCGTACTCTGCGGCGGCAGCGGGGCCGTGGCCGAAGCGGCCGCCGACGGGCGTCGAACGGCGTCCCCGACTACACGGGCCCCCAAAGGTGGACCACTGATGAAAATCGAACGACATGCTCCGGGCGCGCCCTGCTGGGTCGACCTGGAGACTACCGATCAGGCGGCGGCCAAGTCGTTCTACGGCGAGCTGTTCGGCTGGAGCTACGAGGACATGCCGATGGACGAGGCCGGGCAGCAGCGCTACAGCATGGCGAGTCTCGACGGCTCCTACGCCGCGGCCATCTACACGCAGCAGGACGAGCAGCGGCGCATGGGCATTCCCTCACACTGGAATGTTCATCTCACCGTCGACGATGTCGACGCGACCGCCGGGCGCGTCAGCGAGCTCGGCGGGAACCTGCTCATGGAACCGTTCGACGTATTCGAGTCGGGACGCATGGCTGTGCTCGGCGATCCTACCGGCGCCGCCGTCGCGGTGTGGCAGCCGCGCAACCACCTCGGGGCCGGGGTGAAATACGAGCCCGGCGCCATGGCGTGGTGCGAGCTGATGACCACCGATCCCGATGCCGCCACCGCCTTCTACACCGATCTGCTCGGTCTGCAGAGCGAACGTCAGACCATGGAGCACGGCGTCGAATACACGGCCCTGATGGCGGCGGGAATGCCGGCGTTCGGTCTCATGGCGTTGCCTGAAGAGCTGCGTGCAATGCAGATCCCATCGCACTGGAGCGTGTACTTCCAGGTCGCCGACGTGGACGCCACGGTGGCGGCCGTTACCGCGGGCGGCGGCAGCGTCGCCATGCCGCCGACCGATATCGCCACGGTGGGACGCATCGCCTTCGTGCGCGACCCGCAGGGTGCCGGTCTCGGGCTGATGGTCCCGGAGAGCACCGATTGATGAGCCGACCCCCTGAAAGCCGCCCCTACGGAGCACAGTAGGCACATGGCCTGCTGCTGCTCGGCCGGAGGCGGGGACGGCGGCCCGCGGCGTTCGCGCGGCGGGCCCTGTCCCGGCACCGACCGCTTCTTCTCGCGCGAGGCGCCGCGCATGGTGCGCCGCTATCGCCGGCGCGGGCTGGAGGCGGTGCAACGCAAGCTGCTGGAGGGGCTGACGACGGCTGGGGTCGCCGGCGCCTCGGTGCTGGAGATCGGCTGCGGCACCGGCGAACTGCAGCGCCGCGTGCTCGCCGCCGGGGCGGCCAGCGCGGTCGGCATCGACGTGGCCGGCGGAATGATCGAGCAGGCGCGGGCCGTCGCCGAACGCGAGGGGCTGCAGGAGCGGGCTGCGTTCCTGGTGGGAGACGCGGTGGAGCGTGCCGCGGAGCTGCAGCCGGCGGCCCTGGTAGTGTTGGACAAGGTGCTGTGCTGCTACCCGGAAATCGACCACCTGCTGGCGATGTCGCTGCAACGAGCGCAGCGGCTGTACGCGGTTGTGGTACCGCGTCCGCATTGGTTGGTAGCCGCGGTGTGGAGAGTCGCCATCGCCGTGTTCAAGCTGCTGCGCAGCACCTTCCACCCCTTCTACCACGACTGGCACCGCACCGCCTCGGCCATCTCCGCCGCCGGCTTCCACCGCATCTTCGCGGCCCACACCCTGGCCTGGGAGGCCTGGATCTACCGCCGCACAGCTTAACCCGCGTCAGAACCTACATCAGTCGGGGCGCTCTAGTTCCAATTCGCTCTCCTAACCATGTAAACCGCACTACAGTAACGTGGAGAAGATCGTCGTGATGCGGCATGTCTTGAAGAATGCCCTCATTCCGGTCGTGACCCTGGTCGGCTTTCAGCTGCCCATCCTGATCGGCGGTTCGGTCATCCTCGAGCAGATCTTTGTCCTCCCCGGCATCGGCACCCTGCTGCTGGACTCCATTCAAAGGCGAGACTATCCCATCGTCTCCGGCATCAACCTGTTTATCGCAACTGCCGTGGTGCTCGCCAATCTCCTGATCGATCTGACCTACGGCTACCTGGATCCCAGGGTCCGCTACCGCTGAGGAACAGAAATCATGATGCAATTCTTCCGGAGGCTGGTCCGGGAACAGCCGCTGGGCACCGTGGGTGGCATCATCGTGCTGCTGCTGCTTTTGTGCGGCATCTTCGCCGATATGCTGGCGCCCTACGGGATGAACGAGATTCACCTGATTGACCGGTACGCCCCGCCGTCATGGACATACCCGCTGGGTGCCGACCAGCTAGGGCGCGACATCCTCAGCCGAATCATCTACGGGGCACGCATTTCGGTGATCATTGGTCTCTCGGCAACCAGCATCAACCTAGTGGTGGCGCTGCTGATCGGCGCGACGAGCGGGTTCTTCGGCGGCAAGCTCGACATGGTGGTGCAGCGCTTTGTCGATGCCTGGATGGCCTTCCCGGGGCTGCTCATTCTGATCACGGTGATGTCGCTGGTCGGCCAGGGCCAGCTGCAGATCATCCTGGTGCTGGGCATTGCCGGCGGCATCAGCGGTTCGAGAATCGCGCGCAGTGCGGTGATCCGCATCAAGGAGAACATGTACGTGCAGGCGGCGCAAGCGATTGGGGTGGGCACCGGCAGGACCATCTTCCGCCATGTGCTCCCCAACATCATGGCGCCGATGATCGTCATCTTTACCGTGACCATTGGCGACGTGATCATTGCCGAGGCCTCCCTGACGTTCCTGGGTCTTGGGCTGCCCCCTGATGTGGCGAGCTGGGGAGGGATGCTCAGTTGGGAAGGACGCCGCTACATGGAGCGGGTGCCGGCGCTGGCGCTGTGGCCCGGGCTGTCCCTGTTCACGGTTGTCTGGGGCACCAACATGTTCGGCGACGCGCTCCGAGACCTGCTCGACCCCAGCCTGCGGGGTGGCGTGGGTCGCTACGAAGCAAACGGAACGAAGCCCAAGAAAACTCACAAGAACAAGGAGAGAAATACTGATGACTGATTTCAAAGCAATCGCCGCCGCGCTCGATGAACGGGGCTTCTGCGTTGTCCCGGAATTTCTGAGCCGTGATGAGATCGACTTCCTCGTGGCAGAATTCGATGCCAGCCCGGACTATTCCCCCTCAACGAAAACCAAGCATGCGGCGCAGCACCTTGGCGACAAGCCAGTTGCCGGTCAAATCGGAGCTCTGCGTGCTAACGCAATGGGACGAAGAGAAACCTTCCAGAGGATACGTCCGCGGATCGAAGAATTCGCCCAGGGCGTCACCGGAGCCAGCGCCGCGCTCTATCAAATTCTCTATCTCCAGACGCCGGTAACCGATCTGTCCTGGCATCAGGATCACGATCACTTCTTCCTGACTGAGTACAATTCGACTCATCTCAATTACTGGATTCCGTTGGTCAAGCCTTCGCGTACCGAGGCCGGGCTGCGCGTCATTCCCTGGGATCGGCTTCGCGAAAAGTCGCCACGAGTGTTCAACCTTTGTCGACGCTCGGGCGCAAGTAGGCTGCTCTCGCTTCGTGACGGCGGGACCTTTTACCTGTCCGACTGGAGCGGGGTCTCCTATCACGACGAGGACCTCGAAATCGAGGATGTCATGGAGACTCCGGAGGTGGCGCCCGGCGACCTGCTGCTGCTGCGCGTCAACACCATCCACGCGACGCAGACGACCGAGGATCGGCGCGTGGCGGTATCGCTGCGCACCTGCGATCCGGCGACACCGATCGACTGGCATCGGGTGGCCGGCAGTCCCACAATGGCAAAAATGCAGCGTCTCGGCGGCTTTGGAGGGAACGCAGCTCCCAACAAGTTGTATTTCCCGGTTTTTCAAGCCACCCAGGAAAACGACTTCGGCATCACCCTGGCGGACGTCCTGCCGACCCTGACTGGCGAGCGCGAGTAGATTGCCGCCGGCACCGCATATCCTGGTCCGATTAGGCTGGGGCCGCGATCGTAGCGCAACGGCCACCCCAACTTCCGGCGATCTGGCGGAACTGGACCCCGCCGATTCGGAGGATTGCCCTCTCCGATGGCCTCGGCTTCTGGTGGATGCCCTGTTCGACCCGCGGATGACAGCCGCGTCAAGCTCTGCGACAATGCGCCCATGGTGACCGTGCGCAAGTTCAACACCGCAGGGCCCGTAGTGGCTGCGGACCACTACTGCATCCCGCCGCTGGAACGGATCGATCTCGACGCGGTGCTCGGCTTGATCCGGGACAAGAAGTACTTCGTGCTGCACGCGCCGCGGCAGACCGGCAAGACCTCGGCGCTGCTGGCGCTGCGGGATCTGCTGAACGGCGGCGCGCACGGCGACTTCCGCTGTGTGTACGCCAACGTCGAGGCTGGCCAGGCGATGCGCGAGAACGTGGTGGAAGGCATGCGCACCGTACTGTCGCAGTTTGCACTCAGGGCAAGCCTGACGCTGGGCGACGATACCCTGGAGCGCGTCTGCAGCGAGGCCATGAACAGCGCTGGACCAGGTGGCGCGCTGAGCCTGACGCTGAGTCGCTGGGCCGCTGCCGACCGCACGCCGCTGGTGCTGCTGATCGACGAGATCGACGCACTGGTGGGCGACACCCTGCTGTCGGTGCTGCGGCAACTGCGCAGCGGCTACGACCAGCGTCCGGCCGCCTTCCCGCACAGCATCATCCTGTGCGGGGTGCGGGACGTGCGCGACTACCGCATCCACTCGACCGCCGAGAACCGGCTGGTGCTCGGCGGCAGCGCCTTCAACATCAAGTCCGAATCGCTGCGGCTGGGCGACTTCTCGGAGCAGGAGATACGGGCCCTGCTGGCGCAGCACACCGCGGCGACCGGGCAGGCGTTCACGGAGGAGGCGCAGGCGCTGATCCGCACGCGTACCGCCGGCCAGCCGTGGCTGGTGAACGCGCTGTGCTACGACGCCTGCTTCCGCCATGAGCCGGGACGTGACCGCGCGCGCCCGATCACGGCGGACGCCATCGTGGCGGCGCAGGAGCGGCTGATCCTGCGCCGCGACACGCATATCGACGATCTGGCGCACAAGCTGCGCGAGGAGCGCGTGCGGCGCGTGGTGGAGCCGATTCTGACCGGCGCGGCGGAGATCGCGTGCTCGGACGAGGATCTGGCCTACGTCCGTGACCTGGGGCTGGTGGCGCAGCCCGACGGCGGCCCGCCGCGCATCGCCAACCCGATCTACGCCGAGGTGGTGCCGCGGCATCTGAACTACGCGGTGCAGGAGACGCTGCCGCAGCAGATGGTGTGGTATGTGGACGCGGCCGAAAGGCTGGACGTCGAGGGGCTGCTCGCGGCGTTCCAGGAGTTCTTCCGTGAGCACTCCGAGCACTGGGTGCAGCGCTTCGAGCAATATCACGAGGCCGGGCCGCAGTTGCTGCTGCAGGCGCACCTGCAGCGGGTGGTGAACGGCGGCGGGCGGATTGAGCGGGAGTACGCACTTGGGCGCGGGCGCACCGACCTGCTGATCGTGTGGCCGCAGGGCGGGCGCGAGCGCCGCTTCGTGGTGGAGTGCAAGGTGCTGCGCAAGGGGTTGGAGCGGACCATCGCCGAGGGGGTGGAGCAAACCCGCGGCTATATGGACCGTTGCGGGGCGGAGGCAGGACACCTGATCGTATTCGACCGCACGCCGGACCGCCCCTGGGCGGACAAGATCTTCCGCCGCACGCCGGCGGAAGCGGGCGTGCCGGTCACGGTCTGGGGGATGTAGCGCCAAGCTCCGGAGGAACACCGTACCGCGTCGACGTCTCTTGCGCTTGGTCGATCAATTCCCGCTTGGCGCTCTTGGCCAGCGCCGCTCCGTCAGATCGTCGGGAGCACGCCGGGAGTACGAACCGCCACTTGCGTTGTTGTGGCGGGGGTGATAAGGTAAGCGTCTGATGCGTAGCGAGGCCACCGGGCACAGCGGCCGGTCGCGGTTGACGCAGCCGGTGGCCCCCGGTCCGCTCACCGCTCACCGCTCACCGCTCACCGCTCACCGCTCACCGCTCACCGCCTAGCTGCTAGCCGCGCGACGAGCGACCGCTCGGCAGCAGTGCTGAGCGCGGCACCATCAATCCGCGTGGCGCACACCCGCCACGCATCCGTGTTTCCAACGGCCGACCACGTCGGCCGGCACACGTCTGCGCGTCCAACGGCCGACCACATCGGCCGCCACGCATCCGTGCTTCCAACGGCCGACCGCGTCGGCCGCCACGCGTCCGCGCTTCCAACGGCCGACCGCGTCGGCTGCGTTTTCTACCAGACCACTGCGTCCAGCGTTGCTGGCAATTTCAAAAACGGGGCACATCTGTGCCCGACACATAAAGGAGAAGCACAATGAAAAAAGCTTCCACAATAATGTCGATTGCACTGGTGTTCGCGCTGGTGGCGATCGCTGCGTTTGCCGGCCCGGCCAGCGAAGGCGAGGCGGCGTCCGCGACGACCGAGCCGGAAATGGTGCTCGATCCGTCAACCGGCGAGATGGTGACGGCGCCTCAATACGGTGGGACAATTGTCACCGTTAACGAACTTGGAGAGGCGCCGCACACTGACACCTGGTGGGGGTCTACCTCGACTGGTGCCGTTGGTCTCGTGTTAGAGAAGCTGGGCATGGTAGACTGGTCAACACCCAGGTCCAAATGGGATTTTACAAGTAATTATACTCCTCTAGATGTTGTGAAACCACACCTGGCGGAGAGCTTCGAAACGCCAGACCCGACCACCATCATCTTTCACATCCGCGAGGGCATTCACTGGCACGACAAGGCTCCGATGAACGGGCGTGAGCTAACTGCCGATGACATTGTATTTAACTTTCACCGGATGACGGGCCTGGGCAGCGGCTTCACCGAGGAGAGCCCCTATGCAGGCAATATTACCGGCATAGAATTCGAATCGATAACGGCGACCGACAGGTCTACGGTTGTCTTCAAGCTGAAGCAGATAGACTTCAGAGCGCTGAGCTCGATTTACTCCGAGAGCTGGGAGGGTTCCTGGATATATCCCCCCGAGGTAATCCAGGATCATGGCAATGCTCAGGATTGGAGGAACCTGGTCGGTACCGGACCCTATAGCATAACCGACTGGGTAGAGGGAAGCGCTGTCACCTACACGAAGAATCCTAACTACTGGTCCTTCGACGAAAAGTTCCCGGAGAACCGCCTGCCCTAAGCTGACGAGATCCAGCTCTTGGTCATACCAGATGTAGCGACACAACTGGCGGCGCTACGCGCGGGCAATATTGCTATGCTGAGGGGCCTAAGCGTAGACCAGGCAGAGAGCCTCCAGCGGACCAACGCTGAACTCGTGATGTCAAGCAACGTCTTTAAAACGAAGAGTGCTTATGCCATGGATGTGCGCACGCCGCCCTTTAGTGACATCCGAGTGCGACAGGCGATGCAGTTGGCATTAGACACCGAGACAATCAACCAGAGCCTCTACGGTGGTTTCGGAGACCCGACACCTTATGGGTTTGTTGGGGCTGCCGTCCTCGGGTTCTACACCCCATTTGAGGAGTGGCCGGAAGAGGTCAAGGCAATGTATGTCTATGACCCGGAAAGGGCCGAGAAGCTCCTTGATGAGGCTGGGTATCCGCGCGGTTCCGACGGCACTAGATTCAAGACCGAACTCGTCCTTGATCCGGTACGTGCGGATGTGGAGGTTGTACAAGTAGCTAAAGACTACTGGTCGCAGATTGGCGTTGATGTCGAGATTAACGTGACCGACGTGGCGGCTATTTCTTCCCTTATCAATGCTCACTCCTATGAAGGCATGATCATCGGAATGAGGGCCACCGATAATAATCCCCTCTTATTCGCACGAATTCAGGCTTACTCGAACGAAATGTGGAACGCAAGCGGGGCCCAGGACCCTGAGTATGACGCCATCGTGGAAGCCGCCGAAAGCGCCAGCACCTACGAGGAGATGCAGAGACTGGTGAATGAGGCCTATATGTACCACATAAAGCAGCTGTGGTCGACATGGGGCCCGCGACCGCCTGTGTATCACTTTAACCAGCCGTGGCTCGTAAGTTACAACGGTGAGAAGAGCCTGGGAGGCGGCATGTACTCTACCGTTTTGGCCCGGCTCTGGATTGACCAGAAGCTGAGGGAATCGATGGGGCACTAGGGATTCACCCCTTAGGCTGACCTGATACAACACAAGGTGCTGGGGGCTTACGCGCTCAGCACCTTGTGTTTCTATAGTATGCGCACCTACGTAATCAGAAGATTACTGTTGGTGGTCCCAACCCTATTTCTGGTGACTATCATTGTCTTTGCTGTCGTTCGCATGATCCCTGGTGATGTTATCGACGCGATGATGTCTGAAATGCCGCAGTTGGGCACCACCGTGGACCGTGAAGTCATCAGGCATATGCTCGGGCTGGACCTGCCGGTACATGTCCAGTATGGTCGTTGGATTAGGGGAGTGCTGCAAGGCGACCTGGGTGTGTCACTCAGGGGAGAGCAGGCTATTACCCCGAAGATATTAGCCAGGTTGCCGGTGACGTTCGAGCTGGGGGTGTTTGCCGTTATGATCGGACTGCTGATATCGCTGCCGATCGGCATCTATTCGGCCATTCGGCAGAATACGATCGGCGATTACGCCGGGCGCGGCATTGCCGTTACCTTCATCTCAGTCCCGACCTTCTGGACAGCGACCATGGTCATGCTTTACCCCTCTATCTGGTGGGCATGGTCACCCCCGATGAGACTCATTCCTTTCACGGAGGACCCGCTCGGTAATCTGGGGATGTTTCTCCTCCCTTCCGCGATCCTGGGAGCGGTCCTTTCGGGAACCACGATGCGCATGACACGCACCATGGCGCTCGAGGTCCTGCGGCAAGACTACATCCGGACTGCCTGGTCGAAGGGACTCAGGGAGAAGATCGTCGTGATGCGGCATGTCTTGAAGAATGCCCTCATCCCGGTGGTGACCATCGTCGGCTTTCAGCTGCCCATCCTCATCGGGGGTTCGGTCATCATCGAGCAGATCTTTGTCCTCCCCGGCTTAGGCACTCTCCTGCTGGACTCCATTCAAAGGCGAGACTACCCCATCGTCTCTGGCATTAACCTGTTTTTCGCAACTGCCGTGGTCCTCATCAATCTCCTGATCGACCTGAGCTACGCCTTCCTGGATCCCCGGGTCCGCTACCGCTAGGAAGCAGAGTCATGATGCAATTCTTCCGGAGGCTGGTCCGGGAACAGCCGCTGGGCACCGTGGGTGGCATCATCGTGCTGCTGCTGCTTCTCTGCGGCATCTTCGCCGATATGCTGGCCCCCTACGGGATGAACGAGATTCACCTGATTGACCGGTACGCCCCGCCGTCATGGACATACCCGCTGGGTGCCGACCAACTGGGGCGCGACATCCTCAGCCGAATCATCTACGGGGCACGCATCTCGGTAGTCGTTGGCCTGTCGGCGACCAGCATCAACCTGGTGGTGGCGCTGCTGATCGGCGCGACGAGCGGGTTCTTCGGCGGCAAGCTCGACATGGTGGTGCAGCGGTTTGTCGATGCCTGGATGGCGTTCCCGGGGCTGCTGATTCTGATTACGGTGATGTCGCTGGTCGGCCAGGGGCAGCTGCAGATCATCCTGGTGCTGGGCATCGCCGGCGGCATCAGCGGCTCGAGAATCGCGCGCAGTGCCGTCATTCGCATCAAGGAGAACGTGTACGTGCAGGCGGCGAACGCGATTGGTGCGAGCACCGGCAGGACCATCTTCCGCCATGTGCTGCCCAACATCATGGCACCGATGATCGTCATCTTTACCGTGACCATTGGCGATGTGATCATTGCCGAGGCGTCGCTGACCTTCCTGGGTCTTGGGCTGCCCCCCGATGTCGCCAGCTGGGGAGGGGATGCTGAGTTGGGAAGGACGCCGCTACATGGAGCGGGTGCCGGCGCTGGCGCTGTGGCCAGGGCTGTCACTGTTCATCGTGGTGTGGGGCACCAACATGTTCGGCGATGCGCTCCGAGACCTGCTCGACCCCAGCCTGCGGGGTGGTGTGGGTCGCTACGAAGCAGCAAAAACACGAAGCAGTGAAACGAAAATAAGGACGGAACACTCATGACACCAACCAACGCAACCCTGGGCGCCGTGGTCACCGGCATTGACCTTTCCTCACTCGAAGATACCACCTGGAGCGAGATCGAGGCGGCCTTTCACGAGTATGGGGTTTTGATTTTCCCGGAGCAACATCTCTCGGTGGAAGCTCAGGTGGTATTTACCTCAAGATTCGGAGAGATTGAACTCATGGGTAAACATTACGACGAGAAATTCGTCTGGATCAGTAACCAGCGGCCGGATGGAACCCTTTACGAAAAGGGCACGCGTGAGTCATTAGGGTCGATCGCTAACGAAGGTTGGCATACCGATAGCTCCTACATGAGGCTCTCCACCAAGGCGTCATTGCTCTCAGCCCACGTCGTCCCCTCGCAAGGGGGTCAGACCGAATGGGCTGATATGCGGGCGGCCTACGATGCCCTGGACGAAGCAACCAAAGCACAAATTGCCAATCTGTCCGCCTACCATTCGCTTCTCCAATCCCAAGCCAGGGCTGGTCTTGATATGAAAGTCGGGGATGGCTACGGCTATGAGGACAAAGTGCCCCCCTTGAGACCCCTGGTTAAGGTCCATCCGGTGACCAAGCGTCCCGCGCTTTATATCGGCCGTCATGCCTATGAAATCCCTGGACTCAAACCGGAAGCGGGCGAGCAGCTGCTTGCCAATCTGGCAACTTTCGCCTGCCAGCCTCCGCGTACCTACCAGCACAATTGGCAGCCCGGAGACATCGTCATCTGGGACAACCGCTGCGTGCTCCACCGAGCCTGCCCCTACGATCGAAACGAACCCAGGACCATGCTCACGACGCGGGTGGCAGGTGATTCTGCCACTGAGCTTGCTATCAACGCTTAAGCAGCAAGGCCATGCGATGGAGTTTCATCGGATGGCACGAGGAGGACCTCGAAATCGAGGATGTCATGGAGACTCCGGAGGTGGGACCCGGCGACCTGCTGCTGCTGAGCCTCAACAACATCCACGCGACGCAGACGACCGATGATCGGCGCCTGACGGTATCGCTGCGCACCTGCGATCCGGCGACACCGATCGACTGGCATCGGGTGGCCGGCAGTCCCACGCCTCGTTCGATGCAATACCTCGGGGGCTTTAAGGGGGGGACGGGTCCCAGCAAGTTGATCTACCCGGTCTTTCGAGCCACCCAGGAAAACGACTTCGGCATCACCTTGGCGGACGTCCTGCCGACCCTGACTGGCGAGCGCGAGTAATCGAATCGCGACGGCGACCCGACAGCCGAGCGAGCTGGATCTCATCCTCGTCGATCACGCGTCCGAAGTCGTCGAACAACCACGATCGTGCGAGAACCGGGCGAAGGGATGCTCAGGTATTGGGGGCTACTGCTCGTCCCGCGCCGGGCACGGTCCAACTGACCGACAGCCTCCAATCATCTTCGGACTCCCTGCCACGGTTCGCCCGGCAGCATCCTGATGAGCCGCTCGCGCACGATGTCCAGCGCTTTATCGATATCGAAGTCCTGGTTGGAATCCGGTCTCAGCAGCGGTTGGATGTCCCGTCGGAATCCGCGGCTTCGGGCCTTCTCGTGGAGGTTCCGCTCAAACTGCGCGCGGGTAACCGTGTGGCCGCCCTCGGCCATGTAGCGCCGGAAGCTGCGGAACAGCGCCCCCGTGTCTACCGTGCCGTGTGCGAGGGCAAACCACAGGTCGAACAGGTCGCGCCCCTTGCTGCGTTGATAGAGGACCCGCAGCTTCGTCCCCATCAGTTCGTCGATCTTGAAGGTGGTCACCCCGGCGTCGCCGCTGAACCAGCGACTCTCCACCCGAAACGGGACGCGCGTGAGCCCCAACTCGGTGAAGTGCTCCCGGGTGTTGATTTCGATCTTCAGGCGCATCCTCAGCGGCGGGTCATCTTCCGAATCGAACCGGTACACCAAGGTGGCGCTCCTCTCGCTGAGCCTGTGCTGCGAGGTGCCGAGCCACGGATCAAGCGCGCCACGGACGAGATCGAGCGTCCCTCCGATGGGTTCCGCGCGAACCTGCACCAAGTCGATGTCTTCGGAGTAGCGGGCGGGTGGACGGAGATGGAGCTTGTAGAGTGCTGTGCCACCCCGGAAAGCCAGGCGCTCGGCCAGCGCGGCTACACTGAACAGCGCTACGAGGGCTCGGCTGATGACGAGATCCTGCTCGACCCATGCGTCCTGACTCCACGGAGCAACTGCCCGCCACTCGGTGATATACGCGCGAGGGATCACAGGTCGGGCACTACTTCGATGTTTTCAGCGACGTTCCAGCGGGCATCGCGTTGGGATCCATTCATTTTCTTCCATGGGGCCAGCGCGACCGGAAAGGCGGTTCGCGCTGTCAGCACGGGGTCGAGGAAGTCTGCCAAATCCGCTTGGTCAACGCGCTCAAGCAGATAACCAAGGCGCTGAACCCAGGCCAATGGGGCACGGCGGGCCTCCTCCGCAAGCAATTCACCGCGCAGCGACTCGGAGAGCTCGGCCAGCACGGTCGCGACATTGTCAAGGGAGCCGCAGCGCTCGGCATAGCCGACCACCTCAATGGCGGTGGCCTCGGACGCGGCGATACGGATCGTCCCCGTCTGTGTGTTCCGCTCGATGACGGGAGTTTCGTGCATGTTTCGCCGGGCGACGAACTCCACTCGGACACCTCCGCATTGCAGCGCCCGTCGTGACTTGGGTACGACAACCTGAAACACGAGCGGTGCCTGATGCCCAGCCCCGTGATACTTCGCCGCGCTGAGCAGCCCGACGTAGTAGGGCTCACCGAGGTGGGACATCAGGTCGGGGATGAATTGGTCCGCGGGCAGGCAGCCCAGCCGCCGATAGGCTGGAGGCACGATAACGTGGAAGCCGCGATACGGGTCGGCGGTAGAGGTCTTGCGCTTCAGCCTGCGTAACGCGGCCCGCGCGGCGGTCACGGACACCCCGAGCGCCTTGACAGCTTGCTCGGTAGTAAACACGAATCGTCCGGCGGCTTGGAGGTCATCAAGATAGTCTGAGATGGACGGCATCCTTGGTTCCAGTGTCTTCGCGTGCAAAAGGTAACACCGAATGTTACCTTTTGCGATAGCGAACCATGGGTCCTCCTTCTGGAGCGTTCAGCTTACAATGTCTCAACATGCGTAACGTAACGTCTTACGTCGTCTTGCGCAATTTCTGGCTTTCCGCCGGCGCCGCCGACGGGAGGCCGCCGGCGCCGCCGATGTCGCTGCAGCGATTGCGTGGTTGGTTTGCGGATGCCTGATATGGGAACAGCATTCAGGAGCCCGGAGGGCTCGACATGGAGAACGAGCAACGTGCATGCCGAAAGCCGCGCTGGTACGACTGCTCCTTCAGGTCGCCGATCGACCCGTCGACGCTGCGCCGCCTGATGCGGCGCAGCAACCTGCAGGGCGCGCTTCAGGCGTTGGGGCCATCTCGGCCTGTTCGCCGCTACCGGCATCCTCACGGCCTGGTTCTCACGCAGGCGTTGTGGCTGCCGTTTTCGCTGGCGCTATGGTGCCACGGCACCTTCGCAACGTTCATGTACATCGCCGGTCACGATCTCGGCCACGGCACCGTGTTTCGCACGAGGTGGCTGAATCGTTTCTTCCGGCGACACCGATCGACTGGCATCGGGTGGCCGGCAGTCCCACAATGGCAAAAATGCAGCGTCTCGGCGGCTTTGGAGGGAACGCAGCTCCCAACAAGCTGTATTTCCCGGTTTTTCAAGCCACCCAGGAAAACGACTTCGGCATCACCCTGGCGGACGTCCTGCCGACCCTGACTGGCGAGCGCGAGTAATCGAATCGCGACGGCGAAACTGGCTCGCCCGCCGCGCCAGGTATTCGCCGGGCAACCGGCGGCCCGGCCGGGGGTGCCGCGGGACGGAGGGCGGTGGTGGCGCTCAGGCTTGGTCGGCCGCCACCGCGAACGCGGAGTTGGTAAGCCCTGAGTACACGTGTTGACGTGTTCGCAGGCGCCCTTCGCGGCCAGGACGGCCCTGCTGCACACCGCAGGTGGACAAAAGCTAGGACGAGATGCAGCTCGCTCGGTGGGGCTCCGGGTAGCGGGTTGTTGGCGAGGATGACAGCCGAGCCGTACTCTGCGACCATGGCGACCGTGCGCAAGTTCAACACGGAGGGGCCCGTAGTGGCCGCGGACCACTACCGCATCCCGCCGCTGGAGCGGATCGATCTCGACGCGGTGCTCGGCTTGATCCGGGACAAGAAGTACTTCGTGCTGCACGCGCCGCGGCAGACCGGCAAGACCTCGGCGCTGCTGGCGTTGCGGGACCTGCTGAACAGCGGCGGGCATGGCGACTTTCGCTGCGTGTACGCCAACGTCGAGGGTGGCCAGGCGATGCGCGAGAACGTTGCCGAGGGCATGCGCACCGTGCTTGCCGAATTGGCGTTCGAAGCCAGCGTGACGCTGGGCGATGCCACCCTGGAGGATCTCTGGCCGGGGGTGCTGGAGCGCGTCGGGGCGGGCAACGCACTGCGCCAGGCACTGGCGCGCTGGAGCATGGCCGATCCGCGCCCACTGGTGCTGCTGATCGATGAGATCGACGCGCTGGTGGGCGACACCCTGCTGGCCGTGCTGCGGCAGTTGCGCACTGGCTACGTGGACCGCCCGGCGCGCTTCCCGCACAGCATCATCCTGTGCGGGGTGCGTGACGTGCGCGACTACCGCATCCACTCGACCGCCGAGAACCGGCTGGTGCTCGGCGGCAGCGCCTTCAACATCAAGGCCAAGTCGCTGCGTCTGGGCGACTTCTCGGAGCAGGAGGTGCGGGCGTTGCTGGCGCAGCACACGGCGGCGACCGAGCAGGTGTTCACGGAGGAGGCGGTGCGGCTGATCCTGACGCGGACCGCCGGGCAGCCGTGGCTGGTGAACGCGCTGTGCCGGGAGGCATGCTTCGAGGACGAGGTGGGGCGTGACCGCGCGCGCCCGATCACGGCGCACGCCATCCTGGCGGCGCAGGAGCGCCTGATCCTGCGCCGCGACACGCATATCGACGATCTGGCGCACAAGTTGCGCGAGGAGCGCGTGCGGCGCGTGGTAGAGCCGATTCTGACCGGCGCGGCGGAGATCGCGTGCTCGGACGAGGATCTGGCCTACGTCCGTGACCTGGGGCTGGTGGCGCAGCCCGACGGCGGCCCGCCGCGCATCGCCAACCCGATCTACGCGGAGGTGGTGCCGCGGCATCTGAACTACGCGGTGCAGGAGACGCTGCCGCAGCAGATGGTGTGGTACGTGGACGCGGACGAAGGGCTGGACGTCGAGGGGCTGCTCGCGGCGTTCCAGGAGTTCTTTCGCGACCCCGAGCACTCAGAGCACTGGGTGCAGCGCTTCGAGCACTATCACGAGGCCGGCCCGCAGTTGCTGCTGCAGGCGCACCTGCAGCGGGTGGTGAACGGCGGCGGGCGCATCGAGCGGGAGTACGCACTCGGGCGCGGGCGCACCGACCTGCTGATCGCGTGGCCGCAGGGCGGGCGCGAGCGCCGCTTCGTGGTGGAGTGCAAGGCGCTACGCAAGGGGTTGGAGCGGACTATCGCCGAGGGGGTGGAGCAGACCCGCGGCTATATGGACCGCTGCAAGGCGGAGGCAGGACACCTGATCGTGTTCGACCGCACGCCGGACCGGCCCTGGGCGGACAAGATCTTCCGCCGCGCGCCGGCGGAAGCTGGCGTGCCGGTCGCGGTCTGGGGGATGTAGCGCCAAGCTCCGGAGGAACACCGTGCCGCGTCGACGTCTCTTGCGTCTGGTCGATCAATTCCCGCTTGGCGCTCTTTGTCAGCGCCGCTCCAGTCGCGGCTACCCGATGGGAGGCATTGCGGCCGACGCAGGGCTCACTCCTGAAGAGTTCAATCCCGTCGCGGCTCATTCAGTTGTGCAGTTTCTCGAGCCGCTCGGCGAGCCAGCTCGTCGATCGCGTCGTCCCGCGTGATCAGCTCGCGGTCGCGGGTACGCAGTTGCTCGAGCGCGCGGCCCGGGTCGAAGAGGAGTTGAAGGCTACGCGCGGCCTGATGGACGAGCGCTTCGACGATTCGATCGCGCAATCAAACAAGCAGCTCGTGAAGGTCCCGATCGATCTCTTCTCAACGGGTGGCAACCCGATCAGCCGATCAGCCGATAAGCCGGTCCCGGCAGCGGGAGCGGGGCAGCTTCTTGACCGCGCGCCGTCGCTCGTCTACCATTTGCTAGCAATCGATAGCGTTGCAGCGATATTGGAGGCGGGAATGGCACTTGTACAAATCGCCACTCGGATCGACAGCAGACTAAAACAGGCGGTCGAGGAGGTGTGCACACAGCGTGGGCTGAAGATCGGTCGCTTCGTCCAGGACGCACTGCTCGACAAGCTGGAGGAGCTCGAGGATATCGAGGACCTCAAAGCGATTCGGTTCGAGCCGACCAAGTCGTGGACGGACGTGCTCAGCGACTTGGAGCTGGATGGCGAAGTATAGGATTGAGTTCTCGGCAACCGCTGAACGTCAGGTCGCGAAGCTGGGCAAGCCGGATCAGCTACGCATCATGCGCAGAATCAGAGATCTGGCCGCTGATCCGCACCCCCCTGGGACGCGCAAACTGCAGGGCTACGCGGATGTGTTTCGTATCCGAGTCGGCACCTATCGCGTGCTCTACAGCGTCGAGTCCGCTCGCCTGGTGATAGTCGTTCTGAAGGTCGGCCAGCGACAAGACGTCTATCGATAATTGCCCGCGCTCGCACCTGTCTTCGTCAGCGAAATCCGATGGCCTCGGCTCCTGGTGGATGCCCTGTTCGAGGGTGCGACTCCATTTTGTGCACGCTTATGCAGCCGCCAGCAGTTCGGCAGGTTGAGGAGGGCCGGGTAGTGAATGTTGGTGGTCGCGGGCAAAGCGCCCGCTCATGATCGACGCGCGCAACTGCAGCATGTGCTGCGCCCCGTTCAGGGTCCAGGTCATACCACTACCCTTCATCCGCGCGGCAGCGACGTTCTTGCAGGCGCTTTCCACCGTGCCGCTGCCGATTGGCAGGTGCTGCTCTCGGTACTGCGGGTAGTTCATGCGCTCGCGGTTTGCCTCGAGGTAGTTGATCTCGCCTTGTATCTCGTCACCGTGCTCGCGGTGACTGTCGCGCAATTGCTCCAGGTCGTCGATCACGACTGTCCCGCCTTCCCGCAGTCTGGCGCGCCACTGCTGCAGATGCTTATCGAACTGCGCCGTGCCCTGCCCGTAGAGGAGCTTGCACACCTTCGCAAGATGATCGACGGCGTGGCAGAAATCCAGGATGTATACACCGTTGTCAGCGTTGTCGATCTCAGCCACCCGGTTCCAGATCCACTCAGCGCCATCGCCGATGAACACCAAGCGCAGTTTCGTCAGGTCCGCACTGCGTCGGTTCATCTCCACCCAGATACGCTGGAAGAACTCGTCGGCATGCTCGATGCCCAGCACATACGAGGTTTTGGTGCAGCGCGCCTGCTGTCGTCCCTCGTCCCACTTCAGTTCAGAGATACTCGCCACCTTGACGTCTCGGAACTCGCGGTCGTATCTCTTTCGCTTGTCATTATCTACGCGTTCGTTACCCTTCGTCGGTACTTTCCCCGCATCGATACACACCACCATCGTGCCAGTGATCTTATTGGCCACCGCCACGCTGCCGTCATGCGCGAACAGCTCCTCAATTTCCTGCTGACGTTGCGCCTCCAGCCGCTCACCAAGTGCGTCCACCATGCATTCGGTCTTGTGCAGTGAGATCTTATCCAATCCAGCGGGACGAAAGATCGTATGGAAATGACTCAGACTCCTTTGATATGGTCCCTGGCCCGCGAACTGGGCCAGATGGTACTCACAGGCAGGGGTCTGCCCGTCTCCGATCCCCAACTGCTCATCCAGCGGCACCCACGTCTCTCCGCTACCGCTGGCGTAGTAGTAGGCGCGCTCCACCGTGACCGGCCCATACAGCCCGTGCACCGTCTTGGCGCGATTCCCCTTGAACCGATACACCACCTTGCCACGCTTCACCCGCCGCCCCTGGTAGCCGGTGCCCGCCTGCTGCGCCAAGTCCTGCACTACCTGTCGTCCCATCTCCATCAGGCACTGGTGCACGACCAGTTCCAACCTCAGCATCCCAGTGGCACTGCTGGCAACGTCGGCGTCGGCGCTGTTGCGCAACTCCATCTTGACAAGCTCAACGATGTGAGCGACCAATTCCTTATCCATGTTGACCTCCCAGTCGTAGCCATCGTGCTATTGACTGGGAGGTCTTTCTACCCCTGCCCAAAACGGGGTCGCACCCCCTGTTCGACGCGCGGATGACAGCCGCGTCATGCTCTGCGACAATGCGCCCGTGGCGACCGTGCGCAAGTTCAACACCGCAGGGCCCGTAGTGGCCGCGGACCACTACTGCATCCCGCCGCTGGAACGGATCGATCTCGACGCGGTGCTCGGCTTGATCCGAGACAAGAAATACTTCGTGCTGCACGCGCCGCGGCAGACCGGCAAGACCTCGGCGTTGCTGGCGTTGCGGGATCTGCTGAACGGCGGCGCGCACGGCGACTTCCGCTGCGTGTACGCCAACGTCGAGGCTGGCCAGGCGATGCGTGAGAACGTGGCCGAGGGCATGCGCACCGTGCTTGCCGAACTGGCGCTCCAGGCCAGCGTGACGCTCGGTGACGAGACGCTGGAGGACCTGTGGCCGGGGCTGCTGGAGCGCGTGGGGCCGGGCACGGCGTTGCGGCACGCGCTGCTGCGCTGGAGCATGGCCGATCCGCGCCCGCTGGTGCTGCTGATCGATGAGATCGACGCGCTGGTGGGCGACACCCTGCTGGCCGTGCTGCGGCAGTTGCGCACTGGCTACGTCGACCGCCCGGCGCGCTTCCCGCACAGCATCATCCTGTGCGGGGTGCGTGACGTGCGCGACTACCGCATCCACTCGACCGCCGAGAACCGGCTGGTGCTCGGCGGCAGCGCGTTCAACATCAAGTCGGAATCGCTGCGGCTGGGCGACTTCCCGGAGCGGGAGATACGGCCCTGCTGGCGCAGCACACCGACGCGACCGGGCAGGCGTTCACGGAGGAGTCGCAGACGCTGATCCGCACGCGTACCGCCGGCCAGCCGTGGCTGGTGAATGCGCTGTGCTACGACGCCTGCTTCCGCCATGAGCCGGGGCGTGACCGCGCGCGCCCGATCACGGCGGACGCCATTCGGGAGGCGCAGGAGCGGCTGATCCTGCGCCGCGACACGCATATCGACGACCTGGCGCACAAGCTGCGCGAGGAGCGCGTGCGGCGCGTGGTGGAGCCGATTCTGACCGGCGCCGACGAGCAGGCGTGGTCGACCGAGGATGTCGCCTACGTCTGCGACCTGGGGCTGGTGGCGCAAGACGCCGCCGGCACGCCGCGCATCGCCAACCCGATCTACGCCGAGGTGGTGCCGCGGCATCTGAACTACGCGGTGCAGGCGGGGCTGCCGCAACAGGTGGCGTGGTACGTGGGCGCGGACGACGGGCTGGACGTCGAGGGGCTGCTCGCGGCGTTCCAGGAGTTCTTTCGCGAGCACTCCGAGCACTGGGTGCAGCGTTTCGAGCAGTACCATGAGGCCGGCCCGCAGTTGCTGCTGCAGGCACACCTGCAGCGGGTGGTGAACGGCGGCGGGCGCATCGAGCGGGAGTACGCACTCGGGCGCGGGCGCACCGACCTGCTGATCGTGTGGCCGCAGGGCGGGCGCGAGCGCCGCTTCGTGGTCGAGTGCAAGGTGCTGCGCAAGGGGTTGGAGCGGACCATCGCCGAGGGGGTGGAGCAGACCCGCGGCTATATGGACCGTTGCGGGGCGGAGGCAGGACACCTGATCGTGTTCGACCGCACGCCGGACCGCCCCTGGGCGGACAAGATCTTCCGCCGCGCGCCGGCGGGAGCTGGCGTGCCGGTCACGGTCTGGGGGATGTAGCGCCAAGCTCCCGAGGAATACCGTGCCGCGTCGACGTCTCTTGCGTCTGGTCGATCAATTCCCGCTTGGCGCTCTTGGCCAGCGCCGCTCCGTCAGATCGCCGGGAGCACGACGGGAGCACGAACCGCCACTTGCGCTGTTGTGGCGGGGGTAATAAGGACGACCGCGAGCGCCGGGCGCTACACGTCCGGCGCGATCTTGCTGTCAGGCGAGATTTCATGGCGGCCGTCGCACCACCGCCCGGTCAGCTACTCGGGGGTGGCGGCTTTCCGCCGAGGCCACTCCATGGTGCCGGCCCCCCGGCCACCGGAGGGACGGATGTAGGTACCAGTGATGAAATCCGACGCCGCGGAAGCGAGGAAGACGCCGGTGCCAGCCAGATCCTCGGGCACCCCGAAACGACCTGCCGGTGTCTCAGCGACGATGTGCGCCGCCCGCTCCTTGTCCTCCAGGACGCCCGCGGTCATCTCTGTGCGGATCCACCCCGGGGCAATCAGGTTCACCTGGATGTTGTCGGCTGCCCAGTCGAGGGCCATCGTCCGCGTCAGGTTCCACACACCCGCCTTGCTGGCGGAGTAGGGGGCGTTGCCGGCGCCCGCAAGCAACGAGAACCCCGAGCCGACGTTGATGATCTTGCCGCCGCCGGCCTTCACCAGCGCTGGGTACACGGCCTGGCAGAACACGAATACCGAGGTCAGGTTGATGTCGATGACGCGCTGCCAGGTGTCCAGCGCTACCGACTGGGTCGGCTGGCCACCGTGACCGACGCCGGCGTTGTTGACCAGGATGTTGACGCCCCCCAGCTCCCGCACGGCGGTGTCCACGGTGGCGGAAATGTCGTCGTGCCGCAGCACGTCGCAGCGAACGCCGATACCGCGGCGACCGAGCGCTTCTACCTCAGCGACCACCGTCGCGGTCTTCTGCTCGTTGCGCGCCGCCACCACGATGTCGGCGCCGTGCTGCGCAAGCGACAGGGCGATCGCGCGCCCGATGCCGCCGTTGCCACCGGTAACAATCGCCACCTTGTCGGTCAGGTCGAACAAGTCTTGCATGGAGCGCACACTATCACACTATCGAGCGTGCGACCTCGGCGCTGCTGATCGACGAGATCGACGCGCTGGTGGGCGACACCCTGCTGTCGGTGCTGCGGCAACTGCGCAGCGGCTACGACCAGCGTCCGGCCGCCTTTCCGCACAGCATCATCCTGTGCGGGGTGCGTGGGCGTCGACGAGCAGGCGTGGTCGACCGAGGATGTCGCCTACGTCTGCGACCTGGGGCTGGTGGCGCAAGAAACCGCCGGCACGCCGCGCATCGGTGGCGTTACGCACGTGCGATCCGGAGACGGCGATGGAGGGCGATCGAGGTACGGTGGCTTGCGCTGCCATGGGCCTGCGCGTATTGTCCACAGCAGCAAATGAATCGGTACGGTGACTGCACAACATCGCGGCAACGGAGGGTCGCACGCGCCGCCATCCGCCGCTTGCACGCCGCGGCGAGTCATCAGGTCACGGCATGAGGTTTTCGCGCACGGTTCGGGTGGTGGAGACGCACACCGCCGGCATGCCGACGCGCATCGTTACCTCCGGCTTGCCGCCGATTCCGGGCGCCACCATGGCTGAGCGGGCCGCTTGGTTGCGCGGCTCGCAGGAGATGGTGGCGCTCGGCCACCTGCTGTGTGACGAACCGCGCGGCCACTCCAGACAATTCGGGGCGCTGCTGACGCCGCCGGTGGCGCCGGGGTCGGTCACCGGCGTGGTGTTCTTTTCGCCATTCTGGAGTCCGGGCGGCTGCGGCCACGCCACCATTGCCATCGCCACGATGCTGGTGGAGACCGGGGCGGTGGCGGGTCCGCTGCCGGTGGAGATCGGCATCGACACTCCGGTCGGCACCGTTACCGCGCGCGTACACGGTACCGGCGACCAAGTAGAAGGGGTGTCGTTCCGCAACGTGGCGAGCATCCTGTTCAAGCCCGACCTGGAGGTCGATGTCGCCGGCATCGGGCGGGTGCGGGTCGACATCTGCTGGGGCGGCAACCTGTACGGCTACGTGTGGGCGCCCGACCTCGGCGTGCGGGTGCGTGCCGACAACCTGCCGCGTTTGCAGCAGCTCGGCGGAGAGGTGCGGGAAGCGCTGATCAGGCAGGTGCCGCTCGACGAGTTGCCGGCGGCGGTGCCGGCGCGCCTCGGCGGGGTGATGTTTCGCGACCAACCGGAGCATCCCGAGGCCGACATGAAGAATGTCCTGGCGGGCAGGGTGGGGTTCGACCGCTCGCCGTGCGGCACCGGCACCAGCGGCTGGCTCGCCGCCCTGCATGCGCGCGGACGGTTGGCGGTGGGCGAGGAGTTCGTCAACGAGAGCATCACCGGCGGCCTGTTCCGCGGGCGCGTACTGGAGACTACCTCGCTTGGCGCGTTCGACGCGGTGATCCCCGAGATCACCGGCAGCGCCTACATCACCGGCTTCCACGACTTCGTGCTTGATCCCCGCGACCCCTATCCGGGAGGGTTCGACTTCGCCGCCGCCGGCGCACCGGGCTCGCCCTCGCATGCGATGCTCGGACCAGTAGGCGCGGTCTCCGTGACGCCGGAGACCACGCAAACCGGTGCACAAGGACTGAGATGATCAGGACCGGCGACCAGCACGCGGCCTCGTTGCGCGACGGCCGCGCGGTATATCTGGACGGCGCGCTGGTGGAGGACGTCACCAGCCACCCCGCCTACCGCAACGCGGTGCGCTCGATCTGCGGCCTGTACGACTTCCAGAGCGATCCGCAGCACGCGGATCTGATGACCTATGCCGCCGCCGGCAGCGGCGATCGCTGCAGCCGGATCTGGCAACTGCCGCGCTCGTACGGCGACCTGGTAGCGCGGCGGCGGGCGCTGGAGGCGTGGTGCGAACTGCACGCCGGCTTTCTGGGGCGCTCGCCGGACCACGTGGCATCGACCGTCGCGGGCATGTACATGGGGCTGGAAACGTTCGCCGAGTACGACCGCGGGCGGGCCGCGGCGCTGGCCGACTACTACCGCTTCGCGCGCGACCACGACCTGTACCTGACCTACGTCATCATCAACCCGCAGGCGGATCGCTCCAAGGCCGCCCACCAGCAGCGCGGCGAGCACCTGACCGCGGCCGTGGTGGACGAAGACGCCGGCGGGCTGACCGTGCACGGCGCCAAGATGCTGGCCACCGGCGCCATCATGGCCAACGAGATCCTGGTGACCAGCATCCAGCCCCTGCAGCCGGGCGACGAGAACTACGCCGTCTCGTTCGCGGTACCGCTCGCCACGCCCGGCCTGAAGGTGCTGTCGCGCAAATCGTACGAACAGAGCGCCGGCAGCGTGTTCGACAATCCGTTCGCCGCCCGCTTCGACGAGAACGACGCGGTAATCTACTTCGACAACGTGCGGGTGCCCTGGGAGCGGGTATTCGTTGACCGCGACATCGCCATGTGTCAGAAGCAGTTCCACGCCACCCCGGCGCACATCTACCAGAACTACCAGGCGCAGATCCGGCTGCGCGTGAAGCTGCGCTTCCTGGTCGGGGTGGCGCGCCGCATCGCGGAGATCAACGGCACCCTGGGGTTCCCGCAGGTGCGCGATACGCTCGGCGCGCTGGCCGCCGAGGTGGGCATGGTCGCGGCCATGGTGGAGGCGATGGAGGTGCGCGGCGGCATGGCGGGCGAGTATTACGTGCCGCACCGGCACACGTTGTACGCCGCGCAGGTGATCACCCAGAAGCTGTACGGCAGGGTGATCACCAGCCTGAGGGAGTTGGCCGGCGGCGGGCTGATCATGCAGCCGTCGAGCGTGCGCGACTTCGGCAACCCGGAGCTGGCGGCGCTGATCGAGGCGACCCAGCAGTCGCCGGCCGCCGACGCGCGCAGCAAGGTCAAGTTCTACCGCCTGGCGTGGGACGTGATCGGCTCCGAGTACGCCTCGCGCCAGGAGCAGTACGAGCTGTTGTACGCCGGCGCACCGTTCGTGACACGCGCCCATTCGTTCCGCACCTTCGACTGGGACGGGGCCACCGGCCTGGTCGACCACATGCTGGATTCCTACCGGCTCGAGGACGAGCTGGGCGGCGGCACCGAACAGGAGGAATCAGGACGATGAGCATCGAACGCGAGCACCGGGAGTTCCACCCCATCGACGCCGAGGAGGGCTGGGAGGTGCCGGCCGGCTACCCCGACGGCATCGAGCAGAAGATCCTCTCCGGCGGGCTCGACGAGGACAACCGCACCGGCGCCCGCACCCGGCTGCTGCGCTTCCGGCCCAGCGCCCGCACCAGCGAGCCATTCGTGCACGACTACTGGGAAGAGGTGTTCCTGGTATCAGGCGACCTGATCGTGGGCCGCGCCGGCGGCGACCGCGAGACCTTCACCGCCCACACCTACGCCTGCCGCCCGCCCGGCGTGCTGCACGGCCCCTTCGAATCGATCGACGGCTGCCTGCTCCTCGAATCCCACTACTACGCCCCCTGATCCGCACCGTGATCAGGCGTGCACGGTCAATGAGTGGTCCTCGGCGGAATGGAGACGCATGAAGTCGACCGGGGAGAGAATCTCGACCTCGGCCTTGGGATAGTCCCGCGTGTTGCGCGTCACCAGGATGCCGATCCCGTTGTCCAGCGCGCACTCCCGCTGCAGCGCGTCCTCGAAGTCTCGGTGCGGGCGCGCCAGAGCGCGGTCCACCGCCGCCTGGCTGATCGGTGCCACTCCAATCAACGTCCTGAGCTCCCGCAGCTTGCCCACGGCAAAGGCCTGATCCTTCAACTTTGCCAACACGTAGCCCACGTTTGCCAGGGCCACCGGCGACGTGGCCGCCGTGATGGCGTCTTTGTCCACTTCGAGCCGTGAGAAGAAGTGCAGGGCGATGGTGTGATGCGGCTCGCGCGCGATGAACAGGTCGAGAATGACGTCGGAATCAATCAGGATCTTGCCCACCGCCAGCCCCGCCGGCATCGCCGGCATCGCCGGCATCGCCGGCATCGAGAAGTTTCTCCCGCAGGTACTCGTCCTTCAAGCTGTCGAAGGTGGCGCCCGGCGGCATCGGGAGCGACTCGGCGACAGCCAAGACTCGGCTGCTGAGCGCGGGCGGGTCGGCCGGGGCGGCGCTGACGTATCGCAGGTATTCCTCCACCAGCCGGGAGAGGCTCTTACGCCGCTGCCTCGCGAACGCCTTCGCCTGCACGATAACCGAGGCATTGATGCTCAACGTGAGTTTGGTGCTGACTGCCATGATACGTAATAATATCGCAGATCAGCTACGTATTATCAAGCGCGCGAAGCGCGCGTCGATGCCCGTGCCGCTCTTGAAGCGCACGCCGCCGGTCGCACCGTCCGCCTCGCGCCCTGATGCCGCGCCCGGCGCCTGCTCGCGAGCGGAGTCACGGCGCGGTCGCTGCAGCGGCTACCCGAAGAATCCGTTGCCGCCGCGGTCGGGTACGCGGGGATGGCGGATCAGGAAGCGGGCGATCTCCTCCAGCAGTTCCTGCCGGCGGTCGCGATAGGCGGGATCGTCGTAGCGGTTGACCGTCTCGCCGGGATCGGTGGCCAGGTCGTAGAGCTCGCACCTGTCGTCGGCGTAGAAGTTGAGCTTCAGGTCGCGGCTGCGCGCCATCTGGCCTTCCAGCAGCATGGCGTGCACCACGCTGCGGTGCTCGGCCCGCGGGTCGGCCACCACCGGCGCCAGGCTGCGGCCCACCGGTGCCTGCCTGCCGTCGGGATGGGGTACCCCCAGGACGTCGCAGATGGTCGGGAACAGGTCCACCATCTCCGCCATCTGCGCGCGCTCCGCTCCGGCATGTGCGCCGCCCGGCAGGCGGATCACCAGCGGCACCCGGACCGACGCTTCGTAGAGATTGCCCATCTTGCCGGCCATGCCGTGCTCGCCGAGCTGGTCGCCGTGATCGGACACCAGCACTACCAAAGTGTCGTCGAGCGTCGTGTGGGTCTTGCCGAACGATACGCAGTCGAAGCCGTGCGCGGACAGATGGTCGCCGAGATCGCGCTCATCGGCCGGCAGGCGGTGACTGTTGCGCAGCACGCCGATCTGGTGAGGATAGCGGCCGGTGATCATGGAGGATCGCGACGGCACGCACACCGGGTAGTTGGCGAAGCAGTGGTGAAACGAAACCGCCTCGCCGCGCAGCGAGTCGATATTCGGCGTGCGCACGAAGGGATACTTGTCGTGGAACACCACGTCCTTGCGCGCCTCGTCGGACATGATGAACACTAGGTTGGGCATGCGGGCCACCTCCCATGCCGCATCATACCACCGCAACCGACCCCGTTCCGGCGGTTCCGGCGTCATGCCCATGGCAGGTGCGAACGCCGGAAGCGGCAGGAAATCGTAGACGGGAGACCACGACAACGGCGCGCGTGAGCGCATCGACAGCGATCGGCGAGGGTCTGAAGAGGTTGTAACGAAGATGCACGCTGGGCTCGCGGCGCTGCGAAGGGTATCCCCGCCGGGCCACCTGCAAGCTGTCGGCCAGCGCAGTCGAGCGGCGCGCCAGCCGCGCAGAGGAGGCGCTACATCGGGGACTCCGGCGGAGCAGGCGGACCGTAGCCGTGGCGCATGCTGTGATGAGCTGCGCACAGGAGATTTAATGCGGTGCACCGCATTAGAGTTGTAATGCGGTGCGGGGGATAATGCGGAGTGAACGGCGGTGCTGTGCTATAGGAAGCCCTTTCCCGCCGCCCAGAGGACGATGACCACCAATCAGGACTCCGCATTATAACGACTACCTCCGGCGAACAGGTAACCTGCTTGAAGACTACGTCGCGGGCGATCCTTACGCTTGGCGATCCCGTATCAACCACGCATCTCCGCCGTCGACAATCTCGCCTCGCTTCTGGCGCCGAAATAATGCGGAGTGATCCGCGACCTAAATACCGATCACGAAGTAACTTAAGTCTCGCAACTCCGCATTACCCCGGGCTCCGCATTAGAGATTGAGGTTCGGCGGCTCCGGGCCACCGCCCTGGGCGACTGGCAACAGGTGGTCGATCTGCAGCAGATGGGAAGAGGTGCAGCGCCGCCCGGAGAGCGGATCGCGATAACAGCAGCGTCCTCCGTCGCGTTGCCAGATGTGGCGCCGGACCGCCGCGGGAATGTGGCGCCGAGGCGGGGATTGGTGGCGGCGGTGAACAGGTTCGCGGGTCGTGTGCGCCGCTGCTCCGGCTGATGCGTCAGGCGGTCCGCCGTCGGGCAACACGCCGAGCACCGACTTCGCCGCCGAAGTGGCGACCGGCGAGCCCGGTACGCCTGCGCGTGCAGAGAAGCCAGCCGCCGAGGCCCCGCCCGCAGCTCCGGCCGACGCGCCGCTCGGTCCGCCGTCAGGGGACACACCGAGTGCCGGCTGCGGCGCCGAAGTAGCGGCGTGCGCGCCCGATGGAACGCCACCTGCGCGGGCGCCATCCAACAGTGCCGCGGGCGCCGACTGCGGCGCCGAAGTAGCGGCGTGCGCGCCCGATGGAACGCCACCTGCACGGGCGCAATCCAACCGTGCCGCGGGCGCCGACTTCGGCGCCGCAGTAGCGGCGTGCGCGCCCGATGGAACGCCACCTACACGGGCGCAATCCAACCGTGCCGCGGGCGCCGACTTCGGCGCCGCAGTAGCGGCGTGCGCGCCCGATGGAGCGCCGCCTGCGCTGGCGCCATCCAACAGTACTGCGGGCGCCGACTTCGGCGCCGAAGAAGCGGCGGACGCGCCCGATCGAGCGCCGCCGGCGCGGGCGCCATCCAACAATGCCGCGGGTGCCGACTTCGGCGCCGAAGAAGCGGCGAACGCGCCCGATGTAACGCCACTTGCACAGGCGCCATCCAACAGTACCGCCGGCGCCGACTTCGACGCCGAAGAAGCGGCGAACGCGCCCGATCGAACGCCACCTGCGCGGGCGCCATCCAACAGTGCCGCGGGCGCCGACTCCGGCGCCGAAGTAGCGGCGGGCGCGCCCGATCGAGCGCCACCTGCGCGGACGCCATCCAACCGCGCCGCGGGTGCCGACTGCGGCGCCGAAGTAGCGGCGGACGCGCCCGATCGAGCGCCGCCGGCGCGGGCGCCATCCAACAATGCCGCGGGCGCCGACTCCGGCGCCGAAGTAGCAGCGGGCGCGCTCGATGGAGCGCCGCCTGCGCTGGCGCCATCCAAAGGCGCGGCGGGCGCTGACTGACTCGGTGGGGCAGCGCTGGCCAGCACCCCGATCTGGTTTTGCCCTTCGGTAGCGGCGGTGTCGCCCGGTGGCGCCGGAGCAGCATCGCCTGTGCGCCGGGCCGGGGCCACCGGCGCCGCCGCGGCACGTGTCCGGTTCGGCGCCCGCCCCGAGGATTCGTCTACGCGCTGAGCCGGCCCGCCCGCAGGCCCGGCGGCACGGGTCTGCTTCGGCGCTTGCCGCGGTGATGCACCTGCGCTGCCTGTGCTGCGCCGCCGCCTCTGCCCGCGCCCGCCGCCGCGCGGGTCGTGCCGGGCCACCGCATCGCGCACCAGGCGCGCCACCAGGTCGCCCCACGACATGCGCGGGTCGACATGCGACATGAGATCCTTCAACAGGCGCAGGCCCTGTTCGCACTCCTGGTCGATGCTCACCTTCAATGTGTAGCGGTCGGGCGCCGTGGCGCGCAGCGTGTCGCGCGGCGGCAGCACCTCGGGAGCGGCGGCGGCCAGCAGGCTGGCGACCTGACGGGTGCTCATGCCGGCGGCCTGCTCGATCAACTCGCGCTGGCGCTGCGGGTGCAGCAGCGGGGCCGCCGACACCGTGCCGGGCGACAGCTCCGCAAACGGATCATCCCGGACTGGTTCCGACGCGCGCGAAGCGGTGCGCCGCGACTCTGCCGGAGCCACGGCCGGCTCGGGCACGGGCGCCGATGCCGATGCCGGGACATCCGCCGCCGGCGGAAGTTGCGGAGCAAGGCCTTCGTCCGATGACGGCGCGGCAGAGCCGGCACCGGCTCCCGCACCGGCGCCGTGAGCAGCAACGGGAGCGCAGGAGGATGCCGGAAACGGCGACGCGGCTCCGTTCAACTCCGACAGCGGCAGTGGCGCGCCGGCATGCCCGGTGCCGGGGGCCTGTGCACCAGAGCGGCTCGCTACCGGCACCGCGGGCGTGTTCCCTGTCGCCACACTACCGGTGCACTCGCCAGCCGGCGGTTCACCAACCGGCACCGATCGGTGCCCGCGCTCCCTCACATCACCGGAGCACCCGCCGGCCGGCGGTGCACCCCCCGGCGCCGATCGTTGCTCGCGCTCCCTCACATCACCGGAGCCCTCGCCGGCCGGCGGTGCAAACCCTGGCGCCGATCGGTGCCCGCGCTCTCCTTGCTCATCGGCTTCGCCCGACGCTGCCGGCAGGCCAAGCTGCCTGGTTCCGCCAGCCGAATCGTGGTCCTGATCGTGGCCGCGACCCTGACCGACGTTCCGATGCCCGGTATGGCTCTGGCGCTCGGCCCGCTCGGCCCGCTCGGCGCCGGCAAAGGTGGTTTCCAACTGCCCCGCCGCGGTAATACTCAACGCGCCGCTCTGCAGGCAGGCTCGCACCGACCCATGCCTCCGGCACAGCCGCATCGCCTGAATGCGCCGCTGTGCGGCGGCGTCGGAAAAGCGCAGCTCCCGCACCGCGTAATCGAACAGGCTCGAGAACCCGCGCCGCAGCGCCAGACCGCGCCGGTCGATCTCGTCGAGATGGTCCAGCATGTGCACGTCGATGCAGCGCTGATCGGCGGCCAGACGCCTGGTCTGCTCGAGGAGCTGCTGATCGCCCAACTCGCTGAACGGTCTTCTTTCAATCCCATTCGTCATGCCGTAATTATACCCCCGGTTGAGAGATAGCAGATTGTTGCAAGTCCTCGACCGGGCTCCTGCAGCGTCCACACGGCTCACCACGTCCCCGCAAACGGCACGCGGACGGGCAACGGTGGCGCGCGCAGACCATTGCCGGGTTCCGAGGCCCACCAGCGGCCAGCAACGACGGCAAAAAAGTGTGTCAACCCCTGCGCCCGATTTTCATCGGTCTGCCAACATTTTTTTCGGCACAAGCCGCTTATCGCGCTCAGTCAGGCTGGCGCTTGCTGACCGGTTGGACCGGTTGGGCTGACTGATGCACGCCGGCGCGCGCCTCGCTCAGCTCAGGACCGCGGCGGGCCGCGGCCTGTCCGGGTGCTCTCGGTGCGCGGCGGGTGCGATCGTGCGGCCTGATCATGTCAACCGCCACGTTTTCGCACTCCCACCCCCCATGGCTTGCACCTGCGTACCCGCCTGGTCCCGCGCGAGGGACCGGCAACCACTAACAGAACAACTAACACGACATCGCCGTTGTTCCAAACGTTGGCCGGTCAGGCGCGGCGCGGTGAGGAACCCGCTTGCCTGTTGCACGCGGAGCGGGGACTACTTGCGAGAGGAGTTTGCAGTGCATCGGGAGTGGCATGCGGAGATTCTGATCGTCGGGGCCAGTTTCGGCGGCGTGTCGGCGGCGCTGGCGGCGGCGCGCGCCGGGCGGCGGGTGGTGCTCACCGAGGAGACCGGCTGGATCGGCGGACAGGCCACCGCCCAGGGCGTGCCGCTGGACGAGCACCCATGGATCGAGCGCTACGGTTCGAGCGAGAGCTACCGCCAGTTCCGGCGCTCGGTGCGCGAATACTACCGCCGCAACTATCCGCTCACCGAGCAGTCGCGCGCCGACCGGGCGTTCAACCCCGGCGCCGGCTGGGTGTCGGCGCTGTGCTTCGAGCCCAAGGTGGGGCGCGCGGTGCTGGAGGAGATGCTGGCGCCATACCTGTCGGCCGGGCGCATCCTGCTGATGCTGCACCATCGGCCCGTGGCCGTGCAGGCGGACGGCGATCTGATCCGGGCGGTCACGCTGGCCTGCACGCGCGGCGGCGACCTGCTGACCGTCGCCGCCGACTACGTGCTGGACGCCACCGACCTGGGCGAACTCCTGGAACTGGGCAAGATCGAGCACGTGATCGGCGCCGAGGCGCATGACGAGACCGGTGAGCCGACCGCTCTGGAACAGGCCGATCCGCTCCGGCAGCAGGGCTTCACGCACCTGGTCGCGGTCGACTACCGCCCCGGCGAAGACCACACCATCGAGCGCCCGCCCGACTATGACCGCTTTCGCGACGGCTTCGCCTCCCTGGTGGGCATGTCGGACGACGCCGCGCTGAAGCAGCGCCGCCTGTTCGGCGCTGGCATGGCTGATCCGACACGGTCGGCGGGGTCGCTCGGCACCGCCGAAGACCGTGAAACACGCGCCGGAGGTCTCGGTCGCCGGGCGGCAGCACCGAGTCAGCCCTACCAGTTCTGCATCTGGAACTTCCGGCGCGTGCTGTGCGCGGCCAACTTCCTGCCCGGCACGGTCGACTCGGATGTGACGATGCTGATGAGCGGCAACGAGTACCGCGGCGGCGTACTGTGCGGGGTGCCGGCGGCGGAGGCGGCTGCCAGCCGGGAGGCGGCGCGCCGCATGAGCCTCGCGCTGGTGCACTTCCTGCAGGCCGAGGTGGAGCCCGGCTACGGCGGCGGGCGCGGCTTTCCCGGCATCAGGCCGCGGCCGGACGTGTTCGACACGGCCGACGGCCTCGCGGTGCAGCCCTACATCCGTGAGTCGCGCCGCATCCGCGCCGAGTACACGGTCACCGAGCGCTCATTCCATCGCGAGCAGCCGGGCCGGCAGGCGGCGCCGGAGCGGTTTGCCGACGCCGTGGCGGTGGGCGGCTACCGCATCGACGTGCACGAACCGCACCCGGCGGGGCAGAGCTACACGCTGAGCCTGCACGGCAAGCACTGGCCGCAGCAACTGCCGCTCGGGGCGCTGCTGCCGATCCGGGTCGACAACCTGCTGCCGGCGTGCAAGAACATCGGCGCCACCCACGTCACCAACGGCTGCTTCCGGCTGCACCCCAATGAATGGTCTACCGGCGAGGCCGCGGGCCACTTGGCGGCCTTCTGCCTGGACCACGGCGTGCGCCCGCGCGCCGTGCGCGCCGACGCCGAACTGGTGGCCAGCCTGCAACGGCGCCTGGAGCGGGACGGCGTGGAATTGGAGTGGCCGCACTGGCAGCCGGCGATGAGCTACCATAGCTACCGCGTCGACCAGCTCGACTGGTATTGGGGCGAGTCCGCGCAGGCTCCAAGACTGAGGTGATCAAGACCGGCGACCAGCACGCGGCCTCGTCGCGCGACGGCAGCACGGCATACCGCGTCGGCGTGCTGGTCGACGACGTCACCAGCCACTCCGCCTACCGCAATGCGGTGCGCTCGATCTGCGGCCTGTACGACTTCCAGAGCGAGGGCCGACTGACCGGCGGTCTGCTTGCACTATTTCACTGATGGCAACTATTTTCAGCATGTGCTGAAACGTCCCGAAACAGTGAAAGAACTGGAGATTCGCGCCGTGGATGCGGTTCGCGACCTGCTCGGCGACGTACCGAGCGTGGCGATCGGGTCGGTCGAGTATGAGCGAAGGGTCGGCGCTGCGTACGGTGTCGATGCACTGATCGGTTTGAGCTACCCCGGGAGAAGCTATGCGCTCGTCGTCGAGGTGAGGTCGAACGGCGCCCCCCGCTTCGTCCGTTCGGGCGTCTATCAGCTCGAGAGCTGCGTGGCGCGATTGCGCCAATCCGGTGAAGCGAACGGCGGCCGCCACCTCATACCCATCCTTGTCAGCCCCTACCTGTCTCCACAGTCGCGCGCCATCTGCACCGACCACGATGTCGCCTACCTCGATCTTGCCGGCAACGCGCGGCTGGCGTTCGGCACCGTTTACATTGAGCGCGCCGTTGCTGACAAGCCCCGCTCCGAGACGCGTGCGCTACGCTCCATCTTCACCCCGAAGGCGGCAGCCATCTTGCGCGTCCTGCTGCGCGCCCCGGATCGAGCTTGGCGGGTCGCCGATCTGGCCGTCCAGGCCAATGCGAGCTACGGCCATGTGAGCAATGTCCGCAAGGCCCTGCTGGAACGAGAATGGCTGGAGGTCCGGGATGACGGCGCCGTTCTCATCCAGCCGGACGCCCTGCTGCAAACATGGCGCGTGAACTATCGCCGCCCCGCCGGTCAGTCCATCACCGGATACACCCAGTTCCACGGAAGGCAACTTGACCAGCGGCTGCGGGGAAACCTCAACCCTTACCCTGAGCACCCACGCGCGATCTACTCGCTGCACTCCGCGGCGCAGTGGCTTGCCCCCTTCAGCCGGAGCGGCGCCCAAACATTCTATGCCGACGGACCCGGCGCCCAGTTGCTGAAGGCGGAGTTGAAGCTGACGCCCGCCGCAAGGGGAGCGAACGTAGTCGTGCACGTCCCAACAGATGAGAGCCTGTTCGACGACGCAAGCGAACCGGGACCGAACGTGTTCTGTACCAGCCCAATCGTGACCTATCTCGATCTCTGGAACGGCAGCGACCGCGAACGGGAGGCTGCGGCACACCTGGCAGGTGAATTCTTCCCATGGCTGAAGTAGAGCCGCAATACGCCTCCGACTACGATGACCGCGCCACGGTTGCCGTCAAATCGGTGCTGGTCGAGATCGGACAAATCCTCGGTAGCTACCAGGGCAAATTCGCCGTGATCGGTGGCGCCGTTCCCTGGCTGCTTCTCGGCGCGGCCGATTGGCAAGCAGCTTGCGAAACCCCTCACGGCATCGAATGTTGGTGAGTTTGCCAGGCGGCCCACCACCCTCGACGTAGATCTCCGCCCTCACCAGCGCACACCACCCAGCTTCCCCTTGGTCCAGAGCTGCCCCAGCCCGTACCGTTCGAGCCAGCGGGTGAGGTCCGATCGGTCGAGACGCCTCATGCTGGTTCGGCCGTCGTGCTTTTCGCATACGACTACCGATTCCGGGTGCTCGGACAGCGCGTCGACCAGCAGGTCGGAGTGTGTCGTCACGACGAGTTGGCACCGGCTTGACGCGTCGACCAGCAGGTCCGCCAGCTTGGGAAGCAGATCCGGGTGGAGCCCCAGCTCAGGCTCCTCGATTCCCAGGAACTTGGGCGGTTCCGGGTCCAGCAGCGCCGCCAGCAGAAAGAGATACCTGAGGCTGCCGTCGGACAGACGCGATGCCGGGATCGAGTAATCGCCCTCCGTGAAGAGGGGTTGTACGGAGCTCGGATCGAAGTAGAGCTCGAAGTCGGTGATGCCTTCGTAAAGCTCGGTCAGATGCGCCGTCAGACGCGCTCTTGCGGCCGGGTACGGCGCCAGCCGGTTGAGGAACATGCCAAGGTTCGACAGGTTCTCGGTCAGCGGACTCGGGCGAACGTCGCTTCTCTGCGCGCCACGGATGCCGGCGCTCCGCCCGAACTCCCAGGAGCCGTACAGGTTGATGCCCTCGTAGAACGTGCTCAGATAGGCGAGCTCCGGATACTGATCGGGCTCTTTCCGCTGCGACAGAATCGACCGGTCGGGTTGGACGTCATCCCGTTGAAGCTCCCGCCGGTCGTCTCCAACTACGTTCAGCACGGGGCTCCCGCCCTGGAGTCTGTAGTAGAAGTACGAGTCGGGTTGTCCGGGGTACGGATGCTCGTTCTCGATCCGCTCGTCGTCCAGGGTGAACTGGCGACCGTACTCTCTGAACGCGATCACGTGCCGTAGCGGTTGTTCTCCATGCGGGTTGTCGATGATGACCTCGACCGTCGCCGAGGACTGCGGCTGCCCTCTCCATATCCAATCACTGACGCCGCCGCCGGTGCGGACGGGATCGGCCAGATCGTAGGGAGCGGCTTGCAGCAGCCTGATGACCTCCAACAGGTTCGATTTTCCCGAGCCGTTCGGACCGATCAGGACGTTGAGGGCAGACAGTTCGAGGTCGATCCCCTCAGGCCCGAAAGACAGCAGGTTCCTGGCCCTGATCCTCCTCAGAGTCGCCGGTTCGATGGGTGTCTGTCCGGTCATGGCGCGAGACCTCCCGGAGCACTGCCGGCGGTCATCCCGTTCGGGACCGTCCGGCGGATGCTGCCACGTTCTCCCGTTGGAGTATTTTCAAGGCTGGCATATGATACTCGCGTTCCCTGCCAGACGCTGATAAATCTCCGCGGCCCGATGTCCGGCACAACGGCGATCGGCATCGCGGTCAGCCGCCCCGTACCGCGATCATCAGCAGGTCGGATCTTGCGTTGGGGAGCGCGAGCCGCGTAACGCCGCCGGAGACCGTGAGGTCGGTGGCATAGGGCCGTCGCCGTTCCAGGTCGAGCAGCGTGATGCGGTGGCGGCTCAGGTCGGCGTTGACCTCCAGTCCCACGGCGTGGGGCATGTAGACAGCCACGGTACCGGCGTCGCTGGTGGCCGCGGCGCGGATGGCGGGGTCGGCATTGGGCACCAGGCCCTGGTTGGGCGCGAGGTCGGCCAGGCCGAAGGTTTCAAACAGCCAGCGGGCGTACCCGTAGTCCCAGGCGCCGGGCAGGCGCAGCGCCTCCCACCAGTCCATCGGCACGTACTTGTGGTCGTTCAGGAACCGCTTGTCGCGCGTGTGAAAGCTCCACACGCCGTGGCCGCCGTAGGTGACGCCCGCCTTGGCGCCGGATAGCAGGCTCTGCCAGGCGGCCGCGCGCACCTCCGATCGCGTCCACCGCCCGCGCACCCGGCCAGCCCCGGCAACTCGTCCGTGGCCCTCGTAACACGGCTCGGAGTTGATCACCGGGCGCCGGATCCGGTACGCGGCGAACTTCTCGGCCAGCCGCCACGGCAGATCGACCCGGTCGGCATGGTGTCCCGATTGGAACATGTAGAAATCGACCGCGTCGACGAACTGGTCCGGCAAGTCGGCCTGCGGGGTCAGGTGCATGGAGATCAGGGCCTCGGGGCACCCGGCGCGGATCATCTCCAGGGCCCGGAGGTAGTACCGCGGTTCATCCGGGGACTCCCAGAGGGTGTCGCCGGAGATGAAGAACATCGGCTCGTAGGAGCGGAAACGCTGCGCGATGTACGCCACGTACTCTTCCATCACGTCGAACGGCATCGGGCCGGCGACCGGATTGGCAGTCGAACTCCTGGTGCCGGGAACGTAGTTGCGCCACAGCACGCCGAGCACCGGCACCAGGCCGGCCGCCACGACCTCTGCAACCATGCGCTCTGCCTTGTCGAAGTAGGCGGCGTTGCGGGCGCCGTAGTCCCAGCCGCCGCCGCGCGGCGTGAACGGGGTGTCGTTGGTCGCCGCGACGCTGGTGTCGTGGTTGACCGGCAGGACGCTGATCTGCAGCGCGGTGAAGCCCTGCTCCCGGCGGTAGCGCACGTACTCGGTCCACATGGCCTCCGGCACGTTGGAAAACGCCATCCAGGCGGTGTCGGCGAGATAGAAGAACGGTTGTCCGCCGCGCGAGAATCGATCACTGGTCGGTGCGACGGTTACGGTTGCCATGTTGGTCTCCCTGGCGCGGCGATCACGCCTTGAGTTGTCTGTATGGAACTGGTCTCTTGCGCTTCAACGCATATGACAGGTGGGCGACCTGGATCCGTCGCGAATCGATGAGGCCAGAACGTCAGCGCCGCCTTCGGGTTCGTCCATAGGGTAGCAGCCGAGCCGGCTATCCGTCACGTGCTGTCGGTGCGATGGGTGCGATGGCGCGAGCGCTGTGCGACGGTGCGTGTTCATTTACAAGGATACGCCGGTCTACCCGATGATCTGGTGGCCCAACAGATGCTCTTGCGTGATGGCAGATAGAATGGTAGTTGTCCTGGCATGAGATCTACCATCGACCGTGGCGGCGGGAACGTAGGGCCCAAGGTGCAGGGCGGCCACATGGAGATCGAACCGGTCCCACTGACGATCACCCTGCAGCCGCGCGGCTCTCTCGTGGTCGCGGTTCCGCAGGCGAACCAGCCGGTCATGCGCGCCGCAGACGTGGACAGGGCGATCGCGGAACTGCGCAACGGACCGATGGAGCAGGAACCGGCGGAGTACTACCTCTGAGGGGTTGCCGTGTATCGTGAGTGGCGCTCGGAGATCTGATCGTGGGGCGAGTCCGCGCGGACTCCAAGACTGAGGTGATCACGACCGGCGGTCAGCACGAGGCCTCCTCGCGTGATGGCCGCGCAGCACACCGCGACGGCGGGCTGGTCAACAACGTCACCAGCTACCCCGCCTACCGCAACGCGGTGCGCTCGATCTGCGGCCTGTACGACTTCCAGAGCGAGGACCGATTGACCGGCGGTCTGCTTGCACTATTTCACTGATAGCGCCATTTTCAGCATATGCTGAAACGTCCCAAAACAGTGAAAGAAAGCCCCGCTCCAAGAAGCGTGCGCTGCGCTCCATCTTCACCTCGAAGGCGGCAGCCATCTTGCGCGTCCTGCTGCGCGACCCGGATCGAGGTTGGCGGGTCGCCGATCTGGCCGCACAGGCCAATGCGAGCTACGGCCATGTGAGCAACGTCCGCAAGGCCCTGCTGGAACGGGAATGGCTCGAGATCCGGGATGACGGCGCAGTTCTCATCCGGCCGGACGCCTTGCTGCAAACGTGGCGCGAGAACTATCGCCGCCCCGCCGGTCAGTCCATCACCGGATACACCCAGTTCCACGGAAGGCAACTTGACGAGCGGCTGCGGGGAAAGCTCAACCCTTACCCTGAGCGCCCACGCGCGATCTACTCGCTGCACTCTGCGGCGCAGTGGCTTGCGCCCTTCAGCCGGAGCGGCACCCAAACGTTCTATGCCGACGGGCCCGGCGCTGAGGTGTTGAAGGAGGCGTTAAAGCTGACGCCGGCCGCAAGGGGAGCGAACGTGGTCCTGCACGTCCCAACAGATGAGAGCCTGTTCGACGATGCGAGCGAACCGGGACCGAACGTGTTCTGTACCAGCCCAATCGTGACCTATCTCGATCTCTGGAACGGCAGCGACCGCGAACGGGAGGCTGCGGCACACCTGGCGGGTGAATTCTTTCCATGGCTGAAGTAGAACCGCAATACGCCTCCGACTACGACGACCGCACCACGGTCGCCGTCAAATCGGTGCTGGTCGAGATTGGACAAATCCTCGGAAGCTACAGGGGCAAGTTCGTCGTGATCGGTGGCGCCGTTCCCTGGCTGCTGCTCGGCGAGGCCGATATGCCACATATCGGAACCCTCGACGTGGATCTGAGTCTGGATGCGGAGGCTTTGGGGGATGGCGAGTACGCGCAGCTTGTCGAGTCACTCCTGAGGCAGGGCTACCACCGGCGGGAACATCTGCCCCGCTTTCAGCTTGTGCGCACCGTTTCCGCTCGCGACGACGGAGACGACATCGATGTCCGCGTCGACTTCCTGATGCCTCGCGACGCCACGATCGCAAGGAACGCGCCTCCGCTCGTGGCCAACTTTGCCGTGCAGCGCGCCGACGGCGCCGACCTTGCCCTGAAGTTCTATCAGTTCGTCGCCATCGACGGCGATATGCCCGACGGCGGTGGCAATCGCGTTCAAATCGCCGTCGCGTCCATTCCCGCACTACTGGCCATGAAGGGCTACGCCATCGCGAATCGGCACAAGCAAAAGGACGCCTACGATATCTACTACAGCATCCGAAACTTTCCGGACGGCATCGACGCGCTCGTCGCCGCAACGCGGCCGCTCCTCGACTTCGACACGGCGAGGACGGGTTATCTCCATATCTCGGAGAAGTTCCGCCACCTGGACGATTTCGGGCCGACCAGCGTGCGGCAATTCGTCGACCGGCCCGACGTGCTCGGAGAGCGCACCGCGGATCAATGGCAGCAGGACGCATTCGGGCAGGTGGACGCTTGGCTCTCGGCGTTAGGCTTGAGGTGTTCCGTGACCGCGGCGTCAAGTGTCAAGATTCGCTCCATGGATATGCCGATCATCGATAGGGTGTTCGGGATGGAGGGCGGCTTTGTGCTCGATTTCTCAAATCGGACCTTCGCAGAGTTCTTTCACGACGAGTTCGATGTCGACATCGACAATCCCTGTTGGGCGGCTCAGGGCGGGAGCAAGGCCAAGCGCCTTCGCTACTACCTGCGCCAAGCAGACCGCCAAACAGCACTCGACACGCTGAATGCATTGTGGGAATACCGCAAGGCGAGTAGCGTGACCGCCGACTATAACGGACTGCACGCGTTTGGACGCGGCAAGAGTGTCGTATGCATGGATGGACTCGATCTGCACGAGGTCTTGTCCCGGCGGCTTGATCTGGTTGAAATCATCGGACTGAAAGTCAGGCGCGCAGCAGAAACCGGCGTGGCGTTCGTACCTGTGCGCGAACTCAACGTTCCGGCACGTGGGTGAATCTTCGCAAGCTCCCATGAGCGCTGCGCTTGGGGTGTGTGGCGCCGAGGCGCATGACGAGACCGGTGAGCCGACCGCCCTGGAGCAGGCCGATCCGCTCCGCCAGCAGGGCTTCACGCACTTGGTCGCGGTCGACTACCGCCCCGGCGAAGACTACACTATCGAGCGCCTGCCCGATTACGCCCGCTTCCGCGACGGCTTCACCGCCCTGGTAGGCGTTTCGGACGACCCCGCGTTGAAGCAGCGCCGGCTGTTCGCCGCTGGCGTGGATGACCCGACACGGTCGGCAAGGTCACTCGGTCACGCCGCATCCGCGCCGAGTACACGGTGACCGAGCGGTCGTTCCATCGCGAGTAGCCGGGCCGGGAGGAGGCGCCGGAGCGGTTCGCCGACGCCGTGGCGGTGGGCGGCTACCGCATCGACGTGCACGAACCGCACCCGGCGGGGCAGAGCTACACGCTGAGCCTGCACGGCAAGCACTGGCCGCAGCAACTGCCGCTCGGGGCGCTGCTGCCGGTCCGGGTCGACAACCTGCTGCCGGCGTGCAAGAACATCGGCGCCACCCACGTCACCAACGGCTGTTTCCGGCTGCATCCCAACGAATGGTCTACCGGCGAGGCCGCGGGCCATCTGGCGGCCTTCTGCCTGGGCCACGGCGTGCGCCCGCGCGCCATGCGCGCCGACCCCCGCCTCGTGGCCGGCCTGCAACGGCGCCTGGAGCGGGACGGCGTGGAACTGGAGTGGCCGCACTGGCAGCCGTCGATGAGCTATCACAGCTACCGCGTCGACCAGCCCGACTGGTACTGGGGCGAATCCGCGCGGCGCCCGTAACGGCGCCGCCCCGCCGGCACGGATTGCCGATTACGGATCAGTCGACCCCTGCGGCCGCAGCGGCCTCAGCCGACCGCCACCACGTCGGGGCGTCCGCCCACCGAGGGCGGGCTCAGAATGCGCTCCTGTTGCTCGGTGAGCGGTCGCAGCGAGTCCAGGTCGTAGTAGGGCTGCCACCACGCCGAATGCCCGGGGCTGTACTTGTACAGCAGCGCGCGCCGCTCGTGGCTGGCGGTCCACGTCATCGTGCCGTGGATCAGCGCTTCGGTGAAGAACAGCGCATCGCCTGCCTCGACGGCGGGCTGCACGACGTACGGGCGCGGGCTCGCGAACGTGCGCACGTCCTCGGGCAGGTCACCGAGGCGATTGCTCTTGTGACTGCCGGGAATGCAGGCAAAGCCCCCGTCGCCTGCGGCCGCATCGGAGAGGAACAAGGTGACCACGCTCAGACCGTTGCGCATCACGCCATTCTGGTAGCGGTACCAGTGATCGGGTGCCGCCCAGTGACCGCCATGCAGTTTCCCCAGCTTTTCGCCACGGGTCATGAAGATGCAGTAGTCATGGTCGAGGCGGAACTTCGGTCCGAGCAACTCGACCAGATAGGGGACGATATTGGGATGATCAATGAGCCGCTTGCACGGCTCACCCCAGTGGACGATTCCGAAGTTGCGCCGATTGCTGGTGTCTTCGCCGGGCTTCGGAGCGAACTGCTCATCCGCCACGGCGTTCAGCTCCGCCACCTCGGCCGGCGACAGCACGCCCTTGATTACCAGATAACCCTGCAGATCGAATAGGAAACGTTCCTCCGGAGTCACCGGTACTCCCTGCTCCGATGCGGACAGCCTACGCTCCCAGTCGCTACTTGAAGAACCACTGCGGCGCGTACTTGTTGAAGTTGAGGTTCACCTCGAAGTAGGGCGGATACACGGTCGGGATGTTGCCGATGTTGTTCTTGGCGATGAATAGCGTTGGCGCCAGACCGACGGTGCCGAGGATGAACATGTTCTCCGCATGCCAGTCCCACAGGCGCTCACCGGCCGCCCGATACTCTGCCGACTGGTACGGGAGGTTGCTGAACCCATGGTAGATGAGCTGCCAGATCTCCTTGATTTCCTGCGGCGGCTCTTCGCCCGGCAGCTTGCCGCCCTCGAAGTCGGCCAGTGTCTTTTGCCCGAGGGCAATGTCCTCACTGGCCTCCAGCCAGATGCCCCACGCCTTTGCCCAACTGCCGCCGTGGCTCTTGGGAGAGAACACGAATGCCTGGGAGACGTACGCGTAGAACTCCTGCGTGTTGCTGATCTGGTACGCGCGAATCTCGTGGTCCTGGCTCCAGCCGCGTTCGCCCCAGAGCGCTGCAGCCATCTCCTTGATCTCGGTCTTCACTCCGACCGCTTGCCAGTACTCGCGCACCAGCTCGTTGACCTTGGTAGGCGTCGACGCTTCGCCGCCGACGTTCACCTCGATGATTGCCAGCAACGTCTCGCCATCGGGTCGCAGGCGGAAGCCATCGCGGTCGCGCTGCGTCAGCCCCATCTCGTCCAGCAACTGGTTCGCCGCGTCCGGGGAGTAGTGGATATGCGGATGGTCCTCCCCCCACTCCGGCTTGTAGAAGCTGGTGGAAGGGTTGAGGGTAGCCGCCCGCGGCACACCGAGCCCGAAGTAGGCGATCTTGTTGATCTCGTCGCGGTCGATGGCCAGTGACAGCGCGCGGCGAAAGCGTACGTCCTGGTATACCTCGCGCAGCCCCGGGTCGGGATGGTTGACGTTGATCGCGTACCCCGCCTCCGAGCCGTTGATGCCTGGAATCACCGTTACCGTGTACCCGCCGGCTTCCTCGTTCTGCTTGTAGAGACTGAAGTTGTCGATCGAAGTGTTGGCGAAAGCGAGGTCAGCCTCACCGGAGAGAATCTTCACGTGGTACAGCTCGGGATCCTGCACGATCTCGGTCACCACGGTATCGAAATACGGAAGCTGCTGGTTGGCCGGATCCACCGCGTGGTAGTAGGGGTTCCGTTCGAACAGCTTGTGGGTGGTGGTGAACTCCTTGAACCGCCACGGCTGCGTGGTAGGCTTGTCGATGTCGGTGGTGGGATGCCACCAGTAGTGGTACTCGAAGGCCCTCAGCCAGTCGTCGAAGCCCTCCTCCTTGGCTACCTCGTTGGCGTTGGGATTGTGGTTGATGTGCCACTTCTCCAGGTAGTGCTTGGGATGGAACGACACCAGCCCGCTGCCGCGGAAGTCCAGCAGATTCAGGAAGTACTCGGGGTGGGGACCGTGGAAGTGGATGCGGACCGTATGGTCGTCGACCTTCTCGATGCTCTTCCAGTAGTCGCGGAAGCCCCAGGTGTTGATCTCGGGGTGCATGTGCATGTCGTCGAACATGAACACGAAGTCATCGGCCGTGAGCGGATGACCGTCGGACCACTTCATGCCCTCGCGCAGATGATAGGTGATGCTCGCGTTGTCATCGGCGGGCACCACGTTCCTGGCGATGTCGCCGACGATGGTGCCGTCGGGCAGCATCTCGATGAGGTTGTTGCCGGTCTCCGGTTCCTCCTGCAGGTCCCCCCACATGAAGTTGTTGAGGGTGAACACGTGCACCCGTTCGTTGTAGCGGCCTACCTCCACCAGCGGCTGGATCACCTTCGGTTCCAGCGGCAACCGCTCGTCCACGGGCGGAAGTTCCCCGCTGGCCACCAGTGCCGCCAGCATCGGCGACTCGCGGTAGACGCCGCTGGCCACGGCTACAGCCACAGCCGACTCCGATGCGCCGCCGTCCTCGGTGCTTGCGCCTGCCCAAACGATGCCCGATCCCGCCAGCAGGAGTGCCAGCGCGGGGGCCACTGCCCACGATCTTGCCATGTGCTCTCCTTAGTACGACATACCGTACGACGAGCGACGCGCTACCGTTGCCGGTTTCGCATCGCAGCAGAGAATTGGCTGCGCACACTCAAGTCACGGAGTCCACCCCGCCAAACCGAACATGTACTGTGGCACGACCGGCGCCGATGTCAAGCGCGCGCGGCAGCAGCGTGGCAGCGTGCCGGCAGAGTGTCGGGAGGCGGTCCAGGGCGGGACGCTCCAGGCTGGCATGCGGTCGGTCTCGGCCCAGTGCCAGTACAACTGCTGCGCCTCGGCGGTAACCTGGCGGGCGCGGGTCAATTGACGACATCACTACAGTGTAGTTATTCTGCACTCGTGTGGTTGAGATTCGATTTCAGTGGGATGAGTGCAAGCATGCCGAGAACAGCCGCAAACACGGGGTTTCATTCGATGAGGTCCGGACCGTGTTCTACGACGACCGGGCTTTGCTCATCGGTGATCCGGATCATTCGGACCACGAGGATCGGTTTGTGCTCATCGGAATGAGCCCGGCGCTTCGAACCTTGGTGGTCTGTCACTGCTACCGCGAGGATGACGAGGTCATCCGGATCATTTCGGCCCGCAAGGCCAACCGCATGGAACGCGCCGAGTACGAACGCAGGTGGGCGCGATGAGAGACCACTACGACTTCTCGAAGGGGGGGCGCAATCCGTATGCGAAGCATCTCAAGCGACAGGTCACGATACGACTGGACCTGGACACGCTGGAGTATTTCAAGACACTGGCAGCGGACAGCCGCGTTCCGTACCAGACGCTGATCAATCTCTATCTTCGGGAGTGCGCCAGCAGCCGCAAGAAGCTCGTCTTCCGGTAGATGGCTGCCCCAGCGGAGCGGGCCAAGACGCGCTCCAGGGAGTGCAGCCCAACCCGCGGCATCGGGCGCCGGCGGAAGGCGCCGGGTTGGCGGCCAGTTCGGGCCGCCCGCTTTACCGCACCTGTTCCGCCTGCGGCTGGTCGGGAACCACGACGGTCTTGATGTGATTGCCGGAGGGTGAGGCGACCACGTCCGCGTAGCGCTCCAGGTTGACGGTGCGCGTGACGAGGGGGGCGACCTGGAGCCGCCGCGAATCGATGAGGTCCAACGCGGCGCCGAATGTATTGTTGTAGGAACGCCCGCCGATCAACTGAATCTCCTTGCGCCAGATGACGTGCGGTTCGACCGGAACCGTGTTGCCCGCGCCGGCCACGCCGTAGCACAGCAGGCGGGCACCGATTGCGCAGATTCTGAATGCCAGTTCGGTGAATTCCATCGATCCGCGGGTGTTGATCACGATGTCGGCGCCCCGCGGGAAGCGGTGTTCGATGTGCTCGAACGACGTGGTGGAACAGTCGATGACCTCGTCCGCACCCAGGGACGACGCCATCTGCAATCGTTCTTCGATGCTGTCGATCAGGACCACGCGTCGGGCGCCCTGCAGGCGGGTCAACTGCAGGAACAGTTGTGCGTTCACTCCGCCGCCGAGGATGGCCACGCAGTCTCCCTGCCGGACATCGATGCGGCTGGTCGAGTGCAGACAGCAGGCGAGCGGTTCGGCGACGGCGGCTTCGATCATGCTGGTTGCATCGTCGATCGGGTAGCACTGCCCCGCAAAGACGACGGTGTAGGCGGCGAATCCGCCGCCCTTGTGGCGCGGTTGTGGGATGCGATGCTCGCACAGGTGGGCCATTCCCTTGTGGCACGGCGGACAGCGTCCACAAGGCCGATTCGGGCTCACCGCCACCCGGCTGCCGACCGGTAAACCGTGCACTCCAGCGCCGTGTGCCGCAACGGTGCCGGCCACTTCATGTCCCGCGATGGTCGGCTCGCGGCGGTTCGCCAGCTTGTGCGCGCCCGGTTTGTGGCCGCTGTAATCGCCGCCACAGATCCCGCAACCGCCCACCTTGACCAGGACCTCTCCGGCATCCGGCACGGGATCGGTCATCGATTGCACCCGAATGTCGCCGGGTCCGAACGTCAGCGCCGCCTTCATTTTCGTCCACAGGGTAGCAGCCGAACCGGCTATCCGTCACGTGCTGCGCTACGCGCTCTGCACTTGACTGCGAACGCGATGCGAGGCACAAAGAGAAAGATGAAATTCACCAGACTTGCAGACGAGCAGCGGGAGTTCTTCGACCGCAACGGATACTTGGTCGTGCGCAATGCGTTGGACGCCGACATGGTAGAGCGCGTCACCGCGGCCTGTGACAAGATCGCGGACAAGGACAAGAACACCGGCTCCCGGCGCACCAGTCTGGACAACGTCCTGCCTGAGGACGAGGTGTTCCTGTCCCTGTTGACCTGGGAAACGACCGTGCCGCTGGTCGTGCAACTGCTCAGCTACGACATTCGCCTCGCCAAGTCACACCTCATCTACAACTACCCGGACCCTCCGGACGCCAAGCCGTCGACGCACTGGCATCGGGACTTCATGGAAAGCCCATTCGACCTCGGCCCGCACCGCTACCCGCGCCTGATGATCAAGATCGCCTATCAGCTCACCGACACGACCGCGCTCAGCGGCAATACGATACTGGTGTCGGGCAGCAACAACTATACGCGCGGTCTGCAGATTGCGGACGGGCAGAACGATCCGGATGGCGCCGTGGAACTCGAGATGCAGGCCGGCGATGCCTTTCTGTTCGAAAGCCGTACGTTCCATCGAATCGGGCTCAATCGCGCCGACGTGCCCAGAAAATGCCTGATGATGGGATACTCGTATGGCTGGATCAGTCCACTCGACTACGACGTGCAGCCGGACTGGCTGTTGGAGAAGGTCACCGACCCGATCGCGCGCCAGCTCGTCGGCGGAAACAAGCTGCCCAGTACGATAGTCGACCCGTGGGCGCTCAGAGCGTGGGCCGAGAAGTACGGCGTTCAGCGTTCCTCCGACATCGAGTACGAGCGCCTGCTGGCCGCCACCTGAGGTTGGTCGGAGTATCACACCCCAGCCCCGCAGCATGCATGAGCAATGGCGCGCCTTCAAACCGCCCCTGTAGTTGCACAGTACCCGTTCGCGGTTCTTCGGTAATCTTCTCGGGCGGGGTGCCGGTGATTGCACTCCACCAGTCCCGCGCGAGCGACGCCGGTCGCCCCTCGTCCGGGAAGACCGTCAGGCGCAGTTGCTCTGTACCCCAAGGAGCGGCACCGGGCTGTGTCGTCTCGGCGGTCACGAGTCGAACAATTAATGCAAACGTGATGAGCGTGTCAAGACGCTGTGAGCTGGCTGGGTTTGTTTCCACCCCGCTCGTGACTTCGACCGGGACGGTGGCTCCAGCCGCTAGCTAGGCCTTGGACACCTGCGACCCGGTGCTGGAGAAGATCCTGGGGGTGATCGACCTGCAACTGGCCGACCCCTTCTACCACAACCTGATCTGGTCGGGCGTGGAGGGCGAGCACTTCGAGTTCGACGAGGACGGCATGCGCCAGTTCCTGCCGGCCGCGCAGGGCATGGAGGCGCAGGGCGACCTTGGGGTGAAGTTTTTCCTGACCAACATCCGCTACGGCTGGATGTTTACCGCCTCGTTCGGCAGCGACGCCGAGGCGATGGCGGCGCGCCAGGAGAGCTACAACCTCATCGCCCCGGCGCTCGGCCACGGCTGGGTTCTGGAGACCCAGAACCAGTACCGCGCCGACATGTCGCGCATTCGCGAAGAGTACATGTGGAAGGCGATCACAGGCGCCGCCGACACCGGCGACGACTGGGACACCTACATCGCGCAGTGGATGCGCGCCGGCGGCGAAGCCGTGCTCGCCGAAGCGCGCGCCCAGCACGCCGGGATGTAGCACCCCTTCCCACCGCTTGCCCCGGAGGCCGCCCGTCCATGCTCGGGCCGGCGGCCTCCGGCGCGGCTTCCTGCCGCCGTCCCGGGAGACCGTTTGCCGCCACGAGCGGAGAGCGGCCTCCGGGTCTACCTGTCCGGTATCGGCCTGCCTCCGCGACGATGCTCCAACGGCCAGCAGTGCAGCTTCGGTGAGGAGCATGTGTCGTGGCCTCTCCCGCTTGCACTGGCTATGATACGGCGTGATGACCACGCTGCATCGGCTATCGAGACGCCGTACATGACGCTGAATGCCATTACGCTGCAAAACTTTCGCTGCTTCCGGGAGCGGCAGACCGCGCGCCTCGCCCCGCTGACCTTGCTGGTCGGCGACAACAGCACCGGCAAGACCTCCTTCCTGGCCCTGATCCGGGCGCTGTGGGACGCTGGCGTCGGGAATCGCGTACCGGACTTCAAGGAATCTCCCTACGACCTGGGGAGTTTCGAGGAGATCGCCCACCATCGTGGCGGGCGGGCGGGCAGCGCGGACGCCTTCGAAGCGGCGTTTGACGCCGACACCTATCGCTTCGAGGTTACCTTCGGCAAGCAGGGGACGGCCCCGGTTCCGGTACGCAAGGCCATCAAGAGCGGGGATCGGTGGATTGCGCAGCACTGGGAACAGGGCAGGCTGTCCGCGCTACGAGCAGGCACTGCGCGCGGCGCATGGGATCTCGAAGTGTCAGTCGATCGCGGGTCATCGCTTGGCGATAGTTTCGCAGCCTCACTCATACCGTTCTCCCTGTCTGAGGATAGATCGGCAACACCATCGGATGGCTCGCCATCGTTCACGAATGCGGATCAGGAACAACTCAACAAGCTCGCCGTATCCTGGGACATGGAGCCGCCCCGCTACCCTGAGTCGCGGCCGTTCGCCAGTGCTCCGGTTCGTTCCAAGCCGCGTCGGACTTACGATCCGGCGCGTCCCGCCGTCGATGCCGAGGGGGACTATATCCCCATGTACCTTGCCGATATCTATTTCCGCGACCGGCCGGAGTGGGAACGGATCAAGGTCATGCTTGAGAGATTCGGACGATCCGCGGGGCTGTTCGACGAAGTCTCCATCAGGCAACTTGGACGCAAGGAAAGTGAACCGTTTCAAGTACAGGTCAGGAAGGGCGGCGGGAAGCTGAAAGGCCCGCGGCGGAACCTGATCGATGTCGGCTACGGCGTCAGTCAGGTGTTGCCGGTCATTATCGAGATCTCCCGTGCCCTGCGCCGGGAAGAGGCTCCACTGCTGCTGTTGCAGCAGCCGGAAGTGCATCTCCATCCGAGCGCCCAAGCCGCCCTCGGCAGCTTGTTCTGCCAAAGTGCGAATCGAGATCACCAGGTGGTGGTGGAAACCCACAGTGACCATCTGCTCGATCGCGTGCGGATTGACGTGCGAGACCACGCCACCATGCTGCAACCGGACGACGTCTCCATTCTGTTCTTCGAGCGTGACCGCCTGGACGTGCGCATTCACTCGCTACGGATCGATGGCGAGGGCAATATCCTGGATGCACCCGACAGCTACCGGCAGTTCTTCATGGACGAGACGCGAAGATCTTTGGGACTGTAGGTCGGTGTGTGCGATTCTCGATGCCGATGTCGCTCATCAAGTGTTTGGAAAGCGCCGCCCTCCGGCTGGAGAAGCGTTCTTTGCCTGGATCAATTCAGGAGGCATACGTCTCGTTGCCGGCGGCAAGCTGCTTGAGGAACTCGACAACGACTCGAGATTCCGGATCTGGAGACAACAGGCTGTTCAGGCAGGGAGAATTCTAATCTTCAGCGTCCACGAGATTGAGGCAAGGATGGCTGAGTTGCAGGATGCAGGCGCTTGCCAGTCGAATGACTTGCACGTTCTCGCCTTGGCGCAGGTCAGCGGCGCACGCCTGTTGTATTCGAACGACTTGTCGCTGCACCAGGACTTTGGGAACCGAGATCTCATCAGCAGGCCGCGTGGCAAGATCTACTCTACTCATGCCGGAGGACAGATACAGGATAGCCACAGGCGGCTGCTTCGGAGGAACGATCTGTGCCGTGTACGGTAACGTTGGCCGAAGCGCTGTCTTGCGGGGCAACCATAACCCAGTTGCCCATACCTATAACCCTGATGCCCAAGCGCCGGTAAGGTTTTAGGGCAGTAGGGTTGGGTTGGGGGCCGTTTCGCAGCCTATCGCTACCATACACGCTGGCGACGCGTCTACGCGGTAGCAACTACCAGCAATACAATTGTGGACATTGACAAGTCCAGCTCGAGCACTATAGGAAGATGAGCGCGCGAATGACTGACCAGGAACGACATCATATACGATTAAGATTAAGAAAATGGAGGTAGTATTCGAGAATGCTAACGACCTGGCTCCTGACCCCAACACGAAGGAGGGGAGATCGCCTATTCCCTGGGCATCTAAGGATTTTGTGTAGACGGAGGAGGGGAAAAGGGGTAGAGTCTGTCCGATGAGTAGCAGTCTATACAAGTACGTTTCTATTGATCGATTAAGGAAAATCATAATCGACTATAAGGTCCGGTTCACGCAACCGGGAGACTTTAACGATCCGTTTGAATTGGTTCCGCGTCTTGCGGTGCCAAAAGGTCATGAGCCGCAGGGTCAGGTGTCTTACGAGTTTAACCTTAGAACGCCTCGAAGGACTCTTGAAGTTGATCATACGGAAATTGACGAAGATCGTTGTAGCGATCATCACTTCCGCGAACTGCGCCGAGCTCTGGATCGTGAAATCGGATTCCTGAGTCTGTCGAGGACATGGAAATCATTGACCATGTGGGCACACTATGCCGACAAGTATGCTGGCGCAGTCATAGAGTTTGACGGTGATCATGAATTCTTCAACGGAGCCTTTGATATTCAGTATTCACGCCATCGTCCTATCCGAGACCTGCTGTTAACTCCGACTCGATTCGGTACAGCATGGCGATGTACGCCACTGCCTGGCGCGCCGTCCTGGCTTTGCTCGATACCTTGCCCTGCGCATCGGCAGCGACAATCAAGATGAGAGTGCCGAGGCGGCTGGCAGCCCTCTCGTCGGTGATTGTGGCCGACCCGGGGAGTAAGGTGCAGCCGTTGCCAGGCCGACATCTTACCGATCACCAAGTGAGGCTCTCGAAGTCGCAGCGGCAGGTGCACCGTAGGCTTGATGCTGGGCCGTCCCGACGGCAGGGAGGCCCACGGACTGGCCCCGGGTGGCTGGGTAGCATCACCGCCGTCCTCAGGGAGTATGTGGAAGGGCGCGATAGGTTGAGAGAGCTGGAACAGACCTTCCGCGACCTTCTCGGTTAGGTCGAGTCCTGCGGACCGGCCCTTCGTGATGCGTGGTTCAGGCGTGGAGGATTTCTCCGGGCCGGTTTTCCCGGTCCGCTCGTTGATCTCATCCTCGAGCGCGGTAAGCACGACCTCGTAGATGTTCTAAGCCTACTGGCTCCCTTCCACGTCGATGACCGACTCGCCGATCTTCACCTGACGGCGGTCGACATCGTCCTCGTAGCTCTCGAGCGCGACGAAGCTGGTCGCCTGGTCCTCCGGCATCGTCGTCGGAGCGTTCGGGTCCAGCGGGTCACCGAAGGTCGGAATCATGGAGCGAGAAGGCTCATCCTTCGGGATAGGCAGCTCTTCCCGCCGGGCCGCCGCCGAGCTCTGTCGGGCGCGCGGCGCCGGCAACTTGCTGAGCCTGTGATTCGGCGGAAGCTTCGTTCATCCTCCGGAGTAGATACAGACCGCCGTTTTTGATTCTTTTCTGGGCTATCTTTTCTACCGTCCAGGCGAATGCGATTAATGCAATCACCGCCACCTGCCCGAGCGCAAGAAAAATAGTGGCTCCAGGAGCTCTCCACCATAGGAAAATGATCGGCGATACCACCATGGTTACGAGGATAACGACCTTGTCCCTTCCCCTGTTGTACCAGTCGTAGACTCGTGAAACCTCCGTATTGGATACTGACAGGAAGCGGGCCCAGGACTCCGGTAAATCGTTACCAGGAATATTTGCCACGTATTTGGCGATACGATGGTGATGCTTGGAGAAGGTTGGGTCCCGACTAGTAAGCGAAGCGTACTCTTGCGATTGAACGTCCATGGTATCACATCCACACTCCTTAATAGCCTCAGTTATTGCATTGGCAAAGCGCGTTTGGTATCGCCAGGAACGCAGACCTAGATAGACGAGCCCTAGCGCTACGTTTATCTGACAAATCGCCACAAACATGGTCTCGTGTCGAGGAGGATCTAATTGAGGACGGCTGATCTTTCGCGCAGGCTGGCGAACAACTGGCGCAGCACACGCAACAAGCCAAGGTGGTCTTCATCGTAGACAACTACCGTGGCATTGCACGAGTCGCGATCCGGTTCGAATCGGTACCCGAACTTGTCCATCGTCATGAAGTTGCATTTGTAAAGTTTTTGTAACGATTTAGGAACGCGTCGAATTTCCACAGCCGGATAGGCCCGCGATAATTCTCGCATGGGGTGATCTTTGTCTATATCGGTTTCGACCAGAACTGATAGTTTGGTCCCTGGTTTTTCCAAGAAGGTCTCAGAAGCTTCGCGCACGACTCGACCGTATACATCAGAGTCTAGACGATGCGACAAAATTTCGATGTCCTCTTTTGCGTATCGGAATCCTGCGGCGACCACCACGCCAGCATGCGACTCGTCTCGGTTATAGGTGACGTAGGGGCGTCTTTTTGCGAGAGCTTGGTATAGCTTTCCAACGTAAACGTACATGGGGAGGGTATCAGCCATGATGATTATCCTAATTATGGGACATGAACCGATGGGCGGCCAGCGCTGCCGCCTCGGCGGCCCTTCAGGCGTTCCTCATCTCGGGGTCTTCCCACCAGATCGCCGACGACCGTGCTAATCGCGTAGAACCCCGAGCCGGAGGCCTCTACCACGCGGTCCACCGGGCAACCGTCGACCTTTTCGCGGTACAGTGCGGCACCGTCGGCGCCGTTACCGGTGATCTCGAAGGTGATGCTCATTGCCGCCTCGCGTCCCAAGCTAATCCAGAGGCGACTGGCCGTCAACCCCTTGGCCGCCGGTGCCGCCGGTGCGGCCGGTGCCGCCGGTGCCCACCGGCGCCATCTCCATGGATACAGACGAACGGAAGACGGAGGTAGGCAGCGCCTTCCTCGTGGGACCAGGTGTTGGTGCGCATGAACTCACCGCCGCGGCCGTTGTCCCCTTATGAGTGTCGGTAGTTCATGGACTCTATCGTTGATGTACGCCTCCGTCGTACCGCGTGCCGACAACCCGCAACAAACTCAGACTTCCTGACATGGTGCGCTGACGGGCTTCCCCGGTAACCCCAAAATGCTCCAATAACCCCGTTTTTCAGGCTCCTTTTTTGCTCTCACGTGCGATCTCCGCTTGACATCCTTCTCCCGATCAGGCAAAGTGCAATGATACATAATATGAGCACTGCCATGGTCCTCTCGCTCCCTTTCTCCCTCCCTGATGCCACTCCCATCGGCGACCGCTACGCCATGCAGACCCGCGATGGCATCACCTACTACTTCTTCAACCTCGAACCCTTCGATTGCCACCCCGCCGACGACCGCCGCGCCATGCTGCTCCGCGCCGCCAAGCTGCACGTCGTTTCCGGCGTCCGCCAAGCCGACATCATGGCTGCCTTCAACATCTCCCGTCCCACCCTCGCACGCGCCGTCAAACGCTACCGTGAGCACGGCGAGGACGCCTTCTTCGAGCCGCGCCGGCGGCGCGGGCGTACCGTCGTCGACGCCCAGATGGCCGCCAAGGCGACCGCACTGCTCGCTTCCGGGATGAGCGGCAGCGCCTGCGCTCGCCACCTCGGCATCCCGCCGACCACCTTCAACGAGAACCGGCGCGCCGGCGTCATCGCCGCCCCCGCGCCTGCGCTCGCCGCAGTCGTGGACGCTCCGCAGGTGGCCACCGATCACCCCACCAGCGCAAACACCGAACCGGCGGCCGCAACTGATCGCGCCACCCGCGATGCCCGCGACAAGCACGCTCCCATGGGTCGCACGGCGCGCGACGTCGAGCGCCGCACGCTTGCCAGCGCCGGCCTGCTGACCGAGGCCACGCCGGTGTTCGCTGAGCCAGCCCACGGCGTCGCTCGCGGCGGCGTCCTCGCGGCGCTGCCGATGCTGCTGCGCGAGGGTCTGCTCGACGCCGCCAACCGCCTGTTCCGCCTGCCCGCCGGATTCTATGGCTTGACCACCATCCTCCTGTTCGTCGCCTGCCTGACGCTGGCCCGAGTCCGTAATCCCGAGGCCCTCCGCTACCAGGCGCCCGGCGAGTGGGGCGCCATCCTTGGCCTCGACCGCGGCCCCGAGCCCAAGACGCTGCGCCGCAAGCTGCGGCTGCTCACCAGCGCCGAACACACCGTGCGCGACTGGCAAGCGGAACTGGCTCGCAGCTGGGCCACCGCGCACGACGACGACTGGGCCACGCTGGCCGTGGACGGCCACGTGGAAGTGTACACTGGGCGCAACGGTCGGCTGCCGAAACACTTCGTCGCGCGCCAGAAGCTGTGTTTGCCGGCCTCCGTGAGCTACTGGGTCAACGCCCTCGGCGGAGCGCCCCTGCTGTGCCTGCACAAGGCGCTGGACCCGAAGCTGGTCAAGGCGATCGAGCACGACGTGGTGCCCCACTTGGTGAAACTGGGCGTGGTGCCGCACGCGGCCCCCGACCTGACCAAGCCGCAGGCCGGCGCGCCGGCGCTTACCCTGGTGTTCGACCGCGAGGGCTGGAGCCCGGACCTGTTCAAGCGTCTGGCCCGGCGCGGCATCGCCTGCATCACCTGGCACAAGAACTTCAAGGGCGAGGACTGGCCGGAGGAGGATTTCCGTACCCTTGAAGTACTGATCCATGGGCCCGCTGCAACCAGTGCCACAACCGTTGACCTCGCCGAGAAACCGATAGTACTGCGCAACGGGCTCACGGTCCGCCAGATCCGGCGCCGTCTAGCCAACGGTCGGCAGGTGCCGGTGATCACCTCCCACCCACAGATGCCCTTGGTGCAGGTCGCCGGCGCCATGTTCTCGCGCTGGTCGCAGGAGAACTTCTTCAAGTACCTGCGCGAGCAGTTCAACCTCGATTCTCTGCCCACCCATGACCTGGAGCCGCTTGACCCCGACGCGCAGGTGGTGAACCCCGTGCGCCGCGCCCTCGAAAAGACCATCAGGCGGGTGCGCAGCCGCCTGGCAGCAGTCCGCAATCGTCTCGTCCCGGCACAGCAGGAACCCGACCCCGACACCGCCAACCGCCTTGCAGCTGACGCCAACGCCCTTGCTGGAGAACTGGACGAGCTCCAGCAGCAGCGCGTCGACACGCCTACCCATGTCCGCGCTGGCGACTTGTCGGAGCAGGACAAGCTGGACGCCCTGCCGGTTGCCGGGCGGCTGTTCATGGACGTGGTGCGGATGATCGCCTATCGCGCCGAGACCCGCATGATGGCGCCGGTGATCGGCGCCCAGGGCAAGAAACCGAACGCCCGCAGGTTGCTGCGCGCGTTGCTGACCTCCGACGCCAACATCATCCCCGAGCCTGCGCACGACATCCTGCGGATACAGCTTCTCGGCCTCGGCAGCGACGCCTGCGACCGCATGCTCGCTCCCCTGATTGAGGAACTCAACGCCACCCGCACGATCTATCCCGGCACCCAACTCAGGCTGGTCTACGAGATGGCTGACGATTCGCCGCTCGACGTGTCATCCGATTCCGGCTGAGGTCAGGAAGTCTGAAACTTGGCGCAGTGGGACCGGTTTGCGCCCGGCCGCTTCGGCAGTCACTCGCTCCAACGCTCCGCCCTCGGCTCTGGCGGTCCGGCGACTGCCTCATCCTGCAAAAGTGCCTTCCTGTCATCTCCTGGGCCGCGTCATGCCGCCAGATTGCCTCATTCCAGGCCGCTACGGCCGCTCACCGAGAATTGCCGGATCGAACCTGCCCGCTTGCCGATGCGCATGAGAGAGTCCAGTATTCGACTGCTGCCGAACGCTAGGGCGGCAGCAGGAGGTTCAGCCATGTTTAGATTTAGACAGCTCGTTGCCACGGCAGGCTTGCTCGTGGTGCTGGCGGTGGCAGCCCATGCCGCCGACCTGGAAGGCCAGGTGCTCAAGGTAGGAACGGACGCCACCTACCCGCCGATGGAGACCGTCGACGAGGCGACCGGCGAGATCGTCGGGTTCGACGTCGACATGTTGAACGCGGTGTGCGAGCGCATCAACTGCGTACCGCAATTCGTGAACACGGCCTGGGACGGCATCTTCGCCGCCCTGCAGCAGGGTGAATTCGACCTTGTCGTATCGGGCGTGTCGATCACCGCCGAACGCGATGAATCGATGGATTTCTCGGAGCCGTACCTGGTCGTGAGCCAGGCGATCCTGGTCCGGGTGGAGGATGCCGAACTGACGGCAGACGACTTCAAGATGGGCGGGCGGAAACTGGCCGCGCAGACCGCGACCACCAACGCCCAGTTGGCGGAAGAGCTGGTCGGGCGCGACAACGTGAGCCTGTATGACGCGTTCGCGGGAGCCATCCTGGCGCTGCAGAACGCCGACGTGGACGGGGTGGTGATCGACGGCACCTCGGGGGTTGCCTACGAGCAGGAATTCGCGGGCGAACTCACCATCGGGGTTACCGGCCTGCAAGCCGATCCGCTCGGCATCGTGTTCCAGGAAGGCGAACCGATGGTCGACGCGTTCAACGAGGGCCTCGCCGCCATCAAGGAAGATGGCACCCTCGACGAGTTGATCGCCAAGTACTGGAGCGACTGACGGGCCGGGTCCGGCGGACCCGGCAGTTCCGCCGGACCCGCTGGATCCGCCGGACCCGCCGGAACTGCCGCGCGCGGGCCCCAGGATGCGGCTACGCGCGCGAGGGGAGCATGTGAGCCTGAAACGAATCCGCCCGAGCAACCTGGTACTGCTGGCGGCGGCCCCGTTCCTGGTGTTCCTGTTCGCGTCGTCGAGCAAGTACCTGCGCTCGCTGAAGGCGATCATCGGCATCGAGCCGGGGGCGCCCGCGCTGCTGGTCGGCTTCCTGCTCCTGCTCGCGCTGCTCGCATCGGGCTTCCTGGCCGCGCGCCGATGGGCGATGGGCACTGCGGCGCCGCGCTGGCTGGCGGCGGCCGCGCGGTTGGCGCTGCCGATCCATGCGCTGGTCATCGTGCTGATCCTGGCGGTTCCGCCGCTCACCGACCCGTTCGTGCAGTCGGTGCTGTTCCGTTCGCTCGACCCAGCCGCCTCGGAGTTGGTTGACCGCGCCGCGCGCCCGTGGACGCTGAAGGCGGAGGTGCTGCCGCTGGTGTCGCAGCGATTCCGGATCGGCCTGGCGGTGTACGGGCTGCTGTTCGTGGCCTTCACGCTGGCGGCGGCATGGGCGGCGGGCGCGCTGCGCCGGGGCTGCATCCGGGGCTTCGAGGCGGTCTCCGGCACTGCCCTGTTCTACCTGGTGTTCATCAGCCACTGGGGATTCGCCACCGGGATCGCGGTGACCTTCCGGGCCGCGGTGTTCGCGTATCTGCTGGCCGCGGTGCTCGGTCTGACCTGGACCGGATTGCAGAGCCTGCGGAGTTCGCGGGCGACGATTCCGATCTTCGGCGCGATCAGTCTCCTGCTGCTCGCGGCAGCGGCTTTGTTCTGGGCGCAGCCGCGGGTGGAATATGTCATGGTGGGGTCCACCGAGGCCCGGATCGCGATCGTCAAGGGCACTCCGCAGGCGGTCGCCGATGTCATCCGCTTCGGCGAATACGAGGGCGGCGATGGCGCTTCGGTGCGCATTCGGAGCGCGCCCGACGTGGCGACCGCGCTGCAACAGATCGCTGCCGTCGACAGCGTATCCGGAGCATTCGTGCCGGTCTCCGCACACGACGGCCGCTATCCGGTTATCTGGCAAACCAAGTTCCTGCCCGAGCGCGCGCGCACCGCCGCGCTGGCGTTCTCGGTCATCGGCCTCCTGCTGCTTATCCTGACCTTCGGCGGCGGCCTGCACGGGCTGCATCCACTGGCGGTGGGTTCGGAGTTCTTCGTGGACACGATTCGCGGCATTCCGATGCTGGTGATCATCCTGTACATCGGTCTGCCGCTCTCCGGTGCGGTCAAGGACGCCACCGGCGGCGGCATCGATCTGCCAAACTTCACGCGCGGGGTGATCGCGATCGCGATCGGCTATTCCGCCTACATGGCCGAGATCTTCCGCTCCGGAATCGAAGCCGTCCCCAAGGGACAGGTGGAAGCGGCCCAGAGCCTGGGGCTGTCGCGATGGCTGTCGGCGCGGCTGATCATCCTGCCGCAGGCGCTGCGCATCGTGGTGCCGCCGCTCGGCAACGAATTCATCGCGATGATCAAGGACACGTCGCTCCTGTCGATCCTGTCGGTGCGCGACGTCACCCAGAGAATGCGCGAATTCCAGTCGGCGAGCTTTCTGCCGTTCGCGCCCTTCAACACGGCGGCGGTGCTGTACGTGGTCATCACCCTCGCCTGCGCCAGCTTCCTGAAGTGGATCGAGCGCCGCTACGAACAGCGGCATGCTTGACCGGCATTCCGTGGGGCTCTTGCGCCGCTCGGGCCGCGATCGCATCGACGCATTGAAATGGGCGGCCCTATCGCCGATCATGTAGCACGATTTGCGGGAGGTGACCTGATGAGACCCACCATTGAACCGATTGAGGGCGTGACCCTCGGCGCGTTAATCACCGGCATCGACCTGAACCGCCTCGGCGGCCAGGCGTGGCGCGCCGTCGAGGACGCGTTCCTGGAGTACGCCGTGCTGGTGTTCCCGGCGCAGCATCTCGGCGCCGCCGCGCAGGTCGCCTTCGGCAAACGCTTCGGCGCGATCGAGCTGCTGCGGGAGGACGGCATCGAAGCGCCGCTGTTCAGCAACAAGAAACCGGATGGCACCCTGCTGCAGCCGGACGACTTCCGCTTCAAGGTGCTGAGCGGCAACGAGGGCTGGCACATGGACAGCACCTACATGCCGCTGTCCGCGAAGGCTGGGCTGCTGTCCGCCGTCGAGGTGCCGGCGAGCGGTGGCGAGACCGAGTTCGCCGACATGCGCGCCGCCTACGACGCGCTCGACGCCGCGACCCGAGACCGGATCGCCGGCCTGTCCGCCTATCACTCCCTGTATGCGTCGCAGGCGAAGATCGGCCACCTGGTCGATACCGGCGCCGGCTACGGCTATCACGACAAGGGCGCGCCGATCCGCCCGCTGGTCAAGACCCATCCCGTGACCGGGCGCAAGGCACTGCAGATCGCGCGCCACATCTATCGCATTCCCGGTATGGACGATGCCGACGCGCAGGCGCTGATCGACGATCTGCTGCAACGCGCGTGCCAGCCGCCGCGGGTGTACCGCCACCGGTGGCAGGCGGGCGACCTGCTGGTGTGGGACAACCGCTGCGCACTGCACCGGGCGCGGCCCTACGATCGCGCCGAGCCGCGCGTGCTGCAGGCCACCCGCATAGCCGGCGATCCGGCCACCGAACTCGCCGCCACCGCCCCCGACGAGCGCGCCGCCGCCTTCCAGCCCTCCACCTCCAATCGCTAGTCTGTCCAGGCGACCAGCCGGAAAGGGGCCTTTCAACGATGACCAAGCGCGACGAACTGATCGAGAAAGGCTACTTCGTGGAGAAAGCCGTCTTGAGCGCGTCGGACATGGAGATATGCAAAAGCCGGCTGCGTGAGGTGGCGCGTCACATCGATTACTATCGGGACAAGATCCGACTGATCGTAGATGTGCAAAACGAATCGTACCGAGATCACCCGGACCCCCTCCGCCGGTTTGATTGGATCAATGAGATCTCCTTCCGTGATCCCGTGTTGTGGAGATACGCTGCCGCGCACCCACGGCTGATCGCACTGGCGATGGAAGCGCTTGGACCGGATATCTTCCCGCTCAATGGGGGCGGCTTCTTCATGAAGCCTCCTCGGTGCGGCGGCGAAGTCCCGTGGCACCAGGACGCAAGTCCGTTCGACGGTTCCGGAGGGATTCCCGTGCCGGTACTGTTCGATTTCTGGTTGGGTCTGGATGCGGCCGGGATCGACAATGGCGGTATGGAGTTGATCCCCGGATCCCATGTACTCGGCCGCCTCGAACACGAGCACACTGGAAAGATCCTGACCGAAGTGGACCCTTTCAGACACGGATTTTCGCAGAGCGACGTCGTCCCCATTGAAACGGATCCGGGAGACGTCATCGTGTGGCACCAGGATATGATTCATCGCTCTCCACCGAATCGCTCGGATCGCCCGAGGATTGGGAAAGCAAGTGTGTATATGTCAGGGACGGATGAGGAGACGGTTCGGAGGATGAAAAACCCCAAGGGGGGATTGGGTGGAAATCGCCCCCCCATCTGCCTCGACGGGAAGGTCTGCGAACTTACTCGCTTCATCGTGGCACCGGAGCTTCGAGAAGATGGGTAAACGCACCGGGCCGTCAGCGCCAGCACTATCGGGCGGCTCCCGTCCATGCGGTCCATGCCGGTACGCTTGACGGGACGGGCCGGCGCACCATATGCGGAGGTTGAATGAGCCACCGAAAGATGACCCGTCTCGTACGGGAAGGCGACTGTATCGCTGAGGTGTCCGTTGATTTCATCGAAACCGAAGGAGGTTGGAGCCCCTACCTGACGCTCGACAATGCGTATCGTCTCACTGTCAACGAATCCAGCTTGGCTTCGTTCCTGACAATCGAACAAGACCTCGGTCCCCTGGGAGAACGCTACCAGTCGTTCATCACCGTGCTCGAATTGGTCCGGGTGGAACAACATCTGCCCTGTTGTCGTACCCTGCGCGGTCGCCCGCAACATGATCGGGCGGCGTTGGCGCGCGCCTTCATCGCCAAGGCGGTGTTCCAGATCGACACTACGAGGGCGCTGCGCGAGCGCTTGGCCAACGACCGGGCGCTACGCCGTCTGTGCGGCTGGGAGAGTATCCGCGCGCTGCCCAGCGAAGCGACCTTCTCGCGTGCCTTTGCCGAATTCGCTGAGGGGCCTTGCCGAGCCGCCTACACGAGGCGCTGATCACGGACACCATGCAGGAGCAGTTGGTCGGTCACGTGTCACGCGACGCGACGGCGATCGAGGGGCGCGAGAAGCCGACTCCGAAGCCAAAGCAAGCGGCCAAGCCGAAACGCAAGCGCGGACGCCCACGCAAGGGCGAGGAACGGCCCCCCGAGCCGAGCCGTCTTGAGCGCCAGCAGCAGATGACGCTGCCGGAGATGCTCGACGACCTGCCGCACGGCTGTGATGTCGGCACCAAACGCGACGCCAAGGGCTATAAGGAATCTTGGATCGGCTACAAGTTGCATCTCGATGTGGCCGACGGCGGGATTCCGATCAGTGGTATCCTGACCTCGGCCTCGGTGCATGACAGCCAAGTCGCGATTCCGTTGGCCACCATGACCGCGGCCCGGGTCACCAACCTGTATGACCTGATGGACGCGGCCTATGATGCCGCCGAGATCAGAGCGCACAGCGAGTCACTCGGACATGTGCCGATCATCGATGTCAATCCGCGCAACAGTGCCACACTCAAACGGGACCCGCAGCAGGAGGCGAAAGCGCGGCGCACCGTCGGCCACGTGGACGCCAACGACGTGCGCTACCGAGAGCGGTCGACGGTGGAGCGCGTCAACGGTCGGCTGAAGGACAAATTCGGCGCCCGGCAGGTACGCGTGCGCGGGCACCGCAAGGTGCTATGCCACCTGATGTTCGGCATCCTGGCGTTGACCGCGGACAGTTGCTGCGCTTCGTGAACTGAGCAGATCTCTATTTCCGCCCACGTAGCGCCGCAGCCAAGCTGATTTCCAGCAGGAGATAGGGCACCGTTCTGTCCGCACCCTTTCACCGACGGCGCATGGCCGGCGGAATCTGGCCGACTTGAGACGCTGCTGAAGCTCTACGCCGCAAAATATCGTCCAAGCTACGCAACAAACCGCTCATCCTGTTCTCACGTCCCCAACCTCTTCAGCACCGCTCCAGAGGTTCAGAGTTTCTGCAAAAGGCTCTTAGTTGTCGATAGCACAGAAACAGGGCCAATGCTAGCCTCCCTTTGGTCAGTAACTCCTTATACCATAGGTGCTTACCAAATGACAGTAGACTAGCTTGCGCCACCAACAGTATTATGTAAGGGTTGCCGTGGGTCAACCTTAGAGACGCAAATGCTGCTGACCTAATTTATACGGAGGCAAGATATGGCAAAGCCCCCGACTATATGGACGCCTAGTGGCAAACGCTGGGCACTGGTATTCAATGTTAGTCAAGTGCTTTCTAATCAGTACGGTGATCGAATGGAGGTTGACGTACTAGGCTGGGTTCTTGCTTATGTCTCCGACGACTCCGTTTGGATCGACGGTGTGTATCCTGGAGGCTTAGCAGCGCAAGGAAGCAACCTCGAAAGTGCCAAAGATAACTGGGTAGAATCATTAGCCAAAGTGTGCATAGATATAGCACACTCGACTTCCAACGCCAACGACTTCCGAACGATACTTGAGCAGTTCGTCAAAACGACAGACGATGATACTCTGGCAGAGTTACAGCCGGCAATAGAATCCCACCTTTCAAAGAATCCACCCTACTGCAAGGTCAAATTCAATAGTACCCTTCGCGGGCCAAGAGCCAGAGCTTCGAACCGCCAGCCTCGGCAGTCAAACATCAAGCAGAGCTTCGGCGTCCCGGTTCCAGCGTGACAACATAGAGAATTGTGTGGCTGAGGTAAGAGAGCGTGCCGTTTTCGAAGCTCTTCGAGAGTGTGCTCCGAGCTTCCAGGTGCAGGAGAAGAAACACCATAAGTGGATTATATACAATGAACGGATCTATATGGGCTTCCCGAAAGGCGCTCACGGAAGATCGAATCCAGAAGTACATATCTTTCACGTCCGCAAACTATCTCGTTACCTTGGGATCGAAGAGTGTATGCGTACACACTTTCCAAGCTACAACAGCTAACCCAAAGTAGCCCTCGTTTCCCACCGGTGTCAGTGGGAGTCTGTCTCCGGCCGGCGCCGCGCGCCAGATACGATTCGGGCGCTGCAGATTTTGACCGGCGGCAGCCCCCGGCTGCTCGCCATCCTCGCCCGGTTCGGGGCCGGGCTGTCGTTTAGCGAACTGATGGCCGGCCTGCTCGATCTGATCGACGACCATACCGAGTACTTCAGGAGCCATGTCGAAGCGCTGGCGGCGCAGGAACGGCGGGTATATCTCGCCCTGGCCGATCTGTGGAAGCCGGCGCCAGCACGCGAGATCGCTGACCGGGCTCGGCTCGACACTAGCCAGTGTAGTGCACAGCTCGCGCGGCTCGCTGGCCGCGGCGCGGTCGAGGTGACCGGCGGCAGCCCCCGGCGCAAGCTGTACTATCTGACCGAGCGACTCTACAACATCTACTACCTCATGCGGCGAGCCAGCGGACCAGCCCCCCTGATCGAGGCCCTCGTCCGTTTTATGGCGTCGTACTACGCGCCGGCCGAACTGACCCAATTCGGCAAAGGTATAGTACTCGGTCTACTGGACCGGTCGGACGAGGCGTTGGTCGCGTGGGATGAAGTCGTGCGCCACTTGGAAGCAAGCGAGGCGTCGCACGATCTCGGAATGGAATCGACGGAAACCCGATGGCGGGGTTATCTGATTCGGGCACTGGCGATGCTGAAAAGTGGGAACCCGTCCGCCTGCGAGCGGGATGTCGTGACGATCCTTGCGCTGCTTCCGGATATGACCGTTCTCCCGAAAGAGATTCTTGATGCATTGCAATGGCTCGGCCATGCGATTGGGCCGGAGTGGCTGAGGGAGCTTATCGTAGCATCGCCATCGGCGGGGTTGCTGTTGCCACTGACGACGGCGTTGGAAGGCGAGCTGGGAATCGAGTCACGGGTAGCGAGGGAGGTCGAGGAGGTCGCCGAAGACATCCGGCAGGATTTCACCAAGATGGAGCGGAGCTGGACGGGTGCATCCCTGGAGAAGTGAGGACTGTTCAGCAGTGTGGGCTGGCCAGCCGGTGCTGCTCCACGGTGATGACCTCCGGTTGGACGGCTTGCGCGGGCAGGAGGAGCTTCAACGCAGGGCTTCCCACTCGTGCCGGTCAGAGATCACCCTTCGCAGCGGTCCGCATCAGCCGACGACACCTCACGGCGCGAAGCCGTCGAGCCGCAGAAACTCAACCGGGGTCAGGATCTCGACGTCCGTTTCAGGTTGTCGCAGGGCCTGCTGGAATCCCAGGCGGCCAAGGCAACCTGCCGGGAGCAACCTTGGCCCCCTGCGCCAGAGAGCACCGGGGGGACGTGTGCCCTGGCAGGAGAGCCGCGATGGATACCCAGTGAGGAGTAGTGCCAGGCGTGCCAAGCTTGCAGGCTTGCACTAACCTGGGCGGCCGGCTACACTCGTCCGCGCATGGTGACTGACGCCATCCACCCCAGCCGCCGGCTAGCGCTGGCGCAGCGAGTTAGGTGGCCGCTTGCACGAAAATGGGCGGCCGGCTACACTCGTCCGCGCATGGTGACTGACGCCATCCACCCCAGCTGCCGGCTAGCGCTAACGCACCCGACAACCCGACAACCCGACAACCGCGCGCCGCTAGCTAGCCGCTCAGGCAACCGCGCAGCGGCCGACCACTCGGCCCCGGTGCTGAGCGCACCATCGATCCGCTTGGCGCACACCCGCCACGCGTCCGCGCGTCTAACTCTAACGGCCGACGAAGTCGGCCCCGAACTCCACCAGTCCACACCAGCACGCGTCGCGACGCCCGCCGGTAGTCACACACAGATGGGTGCCGCGTCCGACCGCCACCCCGCGTGGTGTTGGGAGGCATGCCCAGGTGAAAGGAGGCAAGAGATGAAATCTCCGTGCGACTAAGGTGGCTCGGGACCGAGCGGCCTCGGCCGCTAAAGGGTGTCGCCCTCGCTTACTGGTCATGTAGCGGGGAACCGGCAGTGGATTCAGCGCGCTCAAAACAGATTTGATGTGAGGAACACAACCATGAGTAATATGGTGAAAAAGTACGCGGCGATCCTGATTGGACTCGTCCTGACCGCAACCGGCATATGGGCCGGTGGCGCGGAGGAGGGTGGTGACGCAGCCGCTGCCGATACCGCAGCCAAGGTCTATGTCACCGACCCCTCCACCGGCATGGTGGTCGAGGCTCCGCGCTACGGCGGGTCACTCATCTGGGTCAGGAAAAATTCCGATGACGTCCCCGTTGACGCCTGGATCAGCGGCGGGGCCGGAAGTATTACGAGCCTCGTCGTCGAGAAACTCGGCATCATTGACTGGGCCATCGACCGGAACAAGCACCCGTACTTTACTGGCCACGTGGCGCCGGAGTTCGCACTGCGTGGTATGCTGGCGGAGAGCTGGGAGCAGCCCGACCCGCTGACGTATATCTTTCACATCCGCGAAGGCGTGCGCTGGCATGATAAGGCGCCGATGAACGGTCGGGAGCTGACTGCCAAGGATATCGAGTACAACTTTCACCGCAATTTGGGGATGGGCAAGTTCACCGAGCCCGCGGCTCACGTAGGCGCCCTCGCCGATCTGGGAATTGTATCGATCGAGGCCACCGACGACATGACAGTTGTGTTCAAGCTCAGCGGGCCACACTATAAAGCCTTGCAGTTAATCCTGGACTGGTACACAAATCTTATCCAGCCGCCCGAGGTCATCGAGGAACACGGCTCGATCGAGAACTGGCAGGACCTGGTAGGCACCGGACCCTACATGCTGGTCGACTGGGTCAAAGGCAGCTCGATTTCCTACGAGAAGATCCCGGACTATTGGGGGTTCGACGAGAAGTTCCCGCAGAACCGACTGCCCTATATCGACACCCTCACGACGCTGGTGATCCTGGAGGTGCCGACCATCCTGGCCGCTCTGCGTTCCGGCCAGGTGGACCACATCGGTGAGCCAGGCGCCTCGCAGCTGAAAGCGGTCGACGAGGCCGACAGCCTGCGTCGGACCAACCCCGAGCTGGTAATGCACACCTTCTTTCAACGCTCGAACACCGCTATTCGACTGGACACAACCAAGCCGCCGTTCGACGACATCCGGGTGCGTCAGGCGATGCAGAACGCGCTCGATCTCGAGACCATGAACCTCACCTACTACAAGGGGCAGTCCGACTGGACCCCGCGCGGCGGGGTGTCACCCGCGTACGCGGCCCTGGGCATGACGGTCCCCTACGAGGAGTGGAGCCCAGAGCTCAAGGCCATGTATGCCTATGACCCGGAGCTGGCCGAGCGGTTGCTGGATGAGGCCGGCTACCCGCGCGGCGCGGACGGCGTAAGATTGCGGGTCAAGTTGAACCACTTCGAGCGCTTTGATCTGGGGTTTGCGGAGCTACAAGCCGCATACTGGGCTGCGATCGGCGTCCAGGTCGACGTCGTCAACACCCCTGGTGCCGAATTTGGGGCGCTACAGGCCAACGGCCCCGCCGGCACGGCTAACTATGAGATGCTCTCGTGGCTTGCCGGCACTAACGCCGATCCGATGATAGCGACCATGGGCTGGCCGGCTGGCTGGTGCCACGGCCCGGACTGTGCAGGGAACCCCGCCATTGATAGCCCGGAGTATGACACCCTGTACGAGAGGGCCAGTCTCGCCGCGACCTTTGACGAGGTGATCCCGTTGGTCAAACAGATGGACATGATGGTGATCGAGAACGTGTGGGAACTCTGGGGACCGATTGCGCCGACGTTCAACGTGCATCAGCCGTGGGTCAAGGGTTACGGCGCCGAAGGCGCGCTCGGCGGCGGCCGGTACATCGAGGTCTTCGCGCGCACGTGGATCGACCAGGAGCTCAAGGCGGCGATGGGCTTCTAGCCGGGCGACGCCAGGCTGGAGCATCCGTCGACCGTTCGATATCCGAGTGGTCTGTGGGGCGGCAGTGCCACTGTCGTCCCACACATCTCGTCCACCTGCCTTTAGAGGTCCCATATGAGAGCTTACGTCATCAGAAGGCTGCTGCTGGTGATCCCCACGCTGTTCATTTTGAGCATGCTCGTCTTTCTGCTGGTCCGCTTCGTTCCGGGCGACGTCATCGACATGATGCAGGGCACGATGGATCACATATATCCGATCGACCGCGAGGCCATGGAGCGTCTGCTGGGATTGGACGTGCCGGTCCCCGTGCAGTATGGACGCTGGGTCGGTGACATGCTCCTGCGTGGCTCTCTCGGTAAATCGCTGTTCACCCGTGAACCGGTGGAACAGCAGATCCTGGCCAGACTGCCGGTGACCGTCGAGCTCGGCGCCATGGCGTTCGTCATCGGGCTGCTGATAGCGCTGCCGGTCGGTGTGTACTCGGCGATTCGCCAGGACACGTTGGCCGACTACGCCGGGCGGTCGGCTGCCATCATCGGTCTGTCGACGCCGAATTTCTGGCTGGGGACCCTGGTCATGATCTTCCCCCCGATCTGGTGGAGCTGGGCGCCACGCATGCGTCTGATCAAGTTCGCCGACGATCCGCTGGGAAACCTGACGATGTTCCTCATTCCCGCCGTGATTCTGGGGACGGCCCTGTCGGCCAGCATCATGCGGATGACGCGCACGATGATGCTGGAGGTGCTCAGGCAGGACTACATCAGGACCGCATGGGCCAAGGGATTGCGCGAGCGGCTGGTCGTGGTGCGGCACGCGGTCAAGAACGCGCTCATACCGGTGGTCACGCTGGCGGGAATGCAGCTGCCGATGCTCATCGGCGGGTCGGTCATCATGGAGAACATCTTCAACCTGCCGGGGCTGGGGCGGCTTACCATTGACGCGTTGAACCGGCGCGACTATCCGCTGGTGTCGGGGGCGAATCTGGTCTACGCCAGCGCCGTCGTGGGCATCAACCTGCTGATCGACCTGCTCTACCCGTTCTTGGATCCGCGGGTCCGCTACCGGTGAGGCGCGGCGTGACGCGCGGGGGGAGACGGGGCGCGGCAGCCGTAGCCGGCGCAGCAGGCGCAGGCGAGGCTCATCGGCCGGTGTCGGTGAATCTCTTCGCCAGGATGTGGCGGGAGAAGCCGATGGGCGTCGCCAGCGGGATCATCATCGTGGTCTTGATCCTGGTGGCCATCTTCGCCGACCAGGTCGCCCCCTACGGCGTGTCGGAAGTGGCACCGCAGGATCGGCTGACCGGCCCCTCGGCGAAGTATCTGCTGGGCAGCGATCAGCTCGGCAGGGATCTGTTCAGTCGACTCATCTACGGCGCCCGCCTGTCCCTGGTGGTTGGACTTTCAGCCACTGTCCTGAACGTGGCAGTGGCGGTGCTCATCGGCGGCACGTCGGGATTCCTCGGGGGAAGGTTCGACCTGGTCGTGCAGCGAGTCGTCGACGCCTGGATGGCCTTCCCCGGCCTGCTCATACTGCTGGCAGTGATGTCGCTTACCGGACCGGGTGTGTTGCAGATCATCGTGGTCCTGGGCGTGACTGGTGGCATTACCGGCTCGCGGGTGGTGAGGGGCGCGGTCATCGGTATCAAGGAAAGCGACTACTTCACCGCGGCGCAGGCAGTCGGCACGCCGACGCGGGTGACGCTGGTGCGGCACCTGCTGCCCAACATCATGGCGCCCGTCGTCATCATCTTCAGTATCAACGTCGGCGGCGTCGTCATCACCGAGGCCAGCTTGAGCTTCCTCGGTTTTGGCCTGCCGGCGAGCGTCCCGAGCTGGGGCGGCATGCTCAGCAGGGAAGGCCGCAGCTACATGGAGATCGCGCCATGGCTGGCGATCTGGCCCGGCGTGTTCCTGACCATCACCGTCTACAGCCTGAACATGTTCGGCGACGCGCTCAGGGACCTGCTCGACCCGCGGCTGCGGGGCGCAAGCGCGCTCAGGGGCGGGAAAGGGCGTGTCGCTGCCCGTGGCGCCAGCTCCGCCGAAGGTTGATGCGCCAGCGCGCGCGGTTCGACCTTTGCCGAGCGCATGGTCGAGAACCTCGCCACCATGGACGACATCGCAGGACTCCGCCGCGAACTCGCAACCCTGCGCGGCTAGCCACACGGCGACGCGATCGGGGCGCAGCGGGAGGAGTTCTTTGCAGCTGCGATGCAACAGCACGGCCAGCAGTTTTCCTACGTAAAGTCCACCCGTGGCGCCAAGACGGGTGCGAACGCCGGAAGCGGCAGGCAATCGTAGACGGGAGACCACGACAACGGCGCGCGTGAGCGCATCGACAGCGATCGGCGAGGTCTGAAGAGGCGGTAGCGAAGATACACGCTGGGCTCGCGGCGCTGCGAAGGGTATCCCCGCCGGGCCACCGGCAAGCTGTCGGCCAGCGCAGTCGAGCGGCGCGCCAGCCGGCGCAGTGGAGGCGCTACATCGGGGACTCCGGCGGCATAGCCGGACCGTAGCCGTGGCGCATTCTGTGATGAGCAAAGCAGAGGAGAACCAGGTTGGACGGCTCCGGGCTACCGCCCTCTGCGACGGGCAACAGGTGGTCGATCTGCAGCAGATGGGAAGAGGTGCAGCGTCGCCCGGAGAGCGGATCGCGATAACAGCAGCGTCCACCGTCGCGTAGCCAGACGTGGCGCCGTACAGCCGCGGGAATGTGGAGCCGAGGCGGAGATTGGCAGCGGTTGTGGGCAGAATCGCGGGTCGGGTGTGCCGCTGCCCCGGCTGACGCTTCGGGCGGTCCACCGTCGGGGAACACGCCGAGGGCGGGCTCCGGCGCCGCAGAGGCGACCGGCGAGCCCGGCACGCCTGCGCGCGCAGAGAAGCCAACCGCCGAGGCGCCGCCCGCTGCTCCGGCCGACGCGCCGCTCGGTCCGCCGTCAGGGGGCACGCCGAGTGCCGGCCCCGGCGCCGAAGTAGCGACCGGCGCGCCCGGCACGCCTGCCCGCGCAAAGAAGCCAGCCGTCGATGCGCCGGTCACTGCTCCGGCGACCGCTCCGGCTGACGCGCTGCTTGGTCCGCCGTCAGGGGACCCGCCGATTGCCGGCTCCGCCGCCGAAGTAGCGACTGGCGTGCCCGGCACCGCGGTGCCGGCAAGGGGGCCATCCGCCAAGGCGCCGGACGCGAATTTCGGCGCCGAGGTAGCGGCGGGCGCGCCCGAAGGAGCGCCTCCTGCGCGGGCGCCATCCAACCGTGCCGCGGGCGCCGACTGCGGCGCCGAAGTAGCGGCGGGCGCGCCCGATGGCGCGCAACCTGCACGGGCGCCATCCAAAGGCGCGGCGGGCGCTGACTGACTCGGTGGAACAGCGCTGGCCAGCACCCCGATCGGGTGCTGCCCTTCGGTAGCGGCGGTGTCGCCCGGTGGCGCCGGAGTCGCGCCCCCTGTGCGCCGAGCCGGGGCCAGCGGCGCCACGGCGGCACGCGTCCGGTTCGGCGCCCGCTCTGAGGATTCGCCTACGCGCTGAGCCGGCCCGCCCGCAGGCCCGGCGGCACGTGTCTCTTTCGGCGCCCGCCGCGGTGATGCACCTGGGTTACCCGCGCTGCTTGCGCTGCGCCGCCGCCGCTGCCGGCTACCGCCGCCGCGCGGATCGTGCCGCGCCACCGCATCGCGCACCAAGCGCGCCACCAAGTCGCCCCACGACATGCGCGGGTCGACGTGCGACATGAGATCCTTCAACAGGCGCAGGCTCTGTTCGCACTCCTGGTCGATGCTCACTTTCAATGTGTAGCGGTCGGGCGCCGCTGCGCGCAGTGTGTCGCGCGGTGGCAGCACCTCGGGAGCGGCGGTGGCCAGCAGGTTGGCGACCTGGCGTGTGCTCATGCCGGCGGCCTGCTCGATCAACTCGCGCTGGCGCTGCGGGTGCAACAGTGGAGCCGTCGACACCGTGCCGGGCGACAACTCTACAAACGGATCATCCCGCAGTGGTTCCGGCGCGCACGAAGCGGTGTGCCGCGACTCCGATGGAGCCACGACCGGCTCGGGAACGAGCTCGGGCGTCGATGCCGATGCCGGAAGATCCGCCGGCGGCATAAGTTAAGTTGCGGAGCAGGGCCTTCGTCCGATGACGGCGCGGCGGAGCCGGCACCGGCTCCCGCACCGGCGCCGTGAGCAGCAACGGGAGCGCAGGAGGATGCCGGAAACGGCGACGCGTTTCCGTTCAACTCCGGCCGCGGCAGCAACACGCCGGCATGCCCGGCGCCGGGGGCCTGTGCACCAGCGCGGCTCGCTACCGGCACCGCGGGCGTGTACCCTGTCGCCACATCACCGGAGCACCCGCCGGCCGGCGGTGCATCCCCCGGCGCCGATCGTTGCTCGCGCTCTCCTTGCTCATCTGCTTCGCCCGGCGCTGCCGGCAGCCCAAGCTGCCTGGTTCCGCCAGCGCAGTCGTGGTCCTGATCGTGGCCACGACCCTGACCGACATTCCGATGCCCGGTATGGCTCTGGCGCTCGGCCCGCTCGGCGCCGGCAAAGGTGGCTTCCAACTGCCCCGCCGCGGTCATACTCAACTCGCCGCTCTGCAGGCTGGCCCGCACCCACTCATGCCGCCGGCACAGCCGCATCGCCTGGATGCGCCGCTGCGCGGCGGCGTCGGTGAAGCGCAACTCCCGCACCGCGTAGTCGAACAGGCTAAAACATTGGTGTTTCGGAGTGTATCGCATCGTACCGTTAAGTAACAATATAACAAGCACTTGGGGTGTACTTCCTGTGTCTTGACGTTTCGCCTCATTCCGCGTATTTTCACCCATATGGTGCTCGCTAAAGTGATAACTGAACGTGACCCTCGAAGCTCGACGAAGCGTCCATGAGACACACGCGACCGAAGAGGCTCAGCGCATCCTTCGTCCGCACCGTCAACCGACCTGGGCGCTACGGCGACGGCCACGGTGGGCACGGTCTGAGCCTGTTCGTGAAGCCACGCGCGCAAGGCGGCTGGGCGAAGTCATGGAGCCAAAGGCTCCGCATCAACGGCAAGCCATGTAACATCGGGCTCGGCCCGTTCCCGATCGTCACTCTGGCCGAAGCGCGGGAAGCGGCGCTCGAAAACGCTCGCGCCGTCTACCAGGGCCGCGACCCACGGATGCGATCCACCACCCCGACCTTCGACAAGGCGGCCGAGATCGTGATTGAGATGCGCGCCGGCACGTGGCGCAATCCGTTGACGGTCGATGTTTGGCGTTCATCGTTCCGGCGGTTGGTCTCGCCGGTTATCGGGGGGAAACCGATCACCGACGTTACCAGTGCCGATGTGCTGTCAGTGCTTACGCCGATCTGGAATGATGGGAGGCAGGAGACGGCGCGGCGGCTGCGGCATCGGATCGGCGCGGTGATGCGGTGGTCGATCGGCGCCGGCCATCGGACCGACAATCCGGCCGGTGACGCGATTTCGGAGGCGCTGCCGAAGAACGGCACCGCAATGAGGCGGCATCGGCGTGCGCTGCATCATCGAGACGTGGCAGGAGCGCTTGCCAAGATTCGGGCGTCCAACGCGTGGGCAGCAACCAAGCTGCTGTTGGAGTACACGATTTTGACCGCGACGCGATCCGGAGAGGCCCGGCTGGCGACTTGGAGCGAGGTGGATCTCCAGGCCGGGGTCTGGACCGTCCCGGCCGAGAGAATGAAGGCCGGTCGTGAGCATCGGGTACCGCTATCAACGCGGGCGCTTGAGCTGCTGACCGAAGCACAGAAGTTGTCGGATGGCTCTGGCCTTCTGTTTCCGTCGCTGACCGGCAAGGGGCTAAGTAGCGTGACGACAAGATCGCTTTTGGATGGGTTGGGCATCGATGCCACGATGCACGGATTCCGTACGTCGTTCCGGTCCTGGTGCGCGGAGAACGACGAATCGAGAGAGTTGGCCGAGGCTGCGCTTGCGCATGTCGTCGCGGGTGTCGAAGGCGCCTACATGCGCTCCGACTTGTTCGAGCGGCGGCGCAGATTGATGCAAGCGTGGGCGGACTACTTGGGATGTTCAGGGACGGTCTGACGCAGATGGAACTGGCGCCGCCAGAGGCGCAGCGACTGGCTTGTGACTCCGCCGGGCTGTTGTCCACCACCATCCCCAATCGTAAACATTCGGTCTACCGGTGGGGAGGAGGATTCAGAGGCGCGCAGAGTCGGCGGCGGAAGTCGCGCCTGAGCGGGTAGAGCCAGATGTCCTTCCTGGGCAGCGCGTAGGCCCACTCCTCCTGATCGTCCCGTTCGTGGGCTACGGTGAACGTCGAGGGCGACCAAGTCGTGGAAATTGGAATCCGTATACCGAGGGCCGAGCCAAGCCAGGGCGAGTTCGTCCGCAGTGCCCTGGAAGGGAATCTGCACCCGTCTGGCAATAGGCGAAGGGGGGGTCGGCGAACTCAAGCACGGGTATCTGCGCAGCCCGCAGCCCGCCGAGCGAGGCATGCAAGTAGTCGTGCGCAACGCTCGGATCAAAGCCGCCGGCTACGACGACGGTAATGTTGTTGGCCACGTAGTAGGTGCCGCGCCAGTGCAGGAGATCGCGGTGGGAATAGCAGCTACTGTCGAGGGATCGCCGAGCCCGGTTCGGGAATACGGTACGGGTGGGAACCGTAGATCTCTGCTCTCGTCGTGTGGAAGAGTAGTTGGTCGTGAGTCCGTTCGTCCACTTCGCGCAGTACCACCTAGCGCTCGTGCGGCAGATGCTCGGCCGGCAAGTCCGCGTCGATGACCGTGTCCGCAATCCAGTCGACTCCCGCCTCCAGCTGATCGGCCGGAACGGTGACGTAGTACTGGGTAGCATCCTCGCCGGTCCATGCCCAGGAGGTGCCGCCGAATGCTTCGAGTTCAGCATTGCCGAAACTCGAATGATCGTCCCGCTGTCGCAATACCATGTGCTCGTACAGGTGGGCGAGCCCGCTCTTCTGCGGTGGATCATGAACCAGGCCCACTCCTACCCGGACGCTGATGGTAACCGTAGGGTGACCCGACAGCAGCGGAGCCAGTACCAGCCGCAGACCGTTGTCCAGCGTGGTGGTCACGAGATCTTTCCCGTGACTGTCCGACTGTGACTGGATCGCTACCCCGTGCCGGAGTCCATGGTCTGCGTTATCTGCATTCCCGGTATCCCAAAGTACACCCGAATAGCCGCCGCGCGGCTACCTAGTGGCGATTGAGAGCAATGAGCCTGAGCAAGGGCTAGCGAATCCGCCCCATGTGCATGCTGGTACGAGTAGTGGCGTTAACCGTTCCCAGATGGGTTGGCGGCTTGCTCGCTATGGTATCGCATGTCCATCTACTCCAGTCGTAGAGACAAAGCAATGGTCACGAACGGGGTGACCGATTTGCCGAGCACTGCCGCGCCAGCATCGTAAACATCAGGGTAACCAAGAGTCTTCGCAATTCCGTTGAGCGCAAAGTCGTAGCCTGAAATGTTCACTATACAGTGGACGTTCTTTACAAGCTGGACAATGACACGATCTGATCGAAATGGCCAATCCCCGTCAAACTCCGCTCGGGAGATTGCTCTTGCTGGGGAAGCTTCGTCGCTCATGATTGTCTCTTCAGAGCGAACACTCTTATTGTGAATGTTCCTGTAAGGGTTGGGAAGGGCGAAGTAACTACGGTAGTCGGCGCGTCCAAGCATGTCATCCGGTATGATGAGAATCCCGCTGAGTATTGGAGCAGTAAGAGCAATCCGATCAACCTTGTCTTCGTGATCACCGAGAGTCCACTGCCGTGCAATAGCTCGTACGAAACGTTCCATGCTTGCTATCAAAGTGGAGTGCACTACTGGGAAGTAGTCCCTTTCGAGAGCTGCTCTGTTGTTAATGTACGGCCTCGGGTCCTCGATGCCCCACTCCAGATCTCTCCATTGTTTGTCTGGATCGAGCCGTGATTCCCGTTCTTCATCGAGCCGGCTCGCAGTGTCCGCAATTGAGTCCAGCCCAAAGTATCTTCCCGCTTTACCGAACAACGTCAGAATGTTTAATATTTCTCGGATAGTTGGGTCATTCTCTAAGAATTTGTAGTCAAGTTTGATTTCTGGTTGATAGGTTCCTCCAAAATAGCGTCTAAGAATGGTGTCCACAAGACAATGCAGATCGTGTCCGAATTCTGATACGTTAGGGTATGTTTCGTGAGTTCCTTCGTGGATCAATAATATATAACACTTCATGAGTCTCTCGAAACCGCTTGCAAGAAGCTGATGAGGGATGTGGTAGATCGTATTAGGCTCGCTGATGTGCTGGAGTTCGCGGAACCCCGCACGGATCATATCCCGTGCGCTTTCGAGCTCGTCTAAGACATACAAGTATCGGGTTATTTCGTTTTGTATCTGGAATGACACTTAGTCTTGATCCTCACCGTCACTGAGGTGTCGTTGTCCAGGGCCTCGGCGCTCTTGTTGATCTTCTCGCTCAACCCCCGCAGATGTTCGATGTGATTCTCGATCCGCCCCATGTACAGATCAAGTTCAGCTTGGTCACTGTTTTCCATTGCGCTTCCAGTCCTTCTTGGGAGGCGTCGTCACAAGGATACGTGCCAACTCCCCCGGGGTAGCCGGCACACGCTCCGGCAGGGGCCGCGGCGGGCCGTCCTGGGCCGCGCCTCTGGTCATCTTGCTTTCTGTGCATCGTCAGCCAGTATACCTCAAGGCGCTACGTCTGCTTAGTGTGGGTAGTGGGTCAGTTGAACCGGGGAAGGATCAGGAATCGACGAAGAGCACATCCGGCGAACAGTGGCCGTTCAACGCCCGAGCAGACCGAGGCCGGCGCTTGCCCGGTTATCGCCTCGGTCCTGGCCGGTGGAGGCTGCCATCCGACGTTCCGCTCGCCAGCGGGCGAGTGCCCACGGTCAGACGTGCCGACCCCGACCAACCTGCACCACGGACGCCATCGGCATCGTGAGAACAGAGCTCTGAAGCCGAGCCCGGGCGCCAGCTTCTACGAGATCGAGCCGCACAATATCGACCCTGGCACGGGCGGGCCAACGACGGTCAAGGCGTACGCGACGAAGGAATCGCGGTTCACGTTTGACTCCGACGGGGAGGGGGACGACAATCGGCCGGATCAGTTGGGAAGGCGACGACGAAGGTGAAAGTGCGGGCGGTCGATGAGGGTTGCTCGGACTGGACCGCGTTCGTGACGCCTGAACCGAGTTCAACGTAGGAGGCTACATGGCCAAGAACGTACCGGCCTCGAGCGGGGCCAAGATCATCGACGTGATGCTGCTGCGGAAGGCGATCGGCGTGCTGGGCGTGGCGCTGCCGTTCCTGCTGATGATCGGCGGGTGGCTGGCCGGGGTGGCGCTACGGCCGTCGATGAGCGCGTACTATCGCACGCAGATGCACGATGTGTTCGTGGGGGTGCTGTGCGCGCTCGGGCTGGGGCTGTTCGCCTACGAGGGGTATCTTACCACCTCGCGAGATCTGACCAAGCCGCGAGAGCGGGCGCTTGAGAACTGGGTAGCGAACGTGGCCGCGGGCTGCGCAGTAGGGACAGCGCTGTTCGCGCCCGGGAAGGGCGAAGGCTTCTGGAAGATCCCGCCGCCACCGCCGGAGAACCCGCTACTTCCGGAGATCGTCCCGCTACTGCCGCTACTGAACTTCGTATGCAACAACGTGCTGCACCATGTATGTGCGATCCTGTTCATCGCGATCCTGGCGTGGTTCGCCTGGCAGTTCAGCAAGGGACGGCGCTGCTGTTTCTACCGTGTGTGCGCGGCGGTGACCGTGGTTGGGGCAGTGGTCGCGGGGCTGCACGCGGTTAAGATCGTCAACTTCATTCCAAATGGTGTGTTTTGGGGGGAATCGGTCGCGGTGTGGGGATTCGGAGCGGCGTGGTTCAGGAAGGGCTCAAACTGACCCACTACCCGGCGGTGCCGGTGGCGCATTCCATGAGCATGCTGCCGCCTTGTCCGACGACTTCGTAGTCGAAGTCGATGCCCACGACCGCGTTGGTGCCCAGCAGGCGGGTGGCGTCCTCCATCTCTTGCAAGGCCATTTCGCGGGCGCGGCCCGGTTTCCGCTTCGGACGCGGCGGAACGGCCGCCAACGATGTCTCAGATACCGGCGAAGAAGTCGTCGAAGATGTTGGCGCCGACGATCGCCTCACCGGTGACGATGCCGCGGTAGTGGCGGATGTTCTTCCCCTGGATTGTGGGCGTGGTGGTCAAGAGCATGGTACCAATCGTACTACAGGCCGGCGGGCTGCCGGTGTAGTGTGGGACGCATGACCGATCGGACACCCGATTGTCCGGCGTGCGCCCGGCGCGACCCCGACGCCGGTCCGTGTGAGTGGTGTCGGGCCGGAGTACCGGTGCCAGAGTGCCCGACGTGTCGGGAGAGCGGGCCGGAGGGGCAGACGCTGCTGTTCGTGACGATGGCGATCACGGATGCCACCTGCCGCGATTGCCAGGACTGGATCAGATCGATGGAAGCGTTGGAGATCGGGTACCCCCAGCAGTCGCCGTAGCCGCCAGCGGCTCGTCATCCGCGGACGACGCCGCGAATTCGGGGCCCGGGCAGGTGAATGCAAGCCGCAAGTGGCAGCGAAGTGCTATCGAGCACGCTACCGGTCGACCTGTAACGACGCCGCGCGACCGGACCGCGCTGGCGGCGTACGTTTTCGGGCAGCAAGAGGGGCTGCCGATCACGTCCTCAAGGTGACGGTCGAAGAAGCGTTCCTGCACTGCGCCAAGGCGCTGATACGCGCCCGGCTCTGGGATCCGGCGGCCCAGGTGGAACGCTGCCGCTACCCGACGTGGCCCCTATCTACTCGCTCCCGCCGATCCACCGGAATCCAGCCGCCGCCGATGAACTCTCCATCCAGGAGCAACGTCTTGAGACTCCAGTACGTAGCCGACGGTCGGCGCGTCGAGGTGCCGTCCAGGGCGGTCTGACCTCCACCCCGGCCGCCGGCGTCATCGAATCCCCCAGCATTTGGAGGCGATATTGGGTTGACGCCTCAGGAAATACCCCACACTATCGCACCCAACGAGAGAGACCCATTGCGTCTCGGCCTCATGCCGGGTCGCTGGCTCAATACAACAGCTCCACCGGTAGTGGGTCAGTTTGAATTGGGGTCATCGAAGCGGGGTCACTCAAAGCGCCTACGGCGCGGGAAGCGTAGCTCATGCGGGAGCCTGCAATACTCCGGTACGGTCAGTACCCGCTCGCATAGCACTTCGCAAACTAACGCGAGCATGTCGGCTCGCTCACGTCTAAAAACTACTTCGGCGCACAGATCTGCCCCGATGGCATACACCACGAAAAATCCTCCCGGAGCCGGTTGCAACCCGTTGAGAGGACGTGGTAATCTCGTGAGCGCATCTGTTTCGATGTTCCCGCGAGGCGCCACCTAGGGGGCTGCGTCAACAGCCCCCGGCCCTCCATTTTGCCGCTTGGCTCCTATGTGCCGCTACACCATAGCACGGCCGGAGGAGCCTTTACAGGTCCAGCGGTGACTCGCACTGCACGAGTTGGAACAACGGCTGCCGGTCGTTGTCTTTGACGCAATCACGAAACCGCCACATGACGCGACTCGCCTCGGAGCCGGCGCGGAACATGAGCCGACGCGTACCGTAGTAGTTATCCGTCAGCCGCATCACGTCCCTCCCGAGTCGCTGCACCGCGTACTTCTCGACGCGCGTAGTTCGGATCGAGAGGCAGCCGCTTGCGCGTCTGTCGTTGCAGCTCTTCCAGTCGCTCACCGGCTCCATAGACCAACGCAACTCGGTGACGCGCGAGTACAGGCTGCCGGATCCGGCAACCGTGAACGCGGTATCGGCGTTGAAGCTCCTATCCTGCGCGTCCTCCGCCTTGAGCGCGAGCGTCCAGCCGACGTTGCCGTGCGGTGACGTATCAGGCAGTAGCTCCAGGACGGAAGGGCCGAGTAGGATTGCCTCGCAGCGGATCGGGACTATCGGGGTGTTCGATGACGCGATATCCGCGTGGTCGCGTGGCTCAAACCAGCACTCCCAGCGACCCACCGGGAAGTCTCCGGCGAGTTGCTGGACCGCGCGGGTGCCGGCCGGTACCTCGTGACTGGCGACCGTGCCGTTCTGACCTTCTGCGTAGCTCGTGGTAGCGAGCATCAGAGCGCCGAGAAGCGCGCCCATGCGCTTTATGTCCTTTCTCATGGGATACCTCCCGCGACGGATGCGGCCGCCGCTGCCGTTGATTTACGTTGACGCTTGGCGAGAACCGGGCCCGGCGGGGCGAGGTTGGCACTGGGTGGTATGTTTTGCCGGGTTTCTCTATGATAGCCAGTTATGGCATATGTTGAGATACCGGACGCTGAGTTTACGGTACTGTTCAAGGCTGATTTCATGAGTGGGAGTCGATTCTCGCGGCAGCCCCCAGAAGCTGCTCGGCAAGCTCTCGGGCGTCCTCGGGCCGAAGGTCATACTTCCGCTCGTCATCCGAGTCAGCCTGACGAGAGAGCCAAACCCGAACGGTCCGACGCTCTATAGACACCCCGACGGTCAGCTTGCTGACCCGGTCAGGATTATCGTCAGTACACACAGCGTGTCCTCCTTTCTTGTGGTATGCACGAGCATGGATACCATCGTCGTTTAAACCGCGTTTTAGTGAACCCTTCCTAACGGCGGACCCTTGGGGCGTTCGTCAGGTACAAACGGGGTCTCGCAGGTATCGAGCTTATGAATGGGCTTCCCGTCGTTACCCTTGACGCAGTTGTAGAACCTTACCAAATCCCAATACTCATCGCTGCCGAGTCGCGCGAGTATGAGTCTCTCGCCGTGCGGCCATAATGTATTCTCGCCCCCACGCATAGTTTCTGTCATGGATATAAAGTCTTCGGTAGCCGTACTTACCGTATAGATGGTTTCATAAGTGGTACTCAACACCATCAGATCGTGATCGTTTTGGCGTTTGGTCCACGTCCAGGACAACTCATCGTCACGGGTCCATACGTTATCGCCCATCGCCGGGAATCGAAATCCTCCGTGCATGCGCTTATCGAGTCCGTAGAACAACAGAGTGCAGCCTAAGCCGTCTCCGGTAAATTCTACTGAGTATCTATAGATGTCCCACGGCCAACCGTTATTCGACTCGCGGTGACGTTCGGGATCGAACAGCATCCAGACCGACCATCGTCCTATAGGTAACGGCCCGGCGAGGTTGGGTTTTAACTTCGGTTCTGGAGCTGGCTCTGGCGTGGTATGTGTCGCAAAGTTTGTGAGGAGCGCACGGGGAAACCAAACGGTACTTCCCGATCTCTTGGCCACATAGTAGCCGGCCTGCTCGCGATCTTCAACTAAAGACGGGGGGGCGTCACCTATGATTGACACCAAGTCGCCTTGTGAAAGAAAGACACATCGGCGCATATGGAGCGCCGCACCGTGAGCTGACTTTGAGACAGTTCCAAAATCAGCGAAGACTCGATTGATCTCTTGGGGGTGGCGGCAGCCGATATAGTTGTGCGACACGAATGCCGTCACGGTCTCCTGCGCATGCGCCAGTCCCGCCACCGCCACGAGGGCTCCCGCCATAAGACGTAGCCTCATAATATCCACCTCGCTGCTATCGACCTCGGCAGGTGCCGGGTCGTTGTTAGCAGAGCACCCGTTGTGGATAGGGCTCCGCCTATTCGCTCCAGGGGCCGGGTAGCTACTCCCTTCCCACGACGAAGCTATTGTATTAAGCGGTGTGACCCGGCCTGAAAGCCGAGCCCTACCCGCAGGATGCTGCTATGGTGAAGTATTGGATGATATTGGCCGCTGCGTCAAGCGAAAACGCTTGACCAAAATCAAAAGGTGCGCCACCGCGAGAACAACACGGTCAGTTTGAAACCGGTACTGGTTCTGCCCAATCCACAGGGTTATCCCCAGGGTTATCCACAGAACCGTGGATAACCCTTATTGGTTCAATTTGTTGTCGTGGGAAAACTTACGATGGACAACGCCGGGGCAAATAGCCTACACTATCCTATGGAGGGCGACGGCATGCATGACCGACCACGAGACCCTGCCCAACTTGCACACTTCGTTGGGCAGATCGCTACGGGTGAGCTACCCAACGACAAAGACGAGGTACTGAACCCGCTGGCGCCGACCGCGAAGCAGCGGGCGGCCTACGCGCGGGCGGCCAGCCTGACGCCGGAACGCCGCCGCGAGATCGCCCAGAAGGCACGCGCGGCGCGCGCTTGATCCCTCCGCCCTAATCATGGCACTAGTGGCGTAGTTGGAGGATGGGGGAATCGAACCCCTATGGTCCGTATTTGGAGTACGGTGGCGGACCATCCGCCGTCATCCCCCGTTAGCTGCCCAAAGTTGGATAAGCAGTTGAGACTCTGACGAGTCACGTGCAGGCCACTGCGAGGGCGAAAGCGCGCGCCCTCCGGTGGCCTTTTTCATTGAATCATTGATATTTCGCTTGCACAACCCACTCTGTAAGCGGTATATTTTCAGTATGAATAAGCTGCCACCCGATAGACGGGCATTGATGTACCAGTTGCTGGTCGAGGGAAACAGCATGGCCAGCACGCAGCGGATCGTGCAGTGCTCGAAGAACACGGTTGCGAAGTTCATCGAGGACGCCGGCCCGATCTGCGCCGCGTATCAGGATCAGGTGCTGCGGATGCTGCCGTGCACGCGCCTGGAAGTCGACGAAATCTGGGCGTTCGTCTACGCCAAGAACAAGAACGTCGAGCGCGCCAAGAACCCGCCGCGCGGTGCCGGCGACGTGTGGACCTGGACGGCGCTGTGTGCCGACACAAAGCTGCTGGCGACGTGGATGGTCGGCGACCGTTCGGCAGACACGGCGATCCCGTTCATGATCGACCTGGAGAAGCGGCTGCGCAACCGCGTGCAGCTCACTACGGACGGCCACAAGGCGTACCTGGAAGCCGTCGACGCGGCGTTCGCCGGTGCCGTCGATTACGCGATGCTCGTCAAGCAGTACGGGAACAGCGAAAAGGGCGAAAGCGCGCACCACCGGTACAGCCCGGGCGAGTGCAACGGCACGGAGCGGATCGTGGTGACAGGCGGGCCGAACCTGGACCTTATCAGCACCAGCTACGCGGAGCGGCAGAACCTTAACATCCGCATGGCGCAGCGGCGATTTACGCGCCTGACCAACGCATTCTCCAAGAAGCTGGTGAACCACGTGCACAGCTTCGCCATGTGGAGCATGTGGTACAACTTCGGGCGGGTGCACCAGACGATCAAGAAGACGCCAGCGATGGCGGCCGGCGTGGCGCGGCAGCGGTGGACGCCACGCGAGATCGTGGACATGATCGACGCGCGGCTGCCAAAACCAGGCCCGCGCGGCCCCTACGGCCCCCGCAATTCAAACTGACCCACTACCGCTCCACCAGGTGAGGGAGTAGCTACCCGATCCGGAGTGAATCGGTCAGGACTCAAGGATACCTGTGTGCTGAGTACGCAGTGGGTCCTCTCTCAAAACGGCCCGGCGCCTTTCGGCCGGGCCACGGGAGGACCATATGAGCAGGATGCTTGGTCTGTTTCTGACGGTGGCGCTGTTTGCCATCTCGACGCTGGGGTGCTCGGGTACGAAGTACACGGTCAGAGCGGGGTTTCAACATGATTCCCTCTCCGTAGACAGAGAATTGGACATCGCCGGGTGGGGAGCCGGCGGCACCATCGGCGTGATCGCCACCTCGGACGGCGTTCAGGCCATCGAGCTATGCGGCGACGGTCGGTTCGCCTTCGGCGAGATGGTGCCCGAAAGAGAAGTGCTCGCGGATGGCGGAGTCCTGACTACGACCGTTCAGCAGGTCAACCTTGTCCCGATTGGGGTGTGTATAGAGATGCCTGTCAATTGAAGGGGTATGAGGTACAGAGGACGATGATGGACGAAGGACAGAAAGAGAAGCGCGGGCCGGGGCGCCCGCCGCGCCCGATGCCGGAACGGATCCCGGCTACGCCGGAGGAGCTGGCGCGGGTGCTGGTGACGACGCCGCCCAAGAAGGACTGGGACTGGGACTACCCGAAGAAGCCCAAGGGGGAAACGGACCCGGAGTAGGAGCCTGCCCATAGACAGGTAGAGCCCGCCGGCTGGCACCGGGGGCTCTACTCGACAGCGCTTGCGCAGGAAGCGAGGCCGATTGCGGGGGCCAGTGTACCCCTCCCTCCTTCCTGTGCCAAGCGCGCGACCTGCGCACTGCGCAAAGGAAGCCAAATGGATCAACCTCCCTCCTCGCTCCACAAGTCAGTCATCAGAGGAACGTCTAACGAGTTAATGCTTGGCGCAGTTTCCGAAGCAATCCGTGAAACTCTGGACGGATCGACGATAGAACGGCTTCTCTCAAAGGCTCGCAGCTCGTATCTGGAGCAGTGGCATATAATGCACCGGCCGACCGTAGAAGAGATCGGACATGAGGTCGTGGATCGTTTCGAGCGACAAGCTCGATTGCCTCGTCAAGGTTTCTGACCATACCGATCATCTTACCATCGGAGACTCAGGGCTGTCCATCAGGGGGCGATCTCGCGGATCTCGCGAGCCCCTGACGGGGTACCGTGGACGGGCCGTGGGTAAGACCGTATATAATCCCCCTTGAAATGGGGAAGTGTCCACGGGTAATTCCTTTCTCATCAAGAAGTAGAACACTATGGACACTTCGGACACTTACTCTTATGACCAATTTGCAGGAAAACGAAAAGGAGTGCGTAGAACGAGTCTAATTGAGAACGCTCGTATATACGTAGGGAAGGCAGTGTCCAACTGTCCGAAGTGTCCATGCTCCCCCCAGGTCAGCGAACGCCGAGCACGGCGTGGCCCTGCAGGACAGTCGGACGCCCGCCGGCTCAGCGGAGGCCGTGGCGCAGGCGGCCGCTGCCTCGTCCCGCATCCTGGCCGCCGGCAGTGATCGGACGCGAACTGCCAGTAGGGACCGCGATTCGCGTCTGCCGCGGCCCGCCAGTTCGAGGGCGACGAGGGCTTCCGATTGAAGGATCGCCAGCCCTCGCTCCCAGAGTGCTCGGCGACGTGATTTCATCCATCGTTACCGGGTTGGCGAGCACCATCCGAGCCCCTCACCAGCGGTCCAAATGGAGTGTCCGAGATGGGATCCGACGGGTGTGGTCAGTTTTTCAGTAGAAATGGAATCGCGATCCAACGGTGTGTGTTCTTAGGGTTTGTTCCATATGGACACTTCTTCAGTGGAAAATGAAACGCCCTGGAAGACGCTCTGAGAGCGGGAAAACAGTAGCTTAGATATAGCCAAGGTGTGGCATATGGCTAAGAGATGGCACCGAACGTGGACAGTTTCCCCCATGAAATGGCGGGGTACATACCCTCTCGCCCACACGCGCGTGTGAAGGGTTCGCCGGCGGGGGCCGACGAAACGTCGAGGGTCGACCTCGGTGTACTCACTCTCGGGGTGGTGAAGGTGGGCGTCGGCGTCCGGCCAGCCTGGCCGAGGCCTTCCTCACGAAGTTCTCGAGGACCACTTGCGCAGCGCCGGGATACTTCCTGATGAAGTTGTTGGCCTTCCGCTGTGCGAGGATTCGAGCGCTATTCGGGTTGGCGGTGGATTCCGGCACAGCGACGCTCCAACACTCTTCCAGGGGGAAGCGAAACACGCAGTAGGTGATGATGATCGAGGTGGCTCGTCTGATGGTTCGCTTCTCGCGCTCCGTGCGCCCGCGGGGCGGCAGCCGGCGGGGTGGCTTGTAACCCGGCAGCGTCATCTTGGCGCCATACGGGAGACCAGCAGCACGAGTCAGCTCTTCGACGAACTTCTGCAGCTCATCGGGGAAGTTCTCTCGGAACCATCTCATGCGGCTCCCACACATGGCCCGCGCGCTGTTGTCGTTGGCTGTCGACCTCGGGAAGGCATTTCGCCAGCTCTTGACCGAGGGCTGCGGTCTGCTGCTGCTGTAGTGGACGTACAGCCTCTTGGCGTCCCACTTGCGCCTCTCGTCTGTCAGTGTCGGCTGCCCCGTACGTCTTGGCATTCCGGCCTCCGGTTGCGCATTATGGGATCTGATGCGCCGCTGTACAGCCTGTGTGCACCCTGATCGAGCCGCGATCGACAACGCTCTCGCGGACGGTGTGTCCCTGCGCACCGTGGCCGGCCGCCACGGCCTGAGCGCCTCGGCAGTGCACCGCCATCAGTCCCGCCACCTGGACCAGCCCACGGTAGGAGAGATCCGGCAGGCGGGCGAGTGGGAGGAGTGGCAGCAGTGGGACGGCAGGCGATGGGTGGACATCAAAATGCCCAACATCGTCGACGACTTGATCGAGCTGAATCGCTCCGTGCACGCCAAGTACCGCCGCGGCTGGACCAAACTCCATCCCAAAGACGATCAACTCCACCTGTTCATCAGGAATGTGTACCGGCTTCGCCCAGCCGCGCAAGTCATCCGTCTTGATGACTAGCTGCCGGTGTCTCCCTTGGAATGCGATTCGGGTTTAGCGATGCGTTCCGAGATACCTGGTTTATCCGCCATGCCCCTGCTACGCCACTCTTCCAGTGACGGAACTTCTCGACCCGGCAATAGGAGCTCCGTCCACCCCTTGAAATCGGCGTATCTCCTGAGTACCAGCCGCTCGGCTTCAACCTCCGCCCTGTACCTCCGATTTGCGACCGCCAGAATCCTCGGCCGGTTCTTCTGGTAGTAGGTGCTGTTTTGAGGGACCCTTTGCCGACGATCCGCTTCTTCGGCACATGGCGGGCAGCGCTTCTGAGCGTTTCCCCCCGTGAGCGGTGCGAAGCATGGCCTGTCCGGTAACCCCTGGCACGTTCGTCGTCTCGGTACTGAGCGAGGCATCTTTCAGGCCCTCATCGCCGCTGCTTCCTCAGCCGTGCGGCCCTCATCGACAAGGCTTTGAAGACGCGCCGGCGGAGCTGCTTGCACTTCGAGCAAAATGCACGGTCCCCGCTGCCGAGCCGGCGGTCACACCCCCAGCACATCCCCGGCGGCCTGGGAACCGTGAAAAGGTCGACCGGGCAGTCTTCTACTCCTACCCGATATTCGATCTGTAGAATCCCCGTCATGTTGATCGCACAGTACATCGTTCTGCGGATGGCCTCAGCGCGAACCCACGCGGGATCGTCGTTCCGATGTGATACTAGTGCCGTGTATCGCGTGTACCAGATCTGTTTCTCCCGGAGCAGACGACGCACGTAAGTGAGCGCTCCAAGGTAGTTCTCCAAACGCCAGTCTTTGGAGACTTTGCGAGGCTCATCACCCGGTTCAAACACTATGATGCGCCACTTCAAATGGGCGAGCTTATCCTCACTCACGACGGGAAGCTCCGACTGCGCGCGGGCGGCGGCGGTGGGTACTTCGCCACCTGGGTTCGAATGTGGCTTCAGACCTCATCGCTCTCCCGAAACTATATCAGGTGGTAAGGCGATCCGTCACTTCTGGTCCGCTCTGCATCGCCCCCGATCTACCGAAAGCCGATCCTGCTGATTGAATCTCTCATGGCGCCGGCGGCGGGGCCGGTAAAGGAAGCGCGGGCCGTCGCGGGCCGCACTTTCAGGGCGCCCGTTATCGTCAATCTCGGTTTCCCCCGCGGTCACCGCGGCGGTCCCCTCTCCCGCTTGAGTGGGGCGCGGGCGGACGCGGGCCGGCATCTGCTATGAGGGCCGTCCGCGCCCTTCTCTCGGTGGGAGGCAGGCCCGTGCAATACCGGGTCCGTCTCCCACCGAGGCCACTGATCGAGTCAACCCGATTCGCCTGCAGGGGCGGGATCGCCGCCGGTCGGGGGCGCCTGGTCGGGGACGGGTGGGGCGTCGTCCCGCGAATCGGCGGTGCTGCCTCCCACCAGCAGCGACGGTCCGTCATATGGCACGTGCAGCAGCTCGGCGGCTTTCCGCTTGGCTTCCTCGGGCCTGCGGTCATAGCGCTGTGTCGTACCGACGTCGGCATGGCCGGCGAGCTGCTGGACGCTGGAAATGTCGGCGCCGTTGTCGAGCAGCTCGCCGACGAACGAGCGGCGCAGGTCGTGCGGGCTGAAAGCGGGCACGTGGGCGAGGTTGGCGAGGAAGTGGAGGCGCAGCAGGATCGCCTGCGCGGTCATGGCCCGCTGCTGCACGTGGCCGCCCTTCTTGACCGGGCACAGCAGGGTGCCCGGCCAGGAGCCGCGGCGTGCGATCCAGGCGTCGATGGCCCTCCTGCCGCCGGTCGGGCAGTAGACGATGCGCTCCTTGCGGCCCTTGCCGTGGCGGATGGTGACCTTGCCGTCGGCGTAGTCGGCGAGCTCGATGGCGACGGCCTCGCTGCGGCGCACGCCGCAACCGTAGAGCAGGGCGAGCATGGCAGCGTCGCGTGCGCCGACCGGCGTGTCGGGGCAGACCGCGAACAGGCGGCGGATCTCGGCGACGTCGACGTGGCGACCGGCCGGCAGCTTGCTGGCCTTGACGTTGGGCACGTCGCAGGCGCGTGCGCGGGTGTCGGCGTCGATGTAGCCGAGCCGCCAGGCCTCCTTGATGGTGCCGCGCACGGCGGCGAGGGTGTGGTTGATGGTGGCGGGCTTGGCGTCGCGGTCGATCAGGAGTGCGCGCATGGCCTGGACGTGCTGGTAGCGGACCTCCGCCCAGTTGACCACGAACGCACTCTCGGCGAGCCCGCCGGTAAGAATCTCGGCAGCGCGGGCGAGGGAGCGCTGCAGGCCGCGGCGGCCGACCGACGAGGGCCGCCCGGCCAGGTAGACCAGGGCCGGATTCTGGTCGGGCGCGCCGGGGCCGGCGACGATGGGAACGAGTTCGCGGGACTCCGGGGCGGACACCAACTCCATCATAGCCCGGCCCCGCCGCGGTGTACGTCCTCCGGCGGCGGCGGGCGGCGCTGGATGAGGCCGACGATCTGGAAGCCGTAGCGATCGCGCACGGCGATGCCGATGTCGTCCAGGCACCAGAAGGAGCAGTCCGGGAACTGACCTGTGGCATGGGCGACATAGCGGGCGTCGATGTGGATCTCCCGGCAGGCGGGATCGGGTGTGGCGAACACGTCGACCGGGATGGAGCCGAGGGAGCCGGCGTCGGCGGCGGTGATCCGGTAGCAGGCGACCGGCTCATCGAGCCGTGGGCCGAGCAGGGCGAGCGCCTCGATGGGCGAGAGCGGCGGGCTGGTCAGGGGGGTATCGACCGGCAGGCCGGCGTTGAGGTAGGCGCGGCGCAGGTAGTCGGGGACGGCGCCGCGGAAGATGGCGCTGCCGTCGCTCCACCAGGTCGCGCCGCCGGGATCGCGGTAGGTGTACAGGATGCCCGTGCCGCCGATGTAGGGGGCGAGGGCGCGCAGCCACCGCCGCCAGGGCAGGCGGGCGGAGTAGGTGAACTGCGGCTGCTTGTGGTTGGTTGCGAGCATGGTTTTTCTCCTATGGGTCTTTGTTCGCCCTCCTGAGGGGCGGCGGCGGGCTACCAGACGGCCCGGCGTTCGATGCGATGCCGTTGCACGGCGCGCCAGCCGGAGCCGCACGAGCGCCCCGCGAAGCTGGCCTGCAGCACGCGCAGGAGCGGGACCGCCGGGGCGCCCCGACCGGTGATGCGGTCGCGCTGCAGCGCGCGCCAGCCGCCGAACTGGCGCTGCCAGCGGGCGCGCTCGATGTCGCGTGCGACCAAGTGCAGGACGGTCACGGCGTAGACGGCCACACAGACGGCCAGCAGCGGCGCCGGCGCGGCGCCGATCAGGTCAATCAGCAAGGTCATCCTCCCGTAGCGGCTGCGGCATGAAGCCGCGGTCCAGGTCGCAGAGCTGCGCCTCGATACGCGCCACGTGGCGCGCGTGAACGCGCTGCAGCTCCGCGAGTTCGGCTTGGTAGGCGGTCTCCAGGTCCGCCTTGAGAGCGAGCAGCCGGCGGCGCTCGCGCACCACGCGCAGTACCTCGGCCGCGACTCTGCCCGGGCGGCGCCGCCGCCGGCTAGGCGCCGTTTGCGGCATCGTCAGCCTCCTTGCGGATGAACAAGCGCAGTACGCCATGCGCGACCAGCCAGACGACCGGAGCGACCGCCACCAGGGCAGCCGCTCCGATCAACACTTCCGCCATCCGCCTTACTTGGCGTCCAGGGGCGGCGTCTCCCACCCCCATTCGGCATCGCCCGCCGGCGGTAGCGTCGCGTCGAGCTCCATGCGACCTCCCTCCAGAGGTACGCCCGGCGCGTCCGGCGCCGGGAAGCTGCCCCAGGCCGCGTGGTAGACGCTCGGCAGGTAGGGCGGCAGGGCCGGAGACGCGAACGCCACCGTATTTGCCGTGCCGGCAGGCTGCGCGCGGTACCCGCGGGCGAGGGCACGGACGGTGCCCGGCAGATACCGGGCCGGCGTTCGCGCCGGCTGCAGCCCGATGTGGTACACGTCCGGGTCGCCGGGATCGGCGTCGAGCGCCATCTGCAGCACGGCTGCAGGCGCTGCTTCGACCGCCTCCGGCGGCGGGTCAGGCAGGAATGCCGAACCGCCTGCGATCAGGACCGCCACTACGACGATCAATGGTATTGCCACACGCATGGGTGTGCTCCTTGGCCGCAAGTTGCGGCGATGGGGCGGTTTGAGGGAATCGAACCCCCGCCAGAACCTCCAGGCGCCCCCGCTGCGCACCGTCACGGCGCCGGTACGTGGAACGTGTAGACCCGGCACGTGCCCTGGTAGCCGGACAGCGTGCAGCGCTCGTAGCTCGTCTCGATGCTCGCGGCCACCGCCAGTCCGTAGTTGCCGACAGCCTCCGCGATCGCCCGCGCCTCCAGCTCCGTGAAGCTGTCCCCGTTCTCCTTGTGCGCCGCCTCCAACCCGTACGTCAGCGCGAACGCGTAGCGCTCATGCGCCACGATCTCCACCTGGTCCGCCTCCAGCGCGGCGTTCCGACTCTCGCGCCGCTTGGCGATGGCCTCCATCCCGTCCGCGTAGCGCCAGGCGGTCTCGATCTCCGCCTCGATGTCCAGGTTGGTGCGCGCCGCGATCAGCCCCTGCAGGGCGGCCGCGGCGAACCTCTCGTGTCGGGTCATGGTGTGGTTCCTCCGTCCGCGCAGGTGCGCGGTAGACGGCGGCCGGGGCTCGAACCCGACCGGGAAGGTGCGGCCCAACTGCCGCGCCGCCGTGGTCGGGCCGGGGGATCGCCCCCCTAGCTGGCCTCGGCCGCCTCGGGGGCGGCGCGGCGCACCGGCTGGAACTCCACGTGCTCGGCGACGATCACGACCTTCGAGCGCGCGTTGCCGTCCGCGTCCTCCCAGCGCTCCTGCTTGATGCGACCGACCACGCGCACGCCACGGCCCTTGGTCAGGTGCTCGGCGCACACGGTGGCCAGCTTCCCAACGGTGGTGGCCTCGACGAACGACACTTCCTCATGCCGCTCGCCGTCGACCTTGTAGGTGCGGTTCGAGGCGACAACGAGCGTGCCGATCGGCGTGCCCTTCGGCGTGTAGCGCAGCTCGGGATCGCGGCACAGGTTGCCTTCCAAGAGGATCGAGTTCAGATTGTTCATGACTTCTCCTTGGCCCCCTCCGGGGGCCGGTCGGGCCGCGTCCCGGAGTTGGATTTGGGCGCGGTTTCGGTGTTGAGTTGGCGCGCAGCTACCGGCTGCGCGAAGCGAGGCACCACGGACGTCGCGACCGTGGCGATGATCGACATGCAGTTGGTCCTCCCAGTGCCGCTGGTCGCGGCGTCTGCGACCGGAGAGCCCGTTACTGCCGGCATCCGGCCGGCGCCTTCTCGAAGACCGCCCGCCTCCGTGCGCTCCTGCGCCGTCAGCACGCCCGGAGTGCGCAGGGGGTACTTGGGCACCACCCCGCGCGCTCCGAGGGCTTCTGAGGCCGGACTTCGCATGATTGGCGGTCTGCTTCATCGCAACAGGCCCGCGATGGCGATGTACTCGCCCCTCAGCTTCGCGACCTCGCACGCCAGATTGCGCAGGTAGCCCGCGTACTGGCGGTGCTCGGCCGCGTGCTCGCGGTGCTCGCGCACCAGGTCCCCGGCGCACAGCCACTGCCCGACCAACGGCTCCAGGTTCGCCGCCCGCGCCTCGCGCTCGGTCGCCTTGCGCGCCGTCTCGTCGGCCTCGTTGCGCAACCCCTCGGCGGCCAGCGCCACCGCCTCCGCGCCGCTGTAGCCGTCGTCCAGCTTCTCCACGATGGCCAGCACCCAGGACGGCGAGTAGTGGTCCACCCGGATCACGACACGCCTCCCGGCGGCAGGTCCGCCACGCGGATCGCCATGTCCAGCAGCACGTCGTTGCCGTCGTCCTCATCGTTGATTGCATCCGCCAGATCCACGATTGCCGGGTGGGCGAGGGCCGCGCCGTAGCCGCGCAGCCACACGCCCACCTGCACCCGGTCGCCGATGAACAGCGCCTCGGGCTCATCGTCGCGGCGGACCTCGTAGGCGATGCCGTTGCTCGTCTTCGTCAGGTGCAGCCCGAACGCCGGCGCCTGCGAGCCTGCGATGTACGGGTCGACGTGCGCGGCGCGGTCGGCCGCCGCGATCATCACCCGCGCCGTGGTCGGATCACTCGGCGGCAGCATGCTCTGCCTCCCTGATCCCGGCCTGCACGGTCGCGATGCGCAGCCGGATGATGGCGGCACCGTCGCGCAGTCGCCGCGCCACGGTCTCGCCGCTCATCGCGGTCGTGTCGTTCCAGTTCGTGATGATGGTGGCGGTGTCGGCGTGGGGCTTCGGATCGCGACCGAGGATGGCTCGCGCAGCGGCCCACAGTGCCCGGTCGAGCACGGACATGGAGAACGCGGTCTCCACCCTCTGCCGGCACACGGCGCCGGTGTCGACCAGCTTGGTCAAGCCGATGCGCACACTGGCGGCGCGGATCGCGCCCAACATGCACCAGCACCGCGCCCGGCGGGAGTGTGCCGGCACCTTCACGCCACGGCCGGTCACCGCATCCGTGCACTGCGCCCACCCCTTGTCAGCGAGAACGGCGGCGCAGTCCAACAACCGCGCCGCCTCGATGTCCTTGCGGCTGCTAGCGCGCAGCCCTTCGATGGTCTCGGACGACAGGCACTCGTGATTCGCCATCAGCGTGCCTCCCACCACGGCGGGTCCAGCGCCGGCGAGTCGTCGGGCATGAGCGGCAGGCCCAACCCCTCGCGCACGCGCTCGTCGGTCGGCTCGCGCTTGCCGGAACCGCCGCAGTGCTGACAGGTGGTGTGCTGGCCCGGCCGCGTGACGATCGCGAGCCGACCGTCACCCTCGCAGATCGGGCACACGCTCTCATGCACCAGCGCCGCGCGCCCGGCCTCCAACTCCGCGATCAGCGCCATGAGCGATGCAGCGTCGCTGCCAGCCTCGCTCACGATCGCCGCCGCCGCCCGAAGCACTGCGAGATCACTCACGCGCGGGTCGTGCAGCAGGTCCGTCATGCCGCCACCCGTCGCGTCGCCGGCAGCAGCAACGCGCCGCTGCGCATCTCGCTGAGCGCCTGCCGGACGCTGCGCGGCGGCCGCGCCTGAACCTCGGCGCGCGCTGCCGCTCGCTGCACGCTCCACCACCGGCTGCGGTGCGTGTGGACCATGCCGCGCTCCACGTCGTGCGTCTGCACTACCCACCGGCCATCCTCGCGCCACATCCGGACCACGACGCAGCCGCGCCCATAGGTCAGGATGTGGACGCCGTTCTCGTCGCGCCCGCGGTGTACCCGCAGCCTCACGACGCCCACTCCCACAGCCCGCCGGCAACCAACTCGTCAGCCGCCTGCCGCAGCTCCACGTGCAGCGCAGGCACTTCCTGCGCCATCGCCGCGCCCCACGGGCGGATCTCGATGATCTCAAGCAGCGCGCCGGTCTCGACCGGCTCTCCGCCGTCGTCGATGCGCAGGCAGAAGTCGTCGAGCGGGCGCGCAGCCTTGACGATGCGGCCTTCCTCGACCGGTCCGTCAACATCGCCGGTCGTGATCCACAGTGTGCGTCCATCCATGGTTGGTCCTCCCGGAAGTGGGCTTGTATGAAACGTCCCGATACTTCCTGCAACTTGCGTTGCCGATACCAAACTAATCGTTCCAGATACGGCTGTCAAGCACACCGCGCAACTTTCTCTTCCGGGCCATCCATGCCCCTTACCCCTCGCGGACCGCCTCGATCAGTCCCCGGCGTGTCCTGATGGCCGGTCTCCGGCGACCGGCGCCCCCGGGTTGGCGTTCGTGGCGGCCGTGCCGGCGGGGCGTGCCTTCGCAGGTAGCTCAAGGCGAGGCGGGGTGTACCGCCTGAGCTAGGTCGGGGGCTCGGCGCGGTCGGCCTCGATGCCGGTCGTGTGGCCGTCCGCGATGCCCTGGGGCGGGAGCCCGACCGCCGCCAGCCGCCCCGCGATCCCCGCCAGGACCTGGCCGGCGCCCCTCGCCACCCGGTCAGCCGCACCCAAGGCGGCGTCCGCCCCCAAGGCGGCGTTCGCCCCCAAGGCGGCCCGGTCGTGACCCGGTTCGGCGTCCTTGACCCGCTCCCGGCCAGCCTCGACACTCCCCTCATGCCCGGTCGACGGGGTGCGCCGCCGCCCTCATGCCCGCCTCAGCGCCGCTCGGCGGCTCTCGGGGCCGCCCATCACCCGCCCATCGGCGCTCCGATCAGGCCCGATCGGCCTCCACCAGGTCCGGCGCAGCCTATGTCGCCGACCGCTCGGCCCGCGGTCAGCACGCCATCGCCTCGTCACCCGCCGACGCCGACCGGCTCAGGGACCCCCGGCACCCACCCCGGCCACCCCCGCTCAGTTCCCGCCCGCCCGCTGCGCGCGCGGACCCATGGCCGCCCATACGATCGACGGGTTTCGGATTTGAATTGGGATTTTGGAATTGAAAATTGGGCTGGGGGCCTACCTGGTCAGAGACCCAGGACAGGCGGAAGCGGTCAGGGTGATGGGACCCCGCCAGGTCGAGTGGCAAGCCGAATGGGGATGATCCACTACCGGTACGTCCGGCCGGGTTGCACTCACGAGCGGAACTACTCTGACGGCGGCGGCTTCATAGACGAGGAAGAGCAAAGGATCGGGCCGGAACTCGCTGAACTCGATCTCCAGCCGAGCGCCCTGTGAGCGAAACATCGCTTTGGTCCTATTCTCAACGTACGGTTATTTGGGGATTATATACGGTCTTACCCTTTACTGACTAATTACTTACATAGTATGCTATTACTATGAAGGGCAAGGCTCCCGGTCAATACCACTGCGACGGCATCTCGCTCCCCGAGTTCTTCGAGATGTTCCCCGACGATGCTGCCGCCGAGCAGTGGTTTATCGAAAGCCGCTGGCCCGGCGGAGTCCGGTGCCCGGCCTGCAACTCAGACAACATCCAACACCGCGCCACGCGCAAGCCCCAGCCGTTCCGATGCCGGTCCTGCCGCAACGACTTCTCGGTCAAGACCGGGACCGTCATGCAGTCCAGCAACCTGCAGATGCAGGCATGGGCGTTGGCGGTCTACCTGCTGACCACCGGTATCAAGGGCACGGCCAGCATGAAGCTGCACCGCGACCTTCGCGTCACGCAGAAGACGGCGTGGCACCTGGCGCACCGCATCAGAGAGTCCTGGGACGATCAGGCGGGCGCCCAGTACTTCGATGGGCCGGTCGAGCTGGACGAGGCGTACTTCGGCGGCAAGGAGGGCAACAAGCACGCCTCGAAGCGCCAGCGTCAGGGCCGCGGCACGGTGGGCAAGACGGCCGTCGCCGGCGCCAAGGACCGGGAGACGAACCAGATCAGCGCCGCCGTCGTGCCCGAGACCACGAAGCGTGAGCTGCAGGCGTTCGCCTTCGACCGGATCGCTGAGGAAGCTGACGTGTTCACCGACGAGACCGGGGCCTACCACGGCATGCCGAACCGCACGTCGGTCAATCACGGCGTGGGCGAGTTCGTGAGGGGGCAGGCTTCGACGAACGGACTGGAATCGTTCTGGTCGATGATGAAGCGGGGCTACTACGGCACCTACCACCGCATGAGCCCCGCGCACCTACAGCGCTACGTCAACGAGTTCGCCGGCCGCCACAACCAGCGCCCCTACGACACTGAAGTGCAGATGCGCATGGTGGTGCAGGGGATGGAGCGGAAGCGCCTGCGCTACAAGGACCTGAAGGTGGGTCGCGGCGTGAGTAGCCGGCGCGCCACCTAATCACTGGAGAGCGATTTTCTTGCTACGGCTATTTAGGTGACTCATCATGCTATTGAGGTGATTCTCCAAAATGACGAATGCCCTCTCTACGCAGGAATCGAGCATGTCCACCGCTATGCTACAGCACCGCAGAGACCTCGTTGAGTGGGATATCGCTCGCCCCAATCACTACAGCAGTCCCGGTGGCGACATCATCGTGTTGTTTTCCGAGCAGGATGAGAGCGGCTTTTGCTCAGGCGTCTTCCCTCGCATCTTCGAGGACCAATTCTGCAACTTTCTTTTCTTTGTTGGTTCGGGGATCTACAGCAAGCCCATCATCCTGTGTCCCGAGGCTGACCTAGGTGTCTGTGTTCATGAGATAGCGCACGCTGTCTACTACGCGGCCAACCGGACTCACAGCGGAGGAACTCCCGACCCATCGCGGAATGAGCGTCAGCCGGTCATAGATCGTTTTGCGGAACCCGATGTGGCGGACCTTTGGAGCGGCTATGCGATGGAAAGTCACTGGGAGTTCTTTGCCGAGATGAGCACGATCTACTTCTGTGTTCCGGGCGGATCCCTGACGTTGCCGGTGAAGCACTGCGCCAGTGAGCTAAGGGAGTACGATCCGGCTACCTACGAAGTGATCCATGCTATCTACCGGGGATCGACGGACCTTAGGCCGCTTCGGTAGAATAAAGACGCCCCCTGTGCGGGGGCGCCTACATATTTACCTGCCACTTGAGCAGGAGCGGAGGCTGACGCCTCCGGGTGCTTGAAGATTGCCACGTCCGAAAAGCGTCCAGAGTGTAGTGCGGCTCTCGCTCCCTCGTCAAGCGGCGAAGGAGAGAGGGATGCAGTTCGACATCGACGACGCGAGGGAGCACATGGAGAAGATCAAGGAATACGAGCGGCTACTCGACGATGAACTCGCCGCAGCGATGAGCGAAGGGCTCTCGGCAAAGGAGTGCCGAGAGCGGATCATGCCCATCATCGACGAGCTGATCGACTGGCGCGCGCAGCGAGAGCGTCGCCAGGGGAACCGGACGACCGTGTCTATGGCCGCCCTTCGCCGTATGGAAGAGATCGGTCGCCTGTAGCGCAATTCAAACTGAGACACTTCCCGAGCGATTCGTCGGTAGTGTCTCAACCACTTGGAGTGGTATAGGATATGAGCATGGACCAGAAGCGGCGACCCGGTCGGAAGCCACGGCCGATGCCGGAGCGGATCGACGCCAGTCCCGAGGCCGTGGCGCGGATGCTGGTGACGACACCGCCCAAGAAGGAAGAGGACTGGCGCTACCTGAAGAAGCCCAAGGGGGAAACCGGCCCGGAGTAGGGGCCGGCCCCTAGACAGGTAGAGCCCGCCGGCTGGCACCGGGGGCTCTACTCATAACAGACTGCCGTTGAGCAGGGTGGAGGCTGCTGCCTTCCGAGTGCTGAGATTGACCGTCTCGCCTCGGAGCGTAGTATGCCTACCCCCCCTGCGTCAACCAGAACGCGAGGGGGGAAAAGAGTATGGAGTTTATGCCTGACGACAACCTGAACATAGCTGTTACGAACATTTCGGTCGGCCTCAAGCCTGTCATGGGCGACAACAGGGTCGTTACCGTGACGTTTACTCTCTATGCGCGAGAAGGCGATGAGATGAAAAAACGTGGGAAACTGGCAGAGCGGCTCGTAGTGTCGTCCAAGAAAGCCTCAGACCTAAGTCTTCTAAGAGAGGAAGCGAGTGACAAACTGTTCCGCCGACTGGTGCACCTTCTCAAGTACCTGCGGCCCGATATTACAGGTGTCGCCACGTATCCAGGGCCGACTTTGGTCGAAGAATTTCGAGATTGCTGAGCGATCACCCGTGCCCCTGGCGGGCCCGTGGGTAAGACGGTATATAATCCCCGGTTATTTGCCCATCACCCATCACAGGCATAACGGATTTGCCCCTGCCAGGGCTGGGACGACCTACCTGGTGCCAGGGAGCAAGCGGAAGCGGTTCAAGGCCGGCCCCCCGCACCCCACCCTCGCCCGCGCGACCACCGGGGGAATATGCAGTCTCAGGCCGCGCTTGAGCGATTGCTCGCTTTCGACGCCCCTTGGGATGCGTGGGGCTTCAAGAGAAAGATGGGTAGCAGGGGCCTAAGCCCCGCTCCCTGCTACCCATCTCCCCCTCTACCGTAGAGGTAGGGGTAGAGGGCGGAGGAAACGCCAATTGGAGGCGGTCTGTACGGTTCCTTTAGGGGTGCGTGTACCGGTGCCGTCACTCCATGTACCGGTGCCGTCACTCCATGTATCGGTGCCGTCAGTAAGGCCGCGGCGGCAGCAGGCGTCCATCTACGAACGTTGCGTCGCCGGCCCTGACCAGCTTTTCCAGTGTCGCGTAGGCGTCCTTGATGCGCTGATCTCTCCTTTTGGCGCCATATCCTGGTGGGTAGCAGATCGCATCGACATCCGCGTCAATCAAACGATCGTACAGCTTCGGGTCGCGCCGCTGAAGCCAGTGTGTCTTACCCTTGCCCTTGGCCGGCATCAAGCGCTTGCCCTCGACGTGCCAGCGGTAGGCCAGATTGATCAGCGCACGGTAGGCGGCAGCGTCGCGTATCGACCAATACTGCAAGCGGACGAAAGAAATGCTCGGGCCGGTGCCGTCGCCGGGCGGGAAGTGGGTAACCACCGGCCAGCGATGATCGAGCGGCGGCCGGGTGTAAGGCGTGTCCATCCGCACAACCTGCCGGCCCCAGTGGATGCCTGCGGCGTCGGCGTAGATAACCTCGACATCGTGGACCACATCACGCGCGTCCAGAATGCGTGGCCAGTACTCGTTCGGACGCGGCGTTCTCGCACCATAGTACAGCCACTTCAGGAATCGGCGCAGCGTCAGCGGGTCGTCACCTTGCCTTCCGATCTCGACGGGGTAACTGCCATGCCGCGCGTTCAGGGGCGTGTGCAGGATGCAGGCTACCCAGATGCGCAGTGGAATCCCCACCACAGCGCCTCGTTTTTTCTTATTAGCTTCGAGTCCCAGCGCCCAGACGTTCGCCGGCAACGTGGGACCGCGTTCGCCCTCATGCTCGAAGCCAAACATCAGTTGGCCGCTCGATGTCCGGTGTGCTGCCGCCTGGAACCGGCTCAGGTAGTATCCAGGGGCATCCTGTTCGACATGGGCCACGCTGCGCGGCATGATCAACTTGTCGTGTTGTGCGAGTCTTGCAGGTACCGGCAACGCCAGCCACTTTGCCACCGACTCCGACCACGGGCACGGCGGACGCGGTAATGGCAGGCTCCGCCACAGGTCGTAGATCTCCCAGGCAGTTTCCTCTTTGTCAACGATAGCTGTTCCGTCAAACGGCACCGCGTCGAGTACATCACTGGTCATGAGGGCGCGGATACGCCGCCCCTTCAACTCCTCCGACAGAACGACATCCGCGCCCCTCGCTTTGGATGCGCGCCATAGTCTACTTGTAGCCCTCTCTACTTCCAGGAAACGCTCCCAGAGCAGGCGCATAAATTCTGCCTCCATAGCCATGGCTATGGAGGCCAGGGTTGGCCCCTTCCGATCAGCCGGCCAGGTCAGGTCGCTCACTTCTGGGCGCTTGCCGTGCTCGTTGCACCAGCGAAGGCGCTGATTGTACCACTCCACGTGGGCGATGGCGGCAAACGCGGCGTCCAAGTCTTCGGTCCTGTCGCGTTCGGCCAGCAGACATTCTCCAAGGTCTCGCGCGGCACTCATGACGGGAGAAGAGGAAGTTCGTCTTCGGTGTGCTCCGCTGTCTCGGAGCCGGGTAGCGAATCGACGAGCGCCCACCCGGCGCGTCCGCCACAAGTCACCACGATCAAGGCGTCGCCGTCGAATCCGTAGTTGTTCTTGTTGCGGGACCACAGCGCGACCCGCTCCGGGTACTTCCCTCCGGTCCGATACTTTGCCAGGGGGGGATGGCCTGATTTCTTCTTCGTGTCCGGTGCTCGCAATGTCCACAGCGCACGCACGGAACCGCGCCATGCAGTAGAGCCGCTGTACTCGGCGGCTTCACCTTCGGACGCCTTCGCGGGGTGCCCCACTATCAGCACCGTGCAGCCGGATCGCATCGCCCAACCGGCCAGAGCATCAAGAGCCATCGACACCAGGGCGCGGTCGTTTTCGTTGGTGCAGATCGCCATGCCGGCGGGATCGATGACCAGCAACCGTGCGCCACAGCATTCCGCGTAGTCGAGCAGACACCGGCCTGATTCGGTCATGGCACCGATGGTGCTCACGTGCTTGCTGCCACTGTCCGCTGGAGCCCACAGCGGCCCGTGGCCGCGCATCGGTAACACGTGCAGGCGATCGTGGATGCTCGAATGGTTGATCCATGAGCAGCCGCCGTACATGGCCAGCCGGTTGCGCCGCCTCAGCACCTCGTCTGCCGAATCTTCCCAGGCGGCAATGACTACCTGCACCGGGTCCGAGATCAGAACTGGGGGCGTTGCCTTGATTTTTTCGCCCTTGGGCAGCCAGCCGCCTACCCCCTGCAGGGGGTCTCGGTCGCAAGTCAGGGCGCTGGCAAGCTGGAGGGTGAACACGCCTTTGCCGACCGATCCGGGGCCGGTGAACAGCGCGAGTTCGCCGACGGGGAGCCATTCATGGACAAGCCATTCGCGGTCAGGCGGGTCTCGATTCCAGCCGGCGCCGATCAACGGTGCCGGGAGATGCTCCGAATCCATGGCCTCGCGTAACACCGCGAAGGGGTCTGCGTCCTTCTGCAGAGCGCGGCTCCACAGTGTCGGATCGTCGAGCGGATCAGGCGGCCTGCCAGCGGCGGCGGCGGCCAACTGATCATGAACGGCCTTCACCAACTCAGTACGCTTCTTGAGCGCCTTGACGCGTGCGTCTTCGTCACCCTCGCGGCCGGCGTCCTCTGCGGCCTTGTCTGCAGCGATCAGTTCTCGCAGATCGATGCGCAACAGCTCGGCGGCACTGTTCTGGTCGCTCATGTTCCTTCCCTCGGCAATGGGATCAACGTATACCCGCGGCTGGCAGCCGACAACACGTCATTCCAGGCCGCCACGGTAGCGTCGACGCGACCCATTCCACCGACATACTCTCGGATGCCGGCACGCTCGGCAAACCACTCCGCCAACCAGTCGGCGGGGTCTCCCCCGACGACAGTACCGAGCCGTTCCTCGTGCGGCGGCCACAAGCGGACGCGGCGCGTCACGTTGGCTTCCAGGGCTTGCCGGTAGAGCCGTACACCAGCTTCGGTGCCCTTGGCGTCGCAATCCGGAACCAGCACCACGTCCCGCCGCTCGGGGTCGGTCATGGCCGAGAGCTGGTAGCCGCCGGTGGGGACCGATCGAATCAGCCCGCCGTAGCCACACAGTGTCAGGGCCAGGGCATCGCACTCGCCCTCCACCAACCACAATGAGCCGCCGGGAACATTCCGGGCTTCGAACACGCGGCCAGACCTGCCGCCAAAGGTCCGAGCCTTCTCCCGGCCGAACAGCACCCGATCGCCAGTGCCGGCCACGGCGGTCAAACTCACCCCGTCTGGCGGCTGGCCGGGACGAGCAGACTCGAACACTACCACGCCGGCGGCATCGGCCGGAAGTACCATGCGCCGCCTCCTGCCGTTCTTTGTCCAGGTCGGCAGCTCCTTCACCATGTCAGCGTCCAGCCAGCGCACCGTCGTCGGCAGGTCAGGTCCGACAGTGATCGGCGGCCACGTTCCGCGCCGCGCCAGGTAGACACGGGCAAGCGTGGCGTCCGCCGGCGCCGCCGTCGCCAGAATGGCGCGGGCCACCTCGGTGGTTGGCGGTTCCGTGCTGCGCTCAGCGGCGGGGGCCGGTCCTGAGCCGTGTCCAGCGTCGTCGCGAACGCGGCGCGTAGTCCTCCCCAAGTGCCGCTGGCGGCGCCCGGAGCTTTTGGCATTGCGCTCCGCCGGTTGCCAGCCCCCGGAGCGGGCATGATGCACCAGCGTCCCGTAAGTCACGGGACCGTCGGCTCTGATCGAGTCCCAGGTTGCGCGGCAGGTGCGCGGGTCGTAGCTGCTGCCGGTCTGGCTCCACTCCTCGAACACCGGCCACCCCGCCTCGACGAGACCGGCCTTGATCGCCATCGCGATCTCCACCCACCGGTCATAGGAGCAGTCCGCGGTCAAGTAGGCGAGCAGCTCGCGGGTGCCCTCTACCGTGGGCGAGCGATCTCTACGCCCCTCGGTCATGGCGATTCCCCGTGTGTAGCGCGGTGCGATAGGATTTGGGCGTCTGCGCCGGGGGTTGACAACACCACCTACTTCCCTGGCGATCGCGAGCGGCCTTCGCAGTCGCGCGTTCCCCCAGCGCGGTCAGTCGTCAATCCACAACCACGCCGCGACGAGCAGCGCCAGCGCCCCGCCGGCCACGATGCGGCGCGATCTACCCTTTCCCTCGACGCAGGCATACAGGAGGCCGCCGGCCACCAACGCGCCCGCCAGCAGCGCCACCACCACGACTGCAGCGTGGGATTCATTCTGCCGATTCGCATCGAATTCGCCCGGCCTGCTTCTTGAGGCAGGTATGGACGCAACCGAGAGCGCCCTCTCCTATGGATAGCTTTGCCCTTAACCAGAGCGTAGAAGTGTCGAGAGTTTTATCGAGAGCCATGTTCTGAGTCTTCCAGCACATCTAGAGGCGGTCTACCTCAACGTCCTGGATCCGATAAAGCCGTGAGCTCACCGGACGGGTAGTGCCGATGCTGTCTTGTTGATCTGTTACCCGCCACCGGATGGGTCACGTCGGGCCGGTACACTTACAAACAACTCATGCGGTCGGCCTCGTTGCCAACCATCGCTCAACATCCTCACGTCGCCAGCCGACGGCACGTGATCCATGGCCTCCCAGCCTGACTGGTGCGGGAAAGTCGCCTGCACGTACGCGACGCCACAACGACGTTCGCGACAGACAAATCAACTCCAGCACAGCTCGCGTTCTCAAGATTACAGGATACGAATCAAGGATGGATTCTTTGGGCATTTGACACACCAAATACAACTATATACTCGCTTACGATCTGTTGCCTCATTGTTGGACTATAGATTACGGTGAGTACCATGTCAATCCGTGCCTCTCTGTTGGTCAAGAGGAGGGTAGTGTTCCACATAGTGGTGTAATTCATGTGTGATAGGAAAGGTCACCGACGTCTTCGATCAGCTATCGAGAACCAAGCCCGTTCGCCGGCGTGTACCTTGCCGACGGTGTGCAAGTACAGCGTGTTTTACTCGTCAGAATCCTTCTACGTGGGATGGTCTACCAATACGACGGGAATGGTAATGTACGCCCTCAAAGGGGCCGATTCCTTCTAAGAACAGGCTGACCGCGATTCGCCCACAGGTGTGCCTGGGATCTGACGTATCAGCCAACGCAGTTCAATTGCGGTCCTCCACCGGCGAGCAGGGCCTCGCCGGCGGCGATCGGCGATAATGGTCTCGAAGTAGGCGAACGCCGAGTGCGTCCCGCTCTGCCGGGTCGACGGTAAGCCCATATTCCAGCTTCATCTGGATCACCCGTTCGGCGAACCATACGCCGTGGTGGGTCGGCATCCACTCGGCGGCGTCCCGAGCACGCTTCTGAGAGCGGGCGACGGTCCGGTCGGCGATCGTGAGGTGGGGCTTACACCACACAGGAAACTAGATAGGCTGGGCAGGCATTTATGCGGTAGGCTGGTTTGCCTATACCGCCTATCTAGTTACTGCTCCATGATATAGGATGATCGTCTTAGTTGTGGTGAAGTAGGAGTATCTACGCTATGAGTCAGTCGGAGAAGGCGGTAAGCCTTCGCCTTCCTCCCTATACCGATCAACAGCTTCAACGAATAGCTGAACAAGCGACCGCATATCGCCAGAGTATGAGTCAGGCGGCTTCTGCTTCTGACTTAGCCGTCGGTCCTCTAGCTTTGCGGCCCCAGCGAGTATTTGATTCTCTATGCTATCTGATAGGTCAACTCCCCGAAGAGGGATACTTTCCGCTGCCAGAACAGCGAGCGCAACGGCGCCAGCAAAGTCTTCCAGCGCATCGCGACTTGTGATCGTCAAGGTCATCGAATCGAGCCCTCTGTGTGGTATGTCCCTAGCGCTTAATGGAAGCTACTTCCACCTGCGCTCGACGAACAGGGTAAACGTGAATGATTGCGGATGCGTCCATCCTTTTACCTGCCCCTCAAATGCCGTTCGGTCGTGGTTCAAGGTGCAGCTAATTACTTGGTACCATCCGCCTGTAGGTCCAGACGATACTCGCATATCCGGACAGCCTTGTATTTCCGCAAAACGATATTCGTAGCGATCATCGTCTTCGAGCGTTGCCGTTGCGTGCACGACGTCTGCACAGTACTTACCTTCTGGACTTGAACTGTCGCAACCCCCACCAGCTCGTCTATTGTGGTTGTTCTCTGTGGGAGGGGAGGTTACTTCGATTGTCCTATATTGCTCCCAGGATGATGGGTGACTGATCCGGCATACCTCTTTCGCGAGCTTAACTTGTGCCTCATTAGTCACTGTTGGCAAGTACTGCGCTAAGCAATCTGCGTATGCTGTATTGTTCGCACTCTGCGCGAACAGAAGACTACCAACAAGCAGAAAGCCTGCTGCGAGTATAGGACGCATTGTCTGCATTTCGATCCTCCAATCGTAAGTGTGTGGTGTAAGCCCCATTTAGGACACTCCTATGACCATTGCTAACTATTCTGCTACCCACTGGATACCTAGGAGTCTGTCGGATTGGTCTCGTTTCGCTGTTAAATGTGGACAACATACGTCCCCTTTAGCGCGATTTACGAGGAATTTCCGCGAATATCGTGTTCTTGTCTCGACAATCGGCTGCGATTTTCCAGTATATGGGTTGCTTGTGGCCTGAATCCGACAGACTCCGAGAGCATCCATCTTGATATGTGCCTCAGTGCGCTCTCTGCTCACTGATCTCGTACAGGACCAACCAAACGTAGCGGGCAAGCCCTCGCTAGCTCCTGTACGAATCTACCACGCAGATCAGATTGTGTCAATCGGACCGTATCTCCGGGCGCAGTAAGCATTTATCTGACGGCTTGCACGCTTGCTGAGATTGGCGTATTTTCCAACTTGGGTATGACTGTCGGCCACTGAAACCTGATGCATGAAATAAGCGTGCGTCGGAGGTCACTGGTCGAATAAGCCCGGCACAGTGGCGGGGAGGTAGCTTCTCCCCGTCCGACGGGTGAACAGATCAGAACTGGCTAAGTGTAGTGGCACGATAGTCGTACGCAAACGGTCTCCGACGCACGCCTTTATTCGGTGCTTATTTGCATAGGCGGTCTCACATTAGGAGACCAGCATGCCACTACATGCTGCCCTGAAAGCCGCTCTGCTGTTCGTCCCGTCGCTTGCTCTCTCACAGCAACCTGTCCCACTAATCGGAGTCGCTGTCGCTAGCGAGTCCCCGGTACAGCATGGCTGCTCTCTGACAGGGAACATCATCCGTGGGTCAACGCACTGGTTCGATCACTTTCATCAGCTATGGAATCCAGGTGCGTACACTCCTGATTTGCCTGCGGTGCAGTGCCCAACGCAGCCCATTGAGATAGTCTCCAAGGCTGTCGAATGGGAGACTGTCGGTAACGGGCGATTCTACTTCATCAGGATTCGCTTGAGGGTGAACACTGACGGCATAGGCTCTTTCACCTTGTCTGGTACAGGAGGTGGCGCACCATGCCATTTCAGCTTTCGCGGCCATCCAACGCCAGGGTGGAAGCTGCGTCCGGATGCCAGGCAGGTGATCGACTTCCAGTGCGGCGGCTTAGGTAACAAGCTATACCCTGACGCCGAAGCGCTGGTACGCGAGCGACTGCCGCACGTCCGAGCCTGTCGAGTCGTCTTTGCAGACGTACACGGTCCGAAAGGCAGGCTTCACCAAACATGGTACAACTTCGACGAACCGATCTGCGGCGAAATGAGAGCAATCGATCCGCTGTTGTTCTGCAAGAGCGTCAATCAGACGTGGGAATATCCTCACGCTGTACCAGCAGAGGATATATGCGACGGGATGTACCCTCGCAAAGATACATAGGAGGTTTGCATGGACAACCGCGACAACGACCAGGAGAGAAATATGAATCTGGTGCTCAAAGGTGAGCAGCTTCGACGCGCCAACGCGCTGATGCGTCATTACGGGCTGGTGCGGTATCGTGCCCTTAGTCGGAATGCGCTAGCCGTCTTGTGGGAGCAGACGTTCGGACCATCAGGTAACGGATAACGTGACATTCGCAATCATTATTGCCATCATCGCTGCTCCAGTGTTGTTCTTCGGTCTTCGCAGACTACGTAGGTGGATCAGGCGGATTGACGACAAGCTCGGGAGTAGTTGATGCATCCTTGTCAATATGGTATAGTATAGTCGCCATCAGGAGAGTACGCCCCGAGCAAGGGCAAGGCGGAGAGGGCGGGGATTGAACCCGCGACGGATGGGTTAGGGCCATCCGCGCCCATGTGTACTAACACCGGCGCAGTAGAGGATTGATGAACGGTGCAAGCGTCCGTCTCGTTCTGTCTGGTACTACAGATGCGACAATCTGATTCGATGCTCGGTCCTTGGCGCCGACAACAATCGTCTTTGGCGATCCTCTCCTGCTCTCCGTCTTGTTCCGCTCTTTGCCGCCAAAGTACGACTCGTCGATCTCCAGCGGACCCTCATACGGGCCATGCTCCGTCTCCCAAGCCTTTCTGATCCTATGTGCCAGATGCCATGCTATCGTCTGTGGTATCCCAAGGTCTCGATGGAGTTTCATGCTTGAGACTCCTTTCTGATTGGTCACCAGCAGGTATATCGCTATCGCCCACGTCCGGTATCCCAACTTCGAGTGCTGCATCACTGTGTTTGTCTTTGCAGAGAAGAACCTGCTGCATGGTCGGCAGCGGTGGTGCAGATTGGGGTGTGCTGATTTCTCTTGGACGTTATCCGAGCCACAGCGCGGGCACCTGATCCCACCCGGCCAGCGAGCGTTGATGAACCACTGCTCCGCTGCGGCCTCGCTCGGGAGCATGTCCATTAGCTCGATCAGCGTCAGCCCTTGTCGGTAGTACTTCCCTGGACCTATTCCTTTCGGTTCCATACATATACCATCTCCACATTACGGATGAGCAGCTCAACGGAGAGGATCAGGATTTATTTACGTATCGCATAGTTGTGTAACCCGTTATATATCGTGCGCCGTGGAAAGGCGCTGTGTCCCAGCGGGTGCGAATCCCCCCCGGCAACTGTCGCTCCAGCCGGAAGCAGTCGGAGCGGTGCAGGGAGGTTGCGTGCAAGAGGGAGACAGCAGCAACACGGGAAGCCCCGTCGGTGGCGCGTAGACGCCAACCGGGAATCCGCGAGGACCAGCTTGGGCCGGCGGGGTGGCGGAGAGGCTCGTAGTACCGGAGAAGTTGGGTAATGCCGGCGGAGGGAAGGAGCCTCAGTTCGAGAGCAGCGCAAGAAGGAAGCAAGGACATGGAGACTGGTGGAAACGCCTAATAGCTCCAGAAGCGTTCGGACACTCCAGATGGCGCTACATGCGAAAGCCTTTCGTGGGCGACGGCATGATCTCGTCCGAGAGCCGGGTGCGGGAAACCCGCACGCCCGGTTGTGCGTCCAGCAAAGGCTGGCGCGTTCAGCGGGGGACAGACCCGCCGGGGAAAGAGCCAGAACCCCGTAGTTTGGATGGCAAGGAGGAAGGAAACTAATGCCTTGAAGCCCATCGACACGGCCATCGTAAAGGGTGGTCGGCGAGTCACCGGGCCGTAACGCGAGTGAACGCAGAGGTGGCCCCGAAAGTGCAAGCCCCGGAGGCCGAGTCCGCAACCGAAGGACGAAGGCAGCATGGCGTAGCGCAAACTGGCTGAAGCGCTGCGGCACTCCGGCGGGGTGGTAGCGACGGCACGGTGACGAGGACGCGCTAAGCAACTGGAGAAGCCCTCCTCGTCCCGGCGAGAAATCGCGGGAGCAAGGTAGGCCGTATAACCGGGAGCACCGGGAAATCGGCTGACAGGCGAGAGGGTGGCGGAGGGGTTGGTAGTACCGGTGAAGCCGGGTAACGCCGGTGGAGGGAAGCGGCCCTGCTGTTTGGTAACGACTTTGACAACATGGGAGGCAGAGGCGAGATGAGAAAGGCGCCGATCAAACTGCGGGACCTGAGACGAAGGATATACGTGAAGGCGAAGGCTGAACCTGAATGGCGATTTTGGGGCCTGTACGTGCACGTCTGCAAGCTGGAAACACTACGCGAAGCATATGCACTGGCCAAGCGGAACGACGGGAGCCCCGGAATTGACGGGGTAACGTTCGAGGCTATCGAGGCCGGTGGAGTGGAGAGTTTCCTTGAGCGGATACGGGACGAACTGGTAACGGGCGAATACCTGCCGCAGCGGAACCGGAGACAGGAGATACCGAAGGACGGGGGCAAGGTCCGCGTGCTGGGGATTCCGACGATCCGGGACCGAGTGGTGCAGGGAGCGCTCAAGCTGATAGTGGAGCCGATCTTCGAGGCTGATTTTCAAGCGGGGTCGTATGGCTACCGGCCGCAGCGGAGCGCCCACGACGCAGTGGAGCGAGTCGCGGAAGCTATCGTGGGTAACAAGACGCGTGTGATAGACGTTGACTTGAGCAGCTACTTTGACAACGTAAGGCATCATCTGTTGTTGGAGAAAGTGGCGCAGAGAGTGAACGACGGGGACGTGATGGCGTTACTCAAGAAGATACTGAAGGCGAACGGGAAGAAAGGGGTACCGCAAGGCGGGGTGATTTCACCCTTGCTGAGCAACGTGTACCTGAACGAGGTGGACCGGATGCTGGAACGGGCGAAAGCAGTGACCCGTGAAGGTCGGTACACGTATGTGGAATACGTGCGCTGGGCGGATGACCTGGTAATTCTCGTGGACGCCTATCAGCGGCATGACTGGCTGCTGGCAGCGGTAGACCAACGACTGCGGGAGGAATTGGAGCACCTCCAGGTGGAAGTGAACGAGGACAAGAGCCGGACGGTGGACCTGGCGAAGGGCGAGAGCTTTGGATTTCTGGGGTTCGAGTTTCGGCGCGTGCGCAGTCTGCGGGGAGTGTGGCGACCCCAGTACACCCCGCAGACCAAGAAGCGGAGCGCGCTGTTGCGGAAGCTCAAGGAGATATTCCGACGCTATCGGTCACAGCCGGTGGGACGGGTGGTGGAGATCATCAATCCGATCCTGCGCGGGTGGGTGAACTACTTCGCGATAGGGCACGCGAGCCGCTGCTTTGGCTATGTTCGCGACTGGGTAGAGAAGAAGATACGGCGCCATATGATGCGAGCAAAGAATCGCCGAGGGTACGGTTGGAAGAGGTGGAGTAGGGAGTGGCTGTATGAAAGGCTGGGACTATACGGTGCCTACCGGGTCCGGAGGCCATCGGCCACGCCGAAAGCGCTCCCGACACGATAGGCTGCATAACCCTTGACGTGAAGCAGACAGGAAAGCCCGGTGCCGGAAATCGGCGCGCCGGGTTTGACGAGGCGGGGGCTGGAAACGTGACAAAGGGAGCCGGACTGCGGGCCAACGCGAAAGTGGTTGGAATTGCCACCGGACCCTACCGTCGGCGCGCCAGTTCTCGACCCCACCGATGAGCGAGGAGAGGAAACGTGGCTATGGTGAAGACTGAGGCACCGGCTTATGCGAAAGCCGCCGGCAACAGCTACTCCCTTCACCTTCCGCTGGCGCGCCTCTCCTCGACTCTACAAGCAAATATGCGCCTCTCGCTCGTTCAATCAACTCTGCCGGTGTGAGAGTAGCTCTAAGCAACGTTGTTGACGGCAAGGTTCCGAGTCCGTGTAGCGATCGTATAGGGCAGATGAGCGAGCGACCGGAGTTGAACCGGCACTTCTTCCTTTGGAGGGGCGCGTGCTGCCATTACACCACGCTCACTCGATGGCCGGAGGGTGCAGAGCCTTCCGGCCATCCTCTTATACGAGCGGTGGTCAGTAGGTATCATGTAGTGGTTGACAGCTAATCTCGACTGTGGTAGGAATGGGCTTATGACTATTTCACGTATCAGTGCAGCAGGGCTGGTGATGGCTCTGCTGATGGTCGCTGCTGGGCTTGCTGCGGAGGGTGTCGTAACGATTGTTGTTGACAGGACTATTACGTCCGGCGGCAGTTGTCCTGGAAGCCCAGTCTACCTGCAAAACATGAAGTCGACCGCTCAGATCGTTGCAGTTACGAAAGTCGGCCCTCCGGGCATTGTTCAGTGCACACCTCGAAAGAGGACGAAAACTGACGTTACAGTCTCAGGCAATTCACGCAAGTTTCTTGGTTCAGAGTATGTGAATTGTAGTTCGTCAGCATTCTCGGCTACGTGCAGGCGCGTGACGTATAGTTGTCCTGCAGCGAGTACTGGTAATCTAGGCTTTCTGTTTGGCTGTGCATCTAAGGATGCCTAACAGAACGGGATTGGTATATCGGTTACAAGTTCGCAAGGGCGAGCCAGCGAATAGGGCTATGAGCACTCAAACGTCGCGAAAGCAAAATCACCGTAGGTGGTCCAACGGAGTATCAGATAACCGACGAGGGTCTTACACCAATTACCGTAGGCGTCTTAGTCGTTCATCGTTCTTTCGCAGTTCTTCGACGAGATTAAGCCCGTGATCTTCGTAGTACTGCGCGACCACAGGTAGATATAGTTCGGCCAGTACTTGCGGAGTTAACGACCCTTGCGTAGCCGTCGTATGAGGTAGGGAGTCTTGCGTTTTCGCGTTTGGCATTTCGCGTCGTTAATGTGAGGCTCGTGGGCCGGAAGTTCACAGCTCCCGGCCCTTCTATGTTATCTGGATTCAGTTGGGCGGTCAACTGATTAGCCCACTAAATCCCTTTCGTAATTGGTGTAAGACCCGGCTGGTGAGAGTGTCGATGCGCAGTGCGAACCCGTCGCCGTGGCCCGCCTGCGCGAGTAGCGCCTTCGCCCGCGCAACGTCGCGTCGGTACGGCGTCTCGGTGTGGGCCGCCCACAGGCCGCGCGGCCAAAACGCCTGATGCACGATAAACTGACCGGCCAGAAACGAGTCCACCATGCCGTGGTAGTCGATCGCGTGGCGCAGCGCCTGCACCACCTGCGGCTTGCCGAGAACCGGGTGGCCCTGGTTCGCCGCCAAGTAGATCAATGTGCCGCGCGGGTGGCTGTCGATGGCGATCTCTTCGTCGCCGTCGAGCGCCTCGATCAGGTCGGGCGTGAGGTCGCGGGCAATATCGACATCGCCGCGCTCCAGCAGCAGCCGCTGGGAGGACGGCTCCGGTACGTGGCGCAGAATCACGCGCCGCACACCCGGCGCGCCGTGGCGATAATGGGGATTCGCGTCGAGTACCACCGACTCGTTGGCCTGCCAGCTGCGCAGCCGGAACGGCCCCGAGCCAGCGCTTTTGGTTTGCAGCCATGCCGCGCCCAGGTCGCCGTCCTGCTCATGGGCCATCACCAGCTCCCGGTCCACTACCGATCCGATGCCGGCCGAGAGCGCGTGTAGCACCAGCCCGGGCGAGAATTCCTCGACGATGTTGATGCGGACGTGACGCTCGTCGACCGCCTCCACCAACTCGCCGACGTTGTCCGCGTTCCAGCCGAGTTGGGTGAGAATGAACGCTGGCGATCCGCCGCGCCGCACGACCCGCTCCAGGGAGAACTCGACATCCTCCGGCCGCACCGGGTTGCCGGAGTGGAACGTCAGCCCGTCGCGAATCCGCAGAGTGATGGTTCTGCCGTCGTCGCTCACGGTATGGCTCTCGGCGACGCCACCGGTCAGCGTGCCGGGATCCTCCGGCTCGAACGTCATGATCCGGTCGTAGACGTTGGCCAGGATCTCGCCCGCAGTGAACTCGAACGACTCGCCCGGATCGAAGGTGATGATGTCACCGATGTCCTTCGCCATAACGAGGGTGTCGGGCGGGGTCTGCGCCGGAGCCGGCGCGGCGGTCAGGGCGAAGAGACCGAGCAGGGCGATGAACGGGCCCGGGAGTCGGTACCTGGACATGCGTACAGGATGTACCGCAACGCGTCCGCTCTGCTACTCATAGATCGAACGGATTGCCCATGAATCGTTCGAAGCAGAGCTGCTCCGGGTGTATCCCGATCGGTACCCCGTAATCCCGTGCCGCGTGGATGGTCGCGGGCGTGTTGGCGCTCATTTCCATCACCCTCCCGTCGCTCTACCGACTCTCAGCCAACTGTCCGCCGCCCATCAGCGGTCTCAGCGGCGCTTGGTCAGGCACAATCGACGCTCCAACCGGGCATTCGCAGCCCGTCTCGCCGCCCTCGCACCTCGCTCAGAGCCGCTTCCCGACCTGCCGGCAGCCGCTCAAGCTGCCCGGCAGCCACCTGCGCCGACCCGTCAGGGACCCCCGGCAAACCGGTCCGTCCGCCCGTCCCAGCCGCGGCGCCGTCGCTTGGGAGGGACTCGTCCTCTCGGAGACGGACGGCATGAACCGTGCGGTGGCATAGAATACCGCCGGGGCCTGGGCTAAGATAACGAGGCTTATGATGACCACTTTTTACAGGATGCTCGCCGTCGCCGTGGTGGTTGGCCTGCTCTTGCAAGCTGGCCCGGTGTTTGCTCAGATCTACATCACCGCCGGCTACCTGCCGACGTTCACCGGCGACACCGACTTCGAGATTGGTGCCAAGCCGGCGGAGAATGGCGACTTCGAAGCGAATCGAGAGGGTAGCGGGACGTTCGACTTCGGGGTTCTCGGGCTTCGCGCGGCGGCAGGCTACCGTCTTTTCGTCGTGCGTCTTGAGGGCGAGGTTTCCTACCGGCAGCTCAAGCTCTCCGACTATGAATATGCATCGTATCTTGGGTACAAGGGCGCATCCCTGGAGTCCCTCAACGAGAGCATCGTGGTGGAGTCCGGCGATCTGAAGGCACTGAATCTGATGGCCAACGTCTGGTTCGACCTTGATGTCGGGGGCGGTTTCAAGCCCTACGTCGGTGGTGGTATCGGCGGAGGACAGCTCACCCTGGGCACGACTGCCAAGACCGAGCCGTTCACGTTAGGCACGATCCGGATCCCCGAAACGACGCAGGAATTCCCCGATTCGAGTGCTTGGGCGTTCGCCTACCAAGTTGGCGCCGGCGTAGGGTATGAGCTTGTTCTGGGGCTGACCGTCAGCCTCGGCTATCGTTTGTCCGGCACCACCACGGCCGAGTTGGCCTGGAATGCAGCAGATTCCGGTACCGATGAGATCCTGAAGGCTGGCATTCTGCACCACAGCATAGATCTTGGCCTCAGGTACGAATTGTTTTAGGCTGACCTTGCTTGGCTCTGGGGAGGCCGAGGCGCACCAGAGGATCCGACACGTGTGACACGTGAACTTGCGTCGCGCCGCCACGTGCGCCACAGTAGGAGTGGCCCGTCGCGTCTCGCCGCACAACTCTGTGAGCAACGATGGTTCAGAAGCAGACCCAACGGTCTGGGTCCGAACCGATCTCCCATGCCGTGCTTGATCGCTGTACTCCTGGGGAGCCAGTACGTGGAGCTTCACGTCTCGCTTGCAGCCGGCGGCTTTCTGTAGGTCGACGATGGCTTCATGGCACTTGTCTTTCAGGTCGGCTATCGCACGCGCCACTTCGCAAGGCGACTGAAGACGGGGTGAACCCAGGGGCGTGCGCCGAGTCCGAGCCGGCAGCCCACCGTCGGCCCGCCCAGCCGGCGGGAGGCTACCCTGGCCTCGGCATGCGGTAGCCGACGCCGCGCTCGTTGAAGATCCAGGTCGGCTGCGCCGCGTCCTCGCCGAGCTTCGCCCGCAGCTTCTTGACAAAGTTGCGCACCAGATCCATGTCGCCCGCGGCACGTTCGCCCCAGATCTCCCGCAGCAGCATCTCGTAGGTCGTGACCCTTCCCGCGTTGAGCGAGAGCACTCGCAGCAGCTCGTATTCGAGCGCGGTCAACGCCATCTGACGCTCGCCCACCGTTACCCGGCGCTCCTCGTAGTGGACGGCCAGCTCTCCCAGCGCGAACGCCTCCGGCTGTGCCCGCCGGCGCAGTGCCGCCCTCACCCTGGCCGCGAGCTCCGTGCGCGAGAACGGCTTCACGATGTAGTCCTCGGCGCCGCTCTCCAACGCCCGTGCGATGGTTTCGTCGCGTCCGTAGCCGGAGATGAACACGACCGGCAGCTCGGCGAGCTCTGGGACGCTCTCCATGAGCGCTATGCCGTCGGTCCCCGGCAGCATCAGGTCGAGCAGGACCAGGTGAGGCTTTTCGGTCCGGATGATATGGGACAGATCCGCATCGCCGCCGGTCACCAGCGGCGCGTAGCCCGAGGCCGTCAGCGCGTCGCGCACGTAGCGCAGCGTCTGCGGGTCGTCGTCTACCACCAGGATGCGGGCCGGCCCCCTTGGCACCCCACACCCCGCTCAGTTCCCGGGCACCCGGTGGAACCAGGGGCACACATGCCCGCCCGGGCGCTGGGAAAACTCACCAAGGACGCCACCGCCAGGGCGGGGGCGATGCCGGGGCACGGCATCAGGTATCAAGTCTGATAGGGTACGGCCTGTGCATCGCTTCAACTTCCCAAGACTGACCACCGTCGTGGTAACCGCTCTCGTCGTTTTCGTTTCCTGCGCCCAGGGTCCGGGTACTTCCGAACCGCGAGGGTCGGAAGTACCGTCTATGGGCACCGGGCCGTCTGACACCGCCCCGGTCTTCGCCGTCACAGTAGCCAATCGGACCTACACGGAGGGCGAAGCAATCAGCCCGCTGATGCTTCCCGAGGCGAGCAGCGGTAACGGCACCTTGTCCTATTCCCTGACGCCCACGGTTCCGGGGCTTACGTTCAACTCAGCGACGCGCACGCTGAGCGGTACGCCGACCGCTGCAGGGACCTACGGCATGACGTACCAAGCGGTTGATGGAGACGCCAACACGGCCGTCAGCGACGCTGCGACGGTCACCTTCACGATAACCGTGCAACCAGCGGCCACGCCCGTGGGCTGCTCGGCAGACGCGGAGACTTGGCGCGGATTGAGGGTCTGCAGCGAACGTCCGCGGGACGGATACGACCGCGACGCCTTCGGAACGGGCTACAGCAGGCTGGAAGACGACATCATCGCGGCGTTACCGTCAACGATGAAGTCAGACGGACAGGTCTATACGCCCTACTCTTGCCTTGCTTTCGATATCACGCCGAGCGGGACCGCTGCGACTGACATAGAGCACATCGTTGCGTTGGCGGAGGCACACGACAGCGGAATCGCCGACGATCGGCGACGGGACATCGCCAGCGACCTGGACAATCTCACGATTGCGGATCCGAGGGTGAATCGCTCGCAGAAAGGTGCGCGCGACGCAGCCGAGTGGATGCCGACCCGCCACGGCGCATGGTTCGCGGAACAGGTGATCGAGGTAAAGCGGGAATACGGGTTGACCGTCGATCCGGCTGAGCGGGACGCGCTCAAGGCACTGCTCGCGGGCGGAGGAGCGCAACTGAACTGCGTTGACTGACAGAGCGCTTCAACAGTGCGCCGGCTGAGCGCTCACGATTTCTTCACGCATCTGCGCCAGCACCACTTCCCGCGCCGTCGCCTGTTGTTGTGGTCCGGCTTTCCCCTGTGCTGTCAAGGACAGATACAAGTCCCGGTTGCCGTGACTCGCCAGGTCCAGGTATTCATCCAGCGCCCGTCCGGTTCAGCTCCTGGTACACCGGCGGGTTCAGATCCTGCAGCATCATCGCGCACTCGGCTCTGAACATCCCACCTTTGCGCGGGGGATCCTCAAAGATCAGGTTGGGTTCCTCGCCGGCGAATATGGCCTTGAGGGCGTCAAACAGCTCCATCTCGCTGGCCTCCTCAACGCGCTTCGGCGGTGGCTTCAACGGATCGGTGTGAGTGCCAGTGCCAGCCTCGGGCTCGGATTTCATGTGCGCCGCCCCTGGATACCGGCACCGACACCCACTACAGAGATCGTGAACTCCAACACAGCCTCATCGCCGTCGTGATCGGTCCAGGTCAACGTCACCTGGTACTCTCCCGGTTCCGTCGGAGTGCCGACGATCTGAAGCCACGCATCCGGTAAGGTCGCCCACTCGATCGTCAGCCCTGGAGGAAGCCCGTCGTGCGTGAACACGTTCGAAACCGTGGCGTTGTCTTCGTAGGCGTTAGGGTGTTGCACGTCGGGGATCCTCAACGGCGGTATCGGCTCGCCCACCGGGTACGTCTGGTCCTCCAGATCATCCGCGAAGTGCGGCGCTTTATCTGCCGCGACCGTGAAGTCGAAGGGAATGCTGAAGGTGTCACCGTCGCTGTCCGTGACCCCGTAGGTAGCCTCGAATGATCCTGTCTGGGTCGGTGTGCCGAAGATGAACAGCGCTGGTCCTTCGTAGCCAGAGGTGTCCGTGCGGGTCACTTGTTCATACTCCATACCGGGTGGCAATCCCCTACACGACATAGTGAGGGGAGCATCGCCACCAGCGCCGATCGGCAAGAAACCGAATCCGAGGATGTAATCGTCGACGACGATGGTTGTGAACTGCGGGCGGCCGCCGCCAGACCGCTTCGGCTACTGCCAGAGCCGCCGACTGCAGCCCCATCCAACCTGATGGACGCCCCCGAGGGAACCGACGTGATTGACAGCCGGCTCGTTGCGCCGGCGGCGCCTCCGGGCGAATCAGGCTGTTGCGTTTCCGGCTCGTTGGGCGGCTCGGGCTGAGGCGGCGGCGGCGTTTCCGGCTCGGGAGGTTCGGGCTCGGGAGCAGGCTCAAAGGGTGGTTCCGGGGCCGTCCGCTCAGGAGCCGGTCCAGCGGCCTCCGGCGGCGGTGTTACCTCCTCGCATCCTCCAAGCGCCAGAACGACAACCAATCCCCCGAGAACGATTCCTGAGTATCCCCTGCGCCACCATTTGCGATGCCTCCAGCACCCGGCAGCCAAAGGTGCCGGGTCGTGTTTGCAACGCACCGAGTGCAGATCGCACTTTGAAAGTGGGTGTCCCTGACTATTCGCTCCGGGGTAAGGTAGCTACTCCTCGCCCGCAATGAAGCTGTTGTATTCGACCAGGTGACCCGGCATGACCGCGGTCTGACCCAGTGCGTTGCAGGTCAAGAATAGAGGACCGGAGCGGAAGTCGTCCAGGGCACGGAGTACAATTCGCTGACCCAGAGGGAGTTGCCCAACCCTTCACCCGTCGCACGCTCCAGGCTTCCTGCGGTCGACCGTCACCGCGCGGGCGCACCGGAGACGGCCATTCCCCTTGATGCGGTCGCGTGCCCGCTGCGTCGCCTGACGGTTCGACGCTCAACCTGCCAGCGCGGCCCATGTCGCCGCCCTTCCTGGTCGCCGACAGTCCCGTCAAGCTGTGCATCAGCGGCGCGCGCCGACCGTCAGGGACCTGGCACCCCCGCCCGGACCAGCCCCGGCCCCCCGCTCAGTTCCGGCGGATGACCACCGGCTGGGGTACATATGCCCGCGCGTGTGTTGCGAAAATTGCTAGAAAAAGAGAGATGGGCTATCGCCCAGGGGGACCGGACTAACGAGTGGGCAGGAGCGAGCGTGGTACGGGGGTCCCTGGGGCGACCGTCGCACCCGCGCCGTCCTCGTCCCGGTAGGTTTCTCAAGCGTGGTCTCGTCTGTCGCCGCCTACCAGATCGCACGTCGTCGTCGATCATCTCGCCGATCGCGAATAGTCGGATCGCTTGCTCGCAGGAGTTGTTGTCCAGCGTAAGTTCAGACTTCCTGACCTCAGCCAGAATCAGGTGACACTACTGGTGGCGGATCGCCGGCCAACTCGTAGACGAGCCTGAGATCGGTGCCGGGATAGATGGTGCGGGTTGCATTGAGTTCCTCGACCAGGGGAGCGAGCATGCGGTCGCAGGCGTCGGAGCCGAGGCCGAGAAGCTGGATGCGCAGAATTCCGTTGGCAGGCAGCGGGATGATGTTGGCGTCGGAGGTGAGCAACGCGCGCAGCAGCCTGCGGGCATTCGGTTTCTTGCCCTGGGTGGTGATGACCGGCACCATCATCCGGGTCTCCGCGCGATAGGCGATCATGCGCACCAGGTCCAGGAACAGGCGCCCGCCAACCGGCAGGGCGTCCAGCTTGTCCTGCTCCGGCAGGTCGCCGGCGCGGACATGGGTGGGCGAGTCGGCGCGCTGCTGCGTGAGTTGGTCAAGTTCGGCGGCAAGGGCGTTGGCGTCAGCCTGAAGGCGGGTGGCGGTGTCCCGGTGGTGTTCCTGCAGGGCTTCGGCGAGACGATTGCGGGCCGTTGCCAAGCGGCTGCGTACCCGCCTGATGGTCTTTTCGAGGGCACGGCGAACGGGGTTCACGACCTGCGCGTCGGGGTCAAGCGGCTCCAGGTCATGGGTGGGCAGGGAGTCGAGGTTGAACTGCTCGCGCATATACTTGAAGAAGTTCTCCTGCGACCAGCGCGAGAACATGGCGCCGGCAACCTGGATCAAGGGCATCTGTGGGTGGGTAGTGATCACTGGCACTTGGCGACCGTTGGCGAGACGGCGCCGAATCTGGCGGACCGTGAGCCCGTTGCGCAGCACGATCCGCTGCTCGGCGAGGTCAACGGTAGTCGTGCTGGTACCGGCGGGCCCATGGATCAGTACTTCAAGGGTGCGGAAATCCTCCTCCGGCCAGTCCTCGCCCTTGAAGTTCTTGTGCCAAGTGATGCAGGCGATACCGCGCCGGGCCAGACGCTTGAACAGGTCCGGGCTCCAGCCCTCGCGGTCGAACACCAGGGTGAGCGCCGGCGCGCCGGCGTCCGGCTTGGTCAGGTCGGGGGCCGCTTCCGGCACCACCCCCAGGTGCTGCAGGTGCGGCACCACGTCCTGCTTGATGGCCTTGATCAGTTTCGGGTCGAGCGCCTTGTGCAGGCACAGCAGGGGCGTGCCACCGAGTGCGTTGATCCAATAGCTCACGGACGCCGGCATACACAGCTTCTGGCGCGCGACGAAGTGTTTCGGCAGCCGACCTTTGCGCCCGGCGTATACCTTCACGTGGCCGTCCACGGCCAGCGTCGCCCAGTCGTCGTCGTGCTCGGTGGCCCAGGTACGAGCCAGTGCCGATTGCCAATCGCGAACGGTGTGCTCGGCGCTGGTGAGCAGCCTGATTTTGCGGCGTAGGGTCTTGGTCTCGGGGCAACGGTCGAGGCCGAGGATCGCACCCCACTCGCCTGGCGCCTGGTAGCGGAGGCCCTCGGGGTTGCGTACTCGGGCCAGCGTCATGCAGGCGACGAACAGGAGGATGGTGGTCAGGCCGTAGAATCCGTCGGGCAGGCGGAACAGGCGGTTGGCGGCACCGAGCAGGCCCTCGCGCAGCAGCATCGGCAGTGCCGCGAGCACGCCGCCGTGAGCGACGGCGTGGGCGGGCGCGGCGAACACCGGCTTGGCCTCGGTCATCAGGCCGGCGCTGGCGAGCATGCGGCCCTCGACGTCACGAGCCGCGCGGCCCATGGGCGCTTGCTTGTCGCGGGCGTCGCGGGTGGCGCGATCGGTGGCCGCAGCCGGGTCGGTGTGCGAAGCGTTGGCGGGGTGATCGGTGACCGCAGCCGCCTGCGGAGCGTCCGCGTTGGCGGGGTGATCGGTGACCGCAGCCGCCCGCGGAGCGTCCGCGTTGGCGGGGTGATCGGTGGCCGCAGCCGCCTGCGGAGTGTCCGCGTTGGCGGGGTGATCGGTGGCCGCAGCCGCCTGCGGAGTGTCCGCGTTGGCGGGGTGATCGGTGGCCGCAGCCGCCTGCGGAGTGTCCGCGACGGCGGGGTGATCGGTGACCGCAGCCGCCTGCGGAGCGTCCGCGTTGGCGGGGTGATCGGTGGCCGCAACCGCCTGCGGAGCGTCCGCGACGGCGGCAAGTGCCGCGGCGGGGGCAGCGAAGACGCCGGCGCGACGGTTTTCGTGGAAGGTGCTCACCGGAATGCCGAGTTGCCGAGCGCAGGCGCTGCCGCTGATCCCGGAAGCGAGCAGTTTGGCCGCTTGGTCGGCCATCTGGGCGTCGACGACGGTACGCCCACGCCCCCGGCGCGGCTCGAAAAAGGCGTCTTCGCCGCGCTCTCGATAGCGTTTGACGGCGCGTGCCACGGTAGGGCGCGAGATGTCGAAGGCGCACATGATGTCGGCTTGGCGGACGCCGGAAACGACGTGCAGCCTGGCGACGCGGAGCAGCATGGCGCGGCGGTCGTCGGCGGGATGGCAATCGAAGGGTTCGAGATTGAAGAAGTAATAGGTGAAGCCGTCGCGGGTCTGCATGGCGTAGCGGTCGCCGATGGGAGTGGCGTCAGGAAGGGAGAAGGGCAGGAAGAGGATCACGGGAGGTCTCCAATCATGTATCATAGTATTCTGGAATACTGAACGATACGATGTCAAGCGGAAATCGCCCGCGAGAGCAAAAAGGGGCCAGAAAAACAGGTTTATTGGAGCATTTGGAAGCTACCGGGGCAGCCGGTCAGCGCACCATGTCAGGAAGTCTGAAGTTGCGGGTGATCAAGATAGCGGATCAGCTTCGACCACTGTCCCAAAGCAAACGAGATCGCCTTACCGAGTGCTGAGCCGGGCAACACCTGATCCTGTTTCTGTTCCGGTAGCCGAGCTTCGAGTCCTGCATCGGCGTACCGATGCAGGACCGAAAACCGGTTTCCTGCACGCGCGGCAGCGATGGGGCATCGAGCGGTGCGCAGCCTTTTCCTGGACGTTCGCGGAGCCGCAGTGTGGGCGGAATATCTCGCCGGGCCATCGCTGCTCGATGAAACCATGCTGCGGCGGCCGCGTCGTCCGGGAGCCTCTCGTAGAGTTGTACGAGGGTGATTCTCGTGCGGCAGGACTTTCCTGGTCATCCGCCATAGTTCCTTTCGCCATAACGAATTACAAAGATTATCTGTCCAGGGCTAAGCACATATCCTTCGCGCTCAAACGGTATGCTCAAGTGCCGACAGTTACCGCCGATCATCTAACCAACCACCGAATAAGGAGTGGCGACGACGGCTTGACAAAACACAGGCATGCGATACTATAAGACCATGTCGCTCCGCCAATTGCCGGGGCAGTAGCGAATTAGGCGACCTTATGCAGAGATTTCTTGTAGTCGTGACCGAGGGCGATATGCCAACGATTCCCGATCGATTCCGAGATAGGTACGTCGCACTGACGGGCGGAAGCGCCTTGGTAGTGGCCGACGACACCGGCATGCCCACCGAGGAGGTAGCGCGACACTTCGGTTTGCTTGCAGCGCAGAAAGGCCGCCTCGGCATCGTTGTGAAACTTGACTACTATAGCGGCTCGGACAAGGGCGACGTGACCGAACGATTTCGCGAGCTAGGCGCGCAATGATGGACGTTACTCCCTTCGATGACGACCGGGAACCATTCGATGGCGGGTCACCGCCCATGGGATCCGGCTTCGCCCTCGCTAGCGTCAGGCTGCGGGTTACCATCGGTTTTATTGCGTGGGGCGCAGTTAGGGCGCACCACGAAGCCGGATTTTCCCATCTGAAACTCCAAAAACTTCTCTACTATATGCAAGGATTTTGCGCCGCAAGGACAGGATCGGCCCTTTTTCCAGAAGAAATAGAAGCATGGAAGCTCGGTCCGGTAGTCCGAGATGTCTGGTACGAATGTAACGAGTTTGGCGCCGCTGATCTTCCTGTCCAGGACTTTAAGAATCTGTACAGTCCCGCTATCTTGGACGATTTCGAGTTGGCGATCATGCGATGGGTTTACTCTGCTCGAGGACATTTGAGCGGACCGGACCTGGTTCTCAAGACGCACACCGAAAAACCTTGGACAGCCGCGTGGCGTAACGGTCGGGGACAGGGTAGCATTATTTCTGTTCATAGCATGTCCAGATTCTTCTACAGAGTGAATTCATGACCTCGGCCGGCGGAGGAGGAATCCCGACGACCGAAGCGAACCTCTCGCAGGGCGGCGCGCCGCCTCAGGCACCCTCTTGGTGGAGAGCAAATTGGCATCGTGTGGCGCCTTGGGTTGGCGCGGTCGCCGCTACCCTGGTGTTCTGTCTGACGGCGTATTTCTCCGCTACTGGCCTCCTTCGGCAGACGCACGAGAGCTATCGGCAGGCGTTGGTTGCATGGGAAGCGAGTTTGCGCGACGACGTTCGAGCCCTTCGTCTTGAAATGAATGCAGAGCTGTTAAATGTCCGAAATGCCGATTGCTCTATCGACGAAGACTCTTGATGGAAGGCGCGGCCACTAGAGGAGCAAAGGGCGCCCGGAAGATTGGCCCGAGCAGACGAGTACGGATATTGATCGTTGCAGCTTGATTCATGGGTAGTCCGCTTGAATCATTCCAAAGTGAGGCCCGGTTGCGAAGCGCCATGATCGCATGCACGGTGCGCAGTCTGGTGACGTGCGTCGGTTGGCAAACCTTCGTTTGGACGTACGTCATTGGTTAGAAAGCAGCGTGAGCCCGCTAGGCCTCCGAGCAACTGGCGAGCTCTCAAGTTAAATCGCTGGATGGGAGCGCTCAGATGTCTGTCACAATGACCCATTTGAATCTCTACGGGCTCCCCTGTTGGCAATGCCAGAATTGGATAGGCGGACCTAATACGACTTCGACAGGGGGGTATTGGCACACGAAGGCGTGGAACAAGTCTTGAGATGGCTACAGCATGATGCGAGCTATCCATGTCCGTCTTGCGGCAGGTTCGACCGTGGGGTGTTTTCGGTTCTGGTTTACGATGATGGGGGTCAAGGTGCCGATGCAGCCAAACCTTTCAACAGATGTCGCCACCCCTGGGATGTTTGACCGCAGCCAAGTGCAGTCATTGCAAGGCTGTGAATTTGTAAGAAGGTAAAGACGTGTTCGAGAATCCCTGATGTCGATACCCTTCCAGGAGCGGCCTGGACGCCCCGGTCCTTCGGGCCAATTGTGTACTGCATGGGTGGCACAGTACACTGGCAGGAAAAGGGCGCTGACACCGAGAAGCCTCTCCCGAACTGTCGTCAGAAGTCGACCGTGGCGGCATGATGGAGTAGATAAGGACGGGAAAGGGCCCCGCATACTTGGTCGACGCAACCCGCAAGGCGACCTGTATCGGCCCGAGAAGGAAGTGTTCTCGTTGCCGTTTCTCAGCTCCGTGGCCGGATGTGGTCTTCCCGGCGGCCCGGTGGTGGAGCCGCCTGCCGCCGCTTCCGCGCATACCACCGTCCGAGCGTGTGTGGGCGGCCACTAGGTCGAGCCTGAAGATTCACTTCCCGATAAGGCGGTTTCTGTCGCCCTTGCGTATCACTGTGCGCGGGACTCCGGCCTGACGCGGTTGCCGAAGTCCAGGCGGGTACGTGCGGGCAGGCCCGTGCGTGATGCCGTGGTTAGGTCGGGCCGCCGGCATCGCCACGGGGGTTGCGCAGCCGCGCGCCGCCACTCGGCAGTACGGCTGTGCGCGTCCGCCTCGGCGACGGCGGCCTCGATTCGGTTCGTGGTCCCCTGGCTGCGGTGTCGGTCGGCTTCGAACCCCGACCAAGCGGGCTCGGCACGGCATGGCCCGACAGCCGCCCTTCGAAGGCGCTCGCGGCTAGCCGGCCCGTTCCCGCCACGAGCGCGCCAGCGACGGCAGCCCCCGGATCGGCGCTCGTCAATGGCACTCGACCCTTCACCAGCTACCGAGTGGGCGTTAAGACGCCAGTCTCCAGAGTGGCCGACCCGTTTCGCGACTTGCTCAGGTGCCCATCGGTTGCCGATTCGACGATTTGGCGGTCCCCCGGCGCTCGCAGCCCGTCACGGCGGCATGAGCGGCGCTCCGCGAGCCGCCGCTGGCCCGCCGGCAGCCGCTAGGCGCATCGCCAAGCCGCACCGGCACTCCCCCCAATGACCCCAGACGGCACACCATGTATTCAAGGGACCGCGACTACAGCTCGACGAACGACGAACCGCGAACCCAGGTATTTTATAAGCGCTAGGTCGCCTCTTTGGAATCAACCGTCCCGAGTCTAGTGACTGCCTGGTGGCTAACGAATCGGCGGTCGCCCTTTTGTATGAGCCGCTGGCCGAGAGTGAGCTTGACGAAGCAAATCGATCAGTTTGCCCACGAATTCATAGATCTGCCCTGGAGTTCCCTTACACGCTACGCGTCTGAGCGCACGTCCGATCCTCTCGTCGCTGTCGATGTGATCTTCCACATATGAAAGCACAGCTTGAAGACTATAGGATTCCGTATAATCCTCAAACGAGAGAGCGTCCTCAGGTTTCGTCGGTTGATCATCGACAGTCAGCGGTTTGGACGTGTGCGAGAAGTCCGGATTGGACTGGGATGAGACCACGGATTTGCTCGTTCCAGTCGCATTGCGGTGTTCACGAACCTCTAGTTCGATAGCACGCCTATGTTTGATCAACATAGTTTGCCCGTATTCGAGCCGAATCCATTGCCAACGAAAATCCCCGTAAGGACCTCCGATCGGCTCCCCTACGGTCGCTGATATACTACCTAGCCCACTAACTCTTAGATTCCCCTCCTTCGACAATATCACAGCATCGGCCCGCGTCCTCGGGGCTGACCAATGCAGCAGATCGGGATATTGATGATTAGACGGACTGCCTCCGGCAGCTATTTCGGCCAACCGACCTGCTTCGGACCGAAACAGATCCGCATCGAGAACATCAACAGGCGGATCTGCGTCAGAAGTGGCACCCAGAATGGCACCGGCCATCGTCGCAATGGTGTCGGTGTCGGTACCGAGTTCGTTTGCCGCGACGCGCATCGCTTCCACCGGAGTCGTCTCGCACCACGTCAACGCGGCGGCAGCGACGGCTGTGAGGACACCGCTGCCCTTACACGAAGGATCGCGGAGATTCAGCCCGTCGACAATGTCCTTGTAGCATCCCGAGGCCGTCTCATGATTTGCTCCAGCTAATCGAACGACAGATCTGGCTTTCTGTACCTCCTGTGACCAGACATCACTGAAAGACCCTAACTTCCTCTCGAAAGCACTGCGCCAGTACCCAAGCTCCCTATCGTGTGCGACGATTTCCGGCACACGTTCCGAAACTTCAATTGCTCTATACAAGTCGCTCGGAGATGGGCAAAGCCCGGAGGACAATGCATGGGCGACGCATAGTGCGTGAAGGACCGCACCCATGAGACCTGTCGGGTGCGAGTGCGTACAGACGGAATTGCGTACTACATCAAGAAGGAAACTATCAGGATCGCTCGGAGTACGTGCGGCCCACACATGAGGCTGCACGCGCATCGCCGCACCATTCCCTCCTGATCGGTTCCAGCCCTTGTAAGTATTGGCAAACCACGACGAGCTGGGCCTCCGAAGGTACTCTGCTGCCGCGGTCGTGGATTTACCTCCACCAAGTGCGTAACTCAACCATACAGGAAGCTCTACCCTAGCAAATGCCTCCATATCAAATCCGTCGGCGCGGATGGCTCGGCAAGTTGCAAGACGTAACTGTGAATCATCTGAGTAGCATCCTCGGGGTAGAAACACCGTGACGCCTCGGGCGCCACCAATCCGCCGCGTCCATGCCACTGGCTCGGACAGCGGCTGGCCTCGGGTTCTCCGCATGAGCCCTGCTTCATCCGTCAGCTCGCTGATCCATCCCAATGCATCGCCGTATGCCGCCCACAGCGCGGATCTACTTGTTCGGGCACCACGATCTTCGATGTCTGATGCAACAACTTGATTGCAGGTCGAGGCACTATGTACCAGACTCGTATCGTGATCAAACAATTCCAGCTCTTTCATATGAATACCTCCGGTGCGTGACGAACCGGTACGGTGAGATAGACTCCGGCTAGCGCGCCGCATATCGTCTCTATCGTCTCCTCCATCTGAACATCGATTCGTTGCAGGTAGGTACACGATACCTCACCCGGATAAAGAACTTCCGCCTGCCGATCGGTGGGCCAATCGGGATGCTTTCCGGTACGGTCGTGCCGCTGACCATAACGTCCGTAAACTGGATCTGAGAACAACTGCTCAAACCCGGCAAGACCTTCAGCGCGCCGACATGCGGGGTAGATGTTATTGGTCGTGGCGAACACAACTCCGGGATGCCCTAGTATCTGAGGATCGAAAGACATCACTACCCATGGGTTGTTGTCCTTCACATGCCACCGTGTAGAAGAGAAACCAAATAACCACTCGTTGATGCGCGCTATTGAGAGATTCACGTAATCCAGCCAGTCTTCATCTTTTCGAAACGGCGCGTTGGGACGGTAAATGTGTTCCAGGTATTGGTCCTCATCTAGTCGGTGCCGACTCCTCACTGCTCTTTTTGCTAACACCCCAATCGCACTCCTCGCTGTAGTGAAATGAAGTACATCCTTTACACCTCTCCGTCTTGCTGCCATCACAACATCTGGACACGATGGCAAACCCGCCACTTCGTCGGTCGTTCGTGGGCTGGCTTCGATGGGCCCTGAGGCCGCCATCAGTCCAGCTCCACCAAGACATAGGTCGCTGGATCCAACAATCCGACAAGTGTGGACTCATCTCCGGGTTTGTATCCCACAACTACACTTTTGCGAGCGCGTCCGATACTCATGGCGACCAGCCGTCGCAACGAGTCAAGCGTTCCATGCTCCTCGTCCTTACCGTGAGGGGTGACATCCTGATTGAGTCCAGGCAATAGTACATGATCGAATTCAAGCCCCTTAGCCGAGTGCATAGTAGAGAGAGCGACTTGCTCCGGCCCCACGGGCCACTCGGATTCCCGCGTCAGTTCGCAAAAGAGAACACCACGTTCGTGCAGCTTATCCCGCGTGAAGTTAAACCAACCGCCTCCAAGAGGATGAAGGATAGCAACGCTCTCTTCCCTCTCAATAGAAGGCTGAACTCTGTCCAGCATATAGTTCAACTGTGCCCTGTACGTGCCTGCCACCACCACCGGAGAGGGCCCGTGCCGACGGGTTGAACGAACATTAGGGAGAACGCCGTCTTCCTCGTCCGGAAGACCTCGAGCGATGGACGCAGCGAATTGTGCAATCTCCACCGTGTTTCGATGGTTGTTCTTGAGCGTGAACACCATATTGGGGCGAATGCCAAGCCCGATTTCGACCCAGCGGAACGCTTGAGGATAGATTCTCTGCACGGCGTCAATAATGAAGGTCGTAGTATGGTCCGCTCTCAGGTGTGCGAGGACAGCACGAACCTGATTGGCCGAAAAATCCTGTGTTTCGTCGACAACAACTACATCATATCCTGGGCTTTTCACTTTCGCGGCTTCGAGAGCAATATCATTCCAGTCTAGAGTGTCATGTTGCGCTTTCTTGTTTTCATACGGCACAATCACGTCGGATAGGAGCCTATCGCGCATTTGTTGGGTGACTGCCGGAGCCCGGCCACGACCGGTTCTTTGTGCTTGAATGTAGTTGGTGCGTTCATGGGGCCGAAATCGACCGAGAATATACTTCACTTCGTCAGTGAAATACTCAAGATCTGTGACGATGCCGGCGTGCGGCAGCAAACTTCTTATGATCGCCTGTTCGGAGCGAATTACTCTATCTCCGCATAACCCTAATGCCCAATGAGAGAATGTATCGACGGTGAGGTCGAGCTCTTCCGAACTAGTGACCTGGTCGGCTACGAGATTCTCAATATAACCGCGCAGCGTGCGGTTGAACGTGAGAACGAGGACGCGAACCGGTGCATCCTGGGCAAGGCGTACTCTACGTTTGAGGCGAGCGGAGCAAAGCTGACGAATACGCATCAACGCTGTCGTGGTCTTGCCACTTCCGGCGGCCCCCCGAATCACTCTAAACCCGGGGCCGACGTCGTTGAGGATCAGGAGCTGTTCGGGAGTAGGACTGACGTTCTGCAGAACACGCATCAGGGAGAGCGTATCCAGTTTAGGGTTATCAGTCCAGCCGGGGGGCGCATGCGGACGGATTTTGCAACGTGGTGGAATCGCTGGGACGCACGGTAGACATTTCCAGCACGCCGCCAGCCGCGGAAGTCCGGTTGAGGCCGAGCGCTTACCGGCGGTGCGGCGCTCCGGGAAGTCCGGGAGGACGATCAGGTGCTCCGGTGGCTTATATTCGATGGGCTAGGTTGCCCTCCAAGAAGGACCGGCGCGACGCCCCACGTCTTGAGGTGGATACTGACAGTACGGCGTGCACCTCCAGCGATCGTGCTCTGTCCTTCCGGGTTTAGAGCCGTGCGTCGGACACAGGGAAGCATGGAGCTGCCGGTCGGGGCAGACGCATCGGCGCTCGGTGCCGGTCGCGGCAGAGTTCGAGCCCGGATGCATCTTCAGTTGCGTATCGCGCCAGACCGACACGGCTGCACCGGGAGCCCGCCTTGTGAAGGTACGGCCGCTGGCCCGGCGGCCGTCGAGGGCCTCTCCAACAGGCGTGTCGCAGAGGGCTGCCCCGGTCAGTGTGGCTTGGTCAACTGGCCATCAGGCGGTTGGCACCATTGTGGTCGCGCCACGCAGAGAAGGACAGAAGTCGTGGGGTCCGGGCCGCCACGTCCGGTGACTGGGCCTTCTGTCGCCCCGGTGTCGTGCTCCACTGCGTGCGGTCCGTCGCCGAACGAAATCGAGCTCGGTGTCACGGGCCAGCACGTCGAAGTCGTCGTTGCCGATGCAGCACCGGTACGCCGGCACCGAATCGCGACGGCGGTGATCAGAGGCAGTCCTTCAGTCGCCGCACCGTCTCGCCTTCAGTCGCCGCACCGTCTCGCCTTCACGGCGGCAGCGGCGGTACAACAGCCTCGTTGTCTCGTCGTATCGCTGTCCGATAAGGGCGCTTCTGTCAACCAAGCGCCGGCGCGCCGGCGCGCGGCGCGCCCGCCTGTTCGCGGGCCGCCTGCGCCACTGACTCGCACCACGCAACGAGAGCGTCCATGTCGTCGTCCGTGAACGGGCGGTCGATGAGAGAGCGCAGATCTACGCCTGCAGTCGACGACTGCTGTCGGCGCTCACCGGCGTGGGCTTTCCGAAATCGCCAACCTGAACGGGGCGAGATCGGGGAAATCGGCAAGGACGGCGCGACCGCCGGGCTGGAGGACTCCAAGACCGGCCCGCGCACGATCTGGCTCGGACCGGAAGCGGTGAGGTGTCCGGATCGTTGCCTCGGTCTGAGGGGCGGGACTGACCTCACCCGGCTCTACCCGTTCTTGGTAGGTGTCCGCGATGTGGTCGGACTGCCGGGCCTCACTATCCACGAGTGCCTCACTCTTGGGCCTCGCAGGGCGTGATGAACGGCGTGGGGCTCACACGGTCGGGCCGAATTCTCGGCCACCGCAAAGCGAGACACCACGGCGATTAACGCGCATCTGAACGATGGCGCCTTGCGCGACACCGCGGCGCAGGCGGCCGCCGGCACCGCGCGCACCATGGGATACGGGCAGAGTCGTCACCCTTGCCGGACGAGGCAGAGCACAGCGATACACTGTTAGCCGTGCCCGAGTTCGTGGGGCCGGCCACGGATGCTGGGGCTGTCCCACTCAGACTGGTACGACAGTGGCGCGAGATGTGCGAAGCGAGGCTTCTCGGGTGCTCGAGAAGGAATTTCGATGCTGCTGCTATTGCGTCTTGGGCCAATTCCGGCCAGGATAGCCGGGATCACTCCATGAAAACCCTGAGCGCGAAAGACGCGAAGTACGGCTTCGGCTGGCTGATCGACTTGGCCCGCGGCATCGAAGACAAGCAACGCCTCGGCGATGTCGCCCACGGCGCGGAGGTCGAGTTCCAACCGGTCGGCGTCGGTCGGAGTGTCGAACACCGTCCGCTAGCGCAGAGTGTCGGCCTCGGCTCGCGTTCGCATTTGGCGACGGGCGGTTGGACGCATTCAGCAGATACACAAGAGCAGTGAGCCCCGGGCGATGGCGATAATCACACCCGAACGCGGTCTTGAAGAGGCCCTTGTCACGAAGCTACGGGACCTCAAGTACGAGTACCGCCCCGACATTCGCGATCGAGCCAAGCTTGAAGCGAACTTCAGGGAGAAGTTCGAGGCTCTCAACCGCGTCAACCTCACCGGCGGCGAGTTCCAGCGACTCCTCGACGAAATCGTCACGCCGGACGTGTGCGAGGCCTCCCGCTCTCTCCGGAACCGGGAAGCGTTCATCCGCGACGACGGCACACCGCTCAACTACACCCTCGTCAACATCAAGGACTGGTGCAAGAACTCCTTCGAAGTCGTCAATCAGCTCCGCATCAATACGGACAACAGCCATCACCGCTACGACGTCATGCTCCTGATCAACGGCGTCCCCGTTGTCCAGATCGAGCTCAAGACGCTTGGGATCAGCCCCCGGCGGGCCATGGAGCAGATTGTCGACTACAAGAACGACCCTGGTAACGGATACACCAAGACGCTCCTGTGCTTCATTCAGCTCTTCATCGTCAGCAACCGCACGGACACGTGGTACTTCGCCAACAACAACGCGCGGCACTTCATTTTCGATGCGGACGAGCGGTTCCTTCCGATCTACCAGTTCGCGGCCGAGGACAACACGAAGATCACCCATCTCGACGACTTCGCCGATCGGTTCCTCGCCAAATGCACTCTTGGCCAGATGATCAGCAAATACATGGTCCTCATCGCGAGCGAGCAGAAGCTCCTAATGATGCGCCCGTACCAGATCTATGCCGTCAAGGCCATCGTCGACTGCATCGATCAGAACTGCGGCAACGGATATGTCTGGCACACGACCGGCTCGGGCAAGACGCTCACCTCCTTCAAGGCCTCGACGCTCCTCAAGACCAACGAGAGCATCCACAAGTGCCTTTTCGTCGTCGATCGCAAGGACCTCGACCGCCAGACCCGCGACGAGTTCAACCGGTTCCAGGAGAACTGCGTCGAGGAGAACACCAACACCGCGGCACTCGTCCGCCGCCTCCAATCCGACGACTACGCGGACAAGGTCATCGTCACGACCATCCAGAAGCTCGGGCTCGCCCTCGACGAGAACAGCAGGCAGAACATCGCTCAGGGGCAATCAACGTTCAAGCAGCGGCTCGAGCAGCTCCGAGACAAGCGGATGGTCTTCATCTTCGACGAGTGCCACCGTTCGCAGTTCGGCGAGAACCACAAGGCCATCAAGGAGTTCTTCCCGAACTCCCAGCTCTTCGGCTTCACTGGCACCCCGATCTTTGAGGACAACGCGACCGTCAGGCAGACCGAGGGAGACGTCGCCACCCTTCGAACCACGAAGGACCTCTTTCAGGAAGAGCTCCACGCCTACACCATCACCCACGCGATCGAGGATCGGAACGTCCTCCGTTTCCACGTCGACTACTACAAGCCCGTCCCCGCCCTCAAGCCCGGGGAATCCCTCGCCAAGCAGGCGGTCGCTCAGGCCATCCTCGACAAGCACGATGCCGCGACCGAAGACCGACGGTTCAACGCGCTGCTGGCCACCGCCTCGATCAACGACGCGATCGAGTATTACAAGGTCTTCAAGCAGCTTCAGGCTCAACGCCAGGCCGACGAACCCGAGTTCGTCCCCTTCAAGGTCGCCGCCGTCTTCTCGCCGCCAGCGGAGGGCAACAAGGACGTCCGGCAGATCCAGGAGGACCTCCCCCAGGAAAAGGAGGACAACCAGCACGACCCCGAGGGCAAGAAGACCGCGCTCAAAGCCATAATCGCTGACTACAACCAGCGGTACGGCACGAACCACGACATCAACAACTTCGACCTCTACTACCAGGACGTCCAGCAGCGCATCAAGGACCAGCAGTTCCCCAACCGCGACCTGCCCGACAAGGGCGCCGAGAAGATCGACATCACCATAGTCGTCGACATGCTCCTCACCGGCTTCGACGCCGTGTACCTCAACACGCTCTACGTCGACAAGAACCTCAAGCACCACGGCTTGATCCAGGCCTTCTCCCGCACCAACCGCGTTCTCAACGCGACCAAGCCCTACGGCCACATCCTCGACTTCCGCCAGCAGCAAGACAGCGTCGACGCTGCCATCGCTCTCTTCTCCGGTCCGCAGGCTGACCGGGCCCGCGAGATCTGGCTGGTCGACAAGGCACCCGTCGTCATCGACAACTTCAAGCAGGCCGTCGCCGACCTCGGCAAGTTTATGCAGTCGCAAGGCCTCGAAGCCACGCCAGATCAGGTGAACAACCTGATGGGCGACGACGCCCGCGTACAGTTCATCAAACGATTCAAGGAGGTCCAGCGCCTCCAGACCGAGCTCGACCAGTACACCGACCTCACCGAGGAGCAGCGCGAGAAGATTAAGCAGGTCCTCCCCAAGGACGACCTCCGCGCCTTCCGCGGCGTCTACCTCGAAACCTCCCAGCGCCTGAAAGAGCAGCAGGGCACGTCCGGCGGTGACGACGAGCCGGCCAACCAGCTCGACTTCGAGTTCGTCCTCTTCGCCTCCGCCGTCATCGACTACGACTACATCATGAAGCTGATCGCCAAGTACTCCGGACAGGACCCCAGGAAGGTTCAGATCAGCCGCGAGCAGCTCATCGGGCTGATCCAGTCTGATGCCAAGTTCCTCGACGAGCGGGAGGAGATCACCGAGTACGTCCGCTCACTGAAGGAGAGCGAAGGCCTCGACGAAGCCGCGATCCGCGCCGGCTACGAGCAATTCAAGGCCGCGAAGCAGGCCAGGGAGATCGAGGATCTCGCCCAGGCCCACGGCCTGACGACCGACTCGCTCTCGGCCTTCGTCGACTCCATCCTCCAGCGCATGATCTTCGACGGCGAGCAACTCACCGACCTGATGGCGCCGCTCGAACTTCGCTGGCGTGAACGCCGCGAGCGGGAACTCGCCTTCATGGCCGATCTCGTTCCAGTGCTGAACAAGCGGGCTCACGGCCGGGACATTTCAGGCCTCAACGCCTACGAGCAGGGGTGGGCACGATGACAGCCGCCGCGCCATCGCGCTTGTTCCCCAGACTGCGGTTTCCGGAATTCGACGAAAAGCCGGCCTGGTCAGCGGGGCCACTGAGTAATGTCGTTCGATCAATATCAAGCGGATTGAGCCTAACTCAGACGAATGGCAGCAACGGCTTTCGTGTCACTCGCATCGAGACTATTGCCGACGGCACTGTAGACATCAACAGGGTCGGTCGGGTAACGACCGATCAGGATATTTCTTCTTACCGACTTAGTATCGGCGACATCCTAGTCAGCAACATCAACAGCATATCGCACATCGGCAAGTCGGTACTCATTGACCGCTACTACGACCTATATCACGGGATGAACCTACTACGTATCGAGGCGCTCTCTGCTGTCATATACTCACGGTTTTTGCACTATTGGCTGAATACTGAGATAGTCCGAGCATCTATCCGTTCGCGCGCGAACAAGGCAGTCAATCAGGCAAGTATCAATCAGACAGAGCTGGGCAACACTATTGTTCTGTTGCCCCCGCGGGCCGAACAGCGGAAGATCGCCGACTGCCTCGGATCGCTAGACGATCTGATCGCAGCTGAGGGCCGGAAGCTCGGAGCCCTGCGGCAGCACAAACAAGGGCTGATGCAGCAGCTCTTCCCGCAGCCCGGCGAAACCGTGCCGCGGCTGCGGTTTCCGGAGTTTCGGGACGAACCCAGATGGGACTTTCTGACTCTGTCATCCGCCAGCGATGTGAACCCATCAAATGATGGGTTGCCCGAGTTGTTCATATATATCGACCTCGAGTCGGTCAAGAGCAGCATGCTTATCGAACGCAAAGAAGTCACTCGCGACGCTGCACCGAGTCGTGCCCAGCGACTCCTGAGCCGCAAAGACATCATCTATCAAACAGTTCGACCCTATCAACGCAATAACTTCCTCTTCAACATTAGCGACGGGTACAACTATGTGGCCTCAACGGGCTATGCACAGATTCGAGCACACGACTGTCCAGAGTTCCTATATCAGCTACTTCACACGGACTCGTTTGTGAACAGCATCTTGGCCCGATGTACAGGCTCCAATTATCCTGCAATCAATCCTTCGGTTCTTGCATCTATTCGGGTGGCTCTACCGCGGAAACGAGAGCAACAGAAGATCGCCGACTGCCTCGGATCGCTGGACGACCTGATCGCGGCAGAGCGCCGGAAGCTCGAATCCCTGCGGCAGCACAAACAAGGGCTTATGCAGCAGCTCTTCCCCAGCTTGGAGGCAAAGTCACGATGAGCGAGACCCCCTTTGGCGATCTGGTTGCACTCGCCCAGCACCTCCGATCGGTGCTATCCGACAAAGCCCAAAGGAAACCCGACAAGAGTCCGTTCGCCCTGCTATACGCATTCAATGGGACCGGCAAGACACGGCTGTCGGCAGCCTTCAAAGACCTCGGAAAGGTGTTGGACGAGAACGCCGAGGTTCAGAAGCAGGATACGCTATACTTCAACGCCTTCACCGAGGATCTATTCTCGTGGGACAACGACCTGGAGAACGACGAGCATCGCATGCTGAAGCTCAACGCAGCGTCCCGCTTCTTCGTTGGGCTCAACGAGTTGGAGATGGAGACCCGTATCCGCCCGCTGCTGGACCGCTACGCGGACTTCGCGTTCAAGATCAACTTCGCGTTCGACGAGCGAACGGGCAACATTACCAGCGTCGAGGTGTCCTTTTCCCGCAAGGTACTGAGCGGCGTGGGTGACGACGCGCAGGCCGACGAGGTGGACGGCATCAAGATTTCGCGCGGCGAGGAGAACATCTTCATCTGGTGTTTCTTCCTTGCGATCCTCCAACTCGCGCTTGACGGGGCCGATGCGTACAAATGGGTCGAGCATGTCTACATCGACGATCCGATCTCGTCTCTCGATGAGCACAACGCGATTGTCGTGGGCAATCATCTCGTCCAGCTCTATCGCGAGGCGCAGCGCCCGATCAAGACGGTAGTGTCAACGCATCACGCCTTGTTCTTTAAGGTGCTGCACTACGAGCTCCGGAACCATCTGGGTGGGCCGTTGCAGTACATCCTCAAGCGAGGCCGCCGGACTGACGGCTACCTGCTTGCTGAGCAGACGGGCGATACGCCGCAGTTCTACCACGTCGCCGCGTTGGCAGATCTCTGGCAGGTGGCCCAGAGCGGCGAGGCCAAGACGTTCCACTTCAACATCTTGCGCACGATTCTGGAGAAGACCGCCTTGTTCCTCGGCCACCGCCATTTCTCGGAGTGCATCAAGGAGGCCGCTGACGATGCGGACGGCACCCTGGCACCAGCGGTTCGTCGATCTCCTGAGCCACGGCAAGTATTCGATGTACGAGCCTACCGAGATGGGCGACGACACGAAGGATTACTTCTGCACCATCCTGAGGGGATTCGTGAAACACCACCCGTTCAACCGTAGACTTCTACCAGAACCCGCCGCAGACACGGAAGCACCATGACTGAGAACAACCAAATACGGCTAGGTAAAACGCTCTGGGACATCGCGGACCAACTCCGCGGGGCGATGAATGCGGACGATTTTCGCGACTACATGCTCTCGTTCCTGTTCCTCCGCTACCTCTCGGACAACTACGAGCAGGCCGCGAAGAAGGAACTCGGACGCGACTACCCTGATCCGAACGCCATCGGCAAGGGCGGGCGGTCCTCCTTGTCTGTGTGGTACGAGCAGAACCCTGGCGATGCGTCGGCGTTCGAGAAGCAGATGCGGCGCAAAGCGCACTACGTCATTTGCCCCGAGCACCTCTGGGCCAGCATCGCCCACATGGCCCGCACCCAGGACGACAAGCTGCTCAACACGCTCCAGGGCGGCTTCAAGTACATCGAGGACGAATCGTTCCAGAGCACGTTCTCGGGTCTGTTTTCGGAGATCAATCTCGGCTCCGACAAACTCGGCAAGTCCTACGCGGACCGGAACGCGAAGCTCTGCAAGATTATCACAAGGATAGCCAAAGGCCTCGCGGAGTTCTCCACGGACAGCGACACGCTGGGAGACGCCTACGAGTACCTGATCGGGCAGTTCGCCGCGGGCTCGGGCAAGAAGGCCGGTGAGTTCTACACGCCGCAGCGGATCTCGGACATCCTCTCCAAGATCGTCACGCTCGACAGCCAGGAGCCGAAGACCGGCAAGCGGAAGCACCTCGCCAGCGTGATGGACTTCGCCTGCGGCTCGGGCTCGCTGCTGCTCAATGTGCGCAAGCGCATGGGGCCGCACGGTATCGGAAAGCTCTACGGGCAGGAGAAGAACATCACCACATACAACCTCGCGCGGATGAACATGCTGCTGCACGGGGTAAAGGACTCAGAGTTCGAGATCTATCACGGGGACACGCTGACCAACGACTGGGACTCGCTCCGCGAGACGAACCCGGCTAAGAAGCCCCACTTCGACGCCGTGGTTGCCAACCCGCCGTTCAGCTACCGCTGGGACCCGAACGAGGCGTTAGGCGAGGACGTGCGCTTCAAGAACTACGGGCTGGCCCCGAGGTCGGCGGCGGACTTCGCATTCCTGCTGCACGGGTTTCACTACCTCAAGGATGATGGTGTGATGGCGATCATCCTTCCGCACGGCGTGCTGTTCCGCGGAGGCGCGGAGGCGAAGATCCGCCGTAAGCTCCTTGACGACGGGCACATCGACACCGTCATTGGCTTGCCTGCGAACCTGTTCTACTCGACTGGCATTCCGGTCTGCATCCTCGTCCTGAAGAAGTGTAAGAAGCCCGATGATGTCCTGTTCATCAACGCGTCCGAGCAGTTCGATAAGGACAAGCGACAGAACTACCTGTTAGACAAGCATATCGAGGAGATCATCGACACCTACCAGCAGCGTCCGGAGAGCATCGAGCGGTACGCCAGACGCGTGGAGATGAGTGAGATTGAGGACAATCATTTTAACCTGAACATCTCGCGCTATGTCAGCACGGCTAAGGAGGAGGTAGCGATTGATCTGTCGGCTACGCACCAGGAGTTGGACGGTATCGAGAAGCAGATTCGAGAGTCAACGGCGAAGCACAACGCGTTTCTCAAGGAACTTGGACTATTTCCATTGCCAGTGCCCAATAGGTGATCGAGGCGACCTTCCGCCCGTGGCAGGGATCGCCTCCGACGGTGCGGGCGGAGCGGCCTTCAACGACATGTGGTCATAGGACGCGGCCGCCGGTGCGCGGGTGGCCATGTACAAGGCCGCGACCGCGCGCCCGGCATACAAAGCCATCGTCGGGTTGGCCGGCATCCTCGGCCGTCCGGGATGCTCGCCTAGGTCTCCTACATGGCCGAGCGGCTGCCGCCGCAGCTCCAGTACCTCGCGCTGCAACTCCTCCAGCTGGCTCCGGCACGTCGCCGTGCAGCCTCCCGCACTCCGCCAGAACCGTCCCACACCTCTTGTTTAGCACACCGTTCCGGATGTGTCCAGCCCCGGCACACCGGTAGACCGAATATTTACTCCACGCTATCGATGAGCGCTCAACGGAGAGGATCAAAGATTCCTTTGCTTACCCTTAGTCGTATAACTCCTGGAGTATCAAGCAAATCCGCGGCTCTCGCTCGTTCAATCAACGCTGTCAGTGTCCGAGTAGCTTCATCCACGTTGTAGATTGGCCAGGTTGACGAGACGGATATGCGATAGCTGCCCAATGATATGAATTCGATACGACAGTGGGTTGACATACCCCGCTATTAAAACGCACCATCGACTCGAGGTGGGTGCTTTGACTAGTTCTCTTAGTACTCTTAATTTCTATGAGTGACGATGAAAGAGACCGAATAATTGGTCAGGCGTATCAACGGTTTCGGGATGCAAGACAGCGTGTTGCGTGTCTTGAGAGTAAGACGTTCATGATGGGCAATCAACTCTACAAGCTCGGCGAGCGGTTGATGAAGAAGGAGATCGTGTTGGATGGCAGCGGCGACTCTGCGATTCCTATGGGCAAGATTTCCAGCGGCGAGCAGACATTCGATTACTTCCCTTGCCCGGAAGTGGGTGACTTGAAGGCTGCAATCTGAGAGCTCGCAGAAGCGCGAGCAGAGTTTGACGACGCATCAGCACAGTGGGGGAAGTTTCAGTAAGTGCTTGAAATATCGGAGTGGATGACCGTTGGCGGTCTTGTTCTTGACGTGATAGGTGTCTATCTGCTCTTTCTTTACGCCCCGGAGAAGTACCCACATCCGCAGTGGGGTGCAGGCTTCAAGGTCGAAGACCGATCAGATGAGATATGGGAGCGCCAGCAGCCAGCGAGGCGGAGAATCTCTCGGCTCGCTGTTCTGATGATTCTTGCAGGCTTTATCCTCCAGGCTGTAGCGGTGGTGGTGGATCAGTAATGTCAGAAAGTATTGCTTTTCCATTCCGCGCACCGAGCGGTTCGTGGTCTGCGCCGATTGTGATAATCGGAGACGATGGATTTCATTGGATGTACTGTAGCGAAAAGAGGAATGGACGGTCTACTATCGCTGAGCAGTGGTGGCGAAATCACGATGCCGACGAGTCCTTGCTCTGGCGGATCACGCTGAGGTTGGCAAGGAACGAACGGAGAGCGCACAAAAAGAGGGTTCTCGTAGGTTTCGGGAGATATGTACTTTGCTTGTGGGAGAAGCACGATGGCGAAGACAAGGCTGTACTCCAGAAGAAGGTTGGTAATTACCAGTGGCTGCACGAAGCGCAAGAAACTGCGAGACAGCAAGAGCTTGATCCGAGGCACCGATGACAAAGAATTGTCTGCGCTGTCCACTCAAACGCGAGAGAAGGAGAAAATCGTTAGGTGGTCTCTCCGTATGAGACTGTCGACAAGGGGCTTACGCCACTAGCAGTAGTTGCTTGCCTCCTGATAGACGGAGTACGGTATGAGGAAAGGCATGGCGGCCCTGGCAGGGCTCGAACCTGCAACCTACGCCTTGGTGGGACACTGCTCTATCCGGTTTGAGCAACAGGGCCGTCTTGCCTTCTAATTGCTCTGTACATAGGCCCATTGCTCAATTCCAATATACCACATTTCCCTAGTGGCGTAAGCCCGAAGCCATGGGAGCCATGGGAGGAACACTTGGTCAGAATTGTCATGGAGTGCTTGGAAGCTTGGAAGGTCTCTGAGTGGATGCCGCGCATGTGGGCGTCCAAGTCTCTTCGTAGGCGGCTGGCTACTGACCGCACAGGCGAATCGCGCCTGCCACGTCCCTGGGAAGCGGATCGTCGTTGACGATGGTGCCGGTGGCTACGCTGTCGTCGATGCGCTGGTCGTTCGGGTTAGGCGTCAGGGTCTCCTCGAGTTGTGTGCGAGAAGGTCGGGGACGTGGGCGCGGCAGTGGCGGAACCGCGGTCGGCGCAGGCCTCAGTCATGATGACCGGCCCCGCACGCGTCACGGCGCCAGACCGAAGCGAATCATGGATGACCGGAATACCGGCAAGGGGTTGCGAAAGCAATAACGGGATATTGGTGAAACAGGTAAAACATTACAGTACTTACAGATAGGCTCAATGATGGTGTAGTCGAACAGGCTCGAGAACCCGCGCCGCAGCGCCAGGCCGCGCCGGTCGATCTCGTCGAGATGGTCCAGGATGTGCACTTCGATGCAGCACTGATTGGCGGCCAGGCGCCTGGTCTGCTCGAGGAGCTGCTGATCGCCCAGCTCGCTGAAACGTCTTCTTTCAATCCCATTCATCATGCCGTAATTATAACCCCGGTTGAGAGATAGCAGATTTGTGCTAGTCCTCGACCGGGCTGCGGCAGCGTCCACACGGCTCACCACGGCATCGCAAACAGCACGCGGACGGTCAACGGTAGCGCGCAGACCATTGCCGGGTTCCGAGGCGCACCAGCGGCCAGCAACGACAGCAAAAAAGTGTGTCAACCCCTGCGCCCGATTTTCCACCGGTTTCCGACAGATTTTTCGGCACAAGCCGCTTAACGCGCTCAGTCACGCTGGCACTTGCTGAGCGGTTGGACCGGTTGGACGGACTGATGCACGCCGGCGCGCGCCTCGCTCAGCTCAGGGCCGCGGCGGGCCGCAGCCTGTCCGGGTGCTCTCGGTGCGCGGCGAGTGTGAGATCGTAGCGGCCTGATCGTGTCAACCGCCGTTGCCGTTTTTCGCATTCCCACCCCGCCAAGACGCCCGACTACGTTACCGAGCTCGCCGGCGCATCGGTGGTGCTGGAGATCGGCGGACGGCGGAAGGGTCGCTCTCAGTTCAAGGGGCTGGAGTATGACCGCAAGATCGTGCTGTTCGATGGCGATGCGGCCGGCGCACAGCCTGGCGCCCGGGTGCCCCTCGCGTTGCATGCCGTTCTGCAGGCTCGCCGGCACCTCGCGCGAGATCGTCGATCGGCCATATCGTCGATACCGGCGCCGCCTACGGCTACCACGACAGGGCGCGCCGATCCGCCCGCTGGTCAAGACCCATCCACTGGTGGGGTGGTAAATTTGACCTCATCCTGCAGCCAAGCGGCCTATCCACTTATCCACAATTCATGAGTCTCCCCCCTCGCGCTCCCCCTGTACCCTCGTTTTCCGCCCACCGTACGGTTGGATTTTTACGTGCTACGGGCCGTCCTACGTCTCGTTGGAGAGCGCGCTCGGATGCGACCGGATCGCCTGTGTCCGGCAGGTGCGGGCGCAACGGGACATTCCCGCGTCGCTGGAGGATGATCTGCGCGTCGACCTGGACGCGGCGGTGCGGATGCGGGTGCCCGCGGTGCGGGAAGTGGCGACGCGCTACCGCCGGCAGAGCGTCAACGCCCAGCGGGCCATGCCTGTACAGTCGCGGCAAGCTCCGCCGACAGCCGTGGCACGCCCCGTACAATCGGTTCAGTCCGCGGCTTCCACCAACAGCCGCCGAAACGCCTCAAGATCAGGCACCTGTACCGCCGCACGATGCAACTGCTTGAGGCGCTGCACGTTGCCGCCGATGGCCACCAAGCGCGCCGCTAAGGGGGGCGCCGTGTCGTCCTTGCTCCACCTGGTGCGGTCGCGATACAGCCGCTGGTAGAGCAGGCTCGTGTAGTTGAGAAATCGCAGCGGCATCGAGTAGTCCACGCTGGACTGATGCTCGATTACCACGTGCAGGATCTGCACGCCGCCGTGGCCATCGCGCCGGTCGATCGACCAGACCACGTCACCGAGCCGGCGGCGCAACTCGTCGGTGATCTCCTCGGTGGGGCCTTCGCGGAGGCTGTCGAAGTCGAGCGCGCCGGCCCACCCCGCCGCGCGTTGCGGGGCGATGAACCCGCTGAGCAGGTCCTTGACGATGCGTTTGTGCTTGAGCAGGCGTTTGTAGGAGGGGTCGTCCATGGGTCTCCGTCGGTTCGGGGGGACAGTCTAACCTGACGACTTGCACGGCGGTAGCGCGTCGGTTCGCGATGCTGGTCGAGGTTCCGCAGACCGCTGCTCAACTGCTGGCGAAGCTGGGACTGTCCCACCGCCCCACGTTGCGCGCCAACTACTACGGGTTCCGATCACGCCCGACAACAACGCCGCCGCCGGCCCCGGCGCGCCACGACGACCCGGCGGTCGAGAGCTTGCAGGGGTCCGCTGCCGGCAGCCCTCCGGACGGGGGTACTATGGGAGCCCGCCCGGAGGCGGGCCCCGTGTTCACCCAGGCGCGCAGCGAGTCCGACGCTCGCTGGTCGACCCAGAGGCAGGCGAAGACATCGGCCCAGTTCATGGGGCCGAGCTCCTCTTCGCCGTTGTAGCCCTTGATCCATGGCTGGGTGGCACCGAACAGGGGAGCTATTGGCCCGCTGATCGTCCACAGTTGTTCGGCGACGCGCACGTCGGGCAGCGCGCCGCAACCGACCGCCGGCAAGGACGGCGAGGAACTGCCTGCCACCGCGGCCGGCATCGCCTACGCCAACGACCTGCACCCGCCGGTCGACCCCGAGGGCGGTTATCGCGATCCGCACGACGACCCGGACAACGACCCCGACGACCAGGAGCAGCACCCATGAGCCACGACCTCAGCCCCCTGGGCTTTCGCAAGACCCCCTTTACCCGCGAGTTGACCGTGCGCGAGCGCCTCCCGCTCGATCCTCAGGCACAGGTCGCCGCCGCGCTCACCGCGGCGGTGCAGGAGCGCATGAGCGCCGCCCTCATCGCTCCCGCCGGCACCGGCAAGACCGTCGCCTTGCGCATGCTTGTCGCCGCTCTGCCGGAAACACGCTTCCAGGTCCATTACGTCAAGGTGACCGGCCTCTCCAAGCGTGACCTGTGCAAGGAAATCGCCGTCGCCTGCGGCCTCTCGCCCACCGGCATTTATCCCGCTCTGGTGCGCAAACTGCAGGACGCTTTCGAACACACCGCCAGCGACGGCCTGCGCCCGGTCATTTTGTTCGACGAAGCCCGCCTGGTCGAAGGGTCTCAGGGAGCGGGTGGTCGTCATGCGGCACGCCGTCAAGAATGCCCTTATCCCGGTGGTGTCCCTGATCGGCCTGCAGTTGCCGATCCTGGTGGGGGGCGCCGTGATCATGGAGAACATCTTCAACCTGCCGGGGCTCGGGCGTCTCCTGCTGAATGCCCTCAACGACAGAGACTACCCGATGGTCTCCGGAATCAACCTGTTTTTCGCCACTGGGGTGGTGGGGATCAATCTATTCATCGACCTGCTCTACGCGGTCGTGGACCCCAGGGTTCGCTATGACTGATTTCTTTCGCAGGCTGGTCAGGGAGAAGCCACTGAGCATCCTCGCCGGGGTCGTCATCCTGCTGTTGATGCTGGTGGCGATCTTTGCCGATGTGCTGGCGCCCTTTCCGCATGATGAAGTCAACATCGTAGACCGGATGCAGGCCCCCTCGGGCCGGTATCTGTTGGGGACCGACCAGCTGGGGCGAGACCTGCTGAGCCGCCTTATCTTCGGAGCTCAGATTTCGTTGACCGTCGGTCTGGCGGCGACCGCGGTCAATGTCGTGGTGGCTGTGCTGATAGGTGGAATCTCAGGATTCTTTGGCGGCAGATTGGACCTGGCGGTGCAGAGATTTGTCGACGCCTGGATGGCGTTTCCGGGGCTGCTGCTGTTGCTCACGATAATGTCCCTGGTGGGGCGGGGTGTGCCGCAGATCATCGTGGTGCTGGGGGTAACGGGCGGCATCGGCGGCTCGCGCGTAATCCGCGGCGCGGTAATTGGCGTAAAGGAGAACGTCTATTTTCAGGCGGCAGAGGCGATCGGCAGCACCAAGTGGCGAATCCTCATCCGCCACGTCCTGCCCAATATTGCCGCCCCGATGATCATCATCTTCACGATCAACGTGGGGGCAGTGATTATCAGCGAGGCTGCGCTGAGCTTCCTGGGATTCGGTCTGCCGATTTCGGTGCCCAGCTGGGGAGGGATGCTCAGCCGGGAAGGGCGTGAGTTCATGGAGGTGGCGCCACGGCTGGCGCTCTGGCCCGGGCTGTGCCTGACGATTGTCGTGTACTGCCTCAACATGTTCGGCGACGCGGTGCGGGATCTGCTCGACCCGCGGCTCCGGGGCGGTGGCGGGCGGCTGGGTGCCGATGCCGCCAGGTCGGTTTGAAAGAGCGCTCAAGGAACACACAACAGGCCAGTCGGACATACCTCATCCGGCTCCCAACCGTGATGCCGCGCAGGTGGACACGCCCCTGCGCAAGGGCCGCCGTGCACCCCTCCCACTAGGTGCGAACGCGTCGGCCCCAAATCTCTGTGCGCTCGATCACCACGGCGCCGGCATCCTTCAGCTTCGCCACCGCCGCCGCCCCGTGGGTGCGCGCGAACGAGGTTCGCGCTGCCGACGGGGAGCCGTGGCGGTGTATGCCGGATGCCCGGTGACCTCCACCCGTGGCTCCCTCCGTGCCGCCACGAGTGGCGTGCGGTTCCCAGGCCGCGACAGGACGTCGTGGGCTGGGAGCCCGGTGGCTATTCTCGATCCACTGCGCGAGTCAGAGCTGCACCGGCTGTTTACAATGCCTTCGCACTTCGGAAGTAACATCCGCGTCCTATTCCGGAGGCGCGCCCGGAACGCGCCCGACCAAGTCGACGAACGCCGGGCTGTGCATGGGTGTGACCTGGCAGGTCAGCTCGAAGCAGCGCCTGGCACTGTAGTGTCTGCCTATCATCGGGCACCGCCGACCGAGTCGGCGGAGTGTACGGAGAAGGTGGCCCGTGAGCTGGGTCCGAGAAGCGTGGCAGGTATTCGCCGGGGCGACCGTTGGCGAAGGCGCGACCAGAGATTCCCCATGCTCAACGCCGGGGACGACCACGGTGTCGCCGAACATGTTGAGACTGTCAACGAATCCCGCTTGGCTTCGCTGAGCTAACCGGGGCCTACACGGTCGGGGGTAAGAAGCTCACGCTCTGCCCGCCACCTTGACTGTACCCTTAACCTGGGTACACTGTGTCAGTGGAAGTCCAACTGTCCAAGGCTGCGAGGAAGCAACTTGCCAAGGTTCCGCAACATATCGTCCGAAAGTTCGCCCTCTGGCGCGACTTGGTCCGTTTTGAAGGGCTCGCCGCAGCTCGGGCAATCCCAGGCTTCAGGGATCACCCCCTCCAGGCTGACTGGCGGGGGTACAGGGCCGTCCGGCTCAGCGACGCTTACCGAGCCATCTATATCGTGCACAGCGAAGGGGCTGTCGAGACCGTCTACGTCGAAGAGGTAAACAAGCATGACTACTAAACGCGGCCGCTCCGAGTCGGACACCGCATACATCGAGAACTTGATTGGAGGCCCCTTGAGCCTCGGGGGCGCCTTGGGGGCAATCCGCGAAAGTGAAGGCGAAAGCCTCGCCCAGTTCGCGCAGCGTCTGGGTGTTTCCCGTACGCACCTCTCCGATATCGAGCATGGAAGGCGCTCACTGAGTCTGGAGCGCGCCGCGCAGTTCGCAGCTGCTCTAGGTCACAACCAAGCCCAGTTCGTACGCCTGGCTCTCCAAGATCAAGTGCGCGAGGCAGGACTGAAGCTCCGTGTCTCAGTTCACGCGGCGTAGAGCGACTTCCGGCGAATGCTGCCGAATAATCGCTCGCAGCTGACGGGGCTGGTAGCGTCTTGCGTCAACGAGGGTTTTCTCTTTCGGTTGGCGCCGTGGCGGCGTCCGCGGTAGCCGCTTCAACCTGCTTCATCGGTGCCACGACGCGACCCGACCGACTGCCGTCGAGAACGCGCGTAGGCGGCTGATCTCTTCCGCTGAGAGTGGCCTGCGATACCTTCACCTGTTCCCCGCCGGGTGTGCCGGCGTCCGACGTGGTCCTCCGCGCATCTGGCGCGGTCCGCCGCGCGCCCATCGAAGCCGGCCCGCCACCGGAGCCGCCTGCACGATCGCGGCCATCGCTGTCGAGCTGTGCTGCCGGTGGCCGGCTGTCTCTATTACAAGGGGCCTTCGCGCTCGCTCTGAATCGGCCAATGGGCCCTTTTGCCGGGTCGCACGTATCGCCATTGTGCTGATGTCGCGGGCCAACCGGTAGTGACGGTTGGCCGCTGGTGCCGGCGCGGATCGTGGTGGCGTGAGAGGTAGCGCTGCCACGTCATGCCGCCGCTTCATCGGCCGCGACAGAGTTCGTAATCGGTGACTGAGGTGGCCCGGATCGGTTGGACAGTGAGGCGGATATTAGGAGGTGTATCCCGTTGGTTGTCAACCCGCCCTTCCTTGTCGAGATCAGGCGGCGGTAAAAGGGGGTAGGGTCCGGGGAGGGGGTGAACGAGCCTGTGTATATGTGGATAACTTCCCACGCTCGCGCTCCCGTGCGCCCTCGGATGCCCTCGCACCCCATGCCGGTCGCCTGCCGTTCCTGTTCGCTACGCCACCTCCTCCTCACGTTCCGCCACCCCGTCACGGTAGGCTTCCGCAGGCGTGCGACCGGCGAGCGCCGAGTGCGGTCGTTGCTCGTTGTAGAACCCGATCCACTGTGCGATCACCCGCTGCGCCACGAAGCCATCCTCCAGATCGTGCAGGTATACTGCCTCGTACTTCAGGGAGCGCCACAGCCGTTCGATGAACACGTTGGCATGAGTTGTCAAATGCACCTGATGGGGCTGATCCGCAACGACGTTTTCAGGTAACTCATCCGTTCCACCCGTTGTTTGGACGTGAGTTCGAGCTGCTCGAATACAACCGGAGTTGGGGGGAGCATCGGGTGTTCTATCGAGATAGTCGCGGGGAACTGCGGTCACTGCCAGCGAACTGGACGAATGTGGTGGCCGACGATCCATTTGTGGTGGTGGCGGCGGGTCGCTCGCGGGTGCGCGTAGCTGACCTGCTGAAGCTGGCGGAGTTGGTGACGCGGCGGCGTGGCAGCGATGAAGAGCAGGATCCCGGCCGCCATGTGTAAAGATTATTACGCCGTTGATGTAAAGGATTATTTGCCGCAGATCCAGGAATTCGGAAACGTTAGAGGCAGAGGTTGCGCTATTCTGTCAGAAGAGCCGCTTGATACCCGCTTGCGACTAGAGGCATAATTATAATTACATATGAGGAGGCCAATCAATGCCACGACCCAGCCACGATGATCCCAAAACGAGCGCCCTGCGGCAGCGCGGCTGCCTCCATCCTTACCCCCAGCAGGTCGCCGACGAACTATTCGCTGCCAGCGACTTCTTCGACCCCCGTGACCTGCTGCAGGTGAAGTACGAGATGCTGCGCCGCGTCCGCGTGGACGGCTACACCGTCAGCCGTAGCGCTGCCAGCTTCGGTTTCTCACGCCCTTCCTTCTACCAAGCCCAGGAGGCTTATGCGGCTGGCGGCTTGGCCGCCCTGGTGCCCAAGAAGCGCGGACCACGCGACGCCCACAAGTTGTCCGCTCCGGTCGTCGCGGTACTGCAGAAGACTCTGGCGCAGCAGCCGCAGATGAAGGCGAGCGACTTGGCGGAATTGGTGCACCAGCGATTCGGCATCTCCGTGCATCCGCGCAGTGTCGAACGTGCGCTGGCCCGGCAGGAAAAAAAACGCCAGCCATGAGGACCACACCGCAGCAGGAGCATGCGGCAGCACACGCCGCCGGCTACGAGCAACTGCGACGACACTTGGTCGATGGCCAGTTGACGTGCGATCGGCTCGGCGTGGCGCTGGTGCTCCGGGAGGGATTGGCCAGTTGGCTGGAGCAATGGTCGAAGCTGCCGGTTCCAACCGCGCTGTCGGCTGCGGCCACCTCGCCCGCGGCAGCGTTGCCCAAGCTGGCCTGCACCGAGGTCGTGCAAGTGCTGAGCGCCATGGCGCTCAGCCACATGAACGAGATATTCCCTATTAAGGAGGTGTCGGCCTGAGTACCCCTATGACCCATCTGAAAGTGACCGCTGACCACCTGCGCCGCGATGCGTATCTGTACATCCGCCAATCGACCGTGCGCCAAGTGTTCGAGAACACCGAGAGTACGCGCCGCCAGTACGCCTTGCGCGAGCGGGCGGTGGCGCTGGGCTGGCCATTCGAGCGGGTGATCGTGATCGACTCTGATCTGGGGCAGTCCGCGGCTGCAAGCGCCGATCGCAAGGGGTTTCAGCTGCTGGTGGGTGAGGTTGGCACCGGCAACGCCGGCATAGTGCTCGGCCTGGAGGTCTCGCGGCTGGCGCGTAACTCCAGTGACTGGCACCGGCTGCTGGAAATATGTGCGCTCACCGACACCCTGATCCTTGATGAGGATGGGCTCTACAATCCTGGTGACTTCAACGACCGGTTGTTGCTCGGGCTCAAAGGCACGATGAGCGAGGCGGAACTGCACGTGCTGCGCGCACGGCTGCGCGGCGGCATCCTGAACGCTGCTCGCCGCGGAGCGCTACGCATACGGCTACCGGTGGGACTGGTATATGATCCCGCCGGTAACGTCGTGCTCGACCCCGACCTGCAGGTGCGGCACAGTTTCGATCATCTGTTTGCCACGTTCGCCCGCACCGGGTCGGCTTCCGCAACGGTCAAACACTTTCGCGAGCAGAATCTGCTCTTCCCCAGGCGTCCCCGTAGCGGCTCTCATCAAGGCGAACTGCTCTGGGAGACGCTGCTGCACTGGCGTGTGTTACAGGTCCTGCACAATCCCCGCTACGCTGGCATCTACTGCTTCGGTCGGACCCATAGCCGCGCCCTCGTCGGCGGTACTGTCGAGGTCAGGAAGCTGCCCCGCGAGCAGTGGACCGTGTTCATGGCAGACGCTCACCCCGGCTACATCACCGTCGAGCAGTACGAAGCCAATCTCAGACAGTTGCGCGACAACGCCCACGCGCATGGCGTCGAGCGGCGCAAGAGCCCGCCACGCGAGGGACCCGCGCTGTTGCAGGGCTTGGTGATCTGCGGGGTGTGTGGTCGGCGGATGACGGTCCGCTATCACTTTCGCAACGGCCGGCAGGCGCCGCAGTATGTCTGCCAGCGCGAGGCGATCGATACCGCGACCCGCAAATGCCAGGTGATCCCAGGCGTGGAGATCGATCGAGCCATCGGCGAGTTGCTCCTCGAGACGGTCTCGCCAGTGACCATCGAGGTGGCCTTGCAGGTTCATGCCGAACTCGATGCACGCATCCTCGAAGCCGATGGCCTGCGCCGCCAACAGGTCGAACGGGCGCGCTACGACGCTGACTTGGCTCGCCGTCGGTTCATGGCGGTCGATCCCGGCAATCGCCTGGTGGCCGATGTCCTGGAGGCGGAGTGGAACGACAAGCTGCGTGGATTTCAGGAGGCACAGGAAGAACTCGAACGGCGCCGACAGGAGGACCACCAACAACTCGGCGTTGCACAACGAGACCAGATCACCGCACTCGCGGCTGACTTCCCACGCCTGTGGAATGCCCCAAACACGGCGCACCGCGAGCGCAAGCGCTTGGTGCGTCTCCTGATCGAGGATGTCACCCTCACTAGAGGCGACGACATCGGCACGGGTATCCGCTTCCGCGGCGGCGCTACTCAGTCTATGACCCTCCCCCTTCCGCGGCGCTCATGGCAACTCAGTCAGACACCGGATGAGGTGGTCGCTCAGATTGATGTTTTGTTGGACGACCATACCGGCGCCCAAATCGCGACTATTCTTAACCAGCGCGGGCACCTCTCCGGAACAGGCAAACCATTTCATGCTCGCATGGTGTACCGTCTCGTTCGTGACCATCGCCTCAAGAGCAGGTACGATCGACTCCGTGATGCCGGTATGCTCACGGTCACAGAGATCGCCGATCTGCTCGGCGTCGTAGTCCAAACGGTAAACATCTGGCGCCGCCACGGTCTCCTGCGTGCTCATGCCTACAACGACAAGAACGAGTACGTTTACGAGCATCCAGGCACCGAAGCGCCTGCCAAGAGACCGGGCCGCAGGCTCGCCAACCGTCGACGCTTCCCCAAGGTCGCGTCGAATGCGCTGCAGGAGGTGCAGTATGAAGTGTAGCCCTTGTCCATACACCGACCGCGACCGTCCATCGAACAGCGTATACCCGCGGTCTCCAGCAATCCAGTGAACGCGATACTGGTGAACTGGCTGCCCTGATCGGTGTTGAAGATCTCCGGAATGCCGTAGCTTTCCAGCGCCTCCGCCAGCGCCGCCAGGCAGAACTCGGTGTCCATCGTGTTGGACAACCGCCACGCCAGCACCCGCCGGCTGGCCCAGTCCATGATCGCCACCAGGTACAGGAACCCGCCCTGCACCGGGATGTAGGTGATGTCCGCGCACCACACCTGATTCGGTCGCTCAATCGTAAGCCCCCGCAACAGATAGGGATACACCCGGTGCTCCGGGTTGGCGACGCTGGTGCGCGGCTTGCGGTAGATCGCTTCCAACCCCAACAGCCGCATCAGCCGCCGCACCCGGTGCCGACCAACCGCCACCCCCTCGCGCGCCAGATGGCGCACCATCTGACGGCTGCCGTAGAACGGGTACTTCAGGTACAACTCGTCGATACGGCGCATCAACTCCAGTGTCGCCGCGCTCTCCCCGAGCGGTCGGTAGTACAGCGTCGAGCGGCTCACACCGAGCAGTCGGCACTGCCGGCTCACACTCAGACTCTGGTGCTCGCGTTCGATCATCGTCAGTCGCTCGGGCCGACTCAGCGCCCGAGCCCGCGTGATAAAAAATCGCGCTCCACGGTCAATTCGCCGATCTTGGCATGCAGGTCGTGAATGGTCGCCTCGTGGTCCTTCTGGCGGCGGCTGGTCGCGCCGGCGAACACTTCCTCAAGACCCGCCTGCGCTTGCCGCTTCCAGCCGCTGACCTGGTTCGGATGTACTTCGTGCTTGCCCGCGATCGCCTGGATCGTGCGGTCCCCGCGCAGCGCTTCGGTCGCTACCTTGGCTTTGAACTGCGCTGTGAATCGGCGTCGTTTCGTCGCCATCCCCTTGGCCCTCCTCATGGCCTCGTATACACCTTAACATCCTGCCCGTTTTTCCGGGACCACCTCAGACCTCCAGCCGTGGCGCCCTCCCTGGCGCCACGCCTGGCATACGGCCCACAGACCACGACACGAGGTCGGGGGCTGTGGGCTGCTTCGCTGGTCCGGAGGGGTGCCCGGAAGGCGACCGAGCAGGTCGGCGAGCGCCGGGCTGTGCATCGGCGTTGCCTTGGCGGTCAGCTCGAAGCGGATGCTCCGATCTCGACCCCTCAGTACTCGTCGTCGCAGAACCCGTCGCGGAAGGTGTGCGGCATCACCCAGTAGCCGCCGACGGTGGCGAACAGGTCGGCGGGCGCCACCTGACAGAACGCCGGAGCTGCCGGCGGCTCCTCTCCCTACGGCAGCTCCGGCTCCGCGGCGGTAGCGATCAGGCGCTCCTTCTCGGCGGCGTGCGTCATCACGCTGCGCAGGTACGCCTTGATGATGGTGCGGTACTCGGCGGGCAGCGGCCGTCAGGTGCCTTGTGTGAGCGATGTCCCCTCGCCGTCTCCACGAGAGGTCCGCTCGCGGGGGTGGTAGAGGCTGTGCACACGCTTCAGATCCCCGATCTCGACCCGCAGGTACTTCTGCGTGGTCTTCAGCGAGGCGTGGCCGAGCAGCTTGGCGATATACATCACGTTGGCCTCGTTGCGCAAAAGATGGGTCGCCACCGAATGGCGAAAGGTATAGCAGGTGAGGTCTTTCTTGAGCCCCGCCTCGGTGGCGATCTTCCACATCACCGAGCGGTTGATGGTGCTGGCGTTGAAGGGGTTGCCCCAGCCTGACAGGAACAACAGGCCCGGATCGTCGGTGCGTCCACGCAGGAAGTACAAGTCGTGGTTTGGCCTCGATCTCGCCGTCTCGGTCGCGGCCGGCACTCCCGCCCTCGGGCGCTTCCCGGTCGAGGCCACCGGACCCGCCCTGGTGTATCTCGCCGAGGATGCTCTGCCCCGCGTCCGTGACCGTGCCGCCCACTTGTGTCGCCACCGCGGCCTCGATCTGTCCCGCCTCGACCTGCAGGTCGTCACTGCTGACCGGTTACGCCTCGATACCGAACGCGACCAACTCGCTCTCGACCAGACCGTGCAACGGATCCGCCCCGCACTACTGCTGTTGGACCCCCTGGTCCGACTTCATTCCCTCGACGAAAACAGCGCTTCAGACATCTCTTCTCTGCTCGCCTTTCTGCGCGCCATCAACCGCCGCTATCAACTCGCTCTGGTCCTCGTCCACCACATGGCCAAGCGCTCGCGCCGCAATCTCGGCCAGTCCCTGCGCGGCTCCTCCGATCTGCATGCCTGGACCGACTCCGCCTGCTATCTGGTGCGGCGCGCTGACGACCGTCTGCAACTCACCGTCGAGCACCGCTCCGCTCCCGCTCCCGACCCGCTCCTGCTGCGCCTCTCAGGCGGTGCTGACCAGCCCCTCTCGCTGCTCGTCGACAGCGCTGCCGCCCCGCCGCCACCGCTCGCCGAGGCGGTGCGCGCCGCTCTCCGGAGCGCCAGCCAGCCGCTCTCCAGGACCGTCCTGCGCCAACGCCTGCGCGTCAACAACGCTCGTCTCGGTGTCGCCCTCCAAACTCTCCAACAGCGCGGCCTCGCCGTCCGCGGCCCCGACGGCTGGCACCTGCCGGCCTGACCCCACCGTTGGCTGCCTACTCGCTCTCATCCGGCCACTGTTCCGCTGTTCCACCGTTCCGCATCAGGCACGCACTCGGAACGGAACGACCACCGCCACACTCCGCGCCATCTATCCTGCAACCAACCTCGGCTCGGGGCGCGCAACGCAACACCGGCATCGCCGATCTCGACCAGCGCTTCCACACCTGGCTGGAAAGCGAGTATCACCGCTCGCCGCACCGCGGCCTGAAGGGCGCCACCCCGCTGGAAACCTGGCTCGCCAAGTGCCATCTCATCGTGCCACTCGATCCGACCGGCGACTTGGCCGTGGCGTTCCGCCACCAGGCCACCCGCAAGGTCTACCGCGACTCCACCGTCACCCTCGACGGCGTCTTGTTCGAACTGCCTTCCACCCTGATCGGAGCACACCTATCTCGCGACCGCGGCGGAATCGTGGTTGCACGACCCGGTGCTGCGCGGCATCGGGCAGTCGTACGCCCAGGCCACCGTACCCGCGTAGCCGTGCCCCCACACGAACCCGTAACGAACGCGGCCCCTCGGTCGTATTCGATGATCGCGCCCATCATGTTGCCGTCCCCGCGACGCCGGCCTGGATCAAGGAAGACAACGCGTAGTTGCGAACGGAGTAGTGTGTGGATCCTGGGGACGGATATGCCGGGATCTTTCCGGGGTGTCGTGCTTGGGAGGCCCATGGAGGCCCGTCGGTGGCAGTATTCACCATTCGGCGTCTCAGCTATCCTGAGAAATCCCATGAAGGATCTCCTGGATCACATTGTCATCGATCCTGCCCGGCGATCGGGCAAGCCGTGCATTCGCGGGACCCGTATCACGGTCTACGACGTCCTCGAATACTTGGCTGGAGGAATGTCCACGGCAGAGCTTCTCAGTGAGTTTCCCGAACTCACCCGCGATGATGTGCAGGCCGTCCTACAGTTCGCCGCGGCACGGGAACGAAGGCTGGCCTCCAGTCACGGGTGAGACTTCTTCTCGACCAGAATCTCCCTCGAAGTCTCCTGCAGACGTTGGGCGGCACGTTTCCGGGTTCCCGACATGTGATCGGTCTCGGACTGGACGAATCCCCCGACTCACAGATCTTTGACTACGCGCGACAGAACGATTTCACGATCGTCTCCAAGGAGAGCGATTTCCGACAACTGAGCTTTTTGTACGGGGCACCCCCCGAAGTGGTGTGGCTGCGCGTTGGGAACTGCACGGTGACAGAGCTTGTTGCATTGCTCGCCGAGAACGAGCATCGACTATTGGAGTTTGAGACGGCTCTCGAGAGTCTCCTTATTGTGGAGCGTATTCGATGATCGCGCGGCCCATGATGTCGCCGGCGCGCAGCGCGGTGCACGCTTCGTTGATCTGGTCCAGGCGGTAACGGTCGGTCACTGGCGACGTTACGGATTGGAGGAACCTGGTCGGTACCGGACCCCATATGCTGACTGACTGGGTGGAGGGCAGCTCTCAGTCCTATACCAAGAATCCTGACTACTGGAGCTACGACGAAAAATACCCGGAGAACCGCCTGCCCTACATTGGGAAGTTAGAGCGTCTCTCCGGAGGCGCGCCCGGAACGCGCCCGACCAGGTCGACGAGTGCCGAGCTGTGTATAGGCGTGAGCTCACCCGTCAACTCGAAGCAGCGCCAGGGCACCGCAGACCGAGTCGGCGAAGTGTACAGGTACCTCATCACACGACTGACGCGTCGTCCGTTCTTGCGTCCCGTGACCGAACACTGCGGGCTATCGGAGAGAACTTGGAGAGAGTTCCCTTCGACCGCCTCGACCCCGGCCCCGCCTACGTGGAGACCGGCGGCCGCAGGGCCGAGGGCGTACCCCTATTCGACGGAGGCCTGACGGGGCCGGAGGGTGTCTCAGGCTCGTTGGGTGCCCTTGGCTCCGGCTCGGTCATCGGCGTAACCGAGCTGGGTGCCGAGCCGACGACCCGCTACCTCGATGCGCGCCGCGCGCGCCAACACGACGCCATCGTCGCCGTGACACCCACCGGGCCGGGCGTCGCCTTGATGAACGCCGTCCACTTCTTCGAGCCGTTCGGGCCCCCCGTCCTCCAGGTGGGCAGCGAGGCGCGCCCGCACCTGGCTGAGCAGGCCCGCCGCGGCTCCAGCGCTCGGGTCGTCGTCTCGGCATCGCGTCAGGCCGCCGAGACCTGCAACGTAACGGCCACGATTCCCGGTCGAGATCCCAGCCTCGCCCCGGTCGTCGTCATGACGCCCCGCAGCGGCTGGTGGCACTGCGCCGGAGAGCGCGGAGGCGGTATCGCCTGCTGGCTCGAGGTGATGCGCGCCATGGCCGGGTCGGTTCCTGCCCGCGGCGTGCTGTTCGTCGCGACGACCGGCCACGAGATCGGCCTCCCCGGCATCTGGGATCGAACGGATGCCGATGAAGCGTCACGACGACAGTCAGCGTAGTGACCGGTCGGTGACGCGCGCAACATCAACCGTTTGCACAGCCGGGCGTGGCAAGGTGCACGAGGCCAAAATCGCTGTTGACGTTCCTTGCGGCGGGCCCCATACTACCAGCTCACGATTCGACGGATGGTGATGAAGCGCCATGATGACAGTCAGCGCGGTGACCGGTTGGCGGTCACGTTTGGTGAGTTCCGAGTCGTTGACAGTGTGCCGCGCCCATGCAAGCATGCTTGCATGGGGTCGACGGATGCCGATGAAGCGCCATGGTGACAGTCAGCGTTTGGTGAGTTCCGAGTCGTTGACAGTGCGTCGCGCCCATGCAAGCATGCCTCGCTTGGGGTCGGACGGAACGGTGATGACGCGTTATGACGACAGTCAGCGCAGTGGCCGGTTGGCGGTCACGTTCGGTGACCTCCGAGTCGTTGACAGGGTGGTCGCGTCCATAGCAAGCTTGCCTCGCCTGCGGTTCGACGGATCGGTGATGAAGCGTCCACTCACCACTCACCCGCTAGCCGCCCAGCCAACCGCACGGCAGCCGAGTGCGTGGCCCCGGTGCTGACTGCGGCACCATCGATCGGTCTGGTGCAGACCCGCCACCCCTCCCTGTCCGGAACGGCAGACCACGTCGGCCGCAACGCGTCCGCGCGTCTAACGGCCAACCGTGTTGGCCGCAAACTCCGCCAGTCCACTGAGCCAGCGTTGCCGCCGACCCCAGCTCGAGCACCCAGCTCACCTTCCGTGACTGCGTTCCCGTGTGGGGTGACCATAGCCGCGCCTGAGGCAGCTCCCGTCCTTGTTCGCGGGCTTTTCAAGTACTACGGGCATGTCCGACTTCCCAACTCCGTTCATCGTCGCCGTAGTCCTTGGACTTCCCGACACGCCCCGCGGCGCCATCCGCACGTACCCCTGTCAACGCTTCACCCCCGCTCTTGCGAGCGACGGCGCATGACTCGGGGCCGTCGTGGGTCGCTAACCCTTCGATCGTATGACTCTTTCATTCACAACACCTTGCCGGTTTTTACCGGCGCACAGGGGGTGCAAAATGATACTCAAAGAACCTTACGCGCGCGCGCCGTGAACCCGGTGAGTCACACGCCGCGCGCTTTCAGGAATTTGACTCAAACTGGCCGTCCGCGTTGCGGGCCCGAGAGTAGCCAGGGAGCGGCAAGTCGCTCCGCAATACTCTCAAAATCCAAGCAAGGATACTAACGATGATGAAAATCATATTTGGAATGACCTTCGCGATTGCGATGGTCATGACCGCAACCGGCCTCTGGGCCGCTGGCGCAGAAGAGGAGTCGGCAGCCGCTGCCGACAAGAAGTACGTGACCGACCCCGCCACCGGCAAAACGTTGACCGCGCCAGAGTATGGCGGAACGCTCACCAAGGCCAGCGTCTCATTCGGTGAGCATGCTGACCCCTTCTATGGCACCGGCGTGCATTTTTTCCTCGCTGGTGTCAGTGAGAGGTTAGCCATTGAGGACTGGGCAATAGATAGGGACGAAGAGGCCTTTCAAACTTGGTACAGGCCTGCTTTTTCCATGGGACCACAGTTGGCGGAAAGCTGGGAAACCCCTGATGACAAAACGATGATCTTCAACATCCGCCGAGGCGTTCACTGGCATGACAAGCCGCCGGTGAACGGTCGGGAGCTGACTGCCAAGGATGTCGAGTTTAGCCTTTTGCGTATTACGGGTTTGAGCGAGGAGGGGCCGCCCGTAACTACATATGAAATATCCCTAATGCCAATCGAATCGATAACGGCCACCGACGACTGGACGGTTGTTGTCAAGCTGGAACGGACAAGACCAGATGCACTGAGAGCTATCCTCATCTCAGCCAACGCCTATATTATACCCCCCGAGGTAATCCGGCAACACGGTGACATGAAGGATTGGAGGAATGTGGTCGGCACCGGACCCTTTACGCAGACTGACTTCGTCGAGGCCAGCTCTTTCACCTTTACCAGGAATCCCAACTACTGGGGCCACGACGAAAAGTACCCGGAGAACCGCCTGCCCTATATTGACCAGTTACGGGCCCTGCATATGCCAGAGGAAGCAACACGCCTCGCCGCACTACGGTCGGGAAAGATTGACATTATACTTGGAGCCGGCTCTATCCGGAGTATCGATACGATACGGAGTCTCCAGCGGACCAATCCCGAACTGCAGGTGGAACCTTTTTTCGGCTCGAATTCTAACGCTCCGACTATGAACCGGCGCAACCCGCCCCTTGACGATCTCAGAGTGCGCCAAGCTATGCAGATGGCACTGGACCTGGAGACAATCAACGAGACTTACTTCGATGGTTTTGCAAGGTCGACACCTATGGGGCTCGTCGGCGACGTCAAAGGGTTTTACGTCCCATTTGAAGAATGGCCCGAAGAGGTCAAGAATACCTACAGATATGACCCGGAAGGGGCAGAAGCATTGCTTGATGCGGCTGGATATCCCCGCGGCGCGGACGGTGTTCGACTCAAACTAACCTATTGCCACCGTAACATCTTTGATTTGGGCTATATGGAAGTAACTGCCGGATATTGGGATGCAATTGGCGTGGACCTGGAGATCGACGTAGTTGACGTGGCGACTATGGTCTCCCGTCTAACAGACAAGACGTATGAGATGTGCACCGGCACGTTGGCCGTTACATCCGTGGACCATTTGATGTCCTGGTATAACACTTCTTTTAGGGAGGACATTCTGGGCGGGAACCCCGGAGCCGACCCGGAGTTGGACGCAGCGTATACTGGATATATCGCCGCTACCACCGTTGAGGACCAGCAGAAGTTCTCCAAAGACCTAGACATGTATTTGATACGGAATCATTTTTCGATATGGGGCCCTCAGACTCCAAGTTTCAATTTAGCTCGGCGGTGGGTGAAAGGTTGGAACGGTGAAATCTTTATCGCTAATGCCGTCGAGGCCCGCCTCTGGATTGACCACGAGCTGAAGGATGCAATGGGATTCTAGTGGGTTTCACCCTCGTGAGCTGGGAGGCTTAAGCCTCCCAGCTCCGACAATGACGCGGTAGACTAGAATGGGGTGGGTCACATGAAAGCCTATATTATCAGGCGGTTATTGCTGACCATCCCCACCCTGTTCATATTGACCATCCTGGTCTTTCTCTCGGTCCGCTTCATCCCCGGCGACGTAATAGATGTAATGGCGGGTAGGGCGGATTGGTGGGAGGGCGGGGTTGACCGTGAAGCCATCGAGCGTAGGCTGGGATTGGACCTGCCTGTGCACGTGCAGTACGGCCGCTGGATCGATGGCATCCTCTTGCGCGGCACCCTCGGCGAGTCGCTGATGGGCGGCTGGCGCATCGAGCAGCGCATGCTGGGACGACTGCCGGTCACCGCCGAGCTCGGGCTGCTGGCCATCCTCATCGGCCTGGTCATCGCCCTGCCGGTGGGCATCTACTCGGCGGTGCGCCAGTACACCGCCGCCGACTACGTCGGACGGTCGGTCGCCGTCATGGGGCTGGCCACGCCCAATTTCTGGCTGGGAACGATGGTGATGATCTACCCCGCCATCTGGTGGGCGTGGTCGCCGCCGATGGAACTGATTCCGTTGGCCCAGGACCCGCTGGGCAACCTCGGGATGTTCCTCATCCCCAGCCTGATACTGGGGACCTACCTGGCGGCCAGCACCATGCGCATGACGCGCACCATGATGCTGGAGGTGCTACGCCAGGACTATATTCGCACGGCCTGGGCCAAGGGTCTGCTGGAGCGGTCGGTGATTCTGCGCCACGCGGTCAAGAACGCCATCATCCCGGTGGTGACGCTGGTGGGCATGCAGCTGCCGATCCTGGTGGGCGGCTCGGTCATCATCGAGAACATCTTCAACCTGCCGGGGCTGGGGGGGCTGATGCTGGACGCCCTCAACGAGCGCGACTACCCGGTGGTGTCGGCGGTGAACCTGTTCTTTGCCACTGTCGTCGTGGTGGTCAACCTGCTGACCGATCTGCTGTACGCGTCGCTGGACCCGCGGATTCGCTATCAGTGAAGCATAGGCAATGAGGGAAGCCCGTGGGTGACGTATCACAGCTGACGCCGGCCGGCGCCGAGCCGATCGCGGGGGCGGCTGCGGCCGGGCAGGCCGGGCTGAGGAAGTTCGTCGGCCGGCTGGTGCGCGAGCAGCCGCTGGGGACCGCCGGCGGCATCGTCATCCTGCTCCTGGTGCTGGTCAGCATCTTCGCCGATTCGCTGGCGCCCTACCGCTACGAGGAGATCCACCTGCGCGATCGCCTGCAGGCCCCCACGGCCGCGTACCTGCTGGGCACCGACCACGTCGGGCGGGACCTGCTGAGCCGCCTCATCCACGGGGCGCGGCTGTCGCTGACGGTGGGGCTGGCCGCCACCGTCCTCACCGTCGTGGTGGCGGTGCTGATCGGCGGCACCACCGGCTTCATCGGCGGTCGCCTGGACCTGGTGACGCAGCGTTTCGTCGACGCCTGGATGGCGTTCCCGGGGCTGCTGTTGCTGCTCACCATCATGTCGATTGCCGGGCGCGGCATGCTGCAGATCATCGTGGTGCTGGGGGTGTCGGGCGGCATCCCGGCCTCGCGCGTGGTGCGCGGCGCCGTGCTGGCGGTGAAGGAGAACGCCTACTTCCAGGCGGCGCAGGCGATCGGCAGCTCGCGCCGACGCTCGCTGCTGCGCCACGTGCTGCCCAACATCGCCGCGCCCATCATCATCATCTTCAGCATCAACGTCGGCGGCGTGATCATGTCGGAGGCGGCGCTGAGCTTTCTGGGCTTCGGCCTGCCGCCGGACATCCCGAGCTGGGGCGGCATGCTGAGCCGGGAGGGACGGCAGTACATGGAGATGGCGCCGCACCTGGCGCTGTGGCCGGGGCTGTGCCTGACCGTGGTCGTCTACAGCCTCAACATGTTCGGTGACGCGGTACGCGACCTGCTGGACCCGCGGCTGCGCGGCCGGCTCGGCCGCTACGGCGCCGACGCCACGGCGCGGCCGAAGGCCAGCTGACCCCGAGCTGTGGTCGCCCGGCCATCGAGGCGTTGGACGCCGGCACTGCAACGGCAAGCGGCACCGAGTGTTTAGGTATGGCGGCATGAGTACGGCACACGCGGATACGGCGCAGCGGGGGAAGCGGGCGCAGCGGGGGCAGGCGGACGTCGAGGCGGCGGAGCGGCACCTGGATGAGCACGGCTACTGCATTGTCGAGGCGGCGGGCCTGCGTGAGCGGCTGCTGGAACAGGTGGAGGCGGAGGAGCGGCACGGCCGGAGTCGGATCCTGCCGGACAAGAAGCAGATCGTCGCGTTCCTGATCAACAAGGGGCAGGGGTTTCGCGACCTGCTGTTTCACCCGACCCTGCGCGCGCTGGTCGGGCACGTGCTGGGGCCGCAGTATCTACTCTCCTCGTACGTCGGCCACATCGCCCATCCCGGCGGGACCACGGTGTTCCATACCGACCAGTGGTGGATGCCGCCGCCGACCAACGCCGCCAAGGAAACGCTGCTGCGGCCCGGCTCGATCACCCACGACTATCGCGGCCACCACAAGCTCGGCGAGGCGGGGCTGAACCCGGTCGCCATCGCGCCGGCGTGCTGCTGCAACACGATGTGGGTGATCGACGACTTCACCGCCGACAACGGCGCCACCATCGTGGTGCCGGGCAGCCACCTGTTTGGGCGGCAACCGGACCCGGAGCTGGATCAGGACGCCGACTGGCGGCCGATGGAGGCACCGGCCGGCAGCTTCGTGGTGCTGGACGGACGGGTCTGGCACTCCACCGGGGCCAACGTGACCGACCGGACGCGAATCGGTCTGACCACCAACTTCTGCGCGCCGCAGTTTCGCCAGCAGGAGAACCTGCAACTGGGGACGTTGCCCGAGGTCCTGGCGAACGCCTCCGAGGAGCTGTTGGATCTGATCGGCTTCAAGCCCTGGTGCGGCTACGGCAGTATCGAATTCCAGCCCGACCGCGTTACCCGCGGCCGCTACGGACTGGGCGAGCTGAAGGCCTGAGTCCCAGAATCCAGCCCGGCGCTCGTCGACCTGGTCGGCCGTGTTCCGGGCGCGCCTCCGGAACAGCAAAACCGCTCCCAGCCCAGACCCAGTAGTCGGTCGAAGGCAACACCGGTCGGGCCGGAATGGTGAGGAACGACCGGGCTCCACGGCGTCGAAGAACTCATGCACGTACGTACGTCATATACGGGGACCTGGGAGGCCTTCGGGTCGTCCCGGCGGGTCGTCGCCGGGACCGCGGAGGAAAGGCGTGAGGCTGGACCGTCCTGGGGATATCAGGGTGCATCGGCGGCTCAAGAATAGTCAGAAGCGCCGTCACCGCCACCCCGACGACACCTCACCGGGCAATCGACCGAAAATATTTGGGGGATGACAGGGACGCGGGACGTGTTCGGTATTCCATGACAGAGTAAGCAGATAGCTCTACGGAAGGGCGCGCGAGGGAAGGCCAGCGCCGAACGGGTCCCGTCCACATCACCAAATTTGGGTCGACAACCACCGGAATAAGCCTATCAATACTCATTGTGCTTATTCTCGGTGAGTGGCTGGCCGCGGAGCGGAGCGAGGCATGAGGTGATCGCGTGGGAGAGCTTGACTGTTTGCCGCGCGCTGTGGATTACTGCATTCTCATGGGCACGGTGATGCGTGACGACACGTCCCAGCGCTCCCACCGGCTGGCGGTAACGCAGCCGGTGGTGCAACCTACCTTCAGCACCCGTTCACCGAGAATTGCTGAAAGTGTGGCGACCGGCTTGACCAATCTGGCTGCGGCTGGTAGTCCCAGTCGACGTGAGAATGCTGCGAGTACCAACTACCACTTGCGCTATCGTGGCGAGTATGGGAAGATGACGGCGTGATGCGTAGCGACGCTAGCCAGGGTAGCGGCCAGTCGCGGTTGACGCAGTCGGTGGGCTCACCGCTCACCGCTCACCGCTCACCGCTCACCGCCTAGCCTCTCAGCCAACCGCGCGACAGCCGGCCGCTCGGCGCCTAGCCACTCAGCCAGCCGCGCAACGACCGACCGCTCGGTGCCGGTGCTGAGCCCGGCACCGTCGATCCGCGTGGCACACAGCCGCCACGCATCCGTGCGTCCAGTGGCCGACCACCTCGGCCGCCGAACGCCACTTCCACCAGTCCACACCAGCATGCTTAGCGACGCTGCCGGACAGAGAAGGGGCACATCTGTGCCCGACCGAGGAGGTGCAAAATGATACTCGAAGAGCCGTAGGCGCGCGCGGCGTGAGCCGGGGTAAACCCGCTGAGTCACACGCCGCGCACTTTTTGGTGTATTTGACCCGGACTGGCCGTCCGCGTTGGCGGGCGCGCCCGCGGATGCGGGCATGAGAGTAGCCAGGGACCGGCAATCCGCTACGCAATACTCTCGAAAAATCCAGGTACGGAGCTACTATGAAGATTGTAAATAGAATGACCATCGCGATTGCGTTGGTCCTGGCGCTGACCGCAACCGGCCTCTGGGCCGCCGGCGCCACGGAAGAGGCGCCGGCAGCGGCGATGGAGAAGGAAATGGTGCGCGACCCAGCCACCGGCAAGATGGTAACCGCGCCAGAATATGGCGGCACATTCAACATCCCCCGTAGTGAAGACGGTCAGCATACTGACCTCCTGTATTCTCGATGGGTGGGGGGACTCTCAGGTGTTTTGGAGAAGCCGGTCTTCGTGAACTGGGCAATAGATAGGGCCGAATTTAACTTCATTGGTTACAAACCACCTTTATTTGCCTTAAAGGGGACGCTAGCGGAAAGCTGGGAAACGCCTGACGACACAACCATCATCTTGCACATCCGCAAGGGCGTTCACTGGCATGACAAGGCGCCGGTAAACGGTCGGCAGCTGACTGCCCAAGATATCGAGTACAACTTTCACCGCCTGTTGGGAAACAAATTGACCGGGACCGAGTTCAGTGAAGCCGAGCCGGGTGTCTATATTCAGACTCTGGGTGATGTGCCATTCGAATCGATAACGGCCACCGACGACTGGACGGTTGTTTTTGAGCTGAAGGAGCCAAACCTCAATGCGCTGCTGACCGTCCTCAACGAGGATCAAAATTACATATACGCCCCCGAGGTAATCAAGGAACACGGCGACGCTACGGACTGGAGGAACTTGGTCGGCACCGGTCCTTTCATGCTGACTGACTGGGTCGAGGGCAGCTCTATGACCCACACCAAGAATCCTGACTACTGGGGCTACGACGAAAAATACCCGCAGAACCGTCTGCCCTATGTTGACGAGATAAGGAGCCCGCTTATACCAGAACAGGCATCATTACTGGCGGCACTGCGCTCGGGTAAGGTCGATTGGCTCGGTGGCAGCGTTGTAATAAGGTCTGTCGACCAGGCAGAAAGCCTCGACAGGACCAACCCCGAAATCGAGCTGTGGGTCAATGCCAGTGTGTCGCATTATTCTACCGGCCTTAACGTGAACAAGCCGCCCTTTGATGACATCAGGGTGCGCAAGGCAATGCAGATGGCACTGGACCTCGAGGCAATCAATAATGGCTTCTATAAGGGTTATGGCGATATTACACCGCACGGGAAGATGGGTGATTCCGGCGTCGGGTATTTCATCCCATTTGAAGAGTGGCCAGCCGAGCTCAAGAAAGTCTTTGACTATGACCCGGAAGGTGCCGAGAAGCTCCTTGACGAGGCTGGATATCCGCGCGGCGCCGACGGCACTAGATTCAAAAGCGCATATACTCTATTAGCGCGGTACGATCCGAGCGCTACAGAATTAATGGCTTCATACTGGCGTGACATTGGCGTTGATGTCGAGATTCAGGTAACCGTAATTGCTCCATTTTCCGCCATAAGAAAGGACCGTACTTTCGAAATGATCACAAGCGAAGAGGCCTGGGGGTCTTCGAGTAATCCGCTCCTTCCTCCATCCCTATTTCTCTCGACCGGTCCATACAATCAAGCCGCGGTGGCGGATCCGGATTTTGACGCCCTGTATGAAGCCGCCGCAGCCGCTACCACCATCGAGGAGCAGCAGAGGCTGGTTAAAGAGCTGGATATGTACGCGATAGAGAGGAAGTGGGTCGTATGGGCTCCTATGAGTCCATTATTTGAGGCGATGCAGCCGTGGGTACAAGGTTACAACGGTGAATTTCGGATGAGCATTGATTCCGGTCAAGCCTGGGCCCGCTTCTGGATTGATAGCGAGCTGAAGGAGTCAATGGGTCATTAGTACTTCCTGACTAGCGCGAGCTTGATTAGCCCGGCTGGCGGTAATTGTGGGATGGTGGAATAGGTCCGCCATCCCACAAGTTATTGATTCCAATTACGAGCGGGCAACGAAGAGTGTGACATGAGAGCCTATATCATCAGGCGCCTATTGCTGATAATCCCCGCGTTGTTCATATTGAGCGTCCTGGTCTTTCTCTCCGTCCGCTTCATCCCGGGCGATGCAATAGACTTTATCGTAGGCAGGATGGGACTGGAAGCTGGATATATAGACCGTGAAGCTCTTGAGCATATGCTGGGACTGGACGTGCCTGTCTACGTGCAGTATGGACGCTGGATAGGAGGTATTTTCCTGCACGGCAGCCTTGGCCAATCGCTGATGGGTGGCTGGGCGATAGAGGAAAGGATAATAGATAGACTGCCGGTAACCATTGAACTTGGTTTCCTGGCAATCGTAATCGGGCTGGTGATAGCGCTGCCGGTGGGCATCTACTCGGCGATTCGCCAGGATACCGTCGCCGACTACGTTGGGCGCTCGGTCGCCATCATCGGCTTGGCAACGCCTAACTTCTGGCTGGGAATTATGGTCATGATATACCCGGCAATCTGGTGGGGCTGGTCGCCACCGATGGAGTGGATTCCTTTCACCGAAGACCCGCTGGGGAATCTCGGGGTGCTCATCATTCCCAGCCTGATTCTGGGGACGGCCGCTGCTGCAGCCACAATGCGGATGACCCGCACGATGATGCTGGAGGTGCTCAGGCAGGACTATATCAGGACGGCCTGGTCCAAGGTCCTGAAGGAGAGGGTAGTTGTTATGAGACACGCCATCGAAAATGCCCTCATCCCGGTAATTACCCTGATAGGCCTGCAGTTGCCTATTCTGGTAGGTGGCTCCGTTATCATGGAGAACATATTTGCCCTGCCGGGGTTAGGTCGTCTCATGGTACTTGCACTCGAGCAGAGAGACTACCCGGTGGTCTCCGGAGTAAACCTGGTTTTCGCCACCGCAGTCATGGGGGCAAATCTAGTGACAGACCTGCTCTATGCTTTCTTGGACCCAAGGGTCCGCTATAAGTAAAGGAGCGCGTATGAGTAACGACATAGAGATAGCATTGACAGTAAGCGAGCCAAAGAGACGTGCCGGGCGGGCTGTGTTCTTTACCAGGCTGTGGAGAGAGAAGCCACTGGGTACTATCGGCGGAATTATCACCCTGCTATTGATTCTTGTGGCTATCTTTGCCGATGTTCTGGCTCCTTTTCCACATTATGAAGTATTCCTGGTAGACAGGCTACAGGGCTCATCAGCCCGGTATCTCCTCGGTACTGACCAGTTGGGGCGAGACTTGTTGAGCCGCCTTATCTACGGGGCTCGCATTTCGTTGCTTGTCGGCCTGGCAGTGACCACCGTCAATGTTGTGGTGGCTGTCGTGATAGGCGGCGCGTCAGGATTCCTTGGTGGTAAATTGGACCTGGCTGTGCAGAGATTTGTCGATGCCTGGATGTCTTTCCCGGGACTGCTGTTGTTGTTGACCGTAATGTCTATTGTGGGGCGGGGTGTGCCACAGATAATACTGGTTATGGGGATAGCAGGAGGCATCGGCGGCTCAAGAGTAGCCAGAGGCGCCGTTATCGGGATTAAAGAGAATGCGTATTTTCTGGCGGCAGAGGCGATTGGCTCGTCAACATGGAGAACACTTATCCGACATATCCTGCCTAATATTGGGCCTGTTATAATCATCATATTCTCGATAAACATAGGAGGTGTAATCCTGAGTGTAGCTGCTCTGAGCTTCCTCGGTTACGGTCTGCCTCGCGAGATTCCTGAGTGGGGAGGTATGCTCAGCCGGGAAGGACGCATATACATGGAGATGGCGCCGTGGCTGGCGCTGTGGCCCGGGCTGTGCCTGACCATCGTCGTCTACTGCCTCAACATGTTCGGTGACGCGGTAAGGGACTTGCTAGATCCGAGGTTGAAGGGCGGCGTAGGTCGTCTGGGTACCCATGGCGCGAAGTCTGTTGACAAAGCCAGGAAAAAACTGGAGGCCAGGGCTAATAAGCGTTTTGTCTGATGACGGTGTCTATTATACGGGGCCAGCGCCAGATACATCACCACACTCGGCGAACGCCGGCTTCCCGGTGGCTGGCGGGTTCCAGGTAACCACCGCGGCCTATCGCAGCTTTGTCGCCGACAACGAGCTGCAGGAACGCATCGTCGCGCTGGCCAGGCCGGCGGTCGTGGAGGGAAGAGCCTCCTTCGAGGAGTCGGCAGCCGCCATCGGGCAACTGGCGAGTGTATCCTCGTAACCGGCCACAACGGCACGCGGTACATGAAATTGACGTCCACATCGAGTCTGGCACTCTGCCCGGAGGTGCTCGCATAGTGGAGCGACCACTTCCCGCCGGCGTGTTCTTCGGGCATCCCAGAGCGGCTGTCTGTACATGAAGTTGAAGCTCGGGTAGCGCAACCGCCACTTTCCGCCGGCGTGTTCGCTCGGCACCCTCCGAACGGCGAACCCTTCACGGGAAAACACCGCCTGGGCGGCCTGCTCGATCTTGGGACGGTCCGCCAGCATGTCCTCGCGCTCCAGGGTCGGTCACTCGGAGTTGCACTCCTGAGCGATTGTGGCCGGTGACACCGAACATTTCCTGGCCCCTCGCCAGCAGCGGTGGTGGCACGGGTGCGCCTCGGAACTCATGCGATTGAAAGGTGAGCGGAAGCGACTTGCTCACCGATACGTAGACAAGTCTCCAATGGACCGAGTAGGCCCTGCCGTGGAATTCCAGGGCCGTGTGGTAGGCTAACACCGCGTCCTCGGTCATCTTGGCCGCCACCAGATACGGATCGACCGTCATGGAGGCCGGGTCCAGTGCGACGTGCTCGTGCCACGGCCGGGCAACGATCTGAATGCCGATCGGCAGGCCCTCCGGGGAGGTGCCGGCACGCACCACCACCACTGGCCAGCCGGTGAAGTTGAAGGCCATCGTATAGGCGAAAGCCGAACCACGCTCACCCGAGCCGCCGTGGGGCAGTGCAGGGTACGCGCATACCGGGCAGACGATCGCGTCGTAGTGCTCGATAAAGGCCAACATATCGGAGCGATAGGCCGCCACCACCTCGTCGAGATCGGCGAGCGCGAGCCTGGCGGCCGGCCCGCGATCATCGTCCTGGTCAGGCTCGGACTTGCCGGTGTCGGGGGGAGTCCCCGCGCGCTGCAACAGCTTGGCGCGCCAGCCCGGTGCGTAGGTGGACCAGAGGCGACCGAACACGTCCATCGTGCGGGGGACTGCAGCCGGTCTCGACTCATCTACCAGCGACACCACTGCCGGTACACCGCGGCCACCGCCAAGTGCGTTCGCGACACGCTCGACCGCCGCCGCCGTCTCCGCGGTCGGCGTGACGATGCCGTTATCGCTGAAGAACGCAACGCGCAATCCTGCAGTCGACCTCCTTGGGGTCCCCCAGCGGCAACGGGACCACCGTTGGATCGCGCCAGTCCACGCCGCTGATGACCGGTAGCGTAAGCGCCAGGTCCTCCACCGCGCGCGCCATCGGCCCCAGCGTGGTGAGCGAATCCAACGAGCCGAGCCCGTAGGGCACGATGTGGCCGGTACGGGGAACGCGGCCGGAGGTCGGTCGCAGCCCGGTGATCCCGCAGCAGTGCGCGGGCACCCGGATGCTGCCGCCGGTATCGCTGCCGATGTCGAGTGGCGATCCACCCGCGGCGATGATGGCCGCTGCGCCGCCGCTGCTGCCGCCGCTCGTACGCGCGACATCAAACGGGTTGTCGGTGCGGCCGTAAACCTAGTTGTCGGTCTCGAAGCTCAGCGTCAGCTCAGGGGTGTTGGTCTTGCCGAGAATGATAGCGCCGGCCTCGCGCAGTCGCCGGACCACGGTCGCATCGTGGTCGGGGACGAACTCACGCCGCCCCGTGGTGCCGCCGGTGGAGACGATGCCGGCCGTATCCAACGAGTCCTTGATGGTGATGGGGACGCCGTGCAGCGGCCCCCGCACCGCGCCTCGTGCAAGCTGCGCATCGGCCGCTTCCGCTTCGGTCTGGGCGCCCTGAGCCGCGAGCTGCACCACGGCGTTCAGCTCGCCGTTAACCTGTTCGATGCGCGACAGCAGCGCGCGCGTGGGCACGCGCGTCTACACCCTCGTCGAGAGCATATCGTTCCAGCACCCTGCCCGCGACTGAGAGCAGTCGGCGCCCAGTCAGGCGCCGATGCCGCGCTCCACCACCAGTCGGCGGCGTACCGGTCCACGAAGTAGCGGTCGTGGGAAACCACTACCACGGCGACCTCAGCGCGCGGCGCGCCCTCAACGGCGGTGAAGGGCAATAGGTGAGTTTGGGTCGTGCTTACTGTCTCCTCGGGTCAATCAGACCGACCTAGCGGCATCGGCACCCAGGCGGCCGCCACCGCCCCTCAGCCGCGGGTCGAGCAGGTCGCGCATGGCATCACCGAACATGTTCAGACTGTACACCACGAGGGTCAGGAGGAGACCCGGCCACAGGGCGAGCCATGGCGCCTGCTCCATGTACCGCCGGCCTTCCCAGCTGAGCAGAGTACCCCAGCTGGGAGTTTCGGGAGGCAGACCGAATCCGAGGAAGCTCAGAGAAGCCTCACTCATAATCGCCCCCCCGATGTTGATGCTGAAGATGATGATGAGCGGCGCCACGATATTGGGCAGGACGTGGCGGATGAATGCTCTCCATTTTGCAGAGCCAATCGATGCCGCCGCCTGAAAATAGTCATTCTCCTTTACGGTGATAACGGCGCTCCTGACTACTCTTGAGCCACCGATGCCTCCTGATATCCCCAGGACCAGGATCAACTGGGGCAGACCCCGTCCCAATATGGACATGATGGTCAACAGCAGGAGCAGTGCCGGGAAAGCCATCCAGGCATCGACAAATCTCTGCACACCCAGGTCCAGCTTGCCACCAAGGAATCCTGAAATGCCGCCTATGAGGACGGCGACGACAACATTGAGCGTGGTCGCGGACAGCCCGACAAGCATCGAAAGACGGGCCCCGTAGATAAGGCGGCTCATGTAGTCTCGCCCCAACTGGTCGGTACCCAGCAGATACCGGGCTGATGCGCCTTGCAGCCGGTCTACCAAGTGTATTTCAAGATAGCCATAGGGGGCCAGAACATCGGCGAAGATAGCCACCAGAATCAGCAGCAATACGATAATCCCGCACGCACTGCCGAGCGGCTTCTCTGTCCACAGCCTGACAAAGAAATCGCCCAGACCGGTAGGTCTCCTTGGCTCGCTCATTGATAGCGGACTCTTGGATCCAGGAACGGGTAGATCAGGTCGATCAGGAGATTGAACAGCACCACCGCGGTGCCGAAAAACAGGTTTACTCCGGACACCACCGGGTAGTCTCTCTGCTCGAGGGCAAGCACCATGAGACGACCGAGCCCCGGCAGGTTGAATATGTTCTCCATGATAACGGCGCCACCCACCAGGATCGGCAACTGCAGACCGATCAGCGTGACAACCGGGATGAGGGCATTCTTGACGGCGTGTCTGAGAACCACCGCCTTTTCCTTCAGACCCTTGGACCAGGCCGTCCGGATGTAGTCCTGCCGGAGCACCTCCAGCATCATGGTGCGCGTCATCCGCATGGTGGCTGCAGCGGAGGCCGTTCCCAGAATCAAGCTGGGAATGATGAGCACCCCCAGGTTCCCCAGCGGGTCTTCGGCGAACGGAACCCACTCCAACGGGGGTGACCAGCCCCACCAGAGTGCCGGGAACAGCATGACCATGAGTCCGAGCCAGAAGTTCGGCGTAGCCAGGCCGATGATGGCGATGGAGCGCCCCAGGTAGTCGGCGGCCGTATCCTGGCGAATCGCCGAGTAGATGCCGACAGGGAGGGCTATCAACAGCCCGATTACGATTGCCATGACGCCAAGCTGCATGGTCAACGGCAATCTGCCTATCATCTTCTCCTCCACCGGCCAACCGTACATCATTGATTCGCCAAGCGTGCCGTGCAGGAAAACACCCCCTATCCAGCGTCCATACTGCACGTAGACCGGCACGTCCAGTCCCAGCCGGCGCTCGAACGCTTCACGGTCGATACCCGCACTCATGTATTGCAGGTCACCAAACATCGCATCTACTACATCGCCCGGGATGAAGCGGACCGAGAGAAACACCAGGATGCTCAATATGAGCAGCGTGGGGATGACCAGCAGCAGCCGTCGGATGATGTAGGCTCTCATATCTTCGTGAAAACGGGCGGCGCCGGGAAGCTCAAGGCTCCCGGCGCCTGGTCCGAGAAAGCTGACCCGCGGGCGATGCCTGTGCATCGCTCTTCATGGTCTTCGGTATCACGGAGTGACCGTGCCGCCGCTGTCGGATTCGTGGACCCCGCCCAAGAGCGGGATCCACTGCCGATCGCCTACCGGCGAGTTCCTCAGAAACCCATTTCCGACTTCAGGTCTTGGTCAATCCAGAGGCGCGAAAGTATGATCGCACGGTCCATTTCGCCCAGCTCGACTTCACCGCTGTAACCCACCAGCCACGGCTGGGTGACCATGAAACTCGGTACTCTCGGTCCCGCTATGGTCCAGTGCTGCTCTGCTACCCGCATAACTGCCTCCCTAACCAGCCTCTGCTGCTCCTCGGTTGCAGTAGCGGCTCGGAAGGCGTCCATTATGGCGTCAAAAGCCGGGTCGTTGACGTTCGACGGGTTCCATCCGTTGGTCGAATAAAAAGTGTCTATTTGGGTTATGTAGTCGGCGTTGTGTACGGTAAGAAACAGACCTTCCCCCAGACGGTCATTATTATAAGAGCCCCACTGCGCTACCGGAATTTTCTCCACCTCTATATCGATACCAATGGCACGCAAGTATTCCATGACTATCTGGAAATAGTCCAAGTCGAAGTCGCCGCGGTCCAAGTGACCATAGGTGGTTTCGAATCGAATGCCGTTGGCGCCGCGCGGATATCCAGCCTCGTCAAGCAACGCTTCCGCCCGTTCCGAGTCATAGGTATAGTATCCCTTGAGATCGTCGGGCCACTCTTCAAATGGGGTGACATACCCGACCATGGCGTCCCCTAGAGCCGCTGCCGCTGTCGGATTTGCCCAACCCTGGTGGTAGGTCTGGTTAATCGTCTCGAGGTCGATCGCCATCTGTATTGCGCGGCGCACCCTGATGTCGTTCCAGGGTGATATCTGCGTGTTGAAGGCCATAGCCGTCTCCGCACGGTATGAATATGGCCACAGGTTCAGGTCCGGGTTGGTCTGCTGCAGGCTCGTTGCCGCGTCGATAGAAGTGATTTGCGTGTCGCCGCCGTAACCGATGTAATCAGCCTTTCCGGTGCGCATCATCGCCAGAATGGTGCCTTGCTCCTTCGATATCAGGCGCTTTATCTCGTCAGCGTAGGGCAGGCGGTTGTCCGGGTACTTCTCGTCATAGCCCCAGTAGGCAGGATTCTTGACGTAGGTCCAAGAGGTGCCCTCGACGTGGTCAGTCAGCATGAAGGGCCCGGTGCCGACCACATTTCGCCAATCATTATAGTCGCCGTATTGCTCGATTACCTCGCGCGGCAGTATGGCGGTGTTATCTCCACGGAGGATCCGATTAAGCGCCCAGGGGGCTGGCGGATCAAGCTCGAAAACGACCGTATACTTGTCGGTGGCTGGGCAGCGGCTTCACCGAGGCCGCCCCAACGGTCTGGGCGTCATGCGGGATCGGGCGGAACTCCAGGTCGGATCCCCAAGCACTCAGCGGGGCGCCTGGAGCGGCGAACAGGTCGGCGAGCATGTGTCGCTTGGAACCGAGCAGCAGTATGGGCGTCGCACCCAGCCCTTCCAGGCAGGAGCGCAACTGCGCCGGCGCCTCGTCGATGAACGCCACGTCCTGGAACTCGTCGAGCACGATGAGCGAGTCGACTTCCTCCGTGATGCCGGCGATGTGTTCCCAGAGCGTCTGCAGGCTGCCGGCGGATTCCGGCTCGCGGGTGTGCAACGACAGGCTCGGGCTCCCGGTCTGCGGATCGAGCGCGATCTCGGGCCGCAGGGCTCCCAGGAACCGCGATGCGTTGTCCAGCAGATTCCTGACCGGGAAGGAAGCGGCGAAGGAGCGCTGCAGGCTGGTAGCCAGCCGCCGGGTCAGAGATTGCATGGACCGGACCCCCAGCAGATCCGCAAACAGCACGAAGTGGCACTTGCGGGTGCGCCGGAACTCCTTGATGGTGATGTTGCGCACCACCGACGTCTTGCCATAGTTGCGCGGACCGTTGACCACCATGCGGGAGCCGCGCCCGACCGCATCCCTGAGCACTTGCTGCTCGCGCTGCAGGTTGCAGAGGTTGTCGGCGTCGACCAGCCGGTCGAACACGAACTGCTTCATGATGTATAGCGTATGATACAAAAAGTATCATACGTAAGATCCGCTCCGTTGCTGTGCCGGGATCCCGGCAGGTATGCTTGACGGCGCCCGCCGGCACTCCATACTGGCAGGCAAGGAGTAGAAGCCTTTGGGTACATTGAGTCAGGTCCAGATCGACAGCTTCAACGACCGGGGATTCCTGGTGGTCCCCGACCTGTTGCACTCCGATGAGGTGAGCCGCATCGCGGCGGCGGCGCGTGGAGAGTTCGAGACGCACCGCTACATGGATGCCAAGGCACGCTTTCCGGCTCCGACCAAGTACGTGCTGTCGGACGACAGCCTGCGCGCGGCCGACATCCGCCTGGTGGTCGATCATCCGCGCATCGTGGCTGCCGTCAGCGAGTTGCTGGCGGACCAGGTGTGCCTGTCGGCGTTCGCGATCTACTCGATGCCGCCCGGCACCGAAGGCACCGGCGGCGACTACCAGCGCACCCACGAGTCGGCGCACTGCGACTACAAGCCGTTCCGCCCGGTCGGTTCGTCGCTGCGCTGGCTGTTCGTGATCGTGCCGCTGGTGGACTACACCGACGAGGTGGGACCACTGCTGGTTTCACCCGGCTCGCACAAGATTCCGGAGTTCACGCGCCACGGCCGCGTGACCCACGTGCGGCGCGCGCGCGCCGGCGATCTGCCGGCTTTCGTGGACACCCGGCTGCGGCGCGGCCAGGTGGCGTTCATGGACATGTTCACCTGGCACCAGGCGTACGGCAACCGCTCCGACCAGCTCCGCTTCGGCGTGTACAACAAGTACCGCGTCCGCAGTGCGCCGCCGGGCTGCGGTCCCTACCTGTTCCGCACCAGCTCCGCCGACCTGTTCGGCGCCACCGGCGCCGCGCTGCTGGCCAACCACGCGCCGGGCCGGATCGCGGAGACCCGGCTGCTGGTGGAACAGGACGAGCGCTTCCTGGTCGTCGACCGGAACGTTCCCGGCGGTGCCGCTCAGCCGGGTCCGAAGCGCACGGGCACCGACGAGGACAACGTTATCGCCCAGCTCCTGGACGCGGCCGGCACCCAGCTCGGCGGCCAGCCGCCGTGGGTGAGCTACGTGGGCGACTACCCGGTGGGCGCCGGCAGCAACGACCGCTGCCGGGTATACGCCTGTCCCCGCGACGCGCTGCCCGGCGCCGTGGAGGCTGGTCCAGGCGCGCGCTGGCTGGCCGCCGATCAACTCGCGGGCGAAACCGGGCACGGCTATCTCGCGACCGCCGCCGAGTCGTGGCTGCACGACCCGGCGCTGCGCGGCATCGGGCAATCGTACGCCCAGGCCACCGCATCCGGGTAGCCGTGCCCCCGGTAATCCCCCCACGAACCCGTAACGAACGCGGCCCCTCGGTCGTTCCTCAGTCGTATTCGGCAGTGGCCGAGGCCGCCTACGGCCTGCGCGCAGAAATGTTCGCGGTTATCCTTGACGCTCCACGGTGCCTGTTTGCACGATAGGATATGAACGGGCGGCAGTTCATCGCGAGGGTTCGCAAATGGGCGAGGCAACGGGATCTGGAGGTACACTTCGTGGCTTCCGAAGGATCCGGGAGGATCGACGGATGTCTGACACCTACAACTATCCCGCCGAACTGGAACGCGACGAAGACGGGCGCTATGTTGTTGTCTTCCTGGATTTTGGCTGGGGAGCGACGGATGGCGCCACGCCGGAGGAAGCACTGGGCGAAGCCAGGGATCTGCTGCGGGAGTTGATTACCACCACGATGCGGGAAGGCAAGGCGCTGCCCGAGCCATCACAGACCGACGAGCAGCGGCACTTGGTAGTACCGCCGGTAGCGATAGCCCTGAAGGCAGCCCTTTACGAAGCGTTTCGGGAGGCAGGCATGTCGCAACGCCGATTAGCTCACGACCTTGATGTGGCCGAGAGCGAAGTGCGGCAGATGTTGAATCCCGATCATGCGACCAAGGCGGCAACGATCGACCGCGCCTTACGCCGGTTAGGGAAGCGCGTCACCGTGACCGTCGGCGAAGCGGCCTGATCCGCTGGTGCGTTTGCCACCGCGAGACGGCTGAGCAACACTCCCAGGGTCACCCGCAGCGACGACCGCTCCCGCACGCGTGAGTCCGACGCGCTCTACGTGGGGACGCGGGCAGTGCTGCTGAACGAGACCAAGGCCCCGCCGCGGGTGACCGCGATAAGCGTGTGCAACGCCGGCAGCCACTTCCAGGGCCGCTAGTCGTATTCGATGATGGCGCGGCCCATGATGTCGCCGGCGCGTAGCGCCGCGCACGCTTCGTTGATCTGGTCGAGGCGGTAGCGGTCGGTCACCAGTTCGTCCAGGGGAAACTTGCCCTCGGCGTGCAGGCGCAGATACATCGGGAAGTCGCGCTCGGGAATGGACGCGCCGTGGCTGCCCGTGTAGCGGCGCTGGTGCATCATGAACTTGCGCGGGTCGAGGGTCATCTCGGCCGGTGGAATGCCGATCAGAACGGCCATGCCGCCGTGGCTGTGCGCCCCGATCCAGCCGGGCCGGGTCGCATCGAGAATCTGCTCGGTGGTCGCCCGCACCCCGATCGCGTCGAAAGCGTAGTCCACCCCGCCGCCGGTAAGGTCCGTGATCGCCTCGATCGGATCCACCTGGCCGGCGTTCACCGTGTGGGTCGCCCCGAAGCGGCGGGCGAACTGCAGCTTGTCGTCGCGCAGGTCCACGGCGATCACGGGATGGGCTTCCAGGAGCGCCGCCATGCGCAGGGCCGACAGCCCGACGCCGCCGACCCCGAACACCGCGACCGAGTCGCCCGGCCGTACCCCGGCGGTGTAGGTGACGGCGCCGGCGCCGGTGAGCACCGCGCAGCCGACGATGCAGCTCACGTCGGTCGGCGCGTCCGGCGCGATGCGGACCACGCGTTCGGACACGGCGACGACGTGCTCACTCCAGGTATGCACGTGGTTGTAGAACGCCGACTGCCCCCGGTACTCGACGGCGACCGGCGGCCCCATGGCCTGCGGTACCGGCTGCGGGGTTCGGGTGACCCAGGTGACGATCACGTGGTCGCCCTCGCGGACGTGGGTGACCTCCGCGCCGGCCTGGACGACGACGCCGGTGGCCTCGTGGCCGAGCAGCATCGGCCGCGGCCGCGTGGCATTGGCCATGCCGTGGAGCTGCGAGTGGCAGATGCCGCTGGAAAACAGCTTGACCGCCACCTGGTCGGCCCCGGGTTCGGGCAGCACCAGTTCGTCGATGATGAGCGGTCCGCCGGCAACGGTCTGGATCGCCGCGCGCGTGGTCATGCCTGCCTCCTCCGCACTCCCGTTCGGAAGCGGTCTGAGGAGGGTAGCCGGCGCCCTCCGGGTGGTCAACGTCCGCGCGGGGACCGCAGGGAGACCGCAGGGGACCGGCTCATCGAATTGCTCCGTGAGGGGGCTCCGCGCCTGCTGTTGCTGCAACAACCGGAAGTGCATCTTCATCCGAGCGCCCAGGCCGCACTCGGCAGCTTGTTCTGCCGGAGTGCAAGGCAATATCGCCAGTTGGTCGTGGAAAGCATGTGACCGAGAGGGTGCGAGACAGATATGATGGCGAGACCCGGGACGCTTTCCACCAGGAGGAACCGCCATGACAGAATTCTGCCGGGTCGACCTGTCCGGGCACGTCATGACCGTGACGATCACGCGACCGGAGCGCCTCAACGCGCTGCATCCGCCCGGCAACGCCGAGCTGGGCCGCGTGTTCGACGACTTTGCCGCCAACGACGATGCCTGGGTCGCGATCATCACCGGTGAAGGCCGCGGCTTCTGCGCCGGGAACGACCTCCGCCATCAGGCCGAAGGCGGCGAGCGCGTGCCCACGCCGCGCGGATTCGGTGGGCTGACCGCTCGGTTCGACCTGACCAAGCCGATCATCGCCGCCGTCAATGGCGTATGCATGGGCGGTGGTTTCGAGATCGCGCTCGCCTGCGACCTGATCATCGCCGCGCGCAGCGCGCGCTTCGCGCTGCCGGAGGCGACGGTCGGCATGGCCGCCCTCGCCGGCGGCCTGCAGCGCCTAGCGCGCGAGATCGGCGCGAAACGCGCCCTCGGCATGATTCTCACCGGCCGCCACGTATCCGCCGAGGAGGGCTACGAACTCGGCTTCGTCACCGCGGTGGTGCCCGACGCCGAGATCCTGAGCCAGGCGAACCGCTGGGCGCAGATGATCTGCGCCTGCGCGCCGCTGTCGATCCGCGCATCCAAGGAGGTGCTGTACCGGAGCCTCGACACGCCCTCGCTGGAGGAGTCGATGAGGCACCGGTACGACTCGGTCGAGGCGATGCGCGGCAGCGAGGACTTCATCGAGGGACCGCGGGCGTTCGCCGAGAAGCGCGCGCCCAACTGGAAGGGAAGGTAGTGGCGCTGCAGAAACTGCTGATCGCGAATCGCGGCGAGGTCGCGGTTCGCGTATCGCGGGCCGCCGCCGACCTCGGGATCGCGACCGTCGCCATCCACGCGCAAGACGACGCGGCGTCGCTGCACGTCCAGGTGGCCGACGAGGCGCTGCCGCTGTCCGGGCGCGGCGTACCCGCCTACCTGGACGGCGCCGGGATCGTGCGGCTGGCGCACGCGGCCGGCTGCGACTCGGTCCACCCGGGCTACGGGTTCCTGGCCGAGAATGCCGCCTTCGCGCGCGCCTGCGAGGAGGGCGGGCTGCGCTTCGTGGGGCCGGCGGTCGAGACGCTGGAACTATTCGGCGACAAGCTGCGGGCGCGCGCCGCGGCGCTGGCGCACGACGTTCCGGTGCTCCCCGGAACCGACGCACCGACCAGCGTCGCCCAGGCGACCACCTTCTTCGAGGGACTGCCCGCCGGCTCCGCGATGATGATCAAGGCGGTGGCCGGCGGCGGCGGCCGGGGCACCCGCGCCATCTCGAGCGCGGATCAGATTGCAGCCGCCTTCGAACGGTGCCGCTCCGAGGCGGAGGGGGCGTTCGGCGACGGGACGCTGTACGTGGAGCAGATGGTCACGCGGGCCCGCCACGTGGAGGTGCAGATCCTGGGTGACGGCACCGAGGTGGTGCAGGTCGGCGAGCGCGAATGCAGCGCGCAGCGGCGCCACCAGAAGCTGGTCGAGATTGCCCCGGCGCCCGGCCTGCCCGGCGCGCTGCGCACGCGCGTCATTGACGCGGCCCGGCGCATGGCGGCCGCGGTCGGCTACCGCAGCCTCGGGACGTTCGAGTTTCTGGTGGACGCGGCCAACGTGGGCGACGCTGCCGCGTTCTCCTTTGTCGAGGCCAACCCCCGGCTGCAGGTGGAGCACACGGTTACCGAGGCGGTCACCGGCCTCGACCTAGTGCAGGCGCAGCTCGGCATCGCCGGCGGCCGGTCGCTGGCGGAGCTCGGGCTCACGCAGGAGCAGATCCCCGCTCCACGCGGCTTCGCGATTCAGGCGCGCGTGAACCTGGAGACCCCGAGCGCCGACGGCCGGATGCAGCCCGCGGGGGGCACCATCACCGCGTTCGAGCCGCCGACCGGGCCCGGGGTTCGCACCGACACCTACGGCTACGCCGGCTATACGACCAACCCCGCGTTCGACTCGCTGCTGGCCAAGGTCATCGGTCACTCGACCTCGCCCCGCTTCGCGGACGCGGTGCGGCGCACGTCGCGGGCACTGGGCGAGTTCCGCCTGGCGGGAGTGGCCAGCAACATCCCGTTCCTGCAGAATCTCATGGACCATCCGGACTTCCGCGCCGGTCGCATCTACACGCGGTTCGTCGACGACCACTGGTCCGACCTCGTGGCGCCCCGAACCGACCCGCGGCGGCGATCGTTCGCAGGGGCCGCCCCTGTCGCCGGCGCGCACACCGGCAACACCGATCCGCTGGCGGTGTTCGCCCACGCCGGCGCGGCCGGGGTGGCCCCGGACCGCGATCCCGCCCGCTCCGCCGCCGACGCCATGCCCCTGACCGCCCCGGACGGCTCGGTCGCGCTGCCGGCTCCCATCCAGGGCACCGTCGTCAGCGTGCTGGTCGCCGTGGGCGATGCCGTGCACGCGGGTCAGGAGCTGGTCGTGATGGAAGCGATGAAGATGCAGCACATCGTCGAGGCCGCGGCATCAGGCCACGTACGCCGCATTGCGGTGAGCGCGGGTGACGTCATTGTCGAGGGATATCCGCTGGTCTACGTCGAACAGGCGGACCTGGGGGAACGCAGTGCCGCCACCGAAGAATCGATCGACCTCGACCACATCCGTCCCGACCTGCAGGAAACGATCGACCGGCACGCCTACACGTTGGACGAGAACCGGCCGGAAGCGGTTGCCAAACGGCGACAGCGAGGGTTCCGCATGGCGCGCCGGAACATCGCCCAGCTCGTCGACCCGGACTCGTTTCAGGAGTACTGGCCGCTGGTGGTCGCGCAACAGCACCAGCGCAACGACGACCAGGGGCTGCGCGAGAAGACGCCGGGCGATGGCCTGATCGTCGGCACGGCGTCGATCAACGGCGCTCAATTCGCCGACCAGCACGCACGCGCAATCGTCGTCGCCTACGACTACACCGTGCTGGCCGGCACCCAGGGCCGCCGCAACCACTACAAGCAGGACCGCATGTACGAACTGGCTACGCGCTTCCGGCTGCCGGTCGTGGTCTTCACCGAAGGGGGCGGCGGCCGCCCCGGCGACGACTACGTGGGGCCACGGGTGGCCATGGACACCCCCACCTTCATGCAGTTCTCGCAACTCAGTGGCCTGGTGCCGCTGGTCGGCATCAACAACGGGCGCTGCTTTGCCGGCAACACCGCGCTGCTGGCGTGCTGCGATGTCATCATCGCGACCCGGAATTCGACCATCGGGATGGGCGGGCCGGCGATGATCGAGGGCGGCGGCCTGGGGGTCTATACGCCCGAGGAGGTGGGGCCGATGTCGTTCCAGGTCGCCAACGGCGTGGTCGACATTCTGGCGGAGGACGAGGCGAGCGCCGTCGACGTGGCCAAGCGCTACCTCTCGTACTTCCAGGGCGCGCTCGATGACTGGGACAGCCACGACCAGCGCCGCTTGCGGCACGTGGTGCCGGACAACCGGCTGCGCCTGTACGACATGCGCGAGGTGATCGAGACCATCGCCGACCGCGGCTCGGTCCTGGAGCTGCGCGAGCAATTCGGCGTCGGCATCATCACCGCGTTCATCCGGGTCGAGGGCCGCCCCCTGGGAGTGCTCGCCAACAACCCGCATCACCTGGCCGGAGCGATCGATTCCGACGGCGCCGACAAGGGCGCGCGCTTCCTGCAGCTGTGCGACGCCTTCGACATCCCGGTGCTGAGTCTGATGGACTGCCCCGGCATCATGGTCGGGCCGGAGCACGAGCGCACGGCGCTGGTCAGGCACTGCGCGCGCATGTTCAACACCGGCGCCAACCTGACCACGCCGTTGTTCGGCGTAATCGTGCGCAAGGCGTACGGGCTGGGCGTGCTGGCGATGTGCGGCGCCTGCTCGCTGCTCGGTTTCTTCACCGTCGCCTGGCCGACGGCCGAATTCTCGGGCATGAACCTCGAAGGCGCGGTCAAGCTCGGCTACCGCAGGGAGCTGGCGGCGATCGAGGATCCCGAGCAGCGGCGCGTGGAGTTCAACCGCCGGGTCGCGGCCGCCTACGAGCGGGCCAAGGCCGTCAATGCCGTAGCCGGCGGCGGCGTCGACGACGTCATCGACCCCGCCGACACGCGCCGGTGGATCGCCGCCAGCATGCGGCGGCTGCCGCCGCCAGCGCCGCGATCCGGCAAGAAGCACCCCTACGTCGACACCTGGTAAGCGGCGGCCGCCGCGCCGCCCGGCAATTGCCGGCGCAGGCGGACCTTGCTCACCTTGCCGACCTCCGTGAGCGGGAACTCCTCCACGATACGGATCTCGGGCAGCTTGTAGGTCGCCATGTTCGCGCGGCACCAGGTGCTGATCGCCTCGTTCGTCGTGGCCTCGTAGCCGGGCGCGAGCTTCACGAACGCTACCGGCACCTCGCCACGCTCGCGGTCGGCGCGGCCGACAACGGCACTGCCGGCGATCGCCGGGTGATGACCAAGCAGGCTTTCGATCTCGAACGGGTAGACGTTCATCCCCTTGACCTTGAGCATCTCCTTGTCGCGACCGAGGTAGTGGAGGTAGCCCCGCTCGTCGATCATGCCGATGTCGCCGGTGCGAAACCACCCGTCCCGGATCTGCTCCGCACTCTTCTCGGGGTCCCTCCAATAGCCCTTCATGAGCGATGGCGAGGACACCACGATCTCCCCTTCCTCCCCGAGCGGCGCCAGCCGGCCACTATCGCGGTCGACGATCTTGTACCGGGTGCCGGCTGTCGGCAGCCCCACGAAGATGGGCGTGGACTTCAGGTCCAGGTCGTCGGCCTGCATTCCCATGGTGAACGTGTCCCACGTGTGGGTCTCGGTCATGCCGAACGACGACTCGTGCAAGGTAATCCCGGTCAACTCGCGCCAGCGGCGCCGGTAGTCGAGGTTGAGCTTCTTGACAAACGACGTGCAGGAGGTGACTTCGAGCGAACTCAGATCGCGCCGCGCGGCGTCCGGGCGTTCCATCAACTCCACGATGGTGTCGAGCGGTCCACTGAGGTGCGTAACCCGGTACCGCTCGATCGCCTGCAGAACGGCTTCGGCGTCCCAGCGGGCGAAGTAGACGAGCGTCGATCCGGTCAGGACGGTGTCGACCAGCCGGAGTTGGCCGGAGATCCAGAAGCTCGGCACGTAGGACACGGTACGGACGTCGCGGGGCGAGGCGCCGGGGCGCAGATACACCACCCTGCCCGCGGTGCAGGCATGCAGCATGTTGCGCTGCGTGTGCATGCACCCCTTCGGCATCCCGGTGGTGCCGCCGGTGTAGTTGATGCTGGCCAGGTCGTCGAGGCTCACGGCGGGACGCGTAAAGTCGGGACCGTGGCTGGCCAGCAGCGCCGGCAGCTCGAGGGCGCCGGGACAGGCGCGCGGCGGCTCCTGCAGCAGCTTCGGGAGCGGCAGGCTGGGCGCGCTCGGGAGGTAGTCGGCGAAGCGGGTGACCACCACCGCCTCGAGGTTGGTGTCGTCGCGCACGGCCTCGACCAGCGGATGGAGCCGGTCCATCGTCACCAGGACTCGGGGGTCGGCGTCGACCAGTTGGTAGCGCAGTTCGTGTTGCTTGAACATCGGATTCACCGGCACGTGCACGCAACCGAGCTTGAGGATGCCGTAGAATACGATGAAGTACTGCGGACAGTTGTAGAGCAGCACCGCCACGCGGTCTCCGCGTACCAGCCCGCGCGCCTCCAGGAAGGCGGCGAACCGGTCGCTGGCCTCGTCGAGTTGGGCGTAGGTGAGCCGATAGCCGTAGTAGACGACGCTGGCCTTGTCGGGTGTCGCGCGCGCCGCGTGCCGCAGATGCTCGGTCACCGGGATCTCGCCGAGTGGGTAGCGGACCTCGCGTGGCACACCGGCGGGCCAGGCTTGCTCGACCAGCCCGGCTACCGTGGCAAGGTACTGGCGTTCGTCCGGGGCTGCCGCCTGACTCGCCTGACTCGCCTGACTCACTCCGCCGCCTCCCGCGCCGGCACGTGGCTGGCCACGCACTCGGGTACGGTAACGATCACCCGCGAGTCCAGGTCCATGATCACGCTCGTGGCCTCTCCCTGGAGCGCAGTCGCGCCGTCCGGCTTGATGATCTCGTGGCCGAGCGTAAAGCTCTTGCGCCCCAGCCTCTGCGCCCGCGTGACGACGCGCAGGCGCTCGCCGAGGAAACACTCCCGACGATAGTTGTAGTTGATGTTGACCACCACCGGGACGTAGTTCTTGCCGGCGTCGCGCAGGCCGTTGGCGGTGTACCAGTGGCCGCGCGCACGCTCCAGCATCCTGACCGTCTTCACGTGGTTCAGATGCCCGAGCCGATCGCAATCCGACTCCAGCACCTCGATGATCGTCTCCAGTTCAGCAGGCACGCAGTGAACCCCCGTAGCACATGTTATCACACGGTGAACCCCATGGGCGCTCGCGGCGCATGCGCAATACCATACCGACCACTACCGATGATCGGTGAGGTGCGGCGGTGAATCTGGCGCGCGGGCCGATGACCAGGCAGCCATGTACGTCAACCGCGCAGGCCGTTGACAGGGTCGGCACGCACCGAGTCGATGGCGGTGACGCCCGAGCAGTCCAGGTGCCTCACTGAAAAATCCACTCGAAATGAAGTCGATGCCTCAGCCCCGACATGTTTGCGCACGACGTCGAAGTTCTTCTGCTCAGTGAAGTTATTGTCGTTCTTGCGATGCGCGCGGGAGCGCGTGAAGTCGATCTGCTGCTGCTCGCAGTAGCGCTGCAGATGGGCGTTGATGAATTCTCCGCCGTTATCCGAGTGGACTCCCAACAACTCGAAGGGGAGCAGGCGGCGCACCACCAGGAGCTGCTCGAACACCCACTTCTGAGCCTTGTTGGGCACCGCGCGCATCTCCGTCCATTGCGTGCAGCGGTCGGTGGCCAGCAAGGTGTAGGCAAACTCGCCCTGCGCACTGCCACCGTCGTGACCGACCAGATCCATCCCGAGGGTGCCGACCGGCACGTTCTGCCACTCGCTGAAGGTGCGGATCGGAATTTGCAACATCAGCGTGCCAGTGGGTTTCTTCGTGTGGCTGAGCCCGCGCAGCGAGAGTTTGCGTTTCTCGGCGCGCAGCAACCGGTCGATGGTCGCAGGGCTGATGCGCAGCAGCTTGGCGCGCACCTCCGGGGTGAGCGCGATCTTGCGCTTGCTGCGCGCGTTCCAGCCCTCGTAGTGCGGCAACCAGAGCCGCAGCGTGGCCGCCAGCCGTTTGCCGCACAGGTAGCCGAAGTGGCGCCACAACTTGGTCAGCGCGGCGACCGTCTGCTGGTCGTAGATCCGCGCCGTGCGCTGCCGTGAGCGGCGCCGGCCAACCACGATCTTGACCGGTCGACCAGCGTGCTGCTCCCACACCGTGATACCCCAGCAGCGCAGCGTCCATGCGGCATGATGGCGGGTGCAGCCCACCAACTCCATGTACTCCTCGATGGGCGGCCGGCGGTGCCGGTGGCTCTGGCCACGGATCCGGCGACCGCGAGGTTCGGGTAACGACCTTCGACCAAGCGGGATCGCTTCAAACGAGGAACGTGGTGTCGTCCCATTCCTCGATGTCCAGCGCGCGGGCCGGATGCTTGATGACGAATTGCTCGCGCGCTTTGGCCAAGGCTTCCGGGTCGAGGTCATCCAATCGCGCGCGCTCGCACACTTCTGCCGACCAGTCAGTGCCACGTGTCCAGATGGCGCGTGCTTTCTCCGGATGCCTGCTGAGTTCGGTGTTGCTGGCGCCGACGCGAACGTAGGCCGTGCCGTAGAAGCTCACTGGTTGATCTCTGGCTGCCCCTACCTCGAAGAGGACGACCCGGCCGTCCGGGTGGTTCGCGACGCGCGGCTCGAACCCGGTGTTCGGATGCAGCCCGGCTCCCAGCCACGGCAGCAGATCCTGATTGCCCTTCGCCTTGGTTCTGTACGGATCGAAACCGGTGCCGACAACTTGGTGAGTCTCGTCGTCGACGCCGAAAATGAGGTAGCCCGTCGGCTTGCCGGCCACGCAGGCCCCATTCGCAAGGGCGGAGAGGTACTGACCAAGCTGGTTGGGCATATGGCGGTTGCGCTTGAACTCCAGCCACTCCGTCTCGGCGGGCAGATCGCGCAGATGATCAATACCTTGCACAGCAGAGCGCAACCTCCAGCAACGCCCGATCCTTGCCGGGGGGCGGGGGCTAGGGTAGGATGCGCGGGCGATGAGGCCGGCCGCCGACTCCCTGGCCGCGCCGCGGGTGCGGCGTACGCTGCTGCACGATGCGCGCGCCAACTGGCAACTGCACCTGTTGCTGCTGCTGCCGCTCATCTACCTGCTGATCTTCAAGTACGCGCCGATGTGGGGGGCGCAGATCGCGTTCCGCGATTTCTTCGCCGTCAAGGGCATCTTCGGCAGCCCCTGGGTCGGCATGGCCAACTTCGACCGCTTCTTCGAGTCGCCGCAGTTCTGGACGGTGCTCAGGAATACCCTCGGCCTGTCCGCCTATCAGATCGCCGCCTCGTTTCCGATCCCGATCATCCTCGCCCTGGCGCTCAACAACGTCGAGCACCGCCGCTTCAAGAAGACGGTGCAGTTGACCACCTACGCCCCGTACTTCATTTCCACGGTGGTGATGGCGGGCATGATCATGCGCTTCCTGGCGCTGCACACCGGGGTGGTCAACAGCGCCCTGGAGGGGCTGGGGCTGGAGCGGATCTCGTTCATGAGCAGCCCGGAGCTGTTTCAATCGGTATACGTGATTTCCGGCATCTGGCAGAACGCCGGCTGGGGCACCATCATCTACCTTGCGGCGCTGGCCGGCGTCGACCCGCAACTGCACGAGGCGGCGATCGTGGACGGCGCCTCCAAGCTGCAGCGCACCCGCCACATCGACGTACCGGGCATCGTGCCGGTGGCGATCATCCTGCTGATCCTGGAGACCGGGCGCATCATGCAGGTAGGGTTCGAGAAGGTGTACCTGCTGCAGACCCCCCTCAACCTCATCTCCTCCGAGGTGATTCAGACCTACGTGTACAAGATCGGGCTGGCCTCGCCGGTGCCGGACTACTCGTTCGCCACCGCCATCGGCCTGTTCAATTCGGTCATCAACCTGGCGCTGATCCTGGTCGTGAACTGGATCGCGCGCCGCGTCAGCGACACCAGCCTGTGGTAGATCGCGAGCCCGCCCTCGACCTGCACCGCGTGGTGCGCCGGCGCATCGGCAGGAGCCGCGTCGACAGGGCCTTCGACGGTTTCAACTACGCCTTCCTGGCACTGGTGTTCATCGGCGTCGCCTACCCGCTGATCTACATTGTCAGCGCCTCGCTCAGCGCGCCGGAGGCGACCGTGGGCGGCCAGGTGTGGCTGCTGCCGGTAAAGCCGACGTTGCGCGCCTACGTCGCCATCTTCGAGTACCGCAAGGTGTGGATCGGCTACGGCAACAGCCTGTTCTACGCCAGCGTGGGCACCGCCATCAACATCGTGCTCACCATCATGGCCGCCTACCCGCTGTCGCGCCCCGACTTCAAGGCGCGCCACATCTACATGGCGCTGCTGGTATTCACCATGCTGTTCAATGGCGGCATCATCCCCAACTACCTGCTGGTGCGCGACCTGGGCATTCTCAGCACGCGCTGGGCGATGTTGCTGCCGCAGGGCCTGCTGGTGTGGAACGTGATCATCACCCGCACCTACTACCAGACCACCATCAGTTCCGGCCTGCTGGAGGCGGCGCGCATCGACGGCTGCAGCGACCTGCGCTTCGTGTGGTCGATCGTGGTGCCGTTGTCGGGCGCCATCACGGCGGTCAACGCCCTGTTCTACGCCGTGTTCCACTGGAACACCTTTTTCGACGCCTTCATCTACCTGAACAAGGAGGAGCTGTACCCGCTGCAGATCTTCCTGCGCGCCATCCTGATCATCAACACCATCGAGGCGGATCTGATCGATCCCAAGGAGCTGGAGGCGCTGGAGGGGATGCGCGACCTGCTGCAGTTCGCGCTGATCATCGTCGCCAGCCTGCCGGTGCTGATCGCCTACCCGTTCGTGCAGAAGTACTTCGTGCGCGGCGTGATGATCGGTTCCCTCAAAGGATGAGGGTGCGCGCAATGCGCTCCACCGAACACGCGGCCCCCCAAAGGTCAAGTCATGCTACAATGCTGGGCGCCCATGCGCTGTCGAGCGCACTGCGGCGCAAGATGACGCACCCCAAAGCGGGTGCGCAACTCAAGGAGGAGGAAGTTCGATGAGACGACTTCAATCGATCATGGGGGCTGGGCTGTTGCTGCTGGCCCCGGCGCTGGTCTTTGCCGGCGCCGAAGGGGAGGGCTCGGGCGCGACGATGGACACGCTGTCGGCGCCCGGCGTCTACCCGATCAGCGGCGAGTTGATCACGGTGACGGCGTTGGCCAACGTCGATGCGCGCATCCAGGACATCACCACCAACTACGCGGTGACCTGGATGGAGGAGCAGACCAACCTGCACATCGAGTGGGACGTGGTCACCGGATCGGATGCCGGGCAGAAGATCAACCTGGTGCTGGCGGCCGGATCGGACCTGCCGGACATGATCATCAACTCCAATATCACCACCGAACAGCAGTTCCTGTACGGCTCGCAGGGCTTCCTGGCGCCGCTGGAAGGGCTGATCGACGAGCACACCGTAGAAATCAAGCGCGTGTTCGCCGAGGATCCGCTGGTGGCGAACCAGCTCACCGCACCCGACGGCCACATCTATTCGCTCTCGGAGCGGCCGGTGGCTTACCACTCCACGCTGTCGCAGAAGCTGTGGATCAACGTCGAGTGGCTGGAACGGCTCGGCTTGGAGATGCCCACCACTACCGATGAGTTGCGCACCGTGCTGGAGGCGTTCCGTGACCAGGACGCCAACGGCAACGGCGACCCCAACGACGAGATTCCCTACTCGGGGTTGATCAACTACTGGCGCAGCAGGCCCGGCGCGTTCGTGATGAACGCCTTCATCTACGACGACGGCTTCGGCGATCCGACCAATTCGCACCGCATGGTAGTCAACGACGGCATCATTTCGCCGGCGTTCACGACCGCCGAATGGCGCCAGGGCCTGACCTTCCTGAACAGCCTGTACGATGATGGACTGTTCGACGGCGAGGCGTTCGTGATGGACCGCGGCCAGCTCCACACCTTGAACAACGGCGCCGTCGAAGGGACGGCGCGAGTCGGCGCCCACCAGGCCGGCGTTCCGTGGGGGGCGCTGGCGCCGCAGGGCACCATGCACCGCCAGTATCGCGCGGTGCCGCCGCTGATCGGTCCGGGCGGCGCCCAGTTCACCGGCTTCTACCCGAAGAACCAGCGCGGCTCCAAGTTCAGCCTGACCACCTCCGCCAGCGATCTCGAACAGGCGGCGATCATCAAGTACTTCGACTTCGCGCATCTCCCCGGCGCGTCGCGCATGGTGCCGTTCTTCGGCCCCGAGGGCGAGGGATGGCGCTGGGCCGAGGCGGGCGAGACCGCCTACACCGGCGAGCCGGCGCTGTGGAGACAGATCGAATTGTACAATACCGCGCACAACCACAAGGTCGGACACATGTACCCCAACTACTTCGAGGAGGGATACTTCGACCGCCAGGTGCCGGCCTCGGACGACCCGCTGTCGATCGAGCCGCGTCTGTACTGGGAGTCGCTCAACAAGTATGAGGGACACCAGCCGGACGAGATCGTGCGCCCGCTGATCCACGAATTCGACGAAGGCCGCGAGTATGGCCAGTTGCGCGCGCCGCTCAAGGAGTTCGTCGACCAGAGTTTCGCCCGTTTCGTGACCGGCGACCTGGACATCAACTCCGACGACGACTGGAACACCTATCTGGCGCAGGTCGAGGCGCTCAAGGCTGGCCGGTTCGTGGAGATCCTGCAGATCGCCTACGACCGCATGTACCGGTAATCTGACTCTCGAAACTCCCCCGCGGGCGGTGTCCGGGCCTGGTTCGCCAGGCCTTCCGCACCGCGGGGGCTGACCGTGCCGCCTTCCGGCAGCTTCGCGCCCGCCATGGACGCCGCACGGTCAGCTGACTCGGCGCCAGCGCCGGATCAACGCCGCCGGTCAGCGCCGGCGGCGGCGCCGCGGCCCAACATCGTCCTGATTCTCGCGGACGATCTGGGCTACGGCGATGTCGGCTGTTACAACCCCGCCTCCCGCATCCCGACGCCGCACATGGACCGGCTCGCCGCCGAGGGCGTGCGGCTCACCGACGCGCACGCCGCGTCCGCGGTATGCACGCCGTCGCGCTACGCCCTGCTCACCGGCCGCTACTGCTGGCGCACGCCGCTGCAGCGCCGCGTGCTGTTCAACTACGAGCCGCCGCTGATCGAGCAGGGCCGCCTCACGCTGGCCTCGCTGCTGCAAGGGCGCGGCTACCGCACCGCCTGCTTCGGCAAGTGGCACCTGGGCCTGTGGTTCGCGGCTCGCGGCGGCGCACCGCTGTCGCTGACCCGCCCGCTGCCCTGGGACGGCGGCCCGCTGCCGGACCGCTCGCTGTCGGAGCGCATCGACTTCACGCAGCCGGTGGGCGGCGGGCCGACCACGCTGGGGTTCGACGAGGCGTTCTACACCGCCGGCTGCTCCACCGACCAGGAGCCCTACTGCTTCTTCGAAGGCGACCGCTGCCTGGGCATGGAGCGCGCCGCCTACCGCCGTCCGTACGGGAGCTGGCGTTCCGGCATGGCAGCGCCGGATTGGGACAATGAGACGGTGGACCTCGCCTTCACCGGGCGGGCGGCGGCATTCATCGACCGCCACAGCCGGGCGGCGGAACGTGAGCCGGATCGCGAACGGCAGCCGTTCTTCCTCTACCTGCCGCTGTCGGCGCCGCACAGCCCGCACTTGCCGCCGGAGCTGGTGCGCGGAGCCAGCGCCGCCGGCCCGCGCGGTGACCAGGTGGCGCTGGTGGACTGGTGCGTGGGGCGGGTGGCTGCCGCTCTGGAGCGGGCCGGCGTGGCCGATGACACCCTGTTCATCGTCACCAGCGACAACGGCCCGCTGATCGGCTCCACGCCGCGCCCCGGCGACCCCGAGGGTACGGCCCGCATGGACGGCGACCACCGTTCCGCCGGCGGCCTGCGCGGCTACAAGGCGATGATCTACGACGGCGGCCACCGCGAACCGTTCATCGCCCGCTGGCCGCGCGCCATCCCGGCGGGCCGGGAGAGCGATGCTCTGGTGTGCCTGTCCGACCTGTTGGCCACCTGCGCCGCCATCGCCGGCGCCGAGTTGCCGGAAGACGCGGGCGAGGACAGCACCAACGTGCTGGCCGCACTAACCGGGGCTGCACCGAACGTGGCGGCGCCCGGCAGCGCAACGGCGCCGCGCAGCGACTTGATCCACCACTCCGGCGCCGGAGTGTTCGCGCTGCGCTGCGATGACGGGCCCGCGCGCTGGAAGATGATCTTCGAATGCACCGGAGACGGCCGCGGTAGCGGCCCCGTTCCCGGCCGCACCGGCCAGCTCTACGACCTGAGCCGCGACCTCGCCGAGACCACCAACCTGTGGCACCGCCACCGCGAGGTAGTCCGCGCGCTCACGGCCCGGCTGGCAACCATACGCCGCGCTTCCCGCAGCGTAGCGCCGTCCGTTTGAGCGCCGGCGCCGCTCGGTCTCAGGTGCTGGTAACGAGCCGGCCCGCCGCCGGCTCCGGCTCAGACCCATTGGTGCGTATGCTGTTGCAGAACACCCTCTCCGAACGGCCCGAAGTAACTGCGAGTCGTGGTGAAGAATCGCGGCAGATCACCGTTTTGAGCAGGGAGGAGCTCGGCGCGTGCCTGGATTGAGCTCCTCCAAGGCCCCACGGCTGGGGTCACTACGCGGAATGACATGCTCGACCTGCGCGTCTCGTTCCGTAAGATCAATTTCGCAATAGCCGCAGAGACCGCGCTGGAGGGTGGCGAGACTCTTCACCAGTTCGCGGCGGGAAGCACTTGCCGCGTGATTGCGGAATCCCTCCCAGCTCTCCTCGCCGGCATGACATTCGTTGAGATACGCTTCAAGGCCGGGTGTGGGATCTTGAAGCTTTCGGATCCGCTTCACTCCCGTGTGCCCATCTGCCTCAGTATCTTGCGCCGTCTGATCTCCACGTCGGCAGTGTCCAACGCCGGATCGTCCGGAGACATGGCCTCCAGTTCGGCTCTGAGCGTCATAGCCTGCTCGGAATCTCCTTCGTCATCGCCAACCAGGCGCATGTATCGGTCGAGTATCTGCACGAAAGCGTTATCCGCGGGTCTCCCCCGTACTCCCATCACCGTTGCGAGCACGTCGCCGGCCTCGGCGCCGTAGGTGGCAGCGGAAGTGTCACCGGCGACTATAGTGCCATCCTCGCGGCTGAGTTCGACGATCTGTCGTGGTGGAACCGATGTCAGCACCTGGGGACTGTGCGTGGATACGATAAACTGAGTGTTCGGAAATGTACGGCGTAAATCGGCAAGGACGCGCTGCTGCCACGCCGGATGCAGGTGTAGCTCGACCTCATCGATCAGTACGATGGCCTCGCAGGCAAGTGGATCGCCGCGATGTGGATTGCCCTGTGCCATCCGCCGTGCGAGATCGGCCGCCAACGCCAGGATGATGCGATAGCCGCCACTGAGTTGATCCAGAGTGAGATCTTCCCGCTGTCCGGAGTCCGTTCTTAGCGACACCACGAAGCGCAACGGGCCCAGTTCGATTCGTGGTCCGGAAGCGTCGGGGATCATTGAGGTGATTGCCGCGCGAACTGCCTCCAACTCCGTCGACGTTAAATCGCGATCAAGCCTCTGTGCGCGCAGTTCGTCGTTTTCCTTTGCGTAGAACCACTTGAAGAAATCACGGAAGTTGGGGCGTACGGAGAGTGCTCCCTCCAGCGCCGCGTAACGGGAGAACTTCTTTGGAAAACCTCTTCGCCGTTGCGGAGCATCGAATACCGCCCGGTCGGTGTCGTAGAACGCAACGATCGGCAGATCAATAGCGAGGCCCTCTTCTTCCGCATTGATAATGTCGTTGATCGCTTCCGGTAACGAACGACTGCCAACGTATGGCGTGCTGTTCGCGCTTCGCTTGCGGATTCTTCCCTTGCGCCGGGTCCATCTCATCCCGTCCGTGGTCTCAAGAGTTACGAATACGTATTTCGCTGATTGGCTCCGATCCGAATCGCGAAAGGAGACACCGGTCACCTCTGGCAGGAGAGTAGGAATTCGTCCCAGGCCAACGGCGATGGCGGCCAGCGCACTCGTCTTGCCGTGGGCGTTATTGCCGTGGAACACGGTAAGAGACTTGTCCAGCGAGAGCTTGAGTTGCTTGATTGCGCGGAAGTTCTCAATCTCGACAGAGCGCAGCTTCATGGAAGAACTCCTCAGTCAGGCCCCGGTGGCGGGGCCGGCCCGTTGGTCGCTGCCGTGATTCCACATCGGATCTGTTGCCCACGAGCCACCGCGATCCGGTCGATGGATCAGTGTCGAAAAGAGCGCCTGAGCGGGATCGAACCGCCATCACGAGCTTGGAAGGCTCGGGTAATGACCATTATACGACAGGCGCGTAGGAACTCAGGGTACGCATATGCCGGCGGCCATGTCCACACCGCGACACGCCGGCACGCCGGCGGTAGCGGGCTATTGGACGGCGGCCAGTTCGCGCTCGGGGGAACGTACGGCGCACCGCCGCGCCGCGCGCTGCGGCCGCGCTGTGCCGCGTCGCAGCTAGTTGACGGCGGCGAGTTCGCGTTCCTCGACGCGTACGGCGGCCGGCAGGCGCAGCGTCACCAGCCGCGATACGCCCTGCTCCTCCATGGTAAGGCCGAACAGGTGGGAGGCGCCGGCCGCGGTGCGCTTGTTGTGGGTGACGACCAGAAACTGCGTGTCGGCGCTGAACTCGGTGAGCAGTTCCACCAGCCGGCCCACGTTCTCGTCGTCGAGCGCGGCATCGATCTCGTCGAGGATGCAGAACGGCGATGGACGGATACGGTACAGCGCGAACAGTAGCGCCACCGCGGTGAGGGCGCGCTCGCCGCCGGACAGCAGGGTGATGTTCTCCAGCTTCTTGCCTGGCGGCTGGGCGTAGAACTCGATGCCGGATTCGAGCAGGGCTTCGGGGTCGGTGAGCTTGAGCTCGGTGCGCCCGCCGCCGAACAGGCGCCGGAACATGCCTTGGAACTCGCGGCGGATATCGGCGAACGCCTGCTTGAACAGGGTGCTCGACTCGGCATGGATCTGTTCGGCGATCTGGCTGAGATCGCGCGTAGCGGTCTCCAGATCGTCGAGTTGGCCGCGCAGGAACTGGTAACGCTCGTTCACCTCGCGAAACTGCTCCGCGGCCATCAGGTTCACCTGGCCGAGGTGGCGCACCTCCTCGCGCAGCCGCGTGAGCGTGGCGCGCAGCTCGCTGCGCGACTCGGACTGGGTAATGTCCAGTTCGTACTGCGACAGGTCCTGGGCGTGGGTTTCCTGGAATGTGCGCAGGGTGGTGCGAATCTCGGTGGCTACCTCGGTGTCGCGCAACTGCAGCCGCTCGATGCCGCCCGCCGAGCGCTCCAGCTTGTCCTGCAGTTGCTGAACGGTGCGCCGGTACGCGGCATGGCGGGCGCTCTGCTGCTGCAACTCGCCATCCAGTTCGGCGAGGCGGGCGCGCAGCCCGGTCTCCTGCTCCGCCAGGCGCTCGCCGCGCGATTCGAGGTCATGCAGCGCCTGGTTCATGGCTGCGATGCTCTGTGCGGCGTTCTGTTCGTCGCGCGCCAGCTCGCCGCGCCGGCTCTGCTGTTCGCCAATCTGGCCGCTGATCTGCTCGCATTCCGCGGTCAGGCTTTCGCGCAGCGCCGCGCTGCGCGTGCTGTCCACCTGCAGGTCGTGTACGCGGCGCTGCTGCCCTTCGATACGGGCGGCCAGTTCCTCGTTGTCGCGGCGCGCCGCTTCCGCCCGCTGGCGCTGCTGCGCGATGCGGGCGACGGCGGCGCCCAACTCCTCGTCGAGCTGACGCTTCTGGGTCACGATGCCGTGCGGCGAAAGAAAGTCGTCGATCACGGTGGCGGTGAGGGTGCCGTACGACTTGATCAGCTCGTCGAGCTGGCGCACCTGCTGCCGGGCCGCCTGCAGGCGCTCCTGGGCGCTGCCGGCGCCGTCTTCCGCCAGCGTGGCGTGCAGATCCTGGATCAGCCGCGCGATCTCCTCCTCCGCCGCCGCCCGCGCTTCCGGCGAGTAGCCGGCGGCCTGCAGCCCGGAGTCGAGGCTGGCCACGATGTCGTCGGTGGTGGTGCGCAGCCGGCCGCGCAGCTCTTCGAGGCGCTGATCCTCCACCTGTACCGCGACGTTCGCCGCCTTCGCCAGCGCCGCGTTGGCGCGCACGCGGCGCTGCAGATCGGCTATTTCCGCCTTGACGGTATCGCGCGCGTCGCGCAGTTCCCGGAGGCGCGCTGCGGCCGCCGCCGCCGCCGCCTGCCGGGCGCCGCGCAACTGCTCAAGCTCCACGATGCGGGCGGCCACGCCGCGCTCGCGGTCGCGATAGCCGGCCATGCTGCGCTCCGCCTCGACAATCCGCTCGCGGGCGGCAACCAGCCGCTCGCGGGTATCGCCGCGCTGCAGATCCACTCCGTAGAGCTGGCGCTGCAGATCGATCACCTCGGCTTCCAGCGTGCGCGTGTGGTCGGCGTTGTGGTGCAGCGCTTCCTGCGCCCGGCGGCTCTGCTCCTGCAGCAGTCCGTGGCGCGTGCGGGCCGCGCCGAGGTCGGCCTCGATGGCCGCCCGCCGCGCCTCCAGCTCGCGCAGCCGGGTCAGCTCCAGGTCGCGCTCGGCGCCGAATATCCGCTCCTGCATGCCGCGGTACTGGTTGGCGCGCTCGACCTGGTTGGCGAGCAGGTCGCGGGAGCGCTTCACCTCGGCAATGATCGCATTCACCTGCGCCATGTTGGTGCGGGTGTGGTGCAGCTTGCGCTCCGCCTCGGCGGCGCGCGTCCGGTAGCGGGCGATGCCGGCGGCCTCTTCGAACACCTGCCGCCGCTCCTCCGGCTTGGCGGCGAGCAGCATGTCGATGCGGCCCTGCTCCATCACCGAATAGGCGTTCTTGCCGACCCCGGTGTCGAGAAATATCTCGCGCAGGTCGCGCAGCCGCACCGCCTGACGATTGACGAGATACTCGCTCTCGCCCGAGCGGTACAGGCGGCGCCGCAACTCGACCTCGGTGATGTCCACCGGCAGCGTGCGATCATTGTTGTCCAGTACCAGCGTGACTTCCGCTACGGAAACGCGGCTGCGACTCTCGGTACCGCCGAAGATCACATCGTCCATGCGCTCCGCGCGCAGCGCGCGGGGGTTCTGCTCGCCGAGCACCCAGCGAACGGCGTCCACGACATTGCTCTTGCCGCAGCCGTTCGGTCCCACAACGGCGGATATGCCCGCGGAGAAATCTACGACGGTACGCTCAGGAAACGATTTGAAGCCGAGTAGCTCGACTCGTTTGAGGAGCGCCATCTCCCAGTTCGCCGCCCACTCTACACGGGCGCCCGGCAGGCCGTCAACGAGCGCGAGCGAGCCGGCCCGAGCCGGCCGCCGTGTCGTGTACGGCGCCGCCGCGGAGCGGCTATGCTGGCGGCATGGGCCGGGGCAAGCTGCGGTGCGGTATCGACGAGGCGGGCCGCGGTCCGCTCGCCGGTCCGGTGACCGCCGCCGCCGTGGTGCTGCCGCGCGGGTTTCCGTTGGCGTGCCTGAACGATTCGAAGCAACTCACCGCCGAGCAGCGCGAGGAAGCGGCCGTGCTCATTCGCGCACGCGCCACTGCATGGGCTGTCGGGTGGTGTTCGGCCGCCGAGATCGACACGCTCAACATTCACCGCGCTTCGCTGCTGGCTATGTGGCGCGCCCTGCGCCGATTGCCCGTGCAGCCGGACGAGGTGCTGATCGACGGGCGCTTCGCCCTGCCCCTTGCGGTGCCGTGCCGGGCCATCGTCAAGGGCGATCAACGGGTGCCCGAGATCATGGCCGCGTCGATCATCGCCAAGACCGACCGCGACCGCTTCATGCGGCGCTACGCACGCATCGAGCCGGCCTACTGCTTTCACGAACACAAGGGCTACGCCACGCCGAGCCACCGCTTCCTGCTGCGGCTGCACGGCCCGTCGGCGATCCATCGCCGCTCGTTCGCGGGCACCGGAGGAGCGCCGCGCCGCGTGCCGGGACTGCCGTAGCGCGAATGGCGGTCAGGGGGTGCGCCGCCGCACGATAACCCGGGTTCGTGGCGTGGCCTTATCCGATAGTGCCGGCCGGTGTCCGATCCCTGGGCCGCGCTCGACGTGCGTGGCACGGAGCGGCCGCGCCGAATCGCGCTCCGCACGGGACTCACGCGCCGCGGCGGCAGGGCCGCGGTCGCTTGCGCGCCGGGCGTGCCTGGTGGCGTAGCTGAGTGCCTCGTCGAGGGCGTCGACGAATGCGCGCAGTTCCTCCTCGTAGACCATCAGCGAGTGGCGCTCGAATCCGTCCCGATCTGCCCCCGCGCTATCCCGCTTGCGGCTCTCGACAATGTTCAGGAACATGTCGCCGAGGCGATTTTCTTTGACATTGAAGAAATAAGTCCGCTTTTCGGTATCTGCGCGGGAACTGAACAGTTCCCCGCGTTGCGCCATGCGTCGCCTCCTGCGGTACCGGGTACGCGTCTGTCCGTCGATGGGTTGCGGTTCCCGGCCTGCCTCCTGGACTATACGGCGGTATCTGGTAGATTATCTACTGTTATCCGGTAACGCCGCCACACTGTGGCGTTGGAGAGAGTTATGTCCAAACAATCCGACCACGAGCGCGAGGCGTCGCAACAGCAACCGGCGGCCGCGCAGGAGCAAGCCTCCACGGCAAACGGCGATCAACCCGAGGCCCGGCAACCGAGCTTCTGGCAGAACGTGCGCGTGCCCGACCTCGTCAAGCATCGCATCGAGGTGGTCAAGCAACAGCGCCGTCTGTCCAAGAAGATGCGCCAGCTCCTGCGCAAGTTCGTCCCGCTGGTGGTAGTTATCGGTCTCGGGGTTCTGATTGGGCTCAACGAGACCCTGCTCAACCTGTTTCTGAGCCTGCTCGGCTTTCTGGGCCAGCTTCTGTTTGCCATCCTGTTCATGCTGGTGCAGTTCGGCTCGCTGTTCTGGTTCATGTCGCGCTCCAAGATCGAGCGTATCCGGCCCGAAGATCCGAAGATCATCACCTTCGACGACTACTGGGGGCAGCCGCGGCTCAAGCGGCTGGTGCGGCAATGGCTCGGCCTGCTGTCGGATCGGCAGCAATTCGTGGAGATGGGCGGCCGCTACATCAACGGGCTGCTGCTGTACGGCCCACCGGGCACCGGCAAGACGATGCTCGCCAAGGCGATGGCCGGCGAGGCGGGGGTTGCGTTCATTTCGATCGAGGGCTCCGGCTTCCGCGCCATGTTCATGGGCGTCGACGTGATGAAGATGATCTGGTTCATTCGCAAGGCGCGCAAGCTCGCGCAGCGCTACGGCGCGGCCATCGCCTATATCGATGAGATTGACGCCGTCGCGCAGAGCCGCGGTGGCGTGATGGGCGAAGGCGGCGGCATGGGCGGCATGATGGGCGGCGGCACCGGTGCGCTGACCCGCCTGCTCTACGAGATGGATGGCATCGACAGCAAGACCCTCAAGGAGAAAGTGAAGGGCAAGCTGTTTCAGATCATGGGCAAGAAGCCGCCCGACCGCAACTGGCACGTGCTGTTCATGGGTTCTACCAACCGGCCCGACGTGATCGACCCGGCGCTGAAACGTCCCGGGCGCTTCGATCAGCTCATCAAGGTGGATCTGCCGGACCGCACCGGGCGCCGCGAGATCGTCGACGGCTACCTGCGCACCGTGAACCACGACGACTCGGTCGACGTGCATGCGATCGTGATGAACAACCGCTCGGCGACGCCGGCGCAGATCATGGCGGCGATCACCAAGGATGCGGTGCGCATCGCGCTGTTCGATCACCGGCGCGCGGTATCTCAGGACGACATCGAGAAGGCGTTCCTGCAGCAGTACACCGGCATCGAGAACCCGATCGAGGAGATGCAGGAGGAGCAGCGCTGGCAGGTTGCCGTGCATGAGGCGGGGCATGCCGTGACGCAGCACTTTCTGATGCCCGACACCCGTATCGCGCACATCACCATCGTGCGCCGCGGCGACGCGCTCGGTTTCGTGCTGCCGATGGACGAGGTGGAGATGTACTCGCAGCCCCTCGAGCGCATCGTGCGCGACATGATGGTGTGTCTGGCCGGTCAGGTGGCGATGCGCGTGGTCTTCGGCAAGCCGTTCACCGGCGCATCCGGCGGCGATTACCCGATGGTGCGGGCACGGCTGTGGCACCTGTACAACGAAGGATACTTCGGGCCGCCGGTGGTGGACTGGCGCACCGGGCGCGATTCCACGGGCGGGGCGGTTGCCGATCGCAACGCACAGACCGCCCTGCGCCGTATGTGGGAAAACCTGGAGCACAGCACCGAGGTACTGCTGCGCAAGCACCAGGATGAGCTGGTCGCCCTGGCGGAGGCCCTGTTGGAGCATAACTCCCTCACCACAAAGCAGGTCGCGGCTATCCTCGGACCCAACAAGCCGGCAGCGCCGCCCGAGTTGCTGCCACCGCCGCCCGCCGGCGAGCCGCCGGCAATCGCCGCCCCTCAGGCCGCGGCGTCGGACCAGTCCCTGGTGCCGGAACAGAGCAGCCTTCCCGCGGACGCAGCCGCGCGCTAGCGCCGTACCGCCGCAGGGCCGGGTGCCGCGTACCGCGGCCGGCTGGCGGCGGCTACGGGGACCAGTGCGCGAAGTCGCCCTCGGCGATCAGTTGTGGGCGCAACGTGCCGTTGGCGGGGGACACGAAGATGCCCGGTGTGCCGTCCGCGGTGAGCGCGGGGTAGGCCAGCGAGCGGCTGTTCGGCGACCACACCGATGTGGAACGCAGGTACTGGTCGAAGAACGGCAGTTGTTCGCGCACGAACCGCGGACTGAGCGGAAACCGCGTCACGCGCCAGGAGTTGCCGCGCAGCACGTTGGCTACGCGCAATTCGGCGTAGATGTGTCCTTGCTCGCGGGCAAAGAGCGGATCGATTTCCAGGCCGGCATCGTCCTCGGCGCGCGCCGGCACCAGATAGGCGATGCGGCGTCCGTTCGGCGCCCAGAAGAAGGCGATCACGTCGTCATGCGGGAGCACCAGCTCGGCCTTCGCGCGGGTGTCGTAAATGACCAGCTCGCCGTCCGCGGACGGCCCCGGGCGCGCGCTCGTCATCACCGCGATGCGCGTGCCGCGCGGGGCGAACGCGAAGTAGGCGACTCCGGGAACGTCGGCGAGCAGTTGTTCGTCGGGGCCTTGCAGCTCGCGCAGAACCAGCTCGGAGCCGTTGCCGGTGGCGGCAACGTAGGCGAGGTAGCGCCCGTCGGGCGAAACCGCCGGTGCCTGAAAGCTGCCCGGGGAGATATTGAAGTCGGACTTGACGCGCGCCGGGTCGAGGGGCACCAGGGACAGGCGCGCCGCGTCGTTGAAGCGGATGTCGCCGCCGATGTGGGTGACCAGCGCCGAGTTGTCGGGCAGCCAGCTCCAGTAGTAGGGCTGTCCCTGGTCGAGCCGCCGGTAGCGGTCGTCGCTGACCTCGATCACTCCCAGCTCCAGCTCGGCTGAGCCGAGCGGCTGCGACAGCAAGGCGAGTTTGGCGCTGTCCGGCGACCAGGACAGGTAGATCGGGCGCAGAAGATCGGAACGGTAGACTTCTCGCGGCTGATCGACGCCGCCCTCCGCCACCCAGATGGAACTGCTGAAGGTCTGCTGGCCGGTGATCGCGGTACGTGCAAAGGCAAGGGTTTGCCCGTCCGGAGCCCAGGTGGGCTGACTGTAGGCAACGGCGGTGCGGGTGGCGCGGTCGGCGCCGGCATCTTCGGTAAGCCGCGTGTCGCCGGCGCCGGTCTGGTCTACGCTGCGGATGTTGCCGTCCAGCCCGATGAAGCCGATGCGGCCCACCTTGCGTTGCAGGTACGGCAGCAACGGGCTGGACGGCAATTGGGCGCGCTGTTCGCCGCAGGCGGCCAGGAGCGCCGTAGCGGCCAGTGCCAGAGCAGGTATGCGGAACCGGTTGCGGCGGCATTGCCTGCGCGCCATCGCGTCAGCCGCGCCGGGGCGCTAGTGCCACGACCAGAAACCGATCAGGCCGTCGGCCACCCGGCGCGGCGCGAGGCTGCTTTCCGCCTTCGCCACCATGATGCCGGGACCCTGCTGCGTGTATGCGGCAAACAGGATGTTGCGGCTGTCCGGCGACCACACCCGGGCGGCGAGGTAGAACTGATCGAACTGCTGTACTACCGACATGAACTGCGAGGTGGGCACGAAACTCTGGATTTCGCGGCTCGTGTCGCGGCGCAGGTTGTGCACGTGCATGGTCAGGAACAGCGTCTGTTGCTGTTCGTCCTCGGGATTGACGTACGTTCCGGGTACGAAATAGGCAATCTTGCTGCTGTCCGGCGACCAGAAGAACCCGATGACCAGCGAGTCCGCGGTCAGCGCCGTGGGTTCGGTGCCGGCCCCCTCCACGCCGATGACGTGCAGGTTGGCCCGCACCCCCTCCTCGTCGACGGTGCGGGTGATGTACGCCACCTGCTTGCCGTCCGGCGACCAGGCGAAGGTCGGCGCCGTCCGCGCGCGGTGCAACACCCGGTACAGCGATGCGTCGCGGTTGGTCATGACCAGTTCCGCCTGATCGCCGGACTGCGCCGCCACCAGCAGCCGGCTGCCGTCCGGCGACCACGCCGGGGTCTGGAACGCTGCCGGGCGCACCGCCAGCCCCTCCTCGTACACGGCGCCGTCGACATTCAGGAACGCCAGCCGCGAACGGTACGCGCCGCCAGCGTGCACCACGATGGTGGCGCCGTCCGGCGCCCACGACCAGTAGAACGGGTTGCCGGCGTCCAGCTTGGTCGCTTCGCCGCCGGCCGCCGGCACGATTTGCAGCGCCGACGCGGTGCTGCCGGCCGTGGAGGTGAGGAAGGTGAGCCGCCGGCCGTCGGGAGACCAGTACAACGTGTGCGGCAGGTATTGGCCGGACGAAAACGCCTGCACGATGTTGGTGCCGTCCGGAGCGGTAGTGAATACGCTGCTCGTGGAGGCGATCCGGTCGTTGCCCTGGTAGCCGATGAACGCCAGGCGCGAGTCGTCGGGCGACCAGGCCGGGAACTGGTAATAGCGCACCAGTCCCTGGTTCTGGTCCGGGATCACGGCATCTTCGGTGACCGGCACGCGGCCGCCGCCGGCCTGATCCATGGTGTAGATGTTGCCGTCGCTGCCCATGATCGCGATGCGCCCCGACTTGCGCTCCACGAACCGCAGCAGGGGGCTCTGCTGCATGCTCGCCTGGTCGCCCGAGCACGCCGCCAGCAGCAGCGCCGTCAGCACCGCCGCCGCTAGCCGCCAACGCCGCGGCCGCCGGCGCGGCGCAGCCGGCCGGAGCGGGCGCCGCGGCCGATCGGGGCGGCGTGCGCGCGTGCCGTGCGCCGCCATCAGCCGCCGGCTCCCGCCAGTGACATCTGCGAGGCGTTGCGCACCGGGTCGACCTGCTCGGTAACCGCGTCCCAGTCGAAGCTCACGCTCAGGTTGGGTTCCAGCCCGGCCAGTCCCACGTCGAGTCCGGTCGCGGTGCGGTAGGAGGTGCTCGAGATCAGTACCCGCGAGCCGTCCGACAGCGGTACCAGCTGGCTGGCTTCGATGGCGCCACTGGTGCGGGTGCCGAACACCACCGCCCGGCCGACGCTCTGCAACGCGCCGGCGAAGATCTCCGGGAGGCCTTCGGTATCGCGCCCGACCAGCAGCGCGAGCGGCAGCGTCTGCGAGCCGGCCACGTCCTGCCCGGCAATCACCAGCGGAATGGTCTCGCCGACCGAGTACATCTCGCCCAGCGTCCCGTTTCCGAACATGGTCAGCATCTCGTCGAGCGGCCAACTGTTGCCGAGCGCGGCAACGCGCAGATCCAGAATGACGCCGCGCAACGCCACCTCGGCGCTCATCACGGTGAGCGCCTGCGCGATTTCGGCGCCTAGCGTGGTGGTGCTCTGGCGCGGCAGCAGGATGTAGGCGACGTCGGTTTCGGGCAGCAGCGCGTAGCGCACCCGGTTGGCTCCTTCCGTGAGCTGCACGCGGCCGCGGGTTACCGGCACGATGCGCGGTGCGGCGTTGGGGGTGCGTACGGTCAGGTTGACCACCGAGCCGGCCGGGCCGCGAATCCGGTTCACGACCTCGTCGCCCTCATCGACGCTGACCGGGATTCCGTCCACCGCCAGCAGCGCGTCGTGATCGCGCAATCCGGCCCGCTCGGCCGGCGAGCCGGGCATCACGGACAGCAGGATGACGCGCGGCAGCGGCTCGCCGCGGAACGCAACGTAGGCGCCGATGCCCTCGTAGTTGCGGCCGTCGGTCGACTGCCGGTCGATGCGCTCGTCGCGCGATTGCCACACCGCTGCATCCCGCGGCAGCTCGGCCATCATCTCGCGCACCACGTCGGGAAACTCGCTCGAGCGCAGCAGGCTCAGCACCTTGGTTCGGTAGCGGCTCTCCAGGTCGTCCCACGGCACCGCGTGATGTTCGCTGAACACGTAGTGCTCGCGCAGTGCGTCCACGAGTTCGTCGAAGGTGCGCAGCTGGATGGTCAGGGCGGACTGGTCGTCGTCGGCGCTGCCGATCCCGGCGCGCACGGTCTGCTCCTGCTGCTGCGTTGCCGCGACCGAGAACGGGGCCTTCTCAGGTTCGGGTTCGTCGGCGGCGGTGCAGCCGGCGATCGGCAGAACCGCGGCGGCGGCGGCGACAAGGATGGCTATGGCACGACTTCTGTTGGCTGACACGATGTTGGCGGGTTGGCGCTCTGCTAGCAATGATAGCGGCTCCCTAGGGTACCGGTAAACCGGCCGGTCGGACGACATCGGCGACTGTTCCACGTTGACACGAAGATAACGAGACGGCTATACAACTACGCCTATGCTCGACGGGCTTTCCAGCAAGCTCGGAGACGTTATCCGCCAAGTCTCCGGCAAGACGCACATCACCGAGAAGAACATCCAGGATGCGGTGCGCGAGATCAAGGTAGCCCTGCTTGAAGCAGACGTTAATCTGCGTGTCGTGCGACGGTTCGTCAACCGTACCACGGAAGATGCACTCGGCGCACGCGTATTGCGCGACGTGTCGCCCGGCCAGCAGTTCACCAGGATCGTATACGAACGCATGACCGCTCTGCTCGGCGGCGAGCGCGCCGATCTCGCGCTGAAGGGGCCGGACACACTGTCGGTGATCCTGCTCGTGGGCCTGCAGGGATCGGGCAAGACCACCACGGCCGCCAAGCTGGCGCGTTACCTGAGCGGACAGGGCCGCAAGCCGCTGCTGATTGCGGCCGATCGCGTGCGTCCGGCGGCGATCGAACAGTTGCAGCAACTCGGCGCCGCCCTCGACGTGCCGGTGTTCACCGGCGATCACGCGGGCCGCGCAGGCGCCGTCGCCACGGTGCGCGACGGCTTGCGCCACGCGCGCGGCGCCGGCAGCGACATCGCCATCGTCGACAGCGCCGGCCGGTTGCAGGCCGATGCCGCGCTCATGGACGAGTTGCGCGACATCCACAAGATTGCGGAGCCCCAGGAGACCCTGCTGGTCGCCGATGCCATGACCGGCCAGACGGCCGTGGAAGTGGCGGGCGAATTTGATCGTCAAGTGGGGCTCAGCGGTGTTATCCTTAGCAAGTTCGATTCCGACACCCGCGGCGGCGCCGCGCTGTCGATCCGCGAGGTCACCGGCAAGCCGATCAAATTCGTCGGCACCGGCGAATCGAACGATGCCCTGGAGCCGTTTCATCCCGACCGCGTAGCGTCGCGCATCCTCGGTATGGGCGATGTCGTGACGCTGGTCGAGCAGGCGCAGGACACCTTCGACCAGCAGAGCGCCGAGCGTCTGGTGCGCAAGATGCGCCGGCGCACATATACCATGGCGGACTATCTTGAGCAGCTCGGCGAGTTGCGCAAGATGGGCAGCCTGACCTCGCTGGTGGAAAAGCTGCCCGGCATGCAGGCGGCGGTGGCATCCGGGGCGGTGAACGAGAAGGGGCTGCGCCGCGAGGAGGCGATCATGCTGTCCATGACCCCCGCCGAGCGCGCCAACCCGAGGATTTTTGGACCGAGCCGGCGCAAGCGGGTGGCCCGCGGCAGCGGCACCTCGATATCGGAGGTGAGCCGCCTGATGCGCAAGTTCGACAAGATGTCGCTGGCGATGAAGAAGATGACCAAGAACAAGAAGTTGCAGCAACAGTTCCTGGCCCAGATGGGCAGTTGATCGGGGACTGCGCGCGGAGTCGGCATCCGAAGATGAGAAGATGAGGAGTTTGGCAGGTTGAGTGTCAAGATTCGCTTGAAGAGATTCGGGACGCGCAAGCGTCCCTTCTATCGGCTGATCGTGGTCGATACCCGCGCGCCGCGCGATGGGCGCGCCATTGAGGAAGTGGGGTTGTACCACCCCATCGAGCGGGAAGAGGAGCGGCAGGTTCGTCTCGACGAAGAGCGGATCAAGGCGTGGCTGCGGCGCGGCGCGCAACCGTCTCCCACCGTTCGTCGCCTTCTGAACAAGAAGGACATCCACATTACGCGCACCTGAGCTACGCGTAGCTCAGATGCAGGCACCGGGTCGCGGCAGCGGGTTTACGCTCGCTCGGCGGCCCCGAAGCGGAAGTGGCAAGGAGCATCTGGTGGAGAAAGAACTCGTCGAGTTCGTAGCGCGATCGTTGGTGGACGAGCCCGATGAGGTCGTGGTGAGCATGATCGAGGGCGAGAAGTCGACCATTCTGGAGCTTCGTGTCGCCGCTGACGACCTGGGCAAGGTGATTGGCAAGCACGGCAGAATCGCCAAGTCGATGCGCACCATCCTCAGCGCGTCCGCCACCAAGACCGGCAAGCGCGTGGTGCTGGAGATTCTCGACTAGGAGCCTGTCGCAATCCGACAGGCTCCCGCTGCTGGTTCATGGTGAGCGACGAACAGGCAAAACTGGCCACCGCCCGTCTGGGCGCGCCCCACGGATTACACGGCTTCCAGGCGGTGCGCACCTATTCCGGTGACACCGAACATCTGTCTCGGCTCGGCGAGGTGGAATTGCGTGAGTTGCGCAGTGGACGCCTGCGCACGGCCGCGGTGGACGCGGTGCGCAGGCTCGGCGACAAGGTGGTGATGAGATTGAGCGGGGTGACCACACCGGAGCAGGCGCGCGAACTCAGCGGCTGGGAGCTGTGGGTGCCGCGCAGCGAGGCCAGCACGCTTGCCGATGGCGAGTACTACGCCGCCGATCTGTATGGCTGTACCGTGTTTCACGGCGAACAGGCGGTCGGCACCGTGACCAACGTTCTGGCGGCCGGGGGCGGCGACATGCTGGAGGTCACCGACGGCGCCGGCAAGCCGTTCATGGTTCCGTTCCGGGAGCTGTTCGTGCCGGCGCTCGACATTGCCGCGCGCCGCATCGAGTTGGCCGAGGAGTTCGAACGGCCGTGAAGTTTGTCGTGCTTACGCTGTTCCCGGAGATATTCGCCGGCTTCCTGGAGTCCAGCATCCTCGGCCGCGCGCGGCGCAGCGGCCGGGTGGCGGTGGAACTGGTGCAACTGCGCGACTTCGCCACCGACCGCCATCGTACCTGCGACGACTACACGTACGGCGGCGGCGCCGGCATGGTACTGCGCCCGGAGCCGCTGGCGGCGGCGCTGAAGAGCCTCGACGCGCCCCGCCACTGGACCGTGTACCTGTCGCCGGGCGGCCGCCTGTTCAACCAGCAGGTGGCGCACGAGTATTGCGGGCGCGAGTCGATTCTGCTCATTGCGGGCCGCTACGAGGGCATCGACCAGCGCATCATCGACGGCTACGTGGACGAGGAACTGTCGATCGGCGACTATGTGCTCGGCGGCGGCGAGGTGGCCGCGATGGTCGTGATCGAGGCCGTGGCGCGGGTGGTCGACGGCGTGATCAACCGCGAGTCGCTGCGCGACGAGAGCTTCGCCGGCAACCTGCTGGAGTATCCGCACTACACGAGGCCGGAACAGTTCGACGGGCAGCGCGTGCCCGAGGTGCTGCTGTCGGGAAATCACGCCCGAATCGACGAATGGCGTCACCGGCAGCGCGTGCTGAAGACGCGACGCCAGCGGCCAGATCTGTTAACCCCGGATCTGTTAACCACGGAGGAACAACATGAGTAATATCATTCGCGAGATCGAGCAGGCGCAGAAGCGGGACGACCTGCCGCCATTCGCCATTGGCGATACCATTCGCGTCCACTACCGGATTGTGGAAGGCAAGACGGAGCGGATCCAGGCGTACGAGGGCATCTGCATCGCCACCCGCGGCAAGGGCCTGACCAGAACCTGCATGGTGCGCAAGATCTCCTACGGGGTGGGCGTGGAACGGGTGTTCCCCCTGCACAGCCCCAAGATCGCCCGCATCGAAGTGGTGCGCCGCGGCCGCGTACGCCGGGCCAAACTCTACTATCTGCGCGACCGGGTCGGCAAGGCGGCCAAGGTCAAGGAACTGATCGGCTCCCGGCGTTGACCGCAGCCGGCGCCGGCGGGGCAGCGGAAAGGTGGTAACCTCGGGCGTGAAGTTGACGATACTATTAGCGAGGATTCGCTTTGTATCGATTCGCCCCAGGACGTGCGGCAGCATCCGGTTTAGCGACCGGCGGGCCGCCGCGCGAGGTATAAATGGCATGCGTCGAGCGGGTGGCCGCTGAAGCGCCGCCGCCGCAACCGGCGTCAATGATGTTGACGAGCAGCGCAACAATGTCTACCGGCGCGGCCCAACTGGGACCCATAGGCGAGACTATCGCCGCCGTCTACCTGAGCCGCAGCGGCTACCGGGTGCTCGACCGCAACGTGCGCACCCGCCGCGGCGAGATCGACTTGGTAGCGCGGCACGGCGACGAACTGGTGTTCGTCGAGGTAAAGTCGTGGCGTCGGGTTCCCGTGGAGGGATTGGAACACGCGGTGAACCGGCGCAAGCAGCAGCGCATCATCTCCGTGGCCCGTGCCTACGCCGCGCGCAACCCGGAGCGTTGCCGCGACCTGCGCCAGCGGTTCGACGTGATCCTGATTCGAGGCGGCGTTGTCGTTCACCACCTGGAAGGAGCGTTCGAAGGGTGAGCGGCGCGCTGGATTCTCGCCGGCTAGCGGAGTACCGGAGGAGAGTGAGCGACCCCGCTTATCTGGCACGCGCCCTGACTCACGTGGCCGGCCTCCTGGCGGAGATGCTGCTGCCCGGATCCGAGCACCCCCGCGGCCGGGGCTTGCCGCGCGAATACGACGCCAGCGGCGACCCCAACCTGTTCAACTGAACGCCAGGAAGGACTCGGAGGGACTGGGCGCGGATTTCCCGCTACACTACCGAACCGCGGGGCTTGACGGCGGACGAATCGGAATCAGGATATGGAACAGAAGCAGAGCAGCAACAGTCAGGGCCGGCCGCAACGGCTCGCCAATCGGCGCCGCTGGCGCCGTCGGCGGCGTTCGCCGGCCACCAGCCCGGACCCGGCGCCGGTAGCGAATCGCCGCCCGGCAGCGCACGGTGACGCTCCGCCCGGCGCCGGCGAAGCGTACGAACGCCGGCCGCCACATACGGCGCCGGCGAGCCTGGCGCCGCGCGAGGCGGCTCCGGGAGCGTCCGCCGCGCCGCCGGCGGCGACTGCCGCGGTTGCCGCGGTTGCCGCGGTTGCCGAGCCGGCGAGCGGCGCGCTCGCCTGTCCGTTATGCGCCGAGCCGGTGCGCGATCTGTACACCGCAATCGCCTACGGAGAGCACAGCGCTCCCGCCCATTTCGACTGCATCGTGGCGCTGCTTGGCGAGCGCGAGGAGTTGGAGGAGGGCGCGTGGCTGTGTTATCTGGGCGGCGGCAGCTTCGGCATCGTGCAGATGCTGCCCGCGGCGCGGCGCGGCGACCGCGGCGGCTCGCTGCTGATCCACAAGCGCATCGAGGTCGAGGAGAAAGACGCCGCGCCGGAGTGGCGGCAGGGACTGCGCCTGCCGTTGGGGGAGCGGTTCGGGAGCGTCGCCGCGAGCGAGGCAGCGCCATGCAAGTGATCTTCCCCGGCACCTTCGACCCGCCGACCAACGGCCATCTCGACCTGTTGCGGCGTGCCGCGCGCATGTTCGGCCGGGTGATCGTGGTGATTGCGGTGCATCCGCAGAAGGCTGCTCTGTTCAGCGCCGAGGAACGGCTGGCGATGGTGAACGCCCTGGTGGCCGACCTTCCCAACACCGATGTGCACGTGTGGAACGGCCTGATCGTCGAGTTCGCGCGCCGGGCGGGAATCACCACGCTGTTGCGCGGCGTGCGTGCGCTGTCCGATTTCGAGTACGAGTTCGAGCTGTCGATGATGAACAAGGCGCTGTACCCGGCCATCGAGACGATCTTTCTGCCTACCGATCAGAAGTACTTCGTGCTGCGTTCCTCGGGCATCAAGGAGGTCGCCGGCCTGGGCGGCGACATCAGCGCCATGGTGCCGGAGGTAGTGGCGGAGGCCTTGGCCGTCAAACTCGGACCGGCGGCCGCCCCGGCCATGTCCTGATCGCGGCCGCCGCGGCTTTGCCGCTTGACATCTACGTGCGCGCCTTGGTAGTTTGCGCAGACTTCGCTGCGGTGCGAGCCGCTGGCCAACGTACTACACGTGAGCGTTGCCGCGGCAACGCGCCGAATTGGGAAAATAGCAAATGGCGTCAATAGGGCCGAAACAGAAACACTCCAAAGCGCGGAGTCGTCGGAGGCGCGCGGTAAACATGCGCATTGCGCTGCCAAGCATGATCGAGTGTCCCCAGTGCGGTAGTCGAATGGTTATGCACCGGGTGTGTAATGCATGCGGGCACTATCGAGGGCGGCAGGTGCTGAAGCCCGACGAGCTGGCCTAGCCGGCCCGGAAAATCGGAGGTCATAACGATGGACGAACAGCTTTTTGACAAGATGAAGAAGCTCATAGCCGACCGCCTTGAGATCGACGAGCGCAAGATCACGCCCGACTCGTCGTTCCGTCAGGACCTGGGTGCGGACAGCCTGGATACCTACGAATTGGTGTACGCCATAGAAGAGGAGCTGGGCATTACGATACCCGACGAGAAGGCCAACGAGTTCGAAACGGTAAAGGACGCACTCGCCTTCATCGAGTCGCAGATCAGCGGCAAGTAGGCCGCGCCGGGACCGATTTCTCACGACAAGCCCGCGGCGGCTTCCCGCGAACGCTCCCCGGTACGGCATCCGTTTACGGGGTGGTGAGAATGCCGTTCATTCGCGGCGGCAAGAATCGCGGTGCTCACGTGCGCGGGTTGCCCGTCGACGGCGCGCGCCGGGGCGCCCTGCGCCATCTGCAGCGGCGGGCCGGCATCCGCTTCCGCGACCTCGCCATGCTCAATCTTGCCTTGTGCCATCGCTCGTACGCGCACGAGGCCGGCGCGCAGGGAAGCAGGATGTCCGCCAACAACGAAAAGCTGGAGTTCCTCGGCGATGCGGTGCTCGGTCTGGCGATCAGCGACGAGCTGTTCGCCACCAGCGGACAGCGCACGGAGGGCGACCTGGCACGCGTCAAGTCGTTCGTGGTGAGCGAGGACGCGCTGCACGACTGGGCGACGCGGCTCGACCTGTCGTCGTCCGTGCTGATCGGGCGCGGCGAGGAGCTCACCGGCGGCCGCACCAAGAAGGCGATCCTGGCTGATGCCATGGAGGCGATCATCGGCGCCTACTACCTCGATTCCGGGGCCGCCGCGGCGCAGGAGTTCGTGCTGCGCGCCCTGCGCCCCGAGATCGCCCGCGTCGCCAGCAACACCCACAGGCAGGACTACAAGACGCTGCTCCAGCAGTTGGTCCAGAAGCGCTACCGCAGCCACCCGCGCTACCGGGTGATCAAGCGCGAAGGCCCCGACCATGACCGCACCTTCTGGATAGCAGTGCAAGTCGGCGGCCACACCTACGACCCCGGTTCGGGCAAGAACAAGAAGGAGGCGGAACAGCAGGCGGCGGCCCGCGCCTACGCGGCGCTGACCGGCGGGCCGGCCAACGGCGCGCGCAGGTCAGGTCCGGAGGCCGGCTGAGGGCCCGAACCGGGCCGGCGCTGCGCGCCGGGTCTATGGCGTCGCGTTGCCGGCGGGCGGTTGCTCCCCGGCGAGGCGCGACCGGTAGAAGTTGGCGGCGATGGTCAGCAGGACGTCGCGCCGATTCAGGTTCGGATCGTCGAGTACCGCCTCCAGCAGCTGGCCCAGCAGGATGCCGACAACCGGCCCGGGCGCCAGTTCCAGCGCCGTCATGAGATCGTTCCCGTTGACGGCGAGATCGCGCACCGCCAGCGCTTCGCCCTGCGCCATCACCGCGTCCACGCGGCTCGCCAGCGCGATCAGCCGCGGCGTCAACCTGCCGTGGTGGGCCGCTCCGTAGCGACCGATCTGATCCGCGCGGCGCAGGGCCAGCAGATGATCGAGCCGGTCGCGGCCGACGCGCGCCACGAAGCGGCGCACTGCCGCGTCCGACCAGTGGTCGTCGTAGTGGAACATGTGCAGAGCCACCAGATGGGCGACCGCGTCGCGCTGCGCATGCGGGTAGCGCAGGCGGTCGAATATCTCGCGCGTCATGCGCGCCGACTCGCGGTCATGCTGATGGAACGTGAGCGTGCCGTCGGCGGCGCGCACCAGCGTGGTGGCCTTGCCGATGTCGTGCAGCAGCCCCGCCCAGCGCAGCACCAACTCGGGGTCGCTGGCGTCGCACGCGGCCAGCGAGTGGGTAAACACGTCGAACTCGGGCTCGCCGGCGGTGCGCCCGGGCGGCTGGCGCTGCTCCACCCCCACGCAGCGGTGCAACTCCGGGAGCAGCAGCGCCAGCAGGCCGGTCTCCTCCATCAACCGCAGGCCGACCGAGGGGCGCGGGGAGCGCACGATGCGCTCGATCTCGGCGCCGATGCGCTCGGCGGCGACGCGGCGCACCGTATCCAGGCTGCCGGCAATCGCCGCCCGGGTAGCGGGATCGACGCGAAAACCGAGCTGCGCCGCGAACCGGCAGGCGCGCAGCGGGCGCAGTCCATCCTCGGCGAACCGTTCCGCCGGATCGCCGATGGCGCGGATCAGCCCGCGCTGCAGGTCGGCGCGTCCCGCGAACGGATCGACGATCGTTCCGCTCGGCACCGCCATGGCGATGCCGTTGATGGTGAAGTCGCGCCGGCTCAGATCCTCCTCGATCGTCGGCGCGAACGCCACGCTGTCCGGCCGGCGGCCGTCGCTGTACTCGGACTCGGTGCGGAAGGTGGTCACTTCCAGTTGCTGGCCGTCGAACAGCACGGTCACGGTGCCGTGGCGCAGGCCGGTGGGAATGACGTTGCGGAACAAACCGCCGACCTGCTCGGGATGGGCGTCGGTTGCGATGTCGAAGTCGCCGGGCGGGCGGCGCATGAGCAGGTCGCGCACGGCGCCTCCCACCAGCCAGCATTGAAAGCCGCGGTCGGCAAACGGGCGAGCGAACCGTTTCACGACGCGCGGCACGGAGGGCACGGAGGCTACGGAGGACACGGTAGCCATAGTGTACTCAGGTCGGGGCCGTCCGCCACACCGCCACACCGCGAGCATCGCGAGCGCGGGCCGGTTGGCGGCGCCACGGCGGTGCGGTACAGTGCGGCGATGGCGTCGCGGCGATCATCGTCCGGGTTGTTGCTGCTGGGCAGCGCCGGTCCGCCGCGCGCGGTGCTGGCTCCGTTTCTGGACGAGGTGGGCGTGGTGGTGGCGGCCGACAGCGGCTTCGATCTCGCCGTGGAGCTCGATCTGGAGCCCGATTTCGTGGTCGGCGACCTCGATTCGGTGACCCGCCTGGCCGAGCTGGCGCGGCTCCCCGCGCACCGCGTGCGGCGCGCCAACCCGGACAAGGCGCTGACCGACGCCGAACTCGGCCTGCAGGTACTCGCGGAGCAGGGCTGCGGCCGCATCATCGTGGCCGGCGGCGGCGGCGGACGGTTCGATCATCAACTCGCCGTGCTCGGCCTGTTCGAGCGCGACCCGCGGCTGCAGGTGTGGCTTACCGCCGCCGAGCACATGCAGGTGATTGCCGGCCGCGCGCAGTTTCGCGCACAGCGCGGCTGTACGGTGTCCCTGTTCCCGCTGTCCGGCAGCGCTGGCGGTCTGTCGTCGCGCGGGCTGCGCTGGCCGCTCGACGGCATCCGGTTGCGGCGCGGTTTTGCCAGCGTCAGCAACGTGGTGGTTGCCGACCAGTGGCAGGTGGCTGTCGAGACCGGCCGCCTGCTGATGATTCGCAACCTGGCGCGCCTGCCGGTACCGCCATGACCGCTGGCCGGCGCCGGTTACGGCACCGGCTCCAGCGCCTCCTGTGCGGGCAGGTCGATGAATGCGGCGCGCCCGGCGGCGCTCTGCAGGGCGAGAAACTGAATCAGAATCGGGAACTCCTCGAGCACTTGGCCATACTCGCGCAGCACCTGCAGCGCCTCGCGGCGCTGTTCCGCCGCCGCCACCCCGCGTTCGCGTTCGGTGGCGAGATTCAGCGCGGCGGCGCGGCGGGCTTCGCTACGCGCTTCCAGCAGCGCCAGGTAGGCGCGCCGCGCGCGCTGGTACAGTTCCAGATCGGGCAGGCGCAGATCGGCGAAGCGCACCTCGCGAATCTCCACCGCGGGAAAGTGTTCGGCCAGCGCCGCGGCCACCTGGGCTTCGACCGCGGCGAGGTTGGGCAGGGCGCCGGCCAAGTCGCCGCGCTGGACCAATTCGAACGCGGCGTGGGCGATCGCCTCTCCCTTGGCCCGCGTCCAGCCGGGCAGCGACTCCGGCAGCAGACCCGCCGTTGCCACCAGTTGGGGCAGCGCCTCCGGGCGCACGGCGAACGCAACGGTGACGGTGGCCTGGTACCCGAAATCGGCGTTCCCCGGCAGCACGCTCGCCACCGTATCCGCGGACGCCAGTTCGCCGCGAATCGGGGTGGCAACGGTGGTGGGCTGCACGGCGAAGAAGTACAGCGTGACATTGCCGGGAATGACGCGTTCCCAGCGCCATGCGAAGGTGCCGGGTGCGATGACGCGAGAATCGTATGCGCCGGTCTTGGAGAACAGCACCGCGTAGGTGGCGGGGGGCAGCAGGATCTGGATCCAGCCAGCCACGAAGATGGTACCGGCGACGCCCAATAGCACTATGATACTGATCAGGCCTTTCATGCACCGAGTATCGAGGATTCCTTGAGCGTAGTGCAACCTTGGCGGTTCGACGTGCGCGGCATGGCCGTGGCGTTGGGCGAGCTCAGCGGGCGCATCCTGTGGTACAGCTTTCTGCATCTGGCGCTGCTGTCCGTGCTCTACCTGCTTGGCAACGTCCAGGGCTTCCTCGACCAGACCCAACTGTTGTTGTTGCGGCTGATGGAGTTCACCGCCATCGCGGCCGCCGGATCGGGGGTGTATCGGGTCGGATACTGCCTGATCCGCGCGCTCACCAGCGGCGCGGTACGCGTACTGCAGCTTGCCGCCACCGCGCTGGCTACCGTGGTCGCCGTCGGGTTGCTGTTGGCCTCGATGTTTCTGCTGATCTGGTTCCAGCTCTAGCGCAACCTCGGTACAATGCGCGGCCATGGAGTCGGGCGGATCGGGTTGCGAGCGCATGGCCGCCGAATCGGGCAACCGGAGAGACGGGTGGTAGTCGCGGTGCGCGGCGCCATCAGGGTGCGCAGCAACGAGAAATCGGCCATCCATGAAGCCTCGACCAGGCTGGCCGGCGAAATGGTGGCGAGGAACGGCATCGAGATCGACCGGATCATCTCGATCGTGTGCTCTCTGACGGAGGATCTGACGGTGGCCAATCCGGCCACCGCTCTGCGTCTTGACCGGTTTGGCGAGGTGCCGCTGTTCTGCGTTCAGGAAGCCGCGGTGGAGGGCCAGATGGCGAGTCTGGTGCGCATGCTGATGACCTACGACGCGACCCGCCCGGAGCGTCCGCAACCGGTCTACCTGAACGGCGCCGAGCGCCTGCGCCCCGATCTTGTGATCGGGCCTGACCTTGGTCGGGCCTGACCTCGGTGGCGGCGGCGGGCGGGGCTGGCCGGACCGGGTGCCGCCGCGCCATACTGCGGGCAGCGGTGTGACTCCGGCCACCTTAGCTCAGTTGGCAGAGCGCGTGACTTGTAATCTCGAGGTCGTCGGTTCGAATCCGACAGGTGGCTCGATCGCGAAGCTTGACAATGGAGGGTGACTACTGGTAAATATCGGTTCGTTCATGTGGGCCGGATCTGAGGGGAGATTCCCGAGTGGCCAAAGGGGGCAGACTGTAAATCTGTTGGCAAAGCCTTCGCAGGTTCGAATCCTGCTCTCCCCAATCCTCCGTTGATATCGGTGGCCGAGATGTCATCTCACGATCACGACCCATTCTTCGCCGCCGGGTTGCGCTTCGATTGCACCCGGTGTCAACGGTGCTGCCGCATCGACCCGGGCGTGGTGCTGCTGTCGCAGAACGATCTCGATCAGTTGTGCGCGTATCTGAATCTGCCGGAACGCGAGGTGCGCGAGCGCTATTGCCGCACGGTCGACATGGGAGGGGTGATGCGGCTGAGCCTGCGCGAGCACGCCGACTACGACTGCGTGCTCTGGGAGGAAGGGGGGTGCTCCGTGTACGCGGCGCGGCCGCTGCAGTGTCGCAGTTTTCCGTTCTGGCCGGCGCAACTGGCGGACCAGGAGAGCTGGCGCATGGCGGGCGAAGAGTGCCCGGGCATCGGCAGCGGACCGTTGCACAGCGCCATCGAGATCGCCTACTGGCTAGCGCGCCGCGAGGCGGAGCCGCTGGTCGCCGCTGGCGCGCCCGGCCGGACGCCCGAAAGTGAGCCGAAGTGAACCATTCTGTCGTCCAACCGTCACTCAACCGTCACGGTCGGGACCGTGACTGCCGAAAATGAGCACGATGAGCACTGGTCGCGCCTATTCACGGAACCCCTCATTGTCCTCCGCCAGATTGTCCTCCGCCAGCCGCGGCGATGTGCGGCGCTGGTGCAGTGTCGCCATCCTGGCCGCGGTGGCGTCGCTCGCCAGCGCCCAGAAGGTGCCGAGCAGCGGCGATCTGCTGTCTCTGTACGCTCCCGCCGTGCTGGCGGGCGGGCGTTCGGTTACGGCGATCAGGGTGCCCGTCGCCCACGTCATCAACCCGGCGCTGACCGGCGCCGACGAGCGCATCAGCTTCGACTTCGGCTACATCGCCCTGGCGCCTACCAAGAGCCGCGAAAAGGGCCTCGGCAGCGTGGTCAACGCCGCCGCCACCATCCCTACCCGCATCGGGGTGTGGGGGTTCAGTGCGCACTACTTCGGCTCCCCGCTGCCGGCGCTGCGGATCGGCCCGCTCGGCGCGCTGCACGCGTCGTTTTCCAAGGAGTTGTATCCGCGGCTCTTTCTCGGCGCCGGCCTCGGCCTGCAGGTGGGCGAGGATCCCCTGGCGCTCCCCGGGCAGCAGGAGTGGGCGTGGGGCGGCGGCCTGGACCTGGGCCTGCTGCACCGTCCGGGGCAGGTCGGCCCGATCAAGGATCTGGCCTGGGGATTTGCAATGCGCGGCATCGGCAAGGGCATCACCGACCCGCTGAATGAATATCGCGTCTACGCGCCCGCGTTCACGCCGGCACTCGGCGTCACCCTTACCCCGCTGCATACCAAGGACATCGCATTCATCACCAGCGTCGACCTGTGGGCGCCCACCTTCCAGGCCCTGCGCGGGGAGGTCGGCGCGGCCATAACGATTCGCGATTTTCTGCGCATCAGCGCGTACTACCCGTTCGCCTTGGTCGGCCACCGCCCCGACGACGAGGAATTCAGTCCCCGGTTCGGGTTCAGCCTGCGGTTCGGGTTCGGCCTGCCGGAGACCATGCAGCTCGTCGGGTATGGCGAACGCGACTGGTCGCGCGGCGAAATTGCCATCCACACCGCGGCGGGAGCGTTGCGCGAGCAGATCTGGGGACTGGGTCTGGGCACCACCGTTTCTCTGGGCGTCATCGACAACGAGCCGCCGAGGGTCACCATAGACAGCGACGACGTCGAGTACCGGTCGCCCAACCTGGACGGCGTGCAGGACGACCTGACGCTGCCGATCACCATTACCGACAGCGGCCTGATTGCCGGCTACATGCTGATGATCGAGGATGAGGGCGGCAACCTGGTGCGCACCATCCGCAACAAGGAAGGGCGTCAGGAGTCCGGCGGCGCGTTCGACCGGCTGCTCGCCACCAAGGAACAGATCGACATTCCCGACAGCCTGCGCTGGGACGGCCGATCGTCAGGCGGCCAAGTGGTCCCGGACGGCGCCTACCATTACTCCCTGGAGGCGTGGGACGACAACGGCAACCGGGCGCGCAGCTCGCTGCGCACCGTCGTGATCGACAACGAACCGCCGCGGGCCGCGTTGCGCGCCAACGAACTGGTGTTTTCGCCCAACGACGACGGCAACAAGGACACCATCACCATCCAGCAGGAGTTTTCGCCGGAGGACCGGTGGGAAGCCAAGATGGTGGATCCCGCCGGCATCGCGGTGCTGGCCTACGAGTGGAACGTGGATCCGCCCGCCACGCTGGTCTGGGACGGCCGCGGCGGCGACGGCACGCTGGCCGCGGACGGCGTGTACAGCTATGAGTTGTTGGGCAGCGACCGCGCCGGCAATCGCGCCGAGGTGCGCCTGTCCAACATCATCATCAACACCCAGGCCACGCCGATCGCGCTGCGCGCCACCGACTCGGACATCTCGCCCAACGACGACGGCGAGGACGATTCGGCCAGCTACCTGCTCGACGTGCCGGTGCTGACCGGCGTGCAGCGCTGGGAACTCTCGGTGCGCAACCCGTCCGGCCAGGTAGTGCGGCTGTTCTCCGGCTCCGCCCCGGTGCCCGACGAGGTGACGTTCGACGGGCGCGACGACTCCGGCCGCACGCTGCCGGAAGGCATCTATCAGGCGCAACTGGAACTGACCTACACGAACGGCAATCGGCCGAGCGCGCTAGCGCCGGAGTTGCTGATCGACCTGACCGCGCCGGCCGCCACGGTCAAGGCGTCGCTGGCCGTGTTCTCGCCGGACGGCGACGGCAACAAGGACACGGTCACGATCTTCCAGGAGACCTTCGACGAGGCGCAGTGGACCGGCGTGGTCAGCGCCGACAATGGCGAAGCGGTGCGCACGCTTACCTGGCGCGGCACGCCGGAGGGCAGCTTTACCTGGGACGGGCGCCGGACCGACGGGCTGCCGACGCCGGACGGCATCTACTCCTACACGCTGGAGGCACGCGACTCGGCGGGCAACATGGGCCGTTCCAATGCGGTCGAGCTGACGCTCGACACGGCCGACACGCCGGTGTTCCTGGCCACCAACGCGACCCACTTCTCGCCCAACGCCGACGGCGTGGCCGACCATATCAAGCTGCTGCCGCGGCTCGAGGACACCGAGGGCGTGGAGCGCTACGTGCTGAGCGTGCAGGCGGGACGCGGCGCAGGCGACTCCGCCGGGACGGTACGCACCCTGTCCGATCGCGGCAGCGTGCCGGAACAGATCATCTGGGACGGCCTCGACGACGCCGGCGACCGCTCCGCGGACGGCAACTACTTCGCGACCCTGGAGGTGTTCTACGTCAAGGGCAACAACCCGGCGACCAGTAGTCCGACCTTCGTGATCGACACCCGCTATCCGGAGGCGGAGTTGACCGCCGAATCGCTGTTGCTGTCGCCGGACGGCGACGGCCAGCGCGACGAGATCTTCGTCGATCAGTCGTCGAGCCTGGAGGACACCTGGGAGGGCGAGATTGTCAACGACAGCGGCGAGGTGGTACGCACCTTGTTCTGGAAGGGCGAGCTGGACGGATTCTCCTGGGACGGCACCGACGAGAATGGCAACCTGATACGCGACGGCTTCTACGTCTACCGCGTCACCGGGCGCGATCTCGCCGGCAATGCCGCCACCGCGGTGCTGGAAGGGATCGAGGTCGACAGCCGGCCGACGACGCTGTTCGCCACTATCGATGCGGAAGGCTTCTCGCCCAACGGCGACAACGTGCGCGACACCCAGGCGGTGGGCATTGTGCTCGGCCGCAGCGACGGTGTGCAGAGTTGGGAGATACAGTTCGCGCACGCCGAGCGGGGAGTGCAACGCGCCATGGGTGGCACCGGGGCGGTGCCGGAGCGCGTGGTCTGGGACGGCCTGACCGACAACGGGTCGGGCGCGCCGGAGGGCGCCTACGTGGCCGACGTGGTGGTCAGCTACGTCAAGGGCAACCGGCCGAGTGCGCAGACGCCGGCGTTCCAGCTCGACCGTACGCCGCCGCGCATCACGCTCGACCTGACGCCGCAGCCGTTCTCCCCGGACAACGACGGCGTCGACGACGAGCTGACCATGATCGTCGGCGTTGAGGACATCAGCCCGCTGTCCGGGTGGAGCATGACCATCACCGATCCGCAGGGGGCGCTGTTCGCCACCTTCGCCGGGCGCGGAGCGCCGAGTTCGCGGATCATCTGGGACGGGCTGTCCGACAGCGGCGAACTGGTGCAGTCGGCGCTCGACTACCCGGTCGCACTGGCGGTCAGCGATGAACTGGGCAACACGGCGATCGTCAACGACGCCATCGCGGTGGACGTGCTGGTGATCCGCGACGGCGACAAGTTGAAGATCCGCATCGCCAGTATTACGTTTCCTCCCAACTCTGCCGATCTTGCGCTGGTATCCGGCACCGCGGCCGAACTGAACGCGCGCACCATCGTGCGGCTCGGGGAGATATTCACCCGGAATCGTTCCTATACGATTCTGATCGAGGGACACGCCAACAGCGTGCTGTACAGCGATTCGGAAGCGGCGGCGCGGGAGCAGCGCGAGGTGTTGCTGCCGCTGTCCGCGGCGCGCGCCGCGGCAGTCGAGCGCGAACTGGTCGCGCTCGGCGTGAGCGGCGGGAGGATTACCACCGACGGCGTGGGCGGCGCAAATCCGGTCGTCCCGTTCTCGGATCAGCAGAACCGATGGAAGAATCGTCGAGTCGAATTCATTCTCACCGGGCGGGGGTCGTAGCGGCGGCGTTCGGAGCATTGGCCGCGGTGACCGTGGCAGCGATTGCCGGTGCCGGGCTGCATCTGAACCGGCCGCCGCCGGGGCCGCACGATGACGTGCGCGCGTTCGCGATCGAGTCTGGTGAAAGCTTCGGTTCGGTAGCGCAGCGCCTGCAACGGGAAGGCATTATCCGCTCGCCGCTGGTGTTTCGCGTGCTGGCCAGCGCGCGCGGCAGCGACACGGCGATTCAGGCCGGGTTTTTCCAACTGCCCGCCGCGGCCACCACCCGCGAGGTGCTCGATCGGCTGGTCGACGCATCGCGGCACCTGTCGCGCGTCACCATACCGGAGGGGTGGACCATCAACCGGATTGCCGCCTACCTGGAGCAGATCGGCGTGGCCGGCGCGGCAGAGTTCACGGCCGCGGCGCGCTCGCCGCGGCTGATGCGCGAGTTCGGTATCGCGGCGGACAGCGCGGAAGGCTACCTGTTTCCCGATACCTACTACTTTCCACCCGACTACGGCGCCGCGGCGGTGGTCCGCCACATGGTCGACAATTTCTTTGCCCGCCTGCAGCAGATCGATCCCTCGGGGGGCCCGGACGGGGCCCAGTTGCACGCCACCGTGACGCTCGCCTCGATCGTGGAGCGCGAGTACCGGCTGCCGAGCGAGGCGCCGATCATTGCCTCGGTGTTCTACAACCGGCTGCGCGGCAAGGCGCGCCTGGAATCGTGCGCTACCATCCAGTACATCATCACCGAGGTGCAGGGCAAGGAGCATCCGGAGCGTATCCTGCACGCCGACCTGGATCTGGACTCCGACTTCAATACCTACCGCAGACGGGGCCTGCCGCCCGCTCCGATCGCCAATCCGGGCCTGACCGCCTTGCGGGCTGCGCTGTATCCCGCCGACACCGAGTACTGGTACTTCGTGGTGCGGGATCCCGCCACCGGGGCACATCAGTTCTCCACCGACCTGAGCGCGCACTCGGAGGCCAAGTTCCTCTACCTGAAGAGTGTCGCCGCCGCACCGGCACGTGCGCGTTCCTGACGCGCAGATCGCCCAGATTCTGGGCCGGGTCGATATTGTGGAGGTGGTGGGCGAGTACACCGCGCTCCGGCAGCGCGGCGGTCGCTTTTGGGGCCTGTGTCCGTTCCACTCGGAGAAGACGCCTTCGTTTACCGTGTCGGCCGACAAGTCGGCATTCTACTGCTTCGGCTGCGGCAAGGGCGGCGGCTTGATTCAGTTCGTCATGGACGTGGAGGGGCAGTCGTTTCCGGACACCCTGCGCGCGCTGGCCGAACGGGTCGGTATCGAGCTGGAGTCCGAGCGCGGACCGTCGGATGCGATCAGCCGGCGCGAATACGTCGATCTGAACAGCAGGCTTGCCGCCACCTTCCACCACCTGCTGCGTACCAGCGCGGAGGCCGCGCCGGCGCGCGCCTACCTGCAGGGGCGCGGCATCGGCGACGACGCGGTGGCCGACTTCCAGCTCGGGTGGGCGCCGGCGGCCCCCGGCTGGCTGCTGCGCTTCCTGCATGGCAAGCAGTATTCGGACCGTTTCCTGAGCCAGTCGGGGCTATTCGTGGCGCGGCGGGAGGCCGCGGGCGGCGCCGCGCCCGAGTTGCGCGGGTTGTTCCGCGCGCGTTTGACGTTCCCGATCGCCAACGCCCGCGGCGAGGTGCTCGCGTTCGGCGGTCGCACCCTCGCCGGTGACGGCGTGCCCAAGTACGTGAACTCCGCTGAGACGCCGTTCTTTCGCAAGAACGAACAGTTGTTCGGGCTCGATCGCGCCCGCGCGCTGCTGGGTGCCGGCCGTGCCGGCCGCGCCGACCGCGCCGGCGCCGCCGGCATCGGGCAGCCGAGCGTGGTGGTGGTGGAGGGCTACACCGACGTCATCGCCTTGGCCGGGCTTGGCGTTGCCGCGGTGGCGACGCTCGGCACCGCCTTCGGCGCCGCTCATGCGCGGCTGTTGAAGCGGCAGGGGTTGTCGGCGACTGTCATGTTCGACGCCGACGACGCGGGCCGCACGGCCGGCCTGCGCGCGCTGCGCATGCTGGCGCAGCACGAGGTGCCGGCCGCGGTGGCGCCGCTGCCGCCGGGCAGCGATCCGGCGGACCTGGTGGCGGCCGGAACGAGTGCGCAATTGCATCGTGTGCTCGAAACGCCCATAACAGCGTCTCGGTACACGATTCAGACCGCGTGCGCCGGTACCGACCTGGGTACCGCGGAGGGCAAGGAGCAGGCGTTCAACGCCCTGCTCCCCTACCTGCTCGAAGTGGATTCGGCGATTACGCGTGAAGGGTTGCTGCAGGAGGTGGCGGAGCAGTTGCGCCTGGACTACGACACCGTGAGTGCGGAGTTTCGACGCCGCGCCGCCGGCAGCGGCGCGCGCCGCACCGAGGCTCGGCGGCCGGCGGACGCCGGTTCCGAGACCGCCGGCGCCGAGCTGCGGCTGATGCTTGCCGTGGCGGTCAATCGCGAACAGTTCAGCGTGGTGCGCGACCGGCTGCAAGCCGACGAATTGCAGGACGACCGGGCGCGGGCACTGTATATTGTCCTAGAGGACTGCTTTCGGCACGGCCAGAGCGACCCCGACAGCCTGTTGCTGCGCATCGAGTCAGACGAGTTGCGTGCGCGGGTCGCTCAGACGTTGGTCAATGGCGAGTTTGCCGACAACGTCGAAGCCTACGTTGCCGGCGGCGTGCGGCAGGTGAGGTCGCACGCCCTGGAGCGCAAGCGCGACCGGCTGATGGAGCGGGTCCGGCGCGCGGAACATGAAGGATCGACCGAGGCCATTAGCGAATTGTTGGCCGACAAAATCTTTTTGGATAGCGAGCTGAACAAGCTGCGCGGGGAGGCCGTGTCTCGATGAGTACGCCGTTGGTGAGCGATCTTCAGCAGGATCCGGTTGTGGAACGATTGTTGGACTTCGCCCGTCGGAAGAAGACGGTAACGTACGACGAGGTGAACGACTTCCTGCCGGACTGGATAGTCAACTCGGATCGCATCGACGAAATCGCGGCGATTCTGGAGAAGAACGGTATCAAGCTGGAAGACGAGGACGAGCCCGACGAGCCCGATAAGCCCGATAAGCCCGACAAGCCGCCGGGCGCCAACCGCAAACTGGTGTACAGCGACAAGGATTCCGCTGTCGACGACCCGATCCGCCTGTATCTGCGCGAGATCGGCCGCGAGAACCTGCTCACGGCGGACGATGAGGTGCGCCTGTCGAAGGCGATGGAGGAGGGCGAGAACATCATCAAGGAGGTGTTCACCTCCAGCGGAGCCCTCATTCCGCAGTTCTACGACATCGCCGAGCGCGCCCGTTCCGCCAAGGATCCGCGCGAGCTGAACCTCAACAAGAAGGAGGCGTCCGAGTTCCTCGCCGACCGGCGCCGGCTCAACGCGTGGTACAAGGAGACGATTCGCGAGCTGTACGGGAACCTGAAGTGCTACGTCGATACCAAGCAGCGCATCGCCGCCGAGGGCGGCGCGGTGCTCGGCAACGACCGGCTGCAAGCGATGCGGGCGCCGATTCTCAAGGCGCTGAAGAGCATGGCCTTCCATCAGGAAGAGATCAACGAAGTCTCCGACCGGTTTGCCGACGCGGCGCGCCGGATCCGCTTCATCTGCGCCGAGCAGAGCAACATCGAAAGCCAGCTCAAGGTGGGCAACTCGAAGGAGTTGCGCAGTCTCGGGCGGGGCTTGGCGCAACACGCCGGTCGGGAGCGCATCGAGAGCCACCTGGAGACCCCCGCCGAGAAGATCAAGGAGCTGATTCGCGACTACCAGGTGAACGAGCACAAGCTTGCCGACCTGGAAAACGACTTCGAGCAGACCTGCAACGAGATCCTGCAGATGACCGACCAGATCGAGCATGGCCGGGTGATGATGAAGGGCGCCAAGGATCGTCTGATCCAGGCCAACCTGCGGCTGGTGGTGAGCATCGCCAAGAAGTACACCAATCGCGGGCTGCACTTCTTCGATCTGGTGCAGGAGGGCAACATTGGCCTGATCAAGGCGGTCGAGAAGTTCGAGTATCGCAAGGGCTACAAGTTCTCGACCTACGCCACGTGGTGGATTCGGCAGGCAATCACGCGCTCGATCTCCGATCAGGCGCGCACCATTCGGGTCCCGGTGCACATGATCGAGCAGATCAACAAGGTGGTACGGGAGTCGCGCCAGCTCATGCAGGTGCTCGGCCGCGAGCCGACCGACGAGGAAGTCGCCGAGCGGCTTGGCTGGTCGGCGGTGCGCATCAAGTCGGTAAAGGGCGTGGCGCGCGAGCCGATTTCGCTGGAGACGCCGATCGGCGAAGAGGAGGACTCCCTCCTCGGCGATTTCATCGAGGACAAGGATGTGGAGAATCCGGCCAGCCGGACCGCGTTCACCCTGCTGCAGGAACAGCTCGATGACGTGCTCAGGACGTTGCCGAAGCGGGAGCAGGAAGTGCTCAAGATGCGGTTCGGACTGGATGATGGATACTCGTTGACGTTGGAGGAGGTGGGCCTGTACTTCAACGTGACGCGCGAGCGCATCCGTCAGATCGAAGCCAAGGCTCTGCGGCGGTTGCGCCATCCCAAGCGCAGCCGTCGCCTGAAAGACTATCTGGACGAGTAACGAGTAACATGGATCACCCCGCCAGCATGAGCTACCCGGACGCCGAGCGCGTCAACCTGGACGATGTGCTGCAGAAGCTGCGTGCGCTGCAGAAAGTGCTGTTCCAGCGCTTCGGCACCGAGACCGAGATTCGCGAGCTGCCGCTCGCACTGTCCACCAAGATCGAGTTGCTGAATCGGCTCAAGCAGAACTATGTGGACAGGAACGACTCGTACAACGAAACCCGCGAACGCATCAACGATCTGCGCCAGCGGGCCATCGAAGCGGAACGGGAGCGCGAGCGCTACGAAGGCCAGATGGATGCCATCCGCACGCAGCGCGAGTACGAAGCGCTGGACAAGGAGATCAACAACGCCAACCTGCTTGAGGTGGAGGTGCGGCGCGAGTTGCAGCGCGAAGAGGCGCGCCTCGATGAAATGACCGTGGCCCTGGAGCAGGAGGAGCAGCGGATCAACAAGCAGGATGGGGAGGTGGCCGATGAGCAGCAGCGCATCGACACCGAAATAGCCGAGCGCAAGACGATGCTCGAGGAACTGATCGCCGAGGAAGCCACCATCACGCCCGGCCTCGATGAGGAATTGCTGTTCAAGTTCGAGCGCATCATTCGCAACAAGGAAGGACTGGGCATCGTGGCGCTGCGCGCCGGCGTCTGTACCGGCTGCCAGATGATTCTGCCGCCGTTCTTCACCAACCGCGTGCGCACGGGCGTGGAGATCATGTTCTGTCCCAACTGCAGCCGCATCGTGTTCTACGGCGGCGATGACGAATTTCATGCCAACCCGTTCGATGCCTCCAGCGTCGAGTTCGACGACGACGATCTGATGTTCGATGACGACGAAGAACCGGAGGAGCACGAGGCTGCGGCGGTCGGCACGGCCGGCGCTGCCGTCTCCGACGACGACGACGAGGAGGATTAGCGCGCTCTTGACCTGAACGATGGAGTCGAGAGGCGGACCGGCGCATCGCCGCGCGGCGGCCCCCCTTGGGGGGTCGGCAGCGCGGAGGAAAGTCCGGGCTCCGTGAGGGCATGGCGCCGGGTAACCCCCGGGCCGCGGCGCTACGGCGTCCGCGGACAGAGAGTGCCACAGAAAACATACTGCCTGCGGCGGCGCTGTTTTGAGCGCCGTTCGCCGGTGAGGGTGAAAAGGTGGGGTAAGAGCCCACCGCGTCGCTGGTGACAGTGGCGGCACGGTAAACCTCGCCAGGAGCAAGGCCAAGCAGCAGGTGGACGGCCCGTCCAGGAGTACACGCTCCAGCCTGCGGGTAGGCTGCACGAGCCGGCCGGCAACGGCCGGCCTAGATAGATGATGCGCACCTGAAGGCGCCCTTTGGTGCCCGCGAGGTGCAGAACGCCGAAGGCGTTCTGCTAAACCGTGGGCGCCGCGGGCGCCCACGGTACTGGACCCGGCTTACAGGTCCGCCTCTTTTTTTTCCTTCTGGTATCGGATACAGTGTCCGTGAGGCATTAGGTTAGGAATCATGGGGCGCGGCTCGGTCCGAAGCAAGCGGTATCACTTGCGAAAATACCACTATGTTCGGCGGCGTCCCGTCTGGTTGAAGCTGCTGCCGATCCTGGTCGTCGTGGCCGGCGGCTTGGTGGCGGTGTTGTTCACTATGGGATTCCTGGACCGCGTCGAGCGGCTGCGCATTCCCCAGTTGCTGCGCCCGAGCCGGCAGCCGGCGCTGCGTGAACTGTCCAACGAGGGGCGCTACGCGGAAGTGCTCAACTGGAGTGCGGAGATTCTGGCGGACAAGCCGCTTGATTCCGAGGCTCTGCTGTTTCGCGGCATCGCCCACTTCTACCTGGCGCTAGAGGCGGATGGGGGCGCAGTTGGCGGACGGGCGACCGACGCCGGCTCGGGGCTCGACCTGGCGATCGCCGCGTTGCGGCGCGCGCGGCTGAACACGGACCTGCGCTACTGGAACGAGTCGGCGTACCTGCTCGGCAAGGCCTACTACCATAAGGGAGGCTACTACTACGATGCCGCGATCCGTTATCTCACCGAGTCCCTGCAGGATGGGAATGAGCCGCCCGACGTGCGCGAGTATCTGGGCATGGCATACGTGCGCACCGGTGACCTCGATACCGGCATGGAGCATTTCGCCACCGCACTGCAGCGGCAGCCGAACGCGCTCCTGTATCTCTCGGTGGGACAGTTGCTGGCGCGCCTGAGCCGGCCGGATGAGGCGCTGGAACACTTTCACGCGGCGGTGGACGCCGCGGCCGATCAGGAAGTGGAGGTCCGTGCGCGATTGATGCTGGGTAAGGTACTATTGGAGCATGGCGGATTTGCCGCGGCTCGGGATCAGTTTCAGGAGATTCTGGAGATCGCGCCCGGATCTGCGGATGCGTTTGTGTTCCTCGGCGACGCCTACGCCGGATTGGGGGATGTCGTACAGGCACGTGCGCAGTGGCGGCGGGCGCGCAGCATGGATGCGCAGCATCATGGCGCCAACCTGCGGCTGCGCGGATGACGCATCGGCGAGGAGGTCGGGGTGAGCATATTCGGTAAATTTGCTATGGACATAGGGATCGACCTGGGTACCTGCAATACCCTCGTGCACGTCAAGGGCAAGGGAATCGTGCTCTCCGAGCCGTCGGTGGTGGCGGTCGAGCGCAGCACCAAGAACGTCGTGGCGGTGGGCACGGAAGCGAAGCGCATGCTTTGGAAGACGCCCGAGGATATCGTCGCCATCCGTCCGCTGCAGGACGGCGTGATCGCGGATCTGGAGCACACCGAGAAGATGATCCGCTACTTCATCAACTCCGTGACGCAGCGCCGCTGGCTGGTGAAGCCGCGCATGGTAATCGGCATTCCGACCAGTATCACCGAGGTGGAACGGCGCGCGGTGCGCGAGAGCGCGGAGCAGGCCGGCGCGCGCGAGGTGTATCTGATCGAAGAGTCGATGGCGGCGGCGATCGGCGCCGACATTCCGTTCCTGGAGCCGGCCGGCCACATGGTGTGCGACATCGGCGGCGGCACCACCGAGGTGTCGGTGATCTCGCTCGGCGGCATGGTGGTGTCGAGCGCCATCCGCATCGGCGGCGACGAGTTCGACGAAGCGATCATCAAGCACGTACGCACCGTGCACAACCTGATCATCGGCAACGAGACCGCCGAACGGGTCAAGATCACTATCGGCAATGCGGCGCCCGACAAGAAGATCGAGAAGATGGAGATCATGGGTCGGGACGCGATTACCGGGTTGCCGCGCCGTCTGGAAGTGGACTCCGTGGAGATACGCGAGTCGCTGACCGAAATCACCAACCTGGTGGTCGAGGAGATCAAGCGCAACCTCGCCAAGACGCCGCCCGAGCTGGCCGCGGACATTATCGATCGCGGCATCACGATGACCGGCGGCGGCTCGCTGCTCAAGGGCTTGCCCAACCTGATCCACCAGGAGACCGGGGTGCCGGTCAGGGTGGCCGAGAACCCGCTGCTGTGTGTCGCGCTCGGCGCCGGCCGTTTCCTGGAGAGCATGCGCGACCGCGATCGCAAGTATTTCACCTACCGCAGCTGATAGCCGGTGGTAGCAAACGGGAGTCGACAAGCGGTCAACTCCTACGTCTCGCGCCATCGCGCCGGGGTAGTCCTGGTGGTCCTGCTGGCGCTGGGCACGATCATGATGATCCTGTCGCACCGGCCGGTGGCGGCCGCGTCCGAACGCATCGGGCGCAGCGTGTTCTCGTCGCTGCAGTTGGCTCTGCATGAGGTAGGCGGGTTTTTCGGCGGCTCCTGGAACACCATCGCCGAGTTGCGCCGGATGCGGCTGGCACTGGTGGCGGCACGGCAGCGCCTGCTGGAGTTGGAGCAGTTGTCCAGCGACATGGAGGAGCTGGAGCGGCAGAACGCCGAGTTGCGCCGCCAACTCGGGTTCGCGGCGCCGCCCACCTTCCGCCACGTGCCCGCCGAGGTGATGGCGCGGGCGCCGGGCAACCTGTTCACCAACCTGACCATCAACCGCGGGACCGGCGACGGCGTGCGTGCCGACATGGCGGTGGTCGCACTGCAGGACGGCGTGCAGGGGCTGGTGGGGCGGGTGATCGAGGTGGATGAGCGCAGCGCGCTGGTGCAGCCGATCAGCGCGCGCGCATCGTTCGCTGCCGCCCGCCTGCGCGACGTCCGCCATGACGGCCTGGTTCAGGGGCTCGGGTCGGGATCCAACACCCTGCTCATGCGCCACGTGAACAGTGCCGCCGGCGCCATGATCGGCATCGGGGAGCAAGTCATTACCTCCGGGCTGGGCGGGGTGTTCCCGTCCGGATTGCTGATCGGCCAGGTGCGCGCGGTGCGCACCGAAACGCGGGGTAACGCTCTGGACCTGGAGCTGGATCCGGCGATCGACGTGGCACGGCTGGAGTACCTGTTCGTGATTGTCCCGCGGGAGCGCTAGGTGCCTGGCGCCTCGGCAGTAGACCATCGTCCGATCATTCTGACCATCCTGCTGCTCGGCGCCGCGGTGCTGCTGCAGACCACGGTACTCAGGTTCGTGGCCGTGTTCGGCGTGAAGCCTGACCTGCAGTTGATCCTGGTGGTGTTCCTGGCCCTGCGGCGCGGCTCGATGAGCGGGCAGATTGCCGGCTTCGTGGGCGGCCTGCTGGAGGACGTGGTGACGCTGTCGCCGCTCGGCTTCCACGCCCTGGTGAAGGCTCTGGTGGGATTCTGCGCCGGCCTGCCGTGCGGGTTTATCCGGGCCAGCGCCGTGGTGGTGCCGGTGTTGCTGGTGGCCGGCGCGGCGCTGATCAAGGGGTTGGCCAGCGGCATGCTCTCGCTGGCGTTCCAGATTCCCCTGGACGCCCACCTGCTGGAGGTGCGGTTCTGGATCGAAACGGCATATAACGTGGTCCTGGCACCGTTGCTGTTCGCGCTGTTGAGCCAGATCCACCTGTTGCGCACCGCCAATTCCCCGTCGGCGTCATGAGTGATATCGAGGACAGGAGCCTGCTCAGGCGGCGCGCCATCGGCTTTGCCGCCGGCATCGGGGCGACGCTGCTGCTGATCGGCGGCTACCTGTTCTTCCTGCAGGTGGTGCGCGGTGTCGAGTTCCGCACCCGCGCCAGCAGCGTCGCGCGCCGTGAAATCCCGATTCCCGCGCAGCGCGGCAAGATCTTCGACCACACCTACAGCCAGGTGCTGGTCACCAACCGGCCGGCGTTTTCGGTGGACTTGGTGCCCGGCGAGGTGCCGGCGGGCGAGTTGCCCGGCCTGCTGGAGCGGCTCGCCAGCCATCTGGGCGTGGAGCAGCGCCAGTTGGCGGAGAAGGTGCCGCGCCACATGCAGCACCTGTTCCGTTCCATCGAGCTGAAGCGCAACGTGGACTTTGCCACCATCGCCACGCTGGCAGAGCAGATCGGCTCGTTTCCCGGCGTGGCGTGGCACAGCGAACCGGCGCGCGACTACGGCGAGATCGGGTCGCTGGCGCACGTGACCGGCTACGTGGGCGACGTGACCCGCGAGGAACTGCAGGTGCTGTTCAACGAGGGCTACACGGCGGGCAACGCGGTCGGCAAGAGCGGCGTCGAAAAACGCTACGAGTCGGTGCTGCGCGGCACCGACGGCGTCGGCCACCGTACCGTGGATGTGCACGAGCGCGCGGTCACCGATGTCTGGCAGACCGCGGTAGCGCCGCGGCCCGGTTCCGACATCGTGCTGACCATCGACTGGCGCCTGCAGCGCGCGGCCGAGGAGGCGCTCGGGCCGCGCACCGGCTCGGTGGTGGTGCTGCGGCCCACCACCGGCGAGATCCTGGCCATGGTCTCCTACCCGTGGTTCGATCCGCAATCGTTCATCGGCGACGGCGGCCCCGCGGCATTCAGCGCCGCCGCGTCCGACCCCGCGTTCCCGTTCATCAATCGCGCCATCCGCGCCGCCTACCCGCCGGCGAGCGTGTTCAAGATTCTGATGATGACCGGGCTGCTCGAGGAACGCACCTGGTCTCCGCGCTACTCGATCACGTGCCGGGGCCAGTTCGCCTACGGCGACCGGATCTTCAAGGACTGGGTAAAGGAGGGGCACGGTCACGTCGACATGGACGACGCGCTCGCGCAGTCCTGCGACATCTACTTCTACCAGGCGGGACTCGCCCTGGGCATCAACAACATCGCCAAGTACTCCGTGGCGTTCGGCTTCGGTGCGCCGACCGGCATCGATCTGCCGGGGGAGACGGCGGGATCGGTGCCGACGCCGGCGTGGAAGCTGCGCGAGAGGGGCACCGGCTGGGTCGGCGGCGATACGGTCAACCTGTCGATCGGCCAGGGATACATCACCGTCACGCCGCTGCAGATCGCCAATATGATCGCCATGGTGGCGAACAACGGCGAGATCTTCCGCCCGCACGTGGTCAAGGAGATCCGCGACGGGAAAAGCGGCGAGATCCTGGTCAAGACGGAGCGTGAGTTGCTGCATCGCGCCGACATCGGCGACGCGACGTTCGCGGCCGTGCGCGACGCCATGAGGTTGGTGATTACCGACGGTACGGCGGTGCCGGTGATCACCACCGACGCGGTGGCGGTGGCCGGCAAGACCGGCACCGCACAGGTGGGGTTCGATGATCGCTGGCACTCCTGGTTTGCCGCCTATGGCCCGTACGGCGCCGCGGACCGCAGCGATCAGATTGTCGTGGTGACGATGGTGGAGGCGGTGAATGAGTGGGAGTGGTGGGCCCCCAAGGCGGCCAACCTGATCTTTCACGCGGCGTTCAGCGGGCAGACGGTGCCGGAGGCGGTGGCCTACCTGAGGCCGTGGTACGGCGATGCGGTGTTCAATCCCCTGCAGCCCGAGGAGGATGAGGAGCCCGCCGGCGAAGGCAACGGGGAGTCGCCGTGAGAGCGGCACGATGAAGAGTACCGCCAAGCGCACCGCGCGCGCCCAGATATTCGGATCCGGGTTCGGCGCCTTGCGCGCGCTCGATCCGATATTGCTGTCGTCCAGCCTGGCGCTGGTGGGCGCCGGCATTCTGTTCGTGTACTCCAGCGGCGTGAACTCGGCCGGGGTTTCGGTATCGAACGAGTGGATCAAGCAGATCGTGTGGGCGTCCAGCGGCCTGGTGCTGATGGTGGTGTTCGCGGTCACCAATCATCAGAACTACAAGCCGCGTACGCCGTACATCTTTCTCGCCGCGCTGGCGTTGCTGGTGCTCACCCTGGTGTTCGGGCGGCAGGTGAACGGCGCGCGTTCCTGGCTGGGCATCGGCAACATGGGCATCCAGCCGTCCGAGTTCGTCAAGATCGCCACCATTCTGTTTTTGGCCGCCTACCTGTCGGAGATCGGCAATGGCATCACCGAACTGCCGCGTTTTCTGCTCGGACTGCTGGTGGTGGCGGCGCCGGTGGCCCTGATCGTGCTGCAGCCGGACATGGGCACGGCGCTGATCTACTGTCCGGTCTTTCTGACCATGGCGCTGCTGGCCGGGGCGCGCATTCGCCATCTGTTGTTCGTGTTGCTGCTGGGCGTGCTGACGCTGGTGTTTGCCGCCATCCCGGCGGTGCAGCGCCTGCTGGCCACCGGCGAGCCTGGCATCTGGCGGCTGGTGACGGACGCCGGCGTGGCGCGCTATGCGCTGCTGGTACTGGGCGGGGTGGCGGTGTTGGCGGTGGTCGGCCAGCGGCGCTACCGGCACGGCTACTACTACTGGATCCTGTATGGGTCGATGCTGCTCGGCCTGGCGGTGGCCGGCGGCCTGGCGATGTCGATGGTGCTCAAGGAGTACCAGATCATGCGTCTGGTCATCTTCGTGAACCCGTGGGTAGACCCGCGCGGGGCAGGCTGGAACATCATCCAGTCGGTCACCGCGGTGGGCGCCGGCGGGCTGTCCGGCACCGGCTATCTGCATGGCACGCAGAGCCATCTGCGCTATCTCCCGCAGCAGAGCACCGACTTCATCTTTTCGATTCTCGCGGAGGAGTCGGGCTTCCTCGGTGGCGTACTGGTGCTGTTGCTGTTTGCGGTGGTGCTGGCGCGCGGCCTGGTGATCATGTACGCCGCCCGCGACCCGTTCGCCACGCTGATCGCCGCCGGCGTGGTGGCGATGATTCTGTTCCACACGGTGGTGAACATGGGCATGGCGATGGGGGTGCTGCCGATCACCGGCATCCCGCTGATGCTGGTGTCGTACGGCGGATCGTCGCTGTGGACCGCGATGATCGGTATCGGATTGCTGATGAACGTGGGCATTGCCCGCACTCAGGGACGCCGTTCGCCCGGCTGGTTCCCGGGCCGGGCGCTGCGCGACGCAAAGCGGCTCACGCGCAAATCGTAGTAGACGTAACGGTGGTTACCCCACCCGACCGTCGAATCCTATTCGACGTAACGGTGGATACCCCACGCAACTGTCGAATTCCTATTCGACTAAACCGTCGAATCCCCCACGCAACTGTCGAATTCCTATTCGACTAAACCGTCGAATCCCCCACGCAACTGTCGAATTCCTATTCGACTAAACCGTCGAATCCCCCACGCAACTGTCGAATTCCTATTCGACTAAACCGTCGAATCCCCCACGCAACTGTCGAATTCCTATTCGACTAAACCGTCGAATCCTATTCGACGGTAACGCTCTTGGCGAGGTTGCGCGGGCGGTCGACGTTGTGGCCGCGCGCCAGCGCCGCGTAGTAGGCCATGAGTTGCAGCGGGATGGTGGTGACCAGCGGCGACAGCAGCGGGTGGGTCTTCGGCACGTAGATAATCGCGTCGGCGAGCTCGGCCAGGTGGCGGTCGCCCTCGGTGGCGATGGCGATGATGCTGCCGGCACGTCCCTTCACCTCTTCGATGTTGGCCACCACCTTGTCGTAGGTGTGATCGTGCGGCGCCACCACCACCACCGGCATGCCGCGGTCGATGAGGGCGATCGGTCCGTGCTTCATCTCCGCGGCCGGCAGCCCCTCGGCATGGATGTAGCTGATCTCCTTCAGCTTGAGCGCGCCTTCCAGGGCCACCGGATAGTTGACGCCGCGGCCCAGGTAGAGCCAGTTCTGGCGCTCCACGTAGCGCTCGGTGAGATCGCGGATGGCATCCGCCATGGCCAGGATGCGCTCGATCTTGGCCGGGATCGCGTTGAGCTGGCCGAGCAGATCGGCGGTGCGCTCGGCGGACAGGTGGCGGCGGCGGCCCATGTTGATGGCCAGCAGCGCCAGCACGGCGACCTGGCCGGTAAACGCCTTGGTGCTGGCGACGCCGATTTCCGGGCCGACGTGCAGGAACACGCCGGCGTCGGTCTCGCGTGCGATGCTCGATCCCACCACGTTGACGATGCCCAGGGTGGTAGCGCCCTTGAGCTGCAATTCGCGCAGCGCGGCCACCGTATCGGCGGTCTCCCCCGACTGGCTGAGCACGATGCCGAGCGTGTTGCGCTGAATGACCGGATTGCGGTAGCGCAACTCGCTGGCGTACTCCACCTCGGCCGGCACGCGCGCCAGTTCCTCGAACAGGTACTCGCCGATCAGGCCGGCGTGCCAGGCGGTGCCGCAGCCGGTCAGGATCACGCGCTGGAAGCGGGCCAGTTCGCGTTCGCGGTCGGCCAGGCCGCCCAGCACCACCTTGCCCTCGGTGAGGTCGATGCGCCCGCGCAAGGTGTTGCGCAGCGCCGCGGGCTGCTCGTGAATCTCCTTGCTCATGTGGTGGCGGTGGCCGTCGAGCTCGATTTCCTGCAGCCGCACTTCGAGGGTGCTGACGCTCTTGCTCAACGGGATGTCGTCGATGGTGGAGGCGCGCAGGCCGTCGCGGGTCAGCAGCGCGATTTCGTTGTCGTCCAGGTAGACGACCTGGCGCGTATGCTCGATCACCGCGGCGCCGTCCGAGGCCACCACGTGCTCGCCGTCGCCGACGCCGACCAGGACCGCGCTGCCGCGGCGCGCGGCGATGAGCTGGTCGGGATAGTCGCGGCTCAACACCAGCAGGCCGAAGGTGCCGCGTACGTCGTGCAGGGCGCGCCGCACGGCCGCGAGCAGGTTGCCCGACTCGCCGTTGCCGCCGTCGTGGTAGAGGAATCCGATGAGTTGCGCGAGGGCCTCGGTGTCGGTGTCGCTGGCCGGATCGATGCCCTGCTCGGTGAGGAAGGCGCGGATCGACCGGTAGTTCTCGATGATGCCGTTGTGCACCACGGCGATGGTGCCGCTCGCATCGAAGTGGGGATGGGCGTTGCGCTGCGTGGGGGCGCCGTGCGTGGCCCAGCGGGTATGCGCGATGCCGGTGGTGCCGGGTGGGTGCTCGGCGGCCACCGCGCGGGCCAGATTGTCGACCTCGCCCACCGTGCGATGCCGGTGCAGCACACGGTCTTCGTCGAGGGTCGCTATGCCGGCCGAGTCATAGCCCCGGTATTCCAGGCGCCGCAACGCGGTAACCAGCAGCTCCGCCGCCGGACGAGGCCCGACGTATCCCACGATACCGCACATATTTCACCCTCAATGCTACGCACATCCGCCGCCCCCGTCTACGCCACCCTCGCGGGGAACTCGCGGGGAACTCGCGGGGAACGGTTACCCAGACGGGCCTGTTACCTTCGGGCGTCTGCTGACACCTCCCTTGCGACGCAGATTGAGACCGGATAGGTACAGGTCCGGCACGTCAACCCGATTGTCTGCGCGTCTCCGGAAAATCCCGAGCTCAATCAAGTAGTCGACCAGATCCGCAGGTCGGTCCGCCGGTGGACGTGTGTCGTCAGCACCCACCTGTCCCCAGCTTCCGTCCCAGTCCGTGCCAAGGAGTCTCGTGATCTTGGCGCGGCCCCACGGCACCAGTCGATCTTCTTGCACCCTGATGCGGACTCCCCCCAGCCATGGCCACTCACTCGAAGTACCCTGTGTGACATGATTGTCGGACACATCGTCCAGCGCCTGCCGGAGAGCCGTGGGGTGAATCAGCCGGGGCGGGCGCAACGATTGATTCACCACATCTTTGCTGGCGGCCTGCTCAAGCAGCCGAACCAGCGAACGCGGACTGATGTGGCCGTTCCCATCTCGCAGATGAGCAAGCACCCAGCTGCGTACAAATCCCTTCTTCCGCTTGGCTCCCATGAATTCCCCGGCGAGTCGTTCGAGCAACGTCCAAGCGTCGCGGGGTTCCTTGATCTTTGGTATCAATCCGAGAGTGTCATTTTCCTCGAACCGGAGTCGAGCCCTCTGACAATATGTGGCGAGATCCTCAGAAGTGTTGGCGATACGCTTTACCAACATGGCCAGCAGTGCCGCGTCGGACCAAGTGAGCTCGGCGCGGTTGGCCGCAAGCTTGGCGAAGTCGGCCGTACCCATGCCGGCGTGCCGTCTGAACAGGTCTGAACGGAGGAAGATCTTCGCCCGTATCCGTTCCCAACGCCGGCTGTAGTCAGACCAGAAGGCGATCAGTCCCCGCACCATACTAGCCATCAGGCCCCAATCGGAACCGCACAGCGTATCAAGCTCGTCATAGCCGGCGAAAATCCATCGATCCTCTCTGTGGAGTCTTCCCTCCAGTTCATCCAGTGCTCCGGTTGGACTCGCCTCCAGCGTATCGTATGCGGCAAGTATATCTCCGACTTCCACGGCCATCGGCGCAATCAGCGGAGTAAGCTTCCGTCGCTGATCCTCGGTAAAGAATTCCGCCAGCAAGCGAACGAGCATCGCATGCCAGATCTTTTTTGCATCGTCGTCCGAGAGCACCCACTTCCTGAGTGCATGGCTGTCGGGGAAAGCAGTTTGCGCCGGATATGCGGCCCTCCAATAGGATGAGTCGGAGTGAGCTCGGAGCGTAGAGGAGCCGGGCATCCAGTGCCGGATCGAATCAGCCAGATCACGGTTCTCCGAAAAGAATGCCTTGAATAGGGCACTCTTCCCGGAACCTCTAGGCCCTACGACCAGAACCACCCTGGTATCGAGCGCCCGAAGATGCTCGGTTACCGGATAGAGGCGTAATGCGAACAACTCGTCCGTCTCCGCCTCCGCTTGGCCATAGCCGAGATCAGCGAGCTGAGTACGTAGTGCTATGCAGTCCTGTTTGCTCAAGCCTTGAGACTTGCTCATAATGAATAGCTGCTCCACAGCCGCCCGGCAAGGTCGCGGTACGGGCCTTCACGAAGGAGAACACTCTCCGCTACGTCGCTCAGATCGCGGAAAGTTGCCAAGCGTTCTTCATACGGTAACACGACGGGAACGTGCGGCGCATCATCGCTCTCGAGGTCGCTCAGTGTCCATAGTTCGTCCGGTGTCTCATCAGGCTCGGCGTAGTAGTGAGCGCTGAATGCGTCGCGGGCGCGCTCCGTGAACCTGGATCCGAGACCTTGAAACAGTGATTCATCCGAGCGCGGAAGCATGGATGCTGCCAACAGACACTCGGCTTGCGGCTTGCCGTCACGGAGACGGTCTCCGCCAAGCCGATCGAGGATGAGTTCAAGCCCTCGCCAACTTGGCTCTGCAAGCGTGCCCAGGAGCACGTGAAGATGACATAGACCTCCGGTCAGGAACCCGGAAACTTCGCCGAGCCCGGCACGAGCATCAATCAGAATCCAGCGCGGTGCTAGTTCTCGGCGAATCTGGTGCAGCAGCGCAACGAATGGGTGCGGCGTCCCAGCCACAGGATTTCCGTAGTCGATGCGGGCTAGCTTGTCCACGTATCCGGTGTTGAACGTTCCCGCCGGGTATACAAAGATATCTTCCCCGCCGACGGCACTGGGAGCTACATAACGATGGTAGTAGTCATCTGTTGGCAGTTCGGTCTCCTTCAGCACGCGCCGTTCCAGCAGATAGTCCACGATACCCCACTGTGCCGTGGCGCCGTCATGCCCGGCAAGCAGATAACCGATTCCGGGCGCATCCAGATCGGCATCGAGGACCGCCACTCGTTCACCGACACTGGCGAGATTAAGCGCGGTGGCCGCGAGCGCCGTTGATCGGCCAATTCCACCCTTGAATGAATAGAACAGCACAATGACGGGCGCGTCCCTCTCACTTGTTTTCCATGGCGGGTCGGGGGGTGCTTCGAACCATCCGGACTTCGTCAAGTGCTTTTCCAGGATGCGGAGCTTGTTTGTTTTTTCGTGACTTCTGGCTTGCCCCCAAGCATCGTCTTGCCAACCCTTGTCAGGATGATCTCCAGATTGGCCTGGAATAACACTCTTCGACCAATAGTCCGGACAGACTTCCCTGAGTGTGCTGTCGATCTCGTTGGAACTTGATTCGAGTTCATTCTTGGCACACCAAAGAATAACGCGGAGCATGGAAAGCACATCCTTGACGACAAGGATGCGCCAAGTTCGCGGCTTACTATCGATCCACTCGCTCAAAACGTCTTCAGCACGTTGGTAGGCGTCGTTCAGGTGTTGCATCAGATCAACCCCGCGAGAGTGAGGCTGCCAATGACCTTCTTGTAGACGTCGTCCGCCTCTGCTAACCAACTGCCAGCGACGGGCGCTGCTACGTAGGGTTCACGATAGCGCATCTCCGGTATCCAGGAGTGTATCTGGTTGATAGCTTGCGTGATAGCGACATACAGGTGCCCGGTGCGGGATCCCGCCACAACTGCCAGGGCTGTAATCGCGACCGGAGTTGGCTCAAATCGTGAATATGTGGAGCATTCTTTCTCTCGACTTCGATCATCGTCTTCAGCGCGCACTCGACAACGTATCCCGCGAGATATGCGGCACCATCGAACCGATTGCTCTTCAACAGAGCCTGCGCATCTTGAAGATGCTTTAGAGCTACCTTGGCGAAGTCTTCCTTCGGTATCACAACAACAGCATCGAGATGAACGCGTCGTGTGTCAATGGAATGCATCCCGTCTGCGGCGTTGACCGCGTCGCGGGTGCGCGGGCTCGCGGCCGGCGGCGCAACCGCAGATGGTGGTAGGGCACGTGAGGAAAGACTCGGTGCAGCCACGCGGCCGGCGCGAATCGTCGTCACCTGCGGACCTGCGGTCTGGCTGTTGACGAGCTCGATCCCGGCATCGCGAGCCGTGTAGGCTCCAAGCGCATCGTTTCGCCGCCCAGAAGCGAGGTGCGCCAAACCCATGTGTGGCTAACATGCTGTGGGGATACAGGGGCCGGGCAACGCTCTGTCGTGCGGGCTATCACGGATTTGCCGCTTAGGGCAGGCCAGGCGATCCGTCCCATCGCCGTACAGGCCCAAGGCCGTCTGAGGGAAGCTTGCGGCTGGCCGGATCGATGCCCTGCTCGGTGAGGAAGGCGCGGATCGACCGGTAGTTCTCGATGATGCCGTTGTGCACCACGACGATGGTGCCGCTCGCATCGAAGTGGGGATGGGCGTTGCGCTGCGTGGGGGCGCCGTGCGTGTATGGCCCTTAACGAGCAAGAAACTCATCAACCGAGACTCCGGCTTGTTTCAGAATGGCTCGCCAACGGGTTCCAACGATTGCGGTTCTGACTGTTCGGCGCGCGCCTCGATGAGCTTTTTCGCGACATCGCGTGCGATCACAACGGTCTCCGCCACTGTCGGTCCCTGGGCTACCAAGCCGGGGCAATCGTCTGTCGTGGCGAGGTAGACGCCTTCGGGCAACTTCTCAATGTGAAGGTTGATGATCTGTTCCACCGTCGTCGAGTAAACACCATCCCCAGGCCCTTGGCAAACGGCTCGGCGGGCTTGCGGGCTCGGCAGTGGAGTGGTGCTGCGGCAACGGCGCGGATCGCTGGCCGTGGGCCGCACGGCGGATGATACCCGGTGACGCTGGCGGACGAGGCGGCGCAGGCTACCCTCGTCGGCCGACGAACCTGAGCGGCACCTTCAGTACCCAGGGCCGCCTCACGGAAGCTTGCGGCAGAGGACGAGGATCTCCTTCGCGCGGTCGTCGTGCTCGTCGAGCGCCTCATCCCACCGTCCTGCTCCAACGAGTCTCACCCATTCAACGTTCAGGCCGGCTTCGTTGCACATGGCCGCTATCTCTTCCATCGAGAATCGCCGGTCGCGGACGAGCAATTCGGTAGGAAGGTCCGATCCCCTGGTGAATCGCTCCTTTCGGTAGACGACGTTGCTGTCTTCGTCGAGAATGTAGTAGGCCGGATCGAAGATGTCGCCCGTGGCTTCCATGGTGTCGCTTGGCGGAAGCTCCAATAGCTTGTCTGGTTCCCTCTTTATCGAGTACGAGACGCCCGCAACGCTGAACGACACCTGGGAAGACGTGTCTGGCTCGGCGCTTGGTCAACGCAAGATTCATTACCGATACCAGTGCGAACCCGCCGGGCTTCAGGTGAAGCGCGAGATTGGCGAGCACCCTGGAGTTGGATTCCCGGTCGGCGTACGTACCAACCACGTCGTAAAGGCACACGGCTGCGTCGAACACCTCGTCCAGCTTTACGTCTCGACAATCGGCCTTCACAAAGCGGGTTCCCGACACGCCGAGTCGCTGCACGTCGGATTCGGCCTTCCGAATGAACTTGCCTACGTAGTCGACACCGGTAACGCGTGCGCCGGACTTCGCAAGTTCAATGGCGTGCCTTCCAGCGCCGCAGCCGAAATCAAGCACGGAGTGGCCTGGTTCGACGCGGCAGTACTGGATGATTTCCCGGCTCTCCTTGACGGTATGGCCCGCCCAGAGGTGATCGTCATCCAGCGTCATCCGTGCGTACGCTTGCTTGGTGATCTGATCCGACGCCTCCAACATGGAGGCGATCTCCGCCGAATTCAGTTGGATTTGATCCTGATCGGAGAACGTAAAGGCGAACCACTCCCATCCTTCCGGCAGGGATCCGAGCAGCCACGGCTTCTCATCGGATGTCACTCGGGCGATCATCGTGCCCAGGTCGGAGTGGTCAAGATAGAAGTCTGTCTGGATGCAGGAACGAGCAGGGTCAACGTCCGTTCTCGTCTGTTCGTTGATGTAGCGTACATGCTCACATCCGAGCTGCTGCAGCTTTCGATTGTTCCTCTTGATGCGTGCCGGCAGACAACGCCTTCGGGTAGCTTTTTCGAGTGCCCGTACCGCATAAGGACTCGCCGTCACGAGCCCCCACGCGAAGTGGTTGGACATTCCCCAGATCGAGAACAGCAACGTCTTGCCCACGTTCTGTTGCCGGTGTGCTTCGTGGACGACTAGTTGCGTAACCCAGGAAACGATGCCACATCGAGGCACTTTCATCTGAACGGCAATGGCGTAGCCCACCAAGTGGGAGCCGGAACGCGCCAAGGCTATGCGCGAGTCATCCGAGTCGAACCACTGCTTGAGCCGCGCTGCCGACAGCCGCACCCGCGTACCGGGCCGGCCCGGAGGCGGCGCGTGGGCGCTCCATGCGCCGTAGTGATTCGAATACAGCTCTGCGCACTCCTCCAGCAGGCCCGAATCGGCCCGCGCAAAGCACCCTGGCAACCAACTGTATGCAAGATTCATCGAGTCCAACCAAAGCACCGCGCAGGCATCTCATGCGGCCTCCTGACGCCGCGACAGTGCCAACCGCATGCTAATCCGTTCGGGACGCTCCGTAAACGGGCGCTACGGAGTGGGTCGCGGCGGGCGGCGCGACCGGATATGGTGGGGCGCGTGAGAGGCGGCACGGAGCAACTCCTGGAGTGCGCGATGCGGGCGGCGGTGCGCGGCGGCGAGGTGGTGCTGCGGCACCGGCGTGGAGCGCTGGATGTGCGGCGCAAGGCGGACGACACCCCGGTGACGCTGGCGGACGAGGCGGCGCAGGCTGCCCTCGAAGCGGTGCTGGTGGACGCGGCGCCGGAGATCCCGGTGGTGAGCGAGGAAGGCCACATCGCGGCCGCCGCGGTGCGCCGCGCGTGGCGGCGGCTGTGGCTGGTGGATCCGCTCGACGGCACCAAGGAGTATATCCGCGGCGGCGACGACTTCTCGGTGAACATTGCCCTGTGGGAAGCGGGGGTGCCGTGGCTGGGGGTGATCTATGCGCCGGTGCGCGACCACCTGTACTACGGCGCCGTGGGGTGGGGCGCGTACCAGTTACCGGGCGCGCGGCGGGCGGCGCTTGAGGCGGGCGCGGGAAGCCGGCTGGATCGGGGAGTGCGCCCGGACCGGGAGGTGCCGGTGGTGGTGGCCAGCACCAGTCACTTCGCCGCCAACACCGAGCGGCTGGTCGGCCGGCTGCGCGCCGCCCACGGCGGTCTCACCATCAAGCGCCTGTCCAGCGCCATCAAGCTGGGCATGATCGCCGCCGGCGAGGCGGACTACTATCCACGCTTCGGCCCCACCATGGAGTGGGACACCGCCGCCGGCGACGCCCTGCTGCGCGCCGTCGGCGGCCGCATCGTGCAGGCGCGCACCGGCCGTCCCCTGCGCTACAACAAGCACGACCTCCACAACCCCCCGTTCCTCGCCATCGGCCCCGGCTGGCCACTACCCCACGGCTTGACTCGCGGTTGACAGGCCCGCGTTGAAGGTCTTACCGTCATGGAGCGGTTGGGAGGGCTGTGGAGATCACGGTTCGTTGGGGCCAAGTGCCCCACCCGGCTGCGTTCAATCGATTTGACAAACAAGCGGCCTGAAGAGTGATTCCGTCGAGCACCGGTTCGGGGAGACCTGCAATCGTTTCAGCCTGCTTCGTCACGCTGCCGCGATCATGTCCCCGAGAATGTCGAATAATCGCTTGCAGTGCGGGCATCGAGTGGTGACGGTCTTGCGGTCGATCAGCTTCAGCAGGTCACTTGCGTGCCTGATCTTGTGGTAGTCTCCCTCGCTGGAGTGCCGCGTCGCTGCTCGTAACCAGTGATTCAGATTGTATGTGGTCACATCCTCCAGATTCTGTTCACTCGATAGTGCGTCCTTGCGGAACCCCTGGCCGTAGTATTCGGAAAGACTCGTTGGATCCGCGACGAACCATGCTTCCATGGCCTGTACCATAAGATGGAAATGTTCTTCCGAGACGTCAGAAAGATCCCAACCGTCATTCTCCTTCAGATGAACGCGAACCGAATTCTCAACCGGCTTCTCGGCGTCCACTAGCAAGACAACCACGATGTCGTGTGCATCTCTCCCCGCATCGCAAAACGCGCGGAATGCCTCGTTTCGCGGGCCGCGGCAGACCAGGTTCCAGCTCCAACCCTTGTCGCGCGCGGCCTGCTTCAGTGGCTGAAGAAACCTGTCCATCCCCTGCCGCAGGGCTACCCGGGCGTCGCGGCTGACACCGCCGCCTTCCATGAAGATGGAGATCCCGCTCACGGGTTTGCCCCTAGATCGCCCATACGCCACAGGTCACCGAGCCGGTACTCGTCCAGCCAACCGGCAAGTTTTCTCGGGTCCAGACGCCTTAGCACGGTACCGGCGCCTGGCCGTTCACAAGCGACAATGGCGTCCGGATAGTTGGTCAGTGCAGACACCAGAGCATCGGAGTGGGTCGTGACGACGAGTTGCATCCGTTCGGAGGCTTCGACCAGCAGATCGGCCAGGAGCGCGACCGCGTCGGGATGCAACCCGAGTTCCGGCTCCTCGATGCACACCAGCGGCGGCGGCGATGGAGACAGGAGCGTGGCCAGCAGTGCAATGAAACGGAGGGTTCCATCCGACAGTCGGGTGGCTGGTATCGGCGCCCGGAATCCCGACTCGTGCAGGTAGAACTGAACGGTGCCGCCGGATACCCTGGTCGACATTCGTTTGAAAGGCGGGAAGAACTGGCTTAGCAGTTTTTCGAGGCGGGCCTCGCCGGCGTGTTCGATCTGGTTCAACACCAGAGCCAAGTTCCGGCTGTCTGGAAGCAACTGGTCTTCCGGGAGGTCTGCCGGCTGAGGCTGCCGAAGGGGGACATACCGCCCGAAGGTCCACTCCCGGAAGGTGCGGATCGCACCAAGCGTCCTACCGGTCCAGGTGACTTCGGGATACTGTTCAGGGTCCCTCCGTTGTGCCAGTACCGACTGGTTCGGGCTCAAATCCTCACGCTGAAGCCGTCTCTTATGATAGTTCCCCGCGTTGTCCTTGACGTTGAGTACTGGATGCCCGCGCTGATAGCGATAGTAGAAGTGGTCGTCGCTTTCGCCCAGAGGCAGCTCAAGCTCCTCTATCGCCTCGTCAACAACCTCCAGGCGGTTCTGCACGGCGGTGAACCCAAGCCGATAGCGCAACGGTCGCCCGGTCGGTGTCCCTTCGGATAGTTCGACCTCAATCTCCGCCGGCTCGGTCGCATCGCCCCCTTTCCACAGCCAATCGACTGGCCCACCGCCGTCGCGTACGGCGGCTGCAAGGTCATGTGGGGTAGCCGACAGCAATTCCAACGCTTCGATCAGGTTTGATTTGCCGGATCCGTTCGGACCGATCAGTACGTTCAGCCCCCTCAACTCAAATGGTGCCGAATGCGGCGCGAACGAAAGCAGGCCGTCGAGACGCAGTCTCCCAATGGTCCTCACCGGATGTTTCCCAAGCCTATCCATCAGATCATACGGCACGCGATCCCACTGCCCTGATGGAGCGTACTCGAAGTTCAAGTTGGTAATCTGTTGGAGACTGCTTATGGTGGGTTGCAGAATGGGGAATATCCGGCCACCTGAGGGTTCGAGAAACCGCTGATTGGCGACTATCGACGAGTCTGTTGCTTCAATCGTCAGAGCCGCCACCGTCGGTCTCCCCCAATCTCGCGGTGAACTTGCTGATATAGATTTCGGCAATTCCCTCGGCCTGTGGTGCGATCTCAAACACGAGATGGTGTACCGCCTCGGGTTTCGATGCCGTGGGGACAGTCCACAGCTTGGTCTTCTTGAGCACGGCCTCCAGGTCGATATTTACCGGCTCACCGGCACGAAGATAGAATACGACCGCATCGAAAGCCTTGCCGTCAAAGTGCAGCTTCTTCACCTCGTAGTCGTGCGAAGAAACGCCATCGCCACGGTACTTCAATCGATCCTCCATGAACGGCGTGTTGCCCGCTGCATCGAATGTACGATGACTTGGCAACGATACGTTGTCAACGAGCAGGCGCCCCCGGCGCCGCCGGGTCTATTGCACATGGGGTGCGGAGGTTGCCGTGTAGGCGCGTTGGGCGGTGGCGTAGGTTTCGGGGGTGCCTACGTCGTAGCTGGGGCCGGGGGCGAGGTAGCCGTAGACGGGGGTGCGTTGCGCCAGCCAGGCCAGGAAGTGGCCGGGCGCGTCGGGGTTGCCGCCGGCGGCCAGGTAGTCGCGCAGCCGGAGTTGCGCAGCGGGCGGGAGGACGTAGAGCGCCAGGCTGGCCAGGCTCGACTTGGGCTGCGCCGGCTTTTCCTCGAAGTCGACGATGCGGCCCTCGCCGTCGAGCAGCACGCAGCCGTGCCGGCCGGCGATGTGGGTGCGGTCCGGCATCTGCACGCACACGTTGACCGCCGCGGCGCGTCGGCGGGCGAAGGCGAGGGGCTCGGCCAGCTCGAAGGCCAGCAGCTTGTCGGTGGCGGCGACCAGCACCGTGTCCGTGCATTGCAGCCGGTCGAGCGCCAGCGCCAGATCGCCGAGCGCGCCGAGCCGTTGCCGTTCGTGGGCGGTGCCGTCGCTGAGCAGGCGTACCGGCAGCGGCGCGGCGTGGGTCGCGAGGTGGCGCTCGAAGGCGGGCAGGAAGCGGTCGTTGGTGACCAGCGCGGCTGTTTCGACGGCGCCGGAGCGGGCGATGTTGGCGAGCAGATGGTCGAGCAGGGCGGGGCCGCCGATCGGGATCAGCGCCTTCGGGGTGTCCGGGAACAGCGCGCGCACGCGCGTGCCGTAACCGGCGGCGAGCAGAATCGCGGTCAAGGGTTCGGCGGGCTGACCCGGAGCGGGACGATGGCGAAACCTTCCGCGCGGTAGGCGTTGCCGATCCGCTCCAGGTGGCCGGCGTCCTCGTAGGTGCCGATCGCCGCGCCGCCCGAGCCGGCGAACTTGGCATGCGCGCCCTGCTCGCGGGCGATGGCAATCATGCGCACCTGCTCCGGCGGCAGTTCGTACACCGAGTGGCGCAGGTCGAAGTCGCGGTCCATGATCGGGCCGAGGCGGGCAGGGTCGCCGCGCCGCAGCGCCGCCAAGGCCTGGTCGACGAGCGCCGCCTTGCTGGCCATCGCCTCGGCAATGGCGGGATCGCGCTCCACCTCCGCCCGGAACCGCATCACGTTGTGAATCGCGCCGGACGACTTGGAAAGCCCCTCGTGCCAGGCAATGAACAGCGGCGGCAGCAGGTGCGCCGGCAGATAGCGGTAGTCGCCGTGGCGGCCGCCGTTGCGGGCGTACGCGGCGGCGGTGAAGTCCATCGCCACCACCCCGCCGTACACCGCCACCACGCGATCCTGCGGCCCGGCGCTGATGCCGAGTTCGATGGTCTCGGCTTCCAGGATGATGGTGGGCTGCTCCGGCTTCGGGATGTCGCGCTCGGTGAGCTCGTAGAACTGCATCAGGGCCTTGAACACGGCGGTTATGATCGCCGAGGAGCCGCCGAGCCCGACCCCGAACGGGATGTCGGAGTGATACTCGATGGTGAAGTTGCGCCGCGGCAGGGCGATGCAGCGGCTCTCGCAGCAGTGGTGGAAGCGGACCAGCAGGGCCTCGATCAGGCGGATGCCCCCGTAGTAGCCGTACTGATGGCGGTAGCGGGCGAGCGCGGCCACGTCCGGGAAGCTGGTGCTGTCGCGCGCATTGGGCACCACCGTGACGCGCGCCGACTCGTACAGCGTCACGCCGGCGGAGAACGCGTCGAACAGCAGGGAGATCACCTTGCCGCCGAACAGGTCGGACGGATTGCCTACCAAGCCCGAGCGGGCGCCGACGGCGGTGTGGATGCGACCGCCGCCGGGGGCGTCGTGCTGGGCGGCGCCGGTGGCGGGCGCGACGGGATGAGTGTCCACTAGCGGCGCACGCCCGCCGGCTGTCGGCGTCGTCCTCGGCCCATCGCGTCGGTCAGGCGGCGAACAGCGCGAGGGCGAAGTTGGGGGCCGGCGCGGTCATGTCGCCGCGTCCCTCCAGGTAGCGCTGCGCCTGCTGGTCGGGCGACACGTGATCGAGCTCGGTGAAGCCGGCGCGGCGCAACTCGGCGTTCAGCTCGTCGGGCGTGAACATCGACAGCATCGGCTCGCCGCGCTTGGCGACGAACTGGTCGAGCCGGTCGGCGAACAACAGGCCGTCGGCGGGTACCAGGTGGCGAGGATACTTGTAGTCGAGGGCGATCCGGGTGCCGGGCGCCGCCACCGCGGCAATGCGGTCGAGCGTGTCGCGGACGGCGTCGCGCGTCAGGTAGTAGGTGGTGCCCAGCCAGGAGAAGAACGTCGGCACGGCGGTGTCGTAGCCGGCCCTGGTAAGCCCCTCGTCGAGGCGTTCGGTCTCGAAATCCACCGGCGTGAACACGAGGTTCGCCGGCAGGTGATCGCTGATTCTGAGCAGCTTGTCGCGTTTCATGCGCTGCGATGCCGGATGATCGACCTCGAAGATGCGCAACCCGTCGGCAAGCTCCCCTTGGCGCAGGCAGAAGGAATCCAGGCCGGCGCCGAGAATGACGTATTGCCGGGCTCCGGCGGCGACCGCGTCGCGCAGGTGGTCCTCGGCAAAGCGGAGGCGCAGGATGTTCTCGGTGTGGACCGGTTTGAACGGCTTCAGGAGGCGGTGGACGATGATTCGGTTCAACGCCCAGTTGCTGGCGACCAGCCGCCAGAACGGGGGCAGCATGTGGATCGCGTAGGTGTCGGACACAATCGGCGGCTGCTGCCAGCGCACGTGGCTGGCGCGGATCGCCGCCGCCAGGATCGCCGTCGTGCTGGCGCGTTTGACGCGCGCTTCCTGCTTGGGGTCGGTCGCCACGGCGTCACCATCAATAGCCCGAATCCGCCCGCCCTGTACAGCACCGGCCGATGCCGCAACGCTCCTTGCCGAGGTCTAGTCAGCTATCCGTATTGAATAGCATAATGTCGGTGGAGCATAATTCCGTCGATGGAACGGCTGCGCGCCGCTGTACGGCAGGGCCGGGGAGATCATCGAGGTTGCCCCGATGCCGCCGCCTGCCCTGCACGAGGCTCTGCACCTCGACCCGGAAGAGAGCGTCGTTGCCTATTTCCATCTGGGGCGGGGTGCCACGCAATTGGGAGCTCGCCACGGACTACGATTCGACCGGAGAGGCTGTTGCCGCGCTGATCCTGGACCGCAACGGCGTGCTGCACGGGGAACCACTTCGCATCCTCCTGGACGACATGCGCAGCCCCGTCCAGGCCAACTCCTTGTTGGCGTTGATCGGCGCCGGTTGCCATCGCCTCAGCGAGATCGGCAGCCGCGTGGGCCAGCCGGCTACCAACCTGAGTCGCCCGCTGAGTCGGTTGATCGATCCGGGCTACGTCCGGCGTGAGCTTCCGTTCGGCGAGAGTACGCGCTCGACCAAGCGCAGTCGGGATCGGCTCGACGATCCGTTTCTCCTGTTCTGGTATCGATTTGCGGTGGACGGGCGCCCGCGGCAACGCTCCGGCGCTGGTTCGCGTGGATCGACCGCGCGCGCCGGTACGAGGTTGAGTGCACGTTGCCGGTGACAATGCGTCTCGGCGCCGCCATGGGCGCCACCCTGCCGGCGGTGCCGATCCGCGTTGATTCGGTGCTGCCGTTCCGGTCGCGGCGAGTATTCGAGAGCCGCGTTGCCGAGTACCTGGCCGCCCGCGGCAATCATCGGCCCGTTGTCGTGGTGGGCTGGCCGACTCACGGTGAACGTCAGTTAGTGGACGGTCGGCACCGGGCGGAATCAAGGAATTCGGCGTGATCCTTGGTCCGCTCGTCACGCTGGTAGCGGCTGCCACGAGCTTCTACTACGCCTCCGGGCGCAACTGACAGCGGCACGCGTCCCGCGACGTGGAGTGCGGCGGTGTTCCACGGCACCAGTCCGTGGTCGGGAACGGCTTGGCCGCAGGGTCCGGCTACCGTACATGCCATAAACCTTGGTGATGGCGCGGGCGGCGCACCGCTCGCCGTCGAAGCCGAGATCGAGGCCCTGCCGAACGCATACTCCCGAAACGCCGCGCTGTCGATGAACGCGGCCCCCTGAGACTCCGGGACGGGCAACCACAATCCTGGGATCCTGCTCCAGACAGGTGTCCTGCGCGGTGCAACGGTCGAGCGGTTCGGGACAGACAACTCGGAGGCACGGTCATTATGGGCTGCTGACGATTGGTCCGTTGCGTCCTACCGCCACGAAGCGTCCGTTGCCCGACAGACTGCCTGAGTGAGTAAGTCCACTCAGTCGATTGCCCTGACCAGGTGCACGGGCGCCGGGTTGACAATAGAGGGCCACCCCGACAGGCTGTCAGTACAGACGACCGGGTACGGAGAGCAGTCGGTCCCCCGTCAGCGCGGACTCGGCACCGCCAAACAGCCGGCCGTGAGGAGAGCGTCGTGAGCACCGCCGAAAGGGAGCCGTGGCGGCAGTCGTCGGTCACCACCGCAAGCGACGAGTCGGCCTTGATGGAGAAGGTTGCCGGCATCGTATCCCGGACCATGAGTGACCACTACGGCGCCAAGCTGACGTTCGAAGTAGGGGTCGAGCGTCATTTTGAGAGTTGGGACAACGGCGACGTAGACCCATACCTTTACGTCGAGATTGTGTTTAGCGGCGACGAGCAGTACATAATGAAGGAAATCAGCAAACGATGGTTTATAGATTTCTCTCTCAATGTGGACACACTGCTCGAAAAAAACGGGATTTCAGGAGAACACACCCTAACGGTAGTGGATCACCGATCCTAGTTGTAGTGGTTCTGACAGAATGGACCACAATGAGTGGTTGGGTTTTCTTTGGTCTCTGTCGAACAAGCGATATACGACTTCGATCGAGTACCGGAGGACGTCCGCAGGTCATTCGCGATCCACCTACTGTTCGATCAGAGGTCGTAGCGGTACCGGACTCTTGGTTTCGCCCCGCTTGACGCGCGTTGAGTTGACGTGATTTCACGACACGCGTTGTTCGTGCCAGGTCCCGACCGCATGCCACTCGACGCGCCCGCGCTGGAGAGCATCCTAGGCGAGCATCGCATTGACGAACCACTTGGCCTTGCCGAGCACCTATTACTTCACCAGAAAGCGTACCTGACAGCGGCACGCGCCGATCGGTCACACCGCCGAAAAGGAGGCCTCTGGTGGCAAACCATGACCGCAGTCTCGTACCTGTCCCGTCCTACCTGCGCGATCTCTACCAGTTGATCACCCTGCTCCTTTCAGACCGGAGGGTGGCCGGGATCGCAGACTTCAGAGCGCTTTCCGAGGTCAACCATGAGGCCGAGGTGAATCGATTCGCGGCAGGCGACGACGGCAATTCGGATCCCAGGCCAACCGAGCAGGACTTGATTTCGTGCAGTTCGCGGAGCATTGCATCAGATTGACCAGGGAGTTGGAGTAGGACAACGATGGCGACCAGCAGGACGACGTACAAGTACCACTTCAAGCTTGGCAACAGGATCGTGCACACCGGCATCACCCAGGATCTCGACCGCCGGGAGGCCGAACATCGGCGCCGCGAGGGGTGGGAGCGCGGCCACATCACACAGGTCGGCGTCCGCACCACGCCGGAGGCGGCGCGAGAGTGGGAGCAAGATCAGCGCAGTCAGGGCAAACCAACGGGACCGTAACGACAACTCGACCCCCGCGCCACCGAACCCGACCTGCCGCATGCCGGTTCCCGCACAGCAGACACGGTCGCCCTGCCGCCGCTCTGGTCACCGTCGCCAGATACGCTTGAACGTCGAAGCCTGCAAGTTTCAGACTTCCTGACATGGTGCGCTGACCGGCTGCCCCGGTAGCTTCCAAATGCTCCAATAAACCTGTTTTTCTGGCCCCTTTTTGCTCTCGCGGGCGATTTCCGCTTGACATCGTATCGTTCAGTATTCCAGAATACAATGATACATGATTGGAGCCCCCCCGTGATCCTCTTCCTGCCCTTCTCCCTTCCTGACGCCACTCCCATCGGCGACCGCTACGCCATGCAGACCCGCGACGGCTTCACCTATTACTTCTTCAATCTCGAACCCTTCGATTGCCATCCCGCCGACGACCGCCGCGCCATGCTGCTCCGCGTCGCCAGGCTGCACGTCGTTTCCGGCGTCCGCCAAGCCGACATCATGTGCGCCTTCGACATCTCGCGCCCCACCGTGGCACGCGCCGTCAAACGCTATCGAGAGCGCGGCGAAGACGCCTTTTTCGAGCCGCGCCGGGGGCGTGGGCGTACCGTCGTCGACGCCGAGATGGCCGACAAGGCCGCCAAACTGCTCGCTTCCGGGATCAGCGGCAGCGCCTGCGCTCGGCAACTCGGCATTCCGGTGAGCACCTTCCACGAAAACCGTCACGCCGGCGTCTTCGCTGCCCCCGCCGCGGCACTTGCCGCCGTCGCGGACGCTCCGCAGGCGGCTGCGGCCACCGATCGCCCCGCCAACGCTTCGCACACCGACCCGGCTGCGGCCACCGATCGCGCCACCCGCGACGCCCGCGACAAGCAAGCGCCCATGGGCCGCGCGGCTCGTGACGTCGAGGGCCGCATGCTCGCCAGCGCCGGCCTGATGACCGAGGCCAAGCCGGTGTTCGCCGCGCCCGCCCACGGCGTCGCTCACGGCGGCGTGCTCGCGGCACTGCCGATGCTGCTGCGTGCGGGTCTGCTCGGTGCCGCCAACCGCCTGTTCCGGCTGCCCGACGGATTTTATGGCTTGACCACCATCCTCCTGTTCGTCGCCTTCATGACGCTGGCCCGAGTACGCAATCCCGAGGGCCTCCGCTACCAGGCGCCCGGCGAGTGGGGCGCGATCCTCGGCCTCGACCGCTGCCCCGAGACCAAGACCCTACGCCGCAAAATCAGGCTGCTCACCAGCGCCGAGCACACCGTTCGCGATTGGCAATCGGCACTGGCACGCACCTGGGCCACCGAGCACGACGACGACTGGGCGACGCTGGCCGTGGACGGCCACGTGAAGGTATACGCCGGGCGCAACGGTCGGCTGCCGAAACACTTCGTCGCGCGCCAGAAGCTGTGTATGCCTGCGTCCGTGAGCTATTGGATCAACGCCCTCGGCGGCATGCCCCTGCTGTGCCTGCACAAGGCGCTCGACCCGAAGCTGATCAAGGCGCTCGAACAGGACGTGGTGCCGCACCTGCAGCAACTGGGGGTGGTGCCGGAAGCGGCCCCCGACCTGACCAAGCCGGACGCCGGCGTGCCGGCGCTCACCCTGGTGTTCGACCGCGAGGGCTGGAGCCCGGACCTGTTCAAGCGTCTGGCCCGGCGCGGCATCGCCTGCATCACCTGGCACAAGAACTTCAAGGGTGAGGACTGGCCGCAGCAGGATTTCCGCACCCTTGAGGTACCGATCCATGGGCCCGCCGGAACCAGTGCCACCACCGTTGACCTCGCCGAGCAGCCGATCGTCCTGCGCAACGGGCTCACCGTCCGCCAGATTCGGCGCCGTCTCGCCAACGGTCGCCAGGTGCCAGTGATCACCACCCACCCGCAGATGCCCTTGGTCCAGGTTGCCGGCGCCATGTTCTCGCGCTGGTCGCAGGAGAACTTCTTCAAGTATATGCGCGAGCAGTTCAACCTCGACTCCCTGCCCAGCCATGACCTGGCTCCGCTTGACCCCGACGCGCAGGTCGTGAACCCCGTGCGCCGCGCCCTCGAAAAGACCATCAGGCGGGTACGCAGCCGCTTGGCAACGGCCCGCAATCGTCTCGCCGAGGCCCTCCAGGAACACCACCGGGACACCGCCACCCGCCTTCAGGCTGACGCCAACTCCCTTGCCGCGGAACTCGACCAACTCAAGCAGCAGCGTGCCGACTCGCCCACCCATGTCCGCGCCGGCGACCTGCCGGAGCAGGACAAGCTGGACGCCCTGCCGGTTGGCGGGCGCCTGTTCCTGGACGTGGTGCGCATGATCGCCTATCGCGCGGAGACCCGGATGATGGTGCCGGTCATCACCACCCAGGGCAAGAAACCGAATGCCCGCAGGCTGCTGCGCGCGTTGCTCACCTCCGACGCCAACATCATCCCACAGCCGGCCAAGGGAATTCTGCGCATCCAGCTTCTCGGCCTCGGCAGCGACGCCTGCGACCGCATGCTCGCTCCCCTGGTCGAGGAACTCAACGCAACCCGCACGATCTATCCCGGCACCGATCTCACGCTCGTCTACGAGTTGGCCGGTGATCCGCCGCCAGCAGTGTCACCTGATTCTGGCTGAGGTCAGGAAGTCTGAGTTTAGGATGTGCCAGTTCTTCTGGTGGGGGTCACCGTGTACCGGGCAAAGTACAGGCGGTGGCCCCTATCTCTTTTTCCGTTCTCCGGAACCGCTCCCGGGCGAACCTATCCTACGCCCCCTGGCGGGGTTGTACAAAACCAGGAACTCTCACTTGGCGGGCAACACCGAGGAACGGCACCTCGTGCTGCACCAGGGCCTTGTGCCGGATCAATTCCCGGCGTTCGGCGGCGGACAGGTAGGGGTTGGCCAACTCGGCCACCAACTGATAGCGGAACTCGGTGACCTGTGGTCACGGTGCTCGCGTTGTTCTGGGGTCATGGGTGCCTCCTGGGGGCGGGGATGATGGCAGTGAGACTATGCGGCGGTCGGAATCCGCGGCAGTGCTGGTCGGGGACGCAGCCTCGAAATAAGGAGCATGTCGATTGCCCGCGCCGGCAAGGACGGCAGGCCGCGAATCCGGCTGACACCGAGCGATGACGCTGCGGCACTGCAGGATCGGCTGTCGGCATTCCTTTCTGCGATGGACCTTGAACCTCTTCGAGGGTATGACGGCTTCAAGTTGGTAACGATCAGAGACCGATGCTTTCTTTCCGTTGGGGTTCGGGTGGCATCTGAGCATGCACCTGGGCGTTCTCACGCTCATCTGCCTCACTTGGCAGGGTTTGTTCCCCAATTTGATCTGATCAGGATGATTCATGTGCCGGGGTTCCGCGGCAACCCGGAGCGCAGTTATCCCAGGGCGACGTTGAGCACCATTGAAGGTGCAGGCTTTTCCACTCCTATGCACTTCCAGTTGTTTCCCGGCACGTTTGAACGGTACGTAGCCACCGTGATCGCCGGATGGCAGTCCAGTGGAGATGGCCGGATGGGTCTGCTTGAGGCGATGTTGAGAGAGCTTGGCCTGGGACGAGAGTTGGCTGCCGAGCGGCTCAATGATACCCAGATCGAGTTACGGGTGGGGCCTCTGTTAGACACTCCGTCAAGCGATTCGTATCTGGTCAGTATCGCTGACGTTGGCTTCGGTGTGTCGCAAGTGTTGCCGGTGCTGGTGGCGCTTCTGGTTGCAGACCCCGGGCAGCTCGTGTATGTAGAGCAGCCGGAACTGCACCTGCACCCGCGAGCCCAATGCGCGTTGGCCAGCATGCTGACGGATGCGGCGCGGCGCGGCGTCAGGTTGATCGTGGAGACCCACAGCGCTCTGTTGTTGTTGAGCGTGCGCACCCTGATCGCGAACGCCAAACTCGATCCGGACTTGGTCAAGCTGCACTGGTTTTCGCTGAGCCGGGAAGATGGGAGCTCAACGGTGAGCAGTGCGGATCTGGATGACGATGGTGCGTTCGGAGACTGGCCAGAGGATTTCGCCGACGTGGAGCTGACGGCCGAACGAATGTATCTGGATGCCGTAGAGCAACGGAACGGAATATAGTGTCGGGCCAGGGCGGGCGCCGCCGGCGTACCGCTGATGCTGGTGCTGGTCCTGGCGATCGCGAATCTCGACCTCCTGGTCACCGTGTTCTTTCTCATGGCGGCGCTACACGTCATCCACCAGGCCGGCTACGTCGCCGACAGCGACCGCGAGAAGCGCCCCGAACCGCACGGCTGGGCCGGCTTCTCACGCGGTATCGACTATGGCCTGCTCGCCTGCAGCCTGTTCGTGCTGGCCACGTTCAAGTTCACCGGCGCCTCGTTTACGCATCTTCGGCATCGACCTGAGCCAGCACCCGTTCACCACCGGCGGCCGCCAACTGCTGTTTTCCGGCGTGCTGTGGGATGAGGTGTTCGCCTGGGCGGCGGTGCTGGCATTCGCGCTGTGCGCGGCGGCGTTCCTGATCAAGTGCAGCTACGAGGTCGCCCAGCGGCGCCTCAACGTGCCGAAGACCCTGCACATGACGCTGGCCGGGGCCTGTTCTTCATCACCCCGGCGCTGGAGAACCTGGACGTCGCGTTCCAGGGCCTCAACACTTGGCACTCCTTCCAGTCCCCAAGGCCCACGGCATGACCGGCTCCGCCACGGTCGCCCGCTGCGCTGCCCGCGAATGGGGCCTGTACGCCGTCGGCATCGCCCTGACCGCCGCCCGCGGCGTGCTCTACCTCGCCCTGCGCGGCCTCGTGCTCCTGATCGACGCCCGGCCGGGCGTCGTGATGCAGCACCCCCACTTCCTCTTCTTCCGCATCGACGGCATCATCACCCCCTCGCGGGAAGTCGTGACGCACCACCCGGCCACGCCGTAGTAGCAGATGCGGATGCCGCTGAAGCGCCGTTGGGTTGTCGGAATTCGGCGCATGGCCGTTGTGTGACTCGCCGCAGTCACGTCATCATAGCCCGTGGCCGCCAGGACAACGACCTTCGCCTGTGCAGGTGACTGCGCCGAGAGAGCCGCCTCCTATTGCTCGCCGGCCTGCGGCGCCGCAACATGTGCACGTTCGTACCGTCCATTGTTGCGATCGCCCGACCGCCTGACCCCGCCCCTGCGTACATGCAACGGTGTGCCGTGATGCCTGACCTGTTGGACGATTTCGTCAACGCTTCCGCCGAGCAGCTAAAATACCAGTTCCGGGTAGACCTGCAGCCCGACAGGCTGATGGCTCCTGACTCCGCGTTGCAGCCGCTCGCCTGGGAGTCGATTCCATACGGATATGACGAGATTCATAGGGTTCCCGACGACAAGCGGGGCATCTACGCCTTCGCCATCAACTATCCCAGCGATGTCCTGCCGCCGAACAACAACTCAATACCGCTCTCATGCCGCCGCTGTCCATCGGTGATCTCGATGCAGAGACTCGGCAAATGAAGAGGGCATTTTCGTGACGCCACCGAATGCAGGTCCGATAGTACTGCCGGCGTTGCGCGGCATCATGGGGAACAGGGCGTACTATTCCTGTCTCATGACCCTGCGCGAACTCGCTACCCGAGTGAACTACGCCAAGGAAATTCATGCAAACGAGTCTTTGTCCGACATGATTCAGAAAGTCTTGGAAGACAAGCGCAGCAAGGAGATCGCAGCCTATCTACAGGACAACTCGGACCGGTTCTTCAATTCGTTGGTGGTAGCGGTATATGACGGCGAGCCCAATTGGCATCCATTGTCGAACGTAAAGAGCAGATATGGTGCAGATACCACCCTGGAGCTGAGTGAGGAGACCATTGAGTCTGTCGGTTTCTTGACCCTGCGAGGCGACGAAAAGCTGTTTGCGTTGGACGGACAGCACCGCCTGGCCGGCATCAAGAGAGCGATTCGTGGCCGTATGACTGACTCCGAGGATGAGGTTTCCGTCATCTTCCTGGGGCACAAGAGTACCACTGACGGCCTTGAGGCGACTCGCCGTCTGTTCACGACGTTGAACAAGACCGCGAAGCCGGTCTCAAAGAACGCTGTGATCGCGCTCGATGAAGATGACGTCATGGCGATTTGCGTTCGCCGACTGATCGAGGACAGCCGATTCTTTCACGGCAGGAATACAGCGTTCATAGCGAGCAGCAACATGCCGGTCTCAAACCGAAATAGTCTTACAACTATCGGCAATCTCTATGACGTGCTTGGCATTCTGTTTTCGATCGCGAATACCGAGCTGCGAGCGACCAAGGCGCGACTCAAGAAAGAGAGACCTACGGACACTGAGTTGTCGAGGTATGCTGCCTTTGCGATGCGCTTCTTCGAGACCGGTGAGACCCACATGGAGGAGCTGCACGAGTACTTTCGCAGCGAAGAGAAGGAGCCCGTGGTTGCGAAGTACCGAGGTCGACATGGGGGCAGCGTGCTGTTCCGACCCGTAGGACTGGAGATCTTTACGCATGTAGTCGCCCGTTTGACGAGCAGCCTGTCTCTCGAAGAAGCAATGCGCCGGGCATCGCTGCTTCCTCGGACCCTCAGCGAGGCACCGTATGCGCATCTGATGTGGGATGGCAACCGAGGCACTGTGTCCAGCACGCATAAGGTGCTGATCCGTGATCTGCTTCTGCGCATGGCCGGCGCGGGATCGACGGCGTTCCGGGAGAAGCTGCGAGAGAGGTATAGGCGCGTGCTCGGATCTGAGGATGCCGCACTGCCGCCGCCGATTGGTGACGAGGAACCTGTGTGATGAAGGCACAGGCGTGCGTCGAGCAGACCAAAGATAGTCCGCTCCGGATAGTGGGGGTGCCGCGGCTTGTGCCGACTACGCGTTGCTCACTCCGGGGATCGTCAGCCGGCCGCCACCTCGAACGCCGTCACGTTGCGCGTGTCGCGGCTGAACTCCACCCCGATGAGGTGGATCGGCCCGCCTCCGCCGCGGTACTTGGCCGCGTAGTCCCGCTCCCGCAACTGCGCTAGCGCAGAGCCCGCCGGCGCCAGCTCCACCACCTTGAACTCGAACAGGTATATCTGCCCGCCGGCGCGCACCGCCATGTCCAGCCGCCCGTGGCTGCTCGACTCTTCCACCGTCGACTCCTCGAGCGTGATCTCGTACCCCAGCGCCGCGAAGTAGGAGTAGAACACGCTCGCGTAGAAGCCCTCGTAGTTCGCGATGTCGTTGTTCGTGTACCATTGGTACGGGATGCTCGCGAAGAACGCGTGGAACAGCTCCCGCAGGCCTTCGCAATCGACCGCCTCCAGCAGCCGCGCCAGGCGCATGCTGTTCGCCGTCTGCTGCGCCGGGTCCTGCACCAGGTGGCTCAGCAAGTACTCGTTCAGGCTCTGCCGAACCTCCCGGTTCGGATAGCCCAGCCGATACAGCGCCATGCCGCCCAGCGTCTCCTCCCCCGTGATGGTCAGGTAGCCGGTCTGGAACAGCAGCGCCTCCGTGCCGATACTGCCCACGTCGAACGCCGACAGCAGCTTCGCCGTGCTCACCATCTCATCCAACGACACCGAGGACACCCGCCGCTCAAACAGCGTGTCCACCAGGAACGCCGGCGTCCCCGTCTCGAACCAGTGCGCGGCGAACTCGCCGCTGTCGAACAGCAGCAGCAGGTCGTACGGGTTGTACACCTTCTCCGTCCCGCGCCAGCTATAGCCGTTGTACCACTCCCGCACCCGCTCCCGGTCCAAGCCGCCCAGCTCCGGCGCGAACACCGTGTCCAGATCCCGCTCCGTGTATCCGCAGATCGCCGAGTAGCGCCGATCCAGGGTCAGGTCGGTGAGGTTGTTCAATTGCGAAAAGAGGTTCACCTTCGAGAACTTGCTGATCCCGGTCAGGAACGTGAACCCCACGTGCGCGTCCGAGTCCTTGATCACCCCGTACAGCCCGCGCAGGTAGTCGCGGTTGGCGCGCGCCACCTCCGGCGTCTCCACCAGCGCGTCCAGTATCGGCTTGTCGTACTCGTCCACCAGCACCGCCACCCGCTGCCCTGTCTGCTCGTGCAGCGACCTGATCAGATACCCGAACCGCTCCGGCGCGGTCGCGTACCGGGGACTCACGCCGGCCGCGACTTCGATGCCGTCCAACTGCGCCATCACGTTGGTATCCAGGTATCCCGGCTCCTTGAAGTTGCCGCCGCCGAAGCTCAGCCGCACCACCGGATGGCGCTCCGTCCAGTCGTGACGGTCGTGGATGTACAGCCCCGCGAACAGCTCCTGGTTGCCCTCGAAGAACTCCTTCAGCGTGTCCAGGAACAGGCTCTTGCCGAACCGCCGCGGGCGCGACAGGAAGTAGTGCTTGCCCGCGTCGAGCAACCGCTTGATGTAGGCGGTCTTGTCCACGTAGTAGCAGTCCCGCTCCCGCAGCTCGCGGAACGTCTGTATCCTGATCGGCAGCCGGCGCCTGACCATGGCGTATCTTAAACCCGACCGGTCCGCACGGTCACTCCGTGCTGCCACGGACCATCCACGGACCATGAGAACTACCAGCGCAGCGATGCGGTGCGGGCGAGCGTGGGCTCGGGGGCGGCGGAGACGGGCTCGGCGCGGGTGCCGTCAGCCGGGCGCCACCTCGAACGCGGTCACGTTGCGGTGTCGCGGCTGAACTCCACCCCGATCAGGTGAATCGGTTGCCCCTCGCCGAGACCGGCTGCCTCCGAGCTGGGTCGGCTGACCCCCATCGGGATCGGTTGCCCCTCGCCGCGGTACTTGGCCGCGTAGTCGCGCTCCTGCAACTGCGCCAGCGCAGACCCCGGCGGCGCCAGCTCCACCACCTTGAACTCGAACAGGTATATCTGCCCGCCGGCACGCACCGCCATGTCCAGCCGCCCGTGGCTGCTCGACTCTTACAGCGCCATGCCGCCCAGCGTCTCCTCCCCCGTGATGGTCAGATAGCCGGTCTGGAACAGCAGCGCCTCCGTGCCGATACTGCCCACGTCGAACGCCGACAGCAGCTTCGCCGTGCTCACCATCTCCTCCAGCGACACCGAGGACACCCGCCGCTCGAACAGCGTGTCCACCAGCACCGCCACCCGCTGCCCCGTCTGCCCGTGCAGGGCTTCCAGCGGGACTTATACCCCTAAGTGATTAAGGTTGGCGCACCCACGGCAACCTCAAGGCGCTTGCCGACTACCTTGAGGCTCAAGGGCTGCCGCTATGGGTTGACGACGGGTTCCACCCGGAGCGAGTCGCGACGGCGCTCTATCCGCATCTGTTTCCGCAGTCGGGCGAGGAAGATGACTGAGGAAGGCTACGCGGAGGTCGACGGCGCAGCCTACGAGCGGTTGCGCAAGAGTCTCTTGAGAGAGAAGGGTGCGGATCGCCAGAGGGAGTTTCTGGCAGCAGCACGATCGAGCGAACGGTTCCTTGACTATTTCGGACGCGAAGCGCCGGTCACGGACGGCGCGACCGTCCCCGTGTACGAGGACTACTTCACCGAGGAGTCCTACCGGGACCCGCCGGCGGACGTGGAGGAGGAACTGTACGCCGTCTGGCTTGAGTTGACGCTCAGAGTCGCCTGTAGAGCGACTCTTTGGGCCGCCGTGACGTTAAGCGGAACCACGGGTGCACAGCGGATCGACTATGTTCTCGCCAAGGCGGACCCAAAGCCGATCGATGACTGCGTGCGCACGATCATGCGCAACCTGAGCGGACTCCCGGAAGCCAGAGGAAATCGCAGCGTGTACGTCGATTGCCCATTTGCCCGGGCGTGGTGGCGGCAACGTCTGGTCACGCGTGTCCTGGGACACAGAGCCCCGGTACCGGATTCGTCAGTGGGCTACATAGTCCGGCTGAACAAGGGATACTGGGAGCGGCTGACGACGCTGATCGTGTCACGCAACTCGGTGTTCGGATCCGACGTGGTCCAGGATGCCCTCGTCGCCGCCCTCGCCAAGTTCCTCGAATCCGAGCCAGAGTCCCCGTTGCGCACCCAGCAACAGCTCGGGGCGGCCCTGCGTCGGATCAGCGCTGTCACCGCCGGCCGTGAACTCGGCGTCCTGGACTTCGCCGAACTCGTGGATCTCACCAGCGAGCTGCTTGGCGAACAGCATCGCGTTTCCGTCGCACAAGGCTACCTCAAGGGTACGAACTGACTACTACCTGCTCCGGCGGTCGCCGCTCGCTTGTCCAGAAACAGATCGACCAGCAGCGTGTCGATCATCCGGCTATCGGCGACAATCTTCTTGTAGCGATGACACTTCGCCGTCTTTGGCTCGCCCAGTTCCAGGCGGTTCAACGTGCTGGAACCGGATAGGCATGACCGCGGGCGCTGACACGCGGTCGCGCACCCGTTGCTCGCCGGTCACATCGGCGCAACTACTGGCCAGCGCCAGAGCGCTGTCGTCACGCAGTCGGTGCTGGCCGCGTTCAAGTTCACCGGTGCGTCGCTGCGCATCTTCGGCCTCGACCTGAGCCAGCATCCGTTCACCACCGGCGGCCGCCAAGTGCTGTTCCCCGGCGTGCTGCGGGATGAGGCGTTCGCGTGGGCGGCGCTGCTGGCATTCGCGCTGTGCGCGGCAGCGTACCTGATCAAGTGCAGCTACGAGGTCGCCCAGCGGCGCCTCAACGTGCCGAAGACCCTGCACATGACGCTGTCCGCGGGCCTGTTCTTCATCACCCCGGCGCTGGAGAACCTGGACGTAGCGTTCCAGGGCCTCAACACCTGGCACTCCTTCCAGTACAAGGCCCACGGCATGCTCGGCTCCGCTACGGTCGCCCGCTTCGCTGCCCGAGGCTGGGGCCTGTACGCCGTCGGCATCGGGTTGACCGCCGCCCGCGGCGTGCTCTACCTCGCCCTGCGCGCCCTCCTGCTCCTGGTCGACGCCTGGCCGGGCGACGTGATGCAGCACCCCCACTGCCTCTCTTCCTCGGCATCGCCGGCGTCATCACCCCGCCGCGGACGGTCCTGAACCAAGGCACCGCGATGCCGTAGTGCGTTTGCCTCGCGAATTCGGTGACGTGTCCCGAGGGCTCCTCAAGGTTTCGATCACCGTGGCTGCGCGATGCCGTGGTACCTGCAAGGGCTTATGCAACCTATTGACGCGCCCTCGTTGCTCCATGGAGTTGCCACCAAGAAAGCGGCGAGTTGCGCACTCAGTTCAGAGCCTTCGAATTGTGCGCGCGGCAGGCCTCCTCGACCGATGATTATCGACATAGGATCGCCCGGGTGATCGAACTGCCCCGTGACCGTGATGATCGCTTTCAGCCGCTCGCCCTGTCTATTGGACACCTTGTCCGTGGCCAACACGATGTCGTGGCGGCCTTCACAAAATACCAACACCGCCTTCATCGCACTGCTCGCAGGTCGAAATCCACCGCGTCGTGGAGCTTGCGAAGTGTATCGCCGGCGAAGCGCCTCGCAGTGACGCCCTCGCTGGTACGGTTGATCGTATAGCCGACGACATCGTCGATATCGTTTCCGTTCATGAGGAAGGCATCAATCGCCTCCTTGCTATGGGTTGACAGGAACACCTGAACCTTGAGTTCGGCGGCGAGATCTTGAACCAGACGCGTGAACTCCACGAGGAGTTCCGTGTGAATTGCGTTTTCGAATTCATCAACGAGCAGCACGCCGCCACGGACGCCGGCACATAGCAGTCCGATCTCGAACACACGCCGAACACCCTCGCCGAACGCCGCGAGGTCTGGTGCCCTGCGGAAGTCATCGTGAGCGACGAGAAAACGGTTGAACCGGTCCACCAACTCAATGTTGCGGAGCCCGGGCTCAATGTGTTCCCGGATGAAGTCGATGATCTGTTGCTTCGTTCCCACCTCCAGGCTCTCCTTGTTGCTGTGCGCAAGCGTCTCGGTCCGGTTAGCGGAAAACGGGCTCGTGAAGGTGGAACGGCACAGCCAATGCTGTCTCTGAAAGTTGGTCCGCCGGGGGCGGTCGCCGAAGAATACGACGGAGGTATTCTGCACATGGTGCCCGTAGCGCGAATCGATAGTGAACTCCAAGAGAAAGAAGTCTGGTCTTCAACGTCCGGTTCGGGCTCGGTCTTGACGCCGAATTCGACGCTTGTCGGGTTGTCTGGAATCTGGTCAAAGCATCCGGAGATACGCGCGCCGTGCGGCAACTGATCGACGAGCCAAAGGGGTGGTGGATCACTCTCTATCCGGCCTCGCCAGCGGATGGCGTCCAAGAGAGCCCGCTCGTCGTTCTGGTGGGCGAGCAAGTATATCGCTTCGAGTAGCGAGGTCTTTCCGGCGTTGTTCATACCAACGATGAGATTGATTCGACCGAGATTCTCAAGGGTAAGGTCGCGGAGACCACGGTACCCTTCGACGTGAATCGAAGAAAACCGTGATTGGGTGATCTCGTTGTACGGCTGCCATGGTAGTCGGCGGCCGGCTGCCGGCTGCCGCTTACGGGCCAGCACTACTCCCTGGAGCTGGCCAATGAGCTGCTCGACTCTGTCGAGTTCGCGTGGTTCCAGTTCACGGATGCGGCTCCCGAGCTTCTGAACGCCTCTATCGCATGACTTGAACGCTCCGTCGATCTCGCTCCTCACCAGGAGATCACTGGAAAGAGTCGCTTCCTGCAGACTACGGGTTTCGTCGAGACTCTTGACCGCCTCGGGGTCCGCGATAATCTTGCCAAGCTCGCGAACATGGCCTACGGTGGTAATCGGCGGATCGGACGATAGCCGGATGTCGACGTCGTCGCCGTTTTCCTCTCCGTTGTCGGATTCAACTTCGCGCGACATCCAGGAGAAGAGACGATCCAGGTGCGATCGATTGGTTGCCGCGCGCGATGTGTGATCCCAGCCGAGCCACGTACGGATTCCGTCGCTCGTCAGAACCTCGCGAAAGAGGTTGTACTGATCGGACTGAAATTGGTCGCCGTAATCGCTTTCCTTGTACACATCTACTAAGGCCAGAGTTCTCACCGACAGGTTGAACTCGCGTTTGCTTACGCCCAGTGCTCGACAAACCTCATCTGCATCGTTGTCGAAATGTGGGAGCAACTCCTGCATCGCCCGAGCGCGGTTGATAGCGGGCCAACGCCGCTTTCCAGAGATGTGGTGGAGCCCCATCATTACCAAGCGATTGCCCTCGTCAGCATCTCGGTAAAGAACGACCGGAAGCTCCGAGAAGCGGGTGGGATCGAGTCTGCCGAGATCGACAGCGCTCTCCTCATTCCGACGCTGCAAATGCTTGAGCGTCGCTACACGCCGATTGCCTTCGACTACGAGGAATCGCCCGGTATCCGTACGCTGGACCAGGATTGGATCGATGTCGAGCCAACCGTTTGCCTTGATGCTCGCGATCAGGTCTCGAACGTTTTCCTGTTGGCGGCCCAGCACGATGCTGGTCGTGCGCCGCTGCACGTCCGCATCGAAGACGCGCTCCGGCGGAACGAACCGGTAATCAGGATGGTCCACGAACCGAAGGTTGTTTGGGTCGAGGTAGAGACTGCTAAGAGACAGGGATTGCCGTCTGCTACTAGGCATCTGTTCCGCGGTTTCGTCGTTCATGGGTCACTCCTTGTTCGGCGTCCGATGGATGGGTTTCCCAACCTTCGTCGTACCAGCCGGCACGGTGAAGCGGATCGATCAAAACAGCCGGTGATGCCTAATGGCGGCTCGTTGAGAGACCGGCTTTCAGATTTCAGACACTACTGGTGCGGGACGAAGGTAGACGGCCCGGAGCTTCGCCATGGTGTTGTCGGCCGTGGCTGCGCTCGCCATAGCGGCTGGCCTCTTATCATACCATCGCGCGATTGTTGCCGAAACCCGGCGCGGGAATGGACCTGAGCCAGCACCCGTTCACCACCGGCGGCCGCCACCTGCTGTTCTCCGGCGTGCTGCGCGAGGAGGTGTTCGCCTGGCTGGCGCTGATCGCCTTCGTGCTGTGCGTCGCCGCGTTCCTGATCAAGTGCGCCTACAAGGTTGCCCCGCGCCGCCTCAACGTGCCGAAGACGCTGCACATGTCCCTGGCTGCCGGCCTGTTCTTCATCACCCTGCCCCTGCAGAACCTGGACGTGGCATTCCAGAAAAACAGGAAGGGGACGGAGGCTTTCGGCTTGTTTCCTACTGCGAACCGCCGTTTACAGTACGATCCACAGATTCACATTCGGCTAAAGTGTAACTCCGAGTTGATGCAAAGTCCTCAACGTCTTGTCGAGGTCGGCGTTAGGAATGGCGTAATAGGTTGGTGAACTTCCCCCACCACGTTCGCTAGGAGAGTCCGCGTTCATCATTATTCTGATGGAAACGGCAGCATCGGGAGAAGTCACTTGAAACCCTGCTCTTTCAGTATCTCCAATCACACGGGAGGGCGGTTCGTCTTGCCATTTGGGAGCCTTGTAACTCTTCTGCTGCTTCCCGTGAATGAACAGATGTACAGTATATGTAACCACCTGGATAGGGTGCGATACTTACTATAAAATAGGCAAGGGCAACCCTTGGCCTTGCAAAGAAAGACAGTTCGCAGGTCCGGCTACTCGCCCGGCAGCAGGAGTCGGCAACCCGCACCCGTGCTACAATCGGCGGAAGTCCCGTCCGCCGGTTGAGCGACGTGATCGTCTGTTATAGTCGAACCTGTCCTACGAGTGGTTGTCTTGGTACGGGTCGTACGTTCGTGTACCGTCGCGGCGGTTCCCACGATAGTTCAAGCCTGCGCATGCCTCCTACAGAGGCCCCGAGCCGGAACGTCGTTACCCGCGCTGCTCGTCCGGAGCCGACCAGCTCATCGACGATCATCACCTCGGCCAGCGCACGTACGATCTCGTCCGGCACGCTAGCATCGCGCAGGGGCTGAAAGGGATCCGACATCTTAGCCGTGAAGCCCATGTGATGCGGGGCCAGTGGGTTCTGCTCGTCGAACATGGCAGCGCGAAGCGCGAAGTCAGTCAGGTCGTCCGGCGTCTGCCCATTGATTACGACGTCAAGTAAGTGGTCTCGGTTACTCTCGACGACCTCCAACTGGAGGTGCATCAAACTGGAACGCGCCGTCGTCGTAGTGGTTCTGACGTTGGTCATTCGAACATGGCGACAGCGTCCGGACCACGTGAGCCGGTGATCTTCTCGTACTCCGAAGTTGTCTGGAGCGAGTGTTTCGAGAGCGTGCGCGACATCGTCGCTCTGGACGCGCGCAGTCACGGAGATCTGGTTTCCCTCGTGCGTGACTTGGCTTGCCCGGAACACGACGCGACCCAGCTTAACCCACGGGGCGAGATCCTCGCCCGCGATGCTGCGAAGTCGCTCACTCACCTGTCGCCGCAGGTCCGCCGCGGCCCCAAACGCTGGAGTCACATGGAACGCGCGGGCCTCTTCGAGGAATGCCTGCTGTGGTCCCTCGCGCTCCTGCGTGTCCAGTGCCCAGACCGCCACCCGCAGCCCTTGCTGCTCGGCGTGCCTGAATTCGGTGTGCGTCGCGGAGAAGCGCGTGCTTAGGGGCCTGCCGTAGCGTCGGCCAAGGATACCGACGTAGATCTGGCTCGTCTCAAGCTCACCCAGGTAGGCGTCCTGCGGGTCCGCATCGCGTCCGCCGAACTCCTCGAACAACACGGGTCGGGCGCCCAGCGAGCGGACGCCCTCAGCCGTTGCCGCTCGTTCGTCGCGAAGCTCCTCCATTACGCTTGAGATGAACACGCGCTTGTCGCGAGCCCATTCGCGAACAGTATCCTCGCGAGGGATTTCGGCCGCTGCGGCGCGGTCAATCAAGAGCGTGTCGCGTTCGTCACCCTGCCTGCACATAAGCCTATTATAATATCAGACTTCCTGACCTCAGCCAGAATCAGGTGACACTTCTGGCGGCGGATCGCCGGCCAACTCGTAGACGAGCCTGAGATCGGTGCCGGGATAGATGGTGCGGGTTGCATTGAGTTCCTCGACCAGGGGAGCGAGCATGCGGTCGTAGGCGTCGCTGCCGAGGCCGAGAAGCTGGATGCGCAGAATTCCCTTGGCAGGCAGCGGGATGATATTGGCGTCGGAGGTGAGCAACGCGCGCAGCAGCCTGCGGGCATTCGGTTTCTTGCCCTGGGTGGTGATGACCGGCGCCATCATGCGGGTCTCCGCGCGATAGGCGATCATGCGCACCACGTCCAGGAACAGGCGCCCGCCAACCGGCAGGGCGTCCAGCTTGTCCTGCTCCGGCAGGTCGCTGGCGCGGACATGGGTGGGCGAGTCGGCACGCTGCTGCTTGAGTTGGTCGAGTTCCGCGGCAAGGGAGTTGGCGTCAGCCTGAAGGCGGGTGGCGGTGTCCCGGTGGTGTTCCTGGAGGGCCTCGGCGAGACGATTGCGGGCCGTTGCCAAGCGGCTGCGTACCCGCCTGATGGTCTTTTCGAGGGCGCGGCGCACGGGGTTCACGACCTGCGCGTCGGGGTCAAGCGGAGCCAGGTCATGGCTGGGCAGGGAGTCGAGGTTGAACTGCTCGCGCATATACTTGAAGAAGTTCTCCTGCGACCAGCGCGAGAACATGGCGCCGGCAACCTGGACCAAGGGCATCTGCGGGTGGGTGGTGATCACTGGCACCTGGCGACCGTTGGCGAGACGGCGCCGAATCTGGCGGACCGTGAGCCCGTTGCGCAGGACGATCGGCTGCTCGGCGAGGTCAACGGTTGTGGCACTGGTTCCGGCGGGCCCATGGATCAGTACTTCAAGGGTGCGGAAATCCTCCTGCGGCCAGTCCTCACCCTTGAAGTTCTTGTGCCAAGTGATGCAGGCGATACCGCGCCGGGCCAGACGCTTGAACAGGTCCGGGCTCCAGCCCTCGCGGTCGAACACCAGGGTGAGCGCCGGCACGCCGGCGTCCGGCCTGGTCAGGTCGGGGGCCGCTTCCGGCACCACCCCCAGGTGCTGCAGGTGCGGCACCACGTCCTGCTCGATGGCCTTGATCAGTTTCGGGTCGAGCGCCTTGTGCAGGCACAGCAGGGGCGTGCCACCGAGGGCGTTGATCCAGTAGCTCACGGACGCCGGCATACACAGCTTCTGGCGCGCGACGAAGTGTTTCGGCAGCCGACCTTTGCGCCCGGTGTATACCTTCACGTGGCCGTCCACGGCCAGCGTCGCCCAGTCGTCGTCGTGGTGCTCGGTGGCCCAGGTGCGTGCCAGTGCCGATTGCCAATCGCGAACGGTGTGCTCGGCGCTGGTGAGCAGCCTGATCTTGCGGCGTAGGGTCTTGGTCTCGGGGCAGCGGTCGAGGCCGAGGATCGCACCCCACTCGCCTGGCGCCTGGTAGCGGAGGCTCTCGGGGTTGCGTACTCGGGCCAGCGTCATGCAGGCGACGAACAGGAGGATGGTGGTCAAGCCATAAAATCCGTCGGGCAGGCGGAACAGGCGGTTGGCGGCACCGAGCAGACCCGCACGCAGCAGCATCGGCAGTGCCGCGAGCACGCCGCCGTGAGCGACGGCGTGGGCGGGCGCGGCGAACACCGGCTCGGCCTCGGTCAGCAGGCCGGCGCTGGCGAGCATGCGGCCCTCGACGTCACGAGCCGCGCGGCCCATGGGCGCTTGCTTGTCGCGGGCGTCGCGGGTGGCACGATCGGTAGCCGGAGGCGGGTCGGTCTGTCGAGCGTCCGCGCTGGCGGGGTGATCGGTGGCCGCAACCGCCTGCGGAGCGTCCGCGACGGCGGCGGGCGCCCGTGTGGGGTCGGCGATGACGCCGGCGCGCCGGTTTTCGTTAAAGGTGCTCACCGGGATGCCGAGTTGCCGAGCGCAGGCGCTGCCGCTGATCCCGGAAGCGAGCAGTTTGGCGGCTTCGTCGGCCATCCGGGCGTCGACGACGGTACGCCCGCGCCCCCGGCGCGGCTCGAAAAAGGCGTCTTCGCCGCGCTCTCGATAGCGTTTGACGGCGCGTGCCACGGTGGGGCGGGAGAGGTGGAAGGCGGCCATGATGTCGGCTTGAGGGACGCCGGAAACGACGTGCAGCTTGGCGGCGCGCAGCAGCATGGCGCGGCGGTCGTCGGCGGGGTGGCAATCGAAGGGTTCGAGGTTGAAGAAGTAGTAGGTGAAGCCGGCGCGGGTCTGCATGGCGTAGCGGTCGCCGATGGGAGTGGCGTCAGGAAGGGAGAAGGGCAGGGAGAGGATCACCGGCAGGCTCCAGTCATGTATCATAGTATTTTGTCATACCCGACGATACGATGTCAAGCGGAAATCGCCCGCGAGAGCAAAAGGGGCCAGAAAAACAGGTTTATTGGAGCATTTGGAAGCTACCGGGGCAGTCGGTCAGCTCATCATGTCAGGAAGTCTGATATTATCCGGACCTACCTCATGGGATCCGAGACTTGGAGAGTTCATTTTCTGCCGATATCAAGGCGGAGCCCGAGGGCGCTTCTGCAGTTGCCAGCTTCGTCATGACCCCGGGTTTTGAAAGCCGTCCCAACGCGCGCATCGTTCGATCTGCGCTGGACGAGATCAAGGCGATTCAGACGCTTCTCTCGGATGTTTACCGGGACGCGGGTGATGGGCGAACGCTCCTGCGTGAACTCGTGCAGAACGCCGACGACGCAGAAGCGCAGCGGTTGACCTTTGCCGTAGTCGATGAGGGCCTGAGCGGCGCCCATAACACCTTGCTCCGGGGTCCGGCGCTGATCGTCGCGAACGACGGCCCGTTCCTTGACCTGAACTGGAATGCCCTGCATCAGGCTCTTGGAGACTCCAAGTCAGCCGACGCGGCCAAGATTGGCAGGTTCGGGGTAGGGCTCAAGAGCGTGTTCCACATCTGTGAGGCGTTCGTCTACCTCGGAGCCGAACCTGGGCCCGATACGCTCAGGAGCGGTGCCCTGAATCCATGGGCGGGCACCGAAAACGACAGCGACGCTGATCCGCTTCATCCCGACTGGGACACCCTCGACAACGACGAGTCGCAGTACCTGTTGGACGCTGCCAGGGCATTGCTCGGCTCCTTCGCTGCCGGACTGCTACTGTGGATCCCCCTGAGACGGGAGGAGCATCTCGACCGGGCCGAGGAGGGACAACCATACGGGGTGGCAGTGAATCCCGTCGATCCCGCAACGATCGTTTCCTGGTTTGAGCGTCCAGAGTCCCTTGTGCTCCTCCTCGCTCAGTGCGGACACGTGCGCTCCGTCGAGGCAGGCCACTCCGCGACCATCGGGGATTGGGCCGATCGCGCCACTCTGGTTTGCGTTGACCGGCCCCACTTCACGAGTTGCTCGTGGGTGGGGCGGTACCGCGAGGATGACCGTCCTCGTGCGCGCACGTTTGACGGAAAGATCAGTGCCTGCGCCGAGGAATGGTCGGTGTCTGGCGTCGACGCCGTTGGTCACGACATCCTGCGCCGCCTCAGACTCGAATCAAACTGGCCAAGAGATCGGATATCTTTTAAGGGACGTTTTGTTCGGGTTCGTCGCAAGGCGTTGGCTCACGCCGCCATAACTGTGCTGCACCGGCGAGGGGCGGTTACCGGCGGGGTACGCCTGCGGTGGGCAGTGTTCTTGCCACTCGATGACGCCCCCGCACCAAGCTCCGGGCCCGTCGTCGAGGCCGTGCAACGTCGCGCTGGTGCGGACGGCTGGGACATTATCATGCACGGCTACTTCTGGCCGTCCTACGACCGAAGATCAATCCCAGGCGTCACGCTTGGCGCTGACGACGGAATGGGTGAATCGGGCGTGCGAGCCCAGTGGAACCGGGGAATCCGCGACGAGCTGATGCTGCCGCTTCTGCCTGCGGCGCTCGAACATGCGGTATGCGATGTCCCGCAGGATGCTGCCTGGGATCTGCTATATGCGGTGGCCCGAACTAAAACCGTGCAGACAAACATCTGCTCCGTCACGAAGAAACACTTGCTGCTGCCGGTTGTGACGGAGAGCGGGGTCCGCTGGAAGGCCGATGGCGCCGGTGGGGCCCGCGTCCTGGCCATTCCGTCGTGGGAGGGCGCACCGAGCAGCGCGCGCAAGGAGTTCGTGAAGAGAACCAAGGGCGCCGACGGCGTGATCTTCATCGACGCTGACGCTCCGCGGATCGGAGGGACGCCGGCCACATGGACCGCTTGCTGGATCGAAGTTCTGCTGAGCTGCGTTTCCGTCGACGTGCTACGAGTACCGCGGGGCTTAGAGTGGGTGGCGCAGTGTGTCCAACACGTCCTTGGGCCGCAGCAGAACGGTGAAGATGACGCGTGCTCGACGGTGGTCGCGGACTGGCTTGCAAAAAGGGTCGGTGAAGGGGCGCTATCCGCTGGCGGTCCCGAGACCCGGCAAGAAATGAGGACATCATGGCGGCGGGTGTACGAAGCCCTCCCGCAGAAATGGTTGGTATATGCCCCGATCGAGAGCGGTCGGGCGGTTGCGGAACTCGCAGCCGCGGACGTGGTGGGCGCCGGGCTGTTGCCGATTCCGTTCGGGAAGCCATCGGACGTGGTCGCTACCTCGCATCCTGATCCGGACCGACTGGACCGTGCGTTGCAGGAACTAGGGACGCAGCTGGAGAACAGAGAAGGGACATCGCAGAGCGCGCGTGACTCTCGACTAGTTCTGGCCGAGACGCTCCTGTCCGTTCGCGGTGACCGGCCCTTTGGTGATAGTTTGACCTGGTTGCGATTGCTGCGGGCTCTCCAGCTTCCCGAAGGCAGAGGCGACGCATGGTCCGTCAGCGAACTACGCCAACGGACCGCACAACACCGTGTGTTCGCCCGGGGCGACGAAGAGACGGCGACGGACCCAAGACAGGCCGTAACAGAACTCGCCGAGGCAGTCGGAACCAGCTTCTGGCTGGTCCCAGGGGCCGTGCCGTTTACGACGGAAGTACCTCTCGTCACAAATCAGGCGCTGGCCGACGCGGTGCTTCATGCCGCAACGATCGCGCACGAACCAGAGCAGCGCGTTCCACTGCTGACGCGCTTGGCCGAGGACTACGCTGATGAGTTGGGGCGCGCCGTACGTATGCTGCTCACCGGGGGCCGGGGGGCAGGTGGAGCGGAGTGTGACCTCTACTACGTGCGCAGTGGGGACACCAATCAGACTACGAATCGGCGTACGCTGAAGATCCTGCTCCACCTGCGGGGCCAGGAGTGGCGCGCCGTCGAGCCGAATCTGGCGGAACTGCTCGGGCACGACCTGTTCGACAGGGTGCGGATGAGGGCGGTCGATCCCGGAGTGCTGCAGCTCCTGCTCCAAGAGATACTGGACACTACTGCTGGCGCCGCGTGGTCCCGTCTTCAGCGGGCGGAGGTGCTGCACCTGCTGCGGAATCTGTACGGGACCGCGGAAGATCGCGCACGGTGGTCTGCAATGCCCCTGCACTCGGGGGTCGGTGGCGTCCGCGGAGTGCTCGACAACCGGGCGTTACTCGCTACCGGATCAGGTCGGCTGCCCCGCGAACTGGAAGCCGAGATACGACTGCTGGAGCCCGATGCCGACGTCGCCGAGCTGTACAACTTCGTGCCGCTCCTCGACGATGAGGGCATCCTCCACAGGATGTTGGAGGACGAGCGGCCCCACCGGTTCGTCTGTCACATAATGGCTGCGCTCCGCTCCAACTACGATGGAGACCCGATCATCCTGCCGGGAGATCCTACGCTCCGTGATCGACTGAGGGACCGCCCCTGGCTCCCCGGCAGTAACGGTGGCGCAGGTGTGGCTCCGGAGCTACTGATTGACCTTCCAGGGCGATTACCGAGCCTTGTCGCTCCTCTGACCGGGGCGCTTGGCAACTTTCGGCTTCCCCAACAGGTCGCCCCGGATCTGTGGTCCGTCGCCAAGGCCGCAGTACACGAGATCCTCGGGAGACCAAGTCCCGCGAAGCAGGTTGAACGCCTTGCAGGTGGGTTGGATACGACGGTCGTGGCCAAGATCGACGACGGCTTTCTCATCCTGCATCACGCCGACGATGTGAACAAAGGGTTGATCATGGACGCCGTTCAGTCGCCGCTCGTCCTCTCTCACCGCGGCTGGATGCTCGTGCAAGCCACGGCGACCGCCCTGGGAGTTCGGCGTGGCGAGGTGCATGGCGCAGTTCTGAGCATGGCATGCGCTCTTTGCGCACCTGTCCCTGCTCGGCAGCAAGTGTCGATGCTCAATAAACTTGCCGAGGCACATCCCGGTGGGAACACGCCGAGCGGCCGCCTGTTCCGCCGCCTCATTCAGTCCTTCGCTAAAGTTGACGGCTTCTTCGAGAACGTATTGCCGCATATCAAGTTGCCCACTCAGGATGGCCACTGGCATCCGGCGGCCCAGGTAGCCCGGTCGTCGCTTGGTGTGGAGAGCCGCCACCGGATCGTGGCGGATCTTCGGCCCGCCCTTCGACTCGACCGCGGTGAGTCGGTCGGCATGGAAACCAACGGCGAACAACTGTTCGCGGCGGGCGGGCGTTCGGATTCCGTGCTCGCTCCGTACTTCGCCCCATGGGCCAATCGTCTCGAACACAGCGCTGTGGGTGCGTTTCTGAGCCTGCTCGGGAATGGCAATGACAACGCCACCTTGCAGCTTGCCGAGCATTGGCTCGGCACCGACATCAGCGTGGCGCAAGTACGGCGCGAGCTGGCCGGTGCAGATGGAGTCCGCTGTGCGAACGTCGGAGTCTTCGTCTCCGGGAGCGTGGGAGGAACACAGGTCGAGGCGGTCAACATCCTGGGCCAGCGGGTGACTATGAAGATCGATCCACATAACGATACGATTTTCGCGAGCGCACCCGAGTTCGACAGTGCGGATTTCTGGAATATTCGCCTACGCGACGTAGAACCGAATGGCCGGACCGGTGACGAACTCACGGCGCTGCTGGGTAACACCAGCGAGTGGTGGGCGGTTCAAGTCCTGGGGCTTGATCGCCGTAGGGTGCAGGACTGGTGGGCGCGCTGGGGGACTGGCTCTCAGGCCCAGGTGGTTCCGGTTAGAGCGTCGATTCTGGCCAATCTGCCCCTCACGCTCCGGCGGCTCGATGTGCAGGAATGCGGAGCGTTGCGGGACACGCTTAGGAACGCGGAGCGGGCGCAGCGGAAGCGTGAGCAGGCGCGCGGGCCGGAACTCCAGGATGCGGCAGACACCGAGAGAAAGGAGCTGGAGCGGCTGGCGTCGCTGATCGAAGAACCCGAGTACAGCGCTTTCCTGAGGGGCCGGGTCCGGGAGCGGATAGAACGTTCCGGATACGGCGCTGATAGCGTCTTGCTGGAGTTGGTGCAAAATGCGGACGACGCGCTGGCGCAGGCGGCCGAGATCGCGGGAGGCAGGCTACCGACGGCCGCGCGCCGCGTTGTCGTACGGGTCCATGAGGTCGACAGCCGGCCGACCATGGACCTCAAACACTTCGGGCGCCCGATCAACGATACTGGCGGCGCCGAGTTCTCCGGCGGGGAGGATCGGCAGTGGGATCACGACCTCTACTTCATGATGCTGATGGATCTGAGCGGCAAGCCGGGCGAAGTCCCTGGGCAGGCCGCCGTAGCGTCAACAACCGGCCGCTTCGGCCTCGGGTTCAAGTCGGTCCACCTAATCTCCGAAGCCCCGTCGGTCGTCAGCGGGTCCCTCGCCTTCTCGATCGAGGGCGGCCTCCTGCCCAAGGAAGAGCATCGTCCGGACGATCCGGACCTGCTTCCGGTCGACGATCACCGGGTAACGCGGATCCGGCTGCCCCTGCGCAGCGACGGTACGGTCGATGACCTGATCGCCCGGATCTTCCGTCGCTTCCACTACACCCGCCGCTTGTTACCTGCCTTTGCTCGGGAACTCCGGGAGATCGTCGTCTATGGGGTCCCGTGCGCCGGGGTCAGCGTTTTCGACGGCGAACCAGTCGCCAACGCGCCGGGGTGGTCCGTCGCCAGAACAATGACCGAGCTGCCAGGCCGGGGGGAGTGGCGTATTCCTCCGCTTCCGGCCCGGCCTCGAGGAAACTGGTACGGCGGCTCTCGTCGTGGGCCTCCGTCACGGGGTGCCGACCCACTTCCCGTCGGACCTGCCGTTCCTCTGGAACGTAACTCCCACAAGCGAGGGCTGGGGCTGCGGGTATGCCGTCAACGGACCTTTCAAGCTCGACCCCGGTAGGACGCACGTTTCGCTGGATCACAAGGACACGTTGCGCGTGGTGGATCAGCTCGGGGAAGCGTTGGGGAAAGGGATTGAGGCACTGGACGAAGCGCTCGACGCGGGCGTCGGGCCGGCGTGTGGATTGCCCGGGAAGGAGGGGGTCGCGACCTTCACAGCGGCACTCTGGATGGTGTTATCGTCGGGTATCGCCAGCGAAGACACCCTGCGCCGTACGTTTCTTCGTCGGCTCCACGGTCCGGGCAAGGGCATCTCGGCGTGGATGAGCGCCCGCTCGGTCGTGCCCTCCGGCCTTCCCGCGCCCTTCTGCGAACGGCTGCCGCCTTTGAAGCCCGGCATGCGGATTGAAAGTACGATGCAAGACCTCGACAACTCCGCCTTGTGCAGCGCGATAGCAGGTATCAACGATCTGGCTCGATTGGCGCGCGGCCATCTGGTTGTTTCGAGTACAGTGGCGCAGCGTCTGAGCCCACTGTTGCGGACGCCGATCGGCCGGCTTGAACCCTCGGATATCTTCGGAGAACTCGCCAAGAATTGGGGCTACCGTCTGACACCGGAACGCCTGCATGCACTTCGGCCACTCGCGCCGGAATCCGTGTGGAAGCTGATCGGCAATGACTACAGCACGCACGAATGGATCACGAATCTCGTCGCCCGATCGGTGGCCGGGGAGTTCGTTCCCCTGCGCTACCTGCTGCTCCCGAGGGAACCGGATCTGAACGATCCGGGGCTTACCGATCGGTTGGATGCGGACGAGCCGAGACGCGCCGCATTCGCTCCCGATGCACATATCCTGGATCCTGCATATATCGCCACGCCCGAGGACGTGACCTTATTCCAACGGCTGCGCACACGGCTCCGAATCGATTCCGCCACGATGGCCGGCTGGTTCACCGACCTCGCCGATCGCCGTCGGCCCGCTGCGCTACGCTATCTGTTGCGCGGCAGTCTCCAACCGGAAGTCCTGCAGGGACTCGTTCCATGCGCTACGCGACCGTCTTGGCTGAACGACGACCACAATGTAGGCCGCATGGTCGATGACTTGAACGAAGAACATTGGCGGTGCCAAGCGCTCCTCTCCGCTCTGTTCCCGGGCCCTGGACCAGATGAACCCGAGGACGGACAACCGGCCGCCGACTTCCTTGAACGGCTCCGGGACTGGTGGGACGATCCGACCCACCGACAGGTGGTGATCGAAAGGTACGAGATCATGGCTTGGCCCGAGTGGCTCAGAGAGGAGGGGATCGCGAGTGGTCTCCAGAACGACTCTCAGGACCATTGGCTCGGGCTGCTCGTCCTGGGCGCCTGCCAGGGGCTCGGGGGCCAGCAGGAAGGACAGCACAGGGGATTTCTCGACTCGGCCTACCGGGAGGGATGGTGGGAGGTGTTTAAGCAGCCCAACGAGCCCAGGGAGTGGATGAACATGCTCCGTACTTGGCAGGACAGGGCGGTGGACCATCTCGAGTACTCACGCTGGATGTCCCTCTTTCCGACCATCTAGCAGCTCAGCCGTTTCCTGAATGTGTACCGACGGCTATTGCGCACCGCAGCTCGACGGGAACACCTCTCCGACGTGACCCGGCTCCTGGCGCCCCGGAGCGATTCATCGCTGACCGGCACCGGCCAAAACTTCGATGCGCCGGCAGCGCCGCTCAACATGGGTCTGCACTGGATCCTGCGCGAACTCGTACGGCTGGGAGTGCTCGACAGCGCCAAACACCTTCTACCCCACTGCTGGGTGCCATCGGAACAGGTGTTCCGATTCCTTGGTCCCTTTGGCCTGGAGCGCCCCGACAGCAGCGCCTCCAACTCCGACAAAGCGCGGATGGTGTTCGACTTTCTTGCGTCGAAGTTGAACACGAACACGCCGCATCTCCACTACGCCTTCGACATCCCGCTGCGTCACGTTGACGCCACCGAAAGCCTGCAACGAGACCTTGGTTCGGAGAGCTGATGACGCGATTCCAGAACGATTCAGTGGTCAGGCACACTCGTTTCGGCCGGGGCCAAGTCATCAAGGACGATGACCGGAGCGTGGTGGCTCGTTTCGAACACGGTATCGAGGAGTGCCTGCGGACGGACCTCGAATTGCTGGACGGCTTACGCGAGCGGGCGGAGGCGGCCCGGTTCGACCCCGCCGTGAACGTTGTGGCCCGCATCCTCGGCAACTGCATTCTGTCCGTGAATGACTCATGGGGCGTCTTCTCCTGTTCTCGAATCGCGTTGCTTCCGCACCAACTCTGGGTATGCAAGCGGGTTCTCGAATCGTGGCCGACGCGCTGGCTAGTGGCCGACGACGTGGGGCTCGGCAAGACCATTGAGGCCGGCCTGATGCTCACGCCTCTGTTGTCCTCCGGTCGCGTACGCCGGCTCCTCATCCTCGCTCCGGCAAGTCTGGTGGAGCAGTGGCAGGTGCGCTTGCGGGAGATGTTCGACATCCGCGTCCCGATGTACACCGCGGCAGCCGACACGCCGAGGTCCGACTATTGGAACACGACTGACAAGGTGGTCGCCTCCGCACACACGCTACGCATGAACACCGGTAGGCGGTGGGAGCGACTGACGGAGGCAGCGCCTTGGGACTTGATCCTGGTCGACGAGGCGCATCACATGAACGTCGACGAGCGGCGTGAGCGTACGCTGTCCTTTCAGCTCATGGAGCGCCTCCAGGCGTATCAGCGCGTCCGGTCGTTGGTGCTATTCACCGGCACTCCGCACCGCGGCAAAGACTACGGATTCCTCTCTCTGCTCAAGCTGCTTCGCCCCGCCGACTTCGACCCGCACGAGCCCCTCGAAAATCAGCTGGGAAAACTCCGCAGCGTGATGATCCGCAACAACAAGCAGCGTGTCACGGACATGCAAGGCCGGTCCGTCTTCACGCCGGTGCGGTCACGCAGGGAAACCTACTCTTACTCGCCGGAGGAGGCGCGGTTCTACGCCATGCTCACGAAATTCATCGTCACCGGGAAAGCCTACGCTGGCGGCCTTGGTCAACCGCAACGGCGCATGGCGATTCTGGTTCTGATCACGATGCAGAAGCTGGCGTCGAGCTCGATCGCTGCCGTGCGCCGTGCACTCGCCAAGCGGCTCGCGCGACTCCGGGGCACGAAAACGAAGCTGGAAGATGCCGCTCGATATCGGAAGCGTATCGAGGAACTGCAGGCCGAGGACGACGCCGCCAACCAGGACGAACTTTCTCGGCTTGAGGAGCTTCTCTTTGACAACCTGGGAGAGGCGATCGAGCTGAATCCGAACGAGATTCCGGCGCTGGAAGAACTGCTCGCCGCCGCCGACGAGGTGGACCAGGAGACGAAGATCGCGCGTATCCTGGAGGTGGTCGACGGTCACTTTTCCGGTCGCTCGGTGTTGTTTTTCACCGAGTACAAGGCGACACAGGCGTTGCTGATGAGCGCCCTGCAGGCCCGGCATGGAAACGGCTGCGTCACGTTCATCAATGGCGACGGTTTCATCGACGGCGTCAAGGATGCGAAGGGACGTGAGTCGAGGATCACGGAGGATCGACGTTGGGCGGCCAGCCGGTTCAACCGTGGAGTCGTCCGCTTCCTCGTCTCCACTGAGGCTGCCGGTGAGGGTATCGACCTGCAGGAGAGCTGCAGCACCCTGATTCACGTCGACCTGCCGTGGAACCCGATGCGTCTGCACCAGCGCGTGGGGCGGCTGAGCCGCTACGGGCAGACCGAGCCGGTTGATGTGGTGACGGTCCGCAACCCCGATACGATCGAAAGCCGGGTCTGGGAGTGCCTGGACCGGAAGCTCGATCGGATCACGCTAGCCTTCCAGGGAGGCATGGACGATCCGGAGGACATGCGCCAACTCGTGATCGGCATGGCGTCGCCGAGGATGTACACGGACGTGTTCGCCGACGCCCCCGATCTGCGCGGGCAGCGCCTAGCACAGTGGTTCGACTCGAAGACCGCGACCTTCGGAGGCGAGGATGCTGTCAGGACGGTCGGCAGCCTGATCGGCAACGTTGCCCGGTTCGACTTCGGGGAGGCGGCAGACCAGATTCCGAAGGTAGACCTTCCCGACCTGATCCCGTTCTTCAAGTCGCTGTTCGCCATGCTGGGTAGGCGGCCCACCCGGATCGACAGTGTTCGCCTGGGATTCCAAACGCCTCAGGAATGGGCAAGGAACGACTTTGCGATCGCCGATCACTATGAGTTGCTGTTTGCCCGCGAGCCTCACCCCGTAGAGGGTGAAGATATCGCCGGCGTGGGGCTTCGGGTCGTGGATCGGGCGCTCCGCATGGCCACCGACACTACCGAATCGCTGGCCGCCATGGGAGATCTGGCCGGCCCCTTGGTGGTGTTCGCCCTTCGGGATCGGATCACGGGTTCGGAGGGCACGGTGCGCAAGATAGTCGTGGGCCTGCAGCGCAATGAGGATGCCTCCTGGAGGCTACTGAGGGACTGGGAAGTGCTGAAGCTGTTGAACCCGGCTGCCGATAGGCCGCGCAGCACCGTGTTCGATGTCAAGCCTACGCGGCAGGTAGACGTAGCAGCGCTCCTGTCCGAGTCCACACGCCAGCTTGAGTCGCGGCTCGACGAGCTGGATCTGCCATTCCAACTAACCGCCATGGAGCAGCTCGCCTGCCTGGTTCCCGGAGAGCAGGTTCAGACCTCATGAATCACCCAAACGCCAGCCCGTCTCTCAGTCCACGTCCATCCGCCGTGAGCGACCAGGAGCCCGATGCCCCGGTCCGGTTCATTTGGGGCTGCATCACGTCCACAACGAAAACGGTGGTTAGGTCTACGCCGACATCGTTGTGCGCCGCTGCCGACTTCCGCCCCGGTAGTCGCCACGGCGATTCTGCATCCAACCTTGCTGGTCACCGTGTCTTCATGGCGGCGCTGCACGTCATCCACCAGGCCGGCTACGTCGCCGACAGCTACCGCGACAAGCGCCCCGAACCGCACGGCCTGGCCGGCTTCTCACTCGGTCTCGATTACGGCCTGCTCGCCTGCAGCCTGTTCGTGTTGGCCACGTTCAAGTTCACCGGCGGCTCGTTGCGCATCTTCGGCATCGACCTGAGCCAGCATCCGTTCACCACCGGCGGCCGCCAACTGCTGTTCTCCGGCGTGCTGCGGCATGAGGTGTTCGCCTGGGCGGCGCTGCTGGCATTCGTGCTGTGCGCGGCGGCGTTCCTGATCAAGTGCGGCTACGAGGTCGCCCGTAAATATGAGGCCGTTAGCTCATTATAGTGCAACAAGTTATCCGTCTATACCCGGTTTGCCGTCGGGTCGCGTTTTCGCTCGGAACAACGCATGCTCGCCCGCAGACTCGCCGCCGCCACTTGATTGTGTCAACACCCTCTAAGATCGTGGCTTCCTTAGCATGTCTCTGTCTTCGGCAACCAAGATTGATGCAGCTAGCTCTCCTTCGGGCAACAGACTGTCATCGTGGCCTAGCTCCTTACGCATCAGCCTCAGAATCTTGTCTAGGTGCAGCAGTACTTCTCGAGGGTTCTTCGAATTGCCAACGCCACCCTCTAGAGAGCGCCACAGCGCAAACGCATCGGTATCTCCCCACACAAGCAACGCTTTTTTGAACTCAAGCATTCTTTCCCTAAGCTGCTCATCAGTAGGCTTGTCGCCAACACGACCGCTCATATCAAAGAACAAGTCAAGAAATCCTACATACGCTTTCCGCTTCTCAGCGAACATACGCGCGTCCGCTTCGCGTTTCTTCGTCTGCTTATGCACAAGGACAGCAGAGACCAGTGTTCCTACAACTCCAATGACCCCGAACCTAGTATTTGCATCTGCCTTAAGCCACGAATACACGACAAGCGCAGAAGCGCCGAGCAGGACCAGTGCACCAAGGAGCATCAGCAATATCTTCTTCATGCGATGTTATACCAAGTAACCGAAGACTCTCATAACATTGTACAGTTCCGTATGTCCGCAAAGAGTACAGGTTACCGCAACAAATAGCATAGGTGCGCCCAACGCCTCTGGCCCTACTACGGACGGGATCTGAACCAAGTACTTGTTAGTTGCAGTTACCGCATCATGGCCCCACGGGCAGGTGGAGCCAGCTACGCCCTGTGCCATTAGCCATTTGTCGATGTGCTCTTTAGCTTCCGGTGTTAGCTCAAAGGTGAATTGATCGAGGATCACCGACTTGATTACAGACTGATTATCCTGACCGCTCATGCTCATACCTCGCCGAAGTTGACAAATTCGCTGCTCTATGCTAAAGGATGGCAGATCAACCCGAGAGAGGCAGCCTCCCTCTAAGGTAACCGCGCTCCGCCCCTTTGTCAATTCAAGGAGCCAACTATGCCCAGTCACGAAGAACAGATGCGCCGCCTTACGGAGAAGATGAGACAGCACTTCCTCGACGAGCCCGCCTCGTTCGTAGCGGCTGCGATAGTCATGCTGTGTGCTTGCGGCTATCAGACCACCGAACTGGACCAGATGCCGCTTGAAGATCGCGCAGGGGAATTCCTGCGGCACCGCATAGAGCAGCATTCACAGCATCTATGGAAAAAGCAAATAGTTCGCGCCGCTGGCGTTCATCTAAAACGATCGGTTCTCGAAACAATGCAAGAATCCCGGAAACAAGCGGCGCTCCATCATAGCGAGCGTTTGACATAGCGTCTCATCGTCATACTTTCAGACGTGCACCTCAACCAGCCCTGTCAGCGACTACTGGACTCTCCGACTTAGCGGTCAGACCTCCAGGTCCTGGGAGAGATGGAACGGAGGGCGGAGTAAAGGGGCGAGCAAAGAAATTATGGTCCCATTCGTCCTCCAACTTAACATCGGCGGTCTTTGCCAGCTGCCGAATTAAAGCTACGATGTTCGGAGTGAGCTTTCGCGGGGTATGAAGATCATCAAACATCGTCCTTAGCGCGCGCCGGACACCGGCGTCGCTGGAAAATACAATACTTATCTGGTTCAAAGAAACAAGGGGCTCACCGTCTACTGCATTCAAAGCACGAGCAGTAAGCAAAAGCCGATGAACTACGAAGCGAGCGAGCACCTCTCGCTTGAGCGCAAGCTGCGTTCTGCGACGCGTGTAGTATTGCGCGATGAAGAGACGCTGAGAACTCTAGGCACCATCGCTGCTGGAAGGATGTTCCGCGGTTCCTCAAGAAAGTCAGCTGGAAACACCATCCAAGTCAACCTACAGAACAATACTGCGACATATTCCGGCACGTGTTGTTGTTCCTCGACGTCGACGGTCTGGCGGTGGTGATGATCGGAAACAGTATGATCGTCGTCGTTATCCACACCACGACCGGGACCGCCTGTCCCGGTACTGGCATTATGCTTATGTGAATCGTTCCCACCGATTTGCCGTGGCACTTCATGGTGATCTTTGCCACGGAGGAAGCGACCCTGGGCTTGGCGGAATTCCTCCTATCCATCAGGACATGTGTCGAGGTCGAATGAATTGCGAGTTCCGGAAATTCTGGCCGGTCTGAAGAAGGAGGGAACGAGTGAGAGGGGGCTGGCGGTGGAACAGCGGCGGTCGCCGAGTCGGGGCCGGTACCGAGGATGGTATGAACGCGGGCGTTGGGGTAGAGGACCACATACTGATGTTATTGAAACGGCATCAGGTCCAGACCCTGCTCGCCGCCGGCCACGACCAGATCGAGGTCGCCCACCTCGCCGGGGTGTCGGTACGGAGCGTGCGGCGTATAGCTGGCGAGCCCGCGGTGGAGCACGTTGATGACCGCGAGGAGAGAACCCAACGCGGGATCGGGCGCCCGAGCAAGCTGGCGTCATTCCGCGCCTTGGTGCAGGAGTTGGTGGAGCAGGTCGACGAGGAGACTCACGCACCGCTGAAATCGGTCGAGATCCTGAGGCGGACACGGCTGGACGGCTACCAGGGCGGCAAGAGTGCGATCTATGAGTTGATTGTCGAGTTGCGTCCACACGCCACCACGATGATGATGCGCTTCGAGGGATTGCCGGGCGAGTTCTCCCAGGACGACTTCGGCGAGGTGCGGATCACCTGCCTGGACGGTAGCCGTGAGGTGGTCCGGGTCTTCTGTTCGCGACTGAAGTGGTCACGCTGGGCGGCCGTCGATCTGGTGCCCAACCAAGTCGCCGAGACGCTGATCCGCACCCTGGCCGACCATTTCGTGGCCTTCGGCGGGGTGACGCTGTGCGCGGTGTTCGACCGTCCCAAGACGGTGGCCCTGAAGTGGCGAAGAACGGCGAGGTGACCGAATGGAATCCGACCTCGCGTACGCCGCGTTGGAGTTGGGGTTCACGGCCGAGGTGTGCTGGCCGCGGCGACCCAACCAGAAGGGGTCGATCGAGAATCTGGTGGGCTGGGTGAAGGGCTCGTTCTTCAAGCAGTGCCGGTTCCATGATCGCGAGGATCTGCAGACTCCGCTGTGCCAGTGGCTCCAGGAGGTGAATCACGAACGCCCCAGCCGTGCCACCGCGAAGGTCCCGGAGCTCCGCCGGCAGCAGGAGTTGCCGCGCCTGCGACCGCTGCGGGTGAGTCCCGAGCGGCTGGCGCTGCGCATACCGATTCAGGTGTCCGTGACCGCCGAGGTGAGCTACGACGGTCGCAGCTACGCCATGCCCCCGGAGGCTGCCAGCATGGCCGGGACGCTGGATCTGCACCGCGACCACATCCACATGCGTATTCCGGTGAAAAAAGCCACCCATTCCGGAAATAAAAAGCCACCGGGGGAGTGGTCCGACCCTGTGACAGCGAGTATAGCGGGGTGGCTTTTTTGAATCAATCTGACGGTCGGCTCGAACGGCTCGAAGGGAGTTCGGAGTGGTCGCGGCCTTGCGGCCGGAATCTTTCCTGGGTGGCCTGTTGCAAGGGCTGGCTGGGGAACCTGCATCGCCGGTGGTGGGGTCTGTGTAAGCGAGGCCGTGAAGCACTGGCGGGTGCCACGACGCCGACGGAGCGCCGGAGTCGAATTGTTGTTCGAGGTAGGGATGCAGGCGTGGCGAATCGCGTGGCGTCAGCGACGCTGAGAAAACGGCGCCTTGGTGTTGTATCCCACGTAATCTCGTCAGCGGAATCTCAGAATAGATCGTTGGGGGACGGGGCGGAGAATCCCGGATAGCTTCGTGCGACGAAAGAGTGCGAGAAGGAGCGAGGTCAGAACGGCAGGTCATCGTGATCGGCAGGAGGGTCGGTGGGCGGCGCTGGCGCAGACTGGGGCGGAACGCGGAGCTCGGCATAGTAGCGCAGCAACGGGTGATGGTAGCGCTGCTGGAGGTGGTCTGCGAAAGCGTAGAGAAGGTCGAGGAGTTGAGCGACGGCCTGGGCGTCGAGATCGTCGGGCAACCGGTGTGGGCACAGCGGGCAGGAAGGGTAACTCATGAGGGCGGTCCTGGCGCCTGCATCAGGGGCGCAGTTCGTCGAGAGCACGTTGCAGGTGGTCGGGATTGACGGTGCGAGCGCCGTCGAGGGCAGCGGCGGACAGGGAGTAATGGGCGATACGGTTGATCTGGCGCGGCAGGCCGCGGGAGGCCTGGAATAGGGCCTCGGCGGCGGGCGGCTCGAACAACGGCAGTTCGCAGCCGGCGAGACGGAGGCGGTGAATGAGGTAGGCATCGAGTTCGTCGCGTTGCAGGCCGGCGATGTGATGGCGCACGACGAGGCGCTGATTGAGCGATTCGTGAACGGCCATGGACAGCCTGCGGCGCAGTTCGGTGAGGCCGACGAGAAGCAGGCACAGGCGGTGTTCGGAATCCATGGTGTAGTTGGTGAGCAGGCGCAGGTCGTCGAGGACATCGTTGCGCAGGAACTGAGCCTCGTCGACGATCAACTCCGGCAGCAGCCTGGCTTCCTGGACGAGACGTGAGATCTCGCCTCTGATGGCGCGGTAGGCAGTGGCGCGGGAGCGTTCGGCGGGCAGGCCGAGTTCCCAGGCGATGGACTTGTACATGTCCAGGACGTTGCCGGTGGTGAGGGAGACGTAGAACACGCGGAACAGGCCGGGATGGAGGTTGGCGGTGACGTGGCGGCAGACGGAGGTCTTGCCGCAGCCGACCTCGCCAGTGAGCAGACCGATGCCGCGCAGTTCGAGCAGATGCTTGAGACGCACCTCGGCCTCCTGGCGTGCGGTGGAAGCGAACAGTTCGTCGGCTTCGAGGTTGGCGGCGAACGGGAAGCGGGCGAGCGAAGTGGCGCAGATACATCAGTGGTTGTCCTCGTTGTGGTCGAGTTCCCGCAGCGCCAGCGGCGACGGCGGCGGCTGTGGAGCGGGGGTGTTGGATTCGCGATCTGCCAGGAGGGCCGGACACGCTTGACGGAGGCATTGGCGTAGGCGTCCAGGATGGTGGCGAGGCCTGCGTCGGCGCCGTTGTGGCGGACCTGCAGCGGACGGGTGGGCGGCACGCTGGGGTCGTAGCGGAGGGTGACCGTCTGGCCGACCAGCAGCGCGTCGACTTCGTAGAGGCTTCCGTTTGTTAGCGCCCGCGATCTGGTAGATGGGAATGCCGCGATGTGGTCGGCGCAGATTGTCGCGCTGTGAGGATAATTCCCGGTCTGCAAGGATTCCCGACATCTGATCGGGTGCCGAGGCACAAGTGCTGAGGAAGCGAGCTGCCGGGGTCGATGCGCACAGCATCGTGAACAGGTGCAGGATGACGGGGATGACGGTCAGAACGGCAGGTCGTCATCGGAGAGCTGCAGGTGGATGGCTGCTGAGGGTGCCGAGTGGGCGTGGAGTTGGTCGTTGTCTCGTTGCTTGGCGTAGTAGCGGCGCAACTGGCTGTAGTAGCCGTTTTCAAGCGCGGCGGCGAACAGGTAGAGACCCTCGACGAGGTGGGCGACGGCAGCGTCGCTGAGTTCGTCGGGCAGAGGAAGACGCAACGGACAACGTGCGCAGTCGGTCGGGAGCGGACGATCGGATTGGTGCATGACGGTGGTCTGCGTGCAGGTCAGGGGAGCAAGTAGTGGCTTGCCGACGCGAGGGGGGGAGCGGCATGGCAGGAGTTCCCCGACATCTGATCGTCACCTGAGGTGCTGCTGTTCGGTGCGAGCGGGGCCACCGGATGACTGGCGGAGGAGTTCGAGGACAGCGGGATGCTTGAGGGAGAGAGCCTGCTCGACGAAGCGAAGCTGCGGACGGTGGCGCCAAGGCAGGCGCAGCATCAGGTGCGAAGTTGTGGAGCGCGACGGCGCCCCACAGGTCGTCCTGGAAGTAGGCGAAGCAGGTGGCGCGGCCTGCGAACTTTCTGGCGTCGGCGAGGTAGTCGCGGTCGGTGCCGGCGATCTTGCGGATGGCGACGGTCATCGCTGGATGACCTGCTGGACGTGCAGAGGATCTCGGTGCTCAGGAGGTGGGCCTCGTCGATGAGCAGGACGGGATGAACGTGGGCGGAGTTGGCCATGGCGAGGACGTGCTCCTTGATGTCACGGAACATGGCGGCGCGGCGATAGTTGGGCTGCAGGCCGAACAGGACCGACAGGTGGGTGTAGAACTCGACGGTACCGACGGAAGAATGGCACAGGTAGAAGGCGCGGTAGAGGCCGGCGGGCAGACGGTGCTCGAGGAGGCGCAACAGGCAACTCTTGCCGGAGCCGGGCTTGCCGGTGATGGCGCCGATGCCGCGGGTGTCGACCAGAAGTTGAGCGGCGGCGAGGTTACGTTCGACGGAGGGCAGGAGGTGGAGCTGGTCGACCGGGATCTCCTTGGTGAAGGGCAGTCGGGTGAGGTTGAAGTAGCTCAGCAGTTCGCGGTGGTTGTGCATCGGGATTGCTCCTGGGAGCGGTCAGACGAGGGGCTCACCGTGACGCGTGAGGCGGCCAGCGAGGCGGCCGCGGGAGGCAGCGGATCGTCAGGCGAGTCCGAGCTGCGCGCCACCGGGGCGCCGCCGGCGTCGTTGTCATCGTCGCCGGCGGGATCAAGGCGGAGGTCGGCGCGGCGCACCCGAGCGTTGGCGTAGGAGTCGACCAGGCGCGCCTCGCCGACGTGGCGCCCGCCGTGGTGAACGAACAAGCGGCGGTTGCTCGGCGGCAAGGTCGGGTCGTAGCGCAGAACGACGCGTTCGCCGATCAGGGTGGAAGGCAACTCGAACAGGACGCCGTCGAGGGTGATGGTGGAGTCGCGGTGGACCTTGCGGGCGGCCTCGTGGTGGAACGCCTCTGCCAGGTCGACGGCAGCATCGACCGGCACGATCAGATGGCACTTGGCGAGCCAGGTCTCCAGCGGGGTGGTGCCCTTCAGGCCGCGGTGCGGCGAGCGGTGATACTCGCTTTCCAGCCAACTGTGGAAGCGCTGGTCGAGATCGGCGATGCCGGCCAGTTGGTCGGTGTCCAGCGGCGCCAGGAACTGCGGGCGGACGGTGCGGAAGAATCGTTCGATCTTGCCGCGACCAGCCGGCTTGCGCACCCGCGAATGGGAGATGACAAGGCCCAGAGCATCGAGGATGCGCTTGGTCTGGTTGCTGACGAAGGGTGAGCCGTGGTCGCAATACAGGCGACCGATGCGGCCATGAGCGGCCAGGATGTGACGGATGCCGGCCTCGAAGGCGACCGCGGACTCGCTGAATCCCCAGCAGGCGTAGATCACCCGGCGGGTGGCGTCGTCGAGGAAGGCGAGCAGCAGGGTGGGACGGCGCCGACCGCTGGGGTTCGGCAGGCGTGGTCCGTACATGAAGTCGGCCTGAACACATTCCAGCGGGGCGAAGAACTCGAACTTCAGGCTCTGCTCGCCGTGCGCCTGACGCTGACGGGCCGAGCGGTGCAGGCCGGCCGAGCGCACCAGCCGGGACAGCGCGGAGCTGGAGGGGGTGCCGGTGATCCGACCGTCGGCCTGCAGCGTGCGCAGGGCGGCGCTGGCAGTCAGGTCGGGATGGTTGTCCAGATAATCGAGCAACACGGCGGCCTCGGTGTCGGACAGGATCGTATTGGTGGAAGGGAGACCGGGTGGTGCCAACCATGATTCCCGGTCTCCCTTCTTCTCTCTGCTCAGTCTCACCTACAGCAAAGCGTTAATCTCATCCCGTTTCCACTACCAGACCGCGGGCGCTGACATCCCAAGTTCCAGGATCGGTATCAACGGTTGGCTCAGCCATTCGAGTGGCGATTCACCCGTGCCGACTTGGCTCGTCTGCTGTCACGCCTCAATTCCGGCGACACTCTGCCGCTCAGCGCGTGACAATACGTCACTGAACTTCCGAGCAAGCGGCAGCCGCCGCTGTCCGAGTTCAAGGCGCCACCGCTTTTGGAGTTCGGCCAGCGCCGCTCGCAAACCGCTGTCGGCGGCCCGCCACGCTGGGCTCTCGCACCGCTCCCGTTGGCGTCGTCGGTACCAGGTCGTCAGCGGCTGCTGCTCTTGCTCCTCCTCCAGGTCCAGCCTTTGAAATCGCTCGGCCAGCCGCTGATCGCGCGCGCTCGTCCGCGGTGGGCGACTGCCCTCCAACACGTCCAGCAGCTTGCTGGAACCCTGCTTCACGCTGGTGGGGCAAGGGCACCGGCGACGTCCCGCTGGCGATCGACGTCGTCGCTGAATCCGTGGACGAGCGCCACCTGCTCGTCCGAGGAGTGAAATGGTCACGCCGCGACGATGCGGCGAGCATTCGACGGGAACTGGCTGGCGAAGGCACAACGGCTGCCGATTCTTCGCGGGCGGAACGTGCACTACGCGCTTTGGCGGAGACGCAGTGGCTCGGGAAGTGTCGACGGCACGCCCATGATCGGTCTGGAAGCAATGCAGGCCACCGGCCAGCACAGGATCTGAGCTATCTGAGCTGCTGGCGGAGAGCATGAAGGCTGCGGCGTCGAGCGAGGTACCGCGGGTGTGGCTGCGAGGTCGCCCAGCGGGCGCCTCAAACGTGCCGAAGACCTACACATGACGCTGGCCGCCAGCCTGTTCTTCATCACACCGACGCTGGAGAACCTCGATGTAGCGTTCCGGGGCCTGACCACTTGGCACTCGTTCCAGTACCTGCCGGTGGTCGTCCTCAACCGCGACCGCACGGCCCACGGCATGATCGGCTACGCCATGGACGCCCGCTTTGCTGCCCGAGGCTGGGGCCTGTACGCCATCGGCGTCGGCTTGACCGCCGCCTGCGCCGTGCTCTTCCTCGCCCCGCGCGGTCACGTGCTCCTGATCGACGCCTAGCTGGGCGACGTGATGCAGCACCCCCACTTCCTCTTCTTCCGCATCGACGGCATCATCATCCCGTCGCGTGCGGTCCGGTAGCGCGGCACGGCCCAGCCAGTCAGCCAGTTGTAGCGGTTGCAATCCCGCAAGGTGACAAGCCATACTCTGGTGCGGCACCATCGCAGCACGGCGATTCGAGCGGCATCGGGCTGTTTCGCTGGCCCAGTACTGGAAATCGAAGAATTGACCACCATCGAAGCGCTATCGCGTCGTGAAGCACACGTTGCGGTTGTGGGCCTTGGTTACGTCGGCACCCCGCTGATGGCGGCCCTCCATCGTTACTTCTCCGTCTACGGGTTCGATACCGACCAGCGCCGGATTGCGGCACTCCAGAGTGGTGTCGACGTGACCGGCTCTACGAATGCATGCCGGATCCGCGCCATGCGAGAGTGCTTTACCGACGACGCTGCAGTTCTCAGGCGGTGCTCTATCATCATAGTTGCCGTGCCGACACCAATAACGTCGGATCATCTGCCGGATCTGCGGGCACTGAGAGCTGCGGCTCGGACTATCGGAAGGAACGTCCGGCGCGGTACCCTCGTGATAGTCGAGTCAACCGTCTATCCGGGGGTGACCGAAGACGTGGTCGGTGGGATCATTGCCGACGAGAGCGGGCTTCCGGCGGGGGCGGGCTTTCATCTTGGGTACTCACCGGAGCGCATCAACCCAGGCGACGACGCGCACAGCGTGGAGTGCATGGAGAAGGTGGTCGCCGGTGAATGCAGCGCGGTCACGGATCTGCTGACCGCCGTCTATGGCGAGGTGACCGGCGGGAGGGTGCATCAGTCGGCAGACATCCGTACCGCTGAAGCCGCGAAGGTAATCGAGAACACCCAGCGCGACCTGAACATCGCGTTGATGAACGAGCTGGCGATGATCTGCGATCGCTTGGGCTTGGATACGGGAGAGGTAATTCGGACCGCCAGCACGAAGTGGAACTTCGCCCGCTACGAGCCGGGATTGGTTGGCGGCCACTGCATTGGCATCGATCCCTACTACCTCACCTTTGCGGCCAAGGAGGCTGGCCACCATGCGCAGGTAATATTGGCCGGGAGACAGGTGAACGCATCGATGGGAAGATACGTCGCCGAGCGCGCTATCTCCCTCCTCGGCAACAATGGCCCGCGAGAAGGACGCGCGAAGGCGTTGATCCTGGGACTCACGTTCAAGGAAAACATACCTGACATACGTAATTCGCAGGTCTTCGACATCATCGATTTCCTGAACGATCGCGACATCGAATGTTCCGTGTTCGATCCGGAGGCCAATCCACAGGAAGTTCGAGATCGCTATCGAATCCGGCTGCTCGAGGATCCGACGGTACACGCGCCTTACCACGTGGTAATTGCGGCGGTGCGGCACGACACGATTCGGTCAAGGTTTCCCCTTGAGGCGCTGCGCGGAGTTTCGGCTGCCGAGCGGCCGGTATTGATCGACGTGAAGCTCATGTACGACCGCGCTGAGGCCGAACGCTCAGGTTTCGTCTACTGGGGACTGTGATGATCGCGCAGACGGTCGTCGGCAGTCTTCCCCATCCGTGTGGTAGAAAACGAGTCGAGTCATCGTGATGCGGACAACGGCGAAGACAATCTCGCGCATCCTCGGTGGTCCGGCGGGCACTACGCATCAGCCGTCCATGAGAGCCCGGATCTCGTTGGCTGCGCTAACTGTAGCGGGGCTCAGTGCGGCCGTGAAACTGGCATCGCTCGGTTTGACGCTCCTGATCGCCGCGATCTTCGGTACCGGGGACGATCTGGACGCGTTCTTCATCGCGTTCATGGTTCCCTCCTTTGCCATAACGGTCATTGCAGGGTCGTTCAGTTCCGCCATGGTGCCCGCCTATATTCGCGTGATGCAGCAGCAAGGCAGGGCGGAGGCGCAGGAACTATTGTCCCGGGTGATGGTACTCGCCGCGGTGTTGTTGTGTGGCGCTACTGCCGTTGCCATAGTCGTCGTGCCCTACTTGTTCCCCGTTCTTGCTTCGGGGTTCTCCGACACCAAGATTTTGCTTACGCGAGATCTCTTCTTTGTTCTGTTGCCAGTGATCGCCGTCAAGGGGATGGCCGTCATATACGCGTCGATTCTGCACGCTCATAAGCGCTTTACACTGGTCGCTGCTGCGCCGGTATCCGTGCCCGTGTCGTCGGTATTGGTGATATTGGTGTGGGCGGACGATTCGACCAGGATATTCGCGATAGCCGTAGGCACAGTTGCCGGTATGCTGGGCGAATTGGTTGTTGTGGCGTGGGGTGTGAGGCGGCAGGCGGTCGATATAGTTCCGCGTCTATCCGGCCGGAGTGCAGGGAGTGGGCAGGTCATTGCGCAGTATCTGCCGATGGTCGCCGGCGCCCTCCTCTTGGGCGGTACCACTTTCGTCGATCAATCGATGGCGGCGTCTCTTGCACCCGGCAGTGTGGCGTCGCTCAACTACGGCGGTAGGCTGGTGGCAGTGGTGATTCATGTCCTTGCTGGAGGTCTCGGGACAGCGGTACTACCATTTTTCTCCAGCTTAGTCGACGGCGAGGATTGGAGCGAGTTGCGGAGGCTCCTATCCTACTACACTAGGAGGATTTTCTTTGCTACCCCGGTTCTGACGGGTTTAGTTTGTCTTCTTTCGCATGCAATTGTGAGCACATTTCTTGAACGTGGAATGTTTGACAGCGGCGACAGTCGGCTGGTTGGCAGGATTCAGGCAGCGTATGCCGTCCAGATCCCGTTCTATATCTGCGGCACGATGTTTGTGCGACTGGCTTCTGCACTGGTCAAGAATCAGGTGCTCATGATCGCCGCGTCCATAAGTCTGGCGAGTAACGTAGTCCTCAATCTGATATTCATGGAGCTATGGGGTGTTGTCGGGATCGCCTTGTCGACATCGGCCGTGTCTGCGTTGTCGCTTGGCTACTTGATGCTGTTCGCGTATCGGAAACTACCGGCGTCGAGTCGAGCGTGTGGTGAAGGCGCAGGTTCTCGCATGCGGCGAGAAGAGAACGAGGATTGACGCTATCCGGGATTACAGCGGTCGATGCGGTAGTCGCACGCGGCGAGTTCTGCAATGATGTCGCTGGTGTTGTTTCGATTCTCTCAGGTGTCTTGCTAGCGTGTGCGGTATCGTCGGATTCGTTCAGCCTGACGGATTCTCAGCCCCGGCGGCGAGGTCGATTCTGTCGGCGATGTCCGCTGCGATAGCACATCGCGGGCCCGATAACGACGGCGTATGGCTAGATGCCGGCGCGGGCGTGGCATTGGCTCATCGTCGTCTCGCCGTAATTGATCTGTCACCGGCGGGCCATCAGCCCATGTGTTCGTCTTCGGGACGCTACGTGATCGTATTCAATGGTGAGATCTATAACCACGCAGACATCCGTAAGCAGCTCGACGCTCGTTTCTCGACTGCGAGTTCGTGGATTGGAAGTTCCGATACAGAGGTGTTGCTCACGGCGATTGAACGTTTCGGCCTGCGGCGTGCGCTCCACGGTGCAATCGGCATGTTCGCTTTCGCGTTGTGGGATCGACAGGAAAGGACTCTGAATCTCGCTCGCGACCGGCTGGGCGAGAAGCCGCTCTACTGGGGGTGGCAGAATCGTGTCTTCATGTTCGGATCTGAGCTCAAGGCGCTGGTGGCGCATCCGTCTTTTGCGGGTGAAGTCGACCGGGAAGCCTTACTCCCGTTGCTACGGCACAACTACGTGCCGGCTCCGTGGTCGATCTATCGCGGCATTCGCAAGCTTGTCGCCGGATCGTTCGTCAAGCTGAAGTTGGGGCGACCAGGAGCTAGTTCGGACTTGCCGGAACCAACGCGCTATTGGTCCCTCGACGACGCGATTGAGCGGGGCCGGGAGCGCCCATTCGAAGGCGGAGCCGATGACGCGGTTACGGCTCTGCACGACGTGCTGGAAGAGGCGGTAGTTCCGCAAGTGGCAGCCGACGTCCCGGTGGGCGCGTTTCTTTCCGGCGGGATCGACTCCACGACGATCGTCGCTCTAATGCAGGCTAACTCGTCGCGGCCGGTACGCACCTTTACCATAGGGTTTGAGGATTCGAGCTACGACGAGGCGGTTCATGCCAGAGAGGTGGCACGTTGGCTCGGCACCGAGCACCACGAGTTGTATGCGTCGCCTCGGGACGCGCTAGATGTGATCCCACGATTACCGTCGCTTTACGATGAGCCGTTCTCCGATTCCTCTCAGATTCCAACTGTTCTGGTCGCCGAGATGACGCGGCGGTACGTGACAGTGGCTCTGTCTGGAGACGGCGGCGACGAGTTGTTCGGCGGCTACCAACGTTACTTCCGGATGCGTGATATCCTCAGCGTCCTTTCTCTGATTCCTCCCGTGTTGCGGCGGTTGTGCGGGCGAGCGATCAATGCTGTTCCCGTCCATTGGGCGAATGCGTTGAAAGTGTTCGACCGGGCACGCAAGCTTGCAGAGCTTCTTGGTTTCGAGACGGAAGAGCAGCTGTATCATGTCCTCGTCTCCCACTGGAGGGACCCGGCGGCCGTGGTACGGCACGTCTCGGAACGCCGAGTGAACCTCTCCGACCCCGTGTCGTGGCCGAGCGCGGCGGGCATCGAGAGCCGAATGATGGCAGTCGACGCGGTTACCTATCTTCCCGACGACATCCTGGTAAAGGTAGACCGCGCAGCGATGGGGGTGAGCCTGGAGACTCGCGCACCGTTCCTGGATCATCGCGTCGTGGAATTTGCCTGGCGGTTGCCGCTCTCGGTGAAGATTCGTGGGCGCCAAGGGAAGTGGATCCTGCGTCAGGTGCTACACCGCTATGTCCCGCCTGAGCTTGTCGACCGCCCCAAAATGGGGTTTGGAGTGCCGCTTGCAAGCTGGCTGAGAGGCCCGCTCAGAGATTGGGCGGAAGCGCTACTCGACGAGCGCAGATTGGGGACCGACGGGTACTTTCACCCCGCACCAATCAGGGAGCGATGGTACGAACACGTTTCCGGAAGGAGACGATGGGACGCATCACTGTGGACAGTGTTGATGTTTCAGGCTTGGCTGGAAGAGAACCGGTGTCGTGGAACCATTCTATGAAGGTCCTGATCGTGATCAATTCCTTGGCCAGAGGCGGTGCCCAGCGCGTCGTGTCCACCCTGACCCGTGAGTGGGTCAAGAGTCATCAGGTATTGATCGCACTGTTCGATGCTTCACGCCCGGCGTACGAACACGGGGGAGTGGTCGCTGACTTGGGTGCGCCTTCGCTCCGGAGTCCAGTGATGAAACTCTATAACGCGCTCTTGCGCTCCATACGTATTGCGCGCATTCTTTGGCGGGAACGTCCTGACCGGATTGTATCGTTCATGGAGAGCGCAAATTATCCCACGATCGTGGCCGCCACTGCGACGGGGTTGTTGGACCGGCTGTCCGTCAGCGTGCGATGCAATCCGGCAGCGATCCCCGGTCTACATCGACTCTTGATTCCAATAGTCTATCGGCTTGCCAAGCGTGTCGTCGCTCCCTCCTATGGAGTGAGGTGCGCGTTGCAGAAGTTGGGGCTGCCAGCACGAAAACTGTCGGTAATTCCCAATCCAGTTTTCAGGCGCACTGACGTGACAACCTCGGCTCGCGCGGATTCTCCACTGCGCTACATCCTTGGGGTCGGAAGGCTCGAACGGGAGAAGGGTTTCGAACGCTTGCTGAAGGCGTTCTCTCAGATCGGGGTAGATCAATCGAATATAGACCTCGTAATCCTTGGGGACGGGCCGGAACGAGCTGCGCTGCTGGCGATTTCGCAAGAACTGGGAATCACAGCCCGCACGCACCTTCCTGGTGTAGTATCGGACGTCGACGCATGGTACCGTGGCGCGGTCTGTTTCGTACTGGCATCACACTCCGAAGGATCACCGAACGTTGTCGTCGAGGCGATGGCCAACGGATGTCCGGTGGTGAGTTTCGATTGCCCGTACGGTCCCGCGGAGATTCTAGAAAGCGGCAGAAGCGGATTGCTCGTGTCGCAAGACGATACTGCCGGCTTAACCGATGCCATTCAACGAGTGGTATCGGATCGCGAACTCCGTGCGCACTTCGCGAAGGTTGGGATGCAGCGTGCGAGAGCGTTCTCGGTGGAGAAGATCGCACCCCTCTGGCTGAACGGATTGTCCAGAATTGATAGTCACAGGGAGCAGCGACGTGCCCGATGAGTGCTTGTTCACCGTGTTCACGCCGACATACAACCGCGCCCATACGCTGTACCGTGTGTACGACAGTCTGGTGTCGCAGACCTTCCGCGATTTCGAGTGGTTGGTAGTCGACGACGGATCTACGGATGGCACGAAAACGCTTGTGTCCGATTGGTGCGAAGAAGCTGATTTCCCGATACGCTACCTATATCAGCCGAATCAAGGAAAACACGTTGCGTATAACCATGCCGTGCCGAATGCACGAGGCACCCTCTTTCTCACGCTCGATTCCGACGATAGCTGTGTACCGTATGCACTGGAAGCATTGAAGCATTTTTGGGAAACGATACCGCAAGAAAAGCGGATGGAGTTCTCGGGCATAAGTGTGCCGTGCGTAGACGAGAGTGGGAAGGTAGTCGGTAACTGGTTCGAGGATAGTGTCACAGATTCGGACTATCTATCTTGCTATTATCGCTGGAAGCTACGACGCGAGAAGTTCGAGTTCCAACGAACCGACGTAATGATGCAATACCCGTTTCCGGTGCCGAGTAAGCGGATGACGCACATCCCCGAGGGCGTAGTGTGGTCTCGCATATCACGCAAGTACAAGACACGATACGTAAACGAGCCTCTGCTCCGCTACTTCGTCAGCGAGGGAAGTCTCTGTGGGAGCAGAAGTGTGAGGAAGAATGCGTACACTTCTTTGGTGTTCTGTGGCGTCGCCCTAAACGAACATCTTGATCACATGCGGTATGCTCCGAAAGACTTCATTCGCTACGCAGTTAACTATGTGCGTCTTTCCCTTCACGTGAGAGAGTCCGCCTTCCGGAAAGTGAGAAAGCTACGGAAAGGGAGGGCAAAGATAATGTGTTTGTTGTTGATTCCGGTTGCGCTCATCTACTATCTCAACGACCTCGGATCGGAAGGGTGGAGGGAAAAAGCATGGAGACGTTCCAGATAAGAGGTTACGCGACAACGCGACAACTGCCGCCTTCAGGTTCCGGTTCGGTCGTTTGCGTAGTATTGGGATAGGACAACGTGTTGGTCGTGACACTCTGGTGTCCGAAACGAGTGTGCGAAAGACGCACATTCGGTTGCTTTATCCGCGACCAAATCGTCTATTTCAATCACGGTGGTGCGATTCGTCGTAACGGTGACCGCGGCGATGCCGGGGTACGACCGAAGAATTCAAGCGTATGGCGTTTCCATAGAGGTAGAGCAATAACAGCCAAGGGAAAACCTTCGCGCGGTGACGAAACGCGGTTCCGTAGTTGGACGTACCGAGCGCGAATAGTGCTACAATCGCCGCAACCACTAGCGCTACCGAAAGGTATACGTCGATTGTCAGGAAGGGGCGCTGCTTGATGTCGAGTATGATTCTCGTGGCGATGCAGAGGAACACGAGCGCGTCCAGCAACCCGAGGATATCGCGAAATTCGGACACCATCCAGATGAATGGACTGCCGAGGAAAAACAGAACCCGAAGGGGAAGATTCCAAATCAGGTCCAACCATGTATCGATCTCGACACCGGAAAGGTACGCTCCTCTACCCCTTGCGGTGCTGGACTGCCATACCGCTATGAAATCAACGTCGAAGTTTCGTATGAGCCCCCAAATCTTCTCTAATCCTACACCCGTACGCACGCTGAACTGCAACACGCCGATTGCGGTTGCCATGACCACGAATAGTGCCAGCGGCCTCAAGTTGTCACGGATGGTGACCGATTGTACGGAGATGCGCGAGTAGATCAACAGGACGGCAAGTGTCGCGCCGATCATTCCGGTATGTAATAATTGGGCGATGATCATGAAGGATAGCGCTCCCAATCCGAAGGCGATGCGACGGGTGGTGACCCAATAGAGCAGCAGATAGATTGAAATACTCAGCGCAAGGGCGAGAGGAGCTTCTCGCATGGTAAGCACCGAATAGAGTACGACTGAGGGATAGAATGCCAGGGTCCAGCCAACGGTTCTATCGAGTCGAGTGTCAGGTAAGAGCAGTCGTGCTGAGCGCATGACGAAGTAGATCGCAAGCGTCCCGAAGTACGAATTAATGACGTGCAGGAGAAACGGAACTCGTCCGAAGACAAGGTAGATCCCGCTGCTGAGCCACGAGTACAGATAGGACCCCATGGTGAAATCGTCGAGAAAGCGGCCGTCGCGAGCCCAGAGCCAAGCGAGGCGCTCAAAGGTCCGTGCATCGAACTGTGAATCGGGGAGTGCGAACCCCGCCACGTGAACGCCGCTGACCGCAATGCGAAACACAAACGCAGCGACGAGGATAGCAGATTGCCGCTGGTCGCGGATGAGCAGCAGGGACAGAAGGAAGCCGCAGGCAGCGACGGTGCCGATCATGGGCTCTTGGGGGCGATCGGCTACAGCCTGAGCCAGCGGGGCGCCGCTGATTGGGAGGCGAACCACGCGGCACGGCTTGCCGCGCCAACCGAGAGAGCCGCGGCCAGTCGGCCGTCGGTGACGACGCGGGCAATTGCGTGCGCAAGAGCGTTGACATCGCCGGGCGCTACGAGTAAACCACTGGTTCCGTCCTGGACGATCTCCGCTGGGCCATAGTCACAGCGGAAGCTCACTACCGGGCATCCGGCCGCCATCGCCTCCACGAGAACGTTGGGCCAGCCCTCGTTACGCGAACTCAGTACGAAGCACTTGGCGCGTCGATACCAACGCGTGATATCCGAAACGGCACCGGGGAAACATACGCGGTCACTGATCGTCAGCCGCCGCGCGAGGGCTAGCAAGTCGCCGCGTTCCGGTCCGTCACCGAGTACCACGAGGTGGAGACTGCGGGGTTCTACGTGGGAAAATGCATGCAACAGCATGTCGAACCCTTTCGCCCGAATCAATCGCCCGGCAGCCAGCACGAACCGGCCTCGTGCACATGGCGCAGCAGGGCTCCGGGTGGTTTCCGGAAGCGCTACGGGGTTCGGGATGGTGGTAACGCGGTCCGCCGGTAGACCCATCGCCACGAGTGCCCGTCGGACACCATCGGAGACTGCAACAACCGCCGACGGGCGGCGGTACAAGCAGGGCATGAGCAGTCGCCGCGGTAGAGGGAGAATGTTTGGGTTTTGACGCACACTTACGACGAGACGGTCTACAGTACCCACCACGACGCTGGCGAGAATGGCGGGAAAGTTCGCCGGTTCCATGAACGTAATAATCCGGTCAGGTAGCTCGGCGCGAAACAGCTCAATGAGACGGAGCGTACTCGCTAACGCGACGTGGAAACGCCCCAGTGCGTGGCCCGGTAGTCGCAATCCAAGGTGGACGATCCTTCCGTCATAGTCGTAGGCGGGGCGTGAAGCATCGAACGCAGCCACGACGACGACGTGACACTTGGCCCAGTCGTGCGTGAGCAGCGACAACGCTCGCTCTGCGCCGCCGCGCGTAAGCGACGGAATCACGCAAAGGATCTTCATAATCCGCCTCGGACCCTCATCAGTGGCGCCCATTCGCACTCAGGCCCATGTTCGTACGCGCGGTCATCGATAGATCAGGTTGCTGCCCCGGCTGAGCCGTCGTTGTGCGATGCCAGCGCCTGAAAGAGAAACTGGTTGTTTCCGTGGCCGTTAGTCGTACGGATATTTCGCAGAATGAAATCTCTCATCGAAAAGAACCGAAAGACGGCTTCGACGGACGCAACTTCGTATGGTAACCCGCCGCACCAATCGTGCCAATCGTGAATCAATGACATCCCTCGGTTGACATCGTAACTTGCAAACAGGCTCCTCTTTGACACACATGACGCGATCAAGAGACGAAGAAAGAAATAAGGGAATATCGTACTGACGACAGCGAGACGACCGAATAGACCGGAACAATAGACGCGCTTTATTCGGCGCCACAGCCTGGACTTCCAGCCTTCGTCGTTATAGATGGCCAACAGGATGAAACCTTTTGCACGGACCCGGGACGCCGCATACTCCAGTGAGGTCCATAGATCGCCGGTGTGATGAAGTACTCCCCAAGCGTATACGATGTCGAATTGTCCGAGCGACTCCATGTATGACTGATCGACGGCAGACCCTCGTTCGATATGCCACCGGCGATCACCGCCGCCATAGAGATCTCGCAATTGAGCGGTACACGCGACGGACGATGGGTCGTAGTCGAACGAGTGTACCGTTGCGCCGAGTCGATGAGCAACGAGAGAGAACAGTCCGCTCCCTGATCCAATATCGAGAAAAGCGCTGCCACCGAGATGGGACAGCCCGAGCATTTCGACGGTCGCACGCTCGGCGTGTTTGATGCGACTATCGGAAAGCGTCTCCAGAAAACGTTTCCAATTCCTTCCAAACCGGAAACGCATACCGGCTCCTACCTCGGTGTGGAAGGCTTGGTCAATCATGGGTTGCGCATCCTTACGGGTTGACCGTTGGGTTGACGGGCTCGAGTATCCGATCTATCTCGCGCCATAGATGGGCGTTGACTTTGTCCACGTCGTACAGTTCTTCGGCGAGCTCCCGGCTCCTTAAGCCCATGATTCGAATCTGGTCTCGAGCGCCGACCAGTTTGCGCATGGCTCCGGCCAAAGCTACGGGATCACGGACCGGAACCAGATAGCCGTTGCTGTCATGGATCACGGTCTCTCGACAGCCGGGGGCGTCCGTTGTGATAACGGGCTTCCCCATTGCCATGGCTTCGAGGGTCGACCGAGGAGTTCCTTCACGGTAGTATGATGGCAGTACGAATACATCGGCGCTATCGAGGTAAGGACGGACGTCGGATGTCCTGCCAAGGTATTCGATGACGCCAGAAGCCTCCGATGCGTGAATCGTATATGCGTCAATGGCCGTGGGGTGGTCGTCAAACGGTCCTAGGAGTAGTGCACGCACATCGTAGCCCTCGCGTTTCAGAATGGTAGCAGCTTGAATGTAGTCGAGGATTCCTTTAGGTCTGATCAACCTAGCGATCATAATAAAGGTGGTACGAGCAGATGGGACACGATCGGAGTTCGGAGAAAAGCGAGCCGTGTCAACACCGCTGCCATATAATCGGTAGGTACGCCTTTGGGGAACGATCCCGCGTGTAACAAATAGTTCGAGATCATCTGGATTCTGAAAGAACACGACGGGGTTGTTTTTTAGCGCATATCTGAAAACGGTCTGAATTAGGGGGCGAAATGGCAACAGCATGGAACAGTCGTCGCTAAACAGGTGTCCTAGGCCAGCGAATACACTGAACACGGTGCTACGGGGGATAGTGCGCGCTGCTAGGGATCCATATAGCACCGCCTTCAGCGTGAAGCACAGTATAACATGCGGTTGCAAATGGAACAGTATGTTTCGCAATGACAGTAACGAGAGAGCCTCGGCAAAGGGGTTTAGTCCTTGGCGGGAGATGGGCCAGTGGACGAAAGTTACGCCCATGGTCCGCAGGTCGTCCGCCGTGCGGTCAGTTGCCGACACGACGGTGACGATATGTCCAATCGATTGAAGGAAGCGGATAAGGTCCGCCCGTCGCGTTCTGACGCCGGAGGCGGTGTTCATGATGACGGTGACGTGCACTTGGAGAGATTACACGGGAAGCGAGTGTCTTGGCAATGGCTCTAGTTGAGAGTGGCGCGTGTACATGATCGATGCAATCGGCGCGAGTTGGTGCCTAGTTGGGACGCCCGCAACGATGGAACCTCGGGCAACGTTGCTCTAGATGCCAGCCGGCGTTGTTCATTCTTGAAGGATTCTTATGGACGTGGGAGGATGAGGGCTTCAGGTCAGGTATCGTTGAGAGAGGGTTTAGCACAGTCATGCGCTTAGTTGCAATTCTAGGTGGCGCGGGGTTCGTAGGGGAACGGTTGGCCACGGTACTTCAGGCCGAAGGGTACCACGTCAGAATAGTTGATATGGTTCCACCCGAGTCTGAGGGGTTCACACATCGGCGAGCCGATGTTCGGGATCGTGATTCTGTGGCGGCCGCGCTGGAAGGGGCGGATGTCGTGTACAACCTTGCTGCGGTGCATCGTGACGACGTCAAGCCGGGTTCACTGTACGATGACGTGAATGTGAATGGCGCGGTCAACGTCTGCGATGTTTGTCGTGAGGTCGGGGTGGTGCAGGTCATCTTTACCAGCTCGGTCGCGGTGTATGGTCATGCTACTCTCGGAACATCTGAGGAGGAGGTGCCTGAGCCGTCGAATGCGTACGGCCGTTCAAAGCTTCGTGCGGAGGAGGTCTATCGTGAGTGGCAGGAGGAGGACCCGGCGAGGCGCTCTCTGGTAATCGTGCGCCCGACGGTGGTTTTCGGCGAGCGAAACCGCGGGAACGTCTATTATCTTCTGCGTCAGATCATGACGCGCCGGTTCGCCATGGTGGGCAATGGCCGCAACCGGAAGTCGATGGCTTACGTTGGCAATGTCTGCGCCTTCTTGGCGCATGTCCTCGGCTTGGGAGCCGGTACTCACGTGTTCAACTACGTCGACGGTCCAGATCTCTCAATGGAGGAACTCGTCCAGACGATACAACTTGCCTTGGGTCGAGCACCGGCTGTTGGTTTGCGGATTCCATATTTCGTCGGCTACCTATCCGGCGTCGCTTGCGACGTGGCATCTGCCTTCACGGGGATGCGACTTCCGATCAGCGCGTTGCGCGTCAAAAAATTCTGCAGCACGACCACGTTTTCCACGAGGCGGGTGATGGCGACAGGCTTTCGTCCCCCGGTTGGGCTGCGAGAGGCTCTAGTGAAGACAATCAAGCACGAGATCTGCGATGGCAGCACTTCAGGAACAACGGCGCCCGAATGACAGTATATAGTCGCGACTTCAGGAGTCTTCCGGCTCCTCAGCGTCCGGCATTGCGGTCCTCGCTAATCCCTGAGTGTGAGGTTGCTACGGACAGATCTGCGATCGGGATACGCGAGGGAGCACTGATACCCTTCGCTGGTACCAGTTGACGAATTGAGTCACCCCTTCGCGGACAGGCGTGTGGGCGGCATGCCCGAGTTCCTCACGCAGCGCGGTTCTGTCAGCCCAGGTCCGCGGGACGTCGCCGGGTTGGATCGGCACCTCGCGAACGATGGCCTTCTTCCCGAGTGCTTGCTCGATCGCGCTCAAGAGATCGAGCACGGACACGGGGTCGCCGTTGCCGACGTTGTAGACGCGGGCGGGGGCGGGGGATACGGCGGACTGGCGCCCGTCCCAGTCCGCGGCACCCTCGGGTGGATGATCGATTACCCGCAACACGGCATCAACGACATCGTCGACGTAGGTGAAGTCGCGTTCCATGTTGCCGTGGTTGTAGAGGTCGATCGGTTCGCCGTTCAGGATGGCGTGGGTGAACGAGAACAGGGCCATGTCGGGCCGGCCCCAGGGGCCGTAGACGGTGAAGAAGCGCAATCCGGTCGAAGGGATGCCGAACAGGTGCGAGTAGCTGTGCGCCATCAGCTCGTTGGCGCGCTTGGTAGCGGCATAGAGGTTGACCGGATGGTCTGCGGCGCTCGACTCGCTGAAGGGGACGTGGCGGTCGAGGCCGTAGACCGAGCTGGAAGAGGCGTAGACCAGGTGGCGCACCGGGGTCTGGCGTACCGCTTCAAGCACGCTCAGGAAGCCGTGCACGTTGTTCGCCGTATACGCGAACGGATCGCTCAAGGAGTGTCGGACGCCGGCCTGGGCGGCGAGATGGCATACGACGTCAAAGCGCTCTTCCGTACAGAGGGTGGCAACCGCCTCGGCGTCGGTCAGGTCGACGCGCCGGAATCGAAGCCCCGAGTCCGCAGTCATCGTTTCCGGACTGTGGTCTTCGGTGCATGAGACCCCGAGTTCTTGCAGCCGGTCCAGCTTCAGGCGGACATCGTAGTAGCGGTTGAGGTTGTCGATTCCGAATACGCGGTGCCCGAACTCGACCATGCGTCGCGCCAAGTGGAAGCCGATGAAGCCGGCGATGCCGGTAATGAGAACCTTCACAATGGGACTCAGTATGGGCCGAAACAGCCGCTGAGGCAATAGTCTTATGCTGCTCGGCACCGGAATGGGCCGCCCGGTGCCGCCTCGTAGCGCAGTCCGTCAGCGGTCGAAACGGAAGTGGTCGGCCCAGTACATCAGGTTACCCTTCCAGTCGGTGTTGGAGACCGGAACTCGTGGGAACTCGGTGGGCACGTTGCCCAGGTCGTTGTTGGCGAGCAGGATGTTGGGTGCCTCGCCGACGGTGCCGATCACGAACACGTTGTCGCCGGTGAAGTCGAACGTGCGCTGCGCCAGCTCGAGCCACTCGCCGGAGCTGAAATCGGATAGGCGAAACTGGGACTGCCAGTCGAAGTAGCGCTTCCATTCGTCCGGCGGATCGGTGGATTGGATCGTTGCCGTGGTGGGCCGGTCGAGGGCCCAGGAAGTAGACCTCGTTCAACTCGCCCCGATCCAGGGCCAGCGACATACGGAGCAATACGCTCCATCGAATAACCTTGACACCGCTTGAACACTGATTCAAGTTCGATCTTCATCAGGCTAAGGACGGCCGCACGTTCGCTTGACCAAGGCAAATGTTGGTGGGTTCATCGGTTTCAATCTCGAAGATGAACGGTGCAGTTATCGAGCATGTACAGTGAATCGTCACTACTTCACCAATATGCCTTGGAATTTTCCATCGTATTCAACTACGATCGGAGCTCGTTCGACCATCTCTGCGAATTCCTTAAACGCTAGGTTGTCGCCAACATCATCGGAGACGAGTATACCACCGCCACGTAGCGACCGCCAGATGGTCGAATACCCGTACAGCCGACCTGAGGTTGACTTGTCGGAATCATAGTGTGCGAAATCTACGGGATAGGCTGCTTGAAGTGCCTTAGGTAGTCCCTGACGGTCTGCCATACGAAACACGCGCCAGCGGAAGTGTAGTGACTCAGGTACTGCTGCACCGACCCAAGGAGTGGTCCAGTGACGGAGGTATGGGAGATCGACGCTGCAAACGATGGAGTCCCGCTCTCGGTCTGCAATTGCCAACAAAAGAGCGAGACTAGACCATCCAAAAGCGACCCCAGTTTCTACTATTCGACGGGCAGAGATGCTTCTTGCCAAGGAGAAAAGCAAGTCGAGATTAGCCGAACCGCCAACGGTATCGGGGCACGTTCTGGAGCGAAGGAGCGCGCCGGTAATGTAATCCGAGTAGATCTCTTCGACCCGTAAGGCAACGAACGGAAACGGAAGGTGACGAGAGAGATCGGCGATATTGACCGCGTGGGTTGAACACCAAGTTTTCGCACGGAGATGCTGTTGCTCTACACAGGAATCAAGGATAGCGGAGCTTCGGCGCAAGAGCCGTCGACGTACTTTCTGAGTGACCTTCGAAGCGATGCCGACCAATAGAGTAGGGTGCAAGAGGCAGTAGGAAAGGAAATGAGCGAAGCGACTGGATGCATGCATCAAATGATAGTATGTCCGGGATGCGAAAATTCGTCCATACCTCTACCGGATGTGGCGGTATAGCTTGGGTCGTGTGGGCGCGAGCGTAACAAGCGGCCTGCCCGTTGGGAGGCTGATGCGGTCCGCTCGTCAGAAAGGAATATTCAAGCCCGATGCGTCTCGGTAGTACGGGAAACTCGGGAGTAGGTATCGAAGTAGTGCCGGTACCACGGAGCAAACGGGCCGACGCCCTCTCTGAAGGGTGTATCGGCAGTGTAGCCGAGATCTTCGCGCAGGGTGGTACCGTCAGCCGAGGTTCTGGGTACGGCGCCCAAGTTGGATAGAGACTTCGCGCGTGACCGGCTTAGTCTCCAGCGCGTCTTCCAACGTTCGGACCAACTCGTGCAGGGATACGGGTTCGTCGTTTCCGACATTGTAGACGCGGGCGTGGGCGGTGGATACGGCGGACTTAAACTTAATCATTGCCGCAGGAAGGACGAAATAGAGAGATTTCCGGTAGAAATAAAGCACTTTGCCAACCTGTCCTGTATAGCACAGGAACTGAGGCACAAGGCGAACTATGATCCACACGCAACGTTTCCGTCATTTCGGTTCTGGTCGGGATAGGGTTTGCCCGTAACATCATTCAAGATGCCACGCCACCATCGACGGGTATTCGCGGTGCATTTGCTGATCGACAAGAGGAAGGATATCCGAACGGTCGGCTGAGGAGTTTTCCGGCCGCTACGCTCTTCTTCCGTCAGCGGTCGAGCCAGAGTTGGTCGGCCCAGTACATGAGGTTGCCTTTCCAGTCGGTGTTGGAGACCGGGAACTCGGTGGGGACGTTGCGCAGGTCGTTGTTGGTGAGCAGGATGTTGGGGGCCTCGCCGACGGTGCCGATCACGAATACGTTGTCGCCGGTGAAGTCGAACATCTTCTGGGCCAGCTCGAACCACTCTGCGGAGCCGAACTCGGACAGCCGGAACTGGCGCTGCCAGTCGAAGTAGCGCTTCCACTCGTCGGGCGGCTCGATGCCGGGCAACTCGCCGCCGTAGTCGGACAGCTTGCGCTCGCCGCGCTCGACCAGCCGGCCCTCCTCCTCGGCCAGCTTCTGCGCGTTCTCGTTGTAGCGGATGTGCCACTGCTTCAGGTACGTGCTCGGCGCGTACTGCACGTAGTTGCCGCCCTTCCAGGTGGTCCAGCCGGGAATGACCACGTAGTCGATCTGCGCCATGTGGAACTGCATGGTGTGGTCGTCGATCTTGGTGACGCGGACCGCGGTGGTGGGCGTCTCGGAGGCGCGCCAGCCGGGATCGACGCGGTCGTCCCACTTCATGTCCTCCATCACGAACATCAGGTCGTCGACGATGAACGGGTCGCCGTTGGACCACCTGGTGCCGGGGCGCAACTCCAGGGTGACGGTGAGACCGTCGTCCGACACCGCGTAGCCGGCGGCGATATTGGGCACGATGTCCAGCGTCTCCTGGTGCATGGTCAGGAGATAGATGTCGAGCATCTGGGTGGTCAGCTCGCCGCCGCGCTGGTTCATGAACCCGACCGCCTCCGACACCCGCAGCGTGCCGCCGTAGCGGCCGACGCCGTCGGCGAGCATCTCCTGCACCACCGGATCGAACGGGATGCGCTCCTCGACCGGCGGCAACTCGCCGGCGGCGACCCGGGCCGCCAGCATCGGCGCCTCGCTGAACCGTCCGCTCATCGCCGCACCGGCGCCAGCGCTGGCGGGCGCGCTCTGCTCCGCATCGCCGGTAGCAAACGCGAGCGCCGGCGCCATCAGCAGCGCGCAGGCTGCCAGCCATCGCCACGTCATCCCAATCTTCGCCATGGAAACCCTCCGAGCCGACATGGTAGCACAATCGCGGCAACGGTCAAACGGCCCGCGTGGGCCCGCGTGGGCTGGGGTGGGCTGGGGTGGGCCGGGGAGGTGCGTTGGATGCTCTACTGATCAAGCGGGAGGGTGCCGGAGGAGGTCGATCAGCTTCCCCGCGAATTCATGAATTTCCCCTGGAGTTCCCTTACTCACTACGCGCCTGAGCGCACGTCCAACTCGCGCGTCGTTGTCGATGTGTTCCTCCACATATGACAACACCGCTTGGAGACTCGAGGCGTCCTCCGGATCCTCTATTTGGGACAGTTTCGTCGGCGTCGTCGGACGTGAGTTGTCCGTGGACGTTTGGGACGCATTCTGGTCCCCTCGCTCTGACGGGCACGATACCACTGGCTCTCTGACCTCAGTAACTACGGATTTTGCTCCAGCAATAGGGGTGCGTTTTGCGCCTTCATCAGCGGTCTCGAACGCAAGGTGACAGCGGCGCTTGATCAGCATGGTTTGCCCGAAATCAAGCCGGATCCATTGCCACCTGAAATCGCCCTGAGGTGCCGGGATCGGTTCACTGAGTGGCTTGGCGACACTTCCTAATCCGCGAACCTTCAGGCGCTTGTCCTTCGAGCATATCAGCGCATCGGCCCGGATCATCGGCGCTGACCAATGCAGCAGGTCGGGATATGCATGGTTCGGTGGCTTGCCGCCGTCGGCTATCTCGGCCAACCGGGCAGCCTCGGATCGGAACAGGTCCGCATCGAGCACCTCAACCGGCGGATCGGCTTCAGTAGCCGCACCGAGAATGGCACCCGCCATGGTCGCGATGGTGTCGGTGTCCGTGCCGAGTTCGTTTGCCGCGATGCGCATCGCCTCCATGGGGCGCGTCTCACACCAAGTCAACGCCACGGCGGCGACTGCGGTGAGCATCCCGCTCCCTCGACACAACGGATCGCGGAGATTCAGTCCGTCTACCATGTCCTTGTAGCGTTGTGCTCCTGCCGCGCTAGTCGCGCCAACGACTCGAAGCGCATCTCGGGTATTCTGTACCTCGCGCGCCCAGGCATCGCTGAAAGGGCCAGACTCCCGCTCGAAAGCGCTACGCCAATACCCCAGTTCCGTATCGTTCGCCATGATCTCCGGCAGACGTTCGGCAACTTCTATGGCGGTGTCCAGGTCGTAAGGGGACGGGCACCGCCCGGCGCCTAGTGCACGGGCGACGCATAGTGCGTGAAGAACCGCCCCCATGAGACCGGTCGCGTGCGAATGCGTGCAGATCGAGTTGCGCACCACAGCCGGGAGGAAGCTATCAGGATTATCGGGAGTCCGCGCAGCCCAGACATGGGGCTGAACGCGCATCGCTGCGCCATTCCCGCCTGACGCGTTCCAGCCCTTGAAGGTATTGGCGAACCACGGCGACCGGGTTTTCGCAAGGTGCTGTGCGGCTGCGGTCGTGGATCTGCCGCCGCCCAGCGCGTAACTCAGCCATATGGGAAGCTCGACCTTGGCGAATGCCTCCACGTCGAAGCCGTCGGCTCGGATGGCTCGGCTGGTGGCAAGGCGCAACTGCGAATCGTCCGAGTAGCATCCCTTGGGAAGCGACGCAGTGATGCCGGCCCGGCCACCGATCCGCCGCTTCCATGTCACGGGCTCGGCTAGCGGCTCGCCGCGAGTTCTCCGCATGAGTCCCGCTTCATCCGTCAGTTCGCTGATCCATCCCAGCGCATCGCCGTATGCCGCCCAAAGGGCGGATCGCCGTATACGGGCAGCGCGTTGCGCGGAATCACCTGCATCTTCTTGCTGGTAAGACGAGTCCTTGGCTTCCGGGATCGTGTCGTCAGAAAACAGGTACCCTTCCTTCACGCGAATACCTCCGGTGCATGATAGACTGGCACGTCCAAAGTGAGGACAGCCAGTATTCCGTAAATCTTGTCTACCGTTTCGTCCCACTGAACATCGACTCGTTGCAGGTACTTACACGATACCTGACCGGGATAAAGCACCTCTGCCTGGCGGTCGGTGGGCCAATCGGCTTGCTTGCCGATGCGGTCGTGTTGTTGGTCATAGCGTCCGCGAACCGAGTCTGCAAACAACCTCTCAAACCCGTCCCGCCCTTCGGCACGGCGACACGCCGGGTAGATGTTGTTCGTCGTCGCGAACACTACGCCGCGATGCCCGAGGATTACCGGATCGAAAGACAGCATCACCCATGGATTGTCCTCCGCCACGTGCCACCGTTCAGAATTCTCGAACATCCAGTCGTTGATGCGCGCAATCGATAGGTTCACATAGTCCAGCCATTCTTTATCCTTGCGATATGGGGCGTTAGGGCGGTACACGTGTTCCAGGTACTGGTCATCGCGCAGTTGGTTTCGGTTCTTCACTGCTCCTGCTGCAAATGCACCAATAGCGCCGCTCACGGTGGTGAAATGAAGCACATCCTTTACGCCCCGTCGTCCTGCTGCCGCCACGACATCCGGGCGCGGCGGCAGACGCGCCACCTGGTCGGCCGTCCGTGGACCGGCTTCGATGGGGCCGGGTGTTTGCATCAGTCCACCTCCACCAAGTTATAGGTCGCCGGGTCCATCACGCCGATCAGCGTGGATTGTTCTCCGGGTTTGTATCCCACCGAAACGGTCTCTCTTGCACGGCCGATGCCCATGGCGATCAGTCGCCGCAGCGAGTCGAGCGTACCGTGCCCTTCTTCGTCGCCATGCGGTGTGACTTCCTGATTCAGTCCGGGTAACAGCACATGATCGAATTCGAGCCCCTTGGCCGAGTGCAAGGTGGACAAGGCGACTTGCTCCGGTCCAGTAGGCCAATCCGCCTGTCGCGTCAATTCGCAGAAGGAAATGTTGAGTTGCCGCAGGGTCGTTCGGATAAAGTCGAACCACCCACCTCCAAGTGGTTGAAGGATGCCGACGGTGTGGCCCAGAGCAAGGAGCGGATGAACACGATTCAACATGTGGTTCAACTGCGAGCTGTACGTTCCAACAATCACCTCCGGCGGGGGTCCGTGCCGCTCGCTTGCCAGCGAATTTGGCACAACGCCGTCTTCCTCCTGTGGAAGGCCACGAGCGATGGACGCGGCCAATTGTGCAATCTCCGCTGTGTTGCGATGGTTGTCATTGAGTGTAAATACCATATTGGGACGAATGGAGAGACCTATCTCGCGCCAGCGGAATGCTTGCGGGTAGATTCGCTGCACGGCGTCTATGATGAATGTCGTGGTATGGTCTTCCTTCACGTGCGCGAGAACGGCGCGAATTTGGTTGGCCGAGAGATCTTGGACCTCGTCTACAACCACCACATCATAGCCTTGGCTTGGCGCCGCTACGGCTTTGAGAGCAATATCGTTCCAATCGGCCTCACCGCGTTGGGCTTTCTCCCTCTGGTAGGGCACGATCACGTCGGTCAGGAGTTTTGCGCGTGTTTGTTGGCCGACAACCGGGGCTCGGCCACGACCGATTCTTTGTGCGCCGATGTAGTTGCCAAGATCATCGGGTTGGAATCGACCCAAAATGTATTCGATTTCGTCGACGAAGTAGTCGAGGTCGGTGACGATTCCAGCATCCATCAACAGTTTTCGAAGCAACGTTTGTTGAGAACCGATCCTCTGCGGTGCGCCAGCTTGACTCAACGCCCAACTAGAAAACGTCTCGACCGCCAGATGGAGATCTTTCGAACGGACGACCTGATCGGCCACAAGGTGTTCCACATACCCTCGCAGCGTCCGGTTGAACGTCAGTACGAGAACGCGAACTGGCTCGGCGTGACCAAGGCGCGCTTTGCGGGCGAGGCGAGCGGAGCAAAGCTGTCGAATCCGCATAAGCGCCGCCGTGGTCTTACCGCTGCCGGCGGCCCCTCGAATTAGACGAAATCCCGCACCGTCATCCGTCAGGATCATGAGTTGTTCGGAGGTAGGTCGCACGTTTTGCAGAACACGCATGGAGAACCAGCAGGGGGAGCGTAGCCGAATCACGATGAGCCGTCCAGCCTCCGTCCACCTCCGTCCAGCCGCGGTGGGACCGGCGGCAGGTCGATCTACGGCTTGAATTGGTTCCTCCCGCAACCCATGACGTTGGCCCCGTCGGTAATGGCACCTTCGCTCCTTTGAATCGGTGGACGATCGTAAGACCTTGGATCCATATCCCAAGATTACGCTGCGCCAGGTCGAAACCACTCGTCGGAGCCGAACTCGGCAGGCGGAACTGGCGCGGGCAGTCAAAGTAGCGCTTCCACCCCTCGGGCGGCCCGATGCCGGGCAGCTCGCCGCTGTAGTCGGACAGCGACCCGCTCTATCCGCTCAAGCTCGGCGGCTGGAGGAAATGGACCGCGGTATGAGAACGAATGTTGTTTGACCTCATGGCGATGGGGCCGCGACCCTGCCCGATTGGGAGTCGTCTTCCGACGGCTACGCCTTTTTGCCAAGGGTGCCGCCAGCTATGGCCTCTTCCTATCGCTTGATCACCCGCTCAAGGTCGGTTCCGATTGCACGGAAGTCGTCAAACATCGCTCGGTGGTCGGCAAGCTGCGGTGTGGGTGGCTTGTTGTACTCCTGCAAGGTGCCGAACAGGTCCAGAACGCGCGAGGCGCCTCCGATAAATGAGGGGCGGCGGACACAGAATCGCTCATGTCTCAACTTCAAGGAACCACCAGCCCCGTCCATCAGCGGTCGAGCCAGAGTTGGTCGGCCCAGTACATGAGGTTGCCTTTCCAGTCGGTGTTGGAGACCGGGAACTCGGTGGGCACGTTGCGCAGGTCGTTGTTGGTGAGCAGGATGTTGGGGGCCTCGCCGACGGTGCCGATCACGAATACGTTGTCGCCGGTGAAGTCGAACATCATCTGGGCCAGCTCGAACCACTCGTCGGAGCCGAACTCGGACAGGCTCAACTGGCGTGCCAGTCCGGAACCGGCGCTGCCAGTCGAAGTAGCGCCTCCACTCCTCGGGCGGCTCGATGCCGGGCAGCTCGCCGCCGTAGTCGGACAGCTTGCGTCCGCCGCGCTCGACCAGCCGGCGCGCCTCGTCCCACTCGTCGTAGCTGCCGGTCATCGGCGTCCACCAGCCGCGGTGGGGATGGGATTCATTCGTGCGTTGACAGTCTGATGCTTTCGGGCGCTAGGGAAAGCGATCACGGGCGTCGGAATGTCGCGACGTCGGGATCCTGGGCCGGCAGAGGACGGGAGGCAATAGGCAGCAAATCGTCGAGCACTCGATTGAGGATCAGAGTCGAAAACCAAGCGGCCCGTCACTGTCGCTTGCCGAGATCGATCGGAACCGCATAGCGGGCGGCAGCAACCGGCTGGCCAGGGGCGGCTGGCTCAAGAAACGTTACGCTTTCGTAGAAGTCATCCAAAGCAATGAATCTGCCGTTCTGTTCCGCCCAATTGCGCATCCTGGTGTTACAGCCATGACGCCAAGAAATCACTTCTATGCGCCAATTCCTGCCATGCATACGCTCCAGGTCAGCATGAAAACCGACACCGGAATCAAAGCCGGCACCGTCGCCGGTGAGTAGCACGACGATCCCGGGATCTCCGTTGTAGTCAAATGCATCACGCAGCATCGCCGTCTGCAGCGTCTGGTCCACGCCCTGTTCCCGGCCTTGCATGGCACCACGCTCCAGCAGGTGAACCGAGACACCCTCGCTCTCCAAGCGATTCCAGACATGCCGCAATTCGGGAGGGATTGAGCCAACGGCTACCGCGTGTTCGATCTGTCGTCCGCCGCGAGCTAGTTCAAGCAGATTCCTGAAGTGTATCCGTATTCGAAAGCGGGCTGCCTCACCTTCCTTTTCGGCGGCCACCTGTCGTGCACTGATGAATATGTTGGAGTCGTCCCAATAGATGAAAGCCCTATCCATTCGAGTCCAATTGCTGCCTCATGCGTCAGCGGTCGAGCCAGAGTTGGTCGGCCCAGTACATGAGGTTGCCTTTCCAGTCGGTGTTGGAGACCGGGAACTCGGTGGGGACGTTGCGCAGGTCGTTGTTGGTGAGCAGGATGTTGGGGGCCTCGCCGACGGTGCCGATCACGAACACGTTGTCGCCGGTGAAGTCGAACATCTTCTGGGCCAGCTCGAACCATTCCTCCGAGCCGAACTCGGAGAGGCGGAACTGGCGCTGCCAGTCGAAGTAGCGTTTCCACTCCTCGGGCGGCTCGGTGCCGGGCAGCTCGCCGCCGTAGTCGGACAGCTTGCGCTCGCCACGCTCGACCAACCGGCGCGCCTCTTCCCACTCGTCGTAGCTGCCGGTCATGTTGAAGCCGCCGTGCAGGCCGACGCCGCCGGACCCGGCACCGTCGTTGATCCAGTTCCAGAACTCGGTGATGGCGTCGATGCCGCCGGGCTGCAGCATGAATTCGTCGGCGTCCTGGTTGTCGCCCCAGGCGGCGTCGTCCACCAGCCGCGGCACCACGCGCAGGTCGACGTCCGCCCACTGCGCGATCTCCAACTCGAACAGCTTGCTGATGTCCACCGGGCCGCCGGTGCGCGCGGCAACCTGGATGGTGAGGTTGGAGCCGTCCGGGAAGGTGCGGAAGCCGTCGCGGTCGCGCCCGGTCAGGCCCACCTCGTCGAGCAGGCGGCCGGCCTGTTCCGGATCGTGCTCGGCCCACAGCCACTGCCACTGCGGCTTGTAGAAGCGGGCGGTGGAGTGGATGGTGGCCGCGGTGGGTCGGCCCAGCCCCAGGAAGTACACCTCGTTCAGCTCGTCGCGGTCCAGGGCCAGCGACATGGCGCGGCGGAAGCGCACGTCGTTGAACAGCGCGCGGTAGTTGTCTTCCTTGTAGGTGGGGTTGAACCCGTAGGCGCGGCCCACGTCGACGCCGGGAATCAGCGAGACGGTGTAGTTGCCGCGCTCCTCGTTTTCCTTGTAGTCGGGCAGGGAGGCGAAGTTGGTCATGGTGATGGCCCAGTCGACCTCGCCGGCGATCGCCTTCAGATTGAACACCTCGGTGTCGGCGCTCGGGGTGGTCAGGATGGCGTCGATGTAGGGCAGTTGCTGCCCGGCCGGATCCACCTTCCAGAAGTAGGGGTTGCGCTCCCAGCGCTCCACCTGGGCGCTGATATCTTTCGGTATCCACGGCATCATGGTGGGGGTGTCCAGGCCGACGCCGCGGATGATGTCCCAGTGCGCCACCAGCGCCTCGGCCCAGGTGTCGAAGCCCTCTTCCGCGGCCAGCTTCTGGGCGTCCTCGTTGTAGCGGATGTGCCACTGCTTCAGGAACGCGCTCGGCGCGTACTGCACGTAGTTGCCGCCCTTCCAGGTAGTCCAGCCGGGAATGACCACGTAGTCGATCTGCGACATGTGGAACTGCATGGTGTGGTCGTCGATCTTGGTGACGCGGACGGCGGTGGTGGGCGTCTCACCGGCGCGCCAGCCGGGATCGACGCGGTCGTCCCACTTCATGTCCTCCATCACGAACATCAGGTCGTCGACAATGAACGGGTCGCCGTTGGACCACCTGGTGCCGGGGCGCAACTCCAGGGTGACGGTGAGGCCGTCGTCCGCCACCGCGTAGCCGGCGGCGATGTTGGGCACGATGTCCAGCGTCTCCTGGTGCATGGACAGGAGGTAGATGTCGAGCATCTGGGTGGTCAGCTCGCCGCCGCGCTGGTTCATGAATCCGATCGCCTCCGACACCCGCAGGGTGCCGCCGTAGCGGCCGACGCCGTCGGAAAGCATCTCCTGCACCACCGGATCGATCGGAATGCGCTCCTCCACCGGAGGCAACTCGCCGGCGGCGACCCGGGCCGCCAGCATCGGCGCCTCGCTGAACCGCCCGCTCATCGCCGCACCGGCGCCAGCGCCGGAGGGCGCGCTCTGCTCCGCATCGCCGGTAGCGAACGCCAGCGTCGGCGCCATCAACAGGGCGCAGGCTGCCAGCCATCGCCACATCATCCCAATCTTCGCCATGGAAACCCTCCGAGCCGACATGGTAGCACAATCGCGGCAACGGTCAAACGGCCCGCGTGGGCCGGGGGCCGTGGCTTCCCGAAATCTCCGGGCAAGGCTACGGTCACAAGATCGCCGCGCTTCATTCAGTGCGCCGTTCTACGTCTCCAAGAGCGGCTTCCATGAAGTCCATGAGATCGTGATCTTCAGCGTCGGCTGCTGCGACTAGTGCTGACTGACGGCGGCACTCCTCGGCGAATCCGAATAGTGTGGTATCGGGAACCCAAATCTGAATGGGCCGCAAGCCGGCGGCACGTAGAGCGTCATATTGTTCTCGTGAGCGGTCTGAGGCGGTCGTGCGCATAGATTGCCTCCACGCCCCTCACGGTAGCGTAGTGCGGCTCCTGGCCGCAACCAGATTATCTCTGCAGTCGGTGTTGGAGACCGCGAACTCGGTGGAACGTTCCGCAGGGCGTTGTGTCTTCACTCCGAATGTCTATCTCGCCCGGACGGGACACGATAGTAAGGAACGCGAACTGCGACTCGTCCGGTGCGACCTCGCGCCAGTACTCAGCGTCAGCCTTGAGGGTAGCGGTCGAACCGGAGTTGGTCGGCCCAGTACATCCGTGGGCACGTTGCGCAGGTCGTTGTTGGTGAGCAGGATGGCGGGGCCTCGCCGACGGTGCCGATCACGAATACGTTGTCGCTGGTGAAGTCGAACATCTTCTGGGCCAGCTCGAACCACTCGCCGGAGCCGAACTCGGACAGGCTCAAACTGGCGCTGCCAATCCGGAACTGGCGCTGCCAGTCGAAGGAGCGCTTCCACTCCTCGGGCGGCTCGATGCCGGGCAGCTCGCCGCCGTAGTCGGACAGCTTGCGTTCGCCTCGCTCGACCAGCCCGCGCGCCTCTTCCCACTCGTCGTAACTGCTGAAGTCGCCATGCAGGCCCACGTCGCCGGAGCCGGCGCCGTCGTTGATCCAGTTCCAGAAATCGGTAATTGCATCGATGCTGCCCGGCTGCAGCATGAACTCGTCGGCGTCCTCGTTCTCACTCCAGGCGGCGTCGTCCACCAGCCGCCGGCGCGACGCGCAGGTCGACCTCCGCCCACTGGGCGATCTCCAGTTCGAACAGCTACGAGGCGGGAGGTGAGGGAGTTGAAACAGGCGAGTTGCCGCCGGAACGGATGGTGATTGCTCAACACACGGCGGCGCGGAAGCCAAGCCGGCCGCGGGCCACGATCTACCATCGACCATTGGGCAATTGAGTGACCAGCCGGGTCGCGGCCGGCCGAAGGGTGCCGTTCTGCTGCTTGGGACGTTGGCCGACGCGGCATGCCGGAGCGCCCTGGCACCGGGCGTCGCATCTTGCGGAGCGGGGAGTCGCCTATGCGAACGGGACCGCGCATCATCGGCCGCGGCTGGCGGTGCGGTGATCCCGAATTTCGCACTGGGCGTGACGGTGATCTGCGTTTCCAAGCGTGACGGGGACTCAATCGTCGCCCGTCTTTGCGATGTTTCGCGGCAGCCGCTACTATCGGCGCTCGTGAACCCCGCAGGTGATCGATCGCAACCGCCCGTCGACTGGATTGGGCAAGCTGATGGGAAGGTAACCTCCTATGTCACTGTCGAATCGGAGAACACCCTTGCCGCCTACGAGCGCCAGCCAACCTTTGTGGATGAACACGCCAACCATGAGGAGGATACCGCTCGCGGCGGCTATGCCCACCGTCAACTGTTCGAGCTGATCCAGAACAGCGCCGACGCACTGGCCGACACGGCGGGCGGCGGGCGCATCGACATCCGCCTCACCGATTCCTATCTGTACTGCGCCGACGATGGGAAGCCGATCGACCCTACTGGCGTGAAATCGCTGATGTTCTCTCACTTGTCTCCCAAGCGGGGCACCACCCAGATCGGCCGGTTTGGGGTCGGCTTCAAGTCCGTGCTCGGCGTTACCGACGCGCCGGAGTTCTTCAGCCGCACAGGCTCGTTCCGTTTCGACCGCTGCCTTTCGCAGCAACGGATACGCGGTGTCGCACCGGACGCCTCACGTTACCCGGCTCTCCGCCTGCCCGAACCTATCGATCCAGGCGCGTACCGGGAACAGGATCCCGTTCTGCGCATGCTGATGGAGTGGGCTGAGAACATTGTGCGGCTTCCGCTCAAGCCCGGTGCAATCAATGGCCTCATCCAACAGATGCGTGACTTCCCGTCGGACTTCCTCTTGTTCGTAAAGCACGTTCGCCACTTAGTGCTCGACGATAAGCTGTCGAACCTCAAACGAACTCTGAGATTGGAGGGCGACGACGGTGCATACCGGCTAGTCGATGGAGATACGACGACTCGGTGGAAGCTCTTCGAATGCACCCACCGGCTGTCCAGCGATGCCCGTGCCGATCGGAGATCGCTCGACGACGGCGACGAGGTGCCGATCTGGTGGGCCGCGCCGCTTGACCGGCTGGCTGCCCCAGGTCGATTCTGGGCGTTCTTCCCGACCAATACGGCGAGCCTTGCCGCAGGCATCCTGAATGCTCCCTGGAAGACCAACGAGGATCGCCAGAATCTGCTTTCCGGCACGTACAACGACGAACTGATCGAAGCGGCTGCGGAGCTGATCGCGGACCGACTAACCGGACTTTCCACGCACGCCGACGCCGGCGCACATCTGGATGCGCTGCCGCGCCGCCGCGAGGCCGGCGACTCGCCGCAGAGCGAACTGCTTCGCAAGCACCTGTTTGACCGCATCTCCGAGCAAAAGCTCGTTCCCGATCAGGATGGCGACCTGCACGCGGCTCGGGAGATCCAGTACCCTCCAAAGCAGTTGACCGAAGGCACGATCGACTTGGCGCCGTTCGAACAGTGGGCGGCATCTCCGGGCCGTCCTTCGAACTGGCTCCATCACAAGGCTCTCACGCGCACTCGGCTCGCGACAATCGACCGGCTGTTTGACGGCGAAGGCGAACCATCCGGATGGCGGCAATCAGAAGGCGCGCCGCGGACCACGATCGCCCAGTGGCTGGAGGCTCTCGTGCACAATCAGGATCCGGAGAATGCCATTGGTGCTTCCAAGGCGGCAATCCGGACGGCCGCGCTCCTGCCGTTGGAGAAACGAAGTCGAGAATGCCTTGCGCGGATCGTTGTAACCGCAACAGGCGACTGGCAGCAACCTGATCCCGAGCATCTCTTTCTTGGTGGCATGGTGCTAGACCGTGGACTCGAGACGACTAAAGATTCATTAGTCCATCTCGTACATCCAGAACTCGAATCGGATCGCGATGTGCTTGCCGCGTTGAAGCAGCTCGGCATCAAACCCGTGTCTGCCGAAATCAGCTTCAAGCAGATGGCGACGGCCGTTCTGAGCGATCATGCGAATCCGAATAAGGATCAGTTGGTCAGTTTCTGGGTACAGGCACGCCAGGTTGGGCAAGCCGCCAAGGCTATCATCGAGGAATACGGGGGTTGGGAGTCGAAGCTTCTCATCCGTACGCGGTCCCGTGCCTGGAAGCCTCTTTATTCGGTACTGTTGCCTGGCCAGATCGTGCCTGGAGACGGGACGCGGGACGAGGATGTTACCGTGGACACGGAGTACCATGCAGCCGATATCGAACTGCTGCGCGTCCTTGGTCTGGAGTCCACTCCATGCGAGGGTCGTCATTTGTCGTTCGAACCATGGTATGAGTGCTTTCGAGCCGAATGCGAAGCAATGTATCGGCAACAGCCACTCTCAAGTAGTCCGCAATCTTACTATTTGGACTTTCAATCAGATGTCGGGAGCGGTCCGCTACAGTTGCTTGGCACACTATCAACTGAGGGCCAGACGCGCTATACTGAAGCTCTGTTGTCGCTCGATGCTACCTACCAGGGTTGGACGATGCAGCACGAAACTCGTCCAGACAGCTACCCAAAAACTCTGTACGAGTCTCCAGCGATTGCAATGCTTCGGAAATGTGGGATGCTCCGAACGTCAGACGGTATCATTCAGCTCTCAAAAGCACTCGGACAGCAGCCGGAGAGTCACGCAGCTTGGCGGACGCTGATGATGCACTCCAAGGTCGGCAGGATCAGAGCCGCATTCGACTTGGCGGAACCGACGCCGGAGTTCATCGGTGAAGAAAACCCGGTTCCGCTGCCCGACGTCTGGCCCGGCCTCAAAGACTATCTTCCGGCGCATCGGAAGACCTGCCAACTCATACGCTGTGAAGGAATAACTGTTGGTGAAGATGAGCAGGATTGTGTCTTCCACTCGCCCAATGTCTATCTCGCACGGACGGGAGACGATAGTAACGAGCGCGAACTGCGACTGGTCTCTGCACGGCTGGAGCTTGGCCTTCCAGAATATCGAATCCGGGAGATACTGAACCATCAGACCCAGCGCATAGTCGAACAGCGGCGGGCCGCTGTTAAGGAATGTTCTACGGATGCCGAACGGCTGCTTGCCGCGGTAGGCGAACCGGAGTTGAAGAAGCGCCTGCCTCTTCCGCTGTGCGCCATGTTGATCAAGGACGGAGCAGTCAATCTGACGGGCGTCGAGATCGCCGAAGCCGTCATCGCCACCTACCACTCAGATGCGCTTCGGCAGTGTTGCGACGCGTTGGAACGTCTGGACCCTCCATCGCGATGGGCGGGATCGGAGAAAGCCGTCGATTTCGTCCACTCGCTCGGATTCTCGTTCGAGTGGGCCGGAGAGCGGAACCGACGTCGTCCCCCATTTCTGGAGGTTGAAGGGCCGTACTCACTGCCGGAACTCCATGAATATCAAAAGATCATCGTCAGGAATGTTCGCGGCATGCTATGTAATGCGAGCGTTGACAGCGCGGAGCGGCGTGGGATAATCAGCATGCCGACCGGATCGGGCAAGACGCGCGTTGCGGTCCAGGCGGTTGTCGACGCGATGTGTCGCGATGGCCTTGACGGTGGCATCCTCTGGGTGGCGGACCGAGACGAACTGTGCGAGCAGGCAGTTGAAGCGTGGCGGCAGGTATGGACCAGCATCGGTGCCGAGACGGCGCGGCTGCGTATTTCCAGGATGTGGGCCGGTCAGCCGAGGCCGCAACCGACGAGCACGCTCCATGTCATCGTCGCCACAATCCAGACGCTTAACGCGAAACTCTCGGATGCTTCCGGCGAGTACCAATTCCTGGCGGACTTCAAGGTTGTCGTCTTCGACGAAGCGCATCGCTCGGTTGCTCCGACGTTCACGTCCGTGATGCGGGAGATCGGCCTGACTCGGTGGAAGAGGTCCGATGAGCCGTTTCTGCTAGGTCTGACTGCGACCCCCTACCGGGGCCACGATGCCGAGGAGACCGCCAGACTGGTCCACCGGTACGGCAGCAACCGGCTCGATGCCGGGGCATTTGCAAGCGACGATCCGCAGGAGGTCATCAGCGAGTTGCAGCAGATGCGCGTGCTCGCGCGCGCCGATCACGAAACGATTGCCGGCGGCGTGTATTCCCTCGACGGCGAAGAGAAGAAACAAGCGGCCTCCACTCCGTGGTTGCCCCGGAGCGTCGAAGATCGCATCTCGAGGGACCCGACTCGGACCGAGCGCATCATTGACGCCTACGAAAGGCACGTGAAACCCGATTGGCCGACATTGATCTTCGCTACGTCGGTCGAGCATGCTCAGACCGTCGCGGCGCTTCTGAATATACGCGGCGTCCGATCGAGGGCAGTAAGCGCATCCACAGAGCCGGCTACGCGACGCAGCGTGGTGGAAGATTTCCGGCAAGGCGAGATCAAAGCGCTCGTCAACTACGGCGTATTCCGCGAAGGATTCGACGCGCCGAAGACTCGATCCATCATCGTGGCACGGCCGGTCTACAGCCCGAACCTCTATTTCCAGATGATCGGCCGAGGACTGCGTGGCGTGAAGAACGGCGGCAATGACCGGTGCCTCATACTCAACGTCAAGGACAACATCGAGAACTTCCAGCGATCACTCGCTTTCTCCGACCTTGATTGGCTTTGGGGTTGATGGATAGTTGGAGGTGGCCGCCGAGTAGTGGCCGGAAGTAGACTCATAGCGACCCGAATGCGTTTCGATTCGCCTCGCACTCTCGGCGGGTATATCACAGCGCCATGTGATCGGCCGCGGCGTTCCTTCACCTAATCTGCATCCAGTCAGTACGCCGATGTACTTGCATGCAACGGATTGCGCGTGCCTTCGCCTTTCAACAGGCGTGGAGCCAGGAACTCGCAGAGTATTACCTTGCTCTACTGATCAGCGGGAGGGTGCCGGAGGAGGTCGATCAGCTTCCCCGCGAATTCATGAATTTCACCCGGCGTCCCCTTACTCACTACGCGCCTGAGCGTACGCCCAACTCGTGTCGTTGTCGATGTGTTCCTCCACATATGACAATACCGCTTGGAGACTCGAGGCGTCCTCCGGATCCTCCATTTGGGACAGCTCCGTCGGCGTCGTCGGACGTGAGTTGCCCGCCGACGTTCGGGACGCTTCCGCAATAGGGGTGCGTTTTGCGCCTTCATCAGCGGTCTCGAACGCAAGGTGACAGCGGCGTTTGATCAGCATCGTTTGCCCGAAATCAAGCCGGATCCATTGCCACCTGAAGTCGCCGTGCGGTGCCGGGATCGGTTCACTGAGTGGCTTGGCGACACTTCCTAATCCGCGAACCTTCAACCGCTTGTCCTTCGAGCATATCAGCGCATCGGCCCGGATCATCGGCGCTGACCAATGCAGCAGGTCGGGATATGCATGGTTCGGTGGCTTGCCGCCGTCGGCTATCTCGGCCAACCGGGCAGCCTCGGATCGGAACAGGTCCGCATCGAGCACCTCAACCGGCGGATCGGCTTCAGTAGCCGCACCGAGAATGGCACCCGCCATGGTCGCGATGGTGTCGGTGTCCGTGCCGAGTTCGTTTGCCGCGATGCGCATCGCCTCCATGGGGCGCGTCTCACACCAAGTCAACGCCACAGCGGCGACTGCGGTGAGCATCCCGCTCCCTCGACACAACGGATCGCGGAGATTCAGTCCGTCTACCATGTCCTTGTAGCGTTGTGCTCCTGCCGCGCCAGTCGCGCCAACGACTCGAAGCGCATCTCGGGTATTCTGCACCTCGCGCGCCCAGGCATCGCTGAAAGGGCCAGACTCCTGCTCGAAAGTGCTGCGCCAATACCCCAGTTCCGTATCGTTCGCCATGATCTCCGGCAGACGTTCGGCAACTTCTATGGCGGTGTCCAGGTCGTAAGGGGACGGGCACCGCCCGGCGCCTAGCGCACGGGCGACGCATAGTGCGTGAAGAACCGCCCCCATGAGACCGGTCGCGTGCGAATGTGTGCAGATCGAGTTGCGCACCACAGCGGGGAGGAAGCTATCAGGATTATCGGGAGTCCGCGCAGCCCAGACATGGGGCTGAACGCGCATCGCCGCGCCATTCCCTCGTGACGCGGTCCAGCCCTTGAAGGTATTGGCGAACCACGGCGCCCGAGTCTTCGCGAGGTGTTCTGCGGCTGCGGTCGTAGATCTGCCGCCGCCCAGCGCGTAACTCAGCGATATGGGAAGCTCGACCTTGGCGAATGCCTCCACGTCGAAGCCGTCGGCTCGGATGGCTCGGCTGGTGGCAAGGCGCAACTGCGAATCGTCCGAGTAGCATCCCTTGGGAAGCGACGCAGTGATGCCGGTCCGGCCACCGATCCGCCGCTTCCATGTCACGGGCTCGGCTAGCGGCTCGCCTCGAGTTCTCCGCATGAGTCCCGCTTCATCCGTCAGTTCGCTGATCCATCCCAGCGCATCGCCGTATACGGGCACCGCGTTGCGCGGAATCACCTGCATCTTCTTGCTGGTAAGACGAGTCCTTGGCTTCCGGGATCGTGTCGTCAGAAAACAGGTGCCGGCGCGGATCGTGGTGGCGTGCGAGGTAGCGCTGCCACGTCATGCCGCCGCCTCATCGGTCGCGGCAGAGTCCGTAATCAGTGACCTCCAGCCGTGGCGCCCTCCCTGGCGCCACGGCTGGCATTCGGCCCACAGACCACGACACGAGGTCGGGGGCTGTGGGCTGCTTCGCTGGTCCGGACGGGGGGCCGGAAGGCGACCGAGCAGGTCGGCGCGCGCCGGGCTGTGCATCGGCGTTGCCTTGCCGGTCAGCGGGAAGCGGATGCTCCGATCTCGACCCTCAGTACTCGTCGTCGCAGAACCCGTCGCGGAAGGTATGGGGCACCACCCAGTAGCCGTCGACCGTGGCGAACAGGTCGGCGGGCGCCACCTGACAGAACGCCGGAGCAACAGGCGGCCGTGAGGCCACCACGAAAGTCGGCTTGAGGTGGTAGAGCGCCGAGCGCTACGCAAGCCGCGAGCCCGGCCACCACTGCCGATCGGCGGGCCGTTCGGGGAATAGCACCACCTCTTGCCGGCCTGCTCCCAGCGCGCCACCAACCGCGGGCGCGGTGGCCCCCACAGATCGCTGACCGCACCAGCCGCACCCATGCGGTCCCCCAGCCTGGCGCTGCACGCCAGCGCTACCAGCACCGCCACGATCGCTGCTCCGCGGCTCTGCCAACTGCGCCCCCAGCGGCGCGCTCCCGACAGCACGGTCATGGTCGCCACTCCCAACCGCGTCGCGATCTGCTCGCGCTCCCGCTCGTTCAACCCCCCACCGACCCCGGTCAGCCGACCAGCCATCTCCAACCGCCGTCCTTGGGTTCGCCGCCGGCGCGCATCCCGGCGTTGCCACCAGTTCTGCTCGGACGGCCACATCTGCCCTTGCGCGGCATCCTGCGCCGCCCCGAACAGCGTCGCCTGCCACGGCGGCCCGCCACTGTCAGCTTCCCACAACAGTTCTCCGCCTGCGCTGTACGCCACCACCGCCACCCGTCCGTACGGGTAGTGTCCGGCTGGATACAGCGTGTAGCGCCGCCGCCCATGCACTCGGCACCCCACCACCGCCACCGCGTAGCACGGCCCGGTCTTGCGCTTTCGGTAGTGATCGACGAACATGGCACACGTCTGCTCCCGTCTGCTCCCCGGTGGCGTAGACGCATCGTGACGGCAGCACGGCGTGTAGGGTTCCGGCCTCATCCGCCTCGTAGTTCGTCGTCGCGAACGGGAGCGCGTGTGCCTCGGTTGCGCCTGGGAACACTCGCTGCCTCTCGTGTGCCTCGGCTGGCGGTTGTCTCCCGCCGGCCAGGCTGTAAATAAGTGAAGCCCGCAGCTCTCACGCTGCGGGCTTCACACTTTATGCCCCGTTCCCTTCTCCGCCTACGCCATCCTCACCGCATCCGGTACTCCCTCACCGCGCCCTTGGGCGCGCAACGTAATACCCGTTCTCGCCCCAGGCGGCGTCGTCCACCAGCCGCGGCGCCACGCGCAGGTCGACCTCCGCCCACTACGCGATCTCCAACTCGAACAGCTTGCTGATGTCCACCGGGCCGCCGGTGCGCGCGGCAACCTGGATGGTCAGGTTGGAGCCGTCCGGGAAGGTGCGGAAGCCGTCGCGATCGCGCCCGGTCAGGCCCACCTCGCCGCGGAGGATGTCCCAGTGCGCCACCAGCGCCTCGGCCCAGGTGTCGAAGCCCTCTTCCTCGGCCAGCTTCTGGGCGTCCTCGTTGTAGCGGATGTGCCACTGCTTCAGGAACGTGCTCGGCGCGTACTGCACGTAGTTGCCGCCCTTCCAGGTGGTCCAGCCGGGAATGACCACGTAGTCGATCTGCGCCATGTGGAACTGCATGGTGTGGTCGTCGATCTTGCTGACGCGGACCGCGGTGGTGGGCGTCTCACCGGCGCGCCAGCCGGGATCGACGCGGTCGTCCCACTTCATGTCCTCCATCACGAACATCAGGTCGTCGACAATGAACGGGTCGCCGTTGGACCACTTGGTGCCGGGGCGCAACTCCAGGGTGACGGTGAGGCCGTCGTCCGCCACCGCGTAGCCGGCGGCGATGTTGGGCACGATGTCCAGCGTCTCCTGGTGCATGGTCAGGAGGTAGATGTCGAGCATCTGGGTGGTCAGCTCGCCGCCGCGCTGGTTCATGAAGCCGATCGCCTCCGACACCCGCAGCGCGCCGCCGTACCTGCCGACGCCGTCTGCAAGCATCTCCTGCACCACCGGATCGATCGGAATGCGCTCCTGGACTGGCGGCAGCTCGCCGGCGGCGACCCGGGCCGCCAGCATCGGCGCCTCGCTGAACCGCCCGCTCATCGCCGCACCGGCGCCAGCGCTGGCGGGCGCGCTCTGCTCCGCATCGCCGGTACCGAACGCCAGCGCCGGCGCCATCAGCAGGGCGCAGGCTGCCAGCCATCGCCACATCATCCCGATCTTCGCCATCATGGGAGCAGCCTGAACACAGCGGCGATCAGGGCGGTCGCCAAACCTGCCACAATTACGAGCACCGTAACCACGGTGCGATTGAGCCTCTTACTCACTTCGTCCGCCGACTTGGAGATCGCACCCTCGAGTTTGTGTTGAAATTCTAGCAGGTCTTCGCGTGTGGCGAGGTGAGCCAACTCTGTCTCCAGCCTCATGAGCCTTTCGTCGGTGTGCTCTCCTCTGCCGCCGGAGCCGTTTAGTCGAGGTCCGGGAGAGCGGATTTCGGTACCACTCATCGCTTGGACAGCGCGTCCAGTTTCTCGGCGGTCGAGCTGTCGGAATAGCCGTAGAAAGCATCCATCCTGACCACTACTCCGGTTAGGTCCTTGCTAAGCTTGAACTCCTTGCCGAGTTCTTCGGTGGACACCAGGGAGCCTGCGCCGACTACGTAGGCTCGGTCGCCCAACTCGATCGCGTGTTTCTCCAGACTCTTTGGAAGAGGCGGTCGGTTCTGGTCAAGGAACAGCACAAGGAACGATTGCATGAGATTCAAGGAACTCCCTTCTGCGGAGCGTACTGGCCGTATACCAGGTGGTCAATCGTGACAGTCACCATCGCCACCGTCCGTCATTGCTCCTGGACTACTTTTGAGGCTGGATTCTCGGTTGCGGTAGGCCGTTCGGGGTGGTGAGACTGGCGCATCCGTCAGCGGTCGAGCCAGAGTTGGTCGGCCCAGTACATGAGGTTGCCTTTCCAGTCGGTGTTGGAGACCGGGAACTCGGTGGGTACGTTGCGCAGGTCGTTGCTGGTGAGCAGGATGTTGGGGGCCTCGCCGACGGTGCCGATCACGAATACGTTGTCGCCGGTGAAGTCGAACATCTTCTGGGCCAGCTCGAACCACTCGCCGGAGCCGAACTCGGACAGGCGAAACTGGCGCTGCCAGTCGAAGTAGCGTTTCCACTCCTCGGGCGGCTCGATGCCGAGCAGCGCGCCGCCGTAGTCGGACAGCTTGCGTTCGCCGCGCTCGACCAGCCGGCGCGCGCGCTCCCACTCATCGTAGCTGCCGGTCATGTTGAAGTCGCCGTGCAGGCCGACGCCGCCGGAGCCGGGGCCGTCGTTGATCCAGTTCCAGGTCGACCTCCGCCCACTGCGCGATCTCCAACTCGAACAGCTTGCTGATGTCCACCGGACCGCCGGTGCGCGCGGCAACCTGGATGGTCAGGTTGGAGCCGTCCGGGAAGGTGCGTAAGCCGTCGCGGTCGCGCCCGGTCAGAGGCCCACCTCGCCGCGGAGGATGTCCCAGTGCGCTACCAGCGCCTCGGCCCAGGTGTCGAAGCCCTCCATCACGAACATCAGGTCGTCGACGATGAACGGGTCGCCGTTGGACCACTTGGTGCCGGGGCGCAACTCCAGGGTGACGGTGAGGCCGTCGTCCGCCACCGCGTAGCCGGCGGCGATGTTGGGCACGATGTCCAGCGTCTCCTGGTGCATGGTCAGGAGGTAGATGTCGAGCATCTGGGTGGTCAGCTCGCCGCCGCGCTGGTTCATGAATCCGATCGCCTCCGACACCCGCAGGGTGCCGCCGTAGCGGCCGACGCCGTCGGAAAGCATCTCCTGCACCACCGGATCGATCGGAATGCGCTCCTCCACCGGAGGCAACTCGCCGGCGGCGACCCGGGCCGCCAGCATCGGCGCCTCGCTGAACCGCCCGCTCATCGCCGCACCGGCGCCAGCGCCGGCGGGCGCGCTCTGCTACGCATCGCCGGTAGCGAACGCCAGCGTCGGCGCCATCAACAGGGCGCAGGCTGCCAGCCATCGCCACATCATCCCGATCTTCGCCACGGAAACCCTCTGAGCCGACATGGTAGCACAATCGCGGCAACGGTCAAACGGCTGCGATGCTGCGCTCCTGCAGAGCGCCGGCAGCTGAGCCAGGAAACGGGCCTGCGATCACGCGGCAGCGGACACCTACGGCAAGAAGATCTGCTTCATCAACCAGGCGCTGACGGAGTATTTCGACGAGTTGGAGCCGCAGTTAGGCGATACGGCGCGCACCTTCAGAGGCCGTTCAGTGAACTCAATCGAACAATCTGATAGTCTGGAAACTTGCGGTTCCACGTTGCAATATCGAAGACCCCAATCCGATGAACGAAACGACTGCTCCACTGTTTACCGTTCGGTCCTAGAGCCGGAATATTCCTTTTCAAAGCTTCAGTTCTCCGGAGCAGTAGCGGTTTGGAAACTCCATCAATTTGACTGCTCGAGACTGCGCTCGATCTCGCGGTCGTAGAGGTGGTCAAACGTGTCACCGATAGCGTTTGGGTGAATATCGAGATAACTGGGCGTGGAATGACAGTCAATTTCTCCCGTCGACGAGTCCCTGTACAGTGAGTGGAACAGTACCTGATCGGCATCTCTCTTGCACAGATCAAGTTCCTTGAGAATGACATAGTCGTGAGTCGCCAGGAGCACTTGTACACCGGTGCGTTGCAGATTCAGGAGCACATCGATCAGGGGGTGGAAGAGCTTCGGGTTCAGGTTGGTCTCGGGCTCGTCCCAAAGGAGCACCGACCCGCTACTCAACGTACCATTCTGGATCAGGATCCAGAGCAGAGCAAGCTTCCGTACTCCCTCCGAAAGCAGGCTGAACTCGATGTTTCCACGTCTGCTGTTGAGGAAGAATTCCTCGTTCTTTACGGTCACGCGACCTTCGATGGCGTCACTCAAGATAGTGAGCATGTGCTTCCACTGCTTGTTTGTCGGTCCCCGTAACGGTGGTATATAGGCGCGATCCAGGATGTCGGCATAGGTGTCGTCGAAGTGTGTCTCTCTGGCCGCATGGAGCGATCGGAACCCAGGTGCGTTGGCAAGCATCTCTTTCGCTGGAATGTATGTGCTATGGATCGTCTCGTCTTTCCAAATTCTGGCCCTTTGTGCGGTGAGAGATGACGTCGACGTAGCATGATTGGAAAACCGCAAGTGTATGCGATGTGTTCCTCGAAACACTCTGATGACCGCGCTAGTGCTGCCTCTCTGACGGCGGACGAGTCGGCCTATCGAGCGGCCGGAAGGGAGAAACACCCCGATGACCTTATCAGAAAATTTGGTCTCCTTCAGATACGCATCGCATGCAGCGTAACACACCTTCATCAGGTGGGTCTTGCCGGTGCCGTTGGCCCCTACCAGGACATTTATTCCGGGAGACAGATCAAGCCCCAGCTTTGAGAACGCGGTGAAGTGCTCAAGCTCGACTCTCGTTAGTGGCATCTAGTGTCTCCTTGTCGCCACGGGTCGGCGCGGCGCTGGCCACGAGTCGCGCGTGAGATGAGGGTGAGGAGGCTCAGGAGGGCGGCGCTCGTGTCCAGAAATCGCACTATCGGCATATTACCATACCCATCAGGCCGCGCGGGCGCACATCGGACGGAGGCGCGGGGCCTGTGGAGCGGCGGTCCGGAGCAGGTCGGTCCGGCGCGGCGGGGCTTCGAGGTTGTCGATGGGGGCCGGGCAGACGTTTGCATAGCCGGGAGGGTGGTAGAGCAGGGTGCCGGGGCGGTCACGGTGGTGGTGTCCTGCCGGGCGTGACACGGACGGTCCACCGGCCAGGCTTGTTTTGTGACGCTCGTTCCGTAACATTGACGAAGTATTGGCCGTGGGACAGTATTGGTCTTCATGAGACTGGCCGAAGAACTGATCATCCTTCTTCTGAACGAGGAGAGCGGCTACCTGGAGCAGGTGCATGGCTGGAATCTGTCATGCGTCCTGGCCGGTGCGGTGCTGGCCGACCTGGCACTCGAAAGCCGCATCGATACCGATCTCGAATCGCTGACGCTGATCGATGCGACGCCGACCGGCGACGAGTTGCTCGATCCGGTCCTGGCGGAGATCGCCGACGAGGCGGAGACCCGCAACGCCCAGTTCTGGGTCGAAAGGACCGCCGCCCGTTCCGATGCAGTGCTCGATCTGGTGCTCACCCGCCTGATGGCGAACAAGATTCTCCACCAGGAGATCGGCGGTTTCTGGTCGGTGGCGCGGCAGGTGTCGCGTTCAGGCACCTATCGCGAGGCGGACGGCACGGTGCGGCAGGAGGTAAAGAGCAGGATCCGCCGCACGATCGTCGAGAACGAGATTCCCGACCCGCGCGACGTCATCATCATCGGGCTGGCCAACTCGTGCGATGCGTTTCGCTACCTGCTCCCGAAGGAGGACTACGAGGAGTTCAGGGATCGCATCGGCTTCCTGAGCAGGATGGCGCTGGTCAGCCGGGCGATCGCCGCCGCGGTGGCCGAGGGCACCATCCACCTGTCGTCACTGGCCACCGAGATGACCAAGCCGATTCCGGCGGTCAACCTGTTCGCACTGCCGTTCAAGCGCTCGTTCTGGCAGGGCAACCTGGCCAAGCTGACCGCCGAGCTGTATCGGAAGTATGGCCCGGTGTTCGCGCTGAAGCCGCCGTTCGCAAAGCGCGGCATCGCCGTGATTGCCGGCCCGGACGCGAACATCTGGATGAATCGCAAGGCGCGGCTGCACGTGCGCAACAAGGACTGCCTGGCCGATTGGGAGAAGGTATACGGCGCCAACCGCACGCTGCCGGGCATGGACGGCGCCGAGCATTACCGTCTCCGCAAGGCGCAGCGTCCGTCCTACTCGAGGGCGGCGCTCGAAGGACGGCTCGACGAACTCTACGAACAGGCGCGCGCGGGGTTGCGGACCTGGAAGGCGGGCGATGTTGTGCCCGGCGGCGCGGCGTGCCGAGCGCTGATGGGCAGCGAGCTGTCGCGTCTCACCGTCGGAATCGACACGTCGGAGTTCATTCTCGACCTGGTCGCCTACAAGGAGCGGTCGCTCATTACCCACGTGCAGCATTCGCTGCCCAAGTTCATGCTCCATACGCCGGGCATGAGGAAGAAGCGCAAGAAGGTGTACGAACTGCTCGCCAAGATCGAGGCGGCGCATACGCCGGCGCAGCGCACGGGCAAACCGCGTGACTTCATCGACGACATGATGAGCCTGCACGTCAGCGATCCCCAGTTTCTGCCGCAGACCGACACCGACTTCGTGTATGTCACGCCGCTGATCGCCAGCATCTACCTCGGCAGCGCGCTCGCGTTGGCGATCTACTCGATGGTGTCCCATCCGGAGCTGCACGAGCGCGTACAGGCGGAAGCGGACGCGCTGTTCCGGGACGGCGATCCGCACAGCAGCGACTTTTCGCTGGCCGCGATCGATGTCACGCACCGGCTGATCATGGAGTCGCACCGCCTGCATCCGATCATCCCGGTGACCATTCGCCACGTCATGAACGACTTCGTGTTTGCCGGTCACGAAATCACCGCCGGCTCGCGGATGATCGTCGGGTGGACGGCGTCGCACTACCTGGACGAGAACTTCCCCGACAGTGCGCAGTTCGATATCGACCGCTACCTGCCGGGCCGCGAGGAGCACAAGAAGCGCGGTTCGTACGCGCCGTTCGGGCTCGGCACCCACACCTGTCTCGGCTCGCATTGGGTGGAACTGCAACTGGCGGTGAACCTGCTGATGATCGCCCACCACTTCGACATCGAGTTGCGCCCCGCGGACTACCGGCTGCGCTTCAACCCGTTTCCCACCAGCAAGCCGGGCAAGAAACTGCAGTTCGCGATCACCGCGCTCCGGCACCCGATCGCCGCCGAGGCGGTGGCCGAGCAGGCACCGGAGTCACCGGTCGCGGCGAGCGTGTAACGCGACCGGGTAGAACTGCTCGCTGTAGCGGCGGAAGCGGTAAATGTCGTCGTCGCCCTTGCTCAGCGCGGGGTCGGCCTCGAAGCGTTGGCGCTTCCAGATCTCCGCATCCTTGGTCACGTCGAGGACCAGTTCATGCAGCAGGATTCTCGGTATCAGGCTGGTACCGATCCAGGACGGCAGCAGGCGTAGCCAGGCTGGGCGTGGGGAGTCCGGGGGATCGACGGCCAGCCACAGGTCGATCCGGTCGCCGTCGACCGGGGTTGCCAGCACCCACTGCAGCGCCTCGAGCCCCATCGCCGGTGCGTGGATCTCGACCATCGATACGCCCAGTCCACACACGGTGATCTTGATGTCGACCGAGAAGTGCACGGCGCGCAGCCCGCGCGTCAGCATGGGGCGGGTGAAGGCGTAGAGCGAGGTCAGGAACGGGCCCTCGATTACCGTCGGCGCGAGCTGTCTCAGGTTGCGGTAGCCGTGCACGTAGTTGAGGTGGCCGAAGTCGACCGAGTTCTCGGTGGTGGTCTGCGGATGCGCCCGCAGCCGCCGCCGGGTGATCGCTCGCCGCCGGCCGCCGTCGCGCGACACCTCGGGAATTCGCCATGCCGGCTCCCGGTCCAGGTGGTCCCAGAAGGCGAAAATGAAGCCGTTCACTTCCTGGACCGGGTATGACTTGAGGCGCGCCGTCTTGGGTGGCGGCGCCTGGGGAGTGGCCGCGCAGCGCCCGCTTACGTCGAATTCGAAGCCGTGGAACGGACACACGAGGTTGCCGTTGCGCACCACGCCGCCGGTCTGGGGCCCGAGGTGCGAACCGAGGTGCGGGCAGAACGCGTCCGCCACGCACACCGCGTCGGTGTGGTCGCGCCAGGCCACGATCTCCTGTCCCATCCAGTTCTTCTGAATGAGCTGCTCGGCGCGCAGCCGATCGCTCGGCTCGATCAGGTACCAGCCGTCAGGGAAGGGATGCAGGTCATGCACGCCGTTCGAATGCACCTCCGAGGCACCTCACTGTGTAGTATCGGCATTTCGCGCGCCGGTCAAACTGCGCGCCAACTCGGCGCCCGCCAGCGTCCCGTACACCGGCCTGCCCTAGGATCCGCTTGCGAGGTAGGGGGACGATTCGTCCACGAACGCGCGCCACAGGCGGTACTTGGGGTTCTGCAGGCGTTCGGCGACGGTCGGATTGGTGCGCGGCTTGGTGGGCTTGCGGCGCAGGAGCATGTTGGCCCCCTGCGGCGTGCGCCCGCCCTTGCGGGAGTTACACGGCACGCAGGCGCTGACCAGGTTGTCCCAGGTGTCGCGGCCGCCGAGGGAACGCGGGACGATGTGGTCCACGGTAAGGTCGCGGGTGGTGAACCGCTGGCCGCAGTAGTGGCAGCGGAACGAGTCGCGGGCGTGGATGTTGCGCCGCGTCAGGCGCACTTCGCGCTGCGGGCGGCCGGTGTAGTGCAGCAGGCGGATCACGCGCGGGACGGCGATCTCCAGGCGCGGCGTATGGACCCAGTCGGGCGGTTCGTGCCCGTTGCCGCGCCCGCCGCGCGAGTTGCTGGAGCGCACCAGTTCCGACCACAGGATCCACGCCGCCAGGTCGTAGGTGTGGAACTGGCCGTCGTTCGAGGTGACCACCTCGGCCGCCTCGCGGATGAGCAGAATGAACGCACGGCGGGCGTTGGTGATGCGGATCGCCGTATAGCCGCTGTTGAGCACCAGGACGCTGGATTCGAGAACTGCCACCTTGCTGCACGCCGCCTCGCTTGGCCGTGATCTAGCCATGGTTCGCGCGTGCGAGTCGATACCGGCGCGGTGGGCGCCTGGTGGGCGCTGGCGCCGATTGCCGGCGGCGGCGCTTGCCGATGCCCGTCCCGCGGCATCGGGTGTACCATCGGCGCATGGCCGATCCCCGTTACCAGCGCCTTGCCGACGTCATCGTGCACCATGCCTGCCGGGTGACCGCGGGCAACAAGGTGCTCATCGAAGCATTCGACATGCCGGAGCGGTTCCTTGTCGTGCTCATCGACACGGTCGCCGCCGCCGGCGGCCATCCCCTGTGCATGACCAAGAGCAACCGTGTGCTGCGCGCCTTGTACCGCAACGCCACCGAACAGCAGATGGCGGTGTGGGGCAGCGTCGAACGGCGCCAGATGGAGCAGGTGCAGTGCTACGTGGGACTGCGCGGCAGCCACAATAGCACCGAGCTCGGCGACGTGCCGCACGAGCGCTACGCCCACTACTCGCGCCATGTGTGGCACGCCGTGCACACCGAGATGCGGATCAAGAATACGCGCTGGGTGGTGTTGCGCTGGCCTACCCCGTCGATGGCGCAGCAGGCGCAGATGAGCACCGACGCCTTCGAGGACTTCTACTTCGACGTGTGCACGGTCGACTACCCGGCGATGGCGCGCTCGATGGAGCCACTGCGCGAGTTGATGGAGCGCACCGACCGGGTGCGCATCGTCGGCCCGGGCACCGACCTGCGCTTCTCGATTCAGGGCATCCCGGTGGTCGGCTGCTCGGGCGAGCGCAACATTCCCGACGGCGAGATGTTCACCAGCCCGGTGCGCGACTCGGTGCACGGCAGCCTGGCGATCAACACCCCCAGTCTCAACCGCGGCATCGTGTTCGACGGCGTCCGCCTGCAGTTCGATGCGGGCAGGATCGTGACGGCCGATGCCAACCATCGCGACGACCTGAACAGGATTCTGGATACCGACGCGGGGGCGCGCTACGTGGGCGAGTTCTCGCTCGGGTTCAACCCGCGGATCATGCAGCCGATGCTCGATACCCTGTTCGACGAGAAAATCGCCGGATCGTTCCACTTCACTCCGGGCCAGGCGTACGAGGAAGCCGACAACGGCAACCGCTCCGAGGTGCACTGGGACTTGGTGGTGATCCAACGCCCCGAGTTCGGCGGCGGCGAGATCTGGTTTGATGATCGCCTGATTCGCAAGGACGGGATGTTCGTGGTCGACGAACTGGCGGCGCTCAACCCCTGACCCCGCGCTTCTGGGCGCTACCCGATGTCCAGCGGTTCGTCGTCCGGCGTGTCGTCGTCCGGCGTGTCGCCGACCAGACCTTCGTGGCGCACCGCGAGCTGCTCCCACAGGATCAACGCCAGGGTGGCGATCACCGGGCCGACGATGAAGCCGATCAGGCCCAGCCACACCAGGCCGCCGATGGTCGAAACGAGCACCAGGGCCGGATGCAGGCCGGCGCGGTGGCCCACCAGCTTGGGCCGGATCATGTTCTGGCTGACCACGGTGCCGGCCACGCCGATGGCGATCAGCCCGATGCCGCGGCCGACGTCGCCGAGAATGATGGCGATGATGCCGGCCGGCACGATGATGACGTTGATCCCCAGCAGCGGGAGCACCGACATGATCACCATGATCATGCCCCACAGGGTGGGCGAGGGGAAGCCGAACAGTGCGAACAGCAGCGCCCCGAAGGCGCCCTCGATGACGCCGATGAACAGGGTGCCGAGTACGGTGGCGTCCAGGGTATTGGCGGCACGCTGCAGCAGCTCGCGGGCATGGACGCGGTCGAGCGGCAGCAGGCGGTAGATGTACTTGAGCAGTTTCTCGCCGTCGATCAGCAGGTAGATCACCAGGTAGATCACCACCACGGCGCGCAGCACCACCCCGGCGGCGCTCGTCAGGGCGGCGCGCGACGCATTGAGCGCCTGCGCGGCGGCGTCGCCGATCAACGCGGAGATGCGCTCCTCGATCTGGTACTGCTCCATCAGCGCGCGCATGCCGGGCAGCTTGCTCTGTACCCAGGTGAGCACGCGCGGCCACTCGGTGCGCACGGTCTGCGCGCCCACCTCCACCTCGGCGATGATCAGAGTAGTGAGCAGCACTACCGGTGCGGCGCCGATCACCACCAGGCCGACGATGATCAGCACCGTGGCCGTGCCGCGCCGCATGCCGCGCCGGGTGAGCCAGCTCACCGGGTGGCGCAACACCAGGGCCAGGGTCACCGCAACCGCGATCGCCACCAGCAGCGGCACCAGCACGCGGAAGAACGCCGCGCTGAGGCCGACCAGCAGCACGATGAAGAACGCGTCCTGGATACTCTTGCGTTGCATGGCGATGGCCAGCTTGATGCGTAGCGGAGAAAATGTCGAGCGTTGCTGGGTGCGGCGCAGGTGCGGCGCGGTGGGGGCGGCTCCGTGTGGTGTGATCCGGGGTAGGGGTCGGTTGCAGCCGAGCGATCAAGTTCGGGTTATTCAACATCGAACAAGAAAGGATCTGGTTGGAGTTATACCCGTAGCGGTAGACGTCTCTGCCGAGCGTGGAGAGGACAACCTCCTAGAAAGAACACAAAGATCAGACACCGCAACCATTCCTCGTTTTCGTCCCGTTTTTTGGGCCGCTTTTCGTAGGCCTCTCGAGAAATCAAAGCGTCGTTACTTGACAGACAAAGAACCGATAGAATTTCGGGATGTTTCTTCCGATGACGAGCGACTCGGTGTAGAAATTGCGCCAAACGACAACGTCAGATAAAAAAAAGCCGCGCCCGTTTGTGGCGCGGCTAATTACTTCGTTGTTCCAGGTCAGCGACGGATTGTCACCTAGCTATTGCTATCGTCCAGTCTAGTCTCCACGCCTTTAGGTCAGGCTAGCTAACCAAGAGAGGGCGGTACCGCCCAAGTCTTCGCTCTGGCCTCCTGACCGCGCTCCGCTACCGACACAACGAATCGATACCGGAACTCCGCAAGGGATTCTCCACTCAGCGGTGCACAAGACACCGGAACTTCGACATCCGCGCGAAACCAACGCTAGAATCTCACGTGTGTGCCACGTTGTCAAGCGGCACGCGAACGCCCCGAACGCCCCGAGCGAGCGCAACGCCAGAGAGAGAGAGCGGGGGCCAAGGCTGGCAGAGGCCGGATGGCCCGGATCAGGCCTGGTAGTAGACGCGCTGCATTTGCTTCCAGGTGGGCTCGCCCGGGAACGGGATCTGCATCGGGCCGCAGGTGGCCAGCCACTCCTGGTTGCGCGGCTCGGCGGCCAGGCGCGCCATGTCGGCCTCGTAGTCGTCGCCGTCGTACTCGTAGTAGCCGAACAGGTAGTGGTTGCCGTCCGGGAATTGCTGCAGGTAGATGGAGAAGTTGCGCATGTGCGCGGCGCTCAGCAGGTCGCGCACGCCCGCATTGTGGTCGGCGTGCAGTGCCTGGTACTCGGCGAGCTTCTCCGGCCTGATTCCGATCACCATGCCGAACCGTCGAATTTGACCCATGACGGTGTGGATTATGGAACGTTGGCGGCGCCCGTCAACAGGGTCGCCGCCTGCGGCGCGTGCGGCCGGTGGCAGGGATGGCATGGACGCCGTCGCCGCGCTGCGGCATTGTAGGCGCCATGGAAGCTTACCAGCGGCTGGCGGAGTCACTCGCCGCGGCCGGCGTGGATGTCGCGGCGGTCAAGGAGAAGCTCAAGGCGCAGGCGATCGAGACCCCGTCCTGGGGCTACGGCAACAGCGGCACCCGGTTCAAGGTGTTTCCCTGGCCCGGCGCGGCGCGCACCGTGTATGAGAAGCTGGACGATGCCGCCTACATCCACCGCCTCAGCGGCGCCGCGCCAACGGTGGCGCTGCACATCCCGTGGGACCGGGTGGACGACTGGCCCGCCCTGTCGCAGTACGCCGCCGACCGTGGGGTGGGCATCGGGGCGATCAACCCCAACGTGTTCCAGGACGAGGTGTACCGGCTCGGCAGCCTCTGTCATCCGCAGGCGGAGGTGCGCGAGCGCGCGGTGGCGCACCTGATCGACTGCTGCGCGGTCATGGCGGCCACCGGCAGCGACCTGCTCAGCCTGTGGTTCGCCGACGGCACCAACTACGCCGGACAGGACAGCATGAGCGACCGCAAGGCGCGGCTGCAGCAGGGGCTCGCCGAGGTGTACGCCCATCTGCCGGCCGCGGCGCGCATGCTGATCGAGTACAAGTTCTTCGAGCCCGGTTTCTATCACACCGATCTGGCCGACTGGGGCATTGCCTACGCCACCGCCCTCAAGCTCGGACCGCGCGCCGAGGTGCTGGTGGACACCGGCCACCACGCGCTGTCCACCAACATCGCCCACATCGTCAGCTTCCTGCTCGCCGAGGGGCGGCTGGGCGGCTTCCACTTCAACGCGCGCCGCTACGCCGACGACGACCTGATCGTCGGCAGCGGCAACCCGTTCGAGTTGTTCGAGATCTTCTGCGAGCTGGTCAGCGCCGGGGCGGCGGCCGCCGACGTGGCCTACATGATCGACCAGTCGCACAACATCGAGCCCAAGCTGGAGGCGATGCTGGTCAGCGTGCTCAACTGCCAGTCCGCCTACGCCAAGGCGCTGATCGTCGACTACCCGCTGCTGCGCGAGCGGCAGGCGGCCGGCGACGTGCTCGGCGCGCACCGGGTGTACGTGGATGCGTTCGACACCGACGTGCGGCCGCTGCTGGCGCAGATCCGGCTGGAGCAGGACCTGCCGCCCGATCCGCTGGCCGCGCTGCGCGCCGACGCCTACCCGGCGCGGGTCGCGCAGGAACGGGGCACCGCTCAGACCGGCGGCGGCGGCTACCCTGGCTAATCTATGGTGTGGGCAGCCATCGTCAGCGGCGGAGTCGATGCCGGCGGCCGAAGATCCCCACGCTACGGCAAGCCGGTCGGCTGGGCAGACGGCGCCATTGCCGGATACTTCCCATAATCCATGGCATTGGCCCTCGTGAAACCTCGCACGTACGTCGTCTGCGCGAAATCCCTTGACAGGCCGGCGACAGGTGTGAGAACTCTATACTGAGCAAGAGGGTAGCTGCATGGCGTTACCGAGGACAGCAATCAATTGCACTTTGAGCGATACCACTGATCGTAGCCGGCGACGCTCCGAACAACGAGGCCGAGACAATCGGCCTACCGCAGGACGGTTGCGCCACAAGTGCAGTCGTCACAGCTTGGAACGCCACCATAAGATGGCGAAGCCCGCATGCTCCAGCCGTGGCGTGCAACGACGTCGCATTGTAGCTTGATGGCTCGCAACGCTCATAACCCTAAGCGTAGGATCGCTCCATTAGGCTCATACGACATAGATCGTCTGTTTAGCGTGGCGCGTTATGCCGGAAGTGCCCATCATAAAACAAGCCAAGCCGATTACGGATTCAACCCTCCTACCGCTCCTAGGCCTCATAAGTCCGTATGTGACGACCTGCGAATTGTGAAGCGGAGGGAAGCCTCGGAGTTGCTCCGTAGTGGTATCGCATGGGGTATGGTAAGTCGCTATAGTGTGAATGGACTTCCGAAGTACATCTGGGCAGTTGATGACACGGGGGAAGTCTATGAAGCAAAACTGGACGGCAACCAAGAGTACCATGGCTATCGATTGCGTGCGGATGACGGCGCAATGCGAAGGCTTGTTATGAAGGAATGGAGATTACGGTGCGAGAGAGGCTAGTTCTGTCGCTGACCCCGAAACCACTGGACCGCGGATCACCGGAAGAACGCGCTTGTTTCGGAAAGCTAAGCGTCAAAACGGGAGAATTGGTTCTCACTGAAGGAATTGATCATCATGATGAGTGTAGATCATGTGACGGGCCTCTCGTGTCGGGTTACCATCTCGCTGAGTGGTTGGCATGGAATTGGTGGCGCTTACGTTGGGAGTGGTGGTATCGCCTAGGATCCTCGGATGACGTTGTTGATGGTTGGGACTTCGCGCATCGCATGTCGACTGTTGGAGAGGGTTATGTGTGGCCAAACATAACCATCGCCTCAGACGGATATCAGACTGCTCTTGTGTCCGATCCGTCCCTGGACAGTAGAGCGGCTTCATTTCGATACTTCGGTGCTCCAATTTCATTTCTTCCGTCAAAGAGCTTGGAGGTGGCGATCGATGGTTTCGTCTCCTATGTTTTGGAAAGATTGGCTAGCGATGGCATCAAGAGGACGAATCTCCACTCTTTGTGGGACGAAGTAAGTACCGAGCGCCAGGAACCCGAGACGGCGTTTTTCCGTAGGATGGAAGCGCGCCTTGGCTACGACCCGGACGAGGTCGATCAGTTGGGATTGAACCACCGCTGGTTGGCCGATGCCAAGCGGCTCGGTAGGGATGCGCTTGAGGAATTGGCCGCGGATTCCGGATACTCGAGCGCACAGGCGGTAGTGATGTCCGCCGATCACATTTCTGAGATTGCAAATCATTTCGGATTCGAGGCAGATCGAAAGGACCCGGTTAAGCTGGCCCCGCGCGAGACAGACGTAGAATGGGGAGATGTACAAGCTTGGGAAATCGGCGAAGACTATGCTCGCAGACTTCATTTGCAGGAGGATTTGGATGCGGAGAAACCGATCTCGAACGAGCTTCTTGCAAGTTTAGCGGCCGTACCCCAGAGTGCGATTGCGGACTCTGAGCGTGTAGGCGAATTGTCCTTTATTCTCGACAGCAACGGTTCTGGGACTCGCCTGGTACTAGGATCGAAATGGGAGACCGGACGACGGTTTGCGTTGGCGCGGATAATTGGCGATCGATTGTTTGGTTGGACGGACAAATTGTTACCGGCAACACGATCGTATAGCTATCGCCAGAAAGCGCAGAGGGCATTCGCGGCAGAGCTTCTCAGTCCCTTTCAAGCGGTGAATGACATGCTTGGTCCAAATGACTCAGAAGAACGCCAGAATGAAATTGCCCAGCACTACAATGTATCACCTCGAATGATCGAATCTATCCTGGTGAATAAAGGTAGGATGAGCCGCGAAGAGGCTTCGGGCATCGTAAGTCAGCGAGCCTCACTCGGAGTCTACGGCTGAGTCGTCGCCGGCGCTGGTGAAGGCGGTGAACGCGGCCAGCGCCGACACGATGGCGTTGGCGGCCAGCCAGCCGCGCTCGTCGACCAGGGTGTCCTCGAACAGCGTGCCGAAAAACGGGAAGGTGATGACCGGCGCGGCGCTGACCAGCTCGATGGCAAGCCGGACCGCCAGCGCGGCGCCGGCTCCGATGGCCGCGCCGTTGGCGAGCAGTTGGCTGACCACGCTGCCTTCTTCCAGCCACGAGCACAGGAACAGCAGCATCACCGGCAGCGCCGCCGAGTAGAACACGAACAGCCCGCGGCTGTGCTCGCCGAGGAGTTCCACCTCCAGGCCCGGGATGTGGAAGGCCAGCACGCCGGCGACCACTCCCACGATCGCAACCAGTCCGAGGCGCAGCATGGGCCCCATCCTGCACCGTACGCCGCTGCCGCGAATAGACCGCCCGGGAACTTGGTCGCGCCCCGCTAAGCCCCGCGGCCCGCCGGGTGATGCGGAGGGCGGCAATCTGGTAGGGTGGCGCCCGGCAAAACGATGTTCACCAAGACCGACAAGACGGCGCGGCAGATCCGCCAGGAATTCTTCGACTATTTCGTGGATCGCGGGCACACGCTGGTACCGAGCGCGCCGGTGGTGCCGGCCGACGATCCCACCCTGCTGTTCACCAACGCCGGCATGAACCAGTTCAAGGACGTGTTCCTGGCCACCGGCACGCGCAACTACCGGCGCGCCGTGGACAGCCAGAAGTGCATCCGCGTGAGCGGCAAGCACAACGACCTGGAAGAGGTGGGCCGCGACACCTACCACCACACCTACTTCGAGATGCTCGGCAACTGGTCGTTCGGCGACTACTTCAAGGCCGATGCGATCGCCTGGGCGTGGGATCTGCTGACCCGGGTGTGGCGGCTGCCCAAGGAGCGCCTGTATGCCACCGTGTTCGCTGGCGACGAAGGCGACGGGCTGCCGTTCGACGACGAGGCGGAGCGGCTGTGGCGCAGCGCGACCGACATCGACCCCGCGCACGTGCTGCGCTTCGGCAAGAAGGACAACTTCTGGGAGATGGCGGACACCGGCCCGTGCGGCCCCAACTCCGAGATTCACGTCGATCTGACCGCGGACGGCTCCGGCGCCAGCCTGGTGAACGCCGACGACCCGCGCGTCATGGAGATCTGGAACCTGGTGTTCATCCAGTACAACCGCACCGCCGGCGGCGTGCTGCAGCCGCTGCCGGCACAGCACGTGGACACCGGCATGGGCTTCGAGCGGGTGGTGGCGGTGCTGCAGGGCACGGACAACTACGGCACCGACGTATTCACGCCGCTGATGGACCGCATCGGCGATCTGGTCGGGCAGCGCTACGCCGCCGCCGTGGCCGAGCAGCAGGTGGCGTTCCGGGTGGTGGCCGACCACGTGCGCATGTTGAGTTTCTCGATCGCCGATGGCGCGCTGCCCTCCAACGAGGGCCGCGGCTACGTGCTGCGCCGCCTGCTGCGCCGCGCCGCCCGCTACGGGCGCCTGCTGGACATGGCCGAGCCGTTCGTGCACCGGCTGGTGCCGACGGTGGCCGAGATATACGCGGCGCAGTTCCCGGAGGTGGCGGCCCGGGCCGACTACATCGGCGAGGTGATCAAGGCCGAGGAGGCGAGCTTCGGGCGCACCCTCGGGCGCGGGCTGGAGATCTTCTCGGGCATCGTGCAGCAGACCACGGCGGGCGGCGGCAGCGCGGTGCCGGGTGGCGAGGCGTTCCGGCTGTACGACACCTACGGATTCCCGCTCGACCTGACCCGGGTGCTGGCCGAGGAACGCGGCCTGGGCGTGGACGAAGCGGGCTTCGACGCCGCCATGCAGGAACAGCGCGAGCGCGCCCGGCGCGCCGGCAAGTTCGCCGCCGGTGGGGTGGAGGCCTCCGAGTGGGTGGCGGTATCTGCTGCCGCTAGTAAACCGACGGTTGACGCGAGTCCCGAGGCCTCCGAAAGGAACCAACCAAACGCAATAGTGACGGTGAGCCTAGAGCGACAAACGTTCGTCGGCTACAAGAAACTCAAGAAAAACACCGAGGTTTTCCGATGGGCCTTCAAGGATGGATGTTGTCACGTGGCTCTGGTGAATACGCCCTTCTATGCAGAGAGCGGAGGTCAGGTGGGCGACCGCGGAACCATCGAAGCCAAGGGGACGATCTTTACGGTAGTGGACACATATCGCGATGGTGACATTAGCGTCTGCCTGTGCGGCCCGAAGGACGGCGTCGACGCTACGGAGTTGGATGATCTCTGGGACGGGATGGTGCTCGCGGAGGTAGATCCACAACGCCGCAGCCCTACCACCGCCAACCATACCGCCACCCATCTCCTGCATATGGCGCTGCGCCGCGTTCTCGGCAATCACGTGCATCAGTCGGGCTCGCTGGTCGCTCCCGATCACCTGCGCTTCGACTTTACCCACTGGCAGCGCGTCGATCGGGAGCAGATCGGCGAGATCGAGCGCATCGTCAACGCCGTAGTGCGCGACGATCATGAGGTGATATGCCGCGAAAACGTACTATTCGACGAAGCACAGCGCCTCGGCGCCATGGCGCTGTTCGGCGAGAAGTACGGCGATACGGTGCGCGTGGTGCGCGTCGGCAGTGAGGATCCGCCGGTCAGCCTGGAGCTGTGCGGCGGCTGCCATGTGCAACGCACTGGCCAGATCGGATCGTTCGTGATCACCTCAGAGGGAAGCATCGCCACCGGGGTGCGGCGGATCGAAGCGCGGACCGGCGGCGCCGCCGTGCGCACAATGCAGGAGCAGCGTAGCGTGTTGCAGCGTGTCAGCACGCTAGTCGGCGGTGCGGCCGGCAAGGAGGCGCAGCGCGCCGAGGAGTTAGTGCAACGGAACCGGCAGTTGGAGAAGCGGATCAAGGCGCTCGAGGCCGAGAGGAGCGCCCACCAGGCGGAGCTACTTGCCTCGCAGGCGGAGGAGGTCGGTGGCGTGCGGCTGATCCTGCGCACCTTCGATGACCAGCAGCCCGCCGCCCTCAAGGCGCTGGCCGAGCGGCTGGGCAGCGCGGCGTCCGGTACCGTGGCATTCCTGGTATCGACGCTCGGCGGCAGATTGGCGATCGCCTGCGCGGTGAGCTCCGATCTGGCCACCGGGGACGGTGGCATCTCCGCGGCCGTCCTGGCCAAGGAGGCGGCGGCGAAGGCAGGCGGCGGCGGTGGTGGGCGACCCACGTTCGCCACCGCCGGAGCAAGAGACACGGCCGATGTCGAGGCCGTGCTCGCCAGCGTCCGTGATCACGTCGCAGCGGCGCGGCGCATGAAGTAGCGTGCAGGGTTCGAAGGCACGGGACCGGGCCACGCCGCGGAAGATGTGCGTAAATTGTGCATTAGTAACTAATTACAAGGTGTCGACAGGGCCGGCCCGCACAGGTGAGTTGACAGCACTAGGAGTATCCACATATATTTGATTGTTGATTTGGGGTCGCTGGTTGACCGAGATGTATAGTGGCATTGATTTCGGCGATATTTTTTATATGACTGGCGAGAATTCAACGTGAGTAACAAAGAGCAAAACAACGATTCTTGGCGGCCTGCCGGAAAAGAATGGCCGCTGCTTTTCTCGTACCGAGCACAGCTGAAGGTTCAGGGATCGCTCGTGCAGATTGAGCTATCGGGTCGCGCAACCGCGTACGTGGCTAAGGGTGGCGCTGTTTGGATGGACGGCGTAAACCCGGGTGCGTTTACCGCGACGGGCGAGAGTCTGCGCGATGCGGAGGCAGATCTTCGATTGACTCTGACGGAGGTCTTTCTCGACATTGCAGAGGAGAGCAGCGATATCGCCGACTTTACGCGTCAAGCACAGGATTTCCTTGATTCGACCGATGACGACACTGTGGCGGAGTGGGATGGTGCCTTGGCAAGAGTGCGAGGGAGCAACGGGATGGCGGTCGCCGGATTGAGGCGCCGATCCGCAGATCAACACCAGCCGTCTGTCCACGTTACCGGCGGGTCGCTGCAACCAGATACACCGCTGCTACTACCGGAAAAGTCCGAATCGCTGGAGCTTTCAGCCGCCGCCTGACATGGCCCAGGTACGAGAGAGCGTAGTCTGGGCAGCGTTGGAGGAGTGCGCGGTTGGCGCGATTCTTTGATATCCTCGACTGCATGAAGAGAATCATCTCTGGCCTCTGAGGGAAACCGCGGCGCGGCGCTTGGCGGGCGGCGGGCGGATGTAGCATATTCCAGCACTGGAGCATACTCATGTCACGAATCTGTAAGATCACCGGCAAGAAGCCGATGGCCGGCAACAACGTATCCAAGGCGCACAACAAGACGCGGCGCGTGCAGCGGCCCAACCTGCAGCGCAAGCGCATCTACCTCCCCGAGGAGGGGCGTTCGGTGACCCTGCGGCTGTCGGCGCGCGCGCTGCGCACCGTGGACCGGAAGGGGCTGATGAAGCACCTGCGCGATGAGGGCCTGGAACTCCGCGACGTGACCTGATGGGCGGGTCCAGCGCGGCGCGCATCGGCATTATCAACGTTTCCGACCGCGCCGCCGCCGGCATCTACGAGGATGTGCCGGGCAAGGCGGTGGTCGCCGCGCTCGGCGAATACCTGCTGTCACCCTGGAGCCGCGACTACCGCGTCATTCCCGATGAGCGCGATCAGCTCACCGCTGCCATGGTCGAGATGGCCGACGACAAAGGCTGCTGCCTGATCGTTACCACCGGCGGCACCGGTCCGGCGGTGCGCGACGTCACGCCGGAGGCCACCGAGGATGCGTGCCAGAAGATGCTGCCCGGGTTCGGCGAGCTGATGCGCCAGGTCAGCCTGCAGTACGTGCCGACCGCGATCCTGTCGCGGCAGACCGCCGGCGTGCGCGGCAGCACCCTGATCGTCAACCTGCCGGGACGCCCGCGCGCCATCCGGCAGTGTCTGGACGCGGTGTTTCCCGCCATCCCGTTCTGCGTCGACCTGATCGGCGGGCCGCGCCTGGAGGTGAATCCGGAGGTGGTGAAGGCGTTCCGCCCCGGCGAGTCCAAAGCACCCGCGGCTAGTTCTTCCTGACGCCCGCGGCGGGCTGTGGCGGGTCCGCGACCGGCGCCGCCGGCAGGTAGCGGGTAAAGCGGCGCCCGAACAGACGCGCTACCAGCATCAGCACCGCGATGGCGGCGAGCGCCAGGCTGTAGGAAAGAAAGACGTGCCGGGTGCTGGCCTGAATCGAGATCCAGCTTGCGACCAGCGGGCCAAGCCCGAAGCCGAGCCCGCCCACCAGACTCTGCAATCCGAACAGCAGCCCCTGCTGCGCGCGTGCGCTGTGCGATGACAGGTAGGACTGCACGAACGGCTGGATGCCGCCGAAGGCGAATCCGCTGATCATGTAGAACAGGGCGAAGGACGCCAGCCCGGGAGCGAAAAAGGTGGGCAGCGCCAGCGCCGATCCCACCCCGGAGCAGATGGCGATCAGCCACAGCTTGTTGAAACGATCGCCGAGGCGCCCGAGCGTGATGCCCGCCAGCGCGGCCAGGGCGCCGGAGCCGGCGATGATCAGGCCGGTAACGGCGGCGTCCGCGGAACCGCCGCTGCTGCCGCGCAGCTCGGCGATGTACAGCGGCACGAACGCCATCGGCTGACCACGGGCGAAGCGCATCAGGAACAACACGAAGAACAGCAGCAGAAAGGGCACCGTGAGCAGGTCGCGTATGGAGGTGCGGGCCGGCGCCGGAGCACGCGCCGTCAGCCGGCGCCGCGCGGAACGCACGGCGCCGGGCTCCTCGACAAACAGCACCACCACCACCAGGCTCGCCGCCACCACCCCGGCCGCGATGAAGAAGGAGGTGCGGAAGCCGAACAGATTGGCGGAGATGCCGCCGATCAGCGGCCCCAGGCTGTGGCCGATGAAGGTGGCGGAGCTCAGCAACCCGAGCGAGCGCGTGAGGTGGGCGCTCGGCGTGCCGGCGGCAACCAGGGCCGTGGCGGCGGTGACGCTGCCGGCGAACAGCCCCTGCAGCATCCGGATGATGAACACCGCCTCTACCGAGCGCGCCAATGCCAGGGCGACCGCCAGGATCATGGACGACACCAGGGCGCGGATGATCATCAGCTTGCGCCCGAAACGGTCCGAGATCATGCCCCAGAACGGGGCGGCGAGCGCCATCCCCACCATCGGGAAGGCCGCGGTCACCCCCACCCAGAGCTTGAGCGTGCGTGGATCGGTAACGCCCAACTCGCTCATGTACAACGGGATGAACGGCATGATGAATCCGAAGCCGGTCAGGGTGAGGATCTGCGCGAACCAGGCCAGGTAGAGGTTCTTGCGCCACTGCTCCACGGGCGGATCAGCCGCCGCCCTGGTTGGCCGCAGCGGGCGCCGCGCCGGCGCGCGCTTGCGAGGGCTGGCGAAAGGATGAGACACTGTCCATCACCCGTGCATCATACGCTGCTGACATTCCTACGTCTGTGCTGAAGAAATCCGATCGCCGTGCCGGCCCGTCCAAAGAGGCAGCGACTCCGCGTCCTGCCGGCGAACTGTCCGCGTTTCGGATCAACCTCCGCTTCCTCGCCTACCTGGCGCCGCGCTGGCGCCGCGTGGTGGCGATCTACGTGGTTATGCTCCTGGGCAGCGGCACCCTGCTGGCGATCCCGCAGCTGGTGCGCTGGATCGTCGACCATGGCATTGCGCGCGACCAGCTGGGCGTGGTGTGGCGCGCCGTCGGTCTGTTGTTGCTGCTGGCGCTGGCGCGGGCGGTGCTGGCGTTCCTGATGGGCCGCTGGACGGAGATCGTCTCGCAGGGCGTGGCGACCGATCTGCGCCAGGAGATGTTCAACCGGTTCACCGTGATGTCGGTGTCGCTGATCAGCCGCATGGAGTCGGGCCAGCTCCTGCAGCGCGCGGTGCAGGACGTGGAGCGGATCCGCTTCCTCACCGGCCGCGCGGTGCTGCGCGTGGTCGATGCCGCGGTGTTGTTCGTCGGCACCCTGGTGCTGCTGATCGGCATGAACCCGCTGCTCGGCGTGCTCTGTCTGGCGACCATGCCGCTGCTTGCCTACCGCGGCTATCACTACGGGCGCCGCCAGCGGCCGCTGTCCACCCGGCTGCAGCAGCAGCTCGGCGACCTTACCGGGCGGCTGGAGCAGAATCTGCGCGGCGTGCGGCTGGTCAAGGCGTTCGCTCAGGAGCGCCACGAGGTGCAGCGCTTCGACGCCGGCAACGACGCCTGGTTCGCGCTGGCGGCGCAACAGGCGCGGCTGACGGCGGTCAACTCGCCGCTACTCGACCTGATCGCCAACTTCGGCCTGGTCATCGTGATCGGCGCCGGCGGCGTGTTCACGATCAACGGCAACCTGACCATCGGCGAGCTGGTGGCGTTCACCACCTACGTGACGCAGCTGTTCGCGCCGATCCGCCGCGTCGGCATGGTCATTCCGATGCTGGCGATGGCGGCCGCTTCCGGCGAGCGCATCGCGTCGGTCCTGGATGCGCCCGACGGCGTGGCGGAGCGGCCCGGCGCGCCCCCGCTGCCGCCGATTCGGGGCGCGGTGACCATGACCGGGGTGTCCTACGGTTACGGCGGCAACGGCGTGGATGGCGCCGCGGGCCATGCCGGCAGGTGGGCGCTGCGCGAGGTGAACCTGGACGTTCCGGCGGGCACCATCGTGGCGCTGCTCGGGGCGACCGGCGCCGGCAAGACTACCCTGGCCGGGCTGGTGCTGCGCCTCTATGACCCGCAGACCGGCAGCGTGCGCATCGACGGCATCGACGTGCGCGAGGTGACCATCGCATCGCTGCGCTCGCAGATCGGGGTCGTGATGCAGGATCCGGTGCTGTTTGCCGCCAGCATTCGGGACAACATTGCGTTCGGCGCCCCGGACGCCACCGACGCCGACGTGTACGCGGCGGCGCAGGCGGCCTGCATCCACGACCACGTGGTGAGCCTGGGCGAGGGCTACGACACCATGGTGGGCGAGCGCGGCGTAACCCTGTCCGGCGGCCAGCGGCAGCGGGTCGCCATTGCGCGGGCCATTCTGGTGGATCCGCGCATCCTGATCCTCGACGACGCCACCTCCAGCGTCGATGCGCACACCGAGGAGCTGATTCACGATGCCTTGCGCCGGCTGCTGGCGGGCCGCACCTCCTTCATCATCGCGCAACGCCTGAGCACCCTGGAACTGGCCGACGTGGTGGTGGTGCTCGACGACGGGCACATCACCGCGCAGGGCGGGCACGAGGAACTGCTCGTCGCCTCCGCAACCTACCGCGCCATCTGCGCCGAGCAACTGCAGCTCGAGGGGACAGGGGCAGGCAGCGCCGGCACGCCGCCGTCTGCGGAGGAGTCGCCATGAGTTCGGCGTTCGGCGGCGGCATGTCGGGGGGCTTCTCCGGAGGCGGTTTCTCCGGCGGCCCCAACTCGATGCTGCGCTCCTTCGGGGCGCAGCGCACGGGCGGCTCCGTCGGCGCTCTGCTGCGCCTGGTGCCTTACCTGCGCCCACACCTGCTGCGTATGGCGGCCGCGTTCGGCTGTATGATCGGGTCCACCGGCCTGGCCCTGCTCGCGCCCTATCTCATCAAGATCGCCATCGACGGCCCGATTTCTGCCGGCGACGTGATCGGGTTGCTCCTGCTCACCGCGATACTGGGCGCCGCCTTCGTCGGCATCTATGCGCTGTCCGCGCTGCAGCGCTATCTGCTGTCATGGGTCGGGCAGCGCGTGCTGGCCAACCTGCGCGCCGATCTGTTTCGCCACCTGCAGCGGCTCAGCGTGAGCTACCACGACCGGCACATCGTCGGCGTCACCATCTCGCACGTGATCGGCGATGTCGCGGTGATCAACGAGGCGCTGTCGCAGGGCCTGGTGGCGATTGCCGGCGACACCCTGCTGCTGGCCGGCATCGTGGTGGCGATGCTGAGCTTCGACCTGCAGCTTGCCCTGGTTACGTTCGCGGTGGCGCCGCTGATGCTGCTGGCCACCTGGGTGTTCTCGCTGCGCGCGCGGCGCGCCTTCCGCATCACCCGCGAACGGGTCGCCGGGCTGGTGGGCAACCTGGCGGAGGCGATCTCCGGGATGGGGGTGATCCAGGCGTTCGCGCAGCAGCGCGTCGCCCGGCGCCGCTTCCGCGACGTCAACGAAGCCAGTCGCGACGGCCACATCGCGGCCGCCTCGTTGACCTTTACCTTCATGCCCAGCGTGGAATTGCTGGCCATGGTGGCGACCGCGGGGATTCTGCTGTTCGGGAGTCTCGCGGTTGCCCGCGGCGCCCTGACCCTGGGCGTGGTGGTGGCGTTCCTGGCCTACGCAAGCCGGTTCTTTCAGCCGATTCAGGAGCTGAGCCAGTTGTACGCCACCATGCAGTCGGCGATGGCCGGCGCGGACAACGTGATGCGCCTGCTCGACACCGTGCCGGGCGTGCAGGACCACAAGGCCGCCCGAGCGGCGCCGGAGCCGTGGCAGCCGTGGCTCACCGGACGGGTCGAACTGCGCGGCGTCAGCTTCGCCTACCGGCCCGGGGTTCCGGTGCTGACGGGGGTGGATCTGCGCGTGGAGGCGGGGCAGACCGCGGCCCTGGTCGGCCCCACCGGCGCCGGCAAGACCACCATCGCCAGCCTGATTGCGCGCTTCTACGACGTCGGCGAAGGGGCCGTGCTGGTGGACGGACACGACGTGCGCAGCCTCGCCCAGGAGAATCTGCGCCGCCACCTGGCGCTGGTGCCGCAGGAGCCGTTTCTGTTCGCGGGCACGATCCGCGACAACATCGCGTTTGGGCGCTCGCAGGCCGACGCGGCGGCGGTGGCCGCGGCCGGCGCGGCGGTCGGCCTGGAGCCGTTCGTGGCCGGCCTGCCGGACGGCTACGACACGTCGGTCACCGAGGGCGGCCGCAACCTGTCGGTCGGCCAGCGGCAGCTCATCTCGGTGGCGCGCGCCATCCTCACCGATCCGCGCATCCTGATCATGGACGAGGCGACCTCCAGCATCGACTCGATCACCGAATCGATCATCCAGCGCGCCCTGCAACGGCTGCTCGCCGGGCGCACGGCGTTCGTGATCGCGCACCGGCTGGCCACCATTCGCAATGCGGACGTGATCTTCGTGGTCGCCGACGGCACCATAGCGGAGCGCGGCACCCACGCCGAACTGATGGCGCGCGGCAACCTCTATGGCGAACTGGTGCGCCGCCAGACGACGGCGACGGCGGGGAGCGGGAGATGACAATAGCCACCTGGAACATCAATGGCATGCAGGCGCGGTTGGCGTTCCTGCAGCACTGGTTGCGGGCGCGGCAGCCCGACCTGGTGATGCTGCAGGAACTGAAGCAGACCGGCGAGCACTTTCCGCACGACGAGTTGGGAGAAATCGGCTATCGGGCGGTGGTGCATGGCCAGAAGAGCTGGAACGGCGTGGCGATTCTGACCCATGCCGAGCGCGTCGGCGAGGCGCGGGCGGTGTGCCGCGGCCTGCCGGGGCTGGAGCAGCATGGCGCCCGGCTGGTGGGTGCCGAGGTGCAGGTCGACGGCGTCGGCCTGCTGTCCTGTACGTCGGTGTACGTCCCCAACGGACGCACCGTGACGCACCCCGAGTTCACTCACAAGCTGGCGTTTCTCGACGGTCTGGTGCAATACGCGCGGGCAGCACTGGCCGGGCCGGCGGCGGTGCTGATCGGCGGCGACCTCAACCTGTGTCCCGGACCGCTGGATACCTGCCATGAGGACGCGGCCGAGGGACGAATCTTCCATACCGCGGCGGAACGGGAGCGGTTTGCCGCGCTCCTCGATCGGGGGCTGATCGACCTGTTCCGGCACCGCAACCCCGGCGTCCGGCAGTATTCCTGGTGGGACTACCGCGCCGGCAGCTTCCACAAGAACCAGGGCTTGCGCATCGACTTCCTGCTCGCCGACGCGGCGCTTGCCGGCGCCACCGCCGCGGTGCGCGTCGACCGCGACTACCGCAAAAAACAGGAGGGCATGATCGCCAGCGACCACGCCCCCGTGGTCGCCGAGCTCGCCGCCGTTGTGGCCGATCCAGCGCCGTGAGCGCCGGACCGGCCGTGCCGGGGCGCGCATGAGAGGGGCGGCTCGGCGAGCCGCCGAGGCGTTGCCCGCGGACCAGCTACGACGCGGCATCAGGTTCGGCATGTTGTCGGGGCTGGCGGCGATTACCTGCTGCGTGTCGCCGGTGGTGTTCGTCCTGCTCGGCATCGCCACCGCCGCGCAGGCGGTCACGCTCGGCGACACCCTGTACTACGGCTATGGCTGGTGGTTCCGCGCCTTCGGCCTGGCGGTGGCCGCCGCCGCGGTCGTGGTGCATCTGCGCCGCCGCGGCCGCTGTACCCTGGCCGGCGCCCGCCGGTCGTGGCGCTTGCTGGCCGCTCTGCTCGCGGCCGGCGTGGCGACCTACGCGGCTCTGTTCTGGTTCACCAAGTATCTGGGCATCTGGTTCGGCTGACCCCCGCTGACCCCCTTGTCAACGTCGCCCCGGCCGGGCCACGCTGCCGACTCATGGCAGACCTTCCTCCTCCCCTCTCCGCGCAGCTTGGCGAGTACCTCGACGGACTGGTTCCGGAGCGCCACGCCGAGTTGCAGGTCATGGAACAGTGGGCACGCGAGCACGGTTTTCCGATCGTCGGCCCCGCCTCCGGCAACATGTGCTACCTGATTGCGCGCCTGATCGGCGCGCGCCGCGTGTTCGAGCTCGGTTCCGGATACGGCTACTCCACCGCCTGGTTCTGCCGGGCGGTGCAGGACAACGGCGGCGGCGTCGTGCACCACGTGGTGTGGGACGAGGAATTGTCGGCGCGCGCCCGCGGCCACCTGGCCGCGCTCGGCTACGGCGATCTGGTGCGCTACCATGTCAGCGAGGCGGTGCAGGCGCTGCGCGGCGAGCCGGACGGCAGTTACGACCTGATCTTCAACGACATCGACAAGGACGGCTACCCGGCGGCGCTGCCGGTGATCGCCGCCAAGCTGCGCCCTGGCGGCGTGCTCATTATCGACAACATGCTGCTGCGCGGGCGCGTCTACGATCCGCAGGCCACCGGCGCCGACCTCGACGGGGTGCGGGAGTTCACCCGCATGATCACCACCGACGCCGCCTGGGTAACCACGCTGGTGCCGATTCGCGATGGCCTGATCGTCGCCCAGCGGCGTTGAATGGCGCGACGCGCTAGCTTGCACGGTACGCGGTAGCGGTTTAAGAATACCGGGATGCCTGTACTCGACGCCCATCCGGCCATGGCGCGTGAATTGCGCTTCTTCCCCATTCACAACCGGAACCCGCGCCACCTCACCCGCGCGCAGATCGCCCAGTTCAACGATCGCGGTTACCTTTTTCCGCTCGACCTGTTGGATGAGGAGGAGACGGCCGCCCAGCGCGCCTACTTCGACCGCCTGCTGGCGATGGCCACGGCGGAGGGGCGCGACAACTACGCGGTCAACGGCTGGCACAGTCACTGCCGCGGCCTCCACGATCTGGTCTGCCACCCGCGCATGCTCGACTATGTGGAGGACATCGTGGGTCCCAACATCATCTGCATCATGACCCACTATTTCTCCAAGAATCCGACCGACAGCAAGACGGTGTACTGGCACCAGGACGCCCAGTTCTGGGGGATCACTCCGAGCAAGGTCGTTACCGCCTGGATCGCGATCGACGACGTGGACCGCGCCAACGGCGCGATGCAGTTGTTCCCCGGCAGCCAGCACCGCGGCGTGATTCCGTTCGAGTACGTCACCGACCAGGAGAACGGCGTGTTGAACGAGCACGTGCACGACCCGGGGCGGTTCGGCGAGCCGGTGGCGGTGGCAATGCGCGCCGGCCAGCTCTCCCTGCACACCGACATGCTGCTGCACGGGTCGATGCCCAACAACTCCGGGCGCCGGCGGTGCGGACTGACCATCCGCTACATGCCGCCCGAGGTTCGCTACGGCAACGACGTGGCGGAACCGCGCGCGGTCATCGCCCGCGGTAGCGATCCGAGCGGGTACTGGCAGGCCGTGCCGCGCCCCGAGTCGGACTCCCTCCCGCCGCAGCCGACAGCCGCCTAGCCGGTTGACCACATGAGGTTGTATCTCGTCGACGGAACCTTCGAACTGTTCCGCGCCTACTACGCCGACCGCCGCAATCACGGCGCCGACGGCGCGGCCGCCTCGCCGACCGGGGCGGTGCGCGGGCTGGTGGCGTCGTTGCTCGCCCTGCTGCGCCGCGAACCGGTGGACCTGATCGCGGTGGCCTTCGATCACGTGATCGAGTCGTTCCGCAACGACCTGTTGCCGGGTTACAAGTCGAGCGCCGGCGTGCCGACGGATCTGCTGGAGCAGTTCGGCGAAGCGGAGGAGGCGGTGCGCAGCCTCGGCATCGTGGCCTGGCCGATGATCGAGTTCGAGGCCGACGATGCCCTCGCCACCGCGGCCGTACAGTGGCGCGATCACCCGGACCTCGAGCAGATCATCATCTGCTCGCCCGACAAGGATCTCGCTCAGGTGGTACATGGCACGCGGGTGGTGACGCGCAACCGGATGCGCGACAGCACGCTCGACGAGGCCGGCGTGTACGCCAAGTTCGGCGTGCCGCCGGCATCGATTCCCGACTACCTCGCGCTGGTGGGAGACAGCGCCGACGGCATACCGGGAGTGCCGAGCTGGGGCAGCAAGTCGGCGGCCGCCGCACTGTCGTTCTACGGCACGGTGGATGAAATCCCGCGCCAGGCGGCGCAGTGGGAAGTGGCGGTGCGCGGCAAGCAGCGGCTGGCCGACAACCTGCGCGCCGCCGACCAGGACGTGCGCCTGTACCGCCTGCTCACCACCTTGCGCCAGGACGTGCCGCTGGCCGAGGAGCTGGCGGATCTCGCCTGGCACGGCGTGGTGCGCAGCGCCTATCTGGATCTGTGCGCCCGGCTCGGGTTTCCTGAACTGGGTACCCGCCCGCACCGCTGGTGCGCTGCCGACGGTCCCGGGCAGCCCGGTTGAACGGGCAGGGAATTCATACGGGTTGTTCATGTTGTCAGGCCGCGACGGAGCGCATAGAATAGAGGGAACGTGGGCAGTCGGCAGTCCGTTGACCGGGTCCCAAAAAACACACCTTATCTCCAAGGAGGAGATTATGAGAGTAAGAAACTGGGCGAAGGGCGCCATAGTTGCCCTCGCAATCGCGATGGTCGGCGCAACCGCCTCTGCCGGCACGCTGGAGGACGTACAGTCCGCGGGTGTGCTGAAGTGCGGCATCAACACCGGGCTGGTCGGGTTCGCATCCACCGATGATGACGGCACCTGGGTCGGATTCGACGTGGCGTACTGTCGTGCCCTGGCAGCGGCCGTGCTCGGCGACGCCGACAAGATTCAGTTCGTGAACCTGACCGGCGCGAACCGCTTCCCGGCGCTGCAGGCAGGTGAGATCGACGTGCTGTCCCGCAACACCACGTGGACCTTCTCGCGCGACGTCGATCTGGGCCTGACCTTCGTCGGCGTCAACTACTACGACGGCCAGGGCTTCATCGGCCGCACGTCGCTGGGCATCATGAGCGCCACGGAGTTGGACGGCGCTTCGGTGTGCATCCAGACCGGCACCACCACCGAGCTCAACTTGGCGGACTTCTTCCGCACCAACAACATGAGCTACGAGCCGGTGCCGATCGAGACCAACGCGGAGGCGCGCGCCGCCTACGAGGCGGACCGCTGCGACGTGTACACCACGGACGCATCCGGTCTGGCCGCCACCAAGGCGACCTTCGACGATCCGGACGCGCACATGGTGTTCCCGGAGATCGTCTCCAAGGAGCCGCTGGGGCCGTTGGTCCGGCAGGGCGACGACCAGTGGGCGGACATCGCGCGCTGGGTGCTGAACGCACTGATCATCGCCGAGGAGCTTGGCGTGACCCAGGGCAACGTGGAGCGCATGTCGATGGGCGCCGATCTTCCGGAGGTCAACCGCATGCTCGGCACCGAGGGCAGCTACGGCGAGATGCTGGGGCTGGATCCGAAGTGGGCCGTGCGCGCGATCGCGGCGCAAGGCAACTACGCCGAGATCTTCGACCGCTACGTCGGCCCGGACACCAAGCTGGGTCTGCAGCGGGGGCTGAACGCGCTGTACAAGGATGGAGGCATCCTCTACGCGCCGCCGTTCCGCTAAATCGTCCCATAGCGGAGGATCGCTGTTCAGCGGTCCTCCGCGTGTTTTCATCTTCCAGTTCCTGCTGGTACTGGGACTGGCGTTGCTGATTGCCGGTATCGTTTCGAACACGATTGCCAATCTGCAGCGCGCCGGTCTCTCCGCCGGGTACGGCTTTCTCTTCAACACCTCCGCGTTCGATATCAACCAGCGGCTGATCCCCTACGACTCCACTTCGACCTACGGGCGGGCGTTCATTGTCGGCGGCCTGAACACCGTCCTGGTGGCCTCTCTCGGCATCGTAGCCGCCACCATCATCGGGTTCGTGGCCGGCGTTCTGCGCCTGTCGAGCAACTATCTGATCAGCCGCATCGTCACCGTCTACGTCGAGTTCACCCGCAACGTGCCGTTGCTGCTGCAGATCATCTTCTGGTGGGTGATCATTCTCTCGCTGCCGCGGGTGCGCGACAGCATCGAGGTCGGCGGTGCCTTCTACCTCAACAATCGCGGCGTGAGGCTGCCGGCGCCGGTGTTCGCGGAAGGCGCGGTGGTGCTGTTGATCGCGTTCGCCTTGGGCGTGGTGGCGACCGTGGCGCTGGGGCGCTGGGCCAGGGCGCGCCAGGACGCCACCGGGCGCAAGTTCCCGGTCGGCTGGACCGGCCTGGCGCTGATCCTGGGGGCGCCGGTGGCGCTGTTCTTCGTGCTTGGCCGTCCGATCGGGTTCGAGCTGCCGGTGATGGGCAGATTCAACCTGCAAGGGGGCTTAAACATCACCCCGGAGTTGGTGGCGCTGTGGATCGCGCTGGCCACCTACACCGGCTCGTTCATCTCGGAAATCGTGCGCGGCGGCATACTGTCGGTGAACAAGGGGCAGACCGAGGCCGCCGGGTCGCTCGGACTGCCGTCCGGGCTGACGCTGCGCAAGGTCATCCTGCCGCAGGCGCTGCGCGGCATCGTGCCGCCGCTGACCAGCCAGTACCTGAATCTGACCAAGAACTCCTCGCTGGCGGTCGCGATCGGCTACCAGGACTTGGTGTCGGTCGGCAACACCATCCTGAACCAGAGCGGCCAGGCGCTGGAGGTGATCTCCATCTTCATGTTGATCTACCTGTCCCTGAGCCTGCTCACTTCCGCGTTGATGAACTGGTACAACCGCCGCATCGCGCTGGTAGAACGATGAAATCGTCTGGATCGATGAAATCGTCTAAAACGAAGAAGAAGTCGTCTGCAACGAAGAAAGCGCATCGAGCGGAGAAATCGTCTGCGACGATGAAATCATCCGCAACGCTGGAATCGTCCGGATCGATGAGGCAGTCCGACGAGGCGGGGCAAGCGCCCGTCAATCACGCGTTTTTTCGCCGCCGGGCGGACATGCTGCCGGGCCGCCCGGCCCCGGTCACGACCATCGGCGTGCTTGGCTGGCTGCGCGCCAACCTGTTCTCGAGTTGGCTGAACACCCTGCTGACGGTGGCCGGGCTGCTGTTGCTGTGGCGCATCGTGCCGCCGCTCCTTGGCTGGGCGTTGTTCAACGCCGACTTCAGCGGCACCACCGGTGAGGAGTGCACCGCGGCAGGCGCCTGTTGGGCGTGGCTGAACCAACGTTTCAATCAATTCATCTACGGATTCTACCCCGCCGATTCCTACTGGCGCGTCAATACCGCGCTGATCCTGCTGATTCCGGCGGTGGCGTACGTGCTGTTCGACAAGCTCCCCTACGCCCGTTACGGCCGCCGGTTCTCGATGGCCTACCTGGTGATTGCCGCCTTTCTGCTGGTCGGCGGGTTGCCGATATACGACGATCAGGGCGAGGTCGTCGGCAGCCTGTTCGGCATTCGCAGCATCTCCACGGACCAGTTCGGCGGCTTCATGCTCAACCTGATAGCGGGATTTGCCGGCATCGTGTTGTCGCTCCCGATCGGCATCCTGCTGGCGCTCGGCCGGCGTTCGAAACTGCCGGTGATCCGTTTTGTCTCCATCGGCTTCATCGAGGTGGTGCGCGGGGTGCCGCTGATCACGCTGCTGTTCGTGGCGGTCATCCTCCTGGAGCTGTTCCTGCCGCCGGGCGTTTCGCTCGATCAGCTCATCCGCGTGATGGTGATGATCACCGCGTTCTCCTCGGCCTACATGGCGGAGGTGATTCGGGGCGGTCTGCAGACGATTCCGAACGGCCAGTTCGAGGCGGCGCAGGCGGTTGGCCTGGGCTACTGGAAGATGCTGCGCCTGGTGGTCCTGCCGCAGGCGCTCAAGATCTCGATTCCAGGGATCGTGAACACGTTCATCGGCCTGTTCAAGGACACCACCCTGGTGGTCACCATCGGGCTGTTCGACATCCTCGGCCATGCGCGGCTGTTGCAGACCAATCCGGACTGGATCGGCGAGGTCGATCACGAGACTTTCCTGATCACCGCGCTGTTCTTCTTCGTGATCTGCTTTTCGATGTCGCGCTACTCCATCAACCTGGAGAAGCGGCTCGATACGAGCCGGCGCTGATCGGCGCCGGAAATGGGGTAAAGCGAGGACCGCATGCCAGCCAACGACAACGAACCCGCCGAGACGATTATTCGCATCAAGGGCCTCAACAAGTGGTTCGGCACGCTGCACGTGCTGCGCGACATCGACCTGGAGGTAATGCAGCAGGAGCGCATCGTGATCTGCGGTCCGTCGGGGTCGGGCAAATCGACGCTGATCCGCTGCATCAACCGGTTGGAAGAGCACCAGCAGGGATCGATCATGGTGGAGGGCACCGCGGTCACCAACGAGCTCAAGAATATCGACGCGATCCGCCGCGAGGTCGGCATGGTGTTCCAGCAGTTCAACCTGTTCCCGCATCTGACGGTGCTGCAGAACTGCACGCTGGCGCCGATCTGGGTGCGCAAAGAGTCGCGTGAGGCAGCCGAAGCGGCGGCGATGGAGTTTCTGGAGCGGGTGAAGATCCCGGAGCAGGCGCACAAGTACCCGGGCCAGCTTTCCGGCGGCCAGCAGCAGCGCGTGGCGATTGCACGCTCGCTGTGCATGCAACCCAAGATCATGCTGTTCGACGAGCCGACTTCCGCGCTCGATCCGGAGATGATCAAGGAAGTGCTCGACGTGATGGTCGACGTTGCCGAGTCGGGCATGACGATGCTGGTGGTGACCCACGAGATGGGCTTCGCCTCGCAGGTTGCCGACCGCGTGATGCTGATGGATGAAGGCCAGATCGTCGAGCAGAACACCCCCGGCGAGTTCTTCAACAATCCCCAATCCGACCGCACCAAACTGTTTCTCAGCCAGATCCTGTAGTGGCTGCCAGCGCCGGATGCGGGCGGTAGCCGGCTGTGTCGTTGAACTTCCCGAAGGCTGAGCCGGTGGACTTGCGGGCGGTGTATGACGTTCTTTCGACCGCGGAGCGGCTGACCGCGGCGATCGCCGGGGTGGTGAGTCCGGTGCCGTACGAGGCCCGCGAGCTGGCCCGCATGCTGCGCACCGCGGACGTGCGCGTCGACAAGCGGCACGTCACGGTGGCGGTGGTGGAAAAGGCGTGCCGCGCGCTGCAGCGGCGCGGCGTGCTGTTCGGCCTGCGCGGTTCCGATCACGTGGTGGCGGCGCCGTTGTGGGCGCCGTGGCTGACTCTGGAGGCACGGCGGCTCGACCTGCTGGAGCGCCTGTGGGCCGCGTTTCAGGCGGACCGGGGTACCTACTATTGGCACTTCTGGGAGCAGCAAGCGCAGCGCGATGGCGCCCAGCTCCGCTACGCGACCGTAACCGGCCGGTTCGACCTGGTGCCCGCCAAGACCAGACCGGAGAGCTGGACGTTCCTGGCGCAGCCGGGCGCACTCGGACTGCTGGAATCGCTGCCCGAGCGGTATCGGCAGATGGCGCTGCGCGGCTGCCTGGACGAGGCGGTCAACCTGGCCGCCAATCCCGATCCGGTCATCGCCGCCTGCCGCGAGCACGCCCACGACCTGGAACCGTTTGCCGCCGATATCGCGCTGCTGCGGGTACTGCAGGGGCGCTTCGACGAAGTCGAGACGATCTTCGATCAACTGCCGGAGGCGGGGCAAGCCAGCAAGCCGGCCCGCGTCGGGCGCACCGCGGCGCGCGGTCTGGTGGCGACGCTGCGCGGCGACGACGATGCCGCGTTGCGGGCCATCGAGGAAGCGATCGCCATCGAAAAGGAGGGCACCAGGAAGCGAGCCGTGTTTCCGGAGTCGGTGCCGTTCGCGCTGTCGCTGCTGTCCCTGGTGCGGGTCGACACTGCGTCGGCGCGCAGCCGGCTCACGGCGCTGATAACTACCGGACAGCGGCAGCGGGTCGCCGAGCCGATTGTCTCAGCGGTAGCGTACGCTGCGGAACTGCGTGCCGGGCACGCCGCCGTGCGCGAAATCGAGGTGGGCGAGCGGGGATCGTGCCTGAACGCGCTGCTGGACGGCTGGGCGTACTGCTGGACCAAGCTTGGCCCGGGACATGAGCCCTACGTGCCTCCGGACGCGGCGCGGAGGTTCGGCTACCACGTCGAACAGCTCGCCGCGCATGGTTTCGCCTGGGCACTGGCGGAGTTCCTGGCGATCATCGGGTGTGCCGGCGTGGCGCTGGACCCGCGCGCCGGCAAGTCGTTCGCGGCGGCTGGCCGGCAGGCGGCGGCGATGCACGGACAGCTCGGTACGCATACGCTCACGACGCTGGTGCCGGCGGCGGTTCCGGTGTGGGAATTCGGTCTGAAGGCGCTGGAGCAATTCGCCTACGACACCAGTACCACGGCGCCGCGGCGTGAAAAGAGCGGCGCACGCGCGGGCCAGATCCGGCTGGTGTGGGATCTGGTCCACATTGGCGAATACTTGGCGGTGACGCCGCGCGAGCAGCGCGGTTACCGCAACGGCACCTGGTCGAAAGGCCGCGCGCGCACGCTGCGCTGGCTGGCCACGGCGGCAGACACCGCCAAATTTCCGCACCCGCAGGATCGCGCGGCCGCGGCGGTAGCGGTGCGGCATGGCGCGGCCGCGGGCAAGCCGGTGCCGGTTGAGGCATTGCTGTTCGAGCTGGTCGGTCACCCGCACGTAGTCAACGACAAAGGCGACACGGTGGAGATCGTGCGCGGCGAGCCGGAGCTGGTCATTGAGCAGCATCCCGCCGGTCTGCGCGCGGCGCTGGTCCCCGACTACTGGGAGGACGAGCACTATCTGGCGTCGATGGCCGATGCGCGGCGCTGCGAGGTGATGCGCTTCGAACAATCACACCGGCAGCTGCGAGCGATTATTCCGCCCGGTGGGTTGGAGGTGCCATCCGACGCCCGCGCCCGGTTGCTGGAGGCGGTTTCGGCGCTGGTGTCGGTGGTGCGCATTCACGGCGGCGTGGAGGGCGGCGCCGGCTCGGCGCGTCAGGTGGAAGCCGATCCGGAGCCGCGCGTACGGCTGGAGCCGAACGGCGGCGGGGTGAGCGCGGAGCTGGTGGTGGAACCGATCGCCGGCTCCGAAATCCGCTTCATGCCCGGCACCGGCGGTACGCTGGTGTTCGGTCAACTCGCCGGTGAGGCGGTGCAGGCGCAGCGCGACCTGGCCGGGGAGCGGGCCGCAGGCGAGCGCCTGGTGGCGGCCTGCCCGCGGTTCGCGGCCGGGGCGGCCGGGGCGTGGTCGGCGGAGTTGCCGGATGCCGCCGACGCACTGGAGCTGCTGGAGCAACTGGACGCCGCCGGCGCGCGCTGTCTGTGGCCGCAGGGCGAGCGGCTCCGGATCGTGGCGCGCGCCGACAGCAGTAAGCTGCGGCTGCAGATCAAGACCGCCGAGGACTGGTTGCAGGCGTCCGGCGAGCTGCGCATCGATCCGCAGCGCACCGTCGATCTGAAACAGTTGTTCGCCATGCTCGACGCCAGCTCCGGCTCCCGCTTTCTGGAGCTCGGCTCCGGCGAGTTCGTTGCCTTGACCGAGTCGTTCCGCCGCCAGTTGGAGGATCTGCACGTCGTGTCGCGGCCGGCGGCGGGCGGTGCGCTGCGCGTGGCGCCGGTGGCCGCGCTTGCTCTGGAGGAGTTGATCGACCAGGCGCAGCTTGACGCCGACCGGCAGTGGCGCGGCCTCAAGCGGCGGCTGCGGGAGGCGCGGGAGTTCGAGCCCGTGGTGCCGGGCACCCTGCAGGCGGAGCTGCGCCCCTACCAGGAAGAGGGGTTCGGCTGGCTGGCCCGCCTCAGCCGCTGGGGCGCGGGCGCGTGTCTGGCGGACGACATGGGCCTTGGCAAGACCGTGCAGGTGCTCGCGCTGCTGCTGGAGCGGGCCGCCGACGGGCCGGCGCTGGTGGTGGCGCCCACCTCCGTGGTGGCGAACTGGCTCGACGAGGCACGCCGCTTCGCGCCGACGCTGAACGCGGTGCCCTACGTGGGGCCGGACCGGGCGGCCCTGCTCGACCATGATCCCGGTCCGTTCGATCTGGTCGTGACCACCTATACCCTGTTGCACCTGGAGGCGGAACGGCTGTGCGCCGTTGCGTGGCACAGCGCCGTGCTCGACGAAGCACAGGCGATCAAGAACCCGGCCACCAAGCGCGCCCGCGCCGCGCGCGCGCTGCGGGCGGACTTTCGCGTGGTCACCACCGGCACCCCGATCCAGAACCACGTGACCGATCTGTACTCCCTGTTCAGTTTCATCAATCCCGGCCTGCTGGGGTCGGCTGAACAGTTTCGCCGCAACTTCGCGCGCGCCGCCGAAGGCAACGTGGACGCAGCGGTGCAAGCGCGCATGCGGCTGCGCCGGCTGGTGGCGCCGTTCATCCTGCGGCGGCTGAAGAGCGAGGTGCTCGACGACCTGCCGCCGCGCACCGAGATTACGCTGCACGTCGAGATGTCGCCGGCGGAGGCGTCGTTCTACGAGGCGCTGCGCCGGCGCGCCATGGAAGACCTGGAGGCGCTGGCGACCGAGCGGCCCGCCGGCGGCGATGGCCGGCTGCAGATTCTGGCCCACCTGACGCGGTTGCGCCGCGCCTGCTGCAACCCGGCGCTGATACGCCCGGAGGCGGCGCCCGCGAGTTCCAAGCTGGCGGTGTTCGGGGAGACCATTGCCGAGCTGCTCGCCAACCGCCACAAGGTGCTGGTGTTTTCGCAGTTCGTGGGCCACCTGAAGCTGATCGAGAACTATCTGCGCGGGGCGGAGATCAGCTACCAGTACCTGGACGGCAGCACCTCGCTCACCGCCCGGCGCCAGCGCATCGCGGCGTTTCAGGCCGGGCAGGGCGATGTGTTCCTGATCTCGCTGACCGCCGGCGGGGTAGGGCTGAACCTGACCGCCGCCGACTACGTGATCCACATGGACCCGTGGTGGAACCCGGCGGTGGAGGATCAGGCGTCGGACCGCGCCCACCGCATCGGCCAGACCCGCCCCGTTACCATCTACCGGCTGGTCACCAAGGGCACCATCGAGGAGCAGATCGTGGAGCTGCACCACCGCAAGCGCGACCTCGCCGAGCGCCTGCTCGAAGCCGGCGACACCCCGGCCCGCCTCGATCCCGCCGAACTGCTCACCCTGCTCCGCGACCCCCCCGCCTGACCTGGCCGGTACGACCCACCGACCAGCTACCGGAGCCCGACTTGGCGATCGTCAGGCGGTTGGGCCGCGAGTACCGCGACCATCACCCCTATCCGGAGAACGTCCTGTGGCTCGTCGAGTATTCGAACACGAGTCTGAGCAAGGACCTCGACGCGAAGCAGCGGCTGTACATCCGTCCCGGACCGAGTAGCCTCAGTAATCTGGGTTGCGGCTTCACCGACAATCTCAATATCCTTGACGAGAGAGAGAACCAGTTGGCGGCCCGGTCTCCAGATCACCGCGCGTTCGTCCGTGCGCAAAGGACACCGCCTCCCGCGCCGCATCAAGCATGTGCCGCAAGCGAATTTCGTCATCCTTGAACATATTGAGTCTCCGCCGTGTCCACAACGTGCTGCCTGAAGTAAGGGCTGAGATCCTCTGGAGTCCTCAAGTCCACTCTCCTGCCTGCGAATAACTCAGACAGAGTTATCTCCATACCGGCTACGCCCAACAATCCGGGAATCCGATCCTGCTCGAACTCGACGAGGACATCGATATCGCTCTCCCGCCCGAAATCCGCTCGCAGCGCCGAACCAAAGATGGACAGCCGCCTGATTCCGTGTTCTTCGCAGAATGCTGCAAGCGCTGACTTGGAGACCGCTGCGCGCGACTTCATTTTGGGTCGCTCCTCCAGGGCCAGAAAGTTCAGATATCATCCTGACGATTTAATCGCGTTCCGGCAACTTACCCGGGATGCCCGGCTGCCCGCATGGCGAAACCGGTAGCTCCGCGCTCGGGAGGATCTTGGAGTCGAATGACGCATCCGAAGGGCATCGTGGGCGCGGTCCGGCGATCCGGCACACGCAGAGAAACGCAGAGCGGCACCGGTCGGCATGGGGGGCGAGTATCGGTACACTGGGCGCGAGGTGGATCGCTGTGATCGATGACCGAGCGCCGGCCGCTGACCCTGACGACGATGACGACGCCGGCCGACCGACGGCGTACGGCGTGCCGAAGCTGCGGCAGCAGGTTTTGCAGCGGCTCGCGGACGCCTTCGCCGACGACAACCTGGAGCTGGCGGAGTATGAGCGCCGGGTGCGCGCCGCCGAGCTGGCCACCACCATCGGCGAGCTTGATGCGGTGGTCGCCGACTTTCCCGATCTCGGCACCACCGCGCCAGCGCCGGCGACCGGATCGGTGATCGGTTCGGGCATGGCCGTGACGGTGATGGGGAGCCGCGACATGGAGATCCAGGCCGCGGGAGATGTGCCGCGGCAGGTGATCAACGTGATGGGCGAGACGCGCATCGATCTGAGCACGGCGCCGCCGGGCGTGTACGAGTTGCGGGTGTGCAACGTGATGGGGGAGATCCAGGTGGCGGTTCCCTACGGCACGCAGGTCAACCGCACGCTGTGGAACCTGCTCAGCGAGGTGACCATCCGCCCGTGGAAGGTGCGGCGCGCCGCCCGGGCCCGATTCACCAGCCACCAGATCAACCTCGCCGGCTTCAGCCTGATGGGCGAGGTCACCATAAGAGAGGAATCGTCATGACAAGCAGAAGCATCACCGTCGACCACCGTTATCTGATCCTGCCGGTGCGCCGCGGGCCGGTGCAGGGGCGCATGCGTCTGCTGGCCGGCGGCACGTCGGTGCGCGAGTTCGACATCGAGCTCGGCGACTCCGCTGGCGCGGACTACGAGGTGTTCAGCGACCTGGCCCCGTTCCAGGGCAGCGACCTGCAGGTGGAATACGAGGGGGCCGCCTCCCTGGACGGGGTGCACGTCGCCGCAGAGCCGGCGAGCGCCGCAGAGCCGCCGGGCGCCGCCGAGCTCTACCGGGAGCCGCTGCGCCCGCAGTTCCACTTCTCGTCGCGGCGCGGCTGGCTGAACGATCCGAATGGGCTGGTCCACTACGATGGGACCTACCACCTGTTCTACCAGCACAACCCGTATGGCACCGAGTGGGGCAACATGCACTGGGGCCACGCCGTGAGCAGCGACATGGTGCACTGGCGCGAAGGTCCGGTGGCGCTCTACCCGGACGCGCTGGGCACCATGTTCACCGGCTGCGCCGTGGTCGACCACGACAACACCTCCGGTCTGGGCGGCGGCTCACACCCGCCGATCGTGCTGCTGTACACCGCGGCCGGCAAGACGCCCGAGGACTTCACCCAGTGTCTCGCGTTCAGCGCCGACGGCGGCGCCACCTGGCACAAGTACGACGGCAACCCGGTGCTGCCGCAGGAGGCGCCCAGCAACCGCGATCCCAAGGTGATCTGGCATGCGCCAAGCGAGCGCTGGGTGATGGCGCTCTATCTGCACCGCACCGCCTACGCCCTGTACGCATCGCCCGATCTGATCCACTGGGAGCGCACCTGCGACCTGGACCTGCCGCAGTGCACGGAGGTGCCCGACTTTTTCCCGCTTGCCGTCGACGACAACCCTGACGATCAGCGCTGGGTGTTCTGGGGCGCCAACACCACCTACCTGACCGGCAGCTTCGACGGCCGCACGTTCACGCCGGAGGGCGGGCCGAAGCGCCTGCAACCCGCCGGCTTGCACTACGCCGCGCAGACCTTCAGCGACCTGCCCGCCGCCGACGGGCGGCGCATCATGATGGGCTGGATGCGGCAGGCGCTGCCGGGCATGCCGTTCTCGCAATTCATGAGCGTGCCGCACACCCTGCACCTGCGCCGCCATGCCGGCGAGGTGGTGCTGACCACCGCGCCGGTGCGCGAATTGGAGGCGCTGCGCGAGGCGACCTGGCAGGCCGAGGACCAGGCGCTGCCGGACGGCGCTGGCGTGGAGGCGGAAGTGTCGGGCGAGTTGCTCGACGTGGAAGCGACTATCGAGCTGGGCAGCGCACAGGCCGCCGGTCTGGCGGTGCGTGGCGTCACCGTGTGGTATGACCGCCGCACCGGCGGCCTGTACAACGGCTCCTACGCCGCGCAGCTCGCTCCCGGTCTGGACAGCATCGACCTGCGCGTGCTGGTCGACCGCGCTTCGGTGGAGTTGTTCGCCGACGAGGGGCGGGTGATGCTGGCCGGCGGCATCGTGCTGGCGCCGGGCGCCGAGCGGACGCGCTTCTTCGCCAGCGGCGGCGCCGCCCGGTTGCGGCAGGCGCGCGTGTCGAGGCTCCGGTCGGTGTGGCCGGCGTCCGCGTAACGGGGGCCCGACATGGCTTCGCGACCTCCGAACGTGCTGGTCTTCTTTGCCGACGACCAGCGTTTCGACACCATCCGTGCGCTCGGCAATCCCGACATCCACACCCCCAACCTCGACTGGCTGGTGCGCGCGGGCACTGCGTTCACCCGCGCCTACATCATGGGCGGCACCGTGGCGGCGGTGTGCATGCCGAGCCGCGCCATGCTGATGACCGGCCGCACCCTGTTCCACCTGCAGGACTCCGGCGAGACGATCCCCGAGCAGCACGTGATGCTGCCGGAACTGCTGCGCGGCGCCGGCTACGACACCTTCGGCACCGGCAAGTGGCACAACGGGCCGGCCTCCTACGCGCGCTGCTTTTCGCACGGCGACCACATCTTCTTCGGCGGCATGGACGACCACTGGAACGTGCCGATGTGCCGCTTCGATCCCACCGGCGCCTACCCGCAGCCGCGGCCGCACCCGTTCGACCCCGGCACCGGCACGGTGGAGATGCAGCACAAGCGCTTCGACGAGGTGGCCAGTGGCACCCACTCGTCGCAACTGTTTGCGGACGCCACCATCGAGTTCCTGCTGCAGCGCGCCGGCTCGGGGGCGCGCGCCCGCGCCAGCGGCGACGGCTGCCCGCCGTTCTTCGCCTACCTGTCGTTCATGGCGCCGCACGATCCGCGCACCATGCCACAGCGGTTCCTGACCATGTACGACCCCGACCGTATGCCGCTGCCGGACGCCTTTCTGCCCGAGCATCCGTTCGACATCGGCTGGCGCGGCCGCGACGAGCTGCTGGAAAGCTACCCGCGTACGCCGGCCGCCATCCGCCGCCACATCGCCGAGTACTACGCCATGATCAGCCACCTGGACGCGGAGATGGGCCGGGTGATTGATGCGCTGCGCACCACCGGGGAGCTGGACAACACCGTCATCGTGTTCGCCGGCGACAACGGGCTGGCGCTCGGCCAGCACGGCCTGATGGGCAAGCAGAGCACCTACGACCACAGCGTGCACGTGCCGTTGCTGATGGCCGGACCGGGCATCGCGCGCGGCGAACGGCGCCAGGCGCTGTGCTACCTGCTCGACATCTACCCCACGTTGTGTGACATGCTCGGCGTGGCGGCGCCGCCGTCGGTGGAAGGACGCAGCCTGCGACCGGCGCTCGATGATCCGGACGCCGCGGTGCGCGACCGGTTGCACTTCGCCTACCAGGATCTGCACCGCGCGGTGACCGACGGGCGCTACAAGCTGATCGAGTGGGTGGTGGACGGTGAGCGGCACACGCAGCTGTTCGACCACGCCGCCGACCCGCGCGAGCTGCACGATGTTGCGGGGTTGCCCGAGCAGGGCGACAATCTGCGCCGCCTGCGGGGCGAGTTGCGCGAGTTGCGCGAGCGCTGGGATGACCCGGCGGACAACCTCTGGCAAGTACTGGAGCAAGGGAGTTAGACATGGACCTGGACCGAAACACGATCATTCTGCTGTGCATCGGCTTCATCATCGTGTGGGTGGTGTTCAAGCGGTTCACCAAAAAACCGCAACAGCCGCAGGACCCGCACCAGCAGCGACACGCCGCGCCCGCGGCAACGCCGGGCAACGGGAGCTTCGACCTGGACAAGTGGTTCGGCCGCGCCCAGGACGTGATCGGAATCATGGCCGACACCCGGCGCACGGATCTCGAAGCGCAGTGGCGGGAGATGGACGAGGAACGGCAACTCATACTCGCCGACGAGTTCCTGCGCCGTAGCGGCGCCGAGGCCGACGCCGCCCGGCTGAGCGAGGATGAGCGGCGCCGGGTCGGCTGGGCCTATTACGTCAGCCGCCTGGAGGTGTAGACCGACGTCACGGTACGGCGATCGGCTACGGCCCCGCCCCGGCCACGTCGTGGCGCAGGGCAGGGGCAGCCGGTCGGCCCGACTCGCCGACCACCGCCCGCCTGCAGTTGTGCCGTAGTGCGGCGCCGCTGCACCCCCGCCGCGCGCATCCGGGTATCGCGCGTACCTCGGCACCCCGGGTACCGCGTCCACGGCGCGCCGCGGGCGCAGGCACGTGCGCGTCGTCGGGCGGCGCCTCGCGCAGGGGCGAGGCGTAGCGCTACGCGGCGTTGACCCACTGGCCGTGCACTGCATGGCGTTCGGTGTGCCGCGGCAATCGGGCTCAGCGGAACGGTGCCGGGAGCCGGGTAGCACCCCGCCGCCGCGAGCGCGGCAGGATGTCCGCGGTCAGACCGAGGCCAGGAACGCGCCGCCGGCCTTGAGGCCAGCCTTCTCGCCCGCCTCGCTGCCGTTGTAGTGCTTGTCCTCCAGCTCGATGGAGATGCCGCCGCCGTAGCCGGCCGCCTGCAGCGCCTCCAGCGCCGCCGTCCAGCGCATTTCCCCATGACCGGGAATGGTATAGCGCCAGTGGTTGTCGCCGAAGTGCTCGCGCTGAGTCAGCGGCGGCTGGCGGATGCCGTACTGATACTGCGCCTCGGCGGAGATCTCGGTGTCCTTGCCGTGCGCGTGGCGCACGTGGCCGGCGAACTCGTGCGCGAACCGCACCGGGTCGATGCCGGTGGCGATCAGGTGCGACGGATCGTAGTTGATGCCGATCGTTGCCGACTCGCAGCCGTCGAGCACCGCCCGGTACGACTCGGGCGTGGAGGCGACGGCGCCGGGGCCGGGCCAGCCCTCGATGGCCAGGCAGGAGCCGGTGTCCTCGAACACCGGCACCAGTTCGCGCATCGAGGCGATGAACCGCTGCACGTTGTCGGCGCGCGGCAGTGACGGATCGTCGGGAATGCCGCAAATGTTGAAGATGCGCGCGCCGCCGGCTGCCGCCGCCTGAATGTAGCGGGTCGCCTCCTGTATGCCGGCGCGGCGTGTCTCGGGGTCGGCCGAGGTGAACGGCTCGCGTCCGATCAGGTCCGCGGAGCCGATTGCGAAGCCGGCATCGGTGACCAGCCTGGCGGTCTCGTCGGCGTCCTCGTCCAGGTCGATAAAGGCGAAGCCGTGCTCGGTGGCCCAGCGCGCCACCGCCACGAGGTCGTTCTTCCAGGTGAGCTGTTTTACGTAGAAGCCAATGGGAAAGTTCCCGGTACGGGTGTGCATGGCCGATCTGATCGCACACCGGCCGCCGCCGTGTCAATCTCTCCCCGCGCGGTTTCGCCTGCGAACGCGTCGCGTGCGAGCCGGCGCGCGGCGCGCTACACTGCCGTGCGTGCGCTTCTTCAACACCACCGGCCCGGTAGTCCCGGCGGCCCAGGCTCTGTCCGCATAGCCTCAACCTGTCCTGTCAATGGTACAAGTCTCTCGTTTGCAGTAGGATTCATTCGGATACGAGAGATCGGGAGAAAGTAATGCGAACCGTGTCGTTTACGGATGCCAGGAACGGTTTGAAGTCAGTCCTCGACGGAGTGGTAGGCGATGCCGACATCGCCATCATCACGCGCCGAGATGCCGAGGATGCGGTGGTGATGTCGCTGGACTACTACAACAGTCTGATGGAGACGGTGCACCTGCTGAAGTCTCCGGCCAATGCCGCTCACCTCGCCGAGTCGATCGAGCAATACCGAGCCGGCAAGGTGTTCGAACGAGCTACGGTGGCCGAGCATCAGTGAACCGCAAGCTGGCCTGGACCCAGGCTGCGTGGGCCGACTACGTCCAGTGGCAAGGACAGGACAGGAAGACACTGCGACGGATCAACCGGCTGATCGTCGATACCGCGCGCTCTCCGTCCCAAGGAATCGGCAAACCAGAAGCCTTGAAAGAGAATCTGACTGGATTCTGGTCGAGGCGAATCGACGAAACGAACCGTCTGGTCTATGCCGTCGACGACACCCACATCACGATCATCTCGTGTCGCTATCACTACCAGGGTTGAGGCGCGACGCCGGCGCCGAGGTTCACGTATGGGGTATGTAGCGAGCTACCGTGACGGACCGGCAAGAGCAGTGGATCAGAGTACAGGTCGCGAGCGGTGACGGAGGCCGAACAGCGCTACCGTTCCAAGCGTGGCTGAATTCCTCACCCACCAGGGAACAACGTGGTCGGCGGGTATCTGGTGACCGACCGCAGGCTGGAACCCCATCGTCGTGCCTTCCACCACGCCAACTTGGCTCAGGCTCTGTCCGAGTTCCCTGCGGCCGGCGCCGCGCCCACGCGGGCGAGGAAGTCGGCGCCGGTGTCGCACTGCACCAGCCAATCGCCGACATCGGCCAGACGCTCCGCGTCGGTGAAGGGCGCCAACAGCTCCGCCAAGCGTTCGGCGGTGGCCACACCGAAGCGCGACGCCGTCATTCGGCACAGCAGCGCTCGCTCGCGATCGATCCCTTGCTCAAGCCCCTGCTCGATCCCCTGCTCAAGGCCTTCCTTCAGCCACTCTTTGGACCACTCGGCCGCTCGTTCCACCAACGTCATACTCACGTCCTCCAACTTCCGTATCGGCGGCAACTCGACGCCGCTCGGCACCAGCCGCTCCACGATCTGCCGCATCCAGTCCGCGAACGCCCGCCGCACCTGCAGGTCCGGCAGCCACGCCGCCAACATCTCAGCCACCCGCGCCACGTCGCGAGGTGATCGGCTCTGTTCCAACGCGATCACCGCGCTCATCCGGTTGCGGCTCGGTAAATCGTCCGCTTGTAGGCGCCACTCGTCAAGCACGAAGTAACGCTGCGCCGGTTGATATGGCGCCAGCAATGGCCCCACCGGCGCGATCAGCTCCCCCATCTGCAGTGGCGACTCCCACGGCTCGTCGCCGTTGTACAGCACCAGCGGCAGCACCGCGGGCAGCCGGCGGCCATCGAGAGCCGCCTCGGTCTGGATATGCCGATACACGTGCAATATGGCCGCTGGATTGGCCAGATACTTCAGGGGAACCTGGGCACTTCGCTGAGAGGAGACGAGCCGGTTGTCGAGCAGATCCTTCCCCGGCTTCCGGTGACGCTCGAGCTCGGGGTGTTTGCGGTTGTCATCGGCCTGCTGATCTCGTTGCCGATCGGCATCTACTCGGCGATTCGCCAGGATGCCATCGCCGACTACGGGGGGCGCAGCCTCGCCATCATTTTCATCTCGGTGCCGAGCTTCTGGACGGCGACTATCGTCATGGTCTACCCCGCGATCTGGTGGGGATGGTCACCGCCGTTGGAACTGATCACCTTCGCAGAGGACCCGCTGGGCAATCTGCGGATGTTTCTCCTCCCGGCCGCGCTCCTGGGGATGGCCCTTTCGGGAACCACGATGCGCATGACGCGCACCATGGCGTTGGAGGTCCTGCGCCAAGACTACATTAGAACTGCCTGGTCGAAGGGGCTGAAGGAGAGGGTAGTCGTGATGCGGCATGCCTTGAAGAATGCCCTCATCCCGGTAGTCACTATCGTCGGCTTTCAGCTGCCCATCCTCATCGGAGGGTCGGTCATCATCGAGCAGATCTTTGTCCTGCCCGGCATAGGCCGTCTGCTGCTGAGCGCCCTCAGCCAGCGGGAGTATCACCTGGTCTCTGCCATCAACCTGATGCTGGCCACTGCCGTGATGGTGATCAATCTCGGCATCGACCTCACCTACGCTTACCTGGATCCCAGGGTGCGCTATGAGTGACTTCCTGTCGAGGCTGGTCCGGGAGAAGCCGCTGGGCACATTTGGCGGCATCATCGTGCTGCTGCTGCTGTTCACCGGTATCTTCGCCGACGTACTGGCTCCCTTCCCGATGAGTGAGCCCCACATGTTTGACCGGCTGACCGGGCCGTCAGGGAAATACCTGCTGGGTACCGACCAGCTGGGGCGAGACGTGCTCAGCCGAATCATCTACGGGGCGCGTGTTTCGCTCGTCGTCGGCCTGTCGGCAACCTGTGTCAACATGGTGGTAGCGCTGCTGATCGGCACTACGACCGGGTTCTTCGGCGGCAAGCTCGATATGGTGGTGCAGCGGTTCGTCGACGCCTGGATGGCGTTCCCGGGGCTGCTCATTCTGATCACGGTGATGTCGCTGGTCGGCCAGGGCCTGCTGCAGACCATACTGGTGCTGGGCATTACCGGCGGCATCGGCGGCTCGCGCATCGCGCGCAGTGCCGTCATCGGCATCAGGGAGAACATGTACCTGCAGGCCGCCGAAGCGTTTGGCGCGAGCGCGGCCAGAACCATCTTCCGCCACATACTGCCCAACATCATGGCGCCCATGATCATCACCTTTACCGTGACCATTGGCGGGGTCATCATGGCCGAGGCTTCGCTGAGCTTCCTCGGTTTCGGCCTTCCCCCGGATGTCGCCACGTGGGGAGGGATGCTCAGCAACGACGGGCGCCGGTTCATGGAGTTGGCGCCGTGGCTGGCCATCTGGCCGGGCCTCTGCCTGACGGTAGTGGTCTACAGTCTGAATATGCTCGGTGATGCGCTCAGAGACCTGCTCGACCCCCGGCTGAAGGGCGGCGTGGGTCGTCTCGGTGCCGATGCTCGCGCCAAGCAGGGGTAGGTCACCACACGCGCCTGCGCCCGGCCGGTCGTCGGGGGGCAAGCGCGCAGCTGTGGCTGCGTGCCCACCCCTGCACGCAACCGCGCAGCCACCTCCCCACCGGCAATCCGCGCATCGGCGGACTGCAGGGAGCATCTGATCCACGCTTTGCAGGCAAGGCGGCAAGGCTGTCATCAGGGGTATCTTCGCACCCAGTATCCCGGTCGTCGCCTCAGGTGAGCGACCGCCACAACGACGGCTGTCTCGCCGTGCGTCGCATACACCACCGAGTACGGAAATCTCGTGACCAGTAACCTTCGAATGTCTCCGCGAAGTCTCCGTCCGATCTTCGGGCGCTCCAGAATCCGCTCGACGCATGTATTGACTTCAGCAAGGAATTCCTCTCCGAGCCCCACGACTCGGGATTCGTAGAACGCCGCCGCTTCATTCATCTCATCCTCAGCGTCAGAGAGAAACCGCGCCCTCACGTACGAAAACGCTTGCGAGCTCTTGCGAACACCTCTTCAGCCGGCCGACTCGTTGCGTCACCCCGTCGGTATGCTGCGTACCGGCGTTCGGCTTCCTCAAGCCACAGACGCTCTGCGTCCTCATCGACCTCGTCGTCTAAGGAGTCGATGAGCATCCGCGCCAGCGACGCCTTGTCCCTGGGGCTGAGCTCGGCGAGCTCCCTTTCCAAATCACGCAAATCACGAGCCATGCGGAGCCTCCATCAAAGTGCCAGGCAGTGTCGGCACAATCATGCTTTGATCTGGACCTTGAGGACAACCAGCAAACCGGGCACGCCGGGCACGGTTCAGGTGACACTTGTCTGTCCGGGCTATCCCAAGGATGGCAAGCGTGCAGCGCGTGCGCATGTCCTGTGGACAGGTTGGGACAACTCAACGAGCCGCCGGTGGTGGTGTTCGAGGAGGCGTACGACATCACCGGTAGTGCAGTTTCCGAGACGGATCCAAACCACCTTGGGCGGTGCGCCGTGCACCAGGCTCATTTGGTGGAGGTCAGCGTCCTTCGAAACCAATGTGAACCCATGCTGTTTTGCGTATTCCCAGACTGCAAGGTCATCAGCACGCGAAGGCCCGACCGCTCGAACGTGCTGGGCTCCGGGGAATGGATGCTTGAGCTCGTCGACCAGGCGTGGCGCCAGGTTCTGATCGAAGAGCAGCTTCACGGATGACGTGCGCATCGAACGAGGCGAGCAGGGGCCGCCGGAGGAGCGTGAGCCGCTCGAGTGAACCGCTTCATGCTCGACACCGACCTGTCGATCTATGTCATCAACCGCAGGCCGCGCCAGGCGCTCGACACGTTCAACGCGCATGCGGGAGAGGTCTGCATCAGCGCCATTACTCTGGCAGAGCTGCTGCACGGGGCGGAGAAGAGCGGCAACCCGAACCGGACGCGGCGCCGGGTTGAGGACTTCACGCCACGGCTGAACGTGCTGCGGTACGGTGAGCGTGCGGCCGCCCACTATGGCGAGATCAAGACCGATCTCCAGCGCCGGGGGAAGGTGATCGGTTCCAACGACCTGCATATTGCGGCCCACGCTCGCAGTGAAGCACTGACCCTGGTCACCAACAACCAGCGCGAGTTCGTCCGGGTGGACGGCCTGCGCACTGCCCGCTGGGTGTGACGGCGGCGTACATGGACCGGTGCGGCGCGGAAGCGGGCCATCTGGTGATTTTCGACCGGGGACCGGGCCGGTGACAGGACAAGCTGTTCCACCGCCGCTCGGCGCACGCCGGCGCCGAGATTCTGCCTTCCACCACGCCAACTTGGCTCAGGCTCTGTCCGAGTTCCCTCCGGCCGGCGCCGCGCCGACGCGGGCGAGGAAGTCGGCGCCGGTGTCGCACTGCACCAGCCAATCGCCGATGTCGGCCAGACGCTCCGCGTCGGTGATGGGCGCCAACAGCTCCGCCAGGCGTTCGGCGGTGGGCAGTCCGAAGCGCGCCGCCGTCATTCGGCACAGCAGCGCTCGTTCGCGATCAAGCCCTTGCTCGATCCCTTGCTCGATCCCCTGCTCGATCCCCTGCTGAAGGCCTTCCTTCAGCCACTCTTTGGACCACTCGGCCGCTCGTTCGACCAACGTCATACTCACGTCCTCCAACTTCCGTATCGGCGGCAACTCGAAGCCGCTGGGCACCAGCCGCTCCACGATCTGCCGCATCCAGTCCGCGAACGCCCGCCGCACCTGCAGGGCCGGCAGCCACGCCGCCAGCATGTCCGCCACCTGCGCCACGTCGCGCGGTGATCGGCTCTGTTCCAACGCGATCACCGCGCTCATCCGGTTGCGGATCGGTAAATCGTCCGCTTGTAGGCGCCGCTCGTCAAGCACGAAGTAACGCTGCGCCGGCTGATATGGCGCAAGCGATGGCGCCACCGGCGCGATCAGCTCGCCCATCTGCAACGGCGACACCCACGGTTCGTCGCCGTTGTACAGCACCAGCGGCAGCACCGCGGGCAGCCGGCCGTCGGCGTCGAGCTGGCCGTTGCGCGCCAGTTCCTGGTACAGCAGCCCGGTGTAGGTGAGAATCCGCAACGCCATCAACGGATCGTCGGTCGATTGGAACTCCACCAGCAACAACAGATACAGCCAGTTCTTGCAGTTCTTGTGCAAGCGCATCCGCCATACGTTGTCGCCGTGGCGCTTGAGCAGCGCAGATGACGCGCCATGATGAGCTCCCGGCCCGCGACAGGGACGTCGTGGGCTGGGAGCCCGGTGGCTAATCTCGATCCACTGCGCGAGTCAGAGCTGTACCGGCTGTTTAAAATGCCTTCGCACTTCGGAAGTAACATCCGCGTCCTATTCCGGAGGCACGCCCGACCAGGTCGGCGAGCGCCGGGCGGTGGATAGGCGTGACCTGGCCGGTCAACTCGAAGCGGCGCCAGGCACCGTACTGTCGGCGCATCATCGGGCACCGCAGACCGAGTCGGCGAAGTGCACAGGTTACTCTTCACACGACTGACGCGTCGTCCGTTCGTGGGCCCCGTCCATGGGGCCCAACACAGGCGTTCCCGCGCCATGGAGGGCGCGGGCGATTGGGCGCGTCCGGAGTCACCACCCATCACGCTCACCAGCGCCGAGTCATGGAACCTGCTGACCGAGCCTAGCTAAGCTCTAGCTAAGCTATAGCTAAGCGCAGCCCTGCGCAGCCCTGCGCAGCCCTGCGCAGCCACGTGTCTGGGTGTCGATGGCCGTGAATCACGCCCACCACGCTGATCACGGAAGGATAGACCTTGTAGTAGACACCGTACGGGAACCGTTCGAGAAGAACCCGGCGCAGACGCCCACGAATGAGTGGATAGCGCTCCGGCGCCTCCTCGATGCGCCTCATGGCGTCGTCAACCGCCGCCAAGAACCGCTCGGCTGCCGCCGGTGACCGCTCAAGATACCACTCGAAGGCCGCCAGGATCTCGGCTCGCGCGATCTTGCGAACACGGAGCCGGCGCATCTACCCCAGTTTCTTCCCCAGTTCGTCCCGGATGTCGGACCACGCTTCCCCAGCCTCGGGCGCGACGTCTGCCTCGGCCTCGCGGCGATCAAGCTCAGCCCCCAGGGCTGGCGTGATCGCCGCGGCCGCCGCCGGATCGAGGCTATCCCAAAGCTTGCCGATGAGTTCGATGCGCTCCTGAGCTGTTAGGTCGTCGACAGGAATCCTGCGGGCCATACAATCAGTCTAACGCGTTGGTCCTTCGGTTGGCAAGGAAGCACCCCGCGCCCCTACCCGCGCCCCTAAACGATGAACTGAGCTCCGCGGCCGAATCAGTCGCTGCGCGAACTACACGAGCCGGGACCACGCCTAGCCGCGGGGTCCACGAGCGTTTTCGCGCACGTTCTGCCTGCAGAGAAGGGCGCCGGGAGCCACTAGCTTCCCGGCACCCATTTATGATTTGACCTCTGGCTGCGGCGTCGGCGTGGTCGATCGCACGGCCATGAAACGTAGGCTCGACCTGGACCTGGCGATCCACGTGCAGTAGGGCCACTGGATCGGCGGCATCCTCCTGCGCGGCACCGTCGGCGAGTCGCTGCTGGGAGGTTGGCGGATCGAGCAACGCATGCTGGGACGACTGCCGGTCACCGTCGAGCTCGGGCTGCTGGCCATCCTCATCGGACTGGTCATCGCGCTGCCGGTAGGCATCTATTCGGCGGTGCGCCAGTACACCGTCGCCGACTACGTGGGACGGTCGGTCGCCATCATGGGGCTGGCCACGCCCAACTTCTGGCTGGGAACGATGGTGATGATATACCCGGCCATCTGGTGGGCCTGGTCGCCGCGGATGGAGCTGATTCCGTTGGCCCAGGACCCGCTGGGCAACCTCGGCATGTTCCTCATCCCCAGCCTGATCCTCGGCACCTACCTGGCGGCCAGCACCATGCGCATGACGCGCACCATGATGCTGGAGGTGCTGCGGCAGGACATCCTGGTGCTGGTCAGCATCTTCGCCGATGGTCTGGCGCCCTATCGCTTCGAGGAGATCCACCTGCGTGACCGCCTGCAGGCCCCTTCGGCCCAGTACCTGCTGGGCACCGACCACGTGGGCCGCGACCTGCTGAGCCGCCTCATCCCACGGGGCGAGGCTGTCACTGACGGTGGGGCTGGCCGCCACCGCCCTCAACGTCGTGGTGGCGGTGCTGATCGGCGGCACCACCGGCTTCATCGGCGGCCGGCTGGACTTGGTGACGCAGCGCTTCGTCGATGCCTGGATGGCATTCCCGGGGCTGCTGTTGCTGCTCACCATCATGTCGATAGCCGGCCGCGGCATGCTGCAGATCATCATCGTGCTGGGGGTGTCGGGCGGCATCCCGGCCTCGCGGGTGGTGCGCGGCGCGGTGCTGGGAGTGAAGGAGAACGTCTACTTCCAGGCAGCGCAGGCGATCGGCAGCTCGCGCCGGCGCTCGCTGCTGCGCCACGTGCTGCCCAACATCGCCGCGCCCATCATCATCATATTCAGCAACAACGTCGGCGGGGTGATCATGTCGGAGGCGGCGCTGAGCTTTCTCGGCTTCGGGCTGCCACCGGACATACCGAGCTGGGGCGGCATGCTCAGCCGCGAGGGGCGGCAGTACATGGAGATGGCGCCGCACTTGGCGCTGTGGCCGGGGCTGTGCCTGACCGTGGTCGTCTACAGCCTCAACATGTTCGGTGACGCGGTGCGCGATCTGCTGGACCCCCGGCTGCGCGGCCGGCTCGGGCGCTACGGCGTGGGCAAAGGCCAGCTGACCCCGAGCTGACACGTCCGGCCATCGAGGCGTTGGGACGCCGGCGCTGCAACGGCAAGGAAACGGCAAGGGGCACCGATTGATCACCTCTACCCCGACGTCGAGATCCTTGATGCCGACCCTTCGCCCGGTGCGTCACGCCGGATGCTCGGTGACCTCCACCCGTGGCACCTGTCCCTGGCGCCACGGGTGGCATGCAGCTCTCGGCCCGCGACAGGATGTCGTGGGCTGGGAGCGGTTGTTGCTTTCAGTCCGGAGGCGCGCCCGGAACGCGGCCGACCAGGTCGACGAGCACCGGGCTGTGTACTGGCGTGACCCGGCAGGTCAGCTCAAAGCAGCGCCTGGGCACCGCAGACCCAGTCGGCGAAGTGTACCGCGTTAGGTGGTCCCGTAGAGCTGGCTCCGAGAAGCGCGCCAGGTGTTGCGCCGGGCGACCGGCGACCGCACCGATCTCGACGCTCGTCTCTCGTACGTCTCTCATCGGTGCACACTCAATACTCGTAAGGGGCACCGCCCAGTAGCCGTCCACGTGGCGAACGGGTCGGAGGCAACCACCCGGTGGTAGGCTGGCAGAGTGGCCGCAGTTGACCTCAGGATGAGTCCGGCGGGGAAGCCGGGCACTGGTAACTCACTACACGACTGACGCGCGTCGTCAGTTCGTGGGCCCCGTCCATGGGGCCCAACACAGGCGTTCCCGCGCCATGCAGGGCGCGGGCGAATTGGGCGCGTCCGGAGCCACGTGCACCATCACGCTCACCAGCGCCGAGTCATGGAATCCGCTGACCGAACCGGTCAGTCTGAAAGCAGCGACTGGCATCGCAGGGTCTGTGCATCATCGTGGCGAAGGTCGGAGGTCACCACCCGGCAGTAGCCGGCGGCTGGGAGGCCACGACGAAGATTGGCTAAGATGGCGGAGCCCGGAACGAACACGAGCCGTGAACCCGCTCCCCACCGACCCTCGGCAGGCCGCTCGGGGAACAACACCACCTCGGGGTGAGTCCGGCGAGGACCCGGCGGCGCCCAACTACGACCCGCGTCACCGGGTGTTCCGCTCTCCCTTCCAGTCCAGCGTTGGTCTGTCCGCCGATGCCGGTGGCATGGAACACCAGCACCTCGTAGCCGTGGTCGGTGAGCACGCCGCGGGCGCGGTCGACGCAGGCCGTCGTGTTGCCGAACATCGACGCGGTAACCAGCGGCTTGTCCTGCTCACTGGCAGGAGGCTCCACGCCGAGCATGCCGGCGATGGCGCCGACCGCGTTGGCGTACACCCTGGCGCTGATGCGGTTGATGCCGGCCACGTCGACGATCGACGGCATCATGATGATGTCCTTCGGGCCGACGAAGGCGCGCACGTTGCCACCGGCGACGGTGGAGACCATCACCTTGGGCACGCCGAAGGGCAGCGCGCGCATGCCCGTCGTGGCGATCGAGGTGCCACCACCGCCGCCCATGCCCAGGATCGCGTCCAGCCGGCCCTCGTCGTACAGCCGCCGCACCACCACCGCCAGGCCCTCGGCCATGATCGGCATCGCCTCTTCGCGCAGCTGGTTACGACGCAGGTACTCGAGATCGCCGCCGCCGGCCCGCGCCACCTCCTCGCGGCTTACATCCACAGGAATGGTCGGCTCACCCAGGATGCCGAAGTCGACGGCCAGGGCGGCCAGCCCCTGCTGCTCGACCAAGTCCTTCACGAAGGCCAGCTCCCGGCCCTTCGTGTCCAGGGCACCGACGATGACGACGGCCTTCACGTTCAGGTCGTCGCGGCTTCCGAGATGCTTCCCTTCCGCTGCGTGATCGCGTGGCTCTTGAACCCTTGCACCGCTCCCATCACGGCCTTCTCCACGGGGATGCGCTCGATGCTCGAAGCTCCGACGAATCCCTGGGCGTCGGTCTGCGCGTACAGCGCCGCCGTGTCCTCGGGTTCGGCAAAGGGCCCACCGTGCGCCAGGCAGATGGCGTCCACGTCCACCGCCCAGGCCCCCTCCATGATCTTCTGGGCGCTGGTCAGAGCCTCGGCCATCGGACTGGCGGCGAAGCCGACCAGCCCGCCCGAGGTTCCACCGACGTGGGCACACACCACATCCACGCCCGCCTGCACCATCTCGGCCGCGTGCTCGGCCGAGTGGACGTAGCACATGGTGAACAGGCCCCGTTCCCTGAACACCCGCATCATCTCGACCTCGCGCGCGAAGCCCCAGGCTATGCCGAGGTTGCGCCCGGTCTGCCGGTTCTGTACCGTGGTGTGTGGGCTGAAGGTCTCGCCATGTCCCTGGGTGGGAAAGTTGATGACCCCGTCGTAGCCCTGGTCCACAAATCGGCGACACAGCTCATCCAGATCGTAGACCGTCTGGTCGCACGCCTCCACGCCGGCAATGATCGGCGTGTCCCTAACCACGTTGCTGATCTCGTCGTACATGCTCAGCGTCTGTGGATTGGCGTGATCGATGTTGACCGTCTGCAGCCCGCGTATGCGCGACTGACCGGTGCTGTAGCAGATTATCACATCGGCGCCGCCGAGCTCGGCCGCCCGCGCGATCAGGCCGGCGCTGCAGCCGGCCCCGATGATCGGCTTGCCGGTGGCGATCGTGTCCCGCAGCCGCGCGACGATCTCGTTTCGTTCGAACCTCTTCTTCATGTAATCAGATCCCTCAAATCAGATTCTTCGTGATACCCAGTGGATCCCGCGTTGGAGGACCTGCCGGAAACCGGGCTCCTGCCAGGTTTGGTTGTCATGGCCAGACTGGAAACAGAACACACGGGCCTGCTTGTGCTCGCGGGTCCACCCGATCGTGCGCATACTCTTCGCGTGTGCGGTGGTAAGCAGGATCTCGCTCCCCTCTTGCGCATCCGCCATGGTGTAGGTCTCGTCGCCCATTTCCCACGACGCGATGCCCTCGGTAATCGGGTGCCGGGTGGCGGCAACGTCGATCCGCAGATGCTGATCGAAATGGGCCGCGAATGAGCGGTCCTCGATGCCGACCAGCTGGCTGAGTAGGGACCAGTCCGGATACGCGAGCAGGGCATGATGGAGAACCACGATGCCCTGTTGCGTGTCGCCCAGGTGTTCGATCGCCGCCCGCGGCTTCCTGGCAAAGAACCAGGGCTCTTCCGCGTCCTGAGGCTCGCCCTTTCCCGCATCGCCGACAGAATAGGGATGAACAAAAAAGTACAGCACCACCGCGTCGTAGGAATCTCGCTCGGCTTCTGTTGCGCAGGCGAAATCGTCCAGGTGCTGTATGTAGCAGTCGACGCCCTCCAGTCCTCTAAACAGGTGATGGAAATCCACCACACTGAAGCCGTGGGCTCCGGTGACTACCGCGGTCTTGATCGCGCCGCCGTTCATAGCGTACTTCCCACTACATAGCCCTCGAGGATCGCGTCATGGATGCCGCGCGGTTGCTTGCCATCACCGATCAGATGCACGTCGGACAGCTCCTGCACCAGAGACCTGTAGAGCGCATTGTCAGCCTGCATGCCGGCCGCCAACACCACCGTGTCGCAGGCGAACGTGCGGGTGCCGGAGATGCGGTCAACGGCAATCAGCTCGCGGTCTCGCAACTCCTGCACCATCGTGTCGGCGGCGATGTTGACCTTGCTATCGGCCAGCATATCCAGGAGCATCGATCGATTGATGCCGACTGTATCGGTGGCAAGAGCAGATGCCTGCTCCAGGAGCGTCACCTCCTTCCCCTGCTGCGCCAACCACAGGGCAATGTGGCATCCGGAGTGACCACCACCGATCACCGCGATGTTCTTCCCCGCCTTCGCGGGGTCCAGATAGAGCTCGCTGCACGTGTGCGCCGGTACCTGGCTGATGCCCGGGATTTCGGGAACCTGGTAGGTCGAGCCGGTCGCCACGATCACCACATCGGCATCCTCCTCTCTGAGTAGCTCAGCGGTCACCGCGGTGCCGAGCTTGATCTCGATTGCTGATTGGTCGAGTTGCCTCTTATACCAATCCAACAGCCGCCTGATATCCAGGTTGAAATCCGGGACCGAGATCGCGATCAGGTGTCCGCCAAGATCTGCGGCTTTTTCATACAGCGTTACCGCGTGGCCCCGCGACCCCGCCATCCTCGCCGCCTCCATGCCCGCGACCCCGCCGCCGACGACGACTACCTTCCGCGGCCGGGCCGGGGCGCTCAGCGCCGGCGCTGCGGCTTTTGCTCTGCCGCAGGCCGGATTCACCGAACAACTCAGGTGAGCACCCGCGAGCGGTCGGTGCAGACAGCCGTCATGACAGCCGATACATGGACGGACGTCCTTTGTCCTGCCCTCGAACACCTTCCTGGGCCACTCGGGGTCGGCGAGCAGTGCTCTGCCCAGCACGATGATGTCCGCCTTGTCCTGATTCAGCACCTCCTCGGCCACCGCGGGCAGGCCCAGCCTGCTGGCCGCGAGAATCGGGATGCTCACCGTCTCTTTTACCTGCTTGACCAGATCGGCGGTGAAACCGTGCGCGAAGTAGTTTGGTGGATGAGCGTAGTAGGCACTATCGTAGCAGCCGGTGTCGAGATCGAGGCCGTCGTAGCCAGCCTCTTCGAGCAGCCTGGCCATCTCGATCGACTCGGGGAGGTCGCGCCCCAGCTCGGTGTCTCCGTGCAGGGATGCTCGCCACGGTTCGGCGATGAAGTGTTTGACGCCATACCGGTAGGTGACGGCCAGGTCGGCCGCTCTTGCTTTGATGGCGTTCAGTATTTCGATGGGAAACGTCAGCCGGCCTGGCAGGTCGTCGCCATATTTGTCGGTTCGATTGTTCCACAGCGAGGTAGCGAACTGATCGATCAGGTAGCCCTCGTGGCCGTGCACTTCGATGCCATCGAATCCCGCACTGGCGACCAGCTCCGCCGCACGGCCGAAAGCGGCGACGATCTGCGCGACCTCGTCGGTTGCCAAGGCGCGGCAGGTCACATCCGGCACGAAATGGGCTTGATTGGCCGAGGCCGAAACTGGCGTGATGCCGGATCTGATTACATTGCCCGGGGTTACGCGACCCGGGCCAGCGCTCAGCTGAATAAAGACCTTCACCCCATACGCGTGAGCGTAGGCGGTCAGCTCGTGGTACTCCGGCAAGGACTTCTCGGTAAGCATAGGCCACACGAACAACCCGTTCGCCATGCACTGCTCGATCTGATTCTCTACCTTGAAGACACCGGTAATGAGGTGGCCCACGCCGCCTTTGGCTATTTCCACGTAGTAGTCGACACATCGCTGCGTTATCGTGCCGAAGGTGGGATCCATCTGATGGAAGTTGTTGATCGGGGCCAGGGCCACCCTATTCTTGATCCACACGTTGCCGATGGATATCGGCTCGAACATCTTGCGGCGTTCGCCCACCCGAGCGGTCACCTCAGTAGCCCCTGACCATCGTACCGCCGTCCACCATCAGATTCTCGCCCGTGATGAACGACGCATCATCCGACACGAGGAAAAGGGCGGCTTTGGCAAGGTCCGCCACGTCACACGCACGGCCCATTGGCGTCTCCCGCGAGACGAAATCGTTCCAGTTATCAGCGTCCCGCTCCCGCCACTTCGCGTGCATCGGGGTCTCGCCGATACACGGACTGACGGAGTTGCAGCGTATGCCATTGCCGACGTAGTCCATGGCGATAGCGCGGGTAAACGCTACAATCGCGCCCTTCGTGGCGCAGTACACAGCCGAATTGCGATTACCGCGAAAAGCGCTGTCGGACCCGGTGCTCAAGATGGCGCCACCACCACTCGCGATCATCGCCGGTACGGCGTGTTTGGTACCCAGCACCGCACCTTTGAGGTTTACCGCGAGCAGCCTGTCGATGTCCTCTTCGGTGACCTCCTGGAGTTTCGCTATCGGTCCGAGGATACCGGCGTTGTTGAACAGAATGTCCAACTTGCCGTAGACGCCCACCGCCTGCTTGACCATGTTCTCCGCGTCGCCCTCTTTGGTGACATCCGTCTTCACGAAGATGGCTGCGCCGCCGCCATCCTCTATGGCCTTTGCGACCCGCTCGCCAGCCTCGACGAGCACGTCAGCGACAACCACCTTGGCGCCCTCCTGCGCCCAGAGATAGGCGGTGGCCTCGCCAAACCCGCTGCTCGCTCCCGTCACGATAGCTACCTTGTCTTCTAGTTTGCCCATTTAGCTCCCCCCTCAGCGTAGCCTGCTTGGCACGAGGTTCTTGACGACGTGCGATCCAGTGTAGCCCGCAGCGCCGGTTGCGGCGACAGGGCCGTCCAGCGATGCCGTCGCGCCGACGGTGGAGCGACGCTAGAGAGCACCGAGATGACCGCCACCGCCGCGCAACCGCGGGTCGAGCAGGTCGCGCAGCGCGTCACCGAACATGTTGAGACTGTAAATGGTAATCGTCAGCGCAAAACCGGGCCAGAGACCCAGCCACGGCGCCACCTCCATGTACCGACGCCCTTCCCGGCTGAGCAGACCTCCCCAGCTAGGGATCTGGGCTGGCAGACCGAATCCGAGGAAGCTCAGAGAAGCCTCAGAGAGAATAATTCCCCCGATGTTGATGCTGAATATGATGATTGCCACAGGCATAATATTGGGCAGGACATGTTGGATAAATGTTCTCCATTTCGAAGAGCCAATCGACTCCGCCGCCTGGAAATAGTCATTCTCCTTTACTACGATAACGGCGCCTCTTACTGTTCTCGAGCCGACGATGCCTCCTGCTATCCCCAGCGTCACTATCATCTGTGGTAAACCCCGTCCGACAATGGACATCACGGTCAACAATAGGAGGAGTCCCGGGAAGGCCATCCAGGCATCGACGAATCTCTGCACAGCCAGGTCAAATCTGCCACCAATGAATCCTGACGTGCCGCCTAGCAGGACAGCCACCACAACATTGATACTGGTCGCCGCCAGGCCGACAAGCAGCGAAATGCGAGCCCCATAGATAATGCGGCTCAGGAAGTCTCGCCCCAAATGGTCGGTACCGAGCAGATACTGGGCTGATGAGCCCTGTAGCGTGTCTGCCGGGTGCACTTCCGAATACCCATAAGGGGCCAGAACATCGGCAAAGACAGCCACTAGAATCAATATCAGTACAAAAACACCACACGCAGTACCGAGTGGCTTCTCTCTAATCAGCCTGATGAGGACATCAATCGACAGGGAGCGTCTCCGTGGACCGGCCACTCTATGTATAGCGGACCCTTGGATCCAAAAAGGGATAAAGCAGGTCGATCAAGAGATTGATCCCTAACACCCCCGTGGCGAAAACCAGGTTCACTCCGGAGACCGTTGGGTAGTCTCTACTATCGAGTCCTTCCAGCAGTAGACGACCCAGGCCCGGTAGGTTGAATATGTTTTCCATGATAACGGAACCGCCTACCAGGATAGGCAACTGCATACCTATCAGGGTAACTACCGGAATGACGGCGTTCTTGACGGCGTGTCTGACGATGACGACCTTCTCCTGCAGACCCTTGGACCAGGCTGTCCGGATATAGTCCTGTCTGAGCACCTCCAGCACCATGGTGCGCGTCATCCGCATGGTGGCTGCAGACATGCTCGTCCCCAGAATCAGGCTCGGAATGAGGAACATTCCAAGGTTACCCAGTGGGTCGTCGGCAAATCTGATCAGCTGCATCGGTGGCGCCCAGCCCCACCAGAGTGCCGGGTAGATCATGACCATAATTGCCAGCCAGAAGTTAGGCGTCGCCAGGCCGATGACGGCCGCCGTGCGCCCAGCGTAGTCGGCGACCGTATCCTGTCGAACGGCCGAGTAGATGCCTATCGGCAGCGCTATCAGAATCCCGATGACGAGCGCCATAACACCGAGCTCGATGGTTACCGGTAGTCTAGCAAGAATCTCTTCCTCTACCGATGAACCGCCCAGCAGTCGGGTGCCGAGGGTGCCATGCAGGAGAATACCGCCTATCCACCGCCCGTACTGCACGTAGACAGGCACGTCTAAGCCTAGCATCTCCTCAATAGCTTCACGGTCCAACTGGGCATTCAAATAATCGAGTTGGGATTGTATTACGTCTATGACATCGCCGGGGATGAAGCGGACCGAGAGAAAGACCAGGACGGTCACTATGAACAGGGTGGGGATGATCAGCAATATCCGCCTGATGATATAGCCCCTCATCGACCCACCCAATACTCAATTGAGAAAGGGAGCCGGAAGACTCAAGCTACCAGCTCCGTGTTCTCCTCTTAATGACCCATTGCCTCCTTCAGCCGACTGTCGATCCAGAGGTATTGGAAGAGAGTATTATTTGTACCTCCTCCCATGATGCCTTCGCCGGCGTAGCCCATCACCCACGGCTGGGCCACGTTATACACCGGGGAATCGGGACCCCAGAGAGTCCAATGCTGCTCTATGTAGTTCTTGTCCATCTCGCGACTCAGCCTTTCCACCTCTTCGATAGTAGTAGCCTCTAGGAGGTCGTCATACAGGGCATCATGGCGAGCGTCCTCAGTCGACATCTGCCAACCACTGGTGTCCGAGGACGTATGCTGCCACCATTGATCCGATGGATCAGCCTTGATGCCTGCGGTATCGTTAACCATGTCAAAATCCAAGGCACCTCTTCTAGCCATGAATTCTGCCGAGGAAGGTGTCTCAATACTGACATCGATGCCAATCTCAGCCCAGTACGCAGCCATGAATTCCGGCCAGCCCACATCCCACCGGGGGAAGTGCGTGAACGTGGTCTTGAATCGGATACCGTCAGCGCCGCGCGGATACCCGGCCTCATCGAGGAGCTTCTCGGCGGCTGCCGGGTCGTAGGTATAGTATCCCTTGAGCTCCGCGGGCCACTCTTCGTATGGGTAGATATAGGATGAGAATGTCCGGCCTATCCTTCCCCGTGGTAAGATCTCTGCAAATCCCTTGAAGAAAGAGCTGTTCATGGTCTCGAAGTCTAGTGCCATCTGCATGGCATGGCGCACCCGGACGTCGTCAAACGGCGGCTTTTGAACGTTCATATGAACGGCGGTGCCCTCGGAGCGCTGTGACCACGCGAACTGCTGGAGTTCGGGGTTGGTCCGCTGCAGGCTCAAATGATCGTTGATACTGAATAGTTGAGTCGAGCCGGGATGACCTATATAGTCGATGGCACCCGAGCGCAGTCCCGCCAGACGTGTTTCAAACTCTACGATAATGAGACCCTTGACCTCGTCAACATATGGCAAGCGGTTCTCAGGCCATTTTGGGTCGAACCCCCAGTAGTTTGGATTCTTGGTGTAGGTAAAAGAACTGCCACTAACCCAGTCAGTCAGCTCGAAGGGCCCGGTGCCAACCAGGTTCCTCCAATCGGCAGCGTCACCGTGTTCCTCGATCACCTCGGGGGGGTAAATAATCGCGGCTTGGTTATCCATGATTTGGCTCAAGGCAGTGAGACTTGGCTTATTCATCTTTATGACAAGCGTATGATCGTCGGTGGCCTCTATGGATTCCCAAGGCAAACGTCCGAAGGTACCTACCGAAAGGGCTTGGGGTTCGGTAAAGCCGCTGCCCAAACCCAATTGACGGTGAAAGTTATATGCTACGTCCTGCGCAGTAAGTTCCCGCCCATTCATCGGTGCCTTATCATGCCAGTGCACGCCCTGGCGGATATTGAACACATAAGTGGTGGCGTCGGGCGTTTCCCAGCTTTCCGCCAGCGCCCCCCGCAGGGCGGATACAGGCGTACTGAAGCCGCTGTTAAAAGGATATGCGTCCCTATCTAGTGCCCAGTCCATCATGCCCAGTTTCTCATTAACGAGACTGCCGATGAGCCCCGCCGCCCGAAGATTCTGAGCGGTGTCAACATTTCGGGTGGTAAACATGGCGCCAGCTCTGGCATGGGTTATGGTCCCGCCCCACTCATGCTCAGTATGCACGTTGCCGGTGACGGGGTCGGTCACGTACCTCTTGTCGGCGGCGGCTGCCGTCGAGCCCTCGTCTGCGCCAGTGGCCCAGAGGCCGGTGGCGGTCAGGGCGAGTCCAATCAGGATCGCGAGGCACGTCTTAGGAAATGTCTGTCTCATGGGGATAGACCTCCTTCTATCGGTTTTTTGAGAGTGCTGTTTCCACTGCCGGCCCCTCGCTACTCTCGCGAGCGAGAGCACTCTCATCAAGCGAGGGCGGCACCCGGTTCCCGCGTCAGTCAGTCGCCGCGCCTCCCGCGGGCTGCTGGTCGGCGAAACACGTAAAATGGTATAGTGGTGCTGCGTCGTGGATTCGAGAATAGGGAAAATCGTCCAGAACCTATCTGAAACCGACATCTCGAATGGAGGGGGGAGGAGCTGGACGGTCCGCGCGGACACGCGCGACCGACGGCCGAAGTTTCATGGGGCGCCGGTGTGTGCCGCTCTCGCCCGACACCAGATCGTTCACGTCGGTGTGGCTCACGAGCCGGCACCGTTCGAGATCGTCCGTACGAAGCTCGGGGGAAGCTATTTCCTTGCGACGTTCGAGGGCGAAGGACGGGTTTCCGTGGACGGACGTTGGAAGCCGTGCCGCAGCGGGGAAGCGTTTCTGTTGCCGCCGGGGACGCTGCAGCGGTTTCGTGCTCCACCGCAGGGTCGCTGGGGTTTTTGTTGGGTGCGATATCAGGAGCGTCCAGGACAGGAGCCCCTTGCGGCTGCGTACTCGCCGATTCTCGCGAGGTTCGATTCAGAGGCGTTGCGTCACGCGATTCTGGGGTTTCATCGCGCGTGCCGCACGGCGACCGTGCCGGCGGCCGCGGACCTATGGGTGGAACTCATTCAGCGTTACGTTACGAGCTTCGTGCGGCTGAGCGCGACGGACTCGCGTCTTTGGCGGCTGTGGGAGACCGTGAGCGCGGACTTGGGCCGTCGTTGGACCTCACCCGAGATGGCGCGTGTTGCGTACGTGAGCGAGAAACACCTCGAACGACTTTCCAAGCGAGAGCTTGGGCGAACCCCGCGGCAGCAGCTTATCTGGTTGCGGATGCGCCGGGCGGCCGAGCTCTTGGGCGATGAAAGGCTGACTATCGAGAACGTCGCGGCGCAGGTGGGTTATGAGAATCCATTCGTGTTCTCGAGCACGTTCAAGCGATTCATGGGCTGGCCGCCGTCGAAGTACCCCGGTCGACGGTCTATCGATGCCGATGGGCGGCGGCGCGTTCCACGATGATCGCCGACTCGCTGCGCTGGGGGCGCTCAGAGCGCTTCAGGTACAGCTCGATCAGGTAGCCACGCTGCAATTGCGGTGGCGGGTCACCAGCGACTCTCCCGCGCGATGTCCGCGTGCCCCTTGCCCACTCCTGATATGGTTCAGCACGTCCCAGCGAATCGTCGGCTACCAGCAGCCGCTGTGTTCGCCACCTCGACCAGTGCGCGCAGCGCTTTGTTCACCGACGCCGAGTCCGGGGAACACCTTGGCGATGTCCGGATCGAGGACGACGATGTTGGCGCCCCCTCAGACTAGCGCGGGGCGTACTTCCCGCGGACTCCCCCCAAGTCGTACTCTGGCGGAGCTCGTCACCTCTTGCTTCGTCAGGTTCTTGCTTCACAGTCCCGCCCGCCGTCTGTCCTCAGCAGAGCTTTCTGATTTTCGTTGCCTCAGGCCGAAGTCAGGGTGCGAACTGCGATCAAGTCGGTATCGTGTCTGGGACGGATTTCGTCTATGGACAGCGTGATCAACGCCTCCGTCTTTCCGGCAGCCGTCACAAACTCCACTGGCTTCGGAGGGCGACGGTCTGAGGCGGCCGCCCAGTGGGTCGGGTTACGCAGCCCCGTGACGCTGAACTGTGCGCCAAGGCCCCTTGAGGATTGTACATCGTGGTCGACTCTCGACGCCCCTATAATGCAGTGAGGACGATGTCGTGAAATTCGTTGTGACCATCACTCAGGACGAGGACGGCGTGTTCACTGCCGAGTGCCCCTCAATCCCAGGGTGTGTTACCCAAGGAAGGACGTCGGAGGCGGCGGCGGCGAACGTACGTGCCGCTATCAGGGAGTGCCTCGAGGTGCGGGCGGAGAAAGGAATGCCGCTTACGGTGATGACCCGGCAAGTTGAAGTGCATGTCTGATGCCGCCGGTTCCTCTACTGACTCCACGTGAGGCCGTGAGCGCATTTCGCCCCCTCGGCTGGGACGTGGCAAGACAACGAGGTAGCCACATCATCCTGACCAAGGAAGGACACATCGCAACGCTGTGAGTCCCGAACCATAAACAAGTTGCACGCGGCACGCTTCGCGGCCACGTACCTTGCGGGCCCGCTCCGGGTCGCGCTCTAATGCTATTTGTCTAGTTTCCTGTAATTCTCATACACGATCGAGGGAAATAAGATGAGCATATTGCCGTCCGGGTCTTTGATCCACCTGGCTGGATTAGCCTTGTGCGCTCTATTGACTTCTATTCCCTTGCTGGTGAGATATTCCACAGCCTGATCCATATCCTCCACTTCGATCGCCATCAATCGAAAGCCCGCTTCGAATGGTGGTGCGTTGTATTCGGGATCAGGTGGAACGCCTGCGTCGGTCGAAAACAGTTCTATCACTGCACCCTCTTCGAGGGTGAGATTGGCAACCTCTTTCAACTGAGCCGAGCCCTTACCAGCCTCGGCCTCAAATCTCTCTCGAACTTTGAAACCTAGGATTCCTTCATAGAAATCGATGAGTCTCTCCATATTCGTAGTTACAACACCGATATGATCAAGCTTCTTAAACACTACTCACCTCCTGCTGACGCAACCAGCGCAGCTTCTGTGTTCCTATGCGACCGTCTCTGCATGCAGCTTTTCAAGGGTCTGATGAATATCGGGCGGTAGCGGACCTGCCTGCGCAGCTACGACGCTCTCCTCGAGCTCATCGGGCGTGGATGCACCCACAAGGATAGTCGACAGTTCCCGATTGCCGATCAAGAAACGAACCGTCAATGCTGCGATCGAAATACGGGTCGTCTTGGCCAACTCGACGAGGCGCTCATCTGAGAATACCGCTCCAACCGAAGCCAGAGGACCTTTACGGGCGAGCTGAAACGGCGAGGCTTCATTTGACACGCCCAAACCAACTTTGGAGAAAATCCCTCCCACGACATAAGCAATTCCCTGCTCACGAACGACCGGCAGCATCGTCTGCGGGGACTGGCGGGCCAGCAGCGAATACTCGTGGGCCGACAGGCACATATCAAACTCTACCCGCTGTAGGACATGAGCCAAAGCCGCAGACAGGTTTGAACTGAGACGAATGTAACCGCACAGCCCTTGCGCCTTTGCTTCACGCAGCGCCTGAACGATGGCTGCGTTCGCGTAGTCGTGCTCCTTATCGAGGTCCAGAAGCTCGTCGTCCCGCGAGCCGGGTATCCAGGCTTTCGCCTTCTCGATGTCGTGCCCCAGGAGTACGTCGACTTTGTCGCGACGCAGGGCACGTAGGTTGTCTTGTATTTGAGCGCGGCAGTCTTCTACCGTGCGATAGTTGAATAGCTTTGTTGCGAGGAGATGCGGTTTCGTGGTCCCCTCAAGCCCCTCACCCATGATTAACTGCGAGATACCCCTGTCTATCCAACGGCCATCCACGCTGGCTCTTCCGTAAGCGGGCGATGTATCGAAGTAGGTGACACCCAAATCAAGCGCATGTTTGACGGTTGCTATCCCTTGTTCATAGGACTGCTTATACAAAGCGGCGCCGCCGAGGCCGATAACGCTGACTTTCTCACCAGTGCGGCCGAAGGAGCGCTGCTCCAGTGCGCTTGACACGCGTGACCTCCATATCGATTCGATTCGTCCCCAGGCGTGCAGAGCGCATGCGCGCTCTCTCAAACCGCCCTGGCGGCATCGGCACCCAGCCGCCCGCCACCACCCCGCAGCCGCGGATCGAGCAGGTCCCTGAGGGCGTCACCCAACATGTTGAAGCTGTACACCGCAATCGTCAGGCACAGCCCTGGCCAGAGAGCCATCCATGGCGCCTGCTCCTGACGTCCTTCCCGGCTGAGCATACCGCCCCAGCTGGGAATTTCCACTGATAGACCGTATCCAAGGAAGCTGAGAGAAGCCTCAGCCATAATCACGCCCCCGACGTTAATGCTGAAGATGATGACCACCGCCGCACCGACCCGTGGGTGCTTACCAATCCCAGCGCGGCCTCGAAGTCCTTGATGCCGACCGGAACCTCCCACGGTGTCACGCCGGATGAACAGCGACCTCCACCCGTGGCGCCATCCCTGCCGCCACGGGTGGCATGTAGCTCCCGGCCCGCGACAGGGACGTCGTGGGCTGGGAGCCCGTCGGTACTCCGGAGGCGCGCCCGAGGAATTGGCCTCGTCGGGAGACTTGGTTTGCAGCCCGATCTGTCAGCTCACCTCTTTCTCGAGCCGTTGGCTGATATATTCCAGCACCGCGGCGGCCATCAGACCCGATCGAGAATCACCGGTCTCCTTCGCATAGTCGTCCACCCGTGACAGAACTCGCTCGGGAATGGTGACGTTGATGCGCCGTGCTTTGCCACTCACCCTTGAGAGGTCCACGGTCACCATGGCCCATATGCCGTCGCTATAGTCAGCGTTGGCCTGATGTGACTCGATCTTTGTTGGCTCCGGAACGGGCTCGCGATCCAGGAGAAGCCCCTCTACATGAGTGATGATGGCCTCGGCGGCATTCGTAAGGGCATCGTCCATCGTTCGGCCAACGGAGAAACAGCCCGGGAGATCCGGCACTGTCACGCCAAAGTCACTGTCCGTATCCTTGTGGATCACGACTGGGTAGTTCATCGTTCTCTCCAGTCCCACCCAGCCTGGCGAAAGATGCTCTTCAGCGTACCGATGGGCAGATCCGCGTTAGGGTGGGGCACCGTGACCTTTCCCTTCTTCTCCGGATGTTTGAATTGGTAGTGGCTCCCTCTGACGTTGTGCAACAGCCAACCATCCCGACGAAGAAGCCTGATTATCTCACGGCTTTTCAACAGTGTGTATACTACACACTGTTGAGCTCACGTACAATCGGTGATGGGGGAGCATTCGACTCAACGGCGGCCGCGACTCTGCCAGGTGATCGCCGAGACGCGGCCTGCCCGCGACATCAGCACAATGGCGACACCCGTGATCCGGCAAAAGGGCCCATTGCCCGATTCGGACCGTGCCCCAAGGCCCCTTCGACAAGCGGAGAGCAGACCAACCTCGGCCTGCTCTCCGCAGTCGCGCCAGAGCACGACGCCGACCGACGTTCTTTGTCAGAGTCGCTCGGCCGCGACCGCCACTTCTCTCCGAATGCAGCTCCCTCCGGATGCGCGGCGGACCGCGTTGGACGGGGCCACGAACGGACGACGCTCAGTCGTGTGATGAGGTACCTGGTGCCCGGCTTCGCTCTGACGACGAGTATTGAGAGTGCGCCGATGAGAGACGTACGAGAGATCAGCGTCAAGATCGGTGGGGTCGCCGGTCGCCCGGGTCAACACCTGCCACGCTTCTCGTCCATGGGGCCCAACACATGCGTTCCCGCGCCATGGAGGGCGCGGGCGGCTACCCCAGCCGGACAGTCCCTGCGCCACGCTGCTCGGTTGCAGACCGTCGGCGAAGCGGCGCGACCCAGGGCTTCACAGCTGCTGACGGAACTCTTCGACGGTCAAGCCAGCCCGGGCGATCGGGCCGCGGAGCGTACCGCGTGCAACTTGTTTATGGTTCGGGACTGACAGTGTGGCGATGTGCCCTTCTTTGGTCAGGATGATGTGGCTACCTCGTTGTCTTGCCACGTCCCAGCCAAGGGTGCGGAACACTCCCACCACCTCGCGTGGTGTCAGAAGCGGGACTGGTGGCATCAGACATGCACTTCCACCTGCCGCGTCATTACCGTCAGCGGCAGTCCTTTCTCCGCCCGTACCTCGAGGCACTCCCTGATGGCGTCCTGCACGTTCATCTGCGCTTCTTCAGCCGTCCTCCCCTGACTGACACACCCGGGGATCGACGGACAGTCGGCGATGAACATGCCATCCTCGTCCTGGCGCCGATCGGGACTTCCCGATGTTCCTGCGGCTATACGCCGAGGGCAAGTTTCCCCTGGACAAGCTGGTGACCGACCGCTACCGCCTGGAGCAGATCAACGAAGCCTGCGACGCGCTACGTGCCGGCGACGTAATGGGTCGCGCAATCCTCGAGTACTAGCTAGCCGTAGGGAGGCGAAGCTGGCGACGCCAGATGCTGTGCTGACTTTGGCGAGGCGAGGCGACCTCGGGGCTGGGCGCAACTCGACTGACGATCTAACCTGCGGTCTGGAGTGATCGGAGGACTAACCGTGCGGGAGAGCCGGGAGGCGGTATCAGCACTACATGACGAAGACCAGACTGAGGTGTTCAGCCGTCGCTTGCCGGACTTGCTTGAGCGCCGCCCGCACCTCGCGTGGCTGAATCCCTACACACTCTGGAACCCCATCGTCGTGCGGCCCACCACGGCAACTTGGCTCAGGCTCTGTCCGAGTTCCCGCCGGGCGGCGCCGCGCCGACGCGGGCGAGGAAGTCGGCGCCGGTGTCGCACTGCACCAGCCAATCGCCGACGTCGGCCAGACGCTCCGCGTCGGTGATGGGCGCCAACAGCTCCGCCAGGCGTTCGGCGGTGGCAACTCCGAAGCGCGCCGCCGTCATTCGGCACAGCAGCGCTCGTTCGCGCTCGATCCCCTGCTCGATCCCTTGCTCGAGCCCCTGCTGAAGGCCTTCCTTCAGCCACTCCCTGGACCACTCGGCCGCTCGTTCCACCACTGAACGTACTGACCGTCGGCGCGTTGCCGGTCGCTGAGCCGGAGCGGTATGCTGCCGTCATGCGCATCGCCAACCCCATGTACGACGCCGCCTTCAAGTACCTGATGGACGACGACGCGTCCGCGCGGCTGTTGGTAGGCGCGGTGCTGGGCGAGGAAGTCGAGAGCCTGCAGCCGCTGCCGCAGGAGCGGGCGGTGCGGACGGAGCCGGCCACGGCGCCCGGTGAGCCGGCGTCCGGCGAGTTGCTCACTGTGCGGCGGGTGGACTTCGCGGCGACCGTGCGCACCGCTACCGGCGACCGTCTGCGCGTGCTGGTGGAGGTGCAGAAGGCGCGCTTCACCGACGAAGTGATGCGCTTCCGCGAGTACCTGGGCCGCCACTACGCGGACCGGGAGAACTACGACGAGGGGCCGGACGGGCGGCGCCGCCACCGACCTTTACGGGCGATCTACATCCTGGGCGAGTGTCTGCCGCGCACCGAGGCGACGGTGCTGAAGGTGTCGCGGGAGTACTTGGACGCGGTCACCGGGCAGCGGCTGGCGGAGCGGGAAGAGTTCGTGGAGGCGCTGAGCCACGATTGCTGGGTGGTGCAGGTGCCGCTGCTGGCGGCGCGGCGACGCACCGACCTGGAGCGGCTGCTGAGCGTGTTCGACCAGGAGCTGCAGGTGCCCGGCAACCGGAGCGTGCTGGAGGTGGACGAGCGGCAACTGCCGGAACGCTACGTGCCTGTGTTGCGGCGCTTGGCGGGCGCGGCGGCGAGCGTGGAGGTGGCGGATTCGATGGCCCTGGAGGACGAGGTATCGGAGACCTGGGGGCGCATGAAGCGGGAGAGCGCAGCGAAGGACGCGGCCTTGGCCGAGAAGGATGCGGCCTTGGCAGCGAAGGACGCGGCTCTGGTCGAAAAGGACGCGGCCCTGGTCGAAAAGGACGCGGCCCTGGCGCGGGAACGTGCGGATCGCGAAGCGGCCCAGGAGCGCGCGGCCGAGATGGCGCGGCGGCTGGCGGAACTGGGCCGCGAGTCGGGGAGTCGGTAGGCGTAGGGAGCAACGGCGGACCTGTCTGCCAGGATAGGTGCAAGGGCGATGGCACCTGTCGGTGCGTGGCGCCGGGGTGCAGTGCAGGAAGCGGCAGGGGCAACGGGGTGGTCAGCGAAGTGACGCGTCGTTGCTGTGGTAGCCACTATCCAGCACCACTGCGGTCAGTCGACTGCCTTCCTGGTGTTGTATCCCACGTAATTTCGTCGCTGGATTCTCAGAATAGATCGTTGGACAAGAGGGTTGAGAATCCCGGATAGATCCGCCCGACGAATGCGGTACGGTGAGCGTGCGGCCGCCCACTATGGAGAGATCAAGACCGATCTCCAGCGCCGGGGGGAGGTGATCGGTCCCAACGACCTGCATATTGCGGCGCACGCTCGCAGTGAAGCGCTGACCCTGGTCACCAACAACCAGCGCGAGTTCGACCGGGTGGGCGGCCTGCGCACCGCCCGCTGGGTGTGACGGCGGCGTACCTGGACCGGTGCGGCGCGGAAGCGGGCCACTTGGTGATTTTCGACCGGGGACCGGGCCGGTGGCAGGACAAGCTGTTCCACCGCCGATCGTTGCACGCCAAGCGCCGAGATTCACGTATGGCGTATGTAGCGCGCTACCGGTGACGGGCCGGCAAGAGCGGTGATCAGAGTACAGGTCGCAAGCGGTGATGGAGGCCGAACAGCAGCTACCGTTCCAAGCGTGGCTGAATTCCTCACACCAGGGAACCGCAGCATCGTGCGCCCACCACGCCAACTTGGCTCAGGCCGCGCCGACGCGGGCGAGGAAGTCGGCGCCGGTGTCGCACTGCACAAGCCAATCGCCGACATCGGCCAGACGCTCCGCGTCGGTGATGGGCGCCAACCGCTCCGCCAGGCGTTCGGCGGTGGCAACTCCGAAGCGCGACGCCGTCATTCGGCACAGCAGCGCTCGTTCGCGATCAAGCCCCTGCTCGATCCCCTGCTCAAGCCCTTGTTCGAGTCCCTGCTCGATCCCTGCTGAAGGCCTTCCTTCAGCCACTCCTTGGACCACTCGGCCGCTCGTTCCACCAACGTCATACTCACGTCCTCCAACTTCCGTATCGGCGGCAACTCGACGCCGCTCGGCACCAGCCGCTCCACGATCTGCCGCATCCAGTCCGCGAACGCCCGCCGCACCTGCAGGTCCGGCAGCCAGGCCGCCAGCATGTCCGCCACCCGCGCCACGTCGCGCGGTGATCGGCTCTGTTCCAACGCGATCACCGCGCTCATCCGGTTGCGGCTCGGTAAATCGTCCGCTTGTACGCGCCGCTCGTCAAGCACGAAGTAACGCTGCGCCGGTTGATATGGCGCCAGCGATGGCCCCACCGGCGCGATCAGCTCGCCCATCTGCAACGGCGACTCCCACGGCTCGTCGCCGTTGTACAGCACCAGCGGCAGCACCGCGGGCAGCCGGCCTTCGGCGTCGAGCTGGCCGTTGCGCGCGAGTTCCTGGTACAGGAGCCCGGTGTAGGTGTGTATCCGCAACGCCATCAAGGGATCGTCGGTCGATTGGAACTCCACCAGCAACAACAGATACAGCCAGTTCTTGCGCAAGTGCATCCGCCATACGTTGTCGCCGTGGCGTTTGAGCAGCTCGTCGCTTATGTACTCGGTCGACAATTTGTCCAGAGTGGCAAAGTTGACCTCCTGGAGCCAGTCGCCGGGGACGAAGGCGCGCAGGAGATCTTCGATCACGCGCGGGAAGGCAAAGATCTTTTTGTAGTTCTCATCGTGCATCGGGCCTGCAAGATACCCGAACCCGGCGTGGCCGTATGCCCCCGAAGCCGCCGGCCGGACGGCCGGTGGACGGCCGGATGCTAGCCGAGAAGCGCTTGCACTAACGTGGGCGGCCGGCTATACTCCTCGGCGCATGGGCACCGACGCCATCCACCCCAGCCGTCGGCTAGCGGTGACGCAGCGCGATGAGCGGGTATGGCCGCGCTTGAAACCGATTTGGGCCGGCCTTTACACACTGACGCCGCCGACGCCGCCCCGGGCGCTGTACCTAACTGCGTACGTACTGTACTAGTACGGGGAGCCAGACATTGAAAACGATCACCGCGAGCAGCGCGCGAGCCGAGCTCTTCAATCTGATCAAGAGCACGGTCAGGGGGCATCGACAGGTCAGAATCACCTCGAAAGAGGGGAGTGCGGTGCTGATGTCGGAGGTGGACTACGAGAACCTCATCGAGACGCTCGAGCTGCTCTCCGTCGCGGGTCTCAAAGAGAGCGTGCGTGCAGCCGACCAGGAAATAGCGAACGGCCAGACGTACTCAGTCGACGAGGTGTTTGATGGGTGAGGGCTACCTACGAGGTCCGGATCACCAAGCAAGCGCTGAAAGACACTCGCAAGCTCTCGCCTAAGTTGCGCAAGAAACTGCGCTCCATTCTGTCCGAGGTACTGGCACAATCTCCCTATGAGGGTAAGAAGCTCGTCGGCGACCTGCAGGGCAACTATTCGCTGCGGCTCAACCGCTTGGATCGCATAGTCTATTCGATTGATGAAGGGAACAAGATTGTCTACATCAAGCGAACCAGGACCCACTACGGCTAGGGCGCCGAAGGAGCAGGCCAAGCCCCCCGGCTTCCCGGCCGCCGTCTCGCTCGCAACGATCGGTTAGGGCGAGCTCTGTGTGGTCGAAAAGCCGCACCGTGACCCGGCTCGAGGCTCTCACTTTTTGGGGGGCCCAACTGACATGCGCCCGATCGAGGGTGGGCACGCGCGCGGGTGTGCGGGACCAGACGAGCCGTGCTAGCCTCGCTGACCAGCTCGATGGCTCCGCGACAGGGAGCTCCGCAGATTTACCAGGGCGACGGTAGGAAAGTCGCTGGTCGCGCCGCTTCGCCGACGGTCTGCAACCGAGCAGCGTGGCGCAGGGACTGTCCGGCTGGGGTAGCCGCCGGACAAACCAGCTTGGTCAGCTGCATACACCATCAGTTGCCCGAGCCCCGGCAGGTTGAAGATGTACGTGCTGATCGACGAGTACGACAACTTCGCCGTGTTTCGCTCGTCGTCGGCCTGGCCGCAACCAGTGTCAACATGGTGGTAGCGCTGCTGATCGGCACGACGACCGGGTTCTTCGGCGGCAAGCTCGGCGCCCGTGCCCGCTGCCGCTATTCGCATACCGTACGGATAGTGCGCCTGGTCGCCAGGTATCGTCGCTGTGGTACGGCCTGGGCGCTGTTGGCGGGGCATGCTCCCACGCGTATCATGGTGGCATGGGTGCGTTCATGGTCGAGTGTAAGCTGCGGGATGTCGCCAAGAGCGGTCCTGAGAAGACGATCGCCGCGGTGCTGGTGGACACCGGTTCGGAGTACACTTGGCTTCCGGAGGACGTTCTCCTGGCGGCGGGCGTCACAGTCGCAAAGAAGGACCTCGCGTTCGTGATGGCCAACGGCATGACCATCACGCGAGATGTTGGCTATGCCTTCCTTTCCAGTGGGGAGTTCGAGACGGTGGACGAGGTTGTGTTCGCCCGCTCGGAAGATCTGAGTTTGCTCGGCGCCAGAACGCTGGAGGGATTCGCCGCGCGGGTGGATTCGCGCGAGAAGCGTTTGGTCGCCGCAGGGCCGATTCCTGTCGCAGGTACTGTCGCGGTCCACTGACTCCACCGTGGGGCGACACGGCGTGTGCCAGACGACCGAGAGCCGTGAAGAACTGGTTGAGGAGGTGTACCCGAATGCTGGGTGGTGGACCCCGAGCAGCGACTCGTGGAGCGGTATGTAGGCTGGCGTGTAGTCGGGTACCTTCCTGACTGGTTGGGATATGGCCGCCTTCGACTACCGCCTGGCTGAGGAGATCCGCGACACCTTCCGACGTCATCGGGTTCGCTACCTCTTCATCGGCAAATCGGGCGCCATCCCACCACGCCAACTTGGGTCAGTTTCTGTCCGAGTTCCCTTCGGCAGGCGGCGCGCCCACGCGGGCGAGGAAGTGGGCGCCGGTATCGCACTGCACCAACCAATCGCCGACGTCGGCCAGACGCTCCGCGTCGGTGATGGGCGCCAACAGCTCCGCCAGGCGTTCGGCGGTGGGCAGTCCGAAACGCGACGCCGTCATTCGGCACAGCAGCGCTCGTTCGCGATCAAGCCCCTGCTCGATCCCCTGCTCAAGGCCTTCCTTCAGCCACTCTTTGGACCACTCGGCCGCTCGTTCCACCAACGTCATGCTCACGTCCTCCAACTTCCGTATCGGCGGCAACTCGACGCCGCTCGGCACCAGCCGCTCCACGATCTGCCGCATCCAGTCCGCGAACGCCCGCCGCACCTGCAGGTCCGGCAGCCACGCCGCCAACATGTCCGCCACCTGCGCCACGTCGCGCGGTGATCGGCTCTGCTCCAACGCGATCACCGCGCTCATCCGGTTGCGGCTCGGTAAATCGTCCGCTTGTACGCGCCGCTCGTCAAGCACGAAGTAACGCTGCGCCGGTTGATATGGCGCCAGCAATGGCCCCACCGGCGCGATCAGCTCGCCCATCTGCAGCGGCGACTCCCACGGCTCGTCGCCGTTGTACAGCACCAGCGGCAGCACCGCGGGCAGCCGGCCTTCGGCGTCGAGCTGGCCGTTGCGCGCCAGTTCCTGGTACAGGAGCCCGGTGGTAGGTGAGAATCCGCAACGCCATCAAGGGATCGTCGGTCGATTGGAATTCCACCAGCAACAACAGATACAGCCAGTTCTTGCGCAAGCGCATCCGCCATACGTTGTCGCCGTGGCGTTTGAGCAGATCGTCGCTTATGTACTCGGTCGACAGTTTGTCCAGGGTGGCAAAGTCGACCTCCTGGAGCCAGTCGCCGGGGACGAAGGCGCGCAGGAGATCTTCGATCACGCGCGGGAAGGCGAAGATCTTTTTGTAGTTCTCATCGTGCATCGGGCCTGCAAGATACCCGAACCCGGCGTGGCCGTATGCCCCCGGAGCCGCCGGCCGGACGGCCGGAGACGGTGCTTGACATCTTTAGGCGAGCGTGGAATGATGAGGAGTGCGGGATTGAACGGATGCCGATGAAGCGCCATGACGACAGTCAACGTAGTCAACGGAGTGGCCGGTTGACAGTGACACAGCTGGTGCATCATATCGTACCCCCGTACCCCCGGGACTTTTTCACATCCTGTAGATCGCTAACCACTCGGGCTGGTCGCCACGCGTGTACGCAGGTTCCTGTGCGCATCGCCTTAGCGGCGCGGCACATGTCGCCGGCTAAGTCCGTCCGCCAACCGGCGTCCCGATCGCCCGCGCCTTTCCAGACCAACCGCAACCGCTCCGCCCTGCAGGGATTAGATCGCAAAACCGAGCGCCGGCGTTGCCGGCTCATGGGACTCGCTGCTTCGCCGCCCGGCGCCTCGCCGCGCACTCGCATGGAGTGGTGCGGGCGGTGTCAGTACGTGAAAGGAGGGAAAGCGAACAAGCCCTACTGATTCAGGCGCGATGAGCGCCGATCGAGCCCGAGCGGCCATGCCCGCTCGCTACGACCTGGGGTGTCGCCCTCGCTTCTCGATAGCAGGCGAGGGGCCGGCAGTGGAATCGGTGCTCTCGAGAAATGATCGAAGGAGATCTATCTCTATGAGAAAGAGAATGTATACGACGGGCCTCGCGGTGATGTGTGGCCTCGTCCTGACCGCAACCGGCCTCTGGGCCAGCGCTGCCAGCGAAGCGGAGCCGGCGGCCGCCGCCGACAGGGAAATGGTGCGCGACCCAGCCACCGGCCAGATGATACTGAAGCCGCAGTACGGTGGGAGTCTCGCCGAGGGGGACTGGGCCTCTGACGATGGACAGCACACCGACCCCTGGTACGGGTCGGCGAACAGAAACATTGCAGGCTTCTTCCTGGAGAAGCTCGGCATCGCGGACTGGGCATTGGACAGGGACATACTCCCGTATAAGGGCTATTACCATCCTCTAGATGTCCTTAGACCCCACCTTGCCGAGAGCTTCGAAATCTCCGCGGACGGCCTCACTTTTACCTTCCACATCCGCAGGGGCGTTCACTGGCACGACAAGCCCCCGATGAACGGGCGCGAGCTGGTCGCCGACGATATCGTTTTCAGCTTCCACCGGATTACCGGCCTGGGCAGCGGTTTCACCGAGAAGAGCCCGTACGCCCCCAATGTCGCCAACTTGCCAATTGAATCGATAGAGGCGACCGACGAGTACACCGTTGTCTTCAAGATGAGCAAGCTGGACTTAAGTGCGTTTCAGCTTATCTACAACGACAGCCACGAGGGCAGCTGGATATTTCCGCCGGAGGTAATCGAGCAGCATGGCCACATGCAGGACTGGAAGACGGCGGTTGGCACCGGGCCGTGGATGCTGACGGACTGGGTCAAGGGCAGCGCCCTGACCTACACCAAGAACCCCAACTACTGGGGCCATGACGAGAAGTTCCCAGAGCACCGCCTGCCCTACCTCGACGAGGTCAAGATGCTGATAATACCGGAGTTCTCCACGAGGTTGGCGGCGCTGCGCGCGGGCCGGATAGCTCGGTTGAGACGCTCTACCTTCGACCAGTGGCAGGCCATCCGGAAGACCGACCCGGAGCTCGTTTGGACAACCGTACCGGGGAATTCGTGGGACTACGCCATGGACGTGCGCAAGCCGCCCTTCGATGACATCCGGGTGCGCACGGCGATGCAGCTGGCCCTGGACCTCAAGGCAATGAACGACACCATGATGGGGGGGCTGGGCGACCCGACACCGTACGGAATTCTTGGGTCGGCTACCGTCGGGTTCCACACCCCATTCGAGGAGTGGCCCCAGGAGATCAAGGACAACTACGCCTACGACCCGGAAAGGGCAGAAGCGTTGCTCGATGCGGCTGGATATCCCCGCGGCGCGGATGGTATCAGATTCAAGACCAAACTGCAGGTAGCCAACAACGCCGCTTACCACAGCAACCCGGACCATGCGCAACTGTCCAAGGACTACTGGGCCCAGATTGGCGTCGATGTCGAGCTCGACATCGTCGAGTGGGCCGTCCTGGCGGCACACCTGAACGCCCATACGTACGAAGGTATGACCAGGGGGTCTAATGGCGGCAACTGGAACAACATCCAGGCCATCGGACAGTTGGAAACGGACGCGCAGTGGAATAGCCCCGGAGTCCAGGATCCGGTCTATGATGCTATGGTTGCAGCTGCCAGAAACGCCGGCTCATTAGAGGAGCAGCAGGAGCTGATCAGAAACGCCGATGACTACGCCATCGCGCAGCAGTGGACGATATATGCGAGCCCAACACCGTCAGGTTTCATTTTCTGGCAGCCGTGGATGGTGGGCTACAACGGTGAACTCACCCTGGGAGGCGGATATCACTATCAGTACCTCTCCCGAGTCTGGATCGACTCAGACCTCAGGGAAGAGATGACAGGGACGAGATAAGCACACCAGGTGGGGGGCTGCCCCAGGGGCTGCCCCCCACCACCCTCCGCTCGCTGAGGGGACAGCCATGCGCACCTACATCATCAGAAGACTGCTGCTGCTGATCCCGAACCTGTTCATCGTGGCCAGCCTGGTCTTCCTGCTGGTCCGCCTGATTCCCGGCGACGTCATCGACGCCATGGTCAGTGAAGTGGGGCCTGGGACCAGCGGTGCCATGGACCGTGCGGCCATCGAGCGCCGCCTCGGTCTGGATGTGCCGATTCACGTGCAGTATGGTCGCTGGATTGGCCAGATACTTCAGGGGAACCTGGGCACGTCGCTCAGAGGAGACGAGCCGGTTGTCGAGCAGATACTTCCCCGGCTTCCGGTGACGTTCGAGCTTGGGGTGTTTGCCGTTCTCATCGGACTGCTGATCTCGTTGCCGATCGGCATCTACTCGGCGATTCGGCAGGATACCGCCGCCGACTACGGGGCGCGCAGCCTCGCCATCATCTTCATTTCAGTGCCGAGCTTCTGGACCGCCACTATCGTGATCGTCTTCCCCGCGATCTGGTGGGCATGGACACCGCCGTTGGAACTGATCCCCTTCGCAGAGGACCCGCTGGGCAATCTGCGGATGTTTCTCCTCCCGGCCGCGCTCCTGGGCACGGCCCTTTCGGGAACCACGATGCGCATGACGCGCACCATGGCGCTGGAGGTGCTGCGCCAAGACTACATCAGGACCGCTTGGTCGAAGGGTCTGAAGGAGGGGGTAGTCGTCATGCGGCACGCCTTGAAGAATGCCCTCATCCCGGTGGTCACCATCGTCGGCTATCAGCTGCCCATCCTCATCGGTGGTTCGGTCATCATCGAGCAGATATTTGGCCTGCCCGGTATAGGCCGTCTCCTGCTGAGCGCGCTCAGCCTGCGGGAGTATCACCTGGTCTCGGCCATCAACCTGATGACGGCAGCCGCCGTGATGGTGATCAATCTCGGCATCGACCTCACCTACGCTTACCTGGACCCCAGGGTGCGCTATGAGTGACTTCCTGTCGAGGCTGGTCCGGGAGAAGCCGCTGGGCACGTTTGGCGGCATCATCGTGCTGCTGCTGCTGTTCACCGGTATCTTCGCCGACGTACTGGCTCCCTTCCCGATGAGTGAGCTTCACATGATAGACCGGCTGGCCGCGCCGTCGGGGAAATACCTGCTTGGCACCGACCAGCTGGGGCGAGACGTGCTCAGCCGAATCATCTACGGGGCGCGCGTTTCGCTCGTCGTCGGTCTGGCAGCAACCAGTGTCAACATGGTGGTAGCGCTGCTGATCGGCACGACGACCGGGTTCTTCGGCGGCAAGCTCGATATGGTGGTGCAGCGGTTCGTCGACGCCTGGATGGCGTTCCCGGGGCTGCTCATTCTGATCACGGTGATGTCGCTGGTCGGCCAGGGCCTGCTGCAGACCATACTGGTGCTGGGCATTAGCGGCGGCATCGGCGGCTCGCGCATCGCGCGCAGTGCCGTCATCGGCATCAGGGAGAATATGTACCTGCAAGCGGCGGAAGCGTTTGGCGCGAGCGCGGTCAGAACCATCTTCCGCCACGTACTGCCCAACATCATGGCGCCCATGATCATCACCTTCACGGTGACCATTGGCGGCGTTATCATGGCCGAGGCTTCCCTGAGCTTCCTCGGTTATGGTCTTCCCCCGGATGTCGCCAGCTGGGGTGGCATGCTCAGCAAGGAAGGGCGCACGTACATGGAGTTGGCGCCATGGCTGGCCATCTGGCCGGGCCTCTCCCTGACGGTCGTGGTTTACAGTCTCAATATGCTCGGTGATGCGCTCAGAGACCTGCTCGATCCCCGGCTGAAGGGCGGTGTCGGTCGTCTGGGTGCCGATAATCGCGCCAAGTCGGTCTAGTTGCGCCCGGACGGCTTTCCGCAGAGCATGATTCTGTGCGGGGTGCGCGACGTGCGCGGCGGCGTATTTGGACCGGCGCGGCGTGCTTGTTCCGGCAGCCTGGACATGAGAAGGTGGCCTTACCATGAAGACCCGAGCCGCGGTACTGACCGCCTATAACGAGCCACTTGTCATCGACGAGGTGGAACTGCCCGACGTCGGACCCGACGACGTTGCGGTCAAGCTCATCTCCAGCGGCGTATGCCACTCCCAGTTGCACGAGTTGAACGGGTCGCTGAACGAGCCGCTGCCGATGGTGCTCGGACACGAGGGCACCGGCGTGGTGATGGCGGTGGGCGCGCATGTGAGCCACGTCAAGGAGGGCGACCACGCGATCGTCACCTGGGTGCGGCGCCACCCCGACTTGACGATGCAGGACCGCGGCCCGCTGGGCGCGAGCCATCGGGGAACGCCACTGTTTGCCCAGCACCGCGTGCACACCTGGAGTGAGCACGTTGTTACCGAGGGCGAGCACGTGGTCGGCATTGCCGCCGACGCGCCCACCGACCTGAGTTGCATCATCGGCTGCGCGGTGCTGACCGGTGCCGGGGCGGTGCAGCGCACCGCCGGGGTACGCCCCGGCGACTCGGTGGCGGTGATCGGCGCCGGGGGCGTGGGGCTGTCGGCGATCTGGATGGCGTCGATGCTGGAGGCGTATCCGATCATTGCCGCCGACCTGCGTGACGACAAGCTGGAGATGGCACGGCAGTTCGGCGCTACCCACCTCGTCAACGCCAGAAACGAGGATCCGGTAGCGGCTATCAAGGAGCTGACCAACGGCGGGGTCGACTACGCCTTCGACACCATCGGCGTGCGGGCGACGAGCGAGCAGATCCTGGCGGCGACGCGGCCCGGTTGGGTGGGACCTTCGAGCAAGGGCGGGACGGCGGTCCTGGTCGGGGTGCCCGCCGAGCGCGAGATGACCATCAACCCGATGCTGGTGATGCCGTTTCAACGCACCTACACGGGCAGCCACGGGGCCAGCGACGCCGATCGGGACTTCCCGATGTTCCTGCGGCTATACGCCGAGGGCAAGTTCCCGCTGGACAAGCTGGTGACCGACCGCTACCGCCTGGAGCAGATCAACGAAGCCTGCGACGCGCTACGTGCCGGCGACGTAATGGGTCGCGCGATCCTCGAATACTAGCCGTACTCGGGGCTGGACGCAGTTCGACTGACGATCTAACCTGTGGTCTGGAGTTATCGGAGGACTAACCGTGGGGGAGCGACGGGAGGCGGTTTCAGCACTACATGACGAAGACCTGATCGAGGTGTTCAGCCGTCGCCTGCCGGACTTGCTTGAGCGCCGCCCGGACCTCGAACCGGTGATTTTCAAGGCGTTCCTGAAGGCATTCGCGCGTCGCGAAGAGGTGGCCCTGGTACTCACCGAGCTGCGGGCGTTGCGTACAGAGATGGAGCGGCGCTTCGAGCAGGTGGATCAGCGCTTTGAGCAATCCGACAGGCAGATGCACGAGTTTCGTGCCGACGTGGCAGCCCGGTTCGAAGATGTCCAGCGGGCGATTGATCGACTGGGGTCGCGCTGGGGGATCCGCAATGAGAGCCTGTTTCGGCAGACCATTGCAGCGCTGTTGGAGCAGTCATTCGGCGTCAGTGTCGAGCAACGCACGATCGCCGGTGAACAGTTCGATATTCTGATCCATGGTCGTGAGCACATTCTTGTCGAGATTGCTGCCAGCGTGGGACGCACCATTCAGACACGTCTGGAGCGCAAGCGTCGTCTGTACGAGGAGTCCACGGGGGTGAGCCCGGCGCGCGTCATTCTGGCCACGGCGTCGATCCACAGCCGACGGGCTCATGACTTGCGCCAGATGGGCATAGAGGTCATCGAGCCGGAAGAGATCGACGGACCGTAGTATGGCGGTGCCGTTGCCGCCGGCCGGGCCGCTGCCGTAGACTCGCCGCCATGCGAATGTACATCGGCACCTATACCCGCGATACGGGCAGCGAGGGCATCTACCGTGCCGAGTTGGATATCGACTCGGGGGAGTTGACCGTGCAGGGCGTTGCGGCACGCGCCGACAATCCGTCGTTTCTGGCGCTCGGCAAAGGGGCAGCGTACCTGTACGCGGTCAACGAAGTGAGCGATCTCGGCGGCGGCCGTCACGGCGCGACCAGCGCGTTCCGCGTCGGGCCGGACGGCGAGTTGACTCCGGCGGGCCAGCTACCGACCGGATCTTCCGGTCCGTGTCACGTTACCGCCCATCCGAGCGGCGAACTGGTGTTCGCGGCCAACTACGGCGGCGGCGCCCTGTCGATGTTCCGTTGCACCTCGGACGGCGACCTCGCGGAGCGGCTCGCGACCATTGACCACGAGGGCAGCAGCGTCAACCCGGAGCGGCAGCAGGAGCCGCACCCCCACTCGGTGAACCTGTCGCCGGACGGCACCTACCTGTACGTGCCCGACCTCGGTATCGACCGCATCGTGATCTACCGCGTCGATGTGGCGGCCGGCACGCTGACCCGCGCCGGCGAGACGGCCACCGCTGCCGGCGCCGGACCGCGCCACTTCACCTTCCATCCGCGCGGGCGCGTCGCCTACGGCATCAACGAACTCGATTCCACCATCACGGCCTACGCATACGGCGCCACCGACGGCCGCCTGACCGTGATCCAGACCGTGCCCACCCTCCCGGCCGGCTATGCCGGGGTCAGCTCCTGCGCCGACATCCACGTACACCCCAACGGGCGCTTCGTGTACGGCTCCAACCGCGGCCACGACAGCATCGCCATGTTCGCGGTCGGCGGCGACGGGCGGCTCGAACCGCTGGGCCACGAGCCCACCGGGGGCAGCACGCCGCGCAATTTCGCGCTCGATCCCTCCGGCGCCCTGCTGCTGGCCGCCAACCAGAACAGCGACACCATCGTCACGTTCCGCGTCGATCCCGCCACCGGCGAGTTGGACGCCACCGGCCACGTCGCCGCGGTTCCCTCCCCGGTGTGCGTGGTGCCGGTACCGGGAACCTGACCGAGCGGGAAGCAGGAGCCGGACCGGGGGCGAGAGCGGGCGCGAGCGTTCCGCAGTTGCGCATTTTCCGTGACCGTCTACGATAGGGGAGACAGAAGTCGGACAGCGGCTTGCCGTATGTGGCCATGTTTCCGGCACGGGCTGTGCTGAGGCGGGAGGAGGATAGATGCAACCTGGAAAGGGCGCGACCCATTACGAGCCGGCGCGGCAGGTGCCGGTGTATGGCAGCTGCGACGTGCTGGTGCTCGGCGGCGGGCCGGGCGGCACCGCGGCGGCGATCGGCGCGGCGGCGGCGGGCGCCGACACGGTGCTGGTGGAGCGCTATGGGCACCTGGGCGGCCTGGCCTCAGGCGGCCATGTGTGCTTCATCGACCGCATGACCGACTGGGATGGGCGGCTGGTGGTGGCCGGCGTCGGGGAAGAGTTCATGGACCGCTGCGGGGTGGAGGCGGGCGGCATCATCGGCCCGGAGCGCGAGTACTGGGGCAGCCGCGACGCCGAGCTGGTCGAGTACTGGGGGCCGCGCGCCAACGCCCACCGCGGCGTGGTGGCCTGGTCGCCCACCATCGATCCCGAGATGCTGAAGCTGGCGTCCAACGACCTGGTGCGGGAGCGCGGTGTGCACACCCTGTTCCACTGCTGGGCGGTGGCGCCGGTGATGCAGGAGGATGCTGCGGTGCCCACGGTGGGCGGCGCCGTGTTCGAAAGCAAGGAGGGCCGGTTCGCGATTCGCGCCGCGGTCACCATCGACTGCACCGGTGACGGCGACCTGTTCGAGGCCGCCGGCGCCGCCTTCGAGACCAACCGCGACGACACCACCATCCACTCCTGCGTCAACACCTCGGGCCGCTTCGGCGGCGTCGACACCGACGTGTTCTGGCACTTCCGCACCTACGACGTGGAAGGCTACAAGGCCAAGCTGCAGGCGGCGCGCGAGGCGGGTTCGATGATCCGCGCCTCGATCCTGCCGCGCGACGGACAGGTGCTGACCATGCACCCCAAGTACCACGGCTACTCGGCGATCAGGGTGGCCGACCTGAGCGAAGTGGAGTTCCGCTCGCGCGACGACCTGCGCCGCGGGCTGGCGTGGTGGCGGCGCCACATGCCGGGCTGGCAGCACGCCTACCTGATGGAGAGCGCCGACCAGATCGGCGTGCGCCACAGCCGACGCCTGGTCGGGGAGGTGCAGATCACCCTCGATCAGTGGAAGCGCAGCGGCCGCCATGCCGACTCCATCGGTCTGTGCCCGGGCGTGTCGCAGGCGTATCCGACCCTGGAGATCCCTTACGGCAGCCTGGTGCCGCGCGAGCTGGAGGGCCTGCTGGTCGCCGGCCGCAACCTGAGCTGCGACGTGCGCTCGCACAACCCGCTGCGCGAGGTGCCGGAGTGCTGGGTGATGGGCCAGGGCGCCGGCGTCGGCGCCGCGCTGGCGGTCGGCCACGGCGTTGCCGCGCGCGCCGCGCCGGTGGCGGAGATGCAGGCCGAGCTGCGCCGCCAGGGCGCCATCGTCACGCCGCCTGAATCGGCCGAACTGGCCGCGGCCGGTGCGGAACCCGCCGCAGCCGGGGAGCCAGGGTACAGGGTGTGAGGCGAGCCCCCGGGCGGCACTGCAGCAAACGGGCGACCGAGAGGAGTCTGGACGGTCACTCCGTGACATGGAAGACAATGAAAATCGATGTACGAGCATCGCCCGCCGGCCCGGCCTTTCGGACCAGGTAACCAGGTAACCGCATGATTGACTGGTCAACCTGCCCGGCGGTGGAGCAAGTCCCCGGCAAGGTCAGCGCGGCGCCTGGGTGTTCACGAATATTCCTCGACTGGTTCGAGGGTGTCGAGGACTGGCAGGTCAGGGCCGTTCTGACGCATCTGGAATCCGGCCTGTTGAAGGATCTCAAGCGTGAGACTGCTGTTTGACAACGGCACACCCGCGCCCCTCCGGCGTCATCTCGGGGATCACGCGATTCATACGGCGGCGCAGCTCGGGTGGGCCACCTTGTCCAACGGCGAACTGCTGGACAGAGCGGAGGCGGCTGGCTACGAAGTCCTGATTACCACCGACCAGAACATGAGGTACCAGCAGAACCTGTCGGACAGAGGAAGTGCCCATTCGGTGATGTGAGACACGACGTCGGGCTGCGGGTGCCGCCGTGTTCTGCTGGCCGGCCGGTCAGGCGCGAAAGCGGCGCTCCTGGTCGCGGAGAGCCTGTTCGCTGACCTGCTCGGGCTTGGCGATGTTGAGCAGTTCGCGGTGCAGCGTCGCCCGCACCGGGGCGTGGCGCTGGTCGCCGGCCAGGTCGTGGAACTCGCCGGGGTCCGTGCTCAAGTCGAAGAGTTGCGGCTCGTGGCCCACATAGTAGTTGTACTTCCAGTCGCCGCGCTTGATCATGTACCCGCCTTCCAGCATGCCCTGGGCGTGGTACTCGCTGAACACCACTCGGTCGGCGCCGCCCGTGCCCGGCTGCATCTGCGCGAGGCTGGCGCCGGGCAGGCCGGGCGGAATGTCGATGCCGGTGAGGTCGAGCAGGGTGGGCAGCACGTCGACCAGTGACACGGTGGCGCCGATCCGTTGCCCGGCGGCGCCGTGTGGCGTTCTGAGGATCATCGGCACCCGCACTGAGGCCTCGTAGAAGCACTGCTTCTGCCAGATGCCGTGCTGGCCGGCCATTTCGCCGTGGTCGCTGAGGTAGATCACCACCGTGTTGTCGCGCAGCGGGCTGTTGTCGACAACCTCCAGCATGCTGCCGACCAGGTCATCCACGAGCGTGACCAGGCCGTAGTAGCTGGCCAGCGCCCGGCGCTGCACCGGCTCCGGCACGATCTCGTCGTTGCGAAAGAAGTAGCGGAGCTGCCGGATGGCCGGGTGTTGGCTCTCCAGGGTCTCGCCGCGCAGGTCGGCGGGGGTCACGGCCGCGGGGTCGTAGCGCCGGTAGTACTCCGGCGGACAGGTCAGCGGGAAGTGCGGGTACATCAGCCCGCTGTACAGCAGCCACGGGCGCTCCGAGGGCTGCGCCGCCTTGCCTCTCAGGAAGCGCCCGCTCAGATCGGCCACCGTGGTGTCGTAGTCGTACCACGCGCCGGGACCGGGGCCGCACTCGGTGACGTGGGAGTTGCTGCCGCGCCGCGCCTCCGGGGTGCGCGGCGGCGCCTGCCGGCTGCGCCACGTGTCCATGTCGTCGAACAGGCGGGTGCCGAAGCCGTGCAGTCGGTCGGCGCCGGCCATGTGGGTACGGCCGCACAGCACGGTCTCGTAGCCGGCCGCGGTGCAGTAGTGGCCGAAGGTGGGGAGGTCGGCGCGCAGCGGCGAGCCGAGGTCCCACACCCCGATCCGGTGGCAGTAGTTGCCGGTCAGGAACGCCATCCGCGACGGCACGCAGATCGGGCTGTTGCAGTAGGCGTTGTCGAACACCGTCCCGGCGGCCGCGAGCCGGTCCAGGTTGGGAGTCTGCACGAGCGGATGGCCGGAATTCCCCATCACTGCCGGGTCGTGCTCGTCCGACATGATGACCAGGATGTTGGGCGGGCGCTCGCCGCTGGCGCCGCTGCCGCCGCTGCTGCCTGTGCCGCTCACGTGCAGTCTTCCAGGTAGACGGTGCGAAACGACAGGCGTGGATGGCGGTCGTACGCGATGCCGACGCGGTCGCGGTCGATCTCGATCAGGGTGGAGTAGCCGGCGTAGGAGGGCTCGACCACCAGGCGCCGCGGCCAAGTGCGGCCGCCGTCGGTGGAGATGCGCGCCACGAGGTGCTCGCGCCGGCCGAGATCGAGACGGCGTTCGATCGGCGCCGGGTTGCTGGCCACCAGGATGTTGTGGGTGCCGTCCGGGCGCTGGTCGAGGGAGATGATGCTGCCCTGGCAGCGCGTGCAGGGCCGGCTGCGGTCGCTCTGCATCGCATCCCAGGTGGCGCCGCCGTCGCGGCTGTAGCGGTAGGCGCGGCAGCCGGTACGGTGGGTCTGCAGGCGGATGTCCTGGATCAGCAGGTCGTCGCCCGCCTCGGCGATCTGGTTCTCGTTGCCGCCCGGCTCCGAGGCCGAGCCGATCTGCCACGTGGCGCCGCCGTCGTCGGAGTACAGCGCGTGGCAGGCGTACTCGTGGCCGCCGCCGGGCAGCAGGTAGCTGTGGTTGGCCGGCGCAACCAGCCGCCCACGGTAGCGGCCGGAGCGAATCTGGATCCCGGCCGCCGGCCCCGTGGCGTACCAGTACCAGCCGTCCCGGCGCGCCATGACGCTGATGTTGCGCCGCCGGCTCCAGGTCACGCCGTCGTCGTCCGACCAGGACAGCCACGCCTCGCGGTAGCTGGAGCCGGTCAGGATGTCCATTTCGTCCTCCACGCCGGTGCAGGTCAGCAGGTGGATGCGGCCGGTTTCGTGGTCGACGATGGGGCAGGTGTTGCCGATCTGGCCGTCGCCGTTGCGGTGCACCACCTGGATGTCGCTCCAGGTCGCGCCCCAGTCGGCGGAGCGGCGCAGGATGATGTCGATGTTGCCGAAGTCGTCGCGGGCGTCGCGCCGGCCCTCGGCGAATGCCAGCAGCGTGTCGCGCGTAGTGCGGGCAAGCACCGGCCCGCAGATGGTGTGGTAGTCGGCTGCGCCCGCCATCCCCGCCATGCGGACTGCCGCGTCCTGGGTCTGGGTGGGAAACAGACTCCAGCGCAACTTCGGCGGCGGCGCCGCCGGATCCTCCGGCCTCATCACCCCGCATACGTACAGGTCGGTCAGCGGAATGTTCTCGGCAGGCTCGTGCGAACATGGCGCCGGGCCAGCGCTGCCTGTACTTCGGGTGTCATGGCCTCCGGCGTCACGGAGTGGCTCTGCCAACTGGTCCGGCACATTCCCTCCCTGAACGGCAGTCTGATCAGGTTGCGCGGCGCTGTCCAGCAGGGCGCCGGCGTGCGGCTTACCGTTCCAGGAGATGGGTGCGCAGCAGGCGCTCGGAGCGCATCACGTACAGGATGTACACGCTGCCTCCTTCCTCGCGATAGAACACCCGGCAGGGCGGAACCACGACTTCCCGATAGCGCGAATCGGGCAGTTCCTCGGGATGCCGGCCGGAGTTCGGGAACTGCTTCAGTCGATCGACCGCGTCGAACACCTTGCGGACGTAACGGGTTGCGGCGGTCCGATCGTCGAGCGCGATGTACTCCGCGATCTCATCGAGGTCGGCCAGGGCCGGTGCCGCCCAGATCAATCGAGCCACTTGGCCATTTTCTGCTTCGCTTCAGCCTCGGTGCACGTCCGATTCTCAAGCAGCGCGCGCTCGCCGCGGGCTATGCCTTCCAGAATCCGCATCTTGCTCTGCAATGCTTCGTAGGACTCCACGTCGACGAGGTATGCGGACGGCTTGCCATGCTCGGTGATGAGGACCGGCTCGCCGGTTTCTCTCAGTTCAGCAAGGAGTCGCGTTGCTTTTCGCTTGAGCGTGGTCACGAGTTCCGTCTTCATGGGCTAATGATACTTTAGTGATACTTCCGTTGCAACGGGGCGGGGAATTCGCCCCCGTCGCAAGAGGGGCTGGACCCGAGCACCGGTATGTGCGATCTTACGGGGCAGTTAACCCCATATATCGCGACTACCTGTCCGGCTGCCGACACGGCGGCCCGCCGATCGCTCTCCAACAAAAGGATCCAATTTGCAACCTGCGAGCTTCTCCACTCTCGGTTTGACCGAGACTATTCTGCGTGCGCTGCGAGCCAAAGGCTACGCTGCTCCGACCCCGATTCAGCAACAAGCCATCCCGTATCTGCTCGCCGGCAAAGACCTGCTCGGCATCGCGCAGACCGGAACCGGCAAGACCGCCGCGTTCGCGCTTCCCGTCCTGCAGCAGCTTGCCGGCGACCCGGAACGGTCCCGTCCGCGCAATCCGCGCGCATTGGTGCTGGCGCCGACGCGCGAGCTCGCGATTCAGATCAACGACGATTTCCGCGCCTACGGCGCCGGTCTCGGGCTCGGTCAGACGGTCATCCTCGGTGGCGTCTCGCAACGTCCCCAGGTCGCCGCGCTGTCGCGCTCCATCGACATCGTGGTGGCGACGCCGGGCCGGCTTCTCGATCTTCTGCAGCAGGGCCATGTCCGCCTCGGCCACGTCACCCACTTCATTCTCGATGAAGCGGACCGCATGCTCGACATGGGCTTCATCCACGATGTGAAGAAGATCATCCGCAGGCTGCCGGTCCGCCGCCAATCGATGCTGTTTTCCGCGACCATGCCGTCCGACGTCGCCAGTCTGGCCGGCGAGATCCTGAATCAGCCGGAGCGTGTGGAGGTGACGCCGGCGGCCAGCACGGTGGAAACGGTGCGCCAGCTCGTGTATTTCGTGAACAGCGAGGACAAGCCCGATCTGCTGCGCGAACTGCTGAACGACCAGGAGCTGTCCCGCGTGCTGGTGTTCGCGCGCACCAAGCACCGTGCGAATCGGGTGGCCCAGAAGATCTCGGCGACCGGAGTGACGGCGGACGCCATCCACGGCAACAAGTCGCAGAACGCCCGCCAGGGAGCCCTGGAGCGGTTTCGCGGCGGCCGCGCGCGGGTGCTGGTGGCAACCGATATCGCGGCTCGCGGCCTCGATGTCGACGGCATCAGCCACGTCATCAACTTCGAGCTGCCGCATGAGCCGGAGAGCTACGTGCATCGCATCGGACGTACGGCGCGCGCCGGTGCATCCGGATGCGCGCTGTCGTTCTGCGACCCGGCCGAGGTGTCACAACTCCGCGCCATCGAGAAACTCACCCGCGTCGCGCTGGAGCCGGTCCGCGACCAGCCGTTCCACGTGTCGCCGCCGACGCCGCATCGGAGGCGCCCGCCGCAGCCGGCGCGTTCGCACCGGGCGGGGGACATCGGTCGCAACGGTTTCGGCAGCCCCAATGGCCGTCGGCGCCGCCGCCCCGTGACTGCAGCGTAAAGCACTTCAGACGCAGCGGCCGCCGTCCACTTCCAGGCAGCAGCCGGTCAGGAATTCGGCCTCGTCGGAGGCCAGGAACAGGCACGCCCGCGCCACGTCGAGCGGCGTGCTCATGCGGCCGAGCGGAATGGTGTCGATCATCCTGCGGCGCGCTTCCGGCGTGTCCTCGCCGGGGAGGAACGCCGGCAGCAGGGCGGTGGCGCTGATCACCGGATTGACCGCCACCACGCGAATCCGCTCCGGCGCCAGCTCCAGGGCCATCGCCTTGGTCATGGTGATCACCGCGCCCTTGGTAGCGCTGTACCACACGATGCCGGGCCGGGGCCGCACCCCGGCGGTGGAGGCAATGTTCACCATCACGCCGCTGCCCTGCCGCCGGAACACCGGCACCGCATGCCGGGCGCTGAGGTAGATGCTCTTCACGTTGACGTCGAACACGCGCTGAAACTCCGCCTCGTCCACCTCCAGCATCGGCCGGTTGCGGTGCGTGGTGCCGGCGTTGTTCACCACGATGTCGAGCCGTCCGTAGCGCTCCAGCGCGCCGGCCACCATCGCCGCCACGCCGTCGCTCCGGCTCACGTCGCCGGTTACTGCCGTCGCCTCGCCACCGGCCGCGGCAATCTCCGCCGCCGCCCGGCCGCCCGCCCCAGCGTCGATGTCCGCGGCCACCACCCGCGCCCCCTCCGCGGCGAACAGCCCGGCGATTCCCCGCCCGAATCCGCCACCTGCCCCGGTTACCAGGGCCACCTTGCCCTCCAATCTCAACGGCTTCCTCCGCTCTCGGTCGCCATCACGGGCACCAGGATCACCGTGTCCGGTCATCCGGTGGGCGGGTCGGTGTAGGGGGAGCGCTCGAAGCGGCAGTCCGGTTCCGTGACGCGTGGGTCACGTTGCTGCCGCAGCACATCCATCAGACGCGAGGACAGATGCTCCCGCGCAGCCGCGTACCCTGGGTCGGCGGCGACGTTGTCGAGGTAGTGCGGGTCGCGCTCCAGGTCGTACAGCTCTTCCGCCGGGAACTTGCCGAAGCCCATCTCGAACAACGCCTGCACCTCCGGTTCGGCGCGGTGGTGCACCATCCACGCCTTCGACGGCGAACCGTCCATGTCGGCATAGGCTACCCAGGTATCCTCGCACAACTCCTCGTACGGCGGCGGCACGGCGGTCGGGTCGTCCAGGCCGCGCGGGTCGCCCATCGGCCAGCGGTCGGGCTCGAAGTTGCGGATGTACAGGTAGCGGCCGGTGCGGATGGCGCGTTGCGGGTAAGGGAGATTGCCGGCGCGCGCCAGCGCCACGTGGCGCTCTCTGCCGAGCACGACGTGGTCGCGGGCAGCATCCACCTGCCCGGAGGCCGGTGACTGCAGCACGGGCAGCAGGCTGCGCGCCGCCATACCCGGCAGCGGGCCGACCCCCGCCGCTTCCAGGAAGGTCGGCGCCAAGTCCATCAGGTTGACGAAGTCGTGCACGGTCCGCCCCGGCGGCACGCGCCCCGGCCAGCGCGCCGCCAGCGCCACCTCGCAGCCCAGGTTGTACAGGTTGCACTTGCCGCGCGGGAAGCCGGGAATGCCATGGTCGCCGCTCACCACCAGCAGCGTGTTGTCCAGCTCGCCGATCTCTTCCAGTTTGGCAATCAGGACGCCGAGCCCGGCGTCGACCGCCTGGCACTCGCCGAGGTAGTCGCACACGTCCTCGCGTACGTCGTGCACGTCGGGCAGGAACGCCGGCAGGCGGCCCTTCAGGTCGTCCGGCTGCAGGCCCCAGAGCTGCTTGCCGGAGCCGCGCTGCCACTTGCGGTGGGTGTTGGTCGGGCCCCACCAGTAGCAGAACGGACGCCCCGGCTCGCGCGCATCCAGGAACGCCTGGAAGTTGTCGCGTGTCTCGTCGTACAGAACCTGTTTGGCGCCCTCGACGCCGCGCTCCGCCGCCAGCTCGGTGGCGACGAACGAGAACCGGCCGAAGCGCGTGCCGGCGGGGGCATAGCGCGTGCGGTCGCCGCCGTAGGGGGCGTCGCGCGGCGTGCCCGGCGACCACACCTTGTAGGTGTAGCCGATGTGGTAGCCGGCCTGCTCCAGCGCCAGCGGGTAGGAGGGGATCGTGGCGTCCCACTCGGCGCCTTGCAGAATGGCGCCGCGCCCGGTCTGCCAGAAGTAGCGCCCGGTGAGGATCGAGCTGCGGCACGGCGTGCACGACGGCGCCGGCACGAACGCGTTGCTGAACAGCGCCCCCTCGCGCGCCACCCGGTCGAAGTGGGGCGTATCGATGACCGCGTTGGGCGTGCCGTCGCCCTGAATATGGCGGTAGGCGCTCGCGTATCGCCCCCAGTCGTCCGCGAATGCGAACACGATGTTGGGTCTGCTCTGTGCCATGGCTGCCGGGCCAGTATAACCGAACCGGGGCTGCCGGTGGGTTGACAGCGCGTAAAGATCGGCCCTATCTGGTACGCTGGTGGAGCAAGAAGGATGGCCGTTGTCACCGCTGCCAGAATCCGTCTCTCAGCGTTGCGCAGGCCCAGATCACGATTCCGACCCTGACCGACAACGAAACGGAGCCGCAGGAGACGATTTCCGTGGCGCTTGAGCGTGCTTCCACGGCCATCGGGACGGTTGACGTGGACACCACTCCGGCGACCGTGACGATCGCGGAGCCGGGCACGGCGATTGTGTCGGTGGCGCCGGCTTCGGCGCCGGCGCAGGAGGGTGCGCCGTCCGGGTTCGTGGTGACCGTGTCCGGCGCGGTACGGTCCAACGTGACGGTCAGTTGGAAGACCGCGGACGGGACGGCGGTGGCCGGCACGGACTACACGGCGGTGACCGGCGGGACGGTGGCATTCGGCTCGACGCGGCGGCAGACGATCCGGGTCGCCACCCTGCAGGACGAGCTGAACGAGGATGACGAGACCTTTGAGGTGACTCTGACGGCGGTGAGTCCATCCGCCGGCGCGTCGCTCGGGCGAGCCACGGCTACCGGCACGATCACCGACGACGACGATGGACAGCAGATCATCGACGGTCCGCCTCGTCTCGACATCGCCGACGGGCGCGCGCGCGAGGGGGACGGCGTGATGCTGTTCACGGTGACGCAGAACCGGCCGAGCGCCGCGGTGGTGACGGTGTTCTACGAGACCAACGACGGCACGGCGGAGACCGGATCCGACTACACGAAGACAGAGGGCGAACTCACCTTCAGCCCCGGCGGGACGCTGCAACAGACCATCGCCGTGCCGATTCTGCAGGACGATCTGAATGAGGGTACCCAGGAGGCGTTCACGGTGACGCTGCTCGATCCGGTCAATGCGGTTCTGGGGGATGCCACGGCGGTCGCCGTAATCGCGGACGATGACGATGCTTCCGCCGACGACCACGGAAACACCCGCGACAGTGCGTCCGACATCACACCGGGAACACCGATCTCGGGCCGCCTGGAAACCGCCGCCGACGTGGATTACTTCACGGTTTCCGCGTCGTCCGTCCGCCTTCTGGTAGCGGCAACCGATGCCGGCAGAGTCGGCGATCCCGGCTACTACGCAGACTCCGCCGTCAGGATCGAGACCTTGATTTCTTCATCGACCAACACCGACGATTTCGATGCGAAGGCTATCGATGCCGGCGTGGCGTACGTCCGCGTGTCGGGTGGGACCGCAACCCGCTACGACCTCGCCGTCTGGCTGCTCGAACCATACGAGTCGGATACGTCGTTCGACATCGAGTTGCGCTATCTCGGCACGCCGCCGACGGAGGCTCAGAAGAGCGCTCTCCGCGCGGCCGCCGACATCTGGGAGAGCGTCGTCACCGGCGGTCTGGCGCGACGTGTCATCCTCGACTCGGGATGGGAGTGTGAGGATGGCGATCCGTCCGCCTTCGGGGACTACATCGACGACCTGCGCATCGACATCAGACTGGAGCGCATCGACGGGCCGACCGGGACGGTGGGTTTCGCGGGACCATGCGTACGGCGGCCCGGCGGCTTGCCGCTGATACGGTGCAGGAGGCCTGGACGGACACTGGCGCGAGTCGGTATTCGGCGACGAGTTGATGACTGCCACGATTTCGGTGAGTTCCCAGACCAGCCAGCCGCTCAGCAAGGTGACCATCGCGGCGCTGGCGGATCTCGGCTACAGCGTGGACTATACGCAGGCCGATTCCTTCTCGCTGCCCAGTGAATCTCGGTCACTGCTGAGAGTGCAGTCCGCCCCGGATGAGGTGCACCTGGGTGACCACATTCGCCGGGGACCGGTGATCGTGGCGGAGATGCCGGAGTAGCGCACCGCCTCGGCGTCCAACGTTGCCACCCAACCAACCCAACCACGACGCCGAGTGACGGGAAGCGCCCGATAGCGTAAGCTGTCCGCATGCATCCCCCTAAACCAGACACCGACGGCGGCTACCTGGAAGCCGCGGCACGGATCATTTTCATGGGCGGCCTCAACCGCCAGGTGGTCGACGGCAAGTGGTCCGGCTTCAGGGAGGTGTTTGCCAACTTCGACGTGGACGCGGTAGCCGCCTTCAGTGATGACGATGTCGATCGTATCGCTGGTGATGACCGGGTCATCAAGTACCGCGCCAAGCTGGCGGCGGTGGTCAGGAACGCACGTACCATCGCCGCCATTTCCGCCGATCATGGCTCGTTCGGCGCCTACGTGGGCGAGCTGTACGACATGGAGGGTCCCGGCGGCGCAAGCCGGGCGCTGGCCAAGGAGTTCACTTACGTGTCGGAGCAGGGCGCCAAGCACTGGCTCTACGCCACCGGCTACGACATCGGCGATGTGACCGACAAGGTACGTCGAAAATACGCCCCGTTCGGTGACTAGCGGCCGCCGCGGGAGTGTCGCCGGCGTTGCCTAAGGGGCGTCCGTCCCGCACAATCGGCGCCATGCAGATAGACGCCGTCGACCTGACGCAGCAACTCGTGGCGATCGACTCGGTGAGCCGGCACAGCAACGCCGCCGTCAGCGACCTGCTGCAGCAGGTTCTGGAGGGTGCCGGCTTCGAGGTGGAGCGGCTGGAGTACGACGACCCGGACGGCGTGCGCAAGGTGAACCTGATCGGGCGCCGCGGCACCGGCAGCGGCGGGTTCGGGCTGTTCTCCCACAGCGACACGGTTCCGGGAGACAACTGGTCGGGCGATCCGTTCTCGCCTCGCGTGGAGGGCGATCGCCTGGTCGGTCTCGGGAGTTGCGACATGAAGGGCCCGCTGGCGGCCGCGATCGTGGCGGCGGCCGCGGTGCGGGAGGAGCGCCTCGTGCGTCCGGTCTACGTGGTGGTAACGGCGGACGAGGAGGTGACCGGGCGCGGCGCCGTGTACGTATCCGAGCGGTCTCGGCTGTACCGAGACGGTCCCACGCTCGGCGTGATCACCGAGCCGACCCGGCTGACTCCGGTGTACGCCCACAAGGCCAGTTCGCTGGCGGTGGTCACCGCCCACGGGCGGGCGGCGCACAGCAGCACCGGCAAGGGGATTAACGCCACCCTGCTGATGGCCCCCTTCCTCGCCGAAATCGCCGTGCTCGCCGAGGAGGTCAAGCGCGACGAGTCGTTCCTGAATCACGAGTTCAGCCCCCCGCACAACTGTCTCAACGTCACCATCGATGACGGCGGTACGCGTCCCAACGTGACCGCTGCCAAGACGGTATGCACGGTCGGCTTCCGCCCCATGCCGGGGGATCGCAGCGACGATCTGATGGCGATCATCGAGGAGAAGGCCAACCGCCACGGGCTGCAGTTCGAAGGGCACGCAAGCAGGGCGTTCCGGGTGCCGCCCGACAGCCGGGTGGTGGAGATCGCCAGGCGGGCGACCGGCTCCGGGCGTGCCGAAACGGTGGGCTTCGGCACCGACGCGTTCGCGTTCATGGACGATGTCGAGCTGGTGGTGCTCGGTCCCGGCGACATCGCCCAGGCGCATACCGAGAACGAATTCATTGCGCTTGCGCAGCTGCGCCGCGCAGTCGATGTGTACGCCGCCATGATCGAGGAGGCGTGCCGCCCGTGATGGATGCCCCTTCACGCTCGGGTTGCGGTTACGCCTCGGTCGAGGTAACCCAAGCATGATCGCGGAAGCGTGCTGCCGTTGATGGACGATCACTTCAGCCTACAGATGAAGGTGCGCGACTACGAGTGCGATCTGCAGCGGATCGTCAACAACGCGGTCTACCAGCAATACTGCGAGCACACGCGGCATGAGTATCTGCGGCAGCTCGGCATCGATTTTGCCGCCCTCCATGATCGCGGCATCGATCTGGTCCTGGTGCGGGCCGAGGTGGACTATCACTACCCGCTGCGCAGCGGCGACCGGTTCGAGATAACCCTCAGGGTGGAACCGAAGGGCCACATCCGGTTCCTGTTCCATCAGGCCATCTTTCTCCTTCCCGACCGACGGCGTATAGTAACGGGAGTATTCCACGGAGCGAGTCTGCGCGACGGCCGGCCGGCAGTGGTCGCCGAGGTAGCGGACAAGCTGCAACAAGCGAGCGAACACACATGAGCAAGAAGATCTTCTTTCTGGTAGGCGAGGGAGAGTACCACTCCGAACGCACCATCCCACCCTTCGCTGAGCAGGTAGCCCGCGAACTCGGCTGCGAGGCGGTGCTGAGCGTGGGCGAAGAGGCCGACCCGCTCGACCTCACCGGGCTCGACGGCGCCGAGTTGCTGGTGATCTGTGTGCGGTTCCGCAACCCCACTCCCGACCAGCTCCGCACGCTGCACGACTGGTTTGCCTCCGGCCGCCCCGCGGTCGGGCTGCGCACCACCAGCCACGCGTTCAGCAATGCCCGCGGCTGGTGCCCGGACTACTTCGGCGGCCACTACATGAGCCACGCCCCAAACCAGCAGGGCCAGCTTGCCGTGGTGGACCCGGCCGCCGCCGCGCACCCCATCGTCCGCGACCTGCCGCGCGTCACCGAGATGGGCTACGGCGGTACCTACAACGCGGTACCGCTGAACGATACCGCGACGCCGCTGATGTTCGGCAAGACCGGCGAGCTGCCTGCGGAACCGGTGGCGTGGACCAACCGCTACACGCCGAGTTCGCGAGTGTTCTTTACCTCGCTCGGCAGCGCCGAGCACTTCGAGGTGCCGGCGTTCACTCAGCTCCTGCGTAACGGCATTGCCTGGTGTCTCGGCGAGGGGGACGACAGCGGCGCCGCGCAGACGCCGGAGTCGACGCTGCCGCCGCCGCCGCGGCGCCCGCCGCACAGCGCCACCGTGCTGTTCACCGGCGCCCCGCTGACTGGCTGGCGGCACTGGGATCCTGGCCAGCAACCGCCGGGCATGCGCCTGGACGCGCGCGCCGAGAGCAGCGCCGGAGGACAGCGGTTCAGCGCCGCGCGCTGGACGGCCGCCGGCAACGTGCTCAGCGCGGCGCCCGGCTACGGCGACATCTACAGCGAGGCACGATTCGGCGCGCACCGGCTGCACCTCGATTTCCAGTTCCCCGCGCTGCCCGATTGGGTACCCGCCAAGCTGGCCGGCACCGGCGGCGTGTTCATCGCCGGGCGTTACGAGATCGAGCTCCGCGGCGCCGCGCCCGAGTCGCCGCCCGAGCACCGGTGCGGCGCGCTGAACGGCTTCAAGGCGCCCGACGTCGAGGTGGCGATGCAACCCGGCGTGTGGCAGGAGTTGGAAGTGGAGTACACGCCGCAAGGCGAGGGCGCCCGGATTTCGGTGTGGCTCAACGGCACGCGCATCCACCACAACGTCGCGCTCGCCGAGCCCACGCCGCGCGGGTTCACCGAGCTGCCGGCCGAGTGGCAGGGCCGGGCGCCGTTGCGCCTGCAGGCCGACGCCGCGCCGGTGCGCTACGCCAACATCTGGGTGTCGGAGTAGTCCGGCGCGCCGTCAAGCGAGCGGGATCTGCTCGGCTTCGGCGACCTGGCGGATGTAGTCGGCGCCGAGGTCGTATTCCTCCTGGGTGTGCAAGTGCTTGAGCATCAGCGGCACCGTCTGCGGCAGGTCGTGCAGGACGCGCAGGTAGGCGGCGTAGTCGATGTTGCCGCATCCGGGGCGCACCTCGTGCATGATCACGCTCACTTCCTCCTGCATCGAGAGATCCTTGGCGTGGGCGGAGACGATGCGGTCGCCGAACAGGCGCACCGCCGCGCGCACCACGGCGGCATTCTCGTAGTAGAGGCGCGGCGTGTTGATCAGGTTGACCAGGTCCATGTGGGCGGCGAACTCGGGCCGGTCGACGGCGTCGAGCAGGCGGCGAATGTTGTCGGGTGAGTCGGCCACGCTGAACGGATAGATCTCGTACACGAAGCGGGCGCGTTTGGGCTTGACGGTGTCGATCAGCCAGCGCGCGTTGTCGACCGCGGCGTCGAACGCATCGGGCGTGAAGTTGAAGGCGTCGTGCGAGCCTTGGCCGGGGCCGCCAGGAGAACCGATGCAGGTGATGGCGCACACGGCGCCCACCTCGTCGGCGATGGCCAGGTACTCCGCCATGCGCTGCCGCTCGCGTGTGCGCTCGGCGGGGTCGGGGTGGAGCATGTTGCGCCAGCCGCCCACCTCGGCGAGCAGTACGTCTTCGGCGACGAAGGCGTCGCGAATGGCGCGCATCCGGTCGCCGTCATCGACCGACACCCGCGGGCAGTAGGCGGCGGACAGACCGCGTTCCCGGTGGGCGCGCGCCAGGGCATGCACGTCGGCCGCCCCCGAGCCGTGCGTCGTACCTACCGCGGCGTCGCCTTCCCGCTGCCCCATGATCACACTGCCAAGTTTCACCATAGCGCCCCGATAGTAGCGGGCCATGTGCCGGTCCGCATAGCGCGTCGGCCGAAGGCGCCCGGCACGCAGAAGGGAGCGGCTCGTCAGCGCTTGGTGCGCAGGACCACGCCGCCGACGTTGTGCAGGATGCGCTCCAGCCGCTCGGCTTCCCGGTCCACCAGGTCGGCGCGGGTGAGGATGTCGGTCAGGAAGCGCTGCACGCTGCTCGCCCCGGCGCGGCTGAAGAAACCCACCTCGGCGAGGGCGCCGGTCAGCGGCTCCGCCATGCGCGCGATGCGCTCGGCGCCGACCGGCCGCTGGCGCGGGCGCGCCTGGCGCCGGGCGTGGCCCTGCTTGAAGATCTCGTAGGCCACCACCTGCACCGCGTGCGACAGGTTCAGCGACGGGAATTGCGGCGCCGACGGGATCGCCACCGCCACCTGGCACGGCTCCATCTCGGCGTCCGACAGGCCGTTCTTCTCGTTCCCGAACACCACCGCCACCGGCCCGGAGTGGCGCTCGGCCAGGCGCCGGCCGAACTGCTCGGCGGTCCAGATGCGGTACTTGCGCCGCTTGCCGTCGCGGCGGGTCACGGCGGCCGCCAGGGTACAGCCGCTCACGGCCTCCGCGACGCTGGCGCACGGTACGGCACGATCCAGCAGGTCGGCGGCGTGCACGGCCACCACCCGCGCCGCATGCCAGTCGATCCCCTCGGCGGCCACCAGGTGGAGCTGCTCGATGCCCATGGTCTTGGCGGCCCGGCAGGCGGCCCCCACATTGCGGCTCGCCTCCGGGCGCACCAGCACGACGCGCAGGTCGGCCAAGTCCATTGGCTCTCAGCTCCGGCGCCCAACGGCGGCGCGCGGCGCAACAGTGCGGGGCAGGTCGGCCAGGTCCATCGGATCAGCTCAGGGCGGCGGTAAGCTCGTCGAACAGGCCGTCCTCGGGTTCGAAGGTGGCCAGCTCGATCGGCAGCCGCTGCAGCGTACTGGCATACAGCGCGAGCACAGTCTTGAACTCGTGCAGCGACTGCCCCAGGTCGGTGCCCGGCAGCGCCGTCTCGTCGTCCAGCCAGTCCAGGGTGGCGCGCGTCAGTCCGGCCTGCGCCAACAGGTTGTTGGCCGCCCAGGTGTCGCCCACGTGGCCGCGCTCGATGCCATCCGGCGACACGATCTCCCAGTTGCGGAACTCCTCGTACAGGACGCGCCCGCGCTCGGCGTAGGCGGCGAGCCGCACGTGCTGGTAGGTGGTGGCGGGGTCGCCGATCAGCGGCGCCGTGGTGCCGTGGTGCCACAGGCAGCGCACGCCGTTCTCGAATAGCAGGTGGGCCACCGAGGTGTCGGGCGCCGGATGGGTGGGATCGCTGCCGCTCATCCCGCTGGCAGTGCCGAACACCGTCTTGACGCGCGAGTCGCCGTTGAGCGACATCACGTAGTTGAGCGCGTGGGTGCCCTGGTTGGAAACATTCATGCCGCACGAGGTCTCCAGGAAGCGCACCGCGCCGAGGCGGCCCGACTGCAGCGCCGCCCGGCAGCGGGTCAGATCGACGTGCCAGCGGAACTGGTGGCTGACCGTGAACCGGGTGGTACAGCGCTGCTCCAACGCCATCAGGGCACGCCAGTCGGCAACCCCGGCGGCCAGCGGTTTCTCCACTACCGCCGCCGGTACGTTCAGCTCCGCCGCCAGATGCATGAGCGCCGCCCGGTCGGCCGGTTGCGTGACGACGTGGACGATGTCCGGCCGTTCGCGTTCGATCATCTCGGTCGCGTCGGCATAGGGGGTCAGCCCATACTCCGCGGCGTGGCCGTTGCGGCGCTCCTCGATCAGGTCGCAGCAGGCGGTCAGCGCGGCGTCCGGCACGTGCGCGTACGACCGCACGTGCATGCGGCTGCGGTTGCCGCACCCGATCAGCGCCGCCTTGTAACGTGGCTTGCTCATCGTCTCCACCCTATCCCGAACACCGCTCCGCTGCCCAGTTCCGGAGCGCCCGGAGCGCCCGGTGTGCACACGCGTGCTCGGTCCCCCTTCATGCCTTGCGTTTGGCAGTTGCGGCAGGTATCGTCTCTCCGGATGCTGGAACGTCTTCAGCTCGACAACGTCGGCCCGGCGCCAACCATGGCATTGGAGTTGGCGCCGCGGATCAATCTGATCACCGGAGACAACGGGCTCGGCAAGAGCTTCTTGCTCGACGTTGCCTGGTGGGCTTTGACCCGCCGGTGGCCTCGCGACCTGAATCCCCGGCTTACCTCCGGTTACCCGGCACGTCCGACAAACGTCAGGGAACCCGCAGCGTTGGGCTTCACCGTAAGGACCAAGACGGGCGCTAGCAAGCGCTACGAAAGTACCTACTCGGCACCGGACGAAGCATGGCCAGGTAAACCCGGACGGCCACCGATAGCAGGTCTTGTAGTGTACGCGCTTGCCGATGGCGGTTTCTCGGTTTGGGATCCAGCCCGGAACTACTGGCGGACCAACGGAGACGTTGACGTACAGGACCGGATTCCCGGGTATGTATTCTCCGCGCAGGAAGTGTGGACCGGCGTCACCGTTTCCACCAACGGTAGCCCGGTCAGAGTGTGTAGAGGGTTACTCGATGACTGGTCGGGCTGGATCAGGGAGCGAGGAGCCAACGCGAGTCTCATGGAGCGGGTTCTGGGCACTCTGACGGTCCGCGGAGAACCTCTGCAAGTGGGGCCAAATCTGCGACTCTCGGTCGACGATGCCCAGGATATCCCTTCGATCAAGACGGAGTATGCCGACGCGGTACCGATTGTCCATGCCTCCTCCGGAGTGCGCAGACTCGCCGCACTTGCCTACATGCTGGTGTGGTCATGGACCGAACACCTGCGCGCGGCCGAACAGCTCGGAATGGACATTACCGGACAAATCGTGCTCCTGTTCGACGAGATTGAGGCGCACCTTCATCCGCGCTGGCAGCGGGCCGTGGTGCCGGCCATGCTCAAGGTGATGGACAAGTTGTCCGATGTTCACTCCCCGAGCGTGCAACTCGTGGCCGCGACCCACTCGCCACTGGTGCTCACTTCGGTGGAGCCGCTCTTCGACGACGAACGCGACCGGCTGTTCCACCTTGATCTCCGCGCCGGCAGCGTGCAACTCGATGAGGTGCCCTGGGCGAAACAGGGCGATGCGCTCAACTGGCTGGTGTCGGAGTCGTTCGGACTCCGGCAGGGACGATCGATCGAGGCGGAACGTGCCATCGAAGCGGCTGAGGCACTCATGCGCGATGACTCGACGGCGCTTCCCGAGAACCTGAAGAGCCGCGGTGAGATCCACCGCGAATTGCAGCGCGTATTGCCGGGCCACGATCCGTTCTGGCCGCGCTGGATCGTCGATACCGAGAGTCGCCAAGCGTGATCCAAGAGGCTGCATCTTGTGCACGACGAACGCGTCATGCGTCAGAGACGTGAATGGTATCGCATGTACCAATGTGGCGAGTTGAATTTCGACGGATTAATGAATAAAGCACCATTGATCGCTGCTGCCGTGGAGCGGGCCGGCTGCTGATCGGGGGCGTAGGAGACGATTCTGATGGTTGACAAACGGTTTCGGTTGAGCGATGCGGAGTTGCAGCGGTTTCTGGTCGACGGCTACCTCGTGCTGCGGCCCGATCTGTCTGCGGATTTTCACCGCCGCTTGTACGATCGCCTCGGGAAGGTGATCGAGCGGGCGGGCAACCCTTTCAACAACATCTTGCCGCTGGTGCCGGAGCTGGGCCGGGTATTCGGGCATCCGCGGGTGGCCGGCGCGCTGGCGAGCATCCTGGGGGACGACTACTACCTGCACATGCATCGCCACTGCCATGACCGTGCGCCCGGCAGCGAAGCACAGCGCTTGCACAAGGACAGCCTGTACAACAGCCGCTACGCGGTGGACGGCAACCGGCGCCATCACCATGCGCGCTGGGTAATGGCGTTCTACTATCCGCAGGACACCGGCGAGGAGATGGGGCCCACGGCGATCGTGCCGCGCAGCCAATACCTGCTTCAGCAGCAGCGCGAGGAGGACGAGATCCACCTCACCGGCGCGGCCGGCACGGTGATCATCGTGCACTATGACATCTGGCATCGCGCGGCCGGGACCGTGAACGCGGCGCGCAACCGCTACATGGTGAAGTTCCTGTTCACCCGCATGAGCGATCCGGAGCAGCCGAGTTGGCGCCACGATCCCGGCGCGGGAGCCCCCGTTTGGGAGCGCAGTGGCGCGGCCGGCGGTGCCGGCGACGAGCGGCGCCCGGAACTGCCGGAGGTGTGGGGCCATCAGTGGCGCTGGCATCTGGGCGGCGCCGGTGCCGCTGCCGGTACGCCGGCGTCGGCGGACGGCAAGCTGGCGGCGTTGTTCGAGAAGATGGCCGGAGAAGACGAGAGCGCCGCCCTGCAGGCGGCCTATCGCTTGGGGCGCTACGGTGCGGACGCCGCGCAACCGCTGGCCGAGGCGCTACGCAGCTCCGACCAACAGGTGCGCCGCAATGCCGCCTACGCGTTCGCGCCGCTCGGTGCGGCGGCCGTGCCGGCGCTGAGCGACTTGGCGGGCGATGCCGATCCCGCGGTGCGGGCGCGCGCGGTCGATGCACTCGGCGACGTCGCCCGGCCGGCGCGCGCCGGGGAAGCGGTGCTGGTAGCTGCGCTGGGCGACGATGACGAGGTCGTCCGCGGACATGCGGCCGACGCCCTCGGTCTGGTGTGCGGCGGCGCTGGCGACGCGGCCTGCGCGGCCTCGGCCCTGGTGCCGGCGATGGCGGACGACAACGACACTGTGCGCCGCAACGCCGCGCTGTCGCTGGCGCGTATCGGCGCCGGAGCGGCCGCCGCCGCCGATCAGGTGGCCGGCGCACTGGCGGCCGGGCTCGACGACGAGAGTCACTACGTGAGCGGCTACTCGGTACTCGGACTGCGCCGGCTCGGCACCCCGCGTGCCCACCGCGAGTTGTTCGCCCGCCTGGAGGAGGCGCGCTGGGAACCGCGTCATACCGCCCCCACGCGCGGCGGCGGGTGAGCCGGCAGCAGACACCGCTACGCCCGCGGGCGAGAGCAATTAAGCCTGCGGGTAGACGGCCACCTTGACCGAGCCGAACTGGCCGCGCCCGTCGGCGCGCCGCCGGCGGGCGAGAGCCGTTAAGCTTGCGGGTAGACGACCACCTTGACTGAGCCGAACTGGTTGCGCCCGTCGGCGCGCCGCCGGCGGGCCGAGAGCCGCTAAGCTTGCGGGTAGACGACCACCTTGACTGAGCCGAACGCATCGCGCCCGTCGGCGGCCCGGAACGCCTCGCCGATCTCGTTAAGCGGGAAGGTGTGGGTAATGAGCGACGCGGGGTCCACCTTGCCGTCGGCGAGCAGGTCGATGGCGACCTGGAACTCGCGCGCCCCGTCGCGGCGCCGGCCATAGCAGAATGACCAAGCGATCGACAGTTCGCGCATGCGCGCCTCACCGCGGCTGAGTTGCATCGGCGCGGTGGCGCCGCCCACCATGCAGATGCGCCCGCGGTAGCCGGCGATCCGGCACGCCTGGTCGAGCGGCGTATGGGCGCCGCCCACCGCCTCGAACACCACGTTGCAGAACCGGCCGCCGCTCCACTCGCCGACTGCTTCAACCGCGTCCTCGGTGTCGACGTTGACGGTCCGGCATCCCGCTGCCCGTGCGGCCACCTGCAGCGCCGCGTCCGGCTTGCCGAGCACGATCACGCGGGCGCCGGCGGCCGCCGCCACCTGGGCGATGGTCAGTCCCACCGGACCGCTGCCGATCACGGCCACGCAGTCGCCCGGCGCCACCGGGGTCACCCCGCACGCGTGCACGGCGACCGCATACACCTCGATCAGCGCTCCGGCCTCGAAGCTGACGCTGTCCGGCAACCGGTACACCACCTGCTCCGGCACCGCCAGCAGCTCGGCGAAGGCGCCGGGCCGAGGCGGGCTGCCGATGTGGATCAGGCCGGTCGAGCACAGGTTGTAGTTGCCGCTCAGGCACTCCGAGCAGCGGTTGCAGGAAATGGTCGGCTCGCACACGACGCGGTCTCCCACCGCGAAGCCGGCAACATCCGCCCCCACCGCGCGCACCACGCCGGCCAGTTCGTGTCCCGCGATGCGCGGCGGCCGGGGCACGGCAGGTGTGCGGTGGTAGCCGTGCAGATCGCTGCCGCAGATGCCGGTGGCATGCGGCGCGACCAGCACCTCGCCGGGTCCGGGAACCGGATCGGGCACCGACTCCACGCGAATGTCGCTGCCGCCATAGAACAAAGCTGCCTTCATGCCCGCCAGTGGTAGTCGGCACACGGCGCGCTGTCAACTCGAACACGTCCGCTCGGCAGCTCGGGAAGGGCCGGGGAGGCTCTGCTCCCACCCGACTCCCACCCGCGGGGTGCGTTGACAGCCGGCAGCACTGCTGGTAAGCGTCTAGACCCGGGACTGCGGCGGCGTACGAATCCGCCCCCCGCGACAGAGGCAATGGCAAAGAGCAACGTACTGAACACGAACACGATCAACTATCTCGACTTGATCGGCAAAGCGCTCTGGAAGCCGTGTTCCATTACGCCTATCCGACCGGATGGTTCAGTAGTCTCAGGTACTTACGTCACGACAGAGAACGATGCTTGTCATTGGGGACGCCCGTTCGGTTGGACTGGGCTGTCGGTAGTTGGTAGGTATGCGTTACCCAACCCAAACCCTGCCATCCATCTATTTCTAATGAGACCGTCGCGAAGCGTACCGATTTCGTGCGGTTGCGTAACTCCGAATTATGGCCAGGCTGGGGGTGGTGTGGAGATTCGTTTCGAGAACGATACACTACCTAATACTGTCATCCATACGGACACGATTCCGGATAGGTAGTAATGCGACACCATCTTCCTGAGCGTTGGATTGATCATCTCTGCAAGCTTCCCGAGTCGGGAATGGGCTATCAACGAGTCGATATCCGACTTACGAATGGAGATCGCATCACCGACGTTGTCGTATTCAATGCCGAGGAGTTGGAGTGCGCCATTCCAACTGAGTCGTTCAAGTCGGAAGATATTGCGGACATCAAACTACACCGTGATTCCACCGGATCGACCCGTAGCCGGTAGAGGATGAGCCCGTCGCTTACAGATTGACCGGCCCGGCCGTGGTGCTGAGCCGGTCTACGCCACCGCATGGCAAATTGGCGTAGGTGCCTACGCGAAGATCCGGTGTGATTAATAGGCTGGCACCCGCTACGGCCAGAGCAGAGCGTCCGTGCGTCTGTGGTCGGCGCGCTACGGAAGACGTCGACCATACGGCTTGCTCGGCGGGGGCTTGATCGGTAGAGCGTTAACCTCTACGGTCGCGGCACCATGTTGAGGGTAGGAATAATCGGGCTCGGCGGTATCGCGCGCGCCCATGCGGCGGCGATCGCCGAATTGGACAACGTCGAGATTACGGCGGTGGCGGACCTGTTTCCGGAGGTGCGGGAACAGTTCATGAGTACCTGGGGGGTGAGCAAGGGCTATGCCACTCACACGGAGCTGCTCAAGGACGGCGCCGTCGACGCGGTGGCGATCACCCTGGGCCACCAATTGCACCACCGTCTGACCGTGGATGCGTGCAACGCCGGCAAGCACGTACTGGTGGAGAAGCCGATGGCGATCAGCCTGGAGCAGTGCGACGCCATGATCGAGGCGGCGGATGCCAACGGCGTCAAGCTGATGGTGGGCCACACCCAGCACTTCTACGGCACCAGCCTGAAGGCCAAGGAGATTCTCGACTCCGGGCAGCTCGGGCCGCTGATGACGGTGGTGTGCTACATGTCCAAGAACTGGGGCTTCAAGGGCCGGCGCCCGCAGTATCGCAGCCGGTTTCACGGCGGCGGCATGTGGCTGGCCAACGGCGTGCACGTGGTCGACCGGCTGATGTGGCTGCTCGGCTCGCAGGCGGCGGCGGTCAGCGCGGTGCTCGGCACGCGCGCCCACTACCAGGCATCCGACGACACCGCCACCGCGCTGATCCGCACCAAGAACGGCCTCGCCGGGGTTGCCGTGTCGTGCGGCTACGCCAACGGCGGACCCTCCTACGAGAGCCACGTGATCGGCGCCAACGGCTCCCTCAAGTTCAGTCAGCACGGCGACAAGTTCGTCCGGCTCGGTACCGGCGAGCAGTGGGAGGATGTCCCGTTCGACGATCCGCCGGCGGAGTTCTACCATGAGTGGCAGTCGTTCGCCGCGGCCATCGAGCAGGGTCTGGAGCCGCCCGCCGACGGCATGTGGGGCCGGCACGTGATGGAGATCCTGTTCGCCGCCGAACAATCCTCCATCACCGGGCGCGAGGTGGTGCTGGACAGCGGCCACAACTGGACCACGCAGCGCACCGGTACGCCGGTCACCTACGATCACGGCTGGCATTGAGGGGGCACGGTCACTCCGCGACACGAAAACGATGAAAACCGAAACACAGGCATGCATTGCCGTCCGACATTTTCGGAACAGGGGAGCGCCATGACCTGCTACGCGTTGATTGGTGCCGGGGCCGCCGAGCGGCACGCCGACGCCCTGCTACGCCTCCCCGAGGTGTGCGTGGCCGCGGTGGTGGATGCCGACGCCGGCCGGCGCGCGGAGGCCGTGCGCCGGCTCGGCGCCGGGTTGCAGGCCGCAACGGTTGCCGAACTGCTCGCCGCGCATCCCGATTGCTGTTCCGGCGTGCTGGTGCACGGGGCGGCCGATGCGCGGCTCGACGATGCCGCGGCAGCCGCGCGGCATGGCAAGCATGTGCTGCTGGAGCTGCCGCCGGCAGCCGGCGCCGACGGGCTGGCGGCGCTCGGCGACGAGTGCACCGCGGCCGGCGTGTGCCTGATGATCGGCGGTACACTGCGCTTCCTGCCGTCGCAGCAGGTGCTGAAGCAGCGCCTCGACAGCGGCAAGCTCGGCGAGCTGGGGTTGCTGCGCGCACACCGCTGGCACGCCGGCGTCGGCAACGGCACCGGCGCGGCGCCGGCCTGGCAGGCTCTCGCCGCGCCGTACCTGGACTTGGCCAACTGGCTGTTCGATGACCGCCCGGAGCGCGTGTGGGCGCGCACCGCCGGCCCCGGCTATGCGCAGATTCACCTCGGGTTCCGCGCCGGCGGCATGGCGCTGATCGACGTCAGCGCCGGCTTGCCGCCGGGCGATGGCTACCAGTCGGTTTCGGTGATCGGTTCGGCCGGCGCCGGCTACGCGGACGATCATCACAACCGTGCCCTGCTGTTCGGCGGCGGCGATCCGGCCGCGCGCAATCCGGGCGAGGGCAACCACGATCTGGTCGGCGAGCTGGCCGAGTTCACCGCCGCAAGCGCGGCGCGGCGCGCTGCGCAGGTGACGGCGTCCGATGCCGGCGCCGCCCTGCTGGTGGCGGAGGCTGCCGCCGCCTCGGCGGCGGGCGGCACGGTGCTGGAGCGCCGGGGGGATCGCTATGAGTAACACCATTTACCGTTGCGCCGCGCTGAGCGCGGTCAAGCATGATTATCTGCCGCGCGCCGTGCACGCCCACCCCTGCTTCGAGGTGGTGGTGGTGGCCGACGACCCGCAGGTGCCGGAGTGGGCGCACGAGCGCAACGCCGGCTTCGCGGCCGAGCTGGGCGTGCCCTACGTGCGTGACGTCGCGGCCGCGCTCGCCGACTACGGCGTGCAGGTAGCGGTGGTCAGCAGCGAGGCGGAGCGGCACTGCGACCTGAGCGCGCGCGCCGCCGGGGCAGGGATGCACGTGATCCAGGACAAGCCGATGTCCACCACGCTGGCTGAGTGCGACCGGCTGGTGGCGGCGGTGCGCGCTGCCGGCGTCCGTTTTCTGCTGTGGAACCGCAACATGCTGCCGGCGCTCATGCAGGCGCGCGAGGAGCTGGCGCGCGGCGCGATCGGCGACCTGCGCGCCATCCACGTCGACTTCTACTTCGCCAAGGACGCCGGGCCGCCGAAGGGCAGCCGCAAGCCCGGCTTTCCGCCAATCGACTGGCTGGCGCGGCAACTGGAGGCGCACGCCGACGGCTCCGACGGCGGCGTCGCCCGTGCCGCGATGGGCGAACTGCAGATCGAGGGCATCTATCCGCTCGGCTACATCCATCTGCTCACTGGCAGCCGCGTACGGCGCGTGTTCGCCCGTACCGCCGCCCACTTCCACCAGGCCAACGCCGACAACGACGTGGACGATCTGGCCACGGTGACGCTGGAGATGGAGAGCGGCGTGCTCGGGTCGCTGTGCATCGGCCGCATCGGCGCGGCAAGCCATCCCGATATCGGCGAGATCAAGCTGCACCTGATCGGCAGCGAGGGGGCGCTGGTGGTGACCGAGGCGCGCCCCGAGGTGGGCATCTACTATCGCGGCCAGCCGGCCACCGAGTACCCGCACGTGCGCATCGCCGACAGCAACAACTTCCTGCTCATGGAGCAGTTCAAGACGGCAATCGAAACCGGCGCCGACACGCTGCTCGACGCCCAGGCAGGCCGCGACATCGCCGCCACGGTCGCCGCCGCCATCGAGTCGGGGCGCACCGGCCAGCCGGTCGCGGTCGCGTAGCGCCGGATCGTCAGCCGACCGGCAGGGTACGTCCGGTGTGGGCGCGGCCGATGCGGGCGATCTGCTCCCGGCCGCCGAATACCACGCGTACGTTGATGTAGTCCGCCCAGGTGCGCGCGTCCTGCACGCCCTGTTCGTGCGTCAGCAGCGCGCCGGTGTGACCGCCGCTGTAGTAGATCGGCTGGTCGCCGGCCAGCAACTCAATGCCGCGGTTTACTCGGTGATTGCTCATGGTTCCTCCGTTCAAGCCTCGGCGTCCATCTCGGCCAGTTCCACCCACTCGCCGCGCTTTGCCGACGCCACCGCCGCCTCGGTAAACACCTGCGTGCGCCAGCCGTCGTACAGCCCGGGGTGATCGCTGTCTTGCCCCGCGGCCCGTTCGGCCAGCGCCGGCAGCACGAAACTGGCCCAGCGGTTGACCCGATCCTCGGCGATTTCCTCGACGCTTATCTCGCCGTCCGCGCCGACCAGGTTGACGGTGTGGCGGACGCGGTCGATCGACACCGATGCCTCGCTGCCGTGCAGCTCCAGTTCCGGCGCCAGGCCCTTGCGCAGCGCCGGGGCATGCGACAGCAGCATCGCGCCCAGCGCGCCGTTGTGGAACTCCCAGATGATCGCGCCGTAGTCGTAGGCAGTGCCGGCGCGGGTGCGTGGTGCTGCCGACGCCGGGTTGGTCCCGCCCCACTCCAGCGCCTCGGTGAGGTCGAGCGGGCCCAGGTCGGGCTTCGGCGGCGCCAGCACGTCCGCCTGCACGACCACGCGGCGCGCCTCGGAGCCGATCAGCCAGCGCACCGCGTCATACGCGTGCGAGCCGACGTCGGCGATGCTGCCGGCGGTGGACAGTGAGGCGTCATCGCGCCAAGTAAAGGGAATCGCCGCCGGACGCGGGTTGTGCCAGCGGTACACGATCATTTTCAATTCCCCGAGTGTGCCGCTGTCCAGCAGCTCCTTGACGCGGCGGAACTTGGGCTCGTAGCGCGTCCAGTAGGGGACGTAGTGCGCCAGCCCGCGGTCGCGGTAGGCGCGCCAGATCTCGTACGCCTCGCCGACGTCGGCACCGACCGGCTTGTCGCAGAACAGGTGCTTGCCGGCGGCGGCCGCGGCCAGCGCCGGTTCGCGGTGCAGCCGGTCGGGCGTGGTCACCACCACCAGGTCCACCTCGGGGTGGTCCACCACCTGCCGCCAGTCGTCGGTAATGAAGCTGCAACCGTCGGCACGCGCGGCCGCCTCCAGCCGGTCGCGCCGGCGCGCGCACAGCGCGACGATGCGCGCGGCATCGGGCGCGCCGCGCATCTCCTGTCGATATGGCGTACCGATATACCCGGTAGCCCCGATCACTCCTGCGTGAAACATCATGGAATAGGCTATCCTTACCCGATATGTCCGGGGGCTGCCAGTACCCCGGAGCGGGGGTCCGGGGAGTCCGGGGAGCGGGCGGCGTCGCACTTGTTCCCGGTATGCGGTAGGCTAGCAGCAACGAGTATCTGCCATGGACGCCTCTTCCCCTCCCTCAAAATCGCTCGCCGATCCGGCCGATCCGGCCGCTGCGGCCGCGGCAGTCGCGGCCTGGGTGGAGGCTGCCCGCCGCAAGTTGCAGGCGGGCGATGCGCTGGGTGAGGCCGACATCGACCGTCTGCTGGCCCGTTGCCGCGGTGCGAGCTGCAGGCTCCGTCAGCGGCTGCTGTACCTGCATGCCTGCACGCCGAGCATCTATGCCAGCCTGATCGCCGCCGCCCTCCATGAACCGGTCGCTGGATCGATCACCCAGATCGACCCGCAGGCACCCGAGTTGCCCTACCGCAACGTCCATGACGCCATCGTGGCGGGGTGGCGGGTGGTCCACTTTCCACAGCAGCGCGCGCCGTTCGACGATCGCGAGATCGACCTGATGGGACACGAATTCATTCTGGAGAAGCTGGGGGTGTACGATGACTAGTCCAACAACCGGGTTCCGCCCGCGAACCGAGTCCGCCGGGGCGCCAACTGAGGTGAGCGCGCAGCCGCCGCGGCTGCTGTCCGACGACCAGGTACTGCGCTTCATCAGCCACGGATATCACGTGCTGCAGCCGGAGTACCCGGACGGCCTCAACGAGGCGATCGCCGAGCAATGCGGGCAGGCGAACGGCACCGGCAACGAGATCCTGGACCTCGTCCCGCTACTGCGTCAGGTGTATGCCCATCCGGACGTGCGCGGCGCGCTGATCAGCCTGCTCGGCACCGACTACGTGATGAACGGACATCGCCATCTGCACGTCAATGCTCCGGGATCGTCCAGTCAGAACTGGCATCAGGACGGCACCAACGTACGCCATCACCAGATCTGGTGCGTCCTGGGGATGTACTACCCGCGCGAGGTGCCGATGGAGCAGGGGCCGACGATCATCATGCCGGGCACCCACATGCGCAACGCCCCCACCGACCGGCTCGCGACCTACGCCAACATCAAGGGCCAGGTGCCCCTGGCGGTGCCCGCCGGCAGCGTGGCCATCACCCACTACGACCTGTGGCATGCCGCCACCCGCAACCGGACCGATCAGGCCCGCTACATGCTCAAGTTCCTGTTCGACCGCAGCTCGGCGCCGCCGGAACCGAGCTGGGACCATGATCCGCAGGCGCACGCGGAGGTTGCCCAGCGCCGCATTCGTGAGCAGGTCGGTCCGGCCAGTCACTCGTCCGACTACTACAAGGAATGGGAGTTGCGCACCGAGATGTGGCAGTGGATGCTTGGCCGGGCGGCGCCGGTTCCGCCCGGCGCCTTCAAGGACATGCTCTCCTGACTGCAGAGCCTGGCCTGGACAGGGGCAGGCGCGCTTCTGATAGGGTGCCGGCATGCGTATAGCCGTTGTTTCGTACAGCCACCATGGCCGAGGCATTGCCCGCACGGTGGAAGAACTGGGCCACGAAATCGTCGCCGCCATGGATCCGGAACCGGGGCCACGGGCCGAGCTGGAGCGCGCGTTCGACTGCCCGGGGTTTGCCGACGCGGCGAGCTGCCTGGATGCCGTGAAGCCGGATGCGGCGATCGTGTGCGGCAAGCATGTGGAGATTCCCGGTCACGTCGCCGCGTGCGTAGAGCGCAGGGTGCCGTATCTGCTCGACAAGCCGTTCGCCGACTGCGCGGCACGCCTGCGCCCGGCCGCGCAGGCGACCATGGCGGCCGGCCTGCCGCACGCCCTCACCCTGCCCAACCGCGGCAGCCTGCTGGTGGCGAAGGTGGCCGAGATGGCGGCCGACGGCAGCCTCGGCGACCTGGTGCTGTACAGTAGCCGGCTCAACAACGGGCCGCCCGCCCGGTATGACCCGACGCCGTCGCACTGGCTCAACAAACCGGCGCTGTCCGGCGGCGGGTCGTGGATCGTGGAGGCGGCGCACGGCATCGACACCTTCCTGCAGTTCGCCGGCGGCGGTCCGGTGACCGCGGTTGGCGGCGTAATCGCCAACCTGCTGCACCGTCGCGAGGTGGAGGACACCGCGGTGGGCATCGTCCGTACCGCCGCCGGGGTGACCGGGATCATCGAGTCGGGTTTCAACTATCCATCGGGCACCCGCGCCGGCGATCACTTTTTCCGTTTCGTCGGCAGCAAGGCGTCGGTGTTCGAGCGCTACGGCGACCACGGCGAGCCGCTGATCGAGGTGCACACCAGCGACGGCGTCGCCATCACGCCCGATATCGGCCATGGCGAGCGCATGCGGCGCGTCATCGAATGGGGCATGGAGGCGATCGAAGCGGAACGGATCGGCACCCCCGACGTGATGCAGGCGGTGCGCGTGCTGGAAGTGGGGGACGCGGTATACGACTACGTGCGCCGCACCGCGGCGGCGGCTGGTCCGTTCCCGATTGGAGCACCGCCGGCGCGCTGAGCCGCCGTCCGTTCAACGGCGCAGGAACCGGGTCAGCCGCTTGCGCAGGGCCGCGGCATCGCCGGCCGCGGACAGTTGCGAGCCGCCGTCGCCGCTCATGGTGCGCGCGATCGCCTGCAGGATCTGCACCTGCAGTCCCTCCTGCCGCGCCGGGGTCAACACCAGGAACACGAACCGCACCGGCGCGCCGTCCGGCGCGTCCCAGTCCAGGCCCGCGGGCGCGCGCCCGAACGCCATCACCGGCCGGCGCAGCGCCTCGATGCGGGCGTGCGGCACGGCGACGCCCTTGCCGATGCCGGTGCCCATGAGTTGCTCGCGCTGATCGACCGCCTCGGCGACCGCGGCGGGCGTGAGGCGCGCGGCGGGCGCCGCGACGTGGCACAACTCCCGGATGGCGGCGAACCGGTCGCCGGCGCGCAGTGCCGGCAGGATGGCGTTCTGCGCCAGAAAACGCCCCAGATCGACCGGTTTGCGCCGCCGGATCGACCAGGACAGCCACGGCGCCACCAGCAGCGCGGAGACAATCGCGGAGCACACGATAGCCACGAAGATCGGCGTGGAGATGATCCGGTACTCCAGCGCCACCCCGGCGACGACAATGCCGGTAACCCCGCTCGGCGTGAACGCGATGCCGATCGATACCCGGTCCTGGGCGGAGAAGTCGCGTCCCAGGGCGCCCAGCCAGGCGCCGAGGAACTTGGTGGCGATCGACACCACGGTGACGAACGCGACCAGGCCAATGTCGAAGTTGGCGATGAAGTCGAGATGCAGGGCGAGCCCGGCGAAGTAGAGCGGCACGAAGATGGAGTGCACCATCTGGCCGATGATCTCGCGCGTGCGTTCGGTCAGGTGGCGCGCCTCGCCGGCCATGATGCCGGCCAGGAAGAACCCGAACAGCGCCGTCAGGCCCACCCACTGGGTCAGCGCCCCGCAGGCCAGCCCGAGGCAGCACACGAACGTGAGAACGGCGCCCGGGTTCTCGGTCATGCGCGTGCCGATGCGCGCCACCGCGCGGTCGACCAGACGCAAGCCGAAGGTGAGCGAAAATGCCGTAAAGGCGAACGTGAAAACGAGCAGGAATGCTATCGACCCCAGATTCACCGCTGCGCTGGTGGCCACCGCCAGCACCAGGCTGAATACGATCCAGGCCAGGATGTCGTTGACCGCGTAGCCGCACAGCGTGACCAGGCCCAGGTCGCTCTTCACCAGGTCCAGGTCATGCAGCACGCGGGCGATGATCACCATCGCGCTGATCGCCATCGTGGTGCCCAGGAACAGGGCGAAGATGATGCGCCGGTCGGGGTCGGCGAGAACGCGATCGGGCAGCAGAAAGGACAGCGCCGAGCCCACCAGCAACGGCACCAGCACGCCGATGATACCGATGCGCAGCGCCGGTCCGCGCGCCCGCCACGCCGCGCTTACATCCACGTGCAGGCCGGTTTCCAGCAGCAGAAACAGCACGCCGAACCAGGACACTACGTCGAGCATGCTGCGCTGCACCGCGTCGGGCGGGAACAATGACGCGTGCAACTCCGGAAACGCCCGCCCGAGCAGGGTCGGACCGAGCAGCACGCCGACCAGGATCTCGCCGACGATCGGCGCCTGTCCCAGACGGCGCAGCAGCTCACCGGCACCGCGCGCCAACGCCAGCAGCACCAGCACCTGGACCAGGAACACCAGCAGGTTGTGCTCAGTCATTGCCGAAACCGAAGCCTACTGACGTACAGAGAGAGCGTTTCAATCCCCCGCGGCGCGCAGGCGTCGCGTAGGCCGCGTGGCACGGATATTGCTCATGCGCTGCAATTCACGCAGAATCTTCTGCACGTCGTCGGGAACGGAAGTCATCGCATCGATGATCTTGTCATCCGCGATTCGCAGCGCAAGCCCGCGTTCCTGAAGCCAGTTCCGGAGCCGCGCAATGACGTATTTTGCATCACACCATCGGTCGGGATGCTCCCAGGCGCGCAGCAGGAAATCGTCCGCTCGGTCGAGCGCCGTACTGAGCATGAGCCGGCGGTCTTCGTTTTGTATTCGCGTTGCCATGGCTTGGCGAACAGTTTCACGCTGTTCGGTCAGCCGGGATTCCAACTCGGCCAGAAAAGCCTTCCGGTGCTTTTCCCATGTGGAGTTGATGCCCTGTGCGAGAGCTTGTCGATCCAGGGTAGCAAGAAGGGCGTCTCGATCAAGAAGGTAGTTTTCGATTTCGTTCGCCTCCCACAGCCGCAGCCTGAGGTCGACCTCGAATGCCGGCGACTTCGCCCTCCTGGTATGGCTGCTCAATTCCCGTCGGCGCGTGCTGTCTGTGCGGTAGTCGCGGTCACCGATCGCCAACATGCGGACCGGGCGGCCCGTCCAAACGGCGCTGGCATTCAGCAAATCCTTGATTTGTCGGGCCAGATCAAGCACGCGGGCCTCCACCGGTCCTTGGTACGTGTACAGGAACGTCAGGACTTGCCATACGTCGCGCCGTTTTGTTTCGCCCCAGTGCTTGCGTGCGAACAACTCCAGAAGCTTCTGATCGCTCTTGTTCTCGACGAACACAATAGCACGATTGGTCAACAGCGGAACGATCTCCATGCGGTCCATGGCTCCAAGATCTTCTAGCAAGCGAAACTGACCCGGATGAACTTCAAACGGAACCACGCCGCCGTCCATACAGACTCTGATCGATCCTTCAGGGGCGGCGCTGAGGAGCTGGGGCGAGTGTGTTGCAAGTATGAATTGCACCTGTTCATCTTGCGATAGCCTTGCCAGAGTGTCCATCAACTGTGTTTGCAACCGGGCATGAAGATGGGCGTCCGGCTCGTCAAGGAGAATCGTACGTGCACCGGGCGCAAGAATCGAGACCAGAATCTGCAACGCCTGATGAAATCCCGAGCCAGTCACCATCACATCCAAAGCACGAGTAAGCACTTGGTCTCGATAGGTAACATTGAGAAACCGGTCGACTTCAACATCGAAGTCGATGCTCAGCACACTTTCCGGGAACAAGTCGCGCAGCAACTCCAGGAGCTTGTTCCAACGAGGTTCATGATGCTCTCGTAAGTCCCAAAGCAGGTTGCGCACGGTCTCGCCGTGGCGCTGCTGCCTCATTCGCTCCTGGCGCGCCGGTACTGTCAAATACTCTTCTCGGGGAAGGAATCCGGAAAACACCGGTATCAGTCGAATGTCTTTCTGGGTGATCGCCGCTGCTGCGTCGCCCTTCAACCGCGGGGAGATGCTGAACCGATTGTAGCTGAGTTTCAACGCGAAGCCTATTTCGGCGCTATTGTCGTATTCGGCGTGCAGGTCTATTGTCTTTTGCTTGTTGCCGATGGCGGTACGTCCGCTGGGCCACAGATCGGTAGGATCCGCGACCGGAAGGACGCCGAATTCGTCGGGGCTCACGGAGCGCCGCGACAGGCTGATCTGCTTGGCCTTGTCAGCACCATTACGATCGGCGCTCCGCGTAGTCTCGATGCAGTATTGAAACAGCGTGAGAGCTTCGAGGATGGTCGACTTGCCGCTATTGTTCGCACCGACAAGTACGGTCACCGGGCCAAGATCAATCTTGGTCTCGTCGTGGAATCTCTTGAAGCCGTTGATGGTGAAGCGGCGGATCATCTGATGGCTACAATAGTAACCGATCGGACCGAGCCTTGGAAGGAGCTGTCGCAACGAGCCGTCGCGCACTCACCGTCGATTGCCGGCGAAACGCGTTGGCGTGCACGTCTTGAATGGCCGTCCTTGTCGTCAAACGTGATCCTGGAATACGTACCATTGCTGCAGATCCAGCGCGACCTGTACCGGATCGAACGCGGTCCGGAGCGCTTCGGCGCCTATCTGCGCACCATGATCGACCCCGCCGCTGGCGCAGGAGGGGTACGCCATGGCGCTGGCCGGCTGCCGGGAGCCGCGGTACGACGCCGAGGAACTGGCCTACACGCGCCAGGCGGTGCGGCGCTACCTGCAGCATCGCGACCGCTCCACCGTGATGGCCTGCCTGTACGGCGACCACGCGGCCAGATCGCTGGAATACGAGCCGGTCGGGCTCGCGGATTTCGCCGGTCTGGCCCTGGCGCGGGCGGCGTACCCGGCGTACCCGGCGTAGGCAGCCCCCCGCACCGGCGCGTGCTACAATATCCCCATGGGCTTCTGCCATGCCTGTGGCACCGAGTTGCCGCGTGACCTGCCGATCTTTCGCGAGACCGAGTGCCCGCGGTGCAGCCAGCCGCTCAAGGTGTGCCTGAACTGCACGTTTTACGAGAAAGGGCTGCAGTGGGATTGCCGCGAGTCGATCGCGGAGCCGGTGCGTGACAAGGACCGCGCCAACTTCTGCGACTACTTCCGCCTGCGCGAGGGTCCGGGCGACCAAGCGGGCGAGCAAGCGGGCGGGTTGCCCCGGCAGCGCGCCGAACAGGCGCGCGACTCCTTCGACCAACTGTTCGAATAGAACAGCCTGTTCGATTGATACATTATGAACTCTTAACCGGCCATTCAAACCATCTTCAATCGCGGGCGGCATTCTGATTATATGGATACTACACCGTTAGCCGACTACCTCAGCGACCTCAAGCGCCATCCGTTGCTGACCAGAGAGGAAGAGCAGCGGTACGCACGAGCCGCGCGTGCCGGCGATGAACAGGCCAAGGAGAAGCTGGTCAACAGCAATCTCCGCTTCGTCGTGAACATCTCCCGGCAGTACCAGAATCGCGGCATTCCGCTCTCCGACCTGGTCAGCGAGGGAAACATCGGGCTGCTCAAGGCGGTAGAGAAGTTCGATCCCGAGCGCGGCTTCCACTTCACCACCTACGCCGTATGGTGGATCCGCCAGTCGATCATGAAGGCGCTCGAAGCCCAGTCGCGCCCGATCCGCCTGCCTGCGCACGCCGCCAGCGTGGTGGAGCGCATCGGCTGGGCGCGCTCCGAGCTGCGGCAGCGCCTGCGCCGCGAGCCGACCACCGATCAGATCGCGCTGTTTCTGGACCTGCCGGAGAAGCGGGTGGCCGAGTTGCTGTCGGTGTCGCGCGACCCGCTGTCCCTGGAATCGCCCGCTTTCGACGAAGACGTCCCCGCGGAGCTCGGCGACTCGGTACGCGACAAGGCGGGCCGCTCCCCCGAGGAGGAGGCGATGGCCAACGTGCTCAAGGCGGACATCAACGACGTGCTCGGCAGCCTGTCGCGGCGCGAGTCGGACATCGTGCAGAGCCGGTTCGGCCTCAACGGCCGGCAGCGGCTCACCCTGAACGAGCTCGGCCGGCGCTACCGGTTGACCAAGGAGCGGGTGCGCCAGATCGAGAAGCGCGCCCTGGAGCGGTTGCAGATGTCGTTGCAGGCGCAAATGCTGCACGGCTACCTGGAGTAGAGGGAAGAGCGCCGGCGCCGGCGTCGCCGCAAGCGGCCCGCCGGCGCCGAAGCCGCTCGCTGAGGGCGGCAATGGTGCGGCGCAGGACCGCCTTTTCGCGGCCTGTCCGCTGGTCGAGCTGACCAAGCAGGCGCAGGCGCAGTTGTTCCAGTTCCCGGTCGCGGCGCATCGGGTAGTGGTCGGCGCCGTCCGCGGATGCCGGCATGATGAAAAGAGGGTAATCGATGCTGGTGCAAGCGGTACAGATCGGTATACTGATCAACTGATATGGCGAATGGAGATGGCGGGGACTCCGCGGCAATTCTCGGCGGCGGATGTTTCTGGTGTATCGAGGCGGTCTACCTGCGCGTGGCCGGGGTGAGTTCGGTGGTATCCGGCTACGCTGGCGGGACTACCGAGAACCCCACCGATGAGGCGGTGTGCAGCGAGCGAACCGGTCACGCGGAGGTAGTGCAGGTCACCTTCGATCCCGACGTGGTGACCTACGAACGGATCCTGGACCTGTTCTGGCATGCCCACGACCCCACCACGCTCAACCGTCAGGGGCACGATGTCGGTTCCCAGTACCGCTCGATCATCCTCACCCAGAACGATTATCAGCAACGCAGCGCGGAAGCGTCGCGAGAGCAGGCCGGCAAGCTGTTTCGGCGCCCGATCGTCACCGAAATCGAACCGCTGCGCCACTTCTATCCCGCGGAGTCCTATCACCAGGACTACTTTGCGCGCAACGCACGCGCCCCCTACTGCCGGGTGGTGATCGAGCCGAAGCTGCGCAAACTGGCCCGGCACCGGCAGATATCGTGAGGTCGTCATGCAGAGGCGCAACATAGGGTTCATCTCGTTCCGGATCGCCGGCACCGACGGTGTCTCCCTGGAAATCGACAAGTGGGCCACCGTGTTCGAGCGCATGGGTCACAATATCTTCTACTGCGCCGGCGAGCTCGACACCCCGGAGGAGCGCTCGCTGCTGCTGCCCAAGGCGCACTTCAACCACCCCGACGTAGAGGAAATCCAGAAGCACCTGTTCCATGCCGACTCCCGTCCGCGCGCGGTCACCTCGCGCATCCACGAGCTGCGCGATGAACTGAAACGCGGCATCTACGACTTCATCCGGCGCTACGCCATCGACGTGCTGGTGCCGGAGAACACGCTGGCCATTCCACTCAACATTGCCCTCGGCCTGGCCATCACCGAGGTGATCGCCGAGACGCGCATTCCCACCATCGGGCATCATCACGACTTCACCTGGGAGCGCAAGCGGTTCATGCTGAACGGCATTTCCGACTACCTGCGCAGTGCCTTCCCGCCGAGACTGCATTCGATCAGCAACGTGGTGATTAACAGCACGGCGCGCAATCAGTTGGCGTTGCGTTCCGGGGCCAACTCGCATCTCGTTCCGAACGTGATGGACTACGACCATCCGCCGGCCGGCGTCGACCACTACAACGCCGACGTGCGCGACGCCCTCGGCATCGCCGCCGACGACACGCTGGTGCTGCAGCCCACCCGGGTGGTGCAGCGCAAGGGCATCGAGCACGCCATCGAACTGGTCAGGCGCCTGGACATGGGAGACAAGGCCGTGCTGGTGATCTCGCACGCATCGGGCGACGAGGGACTGTCGTACGAGGGCCGGGTGCGGAGTTACGCCGAACTGCTCGGCGTGCGTGCACTGTTCGTCGAGGATATCATCAACGATCAGCGCGGGACCACGCCCGATGGCCGCAAGATCTACACGCTCGACGACGTCTACCCGCATGCCAACCTGGTGACCTATCCGTCGCTGGTGGAGGGGTTCGGCAACGCCTTTCTGGAGGCGATCTACCATCGCAAGCCGATCTTCGTGAACAACTACCCGGTGTTTGCGTACGACATCAGGCCGAAAGGATTCCGCGTCGCACTCATGGAACAGTTCGTCACCGAGGCGGAGATAGCGGAGGTAAAGCGCCTGCTCACCGATGCGGAGTATAGGGAGGAGACGGCGGACCACAACTACTCCATAGCGCGTACGCACTATTCGTACCGCGTGCTGCAGGCTCACCTGGCGCACATCCAGCTGGAGATGTTCGGCATCGACGAGGGGTAGAAGGCCGGCTCCTGCGCTATGCTGGCGCTGCCATGAAAATCACCGCCATCAAGAGCTTTCCGGTGTGGGCCGGCCGGCGCAATCTGTTCGTGCTCAAGATCGAGAGCGACGACGGCTCCTACGGCTACGGCGAGGCGGGGCTGAGCGGCCGCGAATTGGCGGTGCGCGGCGCCATCGACCACTTCCGGCGCTTCCTGATCGGCCAGGACCCGCGCCGCATCGGCGCTCTGTGGCAACTCGTCTACCGCAGCCAGTACTTCGAGGGCGGGCGGGTACTGACGGCCGCGCTGTCGGCGATCGACATCGCGCTGCACGACCTGGTGGCGCGCAGCCTGGGGGTGCCGGTGTACCAACTCCTGGGCGGCAAGCAGCGCGAGCGAGTGCCCTGCTTCGTGACCGCCGCCACGCCGCCGGGGCCGGGCATCGTCGAGGAGGTGGAGCGCCTGGTCGCGGCGGGGTGGCCGTGCATCCGCACCGGCGCGGGCTACCCGCGGGTGGCGGATCCCGCCGAGGGGGATGGCGGGCCGGACTCGGTGTTCGAGCCGCGGGTGTCGATGGGAATCACCGCCGAGTGGCTGGTGAAGGTGCGCGCGGCGGTGGGCAGGCGCGCCGCCCTCGGCATCGACTACCACCACCGGCTGTCGGTGGGCGAGGCGGCCTCGTTCTGCCAGTCGATGCCGGTCGGTACCCTCGACTTCCTGGAGGAGCCGATCCGCGACGAGACGCCGGAGGCCTACGAAGCGCTGCAGCGCATGACCCCGGTGCCGATGGCGATCGGCGAGGAATTCGCCAGCAAGTGGCAGTTCCTGCCCTACCTGGAACGCGGCATTGCCGCCTATGCGCGGCTCGACATCTGCAACGTGGGCGGCTTCACCGAGGCGATGAAGGTGGCCGGCTGGTGCGAGGCGCACTACATCGACCTGATGCCGCACAACCCGCTCGGCCCGATCAGCACGGCCGCCAACATCCACCTGGCCGCGGCCACGCCGTTGTTCGCTTGGCTGGAGGAGCGTTCGCCGGAGGCGGGATTCCACTTCGATCCGGACCTGTTCCCGGTGCAGCCGACGCTCGACGGCGTGACCCACCGCGTACCCGACACGCCCGGCCTCGGGGTGGAGTTCAACGAAGACGCGCCGGCGGTGAAGATGGCGTTCGAGTTCTGGGAGAACCCCCACCTGCGCCGCCGCGACGGCTCCCACACCAACTGGTAGCGGCTCGGGCGGTAACGGCTCCGCTACCGGCGCAGCTCCTTGCAACAAGACGTCTGGACGTCTATTGTGCATCCATGAGCGAGCAGGCCGGCAGATATGCACCCGGGCAGGTGCGTGACGCCATCTTGCAGCTGATGCGGCTCGCGTCTGACGGATTGACGGCAAAGCAGATCGCGGAACGGGTGGGGCAGATCAACGGCCCCACCCCGGAGTCCTCGGTGCGGTCGTTTCTGCGGCTGAACACGCCGGAACTCTTCATCAAGGAGCGGCGTGGGGTTTACCGGCTGACGGTCGGCCGCGACCGCAGTCTGGAGCGCATGCTGCCGGGGATTCTCACGTGGGAAGAGCCGTTCCGCTTCCGTGATGCGACCCTCGTACACGGCGACTGCTTCGACTGGATTGCTGCCCGCGCTGACAACAGCATCCACGCGGTGGTCACCGACCCGCCATACGGCCTGCAGGAGTACACCGCCACCGAACAGAGAAAGTTGAGGAGCGGGCGCGGTGGAGTTTGGAGGATTCCTCCTTCGTTCGACGGGCACACGAGGTCACCGCTGCCAAGGTTCACGACGTTGAACGACGTTCAGCGAGCGTATCTGCGGGAGTTCTTCACGACGTGGACGCGCCTGCTGACGCCGAAGCTGATGCCGGGAGCGAACGTCATGGTAGCGTCCAATCCGCTTCTTTCCCATATTGTCGCCGGAGCGATGGCAGACGGCGGCCTTGAGCGACGCGGTGACATTGTGCGGCTGGTCATGACCATGCGAGGCGGAGACCGCCCCAAGGGGGCGCACGAGAGTTCAGAAATGTAAGTGTACTCCCCCGATCCATGTGGGAACCGTGGGTTCTGTTTCGTAGGCCGCTCGAGGGCCGGGTGCAGGACAACCTGCGCAAGTGGCGTACCGGAGGGTTCCGCCGGAGGTCAGATCAATCGCCATTCGGAGACGTAATCAAGTCTGCTCCGACTCGACGCAGTGAGAAGGAACTGGCCCCGCACCCGAGCTTGAAGCCGCAGGCCTTGCTGCGGCAGCTCGTACGCAGCGTGTTGCCGCTCGGCGAAGGTGTCGTCGTTGATCCGTTCGCGGGATCAGGATCCACGTTGGCTGCCGCCGAAGCTGTCGGCTATGAATCAATCGGCATGGAGAAGGATGTGGACTATTTCCGGATGGCGATGGAAGCGATCCCCGCGTTGGCGAAAATATCCGCCACCGAGACGCGATAGTCCGATAGTCTACCCTTACTGCCTATAGAGCCAGCTCTCGCGCAGTTTCGCCAAGCCGTAGCGGTCCTGCATCGCTGACTCGAAATCCCGGACACGCAACTCGTAGGGAAGACGAAGTGCGCCATTGAACCTGTCCCGGTCCGGTGTGTTGCGCGTAAGTTCAGGAATCTGCACTGGATGTGTGCCCTCGGTGCTACAGCAGATTGTGGAGAGCAGGCGCGGCACAAAGGCCACGCCTGCTCGGAGCTAGGTTCAACCGCCCGGTTACTGGCGGACGAAGAGTTGGTCGCCCCAGTAGTTGAGGCCGATCGGCCATTCGACGCCGATGCTGTACTCCTGCGGCACGTTGCCGATGTTGCTGCGCGAGATGTAGATGGTCGGGCTCATGCCCACCACGCCGATCGCCCACAGCTTGTCGGCCTGCAGTTGCGAGATGTTGGTTGCCAGCTCGACGTACTCGGGGGAGCCGAACTCGGTGACGCGGATCGCCCACGACCACTCGTCCAGGTCCTTGACCTCCCGCGGCGGCTCCCAGCCGGGCATTTCGCCGCCGAAGTCGGCCAGCGTGTGGGTGCCTTCCTGGATGGCGGCGTTGGCGGCCAGCCACTTGCCCCATTGCCAGCCCCAGCCGTTGTCGGTGCCGCACGGCATCCAGCGTGAGTCCGCGGTAACGCCGCGCGACCGGTTGCAGGTGAACTGCTCGCCGCCGCCGGTGATGTAATTGCCCGTCTCCGAGGCCTCGCCGATGCCGCTCGCCCGCACGTCATGCTCGTTCAGCGTGCGGGTGACGTTGCGCGACTGGCCGGTCTCCACCTTCAGAAGAACCTTGACGCCGATCGCCTCCCAGTACTCCTTGATCAACTCCATCGCCGGCACGGGAACGCCCTCGGCGTACTCGATCAGGACCTGCAGCTCCTCGCCGCCCGGAGCGTGCCGGAACCCGTCTCGCGTGCGCTCGGTCATGCCGATCTCGTCGAGCAGGGCGTTGGCCTGGTCCGGGTCGTAGTCGGCCCACGCCTTGCCCCACTCCTCCTGGTAGTAGCTGTGCACCGGCGGCACGGCCGCCTGCCGCGGCGTCGACAGGCCGAAGAACACCTGCTCGTTCACCTCGTCGCGGTTGATGGCCAGCGACAGGGCGCGCCGGAAGCGGATGTCCTGGTACAGTTCCGCCCGCCATTCCTGCAAGTGGTTCTGGTTCAGGACCAGCCCCACCTCGGCGGCGGACAGGCCCGGAATCAGCGTCACCAGGTAGTCACCGGCCTCTTCGTTCTCCTTGTAGAGGGCAAAGTTCTCCAGGCTGGTCTGACCGTACGCGAGGTCGGCTTCGCCGCCGATGATCTTGAGGTTGTACACCTCCTTCTCCACCACGGTGGAGACGATGCGGTCGATGTAGGGAAGCTGGTTGCCGGCGGTATCGACGCGCAGGTAATAGGGGTTGCGCTCGAACACCCGCACGGTGGGGGTTATCTCGGTGAACCGCCAAGCCTGAATCACCGGCAGGTCGAGGTCGGTCGACGGCTTCCAGAAGAAGTGATCGGTGAACGCCTGCTGCCAGTTCTCGTGACCCTCTTCCTTGGCCACCTCGTTGGCCTGGTCGTTGAAGTCGATGTGCCACTTGGAGAGATAGTGCTTGGGCTTCAGCATCTCCCAGTCGCCGCCGTGCCAAGTGGCCAGCTTGACCATCATCTCGGGATGCGGCGAGTCGAACTCCAGGCGCACGGTCTGTGCGTCGACCGCAACCGCGTTGGTGACGAACGGACTCTTCTTGTAGGTCACGACCTCGGGATGGTTGTGCATCGACATGAACTGAAACACCACGTCGTCGGAACTCACGGGGTGGCCGTCGGACCACTGGTGTCCCTCGCGCAGGGTGATCGTCACCGAGGTGTTGTCGGCGCCCATCTCGACGGCCGCGGCCACATCGGGCAGCAGCTTGCCGTCGACGCCCTTGAGCAGGTACGGGCCGCGCTCGACGCTTTCGGTCATGTCCTGCCACGGCCAGTTGTCGAGCGCGAAAACCCTCACCGTGCCGCCGTAGGTGCCGACCTCCTCGATCGGGGTGCGCACCGACGGATTCACCGGCAGCCGCTCGTCCACCGGCGGCAACTCGCCGGCTGCCACTAGGGCGGCCAGCATAGGCGCCTCGCCATACTTGCCGGTGCGCTCGGCGGCCATCGCCTCGCCGCTCGATCCCTCTTCCGTGCCGCCGGCAAACGCCGCCAGCGAGCAGCCGAGCAGCACCGCCGCGATCAGCATGAACTGTCTCTTGATCATATCTCCTCCTTGTGGAGCCTTGTGATTTCACCGCCAATCGTTGGCCGGGGGCCGTCCCCTGTCAACCCACGCCGTGAAGCTCGGAGGGCTCGGAGCCCGGCTGCGTGCGACGCGATCCGGTAAACTCCTCAATGCCAACTTGGAATTTGGGCGATAGACCCCGGTTCTATCGCCCACTGATGCCGGTACGAGTCGGCGCCGGGGCGGACCCTTCAACGCGTGGCCGCCAGTCACCCTTTCGCGGTTTCGGCTGGGCCGAACGATGGAAGGTCAAGCCAGTAGCGCGCGTGGCGGCGCTCGCCGGTGCGGCGCAGCGCTCCCTTGGCGACCAGGTCGGCGAGGTCTCTGGTCGCGGTCGAGGCAGAGGCGCGAGTGATTCGCCGGTAGTTGTCGGCGCTCAGGCCACCCTTGAATCCATCCGGTTCCTCCCGGAACAGGCGCAGCAGGGCTTTCACCTGGCGCGGATTCAGCCGCTCGCGGAGCCGGTCGAACATCCGCGTCTGCTCGATCAGCCGGATCAGACGGCGCTCGCCCCAGCCCTGCGCTGCCAGCACGGTGTCGGCAAACCACACCAGCCAGTCGGTGATATCCAGCGAGCGGCCCGCCGACTCCAGCGCCTCGTAGTAGGCGTTCTGGCTGCGGATGATCGCTCGCGAGAGCGCGATCAGAGTCGGTTCGCCGAGCGACTGGGCCAGCGCCTTTTCGACCAGCGCGCGGCCGATCCGACCGTTGCCGTCCTCGAACGGATGGATACACTCGAAGTAGAAGTGAGCTACTCCGGCACGGGTCAGCGCGGGCATCCCGCGCGTGCGTTCGTACCACCCGATGAAGCGGTCCATCTCGGTTATCATCAGGTGGGACGGCGGCGCTTCATAGTGGATTCTGCGGTGGTAATCGGGGCCGGAGACCACCTGCATCGGTTCCTGGTGCTGCCGGTATCCACCGATCACCGCGAGCCAGCGGCGCTCGCGCATGAGCGTCCCGTGCCACCGCCACAGCGTTTCATGGTCAAGTGGGGCAGCGAAGGTCCGGTAGACTTCCACCATCACCTCGGCGACCCCTGCCTCGGCCGGCGAGACGCGCCGCGGGTCGACGCCGAGGCCGAAGTGACGCCGGATCGACGACTGGACCGAGGCGCGGTCCAGGATCTCTCCCTCGATCGCCGAGGTGTCGAGCGCCTCGTCGCTGAGCCACTCGACCCGGAGATCGGTCTGACCCCGGTCGGAAAGATGGCGCCAGGCACCGACCCGTCTCCCGGACTCGTGCAGGAACCGAGCCTCCAGCGACTCCAGCCGTCGCCTATCCCAGGAGAAGTTAGGCCACCCAGGCTGCTGCCAGATCCACACCATGAGCAATTTCAACTTACCCTATGGCCCACGGAGAAGCTACTCTGTGGGCCATAGACTGTTTTCGTCCTGGAATTGCAGCGTCACGGCGAATTGGATGATATTGTCGTTCGTGCTGCTTCCACGGCGATTTTTGGGCAGGAGGATCATGTGAAGAACCCGATTACGAGAATTCAAGAAATCGGGCGACGGCTCTCAAGTCGTCCGATGAGGAGCATACCAAGCTTCCGGTCGACGGTCGTCCAGCGGTATAATCGCGAAGGGCCTCAGCCGATGGAAGCAGATACGGACACCTCACCGACCCCTCTCCGTCTCAACGGCACGGCGGACCGTCATCCCCACTATTGCCTCCAGCGCGCTCCTCGCTCCAGATTGGGTTGACCACCATGCCAACTGCGACACAACCCACCACACTGCGCCGGGCGAACGCACAGGTCGGCACCGTGCAGTCCTATGACCACCGTAGAGGTTATGGGTACATCGTCTCCGACGACTCCATATCCAGTGGCCGACCACTTCTCCTACACCGACAGCACCTCAGAAGTCCATTTGCCGCCTTGGCATTGACGCCCGGCAGAAGGGTGCTCTTCACTCCCAGACGTGAATCCAGCGGTTTTATAGCTACCGATGTTCGTCCTGAAGCGGACGACCTCGAATCGCAGCAAGATTCGCGCGAAAGCGTCTCAGGCACTATAGCGCGTACATTCGAAGAAAAGGGATATGCCTTTATCCGATTGCTGGATGGTCGCCGTGCTTTCTGCCACATATCTGATGTCATCGACTCTACGACCATCTATCCCCGAGGCACCTCGGTCCAATGCGATATCATTAGGAATGCGCAGGGATGGCGAGCTCTTGACGTCACGCGTGCGGATCCGTTTCGGACCGACGAAGGTGACGGCACTTCCGCTCACGCGACCGAAAAAATACTCGCCCAGGCCATTCTGGCCAGAGACAACAAGGAATATAGCCGAGCTCGTGAACTGTACAAGAAGGGCATGTCGGACGCTCCAAGTGTACAGTTAGTCTTAAGCTACGCTGCTTTCGAAAAGAACCAAAATGACAAGCCGGCCGCCCTCAACGCCTACCGCAGAGGAATTGCCATTTTCCCGAAAGTCGCCAAGCTGCGGGAGGACGCTGGCGTTCTCGCCGGCAACATGGGCAAGACCAACGATGCGGTAAGCCTCCTTTCGTCGGCGCTTGACCTGTGCCACCACACGGAGCAGGCGGGGGAACGGGGAGTTCTTCTTGCGCTGGCCCGCCTCCACGCCCGCTGCGATACGACTCCGTCGAGGCAGAGAGCCTTGAGCTTCTACCGGCAGGCCACCGCCCTACGACCAGCCAAATCCCTACCTAGTCACGACCAGCTGAACATGAGTCTTCTTAAAATAAGACTTCAGCACCACAGAGGCGACCTAACATACAGGTTTCTCCAGCGCTGTGGTTTCGAGGTGACGATGGCAAACCTGCTACCTGACAACATTATCGGTGCTGATCTAATCGCGAGGATCGAAAACACTGAAATCAGTGAGACTTACGGCATTTCCGGCACCGTTCTCGTTCGCTGTATGTTTAAGCAGAAGTTAGCTGCGGGAGACATTGAGGCACTAGACAAAACAATAGACGATTACGCAATTAGAGAGCTAGTCAGCGCCCAAATTGCTCTGCTCGTTCTCTCATCAGTACCCGACCATTTGAAGGACATTTTATTTAAGCGCATTGAGCGCCGTGACGAGAATCACCTCATTGTTCCCGTTGCCCAGGAAGTGATGGAAACGACAGATGGTGAAGCAAGCTCTGACGCGCCCGCACCTTTCGACGCTTTCCGTAGCGTCCTGGACACGTGGTTGTACAGACGGGATCTATTTGCCCGCACGTATCCGGTTTTTGGAAAGCGCTTCTTTGGGCGTGATCGGATCTTGGCGGAACTGAAGGACGCCATTGTCTCTGCGCGGCCGTCAGGTGTTTTCGGCCTGAGGAAGGTTGGAAAGACGTCGCTCCTAAAGGAATGCGAACGGCGCGCGACCGTGAGCGGAGATATCGTAGTGTACGTCGATCTTCTTCGAGTGCCGGCCGGTGTCAACGACGCGCGGTGGTTGTATTGGCGAATAGCGAACCTCTTGCACGAACAGGCCGTTCACCGAGGACAGACGGGTGTGCGCTGGCGATTGGGCGGTCAGTATATCGACTACCTGGACCTGCCCGGCAGCTTTCCTGTTGCGGTCGCTTTCGACGCCGATTTGAGTGCCCTGATAAGGTCTACGGCAGCCACGGAATGGGGCGTTCGCCCACGGGTCGTAATTCTGTTGGACGAAATAGAGAGGATACTCCCGGCCAAACTCGGAAATTCCGAGTTCACGGGGCTATTCGACTTTCTTAGCTATCTGCGCGGCTTCGCCCAAGAAACGCAGGATTTGGCCATTATTGTAACAGGAGCGAATCCGTCTATTACAGAAATATCGCAGTTTAATGGCCGCGACAATCCTGTCTTCAACTTCTTTCAGAAGATCTATTTACAGCTTCTGGAAGCGGACGAGGCGCGGGCGATGATGCATGGCTTGGGGCGGGGAATGGGTGTCAAGTTTGCTGACTCTGCGTGCGGTCGCATCGTCGAGCTTACGGGTGGACATCCGTACTTCGCACGGGAGTTCTGTAGTTTCCTGGCACGAGAATACCCTCAGCGACCGCTACTCGTGACTACGAATACGGTGGAGTCAGTCGTAGACCGGTACCTGGAGCAGGTAGGGGCCAAGGACTTTCAGGAAATAATGGACCGCCTGGGACGTGACTATCCACAGGAACGAGACGTGTGCGTTGAGCTGGCGAAGGCGGCGAACACAACGCCCACTCGCGGTAGACTAAAGCACCTAGTCGGGTATCAGTTGGTCAAGATGCGAGGGAACCAGGCATTCCTTACGATGGACCTGTTTAGGAAGTGGATTCTGGAGTGGTCGTAAACAGACGAGCGCCATGCTACGGCCGAGATGATCTGATTCGTAGAATGCTCGAACTCGCAGACGAGCGCCGATGTCTCCTTCTGTTTGGGGGAAGGCAGGCCGGTAAGACGACTATGCTACGGCACGCCGAGAGAGTCGCGGTGGCCAGATTGCGTCGGTCTGGTGCTCATAGCGAGGAGACCCTGGCGGTCTACGTGAACTTGATGGCGTTACCGTACGATGCTGGTCCGTCTGAGTTTTATCGGTATCTGATGGATCGAGCGGGTGCCGTATGTGCGGATGTGTTCGACGATGTCCGTGGGGCGGTGGCTGAGCCGGACGGACAGGTACGGAGCATTCACACGACAGAGGCGTTTGGTGAGGAGCTTCAGGACCTCTTGGGAGCGGCCCATGGTGTCCGGCGAGTGATCTTCCTGCTGGACGAAGCCGGCCGCGTGCTCGGGCGCCGCTTTCCGCGGGCGTTTCAGGACAATCTGTTTTCGCTGCTGTACGTCAATGAGTCTGACACGGCGGAACGTGTGGCGCTTGTATTCAGCGGTGCGCAGGAGTTGGCCGGGTTTTGCGAGGATGAGACGTCGCCCCTGGGAAGCCGGGCGGAGCAATTGAATGTTGTGAACCTGGAATTCGATGCTTTTTCGGAAGTTATTCACAATCGTTTGCCAACGGCAAACGAGCGCGTGCGAGAGTATCTGTTCAGGGAGACCGGGGGCCACGCGGGGTTGGGAGCCCGGCTGATTGAAACATGTGCAGACTGCGGGGCGATTGGCGTGGAAGGCGTTCAACTGGTCAGCCGGCAGGTGGCCGACGGCTCAAGACGATTGTTTGAGCACTGGATGGCACACTTTTCGGAGGATGCGAGGATCGCCCTCAAGCGGATCGCGATGCAGCCCATCGGCTTGCAGCGCCGAGAGATCGCGCAGTTGCTTGCAGACGGAGGCAGAGACCGATTTGGCGCCGAACGCACATGGCACGAACTGCAATATGTTGGCGTGTCTAAATTGGATCACGAGGGTCGGTTGGCAAAATGCAACGCTCTATTCTGGCGATACTACCAGGAATTTGAGCCGGGTAGTGTGGTCACGACGGCTGACGAGTCGCGGATTTGGGATCTCATTAAGGAAACTGAAATCGCGCTACGCAGCCTAGTATATAAGAAATACGGAGAGAAATGGCCTGGGCGAGGAGTCACAATGATGAAGAGAGTGCTTGGGGATGATTGGGACAGCGTCGAAAAGGTGAGACGACAGTCGAAGGCTGCGTATCGGTTGTCTCCGGGCTACGAGCGGCCATTGATGGACTGTATGTATTTGGGACAATTGGGCGCTTTGATGGAGAACAATCAGGCGTGGGATTTGTTCAAGAGCTTGTTTAGAGACAAGAGGGAGTTTGGGCGGATGCTGCGGGACATTTTTCCGGTACGGAACGATATTGCTCATTTCGTGACGGTGCCGCCAAAGGAATTGCAGCGATGCGGGATAACGTGTGACGACATGTTGGTGATTTTGAGGCAGGTAATCGACGAAGGGGGCTCATGAGGCGGAACGCTGCCCGGTGGTTATCGGGTATCCCACATCGACTTCGGTGCCGTGCGCTCGTTCATGCAGGCTCAGCGGCTTGCGGGCTCGATACCGAGCAGATATCGCAGCCGGCGCGCGAGGCCGATCGGCGCAACGCCAGCGTGATCGATGATTGGACGGCGTGTTGCGGCCGACCCTCTACGGGCTGATGGTGTTCGGGAGGAACCCGCAGGCCTACCGTGCACGCTGAGCCTGCTCGTGCAATGCGCCGCGTATGATGGCTCGGACCAAGCGACGGAGTGTTGCGCGGGAGGCCAAGCCCCGCCAAGCCCCCAAGGCGACCTCATGCTTCGGCTGAGTCTCGATGGCGGACCGATGCGACCGTCGGCATGAAGGTCGCGCGGTACGGTGACGGAAGCAGGAGCGACGGGAATGACTGCGTTGGTCGCTTCGGGACGTGCTGTGGCGCCCCCACGCAGGAACCACCGGGCGGCGGCAGCAGCGTGTGGATCAAATACGTGCGTGCCGGAGCCTCCCTGCTTCAGGGTGCTTCCGTGCGTTGCAGTATTCGGCGGCAGCAGGTTCGCGAGTGGGACGCGGGTAGTGGTGCGCCGGACTCGCCTCAGCCGTCCCGTGCCACCGCCACAGAAATGACGCCGGATCGACGACTGCACCGACGCGCGGTTCAGGATCTCTCTCTCGATCGCCGAGGTGTCGATCGCCTCGTCGATCAGCCACTCGATCCTCAGATCGGTCCGGTCCCGTTCGGCAAGATGGCGCCACGCACCGATCTTGCGACCCGATTCGTGCAGGAATCGAGCCTCCAGCGGTGCCAGCCGCTCCTGATTCCAGGAGAACTCCGGCCATCCCGGCTGCTGCCAGATCCACCTCATGAGCAATAGCACGATACCCTATCGCCCACAATAAAGCCGGAACATGGGGCGATAGCGCCAGTGGCGCGTCCGAAGCAGCTACCGGTAGGGGTCGGCGGCGTCGCGCAGGCCGTCGCCGACGAAGTTGAAGCTCAGCACGGTGATGACGATGAACAGGCCGGGGATGAACAGCCACGGCGCCAGCGCCACGGTGCGCACGTTCTGGGCGCCCTGCAGCAGCGCTCCCCAACTGATGGCGGGCGGCTGAATGCCCACGCCGAGGAAGCTGAGCGCGGTCTCGGCCAGAATCATGCCGGGGATGCTCAAGGTGAGGCTGACGATCAGGTAGCTCATGAACGACGGCAGCAGGTGGCGCGTGATGATGTGCGGCTCGGCGACGCCGGCGATGCGCGCCGCCATCACGAAGTCGGCCTCGCGCAATTCCAGCAGCTTGCCGCGCACCACGCGCGCCAGCCCGGTCCAGCCCACCACCGACAGGATCAGGGTGATGCCGAAGTAGATGCGCAGCGGCGGCCAGTCGTTGGGCAGCGCCGCCGCCAGCGCCATCCACAGCGGGATCGACGGAATCGAAATCAGGAACTCAATCAGGCGCTGGATGAAGGTGTCCAGGGCGCCGCCGTAGTAGCCGGAGATGCCGCCGAGCAGACAGCCGAGCACGAAGCTCATCGCGACGCCGACCAGGCCGATGCTCAGCGAGATACGCGCCGCGTACACGTTGCGGGAGAACAGGTCGCGGCCCAGGTTGTCGGTGCCGAACAGGAACAGGAAGCCGTCCTGATGGCGGACGCCGAACAGGTGGATGTCGGCCGGGATGAGGCCGACCAGCCGGTACGGGTCGCCGCGCACGAACAGGGCGATCGGGTAGCGGGTGTCGCGGTCGATGGTGAACTGCCAGCGCAGGGTCTCCGGATGGCGTTCCCGGTGCAGGCCGTATACGAACGGGCGCAGGACCGGTCTGCCGTCGTGCAACAAGCGCACCCGCTGCGGCGCCGCGAGCTGATAGTCGGCGAAGCGGCGGAAGCCGTCGTAGGGGGCGACGAACTCCGCGAACAGCGCTCCCGCGTACAGCACGACCAGTACCACGATGCCGAGCAGGGCGAGACGGTGGGCCATGAAGCGGCGCCGGATGAGCTGCCATTGGGTGGCGACGTAGTAACGCTCCTCGGCGGCGCTGTCCGGGCGGGTCACGGTAATCGTGCTCATGCGCGGCTCACACGCGCTCGAACCGGATGCGCGGGTCGGTGATCACCAGCAGCAGGTCGGAGATCAGCGTGCCGATAATGGTGAGCGCGGCCAACACCATCAGCGTGCTGCCGGCCAGGAACATGTCCTCCTGGAGCAGGGCGCTGAACAGCAGGGGCGCCACGGTGGGCAGGCTGAGCACGATGGCGACGATGGTGCTGCCGGAGACGATTTCCGGCAGCAGCCAGCCGACGGTGCTGATGATCGGGTTGAGGGCCACGCGTACCGGATACTTGAACGTGAGGGCGGTTTCGGACACGCCCTTGGCGCGGGCGGTGATCACGTACTGCTTGCGCAGCTCGTCGAGCAGGGTGCCGCGCATTACCCGGATGATCGCGGCGGTGCCGGCCATCCCGATCACAATGATCGGCAGCGGCAGGTGGCCGAGCCCGTTGAGCAACTTGGCGAAGCTCCACGGGGCGTGTTCGAATTCGCCGGAAAACAGGCCGCCGGGGCTGACCCCGAACAGGGTCAGGAGCAGGTACATCAGGATCAGGGCGAGGAGGAAGTTGGGGGTCGCCAGACCGACGAATCCCACCACGGTGAAGCCGTAGTCGCCGAGCGAGTATTGATGAGTGGCGGAGTAGATACCGATGGGGATCGCCACCGCGTAGGCGAACAGCAGGGTGATGCCGGACAGCAGCACGGTCAGGGGCAACCGCTCCAGCAGCAGCACGGTCACCGGCCTGCCGTACACGAACGACGGCCCCAGGTTGCCGCGCAGCAGGTTGCCGGCCCAGCGCAGATATTGCAGATGGGCCGGCAGGTGCAGGCCGTACTGCTTCTGCATGGCGCCGATCTCCTCGCCGCCGAGGCTGGCATCGGCGCCGCCCGCCTCCATGCGCGCCAGCATCACCGTCATCATGTCGCCGGGCGGGAGCTGGATCACGATGAACACCACCACCGACAGGGCGACGAGCAGGATGACCATGTAGGCGAGGCGCCTGAGGATATAGCTTGCCATGGGCCGGGTTGTCGGCGCACACCGCGGGCGGCGCGCCTGCGCGATGGTGGCAATGACCGTGCCGCTCTGTCAAACCGCACCCTCGAAGTGGCGACCGGCGAGATTGGCACTCCTGCGCCGGGCTGGGAACCATCCGCCGAGGCACCGGCCGTCGACTGCGGCGCCGAAGTGGCTAGGGGTCCGAGGGCGTGGTCGACGATGTGCGTACTCGGCAGTGGTGCGGTGGGCCAACGCGTTGTCGCGCCGGTACTATCGGGGTAGGGGGTGCCGATGAATTCCGATGCACAGATGAACGGCGGGCCGCGCCCGGCGACCAGCGCCATCCACGCGGGCGAGCCGACGGCGCGGCCGGGGCAGCCGGTGGTCGCGCCCGTGGTGCGCAGTTCCACGTTTCATACGCCGTCCCCCGCCGACGGCGCGCCGTTGCGCTACAGCCGCTACGGCAACAATCCCAACCAGGAGTCGGTGGCCGCCAAGATCGCCGCCCTGGAGGGCACCGAGGCGGCGCTGGCGCTGGCCAGCGGCATGGCGGCGACCGCGATGACCCTGCTGTCGGTGGCCGAGGTGGGCGACCACATCGTTGCCAGCCGCCACCTGTACGGCGCCACCGGCGTGCTGCTGGCCGAGGAGCTGCCCCGACGTGGCATCACTACCACGTTCGTGGAACCGTCCGACCCGGCCGCGTGGCGCGCCGCCCTGCGGCCGCGCACCAGAGCGGTGCTGATCGAGCTGCCCACCAACCCCACCCTCAAGGTGTTCGACATCGAGCCGGCGCGGCGCGCGGCGGACGAGGCGGGCGCCATCCTGGCCGCCGACGTCACCTTCGCGACGCCGATCAACCTGCGCGCCGCCGAGCACGGCGTGGACGCGGTGATCCACTCCGCCACCAAGTACCTGGGCGGCCACTCCGACCTGATCGCCGGCGCGGTGGCGGGCAGCCGCGAGGTAATCGCCGGGGTCGCACGGATGATGAAGCTGTACGGACCGTCAATCGATCCCGAAACCGCCTGGCTGCTGGAACGCGGCATCCGCACCCTGCCGGTCAGGATGGAGCGCCACAACCAGTCGGCCCATGCCCTCGCCGAGTGGTTCGAGGGCGTGCCCGGCGTGCGCCAAGTGATCTATCCCGGCCTGCCGAGCCATCCCGACCACGCCTGTGCGCGCCGCCTCCTGGACGGCTACGGCGGCATGCTGGCGATCGTCCTCGCCGGCGGCGGTGCGGCGGCCGACCGCTTCTGCGCCGGCCTGAAGCTGGCCGCGGTGGCGCCCTCGCTCGGCGGCGTGGAGACCCTGGTCTCGCAACCGCGCCGCACCTCGCACGTCGACTTGAGCCCCACCGAGCGCGCCGCGCTCGGCATCGACGACGGCATGGTGCGCATCTCCGTCGGCCTCGAAGACCTTGCCGACCTCAAGACCGAATTCGCCGCAGCCGCAGCCGCCGCGCAGGCGGTCGACTGACCGTCACGCCGCCCCGAATTATCCGCCGCCCGTGTTTGCGCTCACGCTGCTTGCGCTTGTCTCCTGATAAATCGGCCCAGCAGCGGCACCGCGAACGAGTACTTGCCATGCCGGTTCTTGTACACCAGGCCCTGTGACGCAAGCGTGACCAGCATCTGATTCACGTGGCTGCTGCTGAACGGTTTGTCCAGGACCCGCTTTGAGGCCTCGACCACTTCCTGGACGGTGAATTCCTCGTCGCAGTTGTCGAGTTGCGCGATAGCGGACAGCAACTCCCGTTGCCGGTCGGTAGCGCGGGCCCACCGTCCCGCGAAGAAATCGGTGTCCAGCTTCTGCTCGATCTCCGCGACCGGTACCGAGGCACGCTCCCCTCTGTCGATGCGTTGAATGAAGGCGTCGTACACCTCACGGCAGATGAATTGGATGAAGTAGGGGTAACCGCCCGACATGATGACGGTGGTAGCGACGGCGTCATCATCGAGCTGCAGCGGACAGTCGGAAGCCGCAATCGGCCGCCGAATTGCCTCCTCGCTCTCGCTCCGGTCCAAGCTCTGCAGGAACAGGACTCGGAACATTCTTTCGGAGAAGGTTCTGGCCTCCACCAGCTTCGGGAACAGCGTCGGCAGGCCGGTCAGGACCAGCATCAAGGGGAGCCCCTTTTTCTGCAGAGACTGAAAGCAGTCGAGCAGCAGCGACAGCGGGTACTGCTCCTTGGCCGATTGATCCGACAGGTTCTGCGCCTCGTCGTAGGCGAAGATGATTCCCTTGACCTGCGACACCTTCGACAGGGCACCCCAGGCAAGCTCCAGGACTCCCTTGATCTTGTCCAGCGCCAGCCCCGGGATGCGGTGATACAGGCTCATGAGGGCTTGGTAGCCAAGAGTGTGCTGCACCGTTTCCGTTTCCACCACCACGCTGGAGGTGATCGGCGACAGGTCCGTGCATAGCCGGATAGCCATGTTGTCTTCGCTGACACTGGTGGACTCCGAAAGGTCCGTGCCGACCCATATCCAGCCGCGTTCGATTGCCAGCGGCCTGAATGAGTCGAGCAACACCGTCTTGCCGACGCCGCGAAGCCCGGTCATGACCATGTTTTCCAGAATGGTGGTCTGACTGAGCAGCCGTTGAAACTCCGCGCGCTCCGCTTGGCGTCCCGCCAGATACGGGGGTGTATGGCCCGCGCCTGGGCGAAACGGGTTTGCGAACTCCGCCATGTTTACCTCCCCAAAGGATACGAGGTAAATTAATGCGTTAGGCTAAAATTAGTCAATACGGTAATCGACTATGAACAACGCCGTGGAGTCAAGGCCTGCCACTCGAGGCAGCGTGTCGATGTCATCGCTGCTTCAGGCGGGCAGCGCGGGGCGGGTGGCGATGGCGTCCTGGATCAAGCGCTCCACCATGGCGCGTTCGGCGCCGATCAGGGGCAGGCGCGGGGCGCGCACGCGTTCGCTGCCGAGGCCGGTGAGCTGCATGGCGAGCTTGATGTACTGCACCAACTTGGGCCTGGTGTCGAGGTGCAGCAGCGGCATGAACCAGGAGCCGATGCGGCGCGCGGCGTCCCAGCGGCCCGCCGCGGCCAGCTCGAACAGGGCGACGCCCTCTTCGGGGAAGGCGTTGACCAGGCCGGCCACCCAGCCGATGGCGCCGAGCAGCACCGACTCCATCACCACGTCGTCGACGCCGCAGAACAGCAGGTAGCGGTCGCCGGTCAGGTTGGCGATGTCGACCAGCCGGCGCGGGTCTTCGGAGGATTCCTTGATCGCCGCGACGGTGGGCTCCGCCGCCAGCTCCACGAACATCTCGGGGGTCACGTCGACGCCGTAGGCGGGCGGGTTGTTGTAGATCATGATCGGCAGGTCGGTGGCGGCGGCCACGGCGCGGAAGTGGGTCAGCGTCTCGCGGGGATCGCTCTTGTAGACCATGGCCGGCAGCACCATGAGGCCGGCGCAACCGGCCGCCTGGGCGGCCTGGGCGTGGGCAATGGCCCCGGCGGTGGTGTACTCGGCTATGCCGGACAGCACCGGCACCCGGCCTGCCGCGGTCGCCACCGCGGTCTCCAGCACCTGCACCTTCTCTGCAGGGCTCAGCGAGGTGTTCTCACCGAGCGTGCCGAGCATGATCAGGCCGTGGCAGCGGGCCGCCAGCAGGCGCTCCAGGTGGGCGGCCGTGGCCCCGGGGTCGACGCTCAGGTCGTCCCTGAACTGAGTCATCACCGCCGGATACACGCCGCTCCACGCGGGCCGCAGCGGCTTCACGACGCCTGCCCCGAGAGCCGCGAGCAGCCGGCGGTGCGCATGAGTCGGCGGTCACGGTCCTCGACGGCACGGAGCGACCGTGCCGGCGGAGTCGGACCCGCCGATCCGCGGGCGCTGCCGGGGCGCCGCACGTCATCGCACGGCGCGTCCAGGGGTGACGCCACCTGGCCAGTCCGAGAATCGTGGCCGGCGAACGGATCCTGTGCACCGGTGTTCATGGTCTCCGGCGTTATGGAATCGAAGTGCCTACTGGTCGGGAGCCGCAACAGCGACGGTGCGCCTGGTCCGGCAGCACCACTCGTGCAATTGGCGGGCAGGGTTCTGTTCATGCGATCTCCTTTACGGGCGCGCCCAGCACTTCCCGGCGCGGTTCGACGCCCAGACCGGGTGCGTCCGGCGCGGCCATGGTGCCGTGCTCGCGCCGCGGGGTGCCGGCGGCGGTGCTCACGGTCACGTAGCTGTTGAAGTCGGTGGCGGCGAAGCGCAGCTCGGGCGGCGTGCTGTGCGCCAGGTGGGCGATGGCGGCGGTGATGATGTCGCCGCCCCAACTGTCTTCGATGATCATCGGGATGCCCAGCTCCACGCACACGTCGCGGACCAGCCGCGCACGGCTGAGGCCGCCGAACTTGCTGATCTTGACGTTGATGGCGTCCACGGCGCCGTCGGTGGCGGCGCGCTGCAGGGCGCGCAGATCCTGGATCGACTCGTCGAGGATGAACGGCAGCCGGGTGGCGCGGCGCACGATCAGGCATTCTTCGTAGCTGGCACACGGCTGCTCGATGTACACGGGCAGATCGCGGACGGCGTAGGCCACCTGCAGCGCCTGGTGGCTGAGCCAGCCGGTGTTGGCATCGGCAATCAGCACGTCGCCGGGTTGCAGCGTTGCGGCCACCGCACGCACGCGCGCCACGTCCTCGTGTGCCGGGCCGCCCACCTTGAGTTGGAATCGGCGGTAGCCCTCGGCGCGGTAGCCGGCGACCCGACCCGCCATCTCGTCGGGAGTGCCTTGCGAGATCGCCCGGTACAGCGCGATGTTGTCGCCGAAGCGGCCGCCGAGCAGGGTGCACACCGGCTGCCCGCTCGCCTTGCCGAGCAGGTCCCAGCACGCCATGTCCAGGGCCGATTTCACGTAGGGATGGCCAGCCAGCGCGCCGTCCATCAGCCTGTTGACCGCACCGATTCGCGTGGGGTCGGCGCCAATCAGGGCGGGCGCCACCTCGGCGATGCCGGTGCGGCAGCCGGCGGCGTACGCGGGCAGGTACACCGGCCCCAGCGGGCACGCCTCGCCCCAGCCGGAGATGCCGGCGTCGGTGACCAGCTCTACGATCGTGGAGTCGAACACCGTCACCGACTTGCCGCCCGACCAACGGTAGCTGCCCTCGCGGAGGGGCAGGTCGACCTGGAACACGTTGACCGCGGTGATCTTCATGGACGGTCGAGGCAATGGCCGACAGCTACCGCGCTGCGGCGTCGATCGCCTCCAGAACCCGTGCCGGAGTCATCGGCAGCGTCGCGACGCGCCCGCCGCAGGCGTCCCGGATGGCGTTCGACACGGCGGCGGCGGTGGCGATCACCGGCGGCTCGCCGACGCCGCGCGCGCCGTAAGGGCCGTGATCGGACGGTACTTCCACCATCACCGACTCCAGGTGGTGGGCCGACTGGGTGATGTTCGGTATCGCGTAGTCCATCAGCGAGCCGGTGAGGAGTTGTCCGCCCGCGTCATATTCGACCGCTTCATACAGTGCCCAGCCGAGACCCTGCATGGCGCCGCCCATGAGCTGACCGCCGGCGGTCAGCGGGTTGATCGCCTTGCCCACATCCTGCACCACGGCGAGGCGGCGCACTTCCACTGTTCCGGTTTCGGCATCCACCTCCACCTCGGCGAGCTGGGCGCAGAACGCTGGCGAACGCCCGCCCGGCGCGGTGCGTCCGTTGCCCTTTACCGGTGCGTACTGGCTGCCGAACTGCATCGTCTTGGCGGCGATCTTCGCCAGCGGCAGCGCCGGCGCCGGCACGCCCTTCACCCGTACCGCGCCGTCGACGATCTCCAGGTCCGCCGCGTCGGCTTCGAACTCGGTGGCGGCGATGCGCAGCGCCTGCTCGCGCGCGTCGCGGGCCGCGGCCGCCACCGCTGGCCCGACCGTGTACAGGATCTTGCTGCCACCGCTGGCGCCGGAGTAGTAGCCGGGCTCGGTGTCGGCACTGATTACCCGTACCTGCTCGGGATCGATGCCGAACTCTTCGGCGGCGATCATGGCGAAAGCGGTGGTGGTGCCGGTGAGGTCCACCGATCCGACGTGCACGTGCAGCGTGCCGTCGCGGTTCATCGTGCAGGCGGCGGTGGCGCCCTCGACGCCGCCCTGCCAGCCTCCGATCGCCACGCCCACGCCGCGTCCGGCCGCGTGCGCCGCGGCACGGTCACGCCAGATCGGATGCTGCCGAGCTCGTTGCAGTACCTGGTGCATGCCGATGTTGGGCCACGGCTGATCGTTGGCCATCGGCTCGCCGGGCCGGGAGGCGTTGCGCAGGCGCAACTCGATCGGATCGATGCCGAGTTCGCGCGCCAACTCGTCCAGCGTGCTTTCCAGCGCAAACGCAAGTTGCGGGTTGCCCGGCGCCCGGTAGGCGCCGGTAGAAGGCTTGTGGGTGAGCACGGCGGCGCCGTGCAGGGCGAAGTTCGGGCACTGGTAGAGGCTGCCGGTCGTCATGGCCGCGCCCGAGTGCGGTGAATTGGGGAAGCAGCCGCTGTCGAACTTGTAGTCGGCGGCGATGGCGGTGAGTTTGCCGTCGGCGTCGGCCGCCAGCTTGAGCGTCGCGCGCGAGGCGGGCGCGGGCGTCGTCGCCAGCAGTTCCTCCTGCCGGGTCAGGACCAGCCGCAGCGGGGCGCCCAGCGCGCGCGCGGCCAGCGCGACCAGCGGCTGGTAGAGCATGAACTTGCCGCCGAAGCCGCCGCCCACCGGCATCGGCTTCACGAGCACGTCCGACTCGGGGACGCCGAGCACGTCCGCCACCTCCTTGCGCACCGCGAACTGCGCCTGCGTACAACTCCACACCGTGACGCGGTCCACCCCCGAGCCGGGGTCCACCTGAGTCGCGTGCGGTTCCAGGTAGCTCTGATGCACGATGGAGGTGCGGTAGCTGCGCTCCACCACCGCGTGCGCGGACGCGAATGCCGCCTCCGGATCGCCGCGCCGGAAGCTGACGGGGTTGGCGAGGTTGCTGCGCTGCGGACCCGTTTCCTCACCGGCTACGTCGATGCCATGGGCCGCCGCCTCATCGTCCTCGCCCGGCATGCCCTCCGGCCACACCAGCGGCGCGCCGTCGGCGATGGCGTCTTCCAGAGTGGCGACCGCCGGCAGCGCCGTGTAGGAGACCTCTACGGCGGGCGCCGCGTCTTCGGCGGCCGCCTCCGATTCGGCAACCACCAGCGCCACCGGCTGGCCGACGAACAGCACCCGCTCGCGCGCCAGCAGCAGACGGGCGCGGCTGGTCGGCGGCAGATCGGGAAGGTCGGCGGCGGTAAGCACGCGGACTACTCCCGGCAATGCCTCCGCAGCGGCGGTGTCGATGCCGTCGATGCGGGCGTGCGGATGGGGACTGGTAACGAACCGCGCGTGCAAGACGCCAACCTGCGGCAGGTCGGCGGTGTAACGCAGTGCGCCGGTGACCCGTGCTCGGCCGTCGATAAGTGGATACGGGCGGCCGATCACGGAGCCGGCCGCGGGACTGGTAACGGATGACATGGCTGCCGCGCAGCATAGCCCGTTTCCCTCGTCAGCCTCCAGAGCATCGATGACCGAGCAATAGCCGCCCGTTACCCTTCCGCTGCCGCCAACAGGGCGGCGATCTCGTGTTGACCGCGGCGCTGCGCCCAGGCCGGCGCCCGAGCCCACGCCGGCACCGACGCCGGTTCGCCGGGCCCGCGGCGGGCCAGCAGGAACTGCACGAACTCCCGCTGCCCGCAACGCGCCGCCCACCCCAACGGCGTGGAGCGGAACTCCTCGTCGACCGCATCGGGGTCGGCGCCAAACTCCAGGAACAACCGCGCCACGGCGATCTCGCCACGCCCGGCCTGGTGGTGCAGCGGTCGAATCTGCTGCCAGTTGGGCAGGTCGGGATCCATGCCGTGCTCCAGCAACAGCCGCGCCAGCGGCAGGGAGCGCCACAGGTAGGTCTGGCAGTAGGTAACCAGCGGCGGCACCCGCAGACCGCGCGCCAGCAGCAGGCGCAGCAGCCCCTCGTGTCCCGAGGCCACGCAGTGGGTAAAGCCCAGCTCCGCCGCGGCGGCGTCGAACATCGCCGGTTGCGCGTCCAGCAGCGCCGCAATGGTGTCGGTGGCGCCCTGGTGGAAGTGCGCCGCCAGCCCCAGGCGCCCGCCGTAGCGGTACAGCAGGGCCCTCAGGTCGGCATCCTCAGCTGCGGAGGTGGGGGTGCCGGAGGACTCCACCTCCGCATTGGCATCGGCGCCGGCGGCCAGCAACAGCTCGGCAATGGCATGTTGGCCGTGGCGGGCGGCGCCCCACAGGGCAAAGCCGCGCGGACAGTTCGGGCCCTCGGGGAGGTTGGGGTCGGCACCGGCCTGCAAGAGTAGCCGCACGATATGCTCGTGACCGCGTTCGGCGGCGGCCGACAGCGGCCGCTTGCCGCACGCCTCCGATCGGTTGGCCGCCTCGCCGCCGCCGTCGAGCAGTTCCTCCACCCGCGCCTCGTCGCCGAGAGCGGCCGCTACCGTGATCGAATGCGCGGCGCCGCGGTCGAGCAGGTGGCGCGCCATTGCATAGTCGTTGCGCTGTAGCCAGTAGGGGTTGTGCCACAGGGCCAGCACCAGGGGCCGAAAGCCGCCGCCGCCGATGCGGTCGTCGCCGCCGAAGCCGGGCGTGTCGATGTCGGCACAGGCGTCAAGCAGCAGGTCCACCAGATCGCGGCGGCCCGCTTCCACGGCGTAGTGCAGCGGCCGCCGGCCCAGGTGGTCGCCGCGGTTGGCGAGCCGCCGGTCGGCGCCCAACAGCCGTTCCACGGCGGCCATGTCGCCGGCGGCCAGCGCGGCATGGATCGGGTGGCGGCTGCCCGCGGACGCGAGCCGGCTGCGCAGTTCCCGGCGCAGGTAGTCGGCCACCCGTTCATGGCCGCGGTCGACGGCCATCTGCAGCAGGGTGTCGTTGCCGTACAGCGCGTTGCGGTGGGTCAGATCGGCGCCCGCGGCCACCAGCAGGCGCACCGCGTCCAGATGCCCCTCGCGCACCGCGAAGTGCAGCGGCGGCATGTACCAGAAGCCCGCCCTGACAAGGGAGGGATCGCGTTCCAGCGCGCCCTTGAGGGCCGCCACGTCGCCCGCGCGTGCGGCCGTCAGCATATCCCAGGTCGCCTCGCCCGGACCGGCCAGTTCTCGTGGCTTGATAAGACCGGGTTCGGTCACTGCAGGTGGGCACCGGGTGCGCGGCGTCGTTCACATGCTGCAGCGGACATTGTAGCGGACGTTACGTCGTCCAGAGGTGCGCGGGCAGCGGGGCGAGCCGCCCCGGTTGATACGGGAATTGTCGAGTCCTGCACGTATCCGGCCTCAGGAGAACATACCCGGGTCGTACCGGGGCCGCAATTCCGGCGCAGAGTCGGGGAGAGTCGGACCTGACGCGCACACGCGCGGCGCCGCGGCACTCGCTACCAGTGTGTGCTATCTCCGAATGCGATTGACCAGGGCTCCGGTGCACCCGTAGGGTAGGGCCCGTGCCAGAACCGATCATGATTTCCGTTTCCGTAAACGGCAGGAGCTACGAGCGCGCCGTGGAGCCGCGCACCCTGCTGGTCCACTTCCTGCGCGATGCGCTCGGCCTCACCGGCAGCCACGTCGGCTGCGAGACCAGCCTGTGCGGCGCCTGCACCGTACTGGTCGACGGCGCCGCTTCCAAGGCGTGCACGCTGCTGGCGGCGCAAGTCGATGGCCGCAGTGTGACCACCATTGAAGGACTCGCGCAGGACGGCGCCCTGCACCCGGTGCAGGAGCAGTTGTGGCACCATCACGGCGTGCAGTGCGGCTACTGTACCCCGGGCATGGCGCTGGCCGCGGTTGCTTTGCTGGAGCGCGAACCGCGCCCCACCGATACGCAGATCCGCGCCGGCCTGAAGGGCAATCTGTGCCGCTGCACCGGCTACGCCAACATCGTCGACGCGGTGCATGCCGCCGCCGCGGCCCTGGCGGAACGCTGATGTATCCGGCGCCTTTTTCCTACGTGCGGGTCGCCAGCGTGGCCGAAGCGCTGGCGGCGCTTGCCGAATACCCGGATGGCCGCTTCCTGGCCGGCGGACACAGCCTGCTGCCGGCGTTGAAGCTGCGCCTGGCGGAGCCGGCCACCCTGATCGATATCGGACGGCTGGCAGAGCTGCAGGGCATCGCGCAGCAGGGCGGCACGCTCACGATCGGATCGCTCGCAACGCATGACCAGGTAGCGAGTTCGGATGCGGTATGCGGCGCTGCACGGTTGTTGGCGGAGGCGTGCGGCAAGGTAGGCGATCCGGCGGTGCGCAACTGGGGCACCCTGGGCGGCAATCTCGCGCACGCCGATCCCGCCTCTGACCCGCCGGCGGCGCTGGTTGCGGCCGGCGCGCGGCTGGAACTGCAATCCTCGTCCGGGCAGCGGTGGGTGGCCGCCGACGAGTTTTTCAGTGACCTGTTTCTCACCGCGCTCGCATCGGATGAGATCATCACCGCGGTGGAACTGCCGGGTGCCGCCGCCGCCGCCGCCGGCACCGGATCGGCGTACCTCAAGCATCCGCATCCGGCCTCCGGCTACGCGGTGTGCGGTGCCGCCGCCGTGGTAGCGCTGGACGCCGCCGGCCGCTGCAGCAGAGCACGGCTCGCCATCGGGGGCGTCGGCCCGGTACCGGTCGCGATTGACCTGGCCGCGCTGTCCGGCGAAACGCTGGAGCAGGCCGCCGTCGACGCCGCCCTCGCCGGCATCGACATTACCGATCCGCTCAGCGACCCCTACGCGTCGGGCGACTACCGCATCCGCCTGGCGCGTGTGCTCGGTCGCCGCGCCCTGCTGCTCGCCGCCAGCCGCGCCGCTGCCTGACCGCGTTACGCGTCCGGCGACTACCGCATCCGGTTGGCGCATGTGCTCGGTCGCCGCGCCCTGCTGTTAGCGGCGAGCCGCGCCGCTGCCTGACCGCGTTACGCGTCGGGCGACTACCGTATCCGCCTGGCGCGTGTACTCGGGCGCCGCGCGGGCGCGGGCGCGGTCAGAACGCGGCGAAGTGGTCGTAGCTCTCTTCGAGGGTAAACGAGCGCGCCCCGTCGTGGCGGGGAGGCGCGTGGGCGATGCGGTTGTAGCCGCCGCCGTAGAACAGCAGCGGCTTGCCGCCGGCCAGGCCGCCGCCGACGATTCGGCCGACCACGATCTCATGGTCGCCGCCGGGATGGCGGGCGTGTACCGTGCAGTCGAGATAACCGAGGCAATCGGAGAAGATCGGTGCGCCGCTGTCGGCGAATGTTACGGCGATGCCGGCGAAATCCTTGGGGCCCGGCATGGCGAAGCGGCGCGACAGCGCCTCCTGGTCGGCGCGCAGGATGTTGATCGCGAACGCCGGCGTGGCGGCAAGTTGGCGCAGCATCTGGTTGCTGCGGTCGATGGCGAACAGCACCAGCGGCGGATCGAGCGACAGCGAGGTGATCGAGTTCGCGGTCATGCCCCACTCGCTGCCGCCGGCGGCGCCGGTGGTGATCACCGTCACGCCGGTGGCGAAGTGGCCGAGGATGCGCCGCTGGGTGGCGCCGTCAATCGCCATGTGCCGTCTGCAATGCCGGGACCACGGTCCGGGCAAGCAACTCGGTGCAGCGCATCCAACGTGTTCTGTCGTCCCAGTCATGGGCGATCATCAGCAACGTGCCGAATCCGCCGGTCGCCTCCTGGAGCGCGCGCAGGCGCTCGGTGCAGGTGGCCGCACTGCCGATGACGCACAGCTTGCTGAGCGCGTATTCCACGGTGATCTCCGCATCCGGTTGATCGGGCCGCTCCTTCATTACCTGCAGCACGCCGCCGGCGGTCAGGATCTTGATCAGATAGTCCAACGACGCGGCGAAGGAACCGGCGCGCGCATGATCCCACGCCTCCGCGTCGTCGTCCGCCACGAAGATGCTGCGTGCCACCCGCCAGCGGGCGCGGTCGGGCTCGGGGCGTCCGGCGGCGGCCGCGCCGGCGCAGTAGGTATCCCAGTGCGAGGCAAGCGTCGAATCGGGCACCAGATTGGTGCTGATCGGAATGAACCCGCGCTCGCCGGCGGTGCGTGCCGCCCGCGAGCCCGCCTTGATCACGCTCATCGCGATCGGCGGATGCGGCTTCTGGTACGGTTTGAGCATCACCCCGACGCCCAACTCAGGGTCAGGTTCGTCCGCCCGCACGTGCCAGAACCGCCCGCGGAAATCGAACGGCGCCTCGCTCTGCCACAGCTTCATGACCAGGTCCATCCCTTCCAGGGTCATCAGGCCCTGGGTGCCGGGGTCGGGCAGGTCGAACAGCTCCCAGTCGGTGGGCACGCCGCTCTGCCCGAAGCCGACGTTGATGCGCCCGCGCGCCAGGTGGTCGAGAAACGCCAACCGTGCGGCGATGTTGACCGGATGATGGTGGGGGATGATCGACACGCCGGTGCCGAGGCGAATGGTGGAGGTGCGCGGCAGCAGGTTGGCGATGAACAGGTCGTTGGACGGGATCGGCTCCCACGCCACCGAGTGGTGCTGCCCGATCCACGCCTCGGTGAAGCCGAGCGCCTCGGCCCGCACCACCTGCTCGATGTCTTCTTCGAAGCAGGCGGTGCGGTCCTTGGCCGGCGGGTGCAGCGGCATCATAAACATGCCCAGCTTCATGGCGGTCAATATACGCCAGATCCGCGAGCGTTCAAGCCGCTGCGCCGAGCGCCCCAAACCGTCGCCCACGGTTCCGGCAGCGGCGGTTCAGGCCGGTGCGCCCGGCGCGGCGGCGATCAGCGAGTCTGAGTGGGTGTGCTGCCGTGGTCGCTGGACGGCGCCGCCGGTTCCAGCATGACCCGGTAGTGCTCCAGCATGCTTTGCAACTGGCGGTCGCCGCGCAGCCAGCGGAAGTCGTACTCCGCGTGCCGTCCGGCGGCTTGCAGGTCGTGCAGGTAGGCCAGCGCCAACTGGCCGCAGGTGCCGCCCTCGGGCAGCGCCGCCTCGGGTTCCGCCGCAAGGTAGGACAGCAGGTCGTCGAGGCTGCCCAGCGCCTCGCCGCGTACCCGGAGCCGCGAGAAGGCAATCAACAGGTACTGCAGGGCCATGTAGCGGAAAGGATCGGTGCGGATCGATAACGTATTCATCTGGTCCTCCACCTCCTTATAACGGCGCCCCGAGCGCTGGCGCTTCAACGGCCCGCGCGCCACGGGGTCTCCCGGATATTGACAGCTTCGGCAGAACCCGTTACCTATATGAATTGCGGGCCGCGCACTGCGCCCCCATTCCCCTGTAGCTCAGTTGGTAGAGCGGGTGGCTGTTAACCACCATGTCGGCAGTTCGAGTCTGTCCGGGGGAGCAAGGATAACAAGCGCAACTATATATTGCAGAACAAATTATACGAAATCGGGTTGCGCTTGTTATCAATTCATGCAATGGCAAAGAAACGGAGTTACCCGCATGTCAAATTCTGGTTTTGCAGACCCGTCACTGAAGGTGGGTGGAATAGCGGAAGCTGTACGAGCCTCCAATCGACTATGGGAATCCGCAGGAGGATTCAAACTCTCCAAGATGGGGATACTGCCGATCTCGGACCAACTCTCCAAGATGGGGATACTGCCGGGACTCGCGCAGTGTGGATCACCGGCAGCATCTACTCGCCGCGCCCCGCCGATGGCCCGGTCCACCCGCTCGACGGTCACGAGAGCCCCGCTTGGCCCGCCCAACGAAAACAGCCCGAGTGCACTTTACAGAGGTAGGCGACGAAGCCGACGAGTGACCCGCCATCCGCAACCGACCAGCCGCCGTCAGCCTGCCGTTGCCCGCCTGCCCGCCTCCGTCCTAGTGGAAACACCTCTTATAAAGGTAAGCTGCCTGATTGCCTTATTGCGACCACCAACCCCAGGAGCGGCCCGCTTGGTCGTGGAGGTGTCCAAGTACCACGAGGAGCACAGCCCGCCCTACTCAATTCCGATTGCCTCAAACCTGGTGACCAACTCCTTGGCGTAATCGTGGCCGTCAGCCGCGATCCGCTGAAGAATCCGCATGTACTGACGCACCATCGCATTGCAATTAACAAGGTGCGCGGTATCATCAACCATCAGCTTGCAGAGGATTAGCCTAGTTCCATCATCCGCCGTTGCCGGAGATACCAATACGGCAACTTCAGGGCGGAACGCATACTGATATGCGGCATAAATGCACTCGACGGAGAAACCACCCTCCAACGGTACGGATCGCCCCGGAGCGCACCCATTGAAAGTTCCGTCAACCGTCATAACGGCCAGCACGGTATAGCCCTGTAGCCCCTCGAATCCCTTGGCTGCGGCACTGGTCGAAACGATCATCAACAGACCGATCAATGGTCCTGTCGCATACTTCATGTGCGCACCCTACCAGAACACCACCAAGAGCTACCACAAGCTACCACCAGCCGCGGTTGACAATCTGGACACGAGCGATGCAACATTCGTGTATTCTGGTCAGCTAGTTTTGAAATCCCCAGATAGGAGATGATTGATGGCCGTAAAGCATGTGCCTACAAACGAAGTACACAAGGGAACCAAGGGGGGTACTACCGGATGTGGGTTTGATACCCGAGATAATCCTACCCATTGGGTATCGACCACACAAAGAATTACTTGCGACAAGAATGGATGCAAGAACTAGACACGTCGACAGCACCTCTCGCGACGACGACGATTGAGACAAGCTCGCCAGGACTGGGGCTATCCCGAGTTCGCCGGCAGAGTGCGGATACGGAGGTGCGGCCGTGAGTCAGGTGCGGCCTGGGCCAGCCGCACCTGCGCTTTCGACATGCGATAGTCCTGTCGCCCTTACGCCCGCGCGCCCGCGAGTTGGGCCAGGGGTGCGTTGGCGGATCGGCTCCCGCTTGAGCTCGGCCAGTGCCGCGAAGATGCCGAACATAAGGCGCTCCCGGCGGCGGTGGAGGTGGTGTCGATCAGCGCGCATTTCCCGGTGACCACCCCGCGGGCCCATGCCGCGGGCCGACACGTCCTACAACGGTGTTGACCAAGTGGGCCGAGGGGCTGACCGTCGTACGATGCGGGTAGCCGCCGCCGAGCGGGGCACCGAGGACAAAGCGATTGCCGGTCTGTTGTTCAGGATGGGCTGCGCCGGTCGGAAGCGGCGGCGCTCCGTTGGGCCGACGGGCAGGATGCCGCCGACCGGCGCGCCTCGAAAACCGATCAGGACGGCACTGCCGTCGACGTGCCTTAAGAACCGGATGCGCCGTGGCGCTTCGCCAGCTCGCGACCGGATCACGGTACAGCGGTCAGGGCTGCGCCCGGAGCCGACCGACAGGTGCTCGGCGGGGTCAACGGCCAGTCCATAGCGCGCCGCCTCGCAGCAGCCGCCAAGGCCGCCGGCATTGAGGGCGGGATCATCGGGCACTCAGCGCGCGTCGGACTCGCCTCCGAGTTCTCCGCCCGTGGCGCCAGCGCCACCGGAGACCATACTTGCCGGTACCGAGAAACTGCGGGCATGGTTCCCCATTACATCGTCGCGGCCGCCGCCGAGTAGGGCGCCGGCGCCAAGTACTATAACGTCTTCGGACTCAGCCTCGGACTAATTCCGCGGGCAAGACGGAGACGTTCGTTGTGTAGTTTAGGCCCGTGCTTGACTTTCTGAATTGAAATGTCGTCTTGGTTTCTCCATCGGGATGGCGGGTACACAGGCGGATAGTATATTCTTGGGTAGAGGAGCTTTCGGCAATCACGGGGTACTCAAGTTCCTTGATATCTAAGACCGCGGTTTTTGTGCGCCGCGCTAAAATGTCGTCTCTCCTATCGTAATACCCTCTAAGGGTTATTTGACCTTTTTCAAGTTGCTCGTCGAGTTCTTCAAGTTCTTCTTTGTCAACGCCACTATGAGAATAATTCACCGCATTACGCTCAGTAAACGTCCAAGAAAGGGTGATGAAACCCATAGCGACGGCTCGATACGGCTGCTGCCACGTACCGCGTACCCAATCCGGCGGGCTCAGTGTCTTTCCTGAGACACCAAAGGACCCAGCGCAGTGAACATCATGGGAGGCTCGTCCACCAGGGGCTTCTTCGCACCCACTGGCCGTCAGCATGACGAGCGCTATCGCCAACACACGTAACGCCCCCGTCAATCTCCGGGAGAGGCTCATGGAGCACAATATAGCACAGGCTGCCGGAATGCAGGCGCCGGCGAGCCCCCTCTCGCACCCTCTCCTGCGGGCCAGAGCGTTTATCGGTTCGGTCGCGGCCTCCGGGGCGATCATAGTACAGGTTCGCGCGAGCCGGGGCGTGCGGCTCAGGATGGCGCCGGCCAAGGTGGCGTGCAGCAGCTTCGTGCCGATCAGGTTGGCGCCGATCAGGTCGGCATCGGGACACCACGGAAGGCAATCGGGCGCGGCGGCGGCGCCCACGCCGCACGCATTGCCGTCGCGGTCACGGAGAAGGACCGTCAGGCGATTGAAACGTGTAGCGGCGCAAGTTCACCCGCGCGGAGATGGCACCCCCGGCCCCGAACCGTCGGATAGTTCCTGCGTGTCCTGCAGTACGGCAACCCCCCGATCAGCCAGCGGCACCCGGTGCGGCTCCCGGGTCTTCGTGCCCTCGCCGGAGATTGGCCACGTCGCGGGCTCAAAGTCGATTTCGTTCCACGTAGCAAATTCCGCCTCACCGGATCGTACCGCCGTCAAGATAATGAACTCCATCAGCAACTTGGTGGCCGGTCGTGCCCCGGATTCCTGGACCTTGGCGACGGCGGACGCCACGTCACGGTCATGCAGTGCCCGATGGTGGCGCTTCGGGGGTTCTGTTCCTCGGCAGCGCAGCGGATCGCGCCGGTCCCCTGGGATCGTCTGTTCGCCATCCTTCCGCGATCGCGTGTTTCATTTTGCCACGATCTGCTGCTGCCGTAGCTTCCGCCCCGTCTCAGGCTTGGATGTCCAGACGGGGGTCAGCACGCCTATCACGTCGGCACCAGTGATGGCGTCAATCGCCTTGTCGCCAATCATCGGAATGGGATGTCCTCGCCTGCGGGACCGCCGGTCTGCTCTGGAAGCTGCTCATCTTCGACGACCTGAGTACCGGCTGCCGGCCATCCACAGTCTGGGGAGGTTCCATCCGGGGCGCCCGAGCCTCTAACGGTGCGTTCTGGTTCGGGGTTCGGGTTCGAGGGCGGTGGGCGAGGCCATCGAACCGGCTTGGGTCTTCACGGTCGGAGCGAACCGGATCAAACGGCGACGGATCAGGTCCGCTCTAGCCGCAGTAGCGGCTGACCGCCTCACCACAGCCGAAGCCGGTCGGCTCTATCGCGAATGTAATTGACGAGTCGTTTCGTGATGTTTACCCTGATGTGGGCCACTTGTTCCAAAACTGCGCGTACGAATGGGACCATGACGCGCCGGGACGACACCCTCACCTTCCCCCGAGGTCACCAACCTCCTGAAGGTGGCGGACTAGGCGGTGTATGGCCTTGCCCAGAAGGGCGACCTGCCTGCCTTCAAGGTCGGCGGACAGGGGCGCTTCCGCCGATGCGTCCATCGCCTCTTGGATCGAGGGAAAACCGAGGCTTTAGGGGCGCAGACCTTCGGGAACGGCGCGAAACCCTCCAACGCCGACGAGGAAGGCTGATGGCCATGAAGCAGACGCAACTCTACTCGCGGCTGGGGCAGAGCTGCGGCGTCCTGGGCGACGGGGTTGAAGACTATCAATGAACACTCAAACCCACGAAGAACTAAAGTCCATAATCTGGGACATCGCCAACCGGCTCAGGGGGCCGTACCGGCCTCCTCAGTATCGCCTGGTCATGCTGCCTATCATCGTCTTGCGTCGGCTAGATTGTGTCCTGGAGCAGACCAAGGACGCCGTTATCAAGCGGCATCATGAGCTTCAGGCGCAACGGATGCCCGAAGCGGCAATGGATCGCCTGCTCGGCAAGGCCGCGGATCCGGAGCGGAAGCATCCGCTCTATAACACGAGCCCCTACACCTTTGCCCGGTTGCTTGGCGATGCAGAGAACATCGCGCCGAACCTCGTTTCGTATATCAACGGCTTTTCCCCGACCGCGCGGAGCATCTTCGAGCGTTTCAAGTTTGCAGATCAGATCGAGAAGCTCGACGCCAGCAACCGACTCTTCACAGTCGTCAAGGCTATGGCCGATGTCGATCTTCACCCTGACAGGATCGACAACCTTCAGATGGGCTATCTGTTCGAGCATCTGGTGATGCGCTTCAACGAACAGGCCAACGAGGAAGCCGGGGATCACTTCACGCCGCGGGAGGTCATTCGCCTCATGGCGAACCTTATCTACACCGGCGAACAGGATGTCTATAAGCCAGGCATCTACCGCACGATCTGCGATCCGGCGTGCGGAACGGGCGGAATGCTCTCTGAGTCCGCGAAGCTGATCCTTTCCCAGAACGAGCGGGCTGAGCTCGCGCTCTTCGGCCAGGAGTACAACGACGAGTCCTGGGCCATCTGCTGCTCTGACATGCTCATCAAGGACGAGGACACGGCCAACATCGTCCTTGGGGACACCCTGGGCGACGGGAAGACAAGCGACGGCTTTGAAGGCGAGAGCTTCCACTACCTTATGGCCAACCCGCCTTTCGGCGTCGAATGGAAGGACCAGAAGGAGGTGGTCGAGCGCGAGCACAAGACCACGGGTCTTTCGGGCCGGTTCGGCGCCGGGCTTCCGGCCATCAATGATGGCTCACTCCTCTTCCTTCAGCACATGATTTCCAAGATGCATCCCTATGAGGAGGGGGACGAAAACTCGCCTGGTTCAAAGATTGCCATCGTCTTTAACGGCTCGCCGCTGTTTTCCGGTGACGCTGGTTCGGGGCAGTCCAACATCCGTCGCTGGATCATCGAGAACGACTGGCTCGATGCCATTGTGGCGCTGCCGGATCAGCTCTTCTACAACACCGGCATCTTCACCTACGTCTGGCTTGTGACGAACCGCAAGCCTCCGGAGCGGCGCGGCAAGGTGCAGCTCATCGACGGCACTCGCTTCTTCGCGAAGATGAAGAAGAGCCTCAACAACAAGCGCAACGAGATCAACGAGGAGCAAATTCGCCACCTGACCCGCGTCTTTGGCAACCACGAGGACGGCGAGACGGTCGATATGGCTATCAACGGTGGGACTGAGCCCCGCGTCATCTCTCGTATCTTCGAGAACCGGGAGTTCGGCTTTCTCAAGGTGACGGTTGAGAGGCCCTTGCGCATGAACTTCGAGGCGACGCCGGAGCGCATCGCCAGGCTTGACAACCAGACTGCCTTCAGGAATCTGGCGACATCGAGGAAGCGGAAGGACGCAGCGGCAGCAAAGCGCGAGATCGAGGAAGGGCGGAAACAGCAGGACGGCGTCCGCGCCGTGCTTGCGACGCTCAACGGCAAGGGGAGCTACAAGGACCGTGCGGTATTCGCGGCCGATATGATGAAGGCCGCGAAGCGGACCGGCCACAAGATTTCCGCCACGATCAAAAAGACGATCTTCGCGGCCCTTGGTGAGCGGGACCAAGATGCCGAGATTTGCCGGGACAACAGGGGACGACCGGAGCCCGACAGCGAACTCCGGGACACCGAGAAGATCCCGTTGCCGCCCGATACAGTATTGCCGTTGCCCATTGATTTCGGGCCGGATAAGCCCAACGACCGGCTCGTTGAGGCCTTTAGGAACGACATCGACGCCTACATCGCGCGCGAGGTGCTGCCCCATGTGCGCGATGCGTGGGTGGATTACGACAAGACCAAGGTGGGCTACGAGATTCCGATCAATCGGCATTTCTACGTCTACAGACGACCACGCTCCCTCGACCAGATCGAGGCGGACATCACCAGGCTCGAGGCGGAAATCGCGGGGCTGCTAACGGGGCTGTTGGTCTGACCGTGTTTCCGACGCGTCGACTAAGATTCGTTTGCGAAGAGCCATTGAAATACGGCGCCAATGCCGCCGCCCAATTTGATGATCCAGAGTGGCCGAGATTTGTGCGCATCACTGATATCACTGAGTCTGGGCAGTTGAAGGACGACACTTTCAGATCTTTACCCCCAGAGGTCGCAGAGGGCTACTATCTTGAAGAAGGAGACATCCTACTAGCTCGCAGCGGTTCAATCGGACGAAGTTTCATTTACCGGGCAGAGTGGGGCGAGGCGTGCTTCGCAGGTTATCTTGTCCGCGCAAGGGTATCCGCGGAATTTGATCCGCGGTTCGTCTATTGGTCATTAAATGCGCTGAATTTCTGGTCATGGATCGAGTCCATAGCTATTCGGTCAACAATCCAGAACGTTAGTGCTGAGCGCTATGCTGAATATCCGGTACCAGCGCCTCCGCTCGGCACGCAGCGGAAGATTGCGCGGTTTTTGGATGATAAGACTGCGCAGATCGACGGGCTGATCGGGAAGAAGCGGGAGCTGCTGGACCGGCTGTCCGAAAAACGCCAGGCCCTCATCACCAGCGTCGTCACCAAGGGACTCGGCGCCGACGTTCCGTCGAAGCCTTCGGATATCAGTGCGCAAAGTAGATGTCGTCCGGGTGCTGAAGGGACTGGTGGCATGACCGAGGTTGCGCTTCCACAGGACTGGTCGTCCAAGCGACTGAAACATATAGCCACTTACAACGACGAGGTTCTCGCTGAGAGTACGGATGAAGAAAAAGAGATCGACTACGTTGAGATCTCTGGGGTCTCTCTTTCTGACGGCATTGAAGAGATCGAGCGCACGTCCTTTGGCCGAGCCCCGTCGCGAGCCAGGCGAAAGGTAAGGAGCGGTGATATTCTGATCTCCACGGTTCGGACCTATCTCCGGGCAATTGCAAGGGTCGATGAAGCCTCGCCCGACTTGGTTGCTTCAACGGGCTTCTGCGTTGTCCGCCCGAACGAAGAGGTGGACAGTGGGTTTCTCGGGTGGGTAGCAAAGTCAGAAGCGTTCGTGGCGGAGGTCGTGGCGCGCTCCGTCGGCGTCAGCTATCCGGCGATTAATGCAAGCGATCTTGTTACCATATGTGTGCCCCTTGCCCCGCTCGGAACGCAGCGACGCATTGCGGGGTTTCTGGATGAGCGGACGGCGGAGATAGACGGGTTGATTGAGAGGATAAGGGATAGCGTTGCTCGTCTGGAGGAATACAGATCGGCGCAAATCACCGCAGCGGTCATAGGAGAGCTCACGGAGCTGTTATGACCCTCAATGCACCGACATACTTTGGTCATCTCAGTGCCTACGTGAACGGCCGCTACGTGATGCATGAAGGAATAGGCTGTGAAGTCGTTCTGCCGGAGAAGTACGTCGCAGTGCCAGGCAAGCAGGCAAAGGCCCGCAAGATACGGTTGCTACTGCCTGGACCGGGGCTCGCCTTCAAGCTCGACCATGATCAGGTCGAACTGCAGCGGAATAGGAGTAAGCCGCCGCTCTTCCGTTGCCTCGATGATACCGCGAAGCCGTGGTCGAAGCGTTACGATTTCGTGATCTGCTACGTCAACGGTCGCGCCTTCAACGCCGATTGCATCGAGTTCAAGTCGAAGAACCTGAGTGCTGGCAAGATCGTGCCCCAGCTCAGGGCCGGGACATACTGGGTGAACACGCTTAAGCTGACCATCGAACACTACACCCGTGACAAGCGCAGGATACGTCTGCGCAAGTTCGTTTTCGCCGAGAACGAGAATCCTGGTCCGTATATTGACGGTAACCGGCAACTGAACGCCGATCCATCCATTCGCTACTATCGCTTTGACGAGGTGCAGGGTCAGCCGCTGGCGGACCTTCAGAACACCTGGATGCAGGAGATTTGATCCTTGTCGGGCCATACCGAGCGCGCGTTCGAGACAGCGATTGAATCCGGGCTGACCGGCTCGGGTGGTTATGAGAAGCGGCACTCGGGTGCCTTTAGCGAATCCATCGCGCTCTTTCCCGACGACGTCACGGGGTTCCTAAAGGACAGCCAGGGCGCGAAGTGGGATGCGCTGAAGGTGCTGCTTGGGAAGAATGCTGCTTTAACTGTGCTGGACAACCTGTCGAAGGAGCTCGACCTCAAGGGAACGCTCCACGTCCTCCGCCACGGGTTCAAGTGCTACGGTAAGACTTTCCGAATGGCATATTTCCGGCCCAACACCAGAATGAACCCCGAGGCGGCGAAGCACTATGCCGAGAACCGGCTGACCATCACGCGTCAGGTCGCTTTCACCTCGGTGATGAAGAAGGCAGACGGCAACAACCGCCGCTGCATCATCGACGTGACCTTGGCGGTCAACGGCATCCCTGTCGTCACCGCTGAGCTGAAGAACCCGCTCACCGGACAGCGCGTCGCCGTTGCGATGCGCCAGTACGAGAACGAGCGGGACGAGCGGGATCTTCTTTTCGCGTTCAAGAAGCGGGCGCTTGTCCACTTCGCGGTGGATCCTGACGAAGTGTGGATGACGACCCGGCTGATGGGCAAGGAGACCGACTTCCTACCCTTCAACCGCGGCAACAACCGCGGGGCAGGAAACCGGCCGGTGGAAGGGAACTGGAAGACCCACTACCTGTGGGACGAGGTGCTGCAGGCCGACAGCCTGTTGGAAATCCTGCAACGCTTCATGCACCTCGAAGTGAAGGAGAGGCAGCTTAGGACCGACAAGGGCGTGCGCACCGTGCGCAAGGAGACGATGATATTTCCGCGCTATCACCAGCTCGACGCGGTTCGGAGACTCGTCGCGGACGCCAGGTCCAACGGCGTGGGCCGGAACTATCTGATCCAACACTCGGCGGGTTCCGGCAAATCGAACTCGATTGCATGGCTCGCGCACCGTTTGTCCAGCCTGCATGACGCGCGCGACGAGAAGGTGTTTCACTCAGTCGTCGTCGTAACCGACCGGCGCGTGCTCGATCAGCAGTTGCAGGCGACGATCTACCAGTTCGAGCACAAGACTGGCGTGGTAGAAAAGATTGACGAGGACACACAGCAGCTTGCACGAGCGCTGTCGCAGGGTACGCCCATCGTCATCACCACCATCCAGAAGTTCCCCTTCATCTCGCAGGCGCTCTCGACCCTTGAGAAGAGAGGCTCCGGTGTGAAGATCGACACGGCGGGGAAGCGGTTCGCCGTCATCGTGGATGAGGCGCACTCGTCCCAGAGCGGAGAGACCGCAACCTCTCTCAGGGGCATGCTGAACAAGGCAGGGATCGAAGCGGCCATTGCCGCCCAGCTATCCGACGAAGAGGACGATGATCTCTCCGATGACGCGAAGGCGGCGGTTCTGCGCGATGCGCTGCAACGCGCCCGGCAGCCGAATCTCAGTTTCTTCGCCTTCACGGCCACCCCGAAATTCAAGACGAAGGCCCTGTTCGAAGAACCCGGCCCGTCGGGCGCTTCGCCCTTCCATGAGTACACCATGCGGCAAGCCATCGAGGAAGGGTTCGTCATGGATGTGCTTCAGAACTACACCACCTACAAACGCTTCTACGGCCTGATCAAACAGATCGAAGACGATCCCGATGTGCCGCGCAGGAAGGCCGCGAAGGTCCTAACGCGCTACCTGGAGCTTCATCCCGTCAACATTGAGCAGGTGGTTTCCGTCATCGCCGAGCATTTTCGGCTCCATGTGATGCACGAACTCGGCGGGCGCGCAAAGGCCATGGTTGTCACAGGCTCCCGCCTTGCCGCCGTGCGATACAAGCTTGCTTTTGATCGCTACATCAAAGAGAAGGGCTATACCGGGATCCGTTCGCTGGTGGCTTTCTCGGGCACGGTCGAGGACCCCGATGACCCTGGATCGTCCTACACTGAAGTGGCGATGAACGACGGTCTTGCCGAAAGCGAACTCCCCGAGACATTCGGGCGCGACGACTACCGGGTTCTTCTCGTCGCAGAGAAGTATCAGACCGGCTTCGATCAGCCCTTGTTGCAGACGATGTATGTGGTGAAGCGCCTGGCCGGCGTTCAAGCGGTTCAGACGCTCTCACGGCTCAACCGCATCGCGCCCGGCAAATCGCGCACCTTCATCCTCGATTTCGCAAACGAGGAAGATGACATCTACAAGGCGTTCAAACCCTACTACGAAGCGACGCCCGCTGGAGAGAATGCCGATCCGCATCGCCTGTCGGAGCTGCAACACCGCCTGCTCGAATGGGCGATCTTCACGCCGTCCGATGTAATCGAGTTCGCCGAAGTGTGGTATCGTGCCAAGCGCGACCACTCGGCGATCGATCATCGCCTGATGAACGCCGTCCTGGATGCTGCCGTTGATGGCTTTCAGGATCGTGAGGAGGATCAGCAAGAGGAGTTTCGCGGCCAGTTGACGGCGTATCGAAACCTCTACGCTTTCCTGTCACAGATCATCCCCTATCAGGACACCGAGCTTGAACGCCTTTACGCCTTCGTGAGGAATCTGCTGGCGAAACTCCCGCCGCCGGGCGATGGCCAAGGCTTCGTTCTGGACGATGAGGTGGCGCTGCGGTACTTCCGGATTCAGCAGATGTCCGAGGGCTCTATCGACCTATCGCAGGGCGAGTCCGACCCCCTGAAGGGGCCGACCGATGTCGGCACGGCCCGTGCCAAGGACGAGGAGGTGACGCTTTCTAGCTTGATCGATCGCCTCAATGAGCGTTTCGGCACCGATTTCACCGAGGCGGATCAGTTGTTCTTCGACCAGATACGGGCTTCGGCAGAGAACAACGAGAACATTGCAGAGGCGGCTCGCGCCAATAGCTTCCAGGATTTCGCGTCCTATCTGGATCGCATGCTGGACGACTTATTCATCGGGCGGATGGAAGGCAATGAAGAGATATTCTCCAGGGTGATGACGGACGCTGAGTTTCGATCGGCTGCGCACGAACATATTTCCGGAGAGATCTTTCGTCGGGTTCGCGAGCAGCAATACGAGGAATAATATAGGGTTCTCTCCCCCCTGTACTCTCTCTCAATCCAAAATACACTATTGCGCATAAGTCGATACGCCGTTGCCCGAGGCCCGGAGCGGGCGAAGGCATTATCAGGGCTCTTGGCTTTCGGCAGTAGAGTAACTATGGGGGGCAGCAGTGGGTATTGGCACAAACTAGTGGATATATACACCGCCCCAGATATTCCTTCCAAGCATCTTCTTCGACAATAAGCCAATCGCATAGCCTGGAAGCGCTTCCGAGCCGTCAGGTCGCGAAAGAATCTTAGGTGTATTCATATGATCCGTCGTGGAAATAGGAACGGATATATCGAAACGGCAAAACGGACGGAGCCGCCCGCGGACCTCATGCACGTCCAGACTCATTTCTTGGCCGGTCACTATCCGCCACTCCCTTTCGACATCGAACGGCGTCCGCTTAATGAATGGGCCATATTGTAGAGTCATATCGGATAACGCGTCGTGTAGTCGCTCCTCTTCGTCTCCATCGTAATTCGATGCGCGATATCGCACCAACAAAGACACCAAAATCTCTTGCGCGATATTCGACGCCATATCTTCATTGTAAGTACAACGACCCAACATGCAATTTTGGTGGGTGGCGACCTGTTTCATTAGAGTGCCGGAAAGTCCAATGCAATAACTCTCCGTAGCGCTTCCATATTGCCGCCACAACGAAAGAGAATCATCGTCCGTAGAAAACGAAGTCACACAAACACCAGGGCGACGCTCTTCCAACACGCTATGCGCTAAGGTCAAAAGAAACCGTTCTTCGGCCTCTGTCTTTACGATCGTGGTTTCCCTTGCTAAGAGTTTCGCGCAATCGCCTATCAGTCGTTTGAAGTACACGATTTCGGATCTGTCATCCAAAAAATGCGCCTCGGTGGGCCAAAGTTCCTTAGTCTTCAAAATGCCTTTAATGCCGGCTGCGCTCGTGTAGTGATATAGATGGCTGGGAGGTGCTTGTTCAACTAACGAGGTTAGAATCGGATGTTCCTTTCCTTGACTGTCTATAACACGCCTAAGAAAAGGCGGTATCGTTCTTATCACGCTTGCTTACCTATAGGGGAAAACGGCACAAAGCCACAACGCGCCCTTGCGCGAATGTACGTACTTGAGCCACAACTATACAGCGCTTTGCGCTAGCAGTTGGTAGTCTACTTCCAATGGGTTCGAGGGCAGTAAGTGCTGATTGCGCAGCAATGGCTCAGGCTGTATCGATGCCTGCGCTTGCTGGAATGTTACTTGTTCAAGTGTTATCTTGACACGAGCCGGCTGTTCTTCGCTGTCACCTTTAGCAGACTCCCAATCCTTCAACGTTGCTTCGTCAGTCGAACCAACGAATGAATTGACCTCTCGTGCGAAGTTCTCAAAGCCGTTGTTACTTGAGGATGCGATGTCTATCAGTATTTCACCGAGCGTGTTGCTCAGGTCCTGCATCGCAGATGGTAGGTCTTTGCCGGATGCCGTGCACGCTCCGGGGTACACGCCGTCGATCCAGACGCTCTTGCCAGTATCGTACGCGAGAGCCCATCCGAATAGCTGAATCGTGATACGGTCTCCGATGATGTTGGACATCACAGCAGTGATTGTGTACATGATCGCTAAGCGTTCACCGCTCGGCGTCCATTGATCGCGCTGCACCACCCCTATTCTCTCCCGTCGACTACTGAAGTGTACTGACTTTGACAGTGGCACTGCAAATGCGTATTCCGGGGTGCTTGGCAGACCTGTCAACGGTACCGTCAACTCATTACTATAGCAATAGATAGGAACGATAGACAGTAACTACTCGGTGTACCGGTGGGGGAGTCTCTGGACACAGCCGGAACGGTGTGCCAAGAAATGAGGTGCGGGAGGATTCTGGCGAAGTGCGGATGGCTGCACGGCGGCATGCGGGAGCCAGATAGCCGAGTTGCGGCGCGAGGTAGTAGAACTGCGCCGGCAGGCGCGCTATTACCGCACAATGCATGGCAAGGCGGTAGAGCGAGAGCAGCGGCTGAAAAGCGAACTGCAGGCGGCGCGTTCATCAGTCTACCTCACAAGGCGACGTTGCGCCGTCGTTCGTCGATGCTTTTCGTCGTTTCTGCCTGTTCTCCTCAACTATCGAGCAGCCAGGCCAGCAGCGCCACCGGGATGGCTGCCACCTCGGGATCGTCGAGGTTCAATTCGGAGCGGGTAGCCACAATGCCGCGCCATCCGGAGGCACGTAGCGTCTGCGCGTCCCGCCGCCAACGGCCGTCGACGTACTTCGACTCGATGGCCCAGCCGCCGAGGTCGGGACCGACGAAATCGATCTCCTTTCGGGTCCGGGTTTGATGGTACAGAACGCGGTCGAAGCCCAGGTAGCTGCCCGCACGATCGCGCTCAAAACTGCGCCACAGCGCCATCCCCAGTTGCTGCTCGGACAGGACGCTTGCGTCGGGGGGCACGTCGACCTCGAGTCGTGCGTAGACCGGATCGGTAAAGTAGACCTTTGCCTGCGCACTCAGCTTCGGTCGTAACGCATCCTCCCGATAGCACGGCCACACCACGAACGCCTCCCGCAACTCGTCGAGTCGTCGCCGGACGCTGGACGACGAGACACCGATGTCGTCGGCCACCGCGGAGATGTTGACCGGCGCGCACAAGCCCTGCGCAATCCGGCGCATGAATGCGGCGGTCTGTGCCCGCGACCAGTCGGCACGCCGGAAAGCGTCGCCGTGAACCACGTCGACCAGCCCGCGGACCAACGGCGGGGCGACCTCCCGCGCGGCGATGTAGCTCGCCACGGCCGTCGGGAAGCCGCCGGCCAGGAGGTACCCCTCCCACGCATCGACAAGCGCGTGCAGCCATGGCGCCAGGGCGTGCGCCGCATCCGTCAGCAAGCGTGGGGTCAGGTCGGCCGCGCGCAGCGGACCGATGTCGGTGCCGACCGGCTCGTCCGCGACCAGCCGCATAAAGGTCCGGAATCCCATCGGCAGCAACACGCGGTCGGGATCGCCGGCCGTTCCACGTCTGCCGGCAAGCGCCTTGACCGACGCAGTGAGGTCGCTGGCCGATGAGCCCGTGAGCACGACCGTATCGTTGCGGAACTGGGCATCGTTGTCGCGCAGCCACTTGATCTGTTCGGGCCAGCCGTCCGTAATCCCGGTGATCTCGTCGATGAACCAGCACCGCGGGCCGCCGCGCGGCATCAGCAGCCGCGCCGCGCTCACCAGCCGCCCCAGATCTGCGGCGCGCCAGCCGTCGACCGCGGCGTGCACGATGCCGCGCGGCGCGCTCCCGGAGGCAATCAGCACCTCAATGGTGCGTTTGATCTCTACCGACTTGCCGACGCGCCGCGGGCCGCGCAGCACGTACAGGCCGCCCGGGGCCAGGTCGTCGAGTACACCAGCCGCGTAGCGGAATGGCGCGCCATCGGCCTCCCGTAGATCGGGGTCGTCGCGCGGCCAATCACGCGGACTGCGCCACCACCTGTTGGTGGCCGTCAACATGTGTTGGACCTCACCCTGCTTCATGAACCTGCTCCCGGAGCCGTAGCCTTCCCGCTACGCCCCCACAAAAAAGTATCCTTAATACATCCCCGATGTCTATTAATGTATACTTTTCAACCACGACAGAGCCAGATTGCCCCCATCAAGAATGTACACTCATCCCGAAATCGCTACTCGGGACACTGACACCAAACGCCTTATCGGCTACCCTGCTGCTCCATGATACCGAACCGAGGGGGCGGGCCATGAAAGCTGCCGTTCTGTACGAGCCGCATCAGCCGCTCGTGATCGAGGAGATCCGCGTCCGAAAGCCGGTCGCCCGCGAGGTGCTGCTGCGCACCGCCGTGGCGGGTCTGTGTCATTCCGATCTGCACTTCATGGAGGGGTTGTATCGGTACCCCTTGCCCGTCGTGCTCGGACATGAGTCGTCGGCTGTGGTCGAAGAGGTCGGCTCCGAGGTGACCTACGTCAAGCCCGGCGACCGCGTCGTGACCTGCCTCTCGGTGTTCTGCGGCATTTGCGAGAACTGCACCACCGGGCGCCCGGCGCTGTGCAGCAACACCGACGTGAAGCTGCCGCCGGGAGAGTCGAATCGCCTTGAATGGGATAAAACCGGACAGCTGCACACGTTCGCCCAACTCTCCTCGTTCGCGGAGCAGATGCTGGTGCACGAGAACGCGATCGTGAAGATACGCGACGAGATGCCGCTCGACCGTGCCGCGCTGATCGGCTGCGGGGTGATGACCGGTTTCGGGGCCGCGGTGAACACGGCCAAGGTCCGGCCGGGCGAGACGGTGGCCGTGATCGGCTGCGGCGGCGTCGGCATGGCCGCGGTCAACGGCGCCTACATCGCCGGGGCGGGGCGCATCATCGCGGTGGACACAAACCAGGCCAAGCTGCAGGCCGCGGCCAAGCTCGGAGCGACCGACCAGGTCGACCCGTCCGACGGCGACCCGGTGGAGCGCATCGTCGAGATGACGAGCGGCGGGGTGCACCATGCGATCGAGTGCATCGGCCTGAAGGCGACCGCCGAGCAGGCGTTTCAGATGCTTGCCGTCGGCGGCACCGCCACCGTCGTGGGCATGGTGCCGTTCGACGAGAAGATCGAGCTGCACGCGTACGCCCTGCTCGGCGAGCGCCGGCTGCAGGGCTCGTCGATGGGCTCCAACCGTTTCCGCGTCGACATGCCGCGCCTCATCGAGCTGTACCTGCAGGGCCGCTTGCACCTGGATGACTGGATCTCGCGGCGCATCCGCCTGGAACAGATCAACGAGGGCTTCGAAGCGATGAAGGCCGGCAAGGTGATCCGCTCGATTATCGACTTCGAAGCCGCCTAGGGCAGTCAGCCGCGGTATCGGTTCAGCGGTTTCTGTGGATGATGGCATTTGTCGCCGCGCGCGCGTATGCTGCTGCGCAGCAGCCGGCGACTTCGGACACACAGGAGCTAGCAGATGGCAGACAGACTGAGCGGCAAGGTCGCGATCATCACCGGCGGTAACAGCGGCATCGGCGAGGGCATTGGGCGGGCGTTTGCCGCCGAGGGCGCGAAGGTCATCTTGATGGCCCGCCGTGAAGCGCAGGGCCGTGCGGTCGCGGCTCGCATTCAAGACGAGGGCGGCATCGCCACCTTCATCGCCTGTGACGTGTCGGAGGTGGCCTCCGTCGAGGCGGCCGTAGCCGCAGCGGCAGAGACCCATAGCGCCGTCGATATCCTCATCAACAACGCCGGCGGCGGCGGCGGTGGCACGTTCCCTGATGAGTCGACCGAGCAATTCAGTCGCGTTGTCCACCTGAACCTGATGGGCACCTTCTATATGAGTCGCGCGGTCTGGCCACACCTCATCGGTGCCGGCGGCGGCGCCGTCGTCAACATGTCATCGCTCGCGGCCCAGCGCGGCTTCAGCCCGAAGATGCTCGATGAGTTCGGAGTTGCCTCATCTTCCTACTACGCCGCCAAGGCGGGCGTCGATGCGCTCACCCGCTTCATGGCCGGTGTCGGCGGCAAGCACAACATCCGCGTCAACGGCATACGTCCCGGCCAGATAATGACTCCCGGTGCCACGCGCGGCACCATCAACGATGCCGACGGCGGCCACCACGTGTTCGAGTCCATGTTCGACTTCGCCCAGATCGTGAAGGGGCCCGGCTATCCCGAAGACGTGGCCAACCTCGCACTGTTCCTGGCATCCGAGGAGTCCCGCTTCATCAACGGCGAGACCATCAATATCGACGGCGGAGTGGCCGCCAAGCTCTGAGCGTCACGCCGGCAGCCGGCCTCGGATCGCCGATCTCCAGCCGCATCCCACGTGCCCCACGTGCCGGTCGCGTTTGACAGGGGGGTGGCGGATCGGTTAGCACTGAACGCCACGATGCTGGCCGAGGCGCGAGCAGTCACATCCCTGCGCAGGCGCAACGCCACGAGAATCAGCAGGCGGATACTCAAGCATTGGGAGTACTACCTGCTGGTGCTGGTTCCGATGGCGTATTTCGTCATCTTCAAGTACGTGCCCATGGTGGGTGCCCAGATCGCGTTCCGGGACTTCAACGTCATCCAGGGCATGTGGGGCAGCCCCTGGGTCGGATTGCGCGAGTTCACGCGCTTCTTCGAGTCGCCGAGCTTCTGGCGACTGATCGAGAACACCTTCTCCATCAGCATTACCCGGCTGCTGCTCGGCTTCCCGGCCCCGATCATCCTGGCGCTGGCGCTCAACGAGATCAGCCGACGCTCCTTCAAGCGGTCGGTGCAGATGGTCACCTACGCGCCGCACTTCATCTCCACGGTGGTGATGGCGTCGATGATCATCCTGTTCCTGAACCCGAGGCTCGGCCTGTTCGGTGTGCTGATGCGGGCGGCCGGAGTGCAGCCGGTCAACTACCTGGCGGTGGCCAGCAAATTCAAATTCGTCTACGCCTTGTCCGACATCTGGCAGCACGCCGGCTACGGCGCCATCATCTACATGGCGGCGCTGGCGAGCATCAATCCCGAGCTGTACGAGGCGGCGCGCATCGACGGGGCATCGCGCCTGCAGAAGATCATCCATGTCGACATCCCCGGCATCATGCCGGTGATGGTGATCCTGCTGATCCTGGAGTTCGGCGAGATCATGGAGGTCGGCTTCGAGAAGATCTACCTGCTGCAGAACCCGGTGAACATCTCGGCGTCGGAGATCATCCAGACTTACGTCTACAAGATCGGCATCATCAACGCCAGTTTCAGCTTCGCGTCCGCGGTGGGGCTGTTCAACTCGGTCATCAATTTCATCCTGCTCGTCGGCGTGAACGCCGCCGCCAGGAGGATCTCGAACAACAGCTTATGGTAGGAACGGTCGAGCAGGCGGGCCGCGCGTTGCCGCGCCGCCGCATGAGAATCAGGGAATCGCGCGTCGATCGCGTGTTCCTGACGGTGATCGTCATCTTCCTGACCCTCGTGCTGATCTCCGTGATCTACCCGCTCATCTTCATCGTCAGCGCGTCGTTCAGCTCCACCAGTGCCGTGATCTCCGGCCGGGTGTGGCTGCTGCCGGTCGAACCCTCGCTGCTCGGCTACCAGGCGGTGTTCGAGCACCGCTCGGTGTTGATCGGCTACGCCAACAGCGCGGTCTACACCTTCTTCGGCACCATCATCAACGTGGTGCTGACGGTGTGCATCGCGTTCCCGCTGTCGCGCTCCGACTTCTTCGGGCGCAACTTCCTGATGATGACCCTGGTGTTCACGATGCTGTTCAGCGGCGGGCTGATACCGCTCTACCTGGTGGTGCTCAAGCTCGGCCTGATGAACACGCGCTGGGCGATGCTGCTGCCGGAGGCGCTGGTGGTGTGGTTCGTGATCATCGCGCGCACCTACTTCCAGACCTCGATTCCCGACGAGCTGGCGGAGGCGGCCGCGATCGACGGCTGCCGCGACACCTACTTCGTGTGGGCGGTGGTGCTGCCGCTGTCCAAGCCGATTGTCGCGGTGCTGACCCTGATGTACGCGGTGGCGCACTGGAACCGCTACTTCCACGCGCTGATGTTCCTGAGCAGCGCGCGGCTGTATCCGCTGCAGATCGTGCTGCGCAACATCCTGATCCTGAATCAGACCCAGGAAATGGCGGTAGAGGTGAGCGAAGAGCTGATGCGCCAGGGGCTCGCCGACCTGATGAAGTTTTCCCTCATCGTGGTGGCGAGCGCGCCGGTGCTGGCGCTGTACCCGTTCGTGCAGCGGTATTTCATCAAAGGCATTATGATCGGTTCTCTCAAGGGCTGATGTCCGCCTGGCAGCGGGCATCAGGGGCACACGAGCATCGGCCGGATGGCCGGTGAAACATATTTGGAGGTGGCACGATGAGAAAAATCTCGTGCATTGCGTTAATTTTGTTCCTTTTCGCGGCCGCGTACGCGGCGGCCGGAGCGGAAGGGGAATCCGCGGCGGCGGGGGACGGGCCGCTCGTCATGAGCATGTTCATCACCCTGGGAGAGCGGCAGCAGTCGATGGCTCCGGGTGAGAACCGGTACACCGACTACCTGCAGGAGAAGTTCGACGTGAGCTTCGACCTGACCGTGGTTCCGGGCGAAGCGCGCCTGGAGAAGCAGAACCTGCTGCTTGCGAGCGGCACCTATCCCGACATCTTCTTCGACGGCCAGTTCAGCCCGGCCGACCAGATGAAGTACGGCGGGCAGGGGGTGCTGATTCCAATCAACGACCTGATCGCCAACCACGGGCCGGACATCGAGAAGGCGTGGGAGCTCCTGCCGGTGCTGCAGAAGTGGATGGTGACCCCGGACGGCAACATCTACAGCATTCCGGCGGTGGAGGAGTGCTACCACTGCAGCGTGAACCAGAAGCACTGGATCAACACCACCTGGCTGGACAAGCTCGGCCTCGACATGCCCGGCACCACCGACGAGTACGAGGCGGTGCTGACGGCGTTCCGGGATGACGATCCGAACGGCAACGGCAAGCAGGACGAGATCCCGCTTACCGGCGCGGTCAACACTTGGTCCGCCGACGTGCAGGACTTCCTGATGTCGGCGTTCATCTACACCGACGGGCAGCGCTTCCTGACCGCCGACAACGGCACCATCGTGTTCACGCCCGACAAGCCCGAGTGGCGCGACGGCCTGCGCTGGATCAACCGCCTGTACACCAGCGGCCTGATCGACAGCGAGGCGTTCACCAACTCGAGAGATACCCTGCGGGCGCTGGCCAACCGGCCGGACGACCTGATCGTCGGCGCCTACGCCGCCGGCCACGCCCTGATGGGGGCGCAGGAGGAGGGCATCTGGCAGCAGTACCGCGTGGTGCCGCCGCTGCTCGGCCCGGGCGGCGTGCAGTTGACCGCCTACCGGCCCTACATGCCCAACTTCGGCCGCTTTGCGATCACCAACAAGGCGAGCGCGGCGGTGCAGCAGCGCGCCATGGAGCTGGCCAACTGGTTCTACACCACGGAGGGCACCCTGGAGATGGGGTCCGGGTTGCGCGGGCACGTATCCGACGGCTTCTACTGGGACTGGGCAGGCCCGGACGACCGCGGCCTCGACGGCGAGCCCGCCGTCTACATCAAGCTGCCGCCGCCGCCCATGAGCGAGGTGACCAACTACAAGTGGCACACCGAGTTCCGGTTCTGGCACAAGGCCCTGTTCAACAGCTGGGCCGCCAGCCAGGACATCATGACGCGCTTGGGCTACGAGCGCTTCCTGGTGGTGGAGTCGGACAAGTACATCGACCACGTGCCCGCCGAGGTGGTGCCGGGGTCGATGTACTTCTCGCCGGAGGACGCGCAACTGACCGCGCAGCTGCAGGTGGAGATCCAGACCTACGTCGAGCAGAACACCGTGGCGTTCATCACCGGCCAGCGTGACCTCGACACCGAGTGGGACTCCTATGTGCGGGGCTTCGAAGGCCTGCGCCTGGCCCACTACCTCGAGGTGATGCAGAAGACCTACGACGACTTCCAGTAGTCGTTTTTCGGTCGGGTGAGGCCGGAGGCGTATCGCCGCTTCCGGCCCACCCGGCATGCAGCTCCGCCGCCGGCAGACATTAGTCAGTTAACTGATCGGATCAGGGTGAGACTCCTGCTTGCAACTCGGCGACCTGACACTTCGCTGGAGGACGAAGAGACGAAACGGGGTGCGCTACGGGCGGCACTGCTGGCAGGCGAGGCCAGCGGACCGGCAATTCCGTTCGACTGGGATGAGTTCATCGCACGCAAGCGGGCTGAGCAACACACCGGTTGAGAGTCCTCTACCGACCGGCCGCGCTCGACGACCTGGAACAGATCCTATCTGGAGTCCGATAGGCGGGCGAGCTGGATCTCATCCTCGTGGATCACGCTGCCGTAGTCATCGACCAACCACGACCGCCAACCGTCCTGCTCCTTTTCCACATGGGCCAACTGTGCCCGCGACCATGGGTCGGCCCAGCCGGGTGCACTGCCAACGACGACCTCGAGGGGGACGCCATGCTGGTAACACTGATCCTTGAGGTTGTAGAGCGTAGCCTCATCCCGGTGCACCCATGGGACGGAGAGATATTCGTCCAGAAAACCCCAGCGTAGCCGCACGGTGCCATGCAGGCGCCCATATTGATAGATGGCGTACAGCGACTTGGCGTCGGCTTCGAGCCGGCGCCGCAGCTTCGTCAGCTCGCCGCCGGCGAGGTACTCTCGCATCTTCTTCGCGTCGCCGAACGGGCGGCTGATGCCGCACGAGCCCTGTACCAACAGACTCGTCGTGATCTTGAGTGTCCGTCCGCTCCTGTTGAGTGTCCTTGTCTTCTGCGGAGGTCCCAACTCGCCGAGGCGACGGTCCCCGGGCTCGAAGCGCAACGTCCGCAGCAGCGTACGCACGTCGATGGCGGCGATGATGTCATAGGCGGCGAGCTTCTGCACCGCGCCCCCGATTTCGTCTCCCACGAAGGTGTCGATATCCCGCTCGGCAACATCGACCAGCACCAGCGCCTCAGGTTTCCTGGCGGGAAACGCGTGCACCAACGCCCGTCGCATGCGGCCGAGCTCTTTGGCGTGCGCCTCGCGCTCGCGTTCGAAGCGCTTTCGATCGGCTGCAATCACCGCCGGATCGCGTTGCAGATGTGCCCAGCGCCTGCCGGTCTCGATCCTGTCGATGACCGCTTGCCGTGCAGAGCGAAGCGCATCGTGGTCGGGGTCGAGTTCCCAACGACCGTCCTCTCGTGCTCGAATCGCAGATCCACGTCGCCAGTGGCTTTCCGACTTGGCCCGGACGGGATGCCACTGGCTGCGAGCCGACACGAACGAGATCACGTCCTTCGGAACCATGGCCGTGCCGTGCGCATCCAGGACGCAGAGAACCACGCGCTGTGCGGACCAGTTGCTCGGGACGCCGTCTCGCCATGCTTCATCGAGATGCGCCGCCGTCAACGGAGCATCGACGGTGGGGACGGTGGGAAGTGGTTCTGGCGCGGGGCGATCCACGGGCGACGCAGCCTTCAATGGGCGCAAGCCAAGGCGAATGCCCCAATAACCGGCCTCGGCGGCGTGGGGATCCAGCGCATACTGGTCGCCATCGCGGTAGATCGGAGCACGCCCCGGCCTGCACCGCTTCAGCGAAGCCAGGGCATGCGCGGCAGGCGCCACCCCAGCCTCCTCCAAGCGCTGCGCGGCTTCCTGCAGGGTAACGGGTTCGCCTCGCTCCAGGAGCACCACGATCAGTAGCCTGAAGTAGTTGGCATCCCGGTTGTCCTTGGCCTCCTCAAGATTCGGAATCCCGATCCCGAGCGCGTCGCAGTATGGATTTGTCCTGGCTTTCATCGTTGCATCCAATGCCAGCGTCCCAACGTGGCTAGGCACTCGAAACCCCCCGATCCCGCTGGTCCCGCTGGTCGTTTACGTTGCACCGCCGGGCGAATGTTGATCAACCGGACCCTGCTTGGCTGCGGCGCGCCACAAGCATGCTCCCATCAGGCGCGGACACCCTGCCACGGTTCGCCCGGCAGCGTCCTGATGAGCCGCGCCCGCACGATGTCCAGTGCTGTTTTCAGCGACGTTCCAGCGGGGGTCACGTTGGGTTCCATTCATCTCCTTCCATGGGGCCAGCGCGACCGGAAAGGGAGCCTGCACGCAACGCATGGGCGCAGGACATGTCCAGTTGGCGAAACCCGTCGCGAGCGATCCGGTCGCTCCACTCCGCGATGATGGCGCCGCCGGCGGGGTACTGCCCGATACGATGCTTGGTCGCGATCTCCCAGGCACTGGCGGCGCTGACCCACATCTGGTTGTGCGGGTCCTGGAGGAAGCCCTGGAGCCGGCCGCTGAGCTTCTCCGGCTCCGCCCACGCCCACAGCAGCGCGCACGTGTCGAGCAGGAGGATCACCCGCCACCCTCCCAGGAGGCCAGTTCGGCTTCATCGAGGGGCTCGAAGAAAAAATCGGGCACCGAACCGTCGCGGTCGCGGTAGCGTCCCAGTGTTCGCGGAGCAGGGGCTTGCAGCGGCACGAGCCGGGCGTACGGCGTGCCCGCCTTGGCGAGAGGATTCGAACTGCGCGGTAGCCAAGTGGCTATGACACCGCACTGGAGCGTTCCGGGGCCGGCTCAGGTGTAGGGATCGGCGGCGTCGCGCAGGCCGTCGCCGACGAAGTTGAACGCCAGCACCAGGACCACCACGAACAACGCGGGCAGCAACAGCCACGGGTGCAGCGAGATGGTACGGATGTTCTGGGCGTCCTGCAGCAGCACCCCCCAGCTTATCGCCGGCTCCCGCAGACCCACCCCCAGAAAGCTGAGGGCAGTCTCGCCGAGAATCATCTGCGGCACCTCCAGGGTGATGTTGACGATCAGGTAGCTGATGAAGCTGGGCAGCAGATGGCGCACGATGATCAGGCCGTCGCTGGCGCCCGCCACCTTGGCCGCCATCGTGAAGTCCTCCTCCCGCACCTGCAGCAGCTTGCCGCGCACCACCCGCGCCAGGGTGGTCCAGCCCACCAGCGACAACAGGATGGTGATGCCGAAGTAGACCCGCACCACCGGCCATTCAGCCGGTAGCGCCGCCGCCAGCGCCAGCCATAACGGGATCTTGGGGATGGCGATGAGAAACTCGATCAGCCGCTGCACCAGCAGGTCGACGGTGCCGCCGTAGAATCCGGCCAGCCCGCCCACGATGCAGCCGAGCACGAAGCTCATGGCCACCCCGATCAGCCCCACCGACAGCGACAGGCGGGCGGCGTGCAGGTTGCGGGAGAACAGGTCGCGTCCCAGGGTATCGCCGCCGAGCAGGAACAGGGCGCCGGGCGGCTCGACCGTGAACAGGTGCAGCCGGCTGGGGAACAGGCCCCAGAAGCGATACTCCCAACCGCGGCTGAACCACCGCACCGAGTAGCGGGTCGAGGTGTCCTCGACGAAGATCGGCTCCCAGGTATCGGGATCCTGGCTGGTGTCGATGCGGTACACGAACGGGCGCAGGTGCAGGCGGCCGTCGGCGTCGACGAGGCGCAGCCGCATCGGCGGGTGATCCTTGAGCTTGGCGAGCCGCTGCTGCGGATCGTAGGGCGACAGGAAGCCGGCGCAGATGCCGGCCGCGTAGAACAGCAGCACGGTCGCCCCGCCGACGATGGCCAGCCGGTGGCGGCGGAACTTGCGCCACATGAGCTGCCACTGCGAGGCCAGGTAGTAGCGCTCATCACGCTCCACCCCGGCGCCCCCCGCGCGGCCGACGCGGGCCGCGCCAGCCACCGGCACCTCGGAGATCACATAGGGTTCGTGCCCGGCGGAGCGCGGCCGGGTGCCTCGTGCCATCGGCTCAGCTCACCCGGATGCGCGGGTCCAGCACCGCCAGCAGCACGTCGGAGAGAAACGTGCCGACCACGGTAAGCACCGACAGCAGCATCAGGATGGTCGCCGACAGGAACATGTCCTGGCTCAGCAGCGCCTGGAACAACAGCGGGCCGGTCGTCGGCAGGCTCAGCACCATCGACACGATGGTGGCGCCGGAGACGATGTTGGGCAGCACCCAGCCGACCGTGCTGACGATCGGGTTGATCGCCACCCGCACCGGGTAGCGGAACAGCAGCACCAGTTCCCGCGCCCCCTTGGCGCGGGCGGTGATCACGTACTGCTTCGCCAGTTCATCGAGCAGGCTGGCGCGCATGATGCGGATCAGCCCGGCGGTACCGGCGGTGCCGATCACGATCACCGGAATCGGCAGGTGCGCGAGCAGGTCGATCACCCGCCCCACGCTCCACGGCGCGCTCAGGTACTGCGGCGAGAACAGTCCGCCCACCGACATCCCGAACAGCTTGAAGAACAGGAACATCAGGATCAGCGCCAGCAGGAAGTTGGGGGTGGCCAGGCCGATGAAGCCGACGCTGGTAACCGCGTAGTCGCCGAGCGAATAGCGGTTGGTGGCGGCGTAGATGCCGATCGGAATCGCCAGCGCGTAGGTGAATATGAGCGTGACCGTCGACAGCACCACGGTCAGCAGCAACCGGTTGCCGATCAGCTCGCCGACCGGCCGATTCCACTGGAACGACATGCCGAAATTGCCGCGCACGAAGCCGCGCAACCAGCGCAGGTACTGGCCGAACGGCGACAGATGCAGCCCGTAGGTGTCGCGCAACGCCGCCACCTCCGCCTCGTCCACCACCGCGCCGCTCATGACGAGCTGCTCGATGTACGTGGTGAGGTAGTCGCCGGGCGGGAGCTGAATCACCATGAACGACACCAGCGACAGCAGCACCACCACCAGCGCCATGTAGATGGCGCGGCGCACGATGAACGCGGTCATGCGGTCATGCGGACGTCCGGCGCGCCATCAGCTCATGTGCCCCGCCCGGATAGGGCTCCGGGCTACTTGTCGATGAAGAACGTGCTGGCCTGATACGGCGTCCAGAAGTAGAAGTCCCAGGCGATGATGCCGCCGGAGGGCACGTTGCGCACGTAGTTCTTGATCACCACCGGCATCGGCTCCAGTCCCACCGTGCCGATGGCGTACAGGCCGCGGATGTTCAGGTCCAGCAGCTCCCGGCCGAGTCGCATGTACTCCTCGCTGCCCGGCACCGTGCTGCGAAACGCATCCGCAGTCGCCACGATCTGCTTGACCTCGGGCGGCGGCTCCTCGCCGGATTCGCCGCCCGTGGCGATCCAGGTCGCCCACGGCTGGGCGTTGCGGATCCATGGCGGCGTGAAGCGGCTGGCGTTGCCGTGGATCTGCAGTTCGGACACGTTGGCGAACCCCTGGAGCTGTGCCTCCGACTCGTTGGCGCGCACCTTCTGTCCCGCCAGCCCGGCGGCGATGGTCTTGGCCTTGGCCTTGATGCCGGCGTCGTTCCAGTAGCCGGCGATCATCTCGGCGATCTGGGGATAGTTCTCCCACGGCCCGGTCTCGATCAGGATGGTGAACGTGCGCCCGTCGGGGAGCAGCCGATAGCCGTCGCCGTCCCGCTCCGCCAGACCGATCTCGTCGAGCATCCGGTTGGCGCGCTCCAGGTCGTATTGCGCGTAGTACTCGCCCATCCAGTCCTCGTAGAAGCTGGTGCTGGGGATGGTGGTGGTCTGGCGCGGCGTCGCCCGCCCGAAGAACAGCAGATCGTTCATCTCCTGCCGGTCGATGGCCAGGGACATCGCCTGCTTGAAGTGCTCGTTCTGGAACACCTCGCGCTTCACCGGGTCCGTCACCGTCTGGTTGAGCTGCACCGCGGACGCCGAGCCGCGCACGCCGTCGCCCAGGATCACGCGGTAGTCGCCCTCCTGCTCGCCGTTCTTGTACAGGCTGAAATTGGCCACCGGCAGGTTGCGCGAGGCAATGTCGATCTCGCCGGAAACGATCTTCAGGTCCAGCACCTCGCGGTTCTCGAACAGCAGCTTGGTGATGCCGTCCGCGTACGGGAGCTGATTGCCGACGATGTCCACCTTCCAGTAGTAGGGATTGCGGAGGTAGTGCTTGTTGCCGAAGTCATCCACCTCGCCGAGGGTCCAGGGATGGACCAGCGGCAGCTCGGGCGTGTTGAGGGCGGCGCTGTAGTTCTGGATGAACGAAAACCGGACGTTCCAGCTGTCGTAGCCTGCCGCCTTGGCGTCGCTGTCCGCGTTGGCGTTGTAGGCGGCGTGGTACTGCTCCAGGAAGTGGCGCGGCGCGTAGGGCCCGGAGATCGGGCTGCTGAACGCGTCACGCGCCGCCACGATGCTGAGCACGGCGGGGTAGGGTGTCGGGAACTCCCAGCGGATGGTGACGTCGTCCACCTTGGTGACCGTGAATAGGGTGCCCCCGGGGGCCAGTACGCGCGGCTTGGCCGGGGTCAGCTCGTCATTGACGATCACGTCCTCGTACCAGAACAGGAAGTCGTCCGCCGTGAGCGGCGCGCCGTCGCTCCACTTCATGCCGGCGCGCAGGTTGAAGGTGATGGTGCTCAGATCGTCGTTGAAGTCCCAGCCCTTGACGATGTTCGGGATCAGCGCGGTCGTGTCGGACGCCACCTGGATGATGTTCTCCCAGCGCAGCGATTCGGCGGGAAAGCCGCTGATCTCCGGACCGATGGTGCCGGTTCGAAAGATGCCGCCGTAGGAGCCGATCCGTTCCAGCGGCTGGATCACCAGCGGCTCGTCGGGCAGGCGCTCCTCTACCGGGGGCAGCGAGCCGTCCGCCACCATGGCCGCCAGCGCCGGCGCCTCGTTGTAGGCGGGCAGTTGCCGGCCGGTCGCGGTCTGGTAATCGGCCGGCGTGTTGTAGACGATGAGCTCGCCGGTTTCCATTCCGGCTGGGGTCTGACCGGCTGCGCTCTCCTCCGCGCCCGCGGCGAACGCCGCCCCCGCTGCGACCAGCAACAGAGCGGCGATCATGATCGGATGGGCCTTCATTCGTTCCTCCCGAATCGGTTCAGTGTGTAGTTTGTGTGGATATTTTCGCCGGAACGTCCGTCGACGTCAAAACAATCGGAAGGCGTGGAAGGCGTGGTCCCTGTTGCGTGACCGCCGGTCAATGCCTAACATACGAGCAATGTCCATCGGCCCATGGAGGGTTCGACAAGGAAAGGAGCAACAATGTATCGACACGTTTTATTGATGATCGCCGCCGGCCTGCTGGCGGCGCTGCCGCTGGCTGCCGCCGGCTCCGACGACACCGCCGCCGCCGACAGTGATGAGCCGGTCAAGCTGGTCACCACGTTCTGGGGCGGCGCGGTCAAGGCGGACGCGTTCCAGAACTCCGCCGACGCCTACCAGGACGCGAACCCCAACGTGTTCATCGAGCTGATCAACATTCCCGGCGGCGAGTACACCAACAAGCTGCTGGCGATGATCGCGGGCGGCACGCCGCCGGACGTGATCAACATCAACAGCCCGTTGACGCTGGAGCTGGACGGCATGCTGGTGGAGCTGACCGACAAGATGAGCGACCTCGGCTACTTCGATCCGCAGCGCGGTCTCTACGACGGCTGGTTCACCATGCTGTCCTCGGACGGCTTCTACAACCGCGGCGAGGCGCTGTACCAGGCGCCGCTGGGCACCGGCACCACCATCCTGGCCTTCAACAAGCGTCTGTTCGACGAGGCGGGCGTAGCCCATCCCACCGCGGACTGGACCTGGGAGGGCGAGTTCCTGGAGGCGGCCAAGAAGCTGTCGGAGCCGGACAACCAGTGGGGGGTCAACGGGATCAATCGCGGTCGCTTCGGCATCACCGGCGCCATGCCGGCGGCGTGGGGCGGCGCCATCATCGATACCGAAACGATGACCTTCACGGGCGACTCGCCGGAGACGCTGGCCGCGCTGCAGTTCATGCAGGACCTGATCTACGAGCACGGCGCCCATCCGACGCCGGCGGAGCAGGAGGCGTTCGGCGGCCAGATCGGCATGTTCGCGAACGGCTCGGCGGCGATGTACATGCTGCACACGTTCGAGATGCCCACCATCTACGACATGCAGGATCCGTGGGATATTCAGTTTCTGCCGCAGGGTCCGGCCGGGAGCTGGGCGCCGCTGTATGGCGGTCGGTTGGCGGTGATGGCTTCCAGCAAGCATCAGGGGCACGGCTGGGAGTTCGTCAACCTGATCAACGGTCCGGTGGGCCAGGGCTTCTTCAGCATCTCCTCCGGGTTCAACAACCCGCCGCTTCAGCACGTGGCCAACACCGAGGAGTTCCGTGCCGGGCCCGAGGGCGCGCCGCCCAACAACTGGATCCGCGTGGACGCCCTCAAACAAGCGGTGGTAACCGATCCGATCGTGCCCAACCTGGGTCGCATCGGCACTCTGCTCGACGACCAGCTTGCGCTCATCTGGCAGAACGAGGTCACTCCCGAAGAGGCGATGCAGTCGATCAAGGAGGAAGTGCAGTCGCTCCTCGACGACGGCTTCTAGGCGTAGAGAGGCGGCGTGACCCCGATCAAGCGGCAGGAGATCATCGCCGCCTACGTGTTCATGGCGCCGTGGTTGATCGGGTTTCTGGTCTTCCTGGCGGGGCCGATGGCAGGGGCGGTGCTGCTGTCGCTGTACGAGTGGAACGGCATCGGCGCCATCAAGTGGCACGGACTGGCCAACTACGCCCGCGCGTTCGGCGATTTCGACTTCTGGCAGTCGCTGCGCGTCACCTCCACTTTCGTGTTCACGGCACTGCCGGCACGGGTGGTGGTGGCGCTGGCGCTGGCGCTGCTGGTCAACCGCATCCGCACCAACCAGAACCTGTTCTCGACCATCATCTACATCCCGGCGGTGATCCCGGGGGTGGCGCTGGCGATCCTGTTCGCGCGCGTGCTCAACCCGGAGGTGGGGCTGATCAATCGCTTCCTGGAGCTGCTCGGCATCGCCGGGCCGGGCTGGCTGTTCTCGCAGCAGTGGGCGCTGGCGGGGCTGGGGCTGATGTTCCTGTGGCAGTCGGGGGCGGCGATGATCCTGTACATCATCGGGCTGGAGGCGATTCCGGGCGAACTGCTGGAGGCGGCGGCGATCGACGGCGCGGGTGCCTGGCGGCGCTTCCTGCGCATCACGCTGCCGCTGCTGACGCCGATTATCCTGTTCAACCTGATCGTGGGGGTGATCGGCAACTTCCAGTACTTCGCGCCGGTGTTCGTGATGACTCAGGGCGGCCCCAACAAGGCGACGCTGTTCTTCGTGTTCAACGTCTACCGCACCGCGTTCCAGTACTTCGAGTTCGGCTACGCCTCGTCGCTGACGGTGGTGCTGTTCTTCCTGATCGCGCTGATGACCTTCGGGCTGCTGCGCAGTTCGCGCTCCTGGGTGTTCTACCGCGGTGCGTCGTGATGACGGCAGCGGGCCGGCCGGCGGCGGCCGGTTGATGGGGAGCGGCTGATGGCCTCGACCCTGTCGGCGGCACGCACGCGCCACGCCGTCGGGCAGGCGGGCACCTACGTGGTGGTGATCGCCATCGTGCTGGCGGTGCTGATACCGCTGTTCTGGATGGTCTCGGCCAGCCTGAAGACCCAGAACGAGGTGTACGACTTCGCCTGGCTGCCGCGCGTGCCGCAGTGGCACAACTACCTGGTGGGGCTCACCACCTACCAGTTCGGGCGCTACTTCCTCAACACCATCCTGGTGACCGGCATCAACGTGATCGCGGGCGGCCTCGTGGCGTCGTGGACCGCGTTCGCCCTGGCGCGGCTGGAGTTCCCCGGCCGCAACCTGATCTTCGCCGTGGTGCTCGGTACCATGATGCTGCCGTTCGCGGCCTACATGATCCCCAGTTTCGTGCTGTTCCGCTGGCTCGGCTGGATCGACACCTACACCGTGCTCACGGTGCCGTTCTTTCTCGCCGTGCCCGGCTTCTTCGTGTTCCTGATGCGCCAGTACTACATGGGCATTCCGCGCGAGCTGGACGACTCCGCCAAGATGGACGGCTGCACCTTCTTCCAGATCTACTGGCACCTGCTGCTGCCGCTGTCGCGCCCGGCGCTTACCACCGTGGGCATCTACATCTTTCTGGCCAACTGGGAGGATCTGATCCGGCCGGTGCTGTTCATCAACAGCAAGCAGATGCGCACCGTCAGCGTCGGCCTGGCGCTGCTCAACGAGGCCACCGAGCAGGCGCCGGAGCACCACCTGATGATGGCGGTGTCGGTGATCTTCATCATCGCCCCCGTCGTGATCTTCCTGCTGTTCCAGCGCTACTTCCGCCAGATGGGCGAAGGCGGCCTCGACACCGTATCGATCAAGTGACCGATCGCTGCTGGTCTTGGTTCGCCCGTTGACATCGACCCTTCACCGGGGCAAGTTCTGCAGACGGGGTTCGAGGTAAACGATGAGCGCACTCGGACAGGTCGAGAAGCTTCTGACAACCATGACGAGAGCGGAAAAGGCACAGGTCCTGCAATGGGTTGCGCGCGACGTGGGCGATGCCCTTCCCGGGATCGAGAGCAGCCTGGGGGTCTGCGGCGGAGACCCGTGCATCGTCAGAACCAGAATACCGGTCTGGATACTGGAGCAGGCGCGGCGGCTGGGTACCAGCGAGGCCGAGTTGCTGCGCGCTTACCCTACGCTCCGAGCGGAAGACCTGACCAACGCATGGGCGTACGTACGTTCCCATCGGCAGGAGATCGAGAATCACATCGGAGATAAGGAGGACGCCTGAGTGGCGCGACTCTAGCCGCGCGCGACGTTCTGGCCGGCGAGCCGCGTGACCCGAAGCCGTGCTTGGCGCTACATGCCCCAGACCGTGATCGGCACGCCATCTCCTGACGGCGCGCGGCGGAATATCTTTTCCGCCCAGGGGTCGTTCGGGCGCGCGGTCGAACACGATCAGGTGGCCCGCCTCCGCCCCGCAGCGGTCCATATAGCCGCGGGTCTGCTCCACCCCCTCGGCGATGGCCCGCTCCAACCCCTTGCGCAGCACCTTGCACTCCACCACGAAGCGGCGCTCGCGCCCGCCGTGCGGCCACACGATCAGCAGGTCGGTGCGCCCGCGCCCGAGCGCGTACTCCCGCTCGATCCGCCCGCCGCCGTTGACGATGCGCTGCAGGTGCGCCTGCAGCAGCAACTGCGGGCCGGCCTCATGGTACCGCTCGAAGCGCTGCGTCCAGTGCTCGGAGTGCTCGCGGAAGAACGCCTGGAACGCCGCGAGCAGGCCCTCCACGTCCAGCGCGCCGTCCGCGCCCACGTACCACGCCATCTGTTGCGGCAGGCCCGCCTGCACCGCGTAGTTCAGATGCCGCGGCACCACCTCGGCGTAGATCGGGTTGGCGATGTGCGGCGTGCCGTCTGCCTCCTGCGCCACCAGTCCCAGGTCGCAGACGTAGGCGACATCCTCGGTCGACCACGCCTGCTCGTCGGCGCCGGTCAGAATCGGCTCCACCACACGCCGTACGCGTTCCTCGCGCAGCTTGTCGGCAAGGTTGTCGAGGTGGGTGACGCGCGCCAGGATCAGGCGCTCCTGCGCCTCCAGGATGGCGCGCTCCGTGACCGGGCGGGAGCGATCGCGCCCCGCTTCATCCTCGAAGCATGCCTCACGGCACAACGCGTTGACCAGCCACGGCTGCCCGGCGGTGCGCGTCAGGACCAGCCGCACCGCCTCCTCCGTGAACGCCTGCCCGGTCGCTGCCGTGTGCTGCGCCAACAACGCCCGCACCTCCTGCTCCGAGAAGTCGCCCAGCCTCAGCGACTTGGCCTTGATGTTGAACGCACTGCCGCCGAGCACGATCCGGTTCTCGGCGGTGGAGTGGATGCGGTAGTCGCGCACGTCTCGCACGCCGCACAGGATGATGCTGTGCGGGAAGCGCGCCGGGCGGTCGACGTAGCCGGTGCGAAGCTGCCGCAGCACCGCCAGCAATGTGTCGCCGACCAGCGCGTCGATTTCGTCGATCAGCAAGACCAGCGGCCGCGGGTCGGCCATGCTCCAGCGCAGCAGCGCTTGCCGCAGTGCCGAGCCCGGTCCCACGCGCTCCAGTAGTCCCGGCCACAGGTTCTCCAGCGTCTCGTCGCCCAGCGTCACGCTGGCCTGGAGCGCCAGTTCGGCGAGCACGGTGGCATACCCTCGGCCACGTTCTCGCGCATCGCCTGGCCATCCTCGACGTTGGCGTACACGCAGCGGAAGTCTCCCTGCGCGCCGCCGTTCAGCAGATCCCGCAACGCCAGCAGCGCCGAGGTCTTGCCGGTCTGCCGCGGTGCGTGCAGGACAAAGTACTTCTTGTCCCGGATCAAGCCGAGCACCGCGTCGAGATCGATCCGCTCCAGAGGCGGGACATGGTAGTGGTCGGCAGCCACCACGGGCCCCTCGGTGTTGAACGTGCGCACGGTCACTACGGGCGCATTGTCGCAGAGCACGACGCTGCTGTCATCCCGCGCTGTGCGGTCTGCCGCTATCTCCGAGGGCTCTTTCGCTGGCGGCGAGCCGCAGGCGTGGGCGCTGGCCAGTGGGTAGGGCAACGTTTACAGCAAACGGAGGGATGGTAGTCGTCCGAGTGGTATCAAGCACAGAGGCGGTTGCAGCGGTTGCGCCGGCCTGAACGCAATCACGATCTGCTGTATGCTATGTAGGAGCCCATTGACACTAGAAGGAATGTTGAATGAACGCTGCCGAATCTCCCTTTCGGATTGATCGCCTGTCAATCCGAAACTACAAGGGTATCGACGAACTCGACCTGGAGTTCCCTCAGTCGCCTATCTCGGGACACCCCGATGTCGTAGCCATAGGTAGCCGGAACGGCGTTGGCAAGTCATCGGTACTAGAGTGTAGCGCGCTGATGCTCGCGATTCCGAAGCTATTGGCTATGCACGATGGCACGCTGGCATTCAACGGCGTCGATGACATCGTTCGAGCAGGAGAGCAGTCCGTAAAGATAAGCGGTCAAGTGAGGAGTGGACACAGGAATGAGAGTATTCGCTTGACGTTGGGTCGTGATGGTTCAGTATCGGCGGATGGCGGATCCAAGCACTTCAACGATAGATCAAGAGTGAGATCAGATGTGTTCGAGCACTATGGCGTACGAAGCCACCTTCTTCCACACATATTGGGCCAGATACCTGATCCGGTGATGTTTCCCAACGGTCTATTATTTCACAGTTTCAGACGGATTTCCGGAGGCCATCTTGAGCCAGATGCTATCTTCAAATCTCCAAGTGTATACGACGTAGGAGTGTTTGACGATAGGTCATCGAAGAGTGTATTCAAGGGTATCGTGCTGAGAGAGATGATGTTCAACGCCGATTTGATAGAGAATACCACACACCGGGATGATAAAGATCGAGTCCTGGACAAGCTCAATAGCTTGATTGAACGGTATGCTGGTGGCAGACTGGGCAAGCTAAGGGTACTTGATGATGACGAAATTGACATAAGGATTGAATTAGCAGGTCGTCCAGTATCGTTTACCTTTAATGGCTTGAGCTCAGGTCAGATTGAAATAGTATCAACACTGTTCCTCATTTGGCTTATTACACGAAACGTACCCTCGGTCGTACTGATCGACGAACCGGAACTGCACCTGAATGCCGAGTGGCATGGTAGTTTCGTATCCAGTCTGGTGGAGTTGGCACCCGATAATCAGTACATACTTGCGACCCACTCCGAGGACGTCATGTCAAGTGTGTCGCGGGAGTGCCGAATCATACTCACCAACGAGAACAGCCTGAGCAGATGATTGGTGTTAGATCACCCGTCGGGCCCGATGAGGTACGGTTCGACGCCGGACACGTATTGTTCGTTGAAGGCCGGGGAGATGATGCGATTGATCCGACCGTGCTGCGGGTACTACTCGGGGATCAGCTTCGTATTGAGCCGTTGGGAGCGTCATTCTCGGTCACAAGCGTTGCCGAGGCACTACATCAGTTTCATCCCAACTACTATTTCCTTGTAGATCGAGATCACCATGACTACGATTTCGTAGAGCAGTGCTGGAGCAACTTCCCAGAAGCGGGGAAGCGGAATCTCCTGGTTTGGCGACAGAGAGAGATCGAGAACTACTTTTTGGATCCAGACTACCTTGCGCGTTCCAAGTATCTGCTCGCAGACGCTCGTGTTCTTCGCGAGAGTATCCTGCAGAGAGCGCAGCGTAGATTGTACTTGGAAGCCGCCAATTGCGTTATCGTATCGGTTCGCGAAACGCTAAAGCAGAACAGGATTAAGATGTTCAGAGATCCGGAGCAGTTTTCGACGCGAGAACAGGCACTACAAGCGTTGAGTGACGCACACCTATCCGAACTATACCAGGATGTCGTTAGCCAAAACGTTTCGAATGAGAGCATTGAGCGAGCTTTTCTTGGTACTCTAAGGAGGATGACAGGTGAGACGACCGAGAACTCTCAGAGAGACCGACTCCGATTTGGCACTGGGAAGTGGATCGAGATGATGAGGGGGAAGAAGCTGCTCGCAGAGATTCTAAGTTCCAATCTGTTCCGAGTTGAGGACAGAGACGGAAACATAATTGCCGGAGCGCAGGAGCGCAACGAGATAACAAGGGATCTGTTGCAGAGGAATGAGGCCGTACAGCCGCGAGACTTCAGCGAATTGAAGCGGATCATCAAGAGAAGAATAGATGCCCGCTGAGTTAAACGGAGTCTCATACGAACATGGGCACTAGCCAGCGGACGGTTCACTATGCGTTGCTGATCGGTATCAAGCCGCATTGGTGGGGCAGCTAGGTCGCGGGGTTGGTCGACAGCCAGTCGGAGCGGTTCTGGCGGGTTACGTTTACCGCGGACGATATCGCCAGCCTGACCATCGCCGACTCCACCCTTTCCTGCGACGGCGACCGGCGGCTGCTCCGTCGCGGCGCTAGAGCAGGTGGTGGTGGATTACGGCTCCTGAGAAACTCCAGACGGCGTCTGGAGATGACGTGACGCGCCCGGGCCGGCGCACCGAATCAGTCGGAGGTAGCGTCGTTGCCTGACCAGCGCGGCCAGCGCCCGAAGGCCATCGCTTTTCGGCCTGAGTAGGCCACGGTAAACATGCCCCTCGCTTCCTCGCCGATGCCGATGAGGAGGCCGGACGCGCGGCCGCCGGCGCTGATGGCAATGATGCGGCCCGCGTCGTCCCCGCTGATGGCAATGATGCCGCGTGCGGACCCGGCACTGATGGCAACGATGCCGATTGCGTTGAACAGACCGACGGCGACGATGCCGACCGCAACCAGCGGACTCAGCGCGAAAGCCCCAAGCGCGACCACGTACCCGAGCGCGAGCGCGGGCCCCTCGGTCTGGACACCCTGCATGTCGACCACGCCGAACACGCCGAGCAGCGTGAAGATCACGGTGGCGAGGACGGTAAGCGCCGTCAGAATCCCGGCTACCCCCTGGAAGAGCTTTCCAATGTGCTGTGCGTTCTGTGGCATGGCGGCACCTCCTGAGGCTATGCCGCCTATACAACCACCCGTGGTCGATCAACCAAGAGGCGTGCCTGGGGGTACCTGGGGTGCCTTGCCGAACTTACCGCGCGGCGGCGCACGTTGGAGGTGTACGCCACGGAGTGGCGGTTCCGTCGGCGGCATGTTACCAATAGGGTCCGGCTGACCGATGAGCAACGGAGGTGGATATGAGCAACTGGGACGGCAGGGAGGCGGCGGAAGCGGTGAGCTATAACGGGATCGAGCAGCCGGGTGAGTGGCCGCCGCGCGGGCTGTCGCGTACGTCGCGGGAGCCGGGGCCGGTGCCCTACCTGGAGCGGCCGCCGGCGGTAATTCCGATCGACGTGGGGCGGCAACTCCTGGTAGACGAGTATCTGATCGCCGACAGCACGCTGCAGCGAGTGTTCCATACGCCGGTGCTGCACGAGGCGAGCCCGGTGCTGGTGCCGGCGACGCCGCTGGAGATGAACTTCGGGCTGTGCCCGGTGGCGTGTCCGTTCAAGGACGGCGCCTTCTACGACCCGGCGGACGGGCTGTTCAAGCTGTGGTACCACGCCGGCTGGTTCGACGGCACGGCCCTGGCCACCAGCCGCGACGGGATCAACTGGCAGCGCCCCGACCTGGACGTGGAGCCGGGCACCAACCGCGTGCTGCCGCTGCGGCCGCGGTTTCAGCGCGACGGGGCCGGAGTGTGGCTCGACCTGGAGACCGAGCGCGCCGACGAGCGCTTCAAGATGTTTGCCTATCACCGCAAGCGCGGCGCGGAGTACCGCTACGGCGAGCTGGGCGGCGCGCACACCTCCAACGAGTGGGTAGGCGGCCACGCCTACTCGTCGCCGGACGGCATCCACTGGACCGAGCGGGCGCCGACCGGCCGTTGCGGCGACAACACCACCATCTTCTACAACCCGTTCCGGCGGCGCTGGGTGTACAGCGTGCGCACCAGCGTGCCCGGCGTGGGGCGGGTGCGCGGCTACCATGAGCACCCCGACCTGTTCGCCGGCGCCGCCTGGGAGGCGGAGGATATCGCGCATTGGTCGGGCGCCGACGACCTCGACCCGCCGTCGCTTGAGCACGGCCACCGGACCCAGCTCTACAACATCGACGCGGTAGGCTACGAGAGCCTGATGCTGGGGTTGTTCATGATCCACCGCGGGCCGCCCAACGAGATCTGCGACGAGGGGGGCTTCCCGAAGATCACCGAGCTGCTGGTGGGCTACAGCCGCGACGGCTTCCACTTCGACCGCCGCGACCGCACGCCGATCGTCGCCGGCACCCACCAGCCGGGCGACTGGAACCGCGATTACATCCACTCCTGCGGCGGCGGCTGCCTGGTCGTGGGCGACGAGTTGTACATCTACTTCGGCGCATTCTCCGGGATCTCGCCCAAGCTCGGCGCCAACATGTACGCCGGCGGCAGTACCGGGCTGGCGACGCTGCGCCGGGACGGCTTCGTGTCGCACGACGCCGGCGCCGCGGGCGGCACCCTGACCACCCGCCCGCTGCGCTTCAGCGGCAGCCACCTGTTCGTGAACGCGGCAGCGGCCGGCGGCGAGCTGCGTGCGGAGGTGCTGGACGAGGCCGGCACCGCGATCGGGCAGTTGAGCGGCGAGCGCTGCGTGCCGGTGACCGGCGCCGCCACCCAGCAGGCGGTGACCTGGGGCAATGGCGGCAGCCTGGAGGCGGTGGCGGGCCGCCCGGTACGGCTGCGCTTTCACCTGCGCGACGCGGCGCTGTACTCGTTCTGGGTCAGTCCGGACCGCTCCGGCGCCAGCCACGGCTACGTGGCCGCGGGCGGCCCCGGCTTCACCGCCGCCACCGACACCGTAGGCCAGGGGTAGGACGGACCGTGATGGCCACCGACCGGCCGGCGGACAGCGCGACAGCCATGGTGCCGGCAAGGTCCGACCGGCATGCCCCGCTGCTGGAAATCCGCGACCTGAAGACCTGGTTCCACACCGACCGCGGCACCGGCGAACGGTGCCGACTGCTGCGCCGTGTCGCAGATCTGGCGCTGTGGCAATGCCATGAGACAAAATCTGCGACGTAACAACTCGATGCAGGACTTCGCGGATCCTCCAGGGTTAGGACTTCGGCTACCAGTTCAGCCGTCGTCCTCGGAATCGTTCTTCCGGGTCCGTCCCCGTCTGCTGAGGGTGGTGACGAATAGCGACGCCAAGCCGGTGAGCGGCACAAGCAAGGCAATCAATCCTGTTACAGGTTTTCCGGTGGTCAGAAGATAGGTCGCAGCCGAAAGCGATCCGACTGTGACGACCGACGCGCCAAGATTCCCATGCGTTAGACTACGACGGGGACATGACCTTCAGGTGCTGACGATCGTTCCTGTTCGTTTATTACTACGCCGCTGACAGGTGCGGAGAAGAGGTCTTCGGGGAGTCCTGGTAGCGCGGGGTCCGACCCTGCCACTCCTTGCATCGCCTCAGCGATGAAGTTCCCAACGGACCCCCAAACCTCGCTGATCTCGGCGTCTTGAGAGCGGGGCTCGTAAACCACAACATCACCGAACGAGAACACGATGCGGCAGCCGGACAAGAAGTTGTCGAATCTGGACTCGCTTAGTCCATTCTTGACTAGAGAGCGCTTTGGACTAAACCTGACCACGTTGCTCTTATCGCGAGCCGCCATACTTCGTTACCTCCGCTGGCATGCGTTAATACTATCGGTAGTTGGCGCTGTCAACAAGACAATCGCTGTATCGATATCGGAGCGCTGCGAGCTCGTTCACGCTTCCTGCAGAGTCGCGGGAGCCGCTCCGGTGTCGATCCAGGAGCGCGGGCCGGCCGGAGAGGTGGGGCGCAGGTCGCCGCGCAGGGCGTACAGGCGGCCGTTGAACAGCTCCACCTCCAGCCGGATCACCTGGCCGGTGAGCGCGCCGATGGTGCGGCCGCCGCTCCACACCGGCTCCCAGGCGTGCGCGTCGCCGGTAAAGCCGGCGCAATCCTCATAGGCGTAACCGTCCAGCGGGCGGCAGTCGGGGCCGGTCACCTGCACCCGCAGCCGGCCCTGCGGCGTCTGCGCGTTGATGGTCAGGCGGTCGCCGCGCAGGTACAGCGGGCGGGTGGTCAGCGAGCCGGGGCCGCCCGCCGGTTCCAGGTAGACGAAGCCGTCCAGGCGCAGCTCGTGCAGGAGCAGGCAGCCTTCGCCGCGCTCCGGCTCCGACAGCCGCTGCGCGTGCTCGCCCTCGGAGGAACTGGAGTAGATGCGGATCACGTGGTCGTCGGTTACGACTAGCCCAACTTGAGCACTTTTCGGGGTGATGAGCAGGTTTCGGGGATGATTCAGGCGAAAAGGAAGCGTCTGGAAGGGTGCAACGGAGGGATTCCGTCGATGTAGTTATAAACAATACGGACATTATATATTTACTAGAAAGTCTTTTGACCATCCCGGTCCGATTCGGTATCTTTGGTACACGTGTTCATCGGCCAACTCAAGGTCTCCCGCAACGGCCGCTCCTACACCTACCACCGCCTGCTGGAGTCGGTACGCACCGCTAAAGGCCCCCGCCAGCGGCTGGTCTTGAGCCTCGGCACTCTTGATCTGCCGAAGTCCGAGTGGCCACGGTTGGCCGAACGCATCGAAGATCTTCTCAATCACCAGGAACGGGTTCCGTTTGGGACTTCTGACCTGGACCAACTGGCGGCGCCGTTCGCCGAACGCATCCGCAGCAAGCAGCAGCGCCAGCAAGCTCAGCGGGACGGACACGGGCCTGCGAAGGAGGTCTATCCCGCACGCAGCAGCAGTGAGTTGATTCGCGAACTCGGCCCGGAATACGTCGCGCACGTGTTCTGGGAGCACCTGCGCTGCGATCGTATCCTGCAGCGCTGCGGATTCTCTCAGCGGCAGTGCCGGTTGGCCGAGATCCAGGTGGTGGGCAGACTGATAGCGCCGCGCAGTGAGTTGGGCACGGTCGGCTGGGTTGGCCGTACGGCGCTTGATGAGCTGATGCCCGGTAGCGTGAGGAGTGTGACGAAGGATGCACTCTACCGGGTCTCGGATCAGTTGTATGAGCACCGGGTGGCGATCGAAACCGAGTTGGCAGCACGCGAGCGAGAGCTGTTCGCACTTGATGAAACGATCATCCTCTACGACCTGAGTTCCACCTACTTCGAGGGTATCGCGGCGCGCAACGAGAAGGCGGAGCATGGCTACTCGCGGGATCATCGACCAGACTGCAAGCAGGTCGTGATCGGTCTGGTACTCGATGGCGAGGGCTTTCCCAAGGCGCACGAAGTATTCACCGGCAACACCAAAGACGAGAACAGCATGGCACGCATGCTCGATAGCCTGGACTGCCGCACCAGTGGCGCCGCCGGGTGGCCGAGTCAGCCGACGGTGATCATGGATCGAGGGCTGGCTACGGACGAGAACCTCGAGCTGCTGCGCAAGCGTGGTCAGCACTACATCGTGACCACCTCGCAAAGCGAGCGCCACGAGTTGTTTCCGGAGATTGACCGGGCACGATACGTGCCGGTGAAACTGGACCGGAAGGGGAAAGTCGTAGTCTGCGGCCAGTTGCGGCGGCATCAGGGTGAGCTGTACGTGCTCTGCCACAGTGCCGCGCGGGCGAGCAAGGATCGCGCGATACGGCAGCGGTTCGAGCAACGGTTGGAACAGGACGCCGACAAGCTCAAGGTGAGGGTGGCGGCCGGCCGGCTGAAGAAGCCGGAGAAGATCAACCGGGCACTAGGGCGTCTGTTAGGACGCTATCCGCGCGTGGCGCGCTACTACACGCTGCAGCTGCACACCGATGAGAAGGGCCAAGCGGAAGTAACATGGGCGCGCAAGGACGCGGCCCAGCAACTTGCCGAGGAGCTTGACGGGACCTATCTGCTGCGCACCGATCGCACCGACTTGGCGGCAGCCGAGGTGTGGCAGCTGTACGTGCTGCTGGCACGGATCGAACGCTCATTTCGCTATCTGAAGAGCACCCTGGGGATACGTCCGGTGTTTCATCAGCGCACCGAACGGGTGGACGCGCATATCTTCATCTCGTTGCTGGCCTACCATCTGGTGCACACTATCGAGCGGCGTCTGCAGGAGAACGGCGACTATCGCTCCTGGCCGACCATCCGGGATCTGTTGGCGACCCATCAGATGGTGACCATCGTGCATCACTGCACCGATGGGACGGTATTGCGGCTGAGGCGGCCATCGCAGCCGGAGTTGGAGCATCGCAACATTTACCGGACGTTGCGGATAGCGGCTACCCCGGCGCTGCCAGGACGGAGTCGATTGTAGTTACAAACTAAAATGACAAATATCGGTACAACAACAAATTACGTCAGAAATTGCTCAAGTTGGGCTAGGCTGGAGGGATAGATGCAGCCGTAGCCGGGCTCGCCCGGTGCGGCGTGCGGCAGGAACGGCACGCGCTGGCAGCGCTGGAAGTGCCAGCCGTTGTAACTGTAGGCGAGCTGGCAGTCTACCTTGCCGCCGATGAACTTGCTGCCGCCGACCACCGGCGTGGTGTGGTAGATCCACAGGAAGCCGATGAACAGGTGGGCGTAGGGGAACACCGGCATGCCATACACCTGCGCCGCCGGCGTATCCTCGCCGTCCGGGCGCATCGCTACCTCCGGCGCCGAGAAGGTGCGCCAGTCGCGCGTCTCGTACACCGCGATACGGCGGTCGCCCCAGGTGGGCCGGGCGGCGATCACGTAGATGCCGCGCACCGGGTTCCAGAATCCGGACACCGCGGGGTCGATGCCGGTCGGATGCCAGCTCCGGCCGGGCAGCAGGCGCCACGAACGGCCGTCGGCGGAGACGTACAACGGCGCACTGGTGCCGCCCGGATCGCGGTAGCTGACCAACGCCTTCAGGCGCTCGGCCGGGTTGTCGGTGTGCGCGTCGTGGAAGCACGGCCCCCGCTGCGCGTTCCGGTGCGCGCGGCCGCCGCTCCGTTTCTGCCCCGAACCAGCGCATGGCAACCTACCTGATTCGCCGGGTCCTGAACTTCATCCCCACCTTCGTGCTGATGAGTTTCATGGTGTTTCTCATCCTCGAGATTGCGCCGGGAGACCCGCTCACCCGCTACGAGCAGGCGCTGATGGTCACCTACAACTATTCGCTCGACGCCGCCGAGGCGCGCACCGATCAACTGCGCTCGCTGTATGGGTTGGACCGCAACTTCGTGCTGCGTTTCTTCACCTGGCTGGCCAACTTCATGCGTGGCGAGTTCGGGGTTTCATTCAACAACTTCCGCCCGGTGTCCGACCTGATCGGGCAGCGGTTGCTGTACTCGATCGCCATCTCGTCGTCGGCGCTGATCTTCATGTACGTGGTGGGGGTGCCGATCGGGCTGTGGACCGCCGACCGGCAGTACGGTGTGTCCGACTACGCGGTGAGCGTGTTGGCGTTCATCGGGCTGTCGATTCCCAACTTCTTTCTGGCGCTGCTGGTGCTGGTAGGGCTGTTGTTCTTCTTCGACATTCCGCCGCCGCAGGGGCTGTTCTCGCCCGAGTACGTGGACGCGCCGTGGAGCCTCGGCAAGCTGCTCGATGCGGGGCGCGGGCTGATCCTGCCGGTGCTGGTGATCGGGACGGAGGGACTGGCCAAGATCGTGCGCATCACGCGCGCCAACATGCTCGACGGACTGCAGGAGGAATACGTGCGCACGGCGCGCGCCAAGGGGCTGGCGGAGCCGGCGGTGGTGCTCAAGCACGCCTTCCGAGTGGCGGTGAACCCGCTGATCAGCCTGTTCGGGATGCAGTTTCCGCTCATCCTGTCGGGCGAGGTGGTGGGTTCGATCGTGCTCGGGCTGCCCACCCTGGGGCCGCTGCTGCTGGACTCGCTGCGCAGCCTCGACCTGTACGTGAGCACCACCATCCTGATGGTGCTGGGCATCCTGCTGCTGATCGGCAACCTGTTCGCCGACGTGCTGCTGGCGCTGGCCGATCCGCGCATCCGGTTCGATTAGGGGGCAAGGTGACTGAGATGGCGCGAGATCCCGGTCTCCCGACCGTAACTCCGCCCGCGGTCGTGCCGGAGGCCGACGCGGCCGGCACGATCGACGCACCGGAGTCGCCGGCGCGTGAGACCTGGCGCCGGTTCACCCGCCACCGGGTGGGCGTGGTGGCGCTTGGCGTGGTGCTGGTGCTGTTCGCACTCTCGTTTCTGGGCCGTTTTCTGATCGCGTCCGATCCCTTCGTGCAGAACCGCGACGCCGCCTACTGGCCGCCGCAACGGGTACGGCTGATCGACGCGGAGGGCAGGCTGACGCGGCCGTTCGTGTACGGCTTCGACCGGCGGCTGCACCCCGAGACCTTCCAGTGGGAGTACGCGGTCGACCAGTCAAGGGTGAGCACCCTGGCGCTGTTCGCGCGCGGACCTACTTATCGCGTGCTGTGGCTGTTCGACTGGGACGTGCATCTGATCGGGACCGTGGACGGCTCGCCGGTGTTCTTCCTGGGTACCGACCGCTTCGGGCGCGACCTGCTGGCCCGGCTGCTGTGGGGCGGCATGGTGTCGCTGTCGGTGCCGGTGCTGGCGGTGGCGATCACGGTGCTGCTCGGGACGTTGATCGGGGCGGTGTCCGGATACTTCGGCGGCTGGGTGGACAATCTGATCCAGCGCCTCATCGAGGTGTTGGCGTCGTTCCCGCGCCTGCCACTGTGGATGGCGCTGGCGGCGGTGATCCCGCCGGAGTTCCAGGGCGTGGCGCTGTACGCCGGCATGGCGGTGATCCTGGCGATCATCGGCTGGGGACGGCTGGCGCGCCAGGTGCGCGGCAAGGTGCTGCAGCTCCGCCAGATGGAGTACGTGGTCGGTGCGCGGGCGCTGGGGGCGTCGGCGGCGCGGGTGATCGGCAAGTACATCGTACCCAACGCCTCCAGCCACATCATCGTCATGGCCACCCTGTACGTGCCCGAGTACCTGCTGGTGGAGAGCAGCCTGAGCTTCCTCGGCATCGGCCTGACGCCGCCGCTGACCAGTTGGGGCGTGCTGCTTTCCGACGCCCAGAAGGTGCGCGTGGTGCTGCAGTACCCGTGGCTGCTGATCCCCGGCCTGTTCATCTGCGTCGCCATGCTCGCCTTCAATTTCGTCGGCGACGCCGTCCGCGACGCCTTCGAAACCCGCCACCTGTAGCGTGTAGGCCGCCCAACATCCGGGCGCTCCAAGGTTCGGTTAGCTCTCGCCGTTGCCCTGCAACTTCGTCAGTATGTTTTCCACGCGTAACTCGAAGACTCTCTTGAACCGGGGAAGCATGTCGAGCATCCAGGTCCTGGTCGCCTCCAGTTTCTCCTGCGGGTCATCGATGGAACCGTCTCTCCTTATGTTGATGCTGGAGAAGAGATAGCTGGGGTACCGGCGCCAGTGCCACTCCTGGCAAGGGCCAAGGTCGATGCTCGCTTCGACAGCTTCTTTGTCTGGCTCCAGTTCGTCGAATACCCGCTTGGTCAGGTCCTTGTCTGCGGTGCTGATGTGCAAGGTTACCCAGGCATCGTTGTTTCCTTCCAGCGACGCTGCATACCAGATTCCCGGGTTTCGCTCCGACGGGAAGCGTCGTCCGGTGTAATTGAAGTGGTTGAGCGCCTTGGCGGCGAAGTGAGCTCTCGACAGCTCCGTGACGAGAGGCCGAAAGAAGGCATCGAACTGCAGCTTGCGCGGATCCACCGACCTCGATTGCAGGGTTAACTCCTTGTTCCATTCGTCGGGCGTCACCACGGGGTAGAAACGAGGCTCCAGCGTGTTGCCGTTCTTCAATACCATCACCTTCACTCCGTAGAACTTCGGAGCACTTGTCCACGTGTTGAGCCAGTGCAGGGCTGCAGCGTGTTCGTAAAGGATTTCGGGAGCGACCCATACCGCGATTTGCGCTTCCAGCCCGGCCGCGTAGGTGAGCAGTTGGCCCAGGTGGCTATGGTTGGCCGACTCCAACTGGTTCTCGATAGCGACCTTTACATCGGAGTCGACGTCTCGGGCCAGAATGTCGCAGTAGAACGGGCCTACCTGTTTCTCCTTCTGAATCAGCTCCAGCTTCATTCCTACCGCGCCGCTCAACACATCCAGATGCTCAGCGAGCCATCGTGTGAAGTCCAAGTCCTCGCGCGGCCATTTGTTGCGAACGTCCACGTATTCCATTCCTTCTTCCGGTGTGGTCATTGTCAGCTACTCCTCTCGGTTGCTTGTGTCTCCGTGCCTGATCACGAAGTCGCGGCGGTCGTGGTACAGAAGGGCACGGTTGAGCACGTAGTCGTCCGTGTCCAGGTTGATGTCCGGGAAGTCCGTCATCGTCCAATACTTGTGGTCGCCCAGAAACAGGTACATCCGCTTCTGGTGGAAGAACCGGCACTCGACACCCTCGCCCTGGGAGATGCGGGTGCAGAACGCGGCCAGCAGTTCCTCTTGGCGGTCTTTCTTTGCCATCACGTACTCGTGCGGCCAAGTATCCCGGTAGGTAACCGCCTCCCGCCAGGGGGCACGGCGTATCAATTCCATGATTCCGCGAGCGTGATACGCCGAAGCGGATGCCTGATCTCCTCTCATTCGGGCTGTATTCTACACCAAGGACGGCACAATTGATGCGTGACGTGGAACGCCCCGTGAACGCCCCGTAAAACTGAGGTGGCCACGGTCAGTTGGACGACGAGCCGCGCCCACAGCGCGTGCAGCAGGTCGCCGGCGAGGTGGCGCTCGATCTCGGCTATCAGCTCGGCCTTGCGGCTCGGCCTGCGCGCCTTCGGCAGCAGCCGCACCAGTGCCCTGAGCTGATCCATCGACAGCCGCGCGAGCGCTTCCGCCACCGTGGCGATGTATGAGTGGCCGTAGTCAGACCGACGCGGCATGGTCATTCACGACGGGAGTGCGACGAAACGACGGACGGGCATCGCCCGCGGGCGGGCAGTGGGCAAGGTCCGGGTCATGCATGGGGCTGCATCCTCTCCAGGCGAGCACGGGCGATCTGCTGCCGGTCGCGAAGGAGGCGCCCGGCTGACGTCCTGGCTGGATGTTACCAGCCAGTCGCTCGATGGTCAGCAGCTACCCCGAAGCGAAGTTCGACCCACTGCCGCGCGTCGCTCGAAATCAGCGAAGGAGAGGCTCCTCCCGACGCCTGCACCTGCAGACCCGCAGCCTGATGTTCAGCGGCCGTCGTCGGGTGCCGTTGATGGTCGCTTCGGCGTACTGGAGCTGTTCCATGATCCAGCCGAAGTCCGGCACATGGCCGAGAATCATGTCCCGCATGGCGCCGTAGTCCGCTTCAATCGCGGCTCTCAGTTCCGGCTGTGGGACCAATTGCACCGAGCCGGGAGTCGCTTCTTCGAATCGTTTCCAAGCTTGCCGGAATGCGATGAGATTGTGGTTCCGGACGGCTCCCAGCAATTCGAAATTGGACAGCGCAGACTCGCCGCAACCGGTTGGGGTGATCATCGCGACATCGTAGTAGTGGCGGGAGATCCGGTCCCTGTCGTGCGGAAGTCGTTCCTCATCTCGGTATCCGCAGTGCAACCCGTGCAGGATCAGCAGCTTCTCCCAATAGGTGCGTTCGGGTGCGATCACGCTAATGCTGCCGACATCGAGCGACCACTCAGGCAGTTCACCGGCGATGAAGGGGCGAACTGTACAGGTCAAGTTCGGAACGACCGCCGATCTGGCCCCCGCCTCGATCCTCACCCGTGGCGCCACGTAGTCGACTTCACGACTCGGGTACAGGGTCGGATACTCGACGAGAATAGTCTGTCCGCCGGTGTCGCCCGCATCTGGCAGGACGTTGCACTCATCCACGATCGCTGCGAGCTGGCTCGCAAGAGCGGTTTGTAGGTCGCCGCTCATGTATGCGCTGCATGCCTTCCTGAGTTCCTCGAACAGGGCCGCTCGTTTCTTGTTTGACAGTGCGTTGGCCGCTGTGGCGGGGTCACGATCGCCGGAGAAGCCGAGGCCATCACGGGAAACGACGATATCGATGTCCTCGGAGAATCGGTCGATCAGCCCGAACGCCTTTGACAACGACGTGCCGCCCTTGAAGAGCAGATCCGGGTGTCCGGCAGGCAACCGGTTGTAGAGCACGTCCAGGACGATGCACACCCAGAGATCCTTCTCTACGTAGCCCGGCAACGTGTCGAGGCGGCGCGCCGTCATTTCGAAGACATCCCTCCGGTCCTGCTTCGGGGCGGTGAGAAGCTCCTTTACATCTCCAGCCATGGGTAGCCGGGGTTAATCTTTCGCTAGGCTTCGTGCCAAAGAAAGAGCCCACCCGGGAAGATCGCGGCGGTGATGCAAGAGGTCCGCTTTCACATAGTCCGGGAGATTGCGAATCAGAGTCGATACGACGTGCGCGTCCGTGGCGGCGCCAGGGCCGAGCCACCGTAGCGCCTGAACGACCGCAGCGGCCGGCTTCCCCGTCCATTGCATGACGCTTGGTCCCGCATGGCGAAACCGAACCGTGCGTCCGTCGATCTTGAGAGCTCTCGAGTGGCCATCGGTCACGAAGCTGATCCTTGCCGGCACTGCGTTGGTCAGCCCCAACTGGTTCGCGGCCGCCAAGCCATCAGGCATGATCCGGACACCGTCACGTCGTGCCACCGCTGCCATGGCCGAGTCCATGTCGACCGGTGCCGGGCGCTTCAGTAGCTTGCTGATCCTGGGCCTGTCGTACAGGCCATGACCGACGCGGCGCAGTCGTCCCGCCTTGACGAGGCGCGACAGCGCTTGGTCGACTGCCTCCCGGCTCCCGAGATCTAGGAAGTCCTTCGGCGTGCACACCCACTGTCCGACAGGCCGTGCCGCTACCTTCTTCATGATTCTGTCGGCAATGCTCATGACCTTCTCTTGTCAGAAATATAATGTATATTACTTACAATGACGAGGGATCAAGGAGTGTCGCGGCCCAACATACTCGTGTTTCTGAGCGACGATCACGGGCAGTGGGCGTCGCGGCCCTACGGCAACCGCGAGCTGGTGACGCCGACCCTGGACCACTTGGCCCGCAGCGGGGCGCGCATGGGGAACGCGTTCACTCCGTGCCCGGTGTGCTCGCCGGCTCGCGCGTCGTTCCATACCGGCAGGATCCGGACGAGGAACACAACCGCCACGTCGACCCCGCCTGCGCCGCCACCGTGGCCGACCTCGCCGCGCGCCTGGACGAGCACTTCGCCCGCCACGAAGATTCCGCCCGCAGCGGACTCCGCGTCGCCGACCTGCCCATCCACAACCCCCACGAGCCCTGGCGGGTGAATCCCGCCGACGGCTGACGTAGTGGCAACCGCGCCGTTGCCGCCCGGCTATAGGTGTTCGACGTGGTCCTTCAGCATCAAGCCGCGGACCAACTCTCCGACTGTGGGACTGTGAGAAGCGGAGGCGATTCCGGCGTGGAGCATGCCGGTTGCTACCCGACGGAGGAAGTCACGATCTTGCGAAACCAGATGGAGAAGGGACAACAGTGGCGGGGAGACGGGTCATGGAGGCGATCGCCGGAAAACCGGTGCCTGGTGTCGAGCGTGGTAGCGACCCGCCGCGGGTGACGGTGCTACCATAACGGCAGACTGACGAACGGTTCGCTGGCCGAACATTCACCGGTGTCGCGGCTGTCCGGCGGTAAACCGGTAGCTGAAGGAGGAGCAGAATCGTGCGGAGCTTGAGGATCGTCTACAATGAGCGGCAGGAGCCGCTGGAAGTGCTGCTGCGGACCATCGACCGGCCTGGAGATTACTGCGTGCAGGGCCGGCTGCTGGCGCCGATGCCGCGTGTCGAGGTGGAAGGGGCGCGCTCGCTCTCCTTTCCGGTCACCGAGGAGCAGGCGCGTTCGCTGGCCGCGGCGGCGGAGCCGGCGCCGTACGGCAGGGGTGAGGAGACGCTGGTGGATAGTTCCGTTCGTGCGTGCCGGCAAATCGATGCGACGCGCGTGCACATCACCGGCGGCGCGTGGCACGACACGCTGGCACAGGTGGTTGGGCAGGCGGCAACGGGACTCGGCTGCCCTCCCGAACACACGTCGGCGCAGCTTTACAAGCTGCTGGTGTACGAACCGGGTGGGTTCTTCGCCCCGCACCGGGACACCGAGAAGGTGGATGGCATGGTGGCCACGTTGGTGGTGTCGCTGCCGGTGGCGGGCGCCGGCGGCGAGCTGGTCATCCGTCACCGCGAGCGCCAAGCCGTCGTCGACCTGCGCACCGACGAGCCGTCCGAGCTTGCCTTCGTCGCCTTCTACGCGGATTGCGTCCATGAAATCCGCCCGGTAACCGCCGGCCACCGTATCGTCCTCGTCTACCATCTGGTGGTGCGCGGCGCCGCCGCCGCCGTGCTCCGCGCCGCGCCCGACTTCGGCGCGCAGGAGGAACAGATCGCGGCCCAACTGAGGAACTGGGAAGCGACGTCGGCGGCCGGCGACAAGCTGGTCTGGCTGCTGGAGCACCAATATAGCGAAGCGGGCTTGTCGTTCGACGTGCTGAAGAACGCCGACGCGGCGCTCGGCCGCGTCCTCGCCCGAGCAGCACAACGCGTGGATCACGCGCTGTACGCCGCCATCCTCAGCATCTACGAGTGGGGCACCGTGGACGATTCGGGCGACTTCCCGGATTGGGACGACCCCGAGGACTACGACTGGGACGACGAAGAATGGGACCACGAGCAGATCGTTTCCACGCGCGAGTTGCGCGGATTGGTCGCTCCGGACGGCTCGCGGCCCGACTTTGGCGCGCTGCCGCTACTGGCGGAGGAATTGCTTCCGGCCGGCGCTCTGGATGGCGTGGAACCCGATCACCAGGACTCCCGCGTGACGGGAAACGAAGGCGTCCAGCTATCCCGCGCTTATCGCCGCGCGGTCCTGGTGCTGTGGCCCCGGGGAAGGACGTTGGGGACGCTGGCACGCGGCGGAATCGAGCCCGCCGTCGCCTGGTTCGCGGACGATCTGGCTCGGCTGGAGCACGATCCGGGCGCACGTCGTCTACTGTGCGGCCTCGCCGCTCAGCTCATCGACACTTGGCCGGAGCCGGACTCGATGCGGTTCTATCGTCGCCATGACACGGACGGAGCGCAGCAGGGATTCCGGTCCGCGTTGCGCCTGCTGCGCCGCCTTGGGGACGAGGCTACGACCCGGCGCTTCCTGCGCGAGGTTGCCATCCCGCACTACAGCAGCGGCGAGAACGACGAGTTGCTGGCGACGGCGACGGTGATCGCCCCGGCAACGCTGCAAGTCTGGCTGCCGAAGTTCACGGCGGTGAATCTTCCAAACTTCCCGGATGGCGTTCTCGATCTGCTCTGGCGCCTGTGTCCGCACGCAGACTCGCCCGGCGAACCGGATCGGCATCGGCGGCCCGCGCTGGCCGCCGCGGCACGCTCCGTTTGCCGGACGCTGCCGGCGGTGGTCGGCGCGTCGCACGTCCGACCGCTGAGCGCGCAGGCGATCGGTGCCCTGCTGGGGCTCATCTGGTATTGTGCGCCGGCGGCCGCGGCCGACGAAGTGGCCGCCCTGCTGGTGCAGCAACCGGCAGCGGCGCCGCCCGACCGCGCCCTGCCGAAGGCGCTGGCGGAGCTGGCGGCGCACGGCGGCATGACCGGCGCCGTGGCGGGGCGCGCCGGGTTCGCGACCCTGTGGCGGCACGCGGCAAGCTTCCTGCTGGCGCGCAGCGCGGCGCCGCCGGAGCAACCGCGCGACTGGGTCATCGAGACCCGGATTGCGTGTGACTGCGAGCATTGCGTGCGGCTGCAGGCGTTCTGCGCCGACCCGGCGGACACGACGATACGGTTCAGAATGCGGCAGGATCTGCGCTTGCACGTCGAGTCGACCATCAAGATCGGGAAACTGGACATCGACTGCGAGACCGAGCGCCGGGGCAGTCCGCACACCCTGATCTGCACCAAGAACCGCGCTACCCACGAGCGCCGCTGCGCGCAGTACGCCGAGGACATCGCCCACATGCGGCTGCTGGCAGCGGCGGCCCCGCGTAGTGAAGCCGACTCCGTCGGAGCGGAGGATCTGCGGCGGCTGCACATGGCAATTGCATGCGCGGGCGATGCCGCGCCCGGCGACTGACGGTTTCAGCGGAAGTCGGGATTACCAACCTGTCGCTTGATGGTCAGCAGCTACCCAGTAGTTGGATTCACTAACCGCGCGTTGCTCATGGCCCGCGGATGGACGATAGTGCGAGTAAGGTGGCACGGCCCAACATCCTGGTGTTTCTGAGCGACGATCACGGGCAGTGGGCGTTGCGCCCCTACGGCAACAGCGAGCTGGTGACGCCGACCCTGGACTACCTGGCCCGCACTGGGGCGCGCATGGAGAACGCGTTCACGCCGTGCCCGGTGTGCTCGCCGGCGCGCGCGTCGTTTCACACCGGCAGGATTCCGTCGGCGCACGGCATTCACGATCACATCGGCGAGCAGAGTGCGGGCGCCGGGCACCCCGGAATCACCGGGCAGATGTCGCTGGCCGAGGTGCTGCAGGGGCAGGGGTACCAGACCGGCTTGGTCGGCAAGTGGCATTTGAACCACTTCCGCGAGCCTCCGCCGGGCTGGGAGACGTGGTTCTTCAACGCCACCGGCACCAACGCCCGCTTCGGCGCGCAGCCGTTCTATGAAGGCAGCCGCCGGGTGGAGCGCTACGGCAACCAGGCGCACCACCTCGCCGACCGCGCCGTGCGTTTCCTGCGCGAGCGCGACCGCGGCCGGCCGTTCTACCTGTTCGTCGGCTTCACCAACACCCATGCGCCGCACACCGGTGAGCCGGAGCGCTGGGTGCAGCGCTACCGCGAGTGCAGCTTCGCCGATCTGCCCGATCTGCCGCCAAGCGGCGCGCACGGGCGCCCCCGGTTCCGCTATCCGACCGACCCGGACCAGCGGCGCGAGGCCAACGCGCAGTACTACGCCGCGGTCAGCGTGATCGACGAGATGGCGGGGCGCGTGCTGGACGAGCTGACGGATCAGCAGGCCGAGCAGGACACGCTGGTGGTGTACACCTCGGATCACGGCCACATGAACGGCCACCACGGCCTGCACAGCAAGGGCAACGGCACCACGCCGCAGAACTTCCTGGAGGAGTCGATCCGCGTCCCCTGTCTGCTGGCGTGGCCCGGCCGCATCCGCGCCGCGGCAGTCCACCAGCAGCCGGTCGACCACTGCGACCTGTTCATGACGCTCGCCGACGCCGCCGGCTGCGACTGCGCCGCGCTGGCGCACACGCGCGGCCGCACCGGCCGCGCGTGCCTGCCGCTGCTGAGCGAGTCGGCCGCCGTCGCTGCCGCTGCCGCTCGCGAGTGGCGCGACGCGCAGATCTGCGAGTACGGCAACGCGCGCATGATCCGCACTGCCCGCTACAAGCTGATCAAGCGTTACCCCGGCCCCAACGGCCACTTCCCCGACGAACTTTACGACCTCGCCGAAGATCCGGACGAGGAACACAACCGGTACGGCGACCCCGCCTGCGCCGGCCCGGTGGCCGAACTCGCGGCCCGCCTGGCAGCGCACTTTGCCCGCCACGAAGATCCCGCCCGTAGCGGCCTGCGCGTCGCCGATCTGCCGCGCCACAACAACCAGGAGCCCTGGCGGGTGGATCCTACCGGCGTCTGACGGCACGCCGTGACGTGAACGGGGAGTATCGAACCGGTTACAGACGCTTCTCAGCTACTTTGGACGTGCTCCCACTTCTGCACGCATCTACATACTGGCGACCGAGTTCCATCGCGCGATCCAGTTCCGGGCGGTGATCACGGTAGTAGGCCAGTGCTGCATGCACCTCGGACACGGTCAAGTCGAACTCATCGGCGATCTGGGCGCTATTCTTCCTGTGATGTTCGTGCCAGATCACGATGTCCTCTACCGTGATCCGATGTCCGGCGATACGCGGCTTGCCACCGGCAATTCCGGGAGTGGTCTCGATATGTTGATGCACAGGATCCTCAATGCCAGATTGGTACCGCGGGGGCCGCAGGCGTCAAGCACATCGCCAAACGCCCCAAACGGCCCAACTGATCCGCCCTGCGGCGATTGATCTTCGCCGACTTGGCGTGCAAGGTGACGACGATGTCCTGTGCCAGTCGGTGCCGCGCCCCTTCACGGAACAGACCAAGCAGTGCCATTGCGGCGACCGTAGCGCTTCTGCTGCTCGAAACTGGCGCGCAGCCGACCCTGGAGTAGCGGGATGATTGCTCCGACAACGGTTTCTTCACCGCAATACGCCGCTCTGGGCGGATTGCCTGCTTTCGTCGTGGTGCTGATCGCGGCTTTGGCGACAGCCGGGTGCAGCACAGCCCCGGACGTGCACGATCCCGGCGCGATGATCACTCCTGTCGGCACGCAATCGGGAACCGTGGTGGTCCGCGCCGAGGGCAGCGTGCAGGCCGTACCCGACATTGCCGTACTGGGGATCAGCGTCGAGATCACCGAACCATCGGTGCGCGCAGCCAGGGATCGGGCCGCACGGGTGACCGACGCCGTGATCGACGAGTTCGAACGGCACGGCGTGGCACAGCGGGATATGCAGACCAGCCGGTTCAGCATCCATCCCGAGTATCAGTACACCGACGACGGCCGGCGCCGCCTGGCCGGCTACCGGGTCGTCCACGCACTGACGGTCACGTACCGGAATTTGGACACCGTCGGACCCGCCATCGACGCGGTGTCCGAGGCCGGCGGCGATGAGCTGACATTTCGCGACATCGCGTTCACCCATAGTGATGCCGAACGCCACCTGGAGGCGGCGCGGCGCCAAGCGGTGGACAAGCTGCACCGCACAGCGCGGCAGTTGGCGGAAGCCTCGAACCGGGAATTGGGCCGGTTGCTCGAGATCAGCGAAGCGGGCGGCGCACCGGGTTTCGACCCCGACCGAGGCCCCACCGCGGGCGCCGCGCTGCTGAGAGCCGAAGCGGTCGACACGCCGATCAGCATCGGCAGCGACCTCATCACCGTCACCGTGCGCGGCGTGTTCGCCCTGCGCTGACGGAATGGACGTATGATGAGGACCCTGATTCCGCTGAAGCGCGGCGCGCGAAGTTACGGATTGTGGACCTGAGGAGAAAGATGAGCGGTGGTAGCATGGACTATGCCTATTCCAAGGTTCGGATGATAGCGGAGCAGTTTTTGGAGGGTTCTGACGATCCTTTGCGACGTGCTTTGGCTACAGAGCTGTTCGAGATTGCTGATGTATTGAAGGCGATTGAGTGGTCTGATTCAGGAGATACTGCTCCTGATGAATGGCAAGATCACGTGCATAACTACCTGGATAAGCGCGGAATTGAACTGTAGGACGCAGGGTCGCGGACTGCCGGCACTGTCGCTGGACAGGTCAATGCAGGCGTGAGACAGTGGGTTGTCGGCTGGCCTGAGGGCAGCGACGAGCACGAATCCTGAGGAGGGAGCCATGCGATCGGTGAGATTATTGGGGCTGGCGCTGGTGGCGTCGGCGTTGGGGGCTGGGCTGGCGTTTGCCGCCGGGCAGGAGGCGAGCACGGAGGCCACCGCGGCGAGCGCGCCCATGATGAGCGGCGCCGAGATCGTCAAGATCGGCGGCGTCTACACGTGGCCGAAGAGCTGGCTGGAAGCGCCGACCGCTTCCGGGCTGAACATCACCAGCTTCAACGAGGCGCCGATGCTGGCGCAGATGGTCGAGGCGGGCGAGCTGCCGCCGTTGGCCGAGCGGCTGCCCGACGATCCGCTGGTGTTCGAGCCCTACGAAGAGGTGGGCACCTACGGCGGCACGCTGCGGGTGGCGCGGCTGAGTCCCGGCGACTGGGGCGACATGCACCGCGGGCACAAGGTGTTCCCGTACCGCGCGGATCCGTCGACCAGCGAGGCGATTCCGATGCTGTTCAAGGACTTCGACGCTTCCGACGATGGCTCGGTGTGGACCTTTCACCTGCGCCCAGGCGTGAAGTGGTCGGACGGCATGCCGTTCACCACCGCCGACATCATGTTCGCCTATGAGTACATCTTCAAGGATTCCGAGATCCCGCACGGCACCCGCAACCGCTTCACCATCAAAGGCGAACTCGCCGGGTTCGAGGCCGTGGACGACTACACGCTGCGGGTCACGTTCGCCGGGGCGGTGTCCAAGCTGATCACCATGCAGATGCTCAACTGGACCCGCATCAAGCAGGGTGACATGTTCGTGCCGGCGCACTACATGAAGGAGTTCAGCCTGCGCACCAATGACAACGCGGAGGCGCTGGCCAAGGAGCACGGTTACGAGAACTGGATCGGCCACTTCATGGCGCGCCGCGACATGTCGCCCAAGCAGCCGTTCACGATGCCGGAGCTGTCGGCGTGGACCCTGGACAGCCGCGACGCGAGCGGCATGCACATGGTGCGCAACCCCTACTTCTGGGCGGTGGACACGGTCGGCAACCAGCTTCCCTACATCGACCGCATCGATGCGCGCTACTTCTCCGACAAGCAGGTGGCGATTCTGTCGATGATGCAGGGCAAGATCGACATCGGCGGGCGCATGATGAACCCGGACGAGTTCCCGCTGTACATGCAGAACCAGGAAGAGGGCGACTACCGGGTGCTGCAGTGGCAGGACACCAAGATGACCCGCGTCGGCTACCAGTTCAACCTGATGCATCCCGAACCGGTGAAGCGGCAGGTGTTCTCCGACATCCGGTTCCGCCGCGCCATGTCGGTGGCCATCGACCGCAACGCGGTCAACCAGTTCGCCTTTCAGGGGCTGGCGACGCCCACTCAGATGACCATCGATCCGGGCGCGTCGTTCGCCGACCCCGCCTGGGCGCAGAATTACGCCGAGTACGATCCCGATCAGGCCAGCATGTGGCTCGATGAGGTAGGGCTCAAGGACGCCGACGGCGACGGTACGCGCGAAGGTCCGGACGGCAAGCCGTTCGTGATCGACCTGCTGATTTCCTCCGAGTCGGTGCTCGGCACCATGGGCTTCACGGTCAGCGAGGTCGTGGCCGAGAACTGGCGCGATGTCGGCCTGCAGGTCAACCTGCGCCAGATTTCGCAGGAACTGTTCGAAGCGCGCAGTCTGGCGGGCGAGCTCGACGTGGCGGTGTTTCCGTCCGATAGCGACTTGGAGACGCGCGTGACGTTTCGGGTGATGTTCGACAACGAGCGCTACCACGGCTACGCCATTCCGTGGGAACAGTGGATCCGCCACCAGGAGTGGGAGCGCGGCGGGCGCCAGGGACCGGAGCCGCCGGCCGGCGAGCGTCCGCCCGACGACGTGGTCGAGCTGGTCGAGAACTGGTGGGAGTGGGTCGGCTCTACCGACGAGGAAACCTACCAGCGCCTCGGCAAAGAGGTGTGGGGCTTCCTGTCCGAGTACTTGGGCATGATCGGCACCGTGGGCAAGGCGGTGCGGCCGATCCTGATCAACAATCGCATTCGCAACGTGCCGGAGGTGCTGCCGTTCTCGTTCGAGACCTACCTGTGGGTGCCGACCACGCCGTCGCAGTGGTTCATCCGCGAGTAAATGGGCACTGACCTGCGCGGCACGCTCCTGTTCAGGAAGACGCTCGGCTGCCTGATGGCCGGGTTGATCGGCGATGCGATCGGCACCGACACCGAGGGCATGGAGTACATGCGGATCGAGCGCCAGTTCGGCTGGATCGACGACTTCGAGAGTGACGGCACCGACGACACGATCATGAAGGATCTCCTGGCCGAGGCGCTGATCGAGACCGACGGATTCGCGCGGCTCGACGACTGGGCGCGGGTGTGGGTGCGGCACCGCGACGTGTTCGTGGGCGAGAAGCGCGGCAAGTTCTTCGTCGGCGTGCCGCACGTCATGACCAAGATGGCGGACCTGGGCGTGACCCCGCGCATGGCCGCCCTCGGCACGCCGCGCAGTACCAGCTCCGGTATGTGCATCTCGCCGGTCGGGATCGTGAACGCCTGCAACCCCGAGCAAGCGGCGCGGCAGGCCTACAACATTGCCAGCCTCATCCACATGCACGAGGCGGGGGTGGTGCACGACGGCGCCGCGTCGATGGCGGCCGCGGTGGCCGAGGCGATGAAGCCGGACGCCACCGTCGACTCGGTGGTGGAGGCGTCGCTCGATGCGATCCTGCCGGTGAGCGGCCGGGAGACGCTGGACCGCATGCGCGGCGTGCTGGAAGTGGCGCGCGCCACCGGCGAGTTCCACCGCTTCCGAGACGAGATCTACCGGCGGCGTGCCGCCTTCTTCCATCCTACCACCGACGGCCACTCCACCGAGATCATTCCCGAGTGCATCGGCCTGTTCCAGCTCGCCGGCGGCGATACGGAAAAGACGATCGTCTACGCGGCCAACTTCGGGCGCAACACCGACACCATTGCCTCGGTTGCCGGCGCGATTGCCGGCGCCCTGCAAGGGGTGGACGGCATCCGGCAGGACTGGGTGGACAAGGTGCGCAGGGTGGCCGCGGTGGATCAGGATGAGCAGGCGGCGCAGCTCGCCGCCTGCGCGCTGCGCCGGCTCGACCGCGAAGAGCAGGCCGGGCAGGCGCTGAGCGAGGTGCTGGCATGAGCGCGCCCGACCTCCGTTCAACCGTGCTGTTCGACAAGGCTCTCGGCTGCATTGCCGGAGCCGCGCTCGGCGACGCCGCCGGCACGGCCAGCAAGGGCGCAGAGTGCGGCACCGGGCCCGATGCCGGCGGCGCGGTGCAGTTCGGCGCCCACGGCAGCCGCGCCGGCTTGGCGTTCGGTGACCACGGCGACGAGACCGCCATGGTCGAGATCGTGGCGCGCATGCTGGTAAACACCGGCGGCGGCGCCACCCTCGATGACTGGGCGCGCGCCATGCGGGACCACTCGCCGCAGTTCGGCAAGGACAGCCCATTCTTCATCTCGGTGCAGCAGGTGTTCAACGCGGTGGGCAGGAGTGCCTACCCGCCGCGCTACACCGGGCTCGGCACCATGCCGCATTCGACCGGCGCGGTGGCGATGGGACCGGTGGGCATTGTCAACGCCTGCAATCCGTGGCAGGCGGCGCTGCAGGCCTACGAGTTGGCAACGCTGCTGCACGTCTACGACGTGGGCTTCTGCCAGGACGCGGCCGCCGCGGTTGCCGCAGCGGTCGCCGCGGCGTGCCGCAAGGACGCGACCGTGGCAGCGGTGCTGGACGCCGCCGTCGACGTGATCCTGCCGGTCAGCGGCACCGAGATGGCGGGGCTGATCCGGCAAGCGCGGCAGCTCGCCGAGGCGGCCGGCAACTTCGATCGCTTCCGCGACGAGATCTGCCGGCGCGGCGACCACTGGCTGCGCCCGCTGGCGGTCGACCCGCGCGAAACCGTTCCCGTGGCGCTGGCGATCTTTGCGCTGGCCGAGGGCGACGTGCAGCAGGCGGTGACCTGCGCCGCCCGCTTCGGGCGCGCCGCCGATGCCATCGGCGCCATCGCGGGCACCGTAAGCGGCGCCTTCTCCGGCGCCGGCAGCATCAGCCCCGACTGGCTGGCACGGCTTCAGGATAGGCGGACCAAGCACCAGGAGCTGGCCAGCAGCCTCGTACAAGCCGCGCACGGCAAGCTGCAGGCGTTGAGGTCCGCCGCATCGGCCCTGCGGTCACTCTCAACCTGATAGGCCAGACGACGGATTTGGACCCGGGGACCGCCAAGGCTCCGACTCTCACGTCAAGCCACAAGGCGGTTTCAATAGAAGTGTTTCGTTCAAGGGAACCTCGACGAGCTACACGATACCCTTGTCGCGCAGCAATTCGAAATATTCTTCCTTACTCAATGAACATCTAGCCAATGACATTGCATCCTTGCGCGGGATTTGTAGCTCTCCAGGAACGAAATCATGTCCGTTTTCTCTACTCCCTCGTCTGATTCCAAACTGAGTAACCACTTTCCCTGCATCGTTTCTAATAACGGCTCTATCATGCTTACGACCATGTACAATGGACGCTCCAAGTTTATCGGCTATACGCTTAGCGTGTCGCGTGGTGAAGGTCATTTCGATACAATGTACTTCCTCAACACTGATAGTTGGCTTGCCGGTCGTGGCCCGAGCTCGAACTGGGCAGACGTAAGAAACTCGAACGCCTCCACGATTTCGTGAGCCAATGCCTCGCAGGCATCTCGTTCGCTGATTCCTGGCATACTAATGTCAGCCTCAACGAATCGGGCAATCCAACCGGTGTCTGGGTCTCGGTGTATCTCAACGAGAATCGGCTCCAAGAGAGTGTACTCGTCCACTGGTGAATCACTGATTAGCGAAACGGTTAACGAATCTGGACCGTAGGACTGCGACCCATGTACTTCTGGAAAGCTATATTCCACAAGCTCATACGCTGTACCCGTGAATGCCTTGACACTTCGAGTGACAGGTTGAAACGTCGCCGATTGTCGTCCAACACTCGTCGGTAGATAGCCCAATTGATGAGTAATATGTAGTGCGACATCCACGTTAGTTTACCCCACTTTGCTGTTTTGTATCGATCACTTCGATGACACGATAGGCAAGCGGTTGCCCATTGATGTTCAGGGTAAGTATGTGTTGTCCTGGGCTCAGAAATGCCGGACTAACTGGCAGCACCATTTCTACTGACCGGCCGCTTTCGTTTGCTGTAATCTCCCCACCTCCGCTGAATAATACTACCTTGGTGCCGTCGTGAACGAGATTGACAGACACATTTGTCTTTCCTTTTGACACATTGACGATAGCAATATAGATGAACCAAGGAGGAATACCGGTGCTTGGGAATTCTTCGGCTACGGAAATGTTGGAGAAGATCCCTACCAGGGTATGTTTTCCGTTGTCCTCCCTGATAATCTTATCAGCTGTCAGAAACGCTTGTAAAACGGGCTCAGACACTCTGCGAACGCTCCTTACGGTAGAACTCGCCGGTAGCCTACCGTCAGATACCGTCAGATACCGTCAGCACGGCACGATGGCTTAGTTAGCCGCTATGGGAAGCATGCATGTACCATCGGCAGCCGCCAGCGTCGGTCCGGCTCATTGTTGTTTCGTTTCAGGGATTGTCAAGGCACCAAAGCCGGATCAGCCGGATCAGCCGGATCAGAGACTGGAGGCGTTCGTGGGACCGGAGGCGAGCGGGCCGGCCGGTGCCGCACATTGGTCGGGAGGCCGCCGGCGCCGACTGCAACGGAGAGATCAGTGTCCGCAACGAGGCACACCAAGTCCGTTCCGGCGTCCGCTCTGCCATTGGCGCCGGTCAGGTCTGGCCGTAGGGGTCGGCGGCGTCGCGCAGGCCGTCGCCGAGGAAGTTGAACGCCAGCACGGTCACGATCACGTACAACGCCGGAATCATCAACCACGGCGCCAGTTCCAGCGTCTGCACCTTCTGCGCGCTCTGCAGCAGCACGCCCCAACTGATCGCCGGCGCCTGCATGCCCAGGCCCAGGAACGACAGCGAGGTTTCGCCGATGATCATCAGCGGAATGCTGAGCGTCAGCGACGCCACGATGTGACTCAGGAACGAGGGCACCATGTGGCGAAAGATGATCGGCACGTCGCGCACCCCGGCCACCTGCGCCGCCACCACGAAATCCTCCTGCCGCAGCGACAGGAACTTGCCGCGTACCTCCCGTGCCAGCCGCGTCCAGCCGACCAGCGACAGGATCACGGTGATGGCGAAGTACATCCTGACCACCGGCCACGACAGCGGCAGCGCCGCCGACAGCCCCATCCACAGCGGCAACTGCGGGATCGACAGCAGCACCTCGACTACGCGTTGCACCGCCTCGTCCACGAAGCCGCCGAAGTAGCCGGCCAGCCCGCCGATCAGGATGCCGAGGATGAAGCTGATCGCCACCCCGACCAGGCCTACCGACAGCGAGATCTGCGCGCCGTACATCACCCGCGCCAGCATGTCCCGGCCCAGGTGGTCGGTGCCGATCAGGTGCACCGGCACCTCCGCCACGCCGGTGCCGAACAGGTGAATGTCCGACTCCAACACGAACAGCAGCTTGTAGCGGTAGCCGCGCACGAAGAAGCGCAGCGGGTAGGGCCGCGTACGGTCCTCGTGGTAGTCGCGCTTGTAGGTCTCGCGGTTGGTGGTGGCGGTGAACGGATACACGAACGGGCGCAGGTGCAGGCCCCGGTCGCTGAAGAAGCGCAGGCGCTGCGGCGGCGCTGCGCGGTATTCGAGGCTCTTCCCGGTGGGGTCGTGCGGGCTCAGAAACGGCGCGAACGCGGCCATCAGGTACAGCGCGGCCAGCACGATGCCCGACACGATGGCCAGTCGATGGCGGCGCAGGCGGATGAACACCAGCCGCCACTGCGATGCGTAGGCGATGTCGCGCGCGTCCTCGCGCTCCGCTGCATCGTGCGCCTGCCGGCGCACAGGCACGCTATTCATTCGCCATGCCAATCCGGATGCGCGGATCCGCGAGCACCAGCATGACGTCGGAGATCAGCATGCCGATCACGGTGAGGGTGGACAGCATCATGATGAAGCTGCCGGCCAGAAACATGTCCTGCTGCAGCAGCGCATCGACCAGCATCGGGCCGGTAGTCGGCAGGTTGAGCACAATTGCGGTAATGGTGGCGCCGGAGATCAGGCTCGGCAGGATCCAGCCCACCGAGGAGATGAACGGGTTGAGCGCGATGCGCACCGGGTACTTGATTATGAGGCGCCCCTCGGGGACGCCCTTGGCGCGGGCCGTGATGACGTACAGCTTGCGCAGCTCATCGAGCAGGTTGGCGCGCATGATGCGCACCAGCGCCGCCGTGCCGGCCGTGCCGAGCACCACCGTCGGCACCCACAGGTGCTCCAGCAGGTCCACAAACTTGGCGATCGACCATGGCGCGCTCTCGTATTCGACCGAGAACAGCCCGCCGACGTCCAGTCCCAGCCACTTGAAGCTGGTGAACATCAGCGCCAGGGCGAGCATGAAGTTCGGGATCGCCAGGCCGATGAAGCTCAGGAAGGTGAACAGGTAGTCGCCCAACGAATACTGCCGTACCGCGGAGTAGATGCCGATCGGCAGCGCCAGCAGCCAGGTGAACACCAGCGACGCCGTCGCGATCACGAAGGTCAGCCCCAGCCGCTCCCAGATCAGGTCGTTCACCGGGCGATCATAGATGAACGACTGCCCCATGTTGCCCTGCACGAAGTTCCACACCCACTTGAAGTACTGCTGCACCGGCGTTTTGCCGAGCCCGTATTGCATGCGCAGGCTCTCGATCAGCTCCTCGTTGACTTCCTCGCCGGCGGCGCGCAGTTGGGCGATGTAGCTGGTGAGGTAGTCGCCGGGCGGCAACTGAATGATGGCGAAGGAAATAATCGAGATTAACGCCAGCGTGATCAGCATGTTGAGCAGCCGGCGGGTGATATACTGAGCCATCTAACGTCCGGATCGTGCCACGCTGCCGCCGGAGGTGCAAGGACCACGACAGGCGGCGCGAGTTGGGTATAGGCTCCGCGTAGCAAGAGGGAGAGGATGAGCGAGATACTGGATCCGGGGCGCGAGATCGTCGATCCGCACCACCACCTGTGGCCGAACGGCCGGCGCGACCGCTACGCGCTGGCAGAACTGTACGACGACCTGCGCTCGGGGCACGACGTGGTGCAGACGGTGTTCGTCGAGTGCGGCGCCAGCTACCGGAGCGGCGGCCCCGCGCACCTGCGTCCGGTTGGGGAGACCGAGTGGGTGGCGGAGGCGGCGCGCGCGTCGGCGTGCGCCGAAGCGCCCGGCAACGGCCCGGAGATCGCCGGCATCGTCGCCTTCGCCGACCTGTCGGCGGGCGACCTGGTGCCGGAGGTGCTGGACGCCCACGAGGCCGCCGGCGACGGCCGCTTCCGCGGCATCCGCCATGCGATTGCGCGCGGCAGCCACCGCCCGGGCAGCGAGAACGACCCTGGGCCGGCGCGCGCCGGGCTGGCGCACGAGGCGCAATTTCAAGCCGGCGTGCGGCTGCTCGGCAGGCGCGGCCTCACCTACGAGAGCTGGCACTATCACTACCAGATGGCCGACTTCATCGCCGTCGCCAAGAGCGCCCCCGACACGCTCTGTATCCTCGATCACTTCGGCACCCCGATCGGCGTCGGGCGCTACCGGGCGCAGCGCGAAGAGATCTTTGCGCAGTCCAAGCGCGACATGGCCGCGGCCGCGGCGCTCCCCAACGTGGTCGCCAAGCTCGGCGGCATGGCGATGGCCGACAGCGGCTTCGGCTGGGATGGGCGCGAGCAGCCGGTCACGGCCGAGGAGTTCGCCGCCGCGCAGCGCGAGTATTACCTGCACGCCATCGACTGCTTCGGCACCGACCGCTGCATGCTGGAGAGCAACTTCCCGGTGGAGAAGGTATCGGTCTCCTACCGCGTGCTGTACAACGCCTTCAAACTGATCACCGTCGACTTCTCCGCGGCCGACAAGGACGCCCTGTTCAGCGGCACCGCGCGCCGCGTCTACCGCCTGCCGACGCCCAGCCGCAGCCAGTAGGAATATCGGCTACGGTCTCTCCTATGCGTCGAGCCAGTACAGGAAGACGAAGATCACCACACCGGTCACAGAGACGTACAGCCAGATCGGGAACGTGACCCGGGCGACGGTGCGGTGCCGGGGGTGGAAGGTCCAGCCGAGGCGCAGGGTGACCAGCGCCAGCGGCACGATGGTGACCGCCAGGATGATGTGACTGATCAGGATCGCGTAGTAAAGCCAGGCAACCGGGCCGCCGTACGGCGCCGGGCCGTCACCGAACGAATGGTAGAGCAGGTATCCGGCCAGGAACAGGGTCGAGGCCGCGAACGCGGACAGCACCAGCGCGCGGTGCACCGATACGGCGCGGCGGCGAATGGCGATCAGCGCGCCAACGAGAAGCACGGCGGCAGCGGCATTCCATGCCGTGTTCACCGCCGGCAGCGCCGACACGTCCAGGCCGGATGCGAGGCGCGGTCCGGTCAGAACGAACGCAACCGCGGCGATGGCCACGGCGCTCATGATCCCGATGGTCGAGAACCAGAACCGATCGCGCGTCGCGGTGGCATTCATGGAGTGAATATACCGATGTCCGGCACTCTCGAGGGCAGTCAGCGGAGGTGCTGCCTTGCTCGACAGGTGACCGAACGGTGATGATGCGAATGCAGTGAATGTTGAACCACGAGTCGGACGCAAGTGGCATCGCGGTGGTCGTCGAGTTGCGTTGGTCGCCGCCTGTGCCCTCGCGCTGATCGGCTGTTCAGGTGCCGCCCCTCGACAGGTGGGGGCTACCGCCGGACCGCAGGACGCCGCACCGGGGCAGGCGGACACCAGACCGCGGTTCTCGGATATGGTGGACGAGCTGACCGCCCGGGTCGGCGAAGATGTCCGCATCACGCTGCCGCCGGCTACCGGCGGCAACGGCAGCTTGCGCTATACCTTGTTTTCGGCGCCGCCGGGTCTTGCATTCAACGCCGAAGCGCGCACGTTGGCCGGCACGCCGGAGAAGGCGGGCGAGTACCCGATGACCTACCGGGTCGAGGACTCGGACACCAACTCCGATCCGAGCGACGCCGCCGAACTGATGTTCCTGCTCACGGTCGCTACGGCGCCGGGGACTGGCGGCGACTCGCCGCTAGCACCGGACGATGTGGCGGTGCGCGCGAACCTGACCGCGGTGAGCGGCGACCGGGTGGTAACGCTGTCGTGGCAGGCGCCGCCGGTTGCGGCAGACATCACGGGGTATGAGTACCGCTACCGGACCGATCAGGACTACCCGGACACCTGGACCGCCATCCCCGACAGCGGCCCCGGCAGAGTCAACCACACCGGATTCACCGTGGCCGGGCTGACGAACGACACGACCTACACGTTCCAGGTCCGGGCGCTCGGTTCCAGCGGCGCGAGCGGCCCTTCGAACGAAGCGACCGTGGTGCCCGCTCCCGGCATCTGCGATCGCACGCCCCAGGTTGCGGCCAAGATCGTCGACTACCTCGACCAGTATGGACCTCAGCTCGGCGTAACCAGGGTCTCGGAGTGCGGGGAGGTCACGGGCGCTCATCTCGCCGCGGTACTCGCACTCGATCTGACCCACCGCCGGCCGCCGCTGACGGAGCTCAAGCGCGGCGACTTTGCCGGGCTGACCTCGATGACGGGCCTATATCTGCATTCAAACGCACTGACCACGCTTCCCGACGGAGTGTTCGCAGGGCTGTTGTCGCTGGAGAACCTGGCCCTGTACAACAACGATCTGCGCCGCGTTACGGCGGCAACATTCGTGGGGCTGGCGTCGTTGGACTTCCTGCACATGCAGAACAACGCCCTCGGCCCCCTTGCCGATGGAACATTCGCCGGGTTGCCGGCGCTGACATCGCTGCATCTCGGAGACAATGGACTGACCGAGTTTCGGCCCGGGATCCTGGCGGGGCTGTCATCGCTGGAGAAGCTGTACCTGTGGGACAACGAGATCGTCGAGCTGGCTGCCGACACCTTCACGGGCCTCACGGCGTTGCAAACGCTCGACCTGCAAGCTATCCAACTACAGCGCCTGCCGGCGGGTGTGCTCTCGGGACTATCGTCGCTGGAGCACCTCAACCTGGGGCATAACGAGTTGACGGGAGTGCCCGCGGGCGTGTTTGCAGGGCTGTCGTCGCTCGCGGATCTCAGGCTGTTCGGCAACCAGTTGGCAGAGCTGCCGGTCGGCGCTTTTGCCGGCCTGTCGAGTCTCGAGCGGCTCTACCTGGGCAATAACGAGCTCACCGACGTACCGGCGCGGGCGTTCGAAGGGCTGGCGTCGCTGATGAATCTCGACTTGGCGCGCAACGCGGTCGATCCCGTGCCGCTCGCGGTTGCGCTCGAAGCGGCCGGCGCGATGCAGTTCAAAGCGTCGGTGCGGAGCGGCGCGCCGTTCGACATCGTGCTGCCGGTGGAGGTGACGAACGGCAGCCTCGCCGGCGGCGTCACGACGGTGCCCGTTGCCAAGGGACACGTGGGAAGCGACGCGGTCACCGTAGTCCGTACGCCCGGCTCGACCGGCACGGTATCCGTGCAGATTGGCGATGTACCGGGCCCGCCCGCGTCTCACGGTGGCTACGTGCTGGTCAAGGGCGCGCAACTGTCGCTGTAGAAAACAGGGGATGGAAGAATCGCAGGAATCGTCACCGCTGTTGCACGGACTCCCCCCCATCCTGCCTGCCGGCCCGATCCGCGCGCTGGTGCTCGGATCGTTTCCGAGCGTGGCGTCTCTTGCCTCTGAGCAGTACTACGGGAACCCGCACAACTGGTTCTGGCGCGTACTGGCCGCCTGCGGGGTGATCGCATCGGCGGCGGCGCCCTACGCAGAGCGGATCGAAGCGCTGCGCGAGTGCGGCCTTGCCATATGGGACCTGTACGCCGCCGTGCGCCGGCCCGGCTCCGGAGACGACGCCATCCGTGATGCGCAGCCGAATCCGGTTGACACGCTGTTCCGCGAGCGCGGCCCGTTCCCGATTCTGCTCAACGGCCGCCGCGGCCGGGAATGGCGCCGCCACTTCGCCGCGCTGGCCGCCGACCCGGTTGCGCTGCCGTCGACCAGCCCGCGCCCGCTGCACTGGAATACGACCGCTGCCCGCGCCGCGGCGTTCGCCGAGTGGTGCACGGCATTGCGCGCCGCCGGGGTTGCCACGACGAGCGATCCGGTGCCATGAAGGTGGCCATGGATACCCCGAACATCATCGTCGTGCTGTGCGACGATCTCGGTTACGGCGACCTGGGCTGCTACGGCAACGAGGTGATCGCCACGCCGCACCTGGACGCACTGGCCGTCGGCGGGCTGCGCTGCACCGACTTCTACGCGTCGGCGGCGTGGTGCATGCCGAGCCGCAAGGGGCTGATGACCGGTGTCCATCCGTACCGCGGCGGTATCGACAACCCCGATCTGCTGCGCTCGCGCACGCTGCTGCCGGAGATGCTCGGCCGGCGCGGCTATGCCTCCGCGCTGATCGGCAAGTGGCACCTCGGCATGGAGCCGGGGCTGCATCCCCTCGACCAGGGCTTCGACTACTTCTACGGCACCCGGGGCAGCAACGACCCGATCACCGTGCACGGCCAGAGCCAGATCTACGAGACGTTCCGGACCGCGCGCGCGGAGAGCGACTGGCCGGTGTCGCTGCTGCGCAACCGCGAGGAGATCGAGCATCCGGCGCGACAGTCGCTGTTCACCCGCCGCTATACCGAGGAGGCGATTCAGTTCATCAGCAAGTCCCGAACGGAGCAGAAGCCGTTCTTCCTCTACCTGGCGCACAACATGCCGCACGTGCCCCTGTTCACGGCGCCGCCGTTCGCGGGTCAGAGCAGGGCAGGGCTGTACGGCGACGTGGTGGAAGAGCTGGACTGGTCGATGGGCGAGATCGTGCGCTGCCTCGACGAGCAGGGCCTGCGCGAGGATACGCTGATCCTGTTCACCAGCGACAACGGGCCGTGGTGCATGTTCAAGGAGTTCGGCGGCTCGGCCGGCCCGCTGCGCGGCGAGAAGGGCACCGGCTGGGAGGGGGGACCGCGAGTGCCGGCGATGTTCTCCTGGCCGGGCCGGATCGCGCCGGGCGTGACCGATGCGTTCATGGTCAACCTGGACCTGTACGCCACGCTGGCGGCGATCACCGACGCCGAGCCCCCGTCCGGCTACCCGCTCGACTCGCTCGACCTGTCGGAGGTGCTGTTCGCCGGCGCCGCCAGCCCGCGCGCCAGCTTCCTGTTCTTCTCCGGCGGCCACTACAAGGAGCCGTTCTCCTACCGCTCCGGCGACTACAAGATCCACGTGCGCAGCAACGATGTGTTGCGCGACCCGATCACCGGCGCGACCGCACCGGTCACCGAATACGACCCGCCGCTGCTGTACAACCTCAGGCAGGAGGTAGGCGAGCGCCGCGAACTGTCGCACGCATACCCCGACCTGGTGCGGCGGCTGCGCGAGGAATTCGACGCGGCCGCCGGCGAACTGGACTACGAGTGACCGGTTGAGCGTGCGCGGATGGTGCGCGTAGACTGGGCGGCGTGAGTGCGCAATCGATGAGCGAGGAACAGCGCTATCTGTTCGACGCCTTCGGCTACCTGGTGGTGCGCGACGCCGTCAGCCAGTCGAAGATCGAGGAACTGCGGTCTACGCTGCAGGTGCCGACCGAGCAGTCCGAGCCGGTCTACCCGAGCCGCGGTCCCCTGCACTGGTCGCCCGCGTGGCGCGACCTGCTCGACCTGCTGGCGCTCAGCCCGCTGCTGGAGGAGCTGATCGGCAACCACGCGCGCAGCATCGACGCCGACCCCGCCCGGCCCACCTTCCGCATCGATCATGTCAACGTGCACACCCACATCGGCAAGGGGTTCGCGGGCGGGATGCTGCACGGCGGCTGGAAAGGCACCGGCGGCAGCCAGTTCTTTCGCTACCACGACGGCCAGTTCTACAATGGCCTGGTGGCCGTGGCGTTCGAGCTGTTCGACACCCATCCCAACGCCGGCGGCTTCTGCTGCATTCCCGGCACCCACAAGGCCAACCTGCCGCTGCCGGAGCGCTGGCGCGACCTCAGCGAGGGTATCCATCCGATCGTCAAGCGGATTCCGGCCCGTCCCGGCGATGCCATCGTGTTCACCGAGGCGCTGACCCACGGCACCCTGCCATGGACCGCCGAAGCACGGCGCAGCACGCTGTTCTACAAGTTCTCGCCGCACGGCACCTCCTGGTCGGGGGCCTACTTCGACCCCGAGGACTTCCGCCGCTACGACGACATGGACGACCGCAAGATGGCGATTCTGGAACCGCCGAACTCGCGCTACCGCGGGCGCCCGACGCGTCCCGAGCCGCTGGCCGACTGATGGCCGGCACGTGCACAGGAGGATAGCGATGCCAGGCACCGGAGCTAGCGCGAATGTGGCCGAGTTGCGCGCCAGGGCAGCGCGCCTGGAGCGGGAACTGCGCGAGACCCGCCGGCGCATCGGGCAGGCGAGCGACGACCTCGAGGCGGTCAGTGCCGAACTGACGCGCACCCGCGGCTATGCCTTCGATGCCGGCTCCCTGCCGCTGGCACAGGTGGCCAGCGGGTGCGCCGAGTCGATCCGCCGCTACGGGTTCACCGTAATCGACCACGTCATCCCCTCCGATCAAGTGGCCGCGGTTCGCGACGAGGTGATGGCAGCGGAGCCGACCATCGACGGCAACATCGCCGCCATCCGGAATCTGCAGTCCGGCAAGACTGGCACTGACATCCCGCCCATCGAGTTGCGCCCGGTGCGGCGCGCCGGTCATCCGCCCAAGCCGCCCAACGACCTCGTGTGGATGCCGCTCTACGCGCAGCATTTGGCCAACCCGGTGGTGACGGCGGTGGCCAGGCGCGTACTGGACGACCACCTGCGCATCGCCCAACTGCATCTGCGCATCATCGAAGCCGACCGGCCGGATGGCACGCTGGGCGGGTTCGGTCCCGTGCAGTCTCGCGGGCGGGAGTTTCGCGGCTGGCATACCGACTGGCCGCACGACCTGAGCGCTTACGGAGCCGGCAATCCGTTGCACAACGTGGGCTGCGTACGGCAGCCGTTTCCCGATGTGACCATGTGCCTGGTGATGATCTGGTACCTGACCGACGTGGACGCGGAATCGGGCGGCACCTGGGTGGTACCCGGATCGCACCGCGACCCACGCAATCCGCGCGGGCCGGGCGATGGCATATCCTCGGTTGCGCCGATCCCCGGTGAATTGCAGGTCTCGGCGCCGGCGGGATCGGTGTATATCCAGGACTCGCGGTCGTGGCATGCCTCGGCGATGCACAACACCCACCACGCCCGCGTAGCCGTGGTGAACCGGTGGGCGCCGTGGTGGCTGTCGGTCGACGACTTCGCGCCCGGCGACACCTACAACGTCAACAGCGTCTGCCGGCCGCTGTCGCGCGCCGAGTACCGTGCCCTGCCGGCCGCCCTGCAACCGCTGATGCGTCACACGTGCGCCAACGAGCACGACACCCTGCAGCAGCCGGTGCTGGACCGCGCCGCCGCGGCCGGGCGCTGCGCGCAGGAGGCGCGCCGGCGCGCCAACGAGGATCCCGCCTCGGTGGCGCGGGCCAACGCCCACGTTCGCGTGCCGATCGAACCCGCCCGTCCGTAAACACTGCACAGGCTTGCCTTCCCACGGCGCACGGTTTCGGTGAGGATCAGGCCATGCATCCGGGACTGGACAACCGCGCCTGTGGCCGCGCCGCCCGCCGGCGCAATGACAGGCGATGACGATCACCACATCGCGCGGGTCGCGGACGGCGGCGGCACGTGAGAGGGCTGCGTCACCGTCGATCGTGCGCCCGAGTTTTCTGCTGACCACCCAACCGGGGTGGGATATCGCGGTGATCGCCGAGCTGCGCGCACGCGGGGTGCCGGGACACTACCCGGTGTACCACCGCGGGTCCTCGGTGGTGGTGCCGGAACTGCGCCGCCGGGCTCCGGCTGTCCTGAACGACCTGGCTACACCAGCCACCGTGTATCGTATCCTGTTGGACGCGCGGGCGGCGGACCACGGTGACGTGTTGTCCACCGTGCGGCGCGCACTTCGTTCCACCGCGATCAAGGAGACGATCATCGCTGCCCTGCACGGCAGTGGCGGGCGCGGTCTGCGCCGCTATGCCATTGCCACCGAGGTCTACGGCCGGATGTCGGTAAACCGCAAGCAGGTTGCGGCTGGAGTCGATGCCGCGGTCAAGGCTGCCTTTCCGCGCTGGCGGCCGTCGCCGGAGGCCGGCGCGCGCCTGTTGTGCAAGGCGGATCCCGAGTACGCGGTCCTGGCCGTGCAGACGGCCACCAATCTGTCGGGCGACGAGGGTCTGCGCGCCGGCTCGCTGCGCGAACACCTCGCGGCCTCGCTGCTTACCTTGGCCAGGGCCGCTCCGGGCGCGACGGTTTTCGATCCGTTCATGGGCACCGGCACGATCCTGAAGCTCGCGGCGCGCCGCTTCGGTGCGGCTAACTGCTACGGCCTGGACGTGTCGCCGGAAGCATTCCGGCTCGCCCGGGAGCGGCTATCGGGCACGCCTGCGCAGCTGTTCAATACCCGCTTCGAAGACTTCGATCTCGAGCGGTTGCCGGCGCCCGCCCGGCTGGTGTCGAACGTCCCATTCGGGCACCAATTCAGCCGGCGGTCGTTTCGGCATCTCGTCAAACTCATCGGAGCCCCGGCGTTCGCCAGCGGCCACGTGGCGCTGCTCATGTCGCGTGACCAGGCGCGCGAGGTCGCGTCCGCGACCCGGCTGCGGGTCTGCAACGTCGTGGTGTTCGGTCAACCCGCCGCCATCCTGCAAGGGTAGTGAAGCGGTGGCGCAAGCCACGATGGTACCGCCCGCGTCATGCAGCGAGTCGGAGCCTTCAGCGGTTCCAGACCGATGCGTCCGGGATTCCGCGGCTGAACAGCACGTCGAGGCCGTCATCGCCGGCTTGGCGCGAGACGCCGGTGAGGTCCGCGCTTGCCGCCGCGCGCGCCCGGTAGCCGACGATCGCTCCCGCCGTCCCGCTCGCCGGCTGACGAAGGATAGCGCGCACCTGCCCGCTCGCCGGGTCGCGGTGAATTGCGATCGGGGAGTCGGTGTCGTCGTCGATGGTTGTCGAGCCGGCGGGTCCCGAGAGCGTGATGATCGCGAGTTGCCCCGCCCATTCGGGCTTGGTCGGGATGATGAACGCGAACACCGAGCCTCCGTCCGGGTGGGCTACGTTGTGCATGGCAAAGGCGAGATGGAATAGTTCGCGGCCGTCCGCGGTTCGCCCGATGAGCCGGTGCTCGCCGGCGGAGTCGGGCAGCACCGGCGGGGCGTCGACGACGAAGGCCGGGTTCAGGAAGGGCTCGCCCCCGGGGTCCACGCCGCCCCACAGGAGAAGGGTGCGGCGGTCCTGGTCGGCCGCCGCCGCGGGCGTCGCGGCCTGGGCCGAACCTTCGGCGAGGACGCGGTAGTTGGCTGCCTTGGTGAAGTGGTAGGGGCTGATCCACCTTGGATTGCAATACGACATCAGGTCTTTGGTTGCCGGCGACACCAGCCCAGCGGTGAAGTCGTAACCCCAAGACCCTATCGATCCGTCACGGTGGGGGTACAAGGGGTCGGTACCATAGACCCCACACGGTGCGTTGTCGAGGTTCATGTTGTGGCCGAGATGTTGGGCGATGGAGGATGCATCCGGGAGGGAGGCGAGGACCCAGCCGGGGTACATCGCGCCTCCCGTTGCGTTCCGGAGTGCGTACCCGGGCGGGAAGTGGTAGCGTGCCATCATGGCCAAGTAGTGGCCACTCCCCGTCTCCAAACTTCGGATCGCAATCGTATCGTCGATCTGCTTCGAAATGCTTGGACTATTCGTCCAGACGGTGTCGTGGGCCGTCGCCTCTATCACCCGGACCGGGAGCAGGTCGCGGGTAGCCGAGAGCAGCGAGTGGCCGTAAGGGTCCGCCGCCATCGCGCGCGCCTGATCGATGACCGACTCGTCCGGGCGGCGTTCGTTGACGAAAGGAATAATGGTCAGCTTGAGCGTCGGGAAGTCTGTCACCCCGATCGCCATGCGCCCGGTCTCCGGAATCCGCGTCGTCAGCCCGTGCTCCGCAGCTATCGTCCGATCCGGGTCGATCTCGACCACCATTTCGAGGCCCGGACGCACGACGCTCGCGGGGATCTCTACGTTACCCGACGCGGACAGGCTGCCCTCATCGATCTCGGTGGGGATGGCCGTCGACTGCGCAGGGATGTCCGCCACGTGAGTCTGTGTCCCGTCCAGGTAGAAGGTGGCGCGCATGCGCGGGATACCGAGTCCCGTCTGTGTGCGGGTGGTCACGAACACGCGCAGGAGCGCCCGCTCGCTTCCGATGAGCGGAACCGAACCGTCGCGCGACTGCACGGCCTGGGTGAGGTACGCGAGCGCCCGCGGGACCGTGTCCGGCGGGCCGCCGCCCTGGCCGACGGCGGCGACGGCGATTGTTGCGCTGCCCCGCAAAGGCCCCGCGGCAGCGCTGATTGTCGCCGTGCCTTCCGCGACGCCCTCCACCAGCCCCGCGTTGTCCACGGTAGCCACCCCGGTGTCGCTCGACGACCAGGCAAACGTCGTGCCCTGGACCGCGACTACGCGTCGGTCGAACGCCTCAGCCGCGAGCCGGAGCGTGTTACCTACAGCGACGTCCGCCGTGGCCGGGGACACTGCGACTGAGACCGGCGACCGGTCCAACGTGACGGTGACGGTCGCAGCGCTCGGCCGGCCGACCCGGTAGCCCGGGTCGGCGACGACCGCAACCGTCACCGTACCGCTGGACGCGCTGGTGACGTCGTAGGCCGTATTCGCGGACAGCGTTGCCGTCCGGCTACCGGCGGGAATCGTCACTGCGGACGGGCGGTGCCCGGTCAGGAAACTGCCGGTCTCGGTCCAGGTGACGCTGACTGCTTCGGGCTTGGTCGGAGCCGCCGTAGCAGTGAGCGTGAACGATACCGGGCTGCCCTCCTGCACCGATTCGGCTGCCGCCGCGATGGTGACCTCCGGATCGTCATCGAAGACGGAGACTGTCGTGGCGTTTGGCGAGCCGACCGTGTAGGCCACGCCGTCGAGGACGGCGGCGGTCACCGAACCGTTGGTCTCGTCGGTAACGTCGTTGTCCGTGTCGGCGGTGAAGGTGGCCGTCTCGCTGCCGGCGGGAATCGTCACCGAAGAGGGGCGGGTTCCGGTCAGGAAGCTGCCCGTCTCGATCCAGATGATGTTAACTATGAGGGACTCCGCCGGAGGCGTCGATGCGGTGAGCGTGAACGACAGCGGGCTACCCTCCTGTACCGATTCGGGCCCCGCCGCGATCGTGATCTCCGGCGCTAGCGGGGTTCCGGGCTCCGGCGAAGTCAGCGGGGTGGCGGAGTCGTTGTCTTGGACGGTGACTGCCGCAGCGTTCGGGGCGCCGACGTGGTAGCCGCCGCCGTCGAGGATGCCGACGATTACCGAACCGTTGGACTCGGCGGTGTTATCGTCATCCGTGATCGCGGACAGCGTTACGGTGTCGCTGCCGGCGGGGATCGTCACCTCGGATGGGCGGGGCCCGGTAAGGAAGCTGCCGGTCTCCGCCCAGGTCACGTTGACCGTGAGAGGCTCGGCCGAAGGCGCCGAAGCGGTCAGCGTGAACGATACCGGGCTGCCCTCCTCGACCGTAGCGGCCACCGCCGCGATGGTGACCTCCGGCGCTTGCGGATTGTCGGGATCGCCATCACCGCGGGTGAGAGTCACACTGGCCGAGGCAGCGCTGGCGCCCACGCTGTAGCCGTCACCCGGGGCGATTGCGGCGGTCACCGTGCAACCGTCCGCACCCGTGTCGCCGACGGTCGTCACAGTGAGCGTCACTCGCGCCTCGCCGGCGGAAATCGTGACGGTCTGGTCCGACGACCGGGCGAGCAAGCAGCCGGCGGCGTCTAGCCTGATGTTGATGCTCAGGTCCGCAGTGGGGGTAGGGTCCGCGCTCACCGCGAATTCCAGTGGCGTGCCCTCGGTCGCGGTTCCGGTGATCGCCATGATCGTCAACACTGGTGTCACGGTAACCGGAGCGCCGATCGAACATCCGGCAAGTACACCTGTCAGAAGCACACACCGCACGACCGCGGTACGGGTAGACGCCGCGGCGCGCCGGTTCGACTTCGTTTCGACGGTGTGCATCTGCGTACTCCTGTGCCACTGCATGGCGCCCGCCGGTCGCACCGTGACGTCCGCCTGCGCCTTTCGAGGAGCGGCAGGTGAACTTGCCGGCGAATCTGGGCGACTGCGCTGACTATTCGTTCAGCGCCGTATGCTTACGATAGCTGCCGACGTGTCGAGTTGTTAAGGAAAGACGGTGCACTTCAGGAATTTGTGTGCATTTCAGGAACACAGATCGCAGAAGTCCCGGGGCGGTGGGTGAGCGGCGACCAATCTCGTTGACCACGGTACTGGTCAGCCTTGAGGGTTCCCCGACGTTGTAATGGTCGTAGACGGTTAAGGTCGCAGACCTTGGCGAGCCCGCCGTATAGCCCCGGGCCGCCGAAGTGGTCAGGTTGAATGATACCCCTTCGGACTCAGCGGTGAGCGCGGTGGCGGATGGTGAGGGTCTGGTTGGCCGGGACTGACTGCAGCGCGGTCACGGTGCCGTCCGGCCAGGTCACGGTCAGTGCGTCGACCACGGCGGCGGCGCCGCCGCCGAAGTGGGCGGACAGCTCGCCCGATCCGAGGTAGACGCCCTCGCCGCCGATGGAGCGGTACTGCGCCGTCTGCCCGGTCCGGATCGACACCAGCGCACCGATCCCGTCCGGCGCCACGGCCCGACTCGATCCGCGGTCCAGGAACACCCGCAGGTAGTTGGTCCCGGGACCGGCAAGGTCGTTGCGGAACAGGCTCATCGGCCCGCTCAGGTTGACGATCAGGATGTCGCGGTCGCCGTCGTTGTCGTAGTCGAACGCGATCAGGCCGCGGCCCTGGTCGCGGTGGTGCAGGCCGACCTGTTCCTGCACGAAGTCGAACGCCGGCACGGCGCCGCCCGCTTCGCCTCCGGCCTGCACGCCGCGACCGAGATAGACCCGCGTCGGTTCGCGCTGCCACTCCATGTCGCCCTGGTGGTTGGCGCGCGTCCAGCCGTTGGTGGCCACCAGGTCGAGCACGCCGTCGTGGTTCAGGTCGGCGGCGGCCGCGCCCCAGCCCCAGCCGCCGTGGTTGACGCCGGCTGCCACCGATGTCTCGCGAAAGCGGTGCCGGCCCTCGTTCAGGTAGAGCTGGTTGCCGTTGCGCAGCGATTCGGTGCCGGTGCGCGCGTACACCGAGGTCAGGTACCAGTCGAAGCGGCCGTCGCCGTCGAAGTCGCCGAACGCACTGCCCATACCCATCGCGCCCGTGCCGGTGCCGGATGCCGCGGTCAGGTCGCGAAAGTAGCGCCCGCCGTCGTTCAGGAAGTAGCGCGAGGTGCCGTAGTCGCCGGCGATCAGCAACTCCGGGAAGCGGTCGCCGGCCATGTCCACGAAGGCGGGCGCGAACCCCCAGGTCTCCAGCACGTCCACCGCCAGCGCCGGCCCGAGCGCCGCCACGGTAACGTCGGCAAACCGCCCGCCGTCGTTGCGGAACAGCTTGTTGCCGTCGTGGTACTGGTAGCCGGTCACGAACAGGTCCAGGTCGCCGTCCAGGTCGTAGTCGCCGAACGCGGCCCCCATGCCGTCGGGCCGCGGCGTGGCGGTGGTTGCCACACCGGCCGCCGCCGCCACGTCCGCGAAGCGCGGAGTCCCGCCCGCGCCATCCCGCGCGACGCCCAAGTTGCGGTACAGGCGGTGGGCACCGGGGCGGTGGTCACCGCTGGACTCGCCGAGGCTGGTGACGAACAGGTCCTGCCAACCGTCCCCGTCGAAATCGCCGGCCGCCGCCGCCAGCCCGCGGTGCGAAAGTGCCACCCCGGCCGCGGCCGCATGGTCGGTGAAGGTGCCGTCGCCGTTGTTGAGATACAGGGCATCCACCGCGCCGCGCCGTTTCTCCCAGGATGATGTCCGGTATCGCCAGCGTCAGGTGCACGATCAGATAGCTGGCGAACGACGGCAGCAGGTGGCGGGCGATCACCGCGCTCTCGCGCAGGCCGGCCACCCGCGCCGCCATGGTGAAGTCGTGCTCGCGCAGCTCCAACAGTTTGCCGCGCACCACGCGCGCCAGGCTGCCCCAGCGCACCAGCGACAGGATGATCACGATGCCGAAATAGAGCTGCAGCACCGACCAGTCCTTGGGCAGCGCCGCCGCCAGCCCCATCCACAGGGGAATGGTCGGAATCGAGATGATGAACTCGATCATGCGCTGGATAAGCATGTCCGCCCGCCCGCCGAAGTAGCCGGAGATGCCACCGAAGATCACGCCCAGCGCGAACGAGATCGCCACGCCCACCAGGCCAATGGAAAGCGAGATGCGCGCCCCGCACAGGGTGCGTGACAACAGATCGCGCCCGAGCGCGTCGGTGCCGAACAAGAAAATGCCCGCCGGGCGATCCACGCGGTACAGCCGCACCCGGGTGCGGAACAGCCCCAGCAGCCGGTATTCCTCGCCCTTGGTGAAGAACCGGATCGGATAGCGGATGTCGGTCAGTTCGGTGAACGTCGCCACGAAGGTCTGCGGGTCCATGGTCTGATCGGTCGCAGCGACGACGCCAGGAACATGTCCTGGAACTGCAGGGCGCGAAACAGGAGCGGCCCCACGGTCGGGATGCCGATCACCAGCGCGGTGATGATCTCACCCGACACGATCACCGGCAGCAGCCAGCCGATGGTGCTGATGATCGGGTTGAGCGCCACCCGTACCGGGTAGCGGAACAGCAGCCGGGTCTCCCCCACCCCCTTCGCGCGAGCGGTAATCACGTACTGCTTTTCCAGCTCGTCGAGCAGCGTAGCACGCATGATGCGGATCACGCTGGCGGTGCCCGCGGTGCCCACTACCACGATCGGCAGTGGCAGATGCGCGAGCAGATCCACCACCTTGCCGATGCTCCACGGCTGCTTGAGATATTCCGGCGAGAACAGCCCGCCGGGACTCATCCCCAGCGCCAGGAGGCCCATCATCAGGATCAGCGCCAACAGGAAGTTGGGCGTGGCCAGGCCGATGAAGCCCACGAACGAGAACACGTAGTCGCCGGCCTGGTACTGGTGGGTCGCCGAGTAGATGCCGATCGGAATCGCCATCAGGAAGGTGAAGATCAGCGTGCTGCCGGAGATCAGCGCGGTGAGCGCGATACGCTCGCCCACCACCTCCGCCACCGCGCGGTTGAGCAGGAACGAGAAGCCCATATTGCCGCGCAGCAGGTTGCGGAACCAGCGCCAGTACTGGATGTGGATCGGCTTGTCGAGGCCCCACTGCTCGCGCATCGCGTCCATCATCGCCTGGTCGGCCGCTTCGCCGGTCTCGGCCATGCGGCGCACGATCGAGGACACGATGTCCCCCGGCGGCAACTGGATGATGATGAACGACACCAGCGTCAGCAGCCACAGCAGCACGATCATGTACAGAAAGCGTTTGACGAGGTATTGCGCCATCAGGTGATAGGGGAGCGGTGGGGAAGAAAGGGCGCCCGGCAGGTCTCTCCGAGTCCCGCGCCGGGCGCCCGCATGTTCGTAGGTTGTCCGTAGCAGCCGGCTGCTACCGGTCCTTCAGGTAGTACACCTCGTTGTCGTAGGTCCAGGCCAGCACCAGAATCCCATCGCGCACGAAGTTGCCGAGGTTGTTGCCCACCGCCAGCATCAGCGGCTCCGGCGTCACCGTGGCCGTGTGCCACAGGTTGCGTGCGCTCAGGGACAGCAGCTCGTTGGTAATCGCCTCGTACTCGGGCGTGCCGGCCTCCGCCAGCTTCATCGCGTCGGCGGGCGATCATCTCGCTCGCCCCGCCGCCGGGCCAGAACGAGGAATCGATGTCGTTGGCCATGGCGCGCTCGAAGCCCAGCTCCTCGGGGACGAACTTGGGCGTCATCTTGATGCCCACCGCCTCCCAGTAGCCGCTGATCAGGTCCATCAGGTTCTCGAAGTAGGCGCTCCACTCGGCGGGCCAGGAGCCCTCGAACGCCACCGGATCGCCGTTGTCGGGGCGCAGCCGCCACTGCTTGTCGCTGTCCCACGCCAGCCCCATCTCGTCCAGGAGCTGGTTGGCCAGATCGGGATCGTACTGGGCGTAGTCTTCCGTCATCCACGACTCGAAACCGGTCCACGCCTCGGGCGCGGGAATCAGCACCGGCTTGGCCTGCCCGAAGAACAGCGTGTCGCTGATGTCCTGGCGGTCGACCGCCACCGACAGCGCCTGCCGGAAGCGCACGTCATTGAAGATCGCGTTCAGCCCGGGGTCGGTGTGGGTGTAGTTGAACACCCAGCCGGCCGCGGTGGCGGTGGTCATGTTCTGATACTGGGTCAGCTCGTAGTTGCCGTCGGCCTCGTTGCGCTTCAGCACCGGGGCGTCGGCCAGCGACAGGCCGGTGGCCAGGTCCAGCTCGCCCGCCATCACCTTGACCGGCAACTGCGCGGCGGCGTTGGACAGGAAGGTGACCAGGATCTCGTCGAGATAGGGCAGCTGGTTGCCGGCGGTGTCGATGCGCCAGTAGTACGGGTTGCGCGCCCACAGCTCGGAGTCCAGGCCATCCTCGGCGATGATCCAAGGATCCATGCTCGGCATGCCGATGTCGTTGGCGGACATCACCGTCGGGCGCGAGCCGGGTCCGTCACGCTCGGCGGAGCGCTCGCGGAACGCCTGCGTCCAGCTCTCGAAGCCGGATTCCTTGGCGAGCGCGTCGGCGTTGTCGTTGTAGTCGATGTGGAACTGCGACAGGTAGTGCTCGGGGTAGAAGGGCAGGTCGCGCAGCAGCACCAGTTGCGCGATCGGGAACGGATCCTCCCAGGTGAAGGCAACGTTGTACTGGTCGCTCACCGTCAGTTGCGGCAGCTTGCCCTGCCAGGTGACGCGCGGGCGGGCGTGCGAGAACACCCGGTCGTCGGTGCCGACCGCGTCCAGCCAGAACACGAAATCGTCGGCGTCGAACGCCTCGCCATCCGACCACTTCTGGCCGGGGCGCAGGTTGATGGTGAGGGTATGCTTGTCGTCCGACACGCTCCAGTCCGCCACCACGTTGGGATGGATCCTGGTGCCGTCCGGGGTGAGCTTGCCGAGCGGCTGCGACGCCGTGCCAGCGAAAGCGGCCGCCATATTGGCCGATTTCGAACGGCGGGCGGAGCACCGCCGGGTCGGCGGGCAGGCGGTCGACCACGGCGGGCAGCTCGCCGCTGGCCACGCGCGCCGCCAGCACCGGCGACTCACCGAGGGCGGTGATCGAATTGCCGGTTTCTGCCATGTAGGCGCTGGCGGTAGGCCAGTAGTAGTCGACGTAGGGCGTGCCACGATCTGCGCTGTCTGCGCTGTGGCGCACGGATTGACCGCGTCCTGCTTTCCTCCATAAACTAACCAATGGAGGAATCCGAGTGCTGCTATGCCACTGAACATCAAGGATGCCGACACTCACGCTCTGGCGAAACGGCTCGCGAGCCTCACCGGCGAGTCTCTCACCAAGGCCGTCAAGCGGGCCATCCAGGACCGGCTGACGCAGGTGGAACGAACTCGGGGCGGAAGCCGCCTGGCCGACGAACTGGACCACATCGCCCTGCACTGCGCCAATCTCCCGCGCCACGACCGGCGCAGTGCCGACCAGATCATCGGCTACGACGAGCGTGGTCTGCCAGCGTGATGGTAGTCGACACGTCGGCGTTGGTAGCGATCATGGGCGATGAGCCTGAGCGCCACCGGTTCAATCGATTGATCGAGGCGGCGACCGCTACCTGTGTCAGCGTTGCGAGTCTGCTCGAGACCCGCATCGTGCTGTTCGCTCGATCCGGTGACAGCGCCGCCCTGGCGCTGGATGCCTTCATGCTCCGGAGCGGCATGACCGCCATGGAGGTCTCGCCGCGCATCGCCGACATCGCCTTCGATGCTTACCGCAGGTATGGCAAGGGAACGGGTCACGGGGCGGCGCTGAACTACGGCGACTGCTTTTCCTACGCCCTGGCCAAGCACCTGGGCGCACCGCTTCTGTTCAAGGGCAATGACTTCGCGCACACGGACATTCAGGCCGCGGCGGAAGCGCGCGCCGCAGAATCTCTACCCTCGGGCAACGGCGGCGACGCGCCGGTGCCGGCACCGGCTACCCGGCCGTCCGAATAGGGCCGGAGCGCTCAGCAGTGGACGGGCGCGGTTATTAGGTGTCCAACCAACCATTTACCTGTGAAACAGTTATCTCCTGGAGCGAGTCGATGATGCGGTCGGCGTGGTCGAATGGCCAGCCGCGCGTCACGTCGTTTGGTACAGCCACCGTGTAGATCCCGGCCGCCTTGGCCGCCTGGGTACCGTTGGGCGAATCCTCAAACACGACAGCCTCTGACGCGGCTGTGCCAAGATCCTCCAGGGCGGCCAGGTAGATGTCCGGCGCCGGCTTGGTGCGCAGTTTTTCTCCGCGGCAGCGCACCGCGTCGAACGCGTCGAGCAGCCCCATGCGGCGCAACTCCGATTGTACCCGGTCGAGGGACGAGGATGATGCCACGCCCAGCCTCAATCCCGCGTCACGGGCATCGGCCACCAATTCCTCCACGCCGGCGCATGGGGGAAGTTCGCCGCGGGTGTCCTTGGCAATCAGCGCGGCACGCTCCGCGGCAAAGTCGAACGCAGGCCCAACCAGTTGCTGCAAGTGTTCGAACGGGTGGCGATCGGTACCGACAAAGTGCCGCCATACCTCGGTTGGAAGCTCGAAACCGTGGCGACGGTACGCACTACGGACCAACTCGAACCAGGGCGTTTCGGTATCGACGATCAACCCGTCGAAATCGAATATCAGAGCACGCAGAGCCATCTATGGGGTGCCGATTTTACCGATTCCGCAGCTCGCTGGACAGGCGCCGGGCATCCGGGGCCATCCGGGGCCATCCGGTCGTGGCGTGGGGCAATTGTTCGCCAGCGGTCGGCAACCAGTGTCCAAGATTACGGCGGGTGGACTCAGACCGATACCTGCCCGTTTCGGCGACTCGGCGCGAGAGGCTTCAGCCGCCGCGAGATGCTCCGGGTGCCGCGCGGCGGCGCCGCGGTCAGGGACCGCCGCATGCGACGGCCGCCGGCGGCTCCCACAGCACGTCCAGCGCCGCCGTCAGGTCGAGCGATTCCCCGTACCACTCCGGCGTGGCGGTGTGCGGACCGATGCCGATGCCGGCTGCTGCCAGCCGCGCGTCGGTCGGTGCCAGCGGCGCCCCCTCCCAGCGTGCCACCGGCGGCTCTGCCGGCAGCGGCGAGCCGTCCGGGCGCAGGAACCGGAACTGCCCATCCGTGTCAGCCGGAACCAACCGAAAGCCCCCTTCGTGCAGCGCGCGGCGCATGGCGCTCGGCACGGTGCGGGTCCTGCGCCCGACGTCCAGAACCTGACCATCGGCGGCGTGGCGCAGCACCACGATGCCGGCATCGCAGGCCACGCGGCGGGCCGCCTCCTTGCCGATGTGGAGGCCGCCCGCCTGCTCGATGACGGCCTGGCCGGCGTCCAGGTCTGTTTCGGGAGCCACCCGTTTGCCGGCTGCCTCGCTGACCTCGAACGTTTCCGCGGAAACGTGAGGCGTGGCAATGGTCGCCTGCTCCGCGCCAAGGTTCGCGGTCTGCGCGCCCGGCTCCGACGGCGTCAGGCTGACCGCGCGCGTTGCCGCGGCAACGCGCGGCCCTGCGTCGGCCGGGTCGCGGGCGGGAAGAGCGTCCGCTTGCACGTGTACGGTGACCTGGAAGCGGTCGGCGGGGTTGCCCGGATCGAGTCCGCCGGCCAGCGCACTCTCGGCCACCAGCCCCAGCGCGTCGGCTCGCCGTTGCGCGATCGTGGGCTCGCCGCCCTCCGCGGTCGCCGGCACCTGCTCCATTGCCGCCTCTACGGCGCGCAGCAGCACCGCGCCCACTTCCGGCGGCAGCCGCCCGCGCAGCACCACCATGCCGTCCTCGTCCACCTGCATGGTCAGCGCCCGGCTGGCCAGGAGCACCTGCTCGGCATCCGGCTGCGCGTCGCGGTCCACCCGCCGCCAGGCCCGCACCAGGCGCTCCACTTGCGCTGCCGTGGCGCACAATGCCACCGCCAGCAGCCGCGCTTCGGTGGCGGGGGAGGCCACCCGGGTCAGGGCGCGCACCTTCGAGTAGGACAGCTTACCGCGGGCCATGGCGGCGGCGACGTGGTTGAGATCGGCCAGCGCGGTGGCGACGCGCAGCTTCTCGCGCGCGGCGCCGAGATCGAGGCCGGTGCGCCAGTTGAGCCAGTGGGCGCAGGAGCGCCAACCTTCCCAGCCGTAGCGGCGGTCGAACTCGTGCAGGTGGCACAGCAGGTCGTAGGTGGCGGCGTCGATGCGCGCGGACAACTCGGCGATCTGGTTGCCGAGCAGTTCCAGCTCGGCCGGCTGGGCCGGACCCGGTCGCGTCGCTACAGCGTCCGGAGGCTTGCGTTCGGCCGCCGTCTCCTGAGCGATGGCGACCTCGCCCCCGGCCGGCTGCATGACCACCGTCGGTTCAGGCGTCGCCACTGCCGTCGCGTGGCGTGAAAGCGTGATCGTGTCGTGTTCCATGATCATCCATCGTACACCCGGATTTCAGACGCCCCCTGACGGCCCGTGGCGGCGCCGGACGCCGATTTCCGGCTTTTTTCGGGTCGATTCGTGGCGGGCGAGCAGGGAGAGCGTCCGCCAAGAGCCCTGTGCGCGAAGTCTCGGCACGGTCGGGCACACGCCGCGATTGGGCGGCCGAAAGCGTGTCAACCCCAAACCGGCGATATGCCGGCGATATGCGGTTTTTTTTCGATCGCGCCGTCATTGTTGCGAATCCCACAGCAGGGAGAGCTCGCCTCCGCCGGCGAGCAGCTCCGGGAGCGTGCCGGTGGCCTCGATGGAGCCGTGGCGCAGCACCACGATGCGGTCGGCGGCCGTGAGCAGCGCCTTGCCGGTGCCGCTTACCACGCACAGGGCGCCGGCTTGAGCCAGGCGCCGGACATGGTGGAGGTATTCCTGTTCGGTGGCGGGGTCGAGGGCGCTGCACGGGTCGTCCAGCACCACCAGCGGGGCGCCGCGGAAGAACGCGCGCGCCGACGCCAGCCGCTGGCGCTGGCCGCCGGATCCGGCGCCACGAGACCCGTGCCTGGCGGTATTGCAGCAGCAGGCCGCCGAATTCGGCCGAGAACTCTCCCAGGAAGCTGAGGTAGTAGGCGAACAGCACGAAGTCGCCGACGGAGAAGTCGCCGGCGCGCATGGCACCGCCGGCGACGGCGAGTACCAGGCCGCTGCCGATGGTGGAGGTGGCCGCGAACGCCGCCCGCATCGAGCGATCTAGCAGTTGGTCCGGATCGCCCATCGGCCGCGCTCTGCGTCCAGCCGCGCCAGCCTCCCGGCGCCGCCTCCTGGGCGCCGCCGAGCTGGATCGTCTGCCATGCGGTCACGGCGTTGACCATGAATGCCGTGGCTTCGGCGGCGGCCTGGCGGGAACGAGTTCAATAGCGGTCGACCCGGCGCCGGGCGACCGCCGTGATCGACGGGTTGATGCGCGCCATCACGAGCAGCGCGACGACGATGAAAAACACGATGCGCGATCGAGCCGGTGACTCACGATTGCCGATTCGGGGTAGGGAAGGGGTTTACCAAACTGACCCCGCAGGCAGCGAAGTCGTGGACGTTGCGCGTGGCCAGCCTGAGCGTATGCGTCAGTGCCGTGGCTGCGATCAGACTGTCCCGTACCGGCATGGTGGTGCCGGCGTGCCGCATCTGCGCCAGTAGTTCCGCCCATCGCCCACCGGTACGAGCATCCCACGCAAGACACTCGATCCGAAGCACCACCTGCTCGAACCAGCTCTCAAGCATCCCCCGTCGGCGTCCCATCGGCAGTACCAGGATTCCATAGCGGATTTCGCCCAAAATTACGGGATCTACCGCCAGACGACGCTCGTTGAGCCGCAACCAATCGACCACTGCCGGGTCCGGCGCGGCCTTGGTTGCCTCCGACAGCACGTTGGCGTCCACCAGGATCCTTGCCATCCTCGTCACCAATCGGGCGGCTTGATGCGGTCGCTGGATTCGGACGGTACGGGGATGTACCAGTCCTTCACCGGACAGGAGAGCAGCAGGTCTACCAGCCCGTGGTTGTTCGGCGGCTTGCGCAAGGTCAGGCGATAGACGCCGGGGCCGTGGCGCTCGACTTCAAACTCGTGGCCCGGCTCGATGCCATCCTGGCGGCGAAAATCGGCCGGCAATACGATCTGACCCTTCGAGGACACGGTCGTAGTCATGTGGGTAGGATACTGTCTTACTTGGCCGTCGGACGAGTCGCTGTCAAACGCAATCGATGCTGCGCTGAATTGCAGCGCGCATCGGGTTGATGTACGCTTGGGATCTGCCACCTATGAAGGTTCGCTCGGAACATGGCGTCACGCCCACAACGCTCGCTTTGCGGACCCCGATCTGCGAGCGGATCGGGATCGAGTATCCGGTGTTTCAGGCCGGCATGGGATGGGTGGCGCGGGCGGAGCTGGCGGCCGCGGTGTCGGAGGCGGGCGGGCTGGGCGTGATCGGCGCGGGCACGGACATGGCGGCGGACGAGCTGCGGCGCCAGATCGAGGCTACTCGAAGGCTGACCGACAGGCCGTTCGGCGTGGACATTCTGTTCGGGACGGTGCGCGCGGCGGGCAGCGAGGTGGCGCGGTACACGGACGCCGTGCAGGAGATGGTGCGCGTGGTTCTGGAGGAGCGGGTGCCGGTGCTGATCTCCGGCCTCGGCAGCCCCGCCGACGCGGTTCCGGAGGCGCATGCGCGCGGCATCTTCGTGATGTCGGTGGTGGGCGCCGTACGGCACGCGGTGAAGGCGGTGGCGGACGGGGTGGACGCCGTGATCGCGTCCGGCAGCGACGGCGGCGGCCATGTCGGCAGGATCGGCACGGCGGTGCTGATACCGGCGGTCGCCGACGCCGTAGACGTACCGGTGCTGGCCGGCGGCGGGCTGGCCGACGGCCGTGCGTTGGTGGCGGCGCTGGCGCTCGGGGCGCAGGGCGTCTGGATGGGCACCCGGTTCGTCGCCAGCGCGGAGGCGCACGCGCACGGCAACTACAAGAGCAAGATCGTGGCGACCTCCGAAGCGGGCACCGTGGTCACGCGCGCCCACAGCGGCAAGCCGTGCCGCATGATCCGCAACAAGTTCACCGACTCGTGGGAGGCGCGGCAGGACGAGATCGAGCCCTATCCGCTGCAGGCGCTGCACGTCGGCCACGCCGCCTCCGCACTCGGCCGCCACCGCGGCGAAACCGACCACGGGGTGCTGCCCGCCGGGCAGAGCTCCGGCCTGATCCATCAGGTCAAGCCGGCCGGGCAGATCGTGCGCGACGTGATGGCCGAAGCCGGCGCAGCGCTGCAGCGCCTCGCTCAGGTAAGCACGAACCCCTCGTAGTCGTTGCCGGCCACTTCCTTGCACTTGTCGGCGTACGCCGGAAATCCGGGCAGCGGCATGAAAATACGCGGCTTGCCCGGGATGTTGGCGCCCAGGTACCACGAGTTGCAGGTCGGGTAGAGGGTCCGCCCGGCCACCTCGTTGACGTGGTCGACCCAGGCATCCTCGGCCGCCACCGTGGCTTCGATGCAGGCGTGACCCTGCTCGCGCAGGTAGCCGATGCAGTCCGCCACCCACTCCACGTGCTGCTCGATCGCCACCATCATGTTGGTCAGCACCGACGGGCTGCCGGGGCCGGTGATGGTGAACAGGTTGGGAAACCCCGCTACGGTGAGGCCGAGGTAGTTGCGCGGCCCGGCCGCCCACTTGTCGCGCAGCGTCAGGCCGCCGCGGCCGCACAGCTCGATCCCCAGCAGCGCCCCGGTCATGCCGTCGAACCCGGTGGCGAAGATCAGGCAGTCCAACTCATGGTGGGCGCTTGCGGTGCGCACCCCGGCCGGCGTGATCTCCCGGATCGGCGCCGAGTGAATGTCGACCAGCAACACGTTGCGGCGGTTGAAGGTCTCGAAGTAGCCGCTGTCCAGCACCGGGCGCTTGCAGGCGATGGTGTGGGCCGGGCACAGCAGCTCGGCCACCCGCGGATCGCGCACGGTCGTCCGAATCTTGCCGCGCACGAATTCCGCCGCCGTGGCGTTGGCTTGTTCGTTGACCATGAGGTCGTTGAAGCTGCCGAAGAACAGAAATCCGCCATCCTGCCAGCGTTGCTCGTAGATGCGTTCGCGCTCGGCGGCATCGACGGCCAGCGCCGAGATGTCGTTGCCCGGCCGGTGCGAGAGCTGGCCGCTCTGCTGCCGCCGGTTGCGGGCGCGGAAGCCGGCGTAGTCGGCCTTGATCGAGGCCACCAGCTCGGGGTCTACCGGCTGGTTGCGCGCCGGCACCGAGTACTGCGCGGTGCGCTGGAACACTACCAGTTGGCGCGCCTGCCCGGCGATCACCGGGATCGACTGCACCGCCGAAGAGCCGGTGCCGATAATCCCGACCCGCTGTCCGCTGAAGTCCACTCCGTCGTGCGGCCAGTGGCCGGTATGGTAGATCGGCCCGGTGAAGGAATCCGTCCCCTCGATCTCGGGGGTGATCGGGACCGAGAGGCAGCCGGTGGCCATGATCAGGAACTGCGCCGACAGCGCATCCCCGCGGTCGGTGCGCAGCCGCCAGCGCTGCGCCGCCTCGTCGAAGGTCGCGGCCGCGACCCGGGTGTTGAACGAGATGTCGGAGCGCAGCCGGAACCGGTCGGCGACATGCTCCAGGTAGCGCAGGATTTCCGGCTGGGTAGGGTAGCGTTCCGGCCACTCCCACTCCTGCTGCAGTTCCTCGCAGAAACTGTAGGAGTACTCCAGGGTGTCGGTGTCGCAGCGGGCGCCGGGATAGCGGTTCCAGTACCAGGTGCCGCCCACGTCGGCGCCCGCCTCCAGCACGCGCACCGTCAGCCCGAGCAGACGGATCCGGTGCAGCATGTACAGGCCCGACGCGCCGGCGCCCACGATCAGTACGTCGAACGTCTCATCGAATGTTTCGTCGAACGTCTCATCGAACGTTGCGGTCTTGTCCTGCTCCGTCCCCATCGGTGGGATCATACCAGCAGCGGCCCCGGTTGCCGGTTCACCGCCATCGCCTGCGCCGAACCGCGATAGTGTGGAATCACCGGCGCGATCTTGGCCAGCGCTTCCGGCGGCCAGACGTCGTGCCGGTGGTGCATGTTGTCGTGGAACCAGCGCTGGGTCGGCTCCTGCAGATCGCTGAACAGCGGGTAGAACCAGATGGTGATTACCGTGCGCTGCCGGTCGGACTGGTTGGCGTGGGCGGCGTGCAGCAGGCGCGCGTCGCCGATCACCACGTCGCCGGCGTTCACCGGCACGTCGAGGGCGCCGTCGTAGTCGCGAAAGCGCGGGTCGTCGGGATCGTCGACGCTGTTGATGTCCCTGGTGTGCGCCTCGCCGATGTCGTGCAGCGGATGGCGCCGCCGGTGGCTGCCGGGCAGCACCCGCAGGCAGCCGTTGAACGGGCTGGTGTCCTCCAGGTAGTACATCAGGAAGATCATCGGCGCGATGGCGCTGTAGGCGCGCGGATCCTGCCACATCATGCAGTCCTGGTGCCAGTACAGGCGCGGGCCGCCGGGAAACTTGCTGATGATCACCGCCTTCCAGTACGTGACGTCGGTCAGGCCCATCCGTTCCAGCTCGTGCAGCGCTCTCGGGTTGCCGACGATGTCAGCCAGTTCCGGCCAGCCGCCGGAGTCGATCAGCGTGCCGGGCGAGCGGGTCATCGCCAAGCGCTCGGCATCCTCCGCCGCCACGGCGCGCGCCGCGCAGCGCCGCGTAATCTCCAGCACCGCCTCAGCGGCCACCTCCGGGATCACGCAGAACCCGTCCTGCTGCAACTGCTCCAGCCGTTCAGCCGGCAGCCCGGGCTCCGGACGAACGGTAGCTCCATTCGGCGTGGTCAATTCCGCCATGACACCTCCCGCCCGACCATACTACCAGCGCCAGCGGACGCGCAAACACACCGTCGTCTGGCGCGCAGCGGGACTACGGCGCTCGCGGGGTGTCGACGCGGACGGTCACGATTTCCGTGTCGTGGTATTGCTCGTGACGGACCGATGAGGCGAGGTGGCGCAACAGCCGCAGGGAGAATTCCCGCTCCTCCGGGACCTCGGCGGAATGCGCATCGAGCAGGGTGAGGCGATCCTGCCATCGCCGTGTCCCAGCCGTGGCGCGCCGCGAAGGTGTCGAGGAACTGCATGATCTGGCGAATTCCGCGAAGTACTCGGGGTAGATCACGCCGTTCTGGAAGCCGACGCCGGCCCAGAACGACACCCCCACGACACCCGCTGGATGGCCACGCCGTCGCCGATCGTTTCGATGGCGCCGACCAGGGTCACGAACACGAACGCCGGCAGCAACGCCCAGAACACCGGACCGAAGCTCAGGTCGAAGCCGGGCCACGCGGTATTGGGAATGCCGATCCACGCGGCCTGCCCGATGGAGGCGACGTCGTACCGGCCGAATAAACCGGCCACCACGGAGCCGGCAATGACACCGATCACCGGCGCCCACAGGCGCAGCGGTCCGGTGGCCTTCAGCGCAAGCCCGGTGATGAGCAGCACGGTCGCCAGGGCGCTTACCGGCGCGGACAACGGGGCCGCCCCTGTACGCACCTGGGTCAGCATGTCGAACACGATCGGCATCACCGTGACCGCGATCAGCATGATCACCGTACCCGCCACCGTCGGCGTGAGCACCCTGCGCAGCAGGGACAGCCGCGCGGCCAGTGCAAACTGGAACAACGAGGAGATCACTACCAGGGTGGCGAGCATCGCCGGACCGCCCTTGGCCAGGGCGGCCACGCACACCGCGATGAATGCCCCGGAGGTACCCATCAGCAGCACGTAGCCGGCGCCGATGCGGCCCAGCCGGACGGCCTGCAGGACGGTGGTAGCGCCGCTGACGGCGACCGCCGCGAACACCGCCCACGACAGGTAGGTCTCGCTGCCGCCGGCCGCGCGCACATCCCTATCGGCGCCGCGCCAGCCACGGTCGAGCGGGTGTCGGGGAGGGCACTCGACTCTCTTGACTTCTGAGGGGTTGACACTACTTTACGTATAAGTAAATGCCTGCGCAGTGTGGGAGTGCAGACGGCATCGTCCGGTTCGTGGGGTAGTGTGGTGTGGGCCGTCGACGGAAGGGGAAGGATGGCTGCCAGGAAGTTCTACTTGGAGTTGGCACCGAAGGACCGAGCAAAGATTCAAGCGCAGTTTAACAACCTCGCCGAGGACGGTCGGATTCCTACGGCGGAGCGCTTCAAGAAACTTGGGAACAGGCGTGGTTTGTCACTATGGGAGTTTAAGAGTTTCCAGATTAGGTTCATTGGCGCATTTTCGAAGGGTACGAGCCCTGGAGAATTTATAGTAGCACTTGGCGTTAGGAAAAAGGCAGACCGTCATAAGGATAGCGATCTTGAACGGGCAGTGCGAATTCTCAATGATCATTTCTCGAAATGATCGAGGATAATTTGAAAAGGAGATTTTACAAATGAAAAACATCGAAGTGCCAGCGAAAAACGATGATGCTACATTCGAGCGACTCGTACGACAGGAAGAGCTGATTCTGAGTGTTACCAATGTGTTGACCGAGGCGCTCATTGAAGCTGGAGTGACAAAATCTGAGTTGGCACAACGTATCGGACGGAGTCCGGGGTTTGTATCTCACGTTTTTGGTGGTGGAAGGAACCTCACTTTGCGAACCATATCCGACGTCGCAGCTGCCCTCGAATTGCGACCCGAGCTGCGGGTGGCTCCAGATCGAAGATCCAATTCCAAGGTTCTTTCTGAGTGGCAACAAGACTTTCAGTTCCGATTGCGGGCCGTCCGAAAGAAGATCGAACTGCCAACCGATTCCGAGTCGGTTGTCGATACGGTGATGCAGGTTGCATAAATACGGTGCAGAGGTCCAACAACTTCAGATATGATTGACTTGGCAAGAATTATTGCGGTCGTCCAGATTGACGACGTGCGACTTCGCGAGGCGAACTGCCGGACTCTTCTCGATCCGGCAAGCGTTCCCGAAGAACTATCGGCGAAGTCGTCACATGAGGCGGTAATGAGGCGAGATTCCGGAGGCGATGCCACGTTTCTGATTTCGGTGAGCTTCCTATTGGAGATTCGAGCGGCAGCCGAAGCGGACGATTTACTTGCTGAAATCTCCACAGTATTCGATTTATCGTACCATGTTCCAACAGATGAAGTGTTTTCGACCGAAGAGATAGAAGGGTTCGGACAATTTAACTCTGTATTCAATGCGTGGCCATATTGGCGCGAGTTCGTGCAGTCGTCTTTGTCCCGTATGTGCATGCCGAGTCTCACGGTACCCTTGTACCGATTGCCACGGAGAGAATCAACGAACGAGGAGAGTTAGGCCGTATAGCTCTACCCATGCACCGTGAAAGTGTTGTTGAGGACGGTGTGGTAAAGCGGCATGCGCACGCGTGCTCTCCGTTTGGAGGTTCGTGCCGGTTCATTGAACGGTCCCCGACTCCAGCCGGCGGGTTTCGTCAGGAGCGAGCGGGAGCGTGGCTGCTTCGAGGCAGGAGGTCAGTTCGTCGCGGTTGCGGGGGCCGACGATGGGGAGGAGGGGCAGCGGCTGGTGCAGCAGCCAGGCCAGGGCGATCTGGGTGGCGCTGTAGCCGCCCTTCTCGCGGCCAAGCTGCTCGGCGCGCTGCAGGCGGGCGAAGTTGGCGTCGCTGCCGTACACTTCGATCATGCGCCGATCGTAGTCGTCGAGGGTGGCGGCGGCGGCGGCGCGCTGGTGCGGGCCGTAGCGGCCGGAGAAGAAGCCGCGCGCCTGGGCAGAGTACACCAGCAGCGGGACGCGCGTGTGCCGGTGCCAGCGCCATCCGTCGGCTTCCACGGCCACCATGCCGGGATGGAACGGCAGCGCGGGACGCGCCAGGGCGAGGTTGTTGCTGATCATCGAAAACCCGTGCAGCCCGTGCTCGCGGGCGTAGGCGTTGGCCTGCTCGATGCGTTCGTATTCCCAGTTGGATGCCCCGACCGCCCGCACCCGGCCGCGGCGCAACTCCGCGTTCAGCGCGTCGATGATCGTGCCTACCGCGAATGCCCGGCTGTCGCGGTGCAGCAGGTAGAGGTCCACCTGGTCTGTGCCCAGCGTCTCCAGGCTGGTGGTCAGCTCGGCTTCGATGGCAACCGCGAAGTCGCCCTCCGTCACGCCGGCGCCGCGCACACCCTGGCCGCCCTTGGTGACCAGCACCAGCCGCTCGCGGACGCCGCGCTCCGCCAACCAGCGACCGATCACGGCCTCGCTGTCGCCGTAGCCGCGCCCGGTATCGATCACGGTGCCGCCGTGCGCCAGGTAGTGGTCCAGCAGCCCGTGCCAGACGGCGCACTCGGCCAGCCGGTAGAAGTGGGTTCCGAGCGCCAGCGTGGACAGCGGCCGCTCAATGCCGGGCAGCCGCATCAGTGCGCGATGCCCGCCTGCTTCAGGTAGGCGCGCAGCAGTTGCAGGTCGGTGCCGGCTGCGCGGGCGGCCTCCGGTGCCGCGTACTTGGCGGCGTTGCGCCCGATGCTCTCGATGGACAGGTAGCCACGGTAACCGGCGGCGTGCAGCCGCGGCAACAGATCGGTGTAGTCCAGCAGCCCATGGTCCAGACGCGAGAACAGCCACGTTCCGTCGCCGGCTACCTCACCGTTCTTGATGTGGGTGTGGAAGATGCGGCTGCCGAGGCGGGCCAGCACCCGCCGCGGATCGTCGCCGTTGATCCGGAGGTTGCAGAAGTCGGCGCTCACCCCGATGCATTCCGCTCCGGCCAGGTCGAGCAGGCGCTCGGCACCGGCCACGGTGCTGGTGATCTGCCGCATGGTGGTGTGGAAGGCGAGCTTCACGCCGGCGTCATCGGCCATGGCGGCGAGCTCGCGCAGCGCCCGCGCCAGACAGTGCCAGTGCTCCGGCTCGGCGTCGGCGGCGGCCGGGCGCCCCGGATCCAACTGCAGAACGTCGGTGCCGAACGCCGGCGCCAATGCCATGAACGTGCGCACGACGCCGAGCTGCTCCGCGAGGCGATTCGGCTCGGTGAAGCTGTTGTGCAGCGACAGCACCGACACCGCCAGCCCGGCATCGCGGATGCGGTCGGCCACCGCCTCGCCCTCGTGGCGCGCCTGCTCATGGTCCAGGTGCGGCGCCCCGCACAGCAGCTCGATGGCGGGGAAGCCGAGCCGGGCGGTAACGGCAATCGCCTCATCGACCGGCAGCGCCGCCAGGATCTCGCTGAACAGCGAGGCCGTCATCGCGCGCGCCGCCGGGCACAGGGCGGGCAGCGGCGGGAGCACATCATGCCGGATCGGACCCCGGGAACGGCTGCGGCGCGCCGTCGCGCACCAGCCACGGCAGCTCGGGTGTGCCGGCGTTCCGCGCTTCGGCGTCGCCCAGCGTCACCATATCAGGTAGCCTCGTTCGTGGTATTCCGCGTGCTGCGCGTTCATTCGGTCGTACGGCCCTTGCCGTGTCCACTATAATACGTCGGGGATGACGATTGCCCACGTCCGTCCATTCATTCTCAGCGTCGACCTGCCCGACGGCGAGGTGTTCGCCTACTCGCAGGCGTGGTACCGCACGCGGCGCTCGCTGGTGGTGGAGATCGAGACGGCCGACGGCGCGGTCGGCTACGGCGAGGCGTTCGGTCCGCCGGCCACCAACGCGGCGCTGATCGAGGAAGTGTACGCCCCGCTGCTGCTCGGGCGGGACGCACTGGACCGCGAGACGCGGTGGCTGGAATTGTACAGCGCGATGCGCGATCACGGCCGCAAGGGGACCGCCCTGGAGGCACTCAGCGCCGTGGACATCGCCCTGTGGGACTTGGCGGGCAAGCACTTCGGCGTACCGTGCCACCGGCTGGCCGGGCGCAACTACCGGCGCCAGGTGGCCGCCTACGCCACCGGCTTCTACCGCAAGCAGGTTGCCGGCGGCCTGACCGGGCAGGCGTCGCTGCTGGTGGAGGAGGCCCTGCGCTACGTCGCCGCCGGCTTCACGGCGCTCAAGGTCAAGATCGGGTTCGGCGTCGAGGATGACGTGGCGGTGGTGGCCGCGGTGCGCGCGGCGGTGGGACCGGAGGTGCGCATCATGGTGGACGCCAACCACGCCTACGACCGGGCGGCGGCGCGCGAGGTGGCGCGCCGAATCGACTGCTATCGCATCGACTGGTTCGAGGAGCCGTTGATCCCGGAGGATCAGCGCGGCCTGGGCCGCTTCCGGCGCGAGTCGTCGATTCCGGTCGCCACCGGGGAGGCGGAGTTTGGCCGCTGGGGATTCGCCGAGTTGCTGCGCCACGAGGCCGCCGACATCGTGCAGCCCGACTGCTGCGCCGCCGGCGGGCTGACCGAGGTGCTGAAGGTCGCCGATCTGGCCGACGCCGCGCACGTGCGCTGCATCCCGCACGTCTGGGGCACCGGCATCGCGGTCGCGGCCGCGCTGCAGGCACTGGCGATGATCGCACCGTGTCCGCCCGGCCTGATGCCCCGCGAGCCGCTGCTGGAGCTGGACCGCACCTACAACCCGCTGCGCGAGGAGCTCAACCTCACCCCGCCCGCGGTCGGCCCCGGCATGGTGGTCACCATTCCCACCGCGCCCGGCATCGGCTTCGAGCCCGACCGCCGTGTGCTCGACGCCTACCGCGTTACGGCATAAGGCGCCGGTTTCCGCGCACCGGTTACCCCACGGCGAGCAGGCTGTCTTTCAGTGTCGCCGGAATTGACCCGCGGATCGACGGATTGCCGGATATCCGCAATACCCGCAGGCTGGCCAACGCCTGCAGTCCGCTCGGAAACGGTCCGAGAAAGTCGTTGTCGCCCAGATCCAGAGTCACCAGTTTCCCCAGCCTGCCAAGTTGGTGCGGTACGGGCCCGCTCAACTGGTTGCCGCCGACCTGCAGCCGGCGCAGGTTGGCAAGGTCACCGAACTCCGCCGGAAGCGGACCGGTCAGGCGGTTCGAGTCGATCTGCAACGAGGCGAGACCGGCCAGATTACCGATCTGACGTGGAATCGTACCGGTCAATCGATTGCCCGCGAGGCCGAGCACCTCCAGGTTCCGCAGCCCGGCGAGCGCTACCGGGATCGGTCCGCGCAACCCGTTGTCGGAGAGCACAAGCCTGCTCAGACGTGTCAGTTTGCCAAGTTCGCGGGGGATGGTGCCGGTCAGCCGGTTTTCGGACAGAACCAGTTCGGTGAGGCTGGAGAGATCGCCGAGTGCGCTCGGAATCGTTCCGGTCAACCGGTTTCCCCACAGAAACAGGAATCTCAGATGCGAAAGATGGCGCAGTCCTTCCAGAATGGGACCGTCCAATCGGTTCCGTGACAGTGACAGTGTGGTCAGGTTCGTGAGTTCTGCGAGTTCGCCGGGAATGGGACCGCACAACTCGTTGCCCCACAGCGCCAGCGAGGTGAGGTTGGTGAGCCCGCCGAGTTCGCCCGGGATCGGACCGGTCAAGTGGTTGTCCGCAAGCCACAGCCGGGTCAGGTGGGCGAGGTTGCCGAGTTCGGGCGCAACGGTTCCTTGCAGGCCGCGGGCACTGACCTCGAGTTGGGTCACGCGGGGAGGCGTCCCGCCGGTGGTCACCCCGTTCCAGGCCGACAGGTCGCGCGCCGCAGACCAATTCAGCCCAGTGCTGTCGATCAACCGGTCCTTGAACGAAAGGAGCGCTTCCCGGTCGGCCGTCAGCCCGGAAGCCGGTGGGTTGGCGGTCACGCGGTTCGCGTTCGCCTGCGCGGCGGGCCCCGCGCCCGATGGCTGCGGGCGCGAGGTGTCGGGCGGCCAGCCCAGCTCCGCCGGCCAATGGTCGGAGAACCACTGCAGCACGCGGCTGTAGGTGTTCGTCTGGCAGTGCCGGCGGCCATCCCTGAGGTCCACGAAGAAGGATCCGCGGTTGGCGGCGAGGTGGCCGACTCGCCACAGGCTCACGCGTCGCCAGTTCGCGAAACGCAATGCAAGCTCCACGAGCGACCCGTCCAGGGCATTCATGCCGCATCGTACGGCACAAAAACCCCGTCGGTCAAGAAGAAGGTGCGCTACACTGTAGGGCACGTATGACCTACTATGATGTCATACTGGCCGCGTTGAGCCGCAGCGGACGCTCGGGCCGGGAGGTGTCGCTAGCCGCGGTAGGCCATGAGAGCGCTATTCGCAGCATCAAGCGCGGGATGGATGTGCGCGCCTCTACCCTGCAGCGGGTGTGCGAGGAGCTGGGCCTGGAGTTCTACGTCGGTCCGCCGCGCAGCGGGGCGGGATCCGGCGGCTACGACGCCGCCATCCGGGAGCGCGAACCGCCGCCCGCGTGGGTCACGGAACTGCGCGATGACCTGCGCAACGAAATTCGCCGTCTCGCCGGGGACGAAGGAATTCCCTTCCCCGATGCGCCGTCCCGCATTCCGGACGACAGCTTTGCCGCCGACTTGGTCTGGTCGAAGGAAGCGCGGGAATTACCGGGGGTGTGCTTCGTGGACTGCTACGAACTCCCGCTGGCGTCCGTGCGCGGCGCGCGCTTCGACGACTCCACCCGCGCCGGCTGTATCGCGTTCCGCCGCAGCTGGCTCGACATCCACCGGCTCGATGCCGCTCAATGTGCAGTCGTGCACATGCGCGGCGCGTCGATGGAACCGACCCTGAACGACGGCTCCACGATTCTGGTCAACCGCGCGCAGCGCCGCCGGCGGTCCGGCTGCCTGTTCGCGATCCGCACCGCGGATGGGCTGGCCGTCAACAGGGTGGGCAAGGACGCGGCCGGACGCTGGCTGCTGGTCGGCGATGGCCCTGAGGTGGCGCCGCGGCCATGGCCCGACGGCGCGGAAGTCCTGGGCCAGGTTCGCTGGGGCACCCGTACCTGGAGCTGACGCGGCACCGCCCCGCGCGAACCCGCGTCTGAAGCCGGCGCGCCCCCGGCTACGTGTAAACGCGGCCGGCGCTCGCCCGAGCGCGGCTTGCTCACGGTGCGGGAGCGCTCGCGGCATCCGCGTCCACGCGCCGCACGCTGGCGATGATCGCGGTCCAGATGCGGTCGCGCTCCCAGGCCGGTTTGGACGCCGGCACGGTGAGTTGGATGGCGTAACCGATGCGGTGCAGCTCCCGAAACACCCCGACGCCGAGCGCCGCGTATTCCCAACTGCCATCCTCGTTGTGCGCCTTCATCTGCACCGCGTGCCGGTCGAACAGCTCGATCAGCTCCGCCGCCTCCGGCTCCGGCCAGTCGTAATACCAGAGGTAGAACTCCAGCAGCGACTGATACTGCTGATCGGGGCGGATCGCATGGGCGAAGCGGCTCACCTGCAGATGGTCGATCACCAGGCGGTAGCCGCTTGGCGGACGGCCCAGGTCCTGGTCCTCCGGCAACTCGCTGATCACCGTCAACACGTTCACCAAGCGCCCGTCGTCGTACATCGTCTCGCGCGTCGCCGTCCAGCCGGCGGGATGGTCCAGGACGTGTCCGGTCCCGGTCAGTTCGAAACTGTCCGTCATCTCGAAGCTGTTCGTCAACTCGGTCCCGGTCTCCGCCTCGCCCTCGGCCAGGCACACGGCAGCCGCCGCGACCGCGAGCACGCAGTAGCCAATGAAACGTCGCATCGACAGAGTATAGGCGCTTCCCGCTGCATCCCGCACGGTCGCGCCCCGCTATACATCCGCAGCGTCCGCTGCGTCCGGCACGTGCCGGGCCGATTGATCTATACTGGCCAACGGATACACGGGCCATGAGAGTCGATCCGGCGGACACGGTTGCCTTCCTGCAGCGGCGCGAAATGGCCCGGCAGCGCAAGCTGGACGCGCGCTTTGACGCCGCGTGGGCGGACTTCGACCAGATCGTGCAGATGATCGTGCGTGAGTTCGCTCCGCTGCGCATCTGGCAGTGGGGTTCGCTGCTTGACCGGCGCCACTTCTCTGCACGTTCCGACATCGACATCGCCGTGGAGGGATTGGGACGCGCCGAGCGGCTGTTCGAGCTGTACGCACGCGCCGAGGTGCTGACCGTGTTCCCGCTCCATATCGAAGAGCTGGAGCGTATTGAGGCGGAGTATGCAGGCCTGATCCGCAACGCGGGCCGGTTGGTGCATGGCGTCCGCTGATCGCATCGCGGCGCTGGCCGCCGAACTCGACGCCGCGCTGCCGGTGCTCGACCGCATCAACGAGTTCTACGATCGATTCCACCGGCAACGCGCCGGCGCCGTCCGGTCCGTAGAGAACGCGATCATCGTCAGCGACGTGATGGTGTCGTTCTACACCTGCCTGGAGACCTCGTTTCTGCGCATCAGCCAGTTCTTCGAAAACGCGCTCGATGATGCTCGCTGGCACGAGCAACTGCTCCGGGCGATGACCTGGACCGTGCCGGAAGTCCGGGAGCGGGTGATCTCCGACGCAACCTTCGCCGCACTCTCGGAGTTGCGCCGGTTCCGTCACTTCAAGCGCTACTACTTCTCGTTCGACTACGACTGGGATCGGCTGGAGCTGGTTCGGTCCAAGTACCTGGCGTGCCGCGGCCCGGTACGCGACGAGCTGGCGGCGTACTCGGCCTACCTCCAGCGCCTCGCACGGGACGCGCGGGAGTCTCGCTCGCAGTAGCGGTACGGTCAGGGACCGGCGAGCACGGCGGCGAACAGCTCGCGGTCCACGTTGCCGCCGGACAGCACCAGCCCAACCCGGCGCCCGCGCATCATGTCGCGCTCGCGCAGCAGGGCGGCCAGCGGGGCGGCCCCGGCGCCTTCGGCCACGTTGTGGGTGTCGGTGTAGTAGGCACGCATCGCGGCGCGCAGCTCGGTCTCGGTAACCGCGACCACGCGCTCCACTCCGGCCAGTACCAGCTCCAGCGACACCGGGTGGGTCTTGCGCACCGCCATGCCGTCGGCGATCGTCTCGCCCGGCCCGGTCTCGCGCGCCTCGCCGGCGGCGAAGGAGCGCTCGTAGGCGGGCAGCGCGGCCGCTATCACGCCGATTACTTTCGTGGCCGGCGCCAGCGCATCGCGCGCCGCCAGCACCCCGCAGATGCCGGAACCGAGGCCGATCGGTACGTACACCGCATCCAGGTCGGGAACCGCGCGCAACAGTTCCGCGCCGTAGGTGGCCACGCCCGGCACCAGGTCGAGGTGGAACGACGGCATCAGGTGCAGTCCCTCCCGTTCCGCCAAGCGCTGTGCGTGCGGAAACGCCTCGTCGAAGTCGCGCCCGTGCTCCACCAGCCGGGCGCCGAAGGCGCGCATCGCGGCATTCTTCTCGCGCGCGTTGCCGAACGGCACCACCACGGTGGCGGACAGCCCCGCCGCGCGCGCCGCGTACGCCACGCTCTGCCCGTAGTTGCCGCGCGTGGCGGCGACCACCCCGGCCACCTCGGGCCGCGCCCGTCGCAGCCGGTCGACCGCCACCAGGGCGCCGCGCAGCTTGAACGAACCGATCGGGGTGTGGTTCTCGTGCTTCACCCATACCGTGCAGCCGGCGCGCTCCTCCAGCAGCGGCCAGCGGTACTGCGGCGTGGCCGGCATGGTGCGGTACACGATCCGCGCCGCCGCGTCGATCTCGCCTATTCCAGGAAGCCGATGTTCAGACACGCCTGCACCGTACGCTGCCAGAGTGCCTGAGGGAAACGGGTCGAGTTGGCGCAGTCGGGGCGTTATGCGAACAGCCGCCGCACCGGACAGCGCAACCCCGGCAGCTTGATTGCGCTGGCTGCCATGTCGAGACTTGGGGACGGAGGGTTACTCCCGGCATGAACGGTCCGTCCATCATCGACGCTGATGTGCACGTCGATGTCCCGTATCTGGAGGCGCTTCACCCGTATCTGTCCGACCACTGGATCGAGCATTTCACGCAGTCTCTCGATCGCGGCGCGAGCCCGCCTACGCCGCCGGCCCCCGGCGCGCCCAAGCTCACGCGCAACACCATGCACGCGCCCCAGTACTACCCGCCCAACTCCCCGGTCGCCGACCGTGCCGCCGGTGCGGTCGACAGTGGCGGCGGCCTGGAGCGGCTGCGGCGAGAGGTGCTCGGCGCGGACGGCGTGGAAGCGGCCGTGACGAGCTGTCTCTACCCGGTCGATCGCTTGGGCAACCCCGACGTCGCCGTCGCCCTGGCACGGGCGGTCAACGACTGGCAGATCGAGCACTGGCTGGAGCGCGAACCGCGCCTGCGCGGCTCCATCGTGGTTCCGATCCAGCTCCCCGCGCTCGCCGTAGCGGAGATCGAGCGGGTCGCCGGCCATCCCGGCTTCGTGCAGGTACTGCTGCCGGTACGGACCGAGCGCCCACTCGGAAACCGCCTCTACCACCCGGTGTGGGAGGCGATCGAACGCCACGACCTAGTGGCGGCCATCCACTTCGGCGGCCAGCCCAACACGCCGCCGACGCCGACCGGCTGGCCTTCGTACTACATCGAGACCTACGCCGCGATGGCGCAGGTGTTCGCCACGCAGCTCGTCAGCATCATCGTCGAAGGCGTGTTCGACGCCTACCCCGGGGTGCGGGTGGCGTTTCTGGAGTCCGGCTTCACCTGGCTCCCCGCCCACCTGTGGCGCATGGACAAGGAGTGGAAGAACCTGCGCCGGCTGGTGCCGTGGGTGCGGCGGCCGCCGTCCGACTACGTGCGCGAGCATGTTCGGATCGGGATTCAGCCGCTCGACGCGCCGCCCACCGCGGGCCAGATGCTGCAGATCGTCGACCAGCTCGGCTCGGAAGACCTGTTGATGTACACCAGCGACTTTCCGCACGTGCACCTGTTCGACGCCGGCGCAAAGCTGCTCGACCTGTTGCCGCCGTCCATGCAGAATAAGATCAGAAGCGAGACCGCCCGCCGTCTCTATCGTCTGGACGATTGACACCGTTCAGAACGGTTCAGACGGTTCGTACGGCCCAGGAGCGCGAAAAAATGGCTGACACCTTGACCGCAGACACCGAACCGGGGCTGCCGCCCATGGTAGCCGGGGCGCAGGCCACCAGCACCGGCGCCAAGCATGAACTGGAGCAGCGGGAGCGGCCGCGCGCCCGGCCGCAGGAGCGGCGGCGGCGACCGGCGCCGTCCAGGCCGCCGGCGTTCATCGACTGCGATCTGCACAATGAACTGGACTCGACCAGGGACCTCTATCCCTATCTGTCCAAGCGCTGGCGCGACCACCTCGACACCTACGGCGCGTCGGGTCCCAATGCCGGCTGGTATCCCCGGTTTCTCGACCACCGCGAGGAGAGCCGGCCACCGTCCGGGCGCATCGCCGGGTCGGAGCTGGTGTTCACGCGCACCGACTTCATCGAGCCGAACAACGTCGCCTACGGCATCCTCAATCCGCTGGGGCCGGCGGGGTCGCAGCTCAATCACGAGCTGGGCGCCGCGCTGGCCACGGCGACCAACGACTGGCAGGTGGCCGAGTGGCTCGATCCGGAGCCGCGGCTGCGCGCGTCGATCGCGGTTGCTTCGGAGGATCCGGTTCGGGCGGCCGCCGAGATCCGCCGCTGTGCCGCCGACAAGCGGTTCGTGCAGGTGTTGTTCAAGGGGCGCGGCCAGGAGCCGATGGGGCGCCGCAAGTACTGGCCGATCTACGAGGCCTGCGCCGAGCATGGCATCCACGTCGCGTCGCACGCGTTCGGCCAGTACGGGTTTCCGATCACCGGCGCCGGGCATGCCTCCTACTACATCGAAGACCACACCAGCCCGTCGCAGGCGGTGCAGGCGAACGTTACCAGCCTGGTGATGGAAGGGGTGTTCGATCGGTTCGGCATCAAGTTCGTGTCGGTCGAGAACGCGTTCGGCTGGGTACCGTCGCTGATGTGGCGCCTGGATGCCGCCTGGAAGCTGCTCGGCAGCGAGATTCCGCACCTCCAGCGGCCGCCGTCCGAGGTGATCGCCGAGCACGTGTACGTGGCCACCCAGCCGGTCGAGGAGCCGCCGCGCATGAGCGACTATGCCGCGTTGATGGAGCAGTTCGGGCCGATGACCGACAACCTCCTGCTGGCCAGCGACTATCCGCACTGGGACGCCGACGACCCCGGCGTTACGCTGCCGCACATACTGCCGGAGGAGCTCAAGCACAAGATCCGCTTCGCCAACGCCGCCCGGCTGTACGGGTTGGCGCATGGTTCTGGATCGGTGCACACCATGAGTACGACAGACTTCTTGCGCGAAGGTAGCTGAGAGCGTCAGCTTCGGCTTGGCGGTGCTGGGCGCGCACCGCGCCGTGCACCGTTTCAGGAGCAGGTCCATGCTGACATCGAGGGCTTTCTCGATGCGCAACACCCGAACGCGCCGCCGCCGGGTAGCGGGTCTGCTCGCGTAGAGGCGACGCTCCGTGGGATCCGTGGAGCGAACCGGCTGGTGCGGGGGTCCTACGTCAGCGGTGTGTCGGCGTTGGTCTTCGTCCAGGCGATTCCGGATTACATGGCCGAAGTGACCAGCGTCACGTCGGGGCGGCCGCCCGGCTTGCTGTTTGGCTATCGCCAGGCGAGCTGGCAGCGGAGCACTACCGCATCGACCTGCGCGTTCGGGACTCGCGCACGGTGCACAGTGCCCTGGTACGGATCCCGGGCCTGCGGTACGAAATCGGTCTGTCGCCGCACGCGGCCGAAGTGCTCGCCATCCGGATCGAAGTGGACACCCGGCCCCCCGCCGGAGCGACGATGGACACCAGCCTGGTTCGCCGTCACGAGACGCTCCGGTTGTTTCATCACGACCACGCATCCCTGCTCGCCGGCAAACTGCAGGCCCGCGCGGGATTGTCTGCGCTGCCGCCATGGCCAGCACTGAAGCGCCGCCAACCGGGCGGCAGGCGGCAGCGCAAACCCGGCGCGCCCAGCCGCCAGCGTTTCCGCCTATAGAAATACCACTTCAGGGAGTACATGTCAGCAACACCCACGATCCATCGGTAGCGTCTGGTGGGACCAACGCCTCTTATTGACACCTGGCGGAGAGCTTCGAAACGCCAGACCCGACCACCATCATCTTTCACATCCACCAGGGTGTGAACTGGCACGACAAGGCGCCGATGAACGGGCGGGAGCTAACCGCTGATGACGTTGTATTCAACTGGCACCGATTCACGGGCCTGGGCAGCGGTTTCACCGAGAAGAGCCCGTACGCAGCCAGTATCACCGCCTTGCCAATTGAATCGATAGAGGCGACCGACAGGCATACGGTTGTTGTCAAGCTGAAGCAGCTATCCTTCAATGCGTTGAATGCTCTTCTCTACGCTAGCCATGAGGGTGGCTGGATATATCCCCCCGAGGTAATCAAGGAGCATGGCAATGCTCAGGACTGGAGGAATCTCGTTGGAACCGGACCCTATGAACTGGCCGACTGGGTAGAGGGCAACTCTATCACCTATACCACGGGCGGCAGACCACGGATAGCCGTACGGTATACGGTCATATACGGTCATGGCGAGACAGCGCCGCTGGCGCTCCCCGGACTGACAGCGTTGAACAAGACGATGAGGCGAATTAACACGATGAAAGACCAGCTGGAACGAGACATCCGCGGATGGGACGCGATCGAGGACCACCGAACCGGCACCGAAGGCGACGGTCAGACCACTGCATGGCTGGCGGATTGCATCGCCGCAGCAGGCGCCGAGCCCTACGTCGACACCTTCGCCTTCGTCCGCCCGGTGCTGCACGAATGTGCCGTCAGTGTTGACGGCCGTCGCGCCGACGGGGTGCCGCTATTCGACGGCGGCACCACCGATGCCGATGGCATCATGGCGCCGTTGGCGCCGCTCGCGGCTGCAGAAACCGGAATCGGCTTCGCATCATCCGGTCCGTGGGCGGCGGCGGAGATCGAAGCGGCCCGCGAAGCGGCAACCTTGGACGCCCTGGTGCGAATCTCATCAAGCGACCGCATTGTGCCCGGGCTTGCATTGGTCAACGCCGACCGCTTTGGCCACTCGTACGGCCCGCCGGTGCTGCAGGTCGCGAGCGAGCACGGCGACTGGTTGCAAGCCGCCGCGGGAGCCCGCGCAGACGCACATCTGGTGGCGCACGTGACTGACCAGAACACCACCGCGAGCAACGTGCAGACGCGCATCACCGGTTCGCGCCCCGGCGCCGCGCCGCTGGTCATCATGACCCCACGCAGCGCCTGGTGGACCTGCACCGCCGAGCGCGGCGGCGGCATCTCGATCTGGCTCCAGTGCATCCGTCACTTCGCGCAGGCACGGCCCGAGCGCGACGTCATCTTCACCGCCAACACCGGCCACGAGCTCGGCCATGTCGGTCTCGACCGGTATCTGCAGCGCAACGCGGCGCTGATCAAAGACGCCCACGCCTGGATTCACCTCGGCGCCAACTTCGCCACGGTCGACAGCAACATACGCTTCCAGGCGTCGGACCAAACGCTGATGAATCTCGGCACCGAGACGCTCGAGCGGCACGGCGCACCGCCTCAAGCGACGACGCCGGTGGGCCAGCGTCCTGGCGGCGAGGCACGAAATATCCATGACGGCGGCGGTTGCTACGTCTCGTTGGTCGGCGACAACCGCTGGTTCCATCACCCCGACGATCGCTGGCCAACCACGATCGACCTCGAGCGAACGGAAAAGATCGCCCGCGCAACGCTAGCGATCGCGGCCGCCCTCGCGCGTGCTTGACCGGCGCGGCGGAGTGATCGATACCCATCGACGCCGGTGTGCGGGACCAGGGCGGCTGACCACGCCCGCGCAGCCGCCCTACCCGCTGCATGCCGCCGTCCCAGGTCGGATACGCTTCCGCGCTTGGTCAGGCTGGCTCGTAGCGCCGACAGGAAGACCAGGACGACGCCGCAACAGCCGTCAAGCTGGGCGCCTCTGCCTCTCTACCGAGGGGGGCGTGGTTCAGTTGGCGTGGGTGGCGTCGCCGTCAGCGGCGTCGAGTTGGTGCTTGAGCCGGTCGAAGGTGGCCTCGTCGATTCCGGTGGCCGCTTCGATGATGGGCCAGGGGACATCGCGTGCCACGAATCCCTCAATGGTCTGCACCTTGCCGCGTAACTCGCCCTCCCGACGGCCTTCCTGACGGCCTTCCTGACGGCCTTCCTGACGGCCTTCCCGCTGCCTCCTAGCGCCGTAGATATCGATCATCTCGTCGGTCTTGTTCATCAGTGCTCCACCTCCCGGCACCTGTCGCCGTACTGCCTCCGCGAATCTGTGCCAGCGCTCCGGTTCCCGCGTCGTGATCGCAATGTACACTACGATCCGCTTCAGGTCTTCGCTGCTTTCGCTGCCGCCCACGTGTGCCAACTCCGTCAGCAGCGGCACCAGCCGCTGCAACACGGGCCAACTCGCCCGGTGCGCTGCCATCATCGCCAGTTGCGCGATGCGACCGAGCAACTGCCCGCGCAACTCGTCCGGTCCCACCTGCGTCTGGTCGATCAACAGGTGCGCGTAGTGCGGCACTCCCGGCCAATCCCGCACCGCCTCGGCAAACAGCTCGGCAAACTCGTGCGCTGCGCGCCAGACGCGCCCGCCCTGATACAGAACCAGCGGCACGATCGGGCGCAACTGCTCCTCTGTTGGATGCCGCTGCCGATCGCGTTCCCAGATCCGGATGCTGTACTTCAGCAACCGCAGTCGCAGCCACGGGTCCGGGGTCGACTGGTGCTCCAGCAGCACATACAGCCACGCCGCGGCGCCGTCGGCCTTGCGCCGGATCGCGTACAGCAGGTCGGACTCGCTGTCGCGCAGGCGTTCGTCGATGAAGCTCACCGACTGCCACTTGAGGCTCGACCACAGCAATTCGCCGCTGACCGCCGGCGGCAGGTATGCTTGCAGCAGGCTGGCCGCCTCAAGTTCCTTTTCCTCTCCGAACACGGAACGGAACAAGTGATCGTGGGGCTTGGAAACCTCGCCGGCCATGGCTTGGCGGCACGGTACGGGTCACGTGAGTCGATGTCAACGGCGTGGCAACGTGGCGCGGACTGGCGCGATTGGCGTAGGCCGGTTAGCGTCGTCGCGATCGACCACATGCGCTCACCGGGGAGACCGGCTGCGACCGGACCTGGATTGCGAACGTCGGCCGCCGTGGGTTCCGAGGCGCCCGCCGCCACCGCGGAGGCGCGGGTCGAGCAGGTCGCGGACGGCGTCGCCGAACATGTTGAGGCTGTAGACGGTGAGGGTCAGGCACAGGCCGGGCCACAGCGCCAGCCACGGCGCCTGCTCCATGTACTTGCGACCGTCCCGGCTCAGCAGCGTCCCCCAGCTCGGAATCGTGGGCGACAGACCGAAGCCCAGGAAACTCAGCGACGCCTCGCTGATGATCACCGCGCCGATGTTGATGCTGAACACGACGATGATCGGCGCCGCCACGTTGGGCAGTACGTGGCGCACCAGCGCTCCCATCCGGGTGGTGCCGGTCGCCGTGGCCGCCTGCAGGTAGTCGTTTTCCTTGACCGCGATCACCGCGCCTCTGACCAGCCGCGAGGCCACCACGCCGCCCGTGACGCCCAGCACCAGGATCAGTTGCAGCAGGCCCTGTCCGACCAGCGACATGATCGTCAGCAACAACAGCAGTCCGGGAAACGCCATCCAGGCGTCGACAAACCGCTGCACCACCAAGTCCAGCTTTCCACCGAAGAAGCCGGCCGTGCCGCCGATCAGCACCGCAACGAGGACGTTGAGGGTGGTCGCGACCACGCCCACGAGCATGGAAACGCGAGCCCCGTGGATATTGCGGCTCAGGAGGTCGCGCCCCAACTGGTCGGTGCCCATCAAGTGCTCGGCCGACGGCGGCTCGAGCAGGGCTCTGAGGTGCACTTCATCGAACGGGTAGGGGGCCAGCACGTCGGCGAAGATTGCCACCAGAATCAAGGCCAGCAGGACCACGCCGCCAGCGGTGCCGAGCGGCTTCTCGCGCCACAGCCGGACCAGGAAGTGGGCCAGTCCGGAACGTCCTCCCTGCTCGCGTGCGTCACCCATGCGCTGTTTCCCCCTACGTGTACCGGACCCGGGGATCCAGGTAGCCGTAGACCAGGTCGATGACGAGATTGATCGCCACCACCGTCGTCGCGAAGAACAGGTTGATGCCCGAGATGACCGGGTAGTCGCGGTCGGTGAGCGCGGTCAGCATGAGACGCCCGAGGCCCGGCAGGTTGAAGATGTTCTCCATGATGACGGCGCCGCCGACCAGAATCGGCAACTGCAGGCCGATCAGGGTCACCACCGGGATGAGAGCGTTCTTGATGGCGTGCCGGATGACGACGACCCGCTCCTTCAGTCCCTTGGACCAGGCGGTCCTGATGTAGTCCTGGCGCAGCACCTCCAGCATCATGGTGCGCGTCATGCGCATGGTGGCTGCCGAAAGGGCCGTGCCGAGAATCAGGCTGGGAATGATGAACATCTCGAGATTCTCCAGCGGATTGTCGGCGAACGACGTCAGCTGCATCGGCGGCGCCCAGCCCCACCAGACCGACGGGTAGGTCATGACCATGATTCCCAGCCAGAAGTTGGGCGCAGCCAGGCCGGCGACGGCGACCGACCGGCCCACGAAGTCGACGGTGGTATCCTGGCGAATCGCCGAGACGATGCCGATCGGCACGCCGATCACCAGCCCGATCACCATCGCCAGCAAGCCAAGCTCCAGGGTAACCGGGAGTCTGCCCGCGATCTTCTCCTCCACCGGCCAATCTCCGAGCAGCGAGTTGCCGAGGGTGCCGCGCAGCAGAATCCCTTCCAGCCAGCGCCCGTACTGCACGTGGACCGGCACGTCCAGCCCCAGCGCATGCAGCAGCGCCTCACGGTCCACGCCGAACATGGAGTTCTGGTCAGACGCCACCATGGTGTCCACGATGTCGCCGGGGATGAAGCGCGCCGACAGGAAGACCAGGATGCTCAATAGGAACAGGGTGGGAATGATGAGCAATATCCGCCTGACGACGTATGCTCTCATGTGATGCACCTCATGGCGAATTCCGCAGCGGGCCGTTGCAACGAACCGCTGCGATTGAAGAAGAAGAGAGCCGGGAAGCTGAGCCGCCCAGCTCTCCGTAGTCCCTACTGACCCATTTCCTCCATCAGCGCGTGGTCGAACCAGAGGCGAGAGAACAGAACCAACCGGTCATCGCCCCCCAGCATTGCTTCACCGTTGTACCCCTTGAGCCACGGCTGGACCGCGTTGAACTTGGGAGCGGTAGGCCCCCATACGTGCACGTGATTCTCGATCAGCCACATGTCTGTCGCATTCGCCAACCGTATCTGCTCCTCGTCGGTGGTGGCGTCTCGGGCGGCTTCATACAGGCTGTCGAACTCCGGGTCGTTGAGGCCTGGAGGGTTCCATGCCGCCTGCGAGTAATTCGATTCAATCGCCACCAGCGGGGAAAGATACGCAATGGCGGATATCGAGCTGACCATTCCCTCGAACGCACGTTCCCGGATACGAGCCATGTGTGCGCTTCGTTCCGTCACGTCGATCGCTACGTCAACGCCGATCTCCTTCCAGTAGGCGGCGGCCAACTGTACGTAGTCCACGTCGAAAAACTCGTAGTGTTGCAGCGGGATTTCGAATCTGGTCCCGTCGGCGCCGCGCGGCAACCCCGCCTCGTCAAGCAGCGCCTCGGCCGCTTCCGGGTCATACATGTAGCCCTTCCGGACCTCTTCCGGCCACTGGTCAAACGGCGTCCCTCCGATGGCGACGGCGACCGTGCCCTGAGGTACCCACAGGGATGCCCCCTTGAAGTAGGTCTCGTGCATCGTCTCGAGGTCGAGCGCCATCTGCAACGCCCGGCGCACCCGGACGTCCGTGGCGTACGGCTGGTCACCGTCCATGTTGTACGTCATGGCATTCTCCGAGCGACCCGCGTACGGGTAAAACAGCATGTCGGGGATGGACTGCTCGAGACTCTCTTTCTGGGCCGTATAGATCATCTCGGCGGCGCCAGTCAAACCGACGTAGTCCAACGTTCCCGAACGCAGTGCGGCCAGAATGGTAGCGTCTTCTTTCATGATCAGGCCGGTCACTTCATCGAAATAGGGCAAGCGGTTGTCGGGGTACTTCTCGTCGAAGCCCCAGTAGTCCGGATTCCTGATCCAGGTCTGCGAGCTGCCGTCCACCCAGTCCGTCATCATGAAGGGGCCCGTCCCCACCAGGTTCCTCCAATCCTTCACGTCGCCGTGTTCCCTGATCACCTCCGGAGGCATGACGTAAGCCGCCCAGTCGACGAGGATCGACGATACCCACCCGAGCCGTGGTTCCGACAGGGTCATCACGACCGTGTGGTCGTCGGTGGCCTCTATCGATGCGAACGGCATAGTGGCGAAGGTGGCGGCGTAGCCTCCGGGAGGCTCGGTGAAGCCGCTGCCGCTGCCCGTCATGCGGTGAAAGTTGAATTCCACGTCCCCGGCCGTCAGCTCGCGACCGTTCATCGGCGCCTTGTCGTGCCAGTGAACGCCCCGGCGAATGTTGAAGATGGCGGTGGTGGCATGTCCGGCAACGCCGGCGGATTGGAGATGGTGACTGGAGGGCCGCGGTGGGCGACGCGCGTGGAGGCGTCCGGCCACGGACCAGTGCGGTTGGCATTAGCGGACCACAACCACCGCCTGGGGCGCCGCTCTTGGCCCGTCCCGTCCTTCGACAATGGGAGCCTAGCGCAGACCGATAGACTCTTATTGTTTACGCTTACGCGATTTACGAGACTAAGAACGCCGGAGGGGGGGGCAGCAGAGGACGTACTGGTTGCATCAACTGGTAGCAGCGCTGGTTGCTATGGTCGCGCATCGTCGGCATAAGTCAGAAACCCTGAGTTCACCGACTACGCACCGCCCGCCACAGTCTGTCAACTGCGCGTTGAGTGAGCGTTGAGCGTGAGGAAATTGGTTGTCTCGGTTGTCGATCCAGCGTGCCGGAGGGTGCACGGCCCACGACCGCCGCCAACTCACATCCCCCACACCGCTACCGGCACGGCGCCGCCGCCGCGTCGCAGATGCGCCGAGCGGCGCCGGATGCGGTAGATCTTGTCCTCCCAGCTCCGGTTCTCCCGCCGGTCGATCACGACCAAGTGCCCCGCCTCCGCCGCGCAGCGGTCCACGTAGCGCGCCGTCTGCTCCACGCCCTCGTCCACGACGCGCTCCAGCCCGTCGTGCGCGCGCACCACCTTGCACTCCACCACGAACTCCTGCACCCGGTCGGCCAGCGGCCACACGATCAGCAGGTCCACCCTGCCACTCCCCAGCGCGTACTCCCGCTCGATGCGGCCGCCGCCGTTCACCACGCGCTGCAGGTACGCCTGCAGGAGCAACTGCGGCCACGCCTCCGCGTAGGCGAAGCGGTTCCGCCAGTGCTCCGAGTGGCGGCGGAAGAAGCTCTGGAACTCCGCCATCAGCAACTCCGCGTCCAGGCTGCCGTCCGTTCTCACGTACCGCGGCGGCGACAGCTCCAGCGTCTCCTGCACCACCCACGCGAGTTCGCGCGGCAGCACTTCCGCGTAGATCGGGTTGGCCACCCGCAACGGCGCGTCGCGGGCCAGCAGCCCGAGGTCGCGCGCGTACCCGACATCGCGGTCCGTGAAGGTGTGCCGGTCCGAGCCGCTCAGCATCGGCTCGATCAGCCGCCGTACACGATCCTCGCGCAGCTTGTCCGCCAGGTAGTCCAGGTGCGTCACCCGGTTCACGATCAGGTCCTCGCGCACCGCGGCGATGTCGTCCACGGTCACCGTGCGCGAACGGTCCTCCCGCAACGCCCTGTTCTCGAAGCAGGCACCGTACGCCAGCGCGTTCACCAGCCAGGGCTGGCCGCTGGTCTGCGTCCACACCGCCTCCAGAGCCTCCGGCGCGAACGCCTGGCCGGTCTGCTTGGTGTGCTGGGCCAGCAGCGCCAGCGTCTGCTCGCGCGAGAAGTCACCCAGCCGCAACGACTTCGCGGCGATGTTGAACGGGCTGCCGGCGGCGCCCATGCGGTAGTCGCGCAGGTCGCGCATGCCGGACAGGACCACGCTGTGCGGAAAGCGCTCCGGGCGCTCGGGGTAGCCGGCGCGGAGTTGCTGGAGCACCGACAGCAGCGAATCGCCCACCAGCGTGTCGATCTCGTCGATCAGCAGCACCAGCGGTCCCGGCGATGCCTGCGTCCAGCGCTCCAGAGCTACGCCCAGCGCCAAGTCCGGACCGACCCGCGCCAGAATGTCCGGCCAGATGTCGTCCAGAAAGCCGTCATCCAGCGTCGCCCGCGCCTGCGACGCGAGCGTGGCGAGCACCGTGCGCATCGCCCGCTGCACGTCGTCACGCGCGGTGCGGGCGGTTTCGACGGTAGCGTACACGCACCGGTAGCCGCGCCCGGTCAGCACCTCGGCCAGCGCCAGCAGCGCCGACGTCTTGCCGGTCTGGCGCGGCGCGTGCAGCACGAAGTACTGCTCGTCTCGCACCAGCCGAAGCACGTCGTCCAGGTCGATCCGCTCAAGCGGCGGAATGCAATAGTGCTTGTCGGTCTTGACGGGACCAGCAGTGTTGAACGAACGCATGTTGCGACCCTCGTTGACGATGCTTGGGGGTTGGCCCGGCGCCTTTTCGTGGAGTGTATCATGCTACACTGGCAGGCATGGCCCCGCGAGCCTGCGAGCTTACCGCGCCGCCGACCAGCCGGGCATCTCACTCGCGCGCGCTCCAGTCACGTTCCTCCGGCAGCTTGAGCAATCGCTCGCTGACTCGGCGGTTTGAGACCTCACGCCACTCACGCCCTAAGACCTGAACTTGACCGACGGGGCGCGGTGCGCGTCGAGACGCCCCGCGGCACCTCTGAGCCGCGGGTCGAGCAGGTCTCTCATCGCGTCACCGAACATGTTGAAGGAGTAGACGACAATTGTCAGGCAGAGCCCTGGCCAGAGCGCCAGCCAGGGTGCCTGCTCCATGTAGTGACGCCCTTCCCGGCTCAGCATCCCGCCCCAGCTCGGAATCTGGGGAGGCAGACCGAATCCGAGAAAGCTCAAGCTGGCTTCACTGATAATCACTCCTCCGATGTTGATGCTGAAGATGATGATCAGGGGCGCCATGATATTGGGCAGTACATGGCGGATCAGGGTTTGGGTCGTGGGCGTCCCTACGACCCTGGCTGCCAGAAAATAAGCGTTCTCCTTGACACCAATCACAGCGCTTCGGGCTACTCTCGAGCTGCCGATACCTCCTGTTATCCCCAGGACCACGATGATCTGTGTCACACCCTGGCCCGCTATGGACATGATCGTCAACAACAGCAGCAGACCCGGAAAAGCCATCCAGGCATCCACAAAGCGCTGCACGACCAGGTCCAATTTACCGCCAAGGAATCCTGAAACCCCGCCGACCAGTATAGCGACCATGACATTCAGCGTGGTCGCGGCCAGACCGACCAGTAACGAAATTCGAGCCCCGTAAAGCAGGCGGCTCAAGAAGTCTCGCCCGATGTAGTCGGTGCCCAGGAGATATCGGGCAGATGAGCCCTGCAGCCGGTCCGCCGGGTGTACCTCAGCATAGGGATAAGGAGCCAGAACATCGGCAAAGATCGCCACCACAATCAGGATCAGGATGACCATCCCACTGATCATCCCGAGCGGCTTTTGCCGCCACAGCCGGAAGATGAAATCCGCAAACCGGCCGGTTCGCTCAATCATACCGCACCCGGGGATCCAGGACCGCATACACCAGGTCGATCAAGAGATTGATTGCCAAAACCACGGCGCCGAAAAACAGGTTCGTTCCTTGTACCACCGGGTAGTCCCGGTCCTGGAGGGCATCCAGCATGAGACGACCGAGCCCCGGCAGGTTGAAGATGTTCTCCATGATCACGGCGCCGCCCACCAGGATCGGCAACTGCAGGCCGATCAGGGTCACCACCGGGATCAGGGTATTCTTGATGGCGTGTCTGATCACCACGACCCGTTCCCCCATTCCTTTGGCCCACGCGGTGCGGATATAGTCCTGCCGAAGCACCTCCAGCATCATGGTGCGCGTCATCCGCATCGTGCTCGCAGACATGGCCGTCCCCAGAATCAGGCTGGGAATGAGGAATACCCCGAGATTGCCCAGCGGGTCTTCGGAGAAAGGAATCAGCTCCATCGGGGGTGACCAGCTCCACCAGATGGCCGGGAATATCATGACCATGATTCCCAGCCAGAAGTTCGGCATGGCCAGGCCGATGATGGCGATGGAACGCCCCGCGTAATCAGCGGCGGTATCCTGGCGAATGGCCGAGTAGATGCCCACCGGCAGCGCAATCAGGAGCCCGATGACGATGGCCAGGAGGCCGAGCTCCAGGGTTACCGGCAATCTATTTAATATCCGCTCCTCTACCGGCCGCTCGTGCATCAATGAGTTGCCAAGGGTGCCGTGCACGAAAATATCTCTTGACCAGCGTCCGTACTGCACCCACACCGGTTTGTCCAGTCCCAGCTTCTTCGCCAGCGCTTCCCGATCCACCACACTGACGTCGAAGTAGCCCAGCCTCAGCACCATGGCGTCCATGACATCGCCCGGGATGAAGCGCACTGAGAGAAAGACCAGAATGCTCAATATGAACAGGGTTGGGATGAGCAGCAACAGTCTCCTGATGATGTAGGCCCTCAATCATTTCTCCGCTGTCGCTCAGGCAATGCGTGGAGGAGCTGGGAAACCCGCTCGGGTGCGGTTCCCAGCTCCTCGCTGTCAGACAAGCTGGGCGAAGCCCCTAGAAGCCCATCGACTCTTTCAGCTCCTGATCAATCCAGAGGCGGGCGAAGATGTTCACGGAGCGGTCCTGCCGTGAGATCTGGCCTTCGCCGTTGTAGCCTTTCACCCAAGGCTGGGTCGCGCTGTAGTTTGGCGCTTTGGGACCCCAGAGCACCCAGTGTTTTGCCATGATGTGCATATCAGCCTGTTTGGCCAGCTTCTGCTGGTCCTCGACGGCGGTAGCGGCTGCCACGGCTTCATACAGGACGTCATACTCCGGGTCCTGCGGTCCGGGTGGGCTCCAGGAAGCTTGGGAGTAAAACGTCAACAGTGGCACCAGCGGGGGATAGTCGAAGGCGCCAGCGGTCAGACCAAACAACAAGCCTTCGAAAGTATGTTCTCGCGCCATAGCGGCGCCGGTCGGCGTGTCCATCGTGGTGATCTCGGCCTCGATGCCGACGGCGGCCCAGTAGGCGACCGCCAATTCCGCATAGCCCAGATCGGCTCTGATCCCGGGAGCGACGAGGTTGAAGGGGAGCTTGAATCGAATGCCGTCATCGCCGCGCGGATAACCCGCCTCATCCAGCAATGCCTGCGCAGCTTCCGGGTCATACATATAGGTTCTTCGGAGCTCTTCGGGCCACTCTTCGAATGGCGTGTTGTAGCCGACCACGCCCGTTCCTATCATCCCCTGAGGTTGCCAGTCGGCAGCACCCCCCAAGTAGGTATCGTTGATCGTCTCGAGGTCCAGGGCCATCTGCATGGCCTGGCGCACCCTGACGTCGTTGGTGGGCGACTCCACGCGCGCGTTGAAGGTGGGATTCAGACGCGCCAGAACATCCCACTTGTGCAGCACGATTTCGGGGTTTGTTTTCTGCAGGCTCTCTACCTGGTCGAGGGACTTGAGCTGGCCGCCAATGAAGCCAAGGTGATCCACCTTCCCGGAGCGCAGTGCCGCCAGCCATGTTGCCTGTTCCTTGATGATCAGGGCCTTCAACTCGTCGATGTAGGGCAAGCGATTCTGCGGGTACTTCTCGTCGTGGCGCCAATAGTCGGGATTCTTCGTATGGGTGAAGGAACTACCCTCGACCAAGTCGGTCAGCTCATAGGGCCCGGTGCCGACCACGTTCCGCCAATCATTGACATCGCCGTGTTGCTCGATGACCTCGGGGGGATTGATAAACGCACCCCAGTGGTTGAGGACATCACTCAGGAAAGTGATGCTTGGCCTGTTCAGCTTCATCACCACCGTCCATTTGTCGGTGGCCGTTACCGATTCAATGGGTTCCCTGCCGAATTCTTCAAGATTGGTGCTACCTGCTTCACTGAACTCGCCCAGGCCGAAATAGCGGTGAAAGTTGTATTCGATATCCTCGGCGGTGAGTTCCCGACCGTTCATCGGCGCTTTATTGTGCCAGTGAACACCCTGGCGGATCTTGAAGACATACGTCAGCGGGTCGGGTCGCGACCAACTTTCCGCCAGCAGCCCGGTAAACGCAGACTCAGGAATAAACAGGGGGTGAAAGTTGAAGACGTCCCTGTCTATGGCCCAGTTCCCGATGCCGAGCTTCTCGATAACGCCACTGACGAGGTAGCCCGCACTCGCCCCAAACCAGGCGTCAGTCCGATTCGGTTCGCCCGAAAAGACATAGGTCCCAGAATAAGCGATAAAGGGCGGATCGGACAGGGGAGTGACCAGGATCTGGCAGAATTGGCACGTTACACGCGCTTTTCGATGTGGAAATGCGGCTCGGACATCATTCCTAGGGCGAATAGATTGCCAACCCGATAATGAACAGGGTCACGTCAACATGCGGCGGTAGAATCGACTTTCTGTGGCAGTCTCGGGGCGTACCTATCCGTGCCACGAGACTAACAAGAGCAGCCGTCTAGACCGGGAGCGCAGCGAGCCGGGAGAACGCTTTACCGAACCTCTGATAGTACTCACCCGCAGGCAGTTTGAGCAGCACGCCACGCCCAGTCGTTGCCACCATCCCCGCTTGGCATATCCACAGATACAAAAAGCGCTTGAAACGCAGCACCGCTCCATCGCCAAGCTGAAGCAGATTCAGCATCCAGGTCTTCAGGTTCCAGGCCAGCGCAGCGATCAGAAAGTATGCTCGGTTGGCCGCCAGAAATCCGGTCGGGACATGGGACAGTCCCAACCCATGCTTGAAGTCCTTGATCAGATTCTCTTGGTTGCCTCGCCCCTGTGCGATGCGCAGCACCGCAGTGTTGCTGCGCGTCGAGTTGGTCACCACGATCCAGTAGGCGTACTTCCTCATGCCATCGTCCAGGTACAATTGCTTGTCATCCTTGTCGATGATCGGCGTCCGCTTGATCACGAACCGGTACGGCTCACTCCAACTGTCAGGGCGAAATACCATCGACGCTATCTCGGGCTTGCCTTTGAACCAGCTCTTCGGCCGGCGCTCTATGGTGATCTTCCGCTTCAGGTTCTCCCGCCGCTTGCGCCGGCGCCCGCTGCGCCCCCCTCTGCTTAACTCGTTGTCCTGAAATGGGTTCCATGCGCTTGCCGGGAGCGCATGCACGGCCTTCATCACATTCGCGTGCTGCTTGGCCACGATGAAGAACTCTACTCCCCGAGCCGCGCAGATCTGCACCAGTTTCTGGTCATAGTAGCCACTGTCGGCGCGCATCCGCAGCGCCCGAAAGTGTTCCCCCACCCGCTTGATCATTCCCGGTAGTACGTCCTGGCTGCCGTAGCTGGTGTGCCGGTAGCCTTCCCGCAGATCCATATAGAGCAGGTCACCGGTCTCCGCCAGCGTCCCGTACAGCACGCTATAGCTCCACGTGTTGTTGTAGGCGAAGTCCGCTCCTTCTTTCTTTTCCCCATACACTTCATGAATCGACGAGTCCAGGTCGATGGTAGCCACCTCACGTCGCACCCGCGGCAGCATGGCGAACGACTGCTGTTGCAGGTCCTCCCCCACCTCACGTAACTCGCTGAGCGCTACCGCATTCCGATCCTCACCAAAGCGCGCCAGAAAGTCACCTGTCGTGGTCGCATGCGGAATCCGCTCGGTACCCAGTAGCCGCTTTGCTCCCTGATCGTCTCGGAACCGGTTGATGTCGCTGAGCGTGCTCCCCCCCGTCAGCATATTGTAGATCATGGTCAGGATGTGATCGGACTCCGTATACCACTTGCAACGGCGCAACACGCGGACCGCTGCATCGATCGCAGGGGCCACCCCCAGGCGCTCTACGAGCTGTCGTATAATGGCCAACCCAGACCAACTCACCAGCGGAGCGCCGCGGTGCTCGGCGACCTGTATCGGTGGATACGAGAATTCCGGTTGACAAGAATCGTCAGTATGGTAATCTGGTGACTGTATCAATTTGGGTCCTCCTTGGTGTTTGACGGGAACGTGTTTAGATACTTTCCACTAAAGCACTTGGGAGGATCTTTTTCAACCCATTAGGAGCCGAATCGCTTATTTAGGGATAGGTCAATGTCCCGCCGTACTCCGGCGCGGTGACCATCTCGCCGGTGGACGGGTCCATCACCATTTCCTTTTCCATCGCCGCGGCCGGCGCCTCTTCCGCGGCTGGACTGGCCCAGACGCCGGTTGCTGCCAAAGCCATGCCCGCCAGTACGGTGAGGCACGTTCTGAACGCTACACGCACATTGATCATTTACTCGGTCTCCTATGCTTCGAGAACACGCATTTCAGTGTCGACCCCTCGCCTGCTCTCGCGGCCTGTATGCCGGCCTGCGCCATGGCGCAGGCGATTCCGACGAGGGCGACAACTCTGAGTTGACCCCGGGCGCGATCAGCCGCAACGGCGTCGACCGTGGCCCGTGGTGTGGATTACATCTTCACGGGCACCCCCGTACGCGGACCGGTCAGTCGCCGGCGCACGCCGATTGGAGGCGTGGCGGCGGTTCGCCGGTGGTTGGTTTCCATGTCCGGCAACGCCGGCGGATTGGAGATGGTGGCTGGAGGGCTGCGCTGGGCGGCGCGCGCAGAGGCAGCCGATAGGGGAGCCCGGTGGTCGGTGCTATTGTTTACGCTTGATAGATTTACACGACTGAAGCGTCGGCGGGGGCGTACCGGTTGCGTCAACTGGTGGCAGCGCTGAGTGCTATGGTCGTGCATCGTCAGCATGAGTACGAAACTCTGAATGATCCACCATGCACCGCCCTATGCAGTCTGTCAACTGCGTCAACTGGCGTCAACTGCGCGTTTTGGAGTTGAGCGGCCCGGTGGTTACGGTGAGTGGAACTGCCGGCGCGAGCCCAATACCGACCGACGCGGGATCTGCTGCCGTCGTACAGCACCAAAGTTTATTGACGGCGTTCGAGAGGCGTGCGATTGTTCGCGTGAGGGCCGGCCTCGCCGGTCCCAGGGGCGGCGCGAACTCGGATGCAGGCACGTGCGCAGGCAGGCGCGGACGCGGTCAAGCGGCAGGTGCCGGGAGGTGCCGGGAGGTGGAGAATGGCCTCGAAACGGGAGCGCAAGCAGGACTTCGTAGAGGAGGTGCAGCGACGGATACCGGGGGCTGGAAGGATTGAAGAACTGAACAAGACATTTGACATGCTGGACGCTTGCTATGAAGCGGCGGTTTCGGCGGGCGGCACGGACGGAATTCGTGAGCAAGGTGAGCGGAGCTGACGGTGCCGTCACAGAGCAAGGTGCAGATGCAGCGCGTGATCGACCTTGTTCATGAGGTCTGCGGGGAGACGGCCGACCTGCGCGTCGATGCGCTCCACGGCTACGGCCCGAACCTGCTCCGCCTGCGCCTTGGAGTCGACCGCGAGTTGGCACAAGCGTGCCGGAAGCGACACCTGGAACGGGTAGATGCGATCGACGTTGCCGGTGACGGGTACCACGGTAACGACACCGCGGCCCAATCGCGCGGCCGTCATGTTGGCGGCGTCGTTGCTTACGATGATGGCTGGCCTGCGATGCGCCGCCTCCGATTCGGTGGGAACGCTGAAGTCGACCATCCATATGTCTCCGCGACGCATGGCGGCTGCGCGGTTCAGTTCGTCAGACCATCGTGGGTCGTCCGATTCCACGCCGACTCGTCGCCGCCGGCTTCCCACTCCGCCCATGCGGCGGCGTAGTCATCGGACAGGTCCGCCGCACGCAGCAGGTCGACGGCTCGCTGCACCGCGGCCGACCGGGATTTCACGCGTCGCGTACGTACGTAGTCGTCGAGCAACTCCACGTCCCGCTCCGGCAAACTGATACTCAGTTTCATACCAACATGCTACCAAAATTGCTACTTCGAATCCAGTGATCATAGGCAGTCAAGCTCATCAACCTGACCGATGTCGCCCGCGACCTCGGAGTGGCCGTCAATACCATCAAGGCCGCACGGCATCGCAGAACACCATCTCCCAGCCGTGGAACACCACGATCAGGCCGATGAAACGTACACCCGGGAACTGCCGCGCAAGCCGCTCGTCGGCCAGATACCGCTCGAGTTGCGCGGTCGCCATCCCGACCGCCGCCGCCACGCCGGCCTCGTCCGCCGACTCAGAGCGTTTCAGGTACTTGAGTTCGATCAGATAGCCGTGGCGCAGGTGCGGATATTGGGCTACCATCGGCTCCAGGCAGATGTCCGCGTAGCCCTTGCCAAGCTCCGCCTCCGAGCGGAACACATAGTAGTCGGTCACGCTCAGATAGGCGGCCAGGAAGCCCTGCACCACCTTCTCGCCGCTGATGAAGTCGCGGATGCCCGTCTGCCGCGTGATCGCCTCGCCCAGGAAGTCGAATACCGGTCGCCACTCGCCCCGGTTGGCCATTCCCATCAGCAACTGCTCGACCCGGAACAGGTTGACCGAGAACACCCCCACGTCACGGTAGCCATCGCGCAGGTAGCCGTACATGAGCCGTTTCACGGTCTGGTTCGGGATCGCCAGCCGCGGCACGCCGTCGACCACGTCGCGGATGCTCAGCAGTCCGAAGTAATGCAGTAGCGACAGGAAGTTCTCGGGATCGGTGAGGCGCCCCAGCGGGAAGCTGGGCTGGATGCGAGTGTCCACCTGCTGCTCGCCGATAATGTCGCGCAGCAGGTCGAAGTTGCCGTTGAGTTGCCGGCCCACCACCAGCAGGTGGCGCAGCTTGCCGTAGTCGATGCGTACGTTGGTGTCGATCAGGTACGTCGGTACGCGCCGGTTGGGAATCGAATGCTTCAGGTAGTAGAGCACCATGTCGGTGTTGTACAGATCGGTGGCGGCTTCCTCGGCGAAGCGGTAGCCGTTGTACCACTCACCCATGATGCCCATGGCGGTCTTCACGTCCTGGTTGAACACGCCCAGATCCCGGTACGTCTCGACCAGGCGCCGCACCTCCGGCTCGGTGAAGCCGACCATCTCATTGAAGTCCGGTTCCAGGCTGATGTTGCTGCCGATGTTGAAGCCGCTGGTGACGTCGTCCATGGTGACCGGCGACACGCCGGTGATGAACAGGCGCTCCAGACCACCGCCGCTGCGGTCCGCGCCGGACTTCAGGGTGGCGAAGAAGTTGCGGTAGAAGCCGCCGCCGTGGGTGAACGAGTGGTACGCCTCTGCGCCGTGATGCGCGAGCACCGTGTTGGCGAAGTTGTCGTACTCGTCGATCAGCACGTACAGCGGAATGTCATGGTCGCCCGCGTACTGGAACAGCTCGGTCAGCTTGGTGGCGATCGAGGGCGGCGCCAGGATGTCCCGCACCACCGCTTCGGGAAACAGGTCGGGATGGCGCCGCAGCCTGCCCCGGAGCTCTATCATGCAGTAGGTTTCGAACTCCCGCTCCAGGGTTTCGAGCTTGTCGTTGACCGCCGAGAAGTTGAAGCGCAGGGTGACGAAGCGGCTCTGTTCCCCGGTCGGGCGCTGGCCGATGTCGGTGCCGGCGAAGGTGGCGTCGAAGTCGCCCGCCCAGAAGCGGTCGTAGTAGTTCTCCAGCAGGGACACCCACAGCGACTTGCCGAACCGGCGCGGGCGGATGAGAAAGGCGTAGCGCTCCTCCTCCAGAAGCCGCAGGAAGCGGGTCTTGTCGACGTACAGCCACCGGTTCAGGCGGATGCGCCTGAAGTCGGCCTCGCCGTAGGGAATGCGTGGGTGGGCGGGTGGCGTGGTCACTACCGTAGCCTGATAAGCTACTGACTCTATCGTTTCCGAGGCGCGCGAGGCAATGGACGGCGCCGCAGTCGCCGCAGTCGTGCGGACGTCAGGTTGGCGGCGTTGTTGCTCACGATGATGGCTGGTCTGCGATGCGCCGCCTCCGATCCCATGGGAACGCTGAAGTCGACCATACTCCGTTCAACTCCGGCACGACCCCGATCAGAGAGTACGGGCTGGCGCGCTCGAACGGTGGCCAGCGGCAGCGCATCATGGTGGCGCGCGCCCTGATGCTGCATCCGAAGATCATCATCGCCGACGAGCCGGTCTCCATGGTGGACGCCTCGCTGCGGGCTACGATTCTCGAGAACCTGCGTGAGCTCAATCAGGTGCACGGCATCTCGATCCTGTATATCACCCACGATCCGCCCACGGCGTATCAGATCGCCGACAACATCGTGGTGCTGTATCAAGGTCGGGTGGCCGAATCCGGTGACGTCGAGAAGGTGATCAAAGACCCCCAGCACCCGTATACCCAGCTGTTGGTGGACAGCACATTCCGCAGCCCAACCCCAAGACCCGCTGGGGCGAGCCCACCGCCGTGCTGCAGTCGCGCGCAGCGCCAGCCAGCCCGTAACGTCTTCTGGCTGCGCCTGCTGCTGCCCGCGCCGGTACGCCATGCCGCACTACCGTCAGGTCGGCATTTCGACGCGGCTTGCCAGTTACGATTCTTGACGAACGTGACACACAGTGCTATTTATGTTGAGAATCGTAACGCATCGCTGGGCCGAGACGATTCTCGCTTCAGACGACGCCATGGGCCATATTCGACGAGAAGCGTAACACATGCGAGCCGAGGACTACATCGAAGATCTGGCCGCCCACGGCCGGTATCACTTCACCACTGACAATGCCGTGCAGGCGATCGGCGGAAATGACGCCGCCGTGAGCGCGCAGCTCCGGCGTCTCAAGAACCGCGGGCGCATCGCGAGCCCGATGCGCTCGTTCCACGTCATTGTCCCGCCGGAGTACAAGCGCATCGGGTGCCTCCCGGCCGAGCACTTCATTGACCAGCTGACGGAGGAGCTGGGCGAGCCCTACTACATTGCGCTGTTGTCGGCCGCCGAGAGACATGGGGCAGCTCACCAACGCCCGCAGTCTCTCCAGGTCATGGTTGGCAAGAACCGGGCAGCCATCGAGTGTGGTGAGGTGCGCGTCGTGTTCATCGCCCGCGGCGACACCGCGGATAGCCGTACGGTATACGGTCATGGCGAGGCAGCGTCGCTGGCGCTCCCCGGACTGACAGCGTTGAACAAGACGATGAGGCGAATTAACACGATGAAAGACCAGCTGGCACGAGACATCCGCGGATGGGACGCGATCGAGGACCACCGAACCGGCACCGAAGGCGACGGTCAGACCACTGCATGGCTGGCGGATTGCATCGCCGCAGCAGGCGCCGAGCCCTACGTCGACACCTTCGCCTTCGTCCGCCCGGTGCTGCACGAATGTGCCGTCAGTGTTGACGGCCGTCGCGCCGACGGGGTGCCGCTATTCGACGGCGGCACCACCGATGCCGATGGCATCATGGCGCCGTTGGCGCCGCTCGCGGCTGCAGAAACCGGAATCGGCTTCGCATCATCCGGTCCGTGGGCGGCGGCGGAGATCGAAGCAGCCCGCGAAGCCGCAACCTTGGACGCCCTGGTGCGAATCTCATCAAGCGACCGCATTGTCCCCGGGCTTGCATTGGTCAACGCCGACCGCTTTGGCCACTCGTACGGCCCGCCGGTGCTGCAGGTCGCGAGCGAGCACGGCGACTGGTTGCAAGCAGCCGCGGGAGCCCGCGCAAACGCACATCTGGTGGCGCACGTGACTGACCAGAACACCACCGCGAGCAACGTGCAGACGCGCATCACCGGTTCGCGCCCCGGCGCCGCGCCGCTGGTCATCATGACCCCACGCAGCGCGTGGTGGACCTGCACCGCCGAGCGCGGCGGCGGCATCTCGATCTGGCTCCAGTGCATCCGTCACTTCGCGCAGGCACGGCCCGAGCGCGACGTCATCTTCACCGCCAACACCGGCCACGAGCTCGGCCATGTCGGTCTCGACCGGTATCTGCAGCGCAACGCGGCGCTGATCAAAGACGCCCACGCCTGGATTCACCTCGGCGCCAACTTCGCCACGGTCGACAGCAACATACGCTTCCAGGCGTCGGACCAAACGCTGATGAATCTCGGCATCGAGACGCTCGAGCGGCACGGCGCACCGCCTCAAGCGACGACGCCGGTGGGCCAGCGTCCTGGCGGCGAGGCACGAAATATCCATGACGGCGGCGGTTGCTACGTCTCGTTGGTCGGCGACAACCGCTGGTTCCATCATCCCGACGATCGCTGGCCAACCACGATCGACCTCGAGCGAACGGAAAAGATCGCCCGCGCAACGCTAGCGATCGCGGACGCCCTCGCGCGTGCTTGACATCATCTCGCAAAGCCCCGACCTGCTGGCGTTGAACAAGCCGGCCGCGGTCTCGGTGCTCGCCGACCGCAGATGATCCTGCTGTCGTCGCGTACAGAATTTGCGCCGCATTTGCGCCGCATTTACGCCGCAACCCCTGTACGCCAGGGATCTGCCTCGGTACACTGGCTACCATGATCGACCCGGCAAGCCGCCTCGCTCTCCTGCTGGCCGAAGGGGAAGGGCAGCGCCTCGAGTTCAAACAGGCACTGTCCCGGCTCGACCGTGAAATCGTTGCGTTCGCGAACTCCGCGGGCGGCACGGTTCTGCTCGGCGTCGACGATGCCGGCGAGGTGGTTGGCGTCGACATCTCCAACCGCATTCGCAGCGAGCTACAGGCCATCGCCCGCAACTGTGACCCTTCGGTCCAGATCGAGGTAGCCAACCCTGCCCCCGGCGTGCTGGAAGTGGTGGTCGCCGAGGGCGCACAGAAACCGTATCGCTGCAAGGACGGCTTTTACCTGAGGCAGGGCGCGACGACGCAGAAGCTCAGCACCGCCGAGATACGGCGACTGGTACTTCAGGCCGGCGACTACCATTTCGACGAGAGCGTCAACCAGCACTTTCACTACCCGCAGGACTTCGACCAGAACCGCTACCGCGCCTACCTGCAGGCCGCGGGAATCCGCATCCAGGCGCGCCCGGAAGACCTGCTCGCGAGTCTCGACGCGGCGGTACCGGTCGCGGAGGGCATCTCTCTGCGGCAAGGCGGCGTCCTGTTCTTCGCTCGGGACCCACAACGCTTCGTGAAGGAGAGCCACGTCAGCTGCGTGCGCTTCGCGGGAACCGAGCGGCTCAACGTGCTCGATCGGCAGGAGATAACCGGTAGCCCTCCCGAGCTCATCGAGGGCGCGATTGCCTTCACCACCAGGAACATCCGCACCGCGTACCTCGTGGACGCTCGACCGCAACGCCGCGAGGTGTACGAGTACCCGCCGGTCGCCATCCGTGAGGCCATCACCAACGCGGTCATGCATCGCGACTACCACTACGATGCGGCGCATGTCTTTGTCAGCATCTTCGCGGACCGGCTGGAAGTCGAGAACCCCGGTGGCTTGTTCAGCGGTCTGTCGCTGGCAGACCTGGGCAAGCGCAGTGTGCGTCGCAACCGCCTGGTGGCCGATCTCCTGTTCCGCGCCCGCTACGTCGAACGCGTTGGCAGTGGCATCCCGAGGATCAGACAGGCGCTGCAGGAGAACGGCAACCCGCCGATGGAGATTTCGGCATCCAACTTCTTCGTGGTCACCTTTCGGCCGCGGCTGGACACCGAGTCCCCCCTGTCGGCCCGTCAGAGCCGACTGTTTCACTTCGTCGCCGGACGCACGCGCACCACCAAGGAGGAGGCGGCCACCTTCCTGGCGGTCAGCGGCGACACGGCGCTGCGTGAGCTCCGAGCGCTACGGGATGCCGGGCTCGTGGAGCGCGGCGGTGTCGGCAAAGCGGCATTTTACCAGCGCGCCGGACACCTCGCTGAGTGATCGATGCCCATCGGCGCCGGTGTGCGGGACCAGGGCGGCTGACCACGCCCGCGCAGCCGCGCGCAGCCGCCCTACCCGCTGCATGCCGCCGTCCCAGGTCGGATACGCTTCCGCGCTTGGTCAGGCTGGCTCGTAGCGCCGACAGGAAGACCAGGACGAGGCCGCAACAACCGTCAAGCTGGGCGTCTACCGCTCTACGTCTCTACCGAGGGGGGCGTGGTTCAGTTGGCGTGGGTGGCGTCGCCGTCAGCGGCGTCGAGTTGGTGCTTGAGCCGGTCGAAGGTGGCCTCGTCGATTCCGGTGGCCGCTTCGATGATGGGCCAGGGGACATCGCGTGCCACGAATCCCTCGATGGTCTGCACCTTGCCGCGTAACTCGCCCTCCTGACGGCCTTCACGCTGCCTCCTAGGAGTCTGTCGGATTCAGGCCGTAAGCAACCCATATGCTGGAAAATCGCAGCCGATTGGTGAGACAAGAACGCGATATTCGCGGAAATTCCGCGTAAATCGCGCTAAAGGGGACGTATGTTGTCCACATTTGACAGCGAAACGAGACCAATCCGACAGACTCCTAGCGCCGTAGATATCGATCATCTCGTCGGTCTTGTTCATCAGTGCTCCACCTCCCGGCACCTGTCGCCGTACTGCCTCCGCGAATCTGTGCCAGCAACCGCAGTCGCAGCCACGGGTCCGGGGTCGACTGGTGCTCCAGCAGCACATACAGCCACGCCGCGGCGCCGTCGGCCTTGCGCCGGATCGCGTACAGCAGGTCGGACTCGCTGTCGCGCAGGCGTTCGTCGATGAAGCTCACCGACTGCCACTTGAGGCTCGACCACAGCAATTCGCCGCTGACCGCCGGCGGCAGGTATGCTTGCAGCAGGCTGGCCGCCTCAAGTTCCTTTTCCTCTCCGAACACGGAACGGAACAAGTGATCGTGGGGCTTGGAAACCTCGCCGGCCATGGCTTGGCGGCCACGGTATGGGTCACGTGAGTCGATGTCAACGGCGTGGCAACGTGGCGCGGACTGGCGCGATTGGCGTAGGCTGGTTAGCGCCGTTGGGATCGACCACGTGCCCTCACCGGCGCGAGCGGCTGCGACCGGGCTTGGGCCGCGTCCGCCGCGCGCGGCGGGTTCCGAGGCGCCCGCCGCCACCCCGGAGGCGCGGGTCCAGCAGGTCCCGGACGGCGTCGCCGAACATGTTGAGGCTGTAGACGGTGATGGTCAGGCACAGGCCGGGCCACAGCGCCAGCCACGGCGCCTGCTCCATGTACTTGCGGCCGTCCCGGCTCAGCAGCGTTCCCCAGCTCGGAATCTTGGGCGGCAGACCGAATCCGAGGAAGCTCAGCGACGCCTCGCTGATGATCACGGCGCCGATGTTGATGCTGAATACGACGATGATCGGCGCCGCCACGTTGGGCAGCACGTGGCGCACCAGCGCTCCCATTCTGGTGCTGCCGGTGGCCGTGGCCGCCTGCAAGTAGTCGTTCTCCTTGACCGCGATCACGGCGCTTCGGACCAGCCGCGAGGCCACCACGCCGCCCGTGATGCCCAGCACCAGGATGAGCTGCGGCAGGCCCTGTCCAACCAGCGACATGATCGTCAGCAACAACAGCAGAACGGGAAACGCCATCCAGGCGTCGACAAACCGCTGCACCACCAGGTCCAGCTTGCCACCGAAGAATCCGGCCGTGCCGCCGATCAGCACCGCAACGAGGACGTTGAGGGTGGTCGCGACCACGCCCACGAGCATGGAAACGCGAGCCCCGTGGATGTTGCGGCTCAAGTAGTCGCGCCCCAACTGGTCGGTACCCATCAGGTGCTCAGCCGACGGGGGCTTGAGCAACTCTCTCAGGTGTACTTCATCGAACGGGTAGGGGGCCAGCACGTCGGCGAAGATCGCCACCAGAATCAAGGCCAGCAGGACCACGCCGCCAGCGGTGCCGAGCGGCTTCTCGCGCCACAGCCGGACGAGAAAATGAGCCAGTCCGGAACCTCCTCTCGGCTCGCGTGCGTCACCCATACGCTGTTGCCTCTACGTGTAGCGGACCCGCGGATCCAGGAAGCCGTAGACCAGGTCGATGATCAGATTGATGCCGACCACCACCGTCGCGAAGAACAGGTTGATGCCCGAGATAACCGGGTAGTCGCGGTCAGAGAGTGCCGTAAGCATCAGACGACCGAGGCCCGGCAGGTTGAAGATGTTCTCCATGATGACGGCGCCGCCGACCAGAATCGGCAACTGCAGGCCGATCAGGGTCACGACCGGGATGAGGGCGTTCTTGATGGCGTGCCGGATGACGACGACCCGCTCCCGCAGTCCCTTCGACCAAGCGGTCCTGATGTAGTCCTGGCGCAGCACCTCCAGCATCATGGTGCGCGTCATGCGCATGGTGGCTGCCGACAGCGCCGTACCGAGGATCAGGCTGGGAAGGAGAAACACCTCCAGATTCCCCAGCAGGTCTTCGGTGAAAGGAACCAGCCGCATCGGCGGCGCCCAGCCCCACCAGACCGACGGGTAGGTCATGACCATGATTCCCAGCCAGAAGTTCGGCGTGGCCAAGCCGACGATGGCGACCGAACGCCCCACATAGTCGACGGTCGTATCCTGGCGAATCGCCGAGTAGATGCCGATCGGCACGCCGATCACCAGCCCGATCACGATCGCCAGCAGGCCGATCTCCAGGGTGACCGGGAGTCTGCCCGCGATCTTCTGCTCCACCGGCCAATCTCCGAGCAGCGAGTTGCCGAGGGTGCCGCGCAGCAGAATCCCTTCCAGCCAGCGTCCATACTGCACGTGGACCGGTACGTCCAGCCCCAGGGCATGCAGCAGAACCTCACGGTTCAAGCCAGTCATGGCATTGTGGTCAGCGGCTATCATGGTGTCGATGATATCGCCCGGGATGAAGCGCGCCGACAGAAAGACCAGGATGCTCAACACCAGGAGCGTAGGGATGATGAGCAGCAGCCGCCGGACAAAATAAGCTCTCATAGGCAGTCGAAGGCGGAGCGATCCGCCGAACTAGGTGGGGAGAGCCGAGAAGCGCGCTCACGCGTGAGCCTCTCCGCTCTCCCTGCTAAACCTCCCAGAGCGAGGCCCCTACTGCCCCATTTCTTTCTTCATCTCATTGTCAAACCAGAGGCGGGACAAGATGGCCATGCGGTCATCGGATCCCAGGGAGTTTTCGCCCGCATAACCTCTGACCCATGGCTGGACCGCGTTGAACTTGGGAGCATTAGGACCCCATATGTAGATGTGGTTCTTTGTGAAGTACATATCTGCCGCTTTGGCCGCCTTCTGCTGTTCCTCGATGGTGGCAGCGTCGCGGGCGGCTTCAAACAGGCGGTCATATTCCGGGTCATTGTAGCCTGTGGGGTTGAATCCTGCCGTCGAGTAACCCCATTCAAGCGGTGAGAGCGGGTCAAGATAGTCGATTCCAGATATCCAGCCGATCAACTCTTCGTAGGTGTTTTCACGTAAACGAGCTCCATGAGTAGCAGCTTCCGATTTGGTAATCTCTACGTCGACGCCAATGGCCTGCCAGTAGGAGGCAGCCAATTGTGCATAGTCGAGATCGGCAAATTCGAAATGGGACTCGGTAGCCTTGAATCGAATACCGTCGGCGCCGCGCGGATATCCAGCCTCATCCAGGAGCTTCTCGGCCCCTTCCGGGTCGTACATATAGCCCTTCCTGACCTCTTCAGGCCACTCTTCAAAGGGGGTTGTATACCCTAAAATTGCATCCCCCAGCAGACCCCGAGGTTTCCATCTAGCTGTCCCCTTGAAGTAGGTGTCGTTCATCGTCTCAAGGTCGAGTGCCATCTGCATGGCCCGGCGCACCCTGACGTCTTTCGAGAACGGATTGTCCTTGCTCATGTTGAAAGCGAAAGCATTCTCCGATCGAATCGACCACGGGTAGAATGTGATTTCTGGGTTGGTCCGCTCGATACTCTCTTTCTCGGTGGTATAGAGCATTTCAGCGACGCCAATCCAGCCTACGTAGTCCACCTGAGCCGAGCGCAGGGCCGCCAGAATGGTGGCGGGTTCTGGCATGATCAGGGCTCTTACTCCGTCAAAATAGGGCAGACGGTTTTCCGGAAATTTCTCGTCGAAGCCCCAGTAGTCAGGATTCTTGGTCCAGGTAGTCGAGCTGCCGTCGACCCAGTCGGTCAGCATGAACGGCCCGGTGCCCACCAGGTTCCTCCATTCCTTCACATCACCGTGTTGCTTGATGACCTCGGGGGGCAGAATAAAAGCACCATGGTCGAGGAGGATAAGCTCCAACGCGCCGAGTCGCGGCTGCTTCAGCTTGAATGCAACCGTGTGCGTGTCGGTAGCCGTCACCGATTCGACGGGTATCCTGGCGAGCGGGCCGGTATAGATTTCATGAGGTGCGGTGAAGCCGCTGCCCAAACCCCATACACGGTGAAAGTTGTATTCGATATCTTGGGCCGTCAGCTCCCGGCCGTTCATCGGTTCCTTGTCGTGCCAGTGAACGCCTTGGCGGACTTTGAAGACCATCGTGGTGGCGTCAGGCGTTTCCCAGCTTTCCGCCAGTCGACCGGTCAGGACAGACAGAGGGAAGTAAAAGAACGCACCGGTGAGGTCGTACACGTCCCGGTCGATTCCCCAGTCGACCATGCCGAGCTTCTCGGCAACGCCATCGACGCCCCGTGACGCCCCGCCGCCGAACATGGGGTCGGTCGTCGGAGGCTCCCGCTGGACGGCGAATGTCATGGTTCCGCCGTACTCGGGGGCGGTGACCATCTCGCCGGTGGTAGGGTCGAGCACCATCTCCTTCTCCATTGCCGCGGCCGGCTGCTCCTCCTCGCCCGAGGCCCAGGCGCCGGTTGCGGCCAGAATCAGGCCCGCCAGTACGGCGAGGCACGTTCTGAACGTTACATGAGTCATGAATGCACATCTCCTATGGTTCGAGAACACGCATTTCAGTGCCGACCCCTCGCCTGCTCTCGCGGCCTGTGTGCCGGCCTGCGCCATGGCGCAGGCGATTCCGACGAGGGCGACAACTCTGAGTTGACCCCGGGCGCGATCAGCCGCAACGGCGTCGACCGTGGCCCGCGGCGTGGATTACATCTTCACGAGCACCCCCGTACGCGGACCGGTCAGTCGCAGACGTACGCCGATTGGAGGCGTGGCGGCGGCTCGCCGGTGGTTGGTTTCCATGTCCGGCAACGCCGGGGGATTGGAGATGGTAGCTGGAGGGCTGCGCTGGGCGGCGCGCGCAGAGGCAACCGATAGGGGAGCCCGGTGGTCGGTGCTATTGTTTACGCTTGATAGATTTGCGCGACTGACGCGTCGGCGGGGGAGTACCGGTTGCGTCAACTGGTGGCAGCGCTGAGTGCTATGGTCGTGCATCGTCGGCATGAGTACGAAACTGTGAATGATACATTTATGCACCGCCCTATGCAGTCTGTCAACTGCGTCAACTGCGCGTTTTGGAGTTGAGCGGCCCTCCGCGGGGAGACGGCCGACCTGCGCGTCGATGCGCTCCACGGCTACGGCCCGAACCTGCTCGCCTGCGCCTTGGAGTCGACCGCGAGTTGGCACAAGCGTGCCGGAAGCGACACCTGGAACGGGTAGATGCGATCGACGTTGCCGGTGACGGGTACCACGGTAACGACACCGCGGCCCAATCGCGCGGCCGTCATGTTGGCGGCGTCGTTGCTTACGATGATGGCTGGCCTGCGATGCGCCGCCGCCGATCCGGTGGGAACGCTGAAGTCGACCATCCAGATGTCTCCGCGACGCATGGCGGCTGCTGGAGAGGTTGGCCGATGAGGCCTTGTTGGAGCACCATGCGGGGCGGACGCAACGGCTCAAGGCAGGTCGCGCTTGCCATTGTGCATTATAAATGCACAATGTACGGTTATGGCCACCGACTATATTCACCGCTCACTGGAACCGGCCCTCAAGAAGGCGGCCTCCGAGTTTCCCGCCGTGGTCCTGACCGGACCGCGCCAATCGGGCAAGACAACGCTGTTGCAACAACTCTTCGGGCAGCGTTGCCGCTACGTCTCTCTGGAGCCGCCGGATGTTCGCGTCGCCGCCACGGAGGACCCGCGCGGGTTCCTGGAACTGTACCCGCCGCCGGTCATCTTCGACGAGGTGCAATGCGCACCCGACCTGCTTCCTTACATCAAGGAGAAGATCGACGCTGCCCGCGCCAGGACCGGTCAGTACCTCTTGACTGGCTCGCAGAACCTGTTGCTTGCAGAGAAGGTGACCGAGTCGTTGGCGGGCCGCGCCGCCATGCTTCGCCTGTTGCCGCTGTCGAGGCGGGAAGCGGAAGGGCGGCCGCGGATTGCGCTCGCCTGGGAGCGCCAGAGCCCCTCATCGTGGCTGTCGTCGCATGCCTTCGACGGACTATGGAAGGGCTTCCTTCGAGGGGGGTATCCAGAACTTGCGGCACAGCCCGAGCGGGATTCATCGCTGTGGCATGCCAGCTACATCCAGACCTATCTCGAACGAGACGTCCGCGCGCTGCGTCAGGTCGGCGACCTGACGCAGTATCAGAATTTCCTCCGCATGCTGGCAGCGCGCAGCGCGCAACTCATCAACCTGACCGACGTCGCCCGCGACCTCGGAGTGGCCGTCAATACCATCAAGGCCTGGCTCTCCGTGCTGGAGGCCACCTATCAGGTGATCGTGCTGCGGCCCTACTTCGCCAATGTCGGCAAACGCCTTGTCAAGACGCCGAAGGTGTATTTCACCGATGTCGGCACGCTCTGCTACCTGGCGGGCCTGAAGGACCCGGAACATGCGGCCTCAGGCCCCATGGGCGGCGCCATCATGGAAACGGCGGTGCTCTCGGAAATCGTCAAGACGCTAACGCACCGCGGGATCGACCCGCGGGTCTATTTCTGGCGGACCCTGTCGGGAACCGAGGTCGACTTCGTGGTGGAGGCCGCCGGAAGGCTCGTTCCCATTGAAGTCAAGCTCTCGGCGACGCCACGACCAACCATGGCCGCCGCCGTCAAGACTTTCCAGCGGGATATGGGAAGCGCGGCAATGCAAGGGTACGTGGTGCATCCAGGCGACATGCGATTGCCTCTCGGCCCCGGCGTGACCGCGCTGCCGTTCGCCGACCTGTAGTGCTGCGCTTCGTCAACGGCACCGACCGCATCAAGCCTGGCCAGCTGATCACCATCGACGGCGACGCCGGCACGGTGGCGATTCACGCTGCAGACGGAAGATGAAAACCCGTCACAGAGCGAGGTGCAGGCGTAGCGCGTGATCGAACCGTATAGCGGCCAACGCCAGACGAGAAGCGCGGCTGTCCCCCGCCCCGGATGTGAGGTACAAAGGAAATGATGCGAACGATCAGCGCCGCGAGTCTGGACGAGAGCGAACGCCGGGTAACTCATCAAGGCGGCCGTGGCCGATCATGGCCGCGCTGGTCCTGGATTTTCTCTGTATCCACCCATTCCGGGACGGCAACGGTCGCGTGTCGCGCCTGCTCACCCTTCTGGCGCTCAGCCAGCACGGCTACGATGTCGGCCGTTACTTCAGCCTCGAACGTCTGATCGAAGAGTCGCGGGAAGACTACTACGAATTTCTCCATCGCAGTTCGCAACGTTGGCACGACCGCAAGCACGAACTGACCCCGTGGTTCAACTTCATGTTGGCGATCATTCGGCGCGGCTACGTCGAACTGGAGAAGCGGGTGGCACAGGTCAAAGCCCCGCGCGGCGGCAAGTCTGCGCTGGTGCTCGCCGCGATTCGCGCGCAGCCGGGCGAATTCCGCCTCAGCGACCTTGGAACGCGCTTGCCCCGGCGTCGGACGCGACTGGATCCGTACGATTGTCGCCGATCTGAAGAAGTCCGGCGACGTCACATGCCGCGTGCGCGGGCCGGGTGCCCGTTGGCGGGTTGTAAGGAATGAGGGTAGCAGCGTCTGAGTAAGGGTAGTAAAGAGGGTATGTATGCATGCAGGGAGTGCTGGTGGACATCCAGTCCGGTGGATTATACACTGGTCGGTGCGTGACCTCAGGTGAGGCACGTCAACCCCCCGTCGTGGGTGGAGGTGGACCGTGGGCGTATTGGATGGTCAGGCTGCCGTCGTGATCGGTGGCGGGCTCGGTATCGGCAGAGGCATCGCGCAAGAGTTGGGCGCCGCCGGGGCGCACGTGACCGTGGCGGCGCGGCGCGAGAACCATCTGCGCGACACGGTGGCGTTGATCGAGGCAGCCGGCGGGAGTGCCGACGCGGTCCCCACCGATGTGACCGACCTCGATCAGGTGGCCTCGTTGATGAGCAGGACGGTGGCCGATCATGGCAAGATCGACCTGCTGGTGAACAACGCCGGGCGATTCTATTCCATCGCGCCGACCTGGCAGGCGGATCCCGACAACTGGTGGCGCGACATGACCGTCAACGTGTACGGCACGTTCCTGGCGTGCCGGGCGGCCATTCCCCACATGATCGAGCGGCGCAGCGGCAGGATCATCAACCTCGGCGGCGGTGGCGCGCGCACTGCGTTTCCCTACGGCAACGCGTACGGAACCTCCAAGGCGGCCCTGGTGCGCTTCAGCGAGACGCTGCACGAAGAGGTGAAGGAATACGGCATCAACGTCTTCACTATCAGCCCCGGCCTGGTACGCACCGAGATGACGCAGTTCCAGCTCGACAGCCCGGAGGGGAAGAAGTGGATGCCGCGCATCGCCAAGATGTTCGCCGCGGGCCGCGACGTGCCTCCGTCCAAGGCCGGCAAGCTGTGCGTGTTTCTGGCCTCCGCGAAGGGCGACCGGTTGGGCGGTCGCTTCATTCAGGCGATTGATGATTATGAGCGCATTGCCGGCCGGGCGAGCGCGGTGATCGAGCAGGATCTGTACACGCTGCGGCGCAACGAGTTGCCGAACTGAGCGGGTAACGGACGCGTCAGGTGAGAGGAGCCAATTGATGTTGTATCAACGTGCGGCCATTGTCGCGAGACTGCGTGCCGAGGTGGACGCCAAACGGGCCATCTTCTGTGCCCGCTGCGCCTCGGGCAGCGCGGCGCGGTACGCGGAGGAGGGCGGGGCCGACCTGATCGTGACCTACGCTCTCGCGCGCTGGAATCAGGCCGGCTATACGGCCGGCGTCGGCATTGCCCCGTTCGCGGACGGCAACGCGCTGGCGTTCGAGGTGGGCGCGCGGGAGATCCTGCCAATCGTCCAGGACACGCCGGTGCTGCTGGGGCTGGCCTGCACCGACCCGACGCGCCGGGTCGACGTGTTCCTGCAGCAGATCGATCAGGCCGGCTTCTCCGGCATCAACAACTGGGCCAGCGTCAGCATGGTGGACGGCAACTTTCGCACCGTGCTGGAGAACGGCGGCATGGGCTTCGGTCGTGAGGTGGAGTTCATGCGGCAGGCTCACGAGCAGGGCTTCTTTACCCTGGCCTACCTGTTCACCCCCGACGAGGCGCGCGCCATGGCCGAAGCGGGCGTGGACGGCATCGTCGCTCACATCGGCGTCGGCGGAGCCATGCCGTCCCTGGACGAAACGCCGCCGATCGTCACCGATATCGCCGCTGCTGCCCACGCGGTAAACCCGCAGATATTCGTGCTCACCCACGGCGGTCACGTGCGCACGGCGGCGGACGCGCAGTGGGTGGCCGACCGCAGCCCGTCGGTAGGGTACCTGGGCGCCCCCGACTCGCCGCGCGAGCTGGGCGAGTTGATCAAGCAGCGTACCCGACAGTACAAGCATGCCCTGAAATAGCCGCGACGCGGGCGTCGCGGCGGGAGGAGCGTCATGCCGCAACAGTACAGCTTCGAATACGAGCGCAGGCTGCGGGCGGGAATCGTCGGCTGCGGGCAGCATTCGGTCCGTAACATCCTGCCGGCGCTCCTGTACGCCCCGGTGGATCTGGTGGCCGCCTGCGACCTCGACATCGAGCGGGCCGAGCAGGTAGGCAGGCGGTTCGGCGCCAGCGGCTTCTACGGCAACTACCTCGAGATGATCGAGAAGGAGCAGTTGGACGCGGTCTACATGGTCGTGCGCGGCACCGAGGCCGGCGTCTCACCCTATCCGCCGTTGGCGGTGAAGGCGATGGCAGCGGGTGCTCACGTCTGGGTGGAGAAGCCGCCGGCGAACACGCTCGACCAGGCGCGGATGATGGTCGAAGCGAGCCGCACGACCGGCAGGTTTCTCGGCGTCGGTTACAAGCGCATGTTCATGCCGACGGTGCTCAAGGCGCAGCAGATCATGCGGACGCCGCGGTTCGGCAAGCCCACCGCCTTGCACTACCTGTTTCGCGGCAGCCTGGGGGCGCACGATGCCCCGGTGCCGCGCGATCTCTCCCATCCCATGGGGTTGGTGCTGGCGCTGATGGGGCCGGCGCAGTCGGTCTACTTCGAACGTCACGCCGAGACCGGCGCGGCGAGCATCATCTTCCGGTTCGTGAGCGGCGCCCTCGGGAGCGTCTGCTTCCTCGGCCGGGCGGCTTCGAGCGGTCCGGGGGAACGCGCCACCGTGGTCGGCGAGCGCTCCCATCTGGTAATCGACAACGTGATCCGGCTCACCTACTACCGGCGGGTGAACCAGCCCGGCCGGTACGGACGCGAACCCTCCTTCATCGGCGCCGATGATGACGCACCGCTGTTCTGGGAGCCCGAGTACACTCTGGGACAGATGTACAACAAGAACCTGTTCCTGATCGGCTACGTCGGCGAGGTGAGCCACTTTGCCAACAGCGTGCTGGCCGGTACTGCTCCCGACCAGGCCGGAACCGGCGACCTGCTGGAGATCATGAACTGGACCGAGGCCCTGCATCAGCCGTCCGGAACCGCCACCGAGTTGCGCCCCGGCACCTGACGACCGCAAAGCGGGTGCCGGCGAACCGAATCGGACGAGGCGCTCAGTCGATGCGTTGCCAGACCAGGCGCCCGCCGGTGCGTAGGCCGGCGGCGCCGGACGGCCGCACCGCGGCGGGCGGGGACATGCGCAGGGTAAGGCGGTTGCCGTCGATCTCGAACCAGCGCGTCAGCTCGCTGCCCACCTGCGCGGGCAGGAGGGCGCACTCGATGCGGTGGGTTACGGTGCCGGCGGCAGGGTCCACCACATAGCGGCCGCCGTACGCGAGGTAGCCGCCGAGGACTTCCCGCATCACCTCCTCGGACGCCCCCGCGACATCGCCGGCCGCGACATGGCGCCGACCCCGGCGCATGATCTGCACCGACATCCAGCCGCTGTCGTGATAAGAGATGTAGCCGGCCGGGTCGGAGCCCATGGGATGGACCACGCCGTCTTCGGTGGCGTTCTCCCATGATATCAGGCGCCAGGTAGCGACCAGATCAGATGGTTGCGGCATGAATCCTCATCCGCGCCGGTTCAGCGAAATCCGCCGCCCGGGCCCGGCGCGCAGGGCATCGAATACCTTGAGCACCTCGCAGGCGTCCTCCAGCGTGCCGCACGCCAGCGGAGCGCTGCCGAGAGCGGCCTGCGCGAATGCAATGATGCTCGGCGCGTAGCCCTGGATGAAGTTGTTGTTGTTGTAGAGCTGGCCCAGGGACAGCTCTGGCTCCCACACCAGGGGCGCCTGCCCGGCCTCGGTCAGAAAGCTGGGGCAGCGACCGTAGCTGCCCGGGGAGCCGGGGCGGTAGTAGGTCAGCCGCGCCGCGTTCTCGACGGTGACGTTGGCGCCCTCGCCCACCACCTCCAGAAACTCCAGCGGACTGGTGCCCGAACGCCCGGCGCTGAAGTGAAACGCGCCCACGGTGCCCTGCACGAACCGCGCGATCGCTACCCCACCGCCGCCGGCGTGCGCGGCTTCGACGTACAGATGCTCAATGGGACCGATGACCGCCAGCGCGGCGCCGAACGGATGCCACAAGTGTCCCAGACAACTGCGTACGCCGCGGTCCGTAGCGGGCAGATCGGCACGATGCGGGACGTGCAGGGGGTAGCGGACGGTCATGCTGACGGGGCGCCCGAATGCCGGGTCGCGGACGATCTCACGCACCCGCTGGTAAGTGGGGTAGAACATGGTCTTGATGCCGACACCCGCCACCTTGCCCACGCGATCTCTGATCTCGATCAGCCGGGCGGCGCCGGCGGCACTGGTGGCCAGCGGCTTGTCGGTCCAGGCATGGCAGCCGCGTTCCAGGCAGCGAGCCATCAGGCCGGTGTTGCGCGGCTCGTCCCCGTCCATCCCCTCGGCAGCGATCAGCACCGCCTCGGGATCGGCCTCGTCGAGCAGCCGATCGACGTCGGTATACCACCGCGGCGCCCCGAACTGGCGTGCAAACGCCTCCGCGCGCCCGGCATCCGTGTCCCACAGGGCGACCAGCTCCAGCGGCGCGTAGGGCAAGGAGGGCAGAAAATTGCGAAACGCATGGCCGGAAGTGCCCAGAAAGGCGGTCCGCAACCGGCGCGGCGCCTCATGAGCGAAGCTCAAGTTACCCATACGGGGAAGAGGCTACCCCGCGGAGCGACTGCGTATCAACTGATCAGGTTCCGGATCTGGTCCCAGGGCGCCACCTGGTCCGGGTCGCGGCTGGCCACGGCAATCGGCCGCATCCGGTAGTGGTCGTAGATGGTGGCGTAGCCGTCCCGCGCGTCGTCGCTGCGCGCGGCGGCCGCCTCGGGGACCACGTAGCGCAGGTCGACGCTCCAGCGCATCTCGTCGGTGGTGTTGACGGTGCTGGCGTGGCAGGTGAGGTTGCTGAACGCCAGCACGTCGCCGCGCCGCATCGGCAGGACGACCGGTTTGGCGCGCTGTTCCACGTCCTCGAACATGCGCACGACCCGTTCGGCGTCGCGTGCGCCGCCGAGCAGGCCCCACTGGTGGCTGCCGGGCAGCAGGTGGAGGCAGCCGTTGCGCTCATCCACGTCCACCAGCGGAATCCACACCGAGATCACGTGCAGGTGCTGGGTCGGGTTGCCGTAATACTGGGTGTCCTGATGCCAGGGAAACGCGGTTTCCTCGCTCTCGGGCAGCTTCACTCGAACCGCGAAGCTTCCCGTCCAGGCGACTTCCGGCCCCAGCAGCGCGGTCAGCAGGTCGAGCAGCGCGGGGTGGCGTACGAGCTGATACAGTTCCGGGGTGACCGCTGCCCGCGTTCTGAGCTCCCAGATGCGCACCGACTCCCGCGCTTCCTCGCAGAGCAGCACCAGGCGCCGGTTGGATGGCTCATCCGCGAACCGCGAGCTGACCTTGCCCGCCCGGTAGAAGCGGTCGGCGAGCCGATCCACCTCGGCGTCGATGGCCGCGTGCACCGGCTGCAGGGCCGCGTCGTCGAACATGCCGGGCAGCATCAGGTAGCCGTCGTTGCGATACGCCTCAACGTGCGCTTGGTCGATTACGGTCGCAGGCATCGCTTGAATCTGGCACGCGCACGGCACCGTGTCAATGAGTGCATCGGCCGGCGGGGCGGTCAGAAGCCGGCCAAGCCCTGCCGGAGATAGGCCGCGGCGAGACGGATCTGCTCGACGCGGTCCGGGTGCTCGCCCTCATAGACGATGGAGATACAGCCGTTGTAGTTGGCGGTCTTGATGAGCGCGACGATGCGCTCGTAGTCGAGCCACTCTTCGGTGCCGCTCTCGATGCGGTAGAACTTGGTGCGGATGTAGGAGGCATGGCCGATGGTCTGCGCCATGTAGCCGTAGAAGTCGTGCCGCGGATCGGTCTCTCCCCTCGGCTCGGAGCCCGGCGATCCCAGCCACTGTCCGGTATCCATGATGAAGTTGCAGTTGTCGCGGTCGACGTCACGCCGGATTCGCAGCATCTCGTCGGCGGTCGATGGGTGGTTCTGCAGGCCGATGGCCACGCCGCGGGCGGCCGCATAGTCCGCGACCTCACGGTAGCCGGCGATCATCGGCGGCCAGGTGTCGTTGCCGTCGCCGTTGTGCGCCGGCACGGTGGCGCAGAACATGCGGATGAGGGGGGAGCCCAGGAATGCCGCCAGATCGACGGCCCGTTTCGAGTCGGCGGCGTGCCGGCGGCGCTGCTCGGCGGTGCCATGAAACAGCCCGCTGACGCCGATGTAGCCGATCGGCAGGCCGTACCGGAGGCACAGCAGCTTGATGGGGGTAAGGTAGGCCGGGTCGGTGGACTGGAACGCCTGCTGGTGGAAGTCGACCACGTCCAGCCGCAGGTCGTAGCAGATCCTGATGAACTGTTCGACGGTGGTGTCCCTGAGGCTCAGGAAATTGCAACCGAGCTTGATCATCGCCGTGCTCCAGTATAGTGGAGCGGCCCGCGCGCCGTAAATCGGAGGAACGATGATCATCGACAGCCACTTGCACGTGTGGAGCGACGACGCGGAGCGCTATCCGTGGGCGGGGGAGGGCACGACCGAGGCAGGCAGCGTGGAGTTGCTGCTGGAGACCATGGCCAGGAACGGCGTCCACAAGGCGTGTATCGTGCAGCCGATCCACTACCTGTTCGACAATCGCTACGTCGCCGACTGCCTCGCCAGGTACCGCACGACGTTCTCCGGTATCGCGATCATGGACCGGCGTGCACCCGATGCAGTGGAGCAACTCGAACGGCTGGTCAGGGCAGACGGCTTCGAGGGGTTGCGCATGCATCTGGGCCGGGCCGACGACCCGGCGGAGTGGGCGGCGCCCGACCAGGATCCGATCTGGCGCAAGGCCGAGGAACTCGGCGCCTGCATGCTGAGCTTCGGCCCGGCCGAGAAGCAGCCGGCCATCGCGCCGATCATCGCCCGCCACCCGGGCGTCAACGTGATCCTCGATCACCTAGGTGGTGCCCCGCTGCATGAGGATCCGCCCTTTCCGCGGTTGCGCAAGGTCATCGACCTGGCGCGCTACCCGAACATCTACGTCAAGTTCACGCCACAGGCGCCCCCCGATCAGCATGCGGTCTATGAGCGGATCTACGACGCCTTCGGTCCCCGGCGCCTGCTGTGGGGTACCGACTTCCCGCACATCTTCCGCAATATCGGCTACCGCGCGGGGCTGGATCTGTTTCGCCGCCACATGGCATTCCTCAACGCGGAAGACAAGGAGTGGCTGTTCGCCAAGACGGCGCTCAGCATCTGGAAATTCGGAGCCGCAGCGCCCGCCCCCGGAGGCCCGTGAGGGGCCGGCGAGGTCAGTCGCACGAAGCGGACGTGAGACCAGCGCGGGTTGGTCTGCAGCCCCAGTGTGTGGTTGCGCTTGCGGGCATGCCCGGTGACGAGCCAAGTGAGCAGAGAGTCGTTGCGCCAGATCATGAACTGGGGCCAGAACCGTTCAAGGTTCGTCCCCCATAACAGCTCCTTGGAACGCCAGCGTTGCCAGGTGCGGCGTAGCACCCGCCAGAGCAGCAGCGGCATCGGGAGGTCGAGCCAGACGATGGTCTGGAGGCGCTCCCAGAAGCAACGCTGCGAATGGCTCATGTAGGAACCGGCAACGACCCAGCGCTCGCCGCGCGTCGCGGCGTGGAAGCGGCGTTCGAGCTCCTGCGGATCCCGGTCATGCACGCCGACCCATCCCGGCTCCCAGTTCAGCGCGTCCAGTTCCACGAACGCCGCATCGAGCACCTGCGCCAGTCGTGCGGCCAGCGTGCTCTTGCCGGACCCGGTGTTGCCGAGAATCTGGATGCGCCGGCCGATCGGCGACGCTGTTTCGAGGTCCGTCATGAAGCGCTGAAAAAAGCCGATTTCTGCCGACCGTGTCAACTGCGCGGCGTGGTATCGTGCTATGGTCGCCGCGGGGCGACTGCGATGAGCCGTGCTGCACGGGCCGGGAGGCGTCGTTTGAATTCCGCTCAACTCAGCCGATGCGAGCGCGACGGCTACGACCGTTTCCCTGCATCCGTGCAGCTCAAGGCCACCCGCTTGCCGGGGACGCTGAGAGGCGCACCGTGAACGAGTTTCCGCCTTCGAAAGCGCTGCGGTTCGCGTTCGCCGAGACCCTGGAGGAGCAGGAAAACCAACTCCGGCGCAATCCCCTCCTGCAGCGGATGAGGGAGGCGCGCCGGGAGAAAGCGGACGACCCCCATCGACCCCTGTACCACTACGTCAATCCGGAGTACGCGCTGAACGACCCCAACGGGCTGTGCTTCTGGCAGGGCCGCTGGCACCTCTTCTACCAGGCGCGGCCGCCGGAGGACCCTCGCCAGCACTGGGGCCACGCCGTCAGCCCGGACCTCATCCACTGGCGGGACCTTCCGTATGCCATTGGTCCCGGCCCCGAGGACAGGTGCTACTCCGGCACCACCCTGGTGGAGCAAGACCGGGTGATCGCCATGTACCACGGCGTGGGCGTCGGGAACATGGTGGCCGTTTCCCGCGACCCCCTGCTGTTGAACTGGCGCAAGGTGACGGGACGCGCAGTCATACCATTCGGGTCCGCGGACGAGCCACCCTTGCCGTACGGGGTCTTCGATCCCTGCATCTGGCGGGCGGGCGGCGCCTATTACGCCCTCTCCGCAGGGATCATGCCCTTCCGACCGGGGGGCAAGCATAGAGCCGCCAACTACCTGTTCCGCTCGCGGGACCTCGAGAACTGGGAGTACCTGCACCCGTTCTGGGAGGCGGATCGGTTCACTCGGCTGGGCGACGACGGCGCCTGCCCCTACTTCTGGCCCATGGGCGACCGGCACATCCTGGTGTTCTTCAGTCACCTGAGCGGCAGCCAGTACCTGATCGGTGACTACGACAGGGCGCGCGACAAGTTCGTCGTCGATGCGCACGGCCTGTTCACCTTTGGACCCGTGTTTCCCGGCGGCGTGCACGCGCCGACGGCATGCCCCGACGGGGAGGGGGGCGTCATCGTCATGTTCAACATGAATCCGGCCACGCCCACCGGCAGGATGGACAACTACCTCAGCGGCTTCTTCGGCGGCACAGAGGGGTGGCTGGAGGAGGGCGACGGCTCGCAATTCGCCCGTGACTGGGACCAGATACTGACCCTGCCGAGACGCCTGACCCTCCGAGACCGTTACCAGGTTGACATCGAACCTGCCGGGGAGATCGCATCCCTGCGTTCCGATCACCGGCACATCGGTCGGACCGTAGTTACGGCCGATCGGGAGGTCGTGCTCGAGGATATCGAGGGCAGCGCGATCGAACTGAGCATCGAGGTCGCCCCGAAGCTTTCGTCCCTGTTCGAAGTCGACGTTTTGCGGTCACCGAACAGGAAGGAGTACACGCGGATCTGTCTCTATCACAGGAGAGGCTTCAAGTACCGGGAGCCGTATCCGGGCGACGTTCGTTCCAACAGGGTGATGTCCACGGCCTTGTCGACCGCGGTGCGGTACGAGAGCGTAATCACGATCGACAACTCGTGTTCCTCGACTCTGCCCGACGCGCTGTCGAGGCCGCCCGAGTCGGCGCCGGTGCTTATCGAGTCCGGCGAACCGGTTCGGCTGCGGATATTTGTCGACCGCAGCGTGGTCGAGGTGTTCGTGAACGGGAGACAGTGCGTCGCGGTCAGGGTCTATCCGGGCCGCCGGGACAGCACCGGGGTCTCGCTCATATCTCGAGGTCAGGAATCCGAAGTCCTGTCGCTCGACTGCTGGCAGATGAGAAGCATCCAAGGGGAGTGAGAATGGTATCGAATACGGGGTCGATTGACCTGTCCGGCAGGGTGGCGCTGGTCACCGGTGGCGGGCGCAGCATCGGCGCCACCATTGCGCTGGTACTGGCGCGGGCCGGTGCCGACGTGGTGATCAACTACAACACCAGCCGGGACGAAGCGAGCAAGGTGTGCGGCAAGATCACGGCCATGGGCAGGCGCGCGGTCACCGTGCATGCCGATGTCGCCGACGTCGGGCAGTGTGAGGAGTTGGTGCGTCAGGCCGAGGCGGCCTTCGGCAGAGTGGACATCCTGGTGAGCAACAGTGGCACCGGCCAGCCGCACAAGATCGTCGACACCACATACCAGGAATGGGACCGGGTGATGAACGTCAATGCGCGGGCCACCTTTGTCCTTGCCCGCAAGCTGCTGCCGGGCATGATGGAGCGCAAGTTCGGGCGCTTCGTGACGATCTCCTCGAACATTGCGGTGTACGGAACCGGGGGCGGCTCGTTTGCCACCTATGCCGCCTCCAAGGCGGCCCTGATCGCCATGACCAAGGGCATCGCCCACGAGGGCGCGCCCTACGTCACGGCGAACGCGATCCTGCCCTGCTCCATACGCAAGTACCGGGACGTGGAGGAGGAACGCACCGAGCCGGTGCGGATCGACGAGAACCAGCAGTTGCGCTGGCTCGGCATCCCGATACTCACCAACCGCAGAGGGGAGCCGGAAGACGTGGCCCACGCGGTCGCGTTCTTTGCCTCGGATGGCGCCGAATACATCACCGGACAATCCCTCCACGTCAGTGGCGGATTGTTCATGCCCTGAGCATGTCGGCACCAAGGATCAGCGCGACCAGCCTGGATCGGAGCGAACGCCAGGTAACCATCTACCGCGACGACCGCTACTTCACCAAGAATCCCGACATCGTGCTCCTGCCCGGCGGCAAGCTGCTCTGTGTATTCAACGAAACCGACTATCACTGGCCGACCGAGTTCTCCCGCATAACGGTAATCGCGAGCGGTGACTACGGCGCGACCTGGGGCAATCCCCGCATCGTCGACCAGGCATACCGGCGCCGCGGCGAGGAGCGGTGGGTAACGCCGCGGATCAGCCGGCTGCGCGATGGCCGGCTGGTGATTGTCTGCGACCAGAACGATTACCAGCACTGCCACGAGTCCCAGCCGGCGGGTATCTGTGCCTGGTGGAGTGAGGACAACGGCGACACCTGGAGCTCGCGAGTCGCGACCGGCATACCGGGCATCGAACCCGACCGGGTGTGCGAGCTGGAGGACGGCACCCTGCTGGTCGGCTCCCACTACATGTTTCGCGCCACCCGGAAGAAGGGCGAATCGGTTTCGCGCTCCAGCGATGGCGGCAAGAGCTGGCAGCGGCTCTCCATAGTGGCCAGCGACCGGGTACACCACTTCGTCGAGGGCGCGCTGCTCCCGCTCCGCTCCGGCCGGCTGGTGTGCGTCATGCGCGAGAGCAATCACAACAACTACCCGTCCTATCTGGCGTTTTCCGACGATGCCGGAAGCAGCTGGTCGGATCCGATTCCTGCTCCCTTCTCGGGAGACCGTCCGTTTCCCGGCCAGCTCGGCGATGGGCGGGTGCTGGTGACGCACCGCAATCAGGGCGGCATTCCCGGGCTCTACGCCTGGATCGGGGACATCGAAGCGGAGGCGGGCTACCAGGTGTCGCTGTCTGCCGGCGGGCACTTGGAGGAGCTTGCCGAGCATGTCACTCTGACCGAGGGCGCGCTCGTGATCGCCAATGAGCGCATCGACGGCATCCGCTACCACCTGTTTCCTCCAGAGAGCTCCTACAGCGACGTGTGGTTCCGCGGTGTGCTCAGGGCGACCGGCGAGCAGGGCGTGTTCTGCGGCAGGATCAAGCTGGCCAGGATCGGCGTCGACCTGCTCATCGGAGCCGACCGGCTCAGCCTGAACGGCGGCCGGGCGATCGACCAGTCATGCAACATCGACATGACGCGGTGGCGGGACCTCGGCGTCGACTATCGGGACGGCAAGATCGAGATCTCCGTAGATGGAGCATCCGTGATCCGCAACCTGGTGTTCCAGGAGACGATGCTGGAGCGCTCCTACTTCGGCAGCGATCCGGAGCACGGGGGCATGCTGAGTCTGCGGTCGGTCCGTTACCGGGTCGAGAACCCCAGCGACCATGACCATCGCTACGAATGGCACGCCGCGAGCAACCAATACCCCAATCAGTACGAAATCGATCGCTGGCTGGAGCTGGACTACAATTCCAACCCCAACCCCGATCACGGCTACTCGAGCTGGGTGCTCCTGCCCGATGGGAGGATATTCGTTGCCGATTACACCAACGAGGATTCACCTCCCGGCAAGGCATGCCTCAAGGGCTACTACCTGAGGCCTGAGGAGCTATCCCGAGGCGGCTGACTTCCCGGCGGCCGGCCTCGCGGCCATGGCACTCGCAGGCTCTTCGGGGCCAACTTGTCCGGTGCGTGCTCTGGCGTGCTATGGTCACCGCGGGGAGACTACGATGAACCGTGCTGCGCGGGTCGATAGACATCTTCCGAGTTCCGATCAACTCAGCCGGTTTCAGCGTGACGGCTACCTTCTGGTCGAAGGCGTGCTGGAACCCGCGGCGGTGGTCGAGCCGCTGTTTGCCGAGTATGCGGAAGTGCTCGACCGCCTGGCACGCGAGTTGCACGCGCGCGGCGAGCTCGCTTCCACCTACGCCGATCTTGCGTTCGCCGAGCGGCTGATCCGCATCTACCGCGACACCGGACGCGACCACTCCCGGTACTTCGACCCCAGCCTGATGACCTCCGGAGTCACACCCGAAACGCCGTTCTGGGCAGGGCCGACGGTGTTCCACATCATCACCCACGAGCGGGTTCTGGATCTGGTCGAGTGCCTCATCGGCCCTGAAATCTATTCCAATCCGGTCCAGCACATACGCATCAAGCCGCCCGAGCGCCTGCTCCCGGACGGCGCCACCGACGTCCTGGCGCGAGCGAACCCCTGGCATCAGGACAACGGCGTGGTGGACCCCGCCGCCGACGGCACCGACATGCTCACGGTATGGATTGCGCTGTCGGATGCGCCGGTGGAGCGCGGCTGTCTGCAGGTGATTCCGCACAGTCACCAACGGGCACTGCGAACCCACTGTCCTAGCAAACCGGGACGCCCGTTCGCCATCCCGGACGCGCTCCTGGAACTGAACCACGCCACCCCCGTGCCGACGCGCGCGGGCGACGTGATCCTGATGCACAAGCACACCATCCACGGCTCGCTGCCCAATCTGAGCGGCGAAATACGCTGGAGCCTCGACCTGCGCTACAACCCGACCGGCCAGCCCACCGGCCGCCCCGAATTCCCGGGCTTCCTGGCGCGCAGCAGACACGATCCGGGGAGCGAGCTGCGTGACCCGGTGGCGTGGGCCGAACTCTGGCGCGGCGCACGGAAGCGGCTGGCCACCCATCCGCCAGCCAACCCGCCCCACCGCTGGCGCGGCACCGAACCCGTGTGCGCGTAGACCTGCTGCGGCGCGGCTTCGGGCGGGGGGCCGCGGGGGCCGCTTCGGCGCTTGACGCACGTCTGACGTACGAATCGGGTCGGACGCTATGGCAGTGGTCGCGGTACCACGGGCGCTACGCGAGAAGCTCGGCGATGATGCCAGCGACTCCCTCGTCGATTTGCTGCAGCAGTTTGAGGCTGAGCAGACCGACCATCTCATCGAGATGGTCGAGGAGCGGTTTGTTCGTCGTGTGGTCGAGTCAGAGAACCGGCTGCGCAACGAGCTGCGCGAGGAAATGCACGCGGGGTTCATGGGTCTGCAGAAGCAGATCGGTGATGTCCGCACAGAGATCGGGAGCGTACGTGCTGAACTCGGCAAGGAGATCGGGAGCTTTCGTGCTGAACTCAGCAAGGAGATCGGGAGCGTTCGTACTGAGCTCGGCAAGGAGATTGCGGAGGTCCGCAAGGAGATCACGGTCCAAACTCGTTGGATTCTGGCCGTGCTGGTGGCCGCCGTCGTGCTCGTTCCCATCATCCAGCGCGTAATGGAGGCTCTGCTTTCGTAGCGCCCATTAGCGCCCATTTCACCCGCCAGTTGAGCAAAGTCCGCTACACCCTGCGCGATTGCTATCTGAGTGCCGTTGCTTTGTTTTACGTCATATGTTGCGCGCAACATATGACGTATAATGTTGCGTTGCCCGTTATGTTGCGTTCGCCCCGTTTCTCCTTGTGGAGTAAGGATCCCCGCCTCGATTAACGCAACATAACGGCGTCTGCTCACAGCGTTCGCAGGAACGCCATCAAGCCGGTGTCCTCTCGCCAAGGGGTGGTCGATCGCGGTTCGGTTGCGTCGCACAGAGCGATTGCTTTGGCCTTCGTCTCGAGGTCGATTTCGACATAGATATTGGTCGTGTCCAGCTTGGCGTGGCCGAGCCATGCCCGGATCGTGTTGAGGTCCACGCCGGCACGCAGCAGGTGAGTCGCCGTGGTGTGGCGAATCACATGCGGACTGACGCGCTTGCCGATGAGCGACGGCGCACGGGCGGCGGCGCCGGTCGCGTAGCGACCGACCAGGCGTCCGATGCCGAAGCGGGTGATCGGTTGTCCGTTCCGGTTGCGGAAGACCGGCTCCGCGGCAGGGCGTCCCTCGACCAAAGCTGCCAGCAGGCGCGCCGTGCGCGGCCACAGCGGGCACTGACGGACTTTGCCGCCCTTGCCGTGTACCGTCGCCAGGGAGGGATGCGACTCCGGCACGGTCAGTTGGAGATCGCCGACCGTCAACTGCGCGGCCTCAGACGCCCGGACGCCGGTGTTGTAGAGGAACAGCAGCAGAGCACGGTCACGGTGGCCCTGCCGCGTGGCGCGACTCGGAGCGTCGAGCAAGGCGTCGATCTCGGACTTCTCCAGGTAGGAGATCGGCTTGGGGGCTGCCTTCTTCCGCGGGAGAGCGCGGATCTGCGTGCACCATTCGATGTGCTCAGGACTACGGCTGCCAACGAAGCGGGCAAACGAACAGATCGCCGTGAGGCGCAGATTGCGGGTCTGCACGGAGCAGCCACGCGCATCTTCAAGATGTGCGAGGAACTGCAGCACCCGCTCCGAGGTGAGATCAAGGACAGCGAGGCGGTCGACCGGTTTGCGCAGCGCACGGCTGACGAAGGGGAGCAGCAGAACCAGCGTGTCACGATAGCTGCGTTGAGTGTTGCGGGCCAGATTACGCTCGCTGACCAGATGCTCGGTGAGAAAGCGTCGCAGCCAAGGACCCAGAGTACGGGTATCAGTCATCGCGCCCTCCCGTTGCGGTCTCTGCGTAGCGCTCGAAGCGGAGTGAAGCCTCGTGCAACAACTCCGGGGTCATGCTCAGATAGACGGTCGTTCCTGCGATGTCGGTGTGGCCCAGGTAGGTGGCGAGGAAGGGCAGCAAGCGTTGCACGTCCTTGCCTTCGCGGTACCAGGAGGTCAGTCGATGGACGGCGAACGAATGTCGCAGGTCATGCAGGCGCGGTCGACGGCGGCCACCGACCGGGCTCTGCAACCCAGCCGCTTGGCGCACCGCGACGAACATGCCGTACACGGTTGAGCTCGACAGCGGGGTGCCGTCGCGATAAGCGAGGAAAGGCGAATCGTCCGCCGTAGCGGCGGCGTACGGTGTACGCCGTGCGTCGTATTGCGCGAGCACCTGGGTAAGGTGCAACCCCAGCGGCACGAGCCGGCTCTTGTAGAACTTGGTCTCGCGCACGGTGAGCAACGCGCCCGACAGGTCGACGTCGGCGCGCGTGAGCCGGAGCGCTTCCCCGCGCCGCAAGCCGGCTCCGTACAGCAACAGCAGCAGCGTGCGGAACGTGTCTGCCTGCAACTGCACCGCGTGCTTGCGACAGCTATCCACGGCGGCCAACAGGCGGCGCAGTTCGTCACGTGAATAGATGTAAGGTGGCGCGGACGAAGGCTCCTTGGGCTCGTCGGCCGGCAGCGGCGAGTGGGTCGCGTGGCCGCGACTGATCGCATAGCGGTAGAAGCCGGCCAGCACCGTACGCTTGTTGGCTCGGTAGCGGGTCAGGGGGCCGGCGCCGGCGAGGAAGACACGCGTCGGTTCGGTGCCTGCGGCGTCGCAGTCGACTTCACCACCGACGCTCTGGCAGTACAGGCGCAGGATGCTGGCGCCGGACCTGAAGTGGGCACCGCGCGCTTGCCGCCAAGCGATGTATAGATCAACGACCTCGGCGAGCGTCATGCCAGCCACTCCAGGTCGAAGTCCGCCACTTGGCGCAGTCCGGCGAGGTCGATCTTCGCGTATACCGCCGTTGAGGTCGGGCTGCGATGTCCGAGATGGTCCCCGATCTCCTTGAACGACAGCCCTTGGTCCAGCAGGCGCTGCGCGCAAGCGTGGCGTAGCGCGTGCGGTCCCCGGCGCTGCGAAACGACACCCAGGCGCCGCAAGCGACGGCTGACGATAGCCTGCACTCCGCCGGTAGCAAGCGGGCGGAGCGGGGCTCTGAGTGTCAGGAACAGGGCGCGCTCGCGGCAGGGCGGGCGCACTTCTCGCAGGTAGCGCACCAGAGCATCCCCGACGCTGCGGGACAACGGATACCGGTGGGTCCGTCCCGGCTTGGGACGGCGCACCTGGAGCGTCTCCTGCTCCCAATCGATATCGTCCAGGCGAAGTCCGCTCGCCTCACCGGCGCGCAAGCCGTACACCGCAAACAGCAGCACCACGGCACGGTCCCGCTTGTCCGCCGCGTGCTCGCCCTCGGTCGTCCCGAGCAAGCGCTGGACATCCTCCCACGCAAGCGCCGCGGGAACCGTCTCGCCTCGGTACATGCGCTCCGGCATGATTGCCACAGCCAAGCCCGGCACGCACCAGCCGCGCCCTGCGGCGTAACGGAAGAACATGCGCAGGCCTATCGCGTAGCTCCAGATCGAAATCCGAGAGCACCTGCCGCTGGCGCTCTTTTCCGCTACGAACCCATCCAGGTCCGCAATCGTCAGCGTATGCAGCGGCCGATCCTGATCGCGGAACCGACTGAGGAACTCGCCGACTATCCAGCAGCGACTGTAGATCGTGTGCTCGGACAAGCCACGTTCGGACCGCATCCAGTCGGCATACGCGGCGACCTTGGCCTCATGCTGGTGGCGCTCAACAATCGGTGGCGCCTCCAAGCGACCCAGGAAGTTCAACCATCGCGTTGCCCGCGCGATGAACTCCGCGACGGCGGCCGGCTTAGCGTGCTTGCCCGATCGCCTGAGCCGTGGCTGCGCCCACTGCGCGGCTGCGGCTTCGACCTGCGCCAGCGGGATCTTGGCGCTCCCCTCGCGCAGATCCAGCAAGCGCACCACCTCAACCTGGGTAAAAGCAATCTTACGCAGGGTCCAGCGTTTGGCTCCCAACTTGCGCCAGTGCCTGAGATAGCGCAGGCGACTCTCCACCAGCGGCGCGGTTTGGTATCGCTCGACCGTGGCGGTCTCCCTGAAAAGCTGTTCGAACATGGTAGGACCTCCTCCTGAACGGATGATCCGACCATCATCGCCCGCGCGCGCCCCGTTTGTTATGTTGCGTTAATCGAGGCGGGGATCCTTACTCCACAAGGAGAAACGGGGCGAACGCAACATAACGGGCAACGCAACATTATACGTCCAAGACCGTTCTCTGCTGCAGTTCCAGCGTCGCTTTCAGCGCAAATTCCAAGCCAACAACCTGTCCTCTACCTTCGGCGTCTCTCGGATCCCTTGCGACTCCCAGTTCCGCGATCTCATCGACCGCCATGACTATGCTCCCATCCTGCCCTGCTTCGCCGACTTCATCGGTCGCCTGCAGCGCTTCAAATGGCTCCAGCACTAGCAAGTGTTCGACGCCCGCTATCTGGTCACCCTTGATGGATCACGCTACTTCAACTCCGAACTGGTCAGTTGCGAGCACTGCCTGAGCACCACCAAAGACGGCATCGAGCGCCATCATCATGACATCCTGCAGGCCGCCATCGTGCATCCGGACAAGCGCGTGGTGCTCCCCCTCGCTCCCGAGTTCATACGCAACAGTGACGGCAAAGGCGGCGAGTACGAGAAGCAGGATTGCGAAATCAATGCCGGCTACCGGATGCTTCAGCGGCTCCGCGCCGACTATCCCCGGATGGCGGCAATTATCGTCGCCGACAGCCTTTACTCCAAGCAACCCTTTGTCGAAAAGCTGATCGCAGGGCGCTTCTCGTTCCTGCTGGTCGCCAAACCAGGTGACCATAAATCCCTCTACCAGGATGTCGACGGCTTGCGCCGCGGCAACCTGCTGGACCGCCACCATACCGTCCACCGCGGCGAACGCCGCGAGTACGAGTGGGTCACCGGTCTGCCGCTGAACGGCAGTCCCGACTCGCCGCTCATCAACTTCATCCAGTTCCGGATCGTCAAGAACGGCAAGGTTACCTATCGCAATGCCTGGGTCACCGACCTGGTGCCCACCACCGACAACATCGTCCAACTGGTGCGCGCCGGGCGGGCGCGTTGGAAGATCGAGAATGAAGGGTTCAACACCCTCAAGAACCAGGGCTACCACCTGGAGCACAATTTCGGCCACGGCGACCGGCACCTGTCGGAGGCGTTGTTCGTGCTCAACCTGCTGGCGTTCTTCATGCACCAGATCTTCGAGCTGGTCGATGGCCTGTATCAGCGCGTGCGCACCTTCTTCAGTTCCCGCCGCGCGTTCTGGGACGAGGTGCGGTCCGCCTTCCGGCTGTTTCTGTTTACCTCGTGGGACCAGGTGCTGGTGCGCATGAACTCGCCGCCGGAGCAACTGCCGCCTTATGGGTCTCGGTAGTTCATGGACCCCACCGTTGCATGTACGCCTCCGGCAGGCCGCGTGCCGACAACTGCGCACCATAGCTTGCGCAGTGTCACCGCTTTGCGCTCTGCCGCGTCGACACTGGCTCGCTCCAACGCCCCGACCTCGGTTCTGGCGGTCCGGCGACTGCCTCGTCCGTTCGCCGTTGGCCACTGCGGAAGTAAACCGCGCCCACCGGCTGGAGAACATATCACCGACCTGCACGACTCACGCGAGCCGGGCACGAGCAGGCCCAATCGCTCTAGATGATTCCCACCAAATGAAATAAAGGCATATATGAAAATATTCCAATTGCCTATTGACTGGTTGTCATATTGTTTCGCATAATGCACCCTCATGGGTAACGGTGATGCGAGACGACACGTCCCAGCACCCCCACCGGTTGGCGGCAACGCAGCCGGTGCAGCCTATTGCCACCACTACTTGGTCACCGAGAATTGCTGCCCAGCGATCCTTGTCATTGACACGTGGGCCGCGCGTGTGCGATGCTGCCGATACGGGATTTCGTGCGGATGCACATGATGCGTAAAGAAACCTTCCAGGGGCTTGCACGGACGGCGGTAACGCAGGCAGTGTCCCTCACGCCCTCACGCCCTCACGCCCTCACGCCCTCACGCCCTCACGCCCTCACGCCCTCACGCCCTCACGCCTCGGGCGTAACCTCCGAACCTCCGAACCTCCGCACAACCGCACAAACCGTAGCACCCGTTCCCGCCCCGGGGACTCTGTTCGCACCACCCGCCGCCGGCACTGCCGGCCCATCAGATCCGTTGCTGCCCGACTGCCCGCGTGGCGTCCTGACGCCTGTCCCGACGCACGCCCGGCGGTCCGCGTTTGCACACGTGGAAGGAGGTGCGCCGGGAACTCCTGACGAATTCGACCAATGCAGTGCGGCGCGTGCCCGAGCGGCCTGCGGCCGACGCGCTCGCCAGCACCTGCCGTCCTCGCTGTTCCGGTTACCTGCGACTGCGCAGGCACACCGCGGGAGTGGGCGAGGGGCCGGCAGTGAGGCAAACACTCTCGGGAAACGACTCGCAAGAACAAGGAGAGTCACCTCATGAGATACGTTCTGTTCAAGAAGTGCCTCGCGGTACTGTCCGTGCTCGTCCTGACCGCAACCGGCCTCTGGGCCGCTGCCGCAGAAGAGGAGCCGGCAGCCGCCGCGGAAAAGGAAATGGTGACCGACCCGACCACCGGCAAGATGGTGACCGCGCCGGAGTATGGCGGGACAATAACCTACGTCAAGAAAGAATCGCCTTCGCATACTGACAAACATTTAAGTGGGGGTGTGGTGGCCGCGGGCCTGGTCGTAGAGAAGCTAGGCATCGGCGACTGGGCAACGCCCAGGGACGAATATAGCTTCCCGACTATGGCCGCTCCAAAGTACACGAGGGGGGCTCTGGCGGAAAGCTGGGAAATGCCCGACGACAAAACCGTTATCGTCAAAGTCCGCCAGGGCGTTCACTGGCACGATAAGGCACCAATGAACGGTCGGGAGCTGACTGCCGACGATGTCGTATATAACTTTCACCGTACTCTGGGTCTGGGCAGCGGCTTCACCGAACCTAGCGCTGCTTATAGTGTTTTGACTGGGGTGTCATTCGAATCCATAACGGCCACCGACAAATGGACGGTGGTTTTCAAGCTGAAGGAGCCAAATCTCCTTACGCTGATGGTTATCCTCGACGACTCCCTTGCTGTCATGTACCCCCCCGAGGTGATCAAGGAACACGGGGACGTAACGGCTTGGAGCAACCTGGTCGGCACCGGTCCTTTTGAGCTGACTGACTGGACCGAGGGCAGCTCTATCACCTATACCAAGAATCCTGGCTACTGGGGCTACGACGAAAAATACCCGGAGAACCGTTTGCCATATGTTGACACGTTAAGGGCTCTGATTATGCCCGAAGTGGCAACACAACTGGCGGCAATGCGCACGGGTAAGGTTGATTACGTGGGTGTGGCAGGGGTAGCTCAACTCAGGACTATCGAGCAGGTAGAGAGCATCCAGCGGACCAACCCCGAAGTCGAATTATGGCCGGTACGGTTTCGGTCGGACAATGGTTTTGCTATGAACACTCAGATAGAACCCTTTGATGACATCAGGGTGCGCAAGGCAATGAACATGGCACTGGACCTCGAGACAATTAACAATTCCTACTTTAAGGGTTTTGGAGATCCGATACCTCAAGGGCGGCTGGGCCGTTTTATGACAGACGGTTCCATCCCATTTGAAGAGTGGCCCGAAGAGCTCCAGAAGGGCCACATGTATAACCCGGAAGAGGCCGAAGCGTTGCTTGATGCGGCCGGGTATCCTCGCGACGCGGACGGCATTAGATTCAAGACCAAGTTGATGCACCTCGAGCGCTTCGATCTAAACTATGCGGAATTAGCCGCTTCATACTGGAAGAAGATTGGCGTTGATGTGGAGGTTGAAGTAACGCCAAACGCTGCATGGGGCCCCAGAAGAAAAGCTCAGGAATACGAAATGGCCAGTAACGATACGGCGTATGCTGTTTCTATGCAGTGGGCAGTGTCAATCATGAGTGGGTTTACCACGGATGGTGTAAATAGCAGCGTCAACGACCCGACTTATGACGCCATGCATGCCGCAGCCGCAGCCGCGACCACCGTCGAGGAGCGGAACAGGCTGGTGCCAGACTTGGTCATGTACGCATTAGAGCAATACTGGACGATATATGGTCCTTTGCTTCCACAGTTTTCGGTGAACCAGCCGTGGCTCATAGGCTATAACGGTGAGATGATATCAAGCGGGGGGGAGGAAGTGATCTTCTCCCGCCTCTGGATTGATAGTGCCCTGAAGAAAGAAATGGGATTCTGAGGCAACGGCTTCGCGGACCACGCCTGGCAGCGGGGTCCGCGGGCGTTTCGCGCTCGTTCTGCCTGCAGAGAAGGGCGCCGGGAGCCTCGATCTTCCCGGCGCCCATTTACTACGAAGACATGAGAGCCTACATCATCCGGCGGCTGCTGCTGGTCGTCCCCACGCTGTTTATCTTGAGCATCCTGGTCTTTCTCTCGGTCCGCTTCATCCCCGGCGATGTCATAGACGTATTGGAGGCTCGGGTGCAGATCTACGTAACGGGGGGGATTGACCGTGCGGCGCTCGAGCGTCGGCTGGGATTGGATGTGCCTGTCTGGGTGCAGTACGGACGCTGGATTGGAGTGTTGCCGACCCCTGACCGGGTTACCGATGAGTCCCACTTCAAGGGTCTCCTCCAGGGCACCCTGGGCGAATCACTGTATGGCGGTTTGGCGGTAGAGGAGAGGATACTAGGTAGACTGCCGGTAACCGTCGAGCTTGGTTTGATGGCAATCCTCATCGGGCTGGTGATCGCGCTGCCGGTCGGCATCTACTCGGCGATTCGCCAGGATTCGGTCGCCGACTTCCTGGGGCGCTCGGTCGCCATCGTCGGCCTGGCCACGCCGAACTTCTGGCTAGGCATCATGGTCATGATCTACCCGGCCATCTGGTGGGGCTGGGCGCCGCCGCTGGAACTGGTTGCCTTCACCGAAGACCCGCTGGGGAATCTGGCGGTGTTCATCATTCCGGGCCTGATTCTGGGCACGGCCGCTTCGGCCGCGACCATGCGGATGACCCGCACCATGATGCTGGAGGTGCTCCGGCAGGATTTTATCAGGACGGCCTGGGCGAAAGGTCTGAAGGAGCGGGCCGTGGTGATCCGGCACGCCGTCAAGAATGCCCTGATCCCGGTGGTGACCCTGATCGGGCTGCAGTTGCCGATTCTGGTGGGGGGCGCCGTGATCATGGAGAACATCTTCAACCTGCCGGGGCTCGGTCGCCTGTTGCTGACTGCCCTCAATGACCGAGACTACCCGGTGGTCTCCGGAATCAACCTGTTTTTCGCCACTGGCGTGGTGGGGATCAATCTACTTATCGACCTGGTCTACGCTGTCTTGGACCCCAGGGTACGGTATGACTGATTTCTTTCGCAGGCTGGTCAAGGAGAAGCCACTGAGCATCATCGCCGGGGTCGTCATCCTGCTGTTGATTCTCGTGGCGATCTTTGCCGATGTTCTGGCGCCTTTTCCGCATGATGAAGTCAACATCGTAGACCGGATGCAGGCCCCCTCGGACCGGTATCTGTTGGGGACCGACCAGTTGGGGCGAGACCTGTTGAGCCGCCTTATCTTCGGGGCTCAGATATCGCTGACCGTCGGTCTGGCGGCGACCGCGGTCAATGTCGTGGTGGCTGTGCTGATCGGCGGGCCGTCAGGATTCTTCGGCGGTAGATTGGACTTGGCGGCGCAGAGATTCGTCGACGCCTGGATGGCGTTTCCAGGCCTGCTGCTGTTGCTTACCATAATGTCCCTGGTGGGGCGGGGTGTGCCGCAGATCATCGTGGTGCTGGGGGTAACCGGCGGCATCGGCGGCTCGCGAGTAATCCGCGGCGCGGTAATTGGCGTAAAGGAGAATGCCTATTTCCAGGCGGCAGAGGCGATCGGCAACACCAAGTGGCGAATCCTCATCCGCCACGTCCTGCCCAATATTGCTGCTCCGGTCATCATCATCTTCACCATCAACGTCGGGGCGGTGATCATCAGCGAGGCTGCGCTGAGCTTCCTGGGATTCGGACTGCCGATTTCGGTTCCGAGCTGGGGAGGGATGCTGAGCCGGGAAGGGCGCGAGTTCATGGAGGTGGCGCCGCGGCTGGCGCTGTGGCCGGGGCTGTGCCTGACGATTGTCGTGTACTGCCTGAACATGTTCGGCGACGCGGTGCGGGACCTGCTCGACCCGCGGCTGAGGGGTGGGGTGGGTCGTCTGGGTGCCTAACTACAGCTATCGCTACGTCACCACGCTCGATACGAAGGAGCATTGACATTGCCTAGCTACGTTACGTCACTCGATACCGAAGAGGACGCCCTCGAGGTCGTCGTCGGGAACGGCTGGCCGTACGTCCGCCGGCGAAGCCGGCCCACCGCTGGCGCGGAACCGAACCCGTGTGCGCGTAGAGACGATAGCGCGTTCTGGCGCAGCCATGGCATCTGGCGTGGCGTGGCGCGGCGTGGCGTCAAGCGGAATTGCACATGCCGATGATCATCAAGTATAGTTTCTCGTAGAGTTGCATGCCGGCCATCGCGGAGGGACTACCACTGATTGACATTCAACACATAGGCGATCCGCAGAGGATATGGGAGGACTTGCAAGCATTTGCCGAGTCGGTCCAGGTGTTATCCCGCGCTGACACGAAACTATTGAACGACTATCCGCAGAAGTGGGTTGCGGTGCATGACGGCAAAGTCGCGTCTCACGGCGACAGCCTTGCAGAAGTGATCGGAGAATTGGAAACGAGCGGTGTCCCGCGCGAAAGTGTGATTATTCGCTATATGGAGCGCGAACCGCGCACCCTGATTCTGTAGACATACTTGGGTTCGCCGGTTCGTCCCACCTTTACTTATATGTATTGCCAATCGGGCTAACTGAGCATGATCTGGACCTCGAAGGCGTTCCATCGTTGCTGGGACGCGACATACTCGACAGATGGAAGATTCTTACTGCCGCCCTGACAACATCTTGTCGTTCGAGGTCATGACCGCCGACTCATCTGTTCTTACACGGGGACTAACGTGAGGCGGGTTCGCTGGGCGGCAGGGGGAAGTGGCAGGCGACGGGGTGGGCGCCGTCGCGGTGCTCGAGTTTCGGCTTTTCGGTAGCGCAGCGCTCGGTGGCGTAGCGGCAGCGGGGGTGAAACGGGCAGCCCGGCGGGCGGTGCGCGGCATCGGGAATGTCGCCTTCCACGATGATCCTGCGGCTGGGCTGGCGCGGGTCGGGCTTGGGGATGGCGGCGAACAGCGCCTCGGTATAGGGATGGCGCGGGCGCTGGAACACTTCGTCGGTCTCGCCGAGCTCCACGATCTCGCCCAGGTACATGATCGCGATACGGTCGCTGACGTGGCGCACTACGCTCAGGTCGTGGGTGACGAACAGCATCGACAGGTGCATCTGTTGCTGTAACTGCAGCAGCAGGTTGATGATCTGGGCCTGCACGCTGGCATCCAGCGCCGAGGTGGGCTCATCGGCCAGGATCAGCCTCGGTTGCGTAGTCAGGGCGCGGGCGATGCCGACCCGCTGGCGCTGGCCGCCGCTCAGCGAGTACGGGTAGTGGTTGACGTAGGCGCGGTCCAGCCCGACCCGCTCCATGGTGTCCACGACGATCTCGTCGAGCTCGCCGCGGCTGGCCGCCACGCCGTACGCCTTCAGCGGTTCGGCGATGATGTCTCTGATCTTGAAGCGCGGATTGAGCGACGACTGCGGATCCTGAAAGATCACCCGTATCTGCTGGCGCACCTCCCGCAGCGCCTCGGGATTCAGCGCCGTGATCGAGCGCATCTCGCCGTTCGTCCGGAACAGGATTTCGCCTCCGGTCGGCTCCACCGCGCGCACGATGGTGCGCAGGGCGGTGGTCTTGCCGCAACCGCTCTCGCCGACCAGGCCGACGGTTTCACCGGTGTTTACCTCGAGGTCGATGTCGTCCACGGCACGGATCCAGCCCACCGTCCGCCGCAGCACGCCGCGCTGGATCGGAAAGTGCTTTCGCAGCCGCCGCAGCTCCAGCAGCGCGCCGCCGTCAGCGCTCATCATCGTCCTGCGAGTACAGGAAGCAGCGCGCGTGGTGCTCTTCGTGCACCTCGTAAAGGGGCGGCACGGCGGTGTCGCAGGTGCCCTGCACGAAGCTCGGGCAGCGATCGCTGAACGGGCAGCCGGGCGGCCGCGAGAACGGGTCGGGCACCACGCCCCTGATCTGCGCCAGCGGCGTCTTGCGCGGCACATGCTCGCTGGGGATCGACCGGAACAGGAGCTGGGTGTAGGGGTGCAGGGGGCGCTCGTAGATATCCTCCACGCGCCCGACCTCGACCACGCGGCCGAGATACATCACCACCACCATCCGGCTGACCTCCGCGATCACGCCCAGGTCGTGGGTGATGAACAGGATCGACATCTCCCGCTCGCGCTGCAGGCGCTGGATCAGGTCCAGGAACTTGGCCTGGATGGTGACGTCGATGGCGGTGGTGGGCTCATCCGCGATCAGCAGCTCCGGCTCCGCCGCCAGCGCCACCGCCATCAGCGCGCGCTGGCGCATGCCGCCGCTGAGCTCGAACGAGTAGGAGTCCAGGTGTCCCGCCGGATTCGGAATCCCCACCTCGGTCAGCAGTGCCACTGCCCGTTGCCGGGCTTCGCGCGCCGACACGTCACGGTCGTGGATGCGGATCGATTCGACGATCTGATTGCCCACCGTGTGCACCGGGCTCAGGCAGGTCATCGGATCCTGGAAGATCATGGCGATCCGCTTGCCGCGGAAGTGGCGGATGGTGGCGCCCTTGGGCTCCATCGACAGCAGATCCAACGGCTCGCCCGCCTCGGCGTCGTGGAACAGCACCTCGCCGCCGTCGATGCGGCCCGGCGGCTGCACGATGTTGAGCAGCGCGCGCGCGGTGACCGACTTGCCGCAACCGCTTTCGCCCACCACGCCGACGGTGGTGCTGCGCGGCACCTCGAACGACACCTCGTTGACGGCGCGGATCACGCCCGCCTCGGTGGGAAACGAAATGGACAGATCCTTGACTTCCAGCAGCTTGTCGTCCACCGCGCGCTCCCGTTCAATTCTGCACGCGGGCACTACGGTGTCAACACGGTGTCAACTCGCTGCGCGCCGTACATGCGTTACTTGTAGGGATCGGCTGCATCCCGAAGCCCATCCCCGAGGAAGTTGAAGCCCAGGACGGCGACCACCACGAATGCGCCGGGAATGAACATCCACGGCGCCGACGCAACGGTTTCCGTGTTCTGAGCCGCCTGCAGCAGCACGCCCCAGCTGATGGCGGGTGTCCTGAGCCCTATCCCCAGGAAGCTGAGGCTCGTTTCGGCCAGGATCATGCCGGGAATCGCCAGCGTCGCCGTCGCAATGATGTGACTGAAGAACAACGGCAGCATGTGGCGAAACATCAGACCACTCGTGCTGACGCCATCCAAGCGCGCGGAAACTACGAAATCCTCCCTCCTCAGTGACAGGAACTTGCCCCTCACCACGCGCGCCATCTCGGGCCACCCCAACAACGACAAGATCAGCGAAATGGCAAAGAACACTTCCACCACCGACCAGCGTAGAGGCAGGGAAGCGCTCAGCCCCATCCACAGCGGCAGCGTCGGGATGGAACTCAGAATCTCGATCACTCGCTGAATGACCATGTCCACGACCCCGCCGAAGTAGCCGGAGATCGATCCCAATACGATACCGATAGAGAAACTGATCGCCACACCAAAGAACCCTATCGATAGCGAAAGCCGCGAGCCGTAGATAATCCGTGACAGCAGATCGCGCCCGTCCTTGTCCGTTCCGAAGAGATAGACTCGGCCATCCCGGGGCGTCCCAAAGAGGTGTATGTCGTTCTGCGCCATGCCCCAGATCCGGTAACTGTCCCCCCGCACGAACAAGGCAAGCGGATATTTCCTGCTCTTGTCGACGACGTATCTGCGCGCGTATGTGCCAGTTTCCTTCTCCAGGCCGTAGACGAATGGCCTCTGCAAGCGTCCGTCGGCGACTATGCGCACCATCATGGGCGGAGCTGACGGATGCTTCATGTCACGCGTGGCCGCATCGTAAGGGGCGACGAATTCTGCAAAGCCGGCCATCAGGTAAAACACGGTGATCACGATCGCCGACCCTACCGCCACACGGCTCTTCTTGAACTTGCGCCAGATCAGCCGCGACTGAGAGGCGCCATGGAGAGTTCCCGTCATGCTCGTTACGTGTACCGGATCCGTGGGTCGACCAGGACCAGCAGGATGTCAGACAGAAACACGCCTACTATGGTGAACACCGAGATGAGCATGATATAGGCACCCGCCAACTGCATGTCCTGCATCCGTAACGCGCGCAGGAATATCGGACCGGCGGTCGGCAGGCCGAGCACGACAGACACGATCACCTCGCCCGAGATCATGCCGGGCAGCACCCATCCGATCGATGAGATGAACGGGCTGATGGCGATCCGTACCGGGTACTTGAAAATCAATCGTGGCTCTGACAGCCCCTTCGATCGGGCCATCTCCACGTACGACTTCCCTATCTCATCAAGCAGGTTGGCACGAATGATGCGGATCAAGCCAGCGGTTCCGGCGGTGCCCACGACGACGATCGGAATCCACAGATGCGCGAGGAAATCAAGGGCCTTTCCGATGCTCCACGACGCCCTGAGGTATTGCGTGGAAAACAAGCCGCCAACCGACACGCCAAAATAGGTGTTGCCGAGATACATCAGAACCAGGGCCAGCAGAAAATTGGGAATGGACAGGCCCAGAAAGCCGACCAGGCTCAATACCGTGTCGGAGACAGAATACTGGTGCGTGGCCGAGTATATGCCGATGGGAAAGGCAACAACCCAGACAAAGGCGGTGGCGACGGCCGGTATCACCATACTGAGGACCAATCGGGGGCCTATTATGTCCTTGACCGGTGCTTGCCAGAACAGGGAGTAGCCAAGTTCGCCCTTCAGCATATTTCCAATCCATCTGAGGTAACGAATATGGGGCGGCTTGTCGAGGCCCCACAACTCACGCAACTGCTCCTCGACTTCGATGCCACCGACTTGCACGCCCAAGGTGGCCTGGCCGGCGATATAGGTGGTAACGAAGTCGCCGGGCGGCGCTTCCATAACCAGAAACGCGAGAATAGATACGACAAGGAGAGTGGGGACGACGAGCAACAGGCGACGGATCAGATAGTCAACCATGTCGGCACCATTCTACGAAAGCTGGCAGAAACCAATGGCGTGCTCCTTGTTGTTGAACACAGTCGCGGGTTGGCGGATCTCACGCCTCGATGGGTATGCGCCGGCGGCTGGCGGCAGACAAGGAGGGGAGCGTAATCGCCCCCCTCCTAGCCGGTTGCAGACCGGAGCTACTTGAAGAAGTAGATGTCGGGGCGTCCCTTGTCACCGCCGCGATCAAACGGAAGTTCCTCCGTCGGCCAGTTGTCCAGGCGTGAACTGTATATCTTGAAGTAACCCGGCGACGTAACGGTACCGACCGCCCACAGATTGTCAGCACCTATATCGGCCACCCGAGCCCACAGCTCCTGGCGCTCCGCCAGATCGATGGTCTCGAAACCTGCTCTATAGGCCTGCATGGCCTCCTGCATTGCGGGCAGCGGTTCCTCTCCCGTGCTGGGATCGACCCCCCAACGTTGCCAGAGTGGCGAGAAGGGGCAGGTCGGATGCGCCGGCACGAGATGGCCTTCGAAGTATCCGCTGAAGGTCATTCCAGCGGCTCCGCCATCGTCAACCTTCATCTCGATTTCATTTGCGCGACACGTCTCGACCATCAGACTCCGCTCGACAAGACGCAGGTTGATATCCAGCCCGACCGCCTTCAGGTCGTCGGTTATCAGCTCCGCGATTCGCTCCCCCGGCCCCCTGTTGGTTTGGCTGATCATGGTGATCTGAAGTTTGGAGCCATCGGGGCGTCTGCGGAAACCGTCCGCTCCCTTCTCCAGACCCATCTCGTCCAGCAGCGCGTTTGCCTTCTCCGGATCGTACTCAATCGCTGCGCTTGACAGCCTCTCGTGGTAGAAAGGATCGCCCTCGGGCGTCCCGTCCTGCCACGGCTGCGACAAGCCATTGAACACCAGCTCATTCATCTGCTCCCGATTGAGGGCATAAGAGGCGGCGAATCGAAACCGATTGTCCCGAAAGATCTCTCTCAGGACCGGATCCTTGTGCGTCAAGTTGAATCCGAACGAGGTATGCACGCGATCCGAAGCCGCGTACCGCATGGCTACTAGCTTGCCCTGGCCCTCCCGGTCCTTCGCGAGGTTGTACGTCTCCATGCTGACCCTTGCTATGTCCAGCTCGCCGGCGAGCGCCTTCAAGTTGATGGTCTCCAGCTCCAGCTCCATGAACCGGTACAGCTCATCGATATAGGGAAGCTGATTGCCGGCCGGGTCCACCACCCAGTAGTACGGGTTCCTGATCATGATGATGTCGCCGGGAGTGCCCTTGGACAGGGTCCAGGGAAGCAACACCGGCCGCTCCGTGTTGTGCAAGCCGCGCTGATCGAACTTGTTGGCGAACAGCGTCTGCCAAGAGTCGAAGCCACCGTCCTTTACGAGTGCCTCCAGGTCTCCTGCGTCCGCGTATGTCGGATGGAACTGCTTGAAATAGTGTTTGGGGAATCCGGCGATCGCCTTGCCCGCCTGGACGCTGAAGAATACGTCTCGTGTGGGGCCGTTGAAGTCGAACCGGAGGGTATAGTCGTCGATCTTTTCGACGCCCTTGTAGACGTGCGTCTCCATCTGGTGCTTGGTGAAGACGTCGGGATGCGGTTGCATCGTGGTGATGTCGTCCCACCAGAACACGACGTCGTCGGCGGTGAATGGCGCGCCGTCCGACCACTTCAGGCCCTCGCGAAGATGTATGACCCAGGCCCGGCCCCCGTCTTCCATGTCGTAGCTCTCCGCCAGGTTGGGGTAGATGTTGTAGGTCCAGGTGTGTTCCGCTATGCCGAACCCGTACAGGCTGTAAGGCTCTGCCCCGTAGGACCAGGCCTTCCACGGGTTTGCCATGTACATGGTGCCGCCGTATTTGCCGATCTTCTTGCCCACCACGAGAGGTTCGGTCGGCAGCCTTTCCTCAACGGGTGGAAGGTCTCCCGCGGCAACCATCGCGCTCAACATGGGAGCTTCGTTGTACTCACCGATGGCCATGCCCGTGGCTTGTTCAAACTCGGCGGGCGTTGCCCAGTGGTAGGTGTCAAAGACAACACCCTCTTGCTCCGTCGCAACCTCGGCGGCGCGCTCCTCGGTGGCCGCCGCATAGATCATGCTTGTCGGCAAGATCAGTGCGACGAGGGCAATGGCAAATGCCGTTCCGTGTCTACTGTTCATGATTTCCTCCAGCAACAGTTGATCCCGGTCTGTACTGCAAATGGCTTATTTCCTGAGGTTCTTTCAATGCATGTGAACTGAGTCGGGCAGCGTTCCGCTCGTGATCCGTTTCGATCCTCAGCGTTCTCGGGGTGTCGCTTTTCTGGTCACCTCCCGTACCGGCTCCAGAGCATTCAGCGTCCTGCTGCCAACTCCTGCTGCCAGAACGTGGTTTCAGTCGGCAAAAGCCGCTGTCGTCACGGCGGCGGGCGTCAGGGTTGCTGGCCGCATCGCAAGCCGCCGAGTCAGGTAGTCTTCGTTGGTAACACGGTTTCGGGGGGCCGTCAAGGAGGCGCAGCCGCTGTTCTCTCCCACCACACCGGCGGTGGTGCGCCGCAGCGCCTCGAAGGAGGGCGCTGCTGACCGGTGAATGACACCGGCGAAATCGGGAGCGGCGTCTCACTTGTAGGGGTCGGCGGCGTCGCGCAGGCCGTCGCCGAAGAAGTTGAACGCCAGCACACTGACCACCACGAACAGGCCCGGCGTGAACAGCCACGGCATCGCCACCACCGAGTCGACGCTCTGCGCGTCCTGCAGCAGCACGCCCCAGCTTATCGCCGGCGCCCGCAGGCCGATGCCGAGGAAGCTGAGCGCCGTCTCCGCCAGGATCATGCTCGGCACCGCCAGCGTCGCCGCCGCGATGATGTGGCTCATGAACGACGGCAGCATGTGGCGGAAGATCACGCCGCGGGTCGCCACCCCGTCCAGCACCGCCGAGGTGATGAAGTCCTCCTCGCGCAGGGACAGGAACTTGCCGCGCACCACCCGCGCCAGTTCCGGCCAGCCGAGCAGCGACAGGATCAGGGAGATGAAGAAGAACACCTTCACCACCGGCCAGCGCAGCGGCAGGGCGGCGCTCAGGCCCATCCACAGCGGCAGCGTGGGGATGGAGGTGAGCACTTCGATGAAGCGCTGGATCACCATGTCCACCGCCCCGCCGAAGTAGCCGGACACCGAACCCAGCACGATCCCGAAGCAGAAGCTGAGCGCCACCCCCACCAGGCCGATCGATAGCGACAGGCGGGCGCCGAGGAGGATGCGCGACAACAGGTCGCGGCCGTCGCGGTCGGTGCCAAGCAGGTACGCCCGTCCCCCGTCAGCCGTGCCGACCAGGTGGATCTCGCCCTCCCACACGTTCCACAGCCGATAGCTGTCGCCGCGCACGAACAGGGCCAGCGGGTGCCGCCGCTCGGGGTCGATCGCGTAGGTCCTGGTCAGGGTCTCCATGTTGACCGTTTTCACCATGCCGTACACGAACGGACGCTGCAGCCGTCCGTCGGCGAACAGGCGCACTCGCATGGGCGGCGCGGCCGGGTGGTCCACATCCCGGAAGCGCGGATCATACGGTGCGCAGAACTCGGCGAACGCGGCCATGAGATAGCAGATGATGATGGCGATGGCGCCAGCGACGGCCAGCCGGCTCCTGCGGAACTTGCGCCACACCAGCCGCCACTGCGGGATGCTGGCGCGCGGCGCGGCCAGTGGTTCGTGGGTCGCCACGTCGGTCGCCATGTCAGCGCCCCAAAACCGCCGCCCGCGGCGCTTTTGGCCCATCCCACCTAATCACCAGGAGTCTGTCGATTTGCCGCTGACGCTCCAATTCGACAGACTCCTAGTGGTACCTGATGCGCGGGTCCACTACCGCCAGCAGGATGTCCGACAGCAGGATGCCGACCACCGTGCACACCGAGATCAGCATGATGTAGGCGCCGGCCAGCATCATGTCCTGCTGCCGTAGCGCTTGCAGGAACATCGGCCCCGCGGTCGGCAGACCCAGCACCACCGACACGATCACGTCGCCGGAAATCATGCCCGGCAGCACCCAGCCGATCGACGAAATGAACGGGTTGATGGCGATGCGCACCGGATACTTCATGATCAGCACCGTCTCCCGCAGTCCCTTCGCCCGCGCCATCTCGACGTACGACTTGCTGATCTCGTCCAGCAGGTTGGCGCGCAGAATGCGGATCAGCCCCGCCGTGCCGGCCACCCCGATGACGATGATGGGAACCCAGAGGTGGCTGATGAAGTCGATCAGCTTGCCCCAGCTCCACTCGGCGGTGACGTATTTCTGCGAAAACAGGCCGCCGATCGACACGTTCAGGAAGCGGTTGGCCAGATACATCATGATCAGCGCCAGCAGGAAGTTGGGAATGGACAGCCCGAGAAAGCCGATGAAGGTGACGGCGTTGTCGGACAGGGAATACTGCCGGGTCGCCGAGTAGACGCCGATGGGAAAGGCGACCACCCACACCAGCACGGTGGCGGACAGGGCCACCGACATGCTGAGCACGAATCGGGAGGCGATGATCTCCTTTACCGGCGCTTGCCAGAACAGCGAGTAGCCCAGGTTGCCGCGCAGCAGGTTGCCGAGCCAGCGCAGGTAGCGGACGTACCACGGCCTGTCCAGCCCCCACATCGCGCGCAGCCCCTCCTCGACGCCGGCGCCGTCGAACAGGGCGCCCGCCTCCGCCTGCCGCATCATGTAGGAGGTGACGAAGTCGCCCGGCGGCGCCTCCATCACGACGAAGGCGAGCACCGAGATGAGCAGCAGTACCGGGACGATCAGCAGCAGGCGGCGAACCAGGTATTCCGTCATGATCGGCGCGCAACCAACCGGGAGCAGCGGGCGGCGGCACACAGCGCGTGCGCCGTCCGCCGCCCCTGTTCGGGCCTACCGCACCCGGGCTCTCGCCGCATCCGGCGCTGTCGCCACGGGCGCGTCAGCCCTTCCATGTCCCCTATTGGCGGTAGAACCAGATCTCGGGACGCCCCTTGTCGCCTCCCCGGTCCCACGGCAGGGTGTCCTCCGGGTAGTTGGCGAGTTGGGTGTTCAGCACCTTGAAATAGCCGGGATGCTGCACCGTGCCGATGACCCACAGGTTGTCGGCGGCGACATCGACCATGCGGAACCAGATATCCTTGCGCTCGGCGGCGTCGATGGTGCCCAGGCCTTCGCGGTACCACTCCATCACCTGGACCATCTCGGGCGGTGGCTGCTCGCCTTTTTCGCCGAACGACTCGTACCATTCGTACCACAACTGGGCGTGCATGCTGCCGTTGGTGTGCACCGGCACGAACGCGGTGGCCGAGTTGCCCAGCCAGAAGCCGCCCTCGATGGTGGTCCAGGCACCGGGCACCATCACGGCGTCCTGGTCGTTCGCGGTAGTGGTCTGCCGGACCACGCTCGACTCCATGATCTTGAGGTTGACATCCAGGCCGACGGCCTGCAGATCCTCGGCCATCATTTCTGCGATTCTGCCCGACTGCAGCCGCGCGTTGTCCCAGGTGAGCAGGTTGATCTGCAGCTTTTCGCCGTCGAGCCGCCGCCGGAAGCCGTCGTCGCCGACCGGCATGCCGATCTCGTCGAACATCGCCTTGGTCTTGTCCGGATCGTACTCGATGTAGGAGTGCGCCATCCGCTCGTGGTAGTAGTCGCTGCCCGCGTGCGAGGCGACCTGCCACGGCGGCACCAGTCCCAGGAACACCAGCTCGCTGATCCGTTCGCGGTTGAGCGCGTGCGAGGCCGCGATCCGGAACCGCTTGTCCATGAAGATCTCCCGCACCGCCGGATCCTTGTGGTTCAGGTTGAAGCTGAGCTGGGCGGAGTTCAGTCCCACGCCGCCCATGCGCTGGCCGCGGATCTTGCCCTCCGACTCTTTCTCCTTGACCAGCCGGTAGGTGGCCATCGGCACGTCGGCGAAGTCGAGCTCGCCCGCCTGCGCCTTCAGGTCGCGCACCTCCGACTCCAGCCCGACGAAGCCGAATATGCGATCGATATAGGGAAGCTGGTTGCCGGCCGGGTCAACCGCCCAGAAGTAGGGGTTGCGCTCCAGGAGGTAGTCGTTGGGCGGCACCTGCTTCAGGGTCCAGGCCAGCAGGATGGGGCGTTCGGTGTTGGTGTTGCCGCGGATGTCCAGCTTGTGCTCGTAGAGTTCGATCCAGTTGCTGAAGCCCGCCTCTTTCACCATCTCGTCCAGCTTGTCCTGGTCCTGGAAGTCGGGATGGAACTGGCTGAAATACTTCTTCTGGTGAGCGGGGACCGCCTTGCCGAAGTGCACCCAGAACAGGTTGTCGGATGGCTTGCTGTATTCGATGCGCACGGTGTGGTCGTCGATCTTGACGACGTTTTCGTACAGCCCGGTGGAGATGATGATGCGCGTGAACAGGTCGGGAAAGGTGGGGTCCGTCGGTACGATGTGGTCCCACCAGAACATGATGTCGTCGGCCGTGAACGGCTCGCCGTCCGAGTAGCGCAACCCTTCGCGCAGATGCAGCGTGTACTTTCTGCCGCCGTCTTCCACGTCCCAGCCCTTCACCAGGTTCGGATAGGTGCCGGCGGTCCAGGTGTGCTCGGCGAGTCCCACGCCGTAGTTGCTGTATGGGGTCATCGCGTACTGGAACGCGGCGAAGTGGCCGCCGCCCACGTGCAGGGTGCCGCCGTAGGTGCCGATCTCGCGTCCCAGCACCAGCGGTTCCAGCGGCAGCCGGTCCTCGACCGGCGGCAGTGTGCCCTCGCTCACCATCTGCGCCAGCTGCGGCGCCTCGTTGTAGGTGCCGACGGTCTCGCCGGTCGCCTGCTGGAACGCCGTCGGGGTGACCCAGTGGTAGGTGCCGTAGGCTTGTTCAAAATTGAACGCCTCGCCGGCGGCCTCCGCGTCGGCTGTTGCCGCCGTGTCCTCCGAACCGGCGGCGAACACCGCTGCCGGCAGGATGCTCGCTGCCACGAAGAGCGCGCACCAGGCGACTCCTCTCATTGATTCAGTCATGTTTGACCTCCTGTTTGAACGGTGGCGCCGGAGTCCGCCCGGCGCCACATGTCCGTGACCGCATACTACACTGCCTCGGCGCGCCGTCAAGCTCGCGAAACGGCGTCTCACGGCGACGGGGAGTCAGGTGCGCGCGAGGCGGTGCTGCTCGAGGCTGCCGGTCGCACAAGCCGGGCCGCAGACGACGGCAGGCAACGCAGACACGCAGACGACGGCGTTTGACGGTCACGGCGGCGCTCTTGTAACATGTTGGAGCGTCGCTCCCCGGGGTGCTCTATTGGGAGGTATCGCCATGCGCCGTATGACCGTGGAGGTGTCGGACAGCTTCGATGAGGTGTTGACGAATTTCGCGGCCAGGAACCGGGTCAGCAAGGCGGAGGCGGTGCGCCGTGCGCTGGCAGTGCTCGCGTTGGTCGAGCAGGAAACGACCAAAGGCAGGTCGTTGGGAATAGTCGAAGAAGACAGCGACACCCGCGAGTTGCACGCGGTCGGACGCATTCGCGGAATGTAGAGTGGTTGATCGCGGCCGAAAGACATACGGGTCATCAATGCAGGCGAACGTCTTCGGTTCGCGAAACAGTTGCTTCTGTTTGTCGGCGTTGTGTGCGTGCTGGTGTTTGCCGCATACGTCATCTATCCTGAAAATCAGGCACTCGTAAGCATCTTCGAACTGATCAAAATCGGCTTGCTACCGCTGATCACTCTCGTTATTTCGTTCTATTTCCCCAAGGCAGATCGCTGACAGCCGGGCGGTGCCGGACGGCGTGGCCGCTTGTGTTGGCAGTGGCGGCGGCGATGTCGAGCAGGTAGATCTGCCGGCCGCCGGCGTGGGCGGAGTCGATGGTGACCAGCCGGCCGCTCGGGTCGGAGCGCGGGTGCAGGTCGCAGCGCGACTCGTCCCGGTACGCCTCCGGCGCGTGGAATCCGCCCAGTTCTACGCGGGTGGCGGTGGGCACGTGATACAGGTACAGCTCCTGGGTACGGTTCCCCTCCCGCGGGTAGCAGTCATTGAGAATCCAGTCCGGATCGCTCAGGTAGGTGCAGTGCCCGTTCAGGGTCATCGCGTGCTTGCCGATCACCTCCACCTGGTCGGTGCGGTCGCGGTACACGTAGAACGCGCCCTGGTGCGAGGGTTGCCACGACCACGCCAGGATGGTCCCGGGATCGCGCCAGATGAAGTGCGACATGCGGCCGTAGTCGTCCACCTCGTGCAGGTCGGAGCCGTCGGCGTTGGCGGTGAACATGCGCGTGCGCATCCCCCGTTCGCCTGGAACCCGCCAGCGGTGCAGGAAGATGAAGCGCGAGCCGTCGGGGCTGAACAGCAGGTGGTTGAAGTAGTGCTTGGCCCGCGACAGGTCGCCATGCGGGTAGGGGACCGCGGCCGCGTCGGCCACCGAGATGATCTGGCGGGTCTCGCCGGTGTCGAGGTCCACGGTGTGGATGCCCGACTCCTCGGGGGCGAGCTGATCCGCGCAGGGGTCGGGGATGCCCGCGTAGCCGTAGCCGGGGCGCATGTCATTGAGGCGCCGGAAGTCGGGGCCGACCGCGGTGCGGCCATCGGGCGACAGCGCGTACACCGGCGCCGGCACCGTGCGGCTGGCACCGGTGGCGGTATCGGTGATGCGCGCCACGTAGCGGTCGCCGGCGCGCTCGTTCCAGATCACCGCGCTCGCCGATCCGGGGATCCACTGCAGCATGCAGCCCTGCTGCCAGCACCACGCGGTGGTGGTGCCGAGCGGCCGCCAGGCGTCGCCGTCCTCCAGGTCGATCATGCCGATGCGGATCTCGTCGCCGGGCCGCGGCGCGCGATGCTCGAAGTCGACCGCCATGGCCAGCACGTAGCGCGAGGTGGGATCGAACTGCAGCTTGTCGTAGTACCCGAACCAGTGGTAACCGGGCACCGTGGTGATGGCACGCATCGGTACGTGTGCCTGCGAATCGCTCATTCTCTCAACTCCTCTCGGGTATTGGATGGCTTGCGATTGTATGGTGGGCGCCGAGCAATGCTCCAGATAGGGTCCGTACCCCTGTCCCGGAACGGCGCGTGCGGAGGTGTTTGGAGGCGTCACGCACAGGATAGCGCCAACCGATGGCATCGTCGAGCCGTCATGCGGCCTGCCGCGGCAGGCTGCGGCATCGGCGCTTGACGCGGGTCTCACGTAAGAATAGGGTCAGACGTCATGGCAGTGATGGCGGTACCACGGGCGCTACGCGAGAAGCTCGGCGATGATGCCAGCGACTCCCTCGTCGATTTGCTGCAGCAGTTCGAGGCTGAGCAGAGCGACCATCTCATCGAGATGGTCGAGGAGCGCTTTGTTCGTCGTGTGGTCGAGTCGGAGAACCGGTTGCGCAATGAGCTGCGCGAGGAAATGCACGCGGGGTTCATGGGTCTGCAGAAGCAGATCGGCGATGTCCGCGCAGAGATCGGGAGCGTTCGTACTGAACTCCACAAGGAAATCGGGAGCGTTCGCACCGAGCTCAGCAAGGAGATCGCAGAGGTCCGCAAGGAGATCGCAGAGGTCCGCAAGGAGATCACGGTCCAAACTCGTTGGATTCTGGCCGTGCTGGTGGCCGCCGCGGTGCTCGTTCCCATCATCCAGCGCGTAATGGAGGCTCTGCTTCCGTAGCACCCATTTTTGCGCACTTGACGGCCTGTTCGGTGTGTGCGATAGTGAGTGGCTACGGATTCAGGACAGATGCGGATGATGCATAACGACAAGCTCCGGCGCCCGCCAACGGCCAACGGCCAACGGCCAACGGCGCGGTACGTTTGCGCCCCTCCCTCCGCAAGCCCTCCCCCCGGCAACTCCTTATACCAGAAACAACTAACCACTCCGGCTGATCGCTCCGTACGCGCCGCGGCGGGCGCCTTCGCCGTCAGCACGGGGGTAGCGGCCGGTTCCGTGTGGTGCCGGCCCAGTCCACGTTCGTTCACTGGCCACGGCAACCGTCCCGGATCCCCGCCCGCCATACGCCCGACGTTGCCTGCCATTCAGACGCGCTGCTGCGCTGACCACCACCATCCAGTGTGGGGTCGCGACGCAGGTCCCGCGCCTAGTCTGCGTCAATTGCCAAAATCTCCAGAAAATGGAGGTGCAAAATGATACTCAAGGAACCGCACGCGCGCGCGGTGTGAGCCCGGGCGAACCCGGTGAGTCGCACGCCGCGCGCTTGTGAAAATCTGACTCGAACTGGCGGCCCGCGTTGCGGGCTTGAGGGTAGCCAGGCAGCGGAAATTCGCTACGCAATACCCTCAATAATCAACATACGGAGTGATGTGTGAATATTGTACAAATTACCAGAACCTTCGCCGTTGCGATGGTTTTGGTCGTGACCGCCACCGGCCTGTGGGCCGCCGGCGCAGAAGAGGAGCCGGCAGCGGCTGCGGAGAAGGAAACGGTGTTCGACCCGGCCACCGGCATGACGTGGACCGCGCCAGAGTACGGCGGGACACTCACGCAGGCGGTTGTAGTCTTTCCGCCGAGTACTGACAACTGGTGGAATCTTGGCTGGGCCCCGCACTTCATCAGTGGTGTTGTCGAGCGGCTGGCGTTCGCCGACTGGGGACTATCCAGGGAGATCTGGGACGGCAGAGTATACGTCGTTCAGACCCCAGAGATGACCAGAGGGAATCTGGCTGAAAGCTGGTCAATGCCCGACTCGACAACGTGGATCTGGAACATCCGCCAGGGCGTTCACTGGCACGATAAGGCGCCGATGAACGGGCGCGCGTTCGATGCCAATGACGTCGAGTGGAACTATCATCGCTATTTGGGTATGGGCGATTTCGCCGAAGATGGACCGAACGCCGCTGTGGGTGGCATCACCTATGGTCTGAAGATCGAATCGGTAACGGCCACCGACCAATGGACCGTTGAGATCAAGCTGGAGAAGCCCGACATAGATGTGGCGGGGAAGTTGCTCAACAACTACTTTTTTGTGCACGCCCCCGAGCAAATCGAACAATACGGAGACGCCAAGGATTGGAAGACGCTGGTCGGTACCGGGCCCTTTGAGCTGACGGAAGTGGTCGAGGGCAGCTCTGCAACCTGGACGAAGAATCCCAACTACTGGGGCTACGACGAAAAATTCCCGGACAACCGCCTGCCCTATATTGACGAGTTGAGGTCCCTCCTTATCCCAGACATGTCAGGACGTCTGGCGGCACTGCGCACCGGCAAGATTGATATCATGGGTAACAGCGGCGACGCTTATATAAACTCTGTCGACGATATGCAGAGCCTGCAGCGGTCTAACCCTGAAATCGATATCTGGCCCATCTATCTCACTCAGGGAGGCGTTTTCTTCTATAACTGGACGTTGCCGCCCACTGACGACGTGATGGTGCGCAAGGCACTGCAGATGGCTGTGGACCGCGACACAATGGCCGAGTCCTTCTTCAAGGGGTTTGGAGATCCAGCACCTTATGGGCTAGTAAAGCAGGATGGCCCAGGCGGGTATTCCTGGCCATATGAAGAGTGGCCCGACGAGGTCAAGCAGGAGTATGAGTATAACCCGGAAGAGGCAGAAGCGCTGCTTGATGAGGCCGGGTATCCACGCGGCGCCGACGGCTATAGATTCAAGGTCCAGCTTGCCCATTTCGACAGGTGGGATGAGACCTATCCAGAAGTCATCATGGGTTACCTGGACGCTATTGGCGTTGACAGCGAGCTTGAGGTGATGCCGGTAGCCGAGTTTGCCGCTTTAGGACCGGCGGAAGCGCACGACTGGGCGTTAGTGACTGCGTATTATGGGTGGTGGGGTGGCACCAATAATTTGGGATACACCCTGACCAGCGTCACCGCGATTGACGGCAGCAATAGCGTCAACAAAGCTAAGGATGAGCGTTTGGACGCCCTGTATCTTGCCGCCCAGCAGACTACCGACATAGAGGAGCTCAAAAGCATTTACCGACAGGCCGATGAGATCTGTGTAAGGGAGCACTGTGCCCTGAACAAGTCCACCTCCCCCTTGTTTTTCGTGAGCCAGCCGTGGGTCGAGGGTTATTTCGGCGAAGCAGGGATGGGATGGGGTGAACGCAATACCTTCCAAGCCCGCCTCTGGATCGACCAGGAGCTGAAGGAAGCAATGGGTCAGTAGGGAGTTCACCCCTACTACTGACCTACGTGAAAAGCGGGCTGGGAGGTTGCGGTCGGAACGCGCTTCCCAGCTCGCATACTTGGGCCAACCACACATGAGAGCCTATCTCATCAGGCGGTTATTGCTGCTAATCCCCACCTTGTGGATACTGACCATCATCGTCTTTTTCGCTGTCCGCTTCATCCCCGGCGATATAGTCGACGCAATGGTGGCGGAGATGGAAGCATGGCAGAATACCGATATAGACCGCGAAGCTCTTGAGCGTATGCTGGGGTTGGACGTGCCTGTGCACGTCCAGTACGGACGCTGGATAGGGATGTTGCCGACCCCTGACTGGATTACCGGTGAGTCCCACTTCGAGGGTCTCCTCCAGGGCACCCTTGGTGAAGCACTGTTTGGTGGTTGGTCGATAGGGGAGAGGCTGATCGGGAGATTGCCGGTAACCATTGAGCTTGGTGTCATGTCAATCGCAATTGGGCTCGTCATAGCCCTGCCCGTCGGCGTCTACTCGGCGATCCGCCAGGATACCGCCGCCGACTACGTAGGGCGCTCCGCCGCCATCATCGGCTTGGCAACGCCGAACTTCTGGCTGGGTATCATGGTGATGCTCTACCCGGCACTCTGGTGGGGGTGGTCGCCGTCGTTAGAGCTGATCACGTTCACGGAAGACCCGCTCGGGAATCTCGGGATGTTCCTCATCCCCGCCCTGATTCTGGGGACGGCCATGGCTGCCGGTGCCATGCGGATGACGCGCACCATGATGCTGGAGGTGCTCCGGCAGGACTACATCAGGACGGCCTGGTCGAAGGGGCTCAGAGAGCGCGTAGTTGTCATGCGGCACGCCATCAAGAATGCCCTCATCCCGATAGTTACGCTCGTCGGTCTGCAGCTCCCTATCTTGATAGGTGGATCCGTTATCCTGGAAGAGATATTCGTTCTGCCCGGGCTAGGACGTATGTTTGTGGATGCCCTCGATGGCAGAGACTATCCAGTAATCTCAGCAATAAACCTGGTTTTTGCGACCGCGGTTCTGGCGATCAATCTCGTGATTGACCTGTTCTATGCATTCTTGGACCCCAGGGTTCGGTATGAGTGAGCCAAAGAGACGTTCCCAGCTGGCTGATTTCTGGATCAGGCTGCTCCACAAGAAGCCACTCGGTACGTTCTGCGGGATTGTCATATTGATCTTGATTCTGGTGGCGATCTTTGCCGATGTGTTGGCTCCTTATTCGTATAAGGAAATTCACGTTATAGACAGGCTTACCGGCCCATCATCGCAGTATCTTCTGGGTACCGACCAAGCCGGACGAGACTTGCTCAGCCGCCTGATCTTCGGTGCTCGTATCTCCGTACTTGTCGGTCTGGCTGCGACCCTCCTCAATGTGGTCATCGCTGTCCTGATCGGCGTCACTTCAGGATTTCTTGGCGGTAAATTGGATCTGGCGGTGCAGCGCTTTGTCGATGCCTGGATGGCTCTGCCGGGACTTCTGCTCTTGCTGACCATCATGTCCATTGTGGGAAAGGGTCTCCCCCAGATCATCGTGGTCCTTGGCATTGCCGGAGGCATCAGCAGCTCAAGAGTCATCAGAAGCGCCGTGATCGGTATCAAGGAGAATGACTATTTTCTGGCCGCCCAGGCCGTGGGTACGCCCACGAGCAGAATCCTGCACGACCATGTCCTGCCCAATATCATGGCACCCGTCATCATTATCTTCTCCATTAACATCGGCGGGGTGATCATGTCTTTGGGGGCTCTGGGCTTCCTCGGATACGGTCTGCCACCGAGCATTGCCGACTGGGGAGGTATGCTCAGCCGGGAAGGGCGCAAGTACATGGAGCAGGCCCCTTGGCTGGCGCTCTGGCCGGGGCTGTGCCTGACGATTGTGGTGTACAGTTTCAACATGTTGGGCGATGCCATGCGGGACCTGCTGGATCCGCGGCTGCGGGGTGGCGGCGGCCGTCTCGCTGGCGGCGGCCCCACCTCGGTTTGAGAGAGCGCGCGCCAGGGCGGCGGTGCGATCAGATATCGTGCCGAGGCGCAACGGTCTCTGAACGTTACCGTCGCCGCCGCGCCGATGCTTGCTCGCCAGAGTTGTGGTGGCCGCACAGCCAGCCGGCGATGAACGCGGCCTGACGCGCCTGAATGTGTGGATGAAAGTGCACGTGGTCGGCGTACAGGTCGGGCCCCAGGGCGCGGGTGAAGGCGTACAGATCGACCGCGGGCACACCGCGGCGGCGCATTACCGAGTCGGCTATGGCGTTGTAGGCGCGGCCGTCGGCGGCGAAGCGATGCATGCCCATACCGCGCGTGTTGTGAACGGCCTCGTCGCACGGCGTGGTGCGGATCCAGCAGAAAGTGTCGCACAGGTCCCGTGCAGCGACCACGATCTGCTCCAGGTTGCTGCGGTAGGAGTCCTCATCGATCTGCCTGACGCCGCTGGCCGGATCGGTGCGGATGTCGTGCAGGCCGCAGTTGATCAGCAGGTAGTCGGTGGCCGGGATCTCGTCGTGAACGTGGTTCGACACGAGGTACTTCAGCACCTGGGAGGAGTCGCCGCCGTTGCCGTGCACAGGGAGGCCGAGCGCCCGCATTGCCTCCCCGCCGCCGCGCTTGCTCGCGTAGCGGAAGAATGGCGCCAGATACTGCTCCAGAAAAGGGCCGTACCCGATCGAGATGCTGTCTCCGATCACGAACGCCAGAGGGCGCTCCTGCGGCGTCTCGCTCACGAGTTATTCCTTGAGCGCCAGCGTCGCCTTCAGGCCAACCCCTTCGACTCGGCGGGCATGGCGCGTTTGCGGCGCATGGCGGCGTAGGCTTCCTCGGAACCGTCGTGGAAGGTGCCGAACCAGCGGTCCAGCGGCAGCCTGGAGTTGCCGTAGTTGCACTCGAAGTAGCGATGGTGCAGGTAGTGGAAGAAGGAGTCGATCGACATCCGGGTGTCGCGTTTCTTGTTGATCACCACCTCGTCGAAGCCGGTGTGGCCGACGGCCGGATTGAGGCCGGCGCGCTGCATCAGGTAGAGCAGGTGGATCGGGTGTGACGGCACCAGGAACAGGATGATCCAACGGCTGAAGTAGAGCACGTGCTCCAGGGGATGCATCGACAGGCCCGACCACGGTCCCACGTTCACGTTGCGGTGGTGCAGGTAGTGGCAGGCCTTGTACAGCGGCTTCCAGTGAGTGAGGCGGTGCACCCAGTAGAAGTGCAGGTCGCTCCACGGCGACAGCAGCACCAGCAGCACCACGAACCACACCGGGTTGGTGCGCAACCCGGCGAACGGCAGCCAGCCGTTGCCGTACGCCCACAGCATCAAGGCCTCGTAGATGGTCCAGATGCCGGCGCCGCTCACCAGGCTCCAGAACATGTTGTCCCGCACCTGGTTGCCGAACAGGAACGCCTTGCTGTTGGTGCTCGGCCAGCGGCTGTTGTACTTGAAGCGCGTGCCCTGGGCGCGCGTCCAGTACAGGCGCAGGTGCCAGCCGCCGGCGATGATCAGCAGGAAGGCGGCGTTGCGGAGGTACATCGGCACGATCCAGTCGGCGCGTAACGTCGAAAAACTGCTCAGGTCGCCCGCCCCCGGTTGCAGGTACAGCCAGGTGAGCGCCGCTATCGCGGTGTAGAAGGCCAGCCCGGACGGCCACAGGAAGCCGGGGAAGCCGAACAGGAACCGCAGTGCCGCCTTGGGCCGGGGCGGCCACGCAAACAGAGCCGCCCTGGTGCGCAGGATGCGCGGCACCCATTCGCCGCGCGCGTCCCGCGTCGCGCGGCCGTCATCGACCCGAACGGTATCCACCATGGCGAACAACCTGCTACAGCACACCCGCCGCGTCAAGCACCCCGGGTTGAACGGATTATCTCAATTTGCGATATGATCCGACGTGCACATCATCACCAGGAGGCGTCTGACCGAGTTTGCTCGAGATCACCCGGAGTGCGCGTCGTCGCTTGATGGTTGGTATCAGATAGTGAGGCACAGCAGGTTCGTTTCGTTGGCCGAGGTGAGACGTGTCATACCGAGCGCTGATCGGGTAGGGAGATACACCGTCTTCAATATAGGTGGAAACAAGGCGAGGCTGATCGCGGCCATTCACTACAACCGCGGCAAGGTCTACATCAGGCACATTCTGACGCACGCCGAGTATGACAGGGGCGCCTGGAAGGAGTAGAAGGTATGATTCGCGAGCTTGAAGTCCTGTCCGAGGCGTGGCCGAAGATCGGCGAGACGCTCGGCGTGCCGCACACGGAGGAAGCGTACCGGAAGATTCGCTCGCTTCTCGACAGCGTCGCCGACGAGGTCGGCGAGAATGAGGACCATCCGTGGGCTTCCCTGATGGAGACGCTTGGCAGCCTCGTAGACAGCTACGAGCGCGAGCATGATCCCGAGCCATCCGGCAATCCCGTTGCCGTACTGGAGTACCTGATGGACGAGCATGGACTTTCGCAGTCCAACGTGCCGGAGATCGGCAGTCAGGGTGTGGTGTCCGAGGTACTACGCGGCAACCGGGAGCTGAACATTCGGCAGGTAAGGGCGCTCAGCCAGAGGTTTGGGGTATCGCCGGCAGTGTTTATCTGAACGCGCCCGTCGGTTCAGGACAGGCGCAGGCGCCGGTGGATGAAGGTGTGCAGGATGCGGTAGTACTGCAGCATCGAGGCGATGTCGATCCACTCGTCGACGCGGTGCACGTTGCCCACCACGGGACGGCTGATGATAGCCGGGATGCCGAGGGCCGAGAAGAAGCGCGCATCGCTGGCTCCGGGGGTGCGCATCTCCTGTAGCGGGCTGCCGAGCACCTGTTCGCTGATCTCCCGGTAGTCGGCGTCGACCGCCATGCGGGTGCTCTCGGTCACGTTGGGCAGTGACAGCTCGGCGCCGGGGCTGAGGCAGCTCTGTATCTCGCGCAGCATGGTCGCCACCGTCCACGGCGGCGTAAAGCGCACGTCGACGCCGGCGCGCGCGAATTCGGGCACGCGGTTGATCGACTTGCTCTCCGACTCCAGGGTAGTGATGGTGGCGGTAGGGTGCCAGTGATCGGAGTGATCGGACGCGAGCGCTGCGAACCGGTCGCGCAGGCGGGCCAGGTCGCTGAGCATGCTGTCCACCGGGTTGTTGCCGCTCCACGGGTAGGCGCCGTGGGTGGAGGCGCCGCGCCACACCACCTCCACGTGCAGCAACCCCTTTTCCGCCACCACCACGGTGTCGATCGAGCCGCCGTCGGGCAGGATCGCCAGATCGCAGGACAGCCCCTGGTCCACGAGGTAGCGCGTGCCGTGGTGGCTGCCGAGTTCCTCATCGGCGGTGATCGCCAGACCGAGCGCCATCTCCGGGTGGCGGTGCAACAGCTCCCCGAACAGCGTGAACATGATCGCCACGGCGCCTTTCATGTCGCCGGCGCCGGGGCCGTAGATGCGCCCGTCGCGCACGCGCGGGCGATAATGGCGGCGGGAGCCGTGGTCGACCACGTCGATGTGTCCGACCAGCAGGACGGCCGGCGTTTCGACCGCCGCCGGCCTGATCACCAGCGACGGAACCCCTTCGCAGCGGAATTCCTCGATGCGCACGCCGGCCAGCGGCTTGAGCCGTTCGCGCAGCAGCTCCAGGGCGCGTTCGATGGCCGACGGATGCGCCGCCGAACTCGGTACCCGGATCAGCGCGCGGGTCAGGTCAATCAGTTGCGCGCGCAGCTCGCCGTTCGCGGCATCGTCGCGTGAGGCCATCGCCGGCGCTCGCTCAGGCGCGTCCCGCGCCGGCGGCGTCCGGTGCCGCTCCGCCCGCGCAGCGTTTGTCGGCGCCGGCCCACCGGTGCAGGACCGGTTCCAGGTCGGCAAGCGAGCGCAGCGCCGCCTCTGCGCCAAGTGCGCCGGTTCCGGCACGGTCGATCAGCAGCGGCGTGATGCCGGCCCGCTGCGCACCGTACACGTCCCAGCGTGGATCGTCGCCGACGAACAGACAGTCCTCGGCGCGGCATGCGAAGTAGTTCAGCGCCGCGCGGAACAGCGGCAGGCCCGGCTTGCGCCATCCCACGTCGCCGCAGAACAGGGCCAGGTCGCAGCGCTCTGCCAGTCCGTGCCGCTCCAGTTCCTCGTGCCACGCCCACGGCGGCGTGCCCCAGGGCGAATTGGAGAGAATGCCGATCCGGTAGCCGCGCCGGCGCCAGGCGGACAGCGCGTCGAGCGTATCGTCACAGCGGCGCGCGGTGGCGAAGATCGGGCCCATGAAAGCACGGCTCATCGAGCGCATTAGTTGATCGTCGGCGTCGCCACCCAGCCGAAAGATGCGCGCCAAGCGCCGGTGCAGCGGGCGCACCCGGTAGTTGCGCGCTTCGTGATTCTCCTCCGCGACCCGGCGCTCGAGTTCGGCGTCGGAAGGTACAGGATAACCGGCTGCGCAGAGCGCTTGCCCCGCCAAGCGGATCGATTCCCACAGGACCGGCGTAAACCCGCCGGGCCGAAAATACTCGACCAGGGTATTGCCAAGATCAAACAGCAATATTGGCTTACTCATCGACTAAGGCTACAGGAATCTATCCGACAGACTCACTTGTGTCTCATCTGCTACTTCGATCAACGATATATTCTGCTCTCTTACGAACAAACGTATAGAAGTCCCTGTGTGCAGCTATCTCTCTATAGCAATGTCGGTCGCTGAGCCGTTGAATACAAGCAGAGACTACTGAGTCAACGTTACGCTTGTCTTTGCAAACACAATGTGCGGAGCCTATTATGCCACTAATCGACATCTTCATCTCTATACTTTCCTGCGTACTGAGACCGATGTCATGAAGAATACAATCGAGAATATCTCTCCAAGTTCGATCGTCGGAACAATCTACATGAATCTCTACTGGAAGTCTCCACCAATGCAGACGTCTGTCGCGCATCTGTGAGACGTAATGGTGATCGCTATAGGCAAATGGATTTATCGGAAAATCAGTGCCTGTTTCCAAGGGGTTCGCGATGGTTTGGTCAGTTCTACCAGAGAATTCGACAACGCCATCTCGCTCGGATGCATAGACGATTCTCGCTGGGAGAAATTGTGACAGGCGGACAGCGGCAGAAAAGGCGGATGTCTTGCAAGTTTGTGATATACTCCTGTGAACCTTAGAGAGATCGTCCGTGGTCGACAATACTTCCATGATCCATGAGTGTGGCATAAGTAATTCCGCTGCAAATGAATTCGCTTCAGTCTCCATGGACCAGCTGTGAGACGTAAAGTAGTTTGAACGATGAGAAGAGACGGGAGCAACTTGATCAATCAACACAGAGCCGATATGCCATGGTATCAGTATATGGCCCAATTCGTGCGCCATCGTGAATCGTTGCCTTGAGGGGGAGCTCGAGCTATTCACGATGACATGAGGAGACTTGTCCCTTGTCTTTAGATTCAGAGATACCCCGTCGACGCCATCAAACGGGATGCGTGTGAAGGTAAGTCGTGCGTATGCTTCAACCATCGACCGAATATCAACCGGTGGAGCAAGAGAGTTCTTCTCAATGAATCTTCGAGCTAAATTAGTCTCCGGAGTCAGTTCTAATCCCACAATCCTTTGTCCTTTAGCCATTCGAGAAGTTTGCTTGTGATTTCGCTGGAATGTTCTGATCTCGCGGCGATCGCCAGAGCGGCCTGTGGTCTAGAGGAGTCTGTCAATTCGTGTCCATGTACGCGAGCATGTACGATAAACGGAAGGCAGCTCGGATCCTGAACCCACAAAGAATACTCATTGCGAGTCATACCCAAGAAATCATACAAGGACAAACCTCCGCCGTCTCGATGCCAGTCATCGATATAGTCGTCGATGTCGTCAAGGAGAGCGTCGCCAGTGACACACTTATTTATGAAGTTAGACATCAATTCTTCGTCCACTTACAGGGTACTTCTTGAGGATTCCAGTGACTGCATCGAGAGCACCCAGGTGTTGGCCACGTTTGTTGAAGACCTCAATCTCTCCGTGTAAGAAATCCCATGTATAAAGCCGCTTTCCGTCAGAGGATCGCCATCGTCTTTGACCTGAGAACACACCCAAATAATCGCATGTATCGAGGAAGGACGGAACCGGGATGGGTATCGGTGACATATTGTGGGTCCTGCAGTTGTGAGCGCGACCGCGATTTCATTCGTTGGATTAGGAAGCGGGTGGATCATGATTGGAGCCTCGTGGAGAGCTGTCGACCGGTAACATCAAGACGCGGTGCGAGGATGCTGAGCGGTCTTGAACGCGTAATCCGAGTGGCCAGTCCTTGTCCCCGATTGATCGCACGGTTGGCATGGAGGCTAACTCGCGGTGTTAACCATAGGACAGTTCGGCTCATCCGCTGCTTCCCTCTGCAGTGCCTAATATAGGCGAAGGACAGGCACAATACTATCACGTCGCAGGTGCGGCGGTGCGATGCGGATGGCACGGCGCGATTGGTCGACATGGTCACGGCAGAGCCACACGAGTTTCTGCGGCGTTCGTTTTGCCCTATCTCTCAATTGGCGCCGTGCAAGCTTGGCCTCAGTAGTGATCACAGTGCGATCGTCAGCTTGGTGCCGAAGTCGGAAGGTGCGCCGTGCTCGACGGCGAGGTCGCTGGCGCCGTGGAAGCGCATGAAATCGCGCAGGGCGCGCGCGACGGCGGCAGTCAGCCGGGCGCTTGGCCGGACCCCCGGTTCCAGGTAGAGCTTCTTGAGCCGTAGCAGGCCGGTGGCGCGCTCCAGCTTGGGGTCGAGCCTGCCCACCAGGCGGTCGCGGTCCAGAATCGGCAGACAGAAGTAGCCCCACTCACGCCGCGGCCGCGGCTTGTAGCATTCGAGCAGCTGCCGGAACCGCCACAGCTGCAAGTCACGCCCGTTGGCCCAGAACAGGCTGTCGAACGGACTCAGGAAGGTGGTGCGGCGCGGGCGCAGATCGCCGTCGGCGGCGCGCTGCAGCAGCGGCAGGTTGTCGCGGTGCACCACCAGCTCGCCGATGGCGCCGTCGGCCAGGCGTGCGGTCACGGTAACGAAGCGGCCCTCGGCGATCAGCCGGTCGATCAGCGGCCGGGCGTCGGCCTGCTTGGCGTGGAAGTAGTGGGCCACCTGGGCGGGTGTGCAGATGCCAAGCGCCTTGCTCGAAATCTCCAGCAGCGCGCGCATCGCCGCGTCCGGATCCGGCTCGCGGCAGTCGACCCACGCCGGCAGCACCCGGTCGCGCAGGTCGTACACGCGCTGGAAGTTGCTTCGGTTGCAGATCGCCAGTTCGCCGGTGTTGTACAGGTGCTCCAGGGCGATCTTGGCGTCATCCCAATTCCACCAGGTGCCGGGCTGTTTCTTCGCGGTGCGGATGTCCGCCGGCCGGACCGGTCCGTCCGCTTCGACCCGCGCCAGCACCGAGCGCAGCAGCCGGCGGTGCTCAGGGTCGTCCGCCCAGCGCCGCCGCCAGCCGGCTCTTCCCTCGGCGTGGCGGCGCATCGCCGGCATCGCCAGGCCGTAGTGGGCGAGCGGAATGATGCAGGCGGCGTGCATCCAGTACTCGAACAGGCGCCGCCCGTTGTCCAGCGCCGCGCCGCCGCCGCCGAACAGCAGGCGGTCCAGGTGGGCCGGGTCGTAGGTCCCCAGTCTGCTCCACAGGGTCAGATACTGCGCCCGCCGCACCACCTGCAGGGTGTCGATCTGCAGCCAGCCGACTTGCTCGATGGCAGCGTACACGTCATCGACGGAGGGGCATCGGCCGCGTCGCAGCGGTTCGCACAACCCCTGCGTGTGCAGGGCCAAAGCCCGTACCGCCCGCAGCGGATACACGGTTGCCGATCGGGTCATGCCTTTGCTCCTGAACGGTCCCGCCGCAGCTTCGCCCCCTCGCGTCTGCAGCGGGTTGCCTTGGGGGCTGGGCAACTGATATGTAGTTGCATGCCTGTCGGGTACCTCACGTGAGAGATAGTCTGTCATACAAGGGATATGTCGGGTCGGTGCATTGCAACGCCGACGACGAAGTCTTCTACGGCAAGGTCGTCGGGGTCGATGACCTGGTCACTTTCGAGGGCACCACGGTAGCAGAACTCGCTGCGTCGTTTCGGGATGCGGTTGAGGACTACGTAGCGCTCTGCCGGAGCATCGGGAAACCGGCACCATGCCAGTGAGGTTTGCGCAGTATGGGATCTCGCACGATCACGCGGCCGGCAAGGCGCGGGTGATCCGGGAGAGCGATCAGGTTGAGCTCGCGGGGGTATATGAGCCTTCTGCCGGGGTGCGGGAGGAACTCGGCGCCAACCCGGACTACGCGGGCGTGCACTGGTTCTCCACCCGCGAAGAGATGCTGGAGGATGACGGCATCGTTGCCATCGCCGTCGAGGGCGAGATCTTCCAGAACGTCGGCTTTGCGCGGGAAGCGGTGCAGCACGGCAAGCACGTGTGGCTCGACAAGCCCGCCGGCGACGATCTCGAGGCATTCCGCGCCGTCGTTGGGATCGCCCGCGAGCGCGGGCTGATAGTGCAGCTCAGCTACATGTGGCGCTACCACCCCGGCTTCCGCTTCATCATCGAGTGGGCGCGCTCCGGGCGGCTGGGCGACATCTTCTCGATCCGCGGGCGCATCTCTTCGTGGCCCGGCAGCGAGGACCGCTGGAAGCTGTATGAGTCGCGCGGCGTGCGCGCCGGCGGCATCATGTTCATCGTCGGCTGCCACCTGATCGACATCATCGTCGCGATCCTGGGGCGTCCGCAACGGGTGACCCGAATCTCGCGCCACGACGGCGGCGACCCGCCCTGGTTCCCGGACAACACCGCCGCCATATTCGAGTATCCCGGCGCCATGGCGACCGTGGAGTCGGCCTACATGGAAGTCTCGTCGGTGCAGTCGCGCCGGCTGGAGGTGTACGGCACCCGCGCCAGCGTCATTCTGGAACCGTTCGAGCCGCCCGCCCTGCGCCTGTGCCTGGACCGCGACCGCGACGGCTACGTCAAGGGCTGGCAGACGGTCCCGGTGCCGGACCGGCGCCGCTACTACGCCGGCCTCGATTCGCTGCTCGCGGCCATCCGCGGCGCGGCGCCGCCGGAACGCACGCTCGACCACGAGCTGACCGTGCAGGAAACCCTGCTGCGCGCCATCGGCCTCGCCTGACGCCATCGCCCCGCCGCCTCCGCCGCCGCCTGCGCCGCCGAACGCCGACGCCAAGGCCAAAGAGGAAGGCTACGACAACTGGGCGGAGGCGTTCAACAACCACTTCACCTTCTGCTGCCCGGCCAAGGACATCAACAAGCCGACGCTGCACCCGTGGAAGTGGAAGGAGCACACCACCACCGTCCGCATCTGGGAGCGCAACCCCTTCTACTACGCCGTCGACACCGCCGGCCAGCAGCTTCCCTACATCGACCGCATCGTCAGCCAGACCGTCAACGGCGAGACCTACAAGCTGAAGGTGATCGCCGGCGAGGCCGACTACGCCGCCGCCATGACCATCGGCGATTTCCCCTTGCTGAAGCAGAACGAGGACACCGGCAACTACACGGTCAAGCTGGTCCCGCACGTGAACGGCGGCGATGTCACCTACACCTTCGTGCTCGACAACCTCGATCCGGTGAAGCGGGAGCTGTTCAACAACGTCGACTTCCGCCGCGCCATGTCGCTGGCGATCGATCGCGAGGAGATCAACGAGACCGTGTGGCTTGGCCAGGCGGTTCCGCGCCAGGCGACCCTGAACGCCGACGTGAGCTTCTACAAGTCGGAGTGGGGCGAGGATCACCCTTACAACCGCTACGCTCCCGATGAAGCCAACAGCATGCTCGACGCCCTGGGGCTGGACGAGCGCAACCGCGACGGCATCCGGCTGATGTCCAACGGCGAGCCGATGAGCTTCACGCTCACCTACGACGCCGGCGCGGAGGGCGCGAGCGAGCAGGAGATCCTGACCCACGAGCTGGTCAAGGAGGACTGGGCCGCGGTCGGCGTGGTGATCCGGCTCAACCCGCTCGACAGCGACCTGATCCGCCAAGTGGAGACCGAGGGCACCATGGACGTGCGCGCAACTCGCACCTCGGGCATGGAGATGTACGACTTCCTGTCCGGCAACGGCGGCATGCTTGGCGTCGGCCACCGCGGCGCCGGCCGGTTTTACACCTACTGGGGCGCCGAACGGAACAACGTACCGGAGGCCGACCGCGTAGGCGAGCCGGCACCGGAGGATCTCGCAATGCTCTACCAGTTGGGCCGGGTCGACATGCAGTCCACGCTGTTCGGCAGCCAGGAGTACCGCGACGTCCGTACCGCGATCTTCGATCTGCACGCCGAGAAGCTGTGGACCATCGGCGTCGTCGGCATGGTGCCCTTTCCGCTGGTAGTGCGCAACAATCTGGGCAACGTGCCGCGCGTGCTGCCGCCGTGGGCGGAAGCGTGGCTGACCATGAATTATTACGCCAACATGTGGTTCTTCAAGAACTAGCGTTCTTTGGAACTAGACGTTGTTCAAGAACGCCAACAGAGCGATTGGCAATGGCGCCCCGCTTCGGCGGGGCGTCTTTTTTTCGGGGAGGTCGGCTCAGGCTGGCCAGAGTTGCGCGCCGCCGTCGACGCGCAGTACCTGACCCGAGATGTAGGAGGAATCGTCGGTGACCAGGAACTCGACGGTGCGGGCGATCTCGGCAGGCCAGCCGTAGCGGGTCAGGTTGCCGCCCTCCACCTGCCGCTCCGTCTGCGGCGTGCGGCTGGCCAGGAAGCGCGCGGTGACGATCTCGCCCGGCGCGATGGCGTTGACGTTCACGTTGACGGGCCGCAGTTGGTCGGCGAGGCAGCGCGTGTAGTGGTGCACGGCCGCCTTGGCGCAGCCGTAGATCACCTCCGAGGCACGCCCGCGCAGGCCGGCGACGCTGCCGACGTTGACGATCCAGCCGCGCCCGCGTTCCATCATCTCCGGCGCCACTTCCCGGCACGGCAGGATACAGGTGAGCAGGTTGCGGTCGAGGACGGTGCGGATGTCGGCCAGCGAGATGCCGAGCGCGTCGTTGGACGCCGGCTTGCCGGCGTTCTTGCCGGTGGTGCCCTGGGTGCCGATGTCGCCGCCGGCGTTGTTGACCAGGATGTGGATGGCGCCGAACCGTTCCCGGATCTGCGCGCACAGCTCCTGGACGGTGTCCTCGCGGGTCAGGTCGCCGTGCACGGCCAGCACCTCGCCGCCGGACTGCTCGGCAATCTCGGCGGCCACCGCGTCCAGCGAGTCGGCCTCGCCGAAGGCGCGCGTGGAGGTGGGGCTGGTGCCGTGAATCGCCACTTTGGCGCCCAGGCTGGCGAGGTGGCCTGCTACCACGCGGCCGATGCCGCGCGAGGAACCGGTCACCCACGCCACCTTGCCGGCCAGCCTGCCGTCTGCTGCTTTTTCGTTGGTCGTCGCTGCCATGTCGTCTCCAAAGGGTAGTTGTCGAATCGGTGCGGCTACTCTGCCACGGCTGCGGTGGTTTGCGGTAGACGTGGCGGGTGATCCGAACGTGTCCGTCCTTCCAGCGAGCCGTACTACGGCTTAGCCTCATTGTGGTACGATGCATCAGCGGGAGAAGGCCGCATGAACATTACGTTGAGCGTTTCCGATGAAGTCGTCCGGCAGGTACGCAAGATAGCGGTTGACCGGAATACCACGCTGACCGCGATGGTGCGCGAGTACCTCGAATCGGTGGCGGCGCGGGACGCAGCAGCGCGGGAGCAGGCGGTCCGCGCGCTCGGCGACTCGTTCGCCGGGCTCAGCCGTCCGATGGGGCCTCACCGATGGACTCGACAGGAACTGCATGAGCGTCGATATTGACGCGCAACTCGTCGAACGGGCCATTGAGACGCTCAGGCGCTACGGCATCAGCTACTGGGACGCGCTGATCGTGGCTGCCGCGGAACGTTCAGGCTGCCGGAAGCTGCTGTCCGAGGATCTCAATTCCGATCAGCTCTATCACGGCATCGTCGTAGTGGACCCATTCGTGACGGTGACCGACGGTGTGCAGTCCGCTCCTGCAGGCCAGAGTTGCCAGCCGCCGTCCACGCCCAGCACGCGCACCGAGACGTAGCAGGAATGGCCAACGGCAGCCTGGGTTCGTATCGCTCCTCGCTGGCAGAGTTGGCGTCCGCGGGGATTCGCTCGCGGACCGTTGCCGGGGTGAACGGGCTTACCGTGCACCAGCTGGAGGCGGGCAGGCAGAGCGAGGGGCGCCCGCTGCTGCTGTTGCTGCACGGCTTCCCGGAGCTCGGCTATAGCTGGCGCAAGGTGATGCCGGCGCTGGCCGCCGCCGGCTATTACGTGGTGGCGCCCGATCAGCGCGGCTACGGTGCCACCACCGGCTGGGATGCCTCGTTCGACGGTGATCTGGCGCCGTTTCGCCCGTTCAACCTGGTGCGCGATGTGCTGGGCATCGTCGCCGCGCTCGGCTACGAGCGGGTGCACGCGGTGATCGGCCACGACGCCGGCGCCGGGGTGGCCGGCTGGTGCAGCCTGCTGCGCCCCGACATCTTCTCGGCGGTGGCGATGATGAGTGCGCCATTCGGCGGGCCGCCCGAACGCCGTCCGGTGCCGGAGGGGCGCCCCACGATGGCGGAGTTCGACGCCCGGCTCGCGGCGCTGGAACCGCCGCGCAAGCACTACCAGTGGTACTACTCGTCGCGCCGCGCCAACGCCGACATGATGGAGTGCGCGCAGGGGCTGCACGTGTTCCTGCGCGGCTACTATCACTACAAGAGCGCCGACTGGCCGGGCAACCGGCCCTACCGGCTGCGCGGCTGGACCGCCACCGAGCTGGCCAAGCTGCCCACCTACTACGTCATGAACCGTGGCGACACCATGCCGGAAGCGGTGGCGCCGTTCACCCCCTCGCCCAAGGCGGCCGCGGCGTGCCGCTGGCTGCCGGACGAGGATCTGGCAGTGTACTGCTCGGCGTACGCCGCCACCGGCTTCCAGGGCGGGTTGCAATGGTACCGCTGCGGCACCGCGCGGGTCGGCGCGGAGGAGCAGCAGATCTTCGCCGGGCGGACCATCGACGTGCCCTCCTGCTTCATCTCCGGCGCCGCCGACTGGGGCGTGTTCCAGAGCCCCGGCGCCTACGAGCGCATGCGCGATGAGGTGTGTACACGGATGCATGGTTGCCACCTGTTGCCGGGTGCGGGCCACTGGGTGCAGCAGGAGCAGCCCGAGCGGGTCGCCGAGCTGCTGCTGGAATTCCTGGGCGCCGCCGCCGGGGCGTAGCACCGTGCGCGCCGGTTGCGGCGCAGAAGCCGGCAGGCAATCGGCCACTCGCCACTGTCGAGAACGCCGCGGCTATCCACGCGCCACCAGAGGCGCGAGAGTGGCGTAGGCGGCGGTGACCTCCTGGCAGCGAACCAGACCTTGCGGATTCACGTCCGGGTGATAGCGCTTGATCAGTTGCATGTAGCGTGCCTTCAAGCCGCGCACGGTGAGCGGTTCCGGTCCCAACCCCATGGCACGTCGGGCCTGGGCGGCGGCGGATCGCTCGGGCTGCTCCGGTGCCTGCCTGCGCGCGCGCTGTCCGTGCGACGGGCCCGCCTCGGCGAATCCGGCGCTGATCGTGGCGCGGCGGAAGGCGTCGTGCAGCGATGCAAAGATGCTCCGGCGCCGCAGAATGTGTTTCGCGAAGAACATTCGCAGCACCTCCCGGGCGTTGGCGAGCGCCAGATCGGGGAGGGTGAACGTACGCCCGGCGCAATAGCGGCGCGCGGCGCGCTCCTGCAGATCGTCGAGGTCGAAGAAGTGATCGAGATAGACCCGGCGTGCTTCCGGGAACCTGCCGAACGTCCGCAACATGGCCGCGAACGTCTCTTCATCGAACCGGTGCTCACGTACCGCTTCGGCGGCGGCCGAGAGGAACTCCGCCATGATCTCCGCCTGCTGCTCGTGCGAGAGGAACACGCCGGCTCGCTCCAGGGCGCTCTCCGCTCCGGCGCCGCAGAGGTGCTCCAGCACGGCTACCAGGGATGGCGCCGAGGCCTGCGAGAACGGCTCCAGGGCCAGTGACAGCTCAATCAGGGGATGGCCGGCCATCTGCGCACCGTAGATCTCCTGGTAGTAGCGCTCGGGGCTCAGGCCCAGGATGCGCTGCAGGTGCGTGGGGGTCAGCCGCCAGGATCGGCCAGCTTGCTCCTGGCGCTCGATTTCGTCGATCAGGTCCGCCAACGCCGTACGCGCCAACTGCATACGGAAGTATAGCAAAGCAGCGTCGACAAGCGCCCGTTATTCAACTACGTTAGGAGGCACCGATTGAGTGAACCGGCAATGTCGTTGAGCGAGGGCGATCTGCAATACATCGGCCAGTACGTGCGCGCCGAGTTGCCCGGCTGGCTGCGGGATCTGGGGCCGTGGGCGTTCGGCAGCCAGCTCATGGAGCGCATGGTGCGCGTGGAGGAGGAACTGAAGGCGCAGCGCGAGTTGCTACTCGCCCACATGGAGGCGAGCGACCGCCGCTTTGAAGACATCGACCGCCGTTTCGAAGACACCAACAAGCGTTTCGACGACGTCAATAAGCGTTTCGACGACGTGAGCAAGCGCTTCGACGACGTGAACAAGCGGTTTGAAGACGTGAACAGGCGCTTTGATGACAACAACAGGCGGCACTCGACCACGCAGTGGTTCGTCGGCGCCGGCTTCCTGGTCGTGACGACCCTGATCTCTCTCTACCAGTTCCTCGGCTGACCGACTCGGAGGATATGCGGATTGGATGCTAGGACGTTCCTGGGTGCGCTGATGTTCGTTTACGGCGCGGCGATGTTGTACATCACGCTGTTCGCACCGCACCGATCGACGAAGCTTGAGTTGATGAAGAAGAAGCTCGGCGAAAAGCGCGGATTTGCATTCTATGCCGTCTCGTACGCGGTGTTTCCCCTGGTACTCGGCGCGTTCCTGCTGATCCGCAGTTTCATCTGAGCGTGGCACGCATGTACGTGGACACCGCCCTGCGCCGTGCCGGGCGGCATGCGGAGCGGCTGGCGTGACACGCCGCGAGCCGGCGCCGCCGACCGGGCAGGCGGAAGTCGTGGCAGCGGCGATCCGGGACGGTGCGCTGCGGCGGCCATCGCCGGCGTCGCCGTCTTTCGTCGACTTGGTGTGTGCGGTGCAGCGCGCCGCGGGTGCCGCGATACCGGCGACCCCGCACGACGAGACGATTGCCCGCCACCTGTGCGACCGTCCGCACTTGGTGCTGGTGCTGGTCGACGGGATGGGCTTGAGCGCGCTCCGTGCCCCCGCGTTCGCCGATCTGCGCGAGCGGGTGCGGTTGGAGATCGACTCGGTGTTCCCGGCCACCACCGCCTGCGCCATGACCACCGTGGCGACCGGGCTGTGGCCGGGCCGGCACGGCGTGCCCGGCTGGTGGGCCTACCTGGCGGAGCATGACCTGCCGGTTACGGTGCTGCCGTTCGAGGAACGCCGCACCGGGCGCGGGCTGCGCCGCCACGGTGTGCAGGTGCGGGACATCTGGCCGCAGCCGTCGCGCTTCGCCGCGGCGACCGGAGACATGGAGATGCACATGCCCTGGAAGTACCTGCTGAGCACCTTCAACCGCTACCTGAGCGGGCGCTGCCCGACGCGCGGCTACCGGTCGCTGCGCCACGCCCAGCGGCGCATTCTGCGCCGCATGCGCGCCGTGCATGGGAGGCGCACGGAATCCACGGTTACCTTCTGGTATATCCCCGACTACGACTCCGCCTGCCATACGCACGGGGTGGCCAGCACCGAGGCGCGCGCGAAGCTGGCACAGATCCGCGATCTGCTGATGGAGATCGGCAGCGCCGCGCCCGATGACGTAGGGGTTGCGGTGACCGCCGATCACGGGCTCATCGACCTGAGCGAGGGCGACGGGGCGCCGCTGTTCGACGGCGATCCGCTTCTCGACTGCCTGCTGAGCATGCCGAGCGGGGAGGGCCGCACGCCGCACTTTCACGTCCGGCCCGGCAGGGAGCGGGAGCTGGTCGAGCGCCTGGCGGAGCGCGCCGGTGGGCGCATGGCGGTGCTCAGCCAGGGCGAAGCCGAGGAACTGCGCCTGTTCGGCCCGCAGCCGCTCAGCGACTTCGCGCGCCGCCGCTTCGGCGACTACGTCGGCATCGCGCTCGCCCCGTTCAACCTCGCCTACTACCCATCCGCCGACTCCACCTCGCTACGCCATGTCGGCGTGCACGGCGGCATGTGTCCCGACGAAGTGCGCGTCCCGCTCATCGTGCTGTAGCCTCGGCTCGATCTGCGGCGGTGCGCGCCGCCGCCGCGGCCTGCTGCGCAAAGTGGGCGGACAGGCCGGTGTAGCGGCTCGCATCGAGTAACTCGGCAACCTGCTCTGCGGTAAGGTGGGCGGCGACATCGGGCTCGCTGAGCAGTTCCTCCGCGAATGTGGAACCGGTCTGATGAGCGCGCTGCGCCGCCTCGTACACCACGTCGTGGGCGAGCTGGCGGCCGATCCGCTCGCCGAGCGCCAACATCACCGCCTCGGAGACGATCAGGCCGCGGGTCAGGTCGAGGTTGCGCCGCATCCGCTCGCGGTCGATGCGCAGCCCGGCGGCCAGTGCAACGGCCGCCTGCAGCGCGTCGCCGGTCGCCACCACCGCCTCCGTCATGGCGTGCTCCATCACGTGATACTGGCTGCCGTCTTCCTCGTGATCCGTTTCGAGCGACTCGAGCGCCGGCGCCACCTGCGCGCGGGTGCGCGGAGTGAGCTGCAGTATGAGCATGCACAGCTTCGGGTTGCGCTTCTGCGGCATGGTGCTGCTGCCGACCGCGCCCGGCGGCACCGCCTCCTCCACCTCTCCGTACTCCTGCTTCATCAGCGTGTATACCTCGCGCGCGATGCGCGCCAGCGTTCCGCACAGCATCGCCAGCGCGGCGACGTGCTCGGCAAGGTGATCGCGCGCGGTGCGCGCCGGCAGGTCCATCGCCGCCATGTCCAGAAGCTCGGCAAAGCGGCGCTGCAGGGCCGGGCCGCGGTCGCCCAGGGCCGCAAGGGTACCCGCTCCGCCGCCGTACATGGCGCGGAAGGTGCGCGGCTCGAGCTGACGCAGGCGCTCCTCGTGGCGCAGCAACTCGTCGATCCAGGTCGCCACCTTGAAGCCGAAGGTGATCGGCAGGGCGTGCTGGCCGTGGGTCCGGCCGGCCATGACGTAGTCGCGGGCGGCGTCGGCGTGGCCGGCGAGGTGCCGCAACAGCGCCGCCAGGTCGCGCTGGATCATGCGGTGGGCGCGGCGCACCAGCAGCAGGTGGGCGGTCTGCGTGATGTTGACCGTGGTGGCGCCCCAGTGCAGGTAGCCGCCGGCGTCGCCTTCGCACAGCTTGTCGATCTGCCACACCAGGGAGACCAGGGCGTGTCCGGTTACCTCCAGGTGCGCGGCGAAGGCGGCGCGGTCCACCAGGTGCAGCTTCGCCTTGGCGGCGATTTCGGTGGCCGCCGCGGCGGGGATGATGCCGAGCTCCGCCTGCGCGGCGGCCAGAGCCACTTCGACGTCGAGCCAAGTCTGGTAAATCGAATCCTCCGTAAACAGGACGGCGAACGGCGATGTGGCACTCATGGCGTCATTCTGACGCGCCCGGCCAACGGCGGCAACGCGGCGGCGGAGAGGCCCCACTCATGCGGCGCTCGGTGCTCAGTTGGTCTGGCCCAGCCGCGCTCGTCATGCCGGGCGCCGAGCAGAGCGGCACCCGGCGCCGGCGCTTGCGTCCGCCGGTTCACCGCTGCCGGACCGCGGACAGAGGCGTGCTGCACGACGTGGAAGCAGGCTCGTCACGCGGCGCTCGCCACGCCGGGTGCCATGCCGTCCTGACGTGCCGTGCCGCCGTCCGCGCGGGGCCCCTGCAACCGGGCGCATGCCGACCGCGTCATGCCGACCGCGCCATCCCGACCGCGCCACCGCGCGACCGGCAGGCAGCGGCAGGCGCCGCCGCGGCCCTGGACAACACCGGGCTTTGCGTAGCACAACGAGGCATGCGTTTGCACGACAAAGTGGCCATCGTCACCGGCGGTGGCGGCGGCATGGGGCGCGGCATCTGCGCCTGCCTGACCCGCGAGGGCGCCGACGTGGTGGTGTCCGACCTCGACCTGGAGCGGGCACGGGAGACGGTCGCGGCGGCCGAGCAGGCGGGCCGGCGCGGCCTGGCGGTGAAGGGCGACGTGACCAGCGAGGACGACTGCGCCGCGGTGGTGCGGCAGGCGCTGGAGGCGTTCGGGCAGGTCGACATCGTGGTCAACAACGCCGGCCACTTCGGCAGCAAGCTGTCGGCGCCGTTCACGACGCTGACCGGCGAGGACTGGGACGAGAACTTCGCCGTCAACGTGAAGGGGCCGTTCTTCGTGTGCAAGGCGGTGGCCGGGCACATGATGGAGCGCCGCTCCGGCAAGATCGTCAACATTTCCTCGATCTCCGCCAAGCGTGACCCGGTGTTTCTGCCCGCCTACGCCGCGGCCAAGAACGCGCTGCTCAACCTTACCCGCGTGGTGGCCAAAGATCTCGGCCCCTACAATGTCAACGTCAATGCCGTGCTGCCGGGGTTGGTGTGGACTCCGTTCTGGGAGCGGCTGGCGCCGATGCTCGCGGCGCAGGATCCAAACGACACGCGTGAGCCGCGCGCCGTGTTCGACGAGATCGCCGGCGGCGCCGTACTCGGACGCCCGCAGACCCCCGAAGACGTGGGCAACCTGGTCGCCTTCCTGGCCTCGGAAGAGGCGCGCAACATCACCGGCCAGGCAATCCACGTCGACGGCGGCATCGCCATGGGCTAGCTCACTCGCCGGCTTGGCCGTGCGGCTCTTGGCTAGGACGAGGGTCAATTGATCCCCGCGATGAAGGTCATTCGGGTACTTCCCAACCCGATGGCTGTTCACCACCATTATGCTATGGTGTTTCAGTAGGAGACTGGATGTGCTGACTCGAATAGAAGTAGACGGATTTAAGAATCTGGTCGATTTTTCCCTGGATTTTGGCCCGTATACCTGTATCGCCGGAGAGAACGGCGTAGGAAAGTCGAACATATTTGATGCTATAAGATTTCTGTCACTGTTGACTGATCATACCATAATCCAATCGGCACTGCAGATTCGTAGCTCCGAAGAAGGAACAGGTGAAATAGCAGAACTCTTCTTCGCGGCGAACGGCGAGACAAGGGCCCGGATCACTCTTGCAGTCGAGATGATTGTAGGAAAACACGTAGTGGATGATTTCGGTCGGCCCGGCGTACCGTCATCTACGTTCTTGCGTTATGAAGTTGCCTTTCGTCGTGAAACTCCGTCAGCGTCCTCTGGCCTTCTTGGAGGTCTTGTCCTTGAACACGAAGACCTACGGCATATACCTATGAAGAACGCACCAGAGAGACTACAGTTCCAGCACAACAGACAGAGTTTCCGCAATGACGTAATCTACAATAACCGGCGAGGATCTGGATATATATCTACGCGTATTGGAGATTCGGAGCCGGCTACCATTGTCATCCATCAGGATGGTGGCTCGTCAGGGCGGGCGCGACCGGCAGCAGCGGCCGAACGGGCTCCGCGCACGGCGGTAGGAACGGAAAACACGGCAGCGACACCCACCATCCTTGCAGCACGCCGAGAAATGCAAAGTTGGCGGATATTGGCGTTGGAACCGGCGGCGATGCGACGTCCGGACAAGTATACTGACGAGCCTGGGATTAGGGCGGACGGGGGGCACATACCTGTCACACTGTACCACCTTGCGACGCGTACGGGTCTCAACGGTGTGCAGGACGATCCCGATGACGACATTCTTGGGAGGATAGCAAGTCGCTTGTCGGGGCTTGTACCGGTGAATTCAGTACGAGCTGTGCGCGACGACGTTCGTCAGCTCGTCTCGCTGGAATTGGAAAAGCCGTCCGGAACAAGGCTCCGCGCGAATTCGATATCCGACGGGACGCTTCGGTTTCTGGCTCTCACGGCTATCGCAGAAGCCACCGGTGCTGGAGGCGTGTATTGCATGGAAGAGCCTGAGAATGGAATACACCCCGAAAAGCTTGCGGCGATGAATCAGATGCTCCACGACATCGCTGTTGACCCTGATGAGCCGGTCGAGACTGATAACCCTTTGCGCCAGGTAATTGTTGCCACTCATTCACCTTACTTCGTACAGCTACAGAAGCCTGACGAAGTAGTGTTAGCGAAAAACCCAGCGCTCAGATCTGGGTCAGGCATAGTTGTACGGCCGCTCAGATGTTATCCGCTACGGAACACGTGGCGGGAGAAAAAGGACCACGAGGACGGGGGTAAAGTGGCCTGCGGTATAGGTGAAATTGAATTGCAGGCGTATTTGGTGCCTCCGGAGGACGGCAAGATTAGTTTCCCTCTTGCGTTCTGGCCAGAGAGGATGCAATAGAAACATGGTCGAATTCCGCTTCCTTCTGATTTGCGAGGGGTCTTCAGATGGTGCCCTAGTCGATCACATTGAGCGCTTGCTAATTCACTGTGGAGCCACCGGGGCGGATGGGATCTCATTTCCCTACGGACGGTATCTGAAAGACAAGATTAGATTCGGCGTCGACAGTTTCGGCTTGACGGATTTGTTGTTCATTCATCGGGATGCTGATAGTAACGGATCAGAGGCTCGACATTCAGAGATCGCATCGGAAGTGTTGGCTTCGGAGTATCGTGGACCGTGGATCGGAGTAGTACTCGTAACAATGTTGGAGGCTTGGCTGTTGGGTGACGAAGCTGCGATCAGGCGGGTCGCGGGGCGGCCACGCAGCCCAGCGCCGCTTCAACTGCCGAGAGCTGCGGCGCTGGAAGGTATTGCGGATCCCAAGGGGGCGTTACGTGAGGCTCTGTTTAGGGCTGGCGATCCTAGTGGAGTGAGACGCAGGAAGAAGTTCAAAGCAGGCATTCCAGGATTCCGGCGGCAGCTTGTTGAGACCTTGCCAATCGGTGGTGCTCTGGAGCAACTGCCAGCATGGGTCCGATTCCGAGACAACGTCGCCACAGTGGTGAGCACATGGCAGGATCGATAAAGATGGTGGCCTCGGGTCGTCCCGTTTCAGTCACGCGAGACACCAACAAACTACAATTGTGAGGACTTCCCGATATAACAACGGACAATCCGAACGTGTGGTATGAGCTCGGATACGCTTTTGCATCAAACCGTAGTGTGATCCTAGTTTGCGCGGATAGCCGCACTAACAAGTACCCGTTCGATATCCAGCACCGACCGGTGATCGAATACGGTACCGAGTCGCCGAGTGACTATGATGGTCTTCGAAGTAGAATCACTGAACGAGCTCGAGCCTTGCTCAAGAGTAGTACGGCTCAACGCATTGTTGAAACCGAGCAAGTAGCACCACAGGATGGGCTTAGCCAGATTGAAATCATGGTGCTCGCGGTTGCAGCGGGTAGCACTTCCATTCCGGGCACTCCCCAATATGCCGACTCGCTCAAGCACGACGTTGAGAGTTCCGGGCTGACAGGGGTAGGTTACGGCGTCGCCATTACCCGGCTGAAGAACAAGGGACTCATCGAAATATCTTGGGAACAAAACGATTTCGATAACCCTATTCCCATGGCCGCAATCAGTGTTCGCGGGTGGAAGTGGATCGAGGCAAACGAGAGGCTATTCACTGTAGTTAAGAGCGAAACTCGTGGTGAAGGGTTCGAAGACGAAATACCATTCTAGATAGGTCAGGCAAGTAGAGAGATGGGCGGCCGGAGTTAGCGCTTCTCAAAGAGGATTGCTCCAGCGAAGGCCCGGGAAGCGGAACCATGTTCAGCATGTGGCGGGTCGCCTCATCCGTCGATACTGGATGGACCAATACTCTGAGATTGGTCATCAATCTGACGAATCCGATCGATATCGCGTCGGGACGCCTACCCGGTTCCGTACCTTTCAACAGTCCCTCCCACCATCGCTTCGCGGGCTCATGATGGGGTGAATCGTCGTTGTGAGCGTAGATCAGCAGGTTGAGATCGGGGACGATCACCCTGATGCGACCTGGAGACGGGGTCCGCCTCAAGCGGATCGTAGACCTAGTTCAGCTTGAGCGGATCGATACCGGGTACAAGTCCGCGCTGGTTGGGGACGACGCGGTAGCGGGCTGGAGCCGCATCACTTGAAGCCAGGGACAGCCCGCGGCGCAGCGTGTCGTTCACCACCTGCTTGCACGGCAGATCGAGCCGCGCCCGCTCCCGCAAGGACTCCGCGGGGTCATCGTCCAGCGTCGGAGTAATTCGCATCCATGGACATCATGATGCCGCAGAAGGGGATCTCAGATTCCGAGCTACGGGCGCCCGCCTGCGACGCGGATGTTGGCCGCTGCGACGAAGCGTGCCTGCGGAGACAGCAGCCACACGATCGCTTCGGCTACCTCCTCCGGCTCGGCGACGCGTCCCGCCGGGATGGCGGCGGCGGCGCGGGCCATGTCGGTCCGGCGCCCCATCGGCGTATCGGTGAGCCCCGGACTCACGGCGTTTACCCGGATGCCGTCGGCCATCACCTCCTGTGCCACGCCGATCGTGAAGCTGTTGACGGCGCCCTTGCTGGCGGCGTAGTGCACGCTGGCGCCCGGACCGCCGATATAAGCCGCACCCGACGATACGTTGACGATGGCACCGCCGCGCCCGCCGGCGGCCGTCGACATGCGCCGCAACGCCTGCTGCGTACACAGCACCACGCCGACCACATTTACCGCCAGCACGCGCTGCAGGTCGCCCAACTCCAGGTCCGCGACGCGCGTGGTGGGGCCGATGCTGGCGGCATTGTTGACCAGGGCGGTGACCGGGCCGAGATCGCGGTCCACGGTGGCGAACAGCCGCTCCACCTGTCCGGCATCACTTACGTCGGCGGCAACGGCAATGGCTCGCCCGCCCGCGGCCTCGACGTCGGCACATACGCGTTCGGCCGCCTCCGGCTCCGTGCGGTAGTTGACGCACACCCGGTAGCCGCGCTGGCCGAGCAGGCGCGCCGTGGCGGCGCCGATGCCGCGGCTGGCGCCGGTCACGATCGCCACCTCGCTCATCGCTACTCCTCGCGGTAGGGCGCGAGGGTTTCGTAGCGCGGTTCCAGGCCGATGCCGGGTACCTCGGGCGGGCTCACCGTGCCGTCGTCGTTGAGGGTCAGGGTCTCGGTGTAGATCTTGCCCCACATCGGGTCCATGTAGCGGGGGTAGAACTCCAGGATCAGGCCGTTGGCGATGGCGCTCACCAGGTGGACGTGCACCTCCTGCGCGCCGTGCGGGGCGATGTCGAGGTCGTGTGCCTGGGCCAGGGCGGTTACCTTCATGAACTCGGTGATGCCGCCGAGCACTACCGCGTCCGGGTTCAGGATCGGCACGCTGCCGGTGGCGATCAGGTCGCGGAACCCGTAGCGCGTGTACTCGTTCTCGCCGGTGGCTACCGGAATGGTGGTCTTGTCGGCGATCCGCTTGTGTCCTTCGTAGTCGTCCGGCGCGACCGGCTCCTCGAACCAGAATGGATCGTATTCCGCCACCCGCTCCGCGAGCTGCACCGCTTCATACCAGCGGTAGGCGCAATTGGCGTCGATCATCAGCTTGATGTCGGGTCCGACCGCCTCGCGCGCCGCCTTCACGCGCGCCACGTCGTCCCGGATCGGCACCGCGCCGATCTTCATCTTCACCGCCTTGGCGCCCGCTTCGACATGGCCGGCAAGCTCCTCCTGCAACTCCTTGAGTCCCTTGCCCTCCTCGTAGTAGCCGCCGGCGATGTAGGTGGGCACGCGTGAGCGAAAACCGCCGAGCATCCGATACAGCGGCATGCCTGCCACCTTGGCGCGCAGGTCCCACAGCGCGATGTCGATGGCGCTGATGGCGCGCGTGGTCAGGCCGCGGCGGCCGACCAGCTTCGGCACCCACAGCTTGTGCCACAGCCGCTCAATGTTGATCGGATCCTCGCCGATGAGCTGCGGCGCGAAGTGCGCGATGGCATCCCCCACCAGGCCGCGTTTGGTGGCGCCGATGCCGACGCCGGTGACGCCGTCGTCGGTGTCGATGAATATGAACCCCACGCCGCTGTGCGTGTAGGTGTGCAAACCGTTGGAAATGGGCCGTCTGCGCGGCCACTTGTAGCTCTCGACGCGGACGCCGGTGATCTTCATGTCGTGCTCCTGATGAGCTTACGGAACCATAACCGGGCGCGCTGGTAAACCGCCTCCGCGCGCGGCGGCCGGGTTGACCTTTGCGCGCAACCGGGTGAGCCTGCCGGAGAGCTTGCACCGGGCAGGCGGACGCCGGCGGCGGCGAGGGGGACAACAGCATGAAGGCGAGAATTGTGGGCGAACGGCAGGCGGATGTGGTGCCGGCGTCGGTGCCGGAGGCGAAGGACGACTGGGTGCTGGTCAAGGTGCACGCGTCGGCGATGTGCACCGAGTACAAGGCATGGATGGCCGGGCATCGGATGGAGTCGATCGGCCACGAGGGCGCCGGCGAAGTGGTTGAGGTCGCCCAGCCGGGTCGCGTGCAGGTGGGCGACCGGGTGGTGATCATGCCGCAGTTGCCGTGCGGCACCTGTGCCCTGTGCCGCGCCGGTGATTACACCTACTGCGAGGACACCATCGACTACGAGACCGTACACGGCACCAACGACGGGCGCGGCACGTTCTCGCAATACATCGTGAAGCCCTCCTGGCTGCTGCTGCCGATCCCGGACAACGTGACCTACGAGCAGGCCACCATGGCGATCGACGGCATCGGCGCCTCGTTCGCGGGCATGCAGGCAATCGGCGTGGACGCCTTCGACACGGTGCTGATCACCGGCCTGGGACCGGTCGGCATTGGCGGCATCATCAACGGCCGCTTTCGCGGCGCACGCGTGCTGGCGGTGGAGCCGGCGCCGTGGCGGGCCGCCCTCGGCCGCGAGCTGGGCGCCGAGGTGGTGCTCGATCCGGCGGACGGCGACCTGGAGGCGCGCATCCGCGAGCTGACCGGCGGCCGCGGCGTGGACTGTGCCGTGGACTGCTCCGGCGCGGTGGCCGGCGAGCGGCTGTGCATCGACGCCGTGCGGCGCCGCGGCCGCGTGGTGTTCGTCGGCGAGAACCGCAACGAACTGCCCATCACGGTGAGCCCCGACATGATCCGCAAGGGCCTGCACATCGCCGGCGTCTGGCTGTACAACCTGCGCGACTACGACGGCGTGATGCGGGTAATCGCCGAGTCGCCGTTGATCGACAAGCTGATCAGCCACGTCATGCCGATGAGCCGCATCCAGGACGCCTTCGGCCTGCTCGCCGCCGGCGAGGCTGCCAAGATCGTCCTGCACCCCTGGGAGTAGCCCCCGGCGAGGCCAATCGACTGGAGATAGTACCAGCCGGATCCGAGTTTACAGGGACACTTTGGGCTGCCAAGGAAGCGATGCCCAATAGTGCGCGCTGCAAACGTAGAAGAAGGACAGCTGAATGATTGTCAGGTGACAGTAATCATCAGTCGGCAGTGGTCGCTTTCTCCCCACTCTTCAATTCCATTCATGGCCCGTGCCGACACCTGATGGTGGAATCCTTTTGAAGCGAACGCATAATCGAGCTGGTTGGCGGCCATTCTGGGGCATTCCTTTTTCGCTTTATAGTAGAATGTCGGGACGTTCTTCGTTTTGACTGGCACATCGACCGGTACGATTCCTGACTCCGGTGGTCGTCCGTGCGGTTGTTGCGGTCCCATGAACTCAAAGCCGAGCGCACACATTCGGTCCCACACCGTACGCTCCCACTTCGGGACGGATAGCTTGGTGCCGCACGCCCCGTAGAACATATTCAGGTCACCAGCCGCTAGAATGCGATGGGCCTCAGGGGTTGTGTTACCTATGAATGTCGCCAGATCGGAGATAATCCGATGGGCCGAATTGACCGAAACTATCCCATTCCCGTGGGCGCATAGGTGAGGGTTGAGCCAGCGGGCGTACATCGAAACAACAACGAACGAATTGTCCGGGTTTTCCACCGGTGTCACCTTGGCGGCAGCGATAGTGCCTATGTCGCTCACCCCAATCGCGTTCGCCGGTATATGGTCGACCGGGCGCACTTGGTGGAACGTCTTCACATTGACTTTTTTCGACAGCTTTACGATCAGCGGCAACCTCCTGAACGACAAAGGATCCTTGAACATCTCTTGGTCAACTTCGAGCTTTCCCATGAGGTCACCTGGCAGTTGGCCGGCTTCCTGCAGAAGCGCCACGTCAGCCTCGCCTTTCTCTCCCATTTGCGCCAAGCTGTGCCACGGCTTAATCCTCCCATCAATGTTCCAGCATACTACCTTGATCATATCATGTGACCTCCTTCTCGCGCGGTTTATTCCCAGTATGCTCGTGTCCGATAGAATGGCGGGGAGGAGTGGGATTAGACGTACCGATTGCCAGCACACAAGACTGCATTGGCGGCTAGTTCTGTCGTCTCCCGTCAATCCCTATGCGTGGGATGATGAGGCCGATTCCTGAGTTCCTCCTGGACGATGGTGCCAGGATCGCGCCGGATCTTGCCGTGCAGCGGCGCAAGGCTGGCGAAATCAATGCGCCGCGACCGGAGCAGGAATCCGTCAGGCCCTTCGAGCAACTCGAGCTGGTCGCCCGGACCGACGCCGAGAGCGTCCAACACCGCCGCGGGCAACTCAACCTGATGCTGGGACGTGACCTTGACTACCACGAACCACCTTCATTCCTTGTCGCTATGCTATGAAGGCAAGGTAAGATCGTCAAGGAGCAGGTTCGGTGGTTCGTCCGCCGGCATCAAACTACGTGGCCGTGACAGAACGCTCGTCCGCGCTTACGCTCGGGCGGGCGATGAAACAGCGGGGTGTGCTCAGGGGAACGGACATCAGTCCGGGGCAGGCGTTGCCGGTGGGCGGCGGTGAGCGGTGCGAACTGGGGGACGGACTGTCGGGAACGGCGTTCCTGGTGGACTGGCGGGGCGACGGCGGGCGCGACATCCTCTACTCGCTGTTGCCCAACATGCACCGCGGCGGGGTCTACCTGTACCGCGAACGCCGCGCCGACCGTGCCGCGGTGCCGGTGTACGAGCCGCCCGAGCCGGTCGCCGAGGTGACTGGCTACCACGCCATGACGCTGGTCACTCCCGAGGGTGAGCTGCACCTGCTCACCTTCGGCAACCCGACGCGCGACTCGGCCCGCGAGCCCGACCCGGGCTGGCTCAAGCTGTACCGCAACCGGGGACCGCGCTCGTCGCCGCGGTTCGACGCTCCGGCGGAGCGCATCCCGGTCGACGGCCGGTCGCTGGCCGACGTGTTCGCCGCCGCCGACCTGTGGAACCTCAACCCGCACCGCGACAACGCCGGCGTCACCCACATCGTTATCTCCTGCCTGTACCAGTACGTGCTGGAGTACTGGCCGGATCCGCGTGGCACCGACCTGCGCGACTACCCCAACATGGGCGCCGGACGCGGCTACCGCGCCGACGGCACCTGGATGGGCCGCAAGCCGACCACGCGCGTGTTCCTGCTGCGCAACACCGGCAGCGACACGCAGCCGGTATTTGGCCCGCCGGAGTTGTTGGCCGAGTACCGCTCCTGGGACGGGCGGACCGACGCCGCCCTGGTCGACATCGACCGCGACGGCGCTCTGGAACTGCTGGTGCGCCGCGATGTGGACCGGCTCTACGCCGTGCGCCTGGCGGTGGTGGAGACCGGCTCCGAACAAGGCACCGCGGTACCAACGGCGGAACCGGCCCGCGGGGCGGCGGCCGGTCCGTCGCAGGAGCCAGCCGCCGCCGAATTGCCCCGCCTGCGGTCCACCGGGGAGGAGTGGGAGCTGCCGTGCAGTCCGCTGCGCCGCGGCTACTTCGAGACCTCACTGTGCTGCTGCGATCTGGACGGCGACGGCGAGCAGGAGATCCTGATCACCGGCAACCCGGGCGTGGTGATCTGGCTGGACCGTGAAGATGGAGCGTGGCGTGAGCGCGCACCCCTGCAGCGGATCGGCGGGGCGGCCCGCGTCGAGACGCTGGCGGTGCCGTGCCTGGCCGACCTGGACGGCAGCGGCGCGCCCGACTTGGTGGTGGGCGACTCCTCCGGCTACCTGTGGCGGTTCGCCAACCGCGCCGCCGAGCCGGGCACGTTCGACTTCGCCGCCGGAGTGCGCCTGCACGCCGGCGGCAGCGAGATTCACCATCTCGCCGGCCCGACCGGCTCCATCCAAGGGCCGAACGAGGCGCGCTGGGGCTACCTGAACCCGCTGGTTGTGGACTGGGATGGTGACGCGCTCTTCGACGTCATCACCAACGACATCTACGGCCGCTACCTGTGGTACCGCAACATCGGCAGCCGCGAGGAGCCGCGCTACGCCGCCGCCGAGCCCCTGCTCTGCGCAGGCGACCCGCTTACCGGCGCCTGGCGCTCGCGTCCCGCGGCGTGGGGCGACGGCTGCCTGCTGCTGCTCAACGGCGACGGCTTCTTGCAGCTCTACCGGCGGGCCGGTGCCGATCCGGCGCGCCTCGAGGCCGGTCCGCTGGTGCGCTACCGGGACGGCAACCTGGTACGCGGCTGCGGTCCCGGCGGCCTGTGGGGCCGCAGCGTCTTCTGCGCATGCGACTGGGACCTGGACGGCACCCGCGACCTAGTGGCCGGCACCGTCTGGCACAACACCCGCCTCATCAACGGCCACTTCCCCGGCTGCGCCACCCCGTTCTGGCTGCGCAACGCCGGCACCGGCGACGAGCCGGTGTTCGAGCGCCCCCGCCTCATCACCGAGGCCGACGGCACGCCGATCGACCTGGGCCACCACAAGTGCTCGGTGTGGTGCCACGACCTCGACGGCGACGGCGACCCCGACCTGATCTGCGGCTCCGAGGACGGCAAGACCTACGCTTGGCTCCGTTCCCACCTGCGCTGGGACTGGGACCCCGCCACCCGCTTCGCCGCCGGCCCCATCACCACCACCTCCGGCACCGGCCTCGTACTCTCCGTCAACCCCGCCCGCACCGGCCCATGATGAAGCTCGGAAGAGACGGGGCAGCGTGGGCGGTGTCGGTCTGGTCATCTTGATATCGCACGAGGAACCCCATATCGTGCAGGTGACATGAATATGTTCCAGACGGTCACCGTGTCCTCCTTGTCGAAACACATCCGCGCTGCGAAAGAGCGAGTAGTATTCGTCGCTCCTGGGGTTGCTGAGGACGTTGCGATGGCCCTTGTTCAGGCAAACCAAGAACATGTCTGCGTTACCGTCGTACTGGACTATAGTGAGGAAGCTTACCGTATAGGGTTTGGTGATGTGAGTGGGCTGATGACCTTACGTAAACACCAAGAAACATTGCGGCTCTGGCAGAGTCCAGGTGTGCGGTTGGGATTACTGATAGCAGACGAAGTAGTCATAGTCTGGTCCCCGACACCGAGGTCAATTGAAGGCGACCGGAAACACGGTGAGTCAAACGCCGTTGTTCTGGGAATTGACAAGGTTGACAAGGGAATTGCAGATCACTTTGAGGAGCACTTGAAAGAAACCAAAAAAGATCGTGTTGATCCTGCGAAGCTACGTGATACCTTGACTAGCCTCAAGGAGGATCCGCCGGAACCGTTCGACCTAACGAGAAAAGTGAGGGTTTTCTCGTCGAAGTTCCAGTTTGTGGAAGCGGAAGTGCGTCCAGCAAAGGCTGGCGCGTTCAGCGGGGGAACAGACCCGCCGGGGTAAGAGCCAGAGCCCCGTAGCTTGGATGGCAGGGAGGAGGGAGACCGATGACCTGAAGCCCATTGACACGGCCACCGTAAAGGGTGGTCGGCGAGTTACCGGGCCGTAACGAGAGTGAACGCACAGGTAGCCTCGAGAACACATTAGATCCGGAGGCCGAGTCCGTTTCCGTAGGACGAAGGCGGCATGGCGTAGCGCAGACTGGCTGAAGCGCTGTGACACTCTGGCGGGGTGGTAGCGACGGCACGGTGACGAGGACGCGCTAAGCAACTGGAGAAGCCCTCCTCGCCCCGGCGAGAAATCGGCGGAGCAAAGGTAGGCCGTATAACCGGGAGCACCGGGAAGTCGGCTGACAGGCGAGAGGGTGGCGGAGGGGTTGGTAGTACCAGGGAAGCCGGGTAACGCCGGTGGAGGGAAGCGGCCCCGCTGTCTGTAATGACTTTGGCAACAAGGGAGGCAGAGGCGAGATGATAAAGGCGCCGATGAACTGCGGGACCTGAGACAGAGGATATACGTGAAGGAGAAGGCTGAACCCAGCGGAAACACTGGGGGCACGGTTGGAAGAGGTGGAGTAGGACGCGGCTGCTATGGGCTGCTCTGAAAGCGCTCCCGACGCGAACGGCCACATAACCCTTGACGCGAAGCAGGCAGGAAAGCGTAGTGCGGGAAATCCGCATGCTGCGTTTGACGAGGCGGGGGCTGGAAACGTGACCAGTGGGGCCGGATTCACTGGACCCTACAGGCGGCGCGCCAGTCCTCGACCCTACCTCAAAGGAGCAGAGTGGATAAACCGAAGAATCAAAATATCCAGCTTGTTGATCAATGCAGATCTTACTGATGACTTGCGGGACATTCTCGATACTCATGTTCTTCCGTTTCAAAGTAAGAATGACGTTGCAATTGACGCTCCCTGCATAGTAGGAGGGCAAGTTGCGTACAACCAGTCAGGCGAAAAGATTCTCGTTCCCACGACTCAGCGCCACATAGAGACGATCTGGAAAGACATTCGGAAGCGTTATTTGATCATAGTGCCAGGGTTTGGGTCATTGATACACAGACATCGACTTTCATCCTTTCGGAGAGAGACGGGTGCTTTCGAGGTCTTGTTGAGGGAGTGGGTGTGTAAGTTCCGCACGCGGATGGAAAATGACAAGCAAAGAATCGTAAGCAATGTGGTAAGTGCTATTGGAAAGAGAGTCGAGCTATCTAACCGCGATAATATACCGAAGGACATCTGTTTGAACGACGAAGTACGGAAAGGGTTCGAGAGCATGCGGGTCATTGAGCCGCGGGTCCGGATCGTGACGAAGAATGTTTCGTGGGAGGCCAGCCGTGACAGTGAATTCACTGACGCGCTGCAACGGGTCCTTCCTCCTGATGATCTGCGGGGCTGGTTCGATGAGTTCACAGCTGTAGAAGGGAAACGGTGACAGGTGTTGTGACTGAGGCCACGTCCGGAGCGGTACCCCGTGCCGGCATGCTCGCGACGGTCCGGAACCGGAGTGGCGTGGTGGCTGCCGTGGAGCCGTTCGACGGCGAGACAGGGCGGCTGCACCTCGTGCACGTCGAATACAAGGACAGCCGGTCGCCCGTCGAGGAGCGGTTGCTTTGGGAGTTGGAGCCGGGCTGCGAGGTCCTCGAACCGACCGCGTTGCCGGATGCGGGGAACTCGGATGCCATGGCCCCCGGCGACTTCGACGCGCTCGTGCGCGCCGCGCGCTGGACGGCACTCTCGCCGTACCTGGATCCCGGCGGTAGCGGTCGGCTGCGCTATGAGCCGTTGGCGAGTCCGTTTCACGGTGCGGTGCGGGCGGAGGACTACCAGCTCGTGCCGCTGCTGAAGGCGCTTCGCATGCCGCGCGTCAGCCTGCTGATCGCCGACGACGTAGGGCTTGGCAAGACCATCGAGGCGGGGCTGATTCTTACCGAGCTGCTGATTCGGCGCCGGATCCGTCGCGTTCTCGTACTCGCGCCGGCGGCGCTGCGCTGGCAGTGGAGGGACGAGCTGTGGGAGAAGTTCTCGCTGCGTTTCGAGGTAGTGGATCGCCATCGGACGGAGCTTGCACGACGCCAACTCGGCATGGACGCGAATCCGTGGCGGTCGTTCGACCGCATCGTCGCCTCCTACCACTACCTGCGCCAACCCGATGTCCGCGAGCAGTTCCTGTCTGCCTGCCGCACCCCGGAGGGATCGCCGCACCTGCCGTGGGATCTGTTGATCGTCGACGAGTGCCACAACCTGATGCCGTCGCCGTTTGGAGAGGACAGCGAGTTGTGCCGCACCCTGCGCATTGTGGCGCCGCGCTTCGAACATCGACTGTTTCTTTCCGCCACACCGCACAATGGCCACACACGGTCGTTCACCGGCCTCCTGGAGATGCTCGATCCGGTGCGCTTCACTCGCACCTCCGAGATGAACCCTGCGATGCGCCGGAGAGTCCACGATGTCGTCATTCGGCGACTCAAGCGCGAGATCAACGCTGGTGACTGGGCGCCCCGGTTCTGCTCTCGCCTTCCGCCGGAGGCTCTAACGCTTGCCTTCGAGCACCGCGAGGCAGCGCTCTCGGAGGCATTCGACGCCTTCCGCAAGGCGGTGCGCCGCCTCGTGGTCGGAAGGAGGCAGCGGGTACGTGCCGGAACGTTTGCGGTGGAAATCCTGGGTAAACGGCTGTTGTCCTGCCCCACGGCCTTCGCCGAGTCGTGGCGCCGCGCTCGCGAGGGTTTCGCCGAGCCGGAAGCCGCACGCGAAACCGAACTGGCGGCGGCGGAACGCGCGTTGCGCCAGGAGACGGGCGACGACCGGGAGACGGAGCAACGCCAAGCTACCGCCGCCACCGTGGCCGGTGCCTGGCTCAAGAACTTCGTCGACGAAGTGGAAACCGAGATTAAGGACATTGGACGGGCGCTCGATGCCCTCGGCTTCGATCTCGACGGCCGGCCCCTGGTCGATCAGAATCCCACGGTCGACGCGCGTTTCGATACGCTCGTCGATTTGATAGAGCGGCTGCTCCGGACCGGCGATCAGTTCCGCGACGACGAACGCCTGATCGTCTTCACCGAATACAAGACCACGCTCGACTATCTCGCTCGCCGGCTGCGGCAGCGCTATCCGGCAGAACGCGTGCTCACCCTGTTCGGGGCAGGCGGCCCCGAGGGCATGAACGAGCTTGATCGCGAGAACGTAAAGGCAGCCTTCAACGACCCTGCCTCGCCGGTGCGCGTCCTGGTGGCTACTGACGCCGCCTCCGAGGGCCTCAATCTGCATCGAACGGCCCGGTACCTGCTCCATTTCGACTGCCCCTGGAACCCGTCACGACTGGAACAGCGTAACGGGCGCCTCGACCGCTACGGCCAAGCCCGCGATGTCACCGTGTATCACTTCATGAGCGACACCGATCAGGACGTACGGTTTCTCGCTCACGTGATCCGCAAGGCCGACGAGATCCGCGAAGACCTCGGCTCCGCCAACGAAGTGTTCGACCGCGCCGTGCATCGCCGCCTGATTCAAGGCGAAGACGCGACCATTGTGCAGACCGACCTGGACAGGGGGCTCGACGCCGCGCAGGGAAGCGCGTTCTTCGATGCCGATTCGACCGCCTTTCTGGAAAACGGCGCCGTGAACGGCGCGTTGCTTGAGACGCTTGCGGCCGAGATCGATCTCGATCCTCCTGCGCTGGGTTCCACGCTCGGCGCCGCCCTCGCGGCGACGTCCGGCGGACGCGCGCAGCTCGACCAGGTAGCGGAGGCCCCCGGCTTCTATACCGTGAATAACCCGGGGCTCCCCGGCTGGCGTGACGTGATCGACGAGGCGGTACGGCATCAAACCTCCGATCGCGTACAGGGGCCCATGCGGATGCTCGCGTTCGGGACCGAGCCGTTCATTGAGCAACTCGGCCCTCTGACCATTTTCCGTCCGCGCCAGGACGCCGTGCTCATGCACTTGGCGCATCCGCTCATTCAGCGGGCCCTCGCGGTGCTGGCGCGCCGCCGCTATCCGGGCGACAACCAAGTCTCACGCTGGACCGTCCGTCACGGGGTGGTGCCGGACGACGCCGATGCGCTCCTCTACCTCAGCATCGAGGAGGTGGCAGTCAACGAGTTGCGCGAGACGTTCCACCGTTGGGTCCGTACGGTGGCCTTCCCTGTGAAGGACGGGGAACTGGGCACGGAGCTTGCACACCAGCCGGCGCACCGACTGCGCGGGGCGGACGAGCCACAGAACGGCGTCGAACGCCAACGCGCAGGCGACATTCTGGACGACGTCGACGCCGACCTGCGCCGCTGGCTGCGCCGATACGGTGGCAGTCTGAGCGAATCTCTTCGCCACCAGCTTGGAGTCGATGGCGACCAGGTGCGCCGGCGCGAAGAGGAACGCTATCGCCAGCGCCAGGGGGAAGTGTCGACGCTCATCGAGCAATCGAGCATCGAGAGGCTCACGCGTGAGATCGAGGAGTTGAACCGGAGAGGCGCCCAGGGGGAGTTGTTCGACGAGGCCGGGCGCTTGGCCGCAATCGAGCAGTCAATCGAGGAGAAGAAGGAAGAGATCGCCCGCCGCCGGCAACACTACGAGGAGATACGCGAGCAGTTGCAGCACGAACGGAGGCGGATTCTCGATCAACTGCTGCCCAAGCGCTTTGCCATGGCGAGCGTAGCACGAATATTCCCCGTGGCCGTTGAGATCCGCCTGCCGGAGCAACCGCGGTGAGACGTCGCGAGAGGACGACCTGATCCAGGGCGGATGGCCGTAGCGCCGGTAGCTTCCAGAGCTGCGATAGTGTAAGATTAGGTGTATGGATGAAGCTATACGCAAGGGTCGGTACGTACCTCTGTCTCGGCAGCCGCTCGTGCTGGCGCTGTGTCAGGTCCGCTTCAGCACCGTCCAGGTGGGCGACTACATCCCAGCGATTCAAGAGGAGTTTCGCCGCAAGGGGTTGCCTATCGAGCGCGCCGGCAAGGTACAGCAACTCATCTTTGCTCCGGGGGGAGGGGCACCGATCCAGGCCGTCGAACAGCAGCGCTGGGAATACCGCACCAGGGACGAATTCTGGAGCATCCTGGTGATGGCGGATAGCGTCGTCCTGCAGACTACCGCCTACGAGCGGTTCGAGGGCTTCGCCGAGAGGCTCCAGCACGCTGTGGATACGGTGTTCGCCAAGACCGAGCACGACCGGCTTGGTGTGGTCCATCGCGTGGGCCTCCGCTACATCGACGCCATCCGGCCGCGCGCCGGCGAGGACTTCCGCTTCTACCTGCGCGACGGTTTCCACGGTATCGCGGAAGACGTTTTTCGGCCCGGCACCCAGCGGCTGCACGTGGAGAGCGCGGGCAAGACTCAGGTCGGTGAGGTAGCGGGGGCCATGGTCGTGAGGGTGGTGCAGAACGACCAGGGATTGCTGTTGCCTCCCGATCTCGTGGGTGGCGCCCCCAAGCAAGACTCGTCCGCCGACGCGGGCGAGTTGATCACGTTGATTGACATGGATCACTACGTCGAAGGCAACTTCGACCCCGATGCACACTGGATCGTCGAGACGGCATACAAGATGCATGATCAGATAGTCGAGACATTTCACGAGCACGTTGTGACAGCGGAGGCGGTCGCGTTATGGCAGTGACAGCGACAATTCAGTGCGCCGACGAGACGACCGCGGCGCCGTTGCCAGCCGCGGTCGACTACCGGTCCGCCTATTCTCATTGGCTCCCCGGGATTGATGCAGGTGGCACGGGCCAGGTTACCGAGCGGTATGCAGGCAGCGTCGAGCGACCGTCTGCCATAGTGTTTGTCGTTCGGGTTCAGCAGGAGCCGAGCGCTCTTTTGATGTCGCAATGCCGCGGGAGCGCGGGCATCGTCAGCGGCAGTTCCGACTACGGATCGCTCCTGCCCCACGTTGGATCGAGCTCTCTGATTGTCGATCTGAGATCTGTGCAGAGCTGGCCGTGGATCGATGCGGGCCTCACAGCCGACGGGTTTGAGTCGATTCCCGTCGTCGACCAATTGAAGGAGTTACAGGCGGCACTTTCGCTGAACAAGTCTCAGCTCGCACGGATCATGCGCGTGACTCGCCCCACCATCTACGAATGGTATGAGGGCAAGGATCCCAACGCGGTAAATTGCGAACGCATCCGCACCTTGTTACGCGTTCTCAAGCGCAGTACCGTTTCTGGCGCGATGCCGCTCAACGCACGCTTCGTCCGACAACCGATGGGATCCGCCGAGCCGTCGCTCCTCGACTTGCTCAGCGAGCACCGTCTCGATCAGGAACGCGTCGCGCGCGCTCTCAAGCGGGCGCGAGATCTCGGCGCCGCGGCATTCCGCAAGCGGGAGAACCGTGAAGATCGGTTGCGCGCCCTCGGTTTCGAGGATCTCACGGGCAATCAGCGCAAGGAGCAACTCGCAAGGAACGTCGCGCTGCAGGACTGGCCCAAGCGGTAAGTCATGACCCAAGGGTTCGACAGCGAGGCGTTGGCGAGGTTGGCTTGGCGTCAGGGTTCGATCCTGGGGCCGAAACTGGCGCAACATGCGTACAGGTACGCCCCGAAGCGCGTCGCCATCAACGACGAGGACCGGCTCATCGTGACGAGTCATGACTGTGACGTCGTCAGCCCCAGTCTCGACAAAGAACCTGTCGTCGAGATCCTGCGTGGTCAAATTGCCACCGCCAGCAAAGTGGACACGCAACTCTCGGGTGGTAGAAATCCTCGCATGCTACATCTCGCCTTCGAAGCCGGAGCCACGGGCGCCGTGCTGGTTTGTTCGGTCCATGACCGATGGCCCATCCCGATGACAACGCCAAGAGCCAGGATCGCTTCAGCATATCCCGCGGCTACGAAAACAAGGAGCTTCATGCCCGATGGCGCCGGGCTCGCCGTCGTACCACTGGCTTCGGCGACTCAGACCACCCCTTCCGTCGGCAAGGGTCCGCTGATCTCAACCTGTACAAGCTCTTCCTCGAAGCCGCCCATGCGCTGTTGAAACCCGCGGGCCGCTTGGGTTTCGTCGTACCCTCCGGCCTGTACTCCGACCACGGTACAGGCGCGCTACGACGCTTGTTCCTCGATCAGTGCCGTTGGGAGTGGCTATTCGGTATCGAAAACCGCGACAAGATATTTCCTTTTGACAGTCGATTCAAGTTCAATCCCATCGTCGTGCAGAAGGGCGGCACGACAGTAGCGATCCGCACTGCGTTCATGCGCCGCAGCCTGGACGACTGGGAGCGTGCCGACGAACTCGCCACATCCTACACCCGTGCGCAAGTCGAACGCTTCAGCCCCAGGAGTCGCGCGATCCTCGAGATCCAGTCGCAGCGCGACCTGGAGATCCTCGAGAAAATCTATGCCAACTCGGTACTGCTCGGCGACCATGGCCCGAACGGCTGGGGCATCCGCTACGCCCGCGAATTCGACATGACCAACGATTCCCGCCTGTTCCCGCCCCGCCCACAGTGGGAGGCCAAGGGCTACCGCCCCGACGAGTACAGCCGCTGGCTCCTCGGCGACTGGCGTCCCATCGAGGAGCTCTGGGACGAGATGGGCATAGACCCCTCCAAACCCCAAGCCGCCGAGATCGAGCTTGAGGACTGGCTGTTCGACACCACCGCCGGCCCCGAACGCCGCCAAGCCGAAGCCCGCTTCGTCCACGGCCACCTCCTGAAACCCGGCGACGTAGCCCGCACCAACTGGCGCGTCCGCTGCGCCCAGCCCCCCTACGACCAACTCCCAATCCCCCGAGCAGACCTCCCTCCGGGAGTGATCCTCTCGCGAGAGGCCGATTCCTGGATCCGGGAGCACGATATCCAGGATGTCGCCTTGCCCCTCATGCAAGGCGCTATGCTGAATCAGTTCGATTTCAGTCAGAAGGGCTGGATATCCGGTACGGGCCTGCGGGCGCGCTGGAAGCCGATCTCGTGGACCGAAAAGATAGTAGATCCACAGTTTCTTATGTCTGTGGAGGACGCCGGACCGGACATTAGCCGTTCTGCAAAAATAGCGTTCCGACGCGTTGCCCGCAATACGGATATTCGCACGATGATCGCATCGATTGTCCCTCGGATGCCCTGCGGAGACAAGGCGTCAGTCCTGAAGCTGGCAGATGCGCAAGACATGGCTGCTCTAACGCTCGTCCTCAACTCGTTCTCATTTGACGCTATCGTGAGGCTTCGCGTCGGCGCAACGCAAGTCGACTATCACTATGTTCGGGAATTCCCGCTTTCCCACCGAGAATATACGCGGGATCTGAGCTTGTTTCGTTTAGCGCTTAGCCTGAATTGCTCGTCGCAAGTGGCAAGCCCGACTTGGATCCACTCCGCCCAATCGAAGGAAGCTAGGGAGGCGTGGAAAGGGCTGTGGTCGATCACGGAGTCTGCGCGTATCCGTCAACGAGTCGTGAGTGATGTGGCAATCGCTTATCTACAAGGCCTTGAAGCTGACGACATCCGGTCGGTTCTGAGCTCCTGTGAGCACGCGGCAGCGAATGGAGAGGCCAGAGGCTTCTGGCGCGTCGACAAGGAGAAGCCCCCTGAACTTCGCCGCACAATCTTGGCGGTAGTCGCCTTTGAAGCGCTTGACTCTGCGATCAGCGCTGCGGGCGGCGATCGTCCCACTGGGATTCAGTCCTTCTTCGCCCAGAACTACGGCGAGGGATGGATACTGCCAGAGTCGATTGGGCTGGACGACTATGGGTTCGACTACGGTGGATACGTGCGAGGTGCGGCATCGGTGGCAAGACTCCTCGGACCGCGGTTCTACGATTGGCAGTTGACACAGAGTGTTGACGAGTCCTGGAGAGAATGCCGTCTCCACACTCGGAATCTTCTTGGTATGGAGGGTTACGCAGCACTTCGTGCTCGTGGGCTCGTTGATGAGGGTATCTACCGCAGACGACGTGGCGGAGACGGATCCATCATCGACGACGATCTTGGTACCCGCGTGGCCGAGACTGAGGTAGTCTACGATTCAAGTCGCCTAGCCGAAGAGACACAGGGGGATCTATTCTCCTGATGCTTTTCTGTGCAGGCTACAACAGATGGGATACGTGAGCGGATTCGAAGATCTTGCGGCTGCCGTCCACGGCGTTTTGCAAGTGGCAGTACAATCTCCAGTAGAGTCTCCAAAGAGGATCTTTGTCATCCAGGTGCTTTATCCTGAGTCCTACGTCGTATAGTGCTGTTTCCCAGTCGATGCCATGTTCATGATGTGAGAATCGTGCTCTGTCCATCAAGATGCTTGGTATTTTGGTATAATTGGCCCCATGTCGCTTCAATAGATTCTCGGCACACCGTCGTGTGTAGTCTATCGTAGTCTCTACGTGACGCGAGCAAGAGGGACGGAACTTCGCCAACTCTGCATGAAACAGAGGGTTGTCTGGATGTGCTTGGTAGTTCTGTTGCGCGGTTTGGTAGGACTCGACGTAGTCGTACGCAGAGTACGAGTCCCAGTTCCCATGTTCGTCAGGCAAGTAAACCTGGGGATCAATTGGACCTAACTCAGATGTGTTGCTCATGACGATTTCATTCGCCCTAAGCGCCAATAGTGTTGCGGCGCTCTTGGCTTTGTCGGGAACGATCAGTCGAAATGAACCTGATGGAGACGTTTCCGGATCGGGGCTTGACGCGTTCCATAGCATCCGGGCTATCTTGTCAGCTACACGAATACTGCCGCCAGGAGATTCCAGCAACAGGTCAATCGGCGTCTCTGCCGGTAGCGCGAGTAGCAACTCTTGAATGTATCTTATGTCCTCGTCGTCGATCTCGTGGTAGCTGGCGACATAGCAAAGTAGTGCTCGACCTGTGTGACGTTGAATCTCCTCGATAATCTCTTGACGTTTCTGGCGGGCTAAGAGATGGAGTTCCGTGATGGGTGGCTGTTCGTATCGCGATCGATTAGTAGTTCGTGGGGCACGCCTGCGGTTGGGTCGTGGTGTGTGCATGGAGGTCTCTCCTCGTGGTGCGGTCGACACTACCGGAAGGACCAGATGACGCGTCCTGCGCGCAGCACGTAGTGACAGTGTCGTAGTCCGTCGCGATAGTCGATACTTGGCGAGACGGTGATTCGTTGAGCTCGCGTAGTGTACAAGCGCCAGTACGGAGTTCTGGACGCGTCCAAATTGAGCATGATGCGATGACCAGTGTTGCAAGGGCAATCGAAGATCAGCCACTTCTGAAGTTGCCCGCTACCTACGAGATAAGCACGGCGTTTGGGAATCGTACAAGGAACCTCGTCTACATTTCCGGCGGTGCAAGTGACTCTCCAACGTCTTGTCGGTGACAGACCCGCCGCTACCGCGACTATTTGCTCGATGAAGTGTCCGAACTGGACTGATTTCCACGATCCACGCATTCGCTGTGCTAGTTCTATTGCTCGGGCCACGTTTGCTCTAAAAAAGGAGTCGTATCTCCGGAACCCCACTTACCCCGCTCAGAGTGGCAATAGTGTCGGGGATTTGGTTGGGCAATGTTGGTGGAAATCTCTCGTTCATGTGCGCGTAAGAGTATCTCGCTCGGCCGAGGGGAGCCGCCATATCCAACAAGGCGCTCAAGCAACTCGTTCACTGCCCATGAGCCAACCATGGTGGTAAAGGAAACGACGGCTGGCTCCGTACCTGGAAGTGCCGGGGCGTAACCCTCATCCGCCAACTTCTTGCGTTCGTGAGGAGTGAGCATCTCCGCCGCCGCCCTCACCGTGTCAACCCGCTTGCGGCATAGCAGGCACGCGTTGCCGGGACAGAGAACGGTCACGCGGCCGTCGATGCCGGTCAACTGACCGCATCGGTCGCTGCTCAAGAGAACGCCGACATCGATGACCGGAAGCAAGTAGTATGTAGAGAGGCGGGAAAGAACGAGTCGTCCGGCATTGTCGTCGGTGCAACCAAAGACCAGATCGATTCCTGCCAATTTCCGTGCGATCGGTTCTTCCGTGCACATGCCAATGTGCGTCTCACACCTTAAATCAGGAGCGATCCTCTTGAGATTCTGGCTCAGGACCGCGACCTTGGGTCGCCCGACGTGTAGCATAGTTGATCCGTACACGCGGGTCACGTTGCTCGCGTTTAGCGTATCTGCATCCAGCAGTAGCAGATTACGGGCGCCCAACCTCACAAGTTGCTCGGCAATCGCTGATCCGGTGCCTCCGGCGCCAACGACCGCAATTCTCAACATTCCGATGGCTTGCTGTACGGATGCGCCAAACGCTCGAACATTGCGGTCGAACATGGCCATGTCAACGTGCTGCACCTTCCGATCATACGCTGGCTGCAGCCGCCAGCGGTCCCCTACCAACCAAAAGCGGTCAATTGGTTCAGTGGCCATGGCTTCTTTCTGCAAGGTGCCAGTAAGGTCGAGCGTTGGTCCGTTCGGGGAGGCGATCACCGTTCCGTAGTACTGTGAACCACTGCGGAGACGAAATACTTCGGCTATGGCGTCGTCCACGACCATGTCTCTCTTGCTCGGCAAGGGAGCACCCCGCGGATGTGTGTGCAACCAGATGGCGATCGCGCCGTCCCGTTCCGCCAGTCCGAGTGCTGGCACATAACCTTCGGGGGTGATCGACATCGACGAAGGCGATCGATCCCAGTAGGCTTCCGCAGGTACCCAGTACAGCGCTCGCCCGAGCAGCCGAGTGTCCCCGCTGAGGGCTCGATGCCTGCGGGCGAGCAGAACGCCAGCGCTCTCAACGGGCAGAGCAGTCTTCCGGAGCAGATCGTTGATGATCGGATCCGGAAGGACAAGGGTGATGCTCATGCAGCACGAGCCAACTCTTGGCTGACGAGGGCGAGGAAAGTTTCAAGTGAGTCAACGCCAGGGCTCCACTGTCCCGTGTTGAGGTGGCGGGACCAGCGTTGCCATCTTCGACCTAGGTAGGTTTCATGAACCTGGGTCTGCGGGATTGGCTCGCCGTCTGGCCGCACTATCGGTGGATCGAACCACCACATGTCCGGCGGTATGTCCGGATAGCCTGGAGTCAACCGCACGAGGAGATCCGACCGGCTAGGACGCAGCCCCTTTGGCAGCGGGAAGCTGTGTAACACCACGCAGGTCATCCGACGCTCGACTACTTCGCTGAATTCGAGTTGGCGCGCTTCGAGGCACTCCCGGTCTTCACTCGGTAGCACAGCGGTCCTCAACGCGACAATAGCACACCGCTCAAGGTGTGGGACAGGACAACCTCGGGGTGCCCATGGCCAGGGTTGATCTGCCTCGGGGCCGTAAAGAAGCGCATTCCGTCGTGGATCTCGACTACAGTGGCGTCCTCGATCTTGCGATCAGATCCGCCGGGTACGACCTCGAACAGATCGCGCTTCTCATCGATGGGTGGGTCCGGCACCTTACGTATTTCCAAGCCGGTCAAGTGGATCGTTCCGTCTTCCTGCCAAGGTACACAGTATTCGCTTCGGTCGATCTTGATGGTCGCGCCCTGAGGCTTCTGGTCCTTGAGCGCTTCCTTGCGGTCGTCAGGCACGGTCATGGTGGCCCCCTATGTACGCCGTACGCCGTTCGAGGCGCAGACGTGTTGATACGATCAGCGGCTTCTGTCAAAGTGTTCCACCGATGATACACACCGAAGGTAACTTGGAGTGTTTCACATGTCAAGCACTTCGCGCGAGGTGGAAAAATGTCGGACTCTTCGTCTCTGCGGTCGCTTGGGCGATTGGTGGCCCAGAAACGCGGCAAAGTCGGAATTCGAGCTACTGCGCGCGCGATCGGCCTTTCGCCGGCCACCTTATCGCGAGTCGAGAACGGCCAGCTTCCGGACTTGGCGAACTTCACCAAGCTGTGCCGATGGCTTGAACTCGACCCCGCGAACGTATTGGGCTTCAGTCCCGGAAGCCATAACCACCCCACTGTCGCTGTTCACTTCCGTAGCGCCAAGACCATGTCCGTCGAGACTGCCGCCGCACTCCAGGACCTGATCCTGGCGGCTCAGAGGATGCTGATAGAGGACGAAGGCACTGGTTGATGCGCCGTGGATTCAAGGCTTGGTGTGAGCGGGCGTCGGGTGAGTACCGGCAGGCCCTCGGTATCTCGCCGGATGCGCCACTCGACGCATACGCGCTGGCTGCATCTCTTGGGGTGCGGGTAGCGACGCCGGACGAGATCACCGGGCTTTCCGAGGCCAGCATCACCCAACTCACGGTGACTGAGTCGCAGAGCTGGTCGGCGGTGACCATCTCGCACCGCGCTGTAAAGCTGGTCATCCTTAACGCGGGCCAATCCCGTCGGCGCCGAACCTACAGCTTGTGCCACGAGCTCGCACACACACTCCTCAACCACCGCTCGGACGACACTCAGTTGTCTCGCGAGGGTTTTCTGTTCTGTGCAGTACTCAATAGCGAGCAGGAGGAGGAGGCCGATTGGCTGGCCGGGTGCCTGCTAGTACCTGCGGAAGGCCTGCTTCGCGAATCCTGGCGTCTGCGCTCCCCCGATCTGCTGGCGAATCACTTCGGCGTTAGCCTCTCACTCATCGATTGGCGACAGCGTATGACCGGCGTCCGCAAGCGGGCGCGGATACAAGCAGCAGCGCGTCCGACGCCGATCCACGGTGCTCGCTGAGCATGGGTGCAGAGGCCGTCGTGGCTGTACGGTAAGAATGGAAAGAGACCTGCCGGCCCGACTGGTTCGGCTTCGCGCGGGCGCCAGCAACTGCAAGGGATTCAAGGCGATACGCAGCCCAGGAGGATACTCAGTAACGTCATGGCTCTGAATCCCATCGCATACATCGAGAACGTCGTCCGTAGCTTCCTGCGCTACCAGCTTACCGCGTACCCCTTCGCCGATCCGGGACTGCACAAGCAGATGCGGGACCTCCTGTCGCTCGACCGGACTCGTCGCTCGCCCTTGCTCAAAGGGCCGTACGTGAGCCTGTCACGACCGTTCCGGGACGGTGGGTCTGTCTCGTCGCTGGTGGAGGAAGGGTTGCTCCATCCGCATCTGCGGGAACGGATCCCGGACAACATCACCCACCTGCGCAGTCACCAGGAGGTGGCGATCCGGGCCATTGCCGGCGGGCGGACCACCCTCGTCTCGACAGGAACCGGTTCGGGCAAGACGGAGTGTTTCCTGTATCCCATCGTGAGCCAGTGTTTGAAGCTGCGGGATGATGGAGCACCGCCGGGCATCAGCGCGGTGATTGTCTATCCGATGAACGCCCTGGCAGAAGATCAGCTCATGCGGCTGCGGGGCTTGTTGGCCGGTACTGGGATTCCGTTCGGCATCTACGTTGGGAAGACGCCGGAGGGCGAGGCCGACGTGGCGGGCGTGAGGCTGCGTCCTGGTGCGTCGCGGGCCGACTATGAGGCACGGCTCGAACGGGCGCGGCGCGACGGAAGCGGCGAGACGGTGTATCCGTCCGAGGAAGTGTGCTCACGGCAGATGATGCGCACAGCCGGACGGCAGCCGAGGATACTGCTCACCAACGTCAAGCAGCTTGAGTTGCTGTTGACTCGGCAGCAGGACATTCAACTGTTCGCCGATGCGCGACTGGATTATCTGGTGTTCGACGAGGCGCACACCTTCACCGGCGCTCTCGAAGCAGAGACGGCATGCCTGGTCCGGCGGTTGCGGGCGTTTTGCGGTGTCGAGCGAAACCAAACGACCTGCGTCGCGACCTCCGCGACCATCGTCGACGACTGCGATCCCGAGGCCGCTCGCTCGTTCGCGGGACGGTTCTTCGGCGTACCGGCGGACGCGGTCACGACCGTCGGCGAAGACTACGAGCAGGAAGTATGGGCAGAGCCGCGCTTCGTGCCTGCTGATCCCGGAGAGGACGCCGCCTCGATCCTTGACCGATGCGTGCTTGCGGTCGACGAGGAAAACGATCCGGACACGGCAGTGCGTGCGGCGTATCGCGTGTTATCCGGCGACGAGTTGCCGCAAGGCGACTGGCCGAATGCGCTCCATGCTGCACTGTCGCGGAACGAACTGGTGTTCCGGCTCAACGAAGAGTTGGGAGCCCCAAAAGCACTCGCCGAATTGCCGCCCGCACTGGAACGGCTTGTGGGGAGGCCCGTTACGGAAGCCGAGATCCTCGCCTGGTTGACGCTCGGCGCCGCGGCGCGCAGATATGATCGGCCGTTGTTGCGCCCGGTAGTTCACGGCTTCGTACCGACGTTCATGTCCTCACGCAGGACATGGTGCACCACGCGCAGCGTCGCCGCCTGTTGGTATTCTGCGACAACCGGCAGGACGCCGCGTTCCAGGCGGGATGGATGAAGGACCACGCGCGGCGGTTCCGGCTGCGGGCGATGATGGCCGACGGGATCAAGGCCAGCCCAAGGTCCGTGGGCGATCTGGTGGGCTATCTCGACGATCTGCTGGAAGACGACGAGACGCTGTCTCGGGCGCTGGTTCCGGAAGTGTGGCAAGTCGCCCGCCGTGAATCGGGCGGCGGTGGCCGGCACCAGCAGGAGCGTCGCAAGTTCCTGCGCTTCCAGGTGTTGCGGGAAGTGGCGCTGTCCTCGCGGCAGGCCCTTGGACTCGAACCCTGGGGCCGAATGAAGGTGGAGTACGCCGGGCTCGACACGTCGTTACCCTGGATTCAGGAGCACGCGCACTCGCTGGGCATATCTCCCGATGACCTGCGCCGCTCTCCTCCGAGCGTCAACGGAGCCAGTTTACCGACAGCCACCGAGAACGCTGTGGGCGAGCTCCCCGGTCGATCGGCTTCTACGCCGACGTGGTGGCGGACGCGCTCTCGCTTCCCTCCTGTGACGACGCGAAGACCGCGTATAGCGTTCTGGAGGCGCTGCGCTTCGGAGCCACCCGAGTGCTTGATATGCACATGGATGACCTCCAGATACTCGTGATCGGCCACGTCAACAGGGACCAAGTCGACGGGTTGTTGTGGGATCCCATGCCGGGCGGATCAGGGCTTCTGCAGCGACTCTGCGACCGCTTTGCGGATGTCGTGGAAGCGGCCCGCGAGGTCGTAAGCAACTGTCCGGCAGCGTGCTCGTCGTCATGCATCGACTGCCTGCAGACGTTTCGCAACGCCTACTACCATACTCATCTGGATCGGGGAACCGCCTGCGCACGGCTCGATGAGTGGGGAGCGAGTCTCTCATTCAGGCACGAAATTCCTCCGATGCACGTTACCGGCGAGCCACGTGACAACGGACTGCCGGTCAACAACGCGGAAACGCGGCTGCGTCACCTGTTGCGCGCCGCCGGGTTCGGTGAAGGGGTCCGTGGGGAGCAGGTCCGCTTGAACCGGGCGCTTGGTACAACGACACCAGATGTGATCTATCGATCCGAGGACCATGATCCCGACGAGGGCGTATGCATCTACCTTGACGGGCTGAGTGGCCAGTTGCACGGCAATCCCGAGACCGCGGAACGCGACCGCGAGATCCGCGCCTGGCTGCGCAACGGTGGCTACGACGTGATCGAGATTACAGCCAACGAACTGCACGACGAAGGGGCCATGACCCGCCACTTCCGCAAGCTGGCACGATACCTGGACATGAGGGACACGGCGCGCCGGTTGCGCGACGACCGTCGCCGTGATTGCGGAGCTGATCGACGTAATCGGTACCGACTCCCCATTTGAGTGACCGTTACCAGAGCCGGTCGGATTGCAGGGCTTCCAGGAGGTCGGGCAGCGGCCAGATGTCGATTCCGTCCGGACTGCAGTCCGGGCAACGGAGCGACGGCACGGAGTCCCGCCAGGTGACGGTCGTGGACCCGTGCGGACGCCTTGGCCTCGATGGCGATCGAGTCGCCGTCACGCAACAGGAGGAAGTCGACCTCGGTGTCCCGCGCTTGCGCCGGCGCCCAGTAGTACATCTCGTCGAACGCTCCGTGGTAGTCGCGGTAGCTGGCGAGCACGGTGGCGATCCAGCCTTCGAATAGGGGGCCGCGTTCGCGTGGGTCGAGATCGCGGAAGAGCCCGGCCGCCGCCCGTGCCAATCCGGGATCGATCCAGTACAGCTTCGGGTGCTTCCGTTCCCGGACGCGCAGCTTCGGAGCGTACGCGGGCAGCCGGAACGCCACGAGCGTGTCCTCCAGGATCTCCACGTAGCCGGCCAACGTGGTCCGGCTGACTTCGGCATCGCGCGCGGCGGAAGCGATGTTCAAGGTCTGGCCGTGTAACAGGGCGGCGACCGGCATGAAGCGCGCGAAGCCGGCCAGGTTCCGTACCAGCGCTTCGCCCTTGGTCTCTTCTTTCAGGTAGAGTTGGACGTAGGACCGCAACGCTGCGGCCCGGTCGTCGGCGTTCCAGATTACGGGCAGGCTGCCGTGCCGGAGCACGGTGTCGAGATCGAAGTCGGTTCCCAACTCATGCGCCAGGAACGGATACATGCGAGTGTGGACCGCGCGCCCGCCCAGGAGGTTGACGCCGGCTCGCTTCAGTTTCCGCGCCGATGACCCGGTCAGGATGAAGCGGAGACCGCTGTCTTCGATGTGGCGATGCACTTCGTTGAGCAGACTGGGCAGCCGCTGTATCTCGTCCACGAACACCCATCCGCCGGAGGCGACTGCCTGCAACTCTCCGGCGAATCGTCCCACGTCCGCCAGATAACTCTGATACAGGGCCTCGAAGGATGAGAGCGGTGCCGTCAGGGTGCGTCATCGATAGGCGGTCAGCCGAGCACTACGGCGTCGACCCCGGGCAGCATGCGCCGCATACCACGACGCTGGACTACGTGGTGGCGGCCGCCGCCGGGTGACTGACCGGGACGTTGGGAGGCGCGCTGGAAGCGCGCGACATACCGGCTGGCGAGGGATACCTCACCAGTCAGGCGACCGGTTACATCGGTAAGGACGGCGCGGTTCTGGTAGTCCGCGCGATCCACGTCGACTACCACCTGAAGCTGAACCCGGCCCAGCGCGCCGCGGCCGAGCGCGCCCACGGCTTTCATGCCGACCGGTGTCCGGTGGCCCGCACCCTGCGCGGCTGCGTGCGGATCACCACCACCCTCCACCTGCACGCCGCTCCCGCTGGCTGACCCGGCTCGGATCGCACCTCAGTGGGTCGAGGCAGCGGCACCGAGACGCCCGCCACCGCCCCTGAGCCTGGGGTCGAGCAGGTCCCGCGTGGCGTCGCCGAGCATGTTGAAACAGTACACGACAATCGTCAGGCAGAGACCAGGCCAGAAAGCGAGCCCTGGCGCTATCTCCATGAATTCGCGCCCTTCCCTGCTGAGCATGCCGCCCCAGCTCGGAACATGCGGCGGCAGTCCGAATCCCAGGAAGCTCAGAGAAGCCTCGGCAATGATGACGCCGCCAATGGTGATGCTGAATATGATGATGACGACCGGCATGATGTTGGGCAGGACGTGCTGGACAAGCGATCGCATTGTTGAGCTGCCGGTTGCTGTCGCCGAAAGCAGGTAGTCGTCTTCCTTGATGCCGATGACGGCGCCTCGGATCACTCTCGAGCCGCCGATGCCTCCCGATATGCCCAGGACCAGGATGAGCTGCAACAACCCCTGGCCCACGATGGAGATGATGGTCAACAGCAGCAGCAGTCCCGGGAAAGACATCCAGGCATCGACGAACCGCTGCACCACCAAGTCCAGTCTGCCGCCGAGGAATCCTGAGGTGCCGCCTAGCAGAACAGCCACCAGAACGTTGACCGTGGTCGCTGCCAGACCGACAACCAGCGAAAGACGAGCCCCGTAGATAAGGCGGCTCAGGAGGTCTCGGCCCAACTGGTCGGCACCCAGGAGATACTGGGCTGATGGGCCAGTCAGCCTGTCTACCAGGTGCATTTCGTAGTGTGGATAGGGGGCCAGAACATCAGCGAAGATACTGACGATAATCAAGAGCAATATCACAATCCCGCTGACAATACCCAGCGGCTTCTCCCTGACCAGCCTGCGAAAGAACTCAGTCATAGCGAACCCTGGCATTGATGACCACCCCGGCGATGATGCTCAACGGCTTCTCCTTGACCAGCTCTGAGAAACAACTCAGTCGTAGCGAACCCTGGGGTCCAAGACCGCGTAGACCAGGTCGATCAGCAGATTGATCCCAACCACGCCGGTGGCGAAAAACAGGTTGATTCCGGAGACCACCGGGTAATCTCGGTCACTCAGTGCCTGCACCATGAGCCGACCCAGCCCCGGCAGGTTGAATATGTTCTCCATGATCACGGAGCCACCTACCAGAATAGGCAGCTGCAGGCCTACCAGCGAAACCACCGGGATGAGGGCATTCTTGATGGCGTGCCTCACAACTACGACCCTCTCCTTGAGGCCCTTGGACCAGGCGGTCCTGATATAGTCCTGCCTCAGCACCTCCAGCATCATGGTACGCGTCATCCGCATGGTGCCCGCAGCCGACGCCGTTCCCAGAATCAGGCTGGGAATGATGAACACCGCCAGATTCCCGAGCGGGTCTTCGGTGAAGGCAACCAGCTCCAGCGGCGGCGCCCAGCCCCACCAGATGACCGGGTAGATCATGACCATGATGCCGAGCCAGAAGTTGGGCGTGGCCAAGCCGATGATGGCGATGGAGCGCCCCGCGTAGTCGGCGGCCGTATCCTGGCGAATCGCCGAGTAGATGCCGACTGGCAGGGCTATTAGCAGCCCGATTACGATTGCCATGACGCCAAGCTGTATGGTTACCGGAACTCTGCCTATTATCTTCTCCTCTACGGATCTGAAGCCAAGCAGTGAGTCGCCAAGGGTGCCCTGGAGGAAACCGTTGAATTCGGACTCGCCGGTAATCCAGTGGGGGGTCGGCAACACTCCTATCCAGCGTCCATACTGCACCCAGGCAGGCACGTCCAATCCGAGCATGCGTTCTATTGCTGCACGGTCTACCTCGACACCCTGGGCCTCCACTTCACCTATTATCGCATCTACTGTATCGCCGGGGAGGAAGCGCACCGACAGAAAGACCAGGGTGGTCAATATCCACAAGGTGGGGATTATCAGCAGTAACCGTCTGATGAGATAGGCTCTCATGTCACACGCCTCGTCATTCAATGAGAAAGGGAGCTGGGAACCGCGCTCCGAAGCGACAGCCTCCCAGCCCCCTTCCTACTCCAAGCTCAGCGAGAAGAGTAAGCCCTAATAGCCCATCGCTTCCTTCATCGCGCTATCAATCCAGAGGCGGGCATAGATCAAGCCGTAATTGACGGCCCCCAGATCGAATTCACCGTTATAACCTTTGACCCACGGCTGGTGCGCGAGAATAAATGGGGCCATCGGACCCCATAGGTACCAGTGCCTCTCTATCACGTACATATCCGCCTCTCCCACCAGCCTCTGCTGCTCCTCGAGGGTGGCAGCGGCGTCGGCGGCGTCAGCCATGGCGTCAAAAACCGAGTCCTTTATGCCGGGACGATTCCACGGACTGGTCGAGTACGATTGGTCTACCGCGCAGGGCGGGCACCAGTCAACAGCCAGATTCGAAGTGATCATGCCCTCATAAGTGTGATTCTTTATGCGATCGACAAGCGTAGGCGCGTCGACTACCTCAATCTCTACGTCAACGCCGATCTCACGCCAGTATTCAACCTCTGCTTGCATAGGGTTTATGTCGACCGGCTGGTAGTGAGTCATCTTCGTCTTGAACCGAATGCCGTCCGAACCGCGGGGATATCCAGCCGCATCGAGCAACGCCTCGGCACCTTCCGGGTCATACATATAGCCCTTCTTGACCTCTTCGGGCCACTCTGCAAATGGGATGTTATACCCCGGGCGCCTTACCCACCCGTGAGGAGTTGCGACTCCTAAACCCTTGAAGTAGGCATTGTTCATCGTCTCGGGGTCAATTGCCATCTGCATCGCCTTGCGCACCCTCAGGTCGTCAAAAGGCGGATTGACAGCGTCAAAACCAAGGGCAGTCTCCGACCGCCCGAACACCGGCCACTGCACGATCTCAGGGTTAGTACGCTTGAGGCTGTCTGCCTGGTCGAGCGATGTTATTGAAGATGCGCCGATGGCACCCGTATAATCAAGCTGACGCGAGCGTAGCGCCGCCAGAATTGTCGCCGTTTCAGGCATGACCAGAAGCCTTATGCTGTCAGTATAGGGCAAGCGGTTCTCCGGGTATTTTTCGTCGTAGCCCCAGTAGTCAGGATTCTTTTCGTAGGTTGCCGAGCTTTCCTCGACCCGGTCAGTCAGCATATAGGGCCCAGTGCCGACCAGGTTCCTCCAATCTCTGACGTCGCCCTGCTGCTTGATTACCTCGGGGGGTAATATGGTGCCCGTTTGTCCGATGGCGAGCCACATCAGCGCCGCAAGGCTTGGCTCCTTCAGCTTCACAACAACCGTCCACTTATCGGTGGCCGCTATCGATTCGATTGGCAAACCCTTGATACTGCCAGTGGGGCTAGGTTCGGTGAAGCCGCTGCCGAGAGCCGTCACACGGTGAAGGTTGTATTCGATGTCAGAGGCATCCAGCTCCCGACCGTTCATCGGCGCCTTGTCATGCCAGTGAACGCCCTGACGGATGTGGAAGATAAGAGTGAGTGGGTCGGGTTGCTCCCAGCTTTCAGCCAGCTGCCCTCTTAGGGGAATTCCCAGCACCGGGCCTGTTGAATTGAGGCTATCTTGGTCCCTCGGTATTGCCCAGTCCGCAATGCCCAGCTTCTCCACAACAGGAGCGAGAAGAGCTCCCGGCCCGTGCTGGAACCAGGTGTCAGCAACCGGATAGTCGCCCTTTGTGGCATGGGTAAATGTCCCGCCATACTCCGGCGCCGTCACCATCTGGCCGGTGGTGGGGTCCATCACCATTTCCTTTTCCATCGCCGCGGCCGGCTCCCCTTCCTCCGCGGCACTCGCCCAGAGGCCGGTGGCGGCGAGGACGAGACCGAACAGTACCGCCAGGATCTTTCGAAAGACTGCGTGTTGCATCGTTTGGCTCCTGATATTCGAGAGTGTTGGTTGCGCTGTGCAGCCCTCGCCCACTCTCGAGGTACACCCGCAATCGCAGGTGCCCGGAAAGCGAGGGCGCCAGCCCCGAGTCCGAGTCAGTTCTGCATCGAGCACCTCCGTGAACGCGTACGCGGGCGTGAGCTCGGAGCACCGCGCGGGGCGGTGGACACCGACGCAGCGAAGGTGAGTGACCGGCAACGCCGGCGGCCCGCCATGCAGGCGGACGGGGTAGCGGAGGCGCAGATGAAGTGGAGCGCGCGGCGCGCGGCGCCCTCAGTTCGAAAGCTTAGTGCTTGCTGTATAAGGAGTTGCGGGGGGGGGGGCAGGGCGAACGGATGGACCGCGTCGGCGGCTGTGGGGCGCCAGTGGCGTCAAACCGTCGCAGGGCTGGATCGCGTAGTCATGCATCATCGGCATCCGTTCAAGTCCCAATAGCGATACCTTAGCACATGTGCGGCGAGGCTGTCAAACCCGGTTTCTTTATTGACCGGACACCGGACAACGGTTCACCGTCAAGCGCTACCGAAGCGCAAAGACGGCAGACGAAGACGGCTGGCTGGCGCCACATCTCCATCGTCCTGGAACCCCTTAACCCCGATTACGAACCCATCGAACTCATCGGCGAGGACGACAGCCCCGTCGCCGTGATCGCTGAGCTGATCGACGAAATCGGTACGGACTCCCCACTTGAGTGACCGCTACCAGAGCCGGTCGGTTGCCAGGGCTTCCAGGAGGTCGGGCAGCGGCCAGATGTCGATTCCGTCCGGGCTGCGCATGCGGCGCGGACCCGGGTAGGTCAGAATCCGGCGCTGCAGGCCGGGCAACGGAGCGACGGCACGGAGCCCCGCCAGGTGATGGTCGTGGACGTGTGCGGACGCCTTGGCCGCGATGGCGATCGAGTCGCCGTCACGCAACAGGAGGAAGTCGACCTCGGTGTCCCGCGCTTGTGCCGGCGCCCAGTAGTACATCTCGTCGAACGCTCCGTGGTAGTCGCCGATAACTGGCGAGCACGGTGGCGATCCAGCCTTCGAACAGGGGGCCGCGTTCGCGCGGGTCGAGATCGCGGAAGCGTCCGGCCGCCGCCCGTGCCAATCCGGGATCGATCCAGTACAGCTTCGGGTGCTTCCGTTCCCGGACTCGCAGCTTCGGATCGTACGCGGGCAGACGAAACGCCACGAGTGTGTCCTCCAGGATATCCACGTAGCCGGCCAGGGTTGTCCGGCTGACCTCGGCATCGCGGGCGGCAGATGCGATGTTCAGGGTCTGGCCGTGAAACAGGGCGGCGACCGGCATGAAGCGCGCGAAGCCGGCCAGGTTCCGCACCAACGCTTCGCCCTTGATCTCTTCTTTCAGGTAGAGCTGGACGTAGGACCGCAACGCGGCTGCCCGGTCGTCGGCGTTCCAGATTACCGGCAGGCTGCCGTGCCGGAGCACGGTGTCGAGATCGAAGTCGGTTCCCAACTCATGCGGCAGGAACGGATACATGCGAGTGTGGACCGCGCGCCCGCCCAGGAGGTTGACGCCGGCTCGCTTCAGTTTCCGCGCCGATGACCCGGTCAGGATGAAGCGGAGACCGCTGTCTTCGATGTGGCGATGCACTTCGTTGAGCAGACTGGGCAGCCGCTGTATCTCGTCCACGAACACCCATCCGCCGGAGGCGACTGCCTGCAGCTCGCCGGCGAATCGTCCGACGTCCGCCAGATAGCTCTGATACAGGGCCTCGTCGAGCAGATCGATTCGATGCGCATCCGGATATTCGTGGCGGACCCAGGTGGTCTTGCCGGTGCCGCGCGGACCGAACAGAAAGAAGGACGAGCGCGGCGCCGTCAGTGTGCGGGGGCGGTAGGGCGTCATGGCTTGTTGTCTGCACGGCAGTGCGAGAAAAATGTCATGGCCGTCGTCATTTTGCGTCGCTTTATGACGACATAATAGCACAACCAGCCGAAATTGACAGACGGGTATCGGCGACAGGTGGGTCATCCGTCTGATCCGGAAATGGCTGAACGCTGGCGTCATGGACGGTGAATCATGGACAGACGCGGGCATGGGCACGCCGCAGGGGGCAATCGTAACGCCCTGAACGCAAAAGGTAACTTCCGCTTTGAACGTCAGATCGTGGCATGGCGAGAGCGTCCCATGATTGATTTGAGACGTAAGAGGTAATATGCTTATGGCAAATGGCCCGGTCGACACGCGCCCAGAAGGTCGAGCGCCTCAATGTCGCCTACACGCTGCTTGCTCAGGGCATGACGGCGAGCGATGTCGCGTTGCAGCTGTCGCAGCGGTTCGGGCTGTCGCGGCGTCAGTCCTATCGCTACCTCCAGGACGCGCGCGCCATGGGCCAGCCGGCCGAGCCGACCGAAGCCCTGATCCCCATCACGATCAAGATTCCGGACACTACAGCGCAGACTTTGCGAGCGCATGCCAGGAGCAGTGGCCTCTCAATCGGGGAGATCGTTGCGCGGGCTCTGAGACGGTTTTTCTCGGAGGCGGATCGCTATGGCTGAACGGCGCCGGTGGAATCAACCCACTGTTCACCTCGTTTGTGCCTTCGATCGCCTGCTCGACGCCAAACTCCAGAACGCCTACGCGATTCTGGTGCCCGATCGGGCTCACAAGATCCCGGTCCGGGTGCAGGACATAGGAGACGACCATGAAAATCGCAGCCCTCTACGCGCGGGTATCGGGCGACCAGCAGAGAGATAGCAACACGATCGCCAGCCAGACCGAGGCCCTGATCGCCTATGCGAACAATCATGGTTACCGAGTCGCGGCGGACATGGTCATCGAGGATGATGGCTACACTGGCGCCGTTCTCGAACGCCCGGGGCTCGAGCGAGTCAGGGACCTCGCCGCAGAAGGACGCATCGACACGGTTCTGGTGCATTCCCCGGACCGTTTGAGCCGCCGCTATGCGTACCAGGTTCTGATCATCGAGGAGCTGGCCCGCCAGGGCGTCGAAGTCGTGTTCTTGAACGCGCCGTCGATGGAAACCCCCGAAGACCATCTGCTCGTCCAGTTCCAGGGCATGATCGCAGAGTACGAACGCGCGCAGATTCTCGAACGTTCCCGGCGTGGCAAACGCCACCGGGCGTGCCGCGGCGAAGTCGCCGTGCTGGGCGGCGCACCCTATGGCTACCGCTACCACAAGAAAACCCCGGACAGCGATGCTTTCTACGAAATCGTCGAGCCGCAGGCCTCGGTGGTTCGCGATGTCTACCGCTACTACACCGGTGAGCACCTGAGCATCGGGGCGATCACCCGCAAACTCAATGAGCGCGCCGTGCCCACGTCCATCGGGGCCTCGCGCTGGGAACGATCGACGGTGTGGGCGATGCTCCGCAACCCGGCGTATAAGGGGAAAGCCTGTTTCGGCAAGACCCGGCAAATGCCGCGTAAGTGTGTGACGCGTCCGGTGCGCCTGAGCGGCGGTGTGGTCAGCGCGACCACCGGCGGTCACGAAAAACCGCGCGCAGAGTGGATCGAGATCCCGGTCCCGGCGGTCGTCAGCGAAGAGACCTTCGCCCTGGCCGAAGAGCGGCTGGAGACGAACAAGACTCATTCACCGCGGCGCACCAAGACGCCGAGCGTGGTGCAGGGACTGGTCTCGTGCGGCAGATGCGGCTATGCGCTGTCCCGTACATCCGCTCAGACGAGTGCCCGCAAGATCTCCTACTACCGCTGCCTGGGTTCCGATTCCTGGCGCCATCTCAACGGGCCGCTGTGCGACAGCCGGCCGGTGCGCCAGGATCTGCTCGATGAGATCGTGTGGAGCGAAGTCGTCCGCCTGCTTGAGGAACCGGCACTGATTGGCGCCGAGATCGACCGCCGACTGGAGGCGGCGCGTGCCTCCGATCCCAACCAGCAGCGCGAGATCGACCTGCGGCACCGCCTGGTCAGGATCCGCAAGAGCATCGACCGTCTAGTCAACGCCTATCAGGAAGAGTTGATCACAATCGACGAGTTGCGCGCCAGAATGCCCGAGCTGCGCCGGCAGGAACAGGCTCTGCATCGCGAACTGCAATCCGTTGTCGATCAAGCCAAGGACCGGGAGACCTATCTTCGGATCGCCGAGACCCTGACAGGTTTTCTGGCGCGGCTGCGCACATCCGCCACCACCCTGGACATCCCAGAGCGCCAGCGCATCGTTCGCCTTCTCGTGAAGGAGGTGCTGGTCAGCGAGGAGAAAATCACCATTAGCCACTCCATCCCGATCCCGGGATCGCTAAGCGGTGGCCCAGACCCGTCGAAATCCGGCAACGACAACCCGGAAGACGAAGGTTACCTTTTGCGTTCAGGGCGTCGTTTCCCCCGTCTTGGCGAACGTGTTCCTACGACCACGGGTTTCTTCCGGCACCGCGCGGTCAACCGCCCCGTCAGATCCTGCGCGGACCTGTCCGGCGCCGCCCACTCGGCTTGGCCGCCGCCCGCCACACCGAGCTTCCTGGGCAGGATCTTCCTTATGACGGAGATTGGCAACAGCGCGTCGACCACGGCTTGTTCGGTCCGTATCCGGCTTGGCGACAGCCGTGCGACGCCTACCCGTCCAGCATCGCGGCAGGCGCCCGCGAACCAGTTGAGCAGCACGGTCTTGCCGTTGCCGCGCGGCCCCATCAGCGCCACGTCGTGCGGCGGAGCGTTACCGCCAAGCAGGTCCGCCATGCATTGCGCCAGCACCCCCTGCTCCTTCTTGCGCCCGGTTGGGTACGGCTGCGCCACGGACGGTTGCTGGCCTATTGCCCCCCTTGCAGTCCTTCTTGGAAGGAGAGCGTCACTTGACAAGGATTCTTTTCTGTGTTAGGCTAAATTAGATAGGTGTTAAACTGCTAAATCTCGGAGAATAGTGAACTCCACTATAACTCTTCGGAGGGTAATATGAAAGACGACCGGTATCTATCCACTCTGCTACACGTCGTCGGATATCAAGAAGACGGGAAATGGTGTGCCTTATGCCTGGAAATGGATTTGGTCGGAGTCTCTGAAGAGTTTTCTTCAGCTCTCGAAGACTTGCAGGAATTGATCCAGAAACAATTTGAACTCGCTCGAGAGAAAGGCGACCCAGGACTAGTATTTTTCCCCGCAGAACCAAAGTATTACCGAATGTTTGCGGAGGCTATAAGCGAGGAGATAATCGGAAAGCCTACGAATACGAGCGTACAAACCACTAGAATAGCTGTGCCTTCAATCGCTGCATAGAGCCCATGCCGCGTCGAAATCCACTAAAGTATCGAGTTGTGATAGCTATCCTCACGACCCATGACAAGCGCTTTGAGGTTGACCGCAGACTCGGGAAGGGTAGCCATCGCAGAATCTATCATGGAGACGTAAATGGTGAGGCGAGATCCTATCATTTGAAGTGTCAGGGGAGAATGACGAAATCCAACTTTCCCGTCTCACACGTATCATCCGGCGATTCGAACTTCCCAAAGACATATTCTGGCACCCGAGGTAGGAGCCGGATGGTTTAGCGACCATGTCCGGATCTGCGCGAGGGGTGCGCAGCAATGCGCATTCCTACCGCAACTCTCGGTTGCTGCCGGGGTCGGCCGCGGGTGGGCGGAGCGGCGGGTCGTGGTCGTGGACGTACGTCATGAGCGACGGGATGCCTGCCACCCAGACGACCGGCGGCAGTTGGGCCGGCGGGCTCCAGATGTAGCCCAGGCTGTTCAGTTCCTCTCGCGCCGCCAGCCGGTCCGCGGCATCGCCGCCGGTTGCGGCGAGGGCGGCATCGAGGTCGTGATCGGTTGCAGTAGTGGTCTCTGCATGGAACAGCGACGCCACCGCGACCGCCGCCGGCAGCAGGCCGCGCGCCTCCAGTTCCCGATAGCGGTCCTGGTAGTAGTCCGTGATCCGAGCGATCACGTGGGGCCGCGCCGCGTCCGCGTGCGCGGCCGTCAGCCGGGTGGCTTCGATGGCCAAGCGCTGTTTCCACAGGGCCTCACCCCAGAGCTGAATGAAGTACGGATAGCGCTGGCTGTGCTCGATGATCGCGTGGAGGGCCTCGCCTTCGATGTCTACGTCATGGGCGGCCAGCGGCTCGACGAGAGCGGCCCGGGCGCCTGCGTAGCTCAGCAGGGCAATGCCCAGGCGGCCCTCGCCCAAGCGGCTCCAGAAGGAGGCGTTCATGGCAGCGAGATGCGCCGGCAGGCCCGGAGTACCGGCCAGCACCAGCAGGAGTGGCGCGTTGGCACGCACTTCCTGGCTCAGATTGAGCAGCAATTGGCCGACGTCACGCGTGAGCGTGTGGGCCTCGTCGACCAGCACCACCACGGGTTTCTTCCGGCACCGCGCGGTCAACCGCTCCGTCAGATCCTGCGCGGACCCGTCCGGCGCCGCCCACTCGGCTTGGCCGACGCCCGCCACACCGAGCTTCCTGGGCAGGATCTTCCTTATGACGGACGTTGGCAACAACGCGTCGACCACCGCCTGCCCGTTCCGTATCCGGCTTGGCGACAGCCGCGCAACGTCCACCCGACCAGCGTCGCGGCAGGCGTTCGCGAACCAGTTGAGCAGCACGGTCTTGCCGTTGCCGCGCGGCCCCATCAGCGCCACGTCGTGCGGCGGCGCGTTGCCGCCAAGCAGGTCCGCCAGGCACTGCGTCAATACCCCCTGCTCCCGCTCGCGCCCGGTCAGCGCAGGCGGAGCTGCGCCCGCACCGGGAGCGAATACCCGCTGTGGGGCTCTCATGACAGCCGCCGTACGGGGCGATGTACTGGCACAATCACGACCGGTAGGGCCATTATCCCTTCCTTACGTCCCTTACCTCAATGAAGTAACGCAGCGTCAATCATCGTCAAGGTCCCTTCGCCGATGCGGGGTTGCACACGCAGATGCGGAATCTCCTGTCGCTCGACCGGACGCGCAGCTCGCCACTGCTCAAAGGGCCGTACGTGAGCCTGTCACGACCGTTCCGCGACGGCGCCGCCGTCCCGTCGCTGGTAGATGAAGGTCTGCTTCACTCCCATCTGCGCGAGCGGATCCCCAACAACATCACGCACCTCCGCAGCCATCAGGTGCTGGCGATCCGGGCCATCGCCGAGCGGAGCCGCGGTTCGTGCCTGCTGACCCAGGAGAGGACGCCGCCGCACTTCTTGACGGCTGCGTGCTTGCGGTCGTCGAGGAAAAGAATCCGGACGCTGCGGTGCGGGCGGCGTATCGCGCGTTGTCCGGCGACGAGTTGCCACAAGGCGACTGGCCAATTGCTCTCCACGCTGCACTGTCGCGGAACGAACTGGTGTTCCGGCTCAGTGAAGAGTTGGTGCGCCAAGAGCGCTCGCCGAACTGCCGCCTGCGCTAGAAGGGCACGTCGGGCGGCCCGTTACGGAAGCCGAGATCCTCGCCTGGTTGACGCTGCCGCGAGTGCCGCGTCGCCGGTGTCTCGGTCGAGTTGCTCGCGATGCGCCAGCAGGCGAAGAATCCCGGCTGGCTGACGAGTTGTCTGTCATGCGGCGCTATCGGTCGCCGTATGAACGGACACTATCGCGAACCCGCTCGATCGGTGCGTGCGATCAACATTGCGGACGTGCACGTCCTCACGCACGACATGGTGCACCACGCGCAGCGCCGCCGCGGCGGCCAACGCGGAGCCGGCGGCGCTGGGAGACGGCGTTGCCGGGCGATTCGGGGGGTACCCCCGGGGCCTGGAGGCCGCTCAGCGGGCGGCTATGAGGCCAACTTGGACGCCGACTGGCCCGCAGGCAGCCAATCGCCGGCGAATGACGGCCCGCCGAGGGCGCCAATTGCCAGAATCGGCGCCGGGGGTATCCCCAGGCCGCGGGCGGCGATTCAGCATGATGGTCTTCGGGCGCGCTATGCCGTAGCGGGCGCGTGGGCACATCCACGCCCGCGCCGTGCGTACCCGTCCCGGACCGGTTACACGCGTGGCCATGGTCGACGATCTCAAGGCCGCTCTGCGGGCGGTCCTCGGCCCCGCGCCCAAGCGTCGGCGCCGCCCACCTGCCACCTGATCACTGGGCGACGCCTCGGACTTATCGGCAGACGGCCGATTGTGGGCGAATGACGGCCCTGGCGGGGGCTGAGCACCGGGACAGCGCCGTGACGGCGCTCACGCTGCCGCTCCTGCCCGAGCAGCGCAATGTCATACCCTGAGCCCGCTTTACTCGCATTTCTCCCAACCTCGGCCGGTTCGAAAAAACTTTGGCAGTGGGGCCGTTTCCTGTTGACTTTCACGGAATCGCTGCCTAGTGTGGGAGCGTGCAGTTGAACGGGGCCACATCCAGGTATAGCTTCGCCTCACCTTCGGAGGGCTTGAGTGCCCTATAACACGTCAATGCTTATGACACTCTGTCCTCCTGCCAGCCGCTCGCCCGGAATCGCTGAAAATCAGTTCGCGGCGAGCTTGCTTAATGGTGAGGAGCCCCCCCCCCGTAACTCTCGCACCGATAAGCAATTAACTGCTCCGGCTGATCGCCCTGTACGCGACCCCGCGCATGCCGTCGCCTTCACCGCCGCCGTAGCTGTCGGTGGCGCCGGCTCGGTCCCTCGCCGAACCGGCATGCGGACCGCCGCGCCCTTCCCGGCCACCGCAACCGTCCCGGATCCCCGCCGGCGACTGACTGCCGGCAAAACTCACCCCCGGCGATGCCGGCCATTCAGACTCGCTGCTGCTCAGACCACCGCCACGCGTGGCGGTGTAACGCAGATCCTGACGTAGATCTAGAAAAGAAGGAGGCTCGAATGATACTCAAAGAACCGTACGCGCGCGCGGCGTGAGCCCGGGTGAACCCGGTGAGTCACACGCCGCGCGCTCTTGGAATCTGACTCAGACTGGCTGTCCGCGTTGCGGGCCCGAGAGTAGCCAGGAAGCGGCAAGTCGCTCCGCAATACTCACAAAATCCAAGCAAGGATACTAACGATGATGAAAACAATATTATTCACAAGGACCTTCGCGGTTGCGTTGGTCCTGACCCTGACCGCAACCGGCCTCTGGGCCGCTGGCGCAGAAGAGGAGCCGGCCGCCGCCGTGGAGAAGGAAATGGTGCTCGACCCCACCACCGGCAAGATGGTGGTTGCGCCACAGTACGGCGGGACAATAACCGGCCACTTATCCTCGTCTCCGCAGGCTCCAGACCCCTATGCCGCCTATTCGGGCCCGATAATCTCGGGCGTCCTGGAGAAGCTAGGTATCGGAAACTGGGGAATAGATAGGGACGTATGGGACTTTAAGTCGGGCCCGACCCCGGTGTCGGTCATGATAGGGTTTCTGGCTGAAAGCTGGGATATTTCCCCGGACGGGCGCACCTATACCTTCCACATCCGCAAGGGCGTTCACTGGCATGATAAGGCACCGATGAACGGTCGGGAGCTAACTGCCGATGATGTCGAATACAACTTTCACCGTGTGTTGGGCATGGGCAAGTTTGCCGACGCCGGACCTACCCCCGTTGGTGGCGCCGCCCGATTCGTCTCCATACCATGGGAATCGGTAACGGCCACCGACAAGTATACGATGGTCGTCAAGCTGAAGCAGCCATACCTCCCTGCGCTAAAGCTTATGCTCGTCGACTACTTTATTTACATATCACCCCCCGAGGTAATCGAGCAATACGGTGACATGAAGGACTGGAGGAACGTGGTCGGCACCGGGCCCTTTGAGCTGACTGACTACGTCGCGGACAGCTCTATTACGTGGACCAAGAATCCTGACTACTGGGGCTACGACGAAAAATACCCGCAGAACCGCCTGCCCTACGTTGACGAGTTAAGGGTACTGATTATTCCAGAGGAAGCAACAATTATGTCAGCAATGCGCACAGGCAGGATTGATTACAGACGGTGGGTCGAAAACCAATTGTCATCGGTACTGAGCCTGCAGCGGACCAATCCCGAAATCGCAGCGCATCCGATTTGGTTTCGGTCGGGTAGTTCTTTTGCTCCTAACGTGAACGTGCCGCCCTTTGACGACATCAACGTGCGCCGCGCAACGCAGATGGCAATCGACCTTGAGACCATTAAGGCTACATACTGGAAGGGTCTTGCAGATACGACACCTCAGGGGATAATAGGGGTGAATGGGTATTACATCCCGTTTGGTGAGTGGCCCGCCGAGGTCAAACAATACTATACCTATGACCCGGAAGCTGCCGAGAAGCTCCTTGATGAGGCTGGATACCCGCGCGGCGCCGCCGGCACTAGATTCGAGACCTCCGTGAATGTCATAGTTGGAAACACGGACATTACTGAAATAATTGTCTCCTACTGGGCCGAGATAGGCGTCGATGTCGGGATCGATGCAGTTACCGCGGACGTATATCACGAGAGGGTATTCTCGCATACTTGGGAAGGCTTGCACCAAACCAATATGGGCAATCTTTTTGACCCTGTCATGATGGTAAGCTGGTTTCAGACGGATGCACAGTGGAACCGCCCTGGATCCCGGTGGCCTGAGGTGGACGCCATGGTTGACGCCGCCCTGAACGCTACTACCATGGAGGAGCAGCAGAGGCTGATTGCAGAGGCAGATATGTACATGATAGAGAAGCACTGGCAGATATGGGGCGGTAAACCTGCAGTGTATTTTTTGGCCCAGCCGTGGCTCATAGGCTATAACGGTGAAATGGATGATTTGGTACCTCTCGGTTTTAATCTCCCCGTCGCCCGCCTCTGGATTGATAGTGAGCTGAAGAAAGAAATGGGTTATTAAGGGTTTCACCCCTTGTGGCTGAGCTCAGCGAAAAAGGGGGGGCTGGGGGGCTCAAGCCTCCCAGCCCCCTTCACACGATGTCATTGTTTGAAATTACTCTGGATTGCCGCTTTCGCGGGAATGACGAGGCGGGGATTTATACCGCAACGACAAGGAGGAGTGTTACATCAGAGCCTATATCATCAGGCGGTTATTGCTGATAATCCCCACCCTGTTCATATTGAGCGTCCTGGTCTTTCTCTCGGTCCGCTTCATCCCGGGCAATACAATAGACGCAATGTTGGGTCGGTGGGACTTCATCGCTATGGAGGTAGACCGTGAAGCTCTTGAGCGTATGCTGGGATTGGACGTGCCCGTCCACGTGCAGTATGCACGCTGGATAGGAGTGTTGCCGACCCCTGACTGGGTTACCGGTGAGTCCCACTTTCGAGGTCTCGTCCAGGGCAGCCTTGGCCACTCACTCCTTGGCGCCCAGGAGGCGATAGAGGAGACGATATTCCGTAAACTGCCGGTAACCCTTGAGCTTGGCCTCCTGGCAATCGTAATCGGGCTGTTGATAGCGCTACCCGTCGGCATCTACTCGGCGGTTCGCCAGGATACCGCCGCCGACTACGTGGGGCGCTCCATCGCCATCATCGGCCTGGCAACGCCTAACTTCTGGCTGGCTCTGATGGTCATGCTCTACCCGGCAATCTGGTGGGGCTGGTCGCCACCGATGGAGTGGGTTCCTTTCACGGACGACCCGTTGGGGAACCTGGGGGTGTTTATCATTCCCAGCCTGATCCTGGGGACGTCAATGGCTGCAATGACAATGCGGATGACGCGAACCACGATGCTGGAGGTCTTAAGGCAGGACTATATCAGGACGGCCTGGGCAAAGGGGGCGAGCGAGAAGGCAGTCATCCTGCTACACGCCCTCAAGAATGCCCTCATCCCGGTAGTTACCCTGGTAGGCATGCAGTTGCCTATCCTGGTAGGTGGCTCGGTTATCATGGAGAACATGTTCAACCTGCCGGGGCTAGGTCGCCTCATGGTGGCGGCACTCCAGGACAAAGACTACCCGGTGATCTCCGGAGTAAACCTGTTTTTCGGCACCGCAGTTATGTTGATCGTTCTATTTATCGACCTGACTTATCTCTATTTAGACCCCAGGATCCGTTATAGATGAGAGGAGGGAATCGGGAATATGACTGATGTCACAGCGATACCATCACCAGTAAGTGAGTCAAAGAGACGTGGCGGTCTGGCTGATTTCTGCATCAGGCTGTGGAAGGAGAAGCCACTGGGTACTGCCTGCGGGATTATCGTATTGCTCTTGATTCTAGTGGCTATCTTTGCCGATATTCTGGCTCCGTATCCATATAATGAAATGCACCTGTACGACATGCTGCAGGGTTCATCAGCCCGCTATCTGCTCGGTACCGACCAGTTTGGGCGAGACTTCTTGAGCCGCATTATCTACGGTGCTCGTCTTTCGATAGTTGTTGGTCTGGCCGCCACCACTATCAATGTTGTGGTGGCCGTCCTGATAGGCGGCATTTCAGGATTCCTGGGCGGTAAATTGGACCTGGCTGTGCAGAGATTTGTCGATGCCTGGGTGTGTTACCCGGGACTGCTCCTGCTGTTAACCATAATGTCCATAGTGGGGCGGGGTGTGCCACAGATAATAGTGGTCCTGGGGATAGCAGGAGGCATCGGCGGCTCAAGACTAGTCAGAGGCGCCGTTATTGGCATTAAAGAGAATGTGTATTTTCAGGCGGCGGAGGCGATTGGCAGCTCAAGATGGAGAACACTGATCCGGCATGTCCTACCCAATATTATGCCTGTCATAATCATCATATTCAGCATCAGCATCGGAGGCGTAATCCTGAGTATAGCTTCTCTTAGCTTCCTCGGATACGGCCTGCCCATCGGGATTCCCAGCTGGGGAGCTCTGCTCAGCCGGGGAGGACGTGAGTACATGGAGCAGGCGCCATGGCTGGCTCTCTGGCCTGGTCTTTGCCTGACGGTAACCGTTTACAGTCTGAACATGTTTGGCGACGCGGTAAGAGACCTGCTCGATCCCAGGCTCAGGGGTGGTGTGGGTCGTCTGGGGGCCGCTGGCGCCAGTTCGGTTTAGAAAGCGCAATCAAGGAACACGAAGCCAACGCAGCGTACCGCATGGAATGGCCATCGGCCGGTCCCGTTCGTCGGGAACGGTCAGTTGAGCAACTCCGTCAGCTCACGTGCCGTCAAGATCCTCGTCTGCTGCACCTTCTTCAGGTGCAATAGGTGACGCCAGATCTCCGGTGACCAGATAGTCAGCCTCGCCGGCGAGAGCAGTGGCAAGCACGAGATTGTCGTCGGGGTCGTCGACAAGATCGATCTCTGGCAGCTCTGGGACAACAACAGCTCGGGCACGCACCCCGCGCAGGAGGGTCCCCGCTTCGTGAGCCTTCAGGAACCGACGCAGCTTCGGGTAGTCGGCAACCGAGTCGATGTCGATCGGTGCCCCGTCCGTCCCACCCTGGCCGTCGGTGTCTCCGCCAATTGCGGCGTGGTTGGCGTTACCGGCCAACTGGCACACGTGGTCGATGTGATCGACCAGATGCTCGAGTGTCACCGCCTCGCGCGGAAAGAAGTCGCGGCCAGCAACCAGCAGGAATGGCGCGTTGGCGCGCACTTCCTGGCTCAGATTGAGCAGCAGTTGGCCGACGTCACGCGTGAGCGTGTGGGCTTCGTCGACCAGCACGACCACGGGTTTCTTCCGGCACCGGGCGGTCAACCGATCCGTCAGATCCTGCGCGGACCCGTCCGGCGCCGCCCATTCGGCTTGGCCGACGCCCGCCACGCCGAGCTTCCTGGACAACAACGCGTCGACCACCGTCAAGGGAGGACCGCAACGCGGCTGTCCGGTCGTCGGCGTTCCAGACTACGGGCAGGCTGCCGTGCCGGAGCACCGTGTCGAGATCGAAGTCGGTTCCCAACTCGTGCGGCAGGAACGGATACATGCGCGTATGGACCGCGCGTCCGCCCAGGAGGTTGACGCCGGCTCGCTTCAGCTTGCGCGCCGATGACCCGGTCAGGATGAACCGGAGACCGCCGCCTTCGATGTGTCGATGCACTTCGTTGAGCAGACCGGGCAGCCGCTGGATCTCGTCCACGAATACCCAGGACCCCGGAGCCACTGCCTGCAGCTCGCCGGCAAATCGTCCGATGTCTGCCAGATAGCTCTGATACAGGGCCTCGTCGAGCAGGTCGATGCGATACGCGTCCGGGTATTCGCGGCGCACCCATGTCGTCTTGCGGTCCCGCGCGGACCGAACAGAGAGAAGGACGAGCGAGGTGCGACCAGTATGCGGGATCGGTAGGGCGTCATGGCTCGCTGTCAGCGCGGCAGGTCGCGATAAATGTAATGGTTGCCGTCATTTTACGCCGCATGGTGACGACAGGGTAGCCGGTTCAATTCATCGCGTGCCGCCAGTCGCCCCGCGGCGTCATCGCCGGTCGCGGCGAGGGCGGTATCGAGGTCGCGATCGGTCGCGGTCGAGGCGCCGGCCGCGAACAGCGGCGCCACCGCGACCGCGGCCGGCAGCAGTCCGCGCGTTTCCAGTTCCCGATAGCGGTCCTGGTAGTAGTCCGTGATCAGAGCGGTCACGTGGGGATGCGCCGCTTGCGCATCAGCGATGGTCAGCCCGCTCGCGCCGCTGGTCAAGCACCGCTTCCACAGGGCCTCCCCGCAGAGCTGAATGAAGTACGGATAGCGCTGGCTCTCGTCTATGACCGCTATGAGGGCGCGGAAGTCGATGCCAACGCCCTGAGTCTCCAGCGGCTTGATCAGAGCGTCACGGGCAGCAGCGCGGCTCAGCAGGCCGATGCCCAGCCGTCCGTCGCCCAAGCGGCTCCAGAAGGTGGCATTCATGGTACCGAGATGCGCCGGCAGGCCCGGAGTACCGGCCAGCACCAACAGGAGTGGCGCGTTGGCGCGCACTTCCTGGCTCACGTTAAGTAACAGTTGGCCGACGTCACGCGTGAGGGTATGCGCTTCGTCGACCAACACGACGACGGGTCTTCTGCGGCAGCGGGCAGTCAGCCGGTCCGTAAGGTCCTGCACGGACCGCTCCGGCACCGCCCACTCGGCTTGACCGACGCCCGTGACGCCGAGTTTCCTCGGCACAACCCTCCGCATGAACGACACCGGCAACAAGGCGTCGGCCAGCGCCTGCCCGGTCCGTATCCGGCTCGGCGACAGCCGCGCGACGTCCACCCGACCAGCGTCGCGACAGGCGCCCGCGAACCAGTTGAGCAGCACGGTCTTGCCGTTGCCGCGCGGCCCCATCAGCGCCACGTCGTGAGGCGGCGCGTTGCCGCCAAGCAGGTCCGCCAGGCACTGCGTCAATACCCCCTGCTCCCGCTCGCGCCCGGTCAGCGCAGGCGGAACTGCGCCCGCACCGGGAGTGAATACCCGCTGTGGGGCTCTCATGACAGCCGCCGTACGGGGGGATACGCTGACACGATCACGGCCGGTAGGACCACTATCCTTCCTTGAATCAATGCAGTAACGCAGTCTCGGTTGCCGTCAAGGCCGTGCAGCCGGAATCATCCGGAACTTCGTGGTCGGAAAGAAGATGCGGCGCCGTAAGCGTCGGTCTGCAGCGTACCAACCGGCCAGCAGCTCGGTGCGATCGGCGGGCGTGGCCAGCGCGGACACCGTCCCTGCTCACGCGCGCTTCTGGCGGGCGCAGCAATGCTTGTACTTGCGACCGCTGCCGCATGGGCAGGGCGCGTTGCGCGCCACCTTCGGCTGCTCACGGCGCTGCGGCTCAGGCCGCGACCCGCCGGCGGCTGCGCGTTGCAGCGCGCGGATCCGTTCGTGCTGCGGATGGGTCCGGTCGTCCACTGCCCGTTTCCACATCCGGTAGTGGCGGCGCAAGCGGGCGCGATAGGCGGCGTCGAACTCGATCATCTGCCCGGTCAGCTCCAACAGCGCCGCAGACCAGGCGGACTGCGGATTGAGCGGGTCGAGGAACAACTGCCCGTCTTCTTCCCACGGCGGTTCCGGCGGGTCGAAGCCGTAGTTGAGGGTGGCCATGTGGCGGCGCGTGTCCGTGTCGAGCACGTTCAGCACCACGCGGCGGCAGTCGCAGTCGGCCTCGGAGCAGTAATGTTCGTCGAGCAGGAAGGTGTGGTCGGGCAACTCGGCGTGGCCCGTCGGCGTGAGTGTGCGGCACTCGTCCTGCGCAATGCGCGGATAGACTAGGCGAAACGGATTCATTGGCACGGTCGGCGTCTTCCGGTTGCGACCGACTGTACCCGCAATTCACTCCATATGGTAGCACAAACCAGTGGGACAGAGTGGGACAGGACACGTAGGCGAAGATCACGCCGATCACGCCCACCGCGACCATCAGCCGATCGATGACGCTGCCCGGCGGACTGCAGTGCTACGGCGTCGTAGCTCGGGAGGTGCCGGCAGACTTGACAAACTGGACAAACTGGACATCAGCCGGCTATTCGGGTAGGGTGTCTGCGAGTGCGGGGTGAACATGAGTAAATCGATCGGGTCAACTGAGCAAGCTGACAGATTCCGTATAGAGGGCCTTCCGGACTTGTCCGGGCTCGCGACGGAGTTTCTACGCCGACAACCTCGCGAGGCACAGGTAGCGGTGACGATTGCCCTGGAGACTGCCGCTGCGCTCCGCCGGTCCTGGGCTGACCGCACGCACGTCGAGACGTTGGAGCGGATGGAGCATCACCTGATTCACGTGGCCGTGGACATCGCGTTGGCGACCGCTGCTGCACAACGAGAGGCGCTTGCGGCGGGCGTGCCCGAAGAGGTGCCCGAGCGCCTGCAGCCGTTTTTCGTTCGCCGCGCTCGGGCTGACGATCTCGTCGGCGTCTCCGAGGCCGCAGCGCAACTAGAGGTTTCGCGCACCACCGTTTACGACTGGGCCGCGAGGAAGAAGCTCCTTGCCTGGAGGTCGACGAAGCGCGGCTTGACGATCCCGGTCGAGCAGATCCTTGGTCCCGGTAAGGTCGTACCCGGCGTTCCCAAGGTCCTGGAAGTTATTGACGATCCCGAACTGGCCTGGGCGTTTCTGACTCAGGATTGGCCGTTTGCCGACGACATGGCTCGTCCGCTCGACAAGCTGGTGCGCGGCGAGGTCGAGGACGTGTTAAGAGCGGCTCCCGGGTTCGGAATGTCCTTCACGTGAGCCGCGGTTGGCGGATCACCCGGAGCTGCCCAACGTGTTGCGGAGGCACCGGATCGCGTTGACCTGATTATGTGCTGTCCTTCTCGCTGCCACCGCTGCGCAGGAGGGGAATGCCCAGGGTGCCGAGGAGGAGGGGAAGGAGGGCGTCGATCAGGATCCAGACCAGCGATGCGGTTGCGTCGCCGACGGCGGTGAAGCGGGGGCTGAGCAGGTTGAACCAGTTCCACAGCAGCAGAATGGCGACGAACAGCAGGCCGTAGAACCAGGTGTTGGCGGCCAGCCATGTGCGCGTGACCGCATCGCCTGCCCGCTGGCCGCCGGCGGCACGCTTGCGCAGCCACGCGAAGATCAAGCCCACGGCGACCGCCGCCACCATCAACGGGTCCAGGATGCTCCACAGCGGGCTGTACGGCTACCCGGCGCGCGAGGCGTGGTAGAGCGGTTCGACCACGGTATGGACGGCCACCGCGACCGCCACCAGGACCAGGAACATGCCGCCGACTCGCTGCACCACGCCCTCACGCCGGCTTGCCGTGGCCTATCGGCGCGGGGCCGTGCTATTCTCGGCGCCGGAGGGGGCCCTGTATACCTACCACCAGAAACGCATGATCGCCGGTTACGTGTTCATCTCGCCGTGGGTGATCGGCTTTCTGGTATTCGTGGTGGGCTCGCTGCTGGCGTCGCTGTTCCTGAGCTTCACCAACTGGAATGCGCTCTCCAAGCCGCAATTCATCGGCTTCAAGAACTACGCCAAGCTGTTCTTCGACGACCCGTTGTTCTGGAAGTCGGTAAAGGTCACCGCGCTGTACTCGCTCAGCATCCCGCTCAACCTGGTGTTCGGGCTGCTGATCGCCGTGCTGCTCAACCAGAAGATCAAGGGACTCGGCATCTTCCGCACCATCTACTACCTGCCGAGCGTGATCGTGGGCGTGGCGGTGTCGCTGCTGTGGGTGTGGATCTTCAACCCGCGTTTCGGGGTATTCAACCTGTTCCTGGCGCAGGTGTTCGGGATCAAGGGGCCGGCCTGGCTGGCGGACGAGACCTGGGTGATCCCGGCGCTGATCATCATGAGCCTGTGGGGCGTCGGCGGGCCGATGCTGATCTATCTGGCGGCGCTGCAGAACGTGCCCACCTCCTACTACGAGGCGGCGATCGTGGACGGCGCCAACGCCTGGCAGCGGTTCGTGCGCATCACCGTGCCGATGATCTCGCCGGTAATCCTGTTCAACCTGATCATGGGCATCATCCAGTCGTTCCAGGTGTTCACGCCCGCCTACGTGATGACCGAGGGCGGCCCCAACCACGCCAGCCTGGTGTACGTGCTGTACCTGTACCGGCACGCGTTCCAATGGTACCGCATGGGCTACGCCGCCGCGCAGGCGTGGATCCTGTTCGTGCTCATTCTCGGTATGACCTTGATCGTGATGCGCTCATCGGCGGTGTGGGTGTACTACGAGTCGCGGAAGTAGGCCGGCATGTCGAGCGTGACCCTGGTTCGCTACTACGAACGGCAGTCGGTACGACGGCGCATCACCCTGGCGTTCGTCTACCTCGCCCTGGTGGCCGGAGCGGTGGTGATCCTGGCGCCGTTCGTGTGGATGCTGTCCACCGCGCTCAAGGTGCCGGGTACCGAGTTCATCTATCCGCCGCAACTGTTCACGCGGCCGCTGCGCTGGAACAACTTCAGCGAGGGCTGGGGTGCGTTGCCGTTCACGCGCTGGTTTTTCAACACCTCCGCCATCACCCTGTTGTCGGTGACCGGCGCGATAGTGTCCTCGTCGCTGGTCGCGTACGGCTTCGCCCGCCTGGAGTTTCCGGGCCGCACAATCCTGTTCGTGATCCTGCTGAGCACCATGATGCTGCCGTTCCACGTGCGCCTGATCCCGATGTTCATCACCTTCCGCTACCTCGGCTGGATCGACACCTACCTGCCGCTGGTGGTGCCGTTCTTCTTGGGCGGGGTACCGTTCTTCATCTTCCTGGTGCGCCAGTTCTTCCTCACCATCCCGCTGGAGATGGAGGATGCCGCCGCCATCGACGGCGCCGGGGTATTCACCACCTTCCTGCGGATCATCCTGCCCCTGTCGCGCCCGGTGCTCGGGGTGGTAGGGGTGTTCGCCTTCATCCGCGTCTGGAACGACTTCCTGGAGCCGCTGATCTACATCCACTCGATGGACAAGATGACGCTGTCGCTGGGCCTGCGCTTCTTTCAGGCTCAGGACTTCACCGACTGGACGCGGTTGATGGCGGTCTCCATCGTGGTGCTGGTGCCGAGCCTGGTGCTGTTCTTCGTGGCGCAGAAGTACTACATCCACGGCGTGGTGACGACCGGGATCAAGGGCTGATGGCGGTGCAACGGGCCACGGGGGCGCTGGCGTGATCTTCGGCACCCACTACGAGTACCCGTTCGGCGGCATGGCGACCCGCCCCGAATGGCTGCCGCGCGGCGAGCAGGACTGGCGCCGCGACCTGGCGGTGATCAAGGACACCGGCTTCGACGCTATCCGCATCCGCATCGGCTTCGACAGCAGCATCGACGAGGTGGGCCGGTTGCTCGACCTGTGCGCGGAGCTGGAAGTGGGCGTGCTGTTCGGGTTCGCCACCTTCTACGTCGGCTACGCCTTCTTCGAACAGCACCCCGACGCCAAGGTGGTGGATCGGGGCGGCAGCGCCTATCCGGGCGGCCCGCACGACTACCTGTGGCCGCGTGCCTGTGTCGACCATCCCGGGTACCGGCGCCGCCGCGACGAGCTGGTGCGGGCCAGCGCGCGCCGCTTTTGCGGCCATCCGGCGATCCTGGACTGGGACATCCACAACGAGCCCAACCTGGGCGTGGGCGATCATCCCTGCTACTGCGTGCACTCGGTGGCCGGCTACCGCGCCGACCTGGAGCGCCGCTTCGGCAGCATCGAGGCGGTCAACGCGCGCTTCGCCACCGCCTGCGCCGGCTTCGCGGACCTGCAGCCGCCGCGCGCGGCCGACCCCGACGCCGCCGGCCTGTGGCGTGACTGGCGCGAGTTCTCGGCGCGGCGGCTGTCCGCCTTCCTGCTGGAGGGCGCCGACCTCATTCGCGCCGAGTGCCCCGGCGTGCGGGTGAGCTTCAACTACACCCACTTCGACGGCTTGCAGGCCAAGGGCCAGGACTGGTGGCTGCTGCCGCGGCTCGACTACACCTCATCCAGCCTGTACCACGGCTCGGGCGCGCAGACCGCGGCCATCGCCGGCGCCCACCTGGCGCTGCTGAAGGCGCTGGCGCCGCACAAGGAGCTGTGGATCACCGAGTTCCAGGGCGGGCCGTTCCCGTACGCCGGTGCCGGGCGCGATGCGAGCGCTTCGCTGCTGTGGCGCGGCATCCAGATCGAGGCCGAGGTCAACCAGGTGGCCAGCCACGGCGCCGATGCGCTGTTCTTCTACCGCTGGGAACCGCTGCTGAGCGGGCCGGAGCCGTGGATCAACCACATGGTGGATGTCGACGAGTACGACACCGAGCGCCGGCTGGCGACGAAGCGGGTGATCGCCGAGTTGCGCGGCCACGCGGAATTGCTGGCTGGCGCGCGCACGGTGCCGGGGCGGGTGGCGATCTACCTGAGCCGCGAGATGGTGTGGCAGGCCAACGCCCGCGCGGCGCCGCTGGCGGACACGGTGTACGGCCTCTACGGCCTGTTGCTGGACCTGGGCTACGAGGTGACCTTCGTGACCGGGGGCAGCTTCCCGCCCGCTGATGCCGGCCTGGATCTGGTGGCCGTTCCGTTTCCCCTGGCGCTGTCCGCCGACGAGCTGGAGGGCCTCACCGCCTTCGTGGCCGGCGGCGGGCGCGTGGTCGCGGAGCTGCCGATGACCGGCCTCGACGACTGCCGGCGCGCGGCGGCCGCGTTCGGCATGGAGTGCCGCGAGTGGATCCGGCCCGACCACTGGATGGCCGGCTGGAGCATGAACGACGCGCAAGGCGGTTTCGGCGGCTTCGCCTTCTTCGACCGCGTGCTGGCGGGCCGGTTCGCCGGCACCGCGCTGGCGCGGTACCGCGATGTGGACGCGCCGGCCCTGGTCGCCGCCGGGCCGGAGGGCCGCCTTCTGGTGGCGACCTTCGCACTGGGCCGCTCCTACCTGTGGTCGCTGCACCGCGGCCTGCGCCGCCTGCTGGCCGGCTGGCTGCCGGCCACCCTGGCACCCGACATCGAACTGTCCGGCGACGTGCCGGAGGAATACCGCTCGCTGCTCGAGGCCCGGGTGCTGGAAGGCGCCGCCGGCAGCCTGCTTTTCGTGATCAACCGTTCCGGCTACCCGTGGACGGTGACCGCTGCCGCGCGCGGCTACCGCGCCGAGCAGGTCCGCCTGCCCGCCTACGGCGCCCGCCGCATCCCCCTGCACCGCCCCGAGTGAGACGCGCGAGGCCGGTCGGTTCAACTCATCAGTTCCGCCGCCGGGCAGGTACGGCCGCGGACTGCCTGCGCCTGTCGCGGAGTTGCCGGCGGCCGGGTAGCCGAGGTAACCTAGGTCCGTACGGGTCTTTTCCCCCGCTTGGTCGGCCAGCACCGTCGCCGCTCGCCGAGAATCGGGGTCGAGCCTCTCGGACGGAAGGAAGTAGTGAAGGTATTCATCAGCCACGCACATTCCGATGAACGGCTTGCCCGCAAGGTTGCCAAGGTGCTCCAGGAAGCTGGCTTGGAGGCTTGGGATGCCACGCAGGAGATCATGCCTGGCGATAACTGGGCTCAGCAAGTGAGTAACGCGTTGCAGGAATCCGAGGCGATGGTCGTACTCCTGACACCGGATGCGGTGCGTTCCGAATGGGTGCGCTGGGAGATGCGCTGGGACATTGAGTACGCACTTGGCGAAGCGCGTTTTCGCAGTCGTCTGATACCGGTCGTTGCGGGCGATCCGGAAGTCCTGAATACCGAGAGTGTTCCCTGGATTCTTCGGCATCAGAAGATGATCGATCTGACTGAACACGAGAACGAAGAAGAAGGGATCAGGGAAGTCGCTCGGACTCTTTTGCACGTCGCGTGAATAGCACGAGCGCTGCTGCCGGAACCGAACCGAACCACACCTTGCCTGATCCGGGAATGAACACCACGGGCGATGCCTCCGCATCGCTTTCGTAGTCCTGCTTGTCCGGAGTGACCGTTGCCGCCGCAGGAGATATTCCTCTCGCACTCGGATCGAGACCGGACATTCGTCGTGCGATGACTTTAGGCAGGATTTCGAACAGGGAGCCCGCGATCTGATGCTAGTCTGGGGGCTGGGTTACCGCCCCGAGTAGGGACACAAAGATTCCCGGCGGCGCGCGGCTACCGCGCCGAGCAGGTCTGCCTGCCCGGCTACGGCGCCCGCCGCGTCGCCCTGCGCCGCCCCGGCTGACCGCCGGGGCAACGCATTTGCGGGAGGTGGGCTAGAAGCCGGCCAGGATGTCGTTGGCCTGCTTGACGGTGTCGGCGATCGCCTCGTCCACGGTCTTGGCGCCGCGCACCGCGTTCTCGACCTCGGTGTCCATCACGTCGTAGGCGATGCGGTACGCGTTCGCCTGGCGCGGTACCAGCGGCGTGAGCGCCTTCTCGCCGAGCATCACGTCCAGGATCATGTCCACGTCCACGTAGCTCCACAGCTCGCGGAAGGTGGGCGAGTTGATCACGTTGATGTTGGGCGGCAGCCGGAACGGCAGGCCCAGGTCGAAACGCACCTGCCACGACTCCTCATCCACCAGCGAGGTGACGAAGTCCCAGGCCAGCAGCTCGTCGGGGACCGACACCGAGATGCCGAGGCTGTTGCCGTCCGCCCACGCGGCGAAACCTTGCGGGCCGGCCGGGAACGGCACGATGTCCCACTCCCATGGTTCCTCCCAGCGGATGTGGCGCAGCATGATGGTGGCGGCGCTCTGCCGTCCTATCCCCACCTTGCCGGTATTGAAGGAGATGCCGATGTCGCCCGCCTGCATCTCGGGCGGGGGAGCTACCCCATGCACGTGCACCAGGTCGACCAGCAACTGCAGCGCCTCGCGCGTCTCGGGGCTGTCGAACGTGATCTCGGTGAAGTCCTCGTTGAACAGACGTCCGCCGTGCGCCCATACCGCGGTCAGGATCGGCACCGGGTTGTCGCCCATGTCAACCATGCCGTACTGGTCGGGCGTACCGTCGCCATCCTCGTCGATGGTCAGTTGCTTGGCCACTTCGATGGCGTTGGACCAGGTCCAGGCGCCGCGGTTGTACATCTCGATCGGCGTTTCCAGTCCCGCCTCGTCGAACATGGTCTTGTTGTAGACCAGGATGTGGGCGGTGGCGTTGTAGGGAATGCCGGTGAGCTCGCCGTCGAAGATGAACTGCTTGTGTTGCGGGTAGTCGTCGATGTTGAAGTCGACGTCGCCCTGCACCAACTCGTTCAGGGAGATGATGCGCTCGTTGGCCCACAGGTTGGCGAACGGTGTCGGCCAGCCGAAGATGATGTCGGGTGACTGTCCGCCCGCGACCATGGTGTCCAGCTTCTCCTTGAACTGCGGGAACGGCGCGATGAGCGGTACGATGGTGTCGCCGGGATTGGCCTCCTCCCAGCGCGCGATCAGCGCCTCTTCCTGGGTGATGTCGTCCGGGCCGCCGAAGCGCAGGTAGGTCATCTCGATGGGCCCGCGTTCCCCGGCGGCGCCCTCCTCGGCCCCCGCGGCGAACACGCTGCCCGCGAGCACTGCGGACAGCAGCACGGCGATAATCGGCACGATGCGTAGTCGATTCATCTGATCCTCCTTGGATTCTTGCGAATTGCCTCAGTATTGCGCCCCCCCGGATGCGCGTCAACAACGCCCGCCCGCGCGCCCCGGCAGCAAGCGGCATGGCGTCTGGAGCCTTCGGGTGTGCAGGATCCCGAGTGGTGACGGCGATGCGATTGTCAGCGCAAGAGAGATCGAGCCGCGAGCGACGGGCCATAGATCGTGACGCCCTGTACGGACGTTCCGAACAGGTGACGGAAGTGGGTGCGGTCGCCGGTGATGTGGGCATCGCAATCCAGAGTGATTGCCGCGCCCAGCACCGCTTTGTCCTTGTCGTCGATTGGCAAACTGCCCGCGCCCTGATCGCCGCCATGGAGCGGGAAGATCCGGATCTTGGGGGTCAGTGCATCGAGAGCGGGAAGCGCTGCCGGGTATCGTGCGAGCAGGTTCCGCTTGGCTTCTTCCCAAACGTATGCGTCCGCAACCAACTGGTGGTCCGATTCGTGCAAACGAGTGATGAGCCGGCGCACGGCGCCGTCGCTCTGGGCAGCGGAGAACAGGATATTCGCATCCAGGAATATCCGCACCTAACCGGACCGCTGGCTCCCGGAATCGAATTCAGTCGCCAGTTCCGCCTCTGATTCGTTGAATTCCCGCACTCGCTCGTCGGTGTAGATCTCGATTGGCAGCGCAATGGCCGGGCGCAGCAACACTCCCTCCGGAGTCGACTCGGCGATCACCAGGTTCTCGCCGGTAAGGCCAAGCTGTCTCCTGAATCTCACCGGGAGTGTCAGAACGCCCCGTTTCGTGACGTTGATCACGGTTTTCATGGTTCCCACGATACTGGAATTCGGGAAAGAAGGAAATCCGCTCGATTGCAACGGCGGCGCCTGGAGCAACCGCGCCGTGGGGTATACAGTGGTAGGGCAATGAAGTACGAACGAGAGCAACTCGCAGGCGGTTTCTCGGTGCCGTGCGCCCACCTGCGTCTGACCGCCAATGGCAGTGCGTCGGCGGCCGGTGGGCTGGCCGCGGAGATATTTCGGCTGGTGGATACCGAGGGCGCGCTGCTGATTCGCGATACCGGGTTGCGCGGCCCGCAGGAGTTCGCCGCGTTCCTTGAGGCGATCGATTTCCAACCGCACTCCTACGTCGGCGGCACCACGCCGCGCACCGAGTATGCCGCGGGGGTGTACTCGGCGACCGACCTGCCGCCCGACCGGCGCATCCTGCTGCACCAGGAGATGGCGTACCTCGATGACGTGCCGGACTACGTAGTGTTCTACTGTCAGGAACCGGCCGAGCATGGCCAGAAGACCAATCTGATCGGCGACATGCGGGCGTTCACGGAGAAGTTGCCAGAGCACTTCAAACGGAGGTTTCGCGGCAAGCGTGCCCGCCTGCGCCGCAGGTTGCCGCCGGCCGGCGAGAAAAACGGGGTCTACAAGGACAAGAAGAGCTGGCAGGAGTCGCTTGGCACCGGCGACCGCGGGCAGGCCCAGAGGATCGCGCGGCAGCGCGGCTGGGAGCTGGCCTGGACCGACGACGACTGCCTGGAAATCACCCAGGAGCCGGCGCGCTTCTTCCGGCCGCACCCGATCCACGGTGAGCTGTGGTGTACGCAGGCGATGGTGTTTCAGCCGGAGTCGTGGCGCCTGGTCGCGGAACGGGATGGCAGAACGGCGGATGCCGAGCAATTGGCGGAGACGATGGCCTCCGCTCCGGAGAGCCTCGCCCGCATGATCATGGAAGACGGCACCGACGTTTCGGTGGAGGAGTGCAGGACCTGGTTCAAGATGGTCTGCGAACGGGAAACGCCCTATGCCCTCGGGCGCGGCGAGGTGATCATCCTCGACAACATGCTGACCGCGCACGGGCGGTCGACGTTCACCGGCTCGCGGCGGTTGTTCGCCGCGCTTGGCGACCGGGCGGGTTAGCAGCCCGTGGTGCAACCCCGGCTGCATTCGAGCGGTGATGCATCCCGGCTGGCAGCGTCGCTCCTCGCTCACATATGGCGGATATGCTCGTTCGTCGCGCCTTGCCAGCCGGGCGCCTCGCCGCTCTCGGTGCGACGCCGGGTTCCACCACGGGCTGCTATGCACATCCGCGACCGCCGCCTGACGGCCAGCTTCGACCCCTGCCAACGATGAACGAGCCCCGCACCGCCGGCCGGCCCAACATCCTGTGGGTGTCGGTGGAGGACATCAATCCGTTGCTCGGCTGCTACGGCGACCGCTACGCCCGGACGCCCAACCTCGATGCGCTGGCCGCCGACGGCATCCGCTACACCAATGCCCACTCCATGGCGCCGGTGTGCTCGGTGTCCCGCGCCGCCATCATCACCGGGGTGGTGTCGTTCGCCCTCGGCACCCACCACCACCGCTCCACGATAGCCGCGCCCGAGCACCTGCGCTTGCTGCCCGCCTACCTGCGCGACGCCGGCTACTTCACCTCCAACTGCGTCAAGACCGACTACAACCTGGCCGGTACCGCGAATGCGCAGAGCGACGCGGCGGCCCCCCTCAGCGCCGCGGCATGGGATGCCTGGGGCGGCCGTGCGCACTGGCGGCAGCGGGGGCCAGGCCAGCCGTTCTTCGCCGTGTACAACTACACCGAGTGCCACTCGTTCGTGACCAAGGACTCGGACGAGACGATCCTGGCCGAGCGCCTGACGCTGCTGCAACCGGACGACTTCCACGATCCCGAGCAGGCGCCGCTGCCGCCCTATCACCCCGACATCCCCGAGTTCCGCAAGGCGTGGTCGCGCTACTACGACGCGGTGACCCAGATCGATTACCACGTCGGGCGCCACGTGGCCGAACTGCAGGAGGATGGGCTGTGGGACGACACCATCGTGGTGTTCTGGGCCGACCACGGCACCGGCATGCTGCGCGCCAAGCACTGGGGGTGGGAGCAGGGCGACCATGTGCCGTTGATCGTGCGCTTCCCGCCGCGCTGGCAACACCTCGCTCCGGCGGCGCCGGGGGCGGTGGTGGAGGAACCGGTCACCACCCTCGACCTGACCGCCTCCACCCTGTCGATGACCGGCCTGCCGGTGCCGGACTACATGCACAGCCGCCCCGTCCTGTGCGCTGGCGCCGGCGGCGCCGGTGCCGTCGGCCCCGCGGGCGCCGTGCACCGCCCGTTCGTGGTGACCGGCCGCGACCGCCTCGACACCCGCTTCGAGCTGGTGCGCGCGGTGCGCGCCCGCCACCTCCGCTACCAGCGCAACTTTTTCCCGCACCTGCCCTACTTCCCGTACGAGACCTCGATCTACTGGTCCGGCTACATCCATGCCTGGGACCGGCTGGCGCGCGCCGGCAAGCTGGTCGGCCCGCAGCGCCAGATCGCGGCTCAGCGCAAGCCGTTCGAGGAGCTCTACGACGGCGCCGCCGACCCCTGGTTCGTGGATGACCTGGTGCCCGCCGGCGAGCACGAGGAAGTAGCGGCACAGATGCGGGGGCAGCTCTACGACTGGATGATCGAGCACCGCGACCTGGGCCTGATCGACGAGCCGGAGTTGCACGAACGCGCCGCCGGCGGCCCGCTGTGGCTGGTCGGCCAGCGGTGCGACAACTACGAGGACATCCTGGACACCGCCGATCTGAGTCGGCGCGGGGTAGGGCAGCGCGCCGAACTGCTGCGCCGGCTGGCCGACGCCGACTCCGCGATCCGCTTCTGGGCGGTCACCGGGCTGGTGATCCTGCGCTGCGACGATCAGGCGGTGGTGGCCGCGTTGACCGCGGCGCTCGACGACCCCGCGGTGAGCGTGCGCATTGCCGCCGCCGACGGCCTGTTCCGCCTGCGCCGCTACGCCGCCGGCCTGCCGGCGTTGATCGCCGCGCTGGAGCACCCGTTGCCGGTCACCAGGGGCCGCGCCGCCAACGTGCTCGACTCGCAGCCGCCCTCCGCCGCCGCCCACCTGCGCCCGGCCCTGGAGCCGCTGCGCCGCGCCATCGTCGTGCTGGGCGACAGCGTGCACGACGTCCAGTACCGGTTCCCGATGGAACGCGCCGTAGACGCCATCGAAGGCTCCACCGCCTACTACCGCTGGTCCGACGAGGCTTGACGACGAGCGCGACGGTGAGTCGCCGCGATGAGAGTCGATCAACCCCTATTGGGAAGCACGTCGATGTCCGGGCAATCGCACAGATCGCCGTCAGCCGTCACCAGCGTCAGGCCGAACACCATGGCGCTCGCGGCGATGAAGCGGTCCGCCGGATCCTGATTCCGGAGTCGTAAGGCGCGGCTGGCCAACGCCACGTCGATCGTGACAGGAGCCTCGCGCACGGGTGCATCGGCCAACGCCTGCCGCACCCAGCTTCGGGCATCAGGCTCGAGTATCAGTCGGCCTCGTTCAGCCAGGATCAGAACTTCCCAGGTGCTGATGGAAGAGATCCACCGCTCGTGAGAGGGGTCGTCCAGGACGCGCCGTACCGTGTCGGTCAGCCGTGACTCGTCCGCCACGCTCCACACCCAGATGTGGGTATCGAGCAGCAGTTTCATGTCTGGCGCAGCACTTCCCAGTCCGCCGGATCCGATGTGGTCGCGACGATGTCTCCGACGATTGTCGTGCGGTCACGCATGCAGCCCAGCCACCCTTCGTCACGCGTAGCGGGGGAAGGGGGAACGATCTGCGCGACGGGTTTGCCGAATCGCGTCACCAGCACCGGAACGCGCGTCTTGCCGACGCGGTCCAGAACCGCGAGACAGGTGGCCTTGAACTTCGAGATCTGAATCTCTTCCATATTTCAACAGTTGTACCATGGATTATGACCATAGTCCATCATACCGGGAACTGCTGGAGGATGCCCGGTTCGCGCATGGTAGCTTCCACCTCGTCCATCTCCAACGGTGCCGCCGCGGTCAGGTTCTCGCAGCCGTCCTCGGTGACCACCACCGTGTCCTCCACCCGCAAGTAGAGCCGCTCCTCGGGGACGCGCATCTGCGGGTCCACCGAAAACACGATGCCCGGCCGCAGCGGCTTGCCGCGGTAGTGGCTGACGTCGTGCACCGCCATGCCCACCGGATGGGACAGGTGGTGCGGGAACGCCAGCGCGCTGCGCGCCGCCCGCTCGTGGATAGGGTTGGCGAACGGAGTCCGGTCCAGGTAGGCGGCCATCGTGAGCGCCGCTTCGCGGTGAATCTCGTCGTCGGTGCGGCCGGGCCGGATGCCCGCCAGCAGCGCCTTGTGGTAGGCGATCATGAAGCCGTACAGGGCGCGCTGGGTGTCGCTGTAGGTGCCGTTCACCGGCCACATGCGGGTGATGTCGGAGGTGTAGTAGTGCAGGTCGGGGGCGCAGTCCAGCAACACCAGGTCGCCGTCGGCGAGCGGCGCGTCGTTGGCGTTGTAGTGCCCGTACCAGGCGTTGCTGCCGCCGGCGATGATCGGATGGTACGAGGCGCCGCGCGAACCGCTGACCCGGTAGTGGTACTCCAGCACGCTGGCGAGCTGATACTCCATCACTCCCGGCGCCGTGGCGCGTATGCAGGAAGTCAGCGCATCCGCGCAGATCGCACCCGCCTCGCGCAGCACCGAAATCTCCTGCTCATCCTTGACCAGCCGCATCTCGTCGAGCACCGGCGACAGGTCTTCGATGCGCGCCGCCGGGCAGCGCTGCCGCAGCAGGCCGGCAAACGCCGCCTCCCGCGCCGGGCCGCCGTCGAACGGATCGGCCTCCGCCTCCTCCTGTGCGCGCCGCAGTGTGTCCCAACTGGAACGCGCCCCCTCCGCCGGCGACAGCGGCGTGAAGATCACCGCCGCCCCACGCAGCGCGCCGGGCAACGATTCAAGTGCCGCCACCCGATCCACGCCGGTCAGTTCGCGCGCCCGCTGCGCGTTGTCCGCCGACAGGTGCTCGCCCTCCGCCTCCACGCTGTGCCGATCCTGGTGCGGTAGAAACAGCGCAGCCGTGCCGTCCCCGCCGTCGATCACCAGGTAGGCATGCGGCACCTCCACCCCGCACAGGTAAAACAACTCGTTGCTCTGCCGAAACTGATCATGCGTCCCCGGCTGCCGTGCCCCCTGGATCACCGCCACCGCCCGCGTCCCAATCCGCTCCGCCACCCGCCGCCGCCGCGCTGCAAACGTCTCCGCCGAAAAGATCTGTTGATACATCGTCCGCTACTCCGTCCGAATCACGTCGCACCCCTGCATACCCAACGCCGCCGCCGCATCCCGCAGGCGCTGGTCACCCGCGGTCGCGGTCCTCCGAGACATACGCGCCGGAGTAGCCGGACACCGGCGGCAGGGCATCGAACTCGGGCAACGTGCAGCGCTCTCCGAACGGCGTGCTCAGGTCGCCCGGGCGAACGGGCAGCAGAGAGGCCACCGGCCGTCCCCGGTCGGTGATCACCACCCCCTCGCCGAGCGCAGCGCTGTGTACCCATTCGCGGGTCTTCAGATGCAGCTCTCGTATCCCGATCCGCTTCATGCGCACAAAGTGTGTCATGCCCGGCAGGCCGTCAAGGCGGTGTCGCCTCGTATCGAGCACATCGGTCGACTATGGTAGAATGATGGGAAGTCGCGGGTGTCATCGGAAGTGATCAAGCCAATCAAGACCGAGGCCGACTACGAAGCGGCATTGGCAGTCATCGATAATCTGATGGGCGCCGCACCGAACACACCCGAGAGTGACGACCTGGACGTTCTCGTAACGCTGGTAGAGGCCTACGAGGCAGACCGCTGGCCGATCGATGCCCCTGATCCAATCGGGTCAACCAGGCAGCGGTTGTAGTGAAGAATGTGCTCAGACTACCCTGTCATGGATGTCCATGCTCACTGGGAGACGCAGTCCGAGCAGATGGGGACCAAGGACAAATTCTGGTTTCGAGATCCAGATGACCCCCAAGAATGTGACTGGTTGTTCAAGTTTCCCACCGAGAACACGGGTCAACATTGGGCGGAAAAGCTCTCCTACGAGATAGCACGTAGAATGCGTATACTGGCGCCCAAGGTAGAGCTTGCGCAGTATTGCGAGCAGGGTGGCGGGCGCTGGCGAGGATCGGCGGTAAGGAGTTTCGCTTCGGGATACGAGTTGTATCATGGCAACCAGATTCTGGCCGGCCTTGACGAAGCCTACAACCCTTCTCAACGCTTCGGACACAACATGCACACGGTTCAGCGGATCTTTCACAGTATGAGCGTTTTCACGTCGGATGAATTCGCTGATCGATGTCGATCGAGACTGGCAGAGTACCTCCTTCTTGATGCCGTGATTGGCAATGTAGACCGCCATCACGAAAACTGGGGCATCTAGGTAAGGATGTTGACGGCAGTGTGAAGGGTCGTCTGGCACCTACCTTCGACCACGCGTCCTCGCTAGGTCGCGAGTTGCTGGATACCGGAAGAGGTAAGAGCCGACATCGTATCCTGAACGAACTAGGAATCGGTCGGTATGCCGAGCGGGCTCCTGGCGCTATTTTCATTAGCGAGGACAGCCGTCGTGGACCGTCTCCCCTAGGGCTGTTTCGATGGGGTGTGGAACAGCCCGACTACGGGATGTTCTTTCGTAAGGCGCTGAAAAAGGTCGATAATCTAACCATAGAATCGGTTCAGGAGATCGTCTCCAAGATTCCTGTTTCCTGGATGAGCGACTTGGCGAGAGAATTCGTCGTCCGACTTGTCACCTACAATCTCGGCGAGTTACATTTATTGGTATGAATAATCAAAAAACGCTGTTCCTGGGCTGGAGAGACCCCCGCGAGCATCGCTGGTACCCGGTTGGGCGGCTAGATGTGGATGATTCCCCGCCTCAATACTCATTCCGCTACACACAAGGAGCGGCAGACGCCGCAGCACTGAGTGGATTCGCGCCGCTGTACGATTTCCCACACTTCAATCACCGCTATACGTCCTCTTGGTTGTTCCCACTGTTCAAGAATCGTGTCATGAACTATCAGCGTAGGAGTTTCTACGAATATCTTTCTTTTCTCGATATTGTCGACGAGTCTCCCGATCCGCTAGAGATTCTAGCCGTGGACGGTGGCTACAGAGTCACCGACAATTTTCAGGTATTCCCCAAGATCAGGAAGCAGCCTGATGGGTCATTCAGTTGCCGGTTTTTTCTGCACGGATGGCGTCATACGAACACTGATGCTCAGGCAGCGATCGATCGTCTGGAGCCCGATGACAGGCTCTTCGTGACTATCGAGCTTACCAACCCACAGACTACGCTGGCGGTTCAGATTCAGACGACGAAGTACCACATGATCGGCTGGGCTCCCCGGTATTTGGTCCATGACCTGGTTACTGCGATGGCTCATGAGCCGGGCGACTATTCGGCTCGAGTGGTGAAATTGAATCGTGTTCCGGCACCATCAAAGCAGAGAGTCCTGATCGAGTTGAGCGGTCATTGGCCGCAGGGATACGAACCAATGGAGGCAGACGAGTTCAAGCTGTTGGGCGGCGAGGTTGCCACGGCTGTACGCCTTGGTGGGTAGAATCTATGACGCGGAGGGAGGCGTGGGAGCGCCCCGTCGGGTACGACGACTCACAGACATGGTGTGTGGGTCGAGGGCGTCGCGGAGGCCGTCGCCGAGGAAGTTGACGCTGAGGACGGTGAGCGAGATGGCGAGGCCGGGCCAGATGACGCGGTCCGGGGTGAGGGTCAGGAAGGGGACGCCGTCGTAGAGCAGGCGGCCCCAGGTGGGGAAGTCTGAGGGGAAGCCGAGACCGAGGAAGCTCAAGGCGCTCTCGGTGATGATCGCCTGCGCGATGTCCAGGGTGGCGGCGACCAGGATCGGGCTCAGGGCGTTGGGGAATACGTGGCGCACGATGATGCGCCAGGGGCGGGCGCCGACGCTGCGGGCGGCGACCACGTACTCGCGCGTTCGGATTGCGAGCACCTGGCCGCGTACGATGCGGGCGGTCTGCATCCAGCTCGTGATGCCGATTACGCCGACGATCAGGAAGAAGATGCCCGCCTCCAGGCCCAGCGCGGCGCGCAGCGGTTCGCGGAACAGCATGGTGCTGACCATCAGCAGCGGCAGCACCGGCAGCGCCAGGAACAGGTCGGTGAAGCGCATCAGCGGGCCGTCGAGGCGGCGGAAGTAGCCGGACAGCACGCCCATTACCGTGCCGACGGTCAGCGACAGGGCCATCGCGGCCACGCCCACGGCCAGCGACAACCGGCCGCCGGCCAGCAGGCGGGCGAAGGTGTCGCGGCCCAGGTTGTCGGTGCCGAGCGGGTGGGCGAGCGACATGCCCTGGTTCTTGGCCCGGTAGTCGAGGTAGTGGGGATCGACGCCGTGCACGAACGAGCCGAACAGCACGGCCAGCGCGACCGCGGCGAACACGGCGGCGCCGACGATGGCGCCGGGATGGTGGCGCAGCCGGTGCCAGACGGCGTGTTTGTGGGCGCGGTCGGGGTGTGCAAGCGGCACCCCGTGGCCGGCGGCGCGGGCGGATGCTGCTGGGGCCGTTTCAACAGGCACGGCCACTCCACGCAGCCGAAAGCGATGGCGGCGGCGGTGTGCGGATCGGCCAACGGCGGCTGTTGGTCGCTCCATGAGCCCGTCGGCTTGTGAGGGGCACCTGGCGTAGGGCCGGTTGCGCCGGAAGGGTCGCCCTGGCCGGCGGAGTCGGGGCGCTAATCATAGCGGATGCGCGGGTCGAGGATGCCGTACAGCAGGTCGGCGACCAGGTTGAAGAACACGATCAGGCCCGCGAAGATGAAGGTCACGGTCTGCACGGTGGGGGATGTCGGCGCCCTCGATCGCCCCGATCAGCAGTGCGCCGACGCCGTTGATGCGGAAGATCTGCTCGGTGATGATCGCGCCCGCGAAGGTGGTGGGCACGCCGAGCGCAATCACCGTGACCACCGGGATCATGCTGTTGCGCAGCACGTGCACCAGGATCACCAACGGTTCCGACAGCCCCTTGGCGCGCGCGGTGCGCACGTACTCCTGGTGCAGGGTGTCGAGCACGGCGGCGCGCGTGAAGCGGCTGATCTGGGCAGCGCTGAACAGCGCCAGCACCATCACCGGCATCGCCATCTGCTTGAGCTGGTAGCCGAGGCTGGCCAGGTCGGTGACCCGGTGGGTGGTGTCGTAGATCGACGGTAGCCAGCCGAGCAGGCCACTGAAGATCACGATCAGCACGGTGCCGGTGAAGAAGGTGGGCACCGAGAACCCCACCATGGTGATGAAGGTGCCGATCTGGTCGAACGCCGAATACTGGCGGTAGGCCGAGAACACGCCGACCGGCACCGCGATCAGGATCGCCACCAGGTAGGAGACGCCCACCACGGTCATGGTCTGCGGCAGCCGCTGGGCGATCAGGTCCACCACCGGTGAGCGGGTGGCCCAGGAACTGACCCGCAGGCGCCCCTCGGAGTCGCCGATCTCGACGCCGAACAACGCCTCGATCAGGTTGAGCGGCTCGTTGGCCAGGAATTGCGCCAGCCAACGCACGTAGCGCACCGGGAACGGCTGGCCGAGTCCGAGACTCTGCCGGATCAACTCGCGCGTCTCCGGCGGGATGGTCAGCGGAAGCTGCGCGGTGGGATCCCCAGGCGCCAAGTCCAGCAGCGCAAACACGACGAAGCTGATCGCCAGCAGGGTAGGGATGGCGAACAACAGGCGGCGGATCGCGTAACGCAGCATGCCGATGCCCGCGCGGCCGCTCTACCTCACTCGATACGGTACCACTCGTGAACGTTCCACAGCGTGGCATCCCAGGCGTTGTGCCGCAGGCCGCCGAGGGTCAGCGACCGGGCGGCGACCTCGCCGCGGTGGATCAGCGGGATCAGCGCTCCGTCCGCGATCAGCAGGTCGTTCATGCGCTTGGCGATCGCCGCGCGCTGTTCGATGGCGCTGGTTTCGGCGAATTCCGCCGCCAGCACGTCGTACTCCGGGTTGCAGTAGCGGGAGATGTTGCTGCCGTTCCACTGGTTTGCGGGGGCGGGTATCTTGTCGCAGATCCAGCCCGCCATGTAGGCCTGCGGATCGGTGCCGTCGAAGTTGTTGGTATACATCTGGATGTCGGCGTAGAACTTCTGGTAGGTGTCGGGGCTGGCCGGATCACTGCCGAAGAACACCGACGCGTTGATGTTGCGCAACTCGGTCTCGACGCCGATCTCGCGCCACATCTGCTTGATCAGCGCCTGCGTGCCCTGGCGCACCGAGTTGGTCGAGGTCTGGTAGAGAATCGACAGCCGCACGCCGTCCTTGGCGCGGATGCCGCCGCGCCCGCGCACCCAGCCCGCCTCGTCCAGGAGCCGGTTGGCGAATTCGACATCCTGCGTCATGCACCAGTCGTTGGCAGTGGAGGCGTACACCGGCGGGGCGGACAGCACGTTGCAGGTCACCTGGCCGGCGGGGCCGTAGCCGGCTTCCACCAGGATGTCGCGGTCGATCGCCAGCGCCAGCGCGCGCGTCACCGCCGGATCGGACAGGAACGGGTGCGGATTGGCGCCGTCCCGGTAGGTCGACCGCGCGTCGCCGAGCTGCGGATCGGGATTGGTCTTGTTCACCACCAGGCGCTCGACCAGCGTGCCGAACGCGGTGACCACCTCGCCCTTGCCCGCCTGCTGCATGTCCTGGAGGATCTCCGGCTCTACCTGCAGGTTCCAGCCATAGTCGAACTCGCCGGTCACCAGCACGGCGCGGGCGGCCGACACGGCGTCGCCGCCACCCTTCAGCAGCACCGACGAGAACGACGGCTGGTCGGGGTCGCGGAAGCGCTCGTTGACCACGTAGCGCACCACGTCGTTGGGCCGGAAATCCGCCACCATGAACGGCCCGGTGCCGATGGGGGCGAAGTTCTCGGCGGTGCACTCCGGCGCGCGCGCGCCCATGCAGTTCTCGAACTGGCGCTGCTGCAGTATCGGCAGGATCGAGCCGACGAACGGCGCGTACGGGAACGGCATCGGCACGTCGAAGGTGATCCGCACCGTGTGGTCGTCGAGCGCCTCCACCGAGCCGACGCCCTGGAACGAAGCGAGGGACGCGCAGCCGCCGCTCGGGTCCAGGCAGTAGGCCGCGGTGAACGCGACATCACGCGCGGTGAACGGCGTGCCGTCGGACTACACCACGTCGTCGCGCAACTTCCAGGTGATCGACCTGAGATCCCGCGCGACGCCGCCGTTGTCCAGGGTAGGGATCTCGGCGGCCAGCCAGACGACCATGTCGCCGTTTTCGTCGTAGCGCGCCAGCGGCTCCAGGATCAGCGACGACGCGTGGATATCCTTGGTGCCGCCCGACAGGTAGGATTCAGGATCGACGGCGCCTGCCAGTACAGCATGCGCAACTCACCGTCGGTGCCGCGCTCGGCCGCGGCCGCCACCGCCAGCGTGATCAACGCCAGCATCGCCAGGATCAGAGTTCGTGGTTTTACCATGAATCGAGCAGGCTCCTTGTCATGAGAAGTAGCAGGTTTCCTCCGGCGTCACGCACCGCTGTTCCATGTGCGGTCCGCCGATGCGGCAACTCACGCAGTTTAGTGTACTCGGTGTGCGGATTCATCGTCATCGGTGTTGCTGTGTTGCTGCTTGTTACTGCTGTTGCTGCTGACTCCCGAAGCTGCCACGGCGACGTTCGCGTCTCGCGACCGGTCGCCGGCTCCAGGGTGCGCTGGCCCGTGCAGGTGGAGCCGCGGCCGCCCGTGACCCGTGAGGCGACGCAAAATGAGGTACGGGCAGGGCCCGTCCGCAGGCATTGTTGCGGTCAGCCGGCTGGCAGGCGGCGGATCAGCGGGTGGCGGCGGTCGGCGAGGGGCAGGGTGGCGCGCGCGCCGGTGAAGTGCGATTCGTAGACCGCACTGACGCACTCCAGCGATTGCGCGGCGTCGGCGCCGCCCAGCTCCGGCTGTCTTCCCTCGGAGATCGCCCGCACCATGTCGCGTACGCTCCAGATGGAGGGATGGCCGGGCCAGGTTTGGCCTTCGATGGCGAGCGCGGCGTCGGGGATCTCGATCTGCCGCCAGGGCGCGGTGTAGGAGGCGAACGACACGTCGGTGGGGCAGTGCCACAGTTCGAAATGCCCGGTGCCGGGGTTGGACTTGACCATCAGCTGGCCGGCGTCGCCGACCAGGTGCGGTCCGGCGACCCAGTTCTGGCGTTCCGGCCGCGGGTACAACTCGACGATGCCGGAGACGCCGCCCGGCCCGCCGGCGTGAATCAGCATGACGTCGCCGGCCACCATGCCGTTGTCGCGCTTGTCGGTGGTGCACAGCTCGCTGCTGTGCATGATGTCGCCCACCTCGGCCTCGCGGCCGCGGTACGAGACGCGCGCGTGGATCCACTCGATACCGTCCATGAAGAAGGCGAGCTCGTCGAAGAAGTGCACGCCCATCTCCATCAGCTCGAAGCCGGCTGGGCGCCCCTTGCCCACCTCTCGCACGCTGACCAGGTTCCCGATGCGCCCGGCCTGCACCCACTCCTTGGCGATGCGCAGCGCCGGCACGAAGCGGAACTGGTGGCTCACCGCGAGCTGCACGCCGGCGGCGGCGCACTCGCGCATCATGCGGTCGGCGCTGTCCAGGTCGAGGGCGAGCGGTTTCTCGCACAGCACGTGCACGCCGGCAGCCGCGGCCGCGCAGGCCACGTCCGCGTGCAGCGGGGCGTGCGTGCACACGCTGACCACGTCGAGCGACTCGCGGGCGAACATCTCGCCGTAGTCGCGGTAGCGCGCCGGCACCGCGAACTGGTCGGCCCGCTCCCGCAGCCGGTCAGGGTCGATGTCGCACGCCGCCACCAGGTCGGTGGCGAGCAAGTGGCTGTAGGCCGTGGCGTGACTGCGGCTGATGCCGCCGCAACCGACGATTCCCGTTCGTAGTGGCATCGAACTCCTCCTCCGTCGTCGACCGGAGCCGGCGAATCGTGTAGAGCGGTTACGTGGGCTTCAGCGTTGCGCAGTGCCCGTTCCCGTTACCAGGAAGGTTAGTGTTTCCGCGCTGGATTGCAACCCTGCACGGCTCGGTGGCGGCGACTGCCCGCGAGGTCGAGGCCGTCGCAAGGGTGGAGATACCCCGATGCGGCGCTGTCGACTTGCAGTGCATGCATAAGGAGCCTACAGTGCATGCATGGAGACGCAGACTCAGTACACAATAAGACGGGTGCCGCCGCGGCTTGACCAGGAACTCCGCAGGAAGGCGCGCGAAGAGCAGCGGAGCTTGAACGAGATGGCCTTGCGCGCGCTGGAGCGGGGATTGGGCTTGGCCGAGGAAGAGCCTCGTTACCACGATCTGGATGACCTTGCCGGCACCTGGGTGGACGATCCCGAGTTCGATCGGGCCATCGAGGCGATGGATCAGGTGGACCCGGAGCTGTGGCGCTGAGGTTCGCGCTGGACACCAACCGCTACCGCGACTTCTGCGCCGGTGACCGGGACGTGCTGGATCGCGTGCAGCTGGCCGAGCGGATCGTCGTGCCGTTCGTGACCCTGGCAGAGCTGCGTGCCGGTTTCCGGTGCGGCACCAAGGCCGGCGAGAACGAGCGCGTCCTGCAGCGCTTCCTCATTCGACCTCGGGTGGGGGTGCTCTATGCGAGTGAAGACACCACCCGGCACTATGCCCAGCTATTCGCGCAACTCCGCAATCAGGGTACCCCCATCCCCGCGAACGACCTCTGGATCGCCGCTCTGGTCATGGAGCACGGCCTGTATCTCTACTCCCGCGACGGTCATTTCGATCATCTGTCGCAGCTCCCGCGCGTGGAGTGAGCGCCGGCAGACGGCCGGTGTGTGCGCGGATGCTCGATGGCCTGCGTGTCACGGAAAGTGGAGTTGTCCGGCTTTCGTGGACAGGCAACTTCTGCGTTTCGTGACTCGGTCGCAGACCGAACTGTCCTCCCGGCTGAGCCGGTGCGTCAAGGAACGATTCTCCGTGCATGCCGTCCCCGGGCGGCCGGGACGGCGTCGAGCACGGAGAACCGCCCCCGAGTGGAAGACGCGCGGCGCGGGCACGGCGAGGCCGGTCCGGGTGGCGACCAGCCCGCGGGCCGCGAAGCGGCGCTGAATGATGGCTCAGAGCACCGTGAACTTCCGCCAGCGGTGTGGTCATGCTTCAGTAGCATCGTTGGGTGACGACCTGCCCGTGCGCTTGGGCTTTCTACTATCGAGCGATTCCCTGAATTCACGCGTACCAGCGCACCGACAGACCGACCTGTGACGACTCCACTGGTGAAGAATTCGACGACCTCGAACTTGAGGATGATGACGATGAGTAGTTATCATATCTTGGCCTACAGTATTGGTAACGCTCGTTTCGCCGCCCTATCGCGCAAGTGCTCTGCCGCCTTCTTCGCCCTATTCTTGGATTTCTTAAATAGTTCCCGAAAGTCAATCAAGACGTGATCCGGTGCATTTGGCTGCGCGTCTGGCCTTACAGGCAAGTCCTTCTCTTGGCAGTCTTTAGGTGTGAGAGCCATCACGCCGTCCGGCGGTGACTTTGACGGATCTGCGCCGTAGCGACGGTATAACCCCTCCGCAGTGATCAACCTACTGTCAGAAACCGATAGTTGGTGATTGTCTTTATCCCGGAATGGGAGGAATGCTTGCTTGCCTACTTGTCCTGTATTCGGATCATAACACCCAGATGGGATTACTCTATAGAGAACAAGCCCTGGATCAAATTGTTGAGACGTTTCCATCCTTCCCTATCTAGTTCGATGGTCTCTTCATAATCCCTGTCATCGTGATTGTCCGCCGGGAAAAAGGAATACCATTCTGCTATCCTTGAACCTGGAGAAACGGTCAAACTTACTGCTCTGTCGGCCTTCCTCCATTCCATTTCTACATCACCGTCAGGAGTCAGAAAGACCGAAGGGATGTTACTCTGATTGAAGTACGACACAAATGCTTGTGCCAACCATGTTAGTCCAGGAACATCAGGAGCCTTGCTCCCTTCACCCATCCAACCATCGCGATACTCACCAAATGAATGAATGCGCTCTCCAACTACAAGGACATCATGTAGATTCCTTAACGATAGTACAGGTCGAATAACGTTATCCGTAGGACAGAACGCTTTCGATTCGGGCAAGATGGCAATGCCAACACGTCCCGTTCTTGACATTACGTATAACGATGTCGTTCTCCTAACCTCCAAGGGTACCGGCGACTCCGACCACTCTACCTCTGTTACTGTAGGATAAACGTCCGCTACGAGCGTCATGTAATCTCCTCTATTTGCCCGTCATGTAGCTTGAAGAGTTTCGGAGGATCATCAGAAAGTGGCGTTCCTTCACGGTCAACCCGGCACATTTCAAGAATATGATCCGTTCCTTCCTCTAGCAATGACACACCGAATACGGGTAAAGGAGAGACAAATCCAGGAGTCCACACATCATCGTCAACCTTTCTTATTCTAGCACGGTACGCGCAATCGGATTTACTGGTGATGATGGATTCTTGGTTGTCTTCTGCCTTCTCAAACTTGACCCCTCGAACAGTCATACGAAACTGAAATTCTTCAATGTCCCAAGTAATGAAGGGAACGTCTTGCTTCCCTTGCAGAGTCAAAAGACTATCCTCTCGATATAATAAGGAACGCTTGTGACGTTCCCATGATGCTACGACGATACTCTCTGCGGTTCCAGCTACCGACACCCCGCTGGCATGGGGTATTCAGGATCGGGTGAGACTGGTACGGTGACGGACCAAGGGTGGCGCTCCCTGACAGGACCGGTCTAAGTGTGGTGAGCCCTGTTCAATAGAAGTATATCGGAAGTGGCTAGAATCAGGTCAACCGGGGTACAACCTTCGCATAATAGGGTACACGTCCTACCTCACGCCTACCCGATCCCCTTTCGTACGTCCTTGTAGCGCTTTTCTCAACGTACTCAAGATACGAATTAATTCCATACTATAGGAAGAGTTACCCCTATTGGTGAAACGACACGACAGCCACAATCAACCTCCTCCATACCCTATCATTGCGTATGTTATCGCCCGAAAGGCTCCGCGGAGTATGTTGTCGCCATGAAAGCGGGTCGGTTGCCGTTCGCGTATCGCTGCGCTCGGCGCGGGATGTGCCCGCGCCAACCGGGGTCGCGGTCGCGGCGGCATGGCTGAGCGTCACTACCGCGTCGGCGCTATCGGCCACACCGGCGCCGGCGGCTTCGGTCACGGTCTGCACCGTGCGTTCTGCGGCGTGGCCGGCGTCGAGATGGTCGCGGTAGCCGATCCCGACCCCGAGGGGCGGGCACGCGCACAGGCCGAGGCGGAGGCCCGGCGGCGATATGCCGACTACCGCGAGATGCTGGCGCGCGAGGAACTGGATTTGGTCAGCGTGGGTCCGCGCTGGCTCGACCAGCGCCTGGAGATGGTGCTGGCCTGCATTGACGCCGGCTGCCACGTGTACTGCGAGAAGCCGTTGGCGATCAGCCTGGAGGAAGGCGACCGCATGGTCGCGGCGGCCGCGGCGGCGGGCGTCAAGATCGCCGTAGGGCACTTTCACGGCGCATACCTGCCGGGCGTGGACCGCCTGAAGGCGCTGATCGCCGGTGGGCGCATCGGGCGGCTGCAGGAGTTGCACGCGCACGGCAAGCACGACCACCGCGGCGGCGGCGAGGACATGATGGACCTGGGCATCCACCTGTTCAACCTGATGCAGTATCTCGCCGGGGACCCGATCTGGGTTTCGGCGCAGGTCACCGTGGACGGGCGCTCGATCACGCCGGGCGACGTGCACGAGGCCACCGAGCCGCTCGGACCGGTGGCCGGCGACCGCATCGACAGCTACTACTCGTTCGCCGGCGGCGTGGCGGGGTTCTTCGACTCGCGGCGCAACAGCGTCGGGGTCAACGAGCGCTACGGCATGGAGATGGTGTGCAGCGAAGCCATCATCTCGCTGCGCGGCGGCTCCACCACCGCCGGGCTGATGATCTACCCCTATCCGTTGTGGGCGCCGGCGCGGCGCGAGCAGAGCTGGGAGCCGCTCGATCTGGGCCCGGCGTCGCGGCATGACGGCCACTACCTGGCAGTTACCGACCTCATCGACGCCATTGAGCACGACCGCGAACCGGTGTGCTGCGGGCGTGATGGCGTCACGGCGTTGGAGATGGTGCTGGCCCCCTATGCCTCGCAGATCACGGGCGCCCGCGTCACGCTGCCGATGGCCGACCGCCGCCACCCCCTGGATGTGTGGCGCGGCGGCGGTTAGGTTGGCGCCTTCCAGCGCCACCCGAAGCCGCAACACCGCGCCGCCGGCCCGGCGGCGCTCCCGCATCGTCGATGGCGGTGTCGAACGGCGGGCAGCCCATCGTCGGATGGCGGCTGCGGCCGGCAGACTGGCACGCACCCGCCCGCCGACGCCGGGTTCGGGGCTTCGCCGCCGGCAGCAGTGGTCCGGCGGACCGTCTTCCGAATCGAGAGACGCCCGGGTCGTCGCCCTGACGTGCAAATAACCGTTACCGAGATCGGCAACATCCTCACTCGCAGCAGCGGTTTCCTGCGCACGGTGTCCTCGCACTCGGCGCAACCGTACCGCGGCTGTCCGTTCGGGAACGCCCTGTGCGGCGCCGGCTGCTACGTGCGCCACAATGGCCACGTGACCCGCGGGCGCTCCTGGGGATCGTTCCTGGAGGTGCGCGACAACGCGGCGGCCTCCTACCGCGCCGCCGTCAGCCGGGAACGGCGCTGGGCGCGGCGCGCGCGCGGCGCCTTCAGCATCTTCCTGTCCAGCTCGACCGAGCCGTTCCCGCCGCAGGAGGCGCGCTACGGCGTCACCCGCCGGCTGCTGGAGGCGATGGCCGAGGAGCCGCCCGACCTGCTGATCGTGCAGACCCACTCCCACCAGGTCACCCGGTATCGCGACCTGCTGCGGGAGTTGCAGCGGCATTGCCAGCTGCGCGTGCACCTGTCCATCGAAACCGACCGCGAGCGGCTGCCGGGACTGCCGCCGCACGCCAGTCCCATAGAACAACGCTTCCGAGCGGCCGCGGAGCTGAAGACATCCGGTATCGAGACGGTAATCACCGTAGCGCCGCTGCTGCCGATCGCCGACCCTGAAGGCTTTTTCTCCCGCATCGCGGCGAGTGCGGACGCCGTGGTGATCGACCATTACATCGGCGGCGACGGCTCGGCCAATGGCAGCCGCACCGAGCGCACGTCGCTGCCGGCCGCGATGGCCGCCGTCGATCCCGATTCGGTCGGCCTGGGCTACCGCGACCGCATGGTGCGTGTCGCCGAGCGCCACCTGTCCGGCCGCGTCGGCATCAACATCGACGGCTTCGCCGGCCGCTACTTGTAGCGGCTCGCTACCGATAACGGGAAGCCGTGCATGCGGCACGTTGTCTGGCTACTTGGCGCGCTTCGAACCGAGCCGAGGACCACCACCCCCGAGCGTGGTTGCGCCGCCCCGGAGCCGCGGGTCGAGCAGGTCCCTAACTGCGTCGCCGAACATGTTCAGGCTGTAGACGGTAACCGTCAGGAACAGGCCAGGCCAGAGAGCCAGCCACGGCGCGGTCTCCATGAACACCCGCCCTTCCCGACTGAGCATACCTCCCCAGCTCGGGATCTGGGCGGGCAGGCCGAATCCCAGGAAGCTCAATGAAGATTCGGCAATGATCACCCCGCCGATGTTGATGCTGAACAGGATGATTACCGGAGCCGCAATGTTGGGCAGGACGTGGCGGATCAGAACTGTCCACTGCGAGGCGCCAATCGCGTGTGCCGCCTGAAAATAGGCATTCTCCTTGATTGCGATGACCGCGCCTCGTGTTACCCTGGAGCCGCCGATGCCGCCCGATATGCCGAGAACCAGGATGATCTGCAGCAACCCTTTGCCCGCTATCGACATTACCGACAGAAGTATGAGCAATCCTGGGAACGCCATCCAGGCATCGACAAATCTCTGCACCGCCAGGTCCAGCTTGCCACCGATGAATCCTGAAGTGCCACCGATCAGCACCGCTACCACCACATTGATCGTCGTTGCCGACAGGCCGACCAACAGCGAAAGACGAGCACCAAACATGATGCGGCTGAGGAAGTCTCGCCCCAACTGATCGGTACCGAGCAGATACCGTGCTGATGAGCCAAGCAGCATGTCTGCTGGATGAACCTCCCAATATGGATAGGGACTCAGAACGTCGGCAAAGATAGCCACGACGATCAACAGCAAAATGATGATCCCGGAGGCAGTGCCCAGCGGCTTCTCCGTCCACAGCCTGACCAAGAGGTCAGCCACCGCGCCACGTCTTTTTCGCTCACTGCCGGTGGCCGGTGTTCCAGTTGCGTTCATTTATAGCGAACTCTCGGATCCAGATATGGATAGATCAGGTCGATGATGAGATTGTTGAACAGGACGACGCTGGCGAAGAACATGTTTACGCCAGACACTATCGGGTAGTTTCTGGTGTTGAGGGCGTCCAGCAGGAAACGCCCCAACCCGGGCAGGTTGAATATGCTCTCCATGATAACCGAGCCGCCCACCACCAGAGGCACCTGCAGGGCTACCACGGTAACAATAGGGATAAGGGCATTCTTGACGGCGTGTCTGATGACGACCGCCCTCTCCCTAAGGCCTTTGGACCAGGCCGTCCTGATGTAGTCCTGCCTGAGCACCTCCAGCATCATCGTGCGGGTCATCCGCATCGTGCCCGCGGCCGAGGCCGTGCCCAGAATCGCGCTGGGAATGAGAAACATCCCGAGATTTCCGAGCGGGTCTTCGGTGAAAGGAATCATCTTCATCGAAGGTGACCAGCCCCACCAGATCGCTGGGAAGACCATGACCATGATGCCGATCCAGAAGTTGGGCGTCGCCAAGCCGATGACGGCGACGGTGCGTCCGGCGTAGTCGACGGCCGTGTCCTGACGGATCGCCGAGTAGATGCCGACCGGCAGCGCTATCAACAGACCAATGATGATGGCCATGACGCCGAGCTCGATGGTGAGCGGCAGCCTGCGCAGTATTTCAGCCTCTATCGGAAAGTGGCCGAACAGGGATCGGCCAAGGCTGCCCTGGAGAAGGCCTCTGAACTCGGACTCGCCGGTAAGCGGGTCGGGCGTCGGCAGCACGCCTATCCAGCGTCCGTACTGCACGTAGACGGGGACATCCAGACCCATCAGCCGCATGACGACCTCACGGTCTACCTCGGTGCCGGGACTAAAGGATTGCAGTTGTGCCTCGATCGCGTCGACGACATCCCCGGGAATGAAACGGACCAGCAGAAAGACCAGGATGGTCAGGAGCAGGAGGGTCGGAATCATCAGCAACAGTCGCCTGATGATGTAGGTTCTCATCTAGTCCCTGTCTCCCTAAAAGGGGCCCCGCAAAACCGGCGGTCTTGCGGGGCCGCTCCGAAAGCGAACCTCTTAGTGACCCATCGCCTCCTTCATCTGACTATCGATCCAGAGGCGCGAGAAGACACTATGGGTGGTGTTGCCGCCTATGATGCCCTCGCCGTTGTAACCCATGATCCATGACTGGGCAACGTTATACTGAGGCGCCCAGGGCCCCCAGATCATCCAGTGCTGTTCGATATACCTCATATCCATCTGCTTGATCAGCCCCTGCTGCTCCTCGATGGTCGAGGCGTTTACAGCGGTTTCGAACCAGGCGTCGTATTGAGCGTCGTGGACTCCCGAGCGAGCAACTGTTGACCGAAAACCAGGTGCAATGATCATTGGATCAGCGTCGGTGCCGCATGCTTCCGACGTCAGTGCCCAATCGCCAGCGTTACGCCTGGCCGTATGTTCCGCCTGAGTCGGGGTCAGGATGTCGATCTCGACGCCAATCTGCCGCCAGTACGAAACCATGAACTCCGACCAGCTGACCGGAAATCGGTCGAAGTGCATGTACTCGGTCTTGAATCTGATGCCGTCGGCGCCGCGCGGATACCCCGCCTCATCGAGGAGCGCCTCGGCTCCTGCCGGGTCATAACTGTAGTATCCCTTGAGCTCTGCGGACCAGTCTTCGAACGGGGTCATATAGCTCGGGAACTTCCGGCCCACGAAACCCCGAGGGATCGTTCCTCCCAGCCCCTTGTAGTAGGAATCGTTCATGGTGTCGAGGTCCAGTGCCATCTGCATCGCGCGGCGCACTCGGACGTCATCGAAGGGCGCCACGGTGGTGTTGATGCCGGCACAGTTATCCGATCGTTGTGACCAGGGGTACTGATTGATTTCGGGGTGGGTCCGCTGCAGACTCAGTGACTGGTTGATATCGAAGATCTGCGTGGAGCCCGGATGACCGATGTAGTCGATAGCACCGGAGCGCAGGCCCGCAATGCGGGTGGCATGCTCCACGATGACCAGGCCGTATATCTTTTCGATGTAGGGCAGGCGGTTCTCCGGCCATTTTTCGTCGAAGGCCCAGTAGTTGGGGTTGCGGGTGTATTCGAAGGAGCTGCCCAGGACCCAGTCAGTCATCTCGTAGGGCCCGGTGCCGACGCCCTGCCGCCAGTCAGTAATGCCGCCATGTTCGTCGACCACCTCGGGGGGCTGCATCAGCATCTGGTACCAGTCCAGGATGAGGTTGAGGGCACGGAGTCTAGGCTCCTTCAGCTTGAACACCACGGTATGGTCGCCGGTCGCCTCGACCGATTCCCATGGCACGGATGTCAGCTCACCTCCGCCTGGGGAAGGGGCGTCTCCGGCGAACCTGCCTAGACCCAGATAACGCTGAAAGGAGTGCTCTACATCCTCGGCAGTGAACTCGCGACCGTTCATCGGTGCCTTGTCATGCCAGTGAACGCCCTGGCGGACGTTGATGATAATGGTTGTGTCGTCGGGCTGTTCCCAGCTCTCCGCCAGCGCCCCTCTCAGCGCGTATAGCGGCGTCATGTAGCCGCCGGTAAAAGGATATACGTCCCTATCCAGTGCCCAGTCCAGCTTGCCCAGTTTCTCGTAGACCAGCGCCCACATGGACACCGCGTTTTCCTTGTAGGCGTCGATCCAGCCTCCATCGTTGCCCTTGACGAAGGTCAGCGACCCGCCATACTCGTGCGCGGTGTACACCTTGCCCGTGACCGGGTCGGTCACGTACCTCTTGTCGGCGGCCGTCGCCGACGCGTCCTCCGTTTCGGCGCCCGCCCACAGGCCCGTTGCGGTCAGGACCAGGACCAGAACCAGCGCAACCGCGACGGTCCTGGTGATCGTTACAATATTCATACGTAACTCCGTATGTGTTGATATGCGAGAGTATTGCGCAACGGCTTGCCGCTCCCTGGCTACCCTCACGCCCGCAACGCGGACGGCCAGTCCGAGTCAAGTTCCTCAGAGCGCGCGGCGTGTGACTCCTCCGGGTTCAGCCGGGCTCACGCCGCGCGCGCCTACGGCTTTTTGAGCATCACTTCTTTGAGCATCACTGTGCAACTCCTCTCTCGGGTCAACAGGTGCCCTGAAACCCGAAGGATTTATCATAGCGCATTCTGAGAACGCGTCAAGGGCGGCGCGACCCAGGGCAATCGATTGAATGTATCTCATTAGCTCGCAACGAGGTAGAGAGAATTGGCCTGTTCGGTGGATCGCGAAAAGACGTTGGGAAACTTAGTATTTCCTTTCGTCCTTCAGTCATCGGGTTCTCCTCGTTACCGCCGATCAACACGTATCTTATTGATAGGTAATATAATACGTCGAAACTGTCGCCACGTCGCCAAGAAAAATATTCAGTCGATTGCTCTGCGGCGCGACCCACTTCCGATGGGTCAGCCGCGAATCGCCATCGTCGTCCATGATCAAGGCGTGTCGCTCTGTCCGCCATGGGAGCCCAGGCCACCGTCGCCGCCCCTGAGCCGCGGGTCGAGCAGGTCGCGCAGCGCATCGCCGAACATGTTTACGCTGTACACGACAATCGTCAGGCAGAGACCGGACCACAGAGCCAGCCGTGGGGCAATCTCCATGTGTTGGCGTCCTTATCCGGCTGAGCATCCCTCCCCAACTGGGAACGTCGTGCGGCAGACCGAATCCGTGCAGACTGATCGAAGAGTGTTTTCGGGCAGCCGTTCAGGTCGATCGAAGGCCGGCCCACCGCGACGGACCCTCGGGCGAGCGGCCCAACGACATGAAAAAAGCATTGTCATCTGTGTATTTTCATGGTATCCATGACGAGTGATTGTCCGAGCCGCGCTGCAAACCGTCAGGCATGCGCTGGACCGCACACCGGTCGTCGCCGTCGTGGGACCCCGGCAGTGCGGGAAGACGACCCTGGCGCGGCAGATCGTGCCTGCCGACTCGCCCGCGTACTTCGACCTCGAAGATCCGCTCGATCTCGCACGTCTGGACCAGCCGATGACCGCGCTGCAAACCGTTGCCGGAGTTGCCGTCATCGATGAAGTGCAGCGCCGGCGCGACCTGTTCCCGATCCTGCGGGTCCTGGTCGACGCTGACGCCGGGCGCCGGTTCCTGATCCTCGGCAGCGCCGGGCCCGACCTGCTGCGGCAGGCGTCCGAGTCCCTGGCCGGACGTATCGAGTACCTGGAGCTGACCGGATTCCAGCCGGTCGAGATCGACGAGGACAGGTTGTCCGATTTGTGGTGCCGGGGCGGATTCCCGCGCTCGTTCCTGGCCGCGAGCGATGCCGACAGCGCGGCGTGGCGGCGCGCGTTCCTGCGTTCGTTCGTGGAGCGCGATCTGCCGCAGTTCGGTGCGGAGCTGCCGGCGCCGACGATTCACCGCCTGCTGTTCATGCTCGCCCACTACCACGGCCAGATCGTCAACGTCGCCGAGTTGGCGAACGCGCTGCAGATCGGACAGGCAACCGTCCGCCGGTACCTGGATCTGCTGGAGCAGCTGTTCCTGATCCGGCAGCTGCGGCCCTGGTACGAGAATCTGGGCAAGCGCCAAGTCAAGCGACCGAAGCTCTACTTCCGCGATGCCGGTCTGTACCATCACCTGCTTGGCATAGGCACCGTGGACGAGCTGCATCGCCACCCCAAGATCGGCGCTTCGTGGGAAGGCTTCATGCTCGAGAAAATCGCGTTCGAGGCCGAGCCGGATCAGCTCCACTTCTGGGCGACCCACAACGGCGCCGAGCTTGACCTGTTGATGATGGTCCGCGGCAGACGGATCGGCGTGGAGATCAAGCGGGTCGACGCGCCGCGGCGTACTGCCTCGATGACGATCGCCCGCCGGGATCTGTCGCTGGACGCGCTCGACGTCGTGTACCCGGGGCGCATGCGCTACGCGATGGGCGACGGCATTACCGCCGTGCCCGCGCACGAACGGTACGGCGTGCAGGACTGACCCGGTCAGATGCCGGAGTCGCCGTCGGCCACGGCCTGCGCCTGCAGTGTCAGCTCGGCCACCGCGAAGGCGTGCTCCTGGGTCATCGCCTCCTCGGTGCGGTGCAGGCAGTCGAGGATCATGCGCCCGAAGAACGGGAACGGTTCGCTGCCGTCGAAGGTGATGGTGCGCTCCTCATCGTGGTTGATCAGGATCACGCGCGGCCCGCCGGCGGGGTTGCCGGCATCGACGTTCTTGCGCACCTCGACGTAGCCGTCGCTGCCCAGGATGAAAGCGCGCCCGTCGCCCCAGGCGCGCGATGCCCGCGGGTTGAACCAGTCCACCCGGCAATACGCGGAGGCGCCGGTGTCGAGCGTGACCGATGCCTCGCCGAAGTCCTCAAGGCCGGGGTGCTCGGGGTGGCCCAGGTTGGCGGCGCGGGCGTAGTTGACGTGCCCGCCCGCGGCGCCGGCGACATACAGGAACTGCTCGAACTGGTGGCTGCCGATGTCGGTGAGGATGCCGCCCATGCGGCTCTTGTCGTAGAACCACGGCGGCCGCGACTCGTTCACCAGGTTGTGCGGCGCCAGGATCAGCACCTGCAGCACGCGGCCGATGGCGCCGGCGCGCGCCAGCTCGCACGCCTCCCAGGTGGGAGCGTTGTGCAGCCGCTCGCCGTAGTAGACCAGGTACTTGCGCCCGGTCGCCGCCACCGCGGCGCGGGAGGCGGCGAGCTGACCGAGGGTCGTGAACGGGCCCTTGTCGGTGAAGTAGTCCTTGCCCGCGGCCAGCACCTGCCCGCCGATGGCGGCGCGCGTGTCGGGGATGGCGGCGGACGCCACCAGGAGGATGGCGGGGTCGGCGAGGATCGCCTCGAACGAGTCGGCGGGCTGCGCCTGCGGGAAGCGCTCGCGGAAGGCGGCCACCTTCGCGGGGTCGGGATCGAACACACGGGTCAGGGTGGCGCCGGCGTCCACCAGGCCCCTGGTCTGGCCGTAGATGTGGCTGTGGCTGAGGAAGGCGACGGCAAACGGGAACTCGCCGGGCGCCACTACCGAGCGGGCTGCGTGCGCTGCTGCCATGTCAGCTCCTTCCCCCGGACGCGGCGGCCGCCGGCGCCAGCCGGACGGTCAGGGCCGCGAACGACAGCGGAGGCAGCTCGCAGCGGACCTCGCCGTCCTCGGTCCCAACCGCCCGGAACGGCTGCGCCTTGATCAGCTCCGGCTCGGCGAGCGAGTTGGCCGCCTTCGGATCCGGTTTGGCGGCCTTCCGATTCGCCCCGGTGAGGATCTCGGCCGCCTCACACGCAGCCACCGTCCGGTCGGCGACTCCCAGGGCCACCGGCGCCGGATCGGTGAGGCTGCGGTTGGTCAGGAACAGGTGCAGCCGGTCGCCGTCGAGGATGGCGCTGGCATCGACGTAGTCCACCTCGCCGTTGCCAGCCCCTTCGTAGCGCGGACCGTCCACCGCCAGGCGCAGCGCCTCCCCGTCGCGCCGCGAGGCGAACATCGCCAGCGGGTAGAAGATGCTCTGCACCAGCAGGTCGTCGCCGCGCGTGATCAGCGGCGCGATCACGTTCACGATCTGGGCCAGGTTGGCGATCTTGAGCACGTCGGCGTGGCGCACGAAGCTGTGCAGGAAGCCGGCCACTACCAGCGCGTCCTCCAGGTTGTACGCCTCCTCGATCAGGTGCGGGGCGACCTTGCCCTCGCCGTCCATCTCGCGGTTCTTGTACCAGACATTCCACTCGTCGAAGCACAGGTAGGCGCGCTTCTTGCTGCGCTGCCGCGCCTGGACGTAGCGGCACACCGCGTCCATCTCCTCGATCTGGCGGTCGATCGCCGCGCTTACCGCCAGGTAGTCGGGCGTGTCGTCGTGGGGGTTGCCGACGTAGCGGTGCAGGCTGATGTAGTCGGCCAGATCGCCCACGTGCTCCAGCACCGTGCGGTCCCACTCCATGTAGGTGGGGAGTTGCACGGCGCAGGTGCCGCACGCCACCAGCTCAATGGAAGAGTCGGCATCCTTCATCATCTTGGCGGCCTGCTGGGCGCGGATGGCGTACTGGTCGGCCGGCACGTGGCCGAGCTGCCACTTGCCATCCATCTCGTTGCCCAGGCACCACAGTCCGACGTCGTGCGGTTCGGTTGCGCCGGACGCCGCGCGCAGGTCGGCGTAGCGCGTGCCGGCGGTGCAGTTGCAGTACTCGACCCAGTCGCGCGCCTCCTCCGGGGAGCCGGTGCCGAGGTTGACGGTCATCATCGGCGTCCAGTCCATCTTCCGGCACAGCCGGATGAACTCCTCGGTGCCGAATCGGTTGGTCTCGATACTCTGCCAGGCCAGCTCGCGCACCCGCGGACGCTGCTCGCGCGGGCCGATGCCGTCCTGCCAGTGGTAGCCGGAGGCGAAGTTGCCGCCCGGGTAGCGCATGGCAGTCATGCGCAGTCGGGCGAGGGCATCGAGGACGTCGGTGCGGCAGCCGTCGGCGTCGGCGTGGACGCTGTTCGGATCGTAGACGCCTTCGTACACGGCGCGGCCCATGTGCTCGAGAAATCCCCCGAACACGCGCGGGTCGACCCGGCCGATCCGAAAGTCGGTGTGCAGCGTGATTCGCGTTCGTTGCATGTCCCTATCATCGGAACCTTGCGGTAACAAGCTTGACGGTCTGCCCCGGATGTCGGATGACGATTGGCGCATGGCTTTCCCTACGCTGGCCTCCGAATGGCGCGGCGTGAATCGCGTGCTCGGCGGCGACGTGCTCGCCCGGCTGCTCGGGATTTCCTCTTCCAGTGTGCGCCGCTATCTGTCCGGGAGCCGCGCGACCCCGGACGAGATCGCTGCCCGCCTCCACTTCCTGGCGCTTTCGGCGGTGCGCCAGTACGCGGCATGCTGCAGATCATCGTCGTGCTGGGGGTGTCGGGCGACATCCCGGCCGTACCGCTGATCGGTGACGATGCGAGTGGGCACAGAGCCGGACACCACCTGCATGGCCTCGGCATGCTGTCGATATCCGCCAGAGACCGCCAAGGCGGGGCGTTCGCGCATCAGCATCCGGTGCCACGCCCACAACGTTGCGTGATCCAGTGGCGAATCAAAGGTGTGGTAGAGAGCCACCAGCATCTCGGCCACTGGCTAGCGGGGCTGCCCAAAGCGCTTGCCACATCTCTCGCGCTGGTCTATGCTCGCACGGGTATGGGTAATGACATGACCCAGCCCAGCCGCCGGCTAGCGCTGGCGCTACCCGACTACCCGACTACCCGACTACCCGACTACCCGACTACCCGACTGCCGCGCGCCGCTAGCCTTTCAGCCAACCCCGCAGCGGCCGACCGCTCGGCACTGGTGCTGACCGCGGCACCATCGATCCGTGTGGCGCACACCCGCCGCGCGGCCGTGCCTCGTACCGCCGACCACGTCTGCCGCCGCCGCCACCAGTCCACACCAGCCGGCGCTGTCGGCAGCAAGAAGCAGACCAGTTACGTACGACCGCCACCACGGGTGGCGTGCGCGCGTGAAAGGAGGCACGGGATAGAGGACTAACGCAGAGCCTGAGCGGTCGCGGCCGCCAAAGGGTGTCGCCCTCGCTTTCTGGTCACCTGCGAATTGCAGGCATACCGCGAGAGTAGGCGAAGGGCCGGCAGCAGATCCTACTCTCGCACAAAGGAATTTATGGTCTATATGAGATTTCGCAAGTGCCTCGCGGTACTGATTGGACTGGCCCTGACCGCAACCGGCCTCTGGGCGGCTGGCGAGGAGGAGGGCTCGACCGCAGCCGCGGCTGACAAGAAGTATGTGACCGACCCCACCACCGGCAAAGTGGTGACCGCACCACAGTACGGCGGGACAATAACCTACGCCCTAGCAGCAGACATTCCGGGACCTGACACCGTGATCTCTGGTGGATCGGCGACTTTCTCCGCCGGTGCCGTTGTAGAGAAGCTGGGCGCCGCGGACTGGGCAGCTCCCAGGGACAAATTCTCTTTCAACATCTATGAACTCAATATTCCTGCTAACACGAAAGCGGTGCTGGCGGAAAGCTGGTCGCAACCCGACCCACTGACGTATATCATCAAAGTCCGCCAGGGCGTCCATTGGCATGATAAGGCACCGATGAACGGCCGCGAGCTGACTGCCCAGGATGTCGAGTACAACTTTCACCGTATGGTGGGTATAGGTAGCGGTTTCACCGAAAAAAGCCCTAAGGCTTATAGCTTCCAAGCTGGGGAATTCGAATCGATAACGGCCACCGACCAATCGACGGTTGTTTTTAAGATGAACGAGCCCCGCCTCAGTGCGCTGGCTTCTATCCTCGACGACTGGTCTGCCTGGATATATCCCCCTGAGGTGATCAAGGAACACGGGGATGTTTCGGATTGGAGAAACCTGGTCGGAACCGGACCCATGATGATGACTGACTGGACCAAAGACAGCTCTCGCACCTGGGACAAGAATCCTGACTACTGGGGCTACGACGAAAAATACCCGGAGAACCGCTTGCCCTATATTGACCGGTTGAGGGCCCTGGTTATGCCCGAAGTCGCAACACGACTGGCGGCACTGCGCACGGGTCAGGTTGATTACGTAGGTGCGCTCGGCAATGCTCAATTGAGGAATCTCGACCAGGTAGAGAGCCTCCAGCGCACCAACCCCGAAATCTTGATATCGTCGTTTACTTTTCGGAATGATGGTGCTGTTGGCTTGAACGTTCAGATAGAGCCCTTTGACGACATCAGAGTGCGCAAGGCCATGCAGATGGCAATAAACCTCGAACAAATTAACAATTCCTACTTTGGAGGTTTTGGAGATACGACACCTCAGGGGAAGATAAGCAGGTCTTATGCACAGGCTGTCACCCAATTCGAAGATTGGCCCGAAGATGTCAAGAAGGTCTTTGACTACGACCCGGAAGGTGCCGAAGCGTTGCTTGATGAGGCCGGATATCCTCGCGGCGCCGACGGGATCAGATTCAAGACCAAGTTCTTGCATCTCGCGCGGTACGATTTGAACTATACACAATTGATCACTTCATACTGGAATAAGATTGGCATCGATGTAGTAGACATTGAAGTATTGCCAGGACCTGCATTTGGCGCTAAGAGAACTGACAAGGATCACGAACTGCTCAATCACGAGTTGGCCAACTTTGGGGATCCCATTAACTACATGAGGTCTTATTCGAATCGGCCGAGCAACCCATATGGGGCGGATTCCAATGTCAACGACCCCGATTATGAGGCCATGCTCGAGGCTGCCGAAGCCGCCACCTCTATTGAGGAGCAGTACAGGTTAGTTCGAGAGTTGAATCAATATGGGATTGAGAAGTTCTGGATGATATGGACTCCTAATGGTCCACAATTCAACGCGATCCAACCGTGGATCATAGGTTTCAACAATGAAAACTGGATGGGTAACGGTCAAACCCACGGAGTCTTCATCCGCCTGTGGATTGACCAGGATCTGAAGACGGAAATGGGTTATTAGGGGGTTCTGCCCTGCTGATCTCACATAGAGTGGAGCTGGGAAGGCGCGCGCTTCCGAGCGCGCTTCCCGGCTCCCCTTTCATTGCGTAAGGTGTCCGCATGAGAGCCTATATCATTAGGCGGTTGTTGCTGATCGTGCCGACACTGTTCATTTTAAGCATCCTGGTCTTTCTCTCGGTACGCTTCATCCCCGGCGATGTCATCGACGTCATGATCGGCAGGATGGGATACTATGTGCAATTTGATGTAGACCGTGAAGCTCTCGAGCGTACGCTGGGGTTGGACGTGCCTGTCTACGTGCAGTATGGACGCTGGATAGGAGATATCTTTCGGCACGGTACGCTTGGCGAATCCCTGTTTACCAGAGAATTGGTGGAACAGGCGATATTGGACAGACTGGCGGTCACCCTTGAGCTCGGTTTCATGGCAATCTTCATCGGGCTGGTGATCGCGCTACCGGTGGGCATCTACTCGGCGATGCGCCAGGATACCGCCGCCGACTTCCTGGGGCGCTCCCTCGCCATCATCGGCCTGGCCACGCCCAACTTCTGGCTGGGCATTATGGTCATGATCTACCCGGCCATCTGGTGGGGCTGGGCGCCGCCGCTGGAGCTGGTTTCTTTCACAGAGGACCCGCTGGGGAATCTGGCGGTGTTCATCATTCCCAGCCTGATTCTGGGCACCGCCGCGGCTGCCGGCACCATGCGGATGACGCGCACCATGATGCTGGAGGTGCTGAGGCAGGACTATATCCGGACCGCCTGGTCCAAGGGGCTGAAGGAGCGGGCCGTGGTAATCCGACACGCCATCAAGAACGCACTCATCCCGGTGGTGACCCTGATCGGCCTGCAGTTGCCGATTCTGGTGGGGGGCGCCGTGATCATGGAGAACATCTTCAACCTGCCGGGCCTTGGCCGTCTCTTGCTGACTGCCCTCAATGAGAGAGACTACCCGATGGTCTCCGGCATCAACCTGTTCTTCGCCACCGGAGTGGTGGGGATCAATCTGCTCATCGACCTGGTCTACGCGGTCCTGGACCCCAGGGTCCGCTATGACTGAGTTGTTTCGCACGCTGGTCAAGGAGAAGTCGCTGAACATAATCGCCGGGGTGCTCATCGACCCCAGGAGTCGCTATGACTGATTTCTTTCGCAGGCTGATCAAGGAGAAGCCGCTGAGCATCATCGCCGGGGTCGTCATCCTGCTGTTGATGCTCGTGGCGATCTTTGCCGATGTTCTGGCGCCTTTTCCGCATGATGAAGTGAACATCGTAGACAGGATGCAGGCCCCCTCGGGCCGGTATCTGTTGGGGACCGACCAGCTGGGGCGCGACCTGCTGAGCCGCCTTATCTTCGGGGCTCAGATATCTCTGACCGTCGGTCTGGCGGCGACCGCTGTCAACGTCGTGGTGGCTGTGCTGATAGGCGGACCTTCAGGATTCTTCGGCGGTAGATTGGACCTGGCGGCGCAGAGATTTGTCGATGCCTGGATGGCGTTCCCGGGGCTGCTGCTGTTGCTCACCATCATGTCGCTGGTCGGGCGGGGTGTGCCGCAGATCATCGTGGTGCTGGGGGTAACCGGCGGCATCGGCGGCTCGCGAGTAATCCGCGGCGCGGTAATTGGCATTAAGGAGAATGTCTATTTTCAGGCGGCAGAGGCGATCGGCAGCACCAAGTGGCGAATCCTCATCCGCCACGTCCTGCCCAATATTGCCGCCCCGGTCATCATCATTTTCACCATCAACGTCGGAGGCGTGATTATCAGCGAGGCAGCGCTGAGCTTCCTGGGATTCGGTCTGCCGATTTCGGTTCCGAGCTGGGGAGGGATGCTGAGCCGGGAAGGGCGTGAGTTCATGGAAGTGGCGCCGCGGCTGGCGCTGTGGCCGGGGCTGTGCCTGACCATTGTCGTGTACTGCCTGAACATGTTCGGGGACGCGGTGCGGGATCTGCTCGACCCGCGGCTCAGAGGCGGGGTAGGGCGTCTGGGTGCCTGAGGCACCGACCCTGATGAGCGAGGATGGCGGGCGCTGTCGTTCTGGGACTGAAATCTCCTCGGCACCATCGTGCCGGCTACGGCAAGGCGGGGAAGAGCGGCCAGCGCACCGGCGTGCAACTCACCCACCGGTCCACGCAGGGCCAGCGGCGGATTCACCGGGGGCAACGGACCGGGAACGAACGCGCGAACCTGCTCTCCCATGATCCGGAAACGCTCCTTTCCTTCATGCCGACATTAGAAAGTGTTCGTTTCCTTTACAAGAACGCCCAGGTCTTCGAGCAGCTTGATTGTGGTGCAGCGCCTGGTGGACGCCTGGATGTCGTTCCCGGGCCTGCTGCTGCTGCTGCTGACGATCATGACCATCATCGGCCAGGGCATCCCGCAGATCATCGGCATGGAGCGGCGCTCGACGCCGGCCTGTGGTATGCTGTGGAGCAATGGAGGATAGCCCATGGCCAGCCCGTCGGTCGCTCCCGCCAAGGTTCACTACCCCTCATCCGATGGCCGGCCGACGGCGGAAAGCGACTTCCAACGCACCCCGCTGACCTACGCCGTGGACCGGCTGCGGCACCACTTTCGCGGCCGCCGGGACGTGTACGTGTCCGGCAACCTGCTGCTCTACTACCAGAAGGGGAACCCGCGGGCGGCGGTGGCGCCCGATGTGTTCGTGGTGCTGGGCGTGTCCAACGTCGACCGTTCCAGCTACCGGCTGTGGGAAGAGCGCAAGGGGCCCGACTTCGTGCTGGAGATTACCTCGCGCACGACGTACCGCGAAGACCAGGGCCGCAAGCGCAAGTTGTACCTTTCGCTGGGCGTGCAGGAGTACTGGCAATACGACCCGACGCGCGACTATCTGGAGCCGCCGCTGCAGGGCCTGGAGTTGAGCGCGGGGGAGTATCGGCGGCTGCCGGAGCGGGAGCTGGCGGACGGCACGCTGGCGCTGGCGAGCGGCGTGCTGGGTCTGGAGTTGCGGCTGACCGAGCGGGGGCTGCGCTTCCACGATCCGCAGACCGGACAGGATCTGCCGAACCTTGCGGAAACCGACGACGCGCGGCGAGCGTCGGAGACGCGCCTGGCGCAGGAAGCGGCGACCCGCGCAGCCGCGGAAGCACGGGTGGCCGAGCTGGATGCCTTGCTGCGGCGGGAGCGCAGCAGCAATTCCGGCCAGTAGGCGCGGTCCTTCGTTACCCCGAAGACCATGAAACCGGTGCACAGAGAAGTGCTTGCACTAACGTGGGCGACTGGCTACACTCGTCCGCGTATGGGAACTGACGCCATCCATCCCAGCCACCGGCGACCGGTGATCTACCCGACTACCCGACTACCCGACTACCCGACTACCCGACTACCCGACTACCCGACTACCCGACTACCCGACTACCCGACTACCCGACTACCCGACTACCGCGCGCCGCTAGCCTTTCAGCCAACCCCGTAGCGGCTGACCGCTCGGCATTCGCCTGCACCAGCGCTTCCTCGACCGCCTGCGAACCGCACCGCCGGCGTTGCCGGTCACTCACCTTCGCAGCGCCGCCGACCACCGCCCCACGCGGTACTCCGAGCTCAAGGCCGCGTACGCGTTCACGGAGGTGCTCGATGCAGAACTGACTCGGACTCGGGGCTGGCGCCCTCGCTTTCCGGGCACCTGCGATTGCGGGTGTACCTCGAGAGTGGGCGAGGGCTGCACAGCGCAACCAACACTCTCGAATTTCAGGAGCCAAATGATGCAACACGCAGTCTTTCGAAAGATCCTCGCGGTACTGTTCGGTCTCGTCCTCGCCGCCACCGGCCTCTGGGCAAGCCCGGCCGGGGAGGAGGAGCCGGCCGCGGCGATGGAAAAGGAAATGGTGATGGACCCCACCACCGGCAAGATGGTGACCGCGCCACAGTATGGCGGGACCTTGACCTATCCCTATAACCGAGTAGGCGAGATCACCGACCCCTTTTTCAATGGAATCGAAGCAGGCTGGCTCATAGACGGTGTCAACGAGAGACTCGCCGACGGGAACTGGGGACTCGATAGGGCCGAATATGACTATAGGGACTCTTTCGTCCCGCTGTTTGCCTTCACCGGGAATCTCGCCGAAAGCTGGGAAACGCCCGACCCACTGACGTACGTCTTCCACATCCGCGAGGGCGTTCGCTACGCTCTTAATCCGGACAGTGAGGCCAGCCGGCTCGTGAACGGTCGGGAACTCACCGCCGATGACGTCGTATTTACGTATCAACGTAATAACGGCCTCGGTGACTTCACGGAAAGCACCGAAATGACTCGCCCCTCTAACAACCTGCCGTGGCAATCGATCGAGGCTAGCGACAAACATACGGTTGTCATGAAGCTGAAGGAGCCGTCCCTCACCGCACTATTTGTTATCCTCCAGGAGGCTCAGGATTGGATATTGCCTGCGGAGGTAATCGAGCGATACGGTGACTATAAAGATTGGAGGAACGTGGTCGGCACCGGGCCGTGGATGCTGACCGACTACGTCGAAGGCGTATCCAAATCCTATATCAAGAATCCTGACTACTGGGGCTTCGACGAGAAATATCCCGGGAACCGCCTGCCGTACAGCGACCAGTTAAGGGCCTTGCAAATGCCAGAAGAAGCAACACGTATCTCGGCGCTACGCACTGGTACGATTGATATCATACAACACGCCGGCGTCGTTGACATACAAAGCCTCGACGTGATCCGAAGCCTCCAGATGACCAATCCGGAAATCGAGGCGCATAGCTATTTCCAGGCGGCGTTTGCGTCTATTAGTCTGAACATTCGCAACGCTCCCTTTGACGACATCAGAGTGCGCCACGCCATGCAGATGGCGCTCGACCTAGAGACGATCAACGAGACCTACTATAGCGGTTTCGCCAAGGTGGAGCCCATCGGGTTGAACGCGGTCAAGGGGTATAACACCGCATTCGCGGAGTGGCCCGAAGAGCTCAAACAATACTACACCTACGACCCGGAAGGCGCTGAGAGACTCCTTGATCAAGCCGGTTATCCGCGGGGGGCAGACGGCGTCCGATTCAAGACGACCTTTTTGCATCGCGACACCGCTGATTTGGGCTTTGTGGAAATAGCTGTCGGGTACTGGTCTGATATCGGGGTTGATATAGCGGACATCAACGTTGTTGACGGGCCGACATGGATCGCTACCTGGGGAGAAGCTAATTATGAGATGAGCAACAGTCGCACCGCAATGGCTACCGACCCCGCCTGGACAATTGGCCTTCATCGCGCGGAAGGCGGCAACAAATTCTTTCGTGAATGGGTGGGTGGGGGCGAGAACCCTGAGTTGATTGCTGCCTATGATGCGTTTCAGGCCGCTACTACCATCGAGGGTCAAATGAAGGCCCATAGAGAGTATGATATGGCGTATTTGACCGAGCACAGTCAGGTGAGCGGTCCTCTAGCTCCGCTGTTTCAGGTAAACCAGCCGTGGGTCGGAGGTTTTAACGGTGAATTCGCGTTGAGCGGCGTGAGCCATCACACCATCCTCGCTCGCCTCTGGATAGACCAGGATCTGAAGCGAGAAATGGGATTCTGAGCCAACGGCTTTGCCGTTGCCTCGTGGAGTCGCTGCGCGACTCCACGAGGCGCAGACGCCGAGCTGCACGAGCCAGTTCTGTCTGCAGAGAAGGGCGCCGGAAGCCAGGAGCTTCCCGGCGCCCATTTACCACGACGAATATGAGAGCCTACATCATCCGGCGGCTGCTGCTGGTCATCCCCACCCTGTTCATGCTGAGCGTGTTGGTGTTCCTGTCAGTCCGCTTCATCCCCGGCGACGTCATCGACCTCATGGCCAGTCGCACGGAATACACGGGCGGCCAGCTCGACCGCGCGGCCATCGAACAGCGGCTCGGTCTGGACCTGCCGATCCACGTGCAGTACGGCCGCTGGATTGGCGGCATCTTCCTGCGCGGCACCCTCGGCGAGTCGCTGCTGGGCGGTTGGCGGATCGAGCAGCGCATGCTGGGACGACTGCCGGTCACCGTCGAGCTCGGGTTGCTGGCCATCCTCATCGGCGTGGTCATCGCCCTGCCGGTGGGCATCTACTCGGCGGTGCGCCAGTACACCGCTGCCGACTACGTGGGGCGGTCGGTCGCCATCATGGGGCTGGCGACGCCCAACTTCTGGCTGGGAACGATGGTGATGATCTACCCCGCCATCTGGTGGGCGTGGTCGCCGCCGATGGAGTTGGTGCCGTTGGCCCAGGACCCGCTGGGCAACCTCGGCATGTTCCTGATCCCCAGCCTGATCCTGGGCACCTACCTGGCGGCCAGCACCATGCGCATGACGCGCACCATGATGCTGGAAGTCCTGCGCCAGGACTACATCAGGACCGCCTGGGCCAAGGGTCTGCTGGAGCGGTCGGTGATCCTGCGCCACGCGGTCAAGAACGCCATCATCCCGGTGGTGACGCTGGTGGGCATGCAGTTGCCGATCCTGGTGGGCGGCTCGGTGATCATCGAGAACATCTTCAACCTGCCGGGGCTGGGGCGGCTGATGCTGGATGCGCTCAACGAGCGTGACTACCCGGTGGTGTCGGCGGTGAACCTGTTCTTCGCCGCGGTAGTGGTGTTCGTCAACCTGCTGACCGATCTGCTGTATGCGTCGCTGGACCCGCGGATTCGCTACGAATGAGGCAAACAGGCAATGAGGGAGGCCCATGGGTGACGTATCACAGTTGACGCCCGCCGTTGCCGAGCCGGCTGGCGGCGCTGCTGCGGCTGGGCAGGCCGGGCGTCGGCGGTTGGCCGGCATTTTCGCGTCATGCACGGGTTCGCCGGCTGGCTGCGATGTTCGAGTGAGTCGGGCCGATGGCTGACGTATCGCAGTTGACCCCGACCGCTGCGGAGCCGGGCGCCGGGGCGGTTGCGGCTGGGCAGGCCGGGCTGAGGAGGTTCTTCGCGCGGCTGGTGCGCGAGCAGCCGCTGGGGACCGCCGGCGGCATCGTCATCCTGCTCCTGGTGCTGGTCAGCATCTTCGCCGATTCGCTGGCGCCCTACCGCTACGAGGAGATCCACCTGCGCGACCGCCTGCAGGCCCCCTCGACCGCGTACCTGCTGGGCACCGACCACGTCGGGCGCGACCTGCTGAGCCGCCTCATCCACGGGGCACGGCTGTCGCTGACGGTGGGGCTGGCCGCCACCGTCCTTACCGTCGTGGTGGCGGTGCTGATCGGCGGCACCACCGGCTTCATCGGCGGTCGCCTGGACTTGGTGACGCAGCGCTTCGTCGACGCCTGGATGGCGTTCCCGGGGCTGCTCCTGCTGCTCACCATCATGTCGATTGCCGGCCGCGGCATGCTGCAGATCATCGTGGTGCTGGGGGTGTCGGGCGGCATCCCGGCCTCGCGCGTGGTGCGCGGCGCGGTGCTGGGGGTGAAGGAGAACGTCTACTTCCAGGCGGCGCAGGCGATCGGCAGCTCGCGCCGGCGCTCGCTGCTGCGCCACGTGCTGCCCAACATCGCGGCGCCGATCATCATCATCTTCAGCATCAACGTCGGCGGCGTGATCATGTCGGAGGCGGCGCTGAGCTTTCTGGGCTTCGGCCTGCCGCCGGACATCCCGAGCTGGGGCGGCATGCTGAGCCGCGAGGGACGGCAGTACATGGAGATCGCGCCGCACCTGGCGCTGTGGCCGGGGCTGTGCCTGACCGTGGTGGTGTACAGCCTCAACATGTTCGGCGACGCCGTGCGCGACCTCCTGGACCCCCGCCTGCGCGGCCGCCTCGGCCGCTACGGAGCCGGCAGGAAGTAGCGGGGCAATGCTATCAGCGACGGGGTTGACCTCTACTTGATTTTGCGCGTGCGTATCGAAGCGTATGAAGGGGCCTGCAACGGCCCGTGCGGAATCACCACCGCGTCGCCCGCGCCGCGCGGCGAAACTGCTGCAGCGCAGTTTCCGCGGCAATGCGCCCTTGCGAGCACGCGCGCGGTTGTGCATGCTATGGGTAGCAGTTGAGCACCAAGGAGCACCAATCGTGGAACTTGCCTTACACGAAGCGGAACCTGCCTTTCCGATCTCGTCACCGCCGCCCAGAACGGCGAACGGGTCGTGATAACGAGGAATGGAGAACCGACCGTGGAGTTGGTCCGCTGCCGCGAGAAGCGAGGCGGTATCGACTTCGACAAGCTTGACGCGGATCGCCGGCGGCTCGGAATAAAGGGGGACGAAGAGAGGTGGCCTAAGGAATTCAACGATCCGGCGTTCAGCCGCGCCGTGCTGGGACTCGACGACGACTAGGCTGCCGGCCATGCGCGTTCTGCTCGATACGTCCTATCTCTACGCGAACGCCAGTTCTTCGCCGAGCAAAAGGCTCAGCTCTTTGTGAGCGCTGTGTCCATCTGGGAGATGCGTCTGAAGTACCGTGCCCATCATCCGTCCGGCAAGCGCAAGAGTCCCTTCAATCCCAATGCCGTGGTCGCCATGATCGAACGACGGGACATGACTCTTCTGTCGATGACCATGCAACACGCCGCACGTGAACTCGAAAGCCCTATCCCGCACAAAGACCCGTTTGACGAACTCCTCCTCGTACAGGCCCAGGAAGAGGGTCTCAGGTTTCTCACCGTGGACCGGCAGCTCATCGGGCACCCGCTGGCAATCACCGCGTAACGGGACCGCCGTCCTGAAGGCCCGCCGATGGCGCTTGATCTGGGCGGGCGGATGTCATCCTGGAGAAAGACATCCGGGTCTGCCGGGTGCTGCAGGCCCTCTTCTTTATCCCCGGACCGCCACCCTATGCAGTTGCCGATCCTGGTGGGGGGCGCCGTGATCATGGAGAACATCTTCAACCTGCCGGGCCTCGCCGTCTCTTGCTGACTGCCCTCAATGATAGAGACTACCCGATGGTCTCCGGCATCAACCTGTCACGTTCGGGCGCAACCCGTGCTTGCTGACTTGCTGACATCTCACGCGGCACGGCCGGTGTCGGGGGTGTGATGTCTCGAACGTCATCCGCTTCTTCCAGTCGGAGCCCGTCACGCCCGCCATGTACCAACGCGCAGTGGCGACCAACTGTCAACAGGCCGTGGGTCGCTACAACAGCCCTGCCGGTTTTTTGCCGGCGCACTGGAGGCTGCGCGCCGCCGCGGCGTGCGACCGCAGCTTACCGTATCGCTCACAGAAGAAGCGAACACACTCGGGGGCCAGATCAATCGTTTGCTCATCCTGTTCGCCGGTCTCGGGATTCGGCCACACCAAGGCGTAGTCCGCTCGAACCATACGGAATCGTTTCTTGTCCCTCAGCGATTGAAACACGACGCCGGGATCGTCCTCGATCAGCAGCGGCCGAAAGTCCAACTCGTAGATGGAGACGTCCAGTTCTTCCTCAAACCATAGTCGCAACGTGTAGTCGGTCACGTACTCAACCTTCAGCAAGCCTCGCTCCCATCGGCCCGTCCACTTGCTCGGGTCATCGGCTACGGCTCGCCACTCGCTCCATCGCATGGTCTTCATCCCACTACGGAAACCGGCTGCCCGCGCCGGGATCTATCCCACTGCTCCAGCAGTTCTTCCTCGTGTGCTTCTACCCATGATTCGATCATTCTTCGCAGACGGGGTGGTAATGCCACGCCGGGCCGAAGCCACTCTCTGGTTCTGATATCGAGCCGATAGCTGCGGACATCGCCTTGATACCTGACGTGTACGTGTGGCGGCGCATGGTCGTTGTAGTTCATCAGGACGACCAGAGCACCTTGCTTGAAGGGATGCGACACCGGTGGCATTTGCCATCTCTCAAGTTTGAGTATACGCCCCTCGGCCTAGGTACAGTCAACGCCTTGACGGGCTGATGAGTCCCGTGGAAGGGCCGCCGCAGGGTGGGATGGGCGAGGCTGGAGGTGCTGCGCCAAGACTATGTTCGCACGGCCTGGGCCAAGAGTCTGCTGCAGCGGTCGGTGATCCTGCGCCACGCGGTCAAGAACGCATTTATATTTGCGCCGGCCCTAAGGGCCGGCGCAAAAACAAATGCCGATTTTGGTGGGCTTTTCTGCTGTTCAGGACCGCGGACAGATCGAGTAGTTGCGTAGCGGTTGGATTTGGTGACGTTTGAGGTCGATAGAATCGAACTCGGCATCGGTTATCTTGACGCCCCGGTGATACTCGTCGTCGACCAACTCGGCGTGCACCCGTAGCCCGGTGGCAGTGGAGGTGGTACGGATGTGGTTGAGGATGGTCTGGTAGCTGCGCAGCGGATGGCCAGCCCAGTTCTTGCTGATCTCGCTGAACAGGCGATGGTCGATGGGGTTCCACTTGGAGGCGCCGCTGGGGTAGTGACAGACCGTGACGGTAAGCTGGTAGGGGTCAGCAAGGCGGGTCTGGAGGGCATACTTGAAGCAGCGGACGCGGGCAGCGTTGCTGCCGCCGGAGTCGGCGAGGACCAACAGTTCACGGGCACAGGGGTAGCGCTGGCAGCCTTCGCGCTGCCACCATCTGACCAGGTTGTCAGCAGCGAAGTCGGGGGTGTCGTGGGAGGTGCCGACGACGACGAAGCCACGGTTCGCGGTTACATCGTAGATGCCGTAGGGGATGGCGATGCCGATCGCCTGGGAGCGGAAGTCGTGGTCGTTGACGGCTTGTGGGGTTTTCGCCCAGCCGCTGCCGGGGTTCTTGAAGTTCCCGACCAGTTCGCGCTTTTTGGCATCGATGCTGACGATTGGCAGGCCGCGCGCGGCGAACTTCTCGCGCTGTGAGGCGATGTAGGTGAACTGCTGGTCGCGGTCCGGGCCGGAGCCGGCCGAGACGCGCTTGTGGTTGACGCGCAGCCGATAGTGGAGGTCCTTGAGGATACGGGCCACGGTCCTGGGACAGACCTGAATATCGAGAGTGGCGAGTTCTGCGGCGATCTTCTCGGTGGTACGGTGGGTCCAGCGGATGCCGGTGATGGGATCGCCAGCGACATCGTACTTGAGCTGCGCTTCGATCGCAGCGATCACGTGGGGCGTTTTTTTTTCAGCGCTGGCCGCCCGCCACCGGGGCGGCGCACGCGCTGGCGTTCGACGTCCTGAGCGAGCAGTTGCCTACGCCCCCGGGCCACGGTACCGGAGTCGATACCGAGTAGCCCGGCGATACGGGTGTCGCCGCCCCAGCCGCACTTCAGCGATTCAAGGCCAGCGTACAACCGGCGCTGGCGTTCGTCGAGCAAGCTGGCGAACAGCACGATAGCGGCGCGCAATTCTTCGGGCACGAGGTCGGCATCCGGTATCGGTCCGACCAACCCGGGGGCGGCCAGCAGAGCGCGCCGGGCGCTCATTTGCTGCGCCTTGAGCGTCCGATCGGCGGCGCAATACAGGAACTGGCCGGCAAGTTTCTGGCGCGTCAGCTTGCGCTGCTGAACCAGCTTACGCAGGGCATCCTGGGTGCCGACGTGCAGCCGGTTGTCCAACTCCTCGCTGAACTGTCCTGCCGGCGCATCGCTGACCATCGTTGCGGCGGTGGCGAGCAGGGTGCCGGCGACCGAGAAGCGTACATCGTGGAACGACCACAGCCCGTGTTGGTCGAAGTCGATGAGCTCATCAAGGGTGTAGTAGCGGCCACGATGGGAGTAGCTGGCGCGGTAGGGGATTTCCTTGAGCTTGCGGAACGCGGTGCGTCTGGCACCCGTGCCCAAGGCGGTCATCACCTCGGCCAGCGTGGCGACGGTCTGCTGACGAAACAGGTCGATGAGTGCGGCGGTGGAGTATTGGGAAGTTCTCATTGTGGCACCATTACGAATGTAGTAATCGTAATAGTGCCACAAAGGGGCCCGGCATCCAACAGAGACGCCACGAAAAGCCGGCTTACGGCGTCCATCCTGCTACCCACCCTATGAGTAACGGCTTGATTGCGTCTATCTACAGGGATTTATATTTGCGCCGGCCCTAAGCTTGACGGACTGCCCCGGATGTCGGATGATGATTGACGCATGGCAATGTTCCATATCCGTTCCGTTACCAGTCCCTTCGACAGTCCGACGGTAGCAAGCTTGGCGGTCACGGTGCTGACGCGGGCGGAGGCGATGGGTCTGCTCCATCCGACGGAAACGATCGAGCGACTCGACATGGACGAGTTTCGCCGCCTGGTCGAGGGTATCGCCGGGGCGGGTGTCGGCAATGGAGTGCTCGCCGATCTTGCGGCGTCTCCCCGGCCGAATGCGCAGCAGCTTTCGGTTACGCTCCGAAGGCTCAACGAAGCGCTCGATGCGTCGCCGACGCCGGCCTCCGAATGGCGCGGCGTGAACCACATGCTCGGCGGCGACGCGCTCGCTCGGCTGCTCGGGATTTCCTCTTCCAGTGTGCGCCGCTATCTGTCCGGGAGCCGCGCGACCCCGGACGAGATCGCTGCCCGCCTCCACTTCCTGGCGCTGGTCATCGGCGACCTTGCCGGCGCCTACAACGACTTCGGCGTCCGCCGCTGGTTCCAACGTCCGCGCAAGCTGCTTGGCAGCCGCTGTCCTGCCCAACTCCTGAGAAACTACCGCAGTTTCTCCCATGACTACGCCGGCCCCGGGCCGGTGGGAAGCTCCTGAGTGGGACCTGGCGACCGGAGGATGCCGGCCCGCAGCGGGTCCGCGACCTTGCCGCCGCTCTGGTCCATGCGCCGGCCACGTGATCGCGTTCCGGCATGCCGATCCCCGCTATCCGTTTCTCTGGGAGAGTGGTACGCAACCGGCCGGGCGCTGGCATGCGATGGGCGAGGGGCCGGCGCACTACTTCAGTGACACGCCCGACGGCGCGTGGGCCGAGTTTCTGCGCCACGAGGAGATAACCGAGCCCGAGGATCTGACCGGTATCAGGCGTGCGCTGTGGGCGATAGACCTGGGACACGAGCCGCCGGAGCGGCCCGCACTGCCGCTGGCAGTCTCGACTGGTGCGCCCGACACGTATGGGAGCTGCCAATCGGAGGCACGGCGTCTGCGAGTGCAGGGAGCTGCCGCCATGACGGCGCCGTCGGCGGCTCTGTTGCCGGGTGCAGCGAGCGGCTGGCGAGTGGACGCTGGCCTCCGTCCCGGCCCGGCGCGAGATGGCAGGGTCTTCGTCCTATACGGTTCGCGTCCGGATCTGGTCGGCTGGTCTGCTACCGTTGCAGGCCGCCCGGGCAGCGAGCTTCTGCCCCACGTGCGTCACTTCTGACGACGACTACGATAACTTCGCCAGTACTGTGCTGGCGAAGCAATTCCATCGTGCTCGCCATCCGGCGCAGCGCCATCGACGCTGGCGCTCCAGCGGCAGGTCTACCAGCGCGTCCAGGCCCGGTTCGTCGGGGGCGACGGTCGATCGGCGGCGCCCGGTGGGGAACCCTCATCCACCACGTCCTGCCCAATATCGCTGCCCCGGTGATCATCATTTTCACCATCAACGTGGGATGCGTGATCATCAGCGAGGCAGCGCTGAGCTTCTTGGGATTCGGTCTGCCGATTTCAGGGCGCGAGTTCATGGAGGTGGCGCCGCGGCTGGCGCTGTGGCCGGGGCTGTGCCTGACGATTGTCGTGTACTGCCTGAACATGTTCGGCGACGCGGTGCGCGACCTGCTCGACCCGCGGCTCAGGGGTGGGGGCGGGCGTCTCGGTGCCGATGCCGCGAAGTCGGTCCAATGGGACCGAATCCGCTCAATCGGGCAGGATCCCGAAAGGGTGAGATGCCGCGGTAAGCTCGCGGGCTCGCAGGGACATGCCAGCCAGCGCAGCATGATACACTCCACGGAAAGGCGCACGGCCAACGGCCAGGCGTCGTCAGCGAGGGGAGCTCATGCGTTCGTTCAACACCGCTGGTCCGGTCAAGCCCGACAAGCACTACTGCATTCCGCCGCTTGAGCGCATCGACCTGGAGGAAGTCCTTCGGCTGGTGCGAGACGAGCAATACTTCGTGATGCATGCGCCGCGCCAGACTGGCAAGACGTCGGCGCTGCTGGCGCTGGCCGATGTGCTGAACGGGCGCGGCTACCGGTGCGTATACGTTACCGTCGAAACTGCCCGCACCGCGCGCGACGACGTGCAGCGGGCGATGCGCACGGTGCTCGTCAGGCTGGCATCGCAGGCGCGGGCGACGCTGGATGACGGCTTTCTGGATGACATCTGGCCGGACGTTCTGGCGCGAGTCGGTGCGGACGAGGCACTGGGCGAAGCGCTGTCTCGCTGGGCGGAGGCGTCGCCGGGACCGCTGGTGCTGCTGATCGACGAGATCGACACGCTGGTGGGTGATTCGCTGTTGTCGGTGCTGCAGCAGATCCGCGCCGGCTACCCCGGGCGGCCGGAACGCTTTCCGCATAGCGTGGTGCTGTGCGGCATGCGCGATCTGCGCGACTACCGCATGGGCGCCGCCGGCAGCCCGTTCAACATCGCCGCGAAGTCGCTGCGGCTGGGCGACTTCTCGCGCGAGCAGACGCAAGCGCTGCTGGGCCAGCACACGGAGGCGACCGGCCAGGCGTTCGCGCCGGAGGCGCTGGAGGCGGTGTGGACGCAAACGCGCGGCCAGCCCTGGCTGGTGAACGCGCTGGCGTACGGTGCCTGCTTCGAGAACAGGGCGTTGCGGGACGACCGCTCGCGCGCGGTGACCGTGGACGACATCGCCGCGGCGCGCGACGAGCTGATCGTGAACCGGGTGACGCACCTGGACTACCTGGCGGACAAGCTGCGCGAGGATCGCGTGCGGCGGGTGATCGAGCCGATGCTGAGCGGCGCGGACCGGTACGCCTTCACCGACCGCGATATCGCATATGTGCGCGACTTGGGGCTGGTGGCGCGCGACGCGCCGTTGCGGGTGGCCAACCCGATCTACGCCGAGGTGTTGCCGCGCGAACTGGCGTGGGTGGCTCAGGAGACGCTGGATGTGTCGCCGCCGCGCTACGTGAGGGCGGACGGCAGCCTGGACGCGGAGTTGCTGATGGCGGAGTTCCAGGCCTTCTTCCGCCGCCACTCCGAGCACTGGCGCAACCGCTTCGCCTACGAGGAGGCGTGGCCGCAGTTGCTCCTGCAGGCGTACTTGCAGCGCGTGGTGAACGGCGGCGGGCGCATCGAGCGGGAGTACGCGCTGGGCAGCGGCCGGGTGGACCTGCTGATCGTGTGGCCGCTGGCGGACCGGGTGCAGGAGTTCGTGGTGGAGTGCAAGGTGGTGCGCGAGCACGACGGGCTGGACAGCGTGGTGGACGAGGGCGTGGAGCAGACGGCGCGCTACGTGGATCGCTGCGTGGCAGAGGCGGGGCACCTGGTCGTGATCGACCGGCGGGAGCACCGGAGCTGGGAGGAGAAGATCTTCCGCATCCGGCGCCGCTCGGCGCATCTGCCGCGCGCCGGCGGCGCCGCACCGGTAACGGTGTGGGGGATGTAAGCAGACCTGATAGGTGCGGGATCTGCTCGACCCGCGGCTCAGAGGCGGGGTAGGGCGTCTGGGTGCCTGAGGCACCGACCCTGATGCGCCAGGATGGCGAGGCCCCGCGCGATTTCATGCGCTTCGGGACTGAAATCTCGACCGGTGCGCCCAGCGCCATGGACGCTGGCGCTGCAGCAGCAGGTCTACCAGCGCGTCCAGGCCCGGTTCGCCGGGCTACCCGTCGTCACCGATCAGGGCTTCCAGGTACTCGTGATACGTGTACGCGCGGCCGCGCCGCTGGCCGGTGACCTCGCGCAGCACGCCCAGGTCTTCAAGCAACTCGATTGCCTTGCGGACTGCCGGTGCCGTCAGGCCGAGCAACTCGGATGCCCTGGGAACGGTCACCACCGGATTGGAGGGCAGGAGCTCGAGCAACCGAAGCGCGGCGACGGTCGATCGGTCGTGCGACAGGATGTGACTGCGGTGGCGCCCGACGAGAGCATGGAGCTCGCGGGCAACGCGGACCCCATCGTCGGCGGCGTCTTGCACGCACTCCAGGAAGAACGCGCCCCAACCCTCCCAGTCTCCGTCCGAACGCACGGCCGCCAGCCGCGCGTAGTACTCGGCCTGCGCCCGCCGGAACGCTACGCTGAGGTAGAGCAGCGGCTGATCGAGCAGGCCCCAGTGCTCGATGAGCAAGGCGATCAGCAGCCTCCCGATGCGGCCGTTGCCGTCCAGGAACGGGTGGATCGTCTCGAACTGCACGTGCGCGAGCCCGGCCCGCACCTGCGGCGGCAGGTCGCTCTCGGCATGCCACCACCGCTCCAACGCCGCCAGCGCGGCCGGGACGGCCTCGGGCGGCGGCGGGACGAAGCGGGCGGTGCCCGGCCGGCGGCCGCCGATTCAGTTCTGCGATCGGCGGACCTCGCCCGGCAGCTTGTCACTGCCGCGGACGCCGCTCATCAGGATGCGATGGGTGTCGCGCAGCAGTCGGATGCTGAGCGGCAGCCCGTTCGGATCGGCGAGTTGGGCGCGAGCGTATGCGAGGGCGTCCACGTAGTTGCAGACCTCCTGGACATCTTCGAATCGCTCGGCACGATCGGTCGCCTCATAGGTCACGACGTCCGGGAGCGTGGCCTGCACCCCTTCGATCTGCGAGGTGACTGCCGCCTCCTTGCGGACGAAACCGTACAGGAACCAATCGGTGCTCGGCACCATCGTGCCGGCTACGGCAAGACGGGAAAGAGCAGCCAGCGCACCGGCGTGCAACTCACCCGCCGGTCCACGCAGGGCCAGCGGCGGATTCGCCGGGGGCAACGGATCGGGAACGGGCGCACTGGAGGCTGCGCGCCGCCGCGGCGTGCGATCGCAGCTTACCGTATCGCTCACAGAAGAAGCGAACACACTCGGGGGCCAGATCAATCGTTTGCTCATCCTGTTCGCCGGTCTCGGGATTCGGCCACACCAAGGCGTAGTCGGCTCGAACCATACGGAATCGTTTCTTGTCCCTCAGCGATTGAAACACGACGCCGGGATTGTCCTCGATCAGGAGCGGCCGAAAGTCCAACTCGTAGATGGAGACGTCCAGTTCTTTCTCAAACCATAGTCGCAACGTGTAGTCGGTCACGTACTCAACCTTCAGCAAGCCTCGCTCCCATCGGCTCGTCCACTTGCTCGGGTCATCGGCTACGGCTCGCCACTCGCTCCATCGCATGGTCTTCATCCCACTACGGAAACCGCCTGCCCGCGCCGGGATCTATCCCACTGCTCCAGCAGTTCTTCCTCGTGTGCTTCTACCCATGATTCGATCATTCTTCGCAGACGGGGTGGTAATGGCACGCCGGGCCGAAGCCACTCTCTGGTTCTGATATCGAGCCGATAGCTGCGGACATCGCCTTGATACCTGACGTGTACAGGTACAGTCAACGCCTTGACGGGCTGATGAGTACGCCGCCGCCGACTACGTGGGACGGTCGGTCGCGCTCATGGGGCTGGCAACGCCCAACTTCTGGCTGGGCGCCCTATCGCGACGAGGAGATCCACCTGCGCGACCGCCTGCAGGCCCCCACGGCCGCGTACCTGCTGGGCACCGACCACGTCGGGCGCGACCTGCTGAGCCGCCTCATCCACGGGGCGCGGCTGTCGCTGACGGTGGGGCTGGCCGCCACCGTCCTCACCGTCATGGTGGCGGTGCTGATCGGCGGCACCACCGGCTTCATCGGCGGTCGGCTGGACCTGGTGACGCAGCGCTTCGTCGACGCCTGGATGGCGTTCCCGGGGCTACTGTTGCTGCTCACCATCATGTCGATAGCCGGCCGCGGCATCCTGGGCTTCGGCCTGCCGCCGGACATCCCGAGCTGGGGCGGCATGCTGAGCCGCGAGGGGCGGCAGTACATGGAGATTGCGCCGCATCTGGCACTGTGGCCGGGGCTGTGCCTGACCGTGGTCGTGTACAGCCTCAACATGTTCGGCGACGCGGTGCGCGACCTGCTGGACCCTCGCCTGCGCGGTCGCCTCGGCCGCTACGGCGCCGGCCGGGACGCATCGTAGCCGATGCGGAGGCGCGGTCGCACGTGCGCCGCCCCCGGCGGCCCGGCGACACGGACGGGACGGCCAAAAGGGACGGCCAAGCGGCAGTTCTGGCTGCTGGAAGCGGGCGTGCGCCACGACACGATCATGTGCTTTGCCGGTACGCGCGGCGGGGGCTATACTCGGATAAGCGAGCGTACCCATGACCGCAGGCAACGGACACCGCGACCCCGCTACCCCACAGGAGATCTGGGAGATTCTCCGCGAGGTCTCCGCAGTGCAGCAGGAGACTGCCCGCCGCATGCAAGAGACCGATCAACTGATCAAGCGGCAGGCACGGGCCGCCGATCGGCGCATGGACAAGCTGGACGAGTTGTTCAACGGGCAGTGGGGCAAGCTGATCGAGGCCCTGGTGGAAGGCGACCTCGTGGGGCTCCTCCAACAGCGCGGCATCGCGGTGCACCACACGGTGACCAACCCGCGGCAGAACTACGGTGAGCGACGCTGGGAGTTCGACATCCTGGCCATCAACGGCGAAGAGGTGGTGGTGGTGGAAGTCAAGACCACCCTCAGGGTGCCGGATATCGATCGTTTCATCGGGCGGTTGAACGAGTTTCCGGAACTGATGCCCGAGTACGCTGCGCGCCGCATCTACGGGGCGGTCGCCTATCTGAAGGCCTACCAGGAATCGGACGTGCGTGCCGAGCGGCTGGGCCTGTTCGTGATTCGCGCCACCGGCAGCAGCGCCAGCATCACCAACCGGGACGCGTTCACGCCGCGCACGTTCGGTCACCGAAGCACCGCTCCCAGCCGTCAAGCGGAGCCCTCCGGTTGACAACAGCGCCCAACGGGTCGGCCGTTGGGCGCGTGCGGGAGCCTGCGTACTGAAGGCCATCTGTCACATGGCGTTGTTGTCATCGTGTGGACGGCGCGAGATGAAGACACGGTCCGGATTATCAGCGCTCGCCCGGCCACGCCCCGCGAAAAGAGACTGTACGAAGCATACTTGGATCGAAACCTATGAAAACCGAGGATGAAGCCGTGGAGCTCACGGAAAGCCAGTTCGCGACTGCGATTCCGGCAAGTGTTCGCAGACGCTTCATGCAGGGCCGGTTCGAATCCGGTGCGGATGTGGTGGCTCTACGGCGGTTTGCGCCGCGGCTGGCGCTGTGGCCGGGGCTGTGCCTGACGATTGTCGTGTACTGCCTGAACATCGGCGACGCGGTGCGGGATCTGCTCGACCCGCGGCTCAGGGGCGGGGTAGGGCGTCTGGGTACCTGAGGCACCGACCCTGATGCGCCAGGATGGCGGGCGCTGTCGTTCTGGGACTGAAATCTCGACCGGTGCGCCCAGCGCCATCGACGCTGGCGCTCCAGCAGCAGGTCCACCCGTTCCTGGACGGCAACGGCTGCATCGGGCGGCGGACGTGTTCGTGGTCCTGGGCGCGTCCAATGCGAGCCGTTCGAGCCACCGGCTGTGGTAGGAGCCCAAGGTGCCCGACATCGTGCTGGAGATTACCTCGCGGACGACGTACCGCGGGCTGTGCTTCCACGATCCGAGACCGGACAGCATCTGCCGAACCTTGCGGAAACCGACGACGCGCGGCGAGCGTCGGAGACGCGCCCTAAGCTTGACGGACTGCCTCGGATGTCGGATGATGATTGACGCATGGCAATGTTCCATATCCGTTCCGTTACCAGTCCCTTCGACAGTCCGACGGTAGCGAGCTTGGCGGTCACGGTGCTGACGCGGGCGGAGGCGATGGGTCTGCTCCATCCGACGGAAACGATCGAGCGACTCGACATGGACGAGTTTCGCCGCCTGGTCGAGGGTATCGCCGGGGCGGGTGTCGGCAATGGAGTGCTCGCCGATCTTGCGGCGTCTCCCCGGCCGAATGCGCAGCAGCTTTCGGTTACGCTCCGAAGGCTCAACGAAGCGCTCGATGCGTCGCCGACGCCGGCCTCCGAATGGCGCGGCGTGAACCACATGCTCGGCGGCGACGCGCTCGCTCGGCTGCTCGGGATTTCCGCTTCCAGTGTGCGCCGCTATCTGTCCGGGAGCCGCGCGACCCCGGACGAGATCGCTGCCCGCCTCCACTTCCTGGCGCTGGTCATCGGCGACCTTGCCGGCGCCTACAACGACTTCGGCGTCCGCCGCTGGTTCCAACGTCCGCGCAAGCTGCTCGGCAGCCGCTGTCCTGCCCAACTCCTGAGTGGGACCTGGCGACCGGAGGATGCCGGCCCGCAGCGGGTCCGCGACCTTGCCGCCGCTCTGGTCCATGCGCCGGCCACGTGATCGCGTTCCGGCATGCCGATCCCCGCTATCCGTTTCTCTGGGAGAGTGGTACGCAACCGGCCGGGCGCTGGCATGCGATGGGCGAGGGGCCGGCGCACTACTTCAGTGACACGCCCGACGGCGCGTGGGCCGAGTTCCTGCGCCACGAGGAGATAACCGAGCCCGAGGATCTGACCGGTATCAGGCGTGCGCTGTGGGCGATAGACCTGGGACACGAGCCGCCGGAGCGGCCCGCACTGCCGCTGGCAGTCTCGACCGGTGCGCCCGACACGTATGGGAGTTGCCAATCGGAGGCACGGCGCCTGCGAGCGCGGGGAGCTGCCGCCATGACGGCGCCGTCGGCGGCTCTGTTGCCGGGTGCAGCGAGCGGCTGGCGAGTGGACGCTGGCCTCCGTCCCGGCCCGGCGCGAGACGGCAGGGTCTTCGTCCTATACGGTTCGCGTCCGGATCTGGTCGGCTGGGCTGCTACCGTTGCAGGCCGCCCGGGCAGCGAGCTTCTGCCCCACGTGCGTCACTTCTGACGACGACTACGCTAACTTCGCCAGTACCGTGCTGGCGAAGCAATTCCATCGTGCTCGCCATCCGGTGCAGCGCCATCGACGCTGGCGCTCCAGCGGCAGGTCTACCAGCGCGTCCAGGCCCGGTTCGTCGGGGGCGACGGTCGATCGGCGGCGCCCGGTGGGGAACTCTCATCCACCACGTCCTGCCCAATATCGCTGCCCCGGTGATCATCATTTTCACCATCAACGTCGGAGGCGTGATCATCAGCGAGGCAGCGCTGAGCTTCCTGGGATTCGGTCTGCCGATTTCAGGGCGCGAGTTCATGGAGGTGGCGCCGCGGCTGGCGCTGTGGCCGGGGCTGTGCCTGACGATTGTCGTGTACTGCCTGAACATGTTCGGCGACGCGGTGCGGGACCTGCTCGCCCCGCGGCTCAGGGGTGGCGGCGGGCGTCTCAGTGCCGATGCCGCGAAGTCGGTCTAATGGGACCGAATCAGCTCAATCGGGCAGGATCCCGAAAGGGTGAGATGCCGCGGTAAGCGCGCGGGCTCGCAGGGACATGCCAGCCAGCGCAGCATGATACACTCCACGGAAAGGCGCACGGCCAACGGCCAGGCGTCGTCAGCGAGGGGAGCTCATGCGTTCGTTCAACACCGCGGGTCCGGTCAAGCCGACAAGCACTACTGCATTCCGCCGCTTGAGCGCATCGACCTGGAGGAAGTCCTTCGGCTGGTGCGAGACGAGCGATACTTCGTGCTGCATGCGCCGCGCCAGACCGGCAAGACGACGGCGCTGCTGGCGCTGGCCGATGTGCTGAACGGGCGCGGCTACCGGTGCGTATACGTTACCGTCGAAACTGCCCGCACCGCGCGCGACGACGTGCAGCGGGCGATGCACACGGTGCTCGTCACGCTGGCGCATGCGGCGGGAACGGCGCTGGGAGACCTGTTCCTGCGCGACATCTGGGCGGAAACGCTCGCTGAATTCGGGCCGGATTTCGCGTTACGCGTAGCTCTGGAGCGCTGGGCGGAGGCGTCGCCGCTTCCGCTGGTGCTGCTGATCGACGAGATCGACACGCTGGTGGGTGATTCGCTGTTGTCGGTGCTGCAGCAGATCCGCGCCGGCTACCCCGGGCGGCCGGAACGCTTTCCGCATAGCGTAGTGCTGTCCGGCATGCGCGATCTGCGCGACTACCGCATGGGCGCCGCCGGCAGCCCGTTCAACATCGCCGCGAAGTCGCTGCGGCTGGGCGACTTCTCGCGCGAGCAGACGCAAGCGCTGCTGGGCCAGCACACGGAGGCGACCGGCCAGGCGTTCGCGCCGGAGGCGCTGGAGGCGGTGTGGACGCAAACGCGCGGCCAGCCCTGGCTGGTGAACGCGCTGGCGTACGGTGCCTGCTTCGAGAACAGGGCGTTGCGGGACGACCGCTCGCGCGCGGTGACCGTGGACGACATCGCCGCGGCGCGCGACGAGCTGATCGTGAACCGGGTGACGCACCTGGACTACCTGGCGGACAAGCTGCGCGAGGATCGCGTGCGGCGGGTGATCGAGCCGATGCTGAGCGGCGCGGACCGGTACGCCTTCACCGACCGCGATATCGCATATGTGCGCGACTTGGGGCTGGTGGCGCGCGACGCGCCGTTGCGGGTGGCCAACCCGATCTACGCCGAGGTGTTGCCGCGCGAACTGGCGTGGGTGGCGCAGGAGACGCTGGATGTGTCGCCGCCGCGCTACGTGAGGAGCGACGGCAGCCTGGACGCGGAGTTGCTGATGGCGGAGTTCCAGAGCTTCTTCCGCCGCCACTCCGAGCACTGGCGCAACCGCTTCGCCTACGAGGAGGCGTGGCCGCAGTTGCTCCTGCAAGCATACTTGCAGCGGGTGGTGAACGGCGGCGGCCGCATCGAGCGGGAGTACGCGCTGGGAAGCGGGCGGGTGGACCTGCTGATCGTGTGGCTGCTGGTGGACCGGGTGCAGGAGTTCGTGGTGGAGTGCAAGGTGGTGCGCGAGCACGACGGGCTGGAGCGCGTCGTGGACGAGGGCGTGGAGCAGACGGCGCGCTACGTGGACCGCTGCGCAGCAGAGGCGGGGCACTTGGTCGTGATCGACCGGCGGGAGCACCGGAGCTGGGAGGAGAAGATCTTTCGCATCCGGCGCCGCTCGGCGCATCTGCCGGGCGCCGGCGGCGCCGCACCGGTAACGGTGTGGGGGATGTAAGCGGGGAGACGTGATAGGAATCTATCTGGCGCCCCGAAACCGCCGCCTACTGGAGGCGCACAATAAAGTGCTTGCACTAACGTGGGCGACTGGCTACACTCGTCCGCGTATGGGAACTGACGCCATCCAGCCCAGCCACCGGCGACCGGTGATCTACCCGACTACCCGACTACCCGACTACCCGACTACCCGACTACCCGACTACCCGACTACCCGACTACCCGACTACCGCGCGCCGCTAGCCTTTCAGCCAACCCCGTAGCGGCTGGCCCCGTAGCGGCTGGCCCCGTAGCGGCCGACCGCTCGGCACCGGTGCTGACCGCGGCACCATTGATCCGTGTGGCGCACACCCGCCGCGCGGACGTGCCTCGTACCGCCGACCACGTCTGCCGCGACCGCCACCTCCACCAGTCCACACCAGCCGGCGCTGCCGGCAGCAAGAAGCAGACCGGGTACGTACGACCGCCACCACGAGTGGCGTGCGCGCGTGAAAGGAGGCACGGGATAGAGAACTAACGCAGAGCCTGAGCGGCCGCGGCCGCCAAAGGGTGTCGCCCTCGCTTTCTGGTCACCTGCGAATTGCAGGCATACCGCGAGAGTAGGCGAAGGGCCGGCAGCAGATCCTACTCTCGCACAAAGGAATTTATGGTCTATATGAGATTTCGCAAGTGCCTCGCGGTACTGATTGGCCTGGCCCTTGCCGCAACCGGCCTCTGGGCGGCTGGCGAGGAGGAGGGCTCGACCGCAGCCGCGGTTGACAAGCAGTATGTGACCGACCCCACCACCGGCAAAGTGGTGACCGCGCCAGAGTACGGCGGGACAATAACCCTCGCCGCAGTCGAAGAGCAGATGAGTTCTGACACCGCGGAATCTGGCCCCAATGGGTCTGGCATGGTCGGCGGCGTAGTAGAGAAGCTGGCCTTCGCGGACTGGGCAACGCCCAGGGACGAATTTGACTTCCAGTTTCTCAACGTTCCAGCTAACACGAGAGGTCAACTGGCGGAAAGCTGGTCGCAGCCCGACCCACTGACCTTCGTCATAAACGTCCGCCAGGGAGTTCACTGGCACGACAAGGCACCGATGAACGGTCGGGAGCTGATTGCCGATGATATCGCATTTAACTTTCACCGCGTATTTGGTATGGGCAGCGGATTCACCGAAGCTAGCGAATGGCTTCAAGACTGGGCCGGTGTCGAATTTGAATCGATAACGGCCACCGACCAGTGGACGGTTGAGTTTAAGTTGAAACAGCTAAGCCTCACTGCGCTGCGGCTTGTCCTCGACCACTGGATTTCTAACATATATCCCCCCGAGGTACTCCAGGAACACGGTGACATGCTCGATTGGCGGAACCTGGTCGGCACCGGGCCTTATGAGGCGACTGAATGGGTCGGGGCCAGCTCTGAGACATATACCAAGAATCCTGACTACTGGGGCTTCGACGAAAAATATCCGGAGAACCGCTTGCCCTATGCCGACGAGATAAGAGTCCTGATTATGCCCGAAGTGGCAACAATGCTGTCGGCAGTGCGCACCGGTAAGGTCGATCGTGGATACACATTGAGGACTATCGACCAGGTAGAGGGCCTCGAGAGGACCAACCCCGAACTCGAGATCTGGCCAATTTACGGTCGGGCGGATTACATGTTCGGCATGGACAACATTAATCCGCCCTTTGACGACATCAGAGTGCGCAAGGCAATGCAGATGGCACTAAACCTCGAGGAAATCAACAGCGCCTACTTTGGAGGTTATGCAGATATGATACCTCAGGGGCTGTTGAACCGGTTAATGACCGAGGTTGTCTTCCAATTTGAAGAGTGGCCCGAAGATGTCAAGAAGGTCTTCGACTACGACCCGGAAGGTGCCGAAGCGTTGCTCGATGAGGCCGGATATCCTCGCGGCGCCGACGGTACCAGATTCACGGTCGAGTTCATGCACCTCAATCGGTATTCTACGAGCTGGCCAGAATTAGTCGGTTCATACTGGAAAAAGATTGGCGTTGATATTGAGATCGAGGTACTGCCTATAAACCCATGGGTGGCGAGAAGCAGAGCGAAGGATTTCCAAATAAAGAATCTGGCCGGCGCCGCAAAGTGGCACCCAATGCCATACTTGAGTGGCCAGCTGACGGAGGCTGGATTTTACGGCTCCGTTAACGCCGACCCGGATTATGATGCCATGTCTGAAGCCGCCGGAGCCGCTACCACCACCGAGGAGCAGAACAGGATTTATAGACAGATGAATCAGCATGTGATAGAGAACTTCTATGCGATATGGGCTGGCAATGCGCCAACGTATCAGGTAACCCAGCCCTGGCTCAAAGGTTATAACGGTGAAAACTGGATGGGAAACGGTCAACGGCTCCCAGTCATCGCCCGCCTCTGGATTGACCAGGATCTGAAGAAGGAAATGGGCTTTTAGGGGTTCGCCTCTACCGATCTCAGTCAAGGTGGAGCTGGGAGGCGCGCGTTTCGCATGCGAGCGCGCTTCCCGGCTCCCTTACTCATTGAAAACGAGGTGTCCGCATGAGAGCCTATATCATTAGGCGGCTGTTGCTGATTCTGCCCACGCTGTTCATCTTGACCATCCTGGTCTTTCTCTCTGTCCGTTTCATCCCCGGCGATGTAATAGACACGATACAAGGTAGGATTATGTGGACAGCACCGGGCGCAATTGACCGTGAAGCTCTTCTCCATAAGCTGGGATTAGACCTGCCTGTCTACGTGCAGTATGGACGCTGGATCGGCGATATTGTCCTGCACGGCTCTCTCGGCGAGTCCCTGCTGACCGGTTACGCAGTAAGGGAGGCGATATTAGAGAGACTGCCGGTCACCCTCGAGCTCGGTTTCATGGCAATCCTCATTGGGCTGGTCATCGCGCTGCCCGTCGGTATCTACTCGGCGATTCGCCAGGATAGCGCCGCCGACTTTCTGGGGCGCTCGGTCGCCATCATCGGCCTGGCTACGCCGAACTTCTGGCTCGGCATCATGGTCATGATCTACCCGGCCATCTGGTGGGGCTGGTCACCACCGCTGGAGCTGGTTTCCTTTACCAAAGACCCGCTGGGGAATCTCTGGGGGTTCCTGATCCCGAGCCTGATTCTGGGAACGGCGGCGGCTGCCGCCACCATGCGGATGACGCGCACCATGATGCTGGAGGTGCTGAGGCAGGACTATATTCGAACCGCCTGGTCCAAGGGGCTCAGGGAGCGGGCCGTGGTGATCCGACACGCCGTCAAGAACGCCCTCATCCCGGTGGTGTCCCTGATCGGCCTGCAGTTGCCGATCTTGGTCGGGGGCGCCGTGATCATGGAGAACATCTTCAACCTGCCGGGGCTCGGGCGTCTGTTGCTGAATGCGCTCAATGACAGAGACTACCCGATGGTCTCCGGAATCAACCTGTTTTTCGCCACTTTGGTGGTGGGGATCAATCTATTCATCGACCTGCTCTACGCGGTCGTGGACCCCAGGGTTCGCTATGACTGAGTTGTTTCGCACGCTGGTCAAGGACAAGCCGCCTGAGCATGATCGCCGGGGTGGTCATCGACGCCAGGGTTCGCTATGACTGAGTTGTTTCGCACGCTGGTCAAGGAGAAGCCGTTGAGCATAATCGCCGGGGTGGTCATCGACGCCAGGGTTCGCTATGACTGAGTTCTTTCGCAGGCTGGTGAAGGAGAAGCCGTTGAGCATCATCGCCGGGGTCGTCATCCTGCTGTTGATGCTCGTGGCGATCTTTGCCGATGTTCTGGCGCCTTTTCCGCATGATGAAGTGAACATCGTAGACAGGATGCAGGCCCCCTCGGGCCGGTATCTGTTGGGGACCGACCAGCTGGGGCGCGACCTGCTGAGCCGCCTTATCTTCGGAGCTCAGATTTCGTTGACCGTCGGTCTGGCGGCGACCGCGGTCAATGTGGTGGTGGCTGTGCTGATCGGCGGACCGTCAGGATTCTTCGGCGGTAGATTGGACCTGGCGGCGCAGAGATTCGTCGACGCCTGGATGGCGTTTCCGGGGCTGCTGCTGTTGCTCACGATAATGTCCCTGGTGGGGCGGGGTGTGCCGCAGATCATCGTGGTGCTGGGGGTAACGGGCGGCATCGGCGGCTCGCGCGTAATCCGCGGCGCGGTAATTGGCGTCAAGGAGAACGTCTATTTTCAGGCGGCAGAGGCGATCGGCAGCACCAAGTGGCGAATCCTCATCCGCCACGTCCTGCCCAATATTGCCGCCCCGGTCATCATCATTTTCACCATCAACGTCGGAGGCGTGATTATCAGCGAGGCTGCGCTGAGCTTCCTGGGATTCGGTCTGCCGATTTCGGTTCCGAGCTGGGGCGGGATGCTGAGCCGGGAAGGGCGCGAGTTCATGGAGGTGGCGCCGCGGCTGGCGCTGTGGCCGGGGCTGTGCCTGACGATTGTCGTGTACTGCCTGAACATGTTCGGCGACGCGGTGCGCGACCTGCTCGACCCGCGGCTGCGCGGCGGTGGCGGCCGTCTCGGCGCCCAGGCCGCGACGGCGTCGTCGTAGACTGTCGACAGGACCTCTTATGTGGTGCTATTCTCGGACCGTCTTTGAAGGATGACGTAAGGAGCGACGGTCATGGTGGGCACCAAGTTCTCGGAAGATGTCGTCCCCCTCACCGATTTGAAGGTGAATCCGGGGCGGGTGGTCAGGCATGTGTCGGAAGCGCACCGGCCGGTGTTGCTGACCAGCCGTGGCCGTGGCGTAGCGGTCGTTCAGTCCGTGGCCGACTTCGAGGCAGCACAGGATGAGCGGGATTTCATGCGAGCCGTGGTGGCCGGGCTTGCGGATCTGGAAGCCGGCCGGCAGTGGTCCCCGGCAGAGGTGAAGGAGCGCCTCGGACTCGGGTAACCGGGTGCCTGACACACCGATTCGCTTCTCGGAGTCTGCTGTCGCGGACCTGCAGGATCTCTTGGGCTGGTACGAGAGCCAGGGCATCCCGCATGTCGGGAGCCGGATCGTAGCGGAGATCCTGGCCCGGGTCGAAACGCTTGGTGATCTTCCCGACAGCGGACGAGCCGTGCCCGAGTTCGATCAGCCCTCTCTTCGAGAACTCATCCATCCACCGTTTCGTATTGTCTATCGCCGAGGCGCGGCCCACGTCCAAGTGGTCCGCGTGTGGCGCAGCGAGCGACTGCTCAGGCTGCCAAGAGGAAGCGAGTAATCGAGCAATCGAGTTCACTCATCGCCGAACAGGGTGTCGCAGAGTGCTGGCGGCTTACCCGCATGACGAGGTCAACATCGTGGGCCGGATGCAGGCGGCTCGGAGGCGGGGTGGGGCGTCTGGGTGTCTGAGGCACCGACCCTGATGCGCCAGGATGGCGAGCGCAACGAATAGATCGTCACGCACTTCGAGTGTGATACGGTACCCGGGGCTTCGGAGGGGGAACGGATGGACGGCAGAATCGCTTCGGTGGAGCGCACCCGCCATTGGGTGCCGTTGGTGGATCGCATCCGCGTCGAGATGGAGCGGGCCGGCATCCACACCTGGTCGGAGGTGGAGGTGATCCGCGTAACCAGCGAGTCGGGTGTGTTCGGCTGGGGCGAGACGATCCAGAACTACACCTGGGGCCGCGCCGACGTCGACGAGCGGGTGATCGGGCGGTCGCCGTTCGACCTGTATTGGGACGACAGCCTGGGCGCCGGGTTGCAGATGGCGGTGCTGGACCTGGCCGGCAAGCTGGCCGGCGTGCCGGCGCACCGCCTGCTCGGCGAGCAGGTGCGCAGCCACTGCCCGGTGTCGTTCTGGGACCACGACATGGCGCCGGAACGGTACGAGGCGGAGGCGCGCGAGGCGGTGCGCCTGGGCTACACCTGCATGAAGATCAAGACGCGGCCCTGGTGGGACGTGCACGAGACGATCACCCGGATATCCGAGGCCACGCCGCCGTGGTTTGCGATCGACGCCGACTGGAACGACTTTCTGCTCGACGCCCCGACCGCGCTGCCGGTGTTGAGCGCGCTGGAAGCGGAGTTCGCGAAGATCAAGATCTTCGAGGGGCCGATTCCGTCCGACGACATCGACGGCAACCGGCGCCTGCGCGCGCGGCTGCGCACGCCGATCGCCCACCACTACGACGAGGCGCGCCAGGGCGTGGCGCGCGCCGAGTACTGCGACGGCTACGTAATCGGAGGCGGCATTGCCGCTACCATCCGGGCCGGCCACTTTGCCGGATCGGCGCGCATGCCATTTTTCCTGCAGATGGTCGGCACCGGGCTGACCGCCAGCCTGTGCCTGCACCTGGGCGCGGTGCTGGCATCGGCGCGCTGGCCGGCGGTCACCGTGCACGAGTTGTACGAGCACAACCTGCTCATCGCGCGCATCCCGGTGTCCGGCGGCTACATCGCGGTGCCCGACGCACCCGGGCTGGGGGTGGAGGTGGACCAGGCGGCGCTCGACCGCTACCGCGTCGACAAGGCCGACCTGGAGCTGCCGCGGCGGGTGATCCGCTACCGGCGGCCGTCGGGGCTCACGGTTCACTTCGCAGCGCAGGCGCTGCCCGGATCGTCGATGTGGAACTACTTCGCCGCCGGCAACCAGCCCGCGTTCGAGGGCGGGGTGGTCACCGAGTTGATCGACGACGACGGCAGCGGCGAGTTCGACCGCCTGTTCGAGCGGACCCTGGTCAGCCCGGTGGCCGGCAGCGCCCGGTAGGCGGCCAGGCGGCCGCAGGCAGCCAGGCGGTCCCCGTGTGCTTGCACCGGAAACCGTTCTGTGCCAAAAGAGAGAGTGGTTGGCCCGCGGTACCGGACAGGACGGCGGTTGCGCGCCAACCGGGAGGGTGACGGCAGTGGCGGAAGCGGATCTTGGAGCGCGCGATGCACGCGGTGAGTGGCAGCCCGCGGAGGTGATACAGACGCCGGCGGTGTTCGTGTGGCCGCCGCGGCCGAAGGCGTTTCTGAAGTGGCTGTTCGGATTCCCTGGCTACCTGTATCCGTTCAACGCGATCTTCATCGCGGTGAGCGTGGTGGCCTGGCTGTTCCTGACCCCGGAATTGGAGCGCATGGCGCGTTTCGAGCCGGGCTGGATGATCGGCATCTACCTGCGCAACGCAGGGATCGTCCTCCTGTGGTTCGGCGCCTGGCACCTTCGCCTGTTCATCAAGCGGGCGCAGGGCACGCACTACAAGTACAATGGGCGCTGGCTCAGCACCCGCAACCGCCGGTTCCTGTTCGGCAATCAGACGCGCGACAACGTGTTCTGGACCCTGGTCAGCGGCGTCGGCGTGTGGTCGCTGTTCGAGGCCCTCACGATGTGGATGTACGCCAACGGCCACCTGCCGTACGTCGATTTCCGCACCAACCCGGTCTACTTCGTCCTGCTGCTCGTGGCCGTCGGCCTGCTGCGCGAGGTGCACTTCTACTGGGCGCACCGGCTCACCCACTGGAAGCCGCTCTACAAGGCGGCTCACTACCTGCACCACAAGAACGTCAACATCGGCCCCTGGTCGGGGCTGTCGATGCACCCGATCGAGCACCTGATCTACTTCACCGGCGTGTTCCTGCATTGGATCATCCCGTCGCATCCGCTGCACGCCATGATGCACCTGATGCACGCGGGACTGTCGCCGGCGCCGGGCCACTCCGGATTCGACGAGTTGGAGTTCGGCAAGGCGGGCAAGACGGTCCGCAACCCCAACTACTTCCACTACCTGCATCACCGCTACTTCGAATGCAACTACGGTGGTGACGGGACGGTGCCGATCGACCGCTGGTTCGGCAGCTTCCACGACGGCTCCGATCAAGCCCACCGCCGGATGCGCGAACGCGCCCACTCCCGCCTGCGCGGCCGGCCGGGCAACCAGGCCGCGTAGCAGCCGCGTAGCCCGCGTAGCCGCGCGTAGCCGGTTGACAGGTTCAGAATTAGGACGATATATTATCGTTTCCGGGCCTGACTATTCCAAAAGAATGGGTCCGGGCTAACTAAAGGCCCCCGCGGGGGCCCTATTTTTTGACTGTACGGTGTTGAACGCGCAATAATGGATCGGGTAGCCGTATTCGTCGATGCCGGCTATTTTTTCGCCGAAGCGGATAGCCAGTCTCTGCCCAGCCATGGAGCCGGCTACAGCGGCTGGGCGGTGAGCAGCACTTCCATCACGTTGAGCGCCTCGGTCAGCGTGGGGTGCGCGGGGGCGTTGCGGCCGGCGAGGCGCTGCAGGAAGCAGTGCGAGACCTCGGTGTAGCCCTCCAGCCAGCCGGTGCCGTGGTAGGGCGGCTGCTGGGAGCCGTAGCGGCCGGCGCTGCGGTGCAGGCAGGTGACCTGATTGCCGCGACCCACGCGCAGTTGGTCGGGGCTGTTGAACGACCAATGCACCGAGCGCTCGCTGCCCAGTACCGACACGTCCAGATGGTTGCCGCCGTGCACGGTCTTGGAGGCTGAACCGAGCGACCGGCATGCCGGGAATTGCAGGTAGATGTGCACGTGGGTGTCGCGGTTCGGTGCCGGGGCGTTGACGTGCGACAGCCAGGTGCGTGCCGACTCCGGCGGCCCGCCGGCCAGGAACATCATCAGGTCGACCCAGTGGGTGCCCAGGTCGACGTAGGTGTCGGTCGGGCCGCCGAGACTGACGTCACTCTTCCACGCCTTGTCGGGCCGGGGCTGCGTGGCCACCGCCAGCTCGGCCGCCGATGACTGCCAGTAGGTGCCCTCGATGGCGATCAGGTCGCCCAGCTCGCCGCCGGCGATCATCCCGCGCATGCGTTGGGGGCCCCACATCTGCCGGTAGCCGTGCAGCACGGCCACGGCCAGATCGTCGCCGCACTCGGCGGCCAGGCGGCGCAGGGCGGCCAGCTCGTCCCGGTTCACGCACGGCGGCTTGTCCAGAATGATGGCGCGGAAGCCGGCGCGCTGCGCCTCGGTCACGCAGCGGGCGTGCAGGCCATGCGGGTTGCAAATGCACAGTACCGGCTGCTCGTGGCCGTCGGCCAGTCCGGCCAGCGGCTGCCCGCGGCGCAGTTGGGTGGGCGCCTCCACGGTAATGTCGGGATCGACGATGTCGATCACGGCCAGGGCCTTGGCGACCGCCTTGCCCGACATGCCGCTGCCGACGATGAATGGTTTCACTCGCATCTGTGTCTCGGGCGCCAGCCTATCCGATTTGCCCGGCCCCGATCAGCCCGGATTGCGCCGCGCGGGTGCGGTTGGCTCCAGGCCCCACTTGGCGCGCGCCTCGTCCATGGTCAGCGCGGTCACCTCGCCGTCGGCGACGCGGTAGCGGTGGCGCAGCGCCTGGCGCGGTTCGAGATCGTCCATGAAGCGCGGGTCGGTGGTGTCGGCGGCCGGCTGGAAGCGGGTGTCGGAGCTGATGCGGAAGCGGTCGGTGGTGTTCTCCGGCGCGCAGTGCATGGTGAACGGCGGGAATATCAGCACGTCGCCGGCGCGGAAGTTGGCGGTGAGCCAGCGCCCGCCGAACCGCTCGGTGACCTCGTGCAGGTGGAACGAGAAGTGGCCGGCGGCGTTGTCGGCGCCCTTGATGTAGTCGCGGTCCGGGTCGTGGCGCCCGTAGGTGTCGCGCAGTCGGGCAAAGCTGGCCAGGTTGTGGGAGCCGGAGCAGATCGCCAGCGGCCCTTGGTCGACGGCAACGTCGCCCCACGGCATCCAGCAGCTCAGCACGCGCGGCGAGCCGCGCCCGATGTACACGTTGTCGAAGTGGACGCCGGTGCGTCCGCCGGTGTTCTTCACGCGGGTGAGGATCTTGGGGTAGATCATCGCCGGCTTGCCGAAGTAGCGCTCGAAGAACGGCAGGAACGGCTGCTCCCGGTAGAAGCCGGCGATGGCGGGCTGCTCGGAGTCGACCGAGGGCGCCCCGCGGCGCCCGGGATTGCTGCGCCCGGCAGCCGGATCGCTCTCCGGCGCCAGCCAGCCGTCGTCCGCCATCTGCTCCAGCAGCACGCGGCGGGTGGCCAGCACCGTGTCGCGGTCGGCGAACCCGCGCAGCAGCAAGTAACCGTTCTGCTGCATGGCAGCCTGCAGCGCCGGCACGGCGCCCGGGTCGTGCGGGTCGGCGGCGCAATCGGCCAGCTCGCCCACGTAGTCACCCGGAAACGCGAAGCTGCGCCCGCTCATCCGCACGCTCATCACGCCGCTACCGTAGCCGATTCGACGAGTGCCTCACCAGGACCGCGTTCTCCGGGAACAGTCCGAGGCAGTGACGCTCTACGCGGGCGCACACAGTGGAGATTGTGGACTATCATGAGAAGGGGGCATGAGCGTGAGGAACGGCATGAGACCGGTCCATCCGGGGGAGATATTGCGGGATGAAATGGGAGTGCTTGGTATCTCTGCGAATTCTCTGGCGAAGGCGTTGCATGTGCCGGGGAACCGGATCACAGCGATCCTGCATGGACAGCGCGGTGTGACTGCCGACACGGCGCTCCGGCTGGCTCGCTACTTCGGGACCACGCCGCAGGTCTGGATGAACCTGCAAAAGACCTGGGAGCTACGGCGTGCGGAGTTGGAAGTGGGCCGCGAGATCGAGACCCACGTTGAGCCTCGAAGGGCTACAGCGTAGTTCTCCCGAAGGGGGAGGCCGAACTGGGTAAGGCGGTAAGACGGTAAGGGTGCTGAATTGGCCGGCGGGGCGATCCGCGCTACCATGCGGCGCGAAGGAGACGACTGATGGCATTTTACGAACTGCGCCACTACCGGGTGCTGCCCGGCAAGATGGACGAGTGGGTGCGCTTCATGGAAGAGGTGATCATTCCCTTTCAGGTGGCGCGCGGCATGGTGATCTGCGGCAGCTTCCGCGGTGAGAGCGATGATGAGACCTACATCTGGCTGCGCCGGTTCGACTCGGAGGAGCAACGCGAGCAGCTCTACGCGGCGGTGTACGAGTCGGACGAGTGGAAGAACGAGTTCTCGCCGCGCGTGGAGGAGCTGATCGACCGCTCCACGATCGACGTGAAGCGGCTTGTGGCGACGGCGAAGTCGGTGCTCCGTTAGCAGCCCGTGGAGAAACACCGGCTGCATTGAATGCGGCGATGCATCTCGTCTGGCAGCGTTGCTCCTCGCTCACCGATGGCCGATATGCTCGTTCGCCGCGCCTTGCCAGCCGGGCGCCTCGCCGCTCTCGGTGCGCCGTCGGGTTCCACCACGGGCTGCGAGCGCGTGACGGCGGACCGGGCCGCGCCGGTGCGCCTCGGCGAGCTGGAGTTGAGGGCGTGCTCGGACGTCACGTTCGGCCTCGACGGCGGCCTGATGTTCGGCACCGTGCCGCGCACAATCTGGAGCCGCACCTACGCCGCGGACGACCGTAACCGGGTAGCGACGGCCGCCCGTTGCATGGTGGTACGCGGCCGCGACGCCGCCGGGCGCGAGGCGGTGGTGCTGGTGGACACCGGACTCGGCGACCTGGCGGCGGGCGGCAAGTTTCGCCGCCTGTACGGGGTGACCGACCCGGCGTGGCGGCTGCTGGCGGAGCTGACGGCGGCGGGAATCGAACCGGGGGCGGTCACGCACGTGGTGTTGACCCACCTGCACTTCGACCACGTCGGCGGTGCCGTGCGCTCCACCGCCGCCGGCCCGCGGCCCACCTTTCCGGCGGCACGCTACCTGGTCCATGAGCGCGAGTTGGCCTACGCGCGCGCTCCGGACCGCCGCAGCCGGGCCAGCTACCTGCCGCAGACCTGGGAGCCGCTGGTGGAAGCCGGCGTCCTCGACACGGTGGCCGGGGACACGGAGGTGATCCCCGGGGTACGGCTGCGTGACGCCCCGGGCCACACCGACTACCACCAGGTAGTGACCGTGTCCGGCGGCGGCCGCACGGTGTTGTTCACCGCCGACCTGTTTCCGTATGCCCTGCACCTCAAGCCGCACTACGTGCCCTCGATCGACCTGGACCCGCGCCGTACCATGGCCACCCGCGGCCGCTACCTGGAGCGGATCGCCGCCGAAGGGTGGTGGCTCCTGTTCGAGCACGACTCGCTGCATGCTCTGGTGGAGGTCGGGGAGGACCTGTCGGTCACGCCCGTGGCGGCGCCTCTCTAGCGGAGTTCGAGGAGCAGGGCGATGCCCATGCCGCCGCCGATGCACAGGGCGGCGATGCCGCGCGCAACCTTGCGGCGGCGCATCTCGTGCAGCAGGGTGACGGCGATGCGGGTGCCGCTGGCGCCGAGCGGGTGGCCCATGGCGATGGCGCCGCCGTTGACGTTGACCCGCGACTCGTCCCACTGCAGTTCGCGCCCCACGGCCAGCACCTGGCCGGCGAACGCCTCGTTGACCTCGATCAGATCGATGTCGGACAGCGCGAGTCCGGTCTTCGCCAGCAGTTTGCGGATGGCGAACGCCGGCCCGATGCCCATGATGGCGGGGTCGACGCCGGCGCTGGCATAGCCGCTTACCCAGGCGAGCGGTTCGGCGCCGCGCTCGGCGGCCTGCTGTTCGCTCATCACCACCACGGCGGCGCCGCCGTCGCTCAGGGTCGACGCATTGCCGGCGGTGACGGTGCCTTCCTTCTCGAACGCGGGGCGCAGGCGGGCCAGTGCCTCGCCGCTGGTTTCGGGCCGCGGCGCCTCGTCGACCGCGAACTCGGCGGGCGGCCCCTTGCGCTGCGCCACCGACACCGGCACGATCTCGTCGGCGAACCGGTTGTCGCCGAGCGCCGCCTGGTAGCGCTGCTGACTCTGCAGGGCGTAGCGGTCCTGCTCGTCGCGCGGCACCCCGTACTGGCGGGCCAGGGTCTCCGCGGTGTTGCCCATGTGGCAGTCGACGAAGCAGTCCCACAGCCCGTCCTGCAGCATCACGTCGACCAGCTTGCCGTGCCCTATGCGCGCTCCCCAGCGGCCATCCGGGATCAGGTACGGGGCGCGGCTCATCGACTCCATGCCGCCGGCGACGATGCAGTCGGCGTCACCGAGCGTGATCGCCTGCGCCGCCAGACTGATCGCCTTGAGCCCGGAGCCGCACACCTTGTTGATGGTCATGGCCGGCACCGGGTAGGGGAGTTCCGCCTTGACCGCGGCGATCCGCGCCGGATTGGGTCCGCTGCCCGCCTGGTAGACGTTGCCCATGATCACTTCGTCCACCTGATCCCCGGCCACCCCGGCGCGCTGCAGCGCCGCGCGAATCGCCACCGAGCCGAGAAACGGCGCCGAGCAATCGCGCAGGGCGCCGCCGAACGCGCCGATCGGGGTCCGAACCGCGCTCATCAGCGCAACCCGCCTTCGTTTCATGAGGTTCCTCCCGGCGCCGCATAGCTGGCGCGCAGCACGCGGCGCATGGTCTTGTTGGACGCGGTACGCGGCAGCGCGGCCACCTGCACCACCTCGTGGATCTTGAACAGCGGGTTGAGCCGCCGCCGGATCACCTCCTGCAAGGTGCGGTGCAACTCGCCTTCGGCGCACTCCCGGCCCGCGAACAGGGCGGCGAAGATCACCAGCCGGCTCGGTCCGCCCGCCTCCGGTTGCACCGCCACGGCAGCCGTTTCCGCCACCCCGGGCACGGTATTGAGCAGCCGTTCGATCTCCACCGAACTCACCTTGATGCCGCCCAGGTTCATGGTGTCGTCGACGCGTCCGTGGATACGATAACCGCCGCCGGCCAGTTGCTCAATCTGGTCGCCGTGGCGGCGCAGAGGAACGGAACCGTCCGCCGCCGGCGCATCGTCGAAGTAGACCGCGTGGTGGTCCTGGTTGAGCAGCGAGGTGGACAGCCCGATCGAGGGCGGGCGCAGGAACACCTCGCCGTTGGCGGCGGGCCGGCCGTCGTCGTCGAGAATCAGGAAGTCGAGCCCCAGCGACGGCGTAGTGCACACGGTGGGCGCGGCCGGTTGGATCACGGTGCCGGTAATGTAGCCGCCGCCGATCTCGGTGCCGCCGCAATACTCGATCACCGGGCGGTAGCCCGCCAGCGCCATCAGGAACAGGTAGTCTTCCGCGTTGGACGGCTCGCCGGTGGAGCTGAACGCGCGGATCGCGCGCCAGTCCAGTCCCGCCATGCAGCCGGAGCGCCGCCACGCCCGCACCAGGCTGGGCACCACCCCGAGCATGGTGACTCCGGCGCGCTGCACGAACTCGCCGAACTCCCGGCCCGTTGGCGCGCCGTCGAACAGCGCCATGGCGGCGCCGTTGACCAGGCTCGCGTAGATCAGCCAGGGCCCCATCATCCAGCCCAGGCTGGTAGGCCACGCCACCACGTCGCCGGCGTGAATGTCCTGGTGCAGCCAGCCGTCGGCCGCGCACTTGACCGGTGTCGAGTGGGTCCAGGGAATCGCCTTCGGCTCGCCGGTGGTCCCGGACGAGAACAGGATGTTGGTAGGCGCGTCCGGTTCGCAGGCCACCGGCGAGAACGCCTCCTCGGCGCTGAGGAATTCCTCCCAGCGGAGGTCGCCCGCACGGCTCACCGCCGCCGGCCGCCCGCCGCCCGCGAGCACGATCGCCGCCGCCGCGTCCGCCTCGATCACCTTGGCGTACAGGGGCAGCGTCTTGCCGCCGCGCAGCATCTCATCCTGCGTGAAGATTGCCTTGGCGCCGGTAATGCGCAGCCGGACGCGGATCTCGTCGGCGGCGAAACTGTCGGCGATGCCCACCGCCGTGCAGCCGGCGAACACGATACCCAGGTAGATGGCCACCGCCTCCGCCGTCATCGGCATGTAGATGGCGAGCGCGTCGCCGGCGCGGTACCCGGCCGCGCACAGCCCGTTGGCGACCCGTCCCGCCAGGGTGCGCAATTCGGCACCGCTCATGGTCGCCAGGGTTGCGCCCTCCGCCTGATGAATGATCGCCAGCGCCGCCGGCGGCGCGCCAAAGCAGCTCTCGGCGATGTTGAGGCGGGCGCCGGCGAACCAGCGCGGTGCGCGCAGGTCCGCCAAGTCGGCGATGGCGGTATAGGGCCGCGCGAACCGGATCCGCAGCCGGTCGACCATCGTGCGCCAGAACTCCATGCGGTTGGCGACCGACCAGTCGAACAGCTCCTGATAGGTGGCGCAGCCGCGAGCCCGCATCAGCGCGTGCAGGTTGCTGGCGTGAATTTCCGCTACCGCCGGCAGCCAGACCGGCGCCGGTCCGGCTGCGGGGTCGCGATCGTGGAACACCCGCTCGTGGAGGAGGCGGTGCGCGTCGAATGGAATCTCGGCGGTCAGCAGCGAGCGCGACAGCTCGCTCCAGCAGTGCTCTGCCGCCGTCCGCTCGCCGAACGGAGAGCCGCCGGCCAGCAGATCGCCGGCGCGCTCCAGGATGAGCGCCGCCCGATCCGCCTCGACACCCACGGCAAGCAGTTCCTGCCGCGATACCGGCACCACCGGTTCGGCCACAGCGTCCCCCGCCCAGATGCGCCGGCCGCTACACCAGCATGCGCTGGTCGCTCAGGTCCTTGCCGCCCACCGACTGGGTGATGGTGGCGCCGCGGTACTCCTTGATCTCCAGCGCGTGCAACGTGTTGACGATCATGAACTGGGTCGGCATGTCCTCCCAGCGCGCCTGCTGAAACTGCGCCGCCCCCTCGCCGCGCCACATGCCGGTAACGCGCCGGTTGGAGCCCTGCGCGGGGGTGAGTGTCGCGTAGGCGACGTCGGCCTTGTCCCACTCCCCGGTTCGGGGGATGTACTTGTAGTGCAGTTGGCCAGTCAGAATGCCGTCGGGGCGCGGGGCGGCGGGCGGCGGGTAGTCCGCCGGCGCGACCGCCTGTAGATTGCGCAGCTTCATGTCCAGAAAGCGATAGCCCATCCAACTCCCGGTTACGTGGAACTCGCCGCGGCACACGACCGGGTCAGGCATATCGCAGTAGATTTTCGAAAACCCCAGTTGCTCGCGGCCGGTCAGAATCGGGTCGGTCAGGTTCTCCCACAACACGGTCAGCAGCGGCCCCACGGCGCGGTCGCGCGTGCCGTTATACACCACCGGGAAGGTGACCCCCATGATGTTGTAGCCGCGCCCGGCGAGCCACTCGATCTCCTTCATGTGGGTCTGATCGACGGTCACCACCGGCTCGCCGTGCAGGGCGAATCCGGGTGGCAGCAGCTCCTCGAGCTGCCCGGCGTTGGTCAGGAAGCTCACCGAGTAGCTGGTCGAACGCGGGCTGTCGATGCAGGCGAAGCCCTTGCCGTCGGCGCCCTGGCGCGGACCTGCCATCGGTCCGAAGTGGGTGGGCATCAGGTACATCATGCCCGGCTCGAACGTATAGGCCATGCCCTGATCCTGCGCTGTCCCGCGCCAAGTTGCAACCACTCACCCGCATTAGGCATCTCCACCGGGAGGAGCTGGCCGGGTGCGTGGAGGGGTCATTGACCACTCTTGTGAGTTGTGAGATATTTTCACATTATCCTTTGAAGAAACGCGGGAACGTTCGTGATCTTGACTGTATGTCACGATTATATCGCCGTATCCCGTGGGTGGTTGTCATGATAGTCAGCTTCTCAGTAGAGAATTGGATGTCCTTCCGCGACAAGGCCACCCTGTCCATGGTGGCGAGCCGGGAGCGGCAGCATGGCGGACGCGTCGCACGGGTGGACAAGTACCAGATACGGCTTCTACCGACGGCGGCGGTATATGGGGGCAACGCATCCGGCAAGAGCAACCTCTTCAAGGCGCTGTCTTTTGCCAGAACCCAGGTCGTCAAGGGTACCCAGCCGGACAACCGAATCGCGGTCCGCCCTTTTTTGCTGGACAAGATGAGTGCGAAGAAGCCTTCGCGGTTCGAGTTCGAGCTCCTGATCGACGAGGTTATCTATGCGTTCAGTTTTGTCGTGACCCGCGAGAAGGTAGTGGAGGAACGCTTGGCGAGAGTTGGGAGCACTAGCGAGCGTAGGCTCTACGATCGTCGACATGGCAAAATCGAATTCGGCAGGTCCTTGGAGGAAGATCCGAAGTTTCTGGAGTTCGCTTTCCGGGGTACTCGCGACAATCAGCTATTCTTGACGAACTCTGTGTCGCAGAATATACAGCGATTCAGACCTATCCATGATTGGTTTAAGGACACACTCCAGTTGATTGAGCCGGATGCTCGGTTTGGTAGTGGAGGTCTGTTCGAAGACAATCCGCTTGCAAAAGGTGTTAACGAGATGTTGCGAAACCTTGATACAGGGATCTCGCATATCGGCAATGAGCGTGTCCCGTTCGAGGGAATTCAGCTTCCGGATGCCGTGAGGACCGAAATTGAGGAGAAATTGAGTGGTGACGAGGCAACAATGGTCGAAGATCCATTCAACAATCAATTCCTGATCACACGGGAAAACGGTGAAGTGATCGTAAGAAAGCGAATTGCAATACACAAGATGGCCGATGGCATAGAAGCGAAGTTCGCGCTATCTCAAGAGTCGGATGGCTCACAGCGGCTAATTCATCTCCTTCCCGCGTTCGTAGACCTTGCTACAGACGATTCCAAGCGTGTCTACGTGATTGACGAGGTTGACCGCAGCCTGCACACGTTGCTCACCCGGTGCCTGCTTGAGGACTACTTGGCCACATGTGGTACAAACACTAGGACACAGTTGCTCCTGACCACCCACGACGTGCTGTTGATGGATCAGCGATGGATGCGTCGAGACGAGATGTGGGTCACGGAACGGGATAATTCCGGTGCATCGAGTCTGTTATCGTTCAGCGAATACCCGGATGTGCGATACGACAAGGACATTCGCAAGAGCTATCTGCAGGGCCGCCTGGGTGGCATACCTCGTATTCTACCGGGCACACTACAGCGTGGCGAAAAAACGACGTAGTTTGCGCAGACCCCTCGGTCAACGGCGGTACCGGAAGCTGTTCGTCATCGCGGCGGAGGGAGAGAAGACCGAGCCTCAATACAGTGAATCGGGCAGCGGCGCGGGACAATCCCCCATGTGCCGACTGGCCGCGCAAGCCCGGACAAACAACCGTGTATAGGCTGGTGAGGAACTTACTCCGAGGATAAAGGAGTTGCCGGTTACTCCTCGATGGCACGTTCGGTGGTGGCGAGCAGGGCGGCGGCGCGGGCCAGCTCTTCGTCGCCGGTGCGGCGCACTTCGTCGGGGTCGCGGCCGTGCCAGTCGAGCAGACCGCGGCCGGCCTGGACGCCGAGGTGGCCGGCGGCGGCCAGCTCGAGCAGGTACTGCCGGCCGGCGTCCAGCCGCTCGCGGTCGTCCGGATTGGTCTGGATGCGGCTGGCCAGATCGAGGCCGGCCAGGTCGCGCTGCGCCAGCGGGCCGCGCACCATGAAGCGCAGTCCGAAGCCGAAGCGCACGGCGCGGTCGATGTCCTCGGCGCTGGCCGAGCCCTCGGCCACCTGGGCGAGCGCTTCTCGCATCAAGGCCCGCTGCAGCCGGTTGGCCACGTAGCCGGATACGTCGCGCCGCACCCGTATGGGGGTCTTGCCGCAGCGCTCCCACAGCGCATAGGCGGCTTCGAACGCCTCGTCGCCGGTGCCGGCGCCGCGCGACACCTCCACCAGCGGCACGATCTGGGCGGGCAGGAAGAAGTGCGAGCCCACCAGCAGCGGGCGGCGCCGCTCGCTCACCCGCTCGGTCACCTGGGCCAGTGTGAAGCTGGAGGAATTGGTGGCGAGCACGGCAGCGGCCGGAGCCAGCCGGTCCAACTCGGCGAACAGCTCCTGCTTGGTGGGCAGATCCTCGGGCGCCGCCTCGATCACGAAGCCGGCGCCGCCGGCGGCGCGCTCCAGGTCGGTAGTGGTGTGCAACCGAGCGGGCGTGTCGCGCGCCACCTCGGCGGTGATCAGCCCATGCCGCTGCAGCCGCGCCACCGATTCCCGGATCAGCGCCACCGCCCGCTCCAGGGTGGCCGCGTCGGGGTCGTACAGCCACACCTCCGGGTACTCGCGGGCCAACACCTCGCCAATGCCGTGGCCCATCGCCCCGGCGCCAATCACCGCACTCTTTGCCGCCATGCGGCTACTATCGCCGCCAGCCCGGCGCGCGGCAATGCAAGCGCCGGAAACGTCGGCGGCGCGGGTGACGCGACCGGTGCGAGCCGGTTACTCTACGCCTCGTGAACGGATACGACTATATCGCTCAGATACTCAAGCTCGAGGGGGTGGAGTGGCTGGCCTGCTTTCCCCAGCACCCGATCATTCAGGCCGCCGCGGCGCTCGGCATTCGCCCGATTGCGTTTCGCCACGAGCGCGGCGCGGTGATGGCGGCGGACGGTTACAGCCGCACCAGCGACGGACGCCGGTTCGGCGTGGTCGCCGTGCAGGCGCAGGCGGGAGCCGAGAATGCGCTCGGCGGCCTGGCGCAGGCCGGCGCCGACAACATTCCGATCCTGATGCTGCCGGCCGGCAACTCGCTGAACACCCTGACCCGGCCCAACTTTCAGGCGGCGCGCACCTATCAGGGCGTTGCCAAGACCGTGGAGCCGATCCTGCGCCCCGATCAGGTGGCGCCGGTGCTGCGGCGCGCCTTCCATGCCCTGCGCAGCGGCGCGCCCGGCCCGGCGGTGGTGGAGATGACTGGCGACGTGTGTGCTCAGGAGGTGCCGGAGGCAGCGCAGACCTACCGCCCGCCGCGGCCCGCCCGTCAGGCGCCGTCGAGCACCGACATTGCCGCCGCCGCGGAACTGCTGCGCGCCGCCCGACGGCCGCTGATCTGGGCCGGTGCCGGGGTGCTGGCGGCCAGCGCCAGCGCCGCACTGGCGCAGCTCGCGGAGTTGCTGGCGGCGCCGGTGTTCTGCACCATGCCCGGCAAATCGGCGCTGCCCGAAACCCATCGCCTCGCACTGGGCGCCGGATCCGGCACCACCACCCTGGCCGCGCATCGCTGGCTCCAGGAATGCGACGTGCTGCTCGCCCTTGGCACCAGCCTTACGCGCAGCTCCTACGCCCAGGCCGTGCGCCCGGAGATCCGGCTGATCCACAACAGCGTGAGCGTCGACGACCTGAACAAGGATGAGGCGCCCGAGGTAGCGTTGCTCGGCGATGCCGGGCTCACCATCGCGGCCCTCATCGAGGAACTCGGCGACGTTGCAGCGGACGAAGCCGCGGTCGACAGAGTGGCCGGTCAGGTGGCTGCCACCCGCGCCGAGTGGCTGGCCGAGTGGACGCCCGTGCTGACCGACGACAGCGAACCGCTCAGCTACTACCGGGTGGTGCACGCGCTCAACGAGGTGCTCGATGCGGATGCCAGCATCGTCACCCACGACGCCGGCGCGCCGCGCGACTGCATGGTGCCGTTCTACCGCGCCACCGTGCCGCACAGCTACGTGGGGTGGGGCAAGACCACCCACCTCGGTTTCGGCCTGCCGCTGGTGATCGGCGCCAAGCTCGCCCACCCGGACAAGTTCTGCCTGAACGTGATGGGCGACGGCGCGTTCGGCATGTCGGGCCTCGACCTGGAGACGGCGGTGCGCGCCGAGGTGCCGATCACTACCGTGCTGCTCAACAACGGCGCCATGTCCACCTACAGCGGGGCGGCGGACATGATCGGACCGGCGGCGCGCGCTTTCGGCGTGTCGACGATGGGCGGCAATTACGCCGCGCTGGCGGAAGCGCTCGGCGCGCGCGGCATCGCCGTGCGCACCGCCGCCGAGCTGCACGAGGCGCTGGCCGAGGCACAGCGCTTGAACGCCGCCGGCGTCACCGCCTTGATCGACGTGCAGACCAACGTGGAGTCACGCCGCTCGCGGTTTTAGGCAGGCCGGTTGGGCCGCAAGCGTCGCCGCGGGCCGGCGGCTCAGCCCAGCATGGCCTGCGGGTAGTCTTCGTAGGTGGGACAGCTCACCTCGGCGAAGATGGCGTCGATCGCCGCGCGGTCTTCTCCGCTCAGCCGCCACCCGGCGGAGGCGACGTTCTCGGCCAGCTCGCGGTCGTTGCGCATTCCTACCAGCGCGACCGACACCGCGGGATGGCTCAGCACCCAGGCGATGGCGAGCTGCGGCAGCGAGCGGCCGTGGCTCGCCGCCAGTTCCGCCAGGCGCGCAGCCACGCGCAACTCGCGGGCGAAGTGCTCGCGGTGGAACAGCGGCAGCCCGAACGCGGTGTAGAAGTTGCGCCGCCAGTCGCCCTCCTCGAACGTGTGGTCCGGCTTGAACGCGCCGGTCAGCAGCCCGAAGCCCAGGGTCCCATACGCCATGAAGCCGATGCCGTGCTTCAGGCAGTAGGGCAGGATCGCCTTCTGCATGCGCTGGTCGAACAGGTGATAGCCCACCTGGTTGACCGCGATGTCGGTGTACTGGCCGCAGTAGTCCAGCAACTCGATGTTGAAGTTGGATACGCCGCCGTGGCGGATCTTGCCATCTTCCTTCAGCTTCTGGAGCGCGCGCATCGGTTCGTCGAACGGCGTCTGAAAGTCGGGCCAGTGGATCAGCATCAGATCGATCACGTCGGTGCGCAGCCGCCGCAGGCAGCCCTCGGTACGCGCGATGATGTGTTCGTAGCGGGACTTGCGTCCGGTGACCTTGTACTTCTCGTCGTCGAAGTCGAAGCCGGTCTTGGTGACCAGGATCACGTCCCGGCGGCGCGTGCCGAGCGCCTTGCCGAGCAGCTCTTCCGAGTGGAAGGGACCGTACACCTCGGCGGTGTCGAACAGGTTGATGCCGTGGTCGATCGCCGCGTGCACCGCCCGCGCCGCCGCATCGACATCGATCGAGCCGTACATGGTGGTGCTCATCTCCCAGGTGCCGAAGCCGATGGGAGAAGTCATCAAGTCAGTGTTGCCCAGTTGTCGCCGTTCCATGGTGTCGACCGTACCACATCGTCACGCAAGAGTGGGAGCGTCGCCGCCTGCGTGCCACCTGCGTGCCTGCGTGATGGTTCCCCCGCTGCCGGAGCGTCCCGCCTGACGCGTTGACGATTCGGTCTCGACACCAACGTTCTGATCTACGCGTCGCAGCCGCACTCACCGTTCCACGCATGGGCGACGTCCACCATCGCCGAGGGTGTCGTCGGGGACGGAGCCGCTACCAATGCCATCAGCATCGCCGAGGTTTGTGTCGGCGACCAGCAGCCGGAGTTGGCAGCCAGCAAGGTACAGTCGTGGGGCGTGCGGATCATCGACCTTCCCGCGGGCGCCTCGGTCGGATGTGCCGCCGCCTATCGCCGCTACCGCGAACGGCGGCGACAGCAGGCGGGAACGATCGCGCCCGCGGTCCCGCTGCCGGATTTCTTCATCGGTGCACACGCTCAACTCGCGGCGTGCCCCTTGGCGACCGCTGACCCAGATCGCATCCGCACGTACTTTCCCGACGTTGTTCTCATAACGCCGGCGAGCTGAGTCCACAGAAGCAGCCGACCTTCAGGAGTACGTAGACTCCGAACGGCGAACGACCTTCAGGATGACGATCAGCGATGTGTCGGTATGGATGTCGTATACGACCCGGTAGGGACCGACCCTGATCCGCCACGTCTGCAGGGATCCTCGCAACTTGCGAGATCCGACCGGTCGAGGATTCCGGGCCAGCTCCGTTATGGGGCCGGCAAGCCTGCGTCGCGCTGGAGTGGGTAACCGCCGAAGCTCCCGTTGCGCGGCAGGAGCCAACTCCACGCGATAGAGCATCTGCTATCCCGGCCCAGCGGCGTCCAGTTCAGCGAAGAACTCACCGGCTTCCCGACCGCCGTCCCGTTCCCACTCCTGGCGTGACTCTGCCAGACCGGCTTGCAACTCCTCGTCCTCTCGGGCCTGCAGCCAGTCACGAACAGCCTGGGCAACGATATCCTTGGCATGTTGCCCGCTCCGAACCGCCGCTACCTTGAGTGCGGTGTAGAGCCCTTCATCGTCGAAGACAACGGTCATACGCTTGGACATACTGCCTCCTGAACGCTTGCACGCCTAAGCATACAGCCACTTAGGTCGGGCCGTATAGGCGCGGCGCTCCCCGGTATCAGCGGATCAGGGCGAGCGCCTGGCGGCGCTGAAACGTATAGTGGTCGGGATAGGCGAAGAAGTCGTCGCCGATCGCGCGATAGCGGTCGTAGAACGCGGTGGTATGGGCCAGCAGCAGCAGGCACGCGCCGAGGCCGTCGATGCCCTCGGGGGCGAACACGCCCACGCGATCGGTGGTGCTGAGGTCGCGGAAGAACCGGGCGTGGGACACCTCCTCCCGCTGTTGTGTGATCCTAAAGTCGGATCCTCGGAGAATGCTGCTGTGCATGACCGTCGTCCGCCCACTCATTCAGGGCCGCGGACGCCATCCCGTCAAGCTCTCGTGTGGGGGACGGTGTCGCTCCGCGCCAGCCTCGGTCATTCTTCGCCGGCATCGCGGAGGGCTATCGCGAGAAGCGGGACCTGCTGGTCGGCGGTCTGCGCGAGATCGGGTTTGCGGTGACCCCGCCGGAGGGTGCGTACTACCTGTTCGCGGACTACCGCCGCGTGCCGCCGCTGGCGGCGCTGTCGCCGACGCGGGCCGCCATGTATCTCATCGAGCAGGCGGGGGTGGCCACGGTGCCGGGCGGCGCTCAAGCCGAGGACGTGGTCCCGCCACCGATCCTGGTCGCGGTCCAGTCCGGCGGCGCGCGCGTAGCCGCCGAGGTGCAGATAGTGCGCCAGATCGAAGTCCAGGGTGATCACTGGTCGAAGGCGGTCCTGGCTGCAGCGAGATCGAATCGGTCCGGTTTCCAGTCGCCGATCCAGCGCAGTTCGTCGAGGTCACCACCCCACGGGTCCGTGCCGGTCTCGGCAAGTTCGACCATCCGCCAGTATCCCCCGATTCCGCCGCTATCTTCCTGTGGGGCCGCACGGCTGCCGGCGACAAGGCGGCGCTGGAATCGTTCCGCGCTCGTCACTCGTTGCCGCAATTTCACCGCATGGACCCAGGTATCCCCAAAATCGTAGGTGTACCGGCAAGTCATCGACACGCGCCTGAAGTGCTGCGTGAGCTTCACCGACCACGCATCGGGAATCTCGTCGCTCTCGTAGCCCAGGTCGAACGCCCCGGGGCCGGCGATCGTGTGTCGGTTGCGGCCCGTCGTATCGAACTCCCACATGTGATCGCCGTCCCAGTCGAAACTGTCCTGGATCGCTTGGTGCATCTCGCCGAACGTGTCGGTTGCGTCGAGCCGAAAGCGCCGCCAGATGCGCGGTTCGATGTCCAGCAGAGCGACTTCGAACTCAAGATATTCCGGCATGACCGGGAGCCTACCGGAAGCTGCGCATAGTGTCCGGCTCCGCCCGGCGCGGCAGAGCGCAGCTCAGCGGGCCACGCGCAGGCGGTACTTGCGCAGGTCGATCACGTCCAGGGGCAGGTCGCGGGATTCGGTGACATAGAAGCTGGGGGGACGGCTTGCCGGCTGCCGGGACGATGGCCTCGCCGTGGGGGACGTCGGCGAGCATTACGAAGAAGCTGGTCTCGGGGTCGTTGTAGCGGCACTCGATCATGACGAAGTCGGCGGCGGTCAGGCGGTCGGTCTTCACCTTGTCCTCGAACTCGGGGCGCATGCACAGGGCCACGGCGAGGTACATCGGCTGGCTGTCGGGGTTGCCGATCAGCAGGAACTCCTCGTTGTCGGGGTGGGTGCCGAAGGCGGCGAACTCGGCGCGGTTCACGGTGACGGCGATCAGCTTGTGCGGGCCGTAGCGGTCGGCGGTCTCGTAGATCGACTCGCCGAGGGTCTCGCCCGGCTGCGCCGCCAGGTCGTGGCCGCCGGGGCGCAGGCGGATGATCAGGCCCAGCTCTTCCAGGTGGGCCATCAGCTTCGCCGTCATCGGCACCGGTTCCAGCGCCAGTTCCTGGCCGGCGTGGGCGCGCAGCACGGCGGCCTCGGCCGGGTCGAACAGTTCACCGTCGGGGCGCGTCACGTCGTGCAGCCACAGGCGCGGCTCGGACCCGGGCTCGGGGCTGTAGCGGGTGTACCAGTGCAGGTAGGTCTGCGTGCGCTTCGAGTTGCGGCCAGCGCGCCGGGTCGTCGGCGGTGGCGTAGCCGGGGCTCGGCGTCCAGCGGCTGTTGTGCACCCCCGGCTTGGGCTCGTCCTGGCGCCCGGGGTAGGGGGCACGGTCGTCGAAGCGGCAGTCGTCGAACAGGATCGGCATCATCGAGATGCCGGCTGCGTCGGCCAGCCGCAGGAACGTCTCCAGGCGCTCGTTGTGGCCCTCCGGGTCCGCCTCCCACACCATGAACTGCAGGAACACGCGCACCGTGTTGTAGCCGAGCCCGGCCGCGAGTTGCAGCTCGCGCTCGATTGTGGCGGGGTCGAAGGTGTCCGCCTGCCACATCTCGGTGCTGTTCACTGCCGTGCTCGGCAGGAAGTTGCAGCCGAACGGATACGGAATCGAACCACTCGTTGGCCCGCTCGGCGCTCCACTGCTCCATCATTTGCCGCTGCCCTCAGACTCCGAGAACACGATCGGGTTCATGACGCCGTTGGCGAGCTGGCCGGGCACCAGGCCGCCCACGAAGCGCAGCCCGTCCGGCGAGCGCGACATGTCGGTGATGCGCGCGCCGTCCGGGAAGTAGTTGGCGGTCATCGCCTCGCGCACCTTGTCGGAGCGGTTGGCCGGCGCGCCGTGCACGGTCCAGCCCAGGTGGATGGAGCAGTCGCCGGCCTTCAGCCCCGGCACCTGCACCACCTCCAGCCCCTCGCGCTCGGTGAAGTCGTCGAAGAAGCGCCGCGACTCCTCGCTGATCGACATGCCCTCCAGGTTGCCGTACTTGTGGGAGCCGGCCACGAAGCGCAGCGGTCCCATGTCCAGCGAGCAGTCCACCAGCGGCATCCACATGCCCATGGTGAAGGTGTCGTCGAACGGAAAGTAGAACTGGTCCTGGTGCCAGTGCGAGTCGGTGCCGCCGGGCGGCTTGAACAGCGCCTGCTCGTGGTACAGGCGCACTGCGGGCGCGCGCAGCAGGCGGCTGGCGATGCGCCCGAAGCGCGGGCTCTGCACGAAGTTGCGCACCGCGTCGGAGCAGTAGCGCAGGTTGAGTTGCTGCAGGAAGGCGCCGCCGAACGACAGCGCCAGGTTGCGGGCGCGGAAGTGGGCCATCGCCACGTCGCGGATCGCCTCGCCGTAGGCGGTGATCTCGGCCCGGTCGAGCACCCCTTCCAGGACGATGAAGCCGTTCTCCCAGAAACCCTCGATCTGCGCCTCGCTGAGCGGATACTCGCCGTCCAACTCCGGCAGCGGCTCCTCGGTCAAACGGTCCCAGTCGTCCGCGGCCAGCGCCGGCCGCACCGCCTGTCTGTCGGTCATTCTCCTCAACCCGCCTTGCGAACGATCTATTCCGGAGTTTCGAGAACTTCGCGGTTCACCACGAACTGGGGGTCGAGCACGCCGTCGCACGCGTCGACCACGTTCTGGGCGGCGCGCACGTTCATCCGGTAGACGGCCTCGGTGGTCAACCCGGCGACGTGCGGCGTGAAGATGGCGTTGTCCAACTCGAACAGCGGGTGGTCCGGCGCCGCCGGTTCCTGGTCGAACGCGTCGATGCCGGCGCCGCCGATGGCGTGATCGCGCAGCGCCGTGTACAGCGCCGCCTCATCGATAATCCCGCCGCGTGCGGTGTTGACCACGAAGGCGGTGCGCTTCATCGCCGCCAGCTCGGGCGCACCCACCATGCCCGTCGTCTCGGGCGTCTTCGGGCAGTTCACGGTCAGGAAGTCGATCGCCGGCAGCGCCGCGCGCCAGTCGGCTGCCGCGGTTGCGCCGGTAGCGGCAATCTCGGCGTCGTTCACGAAGGGATCGTGCACCAGCACCTCCATGTCCAGCGCCAGCAGCCGGCTGACGAGCAGGCGTCCGATGCGGCCGAGACCGAGCACCAGCACGCGGCGGCCGGCAAGATCCACGGGACGTACCAGCCGCGCGTCGTTCCAGGATGCCCGCCGCAGCCGCGCGTCCTGCACATGGCTCTGCTTGGCGAGCGCCAGCATCAGGTGCAGCGTGTGCTCGGCAACCGACACCGAGTTGGCGGAGCCCACCACGGTCAGCGGAATACGCGCGCGGGTCAGCGCCGCCAGGTCCACGTTGTCGTATCCTACGCCCCGGCGCGACACCACTTTCAGCGCACCAGCCGCGGCCTCGATCACGTGTGGCGTCATGGGCGCAAGCCCCAGCACGAGCCCGTGCACGCCGGGGATGTGGCGCAGCAGCGCGCTCTCGGTCTGGTCTTCGACCACCCGGCATTCGATGTCGTCGCGCGCGCCGAACACCTCATCCATTCCGTCGGCCATGGCCTGGTTGACGAGCACCACTGTCATGCACCGCACGCTATCCGCATTGCCGGCGGGTGAGCAAGGCTGAGGGAGCGCGGAGAGCCCGCTCTGGGCTACCCGGCGGGTTCGACGTAGATGGCGTAGAGGCGCGGATCCTCGGGGCGTATTCCCGTGTAGTTGAGCCGGAGGCGGATCGAGCCACCCGTTGCGTCCACCAGTCGGCGGCTGCGCCAGGCGACCGGCTGCCGGAGCCCCGACTCCAGCGGCAGGCAGTCGCCGGACGAGTACCCCGCAACCGGCCGGAACCTCTCGTCCAGCACTTCCACGGTGACCTGTGCGTACTCGGACAGGCCGTCGACGTTCAGGAACACCTGCGCCGGCCGGCCGCCGAGGTCGATGGGAGCGGAGATCACATGGCAGCCGTTGGGCACCTGCAACTGGCGCTGATCGAACGGCTGCAGGTAGCCCAGGCGGTCACGCTGCCAGGTGGCGACGCGCACGCCGTCGCTCAATTGCTCCGGCCAGGGAGCGTACCAATACAGGGTCTCGTCGCCGATGTTCTCGAAGCCCTGCCCCTGAGCGAGGGCGGCGTGCTTGAAGTTCCACGGCCGCGGCAGGTGGTTCATGCCGTCCTCGGCGGCCGCCACCATCGGGAAATCGGGGATCGGCTCGCTGTAGTGCAGGCCGTCGTTGCTCACCACCAGCCCCAGGTCCATCTCCACGTGGCGGCGGTCGTTGTTGGCGGGGCCGTGCCACTGGCCGTACAGCCCGATGATCACGTTGCCGCGGTTCCACAGCGCCGCGCCCAGGTGTACCTGTTCGCCGCCGGCGAACGTCTCCCGGTAGGGCCGCGGCGGGATATCGTCGCGCCGCAACCCCAGGCACGACGCCTCGATCCAGTGCTCGAAGTCGTATGAGAGGTAGGTCACCAACTGGCGCGGCGCCCCGAAGTGGCTGCCGCCGTGGGCGCTCAGGTAGTAGCAGCCGTTGAACCTGGTGCCGCCGGCAGGCTCGCACTGCGGCGCTTGCGGCCCGACGTCGAACTCGCGCCAGCGCAGGCCATCGGCCGAGAACAGCACGCCGAACAACTGGGGGCGGTCCTTGGTCTCGATCACCGCCTTGAAGCGCCGCTCGGGATCGGGATCGTCGGAATCGTGGTACACCACGCAGGCGACGATCGAGTGCTCGCCGCCGAGCATGTCCACCAGGTTGTTGTGCCGGGAGCCCTGGTACTCGACCAGGCCCAGGTGCGGCTTGTCCCAGGTGTAGCCATCGCGGCTCTTGGCCAGGCACACCCGCTGGTGCCACCGGTCGTCGTCGCCCTGCCCGAGGTACCACATCCACAGTTCGCCGCCCACGCGCAGGACGGTGCCGTAGTAGATGACGCGCTTGCTGTCCGGCGCGCCCGGCGGCCCGAGCGGCACCACGATGCGGGTGCGGTCCACCGGCGTCTTGAAGCCCACCAGGCGAAGCCGTACCCCCTGGCGGAACGGCAGGCCGTGGTCGTCGAACGGAAACAGCACGATCCGCTCGGTATCGACGTGCCCTGGGTTGCTCTTGATGATCATGGCGTTCCGTACGGTGCCGTCACCGCGATGCCGGGCAGTTGGCAGCGCTCGAAGTACCACGCGTGGTAGGCGCCGATGAATCGAAGATTGCCCATCAATCGGCGCCTGCCGCGGTAATGTGCCGGTTGCGCGCCTCGCGTTCGGCGCGAATGAACTCGACAATGTCGATGGCGGCACGAGTTGTGCCGTGATGCACCAGGAATCCCTTTTTTCGTATCAGCGTCGGCTCGCTTACGCCCACCACACGCCGGGCACGGTCGATGGTAATTCGCATGGTGCAATGGTATCGACAGTGGTATGCGCGGTGTCAAGATCGAGGTGCAACGAAGCCGCCTCGGAAGTGAACGCGCTTACCGCGCCGCCGGGCGCTCGGCGGTCCACAACGGGGGCCGCTGGCGAATACCTGCGTGAAAAGAGGTACCTTCGTTGCCATGGTGTGCATGTCGACTGGTTCGATGAGTGGCACAGCGAGAATGTACGTTGATACTCATGTTGTCATGATCCACACCTATTATCCTGCCGCGGTCTGGTAGGTAGCGGTTGCGCGGCGGGCGCCGGGATGTCCGGATAGCGTTCGCACAGCCAGCGGACGTGGTCGACTGTCTCCCACAGAAGCGACGCCGGCCACCGTCGTGTCGGCCGCGAGGTAGTGTGAGCGGCATGCCGCTACAACTCGCCCGCCTCGCGGCAGTTACCGCTACCCCCCGCACCACCTGGGTGGTCGCGGAACTCAGCGACGGCGAAGGCGCCGTCACCACCGTCGAGATTACTCTCGGAGACCGCTCGGCGCAGGTCGCCGAGGTGCTCGCTGACTTGGTTGCGGCGGTGCGGGCGTGCGCGCCGGCCGGCGAGATGCAGGTTGCCGGCCGGCTGGGCGTGCCGCCCGCGCGCCTCGAACGAGACGTGGTGCTCGCTACCGCGGTCAGTGCGCTGCGCACTGCGGTGGCGCAACTCGACGCCGCCCGCGCCGGCGTGAGCCTGCATCGCTTCCTCGGCGCCGAGGCGACCGCGAGCGTGGAACTGTACGCCAACATCAACCGCGCCCTGCATGCCACCGGCCGCAGCCCGGCGGACTTCGCGCGCGCCGCCGACCGGGCCGCGCACGCCGGGTTCCGCTCGTTCAAGTGCGCGCCGTTCGACGAGGTCTCAGCGGCATCGCCGCCGGAGCGCCTCCTTACGGCGGCCGCGGCCGGGTTGGCGCGGGTGCGGGCGGTGCGCAGCGCCATCGGCCCCGCGGCCCGCCTGCTGGTCGACTGTCACAGCCGCTTCACGGCTGCAACGGCTCCCGTGATCGCCGCCGAACTGGCGCAGCTCGGTGTCGGCTGGTTCGAGGAGCCGGTGCAGCCGCGCACTGCGGCGGCTGAGCTGGCTTCGATCGCCCGGCAGGTGCCGCTGCCGGTAGCGGGCGGCGAGTCGGGATACGGATGCGCCTTCTTCGACCGCCTGCTCGACAGCGGCGCCGTCTCCATCATCATGCCGGACATCAAGCACTGCGGCGGAGTAGGCGAGGCGGTACGCGCCGGCCGCTCGGCGCTGCGCCGTGGCGGTGCGTTCTCGCTGCACAGCCCCTCGGGACCGATTTCGCTGCTGGCGAGCGCCCACGCCACCGCCGCCGTGCCGGGCGCTCTCCCCCTGGAGCACGCCGTCGGCGAGGTCGACTGGCGCGCCGGCCTGATCACCCCCGCCGAACGGATCGAGGACGGCCGCCTGTTCCTGCCGCCGGCCGCGGGCCTCGGCGCAACCCTCGACTGGCGCGCAATCCGCCGCCGCGGCCACGTATGGACTCCCTGAACCGGGGCAGGCACTCCGCGAAACCGCGCTGCCTGTTCATCCGCGAACCGCGCTCACGAGATCGAGGCACTTTGCCACGAGGCGAAGGAGTCCCCGATCCGCGGTGACCGTTTGGATGTCGTCGAACGCTACCCACTTGAGAGCCAGGGATTCCGCCGTAACAGTGAATGACTCCGAGTTCCGAATCTGAAGCAGGAAGCGAACGTCGTAGTGGTAATGGACCGGGTCGCCGCCACGCGCGCGGATCGAATGAATGTCGAGGTCGACGATATCCGGTTGCAACGGCGCTACCGCGAGGCCCGACTCTTCTGCCGCCTCTCGGCACGCAACCGCCAGCGGATCGGTGTCGCCGTCGGCATGGCCGCCCAACTGCAGCCATCTGCCGATCTTTGTGTGATGGGTCAGCAACACGCGCGAGGCCGTCCTGTCGACGACCACGGCAGAGCCGGTCACGTGGCCGTCGTCCCAGCAGTCGCGTTCGAAACAGCGGGGCTGCCGCAGCACGAAGCGCCGGAAGCGTGCCACGTCCTCGTCTGGATAGCGCGCCTGGTAGCGGTCGAGCAAGGCGAGCAACTTGTTGCGGTGCAAGGCGCCGCCATTCTGGCAGACGCAGGTGACAGCGGCAATCTCTTCTCCTCTGACCGGGTAGCTGGGGCAGCGCCTGCCGGGCAACTCGTTGCTGTTTATTAACAAGCGATTTACGCAAAGTTCACCGGGTCCGGCGCGGGGCTAGGGTAGGTTGTTGGTATGAGGGGGCGCGCATGACTGACACACTGACCCGGGCCGATGATCCGACCAGGCATCTGACTTTGCAGTACCTGGTGCTGGCGTTCTCGCAATTGCACATCCGGCATGAAGCGCTGCGCTGCCTCGACGACCTGCTCACCTTTCTGACCACCGCCCCGCAGGCACCGCTGCCGGACGGTTGCACCCGCGGCGTACTGGCCGCCGCGTATCTGGACGATCTACGCCGCGAAGGGAAGAGCCGCGACTGCGACTTCCGGTGGCTGCGCGACGATCCGGCATTCCAGGACACGCTGGAGCGCCACCGAGTCCAACTGGAAGCGGCCTACTGACCCGTTCGCACCAGGCGCACTTCCGGTGCAGCGACGCTGCGACGGTTGGCGGGCCACCGAGTATAGTGGGATCGATGGATGACCTGCTCTGGTTGGACGCGACGGCACAGGCGGAACTGGTGCGCAACGGGGATGTTTCGGCCGCCGAGCTGGTCGACGCCGCCATCGAGCGCATCGAACGGCTTGACCCGCGGCTCAACGCGGTGATCCTGCGCCGTTTCGAACGCGTTCGCGAGGAGGCCCGCTCCGGGCTGCCCGATGGCCCGTTCCGCGGCGTGCCGTTCCTGCTCAAGGACGTGCTGTGCCAGATCGAGGGGGAGCCGTACCACGCGGGCATGCGGGTGCTGCAGGAGGCCGGCTACCGCTCCGGCCACGACAGCTATCTCGGGGCGCGCTACAAACGCGCCGGGTTCGCCATCCTGGGCAAGACCAACCTCTCGGAGCTGGCCCTCAGCCCGATCACCGACTCGGTCGCGTACGGGCCGGCCCGCAACCCGTGGGACCTGGAGCGCACGGCCGGCGGCTCCAGCGGCGGTTCGGCGGCGGCCGTGGCCGCCGGTTTCGTGCCGGTGGCGCACGGCAGCGACTCCGGCGGCTCGATCCGGATTCCGGCGAGTTGCTGCGGAGTCGTGGGCCTGCTGCCGTCGCGGGGGCGCACCACGCTGGGGCCGGACTTCGGCGAGCGCTTCGGCCAGAAGACGTGCGAGCACGTCCTGACCCGCTCGGTGCGCGACTCGGCGGCGGTGCTGGACGCGTGCGCCGGTCCCGCTCCGGGCGATCCCTACACCGCGCCGCCGCCGGCGCGGCCGTGGCGCGACGAGGTTGGCGCCGATCCTGGCCGTCTGCGCATCGGCTGCCGCACGCTGCGCGCGCACGAACGGGGCTGGGATCCCGCCTGCGCCGCCGCGGTGGAGTCGACCGTCGGACTGCTGGCGGATCTCGGGCACGAGGTGGAGGACGACAGCCCGGCCTGTCTCGACACGCTGGTGGATCGCCCGATGATCGAGGCGATGCACTTGGTCAAGTACGCGCACGTGGCCAGCGAACTCGCTCGCCTCGGCGCGCTGTTGGGCCGGGAGCTCGGCGCTAGCGACGTGGAACCGAATACCTGGAGCGCGGCGGCTGCGGCGCGCGGGGTGAGCGGCGTCCAACTGGTGCAGGCCATGGCCGAACAGCACCGCTACGCGCGCCGGCTGGCCGGGTGGTGGGCGGGCGGGTTCGACATCCTGGTGACGCCGACGCTGGCCACGCTGCCGTTCCGTTTCAAGGAAGGCGGGGTCGAGCCCGGCCGCCTGCGCGCGCTGGACCTGCCCCGCACCAGCGGCGGCGACAAGCCGCTGGGCCTGGCCACCTTCACTTGGCAGTACAACGTGTCGGGCCAGCCTGCTATCTCCCTGCCGCTGCATTGGAGTGGCGATGGGGTTCCGGTCGGCGTGCAGCTCATTGCCGCCTACGGCCGTGAGGATCTCCTGTTCCGGCTCGCCGCGCAGCTCGAGGCGGCCCGCCCGTGGGCCGATCGCCGGCCGCCCATCGCCCCCATCGTCCGGCCTGCATGACGCGGTACGGCCACTCTGCGCTACACTGGCCCCTGTCCCGTCGCATAAGGAGGGAGAAATGGAACGCCCCAAGATTGTCGTGGTACATGGGCCCCGGTTGCTCGACCCCAAAATCGAGCAGTACTGGAGCAACGCGGCCGCGGAGGAGCTCGACTCGTTCGCCGAACGCGTGGAGGTTCACCTGCGGTCCGACCAGACGCCGGACGAGCGTGCCGCGCAGGTGGATGCAGCGCTCGCCGATGCCGATGGCATGGTGCTGCGTGGCTGGGGCCCTCAAGGCGTCGGCTTCCTGTCCGCCGAACGGCTCGCCCGGGCGCGGCGGCTGCGCTACATCGGATCCACCTGTCACTACGCGCAGGCCAAGTTCATCGATGTGGACGCGGCGGTTGCGCAGGGCATCGCCATGAGCGAAACGGCGCCGGTCATGTCGCCGTGGGTGGCGGAGTACGAGATGGCGCTGGTGCTGGCCGCGCTGCGCAGCCTGCCCCAGGAGCATGAGGCGGTGGGCGCCAACGGCTGGGTTCGTTGGGGCGACCACCCCGAGTGGGCCGAAGTACCCGACCGGCTGTACGGCAGGCGGGTAGGGCTGGCCGGGTTCGGCGAGATCCACCGCCAACTGGCGCTCATGCTGGCGCCGTTCGACACCGACTGGGAGGCATTCGATCCGTATATTCCGGCCGAGCGGATAGCGGCCCTGGGCGGGCGCAAGGTCGACGACCTGGTCGCCATGGCCGAGCGCAGCGAGGTGTTCTGTATCGCCATACCGCCGACCCCGGAGACGATCGGGATCATCAATCGAGACGTGATCTCCGCATTGCCGCGCGATGCGGTGTTCGTGCTGGTATCGCGCATGGCGGTGGTGGAGCAGGCGCCGCTGCTCGAACGGCTGACCGCCGGCGAGCTGCGCGCCGGCATCGACGTGTACAGCCCGGAGCCACCCCCGCCGGACGACCCGTTGCGCACGCTGCCCAACGTGATACACACGCCGCATCGCGCCGGCGGCACCTACGCCGCGCACCTCGGCGTCTTTCTCGGTCAGTGCCACGAGGCCCGCCGGCACTTCGCCGGCGAACCGCTGCGCTACCCCCTGCGCCCGGAGATGGTCGCTATCTTCGCCGATTCCGCCGGCGCCCGCTGATCAGCGTCGGCGCGGTGCCGCAGGCTGCGGGCGCGCGCCGGCGCGAAGGGGTGCGGTCGCACCGTGGCGCAAGCGGACCTGCAGCGAGTGGATCGGGTTGCGCCTGTCAGGCGCAACCCGGCTCGTCCGCACCCCAGCGCTCGTACACCGGGTCCGCCTGTCCGGCCAGCGTGCTGCGCGTCCGGTACCACAACGCCGACCAGGTCTCGTAGTCGCGCACCTCGGTCTCGGGACGGCAACGGCTTCTGGCTACGAACCCGGGTTGCACTTCACGGCCGCTCGGCTTGTCGGACGGGTTGTAGCGCAGGTCGAAGCTCCAGCGAATGGTGTCGCTGTGGTTGGTAAGCGGCGCATGTTCCATCAGGCGGTGCATGAACAGCACGCCGCCCTGCTGCAGCGGAACCGGGACCGCTTGGTCGCTGCGAATGAGCCGATCCGGAATGGTTACGCCGGGATTGCAGTGCTGCTGGAGCCCATCGCGATGGCTGTACGGCACCAACTGCAGGCAGCCGTTTTCGACCGTGGCGTCCAGAAGCGGAATCCACAGAGTCACCACCTCCGTTTCATCGGCCTCCGGCATCATGAAGGCGTTGTCCTGATGCCAGTTGATGAGCGCATTCGGGTTGGCCGATAGGTGGGCGGGCTGCCGCAGCCGCACGTGTTGAATCGGGTTGGCATAGATCTCACTGCCGATCAGCGACTCGACGGCGTCGAGCAGCTTGGCGTTGCGCAGCAGGCCGAATATGGCCGGTCCGACCGACACCGGGGTATCTTTCGCTACGTTCCTTTTCGGCAACGCGATGTCGAAGTGCCGGGCGTAGGACTTCCCGCTCTCGTACTGGATCTGGGTGAGGCGCCGGGCAAATGCCAGACCGGCATGCAGCGACGAGATTTCGTCCCGCTCGTACAGCTCCCGCGCCAGCCGATCCAGGATTACCGAGTATTCCTCGATTACCGGGTCGAGATCCTGCCGCGGATCCAGAACATCCTCGATTGCCACGTAGCCCTCATCTTCGAACTGTGCAATCTGTGCATCGGTAAGCTTGCTCATTGTCTTCCCCTCCGTCGTTGCCCTTGCCACCGATCCTCCGGCGCCGGGTCTGCGAACTGTGCAGCATCCAGACGATCAAGCTCGGCTTCGCTCATAACCGGCACGCCGTCGAGCGCAACCAGCATGGCCGCCGCCGTTATGGTTATCGTCGCCATGCGTATATGTGTACGCGCGTGTGTATGCCGCCGTCAACAGATCAACAGATCAACAGATCAACAGAGCGGCGTGAGTGAGCCAGGACGGTTGACCCGATCCTGTCACCCGGATGACCATGGAATTGATGAATAGGCACCGGAACGGCGACGTGGAGCAGTTTCTGGACCTCGCCTGCCTGACCTACGGCAACGACTCGACGGAACGCATCGAGCGGGCCAAACGAATGCTGGCCGCGCAGCCGGCGCTGGCGGCAGCCGACGCCTATGCTGCTGCCGCGACGGCCAGCGTCGAGGCGCTGCGGAGGCTCCTGAGCGAGGATCCCGGCCGCGCGTCGGCAGCGGGGGGACCGCGCGACTGGCCGCCGATGCTCTACCTGTGCTACTCGCGGGTGACCGAGCAGCTTCCCGAAGCCGATACCGTTGGCGCCGCCCGGCTCCTGCTTGAGCACGGGGCCGACCCGAACGCGTATTTCATGTGGGGCGGTACGTACCGGTTTACCGCCCTGACGGGAGCGATGGGCGAAGGCGAGGGCGGCGTCGTCAGCCAGCCGCCGCATGTGCACGCGCGGGCGCTGGCTACGCTGCTGCTCGACGCCGAGGCCGACCCCAACGACGCCCAGGGGCTGTACAACACGATGTTCCGGCCCGATAACGGTTGGCTGCAACTGCTGCTCGACCGCGGGCTCACCGCCGCGGCCAGAATCAACTGGAAGACCGACAACCGGTTAGGGACGCTCGACTTCCTGCTCGGGCACGCGGTCGGAAAGGGATTTGGCGAACGCGTCGTGCTGCTGCTACGGCATGGCGCCGACCCGCGCGGCACCAGCTACTACGACGGGCGCACCCACTACGCGAACGCGCTGTTGAACGGCTTTGGAGACATCGCGGCGATGCTCGAGGAGGCGGGTGCCGAGCCGGTCGAGCTGAGCCCCAAAGACCGTTTCCGTGTCGCCTGCATGAGCGGCGACCAGGCCGCCGCGCGCACCGCGCTCGAGGCTGCGCCCGACAGCCTGAACGACCCCGGGACGCTGCACGCGGCCGCGTCCTTGGGCAATGTTGCCGCCCTACGGTGTTTGCTGAGTCTCGGTGCAGATCCGAACGCCGCCGCGGCCGACGGCACCACTGCCCTGCACCAGGCGGCCTGGCACGATCGGCGAGCGGCGGCCGAGGTGCTGGTCGCCCACGGCGCGCGCCCGCTACGCGACGCCAACCACGGGTCGACGCCGGCCGGATGGGCCAACCACGCCGGCCACGCCGCCATGCGGGATTACCTGCTCGCTCACTTCCCCGATGGCCTCTGAATCGGCGATGCCGGTCAGGCGCGTGGTGACCGTCCGTTCACTCACGCATCCAGGTGGCGATGTCACGCCCGCCGTGCAGCACGCGCCACACGTCGATGTGGTCGTCGCGTTCGCGGTAGAAGATCAGATGCGGGTAGCACCGCACGGGCCAGGAACGCAGTCCCGGCACATCCAGTTCCCACGCATACCGCGATGATCCCGACGCGGGATCCTGCGCGATGTGTGCGTAGGCTGCTTCCAGTTCGTCAATGAAGCCGAGCGCGGCCTGCGATTCTCCTGCACGCAGGTAGTGCGCCAGGGCTTCGTCCATGTCGCGAACAGCCCGCGCACGCGGAACGACCGGCTTCGGTGTCACCCGTGAGCAGGCGTGCGAACCCGGTTTCTCAGGTCATCGAAATAGGCCGCATCCGCCGGCCTCGACGCCGCCGACTCGGCGCCGTCAAGCAACAGCCGGCGCAGGTGTTGTCGGTCGTGGTCTTGGCGGATCAGGGCGCGGACGTACTCGCTGCAGGTGCCGTAACCGCGCCCGGTGACTTGCTCGTCCACGAACGACTTGAGCGAGGCCGGCAGCGACACGTTCATGGTGGTGTTCACGACAACCAGCATAGGCCGCACTGGCAAGAATTGGCAAGCGGCCAACCGACTATGAACTCAGGAACTCCTCGACCAGGCCGGCGAGGGTCTGCGGCGCGTCCAGGTCGACCAGGTGGCGCCGGTAGGGCGATGGCAGCACGCGGTCATCCTGGCCGAACACCAGCAGCGTGGGCTGGGTAACGCGGTGCAGGCGGCGCGCCAAGCGCGTGTCTCCCACCGGCCACAGCAGGCGCGCCGCCGCCGAGTTGCTGCGCTCAGCCCGGCGGCCGCTGATGTGGGCCGGTTCCGGGGTGCTGGCGGCCGGCGCCAGCGCCGAGCTGGCGCAACTCGCGGAACTGCTTGCCGCGCCGGTGTTCTGCACCATGCCGGGCAAGTCGGCGCTGCCCGAAACGCATCGCCTCGCGCTCGGCGCCGGCAGCGGCGCCACTACCCTGGCCGCGCACCGCTGGCTGAAGGAGTGCGACGTGCTGCTGGCGCTGGGCACCAGTCTTACGCGCAGCTCCTACGCCCAGGCCGTGGCGCCATGGCCACCTACAGCGGCGCCACGGACATGATCGGCCCGGCGGCACGCGCCTTCGGGGTGTCGAAGATGAGCGGCAACTACGGCGCGCTGGCGGAAGTGCTCGGGGCGCGCGGCATCGCCGTGCGCACCGCCGCCGAGCTTGAGAAGGCGTTGGCGGACGCGCGGCGCTTGAACGCCGACGGCGTCACCGTCCTGATCGACGTCCAGACCAACGTGGAGTCACTCCGCTCACGGTTTTCCTAGCGTTCTCGGTCACGCACCGGACTACGTTTTGAGACCGCCGGTAAACCCGCTCATGACCCTTCGCTGTGCTACGATGAACACGATGATCGGCGGCAGCGTCGCTACCACGGCCACCCCGATCCGTTCGTGCGCGGTGGACCACAACTGCACGTTCTGGAAGTAGAGCAGGGACACCGGAAGCGTATAGAGATCGGTCGATGTCGCCAACATGAACGGAAAGATGAAGGCGTTCCACGACATGATGATACCCAGTAGCCCGGCCGCCACGATTGCCGGCATCGCCAGCGGGATCAGGATGCTCCACAGGATTCGTAACTCGGAGGCGCCGTCGACGCGACCGGCGTACTCGTATTCGATCGGGATATCGCGGAAGAACCGATACAACAGCACGAACGGAAGCGGTTCCGCGGCCAACACCAGAATGATGCCGAGATAGGTATTGATCAGGCCCAGCCGATAGACCACGAAGAACGTCGGTATGAGCAGTGCGATTCCCGGAAACATGAACGTGGCGAATAGCAACCAGACGATAAGTCCCTTGAACGGCACCGGTTTTCTCGCCAGTGCGTAACCGGCAAGTATCCCCGTTACGAGATAGATCAGCACCGCGCCAGAGGTCGTGATCAGGCTGTTCATCGTGTACCTGGCGATTGGAAACACGTCACGTATCTCGACGAAGAGGTACTTCCAAACGTAGATGGAGAACGGATTCGGCAGAAGGTAGTTGCTCTCGCCTCGGTAGAACGCCTCGCTGGTCATCAAGGTGCCGGCCACCATCCACAGGTACGGGTAGAGGACGACCCCGAGTCCAAGGGCAAGCATGCCATACACGACCGCCCGCCACGGCTCCCTGCGCCGGCGCACTGTTGTCACCGCAGTCGGCACCGTGTCGTCCTACAACTTCAGGAGTTTTCCCGGTACAGCCGCGATCGCCGCTAGCACCAGGAACACGATGACCGACCCGGCCGCCGCCCACTCCCACTTGGACAGCACGTAGGCTAGATTGAACACGTAGTACATGATCGTTTCCGTGCTCGTTCCGGGTCCCCCGGCCGTAATGATGAAGATGGGAGTAAATGCTTGGAACGCGTCCACGAGACCGATCAGAATTGCGACGGTGAACGCAGCGTGCAGGAACGGCACCGTTATGTGCCTGAATTGCTGCCAGGCGTTGGCTCCGTCACAGCGCGCCGCCTCGTGATAGGCAGGATCTATCATCTCCAGATTCGCCGAGAACACGATCACGTAAAAGCCCATGTTTTTCCACACTGAGATTCCCACAATGGTCGGCAAGGCCCAGGTGGTGCTGCCTAGCAGAAAGAACTTCTCGAATCCCAGCGACGTAAACATACCGCCGATCGGCCCGAAGTCAGGATTGAGTATCGCCTCCCATACGTACGCCATGGCAGCGAAAGTGCTGATAACGGGAATGAAGAAAGCCACCTTGAAGAACAGCGTTCCCCGTATGCCGCGCGCGTGGATCAGCAGCGCAACCAGCAGGGACGAAGCGATGGACAGCGGCAGATAGAGCACCAGAAAGTACCCGGTGCGAAGAAAGGACTCGAGCAGCCGGGGCCGTTGCAGCACGCGGATATAGTGCTCGAGACCGACAAACTCCGACGGTCCTCGGGGGTTGAAGTCGATGAGGCTCATTCTGAGCCCCTCGATGATGGCGTAATGTCTGAACAGCAGGAAGACTGCAAGCGCAGGAACGACGTACAAGAGGTAGGAGGAGCGCCGCAACAGCAAGCGCATCCTCCTACTCTCCAGGGTGATTCTCATGGCCGTTCCGGGAACAGCGTCCGTCGCTGCGCCATGAAGTCAGCTAATACTGCCCCGTGCCGGCCCGGCTACCCCCTTACTTGATGTACCCCTCGGCTTTCAATTCACTCATGATTTCGTCGACGGCTGCGCTGAACTCCTGCTCGATATCGAGGTCCGGATCTGCAAAGATCTTGTCCAGCGAAGTCTGCAGTACCGACCGATAGATGGAAGCCCACGGATGAGGTGGCCAATACGGGGTCGTGGCCATCGGCGTGTCCAGGAAGAACTTGCGCCTTGGGTTATCCTCGAGCGCGTCGAAATCGAGGTCGGTCCTGGCCACGGCGCCGATTGCGTCGTAGCGCAGTTCCTGGGCCTCCTTGCTGATGAACACCTTCATGTACTCCAGCGCTTCAGCCTTGTGATCGGAATCCCTGACCAGCGCGATGGCGTGCTGAAAGTACGGTGCATAGTTGGGGGCCGTCTGCCCCTGAGTCTTGGGCGGGAACAGGAACGGCACGTAGTCGGCGTCGATGTTGCTGTCGAAGCGATTTACGTTCCAGTTCCCCAGTCGGCCAATTCCGACCCGGCCGGCGTTCATGGCATCGTACAAATTGCCTGCACTGACGCCCAGGGCGTCGGCGTTGACATTCTTGTACTTGTGGACCCAGTCCCGCATCTCGGCGATCACTTCCCGCTGTCCCGAATTGTTGAAGATCGGTTCCGGGGAATCGCCGTAGCGGTTCTCATTGAACCCGGCCGCCGACCACCAGGTAATCGCGGTAAGCAGGTTGGACACACCGGGCCACAGCATCATGTAGTAGCCGACTGTGTCATCCTTGCCATTGCCGTCGGGGTCCTGGTCGTGAAATGCCGTCGCCATGTCGCGCATCTCGACCCAATCGCCGGGCAGTTCGAACCCCAGCTTGTCCATCCAGCTCTCGCGGGCGAACAGGACAAGAGCGGCGTAGTGAGTGGGCAGTCCATAGAGCCTCTCGCCCGTGTGCACACCGGCGATCACGCCGGGCAGCATCTTCGACAAGGCGTCCTGCAGCTCGGGATCCTTGTCCACCCAGGGTTGCAGGTTCTCGAATACCTGGTAGCGGTGCTCAGGGGGCAGCAGACGCTCGGTATCGTCCACGAACAGGTCCGGTGACTGTCCGGTGATGTAGAGAGATATGAACTTTTCCTCTATGCCCTCGGCCGCTTGTGGCTGCCATTCGATCCTGATATTCGGGAACTTCTCGTTGAATATGGCATCGATCTCGTTGTAGTGCTTGATGGTGCTCGCATCGGCAGCCGCAAAGGCAGTGATGGTAACCTTTTCGGCGCCGGCTTCCTGTTCACCGGCGGCGTACGAAAGCGCAGCGACTGCGCTGACAATGATCGAACACACTAAGAATTTCTTCATGACCTGTTCCTCCTCACCTGATTCTGGTGACTGACTATAACACGGAAACATGCCCCGTGTCAAGCGATGCGGCTCAGCCCAGCTCAGCCCAGCATGATCTTGCCGTCTTCCTTCAGTTTCTGGAGCGCGCGCATCGGTTCGTCGAACGGCGTCTGAAATCGGGCCAGTGGATCAGCATCAGGTCGATCACGTCGGTGCGCAGCCGCCGCAGGCAACCCTCGGTACGCGCGATGATGTGTTCGTAGCGGGACTTGCGGCCGGTGACCTTGTACTTCTCGTCGTCAAAGTCGAAGCCGGTCTTGGTGACCAGGATAACCTCCCGGCGGCGTGCGCCGAGCGCCTTGCCGAGGAGCTCTTCCGAGTGGAAGGGGCCGTATACCTCGGCGGTGTCGAACAGGTTGATGCCGTGGTCGATCGCACCGGCGTCAGTGTAATGCGCCCATGTGGCTCAGCCCGCCCAAGGCACACACCCATGCCTCCCATGCCTATCGTTGTTCATCGACGGATACTTGCCGGCAGCGGCAGCCACCGTCATACTGGCGCTGGCTGGCGCTACCGCGCCCACGGACACTGCCCGCATGGCTACCGCAGTCGCGCCGTCGCCGACCGCCCCGTGCGCTCCCCTGGAGCATGACTGGACCGCCAATCAGCAGATTCGCTGGTATCGGTCCCCGCTTCCGATGGCGCAGCTTCGCGCCCTCTCGCAACGCCGCAACCTGCGGCCGCTGCTGCACGTCCTCGGTTTTATTGCGCTGCTGACCGCCACCGGCACCGTGGTGGTGCTCACCCATCGCCACCTGAGCTGGCCGTGGCTGATCCCCGCGCTGTTCCTGCACGGCACGGTGTTCCGCACCCTGCGTAGCTCAGCGCCGGACCACTGTCGAGGCACACCGAGCGAAGCGTGCCTGGCGGAGCGTCGGTGTCGCAGATTGACAGATGCCGCGAGGGGTGGGATATTCCCACCATGAGGGTGCGCATAGTCGATTCGAAACGACGGATTGTGCTGGGAGTTGCTCGTCCCGGGCAGGCATTCAGTGTTACGGAGGAGTCCGATGGACGGATCGTCCTGACTCGCCTGGAGCCCGTTCGATCCACACCAAGAATGAGCTTTGATGAGTGTTGGGCCGCGATCGAGGCCGCCCCTCTTCGACCTGCCTTTTCCTGGGACGAACTGCGCGAAGTGACTCGCGAGCCGTGATCCTGCTCGACACCAACGTTCTGATCTACGCGTCTCAGCCGCACTCACCGTTTCACGCATGGGCGACATCGACGATCGCCGAAGGTGTGGTCGGGGACGGTGCCGCTACGAATGCCGTAAGCATCGCCGAGGTTTGTGTCGGCGACCAGCAGCCGGAGTTGGCAGCCGGGCGGGTACGGTCGTGGGGCGTGCAGGTCATCGACCTTCCCGCGCAGGCCTCGGTCGGATGTGCCGCCGCGTATCGCCGCTACCGCGAGCGGCGCCGACAGCAGACCGGGACTGTCGCACCGCTGGTGCCGCTTCCGGACTTCTTCATCGGTGCACACGCTCAACTCGTGGGGTGGCCCTTGGCCACCGGCGACCCGGATCGCATCCGTAGCTACTTTCCCGACGTGGTTCTCATCACTCCGGCGAGCTGATCCCGGAAGCTCGAACGTGAAGCGGCGAGTGAAGTGGAGGGCGACAGCCCGGCCTGTCTCGACACGCTGGTCGATCGCCCGATGATCGAAGCGATGCACCTGGTCAAGTACGCGCACGTGGCCAGCGAACTCGCTCGCCTCGGCGCGCTACTGGGTCGGGAGCTCGGCGCCGCGGATGTGGAGCCGAACACGTGGAGCGCGGCGGCTGCGGCGCGCGGGGTGAGCGGCGTCCAACTGGTGCAGGCCATGGCCGAACAGCACCGCTACGCCCGCCGGATGGCCGAGTGGTGGGCGGGCGGTTTCGATATCCTGGTGACGCCGACGCTGGCCACGCTGCCGTTCCGGTTCAAGGAGGGCGGGGTCGAACCCGGGCGCCTGCGCGCGCTGGACCTGCCCCACACCAGCGGCGGCGACAAGCCGCTGGGCTTGGCCACCTTCACCGGGCAGTACAACGTGTCGGGTCAACCCGCCATCTCCCTGCCGCTGCACTGGAGCGGCGACGGGGTTCCGGTCGGCGTGCAGTTCATCGCCGCCTACGTGCCGCACAGGTGGATGCCGCGCTCGCCGATGCCGACGGCATGGTGCTGCGCGGCTGGGGTCCGCAGGGCATCGGCTTCCTGTCCGCCGAACGGCTCGCCCGGGCGCGGCGGCTGCGCTACATCGGATCCACCTGTCACTACGCGCAGGCCAAGTTCATCGATGTGGACGTAGTCCGTTCCGGTGGAGTTCTACCGCTGACAGAAACGGACCAGACTGCCATGGTACGTCCCGACTGCTATAACCGCCGAACACGAAACGGAGCCGAGTAACGCGAACGATGGAACCTTTGGTCGTCCTCCTCGTCATCGCGGCGGGGTTGTACTTTGTTCTCCAGGGATTGTTCAGGAAGCGCCCGCGCAAGCGACGCCGCACCCGCCGACAACGCCGCACGGGCACGCTCGCCGGGAAAGCCTATGTCACCGACGGCGACGGGATTCGCGTATCCGGGCAGGAAGTACGGTTCGCCGGTCTCGACGCGCCCGAGTGGGATCAGCGGGCCAAGCACCAGGACGGCTACTGGTTCGGACATGGAAAGCGTGTGAAGAGCGCCTTGATCCGCGAGATCGGCGGCAAGCGAGTTCACGTTACGGTCGAGGACCATGACAAATTTGGACGTGCGGTCGGCATCGTAACCTGCAACGGCAAGGATGTCGGGGAGTGGCTCGTCCGGGAAGGACACGCGATCGCTGCCTATAGCGACCGGTACAAGCACATAGAGCGGGAAGCGCGACAGTCCAAGCGGGGAATGTGGGGCCATGCTGTCAACATCGACCCCCGGCGGTGGCGGCATCGGAGTACGTCGCGGAGTTAGTCCCTGGCGCTGTCTCTCGGGCTTCGGCGAGGCTCGGAAACAGGTAGGCATCCGGATCGCGTGGTTCGGGCAGTGCCTCGATGACGGCCCGCGCGGCACCGCCGAGCGGCACGCTGCGCGGTCCAGTCTTGGAGTCGGGCAAGGCGATGGCGTTGTCCCCGATGTCGCGCCTCGGGTTCTTCCTGATGCCGAGACAGGGATTGGTGCCCAATCAGGGAACGGAGGATTTCGAAGGCGCGGTTGGCCGCGCCGGGCCTGTCTTTGCTCACCGCGTCGAACCACGCGGCGGCGGGCTTGCGCCAGGTCCATCTCTCCGTGCCGGGCGATGACGACACGCCGGGACTTCCCCTCGATGCGGGTCTGCACGATCCACGCCTTCGCGCCGGACCGGTGGACGCGCAACCCGAAGCCGGGCAGCGCCCGGTCGAACCAGTTCCAGGTCCGGGGCCGCCGGCTTCGTTCCGCCGCCGCTCCCGCTGCAGGTCGATCAGAAACGTGGTGTCGAACGCTATTCTGTCCGCCACGGATTCTCCGGCGCCGTATCGGCGAGTTGTGCCGCATCCAGGCCCTCGAGTGCCGCTTCGCTCATGACCGGCAAGCGCTCGAACGCGGCAAGCATGCCGGCTGCCGTTCGCGGCTCGGGTGGCCAGATCGCACTTGCGGATCAGCGCCCTCCTCGACCTCGTGGTCGACGAAGTAGGGGAGCATGATTCGCATCCGTTGGCCTCACTGATGGAGACGCTGGGTAACCCTGGTTGATGCCGACGAGAGGGAACAGGTCAGGGAGCTTCCGAGCAGTCCGGTCGCTGTCCTGCCGCTCTTGATGGATGAACAGGGGTTGAACCAATCCGACTTGCCGGAGGTCGGCAGTCAGGGTGTCGTCTCGGAGATCCTGCGCGGGGGACGGCAGATCAACGTCCGCCAGGTGCGTGCGCTCAGCGAGCGGTTCGGGGTTTCCCCGGCGGCGTTCATTTAGTAGCGCCGAATCCCTCCGCGATGAAGGGCCAGACCCGCTCCTTGTAGTAGCGGTGGCCGCCGGCGCCGACGTACAGCTCGCAGCGGTCCGGCACGCCGGCCGCCCGGTAGATCTTTGCCAGTTGCTCGAACGCGGCCCGGGTGTGGGCGACGGGGAAGATCGGATCGTCGCGGCCGGCGACGGCCAGGAAGTGGCGCGGGGCGACGAGGCCGGCGATGTCGTGCATCTCGCCGAGGCGCAGGATGCCGGGCACGTAGTTGCAGTCGCAGTGGATGATCGCGCCGATGCTGCCGGCGAAGGTGTTGAAGTAGCAGCCCGGCACCGCCACCGAGATGCGGGTGTCGCACGCCGCCGCGAACAACGACACGGTGCCGCCGCCGGAGTTGCCGGTGATGGCGATCCGCGCCGGGTCCACGCCCTGGCGCTCGATGGCCCAGTCTATCAGGCGGGACATGTCCCACACGCGGTCGCCGATCGGGGTGCGTCCGAGCAGCAGATCGTGCATCAGCTGCAGCCGGCAGGAGGACACGGCGTCCTTCTCCTTGTCTGCCGGCGAACGGGTCTCGCCGAACGCGCGCGTGGTAGGTGCGATCACCAGGTAGCCCTGTTCCACCGCCTGCACGGCGATGTCGCGCTCGCCGTCGCGGATCTCCGCCTGTTCCTTGTCGTTGCGGAACAAGCCGACGTAGACGTGCGGATGGCCGTGGCCGTGCGGGGTGAGCACCAGCAGCGGGTTGGGCGGCGCGGACTTGGGCCGCAGCAGGTAGAACGGCAGCGGCACCGTCGGCTCGGTGCGGATGCGCCACGACTCGCGGATGTAGGAGCCCATGTCCAGGCTGTCGAGCATCTTCGCGGTGGGTACAAACCCGGCAAGATCCTGCTCCAGATTCGCCAGCCCCAGGATCTCCCGCAGCCGCGCACGGAACGGCGGCTGCCACTCCCGCACGTCGCCGGCGCTGGCGCCGCGGAAGGCGAACTGCGCCGGACAGGAGCCGGTCAGGCTTGCAAAGTGGCCGTGAAAGTCGAACTCGTTCATACGTTGCCCTTCTACTGGGAGTAAGGGTCGGTGGGATTGGCGCGGATGCGAGTTTACTGCGCATAGGGGTCGGAGGCATGGCGCCGATGCGAGTTTACTGCGCGTAGGGGTCGGCGGCATCGCGCAGGCCGTCGCCGACGAAGTTGAATGCCAGCACGGTAACCACTATCGCCAGACCGGGCAGAAACAGCCACGGCGCCAGCGCCACGGCGCGGATGTTCTGCACCCCGGTCAGCAGCACACCCCAGCTTATCACCGGCTCGCGCAGCCCCAGGCCCAGGAAGCTGAGGCTGGTTTCGGCCAGGATCATCTCCGGCACCCGCAACGTGAGCACCGCGATCAGGTGGCTGCTGAACGACGGCACCATGTGCCTGGGGATGATGCGCATTTCGCTGGCGCCGAGGTACTTGGCCGCCTGCGTGAAGTCCTCTTCGCGCAGCGCCAGGAACTTGCCGCGTACGGTGCGCGCCAGCCCGGTCCAGCCCAGCACCGACAGGATGATGGTAATGCCGAAGTACACCTCGACCGTGCCCCAGTCGCGCGGCTCGGCGGGGTCGAACAGGCCCAGCGGCGACACCATCACCAGCCGCCGCACGGCGCCCGGCCACACCGCGGCCACATCGGCCGCCAGGGCAGCGCCCACCGATACGGCCACCAGGTCGCCGCCCGCGCCGCCGCACGCGTGCACGAGGTCGCGCGCCGCCAGCAGCCAGTCAAGGTGGTCATCCAGCTCGGGCAGCGCCGACGAGCCGGGGAACCCCGGCAGACTCGGCGCCACCACCCGCCGCTGCCGCGCCAAGGCGTCGACAAACGCGTTCCAGCGCGGCAACCCGCCGATGCCGGGCAGGAAAGGTCACCGGCTGGCCGTCACCCTGCTCCCACACCCGGCAGCCCACGCCAGCGTGCTCAGTATAACGGTCGACGGGTCACGTCGAAACGAGCGGCGCGCTCTCGCGCTCAGTCTTCCTTGCCTGCTCGGAGCCGATCGGCCGCCTCACGCGCGGTGACGATCGGGATGCCGTCCGCACTCCCGACCGCCAGCATGTGATCCCGGTCACCGGACACGATCAGATCGGCGTCGCCCGCGATCGCGGTGGCGAGTATCGGATTGTCGACCACCACTGCGACAGCTTCCAGGTGGTAAAGGAGATCGTCGGCTTCCTCACGTCGGATGTACGGCTGCAGCCGATCGCGCGCCAGAACGTCCCGCAATTCGTCTATCTGGAACCGGGACGTGATCAGCGTGATGCCCAGGCTCTTGACCGCGGCCAGCACCTGCCCCGGTGTCCCTTCTCCAGAGATCAGGGCGCTCACGAGGATGTTGGTATCAAGGACGATCCGCACGGGCCTCGGCCACCGCGTCGTCGGCAAGGCTCTGGACAGCTTCGCCCGTCAGGTGCCGGTTGCGTTCCCAGACCGATTCGACGGTCTCCCAGAAGATCGCCTGGCGCACCGCACGATCCACGAACCTGGACAGGTCGCCCTTCTTGCCGCCGGTCCGCGCCAGATAGCTCCGCAAGCGACGGTTCGTGTCGTCGGAGATAACGAGATTCCATCGAGTCATCAACTGGTCCTTTTATGTTTATGTGTTTATGCACTATATCGCGGGCTCGATCGCGATGCAAGCGGCGCCTTATCGGGCGCTCCATCAGCGGCGCCCCGTGCCCCCATCGCCAGCGACTCGACCGCAGCAGATCCCCCGTGCTTGGCACCGTCTCTGCGGCCCGGACACGGCCTGCACGGCAATCATTCCCTTGACGCAATCGCTCTGTCCGGAGGACAGTTCGGTCTGCGACCGAATTACGAAACACGGAAGTTACCCGTCCACCTAACCGGGACAACTCCATCTCACGCAGGTAGTAGGCAACGCCCCCAGGCCTCTGCAAAGGCGGCACGTAGGCGTTCAGATACCTGCGGTCGGTACATTCCAGTTTCAGCGCGGTGTGACCTCTGCTTGGCAATTCCGCGTTCCGAGCGACAGCATGATAGAACAGCGGCTGTCCTCGAAGAACAGCCGCAGCACTGCTATTCTTGCGCGTCCCTAGAATACTCGTCAAGAATCGACGATAAGCGATGCAACAACAACGGTCCAATTTAGGCCCGGCACCACCGATGCTACCCCAACAGCTTCATTCGGCGGGGGTTGGCAACAACATGTCGAATAGCGGCTCGCCGGTCCTGGCCCCCGGCGCGCGGGTCGTGATCCGGGATGCCGAGTGGGTGGTGCGGCGGGTCGACCGGGCGGCGCACGGGGGCTACCAACTCGTCTGCGACGGCGTCTCCGAGTTGGTTCGGGAGCAGCAGGCCGTGTTTCTCACGGCCCTGGAGCCGGAGGTGGAGGTGCTCGATCCGGCTGCGACGCGGCTGGTGCCCGACAGGTCGCCGCGGTTTGCGGATAGCCTCTTGTACCTGGAGAGCCAGCTTCGGCAAGCGGTGCCAAGCGACGACCGGATTCACGTGGGCCACGGCGCTGCGATGGACATGGTGCCCTATCAGCTCGACCCGGCCCGGCAGGCGCTACGGCAGCCACGCCAGCGCATCCTTATCGCCGACGCGGTCGGCCTGGGTAAGACCCTCGAAGCGGGCATCCTCGTCAGCGAGTTGATTGCTCGCGGCCGGGCCAGACGTATCCTGGTGCTGGCCGTAAAGAGCATGCTCACCCAGTTCCAGAAGGAGTTCTGGAACCGGTTCACCATCCCGCTGGTGCGTCTCGATTCGATCGGCATCCAGCGGGTACGCAGTCGTATCCCGACTAACCACAACCCTTTCCACTACTACGACAAGGCCATTATCTCCATCGACACCCTCAAGCAGGACGCCGAGTACCGCACCTATCTGGAGCAGGCATACTGGGACGTGATCATCATCGACGAGGCACACAACGTCGCCGACCGCGGCAGCGGCTCGTTGCGCAGTCGCCTTGCGCGCTTGCTGGCGCGGCGATCCGATACGCTCATCATGCTTTCCGCGACGCCGCACGACGGCAAGGCGCGTAGCTTTGCCAGCCTGATGAACATGCTGGACGCAACTGCTATTGCCGACCCGGACGACTACACCGCCGAGGACTTCCGCGACAAGGGGCTGGTAATCCGCCGCTTCAAGAAGGACGTCCAGCACCAAGTGCGCGACGTATTCCGCGACCGGCAGATCCATCGCTGCCGGTTTGCGGCCTCTGCCGTGGAAGAGGCTTCCTGTGCCGCGCTGCTCGCGGTCACGGTGGACGGCCGCAACACCGGGCGCCGCGACCTGTTTGTGGTCACGCTGGAGAAGGCGCTGTTCTCAAGCCCCGCTGCGTGCATCGCCACCGCCGAGCAGCGCATACGCCGACGCGAGCGGGAACTGGTGCAGGAGCCGGTCGCGGCCGTTGCCGCGGAGGTGCAGTCGTTGCGCGCGTTGCTCAGGGCCCTCTCAAGCATCACCCCGCACGACTACGCCAAGTACCGGGCGTTGCTCCGCGCGATCCGCGGTGGCGAACCGTTCACATGGGCGCCCACCGACCCACGCGACCGATTGGTGGTGTTCACCGAGCGCCTCGAAACCCTGCACTGGCTCGCGCAACGGCTGCCGAAGGATCTGAAGCTGCGCGCCGGCCAGCTCGGGATCATGCACGGCGGCATGAGCGACATCGATGCACAGCGCATGGTCGAAGACTTCGGCAATGCCGAGCGGCCGGTGCGCCTGCTGCTCTGCTCCGATGTGGCGTCCGAGGGGATCAACCTGCACTATCATTGCCACCGGCTGATTCACTTCGACCTACCTTGGTCTCTCATGGTGTTCCAGCAGCGCAACGGGCGGGTCGATCGCTACGGCCAGGACCGTACGCCGGAAATCGTCTATTTGGTGACGGAGAGCGCCAACGAGACGATCCGCGGTGATATGCGCATCCTTGAGGTGTTGGAGGCCAAGGACGAACAGGCGTACCGTAACATCGGTGATCCGTCCGCATTTATGAACGTGCACGACATTCGAGCCGAGGAGGAGATCACACGCCGTGCCATCGCCGACGGCGAGCCGGCGCCACAGTTCGACGTCCGTTTGCAGCCGGCCGCAGTGGAGGGGGACGATCTGCTGGCGTTATTCCTGGGTACGGGAGGGGCGCTGGTGGAGCCTGCGGCCGGGAACCAGGATCTGCCGCCGCCGGCCCGATCGCTGTTCGCGAGCGAGTTGCCGTACTGCGCGGCAGCGCTGCACCGCCTGCGAGAGAAGGATCGCGACCTGCGCTTCGAGGTGGACGCCGACTCATCGACGTTGACTCTGGACATCCCGGAGGACTTGCGCCATCGTTTCGCCTCGTACCCGCGTGAGGTCATTCCGAGTGATGGGCGCGTCGTGCTCACCGAGGACTTGCGCCGCATGCAGGAGGCGATCGAAGACAGCCGCCGGGACGAGGCGGCCTGGCCGCGGATTCATTACCTTTGGCGGTTGTCGCCGGTGGTCGGCTGGCTGAACGACCGCATGCTCGCGGCCTTTGGGCGGCACGAGGCGCCGGTGCTGGCGGGCGTCCCCGGTCTCGCTTCGAAGGAAACCGTCTATGTGCTTTCCGGCCTGGTGCCGAACCGCAGGAGTCATCCCCTGATCTACGAGTGGGTTGGAGTTGGCTTTCGTGGAGACCGTTGCCCGGAACTGATTCCCCTCGAGGACCTGCTCGAACGTACTTCCCTGGCGAGAGCGCACATTGCCAACCGGCTTCGTGCGGTGGACGTCCCCGCGCTTGAAGCGCTGCTGCCGGTTGCTGTCGAGCATGCGCGGCGTTGGGTCGTCGAGCGCCGCAACGCCTTTGAGGAAGCCATCGACGTCAAGCTCGAAGCAACCCTCGCAGAGCTGGAACGGCTCAAGGATCGGCAGCTACGCCAAGTCGAGATCAGGCGTGAGCAGTCGCAGCAGGCCGAGACGACGAAACTCCGCCGAGCCGAGCAACAGCGCCGCGCCATTGAGCTGGTCTTCGACGAATACCTGGAATGGGTGCAGGATACCATGACCACGGAGCGCCAGCCGTGGATCAAGGTCGTGTGCGTGTTGGCAGGAGGGGACTGAGCAAATGCCCGCCGAGAGGACGGCCACCTTTGCCGGCATCCGCAACGAGAACGAGTTCTACAGCAATCACTACCTCACCGAGATACTCAGCGGTGACATCCGGGAGACGGTGACGCGCTGGCGCGAGGCGGCGGCAGACGGTAACGAGGGGACTCGCGCCCCGTATGACGCGCTCCGCGCTTTGTCCCGCGACTACGTGCAGGTCCGCCGCCGGGTTGAGCGCGAGAGACGGCACGATGCGCGCCTGCGGCACCAGCGTGACTGGTTCCGGCAGCTCCTCGGCGTGCTCGGTTATGGCTGGGGGCCAGGGAACCACGGCCTGGAGAGCGGTGTGGAGGTACCCATCCTGGGTTCGGAGGGTTCCACGGTCGGTGCGCCGCAGTTGCTGGTCCTCGGCGCCTACGACGCGGAAGGTGAAGGCGACGATCCCCTCGCGTTGCCGCTCCACAGCTTGCAGTTTCATGGCGAGGCGCCGCCGGATACGGAACTGCTGCGCGAGAGCTGGAACGACGTGGTCACCCGCCGCATCTTCGCGCAAGATCGGCCACCGCGCTGGTTGTTGTTGCTCTCCCACAACCAAGTGCTTCTGATCGAGCGCGGCAAGTGGACCCACAATCGGCTGTTGCGGTTCGACCTGGACGAGATCCTGGGACGCCGCGACGAGGCCACGCTGAAGGCGACCGCGGCCCTGCTGTACCGTGACTGCCTGCTGCCGGCGGACGGCCGGAGCCTGCTCGACACCCTGGACGAGAACAGTCACAAACACGCCGTTGGGGTCTCCGAGGATCTGAAATACGCGTTGCGGGAGTCGATCGAGCTGATCGCCAACGAGGCGATCCGCTACCTGCGCGAGGTGCTCAAGGACCGAATCTACGCCCTTGACGATGCCTTGGCCGGCGAGCTTGGTCTGGAATGCCTGCGCTACATGTACCGGCTGCTGTTCTTATTCTACATCGAAGCCAGGCCGGACCTCGGCTATGTCCCCATCGACTCCGAAGCCTATCGCAAGGGCTACAGTCTGGAGCACCTCCGCGACCTGGAGATGGTGCGCCTGACCACTGACGAATCGCTAAACGGCTATTACTTGCACGACAGTATCCGCATGCTGTTTCGGCTCATCCGGGATGGTTTTCGTGACGACGCAGCGGATAGCACCGGCGATCTGTTCGCAAAGAGAGGCATCGGCTTTCGCATCGACGCCCTGGACAGCGCGCTGTTCCGCGCCGGCTCCACCCCGCTGCTCGACCGGGTGAAGCTGCGCAACAGTACTCTGCAGCAGGTGATCCGCTTAATGTCACTCAGCCGCCCCGCGCGCGGGCGGCGAGGGCGGCGCGGGCGCATTTCGTACGCCCAACTCGGCATCAACCAGCTCGGCGCCGCGTACGAGGCGTTGCTCTCCTACCGCGGCTTCTTCGCCGAGGAGGATCTTTACGAGGTGAAGAAGGCGAGTGACGAGCCGGACGAGCTGCAGAGCGCATGGTTCGTGCCGGTGAGCGAGCTCGAACAATACCGCGAGGAGGAGCGGGTTTATGACCGCGACGAGAACGGCCGACGCAAGCTACGGGTCCACCTGCGCGGCCGCTTCATCTACCGCCTCGCGGGGCGCGACCGGCAGAAATCGGCGAGCTACTACACGCCGGAGTCGCTCACCCGGAGCGTTGTCAAGTACGCACTGGGCGAGCTGATCCCGGACGACATGCCGGCAGTCCGCATCCTCGACCTGACCGTCTGCGAGCCGGCGATGGGCTCAGCGGCGTTTCTCAATGAGGCGGTGAACCAGCTTGCGGAGCGATACCTCGAACGCCGCCAGCGCGAGATGGGCAAGCGCATTCCCCATGCGGAGTACGCCGACGAATTGCAGCGGGTACGGCACTACATCGCCGATCGCAACGTATACGGGGTAGACCTGAACCCGGTAGCGGTGGAGCTCGCCGAGGTATCGCTGTGGCTGAACTGCATCCGCCCCGGCGGGCACGTGCCGTGGTTCGGCTACCAACTGGTGTGCGGCAACTCGTTGGTGGGCGCACGGCGGCAGGTGTTCCCAGCCGTGCGCCTCGGCGCGGAGAACAGCAAGGCGGAGCTCTGGTTCAATCAGGCGCCCGAGCGGGTAGCCCAAAGCGCAGAACGAGAGATCCACCGGCGACCGGGAACTGTTTACCACTTCCTGTTACCCGATCCCGGCATGGCCGATTACCGCAACAAGACGGCGAAGGCACTGGAGCCGGACAACTTCGAGCGGATCAAGGCGTGGCGCAAGGCCTTCTGCAAACCATTCAGCGACGAGGAGATCGCAGAGCTCGAAGCGCTTTCGGATCGGGTGGACAAGCTGTGGGCGGCGCACACCGAGCAGCTCACCCGTGACCACCAAGCCACCGAAGACACCCTCTCGGTGTGGGGTGGATCGAAGGCTGAAGGCGAGCGCCGCACCGGCAATGAATGGAAGGATCGTATCCGCGCGCAGGGTGTCTACAGCGAAGGGACGCGCACCGCCAGCCCCTACCGCCGGCTAAAACTCGTGATGGACTACTGGTGCGCGCTCTGGTTCTGGCCGATCCGACGTGCCGGCGAGTTGCCCCACCGCGACGAGTTCCTGAATGAAGTCTCGCTGGTACTGACCGGCTCGGTCTTCCAGCCCGACCTCGGCCCAAACCAAACCGCACAGTTGTTCGGCCCGGAATACGCACGGCACGCCGCCGACATCGCGAAGCGCATAACCGACGAGATCGGAATGCTCGACCTCGATCGGTTGGCCGGGGAGTTCCCCCGGCTCAAGCTCGTCGAGGAGTTGGCACGCCGGCACCGCTACCATCATTGGGAACTGGCGTTTGCGGATATATTCTACGGTCAGGACTCCGCGGGTGGCTTCGACATGGTGCTGGGCAACCCACCTTGGGTCAAGGTGGAGTGGGAGGAACGGGCCGTCCTGGGGGACTACGATCCGTTAGTCGTGCTGCGCGGTCACCCGCCCAGCGAACTTGCCAAGATACGCGACAGTACGTTCGCCCGTCACCAACGGCTGCGTGACTTATGGATCGATGAACTGGAACAAGCAGAGGGCGCTCAGGCATTCCTGAATTCTGGACAGAACTTCCCCCTGCTCGCCGGACAGAAAGTGAACCTCTTCAAATGCTTTTTGCCACAAGTTTGGATGATTGGTAGTGAACGCGGTGTCGTGGGCCTTCTGCATCCCGAAGGCGTATACGATGACCCCAAGGGCAGACCGCTACGGGCAGCATTATATCCGAGGCTACGTATCCATTTCCAGTTTCAGAACGAGAAAAAGCTATTTCCCGTCGATCACCATACACTGTTCAGCATCAACGTTTACGGGACAGCTTCCATGTTGCCCGAATTCTCCCACATTTCGAACCTGTATGTGCCGTCCACGATCGATGCGTGCTTCGATCACGATGGAAGAGGCACGGTGCCGGGCGTCAAGGACGAAACCGGCAACTGGAACATTGCTGGCCATCGCCACCGAGTCATTAGTGTCGACGAAAGTTCGTTGACTATGTTCGCCGAACTGTACGACGAGCCGGACGTTCCGGCTGCCGAAGCTAGACTTCCGGCGCTCCATTCACGGGAGCTGCTTACCGTCCTTGAGAAACTAGCAACCTGTCCTCGTCATCTGAACGACTTGCAGGGGAATTTTACGTCACTTCGCATTGGAACGAGACGATATCCCAGAAGGATGGAACCATTCGCCGTGAGACGCGTTTTCCTCGGGAACTCGGAGAGTGGATCCTGTCCGGACCTCACTATTTTGTGGGCAACCCATTTTACAAAATCCCGCGGCGAGAGTGCATGCTGAATAGCCACTACGACGTGCTGGATCATACGGCCTTGCCCGACGACTACCTGCCGCGCACGAATTACGGCCCAGCATGCGCTCCTGCGGAATACGTTCGTCGCACACCACGAGTATCATGGATCGAACCAGGCGAGAGTACCGCACGGCGAACGACCGCGTACAATCGTGTCGTGAACCGGGAGATGGTCGGTGCGGCCGCGGAGCGCACGCTGATTACCACGTTGCTGCCAAAGGAGGTTGCGGTCATCCACACTAGTCTCACGACGGCATTCCAGCGGGTAGGTGCTTGTGTAGACTTCGCGGCTTTGTCGATGTCTATCGTTCTCGATTTTTTCATCAAGAGCACCGGCTCAGGACACGTTAATCTATCGTGGCTCAGTCGTTTGCCGGTCTTAGCCGATACCTGTAACGTTCAACTTCGGGCGGCGCTAAGGCTCAGGGCGCTGTGCCTTTCCTGTCTGACCATCCACTACACAGAGCTCTGGAGTGACCTCTGCCAAGCCAATGCATCCGCGTGCCCCGACCGTGGCCGCTGTCTCATTGAATCGTTTCGCGCGGACGAATGGACGAAGGTCGATCTTCGCCTTCCGGCTCGATTTTTCCCGCGTCTCACCCCGGACTGGCAGTGGGACGTAGCTCTGCGCACCGACTACGCCCGCCGGCAAGCGCTGGTCGAGATCGACGTGCTGGCTGCTATCTCTCTGGAGTTGACCCTTGACGAGTTGCTTACCGTCTACCGAGTCCAGTTCCCAATAATGCGCCAGTACGAGGCCGACACCTGGTACGACGCCAACGGACGCATCGTCTTCACGACTTCCAAGGGCCTGCCCGGCGTCGGTCTGCCGCGCAAAGCGATCCGCGGTGACGCGGTATACGGCCTCCACATGGCCGGCTACGATAAGACTAACGTTTCGCTCGGCTGGGAGGACGTGCGCAACATGACGAGGGGCCTTGTTACGCGCCGCGTGCTCGACGACACACTCCCTGGAGGCCCGGTAGAGCGAACCATCGAATACCACGCACCGTTCGACCGATGCGAACGCGAGCAAGACTACGAAATCGCCTGGCGCGCGTTCGAACAACGACTGCAGGAGAAACAAAGATGAACTTTCCCGACCTCAACCATTTCCTCCAGTTGCGGAAGGACTTGTGGCATTGGCCAAGCTCCCGAGCAGCCCTCATGGTCGGTGCCGGTATGAGCCTGAACGCGCAGCCGGCTCCGGGCACCCACACCCGATTCCCAACGTGGCGGCAATTGACAAAGGCGATGTTCGACGAAATATATCCGGTCTCGAACGATCCCGCGGAAAAATCGAAGCGCGAAGAACGACTTAACAGCACTAGCCCGCTCAGAATCGCCAGCGAATACGATGCAGCATTTAGACCATCGAGGCTGTCTTCATTTATCCGTACTCATATTCCCGATACGGATCATCATCCAGGACCAATGCACGAGCTCCTGCTTCAACTTCCATGGCGAGACGTCTTCACCACGAACTACGACACGCTTCTTGAACGCACGGAGGTAACGGGGAGGGCATATAGGCCGGTAACCACGACACTCGATCTGACGACCGCATTCTCGCCACGGATCATTAAGCTCCATGGTTCGTTTCCGTCGCAGACGCCGTTCATCATTACTGAGGAGCACTATCGCACCTACCCAACGCTCTATGCTCCGTTCGTTAACACTGTTCGGCAGTCGCTGATCGAGAACTCGCTTGTGTTGCTTGGCTTCTCAGGTGATGACCCGAACTTCCTAGAGTGGACCGGTTGGATTCGCGATGAACTCGCAACCCACCATGCACCGATATATTTGATTGGCTGGTTTTCGCTGGACAACGTACAGCGGTCACTTCTCGCCCGACGAGGAGTAACGCCCATTGATCTCGCCCCGCTATTCGCTCGTTCGACTGCATCAGATCATCCTCATTCATCGGCGCTGAAGTGGTTCCTATCGTGTCTCCTGTCGGGAAGACCACAACGACCCGAACGATGGCCCGAAGCGAAAGTTACTCCTCCTCAAGAAACCGTTGAGGACGGACCTTCATGTCCTGTTGACGGTCCATCCCAACCCGAGACGCCATCTACCGGTTCTGTGAGTAAACTAAGTGACGATACAGTAGAGCAACTTACGAAACGATGGCGCTTCGAGAGACTCGGATATCCCGGGTGGTTGGTACCTACCCACGAGATGCGTACGTCACTGTGGCGCCCCACTTCAATTTGGGCCCATAGACTGTTCGGATGGATGACGAAGCGTTCGGCCGCAGACAACATTGGTATCATGCGTGAACTCAACTGGCGCATTGAAACATCGATGATCCCCATCTTCGACGATTTACGAGGACCTTTCGAGGCCGCCGTCGATGACCTCTTTCCCGTGATGAGCGATGCAGAATGTCGCAAAGTTATCCCGGCTGTTCTTGTCTCGGATTCGCAGAATGCGATAGCATGGCTGGAGCTGGCACTTGGACTTCTTCGGCACGCAAGGGAGAACTACGACGCGGTGCGCTGGGCATCGCTTGAGCCACGTATCGCTTTGATTGTACCAAAATATCCGCAGTTCGCAGATCGCTATTATTACGAACAAGCGCTGTGGCGGGTATGGAACATAGATAGAAACGGCGCACGAGATGTGCTCGAACGATGGTCGCCGTCCCCACACTCGCCGCTCGCCTTGTTGTGGAAGGCCGGTCTGCTCGCAGAGCTCGACGAGTTGACCGAGTCTCGGACCCTGTTACGGGCAGCTCTGCGTGATGTCCGTCGATCTCTCCACAACACCCCGGGGCAGCACATCGACCTGCTGTCCCTAGAAGGATGGTGCACCTACTTGCTATTTGCCGTCGAGCAAGTACTCGAATTTCCGAGACTCACCAAACGCTCTGAACTCCGCGAGGAATTCTTGGAAAGGTGGCAGGAATTGAATGCTTGGGATTGTAACCCGTGGCCGCTGAAGGAGTACTTCGAACACGTGCTATCAGCATCGCCTCCCATTAAGAAAAAGCAACGCGTCGTCGTCCGAGGCTTCGACCCAGGACATGCGAGCGTAAGTCATTCAATCGGCGGCGCCGATTCGGTGGTTACGGCGTCGTTGCCGGCATTTGCCCATATACGATTATACGAACATGTTGGAATTCCCATGCGTTTACGCTATTTGAACATTTCCGGAGACACACTCCGACATGCCTGTAGGTGGACCGTCTCACTTACAAACTTCTGGAGTCCAACGCTGTTGATTCGCGCTGGTAAGACTGGCGATCTGATTAAGCACCATTTGATGGATCGAACGCAGGTAGCGACAATGGATAGCAGCCTTGCAACCCGTCTTAGCAAGTGGGCTATGGACGCTTTGAAACGGGAGTCCCCTTCGCGCAGCAACACCGCTACAACGGCCAATTCGTGGGATTCGCTACTGGAGGCCCTTGTAGAGGTGTTGTCAAGATTGACCGTTCGAATGGAGCCCTCCGAGCTACAGGACGCATTCGACATCGCCATCTCCCTCTATCGAAGACCTGAAGTCTATTCCCATGTGACCTTGAACCGCACGTGTTCCAAGTGGTTCAGTAGGCTGTTCACGGCTGCTACCGACGACCAGCTCGCTGAATGGACATCGGAATTGCTGCGATTTCCATTGTCGGCACAACGGAATAGCTCCATCACACCTTGGCCTGACCCAATGAGAAACTTTCCGACAGATAGAGTGGATATTGCGAGAGACGCGGTCTCTAGCGTGGGGACGGAAATCGAGACGTCTATCGATTGGCTCCTGCGGCGCGCTAGAAGCGAATCTGGAGAGGGACGTGATAGAGCAATAACACGCCTTGCTCTTGCTTGTATCGCGGGTCTTATGTCTGAGGGGAATAGGGCATCGTTTGGCACACTCTTGTGGGATGGTATTGGCGTGACGGGAGTCCGCGAGATTCCGGGTTTTAGTTACTTCGATCGCCTGCATTTGCCACATCCAGATCATATAGACGTGGTTGCCCGTACAAAGGAAAAGCTTCTCGGTAGTCCGATAGAACGAATCGTATCGGTCGCCTCTGGACGCATCACCGTGTCCGGTAAAATGGTCGAAGAGATGACGGAATTGGCTGTGGTGTCAAAGCCCATCGTCAGGCTTCTTGGCGAGTTTCGTGGTATGATCGAATGGAGCTCTGACGAAAGAGAACAGATCTGGACCAAAGCTATCGAATGGTGGGAAAATGAAGAGCGAGCGTTCGCCTTAGAACACGATTTTACAATAGAGTATATAGAGCATAATTTTCGTATGTTGGGGTCGTTTATGCAAAAACTGTTGCCAGCAATCGATCTCTCAAACGATGATGAATGGAATCGCGTAGTGTCGATTCTTTCTGCTACGCGAGACAATGGTGTCTACTTGACAGAAGTGCTTCCTTACGTGCTCATCCGTCGAAGTGCGGAAAGGGAAATGGTTTCGCGAACGATCTCGGGAGATTTGGCTAGTTACGACGAAGATCGAGTGGAGGCCGGTGCAAAGGCCATTCGTCATTGGATTCATCTTTCGGATGCTGATTTCGTGAAGGGTCCGCCGGGTGACATAATTGACGACCTGATATGCAGGGTTGTCTTTCGTAGGCCTGAGGCGATTGAGCCATCCATGACACAGTTGTCGTATCTTCTATTTGAGAGGCCGGATACGTTCAGAGTCGATCAAGTGAACTTGCTAGTTTCATCCTTGGTGGCGTGGGCTGACGCGGTGCAGCTTCCGGTGCCTGAGCGTCGCATCGACGGTTTTCCGGAGGAAGAACGGCTGGAACTGCGTGTTCGGCTTGGAGAGCTGGCGTCGGTACTGAGCCAGTGGTTGAAAAGGAAGACACCGGATCAACCGGAACCGTACGCGATTGCGAATCTTAGGGAATCATGCGCGTCGGATACTCTGCCGGAGGTTCGGCGGGCTTTCGACACATGGAAGAGATTTGAGGACGTCCCGGCGGAGCTGGAACAGTAGGGTCGGATGATCGCGTCCGTCGTTGCATCTGAAATCACCGAGGCGCTTCGCGATTTCCTCGCGACCGGTTTCGGACCGTCTACGCCGGAGCTAACCAGCGTCGTCGACGACTTCCTTTCCGAGCCCGAAAACCTCGCGAAGGGGCCGTATCTCTCAATCGCGCTACCCTTCAGGCTGGCGCCCGAAGGGGGTGAGCCGTTCCCGTGGGTCCCACTGGGCTTAACGCCCTACCGCCATCAGCGTACCGCCTTCTCTCGGCTCGCGGCGGCTGCGGGGCGCTCGACCGTCATCGCCACCGGCACTGGGTCCGGCAAGACCGAGTGCTTTCTGTTTCCGATCCTCGACCACTGTCGGCAGCACGCGCGCAGCAAGGGCATCAAGGCAATCCTCATTTATCCCATGAACGCCCTTGCGACGGATCAGGCGCGGCGCATAGCGGAGACCGTGCACGCCACGCCGGCACTGCGCGGCAAGGTGACAGCCGGCCTTTACATCGGAGAAGCGGAGCAATCTTCGCACACCGGGATGGGGCCAGAGCACGTTATCAATGACCGGGCCACGCTGCGTGAGCATCCCCCCGACATCCTGCTCACCAACTACAAGATGTTGGACTTCCTGCTGATCCGGCCGCAGGATCACCGCCTCTGGCGCCACAACGAGCCGGCCACCCTGCGCTACCTCGTGGTCGACGAGTTGCACACGTTCGACGGTGCCCAGGGCACGGACTTGGCTTGTCTCGTCCGGCGCTTGCGGGCACGGCTCGGGGCTGTCCGCAGTGACCTGATCTGTGTTGGTACGTCGGCTACCATCGGCGGCGGGAGCGAGGAGGCGGACCTTCTTGACTACGTCTCGGCCATCTTCGACCAGCGGTTCGAGGCCGGCTCGATTATAGGCGAAGTCCGGCAGAGCATCGACGAATTCCTGGGCGACGCGCTGATCGGCGTGCCGCTGTTGCGCCGCGACGATCTGGCGGCGATCGTGGACCCGGTGCGTCACACATCTGCCGAAGCGTACCTGCATGCGCAGCACGAGCTGTTCTTCGATGCCCCCATCGCCGGGGAGTTCGCGGCCGACGACTGGCGGCTTTCCCTCGCTGACCGCCTGCGTGAACACGTCAGCTTCGTAAACCTGTTGCGCGTCCTCGATGGAGGTCCGAAGCCGCTGACCGAGGTCGCGGACCGCTTGCGCCACACCCTGCCGGTGGCGAGCCGCCGAGAAGCAATGGGCGTGGTAAACAGCTTGTGCGCGCTGATCTCGGTGGCGCGGCGGCGCGAACGTGTCGGGGAAAGCGCCAAAGTGCGTCCGTTTCTGCAGGTCGGCTTGCACCTATGGGTGCGTGAGCTACGGCGTATGGTGTGCAGTCTATACGAGGAACCGGAGGGCGACGCGGGGACGGCGGTCGCCAGAGATGAGGGCGTGCGCGTTATTCGGCACCTGCGCCACTCCGACGACCTGCAACCCGACGAGGGAACAGTCCATCTGCCGCTCATCCAGTGCCGGGAGTGCCACGCGACGGGATGGGGCACGGTCATCGGCGCGGCGGACCGTCGCGTGGGGCTGGACCTGCGGCGCTTCTACAACCGCTTCTTCTCGCGTGACGTCGACGTGCAATACCTGTTTCCGAGCGCGGCGCCGGCCCAAGCGAGCGGCTACCAGGAAACCGTTTGTGGGGCGTGCGGATTCCTGCACGCGGGCCAGGACACCGAAGCCTGTACGAGTTGCGGGTCCGACCGCCTAGTGGGCATATTCCGTCCCCACGCCGTGACTTCCCGGCGGCGGGGCAACCGGCAAGTGGCCGAGCTCAGTCGGGACTGTTCGTATTGCGGGGCGAGAGAGGCGCTGATCATTCTCGGCGCGCGGGCGTCCAGCCTGCTGAGCGTAGCCCTGGGGCAGACCTTCGCCTCGCGCCACAACGACGACCATAAGGTGATCGCCTTCTCGGACAACGTTCAGGACGCTGCCCACCGCGCCGGGTTCTTCGCGGCGCGTACATGGCGCAACAGCATACGGGCGGCCATCGCCCAGGTAGTCGCCGCGCACGACGGGATCACGCTGGCGGAACTGCCGGATCGGGTAGCGGCATGGTGGGGAGATCGGGCCGCCAACCCCGGTGCCTTCGACGCCGAGCGCTTTGTGAGCGAGTTCATCGCCCCGGATCGACTGTGGCTGCGCGAGTTCGTCGAACTGCAGCGCCGCGGTCGGCTGTCGGCCGATCCCCGCCTGCCGGATATGGTCGCCCGTCGGATGCGGTGGGACACTCTTGCCGAGCTTGGGTACGCCAGCACCATCGGGCGGACAGTAGAGCGTACGCGCGCCGTGGCGGTGGGCGTGGAGCATACGGCGCTTGAACAAGCCTGTATCGCTGCCGGCATTCGCATCCGCGAGGAGTTCGAGCAGTTTCGTGATCTCGGTCATGTTCCCGTGCGCGCGCTCATCCTCGGAATCCTGCGCCGCATGAAGGACCGGGGGGCGACGGCAAGCGATCTCGTAGCCGGCTATCTTGCTGCTGGCGGAAGCCGCTGGCGGCTCGGCCGTGACATTGCCCTTCAGGAGTTCGGGCCGCGGTCGGCGGTGCCGATCTTTCCCGCGGACCGGGCCGCGGGCGACGGTCTTGAGCAGGCCACGGCCAAGTCCTCCTGGTACCGGATCTGGGTCGAGACAATCCTCTCCGCTTTCGAACCACTTGCAGCCACGCAGTATGGGGCAGAAGTGCTGCTGACGGTCCTCGACGCGCTCGAATCCGCCGGGCTCGTGCGCCGGGTCGATGCCGGGCCGGCGCGCGCCTGGGCGCTGGCCCCAGAACGTTTCTACGCGACGGCGCGGGTCGCCGTCATGCTCAGTAGCGGCTCCGGGCGGACGCTCGTGGTTCCTGAGCGCGAGGCGGAGCTGTGGCTGGGCGTGCCCTGCCTCGAACTCGGCGCCCCCGGTGTCTACGAGCGACATGACGCCAAGCCCCCAACATGGTTCGGTCGCCTATATCGGGAAACCGCCATACGCCGCATCGTCGCCGCCGAGCATACTGCGCTCGTCAGCCGCGAGGAACGTGACCGGCTGCAGCACCGTTTCGCCGCGCCCGACCCGCAGCCGTGGGAGCCAAACCTGCTCTCGGCCACGCCGACTCTGGAGTTGGGAATCGATATCGGCGACCTGTCCACGGTTGTCCTGTGTTCGGTCCCGCCCGCACCGACCAACTACCTGCAACGTATCGGACGTGCCGGGCGCCGCGACGGCAATGCTTTCACCCTTACCGTCGCTACTGGGCAGTCTCACGACCTCTACTTCTACGCGGAACCGCTCGACATGCTGGCGAGCCGGGTATCACCACCCGGAGTGTTCCTGAACGCTTCGGCGGTGCTGGAGCGCCAGCTCACCGCGTTCTGCCTCGACTGTTGGGTCGCCACCGGATTGCCGGAGGAGGCGGTGCCGCGAACCGTCCGCGCCGTGCTCGACAACGTGGAGAAGGCGAGGCTCGGCGGATTCCCCTATCCGTTTCTTGACTTCGCGCAGGAGCACGCCGACCGCCTGCGCGATGCCTTCCTCGACGCTTTCTCCGAGGATCTCACGCAGGAATCGATAGTCTATTTGACGCAATTCCTCGAGGGAGATGCCGGCGGACAGCCGCCGTTGCGGTTTCGTATCCTGAGTCGCCTCCGGGAAGTAGCCGCGGAGCGCAGGTCGCTCCGCGCCGAGACGGACGCTCTCCGGCGCCGGATCGCCGCGCTGCGGCGCGCACCGCCGGACGACGCGACCACCGCTGAAATAAAGGAACTATTTCGCGAGCGTGGTGGCTTGCAGAGGCTGCTGCGGGACCTTAACGGCCGCAGTACCTTCAATTTCCTCACCGACGAAGGGCTCATCCCCAACTACGCGTTTCCGCAGACGGGGGTGACGCTACACTCGGTGATCTACCGGCGCCGGGAGACGGACTCGGAACAAGAAGCGGATGGGTATGAGCACGAACATGAGGTCTTCGAGTACCTGCGGCCTGCATCCGCAGCGCTGCACGAGCTCGCACCGGAAAACGAATTCTACGCCGGTGGTCGGCACGTGCGCATCGACCGCATCGACCTGAGCGTGTCGCCGATTGAGTCGTGGCGACTCTGCCGCGCCTGCACCTACTGCGAGAACGTCGACCCCGGCGACGAGCACGCGGCCTGCCCACGGTGCGGCGATCCCCTGTGGTCCGACGCAGGGCAAATGCACGACATGCTGCGGCTGCGATTGGTCCACGCCGTGACGGAGGATCGGCGCAGCCGGATCATCGACGACCGCGACGACCGCGAACCGCTGTTCTACACGCGGCAGCTCGTCGCCGACTTCGATCCCGCCGCGGTCGGCAACGCCTACGCAGTCTCGCCACCGGGCTTGCCGTTCGGCTTCGAGTACGTCGCCTCCGCCACCTTCCGCGAAATGAACTTCGGCCGGGTCGACGATACGCGGAGACCGACGACGTTCGCCGGTGTGGAGCTGCCCCGGGAAGGGTTCCGCGTGTGCCGGCATTGCGGCACCGTTCAGACGCGGCGCAGCGACGCGCCTGAACACACGAGAAGCTGCCCTCGCCGCGGCCGCGAGGGAGCCGACGTCATCGTCGACTGTCTCTATTTGTACCGGGAGTTCAGCTCCGAGGCCGTGCGCATGCTGATCCCGATTGCTGGCGTACTCGGGTCACAGCGCCGGATCAGCTCCTTCGTCGCGGCGCTGGAGTTGGGTCTGCGGCTCCGCTTCGGGGGCAAAATCGATCACCTGCAGGCGACGATCTGCGAGTACCCGATCGTCGGCACCACTGACTACCGCCGCTATCTCATGCTTTACGACACCGTGCCCGGCGGTACCGGCTATCTCAAGGATCTGATGTCGGACCCCGCGAAGCTGCTCTCCGTCTTCGCGACGGCCCGGGATGCGCTACGTACCTGCGAGTGCAACCGGGACGCGCACAAGGACGGCTGCTACCGGTGTGTGTTCGCCTATCGGCGCAGCCGCGAAATGGAAAGTACGTCGCGTGACACCGCTCTTGAAATCGTCGAAGCGATCCTGGAACACGCGGACGATCTTAAGAAGGTCGATGGGATTGGCAACGTGAGAATCGATACACCGCTCGACAGTGATCTGGAGGCGAGGTTCGTAGAGGCTCTGAGCCGCATCGAGATCGATGGCCAAGCTCCGCAAGTTCGGTACGACCTCATACAGGGGAAGCCAGGCTATGTGCTCCGAATCGGCGAGCGTACCTGGTATATGGAGCCGCAGGCGAACCTGAGCACCGCGCATGGAGTCGCGGTGCCGAGCCGCGCGGATTTCCTTCTCCGTCCTACCTCTGGGGCGTCCGGATCACCCGCGGTGGCGGTTTTCATGGATGGCTTCAGACATCACCGAGACGTGACGGATTCGGACTCTGCCAAGCGCACGGCACTGGTGCGAGCCGGCTTCTTGCAATGGTCGCTCACATGGCACGATCTCGAGACGGCCTTCGGCAACCGCCCTGACGAGATCGATCCTATGGGGGCTGGGAAGGTTGCGGACGACATGGCGGACGTCCAGCAGGCGCTGGACCGGCGCTGGGACAGCGGAGCCCTGAGATCCCGTCTCGCAGAGCCGTCGCTGACGTTGCTCGTGCGCTATTTGGCGGACCCGGATCCTGAGCGATGGAAGAGGGCGGTGTTCGCAGACCTGTTCTGCCTCTTCGATCGCGTCCGGATGCTGAACGGCGATCTAAGGTCACGGTTCGATGCGGCGGTGGCCGATTCGCTGCCGGGGCAGGTCGGTGAGGCCCTGGCCGATCTGCCGGAGCCGCTGGCGGTGGCGGGCCGGGGAGCCTGGGACGGGAGTCCGCCCGAGCACGCCGAGCTGTTCGTTGCACTACCGCTCGCTGCTGTCCAGCGGGGCGAGCCCGACGCCGTAGTTGCGGTTGTCCATCTTCATGACGACGATTCGGATCGCGAAGCAACCGACTACCGCCGGGTCTGGAATGGTGTGTTGCGCCGGTTCAATTTGCTACAATTCCTCCCCGGCGCATGGTGGACCACGCGCCGGGGCGTAGAACGCGGCATCTACCCGGAGTTCGCTCCTGCGGCCCCAGGTCCTACGGAGCCCGAGCCGCGTGGCGAATGGGCGGATGCTCTACACCTGATGGCGGATGACCTGCGCGCCGTCGCTGAGCAACTGGCGGAGCATGATGTTTCTGTCCCCGAGGTGGGATTCGAGTTGGCGGGAGCCGGCGGCAGGGTGCTCGCCGAGGCAGAGCTGGCTTGGCCAACGCGACGCGTCGTTGTGCTGCATCCGGACCGAGATGATGGCGCGGCCGTGTTCCTATCTGCAGGGTGGAACGTATTTGGGAGCCGGGTGCACAATCTTGCGGAATTGGTTGCGACGGCGCTATTGGAGGAGGACTGACGGTGGCGATATCGATGATGGCAATGTCCAGCGATTTCCTGACCGCTTATGCGCGGCTACCGCGTGCACAGCAGCGCGGCGTGCGGTCTCTCATTGCCAAGTTCTCTGCCGATTCCACCGCGCACGGCCTGAATTACGAACGGATCCAGGCGGCTCGCGACCCCAACGTACGTTCGTTGCGCATCGACCAGGATTACCGGGCCATCGTCCTCAAGCCCGATCGTGGGAACGTCCATATGCTCCTTTGGGCCGATAAGCACGACGCCGCCTACAATTGGGCGACGCGACACGAGTGTCGCATTCATCCTGATACGGGCGCCCTCCAGGTGTACGCGCCGCAGGCCGGCGAGTCAGTCCCCGCAGACAACCATAATGGTGCCGACGACAGTCGAGCAGGGGCTTTCCGAGGTCTGAAGGACCGCGAGCTAACCCGCCTTGGCGTACCAGCAGCCATGCTGACCGAGGTGCGTGGCGTCCACGACGACGTCGAGTTGGACGCCATGCAGGAACGACTGCCGGCGGAAGCCTATGAAACTCTCTTCCTCTACTTGGCCGGAAGCTCCTATGAACAGCTCGTCCACGATCGAGAGGCGCCGGCGCAACCGGTGGACATCGGCGATTTCGCGACGGCCCTGAATCTCGACGAAACGCGCGCGCGTTTCGTCGTCGTCGAGGACGAGATGGAGCTTGAGGCGATGCTCAACGCGCCGTTGGAGCGCTGGCGCGTTTTCCTGCACCCATCGCAGCGCCGCCTCGTAGAGCGACACTGGAACGGCCCCGTGCGGGTACTGGGCGGTGCGGGAACCGGCAAGACGGTAGTCGCCATGCACCGGGCGCGCTGGCTCGCACGCACGGTGCCCGACCGTGGGCACATCCTGTTCACCACATACACCCGAAACCTGGCCGCCGACATCGAGAACAACCTGCGCTCGATCTGTACGCCGGAAGAACTGGAGCGCATTGAGGTAACTAACCTTGACCGCTGGGTAGCTAGGTTCCTGAGGCGCCGCCGCTACACTTTTCGCATTATCTACGGCCGGGACCCGCAGGCCTGGGAGCAGGCACTCGATCAGAGGCCGACCGAACTGGACTTCCCGGACGCATTCTACGAAGACGAGTGGGAGCAAGTGGTCCAGGCGAACGCCGTCACCACCGAGGAGGACTATCGCCGTGTGTCGCGGGTCGGACGCGGCACCGCGCTGAACCGCGCCACGCGGGTCCGGTTATGGCGAGTGTTCGATGAGTACCGCACCGGGCTCGCCGAGCGGGGTATGAAGGAGGTGGAAGACGCTTACCGCGATGCCGCCGCTTTGCTCAGCGAGGCCCCCGATGCACTCGACTATGTCGCTGTCATCGTGGACGAAGCTCAGGATCTGAGCGCCCCGGCCTGCCGCCTGATCCGCGCCATCGTCGCTGTGCAGCAGGACGATCTGTTCATCGTGGGCGACGGCCACCAGCGGATTTACGGCCGCAGGGTGGTCTTCGGCCGTTGCGGCATCAATATCCGCGGCCGTTCCCGGAAGTTGCGCCTCAACTACCGCACCACCGAGGAGACCCGGCGATGGGCCGGCGCTCTGCTCGCCGGTCGGCAGATCGATGATCTGGACGGGGGCGTCGACGACGATAGGGTCAAGTCGCTGACCCGCGGTCCGGAGCCTCTCCTGCAGAGCTTCGACACGAGAGAAGAGCAGGCCGCCCGAATCGTCGGCTACCTGAAATCCTTGCAGAATCGCGGAGAACCGCTGCGGAGCGTATGTATCGTCGCCCGCACTCACAGGGAGCGCGATGCCGTCGCGGAGGCGGTCGAACAGGAAAGTCTACCTGTCTTCCGCCTCCAATCCGACACTCTCGACGACGCTGCGGCAGAGGGCGTCCGCTTCGCAACCATGCACCGCGTCAAGGGCCTGGAGTTCGACCGCGTGGTGTTGGCCAGCGTCAACGCCAATCTTATCCCTCTACCAAACGCCATCGAAGACACCGGTGACGGCGTGGAACGCGAAGCCGCGGAGACGGCAGAGCGGGCACTTGTCCACGTAGCGGCTACGCGAGCTAAGAAAGAACTTCTGGTGCTCAGCTTCGGCAGCCCGAGCCCCTTCCTCCGGTGACGCGATAGTGGGGCAGCTTAGAATCCCACTCGATGCTTATCTTCGTGAAACATGGGTGAATCGCCGGCTCTACGCCGTTATGCCGATGAATATGAGCTCTCGAACGGAGGGCGTCACTTGGTTGAGAACGGTGGTTTTCCTCATGCGCCAGTCATCCGCCTAAGGTGGTAGGATGCGCACGTACTTGCTGTGAGAGTTCCGCGGGGAAGTCAGCTTCGACGGCCTCAATCGCTCTTAGCAACAGCGGTCGCGCAAAATCGCCTGGACTGTTGCGTAATAGTCCCATCCACTTGGACGGGTAGTACCGGGCCAGCATACCCAAAAAGAACGAAGTCAGATAGAGCTTGAGGAACTCGCTCAATTTGTCCTGATTTGGAAAGTCTAAGATTCCGGTCATTATTGGACTGTCCTCTCGATAGTGGAAGACGGGAAACTTTCTTTGGTGCATTTTGGCGGCGTCGTGTAGAAAGACCAAGCTATACTGAGCGATTGTGTCAATGGGTAGATTTGGCCAAGATCTAGCCGTAGGACGAAGTATGACTGATTTGTCGTCGACCAGTTTTCGAAGATCGCCAACCACATGGGGCGACAGTAGTGCAAAGTGAGTTTCCGCGGAGTGGGCGGTAACGACTACGGGAAACCACTGCGATTTCCTACCAGTTATCCCTTGGTAATCGAACGTCGTTTGCATGAGTCTTGACAGCACGTCACCCAAGGTCAATAGGCTATCGTCGGTTGCGAAACGGATACTACCAAGGTCATGATCGACGACTACCTTTGTATTCTTCGGTGCGAAAAAGCAATGCTCTATGTGCCGGTTGTGGGAGGCTTCCACCAACTCACGGAAAGTTCCGTTTGTAGACTTGACCTGTAATTCGAGGACACCCTTGATTCCCTCTTTCAGAGATTCTTGCCAGTCGACAACCTGCAGACCGTGTTGTGGGCTGAGCGATTCTTCCTTCTTTGATTGATCGTTCAGTAGGATGGCACCTCAAGATAAGGACAACACGCCATAGTATAGTAACAGCGGCTTGACGCTCAAGTCTGCAAAGACTGCGTTCCGAAAGTATTCCCGTCCTTGTGAGAAGAAGGCGTTGACTTGTGAGATCTTTGCGTTGTTCGGTTCCCTTCCATGAGTCTCTTTGTACCATGCCTTCACGAGGTCGTGCGACTCGAATCTTGAAATCGCATGCCAATCCTGTTTGTTCACAGCGCACACTCCATGGTTGCATCGTAGTCTGGGCGACGGCCCGCATTGCGAGCATCTTCCACGCCGAAGGGAGCGGCGGCAAGGGGGCTGGGAACGCACGTAGCTAAGCTAATAGGTTTCGTCGAACGTATAGCGGTGGTCGCGAGGGGTTTGCTCAAGGGTGACGCTGGCGGCTTCGTGGACCGACGATAACTGTTCGTTTTGCTCCCTGGCCGTGCCGACATGTGTGGTGCGCGACTGGGCTTGCGACGAGGCGTGGTAGCTCCGCGCCGCCGGGACCAGGACGCGCACAACCGAGGGCGTTCAGTTGGCGCTGCTGAAGCTCTGCTGAGCTGGCTCGCCTGAGCGCCCGGTTGGTGCATTTCAAGAAGGGGCAAACCCCTCGGCGATGAAGCTCCACACCCGTTCCTTGTAGAAACGGTGGCCGCCGTCGCCGATGTACAGCTCGCAGCGGTCCGGCACCGCTGTGGCGGCGTAGATCTTGGCGAGCTGCGCGAAGGCGGCCTGGGTGTGGGCGACGGGGAAGATCGGGTCGTCGCGGCCGGCGACGGCCAGGAAGTGGCGCGGCGCGATGAGGCCGGCGATGTCGTGCATTTCGCCGAGGCGCAGGATGCCGGGTACGTAGTTGCAGTCGCAGTGGATGATCGAGCCGATGCTGCCGGCGAAGGTGTTGAAGTAGCAGCCGGGCACCGCCACCGAGATGCGCGTGTCGCACGCCGCCGCGAACAGCGACACGGTGCCGCCGCCGGAGTTGCCGGTGATGGCGATCCGCGCCGGATCCACGCCCTGGTACGCGATGGCCCAGTCGATCAGGCGTGCCATGTCCCACACGCGGTCGCCGATCGGCGTGCGCCCGAGCAGCAGGTCGTGCATGAGCTGCAGCCGGCAGGAGGACACGGCGTCCTTCTCCTTGTCCGCCGGGGAACGGGTCTCGCCGAACGCGCGCGTGGTGGGTGCGATCACCAGGTAGCCCTGCTCGACCGCTTGCACGGCGATGTCGCGCTCGCCTTCGCGGATCTCCGCCTGTTCCTTGTCGTTGCGGAACAGGCCGACGTAGATGTGCGGATGGCCGTGGCCGTGTGGCGTGAGCACCAGCGGCGGGTTGGGCGGCGCGGACTTGGGCCGCAGCAGGTAGAACGGCAACGGCACCGTCGGCTCGGTGCGGATGCGCCACGACTCGCGGATGTAGGAGCCCATGTCCAGGCTGTCGAGCAGTTCCGCGTCGGGCGCGAACCCGGCCAGATCCTGCTCCAGATTAGCCAGCCCGAGGATCTCCCGCAGCCGCGCACGCAACGGCGGCTGCCACTCCCGCACCTCGCCGGCGCTGGCGCCGCGGAAGGCGAACTGCGCCGGACAGGAGCCGGTCAGGCTTGCGAAGTGGCCGTGAAAGTCGAACTCGCTCATACGTTGCCCTCCTACTGGGAATAGGGTCGGTGGGATTGGCGCGGATGCGACGTTTACTGCGCATAGGGGTCGGAGGCATGGCGCGGATGCGAGTTTACTGCGCATAGGGGTCGGAGGCATGGCGCGGATACGAGTTTACTGCGCATAGAGGTCGGAGGCATGGCGCCGATGCGACGTTACTGCGCGTAGGGGTCGGCGGCGTCGCGCAGGCCGTCGCCGACGAAGTTGAATGCCAGCACGGTAACCACTATCGCCAGGCCGGGCAGGAACAGCCACGGCGCCAGCGCCACGGCGCGGATGTTCTGCACGCCGGTCAGCAGCACGCCCCAGCTTATCACCGGCTCGCGCAGCCCCAGGCCGAGGAAGCTGAGGCTGGTTTCGGCCAGGATCATCTCCGGCACCCGCAACGTGAGCACCGCGATCAGGTGGCTGCTGAACGACGGCACCATGTGCCTGAGGATGATGCGCATCTCGCTGGCGCCGAGGTACTTGGCCGCCTGCGTGAAGTCCTCCTCGCGCAGCGCCAGGAACTTGCCGCGCACGGTGCGCGCCAGCCCGGTCCAGCCCAGCACCGACAGGATGATGGTGATGCCGAAGTAGGTCTCGACGGTGCCCCAGTCGCGCGGCAGCGCGGCCGACAGGGTGAGCCACAGCGGAATGCGCGGGATCGCCTGCAGCAACTCGATGATGCGTTGAATCAACATGTCCAACGCCCCACCGAAGTAGCCGGAGATGCCGCCGAGCAGGATGCCGAGCACCAGGCTCAGAATGACACCCGCGAAACCGATCGACAGCGACAGGCGCGCGCCGTAGACGACGCGCGAGAACAGGTCGCGGCCCTGTTCATCCGCCCCCCACAGCAGGATCAACGCCTCCGGGTCGTCGATGCCGAACAGGTGCAAGTTGGCGCGCCACATCCCCCAGAAACGGTACTGGTCGCCGCGCACCAGGAAGCGGATCGGGTGCATGGTCTCGGTGTCGATCACCTGCACGATGCGCAGGCTGTTCGGGTCGCGCGTGGTAATGTAGTCGTACACGAACGGGCGCAGGTGAAACTGGCCGTCGGCGTCGAAGAAGCGCACCCGCTGCGGCGGCGCCAGGATGTACTTGATGTTGTAGCGGTCAGTGGCGTAGGGCGCCACGAACTCGACCAGGATGGCGATCAGGTAAAGGATCGCCAGCACCACCATGCTGGCCACCGCGGCCTTGTGCTGTAGGAAGCGCCAGCGCATCAACTGCCATTGCGACGCCGTCTCTGCGCTGTGCGGCGATGGCTGCTCGCCAAGCGGTCCGGGTTGGTCCGGCTGGCGGATTTCCGGTGAAGCCACGCGCGACCTCCGTCCTACACCGTCTGCCGGATGCGCGGATCCAGCAGGGCGAGCAGGATGTCCGACAACAGGGTGCCGATCAGCGACAGAACGGTGAGCATCATCAGAAAGCTCCCGGCCAGAAACATGTCCTGCGTCAACAGCGCGTTGAGCATCAGCGGCCCGGTGGTGGGCAGGCTCAGCACCACCGACACGATGGCGGCGCCCGAGATCAATTCCGGCAGCACGCCGCCGATGCTGCTCACGAACGGGTTGATGGCGATGCGCACCGGGTACTTGGCGATCAGCTTGAGCTCGGTGAGGCCCTTGGCGCGGGCCGCGGTGACATACGGCTTGGCCAGTTCATCGAGCAGGTTGGCGCGCAGCACGCGGATCAGGTCGGCGGTGCCGGCCGTGCCCAGCACCACCAGCGGCACCCAGACGTGATCCACCAGGTCGCCGAGTTTGGCGAAGCTCCAGGGGGCGTTCTGGTACTCGGCCGAGAACAGGCCGCCCATGTTGATGTCGAAGTAGACGTAGCCCAGCCACATCAGCACCAGCGCCAACAGGAAGTTGGGAATTGCCTTGCCGAGAAAGCCGAAGAAGGTGAACAGGTAGTCGGCGATCGAGTACTGATTGGTGGCCGAGTAGATGCCGATCGGGAACGCCACCACCCAGGTGAACATGAGGCTGCCCAGGGAGATCACCACCGTCCACATCAGCCGCTCCCAGATCAGCGACGACACCGGCTGCTTCCAGTGGAAGGAGCGCCCGAAGTCGCCATCCAGGATGATGTTGCTGATCCAGCGGAAGTACTGCTCCACCATCGGGCGGTCGAGGCCGTAGCGCAGCTTCAGCGACGCGATCACCGCTTCGTCCACCTCCTCGCCGCGGGCCGCGATCGCCATGATCTCGCTGGTCAGGTAGTCGCCCGGCGGGAGCTGGATCAGGATGAAGGCGATCACGCTGATCGCCATCAGCATCGGTATGAACAACAGCAGTCTGCGGATGACGTAGGCGCCCATCAGTCGACTCCCAGCAGAGCAAGTTCGCCGGCACGATGGCACCTGACGACGTGTCCCGGCGCCGCCGTTTCCAGCTCCGGGGCGCGGCTGCGGCACTCGTCGGCAACATAATTGCAGCGCGGGTGGAAGTAGCAGCCGTCCGGGGGCGCCGCCGGATTGGCCACCTCGCCCGCCAATACGATCTCCTCATGATCGAGTCGCGGATCGGGCCGCGGCACCGCCGACAGCAACGCCTCGGTGTAGGGGTGGCGCGGGCGCTGAAACAGGGTCTGCGTCTCGGCCACCTCCACCACCCGGCCCACGTACATCACCGCCACCCGGTCGCAGATATGCTGCACCACGTTGAGCTGGTGCGCCACGAACAGGTAGGTGAGGTCGAACTGGTCCTGCAAATCCTGCAGCAGGTTGAGGATCTGCGCCTGGATCGACACGTCGAGCGCCGACACCGGTTCGTCGCACACCACGAACTGCGGCTCCATCGCCAGGGCGCGGGCAATGCCGATGCGCTGCCGCTGGCCGCCCGAGAAGGCGTGCGGATAGCGGCTCATGTACTCGCGGCGCAGGCCCACCACCTCCAGCGTCGCCGCCACCCGGTCGATGCGCTCCTGGCCCCTGATGCCGGCGATGGTGAGCCCTTCGCCGACGATGTCGAGCAGCGTCATGCGCGGGTTGAGCGAGTGAAACGGGTCTTGCAGGATCATCTGCGCGTGACGGCGGAACACCTTGAGCTGGTTGCGGTCCAGGCCGAACACGTCCACCCAGCCCAGCTCCTGGTCGTTGAACCAGATCTCGCCGGCGGTCAGGTCGTAGCCGCGCAGCAGGCAGCGTCCGGTGGTGGACTTGCCGCAGCCGCTCTCGCCCACCAGACCGAGGGTCTCGCCCTTGTTGATGGTGAAGTCGACGCCGTCGACCGCCTTGACCTGCCCCACGGTGCGCCCGAACAACCCTTTCTGAATGGGAAAGTGCTTGCGCAGCCCCGCGACCTTGAGCAACCGGTCGTCGGCCACCGCGTCACTCATTGCGGTACGGCCACGGCGGCGCCGTCCGCGGCATGCAGGTGGCAGGCTACGCCGCGATGCGAGGCTGCCGGCAAAACGCGGTACACCGGCACGTCGGCTTCGCACCGCCCGCCGATCGACTCCGGGCAGCGCGGATGGAACGGGCAACCGCCCGGCAGCCGGAACGGATCGGGCACGATGCCCTCGATTGACTGCAGCCGATCCTGGGTGCGGCCGCCGAAACGCGGCACAGAGGACAGCAGGGCACGCAGGTAGGGATGCTTGGGATCGTAGAACAGGGCGTCGATGTCGGAGTGCTCCACCACCTTGCCGAGGTACATCACCGCGGCGTGATCGGCCATCTTGGCGATCACCCCGAGATCGTGGGTAATGAACAGGATCGCCATGCCCAGTTCGGCCTGCAGCCGCTTCAGCAGGCGCAGAATCTGCGCCTCGGTGGTCACGTCCAGGGCGGTGGTGGGCTCGTCGGCGATCAGCAGGCTGGGGCGCCCGACCAGCGCCATGGCGATTACCGCCCGCTGCCGCATGCCGCCGCTCAACTGGTGCGGGTAAGAGTCGAAGGTTCGTGCCGGCTCCGAGAAGCCGACCCGGTCGAGCATGTCGAGCACCGCCGCCCGCGCCGCCGCCTGGCCGCCTTCGCGATGCAGCAGCGCCATCTCGATGATCTGGTTGCCGATGCTGTACACCGGACTCAGCGACGCCATCGGCTCCTGGAAGATCATGCCGATCTCGCCGCCGCGTACGTCACGGATCCGCTGTCCCTTGGGCGGCAGGGTTGCCAGGTCGACCGGCTCGCCGCCCTGCTTGCCGTGCAGCAGGATCTGCCCGCCGACGATCTGGCCGGGATGCGGGACGATGCGCAGGATCGACTGCGCGGTCACGCTCTTGCCGCAACCGCTTTCACCCACCACGCCGAGGGTCTGACCGCGGAAGATGGTCAGATCGACGCCGTCCACCGAACGCACGATCCCCTGGCGCAACTTGAACTGCGTCTTGAGGTTCCTGACTTCGAGCAGCACCTCGGCTGCCGGCGGACTCATGCTGGCTGCAAGCGAGGGGAGGCGGCGCGCGCTGCGCTCAACCCCTCCCTCGCCGGTACGCCGAAATTACTGGTCAATCCACAGCATCTCGATGATCCACCATCCCGTGTCGGAGTCGGGATCGCGGACATTCATGACGCTGTCGTCGATGGCACTGACCACCACGGCATGGCTGATGCTCGGCGGCGAGCCGGTGACCACGTTGTACCAGATGTTGTCGTCGTTCATGCGCACCATCTGCTTGCCGAGCTCGATGTACTCAGGGGTGCCCATGGCGACCCCCCGCCACTGGTCGAGGAGCCCGAACAACTCCTGGATCTGCTGCGGCGGCTCTTCGCCGAGCTCGCCGCCGCTCTCCCACCAGTCGTGCCATGCCATGCCGCCCAAGGCACAGCAGGCGCGCCAATGCCACGGCGGCACCAGGCGGATCGGGTAGATGGCGTGGCTCACCGATTCCGGTGGCCCGCCGGCGCCCCAGGTGCCGATGTCGAGTTCGTTGGCCAGCAGGTGTTGCGCGTACAGTGCGTGGTCGACCTGCTTGTACTTCACTTCCACGCCCACCTTGGACCAGTAGCGGATGATGAACTCCCACTCGCCGGGGCGGTGCCCCTCCTGGCCGATCTCGGTCTGCAGGATCAGCGGCTTGCCGTCGGGGCGCAGCCGGTGCCTGCGGTCGGCGTCCCACGGCAGGCCCATCTCGTCGAGGAGCTGGTTGGCCAGGTCGACGTCGTATTCCAGATATTTGCGCCCGAAGGTCTCGTCGTAGAAGCTCCAGTCCGCGGGCGGCGCCGCCTGCCGCGGTTCGGTCAGCCCCAGGTTGAACACCTCCGCGAACTCCTCGCGGTTGATGGCGTGCGACATGGCGCGGCGAAAGCGCAGATCGTTGAAGATGTCGCGCAGCACCGCATCGTTGCTGGTGTAGTTGTAGGCCCAGCTCACACTGCCGCCCCACAGCAGCCCGGGGAACATGCGCACCGTGTAGCCGGCCTTGTCGGCGTTCTCCACCAGCAGCGGAAAGCTGGCCAGATCGGTCCAGGCGCCGCCCATGTTGAACTCGCCGGAGATCGCCTTTGCCTCCAGGATCTCACGGCTGCCGAGCAGGATTACCTCGTAGAAGTCGGCGTAGGGGAGCTGTTGGCCGGTCGGATCCACCTTCCAGTAGTACGGGTTGCGCGGCGACCGGCGGTTGCCCACCGAGTCCGGCTCGCCCGGTGCGAACGGGCCGAACATCGGCCGCTCCTCGGCGTACACCGTGCCCCAACGATCGTCCTCGCGTGCCAGGAACGCCTCGAACCATTCGCCGAACCCTTCCGCGTCCGCCTCCTTGCCGGCGTCCTCGTTGTAGTCCACGTGCCAACGCTGCATGTAGTGCTTGGGACTCCACGGCGTCAGGCGGTCCATCTGGTCGGCGATCGCCAGGTAGGGCTCGGCGTATTCGAAGCTGAAGGTGTAGTCGTCGATGATGTTGACCTGCATCACGTTGCCGCCGGGGGCGAAGTAGCTGGGGATCTTGGCGGTCAGCGACTCGTTGAGCATCACGTCGTTCCACCAGAACTCCACGTCCTCGGTGGTCAGCAGCTCGCCGTCCGACCAGCGCACGCCCTCGCGCAGGTGCACCGTCATGGTGGTAAAGTCGTCCGATACCTCCCACGACTCGCCGACGTCGGGGGTGAAGTTGCGGCTGGCGATGTCGAAGAACGCCAGCCCCTCGTTGCGGAACCCGCCGCCGTCGCCCCATTCGGCGCCGAACGAATCGCCGTTCGGGTCGAGTCCGGTCACCGTCAGGGTGCCGCCGTAACGCCCGACCGTCTCCCCGGCCTTGGCCAGCGGCTCCAGCACCAGCGGGCGCACCGGCAGCCGCTCGTCGACCGGCGGCAACTCGCCCGCTGCCACCAGTTGCGTCAGCATCGGCGATTCCCGGTACTTTCCGGCCGCCACCTCGACGGCCATGGCGCCGTCATCAGAGGCGGCCTGTTCCGCCTCGCCCCCCGCGAACGCCGCCGCCGGCAGCGCCAGCGCCACAATCAAGCCCAGCAAGGCTTTCCTCGTCATGTCTCGCTCCTTTTCGTTGCGTCTTGGTGCCGCGAATCGTCCCACGCCCGCCTGCCATTGGTCAAGATTGCCCACCGCCGCGACCCGCCGCGACCGCCGCGCGGACCTTCGTTCTGCCAGCGGACCCGGATCGGTATCATGAGCCGCGCCGCGCGCTGCGAGCCTGGACCGTGCGTACGAGTGTCGCATGGCCAAGGAGATGATGGTGTGGGCGTGATCAGGGTCGTGCTGACCGGTCTCGATGCCTGATCCGCGGCGAAAGCCATCTCCGGGGCTGACGAGGCTACGCGTGCTGCACGGCAAGCTCGGGTGACACGCGCGCCACGGCCGCCGGCGGCTCCCACAGCACGTCCAACGCCGCCGTAAGGTCCAGCGACTCCCCGTACCACTCGGGCGTGGCGGTGTGCGGGCCGATGCCGATGCCGGCTGCCGCCAGCCGCGCCTCCGTCGGTGCCAGCGGCGCCCCCTCCCAGCGTGCCACCGGCGGCTCCGCCGGCAGCGGCGTGCCGTCCGGGCGCAGGAACCGGAACTGCCCATCCGCGTCTCCCGGAACCACCCGAAAGCCCTCTTCGTGCAGCGCGCGATGGTGGAAACGGCACGCGAGGACGAGGTTCTGCAGGCGGGTCTCCCCGCCGTCCGCCCAATGTTCGACGTGATGGGCATCGCAGTGGCGCGACTCGCAGCCCGGAAACTGGCACTGGCCGCGGTCCCGGCTGAGCAGGGCGCGGCGCATGGCGCTCGGAACCGTGCGGGTCCGGCGCCCGACGTCCAGGACCTGACCATCGGCGGCGTGGCGCAGCACCACGATGCCGGCATCGCAGGCCACGCGGCGGGCCGCCTCCTTGCCCAGGTGGAGCCCGCTCGCCTGCTCAATGACGGCCTGACCTGCATCCAGGTCTGTTTCCGGAGCCACACGTTCAAAAGCCGCTTCGCTGACCTCGAACGTTTCCGCGGAAATGTGAGGCGCGGCAATAGTCGCCTGCTCCGACAGGGACGCCCGGCAAGCGATCCCTGAACTTCGGTCTTCCTGGTGATTGGGGTCCTTGGCGTCACGGGGGCGCGGTGCCGACTCCTCGCAAAGGGGCAACCAGCCGGCCGTGTCTGCACTCCGGCTTTCGCGGCCGCTGGTGCCACGGGGCGACCGCGCCGACTCAGCGGCGACGCCGGGACCCGCTGCTCTGTCCGCACGGCCACCACCGGTTCGCTCACTGGCCGAATGCGCCGCGACAAGGCTCGCTGCCGGAGCGACCGCCCCCGACGGCGTCAGGCTGACCTCCCGCGTTTCCGCGGCAACGCGCGGCGCTGCCGGAGCGAGCGCCTCCGACGGCGCCGGGCTGACCTCGCGCGTTTCGGCGGCAATGCGCGGCCCTGCCGGGGCAACCGGCTCCGACAAAGCAGGGCTGAGCTCGCGCGTTTCCGCGGCAACGCGCGGCGTTGCATCGACCGGCGCGTGGGCGGGAAGAGCGTCCGCTTGCACGTGTACCGTTACCTGGAAACGGTCGCCGGGGTTGCCCGGATCGAGCCCGCCGGCCAGCGCGCTCTCGGCTACCAGCCCCAGCGCGTCGGCGCGCCGCTGCGCGATCGTGGGCTCACCGCCGTCCGCGGTCGCCGGCACCTGCTGCATTGCCGCCTCTACGGCGCGCAGCAGCACCGCGCCCACCTCCGGCGGTAGCCGCCCGCGCAATACCACCATGCCGTCCTCGTCCACCTGCATGCACAGCGTCCGGCTCGCCAGGAGCACCTGCTCGGCATTCGGCTGCGCGTCGCGGTCCACCCGCCGCCAGGCCCGCACCAGCCGCTCCACTTGCGCGGCGGTGGCGCACAAGGCCACCGCCAGTAGCCGGGCTTCGGTGGCGGGGGAGGCCACCCGGGTCAGGGCGCGCACCTTCGAGTAGGACAGCTGGCCGCGGGCCATGGCGGCGGAGACGTGGTTGAGATCGGCCAGCGCGGCGGCGACGCGCAGCTTCTCGCGGGCGGCGCCGAGGTCGAGGCCGGTGCGCCAGTTGAGCCAGTGGGCGCAGGAGCGCCAACCTTCCCAGCCGTAGCGGCGGTCGAACTCGTGCAGGTGGGACAGCAGGTCGTAGGTGGCGGCGTCGATGCGCGCGGACAACTCGGCGATCTGGTTGCCGAGCAGTTCCAGCTCGGCCGGCGGCATGACCACCGTCGGTTCAGGCGTCGCCACTGCCGTCGCCTGCGAAAGCGTGATTGTGTCGTGTTCCATGATCATCCATCGTACACCCGGATTTCAGACACCCCCTGACGGCCCGTGGCGGCGCCGGACGCCGATTTCCGACTTTTCGGGTCAATCCGTGGCGGGCGAGCAGGGAGAGCGTCCGCTACGAGCCCTGTGCGCGAAGTCTTGTCAGAGTCGGGCGCACCGCCCGACTGGCCGCCCCAAAGCGTGTCAACCCCTGCACCGAAGAAAACCACGAGATTCCGCTTTATTTTCGATCAGAGGATCAAGATGAGGACGCCGCCGTTGCTGGGCCCGGGACCGGTAGTAGTGTCATTCCGCGATGGCCTCGGCTCTCGCAATGACTCCATGCTTGCAGCTGTTTCACACCCCAGTTGTTCGGGAGGATGCAGCCGATTTTCATGCGGTTGCCCCGGCTGCACCCTACCCTGAAATAAACTGAAAAAAATGAATGGTGGCGGGTTGCCAAACCGGGCATGCATGGATTATTACGGAAGCTACAGAGCCTTACTTGCCGGAGGGTGCCATGACCGAGACGTTGTCGGTGCCGGATTTCGATGCTTATCCCGTGACTGAGGCGCTCAGCGCCGCACGGGTCGTGGAAGGCGACGTGGAGGTGCGCTGGTCTGATGGCAGCGCCAGCCTCCTGCCCGCCCTGTGGCTGCGCGAGTTCAGTCCGGACCTCGGCACCATTCATCCGGTGACCCGGGAGCAGGTGATCATGCTGGTCGACCTGCCGGACGATCTGTACGCCGCCGCGGTGGAGGTGCTGCCGGACGGCCGGCTCGCGGTTACCTGGCACCCGGAGGGCCTCGTGAGCCTCTACCATCCTGGCTGGTTGTGGTGGCATCGCCCCGAGTCGCCCGCCGGCTCCGGCCTGCCGCGGCGCCGCCTGTGGCAGACCGGGCGGGCACAACACACGCCGCTGGTTCGGGTGGCGGGCAGCGCCATCCGCGGCGGCGACGAGGCGGCGTTGCGCTCCTGGTTGACGGGGATCCACGTCGACGGGCTCGGCATCATCGAACATCTGCCCCCGGAGCCGGACATCGTGCCGGAAATTCCGCGCCTCATCGGCTGCCCGCGCAACTCCAACTTCGGGGAGATCTGGGAGGTGGTGAGCCGCCCCGATGCCGACAGCAACGCCTTCACCAGCGTCGCTCTGGCGGCGCACAACGACCTGTGCACGCGCGAATACGTGCCCGGTCTGCAATTCCTGTTCTGCCTGCACAACTCCTGCACCGGCGGCGACAGCGTCTTCGTGGACGCGTACGCCGTGGCCGAGCAACTCCGGACCGAGTCGCCCGCCGACTTCGAGGTGCTGGCCACCGTGGCCGTGCCGTTCGGCACCCGCAACCGGGATTCCGATCACCGCTTCCACGCCCCGGTTCTGGAGCTGGATGCGGCGGGCGACGTCGCCGCGGTGCGCTACACTTGGTGGCTGCGCAACCCGATGAGCGGCGACATGGCCACCATCAAGGCGTTCTACGCCGCCTTCAAGCGCTTCCAGCGCCTGGCGAACGACCCCGGCAACCAGCTCCGCATGCGGCTGTGCGCGGGAGAGATGGCCTGCTTCGACAACCGCCGCCTGCTGCATGGCCGCACCGCCTTCGATTCCGCCACCGGCCGCCGCTGGCTGCGCGGCTGCTACAGCGAGCGCGAGGAGCTCGAATCGCGCCTGCGCATGCTGGCGCGGGCGGAGCGCATGCGGCTCATCGGGCACGGCGCCTGGCCCGACCCGCAGGCCGTCGCCTGACGGCGGCGCGACCTCGGGGCCAGCCGATGCCACTTGCGATCGCCCGGGAGGTGTTCATCACCGCGGCCGTATCCGGTGCCGGCAACACCCAGGAGCGCAGCCCGCATGTGCCCCGCAGCCCGCGGCAGATCGCCGCCAGCGCGCTGGACGCGGCCAGGGCCGGCGCGGCGATCGTGCACTGCCATGTGCGCGACCCCGAAACCGGCGAGCCCAGCCGCAACACCGAGTACTACCGCGAAGTGACCGACCGGATTCGCGCCGCGGACATCGACGTGGTGCTCAACCTGACCACCGGCATGGGCGGCGACATGATATTCGGCAGTCCCGAGCAGCCGTTGCCCCCGCATCCCCGCACCGACATGGCGGGCGCCGGCGAGCGCATGGCCCCCATCGCCGAGTGCCTGCCCGAGATCTGCACCCTCGACTGCGGCAGCATGAACTATGCCGAGGCCGACTACGTGATGACCAACACGCCGGGCATGTTGCGGGCCATGGCGGCGATGATGAGTGACCTGGGGGTGAAGCCGGAGATCGAGGCGTTCGACAGCGGCCATCTGTGGTTCGCCAAGCGGCTGGCGGAGGAGGGCATCGTGCAACCCCCGCCGCTGCTGCAGCTCTGCATGGGGGTTCCGTGGGGTGCGCCGGACGACCTGCACACGTATCTGGCGATGGTCAACAACGTGCCGCGGGATTGGGAGTTCTCGGCCTTTGCGCTGGGCCGCAACGAAATGCCCTACGTCGCCGCGGCCGTGCTCGCCGGCGGCAACGTGCGCGTCGGCCTGGAAGACAATCTGTACCTCTCCAGGGGCGTGCTGGCGACCAACGCGCAGCTCGTCGAGCGCGCCGTCACCATCATCGAGAGCCTGGGCGCCACCGTGATCGGACCGGAACAGGTCCGCCGGCGGCTGCAGCTGACCAAGCGGGCCCCGCGCTGAAGGCCGCCATCATCGGAGCCGGCGTGATCGGCAGCGGCTGGGCGGCGCGCTTCCTGCTGAACGGCTGGGACGTCGCGGTGTTCGACCCCGCCGCGGATGCCGAACAACGCCTGCAGGCGGTGCTGGACAATGCCCGCCGCAGCCTGCCGGCGCTGTACGACCGCGCCCTGCCTCCCGAAGGTTCGCTACTGTGGTGCGGTACCATCGCCGACGCGGTTGCCGATGCCGACTGGGTCCAGGAGAGCGTGCCTGAACGGTTGTCCGACAAGCACCGTGCTGTGGCTGAGATTCAGCGCCACGCACCGCGGCACGCGCCGCTGGCTTCGTCCACTTCCGGCTTCACTCCCTCCGAGCTGCAACGCGGCGCCCGCAATCCGGAGCAGATCCTGGTATGCCACCCGTTCAATCCGGTGTATCTCCTGCCGCTGGTGGAGGTGGTGGCGTCGGCGGCGACCCCGGCTGCGATGCGCGATCACGCCGCCGGCGTACTGCGGTGCATCGGCATGCATCCGCTGCTGATCCGCAAGGAGATCGCCGCCCACGTCGCCGACCGGCTTCTGGAAGCGGTGTGGCGCGAGTCGCTGTGGCTGATCCGGGACGATGTTGCCACCACCGCGGAGATCGACGACGCGATCCGCCTCGGCTTTGGCTTGCGCTGGGCGCAGATGGGGTTGTTCGAGACCTACCGGATCGCCGGCGGCGCCGCCGGCATCAAGCACTTCATCGCGCAGTTCGGCCCCGCCCTGCAGTGGGACTGGTCACGGCTGACCGACGTACCCGAGTTGACCGCGGACCTGGTCGAACGGATCGCGAGCCAGTCCGACCGCCAGTCCGGTGCCTACGACATTCCGCAACTGGAGCGCAAACGCGACGACAACCTGGTTGCCATCCTGCGCGCCCTGAAGCAGAACGACCACGGCGCCGGCGCCACGATTGCGCTCCATGAATGCAGCCTGAGCCAGTCGGAGGCCGGCGCCGGCCCGCTCCCGGTCACCGTGGCCAGGCAGGTCCCGCAGAGCTGGACCGACTACAACGGCCACGTGAACGAAGCCCACTACCTGGAACTGTTCGCGCAGGCCACCGACCGCACCATGGAGTTGGTCGGCGCCGACGCCGACTACATCGCCGGCGGCAGGAGCTACTTCACCGTGGAGACCCACCTCCGCCACCTGGACGAGGTGCGGGCGGGCGAACCGATTCGGGTCACGACCCAGCTCCTGGCCGGCGCGGGCAGGAAGCTGCACCTGTTTCACCGCCTGCACAACGGCGCCGGCACGCTCGCCGCCACCGCCGAGCATCTCCTGCTGCACGTGAACTTGGAGACCCGGCGCAGTTGCCCGCCGGCAGCCGCGCTCGCCGACCGGCTTGCCCGGCTGAGCGCCCGGCACGCCGACCTGCCGTATCCCGACGGGGCGGGACGTTTCGTCGGCCAGCCAACTCCCCGCGCCGGGTCGCCGATTCTGTCACCAGAGCCGTAGCCGCCGTAGCTGACCGGCCGCCGGCCGGGAACGCGGGCGGTTCACCAGGGGTTGGTGGCGGCCAGGTCCCAGGCCCGCGGGCGCCGGACCGTGGCAGCGCCGCCGCGGCTGAATAGCGCGACGCCGGTGCTGTCGCCGCGTGTCGGGTAGATGCGCTGCGCCATGCACTGGCGGCCATTGGCGAACACCTCCAGCACCGACCGGTCGAGGTAGATGCGCAACTGCAAGGATTCTCCCTGGCGCAGCGCAAACGGCGCCTCCTGCACCCGCACGTCGGCTCGGCCGTCCAGCGGGTCGGGGAGGAACGAGGCGCTCGGCTGCGGCCACGGCTGCACGATTGGCACACCCCCTCCGGCGCCAGAAAAATGGTAGCGCGGCCGGTGCGGGTCGGCCTGGTAGCGCTCGCGCAGCTCGCGGGCGTGCTCCATCAGCCCTTGATGGCGCCGCCGATCGCATCGCTGGTGATGAACCGCTGCAGGAACAGAAACGCGACGATGACCGGAATGCTGACCAGAAAGGTGCCGGCGAACAGCAGTTCCCAGTAGATGATCCGCTCCGTGGCGAACGAGTACAGCCGCAAGGAGAGCGGCACCTTGAACACGTCGCTGATGGTCAACAGCGGGATCAGCAGATCGTTGTAGATCGCCACGCCGCGCAGAATCAGCAGCGTGATCGTGACGGTACCGAGCAGCGGCAGATACACCGACGCAAAGGTGCGGAACATGCCGCAGCCATCTATCCTGGCCGCGTCTTCGAAGTCGCGCGGAATGGTTCTGATGTAGCCGGTGTAGAGGAACACCGCGAACGGTATGGCGGTGGCCGTGTAGACGAGCGACGTTCCCAGGTAGGTGTTCAGCAGCCCCAGGTCTCTGAGCAGCGACACCAGCGGAATCATCGCCAGCCCGAACGGCAACGTGATCATCAGGACGAAACCGACGTAGATGGCACCCAGCAGCCTGCCTCCGACCACCGCGATGGCATAGGAAGCGAGCGCGGCGAGGAACACCAGCAGCGCACACGAGGTGGTCACGAAGATGAAGCTGTTCAGAAACGAGCGACCGTACTTGAGGTGGTTGAACGCCCGCACCACGTTGTCGGTAGTGAACTGCTCCGGCGTGATGGTCAGCGGGTTGCGGTAGACGTACTTCTCCTCCTTGAAGGCGTTGTTCAGGAAGTACCAGACCGGAATGAACGTAAGGACGCAGAACAAGATCAGCACCACGTTCGACACGAGCCTCGATTTTCGTCGATGGCCGGGCGCCGCCATCAGCCGTACACCTCCTCCCGTTTCCGGAACAGCTTCAGCAGAATGAGTGCGGCGAGCACCGAGATGATCCCCAGGATCACCGCCATCGCCAGCCCGTAGTCGATGCGTAATTGGGCGAAGGCGTACATGTAGACGCGCAGTGCGAGCGTCTCCGAAAGATAGCCGGGACCGCCTTCGGTGAGCACGAACGGCAGGTCGAACAGGCCCAGGATGCCGATGGCGGCGAGGGTGACGCTGATGGTGATCGCCTGCGCGAGCATCGGGATGGTGATGAATACGAACTGCTTGAAGGGGCCGGCGCCATCGACGTCGGCGGATTCGTACAGCTCGCGCGGAATCGCATTCAATCCCGCCAGGTAGATGAGGATGAAGTAGCCGAGCGCGGACCAGACGATGGTGAGGCTCATTGCCGGCAGCACGGTATTGCGCTGCCCGAGCCAGTCCTGCGTATACCACTCCAGCCCGAGCATGATCATCGCTGCATTGATCAGCCCGCCGTCGTACGAATAGATCACTTTCCACACGAATCCGACCACCGTCAGCGACAGCATCTGCGGCAGATACATGATCGCCTTGTAGACGTTCTTGAGCCGGATCACGTTGTGGATGTGCACCGCAATCAGCACTGCCAGGACGTTCAGGACCGGCACGTAGAGGACTACCAGGTAGAAGGTGTTGAAGAACACCCGCTTGATCGAACGCTCGCCGAGCACGACGGCGAAGTTCTTCAATCCCACGAAATCCGCCTGCGGAAACAGGCCGTCCCAGTTGGTAAAGCTGTAGCGCAGGGTCAGGGCGATCGGGTAGACGAAGAACACCACCGCCACGGTCAGCGCCGGAACCACGAACAGCAGACCGACGATGAAGCGCTGCTGATGATACTTGATCTGCATAGGGTGAGCGCAGGGTGAAGCCGCTCACCCTGCGCTCCGCCGGTCCGCTACTGCATTACGGCGTCGCGGGCCGCATGGTGGAGCTCCTCTGCAGCCTCCTGCGGAGTCAGATCTCCGAGCAGAACCTGGTCGAGCAGTTTGGTGACCAGGGGCAGCGTCTCCGACGGCAGGTACTGGAACCACAGCCGGGTCTGCGGATAGCCCTTCACCTCGTCGAGCACCCGGATCACGCGCGCATCGAGCTTCACCTCGCCGACCACCTCGAGCACGCTCGGAATGTTGCCCATCCCGTTCTGGTAGAACGCATAGCCGTCCCCGAACATCCAGTCGAGCAGCTCGATGGCGGCATCCTTGTTCTCCGACGCCGCGCTCACGCCCGCGCCGGTCTCGGGTACCAGCACCCCCATGGTCGTTTCGCCGGCGTCCTTGACCGCCGGGAAGAAGATGCCGGCGTCGATGTCGCCGCTGAGCAGCTGGCTCGCCTGCCAACTGCCGGCGAAGTAGGTCGCCGCCCGTCCCTGCAGGAACAGACCGGAGGCTTGCGCGTTGTTGGTGCTCATGAACGCCCTGTGGGCCAATCCGTTGTCGGTCAGATACTTCACCTTGGCGAAGATGTCGGCCACGCCGGGCTGCGTGAAGTCGAACTCGCCGCGCGCTATCTTGGCGACGAAATCGGGCTCGCCCGGCACCACCTTCTGGGCGAAGATGTAGCTGAACCAGGTGTTGCCGAAGCCGTCCTTGTCGATGATGGTGCCCGCGATGCGCTTGCTCTTGAGCTTCTCGAGGGCCGCGATGAACTCGTCCCAGGTCGTCGGAATCGTCGAGATGCCGGCCTCCGCGATCAGCTCCCGGTTGTAGTACATCCAGGTGGTGGCGGTGCCCACCGGTATGCCGTAGACATGGCCGGCAGCGGTGGTGAACGGTTCGCGCAGTCCCGGCAGCGTGTTGGCCGCGGCCGCGGTGGCGGCGAGATCGGCCGTGAAGCCGTCCTCCATGAACTTGTGGCCGAAGGCGTTGCTGTTGATCGCGAACAGATCGGGCAGCGTACCCCCGGCGGCTCTGGCGCGCAGAAAGTCCTCCATCGAGGCTCCCGGCACCACGAAGCTCTCGATCCTGACGTTCGGGTGCTGCTCCTCGTACAGCCGGTACCAGGCTTCGTGAACTTCCGACGCGCCCAATGACACGGTCAGGGTGACGCGCTGCGCCACGACCTGTTGGGTCCAGATCAGGCCGCCCGCAAGGGCGAGGGCGACCAGCATGATTGCTCTTCTTCGCATGAGTACACCTCCTCAAGGCAACTGCGTAAGTGCGCTCCACTCTAAGGCGGCCACGCCGTGCCGTCAAATTGCGTGGCGCGGCGGAGCGGCGGACGTGCGGAGGTACCGCCCGCGGCGAGCGGATAAGCTGTTCAGGCGTGGATCGAGGCGAGTTCGGACACGTTCAGAGAGACGACTCTGGCCGTGCCGCCGGATGCCGCCAGCCGCAGGTCGGCCTGCCCGGCACGCGGCAGAATGGAGAAGGCGAGTGCTACAGCGCCGGCGTCGGCGAAGATCTCGATCGAGTTGCGATCGACGAGCATGCGCAGCGCGATGCTGCCGGTGCCGGGGGCTGGCGTCAGCTCGACCGCCCGGTCCATGCACGTCAGCCGCCGGGTGCGGGCGTCGTATGTCACCGTGCGGCCGTGCAGCGTGAACGCCACGCGCTGCGCCGTGCCTGGCTGCAGCTCGACCTCGATGTCGAACAGCTCGCCTTCGACCGCCGCTAACGGATCGTGCCCCGGCGCCAGCGCCACGTCCCGCCAGTGGTGCCGCCGGCGGTACAGCAGCTCGATCTCGCGCGCCGGCTGCCGGCACACCCGTGCGCTGCGCCCCGGACCGGCGCCGGTGCGCAGGCTCAGTTCGCAGGGGAAGGTCAGTTGCTGACTGAACGCCATGCCGGGATAGGCGCCGTTGCGCAGCCAGGCGATCTGGATCGCGCGCCCGTCGTCCGCGGGCAGCCCCCCGAATACCTTGGCCGCGAATCCGGCCGCGCCGTTGCGGTCGTAGGGCACGAGCGGCGCCGCGATGCCGCCGTCCACGGTGAAGCCGCGGCCGTCGAACGCGCCGATCGCGTGGGTGCCGTCGCCGCCCCAGAATACCCAGCGCAGGTCGTCTGGATCGCCGTCAGCCGGCAGCGTGAACAGGTCGGGGCAGTCGCACGCGGTGGGCATCTCCAGGGTGCTCTCCAGCCGCCATTCCCGGAGGTTCGGCGACGACAACAGTCCGAACGTGTGGTCGCGCTCGTCGCCGAGCTCGGACCACAGCACCTTGGGATCGCGGGCGAAGTGCGTGGTGGGTCCGAGCACCGGGTTGCCGGCAAACCTGGTCCAGGTGCGCCCGCGGTCGCTGCTGTAGGCGAGCGACTGCGCCGCCGGCCCGTTGGCCGGCAGCAGGTAGCGTCCCTCGGTGTACAGCGCCACCAGCACCGGTCCCCGGCCGGCGGCCAGACCGCTGGTGTCGTGCCAGTCCACCGCGACCGAGCCGGAGTTGACCGGCCCGTGCCGATCGGGGGCGAGCATCGGTGGCAGTTCGCGCCAGTGCAGCAGGTCGGGGCTGACGGCGTGGCCCCAGTGCATGTTGGTATAGGTCCAGGTGGGAGCGGCCGGGTTGTACTCGTAGAACAGGTGGTATTCGCCGGCGTGGAAGATCGGCCCGTTGACATCGCACAGCCAGCCGGAGCGGCAGGTAAAGTGAAACTGCGGGCGGTGCGCCTCGTCCATGCGACCCGCTATTCGTTCAACTCGCGGGCATCGAGCTCGCCGAACCGGGTGCGGGCATCCTCCACGAACACGCCGAAGCGGCCTTCCCGGCGGTCGTGCACGGGGGCCGAAAACAGGTGCCGGCCGTCCAGGTAGGCGTCGAGCACGTGCCGGTGCAGCAGGACCTTCACCTCCAGCGGGCCGTCGAAATCGATATCGGGCAGGGTCCTCGCCGCCAGCGGTCGCGCCACCACCCAGGGGCGGGGATAGCGCCACAGCGACACCGACTTCATGCCCGGCTCGACCCGCACGTAGTAGCCTCCGTCGCCGCGCTCGTTGCCGCGCACGATCAAGCCCGCCGCGCCGCCGCCTGCGATGGTCAGCATGCAGGAGACGCGGAAGTTGCCGCCCTCTGCCGGCAGCATCGCCCGCGCCACGCCGTGGTCCGAACAGCCGCTGATGCCGTCCATGCCCAACTCCCACGCGCCGTGCTCGGTGGCCGCGTACCGCCATGCGCCGGGTCCGAGCAGGCGCTCGCCCAGCAGGCGCTCGACGATCTCGGGATAGCACAGCACGAGGCGGCCGTCGGGCAGCGCGCGCATGAGTTGCGGGGTGCCGAGCACGCCGCCCCAGGTGAACCCATCGCCTCCCCAGACCGGCGCGTAGTCGGGCTGATAGCCGTCGCGGCCGCTCAGGTGGTCGGCGACCCAGGGGATCAGGTAGCGGTTGCCGTCCATGCACACGCTGCGCGGCGCGTACATCCAGGGCGGCAGCAGCAGGTCGTCGGGCGGGCGCCGGTAGGGGCCGTCCCAGCGCTCGGCCACCCGGTAGCGGCAGGTGAAGGTCTCGCCGTGCGAGAAGAACAGGTAGTAGCGGCCGTCCATGGCAAACAGCTCGCATACCTCGGGGGCGTTGCAGATGTGGGGGGCGTACAGCGGCGGCTTGACCTCCCAATGCTCCAGATCCTCGCTCACCGCCAGCCCGACGCAGCCGCGCTCGGTGGGCGCCCCCTCCCTCAGGCGGGCGGTGACCAGCAGCCAGTGCCGGTCGCCGGCGGGGTCGCGGAACAGGAACGGGTCGCGCCAGGCGCGCCCCTCCTCGGGCGGCGCGGTATGTGGCGTGTACCAGCGCGGATCGGGCACCACCAGCGGCCTCAGGGGCGAGTCCTTGTGCCAGCGGGTCAGGTCGGTGCTGCGCGCATGGTAGATCACCTCGTTGACGGTGCCGGCGTAGAACATGTGGTAGATGCCCCGGTCCGGCACGATGGTGCAGCCACCGATGCCGGTCGCGTCGGCGGTGCCCGGCTCGCCGGGCAGCAGCGCCGGGGGCAGCCGTTCCCAGTGCAGCAGATCGGTGCTCACCGCGTGGTCGAGCTGGTTGTGGGGCAGGCGGGGCGGGTCGTCGTTGCGTTTGCTCAGGTAGAACAGGTGACATTCGCCGTCACGCGAGAAGAACGACACGTCTCCAACCAGTGCGCCATCGGGACGGAAGTGCAGCGTATTGCACGGCGCGAAGTCCTGGCGGTCATAGTCCACGACGGCGACTCATATTCGTCCGTGGTTGGCGCCCATCAGTTGCCGCACGCGCTCATCGAGTACCGGCACGATGCTCGCCACCGCCGCGCCGCAGGATGTGGCATCCATGCTCACGAGCCTCAAGCCAGGGGCAACTCGCCGTGACCGATCAACCAGTTCACGTATCTGGCCCGCATGCCGGGTGAAAAGGCGTGACCCACTTCCGGATCGACGAAGTGCTCCGCCTTGCCGCCGCGGGCGTTGATCAGCCGCACCGTCTCCGCGTTGGTCGCGGCCGGGCAGTCGGTGTCGAGGCCGCCGTCGATGAACAGCACCGGCCGGTCCGCAAACCGTTCCGGATGGGATTGGGTCGCATGCTCGGCGCACCACGAGTCGCACCAAGTGCCCCGCTGGGCCTGCCGGCACCACTCATCGGCCTGGAAGAAACTGGAACGGCCGACCACCGAAACCAGCGACACCAACGTCCGGTTTTCGGCGAACACCATCTGGGCGATCAGTCCGCCCATCGACAAGCCGCTGACCTGCGGGCGGGTGGCGCAACCGTGCGGCAGCTCCAGCACCGCTTCGAACAGCGCCGGCGCCTCCCGGCGAGTCCGGTCCATCGCCTCGCACACGAACGCCCAGCCGTTGAGCTGGGCACGGAACCACGCATCGGTCCGGCGCTCGCCATGTTCGTAACCGTCGGGGGCGACCACCAGGAAGCCGGCGGAGGCCAACTGCACCAGCGACTGATCCGGCCTCTCGATGCTGCCCTTGTCCCCGGTCCAGCCGTGGTAGTGGATCACCACCGGTGCCTCGCTGACGCGCGTCTCACGCAAAACGAGGCATGGAATATCGGCAATCTCCTGTCTCGCGATCTCGATCATCGGTTCGTCATGGCTCCAAGCGCCGCTCAGGTGAGGCCCAGGATGGATACCATCGTGCCCAGCAAGGCGAAACCAATGATGACGATCCACTGTTGGGTCTTCATTGCCGCCTGTTGGGCCTCGAAGCGTTTGTCGACGGCGGCAAAGCCCGCCTTCATCACCTCGCGTTCGGCCTCGAAGCGCTTGTCGACCGCTTCGAAGCGTTTGTCAACAGCGGCAAAGCCGGCCTTCATCACCTCGCGTTCGACCTCGAAGCGCTTGTCGACCGCCTCAAAGCGTTTATCGACAGCGGCAAAGCCGGCCTTCATCATCTCGGTTTGGGCCTCGAAGCGCTTGTCGACCGCCTCGAAGCGTTTATCGACGGCGGCAAAGCCGGCCTTCATCACCTCGCGTTCGGCCTCGAAGCGTTTATCGACGGCGGCAAAGCCGGCCTTCATCACCTCGCGTTCGGCCTCGAAACGTTTATCGACGGCGGCAAAGCCGGCCTTCATCACCTCGGTTTGGGCCTCGAAGCGCTTGTCGACCGCTTCGAAGCGTTTATCGACGGCGGCAAAGCCGGCCTTCACCACCTCGGTTTGGGCCTCGAAGCGATTGTCGACCGCCTCGAAGCGTCTATCGACAGCGGCAAAGCCGGCCTTCATCACCTCGGTTTGGGCCGCGAAACGGGCGTCCATCGTCTCCTGCTGCGCCTCGAAGCGCTTGTCGACGGCGGCAAAGCCGGTCTTCATCACCTCGGTTTGGGCCTCGAAACGGGCGTCCATCGTCTCCTGCTGCGTCTCGAAGCGCTTGTCGACGGCGGCAAAGCCGGTCTTCATCACCTCGGTTTGGGCCTCGAAACGGGCGTCCATCGTCTCCTGCTGCGTCTCGAAGCGGGCGTCCATCAGGGCCTGTTGCGTCCCGAAGCGCTGGTCCATGCGTTCCAGGATCTGGGGCCCGGAGATCACGTGCGGCGCCACTTCGTTGAGCCAGTCGTAGAGGTGTGCGCGAACGTACTCGCCGATGCGGTGGAGTTCCGAGTCGTCGTAGGGCATGGTTACGGTGCTCATCTCATAGTATCCTAACGGCGCACGCGCGGCGATGCTTCAAACCGGTGACGGTCGTCTCGGCGCCGGGACGTAAATCGAACATAACCTTGGACGGTCAGTCGCGGTCCGGAGCGGCTGCCGCGGGAGTCGCGGTGCCGGTGAAGTAGGCCTGCGCCCGCTCGTAGGCGGCGCTGCCGATCAGGGCGCCGATGCGGCGGCCCGGCAGGTCGTCGACGCGCGGATGGATGCCGCCGTACAGCCGTGAGATCGCGGCCTCGTCGGCCGCGTCGTAGTAGGTCGCCCACTGCATGGTGAGCGGCTCGGTCGGCCCCGACTCGAAGGCCAGGAAGTCGTGCGCGGGGGCGACGAACTCGCCCAGTCCGCCGGGAAAGAACGCGCTGCCGGTGAAGCGGGCCAGCACCTCCGCTGCCGCGCGGCTGAACGTGCTGTGCCCCGACACGTAGCCGGCAAACGGCGGCGTGACGAAGCTGTCGCGTTGGTAGGGCACCCATTCGACGCCGCGCACCCAGCCGACGCCGCCGTAGGAATCGGGCTCCGCCGGCTTGCCGCGCCAAGCCAGCACCGCGACCTCGCCGGCGAATTCGGCCAAGTGCTCGTTGCGCTCGCCCGGTGCGGCGCTCGCGGCGGTGATCAGCTCCACCAGCCCCGGCTGCAGGGGCAGGCCTTGCGGGTGGTAGGCGGGCAACTCCGGGTCGGACGACTGGCCCAACTCCGCCATGCGGCGGATGGCGGTGATCGGGCGCACGTAGTCGTAGTGGCCCTTGATGCCCCAGGCGCACACCGCGGCGTCGTGCAGGGCGCCGTTCAGCGCCAGGTACAGCTTGACGTCCCATTCGAGCGGGTCGAGCACCGCACCGGCGCCGCCGATGCGCCGCTCCAGCAGCGGGTGGTCGGTGAGGTAGTTGGCCAGCGTGTTCCAGTGCCCCGGCGGCAGTTCCGACTCGGGGCCGTCGGCCCAGAACTCGGCGATGACCCGGGTCCAGTCGCCGCGCTTGACCACGTTCGGGGCGTACGGCTTACCGGTCACCGGGTTCAGCGGATGCCCGGTGCCGTCGTTGGCGCCGAGGCTGTTGTTGCCGTGCGCGCCGGGGGAGATGTCGATCAGCACGCCGTCGTCGGGGGTGAGGGTGGCGCCGTAACCGATCACCTCGCTGAACACCTCCTGGTACGCGGCGCTGCCCTCGCCGCCGAGGTGGGGCGGCGGCCCCGGGTCGTGGTACACGCCGGGGGCCGCCCGATCGGCGGCGGCGAGTGCGAACGGCGTGACATGCCCCCAGTGCGAGCCGACGAACCGTTGCACCGCCCCCGGCTCCACGTTGCCGGCCTGGTCGATGCGCAGGCGCAGCGACAGCGGCTGCCAGCGGTTGGCATCGAGCACGCCGCTGGTGCCCGGATTCGCGACCACCAGCGGCGGATTCACGGGACCGTAGTCGTACTCGAACGCGTAGCTGCCGAGCTCGTCGGCGCCGTCGTCGTAGCCGTGGTCGAGCACCCGCTTGGCGATCCGGTTGCCTACCGCGGCCGGATCGTCGCCTTGCAGCCGGAAGTCGGTGTAGTCGTAGCCGAACGAGTCGAACAGCTCGTCGAAATTCGGCACCGTGAGGTAGGCGCCGGGCGAGCCCAGGTAGCGGGCGTACAACACGCGGTAGGCGGCGTAGCTGATCGCTTCGTGGCGGGCGGCGGCCACGTCGTCGGCTGCCGCCCGCTCGTCGGCCAGGACCGGCTGCGCGTGCTCGTCGTATGCCGCCCACGCATCCCACATCGCCACCGACACGTGGTACAGGTTGCGCGCGTGAATGGTGGGAAAGGCGTAGTCCTTGCGGATCGCCTGCAGTTGCAGTTCGTTCCACTGCCGCGCGACCGAGTGCGAGGAGTGCGGCTCGGCGGCCAGGGGCGCCGCCGCGGCGGCCGCCAGCAGCAGCACGGCGATCCAGCGCACGCCACCGCGGAACCGCCCTCCACCCCGCGGAGCGGTCACCGCACGGGGCAACGGGTTGCTCCTCCTGCTCCCGTACTCGGCGTGTGCCGGTGCGTTGATTTCCCAATCAGGTTGTGGACCACGTCTCGTCTCGGAGAGTGTCCGGTGCACTCACGACCGTCGCCCCCGACTGGTCAAGCGGCGGCTCCAATACGCCGGTCGACGTTGTGCCACGGCCTGTTGCCGCGAGGATACGGCGACGTGCCTCCGCCCATGGGATCGTCTCGGCCACCCCGGCCTCCAGCCGCCGCAGCCGCCGTCCAATCTCGATCGACCATGCCGCTTCGACATCCTCGTCGATTTGCCGGTCAAGACTCTTGATCAGATGACCGGCTATCGCGGCCCGTTCTTCATCAGGGAGTCGCAACGCTTCCGCGAGCAGTTGCTTGGCATTCATGACGATCACAATAACACATAGGCGAATGCCGGGGAGCAACGGGCACACCGGTGATGGTCCTGACTATTGCCCCAGCATGCCTCTGGTGACGGTCAGCATTGCGTCGGCCGCGAGGCCGTGCGCCTCGTCGACCACGTCCTCGGATCCGTCCGGCCAGCGGATGGTGAGCCGCAGCGGGCGCTCGCCGGCGGGGAAGCCGAAGTGGACGCGCGGCGGGTTGCCGGACAGATAGCCGCTGGTCGCCTGCACGTCGCGCCGGTAGCCGGCGGCGTCGGTGTCGAGCCGCAAAGAGGCGCCGAGCGCGAACGGATTGGCCGTGCCGGACCAGACCAAGTCCACCTGCAGGCTCGCCCCGCCGCACAGGCGGTTCTCGAACAGCAGCGCCGGCGCCCGGTAGTTGTTGACCACGATGTCCAGGTCGCCGTCGCGGTCGAGATCGCCGACCGCCATGCCGCGCCCGCTCTCGGTGGCGCCCAGGCCCCATTCGGGAGCGGCCACGAAGCGGCCCCCACCCACGTTGCGCAGCGCCTGGTTCTCCTCGACCAGCTCGGCGTCCTCCAGTTTGCCGAACGGGTCGCCGACCATGCCGTTGACGGCGTACAGGTCCAGGTCGCCGTCGTTGTCCAGATCGCCGAACTGCGCCGACCAGCTCCAGCCGGTAGCCGCGACTCCTGACCGGGCAGCCGTATCCACGTACGAGCCGTCCTGCTGCCGGGTCTGGAGCACGTTGGCCGCGGCCTGCACGCCGTCGCCGACCGGGGTCGCCGCTCCGCCCGGTTGCAGCAGCGGCCCCCAGGCTTCGTCGATGTCCGAGCCCGAGCGGTAGGGGCTCATGTCCGCCGCGAACAGTTCGATCCGGCCGTCGTTGTCCACATCGCCGGTGGCGAATCCCATGGTGTTGCGGGTGGTCACCGGGAACGGGCTGCCCGGGCGCCACCACGACCGGTGCGGGCGCGTCGGATCGGGGGTACGGAGAAACACGTTGTCGGGGACGTCGTAGTCGTTGCCCACCACGATGTCGCTCAGCGCGTCGCCATCGATGTCGGTCAGCACGATGGCCAGTGCCATCGCGCCCTCGGCGAGGCGCTGTGCCCGGAACTGAAACTCGCCGTGCTCGAACGGGCTGCGCCGGTCGCGCGGCCCCAGGTTTTCGTAGTACCAGACACCCCGCTGCCGGGTCCGGGCAGACGAAACGTTGGTCGTCACGAAGTTCCGATATGCCTCCATGGCCTCGTATCGCTCCAACTCGGCGTCGTAGGTGGCGCCGACGAGGTCGAGATCCCGGTCGCCATCGAGATCGCCCCACGCCATCGAGTAAATGGGATGGCGGGCGATGAACTGTTCGTCGTCCACGATCCGGAAGGCGCGTCCGCCGCTGCCCCGCAGCCACCGCGGGCGTTCGTCGGTGCGCGTGGCGACGATGTCCTGATGGCCGTCGCCGTCCACGTCCACGATGGCCACCGCGCGCGCCCCGACGAGCTCGAGCGTGACGGCGTCGAACGCCAGATCGCCGGGCCCGCCCCGGTTCCAGAGTACCGTCGCCGGGCCGTGCAGACCGCCGAGCACCACGTCCAGCCAGCCGTCGCCGTCGAGGTCGGCGATGGCGACGCCCGCGCCGTTGCTGTCGAACGGCATCGGCAGGTTCGGCACCGGCTCCACCGTGTGCGGCAGCGGCTGCGCCACGAACACTCCCGCGCAGCTCGTCTCAGTGCTGATCGGCGTAACCGCGACCTGGGGATCCGCGCCGACCTGGCCGGCGCACAGCAGACCCGCCGCCATCACCGCCCATATACGCCACACCCTCCACTGCCAACGTCCCCACATCGGCCGACATGGAATCACATCCGCCGGCACGCCCACAATGCTGCGCTCAGGTTGTGTCCAGCAACCGTTCCCCAAGACGGCGTTGACATCGACTGACGTGCTCGGCGAACGGACCTCGGCGCTGGCTAACACTGGGCCCTGCTCGTTCGGCTCTCGACTGTTCGCCCAATCACTTGGCGTCGGCCGGCCCTGCGGCTGAGCATCAGATCGAAGGTCGCGGCCATGCTCCCAGAACCGCCTCGACGTGCGCGGCGAGCGCCAGCGCGACGTGCTCGTGCCACGGCCGGGCAACGATCTGAATGCCGATCGGCAGGCCCTCCGGGGAGGTGCCGGCACGCACGACCACCACTGGCCAGCCGGTCAGGTTGAAGGCCATCGTATAGGCGAAAGCCGAACCATGCTCATCCGAGCCGCCGTGGGGCAGGGCAGGGTACGCACATACCGGGCACACGATCGCGTCGTATCGCTCGATATAGGCCAACATATCGGAGCGATACGCCGCCAACTCCTCGTCGAGATCTGCGAGCGCGAGCCTGGTGGCCGGCCGGCGATCGTCCTGGTCAGGCTCGGACTTGCCGGCGTCGGGGGGAGTCCCGGCGCGCTGCAACAGCTTGGCGCGCCAGCCCGGTGCGTAGGTGGACCAGAGGCGACTGAACATCTCCATCGTGCGCGGGACCGCATCCGGTCTCGACTCGTCTACCAGCGCAACCAGTGCCGGTGCACCGCCGCCACCGCTCAGTGCGTTCGCGACACGCTCGACCGCCGCCGCCGTCTCCGCGGTCGGAGTGACAATGCCGTTATCGATAAAGATCGCAACGCGCAATCCTGAAGTGTCGACCGCCTCGGGGTCCCCCAGCGGCAACGGGACCACCGTTGGATCGCGCCAGTCCACGCCGCTGATGACCGGCAGCGTAAGCGCCAGGTCCTCCACCGCGCGCGCCATCGGCCCCAGCGTGGTGAGCGAATCCAACGAGCCGAGCCCGTAGGGCACGATGTGCCCGGTGCGGGGAACGCGGCCGGAGGTCGGTCGCAGCCCGGTGATCCCGCAGCAGTGCGCGGGCACCCGGATGCTGCCGCCGGTATCGCTGCCGATGTCGAGTGGCGATCCACCCGCGGCGATGATGGCCGCCGCGCCGCCGCTGCTGCCGCCGCTCGTACGCGCGACATCAAACGGGTTGTTGGTGCGGCCGTAAACCTCGTTGTCGGTCTCGAAGCCCCGCGCCAGCGTCAGCTCCGGGGTGTTGGTCTTGCCGAGAATGATAGCGCCGGCATCGCGCAGTCGCCGGACCACGGTCGCATCGTGGTCGGGAACGAACTCACGCCGCCCCGTGGTGCCGCCGGTGGAGACGATGCCGGCCGTATCCAGCGAGTCCTTGATGGTGATGGGGACGCCGTGCAGCGGCCCCCGCGTCTCGCCTCGTGCAAGCTGCGCATCGGCCGCTTCCGCTTCCGTCCGGGCACGCTGAGCCGCGAGCTGCACCACCGCATTCAGCTCGCCGTTGACCTGTTCGATGCGCGACAGCAGCGCCGCGACCACCTCGACGGCCGCTACTCGGCGCTCGCGTATCATGCCTGCCAACGACGATGCAGACGCCCATATCAGCTCATCCATATGTCACCTCGCAGCCACCGCGGACGTTCGTCGGTCCGCGTGGCGACGATGTCCTGATGTCCGTCGCCGTCCACATCCAGCGGCGTGAAGCGGGGCGGACCCTGTTCGGTGGTGGTTGGCCGGCTGTCATCCTCGGCGCGCATCGGCGAGGAGATCGTTGAATGCCTGTTCATCCGCACAGGCGAACGCCGCCGCCGGCAGTACCTCCTCGGATGCCGCGGCGAACGCCGCCGCGTCGGCAGGGAATCCCTCCGCAACCTCGATGCCCCGCGACAGCAGTATCTGGCGGACCATCTTCGCGCGGCCGCGCTCGTACCCCTGGCGCCGTTGCGAGCGGAGCAGTGGATCGTCATCCGGTCCGGTACCTTCGCGCGCACCCAGTGCCGCTGCTACCCGTTCCACCACCGCGCTCGTCTGCGCCGACGGCGCCGGCTCGTTCAGCGCCAGGTGAATCTCTTCGGCCCGCCAACCGGGAAGCGCCCGGCTCGCGGCCGCGACCCGGTAGCGACCCTGCTCCAGCAGGTGAATCGTCAGCCCCGAGCGACGCCCCCGCGGCCGGCTCGGCGACGGCGCGTCCGGCACCTCCACCCACACTTCCGGGAATCCCCAGGATTCGTACAGCGGGAGTTTGCCGCGGCGTGCGTCGGTGGTGTGATCCACCTCCAGCACCACATCGGGGAAGTCATCCTCGCCGACCACCATGGCCGCGGGCCCCGGCAGCCTGGCCTGCGCCGGATGCAGGTACACCGACTCGTCGGCCTGCATGATGCGCCGCGGTTCGCCGCCGGCATCGCGCAGCAGCAGATCCATCGAGCCGTACGATTCGATCGGCGAGCCGCGCACCCTGCCGATCAGCTCGGCCAAGCGCGTCAGCAGACGCGACGGCCGCTCATGATAGGGAGTGGTGGGCTCGCAGATCCACGCGGTCTCGGTAGCCGCGTCCCAATACTCGAGCCGCCCCTCGAAGCGGTCGATCTCGGTGCGCGGCAGGCGGACCGGCTTGCAGCCCGGGAACGCCGGCGGCCGGGCGCGCGGGCGTTCCGCTACGCCGGCCACTTCGGTTGGCGGAGTTTCGACGCTGGCCATGCCGGCAAGGATAGACCCCGGCGGGGGGGTATGCAAGATTGCCGGACCACGTCTCACTACTGATCGGGGTACTGAGACGTGGGGAGTCGCGCCGAGCTGGCCGGCGCACAGCAGACCCGCCGCCGTCACCGCCTACACCGTCCACTGCCAACGCTGCACCGGTGGCCCGATAAAGGGCACTCAATAGGCAGGTGTCGATCTGATCGTTGCAAGGCCAAAGACCGAACCGCGGGGCAGACCAATACCGTTGAGGACGGCTCTTCTGCAACGTGACGCGTGTCCCGTCAACGTCGTCGCCATGACGCAGGCGTTGGGCATGCCTGGTGGTACGCGCATTTTCCCGGCGGTGCTGCAGGCCAACCAGCACAAAATGACAGGCCCCGGCTTTGCCTCGCCGCTCAGGATGACGAGATGAGTGGATTCTTCTCCTGGACGATATTCTGAGCCCGGTTCTTGACCTTTTCTCCGACGTCCTGCCCCGCTTCCCGGAAGCCCTGGACGCCGATGTACAGCTGGTCTTGCTCCAGGCCGTCGAACAGGATCTGGGCCAGCTGGTCGGTCGTGATCCCTGCGGCCAGCCACCCGCGCCAATTCTCCCGGTGCTTCTCGGTCACCTCGGTCGTCTCCCCTTTGAAACGCTCTGGACGAGATTGATCCACGCGGTAAAACTCGGTCGCCACCCAACCCGGGCAGAGCACCGAAACCTTGACGTGGGGCGCCGACTCGGCCAAATCCTGATACAGCGACTCGGTCAGGACCACCACTGCATGTTTCGAGACCCCATACGACCCGCCCCCCGGGAGCACGCCGGAAAGGGATGAGACATTGACCACATGGCTGGGCTGCTGCCGTTTGATCATGCGGGGGACGAATGCACGCAGGCCATGGAGCACCCCGTAAAAATTGACCCCCATTACCCAGTTCCAGTCGTCTAGTGTGATCTCCAGTGTCTTGCCCGGCTGCGCGACCCCGGCGTTGTTCACCAGCAGGTCGACCTGCCCAAAGGCTTCGATCGTGGCTGCTGCCAGATTTTCCACCTGTTCTACTTGGGATACATCCGTCTGGACGATCAGCGTCTCGGCCCCCAGCGCCTCCAGGTCGGCGGCGGTCTTGGTGAGGGATTCCATCCCGAATCCGGCCAAAACGACCTTCATCCCTTCCTTGGCACAGTGGAGGGCGATCCCTCGGCCGATGCCGCGCCCTGCGCCGGTGATCACCGCGACCTTGTCTCTATAGTCTTTCATAGCGCCTCCAGGGTTTGCTGAATATCAGGCGGGAGCGGGCCGGCCTGTGCGGCCATGACGCTCTCCTCGAGCTCCTCGGGTGTGGACACGCCCACCAGGATGGTCGTAATGCCTGCCAACGACGATGCAGTCGTCCGTCGAATGTTGCCAGCCGGCCGCCGCGTCGGGCCGCGAGTGCGGTGAGATGGAAGTCGGTGATCTGGCGGTGGCCGTGCAGGCGCGTGGTTGCTGCATCGCCAAGGCCGGTTCGCAGCGACACGTCTTCCGGCCAGAACAATTCGAGGTCCGGGGCGTCACCGTCGCAGGCGTAAAACAGCGGCACGCCGTTCCGGACTGGTCCGCTGTCCGACGGTTGCACGGCCTTGAGTATCAATTCCGAGGCTATCTCGCCCAGAGTGGCACCGCGTTGCTGCGCAAGCTGCCGTACCCGGGCCATGGCTTCCGCGGATATGTTCAGCGTGGTTCTCATGGCATGGACGATTTCAATGGCGGACGATAGATGTCAAGCATCAAGCATCGCGCATCAACTGCTGGCCACGCACGCGCCGGCACGCCCACTGCAAGTCCGCCGCGTAGCCTACGGCGGCTTGGACCGATTGCCGGGTGATCAACGGATAGCTCTTGACGATGTCCTCCACCTGCTTTCCGGCGGCATGATCCTCCACAACAGCCGTTCGCCGGTGACGACCGCCACCTTGGCGGACCGATCGAACGGATTGCTCATGGGCCCCACGGTACGCCGCACCGGTGGCCCGATCAAGGGCGCCAATGAGCCGCCGAATCGCCTTGCATCTCCTTGACAGATATATCCGTCATGCAGACAATCGGTCATGATTCGGTCCTTCAAGGACAACGAGACCGAGCGGATCCATAACCAACAGTGGTCGACCAGGCTACCGAGGGATATCCAGCCGCGCGCCCTCATGAAGTTGTTGCTGTTGGCAGCGGCCGAGTCCGAGTTGGACCTGCGCAACCCGCCTGGGAACCGCTTCGAGCGTCTCAAGGTGTGAACGATGGCTGCACGCTCCGAGCCCGCGTTTCCCGATAGGATCCCGACACCTACCGTGGGGGAGATTCTCCGGGATGAGTTCCTTGAGCCGCTTGGGATGACCCCCTATCGTCTTGCGATAGAGCTGCGGGTGGCCACCAGTTCGGTACTCGACATAGTCCACGGGCGTCGCCGTGTGTCGGTCGACATGGCGCTGCGCTTGGCTCGCCTGTTCGGCACCACCGAACGATTCTGGCTGAACCTTCAGAACGAGATCGACGTGCGCAATCGCAGAATCGAGCTGAGTCACGAACTCGACGCGATCCATCCTGTCGCCCAGGCCGGATGACGTCGCCTACGGCGCGCAGGCGGTCACAAACGACGGCCTGACGACTACACGGCTCCCCACGTCGCGGTCCACCGTCAACTCCGGGGTGTTGGTCTTGCCGAGAATGATAGCGCCGGCAGCGCGCAGTCGCCGGACCACGGTCGCAGTGTTCAGTCATTGCCCCGTTCATACAACCACGCTACCGAGGGATATTCAGCCACGCGTCCTCATGCCCAGTTGCCTCATTCAAGAATCCACACGAACGGGGCGCCGGTAAAGGGGGGAGGGACGTTGCCTGTGGACAATGGGGATAACTGAAGCGACAGGAGCAGCGTCAGCAGCCGCAGTAATCGCGGTGACTGGATGATAACGCAGCTAACATGGATAACTCTGGCAGGCATCCCGCGGCGCTCGATGACAAGTCCAGTGACCGGGCACCTCAGGGCGGATCGAAACACCACGGGTGGCGCACAGCAGCTTGAACCGGTGATGCGCCGCGGCAGCGGCGGGCGCACCTGCTGGGACGCCACCTGCACGGGCGCCGTCTGCCGGTGCAGCGGGCGCTGACTGACGCGGGTGCAGCCGCGTCGGGCGCCATCGCGATCGGGTTCCGCGTTCCGGCAGCGGCGGTGGCACCCTGCGGCGCCGGAGATTCGCCGCCTGCGCGTTGAGCCGGCCCGGTCGGCGCCGCGGCAGGGCGCGTCCTGTTGCCCTGCGGCGCCGGAGATGCGAGGCGCGCGCCGCGGGCGAAGTGACCGGTACCGCGTCGTGTCGGTGGCGGGCCGGAGGGGCTTGGACGGCGGGCGGACGGTCCAGAGGCGATTTCGGCGCTCGGCGCGGAGGTGTCCAGGCACCACCTCGTCTCATGGAGGGGCCTTACAGCGCGGCTCAGGCGACTTTTTCCGGCCCCGACCGTCCATTCTCCGATATTCGACCGCCACACGCGCCTGCAGAGATCAGTTTGCCGCGCCACCGTTGCCACCACGCTCCTCGCTCGGTGATTGCGTCGTGCTCGCTGCGGCCTTGCTGATATTCAGACGCAGCAGGTTCTCGGTCAACCTCATCAGCTCACGCTTGAGGGCGACCGGATTCAACGTCGTGTACTGCTGCTTGAGGCGGGCCTTCACCTCGTCGCTCACCGACTCGGAGGCCAGCGCGCGGTGATACGGAGTCTGCGGGTCGTCATGGATGCGGCGCACCTTGCTGCCGGTGCGAGTTTTCTTCACCAGCTTCACCGACGGGTAGAGGAAGTTCACCAGGGGGCAGAGGATGCGGTACACCGCGTTGAGGACGGCCAGTTCCTGGTCGGTGCCGTAGCGCCCATAGCCGACCGCCTGCCGCACCACGTGGCCATTCTTCTGCTCGACGTAGCAGGTGTCGTTCTTGCGATACGGGCGACCACGAGTGAAGGTGATACCGTGTTCTTCGCAATAGCGCACCAGATGATGATTGATGAACTCGCTGCCGTTGTCGGTGTCGATGCCCTGCATGACGATCTGCAGGCTGCGACGAGCAGAGTCGATAGCCGCGTGGGTCCAGCGCTGGGCCTTGTTCTTCAGTCCGTGCAGGTCGACCCAGCCGGTTTCAACGTCGGTGATGGTGAGGGTGTGGCAGAATTCACCTGCGGCGTTGCCGCCGTCATGGCCCACCAGGTCGATCTCGAAGAAGCCCGGCTCCTGCTCGTTCCAGTCAGCATGCGCGTACGTCCCCACGAGTTCAACAGTTGGATCGCGTACTTGCGCTTGTACTCGGACGACTCGACGAACCCGTCGAGTATGCGACCCTTCTCCTTCTTGCCTGATCGACGATATCGCTGTGCGAGCTGCTGAGTAAGATCTCGCCTCGAGCTCATGTTCAACCCCATCTCCTCTGGAACCTCCTCGCCTCCCTCAGAGGGGCTCCAACCGGACCCCGGAGGTCCAGCCCTTTCGGTCAGATTTTTAGATGAGGCATGCTTTCGCTACGGTAAGATTTCTGATGAGGCAATGCGCGTGCTTGACGTCTGCCGGGCGTGTGGTAGAGTAGCAGTTCGGGACTCGGATCGACACGGATGAAGAGTAATAATACAGCCCCCCACAGCCGCCCGTTAGCTGCAACGCTACCGGTCCGTCCTGCTCCGTCCTGCTCCGTCCTGCTCCGTCCTGCTCCGTCCTGCTCCGTCCTGCTCCGTCCTGCTCCGTCCTGCTCCGTCCTGCTCCGTCCTGCTCCGTCCTGCTCCGTCCTGCTCCGTCCTGCTCCGTCCTGCTCCGTCCTGCTCCGTCCTGCTCCGTCCTGCTCCGTCCTGCTCCGTCCTGCTCCGTCCTGCTCCGCGTGAAACCAAGCGCCCGGTAAGTCCTGACCGCTCACCGAGCCGTACCCACCACTCCTGCGCCATCAGCGCCGCTGACGACGTAGCGGCTCCTGTCGACATTCACACCCGTCGCACCACGCCCGCCCGCGGCGGCGGTAGCGGCGCCGTCAGCCCCACGCTCCGCGGCGACCACCTGCACCATGCGATACCGCCGGAGTTTCCGGCCACACAACAGCAAACACGGGTACCGGGATGCATCCCGAGCCCGAAACCGAGGAGGAGTACACTATGACTCCAAAACTCATTGGGCTGACGCTGGCGTTCGCGCTGGTGGCTACCGTTACGTTCGCCGGCGCGGCCGGCGAGGACACGGGTGCGGCAACCGAACGCGAGATGGTGCTCGACCCCACCACCGGCGAGATGATCAGCGCGCCGGAGTACGGCGGCACCTTCACCTTTCCACTCAAGGAGGAGCCAGCCAGCACTGACAGCTTCGGGGCGGTTACGATAGTCAGTCACGTGCTGGAGCTGGTGAGCATCGCGGATTGGGCGCTGCCGAGAGATGAGTTCGACTTCAACGTGCTCGTCGCGCCGGCGAACACGACGGGGGCGCTGGCTGAAAGCTGGTCGCAACCCGACCCACTCACCATCATCCTCAACATCCGCCAGGGCGTTCGCTGGCATGACAAGGCGCCGATGAACGGTCGCGCGCTGACCGCCGCGGACATCGAATTCAACTACCACCGGATGATGGGCCTCGGCAGCGGCTTCACCGAGCGGTTGTACGGATCCGATCTTTTGGCCGGCGTCGAGGTCGAGTCGGTAACGGCCACCGACAGCTCGACGGTGGAGTTCAAGCTGGCGAGGCCAAGCGTCTCTGTTCTTGCCAAGATCATCCAGGGGCCGATTAACTTGATCTACCCGCCCGAGGTCATCCGGGCAGAGGGGGACGGCGAGGACTGGCGGGATCTGGTCGGCACCGGTCCCTATTCCCTCACCGACTGGACCAAGGGCAGCTCAATCACCTATGACAAGAATCCCGACTACTGGGGCTTCGACGAGAAGTTTCCTGAGAACCGCCTCCCCTATTTCGACCAGTTACGGACGCTGATCATGCCCGAGGCGTCGACGTACGTCTCAGCGCTGCGCACCGGCCAGCTCGACTACGTAGGGGCGCTCTCGCTCACCCAATTGCGGACTATTGATGAGCTAGAGAGCCTGCAGCGGACCAACCCGGAGCTCGTGCCCTCTCCGTATGGCCTACGGTCGGACAATGCGGTCGCCCCGAACACCCAGGTGGAGCCCTTTGGCGATATCCGGGTACGCAAGGCGCTGCAGATGGCGATCAACCTCGAGGAGATCAACCAGGGATTCTATAAAGGCTTTGCAGATACCATCCCCCAGGGGCAGATCAGCCGCTTCAATGCGGCCGTCGCGGTCCAGTTCGATGAGTGGCCGGCAGATGTCAGGAAGGTATTCGAGTATGACCCAGCCGGTGCCGAGGCGCTGCTCGACGAGGCGGGCTATCCGCGCGGCGCCGACGGCGTCAGATTCAAGACCGGGATCTTGCACTTCGAGCGTTTCGATCTGAACCACACCGAGCTCCTGATCAGTTACTGGGACGCCATCGGCGTCAAGGTAGAGGCCGAGGTGCGAGGGGGAGCTGAGTACGGGGCCAGAAGAAACGCTCGAGAATATGAGCTCATCACGGCGGAAGGGGCTTGCAAGTGCCCCGCAATCCAAATTCTGGGGAAATTCCTTCCGACGGCAGGATGGAACACCTCCAATGTCGACGACCAGTGGTACCAGGCCAAGTTCGACGAGGCCGCTGGCGCGACCACGCTTGACGAGCAAAACGCGGCGCTCCGCGAGCTGGATATGTACTCGATCGAGCAGTTCTGGCAGCTGTTCGGGCCAATTGGGCCGCAGTTCAACCTGGTCCAGCCGTGGGTCGCGGGATTCAACGGCGAGTCCACGATGGGATGGGCCAGAGCAGTCTTCTGGCGCATCTGGTTCGATAGCAGCCTGAAGCCGTAGAGCACGGCGCGTTTGCAGCTGGGGTGGGGTCGCGCACGGCCGGCGGCCGGCCCTGCTCCCCAGCTCAGTCCCCCACAAACGATGGAGCGTAATACATGAGGGCGTATGCCGTCCGGCGGCTGTTGATGGTCATCCCGACCCTGTTCCTCGTGACCGTCCTGGTGTTTCTGTCGGTCCGCTTCCTCCCGGGCGATATCATCGACGTCATGCAAATGCAAATGGAACGCTCCTGGTCGAGACTCGGGCACGAGGAGATCGACCGCGCAGCGATGGAGCGCCGGCTGGGGTTGGATGTGCCGGTCTACGTGCAGTACGGGCGCTGGGTGGGCGGGATCTTCCTCCACGGCACCCTCGGCCAATCACTGATGGGCGGCGACACGGTGGAGCAGAGCATCGCTCAGAGACTACCGGTGACCATACAGCTCGGCCTGATGGCGATCGTCATCGGGCTGGTGATCGCCGTGCCGGTCGGTATCTACTCGGCGATCCGCCAGGATACCGCCGGCGACTACGTGGGACGGTCGCTGGCCATCCTCGGCCTGGCGACGCCCAACTTCTGGCTGGCCACCATGGTCATCCTGTTTCCGGCAATCTGGTGGCGCTGGTCCCCACCGTTGGTGCTGGTCTCCTTCGCTGACGACCCGCTCGGGAGCCTGGCTGGATTTGCCATTCCCAGCCTGATCCTCGGGACGTACCTGTCCGCGGCGACCATGCGGATGACGCGGACGATGATGCTGGAGGTGCTCAGACAGGACTACATCAGGACCGCGTGGTCCAAGGGGCTGCTGGAGCGATCGGTGATCCTGCGCCACGCGGTCAAGAACACCCTCGTCCCGGTGGTCAGCCTGGTCGCCCTGCAGGTGCCGATCCTGGTGGGCGGCTCGGTCATCATCGAGAACATCTTCAACCTGCCGGGACTGGGGCGGCTGCTGGTGGATGCGCTTTCGATCAGAGACTATCCGATCGTGTCCGGCGTCAACCTGGTGTTCGCCACCGTGGTGGTGGCGGTCAATCTCGCCACCGACCTCTCGTACGCGCTGATCGACCCGCGCGTGCGCTACCGGTAGGAGCACCGGATGCGCGCGTTCGCCGATTTCCTGGTCCGGTTGCGCAAGGAGAAGCCGCTGGCGGTAGGCCTGTCCGTCATCCTGCTGCTGCTGATCCTGGTGGCGCTGTTGGCCGACGTGCTGGCGCCGTTCGCGCCCAACGAGGTGTTCCTGATGGACCGGCTGCAGGGCTCCTCGGTCCGCTACCCGCTGGGCACCGACCAGTTGGGCCGCGACTTCGCCAGCCGGCTGATCTACGGCGCCCGCCTGACCCTGGGAGTCGGCCTGGCCGCGACCGCCGTCAACGTGCTGGTGGCGCTGGTGGTGGGCGGCGTGTCCGGCTTCGTCGGTGGCCGGCTCGACCTGACGGTGCAGCGCTTCGTCGATGCCTGGATGTCGATTCCCGGCCTGCTGATCCTGCTGACGGTGATGTCGGTGGTCGGCCGGGGGGTGCTGCAGATCATCGTGGTGCTGGGGGTGCTGGGCGGCATCGGCGCCTCGCGGGTGGTCAGGGGCGCGGTGATCGCCGCCAAGGAGAACGTCTACTTCGAGGCGGCGCGGGCGGTCGGCAGCTCGCGCTGGCGCACCCTGGTGCACCACCTGCTGCCCAACATCGCGCCGGTGCTGATCGTCATCTACAGCATCAACATCGGCGCGGTGGTGATCAGCGAGGCATCGTTGAGCTTCCTGGGGTTCGGGCTGCCGACCACGGTGCCGAGCTGGGGCGGCATGCTGAGCCGCGAGGGGCGCCAGTACATGGAGATCGCGCCGCGGCTGGCGGTGTGGCCGGGCCTGTGCCTGACGGTGGTGGTGTACTGCCTGAACATGGTCGGCGACGCGGTGCGCGACCTGCTCGACCCGCGCCTGCGCGGCGGCGGCGGCCGGCTCGGCGCCTACGGCGCGCAGGCGGTCAGAAAAACCGGATCCACCCCACCGCCGTCCGCAACTTAATTGCGGATAAATGGAATCTTTCCGCAGAAGAGTTGCGATATTCCGAAGGAGAGCATAAGCTCGGGAACATGACCGTACCGATCGTACCTCGTCGTCTTGATTTGGCTCACGACCTTCGCTCGCGGTCCGTGTTTCTATTCGGCCCGCGGCAAACTGGAAAAACTACCTATCTGAGCGCGCTGTTTCCGCGCGCTCCGGTCTTCAATTTGCTCCGAGGCGAGGTATTCCTCCGGCTTTCACGCGACCCTGGGCGGTTACGGCAGGAGTTGGCCACCGTCGCTCGTTCCTCGGCCCCGGTGATCATCGACGAGATTCAGAAGCTGCCCAGCCTGCTCGATGAGGTGCACGATCTTATCGAATCTCGCGGACTGCGGTTCGTACTCGCAGCCAGCAGCCCCGCCAAGCTGCGCCGCGGTGGGGTCAACCTGCTTGGCGGCCGCGCCCGGACACGCCGCCTGTTCCCATTCGTTTCGGCTGAAGTCCCGCACTGGGACCTGATGCGGGCCATCAATATCGGCGGTATCCCTTCGATCTACTTTTCCGACGACCCGATCGAGGATCTGCGTGCCTACTGCGGCAGCTATCTGCAACTGGAAATCCAGGCAGAGGGATTGGTGCGCCGTGTGGAGCGGTTCTCGCGCTTTCTGGCCGCCGCTGCGCTCGCCTGCGGTCAGCAGGTGGTATTCGAGCGGCTGGCCTCCGATGCCGCCGTGCCTGCGCGTACGGTCCGCGAGTACTTCCAGGTGCTGGAAGACACGCTGCTGGGGGAGCTGGTGCAGCCGTTCACACCGCAACGAGCGAGCCGCAAGCCGGTGTCTCACGCCAAGTTTTATCTGTTCGACGTCGGGGTCGCTAACGTCCTGGCCGGGATAACTCGCATCGAGGCGGGCAGCGCGGCATTCGGGCGCGCCCTCGAGCACCTCATCTTCTGTGAGCTGCGCTCCCGGCTCGGATATGGTCGTGACGCCCGGCCCCTGACGTTTTGGCGCACGACCGACGGCTCGGAGGTTGACTTCGTCGTCGGTGACAGCTTGGCGATCGAGGTGAAAGCCAGCGCCGCCGTCGCACCGCGCGATCTGACCGGACTCCGACGGCTGGCCGAGGAGGTGCCGTTGCGCAGGCGCATCGTGGTGTGTAGCGAGTCAGCGCCCCGGATCATCGATGGCATCGAAGTGCTCCCGGTGAGCGAATTCCTTGCGGCCCTGTGGGATGGTGCGATTCTCGACGAGTAGTATACATGCGCTTGCTGAGTCGCCGCACACTTCGATCTTGATGGCGCTTGAGCGAGATCGCGTGTGGTGTACGGGCAGTGCGCGGGTGCGTGCGGGTGCGTGTGGTGTACGGGCGGTGCGTGGCGCGGGTGCGTGGCTTGACGCCGGCGGTGAGGGCACTTACCGTTGCGCGGTGCCGCTCCACTCGCTCTCGCTCGACCCACTCGATCCGAAGGTGACGCAATTCATCCAGGACAACCCCCAAGGGGTGCTGACCACCTACCGTCGCAACGGCAAGGCGCAGATGAGCATCGTGACCGTCCGTCCGCACCGTGGGGTGATCGGTGTGTCGATTACCGAGAGCCGGGCGAAGTTCAACAACCTGGTGCACAACCCGGCCTGCTCGATCCTCGTGTCAACCGCCGACTGGTGGTCGGGCTTCATCGTGTTCGATGGCACCGCCGAGCTGGTCTGGTCGGGCAACGCCGACGCGGAGACCGTACGGCTCGCCAGACGCGAGGTCTACAGCGCAACTACGCGGCGCCGGTCGGCGGATTGGGATGACTACGACCGTCTGGTGGACGCCGACAGGCGGGTGGCGCTGATTATCCGGTCCACCCACATGTACGGGACGTTCTTTAGTACCAGCTGGCCCGGCAGGCGCATCGCACCCGGCGGACAGTAGGAGCTGGGGGAGTGACAATGAACGTGAATGCGGTCGGCTGCCGGCCTCGTGATCGCGCTGAGTTCGAACGACGCCTTGACACGATGGTCGCGCGGTACCGCACCGAATGTCTCTGGGATCTGAAGGCCAGTCCGGATCTTGAGCAAGAGCAGGTCGCACGCATGGTGCTGCGACGTGTCATCTCATGCGCTGACCGCAACGGTTACATCGAAGCCAGGGGACTTCTGGAGTGGCTCTTACAGACTTCCAACGCACAGTCTGCCGGCTCCTACAGGCCGACGGCTTCTCGATCACCATGGTGAGGGAGCTGCCAGGCTTCGTGCAGGTGGTGGTCAGCAAAGCCGGCGACGAGATACGTATGGAATGGACCCGCGACAGCGCGTTTCGTTTCTTCCCGCTGGTGGAGCACGAAGACCTGGGCCTGACGATGCACCCGTTCGACTTGGCAACCAACAAGGTGCTCGCGCTGGTAGGCCGGCTCGAGGTGCGCGATTGGGTCGACGTTATCAACTCCCACGCCAAGCTGCAGCCGCTGGGCTACCTCATGTGGGCGGCTTGTGGTAAAGATCCCGGCTTCAGCCCGGGATCGCTGCTCGCGCACGCGCGCCGGACGGCACGCTACTCCGCCTTGGAGCTCGCACAGTTGCAGTTTGAAGGCGACCCGCCGGACGCCGCCGCGCTGGCAGGCAACTGGCACGCAATGCTGACCCAGGCGGGTGAGATCATAGACACGCTACCCGCCGAGCAGTCCGGCAACTGCGTCCTCGATGACCGCAGAAATCTTTTCACGGGTAATCGCACCCAGCTGGAACACGCCCTCGACGCAGCGGCGCTGCGATTTCATGCCGGCACTCTCGGTGGCGCACTCCCGCAAGTGGTCGAGTAATCACGCACTAAGCGGCGGCACCGTCGGCACAGCTCAGCCGCGAATTGCTGTGGTCGAGCCTCAAGTGGCAATCGGTGAGCTTCATCGCCGACCGCCTGCGCGACAGCGAATCGGACCTGCTGTACGCGATCCGGCGCAAGGCCGACCGCGCCGCAGCGTGGCTGTGTGGACCTGAGCTGGTCCGGCGTCGCCAGCCCGTTCGTCATCGGCGCCGCGCTGCGGCCGGTCAGCGCGGGAGCGACAGGCGCGGCATCACTTCCTGCGCGAACAGCTCGATGCCCTCGGTGCTCGGGAAGTCGATGGCGCGCACGATGACGTACTGGACGCCGGCATCGACGTAGGCCTGCACCCGTTCGGCGACCTGCTCCGGGGTGCCGACGATGGGATCACTCTTGTGAGGTGACGCCTCGGCGATGCGCCGCGCCTGCTTCTCGGTGGTGGCCACGGCCAGTGCCTCCGCCGCCCAGGTCTTGACGATGTGGTCGTAGTCGCGGCCGACCGCGTCGCAGTGGCGGCGCAGCACCTCGAGCTTGTGGGCGTAAGATTCGGGCGTGCCCGCGGTGACGTTCCACCAGTCGGCGTACTTGGCCACCACCCGCAGGGTAAGCTGTTCACCGCCACCGCCGATCAGCAGTGGCGGTGCGGGGTCCGGCCGCGGCTCGCAGTAGGCGTCGGTGACCCGGTAGTAGGTGCCGTGGAAGGTGACGGGCGCTTCGGTCCAGAGCTTTCTGACGATCTGCACGGCCTCGTCCAACTGGGCGATGCGCACGGCCGGCTTCGGGAACTCGTAGTCGTAGGCGTGGTACTCGCGCTCGACCCATCCGGCACCGATGCCGAACACGTAGCGGCCGCCGGTCAGCAACTGCAGGTTGGCCGCCGTCTTCGCCAGCACGGCTGGGGTGCGGTAGCTCTGACAGAACACGAACGATCCGAAGGTGAGGTCCCGATAGGCGGTAGCGAAGTGGGCGATGGTGCTGACGCACTCAAGGAACGGCGTGTCCGCAGGCTGCCAGCTGGCCCACGGCCACAGGTGGTCGTCGACCCAGACCGATTCGAAGTGCGGATGCAGCCGGTCCAGGGAGGCGCGAACCTGGTCCACGAACAGCGGTCCGCTGCTGCCGTCGACCGGGAACGAGGGCATATGCCAGCCGAATCTCAATTGGCTCATGACCGATTGTCCCCAGCGCCCGGACGCTGATCAAGCGCCCGGCTGACATCGAGAACGGGAAAGACCACGTTTCATCGGGGAGTCGTCGCGCTACAGCCCACGGAAACGGTCCTTGCGGAGGCGCTTCGCCTGGATCTGAAGGGACGGGCCCAGCTTGTCGGGGAGCTCCTCGCAACTCTTGACGGCCCAGCAGATCCGGATGTTGCTTCTGCCTGGTCCGCGGAGATAAAGCGGCGCGTCGCAGCTCTTGAGTCAGGCTCCGCCGAACTTGAGTCTTGGGATGACACCAAGCGCAGGATCGAGCGCGACATCCAGACCCAAGGCCGCGGCAAACTCGACGTGCATCGTACCCACACGGTGCCCAGGAAAGACATCTGGCTCTACCCGCTCCGGCGCGACTTCCGCCGCCGACTCTGCGCGCCGCTCGATCCTCCTCCCCACCGGTAGACCGAATATTCTACTGCACGCTGTGCGGCAGTGCCCAGGCGTACCTGACCGACGACGTCCCCGGCTTCCAGCCGGTGCTGCGTACCTCCGGCCTGCTGGCCCGCTCGAATAAGCTCACCTACGACGTCAGCACCTGGTCGGCCATCGACACGTTCACCGGCGAGGCGCTGTCGGGACCGCTGCGCCGGGCGGCGCTCAGTACATGCCCGTTTGCGGGTAGTTCTCGTAGGTCGGGCAGCCTTCCTCTTCGAAGATACGGTCGATGTCGGCTCGATCTGCGTCGCTGAGCCGCCAGTCTGCGGCCGCCACGTTTTCCGCCAACTCCTGGTCGTTGCGCATCCCGACCAGGGCCACCGTCACCGCCGGGTTGCCCAGCACCCAGGCAATCGCGAGCTGGGCGAGCGACCGGTCGTGCCGGGCCGCGACCGCGGCAAGACGTTTGCCGACGCGCAACTCCCGCTCGAAATTGTCGCGGTGAAACAGCGGCAGCCAGAAGGCGGTGTAGTTGTTGCGCCAGTCGCCTTTCTCGAAGGCGTGGTCCGGCTTGAAGGCGCCGGTGAGCAAGCCGAAACCGAGGGTACCGTACGCCATGAAGCCGATGTTGTTTTGCTGACAATACGGCAGCACGCTCTTCTGCATGCGCTGGTCGAACAGGTGATAGCCGACCTGGTTGACGGCGACGTCGGTGAACTCGCTGCAGTACTCCATCATCTCGACGTTGAAGTTCGATACGCCGCCGTAGCGGATCTTGCCATCGGCTTTTAGTTTCTCGAAGGCGCGCATCGGCTCGTCGAGGGGCGTAAGGAAGTCGGGCCAGTGAATGAGCATCAGGTCGATAACGTCGGTACCGAGCCGTTTCAGGCAGCCTTCGGTGCGGGCGATGATGTGCTCGTAGCGGCAGCTGCGGCCCGTTACCTTGTCGCGGAATGGTGCATCAGGCGCGGCGTCGTCGTTGTAGCTAAACCCGGTCTTGGTGACCAGGATGACCTCTTTGCGCCGCTCGCCGAGGGCCTTGCCGAGCAGCTCCTCCGAGTGAAACGGGCCATAGATCTCTGCGGTGTCGAACAGATTGATGCCGTGGTCGATCGCGGTGCGCACCGCGATCGACGCCTCTTCCACATCGATCTTGCCGTACATGGTGGTGCTCATCTCCCATGTGCCGAAGCCAATCGGGGAGGTCATGAGGTCGGTGTTGCCGAGCTTACGTCGTTCCATCGCCGGGGACTCTATCACCAAGCGCCGCTACTGTGCCAGATAGCCTCCATCCACCGGTAGCGCGACGCCGGTAACGAACGACGCCGAGTCCGAGCACAGCCACAGGACCGCGCTGGCGATCTCGTCGGGCTGCCCCATGCGGCCGCCCGGGTAGGCCCGCAGCAAGTGCTCCTTGCGCTCCGGGTTCTCGAGATAGCTGCGAGTCATCGGCGTTTCGATATGTCCGGGACATACCGCGTTAACCCGAATGCCGGCCGTGGCGTAGTCGAGCGCCGCACACTTGGTCAGCCCGACGACCCCGTGCTTGCTGGCGTTGTAGGCAGGCTGCCGCTCGCCGATCATGCCATCGGCGCCGCTGCCTGCCAGCCCCCAGATCGAGGCGACATTACAGATGGCGCCCCTGCCCGCCGGGACCATGTGGCGCAGTTGCTGCTGCACGCAAAGGAACACGCCGCTGAGGTTGATGCTGATGGTCTGCTGCCAGCGCTCCCACGAGAGCTCCAGAATCGGCTGGCCCTCGCCACCGACACCGGCAGCGTTGAGCGCGCAGTCGAGCTGGCCGTACGCGTCGACGGCCGCTTGCGTCATCGCCTCGACCGCCGCTGGGTCGGTAACGTCGGCCTCGAGGGCAATCGCCTTGCCGCCGGCCGCCTCGATGGCATGAGCCGTCTCTTCGGCGCCCTGGCGTTCGCGTCGGTCACCGCCACACGCGCCCCTTCCCGCGCGAACGCCGCCGCGGTCGTGCGGCCAATACCCGAGCCGCCGCCGGTAATCAGTGCCACCTTGCTGTCGAACATCATCGCGCACCCACCGCCGCGCGCAGCGCCGCGACGCTAACGAAGTGGTCGCTGATCATCTGCTCCGGTTCTAACATCGCCTTAAGTCTCCCTTCGTGGCACCGTAGTGTCTAATCTCCGCCCGCGTCAAAGAGCAGCGCCAGAAGCAAACCAAAGGGTGCTCGTTTTTTTTGGGGCCCAAAATCGACGTCATGCAAATGCAAATGGAACGCTCCTGGTCGAGACTCGGGCACTGGCTGGCCACCATGGTCATCCCCCGCCTCACCCTGGGCGTCGGCCTGGCCGCGACCGCGGTCAACGTGCTGGTGGCGCGGGTGGCGCGGGTGCGTGGCTTGACGCCGCCGGCGAGAGAATTTACCGTTGCGCCGTGTCGCTCCACTCGCTCGACCCACTCGATCCGAAGGTGACGCAATTCATCCAGGACAACCCCCAAGGCGTGCTGACCACCTACCGTCGCAACGGCAAGGCGCAGATGAGCATCGTCACCGTCCGTCCGCACCGTGGGGTGATCGGTGTGTCGATTACCGAGGGCCGGGCGAAGTTCAACAACCTGATACACAACCCGGATTGCTCGATCCTCGTGTCAACCGCCGACTGGTGGTCGGGCTTCATCGTTTTCGATGGCACCGCCGAGCTGGTCTGGTCGGGCAACGCCGACGCGGAGACCGTACGGCTCGCCAGACGCGAGGTCTACAGCGCAACTACGCGGCGCCGGTCGGCGGATTGGGATGACTACGACCGTCTGGTGGACGCCGACAGGCGGGTGGCGCTGATTATCCGGCCCACGCACGTGTACGGGACGTTCTTTAGTACCAGTTGGCCCGGCAGGCGCATCGCACCCGGCGGACAGTAGGAGCTGGGGAAGTGACAATGAACGTGAATGCGGTCGGCTCACCGCCTCGTGATCGCGCCGAGTTCGAACGACGCCTTGGCACGATGGTCGCGCGGTACCGCACCGAATGTCTCTGGGATCTGAAGGCCAGTCCGGATCTTGAGCAAGAGCAGGTCGCACGCATGGTGCTGCGACGTGTCATCTCATGCGCTGACCGCAACGGTTACATCGAAGCCAGGGGACTTCTGGAGTGGCTCTTACAGACTTCCAACGCAGAGTCTGCCGGCTCCTAGTGTCATGTATCAGAAATCCTTTCACAGTAATACAGGAGTGATTCAAGGATTTGATCGGCGCTCTTGGTCCAGATGAACGGCTTTGAGTCCTCATTGTAGACGGCCAAGTAATCGTTGATCGCCTTTTCTAACGCCCTGGTGCTGCGATGGCTGCCGCGTCGGATCTGCTTCTCGGTGAGGGCAGCGAACCATCGCTCAATCTGGTTCAGCCAGGAAGCGCTGGTCGGCGTGAAATGCAGGTGGAAGTGCGGTCGGCGGGCTAGCCAATTATGAATCATCGCCGTCTTGTGGGTCCCGTAGTTGTCCAGCACCAGATGAACGTCGAGCTCCTTGGGGACCTCCTTGGCAATGACGTTCAGGAACTTGCGGAACTCAACGGCGCGGTGGCGCCGGTAGCACTTGCCGACTACTGCACCGGTGGCCACGTTCAGAGCCGCGAATAGCGACGTGGTGCCGTGGCGGCGGTAATCGTGCGTACGCCGCTCCGGTAGCCCGGGACGCATCGGTAGTACCGGTTGCATGCGGTCCAGGGCTTGAATCCGAGATTTCTCGTCGACGCACAACACCACCGCCCGCTCCGGTGGATGCAGGTACAGGCCGACGATATCGCGCACCTTCTCGATGAACAGCGGGTCGCGCGACAGCTTGAAGGTTTCATAGCGATGCGGCTTCAAGCAGAATGTTGTATCCCATGTAGATTCGCGGACGGTTTCCCGGATTATTTCTGAGGGTCGAGGGTCGGATTTCCCACATTGTGGCCGCGGCTATGGGGAGCAGCAGAGGCGGGTCGGAGACGCCTCGGTGACGCCGAGGAGGCGGACCGGTGTCAGAACGGCAAGTCGTCATCAGAGAGGTCCTGGTGGGCGGCCGCTGGCGGCGCCGAGTGGTCGTGGAGTTGGTCGTGTTCTTGGTGCGCGGCATAGTAGCGGCGCAACTGGCCGTAGTAGCGGTTTTCGATGGCGGCGGCGATGAGGTAGAGGCTTTCGACGAGGTGGGCGACGGCAGCGTCGTGGAGATCGTCAGGCAGAGGGAGACGCAACGGGCAGCGCGAGCATTGCTCAGGTGATGGGTAAGGCGGGCAGGTCATGGCAGTCCTTTTGGTGCGCAGTCAGGGGCGCAACTCGTCGAGGGCGCGTTGCAGGTGTTCGTGGTTGACGGTGTGCGCGCTGTCGAGAGCTGCCGCCCAGAGGGCGTAATGAGCGATCCGGTTGATCTGGCGAGGCAGACCGCGAGAGGCCTGGAACAAGGCCTCGACGGCGGGCGGCTCGAACAACGGCAACTCGGAACCGGCGAGACGCAGGCGATGGGTGAGATAGGAGTCGAGTTCGTCGCGGTCGAGACCGCCGAGATGGTGGCGGACGACGAGGCGCTGGTTGAGCGATTCGTGGATCGCCATGGAGAGGCGGCGGCGCAGTTCGGTGAGGCCGACCAACAGCAGACACAGCCGGTGATCGGAGTCCATCGAGTAGTTGGTCAAGAGTCGCAGGTCGTCGAGTACGTCGTTGCGCAGGAATTGCGCCTCGTCGACGATCAGGACGGGCAGCAGTTTGGACTCCTGAACGAGGCGGGTGATCTCGGCGCGGATGGCGCGGTAGGCGGTGGCGCGGGAGCGCTCGGTGGGCAGGCCGAGTTGCCAGGCGATGGACTTGTACATGTCGAGGACGTTGCCGGTGGTGAGGGAGACGTAGTAGACGCGGAACAGGCCGGGGTGGAGGTTGGCGGTGACGTGTCGGCAAACGGTGGTCTTGCCGCAGCCGACCTCGCCGGTCAACAGCCCGAGGCCGCGCAATTGGAGCAGATGCATGAGGCGCGCGACCGCTTCGTGGTGGGCGCTGAAGGCGAACAGTTCGTCGGCTTGGAGGTTGGCGGCGAAGGGGAAGCGGGTGAAAGCGAAGTGGCGCAGATAGGTCGTATCGGTGGTCATATCAGTTGTCCTTCTGCTGGTGCTCGTGCTGCTGATCGAGATCGCGGAGCGCGAGGGGCGAGGGCGGCGGCTCGGGAGCGGGGCGATCAGGTTCGATGTGGCGCGAGGGCCGGGCGCGTTTGACGGCGGTGTTGGCGTAGGCGTCGAGGATGGTGGCGAGGCCGGCATCGCGACCGTCGTGGACGACCTGGAGCGGTCTTGTCGGGGGTACGCTCGGATCGTAGCGCAGGGTCACGGTGTGGCCGACCAGGAGCGCGTCGACCTCGTACAGCCGCCCGACGAGGGATACGGTGCGGTCTTTCATGACGCGGCGTTTGGCCTCGAACAGAAACAGATCGTCAAGATCGACGGCGTCGTCGACGTAGCGCACCTCGCCGCCGGCGAGGCCCCACTGATCGAGGGGCGTTTTGCCGTCGGCCAGGCCGCGATGCGGGGCGTGGTGGTATTCACCTTCGACGTAGGCCCACAGACGCCGATTGAGAGCCTCGATGTTGGCGGTGTCGGCGGTCTGCAAAGTGGTCAGGAACTGGCTGCGTACGGTGCGGAACCAGCGTTCGATTTTGCCCTTTCCGGCGGGCTGATAAGGGCGTGCGTGAATCAGCGCGATGCCGAGCTTGGCGCACACCAGGGCGAGGTGCTGGGAGCGGTAATTCGCGCCGTTGTCGACAAATAGGCGGTGCGGCAAGCCGCGGCGGATGAGTGCCTGCTTGAACACCGGCAGGAAGGCGGCGGTGTTCTCCCCGCGGGCAAAGGCAGCGTACGGGATGACGCGGGTGGCGTCGTCGATGAATGCGATCAGGTAGGTTTTGTGGCGCTGACGACCGGCGCCGACCTTGGGGCCGTGCATGACATCGCTCATCCACATCTCGCCAGCGTATTTGAAGGAGAAGCGGCGGCGGTCGACGCCAAGCGGCTGGTCGGAGCGTTTGGTCATAAGCCCCTCACGGCTCAACAGACGGTGCACGGTGGACGGCGGCAGGCGGAGGGCGTCGGGGAGTAGACCGGAATCGTGGGCGCTTTGGATCACCTGTCGCACTGACCATATGGAGTGCTCGGCTTTGATGGCTACCAGCAGCTCGGCAACGTCCGGCGACAGCCGCCGGGACTGGCCGCGGTCGGCGCGCGGCTTGGGATAGAGGGCATCGAAGCCGCCTTGCCGGTAGTGGTGCAGCCAGTCGCGGATGGTCTCGGCGGCGACGCGGGTGCGCTGGGTGCCGGGGATGGTGTGCTCCTGCTCGGCCTTGGCCTGCATCATGGCGCCGATGCCGGCGGAGCCGGACGGGAGCAACAACAGGTCGGCAATGGTGCGGTAACGGAACAGCGCGATCTCCCGCCTCAGGTGGTCATCAGGAACGTTCATGGGCGTCCTCCTCGTGATTGCGGGTCTGGCGACCCGCTGCTGAGGAAAGCTACGGGGGGTGCGCCGGTGGGGCAGGCCCCAGGTTGTGTTGACGGCGGGATTTGCGATTCCCCGCGCCAATCCCGTGGTGGCGAAAACCGAGCGGCGCCGGCAGCGCCGGCAGCCAGACCGCAGTCAGACTGCGCAACGTCAGCAACGCCGCCTTGGTGCCAAGACGCTTGCGGAACGCGGCCACGTCGGCGTTACAGCGCGCGAACTGTTCCGGCAGCAGGCCAACCACATGCCGCAGGGCGTGGTGCACCGAGCGCACGCGGCGCTGTACCCAGCGCATCGCGCCGGCCAATTCGATGGCATCAGGGCGCAGTTTGTCTGCCGCCTTGATCAGACTCGGCGTCTGCTCGGCAACCGCGACCACCGCTTCCAGCTCCTTGAGGGTTCCCGGCAGCCGCGCAGCCAAGCAATCGGGCAGTAAACTGAATGTGGTGTGAGATTCAGGACAGTACCAGCGGGCAATCCGCGTGCCGACCGGTGTCTTGCGTGGATAGGTGCCGTGACGGGCGAATGAGCATCCGCCCTGGGAGTGATTCGGGCACCGCTCCAGCCTTGCAGCGCACCAGGCTTCGGCGCTAACGTACTCCTCGCCGGTGTGCCCCGATTCGTATCGAAGTTGCACCGGCCACGGCCCGGCGGGGGAGTACCCGCGCGGGCCATTTTCTTCTCCCTGATTATGGTTCCAAGAGACTAAACCCGCACCAACGGCATCGGGAACCGTGGGAACCGTCCGCTGAGCCGCGTATTCTGCGCACCCAGCCGTGAGAGTGATCCTGCGTTAGCCCGCTCTCCACCGTCTTCCCAGTCGATCCGTCACTGAATCAATCCGAGCAGAAGGCTTGGGCTTCTAACGACTTACCTTGGGATACAACACAGAATGCCCGCCAGATGCGACTCACCGTCGCCGCACTCAACCCGCACTCCTTGGCCATCGAGCGCGTGCTCCAGTGCGTGGCATCCCGCGGCAGCGACTCTAAGGTCTTGACTACCACGCGCTCCACCTCATCATCTCCGATCTTACGTGGCGCTCCAGGCCGCGGCTCGTCCAGCAACCCGTCACAGCCGTCGAGCAGAAACCGCCGCCGCCACTTGCCGACCGTCGCGCGCGTGGTGCCCAGTTCCTCAGCTGCTTTCAGGTCACTCTTCCCGGTCGTGGTCTCCAGGATGATCCGCGCCTGCAGGGAAAGCGCCTGCGAAGTCTTCGGTCGCCGTACCTAGCGTCGCAATTCCTGCAGTTGTTCATCCGACGGCTCTGGAATCTGTCGGGTATGATGGTTCGCCATTTCCGGACCTTCCCTGGTACTGGCGAAGGGTATCACGCCCCTATCTACTGGTCAAGCACTTACGATACAGTACACTAGCGGACCACCGCAAACGTGAGGGAGTAAGCTACGTTGCCGGCGCGCTGGCGCTAAACCTCCTCCTCGATGATGTCATCCCCGGCGCTCATGGGCGAGGAGCTCGTTGAATGCCTGTTCATCCGCGCAGTCGAACGCCGCCGCCAGCAGTACCTCCTCGGATGCCGCCGCAAACGCCGCCGCGTCGGCGGGGAACCCCTCCGCAACCTCGATGCCCCGCGACAGCAGTATCTGGCGGACCATCTTCGTGCGGCCTTCCGCGCGGCCTTCCGTGCGGCCGCGCTCGTACCCCTGGCGCCGTTGCGAACGGAGCAGCGGATCGTCATCCGGTCCGGTACCGTCGCGCGCACCCAGTGCCGCTGCTACCCGTTCCACCACCGCGCTCGTCTGCGCCGACGGCGTCGGCTCGTTCAGCGCCAAGTGAATCTCTTCGGCCCGCCAACCGGGGAGCGCCCGGCTCGCGGCCGCGACCCGGTAGCGGCCCTGCTCCAGCACATGAATCGTCAGCCCCGAGCGACGCCCCCGCGGCCGGCTCGGCGACGGCGCGTCAGGAACGTCCACCCACACTTCCGGGAAGCCCCAGGATTCGTACAGCGGGAGTTTGCCGCGGCGTACGTCGGTGGTGTGATCCACCTCCAGCACCACGTCGGGGAAGTCATCTTCGCCGACCACCATGGCCGCGGGCCCCGGCAGCCTGGCCTGCGCCGGATGCAGGTACACCGACTCGTCGGCCTGCATGATGCGCCGCGGTTCGCCACCGGCGTCGCGCAGCAGCAGATCCATCGAGCCGTACGATTCGATCGGCGAGCCGCGCACCCTGCCGATCAGCTCGGCCAGCCGCGTCAGCAGACGCGACGGGCGCTCATGATAGGGAGTGGTGGGCTCGCAGATCCAGGCGGTCTCGGTGGCGGCATCCCAATACTCGAGCCGCCCCTCGAAGCGGTCGATCTCGGTGCGCGGCAGGCGGACCGGTTTGCAGCCCGGGAACGCCGGCGGCTCGGCGCGCGGACGTTTTGCTACGCCGGCGACTTCGGTTGGCGGAGTTTCGACGGTGGCCATGCCGGCAAGGATAGACCCCGGCGCGGGGGCATGCAAGATTGCCGGACCAGCGGCGCGTGTCAGCCCAGGGTCAGGGTCTCCGGCACGAACAGATCCTCCGGGGCGACCGCCCGCGGTATCACGCTCTGTTCGACGTTGAAGCGAATGAAGTACCCGGAAAACCGCTTGCCTTACGTTGACGAGGTACGCTATTTGATAATTCCGGAGGAAGCGTCACTCCAGGCAGCGCTGCTCTCCGGAAAGATTGATTGCCGTGGCCCCGGTGGCGCTAGCCTGAATTCTGTCGACACCGTAGTCAGCGTGCAGAAGACCAATCCTGAAATCGCGCTCCATCCGCATTATTTTCGGTCCAAACAATAACTCGACAGATCACCCGCCAGTCTCCCGATCTGTATGGGGAGCGTCTGAGCTTGAGTTAGAGGCGCACGAGTGCCTGACGGATCCACGGCAGCAGGTGCTCGTAGTCGGCGAGATGCTCCTCGAGCAATTCGATAAGGAACCGGTGCGCCTCGACGGCCTCCACCTGCAAGGACCATCCGTTGAGCCGCAGGAACACGTCTGTCGAAAAAAACGCCACCCGCTTGTTACCGTCTACGAATGGATGGTTCATCAACAGCGACTCGAAGAGCGCCGTGGCCATCTCGGTTAGATCGCGGTAGTAACCGGTGCGCGGACGATGGAGCGCGCTCTCCAGCAGGCCCAGGTCGCGCACGCCCGACAAGCCACCGAAGCGACTGATCAAACCCTGGTGAATCGCGAGAACCTCATCGACTGAGAGGAACTGGGTATCGCTGCTAGCGGGCAAGCAGCTCGCCCAGAGCGGCGTTCTGCTCCATGGAGTCCTGCAGATGGGCCATCACCTGAGGGCGTACGCGACGGCGGCGGACGTACTCGGTGATGGCTTCGGTGAGCAGCCCCGACACTGTTTGATGCGACTCCGCAGCGAGGAGCTTGAGGTCGATCCAGGGCTGCTCCTCAACCTTCGAGCTTATCTTCATGGTGGCCATAGCTTGACATCTCAAGATATGTCAATCCTCCGCGCGCGGTCAAGGTCATGTCCGACGAGGGTCTAAAGCACGACAGCGCGGTACACTGCGACGGACTGGTGAGCTTACCAAAGGCGCTACTGACAAACCGGGTTGGCAGGGTCGACCCGGAAAAGCAAAAGGCTATCGACCTAGCCTTGCGCGTGGCGTTGGCCGTTGAAGACTGAACTCTCCCGCGTATTCTCCTCCAGAGTCTATCAGGTGTACAATAGACTGGACGAAACGCATTGGTGTGTACGGCCACCTTGTCGTGTGGCGTCACCGGCCGACAGCGCGCGGCGTGTGGGTAAGAACTTGCGGGACACCACACGAGAGGACTTGCTATGACAGGGACACTGGAACAGCGCCCGTTCGGGGGTACCGGCGAGACGGTCAGCGTCATCGGGCTGGGTGGCGCCGCGCTCCACAAGCAGAGCTATCAGCATGGGCTGGCCACCGTCAGACATGCGCTTGATCTGGGGATCAGCTATTTCGATACCTCTCCTTTGTACGGCATCGGCGGCCCTGATGGTCGGTGGATCAGCCAGGGTGAGTCGCAGCGCATTGTGGGTGAGGGGCTTGAGGGGACCAGCAAGCCGCATCTGCTGGCGACCAAGATCGGTGCCTGGCAGGCGTACAATCATACGGTAGAAGATTGTCTCGCGGAGGTACGCGACAACCTCCGTGTGCTGCGTCGTGACCGGGTCGACGTGCTCCTGGGCCACGATATGGAGCAGCGAAGATTCTGGAAGCCGGACGCGAAAGAAGGGGAGCAGCTGGAGATCGATGAGTCGATCGACTACGAGAATGCGCCGGTGATGCAAGCCCTTCGTGAGGCAAAGGCGCAGGGGTTGTGCCGCTACCGGGGTCTCAGTAGCAACCGGTCGGAGCCACTGGCTCACGTGTTGCAGCGGGTAAGACTCGACATGTGTCTGTCTGCCAATGAGTATTCGCTGATGGACCGTCGTTCTCCGCGGGTGATGCTCCCGGTCATTCGCGAACAGGGAATTGCCTACGTGATCGGCGGCATTTTTTCCATTCCTGGCAGAGGCGTGGTCAACGGAGCGCTGTTCGCGGATGCGCGCCTCCTCGAGTTGGCGCGGGCGACTGGTGTTTCGATTGCGGCGCTGAGTGTGCGCTTCTTGATGGCGAATCGGGACATTGCGACCATCCTGGTAGGCGCGTCCACACCCGAGGAGCTCGAGGAGAGCGTGGTGGCTGCACAGGCCGGCCCGCTCCCGCCCGATATTCGGAAAACCCTGGAAGCGCTCACCTCGCCGGCCAGCGAAGCGGGGTCTGGAACATGAACAACGACGCAGCACTCCGAAAGCGCGCCGAGCGCGTGATCCCCGGCGGCATGTACGGCCACATGTCGGTCTATCGGAAAATGCCGGCCGGCTATCCGCAGTATTATCGCCGCGCCGACGGCTGCCGCCTGTGGGACGTGGATGGCAACGAGTACATCGACTTCATGTGCGCCTTCGGCCCGATGATCGCCGGCTACGGCAACCCGCGGATCGCCGCGGCCGCCGGCGCGCAGCGCGATCGGCTCGACATCGCCAACGGCCCGCCGCCGGCCATCGTCGACCTCGCTGAGCGCTTCGTGCGCCAGGTCAGCCACGCCGATTGGGCGATCTTCGCAAAGAACGGCAACGACGCCACTACCGTGTGCAACATGGTGGCCCGCGCCAGGAGCGAGAAGCGCAACATCCTGGTCGCGACCGGCGCCTACCACGGCTCACAGCCGTGGGCGAATCGGATGTCGCGCGGAACGCCGGAACAGGACCACGCGTGTTTTCCGACCTACACCTACAACGACGTCGACAGCCTGTCCGCGGCTGCCGCGGCGGTCTCGGGAGACCTCGCGGGCATCGTGGTGTCGGCGTTCAAGCACGACGCCGGCTACCACCAGGAGCTGCCCAACCCGGCCTTCGCCCGGACGGCGCGCGCGATCTGCGACGCCGAGGGTGCAGCGCTCATCCTGGACGATGTCCGCGCCGGACTGCGTCTGTCCCTGGATGCGAGCTGGTCGTTGCTGGGAATCCAGCCTGACCTGTCGGCCTGGGGCAAGGCGATCGCCAACGGCGAGCCTGTGTCGGCCATCCTCGGCAGCGAGCCCTACCGCGTAGCGGCCGCGTCCATCTTCGTGACCGGATCGTTGTGGTACCAGGGGGCGCCGCTGGCGGCGGCCATCGAGACGCTCGATCTGCTCGCCGAGGTGGACGCTCCGGCCCTGATGGAGCGCATGGGTCAACTGTTCCGCGACGGCCTCGCGGAGCAGTCCACCCGTTACGGCCACGCGCTCCGCCAGACCGGCCCCCCGCAGATGCCCGCCGTCATGTTCGAGGACGACCCGAATACCGAGAAGGGCAGAGCGTTCTGCACCCACGCCCTGAACAACGGCGTCTACCTGCACCCGTGGCACAACATGTTCCTGTCGATCGCGCACACCGAAGCCGACATCGAGCAGGCGCTGACAGCAACCGCGAAGGCGTTCCAGGCGCTCGGCTAGCTCTTGTGTCGCCGGCTTCCGACGGGTGCCCGCGGCGAGCAGCCGAGCGCGTGTCTGCTTGTGGCGCTGTTCGCGCTGTGTGGCGTGAGTCGATTGAGCTTTGTCTCGAAGTAGACGGGCACGCGGAGTCCGCGCAGCTGGAATTCGTCGGTGTCCAACGTGTCACCGTCCCTGAGTGAGCCGGTTGCCGGCGCCAAGCGGCCGCGTGCTGTAAGCCATAGGATCGAGGCTGCACGTCGACATCTCCGCGACGTCGGAATCGTTGAGGTGCCGATCGCTGCGCCATCGCGTAGATCGGGCCACGATGACAACGATGACAGCACCTGGCGCGGCGAGGAATGAGCAGCGCCTGAGGCGCATGCTGGACGGGCCGATCGGCCCCACGCTGGTTGCGGGCAGCGTTCGTCACGATATATGCCGTGGCCGGCATCGTGATGGGTGGCTATGTGTTGTCCGGCCGCGCCGGGCTCCGGTTGCGCTGGTCAGGGTTGCGGCTTCGTGCGGACCTTGCCGGTGACATCCTGCGCGTCGGCCTGTTCGGGTGCGCCAACTCCACTCTGACGATCATCACCGTGATTGTCGTTACGGCCATGGTCGGGCGGCATGGTACGGCGGCGCTCGCCGGGTACGGTCTGGGTTCACGGCTCGAAATTCTGCTGGTGCCGATCGCGTTCGGTGTCGGTGGCGCCCTGGTGGCTCTGGTTGGCGCCAACCGGGGTGCCCGGCAGTTCGCACGTGCGCGCCGGATAGCGTGGACCGGCGGGCTGGCCGTATTCGCTCTTTGCGCCGTGATCGGCGCCGCGGCCGTGCTGGCGCCCGACTTGTGGATCGGCTTGTTCAGCCGCGATGCCGAGGCCGCTGACGTTGCGCGGCAGTATCTCCGGATCGCCGGCTACGGGTATCCGGTTTTCGGCATGGGCATGGTGCTCTATTTCGCCTCGCAAGGTACCGGCAATATGAACCTGCAACTGGTTGCGGGTTCGGTGCGCGCGGTCATCGTCATCGGTGTCGGGTCGCTATTGGTCCATGCCGCGGGCGCGCCGCTGAGCTGGTTGTTCGGGTGCGTTGCCGCCGGCCTGATCGCGTTCGGTGCCGTCGTAGCCTGGGCGGTGAAGTATGGGCGCGTATGGAATCCTGACTTGGCTGAACGGGCCTGAACGACAAGATCAGGCTGCCTATCCGTGCCGCGTGGCGCCAGCACTCGCGTGTAGGCGGGCCAGGGCCGTGACGAGGTGTTGGTTGAGGCTCACACCCTCGTCTTCGGCCGCGCTCGCCAGCGCTCGATGCAGGCTTCTGGGAAGGCGCAGCGTAACGCGGCCACTGAAGTCATCCCGTGGGCTGGCCGGGGGCGGGAACGGCCGGGCGGTTTCGGCGAACATCGCGGCTGCCGTCGCGATGGTGTCGATGGTCAGATCGTAGGCTTCCTGTGCGGACTCCGCATATTCCCGAACGTCCGGCAGCTCCTTGACGCGAGCCTCGAACAGTGGTTCGCCTTCGAACACGAACTCCCGTACCGTGATGTTGTACGCATACGGGTTGAGTCTCTTCATCACTTCTGACCTCCCGGCAGTTTCTGCATAGTGTCATGCGTGGTCTTTGGTCAATACCCGAGGGCCGCGTCGGCAGCTACGGCGCCGCCGCCTAAGCTCGCTCACATGGCCAGGTATGCAGCCATGCGAGACCAGCGGCGCGTGGTCACACCAGGGCCAGGGTTTCCGGCACGAACAGGTCCGCCGGGGCAACCGCCCGCGGTATCACGCCTGGTCCACGGTGAAGCGAATGAAGGCGTCCCGAGTCTTGCGCGAACTCTCGAAGCCGTAGGTCAGGGGGTCACTGCCGAACTTCCGAACTTCCGAAGCGCGTGCTTGACGGCGCGCCATAGGTGTGCGACGTTTGGGTTCCGGGATGATGCGGATGATACTTGGCGACACCTCGCAGCGCTGCCACCGGCGAGTGAGTTGCGCTCCAATCCCGTCCAATCCCGTCCAATCCCGTCCAATCCCGTCCAATCCCGTCCAATCCGCGCGCGATATAGAACGGCTCAATAACCGCTCAGGCAACCGAGCGCTCACAACTCCTGCACCGCCGACGCTGGCAGTTTGGCCACCGGCAGCTATCCACCCCCAACGCACCACGCTCCCGCGCGACGGTCGGTTCGGCCACCGTCCTCTCCGAGTTGCGGGGCGACAACCAGTCTCACGCGAAAAATCCGGAGTTTCCGGAACAACGGGTAACGGGTCCCTGACCCGTGGACTCGAAAGGAAGGAGGAGCAGACTATGGCTCTTCGAACAGTTGTATTGACACTGGCGCTCGCGCTGGTGGCTACCGTTACGTTTGCCAGCGCGGCCGACGAGGACGCGGGCGCGGCAGCCGAGCGCGAGATGGTGATGGACCCGTCCACCGGCGAGATGATAAGCGCGCCGGAGTATGGCGGCACGTTCACCTATGCACTCAAGGAAGAGCCGGCGAGCACCGACGCCGTGGTCTCCGGTCCCTGGGCATTGGGAATCGCCGGTCTGGTCGTCGAGATGGTGAGCATTGCGGACTGGTCGGTCCCGAGAGACGAGTTCGACTTCGTGATTCTCGATCCGCCGACGCATACGATCGGGTCGCTGGCCGAAAGCTGGTCGCAGCCGGATCCGGTCACCTACGTGCTCAACGTCCGCGAGGGCGTGCGCTGGCATGACAAGACGCCGATGAACGCTCGACTGCTGACCGCCGAGGACATCGCATTCAACTATCACCGGATATTGGGCCTCGGCAGCGGCTTCACCGAACGCAGCGAGTATGCCGGGTATTGGGGCGGCATCGAGGTCGAGTCGATAACGGCGACCGACGGCGTGACGGTGGTCATCAAGTTGGCAGCGCCAAACCTTTCGGCTCTTGCCACGATCATTCAGGGGAGCCTCAACTGGATCTACGCCCCCGAGGTTATCCGGGAGAAGGGGGACGCCGATGACTGGCGGGACCTGGTCGGCACCGGGCCCTATGGTCTCACCGACTGGACCAAGGGCAGCTCGGTCACCTGGGACAAGAACCCCGACTACTGGGGTTTCGACGAGAAGTTCCCGGACAACCGCCTGCCCTATTTCGACCAGATTCGCGCCCTGATCATGCCGGAAACCACCACGTATCTGTCAGCGCTGCGCACCGGTCAGATCGACTACGTCGGCCCGATCACCGCTACCCAGTTGCGCAGTATCGACCAACTGGAGAGCCTGCAGCGGACCAACCCGGAGCTCGTGGCCTATCCGTTCGCGCAACGGTCGGACAATGGCGTCGGCATGAACATCCAGCTCGAACCCTTCGACGACATCCGGGTACGCAAGGCGATGCAGATGGCCTTGAACCTCGAGGAGATCAACCAGGGGTTCTACAAGGGCTTCGGCGATGCCGTTCCCCAGGGGGCGGTCAGCCGCCTGACCGCGGCGGTCGCGGTGCAATTCGAAGATTGGCCGGAGGATGTCAGGCAGGCATTCGCATACGACCCGGCCGGCGCCGAGGCGCTGCTCGATGAGGCGGGCTATCCGCGCGATGCGGACGGGGTCAGATTCAAGACCGACTTCATGCACCTGGAGCGCTACGACTTGAACTACACTGAGCTGCTGGCCAGCTACTGGCAGGTGATCGGCGTCGAGGTAGAGATTGAGGTGACGCCACTGGCTGCCTTTGTCGCCCGGAGGCAGGAGAGAGACTTTCGGATGATCAACGCGGAAGCGGCGGGGAAGGGCGCCCCGGCGAATTGGGAGAAGCGCTTCATCCCATCGACGTCATGGAACAGTTCCAATGTCGACGACGAGTGGTACAACGCCAAGTTTGCCGAGGCGATGGCCGCGAGCACACTGGAGGACCATTACGCTGCTCTGCGCGAGCTGGACGTGTACGCGATCGAGCAGTTCTGGCACCTGTTCGGGCCGGTGGGACCGCAATTCTCCCTGGTCCAGCCATGGGTCAAGGGCTACAACGGCGAGGCTCAGATGGGTCATCAGCTCAGGGGATCCCTCGCGCGCATCTGGTTCGACAGCAGCCTGAAGCCGTAGCGGCGTTGCAGCCGGGGACGGGCGCGGCCGTGGCGCGGCCGGCCCCGCTTCCCGGCGCTCGGTTCTCCCCCAGCCGATGATGGAGCGTAATGCATGAGGGCGTATGCCGTCCGGCGGCTGCTGATGGTCATCCCGACCCTGGTGCTGGTCACCGTCCTGGTGTTTCTCTCGGTCCGCTTTCTCCCGGGCGATGTGATCGAGGTCATGCAAGCGCGCCTGGAAGCCTCGCAGGGTGGCGAGATCGACCGCGCCGCCCTGGAGCGGCGGCTGGGCCTGGATGTACCGGTCTACGTGCAGTACGGGCGCTGGGTGGGCGGGATCGTGCTTCGCGGCACCCTCGGCCAATCGCTGATGGGCGGCGACACGGTGGAGCAGAGCATCGCTCAGAGATTACCGGTGACCATACAGCTCGGCCTGATGGCGATCGTCATCGGGCTGGTGATCGCCGTGCCGGTCGGTATCTACTCGGCGATTCGCCAGGATACGGCCGCCGACTACGTGGGGCGGTCGCTGGCCATCCTCGGCTTGGCCACGCCCAACTTCTGGCTGGCCACCATGGTGATCGTGTTTCCGGCAATCTGGTGGCGCTGGGCGCCGCCGCTGGTGCTGACCTCGTTCGCGGAAGACCCGCTCAGGAGCCTGGCCGGGTTCGCGGTTCCCAGCCTGATCCTGGGGACCTATCTGTCCGCCGCCACCATGCGGATGACGCGGACCATGATGCTGGAGGTGCTCAGACAGGACTACATCAGGACCGCGTGGTCCAAGGGGCTGCTGGAGCGCGCGGTGATCCTGCGCCACGCCGTCAAGAACGCGCTGATCCCGGTGGTCAGCCTGGTCGCCCTGCAGGTGCCGATCCTGGTGGGCGGCTCGGTGATCATGGAGAACATCTTCAACCTGCCGGGGCTGGGGCGGCTGCTGGTGGATGCGCTTTCGATCAGAGACTACCCGATCGTGTCCGGCGTCAACCTGGTGTTTGGCACCGTGGTGGTGCTGGTCAATCTCGCCACCGACCTCTCGTACGCGCTGATCGACCCGCGCGTGCGCTACCGGTAGGAGCATCGGATGCGCGCGTTCGCCGATTTCCTGGTCCGGTTGCGCAAGGAGAAGCCGCTGGCGGTAGGCCTGTCCGTCATCCTGCTGCTGCTGATCCTGGTGGCGCTGTTGGCCGACGTGCTGGCGCCGTTCGCGCCCAACGAGGTGTCCATAATGGACCGGCTGCAGGGCTCATCGGCGCGCTATCCGCTGGGCACCGACCAGTTGGGCCGCGACTTCGCCAGCCGGCTGATCTACGGCGCCCGCCTTACCCTGGGCGTCGGGCTGGCCGCTACCGCCGTCAACGTGCTGGTGGCGCTGGTGGTGGGCGGCATCTCCGGCTTCGTCGGTGGCCGGCTCGACCTGACGGTGCAGCGCTTCGTCGATGCCTGGATGTCGATTCCCGGCCTGCTGATTCTGTTGACGGTGATGTCGGTGGTCGGCCGGGGGGTGCTGCAGATCATCGTCGTGCTGGGGGTACTGGGCGGCATCGGCGCCTCGCGGGTGGTCCGGGGCGCGGTGATCGGCGCCAAGGAGAACGCCTACTTCGAGGCGGCGCGGGCGGTCGGCAGCTCGCGCTGGCGCACCCTGCTGCACCACCTGCTGCCCAACATCGCGCCGGTGCTGATCGTCATCTACAGCATCAACATCGGCGCGGTGGTGATCAGCGAGGCGTCGTTGAGCTTCCTGGGGTTCGGGCTGCCGACCACGGTGCCGAGCTGGGGCGGCATGCTGAGCCGCGAGGGGCGCCAGTACATGGAGATCGCGCCGCGGCTGGCGGTGTGGCCGGGGCTGTGCCTGACGGTGGTGGTGTACTGCCTGAACATGGTCGGCGACGCGGTGCGCGACCTGCTCGACCCGCGCCTGCGCGGCGGCAGCGGCCGCCTCGGCGCCTACGGCGCGCAGGCGGTCAGCAAAGCCACGCTGTCTGCACGGCCCGCGCGGAAGTGACCCACCCCACCCGTACTCCCGGCAGTTGCGCATGTCAGGCCACGATCACAACGATGACAGCAGCCCCGAATGGACGATCTGCCCGGCCGCCGCATCGGCTCGCGCATCGGCAAGGACGCCTTCCGGCGCGCCCTCGCCTACTTCGACGCACCGCCGGCAACTGACCTTCCGCGCTGCGCACTCGGGTTGCGCGTGCGTAACGCTCGTCTTTCGCGAGTCTACCGGGGAAATTGAGACGATCAAGGTGAGCGAAAGTTTGCATGTTGACCTTTCACCCGATGGGAAGGTGTACGGCGTCGAGTTGCTGGATGCCAATCGGCAACTCGACGGCGAAGGGTTCCTGACATTCGTGAACGAAGCGTCAGGCAGCCGTAACGTAGTACCAACGGGTTGATCGGGTCTCGCCCATCAATCAAGCCCCCGACTCGTTTCTCGGTCTTGACGGTTGCCTTCGTTGCGCGCCATGGATCTTCCCCAGTGCCGATTGTGTGGGCGGTTCACGGTCTTCACTGCCGAATCTGGAAACTCGGTGCCACGGGGACCAATGACGTGCGCACCCCGCGGGCCACCCGCCTATCCCTGTCGCACATCAGTCTGAGGCGGATCACACAGCGTACCTCTTCAAGGCGTTGTTCAGCAGGGTCGTCGCGGCGATGGCGCCGTCACTTATGCATCGACGTCGGCGCGGCGGTTAGGACGCGTCCAGTTGGATCTCGACCGGCGTCAACTTGTACACACGCGCCATTCGTGAGGCTGTGTGTATGTCTCCCCGTCGCAGGGCGTCCCGAATGTCATCCAGACGATACGCGTCGTCGAGCGTCAGGTAGGGGCTCCACCCTCCTTCGGCTTCGACAAGATCAACGGATACCTCAGCGACGTAGTTGCCTTCCCGTACCAGACGGGTCGTCTCTCGGTGGCTCATTCAACCCTCCGCAGGTAGTCTTCCGTCCACAATACAGGTTCGGGGCGGTACGCAGTCACGATAACGGCCGGACCGTCCGATCCGGCAGGAATTCCCCACAGGACGTGTATGAACTGACTCTGCTCATCGCGCTGCCGGACGAGTACGCATGGACCCTTCGGATAGTCAGGATAGTCTTCGACAATAACGGCGCGCCCGATGCCTCGTATCAACTCCCGGGTGCGGAGGCCGTCAGCTGCCGCTTCATCGTACCCGTGAGCAGATACTCGGACCTCGCCGGCTGTGACGAGGCTCTTTACTCTGGCAAGGGTCCTACTCACCGCGACTCACGCCCCCCATTCCGGCTATCACATCCTAATCGTTCGCGGCGAGATCACCAACTGCAATGAACTGCCGACCACTGCCGACCACGGTGCCGAGCTGGGGCGGCATGCTGAGCCGGGAGGGGCGCCAGTTCAGCGGGCCGGCCCTTCAAAAGCGACGCGATCGAGATCGAGACCGAGGCAGTTGCCGCGAACCGGGAATTTCCTAAGCGCTTCCTGCGCCAGGTGAGCCACGCCGTTTGGGCGATCTTCGCAAAGAACGGCAACGCGCGGGCATCGTGGTGTCGGCGTTCAAACACGAGGCCGGCTACCACCAGGAGTTGCCCGACCCGGCCTTCGCCCGGACGGCGCGCGCGATCTGCGACGCCGAGGGTGCAGCGCTCATCCTGGACGATGTCCGCGCCGGACTGCGTCTGTCCCTGGATGCGAGCTGGTCGCTGCTGGGAATCCAGCCTGAGCTGTCGGCCTGGGGCAAGGCGATCGCCAACGGCGAGCCTGTGTCGGCCATCCTCGGCAGCGAGCCCTACCGCGCAGCAGCCGCGTCCATCTTCGTGACCGGATCGCTCTGGTACCAGGGGGCGCCGCTGGCGGCGGCCATCGAGACGCTCGATCTGCTCGCCGAGGTGGACGCTCCGGCCCTGATGGAGCGCACGGGTCAACTGTTCCGGGACGGCCTCGCGGAGCAGTCCACCCGTTACGGCCACGCGCTCCGTCAGACCGGCCCCGCGCAGATGCCCGCCGTCATGTTCGAGGACGACCCGAACACCGAGAAGGGCAGGGCGTTCTGCACCCACGCCCTGAACAACGGCGTCTACCTGCACCCGTGGCACAACATGTTCCTGTCGATCGCGCACACCGAAGCCGACATCGAGCAGGCGCTGACGGCAACCGGGAAGGCGTTCCAGGCGCTCGGCTAGCCGCTACAGCCGCGGCAGGTGGGCCCTGACTCGCCCGGCTCGCGCAGGGCTGAGCGGTCGTAGCCTGGGCGGTGAAGTATGGGCGGGTATGGAATCCTTGAACTACACCGAGCTCCTGATCAGTTACTGGGACGCCATCGGCGTCGAGGTAGAGGCCGACGTGCAGCCACTGGCCGAGTTCGCGGCCAAAAGAACGTCTCGAGACTTTGAGATGATCAGCGCGGAAGGGGCTTTCAAGGGCGCCCCAACGGCTATTCTGGGGAAATTCCTCCCATCGTCAGGATGGAACAGCTCCAATGCCGACGAGGAATGGTACAACGTCAAGTTCGCCGAGGCCGTTGCCGCGACCACGCTCGACGAGCAATACGCGGCGTTACGCGAGCTAAATACGTACGGGATCGAGCAGTTCTGGCAGCTGTGGGCGCTGGTGGGGCCGCAGTTCTCCCTGGCCCAGCCGTGGGTCGCGGGATACAACGGCGAAACAATGCTTGGACAGGGCGCCTTCACCGTTGTTTTCGCGCGCCTGTGGTTCGATAGCAGTCTGAAGCCGTAGAGCACGCGGCACTTACGGCTGGGGAGCAGCGGCCGGGACCTCACGCAGGTCTCGGGCCCTGCTCCCCGGCGCCACTTTCCCCACCAATTGATGGAGCGTAGTGCATGAGGGCGTATGCCGTCCGGCGGCTGTTGATGGTCATCCCGACGCTGTTCCTGGTGACGGTCCTGGTGTTTCTGTCGGTCCGCTTCCTCCCGGGCGATGTGATCGATGTCATGGAAGCGCGCTTGATAGCCACGCAAGGTGCGGCCGGGGGGATAGACCGCGGAGCCCTCGAGCGACGGCTGGGGTTGGATGTGCCAGTCTATGTCCAGTATGGGCGCTGGATCGGCGGGATCTTCATGCGCGGCACCCTCGGCCCATCACTGACGGGCGGCGACACAGTGGAGCAGAGCATCGCCCAGAGACTACCGGTGACCATGCAGCTGGGCCTGATGGCGATCGTCGTCGGGCTGGTGATAGCCGTGCCGGTGGGTATCTACTCGGCGATTCGCCAGGATACGGCCGGCGACTACGTGGGGCGGTCGCTGGCCATCCTCGGGCTGGCGACGCCCAACTTCTGGCTGGCCACCATGGTCATCGTGTTTCCGGCAATCTGGTGGCGCTGGTCGCCACCGTTGGTGCTGGTCTCGTTCGTGGAGGACCCGCTCGGGAGCCTGGCCGGATTCGCCATTCCGAGCCTGATCCTGGGGACCTACCTGTCCGCGGCCACCATGCGGATGACGCGGACCATGATGCTGGAGGTGCTCAGACAGGACTACATCAGGACCGCGTGGTCCAAGGGGCTGCTGGAGCGCGCGGTGATCCTGCGCCACGCGGTCAAGAACACCCTCATCCCGGTGGTGAGCCTGGTCGCCCTGCAGGTGCCGATCCTGGTGGGCGGCTCGGTCATCATCGAGAACATCTTCAACCTGCCGGGACTGGGGCGGCTGCTGGTGGATGCGCTTTCGATCAGAGACTATCCGATCGTGTCCGGCGTCAACCTGGTGTTCGCCACCGTGGTGGTGGCGGTCAATCTCGCCACCGACCTCTCGTACGCGCTGATCGACCCGCGCGTGCGCTACCGGTAGGAGCACCGGATGCGCGCGTTCGCCGATTTCCTGGTCCGGTTGCGCAAGGAGAAGCCGCTGGCGGTAGGCCTGTCCGTCATCCTGCTGCTGCTGATCCTGGTGGCGCTGTTGGCCGACGTGCTGGCGCCGTTCGCGCCCAACGAGGTGTTCCTGATGGACCGGCTGCAGGGCTCATCGGCGCGCTATCCGCTGGGCACCGACCAATTGGGCCGCGACTTCGCCAGCCGGCTGATCTACGGCGCCCGCCTGACCCTGGGCGTCGGCCTGGCCGCCACCGCCGTCAACGTGCTGGTGGCGCTGGTGGTGGGCGGCGTCTCCGGCTTCATCGGCGGCCGGCTCGACCTGACGGTGCAGCGCTTCGTCGATGCCTAGATGTCGATTCCCGGCCTGTTGATCCTGCTGACGGTGATGTCGGTGGTCGGTCGGGGGGTGCTGCAGATCATCGTGGTGCTGGGGGTGCTGGGCGGCATCGGCGCCTCGCGGGTGGTCCGGGGCGCGGTGATCGGCGCCAAGGAGCACGCCTACTTCGAAGCGGCGCGGGCGGTCGGCAGCTCGCGCTGGCGGACGCTGGTGCACCACCTGCTGCCCAACATCGCACCGGTGCTGATCGTCATCTACAGCATCAACATCGGCGCGGTGGTGATCAGCGAGGCTTCGTTGAGCTTCCTGGGGTTCGGGCTGCCCACCACGGTGCCGAGCTGGGGCGGCATGCTCAGCCGCGAGGGGCGCCAGTACATGGAGATCGCGCCGCGGCTGGCGGTGTGGCCGGGCCTGTGTCTGACGGTCGTGGTGTACTGCCTGAACATGGTCGGCGATGCGGTCCGCGACCTGCTCGACCCGCGCCTGCGCGGCGGCAGCGGCCGCCTCGGCGCCTACGGCGCTCAGGCGGTCAGCAAAGCCGGGGCGACTCCACCGCCAGCGCGGAGGTGACTCGCGGAGCGGTCAGTCCGGCGTTCGCCTGCGGAAGTGAACTACCCACCTCGCCGGCAATCCGGCGGCGTTCGGCGGCGAATCGGGCAACACCACCCATCCCACCGTCGCCGATGACCAAGGCAACGTCGTCGCCATGACGCAGGCGTTGGGCACCGATTCGACATCAGTGAACGAGAGAAGCACCGCGACGGTGCTTCCTCGGACGCCGCGACGGCGTAGAGCCCGACGTTGATCTCCTGCATCGAGATGCTGTTTCGGTTCTTGATCCAGTCCGCGATGTGCGGATACGTCTCGTCGAACTTCACGTCGTCGTTCCTGATTCCAGAACTGGAGTGAACGCCCGATCACCGACGACCAAGACACGCCCCACTGCGCGAAGGGCCGCCTCGACTTGGCCAATATGGGAGCGATGACGAAGGTCAAGCAGCCGAGCGACTGCGGATTGGCTTATGCCTAGCCGCCTGCCGAGGTCAACCTGAGTCACGCGCTGACGCCGCATCGCGGTATACAGTGCGAGCTTGGCGGCCACGACAGAGGGTACCGCTACCAACTCCTGGCCGGCCACCACGTCACTCGGCACGGGGATGTCTCTGCGACCATCGACGTAAAAGCTGAGGGCGACGGCGAGAGCATCCTCGGCCTTTTCAAGGGCTTCTGTACGGCAATCCCCACCGGTCAGCGCTTCGGGCACGTCTGGAAACGACACCGAGAAGCCGCCGGCCTCCGGTTCGGGGGTCAATATGCACGGGTAGGTGTATCGCATCAAAAGTCCTCCTTGGGGATTCCGAGTTGTTTGAGCATCGCATGATACGTACCGGGTTTCAGTTCGCCCTGGCTTACGGTGGTTTCGGCGGCACCTATACTCAACTTGCCGTGGCTGCCTTTGCCCTTGGCGGGGTCCCACTGATAGCTGAGCCGGTTTCTGTTTGCGTACCGTTTGGCTTTTCGTAGGAACTCCCTGTCGGTCACGCCAGCAACATAGCACATTACTATGGTATATTCAGCATATCTACAACAGAAAGACTGTCGCGGCCGAGCGGCAGCGCTAGGATGATGAGAGGCGCCACGATATTGGGCAGGACATGGCACACCAGGACCTCTCGCGTCGGCGTGCCCACCGCCCGGGCGGCCAGAAACGACCCGCGCGTGCCTGACCCTGGGCGTCGGCCTGGCCGCGACCGCCGTCAACGTGCTGGTGGCGCTGGTCGTGGGCGGCATCTCCGGCTTCATCGGCGGCCGGCTCGACCTGACCGTGCAGCGCTTCGTCGATGCGTGGATGTCGATTCCCGGCCTGTTGATCCTGCTGACGGTGATGTCGGTGGTCGGTCGGGGCGTACTGCAGATCATCGTGGTGCTGGGCGTGCTGGGCGGCATCGGCGCCTCGCGGGTGGTCCGGGGCGCGGTGATCGGCGCCAAGGAGAACGCCTACTTCGAAGCGGCGCGGGCGGTCGGCAGCTCGCGCTGGCGGACGCTGGTGCACCACCTGCTGCCCAACATCGCACCGGTGCTGATCGTGATCTACAGCATCAACATCGGCGCGGTGGTGATCAGCGAGGCATCGTTGAGCTTCCTGGGGTTCGGGCTGCCGACCACGGTGCCGAGCTGGGGCGGCATGCTGAGCCGCGAGGGGCGCCAGTACATGGAGATCGCGCCGCGGTTGGCGGTGTGGCCGGGGCTGTGCCTGACGGTGGTGGTGTACTGCCTGAACATGGTCGGCGACGCGGTGCGCGACCTGCTCGACCCGCGCCTGCGCGGCGGCAGCGGCCGGCTCGGCGCCTACGGCGCGCAGGCGGTCAGCAAAGCCACGTTGCCTGCACGGCCCGCGCGGAAGTGACCCACGTGGTCGGTCCCGGTAGTTGCGATGCGCAGCTGGTTATCTCAGTTGGTTATCCCAGGGACAGCGTTTCGGGTACGAACAGGTCCGCCGGGGCAACCGCCTGCGGTATCACTCGCTGGTCCACGTTGAACCGGATGAAGGTCTCCAGAGTCTTGCGCGAACTCTCGAAGCCGTAGGGCAAGGGGTCGTCGCCGACGGTCTCCGCCAGCTTCAACAGCGACCGATCTCCGGCGTCGGCGGCGACGCCGGAGCGCAGGCGGCGCAGGTACTGGGACCTGGCCTCGTTGAACAGGTGAAACAGCTCGGTCGCGAGACCGGCGTGCGACTCCAGCGCGGCGTCCTTCACCACCAGCAGGTGGCTGATGGGATAGACCCCGGTCTTGCGGTGCCAGGCGTCGTCGGCCTCGCGCGATTCGGGGAACAGGGGTTGGATGTCCGGCGAGTCAACCGGGCCGGGCGCGATGGCGGCGTCGATCTCGCCGGCGAGCAGCATCGACACGAGGTCGTTGTTGGGTGACGACACCACGTTGGCGGGCGCGACGTACTCCTGCACGTGTTCGTCTCCCGACAGGACCCAGGTGACCGCGTCCAGGTCGACGCCGTATTCGGCGGCCAGGATGCCGCGCGTCCAGACGCCGGCGGTAAGCGTGTAGCTGCGCACGCCCACCTTCCGGCCTTCGAGGTCCGTCGGTCCCCGGATACCGCTGCGCCGGTGATACAGCAGCGCGCCGTGATAGAAGGCGCGGGTCGGGAAGACGGGGATTCCGGTAAAGCGTCTGCCGTGGGCGCGGGCACAGAAATAGGTCGCAAGCGCCATCTCCGCGACGTCGAATTCGAGGCCGCGGACCATGCGACGAAAGATCATCGGCACGGGAGAGATCTCGACCTGTTCCAGGTCGAACATCGGGGAGGTTATGCTCCCATCCTTCAGGGTCGTGGTATGACCGTAGTTTCCCAGGGCGGTGCGCAGCACCAGATTGGGCATCCTTAACAATACCACCTACGACGCCAACTCACGACGGACGTCCAAGACGTCCAACCGGCTGCAGGCGGACTTCCGCCCAGGCTTGGCGGGTGAAGGTGTGTTCGGGGCCAACCATGGCGTGGGCGATCTCGTGCAGGATCCCATAAGGACTGAGAAAACTCGGTAAACCTCAGCGCGGGAGCGACAGGCGCGGCATCACTTCCTGGGCGAACAGCTCGATGCCCTCGGTGCTCGGGAAGTCGATGGCGCGCACGATGACGTACTGGACACCGGCATTGACGTAGGCCTGCACCCGTTCGGCGACCTGCTCCGGGGTGCCGACGATGGGATCACTCTTGTGAGGTGACGCCTCGGCGATGCGCCGCGCCTGCTTCTCGGTGGTGGCCACGGCCAGTGCCTCCGCCGCCCAGGTCTTGACGATCTGCGACGTGGGGAGCCGCGCTGAGCTGGCGCGCGCCCGGCAGAGCCGCCGTAACCGCCTGCCCCGGCCTGAACGGAACACCCGTAGTTGACATATTTGTCAACTTTGCGTATTGTTTTATCGCGGGGCTGGTATGTACGATGCGCCACAGTATGTCGAACTTTTTCACCTGTTATTTCTGGACTTCCTCGGACGCAAGTTGGACAAGAGATACTGTGTTCTGAAGGGCGGATGCAATCTCAGGTTCTTCATGAAGAGCTTTCGGTATTCGGAAGACATGGATATTGACGTCCAGGGCGTCTCAAAACAGAAACTTGCTGAGAACGTTGACTCGATCTTGACTTCTCGGTCTTTCTCCCAAGCCCTGCAGGTCCACCAAATCGCCCTTGCGAAACACTCGGCGCCGAAGCAGACGGATACGGTGCAACGATGGAAGATGCTGCTCAGGGTAGGAGGCATTGACGTGCTCCTGAACACGAAGACCGAGTTCTCGCGACGAGGGATGAATCGGGAGCACGCCTTCGAGGCTATTGACGCTCAACTGATCAATACGTATTCACTAACGCCGATTCTGGCGAATCACTATACGTCTCACGCTGCATACCAGCAGAAGGTGGATGCACTCATTAACAGGCCGGTACCCCAGGCGAGAGATGTCTTTGATCTGTATCTTCTGCTGTCCACCGGCGTCAATTCGCAGTTGGACGACTTCAAACTCCGCAGTCGGCTTGGTGAGGCCACGACAAACGCCATGTCTGTGACATTCGACACATTCAAGGGACAGGTCTTGTCTTACCTGCATCCCGAGTACCAGTCGGTATATGACTCACCTGACGTGTGGGATGACATGGTCCTCAGAGTGGTTGGAGCTATCGAAGAGGCAGCGCGATGAGACTGGACCAGGCACTCGCTCGAATTCAGCAGACCGAACAAACTGTGATGAGGACTGCCGACGTGATGGCGCTCCTTGACGTGAACAAGGACCACGCCAGCCAGATTCTGTCTCGCTTGGCAGGGTCCGGACATCTGTTGCGGCTGAAGAGGGGAACCTGGTTGGTCTCCCGGACACGTGATCCGCTTCCGCTGGTCGGTTATCTGACGGCCCCACTTCCCTCGTACGTCTCTCTTCAGACGGCACTCTACCACCACGGAATGATCTCGCAGATGCCCACGGTTATCTATTGCGTTTCACTTACACGAACACGGGTCTACGCCACCCCGGTGGGTACGTTCTCCGTGCATCACATAGCCGCGCCGTTCTTCGGCGCCTATGAACAACATGGGGTAAAGGGAGTGAAGATGGCGACTCCAGAGAAGGCACTATTGGATTTTCTTTACCTGAGTTCTACCAAGACGAGGCTGTTCGCTGCGTTGCCGGAATTGGATCTGTCCGCTGGCTTCAGCATCAGGAACGCCGAAAGACTCCTGCTGCGCATCCCGTCACGACACCGTCGAACCATGGTGCAACGGAATCTTCGCTATGTCACGAGAGCTTCAGCCGCTGCGTCATCATAGTAGGCGGTTCGGTCATCATGGAGAACATCTTCAACCTGCCGGGGTTGGGGCGTCTCATGCTGAGTGCGCTCACCGACCGAGACAACACGCTGGTGTCGGGAATAAACCTGGTCTTCGGCACGGTCGTCGTGGCAATCAACCTCACGATCGCCAATGGCGAACCTGTGCACCCTGCTGCACCACCTGCTGCCCAACATCGCACCGGTGCTGATCGTCATCTACAGCATCAACATCGGCGCGGTGGTGATCAGCGAGGCATCGTTGAGCTTCCTTGGGGTTCGGGCTGCCGACCACGGTGCCGAGCTGGGGCGGCATGCTGAGCCGCGAGGGGCGCCAGTACATGGAGATCGCGCCGCGGCTGGCGGTGTGGCCGGGCCTGTGCCTGACGGTGGTGGTGTACTGCCTGAACATGGTCGGCGACGCGGTACGCGACCTGCTCGACCCGCGCCTGCGCGGCGGCGGCCGGCTCGGCGCCTACGGCGCGCAGGCAGTCAGAAAAGCCGGGGCGACTCCACTCTCCACGCGGAAGTGACTCGCGGAGCGGTCAGTCCGGCGCTCGCCAGCGGAAGTGAACTACCCACCTCGCCGTCAATCCTGCGGCGTTCGGCGGCGAATCGGGCAACACCACCCATCCCACCGTCGCCGATGACCAAGGCGACGTCGTCTTTATCGCCCCGCGATGCTCAGCCTTTGACCTCGTCCGTCACTTCCTCGGTCGCGACGTACTGCGCCAGTCCTTCGGTAGACGCTGGCGGGATGTCATCCCCGGCGTTCGTGGGCGAGGAGATCGTTGAATGCCTGTTCATCCGCGCAGTCGAGCGCCGCCGCCAGCAGCACCTCCTCGGATGCCGCGGCGCACGCCGCCGCGTCGGCGGGGAACCCCTCCGCAACCTCGATGCCCCGCGACAGCAGTATCTGGCGGACCATCTTCGCGCGACCTTCCGTGCGGCCTTCCGCACGGCCGCGCTCGTACCCCTGGCGCCGCTGCGAACGGAGCAGCGGATCGTCATCCGGTCCGGTACCGTCGCGCGCACCCAGTGCCGCTGCTACCCGTTCCACCACCGCGCTCGTCTGCGCCGACGGCAGCGGCTCGTTCAGCGCCAGGTGGATCTCTTCGGCCCGCCAACCGGGGAGCGCCCGGCTCGCGGCCGCGACCCGGTAGCGACCCTGCTCCAGCACATGAATCGTCAGCCCCGAGCGGCGCCCGCGCGGCCGGCTCGGCGACGGCGCGTCAGGAACGTCCACCCACACTTCCGGGAAGCCCCAGGATTCGTACAGCGGGAGTTTGCCGCGGCGTACGTCGGTGGTGTGATCCACCTCCAGCACCACGTCGGGGAAGTCATCCTCGCCGACCACCATGGCCGCGGGCCCCGGCAGCCTGGCCTGCGCCGGATGCAGGTACACCGACTCGTCGGCCTGCATGATGCGCCGCGGTTCGCCGCCGGTGTCGCGCAGCATCAGGTCCATCGAGCCGTAAGATTCGATCGGCGAGCCGCGCACCCTGCCGATCAGCTCGGCCAAGCGCGTCAGCAGACGCGACGGCCGCTCGTGATAGGGAGTGGTGGGCTCGCAGATCCAGGCGGTCTCGGTGGCGGAATCCCAATACTCGAGCCGCCCCTCGAAGCGGTCGATCTCGGTGCGCGGCAGGCGGACCGGTTTGCAGCCCGGGAACGCCGGCAACTCGGCGCGCGGACGTTGCGCTACGCCGGCGACTTCGGTTGGCGGAGTTTCGACGCTGGCCATGCCGGCAAGGATAGACCCCGGCGCGGGGGCATGCAAGATTGCCGGACCAGCGGCGCGTGTCAGTCCAGGGTCAGGGTCTCCGGCACGAACAGATCCTCCGGGGCGACCGCCCGCGGTATCACAAGCTCGCTCACGAGGCCAGGTACGCGGCCATGCGCTCGACCTGATGGAGAAACAGGTCCGCGGTCCACGAATCGAGACCCCGCTGCTCACTCAGCGGAAGAAACCGTCGAACATCGTCCCTCGCCAGCTTCCAGTCCACACTCTCGATCTTCCCTCGCAGGGCGTGGAGCAACCACTCGCTCGACACCTCGAAGCGTTCGCCTTGCCACGGACCCTGTTGAACCAGTGCGTTACCGAGCAACGCCAGGTCGGGAACCGTACGGCGTGCGACATACCAGAGCAAGTCGTACCAGTCACGCCCCTTGATGTAGTGGCGGCACAGCAGGGCGTGCGCCTTGGTTCCAAACCCGGAGGAGAGCGTTTGCGTCGTGATCGGCGCCGTGGTCGGGAACGACAGATACGAGGTCTCGAAAGACGAACCTCGCGGCGGGTTGACGTCGATCTCCAGCCTGATGCGGATCTTCTTCGAGCTGACGCGTTCGAACGGGAGGTCCAGAGTCACGATGCTGCCGATGGAATCCGTTTTGACAAACGCCTTGCGCACGGCGCCCACCGCCTGGTTCTTGTCCTGAATTTCGAGCCGCAGTCCTTCCGCCTCGCAATCCGCTGCAATGCGCTTCAGGTGCGGCTCCCACGCGAAACGCCGATCGGGCTGCTTCAGCAGGAAGTCGAGATCTTCCGAAAACCGGTTCATGCTGTGACAGATGCGCAGGCAGGTGCCGCCATGAAACATGGCCGCGGAGAACAAGCCTGACCGCGACAGGCTCGCCAGTACGTAGTGCTGCATCAGCTCCGCGAGCATGTTCTCCTGCTCGATGGCGTTCGCCGGGGCGTACTCCCGGATCCGCGCCTGCAATACATCACTCAGCAAGAGATGCCTCCTTCGCCAGATTGTCCAGGTAGGCGACGACCCTTCGGTCGCGGATGCTGTCGCTGATCTCGGGCAGTGCCGCGAACGACACCTCGCTCAGATCGTCGAGCTCGATGCGCAGCGACTCCAGAACGTACCCGAGACCGTCGTTCGGCCATGACACCGACTTGTTGAGGTAGAGCATGTCGGCCAGAGCACGCAGCGGCGTGGCTACGAACGCCCACGAGTTGGAACCGAGCTTGACCGCCTCAACGCCGGCCCGTGGTTGTCGTGCAGGAACGCGCTGAAACGAGAACACGCCCAGGTCCGTCGTGAATGATCGACTCCTCCGCGCAGTGACGCTGCTGACCTGCTGAACGGCCTCGGGAATGAGACCATGATGGGCAAGCGCGGACTCCAGGCTGACATGCGACGGCGAATGCAGAAATGCGGCGACGACGTACGGGTGAAGCTCGGTCCTGCGGTATTGCGGGCGCAGCGCGAACAGCCCGGGTCTGAGGCGACTGATCTCGCCGCTCGCAACGGACCGATGCACCAACTGCTTGCGGGCGCCGTCGGACCCGTGGGGAAAGAGGTTGCCCACCACCGTCTCGTTGAACAGCCCGCCCGGCGGCGCAAGCTTCATCACGGCTTCCGTCAGCGACTGCATCGTACATGCAGGTTACGAAAAACGTAACCTGCATGCAAGTCAAATGCCATCGACCGATCCCGGCTCCTACGTAGCCCGCCTGGTCGATGCGCAGGCGCCGCCCCGCTACTCCAGCCTGGATGCTCGACCCGCGCCTGCGCGGCGGCAGCGGCCGGCTCGGCGCCTACGGCGCGCAGGCGGTCGGAAAAGCCGATTCGACCGCACATCCCGCGCGGAGCTGACCGGCAGATTCGACAGATTCCGCGTGCCTTGATCCAGTGTACATAGTTCGGTATGGTTGTACAGGATCCTGGCTACCCGGAGGACTCGGATGGCGCATGACGCAACGTTGCACGTGAAGATTGATCCTGCCACCAACGAACAACTGGCCCGCCTCGCGGCAGCGCGCAAGACGAGCAAGGGACAACTCGTGCGCGACGCCATATTTGCGTGCTATCAGGTCCCGGTGAACGATCTGCCCATCCGGCAGCGTCACGCGCTGGCGGCGTTCGCGGGAGGTTTCATCAGCCTCGGGAAGCTGGCCGAATCGTTCGGCATGCACGTCCTCGATCTCCGGCGCTGGCTCTCCGAGCACGGCATTGACCAGTACACTGCGATGTCGGCTGACGATCATCTGAATGCATGATCGGTCCTCAAGGCGTTTTTTCTTCGATACCGTAACGGTCGGCAACTTTGCCCTGGGTCGATGCTTCGGGCTGCTCGTGGATCGCTACGGCACGTCGCTGTACGTAACGGAGCAGGTGGGCGTGGAGCTTGCTGCCGGACGCGTCGGCGGACATGCCGGACTCGAGGCAGTGGAACTGGCGCTCTCGGCCGGAGCGATCAGCCAGGCTGGGCCGATGGACACCGCCGAGCGCGAGTTGTTCGCAGAACTCTTGCGCGCCTTCGGCGCCGGTGAGGCGTCGTGCATTGCGCTCGCTCTTCAACGGGGCGGGATCGTGGTGACCGACGACCGTAGCGCCCGCCGCTTCTGCGCCGGACGCGGAATCCGCGTCACCGGAACCATCGGCATCCTCCAGGCGCTGTGCGCTGATCGCATCGTTTCCGCCGAGGAAGCTGACGCGCAGCTCGCCCGGATGGTGGCGATCGGGTTCTACTCGCCCATCCGCAGAGTCAGCGACGTGATCTGACACCGAGCGAGCTACCGGACGGCGCCCCACGCGTTCACCCGGGTGATCCGGACGGCGATGACCGGCAGCGGTTCGATCGGCATCGCGCGGTACTGTGCGTACCGTTCACGCAACGCCGCCTGCGCGCGGTCGTGCTCGTCGCCGCGGTCGAGGATCTCGGCGCGGCCGCGAAGCATCACCCAAGCGAGCCGGGACCAGTCTTCGTCGTAGCGATCGACGACCACTGCAACGTGCGGGTTCTCGACGATGTTGCGCAGCCGCCGCAACGCGCGGCCGTCGGAGCGCTTCGGCTTCTTGTCGATGGTCACGTAGAGGTTGTCGGCGAGCAGGGCGTAGCAGACCGGCACCACGTGCGGAACGCCATTTGCGTCCGCCGTCGCCAGCCGGGCGACCCGCATCGACGCGACGAACCGCCGTTCCAGCCCGCTCAGCACTGCCGTGGACGCGTGGCGCTGCGCGCCACCGAACGGATTCGAGCCCCTCTGTCCGGGGCGTGCGGGGTCGCTCGCCGCGTGGCGGGGCAGGGGCGTGCGTTGTGCAGATCGCAGTCGATGAACGCCTGCGCCCCGGCTGCCGTGGGCGGCAGCCTCGTTTCCGTGTCCGCGGTCAACGTGTCAGCCGTGTTCCCGTGTTCCTGCGCTCCTTGGCCGTCGTCCAGACGATAGAGACGGCGGGCGGTCTCGCTTGTCACCTTATTCTGCATAGACCGCGGCAACAGGTCGAGCAGCTTCTCGCCGGCGTCGAACAGGTGCACGTGCGGAAAGTCGCTGGTGTACATCAGCAGGTCGTCCGAGCCGAGCTGGTCGACTATCTGCAGCATCTGGGCCGCGGTGGGCGGCGCGTCGAGCGGCTGAATGCCGATCCGGACGTGCTCGCGCACGTAGTCGGACGGCGGCCGCCGCACCCACGGCACCAGCCGGCGGAGGTTCTTCCACTCCTTGTCCATGCGCCACAGGTGGGCGGGGAGCCAGGTGAAGCCGGACTCCAGAAACGCCACCCGCACATCGGGGCAGGCGTCGAACACGCCTTCGACGATGATGCTGACGAGCTGCGTGGCGAACACCTGCGCCATCGCGGCGTAGGTCTCGATGTAGTACGAAGGCCAGCCGGTCGGCGTCGGCGGCGTGTTGGGCTGGCCGCCGAAGTGGACGCCCGCAACCAGGTCGTGGCGTTCGATGGCCGCCCACAGCGGGTGGTAGAGCCGGTTTCCCAGGGGGTGCTCGGTGCGGACCGGCAGCAGCACCTGCACGAAGCCGGGATGGCCGCCGACCCGCTCGATCTCCGCTACCGCCAGCGCGGGAATCTGGATCGGAACCACGATGGAGCCGCGCAGGCGCGGTTCGCGCTCCAGCCAGTGCTCGATCTGCCAGTCGTTGACCGCACGCGCCAGCGCGGCGGCGGCGTCGGGGTTGCCCAGGCGATCGACCGGGTAGAGGCAACTCGTCACGGCCGTTTCCACGCCGTCGGCGGCCAGTACCTCGCGGCGCAGCCGCTCCAGGCCGCCGTCGGCCGCACCGGCGGCACCGGCACGGTCGGCGACCGGGGAGTTCGGCGGGTAGTACGGGGGCGCGTGCCAGGTGTTGCGCGTCAGCTTGGGCGCACCCAGCGCCGGCGGCGTGGGCGGACTCGCACCCCGATCAAGAGACTGCGTGAAGTGCTCGATCCAGTGGTCGGACAGATACGGATGCAGCGCCTCCAGATACGGGGCGTCGACGTGCACATCCGCGTCAATGATGGACGCACCATTCATATTCCCACCGACCGCCACCCCATTATCGACGCGTTGGCGGTGCGCGGGCAACTGCCTGACTTGGTTACCCCGTCCGCGGTAACGTGGGGACATGAACAGCGACGCGGCACTCCGCAAGCGCGCCGAGCGCGTGATTCCCGGCGGCATGTACGGCCACATGTCGGTCTATCGGAAGATGCCGGCGGGCTATCCGCAGTATTATCGCCGGGCCGACGGTTGCCGCCTCTGGGACGTGGACGGCAACGAGTACATCGACTTCATGTGCGCCTTCGGCCCGATGATCGCCGGCTACGGCAACCCGCGGATCGCCGCGGCTGCCGGCGCGCAGCGGGATCTGCTGGACATCGCCAACGGCCCGCCGCCGGCCATCGTCGACCTGGCCGAGCGCCTCGTCGGCCAGGTGAGCCACGCCGACTGGGCGATCTTTGCCAAGAACGGCAACGACGCCACCACGGTGTGCAACATGGTGGCCCGTGCCCGTGGCGGGAAACGCAACATCCTGGTCGCGACCGGCGCCTACCACGGCGCGCAGCCGTGGGCGAACCGGATGTCGCCCGGCACGCCGGACGAGGAGCACGCGTTGTTTCCGACCTACACCTACAACGACGTCGACAGCCTGTCCGCGGCCGCCGCGGCGGTCTCGGGAGACCTCGCGGGCATCGTGGTGTCGGCGTTCAGGCACGACGCCGGCTACCACCAGGAGCTGCCCGACCCGGCCTTCGCCCGGACGGCGCGCGCGATCTGCGACGCCGAGGGCGCAGCGCTCATCCTGGATGATGTCCGCGCCGGGCTGCGCCTGTCCCTGGATGCAAGCTGGTCGTTGCTGGGAATCCAGCCTGACCTGTCCGCGTGGGGCAAGGCGATCGCCAACGGCGAGCCTCTGTCGGCCATCCTCGGCAGCGAGCCCTACCGCGAAGCGGCCGCGGCCATCTTCGTGACCGGATCGTTCTGGTACCAGGGGGCGCCGCTGGCCGCGGCCGTCGAGACGCTCGATCTGCTCGCCGAGGTAGACGCTCCGGCCCTGATGGAGCGCACGGGTCAGCTGTTCCGCGACGGCCTCGCGGAGCAGTCCACCCGTTACGGCCACGCGCTCCGCCAGACCGGGCCGCCGCAGATGCCGACCGTGATGTTCGAAGACGACCCGAAGGCGGAGAAGGGCGTGGCGTTTTGCACCCACGCCCTGAACAACGGCGTCTACCTGCACCCGTGGCACAACATGTTCCTGTCGATCGCGCACACCGAAGCCGACATCGAGCAGGCGCTGACGGCAACCGGGAAGGCGTTCCAGGCTCTCGGGTAGCTCCGATGAAGGGATCGTGGCGCGACGGTGCGGGAATGACGTTCGACCTGCACAAGCAGGGAGGCGTGGCATCCCGCGGCATGGTTGCGTCCAATCATCCCCTCGCTTCGGCCGCTGGCGCCGAGATGCTGGCGCTCGGCGGCAATGCCATCGACGCGGCGGTGGCCACGGTGTTCGCACTCAGCGTTGTCGAGCCGATGATGGTCGGCCCGTTCGGAGCGGGCTTCGTCAACATCCATCACGGCGCAACGGGCGAGTCCACCGTCATCGACAACTACTCCACCGCCCCGAGCGGCGCCGCGCCCGACATGTTCCAACCCGTATCCGACGATTGGCCCGACTACATGGAAACGGTGGACCAGAAGAACAAGCTCGGGCATCTCGCGGTCGGGGTGCCCGGCAATCTCAAGGCATGGTGCGAGATCTCGGGCAGGTATGGCCGCCTCGGTCTGGACGCGGTCATGCAGCCGGCCATCCGTTGCGCGCGGCGCGGATTCCCCGCCAGCCAGTACCTCGTTGATTGCATACGGGACACTCGGGAGGACATCGCCGCGTTCGCTGCCACCGCGGCCGTGTTCCTGCCGGCGGGCGTGGTGCCCCCATCTGGTGACATCATGGTCATGGAGGAGCTTGCCGCAAGCCTCGAGCTGATCGCCGCGCAGGGTCCGGATGTGCTCTACAATGGCCCCCTCGGCGAGGCGGTTGCCGAAGAGATGGCGGCCCATGGCGGTCTCATCACGCCGCGGGATCTGCGGGAGTATGAGATTCATTACCGAGAGCCCGTGCGCGGCACCTACCGCGGCTACGAGATCGTGTCTGCTCCCCCGATCAGCAGTGGCGGGACGCACATCGTGCAGATGCTCAACCTGCTGGAGGCGTTCGACATCGCCGCCATCGGCTTTGGCACCGCCGCGTACATCCATCTGCTCTCGGAGGTGCTGAAGATCGCCTACGCCGACCGGTTCGAGTACATGGCCGATCCGGCCTTCGCGCGGATGCCGCTCGCCGGTCTCACTTCCAAGGAGTACGCCCGCGCACGCCGTGGCGACATCGACCGGGCCCGCCCATCGACCCACCGCGCCGGCGATCCGGCGGCGTTCAGCGGCGAGTCAGGCAACACCACGCATCTCACCGTCGCCGATGACCAAGGCAACGTCGTCGCCATGACGCAGACCATCAATGAGCTGTTCGGCTCCAAGGTCACGGTGCCCGGCACCGGCCTGATCCTCAACAACACCATGGCGCTGTTCGACCCGCATCCCGGCAAGGCCAACTCCGTCGCGCCGCGCAAACGCATGCTGAGCAGCGTGTCGCCGACGGTGGTCCTGAAGGATGGCAAGCCGTTCATGGCGTTGGGCACGCCCGGTGGGACGCGCATCTTCCCAGCGGTGCTGCAGGCCATCGTAAACGTCGTCGACTTTGGCATGACGCTGCAGGAGGCCGTCGAAGCGCCCCGCGTCTGGACTCAGGGCCAGGCATTGCAGGTCGAACAGGGCATCGCCGAGGAGACCCGCCGGCAGCTTCGCAGCATGGGCCACGAGTTGGAGGTCGTCGCCAGGGTGGCCGGCGGCATGAACGGGGTGTTGCTCGACCACGGCCAGGGACTGATTCACGGCGCGGCCTGCTGGCGGGCCGACGGCACTCCGGTCGGCATCAGCGGCGGCGCGGCGAAACCCGCCACCGCCGGCCCAGCCTACGTGCTCTGAGCCAGGTACGCCGGCGGCCGTCCGGGGCCGCGCCGCGGTTGCCTCAGTCGCAGCCGGTAGCGCGAGCGAGTGCGAGGCAGATCTGGCGCATCTTGCTCGCCGGGACGCGTCCGACGAACCGGCTCAACCGTGCCTTGTCGACGGTCTGTACGTGATCGAGGTTGGCGGCCGAGGCGAGCTTGAGCCCCTCGTCCACACCGACCGTCACTTCGGCGGGGGAACCGTGGATGGTCGAGGTAATGGGAGCGACCATCACCGTGCGCAGCAGCGGGATCACCTCCTGCCGGCTGATGATCAGCACCGGCCGCCGTTTGTCCGGAGCCGTGAACGTGTACTGCCAGATCTCGCCTCGATTCAGCTTCCCGGCCACGAGCCCTCCTCACTCCAGCCGGCCAGTTCCTCGCTGTCGTCGAGCCCAGCCGCATACGCCTCGCGGTACTGCTCGGCGATCATCTGCCGCTGCCTGCGTTGCAGAAACTCCGCCGCCGCCCGCCGCAGAACCGACGACCGCCCCTCCCGGCGCACCTCCTCCGACGCGTCGAGCCGCGCCAGAAGCGCCTCGTCGAACATCACCTGTATCGGTTTCATACACGTAAACTACGTTGGTAGTTATTGTATAGCAAGTGCCGCAAGCGCGTGCAGCGGACATCGGCTTGGCCCGACGGAGGTCATCGTTGGCGTTCATGCGCGAGGTGACCATCGTCGTACCGCGCACGACAACGCGTGCCGCCTCCGGCGAATGACTTATCTGCGGTCTCCCACCAGCCGCAGAAAATGCGCCTCGTCCCGGCACTCCAGCGCCGCCTGCACCAGATCTTCGGTGGAGACGCCGGCAAGCTCGGCCAACCGCCGTGGCAGCGTGGCCTGCACCGGCAGGCCACGGGTCTTGAACACCTGCAACACCGCCATGCGCCGGGTCTCCGCGCGGCCCTCCGCGCGGCCCTCCATGCGCTCTGCGCGCAGGAACGCATCGTCATCCGGCCCCGTGCCTTCCACCGCACCCAGCGCCCGCCCTACCCGGCGTAGCGCCGCAGTGGTTGCTTCCGACAACTCGGCCTCATTCAACGCCCGGTGAATCTCCTGCGCCGTCCAGCCAGGGAATGCCCGGCTGTCCGACGCCGTGCGATAGCGCTCGTCCTCCAACAGGTGAATCGTCAAGCCGGGGCGCAGCGCCGCCGGACGGCTCGGCGACGCCGTGTCTGGCACCTCCACCCACACTTCCGGAAATCCCCACGACTCATAGAGACTGAGCTTGCCGCGCCGCACGTCGGTGGTGTTGTCCACCTCCAGCACCACGTCGGGGAAGTCATCCTCGCCGACTACCATGGCCGCGGGCCCCGGCAGCCTGGCCTGCGCCGGATGCAGGTACACCGACTCATCGGCCTGCATGATGCGCCGCGGTTCGCCGTGGGCGTCGCGCAGCAGCAGATCCATCGAGCCGTAAGATTCGATCGGCGAACCGCGCACCCCGGCGATCCGCTCGGAGAATCGCGTCAGGAGACGCGATGGGCGCTCATGATAGGGAGTGGTGGGTTCGCAGATCCAGGCGGTCTCGGTGGCGGCATCCCAATACTCGAGCCGCCCTTCGAATGTGGCGATCTGCGCGCGCGGCAGGTGGACAGGCTTGCAGCCCGGGAACGCCGGCGGCTGGGTGCGCGGGCGGTCCGCTAGGCCGGCCAATTCGGTTGGCGGAGTTGCGATGGTGGCCATGCCGGCAAGGATAGACCCAGGGTACGGCGCATGCAAGATTGCCGGACCACGGGACCAGCGGCGCGTGGACCGGCGCCGCCGAGGCGCCGCTCCAGCAGCGGGTGATCGGTGACGTAGTTGGCCAGCGTGTTCCAGTGCCCCGGCGGCAGTTCCGAGTCGGGGCCGTCGGCCCAGAACTCGGCGATGACAGCGACAGCGACAGCGGCTGCCAGCGGTTGGCATCGAGCACGCCGCTGGCGCCCGGGTCGGCGACCACCAGCGGCGGTTTCACGGGAGCGTAGTCGTACTCGAACGCGTAGCTGCCGAGTTCGTCGGCGCCGTCCTCGTAGCCGGGTCGAACACGCGCTTGGCGATCCGGTTGCCCAGCGCCGCCGGATCGTCGTAGTCCTTGCGGATCGCCTGCAGTTGCAACTCGTTCCACTGCCGCGCGACGGAGTGCGAGGAGTGTGGCTCCGCGGCCAGGGGCGCCGTCGCAGCGGCCGCCAGCAGTAGCCCGGCAATCCTGCGCGTGCCACGGCGGCACCGGCCTGCGCGCGAGGTCGGCGCCGCGCTTGTCTCAGTCGCATGCAGCGCGCGCAGCGGCCTACGAGACTGCGCGCAGGTCACGTCAGCAACCGCCGCACGTCGTCGCGTTTGACCAGTTCATATTGCCTGCGACGTCGATCGATTCACCCGCCGGGCTGCGGGCGCGGCCAGGCCTTGTCGCCGGCCTTCATGCCGCCGTCGGCGTTGATGAAGGTGCCGGTGACGATCGCTACCTTGCCGGCCAGATCGATCAGCTTGCTCATGGGACCACGGTACGCGGCACCGGCGGCCCGATCAGGGGCGCCCAATGCGCGCGCGCTGATTGATCGAATGGGGCTGGTATACTTGCCCGCGATGGGAACTCGAAGGATTGTAGCCTTGGCGGGCAGCGCGCGCCGGGAGTCGTTCAACAAGCAGCTCGCACGGGTGGCGGCAGCGCGCGTCTCGGTTCTGGGCGGGGACGGCGTGTTCCTTGACCTCGCCGACTACCGGCTGCCGTTGTATGACGGCGACCTTGAGACCGCCAACGGAGTGCCTGACTTGGCGCTCGCTCTTGGCGAGCAGGTGGCGTCCGCGGATGGGTTGCTGATCGCCTCGCCGGAGTACAACGGTTCCTATCCCGCCCTGCTGAAGAACACCATCGACTGGCTGACCCGCATCGACCGCCGGATCTGGGCTCGCCCTACCGCGCTGTTGAGCGCGTCACCCGGCCCCGGCGGCGGCCGGCGCGGGCTGGTGGTGCTCCGCCTGGCCCTCGGCCACATGCACATGCCCCTGCTCGACCGGCAATTCAGTCTGCCCTCCGCGCGCGAGGCGCTGGCCGGCGATGCGCTGCGCGATGCCGCCGCAACGGCGGAACTGGACCGGCTGCTCTCCGACCTCCTGAGCGCCGCCGCGGCGCGTTAGCCGGCCAGCAGTTGCCGAGCCGCGCGCTTCTGAGCCGATCACCTCATGCACACCGGCGACGGCGGCAGCCGGCTCCGGCGGTCTTCCCGCGTCAGGTGCGGAACGAGCTTCATCGATCGATTCACCCGCCGGGCTGTGGGCGCGGCCACGCCTTGTCGCCGGCCTTCATGCCGCCGTCGGCGTTGATGAAGGTGCCGGTGACGAAGTCGGACGCCGGGGAGGCCAGGAATATGGCGGCGCCGGCCATGTCCTCCGGTTCGCCGAGCCGGCCGGCCGGGGTCTCGTCGATGATGTACGCCGTCCGTTCCCGGTCGTCCCAGACACCGTCGGTCATCTCGGTGCGGATCCAGCCGGGTGCAATCAGGTTCACCTGGATGTTGTCGCCGGCCCAGTCCAGCGCCATCGTCCGCGTCAGGTTCCACACGCCCGCCTTGCTGGCGGCGTAGGGCGCGTTGCCGGCGGCGCTCACCAGCGAGTAGCCGGACCCGACGTTGATGATCTTGCCGCCGCCGGCCTGTACCAGCGCCGGCTGGACGGCCTGGCAGAACTGGAATACCGAGGTCAGATTGATGGCGATCACCCGGTCCCAGGTGTCGAGCGCCACCGTGTGGGTCGGCTGGCCGCCGTGGCCGACGCCGGAGTTGTTGACCAGGATGTTGACGCTGCCCAAATCGCGCACCGCGGTGGCCACGGTGCGGTCGATGTCGGCGCGCTCCAGCACGTCGCAGCGCACACCGACGGCGCGGCGCCCCAGCTCCCGAATTTCATCGACCACGGCGGCGGTCTTGCGCTCGTTGCGCGCCGCCACCACGATGTCCGCGCCATGCTGCGCCAGACCGATCGCGATGGCGCGCCCGATGCCGCCATTGCCGCCGGTGACGATCGCCACCTTGCCGGACAGATCGAACAGCTTGCTCATGGGCCCACGGTACGCCGCACCGGCGGCCCGATCAAGGGTCCGCCCGGCAGGTCGTCGACGCGCGGATGGATGCCGCCGTACAGCCAGGAGTCAGGCCAACTCGTCGAGTGCAACGTCGAGCGCGGCGGCGATGCGCTTCAGCGCGCTGATTGATCCCGGTTTCTTGCCGTTCTCGATATCAGACAGATACGAGGCGGCGACGCCCGCGGAGACAGCGAGTTCGCCGGCCTTCATGCCGCGGTACGTGCGCCACACGCGAATCGGGTTCTCACCGGCGGCGATCCGTCTTACGACATCGGCGGGTACCCACTCCTCGTCCGGGTCTTCGAGGACTTGCATCAACAGGGTGGCGTCCGAGATCTCCTCCTGCGCCGCCGTCCTCAGCGCATCGTACTCGGCGCGCGGGACCACGACGTATTCTTCTCCGGCAAGCGTGACAGTCTGAAGCTGGCTGCGGTCGGTCATCGGTATGCTCCTCCCCGCGGCAGGATCGCCGCGACCCTAAGCAGGTTGGATTCGTGATCGAGGCTGTACAACACGCGCCAGTCACCCACGCGAAGCCGGAACCCACCGGTCCCCCGCAGCGGCATCACGTTGTTGTTGGGTGCCAGCGGGTCGGCGGCAACGAGGTCGATCTTCCGTACGATCGTCTGTTCGACGTTGCTCGGCATCCTGCGCAGGCGCTGCCGTGCTCGCCGGCTGTAAACAACCTCGATCAACGGACCCGATTTTATCTGATAGAGAAGGAAATGCCCAGACGCTTTTCATCGTTGCACAGACGGGGTCGCGGTGTGCGGCCGGAGCGACCTGAGCTATGGTAAGGCGGTGACGAAGCAAGAGCCGACCACCGACCTGGCCAGGCACATCGAGGCGACGCCGCTGGTGGACACCCACGAGCACCTGAGGCAGGAGTCGGAGTGGCTGGATGATGGACCTGACATTCTGCAGGACCTGTTCGGCAACTACGTGGCCGCCGACCTGCACACCGCGGGAGCGTCCGCGGCGGCGATGCGGCGCCTCATGGATGCCTCCGACCCGGACATCGCCGCCCGCTTCCGGGGCATCGAGGCGGCGTGGCAGGCGACGCAGTACACCGGCTACGGCGAGGCGGTGCGCCTGATCGCGGGCCAAATCTACGGCCTCGACGAGCTCACCGCCGATGGCCTGGCGGCCGCCGCGGGCCGCACCGCCGAGCTGCGCCGTCCTGGTGAACGCTACCGCCTGCTGCACGACGTCGCCAACCTCGACCAGGTGCAGACCGACAACTTCTGCTGGCCGTGCCTGCCGGACCACTCAGGCCCGGAGTTCTTTCTGTACGACCTGTCGTGGTTCACCCTGTGCATGGGCGATGTCGACGTGCCAGACATCGCCGGCGAGACCGGTATCGAGGTGAGCGACCTGGCCTCGTTGCGGCGCGCCATGGAGGCGATCTTCGCCCGCCACGCGCCGTGCGCGATCGCGGTCAAGGCGCAGCACGCCTACCAGCGGACGCTGGCCTGGAGCGAGCGCAGCGATGCCGATGCGGCGGCGGCACTGCAGAAGGTGCTGCGTCCCGCCGGCGGGGAGGTCGACTCCGCCGCCCACCTGTGCCTCGGCGACTGGTGCTGGGCGCGCGGCGTCGAGCTGGCGGTCGAGCACGACCTGCCGTTCAAGATCCACACCGGTTACTATGCCGGCAACGACCGCATGCCCACCGCGTACATTCCGGCCGGCAACATGTGCGCGCTGTTCGCCCGCTATCCCGAAGCCCGCTTCGTGCTGATGCACATCGCCTACCCCTACAGCGACGAGTTGGCCGCCCTCGCCAAGCACTACCGCAACATCTGGGTCGACCTGTGCTGGGCGTGGAGCATCGACCCGTACAGCGCCGGCGACTTCCTGCGCCGCTTCATGCACGCGGTGCCGATCAACAAGCTGTTCGCGTTCGGGGGCGACACCTCGTGGCCGACCGCGGCCCTGGCCTACGCGCAGCAGGCGCGCCGCGGCATCCGGCGGGCGCTGGCCGCCGAGGTCGCCGCCGGCGATCTTACCGAGCGGCAGGCGATGGCGATCGCCACCCGCATCATGCGCGCCAACCAGTACGCCTGCTTCGATGTGGCCGGCACCCGCGCCAACATCCGCGCCGCCGCCAACCAGTACGCTACGCCGACCACGCCGATGCCGGGCTTGACGGATCGGGCGGTTGGCGCTTAGGTGGGGACGAGCCCGCCATGCCGATGACCACGCACGCCGCCATCCAGGTAGCCAGCGGCCAGCCGCTCATCATTGATGAGCTTGAGCTTCCCGATCCGCGCCCCGATCAGGCGGTCCTGAAGCTGCTTGCCAGCGGGATATGCCACTCGCAGGTGCACGAACTGCACGACGCGCGGGCGCGGCCGACGGCGTTCGGCCACGAGGCCACCGGCGTAGTGGTGCGGGCCGGCAGCGCGGTGACGCGGGTGCGGGAGGGCGACCGGGCGATCGTCACCTGGGTGCGGCGCCATGCGCTGCCGTTCGGACAGGACGACCGCTGGTGTGGCGCCACGTACCGGGGCAGCGCGATCCCGTGGCCGGTGTTCACCTGGAGCGAGTACGCCCTGGTCTCGGAACAGTACCTGGTGCCGATCGCCGCCGCAGAGCCGGCCGACCTGTGCTCGATTGTCGGCTGCGCCGTGCTGACCGGCGCCGGCGCGGTGATCCACACCACGCGCGTGCAGCCGGGCGACTCGGTGGCCGTGTTCGGGGTCGGCGGAGTAGGGCTCTCGGCGGTGCGGGCGGCGGCGATCCGCGGCGCCGATCCGATCATCGCGGTCGACCTGCGCGCCGACAAGCTGGCGCTGGCTCGCGAGTTCGGCGCCACGCACGCGGTGAACGCGAGCACCGTCGACCCGGTAGAGGCGGTCGTGGATCTGAGCGGCGGCGGCGTCGACTACGCGTTCGACGCGATCGGCGTGCGGCAGACCACCGAGACGATCAACCAGGTCACGCGGCCGGGGTCGATGGGCGCCGGGAACGAGGGCGGCACCGCGGTCCTGATCGGGGTGCCCGGACATGAGATGACCCTGGATCCGCGCACCATGTTGTCGGCCCACCGCCGCTACGTCACCAGTTTCGGCGCCTCCCGTCCCGACCGCGACTTCCCGATCTTCCTGCGCTGGTACCGGGACGGCCTGTTTCCGCTCGACCGGCTGGTCACCGACCGCTACCGGCTGCAGCAGATCAACGAGGCGTGCGCGGCGCTGAAGGCGGGCGAGATCATGGGCCGCGCCATCCTGGAATACGAATAAGGAAGGAATGGGAGATGAGCGAACCGAGCAAGCGGCAACAACTGCTGGACGACGGATTCTGCGTATTTCCGGGGTTGCTCGACGGCGACCTGCTGGCGCGCCTGCGGCTGGTCAGCGACCGGCTGCTCGACGCCTACCCGGAACAGGAGAAGCAGCGCCGCGGCAACCAGGGCAGCGTGGTGTCGATCCGCTACCAGGATCGGGTGTTCGCCGAGTTGATCGCCTGGCCGCCCACGTGGGCCGCGCTGCGCGAGCTGGGCTTCGCCGGCGCGCGCTACTGGGCCGGTTCGGTAATCGCCAAGGAAGCGCACTCCACGCCCTTGTACTGGCACCAGGACTGGGTGTGGTGGGCGGAGCCGGAGAGCGCCGACCCGGTGCCGCACCAGTTGTTCCTGATGTGGTACCTCACCGACACGCGGCCGGAGAACGGCTGCCTGCGGGTGCTGCCGCAGTCGCACCGCCGCCGCCTGGGCGCCCATGACCTGATCGGCAGCCACGACGACGGCATCCGCCACCAGGACCCCGCCACCACAGCCGGCTACCAGGCGCTGCCCGGCGAGGTCGACGTGGCGGTGACCGCGGGCGACCTGGTGGTCGGCGACGCGCGCGTACTGCACGCGGCGCATGCCAACACCACCGGCGAGCGGCGCACCGTGCTCACCACTTGGTACCTGCCGCGCTACGACCTACTGAGCGAGCGGCTGCGCGCCTCCTACCAGATGAACATCAAGCCGCCGCCGGAGTCGCTGCCGACGGACGTGCTAGCGCTGATCCAGCCGCTGCTGACCGACTACGGCGGCGACGCCGAGCCGGCGCACAAGAGCTATGAACTGACCGGCTACCTCAAACCCGCCGCGCGCGGCTAACCGCACGCGGAAACGACAAGGAGACACGACCATGGGACGATTGCAGAACAAGGTGGCGCTGATCACCGGCGCGGCGCGCGGCCACGCGCAGGCTATGGCCAGGCGGTTCGCCGCCGAGGGCGCGCTGCTGGCGATCTGCGACCTGATCCCGCCCGAGGAGCTGGACGCGACCACCGGCGCGCAGGTCCGCGAGGCGGGCAGCCGCGCGCTGTGCTTCCGGACCGACGTGTCCGACGAACAGCAGGTGAACGAGATGGTGGAGCGGACGCTCGCCGAGTACGGGCACGTCGACATTCTGGCGCCGGTGGTCGGCATCGCCGGCCCGACCAAGGATCTGTGGGACCTCTCGCTGGCCGAGTGGAAGCAGGTGCTGGCGGTCAATCTCGACTCGATCTTCCTGTGCTGCAGGGCGGTGCTGCCGTCGATGATCGAACGGCGGCGCGGCCGGATCATCATGTTCAGCTCGCCCACCGGCAAGCAGCCGCTGGCGCACCGCTCGGCCTACGCCACCAGCAAGATGGCGGTGATCGGCCTTACCCGCACGCTGGCGGCCGAGGTCGGCCGCCACAACATCACCGTCAACGCCATCTGCCCCGGTGGCCACGCCGCGCGCGACCAGGAGCTCGCCCAGGCGTTCGCGGAGTACCTTGGCCAGCCGTCCGACGGCAACACCTACACCAACTACGCCCCCGGCCCCAAGCCGGCCAACAAGGTACTGGCCGGCCACTGGCTGCAGGCCGAGGGCTACGTGCAGGACCACGGCACCTCCGACGATGCCGCCGCCATGGCGGTGTTCATCGCCTCCGACGAGGCCGGCAGCTTCACCGGCCAGGACGTCAACACCCCCGGCGGCTACGTGATGTGGTAGGCAAACACCACGCGGGCTCGCCGCATGCGGGCTCTAGCTAGACCGGCCCTGGCGGCATTCGATGGCAGAATCTCGTCGATTTCCTTCTCGACGAGGTCACGCCGAGGTGAGCGCTTCCAGGGTTTGGTGGAGGTCAGGCGGGAGCGGGCCGGCCTGTGCGGCCACCACGCTCTCCTCGATCTCCTCGGGTGTGGACGCGCCCACCAGGATGGTCGCAATCTCCCGATTCGCCATCAGGAAGCGCACGCTCATCGCCGCAATCGAAACACCGGTGGCCCGGGCAAGCTCGAGCAGGCGCGCATCCTCGAACAGAGCTCCGTTGAACACGCCTCTGCCCGGCACGCTGAAAATGCCGCCGATCAAGTAGGTAATTCCCTGTTCACGGACGACCGGGAGCATCACGCGCGGAGAACGGCGGTCCATCAGCGAATACTCATTGGCGGACAGACACATGTCGAGTTTTACCCGCTGCAACACATGGGCCAGTGGCTCCGACAGGTTGCTGCTGAGACCCAGATAGCGGCACAACCCCCGCGCCCTTGCCTCACGCATGGCTTGCATCACCGGTGCACCCGTTAGTCCAGCGGCTCGTCGGCGTCCAGCGCCGTGTCCTCCGCATCCGGCTTCCAGAATCTTGCCCGCTCCATGTCGTGGCCCAGGAGCACGTCGACCCGTTCACGGCGCAGAACACGGAGGTTGTCCCGCACCTCCGCGAGACAATCTTCTGCGGTGTGATTGTACGCCTGCCAGGCACCGATCTTGGTCGCCAGCAGATGTGGCTCGCTGGTCCCGTCGAGCCCCTCGCCCACAATGCGCTGCGACTCACCCTGGCTGGTCCACCGACCATCGGGGCCCCCGATGCCGTACAAGGGAGAGGTATCGAAATAGCTGATCCCCAGATCGAGCGCATGTTTGACCGTGTCCACCCCGTGCTGATAGCTGTGCTTGTGGAGAGCCGCGCCACCCAGCCCGATGACGCTCACCGTCTCACCTGTCCGCCCGAAGGGGCGCCGCTCCAGTGTCCCGGTCATGAAAACTCCTCAGCGCGTTTCGTCCAGTCTACCACCCGATGGTCCTCGGGGTAACCGGGGTTCGGCGTGGGTCAGGGCGATCCCATGCTGAGGGGTACTGGACATCCCATGATTGAGTCGATAGGCTGTCGCTATGCAGCTTCAGGAATTGCGCGGCGAGCCGCTGTTGGCGGCAACGCCAGCGGGCTTCTCACTGGACCAGGTAGTGGTGCGGCTGGTGCGACCGGACGAACGGATCAAATGGGACGAGCTGATGGATCAGCATCATTACCTGGGCTTCAAGCGGTTTGCCGGGCGCGGCCTGCGCTACGTGGCCGAATGGGGCGGTCGCTGGATAGCGCTGGCCGGCTGGCAGGCGGCAGCGCTCAAGTGTGCGCCACGCGATCGCTGGATAGGATGGCGCGGGAAGAAGATGTTCAAGCGCCTGCATCTGATCGCGAACAACACCCGGTTCCTGGTGCTGGGCGAGCGCGGGGTACTTGCGAATCTCGCCTCCTGCATGATGAGCGCGATGCTGCGCCGGCTCAGCGACGACTGGCAGGAGCAGTATGGACATCCGTTGCTGGTGGTGGAGAGCTTCGTCGACCCGGCACGGTTCAGCGGTACCATGTACGAGGCGGCGAACTGGAGCTACGTGGGCAACAGCAAGGGCTATGCGCGCAGCAACGGTCACTACACCGACCCGCACGGCAAGCCCAAGCGGATGTACGTGCGCGCGTTGCGCGACGACGCGCGCGAGATCCTGCGGCAGCGTGGAGAGTTGGCCGACTGCTGGCAGGCGCGGGTGCCGGCGGCGGTCGGCGACGAAGTTGACAAGCGCAGTCTGTACGAGGAATTGCAGCGGGTCCCGGATCACCGCCGTGGGCAGGGCCGCAAGCATTCGCTGGCGACCGTGCTGGCGGTGTACCTGCTGGCGATGTTGTCCAACATGCGTGGGCCGGTGGCGGCCGCCGAGTACGCGCAGGCGCTCGAACAGGAGGAACTGAAGCTGCTGGGGGCGTGGCGCAACCGCGCCACGGGACGCTACGAGCCGCCCACCAAATCGACCATTCACCGGGTGGTGATGGCAACCGATGCCGAGGCGCTGGAAGCGATGCAGCAGCGCTATGCGACGGCGCGCGTGCCGGCCTCCGGAGCGCAGCAGCAACGGCAGGCACTGGCGGCCGACGGCAAGCGGATTCGCGGCGCCAATCGCAACGGCACGATGCGCTACGAGACCGCGACGCTGGTCGAGCACCGCACCGGCGTGCCGGTCGCGAGCCTCAACTTTCACGACCAGAACGGCGAACTGGCGGCGGTCGGGGCACTGCTGGAGGTGGTTCCGATCAGTGGCGCGGTGATCACCCTCGATGCGCTGCACACCACTCGCGACACCACCGTCAGCATCGTCGAGCAGCATGGCGCCGACTATCTTCTGACCGTCAAGGGGAACTGTTCGGAGACCTTCGAGGCACTTGCCAGCATGCCGTGGGAGGACGCTGCCGGGCGCTTCTCCGAGGACCCGCAGAAGGGCCATGGGCGTATCGACCGGCGCCATATCGAGGTGCTCACCCCGCTCGACAAGACGCTCAACTTTGCCCATGTCGCGCAGGTGTTCCGGGTACGTCGCGAGCGCACCGACCTGAACACCGGGGTCAAGAGCATCGAGTACGCCTACGGCATCACCTCACTGGCCGCCACCTGCGCGACGCCGCAGCAACTGCTGGCCTGGAATCGCGGCCACTGGGCGATCGAGTCGAAGAACCATCATCGCCGCGACAAGACGCTGTGCGAAGACGCCTGTACGGCACGCAGCGGCTTCTCGCCAGCCAACCGTGCGACCTGCAACAACATCGTACTGGCGCTGATCCTGCACCACCGCCGGTGGGACAACGCCGCGCAGGCCCTGCGCTACTTCACGCTGCGCCGGAGCGAAGCCTTCAAGGCGCTGCTGGCGCCCGCCTGAGGCGACCTCAGCGCACCACTACCCCAAGTCCCGCCGACGACCTCGTCTGCTGCCGAATCCTGCACTGCGCCAGCACTCTGAAGCAGTGAGGCTCCAACACGCCTCTTTGGATCCACACTCTGCTGCTACCGGCCTGAGTTCCTGCTTTGGGGGCGCCACAAGCACGTCCCGAATCGACCACTGCATCCGTCATCTCCGTCTCGCCAGCCTCAGTGCCCTACTCGGCGACCTTCTTGCCGATGTTCGCATCGGTCCGCCTTCAAGACTCTGCCGAAGCATGGGATCGCCTTGGGCGTGGGTTCTCTCCACCCGAGGTCTCGTACGAGAGGGCGTTCAATGTCGTCGGAACTCATCCTCAGAACCTTTGACAGTTAGTCGCGCCTCTGCTACTGTTGTTGGGGCGCCAACTGCAACGCTACAGGAGGTATTTTCATGAATTCATCTACCGAGAAGATTATCTTTGAAGACAACTTCGCCGGCGAGTTGGGCGCAGGCTGGTCGTGGCTACGGGAGAATCCGGACTGTTGGCGTATCCAGGATGGCGGGCTGGAGATCTGCGTCGAACCTGGTGTGGCGGATACCGTCAAGAATGCACTGGTGAGGCAGGCACCGGACCGTAGCGAGGGCACATTCGCCGTCGAAGTAACGATTACCAACCGTACTCTTCCCACGCAACAGTACGAACAGGCAGGCATCACCTGGTACAATGATGGCAAACCAGTGTTCAAGGAAGTCAAGGAACTTATCGATGGCGAACTCTACATCATCCCCGGCCAGCAGCCGATGCCGACGAAAAGCGTCCGACTGCGCCTGCTGGTTACCGCTGATTCCTGGGATGCCCAGTATTGCCCGCAAGGCGACACCGTGTTCCAAACCGCCGCGACCGGCGAACTTCCGCCGCTCGGCAACGACCAGGTGAGCATCCAGTGCTACAATGGCCCGTCGGATGAAGAACATTGGATTCGCTTCGAGAACTTCTGCCTCAAGCGATTGTCGTAACGATCCGCTTGAGCGCGGATTCCAGGCGAGGCGCCTGCTGCGTGAGCGCCGGCAGGAGGAAATCGTCGGTGACCTCCAGGCGTAACGGGTATACATGGGGGCTACCCATAGTCTGTCGTTGAGGATTTCCTTGTTGCAGCGGCGTAACTGCCCTCACCGCCGCGCAGTCGGGGGTCGAGCAGGTCCCGCATCGCGTCGCCGAACATGTTGAGGCAGTACACCACAATAGTCAGGCAAAGACCGGGCCGGAGAGCCAGCCGTGGCGCCATCTCCATGTAGCGACGCCCTGCACTGCTGAGCATGGCACCCCAGTCAGGAATATGCGGTGGCAGACCGAAGCCCAGGAAGCTCAGAGCTGCCGCGGAGATAATTACCCCGCCGATGTTGATGCTGAAGATGATGATGACGGGCGCCGCAATATTGGGCAGCATATGATGTAGTAGGATTTGGCTGGTGGGGGTGCCCAGTGCCCGGGCGGCCAGGAAGTAATCATTCCCCTTGATGGCGATCACGGCGCCCCACGCCGCCGCTGGTGGACTGCGGCGCCGGAGGCGTGGCCGGTGGGACCGGCGCGGCGGCAGTGCCGTCCGCTGCACCACCCCTGGCGAACTTCGGCGCCGGAGAAGTGCTCGGCGAGACCGGCGCGGCGTCGACGCCATCCGCTGCCCCCGCCGCTGGCCCGACCGGGACCCGGTGGAGGGAAGGGGGCGTCATGGTCGAGATCTGTTTGTGAGAAACAAGGGACGGAACACTGAACCCCACGAACCTGTCCGCGAAACGTGAATGGATAGCACAACTGGCGAGGAACAAACGCGCAGTTGCGGGCGTTCCTTGACCAGCGGGTGACGGACGGCGTAATTCTACGCTGCCGCCAGCGAACCTCGGCCATGAGGAACCGGATGCGGTAATTCCGCACGTCCGGGACTGAGAGGGGTGGGGATGGCAACATCCCCACCTACTCGGCAGAACGACAGCGCCAGATGCGTGTCCTTGGCCCTAACGGCGAGTCCATCGACTGCTGCGGACCCGCCGACAGACACGGCTTACTCCGCCGCGGGCTCGTATTTCGGTTATATACGAAATAAACTGCCTCGGACGATAGAATCTCTGATATACTCGCAATGTGATCGAGATCCGCCGCGAACACTACCTCTCCCGGCTCCAGCGGTTCCTCGATGCGCCGGTGATCACCGCGGTAGTGGGACTGCGCCGCGTCGGCAAGAGCGTCCTGCTGCGCCAGTTCGCGGAGTCGCTCCGCGAGCATCGCCAGGTCGTCTACGTGGACATGGAGTCGCTGGAGTTCGAGCACGTGCGCTCGGCGCGCGACCTGTTCGACCTGGTCGACGCCACCACCCGGCGTGATCGGGGGCGGGTGGTGATTGTCGACGAGGTGCAGCAGATCCACGAGTGGGAGCGAGCCGTGGCCTCCCTGAACAACCAGGAGCACACCCAGGTAGTGATTTCCGGCTCCAATGCCCGGATGCTCGCGTCCGAGCTCGCCACCCACATTGCAGGCCGGTACGTCACGATGCAGGTGTTCCCCCTCACGTTACGGGAGTTCGAGGATCTCCATCGACAGCGTGCCGGGGACACGCCGGAGGGCTCCGAGTTGTTCCGCCGCTACCTCAGGATCGGCGGCCTGCCGGGACTGCTGCACACGGACCTGAGCGACATCGTCATCGAGCAGATGTTGACCGACATCGTCAGCACGATTCTGATTCGCGATGTCGTGCGCCGCCATCGTATCCGCGACGTGGCCCTGTTCGAGGCGATTACGCAGTTTGCCGTGGACAGTGTCGGAAGCCTGGTGTCGGCGAAGCGCATCGCCGACTTCATCAGGAACCAGGGACGGTCGACCGCGGTCGACACCGTGTTGAACTACCTGGCCCACCTGGGCGACGCCTTTCTGCTGAACGAGGTCCGGCGCTTCGACCTGCGCGGCCGGCGGCTGCTGCAGGTCAACCACAAGTACTACCTGGGCGATGTCGGACTGCGCAACGGCATCATCGGATTCCGGGACAGCGACGTGGGCGGCATGCTCGAGAACCTGGTGTACCTGGAGCTCAGACGCCGCGGCTATGAAGTACGGGTAGGATGGGCCGGGACGCGCGAGATCGACTTCGTCGCGGAAAGCCACGTGGGACGCCAGTACATCCAGGTGGCATACCTGCTGGAGACGCGCGCCACCATCGAGCGCGAGTTGAGCGCCTTTCGGGCAATCTCCGACTCTTACCCGAGGACTCTCCTTACCCTCGACCCTCATCAGCCGGCCGATTTCCAGGGTGTAAGACATCAGTCGATAGTCGACTTCCTGCGTGGCAGCCCTGTTGGTGGAGAGGTGCCTTAAGAGACGCCTTTTCGTACTGAATAAGGTCCGCTACGAGTCGCCAACTCATCCCGCCGAATCGGCATCTGAACCGGCTTTGAGGTAGATTTCCCCGTCAAGATCGGGGATAGTGTGTCTGCCCCCGGTGATACCACTTTCGACACCGGTGGTTGGTTCCGGGAATTGAATCTGCTGTTCCGCCTGCTGCTCCGTCGCGGCCACGGCGAGCGCCTCCGCCACGTCGCGGCCGTCGCGGCGTCGCGGCAGGCCAGCGGGGCCAGCGGGGCCAGCGGCAGGCCACGTTGACCTTTGGGCTCCCGCAACATAGGATCAACCGCGAGATGCACCGATGCAGCCGCGACCGATCGCAACGATAGAGGACTAAGGGCCGGCGCAAGAACAAATGCCGATTTTGGTGGGCTTTTCTGCTGTTCAGGACCGCGGACAGATCGAGTAGTTGCGTAGCGGTTGGATTTGGTGACGTTTGAGGTCGATAGAATCGAACTCGGCATCGGTTATCTTGACGCCCCGGTGATACTCGTCGTCGACCAACTCGGCGTGCACCCGTAGCCCGGTGGCAGTGGAGGTGGTACGGATGTGGTTGAGGATGGTCTGGTAGCTGCGCAGCGGATGGCCAGCCCAGTTCTTGCTGATCTCGCTGAACAGGCGATGGTCGATGGGGTTCCACTTGGAGGCGCCGCTGGGGTAGTGACAGACCGTGACGGTAAGCTGGTAGGGGTCAGCAAGGCGGGTCTGGAGGGCATACTTGAAGCAGCGGACGCGGGCAGCGTTGCTGCCGCCGGAGTCGGCGAGGACCAACAGTTCACGGGCACAGGGGTAGCGCTGGCAGCCTTCGCGCTGCCACCATCTGACCAGGTTGTCAGCAGCGAAGTCGGGGGTGTCGTGGGAGGTGCCGACGACGACGAAGCCACGGTTCGCGGTTACATCGTAGATGCCGTAGGGGATGGCGATGCCGATCGCCTGGGAGCGGAAGTCGTGGTCGTTGACGGCTTGTGGGGTTTTCGCCCAGCCGCTGCCGGGGTTCTTGAAGTTCCCGACCAGTTCGCGCTTTTTGGCATCGATGCTGACGATTGGCAGGCCGCGCGCGGCGAACTTCTCGCGCTGTGAGGCGATGTAGGTGAACTGCTGGTCGCGGTCCGGGCCGGAGCCGGCCGAGACGCGCTTGTGGTTGACGCGCAGCCGATAGTGGAGGTCCTTGAGGATACGGGCCACGGTCCTGGGACAGACCTGAATATCGAGAGTGGCGAGTTCTGCGGCGATCTTCTCGGTGGTACGGTGGGTCCAGCGGATGCCGGTGATGGGATCGCCAGCGACATCGTACTTGAGCTGCGCTTCGATCGCAGCGATCACGTGGGGCGTTTTTTTTTCAGCGCTGGCCGCCCGCCACCGGGGCGGCGCACGCGCTGGCGTTCGACGTCCTGAGCGAGCAGTTGCCTACGCCCCCGGGCCACGGTACCGGAGTCGATACCGAGTAGCCCGGCGATACGGGTGTCGCCGCCCCAGCCGCACTTCAGCGATTCAAGGCCAGCGTACAACCGGCGCTGGCGTTCGTCGAGCAAGCTGGCGAACAGCACGATAGCGGCGCGCAATTCTTCGGGCACGAGGTCGGCATCCGGTATCGGTCCGACCAACCCGGGGGCGGCCAGCAGAGCGCGCCGGGCGCTCATTTGCTGCGCCTTGAGCGTCCGATCGGCGGCGCAATACAGGAACTGGCCGGCAAGTTTCTGGCGCGTCAGCTTGCGCTGCTGAACCAGCTTACGCAGGGCATCCTGGGTGCCGACGTGCAGCCGGTTGTCCAACTCCTCGCTGAACTGTCCTGCCGGCGCATCGCTGACCATCGTTGCGGCGGTGGCGAGCAGGGTGCCGGCGACCGAGAAGCGTACATCGTGGAACGACCACAGCCCGTGTTGGTCGAAGTCGATGAGCTCATCAAGGGTGTAGTAGCGGCCACGATGGGAGTAGCTGGCGCGGTAGGGGATTTCCTTGAGCTTGCGGAACGCGGTGCGTCTGGCACCCGTGCCCAAGGCGGTCATCACCTCGGCCAGCGTGGCGACGGTCTGCTGACGAAACAGGTCGATGAGTGCGGCGGTGGAGTATTGGGAAGTTCTCATTGTGGCACCATTACGAATGTAGTAATCGTAATAGTGCCACAAAGGGGCCCGGCATCCAACAGAGACGCCACGAAAAGCCGGCTTACGGCGTCCATCCTGCTACCCACCCTATGAGTAACGGCTTGATTGCGTCTATCTACAGGGATTTATATTTGCGCCGGCCCTAAGGTCCAGGTTCTTTCGTGAGCGAAGACCTTCACTTCGGCACCATCGCCGAGATCGCACCGCTCATCAGGGCGAAACGGCTGTCGCCGGTCGAGTTGACCAGGAGCGTGCTGGCCCGCATCGAGCGGCTCGACCGCCGCCTGCACAGCTACGCGACGGTAATGGAGGAGCAGGCGCTGGCAGCCGCCGGGCGCGCCGCGGCGGAGATCGCCTCCGGCAGCTGGCGCGGACCACTGCACGGAGTCCCGGTTGCGGTGAAGGACCTGTGCTTTACCGGCGGCGTGCGCACGATGGGCGGCGCGCGCGTGCTGGCCGAGCACGTGCCGGAGTTCGATGCCACCGTGGTCATGCGCTTGGCAGCCGCCGGCGCCGTGCTGCTCGGCAAGCTCAACCTCACCGAAGGCGCCATGGGCGGTTACCACCCGGAGTTCCCGGTGCCCCGCAATCCGTGGGACCCCGGACGGTGGGCGGGGGCATCCTCCAGCGGCTCCGGCGTGGCGACTGCGGCCGGGCTGTGCTTCGGCTCCCTCGGCAGCGATACGGGAGGCTCGATCCGGTTCCCGGCGGCGTGCAACGGGACGGTGGGTCTCAAGCCCACCTGGGGCCGGGTCAGCCGCTACGGTGTGCTGGCCCTGGCCGAATCGCTGGACCACGTCGGCCCCCTGACCCGAAGCAGCGCGGATGCCGGCATCATGCTGCAGGCGATCGCGGGCCCGGACCGCAGCGATCCCACCGCGTTGCCCGCTCCGGCGCCGGAAATGCTCGCACCGCTCGACCGGAGGGGAGAACGGATCGAAGGTATTCGCATCGGCTTCGATGAGCGTTATGCGGTCCGGGACGTCGATGCGCAGGTCTCCTCGGCGGTGGTAGCCGCGGTCGAAGTGCTGGCGGGGCTCGGGGCCGAGATCGTCGAAGTGCGGCTCCCCGACGTCGATGAATACGTCGCCGCGTGGACCGTGTTGTGCACCGCCGAGGCGGTGGCCGCTCACCGCGCCACTTACCCGTCGCGCCGGGACGAGTATGGCGCCTTCTTCCGCGGCTGGCTGGACCTGGGGGCGCAGGTGAGCGGCGCCGAGTACGCCATGGCGAACAACGCGCGGGCCGCCTTGACCGGGCACTTGCGAACGGCGTTCGAGCACATCGATGCCCTTGCCTGCCCCGCCATGCCCGATCTCCCCGGCCCGGTTACGCCGGAAGCGCTGCGTTCCTCGCCGCCGGTGGTCGACGAGGGCGTCTTTCGGCTGCAGCGGTTCACGGTGCCGTTCGATTACAACGGCGCGCCGACGCTCACGCTGCCGTGCGGAATGAGCAGTGAGGGGTTGCCCCTGTCGCTGCAACTGGCCGGGAAACCGCTCGCCGAGCCGTTGCTGTGCCGGCTCGGCGCTGCCTACGAAGCTGCCACCGAGTGGCACGACATGCATCCCGATCTGTAGAGTGCGGCGGACCCTGCTGGGTCCTGTCGCTCAATACCGCGCAGCCAGCCAACCGTGGCGGCGATCGATGGCAGAATCTCGTCGATTTCCTTCCCGTGTCTATTGCCGGGGGCTGCCGGCGCCGGAGGCCGGCACCGGCTCCTGGCGCGCTTCCCGTTGCGGCGGCGGATCTGTGGGCGGCTCTGGGCGCCACGGCCCCAACACCGCGCCTTCAATGCGCGACAGGCGGCGGTCGATATCCGTCACGTCTCGCCTCAAATCGTTCAAGGTCGCTTCCATGCGGTCCATGCGGGCGTTCAGATTCGCCTGCGTGGCTCGGTGCGCGCCCAGCAACGCGAAGCCGAACGTCAGAATCGCCGCCAACAGCGTCACGCCGACGCCGAGCACCGCAATGGTGTCCCCACTCATGACGTCATCGCCTCATCAACTCTGCTGATCCCAGCATACACCGATTCGGAGTGTCAGACTTCCTGACATGGTGCGCTGACGGGCTTCCCCGGTAACCCCAAAATGCTCCAATAACCCCGTTTTTCAGGCTCCTTTTTTGCTCTCACGTGCGATCTCCGCTTGACATCCTGCTCCCAATCGGGCAAACTGCAATGATACATAATATGAGCACTGCCATGGTCCTCTCGCTCCCTTTCTCCCTCCCTGATGCCACTCCCATCGGCGACCGCTACGCCATGCAGACCCGCGATGGCATCACCTACTACTTCTTCAACCTCGAACCCTTCGATTGCCACCCCGCCGACGACCGCCGCGCCATGCTGCTTCGCGCCGCCAAGCTGCACGTCGTTTCCGGCGTCCGCCAAGCCGACATCATGGCTGCCTTCGACATCTCCCGTCCCACCCTCGCACGCGCCGTCAAACGCTACCGTGAGCACGGCGAGGACGCTTTCTTCGAGCCGCGCCGGCGGCGCGGACGTACCGTCGTCGACGCCCAGATGGCCGCCAAGGCGGCCGAACTGCTCGCTTCCGGGATGAGCGGCAGCGCCTGCGCTCGCCACCTCGGCATCCCGCCGACCACCTTCAACGAGAACCGGCGCGCCGGCGTCATCGCCGTCCCCGCGCCTGCGCTCGCCGCAGTCGCGGACGCTCCGCAGGTGGCCACCGATCACCCCACCAGCGCAAACACCGAACCGGCGGCCGCAACTGATCGCGCCACCCGCGATGCCCGCGACAAGCACGCTCCCATGGGTCGCGCGGCGCGCGACGTCGAGCGCCGCACGCTTGCGAGCGCCGGCCTGCTGACCGAGGCCACGCCGGTGTTCGCTGAGCCAGCCCACGGCGTCGCTCGCGGCGGCGTCCTCGCGGCGCTGCCGATGCTGCTGCGCGAGGGTCTGCTCGACGCCGCCAACCGCCTGTTCCGCCTGCCCGCCGGATTCTATGGCTTGACCACCATCCTCCTGTTCGTCGCCTGCCTGACGCTGGCCCGAGTCCGTAATCCCGAGGCCCTCCGCTACCAGGCGCCCGGCGAGTGGGGCGCCATCCTTGGCCTCGACCGCGGCCCCGAGCCCAAGACGCTGCGCCGCAAGCTGCGGCTGCTCACCAGCGCCGAGCACACCGTGCGCGACTGGCAAGCGGCACTGGCTCGCAGCTGGGCCAGCGCGCACGACGACGACTGGGCCACGCTGGCCGTGGACGGCCACGTGAAAGTGTACACTGGGCGCAACGGTCGGCTGCCGAAACACTTCGTCGCGCGCCAGAAGCTGTGTTTGCCGGCCTCCGTGAGCTACTGGGTCAACGCCCTCGGCGGAGCGCCCCTGCTGTGCCTGCACAAGGCGCTGGACCCGAAGCTGGTCAAGGCGATCGAGCACGACGTGGTGCCCCACTTGGTGAAACTGGGCGTGGTGCCGCAAGCGGCCCCCGACCTGACCAAGCCGCAGGCCGGCGCGCCAGCGCTTACCCTGGTGTTCGACCGCGAGGGCTGGAGCCCGGACCTGTTCAAGCGTCTGGCCCGGCGCGGCATCGCCTGCATCACCTGGCACAAGAACTTCAAGGGCGACGACTGGCCGGAGGAGGATTTCCGTACCCTTGAAGTACTGATCCATGGGCCCGCTGGAACCAGTGCCACAACCGTTGACCTCGCCGAGAAACCGATAGTACTGCGCAACGGGCTCACGGTGCGCCAGATCCGGCGCCGTCTGGCCAACGGTCGGCAGGTGCCGGTGATCACCTCCCACCCACAGATGCCCTTGGTGCAGGTCGCCGGCGCCATGTTCTCGCGCTGGTCGCAGGAGAACTTCTTCAAGTACCTGCGCGAGCAGTTCAACCTCGACTCTCTGCCCACCCATGACCTGGAGCCGCTTGACCCCGACGCGCAGGTGGTGAACCCCGTGCGCCGTGCCCTCGAAAAGACCATCAGGCGGGTGCGCAGCCGCCTGGCGGCAGTCCGCAATCGTCTCGTCCCGGCACAGCAGGAACCCGACCCCGACACCGCCAACCGCCTTGCAGCTGACGCCAACGCCCTTGCTGGAGAACTGGACGAGCTCCAGCAGCAACGCGTCGACACGCCTACCCATGTCCGCGCCGGCGACTTGTCGGAGCAGGACAAGCTGGACGCCCTGCCGGTTGCCGGGCGGCTGTTCATGGACGTGGTGCGGATGATCGCCTATCGCGCCGAGACCCGCATGATGGCGCCGGTGATCGGCGCCCAGGGCAAGAAACCGAACGCCCGCAGGTTGCTGCGCGCGTTGCTGACCTCCGACGCCAACATCATCCCCGAGCCTGCGCACGACATCCTGCGGATACAGCTTCTCGGCCTCGGCAGCGACGCCTGCGACCGCATGCTCGCTCCCCTGATTGAGGAACTCAACGCCACCCGCACCATCTATCCCGGCACCCAACTCAGGCTGGTCTACGAGATGGCCGCCGATTCGTCGCTCGACGTGTCATCCGATTCCGGCTGAGGTCAGGAAGTCTGAGTGTAGCGTCACGCCGGCCGCCAGGAAGCCCAGGGAGCCAGGAAGTCGGCAGCGGCATCCTGGCGATCCCCATTACTCACCTCTCTCAACCGACGCGGCGCCGCTGCCAGCGAGACGACCGCCGCCACCCCGCAGCCGCGGATCGAGCAGGTCCCTGAGGGCGTCACCCAACATGTTGAAACTGTACACCACAATCGTCAGGCACAGCCCTGGCCAGAGCGCCAGCCAGGGGGCCTGCTCCATGTACTTGCGCCCTTCCCGGCTGAGCATGCCGCCCCAGTCAGGAATGGTAAGTGGCAGACCGTAGCCGAGGAAGCCCAGAGCAGCCAACGACATGATCACCCCACCGATGTTGATCGAGAACACAATGATGACCGGTGCCATGATGTTGGGCAGGACATGGTGGCTCAGGATCTTGCTCGTGGGGGTGCCCACGGCCTGGGCTGCCAGAAAATAGTCATTCTCCTTGATGCCGATCACCGCGCTTCTCATGACCCTCGAGCCGCTGATGCCTCCGGCGATCCCCAGGACCAGGATGATCTGGGGGAGACCCCTTCCCACAATGGACACGATGGTGAGCAAGAGCAACAGTCCCGGAAACGCCATCCAGGCATCGACAAAGCGCTGCGTCGTCAGATCCAATCTACCCCCAAGGAATCCGGAAGTGCCGCCGACCAGGACAGCGACGACGATATTCAGCGCAGTCGCGGCCACACCGACGAGGACGGAGATACGAGCCCCGAAGATCAGGCGGCTGAGCAAGTCTCGTCCCACCTGGTCGGTACCCAGAAGATACTGCGATGATGGGCCTGCAAGCCTGTCTACCAGGTGCATTTCCTTATAGGGATAAGGCGCCAGCACGTCGGCGAAAATCGCCACCAAGAGCAATATCACTATGATGATCCCGGAGAACGTACCGAGCGGCTTCTCCTTGACAAGCCTGATCCCGAAATCAGCCAGCCGGGAACGTCTCTTTGGATCACCCATGCTCGCCGTCATCCGTTATTCATACCGAACCCTGGGGTCCAAGAACGCATAAATCACGTCGATCATGAGATTGATCGCCAAGACCGCGGTAGCAAAAATCAGGTTTATCGCGGACACTACCGGGTAGTCTCTGCCATCGAGCGCATCTACGAACATGCGGCCTATCCCCGGCAGAGCGAATATCAGCTCCACGATAACGGAGCCACCTACCAGGAGGGGGAGCTGCAGGCCGACGAGCGTAACTACCGGGATGAGTGCATTCTTGATGGCGTGCCGCATGACAACCACCCGCTCCCTGAGCCCTTTCGACCAGGCCGTCCTGATATAGTCCTGCCGGAGCACCTCCAGCATCATGGTGCGCGTCATCCGCATCGTGCTGGCAGCCAGGGCCGTGCCCAGAATCAGGGCCGGAATCAGGAACATCCCGAGATTCCCCAGCGGGTCGTCTGCGAACGGAATCAGCTCTATCGGCGGCGACCAGCCCCACCAGATTGCCGGGTAGAGCATGACCATGATTCCGAGCCAGAAGTTCGGCGTTGCCAAGCCGATGATGGCGACGGTGCGCCCTGCGTAATCGGCGACCGTGTCCTGGCGGATCGCCGAGTAGACGCCGACCGGCAGGGCGATGACGAGCCCGATCAGGATTGACAGAGCGCCAAGCTCGATGGTTACCGGCAATCTCCCGATGATGATCTCCTCTATCGTAAAAGCAGCGCCAAACAGTGAGTGGCCAAAGGTGCCCTGGAGGAGACCTCTGAAGTGGGACTCACCGGTAATCCAGTCAGGGGTCGGCAACACTCCTAGCCAGCGTCCATACTGCACGTAGACAGGTACGTCCAGTCCCAGCATACGCTCGAGAGCTTCGCGGTCCAGGTCGGCACCCGTGGCATGCCATGCTTCCATCTCAGCCACCATTACGTCGATTACATCGCCGGGGATAAAGCGGACCGCGAGAAAGACGATGATGGTCAATATGAACAGGGTGGGGATGATGAGCAACAACCGCCTGATGAGATAGCTTCTCATGGTGTTGGTACCCCAAGTATGGGAGCTGGGAAGCGCGCTCGTAAGCGACCGCCACCCAGCTCCGCAGGAGTTACTGCTAATTTCCCATCATTGCTTGCTTCAGCTCACTATCAATCCAGAGGCGGGCCAAGAAGGTATTACGTTCACCACGTCCCATACCTGCTTCACCGAAATAACCCTCGACCCACGGCTGGCTCACGTGGAACTTGGGGGCGTTGGATTTGACCAGACCCCAGTGCTCCCTTATCGTGATCTCATCGACCTGTCGATGTAAGCTCTTCCACTCCTCCAGGGTGGTGGCAGCTTGCATGGCGGCAAACAGGGCGTCAGTTACCGGGTCGTTCCCCTTCGCTTTGTTCTTTTGGTGTTGTTGAGTCAGGTAACCGGCGCCGCCGAGTATCCCATATGCCCAATCCCCTAACGCCCACTCGTGCGTGTCCGCGCCATGTATAGCGGTAATCTCAGCGGCAGTATGGGCAACAAGCTCGCTGTCAACTCCAATGGCTTCGAAGTACCCCATGACGATTTCTCCATACGTCGGATCGTACCGGTCGAAATGGGAGATCTTGAGCTTGAATCGATAGCCATCGGCGCCGCGCGGATATCCAGCCGCATCAAGCAACGCTTCCGCGTCATCCGGGTGATACTCATACTCATGCTTGACCTCGTCGGGCCACTCTTCATATGGCCAGGAAAACCCCCCTGGGCCATCTTGCTGTACTAACCCATACGGTGCTGGCTCTCCCCAACCCTTAAGGAAGGTGGCGGAAATCGTCTCGCGGTCCACTGCCATCTGCAGTGCCTTGCGCACATCGACGTCGCTAGTGGGTGACAAAGCCCAGTTAAAAAAGTATGCGCCCCCTATCCAGCTATAAACGGGCCACACCTCGATTTCAGGGTTGGTCCGCTGGAGGCTCTCCAAATCGTCGATATTGTATATGACAGCGTCGCCGGTGTTACTCAGCATATCAATCTTTCCCGTGCGCATTGCCGCCAGACGTGCTGACATGTCCGGTATCAGCAAGGACCTCAATTCGTCAATATAGGGTAGGCGGTTTTCCGGGAATTTTTCGTCGTAACCCCAGTAGTCAGGATTCTTCTCCCAGGTTGCCGAGCTGCCCTCCACGAAATCAGTCAGTCGAAAGGGCCCGGTGCCGACCACGTTTCGCCAATCCTTGGCGTCGCCGTATTTCTCGATTTGCTCAGGGGCGTGCGCAACCCAGTAGTTGTTGAGCATTTTCCCCAGCCCATCGGGGTGAGACTGCTTCAGCTTGATCTCAACCGTCCATTGGTCGGTGGCCGTTACCGATTCGAACTGTAGACCAAAGAAGATAACACCCGCACTGGGGCTAGGTCCGTCTTCCGTGAAATCGCCCAGACCCAAATAGCGGTGATAGTTCCATTCGACGTCATAGGCATCGAACTCCCGACCGTTCACCGGCGCCTTGTCATGCCAGTGAACGCCCTGGCGGATGTTCCAGATGAACGTTGTGTCGTCGGGCATTGACCAGCTTTCAGCCAGAGCCCCTGTAGTCATCTCCGGGGTCACAATGCGGGAGTCTCTACCGCCCCATATATCCCTGGTGAGTCCCCAGTCGGCGAAGGACAGCCCCTCATTGACGCCACTGATCACGTGAGCCGCCCAGCCAGGTTTCCACCAGTTGTCAATACCGGGAGGAAAGACAACAACGCCCTGCGTGAGTGTCCCGCCATACTGTGGCGCGGTCCACGTCATGCCGGTGGCGGGGTCGAACACCGTTTCCTTCTCGGTAGCCGCCGCCGGCTCCTCTACTGCGCCAGCGGCCCAGAGGCCGGTGGCGGTCAGGACCATGACCAACGCAACCACGAAGGTCCTGGTGATTGTTACAATATTCATACGTAACTCCGTATGTTGATTTCTGAGAGTATTGCGAAGCGGCTTGCCGCTCCCTGGCTACTCTCACGCCCGCAACGCAGGCGGCCAGTGAGAGTCAACTTGTGCACGCGCGCGGCGTGTGACTCACCGGGTTCGCCCGGGCTCACGCCGCGCGCGCGTGCGGTTCTTTGAGTATCATTTTGCACCTCCCTTTTCTGTAGGTTTGGGCAATTGACACAGCAATTCTCGGTGAACGGCTGGTAGAGGGGCAGAGTGTCATAAGCTCAAGCCCTCCGAATGTGAAATGCGACCATGCCCACCTGTTGGCCCACCGAGTGAACGCACCGCCCTATTGATACCCATTCCTCCCGTGAAAGGCAAGCACCGGATGGCCCGACCCGGAAGAAATTCTGTAACTGATTGCAGGTGATGTATTTAGCCACCGTCAAGCGGTCCCGTGCGATGAGGGCAGTCTGGCAGCACGAGGCAGTAGCCGCATCGCCAGAACCGAGGTCGGAGCGTTGGAGCGAGCCAGTGCCGACGCTGCAGAGCGCATGGCGCTGTCACCGGGCAAGCTAAGGTTGCCCAGAGGTCGGCCCGCGGTCTGCCGGAGGCGTAAATCCAACGATGGAGTCCATGAACTACCGAGACCGATAAGGCGGCAGTTGCTCCGGCGGCGAGTTCATGCGCTCCAGCACCTGGTCCCACGAGGTAAACAGGAACAGCCGGAAGGCGGAGCGCACCTCGTCCCAGAACGCGCGGCGGGAACTGAAGAAGGTGCGCACGCGCTGATACAGGCCATCGACCAGGCGCGAAGATCTGGTGCATGAAAAAGGCGAGCAGATTGAGCGTAAAGAACGCCTCTGCCAGGTGCTGGTCGCCGTGGCCGAAATTGTGCTCCAGGTGGTAGCCCTGGTTCTTCAGAGTGTTGAACGTTTCATTCTTGATCTTCCAGCGCGCCCGCGCGGCGCGCACCAGTTGGACGATGTTGTCGATGGTGGGCACCAGGTCGGTGACCCAGACGTTCGTATAGGTTGCCTTGCCGCCTTCGACGCTCCGGAACAGGATGAAGTTGATCAGCGGTGCATCGGGCTTGCCGTTCAGCGGCAGCCCGGTGACCCACTCGTACTCGTGGCGTACGCCGCGGTGCTCGGTATGGTGGCGGTCCAGCAGGTTGTGGCGGCGCAGGCCGTCGACATCCTCGTACAGGGACTTATGGTCACCGGGTTTGGCGACCAGCAGGAACGAGAAGCGCTTCGCGGTCAACTCCTCGACGAAGGGCTGCTTGGAGTAAAGGCTGTCGTCGCGCCAGGCCAAGCCTGGGCAAGGGGGAAGATGTGAAATAGGCATCAGAAACTTTTCGTAGCCACCCTGTGGGTAGCCAATCCCACCCGGTAGAGCGTAGCCGGCAGCCGGAAGCGAGTCTTGCGCTGGTCGGGGGCGACCCCGTCGGCGAAGCGTAGACAGCGACCGCAGAAGCCGTGTGATTGAGCCTCGAAAGTTCCTTCTTGTTGGGGTCTTCGTCGTCGAAAGAGCGGGGGCAGCACCGGCGTGCCGAAACGGCTTGGCACGACGGCCCGGCCGGGGTCCGAGAGCAGGGCAAATGTGGAGCGGGTGGCCCAGGAACCTGGGAGGTCTCGTTGTCTCCATGACGGGAGAGCCGGAGGGACGCCGGCATAGCAAAGTCCAGGCCTGTGTGGAAGGGCATCCGAGGAAGCACAGGAACGAACAGTCGGATGCCGACATGGTATCGCCAAGCGCAGGCAACGAAGCGCGGCGACAAGGGCAACGAGAAGTCTTAGCGCCCGCATAGTACTGATGAAGCCGGGGAACGGTCGCCGCAGCGGACCCGGTGGAGGAAAGGAGGGCGTCGAGTTGCAGAACCGATGCGGGGAAACACCAAAGGTGCAATGGAATCTGAAAACGTGTTGACGAAACAGCAGCGGATAGCAGAGAACGCGAGAATCCATCCGGAAGTGGCGTTTACGTCGCTGGCGTATCATATGGATGTGGAGTGGCTGTACGAGGCCTACCGGCGCACCCGGAAGGACGGTGCAGTAGGCGTCGATGAACAGACCGCCGAGCAGTACGAGGAAAACCTGGAGCAGAATCTGAAATCGCTCGTGGAGCGCGCGAAGGCAGGTACGTATAGGGCACCGCCGGTGAGGCGGGTGCACATATCGAAGGGGACAAGCGGGGAAACCCGGCCCATCGGGATACCGACCTTCGAGGACAAGATACTCCAGAGGGCGGTGCAGACGCTGCTTGAGCCTCTGTACGAGCAGGACTTCTTGGACTGTTCACACGGCTTTCGGCCCAAGCGATCGCCGCACACGGCGCTGGAGGCACTCTGGAAACAGACGATGCGGCAAGGGGGAGGTTGGGTGATAGACTTGGACATACGCAAGTTTTTCGACACCCTGTCACACTCCCACTTGCGAACGATTCTCGGACAGCGGATGCGAGATGGAGTGATTACACGGCTTATTGGCAAGTGGCTGAAAGCCGGCGTCATGGAGAATGGCGCTGTCTCACACGCGGGGCAGGGGGCGCCACGGGGCGGAGTGCTATCTCCGCTACTGAGCAATATCTACCTGCACGAAGTACTCGACCAGTGGTGCACCGAGGTAGTGCAACGGCACCCGCGGGGACGGGCATTCCTGGTACGATATGCAGACGACGCGGTAATGGCATTCACCGATCGGCACGATGCCGAGCGGGTATTGAGTGCTCTGCCGAAGCGATGTGCGAAGTACGGGCTGACCGTTCACGAAGAAAAGACCGTGATGCTGCGGTTTGAATCACCGGAAGGGACAAGGGCGGGAGCACGACGGGAGAGTTTTCAGTTCCTGGGGTTCACCCACTACTGGGGACGCTCGCGCAAGGGGAAATGGATCGTGCAGCGGAAGACTGCGAGCGACCGACTTACCCGCGCGCTACGCGCTGTATCAGCTTGGTGCAAGCGCAACCGGCATGCTCCGCTACGGGAACAGTAAGCGGTCCTGCGGAGCAAGCTGTTAGGTCATTACGGGTACTACGGCATCACGGGTAATGGGCGCTCGTTGACGCTTTTCCACTGCACGGTGCAGCGCCTCTGGATGAAGTGGCTGAATCGTCGCGGTGGCCGGCGTCTCAACTGGGTGCGCTTTGCTCGGCTGCTGGCATGTTACCCTTTGCCGGCAGGACGTGTTGTCCATTCTATCTATGCAGCGAATCTGTGACCTGAGGAACCGTGTGCGTCAATCGCGCACGCACGGGACTGTGGGGGCCTGGGGTGGGTAACCACCCTGGGCTACCCGGAGCCACGATAATTGCTGACATGCGCGGATAGTCTCCGCGGAGCCGCTCCAGCATGCGGTAACCGGCGTTGATTTCGCAATCCTGCTTGTGGTACTTGCCGCCTTTGCCGTCACTGTTGCGTATGAACTCGGGAGCGAGGGGGAGCACCTCGGGTTTGCCCGGGCGGACGATGGCGGCCTGCAGAATGTCATGATGATAGCGGGTGATGCCGGCTTTGGTAGTGGTCAGGCAGTGCTTGCATTTGACCAGTTCGGAGCTGAAGAAGCGTGAACCATCAAGGGTGATCAGATAACGGGCGCCGAAGACTTGGAAGTGCTGGAGCCACTTGAAGCGCTGCATGCGAGCGATCCAGTCGGCGAAGGTGGGCATGATGGGCTGATGGTCATGGCGGTCGAGGAGAGAGCGGAACTGGGAATCACAGGGGATCTTTCGGACGCCGAAGGTGGAGTAGAGGTTGTTGGCTTGCTCCTTGCGCGGAAAGCGGCGCTGGAATTGAAGCAGCGACGCGTCTTGGACGTATAATGTTGCGTTGCCCGTTATGTTGCGTTCGCCCCGTTTCTCCTTGTGGAGTAAGGATCCCCGCCTCGATTAACGCAACATAACGGCGTCTGCTCACAGCGTTCGCAGGAACGCCATCAAGCCGGTGTCCTCTCGCCAAGGGGTGGTCGATCGCGGTTCGGTTGCGTCGCACAGAGCGATTGCTTTGGCCTTCGTCTCGAGGTCGATTTCGACATAGATATTGGTCGTGTCCAGCTTGGCGTGGCCGAGCCATGCCCGGATCGTGTTGAGGTCCACGCCGGCACGCAGCAGGTGAGTCGCCGTGGTGTGGCGAATCACATGCGGACTGACGCGCTTGCCGATGAGCGACGGCGCACGGGCGGCGGCGCCGGTCGCGTAGCGACCGACCAGGCGTCCGATGCCGAAGCGGGTGATCGGTTGTCCGTTCCGGTTGCGGAAGACCGGCTCCGCGGCAGGGCGTCCCTCGACCAAAGCTGCCAGCAGGCGCGCCGTGCGCGGCCACAGCGGGCACTGACGGACTTTGCCGCCCTTGCCGTGTACCGTCGCCAGGGAGGGATGCGACTCCGGCACGGTCAGTTGGAGATCGCCGACCGTCAACTGCGCGGCCTCAGACGCCCGGACGCCGGTGTTGTAGAGGAACAGCAGCAGAGCACGGTCACGGTGGCCCTGCCGCGTGGCGCGACTCGGAGCGTCGAGCAAGGCGTCGATCTCGGACTTCTCCAGGTAGGAGATCGGCTTGGGGGCTGCCTTCTTCCGCGGGAGAGCGCGGATCTGCGTGCACCATTCGATGTGCTCAGGACTACGGCTGCCAACGAAGCGGGCAAACGAACAGATCGCCGTGAGGCGCAGATTGCGGGTCTGCACGGAGCAGCCACGCGCATCTTCAAGATGTGCGAGGAACTGCAGCACCCGCTCCGAGGTGAGATCAAGGACAGCGAGGCGGTCGACCGGTTTGCGCAGCGCACGGCTGACGAAGGGGAGCAGCAGAACCAGCGTGTCACGATAGCTGCGTTGAGTGTTGCGGGCCAGATTACGCTCGCTGACCAGATGCTCGGTGAGAAAGCGTCGCAGCCAAGGACCCAGAGTACGGGTATCAGTCATCGCGCCCTCCCGTTGCGGTCTCTGCGTAGCGCTCGAAGCGGAGTGAAGCCTCGTGCAACAACTCCGGGGTCATGCTCAGATAGACGGTCGTTCCTGCGATGTCGGTGTGGCCCAGGTAGGTGGCGAGGAAGGGCAGCAAGCGTTGCACGTCCTTGCCTTCGCGGTACCAGGAGGTCAGTCGATGGACGGCGAACGAATGTCGCAGGTCATGCAGGCGCGGTCGACGGCGGCCACCGACCGGGCTCTGCAACCCAGCCGCTTGGCGCACCGCGACGAACATGCCGTACACGGTTGAGCTCGACAGCGGGGTGCCGTCGCGATAAGCGAGGAAAGGCGAATCGTCCGCCGTAGCGGCGGCGTACGGTGTACGCCGTGCGTCGTATTGCGCGAGCACCTGGGTAAGGTGCAACCCCAGCGGCACGAGCCGGCTCTTGTAGAACTTGGTCTCGCGCACGGTGAGCAACGCGCCCGACAGGTCGACGTCGGCGCGCGTGAGCCGGAGCGCTTCCCCGCGCCGCAAGCCGGCTCCGTACAGCAACAGCAGCAGCGTGCGGAACGTGTCTGCCTGCAACTGCACCGCGTGCTTGCGACAGCTATCCACGGCGGCCAACAGGCGGCGCAGTTCGTCACGTGAATAGATGTAAGGTGGCGCGGACGAAGGCTCCTTGGGCTCGTCGGCCGGCAGCGGCGAGTGGGTCGCGTGGCCGCGACTGATCGCATAGCGGTAGAAGCCGGCCAGCACCGTACGCTTGTTGGCTCGGTAGCGGGTCAGGGGGCCGGCGCCGGCGAGGAAGACACGCGTCGGTTCGGTGCCTGCGGCGTCGCAGTCGACTTCACCACCGACGCTCTGGCAGTACAGGCGCAGGATGCTGGCGCCGGACCTGAAGTGGGCACCGCGCGCTTGCCGCCAAGCGATGTATAGATCAACGACCTCGGCGAGCGTCATGCCAGCCACTCCAGGTCGAAGTCCGCCACTTGGCGCAGTCCGGCGAGGTCGATCTTCGCGTATACCGCCGTTGAGGTCGGGCTGCGATGTCCGAGATGGTCCCCGATCTCCTTGAACGACAGCCCTTGGTCCAGCAGGCGCTGCGCGCAAGCGTGGCGTAGCGCGTGCGGTCCCCGGCGCTGCGAAACGACACCCAGGCGCCGCAAGCGACGGCTGACGATAGCCTGCACTCCGCCGGTAGCAAGCGGGCGGAGCGGGGCTCTGAGTGTCAGGAACAGGGCGCGCTCGCGGCAGGGCGGGCGCACTTCTCGCAGGTAGCGCACCAGAGCATCCCCGACGCTGCGGGACAACGGATACCGGTGGGTCCGTCCCGGCTTGGGACGGCGCACCTGGAGCGTCTCCTGCTCCCAATCGATATCGTCCAGGCGAAGTCCGCTCGCCTCACCGGCGCGCAAGCCGTACACCGCAAACAGCAGCACCACGGCACGGTCCCGCTTGTCCGCCGCGTGCTCGCCCTCGGTCGTCCCGAGCAAGCGCTGGACATCCTCCCACGCAAGCGCCGCGGGAACCGTCTCGCCTCGGTACATGCGCTCCGGCATGATTGCCACAGCCAAGCCCGGCACGCACCAGCCGCGCCCTGCGGCGTAACGGAAGAACATGCGCAGGCCTATCGCGTAGCTCCAGATCGAAATCCGAGAGCACCTGCCGCTGGCGCTCTTTTCCGCTACGAACCCATCCAGGTCCGCAATCGTCAGCGTATGCAGCGGCCGATCCTGATCGCGGAACCGACTGAGGAACTCGCCGACTATCCAGCAGCGACTGTAGATCGTGTGCTCGGACAAGCCACGTTCGGACCGCATCCAGTCGGCATACGCGGCGACCTTGGCCTCATGCTGGTGGCGCTCAACAATCGGTGGCGCCTCCAAGCGACCCAGGAAGTTCAACCATCGCGTTGCCCGCGCGATGAACTCCGCGACGGCGGCCGGCTTAGCGTGCTTGCCCGATCGCCTGAGCCGTGGCTGCGCCCACTGCGCGGCTGCGGCTTCGACCTGCGCCAGCGGGATCTTGGCGCTCCCCTCGCGCAGATCCAGCAAGCGCACCACCTCAACCTGGGTAAAAGCAATCTTACGCAGGGTCCAGCGTTTGGCTCCCAACTTGCGCCAGTGCCTGAGATAGCGCAGGCGACTCTCCACCAGCGGCGCGGTTTGGTATCGCTCGACCGTGGCGGTCTCCCTGAAAAGCTGTTCGAACATGGTAGGACCTCCTCCTGAACGGATGATCCGACCATCATCGCCCGCGCGCGCCCCGTTTGTTATGTTGCGTTAATCGAGGCGGGGATCCTTACTCCACAAGGAGAAACGGGGCGAACGCAACATAACGGGCAACGCAACATTATACGTCATATGTTGCGCGCAACATATGACGTAAAAAAGAGCGAGTCCACTGAGGTAACAGTCGCGCAGGGAGTAGCAAACTTTGCTGAGTTGGCGTGTGTCGACAATCCCGGCCACGGCGTCGGCGATGGAGTCGACGAGGGAGCGGAAACGAAGTAAAACAGGGCCTCTGCGCAGTCCCCTGGCCATGTGATAATAAGATGGCTAGGTTGGTGAAAAAAGTCTAGTTTTGTAACTCCTTATACTACAACGGGTTACGAGATCGTCCTTCGTTTCCCCTCTCAGAAATCACCTGAACTGCGTCTATCCCCCTTTCACTCACCGAGAACCGCTGCAATTGACAGAGAATAGGAACTTGGCTTGGTCCGGGTGCGTCCCATTAGGCCGCATTAGGCCACCACCGACCGCGGGGCTGACGTCGGGACGTGCGTGCCAACGGCACGCCGGGTGGTGATCGGCGAAGCACCGCGTCCGAATAGCCGGCAACGGCGGCGGAGGGTCGCGCCGGGAGTCAGTCGCTGGCGGGGATCCGGCACGGCCTGGGTCGCCGGGAAGGGCGCGGGCGGTCCGCATGCCGGTTCGGCGATGGACCGAGCCGGCGCCACGGATAACTACGGCGGTGGTGAAGGCGACGGCGTGCGCGGCGTCGGGTACGGGGGTGCGTCCAGCAAAGGCTGGCGCGTTCAGCGGGGGAACAGACCCGCCGGGGTAAGAGCCAGAGCCCCGTAGCTTGGATGGCAGGGAGGAGGGAGACCGATGACCTGAAGCCCATTGACACGGCCACCGTAAAGGGTGGTCGGCGAGTTACCGGGCCGTAACGAGAGTGAACGCACAGGTAGCCTCGAGAACACATTAGATCCGGAGGCCGAGTCCGTTTCCGTAGGACGAAGGCGGCATGGCGTAGCGCAGACTGGCTGAAGCGCTGTGACACTCTGGCGGGGTGGTAGCGACGGCACGGTGACGAGGACGCGCTAAGCAACTGGAGAAGCCCTCCTCGCCCCGGCGAGAAATCGGCGGAGCAAAGGTAGGCCGTATAACCGGGAGCACCGGGAAGTCGGCTGACAGGCGAGAGGGTGGCGGAGGGGTTGGTAGTACCAGGGAAGCCGGGTAACGCCGGTGGAGGGAAGCGGCCCCGCTGTCTGTAATGACTTTGGCAACAAGGGAGGCAGAGGCGAGATGATAAAGGCGCCGATGAACTGCGGGACCTGAGACAGAGGATATACGTGAAGGAGAAGGCTGAACCCAGCGGAAACACTGGGGGCACGGTTGGAAGAGGTGGAGTAGGACGCGGCTGCTATGGGCTGCTCTGAAAGCGCTCCCGACGCGAACGGCCACATAACCCTTGACGCGAAGCAGGCAGGAAAGCGTAGTGCGGGAAATCCGCATGCTGCGTTTGACGAGGCGGGGGCTGGAAACGTGACCAGTGGGGCCGGATTCACTGGACCCTACAGGCGGCGCGCCAGTCCTCGACCCTACCGGTCAGCCGGAGCGGTTAGTTGTTTCTCGGTTCGGAAAGTCCGGGGGGCAGGGTACAGGGGGCGCGGACTGAGGATGCACCGGCAGCGCCCATGCCGCCGGAGTTTCGCCACGGGCTGCTATAGAGTGCGGCGGCGAGCAGCCTTACAGTACAAGACTCTTGTATACCAACATCTTCTGTGACAATATGAGGGAGATTACTGTATAGGAGAGTTATTCTGGATCTGATCCCGCGACCCCTGTATACCGAGCGCATCCTCCCGTTCATGAACAAGCCGCTCATCAAGGTGATTACCGGGGTCAGGCGAGCCGGCAAGAGCGCGCTCATTCAACTGCTGATCGACCAGCTCACCGCGGGCGGCGTCCCGGCCGGGAACATTCTGAGCATCAACATGGAATCGCTGGAGTTCGAAGCGCTCGGCGACTACCGGAAGCTCTACGACTATGTCCGCCGCCACCTGCCAGACACCACGGAGTCCTACCTGTTCGTGGATGAGGTACAGAACGTCGTCGAGTGGGAGCGGGCGATCGCCTCGCTTCTTGCCGATGGGTTGGCGGACGTCACGATCAGTGGATCGAACGCGCGGCTACTGTCGTCGGATCTTGCCACCAGGCTCACCGGGCGGTATGTCGAGATTCCCGTGTATCCGTTGCTGTTCTCGGAGTTCATCCGATTCCAGGGAATAGAACGGAGCTCACCGGATGTTCAGGGGGCCTGGAACAGCTTCCTGCGCTATGGCGGGTTCCCGGGCATTCACTACTTGAGTCTGGAAGATGAGCCGGTGTTCAGCTACCTCAACTCGCTTTACCACACGATCGTGCTGAAGGACGTCGTCAATCGGCACCAAGTCAGAGAACCGGCCCAGCTCGATGGCATCACGCGCTTCCTGTTCGACAACTGCGGCAACATCACCACGGCCAAGCGCATGACGGACTACATGAAGGCGCAGGGCCTGAGCGTTTCTCTGTCGCGCGTGCAGAACTACCTCTCCTACCTGGAGGAGGCGTTCCTGGTATTCCGCTGCCGGCGGTACGACCTGAAGGGCATGCGCCACCTGGCACTGTACGACAAGTTCTACATGACCGACATCGGCATCCGTCACGGCCTGGTTGGCTACCGGGACAACGACATTGCCGGGTTGCTCGAGAACGTGGTCTACCTGGAACTGCGCGCCCGTGGATACACGGTCAGCGTCGGCAAGTTCCGGGACTACGAGATCGACTTCGTCGCCGAGCGGCAGACCGAACGACTCTACGTCCAGGTGTGCTACTCGCTTTCGAATGAGGACACGGTCGACCGGGAGTACCGGTCACTCAGGCGGATGCCCGATAACCATCCCAAGCTGGTCCTGTCGCTCGATCCCGCACAGCCGGCCAACCGTGGCGGCATTCGATGGCAGAATCTCGTCGATTTCCTGCTCGACGAGGTCACGCCGAGGTGAGCGCTTCCAGGGTTCGCGACTGTCAGGTCCAGACGAACCTGATGGCGGACCACGCGCTCGGGCGCGGACTTGGTGCGCCACATGGCCCAGGATTCTATTGGGTGCGGCTCTTTTGCGACGACCTCGCAGTGGGGAGTCGGGCGGGCTGTGGTGAGCATTCGCTGAGACGAAGCGGTGTAGAGGATCGGGCGGCGACGATGCCGAGGGGACGGAAGGAAGCTGTTCCCGCGACCTGCCGCAGGAGCATGGCGCCGGGGCTTGGGTGGTGAGCGCTGGGGGTAAGCTGACTAACGCAGGAGTCTCAGGTGAGGTCCGTTCCGGGGGCGCAGCGACGGCACCTGTCCGTCGGCGTAACGCTGCCGGTGGGTACGCTCGTACTCCTGCGCCTCGTGGAACTTCCAGTACTCGTCGAAATCGCCGCTGGAACGCAGCGCCCTGAGGCGCAGCACTGCCTCGGCGCCGCGCAGACGCCAGCGCGCGCCGGTGCGGGCCAGCCGGTCTTTGACCAAGTGGCGACAGGCGCCTTCGATGACTTATGCGAACTGACGTTTCCCCTGCCCGGGGGACGATGTGGTCACCATGTCGTAACCGACGGGGAGGACAGCGCGCATGGGACGCCACCCAACCCGCCCGCGGAAGTTCGAGCGCGAGATCGAACACCACCGGCGGCTGTATGAGCACCGGGAGTTGAGCCGGGTCGCTGACAACTGGATCTTCTACTGGCGGTTCCTGGCCCACCTGCAGGACCGGGACTACCGCCCGCGCACCGTCGGGCGCTACCACCAGATGCTGCGCAGCTTCCTGAGCTGGCTGGACGGCCGGTCGCTGCGCCGCGTGGTGCGGGAGGATATCGAGCGCTACCTGCTGTACCGCAAGGCGGAGCGGCAGCGGGTCGCCTACACGATCCGCTACACGCGCGAGGTGCTGTCGGCGTTCTTTCAGTGGCTGATGCAATACTGTCCCATCGAGGTGAACCCCGCAGCCGGGCTGCGGATACGGATCTACTATCCGCAGCCGGGCTGCGGATACGGATCTACTATCCGCAGCCGGAGCGGCTGGACTTGTTCAGCCATGACGAGACGCTGCTGTTGGTGCAGGCGCCGGCACGTGCCCGCGAGCGGCTGCAGCGCTCGGAGTTTTCGACCGAGCATGGGTGGCGGGCGGCGCGGTATCGCTTGGCGATGCAGCACCTGATCCTGAAGCTGCTGTTCTCCACCGGGATGCGGCCGTGTGAGATCGTGAGCCTGGAACTGCAGGACGTGGACCACGAGCAGCTCAAGCTGCGGGTGCGCGCCAAAGGCAGGCAACGCTATCTGGAGCGGCAGCGGAGCGCCTTCATCACCGCGCGCACGGCGCAGCAACTGCAGGAGTGGCTGGCGCAAGCGGCGGCGGTGCGCAGCGACGCATCACAGGATCGGCTGTTCATCCACCACCGCGGCGGCAAGCCGTTGGCTTCCGGCTATGTCAATATCGCAGTCAAGCAGTGGGCTGCCCGGTGCGGGATAGCGCGCACCGTGTACGCCTACATGGCGCGCTATACGTTCTGTACGTGGCTGGTGGAGAACGGCGCCGACCTGTACAGCCTGAAGCGGCTGATGGGTCACACCCAGACGGCGGTGACGCTGAAGCACTATTTGAAGCTCACGCCGAGCGAGTTGCGGCGGGAATGGAAGGAGTTCAATCCGCTGGTGGCGGGAGTGAAGGAATGACGCTGGGCGCGGCGATCGACAGCTACCGGAACGACCTGCACGAGCGGCATTACTCGGTCGCTGACATGGAGCGCAAGCAGAACCTGTTGCGGCGCTGGCTGTCGTACGCAGTGGCGCTGCATCAACCGGGGCTGCCGTCGCGGCTGCTGAAGATGACGGAGATCCGGCTGTACGGTCGTCGTGGTGTGGTGGGCGCCGCCGGAACAGCTGAGCGGCACGCCGCGGTAGCGGAGTTTCTGCATTGGTGGCGGACGGCAGACGCGAACGTGAGGCACGTGGCGCTGGCCACCCTGATAGATCAATACCGCCGCGAGCAGCTTGCCGGGTGCGCCGATGAAGCGCGCCGGCGGCGCGCCGTCGATGACTTCTGCCGTGGCCTCGGACTGGAGTTGGCGCTGCGTAGCATGGCAGCGAATACGTATCGTCAGGCGCTGGGGTGGCTGCGGGCACAGCGCATCGAGCGCGCGGCGACCTATAGCGCTACGTTCTTCGTGTACTGTGGCGAGCAGGGCTGGCTGTCCTTCCAACCGCCAAGCCGTACGGTGCGGGAACCCTATCAACGGGTGTTCGACGCTGACTTCCTGGGCACCGATGGGGGGCTCTGGAGCGAGCGGCTGCGGCGCTATCTGGAATACCTGAAGAGCGAGCGCAATCTGAGCGACGGCGGCATCGACTTCTACGTGCGCAAGCTCAAGGTGTTCGTCGAGTGGCTGAACGCCGGTGCCGAGGCGGAGCCGATAACCGTGCCGGCGATCAAGCGCTTCCTCAGCGAGAGGCACCGGCAGGGATGCAAGCTGCACACGGTGGCGAAGCACCTGTACGCGCTGCGGGTCTTCTTCGAGTTTCTGGTTGACAAAGGAATTATCGACAGCAACCCGGCGCTGGAGCTGAGCCTCAGGGCGGACCCGGCGGAGCCCCGGGAGACCTTGACCCAGCTGGAGGTGGCGCAGCTGATCGAGTTCCTGGAAGACCAACAACGGGCCAGCCGCGAGGGGCTCGAGGTGGCCGCGCAGAGCACCCATTTCCGCGCCGTGCGCGACCGCTGCCTGGTCTTGTTGCTGGTGCTGACCGGGGTGCGCGCGGGGGAAGCATGCGGTATGCGGCTGGCCGACATCGACTTCGCCAAGCGCTCCATCCGAATCCAGGCGAAGGGTAACCGCAGCCACCGCCACAAGCAGCGTGAGATTCTGCTGCCCGATGCGTTGTGGAGCGCGCTCGGCGACTACCTCGAGGTGCGCGCGGCTCCCGGCCAGGACCGGCTCTGGATCACCTGGAACAAGAATCCGGTCACCGTGTCCGGCCTCAACAAGATCATCACCCGGCGGGTGCGTGAGGCGGGTATCGAGAAGGTGATCTCCCCACATCGGCTGCGGGCAACCTGCGCCTCGCTGTACGTCAAGAAAGGAGTCGATCCCTTCTTTCTCAAAACGCTGCTGGGCCATCGTTCGATAAGCACCACCATGGATCACTATACCCGGCTGAATGAGGAGGACCTGCGTGCCGTCTGGAAACGAACCAATCCACTTGCCGGACTCGACGATGAGTGATTACGAACAGACCTTCGCCCGTTACCTCGACACCGAGTGTGGCTATGCCACGCATACCGTGGTGACCTACCGCCGCGTGGTGAAGGATTTCTTGGAGTTCCTCGGGTCGCGCGGTATCGAGTTGGGGAATTTGTGCCGGGAGGATGTCAGCGCGTATGTGTTCCGGCTGCGCACCGAGCGCGGCAACGGCGCGCGCTCGGTGCGCTTGAAGCTGCAGATCATCAAGGCATTCCTGAGCTTCCTCAAGGAGTATCACGGCGGCGCCGCGCCGCGGCTGGAGCTGGGGCCCAAGGACTTCAACTACAAGGTGGAACAACAGGACGCGCAGGCGTTCTCCGAGGAGCAGTTGACGGCGCTGATGGAAAGCGCCAACGAGTGCTGCCGGGCTGCCAGGAACAAGCTCGACGCGGCCGACGGCAGCCCCGCGAAGCTGCTGCAGAAGCAGTTCCTGGCGGCGCTGCGGGACCGTGCCCTGCTGGCGCTGTTGATCGCCACCGGGCTGCGCATCGCCGAGGCGCTCGGCATCTGTCTCAAGGACTTCGATGACGTGGAACAGACGATCCTGATCCGGGGCAAGGGCAAGAAGCTGCGCAAGGTCTTCTTCGACCTCGACGTGCTGCAGGAACATCTGCTGCCATACCTGGAGGCGCGGAAGGCGCTCGATCTGCCCCATGATCGGTTGTTCGTGAGCAGCAAGAGCTACGCGCCGCTGGGCAGCAGAGGAGTTCAGAAACGACTCAAGGACTATCTCCGGGCGGCCGGCTTGCGGACCTCGGCGAGTCCGCACACCCTGCGCCACAGCTTCGCCACGGTGGCCATCGAGAAGGGCGCCAACATCAAGGCCGTGTCCCAGATCATGGGGCATTCGAGCTGTCGCATTACCATCGACCTCTACACCCATCTCTCGAACGAGCACCTGCGCGCCGTGATGCAGCGCTGCAACCCGCTGGCGACCGAGGTGATCCCCATCGCCGAGCGGATCGAGACCCGCAAGCAGCATCTGGCCTATCTGGAGGCCACCGGATAGCCCGAATCGGCCCGTTATGGCCGATTTCGCTCCGCGCAGGCCGCGCCGCCTGAGAAACATCGTTCATAGCGGCCCTACAAGGCCCCTCCACGAGCCGAGGTGGTGTCTGGATACCCCCTGCCAAGCGCAGAAACCGCCTCTCAGGCCTCCGTTCGCTGCGCCCGTATCGCCGCGGCTCCCGCGGTCGCCACCTGAACGAGTCGAATTGCCGGTGCATGATGATCGGTTGTTCGTGCGCGGCACGAGTTACGTGCCGCCAAGGAGTTCAGAAACGGCTCAAGGACTCCCTCCGGGCGGCCGGTTCACGGAGTTGCAACCCGCTGGCGACCGAGGTGATCCCCATCGCCGAGCGGATCGAGACGCCGGCAAGCAGCACCTGGCCTATCTGGAGGCCACCGGATAGCCTGAATCGGCCCGTTATGGCCGATTTTGCTCCCCGCAGGACGCACCGCCTGAAAAAAATCGTTCATAGCGGCCCTACAGGCCCCTCCACGAGCCGAGGTGGTGTCTGGACACCCCCCTGCCAATCGCAGAAACCGCCTCTCAGACCTCCGTTCGAGTGTGCTCACCCGTGCCTCCGCGCCTCTTGCCCGTGCAGTCGCCACCCTGAGCGAGTCGAATGGCCGGTGATCGACCCACACTGCGGCCGCGCACCAGGAAGCCCTTCCTTCCCCACTGCGCACCGTTACGTAACGGTGCCGGCGGTGCGGCCGCGGTCTGATCTGCGGTCTCTACCTCGGCAGCCGCGGCGCGCCACAAAGCGTTCTGGCAGCCGCCGCTCCAGGCGACGAAGCTCTCGCCGCCGAACACCACCTCAGCGTGGTCCACGCCGGCTCTCGCACTGACGCTGGCGGTCGTCGGCGGTGCGTGCGGATTCCGGTGACAGCGGCACGCCTAAGCTGCTATATTCCACCTCAGACCACCTTCAGTTCGCATAACCACTACGCCCGAGCCGATGGGCAGGCCGTCGGCGAGGTACTGGTCGTAGGCCAAGTAGCGCTGGTACTTCAGCAGGTAGTTGGCGCACCTGTCGAGCGGCTCGCGCTGCCGGGCCGACAGGTGACGCTTGGTGGCACTGCGGCGGATGCCGGCAGCCACCGGGCGCGCGCGACCTTGCAGCACGCGCCCGAGGCGCTGCAACACCCACTGTTCCAGTTCTTTGCTGCCCTCGACCGCCACCGCGTGGCCCGCCTTCCACAGGTATCCGAGCACATGAAAGAGGTCGAGCACGATGGTCAGTTGCACCCCGTGGTGCGCGGCCAGTTCTGCGAGGAGGCGCAACTGCGTCTCGTTGCCGTCGACCACGGCAACCCAGGTCCTGGTACGCTGCCGGTCGCGACTGACGGCTTCGCGGAACGCCTCCTGCAAGACCTCCCGTGGCTCCTGCTGCAGGCTCGCCCACACCCGCTTGTGCTGCGGACGGGGACGCGGCGAGGGTTGCTGCTCAGCTTCCTCCGCCCGCGCCAGCACGGCGAGCATCTGCTCGGGGGTGCGCACGTGGCGGGCCACCGAATAGACGGCGGCCACCGTGGCCATACGCTTGCGGTTGCGCTTCTCGCCCTTGCTCAGCCGGGTGGCGAGCTTGCTGCGTTTGTCCTCACTGGCCTTGCGGGTCGCCGGGCGCAGGTCCTGGCGGTGCATGACCACGCCCTTGCCGTCGCTGCTGATCACCAGCAGGTCATCCGTGGGCGCCCGCGGGTCTCCCGCTGGCTGATCCCCGGCTGGCTGACCCCCGGCTGGCTGGCGACGGCGCTGCTCGTAGAAGGCGTCGAAGTCCTGCGCCGCTCGGCTGACCAGTTCTTCGACCTGCCGTTTGCCGACCGCGGCGCCGGTGAAGCGCGTCAGCGTCTCGACCGTCTCGTCGAAGGAGTTCTTCGATGCCTCCAGGGCAGCGCGGCGGCGCACTTCCAGCGAGTAGCGCTCGGCGGGAAGGTTCAACTGCGCGTCCAGCGGATGCAGGCTCGCTTCGCCGGTGGCCCCGTAACCGGTGCGCTGCACCTGCACGGTGCCGAAGATCGTCTCCAACTCGCGCTGCTGCGTCCGCTTGCGGGTACGCTGCGTGCCGTGCGCGTCAACCACCTCGTCGGTCACCTCGGCCTGCGCCCGTCGGTCGACACTGTCTTGGTAGAGCTGACGCAGCAACTGCTGGCCCTGCTCGGCCAGCAGTCGCTCCAGGTCACTGTGGTGCATCCGTTGCGTCTCCTCACTGCCTGCCACGCGCAGGACGTTCTCGAACGCCTCCCGCGTGGCGGCGAACGAGTCAGCGGTCTCGGTCGCGCAAGCGAGCGCAGCGCCCACCGCTCACCACGCCTCGACGAGCCGGCGCTGAGCGTCGGCGACCAGAGGATATACCAGCACCCGCTTCGGTGCTTGGCCATGGCGGGCATGGGCGCGATCCATGCGCCCGCGACCGCTGCTGTCTCCCAGTTCGATCCAATTGGCAGCCCGGTAGCAGGTGCCGGCAAAGCGGCGGCGATCCACCAGCGTCTCGATCAGCAGCGGCTCAATGGCGAAGCGCGCGTGCCAATCGGCAGCCAACCGCTTGGCCAGCAGCGCCAGCAACCGGCTGGCCAAGTTGTTCACCCGTACCCACGGCAGTACCAGGAAGCGGCTGTTGTTGACCACCCGCTGCAGGTGCCGCAGCCGCGTCGGTTCGTCCCAGCCGATCCAGCGGTCGCGGGTCGCCAGCCGCCACGCCGGCGAGGACACTTGCAGCGCCGCCACCACCGCCGGGGTGGGCTGGCTGACGAACGCCAGGTAGCGCAGCTGGGCGCCGAACGGCACCCGGTAGCCCAGGTAGTGATAGCGGCCTATCAGTTCACGCCACCAGCCGTGATCGGCGCGCGTGGCGACCGGTTGCAGGCGCACGGCGCCGAACTGCCCGACCGTGCCGAGCAGCGGCGGCCCGGGCTCACCGGCGCGGGTGCACGGCACCCGGGTGCGCGCGCCACGCGGTCGACCGGCGGCGCGCTTGGGCGGCAGCTGCAACCGGTCGTCGCGCTCCATGGTCAGCAGCAGATCGCGACATTCACGCACCTTCAGGGCGCCGCTCGGGCGGCGCCACTGCAGCCGCTGGCACACACCTGCACCATGAGCTGCGCACGGCTGCGGCCGTCGCCGTTGGCGACCACCTCGGTGACGACCCGCAGTTCCGCCTCGCTGAAGGTTCTGCCGGCACTGCGCAGGCACCCGCTGATGGCGTTCATCCGTACCCTCCCGTGAATAACAGGGGCATGGTACGAGCTTGCGACGAAATTGTTCAGCCCTTTGGCACGCCAACTTCACGGCCATCACGCCCAGCAGAGCGGGTATATGGTCGCTCAGAAGGCATAGACGGCCCAGAACGGGACGTTCAGAAGTGGCCGACTTTGGCTAACTCGTGTACTGCTATGAATGTAGAGGTCGTCCTAAAAGAGCCGCACCCGATTCTATTGACAGGAGCTGGGCAGCAAGCTAAGTTACGGGGGGCCGTCAAGGCTGCCGGCAGAGCCGGCAAAACGAGGTACGGGCAACACCCTAAAGAGATCCTGAAGCGATGTTTCCGTCCCCGGGGGCAACCGTTCGACCGGGCGGGAGTCGGCTGACGCGTGGGCGAGGGGCGGGAACTGCCGGAACATGCGCATTACAGATAAAGGGGGAGCAATTGATGCTTCTTTCCATCAGGAGGGCGGCGGCAGTCGGGCTTGGGCTCGTGCTTGCAGCGACCGCCCTGTGGGCCTCGGGCGAAGAAGAGGCCGCCGCCGAGGCAGAGTTCGTCGACGTAGAGCACACCAAGCTCGACGGTACGACCATGACGAGAACGTACGAGAAGCCGCGCTATGGCGGCACGATCACGATGAACCGCGAGATCCTGCTGGTCTCGTTCTCGCTCTGGGATCCGAGGGGCGGTGGCGGACCGCACGAGCTGGCCAACGTCCAGATAACCAACCAGCGCCTCACGCAGCTGGACTGGGCTCGCGGTCCGTCCGGTACGGGTGACTACCCGGTGCGGTCCTACGTGGCGTCGTTCCCACCTAACCTAGCAGTTCCCATGCTGGCGGAGAGCTGGTCGATGCCCAACAACACCTCGATGGTGTTCAAGATGCGCGAAGGTGTGCACTTCTGGGAGAAAGAGGACGTGGCGGAGCCGAACCCCGGGCTCGAAGCTGACTACGGGCGCGAGCTGACTGCCCATGACGCGGTCTTTTCGAAGAACACGATGAACTGGTTCCAGGTGGGCCAACCCGGCATTCCCACCTATACCGCCCTCGACGACCACACCCTGGAGGTGTCGTGGCCCACGCCGGACCCACTCCTGGCGGCCTTCCAGTGGTCGATGTTCCTCTTCGTCTTCAACGGGGGGATGGCGAACATCCCCCAGGACGATTGGGGGGACTGGCGAAACGCACTCGGTACCGGCTCCTACATCCCGACTGACTACGTGCCTGGCAGTACCGTCACTTACAAGCGCAATCCCAACTACTGGGAGAACGATCCGATTCACACGGATATGCGGCTGCCCTACGCTGACAACCTCCGCATCGTCGACTTCGACGACGAGGCGTCGATCATCGCAGCGCTGCGGGCCGGCCAGATCGACCTGACCAACGGCCTCGGCTCAACGGGCAAGTGGGGGACACAGCTCAAGGAGACGAACCCCGAGATTGGCCAGGCCCCCGCCGCCCCGACCCCTACGGTCTGGGTGCCACGCGTGGATCTGCCGGACAACCCGTTTAGTGACATCAAGGTGCGGCAGGCGCTCATGATGTCCATTCCGCGCGACGAGGTCGTCGAGGACTTCTACGGCGGATTCGCGCTTCCGTATGCCTATCCGACGTTTCCTCACTTCCCGGATTACTTTGTCGCGTACGAGGATCTGCCGACCGAGCCCGCGCTACCTGGTTCGTGCGCGAGCGCTCGCGATGTGGTCACCTACAATCCCGACAAGGCGCGCGAGTGCCTCGCCGCGGCAGGGTACCCGGACGGCTTCGAGTTCGAGCTGTGGACGCCGCCGGGTGAGGCCGAGTTCAACGAGCTGTACCAGGGCTACTGGAACAAGGTGGGTATCCGCGCCAACCTCAAGGTAGTCGAGCTCGCGGTGTGGCAGTCGGTCAAGGACAGGGAGGACCACCTCGGACTGACGAGCTGGACCCCGGGCATGTGGGCGCATCAGCACGAGCTACTTTTCAATCAGCTGGTCAGCAACGCCACGGTCAACAGCGCGCGGACGGACGACCCGATGTACGACGAGATCGCCGAGTTTGTCACAACGGAGCTCGACGAAGAGAAGAGGATCGCGGCGTGGCAGGAGTTCTTTCCCAAGGCGCTGGAGCATACCGTTTATCCACACGGCGTCCCGTTCGACAAGCTGACGTTCTGGAACCCATGGGTGAAGGGGTACAGTGGAGAGATGAGCAACGTCGGCATCCAGGGCTGGCACTCGGTGGCCAAGAACATCTGGATCGACCAGACGATGCAGCCGTAGTGGCCCTATTGGCACCGCGATAAGCTGACCAGGGGTTGGCGGGGTTTCCCTCGGGGACCGTCGCCAGCCCCTTTACTTTCAACCAAACTTTCAACCAAGCCGGAGCTTGATGACCGCTTACATCATCAGACGGGTCGTTCTGATCATCCCCACGCTATTCATCGTCTCGCTGCTTGCGTTCTTCTTGATCCGTTGGATTCCCGGCGACGTCATCGACCTGATGGTGGCGATCATGCAGCAGTACGTGTCCCTCGGAAGCACGACCACGGATCTGGTGGGCAGCAGCGAGGAGGTCGTGGCGCAACTGGCGCAGACACTGCGCGAACAGCTTGGACTGGATGTCCCGGCGCACATTCAGTACGTGCGCTGGCTCGGGGACCTGTTCCAGGGCCAGCTCGGAGATTCGCTGTGGACCAGGCAGCCGGTCGGAACGGACATCCTGTTCCGCCTGCCGGTATCTCTCCAGCTCGGCCTGATGGCGATCATTTTCTCGCTGGTCATTGCGGTGCCGGTGGGCATCGTTTCCGGCATACGTCCGGAATCGGGCGTCGACCAGATCCTGCGTAGCTTTTCGATTGTCCTGATCTGCGTTCCCGCCTTCTGGCTGGGGACAATGGTCGTGGTCTACCCGGCGCTGTGGTGGAGGTGGGCGCCGCCGTTGTTCTTCGTGCGATTCAGTGACGATCCGCTCGGCAACCTGAGCCATATGTTCGTGCCGTCACTGATCCAGGGGATGCTGCTGTCGGGAATAACGATGCGCTTTACTCGTACCATGATGCTGGAGGTGTTGCGCCAGGACTACGTCCGCACCGCGTGGGCGAAGGGGCTGCGGGAGCGGGTGCTGGTGGTGCGCCACGTCCTCAAGAACGCGACGATTCCGGTGATCACGATGATCGGACTGCAGCTGCCGGTCCTGATTGGCGGGGCCGTCATCGTGGAGAAAATCTTCAACGTACCGGGCCTCGGGTCGCTGATAATCGAGGCGCTCGAGAAACGTGACTACCCCGTCGTTACCGCCGTAAACCTGCTCATGGCTGGGTTCGTGCTCGTCGTCAACGTCTTGATAGACATCAGTTACGCCTGGCTCGACCCGCGGATCCGCTACGACTGATGGCTGATACCGTGGCGCCCAAGGCGCCGGCCGCCGCTCAGCGCGCGCGTACGTCACTCCTGCGCCAGACCCTCTCCCGGTTGTTCCGGGAGAAGAAGCTGGGCGCCGTCGGGCTGATCATCGTGGTGCTGTTCCTGCTGGTCGGCATCTTCGCCGACGTGCTTGCCACCCACGACATGTTCGAGCAGAACGTCCCGCGGCGTTTGGAGGGGCCATCGTCCGACTATCCCCTGGGCACCGATCAGTTTGGGCGCGACGTGTACAGCCGGGTGGTGCAGGGCGCCCGCATCTCGATGCTGGTCGGCATCGCCTCCAGCCTGGTTGCGGTGGTGGTCGCGACCGTGTTCGGACTCCTGCTGGGATACTTCGGCGGTGTGGCGGATCTGATTGGGCAGCGGGTGGTGGATGCCGTGCAGGCTTTCCCGTGGCTGTTCCTGATCATCACGGTCATGTCGCTGCTCGGACCGGGCATCCCGCAGGTCATCATCGTCCTGGGCGTACCCTGGGGCATCGTCAACATCAGGACCGTGCGCAGCGTCGTGCTGAGCGTGAAGGAGCTGCCCTACGTGGAGGCGGCACGGGCGACCGGCGCCAGCACCCTGCGCGTACTCGCCCGTCACATCGCGCCGCAGCTTGTCGCGCCGATGATCGTCCTGTTCACCGTTTCGGTCGGCGGCAACATACTCGCCGAGGCGTCGGTGAGCTTCCTCGGTTTTGGCATACCGCCGCCGCAGCCGAGTTGGGGCAGCATGCTGAGCATAGAAGGCCGCGCCTACATGCTGGAGGCGCCGTTGTTGGCATTCTGGCCCGGCCTGTGCCTGGCCATCGTGGTGTTCGGTGTCAACATGTTCGGCGACGCGCTGCGCGACCTGCTCGACCCCCGCCTGCGCGGCGGCATCGGCCGCTTCGGCGAGCCCCCACCCGCCGACCGCAAGTAACGGCTGCGAAATTGCTGCGACGGCCGGCTTGACCGGCGCGGCCATGCTACGACACTCTCATATCGAACTCGGGTCGGACACCCGAGTGAACAAGGGGGTGGATAGCGTGACTATCTGCAAATGGAAGACAGTATTCGCCGTGGCGACGGCCGTGTTGCTGGCGGCAACCGGCGCCTGGGCCACCGGAGAAGAGGAAGGGTCCTCGGGGGCCATGTCGCCCTCGGACATCGACACCAAGCCGGTCTACGGCGGCAATCTCACCACCGCCGACAACACTTGGTCGAGCGTCTGGGACCCGACGGTGCTGATTCACGGCATCCAGGTGGTGCCAGCCATCTACGATCAGTTGTTCGAGTACGACATCACCCAGGGGCCTCGGGGCACCGGCGAGTGGGGGTTGAACGACTTCAACTGGCAGAATCCGAATGTGATCTCGTTCCAAGTCATCGAGTCCAACACGGTACTGAGCCCGACCCAGTTGAGGTGGAAGATTCGCAGGGGCATCCACTACCACGACCGGCCGCCGGCCAACGGCAGAGAGATGACCGTGGAAGACATTCTCGTCACCTGGGAGCACGTCACCGCGGAGCCAAGATCCGGCCTGATGTACAAGGGCGACGAGCTCCTCAAGATGACGGCCGATCCGAGCGACCCGTGGGCGATCAACGTCGAACTGGCGGCGCCCGATAGCCTGGGTCTGTGGGTCTATCTCACCAGTGCCCTGAACGGCGTTCTGCCGGCCGAGTGGTGGCGGGATGACTCCATCAACCGAGAAGACTGGCGCAACCACATGGGATCGGGGCCCTTCTGGCCCATCGAAGTCATCGAGGGCAGCCACATCACCTACACCAGGAACCCCAACTACTGGATGGAGGATCCTCTGAATCCGGGTAACCAGCTGCCGTATCTGGACACCATGCAGATCATCTCCTTCGCCGATGGCGCAGCGCGGATCGCGGCGCTGCGTAGCGGCAAGCTCGACCGCCAGGTGCAAAACGGTCTTACGCCCACGCAGGTGGACGATCTGAGGCGGAGCAACCCGGAGATACGAACGAATGAGACGTGGGCGCACGGACAGTATGTTGCGGTGCGCGCCGACCTGGCGCCGTGGAACGACATCCGCGTGCGTCAGGCAGCGATGCTGGCCGTCAACCACGAGGAGCTCGAGGCCTTCTTCACGCCGGAGCACTACCACTACCCGGCGTTCCCCGTCAAGCGGGCAGCCGGGAAGCCCCAGTACCATACCAGGGCGGAGCTGGACGGGGTGCGTCCTGACCTCGCTCGGTTGTACGAATACGATCCCGCTGAGGCCGAGCGGCTTCTCGACGAGGCCGGATACCCGCGTGGCGCGGACGGCATCCGTTTCGAGACGAGCTTCATTACGGACTCCACGCTCGATGAGAACTACCCTGCGTATTTTGCGTACTTCGAGGATGTCGGCATCCGGGTCAACATGGACCCGATCCCGAACGGCGGCCACTGGGGCATGATCGGCGGTGCGGACGGGCCGAACGACGAGCGCTTTACCGGCCTGGCGTTTCATAATGCCGGCGGCACGAGCTTCTCAGTCTTGGCCACACATTTCTGGAACGCACCGTATCGGCCGTTCTACAGCATGGGTCGGATCCAGGGTTCTCCTGAGGCCCTTGAGGTGGAGCGATTGTTCGACACGGTCAACTTGCTCGAGGCCAACACTCCCGAGTGGACCGAGGCGCTTCTGGACGTGGTCTTCCTCTGGCAGGAGCAGCTGTGGTTCCTGGACTTCGGCGCTGTCCACGAGTACATGGCATGGCAGCCGTGGGTGAAGGGAATGGACGGCATGAGCGGGTTGCAGACCTACCAGTACCACTTCACCAAGTACTTCTGGATCGACGCGGCCCTGAAGAAGGAGATCAGCGGGCGCGACGCGGACGAATAGCGTCCCTCTGATCTGATCTGACCGTTCGCGGGGGCTGGGCCGGCTGGTCTGGCCCCCGTTTTCGCGTATGCAAGCCTACATCATCAGAAGACTGCTGCTGATTGTGCCGACGATGCTGATCGTCAGCTTTATCGTGTTCCTCTCGATCCGCCTCATCCCCGGCGACGTGCTCGATTACATGGTCTCCCTCAGATACATGTCCGCGGGAGCCATGGAGGTTCTGCGGGAGCAGCTGGGCCTGAATCTGCCCGCTCACGTCCAGTACGGACGCTGGATCTCCGGCGTCTTTCAGGGCGACTTCGGTGAGACGCTGCTCACAAACCTCGCGGTCGAAGAGATCATCATTGTGCGGCTGCCGAGGTCGCTGGAGCTGGGTGCCCTGTCCCTGGTGTTCGCGCTGGTGATAGCGCTGCCCGTGGGTATCTACTCCGGTCTGAAGCCGGAGTCTGCCGGTGACCAGATACTGCGCAGCGTCGCCATTGCTTTCATCTGCATCCCCAGCTTCTGGCTGGGGACGATGATCCTGGTCCTGCCGGCGGTCTGGTGGCGGTGGTCGCCGCCCATGTACTGGGTCTCCTTCTGGAAGGATCCGCTCAGCAATCTGGCCATGTTCATCATCCCCGCCATCGTTCTGGGAATGTGGCTGTCCGGCGTCACCATGCGCTTGACCCGCACGATGATGCTGGAGGTGATGCGGCAGGACTATATCCGCACCGCGTGGGCGAAGGGGCTCAGGGAGCGGATGGTCGTGTTACGGCACGCGCTGAAGAATGCGCTGAACCCGGTGCTTACCACGATCGGACTGCAGCTGCCGGTCCTGATCGGCGGCGCGGTCGTGGTGGAACACATATTCAACATACCCGGTATCGGCTCGCTGGTGGTAAGAACGCTGGAGCAGCGCGACTATCCCCTGCTGGCGGGACTGAATATGATGATGGCGGGATTCGTGTTGCTCGTGAACGTCATCGTCGACATCAGCTACGCCTGGCTCGACCCGCGGATCCAGTACAAGTGAGCGGGTCGGCTGCGCCGGAGGCTGCTCCGAGAAAGGGGTCGCTTCGCGACCTGCTGCCGCGGCTGTTCCGGGAAAAGAAACTGGGCGCGGCTGGGATGATCATCGTACTGGTGTTCTTCCTGGTGGGCGTGTTTGCCGACGTGCTCGCCACCCACGACCTCAGAGACCGCAATCTCATGCGCGCGCTCGAAGGACCATCGGCCGAGTTTCCGCTGGGCACCGACCAATTTGGCCGCGACCTGCTGACTCGCGTCATTCACGGGGCGCGCGTCTCCATGATCGTGGGAGTGGGAGCCGTCGCCATCGGCCTGGTCATCGCCCTGTTCTTCGGTCTGCTGTCCGGTTACTGGGTTGGTACGTTCGACCTGATCGTCCAACGATTCGTCGATGCCTGGCTCACCTTCCCGTGGCTGTTCATCGTGCTGACCGTGATGTCGCTCCTGGGACAGGGCATGGTGCCCATGATCGTCGTCCTCGGCGCGTTCACGGGCATCGGTAACATCCGGACCGTACGGGGCGTGGTGTTGAGCACCAAGGAGAACCCGTACGTGGAGGCGGCGCGGGCCGTCGGCTGCCCCACCTGGAGGATCCTCTTCAACCACGTCCTGCCGCAGGTGTGGCCGCCCATTATCGTGGTCTTTACCATCTCCCTGGGTGCGGTGATTCTGAGCGAGTCGACCATCAGCTTCCTCGGCTTCGGGATTCCGCCACCACAGCCGAGCTGGGGCGGGATGCTGAGCCTCGAAGGCCGACGGTACATGGAGCGGGCGCCGTTGCTGGCGATCTGGCCCGGCCTGTCCCTCGCCATCGTCGTGTTCGGGATCAACATGTTCGGCGATGCGCTCCGAGATCTGCTCGATCCCAGGCTGTCGGGTGGTGCCGGTCGCATCGGAGCGACGAACGTGAAGCAGGCTGATCGCTGAGGTAGTTACAGCCGGGGCCGCATCGGGATAGAGTGTGCGGGATGGCATCGACGCGCAGCACCGGCACCCGGATCAATCGCACCATCGAGCTGCTGGAGGGCGGGCAGCCGATCTACTACGTGGGCGGCCACACCGGGCTCGCCGGCACCTTTCACCGGCGGCCCGAGGGTGCGCTCACCGCCATGCACACCCCGGTGCTCACCTACGAGCAGGGCCAGATCGACGCCGGGCACTGGGCCGACTACATCAACGTCGGCTTCGAGCACGGGGCGTTCAACGTGGCCGGCCTCGACGACTACCTGCACGGCATGGTGGACGCGGGGCCGACGCGCAGCGGCCACCGCACGCCGACCACCATCGTGGAGGCGCCGGTCAACGGCACCTCGCGCGCGGTGGTGGAGGCCAACGCCTGGCAGTGCCAGCAGCTCCTGGCGCGCGGCGTGCACGGCATCATCCTGTGCAAGGCCAACACGCCGGACGCGGTGGCGGCGTTCGTGGAGGCGTGCCGCTATCCGATCAACCGTCTCGGCGTTAGCACCGGCCTCGGCACCGGCATGCGCGGCATCGCCTCGGAGGACAGCGCCGGCCACGTCTGGGGCGTGGACGCCGATACCTACATCGAGAAGGCCGACCCGTGGCCGCTGAACCCGGACGGCGAGCTGTTCCTGGGCATCAAGATCGAATCGAAGGCGGCGCTGCCTTATGTCGAGGAGATCATGCAGGTGCCGGGCGTCGGGTTCGCGGAGGTGGGACCGGGCGACATGGCGCTGACGCTCGGGATACGGTCGCTGTCCGATCCGTGGCCGCAGGAGATGCTGGAGATCGAACAGCGCGTAAAGGAAGCGTGCGCGGCGAGCGGGGTATACTTCCACCCGTTCACGGGGTACGCCGCGCCGGCCGATTTTCCCGCGTGGATCGACGCCGGGGCACTGGTGATCACCGCCCCCGATGAAGAGATAGCCCGCATCGGGCGCGCCCATTCGGGGCGCAAGATGCCGGTGTAGGGCACACACAGCACCGAACGCACGACCAACAGACGAAACGAGGAGGAGACATGTCCAGTTCTGGAGTCAAGTTCCACCACATTCACCTGATCAGCGAGGATCCGCACGCCGCGGCGCGGTTTTACGAGAAGATCCTCGGCGGCGCCATCACCGGCCAGATGGAGGTGATGGGGGCGCCGCAGGTCACCGTGGATCTCGGCGGCATGCTGCTGCTGATCCGTGGCCGCCGGCCGGGCGAGTCGCCGGCGGCAAACAGCCAGCCGATGCAGCAGTTCGAGGGCTTCGTGAGCCACAACGGGTGGGGCACCGACCACTTCGGTTACGAATACGAGGGCGATCTGCTGGCGTTCTGCGAGGAGATCCGCGCCAAGGGCGCCACCTTTGCCGCCGAACCGTGGGAATTCGTCCCCGGTCACGCGATCTGCTTCCTGCAAGCGCCCGACAACGTCACCATTGAGCTGATGCAGGCGCACTGACCCTAGGGTAGGCCGGTTGGGCCGGAAGCGCTGCCGAGGCAGCGGTTTCGGGGCGCTAGCAAGCCCGTGGTGGGACCCGGCGTCGCACCTCGAATGCAGCCGGTGTTTCGCGACGGGTTGCTAAGGCGAAGAAAGACCATGGGACGGTTGCAGGACAAGGTGGCGCTGATCACGGGCGCGGCGCGCGGCCACGCGCAGGCGATGGCGGTGCGGTTCGCCGCCGAGGGCGCGCTGCTGGCGATCTGCGACCTGATTCCGGCGGAGGAGCTGGACGCGACCACCGGGGCGCAGGTCCGCGAGGCGGGCAGCCGCGCGCTGTGCTTCCGCACCGACGTGTCCGACGAGCGGCAGGTGAACGACATGGTGGCGCGCACCCTCGCGGAGTACGGCACCATCGACATTCTCGCACCCGTGGTCGGCATCGCCGGCCCGACCAGGGACCTGCAGGATGTGTCGCTGGCCGAGTGGCAGCAGGTGCTGGCGGTCAACCTCGACTCGATCTTCCTGTGCTGCAAGGCGGTGCTGCCGGAGATGATCCGCCGCCGCCGGGGCCGCATCATCATGTTCAGCTCGCCCTCCGGCAAGCAGCCGCTGGCGCATCGCACGCCCTACACTACCAGCAAGATGGGGGTGATCGGCCTCACCCGCACGCTGGCGGCCGAGGTGGGCCGCTACCACGTCACCGTCAACGCCATCTGCCCCGGCGGCCACCCGGCGCGCGACCGCGAGCTCGCCCAGGCGCTCGCCGAGTACCGCGGCGTGCCGTTCGACGCAACCACCCAAGCCAACTACGCGCCGGAATCGAACGCGGCCAACCGGGTGCTGGCCGGCCGCTGGCTGCAGGCCGAGGGCTACCGGCAGGACGTCGGCGAGCCGGAGGACGCCGCCGCCATGGCGGTGTTCATCGCCTCCGACGAGGCCGCCAGCTTCACCGGCCAGGACGTAAACACCGCCCGCGGCTTCGTGATGTGGTAGCTATCCCACGGTCAAACTGATGGGCCTGAAGTAGCGGCGGCGAGCGCGTCCCCGATCGATGCCTGCATCGCGGCGACTTCGACGTCGTCCAGCTCTGCGAAAAGGCGCCGTTTCGTCGCGGACAGCCGTCCGCCGTTTTGCATGCAGAGCCGCACGAACAGCGCCACCCGACGGTCCGGCATGTCCACGATCTCCCGTACCGCGGCACACGCCCGGTCGAACACGGCGATGAATGCAAGCTCTTCCGTGAGATCACGGCGAACCGTATCGGCAACGCGGTCGTGCAGGTACTCCGCGAATGCGGTCGCGTCGAAGTACCGATAGAGGTCGGCGGTCTCATTGTCGACCACGATTTCTCGCGCCGCCGTCCACCGCCATCGGATCAGTCCGAGAGTCGCCCGCGAGAAAGTTTCGAGGGTTTCATCGTAGCTCCGCCGGTCGCGCAGAATCGCTGCGGAGACCGGAAAGATGACGCCAGGCGGGCTGTAGCCTCGTCTGGAAAGCACGTGGTGTATCAGGAAGCGGTGGATCCGACCGTTCCCGTCCTCGAATGGGTGGATGAAGACGAAGGCAAACGAGCTGACCGCGGCCGCCACGACCGGATCGATGCGGCTCTCAACCACACGCCGGGTCAGGCTCATCCAGGCTTCCATCAAGCCCGGCACGTCTTCGGGACGCGGGCAGACGAAGTGTACGTCCTCGCGGTATCCCCCGACGGTCGCGCCCACGAAGTTCTGGAACGTGCGCCAGCCGGTTGCAGCGTAGCGCGGATCGACGATATCGCCCTGCAGGCGGATCAGTGCGGCCTTGTCGCTCGGGTCGAAGTCGCCCCCCTCCCTGAGCGCCGCGACGAATCGTTCGGAGCGGGCGGTGCTCGGGATCTCACCCTCGAGGGCGAATGAGGAACGGGTCTCTTTCGTGAACAGATAGTGTACGGCGCGCGCGAGGATGCCCGCGTCGCTGCTCTCGATCAGGGCCCACGCCTGCCGGTCGATCCGCAGGTCCATCTGTTCCGTCAGCCGGGGCGTGCGCCTGACCGTCGGGCACAGGCCCGCACCACCGAGCAGGTTGTCAGCAACGCGGTGGCGCCGCGACCTGCGGGGTTCGCCGACAATATGCTTGGCAGGGTCCAGCGCCGGGACGTAGTTGCCGGTACGGGCATCGTCGAGATCCAGCATCCGGCCGGTGAACGTCTCGTAGAAGAACCACGCGCGCCGGCTGAACGCACCCGTGGGCTCCGCTCTCACCCAGGCTTCCAGGTCGGCGGCCTCGATTGCCTTGAAGGTTGCAACCAGCACGCCGAGGTCGATCGGTTCATGGCGCAGTGCGAACCGGAGATGTGCCGCGATCGATTCCTCCGTGGCATATTGCCGCGGATACTGTTCCACGATGCGCCGGCCGCGCACCTCGGTACGCCGTGCCCCTGCCACGACGTAGCTCTCGACCGCCGGCGGCGGGACCGCCAAGTTCAGCTCACGCCTGAGCCAAGCGTGGCCGATGGGGTTGCTGCCCTCGTTGCTGATGGGAGTAGTCATGCAGAATCGGTTCCGTTCCTTCCAAAGAGTTTAGAAAAAGCTATCTTCATGCAAATACGATTACAACACGCGGAATCGCGCGCCGCAACCACGCTCAGGGTCCGGCGGTCGCCTCGGCGCTGCTGGCGCTCCGCGATCTACTGAAAGGGGGCGCCCACGGCAGGTACCGCTGCGTCTAGGTAAACGATGGAGGGCGCGCGGTCACCGCTGCACCTCGTCGCAGAACACCAGCTCCCAACCGTGGAACACGACGATCAGGCCGATGAAGCGCACCCCCGGAAACTGGCGCGCCAGCCGTTGATCCGCCAGGTACCGCTCGAGCTGCGCCGTCGCCTCTCGGACTGCCGCCGCCACGCCGGCGTCGTCCGCCGACGCGCTGCGCTGAGGGCGCTCGGAGCGCTGCAAGCGCCCACGGCGATTAAGGTACTCAGCTCGATCAGGTAGCCGCGCTGCAGGTGCGGATAGCGGGCCACCAGCGGCTCCAGGCAGATGTCGGCGTGTCCCTTCCCCAGCTCCGCCTCCGAGCGTGATACGTAGTAATCGGCCACGCTCAGAAAGGCAGCCAGAAACCCCTGTATCACCTTCTCGCCGCCGATGTAGTCGCGGATCCCCGTCTGCCGCGCGATCGCCTCGCTCAGGAAGTCCAGCACCGGCCGCCACTCGCCCTCGTTGGCCATCCGCATCAGCAACTGCTAGAACCGGAACAGGTTGACCGAGAACACCCCCACGTCGCGGTAGGCATCGCGCAGGTACCCGTACATCAGCCGCTTCACGGTCTGGTTCGGAATCCCCAGCCGCGGCGCGCCGCCTGCCACCGCACGGATGCTCAGTAGCCCGAAGTAGTGCAGCAGGGACAGGAAGTTCTCCTCGTCGGTGAGCTGTTTCAGCGGGAAGCTCGGCTGGATGCGCAGCACGTCCACCCGCTCCTCGCCGATGATGTTGCGCAGCAGGTCGAAGTTGCCGTTGAGTTGCCGCCCGGTCACCAGCAGGTGGCGCAGCTTGCCGTAGTCGATGCGCACGTTGGTGTCGATCAGGTAGGTCGGCACGTCTCGGTTCGGCATCGAATGCTTCAGGTAGTAGAGCACCATGTCGGTGTTGTACAGATCGGTCTCGGCCGCCGTGGCGAAGCGGTAGCCGTTGTACCACTGCCCCATGATGCCCATGGCGGTCGCGGGGTCCTGGTTGAACACGCCCAGCTCCCGGTACGTCTCGACCAGGCGCCCCACCTCCGCCGCGGTGAAGCCGACCATCTCGTTGAAGTCCGGTTCCAGGCTGATGTTGGTGCCGATGTTGAAGCCGCTGGTCACGTCGTCCATGGTGATCGGCGACACCCCGGTGATGAACAGGCGCTCCACACCACCGCCGCTGCGGTCCGCGCCGGACTTCAGGGTGGCGAAGAAGTTGCGGTAGAAGCCGCCGCCGTGGGTGAAGGAGTGGTACGCCTCGGCACCGTGGTACGCCAGCACGGTGTTGGCGAAGTTGTCGTACTCGTCGATCAGCACGTACAACGGGATGTCATGGTCGCCCGAGTACTGGAACAGCTCGGTCAGCTTGGTGGCGATCGAGGGCGGCGCCAGGATGTCCCGCACCGCCGCTTCCGGAAACAGGTCGGGATGGCGCCGCAGCCTGCCGCGGAACTCTATCATGCAGTAGGTCTCGAACTCCCGCTCCAGGGTTTCGAGCTTGTCGTTGACCATCGAGAAGTTGAAGCGCAGGGTGACGTAGCGGCTCTGTTCCCCGCTCGGGCGCTGTCCGATGTCGGTGCCGGCGAAGGTGGCGTCGAAGCCGTCCGCCCAGAAGCGGTCGTAGTAGTTCTCCAGCAGGGACACCCACAGCGATTTGCCGAAGCGGCGCGGGCGGATGAGAAAGGCGTAGCGCTCCTCCTCCAGAAGCCGCAGGAAGCGGGTCTTGTCGACGTACAGCCACCGGTTCAGGCGGATGCGCCTGAAGTCGGCCTCGCCGTAGGGAATGCGCGGGTGCGTGGGTGGCGTGCTCACTACGTCCGGCACTGACTCTATCGTCTCCAAGGTGCGACGTGCAACGGATCCGGCACGGTCAGCCACGGTCAGCACGGTCACTCCGTGACACGGAAGACGATGGTCGGTTGATCGCGTCCATCGAGTCCGCGCGCGCTTGACACCTCCAAGCGAGCGTGAGACGATGAGCAAGTCAAGGATTGAACGGATGCGGATAATGCGCCATCACGACCGTCTGCATAGTAACCGGAGGCCTCGTGGGTCGCCAGCAAACACCCTGGCGGTGTTCCCGGCGCACACGAGATGCGAGTGATACTCAAAGAACCACACCCGCGCGCGGCGTGAACCCGGTGAGTCACACGCCGCGCGCTTCAAGGATTCGACTCTGACTGGCCGCCTGCGTTGCAGGTTCGGGAGTAGCCAGGGAGCGGCAAGCCGCTACGCAATACTCTCAAGAATCCACATACGGAGTTACGTATGAAACTTGTAAAGATTGGAACGACCTTCGCGATTGTGCTGGTCCTGGCCGCAACCGTTCTCTCGGCGAGCCCGGCCGGCGAAGAGGAGCCGGCCGCCGCCATGGAGAAGGAAATGGTGACGGACCCGTCCACCGGCGAGATGGTGACGGCACCGCGGTATGGCGGGACATTGACCTTCGTCAAAACCGGGACGTCGGCGAGTGCCGACATCGTCGTTCCAGGCGGGTGGGCGGAAGCCCTGATCGATCCCGTGCTCGAAAAGCTGGGTATGGCGGACTGGGCGGCGCCGAGGGACCAGTTCGACTTCGTGTTTCTGTTCCCGCCGGACCACACGAGCGGGGCACTGGCGGAAAGCTGGTCGCAGCCCGACCCAACGACGGTGGTCGTCAATGTGCGCCAGGGCGTTCACTGGCATGACAAGCCGCCGATGAACGGGCGGGCGCTGACGGCCCAGGATATCGAGTACAACTATCACCGTCTGTTGGGACTCGGCGGTGGATTCACCGAGCGAACGATCATGCCTTGGGAACTCCTCGCGGGGGCGAACATAGAATCGGTCACGGCAACCGATGAATCGACGGTGGTGTTCAAGCTGGAAAAACTGACCCTCACCATTCTGCCGGCCGTCTTGAACAGTTTCATGGGCTGGATGTACCCGCCGGAGGTCATTGAGGAACACGGAGACGCGGGCGATTGGCAGAACTTGGTCGGCACCGGACCGATGATGCTGACCGACCGCGTCGAAGGCAGCTCAGTCACCTGGGTGAAAAACCCCGATTACTGGGGCCATGACGAGAAGTACCCGCAGAACCGGTTGCCCTACATTGACGAGTTGCGGGCCCTGGTCATGATTGAACCGGCGACCCGCATGGCGGCACTGCGCACGGGTCGCGTCGATTATGAGCGTCAACTGAGGACGCTTGAGCAGATAGAGGGCCTTCAGCGGACCAACCCCGAGCTGGTGATATGGCCCTATATCCGTCGGTCGGACAATGGCGTCGGCATGAATGTCCAGGTGAAACCGTTTGACGACATCCGCGTGCGCAAGGCGATGCAGATGGCCTTGAACCTGGAGGAGATCAACGATTCCTACTACAAGGGATACGCGGATATAATACCTCAGGGGCAACTGAGCCGGACTTCAAAGGCGGTCATACAGTTTGAAGATTGGCCGGAAGAGGTCAGGAAGGTCTTTACGTACGACCCCGAAGGAGCCAAAGAGCTGTTGGCTGAAGCGGGCTATTCCGATGGCTTCAAGACCACGATGATCCATCTCGAACGCTACGATCTGAACTACATACAATTGCTCGCTTCATACTGGAAAGAGATTGGCGCCGAGGTCGAGATAGATGTCCATTCGCCGCCGTCCCACTCGGCCAAACGAAGTGCGCGAGATTTCGTCATGACGAATGCGGAAGCGGCCGGGAAGGGACAGCCGTTGGGGGGGTCCGCGCGCTACTTGACGACCACAGGACACAACTCGTCGAATGTCGATGACCCGTGGTACAACGCCAAGTTCGAAGAGGCCAAGGGCGCTTCCAGCGTGGACGAGCTCAACAGCCTGGTCAAAGAGTTGCAGTTGTATGGCGTAGAGCAGTTCTGGACGATATTTGGTCCCGTGGCCCCACAGTTTGCCGTAATCCAGCCGTGGGTCATCGGCTATAATGGCGAGCACAGGTTGGGAGACGGTCGCTATAACGCCGTCTTTACGCGCGTCTGGATCGACGAGGATCTGAAGAAGGAAATGGGCTACTAGCGGTCGCCCATACCGACCCAAGTGAATGCGGGGGCTGGGGGGCTCGAGCCTTCCGGCTCCCCTGCTCATCGATGACCAAGGTGCAACCGTGAGAGCCTATCTCATCAGGCGGCTGCTGCTGATCCTCCCCACGCTGTTCATCGTGAGCATCCTGGTGTTTCTCTCGGTTCGCTTCATCCCCGGCGACGTGATAGACGCAATACAGGCGCGGCTGGGATACACGGTGGCCACTGCGTCGGTCGACCGGGAAGCGCTGGAGCGCATGCTCGGACTGGACGTGCCGGTGTGGGTGCAGTATGGCCGTTGGTTGGGAGAGATTCTCCTGCGTGGCAGCCTGGGCGAGTCGTTGATGGGCCGCGGGGCGGTGGGGAAGCAGGTCCTGGCCAGACTTCCGGTTACCATCGAGCTTGGCCTCCTGGCGATCATGATCGGGTTGGTGATCGCCCTCCCGGTCGGCATCTACTCGGCGGTGCGCCAGGACACCGCCGCCGACTTCCTGGGGCGCTCGGTCGCCATCATCGGTCTGGCCACGCCCAACTTCTGGCTGGGCATCATGGTCATGATCTACCCGGCAATCTGGTGGGGCTGGGCGCCGCCCCTGGAGTTGGTCGCCTTCACCGCAGACCCGCTGGGGAATCTGGCGGTGTTCATCATTCCCAGCCTGATTCTGGGAACGGCCTCGGCGGCCGCGACCATGCGGATGACCCGCACCATGATGCTGGAGGTGCTGAGGCAGGACTATATCCGGACCGCCTGGTCCAAGGGGCTGAAGGAGCGGGCGGTGGTGATCCGGCACGCCGTCAAGAATGCCCTGATCCCGGTGGTGTCCCTGATCGGCCTGCAGTTGCCGATCCTGGTCGGGGGCGCGGTGATCATGGAGAACATCTTCAACCTGCCGGGCCTCGGGCGCCTCCTGCTGACTGCCCTTGATGACAGAGACTACCCGATGGTCTCCGGCATCAACCTGTTCTTCGCCACCGTGGTGGTGGCAATCAATCTGCTCATCGACCTGATCTACGCCGTCCTCGACCCCAGGGTCCGCTATGACTGAGTTGTTTCGCAGGCTGGTCAAGGAGAAGCCGCTGAGCATCATCGCCGGGGTGGTCATCGACGCCAGGGTCCGCTATGACTGAGTTGTTTCGCACGCTGGTCAAGGAGAAGCCGCTGAGCATCATCGCCGGTCTACATCATCCGCCGGCTGCTGCTGATCCTGCCGACGGTCTTCATCGTCATCGTCACCGTCATCGTCTTCTTCTCGGTCCGCCTGATCCCGGGCGACGTGGTCGACATGATGGTGATGGGGATGGCGCGCGGCGCCGGCGTCGAGGACCCGCGAGCGCGCGTTCGGCGAGGGCGGTGCGTGTCACCAGCCCTACAGGGGCATTCACCACCAACTGCGAGTTGTCGAGCGGGATCGCTCGCTCGCTCCTCCACTAGTAGGATGATACGTGAAGCGATCCGCGCCATTCGGGGGTATCAGGAAGGTTGACACGGACTCCGCTCCGATACGTATACTCCCTAATTGCAGCTTGTTGCAGCTATGAACACTAATATTGAATCGAGGCACGGTGTCGGACAATACCTTCTATTCCACGGTGACGACTTAGCGCCAGATTGGAAGATCCAAGTTGGTGCGAACCACCGAGGTGATGGTAAGGATCAGAAGAGCAGGTAACCAAGAATGGCCACATTGCGATTTCAGGTTCAAGGAGAACTCGGAAGCATCACACTATCTGGTTTTCTAGGTCAAATCCAAGATCACCTGCATATGCTCAAGGAGTACGATCTTGCGATCTCCCACGAGAGTCGAGCTAGCCTTGAGTGGTTGATTACGGACGTATCGAAGGGAAGCCTTATCGTAGAAACAATTTCGCGCAGTAATTTGGCAGACAAAGACTTCGGATCCGACGTCACTAAAGCATACTTTACTGGCTGGGAGCGCATTGAGAATGACAGAGCGAGTCCTCCGTACCTCACCGAGCGTGGAATAAAAGCTGCTCGGCGTATCGCTCAGAGAATTGGGCGAGGAGGCATGAGCGGCATCGTAGTTTCCGGGCCCGATCGTCGCGTCACGATCTCAGAACGAGCCTCCGAAAACATAAAGGTATTGCTTCCCGAGCAAGATGAATCACTTGGCTCAGCCGAGGGAACGCTGGAGATGATATCGATCCATCGTGGCCGACGATTTGTCATCTATCACAGCAGAACGAAGAAAGCAATCCACTGCGACATTCCAAGCGAGTCTGATCTTCTTGACCAAGCTAGGGACGCACTCGGCAATCGGGTGGTGGTGGGTGGCCGACTGCATACGAACGCACGCGGGGAACCGGTCCGAATCTCGGTAGAAGAGCTCCGGACGTTGAGCGAGGAATCGAGATTGCCAAGCATTGCATCGTTGGGCGGCAGGTACCCGGACATCACTGGCGACCTTACGACGGAGGAGTACATCAGGAGTATTCGTGAGTGCTGAACGGTATGAGAAGCCGTATTTGGACTCATCAGTCTTTATTGCTTGGCTGAAAGGAGAGGTTGCAAAAGGGGTTGATCGCAAGCAGGTTGCCGAACACATTCTACGAAACGCTGAGCACAGCCTATTCCGTATTTGCATCTCTGCATTGACACTTGCGGAGGTTCACAAGAAACGAGAGCATGTGCAACTCACGGACGATGAACACACCGAGATACTCCGATTCTTCGAGCATGAATACATCGATGTCGTCTCCGTAGACCGAATGATCGGTGAAGAAGCACACCGCTTCTGTCGGAAATACGGGCTATCACCAGCGGATGCAATTCACCTGGCATGCGCGTAGCGTGCTAACTGTGATTGTCTACTTTCCTGGGATGATGCCCTGAACGATGTGGAACACCCACACATCAGATGTGAAGAACCGAGGATACTTGGCCAGTTGGATTTTGGCTTGGAATCAAGTGACCAAGATGACGCGCCGAGCACTGAGTAAGGGCGCCGCGCCTAGCGCTGTGGCCGGGGCTGTGCCTGACGATTGTCGTGTACTGCCTGAACATGTTCGGCGACGCCGTGCGCGACCTGCTCGACCCCCGACTGCGCGGCGGTGGCGGCCGTCTCGGCGCCGATCGCGGTGCTTCGGTGTAGGGCAGCCAGCGGATCGCGGCGGTGCGGATTCCGCCGCACTCTTGGTAGCTTGCTACCGGCGGCGCATCGGCCGGGAGTTCGACCGCGGCGGCTGCGACCCGCGGGAACGCTGTTGCCTACCGAGTGTTCCTGCGCATCCCTTTCAGCAAGATCGCCGGCAGGCGCTTCAGTTGCTGCGAACGGGGGTCTACCTCGAAACCGCCGGACTCCAGGGCCGTCACCCCAAGCAGGGGCTCTGCGTCCTCGTCCCCAAATATCACCGTGCCGCCCACCGTCTTGCCTTCGAACTCGACCTCCGCGACCGTGGTGTCCATCGTGATCGCCGTGCCGTCCGCGAGCACGTACTCCTCACGCGACTTGGGCTCAAGGCCGATCGCTTCCAGGTGCCGGCGCGGCGCCAGCGAGTTGAAAGCACCCGTGTCGACCAGGAACCGGCCGGTCCAGCTCCTCGCCGGCGCGGCGGGGTTGCGGATCGTCACGTCCACGTAGGTAGCTCCCATAGCGATACGATCACAGGATAGGAGCACCGGCGCGGCCGGTCAACGGCTCAGCACGGTCGGGGCCAGGTCGCCGATCGAGGTGCTGAGGTCGTCGTCCTGGTTCAAGCCGGCGGCGTCGGCGTGGCCCGGGTTGGCGGTCGGCGGCAGCGGCGTGTCGTACTGGTAGCCGGGCTCGCTCTGCTGGCGCTTCCAGGTGGCGCGCATCTCCCGGAACGCCGCGATCGCGTTCTTGGCCACCGGCAGGTCGAACTCGATCGCCTTGCGCAGCTTGCGCAGGTTGTAGCACGGCACGCCGGCGTACATGTGATGCTCCAGGTGCCAGTTCATGCGCCAGTACATGAACGATGACACCGGATCGAGCCAGACGCTGCGCGTGCACTTACGGAAGTCGGCCACGTTGTCACGCAGGCCGCAGTGCATCGGCAGGAACACGAACACCCGCCACCAGTTCATCAGGAACCGGGACAGCGTGATGAACACCGGCAGCAGCCAGAGTTGAAACACGATCGCGGCCGCGATCACGGCGGCGTGGAACAGCAGGATCTTGCGCGCCCAGCGCACCGCCTTGATCCGTTCCTCGGGGTGTGCCTCGTACAGCGCCGCCAGCCACTCGTGGGCATCCGGCGCCAGCGGTTCGGTGTCGCCGATGGCGTCCTTGGCGAGCGTCCTGCCGAGCGCCGTGCGCACCGTGTCCCGGACCCGTGGAATCAATCCGTCGCAGCCCGGCCCGCCGGTCAGGTTGACGCAGAACAACTGCAGCACGAACAGGACGCGCATCGCCGCCGATTGCGGCAGCACCACCTCGCGGTCGCCGTCCGGGTGCAGCGTGTAGCGATGATGGTAGGTGTGGCTGAGCGCGTAGTCATCGGGATTGAACCAAGTGATCAGCGAGAACAGGCGCAGGAAGAACCGGTTCAGCGCCTTGGTGCGGAACACGGTGCCGTGATCGAGCTCGTGCGACGCCGCGCCGAGAAAGCAGGAGTAGGTCCCGTACGCGAACAGCGCGGCGGCGAACAGCGCCCACTGCCCCTGGGCGAAGAAGTGGTAGGTCAGCAGGGCGGTGCCGGCCAGGTAGCCGATCACCCCCAGCGCCTGCCACCAGCCCTGCAGATCGCTGCGTCGCATGAACTGCCGCAGCAGCCCCGGGTCGATGGGGCTCCGATACCACTTGACGCGCAGCGTACGGCGCACGTCGGCCAGCGGAAGACGCACAGTGCTCACAACAACCAGCGTTTACAGCCCGGTGCCCCGGCTGTCAAGTGGTTGCGAGCAGGCCGGTCCTGGAGGCATTCCTGGTGTGCTCATGGCTCAGCTCGCTCGATCGTCAGCAGGTGGTCGGGCTTGATGCCGGTGACGGTGGAGGTGGCGCCGTCGGGCCAGGTGACCGTGAGCGTGAGCGGTCCGGGATCGGCCGGGAGCCCGAAGTGGACGCGGGCCGGCTCGCTCGACAGGTAGCCGCTGGCCACGCGCACCTCGCGCAGGTAGGAGGCGGACGTGGTGGCGAGCTGCAGCCGGGCGCCGACCGCGCGCGGGTTGGGCGAGCCGTGCCAGCGCAGGTCGACCTCGACGCTGGCGCCGGGCGCGCCGGCGGTGGCGCCGCACACCTGGTTCTCGAACAGGATCGACGGCGCCGCGACGTTGTTCACCACCAGGTCGAGGTCGCCGTCCAGGTCGAGGTCGGCCATCGCCATGCCGCGCCCACCCTCGGTGGCGGCAAGCCCCCACTCCGGGACCGGCACGAAGCCTCCCGCGCCGGTGTTGCGCAGAGCCTGGTTCTCTTCGATCAGCTCGGCGTCCGGCAGATGGTCGAACACCATGCCGATCATGCCGTTGACGGCGTACACGTCGAGCAGGCCGTCGTGGTCCAGGTCGCCGAACTGCACCGACCAGGTCCAGCCGGTGGCGGCCAGCCCGCTCTCCGGCGCCCGGTCGACGTAGGTGCCGTCAGCGGCGCGCACCTGCAGCACGTTGGCCACGATCTGCACCTCGTCCCCCTCCTCCGGGCGCTGCCCGTTCCAGATCGGCGCCCACGCCGCGTCCACGTCGGCGCCCTCCCGGTAGGGCTGCATGTCCGCGGCCAGCAGCTCGACCGTGCCGTCGTTGTCGACGTCGCCCTCGGCGTATCCCATGGTGTTGAAGGTGGTGTGTACAAACGGCTGCCCCAGGCGCCAGCCGAACTCGGTGTTCAGGTAGACATAGTCGGGGGTGTCGTAGTCGTTGCCGATCAGGATGTCGCGCCTGCCGTCGTGGTCCAGGTCGAGCAGCGCGATCGCCAGCGCCTCCGCCTGGCGCGCCAGCGGGAATGAGCGCAGCCGCTCGCCGGTGTTCTCGTAGTAGAACACGCCGCCGTCGAGCGGCGTCTTGGTGTCGGTGCGCGCCGCGAAGTTGAGGTACACCTCGCGCATGCGCAGCTTCTCCAGCTCGGCGTCGTACGACGCCCCCACCAGGTCGAGGTCGAGGTCGCCGTCCAGGTCGGCCCAGGCCATGGCGTAGATCGGAAACCAGGCGATGAAATCCGCGTCGTCGGGCACCGCCGAGAAAGAGCGCTCGCCCACCCCGCGCCACCACTGCGGCCGCTGCCCGGAGCGGGTCACCACCAAGTCCATGGCCCCGTCCCCGTCCAGGTCCAGCGCGTTGATCGCGCGCGTGGCTGCCGCGGGCAACTCGACCCGCTCGAAGCGCAACCCGCCGCGGTTCCACAGCAGCGTGACCGGGGCGCGCAGCCCGGCCAGGGCGATGTCGATCAGGCCGTCGCCGTCCAGGTCCGCCAACGCCACGCCGGCGCCGTTGCCGTCGAACATCTGCGGCGGGTCGCCCTCCATCAGCGTGGCGTGGGGCAGGTCGTGGCGCACGAACCCTCCGCTGCACGCCGGCGCGACCGCCCACGGGGTGTGCGCGACCTCCACCGGCACCACCTCGGCGCCGGCCGCGGCCGCGGCAAGCAGGCCGGCCACGGCCATGGCGGCGCCCACGCCGCCCGGCGCGGCAAGGCTCCGCGCGACGCGGCCGAGAGGGCGGTGAGGGCCGCTGCGGCGTGTCACAACGCATGGAATCATGCCACATTCGCACTCCGCTGGACATTGACTGCAGGGTGCGGAGGGTGCGGACGTGCTGGGACAGTCGACGTTCGACAACTCCACTACACAAGTCGGGCGAGGCGTGGCCGGGCGGCGCGGGCGCAGGCGGGCAGCGAGAACATGCTCGGCCGCCATCAGTACGGCGAAGTGTGGGCGCGAGCGCGTGTGGATTGACCCACACATCAAGGCCGGATATAGTAATCAGGCCCGCAGGGGTGATTCGGTCCCTTTCGCGTGCGGCGTCGCGAGCGGGCGGAACGTGAAATACGTCGCAACTGCTTCCTTACGGTGGTCGGTCTTTGGAGCCGCAGTCACCCGTCGGGTGGCAGCCATCATGACACTGCCTCAACCATAGGAGGGAGCAGCAAATGACTATTCGATGGCTCGTAAAGGCCCTCGCCGTGTGCGCGGCGTTCGCCGTGATAACGACCGGTGCTTGGGCCGCCGGCGAGGGTGAAGGCGCATCCGAAGCGATGTCCGAGAAGGAGATGGTCACCGACCCGAGCAGCGGTAAGCAGTTCACCGCGCCGCAGTACGGTGGGACGATGACCATCGCACACTTTGCCCACACATTGGCAGTGGACACCTACAGCGGGGGCCCCGCCGTCACCCACATCGCCGGCGTCGTCGAGAAGCTGGCGATGATGGACTGGGCGGTGGACCGCGACACCTGGGCACTCAACTGCTTCTGCGGTCCGATCGAGTACATGCGGGGCCAGCTTGCGGAGAGCTGGGAGCAAACCGATCCCCTCACCGTAACCGTCAAGCTGCGCCCCGAGGTCTACTGGCACGACAAGGAGCCGGTGAACGGGCGCCAGTTCGTGGCCGACGACGTGGTCTACAACTACACCCGCTACATCGGGCTCGGCGACGGCGATGCCAGCCCCTTCATCGATCGGCTCGGCAACATGGTGTGGGATTCGATCACCGCGCCCGACGATCATACGGTGGTGTTCAAGCTTCAGGAGCCGCAGGCGTGGTTCCTGTACGACCTGTTGTGGCACGAGATCACTGCGATGTACGCGCCGGAGGTGATCGAGGCAGGCAACGTGACCGATTGGGAGTCTCTGGTGGGGACCGGCCCGTTCATGCTGACCGATGTCCAGGAGGGCAGCAGCCTGGCCTGGGAGCGGAACCCGAACTACTGGGGCCACGACGAGAAGTATCCGGAGAATCAGCTTCCCTACCCGGATGCGTTGAAGGCGCTCGTAATACCGGAGCCGGGGACCCGTCTGGCGGCATTCCGTACCGGCCAGATCGACCTCGGGTTCTCCCAGCACGGTGCGTCGGTGCGTACCCCGGGCGACCTGGAGGGGCTGCTGCGCACCAATCCCGACATGCAGTACGGGATCTACAACTTCCGCAGCGACTACCTGTTCATGATCAACGTCGAGAACCCACCCCTGGACGACATTCGGGTGCGGCGGGCGCTGCAGCTCGCGATCAACCTGGATGAGATCAATGACGGGCTCTACGACGGGCAGGGCAACGCCACGCCGCGCTCGATGAGTGCGCACATCTGGGTGCCCCCGTACGAGGAGTGGCCGGAAGAGCTGCAGTTCTACTTCAAGTACAACCCCGAGCACGCGGAGGAGCTGTTGGACGAGGCGGGTCTGCCGCGCGGCGCCGATGGGACCCGGGTGACGATCGGCGCACTTATCGGCGGCGTCGGCACGCTCGACGCCACCTACTGGGAGCTGGTGCAGGGCTACTACGAGGATATCGGCGTCGAGTTGGAGTTGCAGCCCGAGGACGGCTCGATCTACGCCGACCGGATGGCGGCGGTCCAGTACGAACTCGGCATGTCGGAAGGGACCAGCCAGATGATCGAGGAGCACCTGGTGGGCCGGTTCTACGGCGACGGCACCAACCAGTGGCAACCCAATACCGTCGACCCCGAGTTCAACGCGCTGATCGAGGAGATGCGCGCGGCCACCACGCTCGACAAGTACGCCGAGCTTTGGGGCGTGGCGAACCTGTTCCTGTTGGAGAAGCAGTGGATCATCACCGCGGTGGAACCGCCGCAGTGGAACATCGTACAGCCGTGGATCCAGGGCTGGAACGGCGAGAACATGCTCGGCCGCCACCAGTACGTCGAGCTCTACGGGCGCCTCTGGATCGACCAGGATCTCAAGGATCACTACCTGAACTAGGTCGCAGGCCGCGTTGCCCGCGGTGTTCCTCGGGTGACGCGGCCTTCAGGCGCCAGTCATGACAGCATACCTGATACGGAGGGTTCTCCTCCTTGTGCCCACGGTGTTCCTGGTGACCGTGCTGGTGTTCCTGCTGGTGCGGTTCATCCCGGGGGACGTGATCGACATGATGGCGGAGCGGGCGATGCGCACCGGCGGCGGAACCTTCCTGGTGGATCGCGAGGCACTCGAGAAGGCCCTGGGATTGGACAAGCCCGTGCCCGAGCAGTACGCGGTCTGGATCGGGAACATCATCTTCAAGGGTACGTTCGGGAAGCCGCTGACCGGCGGCAGCTACCTGATCGAGGAACGGATCTGGCGCCGGCTGCCGATTACCGCCGAGCTGGGTATCCTGGCGCTGCTGATACAGTTGGCCATCGCGCTGCCGGTTGGCGTGTACTCGGCGGTGCGCCAGGACACCGGTGGCGACTACGCCGCCCGCACCGCCGCCGTGATCGGGCTGGCCGCGCCCAATTTCTGGCTGGCAATGCTGATCATCATCTTCCCCTCGATCTGGTTCCGGTGGCAGCCCCCGATCGAGCACGTGTCGTTCGGCGCCGATCCGCTCGGCAACCTGTATTTCTTCTTGTTTCCGTCGCTGATTCTGGGCACGGCTGGGTCGGCCGGCCTGATGCGCCTGACCCGCACCATGATGCTGGAGGTGTTGCGCCAGGATTACATCCGCACCGCGTGGGCGAAGGGACTCAAGGAACGGGTGGTGGTGGTACGGCATGCGATCAAGAACGCGTTCATTCCGGTCGCCACTTCGATCGGGATGGACCTGCCGCGGCTGGTCGGAGGGGCGGTGATTATCGAGAACGTGTTCAATATTCCGGGCTTGGGGCGCCTCGCCATCGACGCGCTGCAGTTGCGCGACTATCCGACCGTATCCGCGTTGAACCTGGTTGCCGCGCTCACGATTACCGGGGTGAACCTGATGGTGGACCTGATCTATCCCTATCTCGACCCCCGCATCCGGTACCGGTAGGGCCTGCCATGGCGACGTCAAGAGAGTCAACCGGCCGCAACGTCTCGAACATGCCCGCGCGCCGGCACCCGGCCGTGCTGTTCCTGCGCAAGCTGGCCAGGAAGCGGCTCGGGATGGGGGGCGCCGTGGTGGTGCTGCTGCTGATCCTGGTCGCCGTGTTCGCGGAGCAGATCGCACCCTTCCACATCAACGAACGGAACCTGGGCAACCGTCTGCAGCCGCCGTCCGCCGAGCACTGGCTCGGCACCGACCAGATCGGACGCGACGTGCTCAGCCGCCTGATCGTGGGCACGCGGCTGTCGTTGCTGGTCGGGTTGAGCGCGACGCTGCTGGGAGTGGTTACGTCGCTGTTCCTGGGGACGCTGTCGGGGTTCGTCGGCGGCAAGCTGGACATGACCGTTCAGCGCTTCGTGGACGCGGCGATGACCATTCCCGACCTGTTGGTGTTGCTGACCATGCTGACGATCTTCGGGCGCGGACTGCTGCAGTTCATCCTGGTGATCGGTACCTGGGGCGCCATCGGCGGATCGCGTACCGTCCGCAGCGCCGTCATCGCGATCAAGGAGAACGTCTACTTCGAGTCCGCGCGGGCGGCGGGGTCGCCGGTCTCGCGCACCCTGTTGCGGCACGTGGTCCCGAACCTGATGCCGCTGGTCATCATCAGCTTTACCGGCGGCATCGGCTACAACATTCTCACCGTTGCCGGGCTCAGCTTTCTCGGCTTCGGCCTGGACGTGGGCACGCCGGACTGGGGCAGCATGCTGAGCCGTGAGGGCCGCGCGTACATGGAGTCGGCCTGGTGGCTGGCGATGTGGCCCGGCCTGTTGCTGACCATCGCCATCTTCAGCTTCAACATGTTCGGCGACGCGCTGCGCGACCTGCTCGACCCCCGCCTGCGCGGCGCCAACGTGCGTTAGCGTGATGAGAACGTAGGATGGTGGCGGCGGCGCTGCGGGGCGCGAGTGTCGCCCTGCGGACGGAAGCCGGCAAACGGCGCGTGATCGGGGCGGTGCTGCTGCTGGCGCTGCTGGTCCCGTTCTTTGCGCTCAATCGGCTGCCCAAGCTGGACACGGTGCGCGCCGACCTGGCGCTGGCGCTGGCGCCCACCGCGGAGTGCTTCCAGGGGTTCTGCATCGAGCGCGAGCCGGAGTCCACCTTCCTGCAGCGCTGGTGGCGGTTCTCGCTCACCTACCTGCAACTGGTCGCCGCCGGCATGGTGTTCGCGTTCCTGGCGGGCGGCATTGCCGAAACCTTCCTGATGCCCGCGCCGGCCACCGGTGCCACCGCGCCGCCGCGGCTGCTCGGCGGGCGCTGGGGGCGCATCCTCAAGGGGCTCGGCATGGGCCCGGTGGTGAACCTGTGCTCCGCCTGCGTCGTTCCCGTGTCGAGCGCCATGCACCGCCGCGGGCTCGGCATCGAGGGGTCGCTGGCGCTGGTGCACGGGTCGGCGACGCTCAACGTGCCCTCGCTGCTGATGATCGCGGTGGTGTTCTCGCCCCTGCTCGGCGCAAGCCGGATCGCGCTCGGGCTGACGGCGGCCTTCCTGCTTGGTCCGCTGGTGCTATGGGTGGCGCGGCGGGCGGCCGCTGAGCCGGCTGCCTGGGCAGCCGCGGCCGAGGACGCGGCGTGCGAGCTGCCCGGGTGGGGGCCGGAGCAGCAGGGGGCCGAGGAGCCGACCGCCGCGATTTGGCACCCCGAAACCGCCGCCTCCGGCGCCGCATCCGGGTCTAGCGGCCCGTGGTGGAACCCGGCGTCGCACCGAGAGCGGCGAGGCGCGCGGCTGGCAGGGCGCGACGAAACGAGCATGTCGGGCATATGTGAGCGAGGGGCAACGCCGCCAGACGGGGTGCATCGCCGCTCGCATGCAGCCGTTGTTGCGCCACGGGCTGATGGTGAGACCGTCACCTGTAGCGCGGCTTTCGGCCCAACCCGGCCTGCGCCGGGAGCCTTCCGCAATCCGGCAGACTCCTGGTCCGCGGTCGCCGTAACCGGCGCGCGACAGTGGGCGCGGGCCACCGGCCGCCTGCTGGCGCAGATGGCGCCGCTGATGGTGGTGGCCGGCTTTGCCAGCGGTGCGGCGATCCAGCTCCTGCAGCCGGAGACGGTCGACGCCTACCTGGGCAACAGCCTGCTGGGGGTGCTGGCCGCGGCCACCCTGGGCGTGCTGATCAACGTGCCGCTGCTGTTCGAGATACCGCTGGTCGCGCTGCTCTTGGTGCTGGGGGCGGGCGCGGCGCCGAGCGCGGCCCTGCTGTTCGCCGCCGCGGCCGGGGGCCCGATCACGTTCTGGGGCCTGGCGCGGGTGGTTGGCCGACGCGGCATCGCGGCCTTTGCCGCCGGCACCTGGGCCATTGCCGTGCTGGGCGGCCTGCTGGTGTTGGCGGTGAGCACGCAGTTCCCGGCCCTGGCGCCGTTGCGGGCGGCGCTGGTGCCGGCGGCGCCGGCCGCCGTGAAGCAGACCCCGGCGGGGCCGATCCACACCCGCCCGGCCGACGCCGTGCCGCTGGCGTTCAGCGACGTCAGCGACGCCGCCGGGGTCTCCGGCGACGTCTACCACTCGCTGGCGACCCACAGCCTGGGCGTAAACTGGATCGACGTGAACCGCGACGGCTGGCCCGACCTGTTCGCGGTGCGCGGCGACAGCGGACTCGCGCCGCGCCTGTTTCTGAACCGCGGCGACGGCAGCTTCGCGCCGCGACACGACCTGCTGCCCGAGCTGCCCGGCATGGAGATGTCGGGCTCGGTGTTCGCCGACTACGACAACGACGGCGACGACGACATCTACGTGTACACCGATCACCCGGAATGGAGTCTGCAGGGGTACAACGCACCCGACGGACCGCCCAACCTGCTGCTCAAGAACCTGTTTGCCGAGCACGGCGGCCGCCTGCCAGCCGCCGGGCCGCTGTTCGAGGAGGTGGCCGCGGCGGCGGGAGTGGACGACTTGGCGACGGCCCCGTTCGGGGAGCTGCCGGCGTACCGCACCAAGGCGGCCAACTGGCTCGACTACGACCGCGACGGCTGCGTCGACCTGTACGTCGGCCACATCGTGATCAACAACGAGGCGGACCCGGCCAACCGCGACCGCCTGTTTCACAACGAGTGCGACGGCACCTTTACCGATGCCAGCGACAGCGCGTTGCCACTGACCGCCGACTATCGGGCCGCGCTGGTGGTGTACGGCGCGCACCTCGACGACGACCTGTGGCCCGACCTGTACGTGGTGAACGTGGCGGGCAACGGCGCCAACCGGACGCTGCACAGCGACCAGATCTACCGCAACCGGGAGGGCCGCTTCGTGCCGGTGTTCGACGATTGGCCGTGGATCGGCGACGACGCGCAGGCCGGCATGGGCATCGCCGCCGCGGACGTCGACCTCAACGGCACCTGGGACCTCTACATCACCGACCTGTTGAGCGCCACCACGCTGGAGCGCCCGCCGGGCGGCAACGTGCTGTATCTGGCCGACACGTCCGGGTCGTGGGCGGACAACAAGGCGGCCGGCGCGGGCGTGGCAGGCACCGACTCCTGGGGGATCAACTTCCTGGACGCCGACCACGACGGCTGGGAGGACATCTACGTCGCCACCATGGTCCACCTCAACGACGAGTTGCTGTACGCGAACAATCGCAACGGCACCTTCACCAACGTGGCCGAACAGGCCGGCTACGATACCGGCGCTAGCCGCGGCAGCGCGGTGGCCGACTACGACGGCGACGGCGACCTCGACATCGCGGTCGTCAACCAGCATGAGCCGCACTGCGCGGAGGGTCCTCCCCCGTCCTGCTCGCTGCAACTGCTGCGCAACGACACCGCGACCGCGGGCAACTGGCTCAAGCTGCGCCTGGTCGGCACCGCCAGCAACCGCAGCGCCATCGGCGCGCTGGTACGGGTGCAGGCGGGTCCGCTCCGGCTGATGCGCCAAGTTACCGGCGGATCGAGCGGCCACTCCCAGAACAGCCTGGTCGTGCACTTCGGTCTGGGCCGGGTGGAGGTGGTCGACCGGGTGGAGATCCTGTGGCCGTCCGGGGCGCGTACGAGCTGGAGCGGGCAGGAGTCCGACCGGCTGGTCGAGGTGGTCGAGGGCCGAGCGTGCGCGGTCGGGCAGCGCGCCGCGTGTGTGGAAGCGCCGCCCGCGGTGGCGAGGGCGAAGATGGCCGGCGCGGAGCTGGCGAGCGCCCCGTAACCGCCGCTCGAATTGCAGCCGGAGCTGCGGCACGGACCACATACGCGCCGCGCGCCGCTGCCGGGTCGCGCATCCTGCGAGGTGGCCGTAGGCCTGCGCCGCCGGCCCGCTACCGTTGCGGCCAGTTCCGTGCGCGGCGCTTCGCCGCCAGCAGCAGCTCTTCAGTCTTCCGTTCCTGGGGACACTAGAAGGTGAGGTTCACCGGCGGGCAGGAGGGATCGGTGACCGCGCACTCGCCAAGCTGGCCGTAGTCGTTGTTGCCCCAACCCCACAGGGTGCCGTCGGTCTTGAGCGCCACGGTGCCGTGGCCCGCGGCGGCGACCGTGTCCCAGTCGTGGTCCCAGGTCCAGTTCCACAGGTCGCGGAACCGCTTCACCGGTTCCGGCTTGAGTTGGCGCCGGACCAGCCACCGCTGCCCGAGCTGGCCGTGGTTGTTCAGCCCCCAGGCCCACAGGGTGCCGTCGGTGCGTAGCCCCACGGTGTGCGCCTCGCCGGCCGCCACCGCCCGCCAGTCGGAACCGGACCTCACCCGTACCGGTTCAAGGCGATCGTGGGTGGTGCCGTCGCCGAGCTGACCGGTGCCGTTGGCGCCCCAACCCCACAGGGTGCCGTCGCTGCGCACGGCGACGGTGTGCGCCTCGCCCGCCGCAACCGCGCTCCAGTCCGCCTGCGTCCCCACCTGCACCGGTTGGGGGCGATCGTGGGTGGTGCCGTCGCCGAGCTGGCCGCTCCAGTTGGCGCCCCAGGCCCACAGCGTGCCGTCGGCGCGCAGGGCAATGGAGTGGGCCTCGCCGGCGGCGACCGCGCTCCAATCGGCGCGCGCGCCCACCCGCGCCGGGCTCGACCGGTTCTGCCACGTGCCGTCGCCGAGCTGGCCGATGTCGTTTCTCCCCCAGGCCCACAGCGTCCCGTCACGCCGCACCGCGACGGTGTGCCCGAAGCCGGCGGCCGCGGCCCGCCACTTGCCGCCGCCGTCCACCGGTACCGGGCTGGCGCGGTCTGCGGTGGAGCCGTCGCCGAGCTGGCCGGCGCCGTTGGAGCCCCACGCCCACAGCGTGCCGTTGCGCCGCACCGCGACGGTGTGCACCGCTCCGCCGGCCACAGTTCGCCACCTGCTTGCCGCGCCCACCTGCACCGGACCGGCGCGGTCGGTGGTGGAGCCGTCGCCGAGCTGGCCGGACGAGTTCCGGCCCCAGGCCCACAGGGTGCCGTCGGTCTTCAGCACGAAGGTGTGCGAGGGCGCCGCGGCGACCGCGCTCGGGGTGGCCGCGCAGGCGCGTCCGACGCCCAGTGAGCACAGCACCTGCGAGCAGCCCGCCAGGGTGGCGAGTGCTGGAAGGGCCACCACCGCCATGAGCATCGAGCGCCCGGTCCCGAACCGGACGGGCCGAGACCGGGCAGTTCGAGACCCGGCGGTCCGAGACCCGGCGACCAATTGCGGCGAACCCCGGCTGGCACTGTCCGCGGTGGTGCTGGACATCCGATACGGCCTATCCCTTTCATGCTCTGCAAGTCAAGATGACGCGGATGCCCAGGGATGCCCAGGATGCCGGACGGGTACGAACGCCGTAAGCGGTAGCGAAGGTCGACACGATGGCGCGATGCGACTTGGGCTCCAGACCGATCGCTTCCAAATGCCGGCGCGGCGCGAGTGAGTTGAACGCTCCGGTATCCACCAGGAATCGCCCGGTCCAGCTCCTCGCCGGCGCGGCGGGGTTGCGGATCGTCACATCGACGTAGGTGGCTCCCATGGCGGCAGCTTCAAAGGAGTAGGAGTGCCGGCGAGGACGGTCAACGGCTCAGCACGGCTGGGGCCAGGTCGCCGATCGAGGTGCTGAGGTCGTCGTCCTGGTTCAAGCCGGCAGCGTCGGCGTGGCCCGGGTTGGCGGTCGGCGGCAGCGGCGTGTCGTACTGGTAGCCGGGCTCGGTCTGCTGGCGCTTCCAGGTGGCGCGCATCTCCCGGAACCGTGCAAGCGTACATTCTCAGGAGACTGCTGCTGATCGTGCCCACCATGGTCATCGTCAGCATCATTGTCTTCTCCACGATCCGTCTCATCCCCGGCGACGTGATCGACTACATGGTGTCGACCAGATACTTCACCGTGGATGCTGCAGTGTCCCTGCGCGAGAAACTGGGATTGAACCTACCGGCTCACGTCCAGTATGGACGCTGGATAACAGGTGCCATTCGAGGTGACTTCGGGGAGTCCCTGATCACCAGCCTTCCGGTCACCGAGACCATTCTGCAGCGGCTACCGAGATCCATGGAATTGGGCGCGCTGTCTCTGCTGTTTGCGCTGTTGATAGCGCTGCCCGTGGGGATCTATTCCGGTATGAATCCGGAGTCTATCGGTGACCAGATATTGCGCAGCATTGCGATCCTGTTCATCTGCATTCCGAGTTTCTGGTTGGGGACGATGATCCTGATCCTGCCGGCCGTCTGGTTTCGGTGGTCGCCGCCCATGCACTTCGTTTCTTTTTGGGAGGAGCAGCTCACCAACCTCACCCTATTCATCATCCCGGCGATCGTTCTGGGGATGTGGCTGTCCGGCGTCACCATGAGATTGACCCGCACCATGATGCTGGAGGTACTCAGGCAGGACTATATCCGCACCGCGTGGGCGAAAGGGCTCAGGGAGCGGGTGGTGGTGTTACGCCACGCGCTGAAGAATGCGCTGAATCCGGTGCTCACCATGGTAGGATTGCAGCTACCCGTCCTGATTGGCGGCGCCGTGGTGGTGGAGCACATATTCAATCTGCCCGGTATCGGCTCGCTGGTAGTGACGACGCTCGCGCAGCGCGACTACACCATACTGTCGGCATTGAATCTGATGATGGCCGTTTTCGTGTTGCTGGTGAACGTGATCGCCCTTGAAGGACCGTCCGCCCAGTTTCCCCTGGGCACCGATCACATCGGGCGCGACCTGCTCAGCCGCGTCATCCGCGGGGCTCGCATCTCCATGGTCGTGGGGGTGGGAGCCGTCGCCATCGGCCTGGTGATTGCCCTCTTTTTCGGCCTGCTCTCCGGCTACTGGGGTGGCTTGTTCGACCTGCTGGTGCAGCGGTTGGTCGATGCCTGGCTTACCTTTCCGTGGCTGTTCATCGTCCTGACCGTGATGTCGCTACTGGGACAGGGGATGGTGCAGATGATCGTCGTCCTCGGCGCGTTCACGGGCATCGGCAACATCCGGACCGTACGGGGCGTGGTGTTGAGCACCCGGCAGAACCCCTACGTGGAGGCGGCGCGGGCGGTCGGCTGCCCCACCTGGAAGATCCTCTTCCGGCACATCCTGCCCCAGGTGTGGCCGCCGACAATCGTGGTGTTCACCGTGTCCCTTGGGGCGGTGATTCTGAGCGAGTCGACGATCAGCTTCCTCGGCTTCGGCATCCCGCCTCCGCAGCCGAGTTGGGGCGGCATACTGAGCCTGGAGGGCCGCACCTACATGGAGGTGGCGCCGCTGCTGGCCCTGTGGCCCGGCCTGTCCCTTGCCATCGTCGTGTTCGGGATCAACATGTTCGGTGACGCCCTGAGAGACCTGCTCGACCCCAGGCTGACCGGCGGCACCGGCCGCCTGGGATCGACAAAGGTTCAAAAGGCCGCGAAGCCTACTGCTTGAAAAACAGTTGGTCGGCCGTGATGTTGAGGTCGATCGAGCCGCCAATCCCGGTGTAGAACTCTGTCGGTACGTTGCCGAGGTTCTTGTCGGCAATGTAGACCACCGGGGCTTGGCCAACGGCACCGATATGCACCAGTTGCTCGGCATGCCAGTCGTAGATCTTCTGGGACAGTTCCCGGTACTCCGGCGAACCGAGCTTGGTCTGAATCCTGTCTTCGCCATACTGGAAGAGTTGCTTGACGTATTCGGGTGGCTCCTCACCGGGCAGCGTGCCGCCATACTCGGCCAGGGTGCTTGAACCATCCTTGACGTTGGCGTCGGCCAGCAGCCACACGTGCCACAATGGGCCCCACGTGCGGGCGGCAGTCCACGACTCGCGCTCCACCATGAATGAGCGCACCTCTTTCATCTGTTCGGCATGGAACATGAGCTCATGCTCCGGATCTGCCCTGCGCTCCCCGAAGTAGGCGGACTCCCAGCTCTTGAGCAACACCTTGAGCCCGACGTTTTCCCAGTACTCCTTGACCAGCTCCAGCGACGTGGTCGGATCCGCAGACTCGCCACCGACGCCGTACTCCACTACCAGTTCGAATGTGTTGCCATCGGCACCGACGCGAAAGCCCTGCCGGTCGCGCTCTTGCAGTCCCACTGCATCGAGCAGCTCGTTGGCGCGGTCGGGGTCGAACCCGGCGTACGCCTCGCCCCACTCCGGTTTGTAGTAGGTGGCGCTCGGCAGGATCGTGAACTGCCTCGGTGTAGCGAGGCCGAAGAACAATGCGTTGTTCAGGTCGTCCCGGTCGATCGCCAGCGAGATGGCCTGGCGGAACCGGACATCACGATAGATGTCCCCCTTCACCGGATCGGGATGGTTCTGGTTGACGTTGAAGCCCACGTCGGCGCCCTTGTTGCCGGGCAGCAGCACGACGTTGTAGCCACCGGCATCCTCGTTCTGCTTGTACAGCGAGAAGTTCTCGAACGCCGTGTTGACGAATGCCACGTCGGATTCGCCCGATATGATCTTCAGGTGGTAGGTCTCCCAATCGACGATGTCGGTCACGATCCGGTCGACGTAGGGGAGCTGCTGGCCCTCGGTATCCACCTTCCAGTAGTACGGATTGCGCTCGTGCACCTTGTTGGTCGTGTTGGACTGGGTCAGCACCCACGGCTGCATGGTGGGAAAGTTCATGTCCTGGCGGGGATTCCACCAAAAATGGTGGCGGAACGCCTCAACCCAGGTGTCGAAGCCCTCCTCCTTGGCAAGCGCGTTCGCATCCGCGTTGTGTCTGATGTGCCACTTCTGCAGGTAGTGCTTGGGATAGTAGGAGTGCCAGTCACCGCCGGCCGGCTCCGCCATCTTCAGGGTCAGGACCGGGTAGGGCACATCGGTCTCCAGCCGTACGGTGTAGTCGTCGACCTTGATCGCCCGGCGTGCCTGCGGCAACCACATCCAGGTCTCGATCTCTTCGTGCCAGTGCATGTCCTCGTACATGAAGATGATGTCGTCGGCCGTGAACGGCGCCCCATCCGACCACCTCGCCCCCTCCCGCAGGAAGATGGTGATGCTCTGGTCATCCGCGGCCTGCTCGAAGCCCTTGGCAAGGTGGCCTTCCACCTCCAGGCGATCGAAGCGGAAGCGGCCCAGGTAGCTGCCGCGCTCGGTCTCTTCCTGCAGGTCGCCCCACGGCGCATTGTTGGTGGCGTGCACGTACAGCGTGCCGCCGTACCGACCCACCGACTCGATCGGCTCCAGCACCGCCGGCTCGATGGGCAGCCGCTCATCCACCGGCGGCAGCTCGCCGCTGGCCACCAGCTCGGTCAGCACCGGCGCCTCCCGGTACTTGCCCGCCGGGACCGCCATCTGCTCCGTCCCGGTGTCGCTTGCTTCCTCGGTGCCGCTCGCCAGCGCACCAACGGACGCGATCAAAAAGACTCCTGCCACGAACAGGACCGTTTTCACCATAGTGTTCCTCTCCTGGGCGCTCCTCCGATCAAGGTTGCGCCACTGATTCCGGATATTTTAACCATGCGTGTGCCAGCGGTCCAATCCTTCCCGGCCGATCATGGTTCACTCTGTCCGCCGGGCTGTCCAAAGAGAGGGACCGTTCCATTTGGGACAGCATCGAACGTTGTACCGGCTGTACAACGTTGCGCATCCTGGTGCGCCATGTGCTGCCGCAGATCTGGGGGCCGGTGGTAGTGGTGTTCACCGTCGGCCTCTGCGGGATCATTCTGCAGGAGTCGACCATCAGCTTTCTGGGCTTCGGCATCCCGCCGCTGACGCCGAGTTGGAGGAGCATGCTGAGCATGGAGGGACGCATCTACATGGAGGAGGCGCCGCTGCTGGCGTTCTGGCCCGGCCTGTGCCTGGCCGTAGTCGTGTACGGAATCAACATGTTCGGCGACGCCCTGCGCGACCTCCTGGACCCCCGCCTGCGCGGTGCCGGCCGCTTCGCCGCCGGCAAGAGGCCCGTTGCCAAGGCTGCGCCCAAGTAACGGGCCGACGGTCGGAGTACTGGAACACGGAGGAAGTTCGCACTACCATGTCACCGCGGGAGTTCACTGGAACGGAGACGTCCCCGACCGACCAGGAGCCGTTGCGACTGCGATGATACTGAAATCACTTACGCTAACCAATTTCAGAGGCATTCGAGATCTCCGGTTGGAGTTCTCCGAGAATGTAAACCTGTTGGCCGGCATCAACGGAGCTGGCAAGACGGCGATCCTGGACTGCGCGGCGATCATGCTCTCGCGACTCGTCGGACGGTTACGTTCAACGAACGGAACAGGGCGTTTCTTTACCGATTCCGACATCAGCAATGGCTCATCAGAGACCCGCAACGTCATCGAAATAGTATTCCGCAATCATGACTTTGATTGGACGGTATCGAAAACCCGCCGCGGACGAAGAAGACAGTCGATCACCGGCCTCGAGGGAGTAAAGACACTCGTCGGCTACCTCCATATGAGAGTGGAGGATGAAAATCCTGTTAGTCTTCCGATTGCCGTCTACTATCCGACTAATCGCGCCGTTCTGGACATTCCATTGCGCATCCGAACCACGCATCCGTTCGATCAGCTATCGGCTTATGACCAGGCTCTGTCGGGAAAGTGGAGCAGCTTTCGCATCTTTTTCGAATGGTTCAGAGATCGTGAAGACTTGGAGAATGAACGTCGCCTCGAGACTCCCAAGTTCCGTGATCGGGAATTGCAAGCGGTGCGAACCGCCATCAGGCGATTTCTTCCCGGTTGCAGCGCGGTTCGGATCAGGCGAGCACCACTACGCATGGTCGTAGACAAGAATGGCGAGGAGTTGAGGGTCGATCAGCTCTCCGACGGCGAGAAGTGCACCCTCGCGATGGTTGGCGACCTAGCACGCCGGATGGCGATCGCCAATCCGGCTCGCCCTGACCCGCTCGCTGGCCAAGGGGTTGTGTTGATCGATGAAGTCGACCTCCACCTTCATCCCGGTTGGCAGCGCCACGTGGTTTCCGCGCTGGAGGAGACCTTCCCGAACTGTCAATTCCTGGTTTCGACCCACTCGCCGCAGATAGTCAGCCACGTGGCACCGGAGCGCATCTGGCTCCTGCAGCGCACCAAGTTGGGAGTATGTGCCAGCCGACCGACCGACTCGTTCGGGCAGACGTCGGGGCGCATCCTTGAAGATATCATGGATGTTCCCGAGCGCCCAGGAGAGATAAAGGAGCGGCTGAGCAGACTCTTTCTGGCAATAGAAAAGGAAGAGTTGCAGACGGCAAAGGAGTTGATAGCAGACCTGACAGGTACGATAGGAGAGGATCCTGATCTGGTGAAGGCTCGGATGCGTATTCGGAGAAAGGAGGCTCTGGAAGAGCGATAACTCTATGAAACGGATCAGGAAGAGTGCAGAACCTCGCCAGTTTACAGAATGGAAATCAACCGACAGGATGGCCCATCGACCAAACTGGAACCGGTTGCGTGCGCCACAGTATTCGGATCTTCAGCTCGAATACAGAAATCTGCTTTGCTCGTGTCTGCGAGAACGGTCATCCGGTGAGCCAGTTCACTGTGGTCACAGAAAGGGTAGCTGGTTCGACGCGGAAGCGCTCGTTTCACCGTTGCAACAAGACTGCGAAACGCGATTCATATTTACCGCCAACGGAGAAATCTATCCGCGTTCAAGCTCCGACCTGGCGGCGGCGACGACAATCGAGAGTCTGGCACTTGATCTGCCGAAGCTGAATGCCCTGCGCGCTGCCGCGTTGGATGGACTTTGCGACTTGTCGCCGCCGGATGTCCAACTCGTGCTTAACCGAGGACAGGACGGCAGTTTTCCCGAGTACTTTACGACGATCAAGGATGTCTTGTTGTAGACCGGCCGCTCTTTCCGGTTCAGAGAGGGGAAACTTCAAGCCGGTAGCTGGTGCTGCGTCCGCCGCCCGCGTTGCGGACGATGATGGCGCGGGCGAGCAGGTCGCGGATGTCGCGCAGCGCGGTGTCGTTCGAGCAGTTGGCGAGCTTGGCGTACTTGGACGTGGTGAGATGGCCCTGGAAGTTGTCGAGCAGCCGGTCGATGATCTTGCGCTGGCGCTCGTTCAACGGGTGCCGGTTGATCCGTTGCCGTAGCTGCGCCTTTTCGAGCGCCGCGCCGAGCTGCGTGCCGGCGTCCCGGATGGTCTGGTCGAGGCAGCTCAGAAACCACAGCAGCCACGCGGTGATGTCGGGGCCGCTTCGCTGGGCCGCCTCGAGTTGGCGATAGTACTCCGTCCGCCGCGCAGCGATGCCCTTCGACATGCTGTAGAAGCGCTCCTTCGTGCCGTCCGCCTGTGCCAGCGCCAGGTCGGCGATCGCGCGGCCAATACGGCCGTTGCCGTCGTCGAACGGATGAATCGTCACGAACCAGAAGTGGGCGACGGCGGCCTTGAGCACGGGGTCGATCGCGGTGCCGGCAAACCACTCGAGGAAGCGTTGCATCTCGCATTCGAGCCGCGCGGCGGCGGGCGCCTGAAAGTGCACCCGTTCCCGTCCGAGCGGACCCGAGACCACCTGCATCGGACCGGCCTCGTCGGTGCGCCAGGCTCCCGCGGTAATGCGAATCATGCCGCTGCGTCCGGTCGGAAACAGCGCCGCATGCCAGCCACAGAGCCGCTCCGCGGTGAGTGGCGCATCGAAGTTGCGCGTCGCATCGAGCGTCATGGCAACCGCGCCCTCGACTCCGCCACCGGGGAAGGGAAGGCCGGCGGTATCGAAACCGAGTCGGCGGGCGATCGACGAGCGCACCTCGCCGGAATTGAGGTGTTCGCCCTCGATGGCCGAGGAGCGCACCACCTCGTCGGTCAGCGCGGCAACGTTCGTTTCGGCCCGCACGTCGAATTCCAGCGCCTCCACCCTGCCGAGGTGTCTGCCCTGCAGGTGGCGTACGCCCGCGAGCGCGCTCGTCAGAGCCGCGTCGTCCCAGGTGAATCGCGGCCACTCCGGCCTGTCATGGATCCATGCCATATTCACCGCAACCCGTGCGGTGAATACTACCGCCGTACCGCAATCGAGGCAAGCTAATCAACGCAATCCATGCGGCGATTGACAGGTGCATTCACCGCACGCGTCCGCTCGCCGCGGAGCCGCGGCTAGCTGCCGTCCCCGCGATCCGCGCATTCGGCGTGCCTCCGGCGCAGCTCGAACCGAGCGAAGAACGGATCGAACGCCTCCTTCGCCTGTTCCTCGCCGCTGATGACCTCCGCCAGCTCCCGCCGACACGAATCCGCCGCACTGAGCTCTTCTATTGAACAGCTCAGTAGCATCAGACCGTGTCCACGAGGCGTTGCCGATACTTGGCCAAGTCGTCGTCGGTTACTGAATCCGCGGGAACGAGCTGATAGTGTTTTTCGGAAGCAACCTTGATGTCATCACCGTCCTGTTCGAACGCGAACAGCGCGATGACATCCTGTTGCAGCAATTGCAGGCCTACCGGCTGGCATATGAGCGACGGAAGCTTCTCGGCGCACACACCGATGTCCTGCTCGATCTGGATGCGGCTGAGCCGGTCACTGCCCCCTTTGGCCTGTACAGGGACGACGTACTGCGAGCCGCGTTTGTCCAAGCCCACATAGATCTCGTCTGTTTCGACTTGGCCTAGGCCACGTACGGTGGTCCGCAAGTGGTTTTGCAGCGAGTAGCACACGATACCCAGGAAAATGTCGATCAGGCGATTGTAGCGAACTAGAGCCAACACCGCTTGTTCATCGCTGAACGCGTTTCTGGCGATAATCCCCGGGGTCGCGTCTGGTACCTTCGTCACGACGAGATTGGAATTCGGTACCAAAGGCGCATCTGCGACCAATACGAACTGATATTTGCTCGTTCCAGCCGAGCGGATGATCCAGGTCTCTCCATCCGGGGCAGTCGTCAGAATGCTGTCTGGGAGTTCTTGTCTATACCGGAAGGTATAGATCAAATCACCCAGATTCCTTGGCCTGTCGACCCCCAACTTGGCAGCCGACCTGACCATATCTTCCCGCTCAAACGCAACTTCTCGTTGTCCGGTTCGGTGTCTGGCGTGGAAGATATCCTCCACTATAGCGACGTACCGGTTGTTGCCGCTCACTTTGGCCATTGTAGTAGTACTACCTCTTCGCGGAGTTGTTCGCCGGTAGCGGTGGAGAGGCGGGTGCGGAAGAGGTCGATGCCTTCCACGCGGTAACCGAGCGACTGCGCGATGTCGGCAAGCAGGGTTCCCGTACGAATCATCACCCGGAGATAGGATGCCTGGTCGCCCACGACATAGGCGAGTTTCGCACCGGGATTGAGGACGGTCCGCAGCGCCGCAAAATGCTTTGCCATGCCACCGAAGTACAGCTTGGTGACTCTTCCATACATCCGCTCGAAACCGGAGGTCTTCCCTAACTCCAATCGGCGTTGTTCGATCTTGTGCGCGATTTCCTGAATGGCATCGTGCGTGGCTACCTCCAGATCATCCGTATCCCCTTTGTACACTCCACGTGTGTTGGAGCGGATGAGGCCCTTCTTGAGCTCCCGCAGTCCGCTCGCATCACCGATCAGACCGAGGATCACCGATTCCAGGCGTGTCGTTCTCGTGTAGTCCTTCTCGTTGGGATAGGGTGGGGAGGTGATTACTGCATCCACTGATCGTGGGCGTAGAATCTGATCGACTCGTCGGGCGTCTCCCTGGTAGATGCAGGCCGGGACTTTCGCACGATCGCGCGTTTGCGAAAGGTCGTCAATCATTGTCCGCATGTGGCCGAGCCAAGAGTCCACGACCGGTGCGTCCTCCTTGAGCTTGCCGACCCCGACCTCCGGTCCGAATTTCAGGTTGCCGATATCGCGTACCAAGGCGTGCGCGAGCGTGAGCCGCCCATAGCGCGACAACCGGGAATCACCGCAGGCGTCGATGGCGTCGAGCAGGGTCAGTGTCTTGTGCAGGGGCAGAGGGCTGATCGAGTCCTTCAACAACAGCTTGCTCTGCTCGGCAGTCAGATTCCGTAACGGGGCACGAGTTCCGTTCTCAGGAGCGAATAAAGGAAGGTCGTTCCAGTCGGGATAGCCATCCCGGGCAATAGCGGCTCGCGTGCGTTCGGCTACTGCCGTAGCGTAATCGGACAGCATCGGTAGATCGACGGACCAGTCCAACTTTACGGAACTGGCAAACTGAGCCATCGGGTTGGACTCGATGCCGACGCTTGCGATGCCGCGCTTCTTGCACTCGACCAGGGTAGTACCGGTGCCGGCAAACGGATCGAGCACCGTATCGCCCGGGCCCATGCCGAACCGGTCGAGATAGTCCTGAACGAGGTGCGGCGGATACGACAGCACAAACCGGTACCACTCATGGACCGATCGATCCTGCGGCCGCACGTTGTTCATCCGGCTTTGTGTGCGGCTGCCGGTGTACGGATGCGCGGCTGTTGCTCCCGGCATTATGTGGGCGCGATCTCCACCACGGGTCACAACCTATACCAACGGCGGGATATTCGCCACGCTTCTGTGGCGTGGTGGCGCGGCGCGTCCGTGTGTATCGGCGCCGAGTGCCAGTGCGCGCCGGGGGGCCGGGGGGAGGGCCGGGGAGTGGTTCTTGACACTTCCCAGGAGCGGCCTACCATGAGGCCATGCAGATCGACTTCGCGGGCGGGACGGTGATAGTCACGGGCGGGACCGGCGCGCTCGGCGGCGCGGTGGTGCAGGGCTTTCTGGAGGCGGGGGCGCGGGTGCTCGCAACTTACGTGGTCGAGGCTGAGGTGGCGCCGTTCCGGGAGCGGTTCGCCGGGCAGGAGGCGCGGGTGGAGTTGCAGCGCTGCGACTTGCGCCGCGCCGACGAGGTGGCCGCGCTGCTCGGGCGCGTTGCATCGGACTCCCTGCGCGCCGTGGTCAACCTGGCCGGCGGCTACACCTGGACGCGGGTCGCGGACGCGGACGATGCCGCCCTGGAGCACCTGCTGGACCTGAATCTGCGCACTACTTTCACCGTGTGCCGGGCGGCTGCGCCGGTGCTGGCTGCCGCCAGCGGTGGTGCGATCGTGAACGTGTCGGCGCGCGCGGCGCTGCAGGGCGAGGCCGGCAACGGCGTCTACGGCGCGACCAAGGCGGCGGTGCTGGCGCTGACGCAGTCGCTGTCGGCGGAGCTGAAGGAGGCCGGCGTCAACGTCAACGCCGTGCTGCCCAGTATCATCGACACCCCCGCGAACCGCGCCGCGATGCCCAACTCCGACCCTGCCAGATGGGTGGCTCCGGCAGACCTGGCCAAGGTCATCGTGTTCCTCGCGTCCGACGCCGCCGGCGCGATCCACGGTGCCGGCATCCCGGTCTACGGCTTGGCCTGAGCGTTCGCTGCCGGACCTCGGGAGCGACGCGCATCTCACCTGTACACAGCGACTGAGCCCGTTGGGATCGTTGAGGGTGCTGCCGGAGCTGACGAGGTGATGCACGCGCATCCGCCCAGCAGCGGACTGGCTTGCAGCTCCAGTTCCTGGGCACGTTCGCCGGCGGGACGCGAGGGGAGGGTGAAGTCGTGATCATGATGATACCCAGGCGGTATGATGGGCGCCGCAGGGGGGAACGTGGCATCGACATTGAACATCACCCGGATCGTGGTGACCCATTTCGAATATGAATTGGCCGACCTGAGCCTCGATCCGCGCTACGGCTGGGACACGCTGTACACGCCGGGCGCGCGCTGGAAGACCGGCGGCAGCATTTTGACCATCGAGACCGACGCCGGTATCACCGGTGAGGTGCCGGGCGGCGTGGACGCCAGGGCCGCGCAGTACCTGATCGGGCGCGACCCGCTGCAGCGGGAGATCATCTGGCACGACCTGAAGCGGTCGCGGCGCTCGCCGGACGGCACGCCGCCGGGCGCGGTGGACATCGCGCTGTGGGACATCGCCGGCAAGCTGTTCGGGGTGCCGGTCTATCAGCTTCTGGGGGGCTGGCGCAACAAGCTGCCCTGCTACGCCAGCAGCTACCACGGCGACGAGAACGGCGGCCTGACCACGCCGCAGGACTACGCCGAGTTCGCGCTGCTGTGCAAGGAGCGCTACGGCTACCCGGCGTTCAAGATCCACGGCTGGGTGAACCGCTCCATCCACCGCGAGGTGGCGGCGGTGCTGGCGATCCGGGAGGCGGTCGGCGACCAGTTCGACCTGATGCTGGACCCGGCGGGCGGTTTCGGCACCTTCGACGACGTGCTGCGCGTGGGCCGGGCGTGCGACGAGGCGCGCTACATGTGGTACGAGGACGCGTTCCGCGGCGGCGGCCTGTCAGTGTTCGCGCACGCCAAGCTGCGCGAGTTGATCAAGACGCCGCTGTTGATGGGCGAGCACGTGCGCGGCCTGGAGGCGAAGATGGACACCATCCACGCCGGCGCCACCGACTACGTGCGCGCCAACGCGCAGGCCGACGGCGGCATCACCGGAGTGATGAAGATCGCGGCGATCGCCGAGGCCAGCGGGCTGGACGTGGAAATTCATGGCGGCGGGCTGGCGCACCGCCACTGCATGGCCTCGATCCGCAACACCAACTACTTCGAAATGGGCGTGGGCATCCACAAGGTGCGCGAGACCAAGGCGCCGATCTACCCCGACCGCCAGTGGATGGACGAGGTGGATTCGGTCGATGCCGACGGCTGCGTGGACGTGCCGCAACAGCCGGGCCTGGGCGTACCCCTGGATTGGGATTTCATCAGCGCCCACAAGACCGGCGAAACGGTCTATCCGTAGCCGCGCCCGGTGTCACCCCCGGGTCACCAGGGGTTGGCGGCGTCCATCTCCCACTTGACGATGTCCGAGACGGCCAGCGCGGCGGCACGGGTGAAGATCCTGAACTGCCGGCTGTCGGCGCGCTGAGGATAGACGCGCTGCACCATCACCAGGTCGCGGCCCACGAAGATCTCGATCACCGAGCGGTCGACAAAGATGTCGAGGTCGAGGGCGCCATCGGCGGCAGAGTAGGGTACGACCTGCCGGGTGACGTTGTGCGGATACCGGAGCGAGGTGTCGGTGCTGGCCCTGGCGAAGTCGATCACGAACTCGCCTGCGCCGGCGTGATAGGTGACCGTGGTCTCCTCCTCGCCGTCCGGTGAGCACAGCAGCTTGATGCCGAACTCGGCGGCGCCCGCCGGCGCCAGCGTCATCCGGGCCTCCATGCAGTCCGACGCCAGCGCGTCGACGGCAACCTGTTCGCCGGCCGCCAGCCGCAGGTCGTCGATCCGTACCTCGTCGTAGCGCAGCACGGCCAGCTCCTCGGCCGGCGCGACCTGCAGGCCGTGGTCCGGGCCGGGGTACAGGTGCCACGGCAGGGTGACCACCCCGGTCCAGCCGGTCGCCTGCCAGTCGCGGGCGTCGGCGATCCAGCCCATGAAGATGCGCCGCCCGCGGTCGTCGGCCAGCGTCTCCGGGCCGGCGAGCATGGAGCCGAGCCAACTGAGCTGGCCGTTGCGCTCCGGAATGAACCGCTCGCCTTCGTAGCGGCCGATGTAGTACTGGCACTTCCCGTAGGGACGGTGGGTGTGCATCAGCAGCATGTGCTTGTCGCCGAACGGAAAGAAGTCGCTGCACGCACAGTCTTCCTCCGCCGCGGTCCAGCGCCGGTCCGACCGATAGAAGGGGCCGACGTACTGCCAGTGCGCCAGGTCGCGCGACTTGAACAGGCTGGTGCAGTCGCCCTCGTAACCGGGGCGGAAGTTCTTGTTGCCGACCAGCGCGTAGTAGGTGTCGCCCTCCTTCCAGCCGCTCGGATCGAAGATCACGCACTCCGGCAACGCGGCCGACCGCATGCGCTCGCCGCGCTCGCCCGGATCGAGCGCAATCACCGGGTTGTGCGGCAGCGGCTGCCAGCGATCCAGGTTGTCGTCGACGCTCTGGTAGATGCAGATGCCGCGGCGCGGCATGTTGGCGATGATGGTGGGCACCTCCATGCCTGCCATCGCGTCGCCGCTGTTGAAGTAGTCGCCCTTGGCGCCGGCCAGCGGCTCGCGCAGCGACGCCGGGTGGTAGCGCCAGTGCACGAGGTCGCGGCTGGACACGTGCTGCCAGCTCGAGAAGTCGCGTTCGCCGGGCGCGTTGCGGATCTTCTGCAGGTAGCCGATGTGATAGCGCCCGTTCCAGTACAGCATGCCATTGAGGTCGTTCCAGCGGCCCTCCGGCGGCACGAAGTGATAGCGCGGCCGGTGTTTGTCCGCCACCAGCTTCTCGCGCAGCTCGTAGGTGGCCATCAACAGGTCGTCGTATTCGTCGTAGTTCACCGGGCGATGCTCCGGCGCCTATCCGGCCGGGTCGGGCCGCTCGCCGGCGGCGTCGAGGCGGCGTTTGGCTTCGGCGTAGGTGGCGGCGGCGAGCGGCCCGCGCAGCACGGCGGCGATGTTCTCCTGCAGGTGTTGCGGGCGGGTCGTGCCCACGATGATGGTGTGCGTGAACGGGTGGGACAGGGTGTAGCGCAGCACGAACGCCGAGCGGCTCTCGCCGGGCGCGCACAGTTCATCGAGGCCGGCGCGCTCGAACGTGGCCCAGGCGTCCGCGGACCCGCGCCCGTTGCCCGGCTCGCCTTGCGCCACGCCGCCGCGGATGATGATGCCCACGCCCGCCACGCCGGCGCGGGTGATCCACTCCTCGTGCTGCCGCTGCAGGGCCGAGTAGGGGATCTGCATGGTGTCGAATACCCCCCACTCCAGGTAGGTGGGCAGATGCGGCAGCGTGCTCGACACGCCGATGAAGCGCACCTTCCCAGCGCGCTTCATGTCGAGCAGCGCGTCCACCAGGCCGCCGGCCTCGCACTCCGCAACGGTCGGGTTGTGCAGCTGCATCACGTCGATGCGGTCGCGGCGCAGGCGGGCGAGGCTGCCCTCCAGGCCGCGCAACAGGTTGTCGCGCGTCCACACGTGGTCGGAGTTGTTCTCGGTCGGGCGGGTGTCGGTGCAGCCGCACTTGGTGGCGAGCGTGAACTCGCCGTAGCGGCCGGCCAGGAAATCGCCGATGCGCCGCTCGGAATCAACGTAGTCGTAGGCGGTGTCGATGAAGGTGATGCCGGCGTCCAGCACCTTGTGGTGCAGCGCTGCGGCGGTCTGATCGGTCCAGTGCGTCTTGTCGGGATGGAACAGCGCCGCGCCGAACCCGAGGCGCGTCACTTCGATGCCGGTGTTGCCGAGCGTAGCAGTGGGTAGAGATGCCATGGCGCCGATGATACGCCAGTTGGCCGAGTCCGAGAATGGCGGCCGGCTATCAACGGTGCGCATCGGGTGCTATCCTGCCGTCATGGCAAAGCAAACCAATCGTGCCTGGACGCTGGCGGCGCGCCCGCGCGGCGTGCCCAAGCTGTCCGACTTCGCACTCGTCGAGCGCCCGATCCCGGAGCCGGGGCCGGGCGAGGTGCTGATCGCCACCCACTACCACTCGCTCGACCCCTACATGCGCGGGCGCATGAACCCCCCGAGCGGGGCCAGCTACGCGGCGCCGGTCGCGGAGGGCGGCGTGCTGGAGGCGGACGCGGTCGGCGAGGTAATCGCCTCGAACTCCGATTTGTTCTCGGCTGGCGACTTCGCCATGGGCAAGATCGGCTGGCAGGAATATGGGGTGATGGACGCGCGCGACGTGCGCAAGATCGATCCGTCCGTGGCGCCGGTCTCCACCGCGGTGGGCATCCTCGGCATGCCGGGACTGACCGCCTACCACGGCCTGTTCGAAGTGGGCAAGCCGGTGGCCGGCGACACCGTGGTGGTTACCGCGGCCTCCGGCGCGGTCGGCGCCGTGGTCGGCCAGCTCGCCCGGCACAACGGCTGCCGGGTGATCGGCGTCGCCGGTTCGCAGGAGAAAGTCGCCTACGTGGTGCACGAGCTCGGCTTCGACGCCGCCATCGACTACAAGCGCGAGGACGTGCCGGCGCGCCTGCGCGAGCTGTGTCCGCACGGCATCGACGTGTACTGGGACAACGTCGGCGGCCCGGTCACCGACGCCGCCATCGACCAGATCGCCATCTTCGGCCGCGCCGTGATCTGCGGCCAGATCGCGTTCTACAATGCCACCTCGCCACCGCAGGGGCCGCGCAACATCCCGCGCATGCTGCTGACCCGCCGCGCGCGGATGGAAGGCTTCCTGGTATTCCAGTTCGCCGCCAAGCACGACGAGGCGCTGCGCCGCTTGGCCGGCTGGGTGCAGGACGGCACGCTGAAGTACCGCGAAGACGTGGTCGAGGGAATCGAGAACTCCCCCGAGGCATTCATCGGCCTGCTCGCCGGCGCCAACTTCGGCAAGCTGGTCATCAAGGTGCGTTAGCGCCAGCCGTCGCGCGAGTAGCGTTGCACGGCGTCGTCGTCGAGCACGATGCCGAGGCCGGGCTCCTGCGGCAGCACCAGAGCGCCGTCGCGCACGGCGAGGCGGGTCCGGAACACCTCCATCAGGTTCAACACCTCGGTGTCGGTGAAGTATTCGACCCAGGTGGCGTTCGGGGTGGCGGCCACCAGGTGCACGTGCAGGTCGGCCAGCCAGTGCGGGGCCACGGTGATGCCCTGGCCGGCCGCCAGCGCGGCGATGCGCCGGAACTCGGTGACGCCGCCGCACACCGCGGCGTCGGGCTGCAAAATGGCGGCGGCGCCCAGGTCCAGGATGTGCTGAAAGTCCCAGCGCGTCTGGTGGATCTCGCCGGTGGCGATCGGCGGCTCTACTGCAGCGGCGACCGCCGCATGGGCGGCCAACTCGTCGGGCGGGTTCGGTTCCTCCACCCAGCCGAGGTCGTACTCCTCCCAGCGACGGATGGCGCGGATGGCGCTGGCCGCGTCGGGCCAGGCGTTGTTGGCGTCGGCGAACAACTCCACCTCGTCGCCCACGGCGGCGCGCACCGCGGCGATGCGCGCCGCGTCCGCGCGCGCGTCGACGCGGCCCACCTTGATCTTGACCGCGGTGAATCCGGCGTCCACGTAGCCCGCGCACTCGGCAGCCAGATCCTGCTCGCTCTTGCCGGGCAGGTAGTAGCCGCCGCTGGCGTAGGCCGGCACCGTCTCGCCGCGTGCCGCGCCCAGGTAGCGGTACAGCGGGAGCTGCGCCGCCTTCGCATTGGCGTCCCACAGGGCGATGTCGATGGCGCTCATGGCGCGCAACACCACCCCGCGCCGCCCCACCAGCAGGGCATCGGCGTACATGGCGTCCCAGATGCCCTCGGTGTGGTGCGAGTCGTGTCCCACGACGTGGCGGGCGAGCAGGTCGCGCACCGTGCTCGTCACCACCCACCCGGCGGCGTTGCCGCAGTAGCAGAACCCCAGCCCCTCGACACCGCCGTCGGTGGTCACCCGCACCAGCGTGTAGTGGCGCTCGGTCATCGTACGGTTGGCGATCGAGGTGCCGGTGCGCAACGGTATGATCAGGGTGGCCGCGGTGAGCCCGGTAACCTGCATTGGCGCTGCGCTATTTCTTCACGTACTGGTGGCCGCTCATGATGGCGCGCACTTCCGCCAGGCCCTTGGCCTGTAACAACTGCCCGACCCGGTCCTCTTCCTTGGCCAGCAGCAGCTTGGCGTTGGTGACTACCTCTTCGAGGCGGTTGGCGGGAAACTTGACCGCGCCATTCTCGTCCATGTGCACGATGTCGCCCGGCGCCACGTCCATGCCGCACAGGCTCACCGGCACCTGCACCCCCTGGATCGACTGCGAGCCGTGGCCGGCGCAGATGCCGCGCGTCAGGTACTGGAACTTCATCGGCCGGATCTCGTGGATGTCGCGCGATGGGCCGTTGGTCACCGCGCCGATGGCTCCGCAGGCGCGCAGCGAGGAGGTCATGTTGCCGCCCGACAGGCCCACCTTGTCGGCCAGCTCCGGCGGGAAGCGCTGCTCGAAGCAGAAAATCGAGGGCCCTGCGAGCTTGTCCGCCTCTTCCAGCACGTCCATCAGCGACAGCCCGGAGTAGCCGGGATCGGTGACGCTGTAGGTGCAGGTAACCGCGTAGCCGGCGATCGGGCCCAGCTCGGGGTACCAGCACATGAGGCGGTTATCGGTGTACCAGTTCGCTTCCCAGGGGTGGTACAAACTCAGGCATAGCTCATCCCCGGGATAGGTGGCCACTACATTGGTGATCGTGGGGGTATCGATCTGCTTGAGTTCGTCGAGCAGTTCTAATTCCGACATCGGTTTCTCCTTGGCTGGCGGCGCGATCTGGTCGCGCGGGCCGCGCCAAGCTTACCACAATGCGCGCCATCACGGACCGGAAAGTTGCGCTGTCGCCCGATTCGCGCTGCGATAGAGTTGATCGACAGAGGGATGGGAGACGCCCAGCGCCAGGAACGGTGCAGTACGCCGCGCTGTCGCTGGCCAGTATGGTGGTGACGGTGCTGATCGTGGTGTGCAGTGCCGGTCTCGACGACGACTACTTGTCGTGGGCGGTGTTCGCGGCCCTGATCGTGAGCGGTCTCACCACCATGCTGCAGACCACGCGCCGCCGGCGGCTGGGCTCCGGCCATCTCCTGCTCATGGGCCCGTCGGCGGCATACATCGCCGTGTCCATCACCGCCCTGAACGAAGGCGGCCCGGCGTTGCTGGCGACCCTGGTCATGCTGTCGTGTCTGCCGCTGTTCAGAATCGCGCGGCGTCTGACCAATCTGCGGCGGCTGATTACCCCGACCGTGTCCAGCACCATTATCATGCTGATTCCGGTGACGCTGGCGCCGGTCATCTTCGACCTGTTCGCGCACAACGCTCCGGGAACCCCGCCGGCGGCGGCACCGCTGGAGGCCGGCGTCACGCTGGCGGCGATGATGATCCTCACCCTGCGCACGCGCGGCGTGGCGCGGGTGTGGGCGCCGGTGGTCGGGGTAGTCTGCTGATGCGCGGTCGGCGTGGTGTTCGGCACCTACGACGTACAGCGGGTCCTCGACGCGGACTGGATCGGGTTGCCGCGGTTCTCGGCGGTTCTCGGCGTGGCCCGCGCTGGACTTTCCGGCGCTCGGGCGCAACATCTGGTTGCTGCCGTCGTTCACGTTCCTGGCTCTGGTCGGCGCCATCGAGACGGTGGGCGATTCGATAGCCATTCAGCGGGTGTCGTGGCGCCGCCCGAGGGCCACCGACTACAAGCCTGGTGCAGGGCGCGCCGTGGCCACCGACGGCATCGGCAACCTGCTGTCCGGCCTGCTCGGCACCCTGCCGAACACCACCTACGCCACCAGCGTTGCCATCGCGGAGATTACCGGCGTGGCGGCGCGGCGCGGCGGGGTGTACGTCGGCCCTCCTGTTCCTGGTGGTGATCCTTTCGCTGAAGGGAGAAGACGATCCGTTCGCCGACGATCCCGAACTCCGGTTGCAGCAACGCTACCGCCTGCGCGTCTCGGCGCGCGTCGGCCGCGACCTGGCGGAACTGGAGTTCATCGCCGCGTCGACGTTCGGCAATCTGGAAGACGAAATCGCGACGCTCGGCGCGCCTAGCGCGTCAAGCACGGGAGCGGAGACGTCACTGCGCCTGTTGCGCCACTACGCGTCGACCGTGCGTCACCAGAAGTTCCGCAACGCCGACGTGGTGACCATCGCCGTAAAGCGGCGAAGTTGATCCGACCCCTACTTCAATGCCGCCTTGAGCTTCGCGGTGGCACCCTCCAGACGCTTGGCGAAGCCGGCAACTCCCGGTGCGATTTCCTGGAGCGCCGCAGTGTCGGGATTGAAGTTGCCGCGAAATCTCTTGAACCGTGCCACCATCGTTTCGACCGTCTCGCGCGGTAACGAAAGGGTCGCCCCGGCGTTGTTATCCAGCAGCGCTTGCAGCCGTGCGATGCCGGACTCCGTGCGCTCGGCGAACGCGGCGATGCCCGGTGCGTTCTCCTTGAGCACAGAAAGGTCGGGGTTGAAGATCCCCCTCAGCCTCGTGAGTACCGTCAGCATCGTCTCCACGTTCTCGCGCTCTATCGAAATGCGGCCGTCCGAATCTCCCATCTCATTTTCTCCCTCGCGGCGCAATCGCCGACAATCTTTGCTTCCCGGAAATATCGGAATCAAAACACCCTGTCAACCCTTGATGAACTCGGGAACTCGGGACGCCAGCTTATGGTCGCGGCACTCGAGTAGCGGATGGCAGTTTTCTGGCTCACCGGCATGCCCTGTTCGGGCAAGACCACCATCGGCCGCGCTCTGGTGGAGCGCTTGGAGAAAGGGGCCGGGTGGCGTGTCTGATCGACGGCGATGTGGTGCGCCGCGGCGATCTGAGCCGCGGGCTCGGCTTTTCAGCGGCCGACCGGCTGGAGAACGTACGCCGGGTCGCCGCCCTGGCCACCCGCCTGGCGCACGACATCGATGTGGTGGTGGCGATGGTGTCGCCGACCGAGCAGATCCGGGCGTCGGCGCGGGCGCTGCCGGGCGTGGTCATGGTGGCCTCCACTGTTCGCCCGCGGTCGCCCGGCAGCGCGCGACTACAAGGGGTATACCGGCGCCCCTGGGATGCAGCCGCCTACGAGCCGCCCGATCCGGCCGACACCATCATCGACACTAGCCGCACCGGCGTTACCGACTGCGTCGACCGGATCCTGCGCGCCGCCCGCATCCCGTAGTCCTCGCAGGCGCGTGCGACCCCTCGCAACGCTCTACTATCCCTCCGTTACCCCGATCCCGTCAGAGCTTGGCAGGGCTACGACACACGCAGCACAGAAGAAGTAGCGGAAGACGCGAAATGGAATGTTCCCTAAATAAGCGATTCGGCTCCTAATGGGTTGAAAAAGATCCTCCCAAGTGCTTTAGTGGAAAGTATCTAAACACGTTCCCGTCAAACACCAAGGAGGACCCAAATTGATACAGTCACCAGATTACCATACTGACGATTCTTGTCAACCGGAATTCTCGTATCCACCGATACAGGTCGCCGAGCACCGCGGCGCTCCGCTGGCGAGCTGGTCTGGGTTGGCCATTATACGACAGCTCGTAGAGCGCCTGGGGGTCGCCCCTGCGATCGATGCAGCGGTCCGCGTGTTGCGCCGTTGCAAGTGGTATACGGAGTCCGATCACATCCTGACCATGATCTACAATATGCTGACGGGGGGGAGCACGCTCAGCGACATCAACCGGTTCCGAGACGATCAGGGAGCAAAGCGGCTACTGGGTACCGAGCGGATTCCGCATGCGACCACGACAGGCGACTTTCTGGCGCGCTTTGGTGAGGATCGGAATGCGGTAGCGCTCAGCGAGTTACGTGAGGTGGGGGACGACCTGCAACAGCAGTCGTTCGCCATGCTGCCGCGGGTGCGACGTGAGGTGGCTACCATCGACCTGGACTCGTCGATTCATGAAGTGTATGGGGAAAAGAAAGAAGGAGCGGACTTCGCCTACAACAACACGTGGAGCTATAGCGTGCTGTACGGGAGTGCGTCCAGCAAAGGCTGGCGCGTTCAGCGGGGGAACAGACCCGCCGGGGTAAGAGCCAGAGCCCCGTAGCTTGGATGGCAGGGAGGAGGGAGACCGATGACCTGAAGCCCATTGACACGGCCACCGTAAAGGGTGGTCGGCGAGTTACCGGGCCGTAACGAGAGTGAACGCACAGGTAGCCTCGAGAACACATTAGATCCGGAGGCCGAGTCCGTTTCCGTAGGACGAAGGCGGCATGGCGTAGCGCAGACTGGCTGAAGCGCTGTGACACTCTGGCGGGGTGGTAGCGACGGCACGGTGACGAGGACGCGCTAAGCAACTGGAGAAGCCCTCCTCGCCCCGGCGAGAAATCGGCGGAGCAAAGGTAGGCCGTATAACCGGGAGCACCGGGAAGTCGGCTGACAGGCGAGAGGGTGGCGGAGGGGTTGGTAGTACCAGGGAAGCCGGGTAACGCCGGTGGAGGGAAGCGGCCCCGCTGTCTGTAATGACTTTGGCAACAAGGGAGGCAGAGGCGAGATGATAAAGGCGCCGATGAACTGCGGGACCTGAGACAGAGGATATACGTGAAGGAGAAGGCTGAACCCAGCGGAAACACTGGGGGCACGGTTGGAAGAGGTGGAGTAGGACGCGGCTGCTATGGGCTGCTCTGAAAGCGCTCCCGACGCGAACGGCCACATAACCCTTGACGCGAAGCAGGCAGGAAAGCGTAGTGCGGGAAATCCGCATGCTGCGTTTGACGAGGCGGGGGCTGGAAACGTGACCAGTGGGGCCGGATTCACTGGACCCTACAGGCGGCGCGCCAGTCCTCGACCCTACCGCTGGCGGAGACCGGTGACCTGCTCTATATGGATCTGCGGGAAGGCTACCGGCACACCAGCTACGGCAGCCAGGACGTACTACCGGGAATGATCAAGCGGGTGGGGGAACACTTTCGGGCGGTGCGGATGCGTGCCGACAGTGGCTACTATGACCAAAAACTGGTGCAGATCTGCGCGGCGAGGGGAGTAGAGTTCTTCATCGTGGCCAAGAAGCACGCGAATGTGATGAAGGCCGTGCATGCGCTCCCGGCAAGCGCATGGAAACCATTTCAGGCCAACGAGTTAAGCAGAGGGGGGCGCAGCGGGCGCCGGCGCAAGCGGCGGGAGAACCTGAAGCGGAAGATCACCATAGAGCGCCGGCCGAAGAGCTGGTTCAAAGGCAAGCCCGAGATAGCGTCGATGGTATTTCGCCCTGACAGTTGGAGTGAGCCGTACCGGTTTGTGATCAAGCGGACGCCGATCATCGACAAGGATGACAAGCAATTGTACCTGGACGATGGCATGAGGAAGTACGCCTACTGGATCGTGGTGACCAACTCGACGCGCAGCAACACTGCGGTGCTGCGCATCGCGCAGGGGCGAGGCAACCAAGAGAATCTGATTAAGGACTTCAAGCATGGGTTGGGACTGTCCCATGTCCCGACCGGATTTCTGGCGGCCAACCGAGCATACTTTCTGATCGCTGCGCTGGCCTGGAACCTGAAGACCTGGATGCTGAATCTGCTTCAGCTTGGCGATGGAGCGGTGCTGCGTTTCAAGCGCTTTTTGTATCTGTGGATATGCCAAGCGGGGATAGTGGCAACGACTGGGCGTGGCGTGCTGCTCAAACTGCCTGCGGGTGAGTACTATCAGAGGTTCGGTAAAGCGTTCTCCCGGCTCGCTGCGCTCCCGGTCTAGACGGCTGCTCTTGTTAGTCTCGTGGCACGGATAGGTGCGCCCCGAGACTGCCACAGAAAGTCGATTCTACCGCCGCATGTTGACGTGACCCTGTTCATTATCGGGTTGGCAATCTATTCGCCCTAGGAATGATATCCGAGCCGCATTTCCACATCGAAAAGCGCGTGTAACGTGCCAATTCTGCCAGATCCTGGTCACTCCCCTGTCCGATCCGCCCTTTATCGCTTATTCTGGGAATGTTGTTTACGCATGCCACGTAGTATCGGAAGCGGCACGACACCAATAGGGGTGTGCATGCTTCAAGCAGCCTGAAGCGGACTCTCTTTCCCAGTCAACGCACATTTCCCCAAACGGCGCCTTCAGTATTGGTATCCGCTCCGGGGCGTCAGTCGCGTTGGGGGCACGCGGGAGACCGCATTGTTTGCTCGTGACCCGGGCGCGCGCTGCATCGCCGCGCGCCCGGGCACGATTCGTGGCCTGCTACGAGCAGGTGTTGGCGGCGCCCGGCGTTGCCGGCATCTCCCGGAAGTCGAGGCCGTTGTCGTTGCTGTCGAAGCCGGAGGGGCACCTGCCGATCGAGGTAGAGGCGGTGGCGGGGTCCTGCGCGGCCGGCGAGCCCTCGCCCGAGCCCGGGACGACGCCTTCGTAGTGGACCGCATCCACCACCCGTCCGTCCGCCTTCGTCACGATGCGCACGCCGTCGGGTCCGTTGGTGATGCTGGCGCTGCCGAGCGCCAGCGTAGCCGTACCCGCCGGAACCAGGTTGGGATCGTCGATGACCGCCTGCTTGGCGAGCACCAGAAAGCCGCCGGCGGCGAGTTGCGCGGTACTCTCGAACGACTGGTACGGCTCATCGTCGGCGCCGTCCACCAGCTCGATGCGGTACCCGGACAGGTCGACCGAGCCCGAGCCGGGGTTCAGGATCTCAAGGAACTCGGCGGCATCACCGCTGCCGTCCTGGTCGTAGTCGATCTCGTTGATGACCAGCGCCGCCGATGTCGGCATCAGCGTCAGTTCGGGGAACAGGCCGGCAGCCAGCCCGACGGAAGCAGTGGTGGTCAGGCCGTCCGCGTCGGTGACCGTGACCGACAGCGTACCGGCGGTCGACACCGAGTAGCCGGTCAGAATCGTGGGGTTCGCGGACGGATTGGTGAAGGTTCCGGCGTCGTTCTCGGAATCGGTGAACGCCCAGGCATAGGAGACGCCGATGCCGTCTCCGGCGGTTGAGACGTTGGCGGTCCAACGGACCCCGGCGGGCGTGCGCTTGCCGGTGAAGGCGCGCACGGCAGGTCCGATCCTGGCCGTGAGGCTGGCGGTCCGCACCTGGATCTGAAAGTCCACCTCGATGCGGTTTCCCTGGGCATTGGACAGCGCGATTTGTGCGGTGTACCACCCCACGATGTCGGGCGTCTCGTACGTACTGGTGATGGTTCCGGTGCCGGATGCGAGGGTGACCTGCCCACTGGCAGGATCGAACGTACCGCCGGAGAATTCGTAATCGAGTTGTTCCGAGCCGGACCCCTGTACAGTAACGCTCACTTGGGCCGGAACGCCGGTCGAGACGTTGCTGACGCTGATCGCGGTCACTTTCGGGAGCCGGTTGTCCACGCCGTCGTCGACTGCGTTCAGCCGGATGGTGATCTGCGCGCCCACGCTTGCGAGCACTTGCGCGTGCGTGCCGGTGAAGATCACGTCGCCATTGCCGTTGTGCGCCTCGGCCGCGAAGTCCAGCTCCGGACCGACGGTGAGTCCGGACAGGGTTCCCGCCCACACGCCATCCGGCGTCCGCTCGAGAGCGGCGGTGGCGAGCGGATCCTGGTGGTTGCCGAGGGCGTTCTCGCCGGCCACGGTGACCGTGACCGACGTGATGTCGGCGTGGTCGCCCTTTGCCGAGGCAAGAACGGCGTGGCTGCTCCGTGCCGGCGCAATGATGAGCGGCCCGGCGACCCGCACCGTGACCGACGTCATGGCGGACGGTTTTGGCATGTCGTTCAGCGGCGGACCCGCCGACGTCGGCTCCTCCAGAAGCTCCATGCATCCCACGAGAGATGCGAAGACGATCAGCGTTGCCAGCGGGGCAACGCGGCTGTAAACGGTACGTAAGACTCTCATGGAACTGATAACGGGCGTGGCGGCGCTGGCGCTTCAACGTCAACGGCGGATCACGTCCGGGATGCGCTGCACGGAGCAGGACTGGGACCGGCTCTACGACGTCACCATCAAGGGAATCTTCCACCTGACACCGGCGTTCGTCCCGTTCATGGCGGGCAGGGCAGTCGCGTAGCCGGGCTTTCTACCGTCAGATGCGGATGCCGCGGCCGGCGATGAAACGCCGGTAGCGAGAGAACGCTGCGTCAACCGCTTCGGGAGTCAGGTCGTAGTCCTTCAGATCGTAGCTGTGCCGCCAGCACGCTACGGGGAAGCTCTATCCAGAATCGCCAACGTCATGATCATCGTCCGCAGTCCCGTGAGTCCGTCGAAGTCTCCTGGCTTGAACTCTCGAACAATCAAGGAAAGCGATCTCCCCGGCGGGGGACAGAGATCGAGACTCTTGATTGCTGCGAGCTGGCAGCGCCACGCTGACCTGCAAATCCGTCGCTGGAGCCGGTGAAGCGATGACCGCGAACTCCACGATGTCGCCCTCGGTTGCTGCACTATGGCGTGCGCGGATCGTTACTTCCGGCTGTTGGGTGAGAGGACTGTCCGGCTGCGGGGTCGGCGGGACAGCCGTTGGCGGGGTGGGCATGGACGCGGTGCGCGAGGGGATCTGTGCAGAGCAGGCTGCCACGACTAGCACGATCAACAGGCATCCGAGCAGCATGACCGGCAGCGCGCGAATGCGCACCGATATGACGTTGATGATCCGCAACGCAGTTCGTTCGCCCGCATGAAAGCATATCGAACCGCGCGAACGGATACCAATATCGCTCGAAAACGCAAAGGTGCGCAGACACGAAGTAGGCGGAGCGACCTGCGAACGTCCTGGCGCAGGCCGGTTCGTGAATCCGGATCAGGCCACCGAGGCCGTAGGCGAAGCCGCCGTCCTCGGGTAGTGGTCGGCGGCGGCGCTGGCGAAAGCCGAGGGTACTCGGCGGGCGGGCGGCGGCTCGGCGGCGGTGTGCTCGGCACCGGCGGCCTCACTCCCGGCTGTTGGCTGTTGAGGCGAGAGTGTCGCAGAACAAGTCACAGCCGCATATTTGGCTACAGTACCGCTGCACAGACCCCCGGCAAGCGCGGCTACTCGCTTCCGTGAAAAGAATTGCTCGGATACCCGCGGCTTGACCGAGGGGCGGACATGGCTGCCGGTGGCCTGTCCTGAGACGCTCGCAATCACCCACCGCGATTGGTATTGGATTGAATTATTTATTGCATAACGGTCAATTACGTCCCTTGATCCGGCCTGGCATGCACTTTGCAAATAGCACTGTGCGATGTGCCATGAAACCCGACGCCGAGCCAAGGGCTGCGTCACGATCGAACCGTCAGCACCGTGCGGGACTCGTCCGGGGCGTCGGTCTCACCGGGCGCGACGCTGCAGTGTCGGTCTCGCAATGTGGGTGGCGGGAGTGTTTGCTGCGGCGGTCGCAGGTGCGCAAGCGGTCCAGCCCCCGGAGGTGACCATAGCCTCTACGGCCAGCCAGGTGACGGAAAGAAGATCGGTGGGATTCACCGCCACCCGCACCGGCAGCGCCAGCGCGCCCTTGGCTGTCACTGTCCAAGCCACGGCGCCGAATCAGATCGGCGTGCCATTGCATCGACTGCACCGGGTCACGTTCGAGGCAGACAGCACCACGGCGGAGTTCAGCCTGCGGGTGCCGGGCTACTCCAACTACCGGACGGACGCGGTGTTCGAGGTAGAAGTGGCGGCGGGGACGAACTATCGGGTGCCCGCCAGTGCAACACCGATCCGCCTACCGATTCGGGACCTGGACATTCCGACGGTGCGCATCGAGCCGGTGCTGGCGAGCGTGAGCGAGAGCCAGCAGTGCGCGTGGTTCCAGTTGGTGCATTCCAATACCGACGGCTTCTTCGGCAGCGACGACCACTTCGTGGACGTGCTGATCGACGTCACGGCCGAGGGCGACTTTCTCGCCGGCGCTGCGCGGCAGACGGTACGCATGCTCGGCGCCACCGACGGGCCGGCGAAGACGGTGTGTGTGGCGCTCGACGACGACGCGACCGTCGAGGCGGAGGGATCGGTCACGGCCACCATCAGCCTGGCGGCAGGCGGCAGGTTCGCGCAGGTGGCCAGTGACGGCAACGCGGCGACGGTGACGGTGACCGACGACGACCTGCCGGTGGTGACGCTGAGCACGACGGCGACCGAGGTGGCCGAAGGGGACTCGGTGGAGTTCACGGTGACCCGCACGGGAGCAGCCGACGAAGCGTTCGCGATCATGGTGGATTACGGAGCCGGCGCGGCGGACTACACGGCGCATACGGTGACGTTCGGAGCCGGCGCGGAGAGTGGCATGTTGACGCTGGCCACGGCGCAGGACACGGAGTTGAGCTTTGACCGAACGCTGTCGGTGGTGCTGCGGGATGCGGCGACGTGGCGCGTGGACGGGCAGGCGAGCAGCGTGGTGCTGCCGATCGTGGACGATGACTTGGCGGTGGCGAGCGTGAGCGCGCTGAGTGAGTCGGTGACGGAGGGCAGCGGCTGCGCGTGGTTCTCGTTGAGTGTGGACAAGGTGACCGGACTGGGGGCGAGCGAGAACGCGTGGGTGGAGGTGCCGCTGACGATCACCGAGCAGGGCAGCTACCTGTTGGGAGCGAGCACGCAAACGGTGCGCATGGAGCAGAGCAGGCGCACCGTCTGCGTTGGGCTCGACGACGACAGCGTGGTGGAGACGGACGGCTCGGTGACGGCGACCATCTCGCCGGGGGCTGGCGCCAAGGTGGAGGCAGCGATCGCCTCCACTGCGGCGACGGTGACGGTGACGGACGACGATGGCACGCCGCCGTCGACGGTCGCGGCGGCAACGGTGGCGATCGTATCCGATCCGGGCAGCGCTGCGACCTACGCGACTGGTGACGAGATCGAGCTGGCGGCGACGTTCAGCGCGGTGGCGACGGTAAGCGGGACGCCGCAGCTCGTGTTGGGGTTGGGAGGCGGCACGCGAGTGGCGAGCTACGAGGGCGGCTCGGGGAGCACGACGCTGACGTTCTCGTACACGGTGGCGACGGGCGATGAGGATGCAGATGGCATATCGGTAGCGGCGAACGGGCTGCAGACGAACGGCGCGACACTGAGCCTGGCAGGAGGAGCGGCGCCGCGGTTGACGGCGCTTACGGCGCAGACCGGGCACAAGGTGGACGGCGTGCGACCGGCGCTGGAGGCGTGGTTGGACGGGCAGGCCGGGGTGCCGGTAGTGGGCGAGCCGCTGCTGCTGACGATGCGGTTCAGCGAGGCGGTGTCGGCGCTCGCGGTGGCGGACTTCCGGGTGCGCAACGGCACGCTCAGCGAGCTCCTGCGGGAACCTGTCGCGGTGGACGCTGACCCGACCTGGACGGTACTGGTGACGCCGGCGGCGGCCGGCGAGGTGGAGGTGCAGTTGCCGGCGGGTGTCTACGAGGACGCGCACGGCAACACCGGCACGGCATCGCCGGTGTACCGCAAGGCGGTGAGCAAGCCGGTGGTGACGATCACCGCGGCAGAGGCCGAGATTGAAGAGGGCGAGGTGGCGCAGTTCACATTGAGCCGGGATATCGGCGTGGAGCCGATGACGGTAAGCGTGGAGGTGACCGGCACGATGGGGGCGACGTCCACGCGCGAGGTGACGTTTGCCGAGCGCACCGGAAGCGAGGCCAGCACCACCATGCTGCGGATCACCACGGAGAACGACCGCGTGGATGAGCCGGACGGGACGATCAGCGTGCGGGTGCTTGATGGGACCGGGTACACGGCCGGCACGCCGCGTACGGCCAGAACCCGGGTGACCGATGACGACAACCCCACCGTGGTCTGGATCTGGAGACGGCACGCGACCCGTATCGAAGGACAGCCGATTCCGTTCACCATACAACGGGTTGGCGGCTCCAGCACTCCTCCGTTGATCGTGCACCTGAAAGTGCGCACGACCGGAGACCTGTTCACCGGCGCAACGTCATTTGGGGCCCGCGTTCCCGCGGGGAATGGCGGCGGCGCGGACATGTCGTTAACGATCCCGGCGGGGGTGAGAACGAAAAACATACTATTTTACACCGAAGACGACGCGCGGCACGAGACAAGCGGCTCGCTGGTTGTGGTGTTGCAGCGCCCCGAGAACGCGCCATACGTCACCGGTCAATTCCACAGCGACAGCGTGTTGGTGCTCGACAACGACCCGCGGCAAGAGGTCAGCATCCGCGCGGATCAAGCACGCATTACCGAGGGCGAAACCGCGTTCTTTGTTGTGCGGCGCTCCAACGTCAGCCGGACGCTGCGCGTACAGATCGGCGTACTGCTGGACGGTGACTTCGTCCCGGCATCGTCGCCCTACACGCAAACGCCACCCGTTCAGATACCGGCTACCTTCGGGATCGGCCAGGCCACGGCCGCGTTGGCCGTACCGACCGTTGACGATGACTCGAACGAAGGCCGGGGTACCATCACCCTGTTCGTTGATCAGGACAGCACCGGTGCGTACTTGCGCGGCAATCCGGTGCGGGCAGCGGTTCAGGTCGACGACAATGACGGCGCGGAGGTCACCATCGCGACCACCGCCATGACGGCCACGGAAGGTGGGACGGTTGCGTTGACGGCGACCCGAGCTGGAGACACGTCCGCGGCGCTAGAGATCACGGTGCGCGCTACGACGCCGGATGTGCAGAGCAATCCGGAGAGCACACTGGCACAGGTAATTTTCGCGGCGGCCAGCAGCACGGCGGAGTTCAACCTGACGGTGCCGGCATACTCCAACTACCGGACAGACGCAGTGTTGCAGGTAGAGGTGGTAGCGGCGGCGGGGACGAACTATCGGGTGCCCGCCAGTGCAACACCGATCCGCCTACCGATTCGGGACGTGGACATTCCGACGGTGCGCATCGAGCCGGTGCTGGCGAGCGTGAGCAAGAGCCAGCAGTGCGCGTTGTTCCGGTTGGTGCATTCCAATACCGACGGCTTCGTCGGCAGCGACGACCACTTCGTGGACGTGCTGATCGACGTTACGGCCGAGGGCGACTTTCTCGCCGGCGCTGCGCGGCAGACGGTACGCATGCTCGGCGCCACCGACGGGCCGGCGAAGACGGTGTGTGTGGCGCTCGACGACGACGCGACCGTCGAGGCGGAGGGATCGGTCACGGCCACCATCAGCCTGGCGGCAGGCGGCAGGTTCGCGCAGGTGGCCAGTGACGGCAACGCGGCGACGGTGACGGTGACCGACGACGACCTGCCGGTGGTGACGCTGAGCACGACGGCGACCGAGGTGGCCGAAGGGGACTCGGTGGAGTTCACGGTGACCCGCACGGGAGCAGCCGACGAAGCGTTCGCGATCATGGTGGATTACGGAGCCGGCGCGGCGGACTACACGGCGCACACGGTGACGTTCGGAGCCGGCGCGGAGAGTGGCATGTTGACGCTGGCCACGGCGCAGGACACGGAGCTGAGCTTTGACCGAACGCTGTCGGTGGTGCTGCGGGATGCGGCGACGTGGCGCGTGGACGGGCAGGCGAGCAGCGTGGCGCTGCCGATCGTGGACGATGACGTGGCGGTGGCGAGCGTGAGCGCGCTGAGTGAGTCGGTGACGGAGGGCAGCGGCTGTGCGTGGTTCTCGTTGAGTGTGGACAACGTGACCGGACTGGGGGCGAGCGAGAACGCGTGGGTGGAGGTGCCGCTGACGATCACCGAGCAGGGCAGCTACGTGTCGGGAGCGAGCACGCAAACGGTGCGCATGGAGCAGAGCAGCCGCAACGTCTGCGTTGCGCTCGACGACGACAGCGTGGTGGAGACGGACGGCTCGGTGACGGCGACCATCTCGCCGGGGGCTGGCGCCAAGGTGGAGGCAGCGATCGCCTCCACTGCGGCGACGGTGGCGGTGACGGACGACGATCTCGTGCCGCAGGTCGTGTCGCAGGCGACGGTGGCGATCGTATCCGATCCGGGCAGCGCTGCGACCTACGCGATTGGTGACGAGATCGAGCTGGCGGCGACGTTCAGCGCGGTGGCGACGGTAAGCGGGACGCCGCAGCTCGTGCTGGGGTTGGGAGGCGGCACGCGAGTGGCTAGCTACGATGGCGGCTCGGGGAGCACGACGCTGACGTTCTCGTACACGGTCGAGACCGGGGACGTGGATGGAGATGGCATATCGGTGGCGGCGACCAACGGGCTGCAGACGAACGGCGGGACGCTAAGCTTGGCAGGAGGAACAACGCCGCGGTTGACGGCGCTGGCGGCGCAGACCGGGCACAAGGTGGACGGCGTGCGACCGGCGTTGGAGGCGTGGTCGACCCGGCAGGCCGGGGTGGCGGTAGTGGGCGAGCGGCTGCTGCTGACGATGCGGTTCAGCGAGCCCGTGTCGGGGCTTGAGCTGGAGGATTTCCGGGTTCGCAACGCAACGCTCAGCGATTTGCTGCCTTGCCGGTGTAGACGGTCGCCTGTGTCATCGCAACTACCTGGCGCCCCGGTCCTTGATGTCATATGGGCGTTCGTGGTGAAGCCGACGGCGGCCGGCGAGGTGGAGGTAGAGTTGCTGGCGGGTGCCTACGAGGACGCGCACGGCAACACCGGCGCGGCATCGCCGGTGTACCGCAAGGCGGCGCGCAAGCCGATGATGACCATCACTGCGGTAGAGCCGACCGTTGCAGCCGGGGAGGCAGCCACGTTCAGGATCACGCGCGATCTCGGCGGTGGTATTTTATTGATTTACCTTCAGATTACCTATCCGTCGCATGACGGGCCGCGTATGATCCCTCACGGCGTGTATATTCGCCCCCCGAGAGCGGGGAAACCGAGTGTCGTCGAGGTTGCGGTCCCCGTGCCATCCGACGCCACTCCCGGCGGGCCTATGCGTGCCGCGCTCCCCCCCAGCGGCGACTACCGCACCGGTGCGATGCACCAGGCGGCGGTCTGGATCGACGATGCGCCGGAGATGGTGTCGCTCCGGTCGATCCGACGATCCTTTAGCGAGGGAGCGCCGGTGCTGTTCACGCTTCAGCGTGCGGGGGCGGCTGCGTCGGAGTTGGGGGTACGCCTGCGGGTGACCGTAACCGGGGGCGTGCTCGCCGGGACGACTTCCTTCGGCGCCACCCTTCCCGCCGGTAGCGGAGACTCCTATGCAGTGGAAGTTGACGCATCCATCCCGCGGGGCTCCAGCAGCCTGAGGCTGCGGTTCGACACCGACGACGACAGCGTCGCCGGTCCGCCCGGCACGGTGACGGTGGAGTTGCTGCGCCGCGCCAATGCGTCCTACGTCACCGGCCCGTCCCACCGTGATACGGTGACGGTGCTGGACGATGACGGCGCGCAATCGGTCAGCATCAGCGCGGCTGAGTCCGCGATCACGGAGGGCGCCACCGCAATGTTCACGTTGCGCCGCTCCGGTGGCAGCGCGCCGCAGACGGTAGATGTGGGGTTCGAGTTCGTGGGCGACATCATCGCCGCGGCGACCGAGATCGGTGGCGTCCCTGTCATGGACGGCGCGGTGATTCCGGCCAGCTTCGGAGCCGGCCAGAGGGCGGTTACGGTGCAGGTGCCGACCGTCAACGACGATCTGGACGAGTTCGACGGCGCTATCACCTTGTCCATCCGCTCCCCGAGCGATGGCAGCTATCGGCTCGGCAACCCACACCGCGCCACGGCGGCCGTAAACGACAACGACCTGCCCGAGTTTACGGTGGCGACGGCGGCCGGAGAGGCGATCGAAGGATCTCGGGTCAATTTCGTGGCCTCCCGCGTGGGTGATGCTACCGTGGAGCTTGCAGGCACCGTGCGCGTCACCGCGCCGGACAAGCAGGGAGCGTCCGCGGTCTCTCATACCGCCGTGACATTCCCTGTGGGCAGCAGCACGGTGGAGTTCAGCCTGCCGGTGCCGGCATATCCCGACTACCGGACAGACGCAGTGTTGCAGGTAGAGGTGGTAGCGGCGGCGGGGACGAACTATCGGGTGCCCGCCAGTGCAACACCGATCCGCATACCGATTCGGGACGTGGACACTCCGACGGTGCGCATCGATCCGGTGCTGGCGAGCGTGAGCGAAAGCCGGCAGTGCGCGTGGTTCCAGTTGGTGCATTCCAACACCGACGGCTTCATCGGCAGCGACGACCGCTTCGTGGAGGTGGTGATCGACGCTACGGCCGAGGGCGACTTTCTCGTCGGCGCTGCGCGGCAGACGGTACGCATGCTCGGCGCCACTGACGGGCCGACGAAGACGGTGTGTGTGGCGCTCGACGACGACGCGACCGCCGAGGCGGAGGGATCGGTCACGGCCACCATCAGCCTGGCGGCAGGCGGCAGGTTCGCGCAGGTGGCCAGTGACGGCAACGCGGCGACGGTGACGGTGACCGACGACGACCTGCCGGTGGTGACGCTGAGCACGACGGCGACCGAGGTGGCCGAAGGGGACTCGGTGGAGTTCACGGTGACCCGCACGGGAGCAGCCGACGAGGCGTTCGCGATCATGGTGGATTACGGAGCCGGCGCGGCGGACTACACGGCGCACACGGTGACGTTCGGAGCCGGCGCGGAGAGTGGCATGTTGACGCTGGCCACGGCGCAGGACACGGAGCTGAGCTTTGACCGAACGCTGTCGGTGGTGCTGCGGGATGCGGCGACGTGGCGCGTGGACGGGCAGGCGAGCAGCGTGGCGCTGCCGATCGTGGACGATGACGTGGCGGTGGCGAGCGTGAGCGCGCTGAGTGAGTCGGTGACGGAGGGCAGCGGCTGTGCGTGGTTCTCGTTGAGTGTGGACAACGTGACCGGACTGGGGGCGAGCGAGAACGCGTGGGTGGAGGTGCCGCTGACGATCACCGAGCAGGGCAGCTACGTGTCGGGAGCGAGCACGCAAACGATGCGCATGGAGCAGAGCAGCCGCAACGTCTGCGTTGCGCTTGAAGACGACAGCCTGGTGGAGACGGACGGCTCGGTGACGGCGACCATCTCGCCGGGGGCTGGCGCCAAGGTGGAGGCAGCGATCGCCTTCACTGCGGCGACGGTGACGGTGACGGACGACGATCTCGTGCCGCAGGTCGTGTCGGAGGCGACGGTGGCGATCGTATCCGATCCGGGCAGCGCTGCGACCTACGCGATTGGTGACGAGATCGAGCTGGCGGCGACGTTCAGCGCGGTGGCGACGGTAAGCGGGACGCCGCAGCTCGTGCTGGGGTTGGGAGGCGGCACGCGAGTGGCTAGCTACGATGGCGGCTCGGGGAGCACGACGCTGACGTTCTCATACACGGTCGAGACGGGCGATGAGGATGCAGATGGCATATCGGTAGCGGCGAACGGGCTGCAGACGAACGGCGGGACGCTGAGCCTGGCAGGAGGAGCCACGCCGCGGTTGACGGCGCTTACGGCGCAGACCGGGCACAAGGTGGACGGCGTGCGACCGGCGTTGGAGGCGTGGTCGGACGGGCAGGCCGGGGTGGCGGTAGTGGGCGACGACCTACGGGTGACGATGCGGTTCAGCGAGCCCGTGTCGGGGCTTGCGCTGGAGGACTTTCGAGTTCGCAACGCCAAGTTCCTGGCGCACGAACCCTTGTGGACCGGCCCGCTGACGCGGTACATAACGGTGATTCCCGACGCGGCCGGCGAGGTGGAGGTGGAGTTGCCGGCGGGTGTCTACGAGGATGCCCATGGCAACCTAGGCGCGGCATCGCCGGTGTACCGCAAGGCGGCGCGCGAGTCGGCGCTGACCATCACCGCGGCGAAGGCCGAGATCGACGAGGGGGAGACGGCGCAGTTCACGCTGAGCAAAGACATCGGCCTGGCTTCGACTACGGCGACGTTGGAGGTGACCGACACGACCGGGCAGACGTCTACGCGCACAGTGACGTTCCGCACGGGAAGCCAGGCAACCTTGCTGGGGATCGCTACGGAGAACGACCGGGTGGATGAGCCGGACGGGACGATCAGCGTACGGGTGCTCGCCGGCCGCCGGTACACGGTGGGCACGCCGCGTACGGCCAGGACACGGGTAACCGATGACGACACGCCACCCGTCGTCTCGGTCTCGAGCACCTACCCGACACGAACCGAGGGGCAGAGTGTTCGTTTCACGTTGAGCCGGAGTACAGCCTCCACGTTGGCACAACCGGTGACGGTACACCTGCAGGTGACCGTGACCGGGGACGTGCTTGCCGGCACGACCTCGTTCGGCGCGAGTATTCCGAGTAACGGTAGCGCAAGCTACGTGGCGACCGTTCAGGCGACTATTCCAGCGGGGGCCGATTCCAAGACACTCCTGTTCGATACCGACGATGACAGCCGGATCGGATCTCCCGGCACGGTGACGCTGGAGGTGCTGCGCCCGGCATACGCGCCCTACGCCACCGGTGTATCGCGTCGCGATACGGTGACGGTGCTCGACAACGACGCTGCGCAAACCGTCACCATCCACGCGATTGACGCATCGATTATCGAGGGAGAACAGGCGCTCTTCAGCGTGCAGCGTTCCGATGACGCGGGCACGCTCGTGGCAGCGTTCCGGGTCGAGCTTGCCGGAGATTATGTGGATCCGGCGGCACCGGTTGCCGTCACGCACGGCGCAAGCATCCCGGTCAATTTCACGGCCGGGCAGACGGCAGTGTCTTTCACGGTGCCTACCGTCGACGACCTTGTGGACGAGAACAGAGGTGCGGTCAATTTGTCCTTGGAAGTGCCAAACGACACGAGCTATCTGCTTGGGGATCCTTCGCGTGCCGTGGTTGCCGTGGTGGATAACGACTTTGCGGCGGTGATCATCGCGACGACGGCCGTACAGGTGACGGAAGGGGAGTCGGTGGCGTTCACGGCTACCCGTATCGGACTGGCTTCGGATGCATTGGGGTTTACGGTGCGCGCCACGTTCCCGGACCGGATAGGAACGCCCAACACCGTTCTGCAAGAGGTGGTCTTTGGGCGATCGAGCAGTACGGTGGAGTTCAGCGTGCCGGTGCGGGCATATTCCAACTACCGGACAGACGCAGTGTTGCAGGTAGAGGTGGTAGCGGCGGCGGGGACGAACTATCGGGTGCCCGCCAGTGCAACACCGATCCGCATACCGATTCGGGACGTGGACATTCCGACGGTGCGCATCGAGCCGGTGCTGGCGAGCGTGAGCGAAAGCCGGCAATGCGCGTGGTTCCGGTTGGTGCATTCCAACACCGACGGCTTCATCGGCAGCGACCTCCACTTCGTGGACGTGCTGATCGACGTCACGACCGAGGGCGACTTTCTCGCCGGCGCTGCGCGGCAGACGGTACGCATGCTCGGCGCCACTGACGGGCCGACGAAGACGGTGTGTGTGGCGCTCGACGACGACACGGCCGTCGAGGCGGAGGGATCGGTCACGGCCACCATCAGCCTGGCGGCAGGCGGCAGGTTCGCGCAGGTGGCCAGTGACGGCAACGCGGCGACGGTGACGGTGACCGACGACGACCTGCCGGTGGTGACGCTGAGCACGACGGCGACCGAGGTGGCCGAAGGGGACTCGGTGGAGTTCACGGTGACCCGCACGGGAGCAGCCGACGAAGCGTTCGCGATCATGGTGGATTACGGAGCCGGCGCGGCGGACTACACGGCGCATACGGTGACGTTCGGAGCCGGCGCGGAGAGTGGCATGTTGACGCTGGCCACGGCGCAGGACACGGAGCTGAGCTTTGACCGAACGCTGTCGGTGGTGCTGCGGGATGCGGCGACGTGGCGCGTGGACGGGCAGGCGAGCAGCGTGGCGCTGCCGATCGTGGACGATGACGTGGCGGTGGCGAGCGTGAGCGCGCTGAGTGAGTCGGTGACGGAGGGCAGCGGCTGTGCGTGGTTCTCGTTGAGTGTGGACAACGTGACCGGACTGGGGGCGAGCGAGAACGCGTGGGTGGAGGTGCCGCTGACGATCACCGAGCAGGGCAGCTACCTGTCGGGAGCGAGCACGCAAACGGTGCGCATGGAGCAGAGCAGGCGCAACGTCTGCGTTGCGCTCGACGACGACAGCGTGGTGGAGACGGACGGCTCGGTGACGGCGACCATCTCGCCGGGGGCTGGCGCCAAGGTGGAGGGAGCGATCGCCTTCACTGCGGCGACGGTGGCGGTGACGGACGACGATCTCGTGCCGCCGTCGACGGTCGCGGCGGCAACGGTGGCGATCGTATCCGATCCGGGCAGCGCTGCGACCTACGCGACTGGTGACGAGATCGAGCTGGCGGCGACGTTCAGCGCGGTGGCGACGGTAAGCGGGACGCCGCAGCTCGTGCTGGGGTTGGGAGGCGGCACGCGAGTGGCGGGCTACGAGGGCGGCTCGGGGAGCACGACGCTGACGTTCTCGTACACGGTGGAGCCCGGGGACGTGGATGGAATAGGTATATCGGTGGCGGCGAACGGGCTGCAGACGAACGGCGGGACGCTGAGTCTGGCAGGAGGAGCCACGCCCCTGTTGACGGCGCTTACGGCGCAGACCGGGCACAAGGTGGACGGCGTGGGACCGGCGCTGGAGGGGTGGTCGGCCGGGCAGGCCGGGGTGGCGGTAGTGGGCGAGCCGCTGCTGCTGACGATGCGGTTCAGCGAGGCGGTGTCGGCGCTCGCGGTGGCGGACTTCCGGGTGCGCAACGGCACGCTCAGCGAGCTCCTGCGGGAACCTGTCGCGGTGGACGCTGACCCGACCTGGACGGTACTGGTGACGCCGGTGGCGGCCGGCGAGGTGGAGGTGCAGTTGCCGGCGGGTGTCTACGAGGACGCGCACGGCAACACCGGCACGGCATCGCCGGTGTACCGCAAGGCGGTGAGCAAGCCGGTGGTGACGATCACCGCGGCAGAGGCCGAGATTGAAGAGGGCGAGGTGGCGCAGTTCACATTGAGCCGGGATATCGGCGTGGAGCCGATGACGGTAAGCGTGGAGGTGACCGGCACGATGGGGGCGACGTCCACGCGCGAGGTGACGTTTGCCGAGCGCACCGGAAGCGAGGCCAGCACCACCATGCTGCGGATCACCACGGAGAACGACCGCGTGGATGAGCCGGACGGGACGATCAGCGTGCGGGTGCTTGATGGGACCGGGTACACGGCCGCCACGCCGCGTACGGCCAGGACGCGAGTGACCGACGATGACAGACCGACCGTCGTCTCGACCTGGACGACCTACCAGACACGAACCGAGGGCCAGCGCGTTCCATTCACGGTGTTTCGCCTCGGCGGCTCCAACGCACGGCCGTTGACGGTACGTCTGCGGGTAAGCATCACCGGAGACATGTTTACCGGTGCGAATTCATTCGGGGCGGACCTGCCGCACGGCGGCGACGTGGACCTGACCCTACCGGCGGGCAGTTCCCTTCTCAACGTGTACTTCGACACCGCCGATGACGCGGTTTTCGAGCAATCCGCCACCATCACGGTAGAGGTGCTCCGCCCGACCAATGCCGATTACGTAACCGGCACGTTGTCCCACGATACGGCGCAGGTCCTTGACAACGACACCGCGCCGAAGGTCTACCTCGTCAACGCGTTCCGTGCCAACACGATCGACGAAGGCGAAACCGCCGAGTTCCGCTTGGTACGGACCAGTGGCGATGGAGAGCTGACCGTGGTGATCCTCGTGCGGCTCGACCAGCGGTTTGTGCCCTCTACGGCCACGATCGCCGGGCAGCCGGTCGTAGACGGCGCACTGATACGGGTGACCTTCCCATCGTCCCAAAGCTATGTAGGACTGTTCGTGCCCACGGTGGACGACGCCACCAATGAAGCAGACGGCGCGATAACGCTCTCCCTTGTCGAATCAAGCGATCATTCATATCGGTTTGGCTCTACGGCGAGTGCAACCGTCCGTGTCGTTACCGATCCGAGGCCGTCGGTCTCCTTGACGGCGCCGGCCGCCGACATTACCGAAGGCGATACCGCGTCATTCCGGTTCCACCGAACGGGCGACTCGAGCGTACCGTTCGATGTCTACGTCCGGGTGTCCGGGCACCGCAAGGTCATGGCGAACACGACGTCGGCCCTGGTGCCTGCTGCCGGAACGCGGGACATCCGCGTAGCATTTCCAGCGGGCTCCGTGACGACGACACTCGATCTGGCGACCCAAGCAGATCAGACCAACGAGGGTCACGGCAGCTTGCAGGTCACTCTCGTCGATCGTTCGACCTACCGGATCTTGGGGCAACGGAGCGGTAAGGTGCTGGTCCGCGATAACGATGCAGTCACGGTGACTCTGGAGGTCGAAGGAGTCACGACGACATTGCAGGGATCGACTCTCGTCGGAACCGTGGCTGACGGCGGTGCGATCGCGGTCAAGGCGGTGTGCTCGCGGCGCGACGGCGGGCGGTTCCCCTACACATTTGCAATTGACGCGGTGCATCCCGACCGAGATGACAGCCGGCAAGGGACGGATTTCGTGGACTGCAGCGCGAGCACCAGCCTCGGAGTGATCGGCGTCGGTCCCGATAACGGGCACCTTGAGGTAGCGCTCGCCTCTTGGGACGACAACTCTGTCGAAGCGGGGGGCGAGGGTTGTTCATCGGCAACCAGCTACCTGTACTGCCGGCGATTCACGATGGGAGCGGCACGGGCGGCGCGAATAGACATCATCAACCAGCAGCCCGTCATCGCCGTCGAGGCCGACGACTACAGCATAGAAAGCGGCTCGGCAGCTCGATTCAAGATACGGCGAATCTGGACGCCAGGGACACTACTGCCCCAAGGGCGTGCGACGGAGGTGGCATACCGGATAACGCAGAGCGGGGGGTATACGGACACCGCCGGAAAAAGCACGGTCGTGTTTGCCGCGGGCGAGACCGAGAAGACGCTCTCGATTTCAACTTGGCACCTGGGTGTGGACGACAGCGACGGGACAGTGGCTGTCGAGATCCTGGATGACCCTACTCCGAGTGCGGGCTTCGGCGGCAGCTACGAAGTACATGACTTCTTGCCTGGCGTCACGCCGACCGGCCGCAGCGCCGCCGACCTGCTGTCGAGTCTCACCAACAGCGCGCGGCGCGCTGCGGTGAATATCCGGAAGTCCCGGGTCGCCCGGATCGAGATCGAAGACGCCGGAACCGCCCGCGAAGATGGCGACAAGCTAACCTTCGAGGTAACGATCTGGCCTCCTTCCGCTAACGACTTGGCAGTGCGGTTGACGACGGTGGATGGCACTGCAACAGCGGGCGAGGACTACCAGCCATCGGACGGTCAGTTCGTGATACCGGCTCAGTCCGGGCGGTTCGATTTTGAAGTGCCGGTAGTGGACGACTCGACGTACGAGCGGAAGTCCGAATCGATGAAGGTTCGGTTGACCCTGGTCTCCGGTGACGCCGCGCTTTCGCAAGGAGCGACGAGCATCGAGGCGGTCGGAACGATCCGTGACGACGATAAGGGAGTCATCGAAATGATGGCGCAACCGAACCAGGTCATGGAGGGCGATACGGCGCGATTCAAACTGACGCGTACTGGGTATAATGGCGTCGAGCTGGTGGCCAACCTATATTGGAATGCCAACAACATTGGGGGACATACGGAGTCACCTAGCGTCACGTTCCCGCCTGGATCGAGCACACAGTTCCTAGAGGTTCGAGTGCCCGACAACGACACCGCGAGTCGCTCGGCAGATCGTCAATACGGTAATTTATTTCTTAGACGCGTCAGTAGCGGGGACTACACGTGGGTCGATGGTATCGTTAGCGTTTTCGTGATCGACGACGAGGGACCCGAGCTTGCGTTTGTCAATTATTCGCCGGCCGCTGTAACGGAAGGCTCCGAGATACAGGTTGCGGTGCAGCTTTCGGAAGAGAGCACTGCTACCGTCACGGTATCGGTCGAGACCGTGCAGCTCGGTGCGACGGAAGTGCTGCTCGGTGCGGCCACGTCGGGGTCCGATTTCACGCCGATCACTCAAGAGCTCTCGTTCTCGCCTGGTGTGACTAGGCAGACCGTCGCCATCGCGTCGTTCGACGACGAAGTCGACGAGGATGTTGAACAGGTTGGCGTGCGGCTGAGTAATGCCCGGTTCGCCCCCATCAGGACCGCCGACGACGGGAGTGACCCCTCACGGATCAAGCTCAGTATTGGAGACAACGACCCCGCCCCCCATGCGGAGATCAGGCGCGTCGGGCCCGCGCAGTTTTCCGAGGCTGGCGGCAAGGTCGAGTTCGTGGTCAGTCTTGATCGGCCGTCAGAGCGCAGTCCAGGTTTGATCCTCGAAGCGAAGACAAGCATTGACAGCATCGCGCAGCCCATTGAGGATATCGATCTTCAAGGCGTGGTCTCTCTTCGATTTAGTGCGGTTGAGACGGCAAAGACCATCGAGATAGCTGCGGTGGATGATGACGTGGATGAGCCCGACGAAACGTTGGAGATGCAAATCCTGGTAAGCGGCTCGACCCCGGTGATCGTCCGGCAAGGTCTGGCGTCGGCGCAGATCGTTGACGACGACACGCGTGGTATCACGGTCGCGCCGACCGCGATCTCGGTACCGGATGGCGGCTCAACCTCATACTCCGTCGTCCTGGAATCGGAGCCCAGTTTCGGCACCGGGAGCGTCCAGCATGTCACCGTACTGCCGAATGCAGTGACCGGTCTGACCATCAGCCCTCGTCGATTGCGATTCACACCCGACGACTGGCAGGAGCCGCAGTCGGTCCGTGTTGCATCGACGTTGGGATCTCTTGCCGCGGGTACGACGGTGAACATAGCCCACCAAGTCCGGGCCGGCGATTATGCCAACTTCGCCATGAGGAACGTGGCGGTGACCGTGCTGGCGGCAGATCACCCGGTGATTGGCATCGCCAATAGCAAAGCGCTGGAGTCGGCATCCGCCATGCCATTCTCGGTGGCGTTGAGTGGAACCCTGACCGATCAGGTGACGGTGGCTTACGAGACCCTTGATCGTAGCGCGGAGGCCGGCGCCGACTACGTGGCGGTGAGCGGCCGGTTGACGTTTGCGGCCGATGGTTCGAACCGGGCGCAGACGATTCAGGTACAGATCGTGGACGACAGCGTGGACGAAGGAAACACGGAGAAGTTCGGCTTGAAGTTGTTCGATCCCGAGAACGCGCTGCTTTCCGGCGGTACGCGGAGGACCGCGATAGGCACGATCGTGGACGATGAAGCCCCGGCGTTTTCGATCGCCGACGCAAGGGCACGGGAGGACGCGGGTTCGCTGGCCTTCGAAGTGAGTCTCAGTTCGCCGGCCACTGAGTCAGTATCCGTGCATTGGACCACCACGGAGGATTCGGCTCTTGCGGGCAGCGACTTCAGGGCAACGAGTGGCACGCTGACGTTCGATCCGGGCGACGTGAGGGCGAACGTGGCGGTGGTGATTGTCAACGACACGACCGACGAACCGGCGGAGACCTTCACCGTTTCGCTCGACCAGCCAACATCGCCGGCGGTGCTCGGCCGCGCGACCGCGATCGGTACGATCCTGCCGGACGATGACTTCCAGCCGGGATTTGGGCTGAGAATCGACGAGTCGACGGCGAGCGTGGTGGAGGGCCAGACGGTTACCTTCACCCTGGAGCGCAACCGCTGCAACCGCTGTCCGGTATCCGGGCTGCAACCCCTGTATCACTATGTCGAAATCAGCGCGACCGGTACGTTCTTGGCGGGAACGGCAGCCACCGAGGTGGCGTTCCCAGCCGGTGCGGAAGTGACGACGGTGGTGGTGGAGACGGTCGACGACTGGGTCGACGAAGTGGACGGCACGGTGACCCTGACCATTCCCGATAGGTCGGCAAAGACCGGACTCCGATTGTTGGGCGCCGCATCGCATACCGCGCAGATCACGGACAATGATACGCGGGGGATCACGATCACGCCGACTCGCCTCGACGTCGCGGAGGCAGCGCAAGGCACCTACAGCGTGGTCCTCGACAGCGAACCGACGGCGGCTGTGACGGTGTCGCCGTCGCTGCCGCCGAGTGCCTTTATCACCGCAACGCCCGCAGGCCTGACATTCAACGACGAGAACTGGGATGTGGCGCAGTCCTTTACGGTTGCTGCGATGTCTGATACGGACGGGGAAGACGAACAGATTGAGGTCTCCCATGAGGTGGCCGGCGGGGACTACGAATCTCTTGCCGAAACCTCTTTCATGGTGCGGGTGGCGGACCCGCAAACCGCATCGACAGGAATCATCCTGTCGGTCGTGCCTACGTCCGTGGCTGAAGGCGGTGGGGCGCAACAGGTCGTCGGCACCGTGAAGTTGGACGCCGCGCCTCGCAAGCAGGACACCACGGTACGGATCAGTGTTGTTCCGGCCGAGGCCGCGGACACGGATCTCGATGGGGTGGTGGCTCCGGTCGATGTGGTGATCGAGGCCGGTTCGACCGCGGGTTCCGCTACGCTTACCGTCACGCCCGCCGCAGACCACCGCGACGAGGGACACGAAGACCTGGTCGTGAAAGGCCGCTTGGTGGACGTTGGGACGGCCCTTTCCGTGACGCCTGCTACTCTTACCATTACCGACGATGACAGCCGCGGAGTGACGGTAAGCCAAGGTAGCCTCGCGGTCGCGGAGGGTGACACAAGCAACTACACGCTGGTTCTGGAGTCGCAGCCGACCGGGCAGGTGCAGATCGACGTAGATATTCCTTCGGGTACCGACGTAGCGGTGAATCCGAACCGGTTGGTGTTCACCTCGGACAACTGGAATACGGCTCAGACGGTGAACGTGCAGGTGCGGGAAGACGCGGACGACGTTACCGATCCCGCGGTGGTGATCAGCCACGACGTGCGGGCGACAGACTACGCGGACGTGACGGTCGCCGACGTGACGGTGACCATCACTGACACGACCACTCCGACGTTCAACGCGCAGCCGGTGGACGTGCCGGAAAGCGGATCGCAGTTGCAGTTCAGGGTGGAACTCAACGTGTCGAGCGCCGCTCCGCTGGTGACGCTGGACTATGCAACCGAAGACGATTCGGCGGTTGCAGGCCAAGACTATACGGGGGTAACCGGTACGCTGACGTTCGCGGCGGCAACCGGTGAGTCGTTCCCGCTGGTCAGGACCGTAACAGTCCCGGTGGTCGATGACGCATTGGACGAGACCGATACGGAGACCTTCACCCTGGTCCTGCAGAACCCCGTTGGAGCGGATCTCGCGGCAGGCAGCGAGCTCCGCGTGGTCGGGACGATTGTCGATGACGATCTTCCGCCGATCGTGTCTGCGGGGGTTCCGAACTCGCAGAGCACGCGCGACTCCACCTCTCTCCTTGTCAGCACGCTCGGGGAGGCCGCTGGGCAGATTCAATTCCTGGTGATGTTGAGCGAGCCGAGTGCGCTGGAAGCGCGCGTCCGTTACGCAACCACCGACGCCGCATCGTCCCATTTGGGCGTTTCAGCGACGCCGACCGAGGACTACGCAGCGACATCGGGGGTGCTGACGTTCGCCGCCGGGGAGACCAGCAAGACCATCCGGGTAACTGTGGTCGCTGACGCGTTCGATGAACCGGACGAGTTCTTCGCTTTCCGTGTGTCGGACCCGCACAACGCCCGGCTTGGGAGGCAGCTCGTGGTGGTCGAGATTGAGGACGACGACACGCGTGGAATCACCCTGTCGGAACGCGAAGTGCCGGTAGCGTTGGTGTCGGTGGAGGAAGGGAACTCCAAGCCGATTGCCGCGGTCCTTGCCACGCAACCAACGGCTCAAGTGACCATCCGCCTGGAGCTTACCGGAAGCACCGATGTGAGCGTGAGTCCGACGTCGCTGACGTTCTCGGCGGCCGCCTGGAACCAGCCACAGACCATCACCGTTACGGCGGCGTCAGATGGAGATCCGCTTGCCGAGCGTGCGTCCGTGGGCTTCTCCGTGGCGGGTGGGGACTACGCTGCTCTGACAGTGCCCGATCTCCCGATCGCGGTGACGGATGACGACGACGTATCGTCGGTGGTGCACCTTGAGGTGACGCCTGACAGAATCAGCGAGGGTGCGGGCAGTGGCGGTGCGGAGTTGGTGGTGACGGGCACGCTTGACGGGGCCACTCGGGTCTCGAAAGCCAAGTTGACCGTGTGGTTGGAAGAGGAGTCGGGCCGGACCAGATCGAATCTCGGGCCCGTCGATCCGCTCCAGTTCACGATTCCCGCGGGCGGCTTGAGTAGTTCAACAACGTTTACGATCACCCCGATCGATAATCGGGAACGTGATGGAGACAGAACGGTGACCCTGCGCGGACGGACGCGGGCGCGTGGGTTGAGGGTAGAGGTGTCCGATCCGACGATTCGCATACTGGACGACGATCCCGAACCATTGCGGTTCACCGTCGCGGAGAACGAAACGGCGGTGGGCACGGTAGCCGTGACAAACGCGACCGCATACACGATCGAGGAAGGCGCAGACGGAGCGTTGTTCGAGTTGAACGCTACCAGCGGAGCGTTTGCGTTCACGAGCGCGCCGAACTACGAGGAGCCGCAGGACCGGGCAAGCACGGATCCGAGGAACGCGGCGGGCGACAACGAATACGTTGTGTTCGTGATCGTTTCGGTTGGTAGCGGCGGGACCGCCGAGATCAACGAACATGTGGCGATCGTGACGGTGACCGACGTGGGCACGGAGGCACCCGGGGTGCCGGATGCGCCGGCGGTGATGGCGGCTTCGGCGACGAGCTTTGACGTGACCTGGGTAGCGCCGATCAACACAGGGCCTGAGATCAGCGACTACGACTATCGGTATCGGAAGGACGATCCGCAGGCGGTCTGGACGGAAGTGACGGACACGGCGATCAAGACCTTGACGGTCACGATTGCATCGCTGGACCCGGATGCCGAGTATGACGTGCAGGTACGCGCCAGGAACGCGGAAGGCACCGGCGAATGGTCGGAATCGGGTGGCGGCAGGACGGACAAAGGGGCCGGGCTGGAACTGTCGGAGGCAGCGCTGGCGGTGACCGAAGGCACCAGTACGACCTACACGGTAGCGCTTGCCACGCAGCCGACGGGTGAGGTGACGGTGGCGATCGGGGTTACGAGCGGCACGGACCTGAGCGTGGACAAGAGTTCCCTGACGTTCACGACGACCGACTGGGGCACGGCGCAGGCGGTGGAGGTGACGGCGGGCGAGGACGGCGACAGCGTGAACAACAGCGCGACGCTTACGCACACGGCGGCCGGCGCCGACTACGGTTCGGTGACGGCGGACCTGCCGGTGACGGTGACCGACAACGACACCATCGGGCTGGCGCTAAGCGCGACGCTGGCAGTGACCGAAGGGAGCAGCGAGACCTACACGGTAGCGCTGGCAACGCAGCCGAGCGGACAGGTGACGGTGACGATCGGAGGTACGAGCGGGACGGACCTGAGCCTGGACAAGAGTTCCCTGACGTTCACGACCACCGACTGGGGCACGGCGCAGGCGGTGGAGGTGACGGCGGGAGAGGACCCCGACGCCGCGAACGACAGCGCAACGCTGACGCACACTGCGGCTGGCGCCGACTACGGTTCGGTGACGGCGGACCTGGCGGTGACGGTGACTGACGACGATGCTGTTGCGCTGGCGATCGATCCGTCGACGCTGACGGTGAGCGAGGCGGCGAGCGCGACATACACGGTGGCGCTGGCGACGGAGCCGAGCGGACCGGTGACGGTGACGATCGGAGGCACGAGCGGGACGGACCTGAGAGTGGACAAGAGTTCCCTGACGTTCACGACGACCGACTGGAGCACGGCGCAGGCGGTGGAGGTGACGGCGGGAGACGACCCCGACGCGGCGAACGACAGCGCGACGCTGACGCACGCCGCGGCTGGCGCCGACTACGGAGCGGTGAGCAAGGACTTGGCGGTGACGGTGGTCGACGACGAGACGGCGGGGCTGGAGCTGTCGGAGGAGTCGTTGACGGTGGCGGAAGGCGGCAGCGTGACCTACACGGTGGCGCTGGCGACGCAGCCGACGGGACAGGCGACGGTGACGGTCGGGGGGACGGCGAACACGGACCTGAGCGTGGACGAGAGCAGTCTGACGTTCAGCGCGAGCGACTGGAGCACGGCGCAGACGGTGGAGGTGACGGCGGGAGACGACCCCGACGCCACGAACGACAGTGCGACGCTGACACACACTGCGGCTGGCGCCGACTACGGGTCGGTGAGCGAGGACCTTGCGGTGACGGTGACAGACGACGACATGGTGGGGCTGGAGTTGTCGGAGACGGCCCTCATCGTGGCCGAAGGCGGCGGCGCGACGTACGCGGTGGCGCTGGCGACGGAGCCGAGTGGACAGGTGACGGTGACGGTCGGGGGGACGGCGAACACGGACCTGAGCGTGGACCGGAGCAGTCTGACGTTCAGCGCGAGCGACTGGAGCACGGCGCAGACGGTGGAGGTGACGGCGGGAGACGACCCCGACGCCACGAACGACAGTGCGACGCTGACACACACTGCGGCTGGCGCCGACTACTGGTCGGTGAGCGAGGACATTGCGGTGACGGTGACGGACGACGACACGGTGGGTCTGGAGCTGTCGGAGACGGCGCTGACGGTAGCGGAAGGCGGCAGCGCGACGTACACGGTGGCGCTGGCGACGCAGCCGAGCGGACCGGTGACGGTGACGATCGGGGGCGCGAGCGGGACGGACCTGAGGCTGGACAAGGGCACGCTGACGTTCAGGACGAGCGACTGGGGCACGGCGCAGACGGTGGAGGTGATTGCGGGACAGGACCCCGACACCGCGAATGGCAGTGCGACGCTGACGCACACGGCGGCTGGCGCCGACTACGGCTCGGTGAGCAAGGAACTGCCGGTGACGGTGACGGACGACGACACGGCGGACCTGGAGCTGTCGGAGACGGCGCTGACGGTAGCGGAGGGCGGTAGCGCGACGTACACGGTGGCGCTGGCGACGCAGCCGAGCGGACAGGTGACGGTGACGATCGCGGGCACGAGCGGCACGGAGTTGGGCGTGGACCTGAGCACCCTGACGTTCACGCCGAGCGACTGGGACACGGCGCAGGCGGTGGAGGTGACGGCGGGAGAGGACCCCGACGCCGCGAACGACAGTGCGACGCTGACGCACACGGCGTCGGGCGCCGACTACGGCTCGGCGAGTAAGGAGCTGCCGGTGACGGTGATCGACAACGACAGCGCGGGGCTGGAGCTGTCGGAGGAGTCGCTGGCGGTGACCGAAGGCGGCAGCGCGACCTACACGGTGGCGCTGGCGACGCAGCCGAGCGCACGGGTGGCGGTGACGATCGGAGGCACGAGCGGCACGAACCTGAGCGTGGACAACGCAGTCCTGATTTTCACGCCGAGCACCTGGAGCACAGCGCAGACGGTGGAGGTGACGGCGGGCGAAGACCCCGACGCCGTGAACTACCGTGCGACGGTGACGCACACGGCGGTTGGCGGCGACTACACGGCGGTGACGGCGTCCCTGGCGGTGAGAGTGACCGACAACGAATCGCCGGGACTGGCAATGAGCGCGGTGACGCTGGTGCTGGCCGAAGGCGGCCGCGCGACGTACGCGGTGGCGCTGGCGACGGAGCCGAGTGGACAGGTGACGGTGACGGTCGGGGGGACGGCGAACACGGACCTGAGCGTGGACGAGAGCACGCTGACGTTCACGACGAGCGACTGGGAAACAGCGCAGACGGTGACGGTGACGGCGGCCGAGGACCTCGACGGCGGGAACGACAGCGCGACGCTGACGCACACCGCGGCTGGCGCCGACTACGGGTCCGTGACTGAGGCCCTTGCGGTATGGGTTATCGATAACGACACGCGGGAGCTGGAGCTGTCGGAGACGGCCCTCACCGTGACCGAGGGCGGCAGCGCGACCTACACGGTGGCGCTGGCGACGCAGCCGAGTGGACAGGTGACGGTGACGGTCGGGGGGACGGCGAGCACGGACCTGAGCGTGGACGAGAGCACGCTGACGTTCACGACGAGCGACTGGAGCACGACGCAGACGGTGGAGGTGACGGCGGGTGCGGACCCCGACGGCACGGATGATATCGTGTCGCTGACGCACACGGCGTCCGGAGCCGACTACGGCGCGGTGACCAAGGACCTGTTGGTGACAGTAACGGACACCGATACGTCGGCGGTATCTGAGGTGTACGTACTGTTCCCGGGCGGCTACCGTCCCCTAGGACGCGTCACATATTTCGGCCAAGGTGACCCCAATGACAGTTACGAGGTCAGGCTGGCCGAGGGCGGCGGCCCGATCGCGCGCGCGGATCAGTGGCTCCTCGATACGACGTTTTTCGCAGGCAATAAGGGCATCCGATTGAGCCCGCGCGCGAACGTGTCGCCGGCGGAGTTCGTTGCCGCCTACGGAGAGTTAATTACCGTCCACGGATCGGCCGGCGTGCGGCTTCAAGCCTCCGCGTGGAACCAGACCAAAGGGGTATATCAGGGCGACGTTATCACGGTTGAGGTCCGTTACGATGCGTCCGCGATCTTCGATGACACATCATTCCTGGGCAGCCAGCGCTGGGGCACACCGCGGGTGGAGGTGTATGAAGGAGCGACCTCCGATCCGGCTATGCGTTTCTCGTGGTCTGCAGTACACGGCGGAACCAGACTCTGGAGGCTCAGCCACCATACCGAAGCGATTCAGCTTGAATGCCGAGTCGGTGGCTCCGAAGTGAGTCTCCACTCGCCTGCGGCCGCGGACCGCGATCACGCGGCGTTCAGCTTGGCGCCGCTGACTACGAACGCGGCGTCGGGAGAGGTAAGACTGGCTTTCACGGGCGCGCCCGATTACGAGACTCTGGCCGCTGCTGACGGTGGCTACAGCGGCCACAGAGTCCGCATCGCAAACGTGCACACCGTTACCATTAACTATGCAGAGGGAGCGTCGACAGGATGTACCGGATCGCTCCTGGAAGTGATCGTCGTGGTGAAGGATGCAGGCGCGCCGACAGCGGTTCGCTCGCTCGCCGCCGACCACTCCGACGGAACTTCACAGGTCGACGTCACTTGGACCATACCGGCAGGATTTGTGGACCCGAGCGACAACAGTGTGGTGCCGTTCGATGCCATGCGCATGAGCTTCGATTCCGTGGATCACTCGCCGCGTCCGGCCAAGACAGCAGTCAGCCAATACGAGTACCGCTACCGGTCACTCGGCACTACCGCGTGGACGACCGGAACGACGTCCAACACCGAGTTCTCCATCACGGGGCTGACCGCGGCCGCCATCTCACGGGGCCACCTGATTGGGGTGCGGGCAGTCAACGCCGAGGGCGCGGGTCCGTGGACTAACCTCAGAACAGGCGGGCTGATACTGTCGGATACAGCGTTGACGGTGGCCGAAGGGGAGAGCGCGACGTACACGGTTGCGCTTGCCGAGCGGCCGACCGGTGACGTTACGGTGGCGATCGGGGGTACGCGCGGCACCGAGCTGAGCGTGGGTGAGAGCACTCTGACGTTCACGAGGAGCGACTGGAGCACGGCGCAGACGGTGGAGGTGACGGCGGGCCACGACCCCGACACCGCGAACGACAGTGAGACGCTGACACACACGGCGGCGGGCGCCGACTACGATTCGGTGACGGCGGACCTTGCGGTGACGGTGACCGACGACGACATGATCGGGCTGGAATTCTCGGAAGCTTCAGTAACGGTGGCGGAAGGCGGCAGCGCGACGTACACGGTGGCGCTGGGGGCGCAGCCGAGTGGACAGGTGACGGTGACGATCGGCGGGACGGCGAACACGGACCTGAGCGTGGACGAGAGCAGCCTGACGTTCAGCGCGAGCGACTGGAGCACGGCGCAGACGGTGGAGGTGACGGCGGGAGAGGACCCCGACGGCACGGATGATATCGCGACGCTGACGCACACGGCGACGGGCGCTGACTACGGTTCGGTGAGCAAGGGCCTTGATGTGACGGTGACGGACAACGACACGGTGGGGCTGGAGCTGTCGGAGACGACCCTCACCGTGGCCGAAGGCGGCCGCGCGACGTACACGGTGGCGCTGGTGACGCAGCCGAGTGGACAGGTGACGGTGACGATCGGCGGGATGAGCGGCACGGACCTGAGCGTGGACGAGAGCAGCCTGACGTTCAGCGCGAGCGACTGGAGCACGGCGCAGACGGTGGAGGTGACGGCGGGAGAGGACCCCGACGGCACGGATGATATCGCGACGCTGACGCACACGGCGACGGGCGCTGACTACGGTTCGGTGAGCAAGGGCCTTGATGTGACGGTGACGGACAACGACACGGTGGGGCTGGAGCTGTCGGAGACGACCCTCACCGTGGCCGAAGGCGGCCGCGCGACGTACACGGTGGCGCTGGTGACGCAGCCGAGTGGACAGGTGACGGTGACGGTCGGCGGGATGAGCGGCACGGACCTGAGCGTGGACGAGAGCAGCCTGACGTTCAGCGCGAGCGACTGGAGCACGGCGCAGACGGTGGAGGTGACGGCGGGAGAGGACCCCGACGGCACGGATGATATCGCGACGCTGACGCACACGGCGACGGGCGCTGACTACGATTCGGTGAGCAAGGGCCTTGATGTGACGGTGACGGACAACGACACGGTGGGGCTGGAGCTGTCGGAGACGACCCTCACCGTGGCCGAAGGCGGCCGCGCGACGTACACGGTGGCGCTGGTGACGCAGCCGAGTGGACAGGTGACGGTGACGGTCGGCGGGATGAGCGGCACGGACCTGAGCGTGGACGAGAGCAGCCTGACGTTCAGCGCGAGCGACTGGAGCACGGCGCAGACGGTGGAGGTGACGGCGGGAGAGGACCCCGACGGCACGGATGATATCGCGACGCTGACGCACACGGCGACGGGCGCTGACTACGGTTCGGTGAGCAAGGACCTTGCTGTGACGGTGACGGACAACGACACGGTGGGGCTGGAGCTGTCGGAGACGACCCTCACCGTGGCCGAAGGCGGCCGCGCGACGTACACGGTGGCGCTGGTGACGCAGCCGAGTGGACAGGTGACGGTGACGGTCGGCGGGATGAGCGGCACGGACCTGAGCGTGGACGAGAGCAGCCTGACGTTCAGCGCGAGCGACTGGAGCACGGCGCAGACGGTGGAGGTGACGGCGGGAGAGGACCCCGACGGCACGGATGATATCGCGACGCTGACGCACACGGCGACGGGCGCTGACTACGGTTCGGTGAGCAAGGGCCTTGATGTGACGGTGACCGACGACGACACGGTGGGGCTGGCGGGAGAGGACCCCGACGGCACGGATGATATCGCGACGCTGAGCTGTCGGAGACGACCCTCACCGTGGCCGAAGGCGGCAGCGCGACGTACACGGTGGCGCTGGTGACGCAGCCGAGTGGACAGGTGACGGTGACGGTCGGCGGGATGAGCGGCACGGACCTGAGCGTGGACGAGAGCAGTCTGACGTTCAGCGCGAGCGACTGGAGCACGGCGCAGACGGTGGAGGTGACGGTGATATCGGACGCTGACGCACACGGCGACGGGCGCTGACTACGGTTCGGTGAGCAAGGGCCTTGATGTGACGGTGACCGACGACGACACGGTGGGGCTGGAGCTGTCGGAGACGACCCTCACCGTGGCGGCAGCGCGACGTACACGGTGGCGCTGGTGACGCAGCCGAGTGGACAGGTGACGGTGACGGTCGGCGGGATGAGCGGCACGGACCTGAGCGTGGACGAGAGCAGTCTGACGTTCAGCGCGAGCGACTGGAGCACGGCGCAGACGGTGGAGGTGACGGCGGGAGAGGACCCCGACGGCACGGATGATATCGCGACGCTGACGCACACGGCGACGGACGCTGACTACGGTTCGGTGAGCAAGGGCCTTGATGTGACGGTGACGGACAACGACACGGTGGGGCTGGAGCTGTCGGAGACGACCCTCACCGTGGCCGAAGGCGGCCGCGCGACGTACACGGTGGCGCTGGTGACGCAGCCGAGTGGACAGGTGACGGTGACGGTCGGGGGGACGGCGAACACGGACCTGAGCGTGGACGAGAGCAGTCTGACGTTCAGCGCGAGCGACTGGAGCACGGCGCAGACGGTGGAGGTGACGGCGGGAGAGGACCCCGACACCGCGAACGACAGTGAGACGCTGACGCACACGGCGACGGGCGCTGACTACGGTTCGGTGAGCAAGGACCTTGCGGTGACGGTGACCGACGACGACACGGTGGGGCTGGAGCTGTCGGAGACGACCCTCACCGTGGCCGAAGGCGGCAGCGCGACGTACACGGTGGCGCTGGCGACGCAGCCGAGTGGACAGGTGACGGTGACGGTCGGGGGGACGGCGAACACGGACCTGAGCGCGGACCGGAGCAGCCTGACGTTCAGCGCGAGCGACTGGAGCACGGCGCAGACGGTGGAGGTGACGGCGGGAGAGGACCCCGACACCGCGAACGACAGTGAGACGCTGACGCACACGGCGACGGGCGCTGACTACGGTTCGGTGAGCAAGGACCTTGCGGTGACGGTGACGGACAACGACACGGTGGGACTGCATCTGTCGGAGGGGGCGTTGACGGTGGCCGAAGGCGGCAGCGCGACGTACACGGTGGCGCTGGTGACGGAGCCGAGTGGACAGGTGACGGTGACGATCGGGGGGACGGCGAACACGGACCTGAGCGTGGACGAGAGCAGTCTGACGTTCAGCGCGAGCGACTGGAGCACGGCGCAGACGGTGGAGGTGACGGCGGGAGAGGACCCCGACACCGCGAACGACAGTGAGACGCTGACGCACACGGCGACGGGCGCTGACTACGGTTCGGTGAGCAAGGACCTTGCGGTGACGGTGACGGACAACGACACGGTGGGACTGCATCTGTCGGAGGGGGCGTTGACGGTGGCCGAAGGCGGCAGCGCGACGTACACGGTGGCGCTGGTGACGGAGCCGAGTGGACAGGTGACGGTGACGGTCGGCGGGATGAGCGGCACGGACCTGAGCGTGGACGAGAGCAGCCTGACGTTCAGCGCGAGCGACTGGAGCACGGCGCAGACGGTGGAGGTGACGGCGGGAGAGGACCCCGACGGCACGGATGATATCGCGACGCTGACGCACACGGCGACGGGCGCTGACTACGGTTCGGTGAGCAAGGGCCTTGATGTGACGGTGACGGACAACGACACGGTGGGGCTGGAGCTGTCGGAGACGACCCTCACCGTGGCCGAAGGCGGCAGCGCGACGTACACGGTGGCGCTGGTGACGCAGCCGAGTGGACAGGTGACGGTGACGGTCGGCGGGATGAGCGGCACGGACCTGAGCGTGGACGAGAGCAGCCTGACGTTCAGCGCGAGCGACTGGAGCACGGCGCAGACGGTGGAGGTGACGGCGGGAGAGGACCCCGACGGCACGGATGATATCGCGACGCTGACGCACACGGCGACGGGCGCTGACTACGGTTCGGTGAGCAAGGGCCTTGATGTGACGGTGACGGACAACGACACGGTGGGGCTGGAGCTGTCGGAGACGACCCTCACCGTGGCCGAAGGCGGCCGCGCGACGTACACGGTGGCGCTGGTGACGCAGCCGAGTGGACAGGTGACGGTGACGGTCGGCGGGATGAGCGGCACGGACCTGAGCGTGGACGAGAGCAGCCTGACGTTCAGCGCGAGCGACTGGAGCACGGCGCAGACGGTGGAGGTGACGGCGGGAGAGGACCCCGACGGCACGGATGATATCGCGACGCTGACGCACACGGCGACGGGCGCTGACTACGATTCGGTGAGCAAGGGCCTTGATGTGACGGTGACGGACAACGACACGGTGGGGCTGGAGCTGTCGGAGACGACCCTCACCGTGGCCGAAGGCGGCAGCGCGACGTACACGGTGGCGCTGGTGACGCAGCCGAGTGGACAGGTGACGGTGACGGTCGGCGGGATGAGCGGCACGGACCTGAGCGTGGACGAGAGCAGCCTGACGTTCAGCGCGAGCGACTGGAGCACGGCGCAGACGGTGGAGGTGACGGCGGGAGAGGACCCCGACGGCACGGATGATATCGCGACGCTGACGCACACGGCGACGGGCGCTGACTACGGTTCGGTGAGCAAGGACCTTGCGGTGACGGTGACGGACAACGACACGGTGGGACTGCATCTGTCGGAGGGGGCGTTGACGGTGGCCGAAGGCGGCAGCGCGACGTACACGGTGGCGCTGGTGACGGAGCCGAGTGGACAGGTGACGGTGACGGTCGGGGGGACGGCGAACACGGACCTGAGCGTGGACCGGAGCAGCCTGACGTTCAGCGCGAGCGACTGGAGCACGGCGCAGACGGTGGAGGTGACGGCGGGAGAGGACCCCGACGGCACGGATGATATCGCGACGCTGACGCACACGGCGACGGGCGCTGACTACGGTTCGGTGAGCAAGGGCCTTGTGGTGACGGTGACGGACAACGACACGGTGGGGCTGGAGCTGTCGGAGACGACCCTCACCGTGGCCGAAGGCGGCCGCGCGACGTACACGGTGGCGCTGGTGACGCAGCCGAGTGGACAGGTGACGGTGACGGTCGGCGGGATGAGCGGCACGGACCTGAGCGTGGACGAGAGCAGCCTGACGTTCAGCGCGAGCGACTGGAGCACGGCGCAGACGGTGGAGGTGACGGCGGGAGAGGACCCCGACGGCACGGATGATATCGCGACGCTGACGCACACGGCGACGGGCGCTGACTACGATTCGGTGAGCAAGGACCTTGCGGTGACGGTGACGGACAACGACACGGTGGGACTGCATCTGTCGGAGGGGGCGTTGACGGTGGCCGAAGGCGGCAGCGCGACGTACACGGTGGCGCTGGTGACGGAGCCGAGTGGACAGGTGACGGTGACGATCGGGGGGACGGCGAACACGGACCTGAGCGTGGACGAGAGCAGTCTGACGTTCAGCGCGAGCGACTGGAGCACGGCGCAGACGGTGGAGGTGACGGCGGGAGAGGACCCCGACACCGCGAACGACAGTGAGACGCTGACGCACACGGCGACGGGCGCTGACTACGGTTCGGTGAGCAAGGACCTTGCGGTGACGGTGACGGACAACGACACGGTGGGACTGCATCTGTCGGAGGGGGCGTTGACGGTGGCCGAAGGCGGCAGCGCGACGTACACGGTGGTGCTGGTGACGGAGCCGAGTGGACAGGTGACGGTGACGGTCGGCGGGATGAGCGGCACGGACCTGAGCGTGGACGAGAGCAGCCTGACGTTCAGCGCGAGCGACTGGAGCACGGCGCAGACGGTGGAGGTGACGGCGGGAGAGGACCCCGACGGCACGGATGATATCGCGACGCTGACGCACACGGCGACGGGCGCTGACTACGGTTCGGTGAGCAAGGACCTTGCGGTGACGGTGACCGACGACGACACGGTGGGGCTGGAGCTGTCGGAGACGACCCTCACCGTGGCCGAAGGCGGCAGCGCGACGTACACGGTGGCGCTGGTGACGCAGCCGAGTGGACAGGTGACGGTGACGGTCGGGGGGACGGCGAACACGGACCTGAGCGTGGACGAGAGCAGTCTGACGTTCAGCGCGAGCGACTGGAGCACGGCGCAGACGGTGGAGGTGACGGCGGGAGAGGACCCCGACACCGCGAACGACAGTGAGACGCTGACGCACACGGCGACGGGCGCTGACTACGGTTCGGTGACGGCGGACCTTGCGGTGACGGTGACCGACGACGACACGGTGGGGCTGGAGCTGTCGGAGACGACCCTCACCGTGGCCGAAGGCGGCAGCGCGACGTACACGGTGGCGCTGGCGACGCAGCCGAGTGGACAGGTGACGGTGACGGTCGGGGGGACGGCGAACACGGACCTGAGCGCGGACCGGAGCAGCCTGACGTTCAGCGCGAGCGACTGGAGCACGGCGCAGACGGTGGAGGTGACGGCGGGAGAGGACCCCGACACCGCGAACGACAGTGAGACGCTGACGCACACGGCGACGGGCGCTGACTACGGTTCGGTGACGGCGGACCTTGCGGTGACGGTGACCGACAACGACACGGTGGGGCTGGAGCTGTCGGAGACGACCCTCACCGTGGCCGAAGGCGGCAGCGCGACGTACACGATGGCGCTGGCGACGCAGCCGAGTGGACAGGTGACGGTGACGGTCGGGGGGACGGCGAACACGGACCTGAGCGTGGACCGGAGCAGCCTGACGTTCAGCGCGAGCGACTGGAGCACGGCGCAGACGGTGGAGGTGACGGCGGGAGAGGACCCCGACACCGCGAACGACAGTGAGACGCTGACGCACACGGCGACGGGCGCTGACTACGGTTCGGTGACGGCGGATCTTGCGGTGACGGTGACGGACAACGATAGGCGCAATCCGGGTACCCCAGCGACCCCGAGTCCCCCGGCGCCCCTGGTGTTGTCGGTCGATAGTGCGACCGTTACGGAAGCGAACACCGCGCTGCACTTCACACTACGACTGAGTCGCGCGAGCGCGGACCCGGTAAACGTGCGGTACACTACCGCGGACGGGAACGCCACGACGCCCTCGGACTACACGGCGATGAGCGGGACGCTGACGTTCACGCCCGGCAGCACGACTGGCACCGTGGCGGTGATGGTGCATGACGACTCGCTGGACGAGCCTGACGAGTTCTTCACCTTGACGCTGAGCGATCCGTCTCATGCGGTGTTCCCCGGTGCTCACGCGATGCTGAGCGCGACGGGTACGATCGTCGACGACGACGACGCGCCGCAACTGACCATCGGGGACGCGCGGGGCATGGAAGACGGCGGCCAGATCGTGTTCCAGGTACGGCTGGACCGACCGAGCGGGCGGCGGATCACGGTCGTGTGCCGTTCGGAGGATGATACGGCGAAAGCCCCCGACGACTACGAACAGGAGGTCGGCGTCGTGACGCTGGAGCCGGGCCAAACCTCGGAAGAAATCAGTATCGGGATCAAGGACGACATGCTCCCCGAGCCGGACGAGACCTTCAAGGTGATACTGACCGAGCCATCGCACGTGGCACTGGCGAACACCGCTGCAACCGGCACGATTATGGACGACGATGCGCCGGCCGCGCGGCTGTGGCTTTCACGGTTCGGACGCACCGTCGCGACCGAGGTGTTGGGCGCCGTGGATGATCGCCTCAGTGGTAGCGCAGGAACCGAATCGCAGGTCAGCGTCGGTGGCCATCGGCTAACGGCGCCCGCCGAGACGGCGGGGGAGCCGGAGTATGCGATGCTCGGCGCCGATGCCGAGTTTCGATCGATGCAGCTTGCCGAGCTGATCGGCGGCAGTTCGTTTCATATCAACAAGGCCGCCGACACGCTGGTCGATGCCTCGACGTCGGACGACGATGAAGACTCCGATACGAATGGCAGGGGTGGCTCCTGGACGCTCTGGAGCCGTGGCGGGGCGACACAGCTCACGGGAAGCGATGCCGAGGGAGATGTCAGCGGTCAAGTGATTACTGGCATTGCGGGGTTCGACTACGACTGGGGACTGTTGCTGGCAGGGGTGTCCGTAGCGCACAGCGTCGGCAGCGGAGAGTTGTCCCTCACCGGCGGGCACCACCCGGCGAGGAATCTGGCAGTGGCGAGCTCGCTGACGAGCGTGCATCCCTACGTACGCGTCGCGCCCGACGATAGGGTGGCGCTCTGGGCGCTGCTCGGCTACGGGCTGGGCGGCATGAACTTGGCCGGTCTGGAGGTCGGTTCCGGTATCGAGATGAAGCTCGCGGCATTCGGTGCCCGCGGCGCGTTACTGTCGCCGGATGTCGCTGGCGGATCCTTCAGTCTCGACGTGAAGTCGGACGGGTTCCTGGTACTCGTCAACACGCGCGATCCAGCCGGTGTGCCGGCGGTAACCACGAACACAAGCCGGGTCCGGCTGGTGCTGGAGGGCGCCTTGGATGTGTCGCTGGGTGCCGCCGGGGTGATAGAGCCATCGGCGGAGTTGGGCGTGCGCTACGACGCAGGCGACGCCGAGACGGGCTCCGGCGTCGAGTTCGGCGGCGGGGTGCGTTACCGGGCTCCGGCGTGGGGGCTGACGATCGATGGGAGCGCCCGCGTCCTGGTGGCGCACCAGGACCGTGACTACCGGGAATGGGGGGCCGGCGGATCCGTGCGCCTGGATCCGGGCACACCGGGACGTGGGCTGTCGTTTGTGCTCAGTTCGTCATGGGGATCGGCGGCAAGTGCGACGGAACGGTTGTGGTCGGCGCATACCGCCGCAGGATTGGTGGGCGACGACCGCTCGGCGGCGGCGGGCCGCGTCAACGCCGAACTGCGTTACGCGATGGGGGTTTCGGACGAAGGCGTCGTGACCCCGACCGCCGCACTCGCGATCGACGAGCACGGCGGTCGCACGTATCGTCTTGGCGGGCTGTTGACTCAGAGCACGGCTGTGAGCATCAGCCTCGAAGGCACGCGCACCGAGACTGCAGGCGGCGATCCCGAATACAGCGTTACGCTCAACACCGCACTGCGCTGGTAGCCCGCTTCGCGCCGATCCGCTCGCCGCCGGCCTGCAGCTCGGCGTGGATGCGCGGCCGTCCGTACACCTCGCGGTTGCCGCTCCAGATCTCCTTGATCCGCTCGGTCAACTAAGCGTCCCGTCGCGCTCGTGGCGACGGACCTCGACGCACCCATGCGTGGCTTGATTCGCCTTCACGAGGCATAGCTTGTAAGCCGTATCATCCGCTGCTAATCGTCCTTTGGTTCTATAGCAGATCACTTGATGAGAACCAGCGCCGAACAGGCCGCGGCCGCACGCCATGGAGGGCAGATCCAAGCGGTGTCCCAGGGTATCCCCGCGGTTCGCAAGAACCGTGGCGGGCCGCTATGAGGCTCGTTCGGATGCAGATCAGCCCTCAGGTCGAGCACAGCGCCACGCGATCCCACGTTCGGAGTCGATCCCTTCGAAGTACCCCACCATCAGCATCCGGAAGTACACTCCTGGCGCTATGGCCGAGCCGTCGTTCCATGCTCACTTCAGGAAGTAATGCGCAGAAGATAAAGTTATTCCCGAACGGTACGACCACTACCCTTGCCGGCTTAGGAAATGTGCAATTCGCGTCTGTTTCTCCGGACAACAAGCCGAATGTGCCTCGAAATGCAGCCTCTCGGACAGCCAAGCCTTCCCGAGCGGCCTAGATGCTTCCTGGATAGCGCGGCGTTCCCACCAGCGGCCGGGGCTTCGCTTGCCACGCACGCATCAAAGGAATATATAACCCACCGCATGGATCCCATGAATGCGCAAGGAAAAGTACGAAGTTCGCGCGATTGCATAGAGTCTATGGCCTCAAGAACGGTCTCTTCCAGCGTTCCGAGCTATGCAATGAAACGGCTTTCAGGAACCACCGGAACAGCGATGGTGTCCAGGCTTGCGATGCGCGGCGCGCATCTCGAGTTGGCCACTCGAGGCGTGATAGCCTATTCGTTCTTGGTCATGGTCATTCTGATGGTGCCGTTCACGATCTGGGACCCTTTGTACCTAAGACCGACACTTAGCATGACCCAGCACGTCGGCGTTTCGGCCTCTTTCGGTGTCCTCGCCCTGCTGATCTGCTACGCCGGCGGCTTCCTGGCGTTGTATGCGGCACAGATGCGCCCATGGTACCAGGCAATGTTGGCACTAGCAGGCATGGAGTTGATACTGGCGGTTTCGGTTGCCGCCAACGTCTACGCCGCGTACGCGATCGTCCACGGCGGCGGCACCCCTGATATCGGCTTCTTGGGGCTCTACGTGACGATCGCGGCCTACACCCTCGCGGGCGGAGCGGCGACCTTACCCGTGCTCCTGCTTCGGGTCAGCCGCGGGCGACTGCTTGCCACCGGGGCGAATGAGAACTCGCGGTCGCCGGACGCCGCGCCGTGGCGCGACCACGCCACCGACCTTGGCACATGCTCCGAAGGATCGGCGGCCACGTCCGTTGGACCTCGCAGGCGTTCTGCAATCCCTGCGGGCATGGTTGACGCATCTGGCAGACGCGAGGCAGATAGTCAACCGGATGATCGGGACGAATCCTGCGAGTTGAAGCCGGCGCAGGCGCACACGGCAGCGTCGAAGCCGTTGCAGGATCGCCTCGACGGGACGCTGGATGACATCGTATACCTCAGTGTGTCGGGGCACTACCTGGAGGTGGTGACCCAGTCCGCGTCCATGCTCTTTCTGAAGCGACTCTCGGATGCCGTCGCCGAGCTCGGAGACCGTGGGATGCAGACGCACCGGTCGTATTGGGTGGCGTATCGGTACGTGAGCCGGCTGAAGCGGCGCGATCACCGTATGGTGCTGCGCCTTGTCAATAATCACGAAATACCCGTAAGCCGCTCGTATCTGCCCGCCGTTCGTGACCTCACATCCCGACGAGAGCGGGCCCGCGCCGGCAGCGCATCTTTGTGATAAGTGTCGATGGCAAGTTCCGCTACGCGAATCCCGCATGCGAACGGATTATCGGCGCGAAACTTTCCGACGCGCCGCTGGAAGAGTGGGTACAGAGGTACGGCGCGTACTACGGGGTGTACATTCGCGTGAGCGTCCGACCCGTGATCGACGATGGTAGCGGCATCCGAGGGGCGGTGACCGTGTTCCGAGACGTTACGCCGTGCGTATTCGCCGCAGAGGCGCTCGCGCAGGCATTTGCCGAAGGGAGGCTGGAGATCGTCGATACGCTGGTGCACAACATCAGCAACGCGATCACCAGCGTCGCCACGGGCGTTGAGACTCTGCGCCAAGCTCTCGTCAGTGCTCACCGGTACGACCCGCGGGGGCGTAGCGTGCATGCGGACAGCATCGCGTCATGATCCCGGTTATTTGTGCCAACAAGCGCGTGTTGATCGTCGACGATCAGCGGGCGATCCACGATGACTTCGTGGAGATTTTGCGCAACCCACATGCGCGTCCGGCAGCCGACGACGGACTGGTGGACGCGTTTCTTTCCGATGCGGACGCAGACGACGAAGGGGTTCTGATCGGGTTCCAGTTGCTGCATGCCAGCACGGGCGAGCAGGCATGCGAGATCGTCACGCGGGCCTGGGAGCAGGATGAACCGGTCGCGGTGGCCTACGTCGACATTCGCATGCCCCCTGGGATCGACGGCATCGAAACGGTCAGGCGCATCCGCCAGATGGATCGGGCAGTGGAGATCGTGATCATGACTGCCTACAACGATCGGTCGCTGCACGAGATCGTGCGCAACGTGGACTTGCCCCACAAGCTGATCTACATCCGCAAGCCGTTTGTCCACGAAGAAATTCAGCAGCTCACGACGTCGCTGGTGGGAAAGTGGAACGTCGAGCGGAGCCTGATTGAGAAGCAGGGGCAGATCGCCGCCAGCCATCGCCGTCTGGAGGCGGTGCTGGACGCCACCGGGGATGCCATCGCCATGCTCGATGCCGATGGGCGTCCGCTCCTTGCCAACGCGCTGTACCGCGAACTGCTCGGTCTCGACGAGGAGGAACCGGAGGAGAATTCCGCCGATGCACTTGCGGCGCGCCATGAAGAGCGGTTTCACGAACCCAAACTCAATGACGTGGAACCCCGATTCGTGATCGGCCGCGGCACCGTGGTGGAAACGACCGGCCGCGACGTCGTGTCGAAACAGCGGTTGTTCTACCGCTCCAGCTCCGCGATGAGGGACGGCGACGGTGAGGTGATGGGAATGCTGATCGCGTATCGGGACGTCTCCAAGGAGATCGAGGCCGAACGGCTGCAGGCGGAAGTGCTGCGCCGGCGCAGCGAGCAGGAGGCCTCTTACTCGTTCGCCGGTGTGGTGGGCAACAGCCCCCGCATGCGAGAGGCATACGCATTGATGATGCAGGCAGCCGCGAGCGACATCAACGTCCTGCTTCAAGGCGAGAGCGGTACCGGGAAGGAACTGGTGGCACGCTCACTCCACCGTCACAGTGCGCGCCGCGATGGTCCGTTCGTGACGCTGGATTGTGCCTCGATTCCCGAATCATTGATCGAGAGCGAACTGTTCGGCCACGAACGCGGCGCGTTTACGGGCGCTACGAGACAGCACATCGGCGCCTTCGAGGGTGCGCACGGAGGTACGCTCCTGCTGGACGAGATCGGCGAAATGCCCCTTGCCCTGCAAACCCGCCTTCTACGCGTGCTGCAGGAGCGCGTAGTCCGGCGGGTGGGGGGAAAGACCGCCGTTCCGATCGACATACGGGTGATTACGGCGACCAACAAGGATTTGGAGCGCGCGGTGGCGGCCGGCGGATTCCGAGAAGACCTGTTCTACCGCATCTCGGCATTCCCAATCTCGATTCCGCCGTTGCGCCATCGGAGGGAGGATATTCCGCTTCTGGCCAGGCACTTTCTGGCGAAACACTCGGCTCCCGCCGGCAAGTCGATGGACAGCATCTCGACCGCAGCCATGGGCGTCCTGCTGCAGTATGACTGGCCGGGCAACGTACGCGAACTCGACAATTGTGTCCAACGCGCCGTGCTGTTGGGTTCCGGTTCAGTGTTGCAGGCCGGCGATCTGCCGCCCAAGTGTACCCGGGATACGGCACCCACGGCGACCGGACAGGGCGACGAGGTCCTTTCGCTGGCTCAGGTCGAGCGCCAAGCCATCGCGAGAGCGCTGGAACTCGCGAACCACAACGTAACCAGCGCCGCGCGAGCGCTCGGCATCAGCCGAGCCACAGTCCATAGGAAGCTTGTCAAGTACGGTCTGAACCGCGGCGAGAACTCGGTCGAAGGTGGCCGGTAAGCATGCATGCAGCCACGCCGCTCGCGTCCAGATTCTGCCCGCTACGAAAGAAGGTATCGGGGCGGAAGTCCCGTGACTCCGTGCAGCCGACGGCGTCGCGCCGGGGGCATTTCGTGACCGTGGTAGGTGCACCATGAGTCAGGACAGCGCCCTTGAGCAGCACATCCGCTACGAGCCGGACGAGACGCCGCGGCCGCTGGTGGCCTGGGGGCTGGCGGTCCAGTTCGCGACGCTGTCGCTGGCCAGCATGGTGGTGACGGTGCTGATCGTGGTGCGTAGCGCCGGTCTCGAGGATTCTTATCTGTCGTGGGCCGTGTTCGCGGGCTTGGTCGTGAGCGGCCTGACCACCATGCTGCAGACCACACGCCGCCGACGGCTCGGCTCCGGCCATCTGCTGCTGATGGGGCCGTCGGCCGCCTACATCGCCGTTTCCATCGGCGCTCTCGCCGAAGGCGGCCCGGCGCTGCTCGCTACCTTGGTACTGCTGTCGGCGCTGCCGCTGTTCAGGATCGCACGGCGCCTGTCGCGATTGAGGCGCATCCTCACGCCGACGGTGTCGGCCACGATCATCATGCTGATCCCGGTCACGTTGGCGCCGGTCATCTTCGATCTGTTCGGTCAGACTCCGGCGGGGACTCCGCCGGCGGCCGCGCCGCTGACGGCGGGCGTGACGCTGGCGGCGATGATGGTCCTGGCCCTGCGCGCGCGCGGGCTGGCGCGGGCGTGGGGGCCGGTGATCGGCGTGGTCTGCGGCTGCGTCGTCGGCGCCGCGTTCGGGACCTACGACATCCAGCGGGTCATCGACGCCGACTGGATCGGGGTGCCGCGGTTCTCGGCGTGGCCGGGGCTGGACTTCGGAGCGCTCCGGCACCACTTCTGGCTGTTCCCGTCGTTCAGCTTCCTCTCCCTGGTCGGCGCCATCGAGACGGTCGGCACCGCCATCGCCATCCAGAAGGTCTCGTGGCGCACGCCGCGCGCGACCGACTACAAGCTGGTGCAGGGCGCCGTGGCCACCGACGGCATCGGCAACCTGCTGGCCGGCCTGTTCGGGACCGTCCCGACCACCACCTACTCCACCACCGTGGGCATCGCCGAGATTACCGGCGTGGCGGCGCGGCGCGTCGGGGTGTTCGTCGGCGCGCTGTTCCTGGTGCTTGCCTTCTTCCCGAAGGTCGTCTCGCTGCTGCTCGCCATCCCCAACGCGGTCGCCGCCTCCTTCACCCTGGCGCTCGCCGCGGTCCTGTTCACGCTCGGGATCAAGCTGGTCGTGTCGTCCGGGCTGGACTACCGCAAGAGCGCGATCGTGGGGATTTCGTTCTGGGTGGGGGTGGGATTTCAGAACGAATGGATCTTCCCGGAGTTGCTCACGGGCCGGTGGGCCGTGATTCTGGGCAACGGCATGACCGCCGGCGGCATCATGGCGATCCTCCTGTCGCTGATCCTGGAGCCGCCCGGCCAGCGCAAGCGGCTCACGCTGGAGCTGAACGCGGAGGCGATCGCGGCCGTCGACCGGTTCGTCGTGGGCCTCGCCGATAGGCGCGGCTGGAGCGAAGCCGCCATGAACCCGCTACGGGCGGCGTGCGAGGAAGTCGTCCTCTCCCTGAAGGGCGAGGACGATCCGTTCGCCGACGACCCCGAGTTGGGGTTGAACACGAGGCGCGTTCGCGTGTCGGCACGCGTCAACCGCGAGCACGCGGAGTTGGAGTTCATCGCCGCATTCGCCGACGGCAATCTGGAGGACGAGATCGCCACGCTCGGCGAACCCGACGCCTCGACCGTGGGAGAGCAGACGTCGTTGCGCCTGCTGAGCCACTACGCGTCGTCCGTGCGGCACCAGAAGTACCGGAAGACCGACGTCGTGACCATCACGGTCAAGCGCCGTGGCTGACCGAAGTTCGGAAATGCGGGAGCATGCCGAACCTTTGATGATCCGGGCACGGACGTGAATGGTTGCGTGCATCCACGGATAGCTGATGGCGATATTCTGGCTCACCGGCATGCCCTGCAGCGGCAAGACGACCGTCGGCCGGGCGCTGGTGGAGCGCCTGGGCGAGCTCGGGCGCGTGGCGTGCCTGATCGACGGCGACGTGGTGCGCCGCGGCGAGCTGAGCCGCGGGCTCGGCTTCTCGGAGGCCGACCGGCGGGAGAACGTGCGCCGCGTCGCCGCGCTGGCGGCGCGCCTGGCGGCGCGCCTGGCGGGCGACGTCGATGTGGTAGTGGCGATGGTGTCGCCCACCGAGCGGATTCGGGAGCCGGCACGAGCCCTGGCTGGGCTGGTCATGGTGTGGCTGCGCTGCCCGCCGGACGTCGCCCGGCACCGTGATTTCAAGGGCGTGTACCAGCTCGCCTGGGACGCCGCGACCTACGAGCCGCCGGATCCCGCCGACAGCGTCATCGACACGGGCGGCGCCGGCGTCGAGGAGTGCGTGGACGTGATCCTGCGTGACGCGGGCATCGCGGACAGCGGATAGGCAGGTCTCCGTGGGAGATGCCAGGGTTGTGGTGGTCAGCGGCGCGGCGTCCGGTCTGGGCCTGGCGTCGGCGGTCCGGTTCGCCACGGCGGGGTGGGATGTCGGACTGATCGACTTGGACCGCGTGCGTGGCGAGCAGGCCGCCCGGAGGGTCCGCGCGCTGGGGCGACAGGCGGTGTTCTGCACCTGCGACGTCACCGACCAGGGACAGGTGAGCGCGGCGGCGCGCGAGATCGGGCGCGCGCTCGGCCACGTGGACGCGCTGCACAACAACGCTGGCGTGCAGGTGCGCGGCGGCATCCTGCGCTGCACGGAGGCGGACTGGGACCGGCTCCACGACGTGACCGTCAAGGGGATCTTCCACATGACGCGCGCGTTCGTCCCGCTCATGGCCGGCAGGGCGGGGGCCGCGATCGTCAATACCGGCTCGGTCCTCGGCGCCCGTCCGGCCGAAGAGCGGGCGGCCTACGCCGGCGCCAAGGGAGCGGTCGAGGCGCTGACCCGCTCGATGGCCGTCGACCTGGCCGGCCGGGGCATCAGGGTCAACTGCGTGGCGCCCGGCGCAATCGACACGCCGTTGCTGCAGCGCTACATCAAGGAGTCCGCCTACCCGGCGGCAACCGGCGCGGGTCTCAAGGCCAAGTCGCTCTTCAACCGCTTCGGGCAACCCGAGGAGGCCGCCAACGTCGTCCACTTCCTGTGCAGCGTGGAGGCCTCGTTCGTCACCGGCGCCACCTGGTACGTCGACGGCGGCTGGTCGGTCGCGTAGCCGGCTACTGCCGCGAGGTGCGGCTGCCGCGGCCGGCGATGAACTCCCGGTAGCGGGCGAACGCGTCGTCCACCGCCTCGGGCGTCAGGGCGTAGTCGTTCAGGTCGTAGCTGTGCCGCACCTCGTGCCGGCGCTGCTCGGCCTGATGGTCCTGCCACGCCTCCATGGCGGCCAGGGCAGCCGGCTCCGGCGGCCAGCCGAAGTGCTCGTAGATGGCGCGCACCGTGGCCCTCGGATCGTCGACCAGGTCGACGTAGCTCACGTCGCACCAGCGCTGCTGCAGCTCGGGGTGGGCTTCGCGGAAGCGCACCGCCCGGTCGAGCATGTCGCTCATGAACGCCAGTTGCTCCGCGGCGAGTTCGGGGCGGAGCGCCGGCTCGGTGGTACGGGAACGGAACTGCTCCATGAGACTGAACCAGGAGCCCATGAACTGTTGCGGCTCGCGGTGGGTCTGGATGAAACACGCGTCCGGGTAGGCGGCCACCAGCGCCTCCAATTCCATCAGATGAACGGGCGCCTTGAACAGCCACTGAGCCTGCCGCCCGGGATGCAACTGGTGCCGCTGCCAGGTGAAGTGCTGCATGGTGCGGCGGTGGTAGGCGTACGCGCGCCCCGATCCGGTCGCGTCGAGCCAGCGGCCATAGGCCGGCACATGGTAGATGTTGGTGTTGGTCCACGCCGCGAAGGTGTGTCGCAGGATCCCGAAGTCCTCCTCGGGCTCGTCGATGTCGAGATGATGCACGCCGGCGAATGACTCGATGAACCCGGCGGCCGTGAACACGTCGCGGAGACGCGCGCGGCGTATGTCGGCGTCAGTCCACGCCGCCTGGTACGCGCCGTTCGGCACCACCGGCTCGGCCAGCTCGTAGCTGCGCAGGGTCCAGAACCTCGGATCCCGCGCCAGCAGGCGGTGCAGGAACGTGGTGCCGGTGCGGTTGATGCCGACGATGAACACCGGCCGCGTGATCTGTTCCCGGTCGATCTCCGGATGGCGCCGCCGCTCGCCGGCGAGCGCGGCGTTGCTGCGCAGGCTGCGGCTCAGATCGGAGACCGCGACACCGCGTTTGGCCTCCAACAGGCGCGCTTCCGGCGCCTGCAGAGCCTGGACCAGGTGCTCCAGACCGTTGCGTATCCAGTCCGGATAGGTCTGTGCGAAGGGTGCGTCCATTCGCTCGGCGTAACGCTCGGCCCGCATCATCAGGCGGTCGTAATCGAGCTGAGGTTGCGACAGCGCGAACGGCCACTGCTGCCGGTGCTCTCTGATCCAGTCGTTGGTGCGCCGGAACATGGTCAGCGCACCGGGCCATTCGATCGGGAACGGACAGTCCTCGCGCATCGCGCGGTCGCACACCGGCACCGGCGAGCGCGTTTTGGTGTCGCTGAACCAGTACGGCGCGAAGTGATCGAACAGCGCCCAGTAGCCGTGCAGGGGCGAGCTCTCGCCGTGCGCGTGGCAGGCGCGCTTGAACGAATCGTAGGAACCCTCGCGCAGATAGAGGCCGAAATCGGCCAGCTCCAGGTCGTGATGCACCGGATTGGGGTCGCAGCAGTGATAGAGGGTGAATTGCCGCTCGGGGTTGGCCGCAATCGCGGTACAGATCCGGCTCAGGGTGTCGACCGTGTGGTTCTGCCGCTGAAACGAGAAACCGCCCGGCAGCATCTGGACGTCCGCGATTGCGGCATACAGGCGCACGGCCGTGTCGCTCGGCTGGGTGAATCCCGTAGTGGACCGGCTGGTCTGTGGCAGGCGGAAGATCGCCACCGGCAGGCCGGCCTGCCGCGCGAACAACAGGCTCTGCTCGGCGACCACCTTGCTCCAGGGGTACCCCACCACGCCGAGCGGGAACAGCCGCTTCATGTGGGCGAGGTCGGGCTGCGCGTGATGGCCGATGCCGCTGTCCGCGAACTCGTTGGCGAAGTCGCAGAAGTACTGCGGGAACACCCCCATCGTCGAGGCGTAGAACAGATGCTTGCGGCGGGTGTGCAGGCACAGCTCCAGGACGTTGCGCATGCTGAACGCGTTGGTCTTGCGTATCGCGAGATACGACGCGGAGAGCGAGACGTCCGCCGCGAAGTGATGGACCGCGTCGATCCGCCGGGCCAGTTCGTCGAAGGCACTCCGGCTCAGGCCGAAGCGCGCCTCGCCGATGTCCCCGGCCACCACGTGGATGCGCGCCGCGAACGCCTCGTCCCAGATTTCGGCCTTCTCCATGACGGCGCGCAGGCGCTGCATGCCTCGCTCGAAGTCCGCCGCCCGCACCAGGCAGTGCACGACCAGATCGGCGTCCTGCCGCAGCAGGTCGCGCAGCACGAACCGGCCCACGAACCCGGTCGCCCCGGTCAGCAGCACTTCGCGCACCTCGGTCACCGGCACCGCCGCGGCGGGCATGCCATCGCCGATGGCGCGGCGGACGAATGCCCGCAGGCTGTCCACGTCCCGCTGGCACTGCGGCGGCAGCGCGCCGGCCAGCGGCTCTACCCTCCTGTCGGCTGCGGTTGCTGCGTGCGGCACGTGCTGAGCTAGCGGACTACCGCGGTGGCTGCCGTGCCTGCTGGAGCCTCGGCGCCGTTGGGGAAGTGGTCGGCGGGGGCGCTGGCGAAGACCGACGGTATGCGGCGGGCGGGCGGCGGCTCGGCGACCGCCCGCTCGGCTCCGGTAGCCTCGGCGCCGGCGTCATCCTCGGCGCCGCCCCGGTCGCCCTGCATGATCGCTTCGGCCAGGGACAGGCAGGTGGCGGTGGTCATCAGCTCCAGGGCGCTGACCTGATGGTTGAACTGCATGCGGATGAACGCGCCGAGCTCGGCAACCGAGATCGAGGTGAGGCCGAAGCTGGACAGCGGCTCCTCCGGGCTGCCTTCGTCGTGGCCGCACAGTTCGGCGACCTTGGCGGCGATCTGCGCCACCACCGCGTCCTCGGTGAGTTGGCCGCCGGTGTCGACCGCGAACGCATCCTGGTTGCTGAGCACCCGGCCGGTGCGCAGGTAGTCGGGCGAGTCGACGGTCCACGGCGGGCGCGAGAATAGGGCAGTGATCAGGTGGTCGCGGCCGGCCATCGTGCGCATGGCGTAGTCGAGGTTGGTGACGGCGAAGTCGGCGCTGATCGGCGGCACGCCGCCGGCCCGGCTCATGCGCAACACGTGCAGGTTGCGGGCGGCCATGCCGGCCTCTGCTACCGCGGCCAGGTTGTAGCCCAGCACGGGCAGTCCCTGGCGCCGGCGCATGGCCGCCAGGCCGTCCACGAAGCCGTTGGCGGCACTGTAGTTGATCTGGCCCGGGTTGCCGAGCGTCGAGGCGATGGAGGAGAACACCACGAAATGGTCGAGGTCGCAACCGGCGGTAGCGTGGTGCAGATTGAGGGCGCCGCGTGCCTTGGGCGCAAACACGGTGGCCAGCGACTCGGGCGTCAGATCGGCAAGCAGGCAGTCGTCCAGGGTGCCGGCCAGATGGAACACACCTTTCAGCGGGCGCTGCAGCCCGGCGATGCATCTCCGCACGTCTGCTTGTTCGGCCACGTCACCGGGTACGATCTCTATCTCGATATCTTCGGGGAGATACCACAGGGCGCTGGTCTTGCGCAGCCAGTCTGCGCTACGGCGGCGTTGCGGGTCGCGATCCAGCAGGGTGATGTGGCGCGCCCCGGCGGTCGCCAGATAGGGCAGCAGCAGCCGGCCGAAGCCGCCGAACGCGCCGGTGACCAGGTAGGTCGCCTCGGGGTCGAGGTAGGGGCGCAGATCGGCAACCGGCAACCGGTCGTCGCCGGCGGCGGGCGGGGCTTGCAGGACCAGCTTGCCGGTGTGCTGCCCGGTGGTCATCAGGCGCAGCGCATCGCCGTAGTCGCGATAGGCGAAGGAGGTGACCGGCAGCGGCGGCACCGCGCCCTGCTCCAGCAGGTTCAGGCACTCCTGCGACAGCTCGCGCGCCAGATGCGGGTCGTCGTTCATCAGGCGGTCGACGTCGATCGCCGCGAAGCGCAGGTTCTTGCGGAACACCGCGAGGCCTAGCGCGTTGTCGGCGTAGATGTCTACCTTGCCGATCTCGCAATGCCAGCCGCCGGGCCGCAGCGCCTCCAGACACAGCGCGATGTGGCGGCCAGCCAGGGAGTTCAGCACCACGTCGACCCCCTCGCCATCGGTCGCCGCCAGCAGCTCTTCGTACCAGTCGAGGCTGTGCGAGTCGAACGCCGCCTGCACGCCGAGCGCGCGCAGTTGCTCGCGCTTGCTGTCGCTGCCGGCGGTGGCGTAGATCTCCGCGCCCGCATGCTTGGCCAGCGCGATCGCCGCCTGCCCGACGCCGCCCATGGCGGAGTGGATCAGCACCCGCTGGCCCGTGCGCAGGCGGGCGAGATGGATCAGCGAGTAGTAGGAGGTGACGTAGACCGACAGCACCGAAGCGGCCTGCTCCATGCTCAGCGCGGCGGGTTTGACGAACACCAGGTAGTCCTTGACCACGGTGCGATTGGCGATGCAGCCACCTTGGGTGAACACCACGGCGTCGCCGACGCGGCAGGTGCGCACCGAGTTGCCGGCGCGGCGCACGATACCGCTGGCCTCCATCCCTACCGTGCGGCCCAGCGCCGAGCGCTCGTAGGAGCTTGACGGCAGCAGCCCCAGCGTGACCATCACGTCGCGGAAGTTGAGCGCCGCGGCCGCCACGTCGATCTCCACGTCGTGTGGTCCCATCGGCTTCAACGCGCAGGTCTTCATCTGCAGGCCGCCGATCTGGCCCGGGTTATCCAGCGTGAGCCGGTAGGCGCCCGCCGTGGCGGCCGGCACGCGCGGAAACCGCTCCCGGAGGCTGATCAGCCTCGGCGCCCAGATCCGGTTGCCGCGAATCGCCAGCTCACGCTCGCGCAGGTCGCAGGCGGCGAGCTCGGCCAGGGTGTCCAGGTCCTCGCCGGTAGCCAGATCCACCAGCCGGAAGTCGATCTGCGCGGCCGCGCCCGCCTCCGCCGCAACCTCCTGGGAGATGGCGCGCAGAGCCCCCCATGCGGCGCTCGCGCGCGGTTCGGCCACCTCGAAGGCTGCGCGTTGCGTCACCACGGTCAGGCGGCACGGACACCGCGCGTGCGCCACCCGGTGCGGGATCAGTGCCTTGACGAACGCGACCAGGCGCCCCGCCAGCTCTTCACCGGTGGGGTCGTGCCGGTCGCTGCCGCCAGCGCTGTCCGGGTCGCCGGTGCCGCCGGGGGCGCAGAAGAAATCGATCGCCCGCAGGTCGGCCGCCCGCGGCCACTCGGCAAGCTCGCCGACGCGGTCGTCCACCAGGTCCGCGTAGGGGATGGCGGCCACCGGCCCCGAGGCTACCGGCTCGCCGGCGGCGGACAAGTGTTGGCCGTGGTCGTCCTCGGTGCCATTGAGTGACGGTGCCGACGCGGCCTCCTCGAGTCTAGCCAGCCACTCGTCCGCCAAGCTATCCGGCTCGCCGATCACCCAGCGCGGGTCGGTGAGCTGCCGCGCTTCGGCGTGGCCGGGGGCCGCGTGCGGCGCCTGCAGCAGGGTGGCGCAGGGACCGGAACGCACCGTGGACCAGCCCGCGTCGCGCCAGCCGGAGCCTGGCTCGATCAGGTCGCCGCCAGCGGGCGCCGCGGCCCCGTCCGCGTCCGGTGTCACCGCCGCGGGTCCATGGTGGCAGATCAGCGCCAGCCCTCCCGGGACTGCCAGGCGGCGCAGCAGGTGCCACTGCTCCGGTCCGAACCCGGCGGCGTCGTCGTGCAGCAGCAGGATCTCGGCGGCGTGCGGCCGCAGCAGGCCGGCGTTCAGTTGCGGCGCCTGCTCCGCGGCCAGGTCCAGGCCGGCAAAGCGCAGGGCGGCGTCGCGGTTGTGGTACGCGTCGTAGTGGGCGCGCACCTGCTCGTCGGTGTCGCCGAGCAGCCAGTACTCGGTTTGCGCGCGGGCGCTGCCCAGGTAGTCGAGACACCGATTGAGGATGGTCTGTTCGGGCGCCCGTGCGCCGGCGACCTCGATCACGCGGCAGGCGTAACGGTGGCCCGCGCCGTTGCCCGGCTGCTCCAGGGCGGCGATCAGCGTTCCCGGCTCGATTTCGCCCCCTTTGTCCTCCGGCAGGCAGGCCAGGAGGGCGCGCGCCTCCGGGACGAACTTGGGTTGCCAGGAGATGGCGTGCTTGCTGTGCGGACGGTCGTTCCAGCGCGGGTTGGAGTTGAACGAGACATACGCGTCGATGCACAGCACCAGGTCGCCGGTGGCGCCGTCGTAGAAGCGGATGCTGCCCCCGGAGCGCTCGCCGCGCCGCTCCGTGAACTGGCCCTGTTCGTTGATGTCCGCCCAGTCCGGGTCCTTCTTCACGTAGCAGGTCAGGCGCGGCCCGGTCGGCGGGCGCAGGAACGTCACCCCCACGGCGCGCCGCGGCATGGCGAAGATGTCGGTGGCGCGCAGCAGGTGGTAGAGGAAGATCTGCAGCCCGCCGTCGAGCAGCGCCGGGTTGGCGACGTAGCCCTCCTCGCGGCCGGTCATCCACAACTCCTCGTCCATCTCGACGTCGAACAGATAGTTGGCGGTGGCGTCTTCCCACAGGACGCGCTGGATGTTCCGGAAATAGGGGCCGTACTGGAACGTCTCGCCCAGGCTGGCGTCGATGCGTTCGTAGAAGTCGCTCTCGCCCACGTAGTAGTAGGGCTCGAAGCCGGTAGTGTCGACGTCCGTCAGCCGCAGCGGCACGTTCACCGGGTGCTCGGCGCTCACCAGGCGCAGCGTGCCGCGCGAGTGCAGATCGCTCTTGGCGTCCACGTCGTAGGAGCGGGACGAGATGGTGAAGGTGTACCGGTCGGGCGCATTGGCCACCGGAAACAGCTCGGTCTGCAGCCGCACCGGCATCTTCGGGATCGGACACGGCTGCAGGAATTCGAGCGATTCCACGTACAGCGGCACGCCCCCGAACGCCTGCAGGAGCAGCTCGATGTAGCCGGCGGCCGGCATGATCGAGGCGTGGTGCACGCGGTGCTCGGCCAGCCAGGGAAAGTCGCGCTCCGACATCCGCGCCTCGAACAGCAGGTGGTCGCACGGCACCCGATGGCCGATCAGCGGGCCGTGGGCGTACTCGCCCGCCTGCAGGAACATCTCGTCGTCGCTCATCTCGTCGGCCGTGGTCTGCTCGTCGCGCGGATAGCCGGGCAGCAGATGGGCGATCGGCTCGGGGCGCGGGTACTGCGCGGCGAAGTCCAGCTCCACTCCGGCGCGGAACAGCGCTCCGAGCGCCTCGTGGAAGCCCAGGCAGACGTCGGAGTCGCGCCTGAGCGTGGGAATGCAGGCCGCGCGCGAGGCGTTGCCCTCCAGACACTGGATGATGGCGGATTGCAGGGCGCTGTGCGGAGCGAGCTCCAGCACCACGTCGGGCCGGAAGTCGCGGACCGCAGTCTCCAATGCGGCGGCGAAGCGCACCCGCCCGCGGATGTTCGTCCACCAGTAGGCGCTGTCCAGCCGCTCGGTGTGCCGCCCGGTCACCGAGGAGACGAACGGCACCGCGGCGTCGAATGCGCAGTTGTCGAGGAAGGAGAGCGCATCGAAGGAGTCCTCCCGGAGCGGGTCCATGGCGGCCGAGTGGAAGGCGATGTTGCCCGCCAGCAGCCGGTGCTGGAGGTTGCGCCGCGCAAGCTCGTCCAGCACCGGCCGCAACGCCTCCTCCGGGCCGCAGATCACGGTGCTCGCCGGCGCGTTCTCGCAGGCGATCTGCACCGGCGGCGCAGCCCCGTGCTCGGACCGGAAGGGTATCTCCAACTCGTCGAGCAGCCGCTCCACGCCCGCCAGGTCGAGGCCGATCGGCAGCATCCGGCCGGAGCCGGCGGTGCGCTGCTGCAACGTGGCGCGGTGGTACACCAAGCGGGTCGCCTCGGCCAGCGTCAGCGCCTCGGAAGCGTAGGCGGCGGCGACCTCGCCGGAACTGTGGCCGACCACGCAGTCGGGATATACGCCCCAGATCTTGAGCAACTCGACCAGCGCGCACTGCAGCATGAAGGTGACCGGCTGCGCCAAGCGGCACTCGTTGAGCTCCGCCTGCGGCGCCGCGAACGCGGCCGCTCGCAGCGAGGTATCCGAATGCTCGCGCCAGTGCTCCTCGATGGCGTCGACCGTGCGCCGGAACACCGGATGGGCGTCGTACAGCGCGCGCCCGCAGCCGGCCCACTGCGAGCCTTGCCCGGTGAACACCATCAGCAGCCGGCGCCGGCCCTCTTCCACGGTGGCCGCCGGCTCGGGGTTCTCGACGAACGCGTCGAGCGCCTCCCTGAGCTGATCGCCGGTGTGCACGGCGAACGCCGCGCGCGCGGCGAAGTGGGTGCGCCGGCGGCTCAGGTTGCCGGCCAGCGTGTACAGATCGGCCGGCCGCCCGTCGAGCGCCTGCCGCAGCCCGCGGGCGCTCTCCACCAGGGCGCCCGCGGTGCGCGCCGACAGCGGGATCAGGCAGCCGGCCTCAGGCGCCAGTGGCACGGACCAGATCCGGGGCTGCTCGGGGCGGTACTCCCGCACCACGCAGTGGCCGTTGGAGCCGCCGAAGCCGAACGAGTTGATGCCGACCACCACCGGATGGTCCGGGAACGGTTCGCACTCGGTCTGCACCTGCATCCCGTGCGTGTCGAAGTCGATCTCCGGGTTGGGCACCAGGTGGTTCTTCGACACCGGCGCGAAGGTCCGACGCTGCATCATCAGCACCACCTTGAGCAGGGCGCAGGTGAATGCGGCGGCCTCCATGTGGCCGACGTTGCTCTTGACGCCGGCCACCCGCAACGGCGCCGCACGCTCGCCGCCGCCGAGCGCCTCGCCGATGGCGTTGCCCTCGATGCGGTCGCCGACCACGGTGCCGGTGGCGTGAGCCTCGACGTAGTCGAACTCTTGCGGCGTGCGGCCCGCGCGCGCGGACGCCGTACGCATCAGCTCCATCTGCGCGTGGCGGGTCGGCGCGGTGATGTAGCGCCCCTGCGCCAGACCGCCGCTGCCGTCGGCGGCGCCCGCCGCGTTCACCGCGGTCGCCTCCAGCACCGCGTGGATCGGGTCGCCGTCGCGCTCGGCCGCCGCCAGCGGCTTGATCGCGAACACGAACGCTCCCTCCGAGCGCAGGTAGCCGTTGGCGTCCGCGTCGAAGGAGTGGCACTTGCCGTCGGGACTGATCACTCCCAGGGCGTTGAAGCCGGCGCTCTGCCGGGCCGATCCCAGGTAGTTCGCCGACCCGACGAACGCCTGCTCGCAGTCGCCGGAGCGCAGCGCGTTCATCGCCTCGTGCAGCGCGGTCAGGCTGGCGGAGCAGGCCGAGCAGCAGGCCAGCGACGGCCCCATCAGGTTGAAGTGGTAGGAGATGCGGTTGGCCAGCATGGACAGGCTGATGCTGGCGATGGAGAACTCATTGGCGCCCAGCGGCGCGCGCCAGTTGGAGGTCGCCGGCACCTGCGCGCCCACGAACACGCCGGTGCGGCTGTTGCGCAGCGCGTGCAGGTCCCAGCCGGCCCGCTCGCTGGTCTCCCAGGTACAGGTCAGGAGCATCCGCACGTGCGGATCGGCGGTCAGCATCTCGTTGTGCGACATGCCGAACAGGCTGCGGTCGAACAGCTTCTCCCGGCCGTCGCGGATCAGCCCCTCGTAGGGACTGGCGAACCGGCCCGGTCCGGAGAACTCGCCGATCGGCCGGTAGCCGCGTTCGTAGCGGTCGACGATCGGCTCCCGCACGATCTCGCGTTCGCTCAGCAGCCGCCAGAAGTCGTCGTCGGTGATAATGCCGCCGGGCATGCGGTGGCTGTACCCGACGATTGCAACCGCGTCTTCACGCCTCGGCGAACTCATCGTGTTGCCGTTGTTATTCGGAGCGGGAGCCCTGGAATGTCGCGAGTCGTTGCTTGGGGCCGTCGATGGTGCCGCTGATCTCGTCGCCGTCGACCCTGGCGGTGAACGTGAGGGTCCGCTTGCCCGGCAGCAACGGAATCGAAATCGCCGATTTCCAACGCACTGCGTTGTCGCGAACCTTCCCGTCGTCGAACTCGACGGTCATTTTTTCGCCGATCAGAGAGCCAGTTGCGTTGGCGCCGTCGGTCTTGAGATTGAGCGTTCCCTTTCGGTTCCCGCGCAGGGTGTCCATGTCGATGGTCCAGGCGCCGTCAATATCACTCATCTATTCCATATCCTATCATTTCAGGCCGCGAACAAGGCCCGGAATTCGACTGCCATAGATTGTGCTGCATAGTGCCCGGAAATACAAGAAATAGGCCACCGGTTTGTCATCGGATCGCGGCCATTTCCCAGGCGTCGAGTGAGATTGCTGCCGCGGTACCGCCGTCGGCGAACAGGGCCACCGCAACGTCCTCGTCGGACGGGTAGTTTACCCGCGTCACCGACGCCGACCCGTCCTGGATGAACAGTTCCATCACGGAGTGATCCAGGAAAAGGTGCAGCCTGAGCGTTTCGCCGACGGCGAGCTGAAGGGGCACCCGGGTGCCGGCCGCGTCCAGCGTGCCCGGCGTGTAGCGGATCGCCAGTCCCCCTGAGCCGTCGTCGCGGCAGCGGACCCGCAAACCGCAGCTCGCCGCATCTCGCGGGGCCAGATCAGCTACGATTTCCAACGCCTTGCCGCGCGCTTCCGGTATGGTGCGCGCCGCGCCGCCGATCGTGAGATTCTCGACGCGGGTATGGCGCCGGCGCAGGCGGTTCAGTTCCGGTAGCGGCGACTGCATGAGGCGCCCGCCCTCGATGCTGAGCACGCGCGGCAGCGACATGCAGCCGCGCCAGCCGCGGCCCGCCGCGAAACCGCTTACCCAGCCGGCCAGGACGGTGCGCCCGTGCCCGCGGCGCCGGTCGCTTGGCGGCTCGTTGCCCGGCTCGCCTCCCGGTCCGCCGCCCGGCAGGCCGGCCGGATCGGCGAGTGCCGTGGTGCCGTACAGGCCGCGCGAGTGCAAGTCCGGCTGTTGGTCGCCGCCGTAGCCGTAGTCCAGGACGCGCGGCGGTCCGTCGGCCGTGAAGGTGACGGCGTCGGGGTCGAAGTCGCCGAGCAGGTAGCTGATCGGGTAGGTGGAGCGGATCAGCACGTAGCGGCCCTGCAGCGTGAACACGTTGGGACACTCGCCGGCCACGCCTTCCTCGGCCGCCGCGATCGAGCCGGTGCCGCCGAGATGGCCGACCGCCCGCCACTCGGTCAGATCCTGGTTCTGCGCTTCGCACACCAGCCCGTCGCTCTGCTTGAAGGTGGCGAACACGCGGTCGCCGTGGCCGAACAGGTAGATATCGGCCCAGATGGAGGGGATGTCGGCGGGCACCCCATTGTTGCCGGGGGTCAGCCCCAGGTCGACCGTGCGCCAGGTGAGCAGCTCCTCGTCCACCGGCAGGGCGCCGCGCGGCTCCCGCTTGTGCGCCGGGAAGCCGACCGGCGTGTGGGTGTAGAACAGCATCGGCACGCCGTCGGCGCGCATCCAGGAGCTGCCGGATGCCAGCGCGCGCGCGTTGTCCTCCGGTCGCGGCAGCAGCGCCGGCGGCAGGAACTCCCAGTGCACCAGGTCGCGGCTGCGCGCGTGGCCCCAGCCGATGCCCGCCGCCTTCGCCTCGGTCAGGTCGTCGGTCCAGGGCAGGAACTGAAAGAACACATGGTACCAGCCGCGGTGGTGGAAGGCGCCGTGCACGTCGTTCATCCACTGCGCCGGCGGCAGCAAGTGGTAGATCGGGCGCGCCGGGTCGGCCGCCGCCCGCGGAGCCGCGGCCGCCACCGCCGCCATCGCGCGCCGAGTCAGTTCGTCGAGTATGGCCATGGCGCTACTCTGTCACCCGCCGCTGGCGGCCGGCAAGCGCGCTGCCCGGGCGCGGCGGCAGGCTCATGCAAGCCCCAGATCCTGCAAGGCGGCACGCCAGTGCAGGCACAGCACGCCGCCGATCTGCATCCGCGCCGGATGGCGCCGTGCGGCCATCCGGTGTCCGGATCGACCGCCGGCCGGCCCGACAGCCGGTTGCTGCCGGGCACGATCACGGTGGCGCCGCAGGCGGGGTCGGACTGATCGCTGATGGCGTACGCGATCTTGAGCAGAATGCGCGGGTGCGGCTCCTGCATCTCGGCGTAGGAGGTGCCGCCGTCGCGATGCAGTTGCGCAACTGAAACTTGCCGTCGTCGGGGAGCCGCCCGGCGGCCCGCACCCGGGCATGCACCTCGTCGACGGCGGCATCGATTTCGCCAACCACCTCGGGCGGCAGGGCGCCCTTGATCACCAAGTAGCCATTGTCCTCGAAGAAGGCGCGCTGCTCGGCGCTGAGCTCGGCATAGCCGGGAGTTGGAGCGTTCATGGAGCGTCCCGTCCAGGTTGACGCACGCGCCATCCCGCGTCAACCGCCGGCTCGCGCCCGTCAGGTCTGTTGTTGGTTGTCCGTGGGGTGGATGGCGACGTAGTAGGAGCCGATGGTGCGCTCGATGCGGTCGTGGAAGGCCGCGGAGAGCCGGTCGGGGCCGGCCCCGAGGGACACCTCGAACACCGCGGCGGTGTCGCCGGGCGGGGTCTCCCGGTGGTAGCTCCTGCCGCCCACGGTCAGTGCGGCCCAGCCGATCGGCAGCGCCACGCCGCCGGAGTAGTGCGGTGTGTGCTGCGCCTGGATGGCGTCGCGGCGCCACTCCACGTCGTCGCCGTCGATGCCGGCGTCCAGCGCGTAGCCGGCGTCCTCCGGCCAGCGGCGCAGCTCGATACGGTAGCTGCCGGCGCGGCGCACGTCGATCGCCCAGTAGCCGCCGGCGACATACCCTTCCCGCACCTGGCGCTGATTCCAGGCGCCGTTGCACGCCTCATTGCGCATGTCGTGGGTGGTGAGCCGCACCGGTTCGGCGTCCTGGCCGATCACCATCGGCACGTCGCGGTCGAACTGCTCGGACACCAGCTCCCACCATTGCTCGTAGCCGGCGCGCAGTTCGGCCACTACCTCGGGATGGCCGGCGGCGATGTCGCGGCGCTGGCCGGGGTCGTCGCCGAGGTGGTACAGCTCCAGGCCGTGCACGAGGCGCCAGGGGCCGCGCATCACCGAACTCAGGCGCCACTTGGCGGGGTTGGCGATGCGCTGCGTGTCCGCCACCAGGATGCGCTGCGCCAAGGTGCCGTCGTCCTCGCCGCGCACCAGCGGCGTCAGGCTGCGGCCGTGGAACGAGCGGTGTGGCGGCGGCGTTACGCCGCACAGATCGAGAATCGTCGGCATGAAGTCGACGTAGCTGGTGAGCTGCTCGACATCGCGGCCGCCGCCGGCGCCGCCGCCGGGGTAGCGCAGCAGGAACGGCACCCGGTGGCCGCCGTCGTAGGGCGATCCCTTCTTGCCGCGCATGCCGGCGTTGAAGCTGCCCGGCCCTTCCTGCGGGAACCCCTGCGCGTCCAGTTCGACTCCGGTGGCGGTGCCGTTGTCGGTCATGAACACCACGATGGTGTTATCGGCCAGACCCAGCTCGTCGAGCCGGCGCACCAGCAGGCCGAAGTTGTCGTCGATGTTGGTGATCATGCCGTAGAAGCGGGCGCGATCCTCGTGCGGGGTGGAGTCGGCGTAGGCGGAAGCGTAGTGTGGCTCGACGTTGAGTGGGCCGTGCGGGGCGTTGGTCGATATGTGACAGTAGAACGGCTCGTCGCGGTGCTGTTCGATGAAGCGCAGCCCCTCGCGGAAGAACACGTCGGTGCAGTAACCCTCGAACTTGGTGGGCACGCCGTTCACGTAGTAGGTGTCGTCGAAGTAGTCGTTGCCCCAGGCATCGCCGATGTTGCCGATGCCGCCGCCGTTGTGGTAGACGGCGCGCTCGAAGCCGCGCTCGTGGGGGCGGAACGGCTGGCTGTCGCCCAGGTGCCACTTGCCGAACTGGCCGGTGCGGTAGCCGGCGCCGCGCAGGGCGTCGGCGAGCGTCCACTCGTCCGCGCGCAGCAGCGAGCGCCCGCCGATGGTGTGCCACACTCCGGCGCTGTTGCAGAAGTGGCCGGTCAGCAGGCCGGCGCGGGTTGGGGCGCAGGTGGTGCCGACGTGGAAGTCGGTGAAACGCACCGCGTCGCTGTGAAAGCGATCCAGGTTGGGGGTACGGATGGCGTCGTTGCCGTGGCACCCCAGGTCGCCGTAGCCCTGATCGTCGGTAAGGACAAAAACGAAGTTCGGTCTGCGTGTGGCCATGTCGATCGCCGATCCTACCACATCACGCCGCCTGTGAGCGGCTCACGCAACCCGGTCGCCCCGATCATGCTGCCCGGCTCGTCCGATCCACCGGTACTTCAGATTGAGGATGGCCAGCGCGAGCACCAGGCCCAGGATGCTGATGAAGATGTCGGGAAACAGGCGAAAGCTGTCCGTCTGGATCAGGAACAGAGACGGGCTTTCTATCGCCGCCGCCGCCGTGTTCGCCACCAGCCCCATGAACAGATTGCTCATCGCGTGGTAGCCGGCCGCCACCTCGATGCCGCCGTCGAGCAGCGTCATGATGCTGAAAAAGACTCCGGAAGAGACCAGGGCGATGACGTAGGGCGCGAAACCGTACGCCAGGGGTTCCGGATTGGAAAGATGGGGGAGCATGAAGATCACTCCCGCGGCGATGGCCAGCACGACCCTGTTGCGCAGGAACTGCATCAACCCTTGCAGGATGTAGGCGCGGAAGAACACTTCTTCGAAGCCGGACTGGATCGGTACGAGGACGATTGCGAACAGGAGGAAGGTCAGAAACTCCAGCCCCGGGGCCTGGAACGTCATTTCCAGCCGGAGGATGAACCGGTTGACCAGGAACGTGGCCAGGGAAACGACCAGCGCTACCAGTATGCCGAACAGATACCGCTGCCAGTCGAACGACTTCCTGCCGGTGAGGAACCGCTTGAACTCCTTGCGATGCAGAACCCGAGCCACGAGCCAGACTCCGGCGATCCCGGTCGCGAATCCCAGCCCGCCCAGAAACAACCGGGCAATGGTGGAGTCGGAACAGGTCGCGCCGAAGGCGCCGGTGCTGCGGAGCAAACCGCAGCCAGCGTACTGCACGAGAATCCCCAGGCCCAACCACGCGATGACGATGGCGAGCAGGCCGGCGGCCCAGCGCCACCATTGGTTCAAGCCCAGCGAGGCATTGGAGACGAATTGCTCGGCGGCGCCGTGCGGGGCGCCCGGCGGCGAAGGTGGGCTATCGGTCGGCGGTTGAGACGGCATGTGCGGACCTTACCCGAAATGTCGGCCGGCGGGCGATGCCGGGAACGTACGTCCATCGCGTTGCGTCCAAGATGCTCGGTTGGGGTCGACGGGGATCGATTTCGCTGCGATCATGGGCCATCATGATTCTTACGCAACCATTCGGGGCCACCGGCCATGACAGCACGTTGACCCTGTTCGGCGGGGCCGCCTTCAGCCCGGAGAACACCGATGCCGACGCGGACGACGTCCTCGAACTCCTGTTTCGGCACGGCGTCAACCACATCGATACCGCCCACAGCTACGGCAGTGGCAACTCCGAGGTGCTGATCGGCGCCTGGATGCAGCAGCACCGCGACCGTTTCTTCCTGGCTACGAAGACCGGCGAGCGCACCGCGGAGGGCGCGCGCATGCAGTTGGATTTGTCGCGGCGCCGGCTGTGCACCGACACCATCGACCTGATCCAGTTGCACAACCTCACCGACGAGGAGGCATGGCACACCGCCATGGCACCCGGCGGCGCACTGGAGGAACTGGCCGCGGCGCGCGAGCGGGGCATCGTGCGCTTCATCGGCGTGACCGGCCACGGCCTGGTCGCGCCGCGCATGCACCTGCGCAGCCTGGAGCGCTTCCCGTTCGACGCCGTCCTGCTGCCGATGAACCACGTGCTTGCCTCCGACCCGAACTACTACGGCGACTTCATGCGCCTCAAGGCGCTGTGCTTCGAGCGCAACGTGGCGGTGCAGCTCATCAAGTCGGTGGCGCGCCGTCCCTGGGCCGGCCGCCCGCGCGGCAGCGGCCCCTGGTACGAGCCGCTCGACTCACCCGAAGACATCGCCCGCGCCGTGGCCTACGCCCTCAGCTTCGCCCCCGCCTTCATCAACACCATGGGCGACCTCGACCGCCTGCCGACGGTCCTGCAGGCCGCCGAAGCCCCGGCCCCGCGCCCCTCCGACGCCGAGATGGAAGCAATGCTCGCCGACCAGGCCATGCAGCCGATCTTCGAGGAGCACGCCACCATCCATTGAGGCATCTGTTACGCGATGGGACAGAAACAGAGAGTCACTCATAGCGATCCTGGCATTCTCGGCGGCACCACGGTCTTTGTCGGCACTCGCGTCCCCCTTCAGGCTTTGTTCGACTACCTGGAGGCCGGTCGCCCACTCGAAGAATTCCTGGATGATTTCCCGACCGTCACCCGCAACCAAGCGAAAGATGCTCTGACGTCTGATCCGCCTCCCGGTTGATGAATGTCTCCTGGCCGGACGGCGGTGGTCAGCTACCGGCTGGTCGCGACCGCGGCGACGCCGGCGCAGCAGGGTCGCGGTCGAGTCCGTGCGATCGCAGCCGTATCAGCAGGTCGTGCAGGGCGGGCTTGGCGCGCGGCCGCTCCGGCAGGTGGGAGGCGTCGGCCGCCGCACGCAGCACGCCGACCAGGCGCTCGTACTCCGCCGCATGGAGTCGCAGATCGGTCGGCGGCAGGCGATCCTGTTCCGGGCCGGCGACCTTGCGGGCGATCAGATCGTCGAGATAGGGCAGCTTGGCGCTGTCGTTGAGGGTGCTCAGGTTGGCCTCGACGACGCCGGTCCGCATCAGATGAATGCCGGTCAGGAGCACGCGATATACATACAACAACGGCTTGATCTTCGGCGGCTGCTCGCGCTGAAACAGCTTCCACTGTCCGGCCGCGAATCCGCGATAGTGGCGCTCGTGACGGCGGGTCACGCAATCGGCGGCGATCGCCTTCAACTCCTCGTGCGCCGGCGTGGTGTGCACGATCAGCGGCGATTGCACCTGCTCCAGCACGTAGCCGTTCGGCTTGAGCAGCAGACCGAAGAACTTGCGCGCGTCGTGCGTCACCAGATCGATCTCCATCCCGGCAAGTTCGTGCGACGCTTCCACGGTCTCGCCGCCGCCGTCGAGGCCGATGACCCGCTGCAGCGGCAACAGGTGGACGCCGCGCAGGTCGCAGTCGGAATCCGGGGACGGAAATCCGTACAGATGTGCGCCGCTGATCGTCACGAACAGCAGTGGATGGGGATGCCGGTCCACGACGCGCTGCAAGCGCGAGTCGCCGGCGAGTTCCGCGACCGAAGTGACAGGCATTACGGCAGTCGATCTTCAACCGCCCGCCGGCGGGCACAGATCAGAAACCGGTCGGCGCGCTCGTAGTCGGGCTGCGCCGGCAGCGTGGTGCACGCAAACGCGGAGTCGAATTCGGCGACCAGTTGCAGCCGCCACGCGTCCACCTCTTGCCACCCGATCCTGCCAGACCTGACGGCCAGCAGCCGCTCCCGGTGTTGGCTCACGTCGACGGCGACGACGCCCTCACGCAGCACCGTGATGCCGGATAGCAGCAGTCGCAGCAGGTGCATCGCGTGCTTCCAATTCACTTCACCCCGGCGGCGCAACGCGGCCTGCATGCGCCTGAACTGAGCCGCCACGTAGTGCGTGTAGGTCTGGTGCACCAGCTTGGAGAGAAAGCACCCCCTCATGGCGAGCAGTTCCTCGCCGAGCGGGGTGGCAGTCTCCACGAGCGGCGTGTAGAGACACTCCAGAATGTTCGGATTGGCTTTCAGCGCGAGCGTAATGAACTTCTGGATCTCCCAATACACTTCCTGGGTGGCGTCGTTCTGCAGTTGCGGCGGCGCTCCCGCCAGCGACCAGTGCAGGTCGGCGGGCGGCAGATACACGCCACGGCGATCGGTGTCGGAGCCCTCGCGGTCCAGTCCATAGGCACGCGAGCCGACCACGCACCGGAGAATGACACGCTCGACCAGATTATCGCTTCGCGTGCAGCCCAAGTAGGAATCTCTTGAGCGGATCCAGCTCCGGCGCAGACAAATTCCAAAAAACGGCGTCTCCATAATCTCGCCGACTTGCGTGAGTCTCTATATTCAGTGCTTCACAGTAAGCGAAAATACGCGCCTTGGAGTTTGGCACGTGATACAGATCTGATTCATTCTGTAAACAGCCTTCGTACTGTTGAAAACAATCATATATTACACGATGCTGAGCGACCGAGATCTGCTCTAGTAAAGTCTCCAAATCACCTGAGTCAGTGTCGTTAGGCAATAGAAAACAGTCATCATCAGAGATCGGCAACTGAAGAGAGTCTCTCTGCCTTTGAAACTGGATTCTCCTCTCCGACGGGTTACGGTCTGCGTCTAGTAGAATGGCGATCCGGTTTCCACTGTCGTGACGTCTCCGTATCGTAGGCTCCATTTCTTGCAGTTTGGACACTCCACCGTCGATCCTGACCGTCTCGATGTTAGCGACGGAAATGCGTTCCAGAAAACACCTCAAGAACACTCTAGCGCTCTCTCCCTCAACGAATACAGTCCAATTGACGATCATTATCGGAGCTCGATTTGATGTGCGATACTGTGATCAAACTGATCGTAACTGTAACCATATTGTCGTACTATTCCGGTTTTGTCGCGCTGCAGCGCGACGCAGGTTGTGGTCTGCCGATGGACCGAGTATCGAGGTTGGCTCAGTATCCGTTGAAGACTCTGAAGCACCTCCCAGCTGTGGGTGGTAACGAATATCTGCACCTGCAGCTCATCAGCAAGCGTAAGGAGCGCTTCCAACAACGGACCAATAGCCTGATAGTGTAACCCGTACTCGATTTCGTCGATGAGAAGAATGCGCTCGTCGTTCAGCATGCATGCCGATAGAATCGTAGCGGCGCGCTTCATGCCACTTCCAAACATGTTGAGAGGCATCATTTCTGGCAATCCAATATCCAAGAACGCTATATTCCCCTGGACTGCGATCTTGTTTATCCGTGGGTTGATGATACGTAGATACTGAACAAGGTTATCGTCCTTCTTATTTATGATCAATTTCCCAATATCGTCCGTCTGGTATGCGGAACTGGGCGCCATATACCTTGCAGAGACAATCGTATCGATTGCCGCCTTGTTGGAGGCACCGAACTCGTGTGACACGCCCCATTGTTCGCCATGATCTACTAGTGATGCCGAGAACGAGGTTTCGTGATGTTTGTCATTTCGTATTTTCGCATCGTACCGTAACACCCTTGATCCATAGACGATGGACGACGATTGTCCGGTGGATAGTCTGTCCTGTGGGCGGTTGTTGGACCGACCGTCTCTCGCTATGCTTTCGATAGGTTGACTCTTTTCTCCAATGAAAGAGTCGATGGAGGGTGATGAGATCTCCAGTTTCCTTAATTGGCCGGATTCTGATGATCGAGATTCCAGCTCGATACGGTTGGTTGAATCAAGCCCAAAAAAGAGTGAGGAGAACTCGCCAATGTCTTGCACGAGGTAATTTCGCCAGTTTTGAACCCTGACGGAGAGCCGTGGATCGACGAGATTACTCAATAAGAAAACCGCTTCAAGGACAGAAGTCTTACCTACGTCATTGGCGCCCAACAAGACGTTGAACGTCGTCAGATTATCGATCGTTAACTCTGATAATCCTCGATATCGACGAATCGACAGCTTATCGAATCCTGCTGTCCTTCCCATTTTATCCACCTCGCTGCGAGCAAGTATAGATCACGCACGTCCAGTCGGCAACTGACGTGCGATTTGGTCCGGCGTAGCCAGCGGATTGAGAGCCACGGTGTCAGGCCGAGCTAGCGACGTGACGCTCTATTTGCGAAGTTGGACGCGGCGCAGGCGGGTCATCATTTGTTGGTCCATGGGGTCGATCCAGGGACCGTTGCCCCATAGTACCTGGGTCAGGTAGACGTTGCCCTCGGCGTCGACGCCGATGCCGTGCGGGCCTTTCATGACCGGAGAGTCGTGATAGATGCGCGCCAGGCAGGTGCCGTCGAGTTCGAAGATGGCCAGGCAGTCGCCGAACCCGCGCACGCCGCGGTTCTCGCCGAAGCCGGCGCTCGCCTCGCCGACGTAGACCAGCTCGCGGTCGCGGCCGGCCGCGGAGATGAAGAAGCCGTTGGGGCGGTGGACGCCGCCGGTCCACTCGCTCCGGTAGGTGCCTTCGCTGTCGAACACCTGCACCCGGTGGCCCTCGCGGCTGGCGACGTAGATGTTGCCCGCCCGGTCGGTCTGCACGCTGTGCACGAGATTGAACTGCCCCGGCCCCTGGCCGGGTTCGCCCCAGGAGAACAGGTAGTCGCCGGCGGCCGAGTATTTGTGCACGCGCGCGTTGCCATACCCGTCGGCTACGTACATGTCGTGGGTGCGGGGATCGAAGGCTGCCTTGGTGGGACCATTGAACGGCTTGCCGCTGTAGTGGCCGGAGTTGCGATCGGGCGTCCCCCAGACCTGCAGCACCTCGCCCCCGGTGGTGCACTTGCGCACGCAGTGGCCGAATGCATCCACGCAGTACAGGTGTCCGTCCGGGCCCATGGTCAGCCCGTGCGGGATCGTGAACAGGTCGGAGCCCCAACTGGTGATGAAGGTGCCGGCCCGGTCGAACACCATCACCGGATGCTTCCAGCGGGTGAACACGTACACCCGGTCGTGCGCGTCGTCGACCAGCACGTCGGGGGTGTCCTTGATGATCCAGCCGTCGGGCAGCTGCGCCCACGCGGGCTCCACCTCGTAGGTGAAGTCGCCGGAGCCGATTCTGTCTGCCATGGTATTCCTCCTACGCCGAGGCCGCGCGCGCGGCGCGGTGCGTGCGGTTGGTCTGCTCCCACTGTTCCCAGGTTGGCGTGGGGCCGTCGCTGAGTACGCGTAGCGGCTCGGTGCCGTAGCGCCGCGACTTGGCGTCCAGGTAGTCCGTTGCCGCGCGCTCCGGGCTGCCGGCCGCCGTCGAGGCCGCGGTCGGGTGATAGCGGAAGTCGTGACTCCAGCGCACACGGTCGGTGCTGTTCACCTTGCTGGCGTGCAGCGTCAGGTTGGTCAGAAACACGACGTCGCCGGCTTTCATCGGCAACGGCGTCGGGGTGCCGCGCTGCTCCACGTCCTCCGGGATCAGCACCTGGCCCGTTTGCGCGCGGGCGCCCGACAGGAACCCCCACTGGTGACTGCCGGGAATGACCCACAGGCAGCCGTTGTCGAGGTTGGCGTCCACCAGCGGCACCCAGGTGGTCACGACCTGCATGTGTTCGGTGTTGGCCTCGAACCTGCCGGTCTTGTGCTCGTTGTAGTAGTGGCTGTCCTGATGCCACGGGATGGACGAGCGAGCGTCCTCCGGCAGCTTGATCCGAATCACCGAGATGCCGTGCAGGGTCACCTCCGGCCCGACGATCACCCGGAGCGTCTCGGTGATGGCCGGGTGGGTGTAGAGGTCGTACAGCGCGCGGGTACACAGATCAGTGACCGGGAACATCGGTTGCTGCGGCTGTTGCCGGCCGGACAGCTCTTCGTGGATGGCGGCGTAGCGCCGGCCGAACGGCTCCTGCTCGTGCAGCGTGGCGATATCGCCCGCCGCGTGCCGCTCCCTGGCGAACCCATCCACCCGCTCACCGATGAAGGCTCGGATCGGCTCCAGGTATTCGGGTGCGATGGCGTCGCGCACCATGAGGTAGCCGTCGCGCTGCCACGCGGCGGCCTGTTCGCCGTCAGTCATGACGCCGTGCTACCAGCCGAGCCTGGTGTGCCGGCCGTGCTTTTGCAGCAGCTCGGCAATCGCGTCCCTGGTCAGGTCGAACATCGATATGCCCTCCATCACCTCGCCGAGCATCCGCTTGCCGGCCGCATGCAGCTTCTCGGTGATCTTGGCGTAGGTCTGCGCCACGCGCGGATGCTGCGGTTCGCCGGGCAGGCCCAGGCTCTGCGCCATGTCCTCGGCGCCGGCGCCGAAGTAGTCGATGCCGTCGACCGCGAGAATGTCGTCGATGTTATCCAGGGACACGATGCTCTCCAGTTGCGGCACGATCACCGTATTGGCGTTCATGTCCTGGAACAGGCGCACGTGATCGCCGTCGACCTGGCCGTGCATGGTGGCGATGCTGGTGGCGCTGCGCAGTCCGAGCGGCGCGAAGAAGCTGTACTTGACCAGATCCCGGGCCTGCTCTCCGGTCAGCAGGTTGGGGATGGTGATCACCCGTACGCCGCGATCCAGGTAGCTGAGGATGGTGCTCTCAGCGCCGTCGGGGATGCGCATCGAGACCGTCATGCCGTAGGGGTCGGCGATGCGGCACATGTCGCCGGCCTCGGCCGGCGTCCACGTGTCGTGCTGGGCGTCGAAGCTCACGAAGTCCAGCCCGCATCGGCCGGCCAGCTCCACCATCTGTCCGGAAGGTTCTCTGAGCGTCAGCCCGAGCGCCTTCTCTCCGCGGTTTTTCCGCTCCAAGATCTTGTTGGGAACCATAGTGGCCGTCATTCTTTGAGCAGCGCTCCCGCCCTGTCAACCGGCACACGGTGTAGGATGGTGTAGGATCGATTATGCACGAACCTCGGCCCGAAATCAGGGAGCTGATTCGCAGCGCCCGCCGGATCCGGGAGCTGATCTGGCAGGATCCGCACCGGCCGCGCTATCACCTCACTCCTCCCGAGGGATTCTTCAACGATCCCAACGGTGCGCTGTTCTGGAACGGGCGCTACCACCTGTTCTATCTGGCGCGCGAGCCGATCCCGCATCCCGGGCGGCCCGGCGAAGCGCTCTGGGTCGCCGTGTGGGACCACGTCTCCAGCCGCGATCTGGTGCACTGGATCCAGCACCCGCCGGCGATCAGGCCGAAACCGGACGGGTCGACGCCGCGCGGCATCTACAGCGGTGGCGCGATCAAGAACGCGCCGCGGCCGGCGCTGATCTATCACGTGCCGGGGCAGGGCACCTGCATCGCGGTCGCCGAGGACGACGACCTGATCGAATGGCGGGAGCTGCCGCAGAACCCGGTCATCCCGCTGCACCGGGAGAGCGACGAGTACGTCGTGTTCGATCCCGCCGCATGGTACGAGGAGTCGGGGCAGGGCGCAGAGCAGGGCACCTACTGCGCGCTGATCGGCAACCGGAATCGCCGCCCCGGCTACGAGGGCGATTGCAGCAGCCTGTTCACCTCCCCCGATTTGATCCACTGGGAGTATCAGGGACCGTTCTACCGGTCACGCCGCGAGTGGACGCTGGCGGCGGAGGATGCGGCGTGCCCCGACTTCTTTCCCATCGGGGGCCAGCACATGCTCCTGATGCACTGCCACCGCCCGTACCGGAACACCACCCACTACTACCTGGGCAGCTACCGGAACCGGCGCTACGCCCCGCAGCAGCACGGCCGGATGAGCTGGATCGGCGGCCAGCTGTCGGCGCCGGAGTCGCTCATCGACGACCGCGGCCGCAACATCATGTTCGGCTGGATGGCCGACTTTCGTCCCGGCGCGGCCGCCTTGTTTGGCTACGAAAGCACGGCGGAGACCAAGCCTGAGGAGCGGAACCTGCTCGCCTGGGCTTCGGTGGTGAGTCTGCCGCGGGTGCTGTCGCTGGCGGACGACGGCACGCTCGCCATCGCTCCGGCGCCGGAGCTGGAGGCGCTGCGGTTGCGCCCGCGCCGGGTGCAGGAGGTCCGCTTCGCGGCGGGCCGCGAGGCTACGCTGAGCGGCATCTGCGGGAGCGGCCTCGAACTGTTCCTGCGGATCGATCCCGGCGACGCGACCGCGGTGGGGGTGAAGGTGCTGTGCGCGCCGGACGGCAGCGAGCAGACCGTGATTTCCTACCTGCCGGGCGAGCGCAAGCTGCAGGTCGATTTCCGCCAATCCAGCCTGGCCGATGACCTGCAGTACTGGGACTACGATCCGGCCCGCGCGGAGGCGTTTGCTACCGCCGGCACGGTGCAGGCGGCATCCTTCCACTTGGCGGAGGGGGAAGCCCTGGAACTGCGGGTGTTCATCGATCGGTCAGTGATCGAGGTGTTCGCCAACCGCCGCCAGTGCCTTACCCAGCGGGTGTACCCGACACGCGCGGACAGCACCGCGGTCCGGCTGTTCGCGGTCGGCGGCGCGGCGCGAGCGTCCGTCGTGAAAGCGTGGGACATGGAGCCGGTCGCACCGTGGTAACGCTGGCGGCAGATCAGGCACCGGAAGCTGTCGAAGCCGTGCGTCCCCCGGTCAGCGCCGACCAGTATCGAGCGGACGACGTACCCTCCGCGACCTGACGGACCGCCTCGATCTGTCGCTGAGCGAGACGCGCGACACTCTCCAGCGCCTCGGCATCCCCGGCAACACCGGCGACAACGATACGCTTGCATCCCACAGCACCATGTCGAAGCCAATTGACCGCCAGTGAGTCAGCGCCGGCATTCAGCGCAGTTCCACAATTGCGTGAATGTCGACGCGCGGCACCACGATGAACCCGTTACAGACGAGGATCTCACGGCTATCGATGAGACAGATGCGGACATAGCCTCAGGCAGGTAGTTACCATCCGATCACCCTGTGGGGTCGTCTGGCCGATCACGACGATGATCGGGTTCCTGCTTTGCAGTTCGTCTGGGTATGGGTGGGGCTCGTGTATCACGGGAGACCGCCTGACGCTGTAATTCGCTCCCACGCCCCCCACCGTAACCGATGCCTGCCCGACGATGCCCCGCCAGCCGCTCAATGAATCCCGCACGATCAACTGCGTCTAGATTCGGTAGGTGTGGAGATGCGTGCCGACCTTATCCGATACCCACATCCAGAGCTTGTCGTCGAACGCCTGGACCCACACCAAGGCACTGGTCCCAGATCTCCAGCGCCTCGGGGACGACCCACTTCGGGCAACACGACCCCCACGTCCTAGTTGGCAGAATTGAAACACACGCCGTACCGCGCTCATCAAGATCATGCTCCTGTGCCAGTGTCCGGTGGCGGCCGCAGCAACCAGATGATATCCGGCTCCCGCTGTTTCATCAGCCCCTCGAGATGCAGTTCTCGGCGTCGCTCAGCAGGCGGTCGGGTGGCAACGCCCTGCGCCTGCTCCAACTAGATCGCGAGCCGAACAAGCTGTTCTTCCGACGGGAACTCAAGACGGTCTTGGATGACCAGTCGGCCACCGTTCGTCGCCAGGGTCTCCATTCGGATGGATATCGAACCGTCGTCCATGGCCCGCTGGTATCGGTCCAGCTTCGCATTGAGACACCCGATCGTCTCCCCGTTCTCGTGAATGTCGAGCAGCAACTCCACTTTGATCCGACGGGTCTGGAGGTCGCTCGTAGCCCGATAGCCCCAGACGCCTAATCGTTAAGGGCTACTCGGACGGAGCTTCTTGTCGAGCACCTCCGAATACAGATCAAGCAATGAAGGGTCTGCCTTCTTCATCATCTCGCGCAACAGCGTTCTCGGGTCCCTCGGGTTTCGATGTCCTTTCTCCTTCAACCGCTTGTACCCTGCTCCCATTTCGTGAACCGCGTGGAACTCCATAACAGGGACCAATTTGCTTCTCCTGCGCTCACGTTCCGCTCGGTTATTCGGACGTACCATTACCGGTCTTCGTCTTCCCTCCGGGTCCGGCTGGCCGAGGGGTGGATCAAACACGAGTTCAATGTACTGACCATCCTCGATCCACTCGACTATTTCCTCTTTCGACCACGACCTGAGCCGCTCCAGGTCGAACGGTAGGGGTTTGCTCATTTACACTTCATGTGATTGGGATGTGATTGGGCCGCGACAATCGACTGCCCGGGGGCCACAGAAGACGCGGCGCTACTCTTTTCGACAGGTCCGCTGGTGGGCGTTCCGCATGGCGTTCCTGACCTTCTCGGCGGGCGTCCTCATGATGATCCGCATGAGGTTCTCGGGATCCTCGGGGATCGGCTCCGGCCAGGGCGGCTTGCGGGGTCGGTCTCGCGGCTTCTTCGGTTCTTCGACCATGCCTGGTAACGTATCAGGCCGATTGCATTGAGACAAGCAGGTAATTGCTATCACCACAGTTACGTGAACGATTGAACGATTGGCCATAACCTGGCGGCGTCGCCCTTAGTCCCTGCACGCCTTGAGCAACTCGATCATCAATCCACCAGCGGCTCCAAGAACGACCCATGCATTGGTGCATTGCCGCGGTGCCCGAAGAGCGACAATAGGTGCTCGCCCACAGTTTGAGCGCAGACAGAGCGAACAGGCAAAGGGAAGTTTCAAGAACACAAAGCGGTAGCGGGGCACAACTTTAGCGGATAGGTGCGAGGCTCCTGCGGGTCCGCGCGGGATCGGCAGTTGTAGTTGCTATGCGGGAGCTGACGAGGCAGTGTGCATTTCCAGAATGCCTCGTTCTGCGTTCTGCAACTCCGAAACGCTGCAATTCAGGTAGCGCGCGGCTGTATCGGAAGAGATGAGCTTGCTGCGACATGCGTCCACTACCAAGCCCGCGAATCTCCCACGTCGGCTAGTCGGTGTGGTTGCTATTGGGAAGTAGTCGGCACCGAAATCCTCGGCGGCGCGCCAAGGCTGTGTGTCGATGCTAATGTCCTGCGCATGAGGCCTCGAAAACTGCTTGAAGTACACGTTACCAAGGTGGAACCGCGCAGCAGTAACGCTTATCCCAAACCTGGATCCCACCTTCACGATGTCGGCGCTTTCGAATGGACCATCAACGAGGTCACGTACAGCATGTCCTGGCGCTAGGAAACTGATAGCGAATGCGTTGGCGCGTTGTTCAACGTAATCCACATCGATCGCTTCAGGGTTGTGTTCCAGTCCCTCGTAGTGATCGACGTGCACGTTGTCCAGCTTCATATCGGGGTCGAACAACAGATGCTCAATCTCATGAGCCAGCGTAGCGCGACACACAAGAGGGTTGCTATTGGGTCCCGATGAATTAAGGACTATCCCACGCGCCGTGTTACTACCGCTATTGACGCGAGTCGCAATCGTTGCCCCAGCTATGCTTGGCGGCAGTTCTGTCCGAACAACTGGAATACCGAGCGTATGTTCAACCAACTCTCTCATAGAGCTAACCGGAGCGTGTGACGGGATACGCAATAAATCCCGCGTCTGTTCAGCTAGCCCATAGCCGACACTCCATGCAGGTGTGGTTTTGTTGCCATAGTTGTCATTCGCTGTGAACTGCGAGCGTACAGAAGCGGCGTCGGTAGCTCCTATCTGATTCTGGAGCACGTAATGTACGCGTATTACGGAAGCAGCTTCTGTTAGCGCCGCAGCCGCTCGCTGTGAAAGCCCTAAAAGACCGCGGACGCGCAGAGTCTTGAGTCTCGCGGCCACATCGCCCCCGACGGCCGCGTCTGCTTGGAAGGCAAGCATCGCTTCGTCGAGCCCGAGGATGAATGCGATGCGTTCCATTCTGCTGATGTGAACGTCGTCGGCATCGCCGCTCTCTATCCGCTGTAGATCCTGGACTGACACACCTGCACTTTGTGCAACTGTGCCAAAGTCTAGACCGATAGCCTCTCGCTGGTTGCGCAAGGCTGCGCCTACCGCATTCTTGCGCGACAGCAGAATAGCAGAGCCGTATTCCACGGCCTCTTCAAGCACCTCTAATCCGTAGGTCGTAAGCGCTTCATAGGCACTTAGTTCCCTCCCCCAGTGTTTGCGCTCACCGTCGAAAGGGCTTAGTTCAGAGCGCCCTCGTACAAACTTTCGTGTAGACTTTAGAGCAGCTTCTTGAGCCGTTACAGCGTCTGTCCTGAAAACCTTCCGCAACAATTTCGGGTCGTTCGGATTCATAGCGTTCGCTTAGCCTTGTTCATTTCTTTGTTCCAACCCAGGCTCTGTACCTCATAGCCGTAGTGCTGAAACACGTTTGCATCAGATAGATGCTGCTCAGTACGTGCTGGATACCTACCCGAGCTTCCTGACAGGTATATCGAGTAAGTATTGCGAAACCAAATTTCACCTCCTATGTAAGCCGTTCCACCTGCTGTCAAGTTGGTATGCTTCGGCTTCTCATTGCCTAATATCTGAAGCTTCTTTTCGAAAATGTATGGTATCCCAGTGGAGTCTATTACCCATATATAACGATGCGTGGTTTCGTGAGGGTAGGGCGGAGGATTACCTTCAATGACATAGGTTGCCGGAGCAGGCGTTAGTCTTCGCAGGCAGCTGTTCAGACTGATCAGCTGCCAGTCGGCATCAACGGTACCTGCAACAGGTGGAAGCGCGGTATACTGGCTGCGGAATGACTGCAAGGCTACGACGATTGCCAAGTTTTTACTACGCCTGCCACGGGATAGGGCTGTACATCTTGTGCACCGGTCGCACGAGCGGGTCACCCATCCACCGTTTGGCCATGAGACAAAGTTCCACTATTCCCCACAATAGGATACCTACATCTTGACCGTCAAGCTATTCTACGGGGGCATGGACGACAGGGCCGAGCCGGGCCGTTACAAAGCTCGGCGTGGTCATGGAAGAAACCGGGCAGGGTATACCGCGAGCGACATTCCTTCTATGTCGAGCGCGAGGTAAGCCGGCGCTCGACCTGCCGGGCGAGCGGCTCGACGGGTAGGCGCACGACGACAAACAGTGCCTGACGCATGCGGTGCAGCGACGGACTGACGCCGGGCGGCCGGCTCAACGTAGGTAACGTGCGCGTTCTCCGCACCCTGGCGAAGCTGGCAACCAAACCGCTGTTGTCGATGGACCGGGTCGCTCAGGTTCGGCAGGTCCCTCCAGTTCAGCGTGGCGGCAGGTACACCCCCCAGGAGGTCGATGACGACCCCACTCGTCCTGGCTCTCATTGATCTCAACGTCGATCGGCGCACTCTCGGCTCGGACGCGGATCGTGAATCAGTCGCGTCCTGAGCGACCGGATGATCGACCAGTGCGTCGAGCATAGCTGACCATCAACTCCACATCCTCCACCCACAGCTCCGAAATGACCCGCGGGTCGCCGCGGTGCACGGACAGCGACAACAGATTCTCGCCCGGCTTGAGCAGGTGAGGTGGAATGCTCGTCTCCCGCGTGTACGTGATGGGGTAGTCGTCGTGGAGCGCGAATCCCGGCAGCGCGTTGCCGTTGAGCCGCGCGCCGATCCGGTGATCTCCACCGGTCAGATCGCGGAACGAGAGTCTCAGGGTCACCGCAACCGCGCGGCTGTCGCGTTGCGCTGCCGCGCAATCGTCGGCGACGGCGACCTGCAGCACGACCGGACGTTGCTCGACCAGGCGCGCCGGCAACTGGGTGCGCGCCGCCGCGGTGCCGAACTCGGCGCGCAGGAACAGCTCCTGCTCGGCATCGGTCCACTCCGCAAACACGGTCCCGTCGATGCCGTTGGCGTGTTGCGCCGTGCCGAGATTGTCGAGCAGGTAGTGCTTGTCCTGGAACTGCAGCGCGGCGGCGGAACCGATCTCGCGTAGCGGCTGAAAGTCGTAGTCGGGCCCCAACCCATACCCGTCGGGGTTGTAGTCACGGTCATCCCGCAGTGCATTCATGTTGAACAACTGGATGCCGTCCACGCCGAGGCGGTAGTGGTTGGCTGCTATGGCGCGAAAAATCTCAGGGCTGCCGCCCTTCCTCTGATAGGCGTCCACCTTGATCGACGCGTACACGGGACAGCCGTGGCGGTGACCGGTCGTCACGTCGTCACCGATCGGCAGATTGCTGCGGTCGTCGATGCCCAGAATCAGGCCGTCGATCCAGCCCTGCTGCAGCCACGCGGCAACGTCCAGTCCGAGCTCTCTGGAGGCCGACAAAGGGGCCAAGGTTCGGACTACCAGTCCCAGTCGCCTGCCGCGGGCGCTCCCGATCTCGTCGAGCATTGCCCGCACCTGGGCCATGAACTGGCTCATGCGCACCATCTGGGCCTGCTCCGCGCCGGGCTTGAAGAAGATGAAGGTGCGCATGAAGTCGAGCTCGACGCCGTCCAGGTCATACTTGGTGCAGGCTTCCCGAATCAGGGCGAGGCGGAAGTCACGCACCTCTTGCCGCGCGTAGTCGAATGCCAGCGCAAAGCGTTTGCCGATACCCTGGTGCTCGCCAATCAGCAGCTCCGGATGATCGCGCTTCATCCGACAGATGTACCCGACGATGTTCTCTTCGATGAGCCGCCCGTCCTGCAGTACCGGATGCCGCAGTGGCCGGTTGAGCCACATCAGCGCCGGATTTCCGCGCCACAGCAGCCGGCTGTCGTGCAGGTCGTTCATGCGAAATCCGATCAGCACGTCGAGCCCGCTGCGATGCCCCTGCTCCACCACCACCCGCGGCGGATCGGCACCGGCCTCGATCATCTGCCGTGCCCGCTCGGCGTGCAGCAGCCAGAACTTCGATTTGAACGGCGGCTCGATGTCGTAGAATCGCTCCCCCACATCGGTGGCGTGCGAGTACAGGTTGGATGCTCGTCCCGGGCCCTGCTGCGCCGAGATGCGTTGATTGTCGGTGCCCAGCGTCCAGGTGACCGCGTCGACCTGGGTCTGCTCCAGGTGCCCTACCGTCTTGGCGACGAAGTTGTCGATGCTGAACGGCAGATCGAAGAACGGCTGGAATGGAGCCACCATGGCCCCGCCGTCGTGGTTGTACAACAGACGATAGCGTTTTTTCATGCCGTTACTTGACGGCGCCGATGACGATCACGTCGGCCGAGGTGGAGTGGCTGCCAGTCGGATCCACGCCACATTCATCTCGGCTCAACGATTGGCAGAGATTACGTTCCCCGACCGCTGCGCGGACTCTGCTGAGGACTCCGCTCATGCGTCGCGGCGCGATCCCTCTAGCTTGTTTTGGAGGTAGGCTGCGCGATTGTAGAGCTGCTCGGCGACGTCGTCATACTCAGCCGGCTCGACGCCTTCGCTACGATCGAACGGTATTTCCTGTACGGATGATCCGTGACCCATTTCGCCTTGACGAAATAGCCAGATTCCCACCTCGTCGGGGTACAGGGTGCTGCTATGCGAAGACTCACTGTCCGACCTGCCCGCCTGCTCTTCAAGGACGCCTTCCCGCATCAGATTCGCGATCTCCTTCAGCATCCAGTCGCTATGGGTGGTAACGATAACTCGGACGCCAGCCCGGACCAGGCTCGCCAGAGTCACGGCCATGACGGTCTGCGCGGCGGGATGGAGATGGGCTTCGGGCTCTTCTATCACGAGGGTATCACCAACGCGAACAACGCCCCGAAGGAAGAGGACTACCGGAGCGAGTTCGGAGACCATCGAGGACACACGGGTTAAAGGGATATCCTGTTTTGTCCCGAGCGGGCGGTATGCAAAATCCGTGTAACCCCCAGGTAGGCTGCGGGAGCCAATCTGTCCGGCCAGTGTCTCTTTTTCCAGTGCGTCGGCAAGACCTTGCAGCGCAACATCGTGCCCCGCGGGATCTTCAGACCGATACAGAACAATCTGCTGCATGAAGTCTGCAACCACTCCTGAGAATGTCGGAGTCTCTGGAGCGCGCTCGATCGCGAGCCGTGTCGAGCGAGCGATGAGTGAGCTTGTAACTATCCGTTGACTCTGTATGATGCCACTGCGAGCTGCCGGGAGATAATGCATCGTTCCACGTTCTGTTTCGGCATCGGTCGCCATGTCCAGAAGATCGGTGCCCCAAACCATTGATGGATTATGCATAAGTTTGCTGCGCATCCGAGTGCGCTTGAAGGCAGCAGACTTGGCGTCAGAGCGGATCAGTTCCATATCTTCGACATGGCCCGATACGGTGGTATCGTCATGGGCCATGTTTATGTTAAAGTTCCATAGATCACGCCCCTGGTGTCCGACACTAAGTGAGATTCCCAGTGCTTGATCTGTCCTCCCATTTCGGATGAAGTCGAGAGTTGAACCAGCGTCGAGACACCGCTTGAGTTCGAACTCGACGTCGGTTCCGAGTCTCCTTGGATCTTGGAGAACAGCTAGAATGTTTGCACGTATCTTGGCTGGCAAGTCCGAATAATTCACGGTAGGTAGATCGATACACTTCATGAAATCGAAGATCGTCTGGGCGTTGACTTCCTCCGATTCTGGTTCAGCAATCCCAAGTGGCGTCGCGCTGATCAGATCGTAAGGATGATTCAAGCTTGTATGCGCCGCCGGGAGCACTTGGAATCCGCTCAATGACCGGTGCAGCGCGTAGACCAGAACGGACATGTAGGTCTTTCCCGTATTGCTTGGCCCGACGAACACGGTAAGGGGCCTCAGATCTACAACTCCGGATTCGATGGGACCGAAGTTGCGCAGCCCGACCCGGACGCTTCTCTGCTTTGGGCGAATGGCTTTGGCGGTGTCCGACTCTGTGGTCTCACTCACAGCTCAAGTCTCCTGCGGTTGGCGGCCTTTCCGGTCGGCGGTGCGACACCACTCAGGTCTTGCCGCGCCCAAAGAGCCACTGCCAGCACCGAATCGGGCTTCTTCATATCGCTGAGTGCGGGTCGCGTCCAGACTAGCCGCCACGTCATTCCCCGAGTTGGGCGCGGAGTTCGTCATCGCTTACGGTGTCACCGGCGTCGAGGGCAAGTCGTCCCTCGTCGAGTGCAGCTCGGTCAGCATCGGTGAGCGGCTCGTCGACCTCGGTGGCGTTCGCAAGCACCCCGGTAAGGGGATGCCCCTGTTGCGTGAGGTGCTCGCAGTAACGCTCTGCTGCGTGGGTCTCTTCCTCGGGGAGCCTGTCCAGAAGCCGGTGTAGTGTGGTCTTCGCTTCGGTGTTCATGTGTTGCGGATAGACAACTGATCGTATCGCGGTGCACCGATCCCGACAAGGGCGACACAGGAGGTTCACTCCGTCGGGGCCCGGTGGTCTGCATAGCGCCCTGTTGGCGAAGAGTGCGTGCGGCGGCCACCTTGGGTCAACAACCTCAGCGCGAACCCTGCTGATGGACACGTAGCCGTCAGGGCCGGAACAGGAAGTCGTGGAACAGCTTGCGGCGGGCGCCGGATAGCCCGATGTAGAACTCGCGTGGATAGGCGGTGTGCTCGGGGCTGGCGATCATCCACGGGTGCTCGTAGGCGTAGTAGAGCATGATGCGGCGCCCGTCGGCGCGGGTGGAGGGGCCGCGCGTATGCCACAGCGCATTGTGGAAGATGACGCAGGAGCCGGCCGGACAGTACACCTGGACCGCGCCGGGGAAGGTGTCGAAGCCGCTGAGCGCTTCCGCCGTGGGTTCGAAGTCGGTCTTGTGGGAGCCGGGCACCACCATGAGATTGCCCTGATCCGGTTGCGTCATGTCGGACAGGAAGTAGCCGATCTTCAACTCCAGCATCGGCACCCGCGGTCGCAGGTTGCGGAAGCCGTTGTCGGGGCCGTCGATGTGCCAGCCTGCACGGGCCGCGCGCGCTCCTTCCTCCCAGAACGCGTCGGAGGCATGGAAGTGCGGCTGGCTCTGGTTGAGCAGGGCGCGGATGTAGGGCATCACCGGCGGGTAGTCGGCCAGCTCCAGGAACAGCGGATCATCGGCCAGCAGGTAGAAGATCCGGGTGCTGCCCGGTGCAAGGTCAGGTCTGTTGCTGCCGCCGTATGAACTCAAAGTCATCTCGGCTCATTGAACAGTCCACGAGAGACTCGAACTCCGGACGTGATAGACCGCACTGGCGAGCCATCGTGCTTTGCATCGCAGGCGTCAGGTCCTTCGGTCTCGATCCTCGGCTGAGCTTTGTCCTGATGCCCGTCTGTCGATCGTCGAGATCATGGTAAATCAGGAATACGTGGTCACCAAGCTTCTCCCGAAATCCTTTGTTCGCGAGAGAGGCTCTGACCTTCCTCGCTTGCAACTAAACCACCTCGAAGTCTCGAAGGATCCGTTGCTTGAGTTGGCGTGCGTCCTCGGCCAGGTTGGCGTCATCTGCCAGTGCGTACTCTTGCCATAGAAGTACGCACATTGCGTTAGTCGTGCTGATGAGATCCTGATAATCTTCCACCAAGTCCTCGAAGCTGATGTCCGGTGCAGACGAGTGCATACCGTCGACGTCTACCTCTACTTTTACGAGCAGAGGTTCCTTTCGGCGTAGGTATGTACCGTCTCCGATGTCAATTGGGTCCTGCAACTCAAGCTCAAACCGTAGGACCTCTGGAGGTATGGAGACCGGCGGGGCTCCCTGGTTCTTGACGAAACGCAATCGTTCACGGTCAGTTATCAGGGACGCAGAGAAGTAGCCCGACGAATCCTTGATGTGTGCATTCTCGCTAGTGATCATCTTGACTTCCTTTTCGCTCTCTCCGACTCCGTTCCACAGCGGACCGGAACTCCGGGAATACCGTGTTCGCAGAGAAAGTGAACGTGCGTCCACAAGAGTCACAATGGACCATGATCATTGGAGTCGATTTGATTTCCAAGTCGGGGTAGAGGAAACCAGCAGCCAGCCAAGCGACCAAACCCATGGTGTAGCTGTCTCTTGGGTTCGAACAACAGTCAGGAATCTCCACCTTGTGGTTTTCAAGGTGCTCTAACCACCGCCTTTTCGCCCAGAGGGTCAGATTGCCTTGCTCGTCGATGTATCGGCTGATGCCAGCGACGTCAGGGGTATCGGGTCTTGTGGACTCTTCCGGTCGGCCACCTGTTGGCGCTCTGGTGATTCCGGCCATCATCGTATCCTATTATATGCAGCAAGAGCAGTCAAAGTCGATTGCCGACCATTGCCGACCACCACATATCTTTACCAGGTATTGAATTATCTTCAATACAGTATTGATGCACTAGCTAGCCAACCAAGGAACGACTCGACCACCAGAAACCCGTCGGTCTCGAACGAGTAGCGCTGATCCGCGCTCGGCACGGCACTCATCGCAAATACTCGGTCCCGACGGTAGCGCAGCGCCGGATCACTATCGAGCAACACCGTCATGCGTCCGCATGCCGAGCGGGAACGATCGGCACAGCCTCGCCACGATCCGTTGCGCTTCGTCGCCGGCACCGGGTGACGTCAGCAGGGAGGAAATCAACTGTCCGAGCTGTTCCATTTCCGCCTCCCGGAACCCGCGGGTGGTAGCGGCCGCGACTCCTATCCGCAGCCCGCTCCACTTGGCCGGATTGCTGGCGTCGAACGGGATCGGATTCTTGTTGGTGGTGATGCCGGACCGCTCGAGAACGCGCTCGGCAGCCTGACCGGTCATGCCGATGTCGGATAGGCCCAGCAGGACGATGTGGGTGTCCGTGCCGCCGGTAACGACCGACAACCCGCCATCGGCCAGGACCGCGGCCAAGCGCGCGGCGTTGTTCTTGACCTGGTGGGCGTTGAGCCGGACATCCACGATCCGCTTGGCGCCTGATTCGCTCAGCAACGCGAAGAAACGGCGCGCTGACTTCCTGGTGAAGCCGATGGTGAATAGGTGGCACTCCAGCGGCTCTTTCTCGGCGCAATTGAGCGCGATGCGGTGATTAGCCGCGCCGCGCACCGCGCGGTGTATCCCGTCTTGGAACGACTGGGTGCCGCCAAGACGGTTGTAGCAGATGCGCCCATTGTCGTAGCAGGAGGGGTCGTCCGAGCGCCCGCCCAACTCCCGTCCGAGGAACAGGTGCTTGATGCCATGCTCGGCCAGGCTGTCCGCCAGCGGCTCGCGGTTGAACAGGGGATTGAAGCGGCTGTACGGCACCGCGCGGACATCCGCTACCACGGTCACGCAGTGGCGCTGCAACAATGTGACGAACGCCTCCAATGCGTGCGTGGAGTGGCCGATGGTCAGCATGGTTCCGTCGTGCGCCGGCATGATCCTACCGCCGGTCGCCGACGATGATCGCGGCGATCAGTTTGTAGCACGCGTCTCGGTACGGTTCCCCGAGGCTAATGGTGAGATAGCATTCACCGATCTCATAGCCGCCATCCTGCTTTGCAAGAAAGGTTCGCTCAAATTGGGGGTCGGTAACCCACAGGGCGTACTCGTGGCCGGCGTGCTCGAAGCAACCCTGCACGCGCCGTTTGCTATTGCCGAAGGCTTCGCCCGGGTTGCACACGACCAACTGGATTCGGTCAACGTGGACCAGTCTCAGCGAATCGGCGACCGATCCGGCGGCCCCGATCGGAACCTCGTCATTTTGACCGTTTCTCGGTCTGATAGTCCTTCGGCTTTGGCTCCAGCACGGGGATCTCAATAATGTCGAGTACCCGTGGGTCACTGCCGTCTTTGTACTGTCGTTCGTACTCCGACACATCCTGGGCATCGCGCGCACTGACCGGCCGGATCCAACGGCCGGCCCGAGTGTCGTGCCACTCTCTGCCTGCAGTCAGCGGCGAAGAACAGGGCGTCCGGGCGTCCGGCGCCGAGGGCAGCCAGAAAGCGCAACTCCGCCACGCCGATGTCCTGCGCCTCGTCCACCACGCAGAACTCGAACGGCGGGCGCTTCAACTTCGCGAGTTGGCGCTCCAGGCGACCGATCAGGCGCGGTTCGGTCAGGAGCCCGTGCTCGTCGAGAGCGGCGGCCACCTTGGAGAAGACCGACCAGAGGAGCTCCCGCTGCCGTTCGGGCAGGCGAGTCCGCCGACCGAGCCGCGGCTCGTCCCGATACTGTTCCAAGCTCGCAAGCTGCCAGGCGTCGACCACGCGGCTCCGCTCGGTCCGCAGGAAGCGCAAGCTGAACCGGAGTGTGGACCGAGTGGGAAGACTGCAACCGGGTCGACAACCTCAGCGAAACCATCCTGTTCCGCGACTACCTGCGAACGCTGCTGATCGACCCGTAGCCGGTCAGGGCCGGAACAGGAAGTCGTGGAACAGCTTGCGGCGGGCGCCGGACAGCGCGGCGTAGAACTCGCGCGGGTAGGCGGTGTGCTCGGGGCTGGCGATCATCCACGGGTGCTCGTAGGCGTAGTAGAGCATGATGCGGCGCCCGTCGGCGCGCGTGGAGGGGCCGCGCGTATGCCACAGCGCATTGTGGAAGATGACGCAGGAGCCGGCCGGGCAGCACACCTGGGTCGCGCCGGGGAAGGTGTCGAAGCCGCTGAGCGCTTCCGCCGTGGGCTCGAAGTCGGTCTTGTGGGAGCCGGGCACCACCATGAGATTGCCCTGATCCGGTTGCGTCATGTCGGACAGGAAGTAGCCGATCTTCAACTCCAGCATCGGCACCCGCGGTCGCAGGTTGCGGAAACCGTTGTCGGGGCCGTCGATATGCCAGCCGGCGCGGGCCGCGCGCGCTCCTTCCTCCCAGAACGCGTCGGAGGCATGGAAGTGCGGCTGGCTCTGGTTGAGCAGGGCGCGAACGTAGGGCATCACCGGCGGGTAGTCGGCCAGCTCCAGGAACAGCGGATCATCGGCCAGCAGGTAGAAGATCCGGGTGCTGCCTGTATCGTCCGCACCCGGTCGCGCGAAGTGCGGCGTGCCGCGCCGTTCCAGCTCCCGGCGCCGCGCGATCGTTCGCTGCAACGCCGCGCGCAACCGGGCCACGTGGTCGCAACCAAGGATCGACTCGACCACCAGAAACCCGTCGGTCTCGAACGAGTAGCGCTCATCCACGCTTGGCACGGCACTCATCGCAAAGTCTCGATCCCGACCGTAGCGCAGCGCCTGACCCCTGTCGAGCCGTCTCCTTCGATCGGCCGAACACGCCCATCTCGTGCGGTGCGTACCCGTCCTGCCCGCAGGATTCGTGCCCCTTCGCGATTGCGGCTGTCTCTTTATCAGGCGAGGGGATGATCCGAATGACGGGCTCGGAGCCGTTGTATACGGAGACGGTGCCGGCTCGCCGGTCGGTGTTGCCGTCCACGTCCGAGGTCTCTCACCTCTCTGGAGCGCGGCGTGAACGGCGCGGGTCTCGCGGGTCTTGACTGGGTTGCACTACGCCCGCTCCGATACTATACAAACTAAGCCGTTGACTACAAGTTGCTTCTACACAACGATTTAGCCCAAGATCACTCTGTGCGGTATACTTGAAACAGGTCTGTAGGAGGGCACTCTGTGTCTGTCGAGATCATTGATTGGATGTCGGCGAGCTTAGTACTGCTGGGGCCAGGTTTGCTGGCGTCTGACGAAGAGGTCAGTTCGTTCGCGTCGGCGTACTCGCCTGAGGTAGAGGTTGGTCAAGTAATCGCCGAGTCCGGCGCGGGTCGTAGATTGGCCTTGAATCGAGATCGGATATCTGTCGATCTGTTCCCACAGCGATCGGTGATAAAGCAAGACTATCCGCCTCCCAATGACTTGTCTCGGTTTACAGAAGCTATCCTTAATGCTACACATATTTCACGCAATATTTCAGACATTCGGGCGCATGGCTACAATGTAGAGTTTCTATTTACCCAGACAGAGTATCCTACAGTATACGAGTATATCGCAAAGAAGGTGTTGACGGGTTTTCAAGCTCCTGATGGAAACATTGTCGGCGCTATGGTGCAATTTCGCTTTTGCGACGCAGATGGTCAAGTGTGGAACATCGATCTACAGCCACGGCTGCGTAAAGATGATGCTACCGCTGGTTATTGTTCTGTCAATCTTCATCTGCCGAGTCCTCCTGATGTATCTAATACGGTAATCCTTATCGCCGCTGTGTACGAGAAAGCAAAGTCGTTTATTGCAGAGCTCGCGAACTGAGGCTGCGCATGTCAGATTGTACAGTGATTTCGAGGAATGTTGACGCTTCAACTCTGTTGGATAGTACGGAAAACATATACCACAATGCAGTGACTTTAGGGGAAATCACCCTCGTAAACATGCAGGTTTACGAGAGCGTTGACATGATAGGGGCTCTCACTCAACGCTCACATGCGAGTCGCGACTTGTGGAATGTTGATTTTTGACCAGAGCAAGGTCGCGGTCTTGTTGGGTCTTTGTTTAGCCGTTCGTTGATTGTCATAATTGAGCCAAGCTCTACAGTTTTGTGCTTGGTGAATATCGACGGGGAAAAACGGTGGAAACGGTTTGCTATCATCGACCACCATAAGACCATCAAATTCGTACGCGATATTGCAGTTAAGATCGACTAGTAAGCTTCCGCATGGTCAGCCAAACAGAGCGGATAGGCCGCAGAGTGTCTTCCAACACCCAAGCGAAGCGAGCTGCAAGACCGGACGGGAGGGGCAGGTGTTCTACGGCTGGGCTACATTGCAAGTGTGTGAAGCGGAACAGGACAGACGACGATTCACAGCTTCGCCGACAGTCGATAATCGCTGGCACTCTGACATCATTCTACCGAAAGAAGATGTGGGACACACGATGTCCGGAGCTTCCCGGTCGATACGGCTCAGAATCTCGTCGCGACGACTCCAGGATCCGGGGGTGGCCCACTCGACATTCCAGTTCACCACCGTCATGGAAACAGTTTCGTTCGGGCCGCTCATGTTGTCGCCAATACTACCAAGGATCACCCCGGCCGAAGCAGAGCAACACCGTCATGCGTCCGCATGCCGAGCGGGAACGATCGGCACAGCCTCGCCACGATCCGTTGCGCTTCGTCGCCGGCACCGGGTGACGTCAGCAGGGAGGAAATCACTTCTCCGAGCTGTTCCATTTCCGCCTCCCGGAACCCGCGCGTGGTAGCGGCCGCGACTCCTATCCGCAGCCCGCTCCACTTGGCCGGATTGCTGACGTCGAACGGGATCGGATTCTTGTTGGTCGTGATGCCTGACCGCTCGAGTACGCGCTCGGCAGCCTGACCGGTCATGCCGATGTCGGACAGGTCCAGCAGGACGATGTGGGTGTCCGTGCCGCCGGTAACGACCGACAACCCGCCCGCGGCCAGGACCGCGGCCAAGCGCGCGGCGTTGTTCTTGACTTGGTGGGCGTAGACCCTGAACTCCGGTTGCAGCGCCTCGCCCAGGCAGACCGCCTTCGCGGCTATGACCTGAGAGTGGATGCTGCCCTGGACGCCCGGAAAGACGGCGGACTGCAGTTTCCTTTTCCAGCTCTCATCCCGCGCGAGGATCATGCCGCCGCGCGGCCCGCGCAGGGTCTTCGTGGTGGTGCAGGTGACAATATCGGCGTGCGGTATCGGCGACGGGTGGGCACCGCCGGCCACCAGGCCGGCGATATGCGCCATATCCACCACGAAGTACGCACCGACCGTGCGGGCGGCATCGGCCAGCCTCTCGAAGTCCAGGGTTCGCGGGTAGGAGGACCCGCCAGCGATCAGCAGTCGCGGCCGCACCTCCAAAACCCTCGCTTCCGCCATGTCGTAGTCGATCATTCCCGTCTCGCGGGAGACCCCGTAGTGGTGGGCCTCGAACCAGCGGCCTGACAGGTTCGCGCGCAGCCCGTGGCTCAAGTGACCGCCCGCGGCCAGGTCCAGGCTCAGCACGCGGTCGCCAGGCCGCACCAACGCGAAGAATACGGCGAGGTTGGCTTGGCTGCCGGAGTGCGGCTGTACGTTGGCGTAGGCGCACCCGAACAACTCGCACGCGCGGTCCACGGCGGCCTGCTCGATCACGTCCACGAAGCGCCCGCCGGCGTGGTAGCGGGCACCGGGGTATCCTTCGAGCGTCTTGTTCGCCACTTCATGGCCGAGCGCCTCGAGGACGGCGCGGCTGACGATGTTCTCGGAAGCGATGAGCTCGATCTGCTCCTGCTGGCGCCGCCCTTCGCCGGCCAGCGCCTCGGCGATCATCGGGTCTCGTTGCGCGACGCCGGCAGTGAAGAACTCCGAGGTGGTCGCCGGGCGGCGAGGGCCTTCGTCTATCACGGGTGGCAGAGTAATGAGAACGGGCGGGTTGTCAAAGCACGGCGAGCAGAGCAGGCGCGCGTGATGGCGTCGGTGGTCCAGGTGGCCGGCCGGCGCAGGCGGGATGCGCTCCGGGCCGGGATTCCGGTGAGTGGGTGGGCGGAGTGGGTGGTTGTCGATGGTGTGCTCGGCGTGGAAGAATCTGGCCTTGCAGGACCTGACTATGATGCCACTATCTCGTCTGGATGAAAGATGGAGGGTCTCGATGAGTATTGGAATCGGAATCGCCATAGGGGTGGGCATCGGCGCCGCCCTTTTAGCTGCCACCGGCGATGCCTTCTGGATTGCCGTAGGCGCTGGAGTGGGAGTCGCCATGGGAGCCGCCATTGGTGAAGCCAAAAGGCGCCGCCGCTAACCCCCTACGCTCCCAGCTGCGTGTGCACGGTGCGGACGACTCGGTCTGCGTCTGGGATGTATAGGTTCGTTACAGGTTGCGGGCGTAGGAGACGGGGGTGTGTGAGCTGCGAGGAAGCTGACGCAGCGTGCATCATTTGCGGTACAAGCATTCTGGGCGCGAGATATGGATCCGTGATAACCTGGGCGGATGCCGCTCCGGAGAGAACGGATTCGGCATAGGGGGTAAGACATGAAACAGACTGGAGTCTCCTTGCTGCTGGTCACGTTCGCGGTTCTCCTGCTGTCAGGGGGGACCGTATGGGCAGGCGCAGCTTCCGAGCCCGAGGAAGAGGCGTCCGCCACGATGGTCGCCGCGGGCAAGTACAACGAGGCACCGATGCTGACGAAGCTGGTCGCTGCCGGCGACCTGCCACCGGTCGATGACCGGCTGCCTGAAGTGCCCAAGGTGCACCACATGATCGAGAGCGTCGGCAGGTACGGCGGCGAGTTGCGCGCCTTTGCCGTAACCGACAACATCTGGGAGAACGATCTGCAGGGGCAGTTCGGTTCGTCCCTGTTCCGCAGACCGATCGACAATCCGTTCGGCGTCGAGGGTGACCTGGCCGAGGGCCACCAGATCAACGACGAGCGCACCATCATGACCGTGTTTCTGCGCAAGGGCCTGAAGTGGTCTGACGGCACGCCCTATACGTCGGAGGACATCCGCTTCATGCTGGAGGATTACCGCTGGCATCCGGACCTTCAAGGTGGGTCGAGCTACTACGGCGTCGACTCGGTGGAGGTGGTCGACGACTTCACGATCCGCCTGCGCAGCCCGGACGGGCTGGGTGACATACCGCTGATTCTATCCGCCTGGCGCGGCGGGTTCCGCATGGTCTTCACTCCGTCGGAGTACATGAAGCAGTTCCATATCGACTACAATTCCGACGCCCAGAAGACTGCCGCCGAGAACGGCTTCGATAGCTGGACGGGCTACTTTCAGAATCGCATCAACGATGCCCCGTTACGTAACACGGAGAAGCCTCAGGTCGAGCCGTGGAAGCTCACTCAGATCACCGATACGATCAAGGTGATGGAGCGTAATCCATACTTCTGGAGGGTGGACCCGGAAGGCAACCAACTGCCCTATATAGACCGGGTGGTGATCCAGATCGTTACTCCCGACGTCTATCAACTGAAGGTCAGCGGCGGTGACGCTTCGATCGCCTACTACCGGACCAGTCTGGACAATCTTCCGCTTTATATGGCCGGGGCCGAGACCGAGGATTACCGGGTGACCCTCTACCGCAGCCACTCTACTGCGTGGATGAAGTACTTCACGGTTGGCAGGTTTCATCAGGATCCCGTGATTCGCGAGCTGTTCTCCAACATCGACTTCCGCCACGCGTTGTCGGTCGCTCTCAACCGCGACGAGATCAACAATGTCATCTACCAGGGATTGGGCGTGCCCGGCGTAGTGGCGCCGCTGCAGAGTGTTTCGTTCTACCAGGACGGATGGCGGACCGATTGGGCCCAATACGATCCGGGTCTCGCCAATCAACTGCTCGACAAGGTGGGATTGGAGCAGCGTGACGCGGAAGGCTTTCGTATGCTCCCTGACGGCAGGCCGTTCAATTTCGTCATAGACTATGGCGCGGATCGCTGGACCGCGGAGCTTGAGCTGTACGTGGAGCAGTACCGCGAAGTTGGCATTCGCACCATCATTCGACTCGGCGATCCACGCTCGTACAGCGACCGGCGCTGGCAAGGTGAGGGAATGGGCTGGGTCCACAACAACCCGATCGTCCCACAGGCGGGTGAGCGCCAGCTCATTGAGGATTTTTTTACCTGGGACCAGCAATTCGACGCTTGGAAGTTCTGGATTCAATCCCACGCGAATGCGGTTTGGTCGACCCTTCCCGAGGGTGCAATCTTGCCTCCCGGCTGGCAACTACTGCCGCCCGTTGCCGGTTGGGAGTATGTGGGCAGCCGGGGACGGGCGGCGGAAGAGCCGCCCTTGCACTGGAAAGAGTGGCGAGTGCTCAAGGATCGCTGGTTGAACATGGAGCATGGTTCGGATGAATTCATCGAAGCGGGTATCAAGATATTCGACTATGTGGTGAATGACTTCGGAATCATTGGGGCAGTTGGCGAGGTGCCGTCGGTGATCGTTGCCAAGAACAATCTCGGCAACGTGGTTACCGAGGACATCTGGCCGGGCACGGGGGTCGCCGATCTGCTGATGCAGTCCTGGATGGACCAGCTCTACTGGAAGAAGTAGCCGATTCTCAGGCAACGAGAGGAGTGCGCTATCCCGTTTACGGGAAATGCGGTTGCCCTCCTCTCGTTGCTAGGGGTCGGTCGCCTGCAGGGCACGGATGTTGTCCAGAAACGTCGGCGACGGAATCGGGCCTTGCAAGAGGGCATCGTCGGTGTCGCGCATCCATCTGCAGAGTGCTCGCGCCAATTCCTGTCTGGTCGCGGCGTGCTCACTGCGTTCGGCAAGGTTGTCCAGCTCCAACGGATCGGATCTCAAGTCGTAGATTTCTTCCCAGGGTCGGTTCTTCGGATCCGACTGACGCATGATGCGGGCGCTGTGCTTGACCCCGCGGATGGTGCGATGCCGTTCGACTCCTTCCGAGTAGTACCAATCGGGACGAACACTTTCGAAGTTTCGGATGTACTTGTACCGTGACGTGCGCACGCAGCGAACCGGGTCATAGCTCGTATGGAAGGTCCGCTCGGCAAAAATACGATCCCGTTGCTGATACTCCGCAGCCGTCACGAGCGGCCAGAAACTACGCCCCTGCAGGTCGCCCGCAGGGCTGCCTCCGACGGCCTCGAGGATAGTCGGAACAATATCCACGTTGCTGATCAGTTCGTCATGTGTCGTATCCGCCTTCAGCACCGTCGGATAGCGCATCAGTAGCATCACCTCAAGCCCGGCATCATACAGAGACGCCTTCGCCCGTGGGTAGGGAATCCCGTGATCGGTCGTTACGATCAACAAGGTGTTCGTCGCAAGTTTGCTGTCGATGATGGAGAGGATTCGCCCCAGCCCTAGGTCCCAGTTCCTGATGCTGCCCTGGAACCAAGCAAGATCTTCACGGAGGGCCTTGGATCGTTGCAGATACGGTGGGACGGTAACTCCAAGAGAGCGATCCGGTTGCGCAGTGCCGATGCGAAAGTCGCGGTGGGTCTCAGCGGGACAGATCTGGGCATAGAACGGGGCAGAGGAATCCTGGTTGGACAGCCAGCGTTCGAAGTCATCGACCAATTCACCAGCTGCCAGATAGCCATGCTTTCGATAATCGAACTGCAATGCATCCAGATGAGCGGGAGGGCTGTCGCCGCCGGCGGCCTCGTGGGCGAGACCGAACAGCGCGGTCCGATAGCGTCGTCGTTTCAGATGGTTTGCCAAGTGGACGGAGTCAGCGGTCAGCGTGAAACCGGTGGACGCCCGTGCCAGTCCGGAAACTCCGGCGGCATGGGGATAGCGGCCGGTAAACAGACTGGCACGTGAAGCGCTGCAGCTCGGAGCCGTGGCAAACGCGTTCCGAAACAGCACTCCTTCTCGTGCCACTCGGGCAGCGTTGGGGGTGTGTACGGTAGCTGCGCCGTAAGGACTGATATGCCTGCCGGTATCGTGGGAAGCATAGATGATGACATTCGGTGGATCCATGACCGCTGCACGATTCACTTGTAGGGATCCGCCGCATCCCTCAGGCCATCGCCGAGGAAGTTGAATGCGAGCACGGTAAGAACCACCAGCAGTGCGGGTATGATGAGCCACGGATACAGCGTGACCGAGCGTATGTTCTGCGCTTGCTGCAGAAGTACTCCCCAGCTCACCGCCGGTGGCCGCATTCCGATACCCAGAAAGCTGAGCGCGGTTTCTCCCAATATCATCTGCGGTATGGCGAGCGTGATGCTGACGATCAGGTAGCTGGTGAAGGACGGCAGCAGATGGCGAACCAGTATTCGAGGTTCACCGGACCCCGCGATCTTGGCCGCCAGGACGTAGTCTTCTTCCCTGGTGGCCAGCAGCTTTCCGCGCACCACGCGTGCCAACCCGGTCCAGCCGAAGATCGATAATATTATGGTGATTCCGAAGTACACTTGAATGATCGGCCACACCGGCGGTAGTGCGGCGCTCAGCGCCATCCACAGCGGGATTTGTGGGATGTTCTGGAGAAACTCGATGATCCGTTGGATAATCATGTCGGGCGCTCCGCCGAAGTAGCCTGATACACCGCCCAAGAGACAACCCAGGAAGAAACTGATGGTGATACCTACCAGGCCGACGCTCAGCGATACGCGAGTGGCCGAAAGAATCCGGGACAGCATATCCCTGCCGATACTCTCGGTGCCGAGCAGGTGGATCACACCGGGCTCGTCTACCCCGAAGAAGTGGATATTGCTGGGTATGAGACCGAATATCTTGTAGTCCGCTCCTCGGACAAAGAACCGCACCGGGTAGCGGTGTGATCTGTCGTCTGAAAACTCAAGAAAATAAGTGATGGTGCTGCGTTCGCTGGTGACACCGTAGACGAACGGCCGCTGAAGTCGGCCCTCATGTATGAATCGTACCCGCTGCGGGGGCAGGTGGACCAGTTCCGTATGCCGCTCGAAAATGTCGTACGGCGACCAGAACTCGGCGAATACCGCCAGAACCACGAGTATCGCGATGATTGCGGCCCCGAGTCTGGCCAATCGGTGGCGGCGGAACTTGCGCCAGATGAGCTGCCACTGAGATGCGACAAAATGCGCTTCCTCGGCGTGGCTCAAGCGTTCGGCCGGAGCAGCGCCGATGTCGCCAGCAGCTACTGAACTGTCACGAGGCCGACTTCGCGCACTCATTTTTCGAGTCTGATCCGTGGATCGACGATTGCGAGAAGGATATCGGAGATCAGCGTACCGATTACGCCCAGGGTGCTCACCATGAGCACCAGGGCAGCGGCCAGATGCATGTCCTGTGCCTGTAGCGCACCGAAGAGAAGGGGTCCAACGGTAGGCAGGTTGAGGACGATCGAGGTGATGGTCGAGCCGGACACGATCGCGGGGAGCAGATTGGAAACCTGGCTGATGATCGGGTTCAACGCAATACGCACGGGATACTTGAAGATCAAGCGTGACTCCGGAAGGCCCTTGGCTTGCGCTGTCACCACGTAGTTCTTGGCAAGCTCATCGAGCAGCGAGCCGCGCAGGACGCGAATCAACCCCGCGGTACCGGCGGTGCCAAGAACCACGATCGGGATGGGGAGATGCTTTATCAAGTCCCAGACCTTGGCGATGCTCCAGGCAGACAACTCGAATTCCACCGAGAACAGTCCGCCGACATCCATCCCGAAGGTGCTGGAGACGACCAGCATCAAGATCATCGCCAGCAGGAAATTCGGCGTGGCCAGGCCAATGAAGCCGAAGAAGGTCCACAGGTAATCGCCGACCGAGTACTGGCGGGTAGCAGAGTAGATGCCGATCGGTATCGCCATGACGTAGGTGAATACCAGGGTGGTCATCGATATGATCACGGTAAGTGTGAGCCGGTCGCCGATCAGTTGCGAGACCGGCCGCTGGTATTCCATGCTGCGGCCGAAGTCGCCGTGCAGGATACGCCACGCCCACTTGAGGTACTGTTGATGGAGCGGCATGTTGAGGCCGTAGCGCTTTGCCAGCAAATCGATCAACTCATCGGTTACCCGTTCGCCGCGTAGTCTCATGTTGTCGATCATGTTGGTTACGTAATCGCCGGGCGGAAGCTGGATGATCACGAATGCGACCATCGAAATCGCCACCAGCACGAAGATCATGTACACCACACGTCGAACGATGTAGCTTGCCACGCTAACCTCCCACCGAACTCAAGCAGCGAGTCGGGTCGGGTACGCCGCCTCGCGGGCTGTGCCGTCGCTGCTCTTGCTGCCAGTGCGAGGGCGGCCGCTACCAGAGAGTTGCCCCATCCTATGGGCAGGAGCTCCGACTTGCAAGCGCGCCGCCAACGCGCCAGCGCGCCGCGTGCACACCCGGCGGATGCAGGCAATCTGACCGGTAGCGCTACGGCGCCAGAGACCCCGTCGACCGGCGGGGCGGCAGCGTCGACTTGGCTGTCACGGGCTTGCTCCATCGCCTCCACGGCGAACCCCATGGCCAGCTTGAGCCGGTGGTTCTCGGGATGGTCGCCGTCGCTGGTCGACCGCACCTGGTAGCAGCCCGGCGCCTTGGCCCGGCGCAGCGTATGCTCCTGCAGCGCCGTGCCGATTCCCTGCTTCCTATACAGTTGCTTCACGCCGAAGGCGATGATGTTCGCCTCCGTGAGCGGGCGTCCGTCTACTACCGACGTGCGTCCGCATGCCTGACGAGCAGAACAGGGCAGGCGCGGGTGATGGCGCATGGATGCCTCCGACCGAAGCTCCCCTTGGAGTGGGTGGTTGTCGCTGGTGTGCTCGGTGTGGAGAATGTAGCAGGCGAGCTTTGAGACTTGGTGGATACATGATCGTAGCCGCCGACAGCATGCAGCAGGCGGTGGAAGTCGCACAAGAGAATCCAGGCGTGATGCCGGGTTCAAGCGTTGAGGTGAGAGTGATCAGTACTTCGTGACTTCGTGAGCACGCCTAAACTGATTGAGCACTTCTTCCGGCACGAATACGGGGGGCTTGTCGCCATCCTGTCGCGCCGGGTAGGAGTGCAACACATCGAGGCTGTAGAGGACGCCGTTCAGTCCGCCTTGATGAAAGCACTTGACGCTTGGCTGCCCGCGGTGAACAAGATTCTTTATCTGCTGTTCACCGAGGGCTATCTAGCATCGCACACGGGGAATGCCATTCGGCGTGAGCTCTGTGATGAAGCGATAAGGTTGACCGCCATCCTCGCACAGCACCCGATCGGCCAGGTTTCTCAGACGTTCGCCTTGTTGGCGTTGATGCATCTGCACGTAGCGCGCATGACATCTCGGCAGGATGCATCCGGTGGGTTGCTCTTGTTGGAGGAACAAGACCGAGCATTGTGGGACCAACAGAGCATCCAAGTCGGGTTGGAATGGTTGGCAAAATCCGCATACGGCGACAACTTCTCCCGATACCACGCGGAGGCCGGCATCGCGGCGGAACACTGCCTCGCTTCGTCATTCGAGGAAACCCGTTGGGACAGGATTGCAGAGTGCTACCGGCTGCTCGAGGAAGCCGCACCCTCTGCGATCCACAAGCTGAACCGCTCGATCGCGGTCGCCGAGTGGCAAGGGCCGGCTGCCGGCCTCGCTGTTCTCAAAGGGTTCGAACCGCCGGGACGGCTGATGGGCTCTTATTTGTGGGCCGCTGTATTGGCCGATTTGCATCGTCGCTGTGAGCACACGGCAGAGGCACAGCGCTATCGAGAGGAAGCTTTCAAGTCCGCGCCGACTGCCGCTGTGAAAGAGCTATTGAAACGTCGGCTACAGGACGCCGGTCGCAGCTAACGCACGGGTATAGACACGGCCGGGCGATTGCCCGCAGCCTCGGGGCATCGCCGTCGCCGGTGGGCGAGTGTCCGCGTAGGCGCACCCGAACAGCTCGCACGCGCTGTCCACTGCAGCCTGCTCAATCACGCCCACGAAGCGCGCGCCGGCGTGGTAGCCGGCACCGGGATATCCTTCGAGCCGACCGAAGCTCTCCTAGCTGTCGCAACAAGCTTGTACCATGCCTTTGGCGGTCGCGTGCCCGGATGTTGGGTGCAATGGGATATTGCTCAAGTGGTCATACGGGCGGCGATGTTGCGGCGTTCTTCGAGCATCGTGGTGATCTTTGTTTCTTCCACGCGCCCCGACCGGGAGTTGATCAGGGCGTCCTTCAAGGCTTCGTCCGCGGCGCGCGAGACGTCGGCGTGACTCAGTCCCGCGGCTGTGGCAGCGAGCCGACTCCATGGTATTATTCTCTTGACTGCGGACCGGGCCAAACGCGTCTTCAGATTGGCGATCTGAGCCTCATCGGGCAGGTCGTAGTGGAGCACGTCGTCGAACCGCCGAAAGAGCGCGGGATCGAGAATCTCGAAGTGGTTGGTAGCGGCGATGACGAGGCTGTAGGAGTGCTCCTGCTCGATCATCTGGAGAAAGCTGTTCAGCACCCGGCGGATTTCGCCCACGTCGTTGGTGAGGCCGCGCTGCGATCCGATGGCATCAAATTCGTCGAAGAAGTACACGCCTCGCATGCGGCTCGTGGAGTCGAACACCTGTCGGAGCCGAGCGGCGGTTTCTCCCATGTACTTGGTGATCAGCCCGTCCAGGCGCACCTGCAGTAGTGCGAGCCCGAGTTCGCCTGCCAGCACTGAGGCGGTCATTGTCTTGCCGGTGCCCGGCGGACCGACCAGAAGGAGCTTGCTCCGCGGCGCAAGGCCCTGCTCAATGATGCGCCCGGCATGGCGCTGCTCGCGGATCACGCGTTCTATCTGCTCCTCGAGAGCGTTGCTCAGGATCATTTCACCGAGCCGGGCTTTCGGGTACGAAGTCTCCAGAAGGCTTGATGGGGCTCCGCGTGCTCGCGGCACCGGGTCTGCCGGTCCGTTGTCGAGCGGCCGTGCGTGGTGCCCGTTCTTGGCATCGTCTACCAGAGCCCGCAACTCCACCGCGAGCTTGCCGTGGCCCAGCTTAGCCTCATGTGCCGCTACCTGCATGGCGACCGAGAGAAACCGCTCGTCGTCGCCCTTGATGTGCGACTTGAGCAGCGCCTTGATCTGTTCAGCGCTTGCCATGGGACATCAATCATACTGTCGCACGGCTTGGCTCAAACGCGGAAGACCTTCATTACTTCGTCGCCGACATGGTTGATGGCCTTGACGGCGATGCGCCCGGAGGCGGGGCAGTCGAGGGGCGGGAGGTGTCGCTTTAGGTGTCGCTGTGGAGCCCGCGTTTCTTGGTGTCTATGCTGGCGATGGTCGGGCGAGCAGGTCGTCGAGGAACTCGGAGGCCGGTTCGACGCCGGTGACCAGGAGATGGTCGCGGGCGCGGGTGCAGGCGACGTAGAGCAGGTGGCGCTCGGTGGTGTAGACCTCGTCGAGTTCGGCCTGATCGCCCACTCTTTCGATTCTTGCTTGCAACGGCAGCACGTCGTCATCGCAGGCGGCGACGACCACGGCGCGAAACTCGAGGCCTTTCGCGAGGTGCATCGGGCCGACAGCGACGTTGCCGGTGACGCCGCCCGAGTGCTGCGCCAGATCGACGGCTGGAAAACCTGCCGCTACAACCACCGCGATGGCTCTGTCCAGTTCGGCCCTCGATCGGACGAACACGCCCATTTCGTGCGGGGTGTACCCGTCCTGTCCGCGGGATTCCAGCCACTCCGCGATAGCGGCTGTCTCCTCGTTTGGCGAGGGGAGGATCCGAATGACCGGCTCGGCTCCGTTGAACATCGAGACGGTGCCGGCTCGCCGGTCGGTAATGCCGTCCACGTCTGAAGTCTCGGGTGGCAGCAGCCGGTCCGCCTGACGGCGGATCTGATGGGAGGTGCGGTAGTTGACCCGCAAGGTGTGCGATCGTCCGCGGATGTCGACCCCCAAGGCTCGCCAGGAGAACGGCGTCTGGAAGATCCTTTGACCGAGGTCGCCGGCGAAGAACAGGGCGTCCGGGCGCCCGGCGCCGAGGGCCGCCAGGAAGCGCAACTCGGCTACGCCGATGTCCTGCGCCTCGTCCACCACGCAGAACTCGAACGGCGGATGCGCAATCTTCGCGAGCTGGCGCTCCAGGACACCGAACAGGCGCGGTTCGGTGAGAAGCCCGTGCTCGTCCAGAGCAGCGGCCACATTGGAGAAAACCGACCAGAGGAGCTCCCGCTGCCGTTCGGGGAGGCGAGTTCTCCGGCCAAGCCGCGGCACGTCCCGATACTGTTCCCAGCTTGCGAGCTGCCAAGCGTCGACCACGCGGCTCCATTCGGTCCACAGGAAACGCAAGCTGAACCGCAGGTCTTCGACCTCGGCGGCGGCTTGGAGCAACAGATCACGCACCCGGTCGGGAGTCACCAAATCGGGGCGGCCGAAGTGCGCCTGATAGAGCCGCCGCCCGATGTCGGCCATCGCGTGCACCTCCAGCCGCTCGGCGATCTTCGGGTCATTGGCGATGAGTCGCACCACTCGTGCGCGCAGGGCATCCGCGAGTGCCGTGGAGAACGTGGTCAGCAGGACGCGGGCATCCGAGTGGGCGCGTGCAAGATGCACCGCGCGATGCAGCGCTACGATGGTCTTGCCGGTTCCGGCAGATCCTGACACGCGCGCCGGGCCGCGGTAGGTCCGTTCCACGACCTGTCGTTGAGCCGGGTGGAGAAATACCGTCCACTTCTCCCACGGATATTCGAGCGCCCGGCGCAGCTCCTCCTGGTTGGACATGACGCGGAAGCGGCGTTGCGCATCGGGATGGGCAAACGGATCTCCGACCGTGGATCCACGTACCGGCCGCTCCGGCGCGCTCCCGGTAGCCAGTTCCAGCAGCGCCTCGGCCGCCTCGGCCGCCTCGGCGGGAAGATGATCCGTCAGGGTCAGGAGAGCGTCCTCATCGATCACCTGCTTGACGTCATCCAGCCACTCGGCAGGTACGCCGTAATTCAACAACTGGCTGTCCGGCACACCGGAGAACACGGCGCGCTTGGCGGCGGCGTAGCGCGGAACCTCGATCTCGCGCACCACCTCGCGGATCTCGACGAGTTGCGCCGCGCCGGTGTGCGGATGCTGTTCGAGGCGCCGGCGTTCCGCCCAGCGATACGCGTCGTCGTGGTCGCCGACATAGCAGAGCAGGAGATTGGCCGCTGTCTTGTGCGCAATCATGCGCACGCTTTGACTGACCCGCACCGACCAGAAGTTCTTGTCCCTGGCCCGGTTCACCCGGTGAAACTGCAGTCCCGGTTGCGCCGGATTGAGCTGCAGATCGAACGCCGTCGTCTTCGCGGCCCGCTGCTCCTCGCCGGTCAGTTTGCCGAGGCTCTCGGTAAAGGTATCGGCTATGCGGAATTGCATGCGTCAGGTTTCATGTTGAAGTGGCAGTCGCTCGAGCGGCTCCAACGATCGACGGCCGCTCCAGCAATGCGCAGGTCGGCGTTCGTGCGCGCCTTGAGCACGGGGATGCGCCCGAGCTTGCTGAACTCCGTCGCGTGCGCCACGTAGTCGGACGCGCAGGCGACCTGCACGACGTAGTCGGCGTCGGCGGCCTCGCGGGCGGCGACGACCAGTCCGGGGCGGCTGACGGTGTCGAGCTCGGGCCGATGAGACGGCTGCACGGCGGTCGGTGTCGGCGTCCCCTTTGGCAGAGCGGCCTTGGCGTAGATGAAATGGCTCGGCCAGCGGCCTTGAAGGAGGATCAACAACATCCGGCGGGTGCGTCGGCTGTAGAGGGTGGTAGGTCTTCCGTAGGGGCAATGCGACGCGCCGGATAGCGAACATACTTCCGTGCCGAGTCAGCCTGCCGTTGCCGCAATTGCTGGAACAGCTTCCTGATGTCATAGTCGCACTGGCCGGCAAGCTCGTCACGTATTGCGCGAACCTCAGCTACGATTGGGTCATTCTTCATCGTTGGTGTCCTCCATCAATTCCTCGGGAGTGCAGATTACAGGAGGTTGGAAACCGGCGCGCCGACACGCAGACTCGATGAGCGGCCTTGTCACCGCGTTGGCGATATGGCGGAAATTCCAGGTTACAAGGTACTCGACGCCACTGGCTGCGGCGACAGTGATATGCGCGGCGTCTGGAATCGCGGCCTGAGGTACCGCGGCGGTGCGGACGAGCAATTCGGCCAATGTTTCGGCTTCGGCTGTCGCGTCGAGGGTCGCAAGTGAGGCGACCACTGAGAGCCGGGCTCGTACCGCGTCCGGATCTCCCATTCCGGCCTCTTCTCGTACCAACTCGGACACGACCAACTCATATCTGTCCGCCGCAGTCGTCCACCAGTCGCGAGTGCTTTGCTGATGTCCCGCAACAACCACGTCGCGGGCCGGCCGTGCAGTCAGGTAGCTGATGACCGTGGTTTCGACGTATACGCGTGCTTTCATCGGTCCAATCTCATACGCGGAAGACCTTCATTACTTCGTCGCCGAGGTGGTTGATGACCTTAACGGCGATGCGGCCGGAGGCGGGGCGGTCGAAGCGGCGGGAGGTGTCGCTGTGCAGGGTCTCCCAGGCGTCGCGGTCGATCTCGGCCTTGAGGGTGGTCTTGAGCGCCTTGTAGGGGTCGTTGGCGCCCAGGAAGTAGGCGTGGCGGACGAAGAAGCTTTCCTCGTTGTAGTCGGTGTCGATGAACCAGCAGGCGATGCCGTCGGGGCCGTCGCTGCGGATCTCGCCGGTGTTGGGATGGAACACGTCCACGCCGTTGACCTTGACCTGGATCTGGCCGGCCTTGGCGCCGTTGTCCTGGACCGGGATGATCTCGATGTCAGGCTCACCGAAGATCACGAACAGGTTGCCCTTGCCGGTGTTCTTCAGGTCGCCGGCCATGTGCAGGTCGGCGTTCATGCGTGCCTTGAGGACCGGGATGCGGCCGAGCTTGCTGAACTCGGAGGCGTGCGCTTCGTAGCTGAACGCGCAGGCGATGAGCACATCATAGTCGGCGTCGGCGGCTTCGCGCGCGGCGGCGACCAGATCGGGGCGGGTGACGGTGCCGAACTCGGGGCCGATGAAGATACCCGCGCGGCGTTCTGTTCCGGTGTCCGCGTCACCTTCAATGTACCGCCCTTCCGCGCAGATGAAGTGACCCGGCCAGAGAGTAAGCGCGGTGAAGGAGATGCGGTCTTCGCGGTGCGCCTGCTGCACGCTCGAGGTCTTCAGGTGCTCCAGGATCATGGTCGCGAAGTCCTGCTCCCCGTCGTAGACGGTCTTGCTCTCGGCGAGATGGTCGATCAGCTCGTCATTCTCGTCCACGCCGAGCGTGCGGTGCGGCGCCAGGCTCTCCACCGTGAACGGGCCAGCGACGCGGACGATGCCTCGATCCTCATACGGCTTATCGTACAGGTACTCGAAGTCGCCCTTCGCGCCGATGGACGCGTCGATTTCCTTTTGCCGCGCGATGCGCGCCTCCCACCAGCGGCGGTGCAGCTCGGTGGGGCCGGCGTCCCACGGGTCGCGCGGCTGGCCGGGGACCTCGTCAACGGTGTAGTTGCGGCGCAGAGCGCTGTTCAGCACCAACAGCGCGTCAGCTTTCTGTGCATCGGACTGGTCCGTCTGTAGCCGCTTCCACGCCGCCGCGGCCGTCTCAGGCCACGGGTCGCCGGCCTCCCGCGGCATCTCCCACTCCTCCCAGGTGCGGCCAAGTGCGCCATTCAGTTCCGCCCGAAGCGGCTCCAGCGTCTTCTGCCACCGCTCCCAGATCACGTCGATCTCGGCGTTGTTGGCGATCGATTTGAGGGTGATGTGAGGCACGCGCTCGTACACAAACCCATGCCGGATATCGCCGCCCGTGGGGTTGTCGGAGGGTACCGCCTGGGTAACCTCTGCTTCCTTCTGCTGTCCCTCCAGACTGTCGGCGAGCAGGTAGTAGGGATACCGCGCCCCCATGACGCGCGAGCGGGCCAGAGCCAGGGCCACGCGGGACGTGTCTATAGTAATCCAGCGCCGCCCCCACTGCTCGGCCACATACGCTGTCGTGCCGGAGCCGCAAGTGGGATCCAGTACGAGGTCGCTCGGATCGGTGGTCATAAGAATGCAGCGTTGGATAACCTTGGTACCGCTTTGGACTACGTAAATTTTTTCGTCGGTAAAGCTTCCCGTTCCTGTGTCGCTCCAGACGTTACCCAGAGTCTGGGCTCTGAAATCATCAAAGTATCGAACATAGGTCAGGCTGTTCTTGGCTCGACCTATGCGGTCAGCTCTCAACAGTCGAGACATGCCCATCTCGCCAGTTTTCCAGTATCCTCGTCCGGACCCGTACACCTTTCCGCTAACCTTCACCGGGAAACTTCCGGGTGGTCGTTGCGAAGTAAGGTTATCGAACCTGAGTACATTCTCTGTGTTCCCCTCAAGCCGTTCTTGACTCGAGAGACGCCGCACGGAACCGTCGGGTCGACGGATCCATCGATACACTCCTGCTCGATCTGTATCGAGCGATTTGTTGATCAAGGGTGTACGAAACTTTACGGCACTGGAATTCCGTGCATACCAAAGAAGATAGTCAGCCGTTCCAGCGATCAGTTCGGCAGACTGCCCAGCTGTTTTTTGAACAGCCATTTGGGAGCAAAGATTGCCCGCTCCGAATACCTCGTCCATCAACGCGCGCACGCGATGAACATTCTCGTCGCCGATCTGCACGAAGATGCTTCCACTTTCCGTCAGCAGATCCCGAGCCACCGTTAGTCGATCGCGAAGGTAGGTGAGGTAGGAGTGGATCCCGTCGCGCCAGGTGTCGCGGAAGGCCTTGACCTGCTCGGGCTCGCGGGTGATGTGCTCGGCCTTGCCGTCCCTGACGTCGCGGCTGGTGGTGGACCACTGGAAGTTGGAGTTGAACTTGATGCCGTACGGCGGGTCGAGGTAGATGCACTGCACCTTGCCGCGCAGCCCTTCGCGCTCGGCCAGCGAGGCCATTACCTGCAGGCTGTCGCCGAGGATCATGCGGTTGGACCAGTTGGCGTCGTGGCGGTAGAACTCGGTGCGGGCGTTGTCGTCCGGCAGGCCGTTGAAGTCGGCGAACAGATCGAGTTGCTCGTCTGCCGCCTGCTCTCGCTCCTGAGAGCGCCGCTGCAGGTCGTCGATCAACACCTTCGGGTGGACCTTCTCCTGGATGAACAGCGGCGGCGCCTGGACCACGAGGTCGGACCAGTCCTGCTCGTCCTTGCCGCGCCACACGAGCTGCGGGTCGAGGTCGCGGTTGCGGCGCTCATACGCCACCTGAATGGGGCTCTGATCGTCTTTCTCCATCACCGACTGGTACTCCGCCGTGGGGATGTTCCTGCGCGACGCCTCGTCGTGGGTGATGGTCTCAATCCTCTTGGTCCTGGTGCGTTTCGCCATCTACGGAGAATCCTCACTCGTAGCATGCATAAGGTCGCGCAATGCGGGCAGCAGCTTCGGAACCACGTCGCGGACGAGCCACCATATGTTGTCGTCGTCGATACTCTCGTAGCCATGGATGAGGCGATTGCGCAACCTGACGATCTCCTGCCAAGGAACATCGGGATACCTGTCGCGGAACGACTGTGACACGTGGCCGGCGGCGTCGCCGATCAACTCAAGGTTCCGGATCGTGGCATCGTAGACAAGCGAATCTTCGATGAATGCCGCTTTTTCATAGCCTGCCGTATAGTCGCGTATCCGTTCGCAGAACTCGATCATTTCGTGGAGGAAGAAGCGCCGTGTTCGGTCGTGATGGGGGTCAGACATGAATCGCGTCCCACACCACGTATGTCCGCAATTTTGCTCGCAGAGCCTTGTCCGTCACAGGTTGTAACGGCGCCGACGGGTTGCCGCTCGAACTGCCGCCGGTAGTCCCTGATCTCATGGAAACTCGCTGCATCGCGTCATCCTATCAGATTCTGCTCTTCGCTATACCAAGCAAGTCACAGCAACTGGGTCATTGTGCGCACATTCGAACAAATCGAGTTGACGAGGAGCTGACCGCTCCGGATCGGGATGTAACTGGTCCATCCGCAACAATTCGCCGGCGGTGAACAGGTGATCGCGTAGTGCCGAGCGGCCGGCCTCGTCGAGCGGGCCGATCCTGGTCTCGGCGTGCTCGGAAAGGACCGCGAGGATTGAGCTGTCGGGTATGGCATCGTTGTCGAGCAGGTCCGCGCTGTGGCTGGTAACCACAACCTGTGCCAATTGGCTGGCGTCGGTGAGGCTGTCGATGAGGACGCCGGCGGCGGCGGGATGCAGGGCGCTCTCCGGTTCTTCGATGCCTACCAGGTGTCGGCGCTCCATCGTTTCGCCATTACCTTGAAACAGCGCCACCAGGACACCGAGCGCACGCAACGTGCCATCGGACATGTTACTGGCCAGGAACCGCCATGGATGCTTGGCTCCCCGTACCTCCTGGCGGAAGTCGAGGGTGAGCTTGGTGCCCATCGTACGCGAGTCGACACCGGTGACTCCGGGAGTAATCGCTGCGAGATACTCTTCCACATCCGTCTTGCGGCTTCCGAGGTTGGCGAGCACGCTTGCCAAGTTGCTTCCATCCCGATTCAGGAGGTCGCCCGGATCAGGTGCCTGCAGATCGCGGATCGCATCCGGATTGAGGTTGTAGAAGCCCATTCCGGACAGTGCGTCGTATACCCGGCGGAACACGTCGAATCCGGACATGTTGACGAGATAGAGGCGGTCGCTGGTGCAGGCAGGGGGGTTGGGTATCGTGCTGTCGATCACCTTGCCGTCCGCCACTCGGTAGGAGCCGCGGAAATCCGCCCCGAACACGACGCACTCCTCCCTTTGGACGCTGTACCTGCCGCCCGGTTTCGCCGCAACTCGAAACGCGTACCAACCCTGCGCACGGGGGAGCTGAAGATCAAGGCGGATTCCGAAGTGGTTGGGGTGCCCACCGGAACGGCGTCGCACCTCTTGAATGCCGCCACGGTCGCGGAGCGCGTGGTCGAGCGAGAAGCGCAGCGCCTCGGCCACGAAGCGCAACGCATCCAGAAAGTTGCTCTTGCCGCACCCGTTCGGGCCGACCAGAAACGACAGCGGCGCCAACTGCACGTCACAAGCGGCGATGCTCTTGTAGTTGCGCAGGGCGATCCTGGTCACCAGCCGCGGCTCGGCAGTTCCGCTCATGGCGTCCGCAAGGCTCCTTCCGCCGGCTGGCCGGTGCGCGTTTGCGTACGTGCCCGGACAGCGGTCGTAAAATCCTCCTGTAGGGTATACACATCGGTGAACTCGGCGAAGGCCCAGCGGCCGTAGGCGCCGGAGCGGTTTACGCTCGGCACCCAGTAGGTGTCCATGGTGGCCTTTTTCTCCTTGGCGTCCTCGCGTCGGTAGCCCTTGATCTCGGCGACGAGGTGGAGCAGGTCGTCGTCGCCGTGGCCGTCGTCGACGAGCACGATGAAGTCGGGGAGGTAGGTGCGCGCGGCGGAGCCGAACCGGTAGGGGACATCGAGGCCCAAGGCGTGGTTCTTGACGTAGGCGCGGACCCGCGAGTGCGACTCGACGAAGCGACAGAACTCGGCCTCCCAGTCGCTGTCGCAGACCACCCAGTTCACGTGGCAGCGGCGCGGGTCGGTTTGCCAGCGGGTCGGCTTCGAGGTGGTGAAGTTGACGTGCATCGTCGAGCCGGTCGGGTTGTATGGGTCGAGCACCGCGGTGACGGCGCGCTCGCCGAGATGCCGCGCCACGATGCCGCGTGTGATGCGGGTACAGGCTTGATTCGCCAGTTCCTGGTACATGAGCTGGGCGGGGTAGGTGCCGCCCTTGCAGACCAGGTGATCGTCCAGCCAGCGGCGCGTGACCCGCTTGAGCTGGCCGAACAGGTGCAGCTTCGGCTCCTCGTTTCGGTCGCGCCAGTGGTTTTCCAGCAGGGTCTTGGTGAGATGGTAGACCAGCGTTGAAGGGCGTAGATCCTTGCGGTGGATCAGACTCAGGTCGACGCCTTCGCCGATGATCCCGGCGTTGTGGGTGATGGAAGGACCGACGAGTTCCGGGGTAAGCACGAGGGTCGAGTCGTCGTCGAACGTTGCGTCCACGTGCTCTTCGGGCAGCTCCACGCGGTAGCCCTGGACGCGCGGGAAGCGGATCTCGCAGGCATCCCGATCCGGCGTGATCGCCCTGACGGCTACGGTCGCGCGCGGCTTCGGCTGCTTGGCCGCCACCGGCTCGGCGGTGAAGTCGAACGGGATGCCAAGCACGTCGGCGTATTCGACGTTGAACACGCCGTCTTCGTTCAGATCGTAGGACTGGCGGCGCAAGGCGCGGCCAACCACCTGCTCGCACAGGAGTTGCGTGCCGAACGCGCGCACGCCGAGAATGTGGGTAACGGTGCGCGCGTCCCAGCCCTCGGTGAGCATCGACACCGATACCACGCAGCGGGTGGTGCCGCCGAGCCGGTCCGCCACGCCCACGGTGTTCATCACTTCGCGCAGCAGGTCCTGGTCGGACAGGCTCTCGGCCTGGCGACGGTCGCCGGTGCGCGCGATGATCTCGCGGCGAAAACGTTCGATCTCGTCCGTCGCCGCGGCCCGGAAGTCCTTGCCGAGCGCTTCCCCGGAGTCGAGCTGTTCGCTGTCGATCAGCAGGGTATGCGGCTTGGCGAGCGGGTTGCCGTACTCGTCGAAGTTGCGGAACAGCTCCAGGCGTCCGGGTACCAGCGCCGAGGAGCCGTCCTCATGCTGGCGCTGAAACCCGGAAATGTAGTCGTAGACCAGTTTCGAGGTTGCCGTGTTGTTGCACACCACGATGAAGCAGGGCGGCACCTCGATGCCGGCTTCGCGCCACTGGTCGAAGATCTTGGCGTAGTGGCCGTACAGGGCTTCGAGCGCGGTCTGCAATTCGACGGGAATGCTCAGCGGGTCGAGCACTGCCGACTTGCCGCGCCCCTTTCTGGGCATCCGCGTGCCGATGTGCTCCCACAGATTGCGGAACTTGGGCATGTCGGCGCCGGGAATGTTGTCGGCCACCGGCACGCGCGGCAGCTTGACGATGCCACACTCGATGGCGTCCATCAGCGAGAAGTCGCTCATCGTCCACGGAAACAGCGTGCCCTCCGCGTAGCCGGAGCCACGCAAGAAGAACGGCGTCGCCGACAGATCGAGCACCCGGCTCAGGCCGAGCTTGCGCTGTACCGCCTCCAGGCCCGAGATCCATACCCGCGCCGCTTCCTTGTTTTTCTCGGCCTCCTTGCGGTCGTCTCCCTTGAGCTTGTCCTCGTCGCTGTCCTCGTCCGGCTTCTCGCGGTAGCAGTGATGCGCCTCGTCGTTGAACGCCATGATGTGCTTCATGCCCATGAGGCCGGGCATGACGCGTTGCAGCATCTGCCCCTCGGTCTCCAGCGTGTGCAGCTCCGGGCCGCGGCCCTGCAGCAGGGCACGGCCGCCGCGCGAGATGTCCTGCGTCTCCCGCGGCATGAAGGCGTGGTAGTTGGTGATGACGATCTTGGCCCGGTTCAGGTCGCCGAGCATGTCGCGCGGCACCAGTTCGCGGCTCTGATAGTAGCTGTCCGGGTCGTTGGGCTGCAGCACGCGCAGCCGGTCGCGAATGGTCAACCCTGGGGTGGCCACCAGGAAGCCGCGCGTGAATCGGCGGCTGCCCGGATGGCGCACCGCGTTGATGGTCTGCCAGGCGATCAGCATCGCCATCACGGTGGTCTTGCCGGCGCCGGTGGCGAGCTTGAGCGCCAGCCGGGCGAGGCCGGGATTTGCCGCCTCGTTGGCCGCCTGCAGGCGCTGCACGAACTGCCGGCCCTCGCGACGGGCGCCGGGGGCCACCTCGGTCAGCCAGATCACGGTCTCTACCGCTTCGACCTGACAGAAGAACGGGCGGATGTCGCTGAACTGGTGGTGCCGCCAGTGGTCGAGCAGCCGCGCGGTCTCCGGCGTGACCCGCCACTGGGCGCGGGGCAGCCTGCGCCATTCTCCGACGCTGTGGCGCACGCTCTCGATCATCCGCATCAGCTCATACTGCTGTCCGTCTTCGTCGGCCGTCCGGTCAGCATCATCGAGACCCAACTCGACCTGCCTCGCGCGCTGCTTGCGGGCGGCGGGGATCGGGGTAATGAACGTGACGCTCCGGCGGCGGTCGACGATGCGGTTGGTGGGCTGGCGGTTCTCATCGAGCTCCCAGTGCCGCGCCGGGTACTCGTAGGGCGAGTTCAGGATCGGCTGTTCGAAAAACCGCTGCTCCACGGCAGCATACTACCAGAATAGTGGGCGGTGCGCGTAACGGTCGCCATCCACGGTTTCCCAACAGCGGAGGCCAATCGGCGGCTTCCAGTGCGCGCCAGATTATTGCGCTTTCGTGCCGGCAGGGCCGCGATCTTTGCGTCGGCCTCCGAAGTCACCCTGCTTCGAACGACTTAACGGATAGACCGCTGAGCCCTCATGGCCCATCGGATTAGCACGTATCTGTTCGAAGTGCCCTACAGTATCCTTCGAGTACCGTGACCCACAATGAAAAGGCATACGTCGGGACGACGCGTTACAACGGGTACTCTCATGTAGGTGTATGAAAGACCGTCGCGCTACGGGCGAATTTTCGGCGCAGAGCCGTCGTCTTCTTTCCTTCTATATCACTATGAGCCGGTCGATCCGGTAGTATCGGCGTAAACCGCAACACCTGCCCATGCAACCAATATGTCTCGGCAATAACAGATGCTACCTTTTGGTCTGGCCCGGACCATTGTGGCCATTCACGAGCCGTGGACTCAGGTTTAGATATGTGCCCCCAGTTGGAGGACATAGCTAAACCGTCAGAATCATTGGAGAATGCTGCTGACGATACTGTCCCGTCTCCCTTGTCGTGTTCTGGATTGATAGCCCGGTAAAAGCTGTCTGTACCGGCTGGTGGGGATGGAAATCCATGGTGATTAGTTGATTGCATTTTTCTGCTTTGAAGAGGTATATCGCCTCTCGAGTCCTTACAATCCCTTCTTCTATCGTATCGCCAGAGTCGGGATGGCTAATGAGATACTCAATTGGAGAGCCGTTGGGGGGTATACTCAATAAAAGGTCCTTGGAATGTAGAGAGTCCCATTCCAACTCGATACCACCGGATGATAGGGGAGAAATAAACGCTAGCCGTACTAGATGGTGGGAACATGAAGCCAAACTACAAAGAAGCTCTGCACACACTTCAAGAGATGTCCGCGATATCCGAATTGATCCGTCGCCATTCCATCCGTCTTTCAGACCGGACAGATGCGTTAGTCTATCGGCTGCAACCGGCATTGACTGGCGAAGTAATTCCAAATCGGAAACAAACACAGGCGGCGTAGTACGGTTTCGTCCGTCTCCCCACCACACGGTAGTCGTTCCGAATATCTGTCGGGACAGTGCCTCAGACATGGAGAGTTTCCATAAACGATCGAGCGTCACCAACAATCTTATGGAAGCCGGCAAGGATTTCATCCTTGGAAGGCTCTCCAGGTTTCTCGATATGAAGGTTGATGTTTAGGCAGGCTCGCCGGATTTGTTCGTTCATAAATCGCGGTTCAATGGAAATATTTCGGACCACGCCGGATGGGTCTAGAAACGTCATGCGAGCAGATCCGCCTACAATACTCCAGTCATTGATCTGAGGAAATCCAGTGAATATCTTGGCCGCGATGTGGCGGAAAGCAGAAACTTCGCCTGTTTGGAACGAAAACTCGGCGTTATATCCGTGTGCCGTCGCGTGTGCAAGAGGCTTCTCTGTGTAGTTGAGTGCTTGGTGAACTATTTCAGATAAGACAGGTATTCCATCATCGTGCGGATATTCCTGGAGAACTGTGCTCTTCTGTGGTGTCAGGTCGATGTGGATCCTGTCCCGATCAAGGCTAACGCGCCTTCCAGTTCCGCCCGAAGCATTGTTTATGGTGCTCCAACGGTACTCGTAGAAGTTTTGTCCAAAACGGTCAATCGACTCGATAGAGTCAAGTAGCTCCACGCCCAAGATGACGAAGTTGATCGAAATGAGCTCGGTTTCGGTGACGGACATACCTTCAAGTTCCCATTCTGTACTCTCCTATGCTACATCACGCCTCCCACATGGTCAACGCTCGGCGATACATTCTTTGGTGTCAACTGCAGCTTGAACTCGCCGAGCACAAGCAGACGCTTTGTAAGCCCATGGCTACGAGGATTGCCCACGCCCCTCCCTCAGGGGTCCGGACCTCGGCCGCCTCGAACTATCGTTCGAGCGCGGATGTAATAACTCCCGGTGCCACAATCAGTTGGGGGCTGTGGGTGGCTTTCAGTTCATTCCTTCCTCGTCGTCGCGGCGATTGAATTCCAGGGCTTCCGAGAGGGCTTCGGCGAGACTCTCGCGGAGCTCGTCGCAGGTGCGTTCCTGGCAATTCACGCCGGGCACTTCGTCGATCCAACCGATCCACCACTCTCCGCGACGTTTGACGATTGCGGTATGCTCCACTTCAACCCCGTGGCATATACTGTCGGAACAGGGGCGCCCCGTCGACCACCGTCGACGGATACCCGATAGGTCAGTCTACCAGGGGAGGGCAGGCGGCACGTCGAGCGAACGGTGCCGCGCGGATCATGAAACAGACACCGGAGCGGTTCCCGTCGGCACGGGCCTTGGCGCTGCTGCGAGTTGGGGTGGGCGACTCGCGGGCGCGGTTTCGGGCTGGGCAGGAAGAGGCGATCCGCCATGTCGTCGAGGGCAGCGGGCGGCTGCTGGTGGTGCAGAAGACGGGGTGGGGGAAGAGCTTCGTCTACTTCATCGCGATCAAGCTGTTGCGCGAGGCCGGCATGGGACCGGCGCTGCTGGTCAGCCCACTGCTGGCGCTGATGCGCAACCAGATCGCGGCCGCCGAGCGGATGGGCGTGCGAGCGGAGACCATCAATTCCGACAATCAGGGGCGTTGGCGTGAAGTAGAGGCCGCGATACGCCGTGACGAGGCGGACATCGTCCTCATCGCGCCGGAACGATTTGCCAACGAGCGTTTCAATAACGAGGTGTTGGCGCAACTCGCCGATCGCATCTCGCTCATCGTCGTCGACGAAGCGCACTGCATCTCCGACTGGGGACATGATTTCCGCCCTGACTATCGCAGGATCGAACGCACCCTCCGCGTCTTGCCTCGGAATCTGCGTCTGCTGGCGACCACCGCAACCGCGAACAACCGGGTCATGGACGACCTCCGGCAGATACTCGGCCCGAACTTGACGACCTCCCGCGGCGACCTGGCACGTCCGTCTCTGGCGCTGCGGACGATGCGCTTGCCCAGTCAGGCGGAACGGCTGGCCTGGCTGTCCGATCTCCTGCCGGACCTGCCGGGAAGCGGCATCGTCTATACCCTCACGATCCGTGACGCCGAGCAAGTGGCCCGATGGCTCAGCAGTCGCGGCATCGACGCACAGGCATACACCGGCAAGTCAGGTGATCGCCGGCCCGAACTGGAGCAGGCTCTGCTCGACAACAAGGTGAAAGCGCTGGTCGCGACGACGGCACTGGGGATGGGCTTCGACAAGCCGGACTTGGCGTTCGTTATCCACTACCAGACGCCAGGCTCGGTGGTGGCCTACTATCAACAGGTGGGGCGCGCCGGTCGGGCGCTCGATGCGGCCTACGGCGTGCTGCTCAGCGGCACCGAGGAAACAGACATCACGAACTATTTCATCGCGAGCGCATTTCCCACGCGCGGCCAGGTCGCCGCGGTGCTCGAGGCGTTGGAGGCGGCTCCGGATGGTCTGTCGATCCGCGCGATCGAAGCCGAGGTCAACGTCAGCCACGGGCGAATACAGAAGACGATGCAGCTCCTCGCCCTGGAGTCGCCGGCGCCGATCGCGACGCTCGGCAGGAAGTGGCAGCTCACAGCGGCGAGACTGAGCGAGGCGTTCTGGGAGCGCACCGAACGGCTCACCGAGCTCAGGCGAGCGGAGCAGCAACAGATGCAGCAATACGTCGACCTCTCCTCCGGACACATGGAGTTCCTCATCCGGTCGCTGGACGGCGACCCGGCTGAATTCCAACCGCCCGAGATGCCCGACCTGCCGTCAACCGTGCACCCGGCCAGCGTCAGGGACGCGATCGCCTTTTTGCGCAACGCGAGTCTGCCGATTGAACCCCGCAAGCAGTGGCCAACCGGCAAGGCGATCGAGCGCGAGCAACGTGCGCAGCCGGGTAGGGCACTCTGCGTCTGGGGAGATGCCGGCTGGGGCCGCCTGGTGTCGGAAGGAAAGTATCGAGACGATCGTTTCGCCGACGAGCTTGTCGACGCGTGCGTGGCCCTGGTTCGGGAGTGGCAGCCGGCCCCGTATCCCACCTGGGTTGCGGCCGTACCCTCGCACCGTCGCCCGCACCTGGTGCCCGACTTTGCCGGACGGCTGGCCCTGGCGCTGCAACTTCCTTTTCGGGAGGTGCTCCAGCGGAAGGAAGACCGGCCGGAGCAGAACACGATGGAGAACAGCGACAAGCAGGCGCGCAACGTCGTCGGATCGCTGGCGGTCGACGAGGCCCGGATGCTTGCGGGGCCCGTGCTCGTGGTGGATGACACGGTAGACTCACGCTGGACCTTCACCGTGGTCGCCTGGGAGCTTCGCCGCCACGGCAGCGGGACGGTGTGGCCGCTCGCCCTGGCTGATGCGGGGGCGACGGGATGATGAACGGAACCGACGGGCATTCCGCCAACACCACGGCGATCCTGCTGCTTACGGGTCCCTTGGTCGTCGGCAACCGCGGGCCGCAAGCGCAGATTCTTACTGCCGGCGAGTACCGAAAGCTGGCGCCCTGTCTGGCATCGCTCCAGGCCGAGCCGGCCGACCTGCTGGAGCCGGGGGCCGATCGGCTGCTCGCCCAATGCGGCGAGGTGATCGACGAGGCTCGCCTGCGAGCATTGCTGAACAGAGGTTTCCTGCTGAGCCAGGCGGTGGAACGATGGCAGGCGCGAGGCATCTGGGTAGTGAGCCACGCCGATGCAGCCTACCCGCCGTTGCTCAAGAAGCGTCTGCAGAACGATGCGCCGAGCGTGCTCTACGGGTGTGGCTTGCAGGAGATCATGCGCACCCGGAGCTTCGCAATCGTTGGATCGCGTGACGTTCCGGAATCACTCATCGAGTACACCCGGAGAACCGCATCTCTGGTCGCCCGCGCCGGATTGACCGTGGTCTCGGGCGCTGCAAGAGGCGTCGATAGGGCCGCCATGAACGGTGCTTTGGAGGCCGGCGGCCGCGTCGTTGGAGTCCTGCCCGGAGACCTGGAGAGGGCGGTCATGACCCGCGAGCATCGCAACCTGCTGATGGAGGAGCGGCTCGCACTGGTTTCTCCGTTCGACCCGAGCCTGAGGTTCACGGTTGCGCAGGCGATGCAGCGCAACAAGGTGATTTATTCGCTGGCGGAAGCGGCCTTGGTGGTAAACGCGGATTTCAACCGCGGCGGCACATGGGCCGGGGCGGTCGAGCAGCTCAAGAAAGACTCCGTGCCCCTGTTCGTGCGCTCAGCCGGCGATCCTGCCGAGGGCCTCGACGCGCTGCAACAACGTGGCGCACATCCCTGGCCAGAACCGGAAGACGCCGATGGCATCGAGGAGATTCTCGGTCACGGCACCTCCGCGGGATCGGAAGTCGGCACCGCGAGCCCGGAACCCGCCTCGGAGGAGGCCGCCCAGCAAGAGCTTCCGTTTGGATAGGAGTTGAGCACGCGGGACTGGCCGCGTCGGGTCAGTCGACGAGGGCTTGGTAGATGAGGGGCTTGAGGCCGCGGCGGAGCAGGCGTGGCGGGCTGGAGGGGATGGCATCCGAGTGGATGAGTTGGGCGAAGAAGATGACGCTCAGCTCCTCGACGGGGTCGACCCAGAAGTAGGTGCCGGCCATGCCGCCCCAGGCGAACTGGCCGGGCGAGTCGATCACGTTGGCCGCGGCCGGGTCGAGGGCGACCGAGAAGCCGAGGCCGAAACCGACGCCGGCGAACGGGGTCTCGCTGAACACGGGCATTCCCATGGCGGCCAGGTCGCCATGGCCGGGCAGGTGGTTGCAGGTCATGTATTCGACCGTCTTGCGGCCGAGCAGGCGGACGCCGTCGAGCTCGCCCTTGCCGAGCAGCAGGTCGGCGAAGCGCCGGTAGTCGTCGATGGTGGCGACCATGCCGCCGCCGCCGGACAGCATGGCGGGCGGGCCGAGGTAGCGGCTGGTGGCGGGGTCGTCGGTAAGGTGGAAGGCGGGCGCGCCCGGCTTGCCGGTGCCGCACTCGTAGCAGGCGGCGAACCGGTGCGCCTTGTCGGCAGGCACCGAGAAGCCGCTGTCGGTCATGCCCAGCGGCCCGGTGACGTGTTCGGCGATATAATCGTCGAGCGGCTGGCCGGACAGCACCTGCACCAGGTAGCCGACCATGTCGGTGGACATGCCGTACTGCCAGCGCGTGCCGGGCGAGAACTGCAGCGGCAACTCGCCAAGCGTCGCCACCACCGCCTCCAGCGAATCGCTCGCGCCGATGCGGGCCCGGTACAGCGCGTCCACGGGGTGGCTGTGCATGAAGCCGTAGGTGAGGCCCGAGGTGTGGGTGAGCAGATCCTTGACGATCATTTCGCGGTCGGGCGCGCGCGTCCCGTAGTGGTGCTCGTCGCCGCCCGCGAACACCTGCAGGCGCTCCCAGCCGGGGATGTAGCGGCTCACCGGGTCGTCCAACTGGAATGCGCCTTGCTCGTAGATCTGCATCAGCGCCACGCTGGCGATCGGCTTGGTCATCGAGTAGATGCGCGCGATGGCGTCACGCTCGAAGCGCCGCCCGCGGCCCACGTCCATCAGGCCGCCGGAGAGAAACAACGCCTCCCGGCCGCGCCGCGAGATCGACAGCAGGTACCCCGGCAGTTCGCCGTCGTCGACGTAGCGGCGCAGCACCGGCTCGATCCGGGCGAGCCGCTTCTCGGAGAGTCCGTCAGCCATGCGTGCAGCTTATCATGCCTGCAACAAGCGGCGCTGCAGCAATGTCTGCATGTCGCGGCGGCCATCAGCGATCACCAGCACGAATACCTGCTCGTGCAGCACACGGTAGATGATGCGGTAGGGGTAGCTGAGTACCTCGCGGAACTCCTGAATGCCGACCTGCTGCAGCTCCTTCGGGTAGCTGCCGCTGCGGGGATACTCGGAGAGGCTGTGGAACCTGCTCTCGATCTGGCCCAGGTAATCGTAGATCTCGGCCAGATCCTGGACCGCATCGTCGGTCAACTGAACGAGGGAGGCCATCAGCCAGCCGGGCGGCGCTCCCGAAGCTGTGCCACGGCATCGGCGGCGGATCGCACCCGGCCGGCTTCGATCTGCCGGTTACCGAGTGCCAGGATCTTGAGCAGCGCGAGGGTCTCCTGCATCTGTTCGTAGCTGTCGATACTCTGCATCACCGCCTTGGCCTCGCCATTCTGGGTGATGATCAATGGCTCGGGTTGGGCCGCAAGCGTGCGCACAACCTCGGCCGCGTGCGCCTTCAGGTAGCTGATCGGCTTGATCTGACGAGAGAGTCTCATGAGGCTGCCTCCGGTAGACTTAATATGGACCATAATCAGGTCAGGAGCAAGGGCGCGCCTCTGCCCGGTCAGTGGGGCAGGTAGGCGTCGTGGATCTGCTCGGTGGCGACCCGTTCGGCGATCCAGCGGTCGATCTGGGCGTCGTCGTGGCCCAATTCGCGCAGGATGGCGCGCGTGTGGGTGCCGATCTTGGGCATCGGGTTGGCGAGGCGCAGCGCGGTGCCGGCGAAGCGCGCGTAGGTGGGCGCCGGGTTGTCCACCGGGCTGCCGGCCGGGTGGTCGAGCAGGCGGATCACCGAGATCGACGGCCCGCCGGTCCAGGCGGCGCGCTCGGCGTCGGTCAGTTCGCATAGGCCGGCACGGCGCAGGTCTTCAATGCAGTCGACGCGGTGGCAGCCGAAGCCGGCGGCGTTGAACGCCTGCTGCCAGTGCGCCACCGGCTGCCCCGCGATGGCGGTCTGCAGGGCGGCGATGCGCGCCGCCTCCTCGTCCGCCGCGACCGGCGCGGCCGCCAGGCCGGGGACCTCACGCAGCCGCGGCAGGTCCTCCGGCAGGCCGGTCAGCACCAGCCAGCCGTCGGCGGCACGGTACAGGTGCTCCAGGGAGTGGGCGCCCAGGACCTCCTGCCCCTGCGGGCCGTCGTCGGGCCGGGCATTGGCGGTGGCCCACACGAACGGCGCCTGCACCAGTTGCCCACTCTGCGCCAGGGAGGTGAACACCAGGTCGCCGCCGCCCTCGCGCTGGCGGCGCAGCAGGGCCAGCGCGATGCCATAGGCGCCCGAGTAGCCGGTCAGGTAGTCGATGCAGGAGGCGAAGCCGTGCAGTTCGGGCGGCTCGCCGGGGCCGCCGTAGCGGTGCTGGATGCCGGTGGCGGCCTGCAGTACCGGGTCGAAGCCGGGCAGTTCGGTCCACGGCCCGCGGCGCGGGCCATTGAACGCGGTCAGGTTGAGATACACGATGCCGGGGTTGATGCGCGCCAGGCTGGCGTGGTCGATGCCGAGCCGCTCGGCCACGCCGGGCCGAAAGTTGTGCACGATCACGTCGGCGCCGGCGGCCAGTTGCTCGAACAGCCGCTTGCCGGCCGCCTGCTTGAGATCCAGGATCATGCTGCGTTTGCCCTGGCCTACCTCAAGGTGCAGCATGCACACGGTCGACGGCAGGAAGTAGGGGTCGGGCGCATCGATCTTGATCACGTCGGCGCCATATTCCGCCAGCGTCTGGGCGCAACAGGGACCGGCCAGCACGGTGGACAGGTCGAGCACCTTGATGCCGGCCAGAACGGGCGCCGTGCTGGCGGCCGAGTGGGCAGCGCCGCCGCCGTCGCCGTTGGACGCGGGAGTCGGGCGCGTCGCTTCGTTGGCGCCGCTGCCGTTGGCCGCGGCCACGGCCGGGAGGGCGGCCAGCAGCGCGGCGAGGTCGCCCGTCCGGGCCGGTTGCGGCACGTGCCACTGCTCCGCGGTACGGCCGAGCGAGGTCTGCACGCCGAACTGGCGAATCGCTCCGTGCACCGGATCCTGTACCTCGACGGTGAGCGCGGCGGCGTCGGTCTCCGGCGCGTGCAGCCACTCCTGCGTGCTGCGGTGCACGCTGAACGGCACCCCGTGCTGGCGCATGATCGGCGTCCAGGCGGCGGCCGGCTTGTGCCGGAAGGCGGCCGTCATGCGGTCGCGAAGGATTTTCTTCCACTCTCGCGACAGGCCGTCGACATCCTGAATGTTGTTGGGCCGCGTCAGGTCGGGGTAGGGCGGCACGTCGACCATGCCGGCGGCGATCAGGGCGTCGTAGATCTCCAGCGCCTTGACGAGCTGCACCGAGTTGCGGCGGCTGTTGCCGGCGAGCACGAACACCCAGCCGCCGTCGCCCGCCTGGTAACTGTCGAACATGGTCGGCAACCAGGGGCGTTGCTGGTCGATCAGCCGGCGCCGTTCGGCCGCATCGGCGTGTCGCATCTGTTCGCGCAGCCCGTCGTTGGCGGGGTTGGGCCGTTTGCCGTAGCGCGCCGGCGGATCGCCCACGCGCAGCAGGAAGGCGCCCATCGCCGACATCGCGGCGCCGGCCAGCGGCACCTCGATCGCCTCGCCGCGCCCGCTCTGCTCGCGCGCGTACAGCGCCAGGGCCACCGCCAGCGCGCCGTGCACCGCGCCGTAGGCGGAGGCCAGCGGGATCGGCGTGTACTGCGGCGGCGCGTGCAACTCGCGGCGGATCGAGTGCAGGTCGGTGAACACCCCGGTGGCCGCGCTGAGCACGCTTTCGAATGCGCGCACGGAAGCGTGTTCCTCGCCGGCGCCGAAGCCCGGCAGGGACAGGTACACCAGGCGCGGGTGGGCTGCCGTCATGGCGGCGGCGCCCAGGCCCAGCCGATCCATCACCCCGGGCCGGAAGTTCTCGATCACCACGTCCGCGGCGGCCACCAGCCGGTGCGCGGCGGCGCGGCCGGCGGCGCTCTTCAGGTCCAACTCCACGACCTGCTTGCCGCGGTTGAATACCGCTCCAGCGGGCGTGGCGCAGGAGGGCTGCCCGGGGCGGTCGATCTTGATCACCTCGGCGCCCTGGTCGGCGAGCAGCATGCCGGCCAGCGGTCCGGCGAGGTAGTGGCCAAAGTCGACCACGCGAATGCCCGCCAGCGGCGGCAGGCCGTTGCTGGCGTCGGGGGAGCGGCTATCGTTCATCGGGAGGGATGATCCACCGGCCGGCAATCAAGGTCAAGGAACGCGCCGCGACTGCCGCGGACTGTCGGCGGGCCGCCGGGTTTACAGGGGGACACGGTTCGGCTACTGTCGTGTAATACGTTATGGCAACGATGACTGGTGCTCGATTTACCGCCGAAATGGCGCATGGCTACGGGATTACGCATGTGTTCTTCATGCCGTTCATTGGACCGCGCACGCTGATGGAGATGGAGAAGCTCGGCATGGGCCGCATTCAGACCCACGGCGAGAAGGCCGCCGCCTACATGGCGGACGCCTATGCGCGCGTGAAGCGCGGTCCGGGCCTGTGCATGGCGCAGTCGGTGGGCGCGGTCAACCTGGCTGCCGGGCTGCAGGATGCATACCTGGCGTGCTCGCCGGTGATCGCCCTGACCGGGCGCGAGCTGCCGATCAGCCAGCAGCGCCACGCCTACCAGGAGGTGGACCACGTCAAGCCGTTCGCCACCGTGACCAAGTACAGCGCCCACGTCGGCAGCACGGAGTTGCTGCCGATCGTGCTGCGCCAGGCGTTCCGCGCCGCCACCACCGGTACGCCGGGGCCGGCGCACCTCGACCTGGATGGCCTCGCCGGCCAGACGGTGTTCGACAAGGAAGCCGATCTGGAAGTGATCGTCGAGGAGCCGTTCACGCGCGTGCCGGCGTTCCGTCCCGAGGCGGGCGGCGATCAGATCGCGCGGGCCCTGAACCGGCTCGCCCAGGCGCAGCGGCCGGTGATCGTGGCCGGTGGCGGCGTCACCGCATCCGATGCGCGCGCCGAGCTGATCGCGTTTGCCGAGAAGCTGTCGATCCCGGTGGCCACCGCGCTGAACGCCAAGGCGATGTTTCCGTCCGACCACCCGCTGGCGGTGGGCATGCCGGGCAACTACTCGCGCGAGTGCTCCAACCGCATCATGTGCGAAGCGGACTTGGTGTTCTTCATCGGCAGTCATGCCGGCGGCCAGGTCACCCACGGCTACCGGATCCCGCCACAGGGCACGCCGACCATCCAACTCGACATCAACGGCGAGGAACTGGGCCGCAACTACGCACTCGACGTGGGCTTGCAGGGCGACGTGCGCAACACGCTGCGCCGCATGATCACGGCCGCCGAGGCCGGCGGCAGCGCCGAGGCCGGCGCCGCCGCCCCCGACCGCTCCGCGTGGCTAGCCCGCGTGCAGGAACTGGTGGCGGCGTGGAAGGAACAGGTGCGCGGCGTGTGGGAGTCGGACGTGGAGCCGATGCGTCCGGAACGGCTGTGCGGCGAGCTGTCGGACTACCTGCCCGAGGATGCGATCCTGGTGTCCGACACCGGCCACTCCGGGGTGTGGACCGGCACCATGCTCGACCTGAACCATCCCGGCCAGAGCTTCGTCCGCTGCGCCGGCTCGCTCGGCTGGGGTCTGCCGGCGGCGATGGGCGCCAAGTGCGCCGCCCCCGACCGCCCGGTGCTGTGCTTCACCGGCGACGGCGGCATCTGGTATCACCTGGCGGAGCTGGAGACGGCCTTCAAGTACAACCTCAACACGGTCACCGTGGTCAACAACAACCACTCCCTGAATCAGGAGAAGGGCGGCAACGAGGGGGTCTACGGCGGCCAGACGGCCGGCTCCGACGACCTGTGGATCTTCCCGGACGCCGACTTCGCCGCCATTGCCCGCTCAATGGGTTGTTTCGGGGTTACCGTGAACCGCATCAGCGAGTTGCGCGGCGCCCTCGATGAGGCGTTCGCCTCCGGCAAACCGGCCGTGGTGGATGTGAAGACCCACCTGGACGGCATCGCCCCCGGAGCCTGGCTGCCCGGTCGGGGCTAGTCGGGCGGGCTCGGTGGCGGCTCGGGTGGGCGTTCGGACGGTTGTTCCGGAGGCTGCTCGGGCGGTTGCTCCGCCACTTCGGCTTCCTCCTGCGGTACCAGATCGTCGAACGGTATGTCGCAGAACGTCGCCAGCTTCTGCGCCGTGTCGCGCGCCTCACGCAGCGAGGAGCCCTTGATCATGTCCAGACCGTGGTTGGTACCGGTGCCGTCGACGATCGACAGGATCGCCGCTTGCCGCGACACCGCTTTCATCATGCGCGGGCGGTCCTGGTAGGCCGGGCCCACCTCGCGCAGCACTACCTTCTCCAATTGGTCGAACGGTTGCTGGTTGCGGGTGTGCAGGAACAGCAGGCCGACGTTCTTCTCGAACAGGTTGTTGTCCTTGTCGAACACCCACCGCTCCAGGTAGAGCGCCCCGAGCGCGCTCAGCGCGATCAGGATGATCAGGATGATCCCCGGCCGCCCCTGAGAACTGAAGATCAGGAATCCCGCGATGATCGCGAATACGATGCGAAAGCCGGACGACGTGGAGTACACCATGCGCCGCTCGGACACTGCTTTGAGAACCGGGTTGAACAAAATCGCGCTCCTTTCGTCTCGCCTACCAGCTCACGGCCGGCAGCGGCGCTTCGTCGGCCTGCTCCAGGCGCAGCCAGCCCTGCGGGTCAGGGGCGCGGCGGCGCCAGTGCTCGGTGATCGCGCGCGCCTGATCCTCGTTCACGGTGCCCTCGCGCAGGGAGGCGTAGGAGTAGGGCACGCCGTGCTTGACGCGGTAGGTCAGCGCGCGGTCCCACATGGTGCTCCACACGAACGGGTTGTGCAGCTCGCTCTCGGGCGCGGACCGGCTGCGCGCCACGAAGCCCGGCAGAAAGGGGCGCCCGGCCGTCTGCCCGGCCTGCACGTAGCGGAAGTTGAACGCCCAGCGGTAGTCGTCGGCGCTGGTGTTGCGTGTCGAGCTGTGCAACAGCTTGTTGTCCAGGAACAACACGTCGCCGGGGCGCATCGGCAGGGGCACCGCGCGTTCGGCCATCGCCTCCTGGTCTTTCGGGTCGCACACCTCGCCGGTATGGCTGCCGGGCGCGACCGCCAGGCAGCCGTTGTCGGGCGTGGCCTCGGTGAGCGGAATCCACGCATTCACGATGCGGCTGTCGTGCGAGTCGCGCAGGCCGGAGATGGCGTCCATGTGCCAGTCGGTCTTGCCCACCTGGAAGTTGTAGAACTTCTCCAGGGTGGGATTGTCCTGCCCGCTCGCCTTGGCTACCGCTTCCACCTCCTGCAGGTGGCGCTGCGCCAGCTTCACATTGACGTGGTAGATCGGCGAGGCGAGGATCTCGGGGCCGAGCACCGCCTCCAGCACGTCGAGCACGCGGCGGTGGCGGATGCAGGCGAACAGCTCCGGAATCTGCGCCGTCGGCAAGTCGCGGTTGAGCCGAAAGTGCTCGACGAAGATGTTCAGCACCGGGTCGAGATGGTGCAACGCGGTGCCGCCGCTGGCGCCGAGCATGGTGGCGAAGCGCAGCGGAAAGGGTTGCGCGCCGTAGTCGGCGAGCGCATCGGGCCAGGTCTCGGAGAGGTACACGTAGCCCATCGCGTCGATCAGGCTGGTGTAGGACTCTCTCAGAGGATCGATGTCGCGCCGCGGGTCGAGCAGCCCGCGCACCAGCAGATATCCGTCGGTTGCGAAGCTGGCAGCGTACGACTCCGGCGCTGCGTCGGCTGCGAAGATGGTGGGTTCGGTCGTCATGGCGCGGCGCCTCCTCAGTCGAATACCAGTACGCCGCGCTTGTGACCGCCCTTGAGCAGGTCGGCGTAGCCCTCGTTGATCTGCTCGAAGCGATAGCGCCGGGAGATCAGTTCATCGACCAGGATCTGGCCGCTGCGGTAGAAGTCGAGCAGGCGGCCGAACTCGCTGTTGGGGTTGGTGGAACCGAAGAACGACCCCAGGATGCGTTTCTGGCCGACGTGCAGATCGAGACCGGAGAACGAGGTGATCGAATCCGCCGGCGCCACGCCGACGATCACCAGCGCACCGCCGCGGCGCATCGCCCGGTATGCGGCCTCCTGCACCACCGGCGGCCCGACCGCCTCGAACGCCCAATCGACGCCGCGACCGCCGGTCAATTCTTTTACCTGTTCGTGGGCACGGTCGCCGGCGAGCACGAAGTGGGTGGCGCCGAACTGGACGGCGATCTCCTGCTTGGCCGGGTCGCTGTCCACGGCAATGATCGGGTGGGCGTTGCTCAGGCGCGCGCCCTGCACCACGTTCAGGCCGACGCCGCCGCAGCCGTACACGGCGGCGCTGTCGCCGGGGCGGATGTTGACCGTATTGAGGGCGGCGCCCACCCCGGTGGTCACTCCGCAGCCGACCAGGGCGGCGACCTCGAAGGAGATGTCGTCGTCGATCGGCACCACGCTTTCGACCGGTGCGATGGTCTGCTCGGTGAACGTGGACAGCACACTGAACTGCCGTGCCGGCTTGCCGTCGATCCGAAACCGGGTCGAGCCGTCCGCCATGGTGCCATCGCGCCAGCGCCAGAAGGTTTCGCACAAACCGGTGTCGCCGTGCTGGCAGTAGTAGCAATGGTGGCAGCACGGCGCCCAGTTCAGGACCACCCGCTGACCCTTGCGCAGGGTGGTGACGCCCTCGCCCAGTTCCTCGATCACACCCGCGCCCTCGTGTCCCAGAATCAGCGGGAACGGCCGGCCCAGCTTGCCCTCGACGAAGTGCCAGTCGCTGTGGCACAACCCCGCCGCCTTCAACCGCACGCGAACTTCGCCCTTGCGCGGCGGCAGGAGCTCGACATCTTCGATGGAGAATGGTCCACCAACCTGGTGCAGGACTGCTGATTTCATTCTGAACCTCCCGGATGCGTCGGTGTCTGCAAGGCGCAGTTCACGGACCAGACCGACTCTACCCCACGGAGGCGGTCCGCGTGAAGCCTCGCAACGGGCGCCGCAGATCGGCGGGCAGCGGGGGCGCCGCGCAACAAAAAGCGGCGCGCACGGGTCACCCGCGCGGCGCCGCTTGCCATGAATCGCGAATCGCCGTCGATCGGCGAGCTACATGCTCTCCATGATGAACTCGCCGTTCACCTCGATCTCGACATTGTCGGCTACGACCAGCCCACCGTTGTCGAGCGTCTTGCTCCAGGACACGCCGAAATCGTGACGGTTGACGGTGGTGCTGCCGGCGAAGCCGACAATGGTGTTGCCGCCGGCCATCACCGGGCCGACGATCTCGATCGGCAGTTCGATTGCCTGGGTGACGCCGCGGATGGTCAGATCGCCATGCAGCACGTACTTGCCGTCCATCATGCTCAGCTCCGAACTTTCGAACGTGATGGTGGGATGATTCGCCACGTCGAAGAAGTCGGCGCTGCGCAGGTGATTGTCGCGCTGATCGCTGTTGGTATCGAGGCTGGCGGTCTGAATGGTGGCCATCAAAGTGAATGTCGACATGTCAGTCGGATCGAGTTCAAGCGTCGCCTCGAAGTCTTTGAACGAGCCGGTGGTCTTGGCGATCACCATGTGCTTGACGCTGAAACCGATGTTGGTGTGCGGATGGTCCACCTTGAACTTGACGGCGAACAGGGGCTGGGCGGCCAGCACAACGGCCAACCCGATCAGAAAGAGAAATTTGCGGCGCATACTATGCTCCTTTGGATTGTAGTTTACGGGCGCAGTACTACCAGTGCGCCCGATCCACGTCAATGACGCTGCACGAGTGGCTCGTCTTACGGGTGGCGGCGAGATTTCTTACTGTGGTGCGTCCAACGCCTGGTCACTGAGCGGCGCCATTGCGAGGCGGGCGGCGAGCTCGTCGAGGCCGGATACGGTACCGGGGTCCAGCGGCAGGCCGTCGCGCCGGCGGGCGGCCGCGGTGCGCTGTTCCGGCTCGCCGGGGAGCAGGATCTCATCCACACCGGGCTGCCGCTCGGATGACTTCAACAACGCAAAGTACTCCTGCTGCAGTTCCTCCATCGTCTCCCGTCCGCCGAGCGCGTCCGGATCCGCGGCCCACAGGGTGAAGTTGTTGGAGAAGCCGCTGCCGCGTTTGCCGCCGGCGCTGCCGCCGGACAGCAGGGCGCCGAGCAGGTCGACCACCACCGACAGGCCGTAGCCCTTGTGGCCCATGAGACCGCCGAGCGGCAGCATCGAGCCGCCCTCGTACAGGTCGTCGGGCCGGGTCGACGGGTTGCCGTCGCGGTCCAGAATCTGTCCCGGCGCCAACTCCTTGCCGGCGTAGCGCGCCACCCGCACCTTGCCCTCGGCGGTGACGCTGGTGGTGATGTCGACCAGGATCGGCTCGCCCGCGGTCGGCACGGCCACGGCGATCGGGTTGGTGGACAACAGCGGCGTGGTGCCGCCCCACGGCGCCACGATGCCGGCGCCGCGCCCGCTGCAGAACACCTGCCCGACCAGTCCCGCCTCGGCAATCTTCAGCGCGTACACGCCGGCGCGGCCGACGTGGTTGGCGCCGCGCACGCCCACGACCGCGGTGCCGTGCGCGGACGCCTTGGCGATGGCCAGCTCGGCGGCGGCGAGGCCGGCCACCTGGCCGAACACGCCGGTGGCGTCGAGCACCGCGGTGGTGGTGCCGTCGCGCACGGTGCGCGGCGACGCTTGCGGATCGATCCCGCCGTCGGCGATGGCGTCGGTGTACTGCATCAGGCGGTGCGCGCCGTGCGAGTCGTGCCCGGCGAGGTTGGCGTCGATCAGGTGGTCGGCCACGGCGGCGGCGTGGCCCGCCGGCGCCCCGGCGGCGGTCAGTACGGCGATGGAAAACGCGTGCAGCGTCTCGTAGCTATAGCGTGTCTGTTGTGCCATGTCATGCAATTCCTGCGCCGGAGATTAGCACAGATCCCGCGCCGCGCGGACAGGCCAGGCCCGGAGGCCCGGCAGTCCCGGCTCCTTGACGTTTATGCCGTCGAGGTCCACCATCGCGCCATCGACACCGACCATGCGGCGATCGGCGCCGCGCTCGAACATGCCAACGTCCCGGCACTGCTGGTCACGCTGGTCCACCTGACCGGGGATCTTGACCTGCTCGCGGGGCCGGTGCGCCCGCGGCAGGTGTGGGGCGATGCGCAGATGGGCCTTACCGGCGAGCAGCAGGCCGAGGTGCGGGCGCGCGCCGTGCCGGTGATTGCCGCGCTCGGCGCCCGCGGCGCCGCGCCGCGCTTCCGCCCGACGCCGGAGCAGGTGCGCGACATGGCGAGCTTCCTGGTCGGTCGGTCGGTCGGTGACGAATACCTGGAGTTCCTGGTGCGCGAGGTGGGGCTCGAACCACCTGCGACCGGCGCGCAAGGTTTCGAACGAATCGCGGCGGACCGGCGCGCCGGCTTCCATGTGGTGATCGTCGGCGCCGGCATGTCGGGTATTCTCGCCGCCCATCGCCTCGGTCAGGCGGGCATCTCCTACACCGTGGTCGAGAAGAACGCCGACGTGGGCGGCACCTGGCTGGAGAACACCTACCCCGGCTGCCGGGTGGACACCCCGAATCACTCCTACTCCTATTCCTTCGTGCCGCGTGACTGGCCGCAGTACTTCTCGTCGCAGCCGGTACTGCTCGACTACTTCCAGGACTGCGCCACTCAGTTCGGCATTCGCGATCGCATCCACTTTGCGACCGAGGTGGAGCGGCTGGTATTCGATGACGCCGGGCAGTGCTGGACGGTGCACACCCGCGACGCCGCCGGGGCTTCCGGTACGCTGCGCGCCGATGCCGTGATCAGCGCGGTCGGCCAGCTCAACCGGCCGCGCATGCCGGAGATACCGGGCGGCGATTCCTTTGCCGGTCCGTCGTTCCACACCGCGCGCTGGGACCACGACGTAGCGCTGGCCGGCAAGCGTATCGCGGTGATCGGTACCGGGGCGTCGGCGTTCCAGGCGGTGCCGCGCATCGCCCCCGGCGCCGCCGAGGTGTATCTGTTCCAGCGCACCCCGCCGTGGGTCAACCCGCGTCCCGAGTACCACCGCGACGTGCCGGAGGGCAAGCACTGGTTGCTCAACCACCTGCCGCACTACGCGAGATGGTACCGGTTGCTGCAGTTCTGGCTGTCCTCCGAGGGAGCCCTCGATTACATCTACCGCGACGACGGCTGGGACGAGCCGGGCAGCGTCGGCAAGGCCAACCGCAAGCTGCGGCGGATGCTGGTGCGCCATGCCGAAAAGAGCCTCGCCGACGCCCCGGAACTGCTGGCCAAGTGCATCCCCGACTACCCGCCGGGCGGCAAGCGGATGCTGTATGACGACGGCACCTGGTTCGACACCCTGAAACGGCCCAACGTGCACCTGATCACCGATGCGATCGCGCGCATCACCGAAGGCGGGCCGGTGACCGGCTCCGGGGAATGCTTCGAGGCGGATGTGCTGATCTATGCGACCGGCTTTCGCACCACCGACATGCTCTACCCGATGCGGGTGATCGGACGCGGCGGCATCGACCTGCGCGCGTCGTGGCAGGGCAGCCCGCGCGCCTACCGCGGCAGCACCATGCCCGGCTTCCCGAACCTGTTCTGCCTGTATGGGCCCAACACCAACGTGGTGGTGAACACCAGCATCATCACCCTGTCCGAGTGCGGGGTGGACTACATCCTGAACTGCCTGCGGCTGTTGCTGGAGACCGGCAGCCGCAGTCTGGAGTGCCGGCAGGAGGTGCACGACGCCTACAACGCGTGGATCGACGCCGGCAACGCGCGCACCGCCTGGGGAGCGCCGGAGGTGCGCAGCTGGTACAAGAACGAGAGCGGGCGGGTGACCCAGAACTGGCCATTTCGGCTGCTCGACTTCTGGCTGCAGACCCGCACCGCCGACCCGGAGGACTACCTGCTGCGCAGGTGACGCTACTGCGTGCCGGGCAGCGGCCGGGTGACGCGCAGCAGGTGGCCCGGCAGCGGCGACGGAATGCGCGACACCGCACCGTCAGGCCATAGCACCTCCAGATCGCCCGTTTCGACGGCAGCCGGGTCGCCGACACCGAAGTGCACGCGCGGCGGATCGCTTGACAGGTAACCGCTGCTGGCGCGCATTTCGCGCGTCAGGGTGCCGGCCGCGGTGTGCAGCAGCAGCTTCGCGCCGATGGCGCGGCGGTTCGGGATGCCCTCCCACTGCAATTCCACCTGCAGCGCGGCGCCGGTGCACAGGCGATTCTCGAACAGCATCGAGACCGCGGCCAGGTTGTTCACCACCACGTCCAGGTCGCCGTCGTTGTCCAGGTCGGCGAAGCTCATGCCGCGCCCGCTCTGGGTGGCGTTCAGGCCCCACTCCGGGGCCGCGACGAAGCGGCCTTCGCCGGTGTTGCGCAGCGCCTGGTTCTCCTCGATCAGGGCATCGCCCGGAAGGTGCGAGAACACCTCGGCGGCGATCATGCCGTTGACCACGTACAGATCGAGGTAGCCGTCGTTGTCCAGGTCGCCGAACTGCGCCGACCAGCTCCAGCCGGTGGCATCGACGCCAACGTCTTCCGCGCGGTCGGCGAAGCGCGCGCCGGCGGAGTTGTCGGCGAGCGAGAAGAGCACGTTGGCGGTTACCTGCACGCCGTCGTTGGGCTGCAGGTGAGCGGTGTCGGCCCAGAACGGGCGCCAGGCGGCATCGACGGTCTCGTTGCGCTCCACCGGCTTCATGTCGGTGGCCAGCAGCTCGCTGATGCCGTCGTTGTCCACGTCGCCCTCGGCGAAGCTCATCGTGTTGGTGGGGGTACGGCTGAACGGCTCGGCCGGTGTCCAGCCGTCGGGGGTGTTGAGGAACACGTCGTCGGGCGGTGAGAAGTCGTTGCCGATCAGGATGTCGCGGCGGCCGTCGCCGTCCAGGTCGGTGAGCCGTATCGCCAGCGCGTGGGAGCGCCGCCCCAGGCGCTCGAAGGTGAGCAGGCCGCTGCCGTCATTGTCGTAATGGAACACGCCGCCGCCCACCACCATGCCGTCCGCCAGGGCGCCCAGCTCGGCGTCGTAGGAGGCTCCTACCAGGTCCAGGTCGCCGTCGGCATCAAGGTCCGCCCAGGCAATCGAGTAGGCCGGGAACCAAGCGCGAAACTCGTCGTCCTCCTTGCGCACGAAGGTGGGGCGGCCGGCGTCCTCGGCGTCCTCGGCGGGCGTGGCGCGCCACCACGACGGCAGGCCGCCGGAGTGCGTGAACACCAGGTCGAGGTGGCCGTCGCCGTCCACGTCCACCACGTTCACGGCGCGGGTGCGGGCCGCCTCCAGGTCGCCGCGCCGGAACAGCAGGCCGCCCTCGTTCCACAGCAGCGAGGTGGGGCCGTGCAGGCCGGCGAACACGATGTCGGTGAGCCCGTCGCCGTTCAGGTCGGCCAGCGCCACCCCGGCGCCGTTGCTCTCGAAGAAGCCGACGTACTCGTCCGGCCCGCGCGTGTAGTGGGGCAGCGGCGTCATCTCGAAACTGCCGGTGCACTCCCGCGTGTCGGCGGCGAACGGCGTACTCTCGACCGTAACCGCAATGTCGGCCAGCGCCGGCGAGGCCGCGGCCAGCAGCACGGCCGCCAGGGCCACTCCCACCGCGGCCGGCAGCGCCGGACGGCGTACGCGCAAGCCGACTCGCGCCGCAGGGCTCAGGTGTGCCAACAGCCGGCTGCCGGCGTGGGCCAAGGACGTCGCGGCACGATTGCCCCGTTGAATTCGTCGATCGCGCGGTCGATCGCCTTCGAAGCGCAGGCCAGCCAGCGGCCGCCGGCTGGCAAGGACGCCTGCGTTTCGGCTTTCATCGTGTTCCGCACGGAGTGACCGAGCCACCTGCGCGAAACCTAGCCCTGCCCGGTCCACGCCTCGCCGGCTGCGCCTTGAGCGGCGGCGAAGGCATTGCGCAGGGCGGCTGCCTGGTCCCGCGGCAGCGGCCCCTTCTCCGCCGCGGCGATGTTGGCCTTGACGTGCGCCGGATTGGTGGTGCCGACGATGGCGGAGTGCAGGCCCTGCTGCGCCAGCGTGAAGCGCAGCGCGATTTCCGGCCACACCGCCGCCGGCTCGCCGTCGTAGCCGAGGTTGGCGGGCGTGATCCCCATGGCTGCCAGGCGCCCGTGGTAGGTGCTCGCGTAGTTGCCGTAGAAGCCGGGCTGCTGCTCCGCCTGCTTCCAGGCGGCGTTGGCGATGGGCCGCTTGGCGAGCACGCCCAGGTTGCGCTCCCGCGCCACCGCAAGGACACCGTCGATGTTGCATTGGTCGGCGATGCTGATCGAGGTCTCGATCGCCGCCACGTCCGGCTGGCGGGCGGCGTAGGTGGCCGCCTCGTTGTCGCCGGAGTACCCGAAACAGCGGATCTTGCCGGCGTCGCGCGCCCGCCGCAGTGCGTCGAATACCTCGCCGCGCTCCAGGATCTCCAGTTCGCAGGAGTGCAGCAGCATCACGTCGACGCGGTCGGTGCGCATTCGGCGCAGCGAGCGGTCGATGCTGGACGCGATCAGCGCCTGCGACCACTCCTCGGCGTCGCTGTCGTCCACCCGGTGGCCGCACTTCGAGACCAGCGTGTATTGGTCGCGCCGCCCGCTGATGGCGCGCCCGATCGCCTCCTCCGAGTCGCCGCCGCCGTAGCAGGCGGCGGTGTCGAGCAGACCGACGCCCAGGTCGAGCAGCGCACCGAGCAACGCGTCGGTGGCGGCGGCGGGAATGCCGAGAAGGGCGAACGGCGCCCCACCGAACCCCACCGGGGTGGCCGGCAGCCCGGTGCCACCGAACGTGATCTGTTCCATGCCGCAATGGTGGCGCGCCGCGCGGCTGCTGTCCAGATGCCCGGCGCGTACCCTCGCCGCCATCTGAACGACGCCCGCCATCGCCCCAACGGGCGCGGCCCCGCCGCCACCGCCGCTAGCGCCCCGAAACCGCCGCCTGCGGCGGCGCTTCCGGCCCAACCGGCCTACTTGGGAGCCTGCCGGAATCCGACAGGCTCCTAAGTCGCGGGCCAGCAGCCGGCGGCACCTTCCAGGTCGATATCGGGCATCTCGAAACTGTCACCGGTGTCTGCGATCCAGCGCGCGAGACGACGGTGGCAGTGCTCCTTTGCCTCCTGGTGGCCGTACCAGTACACCAGGTTTGCCTGTTCGAAGGGGTCGCCGGCGGTGTCGTACAGGAGCCAGTCGTTGTGCGGAGTGCACACGTATTTCCAGCCGTCGCGCATCACCACGCCGCGCCATGCCCGGTTGACCGGACAGTAGAACTTGCGCGGTACCTGCTGCAGGAAGGCCGAGTCGGGCTCGGCGGCCGGATCGGGCTCGCCCCGGTATTCGGGCCGATCCCGCCTGATGCAGTGGCGCGAGTAGTTGTGTCCTACCATCCGCTCCGGGACCTCGATCCCGCACAGTCCGAGCGTGGTCGGGGCGATGTCGACGTGATTGAGGAGCGCATCGGTCCTGCCCACCTTCATGCTGAAGCGGCCCCCGACCATGCCGACCAGGAAAGGAATCCGGATGCATTCCTCCCACGGCAGCGAGTTGCCTTGGAAGCCGTGGCTGCCGAGCAGGTCGCCGTGGTCCGAAAAGAACACCACGTACGTCTCGCGGTCGATGCCCATCGTCTTGAGCCCCGTCAGGATCCTGCCCAGGTTGAAATCGAGGTTCTCGATCATGCCGTAGTACCCCACCGCGTCGTCTGCTACCTGCTCGCGAAACCGCGCCGAGGCCGGGACGTTCGGGCGGAACGCGATGGCCGACTGATGCGGCACCGTCGAGCGGTATCCGGGGTTGGTCGGGGGCACCATGGGTCCGTGCGGCGGCTGCACCGAGAGGACCGCGAAGAACGGCTGGTAGCTGCGGTCCGCGCCGTTTCCGTTCACGTGCTCGCGCAGGTGGCTCAGGGCGAGGTCGGTGAGCGAGTCGGTTTCGTAGCCGGGGAGCCGGCGCGGCGATTCGTGTCCGGTCCCGAACACGAAGCACTCCTCCTGGTTGTTGTTGTTGTCGTAGCCCATCCAGTAGTCGAAGCCGCCGCGGCGTTCGGGCGGCACGTAGTGGGTGTGCTCGTCGAAGCCGTCGAGGTGCCACTTGCCTACGAATGCGGTGTGGTAACCGGCCTGCCGGAGGGGCCCGGTGATGGTCGGGATGGACGGATCGAGCCGTTGCGGGATCTGCACCACGCCGCACTGATGCGGATAGAGCCCGGTCAGGAGGGCGGCACGGAACGGCGAGCACCACGGCGCGCCGGCCACGGCGGAGTCGAGGCGAACGCCCCTGCGCGCCAGGCTGTCGATGTTCGGCGTACTGACGTTGGGGTCGCCGCGGTAGCTCAAGGCCTGAGCCCGATGCGCGTCGCCGAACACCCAGATCACGTTCATCTTCCTGCGCGGACGAAGCTCGAGATGCCGGTCCATCCATCGATTATCCGGCGTGGCGGGCCGGGCCGCAATCCTCGGTCCCTGAGCCGAAGCCGAGCCAAGGTGATCCGGATCTACGGGTCAACCATACCGGATGCGCGGATCGAGGATGATGAAGGTGACGGTGACCACGCCGAACAGCACCAGCGGCCACATGAGCACCCTGCGGATTATGTAGACGTAGATCTTCACTGCCGAAACGGGCCGTCCCCGGCGACCGGGGCGATGCGGTCGCCGAGGACGGAAACGTGCATGCTGTACGATAGCCTACTGGCTTCTCCTGATCGCCGCCCAGTCGAAGGTGTCGGTGAATCCGTGCCAGTACACGCCGCTCAGGTCGGACCGGTAGGCGGCCGTGTCCTGGGACTGGGTCAGCGGCAGGTTGGTGTGCCACACCAGCAGGTACCGGTCCAGCTCCTGGACCGCCATGCTGCGCGCATCGGGATCGGTTTCCGACTTGATCTTGGCCATCATCTCGTCGATGTAGTCGAAGTCGACGTCGGGCAGGTACTCCTTCTTGAAGCCGGAAGCCTCGACCACCGTGCGGTGGTCCGTGAGCAGATCCGGGAAGCCGCCGGGAGCATCGGGATCGCTGCTGCCCTGCGCTCCGTAGCCCTTGAGGTAGAGCGCCGGAGAATGCGCTTCCGGATCGGTGCTGTAGAGACTCTCGAACATCACCGTCCAGGTGGGCGACTTGAGCGTGGTCTTGATCCCGATCTTGTCCAGGTCGGCGCCGATCTTCTCGATCATCAGCGGCGGGCTGACGCCCTGGATGCCTTCCTTGTGGCCCCAGAGATCCATCTCCAGGCCGTCGGCATAGCCGGCTTCCACCATCAGCGCCTTCGCCTTAGCCGCACCTTGACGTTGGTGAGGGGACCGCCGTTCGAAGACTACTGGGGCGGCGTGGAGGGGCGTGTCACGGGGCATTCAGGGCGCGCCAAGCTCGCCTCCGAACTCACCGGCCGCGACGCTATCACGACCGAGGCCATGCTTGCCGGTGGGTGGCGCACCACTCGCGTGGTCGCCGCCCTTCTCTTCGGGCGCTGTAGCCGTGAAGGGCGCAGTGACGAAGTACACGTAAGGGCGTGCCTGCCAACGGGTCAGAGCGCGTCAGGCCGGCCAGAAGAACCGCCCGGCCACAAGGAAGTACGCTCGTGTCGTACAGAAAGTGCCCGAATAACGCCAACCACTTCGTACCGGATAGGTACGCCCTTGTATGACTTTGGCAAGTCATCCATGGTGGTTGGTTGTCGACGCAGATTGACTTTCAACCCAAACCCGTCCGACAAGCGCTCTATCGCTATCCCTGATATCTCACTAACCTCCGAGATCCTCCCACGAATACTGATCTTCGCAGCTCGCGCGGACTCCAGCGTCGCCAGGGTCCTGGGCAAGAGCGACTTCAAGATCCTGTTCCGCGAGATCCTGCCCAACGTGTGGGGACCGGTGATCGTGACTTCCACCATGAACGTCGGCTGGGCGATACTCGCCACCGCGGCGCTCGGCTTCATCGGGGTGGGTGCGCAGCCGCCGCATCCCGAGTGGGGGCTGATGATTAGCGAAGGCCGCGACTACCTGATCAGCAACTGGTACCTGTCGACGCTGCCGGGCACTGCAAGGTTCCTGGCGGTGCTGTCGTTGATCCTGTTCGGAGACGGTCTGCGGGACAGCCTGGACCCGACGCTCCGCCACCAGTAGCGCCCGGGCCGCGGTGTCTCGTTCCGGTGCAGCCCGGCCGCTCCTGTGGTCGCTGCTTGCGGTTCTGCTCATGGACCTGTGGTACGATGGGATCGATTACATATAGCGCCCAAACTTCAGCAATTCGTACTTTGTTGATGCAACTATAGTGTGGCTCTGTTCCGCCATTGCGATATTTGTTTGAGACAACAACCTCGGTAGAATAACGCCCACACCGTACTTCTCGCGATCGCTCGTCACTACAGGAGCATGTCCGTAGCTTCAAACAATAAACTGTCCCGGCGTGTCGTTTGTCGAAAGGATCAAGAACCCCGTTTCCTCGCAAAACCGCTTGATCTCTGCGCGCAACTTCGGAGTTGCGCCCGCGGAAAACTGCGCCAAGGTGTTTGAGCGCACAACATCTCGGACAATCTCTGTATGGGGAAACTGTTCATGCAAGTCTTCCAAGTTCTGGAACGAATAATCGTACTGACTATCTTTCAAGCGATCATTAAGGATCGCGAGACCCAATTCGTCAGCCTGTTTCGTTGAGTCTTCAAAAATCCGCTGTTGGGATTCCGGTGTGCGACGAACCGTCAGAAACAGAAACTGTTGCAGTATCTCGGCGTCACGTCTACTCTAAAGTGGTCGATGCCCACGCTTAACTCGTACGATAATGCGCTTTATGATTGGCGCCGCGGCCGACTCTAATGGACCCATTGTGTCTCGGTCGTAGGGATGCGGGTCGCTACGAACACTCTGTCGAAATTTTCTTGGATCCGCAGAAGTGCTCGCACTATTGGTTGAGTCGATAGACTTCCTTGCATATAGATTCCGTCCACCAAAAACTTTGTCGATGCGCTTTCGCTGTACGCCGGACTTCCTAGAGTACGTCCAGATGTGAGTCCGATCAATGGACCAGTTACGCAGAATAAACTGGGGAATGTAATGATCGTATGCCATACAATCGACTTCGTAATTTCAAAGATGAAACGATGATTGGTCACTTTATACCCCCTAATCGTCAAATCGGTCAAGGTGGGGTGGTCCTGGTTCCTTCGACATGTCAAGAGGCAGGTTAAGGTAGAATCGGTCGGTTGTGAGCCTGGTTGATGACATCGTGAGCGGCTTGGGAGGGAAGATCGAGGTGTCGGCTGGCCTCGGCGAGGTCATGAGGTGGCGCCCGAGCTTACGCGCCGGGTGATCTACGTTGAGCAGGACAAAGATGGGCCTGAGATGGCGGTAGTCGACCTTGGGGTCGCCGGAGGCGGGAGCCGGTCGGCTTCCGCCTCCAGGTACATCTGTCCCAACCGCTCGGCCATATTGGCAAACGTAGGCGAGCATCGCGAACGGCCCAAGGGCGCCGGCAACCCGACGATGGCCACGTATAAGGACACGCGCGCACTGGGCAGCCGGTCCCATAACTACGTACATGGCAGATGGTAAAGAGGTCAAGTTGCTCGGTGACCTCTCTCACCGTACCGGCGACGGCTCAGCTTCCATCGTGGGAAGGCTGGACGCGCAGGATTCAGGGGCCAGCTTGCGCGGGAGCTGGACTAATCCTCACCGGACAAGCAAGCAATAGTGAACAGCAGCTACAGGCGACTCTTTTCGCGATACGCCGTACTTCAAGCTCGTCATCTGGCCATCCAACAACATTGTGATGACGGTTATCAGGTTTCAACGAAAGCCTCTCCTCCATGAGTACCGCATGTGCTTTCTTGCCGAGACGAGCCCATCCGTAAAGATAAACGTCCTCACCACGTTTGTCCGCCCGCTTCTGTCCTTTTTTTCTACCAAGATCCGTAGTCTCTGATTCAGACAGCCCATCGACAGAGAAGATCGATAGATTTCCATCCTCAGGTGGTAAGAACAACCTCCAGTGAGCCCGGGTACTGTTCACTTCTTTCCGATGGTATGCGAACCTGGAGAATGTACTCACTTTCACTCAAAGATAGCCCTTCATAATCTCGAAGCAGCACCGAACCGGTTGAGGCAACTCACCGTCCCACGGCGCTCTACCACGTACCTCCGTAGCTCCGTTGGTTGATAGAAACACGATGTCGTGACGGGGCGGCCGACAGACACATATCGTGAGGGATACCCGTCTTTCAATTTCCCAATCGAAGTCTATCTCTCCGCGTGGGCTAGCCGAGACATCCGGAAGCTCCTTGAGCGAAGGAAAGCAACCGACAAGGTCCCTGGCGACCGCTACAGTACCTGCGTCCAGCGGAACCGCACCATCGCCATCCCAGTCAGGCTTGTTGGCCTCCTGTTCAACCTCATCGATCATGCTCAGAAGGTGCTCTCGATCCCTAGTATTCTCCTGAAAGGTTGGATGGATCAACGAGGCGATCTTGTAGCTTCCAGAGATGAACCCAGCTTCCAGCAAGCGCCTCTTGGCAACTTCCATGCTGAGATGAGTTGAGCAATGGAAACCGGTGCCGTAGAGCAAGTCGTACTCACTGTTCAGATCGAGAACATCGGCGGGCGAGACAGGCTCCACGGGACGTACCACCCGAGTGTCAAGAATGGCCTCCGCTTCCGGATGGTAGTCGCTAGTCGAATCCGAGGGCTGATCTCGATCACCAACGTGGAATCTATACTGATGTGGAACGAGTCCGGGTCTAACCTGACGACCTAAGTTCACCATTCCAAACTGCTTGCTGCTCACTTCAAGGACTCCAAGAAAGAGAGTGCTCCAGAACGCGTATAGTCGACGTAATAACCAATCTCATCCAACTCTATCGCACCGGGGAGATGGAGGTTCAGATCCATGAATACCCTACGATCATTACTACCGACACGAGGCTCAATCTTCACTGTCCAAACCCCTTGACAGTTTTCATCCTTAAATCTAAGAGTGGCCAGGCCGCCACTCAAATTCCATCCTGGTACTGCGAGAGAGGCAAAAATGTTGGAAACTATGTATTCGTCGGCGGTCACCTCTTGTTGCGAACCGAATACCAACGCAACATTGTAACCACGAGCAGTCAGAACCGGATTCGCGCTGGATTCGAGAACGAATGTAGCAATATCCGCAAGCCTTTCCCAACCATCATCAGGATACTCCTTGACTATAGCTACCCGCTCGTTACTTCCCTCGATGGTAACCCGTTCCTTGCGGATTTCTAACTGTGCAGTGAGTTTCGTGCCGTCCGGACCCTGGAGGGAATTGTATCGAACTTCTTGTGGTGAGGTTCGATCGGCAAACGAACGGATTTCCTTCTCAGTTTCCAGTAGTCCTGACCCGACTATTACGACGCTGGCGTTCAGCCAATCGACCATTTCAACGTTCATACGCGATACCTAGGAACGTATAACACCTCCGGGCGCCGTATACTGCGTTCTTGGCCATGGGGCGGGAGTTTCACAGCACTCCAGACGGGCACGGGTAGGACCGCCCTGCGCGACATCCGGCGCTCAGAGTGTGGTACGCTCATCTCGTACTCCAAGCCGGCTACCTGATTTCGTGTGCGGTGGTACCGGGCGTTTCGGCGTGCACCGTATCATTCACGGAATAGTTGTCAACCGCCCCTATAGCATACTCTACTATGAAATCTGTGTCAACCATGGTGGTACTTAGCAACTTTATGGCACCAAATGAATTATCGGGTTTACCGCGCCTTGAATATCAAATCACGCACAAGAATGTCAAGCTGAACCACAGCCAGCCAGCGATTCTCGGTGAACGGTGGTTGACGGCCTGGAGAGGATGTTTGGCAGCGGCGACACGGCGAAGAGTGGTGGCGAGGGCGCTCGGCAGGCCGGTCCAGGCGGCGCAAGGAGCGGATTCCGGGCAAGGATCGGCTGAGCGAGCCGCGGTCGGCGCGGGCGGGGCGCAGAGCGAGCCCCGGCGAAGTTGCGTTGCATGGTTGGGACGCGGGAAGCCGCCGCCGTGGCACGAATCGCATCCTTTGCATGATTGCATGATCTATTCGGTTGCCATAGATAGTCTGACTAGTCACAATGACGTGATGAATGCCACCTTCTCCACATACGAAGCCAAGGCTCGCTTCTCCGAGGTACTGCGTCTGGTAAGCTCCGGCACTCCGGTCACTGTTACTCGCCGCGGCGAGCCAGTAGCAGAGATTCGGCCTATCGAGAAAACGCCTCAGACCATCGGAGAGCGGCTCGCCGAGCTGGAACGGCGTGGCATCCTGGTGCGCCAGCGTGCACGACGTAAGCCGCTGGTGACCGTGGCGCGCAGAGCAGGTGCGCTCAAGCGCTTTCTTGCCGAGCGCAACGGGTGAGCATCGCCTACGTTGACACTTCCACGCTGGTCGCCATCGCCTTCGAGGAACCGGGTGCTAGCCAAGCCGGTGAGCGACTGGAAAGCTTCTCGCGGTTGCTGTCGTCGAATCTCCTGGAGGCGGAACTGCGCGCGGCGTTCGCTCGCGAGCGGCTAGAATTCGACGCAGAGGTGTTCTCCAGGATCGAGTGGATTCTGCCAGACCGACCGCTGGCTATCGAGCTGGCGCGCGCGCTGGAGGCCGGCTACCTGCGGGGTGCGGATCTGTGGCACATCGCCACGGCGCTCTACGTCGCGCCAAGGGCAAAGGAGATTGGATTCATTACCCTCGACGGTCCGCAACGGGAAGTCGCTGCAGCACTCGGGTTCCAGGTCGGAACCGGCTGGCTGACTGTGGATTCCGGCTAGGGCGACTGCCAACCGCTGCAGGTCGGCGCGGTCGGCGGCCGTCCCGCTCCCGGCTCCGCGAGGGGGCCGCCCTCGCGCGTGCACCACCCGTCGCCAGCCAAGGGATCGGAGGCGCCTGGCGGGCGCGTAACTTCGCGGGTCTGCTGCAGCGGGAGTGGTGTTGCGGTAACGGCGTCAGGGCCGGCTGCTCGATCTGCTCGAACAGTTCGCGCCGTGAGTAGGGCAGGCGCTGGAAGCGGCGGCCGTAGTGCTGCTCCAACAGCGGCCTGTGGGCGATTGCCTCCCGCGAGATCCGGACCTGCCGGCAGCCCGGAAACTCTGGACACTCCGGTTCACTTTCCGGAGCCGAGCGCGGAACCGCGTTGACGCTGTATCGAGTAATGCCACGCATCCTAACACGCACCGGCCTGCCGACAGAGAGCGTCGTAGGCTGCACGCAACAGCGGCTTCGTCCTTCGGATGTGTTCCCGGTCACGGATGACGATCTCTCGGTACATACGATTGTGGGGGCGAGTGAAGCCGTCCTCGAGAGGGATGGCCTCCAGGTGCTTCTCTTGGATATGTACGCGGAGGCCGCTCCGGACACGAAGATGGACGTAAGCAACTACCGGCGGCTTGTCGCCCGGGGCGGCCGTGCACTTGAATGAGATCACGCTCTTGTGAAAGTCCGTTTGCACACTGCCGAGCGACTTCACCAACTTCTCGAGCTCGTGGAAGAGAGTCTGGGTTTCCTCGCTGGTCTTGTCCCAGGTCTTGTAAAGGGAGTAGTCGGGGTCTTCGCCCGCAGCGCGCTTGGGGGGTGCTGGTGGGATGTCCGGCGGCGGTACCGGCTCCGGTGCCTCGCCGCCGTATACCCACTCCAGCGCCACATATGCATCGCCGTACCGTCGGTAGCGAAGCAGTTCAATAGGCCGGCGGCTGTTTTCCGCAGCGATCTTGTCCTGACGCGGGAATTCCTCGGCGATGCACAGCAGGCGCGACGCTCTGAAGTCGATGTCTGCGACGCGCCCGTCACCGAGCTGTTTTCGCACAAGCTCTCGGAATTCCGCCTGATGGTCCTCCAGCCAAGCGAGATAGTCCAGCCCCTGATTGATGACGTTCTGATCCTGGCGCCGCTTGTACTCGACGACCACGGGCCGACCGGCCCCGTCGATGCCCAAAGTGTCGATTCGCCGGCCATGGAGCGGGCCAGTCGGATGCTCCGAGGCGAGGAATTCAACACCAATCAGGGTGTGCAAGTGCTTCTCGAAGAACTCCTGCAGATCGCGTTCGTAACGGAAGGGGCCCTTATCGAGAAGCTCGTGGACGTTGCCGTAGATCTCGTGGAAGAACCGCGTAGGCGCCATGTCGTGTTCTCGCTTCATGTACCTTGAGTAGCGAACATCGCCAACATCGCCGTCACTGTGGGGCCATTATGGACGACGCCCTTCGGATGGATCAACGTTGCTACCGGTTCGGCGCCGCATCAGCCGGCAAACAAATGGCTTGGCCTTCACTGTGGACCGGGCCGCCAAGTCGTGGTTACAGTGTCCGCCACCGTGGCACATACCGCCATCCTGGCGGCGGCGCCCCAAAGAGCGCTGCCCATGAGTGGTGCAGCCGCGGGTGATACTGCCGATGAAGCAACCCAACGTCGGCTATCTGCTGGCCGATCAACTGCGGGCGCGCTCGCTGCCGGCTTACGGCGAGCGCCAGATCGCGACTCCGAACCTCGACCGCCTCGTGCGTGAGAGGATCAGGTTCAGCAACGCCGTTGCCACCTGCTCCCTGTGCGCGCCGTATCGCTCGATGCTGGTCACCGGGAGGCAGCCGCTCAAGCGGCCGGCTCGCCCCCGACGACTGCCTGCGGCGCGTTCCGGAACAGCCGTCGCTGCCGCCGAACGTACCCGGTGGAAGGGTGTGCGCACCGGGCGCTGGAGCGACTGGCGTTGCCTCGACGGGAGCACGGCGCTGTACGACATCCGCGCCGATCCGCTGCAGGTACGCGACCTGGTCGCTACTAGCGCGGACCACCGCCGCGTCGTGGCGCGGATGGAAGCGACGCTCGGACGCTTCATGAGCGAGTGGCACGACGCCATGCAGCCGGCCACCGAGTACCTGAACTGGTTCGACGGGCGGCGCATCGTGCGCAACACGTTCGGGCCGCTGGGAGATCCGCTCGCGGAACCGGACTGGTCACTGCTGTAGCGTAGCAAGGCCGGACCGGCACCCCACGCCGCACGATCGCCTCCGGCCGCTGCTGTGCCGGAACGCCGCCGCCGCAGCCGTCCGTCCGGCGGTCAGGAACTGCTCGCGCGAAACGAAGGACTCCCGGCACGGAACGAGTACAGGTGGGCGTCGCGGACCTCGAAGAACAGCCGGATGCGCCGGCCCGCCAGCTCGCGGGCGGAGCGACCCTCCTGCCAGGTCAGCGGCTTCACCGCCAGGTTGTCCCGCTCCGGCGCCGTCCACACCGGTTCCTCATCGAAGTTCCGGGTGTTGCGGGTGACCGGGTTGCAGTCCGCGAAGCGGTAGCCGTCGAGCGGCTTGTTCTCCGGGTCGCGTAGCTCTACCCGGACGCTGCCGTAAGTGCCGCCATCGCCGCTGTGGTGGCCGCTGATGTCGCGCCGCGGATCGGCGTTCACCATCAATTCGCCGCCCGGCCAGGTGACCGGCTTGGTCAGCATCGCGCCGGGCTGTTCACCGCCGTACATCGAGCAGAACCCGTCGATGCGCAGCGTGGCCAGACCGATCGCCCCGTACGCCTCGGGGAACTGCGCGCCGTGGCCACCGGCCCTGCCGGAATAGTAGAACCACAGTTGGTTGTAGTTGACGATGGGCGGGTTGGTGGGCAGGTTGAGCCACACCGAGTCGAAGCTGCCCTTGGGCCCGCGCGGAATGAACGGCTGCCTGGGGATGCTGCGCTGCCAGTTGCGGCCGTCGTAGCTCCACACCAGCTCCTCCTCCAGCACGTCGGGAATGGTGTGCATGCGCAGCAGACCGGCCAGCCAGATGCCCTCGTAGTAGAATGGCGTGAGCGAGTAGTACTGCATCTGCCAGGGATCGTCGGTCCCGGTCTTGATTACCTGCTCTCCGGGCGTCCAGTGGATCAGGTCCTCGCTCTCGGTGTAGGAAACGGGCCGCTTGCGCGGAAACGGGTCCAGGGCATACTCGGTAACGAAGTCGGTGCGGCCCGTCCACAGTCCGGCCCGCTCCACGCCGGTCTCGAAGGTGCCTCTGCCGTAGACCCGGTACTTGCCGTCCACCTTGTCGGTGACCGCTGCGAAACGGTCGTCCCACTTGTGCAGGACGTTGCCCAGCGATTCGAAGTGGATGCCGTCCTTCGAACGGGTGGCGAAGATGCCCCAGTGGTCGGGGTTCACGTCCAGCGAGTCCCAGTACAGCAGTTTGTAGGGCCACTCGTCGTCGGGCTCGTAGATCATGGCGCAGTCGTCGATGAACCCGTCCGGGTAGGCCGGCTGGATCACGATGTTGTTGTTCTTGTTGCCGCCGAACTCGCAGATGCCCAACTGCGGCCGTTCCCAGTGGAGACCGTCATCGCTCTCCGCGTAGCAGACGCGCGGTCTCGACGAGTTGCGCGTTCCCACGTACCACATGCGGAACGTGCCGTCGACGCGCAGCACCGTCCCGTACAGGCAGGGACAGTCGCCCTCCCACGGGTATTTGCCCTCCATCACCGGCTCGGGATACTTCTGCGGCTGATGCCACACCCGCTGTACCCGGACGTGGTCGTCGATCAGGCGGTCGTCGAGGAAGAGCTGGCTGTTGCGCAGGTCTCCGGAATGGGCTTCGGCCGTCATCGGTGTCCTCCAGTTGTGTCGTGGCGATGTGCGCGCATCGTAAGCACGCCGTCTCAGTCGGGGATGTCGAACACGCGCTGCAGGTTGCCGCCGTGGATCAGGCGCAGGTCGTCCTGTGTCATGTAGTCGCAGCGCCGCCGCATGTAGTTGAGGCTCTGTGCGTAGCGCTCCGGGGTGAACGGGGGCCCGACGAGGTTGTAGGCCGCGAACTCCGACCCCCAGATCAGCTTGCTCGGTCCGAAGGCATCGTAGAGTAGCCGGATCACCTCGTCATTGGGTCCGTAGTTGACGATGTTGGTGAGGATTTCGGTGTGCACGTTGTAGCTGTTGACCACGTTCGCGAACTCCTCGGGGATGCCGTCCGCCACGTATGACGCCAGCACGCCGTTGGTCAGCACCACGCGGATGCCCGGAAACTTCCGCAGCACCGCCGCCAGCTTGGGGATGAACTCATCGTAGGAATCGCCGAACGGGCCGCCGATGTACATCACCACGCCCAGAGCCTCGATCGCGCGCCAGAACGGATCGAACTTGGCGGAGTGGAACGACGTGTAACCCTCCCAGCCGCGCGTCGGCTCATGGTAGAACCCGCGCAGGCCAAGCTCCTCGACGTAGACGTGCAGCCGGTCCAGGTTTTCCTTGGTATAGGCCGTCGATTCGTCCACGTTGCACAGTCCGATGAAGCGGGTCGGATGCTCGTGCACCACTCGCGAGAAGAACTTGTTGAGGTGGATCGGCGGCAGTTGCAGCACCGCCCGATCGATGCCGGTGGCGTTCATCAGCCACAGCAGCACCTCCGGCGGCGGACCCTTGTAGGCAATCAGCACGTGGTCGCCGGGCGCGTACAACTCCTCGCCGTCGCTCTGCCACGTGAAGTAGGGCGTGCAGGACACCGTCGGCCGCCCGGCGCGCTGCCACGCGATCCTCAGGCCGACGTCCTTGCAGCCGTCCCACGAGGTCAGCCGGTGCTCGTCCCACAGCGTCTTCCAGCCGTCGGCCACCACCGCGTCGTCGGCCAGCCGGCGCACCTCGATGTGGGGCCGGGCCAGGTTGCGCTGGAAGCAGTACTTCATGGTCGCGGCCGCGCTGTCCAGGTCCCAGTCCGCTTCGCAGCGCACGCTCACGTGGGTATGACTGTCGATGGTCATGGTCGCTCTCCTCGCTATGGATGGACGGTAGGTTGGACCTGCAGCGGCAAATCCCGCCAGTAGTACCTGAGCGGGTCGTCCGGCGGCCAGTCGGCGTACAATTCGTCCCACGCGGCGTAGCGGTGCTGCGGCTTGAGCGCGGCTTCGTCGACCGGCTCGCTGACCGGTTGGTAGCGGAAGCTGGCGGCCAGCCGGATGCGGTCGCCGCTGGTGTTGTCGCGGCCCTGGTGCACGGCCAGGCTGTGAAACATCACCACGTCGCCGGCGGCCATCGGACTCCAGGTCCAGCGCCGCTCGGTTCCCGGATCGACCCAGATCGAGCCCTCCACTACCGGCAGCAGGCCATCGGCGTGGGAACCCTCGGCCAGCATCACGCCTCCCAGGGCCGAGTCGCAGTCGCCCAGCGGCAGCCACACGGTCCAGGTGGCCGGCGTGCCGCCGACCGAGAAGTGGTCCTGGTGCGGCGGGGTCTTGAACGTCTCCGGTGCCGGGAAGATGGCGTGGCAGATGTGTCGCGGGTGGACCAGCACCGCGTCGCCGACAAGCTGCTCCACCACCGCCATGATGCGCGGATGGTGCGGCAGCGCATTGAAGCTGTGCACGCTCAACACCTTGTTGTAGTAGGCGCGGTACTGGTCGGTCGGGTTGGAACCCTCCAGCACCAGTCCCGGCTTGGCGATGCCGGCGTCGGTCTCCGAGCCGTCGGCCAGCGCCCCGTGGTCGCCCAGCACTCCCAGCACGTCATGCCGTACCTCCAGCACCGTCTGCGCCGGCAGCAGCGCGCGGAAAAACAGGTAGCCGCGTTCGGCGGCCACGCTGCGCAACCGCTCCGGGTCGTCCAGCAGCGCGCTGCAGTCGGACCACCGCTCGGTGTCGGGTGCACCCCGCTTCAGCTCCTCGATGCGCTGCCGGACGAAGCGCTCCGCGGCGGCTGCGGTGTGACAACCGGTCGTCCGCAGCGGTCCGCACCAGTGCGCCGGAACGCCCGACTCCGGGTTGAGCGTGTAGCTGTAGAACGTCTGTGCCGTGTTGTCCGGTGACGGAACGGTCTGCGCGTGCAGCTCGAATGGTGGGCGCGAGGCAGACATCTCACGGTACCGTACCGGCTACCGTACCCCGAAGCAAGCCGGCAACGGTGCAACGGTGCGCTACCGGGAACAGTTACGACCGCGAACCGTACCCCTATACGCGGCCGGGAAACGAGCGCCCGCACACCTGCTTGAAAGGCGGCATCTCGGGGGCGCCGACCACCTCGGGGTTGCGCCAGGTGGTGGCGCGCATGTAGTGCACGGCGTAGCCGCGGCGGCGCTTGCCGGAGGTGTTGGCGGAGCTGCTGTGCAGGACCAGGCTGTGGTGGAAGCTGACGCTTCCCGGACGTAGCGGCACGTGCACGATTGGCCACGACTCGCCGCCGAGGTCGGCGTCGAACGGTTCCACGTCGTCGGGCCGGATGCCGGCGTGAGGCTCCTTGCCCACCAGCCGGCCCCAACGGTGAGTGCCTGGCACGAAGCGCAGGCAGCCGTTCTCCTCGGTGGCGTGATCGATGGCGGTCCAGGCGGTCACCAGGTCCATCGGAAACATGTCGCACCACGAAGCCGAGTCCTGATGCCATGGGATCGCCGATCCCCGTTCCGGCGGCTTCATGAAGAGCTGGTCGCCATACATCTTGATGTCGCCGGTGGCGAGCAGATCTCTGACTATTCCTACGATCTTGACGTTGGTGGCGTGCCGCCACATGACCGCGTCGCGTACCGCCAGGTTGAACAGTTTGAAGATCGACAGCACCCGCTCCCGTCCCCGGCCGGATTCCGCCGCGGCCTCGTGGCCCTCCTCGAACCAGGTGCTTTCGTCCGGGATGTGGCCGGCCTTCCCCGCGGCGATCAGGTCGCTGTGGCGCCGCAGGCGCTCCACTTCTTCCATGCCGAGCAGATCCTCGACCACCAGGAACCCGTCGATCTTGAACCTGGCGACCTGTTTGGCGGTCAGCCGGTTCAGCGCCACTGGCGGTGGACTCGGCTGTGCCGCGAGCGTGTCTGTCCCATCTGTCGATTGATACCACCGGTGTGGTGGTAGTGCAACAGTCCGTCCCGAGACCGCCGAGACCCGGGCGGATCGAAGTGACTATCTGAGGGTCATAGGATAGTCGCATGCGTAGAATAACCACTGCCAAGCTCAAGGCAACGCTGAGCGCCGAGTTGCGGCGAGTCCGCGCAGGCGAGCCGGTCACGGTCCTCGATCGCACCACGCCGGTGGCGCTGCTGGTGCCGATTCCGGCTGCCGTTCGCGTGGTGCGGGCCGCCGAGGCGCCCTATGCCTACCGGAAACTGCGGCCTTTGACGGCGCGCGATCCACTGCCGTATCTGGACGAGGAGCGTGGCGAAGCGTGGTAGCGTACCTGGACTCGTCGGTTCTGCTGCGTCACGTCCTGCTGGGTGAGGAACCGATCAGGCATGCACTGGCGTTCCCGCGCGTGGTCTCGAGCGAGTTAATCGAGATCGAGTGCCGGCGGGTGCTGCATCGCTGCCGCCTCGCCGGCGAGCTCGACGATGCAGCCCTGGCGGTGGCGCGCGAACGGCTGGACGCGGTACTCTTCGGGATTGATCTCCTGGAGCTGTCGACGCAGATGAAGCAGCGGGCGATGGATCCATTCCCGGTACAAGTGCGCACGCTCGACGCGCTACATATCGCAACTGCCCTCGCGGTGGCACGTCGGCGACGGTCACGCCGATCTGGCGTTCCCATTGGTCGCGCAGTGCCGGCAACTGACCGCGGAGCTGACTGCGGTACCAGCGCTCCAGTACTGCCTCGCGGGCGTCCCGGTCGGCGCCCGGGGCGCTACCCGTAGTGCCTGCCCGCTATTTGTCGTCTTCGCCTTCCCGATTGCGCAACTCTCTCTGGATACTCTGCAGTTGGGCAGTGAGTTCTCGCTTAGAGGGCAGGTAGAGCTGGTACTTGGATGCGTAGATGTTGGTATCTTCCGGTAGTGTCAGCTCGACTACGGCATCGTTCTTGCTCCCGCAGAGTAAGATGCCGACGGTTGGCAGTTCTTCTTCGGTCTTCACGTAGCGGTCGAAGTAGTTCACATACATCTGCATCTGGCCGAGGTCTTGATGGGTTATCTCGCCGCGCTTGAGGTCGACCAGCACGTAGCAGCGCAGCAGGCGGTTGTAGAAAACCAGGTCCACGAAAAAGTGCTTGTTGTCGAAGGTGAACCGCTTCTGCCGCGCCTCGAACAGGAATCCCTTGCCCAACTCCAGCAGGAACTGTTGGAGCCGATCGATGATGGCCGTCTCCAGTTCGCTCTCGGAGTAAGCCGGCTTTTCCTCCAAGCCGAGAAACTCCAGCACGAGCGGATTCTTGATCAGATCGGCCGCCTTCTCGACCACGTGCCCCTCGCGGGAAAGCCGGCGGACGGCGGCCTTGTCGCGGCTGAGCGCGAGCCGCTCGTACAGGGAGCTGGCGATCTGTCGCTCCAGCTCGCGCACGCTCCAGCCGTTGTCCGTCGCCTCGATCTCGTAGAAGCGCCGTGCTTCGGCGTTTTCGATGGTCAGGAGGGTGACGTAGTGGGACCAGCCGAGGGTGAATCGGTCTCCTATGTACGTGGGGTCGATGGTGCCGTCGTCCGCAGGCGTAAGGAGTGATTCGACAGGCGGTGTCTGTCGAATCTCGGTGTGCTCAGGAGATTCAACAGACACTGTCTGTTGAATCTCGGGATAGGTCAGGTAGAAGTGACGGAACTTGCGCAGGTTGGTTTGAGAGCACCCTTTGACTCCCCCGGCTTTCAGCTTGGCGGACAGACGCGCAATCAAGGCTTTGCCATAGAGTTCGGTACGATCTGCCCCGCCGTTCTCGAATTCAACGACGTACCGCCCGAAAAGCCAATTCCGCTCGACAAGCGAGCGATCGACCGCGCGGGAGGCCCGCCCCTGCATTTCCTGATGCGCACGCCGGCACAACCGGACGAGATGCTCGAAATCGAACTCTTGACTCATGGCGACAGTCCCATTTTCTTCAAATGCCCCTCGACCTTGCCGCGCCGGGTCCGCCGTTGCACGAGCTTCACCTGATTTCGCGTCTATCTTAGCGAATCTTTCGGTCGACGTGGAGACCAAGCCATCGTGCTCGTGCCCGTAGGACTGGCCGGCTCAGGTACTGCGGTGCCCGCCAGCGTCCATACTCTGCACGATTCGACCGGTTGCCAGCGTAAACCGGCCGCCCAGCGATGCGGCCGCGCGGACCGATAGCTGTCCCGATGCCGGACGCGTACACTCTCAGGCCATGCACATTGAGCCGCGCCGCCTCACCTCGGGGCCGGCACACCATTTCTTCGGCTACTACGGGATCAACGCCTGGGACCGCAGCGGCCGCCACCACCTGGCGCTGGAGACCGACTTCCACCGCCGCCCGCCGGCGCCCGAGGACCGCGCCCGCGTCGGTCTGGTGGACGCGGACAGCGGTTCCTTTACGGCGCTGGCCGAGACCGGTGCCTTCAACCTGCAGCAGGGCAGCATGCTGCACTGGATCGACGCCGGCCACGGCGAAGAACTGACCTACAACGTCTGGCAGGGCGGGCGCGTGGTATCACACGCGCGGGCGCTGCACGGCGGCGCCACGCGCACCCTGGAGGCGCCGGTGGCGGCGGTGACCGGCGACGGCCGCGCCGCGCTGGGCCTCAACTACGCGCGCATGTACCACTGCCGCTCGGTGGTGGGCTATGCCAACGATACGGACCCGGCCACGCTGCCGATCGCGCCCGAGGACGACGGCCTGTACGGTATCGATCTGGCCAGCGGACGCGCCGGCCTCGTGGTTTCCCACGCCCAGGTAATCCGCGCCGCGGCGCTGGCCGAGCCGCCAACCGGCCTGGTGTGGTTCAACCACGTGATGTTCAACACCGACGGCTCGCGGGTGATGTTCCTGTGCCGGATGCGCCGCGCCGGCGAACAGGGGCTGCGTACCTCGCTGTGGACGGTGCGCCCCGACGGCAGCGAACTGTCGCTGCAGATCGGCTTTCCCCACCGCATCTCCCACTTCGCCTGGCTCGATCCCGACCGCCTGCTGATTTCCACCGATCTGCTCGGCACCATGCAGTTCGTTTCCTTCACCGTGGACCAGGGCGACTTCGCGCCGTTCGGCGGCGGCGTCCTGCCCGCGGACGGCCACGCCTGCTTCTCGCCCGACGGCCGCTGGCTGGTGTGCGACACCTACCCGCAGGGCGAGGAGCGGATATCACAACTGATGCTGTACGAGATGGCCACCGGCCGGCGCGTCGACATCGGCGGCATGTACTCCGAGCCGCTGTTCACCGGCGACGTGCGCTGCGACCTGCACCCGCGCTGGCACCCCGACGGCCGCTCGCTCACCATCGACGCCGTACCCGACGGCAACCGCCAGATCTACGAGTACGACGTCTCGTCTATCGTCGGCTGAGCGCAACAGAGCGGAGTTGATGAGGTCCTGATAGCTATCTCACACATGGCGGCGAATACCGACGGGCGTGTGAAGGCGCAGCTTCCCAACCGGATTGTTGCCCGTCCTTGCCCGCCCGGAAGATTCCCATCGATCTGCGAGCCGGCAGGTTTCGCTGCTGCCAAGGAGGCCGGGGGTCTCGGTTGCGGCGCCTGGCCGGCCTCGTTCAGGCCGCGCTCGAAGCGGTTGATGAGGCAGTCGGAGTGTTCATCCGCTCCGATACCGGACGGTCGCTGCTGAACACCATCTGCTTGTTGGCGTCGTACAGCGCGTTGAAGGCCTCCGTTGCCGCGCGCAGGGCGGCGCGGTCAGGGACCGCCGAGCGCGACGGCCGCCGGCGGCTCCCACAGCACGTCCAGCGCCGCCGTCAGGTCCAGCGACTCCCCGTACCACTCCGGCGTGGCGGTATGCGGACCGATGCTGACGCCGGCTGCCGCCAGCCGCGCCTCCGTCGGCGCCAGCGGCGCCCCTTCCCAGCTCGACACCGGCGGCGCCGCGGGCAACGGCTCGCCGTCCGGGCGCAGGAACCGGAACTGCCCATCCGTGTCTCCCAGAACCACCCGAAAGCCCCCTTCGTGCAGCGCGCGATGGTGAAAACGGCACGCCAGAACCAAGTTCTGCAGCCGGGTCTCCCCGCCGTCCGCCCAGTGCTCGACGTGATGGGCATCGCAATGGCGCGACTCGCAGCCCGGAAACTGGCACTGGCCGCGGTCCCGGCTGAGCAGGGCGCGGCGCATTGCGCTCGGCACGGTGCGGCTCCTGCGCCCGACATCCAGAACCTGACCATCGGCGGCGTGGCGCAGCACCACGATGCCGGCATCGCAGGCCACGCGGCGGGCCGCCTCCCTGCCGACGTGGAGGCCCCCCAACTGTTCGATGACGGCCTGGCCGGCGTCCAGGTCTGTTTCCGGAGCCACACGTTCAAGAGCCGCTCCGCTGACCTCGAACGTTTCCGCGGAAATGTGAGGCGCGGCAATCGTCGCCTGCTCCGCGCCAAGGTTCGTGGTCTGCGCGCCCGGCTCCGGCGGCGGCGGGCTGACCACGCGCGTATCGGCGGCAACGCGCGGCGCTGCCGGAGCTACCGGCTCCGACAGCGTCAGGCTGACCTCTCGCGTTTCCGCGGAAACGCGCGGTGCTTCGTCGGCCGGGTCGCGGGCGGGAAGAGCGTCCGCTTGCACGTGGACGGTTACCTGGAAGCGGTCGGCGGGGTTGCCCGGATCGAGCCCGCCGGCCAGCGCACTCTCGGCCACCAGCCCCAGCGCATCGGCACGCCGCTGCGCGATCGTGGGCTCGCCGCCCTCCGCGCTCGCCGGCACCTGCTCCAGTGCCGCCTCCACGGCGCGCAGCAGCAGCGCGCCCACCTCCGGCGGCAGCCGCCCGCGCAGCACCACCATGCCGTCCACGTCCATGTGCATGCTCAGGGTGCGGCTGGCCAGGAGCACCTGCTCGGCATCCGGCTGTGCGTCGCGGTCCGCCCGCCGCCAGGCCCGCACCAGCCGCTCCACCTGCGCAGCGGTGGCGCACAAGGCGACCGCCAGCAGCCGCGCTTCGGTGGCGGGGGAGGCCACCCGGGTCAGGGCGCGCACCTTCGAGTAGGACAGCTGGCCGCGGGCCATGGCGGCAGAGACGTGGTTGAGATCGGCCAGCGCGGCGGCGACGCGCAGTTTCTCACGCGCGGCGCCGAGGTCGATGCCCGTGCGCCAGTTGAGCCAGTGGGCGCAGGAGCGCCAACCTTCCCAGCCGTGCCGGAGATCGAACTCGTGCAGGTGGCACAGCAGTTCGTAGGTGGCGGCGTCGATGCGCGCCGACAACTCGGCGATCTGGTTGCCGAGCAGTTCCAGCTCGGCCGGCGGCATAACCACCGGCGGTTCAGGCGTCGTCACTGCCGTCGCCTGCGAAATCGTGATCGTGTCGTGTTCCATGATCATCCATCGTACACCCGGATTTCAGACACCCCCTGACGGCCCGTGGCGGCGCCGGACGCCGACTTTCGGCTTTTCGGGTCGATTGGTGGCGGGCGAGCCGGGACAGCGCCCGCTACGCCCGCGGTACGCAGGATTGCGGCAGGGTCGGGCACGCTTCCGGATCGGACGGCCAAAACCGTGTCAACCCCCAGACCGACGAAATCGAGGGTTATTTCTGCGGTAGGTGGGGCGGCGTGGCTAGCGGTAGGGGTCGGCGGCGTCGCGCAGGCCGTCGCCGAGGAAGTTGTAGGCCAGTACGGTGACGATCACCGCGAACACCGGCAGGATCAGCCACGGGTTGATGCCCACCGTCTGCACGTTCTGCGCCTCCTTCAGCAGCACGCCCCAGCTGGTCACCGGCGCGCGCAGCCCCAGGCCCAGGAACGACAGCGAGGTCTCGGCCAGGATCATGCCCGGCACCGACAGGGTCAGCGACACGATGATGTAGCTGAGCATGCTCGGCAGCATGTGGCGGCGCACGATGTCCGGCACGCTGCTGCCGGCGATCTTGGCCGCCGAGATGAAGTCCTGCTCGCGCACCGACAGCAGTCTGCTGCGCACCACCCGCGCCAGTCCGGTCCAGCCGATCAGCGACACGATGATGGTGATGGCGAAGTATACCGCCAGCGACGACCAATCGGGCGGCAGCGCCGCGCTCAGCGCCATCCACAGCGGGATGGTGGGAAACGACATGATGACTTCGATGATGCGCTGCACGATCATGTCCGCGGCGCCGCCGAAGTAGCCCGAGATGCCGCCCAAGGTGAGGCCGATCAGCAGCGAGAAGCACACCCCGAGCAAGCCGATGGTGAGCGAGATGCGCGCGCCGTACACGATGCGTGAGAACAGGTCGCGGCCCATGCGGTCGGTGCCGAGCAGGAACACCACTCCCCCTTCCGCAACCGAGAACAGGTGGCGGTCGGTCGGGAACAGCCCCCACAGCCGGTACTCCGCCCCCCGCCCCAACAGCCGGATCGGGTAGCGCTCGCCGGTCGGCGTATATATCCGGCGCAGCGTCTCCTGGTCGATGTGCTTCTGCAGCCCGACCACGTAGGGCGCAACCAGACGACCTTCGGAGAACATGCGGATGCGCTGCGGCGGCACGAAGATGTACTCGACGTGGCGCTGCTCCAACCTGTAGGGCGCCACGAACGGCGCCACGATCCCGACCAGGTAGGCGATCGCCAGCACCGCGGCGCTGACCAAGGCCAGCCGATGGCGTTTGAAGTTGCGCCACATGAGCTGCCACTGCGAGGCGAGGAAGTAGCTCTCCCGTTCGTCGGTCTCCTCGATGCCGCGCTTCGTCGCCTGCTGCAGCGTGTCGGCCATACGCTAGCTACTAAGTCTCCGCCCGCTCGAAGCGGATGCGCGGGTCGAGTATCACCAGCAGGATGTCCGATACCAGGGTGCCGATCACCGTCAGCGTGGCCAGCACGAACAGGAACGAACCGGCCAGGAACATGTCCTGGCTGAGCAGCGCCTGCAGCAGCAGCGGTCCGGTGGTCGGCAGGCTCAGGACCACCGCCGTGATCGCGGAACCGGAGATGATCTCCGGCAGCAGCCAGCCGATGGTGGACACGATCGGGAACAGCGAGATGCGCACCGGGTATTTGAACAGCAGGCGAATCTCGCCCACGCCCTTGGATCGAGCGGTGACGACATACTGTTTGCGGATCTCATCGAGTAGACAGCCGCGCATCACCCGCATCAGCCCGGCGGTGCCGGCAGTGCCGATCACGATGACCGGGATCCACAGATGGCTGATCAGGTCGAAGACGCGCGCCAACGACCAGGGGGCGCCGATCATGTGCGGCGAGAACAGGCCGCCGATGCTGAGCCCGAACACCCGGTAGAACACGAACATCAGCACCAGCGCGAGCAGGAAGTTGGGCGTGGCCAGCCCGATGAAGCCGGTGAACGTGAAGCCGTAGTCGAGCAGCGAGTACTGGCGGGTGGCCGAGTAGATCCCGATCGGGATCGCCACCACGTAGGTGAAGATCAGGGTCGCCAGGGTAACCAGCATGGTGAGCCCGAGCCGGCTCCAGATCAGCTCCGACACCGGCTTGTCCCAGTCGAACGATACGCCGAAGTCGCCCTGCATCACGCCCCACAGCCAGATCAGGTACTGCTGCCACATCGGTTTGTCCAGGCCGTAGCGGCGCCGCAGGGCGTCCAGCGTCTCGTTGTCGACCCAGTCGCCGGTTTCCGAGAGTTCGGCCTGCATGGCGCTCAGGTAATCGCCGGGCGGCAGCTGGATGAGGATGAAGCTGATGATCGAAATGATCAGCAGCGTCGGCACCATGTAGAACAGCCGCCGCCCGATGTAACGGAACATTCTACCGGCTCACTCTTGTGTGCGTTCAGCAAACGGGGAGGCAGGTGCGTTGCCACACCGCCTCCCCTTGACGTGTCTCGCGAGCGCCGCCGGCGTCACTCGACGTAGTAAAACTGCTCCGGCTGGAAGCTTCCGGGCGAACGCGAGATGGCGCTGTAGGGCGCCCGCTCCGGTACGTTGCGCATCTTTGCGTTGACCACCCCGATGATAGGCGTCGGCGGGCTCAGAGTGCCGATATCCCACAGGTGCTCCAACTTCAGGCGCAGGATATCCTTGAACAGTTCGTGCTGCTTTTCGGGATCGACGGTCAGCTTGATCTCCTCGTACAGCGCAATCGCCTGCTTTACGTAGTCGGGCGGCTCTTCGCCCCGCACGCCGCCGCTCTCGTACCAGAACTGCCACGCCGGCGCCCACAGCACCTGCCCGCCGGTGGGCACGTAGTAGCGCGGCCAGGTCAGCGGCATCATGCCGCCACTGCCGCCCCACATGCTCACGTCCATCTCGTTGGTCTCGTAGCGCTCCTGCCACAGGGAGCGTTCGATCACCTTCATGTTGGTCTTGACGCCGACCGCCTGCCAGTATTCCCGGGTCAACTCGGCGAGGTCGGAAAAATTGTCGGTGATTTCGAGGGTGAGGCTGAAGGGCTCGCCGCTGAGGCCCAGCCGGAAGCCCCTGCCGTCGCGGGCGCTCAGCCCCATCTCGTCGAGCAGCGCGTTGGCCTTGTCGGGGTCGTAATCCACGTAGGCGGTGGCCAACTCGGGCAGGTGGAACGGCGACTCGGGAAACGGCTGTGCCTGGGCCGGAATGCCGGCCAGGCCACCGTACACCAGCTCGTTGATGTCGTTGCGGTTGAGCGCGTGGGACATCGCCTTGCGGAAGCGCGCGTCACTCACCACGGCGCGCTTGTCCGGGTCCTTGTTGGACAGGTTGATGCTGATGATGCCGTCCTGCTCCCGATCGTGGATGTAGGTCAAGGTGCGATAGCCGCCTCGTTCCTCGTTCTCCTTGAACAGGGTGAAGTTGGTCGGGCTCAGGTGGCGGAACTGGAAGTCCAGCTCGCCCGCCGACGCCTTCAGGTTGATTACCTCGCCGTCGGTCACCAGGTCGAAGGTGACCTGGTCGATGTAGGGCAACTGGCGCCCCTCGGTATCCACCCACCAGAAGTAGGGGTTGCGCTCCATCACCAAGCGCGTGGAGGCGGGATCGGTTACCGCCACCCAGGCGCTCAGGGAGGGGTCACCCGGCGTGTAGATCCGGCGGCCGCCGAGGTGCGGCCCGATGAGCCGGGTCCATTCCTCGACCCCCGCTTCCTTCATCATTGCCGCCAGCTCGTCGGCGTCGGCGAAGTCGGGATGGAACTGCTTCAGGAAGTGGGACGGCAGGATGAAGTTGAAGCCCTGCGAAGCGGACAGAAATGCCGTGAACAGGCCGTACGGCTCCTTGAAGCGGAACCGCACCGTGTAATCGTCCAGCTTGTCGACCTTGACCGGTTCGCCGGCGACCGTCAGCCACGACCAGGGCCGCGGGGTGATCTCGGTGTTCGTGAAGATGTTCTCGTACCACCAGACGAAGTCCTCGGCCGAGAACTCGTCGCCGTCCGACCAGCGGGTGCCGGGGCGCAGGTGGAAGACGAACTCGCGCCCGCCGTCCCCCACGTCGAAACCGGTCGCCAGGTTCGGGATGATCGCGCTGACGTCGGGGGTGAAGCGGACCAGGCGCTGCGACATGAGGCGCTTGACGTTGGAGCCGTCCGACGGACCGCGCCAGGCGCGGCGCAGGGTGCCGCCGTAGCGGCCCGGCTCGTCGCGCGGGGTGATCACCAGCGGCTCGTCCGGCAGGCGCTCGGCGAGCGGCGGCAGTTCGCCGGAAGCGACCAGGGCCGCCAGCGCCGGCGCCTCCATAACACTGGTGTCGACATCGGTCGCCGGCGCGGCGCCGGCCTGTTCCGTCTCGCCGCCGGCCCAGGCCCCCGCGGCAACGAGCAATGCCAGCGCGGCAATCAGAGAGAGTATTCGGTACACAACAACCTCCTTGGGTGGTGCAGACAATAGCACCGCCGAGAATAGCAGACCTCGCGTGCCCTGTACACAATTCCACCTGCGTGACCCGGCAGGGCGTTGACATATACGCACGCCGTATTACATATTGATCCATGCCGTTGCGGTCGTTTGCCGACCGGGATACGGAGGCCGTCTGGCTCGACCAGCGCGTGCGCCGGTTCCAGAGCATCCAAGCTCAGGCCAAGCGCAGGCTCAACGTCCTCAATGCCGCGGCCACGCTGGATGACCTGCGCAACAACCCCGGCGCACGGCTGCATCGGCTCAGGGGCGACCGCGCCGGCCAGTGGGCCGTTGCCGTCAATGATCAGTACCGTATCGTGTTCGACTGGAACGACGGACCAACCAACGTGGAGCTGACGGATTACCACCGATGATAGGACCCATACACCCAGGGGTGACCCTTCACGAAGACTTCATGAAGCCCTTCGGGTTGAGCGCCAACGGCCTCTCGAAGGCGCTCGGCATACCGCAGAATCGAGTCAGCGAGATTGTACGTGGCCGGCGCGGCATCACGGCGGACACCGCACTGCGCCTGGAGTGTGCTTTTGGCGTGTCCGCTGCCTTCTGGCTCAACCTGCAGTCTCACTACGAACTTGAGGTAGCCGCGCGAGATGCCGGGGAGGCGATCAGAAATACGGTAAAGCGGCTCGCCGGAGTCGCATGACGTACCCGGTTGAGCCCGGAGCGCGCGTTACTTCAGCGTCTGACGCAGCGCCCCGGTCGGGCCCACCAGCAGGATGTCGCCGGACCGCAACTCCTGCTCCGCATGCTGCAAGGCCCTGCCGGGCTCGATTGCCACGACGGCGGCGTTGTCGGACAGCGACTCGTTCGCGAGGCGCTCCCAGATCGCCTCGACGCTGCGTCGGGCGGTCCAGTGCTGCGCGCCGCTGCCTTCTTCGAAGGCGGCCGTTCCCGCCCACCGGATCGGGTCGTGCGCGCCGTCCGTGGTCATGACGTAGCGGCCGACGCGCGGGGTATGCAGGACGTGGCGTTCGGCCAGGATGCCGTCCGGCACGCCGATGACGTCGATCAGGCTGCTGTCCGGCCCCGTCGGCCGGTACGGTTCGTCTGGCCGGCCGGTGGTCAGGCGGTCGAGCGCGTCGGCATGCCCGGCCTCGGTGTGATCGGCGGTAAGGCACCGGAAGGGGCGCCCCGGCTCGATCAGGTGCGCGCGGGTGTCGCCGATGTGCACGAGCATCCCGCCGCTGCGGTCCCAGACCGCGGCGGTCAGCGTGGTGCCGCCCATGCCGTCGAGCGCTTCCAGCACTTCCCGCTGCGCCGCGGCCAGGGCGCTGGCGAGCAGGTCGCGCGGCGTGTCGTATTTGCCGGAGAGACAGCGATCGACGACCACGCCGACCGCGTGACGACTCGCCCAGCCGCCATCCTCCATGCCGCCCATGCCGTCGGCGATCACCGCCGCGCAGGAGGCGGAGCCGCCGAAACGGGGCACCCATAGCAGCGCCGCGCCGCAGTCCTGCTGCTCCGGGCGCGGGCCCTGCTGCATGGCGATGGCCAGCGTGTCGTCAGCGGCGGCGTGGATCGCGCCGTCCGTGTGGCCGGACAAGCCGACCGCGTCGTCGATCCACGCGCGTAACTCTTTGGAGTGCCTTCCTATCGCCATGCAGCCTCTCCTCCCTCTGCCCGTCCGTGCAACAGCCACCGTAGCGTATTGCGGGCGGCGACGATCTGTACAGCACACGGCATCAGGTGGCGCGTAGCAGGGTGGGGTCGGTGAAGTGGAAGCGGCAGGTGGCGGTGCCGGCCACCTCGGCGCCGAGGGCGCGCGCCAGCACGCCGGCCAGGCTGAGGAGGGCCAGGGCCTGGTGGGGGTCGCACCGGAACGCGCCGTCTCGCTGCCACAGGTCGCCCAAGCTGGCGGCCAGGCGGCGCAGGGCGGCGCGCGCGTCGGCGCGCCGGTGGCCGTGGCGCTCGGCGATGTGGGCGAGCAGGAAGGCGGCGTCCATGTCGTGGTAGCCGAGGGTGTCGTGATCGGTGAAGGCGCCGTGCGGGCGTTGCGCGGCGAGCAGCGCGTCGAACATCGCCTCCGCGCGCGGCAGCTCGCCGCCCGCGTTCAACAGAATCTTGGCGAACATGAAGGTGGCGCTGATGTTGGCGCGCCCGGCGGCGTTGGGGAACAGGCCGGTCGCCGGGTTCTGCAGGCGGCGGATGGCGGCGAGGAAGACGTCCGCCCAGCCGGGTGGCGGCGGCGGGCTGCTGTGCATGAGCACCGCGCCGAGCCCGTAGCGGTGGTGGGGGACCGCGGTGAGCGGGTCGGCGTGTGACTCCACCCAGCGCCGGCAGGTGTCGATGTCGCGCAGCGGCTCCAGCATGGCGAGCGGGCAGGCCGGGCGGGCGCCCAGCATGTTGAGCGCGATCACCGTGTTCATGGTCGCGTGCTGCCAACTCGGCTGCGCAAACGGTGGATACCAGTAGGCGCCGCCCTCCGGGCACTGGAACCGGTTCAGCGTGGCCGCCCAGCGGGCGCGCAGCTCGGGGTCGGCGGGCAGGTCGTCGATCACCCAGCACAGCATCACCACGTCGTTCAGGTAGAGCAGGTCGGGCAGCGGCTGTTCCCGCCAGCGAAAGCAGCCGTAGGGCTCGCAGTCGCGCAGCAGGGCGGTGCACAGATCGCGTGCGCCCGCCACCACCGCGTCGAGATCGAAGAGCGGCCTCACACGGCCATCAGTAGGGGTCGGCGGCGTCGCGCATGCCGTCGCCGATGAAGTTGAATGCCAGCACGGTGACGATCACGAACAGGGCCGGGATCATCAGCCACAGGTTGAGGTACACCGTCTTGACGTTCTGGGCGGCGCTCAGCAGTACGCCCCAGCTCACCACCGGCGGCCGCAGCCCGAGGCCCAGGAACGACAGCGCCGTCTCGGCCAGGATCTTGCTCGGCACCGCCAGGGTCAGGTGCACGATCAGGTAGCTCAGAAACGCCGGCAGCAGGTGGCGGTACAGGATCGGCGCGGTGCCGGCGCCCGCCACCCGGGCGGCGACCACCATGTCCGACTCGCGCAGCGCGATGATGTAGCCGCGCACCACGCGCGCCAGCCCGGTCCAGCCGATGATCGACAGGATCACGATGATCATGAAGTAGACGCGCAGCGCCGGCCAGCTCTGCGGGATGGCGGCGGCCAACGCCATCCACAGCGGGATCTGGGGACTCGAGCTCAGAAACTCGATCATGCGCTGGATCGCCATGTCGGCGGTGCCGCCGAAGTAGCCGGAGACGCCGCCCAGGATGCAGCCCAGCACGAAGCTGATCACCACCCCGACAAAGCCGATCGACAGCGAGATGCGCGCCGCGTAGAACACGCGTGAGAACAGGTCGCGGCCCAGATGGTCGGTGCCGAACAGGTAGAACGCGCCCTCTTCCCTGATGCCGAGCAGATGCAGCCTGCCCGGGATCAGCCCCCACAGACGATACTCGTCGCCGCGCACCAGCAGGTGGATCGGAAAGCGCACCGTCGTGTCCTCCCGGCAGTCCAGGGCGAAGGTGTCCATGTTGCGCTCGGTAGTCAGGTGGTACACGAACGGCCGCAGATGGAAGCGCCCCTCGGCGTCGGCGAAGTGGACCTTTTGCGGCGGGCACAGGATGTGGGATCCTCCTGATTCTGGCCCCGCGGCGCCTCGTTGGGATGGGCGGCAGGACCACGGCAGGGTAGGGTGGCACATGGCCGATGTCAAGGAAGCGCTCGACGGGCCGACGGGCGCGGGGTACGGCACCTCGGCGTACGGCGCGAAGGCGCCGTGGTAACCGTCACCATGAACCGTCCGGAGCGCCGCAACGCCCTGCATGCGGCGGCCCACGCCGAACTGGCGGCGGTATTCGACGCTTACGCGGCGGACCGGGAGGCGCGCGTACTGGTGCTCACCGGCGCCGGCGAGCGGGCGTTCTGCGTCGGCTCCGACCTCAAGGAGCGCGCGCGCAGCGGCGTGGACGAGATGCCGGCCACCGGCTTCGGCGGGCTCACCGAGCGCTTCGACCTGGACAAGCCGGTGCTCGCGGCGGTCAACGGCGATGCCATCGGCGGCGGCCTGGAGCTGGTGCTGGCCTGCGACCTGGCCATTGCCGCCCGCCACGCCCGCTTCGGGCTGCCGGAGCCGCGCGTCGGCCTGGCCGCCCACGGCGGCCTGCACCGCCTGGCGCGCCAGATCCCGCTCAAGCAGGCGATGGAGATCGCCCTCACCGGGCGCCTGCTGAGCGCCGAGGAAGCGCTCGCCCGCGGCCTGCTCAACGCCGTGGTCGACGCCGCCGAGCTGCCGGCGGAGGTCGCGCGCTGGACCGGCGCACTGCTGGCCGCCGCCCCGCTCGCCGTGCGCGCCACCAAGCAGATGATGTTGCGTGGCCTCGCGCGCGGCTTCGTCGAAGCCGCCTTCGCCGGCAGCTACCGCCTACGAGGCGATGCTGGCCAGCGAAGACGCCCGCGAGGGCATGCAGGCGTTCGTCGAGAAACGTGCCCCCGTCTGGCGCGGCCGCTGACCTGCCGCAGCCTACTCTACCGGCAGATGCGCGATCACGCCCGCGTGGTCCGACGGCCAGAGACCGCCGTCCGTCTTGTCCTCGGTTTGGTCGCCGACCGTGGCCGTGCGGATGGCGGCGCCCTCCCGCAGGCTCACACCCTTGATGAATATCTGGTCGATCCGCTTGTTCAGGTCGCTCTCTTCGTTCCTCAGGTCCGCGTCCTGACAGCAGGTGTTTCCGTCTCCCTCGGAGTCCGCCCGCCATGCGTCCATGTACGCGGCATCGAGCAGAAGCTTGTACGCGGGGCCGTCCGGCGCCGGCGTGTTGAAGTCTCCCAGCAGGATCACCGGCAACGTCTCGGTGCTCAGACTGGCCACCAGTTCTTGTGTTTGCGCAACACGAATCGCCTGGGTGGCCTGCAGCGTTCCCGGGAGCGCCTCCAGCGTCGCCTCCAGGTGGGTATTGACGACGCGGTAGGTCACCCCGCCAACCGTCGCGTCGACGGCGGCATATCCTCTCAAGACCTTGAGGACGCCGCCAGCGCCCGGTAGTTGAATGGGTAGCGAGGCCGTGTAGTTCGCGCTCATGGGCCGCGCCACTTCGACGTCGCCGCGAGCCAGTATCAGGTCGAAGTCCGTCAGAGCTGCACCGTCCAGCTTGATGTGAGCATTCTCAACCTCGGCCGCGACTTCATAGTCCAGGTCCGCGGATTCGAGCGCACTCATCAGAATCGCACGGAAGCTCAATTCGTTGTTTCCGAAACGAATCAACGGAACTTCCTGCAGGCCGATCAGGTGCGGCTGAGCTTCCTTGATGGATGCGGCGATGGTGGCGGCGCGTCCGGGGAAGTCGGATGCCCTAATTTCGCCGTACATCCTTGCTATCTCGGTGGGTAGCATTGCGGCGTCGGTGATTGTGAAGATGCTGGCCACATCGGTCCCGAGGTAGAGGTTGTAGGTCATCACCGTAGGGTCGGCCTGCGGACGCCGGGCCATTCCCGCGCATCCGGCCAGCACGAGGGCAATCGCCGTCACTGACAGAACGGCGGTGATTTTCAATCTTGACATATGTAGTGCTCCCAATGTTGTTGGCGTCGTGGCCGGGCTCGCTGGGCGTGCGCGAGTGCGGCTGCCATCAACACGGCATGCACCACCCGGCTCGGGCGTAGTGTATTCAACGTCCAGATCGACGTATACCCGGACTCGGTGCCAGATGGTGCCAGATTCATGCCAATTCGTCTGAGGAGTACTTCGGGTCTCCAAGAACTGTGGCGCGACAATCAGGATGAGAATCGATGTCGCAACGAGACCCAGGGTGACGTAGGGCGGTTGGTTGTGCAAGGGGCTGCAGATGAGCAGTCGCAGTGAGCGGGCTGGGCGGGAGAATGGAGAGAACTCGACGGCGAAATCGGGACTGCTTGGAGCACACTTCGGGTGAACCCAAACATGGCGTGAAGGGGCAGCGGGAGGTGATTTTCGGGGGTATCCGGATACCATCTTGATGCCGCGCAGCCCGCCACGGCGATCCTCGAACGATTTTTGCAGGCCATGCACCGCGAGCAACGCCGGCAGGGCGTAGGTTGGCGCCCTGCTCGCAGCGACCGTGGAGTCCCGGTCGGCACCGTAGCGCGGCCCCAGGGGCCGCCAGGGGCCGCCAAGTCAGGGCTTGACGAACGGAGCGGGCGAGTTGCGGGTTGCCTCAGTCACGCCCGAACCCGCGTGGCGGCTCGACGCTGCCCAGTTCGGCAAGGTCAAGGGCGCAAATCGCCTGCAGCTTGTGTGCGAGGGCGGACTCCCCGAGACTGTCGGGCAGGTTGTCGAGCCACGCTTGGTACTCATCCTGAAGGTCGAGCAGGGTGCGTACCGCGTCCTGCCAGAGCTGCGGTCGGGATCGGCGGTCCTGCGGTCGTCGGTAGTGCACCTGCGTTTGCGGTGCCTTGTGGCGTTCTCGATAACGCCGTTGTCGCTGGGCGTTGGTCAAAGCCATGGTCACTGCGCACCGTTACGTAACGGTGCCGACGGTGCGGCAGCGGTCTGGTCTGCGGCATCGACCTCGGCAGCCGCTGCGCGCTGGCGTTTGTTGTCGATGGCGGTGCGCCGCCGATAGCTTTCGACGTTGAGCTCGAAGATGGTGGCCCGGTGCACCAAGCGGTCGATGGCAGCGACGGTCATGGCCGGCTCGGGGAAGATCTTGTCCCACTGGCCGAACGGCTGGTTGGCGGTGATCAGCAGGGAGCGGTGCTCGTAACGCGCGCTGATCAGTTCGAACAGGACGCTGGTCTCGGCCTGATCCTTGGTGACGTAGGAAAAATCATCGAGCATCAGGAGGTGAAACTTGTCGAGCTTCCTGATGGCGGCCTCGAGGGCCAATTCGCGGCGCGCGGCCTGCAGGCGTTGTGCGAGATCGGTGGTGCGGGTGAACAGCACCCGGTAGCCGTGCTCGATGAGAGCCAGGCCGATGGCGGCGGAGATATGGGTTTTTCCGGTTCCGGGCGGACCAAAGAGCAGCAGGTTGGAGCCTTCGTCGAGCCAGCGGTCGCCGGCGCAGAGGGCCATCACGTGCGCCTTGGAGAGAGTGGGCACGACGGAGAAGTCGAAACTGTCGAGGGTCTTGCCGCTCGGCAGCCGAGCTTCGCCGAGGCGGCGCTGGAAGCGGCGCCGGGCGCGGTCGGCGATTTCGTGTTCGGTCAAGGCGGTCAGCAGGCGCGCGGCGGGCCAGCCTTCGCGGTCGGCCTGTGCGGTGAACTGAGGCCACAGAGCTTTGATGGTGGGCAGGCGCAGTTCGCTGAGCATCAGGTTGAGCGCGGCAGTATCGATGGGTGCTGGAGTACTCATGCTGGGCCTGCCGGTGGAGTGGCGAGCTCGGCGGGGTGGTCAAGCAGGTCGTTGTAGTCGGCCGGCGACCCTAGGCGTACGTCGAGATCGGGCAGCGATTGCGGATCGGAAGCGAAGAGCGCCTCGAGTGGTTCCAGTTCAGGCAAAGTGCCGGCTTCGAGGAGGTCGGCAAGCCGTGTGGTCAGCGCTGCCTCGCAGCAACGATCGTGGGCCAGGGCCAACAGCCCGACCATGCGCCGGCAGGCTGCGCGCTCATCGAGCGCATCGAGCAACGCGTCGAAGGTGCGGCGGTAGGCGTCGCGCGGGAACAACTGATCGCGGTAGACGAGGTGCAGCAGGGCCATCGGCTTGCGGCGCAGGGCATGGATGAGATGGTGATAGTCGACCACGTGGCCGCGGCGCCCGTCGCTATGGGCGCGACCGCGGGGCAGGGTCAGCAGTGGGGAGGAGCCGACGAACAGCTCCAGCCGATCATCGTAGAGGTGGACGCGCAGGGTGTGGCCGATCAGCCGTGACGGCACCGAGTAGAACACCTTGCGCAGGTTGAAGCCGGAGTGCGGGGTGACCTGGACGCGCTCCAGCTCGAAGTCCGCGGTGCGCTGCGCCGGCAGCGGCGCCAGCACGGCGCGTTCGGCGTCGATGCGGGCACGGTGGCGAGCGTTGTGGCGACTGACGATCTCGGCGATGAAGGCGCGATAGGCAGCGATGTCGTCGAAGTCACGGGAGCCGCGCAGCAGCAGGGCTTGCTCGATGGCGCGCTTGAGGTGGCCGTGGGCGCTTTCGACGCTGCCGTTCTCATGGGCCTTGCCGCGATTGTTGCGCGTGGGGCACATGCCGTAGTGGTCGCAGAACTCCTGGTAGCGACGGGTGAGATCGTCAGCGGCGGCTCGATCGAGGTTGTGGTAGGCGGCCGACAGGCTGTCGGTACGGTGCTCTTGCGGGACCGCACCGAGCAGCCACAAGGCGTTCTGGCAGCCGCCACTCAAGGCGACGAAGCTCTCGCCGCCGAGCACCACGTCAGCGTATTCGAAGCCCGAGTAGGGCAGCCGGAAGTGATACAGCAAATGCGTCAAGGGCACACCGGCGATGGTGACGCCGAGGTCTCCGGTGGCGGTGAAGTCGGACAGGCCGAGGCGACCGGGTGGATTCTTCTGGGCGAAGATCACCTCCTGTTCGGGCCCATGCAGGGCGCGCCACCGGCGCACGCGGCGCTCAAGGGTACGGCGCACGCTGGCAGGGAGCTTTGGATCGCGGCGGCGCAGTTCTTCGAAGATGGTCACCGCACGCAGAGACGGGGACTCGACCAGCAACGGCACCACTTCTTTCTCGAAGATGCCGTCCAACGGGTCGGAACGGCGGCTGCTGCGCGGCGTCTGTTTCTGTGACGGCGGTTGTGGATCGGACTCGATGCGGTAGGCGGTGGCGCTGCTGAATGACGCCTTGGCCGCTGCCACTGACGGGGTGTCCTTGCGACGAAAACTCATGTAGAGCCTCACTTGGCGATCGGTAAGATGTCGGCCTGGCAATGGGTGCTCCTTCGTTGGGTACTCAGGCACACCTTACTTGCCGGGTCGGCCACGATCACCGACGGCGGCCCCCACCGGCGCCGCCGCGCCGCTGACTACGGTCGGGCTACGCCCTCCCTCCGTCAGCGGCGGCCAACCTCCCCCCGATCAGAGGGCTGTCAGCCGCCTCGGCATTCTCATCTTGATTGTCGCTACGTTCTCACCTTGATTGTCGCGCCACAGGCGACCCTCCTCGCCGATCCGCTGTTCGTGGTACACCTCCTGCAGCTGCTGCTCGGACGGCAACTCTTGCTGCTCATCCAGCCACCCCTCCTGCTCGGCGAGTTGCAGCACCCTGCGAATCACACTCCGGTGCTTGCCGGTCTCCCGCTTGATCGCCTTGATCGACTGCTTCATCCTCAATCGATTGACGATATCCTGTAGTTCCATCGTGGCTGTCCTCCTGGCCATCTGACCCTCCTCACGTGGTTCGTTGTTTGCACGCACAAACCATGCACCGTGAGGGGGGTCGTTTTGAGTGCCGACCCGGGGTCGTTTTGGATGCCGACCGGGGGGTCGCTAAAAATGCCGAGGGGGGGTCACTATCAATGCCGGTTTACAGGATCTCCAGCGGGAGACGGGCTGCGCGCTGATGTTCATCACCCACGACTTCGGAATCGTGGCCAAGATGTGCGACAGAGTAGCGGTGATGTACGCCGGGCGCATTGTGGAGGAAGGGGATGTACGACAGATCTTCGATAGCCCGTCGCATCCGTACACGGAGGCGTTGATCAACGCGGTGCCGAAGCTCGAACAGAGCGTGGAGCGGCTCTACGCCATCGACGGACAGCCTCCTGCCCTGTGGGACCTGCCTGACGGTTGCTCTTTCGCGCCTCGGTGTCCTCATGTTCATGAGCGCTGTCACGAGGAGTACCCTCCTTCCGTGACCGTCGGCGTCAGACACACGGCTGCATGCTGGCTGCGAGAAAGTGCGTAATGTCGGTACTTCTGCAGGTAAGCAACCTGAAGAAGCAATTCCCGGTGACCGGCGGGTTGCTCAGGCGCCACCGGGCCTCTCTCAAGGCGGTGGACGGCGTCTCGTTCTCGATCAAGCCGGGCGAGACCTACGGCCTGGTCGGCGAGTCCGGGTGCGGCAAGACGACCACTGCGAAGATGGTCCTGTTGCTGGAGGAGCCGACGGACGGGGGTATCCAGTACGAAGACCTGGACGCCCTGAACCTGGATCGGGAGGGCGCCAGGCGGTACAAGTCGTCGGTTCAGGCCGTGTTCCAGGACCCGTGGGCCTCGCTGAATCCGCGCATGCGGGTGAGAGAAATCATCGCCGAGCCGCTGCAAATCAACACCACGATGACCACGGCGAAGATCCGGGCCAGGGTGAGCGAGGTCCTCCAAGACGTTGGCCTACAGGCCTACCAGGCCAACCTCTTTCCCCACGAGTTCAGCGGCGGACAGCGGCAGAGGATCGCCATGGCCCGGGCACTGGCCCTCGGTCCCAAGATCATCATTCTCGATGAACCGGTTTCTGGGTTGGACGTCTCCATCCGCGCCCAGATCATGAACCTGTTGAAGGACCTGCAACAGGAGCACGACCTCAGCTACCTGCTCATCGCCCACGACCTGGCCACGGTGCGGTACATGTGCGCCAAGATAGGGGTCATGTACCTGGGTCGCCTGGTCGAGGAGGCGGAGTCCGAGGAGCTATTCGAGAACCCCCTGCACCCCTATACCCGCGCCCTGATGTCGGCAGCGCTGCCGTCGCACCGGACATCGAGAGGGAGGAGATCATCCTGACGGGCGAGGTGCCATCGCCGGTGAACCCGCCTCAGGGCTGCCATTTCCACCCCCGCTGTCAGGCGGTCTTCGAGCCTTGTGCCGCCCTCGAACCTCAGATGATCGAGCCGGCGCCAGGACACAAGGTCGTCTGCCACCTCTACTCTTGAGCGCAAACATATATGAAGACAGGAGATATTGCAGTGACCGACAGCGTGACCGACAACCTATTGAAGAGAATTGTTCAGACCTTTATCAGCGTTACCGACATTGATCGCGCCGTCAGCTTCTATCGGGATACGCTCGGAATGGAGCTCCTGTTTCAGATCAAGCGCCCGCCGTTCAGGCCGTTGAGGTGGGATTCCAAAACTGGGGACTCCCCATATGCCTTTTTCCGGTGTGGCGACATCACCATATTTCTCGGCATTCCGGAATCCGAAGAGTTCAGGACGAAGTCGGCGCTCTACTACCTGGTTGACGACATCGACGCTGCGGTTGCCCAACTCGAGCGCAAGGGAGTGGAGTTCCCGGAGCAGCCGTATGTGGCCCACGACGACGGCAAGAACCAGCTGTTGCTCGTTCACTTCCAGGACCCAGACGGCAACTTCCTAGGTATGTTCGAAGAGCGAGGGGGAAGCTTCGGCGCCATTTCGGCCGCGGACGTGAAGCCCCATAGCTGAGGCGGCTCGCGATTTCGTTCCTATGCAAACATTCGGTTCACCCGTTCCCCGGGCCGGCAGCTCATCAATCTCGACCTCGACGCCAATCTGCGCCCAGTACGCGGCAGCTATTTGTGAATAGTCCAGGTCTGCCGTGCGCCGTGGAAAGGCGCTGTATCCCAGCGGGTGCGAATCCCGCCCGGCAACTGTCGCTCCAGCCGGAAGCAGTCGGAGCGGTGCAGGGAGGTAACGAATTACACTGAAGCACTCCGATGAAGAAGGATCGCCAGTGGGCGATTTAGCTGTTGCGTTGCGCGCCCCGGGCCGAGGTTGGTTGCAGGATAGATGACGCGGAGTGTGGCGGTGGTCGTTCCGTTCCGAGCGCGTGCCTGGAGCGGAACGGTGGAACAGCGGAACGGCGGCCGGATGAGAGCGGGTAGGCAACCGAGGGTGCGGATCATGACGGCAGGTGCCAGCCGTTGGGGCTGCGGACGGCGAGGCCGCGTTGTTGGAGAGTTTGGAGGGCGACCCCGAGACGAGCGTTGTTGATGCGCAGGCGTTGGCGCAGGACGGTCCTGGAGAGCGGCTGGCCGGCGCTGCGGAGAGCGGCGCGGACCGCCTCGGCGAGCGGGGGCGGCGGGGCGTCGGCGCTGTCGACGAGCAGCGAGAGAGGCTGGTCGCCGCCGCCTGAGAGGCGCAGCAGGAGGGGGTCGGGAGCGGGAGCGGAGCGGTGCTCGACGGTGAGTTGCAGACGGTCGTCGGGGCGCCGCACGAGATAGCAGGCGGAGTCGGTCCAGGCATGGAGATCGGAAGAGCCGCGCAGGGACTGGCCGAGATTGCGCCTGGAGCGCTTGGCCATGTGGTGGACGAGGACCAGAGCGAGTTGATGGCGGCGGTTGATGGCGCGCAGAAAGGCGAGCAGAGAAGAGATGTCTGAAGCGCTGTTTTCGTCGAGAGAATGAAGTCGGACCAGGGGGTCCAACAGCAGTAGTGCCGGGCGGATCCGTTGCACGGTCTGGTCGAGAGCGAGTTGGTCGCGTTCGGTATCGAGGCGTAACCGGTCGGCAGTGACGACCTGCAGGTCGAGGCGGGACAGATCGAGGCCGCGGTGGCGGCACAAGTGGGCGACACGGTCACGGACGCGGGGCAGAGCATCCTCGGCGAGATACACCAGGGCGGGTCCGGTGGCGTCGACCGGGAAGCGCCCGAGGGCGGGGGTGCCGGACGCGACCGAGACGGCGAGATCGAGGCCAAACCACGATTTGCCAACCTTGGGGCTGCCGCCGACAACCCCGACGGCGGCGGTGGTCCAGAGGTCGCGCACCAACCACTGGGGAGCGTCGGGTTGGGGATCGATGGCATGGACGGGAACGGTGGGCAGCGGATTGGTCATGGCCACAGCGACTTGCGAGCGGCGATCACGTCGCCGGAACTGACGGTGGTGTGGGAAGACTTGGCGGCGAGGTGCAGGGCCGCCAAGGCCAAGCGGTCGATAGCGCGCAGGTTGCCGCGGCTCATTTCGAAGATGGTTTCCTGAGCGTCGCCGTCGAAGGGATTGGTGCGAGCGCCGGCGAGGGTGCAGCGGTGTTCGAGGTAGGCGCGGGTCTCATCACGAGACAGCAGGCGCAACTCGGCGTAATGCGCCAGGCGGTGCGCGATGGCGGCTTGTTCGGGGTGCCGGAGGAGCAGTCTCAGGTGTGGCTGGCCGGCGAGCACGAGGGACACGACGAGGCGACTGTCCATTTCGAAGTTGGTGAGGACCCTCAACATGGCCAACGATTCGGGGCGCAGGTCATGGGCTTCGTCGAGCAGGATGACCGGCCGCATACCGTCGCTGGTGGTATGTGCGAAAGCGTCCTGCAGCTTGCGCACCAGAGCGGGATAGATGCCGGTGGGCGAGAGGCCGCAGGCGACGGCGATTTCCTTGCACAGGTCACGCTTGGAGAGGCCGGTCACCTTGACGTAATGGACCTGGAAGCGTGTTTCCGGCAGAGCGGCGACGAGCATGCGCAAGGCGACGGTCTTGCCGGTGCCGGCGGGAGCGATGAGGGCGGCGCTCATGCGCTCCTGCACCGCCTCGGTGAGCGCGGCGGCGACCTGTGCCTGCGGATCGAGCGGGAAGCGCTCGCGCACGGTCAACTCGCGGGTAAAGGGGGTCTTGCGAAAGCCCAGGGGGCTGAGGTCGTGGCTCATGGGTGCTGCTCCTGGTCGTGTTGGTCGTCGTGTTGGTCGTCGTGCGGATCGCTATAGCCGCCCTCGGGGTCGACCAGCGGGCGCAGGTCGTTGGCGTAGGCGATGCCGGCCGCGGTGGCAGGCAGTTCGTCGCCGTCCTTGCCGGCGGTCGGTTGCGGCGTGTTGCCGGAGCCGCGCGGCGCGGTCGCGTTGGCCTGCGGATCCACCTCGGCGAGCTCGATCATGCGCCCCTGGTGCTGAACCCACAGCCGACCGTCGAGCACGTGGCGCGCCACCTCGACCCAACTGGCTGCGCTGCGGCGCGGCGCTTCCCACAACCGACCGTCGGCCTTGATGACGTGATCGTTGGAAACCTTGTGCATGGCGCGCACCACGAAGCGGCGGTACAGATCGGCGTCGTCGGTGGGGAAGCGCAGACCCCGTCCTTGCTCCCAGCGCTGGCGCGGGGTGATATCCTTGCCCAGGGTCTCGTGCGGGGTGTCGTTGTAGCGCTCCAGGAAGTGGTTCAGGCGTAGCGTGAGCGCATCGCAGGCGGGGTCCACGTCGGCGGCGCCATCGAGGGAACGCAGCACCTGATCGTAAGCGGTGCGGTTGAAGCGTTCGATGGCGCCGTGGCCTTGCGGATACCTGGTGGTGCCGTGGATCAGCAACGCGCCCAGGCCGCCCTGGACCACGGCCTTGGTATCGTGGGAGTTGAAGCCCGGTCCTTTGTCGAGGAAGAACAAGTCAGCCAAGCCGTGCCGCATGACCATCTGGTAGAGGGCGCGCAGGAACAGCTCGCTGGACTCCGCGGTGCCCACCCGCACCTGCAGGCCGTAGCGCGTGGCATCGTCGATGAAGAACAGCGCCACTCGGCGCAGACGCGCCGCGCCGGCGCGGAAATGCTTGCCGTCGGCAAGCACGCACTGCATGCGCTCGGCATACTGCCAGCGCCGCGTGTCGCCCTCACGCTTGTGCGGTCGCTGCCGCGTCGGCAGGCCCATCCGCCGGCACGCGCGCCACACGCTGGTGCGATCGATCTTCTGGTCGACCGGGACGATGCCGCGTTCGCGTGCGCGGCGCACCAGTTCCGGCGCCGAGGCGCGCGGATCACACCGCTTCTCGGTGCGCAGGAAGGCGACCAGCTCTACGCTCAGTGCCTGTGAGGTCGTGGTGCGGGTGCGCTGCCGCGGCTCCAGGGCGGCGAGCTTGCCGCTCGCCCAGGCCGCGCGCCAGCGTTGCAGGGTACGCACGCTGATGCGCACCAGGCGACCGTCCAGGTCGACACGGTCGGCGCCGGCAACGTGGCGTACCGCAGCTCCCGCGGGCCACCCGCGCAGCACCAGGGCCTCCACCTCGGCGACCACCGAGTAGCGCAGCAGCGCGGTAGCCGAGACCGGTAACGGGGGACGCGATGAATCATTCATGAGCCTACCGTAGCGCTGCCCGAGACGGTTCGAACGGGCGCTTTCGTGGCCGGCGGTGCCCGTCCCCGATGGCTGCCGGCAGCGCCCTGTTCCCGCGCTTCGGAACCGCCGCTCGCGGCCACCAGCCAGCTCTTGCCGGCCTGCTCCCAGCGCGCCACCAGCCGCGGACGCGGCGGCCCCCACAGATCGCTGACCGCACCAGCGGCACCCATGCGGTCCCCCAGCGTCGCGCTGCAGGCCAGCGCCACCAGCACCGCCACGATCGCTGCCCCGCGGCTCTGCCAACTGCGCCCCCAGCGGTGCGCGCCCGACAGCACGGTCATGGTCGCCACTCCCAACCGCGTCGCGATCTGCTCTCGCTCCCGCTCCTTCAATCCCCCACTGACCCCGGTCAGCCGTCCGGCCATCTCCAACCGCCGTCCTTGGGTTCGCCGCCGACGCGCATCCCAGCGTTGCCACCAGTTCTGCTCGGACCGCCACATCTGCCCTTGCGCGGCATCCTGCGCCGCCCCGAACAGCGTCGCCTGCCACGCCGGCCCGCCACTGTCAGCTTCCCACAACAGTTCTCCGCTTGCGCTGTACGGCACTACCGCCACCCGTCCGTACGGATAGTGCCCGGCTGGATACAGCGTGTAGCGCCGCTTCCCATGCACACGGCATCCCATGCACACGGCACCCCACCACCGCCACCGGGTAGCACGGCCCGGTCTTGCGCTTTCGGTAGTGATCGACGAACATGGCGCACGTCTGCTCCCCCGTGGCGTAGACGCAACGTGACGGCAGCACGGCGTGTAGGGTTCCGTCCTCATCCGCCTCGTAGTTCGTCGTCGCGAGCGGGAGCGCGTGTGCCTCGGTTGCGCCTGGGAACACTCGCTGCCTCTCCTGTGCCTCGGCTGGCGGTTGTCTCCGCCGGCCAGGCTGTAAATAAGTGAAGCCCGCAGCTCTCACGCTGCGGGCTTCACACTTTATGCCCCGTTCCCTTCTCCGCCTACGCCATCCTCACCGCAACCGGTACTCCCTCACCCCGCCCTTGGGCGCGCAACGCAATATTTTTAGCGAGCACGCAGGCCGCAACGCGAGTGAACGCCGAGCAGGCCTCGAAACGGGTACTGGGGCTAAGACGAGCTGGAAACACGGACATTACTGATTGATTCGGCGAGGTGGGCGGCGTTGGCCGGAGACTTCAGCAGGTGCACCGTCTCCATCAGACTGTTGTAGTAGTCCAGCGACATCACCACCGCGTCCTCGGCGTCCCGGCGCGTGATAATGGCGATGTCGGCATCGTCTGCCACGCCGTCGAGGACCGACTTCTCGCCAGGGTTCGTCGACCGCCCCTAAATGGGTACTGGCCGAGACCCGCTCATCGTGCCGCGGCAAGGGAGAAACCGGTGAGGATGCGTTGCAGGCAGGCGAGGGTTTCGGTTCAGTCGTAGACGGTACGGAAGAACACCAGCAGGTCGCCCTGCTCCAACAGCGCCTGATCCCATGCCGCGGACCAGCCGAGCACCTCGTAGGTCACGCGCAAGCTGCCGGTGTTGGAGAACATCAGCAGCGTGCGCATGGTCTTGTAAGGGTTGTCGGTCAAGCAGAACCGGCATTACGGCGCTATCGAGTTCCCAGACGACGCCCAGAACGGAACGTACTCGCGGTATTGGGGCGGCGCTTCAGGCAAGCGGACAGCCACGAAGCCCGCCTTTACAACCTCCCCGATGAGACGCGACGCGATCGTCCGGTTCTTTTCGTCTATTCCGAACCGCTCGCGAATCGACTTGTTTGTCATGCTTTCCCGCTGTACGTACTTCAGGCAGGCGTGCAGGTAGCAGGCCCGCTCCCGCTCCTTCTTGTCCATGTCGGTCAGGGACTTGCGGGCGAACAGAACCACCCGTGTGAAGTTCGGCGGAGTCTCGAACAGAGGCGCGGGAAGGTGGTAGCGCTCAACCTCGGCCACCACCTTGTCAATCCCGCTGCCCCGCTCCTCGCAGATCCGGAAGCGACGCATGAGCGAGGCGAGCACCTCGTTGCGCGATCGTGGAGGGCTGTCCAGGAAGCGCTGGGTATCCACCAGCGGCTCGCCAGGGTTGGTGATCTCAATCCGGTCCGCGAAGATTTCCACCATCGGTCCGGCTCCGGTTGCCAGATAATCCTGATGGATCAGGGCATTCGCCACCAGTTCGCGTACCGCGATCTCCGGGAACGCCGGCACCGTCCGCCGCAGCGCTTGACCAACGATCTCGCTCGCCGGCAGTCGGGCGTTGATGTAACCGACCAGATCTTGGAAGCTCGCAGCATAGCCGCTGATGCCTTCCCGCTCTTTCAGCGTCTCGGTCCGGTCCCGTCTGCGGTACTCGATCACTCGCACGGCCTTACGTCGCAGCGACCGAAAATCGCCAAGATTCCTGGCAAGCAGCATCGCACCCAGATTCGTGACGTCGAATCCACCGGCCGCGCAAGGCGTGATGAGCCGATCTTGCTGGAGCACATCGAGGATAGCGGCGTGGCCGTCCGGCAAAGGTACGTCAAGGAGATCGAAGTAGGCAGGGTAGTCGAGCTTCAGCAGCACGTTCTCAGCGCTCATCCGCTCGGCCGCGACGCCGTCTTCGAAATTCACCCGATCAAACACGCGCCAGACCGCACGTTCCTTTTCGGGATAGTCTCGGAGTCTCGCCCGGTATCATGGCGCATTCTCCACCACAGAGGGATCAAGGACAGCAACCGTTCCATTTGGGTGGCAAGCAGGCGATAGCGGTGCGATGCGCGGTCCAGCCGGTGCAATCCGTATTCGATCTCCGCGACCACCGGCGGCACCACCGCAAACGCTCCCGGCGGACGGTCGCCGAGGAAGGAGACCATCTCCGGCTCATGCCGCATGGCAGCGCAGAACGCCGTCGTGTCGAGCACGCTGATCACAACGGCGGCGCTCCTCGACTGTGGCGGGCGGCGCGGATGCTTCGTTCCATCTCGTGGCCGGCTTCGCGCAGCACTGCCAGTTCCCCCGGATCCAGGGCGCGGGGGAAGGCGGTGGGGATGCGTTGCAGGCAGGCGAGGGTTTCGGTCCAGTAGTAGACGGTACGGAAGAACACCAGCAACTCGCCCTGCTCCAGGAGCAGCTTGCGGTACATGATCGAGCGACCCATGTCGTAGCCGTCCATCACCTCGCGCCAGGCGGCGCAGTCGCCGGCCAACAGGTAGGTGCAGCGCGGCTCCGCCTGCGCCCGCGTGGTCAGGGTGACGCCGGTGCAGGCGCCGCGCTCCAACTCCAGCACGATGGCGTCGGGGCCGCCGTCCGGCAGGTCGCGCACCGCCAGGCCGAGCGTGCAGTTGACGTTGGCCTTGGCGCGCTCGATCCAGTTCCAGAATCCCTCCAGCTTGCGCTCGACGGTCGCCGGGTCGGGCCCTTCGTTGATCGCGGTGCGCGCCGCGTCCGCCCAAGCGGAGGAGAAGAACGGTATCGCCGCCATCAGCCGCCGGCCATCACCGGGTCCATCTCGTCGATCATCTCCTCGACGTCGGCGGGCAGGGCGACCCCGACCAGGTTCAGCTTCTTGCGGAGTTGGCGGCCGCGCAGCGCCTTCTCGCGTTGCGCGGACCAGCCGAGCACCTCGTAGGTCACCCGCATGCTGCCGGTATTGGAGAATGTCAGCAGCGTGCGCATCGTCTCGTGCAGGTCGTGCACCAGCCCCGGATCCTCGTTCAGCAGCTCGCGGATGAAGCGCAGGCCGGCCTGCACGTGGCGCGCCTCGTCGCGGCAGGTGGCGGTGAAGCCGGTGTAGTAGGCGGGCAGCACCTTGCGGTCGCGCGCGTAGCCGAGGGTGATCTTCATCGAAGACAGCGCCAGCACGCCCTCGATCCACAGCATGTAGGTCACCGCGTACTGCATCAGCAGGTGCTTGTCGTACGGGCTGCGGCGCAGGTCGTCGGTCAGGTAGGCGAGCAGCCCGAACGGCCCGATAAAAGCGTCGCCGATGAACGGGTAGGACTGGTCGAGCAGGTCCATGATGCTGTCGCCCGGCATGCCCACCACCTCGCGGTAGAAGCGGTCGAAGAAGATCGTGTGGCGCGCCTCGTCCTCCAGGTGGCTGGACAGGAAGATCTTGTAGTCCTCGGGAATGCCCATGAACAGCGGCCCGAGACACACGGTGACCTGCCGCTCGCCGTGGTGGAACCCGGAGGCGACCTTCAGAAACGTCTCCCGCTCCGCCTCCGACATGCGCTCGTTCCAGTCGCGGATGTCGGTGGTGAAGTCGAGCTCGGTGACGTCCCAGCGCTGCTTGAGGTACTTCTCGTACAGGCGCAGGTAGCCCGGGAACTCGCGGGCGGTGTCGTGCACGTAGTCGAGCAGGTCGTCGATGTCGACCTTGCCGATGCCGCGCAGATCGGTGTACGCGAAGCTCGGCTCGGGTACCGATGCCCCGTTGACCAACGGCAAACCGTCGAGGTTGGAATGTGCGATGGATGCTGAGGTTGCCACGGCGGCTCTCCTTGCGTGCGGCGCTCCGCCAATACTACCGGCCTTGTGGCGGCACGGCAAATCGCCGTACGCCAACGTCGGTACGGGGAGGGAATGCTGAGGGATGCTCGGTGCCGGTTGCAGGAGGCGGGGGCACACCGTAGGATGCCGCCGTGATGCAGCTACCACAAGACTATGCGGAACGCGTCTACGCGGGCGTGTTGGGAAAGATCATCGGCGTCTACCTGGGGCGCCCGTTCGAGGGCTGGGAGTTCGCGCGCATCGAGCGCGAGCTCGGTGAGATTACCGACTATGTGCACGAGCGCCTCGGCGTGCCGCTGATCGTCACCGACGACGACATTTCGGGTACGTTCACCTTCATTCGCGCGCTGGAGGACTTCGCCGGCGGCGCCGACCTCAGTGCTGCCGACATCGGGCGCACCTGGCTCAACTACCTGATCGAAGAGCGCACCGTGCTGTGGTGGGGCGGCCTGGGCAACTCCACCGAGCACACCGCCTACCTGCGCCTCAAGAACGGCATCGAGGCGCCGCGCAGCGGTTCCATCGCCCTCAACAGCAAGGTGGTGGCAGAGCAGATCGGCGCCCAGATCTTCATCGACGGCTGGGCCATGGTGGCGCCGGGCGACCCGGAGCTGGCCGCCGCGCTGGCCGCCAAGGCGGGCAGCGTGAGCCATGACGGCGAGGCGGTGTACGGCGCCCAGGTGCTGGCGGCGATGGAGGCGGCGGCGTTCACGGAGTCGAACATCGACACCCTGCTGGACACCGCGGTGCGTTTCGTTCCCGCCGACTCGGTGATCGCGCGCCTGATCGGCGACCTTCGCGAGTGGCACGCCGCCGACGGCGACGACTGGCGCAAGAGCTTCGCGCGCATCCAGGGCAGCTACGGCTACGACAAATACGGCGGCAACTGTCACATGGTCCCGAACCACGCGATCATCATCCTGGCCCTGCTGGCCGGCGGCGGCGACTTCGGCCACTCGCTGATGATCGCCAACACCTGCGGTTGGGACACCGACTGCAACTCCGGCAACGTCGGCTGCCTGCTTGGCATCCGTGGCGGCCTGGAAGGGATCGACGCCGCCCCGGCGAACGGAGACGGCAACGGCGCCGGTGTCGGCAAGTGGCGCGGCCCGGTGGCGGACCGGCTTTACCTGCCCACCGCCGACGGCGGGCGCTGCATTACCGACGCGGTGCAGCAGTCGTACCGGCTGATCAACCTGGGCCGCGGCCTGCACGGGCTCGATCCGCTGGCGCCCAAGCAGGGGGCGCGCTACCACTTCTCGCTGCCCGGGTCGGTGCAGGGGTTCCAGCCGGGCGGCGCGGCGACCTCCGTGGCCAACGACGGCGGACGGCTGGCGGTGCGGTTCGAGGGCGTCGATGCCACGCGTGGCGCCGGCGCGTCGGTCGCCACCTTCATTCCGATGGACGCCGACAAGGTGGGCGGCTACCAGCTCCTGGCCTCGCCGACCCTCCACCCCGGGCAGCGCATCCGCGCGCGGGTCGACCTGGACGCCGCGGCAACCGGCGCCGTGGCCTGCCGGCTGTGGGCGAAGGTGGTGCGCGCCGCGGACGACACCGAGAAGGTGGTCTCCGATCCGGTGCAACTGGCGCCCGGCGCCGGCGCCGAGTTGGCCTGGGAGATGCCCGACACCAACGGTCATCCGGTGGCCCGGGTCGGCGTTTCCGTGGTTTCCACGGCAACCGGCGGCGCCGCCGCGAACGGGGGCACCGCCGCCGCCGGTACGCTGTACCTCGACTGGCTGACTTGGGACGGCGCCCCGCGCACCAGCCTGTCGCGGCCGAGCGGCGCCGCGACCGAGCGCCCCAAGTTTCGCGTGCCGCCGTGGTGGGGGCGCGCCTGGGTCAACGGCGCCTCCCTGTTCTGGCCCAAGGACTGGGCGGAACCGATGCGGCTGATCCAGAACGAGGGCGTCGGCTTGGCGTTTCAGGGCAGCGAGAGCTGGACCGATTACCGGGTTACCGCCACGATGCGCATCCACATGGCCGAGGCGGGCGGCATCGGCGCGCGCGCCGGCGGCATGCACCGCTACTACGCGCTGCTGATCGGCGGCGACGGCGTGGTACGGCTGATCCGTCACGTTCACGAGACGGTGGTGCTCGGCGAAACGCCGCTGGCCGGCGCGCTTGACGAACAGCACCGGCTCACCCTGGAAGTGGACGGCTCCACCATTCGCGGCTCCGTGGATGGCGGCCCCGCCATCGAGGCTACCGACGATGCGCTGCGCGGCGGCGCGGTGGCGCTGATCGGCGAGGAGGGGCGCGTCGAATACTGGGACGTCGACATCGCGCCCCTGTAGCGCGGGCGTGGTGGCTGGCGGTCAGCACCAGTCGGGAACCCACGGTCCTACGGTCTGGTGGCCAGGATGAGTGAGCTGGCAGCGCTCCCGCAGGAAAGCCGCGATCGGGCCGGCGTGCTGGAGTTCCCCTGCAGCGTGCAGCGTCTGGCCAATGGCAACACGCTGATCGCGGATGCCGGCGACGAGTTGGGCGAGGGCAGCGAGATCCTGGAGGTGAACCGCGCCGGAGAAGTGGTATGGCGCTACGCCGGCGGCCTCGCCTTCGCGCACAGCGCCGAGCGGCAGACGGACGGATCCACCCTGATCACCGACACCAACCATCAGCGGCTGCTGCTGGTAGCGGAGGACGGCGCCGTACGCTGCGATTCATCCGCCTGGGGCGCCCTCTCCGACGGCTCGCGGTTCGCCTATCCGAACGATGCCCACCGCCTCGACGACGGCACCATCATGGTCACCGATCGCAACCACGACCGCGTGGTGATCGTCGACGAAGCGGGCGGGGTGCGCTGGAGCTTCAGCGGCGTTGCGATTCGCGGCCCGCACAACGCCGATCCGCAGCCGGACGGCAACATCCTGGTGGCGGCATCGGGCGCCGACCGCGTCCTGGAACTGAATCGCGGCGGCGAGGTGGTGTGGAGCTACGGCGGCGGCGCGGGCGAACCGCTGAGCTTTCCGCGCGACGTCGATCGAGTCGCGGACCGCCGGCTGCTGGTCACCGACTCGCGCCACCACCGGGTGGTGGAGTTGAGCCCGCTCGGCGCGATCGAGTGGCAGTTCGCGGTGAACTACTACGCCAGCTTCTACGAGGCCGACCGGCTGCCGGACGGCAACACGCTGATTTCCGACCAGCACCACCACCGGGTGATCGAGGTGAACCGGGGCGGCGAAATCGTATGGCAGTTCGCCAACTACCGCCCGCGCGTGGCCACGGTTGCGCGGCTGGTGAACGGCGCTCTGGCCGATGCCGACGCGGCCGGGGTGCCGGCCGGCTGGCACTGCTACCGCCGTTTCGCGGAGGGCGCGGGGGAGCCGGGGTACGGCGCCGACGGCGCATCGGGTCTGGACAACCGCGGCCACGGCGCGCTATTCCTGGCACAGCGGGTGGCGGTGGTGCCCGGGCGGCGCTACGAGTTGACCGGCGAGCTGCGCACTGAGACGATGGCCCCGGCGGCGCGGGCGCACCTGCAACTCTACTTCCTCGACCGCGAGGATGGCGCGCTCTGCAGCGCGCCGGCTGCCCCGCACAGCACGCCGCTCGCGGGCGTGGTACCGTGGTGCGGAGCGCGCGTCAGCGCCCGCGCGCCGGCCGCGGCGTGCGCGGTGGAGGCGCGGGTGTTCGTCGGTGGGGCGCCGGGGTGCGTACTCGCCCGCAACCTGGCGCTGCACGAGCTGCAGGAGGAGTAGAGCCGATGTCCAAGACCTTGTATCTGCTGCGCCACGCCAAGGCCGGACCGCGGGCGGCGGGGCAGCGCGACCACGACCGCGAGCTGACCGACCGCGGGCGGCGCGAGGCGGCGGCCCTGGGCAGCCGCTCTGCCGCCGACGGAGAACTTCCCGAACTGGTGATCGCCAGCACGGCGGCGCGCGCCGTGCAAACCGCCGCGCTGTGGGCCAAGGCGGCCGGGCTGCCGGAACAGCGCATCATCCGCCGCGACGGGATCTACCTGGCGGATGCGGAAGCCGTGCTGCGCCTGGTCCACGGTCTGGATGAGGCGCTGCAGCGGGTGCTGCTGGTGGGCCACAATCCCACCTTCAGCGAGCTGGCCACCGGGCTGTCGGGGCGCTTCATCGCGCTGCCGACCGGCGCCATGGCGGTGCTGAGCGTCGAAGGCGCGTGGACCAACACCGGCGCCGCGACCGCTCGCCTGCTGCGCATCGACCGCGCACGATAGCTCGCGCCCGCCCGCCTGCCGCGCATCGACCGCACCGCCGCCGTCCGGGAGGACGTGGCAAGCTCGCGGGAGCGGGCGCCAGCCGCCACCCCCTACCCGAAGCGGTGAGAATCCGGCATGCTCGGTTGGCAATGGAATCGAACAAGGGAAATGGCCGGCTGGCTGGCAAGGTGGCCATCGTCACCGGCGGCGGCGCGCGCGAAGGGACCGAGCTGGGCACCGGACGCGCCACCTCGGTAGCGCTGGCGCGCGAGGGCGCCAGGGTGCTGGTCGCCGACCTGCACGCCGACAACGCGGAGCGCACCGTGGCGGAGATCCGCGCCGCGGGCGGGGAGGCGTCGGCGTTCGCCGCCGACGTGTCGAAGAGCGAACAGTGCGCGGCCATGGTGGCGGCGGCGGTGGACCGCTATGGCGCCCTGCACGTGCTGTTCAACAACTGCGGCACCGGCGCCGCCAGGGGTACGGTGAGCGGCCTGGACGAAGCGACTCTGGAGCACAGCCTCGACGTCAATCTCAAGAGCGCGATCTACTCCAGCAAGCATGCCATCCCCGCCATGGTCGCGGCCGGCGGCGGATCGATCATCAACGTGTCCTCTATCGACGGCCTGACCGCCGGCATGGCGGTCAACGTGCCGTACGGGATCGCCAAGGGCGCGCTGCACATGTTGACCAAGACCACCGCGGTATACCATGGCCGCGAGGGGATCCGCGCCAACTGCATCGCGCCCGGACACCTGCATGCCGCGTTCACCGGTCACATGTCGGAGCGCACCCGCGACCTGCGCCGCCGCGCCGGCCCGCTCGGCACCGAGGGCACCGCGTGGGACATCGCGTGGGCGGCGGTGTTTCTGGCCAGCGACGAGGCGCGCTGGATATCGGGCGTGGTGCTGCCGGTGGACGGCGGCCTGCTCGCCGCGGCGCCGCTCACCGCCTACGCCTACATCGAGGACGTCACGTACCGTTAGCGCCGCGAAACCGGCGCGGCGGGGCGCCGCGCCCCGCCCCTGATCAGGCTGGCAGGACCTCGAGCACGGACTCGTGCAGGATGTCCACCATCCGGTCGAGTTGATCTTCGCTGCTGACTACCGGCGGGGCGAGCAGGAACACGTCGCCGCGCACGCGGCTGAACAGGCCGCGCCGCCCGGTGGCGGCATGTACCTTGTTGCCGACGTTGTCGGCGGCCGGGAACTCTTCCTTGGTGGCCTTGTCCTGCACGATCTCGACGGCGCACATCAGCCCCTTGCCGCGCACGTCGCCGACATGCGGGTGGTCCGCCAACGCCGCCGTCAGACCGTTCAACAGCCGGTCGCCCTTGGCGGCCGCCTGCCCCGGAAAGTCCTCGTCCAGAATGATGTCGATGGCGCGCATCGCCACCGCGCAGCCCACCGGGTGGGCGCTGTAGGTGTAGGCGTGCATCCACGGGCCGGAGGCATCGTCCAACACCTCGGCAATCTGGTCGTTGACGCCCACGCCGCCGAACGGGAAGTAGCCTGACGTCACCGCCTTGGCGAACTGCATCACGTCCGGCTGCACGCCCCAGTGATCCAGGGCGAACAGCGTGCCGGTGCGCCCGAAGCCGGTGATCACCTCGTCCGCCACAAACAGCACGTCGTAGCGGTCGCAGATCTCGCGAATGCGCGGGAAGTAATCGTCCTGCGGCACAATCACCCCGCCGGCGCCCTGCACCGGTTCGGCCAGAAACATCGCCACCGTGTCGGCGCCCTCGCGCAGGATCGCCTGCTCCAGCTCGTCGGCCGCTGCAATCCCCTGACTCACCCCCGCCGGCGCCACGTAGCGGTACGGGTAGGGTGACGGAATGTGGATGAAGCCGGGCACGCGCGGTTCGAACGCCGGCCAGTAGGAGGCGATGCCGGTGGCGCTCATGGCGGCGAGCGTCACGCCGTGGTAGCCCCACTGGCGCGAGATCACCTTGGTCTTGTGCGGCTTGCCGCGCAGCTTCCAGTAGGAGCGCGCCAGCTTGAACGAGGTCTCACTGGACTCGCCGCCGCCGGAGGTGAAGAAGAAACGGTTGATCGACGGGTAGGTGAGCCCGGCCAGCCGTTCCGCCAGCTCGATGGCCGCCGGATTGGAACTGCCGGCGTAGGCGGAGCAGTAGGCGAGGGTGCTCATCTGCCGGGCGGCGGCATCCGCCAGCTCGGTACGGCCGTGGCCGGCTACCACGTTCCAGAGCCCCGACAGGCCGTCCAGGTACTCGCTGCCGTCGGCGTCCTCCATCACGGCGCCGTGGCCGCGCACCCACACGTGGCCGGCGGCATGGACGCTGCGACTGTGGATCGGGTGAATCAGATGGCGCTGGTCGCGCTTCAGGAACTCGGTTCTCGTTGCGTGCTGCACGCGGCAAGATAGTACGGCGGGCACTCAGCCGGCAACAACCGGTCCGCTCAGGCTGCCCGAAGGTTACGCCTCCCAGTACCTCTTGAGCGCCGCCAGCCCCTCCCGGGCGTCCTTTTCGTCGATTCCGGAGTAGGCGAAGCGCACATACACGCGCTCCTCGCCGGGCAGCGACCGCCCGAAGTGGGTGCGCGCGCAGAACGACACGCCGGTCTCCTGCATGGTGGTGGTGCGAAACGTCTGCGCATCTTCGTCGTTGCCCACCCGGTATCCGAGCCAGCGGTAGACGTCGGTCACGTCAGGGAACAGGTAGAAGGTGGCGTCCGAGTCGGGTACCGACACGCCTTCGATGCCGTTCAACAGGTCGACGATGCAGTTGCGGCGGCCCTGCAGGGTGTTGATGATGTGCTCGGAGCCGCTCTGATCGCCCTGCAGCGCCTCCACCCCGCCCAGTTGCACGAACTGGTTGGTGCACGACTCGTCGTTGGTGTTGATTTTGGTGATGATGTCGATGACCGATTCCGGCCCCACCGCGGCGCCGAGCCGCCAGCCGGTCATGGCGTACTTCTTGGAGAACGTGTAGGCGATCACCGTACGCTCGGCCATGCCGTCGAACTCGACGATGGAGTGGCTGGTGCCGGCGAAGCGGATGTCGATGTAGGGATCGTCGGACAGCACCCACAGGTCGCGATCGCGGGCCAGGCCGGCGAGCCACTCCAACTCTTCCGCGCTGGCATCCGCGCCGGTGGGATTGTGCTGCGCATTGACGATCAGCACACGCGTGGTGTCGTCGACGGCGCGCAGGACGGAGTCACGATCGATGCGGAACCGCCCCTCGTCGACCAGGTAGGTGTAGGGCTGGCCGCGGCCGCCGAGGAAGTCGACCTGCGACTCGTAGATCGGGTAGCCGGGATTGGGGTACAGCACGCCGTCGCCGTTTTCCATCACCGCCATCAGGAACTTGCCGATGCACGGTTTCCCGCCCGGCTGTACGGATACGTTGGTGGCTTCGTAGTTCACCCCGCGCTCGGCGCTCAGCGCATCCGCAATTGCCCCGCGCAGCTGCGGGACGCCGCCGGCCGGCGAGTAGAACGTTCTGCCGTCGATCATGGCCGTGTACGCGGCGCGGATGATGTTCAACGGCGTGCGAATGTTCATGTCGCCGAGGTGGAAGGGAAACACGCGGTGCCCCTGCGCCGCCCACGCGGCCGCATCGCCGGACACGGCGAACGCCGTCTCGGTGCCCAGACGGGAGATGCGGCGGGGGGTGCGGGAACGACTCATCATGTTGCTCATATTCGGTTACTCCGAGGGTCAGGTTTATGCGGCGCTGGTCACGCGGGATCGAGCGCGGCGAGCAGCCGGCGCTGGCGGTCGAGGCGCTGCGCGCGATCGGCCGCGAACCGCTGCACGCCGGCAACGATCGATTCGGTGTCCAGGTGCGCCTCGGCGATCACGTCGGCTTCGCTGCCGCCGGTGAGCCAGCGCTGGTGCCAGTCCGAGGTCAACGAGTACTCGGTCACCAGCGGGCCGACGTCACGCAACGGCCACATGCGCTGCGTGCCGGTGCTCACCACCATCATGTCGGCGCGCGCCTCGGCGGGGAGCACGGCGTCGCGATACGCCGGCGGCTGGCGGTCGAACAACTCTTCGCTGACCGCGGCAACGATCTTGACGTTGATGCCCGCTTGCTCGAGCCGCGGAATCGCCTGCACCAGGTTGAAGGTGGAACTCGATCCCTGCACCACCACGTAGCCGTGGCGCGGGCGGCCGGCGGCGTAGTCGCGGATCAGGTAGAAGCCCTTGGCGGCCGCATTGCGGTCGCTGTCGGCGAACGTCGAGCGGTCCGCCACCGGGAAGTCGGGGCGCGCCACCTCGATGACGATGATGCCGACCTGCGCTTCGCGGGCGGCGATTTCGGCGGCCGCGAAGTAACCGGGCGCCACGTCGTTGTAATCCCAGAAGTTGAGCACGATGGCCTGGTTGCGCGGAAACAGGCGCCACACCTGCGGCGCGAAGATGCCGAAGTGGGTGCGCGCGTCGGCGGCGGTCTCGGGGCCGGAATGGCCGGCGAGGATGTTCAGCACGCCGACTCGGAACGGGCTGTCCTGATTCTGCTGGCTCCACACCCGCGCCGGCAGGTACATCAGCGGCGTAAACGCGCCGTAGCTGCCGCTCAGCGCCCATACGCCGCCGTGCACGCCGGCATCCGGCGATGCGCTCTGGCTCACCAGTCCGATCGCCGTGAGCGTGTTGCACGCTTCCTGGATGGCGGCCTTGAAGCGGGTGCCGGCGGGGTTGCGCACCGGGTCGTAGTGACCGGTCAGCGAGCCGCTCTCGACGTTGATCGACCCGGACAGGTCGGCGGCCACGGTGATGAAGCGGTTGCCGGTCACGTAGTTCATCCACTTGATCACGTCGGCGATGGCGCGCCGCGTGCCGGCCACCTCGCCGGGTTTCTTGAACAGGTTGACGGTTACCTCGGACTGCTCGCCGCTGGTGGGATGAGTCACGGCTACCGTGGTCGGTTCGGACGGCAGGGAAGCCACCTGCAGCCGGGCGTCCTGGAACGGATCGATGGTCGCATCGATGCGCAACGGCAACGCGTTCGGTACGGTGTCGGCGATCTCCAGCAGGCGGTCCGCCAGCCACTCGCCGAGGCCGTTCCGGTCCAGGGCCGACATGGCGATGTCGATGTTGGTCTTGAACTGGATCAGCCGTTCGCGCGGATCATCGACCGCGCCGTCGCGGATGCCCGAGAACGTCACCCCGAAGCGCTGTTCGAAGGTTGCGGCCAGTGCGACGAAGTAGGGCGCGTTCATCTTCATCTCGTAGGGATGGCTGTGGTAGCCGACCAGTTGCTCGCCGAACCCCGGGATGGCGCCATTGGTGGCGGCCGGCCACCAGCCCTTGGTGGTGCGGCCGACCACGATCATCGGGCGCCGGTCGTCGGCATCCCACTGCTCCATGGAGCGCATCGCGGCGAGGATTTCGTCGTAGCAGTTGGCGTTGTCCAGCGACAGGACGTTCCACCCGTAGGATGCCCATTGTTCGGCGATGTCGTACCCGTCCATGCCGTCCGGCACCACGCCGCCCTGCAGCCGGTCGTCGATGCCGGCGTTGTTGTAGGACAGCAGGATGCGCAGCCGCTTGCCCACCTGCTGGGCGATCGCCTGCGTCTTCAACTCCTGGGCATGGCCGGCGGTCATGGCGAACTCCCCTTCCAGTGCCATCACCTTGAGCGACGATGGCGCGCCGACAAAGTCCCAGAACGCCGCCTTGCCGGCGGAGCTGCCGATGCCGATTCCGGAAGGGCCGCCGTTCACGTCGTTGGTCACGTCGGTGGTCTCGGCGTGGCCGGCCAGGGCGCGGATGCCGCGCAGCTTGGCTTGCGCGAACAGCGGATCCTCGGTCAGGCCGTGATCGGCGAGCAGGGTGGCCAGGGCACCGGCGCCGCGCCGGAACCCGAGGCAGTCGATCGACAGGAGCCCCTGCTTGGGGTCCGCGTAGTAGCGGTCATCGCCGGTAGCGGCGCGGCGCCGCGCCAGCGCCTCCCCCATGATCATCCACAGTGCGTAGCCGGTGGGAACGTTGTGGCCGCCGGCGAGCAGGAAGCGGTCCGCGAACGGGTGCTTGGGGCGGCGGTAGTCGTAGCGCAGCCCGCCGGCGTCGGGGCCCGCCAGATGCAGGGCGACGTTGTACGGGGTGTAGGCCAGCGGCCCGCCGAAGTGGCCCGTCTGCGCGTAGTTGCCGAGCAGGGTAAGGGTCATGGCGGTCAGAAAACCCACCTGCTCGAATCGTTCCGCGTCGTAGGCGGGAACCGCGACCGCCCGTTGGAGCGGAATATGAGGGCGCTCGCGCTCGCGAACTCCTACGGTTGAGGTGCCGTTCGACCCTGACATAGCTGCGTACTCCTTGAAGGGGCCCGGCGAGGAACCCGCGCGGCCCTCTGCACTATAGGGACAAGCGCGCCTCCGGGCAAGGTGCAGCATGCGCGCGCTGTGCCCGCGGGCCGCAGAACTTAAGGGCTCTGCGCGCCGGCCGTTTCCAGGTACACCGCGTACAGCGACTGGCTGGCAGCCATGAACAGGCGGTTCTTCTTGGCGCCGCCGAAGCACAGGTTGGCGCACTTCTCGGGTAGATGGATCTGACCGATCAACTCACCGTCGGGGGCAAAGCAGTGCACCCCGTTGTAGCTGTCTCCCGGCCCGGCGGCGCCCGCCCACACGTTGCCGTAGATGTCGACGCGCAGGCCGTCGGAGTTGCCCGGGCTCATGTCGACGAACACCCGCTGAGCGCGCGTCCGGTTGCCGGCGACATCGTAGCGGTAGATCACGCGTGGGGTGCCGGGGTGGTGCGAGATACCGGTCTCCACCACGTACAGCCCGGCGAAGTCGGGCGTGAAGCAGATGCCGTTGGGCATCACCATGTCGTCCACCGCCACCGTGGCCGCGCCGGTAGCGGGATCGAGGCGGTAGACGCGCGCCGGCAACTCGTGCTCGGCCCAGTGCCCCTCGTACTGAAACAGGGTGCCGTAGCCGGGGTCGGTGAACCAGATCGAGCCGTCGGGGTGGGTGCACAGGTCGTTCGGCCCGTTCAGCGGCTTGCCGTCGAAGCGGTCGATCAGCACCGTGATCGAACCGTCATGCTCGGTACGGGTGACGCGCCGGGTGTCGTGCTCGCACGACAGCAGCCGCCCTTGGGCGTCGCGGAAGTTGCCGTTGGTGTTGCTGGACGGCCGGCGGAACTCGCTGACCTGACCGCTGGCGGCGTCGAAGCGCAGGATGCGGTTGTTGGGGATGTCGCTGAACAGCAGGCAGTCGTGATCGCCGAACCACACCGGGCCCTCGGCCCAGCGCGCGCCGGTGTAGAGCCGCTCCACGGCTGCATTGCCGAGTCTCATCAGGGCGAATCGCGGGTCGTGCACCTGCACGGCGGGATCGGGGTAGGTGACGATGCCGTTCCAGTCGCGGCCGGCGATCGGTGATTCAGTGGTGGCCATGGCCGCGCTACTCGTTCAGCTTCTTGAGCTGCTTGATGATTTCGGACGTCTTGGGGCGGTCGCTGGTGCGCCGGCTGATGTGCGACCAGCGCACGATGCCCTCGGTATCGATGATGAACGTTGACGGGGCGGCCAGATTGTCGCCGCGCAGGTTGTACACGCCGTAGGCGTCCACGACAGAGGTATCGCTGTTGTACAGCACCGGAAACTCGATGCCGACCTTGGCGACCATCGCATGCGCTCCCGACAGGTCGTCGGTGCTGATCGCCAGCACCTCCGCTCCGAGCTCCGTGATCTCTGCGTAGTGTTCAGTCAGCTCGACGAGCTGACGCCGGCAGTATGTTCACCAGAAGGCGCGGTAGAACACCAGCACCACCGCGTTTTCTTCCAGGGTGGCGGTCAGCGTGAGGGTGTCGCCGGCGGCGCTCGGCAACTCGAAATCGGGCGCCGCTGCTCCTGTCTCCGGTATGGCTGCCATCAGTGTCGCGGGAATCAGGGTCGTAAGCGCCAGCGCGACCAGTGATCGCCGCCACGCCGTGCTACCGCCAATGCTTCCCATGCCCGAACTATACCTGCCCGCGCGCGCCGCGACAAGTGAGTCGCCTCGTATCCTCGTATTTCCCGCGCCGGTCTGCTACCATGGCGGGGCTGACATGCCAACTTTCACTCCCGATCAACTCACCTCCCACGCGCAGCGCCTGCTTGGCGCGGCGGGTCTGTCTGACGATGAGGCCCGGCACATCGCCGGATCGCTGGTGCTCTCCAACCTGATGGGCCACGACTCGCACGGCGTCACGCGCCTGCCCCAGTACCTCGGCGTGCTGGAACAAGGCGGTTTCGTGCCGGGCGTCACCATCGAGGTGGTTCGCGAAGCCCCCGCCTCGGCCGTGGTCGACGGCAAGTGGGGCTTCGGCCAGACGGTCGCCACGCAGGCCATGGCACTGGCCATCGAGAAGGCGAGGCAGACCTCGGTGGGGGTGGTCGAGGTGTTCAACTGCGGCCACATCGGCCGGCTCGGCGAGTACGTGGAGACGGCCGCGGCCAACGACATGATCGGCCTGGTGACCTGCAACAACCATGGCGGCGGGCTGCTGCAAGTGCCCTTCGGGGGCGCCCAGCCGCGCATGTCGCCCAATCCGATCGCGCTTGGCGTGCCGACCGGCGGCGAGCTGCCGATCGTCGTCGACATGACCTCCAGCGTGGTCGCCGAGGGCAAGATCAAGATGAAGCGCAACCTCGGCGAGCCGATGCCGGACGGCTGGGCGCTCGACGCCGACGGACGCCCGATTACCGACCCCGAGCAGTTCTACGGCCCTCCCCGAGGCGCCATCCTTCCGTTCGGGGGCGACAGCGCCCACAAGGGCTTCGCGTTGTCGATTCTGGTAGAAGTGCTGTCGGGCGCCCTTGGCGGGGCCGGCTACAGCCGCGCCGGTCAGACGCGCTGGGGCAACGGCGTGTTCATGATGGCACTCGACATCGCGGCATTCATCGCCCCCGACGACTTCAAGCGCGACACGGCGGCGTTCGTGGAGTGGCTGAAGAGTTCCTCCCTGATGGCAGGATTCGACGAGATTCTGGTGCCGGGTGAGCCCGAGTCGCGCAACCGCGGGCAACGAGAGGCCGACGGCGTGTTCGTGGACGAACCGACCTGGAAGCAGATGACCGAGGCCGCGGCGAAGCTCGGTATCGAACTCGGTTGAACGGTTGAACCAACCTCACGCGAGCTGAAAGGGAGCCGCCTGGCGTCCCCCTTCCGGCAGCACCGAGGGGATGTGGACATTCAGCAGGTAGGGCCGCCGCTCGTTCCGGACCACCTCCAGGCCCGCCCGTAGCGCGTCCGGCAACTCCGCCTCGGCGCGAATGTCGCGCCCTTCGACCCCGTACGCCCTGGCGACCCCGACCATGTCGATGCCGTCCAGCACCACTCCCGGCCACTCGCCGGCCGCGCCCATCGCGCCTGCGGAAGCGACCCGCACGAAGCTGCCGGCGACGATCCCGTAGCCGCCGTTGTTGGGCACGACGTACAACACCGGCACCCGGTGGTGGGCCGCGGTCCAGAACGCGGTGTCCCCATAGAACACCGAGCCGTCGCCGACCACGGCGATCACCGGCGTGTCGGGCGCCGCCAGCTTTACCCCGATCGCGGCTCCCATGCCGTAGCCCTCGGAACCGCCCGCCTGCGGGATGTACTCCGAGCGGCCGGGCGGCTGAATGCCGCCGTTCCACGCCCACAGGGCAAAGTTCTCCATGGTGATGTTGGCGCCGCCGACCGCCTCGGCCGCCTTGTGCACCTCGTCCGCGAGCACCCACGCGCGCACGGTGCCGGCGGGCGCCGGCGCCGTCGGCCGCGTGGCATGCCGCTGTGAGAGTTCCTCGGCCGCCGCCTGCAAGGCCTGCTCTCGCCGCGCGGCGACCGCGGCCCCGGTAGCGGACGCAGCGCCCGCCACAGCCGGCGCACCGGGCGCGGCATCCAGCCACGCCGACAGGCGCTCCAGCGTGCGCGCCTCGTCCGCCACGACCGCCGCGCTCAACCCTGCCATGTTGGTGAGGTTCTCGACGTCGGGGCCGACCGCCACGATTCGGGCATGGGGAAACTTGCGGTAGGCCGCGTGCGCTCGCGAGAAGCTGTGCTGGCGCACGCCGATCGCCAGCACGAAGTCGGGATCGAGCGCCGCGAGGTCCTGGCAGTTCAGCGGATGGTTGGGCTGCACCGCGCGGTTGAACTGGTCGCCATCGGCGACCCGCGCACCGACGCGGTCGGCGAACGCGTTCAGCCGTTGCGCGGCGCCGCTCTTCCAGATGCCGTCGCCCACGTACAGCAACGGTCGCTGCGCCGCGGCGAGCGCCCGCATCACCGCCTCGACCTCGGCGTCGCTCGGGTAACCGGCGCGCAGTTCCGGCAGCGGCCCCTTGATGATGGTGGCCTCGATCGGCTGCATGCCGATGGCGTCCTCATAGATGGCCAGGTGCACCGGTCCCATGGGCGGCGTCATGGCGGTGAGGACCGCGCGGTACACCGCGTGCGCCAGACCGGCCGGGTCGATAACGGCCCAGCTCGCCTTTACGTAAGGCGCCGACAGGTAGGTCGGGCCAAAGCTGTGGTCGATATGATGGCCCCAGCCGCGCTTGTCGACCGCGCTGCCGGTATCGGCCGCGTAGGTCAGGGTCACCACCGGCAGCTTCGCGTTCCACACGTTCAACATCTGCCCCAGCGACTGGCCAAGGCCGGCGTCCAGGTGCGCGAGCATCACCGCCGGCTGCGGCCCCACCTGGGCGTAACCGCCGGCCATCGACGTAACCACGCCTTCGTGTAGCCCCAGGATGCCGTGGATGCCGGCGCGGCCATACAACGCGTCGAAGAACGCCGCTTCATGCGAGCCCGTGTTGTTGAATACGTAGCGGACGCCGAGGGCGGCGAGCTGTTCCACCACCACCTGCGACGGCGTCCCCGTGAACGGCCGGGTGGAACCTGCCGAGGTCATACAAGTCATGCCCCGTGTTGTATCACACTGGCGCCGCATGGCAAGCCGTGGCGCTCACGGCCGCCCACGGGGGTCCGAACGCCGGAAGCGGCAGGAATTCGTAGACGGTAGACCACGGCCAGGGTCTGATGATGCGGCAGCGAAGATGCACGCTCGGCTTGCGGAGATGCGAAGTGTGTCCCGCTGGGCCACCTGCGAGCCGTCGGCCAGCGCAGTCGAGTTGCGCGCCAGCAGCGCGGAGGAAGCGCTACATCTGGGGCTCCGGAGCCGGAGCCGGTCCGTGGCCGTGGCGCAGGCGGTGATGAGCAAAGCACGATAACTTGAGATTGGACGGCTCCGGACCACCGCCCTGGGCGACCGGCAGCAGGTGGTCGATCTGCAGCAGATGGGAAGAGGTGCAGCGGCGCCCGGTGAGCGGATCACGATAACAGCAGCGTCCTCCGTCGCGTTGCCAAACGTGGCGCCGGACCGCCGCAGGAATGTGGCGCCGTGGCGGGGATTGGTGGGAGCTGTGGACAGATTCGCGTGTCGTGTGCGCCGCTGCTCCGGCTGAGGCGCCACTCGGTCCGCTGTCAGGGGACACGCCGAGTACCCGCTCCGGCGCCGGAGTGGCGACCGGCGAGACCGGCACCCCGGCGCCCGCATGGGAACCATCCGCCGAGGCGCCGCCCGCTGCCCCGGATGCGCCGGGCAGTTCGCCGTCAGGGAACACGCCGAGTACCGGCTCCGGCGCCGGAGTAGCGACCGGAGAAACCGGCACCCCGGCGCCCGCATGCGAGCCATCCGCCGAGGCGCCGCCCGCGCACTGCGGCGCCGCAGCAGCGTCGGGCGCGCCCGATGGAACACCACCTGCGCGGGCGCCATCTGACAGTGCGGCGCGCGCTGACTGCGGCGCAGCAGCGGCGTCGGGCGCAGCCGCTGGAACACCACCTACGCGGGCGCCATTTACCAGCGCAGCGGGTGCTGACTGCGGCGCCGCAGCAGCGTTGGCCGACATCACGATCGGGTTCTGCCTTTCGCCAGCGGCGGTGTCACCCCGCGGCGCCGGAGTATCGCCGCCTCCGAGCCGAGCCGGGGCCGCCGGCGCCGCGGCGGCATGTGTCCGGTTCGGCGCCCGCCGCGGTGATGCGCCCGCGCTGCCCGCGCTTCGCCGCCGCCTGTGCCCGTTACCGCCGCCGCGCGAGTCGTGCCACGCCACCGCCTCGCGCACCATGCGCGCCACCAGGTCGCCCCACGACATGCGCGGGTCGAGGTGCGACATGAGATCCTTCAGCCGGCGCAGTCCCTGTTCGCACTCCTGGTCGATGGTCACCTTCAAGGTGTAGCGGTCGGGCGCCACGGCGCGCAGCGTGTCGCGCGGTGGCACCACCTCGGGACCGGCGGCAGCCAGCAGGTCGGCGACCTGGCGGGTGCTCATGCCGGCGGCCTGCTCGATCAGCTCGCGCTGGCGTTGCGGGTGCAGTAGCGGAGCCACCGACACCGGGCCGGGCGACAGCTGCGCAAACGGATCATCCTGGGACGATTCCGGCGCGCGCGAAGCGGCCCGCAGCGACTCCGATGGCGCCGCGACCGGCAGAAAGGGCGCGGGCACGGGCGCTGGCGCCGACGCCAGCGCCGGGAGATGCGTCGGCGGCAGAAGTTGTGGAGCATGGCCTTCGTCCGATGACGGCGCGGCGGAAACGGGAACGGGATCGGGATCGGGAGCGCAGGAGGGCACCGGAAACAGCGAGGCGTTCCCGCTCAATTTCGGCCGCGGCAGTAGCGCGCCGGCATGCCCGGCGCCGCAGTCCTGCGCAACAGCGTGGCTCGCCACCGGCGCCACGCGCGTGTTCACCGCCGTCGCATCACCGGCGCACTGCTCGGCCGGCGGTGCAAGCTCCGGCGCCGATCGGGGCCCGCGCTCCCCTCGCTCACCCGCTTCGCTCGGCGCTGCCGGCAGCCCAAGCTGCCTGGTTCGGCCAGCGGAATCGTGGTCCTGATCGTCGCAGCGACCCTGACCGACGTTCCGGCGCCCGGTACGGCTCTGGCGCTCGGCCCGCTCGGCACCGGCAAAGGTGGTTTCCAACTGCGCCGCCGAGGTCATACTCAACTCTCCGCTCTGCAGGCTGGCCCGCACCCACCCATGCCTCCGGCACAGCCGCATCGTCTGGATGCGCCGCTGCGCGGACGCGTCGGTGAAGCGCAACTCCCGCACCGCGTAGTCGAACAGGCTCGAGAACCCGCGCCGCAGCGCAAGACCGCGGCGGTCTATCTCGTCGAGATGGTCCAGGATGTGCACTTCGATGCAGCGCTGATTGGCGGCCAGACGCCTGGTCTGATCGAGGAGCTGCTGATCGCCCAGCTCGCTGAACGGTCGTCTGCAAGTCACGCTTATCATGCCGTAATTATACACTCGGTTGAGAGATAGCAGATTGTTGCAAGTCCTCGACCGGGCACTGGCAGCGCCCACACGGCGCACTATGGCACCGCTAACAGCACGCGGTCGGACAACGGGAGGCGCACAGACCATTGCAGGGTTCCGAGGCGCACCAGGGGCCAGCAACGACGGCGAAAAAGTGTGTCAACCCCTGCGCCCGGTTTTCCCCGGTTTTCCCCCGGTTTTCCAACCGATTTTTTCCAGCACGGGCCGCTTACCGCGTTCAGTCACGCTGGCACTCGCTGAGCGGTCGGACCGGTTGGGCGGACTGATGCACGCCGGCGCGCGCATCGCTCCGCTCAGGGCCGCGGCCTGACCGGGTGCCCTCGGTGCGCGGTGCGTGTGAGACCGTAGCGGCCTGATCTTGTCATCCGCCGTTGCCGTTTTCGTATTCCCACCCCGCCCACGGCCGCGCGCCCGATCCGGGAGTCGTCACGTGTGGATCCCTTGGCACTCGATCATCCCGCGTAGAAGGGAAAGGACTGCGTGGCTTCTCTTCTCCGGCCCCGTTGACAAGTGTCGACTGACACATTACGGTTCGGGAGGTGATACGGAGCTCTCGCTATCGTGGGCTCAAGCGGTTGAATTGGTCGACTATCACCAAGACGAAGGGCCTACGACGTCGTACAGGCGCAAGCGCGAGAGGATGAGATCGAGGTCCGGCGCTACGAGCCGCAACCAGCACTAGCGATATAGGTTCTGCGACGCCGTGCGCCGGTGATCGCATCAGACCGGATCGCGCTCGACGTCGATCGAGTGCCCAACGAGGTGGTAGCCGTGTATCTCACGAGCCGAGTCGCCAAGTACTGGGAGGCGTGAACGAACCATGAAAGCGACGTATGACCTCAAGACAGACTCGTTGATCGTGATCCTCAAGGAGAATGCCGCGATCGCGGAGAGCGACGAGCACAAGCCTGGTGTGATCCTTGATTACGACGAACACGGCAATCTCGTGTCACTCGAGATTCTCGATGCCTCCCGACGGGAACGGGTCGGTCATGCCCGCCTGGAGGGGCACTTCGAAGGCGTTCAGGACCAACGAGACCAGGCAGTAATAGCCGATGATGTTGACCAGCTCGATGACGCCGCCTTCGCCCAGCACGCCGACGGCAGTCTGGTAGGTGGCATCGTCGATGCGGTGGTCGCGCAAGAGCTGCACGGCTAGCTCGTGGCTGGCTGCCTGATCGGCGGGCAGCGGCGGTGTGCCGCGCAGACGAATGGTCTCGATGGCAGCCGCATCGACCCCCGCCGCCACCGCCATTGGACCATGCATCGCAAACTCGAACTTCGCGCGGTAGTAGGCGCCGACGACGCAGATCGCCACCTCTCGTACTTGGTCGTTTAGCGACGTGTGGAACCGGGCAGCGGCACCGAGTTGCTGCGCAGGCATGCCGATGCTTGGCGACCGCACCCACACGCCAAATGGACCGCGCAGGCCGATACCCGGATCCGTGGCGCCACGTGGGCCGGCGTTGATCGCGTCGAGCACGGCGCGTTGTTGGTCGGTGAGCTGATTGATGTCGAGCACTGGGAGTCGAGCCATAGCGCATTATGCCACAGCGCGGTGAGGCGGCGAGGCGGTTGAGGCAGTGCGTGCAGTGCGTGAGGTTGACGTGGCGGCGTGCGGTCGCCACGCTACGGTAGAGATGTCCTATCAACTAGACAAAGGCGTCATGTATTTGATGCCGATCCACTTCGGGCCGATGACCGGTCCGCGCCAGGGGCCGGACGGGCGCCGCTTCGCCTGCATCGATTACCCCAAGAATATGACCTACTCGGTGAGCTTTCTCTCGAACGCCGAACAACTCGAGGCGCTGTTGCCGCCCGGCTTTTCGCTGCGCGGCGAGCCGGTGGTCTCTGTTTTCACCACGCACATGAAGGAGATCGAGTGGCTGGCCGGGCGTGGCTACAATGTCCTGGGCGTCACCTTTCCGGTGCAATATCAGGGCACCAAAGATCGCGCCGCTGGCTCGTTGCTTACCGTGCTGTGGGAGAACATGACCGACCCCATCCTCACTGGCCGCGAGCAAATCGGCTTCTCCAAGATCTTCGCCGATCTGCCGGACCCGGTGGTCCGCAACGACGAGACCCATTTGACCGCCAGTTGGCAAGGCTTCCGGTTCATGGACCTGCGCCTCACCGGAATGAAGGAGTTGAGCGCCAGCGACTTTCCGCCAGCGCCGCCCGTCGAGGTGGATGGTGTCCCACAAGGAACGCTGCACTACAAGTACATGCCGCGCACCGGCGCATGGGGCGAAGCCGACGTCGAATATGCCTGCCTGACGCCGAATGGCAACAGCAACGCTGTGACCCAGCAGATGTGGCGTGGCGAGGGTTCGGTGCAGTTCCACCGTGCAACCTGGGAAGACCTTCCCACGCAATACATGATCGCCAACACGCTCGCCGACCTGGAGATCAAGGAATGGCGCGGGGCCACGATGTCGCGCAGCGCCGGCGCCAAGGATCTGAGCGACCAGCGGGCGCTCGAGTAGCGGCTCGGCCAGACGCATTCGGGTACAGGACCCGCGCGCTACGGGCAGCGCAGCGCCGGGGTCCAGTAGCGTTGGCCCGCCGCCGCCTTGGCGCGGTCCATGCGGGCCAGGATGGCGAGTCCGCGCAGGGCGACCCGCTGCGCGGTGTCGTGGCCGGCGCCGGCGCGGAACTTGTCGCCGGTCACCATGTTGTCGGCGACCGAGCAGATCGAGCCGCCGCGCCTGCCGAACAGCAGTGGCAGGGTGACCAGCGCCGCCGACTCACGGTCACCGCTGAGCACCCCGGCGCGGCGGTAGTAGTCGAGCACTTCCAGGTGGCGCGGCTGCATGTAGCCGCCTACGGACGGACGACCGACGCCGCAGAAGTCGCTGTCGCTGGAGCGGGTAATGCCGACGTGGTAGCGGACGCCCAGGTGTTCGCCGGCCTGGGCGAGGGCGAGCACGATTTCGGGGCTGGCGACGGCCGGGAAGGAGGGCTCGACGTAGGCCCGGGTCATGCCTTCGTCGCGCACCACGCCCTGGCTGATCACCACGTCGCCGGGGCGCACCGATTCGTGCATGCCCCCGGAACCGCCCAGGCGCAGGTAGGCGCTGGCCTCGGTGTGCTCCAGGAACTCGTGCAGGATCAGCTCCGCTTCCGGTGAGCCGCTGCCGCCGCTGACCACGCTGATGTGGGCGTCTTCGAACCAGCCGCTGTAGGTGGTGAACATGCCGGTGCGTGCCACCAGCTCGGCGTCGCGCAGGTTGCCGGCAACCTGCTGCGCGGGATCGTCGTCGTAGGCGCACAGCGGGTCGCGTACGGTGACGATCACGTAGTCGCCGATGCGGCTCGGGTCGATGCCGGTCAGCGCCGGCTTGCCGTCGATCAGCAGGCCGCGGCGCGGTACGTTGGCGGCATACTCGTACTGCCGGTAGAGCTTGTCCACAGCATCAGACATCGTCATGTGCCTCCTTGCGCGGGGCGGCCGCCGGCATCGGTTGCAGGTAGAGCTGGCGGTCGCGCGGGCCGTCGAATTCCATGAAGTAGACCGCCTGCGAGTGGCCGAGTTGCAGCGCGCCGCCGTCGACGATCAGGCTCAGCGAGACGCCGACCAGCGCCGACTTGATGTGGCCGGCCGCGTCCTGCGGCGTGTCGTGCTGATGCTTGAAGTCGATCCGCGTCGGCACCAGCCGGTTCAGCTCGTCGGCCACGTCTTGCAGCCCAAGGGGGTCGGGAAACGACAGCACGGTGAGGCCGGCCGTGGTGTGCGGAATGGTGGCGACCAACACGCCGGAGCGCAACCCGCTGGCCGCCACCGCGGCGTGCAGGGCGTCGGTCACCTCGTGCGGGCCATTGCCGGGGGTGCGAAAGCGGTGGATATGCATGGTGTCAGCCTTCCTTGATCGGGAGCAGTTGCGAGTGCCGGGTGGTGGCGCCGTCGCGGCAGTCGCGCCAGCGGCCGCGCGCGCCGCGGCCATATTCGGCGCCCTGTTCGGCGCTCAGCCAGGCGGCAAACAGCGCCAGGGCGGCGGCGTAGGGCAGGGCAGCGAGCAGATCGCCGTCACCGGCGGGCAGCGCAATCGCTGCCCGGAACTGGTCGGCCAGCGCGGGGCCGGTCAGGATCCGGTAGGGGCGGCCGAGGCGCTGCAGGAGCGGCTCTATTTCCCTGACCCGCCCGCCGTCGCGCGCCCGGGGCGGGCACAGCACGAGCGTGCCGCAGACCTCCGGGTCGCGTGCGAAGTAGTCGAGGTGCACCCACTCCTCCATGTCCTGGTCGATGGCCGGCACTCCGGTTGCCTCCAGCAGTTTCGCCCGGCCGTAAGCGGCTGCGGCCCGGGCCGGGCCGCCAGCCAGCAGCTCGTAGCGCCGGTGACCGCGCCACTGCCGGGCCAGCGCGGCAAGTTGCGGCTCGACCGCGGGCAGCATGCGCGCCAGCAGGTCGGCTGCGTGCGGTATCCGGGTGCGCAGGTGATCCGCTTGCGCCTGAGGAAAGCGGCCGCGCACCTCGCCGATGCGCACGGCAAGCAGGTAGAGCGCGGCCGCAGACAGGAAGAACGAGCGCACGCCGGGCGCCGCCGCGAACGGCGGCAGCGTGATCTGCAGGCAGCGCTCGGCGGCGCATGCCAGACGGCTGTCCGGGTTTGCGGTCAGCGCGACCGTGAGGGCGCCGCGCTGCCGCCACTGCTGCGCCGCCTCCACCGTGCGCGCCACGTACCCGGATGAGCTGACGGCGACCACCAGCGGGGTATGCGGATAGCGGGCGCGCGGCAGTTCGGGTTCGAAGCGGGCCGCCTGCATCGCGGTCAGCGCCCGGCACGGGATGCCGGTGAGCCGCACCCAGGCCTCGCGCACCAGTTGGCCGGCGATCTGCGAGTCGCCGCAGCCGGTCAGGATTACCTCGCGCAGGGCGAAGATCGCCGGCGTCGGAAGGAGGGCGCGGGTGGCCGCTTCGAGTGCCTGGTACTGACCTGCCAGCAACTCGGGCACGCTGAACACCTGCGCGCGCATCGCGTTGTCGGCGCCGCCGGCGGTCGCGCTCATGGCTCTGTACCCGTGCGCGAACCGGTCCCGCATGCGCCATCGCCGAGGCCGCCATCGGGCGCAACGCCGGCTGGGGAACCGCGACGGGTCACACCACTGCCCACGCCGCTGCCCGGTGCATTGCCAGGCGACCCACCGCCGCCCGGTGCGTCATCTCGCAGACCGGCGAGCAGGGCGTCGCGGCGGCGGTGCCATTCGGTGCGGCAGGCTTCCAGGCGGGCTGGCGGCCCATGCTGCGCCAGCATCAGCGACGCGGCGGCGGCCGCTCCGCAGCCGGCGCGCAGCCAGTCCTCGCCGGCGGCGACCGCCGCCAACAGCGCGCCGCCGAACGCGTTGCCGGCGCCGGTTGCGTCCACCACCGGGGTAGGGTAGGCCGGGATGTGCCGGTATTCGGCCGGCGGTCGCGCGAGCAGTGCGCCCAGTTCCCCGAGCCGCAGCGCCACGCCGCCGACACCGGTCGTCAGCAGGCGGGCGGCGATCTTCTGCGCCTCCGCGAGCCGCGGCTCCGCAGGCTTCCCTGCGGGTGGCAGCCACTCCGGCTCCGGCCGTGTCGGCGTCCGCACCCTCTGCGGTGTCCGCACTCCCTGCGACGTCCGCACCCCCTGCGGCGTCCGCACCCCCTGCGGCGTGCGCACTCCCTGCGACGTGCACAGGCGGCGGCCTTCGGCCAGGTTGAGGGAGACCAGATCCACCTGAGCCAGGAGCGCGGCTACGGCCGGCCACTGTGCCGCGTCGGCCGCCGCCGCGTGCAGTTCCCAGAGCACCACCGCACCGGTGGCGGCGCGCAGAGCCGCGGCCTGCCGCCAGAACGCGGCGTCGTGATCGCGGAAGATGTAGTAGCCGCGCGCGCCCCGGTAGCAGGCGGGCAGGCGGTCGATGCGCGGATTCATGCGGGTGAAATGCTGCTCGCCGAACACCGGCGTCTCGGTGCGGGCGTCCTCGCGGTGGTAGACCACCGTGCTGCGCGGCGTCCGGCGGCCGCGCGGCTCCAGGCCCGCGGTGTCGATGCCGTTGGCGCCGAACCAGGCGGCGTGCGCGGAGCCGGCAAAGTCGTCCCCCACACCGCAGGCGATACCCACGCTGCGCGCGGCCAGCCGCAGGCCGGCCGCGGCGTAGGTGCCGGCGCCGCCGAGTACGCCGCGCCGTTCGCCGCCGGAGGCCAAGCGCAGGTCATCCACGATCACGTGGGAGAGCACCACGTAGTCAACGCGCGTCAATGCCGTGCCTGTTCACTCGGTATCCGATCGAGCATCATGGGCGCGCAACTGCAGCAACTGCGCACCGAGGAACCAGCCATCGACGCCAAGCATACCTCCGCAACCACGGCCCTGTTCATTGACTGCGACCCGGGCATGGACGACGCGCTGGCGCTGATCGTCGCGCTGAAGACGGCAAACCTGCACGTGCGCGCCGTGACCAGCGTGTCCGGCAACCTGCCGGCCGAGCGCTGCTACCGCAACATCCATACCATCCTGCAGTTGATGGCAGCGCCGGCGTCCGGTGCAACGGGCGTGGCCACCGGCCAGGGCGGGCCGCAACCGCTGGTGCGGGAACTGGCGCATGACCCATTCTCGCACGGCGCCGACGGCCTCGGCGAGACCGGCCTGCCGCCCGCCCCGCTGCCGCCGGTCACCGCGTACGCGCCCAACCTGCTGGTGGAGCAGGCGCGCCGTCACGCCGCGGAGGGCGACCCGCTGACCGTGGCGGCACTGGGGCCGCTCACCAACATCGCGCTGGCTCTGCGCATGGAGCCGCGGTTGCCACGGCTCATCCGCCGCCTGATCGTGCTCGGCGGCGCCTTCGGGATGCAGCGCGAGGCGGCCCTCAACGCCACCGGCGACAACCCGGTCAGCGAGTGGAACTTCTACGTCGACCCCGAGGCGGCGCGGCAGGTGCTGCACGGCGGCTTCGAATTGGTCGCGGTGGGGCTGGACGTGGCGACGCACCGCGACCTGCGGCTGACCGAGGCGGACGAAGAGGATCTGCGCGCCTCCGGCCGGGCCGAGGCGCGGCTCGCCCGCGGCATGCTCGATTTCGTGACCGGGCGCGGCTTTGCCAGCTATTGCGTGCTGATCGATTCCTGCGCCATCGCCGCCGCGGCGCGGCCCGATCTGATCGAAACCGTCCCGCTGCACTGCGACGTGGAGACGCGCGGCGAACTGACCCGCGGGCAGACCGTGGTCGACATCCGCGACAGCTTCCGCTGGCGGCACCTGCCGCGGGTGCACGCCGCCCGCGACGCCGACTTCCCTGCCCTGCGCCGGTTCATCGTCGACACGCTCCTGGCCTGACAGTCGGTGTCGGTCTAGCCTGCGTGACAACCCGGCGTGCGGCCGCTGAATCCAAGCGGCGGATGTCGCTCTCCGCGGTTGCGGTCAGCTCGACCTCGTAGGTCACCGGGCCGACGTCAAGCTTGCTGCAACGTCCGACAGAGGTCTGGTCGTCTGGCCTGCACTTGCCTCGCTCAGTGAGCGGCGGAGCGCCTCGGAGAAATCGTCGCGCAGGATCAAACCCCTGTCAGGGTCGCCAAGCAACTCGGTCAGTGACTCGGCCACTGTCTCGCGCACGAGTTCCTTGAACTCGGTAACTGTCAGGTCGGACACCCTGGGACTCGCCATGACTGTCAGTCTACCTCAGCTGCTGTTGTTGTGCAGATCGAGACGCAGCACGCTCCCCGCTTCCAGGTGAGCGGGTTCGGCAAGAATCACCGACTGCTGCCGCTGGGCATACGGCAACTCGTGGCCGTCCAGTGTCGCGGCAGTCACGTCTCGCTCGCGCAACGCACTCGCATTGAAGCGTTGCAGTGCCATCGATCCGTGCAGAACCGACAGGATTATCCGGTCCGCATGCAATTCGACGGTGCCCCACGCGCTGTGCAGGCACCAGAAGAACCGATGGGTTCCGCCGAATTGCTTGGGATGGAAGCCGATCTCGCCCTTCGTCATGTCGAACTCGAAGCCGCTGAGCGCGAGCAGCAACGCGTACGAGGACATGGCACGGGCGTAGTTGCTGCCGCATTCCATTTCGTTCCACGGGTTGCGTTTCTCGCCGTCGTAGCGAGCGCGGATCGCCTCGACGATCGCGATTCCCTCGTCGACCAGTCCCTCCTGGATCATGTGGCCGGCGACCTGATACTCGAAACCGCTCATCGTTTCCTCGGCGAACGGGATGACGGTATTCGGCCTGCCGCGGGGGTAGGAGCAGGTCAGGACGCCGGACTCGTCGTTCAGGCTGAAAACGCGGCGCGGGTTGAAGGTGTGCCGCATCTGTCTGACGAAGTTGTAGCGCCACACCGAGTGCAGCGCCGTGCGCCGCTGCGCGGGATCGAATATGTCGCCGAGCCCCGCGATGTTGGCATGCCACTGGGCGACCACCTGATCGATGCCGCAGCCGTCGGCTACCTGGTAGTTGATCTGCCCGCTGCCGGCGTCCCAGTACTCATCCCAGTCGCGGCGGGCCGCGGTGCGTCCGGTGCCGCCGTCGACCACGGTGGCATCGGCTTCGATCAGCCGCCCGAGCATGCGCTTGTCGCTCAGATCGATGAGCTGGTGGTAGTACTCGCCGTTGAACAGATGCGCGTCCACCCACCGTTTCCCGCTGCGGAACAGGGCACGGTACTCGGCTGCGGCCTCCGCATCCTCCAGGTGCTCGGCCATCTCCGCGGCCGCCTTCAGGGCTGCCAGGTAGAATCCGGTGAGCCAGGAGTTCGGGCCGAACAGTTCGGTGTCGAGGGTGTGGTGCTGCCTGCCCTCCAGCACGCCGTCCTTGTCGCGGTCCCAGCGGTCGCGGTTGTCCGGCGACCACGCGAACGCGAGGCTGTTCTTGACGGCCGGCCAGAGCCGGGCCAGCCAATCGGTGTCTCCCGATATCTTCCAGTCCCGATACACCTTGACGATGCCGCCGAATTGACCGTCGGCGCAGGGCCGAAACGATGACCGGCCGCGCCCGAGGGGGAGCTGAATGCGGAAGCTCATGCCGCCGTCTGCGCGCAGGTTGTGCCGGTAGTCGGCTTCGCGCATGCCTCTTTCCAGCCGCGGGAACAGGAACGGCAGGGCATACGCGTAGTTCCAGACGTGCGTGCAGCTCCCTTCGCAGCACATTGCGTCGGGATGGCAGCCTTCAAAGCCGTAGAAGGTGCCATCCTGCAGGCGCAGCACCGTCGGGCTCTTGAGCACCGAGAGGTTCGCGGAGATGGCATCGACCACGGCCGCGGGCAACGTCGAAGAGAACAGCGCTTCCTTGAACGCCGTCGTTTCCCCGAACAGCCGGTCCCAGTTCGAGAGGGCGTACTGCGCCGTGGCGCGTGAGTCTTTCCAGAGCGTGGCGTAGTAGTTCCGCCAGGTGTTGGAGTCCGCCATCCCGCTTGCCGGATCGTTTGCCGGATCGCTGCCCGGATCGTACGGCACCGGGCTCCAGTAGTTGGTGTAGACGGGGAAGTTCCAGGCCAGCAGGAATCTCGCCCGACCGGAGCATCCCGGATTCACCTGCAGATGAGCCGCCAACAGGGAGTGGGCGCTCCCGATCCCGGCCCCGCGGCGCCGAAGGTCCTGCTCGTAGCCCCGGTTCGCGAACCTCCCCGGCGTCGTCAGGTCGCGCCAATAGGCGCTCACGTCATCGACCCAGATGCCCTTGTAGGCGGTCCGGCGCCAGTATTCCTGATAGCTGACCTCGCTCGCGTCGGTGGCGATGGTCAGATCTCCTGTCGCAGCGTCATCCGCCGCCGAGCCGCGTGCGGTCATCCCCATCAGGGACAGCCCGTCGCCGTGCTGGAAGCGATTGATCTTGACGGCTCCCGGTACCGGATTGTGTACCGAAACACAGACGGTATAGGTCAACGCGGAGTCATGGGAGTTGTCGATCTCGATCTCCAAGAACGCCGCCGGGATGCTGGAGTCCCTGTCATCGAGGGGAATGAACGGATTGAACGCGGTGATCGTCACCGCGCCGGGAAACGCGCCGTCCCGCAATGAGAGTCTGGCGATCGGAAACTCGCCGCGGAAGCTCGCGGCGCGAAAGTGGGGTGCCGCGGACAGGAAACTGCGCGGCGGACCCGATCCGAACGGCGTGCTGCCGGCGGTTGCTTTCAGGCTTCCGGTATAGGGTGGCAGAAGATCGCCCTGCAGCACCCTCGCATCCAGGACCTGGCCGTCCTGTTCGGCCTTGACGGCGAAGTGGGTGTAGCCGTTGGCGCTGCCCTTGCTCGGCCGGTTGAAAATCTCCCAGTCGACCAGGCGTCCGTCCCCGGCCAAGCCGATGCAGCCGCTGCCGATGCCCCCCAGAGGAAACGAAATCTCCTTGGTCTTCGATCCTTCATAGACGAACTCCGCCACCGCCGGACTTTCCATCGACGTCACTGGTTTGGGCGCAGCAGACGTTCAAGGTCCCGCGCCCCGTGGATCACGCGCAGGATGCCAATGGGCGAGCTCTCCGGGTCGTAGATCACGACCCACTTGAAGACGAACCACCACCGAACATGTTCGCCAGTGAGGTTGGGACGCGTTGTTCCAGCACCTTGCTGAGCTGCCAGCAACTCGAACGCTTGGACGAACCTGCCGTGGACGTACAACGCACGCTCCACGCCGTCCCGATCCGCGACGTAGAGAAGGATCTCGGCGAGCTCAGCTTCCGCAGTTTCGGTGAGTTGGTAGCCGGCCGTCAATCCGACCGTGCCTCGAGTTGCATGCGTAAGCGCCGCATCGCGGCGGGTCCGTCGGCAACGCGGCCGTGCTCGACGTCCTGCATCGCCGCGTCAACCAAGCCGCGGAAGTGAGCCCGCGCGCTCGCCTTCAGATCGGCGGGAAGCTGCTCCTCTTCCTGTTCGGTGAGTCCGTCGTAGATCCACTTCTCCAAGAGGCGGCGATGCTCGCTCTGCTCGAGCAAACGCAGTCCCTCCCGGACCACTTCGCTGGCGGTTCTATAGCGTCCCGCCGACACCAGCGCGTCCACGAAGGCGTCCTGGTGTGGGGGCAGGGAGACGTTCCTGGTCTGCCGGTCAGCCATGGCGTCAGTATGCCATGTAATCAAGGCGCGTGTCAATATTCGCCACCGGTCAAGCGAAAGACTCATGGTAGTCCCGGGCGGGCGGTTGACGGTTTGCCGCACATGTGGAACAATGAGCCCTCACGGATTGACGGATGCTGACACGGCGTCGCGACAACAGCCCGCGCAGTGACCGGTTGACGGTAACGCAGCCGGAGCAGTCGGTCGGCATCCGCCACCGGGACTCCCCACCCGGGACTCCCCACCCGGCTAACCGATCCGGCGCCTCGCGCGGCGTCCGTTCAGCGCCGAGACCGGCGCACCGCCCGACATCAGCCCGGACATCAACCACACCACCGGCGTCGCCGGCCAATCCAATCCAACTCGCCTCGCCAGCCGCGTGGACGCTGGGACGCAGGTCCCGACGCGATCCAAGCGGCCGGTGGTGCGCGCACGTCAAAGGAGGATGGGATGGAACCCAAGACCGGCTACGACTAACACTATCCAGGTCGTCCCCAAGCGGCCGTGCCGCCTGGGGACCAACGGTGTCGCCCTCGCTTGTGGTCGCCGGCAATAGAGCAGGCATACCTTGAGAGTAGGCGAGGGGCCGCCAGTCGATTGAGTACTCTCGAGAAACAGGAGTTATCCGATGCATTTCGTAATGCGCACGTGCCTCGCCGTGCTGTGTGTTCTCGCGCTGACCGCCACCGGCCTCTGGGCGGCTGCCTCCGAGGAGGAGCCGGCCGCGGCGATGGAGAAGGAAATGGTGATGGACCCCACCACCGGCAAGATGGTGACCGCGCCGGAGTATGGCGGCACGATCACCTATGCTCGCAACCAGTCGCCACCGACGTTCGACCCCTTGTTCCATCCGTGGGCGCAACTTGGCATCGGCGGCGTGGTAGAGAGCCTCGCCATGAATGACTGGGGAATAGATCGGAACGAATATGGCATGGATGTGGTCGCGTATACGCCTCTGTTCGCCAAGACAGGAGTGTTGGCGGAAAGCTGGTCGCAACCCGACCCACTAACGATTATCCTCAACATCCGCCAGGGCGTGCACTGGCATGACAAGGCACCGATGAACGGTCGCGAGCTGACTGCCTCCGATATCGAATACAACTTGCACCGCGTATACGGTCTTGGCAGCGGTTGGACGGCGGAAAACAAGCCACCGGTACTCTATGGCGAGGCCGTGACCAATCTACCGGTCGCCTCGATAACGGCCACTGACAGATACACGGTCGTTCTGAAGCTGTCGGAGCCGCTACCATTCGATGCTCTGAATACGTTCCTTGGCCGAAGTCCTACCAACATACTGCCCCCCGAGGTGATCGAGGAACACGGCGACATGCAGGATTGGCGGAACGTGGTCGGCACCGGCCCCTTTGAGCTGAGTGACCACGTCGAGAACAGCTCTCTGACCTGGATCAAGAACCCTGACTACTGGGGCCACGACGAAAAATACCCACAGAACCGCTTGCCCTACATTGACGAGCTGCATGCGCTGATCATGAAGGAAGACGCAACATTCATTGCGGCACTCCGCTCGGGTAAGGTTGATTACGTAGGTTTCTTGGGCGGTACAAATATCCGTTCAATGGACCAGGTAGAGAGCCTCCAGAGGACCAACCCCGATCTCGCGCTGTGGCCGCATGTCTTCCGGTCCAATACTGCCTATGCGATAGAAACGAGCAAGCCACCATTGAGTGACATCCGGGTTCGCAAGGCGATGCAGATGGCGCTGGACCACGAGACCATAAACGAGACCTTCTATAAGGGCTACGGATTATGGAGACCTCAGGGGCTCATTGGGAATGCTCTCGTTGGGTACAGCACTCCATTTGAAGAGTGGCCCGCAGAGCTTCAGCAAGAGTATACCTATAACCCGGAACGGGCCCAGGAACTGCTTGATGAGGCAGGGTATCCGCGCGGCGCGGACGGCGTGAGGTTCAAGACCGACGTAGTCCACAGCGTGGTCCATCAGGACGTGGCTTATACCGAATTGGCGGTCGGCTACTGGGCTGAGATCGGTATTGAGGTGGCGATCGATGCAGTGGACCCCGCCACGTATGGCGCTCGTGTTTCTGCCGGACATGATTTCGAAGGTCTGGCCTGGACAGCTTCGGGCATGGACTATACCGATACGCTCTATCCATTACGAGGCTATTCGTCAAAATATGGATCGAACAAGACCGGAGTCACCGATCCGACGTATGAGGCCTTGCATGACGCCGCCCTGGCGGCGAAGACGGTTGAGGAGCAGCAGCGGGCGGTTGGAGAGGCGAATATGTACATTGTAAGGAACCACTGGCTTATTTGGGGTACGAAGGTTCCTTCGTTCGGTGCGTCTTGGCCGTGGCTCAAAGGCTATGACGGTGAAGTCGCCATCCATGACAATACCTACCTCCCCTTTTTCGCTCGCCTCTGGGTCGACCAGGATCTGAAGAAAGAGATGGGCTATTAGGGGTTGCACCTCTTTTGACTGACCGTAGCTGTGGCTATGGCTAGAGCTGCTAGCGGCATAGGGGGCTGGGAGGATCGAGCTCTCAGCTCCCTTTTCATTGAGTCATGACAGGGAAAGCACAGTGAGTTGTGTCACATGAGAGCCTACGTCATCAGGCGATTACTGCTGCTGATCCCCACCTTGTTTCTCCTGAGTGTCATGGTCTTTCTCTCGGTCCGCTTCATCCCGGGGGATGCGATCGACGCATTGGTGGGCAGGATGGCGGATTCGGGGGCGGGGGGTGGGTATGGCAGGGTTGACCGCGAAGCCGTCGCGCGAATGCTGGGACTGGACGTGCCCGTGTACGTGCAGTATGGACGCTGGTTGGGAGGAATCGTCCGGCACGGCACGCTTGGCGAATCACTGTTTGGTTACTGGTCGGTGGAGGAGCGCATAATAAGTAGATTGCCGGTAACGGTCGAGCTCGGTGTCATGACCATCGTGATCGGGCTTCTGATAGCCCTGCCCGTCGGCATCTACTCGGCGATGCGCCAGGATACGGTGGCCGACTACGCGGGGCGCACGGTTGCGGTGATCGGCCTGGCAACGCCCAACTTCTGGCTGGCAATCATGGTGATGATCTTTCCGGCCATCTGGTGGGGCGTGTCGCCGCCGATGCGGCTTGTTCCCTTCACCGAAGACCCGCTGGGGAACCTCGGGGTGTTCATTATTCCCAGTCTGATTCTGGGAACGGCTATTTCTGCGGCCACCATGCGGATGACGCGCACCATGATGCTGGAGGTGCTCAGGCAGGACTATATCAGGACGGCTTGGTCCAAGGGTCTCAAGGAGCGGGCAGTGGTGATCAGACACGCACTGAAGAACGCGCTCCTCCCGGTAGTTACCCTGATCGGCCTGCAGTTGCCGATCCTGGTGGGCGGCTCGGTCATCATGGAGAACATATTCAATCTGCCGGGGCTCGGTGCCCTGATGCTGGAAGCCCTCAATGACAGAGACTACCCGGTGGTCTCCGGAGTGAACCTGTTCTTCGCCACCGTGGTGATGGCGGCCAATCTCCTGATCGACCTGATCTATCCCTATATCGATCCTCGGGTCCGGCACGGATGACCGAACGGATACGGACCGCACGGACAGCAGTAAGTGCGCCAAAGAGAAGTGCCGGGCTGGCCGGTTTCTTGGTCAGGCTGTGGCGGGAGAAGCCGCTGGGTACGATCTGCAGCATCATCGTCTTGCTGTTGCTGCTCATCGTGATCTTCGGGGACGTGCTGGCCCCGTTCAGGTACATGGAGATTCACCTCAGAGACCGGATGCAGGGCTCATCCGCGCAGTATCTCCTCGGCACCGATCATCTGGGGCGGGACCTGTTGAGCCGCCTCATCCACGGGGCCCGGCTTTCCCTGGTGGTGGGTCTGGCCGCTACCACGCTCAACGTGGTGGTGGCGGTGCTGATCGGGGGCGCTACGGGATTCCTCGGTGGCAAGCTGGACCTGATCATGCAGCGGTTCGTGGATGCGTGGATGTCGTTTCCGGGACTGCTGCTGCTGTTGACGATCATGTCGCTGCTGGGGCGGGGGATGCTGCAGATCATCGTGGTGCTGGGCATATCTGGCGGCATCCCCGCCTCGAGGGTAATGCGGAGCGCAGTGATCGGCGTAAAGGAGAACGCCTACTTTCAGGCCGCGGCGGCGATCGGCTGCTCGAAGTGGGAGACCCTCATCCGGCACGTGCTGCCCAACATCGCGGCTCCGGCGATCGTCATCTTCACCGTCAACATCGGTGGCGTGATCATAGCCGAGGCCTCGCTGAGCTTTCTGGGATTCGGTCTGCCGCCCGACGTTCCCAGTTGGGGAGGGATGCTCAGCCGCGAAGGACGGCAATACATGGAGATGGCGCCGCGGCTGGCGCTCTGGCCCGGCCTGTGCCTGACGATTGTGGTCTACAGTCTGAACATGTTCGGCGACGCGGTGCGGGACCTGCTCGACCCGCGGCTGCGCGGGGGCGGGCGTCTCGGCGCCGATGCCGGTGCGTCGGCGTAGAATCATCCAGTTGGCTCTCAACCGGCGCTCGTCGCTCGCTTGACCGGCCCCCAGGCGCGTACTACCGTGGGCCATTACCTATCGAACACGGATTACCGCAAGGAGGAGATCCATATGATTACCAGAGGACTGTTGCTGAGCGCAGCGCTGGTGTTGCTGGCGCCGTTCGCACTGCTGGCGGGCGCCACCGAGGAGGCGTCCGACTCGGGCACGGCAATGGCCGTTCCGGCCGGCAAGTACAAGGAAGCGCCGATGCTGGCGGCGCTGGTCGCGGCGGGAGAGTTGCCGCCGGTCGACGAACGGCTGCCGCTGGAACCGTACGTGGCGCCGGCGGTGGAGGAGATCGGCACCTACGGCGGTACGCTGAACGTGGTCTCCCTCGACAAGAACCCGTGGAACGACGTCACCGAGTCGCCCGAGAACGCCGGCGCCCGGTTCCTGGAGATGACCGAGGACGGTTCGGTGGTGCCCGACCTGGCGCGCGACTACGAGCTCACCGACGACGGCAAGAGCTTCACCGTCTACATGCGCGAGGGGGCGAAGTGGTCGGACGGCCACCCGCTTACTGCCGATGACGTGATCTTCGCATTCGAGGACATGCACTGGAACGACCAGGTGGAGACCTGGAACCTGTTCCCCGGCGTCAGCAGGGTGGTCAAGCTGGACGACTACACCGTCCGTTTCGAGATGGACGAACCCTACTTCGCCATGGAGTTGATCATGGTGCAGTGGCCGGGCGGCGAGTGGGTCGCCTTTCACCCCAAGCACTACCTGGCGAAGTGGCACATCAACCACAACGAGGACGCCGACAAGGTGGCCGCCGAGGAGGGCTTCGACTCCTGGTCGGAGGCGTTCCGCTACCACTTCTGGTGGGCGCCGCTGAACGACCTCGACAAGCCCACGGTGATGCCGTGGCGAATCTCCGACTTGACCAACACCGTCAAGGCATTCGAGCGCAATCCGTGGTTCTACCAGGTCGACGAGGCGGGCCAGCAGCTTCCCTACATCGACCGCGTGGTCGCCACCATCGTGGATGCGGAACTGTACCACCTCAAGATCATCTCGGGCGAGGCGGACATCGCCTCCATGTTCACGGAATTCAAGAACTGGACGCTGTACAAGCAGAACGAGGAGGCGGGCGATTACACCGTGCACCCGGCGGAGGGCATCACGGCGGCGCAGACCGGTCTGGAGATCAACCAGAATCACGAGGATCCGGGCCTGCGCCAGGTGCTGAACGACATCCGGTTTCGGCAGGCGCTGTCCATCTCCCTCAATCGCGAGGAGATCAACAAGGTGATCTACCACGGCCTCGGCGTGCCGTTCCAGGCCACGGCCATGCCCACCGCGAGCTTCTACAAGGAAGAGTGGGGCAGGGCGTACAACCAGTTCGATCCCGATGAGGCGAACCGGCTGCTCGACGAGGTGGGCCTGACCGCGCGGGATTCGCGCGGATTCCGCCTGCGGCCCGACGGCGAGCCGCTGTTCCTGGCGGTGGAGGCCACCAACCGCACCATGCTGGAGCTGGAGCTGGTCAAGGAGTACTGGGAAGACGTCGGCCTGGAGGTGGGGATCAAGGAATTGCCCAATGCGCTGTTCAGCGAGCGCGGCCGGGCACTCGATCACATCATCACCGCGCACCCGTTCGAGACCACCACCGAGGTGGCCAGCTACAACTGGTCGCGCGCCGGTCCCGGCCGCTGGTGTCCGGCGTGGAACCAGTGGCTGCAGGCGAACGAGGACATCCGCAAGGGAACCAAGTCGCTGGCCGACTACGCGGACGGCATGCTGCCGGGCGAGGAGCCGCCGCAGCACGTGAAGGACCTGTACGAGTGGGGCATCAGCAAGCCGCGCACCCGGTTCCTGTCACCCGAGTACACCGAGCTGTCGCAGAATATCTACGACCTGTGGGCCGAGAAGCTGTACATCATCGGCACCGTCGGCATGGTGCCGCAGCCGGTGATCGCCAAGAAGAATCTGGGCAACGTGGTCAAGCAGTATCCGCTGTCGGCGGAGTGGGCCGGCGGCCTGCACAACGAGGTGCAGCAACTGTTCTGGAAGAACTGAGTACGGTCGGCGAGCCATTGGCTTCCCCGATGGCTCGCCGACCGGATGATCACCTGCTACGTATCCAACAGGCGTGCCGGACAACCTGTGTTTTGAGCAAAAACATACATGGTTCCCTAAATAAGCGATTCGGCTCCTAATGGGTTGAAAAAGATCCTCCCAAGTGCTTTAGTGGAAAGTATCTAAACACGTTCCCGTCAAACACCAAGGAGGACCCGAATTGATACAGTCACCAGATTACCATACTGACGATTCTTGTCAACCGGAATTCTCGTATCCACCGATACAGGTCGCCGAGCACCGCGGCGCTCCGCTGGTGAGCTGGTCTGGGTTGGCCATTATACGACAGCTCGTAGAGCGCCTGGGGGTGGCCCCTGCGATCGATGCAGCGGTCCGCGTGTTGCGCCGTTGCAAGTGGTATACGGAGTCCGATCACATCCTGACCATGATCTACAATATGCTGACGGGGGGGAGCACGCTCAGCGACATCAACCGGTTCCGAGACGATCAGGGAGCAAAGCGGCTACTGGGTACCGAGCGGATTCCGCATGCGACCACGACAGGTGACTTTCTGGCGCGCTTTGGTGAGGATCGGAATGCGGTAGCGCTCAGCGAGTTACGTGAGGTGGGGGAGGACCTGCAACAGCAGTCGTTCGCCATGCTGCCGCGGGTGCGACGTGAGGTGGCTACCATCGACCTGGACTCGTCGATTCATGAAGTGTATGGGGAAAAGAAAGAAGGAGCGGACTTCGCCTACAACAACACGTGGAGCTATAGCGTGCTGTACGGGAGTGCGTCCAGCAAAGGCTGGCGCGTTCAGCGGGGGAACAGACCCGCCGGGGTAAGAGCCAGAGCCCCGTAGCTTGGATGGCAGGGAGGAGGGAGACCGATGACCTGAAGCCCATTGACACGGCCACCGTAAAGGGTGGTCGGCGAGTTACCGGGCCGTAACGAGAGTGAACGCACAGGTAGCCTCGAGAACACATTAGATCCGGAGGCCGAGTCCGTTTCCGTAGGACGAAGGCGGCATGGCGTAGCGCAGACTGGCTGAAGCGCTGTGACACTCTGGCGGGGTGGTAGCGACGGCACGGTGACGAGGACGCGCTAAGCAACTGGAGAAGCCCTCCTCGCCCCGGCGAGAAATCGGCGGAGCAAAGGTAGGCCGTATAACCGGGAGCACCGGGAAGTCGGCTGACAGGCGAGAGGGTGGCGGAGGGGTTGGTAGTACCAGGGAAGCCGGGTAACGCCGGTGGAGGGAAGCGGCCCCGCTGTCTGTAATGACTTTGGCAACAAGGGAGGCAGAGGCGAGATGATAAAGGCGCCGATGAACTGCGGGACCTGAGACAGAGGATATACGTGAAGGAGAAGGCTGAACCCAGCGGAAACACTGGGGGCACGGTTGGAAGAGGTGGAGTAGGACGCGGCTGCTATGGGCTGCTCTGAAAGCGCTCCCGACGCGAACGGCCACATAACCCTTGACGCGAAGCAGGCAGGAAAGCGTAGTGCGGGAAATCCGCATGCTGCGTTTGACGAGGCGGGGGCTGGAAACGTGACCAGTGGGGCCGGATTCACTGGACCCTACAGGCGGCGCGCCAGTCCTCGACCCTACCGCTGGCGGAGACCGGTGACCTGCTCTATATGGATCTGCGGGAAGGCTACCGGCACACCAGCTACGGCAGCCAGGACGTACTACCGGGAATGATCAAGCGGGTGGGGGAACACTTTCGGGCGCTGCGGATGCGCGCCGACAGTGGCTACTATGACCAGAAACTGGTGCAGATCTGCGCGGCTCGGGGAGTAGAGTTCTTCATCGTGGCCAAGAAGCACGCGAATGTGATGAAGGCCGTGCATGCGCTCCCGGCAAGCGCATGGAACCCATTTCAGGACAACGAGTTAAGCAGAGGGGGGCGCAGCGGGCGCCGGCGCAAGCGGCGGGAGAACCTGAAGCGGAAGATCACCATAGAGCGCCGGCCGAAGAGCTGGTTCAAAGGCAAGCCCGAGATAGCGTCGATGGTATTTCGCCCTGACAGTTGGAGTGAGCCGTACCGGTTCGTGATCAAGCGGACGCCGATCATCGACAAGGATGACAAGCAATTGTACCTGGACGATGGCATGAGGAAGTACGCCTACTGGATCGTGGTGACCAACTCGACGCGCAGCAACACTGCGGTGCTGCGCATCGCGCAGGGGCGAGGCAACCAAGAGAATCTGATTAAGGACTTTAAGCATGGGTTGGGACTGTCCCATGTCCCGACCGGATTTCTGGCGGCCAACCGAGCATACTTTCTGATCGCTGCGCTGGCCTGGAACCTGAAGACCTGGATGCTGAATCTGCTTCAGCTAGGCGATGGAGCGGTGCTGCGTTTCAAGCGCTTTTTGTATCTGTGGATATGCCAAGCGGGGATGGTGGCAACGACTGGGCGTGGCGTGCTGCTCAAACTGCCTGCGGGTGAGTACTATCAGAGGTTCGGTAAAGCGTTCTCCCGGCTCGCTGCGCTCCCGGTCTAGACGGCTGCTCTTGTTAGTCTCGTGGCACGGAGAGGTGCGCCCCGAGACTGCCACAGAAAGTCGATTCTACCGCCGCATGTTGACGTGACCCTGTTCATTATCGGGTTGGCAATCTATTCGCCCTAGGAATGATGTCCGAGCCGCATTTCCACATCGAAAAGCGCGTGTAACGTGCCAATTCTGCCAGATCCTGGTCACTCCCCTGTCCGATCCACCCTTTATCGCTTATTCTGGGATGGTTAACTGCCAAGGCCACCCGATGGCTTCATAAAACCAGTTAGCTCGACCTTGCACTCATCGGCCGATTCCGTTGCTTGAGTAACAACCCTACCGCCAATAAACGCCATACAGGTAACGCACAAGAGAGACACAGAGAATATCAAGCACGACGGTATAGAAGCCCACTGACCCAGATCGAATTCTGCTCTTGTAAAGGACTGGAGGCACCCTAGTGCAATGACCCCAAATAAGGATAGCCAGATAATAGCGCCAGCGAGCACTCGATCGACGCCGGCTAGTACGGCTCTTAGTAGCGCGGGTATGTTTATCTCGCCGGCTCCGTTTTGCTTTCCCGCCAAAACCATAAGTCGACGGTAGTACTCTCTGTCCTTATATTCGTCGAGGGCTCCCTTGTCGAAGTCCAGGTCATTGAGTACACCCGCCGCATACACTCGTATTGCGTCGCGAAAATGAAACGGATCTAGTAGCAAGTAGGCTACGCCAAAGGCTAAACAAAGACTCGCAAGAGTGCTTACTGCACCTATCGCATTCGCCACTACGTCTTAGTTCTCGTTGTAGTCTTCGGCTAGTCCCCATAACTCAGAGAATAACTCATTGAGAACGTTACCGCCTTTGGTGTCGCCAAAAGCCGCGACAGCAAATGGCTTTTCCTTGTCGGCCTCGAAACGATAGCCGTCTGTGTCCGCGATAGCGCAGTGACAACGGTAGTTGATTCGCATGTGTTGTGGCATACATCTGACGAACAGGTTTTTGCGATCCCCAAGTAATGAAAAGAAAGGATTCAAGGGTTTAGCAGACGGATCTTCTAACAAAATATCGATTCGGCTAGACGGCTTACTCAGAAAGGTGTGTGCCGCAAGTATTACCTCAATAGAACCGTAGACGGCGGGATTGAGAACGCCTGTAAGGATCTTTACTGTGCTCTTGGCATACGTAAAGAGGGCCTCGATAACTATAGAGGCATGCTCAATAGAACCGTTGTAAATTGCTTCTCCAGATTTCTGGTCTACGAGTTCAAAGACTCTCTTTCGATAGGCCGCCAAAGAGGACGACAGTCCACGCGAAGCATAGCTGTGCAGCTGGAAAACGGCTTCGTTCATTCCTAAATCCTCAATTAAGCAACATTACGCTAGGATGTCGGGGGCGAACTGTTGCGCAAACCTACCACGGGATCGTGATACCCGTCAACTCTGGCAAGCGGACCCAAGGCTTGCATAATGGCGCGTTCGGGGTGCGTAGACCCTCGTCGCCGGGCTCGTGGATCACCGCACAGTCGCGCCGCAACACCCCGGCCACGTCGCGCCTGACCTCGAGCACCGCGGCGGCCGGCAACAGGCCGCCGCGGAAGAACAGGTAGCCGCGCTCCTCGGCCGCGGCGCGCCACCGGTCAGGGTCTTGCAGCAGGTGCGAGCACTCGACCGGCGGGGTGGCCGGCGGCGGCCTGCGCCGCAGTTCCGCGATGCGCTAGCGTACGAACCGCTCGGCGGCTGCGCGGGTCGGGCAGCCGGTGGTCTTGCGCTGTCCGCACCACTGCCGCGGCACGCCCGACTCCGGATTGAGGGTGTAGCTGTACCGCGTACGCGTGGTGCCGTCCGTAGCGGCCATCGTTTGCGGGTGCAATGCAAAAGCAGCGCGCCCCATCGCCTCAGCTGCCGTCGGTAGTGGCCGGCGGGCCGTAGCGGGGGACGCCGTAGAGCGCCTTGCGGCGGCGGACGAACTCGCGGTCGCGGACCAGCGCGGCTTCGCCGATGTGGTCCGGGTCGTGGAACCAGGGGCGGCGCTCGGCCATGCGCGCCTGGATCTTGGCGCGTACCTCTTCGCTCGGCTCCGGCAGCGGCTTGCGGTTGGCCGCGGGGTCGTCGGGCCATCGCCATGCGCCGGAGAAGTCGTAGTGGCCGAAGGGGCCGTGGAACGGCATGCGAAACCCGATGGTGCTCTTCACGCCAAGCTCGATGTCCTCGGCGGTGGCCACCCCCTCGGCCCACAGGCGCAACGCCTCCCGGGACAGGGCTGCCGTCAGGCGGTTGATCAGGTAGCCGGGCAGCTCGCTCCGGATCGGAATCGGTATCCTCCCGGTCCTCCGCATCAGCTCGCACATGATCTGGTAGGTCTCGTCGCTGGTGCCGGGGCCCTTGGCCACCTCCACGCCGGGTACGATGTGCGGTGGCACGAAATAATGGGTCAGCCCGATCCGCTCCTGCCGTTCGACGTGCACGGCGATGTCACTGAGCATCAGGCGGGAGGTGTTGCTGACCACGATGCTGCCGGGCGCGCACAGCCGGTCGAGGGCGCCAAACAGCTCCTGCTTGTCGGCCAGGCGCTCCACGATCGCCTCGGTAATGAAGTCGCCATGCTCGGCCAATCGTTCGAGATCGGTCGTGGTGGTGATCCTGGCGGCCGCGTCATCGGCGCGCTGCCTGGCGATCAGTCCCTCCTCCACGAACAGCTCCAACGCCGCTCGTACGTTGGCGAGCGATCGCTCCAGCACCTCATTGGTCAGGTCGTAGACCATCGTCGGGTAACCCGCCAGTGCGAAATTGACGGCGATGCCGAACCCCATGGTGCCGCCCCCGGCAACCCCTACGCTCCGTATGTCCGCTATCTGCACGCTGTGCTCCTCCATCGTCACCGTATCGGAAGTCACCCCCCGTGTCGCGGCCCGCGCGGCCAGCGAATCTTGTACCGGCACGATCAACGGCAAACCCGGCTCGTCCGCGTGGTATTGCCGCGCTGCGGTGTAGACAAAATATCCTGGGTCAACGAGGGTACGGAGGGTGAAGGGAACATCGCATCTCGCGGCGCCGGATGGGCGCAAGGAGGCAGGGGCGGCGTGTGTCCTGCACGGCGGATGGGTGCCCGGCGAGGCCGGCGGCCGGTTCCTGGTGTGGGCTGAAACCGCGCACCGAACGCGCCGCCGGCGCGCCGGCGACCATCCGTTTCAACTGCGCCGGGAGCAACTCGCGGACGCGCTCGCGGAGGCGTGGCCACACCTGTTCGAAGCCGCCGGTCTGGCGTCCAAGCGCGATTCGGCTTGGGCGACATTGCCCGGCGACGGCGTGCAACCCGCGCCTTCGCTGGAGTTGCAGGCGGAGTTGGATGAGGAGATCGCTGCCATAACGTGCTGGGAGACCTGGCGGGTGGACGTGGCGGAGGTCGCCAACCCGCTCGCCATGCTCCGCGCGCTCGATCAGCGCACGCACATGACGCCGCGCCACGGTGTGGCGCAGGGTATTCGGATCGGGGACGATTTGCACTTCTGGAGCCGCCTGGCCGCGAGCTTCGAGCGCGCCGTTCGCCACCACGAGTATGTGCCGGCAATCTACGCGGCGCAACCGGGGGCTGCGCCGGTTCCGCAGGCGCGCGGCAAGCGCCGCAAGAAGGTCCGCAAGCCTGCGGTTCGGTTCGCAGCGGGCTGGGAATTCGCCGCCACCGCCGAGGAGAGCATTGTGGAGCCATTCGCCCGCGCCATGCCGGGCGCGTGCCGGGCTCTGTGGGCGGCGGCGCCGCAACAGAACGGAGCGCAGCCCGAGGAGGCAGAGCAGGCCGAGTTGCACGAGCCGCGCGCGCTCCTGCGCCACTTCCTGGCAGTGCATCTGCACCGGTTGGTTGGCGGCACGCGGTTTACGCAGACGGCATTGAAGAGCGTCCAGGGGTCGTTTCTGGTGCAAGCCCTGCCGCGGGCTGCGCCCGGTCGCCCGACCGAACGGGAGCACGGGGCCCCTATCGGTGAACACACCTGGGTGCAATGGCGGCGCTGGCGCGACCGCATGCGGCGGTCGGCGCTCGCCGCGGACGAACGGGTGTGCTTCCGGCTGGCTGACGCGCCGGGCGGGTCGCCCGACACCTGGCGTCTCGAATGGCTGCTGTCATCGCGTCGCGATCCGTCACTGCTCGTGCCGCTCGCCGACTATTGGGGATCCGGCAACTCCGAGCGGCCGGCGGCGCGCAGCGTGCGCGAGGTGCTGCTGCAACTGGGGCAGGCGGCGCGCATCTACCCCGGGCTCTGGGCAGGCATGGACAGCGAGGCTCCTGCGGAAGTGGTCCTGGATCGCGCCGAGGCGCTCGAATTCCTGCGCCAGCAGGCCCCGATCCTGCAAGGAGCGGGGTTCCGGGTCATCGTTCCGGCGTGGTGGACCGTGACCGGCCAGCGGCGCCTGCGCCTGCGCTTGACGACGCGCAGCTCCGGCGCCGCGGCCGCTGCCAACGGCGCAGCCGCACCCGGATCCGAGTCGCCGTCGATACTGGGTTTCGACACGCTGCTCGCGTTCAATGCGCAGGTGGTCCTGGACGGCGAGCCGATCACCCCGAGCGAGTGGCACAGCATCGTTGCGGCAAAGGAAGGTCTGGTCCGGCTGCGCGGGCAGTGGATGGAGCTGCACGGCGACGAGGTAGCGCGCCTGGAAGAGTACTGGGCGGCCGATGCCGGCGCGCAGACCATGACGGTGGCCGACCTGTTGCGCGCCGAGGCGGGTTCCGACGCTCTCGAAGTGGTCTGCGAAGGCGCCGTCGGCCGCATGCTCGCCATACTGCGCGGCACCGGCGCGCTGGAACTGCTCGACCAGCCCGCCGGGTTCGCCGGCGAGTTGCGCGGCTACCAGGTGCGCGGCTTCTCCTGGCTGGCATACCTGGAGCGCCTCGGCTTCGGAGCGTGCCTGGCCGACGACATGGGGTTGGGCAAGACCATTCAGGTGCTGGCCGCGGTGTTGGAGGACAAGGCGCGCAACCCGGATGCCGGGCCCACTCTGCTCATCGCACCCACTTCAGTGGTCGGGAACTGGCAGCGCGAAGCGAGGCGTTTCGCGCCGACGCTAGCCACCTTCCTCCACCACGGGCCGCAGCGGGTCAAGACCAGGGCGGCGTTCGAGGCAGCGATTCGCGGCATCGACATTGTCGTCGCCTCGTTCGGAGTCGCCCGCTTGGACGCAGCGGTCCTGCGCAAGGTGCGCTGGTGGCGCCTGGTCGTCGACGAGTCCCAGAACGTCAAGAACCCCACGGCAGCAGTGACCAAGGCGATCCGCGGCATCCCGGCGCCGCGGCGCATCGCCCTGACCGGCACTCCCGTCGAGAACCGGCTCATGGACCTGTGGTCGCTGTTCAGTGTGCTCAATCCCGGCTTCCTGGGCACCATGGCCGAGTTTCGCAAGAACGTGGAGCGGCCAATCATGCGCGACCGCAATCGTGCGGCGACCGAGCGTCTGCGCAGCCTGGTGCGGCCGTTCATCCTGCGCCGCATGAAGACCGACCGGGCGATCATCAAGGATCTGCCCGACAAGGTCGAACAGAACTCCTACTGCAATCTGACTCCCGAGCAAGCCACCCTGTATGAAGCGGTTGTCCGCGACCTGGAAGCGAAGCTGCAGGACGCCGACGACAGCGGGCGCCAGGGGCTGTTGCTGTCCACACTGCTGCGCTTGAAGCAGATCTGCAACCATCCAGCGCAGTTTCTCCAGGATGCCAGCGAGTTCACCGAGACGCGTTCGCACAAGCTGGCGCGCGTTTGCGCGATGCTCGACGAGATCGAGGCCGAGCGCGAATCGGTGCTGGTATTCACGCAGTTCACGGAAATCGGCAAGTCGCTGGAAGCATTGTTCCGCCGGCGCTACGGCGGCGCGGTGTACTATCTGCATGGCGGCACGCCGCGGGCACGGCGCGAGCACATGGTGGAAGAGTTCCAGGATCCCGATACCGAGCCGGCGATCTTCGTGCTGTCGTTGCGTGCCGGCGGCACGGGCATCACGCTGACGCGGGCGAATCACGTCATTCACTTCGATCGCTGGTGGAATCCGGCCGTCGAGAATCAGGCCACGGACCGCGCCTACCGCATCGGGCAGCGCAAGAGCGTGTTCGTCCACAAGATGGTGACCATGGGCACGCTCGAGGAGCGCATCGACGAGTTGATCGAGTCCAAGAAGAAGCTGGCGGAAGATATCGTGGGCGGCGACGAGTCGTGGCTGGCGAATCTGGACAACGACGCCTTTCGCCAGTTGATCGCGCTGGACCGCGGCGACGCGGTGGTGGGCTGACGAGGAGGGCGGCGCATGGCAGGGCAGAGCAAGACCTGGTGGGGTGAGGAGTTCCTGAACGCCTTGGAGGGCTGCATGGACGCGGGGCGGCTGGCGCGCGGTCGTGGCTATGCCGCGCCGCGCAGACGGACGGAGTTCTCGATCCGGCAGGGCGAGATCGAAGCCACGATGGTCGGCAACATCAATCCCCATTTCGGTGTCTACGAGACCCCCTACTACACCGTGAAGATCGAGTTCGAGAAGGTCGCAGCGGCGCGCTGGAAAGCGATTCTCAAGCGATTGGGATCCAATGCGGACTGGGTGACGCATCTGATTCTGGGCGAGGTGCCGCCCACGATCGAGAAGGCGTTCGCCGGGTCGAGCATCAAGCTGCTGCCGCGCACCGGCAAGGAGATTCGCTCGTCCTGTTCGTGTCCCGACTGGGCCAATCCGTGCAAACACGTGGCGGGCGTGTACTTCCACGTCGCGGCGCTGCTCGACCGCGATCCCCTGTTGCTGTTCGAACTGCGGGGCATGGATCGCTGGCAGCTCCGGCAGGCCGTCTCGGAGTCCGAATTCGGCGCGGCGCTGCTCGGCGATGCCGGCGCGGGAGATCCCGATCTTGCGGCCGCATTGCGGGAGCCGCGCTTCCCCGCGGTGACAACGAGCGGCAGTGCGACCCCGGCCTCCGACCTGCGGGCGTTCTGGCGTGGGAGGCCGCTGCCGCGAGAGGTGACGGCGGAGGGCCAGGCCCCGCCAGTGTCCGCGCTGCTGCTGCGCCGGGAGGGCGATTATCCGGAGTTCTGGCCCCGCAACACCTCATTCATCGCGGCGATGGCCGCGGTGTACGAGCGCGTCGCAAAGGGGATCCCCGCGCAAGGCACATGAGCCCCGGAATGGTCAAGAAGTGTTGCAGCGCTGCTCGCCGTGACCGGGAGCGGCGGCGGCCGATCACCGAGGGCGCCAGTCGGCTTCGCCGTACACCAACCATGCATCCACCCGACGGCCGTCCCAGCGATAGCAGAGGTGTCTGCCGGGGACCGGAAGGCCAGCCACATCGGGCCAGAAGGCGGCCACCGCCGCACCCGCGGGGTGGCGCACGCTCGGATAGACGATGCCGTGGCTGGCATGGTTGCGGCGCAGTTCGTGCGCCAACGACTGCGCAGCAGCGTAGTCGTCCGCGGCGAGCGCGGCGTCGAACGCCGCCGTGTCGCGCAGGTCGTGCAGGTCGTGCAGGTCCGCGTCGATACGGCTGACCAGCTCGCGGTAATCGGCCGTGGCCGGATCCTCATCGGTCGCCGCCATGAAGCGCTCGAAGTGGAACACCGTCTCCGCCAGCGCAACCGCGAAGCGGTCTCCCGCGTAGTACACGCCGTAGCTCCCGTCACTGAACCGGCTCGGCCGGTCGCGCGTTACGTGGCAGAACGGGGCCATCGCCCAACTGGCGCCGGGCCCGGACACGCGCCGCGCCGCCGGCACCAGATGGATGGCGCCGATTTCGTCGCGTACCCGCGGGTTGGTCTTGGCTTCGGCAGCGGCGACCAATTCCCAGTCGGCCGGATCGGCAATGTCCTCGAACAGGGCGATCGGGGGATAGATCGACCGAACCAGGCGAACGGCCCGCGGCCAGCGAACGCGGCTGACCGGTGGGATCACCAACCGCTGCGTTGTGCGTCGAGATAGGCGCGTACGGCGGCCAGATCCGGGATCGATCCGGCCAGCAGCCGGTGCAACGCCGGTTGGCCGCCGAACGCCTGGTTGGGCTTGCGCAGCCAGTGGTAACCGCGCGCCGGATCGGGAAACAGGTAGCGCAGGCTCTTGTGAATGCCCATCAGTATGGACAGGCGCTCACGGGTGTCGCGTGAAATGCGCGACAGTTCGACATGTCCGGCTTTCCAGCGCGCGTAGGTGCGCGCGGCCGGCTCGCCCAGGAGGATTCGCCCCTGCTGGTCGTTGAGCGCCCAACGCCGCACCAGATTGAAGAACGCGCGCAGCAGGGCACCGGTCTCGGCGTCGCTGATTGCAGTGGTCGGGCTGCGGCGAGTGTCATGCAGCGCAGGGGCAACAGTTGCCATATGGCATAGTGTAGTGCACTCTTGGGCGGTTCGGCAAGTAAGTACCGGCCCTCGCCGGGTGCGTATGAGCAGCTATCGGGTTGGTTGACGTGGCGGCAGAGCGGCGGTAGCGTCTGACCATGTTTGGAGCGCAGTTGTACAATGTCGGCACGTCGTGGGACGAGATCACGTCGGTACTGCGGGTGATGGAGGCGGGAACCTGGACCAGCGCCTACGTCTATGACCATTTCGTTCCCCCCCTGGGCGGCCGGGCCGTAGAGCTGCGGCCGAATCTGGAGGGCTGGATGCTGCTGGGCAGCATGGCGGCGGTCACCACCAGACTCGAGCTGGGCGCTCTGGTTACCGGGAACACCTACCGCAACCCGGCGCTGCTGGCGAAAATGGCGGTGACTCTGGACGAAGTCTCCAAGGGCCGCGCCATCCTCGGCATCGGCGCGGGCTGGCACGTCCGCGAGCACGAAGCCTACGGCTGGGACTTCCCTTCGTTGAAGGAGCGGTCCGATCGCCTGGAGGAAGCCTGTCAACTGATCCGGATGCTGTTTCACGCCGGCCCGCAGGAGTTGGTCAATTACGAAGGCAAGTATTATCGGCTGACGGAGGCGCCGTTCGTACCGAACCACTACCGCGGCGCCGGGCCGCGCGGGCGCAAGCGGCAAGACGCCATTCCAATCATGGTCGGCGGCAAGGGCCGCAGGCGGACCTTGAAGACCCTCGCTCAGTATGGCGACATCATGAACGTCATCTCCAGCCCGGAAGAATTCAAGCAGGAATGCGCGGTGCTCGACCGCCACTGCGAGGCGGTCGGTCGCGATCCGGGCGAGATCTCGCGCACCGTCCACATCCCTCTGCGCATCATGGACGATGAGCAGAACGCCAAAAAGTTGCGCGCCGATGACGACTGGAAGCCGATCGGGTCGGTGCAGCGCGTCATCGACAAGTGCGGTGATTTCATCGCTGCCGGAGTTGAGGAGTTCTGTTTCGCGGGGATCCCGCAGCACCCCGCGGTGTATCAGCGGCTGAACGAAGAGGTGCTACCGGCATTCTCTCGCGGACTTCGGTAGCGCCCCGAGACGCCCACACCACCCCGCAACTGCGATCCCGACGAGGGTGCCGGGCGGGTTGAGATACCGCGGCACGTCGTAGGTCGTACTTGTTTTGCTTGACTGCCTCCGCAATACAATGATATTTCCCTAAATAAGCGATTCGGCTCCTAATGGGTTGAAAAAGATCCTCCCAAGTGCTTTAGTGGAAAGTATCTAAACACGTTCCCGTCAAACACCAAGGAGGACCCAAATTGATACAGTCACCAGATTACCATACTGACGATTCTTGTCAACCGGAATTCTCGTATCCACCGATACAGGTCGCCGAGCACCGCGGCGCTCCGCTGGTGAGTTGGTCTGGGTTGGCCATTATACGACAGCTCGTAGAGCGCCTGGGGGTGGCCCCTGCGATCGATGCAGCGGTCCGCGTGTTGCGCCGTTGCAAGTGGTATACGGAGTCCGATCACATCCTGACCATGATCTACAATATGCTGACGGGGGGGAGCACGCTCAGCGACATCAACCGGTTCCGAGACGATCAGGGAGCAAAGCGGCTACTGGGTACCGAGCGGATTCCGCATGCGACCACGACAGGTGACTTTCTGGCGCGCTTTGGTGAGGATCGGAATGCGGTAGCGCTCAGCGAGTTACGTGAGGTGGGGGAGGACCTGCAACAGCAGTCGTTCGCCATGCTGCCGCGGGTGCGACGTGAGGTGGCTACCATCGACCTGGACTCGTCGATTCATGAAGTGTATGGGGAAAAGAAAGAAGGAGCGGACTTCGCCTACAACAACACGTGGAGCTATAGCGTGCTGTACGGGAGTGCGTCCAGCAAAGGCTGGCGCGTTCAGCGGGGGAACAGACCCGCCGGGGTAAGAGCCAGAGCCCCGTAGCTTGGATGGCAGGGAGGAGGGAGACCGATGACCTGAAGCCCATTGACACGGCCACCGTAAAGGGTGGTCGGCGAGTTACCGGGCCGTAACGAGAGTGAACGCACAGGTAGCCTCGAGAACACATTAGATCCGGAGGCCGAGTCCGTTTCCGTAGGACGAAGGCGGCATGGCGTAGCGCAGACTGGCTGAAGCGCTGTGACACTCTGGCGGGGTGGTAGCGACGGCACGGTGACGAGGACGCGCTAAGCAACTGGAGAAGCCCTCCTCGCCCCGGCGAGAAATCGGCGGAGCAAAGGTAGGCCGTATAACCGGGAGCACCGGGAAGTCGGCTGACAGGCGAGAGGGTGGCGGAGGGGTTGGTAGTACCAGGGAAGCCGGGTAACGCCGGTGGAGGGAAGCGGCCCCGCTGTCTGTAATGACTTTGGCAACAAGGGAGGCAGAGGCGAGATGATAAAGGCGCCGATGAACTGCGGGACCTGAGACAGAGGATATACGTGAAGGAGAAGGCTGAACCCAGCGGAAACACTGGGGGCACGGTTGGAAGAGGTGGAGTAGGACGCGGCTGCTATGGGCTGCTCTGAAAGCGCTCCCGACGCGAACGGCCACATAACCCTTGACGCGAAGCAGGCAGGAAAGCGTAGTGCGGGAAATCCGCATGCTGCGTTTGACGAGGCGGGGGCTGGAAACGTGACCAGTGGGGCCGGATTCACTGGACCCTACAGGCGGCGCGCCAGTCCTCGACCCTACCGCTGGCGGAGACCGGTGACCTGCTCTATATGGATCTGCGGGAAGGCTACCGGCACACCAGCTACGGCAGCCAGGACGTACTACCGGGAATGATCAAGCGGGTGGGGGAACACTTTCGGGCGCTGCGGATGCGCGCCGACAGTGGCTACTATGACCAGTGTTGTATCCCAAGGTAAGTCGTTAGAAGCCCAAGCCTTCTGCTCGGATTGATTCAGTGACGGATCGACTGGGAAGACGGTGGAGAGCGGGCTAACGCAGGATCACTCTCACGGCTGGGTGCGCAGAATACGCGGCTCAGCGGACGGTTCCCACGGTTCCCGATGCCGTTGGTGCGGGTTAGTCTCTTGGAACCATAATCAGGGAGAAGAAAATGGCCCGCGCGGGTACTCCCCCGCCGGGCCGTGGCCGGTGCAACTTCGATACGAATCGGGGCACACCGGCGAGGAGTACGTTAGCGCCGAAGCCTGGTGCGCTGCAAGGCTGGAGCGGTGCCCGAATCACTCCCAGGGCGGATGCTCATTCGCCCGTCACGGCACCTATCCACGCAAGACACCGGTCGGCACGCGGATTGCCCGCTGGTACTGTCCTGAATCTCACACCACATTCAGTTTACTGCCCGATTGCTTGGCTGCGCGGCTGCCGGGAACCCTCAAGGAGCTGGAAGCGGTGGTCGCGGTTGCCGAGCAGACGCCGAGTCTGATCAAGGCGGCAGACAAACTGCGCCCTGATGCCATCGAATTGGCCGGCGCGATGCGCTGGGTACAGCGCCGCGTGCGCTCGGTGCACCACGCCCTGCGGCATGTGGTTGGCCTGCTGCCGGAACAGTTCGCGCGCTGTAACGCCGACGTGGCCGCGTTCCGCAAGCGTCTTGGCACCAAGGCGGCGTTGCTGACGTTGCGCAGTCTGACTGCGGTCTGGCTGCCGGCGCTGCCGGCGCCGCTCGGTTTTCGCCACCACGGGATTGGCGCGGGGAATCGCAAATCCCGCCGTCAACACAACCTGGGGCCTGCCCCACCGGCGCACCCCCCGTAGCTTTCCTCAGCAGCGGGTCGCCAGACCCGCAATCACGAGGAGGACGCCCATGAACGTTCCTGATGACCACCTGAGGCGGGAGATCGCGCTGTTCCGTTACCGCACCATTGCCGACCTGTTGTTGCTCCCGTCCGGCTCCGCCGGCATCGGCGCCATGATGCAGGCCAAGGCCGAGCAGGAGCACACCATCCCCGGCACCCAGCGCACCCGCGTCGCCGCCGAGACCATCCGCGACTGGCTGCACCACTACCGGCAAGGCGGCTTCGATGCCCTCTATCCCAAGCCGCGCGCCGACCGCGGCCAGTCCCGGCGGCTGTCGCCGGACGTTGCCGAGCTGCTGGTAGCCATCAAAGCCGAGCACTCCATATGGTCAGTGCGACAGGTGATCCAAAGCGCCCACGATTCCGGTCTACTCCCCGACGCCCTCCGCCTGCCGCCGTCCACCGTGCACCGTCTGTTGAGCCGTGAGGGGCTTATGACCAAACGCTCCGACCAGCCGCTTGGCGTCGACCGCCGCCGCTTCTCCTTCAAATACGCTGGCGAGATGTGGATGAGCGATGTCATGCACGGCCCCAAGGTCGGCGCCGGTCGTCAGCGCCACAAAACCTACCTGATCGCATTCATCGACGACGCCACCCGCGTCATCCCGTACGCTGCCTTTGCCCGCGGGGAGAACACCGCCGCCTTCCTGCCGGTGTTCAAGCAGGCACTCATCCGCCGCGGCTTGCCGCACCGCCTATTTGTCGACAACGGCGCGAATTACCGCTCCCAGCACCTCGCCCTGGTGTGCGCCAAGCTCGGCATCGCGCTGATTCACGCACGCCCTTATCAGCCCGCCGGAAAGGGCAAAATCGAACGCTGGTTCCGCACCGTACGCAGCCAGTTCCTGACCACTTTGCAGACCGCCGACACCGCCAACATCGAGGCTCTCAATCGGCGTCTGTGGGCCTACGTCGAAGGTGAATACCACCACGCCCCGCATCGCGGCCTGGCCGACGGCAAAACGCCCCTCGATCAGTGGGGCCTCGCCGGCGGCGAGGTGCGCTACGTCGACGACGCCGTCGATCTTGACGATCTGTTTCTGTTCGAGGCCAAACGCCGCGTCATGAAAGACCGCACCGTATCCCTCGTCGGGCGGCTGTACGAGGTCGACGCGCTCCTGGTCGGCCACACCGTGACCCTGCGCTACGATCCGAGCGTACCCCCGACAAGACCGCTCCAGGTCGTCCACGACGGTCGCGATGCCGGCCTCGCCACCATCCTCGACGCCTACGCCAACACCGCCGTCAAACGCGCCCGGCCCTCGCGCCACATCGAACCTGATCGCCCCGCTCCCGAGCCGCCGCCCTCGCCCCTCGCGCTCCGCGATCTCGATCAGCAGCACGAGCACCAGCAGAAGGACAACTGATATGACCACCGATACGACCTATCTGCGCCACTTCGCTTTCACCCGCTTCCCCTTCGCCGCCAACCTCCAAGCCGACGAACTGTTCGCCTTCAGCGCCCACCACGAAGCGGTCGCGCGCCTCATGCATCTGCTCCAATTGCGCGGCCTCGGGCTGTTGACCGGCGAGGTCGGCTGCGGCAAGACCACCGTTTGCCGACACGTCACCGCCAACCTCCACCCCGGCCTGTTCCGCGTCTACTACGTCTCCCTCACCACCGGCAACGTCCTCGACATGTACAAGTCCATCGCCTGGCAACTCGGCCTGCCCACCGAGCGCTCCCGCGCCACCGCCTACCGCGCCATCCGCGCCGAGATCACCCGCCTCGTTCAGGAGTCCAAACTGCTGCCCGTCCTGATCGTCGACGAGGCGCAATTCCTGCGCAACGACGTACTCGACGACCTGCGACTCTTGACCAACTACTCGATGGACTCCGATCACCGGCTGTGTCTGCTGTTGGTCGGCCTCACCGAACTGCGCCGCCGCCTCTCCATGGCGATCCACGAATCGCTCAACCAGCGCCTCGTCGTCCGCCACCATCTCGGCGGTCTCGACCGCGACGAACTCGACTCCTATCTCACCCATCGCCTGCGTCTCGCCGGTTCCGAGTTGCCGTTGTTCGAGCCGCCCGCCGTCGAGGCCTTGTTCCAGGCCTCTCGCGGTCTGCCTCGCCAGATCAACCGGATCGCTCATTACGCCCTCTGGGCGGCAGCTCTCGACAGCGCGCACACCGTCAACCACGAACACCTGCAACGCGCCCTCGACGAGTTGCGCCCCTGACTGCGCACCAAAAGGACTGCCATGACCTGCCCGCCTTACCCATCACCTGAGCAATGCTCGCGCTGCCCGTTGCGTCTCCCTCTGCCTGACGATCTCCACGACGCTGCCGTCGCCCACCTCGTCGAAAGCCTCTACCTCATCGCCGCCGCCATCGAAAACCGCTACTACGGCCAGTTGCGCCGCTACTATGCCGCGCACCAAGAACACGACCAACTCCACGACCACTCGGCGCCGCCAGCGGCCGCCCACCAGGACCTCTCTGATGACGACTTGCCGTTCTGACACCGGTCCGCCTCCTCGGCGTCACCGAGGCGTCTCCGACCCGCCTCTGCTGCTCCCCATAGCCGCGGCCACAATGTGGGAAATCCGACCCTCGACCCTCAGAAATAATCCGGGAAACCGTCCGCGAATCTACATGGGATACAACACTGCGCATCGCGCAGGGGCGAGGCAACCAAGAGAATCTGATTAAGGACTTGTGCGTCCAGCAAAGGCTGGCGCGTTCAGCGGGGGATAGACCCGCCGGGGTAAGAGCCAGAGCCCTGTAGTTTGGATGGCAGGGAGGAGGGAAACCGATGAACTGAAGCCCATTGACACGACCACCGTAAGGGGTGGTCGGCGAGTTGCCGGACCGTAACGAGAGTGAACGCATAGGTGGCCTCGAAAGATAGAAGGCCCGGAGGCTGAGTCCTCAAGTCTTGGACGAAAGCAGCATGGCGTAGCGCAGACTGGCTGAGGCGCTACGGCACTCCGGCGGGGTGGTAGCGACGGTACGGTGACGAGGACGCGCTAAGCAACTGGAGAAGCCCTCCTCGCCCCGTTGAGAAATCGGCGGAGCAAAGGTAGGCCGTATAACCGGTAACCCCGGGAAATCGGCTGACAGGCGAGAGGGTGGCGGAGGGGCTGGTAGTACCGGGGAAGCCGGGTAACGCCGGTGGAGGGAAGCGGCCCTGCTGTCTGTAACGACTTTGACGATATGGGAGGCAGAGGCGAGATGAGAAAGGCGCCGATCGAACTGCAAGACCTGAGACGACGGATATACGTGAAGGCGAAGGCCGAACCGGAATGGCGATTCTGGGGCCTGTTCGTGCACGTCTGCAAGCTGGAAACGCTACGCGAAGCATATGCGCTGGCCAAGAGGAACAATGGGAGCCCTGGGATTGATGGGGTGACATTCGAAGCCATCGAGGCCGGTGGAGTGGAGCGATTCATCGGGCAGATACGTGGGGAACTGGTGACGGGCGAGTACCTGCCGCTGAGGAACCGGAGACAGGAGATACCGAAGGACGGGGGCAAGGTCCGCGTGCTGGGGATACCTGCGATCCGGGACCGGGTGGTGCAGGGAGCGCTCAAGCTGATAGTGGAGCCGATCTTCGAGGCTGATTTTCAAGCGGGGTCGTATGGCTACCGACCGCAGCGCAGTGCGCATGCCGCGGTAAAGCGAGTTGCGGAGGCTATCGTGAGTAACAAGACGCGCGTGATCGACGTTGACCTGAGCAGCTACTTTGACAACATCAGGCATCACCTGTTGCTGGAAAAGGTGGCGCGCAGGGTGAACGACGGAGACGTGCTGGCGTTGCTCAAGAAGATTCTGAAAGCGAACGGCAAGAAAGGGGTGCCGCAGGGCGGGGTAATTTCACCCTTGCTGAGCAACGTGTACCTGAACGAGGTCGACCGGATGCTGGAACGGGCCAAAGAAACGACCCGTGAAGGGCAGTACACGTATGTGGAATACGTGCGCTGGGCGGATGATCTCGTAATTCTTGTGGACGCCTATCAGCGGCATGACTGGCTGCTGGCAGCGGTAGACAAACGACTGCGGGAGGAATTGGAACTCCTACAGGTAGCAGTGAACGAGGACAAGAGCCGGACGGTGGACTTGGCGAAGGGCGATAGTTTCGGATTCCTGGGGTTCGAGTTTCGGCGCGTGCGCAGTCTGCGGGGAGTGTGGCGCCCCCAGTACAGCCCGCAGATGAAAACGCGGAGCGCGTTGTTGCGAAAGCTCAAGAAGATATTTCGACGCTATCGATCGCAACCGGTGGGACGGGTGGTGGAGATCATCAACCCGATCCTGCGCGGCTGGGTGAACTACTTCGCGATTGGGCATTCGAGCCGGTGTTTTGGTCGTGTTCGCAGCTGGGTGGAGAAGAAGATACGGCGGCATATGATGCGCGCCAAGAAACGCCAGGGATTTGGTTGGAAGAGGTGGAGTAGGAGGTGGCTGTATGAGAGGCTCGGACTGTACCGGGACTACCGGGTCCGGTGGCCGGTGGCTGCTGCGAAAGCGCTCCCGACGCGATAGGCCGCATAACCCTTGACGTGAAGCAGGCAGGAAAGCGTAGTGCGGGAAACCCGCATGCTGCGTTTGATGAGGCGGGGGCTGGAAACGTGATTATGGGAGCCGGACTGCGGACCAACGCGAAAGTGGTTGGATTTTCCACCGGACCCTACCGTCGGCGCGCCAGTCCTCGACCCTACTAAGCATGGGTTGGGACTGTCCCATGTCCCGACCGGATTTCTGGCGGCCAACCGAGCATACTTTCTGATCGCTGCGCTGGCCTGGAACCTGAAGACCTGGATGCTGAATCTGCTTCAGCTTGGCGATGGAGCGGTGCTGCGTTTCAAGCGCTTTTTGTATCTGTGGATATGCCAAGCGGGGATAGTGGCAACGACTGGGCGTGGCGTGCTGCTCAAACTGCCTGCGGGTGAGTACTATCAGAGGTTCGGTAAAGCGTTCTCCCGGCTCGCTGCGCTCCCGGTCTAGACGGCTGCTCTTGTTAGTCTCGTGGCACGGAGAGGTGCGCCCCGAGACTGCCACAGAAAGTCGATTCTACCGCCGCATGTTGACGTGACCCTGTTCATTATCGGGTTGGCAATCTATTCGCCCTAGGAATGATGTCCGAGCCGCATTTCCACATCGAAAAGCGCGTGTAACGTGCCAATTCTGCCAGATCCTGGTCACTCCCCTGTCCGATCCACCCTTTATCGCTTATTCTGGGATATTTCACGTGCTGTAATCGTTTTTCCAGAGGAACCCTCAACGACGAGACCCGCCTGGTATGAGCAGCCGGGTTGGCTTACATTACAATTGAGGTTGCGATGTTCGGACTGGCAGGGTTTACGATGAGCTTCTGCGTCGCCGGCCACACCAGCACGTCCATATCCTCCATGGGCACGGCGCCGAGCAGCACGCGGTCGCCACGCACCAGCGCTCCAGTGAAACAGCCGCGGTTCTCGAACTTGACCGCCACCGGGCCCACATATGGCACGAGGTGCTTACCGCCGTCAGCGGTCGTTACTTCGCGCTGGTAGAGTTCGTCGAGACCGAGCTGCAGAGCGACGTGCTCCGGGACACAGAGATGCAGAGCACCGAGGTTGTCTGGCGGTATGGACCTGCTTGGCCAACCCGTCAAGCGCGCGTATCGATGGTCCGCGCACCGATGGTTTCGCTTGCGGTGTCGGCGAGGCGGCCCATGTCAACGCACCCGCGGCTGCAAGCACACCAGCTACCGGTCGCCGAAGTTCAAGACCCGCAATCGGGGCGGTTCTCACAGGCCACGTGCATCGATTTCGCGAATCACCGCTGCATACAGTTCGATGCCGATGCGGAAGCCATGAGAGCGCACGAGGTCGTCGACCAGTCGGCGCGCCTCGTCCCCGTCCACCAGTTCCCGCCGCAACGCCAGCAGCAATACGCCGAGCGTGCCGAATGGTCGAATGCCTTCGACCGTGGCCAGGCGGCGAACGGTCCGATCGTCAGTCAGCAGCAGGTCCGCCTTGAGTCGGACGGCCAACGTCATGGCGGCATTGTCGGCACGGCTCATGCCAGCGGCATAATCGCGCGGGCTGTCGACGCGTTCTATGCGTATTGGCGCCAGGAACCGATGCAGTTCATCGGACTCGGCAGAGTCGAGCGGACGCGCCAACACTTCTTCACGAATCTGCTGCGGTACGACGATATCGTGTCCCAGGACACGGTGAATCAGGGCAAGCCGCCGGATCTTCCCCAGGAATATCAGCGGACTCGCATCGGCGACGACGGTCACAGCGGCTGCAGGTCCGCCGCCAACTCCTCCGGTCCGTAATTCAACACCACGTCCTGATCGCGCAACCGGAGAATCATGTCACGGAGGCTCAGGCCGGCGATCTCGGCGGCGCGCGAGAGGGTCACCTCCCCACGCCGGTACGCATCGCACGCACGTTCGAGCAGCAGCGCGCTGGCGCCTCGCCTGACCGCCCACCGCAACAGGGTGGAGCGGTCGACACCCATCGCTTGCGCGGTGCTCTCCAACCGAGACACCTCGGACTCAGGCAGTCGCAGCGACACGGTTACATTTCCCACGTATACAACTCCACATCATGTATACGCCGGGCGGTGCGCAGCGTCAACTGGGCAGCGCAGGAGACGGTGGAGACGGTGTTGTGGAGCCGCCACGATGCCGGACGCAGTGAAGGATGCACGGGTGCGGCGCTTCTATCCGCTTGGCGTGCCGGCCCCGCGGGTACTGAGCGCGGCGCAGGTCGGGCAGTTCAACGAGCTGGGCTACCTGTTCCCTTTGGATGTGTTCGACGCGCGCGAGGTGGCGGCGATGCGCGCCTACTGCGACGATCTTTTCGTCAAGGCGGTGGCTGCCGGGCACGGCAGCTATGACGTCAACGGCTGGCACTGCCACTGCGCCGGCCTGTACGACCTGTGCACGGAGGCGCGTATTCTGGATCCGGTGCAGGATCTGCTCGGCGAGGACCTGATCCTGTGGGGCACCCACTTCTTCCTCAAGGAGGCGGGCGACGCCAGGCGCGTGAGTTGGCACCAGGACGCCTCCTACTGGCCGCTGTCACCGAGCAAGACCGTCACGGTGTGGTTGGCGATCGACGACGCCGATGCCGGCAACGGCGCCATGCGGGTCATCCCGCGTTCTCACGTCAAAGCCCAGCTCGCGTACCGGCGCAGCACCGAGGCAGAGCACAACGTGCTGGCGCAGACTACGCTGGCGGCGAGGAGCAGGGCGACCCTGCCGTGACGATCGCGCTGCGCGCCGGCCAGGTGTCGCTGCACACCGACTGGCTGATACACGGCTCGGAGCCGAACCGCTCAGCGCGCCGCCGTTGCGGGCTGACCCTGCGCTTCACCTCCGCCGACGTGCGCGCCCTGGAACCCGGCTGGGCGCGGCGCAGCGTGATCTGCCGCGGCCGAGACGCCGCCGGCCACTGGACCGACATCGCGCGCCCCGCGAGCGAACAGATTCCTTCCCCGCGCCGCAATGCTTGACGAGCGGCGCGTAGCAGAGGACGATTTACCGAACTAGGCGCCACGCAACAGGAGGTCAGCGCTGGCAGGAGGGAATCGACCGTGTCTTTCAACCGAATCTGTAGAGGGCGCGCGTCATGGCGGCGAATCTGGCTCCGGCGGCGGTGACGGGGCAGGTTCCATGACCGTCAGTTCGCTGAAGTAGTCGCGCAGATAGCCACGATCGCGGGCCAACAACCGGTCGGCGTGGATCTGGGCATGCGCGCCTATGAGGAAGTCCGGCACGACTCGCTCGGCGGTTCCTCCGCGCTCCAGATACCGCGCAAAGTGCTGTCCGGCCAACGCCGCGGCGGTCTCGCTGCCGGGCACGAACTCGATGCCGAGATCGTGCAGCATCTCAGTCAGCTCCGTGTTCGACGCCAGCGCGGGTCTGGTTTCCGCCACCACGCATTCGCACGCGATGAGGCGCCCCTCCCGGCGGGCGCGCCGCAGCGCCTCCACCGAAGCAGCGGCGTGCGATGCATCGTCCGTGATGACATCAAGCACGACTGAAGTATCTACTGCGGTAGTCACTTACTTGCGAACGCGCGCCAGGTAGCTGTCTACCGTCTCGCCGCGCGGTAACCGGCCGCGGCCGCGCCACTTGAGCAACGGGTCCTCGGCTTCCCGTTTCTGTGCGATCAGTTCTCCACGCACGGCCGCGACCTCAAGCACGGTCCCAGGGCGAATGCCAAGCGTCTCTCTGAGTGCCTTGGGAATCGTGATCTGACCCTTCTCCGAAACGGTAGTCCGGTGACGCTTGTCGCTCATACTGACAGTGTAGGTATTCTTACCATGATGGTAAACCAGCTATCCGAATCGGGAGGCCGGCCGGTGCCAGCACGGCTGCGCAAGGCTCATGAACGGCGCGGGCGCACGCTGCGGCGGATCATTTTCTTGGAGCCTCCGTAGCGGCCGGTGGCGCCGCGCAGGCGCGGGTCGAGCAGGTCGCGCACGGCGTCGCCGAACAGGTTGAGGGCGTAGACGGTCACGGTCAGGCACAGGCCGGGCCACAGCGCGAGGCGCGGAAGTAAGCGTTCTCCTTGACCGCGATCACGGCGGCGCGCACCACCCGGGAGGCGGGAATGCCGCCGGCCATCCCGAGCACCAGGATGATCTGCGCCACGCCGCGCCCGGCGATGGACATGATGGTGAGCAGCATGAGCAGGCCGGGAAAGGACATCCAGGCGTCGACGACGCGTTGCGCGTAGATGTCCACGCGCCCGCCGACGAAGCCGGTGGTGCCGCCGATCAGCAGCGCGACGATGACGTTCAGCGACGTTGCCGCCAGCCCGACCGTGATCGACAGGCGCGCGCCGAAGATGAGGCGGCTGAGCAAGTCGCGGCCGACGTGGTCGGTGCCCAGGAGGTACGCGGCAGACGGGCCCTGCATGCGGTCCTGCACCCGGCCACGGTCGAACTCGTAGGGCGCGAGTTGCGCGGCGAAGATGGTGATGAACACCAGCGCCAGGACGACGAGGGCGCCAACGGCTCCCAGCGGCTGCTCCCTTAGCAGCCGCGACAAGAAGCTGGCAATCGGTCGGCGGCGCGCCGGTGCAGAGGCGCCGGACGCGGAGGCGCCGGACGCGAACGGCCCGCCACCCGCGCCGCCGCTTGGGCCGCCACCACCACCTGCGCCACCAGCTCCGGCCGCGCCGCCAGCGGCGCCCGGCACCCGCTCACTCATAGCGCACCCGCGGGTCCAGCAGGGCGTAGGTCAGGTCGGTGAGGAGGTTGATCACCACCACCACCGAGGCGAACAGCAGGTTGATGCCGGAAACCACGGGGTAGTCGCGCTCGTTGAGGGCAACCAGCATGAGGCGCCCGAGCCCCGGCAGATTGAAGATGTTCTCGATGATGACCGAGCCACCGGCGATGATGGGCATCTGCAGCGCCACCAGGGTGACCACCGGGATCAGCGCATTCTTCAGCGCGTGGCGCAGCACCACCCTCCGCTCCAGCATGCCCTTGGCCCAGGCAGTCCTGACGTAGTCCTGGCGCAGCACCTCCAGCATCATCGTGCGCGTCATACGCATGGTGCTCGCCGCCAGGTAGGTCCCCAGAATCAGCGCGGGGATTATGAATATGCCCAGATTGGCCCAGGGGTCTGCGCTGAAACCGACGTGGGTCAGCGGCGGCGTCCAGCCCCACCAGATGGCGGGGTAGATTATCACCATCAGTCCGAGCCAGAAATTGGGTGTCGCCAGGCCGAAGATGGCGACCGCCCGGCCGGCGTAGTCGGCCACCGTGTACTGGCGAATCGCCGAGTAGATGCCGATCGGCACGGCGATGATGACCCCGGCGAGGATCGCCAGCAGCCCCAGCTCGACCGTTACCCCGGCCCGGCCGGCGAGCTTCTCCTCCACCGTGGCGCCGGCCGACGAGCCGCTGTACAGCGAGTGGCCGAGGGTGCCGCGCAGGACGAGGTCACCGATCCACTTCGCGTATTGCACGTAGACGGGTTTATCGAGCCCGAGCCGTTTCCTTAGAGCCTCCTCATCGATCGAGCCGCTCCCGGTGAAGGTCATCCGGGCGGCCATCACGTCGATGATGTCGCCGGGAATGAAGCGCACGGAGAGGAACACCAGGAGGGTGACGATGAACAGGGTCGGGATCACCAACAGTACCCGCCTGATCACATACGCCCGCACCTCGGCTCACCTCCTTTTGATGAAAGGGGGTGGCAGGTTGTCGCCCGCCACCCCGTGTTCGCACGTCAAACGCTGGCGCTAGATGCCGGCGCCGCTCGCGTCAGAACCCCATTTCCGCCTTCAGGTCCCGGTCGAGCCAGAGCCGGGCAAAAACCTGGACATCGCCTTGGTCCTGCAGGAACGACTCGCCGTTCCAGCCCTTGACCCACGGCTGCGCCACCTGGTATTGGGGCGACTTGAATCCGAATACCTGAAAATGCTGAGAAAGGGCGTGCAGGTCGAACTCTTTCGCGATTCGTATCTGCTCCGACTCGTCGGTCGCGGCGTTGAACGCATGGTAGAGCCGAACAAGAGTGGGGTCGGGAACCCCGCTGAAATACTCTGTGAGATGACTCTTCTCTCCTTCCACGAGAATGCCGTACCAGCCGAAAATCGTGCTGATGTCCTGATCCCACGCTTGATCGCCGGTGGTCATGTCGTAGAGCCCGTCGACGCGGCGAGGGACCCAGCTGCCGGTATCGTGGAGGTTGATCTCCACCTCCACGCCGATCTCCTTCCAGTAGCCGGCTGCGATCTCGACGTAGCCCAGGTCGATGACTTCAATGTTGCGGAAGTCGTAGGTGACCTCGAAGCGCACCCCGTCCGCGCCGCGCGGGTAGCCGGCCTCGTCGAGCAATTGCCCCGCCTTCTCCGGGTTGTAGCGGTATGCGTCCTGGAGCTCCTGTGGCCACTCGTCGAATGGGGTGTAGACGGGCCCACTGGCGTCTCCGAAGTAGCCTGAAGGGTTCCGTTGCGCGAACCCGCCATAGTAGCTGTCGTTGATCGCATCGCGGTCGAGGGCCATCTGCATTGCCTGGCGCACGCGGATGTCGTCGAACGGCGGCTTACGGATGTTCAACCCGGACACTTGCAACGCACGCTGGAAGTAGGTTCCCACCTGAATGTCGGGATTGGTGCCCAGCAACGCATTGACCACCTCGACTTTACCGATCGTGGTGCCGCCGCCCATACGATGAATTATGTCGATCTGGCCGGTGCGCATGGCGGCGAGGCGAGTCGCCGCTTCATTCATGAACAGGGCCTTCACCTCGTCGACGTAGGGCAACCGGTTGTCCGGATACTTCTCGTCGAAGCCGTGGTAGTTGGGATTACGCGCCCTGGTCATCGAGACTTCCTCGACGTGCTCGGTCAGCATGAACGGCCCGGTGCCGACCACGTTCCGCCAGTCGGTGTAGTCACCGTGCTGGTCGATGACCTCGCGAGGCAGCACCAACGCAGTGCTCTCAGCCAGGATCGCCCGAGCCATGTCGACGCGCGGCTCGGTGAGCTTGAACACGACCGTGTACTTCTCCGTGGCCTCAATGGACTCCCACGGCAACCCGAAGAGCCGCTGGGTGTACTCGGGCTTCCAGTCGAGCAGGCCGCTATGGCGGCGGTATGCCCAGGCGACGTCGGCGGCGGTGAGCTCGCGCCCGTTCATCGGCGCCTTGTCGTGCCAGTGAATGTCCGGTTTGATCTTGACGATGAACGTGCGGTCGTCCGGCTGCTCCCAGCTCTCGGCCAGGTTACCGCGGAAGACCGAGGTCGGCACGTAGTTCCCGGTGAAGCCAAACTCGTCCCGGGGCAGGCCCCAGTCTCCCTGCACGAGTTGCTAGTTGACCCCGGAGAGTTGAAAGCCGGCCCAGCCTCCCGCGATCGATGGGTCGGTGTTGTCACCGAACAGAGCGTACGCGTAGGTGAACGTGCCGCCGTACTCGGGTGCGGTCACCATCTTGCCGGTGGTCGGGTCGGTCACCATCGGCTTGTCCGAGGCTGCGGCCTGTTCCTCGCCGGCGGGTGACGCCCAGGCGCCGGTTGCGGCCAGCACGAACCCGATCAGTACCGCAACGCCTGGCTTGTAATTTCGCATCATGAGGTTTCCTCCGAAACCTTGTTTCTTTGAGAGTGTCGAATTCAGTACCGGCCCGCGCCCACTCTCACGGTACGCCTGCGATCGCAGGTGACCAGATAGCGCGACGGCGGCACCCCTGGTGAAGAGCAGTGCCTGGGGTGCCGGCCGGTGGACCGCGGGCGAGTGACGCATTTCCCGGTGTAGGCGAATGGTGGGATGCTTGGCCGAAGACGAATCGACCGAGAGGCAGCGGCGCGGTCAGCGGACAATGCGGGCTGCGCAGAAGGTAGCGGTCGCGCCCGGCTAACTCGTTAGTATTTCTTATGCTGTAAGGAAATAGCCCCCGCCACGGGGGGGGTAGGGGAAGAGGCGCACGAATCGCGCTAACATTGGCTGATAGTAGTGATGGCTGGTGTGGTCACGCATCATCCGCGTCCGTATCAATCCCATACCGAGGTTGTTGGCAGTATGGACCTTGCTTGGCCAACCCGTCAAGCGCGCGTTTTCGCTGCTTTCGCAACTGCCGGCCGCCGCGGGTTGAAGCGCCAGCGCGGGCAGCCCGTTGTACCGTGACATGAGCGACACGAATCGTGATGTACAGCGCGCCGCCGAGAGGGTAGCATGGCGGGCGTGACGGTAGCCTTCGACACCCTCAAGGCGGCGACCCGGCTGCAAGAAGAAGCGGGCTTCGACGAAACCAAGGCGCGGGTGCTGGTGTCGACCTTTGCCGAGGGCATGGTCGAGAACCTCGCTACCAAAGACGACATCGCAGGCCTCCGCCGCGAGTTCGGAGGCCTCCGCCGCGAGTTCGGAGGCCTCCGTCGCGAGTTGACAACCCTTGCCACCAAGGAAGAATTGGCAACCCTGCGCGGCGAGATGAAGCAGATGGATGCCAACCTGCGCGGCGAGATGAAGCAGATGGATGCCCGCCTGCGCGGCGAGATCAGCAAGGTTCAGGAGCGGCTGACGGTCCGCCTGGGAGGAGCTATCGCGGCTGCAGTGGCGATACTGGTTGCCGTAGACAAGCTGTTGTAACCCAGCGGACTCAATCAGGTCGGGGCGGTCGGGCCGCGCGGCTTGACCATTTCGGAGCGTCCGTGTTTGCTCACCGCCACGATGCCGGACGCAGTAAAGGATGCACGGGTGCGGCGCTTCTATCCGCTTGGCGTGCCGGCACCGCGGGTACTGAGCGCGGTGCAGGTCAGGCAGTTCAACGAGTTGGGCTACCTGTTCCCTTTGGATGTGTTCGACGCGCGCGAGGTGGCGGCGATGCGCGCCTACTGCGACGATCTGTTCGCCAAGGCGGTGGCTGCCGGGCACGGCAGCTACGACATCAACGGCTGGCACTGCCACTGCGCCGGCCTGTACGACCTGTGCACGGAGGCGCGTATTCTGGATCCGGTGCAGGATCTGCTCGGCGAGGACCTGATCCTGTGGGGCACCCACTTCTTCCTCAAGGAGGCGGGCGACGCCAGGCGCGTGAGTTGGCACCAGGACGCCTCCTACTGGCCGCTGTCACCGAGCAAGACCGTCACGGTGTGGTTGGCGATCGACGACGCCGATGCCGGCAACGGCGCCATGCGGGTCATCCCGCGTTCTCACGTCAAAGCCCAGCTCGCGTACCGGCGTAGCACCGAGGCGGAACACAACGTGCTGTCGCAGACCACGCTGGCGGCCGAGGAGCAGGGCGACCCTGCGGTGACGATCGCGCTGCGCGCCGGCCAGGTGTCGCTGCACACCGACTGGCTGATACACGGCTCGGAGCCGAACCGCTCAGCGCGCCGCCGTTGCGGGCTGACCCTGCGCTTCACCTCCGCCGACGTGCGCGCCCTGGAATCCGGTTGGGCGCGGCGCAGCGTAATCTGCCGCGGCCGAGACGCCGCCGGCCACTGGACCGACATCGCGCGCCCCGCGGGCGAACTTCCTCCCCGCTCCGCACCTGACCACTGAGTTGCGGCGGGTCGTTTGACTCGGTCCACCTCGCCACGGGAGCAACCGGATTTGCCCGCGGGTTGTGAGCGTAGAAATGGGCGCACCTAAGCTGGGCCCGGCAGCGGAGAGATGACCACCCTGCCATCCGCCGTGACCTGGATGCTCAACTGGTAGCCATCAAGAAGAGACATGCCGACAAGAGGATCACACTCCGCTTCGTCGACGGCAGTCCGACGCCATGTGTTGTCCCACGCAACGGTGCCCTCGTAGATATCGAACAGGCTATCGCTTCCATCGGCCAGCATGGCGCGGCCCCGTCGGCGCCAGACGAGGCCCAATTCCTGAATCAGTGATGCCGGAAGCGTCAAGAAGCCGTTGAATCCCGTGTCGACAACCGCGTCGATCTCTCGTCCAACGTTCGCGGGCCCTCGCACAACCAGAGAGACAACGGCCTGACGGTATGCATTCACATGGCCGGTCATCATTCACCGTTCGTTCGGCAATAGCCCAATGCGCCGAGCGTAGCGGGAGCCCACGCGAAGTGTCCATATTTGTGCGTCGAGTCTGCGGGCAAGAAGCCGGTCGGATGCAGTCAGCTCGTCCTGATCAATCTCATAGGCGCCGGTTTCAATGTCGATAACCACGAACTTACCTTCATCCTCGGGACCGACTTGTGGCGCGATCGCCCGGTGGTATATTTCGTCGCCGCGGCGAGCGAATTCCTCTTTACTGTGTCGAGGCGCCGGTATGCGCATTCTGATTCCTCCTGAAGTGGCGCTCGTGGGTAGCATCACCGAGCCGAGCCGAGCCGGAGCCACTGTAGATCGAGAGCGTCGGGAGAGCAACAGCCGACCGGCCTCGAGATCCGCGAGTGCGCGGCGGTATCCTGTGGGGCACCCACTTCTTCCTCAAGGAGGCGGGCGACGCGCCCTGGAACCCGGTTGGGCGCGGCGCAGCGTAATCTGCCGCGGCCGAGACGCCGCCGGCCACTGGACCGACATCGCGCGCCCTGCGGGCGAACAGATTCCGTCGCCGCGCCGCAACTGACCGACTGATGTGGCGATTGGCTTCAGGCTCCCGGTTCGACCACTTCCAATCCCGCCAGGCGAGCTGCCGCACACTGGCGCCTCGTCTGACCGCCCACCGCAGCAGGGTGGAACGGTCGACACCCATAGCTCGCGCGGTGCTCTCCAACCGAGACACCTCGGACTCAGGCAGTCGCAGCGACACGGTTACCTGCGTTTACGCGGCGCCGGGGCAGCATGACCGAGATCGTCTCCTCCGGCGCAGCGATACTACGTGCTTGACGAGCGGCGCGTAGCAGAGGACGATTTACCGAATCAGGCGCCACGCAACAAGAGGTATTGCATGAATTCATCTCACGAGCAAATTATCTTTTCAGACAACTTCGCCGGCGAGTTGGGCGAAGGCTGGTCGTGGCTACGGGAGAATCCGGACTGTTGGCGTATCCAGGATGGCGGGGTGGAGATTCGCGTCGAGCCTGGCGTGGCGGACACCGTCAAGAATGCGCTGTTGAGGCAGGCACCAGACCGTAGCGCGGGCACATTCGCCATCGAAATAACGATTACCAACCATACTCGCGCAGGACGATGTCACCGATCCACTTCGCGTATTGCACGTGGACGGGTTTATCGAGCCCGAGCCGTTTCCTCAGAGCCTCCTCATTGATGGAGCCGCCCCCGCTGAAGCCCGTCATCCGGGCGGCCATCACGTCGGTGATGTCGCCGGGGATGAAGCGGACCGAGAGGAACACCAGAAGGGTGACGATGAACAGGGTCGGGATCACCAGCAGGACCCGCCTGATCACATACGCCCGCACCTCACCTCATCTCCTTTGATGAAAGGGGTGGCAGGTTGCGCCCGCCACCCCGTGTTAGTGTCATTCGCAGACGCTAACTCCCGCTCGCGTCAGAACCCCATTTCGGCTTTCAGGTCCCGGTCGAGCCAGAGGCGGGCAAAGATCTGGGCCATCTCATTAGCAGCGTTCAGAGGTGTCTCGCCGTTCCAGCCCTTGACCCACGGCTGGGCCAGCTGGTATCGGGGGTACTTGAAGCCGTATACCTGAAAATGCTGAGACAGGGCGTGCAGGTCGAACTCTTTCGCGATTCGTATCCGCTCCGACTCTTCGGTCGTGGCGTTGAACGCATGGTAGAGCCGAGTAAGCGTTGGGTCGGGCACCCCGCCCAAATAATCATTGTTATTGTGCTTCTCTCGTTCCACGATACGGCGGTACCAGCCAAAAATCGTGCTGAATTCCTGATCAAGGGCTTGATCGCCGGTGATCATCTCGTAGAGCCCTTCGACGCGGCGATTGACCCAGGCGGTGGTCTCCATGAGGTTGATCTCCACCTCCACGCCGATCTCTTTCCAGTAGCCGGATGCGATCTCGACGTAGCCTAAGTCGATGGCTTCGCGGTGGTCGTAGGTGACCTCGAAGCGGACGCCGTCCACGCCGCGCTGGTAGCCAGCCTCGTCGAGCAATTGCTCGGCCTTCTCCGGGTTGAAGCGGTATGCGTCCCGGAGCTCCTGTGGCCACTCGTCGAATGGGGTGTGAGCGGGCCCACTGGCGTTTCCGATGTAGCCTGAAGGGTCCCGTTGCGCGTACCCGCCATAGTAACTGTCGATGATCGCGTCGCGGTCGAGGGCCATTTGCATTGCCTGGCGGACGCGGATGTCGTCGAACGGCGGCTTGCGGATGTTCAAACCGGACACTGCGAACGCGCGGATGAAGTAGGGGCCCACCTGAATGTCGGGATTGGTGCGCAGCAACGCATTGACCACCTCGAGTTGCTTGATCTGGACGCCGCCGCCGGCCGCTAGGATCATGTCGATCTGGCCGGTGCGCATGGCGGCGAGGCGGGTTGCCTCCTCCGCCATGAAAAGGCCCTTCAGCTCGTCCACGTAGGGCAGCCGGTTGTCCGAATACTTCTCGTCGAAGCCGTGGTAGTTGGGATTTCGCGTCCGGGTCAGCGAGACGCCCTCGACGTGCTCGGTCAGCATGAACGGCCCGGTGCCGACCACGTTCCGCCAGTCGGTGTAGTCACCGCGCTGCTCGATGACCTCGCGAGGCAGTATCCATGCCCCGTTATCAGCGAAGATCGCCCGAGCCATAGTCAGGCGCGGCTCGGTCAGCTTGAACACGACCGTGTACCTGTCGGTGGCCTCGATGGACTCCCACGGCAACCCGAAGACGAGTTGGGTGTACTCGGGCTCGAATTCGAGCAGGCCGCTATGGCGGCGGTATGTCCAGGCGACGTCCTCCGCGGTCAGTTCGCGCCCATTCATCGGCGCCTTGTCGTGCCAGTGAATGTCCGGTTTGATCTTGACGATGAGCGTGCGGTCGTCCGGCTGCGTCCAGCTCGCGGCCAGGTTACCGCGCAAGACCGAGTTCGGCACATACCACCCGGTGAAGCTAAACTCGTCTCGGGGAAGGCCCCAGTCTCCCAGCACGAGCTGCTCGTTGACCCCGGAGATCAAAAAGCCGGCCCAGGGTCCCGCGATCGACGGGTCGGTGTTGGGCCCGAACAGATTGTACGCTTGGGTCAGCGTGCCGCCGTACTCGGGTGCGGTGACCTGCATCCCGGTCGTCGGGTCCGTCACCATTGGCTTGTCCGCAGCAGCGGCCGCTTCCTCGCCGGCGGGCGCCGCCCAGGCGCCGGTTGCGGCAAGGACCAACCCGATCAGTACCGCAACGCCTACTATCTTGTAATTTCGCATCATGAGATATCCTCCAAAACCGTGTTCCTTTTGAGAGTGCTGAATACAGTGCCGGGCCCGCGCCCACTCTCACGGTACGCCTGCGTTTCGCAGGGACCGAACAGCGAGGGCGGCACCCTCGGTGAAGAGCAGTGCCTGGGGTGCCGGCCGATGGACCGCGGGCGAGCGACGCATTTCCCGGTGTACGCGAATGGTGAGATGCTTGGCCGAAGACGAATCGACCGAGTGGCAGCGGCGCGGTCAGCGGATCGCGCGGGCTGCGCAGGAGGTAGCGGTCGCGCCCGGCTAACTCGTTAGTGTTTCTTAGGTTGTAAGGAAATGGCCCCGCTCCCGGGGGGAGCGGGGGAAAGACGTATGGATTGCGCTAACATTGCCGGGTGGCGACGATGGCTGGTGTGGTCACGCATCATCCGCGTCCGTATCAATCCCATACCGAGACTGTTGGCAGTATGGACCTGCTTGGCCAACCCGTCAAGCGCGCGTTTTCGCTGCTTTCGCAACGACGGCACGTGACCTCGTAATCGTTTTTCCCGTCTGTCGACGCCAGGCGCGTAAGCTGGCACCAGAACGCCTCCTAATGGCCGCGGTCACCGAGCAAGACCGTCACGGTGTGGCTGGCGGTCGACGACGCCGACGCTGGCAACGGCGTCATGCGGGTCATCCCGCGTTGCCACGTCAAAGCCCAACTCGCCTATCGGCGCAGCACCGAGGCGGAGCACAACGTGCTGTCGCAGACCACGCTGGCGGCCGAGGAGCAGGGCGCCTCCCATCTGCGCGCCGCGTGACGCCGCCAGCGCGGTCACCGGCTGCCGGCCGCCACGGGTTGAAGCGCCAGCGCGGGCGGCCCGTTGTACCGTGACATGAGCGACACGACGAATCGTGATGTACAGCTCGCCGCCGAGAGGGTAGGATGGTGGATGTGACGGTAGCCTTCGACACCCTCAAGGCGGCGACCCGGCTGCAAGAAGAAGCGGGCTTCGACGAAACCAAGGCGCGGGTGCTGGTGTCGACCTTTGCCGAGGGCATGGTCGAGAACCTCGCTACCAAGGACGACATCGCAGGCCTCCGTCGTGAGTTCGCCGGCCTGCGCCGCGAGTTCGGAGGCCTCCGCCGCGAGTTCACAACCCTTGCCACCAAGGAAGAACTGGCAACCCTGCGCGGTGAGATGAAGCAGATGGATGGCAGCCTGCGCGGTGAGATCAGCAAGGTTCAGGAGCGGCTGACGGTCCGCCTGGGAGGAGCTATCGCTGCTGCAGTAGCGATACTGGTTGCCGTAGACAAGCTGTTGTAGGCGCCGGCAGCGGTATGGCTACGGCAGCGCCAGTTCGGTGCAGAACGCCGCGAATGGCAGGACGCGGGTGTCGGAATCTGCGTCGCCGAAGTCGGTCGAGCCCAGGTGCACCTGATAGAAGCGCGGAATGACGCTGCGCTCGCGTACGTAGCGGCAGACCGGTGAGGCCCTGCGTCCGCCGCTCTTGCATTCGACCGCGAACTCGGGGCGGCCGTCGCGGAGCACGACGAAATCGATCTCGCGTCCGTCGGTATCGCGCAGAAACCGCAGTTCCATGGCGTAGCCTTCGGTGTCTTCGACCAGGTGGCAGTACTTCAGCAGATGTCCGGCCACCATGTTCTCGAAGCGCGCCCCGGGATCAGCGACGCGCGACCAGTCCCAGAAGTAGAGCTTCTGTTCCTTGCGCACCGCTCTGATGCGCGGTGTCCCGAACGGCGCCAGCCGGTAGCAGAGGTACAGCCGTTCGAACGCGGCGATCCAGCGCTCGACGCTTTCGTGCGACGCCTGCAGGAGGATGCGCAGACGGTTGACCGAGAGCGGCGATCCCACGCAGGCGGGCAGGTGGGCGAGCAGCAGATCCAGCCGCGATACCTCGCGCACCTGCTCCAGGTCGCGCAGATCCTCATGCACCACCCGCGCCGCGTGCTCGCGCAGCCAGCGGCGGTGGAAGCGCTCTTCGCCGCGCAGGAACGGCTCCGGGAAGCCGCCGAACCGGAGGAGATGCGCGACCGTGTCCGCCGCACGGGGCCGACCGCTCTCCATCAGGGTGAACGGATGCAGGCGGTAGTAGTGGTAGCGTCCCTGCAGGGAGTCGCCGCCCTTGCGGTAGTAGTCGAGGCGGGCAGACCCGGTGACCAGGAATGAGACCGATGACCGGTGCTTGTCGTGGAGTCCCTTGATCAAGCCGCGCCACGCCGCGTACTTGTGGATCTCGTCGAAGATGAGGAGCCGCTGCCGCGGCGGCAATCGCGCGGCGAGGATCGCCTCGCGGTCGGCGAGATAGTCCCAGTTCAGGTAGGCCGGCGGCGGGCTCGGCGTTACCGGCCGCTGCCCCTGAGCCGGGGGTCGAGCAGGTCGCGCAGGGCGTCGCCGAACATGTTCAGGCTGTACACGGCCAGCGTCAGGCATAGGCCCGGCCACAGCGCCAGGCGCGGCGCCGCCTCCATGTACTGGCGCCCCTCGCGGCTCAGCATGCCGCCCCAGTCGGGGACGTCGGGCGGCAGGCCGAAGCCGAGGAAGCTCAGCGCCGCCGCGCTCAGGATGTAGCCGCCGATGCTGATGCTGAAGATGATGATGACCGGCGGCGCGATGTTGGGCAGGACGTGGCGGATCAGCATGCGCCACGTCGAAGAGCCGATCGCGCCTCCCGCCTCGAAATAGAGGTTCTCCTTGATGCCGATAACGGCACTTCTCACGACCCGTGAGCCAGCACCGATGCCTCCGGAAATGCCGAGGACCAGTATCATCTGCAGCACCCCCCGGCCGACGACAGACATGAGGGTGAGCAGCAGGAGCAGTCCCGGAAAGGCGATCAACGCATCGACGAATCTCTGCGCCACGAGATCCAACTTGCCGCCCACGAAGCCGGTGGTGCCACCCACCAGGATGGCGACCACCACATTGATGGTGGTGGCGGCCAGGCCGACCAGCAGCGACACCCGAGCCCGTGCACCTGCTATTGGTAGCGGATCCGCGGGTCCAGATAGGGATAGAGCAGGTCGATCAGCAGATTCACCCCCAGCACCACCGCACCGAAGCACAGGTTCACTCCCATGACGACCGGGTAGTCCCGGTCCGTAAGTGCCGTCAGCAGCACCCGCCCCAACCCCGGCAGGACGAAGATGTTCTCCATGATCACCGAGCCGCCGACCAGGATGGGAAGCTGCAGGCCGATCAGGGTCACCACCGGAATGAACGCGTTCTTCATGGCGTGCCTGACCACGACCAGCCGCTCGCTCAGGCCCTTGGCCCAGGCGGTGCGGACATAGTCCTGGCGCAGCACCTCCAGCATCATGGTGCGCGTCATGCGCATGGTGCTGGCCGCCAGCGCGGTGCCGAGAATGAAGCTCGGCACCAGGAACATGCCGAGGTTGCCCAGCGGGTCGTCGCTGAAGCGAATCAGCTCGTTCGGCGGCGACCAGCCCCACCAGATCACCGGGTACAGCATCACCATCACCCCGAGCCAGAAGTTGGGAGCGGCCAGGCCGATGACGGCGACCGTCCGTCCGGCGTAGTCGCCGACCGTGTCCTGCCGAATTGCCGAATAGACGCCCACCGGCACGGCGATCAGGAGTCCTATCATGATCGCCAGGAAGCCGAGCTCCAGCGTTACCGGCAGGCGCCCGACTATCTTGGTCTCTATGGCCTGACCGCCCCACAGCGACTCGCCCAGTGTGCCGCGCAGTACGATGCCGCCGATCCAGCGTCCGTACTGCACGTAGGCGGGCACGTCCAGTCCGAGCATATGCTCAAGCGCCGCCCGGTCCACGTTGGCCGCGCCGATCCAGCCGGCCTTGTCCAGCATGACGTCTATCGCGTCGCCGGGCAGGAAGCGCACCGACAGGAAGACGAGAACGCTCAGGATGAACAGCGTGGGGATGATCAGCAGCACCCGCCGGATAACGTACGCTCTCATGTGACAGAGTGAGAGCCCACCCACCCAGCGGGAGCTGAGTGGATGGGATTCATCGGGTCCAACAGGTCTGTCTAGTGCCCCATCGACTCCTTCATCTGGTGGTCGATCCAGAGGCGGGCAAAGATCACGTAGCTGTCTACGTCGCCCAGTCTGTTTTCACCGTTGTAGCCGACGATCCACGGTTGCGTCACCGCAACCTGCGGCATGATGGGACCCCACAGGTACAGGTGATTCTCGATCAGGTACCGATCCGCCTCCCGGATCAACTGCCGCTCCTGCTCCACCGTCGTCGCCGCGCCCACGGCGGCGATCATCGCGTCATACTCCTCCACACTGTGTCCGGTGGCGTTGTTGTACGCGCCGGTGACCTGCCAGCCGATGGTAGTAACGGGAAGCGGCGCGTTCCAGCCGGTGATGAACCAGATCATCCCTTCGTAGTCGGCGGCCTGGATCATCGGGCCGAATGCCGCGCCATCCACGACTTCGAGTTCCACGTCGACGCCAATCGCATCCCAAAACTGGATCATTATCGCGGCAAAGCCCTGATCGGTTGCGGCTGGGCTGGGATGGGCGTTGAATACGGTCTTGAGTCTGACGCCGGCGGCGCCGCGCGGATATCCGGCTTCGTCGAGCAGCCGCTCCGCACCTTCCGGGTCGTAGCGGTAGTATCCCTTGGTCTCGTCGGACCACTCCGCAATCGGGAGCGCGTACCCGACGTTGGCGGTGCCGACCACGCCGCGAGGTGTGGCATCTGCATAGCCCTTGAAGTACGTGGCCGCTACCGTATCCAGGTCCAAGGCCATCTGCATCGCCCTACGCACGCGAACGTCGTCGAAGGGCGGCACTTTCAGGTTGAAGGCCGCGGAATTCTGGCTGCGATTCTGGTACGAAAATTGTTTGAGCTCCGGGTTGGTTCGCTCCAGAGCCTCGGTCGCGGGGCCGGGTGAGAGCGCATACGCGGAGGGGCCACCCAGCACATCGAGCTGGCCCGAGCGGAGCGCGGCCAGGCGCGTCGATTCGTCCGGGATGATCAGGGCTTTGAACTCGTCGACATAGGGCAGGCGGTTGTCCGGGAACTTCTCATCGTGGCCCCAGTAATCCGGGTTCCTGGTATAGGTCAAGGACGTGCCTTGCACCCAGTCGGTCCACATGAATGGCCCCGTGCCTACCAGCTTGGTCCAATCCTTGGCGTCGCCGTACTGCCTGATAACTTCGGGCGGGTACTGGTTGCCGTAGATATCTCCGATGATGTGGTACAGCGTAGCGAGCCTCGGTTGCTTCAGCTTGAACACCACCGTATGGCTGTCGGTTGCCGTTATCGATTCGATCGGCAGCGAACCCAGCACGCTGATCACCGGGCTCGGTCCATCCGCGGCAAACTCGCCCAGCCCCAGATTGCGGCTGAAGTTGAACACGACGTCATCGGCAACCAGCTCGCGGCCGTTCATCGGCTCCTTGTCATGCCACTTCACACCCCTGCGGATGTGCAGGACGATCGTCGTGTCGTCGGGCTGCTCCCAGCTCTCGGCCAGCTTGCCGGTGTATTGAGGTACATTCGGGATGGCACCGGCGAAGGCGAATTCGTCTCTGGGCAGTCCCCAGTTACCGCCACCCATTCTCTCCAAGACCATCTTGGTGGGGTGGATGACACTGCGAAAGTGCCACATGTCGGCGTGTTCGGTCTCCCAGCCCGGATGGAACAGACTGGTGATGGTCCCGCCGTACTCCGGCGCGCTTACCATCTCTCCGGTGGTGGGGTCCAGCACCATTTCCTTGTCCATCGCCGCGGCCGGCTCCTCTTCGGCGGCAGCCGCCCAGAGGCCGGTTGCGGCCAGGACGAACCCGAGCAGTGCCGCAACAAACATTCTGCAATTTCGCATCATGAGGTTTCCTCCGAAACCTTGTTTCTGAGAGTGCCGAATTCAGTACCGGCGCGCGCCCACTCTCACGGTACGCCTGCGGTCGCAGGGGACCAGATAGCGCGACGGCGGCACCCCTGGTGAAGAGCAGTGCCTGGGGCGCCGGCCGGTGGACCGCGGGCGAGCGACGCATTTCCCGGTGTACGCGAATGGTGAGATGCTTGGCCGAAGACGAATCGGCCGAGAGGCAGCGACGCGGTCAGCGGATCGCGCGGGCTGCGCAGAAGGAAGCGGTCGCGCCCGGCTAACTCGTTAGTATTTCTTAGGCTGTAAGGAAATGGCACCGCTCCCGTGGGGGGAGTAAGGGGATGAGACGCACGGGTTGCGCTAACATCGGCTGATGGCAGCAATGGCTGGTGTGGTCACGCATCATCCGCGTCCGTATCAATCCCATACCGAGGTTGTTGGCAGCATGGACCTGCTTGGCCAACCCGTCAAGCGCGCGTTTTCGCTGTTTTCGCAACTGCCGGCCGCCACGGGTTGAAGCGGCAGCGCGGGCAGCCCGTTGTACCGTGACATGAGCGACACGACGAATCGTGATGTACAGCGCGCCGCCGAGGGGGTAGGATGGCGGGCGTGACGGTAGCCTTCGACACCCTCAAGGCGGCGACCCGGCTGCAAGAAGAAGCGGGCTTCGACGAAACCAAGGCGCGGGTGCTGGTGTCGACCTTTGCCGAGGGCATGGTCGAGAACCTCGCCACCAAGGACGACATCGCAGGCCTCCGCGGCGAATTTGCAGGCCTCCGCCGCGAATTCGCAACCCTTGCCACCAAGGCAGAACTCGCAACCCTGCGCGGCGAGATGAAGCAGATGGATGCCAGCCTGCGCGGCGAGATGAAGCAGATGGATGCCCGGCTACGCGGCGAGATGAAGCAGATGGATGCCAGCCTGCGCGGTGAAATGAAGCAGATGGATGCCAGCCTGCGCGGTGAAATCAGCAAGGTCCAGGAGCGGCTGACGGTCCGCCTGGGAGGAGCTATCGCTGCTGCAGTGGCGATACTGGTTGCCGTAGACAAGCTGTTGTAAGCCAGCCGCGGCGGTATGGCTATGGCAGCGGCAGCTCGGTGCAGAACGCCGCGAATGGCAGGACGCGGGTGTCGGAATCTGCGTCGCCGAAGTCGGTCGAGCCCAGGTGCACCTGGTAGAAGCGCGGAATCACGCTGCGCTCGCGTACGTAGCGACAGACCGGCGAGGCCCTGCGTCCGCCGCTCTTGCATTCGACCGCGAACGCGGGCGGCCATCGCGGAGCACGACGCAATCACCCGGGCCGTGAGCGTGCTTTCATACTTTCTCTCCGAAGGGTAGTATGACAACATGGTGGTACTATCATGGCAACGGTCAAGGTCGCAGTTTCGGTGGAACGGGCGCTGGCGCAGCGTGCCGATGAGATGGCGCGCCGGTCGGGGACGCCGCGCAGCCGCCTGTACGCGCGCGCCCTGGAGGAGTACCTGACCAAGCAGGAGAATCAGGCCCTCCTGCGGGATCTGAACGAGGCGTATGCTGACTTCCCCGACGAGGAGGAATCGGCGACCCTGCAGGGGATGCGGCCGTCGCAACGGAAGCCTCTCGACTGATGGTGATCAATCAGGGCGACGTGTTCTGGGTAGACCTCGGAGAGCCGTCCGGCTCTCGACCTGGGCTGCGCCGGCCGTTCGTCGTGGTCCAGAACGATCTCTTCAACCGCAGCCGGTTGGCGACCGTCGTGGTGTGCGCCTTGACGTCCAACCTGCACCGAGCCGAGGCACCGGGCAACGTGCTGGTGCCCCGGGGCGAAGGCAACCTGTCCCAGGATAGCGTGGTCAACGTCACGCAGCTTTTCACGATCGACAAGAGCGAACTGGCAGACCGAGTCGGACGGCTGGGCAGCGAACGCGTGGCCGAAATCCTGCGCGGCATCCGTCTCGTTCTCGATCCCCGAAGCGGGCAGTGATCCCCGCGGGATCTCGCGCCAGGGTTACTGGAAAGGGACGGCTACGGTGCGCTGCTCGCGCAGGCTGCGGTGCACGGCTTCCGAGAACTCCATGTAACGCACGCCGTCGACGAAGTTGATGTGGGTGACCAGCTCGCGGCCGCGGATGGCGTTGACGAACTCCTCCTCGGCGCGCCAGGGGCCGAACTCGGCGGCCGGGATGTCGATGGGGCGAAACGGGTCGTCGCCCTGGTCGCCGCGCCGCGCCGCGTACAGCTTGTCATCGTGTAGTTTGTAGCGTAGCGTCGCCGCGCTGCCGTACACCGTTACGCCGCTCCAGCCGTGGCCCATCACCGACGAGGTCTGCAGGGTGAGTTGCGCGCCGCAGGCCAACTCGCCGAGCACCACCAGGTGATCCGGGATGGCGGTGGCGCGCAGGGTGCCGTCGTCGACCCGGCGCGCCTTGACGAAGGTGCTCGCCAGGGCGGCGATGCGGGTGGCCGGGCCGACCCACTTGAGGATGGTTTCGTAGAGCATGCCCATGCTCATGATGTTCATCCCGCTCAGCGACTCGTCGTTGCGCCAGTGCAGCGGCGCGTCGCGGTCGATGAACGCGCCGGTGTCGCAAATCTCGATGGCCAGCACGTCGCCGAGGTAGCCGTCGACGATCAGCCGGCGCACGGTGCGGTCCACCGCCAGGGTGTGCGGCGCCGGACAGATCTGGGTTGCCAAGTGGGGGTTGCGGCGCGCGGCGGCCAGCATCTTGCGCGCCTCGGAGGCGTTCATCGCCATCCGCGCCTGCGTGAACACGTGCTTGCCCGCCGCCAGCGCGGCCAGCGTGGCCGGGCAGTGCAGATAGGGCCAGGTGCCGACGAAGACCGCGTCGGTATCGTCTGCGTTGACCAGCTCGCGCCAGTCGTCGTAGATCGTTGCGATGCCATGCTCGCGTGCCACCTTCTCCGAGGAGGCGCGGCTGCGGTTGCAGATGCTCGCCACCGTCACCCCGTCGATCTTCTTGAGCCCCGGGATGTGACGTAGCAGGACGATGCCGCCGGCGCCGATCAGCCCGACGCGAATGTTGTCTGAGTTGGCCATGCCGCACCTTATCCGGTTCCGGTCCGGTCCGGCAAACCAACGCCACCGCGTCTACCCGAAGTGCATGTGGGTGTCGCAGGCGCCAAGCGGGGGACGCGGCACCGGCGGCCGCGGTGCGCTGCGGTGGTTCGGGTCAGCCAAACCGCAGCTCCGCTGCCGCGATGCCGCTCTCGCCGGCGACGGCGTACAGCAGGTAGGTACGGCCCTCATCCTCCAGGATGGCCGGATCGCGAAGCTGGTTGACGGTCCCGTAGGCGGTGCTGCGCAGCGACGGCTGCACCGGCGCGGCGGCGCCCTCCCACACGCGCTCGGGGCGCAGAATCTCCACCGGCGCCGACTCCCGCCACGCATGCCAGTCGCCCGCCAGGTCGATCGTGCTCAGCAGGATGCGCTCCGGCGCGTGCCCGACCTGTGTCCAGAACACGTACAGAACCGCGTCACGCACCAGCAGCGCGCTGTGGCGCATGTTCGGATTGAATAGCCGCGGCCCCGGCTCGAACCGGCTCACGCCGTCGGCGGCGCGGTGCAACTGTCCCGGCATGGTCAGCGCGTAGGTTTGCCCGGCCCAGAAGAAGATTCGCAGGTAGGACGGCCCGACCGATGGCTCGCCCACGACAAAATGGATCCCGTCGGCGGACTCCGCCACCCGCGTGACCTGAGTGGCCGCGGCTTCGAGACCGTGAAAGTACATGCGGACCACCCGCCGCCCGTGGTCGACGATCACTTCCGGCGACGCGATGTGCGGCGTCGTGGCCTCCTGCACCACGTCGTGCGGCAAGCGGACGACGCGCGCGGCGTAGCGCGCCGCCAGCCGCCGCGTTTCCTCCTGGTCCATCACCGGAGGCCGAGTGAGGAAGTGGGAATCCTCGATCCGCAACGCCCCCGGCCGGTGGATGCGCCACGGCCCGGTCACGGCGTCGGCGTACGCCAGCCGGATGAAGCTGCCCTTGTGATCGGCGAAGTAGAGGTAGTAACGCCCGAGGGCGTCCCCGACCCAGTCGGGCATACGGATGATCGACGGCCCCTGGATGTTGCGCCCGATCGACGGGTCGAGTTCGGGGGTGATGATCGGCCGGTCCAGCAAGCGTGTGGCACGTACTACTGGACCTGCTCCATCTCCCGCCGGTCGCGGCGGACGGTTCGCGCTCGTCACCACGCTATTCTGACCACGTACTGTCTGGTCGTGCAAACCACGGCGAACACGGCGAACCGGCGGCCGAGGCCGACAAGGACGCCCTGTTCAGCGGCACCGCCCGCCGCGTGTACCGGCTGCCCGCGGTATCTCGGCGAAAGAGCAGCGATTAGTATCCCGTTATAGTCGGAATTTTCTGTAACATCGCGTTAATTTCGATTACAATGCGACCGTGTTCGAGATTGAGCGCGGCACATACCTCGACAAGCTGGTGCGCTACGTCGAAGCGCCGGTGGCCGTGGCGGTGGTGGGACTCCGGCGTGTCGGCAAGAGTGTGCTCCTGCGCCAGCTCGCCCGCCTTCTGCGTGACCGGGGCCGGGTGGTGTACGTAGACATGGAGGAATTCGCCTTCGAGCGGATCCGCGACGCGGGAGACCTCGTCGCGCATGTGGCGGGGGAGAGGGCCGCCGGCCGGACGTATGTGATTGTCGACGAGGTGCAACAGATTCGCGACTGGGAGCGGGCGGTGGCCTCGCTGCAGAATCGTAACGAGACCCACGTTGTCGTCTCCGGATCGAACTCGACGCTGTTCGCCGGAGAACTCGCAACACGCCTCGCCGGGCGCTATGTGACGATACGCGTGCTGCCGCTGTCGCTGCGCGAGTTCGGGGAGCTGTACGCGGCGACCCAGCGGGACACGCCGGCTCCGGCCGATCTGTTCACGCGTTACCGGGAATTGGGCGGCCTGCCCGGACTGCTCCACACCGATCTCTCCGCCGACCTCGTTCGGCAGATGCTGCGCGATGTCTACAGCACGATAGCTCTGCGGGACGTCGTGCAGCGGCAATCGATCCGCGACCTGGACCTGTTCGAATCGATCGTTCGCTTCGCCATGGACAACGTCGGCAATCTCACGTCGGGCAAGAGGATCTCGGACTTCATGCGGTCTCAGCAGCGGCGCGGCACGGCCGACACCGTGCTGAACTACCTTTCCTACCTGTGCGATGCGTTCGTGCTGGACAGGGTGGACCGGTTCGACGTGCGCGGCAAGCGCCACCTGCAGATCGGCAGCAAGTACTACCTGGGCGATCTTGGCCTGCGCCGCGGACTGCTGGGCACACAGGAGCGGTGGATTGCCGGCGACCTGGAAAATCTGGTCTACCACGAACTGCTGCGCCGCGACTATCACGTAGCGGTGGGCGTTGTGGGGAGCCGGGAGATCGACTTCGTCGCGGAGGGAGCAAACGGTCGCGTGTACGTGCAGGTGAGCTACCTGATCGGAGCCCCGGAGACGCTCGAGCGGGAGAAGTCGTCCCTTCTGCGCACGGGCGACGCCCACGCCAAGGTGATACTGTCGATGGACCCGATACCGCCGGGACCGCTCGACGGCATTCGGCACATCAACCTGGTCGATTTTTTGTTGGGGCAGGCGCTGCCCACCGACTAAAGGGCGAACACCGGAATGTCGGCGGGAATGTCGGCGGGGCGGTTGCAGGCGGCGGCTGTCCGGTGTAGACATTGGTGTCCGGTGCACGGGCTCGCCTGCCGGGCAATCAAACCCCTACGCAAAGCTCTCTACCGAAGAGCCACAGGAGGAACCGTGAAACGTAGTTCCATTGGAGCACGTAGTTCCATTGTCAGGAGTCTGCTCCTGCTCGCCATCAGTCTGCTTGCCGTCGCGCCTTTGGCGGCGCAGGAGCGGACCAAGATTCAGTTCTGGATGTGGGGCGCCGGCCCGCACCTGCAGGACGTGATCCGCGCCGTGCTGGTCGACCCCTACAACGCGTCCCAGGGCAAGTTCGAGCTGGTGATGGAGTTCCGCAACGACGTGGACAGTGTCATCGCCTCGGTGCTGCCGGCAGGCGGCGGTCCCGACCTGGTCTATGGTTCGGGCCCGGCATTCGTGCGCCCGTTCGCGGCCGCTGGGCATCTGGCCTCGATGGAGCCCTACGCCGAGAAGTACGGCTGGCGCGACCGCATCCTGAAGCCGATCTACGAGTCGGGCACGGTCGACGGCGACCTGTACGCGCTGCCCAACTCGCTCAACACCATGGGCGTGTTCTACAACAAGGTGCTGTTCGAGGAGAACGGCTGGCAGATCCCGACCACCTTCGAGGCGTTGGAGGCGATCATGGACGACGCGCTCGCCCAGGGCCTGTACGCCTCGGTGACCGGCAACAAGGGCTGGCGCCCGGTGAACGAGAACTACACGCAGATGTTCCTGACCCACTGGGCGGGACCGCAGGCGACCTACGACGCGATCACCGGCGCAATCCCCTGGACCGACGATGCGATCGCCGACGCGATGCGGAAGAGCGCGGAGTGGTTCCAGGCTGACTACCTGGCCGGCGAGGACTACTTCAACCTCAACTTCCTGGATGCGGTGTCGCTGCTGGAGTCGAACGACGCACCATTCTTCTTCGGTCCGTCGCTGGTGTTCCAGTTCGCCACCAGCTTCTACTCCGAGGAGGACGGCAACCTGGACAACCTCGGCTTCTTCCCGCTGCCGAGCCGCGCGGGGTTGCCGTCGCCGATCTTCCTGCTCGGCACCACCGCTTCGCTGTCGATCAACGGCTACTCGTCGCCCGAGGTGCAGGACGCCGTGGGCGAGATCATCGACCGCATGATGACGCAGGAGTTCCTGGTCGGCATGACCGAGGGCTGGCCCGGCTACTGGGGCGTGCCGATCAGCCAACTCGACATCGACCTGGATGACTTCAGCGGGCTGTCGCACGGCTTCCTGAGCGCCATCCAGGATGCGATCGCGGCGGTGAACGCCGGCAACTTCGGCTATTCGCCCTCCACCTTCTTCCCGCCTGCCACGCAGACCGCCTTCTTCGACATCGACTCGGTGTGGTTGGGCAAGCTGACCGTGGAGGAATTCCTGGCCAACGTGCAGACGGCCTACGACGAAGACAAGGCCGCCGGCTTGGTGGCGCCGGTGCCGCCGCCGGTCGCCAAGGGCGGCTGATCGCTTCCGTTACGTATTTTCAACTCGCCGCCGGTCCGGGTTTTCGTTTTCCGATACCCGGGCCGGCGCGGGCCGCCGTGGCTCGCCGTTGATTGATCCGAGAGCGCCGGGCAACGGGCGATGCCGGTGTCTCATCGTGCCCGTTGGCCGTTGCCTGCTGGCCGTTGCCCGCTGACCGCTGATGCGCCGCTGGTCGTTTCAATACTACCTGCTGCTCGCGCCCGCCGTGCTGCTGAGCGTGGCGGTGGTGCTGGTGCCCGGCCTGATGACCGCCTATGTCGCGTTCACCGACTGGAACGGCGTGTCGTTGAGCATGAACTGGATCGGCACGATCAACTTCGAGAAGATCTTCGCCGACCGCGTGTTCTGGCAGGCGCTCGGCAACAACATCCGCTGGACCCTATTGTTCCTGACCGTGCCGGTCGGCATCGGGCTGCTCACCGCGATGCTGCTCTTGAAGCGCGGCCGCACGCGCACGGTCTACCAGATGATCTACCTCGGCCCCTACGTGCTGGCGCCGGTGACCAATGCCATCCTGTGGCTGAACATCATCCTCAACCCGGTGTCCGGCATGCTGCGCCACGTGCGCCACCTGATTCCGCGCAACTCGCCGCTGGCGCCGCTGCGCTCGCCGCTCGGCAGTCCGGACACGGCGCTCTACTTCGTGGCGATGGTCGACATCTGGCACTACTGGGGATTCCTGACGGTGATCTACCTGGCCGCGCTGCGCCAGACGCCGCGGGAGTTGGTGGAGGCGGCCACGGTGGAGGGGGCGGGGGTGCTGCAGTTGTTCCGCTTCATCTACCTGCCGACGATTCTGCCCACCGTGCTGCTGATGTTCGTGATCATCACCATCTTCTCGTTCCTGACCTTCGAGTACGTCTACATCATGACCGGCGGCGGGCCGGCGCACGGCTCGGAGATGCTCAGCACCTACGCCTACACGCTGGCGTTCAACGCGCTGCAGTACGGCAAGGCGGCGGCCACCGGCCTGGTGATGAGCTTCTTCGGCCTGGCGGCGTCGGCGTTCTACGTGTGGATGAGCCGGCGCGAGGTAAGCGCATGAGTGTGGGGCGCATCGCCTCGGCGCCGCCCGGCGTGTCTCGCCTGCGGCGGCTGCTGGGGCCGCTGGGCTCCCACCTGGTATTGATCTTGTTCGCGTGCACGGCGCTGGCGCCGCTGGCGCTGGTGGCGATCAACACGCTCAAGACCCACCGCGAAGTGGTGCGCAGCCCGCTCGCGATCCCGCGCACGCTGCACTGGGACAACTTCGAGCTGGCGTGGCGCTACGGGCAGTTCTCGCGCGGCTTCGTGAACAGCGCGCTGCTGAGCGGCACGGCGGTGGTGACGGTGCTGTTCTGCGCCACGCTGGCCGGCTACGTGCTGGCGCGGCGCCGGGTGCGGCAGTGGCGGGCGGTCACCATCTACTTCATGCTGGCGATGACCGTCCCGATCCAGTTGTTCCTGTTTCCGCTGTACTACTTCTTTGCGCGCGTGCTGGGGCTGCTCGGCAGCCTGTACGGGGTCGGGGTGGTGCTGGCGGCGCTGAACATGCCGCTGGCGGTGTTCCTGATGCGCGCCTTCTTCCTGGCGGTGCCGGAGCAGCTCGAGGAGGCAGCCCGCATCGACGGCGCCAACACCATGCGCGTGCTGTTCTCGGTGCTGATCCCGCCGGTGCGGCCCGGCATGATCACGGTGGCGGTGATCGTCGGCCTGCAGGCGTGGAACGAGTTCCTGATCACGCGCACCTTCCTGGGCCAGGAGAGCATCACCGCCACCCTCGGGTTGCTGTCGATGAACGGCACCTTCACCGACAACATGAGCGTGATGATGGCCGGCACCCTGCTGATGATCGGCCCGCCGCTGGTGTTCTTCGTGCTGGTGCAGCGCTACTTCATCGAAGGGCTGATCAGCGGCGCGCTCAAGGGATAGGATGCCGCGGCATGGCGCAGTTGAGCGATGAGATCCGGGAACGCGTTTACGCAGGGGTGCTCGGCAAGCTGATCGGCGTCTACCTCGGGCGCGCCGTGGAGGGTTGGTCATACGAGGCGATCCGGGAGCGGTTCGGGACCATTGCCAACTACGTGTACCACGAGGTCGGCATGCCGCTGATCGTGCCCGACGACGATCTGTCCGGCACCTTCGTGTTCTTTCGCGCCCTGGAGGACCACGGCTACGACCCGGCGCTGAACGCGCGCCGGATCGGCGACACCTGGCTCAACTACATCATCGAGGACAAGACCATCCTGTGGTGGGGCGGTATGAGCCGCTCCACCGAGCACACCGCCTGGCTGCGCTTGAGTCAGGGGCACGCCGCGCCGGCCAGCGGCTCAATCGCGCTCAACGGCAGGGCGATGGCGGAGCAGATCGGTGCGCAGATCTTCATCGACGGGTGGGCGCTGGCCAATCCGGGCGCACCCGAGCGGGCCGCACGGCTGGCACGCGCCGCCGCCTCGGTGAGCCACGACGGCATCGCGGTCGACTGCGCCGAGTTTCTGGCCGTGCTGGAGGCGCTGGCATTCTGCGAGGCGGATGCCGGACGCCTGCTGGAGCGGGGGCTGGGCTTGGTCGGCAACCGGGAGTTGCGCGGGCTGGTGGCGGCCGTGCGCGAGCGCTGCGCCGCTGCCGGCCACTGGCGCGAGGTGCGCGACTGGATCGAGCGCGAGCACGGCTACCACCGCTACCCCGGCAACTGTCCGATGGTGACCAACCACCTGTCGGTGCTGATGGCGCTGTTGCTCGGCGGCGACGACTTCGGGCGCAGCCTGAGCATTGCGGCGAGCGCCGGCTGGGATACCGACTGCAATGCCGGCAACGTCGGCTGCCTGAACGGCGTGCGGCTGGGGCTGGCGGCGCTGTCGGCGGGGGTGGATCTGCGCGCGCCGGTGGCCGACCGGCTGTTCGCGGTCAGCGCCGACGGCGGCGAGTGCATCACCGACGCGGTGCTGGAAACGAGACGGATTCTGCGCGCGGCGGCCGCGTTGCGCGGGGAGGAGGAGCCGGCGCGGCAGCCGCGCTTCGGCTTCGAGTTTGCCGGCGCCGTGCAGGGCTTCCAGGTCGACCGCGAGCCGCGTCACCTGCAGGCGGTCACCGGCTTGCGCAACGTCGGCGCGGGGCTGGTAATCGCCTACGAGCGGCTGGCGCCGGGGCGCTGCGGGCGGCTGCGCGTGCAGACCTGCTTCGCTCCCGAGCCGAGCGGCGTCCGTGACACCAGCTACTTCGAGGTGCTGGCCAGCCCGACCCTGTACGGCACGCAGACCGTGCACGCGCTGGTGCAGTGCGGCGCCGGCCCGCAACCGAGCTGGCGCTTTTTCGTCCGCCATTACCGTGGCGACGGCTCGCTGCATACCCGCTACGGCGAGCCGACCGCGCTGCAACCGGGCGCCAACCGGCTGCGCTGGCAGGTGCCGGCCTGCGGCGGGCTGCCGATCTACGAGTTGGGCATCGAGCTGACCGCCGGGCAGCGGCTCGACGGCGCGCTGACGCTGCGCCACCTCGACTGGTACGGCGCGCCGGAGTGCTTCGCGATGGGGCGGGCCGACGAGCTGTCACCCGAACTGACCCCCTGGACCACCAATACGCCGTGGCTGAAAGCTTTCCTCAGCTCGGCCCGCAACCTGGCGCCCGACTACACCACCACGTTCTCGATCTCGCATCCGGGCGATAACGGCGTGCTCACCATCGGCACGCGCGACTGGGACGACTACACCGCAAGCTCCGAGCTGACCCTGGTGCACCAGCGCACGGCGGGGCTGGTGGCGCGGGCGCGCGGCCACCGCCGCTACTACGCCGCCGTGCTGTGCGGCGGCGAGGCCCGGCTGGTAAAGCGCCGCGACGGCGCGGTGCAGGTGCTGGCGCAGTGTCCCTGCGCGGCGCCGCCGGATCAGCCGCTGCCGGTGGCCCTGACCGTGGCGGGAGATAGGCTGCGCTTTGTGGTCGCGGGACGGGTGATGGTGACGGCGCAGGACAGTGAGTATGCGAGCGGCGGCGCCGGCTTCCTGGTGGAGGAGGGCGGCTACCTGGCATGCGGTTTCCGCGTGGAGGCAGAAAATGCCCACTGAAGCAGACAGGTTCGCCGCGGCAACCTATGCCGGTGTGCTGGGCAAGATGATTGGCGTGTACCTGGGGCGGCCGGTGGAGGGCTGGGCGTACGAGGCGATCCGGGAGCGGTTCGGCGAGGTGGACGGCTACGTGCACGAGGCGCTGGGGCTGCCGCTGGTGGTGGCGGACGACGACCTGTCCGGCAGCTTCGGGTTCTTCCGGGCGCTGGAGGACAGCGGCTACGCGGGCGGCGTCACCGCGGCGGATTTCGGCGACACTTGGCTCAACACCATCATCGAGGACAAGACGATCCTGTGGTGGGGCGGTTTCGGCCGCTCCACCGAGCACACCGCGTACCTGCGCCTCAAGGCGGGCTACCGGGCGCCGCACAGCGGCAGCAGCGCGCTCAACGGAGCGATGCTCTCCACCCAGATCGGCGCCCAGATCTTCACCGATCCGCTGGCGCTGATGTCGCCCGGCGACCCGGAGCAAGCCGGCGCGCTGATCCGCACGGCGGCGTCGGTGAGCCACGACGGCGTGGCGCTCGACTGCGCCGCCTACCTGGGCGCGCTGCAGGCGCTGGCCTTCGAGCACCGGGCGCTGGCGGAACTGATGGAGGCGGCGCAGCCGTTCGCACGCGGCGATCAACTCCGTCGCCTGCTGGATGACGTGCGCGGCGTCTGTGCCCGCAAGCACGACTGGCGGCAGGTACGGGAGTGGCTCGATCCGCGCTACGGCTACGGCGTGTTTCCCGGCCCCTGCCCGATTCTGACCAACCACGCGATGGTGCTGGTCTCTTTGCTGCTCGGCGGCGACGACTTCCGCCGGGCGGTGACCATCGCCGCCTCCGCCGGCTACGACACCGACTGCAACGCCGGCAGCGTGGGTTGCCTGAACGGCGTCCGGCTGGGGCTGGCGGCCATTCCCGCCGAGCTGCGCGAGCCGGTCGCCGATCGCCTGCTGGTGGTCACCGCCGAGGGCGGCCGCTGCGTGAGCGATGCGGTCCGAGAGACGCGCCGTATCCTGCAGGCCGGCGCGGCATTCCGCGGCGTCCCCGGCGCCGCGGATGTCTCCGGCTCCCGGGGCAGCCTCGGCTCCCCGGACGTCTCCGGTTCCCCGGACGTTGCCGGCTCCCGCGACGTTGCCGGCGTCGCGCCGGCACGCTGGCCGCGCTTTGGCTTCGAACTTCCTGGCGCCCGGCAAGGCTTTGCGCCCTGCCCGCACGCCCCGGCCGGCGCCGCGCCGGTGCGCGTGGCCGGCAGCGATGCCGCGGGCGTTGTGCTGCACTACCGAGACGTTACCGCTGTCGCCCCGGCGCGGGTCTCCACGCCGGTGTTCCTGGACTTCGACGAGGTGGCGGACAATTTCTCCACCCATGCCAGCCCCACGCTGTACGCCACCCAGGAGGTCACCGTCCGCCTGGAGGCGCCGCCACCGGCCACCGCCGCCGGCACGGCCCCGGCGGTCGCGATCTACGCGCTGTACTACGACGCCGCCGACCGCGTGCAGGAACTGCGATCACGCGCGCAGACGCTTCGGCCAGGTGCCAACACGCTGCGCTGGCAGGTGCCGCCGAACGGCGGCATGCCGCTGTTCCGCATCGGCCTCGAGCTGGCGGCGCCGCCAGGCGGCCCGTCGCGGCTGGCCGGCAGCCTGCGCCTGTTGAGCGTGGACTGGGACGGCGCCCCGCGCGACTTCCGGCAGCGCGGCATGCTGATGTCGTCGATCTGGAACCTGCGTCCCTACTGGTTGCGTGCCTGGGTCAGCGCGGCGCGCGACTTCGCTCCCGACTTCGAGCTCACCTACTGCATATCGCACAGCGCCGACAACGGCCTGGTAACCCTCGGCACCCGCGACTGGCGCGACTACGCGGTAGAGACGCGCCTCCGCTTCAGCCTGCACCGCCGCGGCGGCCTGGTGCTGCGCGCCCGCGGCCTGCGCCGCTACTACGCCGCCGTGTTCAGCGGCGGCGACCGCCTCGCCATCGTCGCGCGCCACAACGACGCCGTGTACACCCTCGCGCAGGCCTCGTTCGCCTACGAGATGGAGCGCCGGTACGCGCTGTACTTCGCCGCCGCCGGCAACCGCCTGTCGCTCGCCGTCGACGGCATCCCCCTGCTTGAGACCCGGGACGACCGCTACCCGAGCGGCGGCGCCGGCTTCGTCATCGACGAGGGCACCATGCTCGCCGACGGCTTCCGTGTACGCCGAAAGTGCCACAACCCGAGCGACGGCGTACCGTGTCGAAGCGGGGAATCTGGTCGGTTGCATCGTCTACCATCTCGAGAAGCTGGGTGAGGCGTTGTTGTCGTCCTGGAAGGCACCCCGTCATGACCGTACCAGCCATGGATGTCGACCGTCGCGTCCATGGCCTCAGTGTAGCGCCGCCGCCCTCAGCGGACAACGCGCATGGCGCGGCGGCGGCCGTCGATGATCGCGACCGCGGCGCCGACCTGTCAGCCATCTTTAGATGAAGCCGCTCACTCCGCCATCGACGTTGATGGTCTGCGCGGTGATGAAACGCGACTCGTCGCAGGCCAGGAACAAGACGAGAGAGGCCACGTCCTCGCCGTAGCCGGGCCCGGGGATGATCTGATCGTCTCGACCGGGCCCGCCCTTCTGCCGGTCGCGATAAATGAGGCCGGGGCGCACAGCGTTGACCCTGATGTTGTTCTTGCCGCCGACCCCCGCCATGTAGCGGGTGAGGCCATCGATACCCGATTTTGCCGCATAGTAGGAAAGTGAGGCCGCCCCGAGCTCCTCGTGCCGGCGCGGGGTGAAGAACTGCTGGGCGGCCAGCGACGACATGTTGACCACGGCGCCGCCGCCGGCTGCCACGATGTGGGGCCAGACCGCGCGCGAGACGTAGAACATGCCGGTGAGGTCGGGGTCGATGACCCGGGTCCATTGCTCGTTGGTCGAGTCCGGGAAGCTGCTGCCGCCGCCGCCGCCGGCGTTGTTGAACAGAATGTTGATCGGGCCGTAGGTCTTCGCCGCCTCGGCTACCGCAGCCTCGACCATCTGGGCGTTGCCGATGTCACAGGCGATGAAGGTGACCTCGCCGCCTGCGGCGCGAATGGCGGCTTCCACTGCACGCCCCCCAGGGAGCCCGCGCCCGGTCTCCTCCGCGCCGCGTGCCATAAACACGACGCGCGCGCCTTCCTGCGCAAACAGCTCGACGGTCGCCTTGCCGATCCCACTGGTCCCGCCAGTGATGATCGCTACCTTGTTATCCAGTCGATGTGGCATCGTTATCCTCCATTGTGAGCTGTCGGCGCGCAAGCGGTAGGCGCCCGTTGCGGGATGAGTCCTTCGGTCTTGAGTTCCGCCCACAGCGCGGCAGGTACGGACAGGCTCGCCATCTGCACGTTCTCCTCTACCTGCTGTGGAGTCGAGGTGCCGATCAGGGTAGCGGCAACGGCGGGATGACCCAGCCCAAACTGCAGCGCCGCCGCCTTCAGCGGCACACCGTGATTGGCGCAGACTGCCCCGATCCGCCGCGCCTGCCGCAGAATCTCTGCGTCGCCGGGCCGGTGCTGCAGGAACAGGTCGAACACCGCCTGAGGCGTCAGATCGGTGGCCAGGATGCCACTATGGTAGGATCCCCCCAGCACGACGCTGATGCGTCTCTTGATGCACAGCGGCAGGAACTGCTCCAGCGCCGAGTGGTCGATGAGTGTGTAGCGGTTGGCCACCAGGAAACAGTCGGATCCGCCGTCCTGCGCGAACGGCGCCAGCATCTCCCACGTATCGGTCGTCGTGCCCACGCCGATGGCCCTGACCACACGCCCTGCGAGCGGAGTTCGGCCAGCGCCGGCAACGCCTCGTAGAGAGCTTGCCGATAGTGGTGGGGGGTGTCGCCGAGGAGATGCAGGAACACCATGTCGATGGCGTCGAGCCGCAAACGCTCCAGACTCTCGGCCAGCGAGCTCAGCACCCTGTCTCTACTGAAATCGAACAGCGGCGGTCCGCCCACCTCGGGATTGGCGACCCGGCCGACCTTGGACGAGACGACGAACTCGCCTCGAGGCACGCCCGACAGGTACTCGCCGAACAGGGTCTCGCTGGTGCCGCGACCGTAGAGAGGTGCAGTGTCGAAATAGCGCACCCCCAGCTCAAAGGCTCGCTCCAGCATGGCGTGAGCCGCCGCCGCCGTGGTGCCGCTGAAGCTGCCGCCGGGCGGACCTGCCCCGCCTATCCCGAGGCGCGTCACCGACAATCCGGTGCTGCCGATCTCGGCGCTAGCCATTCGTTGCCCGGCTAGGTCGCGCCACGCAACCTCGGGTCGAGCAGGTGCTGTGCCGATGGCGGTTGCAGTATCTCTTGCAAACGAATCTGATCGTACGGATAGGCAGCCAGAACATCCGCGAAAATGCTGACGAGAATCAGTGCCAACACGATAATCCCGCACTCGGTTCCGAGCGGCTTGGTCTTGATGAGTCTGACCGAAAGATCGACTAGTGGCCAGTGAGCGCCGCGAAGAGAGAGACTGGTTCGGTTGGCTTGTTGGCTTGCCCCGGCACTTTGCCGCGTGGTATAGGTGGCAGCTACCCGTGCAGATACCAGACGCCTCAGCGGCGCGCGCCGTGCCGCCGCTGCCTACCTCGATCGACCCCAGCTCGCCCGAGTTCATCGCGAATCGCGAGCGGATGCAGGCGCTGGTCGAGGAGTTGCGCGAACGGCAGGCCGTTGTGCGGCAGGGTGGGGGGCCCGCGTCGGTGGAGCGCCATCGCGGGCGCGGCAAGCTGCTGGCGCGGGAGCGGATCGAGCAGCTGCTGGACCCCGGTACGCCCTTCCTGGAGTTGAGCGCGCTGGCCGGTGGCGACATGTACGACGGCGATGCGCCCGGTGCCGGCATCGTGACCGGGATCGGCCGCGTGAGCGGGCGCGAAGTGGTGATCGTGGCCAACGACGCCACCGTCAAGGGCGGCACCTACTACCCGATTACGGTGAAGAAGCACCTGCGAGCGCAGGAGATTGCGCAGCAGAACCACCTGGCGTGCATCTACCTGGTGGACTCCGGCGGCGCGTTCCTGCCGCTGCAGGACCAGGTGTTCCCGGACCGCGATCACTTCGGACGCATCTTCTTCAACCAGGCGCGCCTGTCGGCGGCCGGCATCCCACAGATCGCGGCGGTGATGGGATCGTGCACCGCCGGCGGCGCCTACGTGCCGGCGATGAGCGACGAGACCATCATCGTGGAGGGCACGGGCACTATCTTCCTGGGCGGGCCACCACTGGTGAAGGCCGCTACCGGCGAGGAGATTTCGGCCGAGGAGCTGGGCGGCGCGCGGGTGCACACGCAGATCTCCGGCGTCGCCGACCACGCCGCCGCAAACGACCAGGAAGCGCTGGCGTTGACGCGCAGCATCGTGGCGAACCTCGGCCGGCAGGCGAAACAGCTGCCGTGGCCGCTGACAGCGCCCGAGCCGCCGATGCATGACCCGGCGGAGCTGTACGGCATCGTGCCGACATCGACCCGTAAGTCGTTCGACGTGCGCGAGATCATCGCCCGCGTGGTCGATGGCAGCCGCTTGCACGAGTTCAAGCCCGCCTACGGGGCGACACTGGTATGCGGCTTCGCGCGCATCTTCGGCTACCCGGTCGGCATCGTGGCCAACAACGGCATCCTGTTCTCGGAGAGCGCCCTGAAGGGCTCGCATTTCATCCAGTTGTGCGCACAGCGGAAGATTCCGCTGGTGTTCCTGCAGAACATCACCGGCTTCATGGTCGGCCAGCGGTACGAACACGAGGGCATCGCCAAGCACGGCGCCAAGATGGTGACGGCGGTGGCGACTGCCGGGGTGCCGAAATTCAGCGTCATCATCGGTGGCTCGTTCGGCGCCGGCAACTACGCCATGTGTGGGCGGGCGTACGAGCCGCGCATGCTGTGGATGTGGCCGAACGCCCGCATCTCGGTGATGGGCGGCGATCAGGCGGCCAACGTGCTGCTGACGGTGCGGCTGGACAACCTGCGCGCCCAGGGCAAGGACATGACGCCCGATGAGCAGCAGGCGTTCATGGCCCCGACGCTGGAAAAGTACGAACAAGAGGGCAGTGTCTACCATAGTACGGCTCGACTCTGGGATGATGGTGTGATCGACCCGGCCGATACCCGCACGTTGCTGGGGCTGGGGCTGAGCGCCGCCCTCAACGCCCCGATCGCGGAGACCTCGTTCGGGGTCTTCCGGATGTAGCCGGAAGCCGTCGGCGCCGATGTTCGAGAAACTCCTGGTCGCCAACCGCGGCGCGATCGCGCTGCGCATCTTTCGCACCTGCCGGCGGTTGGACGTGCGCACGGTGGCGGTCTATTCGGACGCGGACCGCGCGGCGCTGCACACCCGCTCGGCCGACGAACGGGTGCGAATCGGGCCGGCGCGTGCGACCGCGAGCTACCTGTCCATCGGGGCGATCATCGCGGCCGCGCGGGCAACCGGAGCGGACGCGATTCACCCGGGGTACGGCTTCCTGTCCGAGAATGCCGACTTCGCCGAGGCGTGCGCGGCGGCAGGCATCGTGTTCATCGGTCCGCCGCCGGCGGCGATGCGGGCGCTGGGCGACAAGGCCGCGGCGCGCCGGCTGGCGGCGGCGAGCGGCGTGCCGGTGCTGCCGGGCAGCGAGTCCGCGGAGCACGACGTCAGGGCGCTGCTGGCCGGCGCCGAGGCGATTGGGTTTCCGATGATGGTCAAAGCCGCCGCCGGCGGCGGCGGCCGCGGCATGCGGCTGGTGCGCGAACGAGGTGAGCTGGCGGGCGCGCTGGAGGCCGCCGGTCGCGAGGCCGCCGCCGCGTTCGGCGACCCCCGCCTGCTGCTGGAACGGGCAGTCGTCGGCGGCCGGCACGTCGAGGTGCAGGTGCTGGCCGACGCCCACGGCGGCGCGGTCCACCTCGGCGAACGCGATTGCTCGATCCAGCGGCGCTACCAGAAGGTGATCGAGGAGAGCCCGTCTCCAGCGGTCGACCAGACACTGCGAACCCGGCTCGGTGAGGCAGCGCTACGCATCGCGCGCGCGGCCGGCTACCGGAACGCCGGCACGGTCGAGTTCCTGCTGGACCGCGGCGGTGAATTCTCCTTCCTGGAGATGAACACCCGCCTGCAGGTCGAGCATGGGGTCACCGAGCTGATCAGCGGTCACGACCTGGTTGCGCTGCAGTTGCGTATTGCCGCGGGCGAGCCGATCGGCTTCGGGCAGGACCAGGTCACGCTGTCGGGTCACGCCATCGAGTGCCGCATCTACGCCGAGCAGCCGGCGCGGGACTACTTGCCGTCATCCGGGCGGCTCGACTATTTCGCCCCGCCGGCCGGGGCGGGTGTCCGCAACGACGCCGGCGTCGAAACGGGCTCGGTGGTGTCCACGGCGTACGACCCGCTGATCGCCAAGCTGATGGTTCACGGCGCCTCGCGCGCGGCGGCGATCGAACGCTGCCGGCGCGCCCTCGCCGCCTACGCCATCGACGGGGTGCAGACCAACCTCGGCCTGCTCGCCGCCGTGCTGCGGCATCCGGCCTTCGTCCGCGGCACCGCGGACCTGGCGACGCTGGGCGCCCTGCCCGCGGACGAGCTGGCCCCCCGCCTCGCGGACGAGGTGCTCGCAGCCGCGGCCGTCGCCAGCCTCCTGCCGCGCCCGAGCACGACGCCGATCGACCCGTGGGACGCGCTCGGCGCCTGGCGCGGCGACGGTACGGTGGCGCTGTCGTATGGCTATCAGGGCCGCTCGTTCGCCGTCGCCGGTAGTCGCCTGCCCGGTCGCCAGCGCCGCTGGCGGCTGTCGTTCGGCGCGTTCGGCGCAGCCGGCGAAGGTGAGCACGAGGTGCAGGCCGCCGGCGGGCTCGATCGAGCGGGCACGGTGGTGGTGAGCTCGGGCGCCCGGCGCCGGCGCTGGTCGGTGAACCGCCACGGGTGCTGGCTGGCCCTCGAGTCGGAAGACGGCCGCCGCTACACCCTGCTCGAGGGTGCTCGCGCGGCCAGCGGGCGCGCGGCGGTCGCGGCCGCCGCCGCCTCGAGTCTGGTCACCGCGCCGACGCCGGGCGTCATCGTGCGGGTGCTGGTCGAGGAGGGGCAGCGGGTGCACGCGCGGCAGCCGCTGGTGATCCTGGAAGCGATGAAGATGGAGCACGTGCTGGAGGCGCCGGCCGCCGCCGCCGTCAGCCGCGTCGGATGTCGAGCGGGCGACGCGGTCGCGGAAGGTGAGTTGCTCGTCGAGCTGACGATCGGTGATCCGGTCGACGGGTGACGTCCAGGGATGGCAGAGCCGCCAAGCACGGCGTCGATACGCAGCCGAGTCAGCCGAGTAGCCGAGAGTAGCCGAGTGAGGTCGCTTGACAAGAATGTCGGCGCCGTGCCGTCATGTGGCGTCCGTGTCGTGATCTCGTGAGACCAACACTTCCGCTTCGGTACGTGAACGTCGTCGACCTCGCATGTGGTGCGGCGGCGTCCATCGGCCGAGACCTCGCGTCATTGGGTGCACAGGTGGTGCGCATTGAACCACGTGGCGGCCACCATGACCGGTTGGCTGCGCCGGTTGTCGATGGACTGAGCGTAGACTTCGCGATCCGCAACCTGGGCAAGACCACCGTCGAGCTTGATCTTGGCGATCCGGCGGATCGGGCAGCATTCCGGGCGTTGCTGGCCGATGCCGATGTTGTCATCGAATCCACGCGCCCCGGGTCTGCCGAGGCCGTTCAATTGGACGCGGCCGACATCGCCGCGCAGCACCCGACGCTCGTCATCCTGTCGATAAGCGACTTCGGGCAGGCCGGTGCGTACGCCCGGTGGCAGGCGACGTCGCCGGTCCTCGACGCCCTGAGCGGCGGGCTTGCACGCTCTGGAATTCCCGGGCGCCCACCGCTCCTGCCACCCGGCAACCTGGCGATTGAATGCGCATTGGTGCAGGCGGCCTACGTCGCTCTGCTGGGCTACGTCAACCGTCTGAAGACCGGCCACGGTGACCAGATCGACTTCTCGCTGATGAAGGGGGCGAGTCAGACGCTCGATCCGGCATTCGGCATATACGGCAGCGCGACCGCCGGAATTCCGCTGAGCGAAACGCCACGCGGGCGTCCGGAGGTCGGGTTCATGTATCCCATTGTGCCCTGCGCGGATGGTGCCGTGCGCATCTGCGTACTCGCGCCGCGCCAGTGGCAGGGCATGTTCGACTGGATGGGGAGGCCTCCCGAGTTTGCCGACCCCTCCTTCAATGATCTGGTTACGCGGTTCAACAGTCCGGATCTGATCCCGGCCATCGGACGGTTCTTTGCCGACCGGACGCGCGCCGACCTCGAACGGGAGGGCCAACGCGCCGGTGTCCCGATTGCCGCCGTGCTCGACGTCGACGAGGTGTTGCGCAGCGACCAGATGATCGCGCGCCGAGCCTTCGAGCCAGTCGAACTGGCCTCCGGACACTCTGTGCCGGTGCCGAATGGCAGCATTGAGATCGACGGTGTCCGGGCCGGACACCGTCCCGCACATTCGACTTCTGCGCCTGCTGCGCCTCCTACGGGCAAACCGGAAATGCCGAGCTGGCCGTTTGCGGGCGCGCGGCCGCTCTCGGGGCTGCGGGTGCTCGATCTCGGCGTGATCGTGGTCGGCGCCGAACAGTCGCGCCTGCTTGCCGATCAAGGGGCCGAAGTCATCAAGATCGAGAACAGTGCCTTCCTGGACGGCACCAGACGGAGCCGTGACGGCAGTCCCGTGTCGCTGCCATTCGCCGCCGGCCACCGCAACAAACGCAGTCTGGGCGTCAATTTGCGTGATGAGAGAGGCAACCGGCTGTTCTTGAAGCTGGTCGCGCAGAGCGACGTGGTCATGACCAATTTCAAGCCCGGCACGATGGACTCGCTCGGGCTCGGTTACGAGGTACTGAACGCGGCCAATCCCGGCATTATCGTTACCGACAGCTCAGCTTTCGGACCGGGCGGGCCGTGGTCGAAGCGTCTTGGCTATGGGCCGCTGGTGCGGGCATCCGCAGGCCTGACCGAGCAGTGGCGTTATCCAGGTGAAGCGGACAGCTTCGGCGATGCGTCGACCATCTACCCTGATCATGTTGCCGGTCGGGTGGCCGCCATCGGGGTCCTCGCCCTGTTGATCCGCAGGCTGCACACGGGTCGCGGCGGCACAGTCAGCGTCTCGCAGGCCGAGATCATCCTCGGCCACCAAGCGACCGACATCGCGGCTCGTGCGCTGACCGCGGCGGGCGCGGCGATGGCTGAACATGTCGCCCACGACGCGCCGTGGGGAGTGTTCCCGGCGATGGGAGATGATGAATGGTGTGTGGTGACGGTGCGTTCCGACGAGGAGTGGCGCGCACTCTGCTCGGCCATGGGGCGGCCCGAGCTCGCTGCCGAGCCCGAGCTTGCCACCCGTGCCGGGAGAGACCAGGCCCGGGCGCGCGTCGACGCCCGGTTGAGCGATTGGCTAGCCACCCGTACCCCGCATGAGGCGATGGAGACGTTGCAGGCGGCCGGCGTCCCCGCGGCCGCCATGCTCCGCGTGCAGGACCTCCGCGATTTCCCCCTGTTCCAGGAGCAGGGATTCCATGCCCCCGCCCGCCACCCGCTGTACCGCGAGCCGCTGTTGATGGAAACCGGGCCTGCCCGCTTTTCCCACGTCGCCGAGCCGGCGCTGGAACCGGCTCCGTCGCTGGGTGAGCACACGCGGGATATCGCGCGCACGTTGCTGGATCTGTCGGAGACAGAGATCGAAAAGCTGATAGAATCGGGGGTGCTTGAAGAGGGAGGCAGACAATGACAACCGCGACTTGGCCGATCACGACCCTGGACGAATTCGAGCAGGAGTTTCGCAAGGGTGTGGGCGAGTGGCTTTCCCCCAACCCGCCGCGAGAGGCCAGCCTCGACAACATCCGCCGCTTCGGTGACGGCGTGGGCGACTACAACCCGCTGTGGCGCGACCAGGACCACGCCGCGGCAAGTCGCTTCGGGGCGATCACCGCGCCGCCGATCTTCATCTACGGCGTGGCGATGGGCATCCGCGCGTCGATCTACGGCGCCATCGATCCTGCCCGGCTCAGCTCGAAGCACTTCCCGATGAACTACGCCGGCGGCACGATCGACTTCGTTCGGCCGATTTGGCGCGGCGACACCATCACCGCACGGGAGCAGGTGCTCGACGTGGTGCGCAAGACCAGCGCGCGCATCGGCCCGTTCTGCATCTGCTCGCAATTGGTGACCTACACCAACCAGCGCCGGGAGCTGGTGGCCACCAAGACCACGTTGATGGCCCGCTACCACAACCTCGGTGATGGCCGGACCATGGAGTACGACCGGGAGGCGCGGGAGCAGGCCCTCCAGGTCCCGCCGGACCCACTGGTGTGGGAGCGCGCGCGCCGCGGTGCCGCGACCCGCTACTGGGAAGACGTGGTCGAGGGTGAAGCGATTCCCGAGTTGCACAAGGGGATCTACACGGTCACCGAGCTGTTCCTGTTCACCCACTGCGTATACGGCACCACGCGCGCCCCGCGGGCAGCGCTCGAGGGGGAGGAGTCGACCGACCTCGGTGGCGGCGGCCGCTACGACGAGGAGCACGCCAGGAAGCGGCGCAACATGCCGGGCCAGTTCGATTGGGGCCCGCAGCGGGTGTGCTGGATGAGCCAGATCGCCACCGACTGGATGGGCGACGACGGCACCCTCAGGAGGATGGACAGCAGGGTGCGCCACCCCAACGTCGTGGGCGACACCAACACGGTGCGCGGCGAGGTCGCGCGGAAGTACCAGCAGGACGGCGAGCACCGGGTCGACCTCGACGTTCGCGCCGAGAACCAGACCGGTCTGGCGACCGCGTTCAGCCGCGTCACCGTGGCCCTGCCCACGCGTGGGAGCCGCTGAACGAGTCACGGTAGCGTTCGAGTTGCCGCCCGAGTTGTCGCACGCGCGCGGCAAACCGTCGTCGCGCTTGGCGCTACATCCCCCAGACCGTGACCGGCACGCCAACTCCCGACGGCGCACGCCGGAAGCTCTTTTCCGCCCAGGTTCGTTGCGGCGCGCGGTCGAACACGATCAGGTGGCCCGCCTCCGCCCCGCAACGGTCAACATAGCCGCGCGTCTGCTCCACCCCCTCGGCGATGGTCCGCTCCAACTCCTTGCGCAGCACCTTGCACTCCACCACGAAGCGGCGCTCGCGCCCGCCGTGCGGCCACACGATCAGCAGATCGGTGCGCCCGCGCCCGAGCGCGTACTCCCGCTCGATGCGCCCGCCGCCGTTCCCAGTCGCAGCGATTCGGACTTGATGTTGAAGGCGCTGCCGCCGAGCCCCGCACCGAGCGAACCACGCACGCTGATCAGCCTTGACGGCCGCCTGTACGCCTCCGTATGTTCCGCTGCTCCACCATGGCATTTGAATCACGAGTCTATGCGCTGCGTATCGAGCAGCACCCCAACGCCGACCGCCTGGAGCTGGCGGCGATCGGCGGATTCCGCTGTGTCGTCGGCAAGGGCAGCTTCGTCGACGGCGACCTGGCCGCCTACATCCCGGAAGCCGCGGTCTGCCCCGACTGGCTGATCGCCGAGCTGGGCCTCGAAGGCAAGTTGGCCGGCAGCAAGAAAAACCGCGTCAAGGCGGTGAAGCTGCGCGGGTCGCTGTCGCAGGGGCTGGTCTATCCGGTCAGCGACGGGATGATCCGCGGGCGGCAGGTAGCCGCGGGGGATGACGTCACCGAGCTGCTGGAGCTGGTCAAGTACGAGCCTCCGATCCCCGTCTCCATGCAGGGCGAGGTGCGCGCCGCCCACGGCGCCACCCTCAAGTTCGACATCGAGGACTTCAAGAAGTACCCGGAGGAGTTCCGCGCTGGCGAGCCGGTGGTGATCACCGAGAAGCTGCACGGCACCTGGTGCTGCCTGGGCTGGCACCCCGAGCACGGCGCGATCATCACCTCCAAGGGCATGGCGGACAAGGGCTTGGCGCTGAAGCTCAACGACGCCAATGAGGGCAATCTGTACGTGCGCACATGGCGCGCGCACCAGGAGGCGTTCGAGGCGGCGCGCGCTCGTGTCGCCGGCGACGGCCGGCCATGCTACGTCCTGGGCGAGGTGTACGGCCGCGGCGTGCAGGACCTGCACTACGGCAAGCCCAATCCCGACTTCGCGGCGTTCGATGCGTACGTGGGCGAACCGGGAACGGGCCGCTACCTGAACCCGGATGAGCTGGCGGAGTCTCTGAGCGATCTGTTTCCGCTGGTCCCCGTGCTCTACAGCGGTCCCTTCAGCCTCGCCAAGCTGCAGGAGCTGACCGACGGCGCCACCACGCTCGGCGGCGCGCACGTGCGCGAGGGCGTGGTAGTGAGGCCGGCCGCCGAGCGCGTATCGCGCGAATTCGGACGGGTAATCCTGAAGAGCGTCTCCGGCAAGTACCTGACCCGCCGCGGCGGAACGGAATTCAACTGAACCGCCCGCGACGCGGCGTAGTAGATGGAATCGAAGGTAGCTCGATCAGCCAGTATCGGCGGCTGCGAGATCGTGTGTCAGACACTCCAGCAGGGAAATGGCGGCGAACACGATTGACGCGGCGAAGCCGACCGTGACCTTGACTGCCGGAAAGTCGTCGCGGTGTTGGCCGGACCCACGACCGAGACGTGATCGGGAGACGGCTTCAGCAAGTGATCCTTGAAAGTTTGCATCAGCGACGCCCTGCCAAGCATCGGAGGGACTGATGCTCCCAGAACCTGATATTGATTGGTCGTCATGACGAGATTTCTGCCTCTTCTCGGGCGCGCACCACGAGATCGTCGAAGGCTACGTTGATGCGCAGCCAGTTAGCCATCAGAGGTATGGAAAGTCGATAGGAGCCGCCGCGATACGACTTGTCGAGGTCGAGCATTTCCAGTTCGCGGAGTTCGGCAACGTCGTCGGCAAGTTCCCGGTCGCGGCGAACCGGTACTCCGGAGCCTTCAAGCATTATGCGGAGGAAATCGATGTTCACCGCGTCCGGCCCATCCGCCAAGCGGTCGCAGAGAGCCAGGATGAGTCTGCGCCGCTCGCTGCCAGCGTAGCCCCATAGAGTCTGAAAGTGCTCGTTATCTCGTACCATCTCAGTCGCCGCTCGCTCTACGACTTCAAGAGTGATCGTTCGGTCGCTCGCGGTCACTGCTTCGTCGAACACTCGGCTGCAAAGCGATTGGATGAGGAACGGGTGGCACGCGCACAGATCCACAATGCCGTCACACGCTTGCGGCAGGTAGCGGAGGCGACCCGCGACGGGCTCGGTGACCAGTCGCCCGGCGTCCGCCTTCTGTAGCGCGCTCACCCCGATCCGATAACCGATCCCGAACAGTGCCGACCAGTAGTCCTCTCGCAGTCGCTTCAGCCGGCGGGAACCGGTGATGATCGCGCCCAGACCGGGTTGGTGCTGCAACAGGTGACGGAGGTTCTCGGGCACCTGGGGACTGGTGATGCCGTCGTCGATACCCTCCTGGAGTTTGTCGAACTCGTCGAGCATGAGCAGGATCCCCAGCGGTCTGGCTGCCTCGAGCGCGGTCTCGAGATAGAGCTCCAACGTCTCGAACGGGTGTCCATCAGAGAAAGCGCGACTGAGGGACGACCGGAAAGCCAACTTGAACCGCTTATTGGAGTCGGGCCGCGGTAGATCAGGAATCCAGGTCTCAATTCCGTGGTCGAAGAGTGCCCAGCCCGTCCGTAGCGCCAATAGCCTGAACACGTCGCGCGTGGACATGCTATCGAGATCCTGAAACGAGCAGTACACGACGACCCAGCCCGGGAGCGTGTCCTCTTTCGCAAGCTGTCGCAGGATCGAGGTCTTGCCCGTGCGGCGGTTTCCTTCAAGCAGGATCACGTTGGCGCGATCGCTGCCGCCGAGTTGGCGCCTGATCTGATCCATTAGCCCGGCGCGTCCGAAGAACATTGCGTCGCGGTCTACCGGACTCCCAACGATATAGGGACTGGCGCCGAGGTCGCCCTGGCCACCGTCTTCGTCACTTGAGCGCACCAGCAGGGAGACAGCTGACTCGCCTCTTACGAGCTTCGAGTCGAGGCGACGAGCCTGCCACGCTACCGCGATATGAACCGGCTGAGTCTCCTCTTTCGGTTGGACGACAAGCGGAATCTCGTGATTCTGGCCCTCGGCCAGGTACACTACCTCATCGGCATCGATTGTCCCATCGCTATGTTCTGCCGTGACCCTTACGTGGAGAAGAGGAACGGCAGATGTGTTGGTGACCCGAAGTCCCACCTCAGTCGCGACGCCGGTCGCCACTTCCGTTGGGCTCACGTCAACTTTGAGATGGACCGTGCGCTGCATGTTGTGGACCTCTTGCTCCGCGAGCTTCGCCATCGCTTCGGTAACTGAGCGTAAGCGCTGGCTGCTCAATGCCTCATCAAGTGGATCGAGGACGCGAATAGCCTCGTGGAACCGTGCCGCAGCGAATTCGAGAACCGCCAGTCGTCCTGATCCCCTCGGAATCGATAGGATGTCCTGCAGGGCTCCCGCTGCCTTACGAACTATCGCCAACCATGCGCTGCTAGACCGGTCGGCAGTATTCGAATCGTCAGCTTCAAACCCCGCAGGCATGACCGTCGACTGTAGTTCTGCGCCGATCGCGGCAAGCGTACCCAAACCACCCTGATCGTCGGACGCGCCTGCAGCCAACCGCGCCGCGTGGGGTGTCTCCAGCCAAGCGGTGACCGGATGCGCGGTCCCAGAAAGCAGACGAAGGAGCACAGCAAGCGTGTCGACGCCCGGACCGGCCAGCTCTAGAAGAATGGCATTCTGGATGTCCTCCGGCGGCACCGGGATCCTTAGCGTGCGAAGCACGCGGATCGAGAGGTGCTGGATTGCAAGCCCACGGGCGTGCCCCGACAACCAGTTCTGGTAGGTGGGCGAACGCAACAAGGCGGCCACAAACTGCGGCCTGATCCCCGCTCGTGTGCGAATCACCGCCATGCCTTTGGTTGCAAACGCTCCAATCGAAGCTGTATCGTCGGTGATAACCCCAACTTTCCCAACCGTGCCCGATGTGGTGACGACCACATCACCAGAGCGCAGCAGGGCTCTCTCCTGCACCTGAGTGTTGGTGGGGCCGGTGAAGAACAGGGACGGCGCACGAACTTCGTTGTCGGTCACGTCGCCAACACGGATCAGGCCAGCCGCTACGTCTGGTGCCGAGCGACTTACGGTCGAAACGTGGCGACCGTAGAGCAGCCCCGAGCGCACGTCTGAGACCCGTTGTAGTGCTTCGAATTTGAGTGTTGAGTACGCTGAGGCGAGGCGTCGGAATTCAGCGTCGAGCATGTCGCTGCCGGATTTTTTCGCGATGAGCTCATGGCTTCGCTGCTCCAGTTCTTGTATCGATACCCTCCACGCATCTACGCCGGAGATGCCGATATCCTTGGGGCACTCTAGTAGCTGGTGGGCCATGCCGGACAGTTCAGCGGAGGAACTGAGGACATTCTGGGCGCCGTCCGCGAAAGGGGCCGCGACCACTGTTCTGCCGACATCAGCGTCGTGAGCCTCCTGGGCTACCGCGTCCCACGCTAGAGCCGAAACATTCGCAAAGCATACGGTTGAGCGCGGTTCGCATCGAGAGAACACTACCAGATTCCCAGAAATGCTTGTGGATGGAGCAAATGCATCGCGCGGCAGCGCAATCACGGCATCCACACTGAACTCGGACAGCAAATCCTTCCTCGCCCGCTGATCCGAACCGGAACGAAACAACGTGCCTTCCGACATCGCTACGACCGCTCGTCCACCGGGACGCAAGCGTGACATCACGTGCCGCAGGAATTGACTTTCTGAACCGCCAGACCAGCGACCCCACGGAGGCACCGCTAGAATGCAGTCGAAGCCGTCGGCAGGGTGCCTATGCGGAAACGGCCCATCGAGTGCGTCGTCATACACCAAGCCGTGCTCAGGCACGCCCGAAAGTAGCAATCTGCATAGACCGATCGCGTATTGAGCTGGGCCGATCTCGATTCCGAAGATTGAAGCTTGCTGATTGCTCGACTTCGTTTTAGAACTGCTCTCCGTCCTACCTATCCGACGTGCCGCCCCGACGAGAAGCTGGCCGAAGCCAAAGCAGGGATCGTAGATCTTGTCGGTGGGCTTCGGCATCACCAGTTCAAGCATGAGATCGGCGACTCGTGTGGGAGTGATGTATTCGCCTGCGTGCCGCCCGTTCCGGTGAACGGTGGCACGAACCGCGGAATCGAATGCGCTAGCGGCGGCCTGGAGTCCATCGGGCGAACCGAGATCAATCCCGCGTGACCATGCGATGATCGCGCTGTACGTCTCGGGCCTCGTCTCAGCGAGCGTCATTAGCGGCAGCTTGATGGGCTGCACGTAGCGGGGAACATCCGACTGGCTGCTCACTTTCCACAGCACTGCGAGCAACGCTCTTGCGTGATCCAGTGTTGGCTGATCGTCGCGAGGTTGCGCGATTGCGTCGCCGCATCCGGCCCATTTGGCGATCAACAGCCCCGCCACAGAGCCCAATGTGTCGTGCCACTCCGAGGTCCAGCCGTCATCTCCGCGGCCTGACTCCAGCGCTGCCTGAAGATCAGCGTACACGCGCAACGATCCTGGGTCGGTGTTGGTCTCGCTATGGTTCATGGCCAGAATATCCGATGTCATTTAAGCATGAACCGTGCCATCCTTGGGCATCGCGTATTTCGCCAGCCAGTTGGTGAACGTCTGGTAGCTTGAAAGCCCTACCAACTCGGCGGCCCTGGTCTTGTTGTTGGAAGCTTCCTCCAGGGCGCGCGCGAGGTAGTGGCGCGCGACCTCTGCCAGGAAATCGGGGAGACTGAAGCCGTCTCCCAGCGTCCGGTTCAGCACTTCCAAGCTGTGATCGCGGACTGGCGCGAGAAGTGCGTCCTGCAGTTCATCCGCGGTGATGACGCTGCCGCCTGCCCAGATCGCGGCGCGACGCAGCGTGTTGGCCAACTCACGTACATTGCCGGGCCAGGAGTGCCGCAGCATAATGTTTCTTGCCGACGCAGAAAGTTGCTTGCCCTGATAGCCGGGTTCGGTTGCGCTCTCGGCGTTGATCTGCTCCATCAGACGGTCCGCCAGGAGCCCCACGTCGCCAGCACGCTCGCGCAACGGCGGGAGCTTGAGAACGGCCACCGCAAGCCGATAGAAGAGATCCTCTCGGAACCGGTTCTCGGTGACCTCCTCGGTCAATGTGCGGTTGGTTGCGGCGATGACGCATAGCCGGGCTGCGATGAATGATCGCGTCGAACTCGGGCGCTTCCGGAGGTAGGCCGGCACTCAGACGTTCGAGCTCGCGATCCGGCTGACGGAGCAGATCAGGCAGGAAGTCCGCCGCAATGTCGAAGGGCACGGAGACGGTCTTGACGCCGTGCTTCAGCGACGATTCGATCATTGCCGCCGGGAAGCGCGTCTTCCCCAGAATGATCCAAACCGCCGCCATGGCCGGCGTACCGGGACTCAAGTGGAAAGTGAGCGCGTCACCCTGTGCCACGGCGATTGCCTGCTCGCATGCCCGAACGGCCGCGGTGTAGATTTCGCCGAACTCCGTAGGGCCCGTGAGCCGCTCTCGGCGCAGGTGGATCTCGACTCCGTCTGAACGCTCCTTGAGCCACCGAAGGTAGGGGACACCCTCCGCATCGTGATCCGTAAGCAGAAACGCGGTGTCGAACCTCCCGGAGTCGAGGGCCTGGGCGACCGGCCCGACGCCGGCGGTCGCGTTTTCGTTTACCGCGCGGAGATCGGCATGACCGATCCAACTGGCAAGAACTCTGGGCACCCAGGAAGCATAACAAATCATCTGCAAACAAAACATCTTTTATATCGAAGGATCGATCCACCGGGGCCCGTGACAGCCTGCGCAGCCTGCGCGGACAGAGTTGACCGGAGTTGGTATTCGGCACAGATTGGTACGATGAAGGACAGGGCCCTCACGACGGCTCGCACTACACCGTTGCAGAACCATGTACCCGGTGATGCCCAAGCCGTCACGGACCTCATTCGTCGGGGAATCGTGGACCCTCCCGCCGCGCCATGTACCGTCGACGAGTTGCAGGCGATGCCGAGTCCGCAATTGCCGGAAGGGGTCAGTGCGAGCCGCCTCGTCGCCGCGGAACGCGCGGATGAACGGTGACGTATTGGAGGTCCTGTGGCGAGCGGGCGGTAGCGGACGGCGCGCTGACGGGCGCCGTCCGGTTCAGGCGGGTGGCGGTTGGGCGTAGCCGCGCGTGTGGTCCATGCCGGGGTTGCGGGTGGCGGCTAGCCAGGCTAGCCGGTTGCCGATACGGAAGCGGTCGCCGAGCGGGTTGGGGCGCTCCTCGACGGCATCGACGATCACCGGGCCGAGCGCGCCGCCGAACTTGAAGCCGTGGCCGCTGCCGCCGCCGGCTACGAAGATCCGCTCCGCACCCGGAACCCGGTCCACCAGGAAGTGGTCGTCCGGCGTGTTGGTGTACAGACAGGAGCGTCCCTCGACGACCACGCCGGCGGCCAGATCGGGAAGCCGTTCGCGCACGAAGTCGAGGGCGTCGCGGGCAAACGCCTCGGTGCCGGCGCGCTCGACGTCGGGATCGACTGTTTCGCCGAGCCGGTCCCGGGCGACCTTTGCGTAACCGCCGCGCAGGAGCGGAAAGCCGTACCAGCCCTCGCCGCCCTGATCGATCATCCATACAGGAAACCGGTCTCCGCTGAAGGCGCGCGGCTCCGGCGGCTCGATCAACAACATCTGCTGTCGCGTGACCCTGACCCTGGCGCCCAGTGAGGGCAACAGCCGGCCCACCCACGGCCCAGCCGCTACCACGACGCGATCGAACCGGTCGCGTCCGCCTCGGTGCTCCACCTTTACGCCCGACGCTCGCTCCTCGACGCTCGTGACCGGCGTTGAAGGATGGAAGCCGCAGCCTTCGTCGCGGGCGATGCCGGCCATGACGCCGATGGCGCGGGCACTTTCGATGTAGCCGGCCCACGGGTCGTAGACGCACACCTCGCCGGCGGCGAAGCGGAGCTGCGGGAACCGCTTTCCGGCCTCCTTCGCCGACAGCACGGCGATCTCGGCGCCGCGGTCGATGAGGAAGTCGGCGCTGGCCCGCATCGGGCTGCCGGCGCTGAAATCGGCCACTGCCCGAAGGCTCCCGACCTGGTGGTAGAAATGGTCACCCGACCGCTGCTCCCAAGCCCGCCACTGCGCGCCGGCCCGTTCCGCCAACTCGACGTAGGTCTCGTTGTCGCTGGCATACCACATCCGGCGCATCCCCTTGGCCACGTCGGTGGAACTGGCCGCGGGGTGGGGGATCTCCCCTTGCTCAAAGATCGCTACCTGGTGCCCGCGTGCGGCCGCCTCAACTGCCGCCGCCAGCCCGAACACCCCCGCCCCGACAACCCCGATCCGCATGCCGTGAGCATAGCCTCGCGAGCGATGAGCGGCCAGTTGAGGTCGGCTTGCGCGTGATCAGACCAGCTAACTGTCATGGTCCAGCCGGTGCAGCTTATTGCCACCACTACTTGGTCACCAAGAATTGCGTTTGCATACGCGGAAGGAGGTGCGCCGGGAACTCCTGACGAATTCCGACCAATGCAGTACAGCGCGTGCCCGAGCGGCCTGCGGCCGACGCGGCACGCCAGGACCTGCCACCCTCGCTTTCCGGTTACCTGCGACTGCGCATTGGACAGCTATTCATCGACGAGGAGCGCAGCAAGGTGGGCGCCGGACCCGTCGCACAGCCGCCGTCGCCCGAGCACTTACTCCGCACCGATGTCCAGGGCCGTGATGTGCTGGCGGATGTCGTCTACGGGACTCCAGCCACCCTGAGGCTCGGCCTGATTGCCGGCGTGCTGGGCGTCGCCGCCGGGAATGCGCGGGTGGGTAGGGGGCGAGCTCACTACCGTAGCCTGAGCACTGACTCTATCGCTTGCCCGGCCCGCGAGGCATTGGATCGCTGGCGTTCGCTCCTCCTCAGCGGTTGCCGTCGCTGTCGGAGTCGGGCTTGCTCAGCTTCCGTCTCAGTGTCCGCAGGGCTGCGCGATCGATCCCGGTGGCCGATTCGATGATGTTCCACTCGACTCCGGCGCGCACCAGGCGCTCGATGGTTGCCAGCTCCCCTTCCTGACGTCCTTCCTGGCGTCCTTGTTCGACCAACTGCTCAAGGTAGTTCATCACCTCACCTCCCGATCCCGGTACTTGCCGGTGTAGTCCCTGGGCGAACTGCTCACGGATCTCCTCCTTCTGCGTCGCATAAATGTACAGCACCAGACGGCCAAAGTCGTCTACCTCGCCCCGCCGGTACAGCTCTCCCAACAGCGGCAGCACGTCCCGCAGGATCCGCTGCGCGTCGCGATAGGCCGCGATCATGCTGAGCTGCGCGATCCGGCCTTTCAACTCGCCCCGCACCCGCTCCGGCCCCAGCGCCCCCAGGTCGATCAGCAGGTGCTCCCAGTGCGGCAGCCACGACCACTGCTGCATCCCCGCCGGGAACAACTCCGCAAACTCCCGCGGCCAACTCCAGCGGCGCGGCCCATGGTACAACACCATCGGCACGATCGGGCGCAAGCTCAGCCGCCGCCGATTCCGCCTGCGGTCCCGTTCCCAGATGCGGCAGCAGTACCGCAGCAGCCGCCAGCGCATCCAGCGGTCCGGCTCCGATTGATGCTCCAGCAGCACGTACAGCCACAGCCGGCGCCCCGAGTGCTGCCGGATCTCGTACAGCAGGTCCGCTGCGCTGTCGCGCAGCTCGGGGTCGACGAAGCTGGTGTTCTGCAGACTCAGCGTAGACCACCGCAGCCGCACGCCGACCGACTCCGGCAGGTAGCCGCGCAGCAGGCCGACGGCCGCCGCCTGGTCGGAGAACACGCCACGGAACAGACTGTCGTGCGGCCGGCTCACATCGTAGGCGGTCTCCCGCGCTGCTCCCTCCTGGTTGTGCTCGCTCATTCCTCCCCCTCGGCAGATGGAGCCCGCGCCCTCGGTGCGAGTCCCCTCTACCCTTACGTCAATGGCGCCGCGTCCGTGCTGCTTTAACGGCCGGCGGCGGCAACGAGCGAGCAACGCTCACAGTCAAAATGATCGGGCTGATTGAAATCGAGGAACTTGTGAGTAAACATTCGGTCTACCGGTGGGGAGGAGGATTCAGTGGCGCGCAGAGTCGGCGGCGGAAGTCGCGCCTGAGCGGGTAGAGCCAGATGTCCTTCCTGGGCAGCGCGTATGTTTTATGGACGTCGAGTTTGCCGCGACCTTGGGTCTGTCCGACGTGGGTCCAGTTGGCGGCGCGGTAGCTGGTGCCGGCGAAGCGGTCGGACTGCACGAAGGTCTCCAGCAGCAGTGGTCGGTAGCCGTAGCGAGCCTGCCAGTCGTCGGGCAGGCGGCGGCTGCTGCGGGCCAGCACCGTGGAAGCGAGATTGCGCACCTGCACCCAGGGCAAGATCAAGAAGCGGGCGTTGTTCACGACCAACTGCAGGCGCGCTTCGCGTTGGGCAACGCTCCAGCCGATGAAGCGGTCGCGCGGAGCCGCCTTCCAGGCGCTGGCGCCAAAGCCGACGACCGCCAGCACGCGCCGCTGGCTGGTGACCAGGTAGCGCATCTGTGCTCCCGGCAGCGGCGTATAGCCGAGGTAGTGGTAGCGGTCCACGTACTCGCGCCACAATTGCGCTTCGCGCTGATCGGCGAGCGGTCGTAGCTGCAGCGCCGGCAGCGCATCGACGCGGGCGATGATCGGCAACTCCGGTTCCGCCTGCGGGGTACGGCGGCGGTGCAGGGTGCCGTTGTAGTGGCGCCGGCGCGGCGCCGGCAGCTGGATGAGTCCGTCGCGGTGCATGCGCAGCATCGCCACCCGGCAGCTCATGTCCTTCAGTTGTCCGTTGGCACGGCGCCAGTGGAGCCGTTCGCACACCACCTGCGAGAGGGCGAACCGATGGCGGTTGGGGTCCTCGGCGATGATGGCGCGGATCAGGCGCATCTCCTGCTCGCTGAACAGCCGTCCGCAGTAGCGCACCGCCTCAGGCGACACGATCGTCGACCACCGGGGCGGGCGAGGCGCGCGGCCCTCGCGCCTCGCGGCGGTTCCAGGGCAGGAACCGCTCGAAGTCCGCAGGCACCCGACCGCCGGCGTCCGCACAGGCGTGCAGATACTCGGTCAGCCAAGTGCGCGGGTTGATCCGCCACCGTTCGAGCGTGTGGAACAGGCTGAACAGCGCGGCGCTCAATTCGCCGCTCCACTGCGCCCCCGAGCCGTAGTAGTTCTTGCGCCCCACCACCGGGCCGCGCAGCGCACGCTCGGCTTGATTGTTGTCCATCGGCAGGTTCGGGTCCTCGACGAACAGCGTCAGGCCATCCCAGTGGTTGCGCAGGCTACGCAACACCTTCGCGCACGCCTCCGGCAGCTTCGGCTGCTGCGCCAGTTCGCGCTCCCGCCGCTCCTGCATCGCCTGCACGCCCGCCCGTAGCGCCGCGTCGGCCGCGGCGTACTGCGCGGGCTCATCACGCACCTCGAGACGCTCGTCGTTCAAGTGATACAGCGTCGCGATGTCAGCCAGCCACTGCTCGGCCCACTCCTCCTGATCGTCCCGTTCGTGGGCTACGGTGATGAAGTCGCGCCGCATGTGCACCCAGCAGAACGACAGCACCAGCTCGGTGTCCTTGGCCAACCGTTTGTACGATGAGAAGCGATCAACGCTGACCACGCCCCCCGTCACGGTCGCAAAATGCTGCTTCGGCACCCGCGCCGAACGGGTCGGGTCCAGCGTGAACACCACCACTTCGGCACTCCAGAACACCCACAGACACCAGCGCTGGCAGGCGTCCTCGCTGGTCTCCTCGAATACCTGCCAGCGGGTCTCGTCAGCGTGCCAGTGCGCGGCCGTGCGGCTGCGCTCGATCAGCGCCTCCCGCAACGGCGCGAACAACGGTGCCAGACGCCGCATACCGTCGGTGATGGTGCCTTGGGCAAGATCCAACCCATGCGCGCGCAGATCCGCCAGCAGCCGGTACGTCGGTCGGTACAGCAGATACTTGTCGATCAGCACCGTCACCCATACCGAGATGCCCAGGATGCCCTTCGGAATCAGCCGTGCCGGCGCCGGCGCCGTGAGCAGCCGCGGTGCCGCCGCGCACTGGCAACTGCGCCGGTAGCGCCGCCGCTTGATCACCCGCCGGTAGGCGCGCACCTCGATCTCCAACTGCTCGCTGTCCTCACTGCCGTGCGCGCCATACTCGTCGCCGCAGGCCGGGCAGCGGCGCCGCTCCGGCTCAACGTCGTGTGCTTCGACCTGCACCGGCAGGTGTGCGTGCCCGCGCCGGCCATGGCCTGCCGCCCCGGGTTGCTGACCGCGGCGCCGCGGCGCCGCCGCTGCCTCAGTACCGCCGAAGCTCCTGGTTCGCTTCTCGCTGCCGCGGCGCCGCACCCACCGTTCCCGCAGGCGCTGCCGCAATTCCTTGAGCTTCGCACGCGCCGCTTGCAGTTTCTCTTTCAGCCGCTGCTCTCGCTCTACCGCCTTGCCGTGCATTCTGCGGTAATAGTGCGCCTGCCGGCGCAGTTCCAATACCTCGCGCCGCAGCTCCTCCAGCTCCCTCCGGCACGCCGCCGTGCAGCCACTCGCACTCCGCCAGAACCCTCCCACACCTCATTTCTTACCACACCGTTTCGGATGTGTCCAGTCCTCCCACACCCGTAGACCGAATATTTACACTTGTGATGTTGCGAGGGAAAGGGCGTGGACGCTGACTTTGTTATCGTCGGGGCAGGCGCAGCCGGGGGAGTGATGGCGGCCCGGCTCTCGGAAGATCGGGCCAAGCACGTGCTTCTGATCGAGGTGGGCACCGACTACCAGCGTGCCGGCAATAACCAAGGCCTGCCGGACGCGATCCGCTACGGTTATGGCAATCCTGGCAGCGGTGGGCCGGCCGAGGTGCGAGGGCATCACTGGTATCCCGATTCGGACAACCCTCTGGCCGCAACCACCACCATCGCCATGCCTGGCGGTCTCTACGGCTACACGGGCGAGGCCGACGAACTGCACGCGGTCGACCTTCCACGCGGGCGCGTCATCGGCGGAACCACTGCGGTGAACAGCCAGAGATGGGTGCGCGCGACCACCGAGGACTTCGACTACTGGAGCGGTGCACTGGGCTGCAAGACATGGTCCTTCGCCAATGTGCTGCCGTTCTTGATTCTTGAATGTCGTGGATACGGATGCGGACTACGGAACCGAGGCCTACCACGGCGACCACGGCCCAATAACAGTCCGTCGTCACCCCAGGTCCGCGTGGCGGGAGGCGGACCTCGCCTGGCACGAAGCTTGTGTCGCCGCGGGGTTTGCGAGCTGCGCGGATGCCAACGCACCCGGGACCTTGGGTGGCATCGGTGCTCTGGCGCTCAACAACGTCACCCACGTGCGCCAGAGCTCAGCGCTCACCTTCCTCGCCCAGGCTCGCGGGCGCCCGAACCAGGTCATTCGCGGCGACTGCGAGGTCCGACGCGTGGTCTTTGACGATGCCCGTGGAAGCCCGCGGGCGGTTGGCGTGGAACTCAGAAGCGCAGGGTGACGTAGCGGCTTTGTTTCCCGGTCGGGTGCTGCCCGATGTCGGTGCCGGCGAAGGTGGCCGCGAAGCCGTCGGCCCAGAAGCGGTCGTAGTAGTTCTCCAGCAGGGAGATCCACAGCGACTTGCCGAAGCGGCGCGGGCGAATCAGAAAGGCGTGGCGCTCGTCCTCCAGCCGCCGCACGAAGTGGGTCTTGTCGACGTACAACCAGCGGTTCAGGCGGATGCGCCTGAAGTCGGCCTCGCCGCAGGGAATGCGGGTGGGCGGGGCGCGTGCTCACTACCGTAGCCTGAGCACTGACTCTATCGCTTGCCCGGCCCGCGAGGCATTGGATCGCTGGCGTTCGCTCCTCTTCAGCGGTTGCCGTCGCTGTCGGAGTCGGGCTTGCTCAGCTTCCGTCTCAGTGTCCGCAGGGCTGCGTGATCGATCCCGGTGGCCGATTCGATGATGTTCCACTCGACTCCGGCGCGCACCAGGCGCTCGATGGTTGCCAGCTCCCCTTCCTGGCGCCCTGCCTCGCGCCCTTCCTGGCGTCCTGCCTGGCGCCCTGCCTCGCGTCCTTCCTGGCGTCCTTGTTCGACCAACTGCTCAAGGTAGTTCATCACCTCACCTCCCGATCCCGGTACTTGCCGGTGTAGTCCCTGGGCGAACTGCTCACGGATCTCCTCCTTCTGCGTCGCATAAATGTATAGGACCAGACGCCCAAAGTCGTCTACCTCGCCCCGCCGGTACAGCTCTCCCAACAATGGCAGCACGTCCCTCAGGATCTGCCGCGCGTCGCGATAGGCCGCGATCATGCTGAGCTGCGCGATCCGGCCTTTCAACTCGCCCCGCACCCGCTCCGGCCCCAGCGCCCCCAGGTCGATCAGCAGGTGCTCCCAGTGCGGCAGCCACGACCACTGCTGCATCCCCGCCGGGAACAGCTCCGCAAACTCCCGCGGCCAACTCCAGCGGCGCGGCCCATGGTACAACACCATCGGCACGATCGGGCGCAAGCTCAGCCGCCGCCGATTCCGCCTGCGGTCCCGTTCCCAGATGCGGCAGCAGTACCGCAGCAGCCGCCAGCGCATCCAGCGGTCCGGCTCCGATTGATGCTCCAGCAGCACGTACAGCCACAGCCGGCGCCCCGAGTGCTGCCGGATCTCGTACAGCAGATCCGCTTCGCTGTCGCGCAACTCGGCGTCTACGAAGCTGGTGTCCTGCAGGCTCAGCGTAGACCACCGCAGCCGCACGCCGACCGACTCCGGCAGGTAGCCGCGCAGCAGGCCGACGGCCGCCGCCTGGTCGGAGAACACGCCACGGAACAGACTGTCGTGGGGCCGGCTCACATCGTAGGCGGTCTCCCGCGCTGCTCCCTCCTGGTTGTGCTCGCTCATTCCTCCCCCTCGGCAGATGGAGCCCGCGCTCTCGGTGCGAGTCCCCTCTACCCTTACGTCAATGGCGCCGCGTCCGTGCTGCTTTAACGGCCGGCGGCGGCAACGAGCGAGCAACGCTCGGAGTCAAAATGATCGGGCTGATTGCGCGCCAGTGCTCAATCTCAAGCGCAACTTCGCGCTGCTGGCGCCCGAGTATCGGACCAACCGAGTGTGCGGCGGCTTCGCCTATTGAAGGCCGGCGAGTCCTCCGCCGTCTTTGCCGAAGCACAGGGCCTATTCGTAATTCGCGCCACCGGCAGCAGCGCCAGCATCACCAACCGAGCAGATTTCACACCGCGCACCTTCGATCGAGGCTACGGAGTGATTTCGGTGGCCCGGCCCGCCTGGAGCGATGGAAGGACGCTCAGAAGGAGGGGAGCGAGAGGTGCAGGGTTTCGATTCGGTTGTCGTGGACAGCGAGGACGGCGACGGCGACCGGAAACCGGCTGAGGTTCTGCTGGTGCTGGTGGTTCTGGTCAACGGTGACGAACACATCGAACTCGGTCGCAGCCCTGCGGAGCAGCTCGCCGTTGCGGACCCCTGCCCAGCCCCTCCGTGGAACGGTCTGCACCTCATGGCCTTTCAGGAACCGCGCAAGATGACGCGGGACCGACTCATCGAGGAGAATGCGCACGGTCTACGAGCAGTTCGCCGGCCAGCTCCAGAACTTCCTTGGCCTGTCGGCGGGACACCGAGGGGAATAAATCGAGGAACTTGTGATGTTGCGAGGGAAAGGGTGTGGACGCTGACTTTGTTATCGTCGGGGCAGGCGCAGCCGGGGGAGTGATGGCGGCCCGGCTCTCGGAAGATCGGGCCAAGCACGTGCTTCTGATCGAGGCGGGCACCGACTACCAGCGTGCCGGCAATAACCAAGGCCTGCCGGACGCGATCCGCTACGGTTATGGCAATCCTGGCAACGGTGGGCCGGCCGAGGTGCGAGGGCATCACTGGTATCCCGATTCGGACAACCCTCTGGCCGCAACCACCACCATCGCCATGCCTGGCGGTCTCTACGGCTACACGGGCGAGGCCGACGAACTGCACGCGGTCGACCTTCCACGCGGGCGCGTCATCGGCGGAACCACTGCGGTGAACAGCCAGAGATGGGTGCGCGCGACCACCGAGGACTTCGACTACTGGAGCGGCGCACTGGGCTGCAAGACATGGTCCTTCGCCAATGTGCTGCCGTTCTTGAATGTCGTGGATACGGATGCGGACTACGGAACCGAGGCCTACCACGGCGACCACGGCCCAATAACAGTCCGTCGTCACCCCAGGTCCGCGTGGCGGGAGGCGGACCTCGCCTGGCACGAAGCTTGTGTCGCCGCGGGGTTTGCGAGCTGCGCGGATGCCAACGCACCCGGGACCTTGGGTGGCATCTGTAGATTCCGGGCGAACCCTACCAGTCATTCCGGCGAACGTTACCACTGAATCCGGGCAACCTTACCAGCGATTCCGGGGCAAGCCTTCCAATTTTGGGTGGCTACCGGAATGGGTGGTAGGGATGACCGGAATGGACCGATGCGCATCAGCGTCTCTTATCGAGCAGGCTTCTGGTTCCCCGCAGCAGCGGGGAAGGAGAAGCCATGGCCAACGAGAGGATCAGCATGCGCAAGATCAGAGACATTATTCGTCTGCGGGACAAAGGGCTCGGCTATCGACAGATCGGTCGTGCCCTGCGGATATCGCATCCGGTGGTGAGCCAGTACGCACGGGACTTTGCGGCGACCGGGCTCAGCTACGCGCAGATCAAGGGAATCAGCGACAGCGAGCTCATGGAGCTGCTTCCCGGGGGTCGGACAGCAGACGCTCGCTACGGTGCGTTGGGCGCTTGGTTTGAGCGCTGCGCACGGGAATTGAAGAGGGTCGGGGTGACGATCCAGCAGCTCTGGGAGGAGTACCGTCAGGAACAGCCGGACGGGTACAGCTACTCGCAGTTCTGCTACCACTTTCAAGTGTGGCGTGACGGCGACGAGGTGACGATGCATATCGAGCACAAGGTCGGCGACAAGCTGTTTGTGGACTTTGCCGGCAAGAAATTGACGGTCAGCGAGCCGCACCGCGCCGTCAGGCGGGAGGTGGAGTCGTTCGTGGCGGTGCTGGGAGCCAGCCAGCTCGGCTATCTTGAGGCAGTCGAGACGCAGCAGAAGGCAGACCTGATTGCTGCCAGCGGGGGCGCCTTGGACTATATCGGTGGGGTGCCGGCGGCGATCGTACCGGACTGCCTGAAGTCGGCGGTGACCAAGGCGGACCCCTATGAACCGGACCTGAACCGTGCGTACGCGGCGTTCGCCCGCCACTACGGCATGGTGGTGCTGCCCGCCCGCAGCCGCAAGCCCAAGGACAAAGCGCTGGTCGAGCAAACCGTGCGTCTGATGTATCAGCGGGTGTACGCCAAACTGCGCGACCGCACGTTCTACAGCATCGACGAGCTGAACGCGGCAATCAGGCCGCTGGTCGATGCGCACAACGCCACGCGTTTCCAACGGCTGCCCTACTCACGGCGCGAGCTGTTCGATCGGATCGAGCGGGACGCCCTGCAGCCGCTGCCCGCGGAGCGCTTCGAGCTGATGCAGACGCTGGATCTGAAGGTGCAGTTCCTATGCCGACCGACCGAATATGCCGCGTGATCAAAGCCGGCGGGAATTCGGTGTGTTCCAGCAGGTGCAACGGCGGTGAACGCGCCGCGAGGGGCGGCATAATCATGGCGTCATAGCCGAGACTTCCTCCCCCGGATCGGGTGATCCGAGGGAGGAGGTATATCGTGGACAACCCATCGCGCGTTCGCATGAGCGGTCCGCTGGAGCCATATCGACACGGCTTCACCGCGGATCTGGGGCGACTCGGCTATTCCAAGTTCACAGTCGCGGCGCTGTTGCACTTGATGGCGCATCTGAGTTGCTGGCTGGAAGATCAAGGGCTGGGTGCGGGGGATCTTACGGACGCCTGTGTCGAGCGGTTTCTCGCCGCCCGGCGTGCCACTGGTCAGGTGTGTCGTCTGTCACCTCGGGGGCTGATTCCGCTGCTGGAATACCTGCGGGGATTGAATGTCGCCCCGGAGCCAGTTCCGCCAGTGGCATCGACCCCGCTGGAGCGTCTGCTGGAGGAGTTTACCGGCTTTCTGCTGCACCAACGCGGATTGGCACCGGGAACCGTGACCAGCTACCAGTGGATGGCTCGGGCATTTCTTTCGGTTCGGGGGCAACAGGCCCTCGATTTGGACCGTCTTGGAGCCGACGACGTGTACGCTTTCCTGCTCACTGAAGCCAACCAACGCAGTGCCGGCTCGCTCAACAACATCGTGACGGCGCTACGGGCGTTGCTTCGTTTTCTGCACCTGCGCGGCTACACCGCGCAGTCGCTGGCGGAGGCGGTGCCGCGCGCGGCCACCCGCTGGAGCGGGCCACCGCAGCCGCTGTTGGATGGCGACGACGTGACGCGCCTGTTGGCAAGTTGTGATCGCCGGACCAACGCGGGGCGGCGTGATCACGCGATGCTGACAGTATTGGCGCGGTTGGGACTGCGCGCCGCGGAGGTCGCCGCGCTCAACGTCGATGATGTCCACTGGCGAGTCGGGGAAATCATCGTATGCAGCAAGGGCGGCCAGCGTGACCGGCTGCCGCTACCCGACGACGTGGGCCAAGCGCTCGCCGCCTACTGTCGGCGTGGCCGCCGTCGCGGTGAGGACCGCCATCTGTTCCTGCAGGTGCGTGCGCCGTACCGAGGGATGGCGCCGAGTGCCGTCTCGGAAGTGGTGGCGCGGGCATGTCGGCGTGCCGGACTGCCACCAGTCGGCGCGCACCGACTGCGGCACGCCGCTGCCACCGCGCTACGTCGCGCCGGGGTGCCCTTGGCCGAAATCAATCAACTGCTGCGTCACCGCTATCTGGCGACCACCGCACGGTACGCGCACGAAGACCTCGATGCACTCGCCGAGGTGGCTTGTCCGTGGCCGGGAGGTGCAGCGTGAGTCGGCTTCATGCGCTCCTGGACGACTATCTGGCACTGCGCCTCGCGCTGGGGTTCAAGCTCTGCCAAGAGCGGCAGTTACTGCCTGGATTCGTCGACTTCGTCGAGCAGGCCGGGGCGGAGTCGGTAACGGTCGAATTGGCTTTGGCTTGGGCAAAGAAGCCGACCGGAGTGAACCCGTTTCGATGGAAGCGGCGGCTCTCGATGGTGCGCGGATTCGCTCGCTATGCGCACGCGTTCCACCCAGCCACCGAGGTGCCGCCCGTTGGGCTGCTGGCTTATCGAGCCACAAGGCCCACGCCGTTTCTGTTGTCCGAGCAGGACATTACCGTACTGCTGGCGGCAGCCGAAGCGCTTCGACCGCCCCTGTTGGCAGTCACCTGCCGCACGCTGTTTGGGTTGCTGGCGGTCACCGGACTTCGCGTCGGTGAGGCTATCGATCTCGACCGTGAAGACGTTGACCTTGTTCGCCGCCTGCTGACCGTGCGCCAGACCAAGTTCAACAAGTCTCGGCTCCTGCCGTTGCATCCGACTACCAACGACGCTCTCGCCACCTACACGCAGCAGCGAGATCGGTTCTGTCCGAAGCCAACGGAAGCAAGCTTCTTTGTCTCGACCGCGGGAACTCGGCTGCCCTATCACGTCGCCCACAAGGTGTTTGTGGGGTTGGCGAACGATGTCGGCATCCAACCACGCTCGGCCTCAGGTCATCCCCGGCTGCATGGATTACGGCACAGCTTCGTGGTCAACACGCTGCTCGGTTGGTATCGCGATGGCGTCGACGTGGCTGCCAAGCTGCCAGCGCTGTCCGCGTATCTCGGCCATAGCCATCCGGCTTCCACCTATTGGTATCTACAGGCGGTTCCCGAGTTGCTGACGGCGGCCTCGCAGCGACTCGGTGTCGAACAGGCCTCGGGAGAACTGCCATGAGCACCCTGGCGCCTACTCTCCAAACGTTCTTCACCCAGCGCTTGCTTGGCGAACGCGAGGCCAGTCCGCACACGGTAGCTGCCTACCGTGACACCTTCCGGCTCCTGCTCGCGTTCACCACTGCCCGGCTCGGCAAGACGCCGTCGCAATTGCTTCTTACCGATCTCGACGTGACCGTGATCGACGCATTCCTCAACCATCTCGAACATGACCGTGGCAATAGCGCGCGCACCAGGAACGCCCGTCTGGTCGCGATTCATTCTCTGTTCCGCTTCGCCGAGCTGCGCCATCCTGATCACGCCTACATGATCCAGCGAGTGCTCGCGATCCCGGCGAAGCGACAGCAGCGCACCGAAGTGAGCTTTCTGACCCCTATCGAGGTCGATGCGTTGCTCGCAGCCCCCGATCGTACTACGCGCATCGGTCGGCGCGACCATGCGTTGCTCGTCCTGGCTGTGCAGACCGGCCTGCGTGTTTCCGAACTGGTCGGCCTACGCCGCTGTGACGCCCATCTCGACCGTGGCGCTCACGTACGCTGCCACGGCAAAGGACGCAAAGATCGCGTCACGCCGCTTGCCGTCCAGACGGTAGCGGTGCTCCAGGTGTGGCTCCGCGAACTCGGTGGCGGCCCGCACACCGCGCTGTTTCCCAGCCAGCTCGGCCGTCCCCTCAGCCGTGACGCGGTCGAGCGTCTGCTGGCCAAGCACACCCGCGCTGCCGTGCTCGCGTGCCCGTCCCTGGCCACCAAGAGGGTCTCACCACATGTACTGCGCCACACTGCGGCGATGCGGCTCCTGGAGGCGGGCGTTGATACTTCCGTGATCGCACTGTGGCTCGGTCACGAGAGTGTTCGGACAACCCAGGTCTATCTCCATGCCCACCTCGCACTCAAGGAACGCGCTCTGGCCAAAACTGCTCCGGCCCACACCACTCCCGGTCGCTATCGTCCACCCGACGCACTGCTCGCCTTCCTGGAAGCCCTGTAACTATGCCGACCCCTGCGGCGCGTTCACCGCCGTTGCACCTGCTGGAACACACCGAATTCCCGCCCGCCTCGATCACGCGGCATATTCGGTCGGTCGGCATAGGAACTGCACCTTCAGATCCAGCGTCTGCATCAGCTCGAAGCGCTCCGCGGGCAGCGGCTGCAGGGCGTCCCGCTCGATCCGATCGAACAGCTCACGCCGTGAGTAGGGCAGCCGTTGGAAACGCGTGGCGTTGTGCGCATCGACCAGCGGCCTGATTGCCGCATTCAGCTCATCGATGCTGTAGAAGGTGCGGTCGCGCAGCTTGGCGTACACGCGCTGATACATCAGGCGTACGGTTTGCTCGACCAGAGCTTTGTCCTTGGGCTTGCGGCTGCGGGCGGGCAGCACCACCATGCCGTAGTGACGGGCGAACGCCGCGTACGCGCGGTTCAGATCCGGCTCATAGGAGTCCGCCTTGGTCACCGCCGACTTCAGGCAGTCCGGTACGATCGCCGCCGGCACCCCACCGATATAGTCCAAGGCGCCCCCGCTGGCAGCAATCAGGTCTGCCTTCTGCTGCGTCTCGACTGCCTCAAGATAGCCGAGCTGGCTGGCTCCCAGCACCGCCACGAACGACTCCACCTCCCGCCTGACGGCGCGGTGCGGCTCGCTGACCGTCAATTTCTTGCCGGCAAAGTCCACAAACAGCTTGTCGCCGACTTTGTGCTCGATATGCATCGTCACCTCGTCGCCGTCACGCCACACTTGAAAGTGGTAGCAGAACTGCGAGTAGCTGTACCCGTCCGGCTGTTCCTGACGGTACTCCTCCCAGAGCTGCTGGATCGTCACCCCGACCCTCTTCAATTCCCGTGCGCAGCGCTCAAACCAAGCGCCCAACGCACCGTAGCGAGCGTCCGCTGTCCGACCCCCCGGCAAGCAGCTCCATGAGCTCGCTGTCGCTGATTCCCTTGATCTGCGCGTAGCTGAGCCCGGTCGCCGCAAAGTCCCGTGCGTACTGGCTCACCACCGGATGCGATATCCGCAGGGCACGACCGATCTGTCGATAGCCGAGCCCTTTGTCCCGCAGACGAATAATGTCTCTGATCTTGCGCATGCTGATCCTCTCGTTGGCCATGGCTTCTCCTTCCCCGCTGCTGCGGGGAACCAGAAGCCTGCTCGATAAGAGACGCTGATGCGCATCGGTCCATTCCGGTCATCCCTACCACCCATTCCGGTGGCCACCCAAAATTGGAAGGCTTGCCCCGGAATCGCTGGTAAGGTTGCCCGGATTCAGTGGTAACGTTCGCTGGAATGACTGGTAGGGTTCGCCCGGAATCTACATATGAACTCGGGAGCGAGGGGGAGCACCTCGGGTTTGCCCGGGCGGACGATGGCGGCCTGCAGAATGTCATGATGATAGCGGGTGATGCCGGCTTTGGTAGTGGTCAGGCAGTGCTCGCATTTGACCAGTTCGGAGCTGAAGAAGCGTGAACCATCAAGGGTGATCAGATAACGGGAGTCGAAGACTTGGAAGTGCTGGAGTCACTTGAAGCGCTGCATGCGAGCGATCCAGTCGGCGAAGGTGGGCATGATGGGCTGATGGTCATGGCGGTCGAGGAGATCGCGGAACTGGGAATCACCGGGGATCCGAGAGACGCCGAAGGTGGAGTAGAGGTTGTTGGCTTGCTGTTTGCGCTGAAAGCGGCGCTGGAATTGAAGCAGCGACTCATCCTGAACGTAAAACAATGCGAGGGCACTGAGGTAACAGTCGCGCAGAGAGTAGCAAACTTTGCTGAGTTGGCGTGTGTCGACAATCCCGGCCACGGCGTCGGCGATGGAGTCGACGAGGGAGCGGAAACGAAGTAAAACAGGGCCTCTGCGCAGTCCCCTGGCCATGTGAGGATAAGATGGTTAGGAACAGTGAAAAAGTCTAGTTTTGTAACTCCTTACACAGCAACGAGTTACGGATATGCCCTTCGTTTGCCCTATCCGAAATCACCTGAATTGCGGCCATTCCACTTCCACTCACCGAGAACCGCTGGCCGTGCGTGTTCCGTGCGTGTCGAGGCTCTCGCACAGGGCGCACGCTCGGTCCTTGTGCGCCCGTGACACGTGATCGCCGCCAACGACAAGAGATACGCCCGCTTCGCCCCGTTCGGTACGGTGGTACAGCGTCTGGCCAGGGCGTGGACCTGACCCCGGCCGGCCTCGTCCCCGACTTCGCCCGCCATGCACGCGCCGCGCTCGAACTGCCGCCGGACGACGCCGATGGCTCCTGCAAGCCCCTCTAAGCCGACGTGGCGCCGCTGCCAGCGAGACGACCGCCGCCACCCCGCAGCCGCGGATCGAGCAGATCCCTGACGGCATCTCCGAACATGTTGAAACTGTACACCACAATCGTCAGGCACAGCCCTGGCCAGAGTGCCACCCAGGGGGCCTGCTCCATGTAGGAACGCCCTTCCCGGCTGAGCATGCCGCCCCAGTCAGGAATGTTGGGTGGCAGACCGTATCCGAGGAAGCCCAGAGAAGCCAAAGACATAATGACCCCCCCGATGTTAATGGAGAAGATAATAATGACGGGTGCCAAAATATTGGGCAGGACATGGCGGATCAGGATTTGGCTCGTGGGGGTGCCCACGGCCTGGGCTGCCAGAAAATAGTCATTCTCTTTGATACCGATCACGGCGCTTCTCATGATTCTTGAGCCGCCGATGCCTCCGGCGATCCCCAGGACCACGATGATCTGGAGGAGACCCTGTCCCACAATGGACATGATGGTCAGCAGGAGCAGCAGTCCCGGGAAAGCCATCCAGGCATCGACAAAGCGCTGCACCGCCAGATCCAATTTGCCCCCAAAGAATCCGGAAGTGCCGCCGATCAGGACAGCGATGACCACATTGAGCACGGTCACTGTCAGACCGACAAGTAACGAAATACGAGCCCCGAAGATAAGGCGGCTGAATAAATCTCGCCCCAACTGGTCGGTACCCAGCAGATGCTGGGCTGATGCGCCCTGCAGCCTGTCTACCAGGTTTATTTCCCTATGTGAATAAGGGGCCAAAACATCGCCAAAGATACCGACAAAAATCAATATCAATATGATAATCCCGCAGGTAGTACCCAGTGGCTTCTCCTTCACCAGCCTGGTAAAGAAATCAGCCAGCCGGGAACGTCTCTTCGGCGCAATCACTACTGATGGTACCCCTATAGCGTCACTCATGTTCCCCATTTATCTGTAGCGGACCCTGGGGTCCAAAAAAGGATAAATCATGTCGATAAGTAGAATGTTAAGCATAACGAACGCTGATAAAAACAGGTTTACACCTTGGATCACCGGGTAGTCTCTTCGATCGAGGGCATCCAGAAACATACGACCTATCCCCGGCAGGCTAAATATTTCCTCCATGATAACGGAGCCGCTTACCAGGAGGGGCAACTGCATGCCTACCAGGGTAACTATCGGGATGAATGCATTCTTGAGGGCGTGTCTCACAACGACGACCCTCTCATTGAGACCCTTTGCCCAGGCCGTCCTGATATAGTCCTGCCTGAGCACCTCCAGCATCATGGTGCGCGTCATCCGCATGATGGATGCCGACATAGCTGTCCCCAGAATCACAGCAGGAATGATGAACATCCCCAGATTCCCCGGCGGGTCTTCGACAAGAGGGATATACACTAGCGATGGCGCCCAGCCCCACCACAATACCGGGTAGAGCAGGACCAACAAGGCCAGCCAGAAGTTGGGCGTTGCCATGCCGATGATGGCCGCGGAGCGCCCCACGTAGTCGACGGCGGTATCCTGGCGAATCGCCGAGTAGATGCCGACGGGCAGGGCTATCAAGATCCCGATTACGATTGCCATGACGCCAAGCTCAATGGTTACTGGCAATCTACTTATTAGACTCTTCTCTGTCGGCCAACCGCCCCACATTGATTCGCCAAGCGTGCCCTGGAGGAGACCTCTAAAGTGGGACTCACCGGTAACCAAGTCGGGGGTCGGCAACACTCCTATCCAGCGTCCATACTGCACGTGCACGGGCACGTCTAATCCCAGCATACGCTCCATAGCTTCACGGCCTACCTCGACACCCAGACCCATTGCCTCAAGCTCAGCCGCCAGTGTGTCTACCATATCGCCGGGGATGAAGCGGACCGAGAGAAAGACTATGATGGTCAATATCCACAAGGTGGGGATGAGCAACAATAGCCGCCTGATGAGATAGGCTCTCACGTCACATTACTCCCTGTCGTTGCGAGCCCCGATTTATCGGAGCGTGGCAATCTCGTTACCGTCCTCTCATTCTTCAATGAGTAAGGGAGCCGGGAAGCGCGCCTGCAGGCGACATCCTCCCAGCTCCCTTTTTCCCTAAAGTCAGCCACAAGGGGTGAAAGCCCTAATAACCCATTGCTGCCTTCAGCTCACTATCAATCCACAGGCGGGCCAAGTAGGTATTACGTTGATTTCTCCCCATATTCCATTCACCGTTATAGCCTATGACCCACGGTTGGCTCACGATAAACTGCGGGATTCGGGATTTGGCTAGGCCGAAGTACTCCCTTACATAAATCTCATCGGTCTGTCGAACAATACTCTTTATCTCCTCCATATCGAGAGAATCTTTGCCGCGTTCATACAGGGCGACCAGACGGGGGTCATTCACTTTGGTGTAGCTAAAGTCACCAACCTTTTGGATTTGCCTTGATAGTGCGACAAACCCGCCGGCACTTTCGTACCCATGATTAGTAGTCACTGCCGCAAACCCGTGCGTGGGCGCAGTATAGTCAGCCTTATGCTCAGCGTAAGTGTGCACAACAATCTCGCTGTCAACGCCAATGGCATCGAAGTACCCCACGACGAGTTCTGAATAGGACAAATCAGCCCTCTCCAAATGGGCTAACATGATCTTGAATCTATAGCCGTCGGCGCCGCGCGGATATCCAGCCGCATCAAGGAGCTCCTCGGCCCTTTTCGGATTATAGGTATATTCTTGCTTGACGTCTTCGGGCCACTCATCATAGGGCCAACTCCACCCTTCCACGGGCTGCATTAACCCAATAGCTTCTGGATCTCCCCAACCCTGATGCAAGGTAAGGGAAACTGTCTTGCGGTCCACTGCCATATTCAGTGCCTTGCGCACATTGAGGTCGGAAGTGGGCGACAAAGCCAAGTTAAAATTGTAGTTCCCAGTTCCCATACCATAAGCGGGCCACACATCGAGTTCAGGGTTGGTCCCCTGGAGGGTCAGCAGATCGTCGATAGAGGTTAATTGAGCGTCGCCGACACCCCCCATCAAATCAATTTGACCCGTGCGCAGTGCCGCCACGCGTGCTGCTGGTTCTTTCATCAGCAGCATCCTGTACTCATCAATATAGGGCAGGCGGTTCTGCGGGAATTTCTCGTCGTAGCCCCAGTAGTCAGGATTCTTCTTCCAGGTAACAGAGACGCCTTCGACAAATTCAGTCAGCATAAGGGGCCCGGTGCCGACCACGTTCCTCCAGTCCCTATAGTCTCCGTATTTCTCGACTACCTCGCGAGGCAACGCGAACAAGGCCCAGTTGTTCAATATTTTATACTCCGCATCGAGTTGAGGCTTCGTCAGCTTGATCTCAACCGTCCATTTGTCGGTGGCCGTTACCGATTCGATCTCTATCCCCCCACTGGCAGCACCCCTTTGGGCGGGAGGTTCGTCTGCGGTGAAATCGCCCAGACCCAACATACGGTGATAGTTCCATTCGACGTCATAAGCATCGAGCTCCCGACCACCTACCAGGCGGCTGGCCTCACTGTCTGGATCAAGAGCGAAGTGAACGCCCTGGCGGATCTGGAAGATGATAGTTGTATCGTCGGGCATTGACCAGCTTTCAGCCAGATTCCCTCTAGTGGTCTCGTGCGGTCGATCCCAGAATGCGAAGTTAAATGTATCCCTAGATGTTGCCCAGTCGGTGAAGCCTAGCGCCTCGTTAACGCCACTGATGAAGTGAGGCGCCCAGCCACCAACGTGCCACGGGTCAGAATTCGGAGCTTGATTCCTAGCGGCCCACGTGATTGTCCCGCCATACTGTGGCGCGGACACCATCTCCCCGGTCGTGGGGTCGAGCACCATTTCCTTCTCGGCGGCCATCGCCGTGTCGTCGTCTTCGCCGGCCGGGCGGGCGAACGTAACGGTAGCCACCAGCGCGAACGCCAGTGCTACCGTTAAGAGTAAAAGAGCTTTCATTGTGCTCCTCCCTTTCTTGGTCGGGCACAGATGTGCCCATGTTCTTCTGTAGTTGCCGGCAACGCCGGACTGAGTAGACTGGTGGAGATCGCGGCCGACGGGATCGGCCGTTCGAGGTAAGGATGCGTGCCGAGTGGGCGCCACGCGGATGGTTGGCGCGCGGTCAGCACCGCTGGCGAGCAGTTGGCTGTCGCGCGGTTGGCTAGCCCAAGTTTACCGGTTGGAACTTGGGCTAGGCGGCTATCGGGTGAGCGGTGAGCGGTGAGCGGTGAGCGGTGAGCGGTGAGCGGTGAGCGGTGAGCGGTGAGCGGTGAGCGGTGAGCGGTGAGCGGTGAGCGGTGAGCGGTGAGCGGTGAGCGGTGAGCGGTGAGCGGTGAGCGGTGAGCGGTGAGCGGTGAGCGGTGAGCGGTGAGCGGTGAGCGGTGAGCGGTGAGCGGTGAGCCCACCGGCTCCATCAACGGCGACCGACCGCAGCGCTCGCTAGCGTCGCTACGCATCAGTCGCCACCTTCCCATACTCGCCACGATAATGCAAGTGGCGGCAGTGGCGGTTCATGATTCCCGGCAATGCTCACGTTGACGGTGATGCTATCAGCCGCGGCCAAAGTGGTCAACTCCGCCGCCACACTTTTTTGGCGCAGCGGCGCAGCCGCCGCCAATCAGTGCCGCGTAGCGTTTTGCGCTACACCGTGGGGGCGGAGCCGCCGTCGACGTTGATGGCGGAGCCGGTGACGAAGGCGGCGCGGGTGGAGGCCAGAAACACGATCACGTCGCCAGCTTCCTCGGCCGGAGCGATGCGTCCGAGCGGGATGCGCTTGCCACCGTCCTGATAGAACTGCTCCAGCGTGTAGGAGGGGTCGTCCGCGTGCTGGCTCTGCCAGCGGCGGTCGTTCTGGCGGCTGCGGATGTTGTTCACGCACACCGTGTTCACGCGGATGCCGGCGCCGGCGTATTCGTTGGCCAGCGCCTTGGTGAGGGCGATGCCGGCGGCGCGCGCCAGCGAGGTGGGCACCGAGGCGCCGGGCGCCGCCTTGCCGGCCGGGGTGGTGATGTTGATGATCACGCCGCCGCGCTCCTTGAGCGCCGGCAGTACGGCACGGGTGCAGTGCACGGCGCCATACAGCTTGAGCTGCAGATCTTCACTGAGCAGATCGTCGTCCATCGCCTCGAAGGAATATGCGTTGCCGGTGCCGGCGTTGTTGACCAGGATGTCGATACGGCCAAAGTGAGCGCTCACGCGATCCGCCATCGCCTGCACCTGCTCCATGTTGCCGACATCCGCGGCTACGGCCAGCACCTCGCCGCCGGTGGCGGCCACGATCTCTGCCGCCGCGGTGTCCAGATCGGCCTGATTGCGGGCCACGATCGCCACCCGAGCGCCCTCGTGGGCGAACCGCTGCGCCGCCGCGCGTCCGATTCCGAAGCTGCCACCGGTCACGATGGCCACCCTGTTTTGCAAATCAAGTTCCATGCGGCATCATAGCCGGGATTAGCCATGCAGGAATCACGCCCCCTTACCATCCAGGAACCACGCCCCCTCACCACCGACGAGATCCGCTATTTTCGCTTCAACGGCTTTCTCAAGCTGCCGTGGCGGCTGCCGCCCGAGTTGGTAGAGGGCATCAAGACGCAGGCCGCCAGCGATATGGAGCGGGCGGCGGAGCCGCTGATTCGCGACTACCGCGGCGACGTAATGCGCCTGTCCGCGATCTGGGAGCGGGGCGGGCCAATCCGGCAAGCGCTCGGCGGCGCCGCAGTGGTGCCGGCGCTGCAGTCGCTGCTTGGGCCGGATGTGGAGCTGATGCTCAATCGCCACAACCACCTCACGCTGCGGCGTCAGGATGACCGTACCGCCATGTCGATCGAGTTGCACCGCGACGTGAGCAACTGGTCACGCACCATCTGCACGATTCTGTTCTACCTGGAAGAAACCAACCTCGAGAACGGCTGCACGCAGATCATCCCCGGCAGCCACCTGCTGCCCAACGTGGCGCCCGGCCTGAAGGCGGAGGCCGATCCGTGGTGGATCGCCTCCGGGCTCCTGGAGCAGCGCATCTCCCTGCCGATGCCGGCCGGCGGCCTGCTGGCTATCGACAGCATGTTGCTGCACGCCGCCGGGCGGAACCGCACCGCCGGCACGCGCATGACCCTCACCGCCGGCTACCATGTAGTGGATCACCACGCTGGCGGGTGGGATCCGAAGCGGGAGGTGATCTGCGGCGAGCGTGTCTACCGTGGCAACGATGCGCTCCGCCCACGCGCCGAGCGGGAGCGCGCCGCACCGTGAGCAAGCCACGGATCCTGTTCGCCCCGGCACGCGAGCACACCGAAAAAGTGTTCGCCCGGGAGGTAATGGCGCGCCTGGAAGCGCACTTCGCGGTCGACCGCAACGATCGGACCGACGACCTCACCGAGGTGGAAGTGATCGCTCGCATTGCAAAATGTGAGGGACTGGTCACGGGTTGGGGCAGCAGCGACCCCGGCGTGCTGCGTCCGCGCGGCGCCATGGCGCTTACGCCTGGCATCATGGAGGCGGCCGGTAGCCTGAAGATCATCGCCCACGCCGCCGGCTCGGTGCGTCAGATGCTCGGCGCGGTGTGGCACGACTACATCGCCCCGCGCGGCATCTGCGTGTTCACGGCGACCGTGGAGATCGGTTACAACGTCGCCGAAACTGCGGTCGGCCTGATGATCATGAGTGCCAAGCGGCTCATGGACTACGCCCAGCACGTGCGCCATACCGACGGCTGGCGCTCGCCCGACATCCCGGTCGACGAGCAGCACCTGTTCGGCGCCACGGTGGGCATTGTCGGCGCCAGCGACGTGGGCCGCGTGGTGTTGCGCCTGCTGCGGCCGTTCAATGCAAAGGTGCTGTTGTACGACCCGTATCTCAGCGCCGAGGAAGCACGCGTGCTGGCCGTCGAGCAGGTGTCTCTGGATGATCTGTTCGCACGCGCGGACATCGTCTCCCTGCACGCGCCGAGCATCCCGGAGACCCGGCACATGGTGGGCGCCGCGCAGTTGCGGCGCATGCGTGACGGCGCGCTGCTGGTCAACACCGCCCGCGGCAGTCTGATCGATCAGGAGGCGCTGGTCCACGAAGCGGGCCGCGGGCGCATTCGGGTGGCGCTGGACGTGACCACGCCGGAGCCGCTGCCGGGCGACAGCCCCCTGCGCGCCATGCCGAACGTGATCATCACGCCGCACCTCGCCGGGCAGGGCCGCTACGGACACCACCGCATCGGCGAGGCGGCCGTGCAGGCACTGGAGGACTTCTTCGCCGGCAGACCGGTGACCGGCGCCGTCGACCACGCCCGCTGGGAGCGGCTGGCGTGAGCGGTCCAGTTGCCGCTTCGCGACCGCGCACCCGCCGCCGGCGAGTCGGATGGCGACTCCAGATGCGGCATGCGCGTAACCGGCGATGTTGCCACCGCGACCGGTACGGCGTTCGCTCCGCTGCGCGGTGCGTTCGGGTGCCGACGACTGCGACCCACGCGGGTGACTGACGACATCGCCGCCGCCACCGGCCTGGCGCTGGAGCGGTTCCCCCATCTGCTGTTTGGGTTCCTGTTCGGTTCGGCGGTGCGAGGCAGGCTGCGCAGCGACTCCGACCTCGACGTAGCAGTGTACCAGGCGTCTGACGGATACCTGGAGATCGAGGCGGCGCGCGAACTCGATCGGGAAGCCGAAATCCAGATCGCCTTGGAGCGCGCGACGCAGCGCAACGTGGACCTGCTCCTGCTGAATCGCGCGCCGGCTGCCGTGTGCGCTGCCGCCCTGCTCTCGGGCCGCCCGGTGCTGGTGCGCGACCGGCCGTTCTACACCCGTTACTTTCTCGCCGTCACTGCGGCGGCCAGCGACTTCCTGGACACCGAGCGGGACTATCGCGCCATTCGCGACCGCAGCCGCTCGTTGTCGGTCATCGACGGAAGCCGGCTGGAACGCATCCTGGATTTCATCAGCAGCGAACTGGAGGACCGTGATCGGTTTCGGGACGTTACGCTGGACCGTTATCAGGGCGATCGCGATCTGCGGCGCAACCTCGACCGCTGGGTGGAGATGCTGATCGACGCCGCAATCGACATCGGCAAGATGGTGCTCGCCTTGGAACGGCGTGAGGTGCCGTACACCTACGGCCAGATTCTCGCCGAGTTGGAGGCCGTGGAACGGTTTTCGGACCTGGCCGGCCGCCTGCGGCCGCTGGCGGCGCTGCGCAACGTGCTTGCCCACGAGTACCTTGAACTGCGATTCGGACGCGTGGCGCGATTCGTGGAGTCCGGGGCGGATGCGGTCGACGAGGTTGCCCGCCTTGCGCGGTCCTGGCTGCGCGACCGGGATCGGCCTGACACCGAGGATCCCGCCTGATCCGCGCGGCGCGAGCCCGGGTGAGGCGGCGCCGCGTCAGTTGCCCTTCACGCGGTGCATTTCGGCGATCAGCTCCGGGGTCGGAGGGTAGTACTTGCCTGGGATGACCCGTTCGGCGCGGATCTTCTCCTTGACGTAGTTCTCCGCGTTTTCGTGCTCCAGCGCCCACTCCAGGGCGGCCTCGGCCATCCATGAGGGCACTACCAGCACGCCGTCGTTGTCGCCCACCATGACGTCGCCGGGGCGCACCAGCGCGCCGCCGCATTGGATCTGGATGTTCAGCTCGGCGGGAGTGGCGTCGAGTGCGCCGTGAAAGCTGCGGTGCTTGGCGTATATCGTGAGCCCGTAGTCCTCCTCGATGATCACGTCCAGGTCGCGGATGGCGCCGTCGATCACCGCGCCGTCGGCGTTGTTCATGGCAAGTTGCAGCAACTTCACGTCCCCAGCCAGCACGTCACGGCTCGATCCCATGATGTCGGCCACCAGCACGTCGCCGGGACCGCATTTGCCCATGGCGATGTACTCCGGATCATCCACGCCGCCCGGCTTCTCGGCCATCAGGTCGGCACGCACGGGCAGGAACCGCAGCGTGATTGCCCGCGCCGCGAATCGTTGCTTGCCGGGGGTAAGGTTGCGCAGCCCCTCGCACACGTTGAGAGGGCAACCGAATTGGCGTACCGCGCCGTACACCGTGGCGCCGGGGATCGATTTGAGGCCGTCCAGGACATCCTGCGGCACATGTTTCGGTTTCATGTCGAATGTTGGCATGTTACGTCTCGGGCAAATGAGACCGGGTACGCCGCACCGTGTCAAATGGCGACCGGCGCGTCGGCACGCAATTCCGCGCGGCCCGGTCGATGAACTTCGTGCTATTGGATGAGTCCTGCACCGTTTGACCGTTTGACAGCGGTATTCGGCGGCGGTAAGGCAGGCTCGTATTCTACGTCCACCGCACCAACCGGGAGGTCTGACCACATGGCTGACAGCGCAGCTACGTTTCCCCGCGACCCGCGCGGCGAGTGGGTTCCCAAGGATCTGCCCAAGCCGTCGTCGGCGTTCTCGCGGCCGTGGCGCATCAAGCGGGCACTCAACGCCGTATTCGGGTTCGAGGGCATTCTCGGCTGGCAGTCGCTGATCTACATCGGCCTGACCGTGGTGAGCTGGCTGTTCCTGACCCCTGACATGGCGCGCATGCGCACCTTCGGGATCGGCTGGATCGCCGAACTCTACCTGCGCAACGCGGCGCTGCTGGTGCTGATCGCGGGATCGCTGCACCTGCGGCTGTACGTGCTCAAGTCGCAGGGCGACCGCTTCAAGTTCAACGCCCGCTTCCCGTCCGGCGGCAACGGCAAGTTCCTGTTCGGAAACCAGACCTGGGACAACGTGTTCTGGTGCTTGGCGAGCGGCGTCACCATCTGGACCGCGTTCGAGGCGGTCAGCCTGTGGGCGTATGCCAACGGGATCCTGCCGTGGGTGGAGTTCCGCACCAACCCCCTCTACTGCGTGCTGATGTTCCCGGTGATCCACCTGTTCCGCCAGGCGCACTTCTACTGGACGCACCGGCTCACCCACTGGAAGCCCTACTACCGGGCCGCCCACCATGTCCATCACCGGAATGTGAACCCGGGGCCGTGGTCGGGGTTCTCGATGCATCCGCTGGAGCACCTGGTCTACCTGTCCGGCTTCCTGCTGCACTGGATCCTGCCGTCGCACCCGATCCACGTGGTGTACCACCTGCTGCACGCCGGACTGACGCCGGCCAATGGGCACAGCGGGTTCCATCGCGTCGAGGTGAACGAAAAGCCCAACGTGAAGAGCGGCGACTACTTCCACTACCTGCACCACCGCTACTTCGACTGCAACTACGGCACCACCCAGGTGCCGCTCGACAAGTGGTTCGGCAGCTTCCACGACGGTTCGCCGCGGGCGCACGAGGCGATGCGCGGCCGGCACCGCCGCATCAAGCTCGGCCGCAAGTACCTACCGGCACCGGTCTCGCCCGACTTGCGGTAGCGCCAGAGCGGCGTGAGCGGCAAGCAGCAACGCGGTCGTCAGAAGGTGGTAGCCCCCTGTAGCTACATCGGTGCAGATGTCGCAATCGCAGCGCGGCAGCGCCGGATCGGGGCGGGTCGACACGGGCCGCGCTGCGGCGCAGAATCGGAGACCACACCATGCGGCTCGCCTGGAGAACATGCGGCGAAATAGGCCACTTGGCGACAAGGAGAAGATATGGAGCGAATTCTGTACCGCGACGGCGAGAGCGCTGCCGCACGCATGGAGGAGCAGTGGGGGGCGCTGCGCTGGCTGGCGAGCGACGCCATCGGCAACGCTGAGGGGCTCACCCTCGGCCACGTGTCGATCAAGGCGGGCGCCGCCAACCCGCGCCATTGCCACCGCACCTGCGAGGAGGTGCTCTACCTGCTGCGCGGCACCATCACCCATACCCTCGGCGACGAGTCGTTCACCATGCAGGCGGGCGATACCATCTCGATTCCCGCCGGGGTGTTCCACAACGGCATCAACGACGGCGCCGAGGACGCCGAGATGATCGTGGCCTATTCGACCGCCACCCGCGACTTCGTCCTGGAGTAGGGCGGAAAAAGGGAGCTCAGCGCGGCGCCAGCGGCGCGGACTTGAACGACTTGACCTGACCGATGATGGCGCGCTCGGTGGGTAGCCGTTCGATGGACGAGGCGCCGAAGAAGCCGTCGATGCCGGGCATGCGGGCCAGTGCCTCGGCCACGTTCTCGGGTTCGTCGAACGGGCCACCGTGGCAGATCACCAGGAGATCCTCGCGCACCGCGCGGCCGGCGGCGGCGATCGCAAGTACGCGCTCGATCGCCTGGTCCAGGGTGAAGGCGACCGCGGCGCCGATGCTGCCGGAGGTGGTCAGGCCGACATGGGCGACGAGCTGGTCGGCGCCCGCTTCGGCCATCGCCGCGGCCTGTTGCTCGTCGAACACGTAGGGCGAGGTGAACAGGTCGATCTCGTGCGCCAGCCGGATCGCCTCGATCTCCTTGTCGTAGCCCATGCCGGTGGCTTCCAGGTTGAGGCGGAACTCGCCGTCGATCAGGCCCACGGTGGGGAAGTTCTGCACCCCCGAGAAGCCGATCTCCTTGAGTTGCCGCAGGAATACCGGCATCAGCCGGAACGGATCGGTGCCGCACACGCCAGCCAGCACCGGCGTGTCCTTGACCACCGGCAGCACTTCCGACGCCATATCGACCACGATGCCGTTGGCGTCGCCGTACGGCATCATCCCGGCCAGTGAGCCGCGCCCGGCCATGCGGTAGCGGCCCGAGTTGTAGATGATGATCAGGTCCGCGCCGCCCGCCTCGGCGAGCTTCGCGGAGATGCCGGTGCCGGCGCCGCACCCCACCACCGGCGTACCGGCCGCCGACTGTGCGCGCAGCCGGCGCACGATTTCCTGCCGCGCAATCCCGGTCACGCCAGCAGCTCCAGCAGCAGGTTTGCCGCCCGCGCGGAAAACTCCGGGTCGTTGATGTTGTGGTCCGCCTCCAGGTAGGGGATGTCGGCGCGCAGGTTGCTGCGGATGGCGTCGAAGCAGGCGGCGTCCGCCTCCGGATCCCAGAACCGCTCGCCGTCGCTGTCCAGCATCGATACGCCGCGCAGCGGCACCAGCACCTTTACCGGCGCGGTGGCCTCGTTGACGGCGGCGGCGATCATCTCGCCGATGCGGCGGTTCTCGGCCACGTTGGTGCGCAGCAGGGTGACGTCCGGGTTCCACTCGTACAACTGGCGGTCGCGGTAGTGCGCCGGCACGGTGCCGGGGCCGCCGAAGTTGGCCATGTCCACGCAGCCGGGCACCACCACCGCCGGAACACCGGCGCGGGAAGCGGCCAGGCAGCGCTCGGGGCCGGCGTCGAACACGCCGCCGCACACCGTATCCGCCAGCTCGGTGGTGGTGATGTCCAGGCTGCCGACGATGTAGCCGTCGCTGATCAGGCCTTCCATGGTGCGGCCCCCGCTGCCGGTGGCATGGAATACCAGCACCTCGTAGCCGGCGGCTTCCAGGATGCCGCGCGCATGCTCGACCGCGGTGGTGGTGTTGCCGAACATCGACGCCGTCAGCAGCGGCCGTTCATCGCCGGTGGCGGCCTGCGCGGCGCCGCGGTTGCGTACCATGCCGGCGATGGCGCCGGCGGCGTTGGCGTAGATGGCGCGGCTGATGCGATTCATGCCCGCCACGTCCACCACCGACGGCATGAAGGTGATGTCCTTGGTGCCGGCGAACGCACTCACGTCGCCGCCGCCTACCGTGGACACCATCACTTTCGGCACCCCGACCGGCAGTTCGCGCATGGCGCTGGTGGCCAGTGAGGTGCCGCCGCTGCCGCCCATGCCGATGATGCCGTCCAGGCGCCCGTCGCCGTGCAGGCGGCTCACCACCGCGGCCAGCCCGCGCGCCATGGTGGCCATCGCCGCGTCCTTGTGCCCGCCCGACGCGAGGTGCGCCAAGTCGCCGCCGCCGGCCGCGCACACCTCCGCGCGCGTCACGTCCGGCGCAAAGGCCGGTGCTCCCATCACCCCGAAATCGACCACCAGGGTGGCGACCCCGGCCCGCTCAATCAGTTCCTTGACGAACGCGAAGTCCGTCCCCTTGGTGTCCAGCGCCCCGACCAGCACTACCGTATCGGCCATCAGTTCCTCCCGCCCTTACCCAACCCCAAATCGCGGCGTACGGCAAGTACCCCGAACCTCGCTACGGCGGGTCGTGGCCCATGAGGGTCATGATGCGGGCGACGTAACCGCGGGTTTCTTCCGGGGCGTGGCCGGTGACGTGGGCCCACAGCACGCAGTTGGCGTTGCACGCGTCCTGGGCGCGCAGAATGCGGCTGCGGCCGCCGTTGTAGCTGGCGAAAGTGAATGCCAGCCGCTCGCGGGTCTGCGGGATGTCGTCCCAGCGCTCGTACAGCGTGCGGTCGTAGAAGATGCCGGCCGCGATGTTGGCCCCCGGATCGTCGTTGTCCAGCACCGGCAGTTCCGACTTCTCGGCGATCTCCCGGAGGGTGGTCGGCATGATCTGCATGATCCCCTTGGCGCCGACCCAGCTTTCCGCATTCTCCTGCAGGCCGGACTCGGCGATGCCTTGCGCCTTGAACCAGCGCCAGTCGAAGCCGGGGCCGAAGAAGCGCTTGGAGTACTTGCGGAACTGGGGATCGTAGCGGTCGGTCCACACGCGCTGCTCCACCGGCGCGCGCCCGAGCACATCCTTACCGGCCTGCGCGTCCGCCGGGACCGCGTCCACCGGAACCGCGCCCGGCGCCGATGCTCCGGCCGCGTTGCCCGCCGCGGCATCGCCGGCGCCGTCCGTCGCACCCGCCGCCGGCGAGCCGGCTGCGCAGCCGGCCAGGAACGCGGCGGCCGCCAGGGCGACCCACCGGCTCGATACGGCGAACCGCGCGGCCGCCCGGTGGCGCGCGGCCGGTGCAGCGCCCGCGGCGGCCCGGCCGCGTGTCGCGCGGTAGCGGGTGCGCGCGTGCATGGTCAGTTCAGGCCCATGCCGATGACCAGCCCAACGGCGATACCGATGCCGATGAACATGCCGCCGACCATGGTGCCGATTGCGCGGTTCCCGGCCGCCAGTTGCTCCGCGGTGTCGAACGGGGTCAGGTGATCGATCACCTTGTAGCCCACGAACATGAACGCGATAGCGGCGCCCCCGCCGAGCAGGGCGTACACAAGATTCAACAATACGATGGCCATTTCTCTCTCCCCCAAGACATCTGACACAAGATACCGCCCCGCACAACGGCAGGCATTCATTGACAGGAGTGCGATCCGCCAACATGCTGTAATTCTTGCAGCAGGCGATCACAGGGACACACCCGGAAACGCTGGCGGCACGTCTGGAGGCGATCGGCTTTCGGGTGCTGGGGCAGCGGGCCATTGACGAGTCGTTGCTGTATTTCGACACCCAGGACGGGGCGGTGTTCGCGCGCGGTGGTCGGCTGTGCCGCGAACTGCCGGTGGCGGCATCCCGTGAACCGCCACTGGCGGCGTCCCGCGAACCGCCGCCGGCCCGGTCGCCGTGGCGGTTCCGCGGTTGCCGGCAGGAGTCGGTAGGTTGCGACTCGCTGGCCGCCGTGCGGACGGCCGTGCCCTGGCTTCCGGATGCGGCTGCGCTGCACCCGATATTGCTGGCGCTGCGCAGCGGTGCCCGGCTGCGGGTACGCGGGCTGGCGACCCGAGACCTGACGGTGGTGGTGGAGCGGTGGAGCTTTGCCGGCACCGCGCCGCCCGCCAATGGGCAGGATCGCTGGCCGTTGGACCCGGCCGCGTGTGCCGTGCTGGACGCCGGCAACGCCGGCGCCGCCAGTGCCACCGGTAGCGCCGCGCCCGCGGCGCAGATGCCGCCGTGCTGGTACGTGGCGGCGGACGACGGACCGCGCCACGATCGCACCTACCTCGACATGGTCCTGGCCGAGCACGCGTGTGCGGTGGGGCTGCGGCGCGGCCGCCCGGTAACGCGGTGGGATCCATTGACCACCGGCCTGCAGCTGATCGGCCGCCTGCCGCCCGGCCTGGCCGCGCCGCGCGGCCTGGTGGTGCGCCGCGCCGACTCGCTGACCGCCGTGCTGGGCAAGAGGGTCCGGCTGCAGGGTATGCGCCTGGCAAGCTGCGTGGACGGGATCGTGTGTGACCGCCATCCCGAGTATGTCCACGATGCCCGGGTGGCGGTGCGGCGGGCCCGCTTTGCGCTCCTGGTGGCAGCGGTCAATGGCGACCCGGCGGCCCGCGAGTTGAGCGACCGCCTGCGCTCGCTCGCCCGGCTGCTGGGGCCGGTACGCGACCTGGATGTCCTGCTGGCTCGGCTCGACGAGCTGGCCGCGACGGCCATGCAGTCCGCCGAGCCGGATGGCGCCGGCGGCGGCGCGGGCGGCGGCGGCGCTGAGCAGCGCCTGGCAGCCGAGCTGTGGGCGCGCAGGGAGGAACGGCGCGCCGCCGCCGCCGAGATGCTGCGCACACCGGAGACGGTCCGCCTTGTGCAACAGGTTTCCCGGTGGTGCGCCGGCGGCGTTGCCGATCAGCCCGCCGGCAGCAGCGCGCGCGCTGCCCTGCGGGCCGCTCTGGAGCAGGTAGACAAGGCCGGCAGCGACGCGACGGGGTCCGAATCCGTCCCGGTTCGCACCCTGCATCGGCTGCGGCTGCGCCTGAAGCGGCTGCGCTACACGGCCGAGCTGTTCTCGGGCGCGCTCCCGCGGCGGCGCGGCAATCGCGCCCTGGAGGCGGTCGCGGGCGAGTGCTCCGCCGCTCAGACCGCGCTCGGCGATCTGAACGATGACGCGGTGGCGGCAGCCGAGATCAGCGCCGCGGCACGCATGGTGCAGGAGGCCGGCAAAGCGGATGAAGCGTCCGCCGCGGGCCGCGCGGAACTCACGGAAGCCGCGGAACTGGCGGAGCGGATCAGCGCGCTTCTGCGGCTCTGGCAGGAACGCGCCGCGGCTGACTTTCTGGACGGGTGGCAGGGGCACCGAGACCGGCTGCGAAGAACGCTGAAGGAGCTGTTGGAATGACGGTCATTGCACTGGCCGGCGTGAAGGGTGGGGTCGGCAAGACCGCCACCGCGGTCAACCTGGCGGTACTGGCGGCGCGTACCGACGCCCCCGCGCTGCTCTGGGATCTGGACCCACAGGGCGCCGCCGGTTTCTGTCTGGCCCAGGACGCGGCGCTGCAGCGCAAGCCGGCGCGGCTGCTGTCCGGGCGCGCCGGCCTGAGCGCGGAGGCGGTGGCCACGCCGTACCCGGGTCTGGATCTGGTGCCGTCGCGGCTGGGTATGCGCCACCTGGAGCGGCTGCTCGGGCCGGCGGACCGCAAACGCGCCGGCATACGGAGGGCGCTGCGCGGGGTCCGGCGCTCGTACCGGTGGGTGGTGCTCGATTGCTCGTCCGGGGCGGGGCGACTGCTGGAACATGTGCTGCGGGCCGCCGATCTGGTGCTGGCGCCGGTAGTGCCGTCGCCGCTTTCGATCCGGGGTTACGAGGAGCTGCTGGTGCTGGCCGCCAAGACCGGCGCCGCGTGCGCCCGCATCGTCCCGTTCTTCTCGATGGTGGAGGATCGCAAGCGGCTGCACCGGCAGGCGATGGCGGAGTTGCGGCAGCGTGACGCGCGGTTTCTGAACACGGCGATCCCGTATCGCGCCGACATCGAGCGCATGGGCGAAACGCGCAAGCCGATTGTCGCCCACCACCCCGCATCGCAGGGGACGGCCGCCTACCAGGCGCTGTGGCAGGAGTGCCTCCGGGTGGCCGCGGCTGCGGGAAGCGGGCAGTGACCGGGCGGTGACCGGGGCAGTGCATCGGAGCTGCTGGTAGCCGGGCCGATCTGCGTTATCATGCGCGGCATGATGCCGCGAGGCATCGAATGTTTGGTGAGAGTTCGCGACACAAGGAGGCCACGATGCCAGGTTTGTTCGATCTTCCCTTCGACCAGTTGCACGACTACCAGGGTACCAATCCCCGGCCCGCCGACTTCGACGCCTACTGGCAGCGGGCGCACCGGGAGTTGCAGGCGGTGGACGCGGCGGTGGAACTGGCGTCGGCGCAGTTCCAGGCGCCGTTCGCGCGCTGCGACCACCTCTATTTCACCGGCGCCGGCGGGGCGCGCGTGCACGCCAAGCTGCTGCGCCCGGTTGCGGCCGCGGCCCCCGGCCCGGCGGTGCTGATGTTCCACGGCTACCGCGGCGAGTCGCCGGAGTGGTCCGAGATGCTCGGCTACGTCGCCGCCGGCATCACCGTGGCGGCGCTCGACTGCCGTGGCCAGGGCGGGCGCTCCGACGACGCCGGCGGCGTGCGCGGCAACACGCTGTATGGCCACATCATTCGCGGTCTGGCCGACGGCCCGGAGCAGCTCCTGTACCGGCAGATCTTTCTCGACACGGCACAGCTCGCCGGCATCGTGATGGGCCTCGACGAGGTGGACGCCGGGCGCGTCGGGGCGACCGGCGGCTCCCAGGGCGGCGGCCTGACCCTGGCCTGTGCCGCCCTGGAGCCGCGCATCAGGCGCGCCGCACCGGTGTACCCGTTCCTGTGCGACTACCAGAGGGTGTGGGAGATGGACCAGGCCGAGCGCGCCTACCGCGAGTTGCGCGACTTCTTCCGCATGTTCGACCCCACCCACGAACGGCAGGCGCACTACTTCGAGCGCCTCGGCTACATCGACGTGCAGCACCTCGCGGCGCGCATCGAAGCGCACGTGCTGATGGGGGTGGGCCTGATGGACCAGGTGTGCCCGCCGTCCACGCAGTTCGCGGCCTACAACAAGATCTCGGCGCCCAAGGAGGTGGCGATCTTCCCCGACTTCGAACACGAGATGCTGCCGGGGTTTCGCGACCGCATCTTTCAGTTCATGCTCGGGCTGTAGCGCCGCCCGGCCCGCCTGTCACCCGGAGTTCGCGCGTCGCCTGGGGGTGTACGCCAGCAACAGGCCGATCTGGCGGTAGCCGACCAGCGGATACAGCCTGGCTCCGGTGTGGCTGGCGGTCAGCACCGCCATGGTGGCGCCGTGCGCGCGGTCGTCGCGCAGCATGCGGCACAGCATCGCCCGGGCGATGCCGCGCCGCCGATACTCCGCCACCACGAACATGTTCTGGCACCAGGTGGCGCCGTTCACCACTATGCTGCCCACCCAGCCCACCACGATGTCGTCAATGAACGCCACGTATTGCCGCTGCCGCGCGTCCGGATGCAGGTCTTCGGGGCGGATCTGCCGGCTGCGGGTGGCTTGGTGCAGACGATCGGCCATCTCCGGCGTGAGCACGCGCTCGATGACCGCGGGTTGGGGGACGCGCGGAATGCGCCGCAGCGGGTGCGTCATCAGCGGCTCGGTGGTGTTGAGCCGGTAGTCGAGCGCCTTGAAGCCGTCGCGCAGCGGCTGGTCGGAGGAGCCGGCGGGATGGATGGCGCAGATCGCGTAGCGGCCGCGGGTTTCGGCGCGCGCGGCGGCGTGCACCACCGGCGGCGGCATATTGCAGCTCAGCCACTCCTCGGTGCGGTAGGTGCCGCTGCGCCGCGGGGCGTCGCGCAGCACCCACAGCCGCGGCGCATCCGGGTAGCCGTGCACGGCGATCGATGTCGCTTCGTAGGGGTGGGTGCGGCTGCGCACGTAGGCGAAGCCGCGCGCGAATACTTCGATGGCGCGCTCCAGTTCCGGGTTGGCGGGTGCCCGCACGGCGTTACTTCCGGGTCCGCTCGACAACCTGCATCGGCATACCGTTGTGCGGCCGCAGCCCCACCCACGGGGCCGGCCGCGGCGGCTCGCCGGCGATCAGGTCGAGCCGGTAGTCCTGTGAAATGCGCGCGATGGCCAGGATCGACTCGGTGGTGGCGAAACCCTGCCCGATGCAGGTGCGCGGACCGCCGCTGAACGGCAGATAGCTGTACCGCCGCGGCTCCGGGCCGTCGAGCCAGCGCTGCGGCCGGAACCGCTCCGCCTCGGCAAAGAACCGTTCGTCGCGCTGCGTCACCCACGGACAGATCAGGATCACCGTGCCGGGGGCCACCGCGTAGCCATCGAGGGTGAATTCCTCGGACGCCATGCGCGGAATGATCGGCACCGGCGGATACAGGCGCAACGCCTCCTTGAACACCGCGTCGCACCAAGTCAGCGCCGGGATGTCATCCTTCGTCGGCGCGCGGCCGTTCAGGGTCGCGTCCACCTCTCCGATCAGCCGTTCGGCAATCGACGGATGCTGTGCCAGCAGGTACCAGGTCCAGGTCAGCGCGACCGCCGTGGTCTCATGGCCGGCGATCATCAGCGCCACCATCTGGTAGCGCCACTCGGGACTGCGCAGCAGGTCCGGTTCGGCGTCACCCGCGCGGCGCAGCAGGTCGACCAGGTCGCCGGCGCCGTCATGCACTTCCGGGTGCTCGCGGATCACCCTCTCGATCAGTTGCCGTCCCTCCTGCACCGCCTTGCGCAGCTTGAGGTTCTCCCGCGTGGGCACGATCGGCGGCGCCTGGAACGGGTGCGTGGCGCGGTGGGTGATGTCGCGCACGATCGTCTCGCAGGTATCCAGAATCGCGTCGCGGCGGTCGGGATAGTCGGAGCCGTACAGGGAGTTCAGCACGATGTCGAGCGACAGCCGGCCCATTTCGCGATGCACCTCGAGGATTTCTCCCTGCTGCCAGGTGGAGATGTGGCGCTCGGCCATGCGCACCATGGTGGGACCGTAGCGGGCCAGGGCGCTGCCTTTGAGCAGCGGATTGAACCGGTGCCGTTCGCGTACCCAGAAATCCTCGTCGCCGGGAAAGTTGATCACCCGGTACACGTCCTCGCCGCCGGCCAGCAGGTAGTCGAGGCGGGTAGGGGGCTTCGACTTGCTGCGCGTGAACCGGCGCGCGTTGGTGGCCAGTACACTTTCCAGCAACGCCGGATGGTTGATGAACAGCATCTCCTGCCGGCCCGCCGTCAGCCGCACGATATCGCCGTGCTCGCGGGCGGCGCGGGTCAGGAAACCCAGGGGATCGCGGCGAAAATGCAGTGCGTTGCCGACCAGCGGGACGCCGCGCGGTCCCGGTGCGATGTGGTTGCTCAGGGGCGCGCCTCCGCGGGAGTTGGTAACCTCAATGCTGCCCGCGCCCGCCCCCGCCGGTCAACCGCCATCTCAGGCGGTGTGTTGCAAGGCGGCGGTGATGGCGGGGAGGGTGCGCTGCAGCTCGCGGTCGGTGTGGGTGGCGCCGACGTACCAGCGGCCGTCGGGCAGCAGGTAAATACCTTCGTGCAGCAGGGCGGCGCGGAAGCGGGCGAACGCCGTGGCAGCGTCCGCGGCCAGGGTGTCGCCGTAGCAGCGCGGCGGCTTGCGCAGGCCGAAGTGAACGCTGAACACGCTTCCGGCGCCGCAGGTGACCAGCTCGACGCCGAGGCGGCTTGCTTCCTGCTCCAGGTGGCAGCGGATGGCGCGGCCGTGGGCGTGCATGGTGTCGTAGGTGTCCGGCTCGGACAGTATCTCCAGCGTGGCCAGGGCGGCGGCGACGGCGACCGGCGAGCCGTTGTTGGAGCCGGAGTGCACGGTGCGCCCATCGAGCAGGGGTGCGAACGCCGCGGCGCTGCCGGCGACGGCGGCCAGCGGGAAACCGCCGGCGATCGCCTTGGCATACAGCGACAGGTCCGGCGTCAGGCCGTAGTATTCGCGGGCGCCGCCGAGCGCCAGCCGGAAGCCGGTGATCACTTCGTCGAAGATCACCAACGCGCCGTGGGCACGGGCGGTCTCCAGCAGGCCGGCCAAGTAGCCGGGGCGCGGCTCGCAGCAGCCGGAGTTGGCCAGCAGCGGTTCGGTGATCACGCAGGCGATCTCATCGCCGTGCGCCGCGAACGCCGCCCGCAGCGCGTCCAGGTCGTTCCATGGCGCCACCAGGGTGTCGGCATACTCCGCCGCCGGCTGCCCGGCGGCCAGCGCCGGCACCGGCCGCGGCGCGCCCACGTCCGCCGGAGCGGGGTGGTGGGACACCAGCACGTTGTTCATCCAGCCGTGGTAGTGGCCCTCGAACTTGAGGATCTTGTCGCGCCCGGTGGCCGCCCGCGCCAGGCGCAGCGCCACCTGCACGATCTCGCTGCCGGAGGAAGCGAACGTAACCAGATCCACCCCCGGCAGCAGCGCCGTCAAGCGCTCCGCGAGCCGCACCTCCAACTCGTGGCCGGCGCCGACGGCGTAGCTGCGCTCCAGTTGATCGCGCACGGCGGCGTTGATGCGCGGGTGGCAGGAACCGGCAATCAGCAGTCCCCACGCCAACGTGTAATCGAGCAGTTCGTGGCCGTCGGCATCATACAGATAGGGACCGGCGCCGCGCTCGAAGGAGAGCACCGGCGTGACCTGGGCGCGGAAGCTGGACGAGACCCCGCCGGCCAGCACTTTTCTGGCACGGGCCAAGCGCCGCGCCGATGTGTCGTAGCTGCGAACCACCTCGTCCACGATTCTTCCATGGTAGACGGAGATGCCGTTCAGGATCACCCCGATCCGCTGCACGCGATCTTCCATCTCATGCATGCCGGTGTCTCACCAGTTCCCGGCCATACCGGCTTCTACAAGATCGAGGTCGGCGACGAGCACGAGATCAACAACGGCGGGTACTTTCACTACCTCCATCACAAGTACTTCGACTGCAACTACGGCGGCGAGATCATCCCGCTCGACAAGTGGTTCGGCAGCTTCTTCGACGGCTCGCCCGAGTCCGAGGTGGAGATGCGCGCCCGACGCAGGCGCCTGAAGGGTAGCGCGGGTCAGGTGGAGTAGGGATCGGCGGCGTCGCGCAGGCCGTCGCCGACGAAGTTGAACATCATTACCGCCAGCAGCACGAATGCGCCGGGAATCAGCAGCCAGGGTTGCAGGCCGAGCGCCGAGATCGACTGCGCATCCTGCAGCAGCGTACCCCAACTCACCGCCGGCGGGCGGATACCCAATCCCAGGAAGCTGAGCGCGGTCTCGCCGATGATCATGCCGGGGATCGCCAGGGTGAGATGGGTGATCAGGTAGCTGGCGAAACCGGGAATCAGGTGGCGCCGGATGATAGCCCCGTTCTTGGCGCCCGCGACCTGGGCCGCCATCACGAAGTCTTCCTCGCGCAGGCTGATCAGCTTGCCGCGCACTACCCGCGCCAGTCCGGTCCAGCCTTGCACCGCCAGGATCAGCGTGATTGCGAAGTAGATCTTGAGGATGCCCCAATCGTGGGGCAACGCCGCCGACAGTGCGATCCACAGCGGGATGTTGGGGATGCTCAACAGCATATCGATGATGCGCTGGATGATGTCGTCGGCGACCCCTCCGTAGTAGCCGGATATGCCACCGAGGATGACGCCGAGTATGAACGACACGAACACGCCGCCGAAGCCGATGAACAGCGAGATGCGGCCGGCGTAGAAGATGCGCGAAAACACGTCGCGCCCCAGCTTGTCGGAGCCGAACAGAAACAGCGGCACCGACGGGTCCTCGATTCCGAACAGCCTGGTGTTCCAGGGGACGAAACCGAGCAGGGTGGACGGCTCCTCGCTACGCATGAAGAAGCGAATGATGTGCTCCTGGTCGTGCTGTTGGATGTAATGGTACTTGAAGGTAGCCTTGTCCAACTCGCGCACCGTGGCAAACACGAATGGCCGGCTCAGTCCGCGCGTGGGGCTGACGATGCGGATACGCGTCGGCGGCGCCTCACCGAATTCCTTGAAGCGATACAGAGTCGGATACGGTGTGAAGAACTCGGCGAACATCGACACGATATAGAGGGCGGCAAGCACCGCGACCGCTACCACGGCCAGCTTGTGGCGCCGGAACTTTCGCCACACCAGTTGCGCCTGAGAGGCGACGAAGGCGCGGTCTTCGGCACTCAGTGCCGCAATGTCGGCCGCTGTCGCAGGGGTAAGCACAGCCGCATCAGGCGCAAGCGGGCGAGCAGTGGCTGCGTCGCCGCCGTCCCGTGCCATCAGCCGACGCTCCGTCCGAAGCGGATGCGGGGATCGATCATCGCCAGCAGAATATCGGAAATCAGCGTGCCGACGATGATCAGACCGCTCAGGATCATCACGATACTTCCCACCAGGTACATGTCCTCCGACAGCGCTGCTTCCAGGAGTATCGGGCCCAGGGTCTCGAGGCCGAGCACCCGCGACACGATCACCTCGCCGCTGACCAGAGCCGGCAGCGTCCAGCCGATGGTGCTGACCAATGGGTTGAAGGCGATCCGCACCGGGTACTTGAAGATGACGCGCGACTCGCGCAGCCCCTTGGCGCGTGCCGTGGTCACGTACAGTTTCTTCAACTCGTCGAGCAGTGTCCCGCGCAGGATACGTACCAGCGGAGCGGTGCCGCCCACGGCGATCACGAACACCGCCAGCCAGGCGTTCTTGGCTACGTCGACCAATTTCGGCCACGACCACGGGGCGTTGCGAAACTCCAGCGAATACAGACTGGTGATGGCATGACCGGTGTACACGAACACCAGATAGGCAAGCCCCAGCGCCAGCAGGAAGTTGGGGACCGCCAAGCCGAGAAAGCTCATGGTGGTCGCCAGGTAGTCGGTGAGCGAGTATTGCCGCACCGCGGAGTAGATGCCGAGGGGAACGGCGATGATCCAGGTCACCGCGAACGCCGCCAGGGTGAACGCGATCGACAGTGGCAGCCGCTCCAGGATGATGTCCTTGACCGGCACGTTGTAGATGAAGGAGCGCCCCATTTCTCCCTTCAGCAGGAAGTTGCGCATCCACCGGTAATACTGCACCGCCGGTCCGCGATCGAGTCCGTACTGGCGGTAGAGCTGTTCTACCGTGCTTTCGTCGGCCAGAAATCCCCGTTCCTCGAGGCGCTGGATGTAGGTCTCGACGTAGCTCCCGGGCGGCAGCAGGATAATGGCGAAGGAGGCAATCGAGATCATCACCAGCAAAGGAATGGCGATGAAGATACGTTGGCGGATGAAGCTGAGCACGCGCTAGTCAGGTAAAGCGAACGGGCGGGGATTCAACTCCCCGCCCGCTTCGATTGTCGGTAGGCAATCGGCCTAGTTCATGGTACGGAAGAAGAGCTGCTCCATCCCGTAGTCCAGCGCCCGGTCGAAGGGATAGCCTTCCTTGATGACGTTGCCCATATCGGCGTTGTAAACCGTTGGCACGGTCATGCTGCCGGTCGGCCAGATCGATACGTAGTTGCGGCTGAACCAGTCCATCAGGTCGGCGAATGCCGCCTCGCCCTGAGGCGACTGCGGCGGGTACACCTTCCATGCTTCCACCAGGTCGAAGTACTCCATCATGTAATCCGGAGGCTCGCGACCGGTCTGTCCGCCGGTGTTGTAGTAGAGGTAGGACTGCTGTGCCCAATCGCCCTTGGCGTAGGGCCCGAAGTCCTCGGAAATGCCCGGCGCCCAGATCGGACGGTCGGACCAGTGAACGGTGGCCATGTGCTCGTTGTTGGCCTGGCGCTGACTCCAGATCTGGCTGCCCAGCACGGTGAACGAAGTGCGGACGCCGATCTCCTCGAAGTACTGCTTGAACAGCTCGCCGACCAGCAGGAAGTCCGGCGACACGTTGGCGGTGATGATGTCGAGGGTGAACGGATTGCCGTCGGGACCGAAGCGGAATCCTTCCGAGTCGCGGGTGTCCATGCCGACCGCGTCAAGCAGCGTGTTGGACTGAGCCGGGTCGTACGCGAGGTCGGTGATGGTGTCCAGCTTGTACAGGCCGAAGTAGACGTTGTCGTTGACGTCGTCCTTGTCGACCGACAGCGCCAGCGCCTTGCCGAACCGCTTGTCGTTCATCAGCGTCTGCCACGCGCTGCCCTCTTTGTCGTACTCGAAGTCTTGGTTCAGGAACAGCACCGGCGGGTTGTTGATGGAGCCGTGCAGCACCGTGGCGATGCCCTTGTCCGCGTTCTCGAGGTAAATCGGCAGCTCCTTGAGCTGCGCGTAGCTGGTCACCACATCGTATTCGCCGGCGGCGGTGTTCAGCTTGATCGCCTCCAGGTCGGCGGAGTTCTCGGCGACAATGAAGTCGGCGTAGGGGAGCTGATTGCCGGCCACGTCAACCTTCCAGTAGTAGGCGTTGCGCTCCAGCTTGTAGCCGGTGCTGGTGGCCTCGATACCGACCCACGGCGCCAGCGACGGAACGTCCAGTCCGTGCGCTCGGTGCAACTCCCAGTGCGGCATGTCCTTGAGCTGCACGAGTTGCTCCCAGGTTTCGACCTCGAGCTCGTCCAGGATCGGCTGAATCTTGTCCATCGGCGTGTAGTCGGCGTGGAACTGCTTGATGAAGTGCGCCGGCCGGAACAGCAGGGTGTAGTCGGGAATCCACGAAGCGAGGTTCGCCAGGAAGAATCCGTACGGCTGACTGAACTCCACGCAGAACGACAGGTCGTCGATGATGGTGACCTCCGGCGGGCTGCCGTCGGGGGCGGTGGCGCGGAAATAGAAGGTCGGATAGATGCGCTCATCGGCGTACAGCTCAAAGGTCATGCGCACGTCTTCGGTGGTCACCAGGTGGCCATCGGACCAGCGCAGGCCGTCGCGGATGGCGAAGCAGAACTTGGTGAAATCGTCGTTGATGTCGTATTCGCTGACGATCGCCGGCAGCGGATCCTTGGTGCTCTGATCGGGAGCGCGCAGGATCGACATGCCGAGCGCCAGATAGATCTCGTGCACGCCGCTGTTGTTCAGGTTGGGCACGCGGAACGTACCGCCATGGTTGCCGGGCTCGAAGTCCAGCCACTCCTCGGAGTTCAACACCCCGGGGCCGACCACGAACGGTTCAGCGGGAATTCGATCCTCAATGGGCGGCAGTTCGCCGGCGGCCACGCGCGCGGCGAGCAACGGCGACTCCTTGAAGGTCGCGGGAACGGCGTATTTCTGCCGCCCCGTCGGGTCCATGGCCCACTGGGACCATGCGGTGGTGCCGACCACCAGCAGCGTCAGCGCTGCCAGTAAACGCACATATTTCGTCATGTCAGATATCCTCCTTGATCGATATACAGTTGTGATATGCCCACCTATGAGCATAATTAGCGGCGAATATATGCGATTCCCACGCCGCGTGTCTACACGCGGAGCGCGTGGCTCGCGTGGCTTGGCGGCTTGCGGGTGGCTCGGCGTAGCGTCTGTTGCCGCGCTTGGCGTGTGTTATGATCGGCACATGCGATTGCACATAACTTTGGAGGATGGACTGGTGGCCGAGCTCGACCGGCGCGCGGGGGCACGGCGGCGGAGCGCCTTTATCGGGCAGGTAATTCGCCGGGCGCTGGAGGACGAGCGGCGCTGGGACGACATCGAATCGGCGCTTTGCACGATTGCCGACTCCGGGCACGAGTGGGACGACGATCCGGCGGCCTGGGTGCGCAGCCAGCGCCGGGAGGACCTGCGCCGGTCGGGATGACGGATGGCTCGCATTCTGCTGGATACCACCGTACTCATTGACGCGCTGCGCGGCCGGCCGGCCGCGCAGCGTCTCGTGTCGCTGCGCCGGACCGGCGCCGAGCCGTGGACGTGCGTCATCTCGGTGGAGGAAATCTGGCGCGGGCTGCTACCCGGTGAGGAGCCGCAAGCGCGCCGTCTGTTCAACGGCTTGCGGATGGCGCCGCTGGGCGTCGCCGAGGGCATGCGAGCCGGTGCGTGGCGCCGGGAGTTCGCCTCCCGCGGCGTGACGCTCCATCAAGCCGACTGTCTGATCGCCGCCGCCGCGGTCCGCATCGGGGCGGCTCTCGCCACCGCGAATGTTGGCGATTACCCGATGGCCGCCGTCGATCTCATGCCGTGGCCGGTCGGTACGTGACAGCACGCGCGCCGGTCAGGAGGATGGGAACACGCCAGTTGCCTCATTCAAAAATCCACACGAAGCGATGTTGTTGCCTCATCCAAAGATCCACACGAACGAGGCGGCGGTAAAGGGGGGTAGGGCGCGGGGAGGGGGGTGAGATTTCCTGTGGATATTGGGGATAAGTGAAGGAGCAGCGTCGGCAGCGATCCAGTAACCGTCGAGACTGGATGATGACCTAGCTAACTCATGACCACTGTGCACCGTTACGTAACGGGTGCGGACGGTGCGGCCCGGTGGAGTGGTGAGCGCGGCCGGGTGGTCGAGCAGATCGTTGTAGTCGGCTGGCGCCCCCAGGCTCACGTCTGGAGTTGTCCCGTTTTGGTGGACAGGTAACTGCTGAGGTCTGGCTCTTCTCGAGAGGGAACGTAGAACCTGGAGGACCCTGTAGGTCAAGCGGCCTCGGAGGGAGGGCGCTGTTGTCGGATCTCGGGTCTGTGTCGATCTGACCGGGGTGATGAACGCTGGGTGCGGGAGGTCGATTGAGTGCCCGGGTTTGGTCGACGTGCGCCTGATGTCGTGGCCCACGCGGGGGCCAACGGCGCTCGGAGCCGACTTTGACGGGTGTTTCAGGGGGTACCCCTGGGCGTCTGGAAGGCCCTCAGCGGGCCGCTATGAGGCCGGCTTGGACGCCGAACGGCTCGCACACCGCCAACGGTCGGCGAATCACGGCCCTGCAGGGCGCCGAGCGCCAGGATCGGTGCCGTGACGGCGTTCACGCTACTTCTCCTGCCCGAGCGGCCTCGAACGCGACCGGCGACTGGTAGCCCAGCGCCGAATGCCGCCGGTGTCGATTGTAGAACCCTTCGATGAACTCGAACACGCCCAAGCGCGCCTCGTCGCGACTGCGGAATCTGCGCCGGTCCAGCAACTCGCACTCCAGGGTCGCGAGTTGCGGTAGCGATTGCGGGTCGGGCCCGAGGTGCGCCTGGAGAGGTTCCAGTTCAGGCAACGTTCCGGCCTCAAGCAGGGTCGGCAAGCTGTGCGGCCTGCGCTGCCTCGCAGCAGCGATCGTGGGCCAGGGCCAACAACCCGACCATGCGCCGGCAAGCCTCGCGCTCATCAAGGGCATCGAGCAGCGCATCGAAGGTGCGTGGCCACGTGGTCAACTACACCATCTCATCCATGCCCTGCGCCGCAAGCCGATGGCCCTGCTCCACTTCGTCTACCGCGATCAACTGTTCCCTCGCGATGCCTACTGCCGCACGGCGCCCGTCGCTATGGGCGCGACCGCAGCGCATGGTCAGCAGTGGGAGGAGCCGAGCAACAGCTTGAGCCGATCATCGTAGAGGTGGACGCGCAGGGTGTGGCCGCTCAGCCGCGACGGCAGCGAGTAGAACACCTTGCGCAGGGTGAAGCCTGAGTGCGGGGTGACCTGGACGCGCTCCAGCTCGAAGTCTTGGGCGCGCTGCACCGGCAGCGGCCCCAGCACGGCGCGTTCGGCGTCGATACGGGCTCGCTGGCGAGCGTTGTGGCGACCCTGTCCAGTGGCGGTGAAGTCGGACAGGCCGAGGCGACCGGGGGGATTCCTCTGGGCGAAGATCACCTCCTGTGCGGGGCCATGCAGGGCGCGCCAGTGGCGCAGGCGGCGCTCGAGGGTGCGGCGCACGCCGGCAGGGAGCTTTGGATGGCGATGGCACAGCTCGTCGAAGATGGTCACCGCACGCCGAGACGGGGACTCGACCAGCAACGGGACCGCTTTCTTTATCGAAGATGTCGGCCAGCGGGTCGGAACGGTGGCGGGTGCGCGGCGTCTGGTTCTGTGACGGCGGTCGTGGATCGGACTCGATGCGGTAGGCGGTGGCGGTGCTGAATGACGCCTTGGCCGCTGCCACTGACGGGGTGTCCGTGCGGTCAACCGGCCCGCTGGGTCGGGGTAACCCGCTCTGCGACCATACGCAGCAATTGCTGCTGGAGGCGCCGCATCTCACGTTGCAGCGCGCCCGGATTGAGGCTGTCGAATTGACGGCGCAGGTGCCGCTTGGCTTGCTCAGATACCTCCGGGCAAGCCAACACCCGCTGATACGGGGTCCGCGGCGTATCGTAGCGGCGCCTGACCCGAGCGCCCTGGCGGGTCTTGGAGATCAGCCGCTGGGACGGGTAGAAGAAATTCACCAGCAGGCGCAGTCGATCGTAGATCTGGTTCAACAGATCGACCTCCTGCTCGGTCTCCAGCCGCAGATAGCCGACATGCTCCCGCACCACCGCGTTGTTCTTCTGCTCGGTGAAGCAGTTGTCGTTCTTGCGATTGGCTCGCGAGCGGCTGAACTCGATCTTCTCGTGGCGGCAATACCGAGCCAGGTTATGGTTGATGAATTCGCCGCCACAGTCGGTGTGCAAGCCCACCAGCACGAACGGCAGCCACGAGCGCACCTGCAGGAGTTCCTGAAACACCCATTTCTGGGCCTTGTTCAGCACGGCGCGTGGCTCGGTCCACTGCGTAACGCGATCGGTGAGTAGCAGCGTGAAGGCATGCTCGCCGCCGCCGTAGCCGCCATCGTGGCCGACCAGGTCGGCGCCCATCTCTCCCACCTTGGCATCCTGCCATTCGGCGAACGTCCGGATCGGTATCTTATGCAGCAGGCGGGTGGTCGGCTTGGTGTGCGAGCGACCGCGCACCTGCAGCTTGTGTTTCTCGGCCCTCAGCAGCCGGTCGATGGTAGCGGCGCTGATGCCCTGCAGCTTCTCCCGCACCGTAGCGTCCAGCGAGATCTCGTCGAACTTCTCCAAAAGCGGCAGTTGGTTCCGGAGCACCCCGATCAGCCGCTTACCACACATACCCCCGTACAGATACCAGATCCTCTCCAGCGCCTCGTACACCTGCTGGTCGTAGACCCGCGCAATCGTGCGCCGCGCGCGGCGCTGGCCGACCACGATCTTGACCAGCTCACCACCCTGATGACTGAACACCGTCTTGCCCCAGCTCCGCAGCAGCCAACTCGCGTGGTTGCGCGTGCAATCATGCGTCGCTACGAACTCGTCCAGAATCCGTGCCTTCTGCTTCCTCGTCCCCCGTCGATATCGCTGCGCGGTCCGCTTCAACGTCCTCTCTGCCATGATGACCCCCATCTCCTCCGACCTCCGCCCTCATTGTGGGCGATCGTTCGTGTGGATTCTTCGATGAGGCATCAACTTCCGTTCGTGTGGATTTAGCGTGAGGCAATGCGACACGTTGCGCCGGCACGGCTGGCATACTACGGTAGGGAGGCAGTGCTGCTGACAACGGAGGAGTTGCGCTTGTTCAAGCGCGACGGGTATCTCATCAAGCGGGGCGTGATGGACCCTGGGCTGATGGCCCGGGCGCGGGAGTGCCTGTGGGATGACCCGCCGCCGTCCCTGAAGCGGGATGACCCTCGTACCTGGGTCGGGCCGCTGCCCGCGGGCGACTTGTCCAACGACCCCGACAGCATCCGCGGGCATTTCCACTGGAAGTACCGCCGCATCGGCGCCGAGCCGTGGATCGTGCGCATGCTGGCCACCGATCCGGGCATCTTCGCCATGGTGGAGCAGATGCTCGGCGCCGGCGAGCTGCAGCCGCCGGAGCGGATCCGCGGCATCTACAGCATCCTGCCGTTCGGCGACCGTCCACGCCCGCCGGTCGGCTGCCACTGCGACGGCCATCCCTTTCACCTCGGCGTGGTGGGCTACATCGACGACGTGGCCGCCGGCGGCGGCGGCTTCTGCGTGTGGCCGGGCAGTCACCGCGCGTTCTACCACACCTTTCGCACCGGCTACCTGCGCGACACCACCGAGGCCCAAGACGCGGTCATGGAGCGCGTCAACCGGGCGCCGCCGGTCGACTGCCACGGCAAGGCCGGCGACATCGTGTTCTGGCACCACCGCCTCGGCCACATGGCGGGGCACAACTACTCGGCGTGCATCCGCCAGGCGGTGCTGTTCGACTACTGCAAGCGCGACCTCGAACAGGTCCAGGACCAGCCCCCCGCCGCCGACATGTGGCAGCACTGGTCCCCGCACCTGCAGGCAATCGAACTGTAGCGGACCACTGACAGAAATAATGGCGCTTTATGGCGCTTAACAAACTACCCTCGATTCATCCTGGAAAATCCTCGCTGAGGAGTTTCTGTCGCCGATGAACATCACCCAGTACCGGTTGGCCAAGACTATCGGCGTCGATCCTCGCCGCATCCACGCCATCGTGCACGGGCAGCGGGCGATCACCGCTGAGACGGCGCTGCTGTTCTCGCGCTTCTTCGGGAACAGCGCCGCGTTCTGGATGGGCCTGCAAAATCAGCACGACCTGGAGACCGAGGAGGACCGCTTGTCCGGCAGGCTTGACCAGGTAACTCCCTACGCGGCTGGCGCGGGTGCGCCGCAACGGGGATAATGGTCTACCGCCAAGGAGAGACACGAATGGCAACTGCAATTACGGCCGCGCCGGCCACCTCGGCGGCGACGACCACCCTGTACCACAAGACGCTGGGCTGCCTGCTCGGCGGTTTGATCGGCGATGCGATCGGCACGCCGGCCGAGGGCAAGCCCTACGAGGTGCTGAAGGCACACGGCTGGATCGACGACTTCGACGCCGACGGCACCGACGACACGATCATGAAGCACCTGCTCGCGGATGCCCTGATCCGCACCGGCGGCCACGCCACCATCGACGACTGGGCCGCCGTCTGGCTGGACCGCTGGGACGACATCTTCGGCGCCAAGCTGAACAAGTTCTTCCCGTCGGTGACCCACACCGCGCACAAACTGCGCCGCCACTCGGTGCCGCGCATGGCGGCCCTGGGCAACATGCCCAGCTCCAGCACCGCCATGTGCTTCTCGCCGGTGGGCATCGTCAACGCCTGCAACCCGCGCGCCGCGGCGCTGCAGGGCTACAACCTGGCGGCGCTGATCCACGGCCACGACGTCGGCTTCTGCCAGGACGGCGCGGTGGCGATGGCGGCCGGCGTCGCCGAGGCGTTCCGGTCCCGCGCCACCGTGGCTTCGGTGGTGGCCGCTACGCAGGACAACATCATCGCCGACAGCGGCGCCGAGATGCTCGACCTGATCGGCCGCTTCCTGGAACTGGCGCGCGAGGACGGCGATTACGAAGGGTTCCGCGAGCGCGCCTACGCCAACGCCGACACCCTGTTCCGGCGCATCGGCTGCGATTCCAGAGAGACCGTGCCGGTTACCCTGGCGCTGTTCGAGCTCGCTGGCGGCGACGTCGAGAAGTGCGTCACCTATGGGGCCAACTTCGGCCGCGACGCGGACACCATTGCCTCGATGTGCGGTGCGCTCGGCGGCGCCCTGAACGGGGTCGACGGCATCCGCGAGGACTGGGCGGAGAAGGCGCAACGCCTCACCGCCACCGACCAGCAGGAACTGGCGCACGATCTGGTACGCACCGCGGTGGCCAAGATCAGGGACCGCAAGGCCGCGATCTCCGAATTCGGCAAGATCGCCTGACGGCACCATGGCGACCTCGATTCGACTTGCTCCCGAGATCGAGCAACGGCTCGATTTTCTGGCGTCGCAGACCGGACGCGCGAAGACGTATTTCCTGCGCGAGATGATTGAGCGCGGTCTTGAGGACATCGGAGACTATTACTTGGCTGCCGAAGTGTTGGAGCGCGTCCGCGAAGGCACGGAGAGCGTGTACTCCGCTGCCGACGTGAGACGTTCTCTTGACGTGGGCGATTGAGTACACCGATAGCACCGCTTGGCGCCGATAATTCGGCGCCAAGCGATACAAGGCTGCTTAGTTGAAGTAGCCTCCGTTGTCGAGGGTGTCGCGCCACAGCTCGACGTAGCGGTCGACGCCGGCGCGCTCCAGTTCCGCCACGTAGTCGTTCCACGCCGCATCGTTATTGATGTCGCGGGTGCCGTTGATGAACTCGGTGGCCCGCTGCAGCACCAAGCCGGTGCGGCTGGTCAGCGTCTCGGCCAAGTCGATCAACTCATCCTGCGTCATCTCGTCGAACACCAGGTCGGGCGGGATGTAGCTCTCGGTCTTGTACGGTGCGTACAGGTCGCGCGTGGCCACCATCAGGCGGTATTCCTGCTTGGAGGGATCTTCCGCCCACTCCGGCGGCAGCGCGCCGTGTGCGATCATGTCGAACCGGCCCGGCGCGGTGCGCGGCCAGCCGTCGTCGTACAGGTCGCGCGAATAGGCGTTGACGTTGATGCTCAGCGTCTGCGCCGGGTTGCCGTCGCGCGCCACCCAGCCCTTGGTCTTCTCCTCGTCGGTGAGCCAGCGCCAGTCGACGCCCTCGCGCCGCCAGCCCCAGGCCAGATTGCCGTGCACGATCGGGTCCTCATAGAACCAGTCCACCCACTGCGCGATGACCTCCTTGCGGTCGGCCGCGCTCGGCGTGATCTGGGTCTGATAGCGCATGGTCGGCGGGAAGAAGGTGGTCTGCTGCAGTCCGCTCGGTCCCGTGATCGGGGCGATCGGCTGGAAGTGCGCGAACCGTCCCGTGCCGGCGCCGTTCAGCGTCATCATCCCGAACCAGCCGGCCGGGAACGAGCCCACCAACTCGGTGTCGGGGTTCTCGACCGCGGACATGCCCTCCTGCCGCGTCCACACGAAGCTTTCGTCCCCGAGCAGTCCCTCGGCGTACAAGCGGCGCATGTACTTCAGGCCCTCACGCCACTCCGGCGTGTTGGCCACGAACCGCACGTCGCTCGGGCTGCGCTCCAGGAACGCGCCGTAGTTGGCGCCGTACGGGTGGCTGGTGAAGATGAACGGGTTCATCAGGAAGGTGAACGGGTCCTGGCGCCAGCCGTCGACGGCGCCGAGGATCGGAATCTCGTCCGCCTGGCCGTTGCCGTTCGGATCCTGGGTCTTGAACGCCTTGAAGGTCTCGTACAGTTCCTCGGTGGTCTCCGGGGGCCACTTCAGCCCCAGCTTCTCCACCCACGGCTGGTACACCCACAGCTTGGCCGAGAACTGGCAGTGAAAGCAGTTGGCCTCGACGTCCGGGAATGCGTAGATGTTGCCATCCGGCATGGTCAGCCGCGCCTTGATCGAAGGCGCCTCGCCGAGCCGCTGCTTGAGCGACGGCATGCGCTGCTCGATCAGGTCGTTGAGCGGCAGGAAGGCGCCGTTGCTGCCGTGCAGGAACACCTGCTGCGCGGTAATCGAGCCGTGCGGAATGAGAATGTCCGGCAGGTCCCCGGACGCCAGTATCAGGTTGAACTTCTCCTGCGAACCGTTCGACTCGATCATTTCGATGAAGTCGACGTGCACGTTGGTGAGGTCCTCCAGAAAGGTCGTGAACGCGGCGTCCTCGGGCGTGCCCGACGACGTGCTCGACGAGTAGTAGGCGATCGCCGTGATCGTTACCTTCTCGTCGACCACCGGGTAGGTGCCCGGCGGGTTCAGTTGATACGCGCTTGCCGCGGCTTCGTCATCGCCGGCGGCGAAGGCGACTCCGCCCAACGCCAGCATCGCGACAAGTGCGATTCCCGTAATTCTGAGCATGTATGCTGCTCCTCTCTCTCGCGGCATGGTGCCGCGGTTTCCTTTAGCGCCGGGTAACACCCGGACTCTGAAATGCAATTTGGCAGTGCGCCGTTACTGCTCATCCCTTGAGCGCTCCGATCATGACGCCGCGCACGAAGTATTTCTGCACGAACGGATACACCGCCAGAATCGGGGCGGTGGCGATCACGATCAGCGCGAACTGGATCAGCCCCTGCAGATACATGCGCGCCTGCAGCGCTTCCACCTGCTCCGGGGAGGCAGAGGCCATCAACTGGTCGATCACGCCCGGTGAGTTGAGCACCAGGATCTCGCGCAAAATGATCTGCAGCGGGCGCAGCTCCTGGCGGCGGATGTAGACCAGCGCGTTGAAGAACTGGTTCCAGTGGTTGACCGCGTAGAACAGGGTGATCACCGCGATGATCGGCCCGGACAGCGGCAGCACCACGCTCCACAGCATGCGCGAGTTGGTGGCGCCGTCGACGCGGGCCGCTTCGTACAGCTCGCCCGGGATATTGGACTGCAGATAGGTGCGGGTGATGATTACGTTCCACACCCCGATGGCGAACGGGATGATCATCACGGCGCGGGTGTCGATGATGCCGATGCTGCGAATCAGCAGGTAGGTGGGAATGAGCCCGCCCTGAAAGAACAGCGTGAAGGTGAACAGAAACATCAGCAAACCGCGCCCCTTGCAGTCGCGGCGCGACAGCGGGTAGGCGATCAGCATCGTCATCACCACGTTGTAGATGGTCCCGAACACCGTATAGAAAATGGTGTTGCCGTAGCCGAGCCACAGCTCGCTGTACTCGAATACCGCCTTGTAGCCCTCGAGGGAGGGTTTGACGGGGTACAGCCACACCCGCCCGGCCACCACTTCGAGGGCATCGCTGAACGACGAACTGAGCACGTAGATCAGCGGATAGACCACGACGAGGAAGGTGAGGCTGAGCAATCCCACGTTGAGCACGTAGAACAGCCGGTCTTGCCTGGCGTGGCGGATGCCGGAGGATCGACGCTTGCCCGCGGGCGCGGGCGCGGGCGCGGCGGCTGCGGCTGCGGCGCCGACCGCCTGTGCTCGTCGCATGACCGCCATCAGCAGGTTCCTACCACAGGCTGGTCTCGCTGGTGCGCCGCGCGATGCGGTTCACGGCGATCAGGAGGACGAAGGCGATGACGTTCTTGAACAGGCCGATGGCGGAAGCGTAGGAGAAGTTGGGATTGCGCGAGGCGAGCCCGATCTTGTAGACGTAGGTGTCCACCACCTCGGAGGCGACGATGTTGACGGTGTTCTGCATCAGGAACACCTTCTCGAAGCCGATGTTGAGGATCTGTCCTAGGCGCAGGATCAGCAGGATGATCACCACTGCCGCGATGCCGGGCAGATCGATGTGCCCGATGCGCTGCCAGATGGTGGCGCCGTCGACGCGCGCCGCTTCGTGCAGTTCGGGGTCGACGGCCGACAGCGCCGCCAGAAAGATGATCGTGGCGTAGCCCATGTTCTGCCAGATGTTGGTCCACACGTAGATGTGCGGGAACCAGAATGGCGAACCGAGAAAGTTGGACTCCGGCAGCCCGAGCGCGGTGAGGGCGACGTTGACGATGCCGATGCGCTGCGAGAACAGCTTGAAGATGATGCCCACCATCACCACCGTGGAGATGAAGTGCGGGGCGTAGGTGACCATCTGCACCGTTTTCTTGTAGCCCTGGAACGGCGTGTAGTGGAGCAGAATGGCGAGCACGATCGGAATCGGAAAGCCGAGCACCAAGTCGTACAAGTTCAGGAAGAACGTGTTCCACATGATATTCCCGAACTTGAAGGAACTGAAGAACCGTTCGAAGTTGGCGAACCCGATCCACGGACTGCCCCAGATGCCCTTGGAGGCCACGAATCGCTTGAAGGCGATCACGTTGCCGTACATCGGGAAGTACATGAACACGATCAGCCAGATCACCGGCAGCAGCGCCATCAGGTACAGCTCCCAGTTGATCGCGTATTCCCGCCACGCCTTGTGGCGGGACGCGAGCTTCATGGCACGGCGCGATGCGGCGTCAGCGGAGTCCGCCAACTGTCCTCCTTCCGAATAACGGCCTTGTAGGTGGGATTGCCCCAGCGGGCAGCAACACCGAGTTATAGCGCCGGCGGGTTGCCGGTGTCAACAAAGGTGCCGGTCCGGTGCCGCCGTGGCACTGCGTGCCGGACAGCGCCGGGTGCGCCGTGCGCCGCAGGAGGCCCGAACTACTAGGCCGCCTGGGCGGTGGTTACGGTCAGGCGCAGTCGGGGTGGCCTTCGGTCCAGCGGCCGAAGGGGATGTCGGTCTGGCCGTCCTGGTTGACCTTGGCCATCCGAAGGCGGGTCTCCTCCCAACTGTGCCGCCAGCGGCCGGCGTCGCGCTGCTCCAGGTGCGGAGCCTTGCGGCTGCGGGCGATGAAGCCCGGAAACGCCTCGCGGCCGGTGTGCTGGCCGATCGGATTGTAGCGCAGATCGAAGCTCCAGCGGATCTTGTCGCTCACGTTGCTCAGCGAGCCGTGCACCGTCTGCCGGTGCATGCAGATCACGTCGCCGCGCCGCGTCGGGAGCGGAATGGTGCGGTCGGCGTCGAACAGCTTTTCGGGGATCTCCCGTGCGCCGGGCAGCGGGAAATTGAGGCAATGCGCGCGTAGGCCGTCCTTGTGGCTGCCGGGCACGACCTTCAACGGTCCCGCTTCCACTGGCGTGTCATACAGCGAGAACCACACGGTGAGCATGTCGGTGTCGTCGGCCTCGGGCGTCACCACGCCGCGATCCTGGTGCCAGCCGGTGGCGCCGATTACCGGTCTGCCGTCCGCAGTGGTGGGCAACTCCCGCTCCGGCGGCTTGATGCGCACGTGCTGCACGGGGTTGGAGTAGATCTCCGGTCCGATCAGCGACTCCACCACGTCCAGCAGCGGCTCGTCGGTAAACGCGTTCAGCACCGCCGGGCCGAACCAGAACGGCGTGTCCGTTCTCACGCCGGAGAAGGGCAGGGAGAAGTCGAAGTACTGGGCATGGCTGCGCCCGCTCTCCGCGTAGATGCGCGTCACCCGCGGCCCGAACGGCAACTCGGCCCAGGTCGAGGAAATCTCGCCGGTGGCGAACAGGTCTGCCGCCAGGCAGTCGAGCACCGCCTCGTACTCGGCGATCACCGGATCGAGACAGGTCTCCGGATCCAGCACTCCCGCCACCTTGAGATAACCCTGCTCCCGGAACTGATCCACCTGCGCCGCGCTCAATGCACCCATCGGCTGCCCCCTGCAAGAAGGTTCTTCCGTGACTGTATGGACATACGGCGCGCCGCGCAACACCTTGATCGCGGCAGGCCGGGAAACGCGTGAGCGTGGCGCCACTCGACGGGATGCGGCAAGCTCTACTCGTTCTGCAGGTCCGCAACGATATTCCAGAACGAGCTTCTGAGTTGATGTCTGGCTTCCTCGTTGCCCCGAAGAGACGTCCCGACGGTTTGCTCGCCGCTGTGAATCAGCTCGGAGTCGATCATGGGAGGAATACGGGGACGATTCTCGAGCAAGGTTCGAATCTCGTCTGTGTTCGCGCTTTCGAGCCACCGTATAGCGAAGCTCTCTCCCACGTCGGCCAAGTCAGCGCGGCCGCCAACCTGTGGGGATGGACCCTCCAGGGTTGCAAAAAACGCGCAGATGTCCTCGCGGGTCAAGGTCACCACGTCGTCGGATTCGTACACGAGCTCCTGTGACTGGTTGCGTGTTCCCGGCTCTGGAGTAACTCCAATCAACGTGACCCGCACTCCTTTATCCTGAGCCTCTCTTACGCCCTCCCGCAAGTCCTCATCGCCCGCCAGAAGGAACGCCTCACCGATCGCTCGGTCACGGGCCAACGTCATGAGGTCTCGATAGATAAGAGCATCTACTCCTTTCTGTTGCCCACCAGCGTTAACTCGACCCAAGCGAAGCTTCACGTTGGGTAAACAAGCAATGGCCTGTTGGCTTACGGTTCTGACACCTTGACGCGCGCCGTCGTACCAATAGGTACGGAGAAAGTTGAGCCCACATCGTTCTCGCATCATCTTCGCTAGCATCACATTCAGCTCTCGTTCGTTCACCATGAATCGGCGACGGGATGCCGTTCCGCAGCAGAGCTTTCCACCCTCAGCGTACAAGTAGCCAGCATCCACGAACAGCGCAAAGCGTTGCACCAACAAGACCTCCAAAAAAAAGGGCCTCCCAAGAGGCCCCGGCTCCCCATCGAGGAGCTATCAAAAACGCTAGTCGCCGCAATGGCGATCAGCGGAACTTATACTGGCGACTACGGAGCGTCAACCCGCACTGCCTCGCCTCGCTGGCCGAGCGGTGCGAGCGGCGGCCCGCCGCCGACCGCGGCAAGTCCCGAATTCGCGGTTCAGCCGGAGGCGGCTCCCGGTGCCGCGCGCTGTAGCGGATCCTGGCGGTAGAACGCCTTGAGTTGCCGGTACACGCCGGGGTATTGCCCGTCCAGCGCAGCCGGCTGCTCGAAGAACAGTTCGCTGGTGACGGCAAAGAACTCCGCCGGGTTCTCGGCGGCGTACAGGTCGACCGCACGCTCGCGGCCGGCGCGCTCGTCGGCACAGATCCGCTTGTACGCGCCGCCGAGTTCGCGGTGCCATGCGTCCGGATCCATGTCGCTGTGCAGAGCGGGGCGGCCGTTCATGGCGCCGTCGAGCAGGTCGAGCTTGTGGGCCACCTCGTGAATCACCACGTTGCAGCCGTGGCCCCAGCCCGACTCCTCGACATCTTCCCAGGACAGGACGATGGGGCCCTCATCCCACGCTTCGCCCGCCAACTCCTCCTCCCACTCGCGCACCACGCCGCCTGGGTCGGTCTCTTCCATCTCGGCCGCGAACGCGCGCGGCAGCAATACGACGGTGCGCCAGCCGCGGTACCACTCGATGCCGAGACCGAGGATCGGCAGGCACGCCTGGGCCGCCACCACCAGCCGGTACAGCGTCTCGTCCTCCTCCAGCCCGCGAACCTCGAACCGCGTGCGGCGCAGAAACTGCTCGACCAGCTCCATCAGCCGCGCATCCTCGTCCGCGGTGAGGCGGGCCAGTATCGGGTGCTGCTCACGCACCCAGCGCCACTGCTCCGCCGACACCGATTCGCGCCGCGATCGGTCGCGGCGCCACGGCCAGACGCGCCCCGATTCACCCGCCATCAGCGTGCGCTACCCCGCGCCGGGAGGTGCCACTCAGCGGCCCATCCAGCGCAGCCTGCCGGGTTCGAACACGCGCCCCGGCTCGGCGTAGTCGTTGCCGGCGAGGTCCCTGCCGCGCATCAGGTAGATGGCGTGCCGGCCGCGCTGCCGCGTGGGGTCGAATTTCACGTCGGTGGGCATGTAGCGCATGGTGTAGCCGCAGCGGCGGCGGCCGCTGGTGTTGGGGCTGGAGCTGTGCATCAGCTTGGCGTGGTGGACGTGGCACTCGCCGGCGCGGATCGCCAGGTCGACCGCCTTGCTCTCGTCGAACTGGTCGGCGCGGATCCGGGTGCCGAACACGTGGCGGGAGGCGTCCACCTCCTCGTACTCCGAGAAGCCGTGGTGGTGGGTGCCGGGAATCACCCGCATGCAGCCGTTGTCGGGCAGCGAGTCGTCGATCGCCAGCCACACGGTGACCACCTTGTGCGCGCTGAGCGTCTTGTTCCAGTAGGCGGAGTCCTCGTGCCACGGCACGGCCAGGCCCTGGCGCGGCAGCTTGCACAGGAAGTGGCTGGCCCAGAGGGCGATGTTGGGACCGATCAGGCGCTCCACGAAGTCCAGCACCTCGTCCGCGCCCAGCCACTCGACCAGCTCGGGAAACGCGAAATGGGGGGTGTCCATCCCCTCCGGCCGCGCGTCCGCCGGCAACTGCGCCAGCATGCCGTCGAAGAACGCCTGCAGGCGGCGGAACTTCTCTGCAGGAAAGATCTGGTGGCGGTAGATCAGGTAGCCGTTCTGGGAAAAGAAACGTACGTCCGTGTCGGTCAGGTGCAATGGGTGTCGATCCAACTTCGGTCTCTCCTTGAGTACTTCAGCCGAGCTGTCAGCGCCGGCCGACGACCCTGCTCTTGGCCAGTTTGTGCTGCCTGGCCTGCGCCAGTTCCGGTTCGAGGCGCGGGGCGTCGGGAAACCAGCGCAGGCGTTGCAGGTGGCCGGCCGCGGCGGCCAGCGCCGGCGGCGTGCCGATGCGGCACAACTGGTCGCTTGCGTAGGCGGCCACGTACGGATCGGCGTCGTTCAGCGCGGCCGCCAGCGCCGGTACCGCAGTGTACTGCGGACCGCTCACCCGCGTGATGCCCTGGATGGCGAGCTGGCGGAGCTCGCCGTTGGGTTCCCGCTGCAGGGCGGCGGCAAGCGTCGCGAGCGCCCGCTCCGGCGGCTGGCCGACCAGGCTGATGGCGGACAGCAGGTGGCGGCGCACCTCCTCCTCGGAGTCGTCGAGGGCCGCCGCCAGCGCGTCCAGTGCGCCCGCCGCGCGGTGCCCCATCTCGCCCAAGGCGTAGGCGGCGTTGGCGCGCACGTGGGCGTGCGGACTGCTCAGCGCGCGCGCCAGGGCGGGGACTGCCGGAGCGCCGATCGCTCCCAGCGCGTGGGCGGCGTGGCCGATGCCGTACGGCGGATAGCTGTGGTACAGCTCTTCATAGCTGTGCAGAACCGCGATCAGCGGATCGACCGCGGCCGCACCGACCGCGCCGAGCGCGTAGCAGGCGTTGAGCTGCACGTGCGGCGAATCGTCCTCCAGGGCGGCGATCAGGTCCGCCGCCGCCGGCGCCGCTCCCGCCCGCGCTAATCCCAGCGCATTGGCGGCCTGCAGGCGATCGGCTTCGCTGGCGGACCGGAGCAGCCGCTGCAGCGCCGCAATGGACCTCGATTGCGTGGACGCGGCTTCGCCCGGCGCCAGCCGAAACAGGTCGCCGGCGCCCGCCATCCAGTTCCAGACGTAAGTCCAGGCAATTTCGTTGCCTCCGGCTCGCTCCGTGGTCGCCCCCGACCGCCAGTAGGGATCCCGGTTGGCCCAGTTCGGGCGTGCCGGCTCCTCGGTGCGCATGAACACGAACTTGTGCCCGTAGCGCATGTTGTCGGCGATGTTGGTGAGCACCGAGTGGCCCAGGTCGAAGTGCATGATCGACACAGCCCCCAGGCCGCACGCCAGGGAGGTCATGCGGCGTTGGAGATAGTTGGCCGGCAGCCGATACTCGCCGTCCGCGCCCCGATCCACGGCGAGCGGCATCTCCAGGTTCAGTTCGGTGGTGAGGCGGGGCCGCAGATGAGAGCCGGGGATCAAGGCGGTCGGACCCTGGCGGTCGGGGCACTCCTGCGGGTAGTAGAATACAATCGCCCAGCGCGGCAGCCGATGGCGCGGCTTGTGGCAGCCGGCCTGGCCGTCGCGGTGCGGCACCATGGTGATGCCGCGGCGGCCGTCGGGTAGCGGTGCGACCGGCATGTTGGTGTGGCAGTGGCGGTGCGGCAGCATCACGTAGCCGTCGCCGAGAATGCTGGTCAGCGCGCCGACCACTTCCGGCGCCTCCAGCACCTGGGCCAACTCGCCCACCATCGGCAGGATGTTGTTCTGCGGATTGCTGCCGCCGCCCGGCGTCCCATCGTCGCCGGGACCCAGAACCCGGTCGGTCTTCTCGAAAATCGTACGGTGCACCGAGTCGTCCAGATCGGTCTGCACCTGCACGTACCCGTCCGTAATGAATGCTCTGATCTGCTCATCGCTGAGCAGGTGTTTGTCGTCCCGCATGTGAATTGCCCCTCCCGGAGCGTGCGTGTATGCCCGTGAATTACTCGCGAATCCTGAGCCGTCCCGGTTGTGCGGTAACGATTGCTCCCGTTGCGAGTTCGGCGCCATGAGCGTCCAGTGCCTGCTGGCAAACTCTTGCATGCTGTCGTGCCGGAAAACCGACTATTCGGAGTATCCCGCCGTGCGGCCGCTCGTGGACAATCGCCAGTTCGCCGAAGTCCTTGTCCAGCGTTACCAGGACGCGTTGCTCGCGATGGGCAATGGCAAGAATCTCGTCGTCTCCAGGATCTTGCGGCCAGTCACCAGCCCACAAGACATCGTGTCCGGACGCCCTCAGCTCAGGTATGGCGCCGCCCCAGATGCAAGTATCCAGAAGCAGCCTCATCCATCTCCCGGTACCAGGAGAGGCTCGACTCGTTCACGGCCGACAAGGCGACGCGCGTACACCAGGCAGGCGAGAATGTCCTCACGCTCCAGCCACGGGTAGCCCTGGAGTAAGGTATCGTGATCATCGCCAGCCGCCAGCATACCCAAGACGTGTTCGACGGCTAGTCGACGCCCTCGAATGATCGGTTTGCCCCCAAAGATCCGTGGATCGACAGAGATCCTTTCCAACAGGTCGGTTTCGTTCATGGCAGCCTCGGCACCAACGATTCTTGGCGGGTGCAGCACGCTTGTCAATGTTGCGTATTCCAAGTGCGCGACAGATGGGCGCCCTCGTGCTATGTTGCGCGATTGCAGGATGATGTATCAGCGGACACGGTTGTTCGAGAACGGGACCGGGGGCTATCGCGCCTTCACCACGCCGACGCTGCTTGCCACCGCGGGCGGCGCTATTCTGGCGATTTGCGAGGGCAGAAACAGCGATCCCACGGTGATGGGCGGCGATTCCGGTGACATCGACCTGGTGATGCGGCGCAGCCTCGACGGCGGGCGGAGCTGGGAGCCGAAGCGGTTGATCGTGCGCACCGGCCCCGACACCGACGGCAACCCGGCGCCGGTGCTGGACCGGGACACCGGCGTCGTGTGGCTGCTGTTCTGCAAGAACTTCGCGGATGGCCCCGAGAACCTGATCGTCGAGGGCAAGGCGCCGCGCACCGTGTGGGTCACCTGCAGCCGTGATGAGGGTGACAGTTGGGAGGAGCCGCGCGAGATCACCGGCGAGGTCAAGGATCCCTCCTGGACCTGGTACGCCACCGGGCCGGGCCACGGCATCCAGTTGGCGAGCGGACGGCTCGTCGTCGCGTGCGACCACGTCCAGGGCAAGGCGCCCGCCTACTACGACATCGAGACGTCGGTGGCGGTGCTGGCGGCCACCGGCCATTCGCACATCATCTACAGCGACGACGACGGCGCGAGCTGGCGCATCGGCGGGGTGGCGCACACCGGCACCAACGAATCGTCGGTGGTCGAGACGACCGACGGCGCCCTGTATCTCAACTGCCGCAACTACGTCGGCGCCCGCCGCCGCGCCTATGCCTGGAGCCGTGACGGCGGGCTGTCGTTCCCGCGCACCGGCTACCACGACGGGTTGCCGGACCCGATCTGCCACGGCAGCGTGCTGCGCTTCACATCCGAGGCGGCTCACGACCGCAACCGGGTGCTGTTCTCCAACCCCGCCAGCGCCGCGCGCCGCGAACGCCTGACGGTGCGCCTGAGCTACGACGAATGCCGCACCTGGAACGCCGGCAAGGTGCTGTACGAGGATCACGCCGCCTACTCCGACCTGTGCGTGGCGCCCGACCTGAGCATCTGCTGCCTGTTCGACCACGGCCAGGGCACCGGCTACGACGGCCTTGCCCTGGCGCGCTTCGATCTGGCATGGCTCACCGACGGCGAGGATACCCTCACCGACGTGAGGTAGGGACCGGTGCGGCCCGAGGAGCGAGCTGAGCAATGGTGAGCTACCTGGTGCGCCGGGTCATCTACATGATCCTGCTGCTCGTGATGCTCTCATTCGTGTCGTTCGTACTGATCGAGCTGCCGCCCGGCGACGCGCTGTCCACCATGATGCAGGAGATGCGGGCCAGCGGGCGCTCGGTATCCGCCGAGGACATTCGCTACCTGGAAGAGCTGTACGGTTTGAACCGCCCGTTCCTGCTGCGTTACGGCAGGTGGTTCTTCAACCTGCTGCAGGGCGACATGGGCCAGTCGCTGATCCACGGCATGCCGGTGAAGCGGCTGATCAGCGAACGCTACTGGCTCACGGTAACGATCAGCTTCGCGTCGCTGCTGTTCGTGTTCGCGGTGGCGGTGCCGATCGGGATCTACTCCGCCACCCATCAGTACGCTCCCAGCGACTACGTGTTCACGGTGTTCGGCTTCATCGGGCTCGCCACCCCCAACTTTCTGCTGGCACTGCTGCTGCAGTTCGCGATCTACCGCTGGACCAACTGGAGCGTGGGCGGCCTGTTCAGCCCGGAGTACGCGCTCGCGCCGTGGAGCCTCGGCAAGGTGGTGGACCTGGCAAAGCATCTGCCGCTGCCGCTGATCGTGATCGGCAGCGCCGGTACCGCCGGCATGATCCGCGTGCTGCGGGCCACGCTGCTCGACGAGCTGCCCAAGCAGTACGTGGTCACCGCGCGCACCAAGGGCGTGGCCGAGACCCGGCTGCTGTTCAAGTACCCGGTGCGCATAGCCGTGAACCCGATCGTCAGCGGCATCGGCGGCGTACTGCCGACGCTGGTATCGGGCGAGGCGATCACCGCCATGGTGCTCAGCCTGCCCACCATCGGCCCGCTGCTGCTGAACGCGTTGCTTGGCCAGGACATGTACCTGGCCGGCAGCATCGTGATGCTGGTCAGCGCGCTGGGGCTGATCGGGACGCTGCTGTCCGACATCCTGCTGGTGATCGTCGACCCGCGCATCAAGTTCGAGGAGCGGGCGGACCTGTGAGCGACCTGATTGCCGCGCGCGATGCCGGCGCCGCGGAAGCATACTTCACCGCCTCCAGTTGGATGCTGATGCGGCGCGCCTTCTTTCGCCACCGGCTGGCGGTGGTGGGCAGCGCGATACTGCTGGTGATCGTCGTTGCGGCGACGTTTGCCGGCTTTATCTCTCCGCACGAGATCTTCGAGCGCCACCCCGACTATCTCCTGACCGGGCCCACCAGGGTGCGCTTGTTGCACGAGGGCAGACCGCGCATGCCGTTCGTCTACGGCCTGGAATACTCCCGCGACCCGGTGACGCTGGCGCGCATCTACGTGCCCGACGAGACCCGGATGTACCCGATCCGCTACCTGGTGCGCGGCGACCGGTACGAATTCTGGGGCCTGTTCGAGACCGACCTGCACCTGTTCGGCGTCGACGAGCCGGGCCAGCTGTTCCTGTTCGGGTCCGACTCACTGGGCCGGGACATGTTCTCGCGCGTGCTGCACGGCGCCCGCGTGTCATTGTCGATCGGGCTGCTCGGCGTGGCGATCAGCTTCGTGCTGGGGTGCCTGCTGGGCGGCATCTCGGGCTACTTCGCCGGCCCGGCCGACATGCTGATTCAGCGCATCATCGAGTTTCTCGGCGCGCTCCCGTCGTTGCCGCTGTGGATGGCGCTGGCGGCTGCCGTCCCGCTGACTTGGCCGCCGCTGCGCATCTACTTAATGATCACGGTGATCCTGTCGATCGTGGGCTGGACCGGCCTGGCGCGCACCGTGCGCAGCAAGCTGCTGCAGCTTCGCGTCGAGGACCACGTCATGGCAGCGAAGATCGCCGGCGTGACGGAAATGCGCATCATCGTCCGGCACATGCTGCCCGGCTTCATGAGCTACCTGATCGTGCACCTCACCATGGCGGTCCCCGGCATGATCCTGGGCGAGACCGCGCTCAGCTTCATCGGCATCGGCCTGCGTCCGCCGGTGGTGAGCTGGGGGGTGATGCTGCAGCAGGCACAGAACGTGCGCGTGGTGGCGCTGACGCCGTGGCTGATGATTCCCGCGATCTGGGTAATCGTAACGGTGCTGGTATTCAACTTCGTGGGCGACGGGCTACGCGACGCCGCCGACCCCTACAAGTAGTGCCTACCGGTTGCAGGCACCGGGCTTGGTCAAGCCGGCTGGAGTCCGCAACCGGCCGCCTGTGGTGTCGCCGTCGGCCCCGCCGCCCTGCCGTGGGAGTCCGTCTCGATCCGACAGACTCCCACGGCTGCTGCAAGCCGCGGCCCGGCCCCGGTACCGCTAATTCTTGAAGAAGAGCGCCCAGTCCAGCTCGCCCAACCAGCCGGCGGGCGCGAACTCGTTGGTCTGGCGGTTACCGATGTTGTTGCTGGCGATGAAGGGGGCGGGCACCATGCCCACGGTGCCGATGACCCACAGTTGCTCGGCGAAGATGTCCTGCACCTTCTGGTTCGCGACGGTGTACTGCTCGGAACCGAAGATGCTGTCGTTGGCGTCCAGGATCGCGTTCCACAGCTCGCGCACGATGGGGGGCGGCTCTTCCCCGGGGAGCACACCGCCCTCGTAGTCGGCCAGCTTCGAGCGCCCCTCGGCGATGTCGATCTCCGCCCGCAGGCGCGCCTTCCACGCAGGCGCCCAGGTCGGTCCGGTCAGCGGCGTGGCGAACGAGCCCTCGACGATGCCGCGGTCGGCGGACAGCTCGGTGGCGTTGGTCAGCGGCCGGGTGGCCAGCACGTAGTCGTCGGTGCTGGTGAAGTCCCAGTAGAAGCTGCCCTCCACTTCGCGCAGGGTGAACTTGATGCCGATATCTTCCCAGTAGTCCTTCACCAGTTCGTGACCTTCGCTGGACAGCTCCTTGCCCACCTGCACGGCGGTCAGGTTGATGGTCTCGCCGTTGGACAGGGTGCGGAAACCGTCGCGGTCGCGGTTGGTCAGGCCCATCTCGTCGAGCAGTCGGTTGGCCTCGGCCGGATCGTAGCGGGCGTAGGGGTGGTCCTCACCCCACTCACTCTTGTAGTAGCTGACGCTGGAGACCAGCGTTCCCGCCCGCGGTACGCCCATGCCCGACCACAGGGTTTCGTTCATCTCGTCGCGGTCGATGGCCAGCGACAGGGCGCGCCGGAAGCGGATGTCGCGCATCGCCTCGCCGAGGACCGGCTCCGAGTGGGTCTGGTTGACGTGGTAGGTATGCTGCGAGCCTCTTTGGCCGTCGATCAGCTCGATGGTGTAGCCACCCTGCGCCTCGTTCTGCTTGAACAGGGTGAAGTCTTGGAAGCTGATAAAGTTGGCAATGGTGGCCTCGCCGTTCAACACCTTGAGCTTGTATGTCTCGTTGTCCACCAGGGTTGCTTGTACCCGGTCGATGTAGGGCAACTGGTTGCCCTCCGGATCCGCGACGTACCAGTAGGGGTTGCGCTCGTACAGGCGCGTGTCGGTGCCGATCTCGCGCGCCACGAACATGCGCGTGGTCGGCCGGTTGGGATCGTTAATGGTGCCGCCGCCGGCGTGGAACCTCAGCGCCTGCTCCCAAGTCTCGAAGCCTTCGTCCTTGGCGATGGCGGCGGCCTCGTCGTTGTAGTCGGCGTGCCAATGCTTCAGGAAGTGCTTGGGCATCCATCGGTTCCAGTCGGTGCCGTTCTCGTTGGCCATGTTGATGACGATGCGCGGAAACGGCTTGCTCAGGTTGATCCGGACGGTGTAGTCGTCGACCGCCACCATCGACTCGATCGGCTCGCTGCGGTACCCGCGCCGCGGCCGCTCCTCGTAGCGGAACAGGAAGTCCTCGGCGGTCACCGGGTGCCCGTCCGACCACTTCATTCCCTCACGCAGGAACAGGGTGAAGGTCTGCTGGTCGTCCGACAGTTCGTAGCCCTTGGCGACGCCGGGCCCCACCTGCCAGTTCTCGTCCACCTCGAGGGTAAACGAACCGTGCCGCCAGCTATCGCCGATCTCGACCCTCCCCGCGGAAGGCGCGAAGGTGATCGCCGTGCCCCCGTAGCGTCCGATCTCGGGCGGCACCTTGACCAGCGGCACTTCCGGGAGCCGCTCATCGACCGGCGGCAGGTCGCCGCTGGCCACCAGGGCGGCCAGCATCGGGGACTCATTGTACTTCCCCGATCCGGCCATGGCGGCGGCACCGGTATCGCCGCCACCCTCGTCGGCGGTGCCGGTGGCCCATGCCGACCAACTGAACAGCAGCGCAACGCACGCGCTGCACCACAGCAACTTGTTTCGATTCATGCACGAATCCTTTCGTGTGCTCTTTGTTCGCGACCCTGCGGGCCGCAACATTCTCTACCATAGTCCGCCCCGCTGGTGTGTCAAGCTCGCGGCCGCGTGGCCGGCGCAGCGAGGCGACTCAGCGATTCAACCGGTTCGATGGTGGGATGGCACCCAGTGGCGGGCCGGCGGCACGGGCTGCTGGCGCCGGGCATTGGCGTAGTCGCAGGCGCACAGCACTTCTTCGAACAGCATCGCTTCGAGTTCGCGCCGGGTGCCGGCGTAGTCGGGATCGGCATAGCGATTGTGGGTTTCCGCGGGGTCGGCGGCGCGGTCGTACAGCTCGCCCTCGGCGCCGCCGGCGTACTTGGTGAGGCGCCACCGCGCGGTGGTCAGCGTGCGCAATCGCGCCGGCATCATGTCGTCGTCGTTCTCGGTCAGGGCGGCCGTGCGCCGGTAGGGTCCGGTGCCGTGCAGCGCCGCGGCGAACGAGATGCCCTGCACGCCCTCGGGCTCCGGCACGCCGGCGACATCCCACAGGGTGGCGGCGATGTCGAGCGTGGAGGCGGGCTGCGCGATGGTCTGCCCCGCCTGGATGCCGGGGCCCTGCACCAGCAGGGGAACGCGTAGCGCGGAGTCGAAGTGCATTCCCTTGCCGACGAAGCCGTGGTCGCCGAGGTACTCGCCGTGATCGGCCACGAATACCACGATGGTGGAGTCGGCCAGCCCGGTCGCCGCGAGATGGTCGAGGATGCGCCCGACGTGATGGTCGAGGCAGGTGGTCATGCCGAAGTAGGAGGCGCGCACCGCACGCCAGGTCGCCTCGGTTACCCGCGAGTAGTCCAGCGGTGGGGTGCCGATGATGCGGTCGATGCCCGGCCCCTTCGGCTTTGCCTCCCACGCCGCGACGTCCAACGCCTCGCCACGGAAGATCGAGTCGTACCACGACGGCATGTGCTGTCCGCCGTGGGGAACCGGCGCTGGAACTTCGGCGGGGTCGTACATCGATGCCCACGGTTCGGGCACCGTGAACGGGTGGTGCGGGTCAGGAAAGCTGATATGTGCGAACAGCGGCCGCCCGTCGTCGCGCGCCGAATCCAGCAGCTCGATGGTGCGGTCTGCCAGGTAGTGCGATGAGTGCAGCTCCGCGGGCAGCCGGAAGCGGTGTGGGCCAAGCACCGGCGACAGCTTGTGCTGCCCTTCCCGGGGCTGCGCCCGCGCGCGATCCAGGTCGACGCCCAGGGTCGCGGCATGGGCCTCGTAGTCGGGGCCGTAGCAGCCGTCGCCGTGGCCGTCGACCAGGTCCACCTCCGCGAACCCGTAGTAGCCATCGCCCCCGTCCCGGGCCAGCGTGGCGCGCAGCACCTCCGGTTCTTCGCGCTGCGGTACCAGGTGGATCTTGCCGATCGACGCGCACCGGTAGCCGGCGCGCTGCAGTCCATGGCCCAGAAAGCGCGGATCGTCCGGCGCATGGCAGCCGACCATGCGCGTCTTCAGCACGGACGGAAACGCCCCCGTCAGTATCGAAGCGCGGCTCGGCGTACAGGTCGGCTGGGTGACCGCGCAGTCGGCGAATCGCACCCCCGCCGCCGCCATGCGGTCCAGGTTCGGCGTGCGGCAAACCGGGTTGCCGTAAGCCGACAGGGCGTCCGCACGCAGCTCATCGGCCACAATCAGCAGAATATTCGGTTGCATCGGCATGGGCCCCTCTCCTCGGCGTGCAGTTGCGGCGCTCCGCGAGGTCGCGATGCACGTCGAATAAGTGCACCAGCGCGCCCTGCGTCACCATCATCTCGGCCCAGCCTCCGGGTGTCCATCCCGCCCAGCGCGGTGAGCTGGCGGACTCGATATCCGTACAGGTTGCCATGCGACGGCGCGACCGAGTATCTATGGAGACGCGATGTCCTGAACCGTCCAAAATCGGAGGTTGTGAATGATGAACGTCTTCAAAAGCATCAAGAAGGGATTAGATGCCGCGTCAAATGCACAGTTGCTTGCCGACGAGAACGTCCAACTCAGCGTTGCAGCCGAGCGGCACGAGCATCTCCGAGAGCAAGTCCAACGTGACACGGAAGCGCTATTCAAGCAGCGGCAAAGATCCGTACCGGTAATCGAGATCGTCGAGACCTACGTCAATCACCTGGCGAATACGCCGACAGAATTCCAAAAGACCGTTGCGCACTTCAAATTGCAGGCGGATCGATTTCGAGAAGATGTGCTGAAGCATGAAGACGAGGCTGCTCGCGTCGCCAAGGTACGCGCAGCAACTGGTACGACTGTTGCGGGTGCCGGCGCCGCCGTAGCTGCCCTGGGCCCCTCGGCGGCCATGGCGATCGCCACTACGTTTGGCACAGCAAGCACGGGCGCGGCGATTTCCGGTCTCTCCGGCGCGGCGGCCACGAGCGCAGCGCTCGCGTGGCTGGGCGGTGGTGCGCTGGCGGCCGGCGGTAGCGGAATGGCAGCCGGCTCTGCGCTGTTGGCTCTGGCCGGCCCGATCGGGTGGACGCTGAGCGGAGTAGCTATTACTGGTACCGTAGCGCTGGCACGAAGAGGTAATAGGAAACGGGCGGAAGAGGCCAGGCGAAATAGACTCGAAATCGAAGCGAGCGAACGTTCTTTGGGAGCAGCACAACGACAGATAGCCGGTTTGGAACAGCAGACGCGGACGCACGCGGCCGGCACACTTGGTGACCTTGCAACGCTGTGGAAAGATGCCCCAACTGACTACGGTGTGTTCGATGACGCGTCGAAGGAGGGATTGGCTGCCGTGATCAATCATGCTCGGTCACTTGGAGAACTGCTCCACCAACGGGTGAGGACGTGAGCCATTCTCAGGAAGATCTTCGCCGACACCTGTCGGCCCAGGTTGCTGGTACGCACACTGGCCAGGAGCGAACGATTGACGAGTTGGCGCGGCTTGCGGCGCTCTCGGATGAGGATCGTGCACTTGCGCAGGCACTACAGGAAATAGACCGGGCCAAGGACTTCATCTTCAATCCTGATTCTCCGGGACCAAGCGGTTCGCCGTACACGGTACACGGAGAGAACGCAGAACAGGTCACCGTCGCGCTTCTTAATGCGAACAAGCTCCTTAACCACGAGCTCCCGAACGCCGATTTCGGACGCGCAAGCGGGCAACACTCAGTCGACTACTATCACGGCGAAGAACCGGTCCAGTCGAAATACTGCGAGACTACTCTTGAAACCCTGCGCGAGATCACCGGGCAATTGGAGCAGTACCCGGGATATACAGGCCTGTTCCACATTCCCAAAGATCAGCATCTGGAGCTGGTCGAGCTACAAAGCACCGGCACGATAAGCGGCTACCCGCCACGGATCATCGCGTCGATTCGAGAGCTCCTTGATTCGGTTGAGCAGGCGACCGGGCGGAGCTATCTGGATGGAATTCATCCGGGGCAGCTTACCTATGATGAGGCGGTACGCCTCGGAGGACTCACTACCCAGACCAGACAAGGGACGCTCGATCTGGAGCAAGCGTACCAGGAAGACAATGCGTTGGCGGATGGAGAGAGGAGCATCAGAGGCCAGTCGCAGGACAACAAGGAAGCCATCAGCAGCGTTCATGATCGCTTGGGGTCCGTCCAGGGACTGGCGGAAGCGGCGGCTTTGGCCGCCCTAGCATCCGGAGGGATTGAGATCACGCGGGTGCTCATCGCCAAGTACCGAGGCGGCAAGAATCCGTTCAAGGGAGACTTCTCAGTTGAGGACTGGAGCGACGTCGGCATTGCTGCCGTGGAACGGGCGGGCGCTGGTGGTGTCCTTGGCGCCGGTGTCTACCTGTTGACCAACTTGACGGGCTTGGCTGCGCCGTTCGCGGCGTCCCTCGTGAGCGCAGTCGTGGGGATGAAGGCGTTGCATGGCAGGTTGCGAACCGGGACGATTGATGAGCGCCAATTCGTTGAGCTTGCCCAGTTCGTGGTTTGTGAAGCTGCCATAGTCGGGCTTGCGGTAGCGGCGGGACAAGCGGTGATTCCGATTCCTCTGCTGGGGGCGTTGGTCGGCGGTATCGCCGGGAGGATCGCTGCCTCCTTGCTGAGGGATTGCTTTGACGATAGCGGTGCCAACGAGCTGGCGGCGAAAGTTGCGGCACATGATCAAGCCAATTGGAAGCAGATTCGCAACTCACCAGACGAGGAGATTGCGCGTCTCGACAGTTATTTCGGGGACCTTGATTGGCTGGCGAGACTCGCTTTCGATCCTGCCGCGAATGCATCCATCAGGCTCCGTGCTTCCGTCGACATCGGACGACAGTTGAACGTACCCGAAGCCCTGCTTCTGAAATCGACCGACGAGTTGGATGCGTTCATGGCGGGTGGGAGTGAGAACTCCGTTGTGCTTCGCGGCAGCCTGCGTGAGCTCGAAAACCTTGAAAAATAGTTGACCGAGGGGCGCGGCAGCCGTCGACCGGTCAGCAAGCTCGGTGATCAGCAGCTCCTCGAACACTGCTGGAGCCCGCAGCGCCAGCGCGAGCTGATCGAGCAGGATACCGGGATGAGCACCCGGCAGACGCCGGCCTGCTGGCCACCGCCGCTCCGAACGTGGTGCCGCCCGCCGCGATCTTCATGGCCCCAAATTCCGGCTGTCCATCACGGCGCCGCTTCCGCGCCCAGAGCGTGAGCACGACTCGCTTGCCGTCTGGTAGGATGCAGTATGCCCTTGCCGGAGAGCCGCCATGACCAGCTCCCGCCGTTCCCTGCGATTCCCTACGGGCGTGCGTACTTCAGGGGCATCCGCATGGAGGGCTGCCTGTACGTCGACAAGACGCGCTTCCTGCACGCCTTGGAGCAGGAGCGCTTCGTGTTCTTTATCCGCCCGCGGCGCTTCGGCAAGACCTGCTGGCTGTCGATGCTGGAGAGCTACTACGACCGCAATCAAGCGGACGACTTCGAGCGGGTGTTCGGCGGCCTGGACATTTACCGGGAGCCTACCCCGAACCGCGGTCGCTATGTGGTGGTGCGGTTCAACTTCTCCACCTTCGGCAACGACCCGGCCAACCTGGAACGGGAGTTCGACAAATACTGCCGGAGGCACGTCCGGGACGCCGTGGAGGACAATCCCGACCTCTTCCCCGATGCGGCGTTTGACCGCATCCAGGCCCCGACCACCATCAACGGCCAGCTCGACGAGCTGTTCCTGCACGCCCGGCGGGAGGGGATTCCGCTCTACGTCCTGATCGACGAGTACGACAACTTTGCCAGCACGATCCTCGCCGGCGCAGGAGCGGAGGCGTACCACGCGCTTACCCGCGGCGGCGGCTTCTACCGCAGCTTCTTCGCGACCCTCAAGGCGGGCACCGAGAACGGCAGCGTGGAACGGCTGTTCGTCACCGGGGTCTCTCCGATCACCCTGGACGACGTAACGAGCGGTTTCAACATCGGCGCCAACCTGAGCCTCCGGCCCGAGTTCAACGAGATGGTCGGACGTGCGCATCGACTACGGCAAGCTGCGTCACCTGCTGCTTACCGGGCGGAAGTTGAACGGCAACTTCGACCTGCTGCGCGCGGTGATCGCCGAGGGACGGGCGGACAGCGACATCGTGGAGACATTCCCGCAGGCGCGGCTCACGCGGCCGGAGAACTTCCTCTCCCTGATGCACTACTTCGGCCTGCTGAGCATCCGCGACGTGACCGCCGGCGTGCCGCGTCTGGGCATCCCCAACCAGACCGTGCGGCGGTTGATGTACGGCTACCTGCGCGACGCCTACGACGACGTAGGGGTGTTCTCGCCGAACCTCGTGGAGTTTGACCGGCTCACGCGGCGGATGGCGCTGGAGGGCGATTGGCAGCCAGCCATCGAGCAGTTGTGCAAGGCGGTGGCCGAGCACGCCGGCATTCGCGATTTCATTCAGGGCGAGAAGATCCTGCAGGGATTCCTGGCGGCCTACCTGGGCGCATCGGAGTACTTCGTATTCCACACGGAACAGGAGCTGGCGAAGGGCTACGCGGATATCGTGCTGGAGCCGCTCGCCGCGCGCTATCCGGGCATGCGGTACGGCTTCGTGATCGAGTTGAAGTACCTGAGCCGCGGTCGCGAACCAGAGGCACGGGTGGCGGCTGTGGCCGATGCGGCGGTCGCGCAGTTGCGCGGCTACCTGGCGGACGGTCGGCTGGCGCGGCAGTACCCGGACGTGGAATTCAAGGGGGTGGCGCTGGTGTTTCGCGGCTGGGAACTGGTGCACAGCGAACAGGTGGTGGTCGTCGAGGCTGACGGCGCGTAGGCTTGAGCGCATGAGAATTGCCGATGTCGTGACCTATACGGTGCAGCCGGACGGGGTTCCGCTGGTGGTGGCCAAGGTGGTGACCGATCAGCCGGGGCTGTACGGGTGGGGCTGCGGCACCTTCACGCAGCGCTTCCGGGCGGTGGAGGCGGCGATCGAACGGCACCTGAAGCCGTTCGCGATCGGACGCGATGCCGAAGCGATCGCGGACTTCTGGCACAGCGCCATGCACGACGGCTACTGGCGCAACGGGCCGGTGCTGAACAACGCGGTGAGCGCGGTGGAGATGGCGCTGTGGGACATCAAGGGCAAGGCTGCGGGGCTGCCGTGCTACCAGCTCTGGGGCGGGCGCAGCCGCGGCACGGCGGCGGTGTACGTGCACGCCAACGGCAACGAGCCGCGCGAAGTGCTCGACCAGGCACTGGGCTACTGGGAGCAGGGCTTCCGCCACATCCGCTGCCAGCTCGGCGGCTACGTGGGGGTCGGTGCCGGCTCCGCCAGCAGCGCGGCCGGAGCCTTCTCCGACGCCGGCGGGACCGGTTCGATGTTCTTCGATCCCGGTGAGAAGCTGCGCCGGGTGCCGGAACTGTTCGAGACGGTGCGCGCCGGCCTGCCGCCGGAAGCGGAGCTGCTGTACGACATCCACGAGCGGCTACCGCCGGTCGACGCGGTGCGGCTGGCCAAGGCGCTGGAACCGTACCGGCTGTTCTTCCTGGAGGACGCGCTGTCGCCGGAGGATATCGGCTACTTCCGCATGCTGCGCTCCCAGTGCGCGGTGCCGCTGGCGATGGGCGAGCTGTTCGTCCATCCCCTGGAAGTGGAGCCGCTGGTGACGGAGCGGCTGATCGACTTCGTGCGGGTGCACGTGTCCACCTACGGCGGCATCACCGCGGCCCTGAAGCTGGCCAACCTGTGCGCGGCGTTCGGCGTGCGCACCGCCTGGCATGGACCGCATGACGTGTCGCCCGTCGGCATGGCCGCCAACGTGCACCTGGACCTGCACGTGGCCAACTTCGGCATCCAGGAGTGGGCGTTCCGCTCGCCGGCCGAGAAGGACCTGTTCCCCGGCATCCCCGAGGTGCGCGCCGGCTCGGTGAATGTCAACGAGCGCCCCGGCTGGGGCATCGAAGTGGACGAGCGGCTCGCCGCCCGCTTCCCGTGCGACGACAGTGCCAGCCTGCGCCCCGTGCCGCGTCTCGCCGACGGCACCAGCCGACCCTTCTGAGCGATCAGCCGGCGAGGTCTACGCCGAACTGGGCGGGGTCGAGGCCGCTGTCGGCGGCTAGGCCGCGCAGGCTGATCAGGACGTCCTCGGGCAGGGCGATGCCGTCGGCGAGCGCCTGCTCGCGGCGCTGCCATTCCATTTCGCCGGGCAGGGAAATGGTGCCGCCGGCGGCCGGCTCGGCGCCCTCGATCGCGGCGCTCAGCGTGGCCATGCGGGCGCAGAAAGCCTCCCGGGGCATCATCGCCCCGACATCGAGTGCCAGGAAGGCGTGCCCCTGGTTGGGCGGCTCCGGGTCGTCGGCCACCCAACTGTGCACTTCGCCCATCATCGCAGAGCCGGTCAGCACCGCGGTGAGGATCTCCACCGGCACCGCCAGGCCGTAGCCCTTGTCGGCGGACATGGAGGGCCGGCACCGCAGGGGAGGACTCGCAGGGCGCGGCATCCTCGATTCCTCGGTACTAAGAGTGCCGTCCAGCAGGGATTGCATCGTTTACCCATTGTCATCGTCTTCCACGACGCGTCGCGGAGTGACATCTTGATCTTTCTGGCAAAGACACTCATGATACTGTATCAGTTGGCCAGAATATCCGGAAATCAACCGGGAGATTCCCCAGAACCCGCACCACTGACCGCGATTCTATGAGCATAATGGTGGGCAAGGTGGAGGTTTGCAGTGAAGAACGCGTTCTCCGATGCGAAGATCACCTTTCGAGAAACGAGTCCAGGAGTGCCGGATGCGATGGAGATGCGTCCGACAAGGGTCAGTATAGCAGAGATGGTGCTGGAATATCGATACTATGTCTAAGGCGTCGGCGGTCTATAGCGCGGCCCAATCCGCCGCCGGCTATCTGTATCAGGCCCGTCTTGCGCTAGTCGAGGTTCTTCGCTACGTCTATGTCGATTCGGGGATCGAAATCGCAGTCGAGAAGCTCGACGACGTGTCCTTCGAGAAAGACGGCAGCGCGCTTGAGCTTCTCCAGACTAAACATCACCTCAGGAAATCCGGCAATCTGACCGACAGCAGCGTCGATCTGTGGAAGACGCTGCGGGTCTGGGCCGACTCCGCCAAGGCCGATCCGTCGCTTCCCGGCCGTACCCGCTTTGCGCTGGTCACAACGGCGCGAGCGCCGACCGGTTCCGCGGCCTCGTATCTACGACCCGCCGACGCGTGTAGCCGCGACCCCGCCAGGGCCGAAGCTCTGCTGGTGAATGCGGGCAACGTTTCGAAGAACACGGCCCTCTCCAAGGCGATTACCGCCTTCATGGCGCTGACGCCGGAGATGCGCAAGTCTCTTGTCGCCGCGATTGAGATCATTGACGGCGCGCCGCTCATTGGCGACATGGCGCGGCTGATCGAGAAGCGGATTCGCATGGTCGCATCACGCGGACGGACGGAGCTCGCCCGCGAGCAGCTAGAAGGCTGGTGGTGGCCACGCATTTGCGCCGCCCTACAGGCCGAGACACCCGGCACGATTTCCGTGCTCGAAGTCGAGCAGAAGCTCGACGATATCCGCGACAGTCTCACACGCGACAACCTTCCGTTCGACATGGAGGGTGTCGAACCGAGCCACGAGGAACTTGCCAAACTCGATGAGATGCGCTTCGTGCGGCAGCTTCAGTCTATTGCCCTCGGCGCGACCCGCTTGCAATACGCAAAGCGTGACTTCTACCGTGCATCGACGCAGCGTTCGCATTGGGCGCGTCACACCCTCGTTTTTGACGGCGAAGTCGCGCGCTTCGACAGGACCCTGATTGAGGAGTGGCAACCGCGTTTTGCGGAGATGTGTGACAGTCTTGCCGATGATTGCCAGGAAGCGGCACTGCGCGAGGCCGGACGCAAGCTCTACACATGGGTTGAAACCGACGCGCGCTTTCCGCTACGCACAGCGATCAGCCGGTTTCTCAATGTCGGTTCGTACCACATCCTCGCCGACGATCTCCGCGTGGGCTGGCATTGTGATTATCAGACCCTGTGTGGAGATCAGGACAACGGAGCTTCCGATGGCAGCTGATCCCCACTGGACCCTACCCTGGGCCGAGCGCTCGGCCGAGGAAGCCCGGATATTCAACCCGGCGTTTTGCGGCGAGCTGATCGGTCGCACCGTCAGTGAATATCATCGCACCTGTCAGGCGGCGCTCAGTATGGTGATCGCGTTCCTCGTTCTTCCCCTCACACTGCACAGGCGAACGCGCGAAGCGCTGCCGGGGCGCGCCAACACGGCCTTCGCCGGTTGGGTTGCCGAACACGCCGCGCTACTGGTCGAGTTGCCAGAGCGCGCTAGGGACCTGCGGCCCGTCAGCCGCGAAGCTCTGCTCTTCGCGGTCCGTCACCAGCTTCTTGCACTTGACGCCTTAGGGCTTCTGCCTGGTAAGAGACCTGTTCCCCGCAATGCACGGCTTGCGGTCAGCACCGATGAAGTAGATTCGGTCCGCAGTGCCGCTAGCCTGCTTGGCCGCTGGTTCGCCGCCCAGGGCACGCAGACTTCCATCTTGCAGGGCATGGGAGTGGTACCATGACGCTTCAAATACGCTCGATCTCGATTTACTCGCGCGACGGAAAACGCCGAGATGTGAACTTCAGGCTAGGTGCGCTCAACATCGTCACTGGCGCTCCCAAGACCGGGAAGTCCGCTCTTCTAGATATCGTTGATTATTGTTGGGGACGGGATGAATGCACCATTCCTGAGGGAGAAATCCGCAAGGGCGTTTCCTGGTTCGCCGTGCTCTTTGACAAGGACGGGGAAGGTATCCTGCTCGCTCGTAAAAATCCCGGACCATCCGGTCGGACAAGTGATGAAATATACTTCACACGCGGCGTTGACGAACTTCCTACCGATGTGAGCGGCTTCCACAAAAACATCACTCGCGATAGCCTCAAGACGCAGCTATCGATCACTCTTGGTATATCCGAGAATATCCATGTTCCCGAAGAGAGGTCCACACTTCAGCCACTTGAAGTATCTTCGCGGCACGCCATCTTCTTTTGCTTGCAAGCGCAGGATGAGATCGCCAATCGTAGGCTGCTGTTTCACAGACAGGGAGAACAGCTCCTTCCGCGAGCCATCCGTGATTCGCTTCCGTACTTTCTCGGCGCTGTCGATGAAGACCACTATTCTGCGCTTAAGCGCTACCAGGACGCCCGCACGCGGCTTCGACGGCTTGAGCGCGAACACGCCGCCGCGCAGGCCATCACGCGCGATGCGTCAACCGCAGCGCGCGTACTGCTGAGCGAAGCGCGGCGGGCGCGGCTAATTGCATCGGATGCGCGGCCAAAGGATGCGAGCGGCGTGTTTGCGCTTCTGAGAGGGGCAACCGTTCCGCGGCCGATCGCTTTCTCGACCTTCGATGATCCCGAAGACGATCTCACAGCGCTCGATGAGCGCCGCCGTTCCCTTCTACGGCAGCTTCAGGAGCTGCGCGAAGAAATCGCCGATGTAGAGCGGCTAAACCGGGAAGCCACGGAATTCGAAGGCGAGGCGCGCGAGCAGGAGGGACGGCTTGTGTCCATTGGCCTGATCGCGGACGAGAGCGAGGAAACGGGCGAGACCTGCCCGCTGTGCGAAAGCCACCTTGACGTCTCTGTGCCCACCGTTGCTGAAATCCGTGCCTCGCTGGCCAACGTGCAAACCCAACTTCGTTCGGTGCGCCGCGACACGCCGCGTCTTCAGGAACGGCTCACCGGACTTGCATCGCAGCGGGCAAGCCTGAATGAGCAACTTCGGGACGTGCAGGTCGATATCGCGAGGCGCATTCACGACAATGAGCGGCTGCGCCTCGAACAGCACCAGTTCGCCGAGCAAGCGCGCGTCGCCGGACGGATTGCATACTATCTGGAAATCACTGAGGCGGTCTCCGCCGACAGCGAGCTGCTGCGCAGGCTTGAACACCGTCGCGCCGAGATCAGAGAGTTCGAGGCCGTGCTCGACGACGACGCGGCGCAGGAGCGCCTGATGACGGCCCTTAATCTCGTGGGCCGCGACCTGACCGACTATGCCCGGCAGTTGGGCCTCGAGCACGGCGAGAACCCGCTGCGGCTCGACCTCAAGCGCCTCACAGTGGTCGCGGATACGGATGCCGGCCCGTTGTCGCTCGCGCAAATGGGGAGCGGCGAGAACTGGGTCGGCTACCACGTCGCCGTGCACCTGAGCCTCCACAAGCTGTTCGACCGGCGTCGCCGTCCTGTGCCCGGCGTCCTGATGCTCGACCAACCGTCGCAGGCGCACTATCCTCCCGAGCGCGACGAAGACGGGCGGATCGATCGGCTTGCCGACGAGGACCAAACCGCCGTGCGTCAACTATTCGCGCTGCTTCATCACTACTGTGAGGAGCTTGCGCCCGACATCCAGATCATCGTCGCCGATCACGTCGAGTTGCTCGAAGACTGGTTTAGGGCATCGATAGTCGAGCGGTGGCGGGACGGCATTGCGCTTGTTCCACAATCCTGGCTCCGAGATTGAGACGGCACGGCATGAGGCGCAGGAACTCCTTCGCTCCACCCAGGCGGCCGCTGGCTACCCCGGCTTGCGGTGTTGGGGATTGCTGTCGAACTCCAAGTCGCTACAAGGTCACCTCGGCCATGGGCGAACGACCTACGGGATCGTAAACTTCCCGTGTAGGTGATGTCCGTTGCTGGCGGGATCGAATTCTCGCTGGATGTCATCCCGCTCACGTGGTCCCAGACGCGTCCACGTGGTCTGCTCCGTCGGGTCACTAGAAGTATCGAACCCGTTGGGCAGCGAGATGCCCACCAGGTTGCTGATCAGGTACCGGTCGTGGAAGTCGTCCCAGACGAATACGTCTACATGTAGACCAGCTTGTTGTAGGGTAGCACGCATTTTACGGCTAAAATCGCGTTCAAGATCGGCGATGCTGAGCACTCTACGACGAGCCCCGGATCCCTCATAACAGACACGGTGAATCTCTATCGAAGGTGCCGGCATCCGCCCTGCGGCCGCAGCCAGGACATCCGCGAAACGTCCGTACTGCTTTGTCGTCAGGTCCAGGTGAGGGTCGAGGAATGATACGGAGTTGGCGCAGCGGAGAATCAGATCGAGATGCCGTTGATAGTCCGCGATGGTCCGTCTGAGACGAATTGACGGGCTTCGGTTACGCCACCAAGTTGCACTATCAAGTCGACCGATCGCGGCCACCAACGAGTCGGACCGATAGGCGTCTTTCGCTGATTGCGTGACGATTACGCCGCCGGTCATCGCCAACCGAGAGTGAGTCGCGAGTGCTTCCTCACACCACTCTTGGTCGCGAATGGGAACGCCGGCCAACTCCGGAGGGACGATGATTAGTCTACCCTGTGTCGCCCACTTTTTCACTAGCTCTTTTCCCGTGCGATGCCAAGGGCGCTTATCTTCGGCGAACAACTTCCGCCAATCTCCTGCACGCAGATCGCGCACCAAGCCCTCGCCCTTCATCACCTCCCCAATGACACGTAGGTGGAGACGGCAAACCTCGTCGTCCGAGTATGATGTGGAAACGAATACATCCGGTGTGATCGCGTAATCGGCTAGGAGCGGCATTCAGAAGATTTCTCTCAGCCCTTCCTCAAAGAAGCCACCGGGCCATGCCTTGACCAGTTCTCCGCGTTCATTGAGCGGCATCTCACGGATGATGCTCTGCGGGCCATCGGATTCGACGAACAGCACCATGACGTCGTCAGGCCGGACTTCCGGCACGGCATCCGGTAGGTCACTCGCGTTGGTCTCGCGCATGCGGCGCATGATGCGCAACAAGAGATGTTCACTGTGGGTCTCGACGAGGAAGGTGTTGCCGCCGCCGGCAAGGGCGGACTGAAGAAAGACGTCGCCCAGCTCAGCTTGCAGCGCAGGGTGCAGGTGAATTTCAGGCTGTTCGATCGCGATCAGTTCGTTGTTCGATGCATAGGCCGAGACGAGTACCGGAAGCACTTGGCTGATACCGATTCCGACGTCGCGATGACTGACGGGAGTGTCTGTGCGCTTGTCGATCAGCACCAAGTCTTGAAGCGCTTCGGATCGTGCCTCAATCATCTCTTTCACCCAATGCTCGGTTTGCGCCTCAACATCAGTCGCCGAGGCCACAAGCTCTGTGATTTCGGGTACGATACCGTCTTGTCCTCCGAGCACTCCTTGCGCGACCTCATGAGCCAAGATCTCAATATCAGGATTCTCTTCACTCGCCAGCTTTTTCAAGAGTTGGGCGACAATATCATGCATCGCGGTTTCGAGCTTGGCTGGAAGCTCGGTCGCCATCGTGGAGGCCGGCAACAGGTCACGAAGTTCGATTCTGTACGGAGTCTTGAGGCGATCGGGATCACCTAACCAAATGTTCACCCGACGTCGGACATCCTCTCGGGTGCGCACCACGTCCCACGCATAGCCGCCGCCGGCGAACCAGTTGGGATCCTGATGCTGAGAAAAGGCCAGATGCCTGGGAGGATAGGATCGCAGAGGTCCCAAGTAGCGGAGTTTTCGAATTTCACTCTCCAGAGCCGCACTGAGTCCGCCAACCAGATCCCTCAGAGCCCGCGGCAGGAACAGCCGAGTGGCGCGAGCTAAATCCTCCTCGCGGTGGCCCCGACTCACGGGCACGAACGCATCCCACGGTCGTCCCTCGGCCTCACTTCCGTCGAATTCTTCATCGATGCGGGGAACAAACCCTCGCGTTTTCGCCGTGATCCCGGGGATGAGAGTATCAAGCACCTCGCCGAGCGCGGAGAAGTCTTCCTCCTGAATGCTCTCGGTGGTCGTCGCTAGCATCAGCAGGCCACGAAGGAGTTCGCGGAAAACTGGGTGGCTGTGGTCCAACCGGTCCAGGCGAAGCAGACCACCACTCCGTGCACTCATTGAAAGCAACGGCGCTCCGTCCACCTCGACCGCGAATCGCTCCACTCGCACATCGTTCTCGCTACTCGCGCCACCGAATCCGATTTCCATCACCGTGTCCCGCGCCGAGCGTAGCAGTTCTCGCGCCCTTCCTGAGAGGCGCCGCGGATCGAGCTCGAAGGTCAGCTCGACCTGTCGATGGCGTTCACGCCGATGGACGTACTGTCGAAGCCCTCCGAGATCGATCGCTTCCCCGCCGATACGGGTCCGTTGCGTGTCGAGGTCGCCCGTCTCGATCGCATGGTGTGCCAACGCCAGGGCGTGCAATACACTTGATTTTCCGGCGCTGTTTGCGCCATAGATCAGCGTGATCGGCCGCACCGGCACGCGCTGAACAGAAGCGAACGCCTTGAAGTTAGCGATGCGGAAAGCATTAAGGATCAATCACGGTCTCCTTCGACGCTCATATTCTCCGCCGTCTTGTGGTGCTCGACTTCCTGAAGAAGCTCTTCGATGCGGCCCTCACGCCGCGAAGCAGTCAGATCTCCGGTGAATGCCAGATGCATCAAGCCGTCAAAAAGGGCATCGCATATCTCGCCGGCCTTGCCGGCTCTGTCGAGAATGCCATCGATTTCACGTTTTCTCCTGGCAAACTCAGATTGAAGGAAAAGTGGAGGAACGCAGATCTCGAGTCGCCTAAGATTTTCAGAATTAATGCCGGAAACGATCTGCCCCGTGACGCCTGCGCCAAGTTGTGCACGAACATGTTGGGAGAATCGGAGGGCTGCGCAGAGGTAATCGGGATCCATTGTTCCATCGGGCTGGATGCGGTAGACGTGCTTTGTGCAGATTGCAGGCGACGGTTCTCCCGGAAACACGCAAGTTCTCCCCACTGTTCCCATAATTATGATGAGTACATCTCCTGGCTCAAGTGTGTACTTCTTTAGCTCTTCATACTTCGCTCGTGTTATGCGACGATTCCGACCTAGGACGAACTGACCGTCGAGTACGTTATCAATTCCGACTGCCAATACTGCACCCGAGGCGACGAAATCATGGTTGTGGAGGTGTGACCCAAACGGACCACTCTGCAGTGCGCCATCTTTTTGTCGCAACAGGCAGCCCAATCGTGATACCTCCCATCCCGTTTTGGGTCGACCAAACATCTTGGCAAATGTAGCCCGAATGAGTCGTCCGTACTGGGCATCGGCGACTACACGACGACGGCGAATACCAGCGGCTTGGTTGAGGATACTAATGATGTGATCTTGTTCGGAGAGAGATGGAAGTTGAATCTCATGATCCCACAATCTAGCGAGGATGACGCGCGGCATCTTGGCACTAGTCACATACCGAGATGCGTATGCAAGAAACATCGGAGAGCGGAGGTAGTAGGCGAGAAATTCTCTGCGCACGAGATGAGGACGAGGTTGAAGTGGAACAAGCTCTGTGGTAGCTATACCGGGTTCGTCAGGCACCACAACCTTGTTGAGATAGGGACGCAGTTTGGAGTAAAGGATGTGGCTTTGGTCAAATCGTAGTGTCGCATTTCCTGCGAATGATTTAGGCTGCTTCCGTTTCTCGATGACGCGACCGGTGTGGCTCTCAATATGATCGAGATCGAGGTGCCAAACATTGTCCTCAATGGGGTAGGTTCGACTTTGAATCGCAGGAGCGATTTCGCCCAGTGTGTAGCGCGCCCACATCATTGCATATCCAATCTGTGACTATATCGTTGTCGACCGACATCGCCACTAGGCAAGGTCCCCGGCGCGAAAGTCGGCACTTCGTCGAAGAGCCGCTCCAGTGCGACAACTATCTCACGCTCGATGCCCAAGGCTTCTCGGATGAGGTCAGCCGGATCCTCGTCAGGGACGTCTTCGGGGATCCGTGGCTTATAGCGCGAGGCGGTGAGATTGTAGTGGGCGTCGCGCAAGGTTTGGAGCGAGGTCCACCAGGAGCGCGGCTCGTTGGCCGTTGGCTCAAGGAGCGTCCCACCTTCAGGACCAGGAGGCTGCTCGAAGCGTGATGTCCTGTATTCGGTCCATGCGCGGAGTAGTTCGGGAATATCGTTCCGGTCCGGGGTTTCGGGGCGGCCGCCGGCTTGGATTTTGTCGGGGTCGTAGCCGTCGTTGCGGATCTCATAGAACCAGACGTGCTTTGTAGCTGCTTGGAGGTTTTCTGGCTGGGTGCTGGGACGGCGGAACACGAGGACGGAGGTCTTCACGCCGGAGTAGGGCTTGAACACGCCGGCAGGCAGGGACACGACGGCCAGGAGTTGGTACTCGCGCAGCAGGTTTTCGCGGAGCGCCTTGTGGGCATTGGTGGAGCCGAACAGGGCGCCCTCGGGCACGACCACGGCGCAGCGGCCACCGGGGGCGAGAGAGCGCAACATGAGGGAAAGGAACAGAAGCTCGCTCTTCTTGGATCTGGAGGGCAGGTCCTGGCGGATCGACTCGGTCATGATCTGGCCCGCGAACGGCGGATTCGAGAGGATCACCGAGTAGCGCCGGTTCATGTCGTCCTCGGTCAGACCGCTCATCTCGGAGAGGACGTTGGCACGCTTAAGCTGTGCGCGACGAATCCCATGCAGCACCAGGTTCATCATGGATATGCGCATCATCTGACGCGACACGTCGGTGCCGAAGATGGACGCTTCGAGGCGGCCCCAGTCGGGGATCCGATCGCCACGACCTTTCAGGTACGTCTGAAGATTAGCGATTTCCTGCTTTGCCTCCGCAATCGTCTGTCCTCGTTTGTCGAGCCAATCCTCGCCGTAGATCGGGACCTCCTCGGGCTGCTCGCTGTAACGAGCAAGGATGAAGTCGATCGCGTCAATGAGAAACCCGGCTGTTCCACATGCCGGATCGTAGATTGTGTCACCGAAATCGGGATCCACCATTTGCACCATGAGGGCACGGATCTGCGGTGGGGTGCGAAACTGACCGTTCAGGGCCGACTGACCCAAGTGGGTAAGCAGGTATTCGAAGATGTCGCCCTTGATGTCGGGACCGAGTTTGCGGAAGTCGATTGAATCGAGTTCATCGATCACCTGCTTGAGCACGTTCGGATCGACGATCTCGAGGACAGCGTCGCGAAAGTACTCGGCCACATGTCGCTCATCCTTCACAAGCGACGCCATGTAGGGGAAGACCTCGTCGCGGACGAAGTTGCGGAGAGCGTCGCCACTTCGGAAACGCCACTTGGACCAACGGAACCGATCTGCCTGGGCCGGGAACAGCATCGTGTTGCCGCCACCCGCGAGCCGCCCCTGGAGTTCACGGCTCGATTCCTCCTCGTCGAGCAGCTTCAGATAGATGAGGTAGGAGATCTGCTCAATGTATGTGACCGGGTTGGTCACCCCCCCGGCCCAGAGGATGTCGGTCATGCGGTCGAGCTTGCGGCGCAGTGTCTGATCCATCATTACCCCGTCAGCTCGCGAACTCGAACACGTCTTCGTTGAGACGCGTCACTACTTGTTTGAGACCCTCTTCCCCGAACAACTCGACACCCTTGCCGGCGGCATCCAGGATCGACAGCGGCGGGGCGAACAGGTCATCTATTCGTACCTGGCCGGTGGCGATACCCCGATTCTTGAGCAGGCATAGGTACTCTGCCTGCCGCGGGGTGAGTGAGCGGGCGACAAGCCATGCCCGGAATGACTCTTCCAACTGGTGCTCGCGGCTCTTGATTTGCAGACGCCCGAGTGCGGCGCGAATGAAGTCCAACAGGTTGCCGCCAGGGTCGCGGTAGGCGCGGCGCAGGTTGCTCTCGTTGAAGTAGCGCTCAGGACGGTTCAGATGGCGTGCAAGCTCTTCTTGTTCTTCAGGTTCGAGTGGCACGTCGTCTCTCACCTTCTGCAGCAGCCGATCGTCCTCTGCCTGGGCACGAATCATCTCCTCCCAGTAGGTGACGTACTCTCCTTTGTCGATACGCTCGCCTTCCAGACCTACCTCGACATAGCTGACTGCCTCGAGCCATTCGTCTTCGAGATCCAGCTCGATGAGTTCTCGCGGCGAGGTGAGTGGCTTCGTGGTCGAAGCTGAGCTGGTTCCGCCCGTTCCACCGGTAAAGACATCGGTATCGTTGTCGTTGAAGTACTGATGATTGTGGAAGAAGTCATAGATGACGAACTTGCGCTTTTCGATGTGTGGGGCAGTACGCGTACCCCGCCCGCGCATCTGTTGGTAGAGGATTGGGCTCCGCACTCGCCGGCACAGCACGAGATGCAGTACTTCGCGGCAGTCGAAGCCAGTATCGAGCATACCGACGCTGACTGCCACCATGGGGTAGGGTTCGGTCTTGAACATTCGGATCATCGCGGAAGGGTCGGCCACGTCTGACGTGATCACCTCGGCATACCGACCCTGGTGCTCGGGATGGCGCTCGTTCAGGTACTGCGCAAGACGAGCCGCGTGGTGCTTGGTGATGGCGAATACGATCGCCTTCCCGGGGCCCGATTTCTGTCCCGGCGCGGACTCCTTGTAGTTCGCCCAGGCGAGCCGGTCGAACTCCTCCATCATGAGACGGTTGGTCTCCGCGTTGGTCCATCTGAGCTCGAATGCTACGGGGTCGTAGTGCTCGTCGTCAAGGTCGACGCCCTCGGCCAGCATCTCGGTGATGCCGGTCGCGAATCGGTACGGGATCAGGTAGTCGTCGCGGAAGGCATCCTTGATTGAATAGGAAACGTCCGGTTGGCCAGGCTCACACCGGTAGAAGTCGTAGGTGTTGCGCTCAATGGAGCTCGCCGGAGTAGCGGTGAGGCCAACGTGGATCGCGTCGAAGCGCGTTAGCGCCGATTGCCAAGAGCCATAAATCGAGCGGTGGCACTCGTCGGCTATTACCAAGTCGAAGTAGCCCGCGGTGTATTCGTCAACGCGCCCGATCATGGTTTGCAGGAGCGTGACGGTAACCTGCTTCTCCTGACGAGCGCTACCCGAGCGCAGCCAGTAGCTGGAGTGAGCTGAGAGGATGTCCTGAATTGTCTCGAGGGCTTGCTTGGCGAGTTGCTCCCGGTCAACGAGGAATAGGACTCGCTCCACCCAGCCGGACTCTAGGAGCCGCTTCAGGTAGAGGCAGATCAGGTCGGTCTTGCCGGTGCCGGTAGGAAGCTCGATCAGAAAGCGGCGCTTGCCCAACTCGAAGGCGTGGTCGAGGGCCCGCATTGCGTTCGCTTGGTAGGGCCGCACGGTGCGGGTCTCCCCTTGGCGGATGTAATGCTCGGGGATCTTGACGGTGGCAAGCGGGTTGCGGCTCGTTCGCATTTCCACCAGCCGCTCCAGGTCGCGGCGAGAGTGGAACCCGGTGATCGGCCGTGCGTCGTCGTTCTGGTAGTCCCAGAAGTAGGTCAGCTCGCCGTTGGTGAGGAAGATGAACGGTGCGCCCAGGGCCTTCGCGTAAGGCAGGGCCTGCTGCTTGGCGACGTACGGGTTAATCGCGTTCTTTTTGGCTTCGATGACGGCCAGGGGACGTCCACGCTGGTCATAGAGCACGTAGTCGGCTCGTCCACGGGCAGGCTTGTGATTCTCGGGTGCATCGAGCACACAGACGAATTCGCCGATGACGCGCAGGTCGCCCTCTGAGGTTGCATCGAAGACGAGGTCCTGATAGGCGGGGTCAGGATTGAGGGGCTGAAGTCGGATCTCGCGGTGTCGCCAGCTTCCATCCTCAGCCGCAGCCCTGGTGCTCGTGTACTTCTTGACGGAGAACTCGCCTCCGAGCGCGGGATCGGTGCAGCCACGATGCCAGACAAGGACCAGCTTACGCTGTCGGGTGCCGCCGCGGTCGACGCGGAACAGGCAATAGGAGTTGTCGGGGATGGTGGGTTCCATCGAACGGCCCTCAATGCGGGCCACGAAGTAATCGCGGGTGAGGCGGACGTGCTGAGGCGCCAAAGCCCAACCGGTTTCTTCCGCCTGTCCAACAGTAAGATCGGGCCCGAAGCCACCCGCGGCAGCCACGAGGTCGTACACGGGCGCGTGGGTATGGAATGGCCGTGCCTCCGAACGGTCGACGACCACAGGTTGGTTTGATGTCTGGAGGACCTGGATCTCGGTCCTTACCATCGAGTTGTCAACCGGATCCCAGCCGGCCTGACGCAGCAGGTCGTCTACGGCGATGCGGGCGTCGGTCTCGCTCTGCTGCACGTTCACGCGGGGGGCCTCGTCCATGCTCTGATCAATAGTAGACGAACTCCAGCCTTCTGTTAAATCATGGAGCATTGACAACTGGTTTATGATGTCACGCTTTATCGCATCCACCTATGGGCATCCCCGTCCGTCAAACGTACCGTAAAGGAGCACGTCTATAGGATCCACACCTTCGGTTCAGGATCGAGGAATCGTATGACAGCGCGGCCGCGCCGGATATTCTTCTCGTCAACGCGTTCAAGCACATCGTCCAGGCTGGTTCCCAGGGCCGCCATGCGGCCATCGTGGAACGCCACCCACTCTCTGGGATGGGCACGGGCTAACTCGTCATACTGCTTTGAAAGCTCGGAACGCGAGTCCCGTTTCGACCGCAGGTCTTTCCTGACCTGCTCACGACCACCAAGCTCCTGCAAGAGTTCCGCGGATGAAGGCATAGTACACCTCTGCACCTTCCGGCCCTCCCAAGGGGGCCAAGTTTCATTTCGTGAATCTATCAGACGATAGGGCCAACCCCTTGACACGGGTGTTGGCCCGGCTCCTTTTCGCTCTTCAGCCGGCGAGGTTCAGGCCGAATTGAGCGGGCGCGAGGCCGCTGTCGGCGGCGAGGCCGCGCAGGTTTATCAGGACGTCCTCGGGCAGGGCGATGCCGTCGGCGAGGGCTTGCTCGCGGCGCTGCCACTCCATTTCGCCGGGCAGGTAGATGGTGCCGCCGTCGGCGGGGTCGGCGCCCTTGATCGCTTCGCTCAGCGTGGCCATGCGCGTGAAGAACTGCTCGCGCGGCATCATCGCCCCGACGTCCAGCGCCAGGAAGGCGTGCCCCTGGTTGGGCGGCTCCGGGTCGTCGGCCACCCAACTGTGCACTTCGCCCATCATCGCCGAGCCGGTCAGCACCGCGGTGAGGATCTCGACCAGCACCGCCAGGCCGTAGCCCTTGTGGTCGGCCATGGGAAGCTGGGCGCCGCGCTCCGGGTAGATGGTAGGGTCGGTAGTGGGCGCGCCGGCGTCATCCACCAGCCAGGTGTCGGGGATGCTGCGGCCCTCGGTCTTGGCGGCGAAGATCTTGGTGGCGGCTACGGCGCTGGTGGCGATGTCGAGCATGATGGTGCGGCCGGTGCCGGTCGGTGCCGCCCAGGCGATTGGGTTGGTGCCCAGGATGCGGCTGCGCGCCCCCGGCACCGTCATGCACGGCTCCACGTTGCACATCGCCATGCCGAACATGCCCTGCTCGGCGATCAGGTTGGCGTAGTAGCCGGCGGCGCCGAAGTGGCTGCTGCCGCGCACCCCGACGTACGCCATGCCGGTATGGCGCGCCTTGTCCACCGCCAGCATGGTGGCCCGGCAGGAAATCGCGGGCGGCATGCCGTCCCGCGCGTCGACCATCGCCCACGACGGTCCCTCAGCCACGATCGTCTCCCGTGCCCCCGCCGCCAGCCGCCCGCGTCGCGCGTTCTTCATCAGCCCGCGGATCTGCCGCGTGCCGTGGGTAAAGGTGCCCCAGGTGTCGGTGGTCACGAACACCCGCGCCGACAATTCGGCGTCCTCCCGGCCGATGCCGGCCGCGGTCATCGCCGCCACGCAGAACGCTTCCAGCGCCGCGGCGCTGACTCGTGTTGCTTCCATTTCTGTCTCTCCCTGTCGTTCCGGGGGAGCGTACACCGCCTGTCATCTTCCGGTCTGCTCTACGCCCCGGCGCACCACGGCCCCGCCGCTCCCCACGGTGCGTATCCTGCCGGGAGCACCGGCCCGGCCGGCTCTGGGCTGAGCCGCGTCGCATGCTGGGGCGCTTCGCGACTCCGCGACTCCCGCGACTCCCGCGGCCTTACTGAGTCACCGCCTCAAGCGTAGTATGGCGGCCGAATCACTCGCGGAGAGTTCCTGCGGTAAGACGCTTGTACGAGCAGAGGCTCCCAGCGCCGCGCACAGGTCTGCGCGACTATTGTGAGAGTTGCAGCGCCTCTCACTCGCATGGAGGTCACAGGATGAATGAACGAATCATGATCGATCCCTCTATCCGTCATGGGAAGCCGGTGGTACGGGGGACTCGGGTACCTGTGCATCGAATTATTGGAAGCCTTGCAGGCGGGTTAACCCGCGACGAAGTTTGTGAAGCATACGGCATTGTAGACGCGGATGTACGGGCCGCTCTTGAGTACGCCGAGGAACTCGTCGAAGCAGAAGAAGCTTATCCTCTACCTACTATCTGATCGGTTTGCAATTCATCATCAATGCGGATCTACCCCGCGCGGTAGCCAGTGTGATCGCCGATAGCGGTCACGAGTCGGTTGACGTACGGGACATAGGGATGGCGGCCTCCAGTGACGAGCAGATCGCGGAATATGCGCGCCCATGAGGGCTGTGCCTACTCACGAAAGCCGGCACTCGGCGTGTCCCCTGACGGCACGACCCGGCGTTCGGACCCGCTCGCTGCAGTGTCTGGACACGGTGCCGGCCGACCCGGATAGTCAGGCGCGTGACCTCCGACCACCGCAACGTCCTGTTCATTATCGCCGATGACTGGAGCCCGCTGGCACGCTGCTACGGCAGCGAGGTGATCAGGACGCCCCACATCGACGCCCTCGCCGAACGCGGCGTGGTGTTCGACTCCGCGTTCTGCACCAGTCCTTCCTGCGCCGTCAGCCGCGCCTGCATCCTGACCGGCCAGCACAGCCACACCCACGGGCAGTATGGCCACTGCCACGGCATCCATGGTTTTCGCACCCACTCGTTCATGCAGTCGACGCCGCGCATCCTGCGCCGCCGCGGCTATGCGACCGCGTGCATCGGCAAGAAGCACGTCGAGCCGGAGTCGGTGTACCCGTTCGAGTACGAGCCGCTGGTGGACGCGCGCAGCCCCGACGACATGGCCGCCAAGGTCACGCAGTTCCTCGGCGACAACGGCGACCGCCCGTTCTATCTGCACGTCGCCTCGACCTACCCGCATCGCGCCGGCGCCAGCTTCGGCAACGAGCGCACGCACGCCGGCATCACGCCCACCCCCTACGACCCGCGCGAGGTGGTCGTGCCGCCGTTCCTGCCCGACCTGCCGGCGGTGCGCGCCGACCTCGCCGAGTACTACGAGAGCGTGTCGCGCTACGACCAGGTCGTGGGCGCGGTGGTGGCGGCGCTGGAGGCGTCGGGGCGCGCCGCCGAGACGCTGATCTTCGTGACCACCGACCACGCCATGCCGTTTCCCGGCGCCAAGGCGTCCGGGTACGACAGCGGCCACCGCTGCCCGCTGATCATCTGCCATCCCGGGCAGGGCAAGCGCGGCATGCGCAGCCAGGCGCTGATGAACTGGACCGACTTCTGTCCCACCATCCTGGAGTGGTGCGGCGCTCCGGCGCCGGAGGGCGACGTGCCGCTGCCGGGCCGTTCGCTGCTGCCGATCCTGGAAGATGACGGCCCGCAGCCGGGCGGCGGCGCCTGGGAGGAGACCTTCTTCTCGCACAACTTCCACGAGGTGACCAACTACTACCCCTACCGCACGCTGCGCGGCCGCCGCTACAAGTATGTGCGCAACCTGGCCCACCGGCTGAAGACGCCGCTCCCGAGCGACCTGTTCCGGTCGCAGACCTGGACCGCGGTGCGCGAGCAGGGCATCACCATGCTGGGCAGCCGACCGCGCGCCGGCTTCGAGCACCAGGATCGCGAGGCGCTGTTCGACATGCACAACGACCCGACCGAGTCGCACAACCTGATCGACCGCCCGGCGCTGGTGGGGGTCGCGGCCGACATGCGTGCGAAGCTGCTGGCGTTCCGCACCGCGACCCGTGACCCCTGGCTGGAAGTGTCGTACCAGGAAGGCGAAGTGGCGCAGTTCAAGCCCTTCTGACGCGGCACTCACCGCGGCATCTGCCTGGCACTCGCCGAAGCGGGGGCAAACCTGGTCGTCGCCGACATCGACCTCGACAACGCGGCACGAACGCTCCTATTCCGCGACTATGGCGGGGTCAGTGTACGGTTCCTGACCCTGCCGGAGTTGATGCAGCGTCTGCTCGCCGGTTAGCGCGATACCAGGTGGTGTGCTCTGCTCGGCCGCCGGTCCGTCGTCCGCTGGTTGACCGGGGCGCTACTGTGGTTACAATGGAGCTACGTCAAGGAGACCGAGGAGGTCAGCCAGATGAGTGCCGACACCTTTGTGCGAGCGCGGATCGACAGCGACACCAAAGCTCGAGCCACGGAAGCGTTACAAGCCATGGGACTGTCTGTGTCCGATGCGATTCGGCTGCTGTTGCTGCGCGTGGCGGAGGAGAAGCGGCTTCCGTTCAACGTGCAGGCTCCGAATGCCACTACAAAACAGGCCATGATGGAGTTGGACGAGGGTAAGGGCCAGCGGTTCGCAACCGCGGAGGAACTGTTCACGGATCTTGAGATCTGACACACATGCTGATCCCGGTTCGGTCGTCCCAATTCAAGCGAGACGTGAGGCGGGCCGCCAAGCGAGGTCGGGATCTGACCAAGCTTCGAGCGTTTCTGTCGTGGCTGATCCAGCAGCAGCCGTTGACTGCCCGCCATCTCGACCATCCACTCCGTGGGATCTGGAAGGGGTATCGGGAGGCTCACATCGAGCCTGACTGGCTGTTGATCTATCGCGTCGCGGGCAAGGAGTTGCGCTTGGTCCGAACCGGATCGCATGCCGACCTGTTTGCGGAGTAGTCGAGTTCATCTCACACCCGGCGCAGTTACGGCGTCCGCGTCGGAGCGGTGGCTGCGGCTGCGCGGGGAGGTCAGTCGCCTTGGTCGTCTACGGGGTCAACATGTTCGGCGACGCGCTCCGAGACCTGTTCGACCCCAGGCTGAGAGGTGCCCGGGCGCTTGGGGGCGGGGTAAGCGACGAGGAACGCCGGGCAACCTACGAAACCGCCTGGGCCGAGGGCGGCTACGCCTTCATAGGGTCGTTCAGCGACATTACGCGCGACCTGCGCGCGAACAATACGGCCTCCGAGTTCATTCACTCCAAGATCCGCGTGGACGGTCCGTTGCGCGTCCCCGACCAACGTCGTCCGCGCGTGCGCACCGTCTGGCAAATCGACGCAGGCGGGAGCGCTCCTCGGCTCATCACCGCTTACCCACTGGAGGCAGACCAATGATCAAGGAACACGACTGCATCGTGTTGACTCAGGACATACCCGCCGAAGGACTACAAGCTGGAGACATGGGAACGGCTGTTCACATCCATCGGGAGAACGCCGCATATGAAGTGGAGTTTGTCACCCTTACAGGTGAAATCGTTGCTGTCGTCACGGTAATGCCATCACAGCTTCGCCCCGTTGGCAAGCAGGACATCGCCCACGTCCGCGAACTGGCTACCGGTTAGAGCTAGCGGCCATCCTTACGACCAACCGGTGCGTGTCGCGCTCGAGGTGAGCGACGAAGAACGCCGGGCAACCTACGAAACCGCCTCGGCCGAGGGCGCCTGCGCCTTCCTGGGGTCGTTCAGCGACATCACGCGCGACCTGCGCGCGATGAGTACGACAACTTCGCCAACACGGTGCTCGCGTACCACGGCGCGGAGGCGTACCACTCCTTCACCCACGGCGGCGGCTTCTACCGCAACTTCTTCGCCACCCTCAAGGGCGGCGCGGACCGCATCGGCGGCGGTCTGGAGCGGCTGTTCATCACCGGCGTGTCGCCGGTCACCATGGACGACGTCACCAGCGGCTTCAACATCGGCACCAACATCAGCCTGGAGCCGGACTTCAACGAGATGGTCGGCTTCACCGAGCCGGAGGTGCGGCGCCTGGTGGAGACGTACCGGGACCTGGGCGTGTTCAACCAGGACGTGGATACCGCCCTGGGCATCATGGGCGAGTGGTACAACGGCTACCGCTTCGCCGAAGAGACCGAAACCGATCTGTACAACACCGACATGGTGCAGTCGGCCATCAGCACCTGGGCAAAGCTCCTATTAACAAAAAAGCAATGCTCGCAGCAGCAATATAGCAATCTTGGCAGTAACAGAGGAGCAAGCCCAGACGGTGCAGATGTTTACGTGGGTCTGTTCGTCGGGGCGTTGGACCTGTCGGCTTATTGGTGTTGCGTGCCGCGTGTGACCGAAAGACGAATTTGCATGCCACAGATGGATTTATGTGGCACACAAGACAACCTAAGCGCTACATATGGCATGCAACGCCGGCACTTGGCGGCGTCCTCCGACCTGAGCCCGGATGACGCCGCCCCTCCTCGCTGGGCTTGATTGATGGGCGAGACCCCGATCAGCCTGTTGGTACTACATTACGGTTGCCTGACGCTTCGTTCACGAATGTCAGGCAACCGTCGCCGGCGAGTTGCCGATTGGCATCCAGCAACTCGACCCCATACACCTTTCCATCGGGTGAAAGGTCAACATTCAAACTTTCGCTTACCTTGATCGTCTCGACTTCCTCGGTAGACTCGCGAAATCGGATATAGCCAATATTATAGCGTGGGTCATAGGTGACGGTCATGTTCCTCCCCGTTTTCTCGATCGCATATGCCTCGACCGGTTTGGTGGCATAGACTCGTCCCCGCCATACTCTTCCGAAGGCCGGTATACGCTCGCCATGAAGCACTGTTGCGACAACTTCGTCGACCGAAGCGCCTCGCTCAATGCTACACGGCGGGAACCGGCCGCCGGGTGCGATACGGAACGCCACGCCGGTGCTGTGCGCCTTGTCCGCCACCAGCATGCCCGCACGACGGGATCCGCGACTTCGAGAGGAAGGGCTTGACGCGGCCTCGGCGTCTGCAACAGGAATAAGAGGTCGAAGGAGGCCCTACCTATGCCACTTGATCGTGCGACGACACAGTTCATGCAGTCGATGGCCGAGGGGGCCGACCCCGACGCCAAACCGCTGCACGAGATGACGCCCGAGGAAGCGCGCGCATTTGGCCGCTCGCTGGCCGACACGGCCGGACCCGCGCCGGCGATGGCGCGCGTCGAGGAGCACACGCTCGAACGGGACGGCGGCAGCGCCGGGAACGTCGGCCTTCGCGTGCTGGTACCGATCGACCCGCCCGCGGGCGTGATTGTCTACTACCACGGCGGCGGTTGGGTGATCGGGTCGATCGACGAGTTCGACACGCTGGCGCGCAAGCTGGCCGAGCGCACGTCGTGCGCCGTGGTGCTGGTCGCCTACCGGCTGGCGCCCGAGCACCGCTATCCGGTCGCCGCCGACGATGCGTACGCGGCACTGGAATGGACGGCTGCGAACCTGCAGCGGATTGCCGGGGGCGAGGTGCCGCTGTTCGTGGCCGGCGACAGCGCCGGGGGCAACCTCAGTGCCGTGGTCGCGGTGCGCGCGCGCGACCGCAAAGGACCCGAGATCGCGCTGCAGATCCTTATCTACCCGGTCACCGACGCGGACTTCGATCGGCCCTCGTACACGGATCCCGAGAACGCGTTGCTGCTGACCAGGGAGGCGATGATCTGGTTCTGGGACCACTACGTGCCCGACCCCGCGCAGCGCGCCGAACCCGACGCCTCGCCGCTGCAGACAGCGGACCTCTCCGGTCTGCCGCCGGCCGTGGTACTGACGGCGGAATACGACGTGCTGCGTGACGAGGGCGAGGCCTACGCACAGCGACTCGCCGATGCGGGCGTGCCGGTCGATCTGCGCCGCTACCCGGGACAGATGCACGGCTTCTTCATACTGCAGATGTTGCCAGGCAGCGAGCTTGGGTATCAGCAGGTGGTGAAGGCGATCCGGGCGCACATAGTTGCGTCGCCGAATCGGGGGCTTGATTGAGGGGCGAGGCCCCGATCAGCCTGTTGGTACTACATTACGGTTGCCTGACGCTTCGTTCACGAATGTCAGGCAACCGTCGCCGGCGAGTTGCCGATTGGCATCCAGCAACTCGACCCCATACACCTTTCCATCGGGTGAAAGGTCAACATTCAAACTTTCGCTTACCTTGATCGTCTCGACTTCCTCGGTAGACTCGCGAAATCGGATATAGCCAATATTATAGCGTGGGTCATAGGTGACGGTCATGTTCCTCCCCGTTCACACTCAGTAGAACTTGGTGATTACCGTAATCACGATCCAATCTCCCGCTACGTTGCCGAGCATGCGGATGCAGCCTTACCACGAACCCCTGGCAGTATACCCCATACCATGGTCAAAGTGGTGACCAGCGTGTGCGCCTTGTCCGCTACCAGCATGCTGTCACGGCGGGAACCGCGCGGAAGAGTGCCCAAGGCGGCGCAGCGCGGGTACACTGCTGCCGGGAGCGCGGTCCACCCGCGGCCCGGAACACCAAGAACATGAACGGGGTGGTGCGCGGGTACCGCCCGCCGGGCGCGGCCCGCGGCCCGGCGCAGGAGGAACATGGCCAAGACGCGAGTGCTGGTAACCGGATTGAGCGGCGTGGTGGGGCAGGCGATGCAGGCCGAGCTCGCCGACCGTTACGAGCTGTCGTCGCTGTCGCGCTACGGTACCGAGGGGTTGGACGACGCGCACAACTTCCGCGGCAACATCACCGACCCGGACGCGCTGCAGGCGGCGTTCCGGGACCAGGAGGTGGTGGTGCACCTGGCCGCCGACCGCAGCATGAAGGCGCCGTTCGAGTCCACCGTCGACTACAACATTACCGGCCTGTACAACGTGTACGAGGCGGCGCGCCGCTGCGGCGTGCGGCGCATCGTGTTCGGCAGCTCGCAGCACACCGTGGGCGGGTTCTACCGCGATCCGCCCTACTGCCACATCTTCGCCGGCGAGTTCGAGCGCGTGCAGCGTCCCTATCCGCTGCTCGACGAAACCGCGCCGATCCGGCCGTCCGGCTACTACGGCATGTCCAAGGCGTACGGCGAGGCGATGGGCCACTACTACCACGACATCTACGGCATATCCACCATCGCCATCCGGATCGGCTTCACGCTGTCCAACAACGTGCCCACCTTCGACGGCTCGGCGCTGTCCCTGTGGCTCAGCCACCGCGACACCGCGCAGATCCATGTCCGCGCCATCGACGCACCGCCGGAGGTGGGCTTCACGGTGGTGTTCGCCACCTCCGACAACTACTGGAAGATCTTCTCGCTGGAGAAGGCGCGCGCGGTGCTCGGCTACGAACCGCAGGATGATGCCGGGCCGACGCTCAATGCCAGCGCGGAGCAGCTCGAGCGCGACCTGACCGAGTTCAAGGTGCACCCCGAGTAGCGCCCCAACCGCCGCCCGGCGCGCCGCAATCTGTCACAGATCGCACAGTCGCGCATCACACCGGCCGGGGTGAGCGGGCGCGGTTGGCGGCTCAGCCGCCGGCGCTGCCGTCGAAGGAGGCGAGGGCGCGCCGGAACGCGTCCGTGCCGATGCGCGAGCCGATGCGGCGGCCCGGCAGATCGTCCATGCGCGGATGGATACCGCCGTACAGGCGCGAGATGCCGGCCTCGTCGGCGGCGTCGTAGTAGGTCGCCCACTGCAGGACGACGGTTTCGCTCGGGCCCTCCTCGAACACCAGGAACTCGTTCTGTTCCGCCGCGAATTCGCCGAGGCCGCCGGGGAAGTACTCGCTGCCGGTAAAGTGCGCCATCACTTCCGCGGCCGCGCGGCTGAAGGTGCTGTGTCCGGAGATGTAGCCGGCGAACGGCGGCGTCACGAAGGTGTCGCGCTGGTAGGGCACCCAGTCGACGCCCAGGATCCAGCCGACGCCGGTGTACTCGGTATCCTTCTCCGGCGTGCCGAGCCAGGAGTGGACCGCGATCTCGCCGACATGCTCGGCCAGGTGGGCGTGGCGTTCGCCGGGAGCGGCGCTGTCGGCGGTAATCAGCTCGACCAAGCCCGGCTGCAGGGCCAGGCCGTGCTCGTGGTAGGAGGGCAGGCCGGGGTCGGATGATTGCCCCAGCTCCGCCATGTGGCGGATGGCGGTGATCGGGCGCACGTAGTCGTAGTGGCCCTTCAGGCCCCAGGCGCAGATAGCGGCGTCGTGCACCGCCCCGTTCAGCGCCAGGTACAGTTTCACGTCCCACTCCAGCGGATCGAGAATCGGCCCCTCGCCCTGCAGGCGGCGCACGGTCGCCGGATGGTCGGTGACGTAGTTGGCCAGCGTGTTCCAGTGTCCCGGCGGCGTCTCCGAGTCGGGGCCGTCGGCCCAGAACTCGGCGATCACCCGCGACCAGTCGCCGCGCTTCACCAGGTTGGGCGCGTACGGCTTGTCGGTGACCGGATTCACTTCGTAGCCGGCGCCGTCGTTGGTGCCCAAGCTGTTGTTGCCGGATGAGCGGGGCGAGATGTCGATCATCACCCCGTCGTCGGGATCCAGCGTGGCCGCGTAGCGCAGCACCTCGGCAAAGCCCTCCTGGTACTCGTCACTGCCGGCGCCGCCGAGATGGGGGGGCGGCCCGGGGTCGTGGAACACGCCGTCGCGCGACACCGTTGCGGTGCCCGGAAGCGGCAGGGCGAACGGCGCCACCATGCCCCAGTGCGAGCCGATGAAGCGCTGCACCCGGCCCGGCTGCACGCGGCCCGCCTGGTCCACGAACAGGCGCAGCGACAGCGGCTGCCAGCGGTTGGGATCGAGCAGGTCGCCGGTGCCGGGGTTGGCGACCACCAGCGGCGGGTTGGCCGACCGGTAGTCGAACTCGAACGCGTACGAGCCCAGTTCGTCGGCGCCGTCGTCGTAGCCGTGGTCCAGGATCAGCTTGGCGATGCGATTGCCCACCGCGGCCGGGTGATCGCCCTCGCGGTCGGTCATCCGATAGTCGTAGCCGAGCGCGATCAGCAGATCGTCGAAGCTCGGCAGCGACTCGTAGGCGCCGGGGGAGATCTGGTAGCGGCGGTAGAGCACGCGGTAGGCGGCGTAGCTGATCGCCTCGTGGCGCGCCGCTGCGACGTCGTCGGCGTGCTGGCGCTCCTTGAGGAACACCGGCTCGGCGACATCGTCGTACACCGCCCAAGCATCCCACATCGCTACCGCCACATGGTACAGGTTGCGCGCGTGCAGCGGCGGGCGGGCGAAGTCGTTGCGGATCGCCTTCAGCAATTCCTCGTTCCAGAGCCGCGCCACCGAGTGCACCTCCGGTTCCGCACCCGCTGAGACGGCTGCCAGGGCCACGGCTGCGCAGATCACCTGCCGCAGCAGCGCGACCGGCCAACTCCAACCGCGCGTTCGGGTAAACAACGCCATGAGACTCGGTGAGCCTGCCACCGCCGCCGAGCGCTGTCAACGGCCCCGTCTATTCTGTCGGCAGCCGGCAGCACCCCGAGTTTGCCGCCTGCGCGCGCGCTGCGTAAGTTGCCGGCTCCATGGCTCAGCCTGCTCCCGTGGCTCCTTCCGACACCGGCATGGTGCGTTTCCTGCGTGGTCTGCTGAGCTATCGCCCGGGCCTGTTCCTGGCCAATCTGCTGGCCTGGACCTTCTCGCACATGGCGCCTCTGCTGCCCGGCTACCTGATCAAGGTGTACTATGACGGTCTGGCCGGCGACGCGCCGCAGGTGATCACCCCGTGGCTGATCCTGGTACTGCTCGCATCGATCGGCGTCACCCGCGGTCTGGTCGGCGTCGGCAGCAATTGGCTGTGGGGAGACCTGTGGACGCGGGTCACCGGACTGGTGCGCCGCAATCTGGTCCGCCTCATTGCCGCCAAGCCGGGCGCCCTGGCGGCCCCGCGCAGCTCGAACGAGACGGTCAGTCGGGTACGGGACGACGCCGACGCCGCCTGTCTCGCGTTGGAGGAGCTGATCGACGGCTTCGGCTTGATCGGCTTCGCGCTGGCGGCGATCGTCATCATGGGCACGGTCGACTGGCTGATCACGCTGATCGTCGTGGTGCCGATCGTGCTGTCGGCGTTCGCCGCGGAGCTGGTGAACACGAAAGTCGCGGCGCTGCGCAGCGCCGCCCGGGTGGCCGGGGCGGACGTGGCCGAGTTTGTCGGCGAGGTGTTCAGTTCGCTCGCCACGTTCCAGTTGGCGGCGAACCGGACGGGCATGAGGCGCCACCTGGAGGGGCTGAATCGGGTTCGCCGGCGGGCGGCGCTGCGGGAGAAGGTGCTGGCCCAGGTTCTGGAGGGGATCGCCGACGGTACGGCCGTGGTGTGCACGGCGATCCTGCTCGCCTACATCGGCTTGTCGGCGCGCGGCGATGCCTTCACCGTCGGGGCCTTCGTGCTGTTCGTGACCTACCTCGACCGGGTAGCCGACTACGCCAACTGGCTGAGCGGCATGCTGGTGAACGTGAAGCGCGCCCGGGTATCGGTGGGCCGCCTGCTGGCGGCGGCGCCGGCCGGCAGCACCGGCGCCGATCTGGTCCGCCACCGGCCGCTCGTCCTGCTGCAGCGGGCCACCGCCGCCGACCTCGCGCCGTTGCAGCGCCTCGAGGTGCGCGGCATGAGCTACCGCCACCCACACGCGCAGGCCGGCATACACGACATCTCGCTGACCCTCGAACGCGGATCGTTCACGGTGGTTGCCGGGCGCGTCGGCGCCGGCAAGACCACCCTGCTGAAGACGCTGCTCGGCCTGCTGCCGATGCAGGCGGGCGAGCTGCTGTGGAACGGCACGCAAGTGGCGCATCCCGATCGCTCCATGGTGCCGCCGCGGGTCGCCTATACGGCGCAGATCCCGCGCCTGTTCAGCGACACGATCGCCGCCAACATCACTCTCGGGGCGCCGGTGGCGGACGAGGTAGTGGCTCGGGCGGTGCGCGATGCGGTGCTGGAGCCCGATCTGACGACCATGCCGGAGGGCTTGCAGACGCGTGTCGGCCCGCGCGGCCTGCGCCTGTCGGGCGGCCAGGTGCAGCGGCTGGCGGCGGCGCGCATGCTGGCGGCCGGCGCAGACCTCCTGGTGATCGACGACCTGTCGAGTGCGCTCGACACGACCACCGAGCGCCTGCTGTGGGATCGGCTGCTGAGCCGCGACGCCAGCGCGCGGCCCACCTGCCTGGTGGTTTCGCATCGCCAGCGCGTTTTGCGCCGCGCCGATCAGATCGTGACGCTGCGCGACGGGCGCATCGACGGCACCGGCACGCTCGAACATCTGCTCTCCACGTGCGCGGAAATGCGCCACATCTGGGCCGCGGCCGGCGCCGCTCAGCGGGCGCTGGCAGGATAGGAGCACTCCGGTGCGGCCCTCATTCGCTCTCTACCGCGGTTTTCTGACCCGCTATCTGGCCCATTGCCGGGGCCAGGTCGCCCTGCTGGCGCTCATGCTCGTGGTGCACACCGCCGCCGGAGTCTACGCGCCGCAGCTTCTGCGCGGCATCGTGGATGACCTGCTTGCCGCTGGCCCCTCGGCCGCAATGGTGCGCACCGCGGCCCTGTTTCTGGCGGTGGCGGCGGTGCGTCAGCTCACCCGCGGGCTGACGGCGTATTTCAGCGAGAGCGTCGCATGGAGCGCCACCAACCGGCTGCGCACCGATCTGCTCCACCACACCGTGGGCCTCGACATGAGCGTCATCGGGCGGCACCCGCCGGGGGCGATGCAAGAGCGCATGGACGGCGACACCAATCAGCTTGCCACCTTCTTCTCGCAGTTCTCGCTGCGCCTGCTGGCGGGGGCTCTGTTGCTGGTGGGGATCCTGGTCGCGCTGCTGATCGAGGACTGGCAATTGTGCCTGGCGCTGCTGCTGTTCGCCGTGGCGGTGACCGCGGTGCTGCTGAAGCTGCGCAGCTTCGGCGTGCCCTACCACGAACGGCTGCGCGAGGCGACCGCCGATCTGCATGGATTCGTGGAGGAGCGGCTGGCGGCCATAGAGGAGATCAAGGTGCTCGGCGGCCTGGTGCATACCATGCGCCGGATGAATGCCCTGGTCGCGGCCCAGGTGTTGCGTGCCAGACGCGCCTACAGCTTCGGTACCCTGGTGTGGCCGGCGGTGAACGTGGTGATGGGGATCGGCACCGGCTTGATGATGGCGTGGGGCGGTATGCTGACGCTGCGCGGCGACATGACCCTCGGCACCCTCTACCTGATGTTCAGCTACATCAACTTGTTGTTCTGGCCGTTCGAGGACCTGGCGCATCAGATGGAGGAGTTGCAGAAGGCGGGCGGCAACCTGGTCCGCATTCAGCGGTTGCTGTCGGCGCGCAGTTCGCTCATCGATGGGGCACGCGGGCGGTTCCCGAGCCGGCCGCTCGGCATCGCCCTGGAGCGCGTCAGCTTCCGTTACCCGGCCATGGCGCAGGGCACTGATCAGCCTGAGGAAGAGATGGTACTGCGCGACCTCTCGCTTACCATCGCGCCGGGGCGTACGCTCGGCATTCTGGGGCGCACCGGCAGCGGCAAGACCACCATCGCCCGCCTGCTGGCGCGGCTGTACGACCCCGACCGCGGCCGCGTCACCGTGGACGGCGTCGACCTGCGTGCGTTCCGGTTGTCGGTGGTGCGCGCCCGGATCGCAGTGGTCACCCAGGAAGTGCAGTTCTTCGGCGGCACCATCCGCGACAACCTGGCGCTGTTCGACGATGCCGTCGACGACGACCGCATCGTGCACGCGCTCGACCGCCTGCACCTGCTGCCGTGGCTCACGGCGCAGCCGAACGGGTTGGACACCATCCTCAGCAGCGCGCAACTGGCGTTGTCGGCCGGCGAGGCGCAGCGGCTGGCGCTGGCGCGCGTGCTGCTGCGCGATCCGGACATCGTCATCCTCGACGAGGCGGCGGCGCGCCTCGATCCAGCCACCGAGGAAGAGGTGGAGCGGGCGCTGAAGACGCTGCTGGAGGGCCGCACCGGGGTGGTGATTGCGCACCGCCCGCGCTCGGTGGAGAAGGTGGACGACATTCTGATCCTCGATGGCGGCCGGATGGTCGAGTATGGCCCGCGGCAGCGACTGCTGTCCGATCCCGCTTCACGGCTGCATGAGATGCTCACCTTGGTTGATCCGTAACGCCGAAATCGTGCAACCGCTACACGCGGGCACGCGGGCACGCGGGTCGCCGGCTGGACACGACTCAGGGCTGACGGGCTAGCCTTGCGCGGCCTCCCGCGCCGCCTCCGCTTCCGCCCGCGCGCCGCTCCACAGGTGGCGCATCTCGGCGCTGGTTTCCAGCAACTGCTGTAGCGAGCCGCGCGCGGTGATGGCGCCATCCTCCAGCACGACGATCAGATCGGCGCGGCGCAGCAGGGCCTGGCTGTGCGAGACGGCCACCACCGACACCTCCGGGGAGCGGGTGAACAGGTTGCGCCACAACAGGGTCTCGGTCTCCACGTCCAGGGCGCTCGACAGATCGTCCACCACCAGCAGCTCGGTGTCGCGCACGAACATGCGCGCCGCCGCGATGCGCTGTGCCTGGCCGCCCGACACGCGCACCCCGCGCGGCCCCACGATGGTGTCCAGGCCCCGCTCCAGGGTGTCCAGGTCGGTTTCCAGCATGGCGGCGCGCACCGCCGACGGCAGGTCGACCTTGTCGCGCGGCAGACCGAGCAGCACGTTGTCGCGCAGCGACGCGCTCAGCAGCGCCGGCACCTGCGGCGTGTAGGCCACCCGCGGCGGCACCAGGGCGGTGGCCGCCGCGTCCACCGGGCGCCCGTTCCACAGCACCCGGCCGGCGTCGGCGCGCAGCAGCCCCAGCAACACGCGCAGCAGCGTAGACTTGCCGGCGCCGATGCGCCCCACCACGGCCACGCACTGCCCGCGCCGCACCTCCAGGTCGATGCCGCGCAGGCCCGCCCTGCCTTGCGCCATCCCCGCATTTGCGGGGTAACGGAACGACACCCCCTCCAGGGTAAGGCGCTCGAAGCGATCGGCGGCGCTCTTCGGGCGGTAGGGGATTCTCGGCAGGGGACCGCGCAGATGCACGCTGCTCGGCGCCACCAGCGCGCGCTGCTCGGCGTCGCCGAACAACTCCTGCAGCCGGTTCAGCGATACCCCCACTTGCCGCAGGCGGGTCAGGAAGCCGCCGAACATGCCGACCGCCTGTTGCGAGAGATAGGTCAGGTTGTAGACGAACAGGGAGAAGTCGCCGACCGTGAAGCTGCCGTCGATCATGGCGCCGGCGGCCACTACCATGATCACGCCGGTGCCGATCTGCGCCAGGTTGTCGAACCCGGTGCTGAGCAGCTTGGTCAGCAGTTGATCGCGTACCGCGCCGTGCAGGCGGCGGTCGTTGAGCTGCTGGAAGCGGTCGGCGGCGCGCTCCTCGGCGGACAGCGCCTGCAGCGCCGGAACGGCCGCGTACAGCTCGGCGATGAAGCTGGTGACGGTGCCGGTGTCGCGCCGGAAGCGCTCGTGGACGGTAGTGATGCGCTGGCGCAGGAAGCGCACGACTACGACCACGCCGGCGAGCGGGATGAACACCAGGGCGGTGAGCAGCGGGTCGATGCCGGCCATCACGATGCCGCCGGCCACCGCGAACGCCAGCGTGCCTACCTGAAAGGTGACCTCCATCAGCAGTTGCACGACGCCGTCCACGTCGCCGCGCAGCCGGCTGATCGCCTCGCCCGGCGTGTGCGGCAGGGCGTGGCCGGCCGGCCGGCTGAGCGCGCGTTCCAGGATATTCTTGCGCAGCAGCGAAGCGAGCGCGAACTGGGTGCGGAAGTGCAGCGGCACGTCGATGAACACCACCACCGAGCGCGCCAGGGCGACGGCAACGAGCCCGCCGCACAACAGCCACGGGCCGAACACCAGCGGGCGGTCGCCGCTCAGTTCATCGAGCAGCACGCGCGAGACGATGCCGATCATCTGGAACGACACGCCGAACACCAGCACCCGCGCGCAGGCCATGAACAGGAAGTTCCACTTGCGGTAGGCGAGCAGCCGCGCCAGCGTCGCCAGCTTGCTCACGGCGTCTCCTTCCGCGCGACCGCGCTCACTGCAGCACCTCTTCGGAGCCGTGGCGCAGCAACTGCGACAGGCCGGAAGCGGGATCGGCCAGCAGGTGGGTGCGGCGGCCGAACTCCGCCAGCCGCCCGCCGTCGAGCAGCGCGATCCAGTCGGCGCGCATCACGGTGGCCAGCCGGTGCGCGATGATGATCGCCGTACGCCCCGCGATCAGCCGGTCCACGGCGCGTTCGATAGAGCGCTCGGTGCCGGGGTCGAGGCGCGAGGATGCCTCGTCGAGCACCACCACGCCGGGCGCGCTGAGCAGGAACGCCCGCCCGAAGGCCAGCAGCTGCGCCTGCCCGGCGGACAGCTCGGCGTTCTGGCCGGCCAGCTCGGTGTGGATGCCGTGCGGCAGCGCCCGCCACCAGCTCCCCAGCCCGAGATCGTCCAGCACCTCCTGCACCCGCTCGTCCGGCAGCGCCGTATCGAACAGGGTCAGGTTGTCGTGCACCGAGCCGTGCACCAGGTCGACGCGCTGGTTGACCATCGCCAGGCGGGCGCGCAGAGCGGCCAGGTCGAGCGCGCGCACGTCGTGGCCGCCGAGCCGGACGCTGCCGCCATCCACGTCGTAGAACCGGAACAGCAGTCGCGACAGGGTGGTCTTGCCGCTGCCGGTACGCCCGATCAGCCCCAGCACCTCGCCCGCCGGCAGGTGCAGGGAGATCTCCTCCAGCACCGGATTGGCGGGATCGTAGCCGAACGTGACGGCATCGAAGTCGACGGCGAGCGGACCGGGCGCCAGGGCGGCCCGGCGCGACCCGCCGGTGAAGTGCGCGGGCAGGGCGGATCGTTCCCGGAATAGCCGTACGGCGCGTCGTGCGGCCGCGGCCGCCCGCTGCAGGTCCTCCATCTGCCACACCACCACGCGCAGCGGGCGCGAGATCATGCCGGCGTAGTGGAACACCAGGTAGGCGACGCCGAGCGTGGCCCAGCCGTTCAGGTACAGCAGCGCGCCGAGGCCGAGCCCGACCGCGTAGCCGAGCGTGTCGACCATCAGCCACGAGTTGACCATCACATTGGTGCGCATGGCGGCCTTGATCTGGTGGCGCAGAAAGCGCCGGGTGAGGCGGTAGAACTGGCGGATCACGAACGGCTGGCCGCCGCTGGTGTGGATATCCTCCATGCCGGTCAGGGTCTCCTCCAGGAAGCCGAACAGCTCGCCGCTCGCCTGCCGGGTACGCTGCCACTGCTCGACGCCGATGCTGCGCATGGCAAGCAGCACCGACCACGACACCACCACGAAACCGGTCATCACCGCGCCCACCCGCCAGTCCTGGCTGAAGATCACCGCCATCACCCCGATGATCACCAGCGCGTTGCCGACGATCTGTACCACGAACTCGGCGAAGTAGTTGCTCATCAGCGTGATGTCGCCGTCCACCCGCTCGATCATCTCGCCGGGGGAGTGGTTGTGGTGGAAGCGCAGGTCGAGGCGCACCGTGTGGCGCAGCAGATCGACCCGCAGGGCGTTGGTGGATTGCCAGCCGATGCGTACGCTCAGGAAGGTGGCGACTATCGTGATGGCGAAGGCGAGGGTGGCCGCTCCGCCATAGGCGGCGCCCCACCACACCAGGTCGGCCAGCGCCGCCCCCGTCATCGCGGAGTCGATCACGTGGCGTACGATCAGCGGGGTCAGCGCCTGGGCGCCGGTGCTGGCCAGCAGCAACGCCCCCAGCAGCGTCACGGTGCCGCGCCGGTGGCGCAGGTAGTAGCGCAGCAACCCGAACAGCGTCGCCGGCATGGCGGAGGGGGCAGCGTCGGTCACCGGAGCCGCAAGGTACGGGTCAGCCGCCGCCCCCGGCAACCCGGCAACCCGGCAACCGGCGTCCAACGCGCACACCACGACACGCGCCGGCGCCGATCGCGCCGCGGCTGCGAGCTGGCCGGGCCTGTGCCTGACCACTGTCGTGTACGGCGTGCGGGCTAGTCAGGATTTGTTGTGGGTTCGAACGGGTTCACATGCAATGCTCCGGTTGGAGCGATGTGACGGACATTTCGCGTCACGACGGTCATTCCGTGCACCAGTGCGGTGGCGGCGAGGAGGCTATCGATGTCCGGCAGGCTGACAAAACTGGTTGACATCAGCGCGTGGTAGGGGAGTTCGCAGGCTTCCTCGCCTCCAGCCAACGCTTGAAAGATCGCTGGCTCTCGCCCGATGGACGCCCGGCCAGCAAACCCTCGACACTCAGATCCTCGTCCAGGTCGGGCCAGTGGATGCCTGCACCTCCGCCGACCAGCCTCAAGTTGCATCTCTCCTCCATCGTTGCGTGCACCAACCGGGGATACCAGGTCAGCGGCACGGAGATGGTGCGCCCATCGCTGAGGTCAGCCGCGAGAGTGTCCTCGGTAATCGCGACGCTCGTGGCGTCACGGACGCGCACTAAGCGCCTGCTCTGCGTCCGCGCGCGGTCAGGCGGTAGGCTTGGTTCTTCGCGGTGGGAGATTCGGGATGGGTCATCTCCACCAGTCCCAGGGCCAGCGCGGGGCGCAGGTAGTTGGCGCGCAGCGTGGGGCGGTGGGACAGTCCCAGCTTCGCCAGCAGTTGGGCAGCAGTCTGCGGATCGTCGCGCAGCAGGTGGAGCAGGCGCGCTACCTGATCGGTTACCGGGTCGGTTACTTGATCGCCCAAGACGGTCGGCCCAAGCGCTGCTTGAATCATCTGCAGCATGAAAGCAATGAACGGCGTACTCTCGCCCGCGGCCGAACTGGCACGGATGGCGCGGTAGTAGGCGCTCTGATGAGCGTGCACCAGGCTCTCCACCGGCACGTGGGCGAACAGCGGCCGCCAGCGGGTCAGGATGAGGGTTTGCCACAGCCGCCCCAGGCGTCCATTGCCGTCCTCGAACGGGTGGATGAATTCGAACTCGTAATGAAACACGGAGCTGACGATGAGCGGATGGTCGCCGGTGCTCACCACCCAGTGCAGCGCCGCCATCAACTCGGGCACGCGTCCGGCCGGCGGTGCGACATGGTGGACCACTCCGGCGCTGTCGACGGCGACGCCGCCGCGCCGATAGCGGCCGGGGTGGTCGAGCAGTCCGGCCATCAGCACGCCGTGCGCGCACAACAGGTCTCGCTCGCTTCCCGGTGCCCACGATTCGTAGCGATCATACGCCTTGATTGCGTTGCGCGCCTCCTGGATCTCGCGCAGCGATCCGAGGACCGGCTTGCCGTCGAGCAGCGTGGCGACTTGTTCCTCGCTCAGGGTATTTCCTTCGATTGCCAAGGAGCCGCGTATCGAGCGGATGCGGCTGACGCGCCGCAGACGCAGATCGCGGGCAATTCCCAACGCCTCCGCCCGGCCAAGCCCTTCGCCGATGTGCTCCACCAGCGACAGTATCTCGGGGGTGATCCGGTAAGGCGGTGCTTCGCTCATGTCACGTTCGCCGTGGCCGCTCAACGCAGCACGCAACGGGAGACAATGATCTACTTCTCCGGGTGCAGTGGCAAGATGCGCCTCATCTGCGGGTGCGACTCCATTTTGTGCACGCTTATGCAGCCGCCAGCAGTTCGGCAGGTTGAGGAGGGCCGGGTAGTGAATGTTGGTGGTCGCGGGCAAAGCGCCCGCTCATGATCGACGCGCGCAACTGCAGCATGTGCTGCGCCCCGTTCAGGGTCCAGGTCATACCACTACCCTTCATCCGCGCGGCAGCGACGTTCTTGCAGGCGCTTTCCACCGTGCCGCTGCCGATTGGCAGGTGCTGCTCTCGGTACTGCGGGTAGTTCATGCGCTCGCGGTTTGCCTCGAGGTAGTTGATCTCGCCTTGTATCTCGTCACCGTGCTCGCGGTGACTGTCGCGCAATTGCTCCAGGTCGTCGATCACGACTGTCCCGCCTTCCCGCAGTCTGGCGCGCCACTGCTGCAGATGCTTATCGAACTGCGCCGTGCCCTGCCCGTAGAGGAGCTTGCACACCTTCGCAAGATGATCGACGGCGTGGCAGAAATCCAGGATGTATACACCGTTGTCAGCGTTGTCGATCTCAGCCACCCGGTTCCAGATCCACTCAGCGCCATCGCCGATGAACACCAAGCGCAGTTTCGTCAGGTCCGCACTGCGTCGGTTCATCTCCACCCAGATACGCTGGAAGAACTCGTCGGCATGCTCGATGCCCAGCACATACGAGGTTTTGGTGCAGCGCGCCTGCTGTCGTCCCTCGTCCCACTTCAGTTCAGAGATACTCGCCACCTTGACGTCTCGGAACTCGCGGTCGTATCTCTTTCGCTTGTCATTATCTACGCGTTCGTTACCCTTCGTCGGTACTTTCCCCGCATCGATACACACCACCATCGTGCCAGTGATCTTATTGGCCACCGCCACGCTGCCGTCATGCGCGAACAGCTCCTCAATTTCCTGCTGACGTTGCGCCTCCAGCCGCTCACCAAGTGCGTCCACCATGCATTCGGTCTTGTGCAGTGAGATCTTATCCAATCCAGCGGGACGAAAGATCGTATGGAAATGACTCAGACTCCTTTGATATGGTCCCTGGCCCGCGAACTGGGCCAGATGGTACTCACAGGCAGGGGTCTGCCCGTCTCCGATCCCCAACTGCTCATCCAGCGGCACCCACGTCTCTCCGCTACCGCTGGCGTAGTAGTAGGCGCGCTCCACCGTGACCGGCCCATACAGCCCGTGCACCGTCTTGGCGCGATTCCCCTTGAACCGATACACCACCTTGCCACGCTTCACCCGCCGCCCCTGGTAGCCGGTGCCCGCCTGCTGCGCCAAGTCCTGCACTACCTGTCGTCCCATCTCCATCAGGCACTGGTGCACGACCAGTTCCAACCTCAGCATCCCAGTGGCACTGCTGGCAACGTCGGCGTCGGCGCTGTTGCGCAACTCCATCTTGACAAGCTCAACGATGTGAGCGACCAATTCCTTATCCATGTTGACCTCCCAGTCGTAGCCATCGTGCTATTGACTGGGAGGTCTTTCTACCCCTGCCCAAAACGGGGTCGCACCCCTCATCTGCCGCATCCGCCGCGCCCGATTGCCTGATCGTCGACTCTGTCCGACGGCGGCGTCATGCTGTGACGCCCGTGTTAGTCGACATCCACACCCACTACGATGCCCAGGCGTGCTGGGGAAGGAGCCGTTGCCGTCAGTGCCGAGGCGGGCACGCGAACAATCGACGCGGCTGGCGCCGCGACTGCAGCAAGTTGCAATTCGTTGACGGCACACCACGACAACGCCTTGCGCGAGCGCGGCGACAGCGACCGGCCAGGGCCTGATGACGCGGCAGCGAGGATGCACGATCGGCTCCCGACGATGCGAAGTGTGTCCCCGCCCGGCCACCTGCGAGCCGTCGGCCAGCGCAGTCGCGCGGCGCGGCAGCAGCGCGGAGGAGGCGCTACATCGGCGGCTCCGGCGGTGCAGCCGGTCCGTGGCCGTGGCCGTGGCGCATCCTGTGATGTGCTGCGTACGCTAACTGGAGGTTGGACGGCTCCGGGCCACCCCCCTGGGCGACCGCAGCAGGTGGTCGATCTGCAGCAGATGGGACGAGGTGCAGCGACGCCCGGTGAGCGGATCACGATAACAGCAGCGCCCTCCGTCGCGTTGCCAGACGTGCCGCCGGACCGCCGCAGGAATGTGACGCCGAGGCGGGGACTGGCGGCGGCTGCGGACAGTATCGCGGGTCGTGTGCTTCGCTGCCGCGGCCGATGCGCCGCTCGGTCCGCCGTTAGGGGACACGCCGAGTGCCGGCCGCGGCGCCGAAGTGGCGACCGGCGAGACCGGCACGCCAGCGTCCACATCGGAGCCATCCGTCGAGGCGCCGCCCGCGAACTGCGGCGGCGCGGCAGCGGCGGGCACGGCCGATGGAACGCCACCTGCGCGGGCGCCATCCAAAAGTGCAGCGGGCGCTGACTGCCGCGGTGGAGCAGCGTTGGCCAGCATCGCGATCGGGTTCTGCCTTTCGGTAGCGGCGGTGTCACCCTGCGGCGCCGGAGTATCGCCGCCGCGGCGCCGAGCTGGGGCTGCCGGTGTGCTGCGCATCCGGCAGCAGCCGCTTGAGGTGGGCCGCGGGACGATAGCGGCGGCTACGGCGCACATCGCGAGCGTTATCGCCCGGCTGAAGCTGGTCGACCAGCAACTCAAACAGGCGCACAGCCGGCTCGACGAACTGCTGGCCGAGATTGTGGCCGACGACGACTCGGGTGAACCAGAAGCGCAGCGTGACGCCGTCATCCTGCGTTCGATGCCCGGTGTTGGTCGGATCGTGCTCGCCACGCTGTTCGCGGAGGCCTCATAGTTGCTGGCTGAGCGAGACTACCGCAGTTTGCGGATCCTGACCGGAGTGGCGCCGGTGACCAAGCGTTCGGGGAAGAGTTGCCAGGTGAGCATGCGCCGTGCCTGCAACCAGCGGCTGAGCAACGCGATGTATCACTGGGCGCGGGTGGCGATCCAGCACGATCCGGTGAGTCGGGAGCGGTATGCGGCGCTGCGCGCGCGCGGGCAGCGCCATGGCCGGGCGCTGCGTACGGTCGCGGACCGGTTGCTCGCGGTGGCGTGCGCGATGCTGCGTGACCGCACGCAGTTTGATCCACAGCACCGGGCTCCGCGACCGCTGACCGCCTGATGGGGGAAGGTGGGCCGGGCGAGGGAAGCGTCGTCCCCGCCGCTCACGGGAGCGACCGGAGACCCGGCTGGAGGCGCGGTGAGACTGCTCGGCGCGAACCGGCACCGGTGCACGGATAATCCGAACCTGTTACGTAACGGAGCGTAACGGGAAGTAGAGCAGTGGCGGTAGCCCAAGTTTAACCGGCTCTAATCTATCTTACTACAAGGCAATAAGTTAGAGGGTCGAAAATCGGCGAGTGGCACTACATTTGCTCCACAACTGTTCACGTTCGCTACGCGGCGACCATTTTCTCGGCCCCACCCGGGCAGGGAGATCATCTACGAGGAAGTTTCAGTCCTCCAAAGTCGGGACCGAGAACCTGGGAGAAAGAGTAATCGTGCGCAGAGCGGCGGACAATGGGGTCTCGAACGAGTATGGCACTACTTTGGCCAATTGAGCCGATTTGAGGGCAGGATCCTTCGTAGACCGGCAGCAATCGCAAGAAATCACCCGAAATTCGCGGGCATCGCCTGTGTGAACGTTAAACTTGGGGTAGGTAACGCGGAACGACAACGGCGCTATCGAGAGCGCCGCAAGGCAGCGCAGCCCCGGGTGCAGTACCGCAGGCCGCAAGACCGCAGGTCCCGACCGCAGCGCTGGCAGGATGCGGTAGGCACCCTGCTCGACCTCCAGGGTGAGTATCAAGCGTGGCTCGACCACTTGCCCGACAGTCTCCAGGAGTCCGCGCTCGCACAGCGGCTGGAGGCGATGTGCGGGCTTGATCTTGCCGAACTGGAGAGCGTCGAGCCGCCGCGCGGGTTGGGCGCGACTGAGGGGGGCTCTGCAGCCCGCACCTCACGTCGTTCCTGACCTGCAAGCGCTGATCAGTGCCGGTCTCGGATTGATGTTCGAGGTGGCACACGGGAGCCGGGTGGCGGACCGCGCGGCGTGTCAGCGGTGTCAGCGGTGGTGGGAAACGGCTTTGACGGGCATTTTGCGGGATTCCGGGGGGTACCCTGGGGTATCTCCCTGGGTTTGGAAGGCCGTCAGGGGGCCGCTATGAGGCCGACTCGGACGCCGAGCGGCCCGCTGCCGGCCAATCGGCCGTGAATGCCGGCCCTGAACGGGTCCGAGTGCCGGGATCGTCGGCGTAGCGGCGCGCATGCTGGCGCGCGGTCGGCGAACTCGACCGGCAGCCGCGCGGCAGGCAGAGGCAGCCGGCTTGGAACAGCAACCCGACGACCGCACGCGGCGGGTCCTTCGATTGCTGGTCCCGGTGGGAGCCGGGGTGGCGGACCGCGCGGCGTCAGCGGTGTCAGCGGTGGTGGGGAACGGCTTTGACGGGCACGTTGCGGGATTCCGCGGGGTACCCTGGGGTATCTCCCTGGGTTTGGAGGGCCCTCAGGGGGCCGGCCAATCGGCGGTAAATGCCGGCCCTGAAGGGGTCCGAGTGCCGAGATCGTCGCCGCGGCGGCGCTCGTGCTGCCGCTCCTGTCCGAGCAGCCTCGAACTCAACCGACGAGCGGCTCGCCGTTGCACTTCCAGAGCGCCGCGACGGCCGCAGCAACGGCCCATTCCCCCCGCGCGCGGCGACTGACGGAGCGGCGGCTTGACGCTCGAGGAGGTCTGCCGTCGCTAGTAGCTGGTCCTGGAGGTGGCTGCGACCCGACCAGGCTGGGCTGCGGGCGGTGGCGGCGCGGTCAATACGGAGCCAGCGGTGCCGGGAATCGGCGTTGACGGGTGTTGCAGGGGGTACCCCAGGCTACCCCCGAGGGGCTGGAAGGCCCTCAGCGGGCCGCTGTGAGGCCGATGTGGACGGTGAACGGCCTGCGGACGGCCACATCGCCGGCGAATGACGGCTCTGGAGGGGCGATGCGCCCGAGTCGGCGCCGCGAGGGGCTCTCGGCTGCCGCGGCTGCCCGAACGAAATCTCAAGAAACCTTCAATTCGCCTGTTTTTCCTGTTGATTTGTTGTCGCAGGGGTGGCATACTAACAGGCTCAGGTTTGAACGGATGCAAAGGATGGCTGAAAACACTACTCAGCGCTGCCACCGGTTAGCGGCAACGCAACCGGCGCGTCCTACCCTTGCCTACCCTCCCTCCCCCGGAATCCTTTCGTGGCGGGGGTTGACAAATGGTGGGGGCCCCTCCAGACTGTCTCTTCAGGGCCATCAACTGCCGTTCACCGAGAATTGCTGGAACGCGGTGGGTCGCGCTTGACACGGATTTGGGCCGGCCTCTACACTCGTCCGCGAATGGGCACCGACAGCATCCAGCCCAGCCGCCGACTACCGACTACCGACTACCGACTAGCCGCGCAGCAGCCGACCTCGCGGCGCCGGTGCTGAGCGCGGCACTATTGATCCGCGTGGCGCACCCGCGCCACGCATCCGTGCGTTCCACGGCCGAGTTCATCGGCCGCCACTTCCACCAGTCCACCTCAACATGCGTAGCCACGTGTCCGACTGCCACCCCGCGTGGTGTTCTGCGGCATGCCCAGCTGAAAGGAGGCAAGAGATGAAATCTCCCTACGACTAACGCGGCTCGGGACCGAGCGGCGTCGGCCGCTAAAGGGTGTCGCCCTCGCTTTCTGATCACCTGCGGATTGCAGGCATATCGCGAGAGTAGGCGAGGGGCCGGCAGTAGATCCTACTCTCGCGGAAAGGAATTTATGGTGTATATCAAATTTCGCAAATGCCTCGCCGTACTGATTGGCTTGGCACTGACCGCAACCGGCCTGTGGGCCGCTGGCGCGGAAGAGGAGCCGGCAGCCGCTGCCGACAAGAAGTACGTGACAGACCCCACCACCGGCAGGGTGGTGAGCGCGCCGGAGTACGGCGGCACAATCACCTTTGCCAGGAGAAGTGCCCCTCCGACTTTTGACAACTTGTTCCATCCTTGGGCGTACGGTGTCATCAGTGGCGTTGTAGAGCGCCTAGGCACCCCGGACTGGGCAATAGATCGGAACGAATATGACTTTAGCTCACCCACGGTTCTTCCTCTGTTTGCCGTGACAGGGGCTCTGGCGGAAAGCTGGGAAACACCCGACCCACTGACCTACATCTTCCACATCCGGCAGGGCGTTCACTGGCATAACAAGGCACCGATGAACGGCCGGGAGTTCACTGCCTCCGATGTCGAATACAACTTTCACCGAGTATTCGGAATTGGCAGCGGGTTCACAGCGGAAAACAAGCCACCGGTACTCTATTGCCGGGGCGCAGCGGCTTGTGCAGCGCCCGTCGAATCGATAGCGGCCACTGACAAATGGACGGTTGTTATCAAACTGAAAGAACCAACCTTCACCGCGCTGTTCTCTTTCCTAATCCACTGGTCAACTATGATGATGCCGCCGGAGGTCATCAAGGAATACGGCGACGTGCAAGATTGGCGGAACGTGGTTGGCACCGGTCCCTATGAGCTGACTGACTATGTTGAGGGAAGCTCTCTGACCTGGACCAAGAATCCTGACTACTGGGGCTACGACGAAAAATACCCGGAGAACCGCTTGCCCTATGTTGACGAGATAAGTGCGCTGATTATGTCAGAAGGAGCAACACGTCTGGCGGCACTGCGCTCGGGTAAGGTTGATTACGTAGGTTGGATCGGCGGTGCTACTCTCAGGTCTATGGACATTGCAGATAACCTACGGAAGACCAACCCCGAAATCGCGCAGTGGCCGTTTACCAACCGGTCCAACTCTGCCTATGCAATGGAAACAACCAAGCCACCATTTAGCGACATCAGGGTTCGCAAGGCAATGCAGATGGCACTGGACCACGAGACCATCAACAACACCTTCAATAAGGGCTTAGGAAACTGGAAACCTGAGGGTCTCGCTGGGGATGCTGTCGTTGGGGTTTCCACCCCATTTGAAGAGTGGCCCGAAGAGCTTCAGCAAGAATATACCTATAACCCGGCAGGGGCAGAAGCGTTGCTCGATGAAGCGGGGTATCCACGCGGCCCGGACGGCGTGAGGTTCAAGACCGACGTAGTCCACAGCGTGGTCCACCAGGACGTGGCCTATACAGAATTAGTTGCCGGCTACTGGGCTGAGATCGGCATTGAGGTGGCGATTGATGCAGTGGACGCCGCTACGTATGGCGCTCGTGTTTCTGCAGGACATGATTTTGAAGGTCTGGCCTGGACGGCTTCGGGCGTCGATTCTCAAGACTTACTCAACACAATAGGGTACTATTCGGTACAAGGGGCAAACCTGCCCGGAGGCATAGACCCGACTTATGAGGCCTTGTATGAAGCCGCCGCAGCGGCGCAGAGTATTGAGGAGCAGCAGCGGGCGCTTAAAGAGGCAAATATGTACATTGTAGAGAACCACTGGATTATTTGGGGTACGAAAGTACCGCAAATCGAGGCGGCTTTGCCGTGGCTCAAAGGTTATAACGGTGAAATTTGGGGCCCGCAGGCCGGGAACAGCATCCTCGCCCGCCTCTGGATTGACCAGGATCTGAAGAAAGAGATGGGCTATTAGGGGCTCCACCTCTCTTGATCGATCCTAGCTGTGGCTACAGCTACAGCGATAGCTAAGGGCATAGGGGGCTGGGAGGTTCGAGCTCTCAGCTCCCTTTTTCATTGAGCCGTGACAGGTAAAGCACAGTGAGGGGTATGAGATGAGAGCGTACATCATCAGGCGATTACTGCTGGTGATCCCCACCCTGTTCATCCTGAGTGTCATGGTCTTTCTCTCGGTCCGCTTCATCCCGGGCGATGCGATCGACGTATTGGTGGCTAGGATGGGAGATTCGGGGGCGGGGGGTGGGTATGGCAGGGTTGACCGCGAAGCGGTCGAGCGAATGCTGGGACTGGACGTGCCTGTGTACGTGCAGTATGGACGCTGGTTGGGAGGAATCATCCTGCACGGCACGCTTGGCGAATCACTGTTTGGCTATTGGTCGGTAGAAGAGAGAATAATAGATCGATTGCCGGTAACCCTCGAGCTTGGAATCATGACAATCGTAATCGGGCTCCTGATAGCCCTGCCCGTCGGTATCTACTCGGCGATTCGCCAGGATACCGCCGCCGACTACGCGGGGCGTACTGTCGCCGTCGTCGGCCTGGCAACGCCCAACTTCTGGCTCGCAATCATGGTGATGATCTTTCCGGCAATCTGGTGGGGCGTGTCGCCACCGATGAGGCTGATTCCTTTCGTGGAAGACCCGTTGGGGAACCTCGCCGTGTTCATCATTCCCAGCCTGATTCTCGGGACGGCTGTTTCTGCAGCCACCATGCGGATGACCCGCACCATGATGCTGGAGGTGCTCAGGCAGGACTATATCCGCACGGCCTGGTCCAAGGGTCTCAAGGAGAGGGCAGTGGTGATCAGACACGCACTGAAGAATGCTCTGCTCCCAGTGGTTACCCTGGTCGGCCTGCAGCTGCCGATCCTGGTGGGTGGCTCGGTCATCATGGAGAACATATTCAACCTGCCGGGGCTGGGTGCTCTGATGCTGAATGCCCTCAATGACAGAGACTACCCGGTGGTCTCGGGAGTAAACCTGTTCTTCGCCACCGTGGTCATGGGGGCCAATCTCTTGATCGACCTGATCTATCCTTACCTAGATCCCCGGGTCCGTCACAAATGACCGTACGGATACACACAGCGGTAGATCCGCCCAAGCGACGTGCCGGGCTGGCGGATTTCGTTGTCAGGCTGTGGCGGGAGAAGCCGCTGGGTACGATCTGCGGCATCATCGTAGTGCTGTTGCTGCTCATCGCCATCTCCGCGGACGTGCTGGCCCCGTTCAGGTACATGGAAATACACCTCAGAGACAGGATGCAGGGCGCATCCGCTCAGTATGTCCTGGGCACCGATCATCTGGGTCGGGACCTCTTGAGCCGCCTCATCCATGGGGCTCGTCTCTCTGTGGTCGTGGGTCTGGCCGCCACCACGCTCAATGTGGTGGTGGCCGTGCTGATCGGGGGCACGACAGGATTCCTCGGTGGCCGGGTGGACCTGGTCGTGCAGAGATTTGTGGATGCGTGGATGTCTTTCCCAGGACTGCTGCTGCTGTTGACGATCATGTCGTTGTTGGGGCGGGGGATGCTGCAGATCATCGTGGTGCTGGGCGTATCAGGGGGCATCCCCGCCTCGCGGGTGGTGCGGGGGGCAGTTGTCGGCGTAAAGGAGAATGCCTATTTTCAGGCCGCGACGGCGATCGGCTCCTCGAAATGGCAGACACTCATCCGGCACGTGCTGCCCAATATCGCGGCTCCGGCCATCGTCATCTTCACCATCAACATCGGCGGAGTGATCATAGCCGAGGCCTCTCTGAGCTTTCTGGGATTCGGTCTTCCCCCCACCTTCCCAAGCTGGGGAGGGATGCTCAGCCGGGAGGGACGTCAATACATGGAGGTGGCGCCACGGCTGGCGCTCTGGCCGGGCCTGTGCCTGACGATTGTCGTGTACTGCCTCAACATGTTCGGCGACGCGGTGCGGGACCTGCTCGACCCGCGGCTACGTGGTAGCGGGGGACGCCTGGGTGCCGCTGCCGCCAGGGCCGTCTAAGAAGGCGCGCATGCGGCAGCGCAGGTGAGCACGCGCCTGCGCACGGGCGGCCGTCCACCGCACCACCAATGTTCGAGCGGGTCGGCATCCCAGATGTGTTCGCATTCGATCACTCCGGCGCCGGCATCCTTCGGCTTCCGTACCGCCGCGCCGCCCCCTGCGTGCGCGGCCGACCGGCAGCCGGGGCGGTGTCACGCCCGATGCCCGGTGACCTCCACCCGTGACGCCATCCCTGGCCCCACGGGTGGCATGTAGCTCCCGGCCCGCGACAGGGACGTCGTGGGCTGGGAGCGGTTGTTGCTGTTTTCCGGAGGCGCGCCCGGAACGCGTCCGACCAGGTCAACGAGCGCCGGCTGTGTATGGGCGTGACCTGGCCGGTCAGCTCGAAGCAGCGCCAGGGCACCGCGGCACCGCAGACCGAGTCGGCGAAGTGTACAGGTAACTCATCACACGACTGACGCGTCGCCCGTTCGTGGGCCCCGTCCATGGGGCCCAACACAGGCGTTCCCGCGCCATGGAGGGCGCGGGCGATTGGGCGCGTCCGGAGTCACCACCCATCACGCTCACCAACGACGGGTCATGGAACCCGCTGACCGAACCGGTCAGCTACGTCGATGCTGCTAATCGGGCGCTCTCTGGGCGAAACTTGTCGGTCCGGTCCGACGTAGCGATCCGTCGTCTGAAGGGAACCGCATATCCGGCCGATGACTCGGCGGATCAACGAGATCGTGCATGGCAAGCGGGCGATCACGGCTGATACCGCGCTGCGGCTTGCGCGCTATTTTGGCACGACCGAGCGCTTCTGGCTCAACCTGCAAACGCGCTACGTGCTCGAGGTGGAGAAAGCACGACTGAAGGGACGCCTCAGTAAGGAAGTGGTGGTACTGCGAGAGGCGGCACCGACAGCACAGGCGCATTCCGGAAGCGGAACTTCTTGAACACCTGAGTTGCGAGACGGACTACGCGCGACGGCCCACGTCACGACAAGGGGCCTTGTGGCACAGTTCAGCACCGCCAGCTCCTCTACGTTGCCCGCAACGCCGCCGGCACCTCAGCCACCTGGTAGCAGGAGCACTAATTCGAAACGAGTAGCTCCCCCGGCAAGACTCGAACTTGCGACCTAGTGATTAACAGTCACTTCAGCCTCGCATATTGGCCATATTGCGGTCGGCAGGCAGCAAGAACTGCCGTCTACCAGCGCGTTACGTCATATGCTCCATACTGCTGGCCCCGAGCTGCAACCATTTCTGCAACCACTAAGCATACGCGCCGCGCGGAGGCACCCATGTCGCTGGACTGGGCGGCTCCTCACACCTCGCTGAAGGTTACCTCGACGAAGCGTGAGGTGATGGATCATCGCCTCGTCACCCCGATCTTCCTCCCAACCTCGTGACTCTTCTGGACCCGCGCCCATGATCTTCTCGATCGCAATCTGTGCAATGGCCGCCTCGCTCTCGGAGGTGTTCTCACCACGAAGATCGTCGAGCAGCAGCTCGCGGGCCTTGTCGTCGAGGAGGCCGAGCACCCGACCCTTCAGCTCTTCGCTTGCGAACGCAAGCGCGGGCAGCAGGTGCTCATAGACGACCGACTGCAGAACCAACTTCAACGACTCGTCGTCCAGCGAAGCCAGGTCGTCGAACGAGAGCGGGGGCATTGGTCAGTTGGCCAGCCAGCCGAGGACAAACTCTATCTGCAGCGTAAACCAGCGTCGCATCGTTCTGTCCCCAGCAACCATCTCGATATCGTCGGCGCTCACCCGCATCGAACCCAAGCACCGCCGCTTGTGAAGGAAGAACGCCAGATTGTACGTAGCCCGCAGTTCGTCCAGACCACTTCGTCAACTGGCATCGGCGATCGCGCCGCGACTTGTTCGATGATCTGCACGGCGACCGCACGCGCGTTGTAGGTCACCGGTCCAGCTGGTCTCTGGTGATGTAGCCCAGCACCACGGCAATCGCTCCGAACCCGCGCCGGTCGCCTTGCATCTGTAGATTCAAACTGTTCGGACTTGCTAGTCGTCCAGCAGCCCGGCATCAAGGAGTCCCCACCGGCTCACTGTCCAACCGGTCGTCGACGGGAAGGGCACGGTGAGTCGTCGACCTTATGAGCGGACGCTGGAAAGCCACCGCGGCTACTCCTGTCCGCTCCCATCGACGACCCGCCGGGTCAGCGGGCGGTTGACGCTATTGGATCGACCTTCGTTTCGCAAGGCCGTCGCCGCGACGTTCGGCCGGCGCTCGGTACCGCCGGGGACGACACGCGACCTTCGATTTTGAGAGCCGGGGGTAAACTCGCTGTTGACTTTCGTTGCGCCGGGCCCTCTATTGCATTCTCCCTGTCCGAACGGAGGTGGGATGAGGCGCGACTACAACAGTCAGCGCAGTGACCGGTTGACGGTCACGGTCGGTGACGTTCGGTCACCTCCGAGTCGTTGACAGGGTGGTCGCGTCCATAGCAAGCTCGCCTCGCCTGGGGTCGGACGGAACGGTGATGACGCGTTATGACGACAGTCAGCGCAGTGGCCGGTTGGCGGTCACGTTCGGTGACCTCCGAGTCGTTGACAGGGTGGTCGCGTCCATAGCAAGCTCCCCTCGCTTGGGGTCCGACGGAACGGTGATGACGCGCCATGACAGTCAGCGCAGTGGCCGGTTGGCGGTCACGTTTGGTGAGCTCCGAGTCGTTGACAGGGTGGCCGCATCCACGGGTAGCTTGCCCCGCCTGGGGTTCGACGGATCGGTGATGAAGCGCCATGATGACAGTCAGCGCATTGACGGGTTGGCGGTGACGCAGCGCGATGAGCGGGTTGGGTCGCGCTTGACACGGATTCGGGCCGGCCTCTACACTCGCCCGCGAATGGGCACCGACAGCATCCAGCCCAGTCGCCGACTACCGACTACCGACTACCGACTAGCCGCGCCGCTAGCCGCGCACCGGCCGACCGCCTGGCGCCGGTGCTGAGCGCGGCACTATTGATCCGCGTGGCGCACCCGCGCCACGCATCCGTGCGTTCCACGGCCGAGTTCATCGGCCGCCACTTCCACCAGTCCACCTCAACATGCGTAGCCACGTGTCCGACCGCCACCCCGCGTGGTGTTCTGCGGCATGCCCAGCTGAAAGGAGGCAAGGGATGAAATCTCCCTACGACTAACGCGGCTCGGGACCGAGCGGCGTCGGCCGCTAAAGGGTGTCGCCCTCGCTTTCTGATCACCTGCGGATTGCAGGCATATCGCGAGAGTAGGCGAGGGGCCGGCAGTAGATCCTACTCTCGCGCAAAGGAAATTTATGGTGTATATGAAATTTCGCAAGTGCCTCGCCGTACTGATTGGCTTGGCACTGACCGCAACCGGCCTCTGGGCTGGCGGTGGCACGGAAGAGGCGCCGGCAGCGGCGACGGAGAAGGAAATGGTGCTCGACCCCACCACCGGTAAGATGGTGGAGGCACCGCAGTATGGCGGGACAATAACCGCTCTCAGTAGAGATTGGGCTCCAGCGACTTTTGACATATATCTTTCGGCCCCTCAGTTGGGTGCTTATACCCATGGTACTTTAGAGAAGCTAGGCATTGGCGACTGGGGAATAGATAGGGACGTATGGGACTGGACAACTCCTGGAGTGTTTCCGCAATCTGCCGTGATAGGGGCGCTGGCGGAAAGCTGGGATATTTCCTCGGACAACCTCACCTATACCTTCCACATCCGCCAGGGCGTTAACTTCCACGATAAGCCACCGGTGAACGGACGGGAGATGACTGCCAAGGATGTAGAATATAGCTTTCACCGCATGTTGGGAAATAAACTGACAGGGACCGAGTTCAGTGAAACCGAACCTTCCCCCCACATCGGTCATTGGAAAGCTGTTCCGGTCGAATCGATAACAGCAACGGACACATGGACGGTTGTTATCAAGCTGAAACAGCCAGACCCCCGTGCGCTTACGCTTATGGTCGACGCGACGACCATGCTCATTGTTCCAAGGGAGGTAATCGACACATACGGTGACATGAAGGATTGGAGGAACCTGATCGGCACCGGACCCTGGATGATGGCTGAGTATGTCGAGAGCAGCTCTGTAACCTATACCAGGAATCCTAACTACTGGGGCTTCGACGAGAAATTCCCGCAGAACCGCCTGCCCTATGCTGACGAATTCAGGTGGCTGATTATGCAGGACCAAGCAACAATGACTGCGGCCTTTCGCACGGGTAGGGTCGATTTCCAGGGCGGACGCAGTAGCGCCGTGCTCAAAAGCAAGGACGATGAGAATAACCTGCGACGGACCAACCCTGAAATCGTGATAACCGAGCATGTTAACCGGTCGGACTATGGTATGGGCATGAACATGCAGAAGCCGCCATTTGATGACATCCGGGTGCGCAAGGCAATGCAGATGGCACTGGACCGTGAGACACTTCACAATACCTACTTCAAAGGGTGGGGAAGCCCGACACCTCAATCATTGCTAGCCAACAATATCCCAGGGGTTGGCACCCCATTTGAAGAGTGGCCCGAAGAGATCAAGAAGCTCTATGACTACAACCCGACAGAGGCCGAGAGGCTGCTTGATGAGGCGGGGTATCCGCGCGAGGCCGACGGCATCAGGTTCAAGCTCACAATGGCACATTACGAGCTCACCGATCTAGACTATGCAGAATTAGTAGGCAAGACATACTTCCGTGACATTGGCATTGAGCTAGAGGTTATTCCAGTTGCAGGTGCGGACTGGGCAGCTACCGTTAGTGCTGCAGAGTGGGACTTTTTTGGTGGTATGACAATGGCGGGGAGATATCAGGATCCCTCGGGTTTTTTGGGTCAGCACACCACTGGTGCTTCTGCCAACCGCTGCCAGTGCGCCGATCCGGTTTTTGACGCCCTTTTTGAAGCCGCCAGCAATGCAACCACGCAAGAGGAGATGTTGCCGCTGTATAAAAAGATGAATGAGCGCTTAAGAGATCAGGTGTATTTCGTATGGGGTCAGGAAACGCCAATCTACACCGTGCAGCAGCCGTGGGTCAAAGGTCGCAACGGCGAATATATTCTGGCAACTAACGTGGAGTCCGTCATCATCGCCCGCCTCTGGGTCGACCAGGAGTTGAAGGAAGCGATGGGTTATTAGTTGGGAAATGAGCTGGGAGGCTATCGCTTGCAAGCGCGCCTCCCAGCTCCCATATCCCGCTTTCGCCGGAAAAATAAAATGAGGCGTGTCGCATGAGAGCCTATGTCATCAGGAGATTGTTGCTCATGATCCCCACCTTGTGGATAGTGAGCATCCTGGTCTTTCTCTCGGTCCGCTTAATCCCCGGCGATGCAGTAGACGTAATCGTGTTTAGGATGGCGACCTATGGTGAGCCCCTCGAGGGCTTTGACCGTGAAGCTATTACGCGTTTTCTGGGATTGGACGTGCCCGTGTACGTGCAGTATGGACGCTGGATAGGCGTGTTGCCGACCCCTCACTGGGTTACCGGTGAGTCCCACTTTAGAGGTCTCCTGCAGGGCACCTTTGGCGAAACACTGGGGGGCGGCGCTGACACGATAGAGGCGAGGATACTAGCTAGATTGCCGCTAACTTTTCAGCTCGGTGTTCTGTCAATCGTAATCGGGCTGGTGATAGCGCTGCCGGTCGGCATCTACTCGGCGATTCGCCAAGATACGGCCGTTGACTACGCTGGGCGCGCCATCGCCATCATCGGCCTGGCAACGCCTAACTTCTGGCTGGCCCTGATGGTCGTGATCTACCCCACCATCTGGTGGGGCTGGTCGCCACCGGCGGAGTGGGTTCCTTTCACGGAAGACCCGCTGGGGAATCTCGGAGTGCTCATCATTCCCAGCCTGATTCTGGGGACGGCCGCGGCTGCAGGCACAATGCGGTTGACGCGCACCATGATGCTGGGGGTGCTCAGGCAAGACTATATAAGAACTGCCTGGTCGAAGGGTCTCAAGGAGAGGATCGTCGTTCTGAGACACGCCACAAAGAATGCCCTCATCCCGGTAGTTACCCTGATGGGGGGGCAGTTGCCTCTGCTGGTAGCTGGCTCCGTTATCATGGAGAACATATTCAACCTGCCGGGGTTAGGTCGTCTCTTTCTGTTTGCACTCACTGAAAGAGACTACACGACGGTCTCCGCAACAAACCTGGTTTTCGCCACCGCGGTTGTAGTGGCGAATCTAATCATCGACCTGACGTATCCCTATCTTGACCCGAGGGTCCGTTATGAGTGACGCCACAGGGATATCATCATCAGTAATTGCGCCGAAGCGACGCTCTGAGCTGGCTGATTTCTTTACCAGGCTGTGGAGGGAGAAGCCACTGGGTACGATCAGCGGGATTATCATATTGCTGTTGATTCTAATGGCTATCTTTGCCGATGTTGTGAGTCCTTATCCATATGATGAGGCACACATCTCTGACATGATGAAGAGCCCATCAGCCCAGTATCTTCTCGGTACCGACCAACTGGGGCGAGACTTCTTGAGCCGCCTTATCTACGGGGCTCGTGTTTCGTTGCTCGTGGGTCTGGCAACGACCGCTCTTAGTGTCGTGATCAGCACCCTGATAGGCGGCACTTCGGGGTTCCTTGGTGGCAAATTGGACCTAGGTGTCCAGAGATTTGTCGACGCCTGGATATCTTTTCCGGGATTGATTCTGTTGTTGACGGTGATTTCCATCGTTGGGCGGGGTGTGCCACAGATGATACTGGTGCTGGGGATATCAGGAGGCATCGGCGGTTCGAGAGTGTTGAGAAGCGCCGTTATTGACATCAAAGAGAATGTGTATTTTGAGGCAGCAGAGGCGATTGGCAGCTCAAAATGGAAAGCATTTATCCGACATGTCGTCCCCAATATTATGCCTGTCATGATTATCGGATTCAGCATAAGCGCAGGAGGCGTAATCCTGAGTATTGCTTCTCTGAGCTTCCTCGGATTCGGTCTGCCACTCGGGACTCCTGAGTGGGGAGCTCTGCTCAGCCGGGAAGGGCGCAAATTCATGGAGACGGCCCCGCGGCTGGCTCTCTGGCCCGGTCTTGCCCTGACTGTTACCGTTTACTGTCTCAACATGTTCGGTGATGCGGTGAGGGACCTGCTCGACCCGAGGCTGCGGAGCGGCGGACGCTGAGTTCGACCAGGCTCCTAGCGAGACGCGGGAGCCGAGCGTGGTGTCGCCACGCAGCTTTCTGGCCGGGAGCTGTTCTGGCCGCGGTGGTCTGGGCAACAAACGTGTTCGGCGATGCCGGTCGGGCCGTCCGGTGCTTGCCTTTCACGGGAGGAATGGGTATTACTGGGCCGTACGTTCACGCGGTGGGCCAACAGGTGGGCATGGTCGCATTTTACATACGGAGGGCTTGAGCTTATGACACTCTGCCCCTCTACCAGCCGTTCACCGAGAATTGCTGGCGTTTTCGCCCTCATCGGGGCGGTGGTCCTGCAGGCAGTGTGTGCCACGGTGCATGCGGAGAGCCCCCAGGGTTCCGTCACTGTCGAGTCTCAACCCCTAAATCTGGACACGCGTCCGTGTATCGACGCCTTCGAGTCCCATCGTCTGCCGCATGTCACCCAGGGGACTGCCGCCGGCGTTGGCCTTTTTTTCGGCAACGGCTCCGGCGTGGCCCTGGCCGATCTCGACGCCGACGGCCTCATCGATATCGTCCTGCCGGGGCTGCATGCGCCCACCACCCTGCTCTGGAACGAGGGAGGGTTGCAGTTTCGGAGCGAGACGCTGGACTCGACGCTCGCACGCGCGGTCAACGCGGTTGATGTGGATGGCGATGGCCGGATGGACTTGGTGTTTACGCACTTGCTCGGGGTGCCCACGTTCTGGAGGGGCAGCGCCGGCCCTAACGGTCCTCGGTTCACACGCGTTGCCGAGGAGCAATTCCATGGCAGCTTCAAAGCCTATGCAATCGCCTGGGCCGACTTGGACGATGACAGCGACCTCGATATGGTCGGGGCCTCCTACGAATCTTCAGCTAGTACCCTCGCGTTGGCACGCGCGGTTTTCCGGGGGGAGAGCGAGGAGGAACTGGTGCACAGATTAGGCTCCGATTTGGGAGGCGGGGTGTTCTTTTTGACCAACGACGGCGGTGCCCTCACCCCCTTGCGCCTTACCGCCAAGGCGACCGCCCTGGCGCTGATTCTAACTGATGTCGATGCCGATGGCCGTCGCGACATCCTGGTCGGCAACGACTTCCACCCGCCCGATGCGGTGTTCCTCAATAAGCCCGAAGGCTGGATCGACGCTGCCCCGTTCACCTCAACAACGACCAACACGATGAGCTTTGCAGAGGGTGATGTCGATAACGATGGGATTCCGGAGCTGCTGGCCACCGACATGAAACCCTATCCTCAGGACGAATCAGTGGACCATGCCTGGGGCCCAGTGCTGGACAAGGTCGGGGATATGGATCCAAAGGATGGGGTCCAGATTGCCGCCAATGTCTTGCAGACCCGAACGGCGGCAGGCGCAGGATTCGTAGAACGAGCTGAGGCAGCCGGGGTCGATGCCACTGGCTGGAGTTGGTCAGCGCAGTTCGGGGACCTGGACAATGACGGGTTCCTCGACCTCTACGTCGTCAATGGCATGATTGCTTCTGAACTCTTCGGGCACTTAGCCGGAGACGAACTGAGGGAAGAAAACCAAGCCCTGCGCAACGATGGCACCGGCCGGTTTGTGCAGGTCCCGGAATGGGGACTGGGCGCCACCGAGAGCGGTCGGGGCATGGCGATGGCGGACCTGGACAACGATGGGGATTTGGACATTGTGGTGAACAACCTTGCGAAACCCGCCATGCTGTTCGAGAATCGGCTCTGTGGGGGGACCGCGCTGGAAGTGGAACTGCACCGGGAAAGCTCCCCGAATCGCCGCGCAATCGGCGCCCAATTGCGTCTGCACACCCAAGACGGGACGTTGCATCGCGAGATGCGCGCCAGCAGCGGTTATCTCTCCAGTGACCCGGCTCGTGTCCACTTTGGGCTTGGCCAACTGACCGATGAGGCCGGTGAGGCCCCCTATCATCTCGAAGTGACTTGGCCCGACGGCCGGATATCCCGCATCGACCGACCCTCCCTGGGGACCCTAATCACCGTGGAGCGTGTGCCGTGAGCTGCCCTAGCTGCCCTGACTGGCCCTAACTGCCCTGACAAACCGACCAGGATTAGCTCTAGGAGCGTATCGGAGAACCCCCACCCACGCTGAGCCATTGAGTGGCGTCATTGTCGGTGGTAGCGTGGGGTGTGAGCACAGCGACGTTCCGAGAGTATGAGCCGGATCAGGATTTCCTTCTGCCGCCGAGCCTTGCGGAATGGCTGCCCGGGCAATCATGTAGCGTATTTCATCATCGATGTGCTGCAAGAGATAGACCTGAGCTCGTTCTACGAAGACTACGATAACTCGCAGGGAGGGCAGCCAGGGTACGACCCGAGGATGATGTTGGGGTTGCTGCTGCTTGTAGAACTGGCGGATCACGAACGGCTGGCCGCCGCTGGTGTGGATATCCTCCATGCCGGTCAGGGTCTCTTCCAGGAAGCCGAACAGCTCGCCGCTCGCCTGCCGGGTACGCTGCCACTGCTCGACGCCAATGCTGCGCATGGCAAGCAGCACCGACCACGACACCACCACGAAACCGGTCATCACCGCGCCCACGCGCCAGTCCTGGCTGAAGATCACCGCCATCACCCCGATGATCACCAGCGCGTTGCCGACGATCTGTACCACGAACTCGGCGAAGTAGTTGCTCATCAGCGTGATGTCGCCGTCCACGCGCTCGATCATCTCGCCGGGGGAGTGGTTGTGGTGGAAGCGCAGGTCGAGGCGCACGGTGTGGCGCAGCAGATCGACCCGCAGGGCGTTGGTGGACTGCCAGCCGATGCGTACGCTCAGGAAGGTGGCGACTACCGTGATGGCGAAGGCGAGGGTAGCCGCTCCGCCATAGGCGGCGCCCCACCACACCAGGTCGGCCAGCGCCGCCCCCGTCATCGCGGAGTCGATCACGTGGCGTACGATCAGCGGAGTCAGCGCCTGGGCGCCGGTGCTGGCCAGCAGCAACGCCCCCAGCAGCGCCACGGTGCCGCGCCGGTGGCGCAGGTAGTAGCGCAGCAACCCGAACAGCGTCGCCGGCATGGCGGAGGGGGCAGCGTCGGTCACCGGAGCCGCAAGGTACGGGTCAGCGGCCGCACCCGGCAACCGGCAACCCGGCAACCGGCGTCCAACGCGCACACCACGACACGTGGCCGGCGCCGATCGCGCCGCGGCTGCGAGCTGGCCGGGCCTGCGCCTGACCACTGTCGTCAGCTCTCGTCAGGATCTGTTATGGGTCTGCGACCAACGCGTGAAAGATCGCTGGCTCTCGCCCGATGGACGCCCGGCCAGCAAACCCTCGACACTCAGATCCTCGTCCAGGTCGGGCCAGTGGATGCCTGCACCTCCGCCGACCAGCCTCCAGTTGCATCTCTCCTCCATCGTTGCGTGCACCAACCGGGGATACCAGGTCAGCGGCACGCAGATCGTGCGCCCATCGCTGAGGTCAGCCGTGAGAGTGTTCTCGGTAATCGCGACGCTCGCGGCGTCACTCACGCGCACTTCGACGGTTGAAATATTCACTCCACGCCTCCATGAGGATCGCTTGATGCTCCGTAACGAGACGCTCGATATCGCGGAGATCGGAGCGTCTCAGTCCTCCGCTCTCTTGCAGTCTTACTGGATCCAACCAGAACTTGGCCACTGGAAGCGCCGGGCCGAACCGGCACGGATGGCGCGGTAGTAGGCGGTCTGACGAGCGTGCACCAGGCTCTCCACCGGCACGTGGGCGAACAGCGGCCGCCAGCGGGTCAGGATGAGGGTTTGCCACAGCCGCCCCAGGCGACCATTGCCGTCCTCGAACGGGTGGATGAATTCAAACTCGTAATGATACTTCTCCGGGTGCAGTGGCAAGATACGCCTCATCTGCCACATCCGCCGTGCCCGATTGACTGATCGTCGACTCTAGCCCGACGCTGGGGGGATGCTGGTGACGCCCAGGTTCGTCGACATCCACACCCACTACGATGCCCACGCGTGCTGGGCGAGGAAGCCGTTGCCGTCAGCGCCGAGGCGGACGCACGAACAATTCCCCGCGGCTGGCGCCGAGTGCCCCGACTTCGCGTGACTTCGCGTGCCCAGCGATCCTTGTCATTGACACGTGGGCCGTGCCCGTGCAACGCTGCCGATACGGGATTCGTGCGGATGCACATGATGCGTAAAGAAACCTTCCAGGCGCTTGTACGGATGATGGTAACGCAGCAGCGGCCCTCACGCCCTCACGCCCTCACGCCCTCACGCGTAACCTCCGAACTTTCGCACCACCGCACAAACCGTAGCACCCGTTCCCGCCCCGGGGACTCTGTTCGCACCACCCGCCGCCGGCACTGCCGGCCCATCAGATCCGTTGCTGCCCGACTGCCCGCGTGGCGTCCTGACGCCTGTCCCGACGCACGCCCGGCGGTCCGCGTTTGCACACCTGGAAGGAGGTGCGCCGGGAACTCCTGACGAATTCGACCAATGCAGTGCGGCGCGTGCCCGAGCGGCCTGCGGCCGACGCGCACGCCAGCACCTGCCGTCCTCGCTGTTCCGGGTACCTGCGACTGCGCAGGCACACCGCGGGGAGTGGGCGCGGGCCGGCAGTGCGGCAACCACTCCCGGGAAACGACTCGCAAGAACAAGGAGAGTCATCTCATGAGATACGTTCTGTTCAAGAAGTGCCTCGCGGTACTGTCCGTGCTCGTCCTGACCGCAACCGGCCTCTGGGCCGCCGGCGAAGAGGAGGGCACGGCCGCCGCCGCGGCCGACAAGAAGTACGTGACCGACCCCACCACCGGTGAGGTGGTGGTGGCACCGGAGTATGGCGGGACCCTGACCTTCACCAAGAATAGCTGGCCAGCGAATACGGACACCTTGGCCGGTGGCAGGTGGGCGTCCCAGTTGGTCTTTGCCGTGCTGGATAAGCCGGCTATCGCGGACTGGGCAATCAACCGGGACATATATGCGTTGCATATGCCCTGGCCACCTATAGATTTCCTGAGGGGCTCACTGGTGGAGCGTTGGGAGCAGACCGACGACCTCACCATTATCTTCCACGTCCGCGAGGGCGTGCACTGGCATGACAAGGCGCCGATGAACGGTCGAGAATTGACTGCGGATGATATCGTATTCAACTATCACCGTATGCTGGGTCTGGGCAGCGGCTTCACCGAACCAAGCCCCCAGTTGACGGCTCAACTTGCTCCGATCAAAGTCGAATCGGTAGCAGCTACGGACAACTACACGGTTGTCTTCAAGCTAAGCGAGCCAAGCATTGGTGCCCTGCTGGGTCTCGTCGACGACGAAACCGCATATATGTATCCCCCCGAGGTAATCAAGGAACACGGCGACGCTAATGATTGGAAGGTCTTGGTCGGCACCGGGCCCTTTGAGCTGGTTGACGTGGTCGAAGAAAGCTCGGCGACATGGACCAAGAATCCAGACTACTGGGGATACGACGAAAAATACCCGGAGAACCGCTTACCCTATGTTGACGAACTAAGGGCCCTGATGATGCCGGAAGTGGCGACGATGATCTCCGCAATACGCACGCGCAAGGTAGATATTTCAGCGCGGATGAGTGGAATTGTCAACCAGACACATAGCCTCCAGCAGACCAACCCCGAGATTCAGGCGTTCACGGTCTACTTCAGGTCGCAGGAGTCGTTTGGTGTGAACGTTCAAAAGAAACCTTTTGACGATATCAGGGTGCGCAAGGCATTGCAGATGGCACTGGACCTCGAAACAGCCAACTCCGCTTACTTCAAGGGTCTGGCAGAAATGACACCTGTTGGGAGAAGCCGGTTCCCGGGGCAATTCGTTCCGTTCGAAGAGTGGCCCGAAGAGGTCAAGAACGTCTTTACCTATGATCCGGAAGGGGCAGAGGCGCTGCTCGATGAAGCCGGATATCCTCGCGGCTCTGATGGCATTCGATTCGAGACCACGTTGAAATGGATAGAATCTTTTGATGTGGGATATGCGGAATTGGCCATTGGATTCTGGCGCGAAATTGGCGTTGACGTACAGCTTGAGCTCATCCCCGGTGCCGAATTCACTCCTGTCACGGGTGATAGGGATTACGAAATGGTCACCAGCATAACGGCAAACCTCAGCCCGGGATACATCCACTATTCCGACCGGTTCAACTGGAACACAGCCAACCCACAAGATCCGTGGTATGAAGCGAAAGTCGAAGCCGCCGACGCGGCTAGCTCGCGCGAGGAGTTGCACGCACTGGCTCGCGAGATGGACCTGTATGCGAATGCAAGGTTCTGGACCATATGGGGGGGTATGGCCCCGCAGCTTGTCCTGGCGCAGCCCTGGGTCACCGGATACAACAGTGAGCTGAACCTGGGAAGCGGTCAGTATTGGCTGCAGTACTCCCGCATGTGGATCGACTCTGCGCTGAAGAGAGAAATGGGTCATTAGGGATTTCAGCCCTGGTGGCTGAACCTAAGAAAAGGGGGGCTGGGAGACTTGAGTTTCTCAGCTCCCTTACTCATTGAATGGTGCAAGAACGAGGTATGTGACATGAGAGCCTACATCATCAGGCGGCTATTGCTGATGATCCTCTCGCTGTTTCTGTTGACCATCCTGGTCTTTCTCTCGGTGCGCTTGCTCCCCGGGGATGTCATAGACGCAATGCTGGGTCGGATGATGGAAATATCAACGGTGGGGACGATTGACCGTGAAGGGCTTGAGCGTCAGCTGGGATTGGACGTGCCTGGCTACGTACAGTATGCGCGCTGGTTGGGAGGGATTCTCCTGCGCGGCAGCCTTGGCGAATCACTGATGGGTCGAGGGGCGGTGAGGCAGCAGGTAATCAGTAGACTACCGGTCACCCTTGAGCTTGGCCTCCTGGCAATCGTGATCGGGCTGGTGATTGCCCTGCCGGTGGGCATCTATTCGGCCATTCGCCAGGACACCGCGGCCGACTACGCGGGGCGCTCCATCGCCATCATCGGCCTGGCAACGCCTAACTTCTGGCTGGGCATTATGGTCATGGTCTACCCGGCAATCTGGTGGGCCTGGTCGCCATCGATGGAGCTGATTCCTTTCTCTGAAGACCCGGTGGGGAATCTGGGCATGTTCCTCATTCCCAGCCTGATTCTGGGGACAGCCTCGGCCGCCGCCATCATGCGGCTTACCCGCACCATGATGCTGGAGGTGCTGCGGCAGGACTACATTCGCACCGCTTGGTCCAAGGGGCTCCGGGAGCGGATCGTGATTATCCGGCATACCATCAAGAATGCCCTGATCCCGGTAGTGACTCTGATCGGCCTGCAAGTGCCGATACTGGTTGGCGGTTCGGTCATCATGGAAAACATCTTCAACCTGCCGGGAGTAGGTCGTCTCATGCTGATTGCCCTCAATGACAGAGACTACACGATGGTCGCCGGAGTAAACTTGTTCTTCGCAGCCGCGGTTATGGGGGCTAATCTTGTCACCGACCTGATCTATGCTTTCCTGGATCCCAGAGTTCGTTACAAATAGGAGAGGATCATCAACTATGAATGAGCACAGGAGACGTGCCGGGCTCGCCGGTTTCCTTGTCAGGCTGGTCAAGGAGAAGCCACTGGGTACTATCGGCGGGATTGTCGTATTGATATTGATTATCGTGGCTATCTTTGCGGATGCTCTGGCTCCTTATGAATATTATCAAATGCATCTCGTAGACCGGTTGCAGGGCTCATCAGCCCAGTATCTGCTTGGTACCGACCACCTGGGTCGAGACTTCCTGAGCCGAATCATCTATGGGGCTCGTATTTCGCTGACTGTCGGTCTGGCCGCGACCGCTCTCAATGTTGTAGTAGCTGTACTGGTAGGCGGCGTTTCAGGGTTCTTTGGCGGTAAAGTTGACCTCGTGGTGCAGAGGTTTGTCGATACCTGGATGTCGTTCCCGAGTCTGCTCCTGTTGTTGACCGTAATGTCCATATTGGGGAAGGGTTTAATCCAGATAATAGTCGTGCTTGGGGTGTCAGGAGGCATCGGCAGCTCGAGAGTAGTCAGGGGCGCCGTTATCGCAGTAAGAGAGAATGTTTATTTTCAGGCCGCCGAGGCGATTGGCTCTTCACAATGGAGCATATACATACGGCATGTGCTGCCCAATATCGTGGCTCCCGTAATCATCATATTCAGCATCAACATAGGGGGCGTGATCATGTCGGAGGCTGCTCTGAGTTTTCTTGGATTTGGATTGCCACCCGGTATACCGAGCTGGGGAGGTATGCTCAGTCGGGAAGGGCGTCAATACATGGAGGCAGGGCCATGGCTGGCTCTCTGGCCAGGTCTCTGCCTGACGATTCTCGTCTACAGTCTGAACATGTTCGGCGATGCGGTGCGGGACCTGCTCGACCCGCGGCTGAGAGGTGGCATGGGGCGCCTGGGTGCGCACGGCGGCAAGGCGCTGCAGAAAGCCGTCAAGGCCAGCGTTCAGGATTGATTGCGGCTGCTCGACTCGCGCCTGCGCGGCGGCGGCGGCTCGCTGGCCGGCGGGGTAGGCTCGCGCGCGGCCGAGCGCGCCCGCAAGGCCCTGCAGAAGCTGGAACGCAAGGATAGCCCGTAGTCCGTCATCAGACCGTGTCCTACTGTCAGGCTTCCAGGGTCGCTATACTTACACACGTGAGCCCGACAACGCAGCAACGCCTGTTCACTCCCGGCACGGGAGCCACGCCGCCGGCCCTGACCGGGCGCGAGCGGGAGCAGGGAGTGTTGACCCAGTGCCGGGCGGACCTGCTCGGCGGCACGTCGCCGCCGCATGATGTCGTGCTGACCGGTCCGCGCGGCACGGGCAAGACGGTGCTCATCAACTGGTTCGAGCGCGCCTGCCGCGACCACGAACCGGACGTGGACGTGGTAAAACTGACCCCGGCCGACATCCCGACGCGGCACGTCCTGATCGAAGTTCTGGCGCCGCCGCCCGGGATAGCGAAGCTGCTGCCGCGGAAACCAGGCGTAGCGGCGGTCGGCTCGGTCGAGTGGGCGCCGCCGTCCGGGGGCGTGCGGAACCTGCGGGCGGAGTTGACCGCCCGGTGCCGAAGGAAGCCGCTGGCGCTACTACTCGACGAGGCGCACACGCTGGACCTGGAGGTGGGCAGAACGCTGCTCAACGCCAGTCAACAGGTGCGCGCCGACGCGCCGTTTCTGCTGGTGCTCGCCGGCACGCCGGGTTTGGCGGCGCATCTCGGCACCATGAACGTATCCTTCTGGAGCCGCTTGGGAGAGGGGCGTCTGGGCATCGGCCTGCTGAGCGACGCGGCCGCCCGTGCCGCCCTGGTCGAGCCGCTGGCAGCCCACGGCGAGGGTATCGACGCCGACGCCCTCGCCACGGTCGTCGAAAACAGTCAGCGCTATCCGTACTTCATCCAACTCTGGGGCGAGGCGCTGTGGAAGCGGCTTCTGGCCACCGGCGCGACCCGGCTGACCGCGGCCCACGCGGCTGCGGCGCGGCCCGACGTGGTCGCCAGGGTCACCGACTACTACGAGGATCGGTATCTGGAGTTGGATCAATCGGGATGGCTGGCCGTTGCCGAGCGCGTGGCCGCGCGCTTTCAATCCATGCCGACGCTGACCTACGAGGAGTTGAAGTCAACGGTCGCCGCCGGCCTCCCGGCGCACGCGGAGCCGGGGCAGGTGCACGCGGCCGTGAACGCTCTGCAGCGGCTGGGTTTCGTCTGGCGGCCGCCCGGACAGCTTCCACCGGTCCGCTACGAGCCCGGTATCCCCTCGCTGATGGCCCACGTGCTCGACCACACCGCAACGGCGCACGCAGCGCCCCGGCACGGCGAGGACGAAGGCGAGAACCACGGCGCCGGGCGTCCTTAGGCCCAGAAGGTGCTCGACGAACATCGGCTACCGCGTTGCCAGTTCGTCCCGCCACAGTGCCGGCAGGAAGAATCCCAGCGGCCAGATCTCGACGTCGCCCGTGGCACCGGGCGCGATTGCGCGAGCGACTGGACTGACTGGACTGACTGGACTGACTGCACTGACGGTGCTTGACGGTTGCCGGGCGTGTGGTATAGTGGTGGCCTCGGGAGGAGGACAAACGCAATGAGCGCGATGATAGATACAACCCGCCGTAGCCGCGCGTTAGCTGCAAACGCTAGCGCTCCGTCCTGCTCCGTCCTGCTCCGTCCTGCTCCGTCCTGCTCCGTCCTGCTCGGCAAAACCAAGCGCCCGGTAAGTCCTGACCGCTCACCGAGCCACAAACACGACTCTTTCGCCAGCAGTGCCGCTGACGACGTAGCGGTTCCCTTCGACATCCACACCCATCGCGCCACGCTCGCGCGAAGCGGCGCTCCCGGTGCCGTCCGCTCCCATCCGGGCGCCGCCGCCAGCCGCGGCAACTACAAGAACCATGCGAACGGGCCGGAGTTTCCGGCCCAAGAACACGGGCGACGGGACGCAGTTCCGTTCCCGAAAACGAGGAGGAGTACGTTATGACTCCACGACTCATGTTGCTGCCGCTGGCGCTCGCGCTGGTGGCTACCGTTACGTTCGCCAGCGGCGAGAGCGACCAGCCGGCTGCCGCGGCCGAGAAGGAGATGGTGCTCGATCCGGCCACCGGCAAGATGGTCACCGCGCCCGAGTATGGCGGCACGATCCGACCGGTGGTGAACTTCAAGGTCGAGGGGATCGACCCCTATTTTGTCTACACCGCCGGGATCTGGGTCTCGCTGGTCAACGAGAAGCTGGGCATCGGCGACTGGGCGATCGACAGAAGCGTGTTCGCCTATGACACGCTCTACATGCCTGACGAGGTGATCACCGGACAACTGGCCGAGAGCTGGGAGAGCCCGGATCCGCTCACCTACGTGTTCAAGATCCGCGACGACGTCTTCTGGCACGACAAGGCGCCGGTGAACGGACGGCAACTGACCGCGCACGATGTCGCCTACAGTTTCGATCGGCTCCTTGGCTTGAGCGGCGGCGAGCCGGGCCTGGATGTCGTACGGTCCTGGGGAGGCAAGAACCCGGTCGACTCGGTTACCGCCACCGACGATTTTTCGCTGGTAGTCGAACTGAACGAGCCCTCGCTCCAAGCCCTGAAGAACATCCTCATCGGAGCACACATGATGGTGATCGCTCGCGAGGTGGTCGAGCAATTCGGGGACATCCAAGACTGGCGCAACGTGACTGGAACGGGCCCCTATCAACTTACCGACGTGGTGGAGGGAAGCTCGTGGACCTTCACCAAGGTCGATGATTACTGGGGCTTCGACCCGAAATATCCCGACAACCGCTTGCCCTATGCGGACACCGTCGAGTACGCGATCGTCAACGACCCGGCGGCCATCACCGCACTGATGCGCTCGGGGCAGGCGGATTATATTGGGTTCGCTCTCAACTCACATCTGACCAGTGTCGACTCGGCGGTGAATCTGCAGAAGACCAATCCCGACCTGATGTTGCACCCGTTTGCCTATCGGTCGGAAACGGCGATGTTCTGGAACGTTCAGCAAGCGCCCTTCGATGACAATCGGGTACGCCGGGCCATCAGCATGGCCATAGATTTCGACGCCATCGCCGAGAACTACATGCAGGGGTGGGGTGATGCCAGCCCTTCCGGCCCGATCGGCCCAGCCGTGCTGGGGTATGCGCTCCCGTTCGAAGAGTGGCCCGATGAGGTCAAGCAGTACTATCGGTATGATCCCGAGGCGGCCGAGAAGCTGCTGGATGAGGCTGGGTATCCGCGCGGCGCGGACGGCGTTCGCTTCAGGACCCGGTACGGTCACTACGAGTTCTTCGACCTCGGCTATTACCAGATCGCCATGGACTACCTCAGGCAGATCGGCATCGAGGTCGAGATCGAGGTCCACACGCGCGCAGACCGCGGCGCACTGATCCCAAAGCACAGCTATGAGGGGTTGATGTCGGACACATGGGCCAGAGAGTATGACTCTCCTTTGGCCCCGCTTGGGCAATACTACTCAAAGCAACAGGTGGTTCGTTCGAACCACCTCGACCCCGAGTTCGACGAGTACTACGAAAACGCGCTGGCCGCTACGACGATAGAGGAGCAGAAGGCGTGGGCGCAGAAGGCCGACCTGCGCGCCGCCGAGCAGCTGTGGACCATCAGGGGGCCAGTTGCTCCCTTGTTCGGCGCCACCCAGCCATGGATCAAGGGCTACAACGGGGAAGGCGATCTCGGCTCGCTGAACCGGTCTAACGTCTTCGCCTACGTGTGGGTTGACCAGGACCTGAAGCGGGAGCTCGGATTGTAAGCGATCGCTCTGGCCGCCGAGACACGACATCGTCTGCACCGACATGAGGGCGTACGTCATCCGTCGCGTACTGCTGCTGATCCCCACCTTCTTCCTGCTGACGATTCTGGTGTTCCTCTCGGTGCGATTCATACCGGGCGATGCGGTCGACGTCCTCGTGTGGAGGATGGAGGCGACGATGGGCGGCACCATCGACATCGACCGCGCGGAGCTCGAGCGCCGGCTGGGGCTGGACGTGCCGGCGCACGTGCAGTATGGCCGCTGGATGGGAGGGATACTGCTGCGCGGCGATCTCGGCAAGCCGCTCCTACGCCCCGAGTCGGTTGGCGAGCTGATCGCCGGCCGGCTGCCGACCACCGCCGAGCTCGGCCTGGTGGCGCTGATCGTGGGTCTGCTGATCGGTTTGCCGATCGGGATCTACTCGGCAGTACGGCAGAACACCGTGGGCGACTACGTGGGTCGCTCCTTCGCCATCTTCGGGCTGGCCACCCCCAACTTCTGGCTGGCCACGATCATTCTCGTTTTTCCCGCGATCTGGTGGGGATGGTCGCCGCCGCTGCGCCTGCTGCGCTTGAGCGACGACTTCGTCGGCCACTTTGGCATCTTCATCGTGCCGGGTCTGATCCTTGGTACCTACCTGGCGGCCAGCACCATGCGCATGACCCGCACCATGATGCTGGAGGTGCTCCGGCAGGACTACATTCGTACCGCCTGGGCCAAGGGCCTGCGCGAGCGCCTGGTCATCCTCCGCCACGTTATCAAGAACGCCCTCATCCCGGTGGTGACGCTGGTGGGACTGCAGATACCGATCATCGTCGGCGGCTCGGTCATCATGGAGCAGATGTTCGCCATCCCCGGCCTGGGACGGCTGATGATCGATGCCCTGTTCGACCGGGATTATCCGATCATCTCCGGCATCAACCTGTTCTTCGCCGGCGCGGTCATGGTCATCAACCTGCTGGTCGACGTGCTGTACGCCTACCTGGACCCGCGCGTCCACTACGGATGAGGAGCAGGCACTGTCACTCCGTGATGCGGAAGACGATGAAACCGACGCACGGGGATCGTCCTCCGGCCCGCGTTTTCGGGTCGAGCACGGTAACTCCGTGACACGGACGACGATGACAACGGCGCACGAGGCCGGGCCCGGGGGTCTGCACTTTCGGACCGGGAGCCAAAATGGGTGATGTGACCGCGCCGCAGGCGCCACCGGTGCAGGCGCCACCGGCGCAGGGTGCGAAGGGGCAGCCGTTTCTGCGCGACCTGCTGCGCCGGCTGATACGGGAGCGGCCGGTGGGGGCGGTCAGCGCCGCGATCGTGCTGCTGCTGTGTCTGGTCGCCATCTTCGCCGGCGTGCTGGCGCCGTTCCACTTCATGGACATGACCATGATCGACCGGCTGCAGGGTCCGTCGAGCACCTACCCGCTGGGCACCGACCACATCGGGCGCGACGTCTTCAGCCGCCTGCTGTACGGGGCGCGGGTGTCGCTCGCGGTGGGGTTCGCGGCCACCACCCTGAGCGTGGTGGTGGCGCTGCTGATCGGCGGGGTGGCCGGGTTCGTGGGCGGCAAGCTCGACCTGGCGGTACAGCGCCTGGTGGACGCCTGGATGTCGTTTCCCGGCCTGCTGCTGCTGCTGACGGTGATGACCATCATCGGCCAGGGCATCCCGCAGATCATCGGCATGCTGGGGCTGGCCTCGGGGGTGGCCAACTCGCGGGTGGTGCGCGCGGCGGTGATCGGCATCAAGGGCAACCCCTACTTCGAGGCGGCGCATGCCATCGGCAGCCCGTCGTGGCGGACGCTGCTGCGCCACGTGTGGCCGAACATCACGGCGCCGATCATCATCATCTACTCGATCACGATCGGCTGGGCGATCATCGCGGAGGCATCGCTGAGCTTCCTCGGCTTTGGGCTGCCGCCGGACGTACCGAGCTGGGGCACCATGCTGAGCCGAGAGGGGCGGCAGTACATGGAGATGGCGCCGCGGCTGGCGATGTGGCCTGGGGTGGCGCTGACGCTGGTGGTGTACTGCCTGAACATGGTCGGCGACGCGCTGCGCGACCTGCTCGACCCGCGGCTGCGCGGCGGCGGCGGCGCGCAGGCCGGCGGGGTAGGCACCCGCGCCGCCGAGCGCGCCACGAAGGCCCTGCAGAAGCTGGAACGATCCCGCTAAGCCGGCTGAGCAGACGGCGTGAATGACTCACGCTCGGCTGCGCCGCCGGACAGCCGGTCAGCCCGGCATCAGTCGTATCTGGGGATGCGCGGCGTGTACTCCCATACTGCCATCGGGTCGACGTCGTCGGGCGGGCTGATGCCGGAATCGGCCGGCTTGGGAATCGGCGCGCGCAGAATCGGGTCGTCGGTGGCTTCCATCCAGTGCGCCAGCCGCGCGCGCAGGTCCGCCAGGGTGGCGGCGTGGCGCGGGTCGCCGGCCAGGTTGGCGGCCTCGTTGGGGTCGAACACCAGATCGTAGAGTTGCTCCTCGGCCATCGGCAGTTCGGCCCAGCCGTGGCGCAGCATCAGGTCCTTGCTGATGCTGTTGTCGCAGTTGGCCAGCGAGGGAATCGCGCGCTCGGTGAAGCGGCGGATGTACTTCCAGCGCTCGGTGCGGATCATGCGCTGCGGCTCGTACTGGCCGTGGTAGTTGACCTCCGCGAACACCGCGTCGTTGATCTGCTCCGCCTCGCCGCGCACCAGCGGCAGCAGCGAGCGCCCCTGCAGCCACGCCGGCGGCGCGATCTCCAGCAGCTCGCACAGGGTAGGGAACAGGTCGAGGTGCGACACCAGCGCGTCGCTCACCCGGCCGCCTTCGAAGCCGCCGGGGCCACGCAGGATCAGCATCACGCCGGTGCCGTGGTCGGTCAGGTTGCACTTCATGCGCGGGAACGGCAGGCCGTGGTCGGTGGTGCAGATCACCAGCGTGTCGTCGGCCAGGCCGGCTTCGTCCAGGGCGCCGAGCACCATGCCGATGCCATGGTCGAGGGCGCTGAGGCAGGCTTGGTAAGCGGCCATGTCGGCGCGCGTCTCCGGGGTGTCGGGAAACGGCGCCGGCGGGCGCACGTAGCGGGCGTCGTCGGCCGGCGCCGGCGGCGGGAACGCGCGGTGCGTCTCGCTGAACCCGACGGTCAGGAAGAACGGCTGCCGCGGCGCGGCGGTGAGAAACTCGGCCGCCGCCGGCGCCACAACGCGCGCCTTCGTTGTGGCGGTGTTCAGGATCTCGTCGTAGCCGATGGTGCGCGGATCGCGGCGCACGTGCTGCACCCCGGCGAGGGTACTGCGGTAGCCGGCCGCGCGCAGCGTGTGCACCAGGTGGCGGCTCGGGTCGGCGAGGTCGAAGCCGCGGTTGACCAGTCCGAACTGGCCGGCGCTGTGCGGGCACATGCCGGTCAGCAGCGCGGCGCGGCTCGGCGAGCAGGTGGGCGCCGCGTTGTGCGCCTGCCGGAACAGCATGCCCTGCTCGGCGAGCCGCTGCAGGTTGGGCGAGCGGACACCGTAACCGTAGGGCTGGATGTAACGTCCGGTGTCGTGCGAGTGCAGGTAGATGATGTTGGGGCGTACCATGGACCATCACTGTGCCGCCAATGCCGCCGCCGATCAACCGAGCCGCGCAACCGTGCATGAAGCGATAGCGAAGATGCGCCCGTTGTATGAGGCATGCCGAAGGTCAAGGACGCCATCCGGTTCGTCGAGAGCGACGGCTGGATATTGGTGCGAACGAAGGGGAGCCACCGCCATTATCGACACGCCCGGAAGTTGGGGACGGTGACGATTGCCGGTAAGATGAGCAAGGATCTGGCACCGGGTACGTGGGCCAACATTATCAAGCAGGCAGGACTGCAAGGAGGGCATTAGCGTGAGGTATGCCGTGGTGATCGAGAAAACCGACAATGGGTACTCGGCCTACGCGCCGGACGTGCCAGGGTGCATTGCGGCAGGAGACTCGCGGGCCGAGACCGCAGGGCTGATCCGCGAAGCGATTGCCTTGCACGTACAGGCGCTCAAGGAGCAGGGTCATTCGCCTCCCAGCCCAACCACTTCGACGCAATCAGTCCAGGTGCGCTGAGTCACTGAGGGTGGCGGCGCGGGCCACACAGGCGGCGGCGATGCGGTCGGGCGGTTGCTGCCACCAGTTGCGGGCCGAGAAGATCTCGAACTCCAGCGGGCCGGTGAAGCCGGTCGCGGCCACCATGGCCAGGAACAAGGCAAAGTCGATTACCCCGTCGCCCGGCATGCCGCGGTCCAGGCGCAGGTCGCGGGTGTCGGGCAGCCAGTCGGCGATATGCAGGTGCAGCAGGCGCGGGCCGGCGCGCGCGATCTGGGCGGGCAGCGCCGGATCCCACCAGGTGGCGTAGCTGTCCAGGGCGATGCCGACGGTGTCGCCGGCGTCGAGCAGGTCGCACCAGTCGTTGGCCTGGGCCAGCGTGGCGAGCACGCCGCGGAACGCGCAGGTCATCGGATGCAGCGGTTCGATGGCCAGCCGCACGCCGGCGGCGCGCGCATCGGGCAGCAGGCGGGACAAACCCTCCAGGGCACGGTCGCGGGCGAAGCGCAGATCCCGCTCGCCGTGCTCCAGTCCGCCGGCGATGGTGACTAGGGAGCGCGCGCCGATCGCCGCCGCGTCATCGAGCAGACGCCGGTTGTGCTTCAGTGCCGCCTGCCAGCGCGGCGCAGCGCGCGCGGTGAGCAGGCCGCCCGGGCACAGTGCGACCGCCTGCACGCCGTGGTCGGCCAGCACCCGCGCCGCCGCCGCGGCGCCGATGGCCGCCAGCTTGTCGTGCCACACCGCGGTGAGGCCGACCCGTTGCCGCTCCAGGGCCGCGACGCAGGTGGCGAAGTCGCGCTCGAAACCGAAACACACCTGGTGGATGCAGAGTTCGGTCAATAGGTGGCGCGCCCGCCCGACACGTCGAACGCCATGCCGGTGGTGAAGCTGCACGCCGGGCTGGCCGCGAACACGGTCATGGCGGCGATCTCCTCAATCCTGGCGAAGCGGCCCATCGGTATGCGCGCCTTGCGGTCGGCGACGTACTCCGCCGACATGCCGGCCAGGAACGGGGTCTCGGCCATCGCCGGGGTGATGCAGTTGACCAGCACGCCGGATCGGGCCAGCTCGCGCCCGAGCGTCTTGGTGATGCTCACCACGCCGGCCTTGGCGGCGCCGTACGCGATGGCGTCCGGGTTGCCCTCCTTGCCGGCGATGGAGGCGATGTTGACGATGCGCCCGTAACCGCGCGCCCGCATGCCGGGAATGAGCCCCCGCGCACACAGAAACACGCCGGTCAGGTCCACCGCCAGCACGGCGTTCCAGTCGGCGAGCGAGTACTCCCAGGCCGGCTTGGTAGGGCCGTTCACGCCGGCGTTGTTGATCAGGATGTCGACATCGCCGGCCGCCGCGGCAGCGCCGTTCACGGACGCTTCGTCGCTCACGTCGACGGTACGGAAGCGGGCGAAGCAGGGCTCTTGCGAGGGGTGCAGATCCCACCCCTCGACGCTAGCGCCGGCTTCTTGGAGGCGGCCGGCTATCGCCAACCCGATGCCGCGCGCCGCGCCGGTCACGACCGCCGTCTGCCCAGACAGATCAAGATTCATCGCACTTCCCGACGGCGGTAACTTCGGTTTGTCCCGAGAGATCAAGGGTCATGGTGCCTCCAAACGGCCCAACGCGTCTCGCCAGGCAGTGCCCGCCGTGCCCGCCCAGACAAGCCTCGGCCGATAGGCCGAGCATCGCAATTGACGAACTGCGATCGGCCTCCCTACGCTGTGCACCGGCGACGGCCGGCGGGGGCAGCAGTGGGATCCGATTTCTACGTCAGCGTGGGGCAGCGCACCCAATTCACCAAGACCGTCGGCGAGTCCGACGTCTACCTGTTCGCCGGGATCACCGGCGACTTCTCTCCCAATCACGTCAACCAAGTGTACATGGAGCGCTCCCGTTTCGGCACCCGCATGGTGCACGGTGCGCTGCTGGTCGGCTTCATGTCCACCGTTTCGTCGATGGCCATCGCCCACACCCGCGACGCAGCGGAGACGCCGGTGTCGGCCGGCTACGACCGTATCCGCTTCATCAAGCCGGTGCTGCTCGGCGATACCATCACCGTGACCTACACCATCGCCGCGACCGACCTGGAGCGGCGCCGCTCGACGGCGGACATCGAGGTTGCCAACCAGCGCGGCGAGCTGGTGGCGGTCGGCAAGCACATTCTGCAGTGGGTGCCGGCCGACTAGTCGGGCGACTAGTAGTCGGGCGACAGCCCGGAGTGCGCGGCACGGGAGCGGCGGTGCGGCGCCGGCGCAGGTGCGGGCCGGCAGAACCGGGCCGGGGCGGCCGAGTCGCGGTGGCGCGCCGCGGCCGCCCCGGTCAGACCGCGGCCGCGAGCGCCACGCTGCGGCCGGTGCGCGCCGCTTCGAACAGGGCGAGGGTGGCGGCCAGGGTGCGCTGGCCCTCGCGGCCGGTGACGAGCGGGGTGGCGCCGTCGCGGATCACCGCCGCGAAGTGGGCGAGTTGCAGCGCGAACGCGTCGCCGCCCGGCACGCGCACCGCGGCGGAGTCGAGCGGGCTGGTCCAGCTCTTGGCGCCGCGGTAGCGCCACACCGTAAGGCGCGGAAACTCCAGCGCCGCGTCGGTACCGAACAAGCGGATCGGATTCTGCTCATTGGCCGGGAACTGCGGGCTCTCGCCCGAGGCCTGCTCCCAGCTCCACGGCGAGGGTGCGCAGTCGGACATCACCACGCTCGCCAGCGCGCCGCCGGCAAAGCGCAGGTTCAGCGCCGCGGAATCCTCGGTGGCGAAGCCGCGCACCGTGTTGGCGGTCAACCCCGCCACCTCGGTGATGTCGCCGGCCAGGTAGCGCAGCAGGTCGATTTCGTGGATCAGGTTGGTCAGCACCGGACCGCCGCCCGGCTGCCGGCGCCATGCCGCCGCGTAGTAGCTGTCCGGCTTGCACATGCACCAGATGGCGCTTATTCCCACCAGCCGTCCCAGGGCGCCCGCGTCGAGCAGCCGCTTCGCCGCGGCCGCCGCCGGGTTGTAGCGCCGGTGGTGGCCGACCAGCAACGGCACGCCGGCCTGCTCGGCGGCGTGGTTCAGCCGTTCGGCCGACTCGACCGTGGCGCAGATCGGCTTCTCGATCAGGGCCGGCACCCCGGCGTCGATGCAGCGCAGGCCCACCTCCTCGTGCAGGCCGGTCGGCGCGGCCACGATGGCGCCGTCGATCGGGTCGTCCACCAGCAGCGCGGCGGCGTCACGGTAGTGGCGGACACCATGCTCGCGTGCCGCCCGTTGCGCGGCCGGGTCAGGATCGACCAGCGCCGCGAGCCGGCAGTCCGCGCTGGCGGCTAGGTACTGCAGGTGCTTTCTCCCCATGTAGCCGGCGCCGATCACGGCAATTCGCAACCTGCTCATGGTAGTTGGCCCGAAGCTGCCGTCCGCCCGGCAGTGTCCGGGCGTCGGTCTTCGCGCTCGGTGAAGTGCTCGGCGGCCATCGCCGCCGGTGGTCGCGGCATCAGCGGGCGGAACGCCATGCGCGCCAGAACGTCGGCTTCCAGGTCGACGCCGGGCGCGACCTCGTCCAGCCGCAGCCCCGCGCCGGTCAGGGTGAACACCGCGCGCTCGGTCACGTAGCGCGCGGTCTGGCCGCGCACCATCGCCTGCGTGCCCGAGAAGGTGATCTGCGCCACCTCCTGTACGAATTTGGCGATGGCGCCGTGGCGATGCACGGCCAACCGGCCGCCGCCCGGTCGCAGGTCGGCGCCCTTGGCCTCGAAGGTGCCGCAGAACACCACCGTGCGCGCATTGTCGGCGATGTCGACGAAGCCGCCCGGCCCCACCGTCAGCCCGCCCAGCTTGGAGGCGTTGACGTTGCCGGCCGCGTCCACCTCGCCGAACCCGAGGAAGGCGATGTCCAGTCCGCCGCCGGAGTAGAAGTCGAACTGCGAGGGCGCGTCGATCATCGCCGTCGGGTTGCGGGCGTAGCCGAACAGCATGCCGGTGAGCAGGTCGCCGCCGTAGGTGCCATGCTCGATGGTCTGGTAGTAGCGGCCGGTCTCGCCGCGCGCCGCCACCAGCGCCGCCACGGCGTCGGGGATCCCGAAGCCGTAGTTCACCGTGTCGCCCGGTCGCAACTCCAGGCGTGCGCGCCGCGCCACTACCTGGCGGATGTCGAACGGCGGCGGCGGCGGCGGCTCGACGGCGCGGCGCCGCTCCCCGGACAGGGAGGGATCGTAATCGATGGCATAGCTCTGCCGCTGCTCGGGATCGACCACGATGGCATCCACCAGCACGCCGGGAATGCGCACCGCGCGGGCGGGCAGACTGCCGTCCGGCACCAGTTCCTTCACCTGCACGATCACCGTGCCGCCGCTGTTGTGCGCCGCCGCCGCCATGGCGTAGAGGTCGACGTTGGCCGGTTCCTGGTCCAGACTGACGTTGCCTTCGGCATCGGCACAGGAACCCTTCAGCAGCGCCACGTCGATCGGAAACGGGCGGTAGCGCAGCAGTTGCCGGCCATCGATCTCCACCAGTTCCACCAACTCGTCGCGCGCGCTGGCGTTGAGCCGGCCACCCTCGTGCCGCGGATCGGCGAACGTGCCCAGTCCGACGTGCGTGAACAGCCCGGGCCGGCCGGCGGCGATCTCCCGCAGCAGTTGCATCACCACGCCGCCGGGCAGCACGTACGCTTGGATCTTCTCGCTGCGCGCCAGCTCCTGCATGCGCGGCGACCACACCCAGTGGCCGCCGATCACCCGCCGCACCAGTCCCTCGTGGGCGAAGCAGTTCATGCCGCGCCGGTCGCGGTCGCCGATGCCCAGCGCGTGCACGCAGGTCAGGTTGCGCGGGGCGCCGCTGTCGAGAAAGCGGCGTTCCACCGCCTGATGCAGGGTGGTGGCCTCGCACAGCCCGCCGCCGCCGCCCACCAGTCCCACGGTGGCACCGTCGTCGATCAGCGCCGCGGCCGCGGCCGCCGACATCACCTTGTTCGGCTTCATCGCTGCGCGTCCCTCGTCGAGCCGCGCCGCGGGCCGGCGGTCAGCGGCCCTGGTGTAAGGCTAGCCCTGCCCCGTTTCGCAGTTGATCATCCAGTTGATGCCGAACCGGTCGGTGCAGGTGCCGAAGTAGGCGCCCCAGAACTGGTCCTGCATCGCCATGGTGGCGCGGCCGCCGTCGGACAGCTTCGCGAACAGCTCGTCCGCCTGCTCCTTGCTGTCGGGCGCGACGGACAGCGAGAAGTTGGTTCCGGTGACCGGCAGCGGGCTGAACTGCTCCATGGTGTCGCTGCCCATCAGCACGCCGCTGCCCACCGGCAGGGTAACGTGCATGATCAGGTCTTTCGCCTGCGCGGGCGTGCCCATGGCGGCGGGTCCGTCCCCGAAGGTCTGCATGAACAGGAAATCGCCGCCGAACACGGAGCGATAGAATTCGAACGCCGCCCGGCAATCGCCGGCGAACGTCAGGTAAGCGTTGATAGTCATGATTGGTCTGCGCAGAAAATAGCGACATCCCGGCGCCTCCGGCAACGCCGGTGCGCGCGGCGTGCGGGTACGGGCGCTACGAGGCGGCGCGGGCGCGCAGCAGGCCGGTGCGGGTCTCCTCCCAGCCCGGGTAGTCACCCAGATTCTCCGCGCGCCGGCTGCGCACCACCAGCGGCGGCCTGCCGCTGCGCGCCAGCGCCGCGTCCAGGGCGGCGTTGCCGGCCGCTTCCTGCGCGCCGACCGCGCGGTAGCCGGGGGTCTCGCGGAAGCGTACGTCGACACTCCAGCGCACCTGGTCGCTGCGGTTCACCTTGCTAGCGTGGAAGGTGAGGTTGTGGAACGCCAGGAAGTCGCCGCAGCGCATCGGCAGCGGGACCGGGGTGCCGCGCCGCTCGACGTCCTCGAAGCTCACCATGTTCTGGTCGGCGCGTCGCTCCCCCGGCAGCAGGCCCCACCGGTGGCTGCCGGGAATGACCCACAGGCAGCCGTTGTCCCGGTCCACGTCGATCAGCGGAATCCAGATCGTGATAACCAGGATGTGTCCGGTCTCGGGGCCGTAGTACTGGCTGTCCTGGTGCAGCGGGAACGCGGTGTAGGTGCTGTCCGGCAGCTTCGGGCGCAGATGGTAGTCGCCGTTGAAGCTGATTTCCGGCCCCAGCAGCGGCTCCAGGGCGTCGAGAATCGCACCGTGCCGGACCAGATCGTACAGCTCGGGCGAGAACAGGAACGTGTTCCAGGAACGCATCCGCGACTCGTGGTCGCGGTACAACAGTGCCAGCCGGCGCGTAAACGGCGCCTCCGCGTGCACGTCGTCGATCGCGCCCGTGCGTTGCAACTCGCGGGCGTGAGCATCGACGTTGCGGTCGATCAGGGCGCGGATCGGCGCCAGTACGCTGTCGCGCAACGCGCCCCGTACCACTAGGTAGCCGTCGCGCGCGAAGCGCTCCGACGGTAACGACGTGTCGGTCATGGCACACCATTATACGCGGCGCGCCATCCGGCCGGTAGCGGCAAACGGCGGCGCCGGATACAGTACTGCCCGATCATGGCTGACACTGCACACTGGCAACCGCGCGTCGAGCACGGCTGCCTGTTCATCGACGACGCCGAGTTCGGCGGGGCGATGCTCCAGCATCACGCCCGCCCCGGCATCGGCTCCTACATCCATCCCCTGCGCATCGGGCCGCGGCATCTGTGCCTGACCGAGGACAGCCCCTGGCACCATCCCCACCAACACGGCATCCAGACCCGCTTCGTGGGCATCAACGGCAGCGACTTCTGGCACTTCCCCGGCCAGCGTCCCGGTAAGCCCGTGGGCCGGATCAATCCCGGCCTGCCGCGCATCACCGGCACCGAGCCGCCGCGCTGGGTCATCGAGGCGCTCTGGCAGCATGCCGACGGGCGCCACGTGCTGGCCGACCGCCAGGAGTGGCAACTCGGCCGCGCCGGCGGCGTGCCGGTGCTCGATCTGGACTGGACGTTGCGCGCGATTCCGGATGCGCGCATCGAGCCGTACCTGTACGGCGGCCTGTACGTGCGCATGCCGTACCGGTCTCACCTCGGCGCTCAGGTGGTCACTTCGGCCGGCACCACGGACGGCGCCGCCGAGCAGCAGCCGGCCGCGTGGGTGGACGTGCACATGCCGATCGATCAGGCGCGGCGTCCCGGCGATCCGCCGACCAGCGCCGGCATCGCGGTGTTCGACCATCCCGCCAACCCGGGCCATCCCGCGCACTGGCGGGTCGATGGCCAGCGCGGCATCAATCCCGCGCCCAGCATCGCCGGCGCCATCGATCTTGCCTCCGGCAGCGCGCTGCGCCTTCGCTACCGCTTGCTGGTGCACGAAGGACCGCTCTCGGAAGCTCGGCTGGGCGAGCTGTTTGCCGATTACGCGGGCGCTAGCGCACCGGCAACCGCTTCGGCCAGCGAATCCGTTTGACCGCGGCGCTGGCCGCGTGGTAGGTTGACCATCGAGATTCAAAAAAGAGCGATTGCGGTAATGTATGCGTTGGTAGAGATTCAGGGACGGCAGTATCGGGTGCGCGAGGGCATGCACGTCACCGTGGAGCGCATGGCGGGGATCGGCGACACGGTGGAGTTGAACAACGTGCTGCTGGTCGCCGCGGACGGTGAGACCAAGGTCGGCCGCCCGCACGTGCCCGGAGCCAAGGTCACGGCGACGCTCGAGGACCATCCGCGCGGGCCCAAGCTGGTGATCTACAAGTTCCGCAAGCGGAAGGGCTACCGGCGCAAGCGAGGGCATCGGCAGTCGCTGACGCGATTGCGCATCGAGAAGATCGAAGCGGGCGCCTAGAACCCTGTCGGATTGCGACAGGCTTCTAGGCCAGCAGCATCCCACGGGCGAGGAGAGAGTAGCGTGGCACACAAGAAGGGCGGAGGAAGCTCGCGCAATGGGCGCGATTCGCGCGGCCAGCGGCTCGGCGTGAAGCGGTACGGCGGCGAGCGCGTCGAGGCGGGAACGATCCTGGTGCGCCAGCGCGGCACCAAGCTGCATGCCGGCGACAACGTCGGCGTGGGCCGCGACTACACCCTCTACGCCCGCGTCAGCGGCACGGTGGTATTCAAGAACCGGCTCGGACGCAAGCTGGTCGCCATTGAACCGCTCGGCTGAATCGCAGCGGTAGCGACTCCAATCGAAAGATAAGGAGCTGGCGTGGCGCGTGTCGGAGCGAGATTCGTCGACCGAACGGTGATCACCGTCAGTTCCGGAAACGGCGGTAACGGCGCCGTTTCCTTTCGCAGGGAGAAGTATGTCCCGCACGGCGGGCCGGACGGGGGAGACGGTGGCCGCGGCGGCGACGTGGTGTTTACGGTCCAGCACAATGTGCACACGCTCGCCCATCTGGCGGGTCGCCATCACTACCGGGCCGAGAACGGCGCGCCGGGCCGGCGCCGCCGCCAGCACGGGGCCAACGGCAAGTCGGTGCGTATCCCGGTGCCGCCCGGCACGCTGGTGCGCGATGCCGACAGCGGCCAGGTGTTGCATGATCTCGAACGGCGCGACGACGAGTGGTTGTGTCTGCAGGGCGGCGTCGGCGGCGCCGGCAACGTCCGTTTCGCCAACTCCGTGCGGCGGGCGCCGCGGTTCGCCACACCCGGCCGTCCCGGCCGCGAACTGCAGTTGCGCCTGGAGTTGAGAACGATCGCCGACGTCGGTTTCGTGGGCCTGCCGAATGCCGGCAAGTCGACGCTCCTGGCGGCGCTCACCAACGCGCGTCCCAAGATAGCCGCCTACCCGTTCACGACCATCATCCCCGGTCTGGGCACCATGCGCCTCGGCGACGCCGCGCCCGCCGCGCCGGCCGCGCCCGCCGTGCGCGCCGGCAGTGATGCGCCGGACCCGCGCGCCGCGCCGCCGCCCGCCGCCGCCGACGCCCGCGCCGGCACGGGCTTCGGCGAGAGCGGTCCCGCGGCGCCGCCGGCGGCGCCGGCCGGCTGGAATGCGCCACCGGAAGTCGTGCTGGCCGATATCCCAGGCATCGTCGCCGGGGCATCGGGCGGGACCGGCCTGGGGCTGCAGTTCCTCGACCATATCGCGCGCGCACGCATGCTCGCCTATGTGATCGACCTCGGCGGCGACGGCGACCCGGTTGCCACTCTGGAGACGGAATTGCGCGCCTACGACGCGACGCTGATGGACCGGCCCCGCCTCCTGGTGGGTACCAAGCAGGACCTGGATATCGACGGCGCACTGCGCCGCCGCCTGCTGCTGCGCTATCCGGATGAGGAGGTGGTAACGGTGTCCGCCCACGACGGCTCCGGCATTTCCGACCTGCGCAGGGCACTGGGCAGGCTTGCGCACACCGCGTGAGGGCTCCCGGTGCAGCCGGCGCCGCCCCCGGCGCGCAGGCGCGCGCGCCGCGCATCGCGTTGCTCGGCGGGTCGTTCGATCCCGTGCACGTTGGGCACCTGCACATAGCCGAAGTCGTCCTCGCGAGCGCCGGCTACGATCGCGTGCTGTTGGTACCGGCGCACGTGCCCTCGCACAAGCCGGCGGCGCGGCTGGCCGCCACCGCGCACCGCCTGCGGATGCTGCAACTCGCCGTCGCCGGACATCCGCGGCTGGCGGTCAGTGACGTCGAGATACGGCGCGGCGGCGTGTCCTATACCGTGCATACGGTGCGCGAGCTGCAGGCGAGCGGCCTGATCGGCGAGCGCCCGGGGCTGGTGATCGGCGACGATCTGGGCGCCGAGCTGGACACTTGGCGTGAGGCAGCCACGCTGTTTGCCATGGTCGATCTGCTGGTGGCGCGCCGGCATCGGTCGCCGCTGCCGCTGTCCTATCCGCATCGGGTGTTGGCCAACCACCGGTTGCCCATCTCCTCGTCCGAACTCCGGCAACGGGTTCGCAATGGGCAGGTCATTCGGGCCCTGGTTCCGGACGCTGTCGAAGCCTACATTCGGGACCGGCGGCTGTACGGCTTGCCGGTCGCGGACTAGCACGCCGTGCGCATGAGTGGAGTTCGGAGCGGCCGCCGTGACTTCAGCTACCTCCTCCTGTTGGCGATCGTGGCGCTGCTTGCCGCCACCGCCGTGTTCGCCGCCACCCGCCTGCGCACCGATGAGGTGTCCCGGTGGCTGGATGAGCATGACCTGCTGGTCGGCCTGATCGTACTTTCCGACCCCCGCCACCGCATCGCGGTGGAGGTGCTCCTGATCGATCCCGATACCGATCGCGCGGGGCTGCTGTTCATACCGGGCAACGTCGGCGCGCTGATCGCCAGTCGCAACCGCATGGACGCGCTGGAAACCATCTACCAGGATGGCGACGTAGCGCCGCTACGCGACAAGGTAGCGGAGCTGCTCGGCGTCAGTCCCATGTTCGTGCTGGAGGTCACCGGCACCCGCATTCGCGACTTGGTGGATCTGCTCGGCGGCGTCGAGGTATTCCTGCCCGATCCGATCGACCAGCACGACGCTGCGGACCGGGTGCTGTTGCCGGCGGGGTCCGTGCTTCTGGATGGCGACAAGGCGCTGGAATACTTGCGCTACCAGGCGGCCGACGAGCCGGAAATGGAGTGGGCCGCCCGCGTCCATCGTCTCCTGCAGGCGATGCTGCGGTCGTTCGGCGAGCAGCGCCGGATGCTGCAGCACCGCGACGCACAGCGCTATCTGCATCAGCGGCTCGGAACCGACCTGACCCAGGCCGGCTTCGCTACCCTGGTCTCCGCCCTCACCGAGATCCACAGCGAGCGGATGATCTTCCAGTACACGATCGGCCAGCCGCAGACGGTCGACGGACGCACGCTGATATTCCCGCACTACGAGGGTGCCCTGCTGCGCGAGGCGGTGACGCAGGTGGTTGCCGCACTGGTCAGCGGCCAGGCAGACTCGGTGGCGTCGGCGAACGTGGAAATACTGAACGGCTCCGGCGTGACGGGCTTGGCGCGCGGCGTCGCGCCGCTGTTGCAGAGTTTCGGATACCGGGTAGCGCGGATCGCCAATGCCGATCATCATGGCTACGCTGCCACCGAGGTGATCGACCGCCGCGGTCGTCTGGAAGTGGCGCAACGGGTGGCAGACCTGATGGAGTGCGGGGCGGCGCGCACCGAACCGTACGCTACAGCGGACGCCGACAGTGAGATTGACGTGACCGTAGTTCTGGGAGGTGATTTCAACGGAAGATCATGTACTGAATAACAACGCCGCATCGGACCGCCGCGCCGCGAGCCCGGCCACGCCGGGAACGTCGCACGAGGATACGGCGTGCGCCGTGGCGCGGCTGCTCACCGATCACCGGTGCGACAATCCGGTTGTCCTGGACATCGGTGCGGTAAGCGATGTCGCCGATTACTTCGTGATCGCAACCGTGCGCAGCTCAACCCATCTCGCCGGCGTGTACGGCCACCTGATGCAGTACTGCAAGGAGCGGGGCATCGAGCCGCTGGGGGGATCCAAACGGGTGCCCAACAACCCCTGGCTGCTGGTCGACCTCGGCCCGGTCGTGGTGCACCTGATGGAACGCGAGACGCGCGACTTCTATGAACTGGAGAAGCTCTGGTTCAACGGGCGGCTGGTACCCGTTCAACCGGACGATGATCGCATCTGAGTTTCACCGCAGGACCAAGCCCGCCCCCGAGTCGCCCGCTGCCCCCGAGTCGCCCGCTGCCCCCGAGTCGCCCGCGGGCAGAGTACCGTGAACTAGCCTGCGGCTCCGGTCAGAACTCTTCCAGATCGAGATCGTCGTCGTCGTCGTCGTCCGGGTCGTCGAAGGTGTCGTCCAGGTCGTCGTCCGCTTCATCGAACAGGGTGTCGAACCCGGCATCGGCCTTCTCGGCCTTCTCGGCCTCCTCGTCCTCCTCGGTCTCCTCGGCCTCCTCGTCGTCGTCGTTCTCGTCCCCGTCGTCGTTCCCGTCCTCCTCGACGACGTTCTCCTCGACGACGTCGTCCTCGTCGTCGAAATCATCACCTTCGTCGTCGAGATCGTCCGCTTGGAATCCCTCGTCCTCAAGGTCATCTTCGTCCAGCTCGTCGTCGAAGTCGTCCTCGAATTCGTCGTAGTCCTCGAGATCGGTACCGTAGGCCGTGAGCGTGCGGAAACCGATCGGGCAATCGCCGGGACAGGAGGCCGGCTGACCTGAAGCAGTGCGTGGCATCGCCGTCACATACCGAGACAAATGTTCCTCCCTACCATCTTTCAGCAATGTTGATCGCCACCCAGGATGGCGATGGCGCACTATAGAATCTCCCGGCGCGGTTGTGTCAACGGCCCTTGTTCGCAAAATATCGGCCGCCGAGCTGACGCCGTGCACTGGACAGCGGCGGCAAGGAAAACTAATATTATGCCATTGACTGCTGCCGCACGGCGCCTGCTGCCGACGCTGCAAGCGGTGGGTTTGCGGCGGTTGCCGGGCAGCGTGGTTTCCCGCGGAGGGCCCTGTGCAGATCACCGACATTCGCATTACGCGCAACGCGGTCGCTGGCAAGCTGCTGGCTTACGTCTCTGCCACGTTCGACAATTGCTTTGTGGTGCACAACATCAAGATCATACTGGGGCGCAGTGGACCGTTTGTCGCCATGCCGAGCCGCAAGACGCAGAGCGGGAGCTACCGGGACATCGCACACCCCATAACCGCGGCCTTCCGCGACGTGTTGCAGACGCGAATCCTCGATGACTACCAGCGCAGCGAGGAATCTGCCGACGCCGCCCCGAAACCGGGGCCGGAAGGTTGAGGGATGTTCACGGCGAGCGCGCCCGTGCCAGAATGGCCGCTCCCGTTGGGACGTCGGCAAGTGGTAAGCCACCGGTTTTTGGTACCGGCATTCGCAGGTTCGAATCCTGCCGTCCCAGTCTGCGACACGCACCGACCGCGCGGCGCCGCAACGGCATGAGCCGGCGCGCCGCCCCGACCAAACACCGAAACAGGAGCCTGACATGCCCGATAGAAGCTTGACCGCCGAGTTGCGAACCGAGACCAGGAAGGGAGCGGCACGGCGCCTGCGTCGCCAGGGTCGAGTCCCAGCCGTGATGTACGGGCATCGCGACCCGCTGCTGCTGAGCATCGATGCGCGTGAGTTCTCGCGCAAGTTCCAGCAGATCTCCGAGAGCACCATCATCCACCTGTCGGCCGGGGAGGAAACGTACGACGTGCTCGTGAAGGATTTCCAGATCGACCACATTATCGAGCGCTTGGAGCACATCGACTTCTTCGAGATCGAACGCGGGCGGATACTGCGCGCGCGGGTCCTGCTGCACTACGTCGGCAACCCGATCGGGGTGCGCGAGGGCGGCTTGCAGGAAATGCTGGTCCATGAGGTCGACGTGGAGAGTCTGCCGCGCGACCTGCCCGAGCGGATCGACGTGGAGATCGAGAACCTCGCGGTGGGGCATTCGCTCCACGTCAGCGACCTGGTGGTTCCCGACGGCGTCCGGGTGCTCACTTCCCAGGACCAGGTGATCGTGTTGATCGCCCACAAGGTGGAAGAAGACGAGACCGAGGACGACGAAGAGGACGTAGAGGACGCCCTGGAAGGCGAGGTCGTCGACGAGGAATAACACCGCCTGCCGATCGCCGCGGCCGGTGGGGCGTTGCCGATGGGACTGGTATTGGTCGGCCTGGGGAACCCCGGCCGGCGCTATGAGCGCAGCCGCCACAACGCGGGGTTCCAGGTGGTGGAGTGCTTGGCGGCCCGTTTCGGGCAGCCGCTGAAGCGCCGGCGGCACCGCAACTATGCGCTCGGGCATGTGTTCGTCGCCGGCACGCGGCTCACCGTCGTGCAGCCGCACACCTTCATGAACGGTTCCGGCGACATCATCAAGCCGGTGCTCTCCGAGTGCGACGCCGGCGTGGAGGAGCTGATCGTCGTGTGCGACACCATGGACCTCGCACCGGGCGCGAGCCGGCTGCGACTGTCCGGCTCCTCGGCCGGCAACCGCGGGCTGGCCTCGGTGCTGCGCGTGTTGAGCACCGACGAAGTGAAGCGCATCTACATCGGTGTCGGCCGGCCGCTGCCGGGAGTGGCGGTGATCGACCATGTGCTGAGCAGGCCTTCGGCGGCTGACGCGCGCGCCATCGCGGCGGCGGTGGAACGCGTGTGCGATCAGATCGACCTGCTGGCGGAGGGCGACTACCAAGGCGCCATGAATCTCATCAATCAGCGCGGCGCTACGGCTTGAACGACGCTCGCGGCGGCGCGGCCGACCCGCTGGCGGCGGCGCGCGCCGCATTGCAAGGGGCGTCATTGGCGCGTCCGTGCACCATGGTGGCGGCCATGTCGGGGGGCGCCGATTCCGCCGCCCTGGCGCTGGTGTTGAAGCGCCTGTCGGCCGAACTGGAGATGCGCGTGGTAGGCGCCCACTACGACCACGGCATTCGCGACGCCGCGTCGCGGGCCGCGGAACGGGCCGCGGTGCGGGAGCAGTGTGCGCGCCTCGGGCTGGCGTTGCACGAGGGCGGCGCCGGCGGCGGCGAGTTGTATGAGCGGCGGCGCGTCACCGGGCGCAGCCTCGAGGAGCTCGCGCGCGAGCGGCGCTACGCCTTTCTGCTGGCGGTGGCGGCGCGCTGCGGCGCGGCCGCGGTGGCCGTGGGTCACCACCTCGACGACAACCTGGAGACCATCCTGATGCGGGCGCTGCAGGGCAGCCTGCGCGGCGGCGGTATCGCCGTTCGCAATGGACCGGTGGTGCGCCCGCTGCTCGGCGTCCGGCGGGTCGTGCTGCGCCGCTACGTGGCCGCGGCCGGGCTGCCGGTGATGGACGACCCCAGCAACGCCGATCCGGGCATGCTGCGCAACCGGATCCGCGGTCTGCTGCCGGCGCTGGAAGCCGCCGTGCCCGGCGCCGCCCGCAATCTGCCGCTCCTGGCGCACGGCGGCGCCGCGGCGGGGCGCGATCTGGCCGCCCGTGCGCGGCGTGCAGTGCCGTGGCGCTACGCGCGCGAGCCGCGCTGGGGGGTACACTACCGCGTCGCGGCGCGCGCCTTCTGGGGCGCGCCGCCCGCCGTACGGCAAGCCGCCCTGTATCAGGCGTGGGACGCGGTTACCAGCCGCGGCCTGAGCGCCCGCCGCGACCGTCCGCGGCTGCCGCGGCGCTTCCTGCAACCGTTGCTCGCTGACCGGGCGGCGCCGCGCCGCCTGCAGGTGGCGGGCCACGGGGTGTGCATCGTCTGCGACCCGCGCTGGGTCATCGTGGCGCGCCGGTGCGCCGCGCCGCCGGCCGAGCGCTGACCGCGGGCGCCGCTTGCCGCCCGCCGCCGGAGCGGTCGAATCGCGCGCCACCGCCGGCCCGGCGTGTGGGCGGCCAAGTGGCGGCTCGGGACCGGTTGTCGTCCGCGCCGGTTACCGATATGTTATCCGAGTCGGGTTTGGTTCCATGTGATCGTGTCCGACGTATAGAATAACGTAACCGGAATGGTGTCCCACATCTCCCCCCCCTGCGATCGCGGAGGGCGAAAGCAAACCCGGTTCGGGTTCTCTTCCCTCTGTTGCTACGGCACTGGCGTGCCGCATCCTCTGGCGGTTGGAGCCATGAGTGATGCTCTTCGCGGGCTATGCCGGGCGGGTGAGAGGCACGCGACGCGGTTGGCGGGCCGGACGCCGCGGCGCAGGGCGGCGGGCATCGGCGGTGTCCCGAGGAGGGAATGTGAGTAACGGAGAAAACAACAACTCGCAGAAAAAAGGTCCCGACTCCGGGTTCCCGAAGTTCAACTTCAACAATCGCGTCGCCCTTGTCGCGCTGTTGATCCTGATCATCTTTTTCATCTTCTTCTTCGTCTACAACCAGGGCTCGCTGACGCAGGAGATCGCGTACTCGGTATTTCTGAACTACGTCAACCAGGACATGGTGGAAGCGGTCAAGATCATCGACGGCTACGAGATCCAGGGGCAGCTCAGGGGCCGCCCCGGCGAGTACTTCAAGACCAACATTCCCTATTCCGATCCCGATCTGTTGCGCACGCTGCAGGACAAGGCGGTGCAGATCACCGGCGGACCGCGCAGCGTGTCGCCGTTGCGGGTGTTCATCGAATTCCTGCCCTGGGTGCTGGGCTTCGTCTTCATCTGGTTCATGTTCCGGCAGGTACAGGGCAGCGGCAATCGCGCGTTCTCGTTCGGCAAGAGCCGCGCCAAGCGTTTCGTGGAGACCAGCAAGAAGATCAACTTCACCGATGTCGCCGGCCAGGACGAGGCGAAGTACGAGTTGGAGGAGGTGGTCGAGTTCCTGAAGAACCCCGGCAAGTTCACCAAGATAGGCGCGCGCATTCCCAAGGGCGTGCTGCTGGTCGGCATGCCGGGGACCGGCAAGACCCTGCTTGCCAAGGCGATCGCCGGCGAGGCCAACGCGCCGTTCTTCCACATGTCGGGCTCGGATTTCGTGGAGATGTTCGTGGGTGTCGGCGCCAGCCGGGTGCGTGACCTGTTCGAGCAGGGACGCAAGAACGCGCCCTGCATTCTGTTCATCGACGAACTCGACGCCGTCGGGCGGACGCGCGGGGCGGGCTACGGCGGCGGCCACGACGAGCGTGAGCAGACCCTCAACCAGATGCTGGTGGAGATGGACGGGTTCGACACCAAGGAGGGCGTGATCATCATCGCCGCCACCAACCGTCCCGACGTGCTCGATCCGGCGCTGCTGCGGCCGGGCCGTTTCGACCGCCAGGTGGTGGTGGACATGCCGGACGTGCGCGGGCGCGAGGAGATCCTCGGCATTCATATCAGGAAGATCCCCATCGCGGCGGGGGTGGACCTGAACCGGGTGGCGCGCGCGACGCCGGGCATGTCGGGCGCCGATCTGGCCAACATCGTCAACGAAGCGGCCTTGCTGGCGGCGCGCCAGAACAAGGAGCGGGTGGAAATGATCGACTTCGAGGATTCCCGCGACAAGATCATGATGGGGGTGGCGCGGCGCTCCAAGGTGGTGGAGCCCAAGGAACGTGAGATGACCGCCTACCACGAGTCCGGCCACGCGCTGCTGCACTACCACCTCGACAACGCCGACCCGTTCCACAAGGTGACCGTGGTCCCGCACGGGCGCGCCCTCGGCGTCGCGTTCTCGTTGCCGGAGAAAGACTACTATTCGCGCGGCAGGGCCTGGCTGATGGACCGGATCGTGATCACCATGGGCGGCTACGCGGCTGAACGCTTGATCTACAACGAAACCACGACCGGAGCGCAGAACGACATCGAGCAGGCCACCGAGCTGGCGCGCAAGATGGTGTGCGAATGGGGGATGAGCGACGTGCTCGGTCCGATCGCCTACGGCCAGAAGGACGAGCCGATCTTCCTGGGCAAGGAGATTGCCCGTCACAAGGACTACTCCGAGGAAACGGCGCGCGTGATCGACGCCGAGGTGAACGCCATCATCAATTCGCGGCTGGAACGGGCACAGGAAGTACTCGGGGAGCATCGCGATCAGCTCGTGCTGCTGGCCACCACGCTGGTGCAGAAGGAGACGATGGGCGACGCCGATATTCGCGAACTGCTCGGCTTGCCACCGCGCGCCTCGGCGGATGGAGAAACCAGCCGGAAGGCGAGCTAGACGCGAGCGGGTTGCGCAGACGGGCACACTAACGCGTCTCATCGCACCGCTGGCGGCGTTGGCGATGCTGGCCGCCGGTTGCGCGACCGTGCGCGAGCCGGCGCCGCGGGCCGCGGCGACCACGGCCTACGTCAAGGCGGATATCGAACGGCAGTTGGCGGCGGGTGAGTCGCTGCGCGCCATGCAGAGTGTCTGGGCCCTGGAGACACAGGAGCCGGCCCGCATACCGGCCGACGAGTTGGCCGGATTGCGCCGTAGTGCCGTTGGCGCGCTGCACGACGATCTGGAGCTGGCGCGGCGGGAGGAACGTTATCTGGATGCCGTTGCGTTGGTGCAGTCGCTGTCCGCGGTCGGTGGGGACGCGCCGGATTCGGAAGCCGCGGCGCTGGCCGAGTTGTACCACCGGGAGGTGCGGCGGCTGATCGGGGCCGGGCAGCGCGTCAGTGCGCTGCTCGTCGGTCTGCGGGCGGTGACCGAGCGGCAGCTTCACGTCACCGACGGCGTCGCCGCCGCCGATCTCCCCTTATTGCGCGATCTGGCGGTGGAGGTGGGCAGCCGGCACGCGCTGACGGTGCTGGCGGCCGCGGCCGCGGCCGGCGGGCAGCAGTTGCCGGTGCCGGAGCTGCCGCCGCCGGCGTCCTACGAGGAGATGCTCGGTGGCACCGTGACCGTCTGGGTCGATCGCGGAGTGGCCATTCGCCGCGGCATCGGCTACCCGGACCGGGTGATCGGCAGCGGCTTCTTCATCGATCGCGACGGACACCTGCTGACCAACTATCACGTGATCAGCAGTGAAGTCGACCCGGCGTACGAGGGCTATTCACGCCTCTACATCCGGCTGTCGGAACGCCCCGACGAACGCGTGCCGGCCAAGGTGGTGGGGTACGACCCGGTACTCGATCTTGCCCTCCTGAAGGCCGAGGTGAAGCCCGACTACGTGTTCAGCGCCGTGACCGCCGCCAAGCCCGCGCCCGGCGACCCGATCACGGCGATCGGCACCCCCGGCGACATCTCGCTCGCCAAGACGGTGACTTCCGGCATCGTGTCCGCCGTCGGGCGGCGGTTCCTGCAGATCGGCGACGCGCTGCAGGTGGACGCGCCGCTCAATCCCGGCAACAGCGGCGGTCCGCTGCTGAACCGGGACCGCGAGTTGGTCGGCATCACCTTCGCCGGGATGGAGCAGTTCGAGGGGATCAACTTCGGCATCGCCTCCGAGTGGATCGAGCGGGTGCTGCCGAAGCTGTACGGGGGCGGGGCGGTGTCGCATCTGTGGCTCGGCGTCAGCGTGCATCGGCGCGCCGCGGAGCTGGTGGTGGACTACGTGCTGCCCAGCGCGCCCGCGGATCGCGCCGGGGTCGCTGAAGGTGACGTGCTGGTGCGGATCGGAGACCATGCCGCGGACCAGATCGTGGGCGTGCAGCGGTACCTGCTCGGTTTCGACGCGCCTGCGCTGGTCGAGGTGGAAGTGCGCCGCGGCGGCGCGGCGAGGCGCCTGCTGGCGGTCCTGGGACCGCGTCCGTTTTCGCCGTTGGACGAGGCGTTGCAGCGCGACTCGTGGCAGGATGCACTGCTGCCGCTGTTCGGTCTGGGCGTCGAGCACGCCCGCCGCACGCTGTTCAGGGACGAGTACCGGGTGACCGCGGTGGTGCCGGGATCGGTTGCCGACGACTCGCGCATCTCGGTGGACGATCCGGTGTGGCTGGAGGAGTTCGCGGTGGATGTGGAGTCCCGGACCGCCTATGTGCGCCTGGTGGTCCGCAAGCGGCTTACCGGACTGCTGGAGGCATCGGTGTTGCTGTCCGCTCCGCTGGAGCAGAACAACCTCCTGTAGCGCCGTGCCGCGCCGCCGCGTGCGTCAGTCCGCCAGTGGCTTGAGGACGGCGAGGAAGGCGGACTTGGGGAGTTGCACGTCGCCGATCTGCTTCATGCGCTTCTTGCCCTTCTTCTGGCGCTCGAGCAGCTTGCGCTTGCGGGTGATGTCGCCGCCATAGCACTTGGCGGTCACATCCTTGCGCACCGCCGACACCGTCTCGCGGGCAATGATCTGGCTGCCCACCGCGCCCTGAATCGGCACCTTGAACTGGTGGCGGGGAATCTCGTCCCTGAGGCGCCGGCACATCTCACTGGCGCGCTGGCGGGCGCTGTCGCTGAACACCAGTTGCGCGAGCGCGTCCACCGGCCGCCCGTTGAGCAGGATGTCGAGCCGCACCAGGTGCGAGGCGCGGTAGTCGATAAACTCGTAGTCGAACGACGCGTAGCCGCGGCTGACCGACTTCAGGGTGTCGTAGAACTCGTATACCACCTCGGCCAGCGGCATGTCGTAGGTCAGCTCGACGCGCCGCTCGTCGAGGTAGTTCATGGTGTTCTGCACGCCGCGGCGGTCCAAGCACAGCTTGATTATCGCGCCCACGTAGGTGGTGGGGGTGATGATGCTGGCGCGGATGAACGGCTCCTCGCTGTACTCGATGCGGCCCGGATCGGGGAACTCGAGGGGATTGTCGATGAAGCGCTCGGCGCCGTCGGTCTGCACCACCCGGTACCGCACCGTGGGCACGGTCATGATCACCTCCAGATCGAACTCCCGCTCCAGGCGCTCCTGCACGATCTCCAGGTGCAGCATGCCCAGAAAACCGCACCGGAAGCCGAAACCGAGCGCCGCCGAGCTGTCCTTCTCGTAGGTCAGGGCGGCGTCGTTGAGCGCCAGCCGGTCGAGCGCCGCGCTGAACTCGGTGTAGTCGTCGGCATCGACCGGGTACACCGAGGCGAATACCACCGGCTTCACGGCGCGAAACCCTGCCAGCGGGCCGCTGCACGGCAGGTCGGCGCGGGTCACCGTGTCGCCGACGCGGGCGTCCCCGATCCGCTTCACCCCGGCGATCAGGTAGCCGACGTCACCCGCCTTCAGTTCCGCCGTGGGCTGCGTGGTGCCGACGCCGAAGATTCCCGTCTCCTCGACCATGTGCGTGCTGCCGGTCGACCAGAACCGGATCGGCATGCCGGGCGCGACCGCACCCTCGAACACGCGCAGATGGATCACCACGCCGCGATAGGGATCGTACGCGGAGTCGAAAATGAGCCCGCGCAGCGGATCGCCGGCGCTGCCGCTCGGCGCCGGCACCTGATCGACAATCGCCTCCAGCAGCTCGTCCATGCCGGTGCCGTGCTTGGCGGACACGCGAATCGCGCGCTCCGGATCCAGCCCCAAATCGCGCTCGATCTGGGTGGCGAGCCAGTCGTAGTCGATGCCGGGCAGGTCGGTCTTGTTGATCACCGGAATGATCTCCAGATCCTGCTCCAGCGCCAGGTAGAAATTGGACAGCGTCTGCGCCTCGACCCCCTGCGTGGCATCGATCAGCAGCAGTGCACCCTCGCACGAGCAGATCGCACGCGACACCTCGTAGGTAAAGTCGACGTGACCCGGGGTGTCGACCAGGTTGAGGCGGTACTGGGTGCCGTTCGCGCGGTACGGAATCGACACCGCCTGCGATTTGATGGTGATGCCGCGCTCCTGCTCGATCGCCATCGAGTCGAGCATCTGATCGTGAAACTCGCGCTCGGACACCATGTGGGCGCGCTGGATGAACCGGTCCGCGAGCGTGGACTTGCCGTGGTCGATATGGGCGATGATGCAGAAGTTGCGCGTGGTCTGATTCAAGGCAACCTGCGAAACTTTAGAACGCCGCCTGGGTGGGTGGGCCCTGCGTCGGCGTATTGAGGGCGCGCAGGAAGTTCAGATAGCCCTGCTCGAAGGTGTCGACCAGCCGGTCGGAGTTGAACACCTGGGCGTTCATGGCGCGGTCCAGCGCGCCGGTGACGAAGAACGGGTAGTAGCTCTCGACGCGGTCGAGGGTCGCCTCTTGCGCGGGGCGCTGTTCGAGCAGTTCCAGCACCAGAATACGATCATCGAGGACAATCGGCGCCGACACCGCGCCGGGAGCGAGGGCGAATGCGCGCTCGAAGAACTGCTCGTGAAACGGCGCCGCCTGCAGCGCGTCGCTGTCCGCGGCGCGCACGCGGCTTACCGCAATCAGGTTCTGGAAGTTGATCGGAAAGAAGTCGCTCTCGAACGTCGTCAGGCCGAGCGCCTCGGCGGCGGTGGTGAAGCCGGCTGCCTGAGCGCTCTGCTGGAAGCCCGCCGCCCGCGCAGTGTAGTAGTCCTCGATGAAGCCACGCTCGTACCGCTGCAGGTAGTCCTGCACCGCCGCGAGAACTTCCTCGGTGGCGAAGTCGGGCGCCGCCACGTCGGCGTCGGCGCGGTAGATCACGTCCCCGAAGCGGCTGCTCAGCACCTCGGTATGGTCGCCGGCCGCCAGGGCAAAGATCGCATCCACCGCCACGCTGCTGTCGAAGTCGCGCTCCAGGTCGTAGGAATAGCGCCAGCCCACCACGCCTCCGGAGGCGATGTCGTCGACCGAGAACAGCCGCGCGAGTTCCTCGAAGGTGGCCGCTCCATCCTGCAGGCGGCGCAGCACATCCTCGGCCTCGTCTCCGTCGCGCAGCAGGATCCGGCTCAGCTTGATGCGCCGGAACTGGGCGGCGTTGTCCGCGCCGAATTGCTGCAGCTCCGTTTGCGGCAGCTCAGCAAAACTGAACGCGGCAACCCGGAAGCGGCGTTCGACGGCCGCCATGCCGCGGAAGAAGGCGATCGCCTGCGTGCTGGTGTGGACGGCGGTAAGGTCGGAGAAATACTGACGCTCAATGAGCTGTTCTTCCACCAACCGGCGGTTCACCTTGCGCTGCGACGCCGGCGTGTCATCGTACCGCTCCTCGCTGAACACGCCGCCGATCACGTACGGGCCGGAGCGGATCAACTCGCCGTCGATCCGTTCCTCTGAAATGGCCAGCGGTGCGCTCGTAGTCTCGGCCAGCACCGCGACCCGGTACGCCGCGCGCTGGAACGCCTGCCGCACCACGGAGCGTGCCTCGGTATCGGTATCCTGGCGAAATCCACTGCTGCGGCGTTGCCGGGAGATCTGCAGGATCTGGCTGTCGAAGTAGTTGCCTCTGCGGTGCTCGATCTCGATGCCGTCATAGGTTCCGAACGCCGTGCCCGATCCGGCGCCGCCGAAGCCGCCGATCGCCGGCGTGCCGATGAACGTGACGGTGATGATGATGAGTACGATGAGACTGCCCACGTAGAGCAGCGGATGATTGGAGCGCTGCGCCGCAATGGCGGCGTGCGGGCGCTTGGTACTGGTTCGATTACGGGTTTTGGCCATGGAAGGAATTGCTCTTATGGTACGCAATAGCGGCGTCCGCAACAAGTCTGCGCATTGCCTCACGCTAAATCCACACGAACGGAAGTTGATGCCTCATCGAAGAATCCACACGAACGATCGCCCACAATGAGGGCGGAGGTCGGAGGAGATGGGGGTCATCATGGCAGAGAGGACGTTGAAGCGGACCGCGCAGCGATATCGACGGGGGACGAGGAAGCAGAAGGCACGGATTCTGGACGAGTTCGTAGCGACGCATGATTGCACGCGCAACCACGCGAGTTGGCTGCTGCGGAGCTGGGGCAAGACGGTGTTCAGTCATCAGGGTGGTGAGCTGGTCAAGATCGTGGTCGGCCAGCGCCGCGCGCGGCGCACGATTGCGCGGGTCTACGACCAGCAGGTGTACGAGGCGCTGGAGAGGATCTGGTATCTGTACGGGGGTATGTGTGGTAAGCGGCTGATCGGGGTGCTCCGGAACCAACTGCCGCTTTTGGAGAAGTTCGACGAGATCTCGCTGGACGCTACGGTGCGGGAGAAGCTGCAGGGCATCAGCGCCGCTACCATCGACCGGCTGCTGAGGGCCGAGAAACACAAGCTGCAGGTGCGCGGTCGCTCGCACACCAAGCCGACCACCCGCCTGCTGCATAAGATACCGATCCGGACGTTCGCCGAATGGCAGGATGCCAAGGTGGGAGAGATGGGCGCCGACCTGGTCGGCCACGATGGCGGCTACGGCGGCGGCGAGCATGCCTTCACGCTGCTACTCACCGATCGCGTTACGCAGTGGACCGAGCCACGCGCGGTGCTGAACAAGGCCCAGAAATGGGTGTTTCAGGAACTCCTGCAGGTGCGCTCGTGGCTGCCGTTCGTGCTGGTGGGCTTGCACACCGACTGTGGCGGCGAATTCATCAACCATAACCTGGCTCGGTATTGCCGCCACGAGAAGATCGAGTTCAGCCGCTCGCGAGCCAATCGCAAGAACGACAACTGCTTCACCGAGCAGAAGAACAACGCGGTGGTGCGGGAGCATGTCGGCTATCTGCGGCTGGAGACCGAGCAGGAGGTCGATCTGTTGAACCAGATCTACGATCGACTGCGCCTGCTGGTGAATTTCTTCTACCCGTCCCAGCGGCTGATCTCCAAGACCCGCCAGGGCGCTCGGGTCAGGCGCCGCTACGATACGCCGCGGACCCCGTATCAGCGGGTGTTGGCTTGCCCGGAGGTATCTGAGCAAGCCAAGCGGCACCTGCGCCGTCAATTCGACAGCCTCAATCCGGGCGCGCTGCAACGTGAGATGCGGCGCCTCCAGCAGCAATTGCTGCGTATGGTCGCAGAGCGGGTTACCCCGACCCAGCGGGCCGGTTGACCGCACGGACACCCCGTCAGTGGCAGCGGCCAAGGCGTCATTCAGCACCGCCACCGCCTACCGCATCGAGTCCGATCCACGACCGCCGTCACAGAACCAGACGCCGCGCACCCGCCACCGTTCCGACCCGCTGGCCGACATCTTCGATAAAGAAAGCGGTCCCGTTGCTGGTCGAGTCCCCGTCTCGGCGTGCGGTGACCATCTTCGACGAGCTGTGCCATCGCCATCCAAAGCTCCCTGCCGGCGTGCGCCGCACCCTCGAGCGCCGCCTGCGCCACTGGCGCGCCCTGCATGGCCCCGCACAGGAGGTGATCTTCGCCCAGAGGAATCCCCCCGGTCGCCTCGGCCTGTCCGACTTCACCGCCACTGGACAGGGTCGCCACAACGCTCGCCAGCGAGCCCGTATCGACGCCGAACGCGCCGTGCTGGGGCCGCTGCCGGTGCAGCGCGCCCAAGACTTCGAGCTGGAGCGCGTCCAGGTCACCCCGCACTCAGGCTTCACCCTGCGCAAGGTGTTCTACTCGCTGCCGTCGCGGCTGAGCGGCCACACCCTGCGCGTCCACCTCTACGATGATCGGCTCAAGCTGTTGCTCGGCTCCTCCCACTGCTGACCATGCGCTGCGGTCGCGCCCATAGCGACGGGCGCCGTGCGGCAGTAGGCATCGCGAGGGAACAGTTGATCGCGGTAGACGAAGTGGAGCAGGGCCATCGGCTTGCGGCGCAGGGCATGGATGAGATGGTGTAGTTGACCACGTGGCCACGCACCTTCGATGCGCTGCTCGATGCCCTTGATGAGCGCGAGGCTTGCCGGCGCATGGTCGGGTTGTTGGCCCTGGCCCACGATCGCTGCTGCGAGGCAGCGCAGGCCGCACAGCTTGCCGACCCTGCTTGAGGCCGGAACGTTGCCTGAACTGGAACCTCTCCAGGCGCACCTCGGGCCCGACCCGCAATCGCTACCGCAACTCGCGACCCTGGAGTGCGAGTTGCTGGACCGGCGCAGATTCCGCAGTCGCGACGAGGCGCGCTTGGGCGTGTTCGAGTTCATCGAAGGGTTCTACAATCGACACCGGCGGCATTCGGCGCTGGGCTACCAGTCGCCGGTCGCGTTCGAGGCCGCTCGGGCAGGAGAAGTAGCGTGAACGCCGTCACGGCACCGATCCTGGCGCTCGGCGCCCTGCAGGGCCGTGATTCGCCGACCGTTGGCGGTGTGCGAGCCGTTCGGCGTCCAAGCCGGCCTCATAGCGGCCCGCTGAGGGCCTTCCAGACGCCCAGGGGTACCCCCAGGGTACCCCCTGAAACACCCGTCAAAGTCGGCTCCGAGCGCCGTTGGCCCCCGCGTGGGCCACGACATCAGGCGCACGTCGACCAAACCCGGGCACTCAATCGACCTCCCGCACCCAGCGTTCATCACCCCGGTCAGATCGACACAGACCCGAGATCCGACAACAGCGCCCTCCCTCCGAGGCCGCTTGACCTACAGGGTCCTCCAGGTTCTACGTTCCCTCTCGAGAAGAGCCAGACCTCAGCAGTTACCTGTCCACCAAAACGGGACAACTCCAGACGTGAGCCTGGGGGCGCCAGCCGACTACAACGATCTGCTCGACCACCCGGCCGCGCTCACCACTCCACCGGGCCGCACCGTCCGCACCCGTTACGTAACGGTGCACAGTGGTCATGAGTTAGCTAGGTCATCATCCAGTCTCGACGGTTACTGGATCGCTGCCGACGCTGCTCCTTCACTTATCCCCAATATCCACAGGAAATCTCACCCCCCTCCCCGCGCCCTACCCCCCTTTACCGCCGCCTCGTTCGTGTGGATCTTTGGATGAGGCAACAACATCGCTTCGTGTGGATTTTTGAATGAGGCAACTGGGTCTGCCGCACGGCGCGGCGAGCGGGCGTTGACACCGGGCCGGCGCGGCTCCTATATTGGGCGCGCTGCCAATTGGGGGCGTGGCGAAGATGGTTATCGCGCCGGCCTGTCAAGCCGGAGGCCGCGGGTTCAAGTCCCGTCGCTCCCGTCCAATCATCAGGATATCATCCGCTGATGTCGCTACGGGCTGTGGCGCAGTGGCTAGCGCGCTCGGTTCGGGACCGAGAGGTCGGGAGTTCAAGTCTCCCCAGCCCGACTCCAACCCTTCCGCTTGAACCGTCGTCGCCCGTGCAGGCGGCGCGGGCGGCGCGTTGGTCGTCGTTTTTTCGGTGTCGAGTTCCGGCGCCGCCGCTCCGAAATTAAGGCTATGGGGCTTCTCTTGCGGCCGCGGTCGGCGTTGTGCGTTCTGATAGCCGTGGCCGTCACCGTGGCCGCCGTCGACTCGGTGGCTCAGGTGCATCGCATCGCCACCGGCGAGACGCTCTACAGCATCGCCAGGAAGTACGGCGTGACCGTCGACCTGCTGCAGCGCAGCAACGGCATCACCGATCCGACCCGGCTGCGCAGCGGTCAGGAACTGACCATTCCGCGCGCACACGTGGTGCGCAAGGGCGACACCATCTATTCGGTGAGCCGCACGTATGGCGTGAACCCGGCCCTCATTCTGGCGGCGAACGAGATCATCGATCCCACCGCGGTGCGCATCGGCCAGGTGCTGGTCATTCCGGATGCGGGGCAATCAGCGCCGCAAACACAGACCCATTCGCCGCGGCGCCTCCCGGTCGCACCCGGTCCGGCCGACACCGCGCGCACCGGCAGCGGCGAAAACCGGCTGTGGCCGACGGACGGACAGCGCACCCGTATCAACGGCAAGCTGTCCGGCCTGAAGATCGCCGGCACCGAAGGAGCGGCGGTGCGCTCGGTGTCCTCCGGCACGGTGCGTTGGGCCAGTCCGAGCCGTGGTTTCGGGCAGGTGGTTCTGGTCGAGAACCCGCTCGGCTACATCTTCGGCTACCTGGGCAGCGCGGAGACCTTCGTGGCGGTCGGCGATCGGGTGGAGATCGGCACCGAGATCGGCCGCTTGGGGCTGAATCCTCATGACCACAAGCCCAACCTGTACTTCCTGGTGTTCAAGGACGGCATGCCGGCCGACCCGTGGCAGGCGCCGCGGGTGTAGCGGGTGGCATCCGTGATCAGCTACCGTTTCTCCGTTGCCGCTCCGGAAACCGAGGTGCGATTCGCGCAGCGGTTGCCGGAGGACTTCCGGAGCGCCGCCAACCGCGTGGTCGTGTTCGACGCCAACACGGTGCGGCTTTTCGGAACCGGCGTTCGCGACCCGGTGCTGCTCGATGACCGCGACGGCGCCAAGCACTGGGCAGCGGTGGAGCGCGTGCTGCTGGCCGCGCTCGAGCGCGGCATGGACCGCGGCGGCGAGATCGTCGCGGTTGGCGGCGGCGCGGTGTGCGACGTGGCCGCGTTCGCGGCTTCCATCTACCTGCGCGGCGTCCGGCTGACCCTGGTGCCCACCACGGTGACCGCGATGGTGGACGCCGCCCTGGGCGGCAAGACCGGCATCAATCTGCGCCGCGGCAAGAATCTGGTCGGCACGTTCTACCCGGCGCACCGTCTGGTCGTATTGCCGCACGCGGTCCGGCACCTTTCCAGCAGCGATTACCTTGACGGGCTGGCGGAAGTGATCAAGACCGCCATGCTCGGCGACGGTAAGCTGTTCGGGTTGCTGGAGTGCCGCCGCGACGAGGTGCTGGCGCGCAGCCCGGCGCTGGTGGAGGAATACGTCCGTCGCTGCCTGGCGGTGAAGGCGCGCTTCGTGGCGCATGACCTGCGCGAGGAACTCGGCACGGCGGTGCGCCCGGACGGCACCTCGCGCGCGTTTCTCAATCTGGGGCATACGTTCGCGCATGCGCTCGAGTCGGCGTCCGGGTTCGCGTGGAGCCACGGCGCCGCGGTGGCGTGGGGTTTGGGGCGCGCGATGCGCCTCGGCGGTGTGCTCGGCATCATCGACCCCGGCTACGCCCAGCGGGTGCACCGGCTGCTGCGCGCGTACGGCTTCTGCCTGCGCGCGGTCGAGGTCGACATCGATCAGATTCTGTCCGCGATGCAGGCGGACAAGAAGCGCAGCGGCGCCGAGTTGCGCTTCGTGGTACAGCGCGGCCTCGAGCAGACCGAGTTGCGCGCCGTGCCGATGCCCGCGGTGCGCGCAGCGTTGCGCAGCGAATACTAGCAGCAGGAGCCACTTACAACAGGTTCGCCACCCGCCGGTAGACCGCGCTCACGGTTGCCTGCTGCGCATCGTCCAGCGCCCGCCGCGGAGCGTCGGCCAGCGCCTCGAGCGAAGCCAGGCTGTCCGCCACCGCGTTTTGCAGATTGCGCCGCAGGGACAGCCAGAACGCGCCGTTGGCATCGGTCTGCAGCGCGATGAAGCCCAGCTTGCGGGCCCCTTCGCGGCGCGTACTCATGGCCAGCACGTGTTCGAGACAGCCGAGCAGGCGTGCGCTGTCCTGCGCAACGCGCATGGTGTCGCGCGGCCAGCCGGCGTCGATGCGGTGCGCAGGGTCGATCTTGGCGAGTACTTCGAACAGCGCTTCCAGGCGCGCCCCGGCCATGATCTCGGCGTCGTCAAGGGTAATGCGACCGCGCCACGAGCGATACGCCTCCAGCGAGCGGTGCCCGGCGCGGCGGGCGATCGGCGCGGCGTCCTGCCAGGGCAGGGTTACCAGCGGCCGCTTGCTGCGCGGCTCCGTTACGGCAAACACCTGCCCGAGCAGATGCAACTGCCGCTCGGCGTCGCCGGTCGAACCCGAGCGCGGCAGCCGGTCAGCGCGGTCCGCCGCGGCCGCGGCGGCGCGCTTGCGGCCGCGGCCGTGCCCGGCGCGGCGCTCGCCCTTCGATCGGTCCCCCGACACCGCGATCAGGTCGGCGAGCAGGTCGGGCGAGATGGCGCGCACCTGTTCGCGGGTCAGCGGCGATACCGAGCGCGCATAGGCGCGCGCCGTGCGCATGATTTCGCCCGCCACGATGTAGCGCGCCGGTTGCTGGTACATGCCCGATCCGGGGTGGATGAAGATGTTGCCGGCCGTCGGACTGCGATACCGACCCGGCCCGGCGGCAACGCAGATGAACTGAATCAGCCCGCGCCCGACGGCGCACAGGAAATGGGTGGTCGGACCGCCGCCGCTCACCGGCACGCCGAGCCCGCTCACGATCGCCTCGAGCTGCTCCTTGACGTTGAGAATCTCGTACATGGTGCGCGGCTCCAGATAGTAGCGCGCGCAGAAGCCGTCCCGGTCGCTGCTGTCGCGAAACTGGCCGTACAGGGCCAGGTACGCAACCAGGTCGCCGAGCGGATGGCGAAATGCGTGGTGGGCGTGGCGCGCCTCCAGTTCGTGGCCCTCCGGCATGATGAACGGGGCCGGCACCGACAGGAACGCGGCCGCGATGATCGCCTCCTCCAGCACCTCCGGATAGCGGTACATCGCCTCGACCAGGATACGGGCGTGGCGCGGCAGGATCGGGAACGTGACCATGGTGCGGCCGACCTCGGTCAGCGCGCGGTCGGCGTCGAGCGCATCGAGCATGCCGAGCATCTGTACCGCGCTGGCAATCCGTTCGCGTCCCGGCGACGACAGGAAGTCGAACTCCTCGAACTCGGTGATGCCGAGCTCCGCCATCCGCAGCACCACCTCGGACAGGTCGGTACGATGGATCTCCTCGGTCTCGAACAGCGATCGTCGCTGGTACGACGCCTCCGAATACAGCCGGTAACAGGTGCCGGGCCCGGTGCGACCGGCGCGCCCGCGGCGCTGGTTGCAGGACGCGTGTGAGATCGGCTGCTCGGTGAGGGCGGCGGTCAGCGTGCGCGTATTGAACGAGTTGACCTTGGCCAGGCCGGAGTCGATCACGTAGCCGATGCCGGGGATGGTGAGGCTGGTCTCGGCGATGTTGGTGGCCACCACGATCTTGCGCCGGTCCGGGAAGGTCTCGAACACCCGGTCCTGCTCGGCGCGCGCCAACCGCGCGTACAGCGGCACGAGCTGCCATCCGCGGCTCTCGCGCCGCGCCGCCAGCGCCGCGATGCAGGCGCGGATGTCGCGCTCGCCGGACAGGAACACGAGGATGTCGCCGGCTTTCCCGGAGCGGTCGATGCCGAGCACGATGTTTGCCACGGCGGCCAGCAACTGCTCCGGATCGCCGGCTGGCTGAAACGGGCAATAGCGGATCTGCACCGGATGCACGGGGGTTTCGATGCGCACGATCGGGCAGGAGTCGAAATACTCGGAGAACACCTCCGCGTTGATGGTGGCGGAGGACACGATCACCTTGAAGTCGGGCCGCTGCGCAAGAACCCCCTTCAACAGGCCGAGAACGAAGTCGATGTTGAGCGAACGCTCGTGCGCCTCGTCGACCAGCAGCGCCGCATACTCGCCAAGGAGGCGGTCGTGCTTGAGTTCCTGCAGCAGTACGCCATCGGTCATCATCTTGATCCGCGTGTCTCGGGTGGTGGTGTCCTCGAACCGCATCTTGTACGCGGCGACCGCACCGGCGCCGGCGCCCGCGGCAACCGCGGCGGCAACCCCGGCGGCGCGGTCGGCGGCGAACTGCGCGAGAATGAAGTCGGTCACCGACACCGCGGCGATGCGGCGCGGTTGGGTGACTCCGATGCGGCCCGCGTCGGCGTAGCCGGCATCGTACAGGATGCGGGGAAGCTGGGTGGTCTTGCCCGACCCGGTCGGGCTCTCCACCACGATCACCGGGTTGGCGGCGATCTGCCGCAGGATCTGGTCACGGTGGCGGACGACCGGCAGCGCGGCGGCAAGCTCGGTGATCGACTCCAGGAATGGCTGCATTCACCCACAGTGTACCCCCGGCGGCGGGCGGCGCGCATCCGCCGCGACGTGCGGCGCAGCGGGTGTGCCGGCTGGGCTGGCAGCACCGCGGCGGGAGATGGTAGGGTTGCCGCGTTCATGGCACTCGCGCGGCAAACACGCAGCCTGCGCCCGCAGCGCAACGATCAGGAGATCGTGCTGTATGTGCGCAGCATCCCGTTCCTTACCCCGCGCGAGATCGCGGCCACGATCCGCGAGTCGGGCTACGTCGGCCAGGAACGGGCGGTAACGGCGGTGTCGCTGATGGCGTACCGCCATGTGTCGCGGCTGCGCAAGATTCACCTCGAGGGGGTGAGCCGCGACCTGCTGCCGGCCAAGTCCAACATGCTTCTGGTCGGCCCCACCGGGTGCGGCAAGACGCACTTGGTCGAGTTGTTGTTCCAGCATATCCTCCACCTGCCGACCCTGATCGTAGACCTGACCGGCTACTCGGAGACCGGCTACGTCGGCCAGGAGGTAACCTCGATTCTGACCCGGCTCCTGTACGCGGCGGATCTGAATCAACACGCCACTTCGGTGGGCGTGGTGTGTCTGGACGAATTCGACAAGGTGGCGGCGGGACACAACAACGCCGTATTCGCCGGCGCGGCCACCACCAAGGACGTGTCCGGTCTCGGCGTGCAACGGGAGCTGCTCAAGATGCTCGAGGCGGCCGAGATTTCGGTGCCCAACGACCTCTCCCATTCCGAGTATGGCGCTCGCACGCTGGTCTCCACCGCCGACATTTCGTTCATCGCCTGCGGCGCGTTCTCCGGCTTCAAGGGCATGACCGAGGCGGCGCACGGCTCCGGCATCGGCTTCGGCCGCCGTGCTGTTGGCGACGAACCGGAGCGCATCGCGGTGTCCTACAGCGAAGAGGATGTGGCGGCGGTGCGGTACTTCCAGCGGTTCGGGTTTCTGCCCGAGTTGATCGGCCGGTTCAAGCGCATCGTGCCGTTTCAATCGCTGTCCACCGACCAACTCACCGGCATCCTCAAGGAGAACATCATCACCCAGTACCGCAACGAGTTCCGGTTCGAGGAGATCGAGTTGGAGGTGGATGACGCGGTGGTGGAACTGATGGTGCGCCAGGCGCTGCGCAAGGAGAGCGGCGCGCGCGGGTTGGAGTCGGTTTTCGCCCGGCACCTCGAAGATGCCGCGTACGAAGCGTATTCCGAAGCCGACGTGAAGCGGGTGCGCCTGGAGATGCGCGCCGGCGAGGTCGGCTTCATGCTCGGCTGACCGGGCCGGCGCGCAGCTCCGCAAGACCATTGCTCAAGCGCTATCGAAGATCTGCGGACGGCGCCCCGCGCGCCACCGCCAACGTCTACCTGCCCGGCGAACATGGCATCCGCGGCGCCGCCATCGACTCCGGGGCGGCGGCAATCTGCCAGCGTCTGGTGCGCGGCGGCCACGAGGCATACATCGTCGGCGGCGCGCTGCGCGACCTGCTGACCGGGCGCGAGCCGAAGGACTTCGATGTCGCCACCAGCGCCCGGCCGCGGCAGATCACCGCGCTATTTCGCGGCGCGCGCATCATCGGACGCCGCTTCAAGCTGGTGCACGTGCCATCGGGACGGCGGGTGTTCGAGGTGTCCACGTTTCGCGCCGCCGACGCCGCCACCGCAAACCGCTACGGGACGGTCGACCAGGACGCGTTCCGGCGCGACTTCAGTTTCAATGCCCTGTACTACGCGCCGCGCAGCGAGCGGCTGATCGACTACGTGGGCGGGTTCGACGACATCCAGCGGCGCATGCTGCGCACCGTGGGCGCCCCGGAGGAGTCTTTCGAGGAGGATCCGGTGCGGATGATCCGAGCGGTCAAGTACGCCAGACTGGTCGGATTCTCCATGGAGCGGCACTACCGGATGCTGATCAGCCGGCACGCCGAGCGCCTCAAGGAATGCTCGGCGGAACGGTTGACGGAAGAGCTGATCAAGATCCTGACCAGCGGTCGTGCGACGGAGATTCTCGATTCCGCCCATGATCTGGGGTTGTTCGCCGTGCTGATGCCGAATCTGGTCCGCCAGGTGGAACCGCGGTTGGAGGGTTCCGCCGTGGGCCGGCGCCTGGCGGCGCTGGACGAACAGGTGGCGGAAGGGGTGGAGAGCGGCCGGCGGCTGCGCACGTTGATGTTCAGCGCCCTGCTGAGCGACGTGGCGGTCGAGGACGACACCTGGCAGACCGATGAGCGGCCGGTGAAGGCGTTGGCGCAACGGCTGCGCGGGTCGATGGAGCCCCTCGTCCTGCCACAGGTCGACGCGCTTCTGGTTGCGGAACGGCTCGCGAACTCTTGAAGTCGGGCACGTCGTGGACGTCCCAAGGGTGGTTGCTGCTGAGCAGGTACGGTCACCGCGCGCCCGTGCCGCGGCTTTAGTGGCCGGCACCGGGCTCGGCGTGGTCGTCCGGGGCCGCTTGCTCCGCCTCGCCCTGACGGGTGGAGCGTTCGCGGCGCGGCCACCGGCGCCCGCGGCGTCTGCTCTGCTCCGCCTGGCCGACATCCGTTTCGGCCGCGGCGGCTGACGGACCGGATCCTTCGATCTGGTCCACGGTGATGTCGACCTGGTCCAACAGCAGCCCCGAGAACCGCTCCACGCTGGAGATGATGTAGTCGCGGAGCTGATGCAGGCGGCCGGCCACCGGTACGTCGAACGGCACGCGCAGCATTACCTCCAGGCCCGGCTGCCGCGGGTCGCCCACCACCACCAGCCGCTCGACCGCGAATTCCGGTGCGAATTCGCTGACGCAGTGCAGCACCATCTGCGTCAGCGCCGCCTCGGAAACGGTCACGCTGCCGCGGCGCTCGAACTGTGGGCTCACCACGGTCTTCTCGAACACCTTGCCGCGCCGGCGCAGGAATTTGTTGCGCAGGAAAATGGTGATCGAATCGATCACGATGTGGCTGTAGTCGCGCCTGACTTCGATCGTCGGCACCGGGATGATGTGGCGGCCCTGGGTACGCCGCGAGCGCAGGGCCGCGTCGATCTCCTCTTCGGTCGCCACGTCCTCGATGTTGATGATGCGCTGCGGGCGCGGCAGATCGAGTCTGCCGGCGATCCGCAGCGCCATCTTCTGGGAGGTGGCCAGGATGAGGATGCGTTGCGCGCGGATACGCTCCAGGACGCGCAGCACCTCGCGCGCGTGCGTGTCGTCGTGAAACACCGCCGCCTTCACCGCCTCGATGGCGCCGCGTTCCCGCTTGGCCGAGCGACCGGCGAGAATCTTCTGCCCCTGAATGAGCAACCCATCGTCGATAATGGCGTCGATGTTGTATTTCTGGGCAATGAGCTGCGCGCGAAAGCTCTTCCCGGTGCCGCTCTTGCCGACCAGAGCGGTCACCTGAACCCCGCGCAGCGTCCACACCACGCTGCGCAGCATGCGGCGTATGCTAACCATGGCCGAACTCCCCGGCGCTGCCGCTGCGTGCACCGCCGGCCGGCGGCCGGGCGGCGAGTTGGCGCGCGACGGCGGCGCCGGCGCGGCCGGCCGCCGCGCCGCCGAAGTGGCGCTCGATGGCCTGGCGCGCGCGCGCCGGCAGGGGGGCTACGATGGCCCCGGCATGCGCGCCGTTAGCGATGGCGGCGGCGTGCAGCAACGGCCAAACCGCGTCGCGACCGGCTGCCGTGCCGCGGCGCGGGGCGCCTCCCGGCACGGCGGCGTAGCGGAGGTCGCCGAGCAGCGCGTGCCCGCGGCCGGCCGCCTGCGCACGGATCTGGTGGCGGCGCCCGGTATGCAGCCTCACCAGCAGCAGCGTCGCGGGGCGCCGGGCGGCCGGCGCCCCGGCGGCTCGCGCCACGCTCCACACGCGTGCGCGGGCGATGGCGCCGGCGGGGTCGCTGCGGGCGCGGCGCACGCGCCGGTCGTACAGCAGGCGGTCCTCCCACAGGGCGCCGCCGGGCGGCGTGCGCAGGTCGCCAGCGACCACTGCCAGGTACAACTTGACCACCATGCCCGAGCGCAACGCCTCCGACCAACTCCGCGCCGCGGCGAGCGTAAGCGCCACCACGAGCGCGCCGCTGGTCACGCGGTCGAGCTGATGCACCGGCGCCGGGGCGAAGCTGAGCGCCGGCCGCCGCGGCAGCGGATACTCCGCGAGCCGCGCCAGCACCGAGTCGTCCTCGCCATGGACCGCCAGTCCGGCGGGCTTGTCCACGACCAGAATGTCGGCGTCTCGGTACAATACCGCGAGCGGCGGCACGGCCGGGCGGCCGGTGGCCGGGCGGCCGCGGGCCGGGCACGCCACGCCGCCGGTTGCCGCCAGGGCGCGGTCGACCCAGATCAGGTCGGCCGTCCTGGTGCGGGTCGCCGGCGTGACCCGTGCCCCGTTGACGCGGATGTCACCCTCGCGCAACGCTTGGTAGAGCCGCGCGAGCGGCAACCGCGGTAGCAGCCGGCGGACTACTCGATCCACCCGCCGGTCGACGTCGTCGGTGAGCACTCGAAACGCCGTGCGCGGCGATTGGGTGACGCTTCCCACATCGCAAACCGTAACGCTGGCTGGATTTTGCTGTCAATGGAGAGTGCCGATAGCGGGCGCGATGACGCCCGGCTGCAACCCGGAGCCCGTGCACACGGCGCCACCGCGTGGCGGCCGTGACTGGCGGGACAGTGGCGCGCCGTGCCGTTTCCCTGGCGGTGGCCGCCGCGCTGCTCGCCGCCGGCGCGGCGCTGCTGCACTCCGGTGCGGCGCTGGCGGAGGCGGTGCAGGTGTGGCGCGGCTTCTACACCCTGGCGGTATCGAGCGACTCGCCCGAACTGATACGGCGGCTCGAACAGGCCGGCCTCGGGCCGGTGCTCGCCGCCGCCAGCGCCGGCGAGCTGGTGACCACGTTCCGCGGCTACGAACTGGTATCGGTGGCCGACCTGGATGTACGCCTGGACCGGTTGGACCCGCGCTACGACCCCTATCTGCAGGCGGCAGGAAAGTGGTTTGCCGCCGGCCCCGGCGGCCGCGAGGCGCGCATCGTGTACGTGGCGAGCGCACTGCCTCCCGCTGCCTTCGCGGCGCGCGTCGCGCGCGCTGTCGCCGGGGCCAGCGTGCGCTGGGAGATCGCCGGGCTGCCGTGGCGCAGCCTGGCGCTCGCGCTGCTGTTGTACGGTGCTGCGGCCGCGGCGCTGATCGTGCCGCCGGGCGGCGCCGCGCCGCGCCGGTGGCGTGCGATGCTCGGCCTGCCGTGGCTGTTCCTGGTCCTCCAGGGCGGCCTGCCGGCGGCGTTCGTGGCCGTGCCGGCACATGTTGCCGCGGTGCGGCTGGCGGCGGCGGTGCGCGGCACGGCTGCATGGCCGCCGCTGCCCGGCCGCGGTCGCGCGGCGCCGACCGCGCGCGGCGTGCTGTGCGGCAGCCTTGCCGTGGCCGCCGTGGCCGCCGCGGCCGGACTGGCGTCGGCAACCGCGGCCGGCGCGCTGGTCGCAACGATGGCGCGTTATCTGGCGATCGGATCGTTGTGGTGCGCCGCGCTGGCGGTGTGCGCGGCGGTGGGCCGGGTGCTGCCGCCGCGCATGCCGCCGGCGGCACGCCGGAGCCCGGCCACGGTCGCCGGAGCCGCGGCGCCGGCGCGCCGCAATCCGCTGGCCGCGCGCTGGGTCGGCGCCGTTGCGCTGGCCGGTGCCGCCGCCGCCGTGGTACTGCCCGCGGGCGGCGCCGCCCATGTTCCCCGGCCGGTCCCCGCGGCCGCCGCTATGCCGGTCACCCTTGCCGCGCTGGCGCGCTTCAGCGCCGGCGCCGAACCACGGCTCCCTGTGCTCAGCGACTACGTGACCCACCTCGCATACCAGCAGACCCTGGCGGTGGGCCGGCCGTACCGGCTGCCGGCGCCGGACGAGCGCGTCACCGTTCATCACTACCGGCGCAGCCCCGGCGGGCGTGTGGTGCGCGAGCAACGCGAGGTGGCGCGCTTCAGCGAGGAGTGGCTGGCCGATGCGCTGGCCGGCGCTCCGGCCGGCAGTGTGGCGTCCTTGCTGGCGGCGCAGGGCGGTCTGGTGGCAGCACGCCGCGCTGCTCCACCGCCGCGCGCCGTCGGCGAACTGGCGCTCTGGATCGCGCTGACCCTGCTGCTCTGTGTGGGGACGCTCGATCCACTGCCGGCGGCCGGAAGGAACGCGCGCGCGCGCCGCGGTTGAGCCTTGCCCTTGATGCCGGCGCCTCGATTGGGCATGTTAATGTCGCGAGGCAACTTCTTGTTGGACGAAATCGAGCAGCAAATCACCGACCTGCGCAGCGCGGTCGACGAATCCTGGGGGTATCTTTGAACGGGACCGGGTAGAGCGTCGCCTGCGCGAGCTGGAACGCGAGACCGAGCAGCCCGATCTGTGGCAGGACCGGGAACGCGCCGAGGGCATCCTGACCCGGCTGAAGAGTCTCAAGCGCCGCTTCGAGCCGTGGCGGAAGCTGCGCGCCGAGGTGGCGGATCTGGTCGAGTTGTACGAGTTGGCGGTGGCGGAAGAGGCGGGCGATCTGGAACAAGAGATCGCCGGTACCGCCGCCGACCTCGGCCGCACCTATACCGAACTGCAGCAACGGGAATGGATGTCGGGCGAGCACGATACCTCATCCTGCTACCTGACCGTGCATGCCGGAGCCGGCGGCACCGAGGCGTGCGACTGGGTGGCGATGCTGCTGCGCATGTACAGCCGCTGGGCTGAGCGGCATCGGTTCGATGTCGAGATCATCGATATGATGGAGGCCGAGGGCGGGGTCAAGTCGGTGACCGCGGAAGTGTCCGGCGAATTCGCGTTCGGGTTCCTGCGCGCCGAGGGCGGGATCCACCGGCTGGTGCGCATATCACCGTTCGATGCGAGCAAGCGGCGTCATACCACGTTCGCCTCGGTGGCGGCGTCGCCGGTCATCGACGACTCGATCGACGTGGACATTCGGCCCGAGGATCTGCGCGTCGACACCTATCGCTCCAGCGGCGCCGGCGGCCAGCACGTCAACAAGACCGACAGCGCGGTGCGCATGACCCACCTGCCGACCGGCATCGTGGTGCAGTGCCAGAACGAGCGCAGCCAGCACAAGAACCGGGCCACGGCGATGAAGGTGCTGCGCTCGCGGCTGTACGACCATTACGCGGCGCAGCAGCGCGCGGAGCGCCGCGACATGGAGCCCGACAAACGCGACATCTCGTGGGGCAACCAGATCCGCTCCTACGTGTTTCAGCCCTACACCATGGTGAAGGACCATCGCACCAAGTACGAGGTGGGCAACGTGCAGGCAGTGATGGACGGCGCCATCGATCCGTTCATCACCGAATATCTGAAACAGGGAACCGGGTCACGCGGTGCGGCGAACGGCGGTCCGGCCGGCGCATCCCGCTAGCGTTGGCCGGAGCGCCGCCGCCATGCCGATAGCGCGCCGGGGCCGGTTGCCGGCGCCGCCGGGTCCGTCCGCGCGGGCCCGACGCATGCGGTGTGCGGATCAACCTCGCGCACACCATCGTGTGCGTCCGCGCCGCACCGCACGGCGAGCGGTTGCCGTGGCCGCGGTGGGATTGTTGGCCCTGACCGGCCGCGCCGCCAGCGCGCCCGCGGACCCGCGCGCCGACTGGCGCGTCGGCTTTACGGAACTGCGCGGGGTGGGCTTGGCGCCGCAGAATGTCTACTTGGGCAGCGCTATCCCGCGCCTGCTGCGCGAACGCCTGACGCCGATACGCCGCCACACCCTGAGCCTGGACGAGCGGCGCGGTCAGGCGCGGCAGGTGTTGGCCGCGGCGCGCCGCGCCGGGTACGCGGACCTCGCCGCGCTGCTGCGGCGCCGAGACAGTCAGGCCCTGAGCGGCGGTGCCGGCGACGACCTTGCGGCGCAGGTGGCCGAGCGGCGCGCCCGGCTGGACGAACTGCAGGCGTTGTCGTGGGAGGATGTGGAGATCGCGGAACGCAAGCCGGTGGTGATCGTGGCCGGCGCCGAGGACCGCGGCCTGCTGCCGGCGCCGCGCTACTCGCCTCTGCAAGCCGCCCGGGAAGCGGACCTCGACCTGCTGGTTACCGGCCGGCTCGAGCAGGTGGAGGGGATTCTGTTCGTCGAGCTGCAGGCCATCAGCCCCGCCCTCGGCGGCAGCGCGGAACGCTATGGCGATGCGTTGCGCCGCGACGGGCTCGCGGACGCGGTGGCGGCGTTGCAGCAGCACCTCGGCCGGCTGTTGGTGGGCGAACCGTGGGGCACCATCACGGTCGTGCCGACGCCGCCGGACAGCGCGGTGTACGTGGATGGCGAGTTTGCCGGCAACGGCCGGGTCGAGCTGCCCTACCGGACGCTCGGCCGCTACACGGTACGAGTCACTGCGCCCGGTCATGAACCGGTGCAGCGGCCGCTGGCGCTGGCCGGCGCCGGCATGGTACTCGCGGTGACGCTGCCGCCATTGCCCACCCGCCGGATTGCGGTCGCAACGACTCCCGCCGGGGCGGCGTTGTATGTCGATTCGCTGTGGATCGGAACCACCCCGTTGCAGATCGCGGCCCCGGAACGGCCCGCGCGTCTGCTGCTGAGCCGCGACGGCTACCACGACGCGGCGCTGGTGGTGCGCGCCGGGGCACCCGGCCCCATCCATGTCGAGTTGGAAGCCGCGGGATACGACCTGGCGGTACGGCAGGAGGAGATGCGCAATCGATTCTACGATCACTTGGGAACCGCCCTGCTGTCGCTGGCCGCGCCGCTGGCGCTGTTCTCGGCCGCCGGCAATGCGGCGCAGGATGTCGGTGCCGGCGGCGAACGCCACCTGCTGTACGGCGGCGGCATCGCCGCCACGGCGGTGACCGGCGCGCTGGTGGCACGCGCCGTGGTGGCGCTGGGTGATTATCTGGATGCCGCCAGCCGGGGCGCGCGCTGATGCGGGCCGCTAGCGGATCGGGCACCTTCGGCGGTCGGCTGCGCACCTGGTTCTCGCGCGCGGCGGGCTGGCGGGAGGCCGACTTCGATGCGCTGGAGGACACCCTCCTGGAGGCCGACTTCGGGCCGCGCCTGGCCGCCGAGGTCGTCGACGAGGTGCGCTCCGAGCGCCCGCGCGACTGGCAGCAGCTGCAGGCCGCCCTGGAGGAGATCCTGCAGAATACCATCGCCACGACGGTGGTGATGCCGCGCCGCCGCCAATTGACCGTGGTGTTGATGCTGGGCGTGAACGGCGTCGGCAAGACCACCGCGCTCGCCAAGCTGGCACATCGCTACCGGCGTTCGCACACGGTGATGCTGGCCGCCGCCGACACGTTCCGCGCCGCCGCCATCGATCAACTGGTGCGCCACGGCGAACGGCTCGGTGTGCCGGTGGTTCGCCAGGAGCGGGGCGCGGACGCGGCGGCGGTGGTGTTCGACGCCATCACCAGCGCGCGGGCGCGCGGCACCGAGCTGCTGCTGGTCGATACCGCCGGTCGCATGCACAATCGCGCCGATCTGGTCGCCGAGCTGCGCAAGCTGGTGCGCGTGGCGGAGCAGCGCGCCGAGGGCGCGGTGCATCACCTGCTGGCGCTGGACGCCACCACCGGGCAGAACGCCGTCGAGCAGGCGCGCGTGTTCCACGAGGCGGTGCGGGTCGACTCGCTCCTGCTTACCAAGTTCGATTCCTCGGCGCGCGGCGGCACCGCGTTCGCGGTGAGCCGGCAGTTGGGCCTGCCGTTCTCGCTGCTCGGCACCGGCGAGGGCATGGAAGATCTGCAGGTGTTCGACGCCCAGCGTTTTACCGCCGCGGTGGTCGAGCGGGAGTGACCGCCACGCGGTTACAGCGACCCACGGCGCGCGGGCGGGCCGTGGCAGCCGGCGGCTGCGCCGCTCTCGCCGCCTGCGCCGCGCTGCTGCTGGCCGGCACTCCGCCGGCTGCCGCCGTGGAGTACTACCGCTCCGACGCGCACGGCACCAGGCTCGCCCGTCTGGACGGCGATCCTGCTTCTCACCCGGAGTACGCGCTGGCCGTGGACGCTGCCGGCGAAGCGCAAGCGGCCGGGCTGGCGGCGCGCCGCCGCCTGCTGCGCGCCGGCACCGTGGTCACGGAGTGGCGCCGCAGCGCGGACGGCGACGGCAGCGTGGAGCGCGAGCTGCAGGCGGGCCAGGTGGTCGCGGAACGCCGCTACGACGACGCCGGACGGCTGCTCGAGGAGAGCCACTTCGCCGCCGCCGGCGACTTGCTGCGGCGCGCGGTGCTGATCTATCGCGGTGCAACGCTGCGCCGCATTCAACGCTACGACGGCGGCGGCGAACTCACTGCCACCGAAGACTACGAACTGACCAGCAGCGGGCGGCTGCGCGGGTTCTCGCACACGCCGGCGGACCCGTCCGGCACCGCCGACCCGGCGGGATCCGCCGTCGTGCACTTTCTCTTTCACCAGGGAGAGCTGGTAGAGGAGCGCCGCCGCGCGGGACAGGCAGAGGTGATTCTGCGCTTTCGAGGCGGCGAGCAGCTTGCCGCAGAACAGTGGCGCGACGAGCAGCTCGTTACCGAGCGCAGCGCCGGCGCGCGCATCGACCATCCGCGCGGCACCCGCACCGAGACCACCGTGGACGGCGCCGGGCGGGTGGAAACGGAGCGCGTGTACGACATCGCGGGCGGCGAGGACGCCGCCCGGCTGCTCGAGGAACGCAGCTATCGCTATCGCGACGACGGCACCGTGCGGTCGCTGCAGGTGATCGGGCAGTCCGGCAGGGAGACCGTCGACTACGAGTTCGGCGACCACGGACGGCTGCTTCGCGAGCAGGTGCGCCGGCGCGGGCGGCTGGTGCGGGAGGTCAGCTATCCCTCGCCCGGCGAGCGCGTGGAGGAGGTGCACGGCGCCGACAATACGGTGCTGCGCGTGATCTGGCGCGATGACCAACCGATTCGCGAGGAACTCGTCAGCGACGGGGAAGTGGTGCGCTCGCGCGATCTGTCGCCCAGCGCCGCGCCCGGCGCCGGCAGCGCGCCGGCGCCGGGCGCTGGCTCGTCGTGATGCATTTGCTGTTGCGCCACCTGTGGCTGGTGACCCGCGTCGGCAGCCGCCACCTCGGCCTGGGCCGCGGCGGCCTGCAGGCGGCGGCCCTGCTTGCCGCCGGTGGGCTGGCGGCGGGAACCGCCACCCTGCTGGTGGTGCTGGCGGTGATGAACGGGTTCCAGCTCGGGTTCATCGAGAACATCGTGGAGATCGGCTCCTACCATGTGCGCGTGACGCCCGGCGAGCAGTCGCCGGGCGCCAGCCCGGCCGCCGCCGACCGGGCCGCGTTCGCGGCCCGGCTGGCCGGTGTCGCCGGAGTGTCGGCGGCGGTTCCGTTCGCGGAAGTGCCGGCGCTGATCAGCGCCAGCGACGGCGCCGGAGCGGGCGGATCGCGCGCCCTGGTCCTGCGCGTGGTGCCGCCCGACGTGCTGAGGCTCGATGCCGGATTCGCCGGCCGCGTGGCGGTGGTCGCCGGCGAGTTCGCCGTGCGCGAGCCCGGCAGCGCGGTGGTGGGCGCCGAACTGGCGTCCTGGCTGGGCGTGCGGCCCGGCGACACGGTAGCCGTCGTCACCCTGGACGGAGGTGCGACCGCCGCGGCCGGCCTGCAGCCGCGCCGCATCGAACTGGTGGTAACGGGCATCTTCCGCAGCGGTCTCTACGAATATGACCTGGGGTGGGCGTTCGTCGGTCCGGCCACGCTGCAGGCCGCGGCTCCCCGTACGCCGTTCGGGTACGGAATCAAGCTGGCCAACCGGTTTCGCGACGCCGCCGCGCAGACGGCGTTGGCCGCCGCACTGGCGGCCGTCGATCCGGGGGCACAGGTGGAGTCGTGGCGGGTGTTCAACCGCGCCCTGTTCGCGGCGCTGCGCGTCGAGAAGCTGCTCCTTGCCGCTATTCTGGGACTGGTGTTCCTGGTGGTTGCCTACAACGTGCTGCAGGGACTGCGCCGGCGCGTGCTGGAGCGTGGCGTGGAGATCGGAGTGCTGCGTGCCATGGGTGCGCCGCCGTGGGTGGTACGCGCGGTGTTCGTTTGGGAGGGAGCGCTGCTCGGCATTCTGGGTGCCGCCGTGGGCACCGCGCTCGGGTTGCTGATGGCATACAACCTGGCCGGGGTCTTCGGTGTGCTCGAAACGGTCGCCAATGCGGCGCTTGGGCTGGTTGCCCTGGTGCCGGGCAGCGGCACCGCATTCGCCGCGCCGGTCGAGCTGTTTTCGCCGCAGACGTTCTATCTGGTCGAGGTTCCGAGCCGTCTGATCGCCGTCGAGGTGTTGCTGGTGGCGGGCTTCGCGGCGGCTGCCCCGGCGGCGTCCGGGCTGCTGGCGGCCGCCGGCGCTGCGCGCGTGGCGGCCGCCGCGGCGCTGCGCGCGGAGTGACGCGCGTGTACCGCCATGCGCCAAGCGGATTGGCGGCGCAGGCCCGGGGGCGGGAGCGGCGATGGCGGTAGCGGTTCACGCCGCCGGCATCCACAAGCACTACCGGAGTCCCGCCGGACCGCTGCCGGTCCTGCGCGGATTGGACCTGGCGGTCGAGCGGGGGGCCACCGCGGCCATAACCGGCGAGAGCGGCTCCGGCAAGAGTTCGCTGCTGAACATCGTTGCCGGGCTGGATCACTTCGGGCCGGGCCGGTTGCACGTTGGCGGCGTCGACCTGGCCGTCCTCGACGAGACGGAGTTGGCTCGCTATCGGCGCACCCTGGGCATGGTGTTCCAGTTTCACCATCTGCTGCGCGACTTCAGCGTGCTGGACAATCTGCTGATCCCGGCACTGATTCGCGGCCAGCGGCGTACCGCGGCGCGGCGGCGCGCGCGCGAACTGCTGCGCGCGGTCGGGTTGAGCAGCCGCGCCGCCCACCTCCCGGACGAGTTGTCCGGGGGCGAACGGCAGCGGGTGGCGGTGGCGCGCGCCGTGGTGGGTGAGCCGGGGCTGGTGCTGGTCGACGAGCCGACCGGCAACCTGGACGAGCGCAATTCCCTCCTGGTCGCCGACCTGCTGTTCGATCTGGTACGGCGGCAGGGCACCACCATGGTGCTGGTGACCCACGACTCCGCCCTCGCCGCGCGCGCCGATGCCGTGTACCGGCTCGCCGGCGGCGTGCTGCATCGAGTGCCGTGACGGCGCCGCGCGGGGCCGCCGCCAGGTCGAGTTGGCGGCTGATCCCCCTGTTCGCGTGGCGCATCCTGGCGCGCCGCCGCGGCGCGGGCGGCGGCGCCGCCTACCTGACCGGCGCCGCCGTCGGGATCGGCTTGAGCCTGGTGCCGCTGATGGTGGTGATGGAAGTCTCCGACGGGCTCATCGAGGGCATCACGCGCCGCTTCCTGGAGGTCGGCAGCTACCACCTGCAGGTGCGCCTGCCGCCCGGCCTGGAGGCGCACCATCAGGTGCGCGCCCGGTTGCTGGACGAGGTGGCCGTGCGCCTGGAACAGGGCCTCGGCGATGGTGCGCTGGCGGCCCGCGAGCGGCACGGCATCGCCCTCGCCGCGGCCGGCGACCGGCGCCACGTGGTGACCGTGCGCGCGGTGGCGCAACACCTCTACGCGCGCGATCCGGGCTTGCGGCAGTACTTGGCGGTGGCCTCCGGAGCGTTCGATCTGAGCGGTCGCGGCATCGTCGTGTCACGCGACGTGGCGCGCCGGCTGGACGCTGAAGTCGGCGACCGGCTGCTCATGGTCACCGCCATCGACCGCGGCGGCGGCGCCGGTACGGCGCGGCTGGTGCCGAAGCTCACGCCGCTCGAGGTGCGCGGCATCGTCGCCTCCGGCTATCAGGAACTGGACAAGCTGTGGGTGTTCGTCTCGCATGCCACCGCCAACGTCCTGTTGCCGCCCGGCGGCAGCCGCGATTTCGTGGGGGTGAAGATCGCCGATCCGTTTGCCGACCTGGGCCCGGTGATTGCGCAGGCAGCGTCGTTGGCCGGCCCCGGCTACGCCATCTACACCTGGTATCAGCTGGAGCGGGCCAACTATGAATCGTTTGCCACCAGCCGTGCCCTGCTGCTGCTCATCATGGCGCTGATCGTCGCGGTTGCCGGCGTCAACGTATCCTCGGCCACGGTCACTATCGCCCTCGCCCGGCGCCGGGAGATGGCGTTCCTCAAGAGTCAGGGACTGCCTCCGGAAGTGGTGTTCTGGGCGCTGACCGGGAGCGGCCTGCTGGCCGGCGCCCTCGGCGCCGGTGTCGGCATCGCGGGCGGATTGGCCGCCGCGCTCAACATCAACCAGGTCGTCGCCGGCATGGAGGGGGTCGCGACCGCGTTGCGCACCGCGTTCGCGGCGCTCCTGGCGCCGGCCGCGGACACGCCGGCCGTGGTGCGCTTCTTCGACCGCGGCTTCTACCTGGAACACATTCCGATCGCGGTCGAGCCGGGGCCGGTGGCGATCGTGGCCGGCGCCACGATCGCGCTCGCCGGGTTCGCCGCGGCGCTGCCGGCGGCGCGCGCCGCCGGCCGGTTGCCGCTCGAACTCCTGCGCGGAGCGCCGATCACCGATGCCGAACAGCCGGAATCGCGGCGTGCTTGATCGGTGCTCCGGCTTAGACTATAACGGAGGAGCAGGTCGGATAAGGTCGTCCCGCCCGACCGCGGGTGGCGGCCGCACGACACGCGGTCGGCGGGGGTTCGGCGGGCGGCATATGTGGTATAGTATTCCGTGTGTCAGGTATACTGCAGTTCGGGTACGCTGCATCTTGGTATATTTTCGGGAGGGCGGGGCCGCGCGGCCCGGCCGCCGGAAAGCGACAGCACCATCGAAGGAGCCGTATTAAGTGAGAGCACAGAGTCGCGAGCAGCGGGTACGATACGGACACCAACGGGCACGATACGGGCACTACGGCATTCCTGCCGCGCAGCGCTTGGGATCAGATCATGTTTAGGGGCCTGACGCAGCGGGCTCACAAGGTCCTCACCATCCTGGCCCAGGAAGAGGCCAAACGGTACCACTCCGAGCAGTCGCTGCCGGAGCACGTCATCCTCGCCCTGCTCAAGGATGGCGAAGGGGTGGCCGTGAAGGCGCTGCAGCGCGTCAAGATCAACGTCGCCGAGATGCAGGTGGAGATCGAGCACACGGTGCCGAAGGGCACCGGCGGGCTCATACTCGGCGACGTGCCTGCATCGAAACGGGCGCGCAAGATGCTGGAGACCTCTGCCGAGGAAGCGTCCAGCATGGGCCACGAGTACATCGGCACCGAGCACTTTCTGTTGGCCGCGGCGCGCGAACGGGACGGCGTGGTACAGCGCTACCTGGAGAAGTTCAACGTTACCCCCAACATGCTGCGCGAGGCGATCATCCGCATCAACGGCCTCGGCGACGTGCAACCGCGCGGCGCCAGCAGCAGCGGACAGCGGCGCCGCGGCCAGACTTCGACCCGCAAGCCGACTCCGACCCTGGACGAGTTCAGCCGCGACCTCACCACGCTCGCCCGCGAGGGCAAACTGGACCCGGTGATCGGGCGCACGCGAGAGATTCAGCGCGTCATACAGATCCTGGCGCGCCGCACCAAGAACAACCCGGTGCTGATCGGCGAGCCCGGCGTGGGCAAGACCGCCATCGTCGAAGGACTGGCCCAGCGCGTGGTGAACGGGACCGCTCCCGACGTGTTGCATGGGCGCCGCGTCCTGACGCTCGACCTCGCCTCGCTGGTCGCCGGAACCAAGTATCGCGGCGAATTCGAGGAGCGGCTCAAACGGGTGATGAAGGAGATCATCGGCGCCGGCAACGTGGTGCTGTTCATCGACGAGCTGCACACCATCATCGGCGCCGGCGGGGCGGAGGGCGCGATCGACGCCTCCAACATGCTCAAGCCGGCGCTGTCGCGCGGTGAGCTGCAGTGTATCGGTGCTACCACCCTCAACGAGTTTCGCAAGTACATTGAGCGCGACGCCGCCCTGGAGCGGCGTTTCCAGCCGGTGTTCGTGGAAGAACCCGAGGTCGAGGATACCGTCGAGATCCTCAAGGGCATAAAGGATCGCTACGCCGAGCACCATCAGGTGGTCTACACCTACGAGGCGCTCGAGTCGGCCGTGCACCTGTCGCAGCGCTACATCAGCGACCGCCGCCTGCCGGACAAGGCGATCGATCTGCTCGACGAGGCGGGGGCGCGCAAGCGCATCGACAACAGCGTGCGCCCCAAGGCGCTCAGCAGCCTGGACGAGAAGATCGAGCGCCTCACCATCGAGAAGAGCAATCTGGTCAACAGCCAGGACTACGAGAAGGCGGCCGCGGTGCGCGATCAGGTACGCCAGTTGAAGGCGGATCTGGAGGGGCGCGAGCGTGACTGGAAGCGCGACATGAAGGCCGAGCAACGGCTGGTGGACATGGAGGACATCCAGCAGGTGATCTCCGACATCACCGGCATTCCGCTGGCTCGTATCGTGCAGACCGAATCGGAACGCCTGCTCAACATCGAAGACGAACTGCACAAGCGGGTGGTCGGCCAGAACGAGGCGATCAATGTGATCGCGGCCGCCATTCGCCGCTCCCGTACCGGTCTTTCGTCACCGCGGCGCCCGCTCGGATCGTTCGTGTTCCTGGGGCCCACCGGAGTCGGCAAGACGCTGGCGGCCAAGACCCTGGCCGAGTTTCTGTTCGGCAATGAAGATGCCCTGGTGCGCATCGACATGTCGGACTTCATGGAGAAGCACAACGTCTCCCGCCTGGTAGGCGCACCGCCCGGATACGTCGGCTACGAGGAGGGCGGCATGCTCACCGAACGGATCCGGCGCCGGCCCTACAGCGTGATTCTGCTCGACGAGATCGAGAAGGCGCACCCGGACGTGTTCAACCTGTTGCTGCAGGTGCTTGAGGAGGGACAGTTGCAGGATCAGCTCGGCCACACCGTGTCGTTCCGCAACACCGTGGTGATCATGACCTCGAACGCCGGCGCGCGCGAGATCAGTTCCGACACCTCGCTGGGGTTCCAGGCCGACGCCTCCGGCAAGCAATTCACGGAGATCCGCTCCCAGGTGCTGGCGGAAATGAAACGCCTGTTCAGCCCCGAGTTCCTGAATCGCATCGACGAGTCGGTGGTGTTCCACCCCCTCAGCAAGGTGGAACTGGAGCGGATTCTGACCCTGGAGTTGGGCGAGGTGCAGGATCGGCTGCGCGAGCAGCGCATCAAGCTTGAGATACGCAAGGATGCCCGCGAGTATCTGATGGAGAAGGGGTACGAGCCGAAGTACGGCGCGCGTCCGTTGCGCCGCGTGTTGCAGAAGGATATCGAGGATCCGCTGTCGCTCGACATCCTCAAGGGCAGGTTTCTGCCCGGCAGCACCGTGGTCGGCTACCTGCGTGACGGCAAACTGCGGTTCCGGCGCAAGCGCAGCAGCACCACCGCCGGCCGTTCCGGCAGCAGGGCGTCGGAGCTGGTAGGTAGCAGCAAGCGGTAGTGGCTTGCGGGCGGCGCCGGAGCCGCGCCACCCCGATTCGCGCCCTGTGTGCCGCCCTTGCCGGTCTGGCGGCCGCCGCTGCAGGTGCGCAAGTCGCCCCGGTCGAGCTGTACAATCAAGGGGTTGCGGCGTTCGAGGCCGGCTTGTACGACGTCGCGGCGCGCAACTTTCGCAACCTCGTGCGCAGCGCGCCGGGAGCGCGGGAAGCGGTGCCGGCTTCGTTCCTGGAAGCGCTGAGTATCTTCTACGGCGCCGCGAGCGGCCCGGCGGATGCCGTCGGCGACGGCTACCGGCGCGCGGCGGAACGCTTCGCTGCCCATCAGCGCCGGTTCCCGGAATCCCCCTACGGCGATCAGATCTGGTACTGGACCGGTACTGCCCGGTTGGCCGCTGGCGACGCGGGCGCCGCCCTGACCGCGCTGCAGCGGCACGTCGACCAGCCGGCCGAGCCACCGCCGCCGTATCTGACCGCGGCGCGCGAGACGCAGGCGCGCGCGCTGGAGCAACTGGGCCGCCGCGATGAAGCGCGCGCCGCGTACGATGCGCTGTTGGCCGGCGCCGGCGCGGCGACCGATGCCGATGCCGATGCCGATGCCGCGGCGCGCTGGCTGGAGCGCGCCGGCATGCTGCTCCTGGCGGACGGCCGCTACGCGGCGGCGGCGGCTCGGTTCCGGCGCATTCTGAACGACTACCCCGATACGCCGCCGGCGGCAGAGGTGCTGTTCTTCATAGCGGAGTCCAAGTACTTCCAGGACGACCGGGCGGCGGCCGCCGCCGACTACCGGCGCTACCTGGAACTGTTCCCCGGCGCCGCGCACCGGCAGGGCGCGCTGTTCCGCCTCGCACGGTTGCTGCTGGACCAGGGCGACGTCGCCGCGGCGCAGGAAGTTGCCGCCGCTCTCGACGACGGTGACGGCGCCGGCGCCGGCGCGGCGGCTGCCGGTTCGTCCGGCTCCGGCACCGCACCCGCGGCCGGGGCGGTCGCCCTGCTGCACGGCGATCTGAGCGCCACAGCCGGCGACTGGGCTGCGGCGGCCGCCGCCTACGACCGCGGACTGGCGCGTGCCGGACAGCCTGACCTGCGTCAGGTGCTGAACATCAACCTGGCGCTCGCGCAGGTCGAGAATGGCACCCCGCTGCAGGCGATCGCCAGCTTCGAGGAGGCGGCGCGCGGCCCCGAGGTCGCCATCACCGAAATGGCGCTCTACAACCGCGCCGTGCTGCTGGCCGGCGAGCAGCGGATGGACGAAGCGGTCGCGGCGCTGCAGGCGTTTCTGGAGCAGTTCCCGGACAGCGCACATCGCGCCGCCGTGGAGGCGCTGCTCCTGGACGTACTGGAGCGCGCCGGCGACCAGCAGGCGCTGCTGCACCTGCTGCGGCAGATCGCCGAACGGCGGCGGCTGACCGCGGCGGAGGAGCAGCGCCGCGGTATCGCGCTGCTGGAAAGCGGCGACGAGATCACGGCATTGGAGACGTTGGCGCGGAGCGCCGCCGAACTGCCGCCGGCGGCGCGTGCCGAAAGTCAGTACCGCATCGGCGCGGTGTACGCCCGGCGCGGCGAATTCGCCCGCGCGGCGCCGTTCTTCCGCGCCGCCCTCGAGGAGGCGGGAGCCGACCCCGAGTTGCGGCGGCGCGCGGGCTACGCCCTGGCGGTGGGTCACTTCAACAACGGCGAATATCGGCCGGCGCTGGCGTTGCTGGCAGACGTGACCGCGCGCGCGCGCGGGTCGTGGTTGGCGGCCGCTCACTTCGCGCAGGCGGCGGCGCTGTACCGGCTGGAGCGGGCGGCGGAAGCCGCAGCGCACTTCGGCCTGGCGGCGGTGGCGTACGACTCGCGCGAAGCGCAGGGCGAGCTCATTGCCGGGGCCGCGGAAGGTTCCGCGGCCCTGGCGAGAACCTGGCAGGCGCTGGCCCTGTTTCGTGACGGCGACCTGGCGGCGGCGCGCACGCTGTTCCGGCGGCTCGCCGCCGATCGGGAGAGCGGTCCGCACTGGTACCGCGCGGGGCTGGCGTCGGCGCTGCTGGAGCAGCACGACATCGCGGAAGAGGAGTTCCTGACCGCCCTCGAAGCGGTGCCGGCGGGCGACTCATTGCGGCCGGCGATTCAATACGAGCTGGCCCGGCTGCATCTGGCCGCCGGCGACCTGAGCGCTGCCGAGGCGTGGCTGGAGCGCCTGGCGGCCGCGCAACCGGGACACCGGCTGGCCGCCATCGGACGCCTGCAGCTCGCCGACGCGGTGCGCGCCGGTGGCGAGTCGCGCGCGGCAATCGCCGCGTATCACGTCGCGATTGCCGCCTCCGGCGCCGGTGCGGCGGAAGCCGGACCGCCGGTGGCGGAACTGGCGCGCTACTCGATTCTGCAGCTAGTGGCGGAACTGGACGATGGTGCGGCGCTGGCGGAGGAGGCGTGGAACTACCTGATCCACCACCCGGCCGGGGCGCGCGTCGAGCAGGTGTCGGAGCGGTTCCGCACTGTGGTGGCCGGCGCCGGACCGGACACGGCGCGCGCCTACTACCGCCGCGCCACCGGAGCGAGTGGCGCCACCGCGGCGCAGGGCGCGGCCGCGGCCTCGGCGGCGGCGACCGACGCGGCCCGCCTGGCGTATGGGGAGGCGCTGATCGCCGGCGACCCCGGCGCAGCGGAGCGGGTATTGCTCGAAGTGGTGGACGCGGCCGGCGGCGACGCGGCGCGCATAGCCGCCTATGTGCTGCTCGGGCGCACCTACGAGGCCGCCGAGGAGTGGCCGCGTGCGATCAGTCTCTACCGCGGGCTGGCGCTGGCCGACGATGCCGAAGTGGCGCGTCATGGCGCGCTCGGCGTGGGGCGCGCCCTGGCCGGCTCCGGCGACCCGGCCGCGGCCGGCGAGGAGTACGGCGCGGCCGCCATCCGTTTCGCGGACCACGCGGAGGTAGCCGGCGAGGCGTGGCTGCGCGGCGCCGAGGCGTGGCGCGATGCCGGCGACGACGCGGCCGCGGCGCGCTTCGTGAGCCAACTGCGCGAACGCTTCCCCGACAGCACTTGGGCCGCCCGCGCAGCCGAAGAGTTCCCCCCCGACCCCAACTAACCGCGCTGATCGGCTCCGGTGGCGGTGGCCGAGGATGCGCTCAGGATGGCAACGCGCAGGGCGCGGCGGCGGTTCTCGCGCACCAGCGTGAACGGCCGGCGTCGCCCGAGCAGCGGCGCGATGGCAGGCGCGCCGCCGCACAGCACGACGTTCCCGCCGGGGTTCAGCAACGGCTCCAGCGTGGAGAACAAGCCGTCCCGGGCGGCGGCCGGAAAATCGTCGTCGGGATGCAGCAGCGCCAGGTCATGACGACCGCGTGTCCGGTGCAGCACCACATGGTGATGGAGCGCGACCGCGTCCTCCGCAATGCCGTGGCGGTGCAGGTTGGCGCGCGCGGCCAGGAGCTGCAGCGCATCCCGGCTCACCAGGGTGAAGCGAGGTCCGCTCCTGGCGGCGCCGTCGGCCCCCGCAGCGCCGGCAGCTCCGGCGGCGATGGCGCGCGCCAGCCACACCGGCAGATGGCCCTGGCCGGGGTTCCACACCAGGATGGTCTCCGGTGCTGGCGCTTGTTCCGACGACGGGGCTGCCAACAGGCGGCGCTGCACGGTCGCCGCCGCCAGTGCGCTCAGGTGGCTCGGCCGGTCGAAGTCGGGCAGCCCATAGGTCGTTTCCAGCGGGTAGGCGGTCCCCGCCATCGTCATCTCGGCCTGATGGCGCCGGTACGGGGCCGGCAACGCGGCGGGCGGGGCGGGCGGCGGGTCCGCCGTGGCGGCGTGGGCGCCGGCAACCCCGGCAGCGCGCGGGCGGGCGTGGAACACCGTGTGCCGGTTGCCGTCGCGCTCATGGATCAGCTCGGCCACGCCGGCGAGCTGCCGGCGGGTCTGATCGGCCAGGTTGTTCACCACCACCACGGCGACGCGCCCGCCGGTGTCGGTGACCTGCACGGCCGTGGCAATCAGGTGCGCAAGCACCGGCGCGCCCGCCTTGGCCGGCAGGTTGGACACCACCAGTTGGAACGGTCCAGATTCGCGGCTGCCATCCAGGTTGCCGGTATCCACCCCGCCGCGGGTGGTGCACGCGATGCCGTTGCCGGCGGCGTTGTGGGCGGTAACCGCGAGCGCCAGGGCGTCCCGGTCGCGCGCGGTCAGCTCGGCGGCGTAGTGTTTGGCCAGCGCCAGGCCGAGCACGCCGGTGCCGCAGCCGAGATCGAGGATCGAGCGCAGACGGCTGCGCTCGCCGGCATCGGCGGCGAACTGTTGCGCCACGCTGGCGAGCAGCAACCGCGAACCGGTATCCACGTCGAAGCTGCTGAACAGCGCCTGAGAAAGGGCAAGCTGGAGGGTATGCCCGGCGAACGCGAACGAGACCGACTTGTGGAGATAGTCCCGCAGCCAGGGCTCGCCGTGCTCCGGCGCGGCAGCAGCGCTACGACGAGCGCTCGACATACTCCCCGGTTTCGGTGTTCACCACGATGCGGTCTCCATCCTTGATGAACAGCGGCACCTTCACCTTCAGATCGGTCGCGGTGGTGGCTACCTTGGTGACCCCGGTGGCGGTGTCGCCGCGCTCGGCGTGCGGTGCGTCGGTCACCTCCAGCGCCATCTTGATCGGCAGCTTGATGTCCAGCGGCGTCTCGTCCCAGACGACGATCTGATAGGTCTCGCCGTCGAGCAGGTAGTGGCGCCGCTCCTCAAGGCCGTCCAGCGGCACCGTGAACTGGTCGTAGGTCTCGGCATTCATGAACACGTAGCCGTCGCCGTCGCTGTACAGGTACTGCGCCGGCACGGTGTCGATCTCCACATCCTCCACCGTCTCCTGGCTCCTGTTGACCTGCCGGACCACCAGTCCGGTGCGGATGTTCTTCAACTTCATCCGCACGAATGCCGTGCCCTTGCCCGGGTTGACGAATTCCCGCTCCGTCACCAAGTGGGGATTGCCCTTGACGAGCAGATACATGCCCTTGTCCACTGCGCCCGCTTTTACCATGGTTCACGCCCATCATACCAGAACCGCGCCCCTCTGTGTGCATCGAGTCGCCGGCTGGCCGGCCGGGGCGGGCCGCTCAGCCGGGGTCAACGCACGCCGTTATGTCGCACTGATACCACGCCTAAGAGCCGCGTCCGTCGGCAGGCCCTCTCCAGTGTTCCCAAGCTGCTCCGCATGAGCGAGTAGGCCATCAGGGTCAATCATCGGATGACGTTCTGGGCCGCCCCGTCAGGGTGACCACGACGACACCCCATTCATCGACCTTGGTGCCGGTCAGCCGCTTGCGCAGACCAGCCGTGGCGCTGCCTGCCGCTTCATAAGGATAGTCGCGTATGTCGAAGTGATCTTCGTCAAGATCAAGCACCACCGAGAACACGAAGATCAATCGATCCTGGCTGCCGTACCGGGTGGTCCATTCGGCGTCGTATGCCGGAGAGCCCGCCGGTAGGCTCGCGACGAAATCCGCGGTGATCCGCTCGGCGTCCTGCTTTGCCGCGTCCAGCGCCGCTTGGTATTCGACGGCACCAAGATCATCCTGCCAAGCATACACACTCGGGAAGCTCATTTGCATGCAGCGTACCGCACTATCCTGCCGTTCTCAAGCTCGATGCCGGGCGACGAGGGAACTGGAAACTCCGGCGGAAACGGACAGGTCAGCCGGAGTCGGCGCACGCCATGACCGGCGCGATGGCGGGCAGGCCGAGCAGGAGTGCGTACAGGCGGTCGATGCCCACGGCCACGCCCGAGCAGGCGGCGACGGAGCCGAACGCCTCCGCCAGCGCCAAGTCCGGGCGCGGCACCACGCGCGCGGTGCGCTGCCGCCGCGCCTCGCTCGCCAGCAGCTTGCCGAGCGCCGCATGGTCGGTCTCTTCCTGGAAGCAGTTGGCCACCTCGACGCCGCCCAGGTACAACTCCCAGCGCTGCGCGTGCACGCCGTCGGCGGCAGTGGCGGCCAGGGTCGGGATGCGCGCCGGGTAGTCGAGCACCGCCGCCGGATGGTGCGTCTCGATGCACGGCTCGATTCGGGTCAGAAAGATACGGTTGAAGAGTTGCTCCCAGGTGTCCGACTCGCCGGCTGGGATGTCGAGGCGCCGCGCCAGCCCGGCGAGCTGCGCGGCCGGCGCGCCGGCGGGATCGAAGCCGACTTCGTCCTGCCACAGCCGCGTCATCGTCACCCGGCGTACCGGCGGCGCGGTGCAGGCCGCCGGCCCGGCGCCCCCGCCGGTCGCGACCTCGGCGCGCAGGGCCGCCAGCAGGCGCTCCATGCGGGCCAGCGCATCCTGGTAGTCCTCGTCGACGGCGTACCACTCCAGCATCGTGAACTCGCGGTGGTGAAACGGCCCCTGCTCCTCGACGTTGCGGAAGCAGCGCGCCAACTGGTACACCCGCGGCATGCCCGCCGCCACCAGCCGCTTCATCCACAGCTCCGGCGACGGCGTCAGATACAGCGTTCGGGCGGAGCCGTCGGCATGGTGCTGTTCGGTGGCGAAGATGCCGATGGAGGGCTCGGGAATCAGCCGCGCCGCCAACAGCGGCGTCTCCACCTCGACGAACCCCGCATCCTCGAAGAACCCCCGCACACACCGGTTCAACCGCGTCCGCATGCGCAACAGCGGCACTCTGGGGTGACCGTCCTGGCTCATCTTCACGAAGACGGCAGGAGGTGCAGCAGACCCTGCTGGATCAGGGTCTGGAAGTGCAGCACCGTGGTCGCCGCGAGAGTACGATCGCGCGTCAGGAGTCCCAGCTCGATATTGCGGTCGAACGCGGCTTCGGTCAGGTTCGCGGAAGTCATGAATACCGCTTCGCCGTCTGCCACCACCGCTTTGGCGTGGAGCACCCCGCGCGGGCCGTCATCTGCGACGGAACGCGGGTCGTAGAATACACTCGGACGGGTTTTGCCGGGCCAGGCCTCTCCCCAGAAGTGGTCCGCGAAGCGTCGCACCAACGTATCCGCCGCGGTTTTGTCGCCGCGCCGACGTTCGATGTTGAGTAGCAGCGTGACATTAAGCCGCGGGTTCGCATCCAGACGCCCGGCGAGCGTCGCAAACGCGGTCGGCCCATCGAAGAACGCGTAGCTGCACACCCAGATCGAATGTTGCGCTGAGCCGATCAGCTCGTCGTACACGCGGCGCGTGTCGCGCGCGTGCAGCCCGACCACCTCCGGGCCGGTCCAGACGAAGTCGGGAGCAGGCGCTCGGTCCGCCGCGCGCGCGAGACTGTTCAGCCAGATGACTCCCGCCTCCGGCGACACGCCGAGGCGCTCCCACTCGGCGAGTACCTCAAGAATCGCATCCGCATAGTCGCCGCCGACCGTAGAGCGGACGGCAATAGCCGAATATGGCGAGACGAGCACGCCCGACTCCAAAGCGAGCGACAGCCGACTGCGCACGTACGGCGGTAGCGCAAGAAGTGAGTCGATCACGGCGTGGCGATCATGCCGCGCCGAAGAACGCGGCGTCCGCGGCGTACAGCGCTGGCGCGACCAGCGCACGGTCGAGGTACTCGTTGCGCATCTCACAGGAAGTTTCCGCGATCAGCGTGCAGCCGTGGCACGCCGCCCCGTGCAGCCAGCGCTCCTCCATGCTGTGCCCCGGTACGTGCTCGGCGCAGACCGGATCGTTGGAGCACAGCGCGGCGGACTCGAGTGCGTACCTCAGGTGGTCTTCCACGCGACGCGCTTCCTGGACCAGCCCACCCAGCGTGCCTTCGGCGTCCGGGCTCGCGGTGTACAGCAACAGAGCGAAGCGCTTGCCCTCGTAGTCCGCGTAGATGCGCTCCCGGATCGACGCGGCAGGGTAGCCGCAGCGCATCGATAGCGATTGGATCAGAAGGTGGGACAGCGTGTGCAGCAGCACGTAGGGACCGCCGGGAAAGTGCCGCTCGCTGTTCCGCTGACGCGCCCAGGCGAGATGGCCGTCGATGAGCTGGCTCAGCCTTGTCTGCACCGCGTCCCGGCCGAGCCAATCCATCACGGCATCGCCGCGGAGCTGCATGACGATGCCCTCTCCGCGGTTCTCGACCGCCGGGAACCACGTCGGTTCCAGCGCTATGTCGGCCCTCTCGACCTCGGATTCGTACTCTCCGTCCAGGTTCGGCATCACGGGCTCCAGCCGGGTGAACCCGGCAAGCGCCAGCACTTCGCGTAGCCGGTGCACCTGGATGACGGACGCGATGCCGTCGCTACTCGTCGACCGGCGCCAGACCGACTCCGGCAGACGCCGAGCATGGAAGTCGGGATCTACGGGCACGTCGTCGCCGAAGCCCTCGGGGACCGCGAGCAGCGCATCGAGCTCTGCATACTTGATCGGTCGCTCTGCCCCAGCGCCACCCGAACGCCGCGCAGCAATCGCGTCCAACACCTCGTCGTCCGAAAACGTCGCCAAGCGACCAGCGACGCCAGGGTACTGCTTCACGAAGCTGAGCTGCGTCAGATCGTTGACGATCTGCAGTTGTTGCCAGAGTTCTTCGACCGCCTCATCGACTTCTGTCCCGCGGTCCGGAAGAGACAGGACGCTGAGCACCTGCGGAAACCAGGCGTTCGACGCCGTGCGGATCAGCAGCCGGCTGGGCAGATCACAGGGCTCGTTTGCGTGGCGTCCCAGCCACGGTCTGGCGCCGCTGCAAGTGCCGAGCGGGAACTTGGCCATGTCCGTCGCCTCGTGCATGCGGCGCGACTTGCCGCATTCGCAGCGCACGATCTGTTCCGCCAGATCGCCGCTGGTGCCGCGCTCGTCCAGCCTGAGTTGCCGGCGGCAATGGTCTTCCGGCCCGTGCACAAACCGGTGCCAGTCGATGTCGTCCACGTGTCCCCGGGAGCAGGCACGGACGAATCGAGTCGCCACGACTGGCCTCTTGTCGAATCTGCCCCGATCGAGCGCGGTCCGCCGCACCATGCGGCGGGAACGCGAGCCGGCCTGTCCCGGCGAGCCGGGGTTGGATTCCTGCACCACGAACCACTCCGGGAACCGCCACGCGCCGATTCCCCGTTGCCGATCCTGCCAGTGCTCCGGCTCCGACGGGGGGGTGTACAGCCGTGGATCGTGCACGCCCGTCATGGAGGTCAGCTTGGCGGCCAAACGCGGCTCGTCGATCGGTTCCAGGTTGGTCTCGGCGCCCCAGGTGTCGAGCCCGCCCACGATGGCGGATTCGTTTGGCAGGTCGATCAAGGCTCCCGGCCCGAACGTGGTGATGACCTGGCTGCGCCGCAACTGCCCGTGCGCCTTGCCGTTCACTTTCCACTCCTGCTGAGCCGGCTGGAGAGGTCCTGCAGGAACAGGTTTACCTGCGGCTCGACGTCGCGCAGTGAACGGTTGACGCGGAACTTCTGGTGATGAGGCGACTCGAAGTCGGTATCCAGCATCTCGCGGAGGAGCGGCCTTCTGGTGCGAACCTCATGCTTCTGGTATTGCATCGGCACCCCGTCGGCGTGGTAGTCGTCAAGGATCGCACGCCAGGAGTCGAGCAAGTCACCAACGCGGTTCTGGATACTTCGCAGCCGTTCTTCGCGTTCGTCATCGTCCTGCAGGGGCTGTTCGTTGATCCGGGCGCGAAAGACTTCGAGTAACAGCCGTTCGAGTTCCACTCGCTCTGCCTTGATCGCCTCCACCCCCGCCGGCGGTGTCATCGCCTGGCGTGCATGACGGGCCAGCGTCACCAATGCCCCTGCGAAGCCCCGGTCCAGGGCGCGTGCCGCGAACGGAGTCACGCTGGCGACCTCCACCGAGCGGTAGAACGTCTCGTGGTAGTGCCGGAAGCGCTCGTAGTGCGACCGGTCGCGCGGCCGGTGCACGTTGTAGAGCATCACCACCAGTCCGGGGCGCTTGTCGTCGCGGCCGACCCGGCTGGTGGCCTGGATGTACTCGGAGTTGGTCTTTGGCTGTCCGTACACCAGCATCAGCCCGAGCCGCTGAATGTCCAGGCCCACCGAGATCATGTTGGTCGCGATGGCGCAGTCCACCCGCTGCTTGCGGTCGCGGAAGGTCGTTTGCAGCCTCCGCCGCGCCTCGGCCACGAGGTCGGTGCTCACCCGAGAAGTCAGCTCGACCACGTCGGAGAAGCTGGAGCGGTCGCGGAACAGTCCCTGCGCCTCGCCGAGCCGCTTGCGGTCGCCGTAGCGCTTGAGCGTATTCTGGACCTCTTCTTCGAGTATCCGCCGGGCGCCACCGAGCTCGCGCAGGCTGTTGAAGTAACCGAGCACGGTCATGTAGGGATCGGCCGGATTGTTCGGGTTCCGCGGACCGCCGGCATCACGCCACGCCCGTTCCGCGGCGCCCATGAGCGTCAGCAACACGCGCCGCATCGCTTCCTTCGGGTTGCGGCCTTGAGCGGCGATGCCCACGTACTGGCGCGCATTTCGCTCCGTGGCGGGCACGGTGCGCGCGAAGAACGAATCGGCACGCGATGGTCCGGGCGGCGGGAAGATGTGCGTCGCCGGGCGTCCGAAGAGGCCCTGAATCTGTTCCCGAGCGTGGCGAACCGTGGCCGTGGATGCAACGATCTTCGGCTTCACCTTCCTGCCGTCGATCTGCCTCACGCACAGCGCTTCGATCGCCGCCTCGTAGAGTCCGGCCATGGTCCCCAGCGGCCCGGAGATGAGGTGCAACTCGTCCTGGATGACGAGATCCGGCGGCGGCAGCGGCTGGCTCAGGCGGTTGCCCCGGCGCGGCTCGGCGGCACCGTAGAATCCGCTCTCGTCATGGCGATCGGCGCCGCCGAGGAGCGCACCGGACTCGCCCACCCACGGCAGCGAGGCAAACTTGTCCACCGTGGCGACCAGAAAGGCAGGCAGACGACGGTAGAGCGGCTCATCCACGGCGACGATGGGCAACGGCGTGTCGCCCGAGAAGTCGCACTCCCAACTGGCACAGGCGATGCGCAATTCCGCCGGGTGATCCGAGTTCGGCAGCAGCGTGAAGGAATCCGGGGTGAAGTCCTCCCCGCACCAGGGGCAACTCTCCAGCGGAATGGGGGCCGGCTTGCCCTGTGGGTTGTTCTTGTACTGGCTGACCTTGCTGCGTGCGGAGTCCGAGCGGTTGTCGCCCCGTTCGCCTAGTCGGTTGGGAGTGCCTGCCTTGCCGACCCAAAGGCCGATCTCGAAGGGCCAGTCGCCGTAGCAGCCGGCGTCCTTGCGCCGCTCCAGCTCCAGAGCACACACCAGACCGGCGGCACGTCCGAGCTGGTCGAGGGTGAGCAGCCGCAGGGTGTAGCGCATGATGACGCTGACCCCGGCTCCGCCCCGGCCGCCGTCTTCCGGATTGTGCAGCCGCCGCAGCACCATGGCGAACGCGGCGAGCCCCAGATACGCCTCCGTCTTGCCACCGCCGGTGGGGAAGAAAAGGAGGTCCACGAACTCGCGCTCGGGATTCGCGGGGGCCGCGAGGCCGGACAGGTTCAGCAACAGAAAGGCGAGCTGGAAGGCACGCCAGCGGGGCGGCTCGGTCGCCCCTTCACGGGCCAGCCGCCGAGAGAGTGCCGCGGCGACGGCGCGGTTCGCGACGCGGAAGGCGTCGAGCGCGTCCAGGTCCTGCGCTAGGACACCGATGCCCCGCTCCATGCGGTTGGCGGCGGAACGGGCGTGGAACACCAGCTCATCGGCCGTGTCGCGGCGCTCGCCCGTCAGGTCGGTGAGTGCCGCGTCCTGCTGGTCGATCCAGGCGCGGTAACCGGTCACCAGCGGCGTCAGCGCGCGTTCGGCGTCACCGCCATCGGAGAGATCGCCAAGCGCCGCCATGGCGAGCTCGACACCCGGCACTTCCGCGGTCTCGGTCGTCTCCACTTCGGCCGTGGGAATCCAGGTGGTGCGGAGCAGCCGGCAGGCGCCGTCTACCAGCTCCCAGTCCGCGGCCACGCCGTGACCGGCCGCGTACTCGGGGGTGTCGGCGTAATGGAGATATGCTATACGTTCGTCGGAATCATCGCCCGATGTCCCACGCGGATCGGGGCGCGGCACGAACGGAACCGCACTCCGTACCCCCAGCTCGGCTTGGAAGGCGAACGCCTCGTCGCGGGCGGGGTCCGCTGCGGGGGGCCGCCCATTCACCAGGAACAGCGACACGGATCGCGTCCCCGGCGGAATCCGGCCCGCAAACGTCGTAGCGCTCACTGGACGGGCGACCACATGCAGGATCAGCCCACCAGAGCCCGGCACCGGCTCCTGGTATGGATCGTCCGCTGCGGCAAGCGTCACCGGGACCCTTTCTTCACGTCCCGTACGTTGCCACCGCGTCGACGCCTTGCCCTCGCTCTTCACAACGGCCCCGTCGGCCGCGCCGTCCGTACCGTCGGATGAGTTGCCGTTATCGGGCGCATCGTCGGTCACTCCGTCGCCCCGGGATGCGTCCTCGACGTAGCGGTAGTCACCCCATCGGACGGTCACATCCAGCCGGTCGACGCCCTCTGCGACCAAGAAGCTCAAGCCCATCGACGACGGAAAGAAGCCCTTCTTGGCCGCTCGGCGGTCTTCCGTGGAATCATCGCCAAGACCGCCTTCATCCGCGACCTCTGGCTCGAAATCATCGTCCGCGTCGGCATCCGCGCGCTGTTCCGCCGACGCTCCGCGTGGAACCAGAAAACCGGTGAGATACCAGCTGGACGGCCGCACCCACCCCGGCAAGCGCTCGTCTGCCAGCGGATGCCCGGCACCGGGACCAATCAGGTCCAGCTCAAGCGCCTCCCGCAGCCGGGACCGCACGTCAGCGGGTTGGATCACCTGCGCCATGTCGACTCCGGCCTGTCAGCGCTGGCGAAAGTCGGCTCGCCGCACCGTGAGAAGCGTGAACAGCGCCTCCCGAGCGGGGCTCGAAGCATCGCTCAGCCGCCGGCGCGCGAGTCGGGCGTTCCTGCATGCCTGGGCAGATGACTCGCGGTGTGCCGCGTCAGGTCATGGAAGATCGAATAGTAGGCGGTACTGATGCCACGCCGGAGAGCTGCGTCCATCGGGCGTCTTCTCCCGGTCTCTGCAATCTGCTCCGCATGTCTGAGAAGACCGTCGGGGTCAATCACTTGACAACGGTCTGGGGCGCCCGGTAACGGTGACGACGTAGACACCCCAGTCATCGACCTTGGTGCCGACAAGCCGTCTGCGCAGGTCCGCGGTGGCGGCGTCCGCCGCTTCGCCGGGGTAGTCACGTATATCAAAGTCGTCACCGTCGAGATCAAGCACCACCGAGAACACGAAAATCAGTCGGTCCTCGCTGCCGTATCGGGTGGTCCACTCGGCGTCGTAGGCAGGAGAGCCGGGTGGCAGGCTCTCGACGAACTCCGCGCTGACCCGCTCGGCGTCCTGCTTCGCCGCGTCCAGCGCCGCCTGGAACTCGACAGCACTGAGTTCGTCCTGCCACGCATACACGCTCGGATTACCCATAGTCGTGAGCCTATCGGATAGTATCCGTTTGGTCAGGTCAAGAAGAACAGTCAGTGCGAGCCAAGCCACGACGCCCCCGGTCATCGCAGTGGCGCCACGGCAAGCACTCGGGGCTCTCCGTGACGGTCCACTACCCGAGTTCAGATTTTGCATCTACTTCCTCGTCATGGTTGCGGGCGTTTTCGATCTCTTGTTCGAGTCTGCGGAGCATGCGCGCGGCCCAGCGGCCTACCTCCGGCTTTGGATGGTCGAGTAGCGTATGCAGTGGCTTCCGATATACTGCGTAGTACGTTGTCAACGATCCACGCCAACTGAAGTTGTGCATAATATTTCTGTCGATGGCGTCCAACACTTTCTTGCAATCGCCGAACTCGTCAATCAACCGGGCCATGATGGGATGAAGAGATCGCTCAGCATCCTTCCTCGATGGAGTCAGCACCGGTACGACTGCCGCCGCGAACGCCGGCGCACGATCCGGGTCACAATGACACCATGCGAACAAAGCATTTTCCGGGAGGCTCAGAATAGCCGGGTTACCGGCCTCGTCGAAAGCAAAGTGGTCACCCAGGACAAACTCCATCCGCATCGCGAATGTGTCGTCCGCGACGATCGTCGAGCCGATCAGAGACCAAGTGATCTCCGGAAACTCGGATAGCAGCAGAGGTAACAAGGGTTCGAGGGTACGCTGGGCGTCATACTCCCTGCTCTCGATCAATGCTCTCGCAAGCAGCAATGCGACTGCGGACGCGTCGGAATCCTGCCGCCCCTTGTATAGCATCCACTTCACGATCTCTCGGAAAACGAATAGGTCTATTCTTCCCCGTCGTCCCGGTTGGATTACGTCTTTCACAAGCCGAACGACCTGCCGCCGGAGATCATCAAGCCGATCAGGTGCACTGTGGACAAAAGTGACCAACAACTCAGCCGAATCGCTAAGTGCCTCTCCGCCTTGGTCGAGCATCGCGTCCAAGAGCACAGAGATTGCCGATGTCGAGGCGTTGGGGGCATCCCATCGCCACCATTTCAGATCAGACGCGCGCAGCCGACCCGCTCGCAAAGCGGCGACAACCAACTCGACATCCGAAGCAGTGATGTCGCCCTGCAAGCATACTCGTGGGAGTGCCGGTGCAAGCTCGTGCGATTTCGCCATCCTCCGCTTGAGGGTCTCCACAGCATCACGGTAGTCAGCCGTAATACCTGCGACGTAACCGCATAGAAGATCGTGATTACGACTATCCCTCGGAACTTCTTCGGCACACCCGATTATCGAGTCCAGCAATTCGAGCGGCGATTCCACGTGAGTCGCGACCGCCTGTCCGAATGTGTATGCCATCCGTTGTTCGCCCTGGCTGAGTTGACATATCACGCGTTTCAGGATCGTTGGATGTTGTACAATTTCCAATGCAAGTGCATGAACCGTCTCCATCTGCCGTCGCTGGCGAGCGTGAAAATCCATATCGCGTTCGTACGGATAATCAATTGGCATGTCGGTTACAAGGAAGCGCACGCGCATCTCAAGGCTCGTAGGCTGCAATTTTCCGATCAGTCTTCTGGTACAGTCGATCACGGCACGATCCATACTGTCGGAGTGGCGCGCAAGAATTCTGCCTATACTGTCAAGCGCTTGCGGCCAATATCCCACTGCCTCGTGTACCTGAATAACTGCCGACTCCAACATGCTGACCAAGTCCTTCCGAAACAATGAACCCAGCTTGGCAGCAAGAAACCCACGTGCCAGAGCGGCGGCGGAGTCCTGTCCTTTGGCGAAGTGGACAAGACGGGTGACGCATCCCTTGATATAGTCAGCAAACTGTTCGTGTGTCGTCGGGGACCATCGCTCCAGTGCCTGGCGCGTCCCGTGCCTCTCGGCGCCGGCGAGAGTCCAGAAGCCCGCAGTCTTTGATCCAGCGGCAAGAGCCTGGACTATAACCTCACGCTGGGCGTCGTTGGTCGAGTGAGCCACTTCGCCCAGGAGCGCCAGTCGCTCAGTCCCGTCTGCCTCGGTATTGCCAAGGAACGACGGGAAGAGTGACGTAAACTGACCCGTGGCATTGTTGCTGCAGGTCTCATTCTCGGCAATCGCAAGACTCAGCAGCATCCGTGCACCGCCGCTGAACGTATCGTGCCGAAAAGCTACTTTCTCCAGCGCCCGAACGAGATGACGACGGATTTCACCGCTGATACGTGACCGCTCGATGGCCGCAAGGGAGCGATCGATCTGAGCAAACACAACGCGCGTGTCGATTTCGGAAAGCCTCGACAACACCTCGGCGTGGCCGTCCCGGGAGATCCCGTTCCATCCATCGAATCCTCCACCGATTCGGCAGACGTGGGCCACCACCTCCTGGGAGATGTCCGTCGTGTTGAGCAGAGCGAGCCCTCGGGCCGCCACGACCTTGAGATCGGCGCTGGTATTGCCGCTCAGCACTGCGTCCCACCGTTCCGGGCTCCATTCCCGCCACTGACGTTCCGACAGGTTCAAGGCAAGCGCACGCGGACGGAGCACCACGTACCTGCCCCGGCGCTGAACCACACCTCGGCGGACGAAGTCCTCGATAGTGGCGCGCAGGTCATCCGCTGTGAGGTTGCGTCCCAGCGTCGCGATCTCGCCGAGCCGGGCACCGGGGTCTGCCCTAAATCTGACCATGCCGAAGACCGCTATCAGCTTCGCCGACTTGAGCATCAGAGCGGGTTCGTCCGGCCTGTGTCCCTGGACGATGGCATCGACGAGACCGTCGTCCGTGGTGTGACCGATGGGGATCGACCTGCGCCACGCTTCCCCGATGCGGATGGCGATCTCGGGATAGCCCGTGGAGAAACGAGCAAGCCGGTTCTGTTCGCCGGACGGCAGTCCCGGCAGACTCCGCTGGACAATAGCTTCGATCACGGATGTCGGCGCCTCATCGACCTTGATCGTCGTCTCGTCCGGTGGCACGCCCGAGAGATCGTCGTCGATCGTGATCAGCGACACGCGGCTCCCGCTTCGGGAGACCGTACCGGCAAGGATGCGATGGGTCTGAGGAAGGCAGCAGTCGACGACCACTACGGCACGTGCCATCGCGTCCACCAGTTTCTGGACCGCAGCATACAACTCCTTTGAGCCGTTCTCGGATTCAACGGCATAGAGAACAAAGTCACTGAGGTCGCGATCATCGGCATCTCCCTCCGCGGGGGGGCTGAGGGCCTCAAGTACGAGTCGAGACTTGCCGACGCCCCACGGGCCGACAACACGCGCGATGCCGGGTGCCGTCATGATCCGCTCGCGTAACTGGGTGAGCAGAGCCGGAAGCCGTCCATCGTCGATCCACGGCGAGCGTTCATGCTCCGGGCGTCCGGCCCAGTGGCTCCAGGAGTGGAACGGCCCGCTGGTTGCGCCATGCATTTGCTCCTTCACCCAGATGGCGACGGACGGGTGCTGATTCGTCCACCGGGCGATCTGGTCGGCGTCGCGAAAGTCGATCTGTTCATCCGCGACGGCCACACCGGCCTCACAAAGCCCTTCACGTATCGAACGCTCCCGAGCGCCGATCTGCTTTTGCGAGTATGAGTAGGAGCACAACATGATGTAGTGGCCTTCCGCATCGAGTACCGAACGCACCATGTCCTTGACTTCGCCCGAAGTGGCCAACACGTCGCGCCTCGCGTCGGATGGCTTGATCCTGCCCCCCTTCAACTGGAACTGGCACAATCTCCCGGGAAGGAACCGCGTGTGGTCGGGGCCGCCCGTCCATTCAATCCGCCCGTCTTCACCCCCATCTGGCGTATTGATACTTGACGCCACGTGCACTCCGCTCGCGGGAACGTCGTTGGCCTGGGCCTCGGCGACCAACAGTCGTCGCAGCAACTCGGGGAGCATTCGTCCGGCTCGATCGGTGAGAGCCTCGATGTGCCTGCCGGTTACCTCGAACGGGCCGGTTCCACGAATGGCGATCTCATGAGGCATTCGTCCCCCCAACGTGGTTATCGCCGCCGGATTCGCTTCCAGCACCCGCAGCAGGTTGACGAGGGAAGCCGCCGGCCTCAGCGTCCCCGCTTCATACTTCGTGAAAGCGCTCGGACCGCCGCCCAAGACCTTGCCTGCCTCCGCCTGCGATAGGCCGAGCCGTTCTCGAATGGCGCGGATCTCATCGGCGACAAGCTCGATTGGTGGTCCTTCCATACATGAATCATAATGGATTGACAAGCGGAGTGTCAACCTTTATGGTCTGAGTTATGGATTCTATGGGTGGGCCGTCGGCTCCTTACTCCTCAAGCCGGCGCCAGGTTCGCTTGCCGCGCCCACCGGCAGTTGGGCCAAGGGCGGTGGGATGGTTTCAAGGCGTCTCTCGGGAGTCTTCGTGAAGTCGTGCATACACACCCCACGGCCGAGCAGACCATTCGTATCCCGCCCCCGTCGGCCCTCAGACTGCGATGGTCGCGAGATGACACCTGTCCTGGCGAGTTTCATTGCAACAGTGAACCGACCGCGCGCCACATCTTGTCGAACGACCGTGCCCGTCGGCGCGCCAACGCCATGTCGAAGCGGGCCGTCAGCGCCGGTTGATCGGCGGTCGGTCGGTAAGGATCCTGCATACGCTGGCTGAGCCATTCCTTGGCGCCGCGAACGGACTCTGCGGCCGGCGGTGCCGCCAAGTCGCCGGAGAGGGTCCTACTGCCTGCGATCGACTCGATGGAAGCGAGGAACCACGCTTCGTACTCGCATTTCGCGAGGACTGTTGCGATCCGGCGATCCGGGCGGGTCGTGCGGGCGCGTTTGAGCAGCGCGGGGCCAAGCCGCGCCGGACAGTCTCCGTTGGCATCGAGAAGAATCAGAACGCCCCCGCCGGAGCCAACACGCTGAGCGGCGAGGCCGACATAGGCTTCCAATACACCCTCCTTGATCACCCGCGAGCGAGGGACGCGAATCGGTTTCAGGATCCGCGGAGGATTGGCAGGCGCAACTTCCTGAGCTATCCGTCGAAGCAGCACCGGCACCGCCTGCACTTCGCCGTCGCCTTCGACAATGGCCAGGATGGATCTCAAGCTCAAGCCCTGCGGAACAGATCGACGCGTTGCGGAGCTGCGAGCCGAGGGTGCGGATGCAGTTGATCGATGCGAAGCAGTTCGCCGGCAGTGAAGGTCCCTTCCCGTAGCACCGAGCGGCCTACCCTGTCCAACGGTCCTATGTTGGTCTCCCCGTCGACAGACATCACCGGCAGGATCGAATCCACCGGTACCGACTCGCGATCCAGGAGATCGGCGCTGTGGGTGGTAACGATGACCTGGGCGCGCTGGCTGGCGTCCAGGAGCACGTCCACGAGGACGCCGGCAGCATCCGGATGCAGTGCGGTCTCGGGTTCCTCAATGCCGATCACGTGACCGCTGCCCGCGACGCCGGCGTTCTGAAAGAGCGCCAAGAGAATGCCCAGAACGTGCAGCGTGCCGTCTGACATGTTGTCGGCGAGATAGCGCTCCTGGCGGGCGGCGCCGCGCCCGCGGCAGCGAAATTCGAGCGCACGTCTGTTGCCGACGACGATGGAATCCACATCGGTAATCTCCGGAACGACCGCGCCAAGATACGCGGTAAGGCGTTCGACTATCTCTGGAGTCCGGGATTTCATGGTCGCCAGCACTCCTGCGGCATTGCTGCCGTCTCGTGTCAACATCCGTCCTCCGGATGGAGCGTGAAATCCACCAAGGCTACGCGGGTCGATGTGGTAAAAACGCATGTCACACAACGCGCGGTATACCGAACGAAACTCCGGCGCGTTGGAAGCACGTGTCAGATAGAGCAGTTCGTTGTCTGTCACCGGCGGGGATGCGATCGAGGTGCCGATGCAGCGGCCGTTCTCCATCTGGAAGAACGCTTCCCCATCGCTCCCCTCGGACCTGACGTGGCACTCCTCCCGACGCACTACGTAGCTCCCGTCGGCTCGCCCGCCAATGGTGAACGCATACCAGCCGCAAGCTTCCGTCAACTTGAAATCGAGACGGATGCCGAAGTGATCCAGAGGTCTCCGCGCCCGATGACACACCTCCACAAAGCCGCCGCGTCCACGCAAGGCGTCGTCCACGGAACGATGCAGCGCGTCCGCGGTAAAGTGGAGTACGTCCAGGAAATTACTCTTTCCCGCACCATTGCGGCCCACGATCACCGCCAACGGCCCCAGTGCGACATCGCATGCCGCAACGCTCTTGTAGTTGAGCGCCGCGACGCGCGTGATCGTCCCCGGTTCAGGCATCGGATGTTCCATAGCTATCCGCCCACGCCGTCGCGGGCTTCGGCGACGGCGCGATCCGCGTTGAGGGCGAGAAGGCGGGCAAGCACTTCGTCACGAACGGCGTCAGGCCAACGGTAACGGTAGGGCTTCTTCTTGCGACCCCGGGTGGCCTCGTCGATCTCGTAGTCGAGGAGGAACTCCAGTCGATAGAGATGTCGTTCCAGCCGTATGCGTCAAGGACGGCGCGGTCCAACGCGGCGTGTAGCTCGCGGAGCTCGACGATATGCGGGTCGGTCTCGTAGATGTCGTGGAATCGATTGTACGTCCTGGTCATGCCCTCGCCGTTCTCCACCATGAGGGCCGCCCGGGATTCATAGTACGATCTACCGGCGGCCTCAAGGGCGGGATGAGTCGCGCATCCTTCCGGAAACGGAAAGGTCTCGAAGCAGTCGGAGGGCGTGTACCTGAGATCGTCCTTCATCGAAGAGCCGAAGAAACGTGCCCCAGACCTCGTGCACGCGGGACTGCAAGACGCAGAAGGCGGGGATCGAGAAGCACCGCCTCGTCGACTCTTCACACCGGATCTGGTGACAGCCACTGGTTCCTGACCTCAGCAAACTCATCGTCCGACCTGCAGATGGCCGCCCATTTCCCTATGACCGCAGGAGCAGGAGCTTCGCCCTCTTGGTAATGGTTCGACAGCGTATACGCAAGACCGGCCGCGGCGCGCCTTACCATGAGCTTGGTCGCCACCGCCCAGCCATCGTCAGCGTGCGGGTGTAGAATGCTCGGCGACGGAATGGCAGTTTCGTCAATCAGATGATGCAACCCCTCAAGCGCCGAGCGCTCGATGTCGCCGGCGAACGTCCAGGGATGCATCCTCGTTACCCCTGCTACGGTATTGATCGCCAACGGCAGTCCCTGCTGTCTGCGCCAGCGCAGGACTTGGCTTGTGATACCGAGAACTCTCATGAGGTCGCTCTTCGATCGAGGTTCCGCGGCTGTGTCAATCCTCTCCGCCATGCCCCAGACGGCTCGCAGCCCATCTATAACGGTTTTCTCCGTCGACGACACGATCGCCTCTTCGATGCGCTGCAGAAGTTCGCTCCGTTTCTCCGGAACCAGGTGAACGTAGGCGCTTTCGAGGCGGAGAGCTGGCAACCCATGTTCCGGAAACTCGCGTGCTACCCGTTCCAGGACATCTCGCGTGTCGGCTGCATCGCTCGGGTTGAATGAAGGGGAGATAACGGCGACGAGCGCATTCACCAAGTCAGAGAACCTCTGCCTGAGTTCCTCGGTAAGCGATCCTATCGGTTCGGGATCGCCCGTATCCTCAATGAAGCTCTTGTCGGCATCCCACCATTCTACGAGGCGATGCACGACCGTGGCGGCTTCTTCGGACGACCAGCTGACAGTTCCACTGGCTCCGACAATCTCATTGCAAGGAGTATGACCGCCGCCCACCGGGACACTTATCGAATTACGCCCGGCCTGCACGGGAAACCGCACATTGAGAACCCAATTCTTGAATATCGAGACGGGGTCATGCAGTGGGGGATGAGGTAGCGTCAGGAGCGCAAATCGATAGTAGGCGGTATCCGACGGCATCCCCACATCGTCCAAGCGATCCCACAGCGCATCGGCGAACTGGTCTGTCCACTGGCCGAGAATCCCCCACTCGTGTAGCTTTCCCAGCGTGAACGCAGCCCAACGTCGGGCCTTCGGACTATCGGACGACAAGCTCTTGATGAGTCGATCGATGTGGCCATCGTCTACCTCGATCGCCTTCGACAGCGACTCGCTCTCGATCTTAAGGAACGCGAACGGATTTGGGTACTCCAGTTCTTCGAGATGATTGAGATCCGCCAGGATCGGCAGGGATAGCAATCGAGGAATCGCGTCGATACGTTGATGGACCGGCAGCGCTTCCAGGAGTCTCTGTGTCAGGTGCATGATCCCGTCGTAATACCCTCTCCGGTCGGATCGATAGACTGCGGTGAGAAAGTCGAGGAGCCGACTCTTCGTGCTGGACGAACACTTGCAACACAGTCGCGACAGGATTTCCGGAACGACCTTGGCGAGCAGAATTCCAAGGTCTTGGTCCCAGATATGAGTTCCCGCGTGTATGTCAGCGAGAGCGAAGTCCAGAGCTCCAAGGTAACGTTCGACGAGGTCGTCAACCGACGCAGTGTCCATACGGGCCACGGACGAGCGATCGAAGAGGCGCTCGACAGCTTTCGCATCGTTAAGGCGGATTAGCGTCGCCATCGCCCAGTATGGAGACTGAGGAGCGACGTGAGACAAGGCTCCCGTCGCGGTCTTCGTGGCGATCGTACAGCCGGAAATTCGAAAGGGTACACCGGCGTCCTCGCAGAATCGTAGGAATCGATACGCGGTCAACGTCTCCTTGTCCTCGCTTTGGAAACTGACACTCTGCATGACTCTGCCGATGTCGAACGTGGGCTCGCGCGTGGCGTTCTGTTTGTGCTCTGGCGCTCGGTCTAGAGTGAGTTGAAACAACTCCAACTCACCCCACGGGTCGCAACCGAATTGCCGGAGCGTATGCCAGCGGTCGGTGAAATCATTGGCGGTCTTCTTGTTGTTGGAGAAATCCCCTGCTTGGACGTCCAACGCCAGTTGCACAGAGCGAAGCAGGAGCATCACGATCGACTCCTGCGAAGCAAGAGAATAGTCCGTTGTAACGGGCTTGAGGTCCGACCTGGTACGGATCGCTGCAAGGGAACTCTCGAGAATCCTCGCGGCATCTCGCAGCTGACCGATTTCTGCGAGCAAACCGGCGCGTTTAGCTTCCCAGAACGGTAGCGAGTCGTCCACTGGCCACTCCTCGATCTTCTTCTTTACATCCTGCGGGTCAGGAGCGAACAGCGCGCCAAGCGCTCGTTCGTAGTGGAACCGTGCTCTATAGTTGGGGGACATCGTCGTCACCAAGCCATGGAGCCTCTCGCAAGTGCTGTCCCACTTCTCCTGCAGCCCCTCTTCGCGGTAGTACCGCAACACGGCAAGCAACAGGTGTTGACACATGTCGCGAACCACGTTTCGAGGGAACCTCGTGTCCTCCGGGCCGGACGGCGGTGAGTCAGTCGCGGCGTCGGAACCCGCCAGAGGCAGGTACCGATTCAGAGTTAGCTCAAGAAACTCGATCTGATTGTCGAAGATAGGGCACTGGCACTTCTCCATGCGCCAGATCAGCTCGAAGGCAAACTCGAGATCGAGATTGTCAGAAAAGCTGTCCGGGGCTGGCAGTTTTCGAACCCACTCGCGAGTGGACTGCCAGAGAACGGCACGGCGGTCGTCGGGAACGATAACCCAACCGGGATACGAGCGGCGCAGATCTCTCCACCTCGTCACGAGGCTGGAGATCTGCGCGGCCATGGCCTCGTCCCCTGCATTGGTGTGAGGGTTATCATCGTGTGGCCATCGAAGCCGAATGTAGTCAATTCTTCTGGAATCGACGTAATCGGAGAGGCTCCGATTTTGGTCTCTCCTTCTCGAGTCGAGGTATTCGAAGAGTCGATGGAGCGCCTTGTTGTGGTCATCGACACCAATGTCCGGATACTGGGACAGGTCCACGCATACGATGTTTCGTTCGTCGAGTAGTCTCTTCCGTGAGTCGGACAGCTGGTATACGCCGAGGAGATACATCTTGGGAGCGTCTCGGCGGCCGAGGTTGTCTGCGATCCATCCAATCCAATCCAGGAAATTGCGATCGTCGCCGGAAAAACCGATCAGGCATAGCGTGTTTTCCAGAAGTGCCTGACGAACCGTATTCACGAACGGTGCATGATCCTCCGGATAGCGGCGATAGTCTTCGTCGGTGACGGTGAGCCGAAAGCCGGGCGACAGGCTGCCATGGAGCTTCACGATTCGTGGCCGGTCGGAGATGATGAGATCCTGTTGGTCCACTACGATGCCGTATTTCTGCGAAGCGACCGATCTGCACGCTCTCTCCAGGAGGGTATCGTAATTGGTTGTGAAGACATCGGACCACGGAAGACTGAGCAACGCTATGTGTAATTCTGCTGGCTCGTGGTCCTCATCCGGAATGGCAGAGTTCAGGATTCGATTCAGGGCTGGCCGACCAAGGGTGGCTTCCACCTCGCTGGCCAGTGCTGGGACATTGAGGTGCTTTGCCACGGCATCGGGCCGCTTGTGGTGAAGTTTCTCGGACAGCAGCTCTCCCAGGCCAGACCAGTCCGGCAACTCGCGAGATGAACCAGACCGCGGTTGCGCGTTCCGGCTAAAGCCGGACCCGATCATGACGGCCGCATGACCGGAGAACAGGCGCTCGGCGATTTCGTTCAGATACGGATAGAGATTAGAAGGAACTTGAGGCGATTCCGGTTCACTCATGCGGTTTTCCACGACAGCATCCAGTCACAACTTCCAGAAGCGACGTTATTGTTATTTACTGTATTCGGAGTCATAGCGCGGTCGAACTGAGTCCGGAGCGTACGCCACGCGGCGACGGTTGACCTGCCCCTGCCGTCCCGCTTCGTCTTCGGCGTACGTCGGACACACCGCAGCCGACCTCGTCCGCAGCGCGTTCGGCGTTGAGAGCAAGGAGGCGAGCAAGCACCTCATCGCGGACGGCATCGGGCCACCGGTAGCGGTAGGGCTTCTTCTTGCGGCCCCAAGCGGCCTCGTCGATCTCGTGGTCAAGGAGGAACTCGCAGTTCGTAGGGATGTCGGTCCAGCCTAATGCATCAAGTACGCATCGGTCCATAGCGGCATGTAGTTCGCGCAACTCTGCGATCCTCGAGTCCTCTTCAAGGGGATCGTGAAAGCGATTATAGATCCTAGTCATTCCTTCGTGGTTTCGCAACATGAGCGCGGCACGATGCTCGTGGTAGACCCTGCCCGCGGTTTCTAGGAAGGTGTTTGTACTCCAGTCCTTAGGGAATGGGAAACTCTCGAAGCTATCCGAAGGGGTATAGGTGAGTCGGTCTTCCAGCGAAGACCCAAAGAAGCGCGCCCAGAGTTCGTGGGTCCGAGACTGGAGAATGCAAAAGACATTGTAGGCGCAAAAAGGAAAAACGACCAGCCGATCGCTGTACACACCTACGGGGCGCAGGAACGCGAACGCCGCATGTTCACTGACCCGTGAGATTGCCAATACCCGATCCAGTCCCCCGATCGCGGAGTATAGCGCAGGCTGTCTGTCCCCGAACTGCCACCACCGCCGGCGCCTTACTTCCCGGTTGATCTTCATCCGGTCCGGCTTGACCCGCTGCTCGACGATCGCCATCAGTTCCGGCCAGCGTCGTCGGCACTCGTCCTCGCTTCGCTCGCCGAAGTTCATTACGTAGCGGTGGTGGGCGTGGGTGGGGCTGGTGTTGACTTCCTCGCCGCCGATGTAGGGGAAGATGACTTCGCGGTTGCGCGGGTCGGACTCGATGAGCCGGTGCATTTCGGCGAGTGATGACGCGACGCCCTTCTTGTCGGTGTCGTCGAAGGTGAAGCCCATGCCGAGCACGATGCTGCCCTGGAAGCTCTTGCCGGCGTTGGCAGCCAGCCGGGCCGGGTCTGCGTGACCGCCCCGGTGGAACAGGAACGCGGTGATATTGTCGACGGTCGCGCCGTCGAGCACCTTGCGGACGCGAAACGGGCCCTTGGCGACATGGAGGACGCTTACGATGACGGCGGCTTCGCCGGGCCACTGGACCCGCTTGGTAGCGCGGTAGATCTCGCCGCCGTGCTCGCAGATCCAGCGCAGGCCGCTGGAGCGGGTGTCGCCCTGGGCGATGGTGTTGGTGGCGATCAGGCCGAACGTGCCACCATCGCGAATTGAACTGAACGCACGGCGGTAGAAGTGCGCCACGAGGTCGGCATTGCCGTGGCTCTCCTCGTGCGACTCCTTGAGCCAGCTCGGGTAGCCGGAGACGTTGCCGGCTGCGACGTTGTTCTTGCCGGCGAATGGCGGATTGCCGACGAAGCCGTCGAAGCCGGGGTTGTCGCGCTCGAATGCCTCGGGGAACTCGAACTCCCAGTGGAATGGCGCGAACGGCACTTCTGAGTTACGGCGTTCCACCATCGTCACCGCGTGACGCCACGCCTCTCCGGTGAGGATCGCTTCCTGGTAGGCGGACCGCCGTGAATCGCGCTCCTTAGGCTTGGCGCCCTCGAAGAACGCGGCGAGCACGAGATCGCCGAACAGGCGCACTTCGGCGACCGCATCCCGCGCTTCCCGCCAGAGGTATTGCAAACGGCGTTCGTCGACGGTGTCGTCGGCTTCGCGGATTTGCCGCCGCAACGCCGATGCCGCCTCCACGGCCTCGCGGACGCCGAAGCCGGCCAGAATCGGCTGGCCTCCCTTCCAGTTCAGCGCTTCGATCTGCTGGCGATTCAGCCCGACCAGCGAGTCGCCGTGGCGGAAGGCGTGGTCTACGAAGGTCAGCGGATGGTCGCGGGCCAGCGTGCTCAGCCAGAGCGAAACCTTGGCAAGGTCAACGGCCATGGGGTTGCGGTCGATGCCGTAGAGGCACTTCTGCGCGACCAAGCGCCGGGAATAGATCACCTCATCTTCGTCAGCCGGGATCACGGGCATCGTGCCATGCGCGCCCCACGCGTCGATCAGGGCGTCGGCGAGTTGGCGACAGGTCTCCACCAGGAATGCGCCGGAGCCCATTGCCGGATCGCAGATCTTGAGGCCCAGGATTTGCTCGGGGGTCGGCGCCCGGCCGTCCTCGCCTTTCAGTCGCTCAAGGAGGGGTGCGAGGGTATGACGAACAATCGGCTCGGTCAGTTCGCGGGGCGTGTAATGGGAGCCGGAGCGCCGTCGCTCCTCGTTGGGTTGCAGTACAAGAGCGCCAGGCGGGGCGATGTCGGGCGTCGCGTCCTTGTCCAGAACACGGTCCAGCGCCATGTGCAGATCGACCACCGTCTCCGCCTCCCGGAGCGCTTTCGCGACCCTGTCCGTGATGCTGCGGTCGGCGCGCTCCTGAAGCCACCGCCTGCGGCTTGCGTTCGGCTGAGCCAGCAGGGCGTCAAGATCGATCGTGTTCGGGGCTCCCAGCTTCTTTGCCGGCTTGATGGCGACCGAGCGGCCGGTGGCGGTCTCCAGGCGAAAGCCCATGATGGTCTCGTACACGGAGCCGATCTGCTCCACGTCGAGCGTGCGGTATGAGATGCGCTCGCCGTCGAGCACGAGCAGCTTCTCCAGCACCCGGTAGATGACGCCGTCGGAGATGCGCGGCGGCACGACGCGCTCGATCGTCTGTCGGGCACCGCCCCTGCTGCGCCCTTCGAGGAATCGGAAGCGATCGGGGTCGAACAGAGCGCCGCGACGCTCGGGCAGGCTTACGGCGCCGCCGGTGCGATGGGCGCGGGCGCCATCATGGATGAGTCGAAACAGGACGAGAAGCTGTGCCCAGGCACCGAATCGCTGGTCCATGGTATCGGGGTTGAGCGCGGCATCCTCGCGCAAGCGCTGGTAGAGGCCGGCGAGCGAGTAGTAGCGCGCGAAGTTCTCGTCCTCCGGCAGCATGCCGCGTTCTTCCGCGTAGAGCAGAAAGACCAAACGCAGGATGACGGAAAGCAGGCCGCGGTAGATGTCGTTGCGGTCGCCGTCCTCGGAGAGCGGCTCGCGCAGGAGTTCGCCGCCGGAGGAGTCGTGAGCGGCCTGGAATCCGCGAAGGAGTTCGTACAGGGCATGGAGCACTTGCTCCGAGAGGCGTTCGGAAACCTCGTTCTGGTACTTGCGGCTGCTTTCGAGCAGGGCGGCGAGCCGTTGGTCGCGGGGCAGTGCCAACAGGCGCTGTTCGGATAGCAGCAGGCGCAACGCTGAGCAGAGCGGGCGACCGGCGGTGTTGATCAGGTCCGCGAAGCGGAAGTCCATCCAGCCGGAGCTCTCGCCTCGGGGTGCAGAGATCAAGCGGAGCGCGACGCCGTTGAACAGCAGACCGGCGGGGACCCCGGTGCCACGCAGGAGGCGCTCCACGCGGCCCTGGGGTGATGCCTCCAGTCCGCCGGCGCCGGACGTCGCCTTGTCGAAGTCTTGTCCGGCGGCGAGCACCTGCACGAGCAGTTGCCACGGCGATGCGCCATTCCGAGGGTCACGTTCACGGACCGCGAAGTCCGGGCGCAGCGTCTCGTCGTAGTCCGGGAGAACGACCGACAGATCCGCCGGGACGGGAGCTTCTGCCGTGCCCGCGTAGCCCCTGGACGAGAAGCCCCAGCCGAGGACCGTGCTCGCGAACTCTTGGAAGTCTCGCACGCAGGGCTCGGGATCGCGTCCTGGCAACACCACGCGTTGGTGGACGCACCCGGCGAGCAGCGCCTGCCCCTCCGAATCCTGGCGGTTCAGGATCGCTCCCGCCTTGACCAGCGCCGGAGCCGAGACCACCAATCCGGCTGGCTGGATGAAGCCCAGCCATTCGAGGTGGGCACGGGTGTTCGGATCGGGAGTGGACATACGTCAGCGGGGTTCGGGACGGACGCAGAGGTCTTTCGCGTCGAGCAACGCTCGGTGTTCAGCCGTGAAGTGACCATCGGGACGAGACGTGTAGACTCTTCCGGTGGGATCGACCAGCGCAGGATTCACAAAGTCTCGTTGCAGACGCGCGTCATCCGTGTACAGCAGGCGCGCGCCACTGACCAGGGCGAGCGCTACGACGTGCTCATCGTCGGATTGCAGAACTCCGCGTCGGGCGAGTGCGTCCTGGCGTTGACGAATCCGCGCACCGCCGATCTGACGCACCCGTCCACTCATCCGGCGCGCTTCCACGAGCCAGCTTGCGAAATTCCGATTGCGCACCAACTCTTCGAGGACTCTGCCACCGACGACGAGCTGTCCTCGCCCACTGTCCAACCAATCCCGGAACCGTATCCCGGCCGGCGTCCGCTTCCGGCCGAACACTTCGAACGCAACGCTCGCATCGACTATGGCGCACATCAGTAATCGATCACCCGCTTCAGTTCGTCCCGGAAGAATCTTCGGTATCCGTCCGGTGCATCGAGCAGGTTGCCTTCGTCATCAATGCGAATTGAGTGGATCGTGACGGACAGATCATCGCGTTCGAAATAGAGGATCGATACGTCGTCCGGCTCCAGATCGGATCGTTTGTCGCGAATGTCGAGCAGGATACGGTCAAGAGTGTAGTCGCTATGCGTTTCGACGATCAGTTGACATTGTGCTCCTGCCGTCGCACACAACAAGCTGCCGAGTTGCGCTTGCGCGCTTGGATGCAAGTGGACTTCCGGCTGTTGCAGGAGAAGCCGCGAGGATCCGTTCGGTTCAAGGAGATCTACAAGCAGGGGCAGCACCTGACTTACGCCATACCCGACGTCTATCAGGTTGCGCCGGGCGCCCTTGCGTCTCTTGCCCCACTTGCGCACCTCCAACTGGAAGGGCTCGTATTCATGTCGCCCGAGCCGCCTTACGAATATCTCGTCGAACAACCCGGACGTGCGGCCAAACTCCTCCAGATCATTCTTCATCTTCTGCCACTCGTCGGGATTCCTCGCATGCATGTTCGCCAGATACGCGGGAACCGAGAGCCCCTGCGGATGCTGCACCAGCCGCCCCGGATGGTAGGTGCGCAGCGGACTGGATCGAATGGGCGCACCGGCAAGCGCTCCCGATGCGAATGCGTTGTTTTCGAAGAACAGCCTGATCAGTTTGACGTGGTCATCTTCGCTGGGCAGTACACCTCCGGCGCCGTGTAGCGGATTCAGATCTCCCGTCGTTCCGCTCCCGACCCCGGTCCTCAGGAGTCGATCGAACGCGTGGGCGTCCCCGCCGTAGAGATAGCGCCGATCGGGGTCTCGCAACGGTGGCAAACTCCATGCGCCGCTCGAGCAACCCATGTCCGTGTGGGTTGCATCCGCCTCACGGTGTTCTCGCACCCACACGTCGTCAGCGCTCCAGCGCACGGTCGAGAGCGTGGGAGCAGCGCCATCACCCAGGGTGAAGGTGGCATCCACCGATATTGCTTCAATCTCTTCTCCGGCGTACTTGAAACCGAGACCGAACGAATCTGCCCCACCACGATTGCCGCTCGGTGCCTGGCGATAGGCGATCTCGCGAAACGAGCCGAGGTCATAGGGCGGTGCGCGGAAGTCGGGGTCTTCGTGGTAGCTCCCAACCTGCAGCATCGCCCGAACCGCCGCCAGAAACGAGGTCTTTCCCGTGCTGTTTTCGCCGACCAGCAACGTCAGCGGCGCCAAGCGCGCCGTCTGCTGCTCGCGAAAGCAGCGGAAGTCACGCAGTGTGAACTCTTGCAGCGGTTGCTGATTCATCCGATCCTCGTCATCCGGTGTCCGGCCAAAGATACACCAGACCGACCGGCTCGATGCGCCGAGCCTGCACTCCGTAGAACTCGCGAATCCGCGACGGCTCGGTTTCGAGGTCGCGGTCGAACTGGCTCAGGCGCCTGCGCCACGCGGCGACGTCGGCCTGCCGCTGGCGTTTCTCTTCGTCGTTGAACTCAAGGGAGAGCTGGACTTCGGCAGCCTCGTGCTTGGCGAGCTCCGCTTCGACGCGCCGGCGCTGGCGCTCCAGGGTCACGCGGTGCTGTCGCGCCTCACTGTCGCCACGATTGCGCAGCGCGTCGGTCGCGGCTTGGGCGATCACCTCGGCCCGCTCCTCGAGCTGCGGCAGCAGGTCCGTGATGTCCTGGGAGGCGGTGTCGAGCAGACGGCGATGAACGGTCTCACTCGGGGCGTGCGCATCCTGCAGCGCGGACTCCAGGCCGTGGAGGGTTCGCGCTTCGGCCTCCCCGGCGTAGGCCCTGAGCGGTCCCGCGCGTCGCGACGGCTCGATCCAGCGCGCGGCGACCGGCGTAAGGATTTCGTGCAGGCGTTCGGCGCGACGGCCGTACAGGCACACGCGGCCCAACAGGATCGCCCGCGGGATCGAGTCGCCGGCCTGAACCAGGCAGGCGCGGGACAGGTCGTGATGAATGAAACCCTGGGCGCGGAATCGGGCCAGCAGGCGCTGCGCCATCCGCTGCTCCAGGTGCAGGTGCACCGTGTCGTCGGTGAGCACGCCGGCGTCCTCGAAGACGACGGGGCGGATAGGCGCTTCGCGTCGCCACTCGGCCAGCTTCTGGTTGCGCCTGCGCGGCACGCGCAGCGTATCGAGGGTAGCGGTCCAGCTCGCATCTGCCAGTGTTTGGCCGGTGAGCGGCGGAAACGTCCAGACGGGGGAGCCGCCCGCGGCTCGCTCTCCCTGCAACGGTTCGGCTCCGAGCAGTTCCAGCGAGCACGACAGCGCGGCACGGAAAGGCTCCGCCTCGAAGTCTACCCAGCGTCGCGACCGATCCAGCAACCCCCGGCAGCGCTCGATCTGCGCCTTGAGATCCTCCTGCCGTTCGCGCGTCGCTTCGAGCTCCTCGGCCGCAACGCGCTTCTTCTCCTGGTCCAGGTCGGCGGCTTCGATCTCTCTTGCAAGGCGCCGCGCGTCCCGGTGACGGATGCCGCCGCGCAGACGGCGCTCGATGTCGTCGTCGATCACCTTGGAGAGGCTGCCCAACTCGCGCTTGATGGTCTCCGTCTTCCTGACCAGCACTTCCAGGACATGGTCTTCGGCGCGTTGAGGGAGTACAAAGTAGTGGCAGCGCACCTCCGGGGCCGGCTGCAGCTTGCGGTCGATGCGGCCGTTGCGCTGTTCGATCCGGCCGGGGTTCCACGGCAGGTCGAAGTGGAACAGGTCGGTGCAGTGTGCCTGGAAGTTCAATCCCTCGCGAGCGGCGTCGGTGGCGATCAGGATGCGTAGCGGGTCACCCGACGGGTGTGCGTTGAAGCGGCGCTGGATCTCCCTGCGGTTGGCGCCGACCGTCTGACCGTCGATGGTGGCAATCCGCTCCTGCGCGAGGTCGGTGCCGGAAATAGCCTGCTCCAGCATCTCGCGCAGGTAGCGCTTCGTGCCGATCACGTTCTCGGTGAAGATCAACACCCGCCGGTCGTTCCAGCGCGGCCGGTCGGGACACAGGTGGTCGTCGATCCAGCGGATCAGCTTCCGGGTTTTGGCGTCCGGCCGTCCGCGGGCGGCCGATGCCACCTTCTCCATCCGATCGAGCAGGTCCTGTTCGGCGCGCCACAGCGCCTCGGCATCTGGACGCTTGGCCGATACGCTCTCGGTAGCGGCGTTGATGGCCGCGATCTGGCCCGCCTCTTCCGACGCGTTCTCCTCGTCCGTCTGCTCCGCGCGATCGTCGTCGGCGTCCGGGGGAGTGGCGAACAGGGCGGCAGCCTTGGACACGAACGCATCACTGCCGGAGACCGCCGTTTGGCTATCGCCGGATGTGAACCGCTCCCACTGCTCGCGGGCCGTCTTGCGGTGGCGCGCCAGCGAAATGGCGAACGCCTCGAACGACGACAGCAGCTTCTGCTGCAGCCCGACCACCAGCAGTCCGGCCGCGGCTCGGGTGCGCGCCGGGACGTCCTGGAACCGGGTCTCCCGGACGCTACGGTACTCGTCGAGCAGCCGCGACAACACGAGTTCCGGCGCGTCGTCCGGCAGGCCGTCGATTGCGACCGGGCACACCTCCCGCTTCGGAAACCCGCCCTGCAATTCGCGGATGTCCTCCTTGATGCGGCGCACCATGACGTCTTGCAGAGCTCTCTTGCCACGCACCGGCACACCGCGCGTGAAGCGGTAGGGGTCGAGCAGCTCCAGCAGGGTGGCGAAGCTGTTGGAGTGGCCGTTGTGAGGGGTGGCGGACAGAAACAGGCGGTGCTCGAAGCGCCCGCCCAGGTCGCGGATGGCGCGGGTGAACTTGGTCTCGATGCCGTAGCGCCCGCCGCTCGACGGCGCGGCGTGGTGTGCTTCGTCCAGGATCAGCAGACTGCCCGGCGACAGGTCTCCGAGCCACTCGCGCATGGGATCGGCATATGCCGGGTCGATGAGGAGGTTGTGCGAGACCAGGAAGCGGCTGTGCGTGCGCCACGGGTTGACGCCGAACCCCCGGTCGCGGCGCACCTGCGCCAGGTAGGCGCGGTCCAGGATCACGAACAGGAGACCGAAGCGCTCCTCCATCTCCCCCTTCCACTGCTCCAGCACGGAGGCGGGGGCGGCGACGACCACGGTGCGTACCTTCTTGCGCAGCAGCAACTCGCGGGCGATAAGTCCAGCCTCGATGGTCTTGCCGAGGCCGGTGTCGTCGGCGATGAACAGGTTGACGCGCGGCAGGCGCAGCGCTTTGCGCAACGGCTCCATCTGGTAGGCGTCGATCTTGATGCCGGCACGGAAGGGCGATTGGAACAGGTTCGGATCGGTGGCTGTGACGCAATTCCAGCGCAGCGTGTGCAAAAACGCGCTGAACTGACGCGGCGGGTCGAAGCCCCTGGCACCGAGGTCGCTCCACGCCTCCTGCTCCAGGATGCAGCGGTCGATCTCGAAGTCCCAGTACACCTCCAGGGTCTGGCCCTGGGCATCGTCGTCAGCGCAGGCCAGACTCACGCGCGCCGACTCGCGCGCGGGCGTTTCGACCGCTTCTACCAGCCAGCGCCGCGAACGTACCTCGACCAACTCGCCGATGTGCGGCGCGCGTTTAGGCAGGTACTTTGCCGAGTCGGCCATGAGCGGTAGTGTACGCCGAAGCGGCCGTACATGGGCAGAGACAGGCGGACGAACTCCGACCCACGAGCGCCGCTATCACATCATGGGGGGTCGGTATCGAGCGGCATCGATCGGTCGATCAAGGTTGTCGGCGGGATGGCGGCGTCGGTATACTCGGGCGGCGCTCGGCGCCGCTGCAGCGGCCGGTGGGCGCCGTAGATCGCCATGAACATTGAGGTGTTTATTCTGGGCACCGGCGGCATGATGCCGCTGCCGGGGCGTGGCCTCACGTCGGTGCTGGTGCGCCGCGAGGGTGAGTTGTTCCTGTTCGACTGCGGCGAGGCGACGCAGATCGCGTTCCGGCGCCTCGGTCTGCGCTGGAAGAAGATCTCGCACATCTTCATATCCCACACCCACGCCGATCACGTCACCGGGTTGCCGGGCATGCTGTCACTCTCCGCCCAGGTGGAGCGTAGCGAACCGCTGCACGTGTACGGCCCGCCGCGCGTGCGCGCCTATATCGAACAGAGCCTGCGCATTCTCGACATCTACATCGACTACGAGATCGTGATCCACGAAACGTTCGACAGCGGCCTGCTGGTCGCCGGCGACGGCTACGAGATTCACGCTTGCCGCCTGCGGCATTCGAAACCGTGTCTCGGCTACACCCTGGTGGAGGGCGATCGTGCGGGCGAGTTCCACCCCGAGCGCGCCGCGGAGCTGGGGGTGCCGCGCGGCCCGCTGTGGGGCCGGCTGCAAGGCGGCGCCGCCGTCACCCTCGATGACGGCCGCGTAGTGGAGTCGGCACAGGTGATGGGCGCCGCGCGCGCCGGTCGCAAGTTCGCGTTCATCACCGACACGGCGATGGTGGACGGACTCGACCGGTTCGTCGCGGATGCCGACCTGATGATCTGCGAGGGCATGTTCGCGCAGGACCTGCGCGAAAGCGCGCACGACAAGAAGCACCTCACCGCCCGCCAGGCCGGCGCGCTCGCCCGCGTTGGCGGCGTGCGCCGGATGGGACTGATTCACTACAGCCCGCGCTACACGGAGCGCGATCTCAAGCAACTGCTGCGCGAGGCGCGGGGGGAGTTCCCCGGCTCGTTCCTGACCCGCGACCTGCAGGAACTGTCGATCCCGTTTCGGGACTAGGAGTCTGTCGTAATCGACAGGCTTTTAGTGGCGCGCGGCCGCCTGCAGCACCCGGTAGCGTGCCGGGTCGGCGCGGAAGGCGACCAGGTTGTTGCCGCCGTTGGCCATCGCGCGCCCCAAGGCGTGCTCCACTTCCAGCAGCAGCCGCTCGCCGTCGAGGTGGCGGTCGGCGCGGTCGCCGATGCCTAGCGCGACTCGTAGACCCGCCTGCAGGGTTGTGCGGCGCCACCGCTCCATGAGCGCAATCGCCGTGTCCAGATTGGTTTCCGGCAGGATGAGACCGAACCCGGCCTCGCCGTACGCAAACGCCAACTCCGGAAGCACCGCCAACTCGCGGACCAGACCGGCAAGACGCGCGGAGCTGTCGTCGGTCGTGGCCTCCGCCGCCAACAGTACGCCCAGGACCAGACTGAGGTCGGTCCGGAACGCCGTGGCGCGCTCCAACTCCCCGCGCAAGCGCTCGCGGAGCGCCTCCTGCGGCTCCAGCGCCATGGCGTGGGCGGGCGACTGGAGCGTGGACGCGTCGATTTCGGCATCCTCTCCCAAGGGGCCGTTGGGCCACGGCGTGTTGTCTTCGGACGCGGTGCGCGGGGTCAGGGTGACGATCAGCAGCAGGGCGATCGCACAGGCGAGCAGGAACGCGATGACCAGGAACAGCGCGTCACGGACAATGCGGAAGGCGCGGTCGCGGCTGACCAGGCGATACACCGCGGTCAGTATGGTGGCCGGCTCGGCCGGGAAGGAACTCGAGAATTCGGTGTGCAGGCTCGGGATGCGCAGCCGGTCCAGCTTGCCGTCGGCCAACTGGATGATCTCCCAGGTGTTGTCGAACGCGTAGCGCACGCCCTCCGGCCCGCGCAGCAGCAGCGCCGCCAGGCCGGCTTCGCCGTCCAGGGCGGACACCTTTTCCCGGAACAGCGGCGACTGTACGCTGCCGTGGGCCACATACACGTCGGCCAGCTCCCGGTGGAGTAGTTCGAAGTGGCTCGCCGCGACGCGGCCGCCGGCCTCGCGCGCCACGTAGACGCGTATCGCCAGCAGGCACACCAGGAATACCAGAAACCCGGCGGCAGCGACGCCGAACAATCGGATCAGGCGGCCGTGTTGCCGGTCACGCATAGCTTGTTGCCCCCATAGTCGACTTCACCCTAATCATCCAGGCCCAGTTCCGCGAACAGCGCCTTGTAGGTGGCGAACTGCGGCGACTGGGCGAACTCGCGCACCCGTTCCGGCGGCAGGTCGTCGAGCAGCTGGTCGAGGTACCCGAGTACGTCGCGGACATCGTTGCGGAACAGGTCGGGTGACGGTGCCGGGGACGCATCGGGCGGCGGCTCGACGTCCGCCTGCGCTGCGTCCGCCTGCGCTGCGTCCGCCTGCGCTGCGTCCGCCTGCGCTGCGTCCGCCTGCGCTGCGCCCGCCTGCGCTGCGCCCGCCTGCGCTGCGCCCGCCTGCGCTGCGTCCGCCTGCGCTGCGCCCGCCTGCGCTGCGTCCGCCGGGCCCGCCGCGCCTTCGGCTTCGACGGCGGCGGCCGCCGCGTCCAGTTCCGCCTCTTCCTCGTCGGAAATCGGCACCAGCCTGATCACCGGCGCGGGATGGCTGTCGCGGCCGGTGGCGGCCTCGTGGGCCGCTGCCGCCGGCGCTGCCGGAGCATCGGTATCGGCCGGCTGCTCGCTGTCCAGTTCCTCCAGCGTCACCTGCACCTGGTCCGCGTCGCCGGCCGTTGCCGGTACCGATGCCGGTGCAGCCGGTGCGCCGTCCGCCTGCAGTCGGTCCACCTCGGTGGCGATCGCCGTGACTTCCGCGGCAAGCGTGGCAATCCGTGTTGCGAGGCTCGCCAGCACGTCGCGGTCGACCTCCTCGGTGGCGGGAGCGGCCTCCGCCGGGGCAGTGCCGGCTGACCGGGGGACCGGCGCCATGGCTGTGGCCGGCAGGTCTGCCGCCGCTTGCCGCGGTCGCGGTGCCGGTTGCGCGGCAGAGGCAGGCTCTGGCACCGCCGCCTGCGGTGCCGCCGCCCGGGGCGCCGGCACGGCGGGCAGCGGAGACGGCATCACCGTAGCGGGCGGCGCCGGTGCCGTCGGCGCCGGTGCCGCCCGCTCGGCAGCGCGAGGCGGGTAGGCGCCCGCAACCGGCGCCGCGGCCCCGGCTGGCGCGGCGGCTGCCGCTGACACCGGAGGCTGGTCCGCGGGCCACGGTTCGCCGACCGCCGCGGTTGCCGCATCCGCCGGGCCCGATTCGGCTTTGCCGTTGCCGTTGTGCGTCGGGTGGCCGGCACCCGCCGCCGTGGCCGCGGCATGGTCCGCTTCGCTCAGTTCGCCAAGGAACTCTTCCTCGGCGTCGGTCAGTTCCCCGACGATCTCCACCTCGGCGGCAGCCGCCGGCGGCTGCCGGACCGCCGCCGCTGGCGGCACGGCCCTATCGACCGTCACCCAGTCGCCGTAGGCTTCCAGATCGTTGTCAGGCGCAGGGCGCGTATTCTGCTCCATTCAATCCCTCGCATTGAGTATCGGCCTCCTCCTACGGTAGTTGATTGCGGATGCCGTTCTATAAAGTGAGGTGAGTGTTCCGCGGCTGTTCTACTGCACCGTCGCCGGTCTGGTGATCGCAACCGTGCTGTCATTCCTGTTTGGCGCCTCCGGGCTGTTCAACTATCGCGACCTGCGGGCATACGAAGCGCACGTGTCCGCCGGCACTGTCGCGTTGCAGGATCGCCATCGGAGTCTGCAGCAGCGTGTTGCGGTGCTGCGCGACAACCCGGAAGCGCTGCGGCTGCTGGCGCGTGAGACCGGCTACTTCCGGTCCGGGGAGACGGTGATCGAGGTCGCCCCGGCGCCGGTCGACCCCACCGCCGCGGCCGGCGCGCGCCCGGAGCGGGAATTCGCGGACGTGGCGCCGCTGCTGCAACGCACGCCGCCGGCGCCGCGCGACCCGTTCAACGCGCTGGCGCTGGGACTGTTCCTGGGCGCGGGCTCGTTTGCCGCGCTCAGCATGCTGCGCGCATTCCGACAGCATGCTCCGGTGGCCGGAAACGGCGCCACGGCGGCGACTCCCGCGCCCGACGCTCGCCCAACCCCGGCCAAACCCGCCGCCGGCGGCGAGGCGGCGGAATCCGCGGGGCGGCGCAAGAAAGCGCGCCTGCGCCGGCGCGACATCACCGTCTACCGGTTGTAGGCGGCGCCATGTCGCCGAATCTGCACCCCCGCCACCGCGACATATGCGCCGTGTTGCGGCGGCGCGGCATTGTCGTGATGCGGACCGACACCGTGTATGGTCTGCACGGCGTGGCGCCCGATACCGGCGCCCGGCTGGCGGAACTGAAGGGCCGCGCCGAGGCCAAGCAGATGCTGGTGCTGGTGGCCGACGCCGCTGGCGCACAGGCGGTGACCGGCGTCGCGCCGCCGCCCGCGCTGGCCGCGCTGTGGCCCGGACCGCTGACCATCGTGCTGCCGGTGCTGCCGCGTCCCGGCGGCCGCTTCACCGAGGCGACGCTCGGCGTGCGCGTGCCCGGCGATCCGGCATTGCGCGCCATCGTGGCCGAGGTGGGCGAGCCGATCTATTCGACGAGCGCCAATCGTGCGGGCGAGCCGCCCCTGCAGCAGCGTGACGCCCTGCAGCGCGTATTCGGGGCCGCCGCCGACCTGCTGGTCTACGATGGTCCGCCGGCCGCGGCACAGCCGTCCACCGTAGTCGATGCGACCGTTTCGCCGCCGCGCGTGCTGCGTGCCGGCGCCATCGCCATCTCCGCCGAGCAGCTTGCCCGCATGCACGGCTGATCGGTCGCGCTACTGCCCGGCGGCGCCCCGGCGTTCGGCGAACCACGGCGTCCAGTCGGCGAGGAACTCCAGGAGCAGTTGCTGCTGTGCGCCGAAGAACTCGCGTTCCAGGCGGCTACCGACGCGCCCGATGTAGCGGAAGTGCCACGGTTCGTAGTCGTAGCCGGTGCGTGCGGTCGCGCCGGGCGGGTAGGAGAGGGAGAATCCGAACCGCCAGGCGTTGCGCGCCACCCAGCGGCCGTTGGCGGTGTCGCCATAGCCCTCGGCAATGGAGCCGAAGTCGACCGCGGTGCCCAACTGATGCTGGGAATGACCGGGACGCGCCGACATCAGGTCCGCGGCCTCGCGGCCGAGCCGGTCCACATGCCGCTGGTAGAGCCCGTCCTGGTAGTCGAAGGAGCGGTACGCGGAAGACACCATCAGCTCGATGCCGTCGATGCGCGCCGCTTCCACCATCGCCAGGAGGTCGGGCAGGATACGCCGCGACAGGCGGTGGCCGGCCCGGTTGGCGGTGATCGGATAGTTGTCGAGCGCCACCAGATCGGTAGGCTCATAGTCCTTCGGCAGCGCGTGTTGCTTGTCGACCAGTACCCGAAACGAACGATCGGCGCCCAGCATCCGGGCCAGCAGATCGAGGAACACCTGACGCTGCGACCGGATGGCGTCCGCGGTGGCGGCATCGATCTGGTCCAGAACCTGGTCCAGTTCCGGCACCGTGATCGCGAAGTCGGGATGGATGGGCGGTGCCGGCTCCGACGACGCTGCGCACCCCGCCAGCAACAGGCACACCGCCGCGCCCAGCGACCGCCCGCCGAACCGGCTCAAAACAGGCGCTCTACCACGTCGTCCATCGAATCGACCGGGGTGAACGCGATGCCCCTCTTGATGTTGTCCGCGATCTCGTCCAGGTCGCGGACATTGGCGCGCGGAAACACGATCTCGCGCACCTTGTTGCGGCGGGCGGCGATTACCTTCTCTTTCAATCCGCCGATCGGCAGCACCTTGCCGACCAGCGACAGCTCGCCGGTCATGGCCAGCGATTGCCGTACGCGCTTTCCGGTTACCAGAGAGAGCAGTGCGCAAGCCATCGTGATTCCGGCCGATGGACCGTCCTTCGGCGTCGCCCCGGAGGGTATGTGAAGATGGATCTTGTGATTGTCGAAATAGTCGGCGCGAACGCCGTGCCGGGAAGCTGCCAGGCGCACGAACGAATACGCGATGTTGGCCGATTCCTGCATCACTTCGCCCATCTTTCCGGTCAGGGTAATGCCACCGCGACCGACGTTGGCGATCGCCTCCACCATCAATACCGCACCGCCGAGCGCGGTCCATGCCAACCCCATTACCATGCCGGGCGCGGTAATCCGGTTGCGTTGCTCGTCTCCGAACACCGGCTTGCCGAGAAAATCCTCCAGTCGCTCCGGGGTAATCTCGATCGGCATGGCGAGCTTGTCCATCATCATCTGCCTGGCAACCTTGCGATGAATCCGGTCAAGCGCCTTCTCGAAGTTGCGAACGCCTGCCTCGCGCGCCCAACCGTTACAGATCGAGCGTAGCACGCTGGCCGGGTACTTGATCTGCTTCCTGGCGATGCCGGTGCGCTGCAGCGACTTCGGGATGAGGTAGCGGCGAGCGATGTTCACTTTTTCCTGCTCGACGTAACCGGACAGCCTGATCACTTCCATGCGATCGAGCAACGGCGCCGGTATGGTGTCCACCGTGTTGGCCGTGGCGATGAACATGACCGACGAAATATCGAATGGCAGATCGAGGTAATGATCGCGGAACGCGTGATTCTGCTCGCCGTCCAGAACTTCCAGCAGGGCGGATGAAGGATCTCCCTGAAATGACACGCCAAGCTTGTCGATCTCGTCGATCATGAACACCGGGTCGCGCGCTTTGACGATCTTCAAGCCCTGTATGATCTTGCCCGGCATGGCGCCGACGTAGGTGCGCCGATGTCCCTTGATCTCCGCCTCGTCGCGCATCCCGCCGACCGAGAAGCGGAAGAACTCACGGCCGAGCGCGGCCGCAATCGACTTGCCGATCGAGGTCTTGCCGACGCCCGGCGGTCCGACCAGGCAGATGATCGAACCGCGCCAGGCGCCGTTGCCGCTGCCGGCGATGAGCCGGCCGACGGCGAGATACTCGAGAATCCGTTCCTTGACGTCGTCGAGGCCGTAGTGATCGCGGTCCAACCGGCGCTGCGCACGGGCCAGATCCACGAGTTTGTGCTCCGGTTCGTTCCAGGGCAGGGCGGCGATCGTCTCCAGATAGTTCCGTGTGACTACGAATTCAGCCGAGCTCGGATCCATCAGCGCGAATTTCTCCATCTCGTCGTCGACCCGCTCGCGTGCCTCGCCGCGCATCTTGAGCTTCTCGAAAATCTCCACGAGGCGCTGATGTTCGCTCGACTTGGCATCGACCGGCATGCCGAGCTCCGCCTTGATCGCTTTCAATTGCTCCTTGAGAAAGTATTCGCGCTGGCTCTTCTCGATCTTCTCGTTGAGCTGTTCCTGGATGCGCTTCTGGATGCGCAGCAACTCTTGTTCTTTCTTGATGAATACGAGCACCCGTTCCATGCGCTCACGAACGTCCAGGGTCTCCAACACGGCTTGCTTTTCGGCTCCCTTGATGTTCAGAATGGAAGCCACGAAATCGGCGATCTTGCCGGGGTCGTCGATGTTTACCATGTTGAGCCGCATCTCTTCCGAGAACAGCGGATTGTCTTCCGATACCTGCTTCATCTCGGCGATCAGCGCGCGCGTCAGGGCGCGTACTTCGAGCGACTTCATGTTGGCGCTGTCGAGGTACTCGACGGCGGCCGCCAAGGGCGTTTCGGCGGTAAGCATCTTGGCGATCCGAAAGCGCTTCAGCGTTGACAGAAAAATGTTGATGCCGCCGTCCGGCAGATTGATCTTGCGAACGATCTTGGCGGCCGTGCCGACGCTATGCAGATCGTCCGCGTGCAGGACCTGGTTCGGGCCGCGCTGCGGGGCAGCTTCGTGCCCGTTACGGAGCATTACCAGGCCCACGCAACCGTCCCCGTTCAGGGCTTTGCGGACCACCCGTTCGTCACGTCCCTCGGGAATCATCATCGGCGTGAAGACGCCCGGAAACATCGGGCTGTTGGTGAGTGGCAGCAGGATCAGCTTCGGGGGGAGAACCGTATCGGCGGGGATTATTTGCCGGTGCTCCATCCCATCAAGCTTAGTTGCGCGCGCCGCGGCGAGTCAAGTTGCCGAGTTGGCCCGGCGGGGGTTGATGCGCCGGCGCGACAGCGGTAAGCTGCCGTGCATGCCGTCGGATCGGCGTCGCAACTCGATCGAGTCGGCAGTAGTGCTGCAGGCGGCACGCATGGGCGAGATTCATCGCCGCGTGACGTTGTTCACCGGTGAACGAGGCGTGGTGTACGCGACCGCGCACGGCGCCGGCAAAGCGGTGAGCAAGCTGAAGCCGGCAGCGATCGTGTTCGCGTTGATCACCGCCTATCTGTATCACGATCCGGTACGGAACTCGTTCAAGATCACCGATGTGGAGGCGCGCAACCTGCATCCGTCGTTCCGGGCCGACCTGCGCAAGTTCTTCACCGCGTCGCTGTGGGTCGAGATTGTTCTGCGCAGCCACGGCGGCGGCACCGACGCCGGCGACCTGTACGCGCTGCTGGTGGACGCGCTGCAGCGGCTCGACGGCGCCGCCGAGCGCGACATCGGGCTGTTGTCGGCGCAGGTGCTGTGGCGCGCGCTGCAGCAATTGGGGATCTCGCCCGATCTGGAATGCTGCGACACCTGCGGCCGCGCCCTCGGACAGCAGGAGGATGTGCGGCTGGCAGCGCACGGCGGAAGCTGGTGCCAGCGCTGCACCGGCGTGCGCAGTGTGCGGGATGTGCCGGCGGCCGCGTTGCATATCGATGCGCCCGCGCGGCGCTTTCTGCTCGCCACCGGCGGCCTGCCGCTCGCCGAGGCCGGCGCGTATTCGTTCGCGGGAGCCGAGAAGCTGCGCCGGTCGTTGCAGCAACTGGTCCAGCATGGCCTGGAGCGGCCGCTCAACTCACTGCGTTGCGCGGCCGGAATCCTGTGAGCGGGCCGCGCCCCGCGGCGGCCACCCGGCGCGTGTTCCTGGCGCTGCCGCTGCCGGCACCGGCGCGCCGCGAGTTGGCTCGGCTGGCGCAGTCCGCGCTGGCGGCGCATGCAGCGCACCTGCGCCTGGTCGACCCGGCCGGCTACCATGCAACCGTGCACTTTTTCGGCCCCCTCGCGGCCGAGGATCTGCGCCGCGCGCAAGCGCTGTGCGGGCAGGTCGTGGAGGCGCTCGCCGCGCCGTTGCGATGCGGCCTGGCCGGACTCGCGCAACTGCCGCCGCGCGGCCCGGCGCGGGTCGTGCACGCGGTGCTTGGCGAGGGGTACGGCGCCGTGGCCGCATTCCTCGACGAGGCGCGCAACCGGATTGCCGCGGCCGCGTTTCCGGTGCCCGCGCGCAGCCCGCTGCCGCACGTAACGGTGGCGCGCGTGCGGCACGGCCAACGCTGGCGGATGACCGAACCGGTGGCGTTGCCGGCGGCTCCGTTCGTGCTCGATGAACTGGTATTGTTCGAATCTCACCTGCGCCGCACCGGGGCCCGGTACGTGGCGCTGACCAGCCGGCGCGCGGCGGCCGGGTAGCAGCGGCTCGCCATGGACTGGTCCAAGACTACCGTCGACTCGACAGAAGTGAAGCGCATCTCGCGCCGCTTTCGCCTGGATGTGCTGGCAAGCACGATTCTGGCCCGCCGCGGCATGGGCGACGCCCGCTCCGTCCGGTACCTCCTGGAGGAGGATGAACACTATCTCCACAATCCGTTCGCCCTGCCGGGCATGGCGGCCGCCGTGCAGCGCCTCATCGACGCGGTGACCGGAGAAGAGCCGATCCTGGTGTTCGGCGACCGCGACGTGGACGGCGTCACCTCGACGGCGCTGATGGTCAACACGCTGCAGGGAATGGGCGCCACCGTGACCTGGCGGCTGCCGGAGGGGGATGAACCGTACGGCGTTTCCGGCGCGCTGATCGATGAGCTGGAGGCTGCCGGCGTGCGCTTGTTGGTCACCGTCGACTGCGGGGTAACGGCATGCGCCGAGATCGCCGCCGCCCGGCAGCGCGGCATCGACGTGGTGGTGGTCGATCATCACGAACCGTCGTCGGAACTGCCCGATGCACTGGTGGTGGATCCCAAGCTGTCCGGTTCCGCTTACCCGTTCGTCGATCTGTCCGCGTGCGGGGTGGTGTGGAAACTGGCATGGGCACTGCGTTTTGCGCGCACCGAGCTGTTCGGCGAGACGGTCTGTCTGCTCAACGTGCGGCCGCTGCATGACAGCATCGTCATGGAAGCCGTCAAGCTGACCAACCTGGTGCCCGGCGGCAAGCTGTTCGAAACCGTCAACCCCGGCGCCGGAGCGGCGGCCGCGGAGCGCCTCGCGCAGTTCGCCGACGGCTGCGAGATCCTGGTGTACGACGAGGCTCTGGTGCGCAGCCTGCTCACGCGCGCCTGCGGGTCCGTGGACCTGTACGTCCATGACCTGGCCCCCGAGGTGGCGGCGAAGCACCCGCGCACCGCCGGACAGTCGCTGTTGCAACTGCGCGAGCGCAGCAAGCTGGCGCGCTACAGCGAGCAGTCGTTGACCGAGTTGGATGTGCTCACTGAGCTGTTTACCGTGATCGCGCTGTGGCGCCACCCTGAGCTGATCGAGGAGGGCAACGCGACGCTGGATCTGGTGGCCCTGTCGACGATAGCCGATCTGATGCCGCTGCGCGACGAGAACCGCATCCTGGTCAAGCGCGGACTGCGCGCCCTGGCGGCTACCGAACGGATCGGCCTGCGCGAACTGCTCGCGCGCGTGAATCTGTACGGCAAGAAACTCACCACCATCGATGTTTCGTTCCACCTGTCGCCGGTGGTCAACTCGGCCGGACGCATGGGCGAGGCCCCGACCGCCGTGCGCATCCTGCTGACCGGCGACCAGGCGGAAGCGAGTACCCTGGTGGATCGGCTGCTGGAACTGAATCGGCAGCGCCGCAGCGTGGCCGATGCGGCGTGGGTGCGAGCGCAGCCGGGCGCTCGCCGCAGCTACGAGTGCACCGGCGGCAAGCTGCTGTGGGTCATCGATGCGGAGGTGCCGCGCGGCGTCACCGGCATGCTGGCGGCCCGGCTGCTGGATGCGTTCCGCGTCCCTGCCATCGTCGTGGCCGACCAGGGGGTGGAGGCGAGCGGGTCGGTACGCACCCTTCCGGGGCTGCCGGTCGCCGACATTCTCGGCCCCTTGGATGATCTGCTGTTGCGCTGGGGCGGCCATGCGATGGCCGGCGGGTTCAACCTGGCGTCGTCCAATCTGGCGCGCCTGGCGCCGCGCCTGGAGCGGCTGGCCGAGATGGCGGAAGCGGTCGCGGCCCCGGCCTCGGCCACGCGTACCGTGGACGCCGAGATTCCGCCCGACTACCTGACCCCGGAGGTGTGGCAAACGGTGGATCTGTTCGCGCCCTATGGCGCCGGCCATCCGCCGCTGGCGTTCCTGATGCGCGGTGTGCCGATCCTCCAGGTGGACCTGGTGGGCAAGGGGCAGCCCGCGCACGCCAAGCTGCTGCTCGACGCCGGCGGCTATCGCTGGCCCGCGCTGTACTGGAACGCGGCCGACAAGGTCGGCACCGACTTCAATGCGGGCGATCGCGTCAACATCGTGTTCCGCCTCACCCGATCGCGTTTCGCGCAGGTTGAAACCCTGCAGCTGACCATTCTCGATCTGGAGCGGTGATCCGGCGGCTCCTGCACTCCGTGCCGGCCGTCGCCGTGCTGGCGGCCTGCCTGGCGGGCGTACCGGCGGTCGCGGAACCGGCCGGCGGTGCGCAGCCGGGTGCGGCGCGGGCGGTCGTACTTGAGCCGGTAACCGGCCCTGACGGCAATCCGTTCGTGGAGCAGGGCTGGTCCGCCTGGCAGCTCGCCGGCACGCGCTATCGGTTCGAGGCGGGCCGGTTGTCGTTGATCTCGGGGCTGCTGGTGCGCACGCCGGAGGCCGCGCCGCCACCAGCGCCCGCGTTGAGCGCGCCCCGCGAAGTGGTCCCGGGCGCTCCGCTACGCGTCTACCTGGCAACTGCGCAGCCGCTGGCGCGGGTGCAGGTAAGCGTGCAGGCGGGCGCGGAAACGCTGGCGTCCGCACGCGCCTTCGTTGCTGACCGCGCCGGCCCCGGCGCTACGTTGGCGCGCGTATGGGTGGCCGTGCTCGGCGTCCCGAGCACGGCGCAGCCGGGCGTCGCCCGGTTGCTGGTAACGGGAGACGGCGACCTCGAGGCCGCGGCCGCGGGCGCGCTACAGATCGCGCGGCCCCTGTTCGTCGGTACCCGCCGCTTCGCCGAAGAGGAAATCCCGTTGCGCGGCGGGCTCGGGGACTTGCGGCGCAGCGACGATCCGCGCCGTGCCGAGCAGTCGCGCGAACTGTGGCGCCTGCTCACCACGTGGCGGCCGGTCGCCGACGGCCACGCGGGCAGGTTGCGGCATCCGGTAGTCGGCGCCCGGCGCAGCGCCGGCTTCGGCGACCGGCGGCGGTACCGGTATGAGGACGGCACGGCCGACCGGTCCATTCACCATGGCGTCGACTTCGCGGCGGCGGCGGGAACCGTCGTGGTGGCGGCCGGGGCGGGCACGGTAGTGATGGCACAATTTCGCATCATCACCGGGTTCACCGTGGTGATCGAGCATCTGTCCGGGGTGTACTCGCTGTACTACCACCTGGCTCGGCTCGACGTGGCCGTCGGCGAGCGGGTTGCGGCGGGCACGGCGGTGGGCACGGTCGGCAGCACGGGGCTGGCCACCGGACCGCATCTGCATTGGGAAGTGCGCGCCGCCGGCGTCGCCGTAGACCCCGATGTCCTGGTCACGACACCGTTGGTTGACATACCGGACGATTTGGTTACCTTATTTCCTTGATGGGCCCGCAGCCGCGGTAAACCGGTTGTCGGTCTGGAAGGAGGATTGCACCCATCGCACATGTAACCGTCAGCGAGGACGAACTGCTTGAGAAAGCGCTGAAGCGCTTCAAGCGGATGGTAGAGAAAGAGGGCATCGTCCGCGAGTGGAAGCGGCGTGAGTACTTCGAGAAGCCCTCGACGGTGCGCAACAAGAAGCGCAAGGCTCTGGAGCGCAAGCGGCTGAAGAAGCTGCGCAAGGTCACCGCTCTGAAGAGATACTGAGCCCGCTCCCGCGCACGAGCGGCGCCACGAGAAGCCGGCACTAGGAGTCGAATGTGCCGTGCAGTTCTGTGCCGCGCAGTTGGTTGGTTTTGCCGGTTGACGGACAGCACCGATAGCTGCTATCTTTGCTCCCTGACGACGCAGGGTAGAGCAGTTGGCAGCTCGTCGGGCTCATAACCCGGAGGTCGCAGGTTCGAATCCTGCCCCTGCTATAATCCACGACCGCAATAATTGATGGCCGCCCGTGAGGCGGCCATTTGTTTTTTTGCGTGGCGCGCCGTTTTTTTGCGTGGCGCGGCCGGGGCGCCATTTTAGCGGTGAAGGGACTCGAACCCCTGACGCAGCGGATATGAGCCGCTTGCTCTGACCGACTGAGCTACACCGCCGGGAAAACCAGCCTGCCGGCGGCTACCCCGCACGACCTGCTGACAGCCCCAGTATACGGATTCCGGCAGCCTCCGTCGATGCCCCGGAACGTAGTAAGATCGCGCATCCCACGATGCATAGTACAAGCACCGAGCAGGCACGGCCGCGGCGGCGGCCATTGATCGAAGCGTTCACCGACGGCGGTTGCCGCGGCAACCCGGGCCGCGGAGGCTGGGCGTTCCACCTCACGCTCCACGCTGCGTCGCCGGGCGCCGCCGCCGGCGCGCCGGTGCGCGTGCTCGAAGGGTCGGGCGCCGCGGCCGCCACGACCAACAACCGCATGGAACTGACTGCCGTAATTCAGGCGTTGCGCGCCGTCCGGGACCTGCCGGAGGCGGCCGCGGCCGACGTGGTGGTGGTCACCGACTCCACCTACGTGCAGCAGGGCATTACTTCGTGGATACGTCGCTGGCGGGCGAACGGCTGGCAGACGGCGGCCAAGCAGCCGGTCAAGAACGCCAGTCTGTGGCGCATGCTCGACCAGGTGACAGCGGACACGAAGGCGAAGTTCCGCTGGGTGCGCGGCCACGCGGGCGACGCGCGCAACGAGCGTTGTCATGCCCTGGTACAGGCCGCCATAGCGGGTGATAACGCCGACCATCGCGACTAGCCGCGCGCCGTCACCGGGCCGCTGCGCGCCGCCTCCGGGACCGTTCACCGTGGCAGTCCGGACCCGGTTCTGAAGCGGCGCCGAGAGTTTCCCGTTGTTCAGGGCGGAGGCTGCGGTGAGTGCATTGATCTTTGGGCATGCCCCATTCGGGGTGGATGGTGACTTGGTGGCGGTTGAGGTGGACCTGCGCCGCGGAATACCGGGCGTCGACATCGTCGGACTGCCGGATGACGCGGTACGGGAGTCGCGCGAGCGGGTGCGCGTGGCGATCCGCAACAGTGGTTTTCAGTTTCCCCGCGACCGGGTGCTGGTCAATCTGTCGCCCGCCGGGGTGCGCAAGGTGGGCGCCGCCTACGATCTGCCGCTGGCGCTGGCCATCCTGGTCGCCTCCGGCCAGGTACCCGCGCCCCAGGTGCCGGTGATGGCATGCGGCGAGTTGAACCTGGCCGGCGCGGTCCATCCGGTGAGCGGTATTCTCACCGCGGTTACGGCCGGCGTGGAGGCCGGACACTCGTGGTTCCTGGTGCCGGCCGGCAACCGGCTCGAAGCGGAGGCGCTCGGCGTGGGTGTGGTGATGGGTGTGGACAGCCTCACCGGCGCCATTGCGGCCATGGCGCAGGCCACGAGTGGCGCGCCGGTGCGATCGAACGGGGCCGCCGACCGCTGGTGCGGCGCCGCCGAAGAGCCGTCGCCGTGGCGGCAGGAGATGGGAGAAATCACCGACATCCGTGGCCACAGCGTCCTCAAGCGCGCGTTGGCGGTGACCGCTGCCGGCGGCCACCATCTGCTGGTGTTCGGACCGCCAGGCAGCGGCAAGACGATGGCCGGGCGGCGGCTCGTGGGCCTGCTGCCGGCGCTGCCGCGGCGGCAGGCGCTGGCGGTGACGCAGATTTACTCGGTGGCCGGCAGCCTGCCGGCGGACGCCGGGATGCTGCGCTGGCCGCCGTTTCGCGCGCCGCATCACAGCGCTTCGCCGGAGGGGGTCGTCGGCGGCGGGCGCGTGCTGCGGCCCGGCGAGGTCTCCCTGGCCCACGCCGGCGTCCTGCTGCTCGACGAGGCGCCGGAGTTTGCGCGCCCGTTGCTGCAGAGCCTGCGCGAACCGCTCGAGACCGGGTCGGTGAACGTGGTCCGCGCCGGGCGAACGGCGCACTTCCCGGCCGACTTCCAGTTGGTGATGACCGCCAACCCGTGCCCGTGCGGCAATCTGGGCCGCCGCCATGCGGCCTGCATCTGTTCCACCGCGGAGGTCAAGCACTACTGGAAGAGACTGGGCGGCGCACTGCTGGACCGCATCGACATTCGCATCCCGGTGAACGATGTGCCGGCGGCGGAGTTGCTCGGCCACAGCAGCGAGCGCCCGGATGACTACCTGCTGGCGGTGCGGGACGCCCGCCTGCGGCAACAGCAGCGCTATCGGGACCGCCCGTGGCGTCTGAACTCACGACTGCCGCCGCGCGAGGTGGAGCGCTACTGCGTGCTCGGCGAGACACAGCTCCGCCAGCTCGAGCGCGGCATGCGGCACACCCATCTCTCCTCCCGCGCCCTGCATTCCGTGATCAAGCTGTCCCGCACGATAGCGGACCTGGACGGCTGCGACTGGATTTCCGCGGCACACGTCAGCGAGGCGCTGCAATACCGCCGCTACGGCGACGTGGATATCTACTGGCACTACGACTGACGGGTCGCGATCGGCGCTGACCCGGTTCCTGCCGGCGGGCGGCGCCGGCGGGAAAATCGTGCACCCCGCCGCGCCCGTCGTGGTACATTGATCGGTGCAATGAGAACGTACCGTGGCCGGCATCTTCTGGTGAGCGTGGGTATCGCCGCGGTGACCGGTGCCGGCATCGGATTCCTGCTTGCCGAAGTGCTCACGGACGCGCGCGCCGACCGCTGGTCGCCGCTCGCCGCGAGCGGCGCCGCTCCCGCCGTGGCGACGCCCGCACTCCCGGCTCAATTCCGCGCCGGCGCGGCCACGTTGTCGAACGACGAAGCCAACAACATCGAGATCTACCAGCGGTACAACGAGGGGGTGGTCAACATCACCGCCCTGATGCCGGACTATCACTGGTACCTGAACGCGGTGCCGCGGTTCGGGTCCGGCGCCGGCTCCGGCACGGTGATCGACAGCGACGGCCACATCCTGACCAACTACCACGTGGTCAGGGACGCCCGTCAGGTGAGCGTGACCCTGGCTGGCGGCGAGGAGCGCGAGGGAGAGGTGATCGGCATCGATCCGGAAAACGATCTGGCGGTGGTGAAACTCGATCCGCGCGGGCTGCATCTCACCGTGATCCCGTTCGGACACTCGAGCGAGCTGCTCGTGGGCCAGAAGGTGCTGGCGATCGGCAACCCGTTCGCCCTCAGCCGTACCCTCACCACCGGCGTCGTGTCGGGGCTCGGCAGGCCGGTGCGGGCCGACAAGGGTGCGATCATTCAGGCCATGATCCAGACCGACGCCTCGATCAACCCGGGCAACTCGGGCGGCCCGCTGCTCAACTCGCGCGGCGAGATGATCGGCATAAACACCACCATCATTTCGCCCTCCGGCGGCTCGGTGGGGATCGGATTCGCGGTGCCGATCGACACCGCGCGGCGCGTGCTCCCGGAGCTGATTCGCCATGGCGAGGTGCGGCGCGGCTGGATCGACATGCGGCCCGTACAGCTGTTCCCGCGGCTGGTCCGGCAGTTGCAGTTGCCGGTGGCGCGTGGCATTCTGGTGTCCGAGGTAATCTCCGGCGGCAACGCCGCCGCCGCCGGTTTGCGCGGCGGCGATCAGCCGGTGCGCTGGGGGCGCTCGGTGTTCCGCGTCGGCGGCGACATCATCGTCGAGGTGGACGGCGTGGCCACCGACACCATCGCCGACCTGTTCAACGCGCTCGAGGACAACAAGCCGGGCGAGCCGATCGAGGTCGTATACCTGCGTGGATCGCGGCGCCGCGCCACCACGGTGGTGTTGAGCCGCCGCGCCCGGCACATTCAGGAGTACTTCTCGTAAACGGCATGCCAGCATTCGAGGTTGTTGCTGATTTCAGTCCGGCCGGCGACCAGGGACAGGCGATCGCCGCTCTGAGCCAGGGGCTGCAGTCCGGCCACCGGTACCAGACCCTGCAGGGAGTAACCGGTTCGGGCAAGACCTATTCGATGGCCAAGGTCATCGAGGCGGCACAGGTGCCTACTCTGGTCATGTCTCATAACAAGACCCTGGCCGCGCAATTGTACCGTGAGTTCACGGATTTTCTTCCGCACAACGCGGTCGAATACTTCGTGTCCTACTATGACTACTACCAGCCGGAGGCGTACGTCGCCAGCCGCGACCTGTACATCGAGAAGGACGCTTCCATCAACGATGAGATCGAGCGGCTGCGGCTGGGGGCGACTACCTCCCTGATGGAACGGCGCGATGTCGTGGTGGTGGCGACGGTGTCATGCATCTACGGCCTCGGCAGCCCCGAAGACTATCGCGGCATGCGGGTCGAACTGCAGGTCGGCATGGAGATCGAGCCGCGCCGCCTGATGCGCCGGCTGGTGTCGATGCAGTATTCCCGCAACGATGCGCTGCTGATGCGAGCCGGGTTTCGCAGCCGCGGCGAGGTGATCGAGGTGTTGCCGCCACACGCCAAGGAGGGGTTGCGGATCGAATTCTTCGGCGACGAGATCGAACGCATGCGCCGCATCGACCCGCTCACCGGCGATACCCTCGCCGAGCTCGAGTTCACGGCGGTGTATCCGGCAAAGCACTTCGTGACCCCGGAGGAGCGCCTCGAACGGGCGGTACAGGAGATTCGCGCGGAGCTGGCGGTGCGCAACGAGGAACTGCTGGCACAGGGCAAGCTGGTAGAGGCGCAACGGCTGATGACGCGCTGCGAATACGACCTCGAGATGCTGGCCGAGATCGGTCACTGCAGCGGTGTGGAGAACTATTCGCGCCACCTGAGCGGGAGAAAGGCGGGCGAACGCCCCGCGGTCCTGCTCGATTTCTTTCCCCAGGACTTCCTGGTGTTCATCGACGAGTCGCACGTTGCCGTGCCGCAGATCGGCGCCATGTACGCGGGCGACCGCTCGCGCAAGCAGGCGCTCGTGGAGCACGGCTTTCGGCTGCCGTCGGCGCTGGACAACCGTCCGCTCACGTTCGGGGAGTTCGAGGCGCTGATGGAGCGGGTCATCTACGTGTCGGCGACGCCCGCCGCGGAGGAACTGCGCACCTCGGCGCAGGTGGTCGAGCAGGTCATCAGACCGACCGGGTTGTTGGATCCACAGATCGAGGTGCGCCACTCGGCCGGCCAGATCGAGGATCTCTACCAGCAGATACGGCAGCGCACGGCGTGCGGCGAACGCACCCTGGTCACCACCCTCACCAAGCGCATGGCCGAGGACCTGTCCGACTACCTCGCCGACATCGGCGTGCGCTGCCGCTTTCTGCACTCCGAGGTGGGCACCTTCGAACGAGTCGAAATCCTGCGCGATCTGCGCGCCGGCGAATTCGACGTGCTGGTTGGCGTAAACCTGCTGCGCGAGGGGCTCGATCTGCCGGAGGTGTCGCTGATAGCCATTCTCGATGCCGACAAGATCGGCTTTCTGCGTTCGACCACGTCGTTGATCCAGATCATCGGGCGAGCGGCGCGCAACGTGAATGGACTGGTTGTCATGTACGCCGATCGGGAGTCGGAGTCGATGCGCGCCGCGATCGCCGAGACCGAGCGGCGCCGGGCGATCCAACTGGCGTACAATGCCGAACACGGCATCACGCCGACCACGATCATCAAGGCGGTCCAGGATCTGCTGGTCCGCAAGAGCGACGAGAAAGTGTCCGCCGAGAAGCTCGATATCGAAGTGGTCAAGCAGCGCTTCAACGTACTGGTGCCGAAGGACCGGCGGGCGCTGATCCGCACCCTGGAAAAAGAGATGCTGGAGTTGGCGAAGGATCTGGAGTATGAGCGCGCCGCCGTGGTCCGCGATGAGATCGAAAAGCTGCGCGAGCTGGACAACGCGCAGCCCGCCGGCTCCCGGGTGGCGGAGCGCTAGTGGGCGCAGGCGGCAGATTGCGCGCCGTGGCCCGGCGCGTGGCTGCCGCTGCCGCGGTGGCGGTGGCGGTGGCGGCAGCCACGCTGACCGGCTGCCAGAAGCACGAGTCTTCGGCCGGGCACTTGGTGTTGCCCGCTACGTCGGTCATCTCCACCAGCGAGCAGCGCGGCATCATCGCGGCCGATTCCCTGCGCGTGCGCGCCCAGCCGTCGGTGCGCGCGGAAGTGCTGTCCCACTTTCGCCGCGGCGAGGTGGTGGAGGTGTTGCGCCGCGGCGAGTTCGAGGAGCGCGTTGCCGGCGACCTCGCCTACTGGTTCGAGGTGACCCACCAGGGGGTGCGTGGCTGGGTGTTCGGTTCCCACCTCGAGATGGTCACCCCGGGTGCCGACGCGGCCGAGGTAGCGGCCCGGGTGCGCGACGTCCGCGCCGCCGGCGACTGACCCGGCTGCCGTGCGACCGTCTTCGTGCTGACAATAATCCTCAACTGGGTACTGCCGCTGGTATGGGGTGGTCTCATCGGCTATCTGACCAACGCGTTGGCGATTCGCATGCTGTTTCGCCCGCTGACCAGAAAGTACCTGTTCGGCATCCCGGTGCCGCTGACACCCGGCATCATTCCGCGCCGCCGCGGCGAACTGGCGCGCAGCATCGGCCGCATGGTGGCGCGCGATCTGCTGTCCACGGAGACGCTGCGCGAGCGGCTCGACTCGGAAGCGTTCGGGCGCGCGCTGCAGGAGCAGTTCCGCAATGTGCGCGAGGCGATCGCGCGCAAGCCGCTGGCGGATCTGGCGGCCGCGGTCGGCGGCGCCGGCAGCGTGCCGGGGCCAGCGGGGCAGACCGGCGCGCCGATCGACTGGCCCGAACTGGTGCGCCGGATCCTGGAACAGATGCTGCGCCGGCTGGTCGGCTCGCGCGCCTTCATATACGGGGTGCGCTCCCTGGTGGAGCGGCTGGTCGACGACCTGGGAGCGCGGCGCCTGCGCGACCTGGTGACCGCCGACCAGCTTGCCCGGCTGGTAGCCGGCGGCGTGCTGCCGGCCCTGACCGGTTCGCCGGTACGCGTCCAGGTCGGCAACGCGGTGCGGCACTGGCTGCAGCGTCGGCGGCAGGAGAACACCCCGCTGCACCGGCTGCTCACGCCCGACACGGTCGAGTTGCTGGTCGCCTTGTTGCAGCGCAATCTGCCGGCGTTGCTGGAGGCGCTGTTCGCCTGGTTGCGTGGCCCCGAGATGAGGCGCCAACTGGAGGTGCGCGGCCGGGCGCTGGTGCGCGACATTCTCGACAAGTTGAACGTGATGCAGAAGATGTTCGTCACCGTCGGGCAGTACGACGAGAGTCTCAATCAGCGCATGCCCGCGATCGTGACCGATGTGATCGAGCAGGCCGAGACGGCGGCCGCCGCCGGCGCGGTACAGGAGCAGATCGTGGCCGAGGCGCGCCGCGCCCTGATCCGATGGGGTGAGCGGGGGGTGCGCGAGGTTACCGGAGACACCGCCGAGCAGCTCGATGAATTGGTCGAGCATCTGGTGCACCGCGTGTTCGACGCGCTGGCCGGCGCCGGCGCCGGCGCCGAAACGTCGCCGGTGGTGCGGGCGGTCGAGGGGTGGTACCGGGAGCAGGAGGCGGTGACGGTAGCGGAGCTGGCGGCGCGCTATCTCGGCGTGCAGCCGGCGGCGGTGGCCGACGTGCTGTCCAACCTGCTGTTGTCCGCGCTGGCGACGCCGGAGACCGCGGTCCGGCTCGCCGAGCAGATTCCCGGCATGGTCAGCGGTGCGCTCGGCGACGCCGCCGCGGCCGGCTCGGCGACCGTACAGGACGTGGTTTCGCTGGCGCCGGATACCGCGCTCGAGCTGGACCGGTTCCTGGCCCGGCGCAGCATCGCGTTTCTGTCCGAGCGGCTGCCGTCGGTCATGGCTACGGTGGACGTCGAATCGATGGTGGTCGCCAGAGTCGAAGCCCTCGACCCGCACTCGGTGGAACAGCTCCTGCTCACGGTGATGGCGCGTCACCTGAAGTGGGTGAAGCTGTTCGGTGCGGTGATCGGGGCGGCGATCGGTGTGCTGATGATCGTGCTGCAGGCGGTCGGGCCGGCGGCATCGTAGCCGGGTGCTAGGGCAGGCGGGCGCGCAGCCAGCGCTCCAGCGCATCGAGGCGGTTGCGCAGCGAACTCTGACTGCGTTCCCGTACGCCGCCGATATTGATGGTGTAGATGCCGGCGGCGGCGTAGAACAGCAGGCCGCGGTCGGTGGGCGTAACGGACACCACGCTGCGGAAGTCGCCGGGGTTGACCAGCGGCAGAATCGACCACCACATGGTGGTGAGATTGCGCACCTGCATGGTAATGGTGGTCCCGTCGAACCGATAATCGGCCTGGTAGACGTTGGTGCCGAACGTGGAATCTTCCTGAACCAGATACAGGGTGGACAGCTCCGGAACGCTGCCGACTACCGGATCGGGCAGCGGCGTGCGGTCGTCGGGGCCCACTATGGCGTACGATTGCTGGTACAGCGTACGATGGTAGGCGCGACTGCCGGAGTAATATTCGATGCCCTGTAAGGAACTTACCGCGCGCAGATGGTTGTACAGATCGGTCCACCGGCAGCTTGCGCCGACGCTGCCGCGAATGAGGCGCAGGACCTCGGCCCCGTACGTGACCGGAATGGCGTCGAGCCATTCCACCATGAGTTCCCGGCTGGCCAACTCCGGCGCCAGCGCGGGACCGTCATTCGTCAGCGGCACCTGCAATCCGTCCGCCATGAGCTGCGTCCGGGTGTCGGCGTCGGGCACGACCCGGACCAGTTGCGATGGACACTCGGCGATTGCCAGCGCACTGGTCAGAGTGGCGAGGAGCATGCCCGCCAGCACGATGCGCGGCCCCGGCCGGCGCCGGCGGCGGGTGGAAGTCACGGCGGCTATCCTACGGACGCAGTCGCGGTGAAGCAAGCCGGCGGCAGACGGGCGCACCCGGCAACGGCATGCCGCTAGCGGTGTTCACCGGCGGCGGCACCGCCGGCCACATCATTCCCGGACTGGCGGTGATCGACGAGTTGCGCCGGCGTGGCTGGCGGGCGGCCTGGATCGGCTCGCGGCGTCCGTCCGAACGCGAACTGGTGTGCGCCGCCGGCGTGCCGTTCCATGCCATCCCGGCGGGCAAGCTGCGCCGCTACCTGTCGCTGCGCAACGTTTTCGACCTGGTCATGGTGGTTGCCGGATGCCTGCACGCTGTGCTGCTGCTGGCCGCCCTGCGCCCGGCGGTCCTGTTCGCCAAGGGGAGCTACGTCAGCGTGCCGCCGGTGATCGCCGCCCGGTTGCTGGGGATTCCGGTCATCACGCACGAATCGGATACCACTCCTGCGCTTGCGACGCGCATCAATGCTACCATGGCCGGCAACGTGCTGGTCGCCTTCGATGCCACCCGTGCCCTGCTGCCGCCGCGCGTGCGGAGCCGGGTGTGCGTAGCCGGCAACCCGCTGCGCACCGGCCTGGAGTTGGGTGACGCGCAGCGCGCCCGGGCGCGGCTCGCCGTGCCGGACGGGGTGCCGCTGCTGCTGGTCACCGGCGGCAGCAGCGGCGCGCGTGCCGTCAACGAGCTGATCTACGCCGCGCTGCCCGCGGTCGCCCGGCATTGGTTCGTGGTGCATCAGACCGGCGCGGCGTGGCGCCCGCCGGACGGGGCAGCGCTGCCGCCCGAGGTTGCCGAGCGCTATCGAGCGGTCCCGTTCGTGGCCGACGGGTTCGCGGATCTGCTGGCGGCCGCCGCCGTGGTGGTGAGCCGGGCCGGCGCCAATACGCTCGCCGAACTGGCAGCGACCGGGACGCCCGCGGTGCTGATTCCGCTGCCGCGCACCCAGAGCCGCGGCGAGCAGTTGGCCAACGCGCGGTTGTTCGCGGCGCGCGGCGCAGCGGTGACGCTGGCGGAGGAGCACGCGTCGGGCGCGCAACTGATCGAGGTGCTGGAAGCGCTGCGCGGCGATCCGGCGCGGCGCGCAGGCATGGCACGGGCGATGGCGGCCCTGGCCGACCGCGACGCCGCGCGGCGTATCGCAGAGATCGTGGCGGCAGCCGCCCGCGGCGCGGAGCACGGCTGATGGCGGCGATCGACGTGGTGTGCGGCGTCATCCTGCTGGCGGCGGCCATACGGGCGGCGGTGCGCGGCTTCGTGGCGGAGGTATTCTCCGTCGGCGCGGTGGTGGCGGGGCTGGCGGCCGCCTTCGTCGGCCACGCTGTGGCCGCACGGCAGCTTGCGCAATGGTGGGGCGCCGGTTGGTGGAACGTCGTGGTGGCGGCGCTGGTGCTGTTCGTGGCCGGCTTTGTGCTGGTCAAGCTGGTGGAGGCGATGTTCGAGAGCGTGTTCAGCTCCCTCCGCCTGAAGGGGCTCGATCGCATCCTCGGCCTGGCGATGGGCGCCGCCGAGGGGCTGATCGTGGTGTACCTGCTGCTGTTCCTGTTGCGCGTGCAGACGCTGGTCGATATCGAGCCGTGGTTTGCCGATTCGCTGGTGCAGGAACTGCTGTTGCCGTGGATGCTCGACATCATGCCATTCCCGGCTCTGCCCGCGGCGCGCGAGGCGCCGCTCGTCTGACGTGTTCGAGAACATCATAGGCCATGGTGCGGTTACCGGCGTGCTGCGCGCCGAGTTGACGGCCGGGCGCCTGCCGCGCAGCCTTCTGTTGAGCGGCCCGGCGTACGGCGGCAAACTCTCGGTGGCGCTGGAACTGGCGCGGGCGCTGTCGTGCCGGCGCAGCGGCGCCTGGGGCTGTGCCTGTGCGCCGTGTGTGCGGCAGCGCGATCTGAGCTACCCGTATCTGATCCTGCTGGGTTGGCGCTACTGGCTGGCGGAAATTCGCGCCGCGGCCGATCTGCTGCGCCGGTCGAGTTCTCCGGCTGCGTATTTCTTTTTCGTGCGCGCGGTGCACAAGCTGACGCGCCGCTACGACCGCGTCATCTGGGAGGGCGACGACACGCGGCTGCGCCCCGCGCTGGGGCCGGTAAGCGAACTGAACGAGCTGCTCGAAGGACTGACCCCGGCGCTGACCGGCGCCGCGCTTGCCAGCCGGTGTGCCAAGATCGAGGCGCAGGCGGCCAAGCTGGTGGCGACGGTGAAGACGGACAACGTGCCGATCAGTCAGATTCGCAATGTCGAACGCTGGCTGCACCTGACCGGGCCGCAAGGCCGCAAGGTGGTTCTGGTCGAACATGCCGAGGGGCTCGGCGAGTCGTCGCGCAACGCGCTGCTGCGCCTGTTGGAGGAGCCGCCGCCCGACACCTACGTCGTGCTGCTGGCGCGCCGCGCCGCCGCGCTGATTCCGACGTTGCGGTCGCGGCTGCGGGAGTATGCGTTGCGCGAGCGCAGCCGCGCCCAACAGCACGAGGTGCTGACGCGCATATTTCGCCAGGATGAGCAGGCGGCGGGTACGGCGGGCACGCTGCGCGGTTTTTTCCTGTCCTGGGGCGATGTCGATGCGCAGCAGCTTCGCGAACAGGTGGATCGCTTCCTGGCCGCCGCCAGCGGGCGGGACGACGATCGCGACGGCTGGGTTGCCGGTCCACCGGGCGGCTACGCCGAGGCGGCTGGCTTGCCGCAGCGGGTCGAGCGGGAACGGCTGCTGGCGTTCCTCGACGAACTGGCGGAGCAGTTGCGCGTCCGCCTGCGCGGCGGTGGCCAGCCGGCGCTGTTGCAGGGCTGGGCCCGGCAGGTCGATCAGTGCGCGGCGCGCGTTGCGGCGCTGCGCATCCAGCCCCGGCACGCACTGCAAAGCCTCGGCAGCGCGCTGCGGCGCACCGCCGGGGCAGGGCAAGGAGGGTAATGCAAGGATATGCGGCGTTTCTATCAGCGGGCGGTCGACCGGCTCGACAAGATCGACCAGCACCGGTTGCGCGGACTGTTCCGCCGGCTGGCGTCCGACAACGACCTGTTGGGCATGGTGCTCGACTCCATGGGGCGGGGCATCATCGTCACCAACACGGCCGGCGACATCCTGCTGGTCAACCGCGCGGCGGAGCGCTTGGTGCCGCTGCGCAGCCACGAGTATGCGCAGCAGCGGGTCTGGAAGGCGGTCGCCGATGCGGAGATCGCGGCGTTCCTGCGCGACACGGTACAGCGCCGGGAGACCGTCCGCGACCGCGACTTCACCATCAGTTCGGGAGTGCTGCGCACGCTGAGCTTCGGGGTCCTGCCGCTGGTCCAGGAGGGGCACGTGGCCGGCAACCTGATCTACGCCGAGGATGTCACCGAGAGACGCGCCACCGAGGCGCGCCTGCGCCGCGCCGAGTCGCTGGCCGCCCTGACCACGCTTACCGCCGGGGTGGCGCATGAAATCAAGAATCCGCTCGGCGCCATCGGCATCCACCTGCAATTGATCGAGCGGCGCCTCGGAACCGATCCGGAAGACCTCAGTCCGGTCGCCTGGGAGGCGATTCGGGAGGCGGTCGACGTGATCGAGGAGGAGGTTGCGCGGCTCAACCAGATCGTGGTCGACTACCTGTTCGCGGTGCGTCCGATGGATGTCGACCTGGCCAGCGGCGACGTGAACGAGGTGCTGGAGGAATTGCTGCGGCTGCTGCGCCCCGAACTGGAGGAGGCGGAGATAGAACTGCGTGAAGACCTGGCGCGCAACCTGCCGCGGGTGCTGCTGGATCAGCGCCACCTGCGCGAGGCGCTGCTCAACATCATCAAGAATGCCATTGCAGCGCTGCGCGAGACATCGCCGTCGGAGCGACCGCGGGTGTTGTCGGTGTCCTCGTGCGCCGGCGCCGACGCGGTGACCATCCGCATCGGCGACACCGGGCCGGGCATCCCGCCGGCAATCCAGGGCAAGATCTTCGAACCCTACTTCACCACTCGCGACTTCGGATCGGGACTGGGACTGACGCTGGTGTACAAGATCGTCAAGGAGCATCTGGGCGAGATCGAGCTGGACAGCAAGCCGGGGGCGGGGAGCTCGTTCGCGATATCGATCCCGGTGCCGCAGACCGAGAAGCGGTTGCTCGGCTACGAGGCGGCGGCGGGATGAGCGGCGAGCGCATGACGATCCTGATCGTCGACGACGAGAAGAACATTCGCGAAGGACTGAGCAAGGCGCTGGCGCTGGCCGGTTACGACACCCTGATGGCGGCGACCGGCAGTGAGGCGGTGCGTGTGCTGGAAGGCGAGGCCGTGGATCTGGTGATCAGCGACCTGCGCATGCCGGGCCTGTCGGGCGAGCAGTTGCTGCGGCGCGTGGTTGCCGCCTACCCCGCGATTCCGGTGATCATTCTCACCGGCCACGGCACCATCGAGAGCGCGGTCACCGCCATGCACGCCGGCGCGTACGATTTTCTTACCAAGCCGGTGAACCTGGACCGTCTCGAGCTGCTGGTCAAGCGCGCGCTCTCGCGGCGCCAACTGATGCTCGAGAACCTGACCCTGCAGCGTGAGCTGGAACGGCGCAGCACCGCCCATCAGCTGGTCACCGCCAGCCCGGCGATGAAGCGGGCGTGGGAGGTGGTGGAGCAGGTGGCGCCGAGCCGCGCCTCGGTGCTGATCACCGGCGAGAGCGGCGTGGGCAAGGAGCTGGTGGCGGATGCGATCCACACCCTGTCGCCGCGGCGCGCGGCGAAGTTGATCAAGGTGCACTGCGCCGCCCTCACCGAGACGCTGCTGGAGAGTGAGTTGTTCGGGCACGAACGCGGCGCGTTCACGGGTGCGGTGGCGCGCCGCCGCGGCCGCTTCGAGCTGGCCGACGGCGGTACGATATTCCTCGACGAGATTGGCGAGATCAGCCAGAACATCCAGATCAAGCTGTTGCGTATTCTGCAGGAACGGGCGTTCGAGCGGGTCGGCGGAGAGGAGACCCTCACCGTCGACGTGCGGGTGGTGGCGGCCACCAACCGCGACCTCCAGGACGCGATCGAGCGCGGCACGTTTCGGGACGATCTCTACTACCGGCTCAACGTGGTGCACATCGACGTGCCGCCCCTGCGCGAGCGACAGGCCGATATCTCACTGCTCGCGGCCGGATTCCTGAAGGAGTTCGCGGAGGAAAACGGCAAGCAGCTCGTCGGCATCAAGCCGCCCGCCCTCAGCGCGCTGCGCCGCTACTCGTGGCCCGGCAACGTCCGCGAGCTGCAGAACGGCATCGAGAGTGCCGTGGTGATGGCGCGCGGCTCGACCATCGAGCTGCGTGACCTGCCGCCCGCGGTGCGCAGCGCCCAGGACGCGCCGACGGTGAGGATTCCGCTCGGTTCCACGCTGGATCACGGCGAGCGGGAAATGATACGCGCGACCCTCAATCACCAGCACGGCAACAAGACACGCACGGCCGAGATTCTCGGCATCAGCCGCAAGACCCTGCATCGCAAGATGCGCGAGTACCAGTTGGAGGATTGACGCCGCGCGCGCGAGGCTGCGCCGCGAGGTTACGCCTGGCGCGGGTCGTTGCTGCCGGCGTCGCTCTGAAAACGGCTGTCGCCGCGGCGTTGCTTGCGGTGCGCGTGCAGCGTCACCAGGATGCCGTAGGCCAGCAGCACGCCGGCCCATGACACCACGAACAGGTAGATGGCCGCACCGCGCAGCAATACCGTGGTGGTGATCGCCACCACCGCCAGATAGCCGCACACCGAATACACGGCGAGCAGAATCTTGCGGTCCGACATGCCGAGGGCGCGCAGGACGTAGTGGATGTGATCGGTGTCTGCCGAGCCGACCGAGCGGCGTTGGCGGATGCGGCGCACAGTGGCGGCCCCGCAGTCCACAATCGGTATCAGCACCAGCGTCGCCGGCACCACGAGGGTGTTCAGGGTGGCGGCTCCCCCGATGTCGAGCAGCGGGAGAATCGCGAGGGCGAAGCCGAGCAGATGGCTGCCCGAGTCGCCCATGAAGATCGACGCCGGCGGCCAGTTGTAGAGCAGAAACCCTCCCAACGCGCCGAACAGCGCCAGCGCCACCAAGGCGGTCAGCAGGTGACCCTGCAACAGCGCGATGATCGCCATGCCCGCCGCCGCGATCGCCGAGATGCCGCCGGCCAAGCCGTCGATGCCGTCGATCAGGTTCACGGAGTTGGTCATCCCCACAATCCAGAACACGGTCAAGGGAACGGCCATGCCGCCGAGGTTCAGGTCGCCGAGCAGCGGAATGGCGATGCTGTCGACGCGCATCCCGCTGGCGGCGACGATGGTGGCGGCGAATATCTGCAGGAACAGCTTGGTGCGCGCGCGTAGCGGTACGAAGTCGTCGTACAATCCGACGCCGAAGATCATCGCCACCCCCACGGCGGCGGCCGCCAGCGGCCCGGCCGGTGCCGCCGCCAGCCGCTCCAGGAGGGACAGCACGGCGAACCCGAGACCTGTCGCCAGCGCCATCGAAACGAACATGGCGAGCCCGCCGATGCGCGGAATGAGGCCGGTATGCAGCTTCCGCGAGTCAGGAATGTCATACCACTTGTAGCGATGGGCGAGGCGAGTCACCAAGGGAGTGAGCAGGCCGTTGGCCAGCCACGCGACGACGACGACCGCGGCCAGTACGGCCAGCAATACCGTGCTGTGGCTGCCGTCACTCGTCAGCATGGTAGCCTCCACTGTAGCTCAAATTGGAATGAGCCGTCACCCAGGAGCCGCCACGCCCGCCACGCCATCATGTGTCGCGTGCGGCGCGTTCGATGCGCGCGAAGGCGGAATTGATGACGGCCGCCTTGCGCGTGGCGGCGGCCTGGCGCGCGGGGTCGTGTGTGAAACGATCGGGATGGTGAGCCTGCATCAGCCGCTTGTAGGCGCGCTTTACCTCGCTCAGCGGGGCATCGAACGCGACTCCGAGCGTGGCGTAGGCGGCACGCAACGGGTCGGGTGGATGCGCCGCGCCGGCGCCGGTCCTGCCTGAGGCGGAGGCCGGTCGGTCGCGCGCGGGCTGCTCGTCCGCGTCGAGAAAGCTCTCCAACTCCTCCCAGGCGGCCGCCAGGTCGGGGTCGTCGGTGTGCAGGGGCCGCCGGCGTGGCGCGCTGCCGGTCACTGCACCGGGGCCGTCCCCGCCGAGCACCGTGCGCAAGATGTCGCCGAGGCGGTCGAACAAGCGATCCACGCCCCATAGTCTAGAAGCATAGGCCGCCGGGCGGCAAGTTCGTTCTCCGGCCGCCAGCCGAGCGCGCCGGCGCGCCGGCCGGTGTCAGAACGTCGCCGTGCGCAGCAGCTCCGCGGCGCGCTTTGTTTGCGCCACCGAGGGCACCAGGGCGAAGCGTACATACCCCTCTCCCGGATTGGGCTGGTCGGGGTTGGCGTCCGATATCCACGCTCCCGGAGTGGTCACGATGGCGATCTCCGGGTGCAGCAGAGCGGTGGCGAACTGCACCGAGTTCAGGTGTTCGGGGACGCGCTGCCACACGTACAGCGACGCCGCCGGCCGGCAGTCGGACAATCCCGCCTCGACCAGCGCCGCGCACAGCAGGTCGCGCTTGCGCCGGTACTGCTCGCGAAAGCCCTGCACGTGGCTCTCATCGCCGAGCGCCGCCACCGCGCCGTCCTGAATGAAGGTCGGCGTACCGGAGTCGATGTTGGTCTTGACCTGCCGAAACAGCGCCACCAGATCGGGGTCGCCGGCCACCCAGCCGATCCGGTAGGTGGTCATCGCGGAACGCTTGGACAGCGAGTTGAACGCCAGTACGCGCTGCTTGCCGACGTTCAGCATCGACAGCGGCGGTGCGCCGAAGTAGATCTCCGAATACGCTTCGTCGGAGGCTACGATCAGGTCGTAGGAGGCGGCGAATTCCAGCACCTCGTGCAGAAACGACCGCGGAGCGACCGCGCCGGACGGCGAATTGGGGTAGTTGATCCACAACACCTTCGCGCGCCGCGCGACCGCGGTCGGAATGGCGCCGAGATCGACCAGAAAGTCGCGCTCCGCGGTCAGCGGCAGGTAGTATGGCTCGCCTTCGGCGAACAGCGTGCCGCGGCTGTAGGGCGGATAGCCGGGCGAGGGACACAGCACCACGTCGCCCGGGTCGACCACCGCCTCGTGGAAGTTGAACACCGCCTCCTTGGCGCCGACCGTGGCCGATATTTCGCTGTCCGGGTCGAGGCTGACGCCGAAGCGGGTCCGGCTCCAGTCGGCGACGGCGGTGCGGAACGCCGCGTCGCCGATGTAGCTGGGATAGCCGGCGCTGCGCCGCTGCTCGACGGCCCGCGCGGTGGCGCGGCGCACCACCTCCGGCGTCGGATCGGTCGGATCGCCGACTCCGAAGTCGATCGGCTCGATGCCGCGCGCGCGCAGTTTGGCGACCTCCTGGTCCACTTCGGCGAAGGCGTAGCTGCCGAGGCCGGCGAGACGCCGGCTTGCGTAGGTTCGGTTGCGACTCATGATGACTGCTCCGTTGCATTCCAGGTGAAGGTGCCGCTGAACACGTAGTCGGCCGGTCCGGTCATGTACACGTGATTGTCGTCCGGCGACCAGTGGATCTCCAGGTCGCCGCCGCGCAGGTGCAGCGTCACCCGCCGGCCGGCGCGCCCGGTGACCACCGCCGCCACGGCCGCGGCGCACGCACCGGTCCCGCATGCGAGCGTCTCGCCGCTGCCGCGCTCCCACACTCGCATGCGCAGCCGGTCGCGGGCCAGCGGCACGACGAACTCGGTGTTGGTGCGCTGCGGAAATCGAGGATGGTGTTCGAACCTGGTGCCGAGTGCCGGCAGATCGAAGTCCAGATCGTCCGCGAACACCACCGCGTGCGGGTTGCCCATGCTCAGCGGAGTAAACTCGTGCTCGATGCCGTCAATGGTCAGCGTCTCCGGCGGCAGCGGCGCGGCGCCAAGCTCGGCGCCGTCATCGAACCGCATCGGCGCGCCCATGTCGGCACACACCCGGCCGTCGCCGAGCATCTCCATCGCCACCGCGCGGCGCATGGTTTCGATGCTGAAGCGGGCGCCGTCGGCGAGGCCGGTGTCGTGCGCATAGCGCGCCACGCAGCGGATCGCGTTGCCGCACATCTCCGCCTCCGATCCGTCGGCGTTGAACATGCGCATGCGCAGCGGCTCGGTGTCGCCCGGCAGAATCAGCACCAGCCCGTCGCCGCCGACGCCGAAGTGGCGGTCGGCGATGGCCTGCGCCAGCGCGGGCAACTGCGTTTCCGCCAGCGCCGGCGCGGCGCTACCGCGTGTGGCCGACGCACGGTCCAGGTAGACATAGTCGTTGCCGATGCCGTGCATCTTGACGAATGGAATCTGCATCACCTCTCCTCGGTTGCATCCGGCAGGCCGGGGATGTTGTCGAGCAATTGCGCCAGCGTGTCACGGCGGCGGATCAGGGTGGCGGCGCCGTCGTCTACCAGCACTTCGGCCGGCAGGGGAAACGAGTTGTAGCGCGAGGCCATGGCGAACCCGTACGCGCCGGCGTCGCGGATCGCCACCAGATCGCCTTCCTCGAGCGGCGGCAGGGTGCGCGGCACGATGCCCTCTTCATCGCGCGTGAACACGTCTCCCGACTCGCAGATGTTGCCGGTGAGCACCGTCTCTCGGGGTTCGCCGGTGCGCGGTTCGACCGCCTCGATGTGGTGGTAGGAGCCATACATCGCCGGCCGGACCAGATGGTTGAAGCCGCTGTCGGTACCGGCGAACAGGTACTTGCGCGCCTGATTGACCGCCGTCACCCGGCTCAGCAGGGTGCCCGAGCGCGCCACTAGAAAACGTCCCGGCTCCAGGCAGAGGGCGGGACGCGAGCCGTAGGAGGCGCAGAACCGCTCGTACTCCGCGGTCAGCAGTGTGCCGAGGCGGTCCACGGCCAGCTCCTGGTCGCCGCGCCGATAGGGTATGCCGATGCCGCCGCCGAAGTTGACCTGCTCCAGGTCAGGGATGCGGCGCGCCACCGTGAGCAGATTGGTCACCGCCTCCACGAACCGTTCCGCCTGCAACACGCCGGAACCGATGTGGCAGTGCACGCCGGCGACGCGCAGGCGCCCCTGAGCGGCGACCGCGCGCGCCTCGTCGGCCTGCTCCCAGTCGATGCCGAACTTGCTCTCCGGCCCGCCGGTGATGACGTGCGAGTGGTGGCCGCCGCCGACGTAGATGTTGAAGCGGATGCTGATCGCGACGCCCGCTGCGAGCGCCCCGAGGCGGCGCAGCTGGGACATCGACTCCACGTTGATGCGCACGCCCTGATCGACCGCCTCGCGCAGCTCGGCGTCGGAGGCGGAGTTGCCGTTGTACAGCATGCGCCGCGCCGGGAACCCGGCGCTGCGCGCCAGCAGAATCTCACCCGGCGAGACGACATCCGCCCACGCGCCCGCCTGCGCCAGGATGCGCAGGATCCAGGGGTTGGAGTTCGCCTTGGTGGCGAAGTGAATGCGCAGGTCTTGCACGGCGAAAGCGCGCTGCAGGGTCGCGTACGCGTCGCGGATGCGGTGCGCCTCGTACACGTACAACGGCGTGCCGTAGCGGTCGGCCAGGGATGCGGCGGAAACGCCGCCCAAGTTCAGCATGGTGGTTCCTCAAAGAAGCTGCGGTGCGCACCGCGCAACGGAAAATGACTACGGGAGGCGAATTGGATCATGTTAGACCTCGAAAAAACTGCGGTGCAGGGATCGAACCGCGGTCTCGGCGGCGGCATCGGCCACCACCAGCGAAAGATTGATATCCGACGAGCCGAGGCACATCATCTTCAGCGGCACTCCCTGCAGCGCGCTGACGGCGGTAGTCAGAAAGCCGGGTTGTTCCCACAGATCCTGGCCCACGATCGACACCAGGCTGGCGTCGCGATCGACGTTGACCGCGCCGATTTCGGCAAGATCGGCGACGACTGCATCCAGGTGGGCGGTGTCGTCGATGGTCATCGACACCGACACCTCCGACGTGGCGACCAGATCCACGGGGGTACGGTGATGTTCGAAGATCTCGAAGATGCGGCGCAGGAACCCGTACGCCAGCAGCATCCGTGACGAGGTGACGTTGATCAAGGTGATGCCGCGCTTGTAGGCGATGGCCTTGGCGCCGGAAGCGGCGTCTGCCGCGATGCGGGTGCCGGCCAGCGACGGTTGGCGGGTGTTCTTGACCGTCACCGGAATGCCGTTGCGCACGGCCGGCTGAATGGTGGCGGGATGGATCACGCGCGCGCCGAAGTAGGCCATCTCGGCCGCCTCGCGATAGCTGATGCAGGGCTGCGTGCGCGCGGCCGGCACCAGCCGCGGGTCGCTGGTCATGATGCCGGTCACGTCGGTCCAGATGGTCACCTCGGCCGCGCCGAGGGCGGCCCCGAACAGGGTCGCGGTATAGTCGGAGCCGCCGCGCCCCAGGGTGGTCGGAATCCGCTCCGCGGTGGCGGCGATGAAACCCTGCGCGACGTACAGTTGCCGTTGGCCCGGACGGCCCTGCGAGCGGATGCGCTCGGCGGTCTCGGGCTGGCGGACGTTGGCGTGCATGAAGTGGTCGTCGGTCACGATCAGCTCGCGGCTGTCGAGCAGATGCGTGTCGATGCCGCGCTGCGCGGCGCGCGCGGCCAGCAGCACGGTGACCGCGCGCTCCCCGAGCCCGAGGATGGCGTCGTTGCTTTGCGGCGTCCACTGGCGCAGCAGGGACATGCCGGTCACCATGCCGTGCAACTCGTCGAACAGCTCCTGCAGCCGCGCCACCGCGGTGGCGTGCGCGGCGCCCTCCAACAGGTCGGCGGCGGTGGCGCGATGGTCATGCTTCAGCCGGGCGACTTCTGCGCCGGCTGCCTCGGCGTCGCCGCGTCCGGCAAGGTGGGCTATCCTTTGCAGGCGGTCGGTGCTGCCGCCCATGGCGGACGCCACCAGCACGGCGCCGTCCGCCAGTGCGCCGGCGGCGATCCCGATGGCGTGGTCCAGAAGCTCCGCCGTAGCCAGCGAGGAGCCTCCGAACTTCATCACGGTCATGACGGCAGCAGATCCATGGCCAGTAGCGCCTCGGCGTTCAGCATGGCGGCCGCGGCGGCGCCGCGCATCAGGTTGTGGCCCAGCACCAGCATCTTCACCGACAACACCGGACAGGAGCGGATGCGGCCCACCGACGCCGCCATGCCGGCGTGCAGGTTGGCGTCGAGCCGCGGTTGCGGGCGATCGTCCTGCTCGAACACCTCGATGGGGCGGGGCGGGGCGCTGTGCAGTCCCCGTTCCTGCGGCATGCCGCGAAATTCGCGCAGCGTCGCCGCGACGTCGCCGGCGTCCGGGTCGCCGGTGAGGCGCACCGATACCGTCTCGGTGTGGCCATCCTGCACCGGCACCCGTTGGCACTGCGCGCTCACCGGGAACGCCGCCGGCGCCACGACGCCTGCCGACACGGTGCCGAGCAGCTTCTGGGTTTCCCGTTCCATCTTGTCCTCTTCATTGGGCAGGGGAAACACATTGCCGAGGATGTCGAGACTGGCGACGCCGGGATAGCCGGCGCCGGACACCGCCTGCATGGTGGTGACCTGCACCGCTTCGACGCCGTAGCGGCGGTGCAGCGGCGCCAGTGCCATGGTCAGGAACATCGCCGCGCAGTTGCAGTTGGTGACGATGCCGCCGGCCGTGCCCTGGCAGCGCACCAGATGCAGATGGTCGGGGTTGACCTCGGGGATGACCAGCGGCACACGCGGATCCATCCGGTGGCTGCTGGAGTTGCTGACCACGATCTTGCCGGCCGCGGCGTAGTCGCGCTCGATTGCGGTCGCCGGGCCGGCCGGCATGGCGGAGAACACCACGCTGCTGTCGAGCGGGCTGCCGCCTTCCTTGAGCCGCAGGTCGCGGACGCCGGCCGGCATCGGCGACGGTACGCGCCAGACGGCGGCGGAGCCGTAGCTGTTGCCCGCCGTGCGCGCCGACGAGGCGACCTCGCGCAGTTCGAACTGGGGATGACCGTCGAGCATGGCGATGATGCGCTGTCCCACCATGCCGGTGGCGCCGATCACGGCAACCGGTATACGTGCCATCTTGAGCACCTCGCTTTCGGATCCTGTTGGAGGTCGCTGCGGGCAGGAGGCGGGCGGGCTCGCCACACCGGAGACAGGCCTCATAGCGCTCCACCCGCAGCGGGTGACAGTCCCGGGGATTTAGCCCCGGCAACCAGCGAGCGCCGGATTGGCGGACGTCCGCTTCGGCGGCCCGCCCCGTTCGGTGTTCCCGGCGATCCGGATCCAACCATCCGCCGGGCCTACTTATGGAGGCCGCTCCTCTACTGATCCTGTGATGTAGCGCTATGAGTACTACACCCGAGCCGCCCGGGTCAACATTCGGGCGCGACCTTGTCGATGGCCGGCGCAGGCCATAGAGTGCCAGCACCGATGCGGGCCAGGAGCCAGGACCGATGAGACGGGGCAGTGACCGGCGCCCGCTGGAAGTCGGCGCGTGGTTCACCGCGGCCGCGGCCGGCGCGCTGCGGGCCGCCATCGCGGAGGCCTCCGGTCAGGAGGTGTTCTGCGTCGGAAACTGCGACGCGGACGGCTTGGTGCGCACCGTCACCATCGCCGCGCGCGGCAACCACCGCGAGGTTCCGGTGCTCGCCCCGTACGTCGACGGGGCGGATCTGCTGATCCACAACCATCCCTCCGGACTGTTGCAGCCGAGCGCGGCGGATCTGGCAGTTGCCGGTTGGGTGGGCGACCAGGGCAAGGGATTCTGCATCGTCGACAACGCGGTGGCCCGCATCTACGTGGTCGCCGAGCCGGCGCCGCGCCGCGACCGGCGGCTGCTCGACACGCGGCAACTGGCCGCCACCCTGCGCGCCGGCGGCGCGCTGCACCGGCTGCATCCCGGATTCGAGCAGCGATCCGGCCAGATTTCGCTGCTGCAAGCGGCATGCGACGCGTTCAACGACGAGGTGATCGTGGCGGCCGAGGCGGGTACCGGCATCGGCAAGTCGCTCGCCTACCTGATACCGGCGGTGGCCTGGGCCGACGCCAACGACGAGCGGGTGGTGGTCTCCACGGCCACCATCAACCTGCAGCAGCAGCTCATGGCGCATGACCTGCCGCTGGTGCAGCGCATCCTCGGCACCGAGGTGAAGAGCTGCCTGGTCAAGGGCCGCGGCAACTACCTGTGCCTGCGCCGTCTGCGCGAGGTGCATGCCGACGCCCAGGGGCTGGCGCCCGCCTCGGACAGCGCGCTCGACGCGGCCGCCGCCGGCGAGGTGCGCGCCATCTACGAGTGGTCGCTGGCCAGCCCCACCGGCAGCCGCAGCGACGTGCCGTTTCAGACCGACGCCGCCACCTGGGATCTGGTGTGTTCGGAAGGGGATGCCTGCAACGCCCTGCGTTGCCCGGACCGCGAAGCGTGCTTCGTGCTGCGCGCTCGCCGGGAGGCCGCGGCCGCGCGCCTGCTGGTCGTGAACCACCATCTGCTGTTTGCCGACCTGGCGATTCGCCTGGCCGGCGGCGGGCGCGAACCGCTGGCGAGTGCCGCGGTGCTGCCGGGCTTCAGCCGCATCGTGTTCGACGAGGCGCACGCCATCGAGAGCAACGCCGCTTCGTTGTTCTCGCAGCGGCTCGCGCGCACCGGACTGGAACGCCTCGCGGGCCGGCTGGTCAGCGCCCGACTCGGCGGCAGCCGCGGGCTGGTGCCGCGCCGCGCCGCCTGGTTCATCAGCGCCGGCCGGGAGGTGCGCTCGGTGGTGGCGCAGGTGGAGGAGTTGCGCCGCCTGGCCGGCCGGCTGGAGCGCGCCGCCGCGCAGCAGCTCGCCGGCGAGCCGGCCGCGGTGCTGGAGGTGCCGGGCGACGGCACGCTGGTGGAGGTGCTGGACGCGGTCCGGGCAGTGCTGGCGAGCCTGGCCGGCGCGGTGTCCGCGGCGCTGGACGCCGCCGAACCGGCGGAGCGCGATGACGCCGATGCCGTGGAACTGCGCATTCAGGCGCGCCGCATGCGCGCCGCCGCCCAACTCTGCGAGCGCCTGAGCACGGTGTCGGCGCGCTCGGACAGCCCCGTGACGGGCAACGTCGTGCGCTGGGTGGAGGCGGTGCGGCGCCGCGATGGCCGGGCGGCGGCAAGGCTGGTGGTGACGCCGGTGGACGTGGCGCCGCTGATGCGCGCGGCGATCTTCGACCGCTATCCGAGCGTGGTGCTGACCTCGGCGACGCTGACCGTGGCCGGCGACTTTGCGTTCTGGTGCGGGCGGGTCGGGCTGAGCGACGTCACCTCGCGGCCGGTGTTTACCGAGCAGTATCCGTCGCCCTTCGCGTACCGCGAGCAGGCGATGGTCGGCATTCCGATCGACGCCCCGGAGCCGGGCGCCGCGGAGCATCAGGCGTGGCTCGGCCGGTACCTGACTGAAATACTGCGCGCCAGTCGTGGCCGCGCGCTGGTGCTGTTCACTTCATACGCCATGCTGGATCGTTCGTTTCGGCAGGTGCAGGAGCCGCTGGCCGCCGAGGGAATTACCGTGATGCGCCAGGGCGACGACGATCGTCACCGCCTGCTGGACCGGTTTCGCGGCGATACCGCGAGCGTGTTGCTGGCCACCGATTCGTTCTGGGAGGGCATCGATGCGCCCGGCGAAGCGCTCAGTCTGGTGGTGATCTGCCGTTTGCCGTTCAGCGTCCCGAGCCATCCGGTGGCGGCGGCGCAGATGGCGCGGGTGGCCGAGAGCGGCGCGGATCCGTTCTTCGCCCTCACCCTGCCGCGCGCTGTGATGCGCGTCCGGCAGGGCTTCGGGCGCTTGATCCGCCGTCACGACGACCGCGGCGTGGTGCTGTTCCTCGATGCGCGGCTGGCGCGCAAGAGCTACGGCGGCGCGTTCCTCCAGTCACTGCCGGATGTGCAACTGGAGACGGTGCCGGGCGCCGACCTGGTGGACCGGGTGCGCGACTACCTCGCGCGCTGAGCGGGGTGGCAAAAAAAAAGCCCGTCGCATGACGGGCTTCGTGTCGAAGGAGCAGGCTCCTAACGGTAAACCGCGAGGATGTCTGCGGCCTTGAGAATGAGTTGCTCCTCGTCGTTCACCTTTACCGAGGTGCCCGCGTACTTGTCATAGATGATCTTGTCGTCGACCTTGACGGTGATCTCCTCGTCGTCTCCGATCGCCAGCACTACCCCGTTCTGGGTCTTTTCCTGAGCGGTGTCCGGGATGTAGATACCGCCGGCCGTCTTCTGGTCAGCTTCCTCGACCTTGACCAGTACACGATCACCGAGAGGCTTGATGGTCATGGCTATACCCTCCTGCGAGCAATAAATGAAGTTGTTTTTGTTAGGTGAGTCTCGCGCGGAATATACGGACGCAGAGAAATCGGCGTCAACCGAAACCGAGCCTTGGCGGGCCTTGGGGAGGCCCGGCCGCGGTGGTCAGCGGACGACTGGCTAGGTATCTTCACCGGGTGGGAGAGCCACGTGGAACGGCGCCGTGGCGGCAACAGTTCCGCAACGGGCGGCGCGCTCTGCGACGTCACCGCAACCGTCAGGCCTTGCAGCTTCTCACCGCTGCCGTGGCCGACTGCCCCGCCGCGCGCCGTCCGGAACTGGCTGCCGCGTTGCGGGCACTGGGGTTCGCGTGCGCGCGCCTGGGACGCCGCGATGCCGCGCTGCGCTGCTGGGTGGATGCGCAACGGACCCGCAAGCAGGCCCGGCTGGCGCGCCTCATTCGCCGCTGCAGCAACGACTACGGCATGCCGCGCCAGCACCACCGTATTCTGGACGACTGGCGTGCGTTCCACTCTCTGCAGCTGTCCCGCTACGTCGCCGCGGGCGGAAGGCTGCCGCTTGGCCCCGCTGAATCGGACATGCTGCGCGACCTGCTATGGGGACACTTCACCGAGGTGCTGCGCGGCGGCGCATTGAATGGCCGCACGGCCGAACAGCGCCGCGAGCTGTTCATTGGCCTGCAGATACCGTTCCCGCTGCTGCGCTTGCCGAGCAGTCCCCCGGTAATCGCCATCGCGGTCGATTTCGGGCGCGGACGCCGTCCGTCGGCTGCCGATCCCTGTCTGTGCGGCAGCGCGCTGCCCTATGTGGTATGTTGTGGACGCATCCCGACCAGCGCAGAGGTCGCCATTGGGTCTTGATGAACCGGATCGCAGTGGCTGCCGACGGTACTGATGTGGTCTGCTTGAGCGCATTCCTAGCGGCGAAGAGACGCTCACTGGTTCATAATGACCCATGGCAGAGGGGAGTGCTCGCCGACTGGGTCATAGTTACCCGCCCCGCGCGCAGCAGAGCGCTTCACCGGCTCCCGTAACAATTCGTTAAGATTTTATATAGTAAGTAAATAAATCGAAACTGGAAGGCCGCTCCCCGTTGGCACGGAAGTTGCTTACTGTTCTGTGAATACAGGAAGAGACAAGAAAACTATGCCTCAGCGAAAAGCTACAACCGCGCGTAAGCCCGTCACCCGGCAGCGCTCCACCGCGGAGAGCGGCGACGACAGCGTTCTGTCGTTGTATCTGCGCGACATCAACCGTATCCCGTTGCTCACCCGCGAGCAGGAAGTCGACTTGGCCACCCGTGCCCGCGATGGGGACGAGCCCGCCAAGGAACACTTGGTGCGCGCCAACCTGCGCTTTGTCGTCAACGTCGCCAAGAAGTACCAGAATCAGGGACTGCCGCTGATCGACCTGATCAGCGAAGGCAACATCGGACTCATGAACGCCGTCGAGCGGTTCGACGTAACCAAGGGATACCACTTCATCTCCTACGCGGTGTGGTGGATTCGCCAGGCGATCCTCAAGGCGGTGTGTGAGAAGTCGCGCATGATCCGCCTGCCGCTGAACCGAGCTAACGAGCTGGTGCAGATCGAGAAGGCCCGCAAGCAGTTGCAGGGCGACCGTTCGGCGGAGCCCAATCTCGCCGCGGTGGCCAACGAGGTGGACATGTCCGCCGCGCACGTCGAGTCGCTGGTCAGCATTTCGCGCGACTTGGTGTCGCTCGACAGCCCGGTGGGGACCGACCGCGACGCCTCCAGCATCGGCGACTTCGTGGCCGACACCGAGTATCAGTCGCCCGAGGATCAGGCGTACGACAGCGCCCTGAAGGACCAGATCAATCTGGTGCTGGCCACGCTCACCGAGAAGGAAGCGGACATCATCGTCCGGCGCTTCGGCCTCAACGGCAAGCAGCCGCTGTCGCTGAAGGAGATCGGCTCGCGCTACTCGCTCACCAAGGAGCGCATCCGCCAGATCGAGAAGAAGGCGTTGCGCCGCCTGCGCCACCCCTCGCGCAGCCAATACCTGGAAGCCTTCGCCAACTCCGCCTGAACCTGTCGCCAACCGCTCTTTCCAGGGCGGCTGGCGCAGGCCTGCCAGATAACCCCGCCTCGTCCGCAATACATGGACCTATATCTCATCGGGCACGGCCAGTCGGCCAAGTGATGAAATCGCACATCACAAGCTGGCTTGTCCTCGTCGTAGCGGTTACAATGCTGGCGGGATGTGTCGAACCGACAGTGGACTATGCCGCGCTCTACCACCTTGAAGTTGCCAATGATGCCGCCGAATACGCCCTCGTACGAGTCCGGTTCGGCAGCCACACCGAGCGCGGCCTCTTTTTCGATCATAGGTTCAAGGATCTATCGACGGGCACAACGATCCCGTATGGGAGTGGAAGCGGCATTCTCTCCCTGATGAGGGGTGAGAGTGCCACGTTTGAGGTGACAGCTTATGATCTGAAAGATTCGGCGCAAGACAGCGACCTGGTACGCTCGTTTAGCAGAATCGAGTTCTATGATGAGAGTTCAGATATTCCTTACAGAATCTACTACTACCCAATTGGACGGTGTCGTGATGTTCCGTCCGGCTCTGACTGCAGCGACGACGCGTGGACCCATCGCAGGTATCGCGACCTAAAGGATGAGCGGCTCTTCGTGGAGTCTCCGGATCGGCCGTTCTATCTGGAGAGAGACAGTGAGGACCCGGAGTTGGGCAGGATAGTGATTACGTTCGTACCGAGCGCGGAAGGCATTGGGCCTAGTGCAAGGACAGACTTCACCACGGCGTCCGTTTATCCATAGAGCTCAATGATGGAATCTCGAACCACCACAAGGCTTGTCATTGTCGCAGTGGTCACGTTGTTGGCTGGCTGTCTCGTGACAGCTTGTCGTGGAGGCCAACCGACAGTGGATTATGCCGCTCTCTACTACCTTGAAGTCGCCAATGATGCCGCCGAATACGCCGTGGTACGAGTGTCTCTCGGAGACAGTTTCAAGGATTTGGCGACCGGCGTCAGGATCCCGTTTGGGAGCGGCATCATCGCCCTGAGGAGTGGTGAGAGAAGGCTGTTTGAGGTGTCAGCTTTCGGCCCGAGGGATTCGGCGGAAGACAACTACCTGTTGATCTCGTTTGGTAGAATCGAGTTTTTCGACGAGAACATGGATACCCCCTACAGAAGCTACGATTACGCACTTGCAGGATGCCGCGATGTTCCGCCCGGCTCGGACTGCAGCGACGACATGTGGACCTCGTACGCGCACCCCGACGGACCGGGGGAACAGCTCTTCGTGAAGTCGCCGGATCGGCCGTTCTATCTGGAGCGAGATAGGGAGGATCCGGAGTTGGGCAGGATAGTGATTACGTTCCTAGCCGACCGGGACGACGGCTTCGTCGCTGCCGCGAACTAGCTATAGCCAGGTCCTATCCGGACGGCTTGAGGGTGACATCGGGGAGCGAAGTAAACACGAGACGACCGGCGTCCTTCACCTTGCTCGCCGTGTTCATCGGCGCAGCCGGTGTGGAAGCATTGCATCCCCGTTCGCCGAGTTGTTGCGATCCGACTCCAGAGTGGTCGGTCGGTCTGCAATCGGGATAATCGGGAGCGGCGGCTGCCGCGTCGCCGCTACGGGGAGATGCCGAGGACGGCGTGGGCGGCGGCGAGGCGGGCGATGGGGACGCGGTAGGGGGAGCAGGACACGTAGTTCATGCCCACCCGGTAGCAGAACTCGATCGACGACGGGTCGCCGCCGTGCTCGCCGCAGATGCCCATCTTCAGGTCCGGCTTGGTGATGCGGCCGCGCTGCACGGCCATCTCCACCACCGCGCCGACGCCCTCCCGGTCCAGCACCTGGAACGGATCGTACTCCAGGATGCCCTTCTCGACGTACTCGGGGAGAAACACCCCGGCATCGTCGCGCGAGTAGCCGAACATCATCTGGGTGAGGTCGTTGGTGCCGAAGGAGAAGAAGTCGGCCGCCTCCGCCACCCGGTCGGCGGTGACCGCGGCGCGCGGAATCTCGATCATGGTGCCGATCTGGTACTCGACCTTGACCGCGGCTTCCGCCAGCACGTCCGCGGCCACCTTGTCGGCGCGTTCGCGCAGCCGGCTCAGCTCCTCCACGGTGCCGACCAGCGGAATCATGATCTCCGGCAGCACGTCGCCGCCGGCAGCCGCCACCGCACACGCCGCCTCCATGATGGCGCGCACCTGCATGTCGTAGATCTCGGGGTAGGTGATGCCGAGCCGGCAGCCGCGGTGACCGAGCATCGGGTTCATCTCGTGCAGCGCCTCGATCTTGGCCTTGAGCCGGTCGAGCGGCACCCCGGAGGTGGCGGCCAGCGCCTCGACGTCGGCCTCGGTCTTGGGTACGAACTCGTGCAGCGGCGGATCGAGCAGGCGCACGGTGACCGGGAAGCCGTCCATGGCCCGGAAGATGCCGGCGAAGTCCTCGCGCTGCAGCGGCAGCAGCCGGTCCAGCGCCGCCCGCCGGGCCGCCACGTCATCGGCCACGATCATCTCCTGGAAGATCTCCAGCTTGCCTTCGTCGAAGAACATGTGCTCGGTACGGCACAGGCCGATGCCCTCGGCGCCGAACTCGCGCGCCACCTCGGCGTCGTGCGGCAGGTCGGCGTTGGTGCGGATGCCGAAGCCCTCGATACCCTCGCGCGAGGCGCCGGCGCGCACGCTGTCGGTCCACTCCAGGAAGGCGGCCAGGTCGCCGGCCACCTTGGGAGTGATCAGGGCCAACTCGCCGTCGAACACCTCGCCGGTGCCGCCGTCAATAGTCAGCCACTGCCCCTCGCTCACCGGCAAGCCGCCGATGCTGGCCGTGGTACCGCTGATCACCACTTCCTTGCAGCCGGCCACGCACGGGGTGCCCATGCCGCGCGCCACCACCGCCGCGTGCGAGGTCATGCCGCCGGTGGCGGTAAGGATGCCCTGGGCGGCGTGCATGCCGCCGATATCCTCGGGCGAGGTCTCGCGCCGCACCAGCAGCACGCGCTTGCCCTGCTGCGCCCACTGCTCGGCGGCCTCGGCGGTAAACACCACCTGCCCGGTAGCCGCGCCCGGCGATGCGTTGAGCCCCGTTGCGAGCACCGTTGCCGACGCCCGGGCTGCCGCCCTGATCATCGGATGCAGGCACTGGTCGAGCAGATCGGCGGTCACGCGGCCGATCGCCTCGTGCCGCGAGATGAGTCCCTCGTCCACCATGTCGATGGCCACCTTGACGGCAGCCGGCCCGGTGCGCTTGCCGTTGCGGGTCTGCAACAGGAACAGGCGGCCCTGCTGGATGGTGAACTCCATGTCCTGCATGTCGCGGTAGTGCTTCTCCAGCCGCTCGCGCACCCCCTCCAACTGGGTCATCATCTCCGGGGCGGTGGCGCGCAACTGGCTCAGCGGCAGCGGCGTGCGAATGCCGGCCACCACGTCCTCGCCCTGGGCGTTGATCAGGAATTCGCCGTAGAAGGTGTTCTCGCCGGTGGAGGGGTCGCGGGTAAAACAGACCCCGGTGCCGGAGTCGTCGCCGAAGTTGCCGAACACCATCGACTGCACGTTGACGGCGGTGCCGAGCAGGCCCTTGATGCCTTCCAGCTGCCGGTAGCGGATGGCGCGGGCGCTGTTCCAGGAGCCGAACACGGCGTCGATGGCGCCCCAAAGCTGATCGAGCGGCGCCTGCGGAAAGGAACTGCCGGTATGGCTGGCGTAGATCTCCTTGTAGGCGGCGATCACCCCGTCGAGGTCGTCGGCGTCGAGGTCGGTGTCCTCGGTCACCCGCTTGCGTTCCTTGGCTGCTGCGAGCGCGTGCTCGAAGGCGCCGTGCGGTACGTCCATCACCACGTCGCCGTACATCTGGATGAAGCGCCGGTAGGCGTCCCTGGCGAAGCGCGGGTTGCCCGACTGCTCGGCCAGGCCCTCGACCGCGGCGTCGTTGAGGCCGAGGTTGAGCACGGTATCCATCATCCCCGGCATCGACTGGGCGGCGCCGGAGCGCACGCTCACCAGCAGGGGATCGGCGGCGTCGCCGAGCTGCTTGCCCATCATCGTCTGCAGCCGCTGCAGATGCTCGGCGACCTCCTCCCTGAGCTTGGCGGGGTAGTTGCGCTCGTTCTCGTAGAACGCCGCGCACACCTCGGTGGAGATGGTGAATCCGGGCGGCACCGGAATCCCCAGGTTGGTCATCTCGGCCAAGTTGGCGCCCTTGCCGCCGAGCAACTCCTTCATCTCGGCCTTGCCTTCGGCGCTGCCGCCGCCGAAGAAGTACACGTTTTTGGTGGGGTTGTTCTGTTCGGGCATTGGTTACCTCGTTGTTGCTCTGTCGGGTTGCAGTGGGACGTGCGGATTCGGGCCAGCCGGGGCCTGTCCCATCGCTCGGAACCTAAAGAAACCGCTGGGCCGTGTCAAATGAGACGGCGGTACGCCGGCGTCAGCGGGAGGCGAGGCGGCGCTTGAGGTCGGCGAACAGCGCGGACGCCTGCTCGGGGGCCAGCTCCGGTTCGTCCGGGGCGCCGCCGATCAGGTGGGGGGGAATCTCGTCGAGGAAGCGTGACGGCTCGGCGGCGTGCTCCTCGGGGCGGCCGCCGGGGCCGCGCCGGCGCCGCACGGCGGGGCAGGTGATGAACAGGCGGCGGCGAGCGCGGGTAGCGGCGACGTAGAACAGGCGCCGCTCCTCTTCGATGTTGGCCTCGCTGTCGGCCAGCGCGCGCGCGTGCGGGATGGAGCCGTCGTCGGCGCCGGCGATGAACACGGTGTCGAACTCCAGGCCCTTGGCGGCGTGGATGGTCATGAGTTGCACGCGCCCGCGCGGGTCGCCGCCGCGGTCGGGCGAGTCGTCGTCGCGGCTCACCAGGGCGGTGCGCGTCAGGTAGTCGGCGAGGGTGGGTGCGATACGGTCCGGATGCTGCTCGAACGAGGCCAGCGAGTCGATCACGGAGTCGACGTTGGCCAGCTTCCAGCGCGCGGCGTCGAGCCGGGTGCCGTCCAGCAGGTGGTTGCGGTACTGCAACTCGTCGACCAGCTCGGCCAGCACCGGCGCCATGGCGCGGCTCCGTTCGCCGCTGCGGATGCGCGCCGCGTAGCGTTCCAGCAGTGCCACCAGTTCCCCGGCCAGCGGGCGCAGGCGCGCGTGCTCGGGCGCTGACTCGGCCTCCTTGCCGCCGCCGATCAGCACCATGGCCGAGTACAGCGAGCAGTCGTGCGCTGTCGCGGTGGCGGTGATGTGCTCCAGGGCGACGGCGCCCAGGCCGCGCCGGGGCGTGTTGACGATGCGGCGCATGCTTACGTCGTCGTCGGGGTTGGCCAGCACGCGCAGATAGGCGATCAGGTCGCGCACCTCGCGGCGGCTGAAAAAGCTCATGCCGCCCGACACCTGGTAGGCGATGTTCTCGCGCAGCAGCACCTCCTCCAAGGCGCGGGTGAGGCTGTTGGCGCGCACCAGCACGGCGCAATCGGCGTAGCGCAACCCGCTGCCCAGCGCCAGGCTGCGGATCTGCTGCACGATCCACTCCGCCTCGTCGGCGTCGCTGTCCGGATACGCGGCCACCACCTGCGCGCCCGCGCCCGCGCTGCTCCACAGGTTCTTCGGGCGGCGCCCGCTGTTGGCGCTGATCACGGCATTGGCGAACGCCAGAATGGCGCCGGTCGAGCGGTAGTTCTGCTCCAGCTTGATCTCCAGCCGCTCCGGGAAGTCGCGGCTGAAGTGGTCGAAGTTGGCCACCTCGGCGCCGCGCCAGGAGTAGATCGACTGGTCGTCGTCGCCCACCACGCATACGTTGCGCGCCACCGCGGTGAGGGCGTGCAGAATCTGGTACTGGCGCCGCGAGGTATCCTGAAACTCGTCCACCATCACGTGGCTGAAGCGCGCCCGGATGGCATCGCCGGGCGCATCGCGCAGCAGTTCCAGCGGCAGCAGGATGAGGTCGTCGAAGTCGACGGCGTGATAGAGGCGCAACCGGCGCCGGTAGGCGGACACCAGCCCGCGCAGCTGCTCGCTGGCGGTCTCGACGTCCGGGATGCTGGGGCCGCCGCCCATGCGCACCGCCGACACCAGGCGCTGCAGCAGGACCGGATCGGCCTCCGCCAGGTCGGCGTCCAGGCGCAGGTCGCGCGCCACGTCGCGCAGGATCTGCGCGCTGTCCTGCTGATCGTACACGGTGACCGGCGGCGCGGCGCTGCCGGCGCGGAATCCCAGCTCGGCGCTGAAGCGGCGCACCAACTGCAGGCCGAAAGCGTGGAAGGTGCACACGGTGGCGGCGGCGCGCCGGCTGCGCGCGGCGATGCCGGCGCGCTCGCGCATCTCGGTGGCCGCCTTGTTGGTGAAGGTCAGGGCGACGATGGCGTTCGGGTCGATGCCGGCGCGCAGCATGCTGGCGAGACGCGCCGTGATCACGCGCGTCTTGCCGGAGCCGGCGCCGGCGAGCACCATCAGCGGCCCGTCGATGGCGGTTGCCGCGCGCTCCTGCTCCGGATTGAGGGTTACGCCAGCGCCCGACACGCGCGCACGATAACGGTGCCGCGGCGCGCTGGTCAAACCTTGCCGCGACGCGCGACAATGGCGGCACGATGCATGCGGTCGAAATGTGCGGCGTCAGCTACGCGTACCCGGAAGGCACCGAGTTGGTGTTCCACAACCTGTCGGCGCGGCTGCCGCGGGGAGCGATGGCCCTGGTGGGCCAGAACGGCACCGGCAAGTCCACCTTCATGCTGCTGGCCAGCGGCATTGCGGTGCCGAGCGCGGGCACCGTGCTGCTGGGCGGCGTGGACACGCGACAGTTGCGCGACGCGCACACGCGGCAGCGGCAGGTGTCATTGATCCACCAGAACATGGAGTTCGAGACCGAGGAGTCGATCGGCGACCTGATCGTGAGCGTGTACCGGAACGGCTACCACGAGCAGCACAGCGAGGAGTTCGTGCGCGAGCTGGTGGATACCTTCGAGCTGCGCGGCGTGCTCCACAAGCGCACTCAGGAGGTGAGCAAGGGCGAGCTGCAGCGCACCCTGCTGGCGTTCTGCCTGCTGTACGGATCGCGTGTGCTGATGATGGATGAGCCGGTATTCGCCCTTGAGGAGCAGCAGAAACGCAAGATGATGGGCTACCTTTACGAGTACGCCCACCGCGAGCGGCTGAGTTGGTACTACTCGGTGCATGAGTTGGAGTTGTCGGCGCAGTTCTCGGACTACGTAGCGCTGTTCCGCCAGGATCAGCCGCCGCTGATCGGCCGCACCGAGGAGTTGCACAACCGCGAGCAGCTCGAGCGCGCCTACGACGTCCCGTTCGACTTTCTCAAGCGGCGCGAGGCGCTCTACCGCTCAGCGTTGCGCGCGCCGCGATAGGACCCCGAAACGGCCGGCAATTCACGGTTTCCTTGCCCGGTGCTCACACGATCCTAACAATCGCGCGGCATTGTCCCCATGAAGAAGGATGATCGCTTGTCTACCGTCGAGAGCGTGACGCCCACCGCGAAGCTGGCGGCCGCCGGCTCGTACGCCCACAAGGACAATCGCGCCCTGACGCGCCGGCCGCGGCCCGGCGAGAGCGTGATTCAGGGGCTGCTGTTTGTCTGCGGCGCGGTGTCGATCCTGGTTACCGTCGGCATCGTCGTGGTGCTCGGCCGCGAGTCGATCGTGTTTTTCCGCAACGACGCGGTCAATCTGGTGAAGTTCTTCACCACTGCCGAGTGGCAGCCGGCGATCGACAAATTCGGGATTCTCCCGCTCGTCAACGCCACCCTGATGACCAGCTTCACGGCGATGCTGGTGGCGGTGCCGGTCGGCATGAGCGTGGCGATCTACCTCAGCGAATACGCCGAGCCGAGAACGCGCGCCCTGCTGAAGCCGATCCTGGAGGTGCTGGCAGGGATTCCCACGGTCGTGTACGGCTATTTCGCCCTCACGTTCATGACCCCGCTGCTGCGCGGCATATTCGGCGCCAACGTGGTGCAGATCTACAACACCGCTTCGGCCGGTATCGTGATCGGCATTCTGATTCTGCCGCTGATCTCCTCGATGGCCGAGGACGCCCTGTCGGCGGTACCCGATTCGCTGCGCCATGCGGCGCTGGGCCTGGGCGCCACGCGGCTGGAGACCTCGGTACGGATCGTGGTGCCGGCGGCGTTCTCCGGCATCGCCGCGGCGTTCATCATCGGTCTGTCGCGCGCCGTCGGCGAGACGATGGTCGTTGCCCTGGCGGCCGGCGCCGGCTCCGCGTTCACGATCAACCCGTTCCATGCGGCCGAGACCATGACCGGCCACATCGTGCGCATCAGCGGCGGCGACCTGAGCTTTCAGTCGATCGACTACAGCAGCATCTACGCAATCGGCCTGATGCTGTTCTTCATCACCCTCGCACTGAACATGCTGAGCCGCCGTATCGTGCTGCGCTTCCGCGAGGTGTACGATTGAACAGCATGTCCGCCAACCTGCCGGCCCGCCACCGCGCCGGCCTGGCGTGGCGGCTGATCTTTCACCTCGCCACCGCGGTGGCCATCGTCATGCTGACCGCGCTGCTGCTGACCGTCGTCAACCGCGCGTTCGGTCTGGTGGCGATCGAGAATGCCATCGACCCGGCGGCGTTGGCCCGCGACGGCGTGCCGCTGGAGCGGATGGACAAGGCGGCATTGACCGCGCTGCTTGCCGACCACGTGTCGCGCGGCCTGATGCGCCGCTTCGAGAGCGAGCAGCCGATGGCGGAGCGCGGCCGGGACGAGATCTACGGGTTGGTCGTCGAGCGGGTGGTGGACCCGTCGGTGGTGCAGGCGTGGTCGTTGTGGGACTCGCTGGTGCGTCGCCGGGCGCTGGTGGAGGAGGCGGTGACCAGGCATCCGGGCGCGCGGCTGGTGTTCCGTTCCTGGCTCACCGGATCGTTCATCGCCGACGCGCAGTCGAGCATTCCCGAGGATGCGGGCGTGCGCGCGGCCATCAAGGGGTCGCTGGGCACGATCCTGATTACCATCCTGTTCGCCTTCCCGGTCGGCGTCGGGGCCGCCATCTACCTGGAAGAATACGCCCACGACAACCGGCTCAACCGGATCATCCAGACCAACATCAACAACCTGTCGGGAGTGCCGTCGATCATTTACGGGATGCTCGGTCTGACGGTGTTCGTGCGCGCCATGGAACCGATCACCAGCGGCGCGCTGTTCGGCCTGGGCGGCGACTCTTCCGCCAACGGCAGGACGATTCTGTCCGCCGGGCTCACCCTCGGTCTGCTCATCCTGCCGGTGATCATCATCAACGCCCAGGAGGCGATCAAGGCGGTGCCCGACAGTCTGCGCCAGTCGAGCTACGGGCTCGGTGCGACCAAGTGGCAGACCATTCGCCACCATGTGCTGCCCAACTCCTTCGACCGCATCCTGACCGGTACGATTCTGGCCACCTCGCGCGCCATCGGCGAGACGGCGCCGATGGTGGTGGTGGGCGCGTCCACCCTGGTAACCCTGGACCCGTCCGGACCGTTCTCGAAATTCACCACCCTGCCGATCCAGATCTATCAATGGACGGCGCGCCCGCAGGCAGAGTTCCGCAACGCCGCGGCGGCCGCCATCCTGGTGCTGCTGGTGTTGCTGCTGACCTTGAACGCGACCGCGATTCTGTTGCGCAACTATCACGCCAGGAAGCAGATCAGCGCATGAGTACGGGGCACCTGAGGCGCGGGGAGTGACCGGGACGTGGCGACTCAGATGAACACGCACGCGGCGGATCTGCCGGTTCCGTCGGCGGATGCGAGCGCGCTCTCGGTGACCGGCCTGAACGTGTACTACGGTGCGTTCCAGGCGGTGCGCGACATATCCATGAACATGGGGACGCGGCGGATCACTGCCCTCATCGGGCCTTCCGGCTGCGGCAAGTCGACGGTGCTGCGTTCGATGAACCGCATGAACGAGCTGGTGCCGACCGCGCGCACCGAGGGCGTGGTGACGTTCCAGGGGCGCAACATCTACGACGCGGATGTCGATCCGGTGGAGGTGCGGCGCCGCATCGGCATGGTGTTCCAGAAGCCCAACCCGTTCCCGAAGTCGATCTACGACAACATCGCCTGGGGCGCGCGCATCAACGGTTTCACCGGCAACATGGATGAGCTGGTGGAGAAATCGCTCCGCCAGGCGGCGCTGTGGGACGAGGTGAAGGACAAGCTGCAGGACAGCGGTCTGGGACTGTCGGGCGGCCAGCAGCAGCGGTTGTGCATCGCCCGGGCGATCGCCGTGCATCCGGAAATCATCCTGATGGATGAACCGTGCTCGGCATTGGATCCGCTAGCGACGCTGCGCATCGAGGATCTGATGCGCGAACTGGCGGCGCAGTACACGATCATCATCGTGACCCACAACATGCAGCAGGCGGCGCGGGTTTCGGACTATACTGCATTCTTCATGATGGCCGAGGACCGTTCCGGGTATCTGGTCGAGTACGGGCCTACCGGCAGGATCTTTACCAATCCTGACGAGAAGCGCACCGAAGACTACATTTCAGGACGTTTTGGCTAACGGCGAGTCCGCCCCGCTGCGCGGCCAGTTCGATCTCTCCATGGAGCAGCTCCGCGGGGCGCTGCTGGTGATGGGGCAGCAGGTCGAACGCTCCATCCGCGGCTCCGTGAACGCGCTCGGGCAGCATGACGTGGCGGCCGCCGAAGTGGTGCTGCGGCAGGAAAGCGAAGTCAACCGCATGCACCGTGACATCGACGATTCCTGCCTGCGCCTGCTGGCTACCGAGCAGCCGGTGGCCACCGACCTGCGCCAGATCGTCGGCACGCTCAACGTCATCGGCCAGCTCGAGCGCATCGGCGACCTGGCGGTGCACGTGGCGAGCGTGGCGCAGCGCCTGGCCCCGGAGCAATTCTCGCGCGGCGTGAGCGCCATCATGCAGATGGCGGACGAGGCATGCGCCATGATACGCGACTCGCTGCAGGCGTTCGTGACCCAGGACGAGGCGGCCGCGGAACAGGTGAGCGCCCGCGACCGCAAGGTGGATGAGATCTACGCGAACATATTCCGCGATCTGCTGTCGTTCATGATGGAGAATACCAGGAACGTCGCGCAGGCGTCGTCGCTGCTGTTCGTGGCCAAGCAACTGGAACGGTCCGGCGACCATTCCACCAATATCTGCGAGGCGGTGATTTTCGTCACCACCGGCAAACACGTCGATCTGAATCGCGACTGACAGCTCGAAACCGAGTTCTACTCGAAACCGAGTTCTACTCGGTCGTGAACACCTGAAAGCCGCCGTAGGCCTCGGTGCCGTGCTCGGTCACGTCGAGGCCCTTGAGTTCTTCGTTGCGCGGCACGCGCAACCCGACGACGACGTCGATCAATTTGAAGATCAGTCCCATCACCACGATGATGAACACGCTCACGGTCACCGTGCCGAGGAGTTGGATACCGAGCTGGGTGAAGCCGCCGCCGAACCACAGGCCGTCGTTGGCCACCCCGAGGGCGGATTGCCCCCAGATGCCTACGGCGAGGGTACCCCAGATGCCGTTCATGCCATGCACGGCGATGGCGCCCACCGGGTCGTCCACGCGGTGGCGGTCCAGGAACAGCACGCCGAACACCACGATCACGCCGCCGATCAGACCGATGATGATGGCGTGCCCCGGCTCCACGAAGGCGCACGATGCGGTGATCGCCACCAGGCCGGCGAGCGCGCCGTTCATGCCCATGGTGAGGTCGGGCTTGCCGACCACCAGCCACACCGTTGCGGTGGCGGCGATGGCGCCGGCGGCGGCGGCGAGGTTGGTGTTGATGGCGACCCGGGCAATCAGCGAGCCGTCGCCGACGCCGAGGGTGGAGCCGGGATTGAAGCCGAACCAGCCGAACCACAGCAGGAACATGCCCAGCGAGGCCAGCGGCAGGGAGTGGGCGGCGATGACGTTGGGCTTGCCGTCCGGACCGAACTTGCCGATCCGCGGCCCGAGCGCGCGGGTGCCGATGAAGGCGGCCCAGCCGCCGACGGCGTGCACGACGGTGGAGCCCGCAAAGTCGGCGAAGCCGAGGCTGGCGAGCCAGCCGCCGCCCCAGATCCAGTGGCCGACGATCGGGTAGACGAACGCCGAGATCAGAAACGAGTAGATCACGTAGGCGGGGAACCGCATCCGCTCGGCCATGCCGCCGGCCACGATGGTGGCGGCGGCGCCCACGAATACGGCCTGGAACAGCCAGAACGCGTACAGCGGCACGTCGGCGGCGGACTCGGCGCCGATCAGGAACCAGCCGCTGGCGCCGAACAGCGCGTTGCCGGAGCCGAACATGATCGCGTACCCGAAGATGAAGAAGCCGATGGAGGCCATGCAGAAGTCCATCAGGTTCTTCATCAGGATGTTGGCGGTGTTCTTGGCGCGGATCAGGCCCGCCTCCAGCATGCCGAAGCCGGCCTGCATCAGAAACACCAGAAAGGCCGCCATCAGCACCCACATCGTGTCGATTCCCACAATGATGTCGGCGATCTGGGTAGCCACCGACGCATCCTGCGCATAGACCGGCGTGCCGGCCAGTGCGGTCACCACGATGCCAAGGACGCCCACGCGGGCGCCGATACGAGCCTTCCGGCTCACCTTCAGCTCATCCATTGCCCCGCATTATACGGATCAACGACGCAATGCACAAAACGAACGCGGGAGCGGCTACTCTGCCGGGGAAGGGGCGGGTTCCAGCGCCACCCCACCGGGCAGCGTCTTGACGTGGAGATCGCGCTGCGGAAAGGGGATGGTGATGCCGGTGCGGCGGAACGCGCGGGCAATCTCGAAGTTGGCCCAGGAGTGTGCCGGCCACTTGGTGCCGGCGTCTTCGATCCCGGTCCACAGTTCCATCAGGACCCCCGAATCGCCGAACTCGCGCACCCGTACGTCCGGCTCGGCGGTCGCTCTGGCGTAGGGACTGGCGAGCGCCACCCCCTTGAGCACCTCGGCCGCGAAATCGAGATCGGTCCCGTACGCTACCTGCACCTGATTGATCACCGTGATGCGCCGCACCTCATGCGAGTTGTTGTAGATCTTGTTGCCCACGAGCTGGTGATTGGGCACGATGATCGTTTCGTCGGTCAGGGTGGTGATGACGGTGGAACGCAGGCGGATGTGGGCCACGTCGCCCTCGGTGCCGTCCACCACCACGCGGTCGCCTTCCTTGATGGGGCGCTCGAAGATGATCACCAAGCCGGAAACGAAGCTGGCGACCACGTTCTGCAGGCCGAAGCCGATGCCGATGCCCAGGGTGCCGACCAGCACGGAAAAGGTGGACAGATTGATGCCCAGGAAGGAGAGCCCTAGCACCAGGGTGACGCTGAGGATCAGGTAGTGGGTGATGCCGCCGATCGAGAACCGGGTGGCTTCGGTGAGCGGCAGCCGCGCCAGGGCGCGCGTCTTGAGGAAACCGGAGCCGGTGCGCGCCGCCCACACCGCCAGGTAGCCGATCGGGATGGCGAAGATCACCGTAACCAGCGAGATCGAACTGCCGGCGGTCTCGATGATCGGGGTGGACAGGATGTTCCACAGGATCACCGCGCCGCGGCTGGCGTTGGCGCCGAACAGACCGTAGACGAGCAGCAGGGCGAGCGCCACCAGCACGGTGCGCAGGATGGTACGCACGTAGCGGTACAGGCGCTGGGCGGTGTCGAACTGTGCGTGCAGGCGGCCGATCTTGTGGCGCAGCAGGGTAAGCAGCAGCCGGTACAGCAGGATGGCGACGCCGAGCGGCAGGATCAGCCGCAGCAGCAGGGCAAGTGGCGTGATGACCGCGTCGAACGCTTCGAAGCTGAGGGGCGTATCGAACAGCCGCGCGAAAATTGCGTCCATGGGGGGCTATCCTTATGCTCGGCACGGGCGGCGGCTCATTCAACGGCGGCGCGGCAAATATGGGACAAGGTGCAGGTTTGACACGCCGCGCGCCGGATGGATAGGTTGCTGCGTACGCTGCGGACAGCGCTTCGGGCGGTTAGCTCAGTTGGTAGAGCACCTGGTTTACACCCAGGCGGTCGGCGGTTCGAGCCCGTCACCGCCCATCCAAGGAGGTCCACGGTGGGGTCGGTTACCGAGGCGGACATTGCGCATTACCACGAGCACGGCCACGTAACGATTCGGCGCCTCCTGCCGCGCACCGACACGGAGCGGCTGGTGGAGCGCCTCGACGGCATGCTGGACGGCCGCTACCCGAGCGCCGGCTTCGTGTGCGGGCCGGCCTCCCGGGAGACGCCCGACGATCCGGGCCGCTTCATCCTGCAGGTGATGGCCGCCCGGTTTCCCATCAACGACCCGGTGCTGGCGGCGCTGTCCGGCAACCGGCGCCTGCGCGCGGCAGCGGCCGCGCTGATGGGATCGGAGCATGCCACCGTGTTCCAGCAACAGGCCCTGATCAAGGGAGTCGACGCCCCCAACGCCACGCCCTGGCACCAGGACGACCACTACTGGCAGTTGCAACGCGGCGGCTTCACCGCGGTGACGGCGTGGATGCCGCTGCGCCGCACCAGCGCCCGCGGCGGCACCATGTGGCTGCTGCCCGGCAGCCACCGCCACCGCATCCACGACCACGACTGGGCGCACGGCGTCAGCATGTTCAAGACCATCACCGGCGGCATCCCGGAGCACGACCTGATCCCCCTGGAGCTGGAACCGGGCGACGTCAGCTTCCATCACAAGAACCTGGTGCACGGCGCGTTCGCCAACCGCGGCGTCGAGCGCCGGCTAGCGATCGCCCAGCACTACCACAACGCCCCGGCAACGAGCGCCGCCTTCGCCCACCGCCGCCACGACCCGGTGCCCTGGAAGTACCAGATGATGAAGCGCGTGGGAGCCGCATGGCGCTAAGCCGCTCGATCACACGATGGAGTTTGCAGCGATGAGCTCTGAGCACGACTGGCCGTATCCCGGCGCACAGTGGTGGAAGTTCGATCTGCACACTCATACGCCGGCATCGCGGGATACCTATTGGCATCCCCGGCAAGGCTCCGTTGACCATCTGACCGCCAGGCAGTGGCTGCAACGTTTCATGAACGCGGGCATCGATTGTGTCGCGATCACCGATCACAACAGCGGCGCCTGGGTGGACGGGCTCAAGGCGGCTTATGAAGCGATGCAGAACACGGGTGGGACCACGTTCCGCGAGCTGCATCTCTTCCCGGGAGTCGAGATTTCCGTTAACTCCGGGTTTCACCTGTTGGGCATTTTCGGACCCGACAAGACCACGTCGGACGTGGACACCCTGCTAGGTGCCATCGACTACCGCAGCGCCAAGGGAGACAGCATTGGCGTGACGCACAAGTCCGCCATAGAGGTTGTGGAGGCTGTGCTGAACGCGGGAGCGGTTCCGATTCCGGCGCACGTTGAGGCCAACAAAGGGTTGCTGCGGGTGAGAGGCGGCGGCTCGCGTAAGCCGGAACGCGACGCCGGTACGATTCGGCAGATCCTAGCAAACCAAAACATTCATGCCATGGAGGTGGTCGATCGAACGGTGCCGAAGGCGGCTCTCTATGACGACGCGAAGGCCGACTGGTGCGAAGTACTGGGCTCCAACTGTCACAGTTTCCGTGGCGCCAACGCACCAGGAACCCGTTATACGTGGGTCAAGATGGAGACTCCGTCTCTCGAAGGACTGCGATTAGCGCTGATGGACGGCGCTAAATTCTCTATTCGACGCAGCGACGAACCGCGAACCGGTCACGCTGCCCGAGCACTTCGTGGAAGCCATTGAGATCGACGATGCCCGGTTCATGGGGCGCGATCGGGCTGCCAGGATCGAGTTCAGTCCGCGGCTCAACGCTCGTCGGAGGGCGTGGCACCGGCAAGTCTACCGTGGTGCACGCGTTGAGAATCGCGGCTCGACGCGAGGGTGACCTGGCGAACCTGAAGGCTGAGAGTGAGCCCCGCTTGGAATTCGATCGCTTCAAGTGCGTGCCGAAGCAGCGGGAAGTCTGCCGGGTGATGGAGGGTGGACGCGAGGCATTCGAACGCCGCTATCGGCGGTTGGGTCCGGAGCCGACGCATGTTCGATAGCACGAAGGAACTGCTCGACAAGATTCGCCTGGGTGAGAGTACGTTTCTGGAATTCAAGGAAGTCCGCTTCGCCGGCAACCGCGTTTCCGGCCCGCACAGGGATTCCCTCGCTGACGAGCTTGCCGCATTCGCGAACAGCGGTGGCGGCGTAACTTGGCCTTGGACCGGCTGTGGCTGCCGTCCGGCGCCGGGGAAGATGTGGCCGTCATCAAGGTCGAGATTCCCCGGAGCCTGTTCGTGCACCGCAGCCCCGGCGGCTTCCTGCATCGCGTGGCAGATTCCGAGCGGCCCATGTCCACCGAATACCTCGCCCGGATGTTCCAGCAGCGCAGCCAGACGAGGCTCATCCGTTTCGATGAGCAGATTGTGGAAGGTGCCGGCATCGAGGACCTGACGCCCGCTCTGTGGGAGCGGTTTCGGACACCACGCTCCGACGGTGATCGGGATACCTTTCTCCGCAAGCTGGGATTCGTGGGCTCGGCGGAAGAAGGAACGCTGCGGCCGACGGTCGCCGGCGTGCTGATGGGGAGCGAGGATCCCCGCCGCTGGCTTCCCAACGCCTACGTGCAAGCCGTCGCCTATCGGGGTGAGGAGATCCGGGCCGGCTCGAGCGAAGCCCCGTATCAGCTCGACGCTGCAGATCTGTCCGGACCGCTGGATCGGCAGATCGTGGAGGCGTGCCGCTTCGTCGTCAAGAATATGACGACCGCAGCCTTCAAGACCGTGGGCCGAGTCGATCATCCTCAATACGACATGGCCGCCGTATTCGAGGCTATGGCGAATGCCGTCGCCCATAGGGATTACTCCGTTTACGGGTCCAAGATTCGACTGCGGCTATTCGAGAATCGCCTGGAGATCTACTCTCCGGGCGCCATCGCAAACTCCTTGGCCATCGACAGTCTCCGCTATCGGCAATCGGCTCGTAACGAAGCGGTGTGCAGCCTGCTCGCCAAGTGCCCCGCCCCGGACGAACCCTGGCTCGTTACCGATCGCACGAACATCATGGACAAGCGCGGCGAAGGCGTTCCCGTGATCCTGGACAACAGCACGCGCTTGTCCGGGAAGGAGCCGCAGTATCGGCTCATTGACGACGCCGAACTGCATCTCACGATCTACGCGGCGACTTCCGAGCGGGCAGGTTCGGCGTGATGACGGCCTCCACCCTCTGGATTCGATCAATCCACACGGCCGCAGGAGTGGGCTCCGTGAGCATCTGCGAACCCGCCGGGCACGCTTGGCGGTTTGACGCCGCGCGCGGGGGCGCCTTACTGTAGCGCCATGGCGACCGAACGCCTGACCATGGCGCAGGCTCTCGTAAAGTTTCTGGCGGTTCAGTACAGCGAGTTCGACGGTGAGCGGCGGCGGCTGATACCGGCCATCTTCGGCATCTTCGGGCACGGCAACGTGTGCGGCCTGGGGCAGGCCCTGGAGCAGGGTGGGGGAGATCTGCCCTACCACCAGACCCGCAACGAGCAGTCGATGGTGCATACCGCGGCTGGCTTTGCGCGTGCCACGCTGCGCACCCAGACGCTGGCCTGCACCAGCTCGATCGGGCCCGGAGCCACCAACATGGTGACCGGCGCGGCCACCGCCACCATCAACCGCATGCCGGTGCTGCTGCTGGCCTCGGACTACTACGCGACCCGCCACCAGGGGCCGGTGCTGCAGCAGTTGGAGCACCCCTTGGCGGCCGACGTCAGCGTCAACGACTGCTTTCGCCCGGTGAGCCGGTTCTTCGACCGCATCAACCGCCCCGAACAGCTCCTCACCGCGCTGCCGCAGGCGATGCGGGTGCTCACCGACCCGGCCGAGACCGGCGCGGTGACCCTGTCGCTGCCGCAGGACGTGCAGGCGCACGCCTGGGACTACCCGGCGCACTTCTTCGCGGAGCGCACCTGGCGCATCGAACGCCGGCCGCCGGCAGCGGAACGGATCGCGGAGGCGGTGGCGCTGCTGCAGGCGGCAAAGCGGCCGCTGATCATTGCCGGCGGCGGCGTGCACTACTCGGCGGCGTGGGCCGCGTTGCGGGAGGTGGCCACGGGATTCGGCATCCCGGTGAGCGAGACGCACGCCGGCAAGGGGGCACTGCGCGGCGCGCCGGAATGGTCGCTCGGCGGCCACGGCGTGGAGGGCACCAGCGCGGCGGCGCGGATCGCCGAGGAGGCGGACCTGGTGATCGCGGTCGGCACCCGCATGAGCGACTTCGCCACCGCTTCGCAGAGCCTGTTCCACGATCCCGAGGTGCGCTTCATCGCGATCAACGTGTGCGCGATGGACGCGTTCAAGCAGGGCGCGCTGCCGCTGGTGGCCGACGCCCGCCTCGCCCTGGAGGCCTTGCTGGCCGCCGGGCAGAGCGCCGGGGTGGCGTTCCCGGGCTACCGCGAGGCGGTCACGGAGGCGCAGCAGGGGTGGGCGAAGATCGTGCGCATCGACGCCTACGGCGACCATCCGGGCGAGGTGATGAGCGAGGGGCAGGTGATCGAGGTGCTGAACGAGGAGTCGCAGGGCGCTGACACCGTGGTGGCCGCGGCCGGGGCGCCGCCGGGCAACATCCTCAAGCTGTGGGACGGCGGCAACGGCAGCCGCTGTCACATCGAGTTCGGCTTCTCCTGCATGGGCTACGAGCTGCCGGCCGGCGTCGGCGTACGCATGGCGGCCGGAGGACCGGGCAGCGCCGGCGAGGTGTTCGTGTACATCGGGGACGGCACCTTCCTGCTCAACCCGATGGAGTTGATCACGGCGCTGCAGGAGCAGCTCAAGGTAACCGTGGTGGTGATCGACAACCACGGCTTCCAGGTGATCCGGCGTCTGCAGATGTGGCGCACTGGCCATGCATTCGGCAACGAGTTCCGCGCCCGCGGCGGCGACGAGGACGGCGGGTCGGCCGCGGACGGCGGGCCGCGCCTGGAGGGCGACTACCTGCCGCTGGACATCGCCACCATCGCCCGCGGCATGGGCGCCCGCGCCTGGAACGCGGCCACGCCCGACGAAGTGCGCAGCGCGCTGCGCGAGGCGCGCGCCGAGTCGCGCCCCTGCGTGATCGTGTGCGAGGTGGAGAAACACCGCTACGTGCCGGGCGCGGATACCTGGTGGGACGTGGCGCCCGCCGAGGTGAGCCGCAGCGAGGTCACGCAGACGCTGCGCTCCGAGTACGAGCGCGACCGCGCCGAGCTGCAGCGCTTCCACTACTGATGTTGCTCGGTCTATCGCCCTCGTTCTGGGCGGTGCAACCTACCGGAACCATTTTGGTGATCATTGGCGGTGCGTTGGTTGCCGCATCAGTCGTGGGTCCGCTCGGCCATCGCGTTTTCAAAAGGCTCAGCTTGAGATGAAGATTCAGATTCAATTCGTTGCAGACAAAGGTGATTTGGACTATGAACGGCTTGTGTTTCGGGTCCTCCGGGACGTGGATCTGGGCGACTTCATGCTTGTTCGGACAGGATTCGACGGTGATCAGGTCACCACGGCGGTATTGAACACATTCTGGTTCCCCTACAAGGCGGTCACCGTCGGCGACATCGTCGTCGTCTATAGCAAGACCGGTAGCGCCAAACAAAAACAAATAAGCGATGACCGTACGGCGCACTTCTTTTACTGGTGCCAGGACTCGCCGTTGTGGGACGACGACGATGTCGCGCCGGTGTTGCTCTATGCACCGGAGTGGGACAGCAAAGCTCCCCAAGAGTTGGCAGTAAGTCGTGCGTGAGGCGCGTAGCGGTCGCGGACCGGATATCTGGCTGGCGGGCGACCCCGCGGATCTGGGGGAGTGGCTGGAGCGCGGCGCTGCCGGCATCGTGACCAACACCGTGGTGCAGCGCGAGCTGGCGGCCAAGTACGGCGGCCTGCTGGAGGTGACGCGCCGCTACCTGGACATTACCGACAAGCCGGTGGTAATCGAGGTGGAGGGGCACACCACCGAGGAGTTGCTGGAGGTGAGCCATGTGTTCACCGCCCTGTCGCCGCAGATCGCGATCAAGATTCCCTGCATCGCGCACGGGCTCGGCGCCTTCCGGGCGCTGGCCGAGGAGGGGGTGACCACCTTCTGCACCACCGTGTTCTCCCTCGCCCAGGCCGCCGCCGTGGCGCAGGCCGGTGCCATTCACGTGCTGCCGTTCTGCGAGCCGGTCAGGGAACTGGGCGGCGATCCGGGCAAGCTGGTGCGCGAGTGCACGGCCATGTTCGCTTCCTGGGGGCAGCGGCCGTTCGTGACCGCGGCGCTGGTGCGCTCGGTGGAGACGGCGACCGCAGCGCTGGCCGCCGGCGCCGACGGCATCATCGTGTTCTGGCCCATCTTCCGTGCCATGCTGGAGCATCCCCTGACTGCTACCTGGAACGACACCTTCGCCGGCGAGTGGCGCCGGATGCTGGACGCCGGTCAGCTTGACGGCGTGATACGGCAGGGATGAGCCAACCGCGGCTACCGGAAACCGAGCGGCGGCCCAACATCCTGCTGCTGATGACCGACGAGCACGGCGCGCAGTTCAGCGGCACCTACGGCCATCCGTTCATCGCGACGCCGGGCATGGACCGCTTGGCGGCCGAGGGGGTCACCTTCGACGCCGCCTATTGCAACAACCCGTTGTGCGTGCCGTCGCGTATCTCCTTCATGACTGGCCGCCATACCCACAACTGCGCTGGCTGGGACAATGCCACCCCGCTGGCGCCCGACGCGGTGACTTGGGCGCACCTGCTACGCGCTCAGGGCTACGACGTGGCCCTGGCGGGCAAGATGCACCTGATCGGCGACGATCACCTGCATGGCTTCCAGGAGCAGTTGGCGCGTGACCTGCACTGCGAACTGGAGCACCCGATCTTCCCCTGGGAGCAGGGCATACCGGAGGCGCGCGAGCCCTGGCCCGGGGTGGTGCGGACCGCCTCCCGCGTACCGCCGGGCCCGGATGGAGAGGAAGCGGAGTCCGCGGGCGAGGACGCGGCCACCCCGCCCACCGGGCCGGGACGCACCCCGGAGATCGATGCCGACGACGCGGCGGTGGCGGCGGCGCTGGCGTACCTGCGGCGCCGGGCGCACCGGGGCGCCGAGCGTCCCTTCGCGCTGTGCGTGGGCCTGATCGCGCCGCACTTCCCGTTCGTGGTGCCGGAGCCGTTCTTCTCGCAGTACTTCCCGCGCCACGCCGATCTGCCGGACCTGCCGGATGGACACCTGGACGCACTGCCGCCGGCGGCGCAGCGGCTGCGCCGGGCGTTCGGCTTCCGGGACCACACCGAGCAGCAGATCCGCCGCGCCCGCGCCGCCTACTACGGCCTGGTGAGCTATGCCGACGACAAGCTGCGCCAGCTCCTGGACGCGCTCGACGAGCTGGGCCTGGCCGGCGACACGGTGGTGATCCACACCAGCGACCACGGCGAGATGCTCGGCGAGCACGGCCTGTGGCGCAAGATGAGCTTCTACGAGCAGTCCGCCCGCGTGCCGCTGCAGGTACGCTGGCCCGGCTGTGCGGCGGCGGGCCGCCGAGTGCGCGAATGCGTCTCTCTGGTGGACGTGACCGCCACCATCGTGGAGGCTGCCGGCGGGGCGTCGGCCGCGGCGCCAATGGACGGGCACAGCCTGACTCGGCTGTTGGCCGGCCCCGATCCCGAGTGGCAGGACGCGGCCTTCGCCGAACATACCGCCCATGGTACCGATCGCCCGCGCGGGATGCTGCGCCAGGGCAACTGGAAACTGTGCCTGTCCGGCGGCGACGACCTGGAGCCGGAACTCTACGACCTGGAGCGAGATCCGCTCGAACTGGTCAACCGCGCCGGCGAACCGGCCGTGGCGGCGGTGGAGGAGCGGCTGCGTGCCGAACTGCTGGCGCGCTGGGACTGGCGCCGCATCGACCGTGAGGTGCGCGACAGCCAGCAGCGCCGGCAACTGATCCGCGCCGCCGGGTTCCACCGCGGGCTGCTATGAGACCGACGGCCGTTTCCCGATGCCCTCCCGCCTGGCGATGGTGGCGAGGAGGTGCGCGGGCTGCGGCCGGTCGGGACTCCTGAGCGCGGCGGGCGTATCGTCCCACATCCTCCGCAGCGCCAGGCTGCGGTCGGCGAGCGGCAAATCTACGCGGACGTTGCCGAGCCGGTGCGATTCGCGAATCGCAATCGCGATTTCCAGCAGGTGTCGCCCCATGTCGCCCGAGCAGTTGGGCGTCTTACCCGACTCGATGCATGCGATGGCGTCCTTGACTTGCCCGACACCCGCGCTCCAAATGCGCTGCGGTCGCGGGAACACGTACCGCACCGGGGTCGGTCGGGCGCCCTCGACGACCTGCCCCATCCGCCACAGCTCGAATTCGTAGCCTTCGTTACCGTTGCGAATGGAGATCGTACCGTTCTCGCCGATGGCGTCAAGCGTCCAAGTGGACGCGCCGCTGGGCATCATCCGACAGAAACCTCGCGCGCCGTTTTCGAATGCGAGGTAAGCGTTGCCGGCAAGATCGCCGCCGCTGTTCGCCTTGTCGTCGCTCTCGGCCTCACCCACCAGCCACGACACCCGCTCGCTGCCGCCCGCCAGAACGCACATTGCGCCGAGCCAGTGGACGCCCATGTGGGCAAGTGACCCGGACCCGTGCCCGGTAATCTGCAGCATCTTGCCCAGTGCCCCTTCGTCGATGAGCGCGCGCGCCCGACGGTAGTACACGTCGGATGCGCGCATGGCATTCAACATCAGAATAACGCCCGCCTCTCGGCACGCCTCGACCATCGAGTCGGCTTCCTGCAGTGAGACCGCCATCGGCTTCTCCACCCAGATGCACTTCACGCCCGTTCGTCCCTCGCGCACCATGCGCGCGATGTCCAGCGTAATCTCCGCTCGCGGCGCGACGTGGGTACAGATGCTGACGATATCGGGGCGCTCGCGCTCGAGCATCTCCTGGTAGCTGTCGTAGAGCTTGTCTTCGGAAACGCCCCAGCGCTGCCCGAACGCGTCCCGTTGTTCGCGGTATCGATCGGCGGCGCCGACCACCCGCACCTCGGGCACATCCATGTAGCTGCCCATGTGGCTGAACGGCTCAAGCCAGCCGCTGCCCACGGTCTCGTCGTCGATGGTGTCCGCGATCCTGCCCAACCCGATGAGCGCCGCTCGATACGGTCTGTCGTTCATCCCGCCCTCCTGTAGATCCAAACATACTGCCTCGACAAGCGTGTTTGACAACTGCCGGTGCATCGCTTAGCGTGCCTCTTTACAGGAGGAGGATACATGAAGAGATTCCTGTTGATGGCAGCGGTGGTACCGCTGATTGTCGCTTCCGCATGGGCCGACTACACGGAGGCTCCGATACTGGCGGCCAAGGTCGCCGCTGGCGAGTTGCCGCCCGTTGAGCAACGGTTGCCGCTGGTGCCGAAGGTGCGCGCGGTGTTTGACGAGATCGGCACCTACGGCGGGCAGGTCATCGTGTTCGGCAATGGCCCGAATCCGTGGGCGCCGCTGGTGGGCGAGAACCCCGAGGGAACGCCGACCCCGATCAGGATGAACTTCGACGGATCGCTGGAGCCGGATCTGGCCCTGGACTTCGATTTCTCCGACGACTATCAGACCTTCACCCTGACCCTGCGGGAAGGGGCGAAGTGGTCCAATGGCGATCCATTCATCGCCGAGGACTTTTCGTTCCACTTCAACGACATGCAGAAGGCAGAACTGGGCTATGTGTGGGCGATGCCCTCGCAAGTCACGACCGTCACCGCCGTGGACGACGTTACGGTGGTGATCGAATTCAGCGAGCCGTACCCGAAGTTGCAACAAGACCTGGTGACCTACAAGGGCACCGACTGGACGCTCTACCAGCCGAGCACCTGGTTGAAGCAGTGGCACGCCGAGTACAACGAAGGTGCCGACGCGAAGGCCAAGGAAGAGGGATTCGACAACTGGCAGGAGGCGTTCGCCGATCACTCCACGTTCTGTTGCCCGCAGCGCGACCTCGAACGGCCCACCATGGCGCCGTTCATGCTCGCCGACGTGCAGCCCACCTTCCGCCTCAAGGAGCGCAACCCCTACTACTTCGCGGTGGACAGCGCGGGACAGCAGCTTCCCTACCTCGATTCGGGGTTGATCCAGCTCATCTCCGATGGCGAGGCCAGGAACCTGAAGATAATCGGCGGGGAGGCGGATTTCGCGACGACTCCTCTGGATGTCTACCCGCTGCTGGTGCAGGGTCAGCAGGCCGGCAACTACAAGCTCAACCTGATCGAGGCCTGGTTCGAGGGCACCGGCCTGGCCTACGCGTTCAACCTGAACATCAAGGATGAGGCGAAGCGGCCAATCTTCGAGAACGTCGAGTTCCGGCGCGCGATCTCGCTGGCGATCGACCGCGAGCGGATCAACGAGGCGCAGTGGCTCGGCCAGGGCACGCCGTCGCAGATGACCATCACCAAGCTGGCCAGCATCTACCGGCCGGAGTGGGGCGAAGACCATCCCTACGCGCGCCATGACCCGGACGAGGCCAACCGGATGCTCGATGCGCTCGGCCTGGACGAACGCAACGCCGACGGCATCAGGCTGCTGCCCAACGGCGAGCCGTTCATTGTGATCAACGCGTTCCATGGCACGACGCCGTTACGCGCCTACGAACTGGTGAAGGAGGACTTCGCAGCGGTCGGCATCGACCTGGAGCTGCGCCCCGCGGACGGCAGCGTGATCGACCAGGGTATGTCGGGCGGAACGATCGACTTCGTGCGCTGGAACGAGACCATCGGCGAGTTTCAGGACTACCTGAGCGGCGGCGGCGGCCACACTCAGTCGCTGTCCCACATGGCGAACCAGTACTGGATCTGGTGGCAGGAGATGAACGACCGGAGAACGGGGACGTCCGAGGAGACCGGTGACCTGCCGGGCGAGGAGCCGACGCCGGAACTGATGGAGTACTTCGAGACGCAGATCGTGCAGAGCAAGAAGCACCCTTACGGCAGCCCCGAACAGAAGCGGCTGAGTTCCAAGGCGTGGGAGCTGCAGGCCGAGTACCTGTGGAACATCGGCGTCGTTCAGGCTGCTCCGATGGTGATGGTGTACCGCTCGAACCTGACCAACGTGCCGGACAAGATTCCCGCGTTCTTCGAGGGCGACATCGGCTTCAACCTCTACGCCGACCAGATGTTCCTGAAAAACTGACGTTCTTTAGAACTAGCGTTCTTTAACGCAATATAGGCGGCCGTCTCTCGCAGGGCGGCCGCCTATTCTATTGACGCTGCTCCAGCCACGCCATGTTGAACCGGCACACGGTGCTCCTCAACCCACACAGAATCGTGCCGTCGTCGAGCGCCACCAGCGAGGAGTAGGCGCCCTCCTCGGTGACCCGCCGGGCCACCGGCCAGGTCTTGCCGTCGTCGTAGCTCACGCGCACCGTCTGGTTGATGCGGCACAGTTTCCCGCAGCCGCGCGACGGTGACTGGTTCACCCCCTCGAACACCGGCGGGTTGGAGAACAGGATGCGGTCCGGTGCGCGCCCGGCCGGGTCGACGTAGCGCGCCAGCGAGGCGTGGCAGCGGCTCTCGATCAGCGTCCGGTCCACGCCGAACTCCGTGAACGTCTCGCCGCCGTCGCGGCTGATGCACCACGAGCGGTAGCCGAGCGACGCGGGGTCGTGGTTGCGGTTGTTCAGATACACCGACCCGTCCGACAACTCGACGATGCACGCCTCGCCGGTAAACCCCTGCGAGCTTCCGCCCCACTGCCAGGACCGGCCGTGATCGTCGCTGTAGAGCACCGCGTTGTGGGCCTCTTGGGTGAGACACTGGGTCCTCTGACCATCGCCGTCGTCGTACACCGGTCCCAGCGACTCATGCGGCCATAGAATGTTGTGCTGCTCCGGATCGATCTCCTCGATCTCCTTGCCGAAATATCTCCCCGGCACGATCAGCCGCCCCGCGTATGGCCCGCGCTGAAGCTGGATGCCGGCGCCGATGAACCAGGCGAGCCCGGCGCCGGGGTAGGTGTAGAACTGCTCGGTGAGGTCGACCCTCTCCCACGTCCGGCCCTCGTCGGCGCTCTTCTCCATGAACATGCGCGCACCCATTTCGCGGCCCTTGTCGTAGTTGATGATCATCCAGCTCTCGCTGACCGGCTCGCCGCGGTCGGTCTGCAGCGGCCAGGTTCCTCCGCCGAACAGGAAGATCTCGCCGGTGGTGCGGTCGACCACGCTGGCACTCCGTCCGCGGGTCTCGGGCTCCCACCATTTCTCGTCCTCTATCGTCCAGGTGCGCCCCCGATCGAGGCTGCGCGCACGCGAATGGAACCAGGGGAATCCGTGATCGATGCCGCCCGGACGACGCGACTCGTGCACCCTGGTCCCGAACGCGAGCACCGCTCCGGAGTTGGTCACCTCGAAGTAGGTTCCGCCGGGCTCCGGCATTTGAATCCGTTCGAAAAACGGCCTGTCCTGCATCCTGTGCCTCCCCGCACCAGGATGGCCCGCGGCGACTGGCAGCGCAAGCGAGCGCAGGAGCGCAGGAGCGCAGAGGCGTTTCGTTGCGCCCCGAAATCGCCGCCCGCGGCGTCGCTTCCGGCCCAACCAGGCCTATGTCAAGGAACCTGTCGCAATCCGACAGGTTCCTTGACAGCGGTCAATGGCCGCCTTACGCTTGCACGATGGCCAGTTACATCGGGCGGCGGTTGTTCTACATGGTCCTGCTGATGATTATGCTGTCCTTTGTCGCCTTCGCCGTGATCCAGCTGCCGCCGGGCGACTGGATCGACAACTTCATCTACTACATGGAGCGCTTCGGGGTGACGCTGGACGAGTCGGCCATCGAGTCGCTCAACAAGCGCTGGGGCTTCAAGGAACCGTTCTACGTCCAGTACTGGAAGTGGATCTCCAACATCATCTTCCGCGGCGACTTCGGTGAGTCGGCCACCCACAACAGGCCGGTCGCCGAGCTGATCGGCGAGCGCATCCTCCTGTCGATCGTCCTGTCGCTGTCCACCATGGTGGTCACCTACATCATCGCGGTGCCGATCGGGATCTACTCGGCGACCCATCCCTACTCGGTCGGCGACTACTCGGGCGCCGTATTCGGGTTCATGGGACTGGCCACGCCCAACTTTCTGCTGGCGCTGATCCTGATGTTCCTGTTCCAGCGTTACTTCGGCTGGAGCCCAGGCGGGCTGTTCTCGCCCGAGTACCTGATAGCGCCGTGGAGTTTCGGCAAGGTGATCGACCTGATGAAGCATCTGCCGGTGCCGCTGTTCGTGATCGGCACCGCCGGCACGGCCGGCATGATCCGCGTGCTGCGCACCACGCTCATGGACGAACTCGGCAGGCAGTACGTGGTGACTGCGCGTGCGAAGGGATTAGGCGAGGGCCGCCTGTTGTTCAAGTACCCGATCCGGCTGGCGATCAATCCGATGGTGTCCGGACTGGCGGGTCTGCTGGCGGGAGTCGTCTCCGGCGAGGCGCTGGTGTCGATCGTGCTCAGCCTGCCCACGGTCGGACCGCTGTTGCTTACCTCGCTCCTGGAGCAGGACCTGCAGATTGCCGCCAGCCTGATATTGTTCCTGGGGTCGCTCGGGCTGTTAGGCACGCTGATATCGGATCTCCTGCTGGTGGTGGTGGATCCGCGTATCCGGTTCGAGAAGCAGACGTGATGAGCACCGAAACGCGGGCGCCGACACCATCTGCCGCGGCCAGAAAAGCCGAGGAACAACGGGAACAGTATTACGTCGCATCCCACTGGGCGCTGATGCGGCGCAAGTTCGGGCGCCACAAGCTGGCGGTGGTGGCGGCGGTGATTCTGGCCGTGTTGTACTTCATGGCCGTCTTTGCCGGGTTTTTCTCCCCCTACGACAAGATCCAGAGCCGAACGGAACTGGCGTTGCTGCCGCCGACGCGGGTCCACGTGTTCCACGACGGGAAACTGCAGCGGCCGTTCGTGTACGGCATGGCGCAGGAGCGGGATCCGGCGACGTTCCTGATGATGTACTCGGAAGACCGGGAGGCGCGTTATCCGATCGGATTGTTCGTCAAGGGGGACCCTTACAAGCTCTTGGGCCTGTTCGACGCCAGCCGGCACCTGTTCGGCGTCGACGCACCGGGGGTGGTCTACCTGTTCGGCGCCGACGACCTGGGCCGTGACGTGTTGACCCGCGTCATCCACGGCGCACAGGTCTCGCTGTCCATCGGCCTGGTCGGCATCGCGGTCAGCTTCGTGCTCGGCGCCCTGCTCGGCGGCGCCTCCGGCCTGCTCGGCGGCAGCGTGGACATGGTCATTCAGCGCATCGTGGAGTTCGTCGAGGCTATGCCCGGGCTGCCGCTGTGGATGGCGCTGGCCGCGGCAATACCACTGGAGTGGCCTCCCGTGACCAAGTACTTCCTGATGTCCGTGATCCTGTCCATCCTCGGTTGGACGGGGCTGGCGCGGACGGTGCGCGGCAAGATCCTGCAGCTCCGGGAAGAGGACTTCGTCACCGCGGCGAAGGTGGCCGGCACCACCGACTATCGGGTCATCACCGGGCACATGCTGCCCAATTTCGTCGGCTACCTGATCGTACACGTCACCCTGGCGATACCGGGAATGATCATCGGCGAGACCGGCCTCAGTTTCCTGGGCCTGGGTCTGACGTCACCGACGGTAAGTTGGGGTGTTGCACTGCAGCAGGCCTCCAACGTGAACGTGATTGCGCTGCACCCGTGGCTGCTGATACCGGGACTGTTCGTGGTGGTGACGGTGCTGTCCTACAACGCCGTCGGCGACGGCCTGCGCGACGCCGCCGACCCCTACAAATAGTTACGAGGAGCTTGCATGAATACGAAGCGGCGGGCGAGCGGGCTCACCGACGCCGAACTGAGCGCCACCATTCGCGCTGCCCGTGTCGTCGCGCCCGGGCAGGTGGAGGTGGTCGCCGCGCCGGCTCCGGAAGCGGCCGCGGGACAGGTCCAACTGAAACCGGAGCTGGTCACCATCTGCGGCAGCGATCTGCGCACCGTGTTCAGCGGTGGCGCCGACGCCTATCCGCTGCCGCCCGGCGTTTCCGGACACGAGATCGTGGCGCGGGTGACGGCGCCGGATCCGGCGGCCACCGCGCCCGACGGGCTGGCGACCGGCGCCCGCGTGCTCGCGCTGGTGACGCAACAGCATGGCATGGCCGAGCGCTTCGTCACGCGCCGCGGCGACCTGATTCCGCTGCCGGAGCATCTCCCGGCCGAGCACCTGGTGCTGGCGCAGCAGCTCGGCACCGTGGTGTACGGCTGCCGGCAGGTGGGCAACGTGGTCGCCAGGAGCGCCGTGGTGATCGGACAGGGCAGCGCCGGGCTGTTCTTCGTGGCGATGCTGCGCCGCCTCGGCGCGGACCGGATCCTGGTGCTGGACCTGAGCGACGCCCGCATCGCTGCCGGGCTGCGCATGGGCGCCGATGAAGCGTTGCATCCCGAACGCGACGACCCGGTGGCACGGGTGGCCGCGTTCACCGGCGGCGCCATGGCCGACTTGGTGGTGGAGGCTGCGGGCTCCCCGGAGGCCGTCAACCTGGCGCCGCGGCTGGCCCGCCGCGGCGGCCGCATCCTGTTCTTCGGCCTGCCCAAGCAGGACACCTTCCCGGTCGATTTCTATACGCTGTTCCGCGCCCAGTGCCACATCACCAGCGTCAGCGGCGCCGCCGCGGAGCCGGGCAAACGGTCATTCCGGCTGGCGCTGGACCTGATCGTGGGCGGCGCGATCGACGTGCAGGGACTGGTCAGTCACGTGTTCCCGCTGCAGGAGGTGGCGCGCGCCTACGAGCTGGCCCGCTCGCGCGCCGACGGTGCCCTCAAGGTGGGCGTGCGCTTCGACGGCGCCTGACGAGTGCGCGCCGTCGCGGCGTTGTCGATCTCCTTGATCTCACCGTTGACGCGGTGCCAGGCGCGGCGGTGGCGAAGCCGAAGGATGGCGGCGGCGGGGTTGACGGCCACCCGCGCGCAGGCGCGTGGGCCCCAGGCGGCCCCTATTGGATTAGACCGACCTCGCGGCATCGGCGGCACGAAAGAATTTTGTCGGCTGTCGGTGGTCGCGGGCCGGAGCGGGGTGGCGGCTATCTGGATCTGCCGGAGGGCAGCTCTGCGTTTCAGGGCTGCTTGTGGCGAATCAAGTGCAGGAAGTCGGCCTCGTCGTGGCACTCCAAAGCGGCCTGCACCAGCATCGCGGTGGAGGCCGCCGTGAACTCGGCCAGGCGCCGGGGGAACGCCGCCGACACCGGCAGGCCGCGCAGCTTCAGTACCTGCAGCACGGCATCTCGCTGGGTCTCCACAAGGGCCTCCGTCCGGCCCACGGCGTGGCCCTCGGCATGGCCCTTGGCGCGGCCCTGCAGGCGCTCCTCGCGCAGCAACGGGTCGTCGTCCGGGCCGGTTCCTACTGCCGCGCCGAGCGTTCGTCCCACTCTGCGCAACGCGGCCATGGTGACGTACGACACCTCGCGCTCGTTCAGCGCCTGATGGATCTCCTGCGCCGTCCAGCCTGGGAATGCCCGGCTGCTCGCCGCGGGCCGAAAGCGGCCGCTCTCCAGCAGATGAATCGTCAAGCCGGGGCGCAGGCCGGCCGGGCGGCTCGGCGAGGACTCATCAGGCACCTCGACCCACACCTCCGAGAAGCCCCACGACTCGTACAGCGCCAGCTTGCCGCGGCGCACGTCGGTAGTGTTGTCCACCTCCAGCACCACGTCCGGCAGGGTGTCGCTACCCACTTCGATCCTGGCACCCTCGGGCCGCGTCGTGCGCGGGTGCAGATATACGGTTTGGTCGGCCTCCAGGACGCGCCGCCAAGCGCCATCGGCGTCGCGCAGCAGGAGGTCGGCCGCGCCGAAGGTAGCAATCGGCGAGCCGCGCAGGTGGGCGATGGTCTTGAGCAACCCCGCCAACACCTGCCCCGGTTGTTCGTGGTAAACGCTGACCGGCTCGCACACCATGGCGACCTCGGTTGCGGCGTCCCAGTACTCGATGCGGCGCTCGTAGTCGGCGATCTCGGCGCGCGATATGCGCACCGGCCGGCAGCCGGGAAACTCCAGCGTTGGCGCCTCGTGCTCCGCCGGGCGCGGTGCGGTGGTGGCGCGGTATTCAGCCATGCCAGCGATCCTATCACATGGCGACCGATCATTCCATATTGATATCCAAAACTGCTACAACGCCGTCGGCGACGGCCTGCGCGACGCCGCCGATCCCTACAAGTAGTTCCGCCGGGAGCCGGGACGGCGTTCAGGCGTCGTGCCAGGCTTGCTCCCAGGGGGTTCCGACGAGCGATTCGCCGCCTTGGTCGTGGCGGCCGAGGCGGCTGATCTTGCGCTTGTAGGTGGCCACGCAGAGCTTGTCGGGGCTGAGCGTGGTCTCCTTGCTGATGGCGCGAGTGAAGGCATGCGGGAAGCTCTCCAGCGTGGCGGCCTCATCATCGGGGACGCGCTTCGGCCACGGCCCTTCGTTGACTGCAACGTCGCGGAGTTCCTCCTCGGATGGGATGTGTGCGGGCGTCGGCCAGGTGCGAAAGCGCGGCCCGCTGAATGAGGCGGCCTCTCCCGGCGCGTGGGCAAGGCCGGAGGTCCGCTCCCACTCCAGGGCGCGCTCCCGGAAGGCGGCGGCCAGCTCCGGCTGTGCGGCGGCCAGGTTGTGGCGCTCGTGCGGGTCGGCGTGCAGGTCGTACAGTTCTTCTCGGCCGCCGTCGCACGCGAACAGCGCATACTTGTGGCGGCGTGTACGCACCGCGATCCAACGGCGCACACCCTGGCCGTAGTCGATCACGTAGTCGCCGCGCTCGGAGGCGAGGCCGCCGCCGGGCACGCCGAGCAGGCTCTCGCCGGGCAGCGGGCCGTGGTCGGCGGGGTAGTCCAGCCCCAGCTCCGCCACCAGCGTAGGCAGCACATCGGTCTGGCCGACCGGATCGGCGCAAGTGGTGCCGGCGTGCGTGCGGCCTGGCCAGCGCAGCAGCAGCGGCACGCGCACCGATGGCTCATACGGGCAGTTCTTTTGCGACAGGCCGTGGTCGCCGAGCATCTCGCCGTGGTCGGCGGTGAACAGGATTACCGTGTTCTGCTCCAGCTGCAGGTTGCGCAGCGCCGCCATGATGCGGGCAATGCCGTCGTCGACCTGGCCGATCAGGCCGTAGTAGAGGCCGCGGATGCGCCGCATGCGGTCGGGGTCGCGGTGGGCGCCGTCCAGGCGGGCGCGGTGCGGCCACAGCGCGGACGGCAGGTCATGGAGCGGGCGGTCGGCGTATTCCGGCAGCGGCATAGCGGCCGGATCGTACAGGTCGTCGTACGGCTCGCTGGGCGCGAACGGCGGATGCGGCGCGATCCAGGAGGACCACAGGAAGAACGGCTGGTCGGAGCGGTAGCGGGCGTGCTCGCGCAGGAACTCGACGGAGCGGTCGGCGACCCAGTTGCTGGCGCTATGCTCCACCAGCACGCCGCTGGTCTGCGGCTGAAAGTAGAGCAGGTCGCGGAACCCCTTGGGAAAGCGCGCCTGCACGCCGGCGTCGCGCAGGTAGCGCAGGTAATCGTCGTCGACTCGCTGGGCGACGCCTTCCTCCATGGTGAGCAGGTTGCGCAAGCCGTAGGAGCGGCCACGGAAGTGCATCTTGCCCACGCCGTGGGTCCAGTAGCCGGCGCGCAGCAGCAGGCCCATCATGGTCGGCAGCTCCGGTACCGGGCCGGGCAGGGCGCTGTTGTCCACCCAGTGGGTACGCGCCGCGCGGTGGCCGGTGATGAAGCTCATGCGCGAGGCCACGCACACCGGGGTGGAGGCGCAGGCATCGGTGAAGCGCACGCCGGCGGCCGCGATGGCGTCCATGGCGGGCGTGCGCAGGATCGGGTTGCCGGCGCAGCTCATGGCGTCGGCGCGCTGCTGATCGGTCATCAGCACGAGGATGTTGGGTCGGTCACTCACCGCGCCAGCGTACCACGGCGCCGCTTCGCCGGCCGCTACGATCCAATCGGCGCAAGTCGCCATCCCGGTGAGCATACGCCTCTGCAGCTAAGCATGCGTACTCCGCAACACCACGCCAAGACCGAGGGATGGTCGCTCAGCTCTGGCAGCTATCACAGCAGCGCGAGTCCGGCGCCGGTCGCGCTGCGGCGCTGCGCGGGCACCAAAGCGATCCAGCCTTTCTGCTGTGTGCCTTGACACGTGTCACGTGACCCGTTACGGTACGCTTGTTGATCGTAACGTTTGCCGACCGGCATACGAAGCAACTGTACGAGACCGGCACGTCGAGGCGGCTCCCCGCGGATGTCGTTCGTCGGGCGAGGCGGAAGCTGGAGTACATCGACGTGGCGACCCGTCTGGACGATCTCCGGGTACCACCCGGCAATCGACTCCACCGGCTCGTGGGTGACCGGGCGGGCCAATACTCGATTTCCATCAACGATCAATGGCGTATCTGTTTTCGGTATGCTGAGGGTGATGCTTTCGATGTCGAGATTACTGACTATCACTGAGGAGCGGGCCGAATGAGCATGCGCAACACCGGCAACAGGAAAGTTCGCCCCGTTCATCCGGGGGAAATGTTGCGGGAGGATTTCTTGCCCGATTACGGCTTGAGTGTGACGAGCCTCGCTGCGGCATTGGGGGTGTCGCGTCAGACGATCAACGAATTGCTGCTCGAGCGTCGCGCGGTAAGTCCGCAGATGGCACTACGGCTGGCTCGTTTGTTTGGCAACTCCCCCGGGTTCTGGCTCAACGCGCAACGAGCGGTAGACCTATGGGACGCCGCGCAGACCCTCGGAAGCGAGATGGAACGTATACGGCCACTCGTCGTCGCCGAACGGCGCTGATCAGTCACGTGTTCCCGCTGCAGGAGGTGGCGCGCGCCTACGAGCTGGCACGCTCGCGCGCCGACGGTGCCCTCAAGGTGGGTGTGCGCTTCGACGGCGCCTGACGAGTGCGCGCCGTCGCGCCGGGACCCGGCGGCGCGTACTACCACATGAGCGCGGCTAACTCTGCCGCGTGCGCTCCTCGGCGGCGTTGTAGATCTCCTCGATCTCCTCGGCGCCGGCCTTGATCGCCTGCTGCATCACGCTGTCGAAATCATCCATCGGAGCAGCCCGAGCCGCGCTGGCCGGCACTTGCCGCCGGCGCACACGCGGCCCGAGCTGCTATGGTGCGAGGCGTCGGCTAGCGCAGACGTGCCTCGGCGACGTTGTAGATCTCCTCGATCTCCTCGGCGCCGGCCGCGATTGCCTGCTGCATCACGTTGTCGAACTCGTCCATCGACAGGGTGCCGACGATGAACCCGTCGAGCGCCGGGTCGAGGATGTTGTCGACGTCGGTGATCAACCGCTTCAGGCGCTCGCGCTCCGCTTCGTTGAACGCCGGCGGCAGCACCGGCAGGTGCATGTTGGGATCGGAGTTGACCTGCGCGTACCAGTCCGACACCTCCGCCGGATCGTAGTAGTAGATCGGCTTCTGGTCGACGAGCAGCGCGAACTGCAGGAGGCCGGTGCCGATCGAGGCACGCATCGCGCGCTGCGGGTCGGAGGCGCCGCGGTAGGTGTCGAGCACCTCCGGCAATGCCTCGATCTCACCGTTGACGCGATGCCAGTGCTCGCCCTCGAGGCCCCAGTTGGTGATCAGCTCGCCCTCGCCGTCGGCCATCCAGTTGAACAGCTCCATGATGCGGTCGTGGTGCTTGCTGTCGGCGGCCACCGTGAAGCCGGAGGACAGCCAGTGGCGCGGATAGGAGAAGTTGCGCCGCGTCCCGAACTCGTTCTCCATGACCGGAACCGGCCAGAACAGCGCTTCCGGCTTCATCTGGCGCAGGCTGAGCGTGTAGTTCAGCCCGAAGGTCATGTTGTCGTAATAGAACAGCGCCTTGCCGGAGCCCAGCTTCTCGTGCCACTGGCTCGACGAGTTGATGGCGAAGTCGGGATCGAGCACGCCGTCCTCGTAGGCGCTGCGGAAGTACTCCAGGATGGTACGAAACTCGGGCTTGACGGTGCCGTACACCCAGCGCTGCTCGCCCGGCACCCAGTGGATGCTCCAGCCCATGCCCATGGGAAACGCGGCCCGGTTGAGCAGGTTGCGGGTGCCGCCGCGCACGGTCCACGGCTGGCTGTCGGGATACTCCCGCTTGAACGTGGCCAGCGTGTCATACAGTTCGTCGAAACTGTCCGGCATTTCCAGCCCGACGTCGTCCAGCAGGTCGCGCCGGATCATCGGAATCGGAGCCAGGATCTTCTGAAAGGAATCCATCTGCGGCACGTAGTACATGGTGCCGTCGATGAACGTCTTCCGGGCGTCGGGAATGGCCATGATCTTGGCCCACAGCGCCGGCGCCTGATTCTGCACCGGCTCGTTGAGCGCCAGGAACACGCCGGAATCGGCAAAGTCGTTCACCTGCCGCTGCCGCAGCCGCGCGATGTCGGGAAGCTGGGCGGTACCGAGCAAGAGCTGCACCTTGGCGTTGAAATCGCCGCTCGGAATCGCCTCGATCTGCAGGTCGATGTTGAGCGCCTCGCGGATCGCCTCATACACCGGTGCGTCGGGACGGATCGGCGACGACGGGTGCTCGGGGCGCATGTAGGTGATGGTCACCCGCTCGGCGCCCGCGGCGCCCTCCGCCTCGCCGGCACTCCACACCGTGCCGGAAACGAGCAGCAGGGCCAGCCCTGCCGCCAAAAACGAAAACTTCATGGAAACTCCTTTTGCGCGCTCTAAAGGCGCGCTGATGGGTTAGTTATCCCTTCAGGGCGCCAATCATGACGCCCTTCACGAAATACTTCTGCAGGAAGGGATACACCAGCAGAATAGGCAATGTCGAAACCATGATCACCGAGAACCGGATCGTCTTCTCCAGCACCATGAAGTCGGTGGCGGCGCCGATGTCGTTCATCTGCTCGAAGGTGCTCTCGACGACCACGCTGCGCAGGATCAGTTGCAGCGGATAGCGCTTCTTCTCGGTCAGGAAGATAAGGGCATGGAAGAAGCTATTCCAATGCTGGACGGCGTAGAACAGCAGCATGGTGGCCATGATCGGCTTGGCCAGCGGCACCACGATGCGCGCCAGGATCTGGATGTCGTTGGCGCCGTCGATGATCGCCGCCTCGTGCAGCGCCGTCGGCTGGCCCTGAAAGTAGGTGCGCATGATGAACATGTAGAAGGCGTTGATCGCCGGTACCAGCACGATCGCCCATATGGTGTCGAGCAGACCGAGCTGCAGCACCACCAGATAGAGGGGGATCAGGCCGCCCTGGAAGAACATGGTGATCGCCACGTACAGGGTGAGCAGCTTGCGCCCGGAGAAGTCGCGCCGCGACAGCGGGTAGGCGCACAGGGTGGACAGCACCAGATTGATCAGCGTGCCGGTCGCAGTGTAGAAGATCGAGTTGAACAGCGAGCGGATGATGGTCGGGTCGCGCAGGACGATCTGGTAGGACTGCAGGTTGATGCCGCGCGGCCAGAAGCGCACGCGGCCGAGCAGCACTTCCTTGCCGTCCGAGATCGACACGATGGCGATGTAGTACATCGGGTACAGGGTGATGAGGACCACGCCGAGCAGCAGCGCGATGTTGAGCACGTCGAACAGGTGCGAGCCGAGCGGGCGGTCGCCCAACAGGGCGCGCAGGCGCGGCGCCGGCAGCGACTTCACCACAGGCTGGTATCCGACAGGCGGCGCGACAGGTAGTTGGCGCCGACCACGAACGCCAGTCCCACCAGTCCCTGGAATACGCCCACGGCGGTGGCGTAGCTGAAGTCGGCGCCCTCCAGGCCGCGGCGGTAGATGTAGGTCTGCAGCACGTCGGCGGTTTCGTAGGTGGCGCCGGTGTACAACAGCAGGATCTTCTCCCAGCCGACCGCCATGATGCGCCCGAGATCGAGGATCAGCAGGATGGTGATGGTCGGGGCGAGGCCCGGCAGGGTGATGTGGCGCATCTGCGGGAACCGGCCGGCGCCGTCGATGGTGGCGGCCTCGTACAGTTCCGGGTCGATCGCCGACAGGGCGGCCAGGTAGATGATCGAGCTCCAGCCGGCGTGCTGCCAGACGCCGGAGATGACGTAGATGGACGGAAACCAGCGCGGCTGCATGAGCCACGGGAACGAATCGCCGCCCAGCGCCACGATGATGCGGTTCACCAGGCCTTCGCTGGACAGGAACTGCACGATCATCCCGGCCACCACCACCACCGAGATGAAGTGCGGCAGGTAGCTCACCGTCTGCACCACGCGCTTGAACGAGGAGATCCTGATTTCGTTGAGCAGCAGCGCCAGGATGATCGGCATCGGAAAGCCGAACACGATGCTGTACAGCGACAGCAGCATGGTGTTGCGGATCAGCTTCCAAGCGTAGGGATCGGTCAGGAACTCGATGAAGTACTGCAGGCCGACCCACTTGGAGCCCCAGATGCCGAGCGCCACCTTGTAGTTCTTGAAGGCGATGATGACGCCGTAGATCGGCAGGTAGTGGAACACCAGGAAGTACAGGAACGGCAGCAGGAAGATCAGGTAGAGATAGCGGTCCTTGCGCAGCACGCGGACGGCGCGCTGCCAAGTGGATTGCCGGGTCGGGGCCAAGTGTTGTGCCGCGGGCAGGTCCGCCATGAATCGCGGCAATCCTATGGAGCCCGCCCGGTCAGGTCAACCGAGCGCAGCCGCGCCGCTCCGGCCCCGTTCCGGCGCGCGTGGGCGAGGGCCGTTTGACACCGGGAAGGGCCGTGCGGCAGGCTGCGCATCGCATGATGGCGGGGCAACCCAACATTCTGCTCATCATGAGCGACCAGCAGCGCTGGGACACGCTCGGCTGTTACGGCTGCCGCGCCATTGCCACGCCTGCCCTGGACGGTCTGGCCGCGGGCGGCGTGCTGTTCGAGCGCTGCTACGTGAACGCCACCATCTGCACGCCGAGCCGCGCCTGCATGCTGACCGGCAAGCCGCTGCCGGGGCACGGCGTGTACCGTTTGCACGACACGCTGCCCGACGACCAAGTGCTGCTGCCGGCGCATCTGAAGGGGCTCGGCTACCAGACCGCGCTGGTCGGCAAGCTGCACGTGTCGGGGCGCATGGTGGAGGCGGAGCGGCGCCACCCGCACGACGGCTTCGACCGCTACGAGTGGTGCATCGATCCGCAGATCCATCTCGACTCGCCGTTCAACGGCTACGCCGCCTGGCTGCGCGAGCACCACCCCGAGTTTCTGCACCGCCTCCAATCAGGCCCGCAGGACCACCATCCCGCCGAGGCGCACTTCAGCACCTGGGCCGCCGAGCGCGCCATCGCCTTCCTCGCCGAGCGCGACCCGGCGCGGCCGTTCTTCCTCAACGTGAGCTTCTTCGATCCCCATTCGCCCTACTTCGACTACCCGCCGGAGGCGGGCGGCCTGGTGGACCGCGCCGGCATCGATCCGGTGCGCCCGCTGACCGCGGCGCACGAGCCGGTGCCGAGCGGGGTGGCGCGCGAACGCGAGGGGTTCCGCCGCCGCTACGGCGGGCATTCCGGCGGCGGCGATCTGGCCGACGTGCGGCACGGCTACTACGCCTCGGTCGCCTTTCTCGACCGGCAGGTGGGCCGCATCCTCGCCGAGCTGGAGCGGCGCGGTCTGGCGCACAACACCCTGGTGTTGTTCGTGTCGGACCACGGCGACATGATCGGCGACTACGAGTTGATCACCAAGGGCGCCTACTTCTACGACCCCTGCACCCGGGTGCCGTTGATCCTGCGCCTGCCGGCGGCGCAGCGGGCGGGCACGCGGGTAGGGGAGCTGGTGCAGCCGCACGACCTGGCCGCCACCCTGCTGCACGCCGCCGGGATGCCGGCGGGCGAGGTGGCGGCGCCGCGTGACCATGCGCTCACGATGTACCGCAACTCCGGCTACGGCAACCGCGGCTACTGGGATCCGCCGACCTGCGGCACCATGTTCCACGACGGCCGCCACAAGCTGTCGCTGTTCCACGATACGGAGGCCCGCCGCGACCCGGAGGGCGAACTGTACGACCTGGAAGCCGACCCCGGCGAAACCACCAACCTGTGGAGCGCCCCGGAGCACGCCGCCCGCCGCTCCCACCTGACCGACCGCCTGCACGCCACCCTGATAGCCAGCGAGATGAACCACGTCGCCGGCCGCGGCGGCACCAGCTGGCCCCCGGCCAAGAACTGACGCCGCCCACGCAGGCTCGCGTCCGCGCGGCGCCGTTCCCGCTGGTGGCTGGCCAGGCTGGCGCTGGGGAGTGCGACTTCCCGCGCGGAACCCGCTACTATGTCCATATGAAGTGCTTGGCGGGACGGGCTTCCCGCCAAGCCGCCGCGTCTCACCCCTGAGAAGCGTTGTTTGCGGAGGAGAATCATGAACAAGAGACTCGTTTGGCTGGCGCCTATCGCGCTCGCAGGCCTACTCTCCGGCTGCCAAGTGACCGTCACGACGAGCGGGCTGGCTCCAGACACGCTGGTTGGATACAAGCTGGAGCTTACCAACAAGGAGAGCGGCGGGCCGTTGGACTCGCATGAACCATCGGTCACGGAGCTGCCCGTCGCGCGTACGATCAACTACTACTTCTGGGACGTGGACGACGCCAGAAATCCGAGATTCCGAGACCTTGAGGGAAAGTGGAAGTACACAAGGAGCGGTGACACTGGGACCGTTACCGTAACCTTCAGACGTGACGGTATTACCGACTTCATCACGACTTGCCGGCTGACTTTCGAGTATCATGATAGCGGAAAGCATGGGTGTGAATTCGAAGACAAGGAAACCGGCACAATCAATGAGGATGTCGTTCGTTTTGGATGGGGCGAAGGTACGTTCCAACTTGAGAAACTCTGAGATCGTACAACCCTGCTGAAGTTCGACGTCGCAAGGCCTGCGGGCGGAAAATGAGGAACGGGTGTGGGTTGGAAAAGGTCTGAAATTCGCAGTTTTCGCCGGTTTTCGCCGTTGGAGGGGTTGACACGGTCACGGACGCCTGAGTTCGCAAAGTCCCCCCGTCCGGCGAATTAGTTCTCATTTCGCACGTAGCGCGCTCTCTCGGCTCCGCGGGCACGAGTTTTGCCGGCAAAGTCCAAAACCGGGCCAACGGGCCGTCCACGGGCCAGGAGGGGGGCATCGCAAACCGGGTGTAAGATCATTGTCATGGCACCAGACACGACAACCTTGCCACCCCAGGCGACGCCGGCGGCGTCTGGATTCTCGATCACCGAGCAGTATGCGCGGGCTATGGTCACCGCCACAACGGTATCGGACGACAGCGAAACCCCGGGAGCTCCCGCTGCGGTGCGATTGGTACCTGCAAATCCCGACAAGCGGGAGCCAGCGTTCCGTGAAAACGAAGCCGGCCCATGCACCGGCGTCTCCGTTGCGTCGCCCTCGGCGTGCAGCCAGCCACACGACCTGAAGCTGCTTGAGAACCGTATCGCCGAGCTGTCCGCGCGCATCCAGGCCGCCACCTACGAACTCCTCTGCTACTTGCGTGAGTTCGACCGCCACTACGGCTGGGAAGGATTTCGCTCCTGCGCCCACTGGCTCAACTGGCGTACCGGCCTCGACCTCGGTGCCGCACGCGAGAAGATGCGTGTCGCAGAGGCGCTTGAGGATTTGAACCACGTCAGTGCCGCCATGGCCTGCGGGCGGCTTTCCTACTCGAAGGTGCGTGCCCTTACTCGGGTGGCCACTCCCGCCACCGAAGCACGTCTGGTCGCCGTCGCCTGCTGTGCCACCGCCGCGCACGTGGAGCGGCTGGTGCGGGCGTGGCGGCAGGCGGATCGGGCGGCGCAGCCGGATGCCGAGCTGGTACGACTGGCGCGCCGCTCGCTGAGCACCCGGGTGGACGATGACGGCATGGTCCTGCTGCGCGCGCGGCTGACGCCGGAGGTGGGGGCGGTGGTGATGCGCGCCCTGGAGGCGGCCTTGGAGCAGTCGCCGGCAGCCGCGGAGGGCGACGATTCAAACATCGGGCAACGGCGCGCGGATGCACTGGGGCTGCTGGCTGAGGGCGCTCTGGCTGGCGGACTCGATCCAGCAAATGCGGGTGATCGCTACCAGGTAACGGTGCACGTGGACGCGGATGCCCTTTGCTCCCGCGAGGTCGTCCGAGCCGCCCCGCGCGTTTCCGCGGAAACGCGCGCCGACAACGCGCCGGCTTCGGAACCCGCCGTATCGGCATCGGCATCGGCGCCCGGACTCGACGCTGGTCAGGCGGTGATCGAGCAGGCAGGGGGGCTGCACGTCGGCGCGGAGGTGGCGCGTCGCGTCGCCTGCGATGCCGGGCTGGTGGTGCTGTATCATGGCCCCGACGGCCACGACGGCGAAGTGCTCGACGTCGGGCGCAAGACGCGCACGGTCCCAACCGCGCTGCGCCGCGCCCTGGAGGGTCGGGATCGAAATCAGTGTCAGTTCCCCGGTTGTAGCTCGCGCCATTGCGACGCCCACCACGTCGAACATTGGGCCGACGGCGGGGAGACGCGGCTCGCCAATCTGGTCAGCCTGTGCCGCCTCCACCACCGCACGGTGCACGAGATTGGGTTTCAGGTGGTCGCCGATGCCGCCGGCCAGTTCCAATTCCTGCGCCCGGATGGGGAACCGCTGCCGGCGGTGCCACCGATGGCAGGTTGGCGGGGTACCGGCGAGCCGCTGGCACCGACCGTGGCGCGGCTGGAAGCCGCCGGCATCACCATTGGTCCGCACACGGCGATGCCCGAGTGGTATGGAGAGACGCTGAACGTAGTTGTGGCGTTCGACGCGCTTTGGGAGCCGCCGGTTGCGGCCGTGCGCTCGTGCGCTGCAACGACCCCAGATTGATCGGGACGCCGCACCGAGTGGGCCTCTTCCCGGCGCACGTGTTCCGCTACCACCACGAGCCGCGTGAGCATGAGCCGCGGAGATCGAACCCAGCGCGGATTAGCCGACTTGGTGATGAGTTCGGCGTTCCCGTGCCGGAGCACGCGGGCGGCAGGCGTGAAACAGCACGGGGTCGAGCGTTACGCGAGTTGGTAGATGCGTTCGGCGTTTTCGTGCAGGAGCTTGTGCTGGAGGCGTTCGGGGCGGGTGCTGACGATCTCGCGCAGGGCGGTGATCCACTCGCCGAGGGGCGCCCCGAAGGTGCATACCGGCCAGTCGCTGCCGAACACGATGCGGTCTTCGCCGAAGCTGTCGATGCAGTGGTTGACCGCCGGTGCCAGGTCGGCGGCGGACCAGCCGGCGGCGGCGCGCGCCACGATGCCGGAGATCTTGCACACCACGTTGGGCTGCGCGCCCACCGTCTGCATGTCCGCCATCCACTGCTCGCGCGTGTGGCCGTACACGGGGTCGTCGGGGTTGCCGCCGTTGCCGGCGACGATGTGCGGGTCGGCGTTGCCGCAGTGGTCGAGTATGAAGGTCATGCCGGGGCATCGGCGCGCCAACTCGGCGGCAGAGGCCAGATCGGTCGGGCGGATGCAGATGTCGAACAGCAGGCCGTTCGCGCCCAGCTTGCGCATGTCGTCGACGAACGCATCCTGCAGGCAGTAGTCGCCCGGCAGGTTGGGCGGGTGCAGCACCAGGCGCGCGCCCTTGGCATACGGGTTGGCGGCCAGGGCGTCGACGGTGGCGGGAAACTCGACGCTGCCGGGCGTGGCGCCGAATACCGCGCCGCTGGTGGGCGCGCCGGGGTCGCGGCACAGCGCGGTGATCAGTTCGCGCTCGCGCGGGCGCTCGTCGGGCGCCACGTCCACCTCCATGTAGACCGCCCTGGCCACGCCGTGGCCGGCGACCTCGCGCAGGTAGTCGTCGATGCGGTGGTGGCGGGCGAGCTGCGGCGCCTCGTCGAGCCACGGCAGGTTGAGCAGATCGATGTCCCAAAGGTGCTGGTGGGTATCCACAATCGGTATCTGGTTCATGGCCAGAACGTAGCGCACTGCCGCCATCGGCGCCAGTCGGTATACCATGCGGCCGGGAGGATCGTATGGAGCAGATTGCGCTCGCCATCGTCGGTTGTGGCGGTATGGGACATCGCCACCTGGAGGGGCTCGCAGAGTTGCACCGCGCCGGGCTGAGCCCGTTCCGGCTGGTCGGCGCGTGCGATCCGGTGGCCGCCAACGCCGACTCGCTGGCCGCCGTCGCGGAGCGCCACTTCGGGGTGCGGCCGGCGACCGCGGCGAACCTGGAGCAACTGGCCTCGCTGAGCGTGCAGGCGGTGGACATCACCACCAGTACGGTCGGGCACCACACCGTGGTGGCGGGCGCGCTGGAGCAGGGCTGGCACGTGATGGTGGAGAAGCCGCTGGGCGTGTCGGTGGCCGCCTGCCGCTACATCCGGCAGCGCGCCGACAACTCAGGGCTGGTGGTGAGCGTGGCGGAGAATTACCGCCGCGATCCGCTGAACCGGCTGGCACGCGCGCTGATCGACGCCGGCGCCATCGGCGCGCCGCGCTTCTACCTGCACAACAGCCTGGGCGGCTCCGACGTGATGTTCATCACGGTGTGGCGGCACCGCAAGGAGCAGGGCGGGCTGCTGGTGGACGCCGGCGTGCACGACACCGACATGATGGAGTACCTGTGCGGGCCGGTGGCGGAGGTGTACGCGCAGGCGCGGTTGCACGAGCCGGAGCGCGCCAACCCGGCGCGCGCGGCCGGCGGCGGGGCGGTCAACCCCGGCGGTGTATACGGGCGCTGGCAGCGGCAGATGCCGGAGCGGTTCGCCGTCGACGCCGAAGACGCGCTGTACGCGACGCTGCGCTTCGCCAACGGCGCCGCCGGCCAATACGTGGCCGATCACGCGGCGCGCGGGCTGCCGCAGTGGCGGCGCGCCCTGTACGGCTCCGCCGGCGCCGTGGAGTTGCCGCCCGACCGCCTGGGAGAGCCTTTTGCGCTTGAGCGGAGCGGCCAGCGGCACGGCGGCGCAGAGCTGCTGGAACTGGCGCCGGAGTATCATCTGGAAGAGGCGACCGCGCGCCTGTTCGGCGGCGCGCGGCTGGCCAGCTACGAACTGGAGTTCCCGGCGATCGACCGCAAGCTGATCGCCGTGGAGTACGCCGAGCTGGGAAAGGCCGTTGCGGGAGGCGCCGCCGTGGAGGTGGACGTGGAGCAGGGCATGCGCGCGGTCGCCGTGGTCTACGCCATGCTGGAGTCGGCGGCGAGCGGCGGGCCGGTGACCATTGCCGACGTGATGAGCGGCGCGGTGCGCGGCTACCAGGAGCCGATCGACGATGCCGCCGGGTTGCGCGGTGTGTGACGGGAAGGGGAGGCAAGAACATGAGCGGGATTGACGTCATGAAGGAGACAGACAGTCCGATTACCGCGCAGCTCGGCGCGGCGCCGGGCGACCTGATCCACATCGGGCAGGCGCCCGACAGCGCGCCGCGCGTCTCGATCATGGAGTTTACGCGCCAGGAGTACCGCGAGGAGCAATGCCCGCAGCACGAGCTGGCGAGCTGCTGCGCGTCGGCGCTGCAGTCGGAGGCGGTGTCGTGGATCAACGTGGAAGGCATTCACGACGCCAGCGTGATCGGCACGATCGGCGACGCCATGGGCCTGCATCCGCTGACCTGCGAGGACATCATGAATGCCTCGTAGCGGCCCAAGGTGGAGGAGTTCGCCGACTACCTAGTCGTTCACTATGATGCCGACCGCAGCTTCGGGGCCAGCGCGGCGGCGGCGAGACCAGTGAGCACCACCAGCGCGCCCGTGGCGGCCAGCGCCCACTGCACGCCGAAGGTCTCCGCGGCGCCGCCGAGGGCCAGGTAGCCCACCCACCCGAAGCCGATCGCAAACACCCAGCCGCCGATGGCCCGGCCGCGCATATGGTCCGGCACGTGTTGCTGTAGCAGGATCCACTGCATCGCGTCGAACGCCGCCGCCATCGCCCCCACGCCCGTGATCAGGACCAGCGACAGCGGGAACACGCCGGAGGAAGCGAACAACAGCAGAAACGCGCCGTAGCCGAGGGTGATGCCGATCAGCAACAGACCCCTGCGGCGCACGTTGCCGATCGCGGTCAGCGCGAGCACCCCCGCCAACGAACCGAAGCCGGCCATCATGCTCAGTGCGCCCAACCCCACCTCGCCCACGTCAAGCACGTCGCGGGCCACGGCGGGCAGCACCGAATGGTAGGCGAACCCGAACATCTCCACGAGCACCGCCAACGCCAGCAGCGTCCGCACCAGCGGGACGGAGAACATCACGCGCAACCCGTCGACGACGTCCCTCAATACCGACGTGTCGCGGCGGTCGGTGTGCGGGGTGCGCGACGCCACGGGGCGCATCGTCCCCACCACCAGCCCGCCGATCAGAGATACGACCGCGCCCGCGAACATGGCGGCGGGGACGCCGTAGCTGGCGATCACGATGCCGCCGATCAGCCCTCCCAGGGCCCCCACGCCGCGGGCGCCGACCGACTGCAACGCGACCGCGTTCATTGCGGCGCGGCGCGGAACGGCATCGGTCACCAGCGCTTGGGTGGCCGGGGTCTCGAACGAGTGGCCGACGCCGGCCAGCGCGATCAGCACGAACGCGACCCACAGCGGTTCGAGGCCCGAAAGGGCGAAGATCGCCAGCAGCGTCAGCAGCAGCGCCCGGAACACGGCCGCGATCGCCAGCAGCCGATGGCGCGGCACGCGGTCGCTGATCGCTCCCGCTAACGGCGCCGCGATCAGTCCCGGCGCCTGCCGAGCCGCAAACGACGCGGCGGTGAGGAGCACCGAATCGGTCTCGGTCAGGATCAGCCACCCGACCGCGAGGCGCTCCGTCCAGGCGGCCAGCGCGATCAGCGTCCCGGTGACCCATACCCGCCGGAACGCCGGGTAACGGAACGCGCCCCGTGCCACGCTCAGCCGCGGATTGCGCGCCACCGCCGTCGCTGCCTCGCGTGACCGCGAGATCCGGGCGCGTGGCGGGCCGTGGCCCGAACACGCCGGCCGGAGGGCGATGCCTGGGTATCGATCGAATGCATGGCATCGACCGCCGGCTTCCACCTCGCCGCGTGCAACCGAATCGGGCCGTCCATGGCCCGCACTATACCCGCATGGCGCGCGGCCGGCGCGCTGTTGCGGTAGAATGAGGCGCAGTGGGATCGGACAACCGGAGCGTGCAACCTGCAGATCGATCGCGGCCGGGGCGGCGCCTGCGCGTCCTGACCGATGGCCAACTCGCCGACTTCCGGCGGGACGGCTTCCTGATCGTGGAAGATCTCGTCGACCCGGACATGATCGCGCGCCTCGCCGAGCGCGCCGACCTGATTGCCTCGGGACGGGGCATCTCCGTTGGCGAGCAGTACATACAACTGGAGGCGCCGTTCCTGGACGGGGGTGCCGGGAATAAAGGCGGCGCCACCGCGGTGCGCAAGATGTACCAACTCGCGCGCCATGACGAGGTGCTGCGCGAGCACGCCGTTTCCGACCGGCTGGTCGACGTGATCGCCGATCTGCTCGGCAGCGACGATCTCAAGCTGTACAACGATCAGCTGTTCATGAAGCCCGCGTACCACGGTGGGGAGCAGGACTGGCACCAGGACTCACAGGCGTGGCTGAACATGTTCCCGATGGACATGCTCACCGCCTGGACGGCGATCGACGAGGCCACCGTCGCCAACGGCTGCCTGTGGATGGCTGTCGGCAGCCACCGCTGGGGGATGATCCCCGATGCGGCGCGGGAACGGGTCGAGTCGCTGCTGGACGGCGACTGGCCCACCGTCCCCATCGAGCTGCGCCCCGGCAGCGTCAGCTTCCACCACAGCCTGACCTACCACCGCAGCGGCGCCAACCGCAGTCCGCACCGCCGCCGCGGCTACGCCACCCACTACATGCGCGCCCGCACCTGGTACCTCCCCGAGCTGCGCGAGCGCCCCGACCTGCTGCCGTTCCTCTCCATCCGCGGCCGCGAGTTCCCCGGCTGCGTGTAGGTAGGCCGGCGCCCCACCGCGCGGCCTGGGTTGCCGATCAGCTTGGCGTCGAACAATGGCATGAAGCATGAACGATGATGTCGGCGCGTTTCTCAGCGGCCCGATTGTCGTGCGATATGTTTGCGTTGAGTATCACTGGCAATGGTCGTGACACACATCATCTGCACCTGATCGGGACTCGTGGTTCGGGCCTCTGACAAGCAATCGATGCCGTGTCGCGCCCGCTCGATCGCCTCCAGGGCATCGCTCTTGTCCGGTTCGTACGTGTGGTCGTAATCAGCACGCTGACGACTCAGATAAAGGCGCACAAATCGCTTCGCAAACTCTCGCAGGTTGCGGTCGCATCGGTTATCGCCTTTGAGAGTGTCGCAAACTGAGCGGGCCTTGCCGTGTTCGACTAATCTGCGAGCGGTAGCCTTCACGTTTCGCCGGTAGGGACGCGCGACCTCCGCCGTGAATGCGGTGAATAAAGCGTAGTAGGCCGTCGAGATCGAGCGGCGAATACGTGCTCTCGATGGCCGGCCCTGTCCTGGGGGAACCAAGGCCTCGGCTGCTTCGAGCAACCCCTCCGGAGTCACCGGTTCTCCGGGACCCTGTCAGCAGCCTCAGGCACAGCTCGGGCATTTCGGAATGCCTTGGCAACGGTTTTCGCCGTACGGAACAAACACGATGTACTGGCGACTCCGGCCAGTCGATCCGCCAGCATCTGCTCGTAGCCCATGAGCTCGTGATCCGGCCACACCTCACGTCCGGGATCTGGCGGCGGCAGTTCCCACACCGTCGTCACCATCCACTCGTTCCCCCAATCCGGATCAGGCTGGATCACCATATAGCGGATGCGGGCAGGGTCACCTCTACGGGACAACTCCGTATTCAACTCAACAAGATTCCGTTCCGTTTCGTTCCATAGATCCATATCTCCCCTCCGCACTGGTCGGGTGGTCGGTAAGTATGGATCGATACGGCAGCGGTGCCAAGGCTCACGAAAAGGTAGGCGGGTAGGGGCGTTCGACGGCGCCATCGGCATGTCACCATCACAGTCATTCGGGAGACACCCATGAATATCGTACTCATCGTCAGCGACACCCTGCGCTGGGACCACCTCGGCGCGAGCGGCAATTCCTGGATTCGCACGCCCAACCTGGACCGGCTGGCGGCGCAGAGCGTGGTGTTCGAGCGGGTCTACACCGGCTCCTTCCCGACCATCCCGCACCGGTTCTTCCTGTGGGTGGACTGCTTCGATCCGCACGAGCCGTGGGATCCGCCGCAACACTACGTCGACCTGTACGATCCCGGGTACTCGGGCGAGCTGATCGACCACCCGCCGTACGCCCGCTGCGAGGAGATCGGCGCCACCGAGGCGGAGATCCGCCACGCGCGCGCCCTCTACGCCGGCGAGGTGACCCTGGTGGACACCTGGGTGGGCCGACTGCTGGAGAAGATCGACTACTGCTGTCCCGAGGACACCGCGGTGATCTTCCACTCCGACCACGGCTTCAACGTCGGCGACCACGGCCGCTTCGGGAAGAGCAACCAGGATGGCGGCGACCGGCTCGACTGGCCCTACTTCGACGAGGTAAGCGACGCGGCGCTGATGATCCGGCTCCCCGGCGAGGCCGGCAAAGCCGCGGCGGGCCGCCGCTCGGAGTATCTGGCGCAGTCGGTGGACTTGATGCCGACGATGCTGGAGCTATCGGGGCTGCCGCTGCCGGCGGGCGTGAAGGGCACCAGCCTGTTGCCGGTGGTGCGCGGCGAGGCGATGCCGGAGCGGCCGGTGGTGGTGACCACGTCCGCCCTGGACGCCGCAACCGAGCGCGTCGCCCGTCAGACCACCAGCGTCACCGACGGCGCCTGGACCCTGCACTACCGCGGCAGCCGCGATCCCTTCGAGCTGTTCCACCTGCCGGACGACCCGGCGCAGGAGCGGGACTTGGCGCGCTCCGCCAACGAGCAGGCGCGGCGGCTGCACGCCCTGCACCTCGACCTGCTGGCATACGCCGGAGTGCGAAGCGACGTGCTGGCCTTGCGCAACACGCTGCCGTAACGTGGCCGTCGTCCGGGCCTTCCCGGCGTCTGGCGCACGCGGGCGCCGTAGGGATCCAGCGTCCCCAGGTCGGAAAATGCGGTCGAGCAGGCGATGCCTGTGGATCGAATCTCATTGTCTTCCGTCGCACGGAGTGACTGTGCCGCCTCAGTTCGAATCACAAGCGGCCAACACCGCCTTCAGAGCGTCCCTCTCGTGTGGATCGATGGTCAGTCGGTACTCCTGCCGTACGGCGACGATGGTCTCGGCGTACCAGCACCGGTTCAGTGCCGGCAACCACTCGGCAGCGTCGAAACCGCGCTTTTCGTAGCGGTTCAATTGCGGTGTGGCTAGCGCCAGGTTGTCGAGGTCGCGCGCGAACTGACGGCGAATGGCGGCACTGGCAGCGCACAATCCGCTGTCGTGCGCTTCGGAAATCGATACGACGTGCTCGATGTCGGATTCCTTCAGGCTGCGAAACACCGTGCCGTCGTACGGAGATGTCATCCCGAATCGTTCTGCGATCAGCGGCTCGACGCTTTGCGGATAGGGATAGTCATCCCGATCATACGGTGTGCAGCGGCACTCCGGTGCCACCACCAGCCCGCGCCACGTCTCTCCGCTGCCTCGCTTGCACGCCACGGTGGGCGGGACCGGGTCATCGAGTGCCGGGGATTCGGAGCCGCCGTTGTGGCAGTGGCGCTGGTCCTTCTCGAGGTCCCACTTCTCGCAATTCGAGCGGCAGTAGTGGCAGCCGTCACTCGCGGTCCCGCCGGGATGCGTGAATCCCGCGGCCGTCACGAAACAGACAGCGATTGCCAGGATGGCCGATCGAAGAGTGTGTGCGTCCATACGAGACACCATGTATTGGACGCATTGTTTACACTAGAATGTGGCATGGTGCCATCCATAGGCAACCTTGTATGTCCGGTTGAACGGACATAGGCTCGGCGGCATGGCGGAACCGGAACGGCAAGTGGGCGGGAACAAGCCAGAGGCCCCGCGGCGGCCCAATTTCGTGGTCATTCTGGCGGACGATCTCGGGTATTCGGACATCGGCTGCTACGGGTCGGAGATCGCCACGCCGAATCTCGATGCGCTGGCCGGGTCCGGGCTGCGCTTCTCGCAGGCCTACAACTGCGCGCGTTGCTGCCCGACCCGCGCCGCGCTACTCACCGGGCTGTACCCGCATCAGGCCGGCGTCGGCCACATGGTGGGCAACTACGGCATCCCGGAGTATCAGGGCTACCTGCGCGACGACTGCGTCACCGTCGCCGAGGCGCTGCAGGGCGGCGGCTACCGCACCATGATGGCGGGCAAGTGGCACGTCGGCGGCGGCTACCAGGCGAACCGCCCGGAGACCTGGCGGCCCGGCTCGCCCGACCATCCGCTGCCGGTGCAGCGCGGCTTCGACACCCACTACGGCATGGCCGGCGGCCAGGGCGATCCCATGCTGAGGGGTACTGGACATCCCATGATTGAGTCGATAGGCTGTCGCTATGCAGCTTCAGGAATTGCGCGGCGAGCCGCTGTTGGCGGCAACGCCAGCGGGCTTCTCACTGGACCAGGTAGTGGTGCGGCTGGTGCGACCGGACGAACGGATCAAATGGGACGAGCTGATGGATCAGCATCATTACCTGGGCTTCAAGCGGTTTGCCGGGCGCGGCCTGCGCTACGTGGCCGAATGGGGCGGTCGCTGGATAGCGCTGGCCGGCTGGCAGGCGGCAGCGCTCAAGTGTGCGCCACGCGATCGCTGGATAGGATGGCGCGGGAAGAAGATGTTCAAGCGCCTGCATCTGATCGCGAACAACACCCGGTTCCTGGTGCTGGGCGAGCGCGGGGTACTTGCGAATCTCGCCTCCTGCATGATGAGCGCGATGCTGCGCCGGCTCAGCGACGACTGGCAGGAGCAGTATGGACATCCGTTGCTGGTGGTGGAGAGCTTCGTCGACCCGGCACGGTTCAGCGGTACCATGTACGAGGCGGCGAACTGGAGCTACGTGGGCAACAGCAAGGGCTATGCGCGCAGCAACGGTCACTACACCGACCCGCACGGCAAGCCCAAGCGGATGTACGTGCGCGCGTTGCGCGACGACGCGCGCGAGATCCTGCGGCAGCGTGGAGAGTTGGCCGACTGCTGGCAGGCGCGGGTGCCGGCGGCGGTCGGCGACGAAGTTGACAAGCGCAGTCTGTACGAGGAATTGCAGCGGGTCCCGGATCACCGCCGTGGGCAGGGCCGCAAGCATTCGCTGGCGACCGTGCTGGCGGTGTACCTGCTGGCGATGTTGTCCAACATGCGTGGGCCGGTGGCGGCCGCCGAGTACGCGCAGGCGCTCGAACAGGAGGAACTGAAGCTGCTGGGGGCGTGGCGCAACCGCGCCACGGGACGCTACGAGCCGCCCACCAAATCGACCATTCACCGGGTGGTGATGGCAACCGATGCCGAGGCGCTGGAAGCGATGCAGCAGCGCTATGCGACGGCGCGCGTGCCGGCCTCCGGAGCGCAGGAGCAACGGCAGGCACTGGCGGCCGACGGCAAGCGGATTCGCGGCGCCAATCGCAACGGCACGATGCGCTACGAGACCGCGACGCTGGTCGAGCACCGCACCGGCGTGCCGGTCGCGAGCCTCAACTTTCACGACCAGAACGGCGAACTGGCGGCGGTCGGGGCACTGCTGGAGGTGGTTCCGATCAGTGGCGCGGTGATCACCCTCGATGCGCTGCACACCACTCGCGACACCACCGTCAGCATCGTCGAGCAGCATGGCGCCGACTATCTTCTGACCGTCAAGGGGAACTGTTCGGAGACCTTCGAGGCACTTGCCAGCATGCCGTGGGAGGACGCTGCCGGGCGCTTCTCCGAGGACCCGCAGAAGGGCCATGGGCGTATCGACCGGCGCCATATCGAGGTGCTCACCCCGCTCGACAAGACGCTCAACTTTGCCCATGTCGCGCAGGTGTTCCGGGTACGTCGCGAGCGCACCGACCTGAACACCGGGGTCAAGAGCATCGAGTACGCCTACGGCATCACCTCACTGGCCGCCACCTGCGCGACGCCGCAGCAACTGCTGGCCTGGAATCGCGGCCACTGGGCGATCGAGTCGAAGAACCATCATCGCCGCGACAAGACGCTGTGCGAAGACGCCTGTACGGCACGGTGCGGCTTCTCGCCAGCCAACCGTGCGACCTGCAACAACATCGTACTGGCGCTGATCCTGCACCACCGCCGGTGGGACAACGCCGCGCAGGCCCTGCGCTACTTCACGCTGCGCCGGAGCGAAGCCTTCAAGGCGCTGCTGGCGCCCGCCTGAGGCGACCTCAGCGCACCACTACCCCAAGTCCCGCCGACGACCTCGTCTGCTGCCGAATCCTGCACTGCGCCAGCACTCTGAAGCAGTGAGGCTCCAACACGCCTCTTTGGATCCACACTCTGCTGCTACCGGCCTGAGTTCCTGCTTTGGGGGCGCCACAAGCACGTCCCGAATCGACCACTGCATCCGTCATCTCCGTCTCGCCAGCCTCAGTGCCCTACTCGGCGACCTTCTTGCCGATGTTCGCATCGGTCCGCCTTCAAGACTCTGCCGAAGCATGGGATCGCCTTGGCCGGCGGCGGCGGCAGCTATTTCAACCCGCCTTATATGGTGCATGATGACCGGCTGGTGAACCCGGCGGCCGAGGCGAACTCCTACTACCTCACCGACGCCATCAGCGATCACGCGGTGACGATGGTGGACGAGGCGACCGCGGCGGCGGCGCCGTTCTTCCTGTATGTCGCCTACACGGCGCCGCACTGGCCGCTGCATGCGCTGCCGGACGACATCGCCCGCTACCAAGGGCGCTACCGGGATGGCTGGGACGCCGTGCGCACCGCACGCCACGAAGAACTGAGGGGGATGGGCGTGCTCGACCGGCGCTGGCCGATCTCGCCGCGCGACCCGGACTCGCGGCCCTGGGGCGAGGCGCGCGACCAGGTCTGGGAGGACCTGCGCATGGCCGTGTACGCCGCGCAGATCGAGTGCATGGACCGCGGCATCGGCCGCATCATGGCCGCGCTGCGCGGCGCCGGCGTGGCGGAGGACACCCTGGTGCTATTCCTGTCCGACAACGGCGGCTGCGCGGAGTTCCTGGCCGAGGACAGCGCCAGCCCGGAGCCGTTCCGCTACGCCATCCCGACCCCGGATGGGCGCCCGATGCGCGTTGGCAACACGCCGGCGGTGGCGCCCGGTCCCGACGACACCTTTCAGAGCTACGACCTGCCGTGGGCCAACGCCTCCAACACCCCGTTTCGCCTGTTCAAGCACTGGGTGCATGAGGGCGGCATCGGCACGCCGCTGGTGGCATCGTGGCCGCGGGTGATCGAGCGCGCCGGCATCGTGCATCAGCCGGTGCACGTGATCGATATCTTGCCGACCCTGCTTGAGGCCGCCGGCATCCCGCTCCCGGAGCGCCGCGCCGGGCAGCCGGTGACCCCCGTGGAGGGTGAGAGCCTGCTGTCGCTGCTGTCCGGCGCACCGTGGCAACGGGACCGTCCGATCTTCTTCGAGCACGAGGGCAACCGGGCGGTGCGCGCCGGCCAGTGCAAGCTGGTCTGCCGCCATCCCGCTTCCTGGGAGCTGTATGACATGCGGCGCGACCGCACCGAGCTGCACGATCTGGCCGCCACCCGCGGCAGCGAGGTGCAGCGCCTGGTTCGCCTCTACGACGACTGGGCGCGCCGCTGCGGCGTGCTCCCCTGGCACGAGCTGAGGCAGCGCCGCGCGTAATGAACCGGCGACCGGATGCGGAAGCTCTGCGGGCGCGCGCCGGGCGGCTGGTAGAAAGCGGCCACACCGAGCAGGCGGAAGCGGTGCTGCGCGACCTGCTGCAGCAGGCGCCGGAGGATCCGTTCGCGCTCGCGCAGCTAGGGGTGGTCCATGCCCGCCGCGGCGAGCTGACCGCTGCCGAGCGGCTGCTGCGCCGCGCCATCGACCGCGATCCGTTCGCCAAGAGCGCCCACAACAATCTCGGCAACGTGCTGCTGGAGCAGGGCCGCACCGAGCATGCCATGGAGAGCTACCGGCGTGCCATCAAGCTGGACGACCGCTACGCGCGCGCCTATCGCAACCTGGCGATCGCCTACAAGCGGCTCGGCGAAGTGGACGAGTACCTGCACCTGCTGCGGCAGAGTTACCGTGCCAGCGGTCTGCTCGGGCGCTGGACATTCTGTCCCAGACGGAGGCGCCGATGCTGGCGGCAATGGTCGCCGACGGCTCGCTGCCGCCCTTGGAGGAGCGCCTGCCGGGCAACCCACGCGTCCTCGAAGTAGCCGAACTCGGCATCTATGGCGGCACCATCCACCGCGCCTTCCGCGGTCCCTCCGACTGGCTCGCCTACGGCAAGTTCGCCACCGCCGACGGCCTGCTGCGATTCGACCCCGCCCCGGCCAACGGCTTCGTGCCGGGGCTCGCCGAGAGCTGGGAGTGGAACGACGACAAGACCTCGCTCACGTTCCATTTGCGCAAGGGCGCCAAGTGGTCGGATGGCGCGCCGTTTACCGCCGAGGACTTGGCGTTCTACTTCCACGAGGTGCAAGGCAACGAAGAAATCCCCGAGACCGCTCCCTTCACGCTCGACGGCAACGAAGTGACGCTGAACGTGATCGACGATTACACCGTGCAGTACCTGTTCCCGCGTCCGTATGTATTTGCCCTGAACGTGGACCGGTTCCGCTGGCCGCATCGCTCGCTGGGGCCCGCCCATTACTACAAGCAGTTCCATCCCGGCTTCAACGACGCCGTGGAGGGTTGGGACCTGTTCCGGGAAAAGATCGTCGAGGTGGAGGGCAACGGATTCTTCGACGTCGACCGGCCGGTCATGCAGGCCTGGAAGGTGGTGTCCTGGGAACCGGGCGTGCGCATGGTCGCCGAGCGCAACCCCTACTACTGGAAGACCGACCAGGCGGGCCGGCAGCTCCCCTATCTGGACCGGATCGTGCACACGGTGATCAAGGAAAACAAGATCATGCCGCTGAAGGCGATCAACGGCGAGATCAGCGTCCAGTTCCGTCACTTCTCGTTCGCGGACTTCTCCCTTCTCAAGGAGAACGAGGACGAGGGAAACTACAATGTGGTCGTGAACCAGGACTCGCGCAACGGTCCGGCCCTGTATATCAACTGGGACACCCCCAAGGAGAATCTGCGCGAGCTGCTGCGCAAGGAGGAGGCCACGTGGATGCTGTCGCGCACGCAGCTCATCTGGCGCAAGTTCCTGCGCAACAAGGTGGGAGTGGGCGGCGGCCTGGTGACCGTGGCCCTGCTGCTGCTGATAGCGCTCGGCGACTTCCTGCGGCCTTACCCGATCGACCAGCACAACTACGATTCCATCAACAGCCCGCCGCAGCGGGTGCGCGTGTTCGGCGCCGGCGGCCTGGACCGGCCCTACATGCTGCACCACGAGCAGTCGCTGCATCCCGAGACGCTGAGCGAGATCTACACGCCGACCGGCCGGCGCATCTACCTGCAGCTCCTGGTGCATGGCGATCCGTACCGGCTGCTGGGCTTCATTCCGAGCGACCTGCACCTGTTCGGGGCCGCCGACGGCAGCACGATCTACCTGCTCGGGGCCGACCGCTTCGGGCGCGATCTGCTGTCGCGCATCATCAGCGGGATGCGCGTGTCGCTGACCGTAGGGCTGTTCAGCGTCGCCGTGAGCCTGCTGATCGGCGCCGTTCTGGGCGCGGTCTCCGGCTACTACAGCGGCACCGTCGACCTGCTCGTGCAGCGCGTCATCGAGTTCCTGCAGGGCTTCCCGCGCATCCCGCTGTGGATGGCGCTGGCGGCGGCGCTGCCCCCCGAGTGGTCATCGGTGAAACGTGTTCTTCGGCATGATGGGCCTGTTGGCGCTGCTCAACTGGACCGGGCTGGCGCGCCAGGTGCGCAGCAAGATCCTGTCCTACCGGCAGGAGGACTACGTGATGGCCGCCAAGCTGGCCGGCCACAGCGACTGGTACATCATGTTCAAGCACCTGATCCCGGCCGCTACCAGCCACATCGTGGTGATCGCGACGCTGAGCGTGCCGCAACTCATCCTGGTGGAGTCGTCGCTGAGCTTCCTGGGACTGGGCATCAAGCCGCCGATGACCAGCCTCGGCGTGCTGCTGCAGGACGCCCAGAACGTGCGCAGCGTGCTGCACCACCCGTGGCTGCTGCTGCCGGGGCTGGTGATCGTGGTAGCCGTGCTGGCCTTCAACTTCCTCGGCGACGGCATGCGCGACGCCGCCGACCCCTACACCCGCTGATCGATTGCAGCGGTTAGCTTCCCTCGGTGCGACTGCGGCCGCCGTCGGACACGTGCACTGCCAAGCCGGCATCCGCGCCCCACGCCGCTCACGCCGCCGACGGCGACCGCCTGCTGCCAGCACTCCTCGCAGCGGCGCAGCACGCGCAGCGTCCCGCCGCCGGCGTAGGCGATCAGCACCTCGCCGGTGGGCAGCTCGGCAATGGCCAGTCCGCTGACCGGCGCCGCCGCTCGCCCGGCGCGCTCGTCGTAGCCGCGGCGGCGGCGCAGGTAGCTGTAGTAGGGGGCCAGGTCGAGCCGCACGCCGGCCCCGCGCAAACGGGCGCGTAGCTCCGGCGCTTCGACCGCGTCTATCCCCCGGCGGCGAAGCCGGGCTGGGCACAGGTGCCCATCACCGGAACGAACTGGTGGCGAGGTGGTCGCCGCCGAGGCAGCGGCCCAGCACCAGCAGGTTGGCGGCGCCCCGAGGAAGCATGGCGCGCAGCGGGATCTGGTGCGGCGGGCACCGCACCGTGATGCCGGTGCCGGCGCGCTGCACCACGGTGGGCCAGTGGTAGTCAGTGTGGTAGTCAGTGTGGTAGGTGCCGACCGCAACGGCGTCCGGGAAGTGGCGCCCGGTGAGGATGTCGTCGGCGCGCAACGAGTAGAGTGCATCTACCCGCCGGCCCTCGCGGATCAGCACCGTGTTGCGCACGAGCTGCCAGAAGTAGGGGTCTCGGGGCGGTCGGCATCGCCCCCAGCCCGCGGAACACCTTGATCTCCTTGAAGGCGATCAGCACCCCGTACATCGGCGCGTACTCGAACAGCACGTAGAACAGAAACGGTCCGGCGAACAGCAGATACCGGTACTTCGACCGCTCCAGCCGGCGCCGGAGCGAAGCGCGAGGGGGCTTTGGACCTGTGCCAACCATGGGAAGCCGGACGTATAACCGGTCGCGTCAGGGCACCATAGGGATATCCCCGTCCCGCCTGATCAGCCCGGTGGCCCGGCGGAGTCTTGACCGTACCGACCGGATCGGTGACGTTACCGGCGAGTCCGAAGTACAAGAGAGAGGGCCATGTCGCGATGAAGGTAAAGGTCGTGGTGCATCAAGCCGACGGTTGCCTCGCCGTCGAGATTGGCCGACCTCTATGAATCCGATCTCTGAGCCGCTTGCGGATTATTCGTGTGACTCAACGGACTCGTAGCGGGCGCGATTCTCGTCGTTCGGGGGGTACAGCCCGGGCAGCGGCGCGCCGCCTTCCACTTCGGCCATGATCCATTCCTCGAGGCGCTCCTGCTCCGGCCCGGCGGCGGCCATCTCTGCGACCAGCGCGGCAGGGATCACCACCGCGCCGTCGCCGTCCGCCACCACCAGGTCATTGGGAAACACCGCCACGCCGCCGCAGCCGATCGGCTCCTGCCAGCCGACGAACGTCAAGCGCGCCACCGACGGCGGCGCGGCGATGCCCTGACACCATACCGGGAGCCCGGTGGCCAGGACGCCGGCGCCGTCGCGCACCACGCCGTCGGTAACAAGCCCGGCGACGCCGCGCTTGCTGATCCGCGCGCACAGAATGTCGCCGAAGATGCCGGCATCGGTGCAGCCCATGGCGCCCGCTACCGCGACGCATCCCGCCGGCATCGCCTCGATCGCCGCGCGGGTGGAGCGGGGCGAACTCCACGACTCCGGGGTGGCCAGGTCCTCGCGCGCCGGCACGAAGCGTAGCGTGAAGGCGCGCCCGACCACGCGCGGCTGGCCGGGTTGCAGCGGCCGCGTGCCGCGCATCCATACGCTGCGCAGGCCCTGCTTGAGCAGCAGCGTGGTCAATGTGGCGGTCGTCACGCCGGCGAGGGCGTCGATGATGTCCGAGTTATCGTGTGCCATTGTCTGAACCAGGTTGCTCGCGCCGAGTATAGGCGATGTGCCGATACGTTACACTGACGCCATGCACACGGATCTGGAGCGATATGCGGACCTTGCGATCGGCGTGGGGCTGAATCTGCAGCCGGGACAGCACCTGGTGATTCGCGCGCCCATTGAGGCGGTGGAGCTGACCCGGGCGCTGGCGGCGCGGGCGTATGATGGCGGCTGTCCGTACGTGGACGTGTCCTACAGCGACGACCAGTTGCAGCTGGTGCGGTTCCGGCATGCGCCCGCCGATTCCTTCAAGGAGTTTCCCACCTGGCGGGTCAGGGGCATGATCGAGCGCGCCGAGCAGGGTGCAGCGTTCCTGACCGTCGCCGGCGGCAACCCCGACCTGCTCAAGGGCCAGGATCCGGAGCGGGTGGCGACCACCATGCGGGTGGCCTCCGAGCAGTCGAAACCGTTCAGCCGCGAGTACATCACCACCATGCGGGTGAGTTGGTGCGTGATCTCGGCAGCCGTGGCACCATGGGCGGCGAGGGTGTTTCCCGAAGCGCCGGCGCAGGAGCAGGTGGAGCGGTTGTGGGACGCGATCTTCAGCGCCTGCCGGGTGGATCAGGCGGACCCCCGCGCAGCGTGGCGGCGCCACATCGATGCGCTCGAGGCTCGGCGCGAGTATCTGAACGAGCGGGCATACACGGCGCTGCGCTACGCCGCGCCCGGCACCGACCTCACCGTCGGCCTTCCCGACGGCCACATCTGGAAGGGCGGCATCGACTACAACGCGCAGGGCACCCGGTTCGTGCCCAACATCCCGACCGAGGAGGTGTTCACGCTGCCGCACAGCCGGCAGGTCGACGGCACGGTGGCGGCCACCAAGCCACTGAACTACGGCGGCCGGCTGATCGAGAACTTCAGCCTGACCTTCGAGCGTGGCCGAGTCGTCGCGGTCGAGGCGGAGTCGGGGGCCGAGGTGCTGGAGAAGCTGATTGCGACCGACGAAGGAGCCGCCCGCCTGGGAGAGATCGCTCTCGTTCCGCACAGCTCTCCCATCTCGGGGTTCGGCCTGCTGTTCTACAACACGCTGTTCGACGAGAACGCATCCAGCCACGTCGCCCTCGGCCAGGCATATACGGTCTGCCTGGAGGGCGGCGAGGGAATGTCACAGCAGCAACTAGCGGATGCGGGCGCCAACTCCAGCGTCACGCACGTGGACTTCATGATCGGTTCCGGCCGCATGGATATCGACGGCGTGCTCGCCGACGGCTCCACCGAGCCGGTAATGCGCGCCGGTGAATGGGCTAGAGCTTGAATCCGCTGTCGTTTGGCGGACGGAACGGCCGGCGGGGGTGGTTCGCAAACCGGGCGACGCTGGTGGCGAAGGCGATGTAGTCGTCGAAGCTGATCTCCACGTTCCGGGCGGTGGAACGCATATCCCTGCGCAACTCGGCGGACCCGGCCAGCGCGAGCAGCTCCGCTTTTTCAGCCGCGGTCAGCGGGACCGTAGGTCTTTCGGATTTCCTCATACAGTTCCAATCTGTCGAACAGCGCGAAGTATTCGCGCACTCGTTCCCAATCGATTTCGCGAGCGTATCGTTCGGCCAGTAACTCTACATCGGCCAGATCCCGGCGTTCCCGCCGCCGATCGTTCGTCAACGCCAGCCCCGGTGAACATAGCCGCTTGCGGATCAGGCAGCAAGGCTCCGCCTTGTCTCACCATGGGGACCAAGCGGTCTTGACCAGGGCTGGGGGGCGGCTTAGGTTCGGGGCCTATGCGGCATACCCATGACCATCCCGAGCGGCTCGTGCGCGAGTTGCACGGGCGCGCCCAGCAGGTCCGGCTGGACGTGCTGGAGATGGTCCACGACAGCAACAGCGGCCACCTGGGCGGCGCGTTCTCCTGCGCCGAGATCCTGGCCGCGCTTTACTTCCATCATCTGCGGGTCGATCCCGCGCGTCCCGAGTGGCCGGACCGCGACCGGCTGCTGTTCTCCAAGGGGCACGCCTGCGCCGCCCTGTACTCGGCACTGGCGCATCGCGGGTTCTTCCCGCCCTCCGAGCTGTTGAGCTTCCGCAAGGTGGACAGCCGGCTGCAGGGGCATCCGGACCGCAAGACGCCGGGCATCGAGATTCCCGCCGGGCCGCTCGGGCACGGGGTGGCGGTCGGCTGCGGCATGGCGCTGGCCCTGCGCGAGCGCGACGCCAAGCCATCGGCGCAGACGGCGCCGTCGGGCGCGGCCTCGCCGGCCAGCGTGTACGTGGTGCTGGGCGACGGCGAGATCGACGCCGGGGTGATCTGGGAAGGCGCCATGCTGGCGGCCAAGTACCGGCTCGGCAACCTGGTGGCGATCCTGGACTACAACGGCACCCAGCAGACCGGCGCCACCGCCGACGTGATGCCGCACGAGCCGATCGCGGCCAAGTGGGCGGCGTTCGGCTGGCACGTGCAGGAGGTCGGCGGCCACAACGTGCGCGAGGTGCTGGAAGCGCTCGACCGCGCCGACCAGGTGCACGCCCGGCCCGCCGTGATCATCGCCCGCACCACCAAGGGGCGCGGCGTATCGTTCATGGAGTACGACCACAACTGGCACGGCACGCCGCCCACCGATGCGGAGTACGAGGCGGCCAAGGCGGAGCTGGAAGCGGGGATGCAGCAATGGCTGAACTGATCAACACGCGTGTCGCGTTCGGCAAGGCGCTGGTCGAGCTGGGCCGCAGCAACCCCGACGTGGTGGTGCTGTCCGCCGACGTGTCCAACTCCGACCACAGCTTCATGTTCGCCGACGAGTTCCCGGATCGGTTCATCAACACCGGCATCGCCGAGCAGTCGCTGGTGGACTGCGCGGTGGGCCTGGCGCTGGCCGGCAAGATCCCGTTCGTGAACACCTTCGGCGTATTCCTGGCCACCCGCGCCGTGGAGATGATCCGCACCCACGTCTGCTACGGGCGCGCCAACGTCAAGCTGATGGCCGCCTACGGCGGCGTGTCGCCGAGCTTCGAGGGGCCGACCCACCACGCCACCGAGGATATCGCCATCCTGCGCACCTTCCCCGGCATGCGGGTGGTGGTGCCGGCGGACCCCTACGCCCAGACCGAGCTGCTGCGGCAGGTGGCGGCCAGCGACGGGCCGGTCTACTTCCGCATGAACCGCAACGAGGTGCCGGCGGTGTACGGCACCGGCGCCGCTGGGGAGGCCGCGAACCTGCAACTGGGCCGCGCCCAGGTGGTGCGCCCCGGCAGCGACCTGACCATCGCCGCCACTGGCGTGATGGTGGCGCGGGCCGTGGCCGCGGCCGAGCTGTTGGCGGGCGAGGGCGTGCAGTGCCGGGTGATCGACCTGCACACCATCAAGCCGCTCGACGCCGATACGCTGGCGGCGGCGGCCCGCGACACCGGCGCCGTGGTCACCGCGGAGGAGCACACCGTGATCGGCGGCCTCGGCGGCGCGGTAACCGAGGCGCTGGCCGAGCGCTGCCCGGTGCCGGTGGTGCGCGTCGGCATCGCCGACTGCTTCACCGAATCGGGTCCCTACTTCGACCTGCTCGACCGCCATGGTTGCGCCGTCGCCGACGTGGTCGCCGGCGCCCGCCGCGCACTGCAGCTCAAGGGGCAGGGCAGCTCGTAGCGGTAAGAGGTGGGTCAACCTGAACACAGGCACGCGGGCGGAGTTTGGCGAGATACCCGGCGTCGGCAATCGCATGGTGCGGGAATTCATGGAGTATCGGCCCTACGCCAGCATCCGCCAGTTTCGCCGCGAGATCGGCAAGTACGTCAGCGACGAGCAGGTCGCCGCATACGAGCAGTACGTGTTCGTACCGATCGATCCCAACGAAGCCGACGCCGAGACCCTGATGCAGATCCCCGGCGTGGATGAGGACACCGCGGCGACGCTGATCGAAGCGCGCCCGTACGCGGACGCGGCGGCGTTCCTGGCGCAGTTGGCAGCGCTGGTCGAACTGAGCGAGGAGGATCTGCCGGTCGTGGAAACGATGCTGGTGGCAGAGCCAGAGGAGTGATTGAACGGCGGCTGCGTGCCATACAGCTTGCCATCGCCGCGGCCGGCTTCGCCGGCGTGATCGCGGAACTGGTGCTGCATGAACATTGGGCGGAGCCGTGGCAACTGGTGCCGTTCTTCCTGTGCGGCGCCGGCATCGCCGCCTTCGCCGCCAGTCCCGGCCGCGTAACGGCGCGTCTGCTGCAGGTCGTGATGCTGCTGGCCGCGGTCGGCGCCGTCATCGGCATGGTGCAGCACCTGCAGGGCAACCTCGGCTTCGAGCGCGAAATCTTCCCCAAAGCCCCGCTGGCCGAACTGCTCGGCAGCGCCGTGCGCGGTGTAGCGCCGCTACTGGCGCCCGGCGGCATCGCCCTCGGCGCGCTGATCGCCGCCGCCGCCACCTACCGCCACCCCGCAATCCGCCCGCGGCGCTGAGCGACATACGACAGGGAGGTCGCCCGGGATCGTACAACCGGCTGAATACACGCCACCCTGTCAGTGTAGGATGGTGGTATGGCACGAGGACGTATGAGAAGGCCAAGATCCAACAGTACGGCTGCCTCCCAAGCAGCGACCACCGGGTATGAGGCCGAGCTGTGGCGCATGGCCGACGCGTTGCGGGGCTCGATGGATGCCGCGGAGTACAAGCACGTCGTCCTGGGCCTGATCTTCCTCAAGTACATCTCCGATGCATTCGAGGAAAGGCCCGCCCAACTCGTACGCGAGCAGGCCGAGGGCGCCGACCCGGAGGATCCGGACGAGTACCGGGCGACGAGCATCTTCTGGGTACCGCGCGAGGCGCTGCGTGGAGCGCAAGGCAGCATGTTCATCACGACATCGGATTATCAGCCAGCGGCGATGAGATTCGCTGGTCGAGAGAACGTGCGAATGGATTTGTATGTCTCTGATGATGTCCGGAACTGGTGCAACGACGCAAGCGCCGGGATCATCGAGGATCGCACACGTGGTTGTGGCACCATGGGGGTTCGGACTAGTGTTGGCGAATGGTCAGCGGCCCGGAGACGAATGCAGCGACGTAGGAGTTCTTGAGGGTGTGAGATGGCAACCTTAGAACGTCTGAGCGTACGTGGATTCAAGTCGATTCGTGCGCTGGATGAGTTCGAGTTGCGCGGAGCGAACGTGCTCATCGGGGCGAATGGGGCGGGAAAGAGCAACTTCCTGGACGTGTTTCGCATGCTGTCCCAGCTTGCCCAAGGGAGGTTCCAGGTTCTTACCAAGCAGGAAGGTGGACCGGATGCGCTGCTATTCGGGGGGCGGAGGAAGACTCCGAGCCTTGAGGTGGAGCTATTCTTCGACAGCGTACAGTGCTGTTATCGCTTCTTGGCGGAGGCTGCCGGAGACGGGATGGTGTTCGGGGGCGAACACGTTTGTCCAGGTGTGCCGCAGTGGGCAGACGTGGCGGCTCCCGGCACGCTCCCCACTATTGAGGGCGGCACCACATGGTCCGGCGGGCACATGGAAGCGCATTTGGCTAATCTAGGCGTGGGGAGCTTTGCGGCCTACGCACTCCCAGCCATTAGGGACTGGCGCGTGTATCACTTTCATGACACCAGCGACATGGCGGGGATGCGCTGCCCGCAAGCGGTCCGCGACAATATGTGGCTGAAGGCAGACGGCAGCAATCTGGGGCCGTTTCTACGGTTTCTGCGCGAACGCCATCCGCTTCGGCATCGGGATATCGTCGAGACGGTGCGGTCAGCGGCACCGTTTTTCGGTGATTTCGTATACCGCACGGAAGTTGGTGAGCGCATCGAACTTGAATGGTACCACCGGGACGATCAGGCCACTCCACTGGGGCCGCTGCAGCTCTCGGACGGTACACTCCGGTTCATCTGCCTGGCGACGTTGCTGCTGCAACCACCGGAACTGCAGCCCAATCCAATCATTATCGACGAACCCGAACTGGGGTTGCACCCGCTTGCGCTGACGCTGTTGGCCGAGATGGTGCGGAGTGCGACGGAAGCGCGCCAGGTGATCGTCTCCACGCAGTCAGCGGACTTGGTGGGCGAGTTCGAACCGGAAGATGTCGTGGTGGTCAACCGTAGGAATGGCGAGTCGTTGTTCGAGAGGCTGGATTCGGGGCTTTTGCAGGATTGGCTGAAAGAGTACTCGGTAGGGCAGCTCTGGAAGGCGGAGGTTGTTGGTGGCGGGCCGGCGTCTTGATCATCGTAGTGGTTGTCTGCGAAGGTCCGACAGAGCGGGATTTCGTTATGGAGATTCTCCAACCGGCCCTTGCACACTTGTACGTGTTCGTGGAGCCCAGGTTGATTCCCACATCGCCCCTACAGAAGGGCGCGGCTTTGACTGGCCAGCGCGTATTGCGGTTCCTACGCAATACTCTGAGGCAACGTAGGGATACCTGCGTCACTACATTTTTCGATATGTACGGGTTGCCGGCGGACTTTCCCGGAGCAGCCGGCTCACGACGCGACCCTCTGCGGCGCGCGACGGCCATCGAGGAAACGCTGCATAAGGAGGTCGTGTAGATAGCAGAGTGCCGTTCGGATCGCTTTTTGCCCCACATTCAGCCGCATGAGTTCGAGGCGCTGCTGTTCTCGAACACCTCTCAGCTTGTGCGCGAGCGGCCGGAGTGGCGCGCAACCGCTCCTTTCACCGCATGCTCGTGGAAGGGGTAGCCGTGGAATACCGCGCCGCTGGCGGCGCCATCCGCGGTGCCCAGGTTCGCGTCATCGACTTCGATGAGCCCGACGCCAATACGTGGATGGCCATCAACCAGTTCACGGTCACGGAGAGCGGCAACACCCGGCGTCCCGACATCGTGGTGTTCGTCAACGATCCGCCGCTGGCCGTGATCGAGCTCAAGAATCCGGCCGACGAGAACGCCACCATCTGGTCGGCGTTCCAACAGTTGCAGACCTACAAGGCGGAGCTGCCCTCACTGTTCGCCTGCAACGCGGTGCTTGCCGTGTCGGACGGCATGCAGGCGCGGGTCGGCACGCTGTCCGCCGGCCGGGAGTGGTTCAAGCCGTGGCGTACCATCGACGGCCAGGAACTGGCGCCCGCCTTCTACACGGAGTTGCAGGTGTTGGTCGAGGGCGTCTTCGAAAAGCGCCGCTTCCTGTCGCTGCTGCGCGACTTCATCGTGTTTGAGGACGACAGCGGTGAGCTGGCCAAGAAGATGGCCGGCTATCACCAGTTCCACGCGGTGCAGGCAGCGGTCGGCGAGACATTGCGCGCCGCCGCACTGCAGGAGGAAACGCGGCGCATCGCTGAGACGGGCGGCCGGTACGAGGCGGGCAGACAGCCGGGCGGCGACCCCGGAGACCGCAGGATCGGCGTCGTCTGGCACACCCAGGGTTCGGGGAAGAGCCTGACCATGGCGTTCTACGCTGGGCGCATCATCCGGGCGCCGGCGATGGCCAACCCGACCGTGGTCGTGCTGACCGACCGCAACGATCTCGACGCCCAGCTCTTCGGTACCTTTGCGCGCTGCCAGGATCTGCTGCGCCAGCCGCCGGTGCAGGCCGCCAGCCGGGCGGACCTGCGCGCCAAGCTCGCGGTGGAGGCGGGCGGCGTTGTATTCACCACCATTCAGAAGTTCTTTCCGGAGGAGAAGGGTGACCGTTACCCTTTGCTCTCACGGCGCCGCAACATCGTCGTCATCGCCGACAAGGCGCATCGCAGCCAGTACGACTTCATCGACGGCTATGCGCGGCACATGCGCGATGCGCTACCCAACGCGTCGTTCATCGGCTTTACCGGCACGCCGATCGAGTTGCAGGACGCCAACACCCGCGCCGTGTTCGGCGATTACATCAGCGTCTACGACATCCAGCGGGCGGTAGAGGACCGCGCCACGGTGCCGATCTACTACGAGAGCCGGCTCGCCAAGCTGACTCTCGACGAGCACGAGCGGCCCAAGATCGACCCCGGCTTCGAGGAGGCAACCGAGGGTGAGGAAGTCGACCGCAAGGAGAAGCTCAAGACCAAGTGGGCGCAGCTCGAAGCGATTGTCGGGGCCGAGCGGCGCCTTAAGCTCGTCGCCGGGGACATCGTTGCCCACTTCGACCAACGCCTTGAAGCGATGGACGGCAAGGCGATGATCGTCTGCATGAGCCGGCGGATTTGCATCAACCTCTATCGCGAGCTTACGCGCCTGCGCCCGGAGTGGCATGACAAAGATGATGGCAAGGGGCGGCTCAAGGTGGTGATGACCGGTTCCGCCTCCGATCCGCCGGACTGGCAGCCGCACATTCGCAACAAGACGCGACGGGAAGCGCTCGCCAAACGGTTTCGCGACGCCGACGACCCGCTGCAGGTGGTTCTGGTGCGCGACATGTGGCTCACCGGCTTCGATGCGCCGAGCCTGCACACCATGTACGTCGACAAGCCGATGCGCGGCCATGGATTGATGCAGGCAATCGCGCGCGTCAACCGGGTGTTCCGGGACAAGCCCGGCGGCCTGGTCGTCGACTACCTCGGACTCGCGCATGAACTGAAGAGCGCCCTCGCGACTTACACGGAGAGCGGCGGCACCGGGCAGACCGCGCTCGACCAGGGCGAAGCGGTAGCCGTGATGCTGGAGAAGTACGAGATCTGCTGCGATCTGTTCCACGGGTTCGACCGCTCTCTGTGGACGACCGGCACGGCGCACGAACGCCTCGCGCTGCTGCCGGCGGCGCAGGAGCACATCCTCGCACAGGAGAACGGCAAGGACCGCTGCGTGCAGGCCGTGAGGGATCTCTCACGGGCGTTCGCGCTCGCCGTGCCGCACGAAGACGCGATTCGCATCCGCGACGACGTGGCGTTCTTCCAAGCCGTGCAGTCGGTTCTGAGCAAGCGCGCGGCAGCCGAGGCGCGGCCCGAAGACGGACTGGAACATGCCGTGCGCCAGATCATCTCGCGGGCGGTGGCGTCGGAAGGCGTGATCGACATCTTCGCCGCCGCCGGCCTGGAGAAGCCAGACATCTCGATCCTGTCGGACGAATTTCTCTCGGAAGTGCGCGGCATGGAGCGGCGCAACCTCGCCGTGGAGTTACTGCAAAAGCTGTTGAAGGGAGAGCTTGCCGCCCGCCGGCGCAAGAACGTCGTGCAGGCACGGTCGTTCGCCGAGATGCTGGAACAGACGCTGCGCCGCTACCAGAACCGCGCCGTCGAAGCCGCCCAGGTGATCGAGGAACTGATCCAGCTTGCCCGCGACATGCGCGAGGCTGGCGCCCGCGGCGAGCATCTCGGGCTGTCGGACGACGAAGTCGCCTTCTATGACGCGCTGGAGACCAACGACAGCGCGGTCCAGGTGCTTGGGGACGAAACCCTGCGCGACATCGCCCGCGAGCTGGTCGACACCGTACGCCGTAATGTCACCATCGACTGGACCCTGCGCGAGAACGTCCGCGCCAACCTGCGCCGTCTGGTGAAGCGAATCCTGCGCAAGCACGGCTACCCGCCCGACAAGCAGGAGAAGGCGACCCGCACCGTGCTCGAACAGGCAGAGGCTCTGTCTGCCGGATGGGCTGCTGCCTGACGAGACTACGTTTGGGGCGTCAAGATAGAACGGCACCGCCGATTCGGTTGAGAATCCAATGTGCCTCGCTGATCAGTGTCATTTCGTGTTCATCGTTCAATTGCCGACAGTGTGCAATGCCGTTTCTTATTCGACGAAGGCGACGAAACGATACGGAGGTCTCTTCTCTATCTCGAAAGAAGCGCGCAAACGTACTTTCCCAATTTCCTTGATCAGTGACCACAAAGAAGAGGTCCATGAAGTTGGAATACTCAATCAGTGAGTATCCCGAACTCAGCCGCGCCACGATTATTGATGGGATAAACGCGATTCTGGGTCGGGCTGATTGAGGGAAGGGAAAAGAACCCCCTCACGGAGCTTGACCAACAAGCCCGTGAGGGGGTGGTCTCCTTGTAACCCAACACGAAGGAGACCACCAGTGTTACACAAGCTGTGGGGAGATACCAGCTTTCATCGTCTGCTCCTGAAAATCGACGAGGATGTGGCCCAAGGGGTGCGCAGCAAGGGCTGTCCGCACTGCGCGGGCGTACTGCACTCGGCGCGCTATGAGCGCAAGCCGCGCGGCGGGCCGAGGGAACTGCCGGAGAAGTATGAGCGGCGGGCGAGTTTCTGTTGCGCGGCGGCGGGGTGCCGCAAGCGGGTGACGCCGGCGGCGCTGCGGTTCTGGGGCCGGCGGGTGTATCTGGGGCCGGTGTTTCTGCTGGTGTTCAGCCTGCACAACGGGATCACGCAGAAGCGAACAGAAGAGCTGCGCAAGCAGTTGCAAGCGCCGACGTTGAGCCGGCATACGCTGAGGCGCTGGCGCCAGTGGTGGCTGGAGGTGTTCCCGAGGAGTTCGTTCTGGAGCACCGGGCGAGCGCGGTTTATGCCGCCGGTAGATGAGAAGTCGCTGCCTGCGGAGCTGCTGGCGCGGTTTGGTCAGACCGACGCCGCCGAGCGGGTGGTGGCAGCGTTGCGCTATCTGGCGCCGGCGACCGCCGGGGCGGGCTCGATGATGGACCCCTGACCACCCGCAGAAGATGCAAGCCCCGCTGAAGCTCCCGCACGAGTTGTGATCTATCCCCGGGGCGCGGCGCTCGCCAAATTTGGGGTGAGCAGCAGGAAGCGGGGGAAATGGAAGCATCAGACAGACAACGAGAGGTCTCAGACCGCGATCAGTGGGCACGATTCCGGTTTTCGGTGATCGGCCCGCTGTTGGCCGCGCCACCGGTGGGCGGCGAACTGCAGCAGGCGCTGCAGGAGTTGGCGGCGGGGGAGTACCAGCACCCGCTGAGCAAGCGACCGATCACGCTGGGAGTGTCGACGATCGAACGCTGGTACTACCGCGCCCGGCTGGAGCGGGATCCGGTGGCGGCGTTGCGCAACCAGGTACGCAGCGATGCGGGCGGGCATCCGAGCGTGTCGGCGGCGCAGCGCGTGGTGCTCCGCCAGCAGCACCGGGACCACCCCGGCTGGAGCTACCAGTTGCATCACGACAACCTGAAGGTGCTGGCCCAGCAGCAGCCGGAGTTGGGGCGGGTGCCGTCGTACGCGGTGGTGCGGCGGTGGATGAAGACGCAAGGGTTGTACCGTCGCAAGCGCACTCGGGTACGGCACACCGCCGGCGCCCGCAGAGCCGCTTGGCGCTTGGAGCAACGCGAGGTGCGCAGCTACGAAGCCGAGTACGTCGGCGGCTTGTTCCATGCCGACTTTCATCATGCGTCGCGGGAGGTGCTGACCCGCCAGGGACAGTGGGTCAGGCCGCAGTTGTTCGCGGTCCTGGACGACAAGTCGCGGCTGTGCTGCCACGGGCAGTGGTACCTGCAGGAGGATGCGGAAACCTTCGCCCACGGGCTCCAGCAGGCGTTCCTCAAGCGCGGCCTGTCACGTGCCCTGATGACCGACAACGGCGGTGCCGAGACGGCTGCCGAGATCGAAGAAGGGTTGGCTGAGTTGGGCGTGCTGCACGAGCCGACGCTGCCCTATTCGCCCTATCAGAACGCCAAGCAGGAGGTGTTCTGGGTGCCGATCGAGACCCGCCTGTTGGCGATGCTGGAAGGGGTGCCTGATCTGACCTTGGAGCAACTCAACCAAGCCACCCAGGCCTGGATCGAGTTGGAGTACCACCGGCGCGTGCACTCCGAGACCGGGCAAACGCCGCTGGCGTCGTTCCTGGAGTCGAACAACGTGCTGCGCGACTGCCCGGCGGCGCAGGAGTTGCGGCGCGCCTTTCGGGTCAAGGTGCGGCGCACGCAGCGCCGCAGTGACGGCACCCTGACCCTCGACGGCGTGCGCTTCGAGCTGCCGGGCCGACTGCATCACCTGACGCGCGTAGCGGTGCGCTATGCGCGCTGGGATCTCAGTCAGGCCGCAGTGGTCGATGAGCGCACCGGCGCCGAGGTGGCGACCATCTATCCGGTCAACAAGGTCAACAACGCCAGCGGCCAGCGCCGCCGCCGGGAGACCGACGCTGCGGCCGCGCCCGCGGGGCCGTCAGGAGTCGCACCACTGTTGCAGAAGCTGCTTGCCGACTACGCGGCCACCGGCCTGCCGCCGGCCTACATCCCCAAACCAGAGCACCCCAAGGAGGAGCTCCGATGAACCGCAAATTGCTGGCTCTCTACGGGCTGAAGTTCAACCCGTTCGCACCCGAGTTACCGACCGAGGCGCTGTGGATCGCGCCCGAGGTAGAAAACTTTCTGTGGCGCATCGAGTTCGCGCTGGTGCGCGAAGGTGGCTTCGCGCTGATCACCGGCGAGTCCGGCAGCGGCAAGAGCGTCACCTTGCGCCTGCTCAGTGAGCGGCTCGCCGCCGAGCCGGATCTGGTGGTCGGCGCCATCTCCCGACCGCAGGCCAACGTGGCCGACTTCTACCGCGAGTTGGGCGACGTGTTCGGCGTCCCGTTGCGACCCCACAATCGCTGGGGTGGCGCCAAGGCGTTGCGCGAGCGCTGGACCTTGCACCTCGACACCACCCTGCTGCGCCCCCTGCTGCTGGTGGACGAGGCGCAGGAACTCGCTCCTCCAGTGGCCGCTGAATTGCGTCTGCTCAGCAGCACGCGGTTCGATTCGCGCCAGCTCCTGAGTGTGGTGCTGGCCGGTGACTTGCGCTTGCAGGACAAGCTGCGCCACCAGGACCTGGTGCCCCTCGGCAACCGCCTCCGCACCAGGCTCGCCCTCCAGCCGGCCTCTGTCGAGCAGCTTCAGGACGCCCTCAAGCACCTCCTGAACGCCGCCGGCAACTCCGCTCTGATGACCGATGAACTCATCGTCACCCTGTGCGAACACGCCCTCGGCAACTACCGCGTGCTGTTGACCACGGCGGCCGAGTTGCTGGTCGCCGCAGCCCAGAAAGAGTTGTCCCAGATCGACGAGAAGCTCTACTTCGAGCTGTTCTCACCGGCACCGCCCTCCCGCGGCACCCGCCGCCCGCGCTGACCATGGCAGCACTGCGTGTGGTCCGCGCCGCTCAGCTTCAGGACCTCCCCGCAGACCAGCCGCACTGGCTTATCGAGCCGTTATGGGGCGCTTCGGCTGTCGGTCTCATCGGGGGAGCCCCCAAAAGCGGCAAGACATTTTTGGCGTTGGAGTTGGCAGTCGCGGTCGCCTCCGGTCGTCCGTGCTTGGGCCGCTTCGCGGTCCCCTGTCCCGGGCCGGTGCTCGTCCTCGCGGCTGAAGACTCCCCGCATCAGGTCAAACGTCGCATCCAGGGCATCGCGCACGTGCGCGGCGCCGACTTCGCCGCACTCGATGTCAGGCTCATCCTCGACACCGCGCTCCGTCTCGACCGTCCCCAGGACCTGCACCGGCTCCACCTTACGCTCGCCAGCCAGCGCCCCAAGCTGTTGATCCTCGATCCATTCGTACGCCTCCAACGCGCCGATGAAAATGACGCCCGCCAAGTCGCCGCCATTCTCGCCGCACTGCGTGAGCTGGCACGCACCTTCAACGCCGCCGTCCTCCTGGTCCACCATGCCCGCAAGAGCGGCGCCGCCGTTCCCGGCCAGGCGCTGCGCGGCTCAGGCGACTTCTGGGCCTGGGGCGATTCCAACCTCTATCTCTCCGGCCGGCCCAACCGCCTGCGACTCACCGTCGAGCATCGTGCTGCACCCCCGCCAGCGCCTCTGTCGCTCCAGCTGCTGGCCACCGATCACCCCCGCGCTGGCCAACCCCCTCTGGTTCGTCTCGAGCTGCAGGACCACCCCGAACTCTCCGAGTTCCGCGACTCGGATGATGCACCTGCGCCGCCACCTACCGCCATCACTTTCGCTGAGCGTATCGTCGCTCACCTGCGTAGCGCCGGCCCCACTCCCCATCGCGCCCTGCGCGCAACTCTGCGCGTGCGTGCCCAGTCTCTCTCTGCCGCCCTGCGCGCTCTTGAAACTGCCGGTCGCATCACCCGCACACCGCATGGCTGGACCGCAGTGCACTAGCTGTTTCCCGTTTCCCTTCCTTACCGATTGCGGAAACGGGAAACACGGGAAACACCCACCCTTTGCTCCATCCTATCCAATCCTGTCCCTCAAATTACTCGATCAACGTCCCATCGATCAGCCCGATCACTCTGAAACTGCCCGAATGTCGATCTTCCTGCTCACGTGATTTCCAGCGCTTGAGAATATCTTTCGGCACGCAACGCTCGAACCACCGAGGACCACACACAGACTCCAGCCGTTGAGACACAAACCTACGGAGGCTTCGCTCAAGGTAAGTGATCACAATATATGGTGTCACTTGAATCGTCTTCTGAAGATGGTGTGCTGATACCGCCACCGGACGAAAAGAGATTCGCATATCGAATCTCGCGGGCAAGTTGAACTCGTCTTCGGAGCGGGTCGAAGACTCGTCGCTTGACGCGTCCTCATCAATGAACTCAGAAACAAGATCGAGGATCGATGGGTTCGATACGCGGGGTATTCGACCGAGGTCAACCGAACGCGACACCGGGGCCAACCCTGAGATAGGGCTGGCCCCCGAAGGGGTCCTGGGCGCCTGAAGACGCGCCGACGGCATTCGATCGAGGACGGCAATTCGTGAACGTATCGCCAGCGTCGCCTGAGAGAATTCAGCGAGTTCGTTCGCTATGGCTCCCGACGGGGCTATAGGGGGCCTGACAGCTTCCATGGCACGTATGGCTTGCCTCGCCATTGAGGAATCAGCGATTGCGTTCGCCACGGCTACGGATGGAACGACAACTCTCCTGACAGACTCCGCAGAACTGATGGCTTGCGTGACCCCCGAGAAATCAGCGATTGCGTTCGACCTGGCCGCGAATGGGACGAAAGCGCTCCTAACTTCTTCCGAAGCTCGACTCAGTTCGGTTGTCGCCACTAGACCGCGTGCGAGTGGGCTACTGGTCAGCATCCTTATCGACTCAGATAACAACCGTGATTCTGGAAACAGGGCGCTACTCATCTGTCCATCCGAAACGCCCTTTGAGACCGGTCATTTCCGAATACTTCATGCGACGCTCGCGTTGCAGTCGTCCTACGACGATGCCGGGCGATATACCGATTTGTCGAGCGAACGTGATGATGATGTTCTTGTTGAACGGTGAGCCGTGGCGAAACTCCGACCAAGCACTCGGCGGTATGAGAAAGTCAGCAGCCCACTGGTTCGCCTCGTCCTCAAGTGGCCCTTTCTTGTCGATGCCGTCGATGATGATTTTCTGATTGCCGTGCTTGAGCACGTGACAGACTTCATGGAACAGCGTGAACCAGAAGATGTCCTGCCATTTATAGCGCAGATTCAACTGGATCAGTGCCTTCCGGTCGGTGAGCCAACGGGCAACGCCATTGGCTCCGGTCTTTGGTAGCTCCCGTACCACTACGAACGCCACCCCCGCGTCGGCGAACAGCCGTGTCAAGCGCGGGGCAAACTCCTGCGCCGGCTGTTCGGTCATCGAGCGGGCCGTCCGAGCCGCGTCCAGGAGCAGGGCAGAGTCGAATGGGCGGGTCTCGATCTTCTGTGCCTCAAGCTCTCCCTTGCGCAACCACGCCGCCAAGGCACCGGGCGACAGCTTCGCATTTTCGGAAATGCGAAAGCCGAGTATCTCGGTCGTCTTGCGGTAAGCGGACACGTTCGCCACGCCGAAGAACTGTAGCAGGGCGCGCACCTTCTCCTGGGCGTTCCGCCCGGCCACTATCCAGCCGCGCTTCTGCATTTCCCTGACGGGGAGTTCTTTGAGCCACTCCGCCTCGGCCAGGAGGCGGTCCCCCTCCTGAAGTCTCGCTCTGGTCATCCGGTAGTTCTGCTCCAGGTTGACCCAGAACGCCGCGGGTATGCCGAGAACCTTCTCCAGGCCGAGCGCGGTATTGTCGGTTATCGCCTTCTTCCCGTGGATGATCTCGTTCACCACCTGCACGGGTCGTCCGAGGCGCGCTGCGAGCTCCGTCTGGCTCATGCTGCGCGCCGCTATCTCGTCGGCGAGTGTTTCGCCTGGCGGGATGGCCAGATCCGAATGGACTTCGCCATGGTGGTCAATCGTCATAGTGGTTGCTCACCTCCTCTACGATTACTTGATCGGGCCGCTCGCCCTGCCGGACTATCAGGCGCCAGCGTCCGGTCATGTCCAGTGCATATGATCCCGCACGACTCTTGTACGGGTGCGCACGCATCCGGACGATTGCGAACAGATCGGGAAACGTCGGGAGTGCGCTCAATTCGTTCACCATCTGAACGTAACGTCGTCCGACGATGGTGCCCCATTCGCGATTGGCCCTGGACGACTCCTGATAGCATCTGAGGAGCCTGCGCGATTGGAATGAAACTTCCACGCATCACCCTTTGGGTGAAAGGGTGATGCACTCCGACCCAGCATGTCAACCCACCGGCGGTCGTCACGGGTCGTCACGGTCGTAGATCGTAGAGGCATCGCCAGTGTTCTGTTGCCGCGGCGTCGTTCGGGAACCGCTTGGGCCCCGTGTCGTTCAATGTCCGTGGTGGGTGGCGAGGGTGGCGCACAGGGCGGCCATGCGGCGGCGCAGGTGGGCGGGTTGGTCGATGGTGACGTGGGTGCCCCAGGTGACGAGGTGCCAACAGACCTCGTCGAGGCCGCCGGCGGTGAAGCGGACCGTCAGCGAGCCGTCCTTGTTGGCGGTCACGGTCTGGTCGGGGTGGAAGATGAAGTGGCCCACGTCCTGCGCGGTCTGCGCGTCGAAGCGCAGTTGCACGGCCACCGGCTCTTCCTGGTAGGTGCCGAATGAACGCTTGGCGAACTCCCGCAGATCGAATGCCGGGTTGCGGGTAAACGGCTGGCCGGTGATGTTGGCGTCGCTGATGTTGGCCAGCCGCCATAGGTGCAGGTCGCTGCCTCGTGCGGTGTGGCCTACCAGGAACGCCCGGTTGCCGTAGATGATGCCGTAGGGCTGCACCTCGCGCCGGTTCACCTTGCCGGTAGCCCGCGCCCGGTAGTCGAACGCCACCACTTGCCCGGTCTTGATGGCGTCGCGCAGGAGGCCGAGCAGGCCGGGGTCGAGGCGCGGGCGCGGACCGGGCCGCATGGCCAGCCCTTCCGCCACCATCAGCGCCTGCAGGTCGGGCTCGATCTGAGTCAGGGCGTCCTGCTCCAACAGGGCGCGCAGCTTGTCGGCGAGTTGGCGCAGCATGGTGGCCCGCTCGTCCACCCCGGTGCGGTCGAGCGCCGCGGCGGCCGCGTTCAGTTCCGCCAGTTCCTCTGCGGAAACCGTGACCAGACTGCGCAGCGTCGAGGTGCGCAGCCGCCAGTGATGCCGCCGTTCGCCGGTATCCACCAGTTCGAGCGGTCCGAACACGTCTTCGACCGCGTTGCGGAGCCGTTCGGCCGTGCGCCGCGCGACCTCGAAGTCGCGTTGTATGTCGTCGAGCGTGAGCCCGCGCCAGGTTCCCTGCAGCCGCAGCGCCAGCCGCACGATGTCCGCCGCCCGTTCGTAAGCCATCGGCAGCCTCCTCGGGATGGTGCCTGGAAAGTACACATGCAGGTACCACGGCGGCGTCCGCGCCGCGCTACTTGCGCCCGTGTTCGCGGCGTCAGGGCTGGTGGCCGAAGCCGATGTGCCCGGTTTGCCCCGGTTTGGCCTGACACTCGGCGTGGAGCAACGCGGCGATGCGTTCGGGATCGTGCAGGTGGCCGCGAATGGCGGCCTGTCTGCGGACCAGGGCGAAGTCGCCGGGCGTCAGGTTGGCGAGGGTGGCCACCTCGGGTGGCGGTGGCTGGTCGAAGTAGAGGCGGAAGGCGGCCCGCGCCTGCTCGGGGGTAAGGTAGCCGAGGGTGATCTTGAACAGGAAGCGGCGCAGGGTGGCCGGGTCCAGCGCCGTGCCCAGGTTGGTGGTGCAGGCGAAGGGCAGGGGATGGCTCTCCATCCAGGTGAGCATTTCGTTCACCGCGGTGATCTCCCAGTTGCGGTGCGCATGCCGGCGATCCGCCAGCAGAGAGTCGGCCTCGTCGAAGACCAGAAACGACTGCGTCGCGCGGGCCTCGTTGAACGCGGCGGCGATCTTCTGCTCGGTCTCTCCGACGTAGGGAGACAGAAGGTCGGAAGCACGCTTCTGGACTACCGGCATGCCGAGCCGGTCGGCGAGATAGCGCACGTAGGCGCTCTTGCCCGTACCCGGCGGACCTTCCAGGCACAGCGAGATGCGGCGCGACCGGCTGGCGACGATCTGTTCCGCGAGTTTGGCCGGGTCGGTGTCGGCACGGATCAGGACGGGGTCGTATCGTTCCGGCGTCTCCTGCTCGCTCGGAGCGGGAGCGTTGGGGAGCACGCGCAGCAGGCTGTTCACGCCCTGCCGGACGGTTTCGATGTCGCCTCCCGCGAGCACCGCGCCGCGTATCGCTCCTTCCGCCACACCCGGCGACACGGCAAACTCCTTGGCCAGCTTGGCGGCGGCGCCGGCTTCCGACATCCCGTGCCCGTCGAGTTGGCGTTCCCAGATTGTCGTTCGCACCGAAGCCGGCGGCAACCGCAGTTCCAGGGCATACATCATGCGGCGCAGGATCACCGCATCGACCGACCTGACGTCGTTCATGATCCAGATCGTCGGCACCGGTGTCTGCTCCAGCAGGCGGTTCAGGAACACCTTCGATCCTTCGCTGCCCCGCGTCCGGGTGGAAAACATCGGTGACAGCGGAAACCAGTCGGCACCGGCGTCCAGCAGGTCGTCCATTTCGTCGAACAGCAGGATCGACTTGCGGTCGCGCGCCATCAGGTGAGCCATCCTCAGCTCCTGAAGCCGCTCCAGGCGGGTGGGTTCGTCGCCGGCATCGTCCGCTTCTCCGATGCTGAACAGATTCGCGCCGATCCGGGCGGCGAGCGCCTTGCTGAACTCGGTCTTGCCGGTGCCGGCGGGGCCGTACAGCAGGATGTTGACTCCACGGGCGCGGGATTTCAGCGCGCCCTTCAGGAGCTTGCGGATGTGCCTGCGGGCCTCTCCGAGATGGTCGAAGTCGGACCATGCCAACTCGCTCGCGACGGGATCGCCGAGCAACACACTGGTCACGTCCACGTCGTCGTCGTCCGGGGTGCCGGCGAGCCGCAGCAATCGCTTCACCAATTGGAGATCGTTGTCGCTGTCGATGGTTACCAGCCCGGACCGCGGCAGCGGAGCCCCCGAGCCGAAGCGCTCACGCACACTGTTGGCGGACACGCCGAGCACGCCGGACAGAACCGGGTTGCGCAGATTGAAGATGTACATCGGCATACGCCGGTCGACCTGATCCAGTAGCGACTCGATGATCGGGCTGGTCTTGTAGCGGACCAGCACTTCGAGGATGGCAAGGTCGCGGCTGGACAGGTCGGCTATCTTGGCCAGCCGCCGGAGTTGGCGCGCCGTCAGATCCTTGCGCGCGCGCCTGGTCTGCTGCCGCAAGTGCCAGAACGTCTTGCGAAGCGGCACGCGCGACCAATCGATGCCCTCCACGTACTTGTCCCACTGCAGCAGGTCAGCGTGCTCGACTATCCAGTCCGTGATGCAGTCGGACTCGGTGACGTGCCGCAGGCGGGCGTCCGCGGGCCGTGCGACGAGGTTGAACAGGTAGCCATATACGAGGTGCCGCTCGTAAGCGCTGAGGAGTGATGATGCCATGGTAGCTCTACGGTAGCGGGCCGGCACGTCAGAACTGGACGTACTGCCGAACTATTTCGGCCGCCAATGCGTGCAGAGGGCCGGCGCCGCCTGGATCGTTTCGGTGAACCTTGGCTGCCGGCCGCACCAAATGAGCCATACGGCGCCGGACGTCCTGTCAGTCGGCCGGCGCGACGAGGAATCCCGGGCCGGCATTCGAGCCGAGCGCGGCGATCATCGAGGACAGTCTCAGCATCCAGGCAGCCGCCGCGTGATGTCGCAGTTGCGGACATCGTCGAGGTTGGCGCCGTCGAGGACCGCATCCGTCAGGTCGACGCCCTCGAGGTCGGCTTCCTCCAGGTTTGCGTCCTTCAGGTTGGCCCCGCGCAGATTCGCTCCGTCCAGGACGGCACTCTCCAGGTTCGCGCCCTCGAGGTCGGCCCCTTCCAGGTTCGCACCCTGCAGGTACGCCTCTTTCAGATTCACCCCCGACAGGATTGCTCCCTGCAAGCTCGCACCCGCCAGCGATGCGCCCTTGAGGTTGCCTCCATGCAGCGAAACGGAGTCCAGCAAGGCGCCTTGGAGCGAAGCATCCTCGAACGTTGCGCCGTCCATGTGGGCACCGCGAAGGTCGGCGCCGTACATGCCTGCGCCCTCGAAGTTGGCGCCGGCCATGCTCGCGCCCTGCAGATTGGCGCCGTGCAAGTAGGCATCCTCGAAGCTCGCCTCCGTCAGGACCGCGCCCTCCAGGCTCGCACCGCTCAGGTACGCGTCGTCGAGGTTCGCCCCGGCGAGGTTGGCGCCGTCAAGATTGGCGCCGTACAACGCCGTCCACTCCAGCTCCGCACCCGGCAGATTGACCAGACGGGCTCGATACAGCCTGCTGTTGGACAGGTTTGCGTCCTTCAGATTCTTGCTGCCCAGGTCGGCGCCGTTCAGGTTCTTGTACGACAGGTCTGCGCCTTCGAAGTCGTCGCCGAGCAGTAGGACCGTCTGTGCGGACGCCGCCAGCGGCACCAGGAGCATAGCCACGAAGGCTGCCGCCAGGGCCGCCGTTCTTGCGGTACCTGCCGGTCTTGGTGATTGTGCTGTCATCGTCATGTGGATGACCTCCCCGTCGGCGTACCCCTGCGTGCCAAGGATGGATGAAGCCAACCGCGAGGCACTAAGCGAGTACGCCGTGATGGCGACAACGTATTGTCCGGGTACGTCAAATCTGGACGCACCTGCGAAAAGTGTGTCCGGCGCGTACGAAGGTGGCGCCGGGCGGCTACCGGCTGACTAACGGGGGCGCGTCCGGGAGCCGGGACGTAATTGTCGGCGGAGTACGGTGAGCCGCACTTACTCGGCCTAACTGCCGCCGAGGACGGGTTGCACATTACCGGCATCGTGGAGAAGCCGGCTCCGGGCACCGAGCCGAGCCGCGACATCTCCATCGGCCGCTACCTGTATACACCCGAGATCTACCGTGCGCTGCGGCACCGCTGGGAGCGCCACCAGGGCGGTGAGTTCAACTACACCGAGGGGGTGGAGGACCTGGAGCGGGAGGGAAGCGTCGTGATCTAGCGCATGATCGGGCGGCGGCTCGACATCGGCACGCCGGCCGGCTACCTGCGCTCGATCCTGGAGTACGCCGCGCGCGCTCCGGAGCTGGCCGCCGAGATCGAGTCATTCCGCGCGGACTCGCAATAGGCTCGCTATTGCCGGACGCAGGTGAACGACGATCCTGGCCGGCTCTCCGATCAGGTCAGATGCGCCTGCCGGCTGCAGTAGCAGTGCCGCCGATACGTGGAGGTGATTGGCTATCGAATCGAGTGCCGGGCGCCATGGGTACCGCTGTCAACTCGGCCACATCTTCGGAATCGACTTCGACGCGGACGACGGGTAACGACTCCGAGCTTCACGAGCCGGTCAGGGGCTGGGATCGGTGAGGCGGCGGTAGGCTGAGGTGCGGCGCAAGGGTTCGTTGGAGGCCATCAGGGTGGCGGCGGTTGCGCCGTTGTTGCCGCGCACCGTCGGGTCGGCGCCGGCGTCCAGCAGAGTATGGATGACGGCCGGGATTTCGCCGTGGTTGGCGGTCCACATCAGGGCGGTGTAGCCCTCCACGTCGTCGACGGCATCAAGCTCGGAGCCGGCGGCGATCAGTGCGCCCACGATCGCCGGGCTGTCCTGGTGAATGTTGAACACGGCGGCGTGCATCAGCGCGGTCCAACCGTCGCGGTCGCGCGCGTGCACGTCGGCGTCGGCGTTCAGCAGCGCCCGTACCACCGCGGCACTCTCGTTGGCCCACGCGGCGAACATCAGCGGCGTCATCGAGAAGTCGCCGTCGCGTTCGGCGACGTCGGCCCCGGCGCTCAGGAGCACGTGCAACACCTCGGGGTTGGGGTTGTTCTCGGCCGCCTGCATCAGGGGTGTCCGACCGCGGGCGTTGCGCACGTGCGGGTCGGCTCCCGCGGCCAGAAGCAGGCTTGCCGCGCCGGCGTCGCGGTTGTGGGCGGCGGCCATGAGCGCGGTCCGGCCGTCGTCGTCGCGGGCGGTCAACTCGGCGCCGGAGTCGAGCAACAGCCGCACCACCTCGGGATTCGGGTTGCGGGAGGCAGCAGCGAGCAGAGCGGTGCGTCCGCGGTGGTCGGCAGCGTCGACCGCGGCGCCCGCTTCCAGCAGCGCCCGATGCACGGCAGCGCTCGGGTTGAACCAGCCGGCGTACAGCAGCGGGGTACTGCCGGCGCCGTCGGCGCGCCGCACGTCCGCGCCGGCCGCGATCAAGGCCCGCACCACGGCGGGATTCGCGGCGTAAGCGGCCGCGAGCATGAGCGCGGTCTCGCCGCCGTGCGTCGACGCTACGGGTAGCGTGCCACGGCGTTGCAGCTCCTGGACCCGGTCCAACACGTCGTGATGCCGGGGGACGTAAAGAAACGGTGTCAACGCGGTCGTGCCGCTCGCGCGCACGGGGGCTCCGGCGTGGAGCAGGACTTGTACCGTAGCGGGATTCGGGTTGAACGCCGCCGCGAGCATGAGCGCGCTCCAGCCGTTTACGTCTCGCACAGCCACGTCTGCGCCGGCGTCGACCAGCGCCTGAACCACCTCGGGGTCGGCGTTGAAGGCGGCCGCCAGCATCAGCGCCGCAATGCCGCCGCTGTCCTCGACCGTGAGCGACCCGCCCGCGGTCACCCTCGCACGTACGTCGGCCACCGTCAGGCCGGCAGCCGCTTCTTGGAGCGCCGCCGCTGCGGTGGCCTCCCCGGAGGCCAGCAATTCGAACAGGCCGCTCGCCGGCGACTCGGCGCGCGCTGCCTGCAGGCCGGTTACCGCCAGCAGCGCGGCCACGCACGGCAGGACGACACGCCCGATCATGGCGGGACTGTAACCGGCGTGCAGCGCCGCCACAACCGGCGCCATCCCGCCATCTCCACTTATCTCGAAGCGCCGTAAGGATTCCTTGTACAGATTCTTGGTACGGTAAAAACTCTATAGGATGGACGCATGAAGACCACGATTGATATTCCCGAGAACGAACTCGCCGACGCGATGCAGTTCATGAACGCGAAATCGAAGCGAGAAGCGGTGGTCACTGCTCTGCAGGAATACAACCGGAGACGCCGGATGGCGCGTCTGGTGCGCTATTCCGGCACCTGTGAGTTTATCGATAACGCGACGCTTGAAGCAGCGGAGATGGACGAAATCGGAACCGCCGAGGCGTGAGTCCGACATGACACTGATCGACACCTCGGCATGGATCGAACAGCTCAGACGCGGCGGCGACGCATCAGTCCGCAAGCAGGTCGAGGCACTCCTGGCATCGGGCGAGGCAGCTTGGTGTCCATTGGTACGTCTGGAACTCTGGAACGGTGTTCGGGGAGAGAAAGAACGAACCGCGCTGACGGAGATGGAGGAGACCCTATCGTCGTTGACCATAGATGCGGCTGTCTGGGACCGCGCGGCGACGCTCGCATTGGGAGCGCGCAAGCAGGGTATCACCGTTCCCGCTACCGACTTGATTGTTGCCTCGTGCGCGCGCCATCACGAAGTGGCGCTACTGCACTTCGACCGGCACTTTGAACTGATCGAGCCGCTGTGATGCTGCGCCGGCTGCCGGCAGTGGATATGGAGCGAGCAGCGTCAGGAAGGGCAGGCGAACACGTGCGCGGTGAGTTGAGTTGGCGAACGCTGCCACGCGCATGGGGCGGCTCCCTGGTCGGGTCGGGCGCCCGTTCGATGCCGGGCGAGGCGCCCCGGACGGCGGGCACCGGGAACGGCGTGCTATAGTGCGCACATGAGGTATGATGGAGGAGGCCCCCGCAACAGGCTCCCGCGCGCGCTCCGGGCAGTGAGGCGGTAGCGCGTGGCGCGCATCGGCGACACCGTGGTGATCCACCGCGATCCGTGGGCCTATATCTCGCATCCGGCGCTCACGTTGGTGCGGGCCGGGCCGGACGATCCCGGCGGCGCCTGGCTGGCGGCGTTCAACCATTCGCGGCGCCGCGAGCCGCGCATGCATCCGCCCTCCGATCCGCTGTTCCGCACTCTCACCACGCGTAGCGTCGACCAGGGTCGAACCTGGGAGGAGCCGACCTTCGCGCCGGGGTTCGACTGGTCCGGCACCGAATGCCCGGGCGTCACGGAGACCGCGGCCGGCACCGTGCTGCTGGCGCAGTTCCGGTTCGGCTGGTATCCGCTGGCAGAGGCGCGGCGGCGCCGGCAGGCGGGGGAGCCGATCGCGCTGGCGCTGCCGGGGCGCGGCTGGACGGAGCAGTTCGATGACGCTGACTGGCGGCACGCGCAGCACTCCTGGGCGCGCGGCTACCACGGCCTGTACGTGCATCGCAGCGCCGACGGCGGGCGCACCTACGAACAGACAGTGCGCATCGCTGCCGCGCCGTACCGCGACGGCTACACGCGTGTGGGGCCGCGCGTGCTGGCTGGCGGCCGCCTGGCGTACGTGGTCACCGAGCATCACCCGCCGGACAACCGCTTCACCTACCTGCTGCTGTCGGACGACGACGGCGTGACCTGGGGCGCCCCGCGCGTGGTGGTGGACGATCCCGGCCTGCAATTCGGCGAGCCCGACCTGCTGGAGGTGGCGCCCGGCGAGCTGCTGTGCGTGCTGCGCGACACGATGCGCACCGGCTGTCTGCATACCTGCCGCTCGAGCGACGTCGGGGAGAGCTGGAGTGCGCCGCAGATCACCCCGATCCGCGGCCACCCGGGGCAACTGATGACGCTGGCCGACGGCCGCGTGCTGTGCACCTACGGCCGCCGCGAGCCGCCGTTCGGGATCCGCGCCTGCCTGTCGGCCGACGGCGGCCGCTCCTGGCTGCTGGACCACGAGATCGTGCTGCGCGACGACCTGCCCAACCGCGATCTGGGCTATCCTGCCACCGTGGAATACGCGCCGGGACGCCTGTTCACCATCTACTACGGCCAGGATGGCAACGGCGTGACCTGTGTCATGGGCACCTGGTGCGAACTGTGACGCCGACCGCAACCACAAGGAGCGCACGATGACCGACGAAGCGGTCGCGGCACCTCCGGAACACGCGGAACTGCCGCCGCTGAACGCCGATTACTCCCTGTCGGACGAGCAGGTGGCGCAGTTCTGGCGCGACGGATTCATCGTCCTGCGCGCGGTGCTGAGCCGGCGGGAGATCGAGGCCTACGGCGTCGTGATCCGGGACACCGCGATGCGGCGCTTCGCGGCCAGGGATATGCAGGCCGCGGCGCATGGTGCGTTTCTGCAGACCCTGGGGCTGCGCTTCGACGCGCAGGGAGTGCGCCGCTTCTGCCTGGCGCCGCGCTTCGGGGCGATCGCCGCCCGCCTGCTGCAGGTGCCGGCGGTGCGCATCTTCCACGAGCAGGCGCTGTTTAAGCAGTCCGGCGGCAGCGACTCGCACTGGCATCAGGACCAGTACTACTGGCCGCTGGCCACCGACCGCTCGCTGGGCCTGTGGATGCCGCTGGTGGACTGCAACCGGCAGATGGGCACCATCCGCTTCGTGCGCGGCTCGCATCGCTACGGCGACCTGGCCGGGCGCGACATCAGCGACGAGTCGGCGCACCACTTCGACGAGTTCATCGCCCGCGAGCGGCTCGACATCTACCAGACCGAGGAGCTGGCCGCCGGCGATTGCACGTTCCACCTGGGCTGGACCGTGCACGGCGCGCCGGCCAACCACTCCGATGCAATGCGCGAAGCGATGATCGTCACCTTCTACCCCGACGGCACCCGGGTCGACTCTCTCAGCAACCCGTCGCGGGTCAACGACGCGCGCGTGTTTCTCGGCGGCCGGAAGCCGGGGGAACTGGCCGACAGCGAGCTGAACACCGTGGTCTATCGCGCGCCGCGGGCCGGGTAGCGGCGTCCACCGCGGGCACGCGCGCCGCTCGGAGCAGGCGCGCGGCATCCGGCTCGCCGCGGCGCCCGGCAGCGCGCAGGCAGCCCCTGGCCGGTCACGATCCGGACTACCGCATCAGAACGTGCGGGTCACTTCCGGGCCGGTGTCGATGGCGAACGCGGTGGCGTCGAAACAGCGCCGCAGCAGGTCGAAGCGCAACTCGGCGTAGCCGGGCTCGCGCCACAGGTTGCGATGCTCGTGCGGATCCTCCTGCAGGTCGAACAGCTCGCCGACCGGGTGACCGTGGTAGACCGCCAGCTTGTAGCGGCGGTCGCGGATCATGGTGGCGCGCGAATCGGACCACCCGCTCAGGTTGCGCTTCAAGCTGCGCAGCGCCGCGTAGTACTCGCATCTCACTTCGCCGCGGTGCTCGGCGGTCGCGCCGCGCAGCAGCGGCAGCAGCGACCGGCCCGCCATGTGCTCCGGAACCGGCAGTCCCGCGGCTTCGAGCAGGGTAGGGGCGAGGTCGGTCAGCTCCACCAGTGCGTCGGTGGTGGCGCCGGCGGCGATCTGCCCCGGCCAGCGCACGATCAGCGGCACGTGCACCAGGCCCTCGTAGAAGCGGCACCCCTTCAGCAGCAGGCCGTGGTCGCCGAGCATCTCGCCGTGATCGCTGGTGAAGATCACCAGCGTGTTGTCGGCCTGCCCGGTGCGCTCCAGCGCGTCGAGCATGCGCCCCACGTTGTGGTCGATCAGCTCGATCATGGCGTAGTAGGCGGCGATCTTGCCGCGCGCGTCGAAGCTGTCCGGGTCGCGCGCCTCGTTCTGGAAGTCCACTCCCTTGAGCAAATCCTGCGCAGCCAGGTCGCTTGGCTGGTACGCCGGGTCGGGCATCTCGTCGGGGTTGTAGCGCGCCAGGTAGTCGGCCGGCGGATCGAACGCCGCGTGCGGGTCGAAGATGTTGACGCTCATCAGCCACGGCTGGGTCCAGGCGATCGCCATGAATTCGATCGCCTGGTCGGCGCAGAAGGTGGTCTGATGCAGCTCGGCGGGCATGTAGCCCAGCTTGGCGTAGGTGTGGCCGAGGTGGGCGCCGCGGTCCGCCACCCAGTCGCGGTAGGCATGGCCGGCCGGCCAGCTGTCGCGCGGATCATGGCTCCAATGGAACACGGAATAGCCGTCGTCGCGCGGGCGCGGCTCAATGCGCCCGTGGGCGCCGGCCAGGTGCAATTTGCCGGCCAGGCCGCAGCAGTAGCCGGCGTCGGCGAGCAGCCCGGTGACCAGCGGCGCTGCCTCCGCCCAATGGCTGTTGCCGTTGCTGCAGCCGTGCACGGTGCTGGCGTAGCAGCCGGTGAGGAAGCTGGCACGGCTGGGGGTGCAGATCGGCGCCTGGCAGAACGCGTTGGTGCACGCCGTGCCGGCCGCCGCCAGCCGGTCGATGTTGGGCGTGTTGATGTGGCGATTGCCGAGTGCGGCAATGCTGTCCCAGCGCTGCTGATCGGTGCAGATCCACAGCACGTTGGGGGGTGTGGGAGATGATGACTCAGCCATTGCGCGCTACTGTATGAGCGGACGCGCCGGCGGTCAAAGCAGTGCCGTGGGTGCACGTGCGCCGCGCTGGCGCCTCTGCTACACTGCGCGCGCCGAGCCGATCTTGTTAATCACCTACCAGAAACCACACAGGCTGTTCTGGGGCCTACTGCTGCTGCTGTCCGCCTGCTACGCCGTCTACTCCTACACCGACTTGGTGTTCGGTCCGCCGCGCGCGGTCAGTTCCGACTCGGCGGCCGGCGAGTGGCGCATGTTCCGCCACGACACGCGCCGCGCCGGCGCCGCCGATACGGACGCGGACGCGCCGCGCGGGGTGTTGAAGTGGCAGTTCGCCACCGGTGCGGCCATCCACTCCTCGCCGGCGGTGGCCGACGGCATCGTGTACGTGGGCTCGCAGGATGCCCGCTTCTACGCCCTCGATGCCGAGACCGGCCGCGAAATCTGGTCGTTCGCCGCCGAGTCCTGGGTCGACTCGTCGCCGGCGGTGGCCGGCGGCGTGGTGTACTTCGGCTCCAACGACGGCAACCTGTATGCCCTGGACGCGCGCACCGGCGCCGAGCGCTGGCGGTTTGAGACCCGCCTGAGCATCAGGTCGTCGCCGGCGGTGGCTGGCGGCACAGTCTACTTCGGCACCGACAACTACACGGTGTTCGCCGTGGACGCCGCCAGCGGAGCGCAACGCTGGATCTTTCACGCCGAGGGCCGCGTCGATTCCTCGCCGGTGGTGGCCGGCGGCATCGTCTACATCGGATCCACCCGCTACCTGTACGGGCTGCATGCCCGCGACGGCCGCATGCGCTTCGACTACAAGGTGTTCGCGTCGGTGCTGTCCTCGCCGGCGGTCCAGGACGGCACGGTGTACGTGATGAATTCGCGCGGCGAGTTGTACGCGATCGACGGCGCCCACCGGACGTGGCCGATGGAGCACCGCCTGCGCCCCTACTGGATACAGTTGTGGGCGTTCGGCCTGCCGGTGCCGCGCCCGCAGCCGCCCTCCGGCTTCCTGTGGAAGTATCGCCTCGGGCGGACCAGCAGAGCTTCGCCGGTGATTGCCGGCGACACCGCCTACATTGCAGCCGACACCGGCCTGGCCGCCCTCGATCTGGCCAGCCGGACGCCGCGCTGGGAGTACGCCGGCGGGCGCTTCGTCAAGTCATCCCCGGCGCTCGCCGGCGATGCCCTGGTGGCCGCTTCCGACGACGGCGCCCTGCACGCGCTCGACGCCGCCAGCGGCGAACTGCGCTGGCGGTTCCGCACCGGCGGCATCATCACCTCGTCGCCGGCGTTCGCCGGCGGCGTGGTGTTCGTCGGCTCCCACGACGGCACGCTGTACGCCATCGAGTGACGCGGCGCCGCGCGTGCTATAGTGGCGCCGCCATGAGCCCGCTGAGCCGTTGCCGAGCGCTGACATTCGACCTGTTCGGGACGGTGCTGGATCTGGGCGGCAGTCTCACGCCGGCGCTGGAGTCGCTGCTCGGCGGCCGGGCCGCCGGCGGCGCGGCCGCGTTCTGGCAGCAGCTCCGCTACCGGCAGCGCCTCGAGCAGTACCAGGACAGCCTGATGATGCTCGGCCACGGCGGCTACCTGGAGACGGCGCGGCGCGCGTTCAGCTACGTGGCGCGTGCCGCCGGCTTCACCCCCAGCGCCGCCGATTTCGGCACCTACCTGGATGCCTGGGAGCGGCTCGACCCGTTCCCGGAGTGCCGGGCGGCGCTGCAGCGGCTGCGCGGGCGCTATCGGCTGGTGGCGCTGTCCAACGGCGATGCGCCCTACCTGCAGCGGCTGGTCGCCGGGCGTATCCGTGTCGCCTTCGATGCCGTGATCTCGGTTGACGGGGCCGGCGCCTTCAAGCCGCATCCGGCGGTGTACCGCGCCGCCGCCCGCGATCTGCGCCTGGAGGTGGGGGAGCTGGCGATGGTGTCCGCCAACAGCTTCGACGTGCTCGGCGCACGCACCTGCGGGCTGCGCGGCATCTACGTGGACCGCTACCGGCTGCCGTACGAGGAAACCGAGCCGCAGTTCCTGCCCGACGCCACCGTGCGCGACTTCGACCAGCTCGCCGCCCTGCTGCTCGACTCGTAGCCGCTATGCTATGACCAGGAGGATGCACGGCCACGCCGTGCCAAGGAACACAATGAAAATCGATACAAGGGCATCCCTTGCCGGCCAACAATCTCGGACCAGGGTCTCATGAAAGCTTCCGAATTGATGGTGCGTTGCCTGGAGAACGAGCAGGTCCAGTTCATCTTCGGCATCCCCGGCGAGGAGAACATCGACGTGATGGACGCGCTGCTCGACTCCTTGATCCGCTTCATCGGCGTGCGCCACGAGCAGGGCGGGGCGTTCATGGCCGACGTCTACGGCCGCCTCAGCGCGCGCGCCGGCGTTTGCCTGGCGACGCTCGGCCCCGGCGCCACCAACCTGATCACCGGCGTCGCCGACGCCAACATGGACGGAGCCCCGGTGGTGGCGATCACCGGCCAGACGTCGCTCGACCGCATGCACAAGGAGTCGCACCAGCACATCGACGTGGTGCAGACGTTCCGCCCGGTCACCAAGTGGAACGCCCAGATCAAGACCGCGCGCATCGTCCCCGAGATCGTGCGCAAGGCGTTCAAGGTGGCGCAGACCGAGAAACCCGGCGCCACCCACATCGACTTCCCCGAGGATGTGGCCGAGGAGGAGGTGGCTGGCGCCCCGCTGCTGCCGCAGGCGCCGCCGCGCCCCGAACCGCCCGAGGCGCAGATCGCCACCGCCGCCGAAATCATCTCCGCGGCCAGGTCGCCGATCATCCTGGCCGGCAACGGCGTGGTGCGGCAGGACGCCGCCGCGGCGCTGACGCGGTTCGCCGAGCGCCTCAACATCCCGGTCGCCGAGACCTTCATGGGCAAGGGGGTGCTGCGCGACGACCATGACCTGTCGCTGCTCACCTGCGGCTTGCAGGCGCGCGACTACGTATCGTGCGGTTTCGACCGCGCCGACGTGGTGATTGCGGTCGGCTACGACCTGGTCGAGTACGCACCGGAACGCTGGAATCCCGACGGCGACAAGAAGATCATCCATGTCGATCAGCTCCCCGCGGAGGTGGATGCGCACTACATCGTCAGCGTCGGCGTGCTCGGCGACATCGCACTGTCGCTGCAACGCATCGCGGACCGGGCTCAGGCCGCGCAGAGCGACGGCTATGCCAGCGGGTTGCGCCGCGTCATTCTCAACGAGCGCGACGAGTTCCGCACCGATACCTCGTTCCCGATGAAGCCGCAGCGGGTGCTGAACGACCTGCGCGCGGTGCTCGGCGCCGACGACATCGTGGTGTCGGACGTCGGCGCCCACAAGATGTGGGTCGCGCGCTTCTATCCCTGCTATCGGCCGAACACCTGCATCATCTCCAACGGCTTCGCGTCAATGGGGATCGGCGTGCCGGGCGCCATCGCGGCCAAGCTGCTCTACCCGCAGCGCAACGTGGTGACCGTCACCGGCGACGGCGGCTTCCTGATGAATTCGCAGGAGTTGGAGACCGCGGTGCGCGAGGGGGTCGCGTTCGTCACCCTGATCTTTCACGACGACAGCTACAGCCTGATCGGGATGAAGCAGCAGCGCAAGTTCGGGCGCACCTCGCACATCCGGTTCGGCAACCCCGACTTGGTGCGCTACGCCGAGAGCTTCGGCGCGGCCGGCTACCGCGTGGCAGCCGCCGGCGAGTTGCAACCCATCCTGCGCGAGGCACTCGGCTGCGGCCGTCCGGCGGTGATCGACTGTCCGGTGGACTACACCGAGAACCTGCGCATGATGGAGCAACTCGGCGCCCTGATCTGCCCGATCTGAGCGCTGTTGTCAGCGCGGGCTACGGACTGCGGACTGCGATGGTGTAGTAGAGTTCGCCGGTCACCGAGTGCGCACCGGAGGCGGCGAGTCCGGCGTCGCCCAGGATGCCGCACAGGTCGGCGTAGGACAGACCGCTGGCGCGCCGCTTCGGCTGCCACTGCGCCACCAGCACGCGCCCGTCGGGCTTCAGCAGGCGGTGCAGGTCGCGGGCCACCGCGACCTGGCCGTCGCGGCCGTTCGCGTAGTGCATGATCTGTACGCAGACGATGTAGTCGGCGATGCCGGCCGAGAGATCGGCGCGGGTGCCGTCGCTGGCGACCGCGGCAACGTTGGGCAGGTCGGCCTCGGCCGCGCGGCGGCGCACCAACTCCACCATGCGCGGCTCCAGATCGACGGCGTAGACCTTGCCCCCGGGACCGACCAAGCGCGCCGCGGCCAGGGTGAACCAGCCGGGGCCGCAGCCATAGTCCACCACCGTGTCGCCCGGCGCCACGCCGGTCAGCAGCTCGCCCGGACCGGCGTCGCCGAACCGCTTGTCGACATCCAGCAGGCTCGCCACCCACTCCTCGGTATAGCGCTCGCTCATGGTCACCGATCCTGAGCCGCGCGACTGCCCCTCGTCAACCGGCCCGGCCGCGCCGCCGCCAAGCGTGCTACGCTGCCGGCCATGAAAGCCGTGATGGTCATGTTCGACTCCCTGAACCGCCACCTGCTGCCGCCGTACGGGTGCGACTGGACGCATGCCCCCAACTTCGCCCGGCTGGCGCGGCGCGCGGCCACGTTCGACCGCTCCTACATCTGCTCCATGCCGTGCATGCCGGCGCGGCGCGACTTTCACACCGGCCGGCCCAACTTCCTGCATGCGCCGTGGGGTCCGCTGGAGCCGTTCGACGACTCGGTGCCGGAGCTGCTGGGCAGGGCCGGGGTGTACACCCACCTGGCCTCCGACCACTACCACTATTGGGAGGATGGTGGCGCCACCTACCACAACCGCTACTCGTCGTGGGAATTCTACCGCGGCCAGGAGGGCGACCCGTTCATCGGCCAGGTGGCCGAGCCGCCGCGGCCCGCGCACATCAACCCGCGCGACCAGCGCTCCGACTGGGTCAACCGCCAGCACGTGCGCGCCGACCGCCAGTTCTCGCAGACGCGCACCTTCGCCGCCGCGCAGGAGTTCCTGCAGCGCAACCACGGCGAGGACAACTGGTTCCTGCAGGTGGAATGCTTCGATCCGCACGAGCCGTTCACCGTGCACCGCAGCTATCGCGACCGCTACCCGAGCGACTACGACGGGCCGCTGTTCGACTGGCCCGGCTACCGCCCGGTGCAGGAGACGCCCGAGCAGGTGGCCGAGGCGCGGCGCAACTACGCCGCCCTGCTGTCCAAATGCGACGCCTCGCTCGGCGACATCCTCGATGCGTTCGACGCCTACGACCTGTGGCGGGACACGATGCTGATCCTGTGGACCGATCACGGCTTCCTGCTCGGCGAGCACAACGCCTGGGCCAAGAACTGGATGCCGCTCTACGAAGAGGTGAGCCACACGCCGTTTTTCCTCTGGGACCCACGCACCCCGGACGCGGCCGGCGCGCGCCGCAGCGCACTGGTGCAGCCGGCGATCGACCTCGGGCCGACGCTGCTCGGCCTGTTCGGCCTGCAGCCGGCGCCCGACATGCTCGGGCACGACCTGGCCGGGGTGGTGGCCGGCGACCATGAGGTCCGGGAAACGGCCATCTTCGGCTACTTCGACCAGCACGTGAACATTACCGACGGCCGCTACGTGTATCTGCGCATCCCGTCCGCGGGTGCCGCCGGGGCCGATGCCTACACGCTGATACCCACCGCGATGCGCGGCTTCAAGGGCAATCTGGAGCAGGCGGAACTGGCGCCGCCGTTCCCGTTCAGCAAGCAGATGCCGCTGCTCAAGATCGACCGCGGGCGCCGCTGGGAGCCCGCCTTCCCGGATGCGGCGCACCCGCACGGCCACCTGCTGTTCGACGTGCAGGCCGATCCGCGCCAAGCGCGGGCCGTGCAGGACGCGGCCGTGGAGCAGCGGCTGTGCGCGGCGATGGCGCGCCACTTCGCCGCCTGCGCGGCGCCGCCCGAACAGTACGCCCGCATGGGCCTGCCGGCGCCCGGGGCGCCCGCGGCGCCGGTTGCGGGGCGCTAGTGCTTGCGCGGGTGCACGGCGACCGAGTCGGTGACGTCGTAGTTGTCGCCGGCGTGGCGCTCTACCACGCGCAACACCGCGTGATGATCGGGTTCCGAACGAACGGCGCCGAATACGTTGAGAACCTTGCGACGATTGAAACTGAATAGGCCCTTGGCGCGCTGGATCTCCACGCCCAGATCCGAGGCATCGATGCCGCTCCCTTCAATCTCGCTCAGGATGATTTCCGAGATTTCAGCCACTGTCGACCTCCCATTGTACCGACCAAGCGATAGGGCTACAGGCTACGCCATTCCGGCCGGATGTGCAAACGCCACTCCGATTGCCGGCGCTGCCGGGCGATGAAGAGCCACGGCAATCCCACCCTGGTGCTGCCCGGCGGGGCGGCCGCGGGCCAGGTGGTCGTGGTGGCGGACGGCGCCGGGAGTACGGTATGGCGCAGCCATGCGCTGGCGGCCGGACGCATGGCGGTGTGCGTGGACGTGCGCGACGGCCGGTTCGGCGGGCGCGGATACGGGTGGAGCGTACTGCCGCCGGGACGCTACGAGGCGCCCGGCGCCGGCGGCGCGCTCGAGGTGGTTGCACAGCGCAGCATCGCGGCGCGTTTTGCCGGGCAGCCCGCCGGTTGGATGCCGCCCGGCACCGCCTGGCATCAGGACGGCGCGTGGCGCGCGTGCGGCGGCGAGCCGGCGGGCATCGCCCCCGCCGCCAGCGCGTGCGGGGGCGAGCGCGAGTGCGCCTGGCTGTTCGTGGACGCCGCCATGCACGCCGCCGTCACGGCGCGCTTCACCGCTCCCCGCACCCCGTCGCCGGCACGGTGGGGCCTGATCGCGCGGCACTACAACGACGCCCACCACCTGCGCCTGGAGTTGGGTTGCGCAGCCGGCCACCTCGCCGTCCGCCTGCACCGGCGCGCGGCGGATGCCGATCCCGAGCACGGACCGCGTACGCTGGCGCAGGCCCGGACTGCGCCGGACTCCGGCGGGACGCGGGAATTGTACTGGCACTTCAACGGCACGCACCACGAGGTCAAACTGGACGGGGTGGTGCTGTTCACGGCCGAGGATGGCTTCATGGGCGGCGTGGAGATCGTTGGCCTGTTTGCCGAGGCCGGCGCCGCAACCGCCGTGTGGCACTCCTTCAGCGTGGTCTCCAGCCAGTGGGTGCCGCGCCACGTGGTGCGGCGCGGCTGCTACGCGGCGGTGCTGCGGCCGGGCAACATCCACCAGCTCCACCTGTCGGCCGAACCCGGTCGCCGGCCGGCGCGCCTCGATCCGCGCAGCAATGTGTTCTGGGAGAGCGGCCTGCAGGTAGGACACATCGGCGGCTCGGAGATCAAGTTCACGCAGGCAGCGGCGCTCGATCTGCTCGCCCGCGGCGCGCTGGCCGACCTGGTGCGGTGGCGGGGACCGATGCCGCGCTTCGTGGACCAGGACGCCGACCTGCGCGGCTACGCGCGCGGCCATGCGGTGTGCTACGACCACCGCCTGGTGGTGGCCGACTGGGCGGCGGTGCGGGTGCGGCGCAGTGTGGGGCCCGACTTCGACCTGCTCGGCCGCGCCATGAGCGGCGCGGCGCGGTTTGCCGCCGCCGACACGCGCGCCTTCACGGCCTGGGAGTTGCCGGCGGACGGCCTGATGGCGACGCTGTTCACCGGCGCCTGCGCGCGGCTGTATCCGGCGGCGCTGGTGTTTCCGCTACGGGTGGCGGGCACCGCCTGGCACCTGATCGCGGCCGTCGGCGGCCTCAGCCAGGTCGGCGGCCAGGTGCCGGGCCGGGTATTCGGCTGGCGCTGTCCGCGCGGCCTGACCGCCAGCCATGACCTGCGCGTGGCGCCTACCGAGCCCGGCGTCGAGTATGGATTCTGGATCGCGGTGAGCTGGCTGGCGAGCGCGGACACCAGCGCAGCGCAAGCCGCAGCTCTGCGGCTGCGCGACGAATTCGAGTCGCCTGCGCTCGTTGCGCCGATCCATGGCGCCATTGCCGAGGCCGACGCGATGCGCGAGCAGCCGGCGCACCTGCTGTCGCTGGCGGGCTGCTTCGACCGTAGCCTCGGCGCCTACCGAGTGCGGGCGGAGGCGGGCCGGGTACGCTTCGCCTTTGATCCGGGGCCGGTCAGCCGCGACCGGCCGGCATTCCTGGTCAGCGGTCTTGGCGCCGGCGCCGGGGCGGGGCGGGCGCCAGCGGACGCGAGCGTGTATGACGCGGCGGTGGCCGGCGTCGCGCGCTCGGTGGACGCTGTCGCGTGCACGGTGGACGCTGTGCCCTTGGCTGCCCCGGCCGACTTCCGGTGGCAGCCGTGGCCGGCGCCGGCGGGCGTGCTCGTGCAACTGCGGCGCACCGTCGCTGCGCCGCTGACCGTCGAGATCAGCTCCCGCTCGCGATAACGCCCCGAAAGCGCCGCCTGCGGCGCCGCTTCCGGGGTGCCGTGACGGTGGAATCAGGCTCGGCTGCGTCTGGCCGAGCGCCTATCCCGCTTTGGCCAGGACCGGCTCCGCCAGCTTGCTCTGCACCTCGTAGATCGATCCCTGGCGCTCGTGGGTGGGCAGGGGTATGCGTACCGGCACCAGCGTGACGCGTGGCGTGTTGGTGGGCGAACCGCGCAGAATGCGTCCGTTGAAGGTGTCCCAGTCGGCCTGCTTCACCAGTGGCCAGGCGTCGATTGCGCACAGCTCCAGCAGCAGCAGCCGGCGCGGCCCGGACGATCGGTTGGGCGCCGAGCCATGCAGGGTGCGCACGTGATGCAGGGAGATGCCGCCGGCCGGAACCTCCATCAGCATCGCTTCCGCCCGGTCCATGTCGTGGTCGGTCACGGCACCCACGAAGTAGCCGTCCTGGTGGTGATCGTACAGCGGGCCGCGGTGGCTGCCCGGTACCACCATCATGCCGCCGTTGTCCTCGGTCATGGCGTCGATCGCCACGCCGACCGCCAGAATGTCGTCGTTGGTGTGCGGGTAGAACGCCCAATCCTGATGCCACTCCACCGGGCTCCCGTAGCCGGCCGACTTCATGTTCAGCTTGGTGGACTGGTAGCGCACGCCGGGACCGATGAGCTGATCCACGATGTCGACAATCGCCGGATGGCGCAACGTGCGGTCATACGCCTCGTGATGCAGGTTGGGATTCTTGATGCGCCGCACCCGCGGCTCGGCGGCCGTGTGGCTCGGCTCCAGGTCGTACCGGTCGGTATGCGCGGTGACGGATCGGCTTGCTTCCACCAACTCGTCGGTCGCACGCTGCAGGTCGGCGACCTCGGTGCTGCTCAGCACGCCGGGCACCGCCAGATAGCCGTTGTCGTGGTACGCTTGTACCTGCTTTGCAGTCAACATGATCAGTCTCGCCGTTCAGCATCGCGCCGCGCGCCGCGCGCGTCAATAGCGCGCCATGCCTGCCATGCCTGCCATGCCTGCCTTGCAGTCGCGCCGCCGGCGTAGATGGTGCGAGGTGACCGCGCCGGCTGCGCGCGGTAGGCTGAGGAGCAATGACCATCGCCGCCATCGAAGCAGCAATCGCCGAGCCGGGCGCGGGGAACGTGCGCCCGCCGGGGGACCGGCGGGCGGCGGCGCCCGCCGGTCGGCTCGGGCGGCGTTCGTCGACGGCGGATGAAGCCGCGGTGGCGCTGGTCTTCGCCGGCCGCGACGGCGACCTGCGGCTCTGCTTCATCCGGCGCGCCACCCATCCGCGCGACCCCTGGTCGGGGCAGATGGCGCTTCCCGGCGGCCGCGCCACGCCGGCCGACGCCAGCCTGTGCGCGACGGCGGTGCGCGAGACGCACGAGGAGGTCGGACTCAGCCTGGCGCGGGCCCGCTACCTCGGCGCGCTGCCGCCCATTGCCCTGGTCCGGCACGGGCGACCCACCACCGGCTCGGTGGCGCCGTTCGTGTTTTACGCTGGCGGCGCACTGCCAGCATTGACCGTCGATCCGGTAGAAGTCGCCGCCGGCTACTGGATCGCCGTGCGCCACCTGCGCGACCCGGGTCAGCGCGCCGTGATGCAGGTGACCGGGGGCGGCGTCACGCGGCGGCTGCCGGCGGTCCGCTTCGGGCGCCACCTGATATGGGGCATGACCTACCGTATCGTCATCGCACTGCTGGACGGCGCGGCGCGGGCGTAACGGCGCCGATGCCGCCGGCTAAGCGTGCGACGCCGGCGTGGACCGGTCCACGGGCGCACGCGCTTGACGGCACGCGCAGCCTGTCCCTACCATCCGGCGGCGTATGGTGACCGATCGCGACATCTACTTCTTCGATTTGCGTGGCTTCCTTGTCCTGGAGGGGGCTTTGTCCCGCGCCGAAGTGCAGCAACTGAACGACCGCCTCGACGCCATGCCGCGGCTGCAGGTGGGCGAGTGGTACGGCTACGTGCACGCGCACACCTTCGGCGACCGTGACGGCCTGAACTTGCAGCAGGTCTATGAGGCGGGGGCACCGTTCGAGCGCCTCATCGACCATCCCTCCTGGTTTGACAAGGTGCGTCACTTCGTCGGCGGCGAGGGCTCCTTCGACGAGCATCACGGCCCGCTGTTCATCGACGAGAACTTCGTCAACTTGCGCGGCCCCGGCGAAGCGATCGGCCTGCACAACGGCGGTCACCTGGGGTTGAGCCGCTGCCAGTTCCGCTACCTCGGCGGCAAGTTCCACTGCAACCAGATCAACGTCCTGGTCGCGCTCACCGACATCGGGCCCGGCGACGGCGGCACGGTGCTGATACCCGGCTCCCACAAGAGCAACTTCGAGCACCCCGACTTCCGCGCCTACTCGATGGGCGTCGACGGGCGCCCGTCGGCGGAGCACATCGAGGGCAGCCTGGAGGTGCACCTGCGCGCCGGCGATGCGCTGCTGTTCGTGGATTGCTGCACGCATGGCTCGGCGCGGCGCGAGAACGCGGGCGAACGCCGCATCCTGGTGAACCGCTACGGGCCGTCATGGGGCAACTTCCGGCACGGCTACCGGCCGTCGCCGGAGTTGCTGGCCCGGCTCACGCCGCGGCAGCGCTCCATCGCGTGGCCGCACACGCTGCTGGAGCGCACGCCCAACCGGCAGCCGGTGCCGATGCTGGCGTCCGGCTGATGTCTACCCGGCACGCCGCAACCGCCTCCGCCGCGGCCGGCTCCGCCGCCGGCGCCGAGCTACGCCGCCGCGCCGCGCATCTTCCTCGCGTGGCGCTCGCGCACCTGCCCACCCCGCTGGAGGAGATGCCGCGTCTTGCCGCGCACCTCAGCGGCCCGCGCATCTTCATCAAGCGCGACGACTGCACCGGTCTCGCCTTCGGCGGCAACAAGACCCGCCACAACGAATTCCTGCTCGGCGAGGCGCTCGCGCAAGGCGCCGACCTGATCGTCTGGGGCGCCGGCGTGCAATCCAACAACTGCCGCCAGACCGCCGCCGCCTGCGCAAAGCTTGGCCTCGACATCCACCTCGTGCTGGCCCGCGGCCACAGCAGCACGGACCTGCAGGGCAACCTGCTGCTCGACCATGTCGCCGGCGCCAGTTATGAATTCGTCGACGCCGCGCTCGGTCTGGAGTTGGACCAGGTGATGGCGGAGCGCGCCGAGCAGTTCCGCACCGCGGGACGGACGGTGTACGTGCAATCGCGCGCGCTGTGGGGGCGTGCTGCAGTAAGCTACGTTCTGGCGATGGCCGAACTCGACGAGCAACTCCGCGAGCGGCAGGTCAGCCCGGCCGCGGTCTACGTCAGCGCCGCCGGCGCCACCGGCGCCGGACTGGTGCTTGGCGCCGCTCACGTTGCCACCCCTGGCCTGGTGCATAACGTGCTGCCGATCCGCTGGCCCTGGGACGAGGCGGCATCGATCGCGGATCTGGCCAACCAGGCCGCAGCATTGCTCGATCTGCCGCCCAGCCTGACCGCGGAGCAGGTGCGTGTGGACGGCGGCCACGTCGGTCCCGGCTACGGGCAGGCGTCGCCGGAGGGAATGGCAGCCTTGGCGTTGGTAGCGCGCCTGGAGGGCATCCTGCTGGACCCGGTGTACACCGCCAAGGCGATGGCCGCCCTGATCGCCGCCGTTCGCGCCGGCCGCTACACCCCCGACCAGGCGGTGGTGTTCGTGCACACCGGCGGCACCCCCGCCCTGTTCGCCTACCGCGACGATATCGCACGCCTGGTGCCGCGAGTAACCCACGCGCCGCCGGCCTGAGCCGGATGCCCCGCCAGACGACGAATCCTGTGGGTAACGCCCAACCTGCCGCTGGAGCACTACCGCGGCGTCGCCGACGACTTCGAAGCAAGTCGGGGCGATGTAAAGGTGCAGTTGGTCGAGGCCAACGCTGCGGTGACCTCCCGGACCTGGTGTGGAATCTTGGCTCGATTCCCGAATACGCGGACGCCGGCCTGCTGTGGCCGATTCCGACCGACGACCCCGATCTGAACCGAGTGCTGGCGCTGGACAGCACCGCATACAAGGGCGTCAACTATAACTTCCCGGGTACGGTGCAGATTCAGGGAGTCATGTTCTACAACAAGACGCAGTGGGCACAGGCCGGACTGACCGAAGCTGACATCCCGACCACGTGGGCGGAAACGGAGCAAGTGTGCGCCACGCTGCAGGCCGCCGGGTTGACACCGATGATCACCGGAGGCGAGTGGGTAACCGGCTACGCGCTGTCGATCTTCCAGGCCGCTCAGGTATTCGCCGAGAACCCCAACTGGTATGCCGATCGGTGGGCCGGGGAGGTCAGCTTCACCGACGATGAGTGGGTCGAAGCGACCGCATTCTTCAAGCGCCTGGTCGATAACGGCTACTTCAACAGGGGCGCCCTCAGTACTGGCTACGCCGATCTGGAGCAGCAGTTCCTGGCCGGCAATGCCACCATCTACCCGATGGGCTCCTGGTTCTCCGCGGCCGAGGCCACCGCCGATAAAGACTTCGAGGTTGGCGTATTTCTGGCGCCCAACAAGAACGGCAAACCGCACCTGCTGCAGAGCCTGGCGTACGGCGCCTGGGCGATCTATGCGGAGTCCGAGCACCCGGAAATCGCCTACGAACTGGCCAAGTTCTATCGCTTCGACCCGAAGTGGGGCGTTGAGTCGATCAAGGCGGATGCGCTGTTCTCGAACCTGAATCCGCCACAGACCTACGCGATGTCGCAGCTCCAGCAGGACATGGCGGCGTTCATTTCGATGGCCGAGACCACCTCGGGTGTGCAGGACCAGAAGGCCGGCGAGACGGCGGTAAACGGTTTGGTCGAGATGTACGACCGGACTGGCCAAGGCATCTTCGCCGGCATGGTGACCGAGGTCGCTGCCGAACTGGCCGGTTGGGACAAGTTCTGGGACGACGTGGCTAATCCTTAGGCAGTGCATGGCCCGCTAGGCCGCGCATGTCACGATCGGGCGCCGTGAGTCGGCTTCGAATCGGCACACGACGCACGTCGGCGTGGTTGCGCCATGACCGGCGCGGCGCGGCGCTGCTGTTCGCGCCGGGCTTTGTTGCTTACCTGGCCTTCATGGTGCTGCCGATTCTGCTCAGTTTCTACTTTTCGTTCTTCGATTGGAACGGTATCTCGCGCACCATGAATTTCGTCGGGCTGCGCAACTTCGCCCGCGCCATCCAAGACGATTCCTTCCTCAATGCGCTGCGCATTACGTTCTTCTTCACGATTCCGGGTGCGCTCGCCGGAAACGCACTGGGCATCCTCTTCGCCGTGCTGGTAAACCGCCCTGGACCGCTCACCAACGTGTACCGTGCGGTATTTTTCTTCCCGTTGCTGATCAGCGCTGTGGCGATCGGCTTCATCTGGAAAGCCATCCTCAGTTACAACGGCATCTTTAACGATGTGTTCGTCGCTATGGGCGCGAATCCGAATCGACTGGCTGGGTAGTTTCGCACTCGCGCCATGGGCCATCATCCTGGTCAATCTGTGGCATGATACCGGCTTCGTCACGGTAATCTACCTGGCCGGTCTGCAGGCTGTACCGCACGATCTGTACGACGCCGCCCAGATCGACGGAGCCAGCGCGTGGCAGCAGTTCACGCAGGTAACGTTCCCGTGGCTGGCGCCGGCGATGACCGCCAACCTGGTGTTTCTGTTTACCGGCTACATGCGCATATACGACCCGGTGCTGGTCCTTACCACCGGCGGTCCGCCAACCCGCTGTCTATTCCGTTTGCCCGGCTGACCTTGGACAACATCCTGCGCAACCTCAGCACGGCCAGTTTCAATCTTGGCATCGCTTATTCCACCACCGTGGTGCTCAGTACGCTTACCGTGGCGCTGGTGGTCGCCATGGCTGCTGCGATGTCGTACGTCATCAGCCGCAAGCAGCACCGCTTCTTCAAATACGCCTATCTGCTGCTTCTGGCGGGCCTCATGGTGCCGGCCCAGATCATCCTGCTGCCGCTGGTGCAGGTTCTGCGCAACCTCCATCTCATGTCCACCGTTCAGGGTCTACTGGTCGCCAACGTCGCCTGGTACATGCCGTTCGCGGCGTTCGTCCTGGTCGGCTACATCCGTACTATTCCACGCCAACTCGACGAGTCCGCGCGCATCGATGGGGCCAGCGACGTGGTCATTTTCGCACGCATCATCTACCCGCTCATCGGTCCGGCAGTCGCCAGCGTGGTGATTTTTATCACGCTGTGGACCTGGAACGACTTCATCAACCCGTTGATTATCCTCGGCACCTCCCGGTTCTACACAATCACCATCGGTGTATATCGCGCTGTAGGTCAGTACGTGCAGCGCTGGGAGGACGTATTTGCCATCGTATTCATGGCCATCTTCCCGGTCATCATTTTCTACCTGTTGATGCAGAAACGCTTCGTTTCCGGCCTTACCGCCGGTGCTCTCAAGGCTTGATGTGCCGTAATTGACTTCGCTGGGGGTGGGCGGTACTTTCCCAGCACTAGCCGACGGGTCACCGTCGACTCGAAAATAGCGATACGAGATAGCCTTGCGGACACGCCAGATCGCTCCGGCGCTTTTGTTCTTCCTCAGCTTGGCCGGTGTGTGCGCCCACTCCCAGACCCTGCCCGGCTCCGGCGCCCTGCCGTTGCGCGCCGCGGTCGAAATCGCCTTGGTCAACAACGTACAAATCCTGGCCGCCTCCTCGTCGGTGCGCATCGCCGCGCAGCAGGTGCGCGAAGTCCAGTCGGGTGTCTATCCGCAGGTGTCCGCCGAGGTCTCCTACCTGCGCTCGCTCGGCAGCTTGAGCCAGCGGGTGATCCCGGACGAGGCTCCCGAGATCGAGTCGGACACCTCGAACGCGCCCGACAACACGTGGTCGGCTTCGCTGAAGCTGAACCAGACGGTGATCGACTTCCGGGTGTTCGCCGGGTTCGCCGCCGCCGGCCACCTGTTGTCGCTGCGCGGCGAGGAGCGCCGTGGCGCGGCCCACCAGGTGGTGGACCTCGTGCGGCAGAGCTACTTCGACGTGCTGCTGGCCGCGGAGCAGGAGGCGCTCACCGAGCAGAGCATCGCCCGCGTCCGGCAGACCCTGCGCGAAACGCGCGCCCGCCACGGCGAGGGCTTCGCCAGCGACGACGAGCTGCTGCGCGCCGAAGTGCAGTTCACCAACCTGGAAACGCGCCTGATCCTGGCTCGCAACCGGGTCGCCGCCGCGCGCGGCCGGTTGCTGGTGGCCATCGGCGTCGACCCGCTGCAGCCGGTCGCCGTGTCCGGCTCGCTCAGCGAATTGCAACTGGCGCCCGGCGCCCGCAACAGCGCCGGCAACGCGGATCTGCTCGCTGCCTCGGGCGCGGTCGCTCTCGCCGCGATGACCGAGGAGGAACTGCGGCAGACCGCCTTCACGCTGCGCTCCGATCTGCGCCAGTTGCGCACCGCCGTCACGCTGAGCGAGAAGCAGGTCGAGGTGCAGGAGGGTGAGGGGTTGCCGGTGATCCGGGCGTTCGGCAGCGTCGACTTCCGGGTCGCCGACAACGACGAGGACGATGTGTTCGGGAGTCCTCTCGGCGGGTCCAGCCGGGAGCGGTATTCGCAGTGGGACCTGTCGGCGTCCGCGGGCCTGTCGATTCAGGTGCCGGTGTTCAGCGGTTTTGGCCGGCTGTCGCGCCTGGAGCAGCGGCGCGAGGAACTGCGCCGCACCAGCAACGGGTTACGCCAGGCGGAGCGCGAAATGGTGAACCAGATCCGCACGCTGGCGGCCGCACTGCGCGAGGCGCGCGCCCGTGCGGCCAGTCAGCGGGTGGCGATCGTGCAGTCCGAGCGCGGCTACGAGATTGCCACCGCCCGCTACCGCGCCGGGGTCGGCAGCCAGTTCGAGGTGGTGGCCGCGGAGACCACCCTGCGCGAGGCGGAGTTCAACTACGCGCAGGCGGTGTACGACTACCTGTCCACCGCATCGCGCCTGGAAGTCGCCACCGGACAGGTGCCGCTGGTCGACCGCACGGCGGGCGCGCAGGGCATGGCCGGTGGCTGATAGGCAGTGGCGGCCGGCGCCGCGCTGTGCAGCGTCGCACGCCCTGGCGGCGGCCGTGCTGCTGGCGGCGTCGCTGGCGCTGCTCGCCACCGGCTGCTCGGTGCCGGCCGATACCGTGGCGGCGGACGAGCCGGTGGAGGAGAGGGGGCTGCTGGCGGCATTCGGGGCCCGGGTGGTGAACGTCGAGGTCACTCCGGTCGAGCCGACCACCTTCGTGCAGTACATTCGCGTGGTGGGCGAGGTGGAGCCGCTGCACGACGTGACGGTGTCGGCCGAGGAGAGCGGGACCATCGCCAGTTTTCTGGTCGCCAAGGGCGAGCGGTTGACGCGCGGGCAGCCGGTTACCCGCATTTCATCCGACCTGTTGGACGCGCAGGTCGAGGAGGCGCGCGCCGTGCACGAGATCGCCACCGAGCGCTACCAGCGGCAGCGGCGCCTGTGGGACGAGCAGCGCGTCGGCACCGAGATGGCGGTGCTGGAGGCGAAGTCGCAGGTGCAGACCAGCGCCGCCCGCCTCAAGGTGCTGGAGACCAGGCAGGCGCGTACCCTGGTCACGTCGCCGATCACCGGCGTCTACGATGAGCAGTACGTCGAGGTTGGCGAACTGGTAGGTCCGGGCACCCGCCTGTTGCGCGTGCTGGCGACCGACCGGGTAAAGGTGGTCGCCGGCATCCCGGAGCGCTACGCGCTGGCGATCGTCCCCGGAACCCCGGCGCTGGTCACGTTCGACGTGATCGAAGGGCGCGAATTCGAGGGTGCGATCGAGTTTGTCGGCGTCAGCGTGGATCCGCGCAGCCGCACCATTCCGATCGAGATCGTGCTCGACAACGGCGACGGGCTGATCCGCCCGCGCCTGGTGGCCGACGTGCAGGTGGAGCGCACCCGCGAGGAACAGGTGATCGTGGTGCCGCAGGATCTCGTGCAGCGCACCGAAGAGGGCTTCCAGGTGTTCGTGGCGGAACAGCGCCTCAGCGGGCTCACCGCCGCGGCACGCGCCGTGCAACTTGGCCCCTCGTACGCCAACGAGGTAGTGGTGGCCGCCGGGCTGGCGGCCGGCGAGCGGTTGATCACGGCCGGCCACCGCCAGGTGGACGACGGCACTGTGGTTGCCCTGGTCGGCGGCTAGATGCGCAACGCGGCGGGCAGCACAGCTCCGGTGAGCGCCGGCGCGGCGCAAGCCAACGGCAACCATCGGTCGGGTACCGGCAAGCTCAAGGAATTCGCCGTCACTTCGCTGGCGATCAGGCATCCCACCAGCGTCGTGGTGCTGATGCTGATCCTGATTGTCGCCGGCCTGGTGTCCTACCTCCGGGTGCCGCGCGAGTCGATGCCGGAAATCGTCATTCCCAACATCATCGTCACCACCGTGTACGGCGGCGTGGCGCCGGGCGACATCGAGACCCTGGTCACCCAGCCGCTGGAGGACGAACTCAACACCATAGCCGACGTCAAGGTGATCTCGTCCACCTCGCGCGAGGGGGTGTCCAGCATCAACATCGAGTTCGTCGCCGGCATGGACATGACCGAGGCGCTGCAGCGGGTGCGCGAGAAGGTGGATCTGGCGAAGCCGGAGCTGCCCGCCGCCGCCTACGACCCGCAGATATTCGAGATCAACACGTCGCAGTTTCCGATCATGCAGGTAAATATCGCCGGGCCCTACAACCAGGTGCGCCTGCGCGAGGTGGCGGAGGAGATCCAGGCCCGCTTCGAGCAGATCCCGAGCGTGCTCGAAGCACAACTCGCCGGCGGTCTGGATCGGGAAGTGCACGTCGACGTGGATCTCGCCAAGCTCAAGTTCTACGGTCTCGCGTTCAGCGATGTCAGCGACGCGGTGCGCGGCGAGAACGTGACGGTGCCCGGCGGCTCCATCGACGTCGGCGAACTGAAGTACCTGGTGCGCGTGCCGGGCGAGTTCGAGGCCACCTCGGCGATCGGCGACATCGTCATCGAAACGCGCGACGGGCGTCCGGTGTACGTGCGCGACATCGCCGTGGTCGACTTCGGGTTCAAGGAGCGCGACAGCTACGCGCGCCTCGACGGCTTCCCGGTGATTTCTCTCGCCATCGTCAAGCGCAGCGGCGCCAACATTCTCGAAACCGCGGACGCCGTGCGCGCGGTGCTCGCGGAGGCGGAGCCGACGCTGCCGCCGGGTACGGTCACCAAGATCACCGCCGATCAGTCGAACGACATCAACGACATGGTGAGCAGCCTGGAGAACAACATCATCTCCGGGCTGCTGCTGGTGATGGCGGTGCTGCTGTTCTTTCTGGGCACGCGCACCGCGCCATTCGTCGGGCTGGCGATCCCGCTGTCCATGCTGATCTCGTTCGTGATCATGCAGGTGATCGGCTTCACCCTGAACATGGTGGTGCTGTTCAGCCTGATCCTGGCGCTCGGCATGCTGGTCGACAATGCCATCGTGGTGGTGGAAAACATCTACCGCTATCGCGAACGCGGCTTCGCACGCGCCGAGGCGGCGCGGTTCGCGACCGGCGAAGTGTCTACGCCGATCATCGCGTCCACGGCCACCACCCTGGCCGCCTTCGTGCCGCTGGCGTTCTGGCCCGGCATCGTCGGCGAGTTCATGAAGTATCTGCCGCTGACGCTGATCATCACCCTGAGTTCGTCGCTGTTCGTGGCTCTGGTCATACTGCCGACGCTCGCTTCGCGGTTGATTGAGACCGAAGGGGTCAAAGGGCGGCGCCTGCCGCTGCCGGCGCGCCTTGCGTTCCTGCTTGCCGCGGCCGGCATGCTGGCCGCGGCGGTGACGGTGAGTTGGACTACCGCCGCGTTGCTGGCCGCCACCGGCGCCGGGGTGCTGGTGTTCAATCGGCTGATCGGCAAGCCGGGCGGGCATTGGCTGATCCATCACGGCTTGCCGTGGATCGTGCGCCACTACGAGGTGGTATTGCGCTGGGCGCTGCGCCGCCGCGCGTTCGTCATGGCGCTGGCGCTGGCGACACTGGTGGCAGCGGGCGCCCTCTTCTCGCAGAACAATTCGGGGGTCGAATTCTTCCCCGAGGACATTCCGCCGAGCCGGGTGCTGGTGAACGTCGAGGCGCCGCTCGGCACGCGCGTGCAGCAGACCGACGAACTGGTACGCGGTGTCGAGGAGCAACTCGCCGCCCTGCCCGGCGCGGCGGATGTCGAGTCGGTGGTGGCGACCGTGGGGGGCAGCGGCACCCACCTGGGGTCGGTAACGGTGAGCTTCGTGCCCTATGAGGAGCGCGCGAGCGACGTGTTCGCCACCATCGCCGCGGTGCGCGCCGGCGCCGGCGACGGCATCGCCGGCGCCGCGATCACGGTGGAACAGCCGGCCATGGGCCCGCCGACCGGACAGGCGCTCAACATCGAGATCGCGGGCCCCGATCCAGCCGTCCTGAAGCGCCTCGGCGATAACGCGGTGCGCCTGCTTGAGGAGTCGGAGCTGTTCGCCAGGCTGGACGGTCTGAAGAGCGGCATGGCGGCCGGCCGGCCGGAGCTGGTGGTGCAGGTGGATCGCGAGCGTGCGGCCCTGTATGAGTTGAACACCTCCGACATCGGCAACACGATTCGCAGCGCGATCAACGGCCGGGTCGCTTCCCAGTTCCGCGCCGGCGAGGATGAGTACGACATCACCGTGCGGCTGGCCGCCGAGTACCGTGAAGACCTGGATTCGTTGGGCGACCTGGTGGTGGTGACGAAGGACGGCGCACAGATCCCGCTCTCCTCGGTGGCGAGCTGGCGCATCAGCCGCGGCCTCGGCGACGTGACGCGCAAGGACCTCAGTCGCGTGGTGACCATTTCGTCGGACGTGCGCGCCGGGTTCAATGCCAACGCTGTAGTGGCCGAGGTGCGCGAGGAGATGGCGCCGTTCATCGCATCGCTGCCGACCGGATACACGCTGCAGTTCACCGGCCAGCAACAGGAGCAGCAGGAGTCGCAGACGTTCCTGCTCGCCGCCTTTCTGCTGGCCGCCTTCCTGATCGCGTTCATCCTGATTGCGCAGTTCGACTCGGTCACCAAGCCGCTGATCATCATCAGCTCGGTGGTGATGTCCACGGTCGGCGTGCTGCTCGGGCTGGTGCTGTTCCGCATGCCGTTCGTGGTGGTGATGACCGGCGTCGGGGTGATCAGCCTCGCCGGAGTGGTGGTGAACAACGCGATCGTCCTGATCGATTACATCGACATCCTGCGCCGGCGCGATGGGCTGACCCCGCGGGAGGCGATCGTACGCGGCGGCGTGACCCGGTTCCGCCCGGTCATTCTTACCGCGATCACCACGATTCTCGGCCTGGTGCCGCTGGCGGTCGGCCTCAATTTCGATTTCTTCGGGCTCTACACCGCCCTCGATCCGGAGTTCTACTGGGGCGGCGAGCAGGCCGCCTGGTGGAGTCCGATGGCGATCGCGGTGATCTGCGGGCTGACGTTCGCCACCTTTCTGACCTTGCTCCTGGTGCCGGTGATGTATTCCCTGTTCGACGATCTCGACGTGTGGGCACGGCGTGTGTTCGTGGCGGGAGGCAAGCGCGGCGCGGCCCCGGAGGCGGCCCCAGTGGTGGCGCCGGCCCCGGCCTTGGCACCGGTCGGCCCGCAGGGAGCGATTGCGACGGCCCGACCGAGAGCCAGAGACTGACCCTTACCGGCCGGTGCCGCGGACGCCCACGCACCCGGCGCGTCGGCGCGTCGGCGCGTCCGGCACGCCGGCGGATAGGCAGGCGCGTTCGGGATCGGGTACCCTGCGCCGACATGTCCGATGAAACCGCAACCGGCGCCGCCAGCGGCGACGATACCATCAGCATTGACGAATTCGCCCGCGTACAGTTGCGCGTGGCCGAGGTGACCGCCGCCGAGAGAGTGCCCAAGACCGACAAGCTGCTGTGCCTGACCCTGCGCCTCGGCGACCGCGAGCGCACCGTGGTGTCCGGTATCGCCGAATACTTCGAGGCGCAGGAGTTGGTCGGCAAGAAGCTGATCGTGGTAGCCAACCTGAAGCCGGCCAAGCTGCGCGGCATCGTGTCCGAGGGAATGATTCTGGCCGCCGAGGACGATTCCGGCCGGCTCGCCCTGGCCGAGGTGCCGGGCGACTTCCCCTCCGGCAGCACCGTCCGGTAACGGGGCATGGCTCATCGCATTCGTATCGTGGTCGTGGGCGCCGGGCGCGGGCGGTCGCACCTGCGCAGCGTGCTGGCGCTCGGCGAGCGGTTCGAGCTTGCCGGGGTGGTCGATCTGGATGCCGCACGGCTGGTGACGCTGTGCGCCGAGGAACAGGTGGCGCCGGAGTTGGCCTACGCCTCGCTGGATGACGCCCTCGCGGCCACCACCTGCGACGCGGTAATGATCGCGACCTGGGCGCGCACCCACGAACCCCTGGTTGCGCAGGCGCTCGAGGCCGGCGCGCACGTGCTGGTGGAGAAGCCGTTTACGCTGACCGTGGCATCCGCCCGCCGCCTGCTCGCCATGGCCGCGGAGCACGGCCGCAAGATCGTCGTCACCCAGCAGTGGCGCTACCTGCCGGGCCAGCGCACCATGCGCCGGCTGTTGGCCGAGCGCCGCTGGGGACAGCCGCAGGAAGGCCATATGGTTTCCTACAAGGCGCGCGGCGGCGAGTATCCCGACTCCGAGCACTCGCAACTGTGGCAAATGACGGTGCACGAAGTGGACTCGCTGATCGCCATGATGGGCGAGCCGGTGGCGGCGGTAAGCGGCCACTCGTTCCGGCCGCCGGCCACCACCTGGCGCCGCGAGTCTACGGCTACCGCGGAGCTCTCGTTTGCCGGCGGCTGCCGTGTCGTGCTGCTGTCCACCTCCGATGCGCGCATCAACACCCTCGAGTTGCGCGTGGAATGCGAGCGCGGCGCGCTGCGCTACCGAAACTCGCGCTCGTTCGGCGGCGAGGAGAGCATCGCGGTGGCGACCTGCGCGGACGGCGGCTGGCAGCCGCTAGCGATCGACGCGCCGCATCCGCTCTCGCTCGACGAGCAGGTGGCGGCCGGCTTTGCCGACTGGATCAACGGCGGGCCGGAGCCGGAAACCAGCGGACGCCGGAATCTGCAGGTGCTCGGCGCCCTCGATGCACTGCTCGAATCGGGACTGACCGGGCGCCAGGTGCCGGTGCAGTACTCCGGCAGCGGGCCGGAGGACTCCGGCGGCGAGCCGGAGTAGTCAGCGTACCGGACGCCACTCATCGCTCTGCACGACGCGGCCGCCGCCGATGCTGCCGCCATACTCGCCAACCTCCGGTACCTCTACCACCAGCGGTTCATCGGGCAGCCGCTCATCGACCGGCGGCAGTTCGCCCGCCTGCACCCGTTCACGCAACATCGGCGCTTCCTGGTAGCGGCTGGCCGGCGCCTCGTCGGCCGCGCCGCGCTGGCACGCGGCGGCGAACACGGTCAACGCGGCAGCGGCCATGGCGCAGGCGAGCAGTTTGCGCGTGGCGTGTCGGGCGGCGGCGGTCACCGCGCCATGCTACCGGCACCGCCGGGCGCTGTCACCCGGCGCGCCGGGCGGCACCGGGCGGCGCCCCGGACCGCCGCCCGCGGCGCCGCTTCCGGCCCAACCGGCCCACACCATGGTGGTGCATAATGGCGGTTCGTATGGGTTGCCGCCATGCAGCACCCGCGCGTGCGCGCCGGCGCGCCGCCGCCGCCGCGGTCATCGCCCTGGCGGCGCTGGCCGCCGGCTGCGCATCCAGCGATCTGACTCGCGAGCAGTTCGCCGACGAGTACTTCAACCTCGGCACCGGCTTTCTGGAGTCGGGTGACCAGGAACGCGCCATTCGCTACCTGGAACGCGCCGTGGCGTTGCAGCCCGACGCTGTCGATGCGCGCTTCAATCTGGCGGCCGCGCTCCTGGAAGCGGGCGATACGGGCGCCGCGAGCGCCCACCTGGAGCAGTTGCTGGCCGCCGTCCCGGACAACCTGAGGGTGCTGGAACTGTTGGCGGAGAGTTACCAGCGCGACGCCCGCTGGGGCGATGCGCTGGCGATATACGGCCGGCTGCTGGCGGTGCAGCCGCACCATCCGGCGGCGCGCTTCAACAGTGCGATTCTGCTGTGGACGCTGGGCGAGACCGCCACGGCCGCGGTACAACTGCGCGCGCTGCTGGCCGAGCATCCCGACGATCAGGACGCGCGCCTGCACCTCGGATTGCTGATCGCCGCCGCCGGCGACGCCGTGGTCGGCGTGCCCGCGGAGGCGGCCACCCTGCTGCGCGAGTACCTGGAGGAGCATCCCGACGCCGCCGACGCCCTGCTGGCGCTGGCGCGGGTGGAGCGCGCTCAACACCGCTACGATGCCGCTCTCGAGCTGTACGCCGACGCCGAACAACGGCTGCCGGCGGACGACCCGCACAGCGCCGAAGCGGCATTCGAGCGCGCTGAGATTCTGCTCACCGCGGTGGAGGATCCGATCGCCGGGCTGGTGGCGCTCAGGACGGCCCTGCAAAGAGGGTTCGGCGACGAGGAGCGGCTGGCGGCGCTGCTGGCGCGCGACGACCTGCTGTACCGGCCGATGGTGCACAACATGCTAGCGACCCACGGCGCGTCCGACCGGTAACGCGGGCGCGCCGTGCGGTGTGCGGTGTGCGGCGCCCGCGGTCAGCCGCCGCGTACCCGCAGGTGCGCCAGGATGTGGTCGCGAATCTGTACCGCGGGCAGGCTGCCGTCGACGCCGAGCAACAGACCGCGCTTGGCGTAGAAATCGACCAGCGGCGCGGTCTGGCGGTGGTACACCTGCAGGCGGTGGCGCACGGCGGCCGGGCGGTCGTCGTCGCGCTGTTCCAGCGGCCCGCCGCACCGGTCGCACATGCCGGCGACGCGCGGCGGGCGGTTGGCGAGATGATAGATTTCGCCGTCGCCGGTACAGACGCGGCGACCGGAGATGCGCAGCACGGCGAGATCGTCGGACACGTCGAGGTTGATGGCGGCGTTTACGTCGCCGAGTGCGTGCAGCGCCTCGGCCTGGGGAATGGTGCGCGGGAAGCCGTCGAGCAGATAGCCGCGCTTGGCGTCCGCGACGGCGAGGCGCTCGCTGATCAGTTCCACGGTGAGCTGATCCGATACCAGGGCGCCGCACCTGATGGTGGCGGCTACCTGTTTGCCCAGCCTGGTGCCCGCGCCGATGGCGGCGCGGAACATGCTTCCCGATGAAATGTGGGGAATGCCCAGCCGCGCGCTCAGCAACTCCGCCACCGTGCCCTTGCCGGCGCCCGGCGGCCCCAACAGCACCAAATTGGACATTCCCACGGGGGCGTCCTCGGGACGGCCGGCGACGGGCGCCGCCACGCCCCCCTCCGCCTGCTGTGTGCCGGTAGCTGAATTCATCACGTCCCCTGCGAGTAGTCCTGCAAGTAGGCCTGTTGCGCGGGCGACAACGTATCGATGCCGATTCCCATGGTGCGCAGCTTGATGGTCGCGATCTCCCGATCCTGTTCGGCGGAGATGGGATGCACCGTCGTGTTCCGCCGGCCGCCGTCCTGGGCCAGGGACACCATACTCAGAAACTGATTCGCGAACGACATGTCCATCACTTCCGACGGATGTCCCTCCGCGGCTACCAGATTGATCAGCCGGCCCTGGGCGAGCAGGTAGATGCGCCGTCCGTCGGCAACAACATACTCCTGGTTGTTGGCGCGCATCTCGGTCGGCGGCCCCGCCATCGCCTGCAGATCGTCAAGGTTCAATTCGCAGTCGTAGTGGCCCGCGTTGCAGATTACCGCGCCATCCTTCATCACCGCGAAGTGGCCGCGCGTGATCACGTCGCGCATACCGGTCGTGGTAATGAACACCTCGCCGAGTCGCGCAGCTTCCGCCATGGGCAGCACCTCGAACCCGTCCAGGGTGGCTTTCAGGGCCGCTATCGGGTCCACCTCGGTGATCACCACGCGCGCACCCATGCCGCGGGCGCGCGTCGCGGTGCCGCGTCCGCAATGGCCGAACCCCGCTACCACCAGCGTCTTGCCGGCCAGCAGGATCGAGGTGGCGCGCAGGATGCCGTCGAGCGCCGACTGTCCGGTGCCGTATACATTGTCGAAGTCCCACTTCGTTTCCGCATTGTTCACGGCGATCACCGGGTACAGCAGCTTGCCGTCGTCGGCCATCGCCTGCAGGCGTTGGACGCCGGTGGTGGTTTCCTCGGTGCCGCCGCGGATCCGGCCCGCCAACTCGGGAAAGCGCGAATGGACGCGGAAGATGAGATCCGCGCCGTCGTCGAGGGTCAACGTCGGCCCGCACTCCAACGTGGCGTCGATGCACCAGTAGAACTCGTCGACCGTCAACCCGTGCCAGGCGAAGATGCCGACCCCTTCCGCGGCAAGCGCGGCGGCCACGTCATCCTGGGTGGACAGCGGATTGCAGCCCGACCACGCCACCTCGGCGCCCGCCGCGCGCAACGCCCGGATCAGCACCGCGGTCTCTTTGGTGACATGCAGGCAGCCCGCGATGCGCTGTCCGGCCAGCGGCCGGCTGGCCTGGTAGCGGCGCTGCAGGTGGGCCATGACCGGCATCCGCGACTCCGCCCAGCGGATCTTGAGAGCGCCCCGATCGGCCAGGGAAGGATCTCGAATCTTGTGTTGTACCACGGGAATTACACGCCACTATAGAGGGCGGCGCGGGATTTGTGCAAAGGGTGGCCAGCCAAGAGATACCGCTTGCTGTGGTCGCGCGCTGCGCGGAGGCGTACATTGAGTTTGTTCGATGATTCGGAACGCCGCCTTGCGCGGCACAGGAGGGAGTTGCATGAACCTTTGGAATCGCATCGAAAAAGCGGTGGGGCAGGGGCTTGACGCTTCGCGCGAGGTGCTGGACAAGGCGCGCGAGGGCGCCAAGGACCTGAGCGAGAAGGGCGTGCTCAAGTTCGACGTCATGCAGCTTGAGCGGCAGTCGATGAAGGTGCTGTCACGGCTCGGCCAGGAGGTCTACGACGCGTTCGGCGTGCGCAATCAGACGAGCGTTGCGCGCGACACCGTCGGCGTGAAGGAACTGGTAGCCGAGCTTGGCGACATCGAGCGCCGCATCGAAGAGAAGGAAAGCGCGCTGGCGCGGCTTGCGAGCCACGAGGACAAGGCCGGCTCCGCCAACGGCGACAGCGGGACGCAAAATTCTCGTTGACAGGAGTCGGTCGGGCCGCCATGATCGGGGCGGCAGTGCGGGCCTGTAGCTCAGTCGGTTAGAGCGCACGCCTGATAAGCGTGAGGTCGCTAGTTCGATTCTAGCCAGGCCCACTTCCCCGTCCGCTGGCGGACGGGTGCCGCTTGCCTGTCCGGTCACGCCGGTGACTCCGGCTGCCGGGATGCGGGCTAGCGGCTGACATTCATTCGTTGGTCAACGCTGTCGATGGCGGCGGGTTGCCGGGGCGGCGCAGGCGAGGAGGACACCCAGTGTCGAAAGCATATGTGGAAACGTCGGAATACCTGCTTGAGGGACTTGATGAGATGATTCAACAGGGCTTCTATCACGACCGCAGCGAAGCCGTGAATGACGCAATACGCACGCTGCTGAAGAACTACAAGATCTCCAAGCTCCACCTCAAGGATGCGCGCGAGCGCGATCCCTCGCCCGATCCGGCTTCGGCCCGCCACTAGTCCGCTCGGCAAGCACCGCCGCCGGCGCTGTCCGCGGAGCCGGCAAGATCACTCCGTGCCAAGGAATACGACGAAAACCGACGGCCAGGCATCGCCCTCGGATCGGCCGGTTCGCAGCGGCATATCGCTGCCCGACAAGGCGGTCCGCAAGCCGGTTGGCGCCACGGTTCCGCTGTTCCGGCCCACGATTCGCCGCCGCCAGATGCACGCGGTCCTGGAGTGCCTGGTGTCCGAGGAGATCGGTCCCGGCCCCATCGCCAAACAGTTGACCGGCGAGCTGGCAGCCGCGCTCGATTGCCGCGGTGGCGTGGCGGTGGCCGACTACCGCGCCGCCACCGCGGCCGCGCTGCATCTGGCAATCGAGACAGCGGCAACCGAGACCGGCGCCGGCGATCAGGATGCGCTCGCCGGCGGCCCGCGCGCGCTCCTGATGTCGGCGCTCGCGCCGCTGGACTACGTGTACGCGGCGCGCGCCGCGGGATGGTATCCGCTGCTGGTCGATGTCGACCCGGAAACCGGTTCCGTGGATGCCGAGTCGATGCGGCGCATGCTCGCGCAGCGCCCGCGTGCGCTGGTGATCGGTCATCCGCCTGCTTCGATTGAGCCGCTCCAGGAGGCGCGCGCAGCCGGTGTGCCGATCGTCGAGGATCTCTCGGCCGGGCTGCTCGGGATGGTGACCGACCGGGCAGGCGACGCGCCAGGCAACGCGGCAGCCGCCCGGCACGCGGGTGCGAACGGCGCCGAGCGCGGCGCCGCAGACGACTCGCCGGCCGACCAGGCGGAGTCGCCGCCGGCCCGCGCACCGGCCGGCGACGTGCTGGTGATCGGCCTGCATGCGCCCGGAGTTCTGGCAGCCGGCGGCGGCGGCCTGGTGTTGGCGCGCAGCGCGCGCGGCCGGCGCCTGCTGGCCGGCTACGGCGACCGATTCGGCTGGGCGGGACTGGCGGACCTAAACGCTGCCCTGGCGCTTGCCCAGTGGCACGACCTGGCGGCCGGCCGCCGGCGCTGCGCCGAATTGGCCGCTCGCTTTCGCGACGCCGTGGCGCGCAGCCGCCATCGCACCCTGGCGCCGGCCGCCGCTCCCGGGCCGCTGTTTCCGGTAGTGGTCGCGGACGGGCTGCGCGCGGTGCAGCGCTATGCCAGCCGCCATAACGTGGAAACGAAGCTGGCCTGCGAAGGATTGGCCATTACCGGCCTGCTGCCGGCGGAGGGCGATCCGGTGCCCGCGCAGCCGGACCCGCCGCCCGGCGACGGCGCCGAGGAGCGGCTCGGCGGAGCTCAGGAGTTGGCTCGCCGATGTCTGCTGTTCCCGCTCTATCCGGAACTTACCGACGCGCAGGCCAGCCAGGTGGCACGGGTGCTGGCCACCCTGCCGTAGTGTGGTGTCCCGCCAGTTCTACCGACGCGCCGCGCGCTGTTGGCCGGTGACGCCACACGACTAGGTGGCCGTAGGACTGCGCCGTCGGCCTGTTGCCGCTTCGGCCAGCTCCGTGCGCGGCGCTTCGCCGCTGGCAGCAGCGCTTCAGTCGTCCGTTTCCTGTGTAAAGGGATTCCCGGGACACCACAGGACACCACACTAGCGCCGGCGGTGGCGCGGTGATCGTGGCCGCGCTATACTCACGCGTGGTTCGATGAGAGTCGGTATGGGGAAGCCGCGAACGATTCGCCGCGTTTTCGTGTTGCTCAACCGGGCTCGCGCAAGCGCGCAGATTATCGCCGACGTGCGTGGTTTCTTCCGCCGCCGGCAGGTCGAGGTGGTCGAGGCGGAGGTGGGCAGCGCCGTTGCCGTTCCCGGTGCGCAGCTTGACCGCATCGATCTGGCGGTTTCACTCGGCGGCGACGGTACGCTGCTCGGTTGTGCCCGGCTGCTGGCCGCCAGCGATATCCCGATTCTGCCGGTCAATCTCGGCACCGTAGGCTTCGTCACCGAAATCCCGGTGCGCGAATGGCAGCAGGCATACGACGCCTACGCGGCCGGGTCGCTCGGCATCAGCACGCGCATCATGGTGCGTACCGAGGTACTGCGGTGCGGCAACCGGGTTGCCTGCATCGACGGTCTCAACGATGCGGTGATCGCCGCCCACGGCCGCTCCAAGATCGTGCGGCTGCGGGTGCATCTGGCCGGCACTTGGGTCGCCAACTACCGCGCCGACGGCATGGTGTTCGCGACGCCGACCGGATCCACGGCGTACTCGATGGCAGCCGGGGGGCCGATCGTGCATCCCGAGATGGACGCCTTCGTGCTCACCCCGATCTGTCCCTTCACCCTTGCCAACCGGCCGCTGCTGGTCCCGGCCGCGGAGTCGGTGCGGGTGGAGATCGAAATGGAACAGCGCACCGAGATCAGCCTCGCCGTCGATGGCGTGGAGATGGTGGGCCTGCAGCCGGGCGATCAGATCGACTTTTCCCGCTCCGTTCACCAGACCCACATCGTGCGCTCCGGCAAGCGCAACTTCTACCAGGTATTGAGGTCCAAGCTCGACTGGGCCGGGGAACCGCGTGCTTGAGTCGCTGACGGTGCGCAACTATGCGCTGATCGAGCACGTGGAGGTGAGTTTCGGCCCGCATCTGAACGTGCTCAGCGGCGAGACCGGCGCCGGCAAATCGATCATCATCGGCGCCCTCGGGCTGCTTCTCGGCGGGCGCGCCACGGCGGCCGATATTCGCACCGGCGCCGATCGCGCCGAGGTGCTCGGCATGGTTTGTCTGCAGCATCGGGACGGCGAAGTGCGCGACTGGCTGCAGGAGCGCGAGCTACCCGTTGACGAGGACCGTCTCATCGTGCGCCGCGTTGTCCGGCGCGGCGGGCGTTCCGGCAGCTTCATTGCCGGCGTGCCGGTGCCGACCGCGCAACTCGGCGAACTGGGCCAGCGCCTGTTCGACCTGCATGGCCAGCACCGGCACCAGAGCCTGCTGCGCGAGGCCGAGCATCGCCGCCTGCTCGATCACTTCGCCGGCCAGGTGCCGCTCGTCGAGGGCGTGGCCGCGGTCCATGGCCAGTTGGCCGCGGCGCGCGCCCGGGTCGCTGAGTTGGAGTCGGGCAGCGCGCGCCGCGAACGGCAGGCGGAGCTGTTGCGGCACGCGGTTGGCGAGATCGAAGCGGCGGCTCTGAGCGCCGGCGAGGAGGATGAGCTGGACCAGGAGCGGCGCCGGCTGACCGACTTCGAGCGCATCTCGGACGCCGCGCGCCGCGTGTACGAGGGTACCGCCGAGGCGCATGGCGGAGCGCTGGTGGGCGTGCGCGGCGCGCTCGACGAATTGCGCACGCTGGGCTCGTATGAGGCCGCGTTCGAGCCGCTGCGCGCCCGCGTCGAAAGCGCGTTCTACGAGCTGGAGGACGTGGCGGAGGAAGTGCGCCGCTACCAGAGCGGGTTGTACTTCGACGGCGCGCGCCTGGCCGCGGTGGTCGAGCGCCTGGAGCAGATCCACGCGCTGCAGCGCAAGTACGGCGCCACGGTGGCGGACGTGCTGGAGCACGCCCGGCAGGCGGGTACCGAGCTGGCCGGCCTTGACGACAGCGCCGGCGCGCACGCCGACGCCGGCGCTCAGGTGCGGCGGCTCGGCGTCGCCCTGAGCGAGCAGGCACGCGACCTGAGCGAGCGCCGCCGGCAGGCCGCCGGCAGCCTGCACGGCCTGGTCGAGGGCGGCCTGCACGAACTCGGCATGCCGAAGGCGCGCTTTGCCGTGCAACTGAGCCCGCGGCTGGAGGGCGGCGCGCCGGCGATCGGCCCCGCCGGCGCCGAACAGGTCACGTTCCTGATCTCCGCCAACGCCGGCGAACCGCTGCGCCCACTGCGCTCCATCGCCTCCGGTGGAGAAGTCTCCCGGATCATGTTGGCGTTGAAATCGATCTTTGCGGCCAGCGACCCGGTTGGCACCCTGGTGTTCGACGAAGTCGACGCCGGCATCGGCGGCGCCGTCGCCATTGCGGTGGGTGACAAGCTCGCCGGCATCGCCCGCCAGCGGCAGATACTATGCATTACCCATCTCGCCACCGTGGCCGCTCGCGCCGACACCCACCTGCAGGTGTCCAAGGAGGAGCGGGACGGCCGCACGCTGACCGCCGTGCAACAGGTGAGCGGGCATGCGCGGGTGGTGGAAGTGGCGCGCATGCTGTCCGGCCACGATGCCAGGGATGTGTCACTGCGCCATGCCGAGGATCTGCTGACCCGGGCGGCGGCGCCGCTGCCGGCCGCCGGTTGACCCGGGCCCGGGCCGCCGATCGCGGCGTCAGGGGGGAGAGTCGTCGCTGTCGATATCGTTGTCGGTATCGCCGTCGCCCGGCTCGTCGGCTTCTTCATCCACCAGGGTGAACGGCCGGATCCGATTGGTTTCCGCCTCCGGGATTTCCTCGATCAGCGCCACGGTCTGAAACGGGATCATCAGATGCTCGGCGCGTCCGAAGGTGCGGCGTACGTCCTCGGCGGTGGGATTTATGATGATCTGCTGGTCGCGCTTGAAGACGATGTCCTTGATGGACACGAAGTAAGGATGCGTGAGGTCAAGGCTCTTCGCGGTGAGCTGTACTTCCTTGCCTTTCCACTTGAAATGTACCCGATACAACCGTAAACCCGCCGGAAAGAATAGCTGCATCGCCCCGGCCCGCCAATACTATACAAAATTGTAGTGGTCGGTCCACCGGCCGGCGCCGAAATGCGCGGTAGCGCGGATTCACGTCCTTGACACCTGGTATGAGCGCGGTGGTTAATCTGTAGGGTGGTGGGAGAAAGTGGGAAATATTGGACACGACGTGGATGACAGGCCCATAATATCCCGAATTGACTAGGGAGTCAGACACCACCGTGGGAATGCGGCAGGGGACCGTCCGTAAGGAGCGACCATGATTTCCGGCGAATACCGTTATGCCCTCGACGAGAAGGGCCGCTTGATGGTGCCGGCCAAGGTGCGCTCCGAGGTGGTCGGCAACGTGATGATTCTGACGCGCGGCGTGGACCGCTGCCTATGGCTGTTCCCGGCCGACGAGTGGCGGCAACTGTCCGAGAATCTGATCGCGGTGACGTCGCCGTTCTCGGAGCGGGCGCGTCTCATCCAGCGGCGCATTCTGGCGCCGGCGCAGGAAGTGGAGATCGACCGCAGCGGGCGCATCGCCATCCCGCCAACGTTGCGCGAGTTCGCGGGGCTGAAGAAGGACTGCACCATACTGGGCATGGTCAAGTACATCGAGATCTGGGACGAACCCGCCTACGCCGCCTACCTGGAGGACAACGAGGAGAAGTTCAAGGAGGCCGCGGAGGAGATCGGCGGCGCGATAACGTTCTGATGAGTCGCCACCATCTCTCCGAGACACCGCACACGATGAACGGCGACAACAGGCACGAGCCGGTGATGGCGCAGGAGTGTCTGGACTGGCTGGCCGCGCCCGAGCGTGGCGGCCTGATGATCGACGGCACCGTCGGCGACGGCGGGCATGCGCAACGGTTCCTCGATCGATACCCCTCTCTGTCGCTGCTGGCGGTGGACGTCGATGCGCACATGCTGGCGCGCGCACGCCGCACCCTGGGGCGCTTCGGCAGCCGTGTCGAGTTCGAGCGCGGCTGGTTTGCCGATGTCCTGGCAAGCCGCCACGGCACGGCGCACCTGGTGCTCCTCGATCTGGGACTGGCGAGCTACCACTTCGACTGCAGCGCCCGCGGCTTCTCGTTTCGCCGCTCCGAGCCGCTGGACATGCGGCTCGACGATCGGTTGCCGCGTACCGCTGCCGATATTCTCAATGAGGAGCCGGAATCAGCATTGGCGGATCTCTTCTACCAGTATGGGGAGGAGCGCCACGCCCGGCGGATCGCGCGCGCCGTGGCCCGCCGGCGGGCCGCAAGTCCTCTGCGCACCACCGGTGAGCTCGAGGAACTGGTGTGGCTGGCCTACCCGCCGCCGCAGCGCCACCGCGGCGGCATACATCCGGCAACGCGCTCGTTCCAGGCGCTGCGCATCGCCGTGAATGACGAGTTGCAGCGCCTTCGGGTCGGTCTGGCGGCCGCGCTGCGCTGTGTCACCGCCGGCGGCAGCATCGGCGTGATCGCGTTTCACTCGTTGGAGGACCGCATCGTCAAACACCATCTGCGCAGCGCCGCCGAGCCGGCGAGCGACGCGGATGCGACGTGGGAACTGCCCACCCGGCGTCCGTTGCGCCCGACGCCGGCCGAGGTGCAGGCCAATCCGCGGGCACGTAGCGCGCGCCTGCGGGTCGCACGCAGGGTGGCAGCCGATGGCTGACACCGCCCGCCCGCGAGCGGCCGCCCCGCGCGGACGAATCCTGTTGTTTCTCAGCGCAGCCCTGCTCGGTGCGGCGCTGATGCTCAGCGCTTGGCAAGGCTATCGCTACGAGCGCCTGCTGCACACGGTGTCCGCGCTCGAACTGGACCAGCGCCACTGGCATGAACGCAACAAGCAGGCGCTGGCGGACCTGACCGGCTTGCGCTCGCCGCAGCGCGTCGACGCGGCCGCCGCGCAGCAGGGGCTGGAGCGGATAGCGCCGGAGCGCCGGCTGCTGGTGCGCTTCGCGCTTCCTGAGCCGCCTCCGGGCGCAGGACAGGAACCGTGACGGTGACCATCGGGGCGCTGGCCGGGCTGACCGGAGCCCGCCTGATTGCCGATCCGAACCGGCCGCCAGCCGGGCAGGCGCCGTTGCGGCGGGTGGTCGTGGATTCCCGCGCCGCCGCCGCCGATACGCTGTTCGTCGCCCTGGCCGGCAATCGCGCCGACGGCCACGACTACCTGGCCGAGGCCTTCGCCGCCGGCGCCGCCGCGGCGCTCATCGCCGGCGGGCAGTGGCAGCGCCGCGGCGCCGAGTTGCAGGCGATCGCGCGCCGCTACGGCGCCACGCTGGCGGTGGTGGACGACCCGCTGCACGCTCTGCATCAGCTCGCCGCCGCCCACCGATCGCACACCGAGGCGGTGCGCGTGGCGGTGACCGGATCGAGCGGCAAGACCACCACGCGACGCATCCTCGGCTCGATCCTGAACCAGTACGCGCCGACCTACGAGGCGGAACGCAACTACAACTCGGTGATCGGGTTGCCGCTGGCGATCATGGGTATCGAGCCACGGCATCGCATGGCGGTGCTGGAACTGGGCATCGACTACCGGGGTGAGATGGATGTGCTGGGTAGACTGGCGGCACCTCACCACGCCTTGATCACGGCGATCGGCACCGCACATCTGGCCGCGTTCGAGTCGCGGCGCACCGTCGCCGCCGAGAAGGCGCGCGTGCTGGCCTATCTGCCGCGCGGCGGGCACGCGTTCGTGCCGGAGTCGGAGGAACTGCTGGCGCGTGCGCGGCTGCCGCTGCCGCCGGAGGTTGGGCTGGTGCGCTTCGGCCCAACTACAACGAAAGGTTACGAGGGAAGTGAATCTCTGGGGTTTGATGGTTCCACCATCCACTGGGAGGGGCTCCAGATTCACTTCCCTCTGGTTGGCAATCACAACGTCGCCAACGTGCTGGCCGCGATCACGGTGGCGTCCACCCTGGGCGTGTCCGCGGCGGCAATCAAGCGCGGCATCGAAGCCGTGCAGGCGGTGGCGGGCCGCTCGCAGGTAATCCGCGGGCGGCTGACCATCATCAACGATGCCTACAACGCCAACCCGGAGTCGATGGCGGCCGCGCTGACCTTTGTCGCCGAACTGCCCGATCGGGGGCGCGTTCTGGTGGTGCTGGGCAGCATGCTGGAGCTCGGCTCGGCGACGCAAGCCGCCCATGCCGCGCTCGCCGAGGTGATCGCGGCCGCGGACCCGGACGCGGTGTTTCTGTTCGGCGCGGAGACCGCGGCCACCGCGCGCGCGCTGCAAGCCTCCGGCTTCGGCCGGCCGGTGCTGTGGACGACGTTCTACGAGGAGCTGGAAGCGGCGGTGATCGAATCCGTGCGCGCCGGCGATACCGTGTTGCTCAAAGGCTCCCGCGGCGTCGCGCTCGACCGGTTGGTGGCGCCGCTGCAGGCGGCGTGACGGTATCGCCTATGGCACCGGTGGTGGAACGCGGGCGGCCGCGACAGCAGAGCACGGGGCAGCCGGCGGTCAAGGTCACGCGCATGCCGCGCGGCCCGCGCCGCTTCATGCTCGCGCAACGACCGTCCGGCCGGCGCGCGTCCGGCCACCGGCGCACGGTTCGCGCGCGCTGGGTGCGGCTGCGCGACACGCTGCAGCCGACCTTGGCCATGCCCAGCGACACCGTGCTGGTGGCTGCCCTGATCGTGCTCACCGGCAGCGGTCTCGCGGTGCTGCTGTCCGCGTCCTACTTCTACGGCGACCGGGTGTTCGACGATCCGTTGCGCTTCTTTCGCCGCCAGGTGCTGTGGGTCGCGCTCGGCACGCTGATCGCCGCTACCGTCGCCTCGGTGCCGCTACGCTATGTGCGCCGCGCCGTGCTGCCGCTGGTGGCGGTAAGCCTGCCGCTGGTGGTGCTCACCTCCGTGCCCGGCATCGGACTGTGGGCCATGGGGGCGCAACGCTGGATCGTGATCGGCGGGCTCTCGTTCCAGCCCTCGGAGCTGGCCAAGCTGGCGCTGGTGGTGTACCTCGCTCACATCCTCGACCGCAAGGGCAATATGGCCGAGCTCACCTACGGCCGCACCATGCGGGTCATTGTTCCGCCGATGCTGGTGGTCGGCCTGTTCGCCGCGCTGGTGTACCTGCAGAACGACTTCTCCACGCCGATCTTCCTGGTGTTTCTGGCCATGGCGATGCTGTGGCTGGCCGGGGTGAGATTGGGACTGTTCGCCGCCCTGAGCATGGCCGGCACGCCGCTCGCCCTGCTGCTGCTGCTGTCCAAGGAGCATCGGGTGCTGCGCCTGATCGCGTTCCTGGAGCCGACCGCGGACCCCGCCGGCAGCGGCTACCAGGTACTGGCCGCGCGCGACGCCCTGGCGCGCGGCGGCCTCTGGGGTACCGGAATCGGGCGCGGCCAGATGAAGCTGGGTCCGCTGCCGGAGGCGCACTCCGACTTCATCTTCGCGGTGGCAGGCGAGGAGATGGGGCTGGTGGGCGTGATCCTGATCCTCGGCCTGTTCGCGGTGCTGGCCTGGCGCGGTTATCTGATCGTGCGCCATCATCGCGATCGCTTCGCCCGCTATCTGGCGTTCGGCCTCACGACCAGCATCGTCGCCCAGGCGTTCCTCAATCTGGCCGTGGTGTCGAGCCTGGTGCCCGCTACCGGGCTGCCGCTGCCGTTCTACTCGTCTGGAGGATCGGCGCTGCTGACCACCTTCGCCATGTGCGGACTCCTGGTGGGGTTGTCCAGACGGCCATCCGACGTCGCCACCGAGCACCTGTCCGCGCGGCAGGGTGACCACGAGAGCGGAGTTGAAAAGCTATGAGTACCGTTGCCGGTCAAGTGATTCTGCCGGGCAAGCTGCGCGCCGCGTTCCGCGCCCGGCTGCGGCGCGTGCTGCACCTGGTGATCGCCACGCTGCTGCTGATGCTCGCCCTGGAGGCGGTGTTCCTCCTGCTGCTGGTGCCGCGCCTGCACCTCACCACCGTGAACGTGTCCACCGACCTCGCACTGAGCGACGCCGAGGTTCTGGCGATGGCCGGGCTCACCGGCGACGAGCAGTTTTTCTCCATCGACGCGGCCGCCATCGAAGCGCACCTGGAACAGCACCTGCTGGTGCGCGACGCCGTCGTGTCGATGCGCTTCCCGGACACGCTGCGTCTCGATCTGGCGGCGCGCACGGCGGCCGCGGTGCTGCTGGCCGCGCAGCCGGACGGCTCCACACGCGCGGCTCTGGTGGACCGCGACGGTCTGGTGTTTCTGGCCGGAGTAACGCCGTGGGGCCACCAGGACGCCGCCGACGTGCCGGTGCTCAGCGGACTGGCGGCCGACCTGCTGCAGCCGGGCGAGCACCTCCCCGAGCCGGTGCGCGGCGTGCTCGATGACCTGCACCAGCTCGCCGAGTCAGAGCCGGTACTGGTCACGCTGATCTCGGAGATCCGGCTGCTGCCGATCGGGGCGCCGCCGTCCGCCGCTGCGCTCACCGCCGCTGCGCTCGCCTCCGGATTCGACCTGCTCGTTTTTCCGATCGGCTTCAGCACCGTGCTGCGCTTCGGCACCGAGCTGACCGAGCACCACCTGGCCGAAGCGCTGGTTCTGCTTGACCTGATGCGCGCCCGCTCCGCGGCCAGCGGCACGGAGGTCGCCGGCGAACTCGATCTGCGCGGCGCATCGCCGGTGGCGATCGCCGGCACGGGCGGGGGGGATGGCTGATGGCAACTGACGAATTGATCGTCGGCCTGGACATCGGCACCACCAAGGTGTGTGTCATTATCGGCCAGATCGGCGAGCAGGGCAGTCTCGAGATCACCGGCGTCGGCATCACGCCGTCGCGCGGGTTGCGGCGCGGCGTGGTGATCAACATCGACGCCACCGTGAAGTCGATCGCGGCGGCGGTGGAAGAGGCTGAGATGATGTCCGGGCGCGAGGTGCAGGATGTCTACGCCGGCATCGCCGGCGGCCACATCGAGAGCGTCAACTCGCGCGGCGTCGTGGCCGTCACCGGCAAAAAGCGGGAGATCGGCCAGGACGACATCGACCGGGTCAAGGAAGCCGCCGGCGCCATCGTCATCCCGATGGACCGCGAGGTGCTGCACGTCATCACCCAGGAGTACGTCGTCGACGGTCAGGCCGGCATCCGCAGTCCGCTGGGCATGACCGGCGTGCGCCTGGAGGCGGAAGTGCACATCGTGACCGGCGCGGTGTCGTCGGCGCAGAACATTATCCGGTGCGTCAATCGTTCCGGGTTCAAGGTCAGCGACATCGTGCTCGAACCGCTCGCCTCCGCCCGCTCCGTGCTCACCGACGATGAGAAGGAGTTGGGCGTGCTGCTGGTCGATCTCGGCGGCGGCACTACCGACGTGCTGGTGCACATCGAGGGGTCGCCCTATCACACCGAGGTGCTCGCGGTCGGCGGCGACCACGTGACCAGCGACCTGTCGATCATGCTGCGCACCCCCAACGAGGCCGCGGAGCAGGTCAAGCGCGACGCCGGCTGCTGCTATCTGCCGATGCTCGACGAGCCGGATGCCGAAACCAGCATTCCCGGCGTCGGTGGCCGGCCGCCGCGCATCATCACGCGCCGCGAATTGACCGAGATCATCCAACCGCGCATGTCGGAGATGCTGGGCAGCGTCCGGTCGCAGATCGAGCGCGCCGGCTATTTGTCCCGGCTCGCCGGCGGCGTGGTGATAACCGGCGGCGGATCGCTGCTGCCGGGCACCGAGGAGTTGGCATCGGAGATATTCGGATTGCCCGCGCGGATCGGCTATCCGGCGCGCCTCGGAGGGCTGGTGGAGGAATACCACAGTCCGATTTTCGCCACCGGTGTGGGGCTGGTGCAGTACGGCGCCGCCCACCTGGGTGTCGAGCAACTCAACATGGATACCAGTGAGGCGGGCTTCACCAGCGTGTGGGCCCGCATGAGGAAGTGGTTCGGGGAGTTCTTCTGATGGAGAGTTGCCCGGTGCAATATGACAAGGACAAACGTACGGGAGGGGACCATGACGTTTGAATTACACAATGAGCACACGCCGGGGATTACCGATATCAAGGTGATCGGCGTCGGCGGCGGCGGCAACAACGCCACCAACCGAATGATCGAGTCGGGCCTCAGGAAAGTGCACTTCGTTGCCGTGAACACCGACCTGCAGGCCCTCGACCTGTGTCTCGCCGAGACCAAGGTGCCGATCGGCAGCAAGCTGACCGCCGGTCTCGGCGCCGGCGGCATACCCGAGATGGGCGAGAAGGCGGCGCTCGAAGATCAGGGCGCGCTGGAGAACGTGCTGAAGGGCGCGGACATGGTGTTCATCACCGCCGGGCTCGGCGGCGGCACCGGCACCGGAGCGGCCCCGGTCATCGCGCGCACCGCGCGTGAGCACGACATTCTCACCGTCGGCGTGGTAACCAAGCCATTCGACTTCGAGGGCCGCCGCAAGATGGGCCTGGCGGAAGAGGGCATCGACAGCCTGCGCAAGGAAGTGGATACGCTGATCGTGATTCCGAACCAGCATCTGCTGAAGATCGTCGAGCGGCGCACGCCATTGCGGGAAGCATTCATGCTCGCCGATGACGTGCTGCGGCAGGGCGTGCAGGGCATCTCCGACCTGATTACCGTGCCGGGCGTGATCAACATCGACTTCGCCGACGTGCGTACCATCATGCAGGGCCAGGGCGACGCGCTGATGGGCATCGGCATCGGCATCGGCGACAACCGCGCCGTCGACGCGGCGACCAATGCCATCAACAACCCGCTGCTCGAAGATGCCCGCATCGAAGGCGCCCACGGTATCCTGGTCAATGTCACCGGCGACGACTGCATGTCTCTGACCGAATATGAAGAGGTGCTGCAGATCATCACCGCCAGCGCTTCGGACGACGCCATGATCATTTGCGGAACCAGCATCAACGAAACGCTGCAGGATGAGATCCGGGTCACGGTGATCGCCACCGGGTTCCAGCGCGAGGGCAGCGCCGCGGCCGCCCAAAGTTCCGACTCCAGTCCCGAGATCATCTCGTACCATGAGTGGGTCGAGCTCAACAAAGGGTTGGGCAAGCGCGCCGACGTGCTGAGCCAGCACGAGCCGGTCGCCAGCTCGCGGGCCACCTCGCTCGACGATCTGAGCGTGCCGACCGTGCTGCGCAATCGCCGCGAGGCGGCGTCGTCCTGATGCGGACCACGGCGTCGAGCGGGTCGCGGCGGTAACGGTGCATGCCGGTGCAGCCGGAAGTCGGAGCCTCCGGCCCGCTTGCGCGGGAGTTCGCGGACTATCTGCGCTCGGTCGCGGGCCTCGCCGAGCTGACCGTCGACGCGTACGCCGCCGAGGCGCGCCGCTATCTCGACTATCTGGCGGAGTGCCCGGCCAGCGCGACCGCGGAGCCGGCCGCGGCGGATGGCGCCGATGGGGTGATCTCCTACTTGATGGCGCGCCAGGGCCAGGGCGCCGGCAGCGGCACGCTGGCCAAGGCGATCAGCGCGCTGCGGGCGTGGTATCGATTCCTGGACTCGGAACATCCGGCCGCGGACGCCTTCGACCGCCGGGCCGGAGAGGCGGACAATCCGGCCGCGAACGTGGCGCCGCCGCGCGCGGCGCGGCGCATTCCCCGCGTACTGTCGGTGGCGCAGGTGGACCGGTTCCTGGCCGCCATCGACACCGGCGACGCCGCCGGCGTGCGCGACCGCGCGCTGTTCGAGCTGGTCTACTCGGCCGGGCTGCGGGTCAGCGAGGTGGTGGCGCTGGACCGGGCGCGTCTGTACCTTGCAGAGGTGTGCGTGCGCGTGATCGGAAAGGGATCGCGGGAACGGATCGTGCCGCTTGGCGAGCCGGCGGTCGCGTGGCTGCGCCGCTACCTGGCCGAAGCGCGCCCGCACCTGTTGCCGCGCACGACGGCTGCCGGTACCGCAACCGACGCCGTGTTCCTCAATCAGCGCGGCGGGCGTCTGTCCCGCAAGGGCATCTGGAAGCGCTTTCAAGGGGTGTGCGTTGCCGCCGGGCTCAACGCCAAGGTGCATACGCTGCGCCACTCGTTCGCCACCCATCTGCTCGCCGGCGGCGCCGACCTGCGCTCGGTGCAGGAACTGCTGGGCCACTCCGATCTCACGACCACCCAGATCTATACCCATGTCGAGCGCGAGGATCTCCATTCCCAGCACCGCCGCTACCATCCGCGCGGATGAAGCGCGCCGGTGCCGATACCGTTATATGAGACGTGAGATGGGCGGAGCCAGACCCTGGTACGCGCCGGCTGATTGCTTTGGCGCTGGCAAGAATGTCTTTCCTGCGACCCGCCGAGCGCTGCGCGATCCTGCGCCGCTGCCGGCTGACCGAGTTCGCGGATCTGTCGGTGGAGCGGCTTGCGGAGCTATTGGGGCGCCGATTGGGGCTGCGCCGCCGTCCCCTGCCGCCGTCCGCATGGCTGGAGCGCGGCCGTGCCGATGCCAGACGCTTGACCATCGGGGTGTGGCGATGCACTTTTCTGTGGGAGCCGGGCTACCCGCGGATCCTGCGGGAGATTTACGATCCACCGGTAGTACTCTTTCATCGGGGCGCCCGCCCGCTGCCATCATCGGCGCCACTGGTGGCGGTGGTGGGCACCCGGCAACCCACCGGTCATGGCCGGTGGACGGCGTTTGCGTTCGGTTTCGACTTGGCGCGTTCCGGGGTGACCTCGGTGTCGGGTCTGGCGCGCGGGATCGATCTGGAAGTCCATCGGGGAAGTGTGGCCGGCTGGCAGGGCGAGGGTTGCGCCACGGTAGCGGTGCTTGGTTGCGGCATCGATCGCATCTATCCCGCCAGCAGCCGGGAGGTAGCACAACGGGTTCTGCGCTGCGGCTGCCTGGTGAGCGAGTATCCGCCCGGCGCCGCGCCGTTTGCGCATCACTTTCCCCAGCGCAACCGCATCGTGGCAGGCCTCAGCCGGGCCGTGGTAGTGGTTGAAGCACCTGCCAAGTCGGGGGCTCTCATCACCGCCCGTTGCGCGGCCGACCAGGGCCGCGACGTGCTGGTGGCGGCCGGTGGTCTGGCCGGGTCGCGCGCTGCCGGGTGCGCGGCGTTGGCCGAGGAGGGGGCGATGACCGCGATGGATGCCGGCGACGTGCTGCGCGAGGTCGGCATGGCGCAGCGGCTGTGTGCCGGCCCGCGGTTGCATGCCGTCGCGCCGCCTGCCCGCCACCGTGCCGCCGGGGCGTGGCTGGCGAGCATGTTCGCCGCGGAGCAGGCCAGGCAGGCGGCGGCGGCCCATGGCGGCATCGCGGCTGCCGAGGATGATCGTTGAACCTGCAGGTGAGGATGAAGAGTTACCGAGTCCCGACAACGGAACATACCGCTGCCACGGTCGCGGGCCGGCGGCCGCCGCCGGCCGCCGCGCCAGTTGCTCCCGCCGGCGGTGGAGGGTCGTTTGGCCGCGCGTGAACGGCCGCACCCGGCTCCCGATGGCGGCGTAGAGCGTTATCTGCGCTATCTCGCCGTGGTGCGCGGTTATTCCGCGCAGACCGTGCGCGCCTATCGGGGCGATCTGGCACGCTACATGGAGTATCTGATCGGCGTCGGGGTGCCCGCGGCACAAGCGACGCCGCGGCAGATTCGCGGCTTTGTCGGCCAATTGACCCGCGCGGGACTTAGCGCTGCCAGCGTCAACCGGGCGGTGTCGGCCATACGCGGTTTTTATCGCTTCCTGGAAGGCACGCCGGCGGCGCCGGCCGGGAACCCCGCGCACAGTCAGCGCAGTCTGAAGACCGGCAAACGCTTGCCGGGATTCCTGTTCGCCGCCGAGGCGCAGCAACTGATGGAAGCGGGCCGCGTGCGGACCGGTGGGCACGGTCACTCGGTGACGCCGGAGACCATGACAGTCGGCGCACCGGTTGCGCCGGACGACTTCTGGGGCCTGCGCGACCTCCTCCTGCTGGAGTTCCTGTACGGCAGCGGCTGCCGCGTGTCGGAAGCGGTCGGCCTCGATGTCGCGGATGTGGAGCCGGACCACGGTCGCGCGCGCGTACTGGGCAAGGGCAACAAGGAACGGGTCGTGTTTTTCGGTGGCGAGTGCCGGGCGTTGCTGGAGCAGTACCTGCCGTTGCGCGCCGCCCGCCTGCGCGCCTGGCTCGTGTCATCGTCCCCGGCCGCGCGCGTGGCCCGGCATGCGCTGTTTCACAACCGCCGCGGCGGGCGGCTCAGCGACCGCAGCGCGCGCCGCATCGTCACCGCGGCCACCGCGGCGGCCGGCATCGACAAGCGCATCACCCCGCACAGCCTGCGCCATTCGTTCGCGACCCACCTGCTGGACGCCGGAGCGAACGTTCGTGTGGTGCAGGAATTGCTTGGTCACGCAAGCATTTCGACCACGCAGGTCTACACCCATACCAGTCTGGCGCGCCTGCGCGAGGTGCATCGCGGTGCGCATCCGCGCGCGGGCGCGAAATCCAACGGCGAGGCACAACATCAATGAGGGACACTAGCCCTGCAATGCACGGTACGACGATTGTCGCCGTGCGCCGCGGCGCGCGCGTGGCCATGGCCGGCGACGGTCAGGTCACCATCGAGGCGACTGTCGTCAAGGGAAGGGCGCGCAAGGTGCGCACGATTGCCGACGGCGCCATCCTGGTCGGGTTTGCCGGCGGCACGGCGGATGCGTTCACGCTGTTCGACCGCTTCGAAGGCAAAGTGAAGGAATTTGGCGGCGACCTCACCCGCGCCGCCGTGGAGTTGGCTCGTGAGTGGCGGTCGGACCGCCTGTTGCGCCGCCTGGAAGCGCTGTTGCTGGCGGCGGATGCCGGGCACACGCTGCTCATCTCCGGCAACGGCGATGTGCTGGAGCCCGACCACGAAGCGATCGCCATCGGTTCCGGCGGCAACTACGCGCTGGCCGCGGCACGCGCCTTTCTGGACAGCTCCGATTACAGTCCGCGCGACATCGCGGTACGTTCGCTGCACATCGCGGCCGACATTTGCGTATATACGAACCATGAAATCACCGTCGAGGAACTGTCATGAGCATCGATCTGGACAAGCTTAGCCCAACCGAGATCGTCCAACAGCTGGACCGCTATATCGTGGGCCAGGAAAAAGCCAAGAAAGCGGTCGCGATTGCGCTCCGCAACCGTCTCCGGCGGCGCAAGTTGCCGGCCGAGTTGCGCGATGAGGTGACGCCGAAGAACATCATCCTCATTGGTCCGACGGGTGTGGGAAAGACCGAAATAGCGCGTCGTCTGGCGAAGCTGTGTCGGGCCCCGTTCGTAAAAGTGGAAGCCACCAAGTACACCGAGGTCGGTTACGTAGGCCGCGACGTGGAGTCAATGGTGCGCGATCTTGCCTCGGTGGCGGTGTCGATGGTCAAGACCGAACTGCAGGAGGGCATTCGCGAGGAAGCCGAAAACCGCGTCGAGCAACAGCTCCTCGAGTTGCTGCTGCCGGGGCTGACCCCGGCGCCCGACAAGAAGCCGCAGCCGGTCGGGCCGCCGGCCGGGTTCGCGGCGCCGCCGGCGCTACCTTCCGGGTCCTTGCCGGCGCCGGAAAACGGCACCGTAAGCAGATTTCGGGAGCGGCTCCGGGCGGGTGAGCTGGAAGACAAGCTGATCGAAGTGAGCGTTTCGGACAGCAGCGGTCCGGCAATCGAAATCTTCTCCGGTCAGAGCTTCGAGGAGATGGACATCAACCTCGGCAGCCTCGGTAACTTATTTGGTGGCCGCAAGAAGAAGAAGAAGGTGCCGATCCGGCGCGCGCGTCAGATTCTGATGGCCGAAGAGGTCGATCGGCTGGTTGACAAGGAGCGCGTTTCCGAACTGGCGATCGACCGGGCAGAGCAGATGGGCATCATTTTTCTCGATGAAATCGACAAGATAGCGGCCAAGGATACGCGCGGCGGCGCCGACGTTTCCCGCGAGGGGGTGCAGCGCGACATACTGCCAATCGTCGAGGGCAGTACGGTAAACACCAAGTGGGGGGTGGTTGACACCGCGCATATCCTGTTCATTGCGGCTGGCGCGTTCCACATGAGCAAGCCGGCCGATCTGATCCCCGAACTGCAGGGCCGCTTCCCGATTCGGGTCGAGCTCGAGGCCCTCGGCAGCGACGAGTTCAAGCGCATTCTCACGCAGCCGCGCAACGCGCTGATTACCCAGTACGAGGCGCTGCTCGCCACCGAGGAGGTAACCCTGCGATTCACCGACGATGCGATCGAGCGGCTGTCCGAACTGGCCGCCGAAGTGAACCGCAGCACGGAAAATATCGGCGCCCGCCGTCTGCACACCATCATGGAGCTTCTGCTGGAGGATCTGTCCTTCAACGCCCCCGATCTGAAGGGACAGTCGATAACCATCACGACCGGCTATGTCGATGAGCGGCTGGTCAAGGTTATCGAAGATCGCGACCTTAGTCGGTTTATCCTTTAGCGGGTTCAGAAAACCCATTTTTCTGGTCCTCCGGAGTTGACAAGACTGCGCCCCTAAAGCATAACTGTAGTGCGGGAAAGTAGCTTGCCGTGGGCCGTCTACCCTGCGGCGCCGGCGAGCTGTCCTGCGCCGTGGGAGGGGAAGCATGCTCGACGTATTGCCGCGTGTGCGGCAGCAGGCGTTTGGCTTATGGGGCAGATTGACCCAGGTCCAGCGATTGTCGCTCGGCGGTGCGCTCGCCGTCGTGGTGGTCGCCGCGGGGTTGATCGGAGCGTCACGGGAAGGCGGGCCGCTGAGCGCCGGCGCGCGCATGGTTCCCTTGATCAACGCGCCCGTTACCGACGCCCAGCAACTGGTGCGCATCGCCGGTCGGCTTGATCAGGAAGGAGCGGAGTACGAGATCCGCGCCAATGACCGCATTTTCGTGGCCGATCAGGACAGCGCGCGCCGGTTGCGGGGCATCCTGATCCGTGAAGATCTGATCCCCGCGCAGACCGACCCGTTCGCGGTGTTCAATATGGGCCGCTTTTCGATCACCGACTTCGAACGCAGCGTCAACCTTCAACGGGCCCTCACCCGCAGTCTGGAGCAGCACATCGAGGCGCTCGACGACATCGTGGTCGCCAACGTCACGCTGGTGGTGCCGGAACGGGAGCTGTTCGCCGAGGATCAGCTCCCCACCACCGCATCCATCGTGATAACTCCCCGCCAGGGATCGGGGATACTCGAAGACCGCCAGAAGGTGATCGGCATTCAGCGGCTGGTGCAGTTCGCCGTGGCCGGGCTGAGCGCCGAGAACATCGTGATCCTCGACCACGGGGGCACGCAGGTCAACGATCTCGGCGGTCGGTCGGGGCGCGACCAGGTGACCCTGGTAGAGCGCCAGCTTGATACCAAGTACCGCTTGGAGCAGCGCTACAAGCGCGAGATCGTCACTTCCCTCGGCAACATCTTTTCCGCCGATCGCGTGCAGATCGTTCGGCTCGACATCGATCTCGATCTGTCCTTGGAGTCGTCCACCACCGAGGAGCACTTCCCGATTGCCCTGCGCGAAGACGATCCGAGCACCGCTGCAGACGAAGGGTTGCGGGTAGCCTCGATCACGGTCACCGAGGAAGAGCAATCGGAGGTCAAGAGCACCAGCGACGGCACCACCACCGACGACTATGAGCGCCGCTCGGTGAGCCGCGGCGAGGTGGTGAACCGGCGCAACACGGTCCGCGAGGAGAGCCCATGGGCGATCAACCGCATCACGGTGAGCGTGGCCCTCGACGGCGTCTGGCGCACCGAGTTCCGGCCGGACGGCGGCGTGGTGCTGGACCAGGACGGCAGCGTGCAGCGTACCTACGCACCGGTTTCCGGAGACGAATTGCGCAAGGCGACGCTGCTGGTCCAGGACGCCATCGGCTGGGACCAGCGGCGTGGAGACTCGGTAACGGTGGAGCATTTGCCGTTCGACCGCGGCAGTCAGTTCGAGGACGAGGATGCGCTGCTGCGCCGGGAGGCGTGGCTGCTGAGCATGTTGCCGACGGCTGCCGCCGGTGCCGGCGTGCTGCTGCTGCTGGCCGTGGTCGCGGTGTGGCGCGGGCGGCGCCGGCGGCGCCGGTCCGAAATCGCCGCCAGCGGCCCCGCGCGCTTGAGCAACGCCATGCGCGCCTTCGGAACGGACAGCACCGGCGGCATGCCGGAGCGCGAGCGGATGCGCCGCAACGCGGAGCATCTGGCACGCCAGCGACCGCAAGACGCAGCGCGCGCGCTGCGCCGCTGGCTGGTCGAAGACTAGGGGGATCCGATGGGCGAGGTGTGTATTTCCGACCAGCCTTTGTCGAACGACGCCGTGCCGCTTGCCGCCGAGCAGATCGCCATCGTAACCGCGGTGTACCGGGGCTTTGCGCGATCTGCCGCCGAGTCTCTTGCCACGCTCGCGCGCGCGCCGTTCCAGTTTCGGCTCACCGGTGTACAGCGGCTTTCGTGCCGCGAGCTGCGTTCCCGATGGCCGGCGCCGGCGGCCCTGGCGAGCGTCTCCCTCGACCCGCTGCCGGGGGCGGCGCTGTTTGCCGTCGATCGGCCGCTGGCATTCCTGCTGATCGATCGACTGCTCGGTGGCGGCGGCGCAGCCATGGTGCCGGACCGCGGGTTGAGCGAGATCGAAGGCACGGTGCTGCAGCGCGGCCTGGCGGCGTTGCTGCCCGACCTGCAACAGGCGTGGGCGCCGGTGTGCGCCGTCGTGCCGCGGCTGGAATACCTGGAACGGCAGGCCGACACCACCGACCTGCTGGCGCCGGACACCCGCCTGGTGTGCGCGACCTTCGCGGCAGCCGCCGGCGGGGAAACGGGGCATGTCCACTTGGCGGTGGCGGAGGCCAGTCTGGCGGCGATCGGCGACCGCCTGCTGGCCCGCGAATTCCCGCCGCGGCAGTCGGCCGGCGCGGCGCCGGCGGCGGCGATGCTCACCGTCGAACTTGGCGGCCACGGGCTGCGCGACGATGCCGGGGCTGCGCTCGATGAGGGCATGGTCATTGGCATGAGCCGATTCTCGGGCGAGTCGGTGGCGATCGAGATGAACAGGCAGCCGGTCGCTCGAGGACAGATAGTGGCCTTGGACGACAGTTACGGCATCCGGGTCACGGAGATTCTCGCCCCCGGCTGAGGACTCGCTTACGGGAAAGGACGCATGGCTGCGTTCCTGGGAGGGGAACAGACCTGCATACCGCGACAGTCGGCGGCGCCGCAACGACGCGCGCGCGGCTGACAGCCATCACCGTTCCGGCGCTGCTGATCGCCAGCGCGCTGCTGGTCGCGGTGGGCCCGCTGTCCGCACAGCAGCAACCGGCGCCCGCGGCGGTCGACACCACGCCGCTGGCGGAGGCGGGCCGGGGTGACGGCGGCGCACCCGCCGGCGTGGTCTCGACCGGCGACTTCGTGCGCATGGTGGTGGTCCTTGCGGCGGTGCTCGGCGCCATCTATCTGCTGTTTCGGTTCATCCGCCGCGGCGCCGCGGGCCGGCTCGGCAACAGCGAGTTGATCGCCGTGCTCGGATCGCGTTCTCTCGGCGGCAACCGCAGCCTGCATCTGATTCGCGCCGGCCGCGGCTTCTATCTGGTGGGGGCCGCCGACCAGGCGGTCAATCTGGTCGCCGAGATCACCGATCCCGACAGCGTCGAGTTGCTCGCGGCGCAACCCGCCGGCAGCGGCACCGTCCCCCGCAACCGGTTTGCCGACCTGCTCGCCGATGCCGGCATCGGCAGCGCCGGGGGAGCGCGCCCGGCGCCTCCCGGCGACGCCGCATTCCTGCGCCGACAGCGGGACCGCGTGCGGCGGCTCGGCGGCGGCTCGGAGCGGGAGGAGGACACTCGTGCAACGCCCTAGCACGGCTGCCGCGCCCCGTGCTAGCGGTCTGCTGCTCGGTGCCGCGCTGCTCGCGGCGCTGCTGCCGGCCGCCGCCGTGACAGCGCAGACGGCGCCGGCTGCGAATGAGTCCGCCCCGGCCGCCGGCGCCGCCGGTGCCCTGGCCACGGCCGCGGATTCAATCACCAGCTTGCCGTTTCTGGACCTCACCCTGCGCGAGGCGCGCAGCAACCAGGAACTGGCGCTGTCGCTGCAGTTGCTGCTGCTGCTCGCGGTGCTGTCGCTGGCGCCGTCGATCGTCATCCTGATGACCTCGTTTCTGCGCCTTGCCATCGTGCTGCAATTCGTGAAGCGCGCCCTGTCCCTGACCGAGATGCCGCCCAACCAGGTGTTGATGGGCGTGGCCCTGTTTCTCACCGTGTTCATCATGTGGCCGACCTTCGAGGCGATCAACGAACACGCACTGCAGCCGTTCGCGCGCGGCGAATTGCAGGGTGACGAGCTGCTGCGGCGCGCCGAGGCTCCGGTACGGGAGTTCATGTTCCGCCAGCTTGGCAACGACGCCGACAACATCCGTCTGTTCATGAGCATGCGCGATCTCCCCAAGCCGAGCACGCGCGCCGACGTGCCGACCTACATCCTCATCCCGGCGTTCATTCTGCACGAGCTCACGGTAGCGTTCAGAATCGGCATTCTCATATTCATACCGTTCGTGATCATCGACATGGTGGTCGCCACTACGCTGATCTCGATGGGCATCATCGTGCTGCCGCCGGTGCTCATTTCGTTGCCGTTCAAGCTCGTGCTGTTCGTCCTGGTCGATGGCTGGGATCTGCTGGTCATGCAATTGATCGAGAGCTTTCGCTGATGGACGCGGCGATGACACTCGGCGCGGCGGTGACTTTGGCGCAGGATGCCGTGCTGCAGCTGCTGCTGCTGGCGGCGCCGCTGCTGGTGGCGAGCGTCGTGGTTGGGCTGGCGGTGGCGATTCTGCAGGCCGCTACCTCGATCCACGAGCAGACCCTTTCCTTCGTGCCGAAAATCTTCGCGGTGATCGGGGTCGCCCTCCTGTTGGGGCCGTGGCTCGGCGCGTCGATGGTCGACTTCACCACCCGGTTGTTCGAGAGCATCCCGGAGATGGGGGCGATGCCGTGATGCGACCGCTCGCCGATGAGCTGGGCGTCGGACTGCTGGTAATGGCGCGCATAACGGCGATGATGCAGGTGGCGCCGCTGTTCTCCTCGGCCGCCATTCCGCAGCCGGGCAGGATCGGGCTGGCGCTGTTGATCGCCGTGATCGCGCTGCCTGGAGTGATCGCTGGCGGCTATCCGGTACCCGCGTCCGGTGTGCAGTTCGGATTGCTGCTGATCGGCGAGGCGCTGGTGGGCGTGTTGCTGGGATTTCTGGTGTTCCTGGGGTTCGCCGCCCTGCAGACCGCCGGTCAGTTCATCTCGCTGCCGGTCGGCTTCGGTATCGCGGAGTTGCTCGACCCGCTCACGGAGCGCCGTTCGTCTCTGTTGGGCCAGCTGTTCCACGTGCTCGCGCTGCTGGCGTTCCTGTCGGTGGGAGGACTGCACCGGCTGCTGCTCGACGGCGTGGCGGCGTCGTTTCACGCCCTGCGCGCCGCCGACCTGGTGGTCAGCTTCGAGGCCGGCGCGGCGCCCGGCGCATCGCTGCTGCTGCACACGGTCGCGGGCAGCCTGGCGCGGTTGTTCGGCACCGCCATGGCGATCGCGCTGCCGATTTTCGCCGCGCTCCTCCTGGTGTCGCTCGCCCTTGCCCTGCTGGCGCGCGTCGCTCCGCACATGAACCTGTTCATGCTGGGGCTGCCGCTGTCCCTGGGCGCCGGCCTGGTCATTCTGCTGGTCGCGCTGCCGCTCCTGCTGACCGCCGCGGCCGCCGCGGTCGACGACGGATTCGCCACCTTGCGCCGCCTGCTGGAGGGGTTGCCGGAGGCGGCCGGCGCGGGAGCGACGCCATGAGCGACGCGCATCGGTTCGCACTCGACGGTGGCCGGCGCAGCGATGTACAGGATCGGCTGCGCATGCAGGCCGCGCGCGGCGCCAGCGGCGCTGGCGAATCCGCTGCGCCGGTGCGTTCGCCGGAGGTGACTGCCGCGGTGGTGCTGCTGGCGGCCATCGGCGCGGCGGCGCTGGCCGGCCCCTCCGTTGCCGGCGCCGGCGCCGAGCTGTTGCGCTTTTTCTTCGCTCGCGTGGCAAGCGCGGGCGCCGGCGCGGAGTTGACCGGCGTGCTGCCGGCGGCGCTCGGCTATGCGGCGCGGCTGGCGGCGCCGCTGCTGGCGGCGGGGTTCGGCGGCGCCGTGGCCGGACACCTGGTCCAGAGTGGTTTGCCGATCACGTTGCACAGCGTTGCGCCGCGCTGGACGCGGATTGCGCCGAGCTGGACGCGGCTGGGCCGCCGGCTGTGGTCAGCCGAAACCGCGTTCAACCTCGGCCGAGAGCTGCTCAAGGTGGGCGCGGTGGCCGTCATCGCGGCGCTCAACATCGGCGCCGCACTGCGCCTGCTGGCGGCCGCGCCGGCGGGCGCCGGCGGCGGCGCGCCGCTGGTCGCCGCGGCCACGTTCGGCGCCGCGCTGCGCCTGGCCGTGCAGTCGGCGATCGCGTTGCTGCTGCTGGCGGTGGCGGACTACCTGTTCCGCTACTTCCGCGAGCGCCGGCGCTCGCAGCGTACGGTGGCGGAGACGCGCGAGGAGCGGCGCCTGCAGGAGGGCGACCCGGTGGTGCGCGATCGATTGCGGGCCCGGATGCGCGCGCTGCTGACGCGCACCGTAGCCGATCAGGTTGCCGCCGCCGACGTGGTGATTGCCGACGCGGCGCGGGCAGCGGTGGCGCTGCGCTGGGATCGGCTCACCATGACGGCGCCGGTGGTGGTAGCCAAGGCGGCCGCCGGCGCCGTGGGGCGGCTGCGGGCGGCGGCCGACGCGGGCGGCGTTGCCGTGGTCGACAACGCGGCGCTGGCCGGGTCCCTGTACTCCACGGTCCCGCTCGGCGACGCCATCCCGAGGTCGTTCGAGCCGGCGGTGGCGGCGATCCTGGCGGCGTGCCGCGCGGCGCGCCGCGGCCCGCTTACCGGAGGCACGCCATGGCGGCAGTGAACAGACCCGTGGAGGGCTGGCGGCAGCGCGGCGACCTGGTGGCAGCGGCATTCGTGTGCGTTGCGGTGCTGATGCTGCTGATTCCGCTGCCGGCCGTGCTGCTCGACCTCGGCATGGCGTTCAACATCGGCATCAGCCTGCTGGTGATCCTGATCGTGCTGTATGTCCGGAACACCGCCGAATTCAGCAGCTTCCCTACCTTGCTGCTGCTGGTCACCATATTCGGGCTGGCGCTCAACGTCTCTTCGACGAGGCTGATACTGTCCCGGGGGGCGGCCTTCGACGGGCGCATCGTGCGCGCGTTCGGCGACTTCGTGGTCGGATCGTCGGGCGCCGCGGGGGCGGTGATCGGCCTGATCATCTTCGTCATCATCATCGCCGTGCAGGTCGTGGTGATCACCAAGGGATCGAGCCGGGTGGCGGAGGTGGCGGCGCGCTTTACGCTCGACGCGCTGCCCGGCCGGCAGATGGCGATCGATGCGGAGTACAACTCCGGACGGCTCAGCGAGGCGCAGGCGCGGCTGCGGCAGCAGGAACTGCAGCGGCAGGCGGACTTCTACGGCGCCATGGATGGCGCTTCGAAGTTCGTTGCCGGCAACGTCCGGGTGGCGCTGTTCATCACCGCGGTCAATCTCGCCGGCGGCTTGATCATCGGCGTCAGCGTGCACGGCGAGAACCTGGCGGCCGCCGCGCACACTTATGTGGCGCTGACCATCGGCGACGGTCTGGTCACTCAGCTGCCGGCGCTGCTCATTGCCACCGCCACCGGCATCATCGTCACGCGCGCCGCCTCGGACCAGCCGTTCGGGCGCGACGCGGCGCTGCAGCTCGCCCGCTACGACCGGCCGTTCTACATCACCGCCGTGTTTCTCGGCGTGCTCGCCCTGCTGCCGGGCTTCCCGCCCTGGCTGCTGCTGCCGCTGGCGGCCGCCGTGGCGGCCCTGGGCCGGGCGGTCGGGCGGCGGGACAGCGGCGCCGCCGCGGCGCCGACAGCGTCCGAAGCGGGCGCCGCGGCAGTGTCCGAAGCGCCGGCCGGCCCCGCGCCGGCGCTACCGCCGCCCCTGTCGCTGGAGTTGGGCTACGGCCTGCTGGCGGCGACCGAGGCGGCGGCGGGCGCCGAACTGCTGCGCGGCGTTGCCGGCGTGCGTGACCGGGCGGCGCGCGACTGGGGGCTCCAGGTTCCGGCGCTGCGCATTGCCGACAATCTCCAGTTGCCGCCCACCGCGTACGTGTTCAAGATTCGCGGCGTGGCGGCGGGCGGCGGGCGCTGCCGTCCCGGCGGCGGCTGCACGGCCGCCCTGGTGGGCGAGTTTCGTGCCATGATCGTTCGCCATGCGGCGGAACTGCTGGGCCGCGATCAGGTGCGGGCGATGATCGACGAGTTGCGCGAGACCTGTCCGACGGTGGTGGCGGAGGCGGTCGCGGCGCTCTCGGTGGGCGAGATCCGGGGGGTGTTGCAAGGGCTGCTGCGTGAGCAGGTGTCGATTGGCGACCTGGTGACCATTCTGGAGACGCTGGCGGACGAAGCCGGGCGGCAACGCGACGTGGACTATCTGGTGCGCCGGGTGCGGCGGTCGCTGGGCCGCCAGATCAGCGCACAGCACAGCGACGCCCGCGGCGTGCTCCACGTGGTTACGCTGGCGCCGGAGTTGGAGCGCGAACTGCTGGCCGCGGACACCGGCCCGGCTGCCCGGCCCGGCGGCGAAACGGAGTTCCACCGGCGCTGGATCGAGGCGCTTGCCGCCACCCTCGGGGACACCGCGGGGCCGGGCAGCCGGCCGGCGCTGGTGGCTTCCGAGGAACTGCGGGCGCTGGTAAAGCGCAGCACGGCGCGCCGGCTGCCCGACCTGGTGTGTCTGGCGACCAGCGAGGTGGCCGCCGCGGCTGCGGTGCGCTGCCTCGCCGAAGTGCCCGCGCTGGCCGCCGACGGCCCGGCACAGGGGCGTTGAGCAATGCACTACTTCACCGTGCGTGGTTCCACCTCCCAGGAGGCGCTGGCGGAAATGATGCAGCGGTACGGACCCGATGCCTGCATCCAGTCGCACCGCACGGTCCGCGTCGGCGGGGTGTTGGGGCTGTTTGCCCGTCCCGCCGTAGAGATTACCGGCTACGTCGAGGGCAGGACGGCGGACCCCGCCGTGCCGCCACCGACGGACGACACACCGCGCGCGCCCGCGCGCAAGGCGCCGGCGGCCGCCAGTCTCGGCAAGTTGCTGGAAGAGGTCACGGCGCTGCGGGCGAGATTGGACGAGTCGCTTCCGTCCGGGGCGGAAGTGACCGTGCAGCGTGACGATCATCCGGCCCTGGCCGAGTTGCGCGCGCTGCTCGCGGCGAACGACTTTGCGGCGCCGATGCGGGGCCGCCTGATCGGCGCGGTGCGCTCCCGGCTGCCGCTCTCCGACCTCCAGGATCAGGCCGCGGTTCATCAGTTCGTGATGCGGCGGGTGGCCGACGAACTGGCGATCGCCGCGCCGCTGGAACGGCGGCCCGCCCCGGCCGACGGCCCCCGCGTGTGCACGCTGGTAGGGCCGACCGGGGTCGGCAAGACCACCACGATCGCCAAGCTGGCGGCGATTCACGGCCTCGGCAACGACGGACCGGCGCCGCGGGTGCGGATCGTCACCATCGACAACTATCGCATCGGGGCGCGCCAGCAGATCGAGACCTACGGCGAGATCATGCGCATTCCGGTGACCTCCGCGGAGACCGCGGACGAGGTCAAGAAAGCGATCGCGCTCGGCAGCGACGCCGAGATGATGTTCATCGACACCGTGGGCCGCAGTCCCACCGACTACGCCCGGATGGCGGAGATGAGGAGCGTCCTGGATGCCGTGGGGCGCGGCGGCACCACGCAGCTGGTCGTCAGCGCGACCACGAAGTTCGCCGATCTGCTGCACATCCTGCGCCAGTTCGAGCCGTTCGGCTACGATAGTGTGATCGTGACCAAGCTCGATGAGACCAGTTCGGTGGGCAACGTGATATCGGCCCTCGCCGACGCCCGCAAGCCGGTTTCGTATCTTTGCAACGGCCAGATCGTGCCGCAGGACATCGCGCCGGCATCGACATTGCGCCTGCTCCTGAACCTGGACGGTTTCCGGCTCGATCGCACAATGTTGGAGCAGGAGTTCGGTGAACGCAACGTAGCGAACGGCGCCGCCGTCGAGGTGGCCCGGTGAACGGAGGAGGAGATCGGGATGTTGACCCGGTGCATGAAATCACATACGCTGATGGTTCTTGGATCAGATATGAATCGTTGCATCAGACGAGGCCGAAGACGGTGCGGCCGCTGGCCCACGGCGTCCTCCGCACGGAGTTGCGGTCGCCGGCGGCCTCGTAGGGCGTGGGCGCTAGCTGGTCATGTCGACTGAGACCCGGGAGCGGAGTTTGTCGGAGCCGCTGAGCCAGGCAACCGAGGAACAGCTTTGGAGCAGCTATCGGAGCTGCAAGGATCAAGCTATCCGCGACTACTTCGTGCGCCAGTACGCGCCGCTGGTGAAGTACGTTGCCGGCAAGGTGGCGATCCGAATGCCCGGCAGCGTCGAATTCGACGATCTGGTCGGGTATGGCGTATTCGGGCTGTTCGACGCGATCGACAAGTTCGACCCCTCCAAGCACGTCAAGTTCAAGACCTATGCGGTGACCCGTATTCGCGGGGCGATCTTCGATGAGTTGCGCAGCAATGACTGGGTGCCCAGGTCGGTTCGCCAGAAAGCGCGCGAAGTGGAAGATACGGTGCGTGAATTGGAGGCGACGCTGGGCCGTTCGGCGACCGATGCCGAGATTGCACCCGAGATGAATCTGAGCCTCAAGGATTTCCAGGATCTGCTCCTGAAGATCAGCAATACCGCGGTTATGTCGCTGCACGATGTGCGCTACAACAGCGAAGACAGCGACCGTATCTCGATCGCGGAGAGCATCGAGTCGCCGTCCAGTCTGAACCCCGACGCGATTGCCGAACGGGACGAGATCAAGCGTGTCATGCTAGACGCTCTGCACGACCTGCCGGCGAAGGAACAGCGTGTGTTGGCGCTCTACTACTACGAGGATCTGACGTTGCGCGAGATCGGTGAAGTGCTGCAGGTCACCGAGTCGCGCGTGTCGCAGCTGCACACCAAGGCGATCATCCGGCTGCGCGCCAAGCTGACCAACCTGAAGCGCGGAATAGGCTGACAGCGCGAACGGAGGCCGGATCGATGGTGATCGCTTTGCTGGCGCTGCAAGTGGCCGGATTCGTGGCCCTCTACGTGCTCCTCAGGCGCGTCGTCATGCGCCGCATGAGCGCGCCCAATATGGTCGCGGAGCTGCGCTCCGAAGTTGCCGCATTGATCACCGAATTGAATGGCACGACAGAGCGCAACGTGGCACTGTTGGAAGATGGCATTGGCCGCCTCCAAGAGCTGCTCCGCAGTGCGGACCGCGGCGCCGCGGCGCCCGGCTCACCACCGGATCCGGGTGCCGGCAGTGCCGGCGGTGCCGGCGGCACCGACCGCGCCGACCGGCCAGCCGGCTCGGCCGCCGAGCGGCGCGCGCAGGTGTTGCGCCTGCGCGGCCTGGGCATGTCCAGCGCCGCGATTGCCGATCACCTCGCAACCAGCCCGGGCGAAGTCGAGTTGATCGTCAATCTGGCCGACGGCGTCCTCGGCGGCGGCTCATCCTGATCGTTGCGTCGCTATCGGCCCAGCACCGGTAATGGCCGGCGTCCGATCTGTCGATATTGCAGAGTGAATGCGGGACTTCGCTCACCACGCGTTGCAGGGCCAGCGCGTCACACGGCGCAGGCTGCGGCGCCGCGGCAGCCGCGCCAGCCACCCGGCGCTCCATAATCAGCATCCGCGCCGCCAGAAGCGCGCGCTGCAGGTCGAAGGATTGAGCACCAGCGCGGCCGTTGCCGCCCCGTTGCCGGCCTCCAGTGCCGCCCTGTCGGTGGTGCTGCCGCCGGCCGCGGACGGCGCTCGGTGGGCGGCGGCGGCGGCCGGCGACCTGTGGGAAGCGCTGCGTGCCGCCACGGCACGCGTGATGGCGCGTGTGGCGGCGCGCGGCATGCGGCCTGTCCTGCTGCCCGCGGCGCTGATCGCGCTGGGCGCCGCCGCCGTCGGGCTGCTGCTCCACTACGCGCCATCCGGTGCCACGGTCCGGCACCGCGCCGGCGCCGCTGCCGCGCTGCTGCCGCCCGACGGACGGCTGCAAAAGGCGCTCATCGACACGCTGCTGAGCCTCGGCGCGCCGGGCGGCGAGCAGGTGATGACGGCTGCCGCGCAAGGCGTCGGTGGCGGCGCCGCGTACGCCGACGGCGGCCTGCAGTTCCGGCGCTATGAGGTTGCCGCGGGAGACACCCTGGGCACGCTCGCGGAGCGCTTCGACGTCACCCTGGACACCATAATCAGCTTCAACGAACTACGCCGCGAGCGCGATTTGAGCGAAGGCCTCGAGATTGTCATTCCGAGCCACTCCGGCGTTCGCTATACGGTTCGCCGAGGCGACAATCTGAGCCGCATCGCGGCTCGTCACGGAGTAAGTCTGGACGCCATCCTGGATGTCAACGACGTTGCCAGCTCGATCATCGCTCCAGGCCAGATTCTGCTGATTCCGGGCGCCGGATTAAGCGAGAACGTGCGCAATCGCGTGCTCGGCCGGCTGTTCATAGCGCCCGCCCGCGGCCGCGTCGCATCGCCGTACGGGTACCGCAACGACCCGTTCACCGGGCTGCGCAAATTCCACAATGGAGTCGACATCGCAAACGAGGCGGGCACCCCGGTCGTCGCCTCGATGAGCGGCACCGTGGCGATGGTCGGCTACAACGGGAATTATGGACGCTACGTCATCTTGCGGCACCCGGACGGCTTCCAGACACTGTACGCACATCTCGCGAGAACGCATGTCTCGCAGGCCGATCGCGTTCGCCAGGGCTACCAGCTTGGCGAGATGGGGAATACTGGTTATAGTACCGGCAACCATCTTCATTTTTCGATATTTTCGAATGGAACGCACGTCGACCCGCAAGAATATCTGGACTGAGCAATACCCAAACATCGGCCGATTCAGGTCACTCAACCGAGCTCGCCCGCGGGCCCGGCGGGTGCGCTGGATGGCGGCGGCCGGCGTCCTGTGCGGGGTGGCGTTCGTGCTGGCGCAGGCCGTACTGACGGGTTCCGCGGCGGAACCGCTGTACGACCGGCAGGCGTATCTGTACTACCCGAGCGGGTGGTTGCAGACTATCGCGATCGATACCCTGAACGAGGCGGCTGCGCAATCGTCGGAACGCTCTTCGGCCGAGGCAGGCGGCCACGGCGGCGGCCTGGACGTGGCGCCCATGATTCTCGACATCAAGCAGTACCGGGTGCGGCGCGGCGACACCATGAGCGGCATTGCCGACCGCTTCGGGTTGAGTCTCGATACGGTAGCCTCCCTGAATCGCACCGCCGGGATGGGAGTACACCGGCTCGACATCGGCGAGATGATCAAGGTGCCCAATCAGGACGGCATCTACGTGCCGGTCACCGATCTCGACGAGGTGAGCCGGGAATACGGCGTGTTGCCGGAATCGGTGCTGTATACCAACGACATCACCCGCGATCAGTTTACCCCCTCCATGGAACTGTTTTTTCCCGGCGTGCAGCATTCCGGGCGGGAGCTGAGCCTGGTGATCGGAACCGCGTTCGGGCGGCCGGCCAGGGCGGGCTGGGTCAGCTCCCGGTTCGGGCTGCGCAAGGACCCGTTCTCGGGAGCCTGGCGGCGCCATCGCGGTGTCGACATCGCCGCGCCGCACGGTACCCGGGTGTACTCGGTGCAGGATGGCCGGGTGGCGGCGGTGGGATCGAGCGGCGTGCTCGGCAACTACATCATCGTGGCCCACTTCGCCGGCTATTCGACTCTGTACGCGCATCTGAGCCGCATCTACGTGGTCCGCGGCGAGGGGGTGAGCGGCGGCGCGACGATTGGCGCGATCGGCTCCACGGGCCGTTCTACCGGCCCCCACTTGCACTTCGAACTGCGCCGCGGCCAACTGCATCTGAACCCGGTCGACTTCATTCCCGGCCTGCGCTGAGTCGAAGCCGCGCCCGGAGCGGTCACGGACCGAGGCGGTCACGGACCGAGGCGGTCATGCAGTCGGGCGTCTCAGGTGCCGTGGCAGTGCTTGTATTTCTTGCCGCTGCCGCAGGGGCACGCATCATTGCGGCCGACCTTGGGCCCGGCGCGCTGAGCCTGCACGGTGCCGGTCACGTTCTGCACCGCGCCCGCGCGCCGGCCGATAGCGGTCCGCGCCGCTGCCGCGCCGATCGCGGCGGCTGCGTGTTGCGCCGTGCCGTTGCCGGTCTGCCGCGGCGCCGCGCCCGCCGCGGCCGCAAACTGGCCGATCGACACGTGGCGCGCCATGGCGGCCGCGCCCTGGCGCGCTGCCGGCTGCCGCTCGGTGTGCCGAATGGTGACCTTGAAGATCTTCTCGGCCAGGGCGACACGAATGTCGTCGAGCATGCGGTCGAAGATCTGAAATCCTTCCAGCTTGTATTCGAGGAGCGGGTTTTTCTGGCTGTAGGCGCGCAGCCGCACCGCGTCCTGGAGCGCGCTGAGGTTTTCCAGATGATCCTGCCAGCGGCTGTCGATGGCGCGCAGGTACTCGTAGCGAATGAACGGGTTGAACGCCTCGCGGCCGATCTCCGCTTCCTTCGCTTCCAGCGAGTGGCGCAGTTCGCCGGCCAGCGTCTGCTCAAGCTGCTGCCGCGGCAATCGCTCGTAGTGGGCGGCGGGGTGCTCGGGCGTGAAGAAGTAACGGGTCTTGAGGCTGCCGAGGACCGCCTGCCAGTCGCCGCCGGCGCCATGCTCGTTGCCGTGCTCCGCGACCAGCGCCGAAAACTCATCGACGGCAGTGCCGATCACCCGCTCCGTAAGGCGGTCGGATGCCAGGATTTCGTCGCGCTTGGCGTAGATGAACTTGCGCTGCTCGTTGAGGACATTGTCGAAATCGAGCAGATGCTTGCGGGTCTCGAAGTTGCGCTCCTCGACGCGGCGCTGCGCGCGTTCGAGCGATTTGTTGATCCACGGATGCGCCAGCGGCTCGCCGTCGGTAAACCCGACGCGCGCGATGACGCTGCGCATGTTCTCGCCGAACAGCCGCATCAGGTCATCGTCGAGGGAAATGAAGAACCGGGAGCGGCCGGGGTCGCCCTGCCGCCCGGCGCGGCCGCGGAGTTGATTGTCGATGCGCCGCGCCTCGTGGCGCTCGGTGCCGATGACGTTGAGCCCGCCGGCCCGCTTCACCGTGTCGTGGTCGGCGTACCACTTGGGGAGCTCGGCCGCCAGTGCCTTCCGCAGTGCCGCCGCCGACCCGGCGCTCTTGCGACGCGCCGCGAATTCCAGGTTGCCGCCGAGCTTGATGTCGGTGCCGCGCCCGGCCATGTTGGTGGCAATCGTCACCGCGGCGGGCGCGCCCGCCTGCGCGATGATGGCGGCCTCGCGAGCGTGATTCTTCGCGTTCAGCACCTCGTGCCGAATGCCGCGCCCCAGCAGCATCCGGGACAGCTGCTCGGACTTCTCGATCGACACGGTGCCGACCAGCACCGGCTGGCTGCGCTGGTGGCAGTCGGCAATCTCGTCGCAGATGGCGTTCAGCTTTTCGCTTTCGTTGAGGAAGATCACGTCGTCCTCGTCCAGTCGCACCACCGGGCGGTTGGTCGGGATCACCACCACGTCGAGGTCGTAGATGCGGCTGAATTCGGTCGCCTCGGTGTCGGCGGTGCCGGTCATTCCGGCCAGCTTGTCGTATAGCTTGAAATAGTTCTGGAAAGTGATCGCGGCCATGGTGCGGTTGCGATGCATGATTCTGATGCGCTCTTTGGCCTCGATCGCCTGGTGCAGACCATCCGAGTAGCGGCGCCCGTGCAGGATGCGTCCGGTGAACTCGTCGACGATCTCTACCTTGCCATCCTCGACCACGTAGTCGACATCGCGGTGGAACAGGCGGTGGGCGCGCAGCGCCTGGGTGAAGTAGTGAATAAACTCGAAGTTGTCGTCGGTGAACAGCGAGTCGTTGATGATCCGGCGGTCGCGCAGCAGCTTCTCGATGGCGGCCATGCCCTGATCGGTGAACGTGATCCGTTTGCCCTTTTCGTCCACCTTGTAGTCGCCCTCGAGCTCATAGCCCTCCGCTTCGTCGGGATACTCGCCGGTCGCCGCGTCCTTGGTCACTTCGGTGAGCCGATCCACCAGTCCGTTGATCTGCGCGAACTGCGCGGTGTCGTCCTCGGCGGCTCCGGAGATGATCAGCGGCGTACGCGCCTCGTCGATCAGGATGGAGTCGATTTCGTCGACGATGCAGAAATGATGGCCGCGCTGCACCTTTTGCCGTTCATCCCAGTTCATGTTGTCGCGCAGGTAGTCGAAGCCGAATTCGTTGTTGGTGCCGTAGGTCACGTCGCAGCGGTAGGCCGCGCGTCGGCGCGGGCCGTCCATGTTCGCCAGGATCGCGCCCACCGAGATGCCGAGCAGATCGAACACCTTGCCCATCCAGGCGGCCTGCAGCTCCACCAGGTAGTCGTTGACGGTGACGATGTGCACGCCGCGGCCGGTGAGCGCGTTGAGGTAGGCGGCGGTGACGCTGCACAGGGTCTTGCCCTCGCCGGTCTTCATTTCCAGGATCGAGCCGCGGTGCAGGACGGCGCCGCCCATCAACTGGCAGTCGTAAATCCGTTCGCCCAGCCGGCGCCGCGCCGCTTCGCGCACCAGGGCGAACGCTTCCGGCGCGAGTTTGTCCAGAGCTTCGCCGTCTGCGAGGCGGCTGCGGCAACGCTCCGTGGCGGCCGGAAAATCGGCGGTGTCCAAGGCAATCATGCGCGCTTCCAACTCGTTGATGCGCCCGACCAGCGGCGTGAGCGCCTTCAGATCGCGCTCGTTTTTCGAGCCTAGCACCCGTTCCACGATCTTGCCCATGGCTGCAATGTACTTGCTGCCGGCGGCGCCGGTCTACTCGCGGCGCCGTGGCCGGCCGCGGCCGGGCGGCGCGCGCCCCGTTGCGCCCGCTTGCGGGAGCTTGTCTGCGCCCGGTCATGCTCCGTAGGATCACGGTTGTGTCCGGCCACCGCGCGCGTGCCCTGCTGCCGCTCCGCCATGCCGTGCTGCTCTGCGTTCTCGTAGCCGGCGCTGCCGGCACGGCGCTGCTGGCGTCCTGTGCCGGCCAGCCACCGGCGGAACTGAATGGCGACGAGCTGTTCAGCCTCGGCATCGGGCCGCTCGACGAGCAGTTGGATCTGATTCGCGTTGCCGGTGCGCCGGCGCCCCACGCGACGCGGGTCGCGATGCGCGACGGCTTGTTCTACATTGCCAACGGCAACGCGGGAAAGGTGATGCAGTTGTCGTCGCACGGCGATCTGCTGTTGCTGATCTACGACCCGGAGCGGAATGCGGAGCCGGTGGGGCCGGCGGCGGGCGCCAATGCCGCCGCCACGCGCAGCGCGGTGCCGCATCGCTTTCGCGAACTGAGCCACATCGCGGTGGACAGCCGGCAGCGGATCCTGGTGGCAGACGCCGCCGGCGACGACAGCGCCGGCGGGTACGGTCACGTCGTCAAGCGGTTCGGCCCGGACGGCACCTACCTGGACGCGATTGGCCGCGAGGGCAGGAGCGGCGCACCGTTTCCGTTCATCCAGCGCCTGACGGTGATGGCCGACGACACGCTGGTGGTCACGGCGCGGACTCGCCGGCAGTGGCTCAACTACTGGTACGATGACGCCGGACGCCTGCAGGATCGGCTGGAACTGGCGCACGCCGGGCAGTTGGGCGACGAGTCGGGACTGGTGATCCGCGATCTGTTGCCGCTGGTGTCGCAGCGGCGGCTGCTGGTGTTCGTGGACGTCTGGGAGGACGAAGGCGACGGCGGCAGCGGAGGTGGCGGCGGCGGAGGTGTTCCGGGAGTGCGGCTGTACGACGTGGCATCGCGCAGCGTGGTGGCCTCCTATGCCCTGCCCGGCCAGAAACTGGCCGGCCCCCGGTACCATCCGCTCGGCGTGACCGCGGATGGCCTGCTGTTCCTCAGCCGGCGGGAGGATGATCGGACGCGCTCGCTGCTGGTGCTGGGCCGGGGCGGGCGGGTGGTGGTGCGGCGCCAATGGGTGCTGGACGAGACCGGGCTCGGCTATATCACCCTGGGGATGAGCGACAGCGGGGTACTGTACGGTCTGCTGGGCGCCGGCGACCGGGCCCGGATGGTGTGGTGGCGCGGCGACCTTCTGGTGGCGGAGTAGGACGGCGGCGATTGACGCGCATGCCTGATGCGATGGCAGGAGAGACGATGAACGGCGAACTCAGGACGGTCGAGGCGGGCTCGGCGGCGTGGCGCAGGCTGCGGCCGCTGGCAGTGGTGACGGGCGTGCAGATGGCGGCTATCGACCGGCGCGCGCAGAGCGACTGGTCGCTGCCGGGCGGCGTCCTGATGGAGAACGCCGGGGCCAACGCCTACGCTGCCGTACGCACGCACCTGTGGGGCGGGGCGGGCGCGCCGGGCACGCTGGCGTTCGTGGCCGGGCGCGGCAACAACGGCGGCGACGCGCTGGTGATGGCGCGCCACGCGCACATCGCCGGCGCCGACGAGGCGGTGGTGGTGCTGGCCGGGGGCGAACCGCGCGGCGGCACCGCCGCGGCTGCCAATCTCGCCGCCTGCCGCGCGCTGGGCGTTCCGGTGCTGGCTGGCGAGGAGGGGCGCGCGGCGCTGCGGCGCGCGGCCTGGATCTTCGATGGCATCACCGGGACCGGACTGCGGGCGGCGCTGGCGGCGCCGCAGGCGGCGTTGGTGGAGCACATCAACGCGGCGCGCGGCAGCGTGGTCGCCATAGACGTGCCGAGCGGTCTGCACGACCGCTACGACGGCGGTCCGCTGGTGCGCGCTGGCGCCACCGTAACGATGGGATTGCCGAAGCGCTGCCTGTATCTGCCGGCGACGCGGACCGCGGTGGGGGCGATTCTCGTGGTGGCGGCGGGTTTCCCGCCGCCGTTGCTCACCGACCCCGCCATCGGCTGCCATCTGCTGACCGAGGACCTGCTGCCCGGCATGCTGCCGGCCGCCGCGCCCGACGCGCACAAGGGTACCCGCGGCCACGTCGCCGTGTTCGCGGCCGCCCCCGGCAGCACCGGCGCCGCCCACCTGGCGAGCATCGCGGCGGCGCGTGCCGGCGCCGGCCTGGTGACCCTGTACGCCGATCGCGAAACCTACCCGCTGGTGGCGCCGGCCGCCCGCTCCACCATGTGCCGCTGTCTCGATGACGCCGGCGCGGCGGCGCTGGCGGCGCTGCTGGCGCGGCACCAGGCGTTGCTGGTGGGTCCGGGCTGGGGGCGGAGCGAGCCGCGCCGCGTGCTGCTCGGCGAGCTCCTGGCGGCGCCGCTGCCGGGCGTGCTCGATGCCGACGGGCTGACCCTGCTGGCGCAGCTCGCCGAGCTGGAGGGACGCCCGCGGCTGCTGGGCGGGCGCTGGGTGCTGACCCCGCACCCGGGCGAGATGGGCAGGATGCTGGGCATGCCGACGGCGCAGGTGTTGGCCGACCCGGCGGCGGCCGCGGGCGCCGCCGCCGAACGGTGGCAGGCGAGCGTCGTTCTCAAGGGCCACGTGAGCTACGTGGCGAGCGCGGACCGGCTGGCGATTCTCGATGCCGGCAACCCCGCGCTTGCCACCGGAGGCTCCGGCGACGTACTCGCCGGCGTGGTGGCCGGCCTGCTGAGCCGCGGCCTGAGCGCGGATGCGGCCGCACGCACGGCGGTACTCGTGCACTCGCGCGCCGGGCGGCATGCTGCGCGCGACGGCGGCTGGATCGTGGCCGAGGATCTGCTGGCGCACGTCGGCCGCGCCGCCTGGCCGCGCCGCGCGCGCCGTTGACCGAGCACCGGGCCCCGGTATATCGTTCACGGCGAGAGAACACCATGCAGTTTTATTTTCTATCGATCGTGATCAACCTGCTGGCTGGCGTGATTCTTGCCGGCGACTATCTGGCGACGCGGCTCCCCTGGATGAAGTCTCTGCTGCCGGAGATCAGCAGTCGTTCGTCAGGGGTGACGATCGGCGCAATCACCGCCGGCGTCGGCGTCTTGAAGCTATTCGTGCTTGCCGGCGCGCAGCAGCAGCAGATCGCAGTGGTTGGCGATCTCCTGCCGGCGCTGGCGGGCATCGCGCTCGGTGGCGTGCTGATCGCGGTGGCGCTCAACGCCAAGGAAGGCGATGCCGCCGGCGGCGCGGAGCGCCCGGTGCACACCACCAGGGAAGGCTCATCGCACGTGGTGGTGGCTGACGGGGCAGCGGACAAGGCGGTACGGCTGGCGGCCGGCTACCGCACGCCAGCGGGACTGGCGGGCATCGCGGTGGCAGTGCTCCACTTCCTGTTCCCGTTGTCGGTGCTCCTGTAGCAGGGACAAAGCTTCCTGTTCCCGTTGTCGGTGCTCTTGTAGCAGGGACAAAGCTTCCTGTTCCCGTTGTCGGTGCTCCTGTAGCAGGGACGCGGCTTCCTGTTCCCGTTGTCGGTGCTCTTGTAGCAGGGACAAAGCTTCCTGTTCCCGTTGTCGGTGCTCTTGTAGCAGGGACAAGGCTTCCTGTTCCCGTTGTCGGTGCTCTTGTAGCAGGGACAAGGCTTCCTGTTCCCGTTGTCGGTGCTCTTGTAGCAGGGACAAGGCTTCCTGTTCCCGTTGTCGGTGCTCTTGTAGCAGGGACGCGGCTTCCTGTTCCCGTTGTCGGTGCTCTTGTAGCAGGGACAAGGCTTCCTGTTCCCGTTGTCGGTGCTCTTGTAGCAGGGACAAAGCTTCCTGTTCCCGTTGTCGGTGCTCCTGTAGCAGGGACAAGGCTTCCTGTTCCCGTTGTCGGTGCTCTTGTAGCAGGGACAAGGCTTCCTGTTCCCGTTGTCGGTGCTCCTGTAGCAGGGACGCGGCTTCCTGTTCCCGTTGTCGGTGCTCTTGTAGCAGGCGGCAGCGTCGGCGGGCGGTCAGCGTCCGCCGACCACCGCGTCCGCCTCCTGCGACCGCTTGATGATATCGTCGGCCAAGCGTCCGGTAAGGGGCGCGTAGTGGTCGAACGCCGTCTCGAATGACGCGGTGCCGGAGGTCATCGACTTCAGATCGATGGCGTACCGGAGCAGTTCCGCCTGCGGCACCAGCGCCTTCACCTCCAGCATGCCCCCATCGACCGGTTCCTGGCCCTGGATACGCCCGCGCCGGCTGCTCAGGTCGGACAGCACGTCGCCCAGATAGCCATCCTCCACGTATACGGTGAGGTTGGCCACCGGTTCCAGCAGCACCGGTTTGGCATGCTCGATCGCACTGCGCAGCGCGCCCCTGGCCGCCAGCGAGAACGCCAATTCGGACGAGTCGACCGAGTGCTCCTTGCCGTCGACCAGTGCGACCTCGACGTCCACCACCGGAAAACCGGCCACCACGCCGCTTGCCATACCCTCGCGCAGCCCCTTCTCGACGCCGGGGATGTAGCCCTTGGAGATGGCCCCGCCGACAGTCTCGTTCACGAACGAGAACTTCTCGCCGCGCGGCAGCGGCCTGACCTTGATTTCCACCTTCGCGTACTGGCCGTGGCCGCCGGTCTGCTTCTTGTGCTGATACTCGGCGCCTGACGGCCGCGCAATGGTCTCGCGATAGGCGACGCGCGGCACGTTGGTCTCGACCACCACCTTGGCGGCGTTCTTCAGCCGTTCCAGGACGACGGTAAGCTGCAATTCGCCCATGGTCGACACCACGGTCTCGCGGGTCTCGCCGTTGTAGCGAACCTTGAACGTGGGATCTTCCTCCGCGGCCCGCGACAGGAACTGACCGAGCTTGTCCTCGTCTTTCTTGGATTGTGCCGCCAGGGTGACCGCGTGCACCGGTTGCGGCAGGTCGAGCGGCGGATAGGACAGGTCGCTCTGCTGGGCAAGGGTGTCGCCGGTCGCGGCGCTGGTCAGCTTGGTGAACACGCCGAGGTCGCCGGCGGCCAGGCCGTCGCTGTCGACCAGTTGCGAGCCGCACAGGGTAAACAGCTTGGTGATGCGTTCCTTGCGGGCGTCGCGCGTGTCCACCAACTCGGTGTCGGGCGTGACCTCGCCGCTCATCACCTTGATCCATGACAGCTTGCCGGAGTACTGGTCCAGGCTGGTCTTGAACACGAACGCCGACGGTGCGCCGTCCGCGGCCGCCGGCGCCGGCGCCGCCGCCTCGAGCACGTCGAGCAGGCACGCCACGCCGGAGTTCAGGGTAGCCGATCCGGCCAGCACGGGAACCACCAGGTTGGCGTGCAGCGACGCGGCGAGTCCGGTGCGCACCTCGTCGTCGCTCAGGGTCTCCTCCTCCAGGTACTTCTCCGTGAGTTCGTCGCTGCCTTCGGCCGCGCCTTCGATCACGCCCTGCCGGTATTCCTCGATGGTGTCCTCCAGGTCGCCGGGAACCGTGCCTGGCGACTCCTGGCCGCCGATGTGGGTGAGTGCCGTGCCGCGCAGCAGGTCCACGACGCCGGAGAATCCCGCGCCGTCGCCGATCGGCACCACCACCGGCACGAAGCTGCCGGGCAGCTTGTCGCGCAGGTCGGCGAGAACATTGGCGAAGTTGGCATGCTCTTTGTCCATCTGATTCACGAACACAATGCACGGCTTGCCGGCCGCCTGCAGGCGGCGCCACAGCTTGGCGGTCTCGATCTGCACGCCGACGTCTGCGCCGATCACCATGACCGCGACGCCGCTGACGTGCAGGGCGGCCACGACGTCGCCGATGAAATCCGCGGAACCGGGCGTGTCGAGGAGGTTTATCTTGGCGCCGTTCCACGCCAGATGGGCGGCCGCGGTATGTACCGAGATGCCGCGAGCGACCTCCTCGGGAGAGTGGTCGCTGACCGACTTGCCGCCCTCCACCGGGGCGAACTTGGGCACCACCTTGCCGCGCGCCAGCGCCTGTTCGAACAGGGATGACTTGCCGGTGCCGCCGTGACCGATGATTGCTACGTTACGAATGTCGGAAGTTGCCGTGCTCATGGAACGTCTCCTCCTTGTGGGACTGGCAGACGCGAGTGCGAGCCGCGCGGGAGGGACCGTAACGGTAAGGCCGCCGGGGCAGCGCCTGACAGGCGCCACCGAAGACCATGAAAACCGATGCAGGCCCATCGCCGGCTGGTCGCCACGTTCAGGGCAGGGCAGGCGTCATGCCTGTCTGCCATCGTAGGGATGCGCCATTTCCTTGTCAAACGGGTGCCGCTCGCGCTCACGCGGGCTCGGTGCGCGGCGCGAAGTGGGCAAAGGTCATGGAGAATGCGCCGCGGCCCTGCGTCAGGCTGCGCAGCGCGGTCGAATAGCCGAACAGCTTGGCCAGCGCCGCGCGCGCCTTCACCTGCTCGCCGGCGGGACGCGAGTCGACCGCGGTGACGGTAGCGCCGCGCGCGCTCAGGTTGCCGATCACCTCGCCGAGAAACGCGCGCGGCACGAACACTTCCACCTCCATGACCGGCTCCAGCAGCGCGGGCGCGCCTTGCCGGCACGCCTCGTGGAAGGCCAGAGCGCCGGCCGCCTCGAACGCCGCGGCGGAGGAGGTGGCGGCGTCGTAGTCGACCGCCTCGATGGTGGCCGCAATGTCGATGGTGGGGTAGCCGTACAACGGGCCGGAACTCATCGCGTTGCGGATGCCGTCATGAAGCGCCGCCGCCACTTCCGCGGGCAGGCTGTCAGGCACCAGCGCGCTGGCCACGGCATTGCCGCGGCCGCGCGGCTGCCGAGCCACGCGCAGCGTCACCCCGGCGCTGTGCAGGGCGCCCCCGATGGTGCGCTGGTAGCGCTGCTGGCAGCGCGCGCCGGTGGTAATCGATTCCCGGTACGCCACCTGCGGCTGTCCGGTCCGCGCCGGTACGCGGAACTCCTCGGCGATGCGGCGCAGCACCACGTCGAGATGCAGTTCCCCCATCCCGGCAATCAGGATCTGCCCCGTCTCCTCGCTCTCGCGGACCACGAAGGTGGGATCCTCACGCGCCACGATGTCGAGCGCGTCGCGCAGGCGGGCGGCGTCGGCGGCGGTGTGCGGCTCGACGGCGGCGGAGATGACCGGTTCCGGGAAGCTCATTCGCTCCAGCAGCAGGCTGGCGCCGGCGCCGCCCACGGTATCGCCGGTCTGCACGTGCTTGAAACCGACCGCCACGGCGATGTCGCCGGCGTTCAGCTCGGCCAATGGCTGCGACCGATTAGCGTGCATGCGCAACAGGCGGCCGACCCGCTCGCGCCCGCCGCGGACCGCGTTGTACACCGTGTCGCCGGTCCGTATCGTGCCCGCGTAGACGCGCAGATAGCTGAGCAGGCCCGCCTCACGGTCGCAGCGCAGCTTGAATGCCAGGGCGACCGGTGCGGCGCGCGGGCCGCGCGGCAACTCGACCGCGGTGCCGGCGCGGTCGAGCACCACCGGCGGCGCCACCTCGTCGGGGGCGGGCAGGAAGTCGACGATGGCATCGAGCAGCGGCTGTACGCCGGCATTGCGCAACGCGGCGCCGCACAGCACCGCGAACAGGTCGCCGGCCATGGTACGGCGGCGGATCTCCCGGCGCAGCAGCCGCGGCGGGATCGGCTCGCCTGCCAGGTAGCGGGCGGTGATTTCGTCCGACTCGGTGGCCAGCTCGTCGATCATGCGTTCGCGCGCTGCGTCGACCGCCTCGCGCAACGTGGCCGGAATCGGTACCCGTTCGATGCGCTCGCCGTGGGCGCCGCCGAAGCGCAGCCCCACGCCGTCGATCAGGTCGGCGATGCCGGTGAAGTCGGATTCCGTCCCGAACGGAAGCTGCACCGGCAGCGGGCAGCCGCCCAGGCGCTCGCCGATCTCGGCCACCACTTCCCGAAAGCGGGCGCCGATCCGGTCCAGCTTGTTGATGAACGCAACCCGCGGTACCCGGTGGTGGTCGCTCTGCCGCCATACGTGCTCCGACTGCGGCTCGACTCCTTCCACGGCGGAGAATACGCCGATGGCGCCGTCGAGGACGCGCAGGGCGCGCTCCACCTCGGCCGTGAAGTCGACGTGGCCGGGGGTGTCGATGATGTTGATCTGATGGTCGCGCCAGTAGCAGGTGGTGGCGGCGGCGGTGATGGTAATGCCGCGTTCCTGTTCCTGACTCATCCAGTCCATGGTGGCTTCGCCGTCGTCGACCTCGCCCATGCGGTGGCTGATGCCGGTGTAAAACAGGATCCGTTCGGTGGTGGTCGTCTTGCCGGCGTCGATGTGGGCGATGATGCCGATGTTGCGAATTTCCTGCGCCATGGCGGACAGCCGGTGAACTATAGCGGCTGGTGCGGTCCTTCGCTACGGGGCCGGGCGGGCCGGGCGCCTTACCGCGCCGCGCCGCGACCGGGCGCGTGCGGCAGCAGCAGCACGGCCATCAGCGCGCATATCAGGCCGCCGCCGTCGCGCCGCGACGAGTGCAGCAGGGGATCGCACGACGTGCAGGTGTGCGTGGCGCGAATGTCGCGCACCCCGAGACGCCGCAGCAGCACGGTGTTGGCCGCGTGCAGGTCCAGGTAGCGCTCCCGCGCCGCGCCGGTGCGCACCGCAGCGCTGCCGTAGCGGTCGCGGAACAGCCGGTAGCGCTGCTCGTCGACCGTGTAGCAGCAGGCACCGATGGCGGGACCGAGCACCACCGTCAGCGCAGCCGGATCGGCGCCATAGCGCTGCTGCAGGCGGCGTACGGCCGCCGCCGCGATGCCGGTGCCGCGCCAGCCCGAATGCAGCAGTGCGTAGGCGCCGCCCGGTGCCGCCATCAGTATCGGCACGCAGTCGGCCGCGGTCACCAGCAGCGCAACGCCGGCGGCGGCGCTGTCCGGCCCGGCCACCAGCCCATCCGCCCGGTGCGCGGCCCAGCGCTCGCCCAGCGAGGGCCGGGCCCGCCGGCCGGGCGGCGCCAGCCGGCGGCACGCCTGTTCGGCAACGACGCGGCGCGAGTGGATCTGCGCCACGCGGCACAGCCGGGAGGGCGCTACCCCGACCTCGCCGAGCAGGCGGCGCAACGGCTGCGGGCGGCGCATGTCGCCGGCCGCCCGCAACGAAATGATGGCCGTGCGATCAGCCGTGACCGGCAGCATCATGGCGCTGGCGGTGAGCGGGCGCATGGTCACGGCCGGCGCTGCCAGGTCGGGGCTCCGGTGGCGAATGCCGGACGGCGTACGCCGAATGCTCAGCGCTCCGGCTGGCGACGGGCGCTGCCCGCCACCAGCGCCACCGCGGCCGCGGCGAGCAGCTTGATGGCGTCGCCGATCAGGAACGGCGTCAGGCCGAGTCCGATCGCGGTGGCGAGTCCGCCGTCCACGAATCGATCCAGCCACGGCACCCCGAACAGGTAGATCGCGACATTGCCGGCCAGCAGGGCCGCGATGATGCGCACCGGACCGGCGGCGCCGCGGCCGAGAATGAGCGGGATAACCACCGCCGCGGCGAGAAAACCCACCAGGTAACCGCCGGTCGGTCCGGCCAGCGCCGCCCAGCCGGCGTTGCCGCCCGCGAAGAACGGCAGTCCGAGGGCGCCCTGCAGGAGATAAGCCGCCACCGCCGCCGGGCCGCGCCAGCCGCCCAGCAGCGCCGGCAGCAGCAGCACGGCGAAGGTCTGGCCGGTGATGGGAACCGGCGTGAACGGCAGTGGTATGCGTATCTGGGTGCACAGCACCAGCAGCAGCGATCCACCGAGCACGGCGGCGATGTCGGCCATGACCCGCGTGCCCGCCGGCAGGGCGGTTGCGCCGTGGCCGTACTTGATCGGGGAAACGTCCAGCATGGGCCCATCCTAGCAAACCCGGCGCCCGCCGAACAAGGGCCGCGGCGGCGCCGCGCGGACGCCGGCACGGCTGGCAGTCGCGGCCGCCGTTGACCGCCGTTGACCGCCGCACGGTGGGCGGCTACCCTCTGCGGCCAATATGGCCCTGCGAGTTCGCTACGCTCCTTCTCCGACCGGCCGGCTGCACGTCGGCAATGTCCGCACCGCGCTGTTCGTGTATCTGCTGGCGCGCGCCGCGGGCGGCACCTTCGTGCTGCGCATCGAGGATACCGACCGGCGCCGCTACGATGCCGATGCGCTGGCCGACGTCTACGACACGCTCACTTGGCTCGGCCTGCGCTGGGACGAGGGACCGGGCGTCGGCGGTCCGTACGCGCCCTACATCCAGTCGGAGCGCGTGGCCGGCCATCGCGCGCTGGCCGAGCGGCTGGTTGCATCGGGTCATGGCTACCGCTGCTACTGCGACGCCGCCCGGCTGGAGCGGGTGCGGGCCGTCCACAACGGCTACGACCGTCACTGCCGCGACCTCACGCCCGAGCAGCGCAGCCGGTATCAGGACAGCGGTGCGGCCTCGGTGATCCGCTTTCGGGTGCCGCTGCAGGGCAGCACCCGCTACGACGACCTGCTGCTCGGCTCCATCGAGCGCCGCAACAGCGACATCAACCCGGATCCGGTGCTGCTCAAGTCGGACGGCTTTCCCACTTACCATCTGGCGGCCATCGCCGACGATCACGACATGGCGATCAGTCACGTGCTGCGTGCGCAGGAGTGGGTGTCGTCGGCGCCGCTGCACCTGCTCATCTTCGCCGCGTTCGGCTGGCAACCGCCGCTGTACGCCCATCTGCCGGCGGTGAACGGGCCGGACGGCAAGAAGCTCGGCAAGCGGCACGGCGCTACCGGCGTGCATGAGTTCCGGCGCCGCGGCATCCTCCCGGAGGCGCTGGTCAACTATCTGGCGCTGCTCGGCTGGTCGCCGGGCGATGACCGCGAGTTGTTCTCCCTCGCCGAGCTGGAGCGCGTGTTCAGCCTGGAGCGCCTGGGCCGCGCCGGGGCGGTGTTCGATCACCGCAAGCTGGAGTGGTTCAACGGCCACTACATCCGCGCGCTGCCGCCGCAACGCCTGGCGGCGGCGCTGCGCCCCTATCTGCGGGACGCCGGGATCGAGGTGGCCGATGGCGCCGCCGAGACGGCGCTCGCCGAGCTGCTGCGTGAACGGATTTCGGTGCTGGACGAAGCGCCGGCGCGGGCGGCGTTCCTGGGGCCGGACCCGGACCTGCCGGCGGCGGAACTGGTGCCGCGGCGTTTGACGGCGGCGGCGGCGGCAACGATATTGCAGCAGGCGGCGCCGCTGCTGGAGCACCCTCCCGCCGCGGACCACGAGCACGCGTTGGAGGAACGGCTGCGCGAGTTGGCGCGCGCCCAAGGCGTGAAGTTTGGAGACCTGATGATGACGATTCGTATGGCAACCACCGGCAGCAAGGTGTCGCCGCCCCTGTTCGGCTCGCTGCGGCTGCTCGGCGAACAGCGCCTGCGCGGGCGCCTGGCGCGGGCGCTGCACACCCTGCAAGCGGCCGCGGAGGCAAGCTGACATGGCAGTGACCCTGGACACGATCGTGGCGCTGTGCAAACGGCGCGGCTTCATCTATCCGTCCAGCGACGTGTACGGCGGGCTCGCCTCGGCCTGGGACTACGGGCCACTGGGCGCCGCCCTGAAGAATCGGCTGCGCGACGTGTGGTGGCGCGAGATGACCCAGCTGCACGACAACATCGTGGGCATCGACGCCGCCATTCTGATGCACCCGCGGGTATGGGAAGCCTCCGGCCACGTGGAGAACTTCACCGATCCGCTGATCGACTGCCGGGCCTGCAAGGCGCGCTTTCGCGCCGACCAGATCGACGATCCCGTGGGCAATTGTCCGCGCTGCGGCAAGGCGGAACTGACGCCGGCGCGGCAGTTCAACCTGATGTTCCGTACCCACCTCGGTCCGGTGCAGGATGCCGGCAGCGTGGTCTACCTGCGCCCGGAGACCGCGCAGGGCAGCTACGTCAACTTCAAGAACGTGCTGCAGTCGAGCCGTCTCAAGGTGCCGTTCGGCATCGCGCAGGTGGGCAAGGCGTTCCGCAACGAGATCACCACCAAGAGCTTCATCTTCCGCACCTGCGAGTTCGAGCAGATGGAGATGCAGTACTTCGTGCATCCCAGCGAAGACACGCGCTGGTTCGAGCACTGGAAGGAGCGCCGCTTCCAATACTACCTCGACCTCGGGATCGACCCGGACAACCTGCGCTTCCACCAGCACGGGCCGGACGAGCTGGCGCACTACGCGCGCGATGCGTACGACATCCAGTACCGGTTTCCGTTCGGCTGGCAGGAGCTGGAGGGCATCCACAATCGCACCGACTTCGATCTGAAGCGGCACATGGAGTTCGCCGGCAAGGAGTTGACCTACCTGGACGAAGCCACGCGCGAGCGCTACGTGCCGTTCATCATCGAGACCGCGGTGGGGCTTACCCGGTCGGTTCTGATGGCACTGGTGGATGGCTACGACGAGGACCAGATCGGCGGCGAACGGCGCGTCGTACTGCGCTTCCATCCGCGCCTGGCGCCGATTACCGTGGGCGTGTTCCCGCTGGTGAAGAAGGATGGCCTCGCCGAACGCGCGCGCGAAATCGAAGCGGAGCTGCGCGAGTCGTTCGCCACGTTCTACGACCAGAGCGGGGCGATCGGGCGCCGCTACCGGCGTCAGGACGAGATCGGCACCCCGTACTGCGTTACCGTGGACTACGACAGCATGGCCGACGATACGGTGACGGTGCGGTTCCGCGACAGCACGCAGCAGGAGCGCGTGGCGCGGCGCGACCTGGTCGCGCGCCTGCACGAGGCAACACGGGGCTACCAGCGGTCCGGGGCCGGCTGATGAGTTCGGCGGTGGACGTTGGCACGGATCTGGTCGCCGCGCTCGGGCGGCGCGGCCTGGTGAAGCAGACCACCGGCGCGGAGGCGCTGAGCCGGCTGCTCGGCGAGCGGCAGATCACGTTCTACCTGGGCATCGATCCGACCGGTCCGAGCCTGCACGCCGGCCACCTGGTCGGTCTGCTGGCGATGGCGCACCTGCAGCGCGCCGGCCACCGCCCGGTGCTGCTGATCGGCGGCGCCACCGCGCGGGTGGGCGATCCGTCGGACAAGGACGACATGCGGCCGCTGCTGCCGGTGGCAACGGTGGCCCGCAATGCGGCATTGATGCAGCGTCAGGTGGGCCGCTTCATCGATCTGCAGCGCACCATCATCGTCGACAACGCCGCCTGGCTGGCCGGCCTCGGCTACCTGGACTTCCTGCGCGACATCGGGCGCCACTTCTCGGTGAACCGGATGCTCGGCTTCGAGGCCTACCGGCGGCGGCTGCAGACCGGCCTCAGCTTTCTGGAGTTCAACTATCTCCTGCTGCAGGCGTACGACTACCTGGTGCTGCACCGGCAACACGGCTGCCTGCTGCAGATCGGCGGCGACGATCAGTGGGCCAACATTCTGGCCGGCGTCGACCTGATCCGACGCGTGGAGCGGGTGGAGGCGCACGCGCTCACCTGGCCGCTGGTGACCACCGCCGACGGCAAGAAGATGGGCAAGACGGCGGCCGGCGCGCTGTTCCTGGATCCGGCGCGGGTGTCGCCCTACGAGTTCTACCAGTACTGGATCAACGTGCCGGACGCCGACGTGCCGAAGCTGCTCGCGCTGCTCACCCTGTTGCCGGATGAGGAGGTGGCGGAACTGAGCCGGCTGCGTGACCAGGCGATCGTCGCCGCCAAGGAGCGGCTGGCGCTGGAGCTGACCGCCATGGTGCACGGCGCCGACGAGGCGGAGCGCGCGCGTGCAGCGAGCCGGGCGCTGTTCGCCGGGGGCGGCGAGCGCCCCGGCGACCGTGACGCCATGCCGGGCGCGAGGCTGGCGGCAACCGAGCTGGAGGCGGGGATTCCCGTGCTCGATTTGTTCGCGCGCAGCTCCCTGTGTGCGTCCAAGAGCGATGCCTGGCGGCTCATTCAGCAGGGTGGGGCACGCGTCGCGGACACGCCGCGCACCAACCTCGAGGAGCGCATCGGACTCGGTGACGTGCGTGACGGCGAGCTGGTGCTGCGTGCCGGCAAGAAGCGATTCTTCCGGTTCCTGGTGCATGGCGATCGCGAACCGACGGCGCCGGCAGCGCCGGCAACGGCGGATTGACTATGCCCTGCGTGTAGAGTAGTTTAGGCGGCGGACTGACGGCGTAACACCAGCGCTGTCGAAGGACCTGAGGAGGCACTGTTGCCGAGCAACATTTCCGCGGCCAAGCGGCAGCGGCAGAACCACAAGCGGCGGCTGCGCAATCGCGCCGCTCTCAGTCGTGTACGCACGACCATCCGAACCCTGCGCGAGGCGGTCGCTGGCGACAGCGTGACCGCGGACCAGATGACGGCGGTTACCCGGCAGTTGGATCGCGCCGTGTCGAAGGGCGTGCTGAAGCGCAACACGGCGGCGCGGCGCAAGAGCCGCTTGCATCGGCTCGCCGCCGGCAAGCTCGGTTCCTGAAAGCGGGGCCGACGTGCACGTACTCGCGCTGTCTGTGGAGAGCTAAGTGGGGCGGGACGGCAAGCTGACCAAAGCCGAGATTATCGAGATCATCCATCCCGAAGTAGATATCAGCAAGAAGCATATCCATCAGGTGCTCGGGCTGTTTTTCGATGCGGTCAAGGCCGGTTTGTTCGATCGCCAGACCATTGAGCTACGCGGGTTCGGGACATTCGAGATACGCGTGCGCAAGGGGCGCAAGGCACGCAATCCCAAAACCGGAGCATCGGTCGAAGTGGGGGACCACGGCGTAGTCGCCTTCCGGCCCGGCCAGGAACTCAAGAAGCGCGCATGGCAGATCCGCGATTAGCCGGCGGTGTCCGGTAACGCCTCTCACCGGCACCACTGACCGGCCCGGCGGCCGCCGCCGGAGCGCGTGTCGTTCGCCCGATCCCCGATCCCTGCAATGAATTCCGTGGCGTCCAACCCTGCACCCGCTCCGGCGGCCGCCGCCGCATCCGGTTTCGCGGCCGGCGTGGTCAGGCTGCTGCGCACCACCGCGGGCGAGGTGGGTCTGCTGCTGCTGTCGGCGCTGCTGTTCGCGCTCGCTCACCCGAGCCTGGTGTCCGAGCGCGGGCTCGGGCCGGTGGCCTTCATCGCCATCGCCCCCCTGTTCCTGGTACTGCGCCGCGCCGGCTGGCTGCAGGTGGTGCTGTACGGCGCGCTGTACGGCTACGTGAGCTATGCCCTGTACAACTACTGGCTGGCCGCGTTTCACCCGCTCGCGATCATCATCGTGCCGGTGGTCTACATGGGCTACCTGGTGGTCCTGTTCCCGCTGCTGAAGCTGGCCGATCACCTGTTTCCGCGCTACGGCTACCTGGTCCAGGTGCTGCTCTGGGTCGGCTACGAGTTGGTCAAGAGTTTCGGCTTTCTCGGCTACAGCTACGGCACGCTGGGCTATACCCAGTACCGGTGGACCGACTTCATCCAGATCGCCGGCGTCACCGGGGTGTGGGCGGTCTCGCTGCTGGTGGTCATGGCATCGGCGCTGGTTGCCCGCCTGCTGGCGGTGGCCCTCGACGCGCGCGCGGCGCCCTGGCGGCGCGGTCCGCTGGCGCGCTTCTGGCGCGAGCAGCGCATACCGGTGCTGTGCTGGGCGGTGCTGATGGCCGCCAACGTGGTATACGGCGCGGCCGCGCGCAACGATTTTCAGGCCGACCGGCACTGGCGCGTGGCGCTGATCCAGCACAACATCGATCCGTGGCGCGGCGGATTCTACGCCTACGAGAAGTCGCTGGACATCCTGTTGCGCCTCAGCGACGCCGCGTTGCGGGAACATCCCGACATCGTGATCTGGTCGGAGACGTCGTTCGTGCCCGGCATCGACTGGCACACCCGGCACCGCCGCGACGCCAAGCGGTTCGCGCTCGTGAAGCGGCTGCGCACCTACCTGGACCGGCAGACCGTACCGTTCGTGGTAGGCAACGACGACGGACAGTTGGAACGCACCGGCGCGGGCGAGGTGCGGGTGGACTACAACGCTGCGATCCTGTTCAAGAAGGGCGACATCGTCGACACCTACCGCAAGATTCGCCTGGTGCCGTTTACCGAGAGCTTCCCGTTCAAAACACAGTTACCGGGAATCTACCAGTGGCTGAAGGATGCGGACACCCACTTCTGGAAGCAGGGCACCGAGTATGTGGTGTTCGATTCGAGCATCGCCGGCAAGCCCGGCGTGCGCTTCTCCACGCCGATCTGTTTCGAGGATACGTTCGGCTATCTGGGGCGCGAGTTCGTGCGCCACGGCGCGCAGGTGCTGGTCAACATGACCAATGATTCGTGGTCGTTCTCGGTACCCGCCGAGATGCAGCACATGATGATGGGCGTGTTCCGCGCCGTGGAAAACCGCCGCTCGGTGGTGCGCTCGACGAACGGCGGCATGACGGTGACCATCGATCCCGATGGGCGGATCACGAGCGTACTGGAGCCGTTCACGGCGGATTACCTGATCGGCACCGTGCCGGTGGTGGACGGTCCCGTTACCGTGTACACGCGCTGGGGCGATTGGTTCGGCGTCGCGGCACTGTGCGCCGGACTCGGCGCGCTCCTGCTCGGCGCGGTGTCACGGGCAGCCCGCGCAGCCGTTGACAGCCGCCGCGCAATATAAGAAGATCGGCGGCCGTGACGCGGCCGCACGCCGCCAATCTCCAACCATGACAAACACTTCTTCCACTTCCCGCATCCTCATCGTCGACGACGAGGCGATCAATCTCGAACTGTTCGAGGTCATGTTGTCCCGGCTCGGCTTCGAAGTCGAAATGGCCAGCGACGGCGAGCAGGCGCTCGAGCTGTTGCCGAAGGTACGTCCCGATCTCATCGTTCTCGACAACATCATGCCGCGCCTGACCGGCTGGGAGGTGACGCGGAGAATCAAGAACGCTCCGGAATTCGCCGCCTTCCGCCAAGTGCCGATCATCATGTTCACCGCAATGGACGAGATCGCGGACCGCATCGAAGGGCTCGAGTTGGGCGTGGACGACTACATCACCAAGCCGTTCAACTTCTCCGAGGTGCTGGCCCGGATTCGCGCCGTGCTGCATCGTCATGAGCTCGCCGGGCAGTTGGCGCGGCGCGAACACCGATTGGGAATTATCGAGGCGCTCAACGAGTCGCTGATTTTCTTCTCGCAGCACGTCCGGCGGCCGCTTGAGGATCAGGTCGAGCGCGCCGCGGCCTTGTTGCGCGACGGGGGCAATGACCCGGACGCATTGCGTGCGTTCGCCGCCACCGCCGCCGACCAGGCGCGCGATGTCCTTACCACGTTGAGCGAACTGGAGGAGCAGATCTCCGCGGTGCGCGGCGAGGGTGAGCGGTTGAAAGAGGGCGAACTGAGTCTCGAGGAGCTGCAGGCGCTGATTCACGACCGGCTGAGCGGGCACGAGGTGGCGCCGGACGCCAACCCGTGACCGGTTTCTCGCCCGCCCCATTGACGTTTGCCCGCCGTGGGGTTAAGGTTACGTCACTACCGGGTGCTCGCGGAGCCCCCAGCCCGTAAACGGGTGTAACGGGGTTCCGGGCAAGGGGCAGCTTCGTGAAGCATCGCTTCCTGCTTTCCGCGGAAATAACCGCGTACAAGTGAAAGTGTCCCGGCAAGCTCTGTTGAGCAATTCTCTCTTCAATCGAGAAACGACGTAGCGACGGAATACCATCGCCTGCGTTTCGTACGACGTGCATCTTTGGCACACGGAGTTCTCGCCATGTCAGATAATCAGGTTTCGACTTCCAGCGTGGAAAGTCAGCATCTCCCCTCCCAAGTCGACAGCGTAGCCGCCCACCCGGCAGCGTCGCAATCGCAGCCGGCCGGAGCGGCGCCCGACGCACGGCCGTTGCCGCCGCCCGACGAATCCGAGGCGCAGCCGCCGCGTCGGGGCGAGGTAAACAACGGCGAACGCCCGGCCCGGCGCGGGCGCAGCAAGCGGCGCCTGCGCGTGGAGGTGGTGAATGATGCCGCCGCCAACGGCCAACCGGGCGTGGCTGACCGCTCGGAGTATGAGCGCGGCCGTTCGGACCGTTCCCGCGGGCGGCGCGAGATCGAAAGCAACCATTTCGATGGACCGGCGTCGGCCCGCCGGCGCGGCCGTTCCCGTGTCCGCGGCGCACCGCCGGTCAGCACGATGCAGCAGGAAACGGTCGTCCTGACCGGCGACGAGGAGAAACTGCATATCAACGAGTTGTCGGTGAAGCCGATTACCGCGTTGCGCGAAATGGCGGTGGAGATGGGCTGCAATCATGAGTTGCTGCCATCGCTGAAAAAGCAGGAGTTGATCTTCACCATCCTGAAGAGCCACACGGAGCGCAATGGCGTGATCTACGCGCACGGCGCGCTGGAGATTCTGCCCGACGGCTACGGGTTTCTGCGCTCGCCCAATTACAGCTATCTGCCGGGCCCCGACGACATCTATATCTCGCCGTCGCAGATCCGCCTGTTCAACCTGAAAACCGGAGATACCGTGTCGGGTCAGATCAGGTCGCCCAAGGAGCAGGAACGGTTCTTTGCCCTGCTGCGCGTGGAAACGGTCAACTTCGACGAGCCGTCGATCGCGCAGTCGCGCATTCCGTTCGAGAACCTGACCCCGCTGTATCCGCAGGAGCGGATCAACATGGAAACCAAGAACGGCGAGCCGGCCACGCGAATGATCAACCTGTTCTGCCCGATCGGCAAGGGGCAGCGCGGTCTGATCGTGTCGCCGCCGCGTGCCGGCAAGACGGTGATCATGCAGCGCATCGCCAACGCGATCACCGAGAATGACCCCGGCATCTTCCTGATCGTGCTGCTGATCGACGAGCGTCCCGAGGAAGTGACCGACATGCAGCGCAACGTGCAGGGCGAGGTGGTGTCGTCCACCTTCGACGAACAGGCCACCCGCCACGTGCAAGTGGCCGAGATGGTGATCGAGAAGGCCAAGCGGCTGGTGGAGCACGGCAAGGACGTGGTGATCCTGCTCGATTCGATTACCCGGCTGGCGCGCGCCTACAACCAGACGGTGCCCACCTCGGGCAAGATCCTGTCTGGCGGTGTCGACTCGAATGCGCTGCACAAGCCGAAGCGGTTCTTCGGTGCGGCGCGCAACGTCGAGCACGGCGGCAGCCTTACCATCGTGGCCACCGCGCTGATCGAGACCGGCAGCCGCATGGACGAGGTGATTTTCGAGGAGTTCAAGGGCACCGGCAACATGGAGATCAAGCTCGACCGGCGCCTGGCGGACCGGCGCCTGTATCCGGCGATCAGCATCAATGCGTCGGCGACGCGCAAGGAGGAACTGCTGCTGTCGCCGGAAGAGCTGCACAAGATGTGGGTGCTGCGCAAGGTGATCGGACCGATGGACGAGGTGGGCGTGATCGAACTGCTGCTCGAGCGCATGCGCCTGAGCAAGAACAACGACGCGTTCCTGCGTTCGATGAACACCGGCTCCGTGGCAGGTTAGCGTACGCCGGACGGTAATGGAGGCCGCCGGCCGGCGGCGGTTGCGGCGCGCGGCATCGGGCTGATCATCGACCGGGCGCGCATTCTCGACGATATTACGGTTACGGTGCGGGCGGGGCAGCGCTGGGTGCTGCTGGGCCCGAACGGCAGCGGCAAGACGTCGCTGGTGCGGCTGTTCTCCGGCTACTCCTATCCCTCCGAAGGCACGCTCGAGGTGCTTGGCGAGCGCTTCGGGCGCACCGACCTGCGCCTGCTGCGCACCCGCATCGGATGGGTGCACAGCGACCTACGCTACCAGATACCGCCGTTCATGAGCGCCGCCGAGGTGGTGCTGTCGCGCGCGCGCGGCGGCCTGGTGCTGTACGGCGAGGTGCCGGCGGCGGACCGCGAAAGCGCGTGCGGGCAGCTCGACATGTTGGCGGTGGGCCATCTGGCCGAACGCCGCTTTGCCACCCTGTCGACCGGAGAACGGCAGCGCGTGCTGATCGCGCGCGCCTTGGCCCCGGACGTGGAACTGCTGCTGCTCGACGAACCGGCGATCGGCCTCGACCCGGCCGCCCGCGAGCGCTTTCTCGATGACCTCGCCGCGCTGTTCCGGCAGCGGCCGGCGCTGACCGTGGTCTACGTTACCCATGACATCGCGGAGATCACCAGCTCCTACGACGGCGTGCTGTTGCTCGACGGCGGGCGGGCGGTGGCCAGCGGCGCGCCGCGGGATGCGCTCACCGAGCGCAACCTGCAGGCGATCTTCGGGCCGCGCTGCCGGCTGCAGCAGCACGGCGACCGCTACGCTATTCGCTTTGCCCGGCGCGGCGCAGGCGGATGAAGATGAACAGCGCCAGCACCGCGGCGAGCACGGCCGGCAGGTAGTCACCGAAGCGCGTATACACGGTGTCGGCGGCGGGGCGGTACACCGGCACCTGGAGGCGCAGGGCGGTCTCGGTGAACAGCGGCGCCGGCGCGCCGATCACGCGTCCCCAGGGGTCGACGGCCGCGGTCACGCCGCCGTTGGTGGCGCGAATCAGCACGCGCCGGTGTTCCACGGCGCGCAGCCGGGCGGCGACGAAGTGCTGGGTCTCCGCGGATACGGTCTGCGACCAGGCGTCGTTGGTCAGGTTGATCAGCAGGTCGGCGCCGTCGCGCACGAAGCGGCGATTGAGGCCGGGAAAGGCATCTTCGAAGCAGATCGGGGTGGCGAACCGCACCCGGCCGCCGTCGCGCACCGGCAATTCGTAGATGGTGGCCGCCGTGCCCGGCACCCAGGTCGCCTGCAGGCCGATCAGGTCGCTGAACAGGCGGCGCACGGCCGGCACCTCCCAGAACGGCACGCTCTCGGCGAACGGCACCAGGTGCTGCTTGCCGTAGTGGGCGAGCACGGCGCCGCCCGGCGCCACCAGCATGGCGGCGTTCATGGCTTGCAGGGGCGCCTCGCTGACCACCCAGGGCACGCCGGTGAGCAGCGGCACGGGCAGCCCGGTGAACGGGCTCGGCACTATCGGTTCCGGCACCTCCGCGCCGGCGGCCTGCGCGCTGGCGGCCTGCGCGCCGATCACCGGCCAGGTAAGCGCCGTCTCGCTCCACACGACCAGGTCGGGCGGGACTGGGGCGGCCGCCACTCCTGCGCCGGTGAGGCGCTGCAGAGCGGCCAGTACGCCGGCGTCGTCGCCGCTCTGCCACGGATTGGCGTTGTGCTGCACCAGCACCACGTCGAGCGTCGCAATGCGCGGCAACGGGCGCGCCAGTGCCGCGACGCCGTAGCCGAGCGCGGCCACGACCAGCAGCGCCGCGGCTGCGGTGGCCTGCCACAGGCGGGCCGGCACGCGCCGCTGCCGGCGGGCTGCGAGCGCGAGGTCGAGCCACTCCGCGGCGACCGCGTTGATCAGCGCCATCAGCAGGCACAACCCCCACACGCCGGTGATCTCCACGAACTGGACCAGCGGCGTGACGGCGTGCACCGGATAGGCGATCAGCCCCCACGGGTAGCCGAGGTAGCCGGACGACTTGAGGAACTCGTACAGGGTCCAGACGACGGCAACCGCGATCGGGCGATAGGCGCGCGGCAAGCCGCCCGGCTGGCCGGCGATGAAGCGCAGCAGCGGTGCGAGCAGGGCGAAGTAGGCGACGTAGACGAGGGTTACGCCGCCGAGCGTCCACACCGAGAAGCTCTGGAAGAAGATCAGCCAGAAGTTGGTCGCGATGCTGGAGGCGGCGCCGAACATCACGCCCAGGCGGGCGGCGCCGGCGTAGCTGCCGGTGCGGTAGATGGCGGCCAGGAGGGGCGCCAGGGCGAGCACGCCGAACAGCGGGCTGCCGTACGGGAACAGTTCGTTGGGCAGGGCCAAGGCCATGAGCAGCGCTGACGCGATGGCCAGCACCGCGCCGCGGGAGCGCATGCGGGTGCGATTATAGCGGTCATCCGGCAACGCGGGTTGCGCGGGGTGTGCGCGGTTGTGCGCGGGGTGGCGCGCCGCTGCCGGTCCGGGTATCATCGCCGCCATGGGAAATGGTGCGGTGCCGGGGCCGGTGCAACGTCCGGTGCGAGAATGGTGGGACGACATCTGTACCCAGTGCGGCGCCTGCTGCTACCGGCGCGACCGCGTCGGCGGCGAGTTGGTGGTGAAGAAGGATCAGCCGTGCCGGTTCCTCGATACCGACCACAACCTGTGCACGACGTACGACACCCGCTTCAAGGAGTGTGCCGAGTGCCGGCAGGTGACCCTCGTGCACGCGCTGTTCTCGCGCTATCTGCCGGACGACTGCGGCTACGTCGAGAAGTTCCGGTTCTGGCGGCGCCGCACCTGAGCCGCGCCTGATCCTCGCTGGTGGCTGAGCACGTCACCGTCCCGATCTACCTGCGCCAGACGATGGCCGATGGCAACACCCGGCTCATGGAGTTCCGCGCCCGCGAGTTGTCGCGCCACCACCTGTTCCTGGCCGCCGACGACCTGGGCCTGCTGGACGTGGGCGAGGAGGTGGAACTGCTGTGCGCCGCTGCCGGCGAGCGGTTGGTCAGCGGCCGGGCGCTGGTGGTGGGCTCCGAACGGGTGTTCGGTGGCCGGCAGGAAGTGACGGCGAGCGGGTTTCGGCTGGCGTTCACGGCTCCCGATGCGGAGTTGCGGGCGGTGCTCGGCCGCGTGCTGCGCGCGGACCGGAAGGTCGGGCTGCCGGAGACCGGACTCGAACCGGCACGGTCTCGAAAAACCAAGGGATTTTAAGTCCCCAGTGTCTACCAATTCCACCACTCCGGCGGGCTCCCTATGCTACCGAATCGTCATTGCGCCGTATAGCCGCCGTCGACCGGCAGCGCCTGCCCGGTAACGAACGAGGCGGCGTCCGAGCACAGCCAGCGCACCAGCGCGGCGGTCTCCTCGGGCTGCGCCAGCCGCCGCATCGGGTAGCGGGCCAGGCGCTGCGGCAACCAGTCCGGATCGCGCAGCAGCGGTGCGGTCATCGGGGTATGGCTGTGGCCGGGGCACACGGCATTGATCCTGATCGAGTGCGGGGCGTACTGCAAGGCGGCAGAGCGGGTGAGTCCGACCACGCCGTGCTTGCTGGCGGTATAGGCGGCATTGGCCGCCGAGCCGACGATGCCGTAGATCGACGCCACGTTGACGATGGCGCCGCCGCCGTGCTCCAGCATGGGCGCGATCGCGGCGCGCATGGCGTGCCAGACGCCAGTCAGGTTGACCGCCAGGGTGAGCTGCCACTGCTCCGGAGTGCACTCCAGGGTGCCGTTGCTGCGCAGCACGCCGGCGCTGTTGACCGCGCAACGCAACGCGCCGAAGGAGGTCTCGGCAGCGCCGACGGCGGCCTCGAGCTGTTCCGGACGGCGCACGTCGCAGGGCGCGAAACGGGCGCGGCCGCCGGCCGCGGCGATCTGCCGCACCGTCTCCTCGCCGCCTGGCGCATCGATGTCGGCCACCACCACGGCACACCCGTCCGCCGCCAGCGCCGCCGCGCAGGCGCGCCCGATGCCGGAGCCGGCGCCGGTCACCAGCGCCGCCCGGTTGTCGTGGTCCATCTCTGTCAGCCTCCTGCAGCGCGTCTCCGACCTGCGACGACGCGGTGCAGCGACACCGCGGCCGGGCAGGCGTGCCGCTGGGTTGCGTTCGCCCCGGCGCCGCGTGCGATTGTTCAAGCTGGTACCAACTTGATCAAGCGCCGTCACCCGTGCCGCCTGCCGGACCGGTGCCGGTCGAGCCGGTTGAGTAAACGGGGTACTACCGCGACAATGGCGGGCATGTACGGTAGCGCCACAGTGGCCGTCACCATACCCGATGCACCGGCCTCGCCCGCGGGCGGGCACGTTCGGACGGGGCGCTGATGTACGGGGGCGGCGGCTACCACTACATGATGCGGCTCGGCGACGACAATCCGCGCCCGCAGGTCAGCCGCACGTTGCTGCGCCGGGTGTTCGGTTATGCGCGCCCGTACTGGCCGCGCATGCTGGTGTTGCTGGCGATCATCATCGTCTCCATCGGTCTGGGCCTGCTGACGCCGCTGGTGTTGCGCGACCTGATCGACCACACGCTGCCGGCCGGCGACGTGCGCCGCCTCAACCTGCTGGCCGCCATCCTGATCGCCATTCCCGCTGGCAACGCGCTGCTGCGCATCTGGCAGCGCGCGCTGGATGCGTCGATCGGTGCCGGGATCATCTTCGATCTGCGCTGCGCCCTCTATGCCCACCTGCAGCGCATGTCGCTGCGCTTCTATACCACCAACAAGAGCGGCGAGCTGGTGAGCCGGCTCAACAACGACGTGGTGGGTGCACAGAACGCGGTCACCAATACGCTGGTGGACGTGATCACCAACGTCATCTCGGTGTCGGCGACGCTGGCCGTGATGCTGGCTCTGGAATGGCGGTTGACGCTGCTCGGGATGGCGGTGCTGCCGGCATTCCTGTTGCTGGGCAAACGGTTCTCGAAAGCGTTGCGCGAGACGTCGCGCAAGCTGATGGAGCACAATGCGCGCCTCGGCGCGATCATGAACGAAACCCTCAACATCAGCGGCATGCTGCTGGTGAAGCTGTTCGGGCGGCGCCGCGAGGAACAGGGCCGGTTCGGCGAGCAGGCGGCGGCGGTGCGCGACGGCAGCGTGCGCCAGGCGGTGGTGGGCAGCCGTTTCTTCATCTTCATGGGGGTGGCCACGGCGGTGGGCACCGCGGCGATCTACCTGGTCGGCGGCCACCTGGTGATTCGGGGAGCGCTGACCATCGGCACGGTGGTGGCGTTCAGCGCCTATCTCAGCCAGTTGTACGGCCCGCTGCGCTCGCTGAGCAACGTGCCGGTCATGGTGGCGCAGTCGCTGGTGAGCTTCGAGCGGGTATTCGAGGTGCTCGATCTGCCGGTGGACATCGAAGAGGCGCCAGACGCCGTGCCGCTGACCGATGCGGTCGGGCATCTCGAGTTTCGCGCGGTCAGCTTCCGTTACGAGCAGGACCGCCGGCTGCTGTTGAGCGAGGCGAAGCGCGCCGCGCGCGCCGAGGACATGGCGTTCAGCGGCCACCGCTTCGGCCGGTCCGCGGACGCGGCGCGCATCCCGCCGGCCGGGAACGGCGCCGGCGTCGCAAGTGGCGGCCCGCAACAGCGCTCCGTGACGCCGGAGACCATGACAACGGGCATAGAGGGATCCCCCGCTGGACGCGAATCGCACACCGGCGCGGAGGCAAGTCCCGGGCGGCCGCCACTGGCTGGCGCGGAGGCAAGTCCCGGGCGGTCGGCGCCGTTAGCCGGCGCCGCGGCGGGCGACGACGGCAACGGCGCTGCCCGCGCGGGCGAGCCGGCGCTGCACCAGGCGCGCGAGTGGGCGCTGCAGGAGGTGAGCTTCGCCGTGACGCCGGGGCAGACGGTGGCGCTGGTGGGACCGAGCGGTTCCGGCAAGACCACGCTGACCTACCTGGTGCCGCGCCTGTACGACCCGTCCAAGGGGCAGATCCTGCTCGACGGCCGCGACCTGCGCTCGCTGACCGTGGAGTCGCTGGGCGCGCAGGTGGGCATGGTGACCCAGGAACCCTACCTGTTTCACGACTCGGTGCGCGCCAATCTGCATTACGCGGCACCCGACGCCGGCGACGAGCGCATTCAGGATGCCTGCCGCGCCGCCAACATCCACGACTTCATCAGCGCGCTGCCGGCCGGCTACGACACCGTGGTGGGCGAGCGCGGCTACCGGCTCAGCGGCGGCGAGAAGCAGCGGCTGGCGATTGCGCGGGTAATTCTCAAGGATCCGCAGGTGTTGATTCTGGACGAGGCCACCAGCCACCTCGATACGCACGCCGAGGCGCTGATCCAGGAGGCGCTGGCGCGGGTGGTGGCCGGGCGCACGGCGATGATCGTCGCCCACCGGCTCAGCACCATCATGGCCGCCGACCTGATCCTGGTGTTCGACCGCGGGCGCATTGTGGAGCGCGGCACGCACGCCCAACTGCTCGCCGCCGGCGGCCTCTACCACCGCCTCTACGAACTGCTCGGCAAGGACGAGCGCACCCATCCATCGGCGTACTCTGTTACCACCCGATCTCCCACGAGCGGAGTTGGATAGGTCGGCAAGTCGGAGGCAGAAGCAGCGCGATGTCTGGAGCAAAGATCGTGTGGGACAACGAATGCATGGACCGGCTCGAACAGCTTGAGCAGATCCACAGGGACGCGCGCGGGACCCGGCGAGGACGACGTTGGGACACCGAGCAGCTGAATCGGAGCCTGTTTGTCGCTCTCGTGGGACAGTTCCAAGTCTATTGCCGGGAGCTTCACGACGAAGCGACCGGTGTGTATCTATCCCAAGCGACTGCCACCCAAGGTCGCACGCTGGGAATCCTGTTGCGGCAGCGCCGCGAGCTCGACAATAGGAACCCACGGAGAGACGCGTTGAGAAGGGACTTCGGGCGGATGGGACTAGACATTATTCCCGGTCTGCAAGGTCTGTACGGCAACGCTGACCGCGACCTTGGACGCCTTGAACTACTTATCGCATTTCGCAATGCTGTAGTTCACGGCAACGAGAGTGAGGTAGATGCATTGAGTCGGTCGCAAGGGATCACGGCTACCGTGAATTCCTACCGCATGTTCAAGCGTACTATTAACAGGCTTGTACAAAGACTCGACAACGTCGTCGCCATACAGCTGGCTGTCGAGCTACAAATCCCGCGTCCGTGGTGAAGGAGAGGAACCCGTGAAGGATACCGAGCCGAAGCATGGCGACATTGTCGAGATTCCTTGGGGTAACCGGTCCACCGTCCGCGCCAGAGTACGCGAAGTCTATGGACACGCCTCCCGACACGTCGTTGTCGTACTCACGCCCGATCTCAGCGATTGCATCGTTTCGGAGGACACGACGCTTTCGGTTCCCATCAGCGACGTGACGCTTGTTGCATCGGAGGTTTCCCAATGAGTGTGAGGTTGGCAAATCGAATGGTGCCCGCTGACGGGATTCACTCCTCAGCGTATTTCACTACCACGTCGTCGCCTTCGACCGATACCGGGTAGGTCTTGACCCGCAGGCGGGGGTCGCCGAGGCAGCTTCCGTCGGTGATGTCGAATGCCCAGTTGTGCCACGGGCAGCGCAGGATCTCGCCGTCGCGGTCCATGGCGAGCGTGGCACCGGCGCTCGACGGCGGTGCGTTGGCTACGAAGCGCCCGCTGACGTGGCCGGTGCACAGCGGTCTCCGGTTGTGCGGGCAGATGTTGCGCAGCGCGTACAGGGTGCCGTTGACGTTGAACACGCCGATGCCGGCGCGGCCTCGGAACGGCACCACCAGCTTGCGCGCGCCGACCGGGATCTCCGTGGCCTTGCCCACGACGACGCGTTGCGTTGCGCCCCTGGCGCGGGCCGCCGACACCCCTAGGCGGCGGGCATGCGCAGCATCTCCAGCGCGTTGTCGGCGAAGATGCGCCGGCGCATGCGGTCGGAGATGCCCGGCAGCACGGTGACCGGATCGTTCTGGTCGAAGTGCGGAAAGTCGCTGCAGAAGATCAGCGTCTCGTCGGCGTGCAGCATGTCCAGCATCTGCTGCACCTGCTCGGGGCGCGCCGGCTCGTGCATCGGCTGCGTGCCGACCCGGATGTGGTCGCGGAAATACTCGCTCGGCAGCCGCTTCAGCCACGGCGTCTGGTCGCGGATCGCCTTCCAGTCGAAGTCCATGTGCCACATCACCGACACCGCCCACAGTTGCTGCACCTCGATGAACGCGAACTTGAGGGTCGGGAACTTCTCGAACACGCCCTCGCAGATCAGCGAAGCCGCCTGCGCGCTGGCCGCCGCCGGGCGCGCCATGCGGGTCTCCATGTAGTAGGTGGGAAAGCCGACCGGCGTCGTGGTGTTGCCGGTCGGGCCGCCGCCGCCGATGTGCGACACTACCGGCAGGCCGTGCTCGGCGCACGCCTCCCAGATCGGGTGGTAGCAGCGGTTGCCGAACGGCTTGGCGGTGTTCAGCGGTACGTGCACGGCGAGTCGCTTGGGGGCGCAGGTGGGCATGGTGACCCAGGAACCCTACCTGTTTCACGACACGGTGCGCGCCAATCTGCAGTACGCGGCACCCGACGCCGGCGACGAGCGCATTCAGGACGCCTGCCGCGCCGCCAACATCCACGACTTCATCAGCGCCCTGCCGGCCGGCTACGACACCGTGGTGGGCGAGCGCGGCTACCGGCTCAGCGGCGGCGAGAAGCAGCGGCTGGCGATTGCGCGGGTAATTCTCAAGGATCCGCAGGTGTTGATTCTGGACGAGGCCACCAGCCACCTCGATACGCACGCCGAGGCGCTGATTCAGGAGGCGCTGGCGCGGGTGGTGGCCGGGCGCACGGCGATGATCGTCGCCCACCGGCTCAGCACCATCATGGCCGCCGACCTGATCCTGGTATTCGACCGCGGGCGCATTGTGGAGCGCGGCACGCACGCCCAACTGCTGGCCGCCGGCGGCCTCTACCACCGCCTCTACGAACTGCTCGGCAAGGAAGAGAGGATGGTGCCGAACAGCCTCAGCACTTAGGTCAGACGACCGCGAGTTGCATCACCGGCTTGATCGCTTCGCGGATTCGGCCGGCATCTTTCCTGTCGAGTCCGGTAAGTGAAACACCGTGACTGACCCGCAGGAATTCATACGCAAACACGCGTCCGGCACGATCGAGGTGGGCGATCCGCGTGTCGTCAAGGCGCCTTCCACCGGCTTCACCTCCTTCCGCCGCACGGAGCGCCAGAAAGATGACATCCGCCTCGGAATCAAACCGAAGTTGCATCGCGAGCCTCCTCAGTGTGGAAGATCCAGTACACGGTGATGACGAGTGGCGGATTCCGGCGAGCTACCACAACGCGCATCCTCCGGTGTTCCATGTCTGCATCGTACTCATCAGCGGTGTCTCCCCGGATCACGTCATCCGGAGCCGCCACTACGGTTTCGACCATCCGACGAGTGATGCCCTGCTCCACCATGCGCTGTGCGGCATGATGGGAATAGCGTAGTGGCACCTGACTCTTCTGGCAGATACGTGCGCGGTTGTCAATCCTCGGCGTATTCCACGATCACATTGTCGCCTTCCACCGAGACTGGGTAGGTCTTTACTCGCAGGCGGGGGTCGCCGAGGCAGCTCCCGTCGGTGATGTCGAATGCCCAGTTGTGCCACGGGCAGCGCAGGATCTCGCCGTCGCGGTCCATGGCGAGCGTGGCACCGGCGCTCGACGGCGGTGCGCTGGCTACGAAGCGCCCGCTGACGTGGCCGGTGCACAGCGGTCCCCGGTTGTGCGGGCAGATGTTGCGCAGCGCGTACAGGGTGCCGTTGACGTTGAACACGCCGATGCCGGCGCGGCCCCGGAACGGCACCACCAGCTTGCGACCGCCGACCGGGATCTCCGCTGCCTTGCCCACGACGACGCGTTGCGTTGCGCCCTTGGCGCGGGCCGCCGACACCCCTAGGCGGCGGGCAGGCGCAGCATCTCCAGCGCGTTGTCGGCGAAGATGCGCCGGCGCATGCGGTCGGAGATGCCCGGCAGCACGGTTACCGGATCGTTCTGGTCGAAGTGCGGAAAGTCGCTGCAGAAGATCAGCGTCTCGTCGGCGTGCAGCATGTCCAGCATCTGCTGCAACTGCTCGGGGCGCGCCGGCTCGTGCATCGGCTGCGTGCCGACCCGGATGTGGTCGCGGAAATACTCGCTCGGCAGCCGCTTCAGCCACGGCGTCTGGTCGCGGATCGCCTTCCAGTCGAAGTCCATGTGCCACATCACCGACACCGCCCACAGTTGCTGCACCTCGATGAACGCGAACTTGAGGGTCGGGAACTTCTCGAACACGCCCTCGCAGATCAGCGAAGCCGCCTGCGCGCTGGCCGCCGCCGGGCGCGCCATGCGGGTCTCCATGTAGTAGGTGGGAAAGCCGACCGGCGTCGTGGTGTTGCCGGTCGGGCCGCCGCCGCCGATGTGCGACACTACCGGCAGGCCATGCTCGGCGCACGCCTCCCAGATCGGGTGGTAGCAGCGGTTGCCGAACGGCTTGGCGGTGTTCAGCGGTACGTGCACGGCGACCGTGTCCTTGCGGCCGGCGAGCCGGTTGATCTCGGCCACCGCCTGCGCCGGGTCGGTGGGCGCCACCAGGATGGCGTGCACCACGCGCTGGTCGCGCTCCAGCCAGTGCTCGATCGTGTAGTCGTTGAACGCCCGGCACAGCGCGGCGCCGTAGTCGGGGTCGGGCAGGCCGGCGGCGCCGTAGATGTCGGACGGAGACCCGGTCAACAGGGCGACGTCGATGTTCCAGGGATCGAGCAGCTCCCGCTGGGTGAACTCCACGGTGAAGTTGAAGTCACGCCGCTTGAGGTCGGGATCCTTGATGTCGTTGCGCGTCTTGCGGTACGGGGTGTTGGGGTAGCCGCCGCCGCCGAAGGTCAGGCCCTGGTCGTACAGGTGCTCCTGGTAGAACTTGGACAGGTAGGGGAGGAGCTGTTCCGGGCTCTCGAAGCTGTGGTGGACATCGCAGTCCACGATGCGGACGCCGGTTTCCTTGTTGGCCGTCCAGCCGGGAGCCGCGATCGGTGCCGCGCCGGTCATTGGCATGAGATACCTCCAGGTGCAGGTGGCTGCCGTTTCGTTATCGTCCGCATTTTCTTGCCGCCGGTCAACCTGCCGATCATCCGCCCGCTCGCGCTTCGGTGGTCAGGCCGTGCAGGATGCCGGTACACACCGTGTGGGAGTTGGCGGCGGCGCGGCGCAGCCAGGCGCCGAAGTCGGCGGGGGCGGCGGCGTCGGCGTGGTCGGACACCGAGCGGATGATCACGAACGGGATGCGGTTCACCGTTGCCACCAGCGCGACCGCGGCGCCTTCCATCTCCACGGCGGTGCCCTGCAGGCTGCGCAGCCGTTCCTGCCGGGCGGCGTCGGCGGCGGTAATGAACTGGTCGCCGGTCAGGATGCGCCCCGCCACCACGCGCTGCCCGGGCACCGGCGTGGCCAGCGCCAGTTCGACCAGCCTCGGGTCGGCGGCGAGGAAGCGGTGCTCGGTGTACGGCACCTGGCCGAGGGGAAAGCCGAGCGCGGTGGCGTCCAGGTCATGCTGTACGCAGTCGCGGCTCACCACGACATCGCCCAGCGCCAGCCGGCCGCCGAGGCCGCCGGCGATCCCGGTCATGACCAGGTAGTCCGGCCTGAAGTGATCGACCGCGTATTGCGCGACCATCGCTGCGTTCGCCTTGCCGACCCCGCCGCGCAGCAGCGTAACGTCGGCGGCGCGGTGCCGGAACCGAAACGCCGGGAACACCCCCGATGTCGATACCGGAGTGAGATCGTGGGCGCCGCGGAAGGCGTCCAGTTCCTCCCGCAGAGCTGCGATGATGGTGACGTTCATACCGGTGCGCTGCCTGCGGTGCGCATCGAGTTACTCGACGGTTGCCGTGCGCTTGCGGTTCAGCAGGTCCCAGTCGATCTCGAAGCCGAGGCCCGGCTTGTCCGGGGCGTGCACCCGGCCCTGCGCGTCCACGGTGATGTCGTCGACCAGGCCGTACACGTTGGCGCCGGTGCAGGGGAAGAACTCGTAGTACTCGCAGTTGGGCACCGCCATGGTCACATGCAGGTTGGCGACGTTGTTCAGGCTGTTGCCGCCGTGGTGGATCTCGCAGCGCATGTTGAAGCCCTCGGCCAGGTGGCACTGGCGGACCAGCGGGGTGATGCCGCCGGTAGCGGCCACGTCGCCGCGCAGGATGTCGGTGGCGTAGCGCGTAATCCAGGCCGCCATGCCGTAGAACCGGCCCGGCGCGTACTCGGTGGACATGATCGGAATATCCAGCTTCTGCGCCAGCTTGACGTAGCTGTAGATGTCCTCCTCCACCAGGGGATCCTCATACCAGTAGTAGTCCAGCTCCTCGATGGCGCGCCCGACGCGCAACGCGTCCGCATACTGGTAGGCCCACATCGAGTCGAGCATCAGCACCAGGTCGTCGCCGACCGCGTCGCGCACCGCCGCGCAGATCATCACGTCGGCCAGCGCCTCGCCGTGCGGGTGCAGCTTGTGCGCCGTCCAGCCCATCTCCTTGAAGCGCAGCGCTTCCTCGACGTACTCCTCGGGGGTGGCGTGGTAGGCGGTGCTGGAGTAGGCGGGCACCGAATCCTTGCAGGTGCCGAGCAGGCGGTGGATCGGCTGGCCGGCCAGCTTGCCGTTGATGTCCCACAGGCAAATGTCGATGGCGCCGATCACGTTGGTCGATACCGAACGGTTCAGCTTCCACATCCGCCACCACAGCCGGCCGATGTCCTGCGGGTTCTCGCCCATCAGGTGCGGCTTGACGAACTCGACCAGCCCGCGCGCCGAGTGCTCGGCGCCAACCATCGACGAGCCCAGGAACGCATGGCCGCTGATGCCGGCGTCGGTCTCCACCGTCACCACGCCGAGTTGCACCGCGCCCCCGAACGCCGCCCCCACGCCGGTCCTCCACGGCTCCGTCTCCCAACTGCTCAGATCCACCTTGACGTTCGTAATCCTCACCTGCCGCACCTCCACGGGCATTCTACCTGATCGTTGCCACTCCGCGTCCGCAAGTCCGGTTGGCTCAAGGAACCTCCGGCATGACCGAGATTCAAGGTAGAGGGACGCGCTTCGCCGTGTGCGGAAATGTCCGTCCGAGGTCCATGAGCAAGACGAACAAGCGCAGCACCGCTACCCCATACGGGCCGCCGCGGCTGGTTGGTGATCGTGCCTCGCCGACCGAAGCTCCCGCGTCACCACGGCAAGGCGAACTGCCGTTTCCGGTTCCGGGTGGGGAACCGCCCCTGGTGCCGGCACGGATGGTAAACGAGTACGCCTACTGTCTGCGTCTGGCATACCTGGAGTGGGTGCAAGGCGAGTGGGCCGACTCCAGCGACACCGTCGAGGGAAGGCACGCCCATAGAAGGGTGGATCGAGGCGGACGATGGACGCGTCGTTCCGGTCGATTACAAGCGCGGCAAACGCCCGCACGTGAAGGGTAGGGCATACGAGCCGGAACGCGTGCAGATCTGCGTGCAGGGCCTCATTCTGCGCGATCACGGGTACCGGTGCGAGGAAGGGGTGCTGTATTTCGTGGCCGGCCGCGAGCGGGTGCGGGTGACGCTCGATGAGGAGCTGGTAGCGGCGACCGAGCAGGCAGTCGCCGGCCCCATGACGAATGGCGTACAGGAACGCATCGGGCGGCAGCGTCTCCTCGTACCACAGGTTCTTGCTCTGCTTGGTGCCATCGTCCAGCACGTTACGCGCCTGGATGGCAAGACCGTAGCGTGCGAACCAGGCGAAGTCGTCGTTAGCCAGGACGGCGATCTGAGCCGGCAGCCGTTCCCTCGTCTCGTGATGCAGCAAGCATGGCTGCATGCTTCAACGTCGCTCCTTCATCCGCCGTGGCCGGCCGGACTTCGCGGATGTAGGCTTGCTCCTCATCGAACGTCATACCCTTGATCTCTTCGCTGATGCGATCCCGGATCGACCGCATCATCTGCACAGCGTCGAATTGCTTTTCAGTCCTGGCCATGGTCAATTACCTCCCGGGGGGTTCGTATCTCCAGTGTCGGATAGCCTTCGCGAAGGTTCACCGAGTTATATGCCTGTATCTTTCGCAAATTGACGATGTGTCTGAAGTTCCAGCTCACCAACACTCCGACTCGGCTGACCGTGGCAACGGCAATGTGCTGGGCGTCCGCCCTGTTCTTCGCGCCAATTGCACCGGCGTCGATATAGAGATTAGCCAGAACGACAGCGTCTTCGGTCAATTCAACGTATTCACGATCCGCTTCCGGGACGCGACTAAGCGCGGCTTGAACCGCAGCCGGCGCTGACGCGAGTTCCAGCAGCGTCAAACTGGAAATCACCAAAGTTGCTTCGCTCCGCGAACAGCGGCTGGTGGACCGCCTTCGCCAAGCCGTTCGCGTCCGGACAGTGGACCCTGCGCAATTACGAACGGGTGATCCTGGCCGACAACATGGGCAACGCCTTCCTGAACAGCCTGCTGGTGGCGATCCCGTCCACGGTGATCCCCATCACGATCGCCGCGTTCGCGGCCTACGCGATCGCGTGGATGGACTTCCCGGGGCGCCATCTGATCCTGATCATCATCGTCAGCCTGCTGATCGTGCCGCTGCAGATGGCGCTGATCCCGGTGCTGCGGCTGTACACGAGTCTGCGGCTGAACGGCACCTTTCTGGGTATCTGGCTGGCCCACACCGGTTTCGGACTGCCACTGGCCACCTAACCTGCTGTACGGGTACATCGCCAGCGCCATCTCGAGCGAGGTCATCGAGTCTGCTCACACCGACGGCGCAACGCCGTGGGTGATCTTCACGCGGCTCGTATTGCCGCTGTCCACACCGGTGGTGGCGTCGTTCGCAATCTTTCAGTTCCTCTGGGTGTGGAACGATCTGCTGGTGGCGCTGGTGTTCCTGGGCACCAAGGCGGATCACGCGCTGGTCACCACCCGCCTGGCGGAGTTGGTCGGTTCCCGCGGGCAGGACTGGCACGTGCTGACCTCCGGAGCGTTCGTGACCATCGTGATGCCGTTGGTCGTCTTCTTCTCGCTGCAGCGGTACTTCGTGCGCGGGCTGATGTCCGGATCGGTCAAGGGGTAACGCCCTCGCGGCCGGGTGGCGTTGGCGTGCCGGCGTGCGTTCGGTGAGTAGCCGATATCCGAGGGTCGAGGGTAGGCTTGTTGATGGAGGAGGCTACGATGACTGTCGACGAAGCCGTATGGGTCGATTCGGGCCGCATGGGCGGGGCGCCGTGTTTCCGTGGCAGCCGGATGCCCGTACAGCAACTCTTCGACTGGCTGGCGGATGGCGTGTCTCTGGACGAGTTCGTCGCGGACTTTCAGATTGACCGGCGGGCAGCCGAAACGGTCTTGCGCGCAGCCGGTACCAGCTTCTCCGAGCAGACAGGCAACAGGTCAGCGGCTCGACACGCGTCCGATGCATGAAGGTGCTTCTTGAGGCGGCCCTTGCCGGCGCCACGGTGGAGAGCGCGGTGTACCATGACTGGCGCACGCTGCGGAACAGTGATCTGTTGGCCGAAGCTCATCGCCAAGGGTTCACTGCTCTGGTGACGTCAGACAAGCGCTTGGCATCTGAGCAATCACGACTTCCGATTGCAATGGGTACGTGGGCGCGTTTTACCCGCCACGAACAGCCGATTCGATGAGTAAGACGACCAATACGGGAACCTCGCGCCCTACGAGCAACCCTGGCCGGTTGGTGACCGCACAGCACCGACAGACGTGAGTACGCCACGGCAGCGCGAGCTGGCATTTCCGGCGCCTGGCGACGATCCGCCGCTGATGCCGGCGTCGGTCTCCACCGTAATCCTCACCTGCCGCACCTCCGCGGGCGCATTCTACATGATGGCGGGGATTCCCGTTCTCGTTACCAGCCAACCACGTACGAATACTCAACGATGCGCCAACGGCGACCGAGACTAGGACAAGGGGCACGTGCGCCGTATACGCGGCACGAATAGGTGACTTCATGAGCAAATCGACAACAGACGGCAGCGCCGCGCCGAGCGGGCCGCAACTGGTTGGTGACCGAAGAGCGCCGGCTGACGAAGTGGTTGCGCCGCGGCAGGGCGAGCTGGCATTTCCGGCTCCCGATGACGATCCGCCGCTGGTGCCGGCGCGGATGGTGAACGAATACTCCTACTGTCCGCGTTTGGCATATCTGGAGTGGGTACAGGGCGAGTGGGCGGATTCGGCTGATACGGTGGAGGGGAGGCACGCCCACCGCAGGGTGGATCGCGTCGGCGGGTCGTTGCCGGCCGCCGGCGAAGAGGATTTCGAGCGGTTGCATGCCCGGTCGGTCACCCTCTCTTCGGAGCGGCTGGGCTTGATCGCCCGCATCGACCTGATCGAAGCGGAAGATGGGCTGGTTGTCCCGGTCGACTACAAGCGCGGCAAACGTCCGCATGTGAAGGGTGGGGCATACGAGCCGGAGCGCGTGCAGCTCTGCGTGCAGGGCCTCATACTGCGCGATCACGGCTACCGGTGCGAGGAAGGGGTGCTGTACTTCGTGGCGGGACGCGAGCGGGTAGGGGTGATGTTTGATGAGGAACTGGTGGCCGCGACCGAGCAGGCGGTCGCCGGGTTGCGCCGCGTCGCCTCCGAGGGGGTGATGCCGCCGCCCCTCGAGGACAGTCCCAAGTGCCCACGCTGTTCGCTGGTGAGCATCTGCCTGCCGGATGAGATCAACCATCTGGCGTTGCTGTCGCGTCCGGGGATGGCGCCGCGTCCGATCGCCGTGCCGGGCACCGATGCGCTGCCGCTGTACGTGCAAGCGCGCGGGGCGAAGGTGGCGAAGTCCGGCGAGAATCTCGTTGTCAGCATGAAGGACGACACGGTAACCAGGGCCCGACTCCCGGAGACATCCCAGGTGGTGCTGATGGGCAGCGTGTACGTGACCACTCCGTGCCTGCAGGAGCTGATGTGGCGCGGCATTCCGGTGACTTGGCACAGCCACGGCGGCTGGTTCTACGGGCATACGGTCGGGAATGGCCACAAGAACGTGGAGCTGCGTACGGCTCAGTATCGCGCGAGCTTCGACGAGGAAGTCTGCCTGCGCTTCGCCAAGGACCTGGTGGGCGCCAAGATACTGAACTGCCGCACGCTTCTGCGCCGCAACTGGAAGGGGCCGGACAGCAGCCACGAGGTCATGATCGAGCTCAGGGACGACAGCCGGCACGCCGCCCGCGTGCGGTCGCTGTCCGTGCTGCTCGGCGTCGAGGGCGCGGCTGCGGCACGCTACTTTCGAGCGTTTCCCGCCATGATCAGCGAGGCGCTGCGAGCCGGACCCGCAGCATTCGAGTTTGCGAAACGCAACCGCCGCCCGCCAACCGACCCGGTCAACGCGTTGCTCTCGTTTACCTACTCATTGCTGGTGCGCGCCTGGACCGTGACGCTGGCGGCGGTCGGGTTCGATCCGTTTCGCGGTCTGTATCACCAGCCGCGCTACGGGCGGCCGGCCCTGGCCCTCGATCTCATGGAGCCCTTCCGTCCGCTGCTCGCCGATTCCGTGGTGCTGCAGGTCATCAACAATGGGGAAGTGCAGTCGAACGACTTCAGGACCGCGGCTGGCGCCGTTGCCCTCACCCCGGACGGCAGGCGGCACCTGATCGCCGCGTTCGAGCGCCGCCTGAGCCACGAGATCGTTCATCCGCTGTTCGGCTACCGCGTGAGCTACCGCCGCCTCATGGAGATGCAGGCCCGCCTCCTGGGCCGCTTCCTGCTCGGCGAAATCCCCGCGTATCCCAACTTCATGACGCGCTGAGCCGATGGAAGAGCACCTCTACATCGTTGCCTACGACATATCGGATCCCCGCCGCTGGCGAAAGGTATTCAAGGTAATGAATGGCTACGGCGCATGGGTACAGCTCTCGGTGTTCCAGTGCCGGATGAACCGTCGCCGCCAAGCCGAACTGGTTGCCAAGCTCGACCTTCTGATAGACCATAGGGAAGATCATGTGGTGCTCGTCGACGTAGGCGTCGCCGACTCCATCGAGCCGCGGGTGACCAGCCTCGGTAAGGCATTCCACCCGCTCAAACGGGAGCCGGTCATCGTGTGATGACCGCGCCGTTGCCGACCGAGCGCTCCAGTGGTGCACGCACCCCCAGGGACCGCTCGCAAGTCGCAAGGTCTTTGACATACATAGAGTTATGGGATATAGTAGCACTCGATGCCAACGCTGCCTCGCCCCACATACGGATCGACGGTCACCCCTCGCAACCCGGTCAATATGTCCCGGCTGAGCGAAGAGTTAATCCCGGTCCGTTTCCGCCGGGTAAATCCGGCGGCCTCATTGAAGCAGGTTCAAGCCCGCCTGTTCGGCTGCCGGTGGGGCTGTTTCCGCCGGGTAAATCCGGCGGCCTCATTGAAGCTCGTAACCTGTACGCTCTGCGGGTTGTTGCCAACCACCAGTTTCCGCCGGGTAAATCCGGCGGCCTCATTGAAGCGTACTGCGTGCCGAGATTACGACGCTCGTCGTGCCGGTTTCCGCCGGGTAAATCCGGCGGCCTCATTGAAGCGGCTTTGCCGCCGCTGCCAGTGCCGCCGCCGCGATGTTTCCGCCGGGTAAATCCGGCGGCCTCATTGAAGCCTCGGGACTGTCCATTAGTTGTCCTCCTGGTCGGCGATGTTTCCGCCGGGTAAATCCGGCGGCCTCATTGAAGCACAGGTACGACTCCAACGTCTCGTCCCCGCGAATTCCCCAGCGTGTTTCCGCCGGGTAAATCCGGCGGCCTCATTGAAGCTTGGACCGCTTGCGGTCGAGTTCCTGCTGGTCCTGGAGTTTCCGCCGGGTAAATCCGGCGGCCTCATTGAAGCCCTTCGGATCAGGCATGTACGTGTCGTCGATCCACTCGCCGTTTCCGCCGGGTAAATCCGGCGGCCTCATTGAAGCCTTCTGACACCGGAAACTTGGTCAATGTCATTCCCGACAAGTTTCCGCCGGGTAAATCCGGCGGCCTCATTGAAGCCTACGAATTGACGGCGGTGCCGGGCGGTTCGTTGTCTGTGTTTCCGCCGGGTAAATCCGGCGGCCTCATTGAAGCGCGGCAAGCTGCACTCGATCGTTGCCGGGCTGTTCGAGGGTTTCCGCCGGGTAAATCCGGCGGCCTCATTGAAGCGGACGGCACCGGCTACCAAGCGCCCATCGTGCTCGCCGTGTTTCCGCCGGGTAAATCCGGCGGCCTCATTGAAGCGAGTTGAGATAGCCGGGAAACTCGCTGCCCCAGTCGGTGTGTTTCCGCCGGGTAAATCCGGCGGCCTCATTGAAGCGCCGGTAGTAGGCCGGTGGACGGCAGTTGCGACCTCACGGGTTTCCGCCGGGTAAATCCGGCGGCCTCATTGAAGCATGCCGGTGGTGCGCTTCCGCTTGGTGCTCGGCGATCGTTTCCGCCGGGTAAATCCGGCGGCCTCATTGAAGCGGCCAGCGGCAGATCAACGCATGCGCCGTAGCGTTTGTGTTTCCGCCGGGTAAATCCGGCGGCCTCATTGAAGCGCTCTCCCTATGCAGCAGCGACAGCAGCGCGGCTGAATGCGTTTCCGCCGGGTAAATCCGGCGGCCTCATTGAAGCCGTTGTATCTGCACGCCCTGCCCTCCTGGCTTATGGTGCGTTTCCGCCGGGTAAATCCGGCGGCCTCATTGAAGCCTGCTGCCGGCGGTCGAAGCGCTCGGCGCGAATGCTGGCGTTTCCGCCGGGTAAATCCGGCGGCCTCATTGAAGCCGAGGTGAAGCGGCCCACCGTCCGTAAGATCAAGTCGTGTTTCCGCCGGGTAAATCCGGCGGCCTCATTGAAGCAACTAGGCCGCCACCCCGGCCTACCGCTTAAGCCCGTTTCCGCCGGGTAAATCCGGCGGCCTCATTGAAGCCCCGCGTTGCGGAGCTACTGGCTAAGGTTGCCGATGCGATGTTTCCGCCGGGTAAATCCGGCGGCCTCATTGAAGCTGCGCTTGTCCTTATGCGCTTTACAGTAGCCATTGTAAGTTTCCGCCGGGTAAATCCGGCGGCCTCATTGAAGCAAGCTTGTTCATCCCATCAACAGCACTTGTCAGCAAGTTTCCGCCGGGTAAATCCGGCGGCCTCATTGAAGCGTAGTAACCTGCTACCGTGGAAAGCACAACCGAGAGCATGTTTCCGCCGGGTAAATCCGGCGGCCTCATTGAAGCTCGACTCGCTCACGGGCTTCGGCGGCAGTCGCGGTCGCGTTTCCGCCGGGTAAATCCGGCGGCCTCATTGAAGCGGCAGCAACCTTGTTCGCGTGCGCTCGGCTCTTGTATGGTTTCCGCCGGGTAAATCCGGCGGCCTCATTGAAGCTTGTGCAAGGAGCGAAAGCTCCGTTGTCCTCCGCCCCGTGTTTCCGCCGGGTAAATCCGGCGGCCTCATTGAAGCAATAGTACGGGAAGGGGCTGGATAGCCTTCCCGTACTCTGGTTTCCGCCGGGTAAATCCGGCGGCCTCATTGAAGCGCCGTGCGATTCGGTGACGGGATAACCAAGCTGTGCCGCGGGTTTCCGCCGGGTAAATCCGGCGGCCTCATTGAAGCAGGTGCAGGCAGGCTCGGCGATCAACCGCGCCATCGGGGTTTCCGCCGGGTAAATCCGGCGGCCTCATTGAAGCACAACATCGCCGACTATGACGGGCTGGTGGACTTCACGGTTTCCGCCGGGTAAATCCGGCGGCCTCATTGAAGCATGGAGGCGGCCGCTGGCCAGTTCAGCAGTACCGCGCGGTTTCCGCCGGGTAAATCCGGCGGCCTCATTGAAGCGGCAGGGTGCCGTACGCGCCGTCGTCGCCGGTGGTCGGATGTTTCCGCCGGGTAAATCCGGCGGCCTCATTGAAGCCCGCGGGCGAACCGGCGGTGTCCGGCAACGCCACCATCGCGGGTTTCCGCCGGGTAAATCCGGCGGCCTCATTGAAGCACCATCATGCGCGACCGGCCCGTTATCGAGCTAACGCAAGTTTCCGCCGGGTAAATCCGGCGGCCTCATTGAAGCGCGCGCTTCCGTACGCGTCGGATTGCGGAGCATCCGCTGTTTCCGCCGGGTAAATCCGGCGGCCTCATTGAAGCATGAATTGTTCCAGGCGGTCACAAAGATGGGAGCGACGGGTTTCCGCCGGGTAAATCCGGCGGCCTCATTGAAGCAAGGCGATGGCGCAGGCGGTCAGCGGATGACGTTTGTTTCCGCCGGGTAAATCCGGCGGCCTCATTGAAGCTGGTCGACCAGCTCCCTGCCAGCCTTGCGCAGCTCGCGCGTTTCCGCCGGGTAAATCCGGCGGCCTCATTGAAGCGCCGAATCGGACGTTGTGGACGACGCGCACAATGCCGCTGTTTCCGCCGGGTAAATCCGGCGGCCTCATTGAAGCGCTGAATGAGTTTGACAAGCTGGTTAGTAGTAGCCTTCTAGTTTCCGCCGGGTAAATCCGGCGGCCTCATTGAAGCTCGAGGCCGATCATCTCGTCGTCGGCCATCGCTGGCCATGTTTCCGCCGGGTAAATCCGGCGGCCTCATTGAAGCCCACGAGCGATGATCCAAGACACCACGTCTGTCTACCCGTGTTTCCGCCGGGTAAATCCGGCGGCCTCATTGAAGCTTGAAGAAGGCGGAGGCGACCACTGATGGCGTCTCCGCCGTTTCCGCCGGGTAAATCCGGCGGCCTCATTGAAGCCCGCTATCACCCACGCCTGAGCCCGGCGCGCCGGCACGTTTCCGCCGGGTAAATCCGGCGGCCTCATTGAAGCTGGAACTGCCCGCTCGACAACGGCGCCCGCGTCACGGCGTTGTTTCCGCCGGGTAAATCCGGCGGCCTCATTGAAGCATCACGACCGCCGTTTGGCCGTCTGCCGCGCCCGCGTTTCCGCCGGGTAAATCCGGCGGCCTCATTGAAGCGGGTACCTGTTGGTATCGTATGTCTGCCCTGCTGCCGAGTTTCCGCCGGGTAAATCCGGCGGCCTCATTGAAGCACGAGGTGCGGGTCGACGGACGGCACGTCGCTAATGTGGTTTCCGCCGGGTAAATCCGGCGGCCTCATTGAAGCGGGGCGCCGTCCGTGGTCTGGTGCGACCGATGGCGCATCGGTTTCCGCCGGGTAAATCCGGCGGCCTCATTGAAGCTCCGACATGGCCAACCTGCCCCTGGGGACCGCCACGGTGTTTCCGCCGGGTAAATCCGGCGGCCTCATTGAAGCAACGACTGACCCGCCCTTGACGCGCCGCGCCGGGCGTGTGTTTCCGCCGGGTAAATCCGGCGGCCTCATTGAAGCTTAAGGACGTGCCGCGCGTACTCGCGTAACGCCACGGCGGGTTTCCGCCGGGTAAATCCGGCGGCCTCATTGAAGCACGGACGATCAGGACCGCCGTTGGACGATGCGGGTGGCGGGTTTCCGCCGGGTAAATCCGGCGGCCTCATTGAAGCTGGGCGACGTACAGTGGAGCATCGACGGCGGCTTCACGTGGTTTCCGCCGGGTAAATCCGGCGGCCTCATTGAAGCAAGGTTATATCCAGTGCCACCAACAGCTGGATTCGCGTTTCCGCCGGGTAAATCCGGCGGCCTCATTGAAGCCTGCCGTCGCGGTCACGTTCGCGCCGTCGGGCGTCGACGTTTCCGCCGGGTAAATCCGGCGGCCTCATTGAAGCGCCTTGCGCAGCCGGTCATACACTTTGTCCACCGGCTGGTTTCCGCCGGGTAAATCCGGCGGCCTCATTGAAGCCATGACCACGCCGCGTTCGTAGAGCCCGCCGCCACGTGTGTTTCCGCCGGGTAAATCCGGCGGCCTCATTGAAGCCTACTGCACGGACTCGCACGGCATCGACCCGGCGGAGTTTCCGCCGGGTAAATCCGGCGGCCTCATTGAAGCGCGGTACCAGAGCCGACAATCGTGCATACCGGTACGAGTGGTTTCCGCCGGGTAAATCCGGCGGCCTCATTGAAGCACCGATTGACGGGCGGGCGCCTGCTTGGTACGGTGGGTTTCCGCCGGGTAAATCCGGCGGCCTCATTGAAGCGCGGGCGTCGCGCTGGTATGGCTGCAAATGAGCCGCGCGTTTCCGCCGGGTAAATCCGGCGGCCTCATTGAAGCGACGGTCCGCCGGATGCTTCGTCCGGGCCGGCGGCCTGGTTTCCGCCGGGTAAATCCGGCGGCCTCATTGAAGCATCCGCTGACAGACGGCGCATGTGGGCGCGCCCAGCAGGGTTTCCGCCGGGTAAATCCGGCGGCCTCATTGAAGCGCACGGGCCAGGGAATACAGATTCAACGTGATCCGAAGTTTCCGCCGGGTAAATCCGGCGGCCTCATTGAAGCACGGTTTACATGTTGCGCAGTAGCTCACGCCAGCGCGCGTTTCCGCCGGGTAAATCCGGCGGCCTCATTGAAGCGCTTCGATATTCCGTGGGTCATCACCAGCGTTGTGCCGAGTTTCCGCCGGGTAAATCCGGCGGCCTCATTGAAGCTCTCCCACGAAGCGCGCCATATGCGCCTCCGCCGTCTCGGGTTTCCGCCGGGTAAATCCGGCGGCCTCATTGAAGCCGCGTGTATCTGCGTGTGACCTTGGTACATGCAACAGGCGGTTTCCGCCGGGTAAATCCGGCGGCCTCATTGAAGCACGCACCAGCGCGTCAGGCGCGTCACCCGCCGCGCCCGCGTTTCCGCCGGGTAAATCCGGCGGCCTCATTGAAGCCTGCCGGGGCAGCACGCGATGCCGGGGGCTCCGTTCTTCGTTTCCGCCGGGTAAATCCGGCGGCCTCATTGAAGCCTGGGGGCTGGGGTGTTTATGGGCGCCCCGGCCTTTGTTTCCGCCGGGTAAATCCGGCGGCCTCATTGAAGCAGCGCGATCCGGCCACCGGCATGACCATCGTGTTGTGTTTCCGCCGGGTAAATCCGGCGGCCTCATTGAAGCGAGTCGAGTTGGCCGCGATCCCGAGAAACTGTCCAGAGGTTTCCGCCGGGTAAATCCGGCGGCCTCATTGAAGCACTGCTTCCTCTGGAGTATCTGCTCTTTCGCTTAGGCGTTTCCGCCGGGTAAATCCGGCGGCCTCATTGAAGCGCAAGCACCCGAGAAAGGGCCGACACCCGCCGCGACCGTTTCCGCCGGGTAAATCCGGCGGCCTCATTGAAGCATCGACCGCGTACCACGCATGCCCACCAAGTCGCACGGGCGTTTCCGCCGGGTAAATCCGGCGGCCTCATTGAAGCGTGGGCCACGGTGTTGAACCGCGCGGCCTTTCAGGGAGTTTCCGCCGGGTAAATCCGGCGGCCTCATTGAAGCAACATACTGGGCTACCGGGTCCGGCCGGGCATACGTCTGTTTCCGCCGGGTAAATCCGGCGGCCTCATTGAAGCAGGTGGACAGCACGCCCGTCCGCGCCTTCAATGGTGACGTTTCCGCCGGGTAAATCCGGCGGCCTCATTGAAGCGCCGGTCGAATCCTGCCGGCGACGCCGTGGCCGTCATGCCGTTTCCGCCGGGTAAATCCGGCGGCCTCATTGAAGCGGGTTGCCGTTCAAGTACACGATCACGCTCTCTGCGACGTTTCCGCCGGGTAAATCCGGCGGCCTCATTGAAGCGATTCTCAGGGGCATATGTGGATCGTCGACAACAGAGGCGAGTTTCCGCCGGGTAAATCCGGCGGCCTCATTGAAGCGAGGGCAGGGTCACGGACGTGAACGCCGCGAACCCCGATGTTTCCGCCGGGTAAATCCGGCGGCCTCATTGAAGCCTCCACATCGGCACGGCGGCGCCGTCCGATTCAACCGAGTTTCCGCCGGGTAAATCCGGCGGCCTCATTGAAGCGCGATTGGGGGCATTTTCAGCAACCAGGCTCCCTGTTCACGTTTCCGCCGGGTAAATCCGGCGGCCTCATTGAAGCTAGAGAACATGAAGAGTTTGGTCAACCTGATTTAGGGTTTCCGCCGGGTAAATCCGGCGGCCTCATTGAAGCTACTATGTTCGGTTATATTATGTACTATCGAGTTGCGTGTTTCCGCCGGGTAAATCCGGCGGCCTCATTGAAGCTCGTCCTTGGGTATCGCGGTCAGCGGTATGCCCTGCTGCTGGTTTCCGCCGGGTAAATCCGGCGGCCTCATTGAAGCATTGTGCTGCCAGCATACTGCGGTCTGTCGACAATGCGTTTCCGCCGGGTAAATCCGGCGGCCTCATTGAAGCACGTCTTGACGGCCACCCCTCTGCCGTGCGACTATCGGGGTTTCCGCCGGGTAAATCCGGCGGCCTCATTGAAGCTCTGCTGCTGATCCTACATGCAGGTGTTCCGGGTTGATGTTTCCGCCGGGTAAATCCGGCGGCCTCATTGAAGCGCCCGGCTCAAGATCACCGCGGCCGGCGTCACCATCCGCGTTTCCGCCGGGTAAATCCGGCGGCCTCATTGAAGCCCCGCTGTTGCGGGGGATGACGGCACCTTAGCACGGCTGTTTCCGCCGGGTAAATCCGGCGGCCTCATTGAAGCGTTTAGCTCGTCACCACTACCGAAGGCGGGAACCCGCAACTCGCCCGCTCCGTTCGGCAAGCCCTGACCGGGCGGCCCCTGGGGCCGCTACGGTGCCGACCGGGACTCCTCACGGTCGTTACGAGAGGGCGCCAACCAACGCTCAGCCGTCCCCTGGTGCCCGACCTCAGCAACGTATGCGCTGCCCGCCAACGGCTCCTCAGAGCGCTTGCTCAGGCCTAACCGGCGTTGCTGGCGGTGGATGGCCTCAAAAAATCGCCCGAGGATCGCCGTGGCGGGCTTCGCGGCAGCAAGGTGGTATCTGGATACCCCCGAAAATCACCTCCCGCTGCCCCTTCAACGCCATGTTGGGATCACCCGGCGGTGCTCCAAGCAGTCCCGATTACTCCGTCGAGCTCTTCCCATTCTCCCGCCGAGCGCGCTCACTGCGACTGCGCATCTGCAGCCCCTTGCACAACCAACCGTCCTACGCCACCCTGGGTCTTGTTGCGACACTGATTCTCATCCTGATTGTCGCCCGTTTCTCACCCTGATTGTCGCGCCACAGCCCCGGACGGAACCCGTAACTGAACCCGAGAAAGTCGGTCTCGTAGATGGCGTTCAGCACCTCGACTGTCGCACGCTGGACGATCTTGTCTTCCAGCGCCGTCACGCCGATTATCTGTCGAAACCCATTGACCATCATGCAACTTTCTGTGTATATTCGCTATGGAGGGTAGCTATGGGAAGGCAGAGCGGCCGCGGCCGCCCGTCGGTCTTGGAGATGAACACTCTCCGCACCGGCTTCCCCCGGTACGCTCCTCGCTTGAGCCGTCCGGAGAGGTCCAGGAGGTTGCCCTCCAGATCCCTTCCGTACTGCCGCCACGTCACCCGGTCCACGCCCGGCGCGGCTTCCCGCTTGAGGCGGAAGTACGCCTCCCGGAGCATCGCTGGGTTTGTAGACGTGGTGCAGGAGCGCGGTGAACCGCAGCGTCCTATCCCGTCGCGCTGCCTGACGTATCCGCTCCAGCGCACTGAGCGCGCCCGCCCGGCGCAGTGTCCGGGGCGCGTTTTGCTGGTGCGGATTCCCTTTGGCCAGGCCCCTTTCCTCCACCCGCTCCGCGGCCCGGTTGCTGCCGGCCGGCGTGACCGTAGGTTCTCCCTTGGCTGTATCCGGCGTTTCCGCCTGCGTGCCCGTGTAGGGTTCACCATAGCCGCGCCGCCTGCGGCAGCTCCCGTCCTTGTTCGCGGGGTTCCCAGGTACTATGGGCCTGTCCGACTTCCCAGCTCCGTTCATCGTCGGCGTACGTCCTTGGACTTCCCGACACGGCCTGCGGCGCCATCCGCCACAGGCGAAGCTGGGATCTCCCGGCTCCCGCGCAAGGTGTTTCCGTACGTGCCCGGGGTCTGTGACCGCGCAGGGTCCCGTAGCGCCTCGCGATATCGGCGCCCCGGGTGTGGCCTTCCGCCTCCTCCTAAGGCGTCGGCACCCCGAAGTAATCTCGTTTCGCGGCTCGATACCCGGCCCGCACGTACCCCTGTCAACGCTTCACCTCCGCTCTTACGAGCGACGGCGCATGACTCAGGGCCGCCGTGGGTCGCTAGCCCTTCGACGTATGACTCTCTCATTCACAACAACCTTGCCGGTTTTTGCCGGCGCACAGGAGGTCAAGATGATACTCAAAGAGCCGCACGTGCGCGCGGCGTGAGGCTGGGGTGAACCCGGTGAGTCACACGCCGCGCGCCCCAAGAATTGACTCAGACTGGCCGCCCGCGTTTGGCGGGCGCGCCCGCGGTGCGGGCGTCAGAGTAGCCAGGGAGCGGCAAGTCGCTCCGCAATGCTCTCAAAATCCAAGCAAGGATACTAACGATGATGAAAATCTTATTTAGAATGACTAGAATGACCTTCGCGTTTGCGTTGGTCCTGGTCATGGCCGCAACCGGCCTCTGGGCCGCTGGCGCAGAAGAGGAGCCGGCAGCCGCTGCCGACAAGAAGTATGTGACCGACCCCTCCACCGGCAAGGTGGTGGTGGCGCCAGAGTATGGCGGGACAATAACCTTCGCCCGAAAAGACGAGCCGGCGGGTCCTGACACCGTGATCAGTGGTATGTGGGCGCAAGCCTACGTCGCTGGCGTTAATGAGAAGCTCGCCTGGCCGGACTGGGCAACGCCTAGGGACGAATTTGACTTCGTGTATCACAACGTTCCAACTAACACGATAGGGAGTCTGGCGGAAAGCTGGTCGCAGCCCGACCCACTGACGTATATCGTCAAAGTCCGCCAGGGCGTTTACTGGCATGATAAGCCACCGATGAACGGTCGGGAGCTGATTGCCGACGATATCGTATATAACTATCACCGTATTACGGGTACGGGCAGCGGTTTCACCGAACGTAGCGAATGGGCCCAGGCACTCAAATCTGTGCCACTCGAATCGGTAACGGCCACCGACAAATGGACGGTTGTTTTTAAGCTGAAGTCGCTACACCTCAATGCGCTGGCTGCTATCCTCGACGGCACGATCGCTTGGATATATCCCCCCGAGGTAATCAAGGAACACGGGGACGTTACGGATTGGAGGAACCTGGTCGGCACCGGACCCATGATGCTGACTGACTTGGTCGAAGGCGTCTCTATTACCTGGGACAAGAATCCTGACTACTGGGGATACGACGAGAAATACCCGGAGAACCGCCTGCCCTATATTGACCGGCTGAGGGCCCTGTTTATGCCAGAAGACCCAACGTATCTGGCGGCACTGCGCACGGGTAGGATTGATTACATAGGTCCGATCAGCGGCAACGCAATCATGAGTCAAGACCAGTTAGAGAGCCTCAAGAGGACCAACCCCGAACTCGTGATATATCCGTATATCGATCGGTCGGATAATGCTATTGGTATGAACACGCAGAGGCCGCCCTTTGACGACATCAGGGTGCGCAAGGCAATGCAGATGGCACTAAACCTCGAGGAAATTAACGACGGCTTTTATGGAGGTTTTGCAGATGTGACACCTCAGGGGGTGATAAACCGGTCTTTAACATGTTGTGTCACCCAATTTGAAGAGTGGCCCGAAGAGGTCAAGAAAGGCTTTATGTATGACCCGGCAGGGGCCGAGAAGCTTCTTGATGAGGCGGGGTATCCGCGCGGGGCCGACGGCATTAGATTTAAGACCGAGTTGATGCACCTCGTGTTTAGACCTTTGAGCTATGTAGAATTACTCGCTTCATACTGGAATAAGATTGGCATTGATGTAGAGATTGATTCACCACCAGTACCTTCCTTTGCCTCTAGAAGAGGTGAGAGGGATTTCGAAATGATCAGTGCGGAAGCGGCCATGCGGTGGAACGCATTGGTATTAGAATCTCGCTATCTACCGACCACATCATATAACAGCGCCAATGTCAACGACCCGGTTTATACAGCCATGCATGAAGCCGCCGCAGCCGCTACCACCATCGAGGAGTATAACAGCATAATTAAAGAGTTGGATCAGTATGGGATAGAGAAGTTCTGGGAGATATGGGGTGGTATGGCCCCACAGTATGTCGCGATCCAGCCGTGGCTCGTCGGTTTTAACGGTGAAACGATGTTGGGAACGGGTCAATATACCACCATCTTCAGCCGCCTCTGGGTTGATAGTGAGCTGAAGGAAGCAATGGGTCATTAGGGGTTTCACCCCTTGTGGTTGACCTCAGGGAAAGAGGGAGCTGGAGGGCTCAAGCTCAAGCCCCCCAGTTTTCCCATACTCCTCAAATAATGAGAGGAGGGCTTTCATACTGTCATTCCGGGCGGAGACCCGGAATCCAGAAAACGCAACCATTTGAAATTTCGCTGGATTCCGCCTATCGGCGGAATGACGGGGAGAATCAAGGGGGACACCCCCTTGAACCCCCGTTTAAAAGGGGCTTCGCCCCTCTTAGACGCTCCCTATAATAAGGAGAGGGGGAATCAAGGGTGAAACCCCCTTGAACCCCCGTTTCAAAGGGGTTTCACCCCTCTGGACTCCCCAAAACGGTGAGAGGCGAGTTTCTTGGCAGGGGTCATTCGCACCTTAGAGAGTGCCGCGCCCTTCAGTGGAAGGGGCCGGAAAGACGTGGAAGGTGGATTCCGGTTTTCACCGGAATGACGGGAGCCTGCCCCGTACCTGATACGGGGTTGGGATATATACCGCAATGACCAAAGAGGGGTGGCAATGACGGGGTACATCGCGATGAGGAGTGTGATATGAGAGCCTATATAATCAGGCGGTTATTGCTGATAATCCCCACCCTGTTTATATTGAGCATCCTGGTCTTTCTCTCGGTCCGCTTCATCCCGGGCGATGTAATAGATGCAATGTTGGCTCAGATGGAAATGTACGGGGGGATTGACCGTGAAGCTCTTGAGCGCCGGCTGGGATTGGACGTGCCTGTCTACGTGCAGTATGGACGCTGGATAGGAAATATTTTCCGGCACGGTAGCCTTGGCGAATCACTGATGGGCCGTGGGGCGGTGGAGGAGAAGATAATAGATAGACTGCCGGTAACCATCGAGCTTGGTGTCATGGCAATCGTAATCGGGCTCTTGATAGCGCTGCCAGTCGGCATCTACTCGGCGATTCGCCAGGATACGGCGGCCGACTACGTGGGGCGCTCCGCGGCCATCATCGGCCTGGCAACGCCTAACTTCTGGCTGGGAACTATGGTCATGATCTTCCCGGCAATCTGGTGGGGCTGGGCGCCACCGCTGGAGTGGGTTCCTTTCACCGAAGACCCGCTGGGGAATCTCGGGGTGTTCATCATTCCCAGCCTGATTCTGGGGACGGCCTCGGCTGCAGCCACAATGCGGATGACGCGCACCATGATGCTGGAGGTGCTCAGGCAGGACTACATCAGGACGGCCTGGTCCAAGGGTCTCAAGGAGAGGGTAGTTATTATGAGACACGCCGTCAAGAATGCCCTCATCCCGGTAGTTACCCTGATCGGCCTGCAGTTGCCTCTGCTGGTAGGCGGCTCGGTTATCATGGAGAAGATATTTGCCCTGCCGGGGTTAGGTCGTCTCATGCTGGATGCACTCAATAACAGAGACTACCCGGTTGTCTCCGGAGTAAACTTGGTTTTCGCCACGGCGGTTGTAGGGATCAATCTAATTATCGACCTGATTTATCCTTATTTAGACCCCAGGGTACGATACAGCTAAAGGGGGGAAATCGGGGATATGAGTGACGCCACAGGGATACCATCAGCAGAAATTGCGCCAAAGAGACGTACCGCGCTGGCTAATTTCTTGAGCAGACTGTGGAAGGAGAAGCCACTGGGTACTGCCAGCGGGATTATCATATTGATATTGATTTTTGTGGCTATCTTCGCCGATGTTCTGGCCCCTTACGGCTTTCTTGAAGTACACTTGGCAGACAGGCTTCAGGGCTCATCAGCCCGGTATCTGCTGGGTACCGACCAGTTGGGGCGAGACTTTTTCAGCCGCCTTATCTACGGTGCTCGTCTTTCGATAGTTGTCGGTCTAGCGGCGACCAGTCTCAATGTTGTGGTGGCGGCCCTCATAGGCGGCACTTCAGGATTTTTGGGCGGCAAATTTGACCTGGCAGTGCAGAGATTTGTCGATGCCTGGATGGCTTTTCCGGGACTGCTCCTGTTGTTAACCGTAATGTCCATAGTGGGGCAGGGTCTGTTACAGATAATAGTGGTCCTGGGGGTAACAGGAGGCATCGTTGGCTCAAGAGTAGTCAGAGGCGCCGTTATCGGTGTAAAAGAGAATGTGTATTTTCAGGCGACGGAGTCGATTGGCTCTTCAAAATGGAGAACATTTATCCGACATGTCCTACCCAATATTATGCCTACCGTAATCATCATATTCAGCATCAACATCGGGGGGGTGATTATCAGCGAGGCGTCCTTAAGCTTCCTGGGATTCGGTCTGCCGCCGAGTGTACCCAGCTGGGGTGGGATGCTCAGCCGGGAGGGGCGTGAGTTCATGGAGATGGCGCCATGGCTGGCTCTCTGGCCTGGTCTTTGCCTGACTATTACCGTCTATAGTCTAAACATGCTCGGCGACGCGGTGCGGGACCTCCTCGACCCGAGGCTGAGGGGCGGTGGTAGTCTCGGTGCCGGAGCCGCCGGGTCGGTCTAAGGAGAGCGCGCCTGCGGCGGCCTGGGGGCCACGCGCCTGCTGCGGGGCCGTGCACCCCACCGAGCAAGGCAAGGTGCGACGGGTCGGCCCCAGATGTCTTCCCGCTCGATGACTCCGACGGGGGCATCCTTCGGCTTCGCCACCGCCGCGCCGACCCATGGATGTGCGGCCGACCGGGAACCCCCGCGGGTTCACGCCGGATGCGCGGTGACCTCCACCCGTGGCGCCATCCCTGCCGCCACGGGTGTGCATGCGCCGGCGGCAGTTCCGGAGGCGCGCCCGGAACGCGGCCGACCAGGTCAACCAGCGCCGGACTGTGGATGGGCGTGACCTGGCCGGTCAGCGCGAAGTGGCGCCCGGGCACCGCAGACCGAGTGGGCGAAGTGTCAGGTACCTCTCATCACACGACTGACGCGTCGTCCGTTCGTGAGCCCCGTCCATGGGGCCCACCACAGGCGTTCCCGCGCCATGGAGGGCAAGCGTGCGGCTGTCCTGTGGACAGCGGCTGTTCTTTGGACAGCCTGCGGCGCGTCCGGAGGGAGTTGCATTACCGGCATCGCGACGCCGAAACTGGCTCGACCACCGCTCCAGGTATTCACCGGGCCAACCGTCGACGAGAGACTGCACACGAAGCGGCGCGCCCGGGGACTTTGCCTGACTCATAGGTTATGCCCCAGCCGAATCGCGCTGACCACGGTCGTCCGGTGGGGTGATATGTGCCGACAACCACAGATACCGCCAATGCGAGCTCCTCCACGCTCGAGGGGGACCCGCGAGGTACCGCAAGCAGTCGGCATACGTTTCCATCATTCTCGCCGCACGGATTGCGCTGCAATCGACGGTGTCGAACCCCATTCCGCTGACCAGCTCTAACGGGTTGCTCGGTGCGCTCGTCGTCACCGGCTGTGTAGTGGCCGCCCGAACACTAGATGTGCTTGTAGCGATGTCAATTGAGAGATTCAGTCAGCTTTCGCGAACCCCCCAGGTTCAGAAATGACCGTCACCGGCTAGTTGGTTATACTCATGGTATGAAGACTGCCGTGTCGGTCCCGGATGAGATCTTCCGTGCCGCCGAACGCCATGCGCAACGGACGAGGAAGTCTCGAAGCCAGCTATACGTTGACGCTCTCGCTGAGTACCTGGCAAGACACACGCCTGACGACGTTACGGCTGCGATGGATCGGGTGGCGGAAGCCGTCGGCGAGGCGTCACCGGACGAGTTTGTGTCTCGAGCGTCACGTCAGACTCTCGAACGCTCCGAGTGGTAGACATCGCGCAGGGCGAGGTCTGGTGGGCGGAGCTACCGCAACCCCTTGGCTCGGGGCCCGGTCTGCGGCGGCCGGTTGTGGTGGTTCAGGGCGACCATCTGAACCGGAGCCGAATCTCGACCGTGGTCTGCGTTCCACTCACCAGCAACCTGATGTGGGCCGACGCTCCGGGCAACACGTTGCTGCCCGCCAAGGCGACCGGATTGCCGAAGGACTCCGTAGCAAACGCAGCTCAGATCGTGGCGCTCGACCGCAGCATCCTGGTGAAGCGCATGAGGCGACTCGCGGCGCGGCAGGTGGCACTCGTCGTGAGCGGGATCGACGTCGTGCTCGGCCGGTGAGAATAGAAGATGGCGGCCAGGCCAATGCTGCGCATCTCCACTCGTCGTTAGCAGAAGGTCGGCCGCCTTTCACTGGTCAACGCTCCGCTCCGCCGAACGACTAAACTCAGACTTCCTGACCTCAGCCGGAATCAGATGACACGTCGGGTGGCGGATCGCCGGCGAACTCGTAGACCAGCCTGAGTTCGGTGCCGGGATAGATGGTGCAGGTTGCGTTGAGTTCCTCGATCAGGGGAGCGAGCATGCGCTCGCAGGAGTCGCTGCCGAGCCCCAGAAGCTGGATCCGCAGAATCCCCTCGTCAGGCTGCGGGATGATGTTGGCGTCGGAGGTCAGCAAGGCGCGCAGCAGCCTGCGGGCATTCGGTTTCTTGCCCTGTGCGGTGAGCACCGGCGCCATCATCCGGGTCTCCGCGCGATAGGCGATCATGCGCACCACGTCCATGAACAGCCGCCCGCCAACCGGCAGGGCGTCCAGCTTGTCCTGCTCCGGCAACTCGCCGGCGCGAACGTGGGTGGGCGTGTCGGCGCGTTGCTGCTTGAGTTGGTCAAGTTCGGCGACCAGCGTCTGGGCATCAGCCGCAAGGCGGGTGGCGCGGTCGCGGTGCTCTGCCTGCAGCGCCTCGGCGAGGCGATTGCGGGCCGTTGCCAAGCGGCTGCGGACCCGCCTGATGGTCTTCTCGAGGGTGCGGCGCACCGGGTTCACCACCTGCGCCTCGGGGTCCAGCGGCTCCAGACCATGGCTGGGCAGAGCATCGAGGTTGAACTGCTCGCGCAGATACTTGAAGAAGTTCTCCTGCGACCAGCGCGAGAACATGGCGCCGGCGACCTGCTCCACGGGCATCTGCGGGTGAGTGGTGATCACCGGCACCTGGCGACCGTTGGCCAGGCGGCGCCGAATCTGGCGTACCGTGAGCCCGTTGCGCAGCACGATCGGCTGCTCGGCGAGCTCAACGGTGGTAGTGCTGGTACCGGCGGGCGCGTGGAGCGGTACCTCAAGAGCGCAGAACTCCTGCGCCGGCCAGTTGTTGTATCCCAAGGTAAGTCGTTAGAAGCCCAAGCCTTCTGCTCGGATTGATTCAGTGACGGATCGACTGGGAAGACGGTGGAGAGCGGGCTAACGCAGGATCACTCTCACGGCTGGGTGCGCAGAATACGCGGCTCAGCGGACGGTTCCCACGGTTCCCGATGCCGTTGGTGCGGGTTTAGTCTCTTGGAACCATAATCAGGGAGAAGAAAATGGCCCGCGCGGGTACTCCCCCGCCGGGCCGTGGCCGGTGCAACTTCGATACGAATCGGGGCACACCGGCGAGGAGTACGTTAGCGCCGAAGCCTGGTGCGCTGCAAGGCTGGAGCGGTGCCCGAATCACTCCCAGGGCGGATGCTCATTCGCCCGTCACGGCACCTATCCACGCAAGACACCGGTCGGCACGCGGATTGCCCGCTGGTACTGTCCTGAATCTCACACCACATTCAGTTTACTGCCCGATTGCTTGGCTGCGCGGCTGCCGGGAACCCTCAAGGAGCTGGAAGCGGTGGTCGCGGTTGCCGAGCAGACGCCGAGTCTGATCAAGGCGGCAGACAAACTGCGCCCTGATGCCATCGAATTGGCCGGCGCGATGCGCTGGGTACAGCGCCGCGTGCGCTCGGTGCACCACGCCCTGCGGCATGTGGTTGGCCTGCTGCCGGAACAGTTCGCGCGCTGTAACGCCGACGTGGCCGCGTTCCGCAAGCGTCTTGGCACCAAGGCGGCGTTGCTGACGTTGCGCAGTCTGACTGCGGTCTGGCTGCCGGCGCTGCCGGCGCCGCTCGGTTTTCGCCACCACGGGATTGGCGCGGGGAATCGCAAATCCCGCCGTCAACACAACCTGGGGCCTGCCCCACCGGCGCACCCCCCGTAGCTTTCCTCAGCAGCGGGTCGCCAGACCCGCAATCACGAGGAGGACGCCCATGAACGTTCCTGATGACCACCTGAGGCGGGAGATCGCGCTGTTCCGTTACCGCACCATTGCCGACCTGTTGTTGCTCCCGTCCGGCTCCGCCGGCATCGGCGCCATGATGCAGGCCAAGGCCGAGCAGGAGCACACCATCCCCGGCACCCAGCGCACCCGCGTCGCCGCCGAGACCATCCGCGACTGGCTGCACCACTACCGGCAAGGCGGCTTCGATGCCCTCTATCCCAAGCCGCGCGCCGACCGCGGCCAGTCCCGGCGGCTGTCGCCGGACGTTGCCGAGCTGCTGGTAGCCATCAAAGCCGAGCACTCCATATGGTCAGTGCGACAGGTGATCCAAAGCGCCCACGATTCCGGTCTACTCCCCGACGCCCTCCGCCTGCCGCCGTCCACCGTGCACCGTCTGTTGAGCCGTGAGGGGCTTATGACCAAACGCTCCGACCAGCCGCTTGGCGTCGACCGCCGCCGCTTCTCCTTCAAATACGCTGGCGAGATGTGGATGAGCGATGTCATGCACGGCCCCAAGGTCGGCGCCGGTCGTCAGCGCCACAAAACCTACCTGATCGCATTCATCGACGACGCCACCCGCGTCATCCCGTACGCTGCCTTTGCCCGCGGGGAGAACACCGCCGCCTTCCTGCCGGTGTTCAAGCAGGCACTCATCCGCCGCGGCTTGCCGCACCGCCTATTTGTCGACAACGGCGCGAATTACCGCTCCCAGCACCTCGCCCTGGTGTGCGCCAAGCTCGGCATCGCGCTGATTCACGCACGCCCTTATCAGCCCGCCGGAAAGGGCAAAATCGAACGCTGGTTCCGCACCGTACGCAGCCAGTTCCTGACCACTTTGCAGACCGCCGACACCGCCAACATCGAGGCTCTCAATCGGCGTCTGTGGGCCTACGTCGAAGGTGAATACCACCACGCCCCGCATCGCGGCCTGGCCGACGGCAAAACGCCCCTCGATCAGTGGGGCCTCGCCGGCGGCGAGGTGCGCTACGTCGACGACGCCGTCGATCTTGACGATCTGTTTCTGTTCGAGGCCAAACGCCGCGTCATGAAAGACCGCACCGTATCCCTCGTCGGGCGGCTGTACGAGGTCGACGCGCTCCTGGTCGGCCACACCGTGACCCTGCGCTACGATCCGAGCGTACCCCCGACAAGACCGCTCCAGGTCGTCCACGACGGTCGCGATGCCGGCCTCGCCACCATCCTCGACGCCTACGCCAACACCGCCGTCAAACGCGCCCGGCCCTCGCGCCACATCGAACCTGATCGCCCCGCTCCCGAGCCGCCGCCCTCGCCCCTCGCGCTCCGCGATCTCGATCAGCAGCACGAGCACCAGCAGAAGGACAACTGATATGACCACCGATACGACCTATCTGCGCCACTTCGCTTTCACCCGCTTCCCCTTCGCCGCCAACCTCCAAGCCGACGAACTGTTCGCCTTCAGCGCCCACCACGAAGCGGTCGCGCGCCTCATGCATCTGCTCCAATTGCGCGGCCTCGGGCTGTTGACCGGCGAGGTCGGCTGCGGCAAGACCACCGTTTGCCGACACGTCACCGCCAACCTCCACCCCGGCCTGTTCCGCGTCTACTACGTCTCCCTCACCACCGGCAACGTCCTCGACATGTACAAGTCCATCGCCTGGCAACTCGGCCTGCCCACCGAGCGCTCCCGCGCCACCGCCTACCGCGCCATCCGCGCCGAGATCACCCGCCTCGTTCAGGAGTCCAAACTGCTGCCCGTCCTGATCGTCGACGAGGCGCAATTCCTGCGCAACGACGTACTCGACGACCTGCGACTCTTGACCAACTACTCGATGGACTCCGATCACCGGCTGTGTCTGCTGTTGGTCGGCCTCACCGAACTGCGCCGCCGCCTCTCCATGGCGATCCACGAATCGCTCAACCAGCGCCTCGTCGTCCGCCACCATCTCGGCGGTCTCGACCGCGACGAACTCGACTCCTATCTCACCCATCGCCTGCGTCTCGCCGGTTCCGAGTTGCCGTTGTTCGAGCCGCCCGCCGTCGAGGCCTTGTTCCAGGCCTCTCGCGGTCTGCCTCGCCAGATCAACCGGATCGCTCATTACGCCCTCTGGGCGGCAGCTCTCGACAGCGCGCACACCGTCAACCACGAACACCTGCAACGCGCCCTCGACGAGTTGCGCCCCTGACTGCGCACCAAAAGGACTGCCATGACCTGCCCGCCTTACCCATCACCTGAGCAATGCTCGCGCTGCCCGTTGCGTCTCCCTCTGCCTGACGATCTCCACGACGCTGCCGTCGCCCACCTCGTCGAAAGCCTCTACCTCATCGCCGCCGCCATCGAAAACCGCTACTACGGCCAGTTGCGCCGCTACTATGCCGCGCACCAAGAACACGACCAACTCCACGACCACTCGGCGCCGCCAGCGGCCGCCCACCAGGACCTCTCTGATGACGACTTGCCGTTCTGACACCGGTCCGCCTCCTCGGCGTCACCGAGGCGTCTCCGACCCGCCTCTGCTGCTCCCCATAGCCGCGGCCACAATGTGGGAAATCCGACCCTCGACCCTCAGAAATAATCCGGGAAACCGTCCGCGAATCTACATGGGATACAACACCAGTCGTCGCCCTTGAAGTTCTTGTGCCAGGTGATGCAGGCGATGCCACGCCGAGCCAGCCACTGGAACAGGTCCGGGCTCCAGCCCTCGCGGTCGAACACCAGGGTGAGCGCCGGCGCGCCGGCCTGCGGCTGGGTCAGGTCGGGAGCCGATTCCGGCACCACGCCCAGTTCCACCAGTTGCGGCACCACCTCCTGCTTGATGGCCTTGACCAGCTTCGGGTCGAGCGCCTGGTGCAGGCACAGCAGGGGGGTGCCGCCCAGGGCGTTGATCCAGTAGCTCACGGACGCTGGCAAACACAGCTTCTGGCGCGCCACGAAGTGCTTCGGCAGCCGACCGTTGCGCCCCGTGTACACTTTCACGTGGCCGTCCACGGCCAGCGTCGCCCAGTCGGCGTCGTGCGCGCTGGCCCAAGTGCGTGCCAGCTCCGACTGCCAGGCGCGCACGGTGTGCTCGGCACCCGACAGCTCAGAGTGATCGGGCTGATCGATGGGACGTTGATCGAGTAATTTGAGGGACAGGATTGGATAGGATGGAGCAAAGGGTGGGTGTTTCCCGTGTTTCCCGTTTCCGCAATCGGTAAGGAAGGGAAACGGGAAACAGCTAGTGCACTGCGGTCCAGCCATGCGGTGTGCGGGTGATGCGACCGGCAGTTTCAAGAGCGCGCAGGGCGGCAGAGAGAGACTGGGCACGCACGCGCAGAGTTGCGCGCAGGGCGCGATGGGGAGTGGGGCCGGCGCTACGCAGGTGAGCGACGATACGCTCAGCGAAAGTGATGGCGGTAGGTGGCGGCGCAGGTGCATCATCCGAGTCGCGGAACTCGGAGAGTTCGGGGTGGTCCTGCAGCTCGAGACGAACCAGAGGGGGTTGGCCAGCGCGGGGGTGATCGGTGGCCAGCAGCTGGAGCGACAGAGGCGCTGGCGGGGGTGCAGCACGATGCTCGACGGTGAGTCGCAGGCGGTTGGGCCGGCCGGAGAGATAGAGGTTGGAATCGCCCCAGGCCCAGAAGTCGCCTGAGCCGCGCAGCGCCTGGCCGGGAACGGCGGCGCCGCTCTTGCGGGCATGGTGGACCAGGAGGACGGCGGCGTTGAAGGTGCGTGCCAGCTCACGCAGTGCGGCGAGAATGGCGGCGACTTGGCGGGCGTCATTTTCATCGGCGCGTTGGAGGCGTACGAATGGATCGAGGATCAACAGCTTGGGGCGCTGGCTGGCGAGCGTAAGGTGGAGCCGGTGCAGGTCCTGGGGACGGTCGAGACGGAGCGCGGTGTCGAGGATGAGCCTGACATCGAGTGCGGCGAAGTCGGCGCCGCGCACGTGCGCGATGCCCTGGATGCGACGTTTGACCTGATGCGGGGAGTCTTCAGCCGCGAGGACGAGCACCGGCCCGGGACAGGGGACCGGGAAGCGGCCCAAACAGGGTTGACCGGAGGCGACCGCGACCGCCAACTCCAACGCTAAAAATGTCTTGCCGCTCTTGGGGGCTCCTCCGATCAGACCGACAGCCGAAGCACCCCACAACGGCTCGATAAGCCAGTGCGGCTGGTCTGCGGGGAGGTCCTGAAGCTGAGCGGCGCGGACCACACGCAGTGCTGCCATGGTCAGCGCGGGCGGCGGGTGCCGCGGGAGGGCGGTGCCGGTGAGAACAGCTCGAAGTAGAGCTTCTCGTCGATCTGGGACAACTCTTTCTGGGCTGCGGCGACCAGCAACTCGGCCGCCGTGGTCAACAGCACGCGGTAGTTGCCGAGGGCGTGTTCGCACAGGGTGACGATGAGTTCGTCGGTCATCAGAGCGGAGTTGCCGGCGGCGTTCAGGAGGTGCTTGAGGGCGTCCTGAAGCTGCTCGACAGAGGCCGGCTGGAGGGCGAGCCTGGTGCGGAGGCGGTTGCCGAGGGGCACCAGGTCCTGGTGGCGCAGCTTGTCCTGCAAGCGCAAGTCACCGGCCAGCACCACACTCAGGAGCTGGCGCGAATCGAACCGCGTGCTGCTGAGCAGACGCAATTCAGCGGCCACTGGAGGAGCGAGTTCCTGCGCCTCGTCCACCAGCAGCAGGGGGCGCAGCAGGGTGGTGTCGAGGTGCAAGGTCCAGCGCTCGCGCAACGCCTTGGCGCCACCCCAGCGATTGTGGGGTCGCAACGGGACGCCGAACACGTCGCCCAACTCGCGGTAGAAGTCGGCCACGTTGGCCTGCGGTCGGGAGATGGCGCCGACCACCAGATCCGGCTCGGCGGCGAGCCGCTCACTGAGCAGGCGCAAGGTGACGCTCTTGCCGCTGCCGGACTCGCCGGTGATCAGCGCGAAGCCACCTTCGCGCACCAGCGCGAACTCGATGCGCCACAGAAAGTTTTCTACCTCGGGCGCGATCCACAGCGCCTCGGTCGGTAACTCGGGTGCGAACGGGTTGAACTTCAGCCCGTAGAGAGCCAGCAACTTGCGGTTCATCGGAGCTCCTCCTTGGGGTGCTCTGGTTTGGGGATGTAGGCCGGCGGCAGGCCGGTGGCCGCGTAGTCGGCAAGCAGCTTCTGCAACAGTGGTGCGACTCCTGACGGCCCCGCGGGCGCGGCCGCAGCGTCGGTCTCCCGGCGGCGGCGCTGGCCGCTGGCGTTGTTGACCTTGTTGACCGGATAGATGGCCGCCACCTCGGCGCCGGTGCGCGCATCGACCACTGCGGCCTGACTGAGATCCCAGCGCGCATAGCGCACCGCTACGCGCGTCAGGTGATGCAGCCGGCCCGGCAGCTCGAAGCGCACGCCGTCGAGGGTCAGGGTGCCGTCACTGCGGCGCTGCGTGCGCCGCACCTTGACTCGAAAGGCGCGCCGCAACTCCTGCGCCGCCGGGCAGTCGCGCAGCACGTTGTTCGACTCCAGGAACGACGCCAGCGGCGTCTGCCCGGTCTCGGAGTGGACGCGTCGGTGGTACTCCAACTCGATCCAGGCCTGGGTGGCTTGGTTGAGTTGCTCCAAGGTCAGATCAGGCACCCCTTCCAGCATCGCCAACAGACGGGTCTCGATCGGCACCCAGAACACTTCCTGCTTGGCGTTCTGATAGGGCGAATAGGGCAGCGTCAACTCCTGCAGCACCCCCAACTCAGCCAACCCTTCTTCGATCTCGGCAGCCGTCTCGGCACCGCCGTTGTCGGTCATCAGGGCACGTGACAGGCCGCGCTTGAGGAACGCCTGCTGGAGCCCGTGGGCGAAGGTTTCCGCATCCTCCTGCAGGTACCACTGCCCGTGGCAGCACAGCCGCGACTTGTCGTCCAGGACCGCGAACAACTGGGGCCTGACCCACTGTCCCTGGCGGGTCAGCACCTCCCGCGACGCATGATGAAAGTCGGCATGGAACAAGCCGCCGACGTACTCGGCTTCGTAGCTGCGCACCTCGCGTTGCTCCAAGCGCCAAGCGGCTCTGCGGGCGCCGGCGGTGTGCCGTACCCGAGTGCGCTTGCGACGGTACAACCCTTGCGTCTTCATCCACCGCCGCACCACCGCGTACGACGGCACCCGCCCCAACTCCGGCTGCTGCTGGGCCAGCACCTTCAGGTTGTCGTGATGCAACTGGTAGCTCCAGCCGGGGTGGTCCCGGTGCTGCTGGCGGAGCACCACGCGCTGCGCCGCCGACACGCTCGGATGCCCGCCCGCATCGCTGCGTACCTGGTTGCGCAACGCCGCCACCGGATCCCGCTCCAGCCGGGCGCGGTAGTACCAGCGTTCGATCGTCGACACTCCCAGCGTGATCGGTCGCTTGCTCAGCGGGTGCTGGTACTCCCCCGCCGCCAACTCCTGCAGCGCCTGCTGCAGTTCGCCGCCCACCGGTGGCGCGGCCAACAGCGGGCCGATCACCGAAAACCGGAATCGTGCCCACTGATCGCGGTCTGAGACCTCTCGTTGTCTGTCTGATGCTTCCATTTCCCCCGCTTCCTGCTGCTCACCCCAAATTTGGCGAGCGCCGCGCCCCGGGGATAGATCACAACTCGTGCGGGAGCTTCAGCGGGGCTTGCATCTTCTGCGGGTGGTCAGGGGTCCATCATCGAGCCCGCCCCGGCGGTCGCCGGCGCCAGATAGCGCAACGCTGCCACCACCCGCTCGGCGGCGTCGGTCTGACCAAACCGCGCCAGCAGCTCCGCAGGCAGCGACTTCTCATCTACCGGCGGCATAAACCGCGCTCGCCCGGTGCTCCAGAACGAACTCCTCGGGAACACCTCCAGCCACCACTGGCGCCAGCGCCTCAGCGTATGCCGGCTCAACGTCGGCGCTTGCAACTGCTTGCGCAGCTCTTCTGTTCGCTTCTGCGTGATCCCGTTGTGCAGGCTGAACACCAGCAGAAACACCGGCCCCAGATACACCCGCCGGCCCCAGAACCGCAGCGCCGCCGGCGTCACCCGCTTGCGGCACCCCGCCGCCGCGCAACAGAAACTCGCCCGCCGCTCATACTTCTCCGGCAGTTCCCTCGGCCCGCCGCGCGGCTTGCGCTCATAGCGCGCCGAGTGCAGTACGCCCGCGCAGTGCGGACAGCCCTTGCTGCGCACCCCTTGGGCCACATCCTCGTCGATTTTCAGGAGCAGACGATGAAAGCTGGTATCTCCCCACAGCTTGTGTAACACTGGTGGTCTCCTTCGTGTTGGGTTACAAGGAGACCACCCCCTCACGGGCTTGTTGGTCAAGCTCCGTGAGGGGGTTCTTTTCCCTTCCCTCAATCAGCCCGACCCAGAATCGCGTTTATCCCATCAATAATCGTGGCGCGGCTGATTATGGGTTAGTCCTTAGGCACCAGGTGTATGGGTGCCTTAATCCTTCTGCCACACGATTTCTGGCGGACCGAAGGTGCCGTAGCCTCCCTGACTGGATCGCCGGATTGGCGAGCGGAGGACAGACGAGATACCCCATGATGGATACCACCGGGATCGGTTCCCCGTGGAGTCAGCGCAGGCGTGAGCCATGAGGGACTTCACGGTCAATGAAGTTGCTGGTCTTTGCCAGAGCGGCCAGGAGTAGTAGCCCGTTTTCCACGAACCTGAACAGCCTTGCGTCAACGTCCGGTCGCGGGCACCGAATACCGCGTGTCGGCTCAAACCAAATATTGCAAGGGCTTCCGGCCCAGGATTCGTCAGTTTCTTGTCCGGGGCGGGGTTGTTGGCTCGGAGAGCGTAGACCCGATCATCGGCGACATCCCATCCAAGCGACGGGAGTTCGCTTGCATAGGCCCATGGTCCAACCAGTCCGGTCAGAATCTCATCCCGCACTACGGTGCCAAGGAGCGTGCGTGTCATTCCGAGAAACCTCATCTGTCCAGCGGCAAAGTACAGGTCGGAGGGTTTGGCGACACCGCTATTGTCAAGGCTGCCCTCAGCCAGAAGTGCCGCAGCCAGATCGCTGCCCGTGTTCCCTGCGTAAGATCGGCACAGGTACGTTCTTATGTCTTCGGGCGCAAGCTTGAGCTCGTCTCCCTTTGGGATAGGCGTCCCGTCGGGCCGGCGTGGATTCGTCGCCGAGCAGTCACGCCAGCGGACAGCGAGAGAGAGCGCTTGGTCGGCGATGCGTTCGACGGTGAAACTGTCATCTACGATCGCGTGCGGCGTGACGTCCGTGCTCCACCAAAGCCGGGGGCGCTCGTCCTCGTCCATGAAGATCGCTTGTACTCCCAGAGCTGCCAGGAATCCCAGCGGATTGGTCCCTTCGAGTCCGGTTAGGTGAGTGCCATTCATCGCTCGGACTCCTCGGCGCTCTGTTGATGATCGGCCAGTCGTAGGATCGCTTCCAGCCAGGCGAGACCGTGGTATCCGTAGCGCTCCACCAAACGCCAGAAACGATCCGCCATGTCCCCTGCCAAAGGGCTCTTCACGAGGTCGGAACTTGTGGTCAAGGGTAGGCCGTCCAACGAAAACGAAAGTGTCTGCGGGTTACGGTCTTCGATGATCGGCGGGAGCGGGCGCGCCCAGCCGTGGTGGGTGCCGATCAAGTGAAGTACGAGGTCGCGGTCATGTGCACCGTTCAGGACTGCGTCGTTTGACTCGATCAGGGATAGGCTCGCCAGCTCGTGGCGCATCCCCGTCGGATACTCGCGCACATGGCGCGCGCCCGGCAGAGACTTGGCTAACGGCTCGTCAAGCATTTCCAGCGCTATCGGATCTCCCCCAACCAACTGCAACTGGAACCGCGGGTCGATCTTGCCGAGGTCGTGGAGGCTTCCCGCAAGGCGCAGATCCTCCCGAATCGCCTCTGGGAACCGCAGCCTCCTGGCGATCTTCTCGGCACGGCAGCCTACGCCCTCCAGATGACCACGCAGGGTCGTGCCGGTACCTGTAAGAGATCCGGCGGCATCGCCGCCATCCATGGTGTCCGGGTCGCTGAGAGGCTTGTTCGTGTCGCGGTGACGTTCGGCCAGCACGTAGTAGGCAGCCCCGGAACTTCCGTTGCCGAGGCGAACCGGTGTTATCTCGAAGGCTCTATCAAGCCGCTCCACGATTTCACGAATCCAGTCCGGCTGAGCTGATCTGGAAGCCCAGCTTTCAAGCCAGTCGATGATTCGGTCCAGTGCAGGCTGGTCGGCTTCCGCCTCTTCCGCCGGCGTGGGCGGCGAGTCCACATAGGGCAGGTCGGGGTCGAGGCGGAGTGTCACCCTTCGCCCGTATGCGAGTTGAGCCGCATCGCCGAGATCGGATACCGTTTCCGAGTTGGACGGATCCCAAGTGTCGGAACCCAGGCCGCCCAGCTCGACATCTACGATGAGGAGGTCACCCGGGCGGATGTCTCCGATTTCGATCTCCATAGCGCCATCGGAAGACCCTTCCCATCGTGCCCACTTGCCGGGCAACGCTTGAGTCGACGACACCGAGCCGCGCGTCTCGTCCTCCTGCGGAACATCGGCGACATCCACTTCCTCCGCGCCCGAGAGCCATGATTTTACGGCTCCGATGGGAGCCTGCAGCGCTTCCGCTTGCCGTGGAGGCACCAGACGTAACACCTCCGCCGATCGATCTCGTCGCCACACGATCGACACGTCCGCAGGGCGGTTCTGATTCACGCCGTGTAGGAACCACTCGACGGATGGCTGCACGACGGGCTGCGGGCTGGTCTGGGCCCACGCGTCCAGGTGAGTTGGCAGGAGTAGAGGCGCGTTTGAGCGCGGCGCGTTGGCGCCGTCGGGAAAGCCCTTCAGTGCCAGCGAGGCAACGTCCACCCGTCCCTGCTTGGCACGGCGCTGAAGTTCCTCCCAGGTTACTTTGACGGACTCGCCGTAAATTGGGTCGGGCTTCTTGCTTCCAACGACTGACTTTACTCCGATGATCCAGACTTGGGCGGCACAGCCGGCCCGCGCCGAATAGCTGCCCCGCCGGTCGAGACGGCCGAATCGCTGCCGGAGGCAGTCTACCGGTGCACACTCGGTGATGAGGACCTCAAAGCTGAAGTCGGCTCCGACCTCGATGGCTTGTGTCGAAACCACGATCGCGATGGAGTCGCTTGGTTCGTGACTGTCGGGGTCGACAACGGGGCCAATCCTTTCCAGCGCGTCAACGCGGTCCAGCGGCCGCATCCGTCCGGTAATCAGATGTGCGGAGAGGCCCGCCGAGATGAGTGTCTGATGGACCTCGCGAGCCGTACGTACGCGATTCACTATCACGCCAGCGCTTCGAATACTGATGTGGGGTTCGGAGGGGCGTTTACCCACCTCCTTGACGATCTTCAGTACGGCCGCCGGAATCGCGTCTTCTCTACCTACGGAGATTAGGGTCGCCTGTTTGGCTGCCGTTACGCGCCGACGCAGTTCCGGGCAGTTTTCGAGGTCCATCGTAGGGTCCAACGAAAAGGGCTTGGCTCCGTGGTTGCTAGGCGTGGCGGACATCTCCACGATCGCGAATCGGTGTGGTAACGGTCCAGTTTGAGACGCCGCAACCTGCGACAACGTCTGCGCGAACGGTACGCTCAGGTGCACTTCGTCGAGGATTACGAGGCAGTCGTTGCCGGCAAGCCCGGCATGGACTGGCCACATACCAGGGCGGACTCCGTAACCGCGGAACAACAGGCGTGAACCGAACTGATCCACCGTCGAGACCATTACCCAGGGCTGATCCGGGCGATGCCTCCATCCGTCGTCGATGGGGATCCCGCCGCGGAGCGCAGCAACTCCCAACGGCTCACCAGGGCTCAAGGCATCAAGGGAATCCCGGACTCGGCGCAATACCGCCGTGTCGCCAGCCTTGATGCGGCGGTGAAGCTGCAGGGCGCGTTTGCATACCTGATCGACGACGATGCGTCGGTCAATCACAAACACTACCCGTCGGGGAGTGACGTCAGGTTGCGCCGCCATGGCGAACACCGCAGTGTCGAGTACCGCGGTCTTTCCCGTACCCGTGGGCAGGTCGATCACATTCGGCCAGGTGCCCTGGTCCAGTACCTGCATGGTGAGGCGCTGCTGCCACGGGAACGGGTCGTGACCGTGAACGTCCCTGAAGAATGCAGCGAAGTCTCCGGAGCTCAGTGCCGAGGCAGCGGGAGCCTGGACCTCTGCGGGCACCTCAGCGTCAAAGCTATTCATCAGCGTTGTCCGGTGCAGACTGCGGATGACTCGGAGCAGGGCGCATCAGGCCCAAGCCGAGAAATCGTCCCGATCCGAGCATCAACGGACCCACAATCGAACGCTCGAACGTCACCGTGGCATGGACCAGTTGGCGACGAACCGGGTTGCCAGCACGCCCGCTCTGGCTGAATGCAGGATAACGGGTGGCGCCGCGCGCCCCGACCAGAAACGGACTCAGAGACACCTCTATCGAGGTGGGTTGAGGCAGGCTCACATGTTGGCAGGCCGTGGCTACTGCCGATTCCGCCAGTGCCCACGCGTTGGTACGGGCGCCAGCGGTGCCGCCGCTCAAGCGTCCGGGATGTCTCGGCAGCGCCACCGGGGTAGCGGAAACCCAGCGGGAGCAAGCCTTGCTCCATACACCGGGACGCAAGGAAATCAGCGTCGTCGGTCCGCGCTGTCGCCGGAGGTGGAACACGCGTCCGCCCCCCAAGGTAAGTGACAAAGTATCGTCGGGAGCCACCTTCTCCCAGGCTCCGATAGCCCGATACACGGCTCGATGCGCTGTATCGCTTAAGGACTCCGGGATCGAAACCGCTATCCCGAGTAGCCGCCCATCGGCGTGCTGGAATCCGACATAAGGAAGAGGAATGAACGCGACGTGTGGCCCCGCTGTCGGTGTGCCATTGGCCAGGTGCCCGCTGAGCTCTTCGGGGATTGGGTCGGCAGCGTAATGAAATACGGCGGCGCGCATCGCCGTGGCTATCTCCACGGCCCGGGTAGCCGGCAGAGCGCGCGAGCTGTGGTCGAATTCGAACACCATCCATTCGCCGCAAGTGTTGGGCTTCTCCGGTCTCTCATCGGGCTTCCCGGCATTCTTGGGGACGGCTCGATACCGAACATCGGTAAACGGCAGTGCGCGTGGCTTGACGCCGGCATGTTGGGCATGGCGACGCTCCAATTCGGCAAGCTGTCCACCTCGCACTGTCCGCAGGTTGCGACTCCCTGCACCGGCCTCTAAGGTGGCTGCCGGCACCTCTGACGGCAACCTGCAAGAAACAAGCGACGACGGATGTCCCAAACGAGTAACCCTGCCGAGCAACCGGTCGAGCACTTCTCTGAATTCGTCTGGAACAGGGTCTCGCCACAGATAGGTTGCGCGGGGAACGTCCGGGGTAACGGAGGGAAAGAACCGTTCCTGCTTGCCTCTCCGCTCGGGCATCATCGCCAAGGCGGAAGATGGGTTCGTATTGCCGACACGGCCGACCTGCGCACCCACACCGCGCGCCTTTTCGAGGCGGCGCAGGATCTGGGCCACCGATTTCGTGACTTCGCCTCGCGTCGCGGCGAGTTCAGCGTGGAGTTGCCCTTCGAGACTGAAGACAGTATGCGCCGTCCGTTCATGCCAAGCCCTGGCAACGACCGACGCATCGTTCACTGGCACGAAGTGTGCAACGGCGGTGCGCGGTACGGCGCCGGACGCCGCAATGGCTGGAGGTGCCTGCGCCTCCAGCCATTCCAGAGCCGCGCGTTCCGATCGGTCCGGCTCATCGGCATCGGCCCACGCCGCCACGAGCGCCGAAAACAGCCGGGCCGGATGGGGCGGCCACTCATGCTGCCGGCGGTCGTTGTGGAATGTCGCAACGAAACGACCGGTCAGAAAGTTGACTTCAATGCCGAACTTTGCGGCGGATCCCATGAGTCACTCAGATGCGGGTTCGGAAGCAGACACCTTACGGCTCCGCCGAATCAGTTCCAGAAGCTTCGGGGCCGGTGTTAGCCGAATGTCTGCGGTTTCCCAGGCGACGCCAGCATCGCCGGCGTGCGCGGCCGCCTCTTTGAGGGTCTGTGCCGCGCTGAGGCGATCGACATTCACCACCTCGCCCGGCGAGCCGTCCCTCCGGAGCAGTTCCAGTCGCGGGGCGTGCGTCGGCAGCAGCAGGCAGCGCGAGCGCAGATCGTAGTCGGCCTCGTACAGGTAGGCCACGGCCGCGACTCCCAGCGCGGCAATTGCCGTACGGGCGGCCGTCTCCGCCTTGAGATCGAAACCCTTGAATCGCAGCCGCCGGAGAGCGGCAAATGAGATTACGGTGGTCTGCATAGCACCCGAGATAGTAACGCCGCCGGATTGCGCGTCTATCGACGGAGCGATGTTGCCGTGGTTGATCTTGGAGGGCTGCCCGGCCTCCCCGCTCTCGCTGCCGCGCGAGGCCGGCGCCGGGTTCCCCTTCTTGTCGCGCTCTGCGACATCGGGGTTGTGCGTCCAGACTTCGTTCGGGTTGGTGCTGTTGTACACCCGGTCTTCCGGAGCGACCTTCTCGATCTGCAATGGATCGATACGGCTTCCTACCTTGTTGCCGACCTTCGCGTCGAAGCCGACGATTTCGGATACGTACGCACGCTGAAACTTGGAGCCCAGTCCTCCCTTCGGTCCGGTCGAGTCCCACATGCCGAACAGCAAAGAGGTAGGGGAGTACCGGAATAGGTCGGTGGCGTTTCGGGGCGTGGCTTCGGTGATCGAGCGTCCAACTTCGGAAAGCCGGAACAACGTGCCGTCAAGCAGGCTGTCGCGGAAGATCGCGTCCGCCAGCCGATGGGGCGCCTCTAGTACCGTCAGCTTGTCATAGTCCGTTACACCGCCGTCATCCGAGAAGTCGACGTACGGCACCGGGAAGATCAGTTCGCCGCGCTCCCAACCCTCAAGCAGGGCCAGTTCCGCCCGATTTGCCTGCGACGCGACAGAATCCAGCAGTACGGTAGTGGACACGGTATCGCCGTTGCCTACTTGGCGCTCTTCGACGGCGTACTTGTGATCGGCGCGGCTATCCACGGAGTAGGTCGGCGGGAAAACCTTGTCCCCGTCGCCACCTGCGGGTTGTAGTTGCATCCGGGAACGCAGCGCCACGGCGTCCCCAGCCACTAAGGCGCGCAGTCGCTCGAACGTGAGCATCGTCATCTGTTACTCCTTTCTGGTACATGAGACAGCCTGTAACCCGGTAGCAGGGGCCCATCCGGCTGACGAGTTTGTTGCGATCTCGGCGTATGACTATCGCCCGCCTCAGCATCACGGCACAAGTTGTGTGTTGACCCCTCGATCGAAATGAAGATCGTCTCGGATCGAGTGATCGAGAGTTCCACACGGCAGTGTCGTGCCATCGGCGGATCGTCTTGGCTTGTCACAGGCTCGTCGGGATTTACTGTCGCCATGGGGGGAATGTAGCCAGCGATTCTCGGGTGGGGCGCGGCCGGCAACGGTTGCGGGAAAAAATCCTGGATGGGTCGCCGGTGCTGCAGGGTAGGGTTCATGCTGGGGCGTCCTTGGAGGCGGCGAACAGGCCGAGGCCGAAGTGGCAGCCGTAGCCGAGGGCGACGGGGCCGGTGACCGGTTCCGGGAAGCGGAGCAGCAGCAGGACGCCGTGGGCATCGGTGGTGGTTTCGCGGCCGCGGGAGCGGAAGCGATGAAACTGCAGGGGGCGGCGGGGAGCACCGTGCACTTCGACGTGGGGCAGAAGCTGGAGCTGGACCTGCTCAGCGAGCCCGGCGGCGAGCATGTTGCGGCGGCGCAGCAGGCGGCGCACCTCGCGCGGATAGCCGGTGGCCTCGGCGAGCGGACCGGAGACGGTGTGGCCCTGTTCGAGCATGCGGCGTGCTCGCCGGGCGTCGCGTGCGCGTTTCAGGTGGGCGGTCGGCAGGAACGGGGTGACGCTCTGCCACGTCCGGGCGCACCGGAACAAGGCGGATGCCGGCGCGAACTCTTCGCAGGTGCCGAAGCCCTCCAGCGCCAGCCGCCACTCGCGCCTGCCGCCTGCTTCGGAATCGGCGCCGTCTCCGGCGCCGCTGGCCCGCGTCCACAACCGCGTCAGTCGATCGAGCGCTGTTCGTACGCGAGCGTCGAATCCCGTTACCGCGTATACGCACACATGGTCTATCAGACCATCGCCATCGGCATCTTCCGGCAGCCAGAAGGCATGGGAGTGGCGAGCGTCTCGCAGTGGGGCGTTGCCGTCGCGACCGGATATTTCCGGCGGCGCCAACGGCCGGTTGCGCGTGGTTTGGGGGTCGCGTTCCCAGCCGAACTGCGCTAGGGCGGCAAAGCGCATCAACTCGCCGATCTTGACCGCGTCTTCGATTCGCGGCTGGGGTCGGCCGGCGAGCAGGTAGCGGGCAACCGTGTAGCGGGAGCGTGCCGGGGGGGCAGTGCGGCGAGCGGCGACGCGGCGCGGGTGGGGCGACAGGGGAGTCCGTTGGTAGCGGATCTCGCGCGCCGCCGGCGGCCGGTTCCAGCCATGTTTCTGGTAGTCGGCAGTATCGACTGCCAGAGCATCGATCAGGCGCTCCGGAAGTGTCACGCCAAAGGTGCGCTGCCGTTTCCCGCTCAGCGTGCGTTCGGTTGGAGCGCGTTTGCCGGCCGCCGCCGCCGCAGCTCGTTGATCCGCGTCGGCCTGCGCCAGCAGACGCGCCCGTCGGGCGGCATAGCCGGTGGGCGTGAGCGACGCCAGCACACCGGTCACGTCTCCCGAGCCGGTGCCGGAGTCGTCCACGGGCAGGCAATTCGCATGGCTCGCGTCCCACTCTGCCGCTGCCGCGCACTCCACCCAACTCTCGGCGCGCCCCAGGTATCCGATGCCTTCGGCCAGGTCGGCGGCCAGGGCGAATTGCCGCGGCTCCAGGATCAGGTCGGGCCATGCAGCGACGATCTCCACTCCGTCCGGCAGGTGCGCGAAGGCATCGAATACCAACGTCTTCTTGGTCGGCGCCGGCATGTAGTGCCGGGTGTGCGCGTGGACGGCGCCGTTGGGCAGGTGATAGATCGGCGCAGCCGCGGCAAGCGCATCGATCAGGTCCGCGACCTCATCCTTCGACCAGTGGACGCACGTTCCCTTGCGCCAGTAGGTGGCGATCAGCGCGCGCAGAATCCGCCACGGCTCCGGCGGCCAGGCGACGTCCGCCTCGTTGACGTGGCGGCCCCAGGGGGTGGCGTGGTAGCGGCGCGCCGGAAAGCTGAACGAGAGCGCGAGCATCGTGAGGCGCGGCTACGAGAACGTCACGGTTGCCGCGCGGGGTTCGTTGAACAGCCCGCGCTGCGCTACCGCATCTATGAGTGCGGGCAGCTCTGCTTGCAACTCATCCAGTGGCGGGAGCGCAAACGCTTCCGGGCGCGTAACGCGTACCGCTGCCACGTCGAGATCGCAGGCGGTACGCAGGCGCAAGCCTACCTCGAGGAACGATTGCACCTTGAACAGCGCCAGGGCGATCAGCAAGCTCTCGACGTCAGCCCCCAGGGCGAACGCTCGAATCTGCCGCAGGTCGATATTGAAGTACGCCGCGATCCGATCCGCGGCGTACTCGTCGCGCGAAAACGGCACGTTGCCGAACCCCCTGCCGGTATCGCCGCTCGGATTGACGGAATCGTTCTTGACGCCGCCGCTGGTCACGACGCGGCTCCCGGAGGCTTCGATGAATGCGGACATCGCCCGCGGCAGTCGCAGCCGGCCGCCGGCGAGATCCTTCTTGGCAAGGAACACGCCGTGCAGCAAGGCGTTGGCATCGTATTTGAGCAGAACGCGCGCCAACTCACCCAGGTTGACTCTGCCGGTTTCCATGTCGGCAAGCCGGCTCTTCAGAACGTTGAACACCGACTTGTCCTTGCCCTCCAGAATGTAGGGCGAGTTCAAGCGGTGCGCCTCCAGCACCGAGTTGGTCAACGGCTCGCCCTGAGCGTCGATCACCTTGATCAACGGCAGGCCGCGCAACGGCGGCACCCAGTCGTCCGCGGCTTCGTCCCAGCACACGGCTTCCAGGCGGTTGGCCATGCTCTGGGCGCTTTCCACCAGCACGGTCTGCCTGCCGTCCGGCGCGGCATAGACCGCGGGTCCGAGATTCGGGAACCCGGTAGGTTGGAATCGAGACCCCTGCACCGGGCGCAGGTCCGCCTCGAGCAAGAGACGCGGCGCGCCGGTCAGGGCGGCAAAATCAAGCGACATCTTCAGTCTCCTTGTCTGTTGGATATGCTTTGTCGAAAAGCGTTTGCAGTTGGCGATCGTTGATCGCTATCAGCATGGCGGCTGCCAGCCGGCGGCCGTCCGTACCCGCGCCGAACCGCGTAGTGCGGCCGTCGCTGCCGTGCGCGAACGGCGAGGCGATCCCCGAAGCACGGGCACGAGCGAGAGCTGCTCGCACCGCACCATCCACGTCGCCGCCGCGCAATCTGGCGAGCAGCCCGGGCGGTACCGCGATGCGGCGCGCCAGCTCGGCAGCATGGCGCTGAGTGAAGGCCGCGACCGCGTGGTCGGGAGCGAACAGCAGTTTCAGGGCGGCATATGCGAACGGGACGCATGGTTCGTTCGCGCTTTCGCGTGCGTGCCGAAGCGACATCGGGCGCGCCCATGCGAGTCCCTCCAGTAGGCGTGCGCAGCGCTGGTCGTCGAAGCTGCCGGAGACCAGAAACTCGGCAACCACGGAAGCCTGGGTCGGCGCCGCCGCCACGAACGGCTGGTCAGTGGACGAGGAGCGCAGCCGTTGCTCGAGCACGTCGATGAGATTTGCCGTCAGGCTGCCCGGCCCCCAAACCGCCAGTGCGCGATTGGTGCCGGGTGCCCATTCGCGGAACCGCCTCGGGACGGTCTCGGGAGCGACCGGAGCGAGATGGGCTGCCAGTGGGGTCAACGGCTGCCGTGCGCCGGCTGTTGCGTCCGCGGTTGCAGAGACGCCACCGGCGCCGGCTGTGCCGGGTTGTTCGGGAACGCCGGTCGCTCGGTCCGGGCGCGCCGCTTCGGCACGATGCGGGGCCAGCGTCCAACCCAAGCTGGCGAGCGCGGCCGCTGCCCGATACTCCGCGCTACCGTCATCCGCGCGCTGCACCCATGCGCCCCGCAACAATGGCGGCGGCCTGATGTCCGCCCTCGCGGCCGGGCTGGTGACCAGCCAGCCGACAATTTCGCCCAAGGTCTCGATAGCGTTCTGGACGGCGGCCGGGGTCACCTGCGATTCCGTCAGCGCGAACAGCGCATCCTGGAACCGCTTCAACACCTGGTGCGCACGGGCGGGCGCGTTCTTGTCCTGGGCCACCCTGCGGACTTGCTGCAGCCAGCCGCCGGTGTCGAGGTCGTTGATCAGTTCCGCCATCTCCGGGACGTGCGCGGTTACGCGGCGTGTCCCGAGGGGAGCGGCGAGATACATGTTGCCCTGGCGCATGGCGAATCCGTAGCGCTGAAACGCCGTGATGCCGCGACTGATCCCGAGCGTGGACGCGGCACGTGCGAAGTCCAGCCCGTCTCGGGCTGTCTTGCCGTGCAGGATTGCGCGGCCCTCCTTCAACAGCCCGGAGAGTTCATCGCAGCCGGCGGGGCGAGCCCACAACGGCGCCCAGAACTCGGCACGTACGTTGGTGCGGTCGGCTTCGGCGACGCCTCCCCAGCCAGCGGCAGTGGGATGTACGGTGAATGGAAAGCTGGCGCCGCTCTCGGGAGCGCCCTGGTGGCGGCGGGTAGCGGCACCGGCAAACAGGATCGCTCCCTCCAGTGCCAGCACGAAGTCCCATGGATTGGTGCTGGCGTTGCCGTCGTACCCGACGCTGGCGTTCGCTCCTCCCGCCGCGCCCGGTGCGAACTGGCCCGGCGAGTACGCACGCAGACCCTGCGCTGCGTCGGCCTGCAGCGCCGCTTGCAGAAGCCGCTTGCAAGCCGGCTCCGGTGCGCCCGTGGCCGCATCGAACAGACCGTCTCGATCAGCAACCAGCCGGCGCATGAAGTTGTTGGTGAAGTCGAGGCGGCCATCGTTGCCCCCGGTGCCGAGCAATTGCGGAAAGCTGAGACGTTCGCCGGACAGAGCCACGGTGGCATCCAGCCAATGCAGGGCGGAGTCATGCAAAACACTGCGCAACGCGTGCACCAGGGCCGCTTTGGCGTCAGATTCGGGCCGAGCCGACCATCCTCCGCGGCGAATCTCACCGGCGGCCACGCCAATGGCCTGCGCGATGGCCCGGAAGCGCGGCGTCGCCGACGTGGCGAGCGGCCCGATACCTTCCTTGTTGTCGTTCGGATAGAAGCCGCTGCCGCCGTTCCAGGGCGCAATGATCGCGCTCGGCGCGTAGTCCTCCAGAAAGAAGCGAAGCAGATCATCCGCCCCGAGGCTGGTGGCGATATGGAAGTACCCGTTCTCCCACCAACCCCGAGCGTGGGCGTCGGCGGCGATACCGCTCGCGTGATTGGCAGGACTGGAAACAAGACGCAGTACCCCAAGTGCCTTCAGGTAGCCCGCCAGCGGGGTCGCGGTACATCCGTCCAGCCGGATTGCGTCAGTCGCCATAGCCGTCGCTCTCTTCGTCCGCCGATGCGCGCCAGTCGGCGATACGCAGCACGGCTTCCAGGAACGCGAGCCGAAACGGGCCACTCCCGGCCAGCAAGCCACGAGTGCGCTCGGTCCAACTGGCTCCGCAGTGAGCGTCCTCGCCCAACTCCATGACGGACAGGCGCAGCGCTCCGCCGGTCCACTCCTCGCCGGCCCCCACGTCCACGGCCGGCAGCTCGTCGCCTTCCCAGACGCCACGGGCGAAACGCCGGCCATCGGGGCCGCTTTCCAAGCTGGCAGGGGGCCGCTCCGCCGGCAGCGCGCGCAGGTTCATGCGCACTTTGCCGTGGTGGGCGGCGATGAGATACGCGACCAGGTCGGCCGCGCGCGACCACTCGGCATGCTCCAAGTACGCCAGCGCGGAGGCCAACTCATGACGGAAGTAGGGGCGGCCCTTGCTGACGTCGTAGTGGGGCGCCTTGGCAAGGGGCGGCGCCGAACCGCTCGCCCCAAGCCGCTCCTGAAAGGTCGAGTGTGCCTTGCCCACGTCGTGCCAGCGCGCCGCACGCAGGATCTCCGCATTGTCGGCCACTCCAAGAACTTCACATAGTCGGTCTGCTTCGAGGGCCACGTGCTGGAGATGTTCGGTGAGGGCGACTGCCTGTCGTTCACTGTCGGGGTCCGTGTTGAGCGATTCGGCGGTTCGCGCTTCGCCCTCCGGTTGGTCCACCGGAGTGACCGGGTCCGTTTCGGCCGGGTCGAATCCGGTCTCCGGTGAGTAGCCGCCGGCGCTCACGTGGAGCATCAGCACCAGCCCGGGCCACGGCACGGCATCGAGCGGTACCCAAGCGGTGTGGCGCGATGCGCGGCCGCGTCCCCGCGCCTGCGGATCGGCCTGATAGGGGCGCATCCGGTGTTTAGCCTGCACCGTCTTCAGCCATTCGCGAGCCTGACCGATCGGTACCGCGCACAGCTCCTCACGGCGCGGAGCCGGCTGGTCGAGCGGCCCTTCGGAACGGTCGAAATCGCGCCAGAATACGCGCATGTCGGTGTCTTCGGAATCGCGTACGTAGGGCGAAACGTCTACGTCGAAGCCGGTGAGGTCGGGGTCGGTGTCATACAGGTCGATCAAGTCCTTGCAGCGGATCACCCACCGATGGGAGCAATCTTCGGGCGCCGGCGGCGGGAGATTTGCTGGCCGCGCATCGCTCAGTGGTGCAATGCGCGCGCGTCCGGTTGCCAGCTCATGCGGCTGGTACGGGGCCGCGAGCGCATCGTCAATGCCATCAAGGTCGATCCAGCGGATGGTTGCGCCGCCGCTGTCGTTCAATTCGCCGTAGCGGTTCACCCGGCCAAAGCGCTGCACCAGCGAGGACGCAGGCGCCAGCTCGGTGATCAGGGTAGCCGCTGACAGGTCGACACCCGCTTCGATGGCTTGCGTGGTAACGACGATCAGGTCGCATGTGCTGCGCGGTTGCGGGAGTCTGCTCATCTGCTGCATACGGTCGGCGAGGCGAAACCGGGAGTGGATAAGGACGAGTCGATCGGGAGATGTGCGGCGCTTGAGGAGGGCTGCGTGGACCTGTTGCGCGCGGGCGACGGTGTTGAGTATGGCCAGCGTCATCCGACCCGGCTGATGGTGGGCGAGGATCTCGCCGGCCAGATCGCGGACGTAGGCGGCAAGATCGCCTTTCTTGGCGGTGGCCGGACGTACGGTCGATGGCTCGATACGCTTTGGCGCGTCGAGCAGACTCCGAACGACCGGAGACTTGTTGTCTTCGGGGAAGTTGTCAGGCACGCACCACACGCTGGGGTTGGCGGGCGCGTCAATCGTGCGCAGCCACTCGGGGTGCAGCGTCGCCGACACCCAGAGGCTGGCAGCGCGGCTCTCCGTCCCGAGCTTGCGCCGAAATCCTTCAAGCTGGGTGGAGGTGGCAAGCCCTGAACTCATCAACTGCACCTCGTCGAATACCCACTGGACGTCGTTGTGCAGCAAGGCGAAGTCGACCGGCCAGCGGAACCGGCTCATCGCGTACCCACGCATCAGTGCTCGGCTGATCAACATATCCTGAGTCCCGATCACTATTGCCGCTCGTTCGGGGTGCTCGTACCATGGCGACTCGTCCTCTCCGCCCATGAGCAGGTGCACATCGCGATCTGCGTCCGGCAATTCTCCAACGCTTTGCCCGGCCAGGGGAGCGAGCCGGCCCAGCCAGTCGGTCGCGTTGCGGTGAGTCTGGTCGGCGAGTGTGCGCATGGGCAGGCAGTACACCAGGCGGCGCGGCGTGGCGTCCGGGGCGGTGGCCCGCTTCCAGAGCCATGCCAGCACTACGGCCGCGGTCTTGCCGAGGCCGGTCGGCGCGATGAGGGCATCCGGCCAGTCGCGCTCGGCGAGCGCCCGCTGGTAGGCGAATGGGGTGGCACCACCGAAGGCAGTGGAGAAGAACTCGCCGAAGGTCACCGGGCGTGGTTATCCATGCTGATGCGCGTCGCGCCCCGCACCTACGGGTGTACCCCGTGCAGTGTTCCGGGTTGATCGATGTACGGTAGAATCACAATTCATGCGGTCGCTGAAATGCCTACGGCGTTGTTCATAAGGAACATAACACGCTGTTTGTCTTCCGTCAACGCGATAATAACCGCCTCAGAGGTGCCTCTTTGAAGACGAACAACGCCATAGGCGGTCGTTCGTTGTATTTCATTCGCTTCCGGGGCCGTTAGGCCCCGGCCTCATTGCATGGGTGTCGTCACGGGAGACGCGGTATGCGGACCGGAGCCTCGCGAGTGTCTACATGGACGACCTGATTCGCACCGATGCCGGCGCTCGTGTCGTCGCGGGTCTGCTGGCGCGAATCTCCTGGGGCGCGGCAGCCTGATGCGGCTCTGGCGGCTCGCGGGGGCGGCATACGCGGAGCGCAAGGCTGCGATCGATGGACTCAGCCGGCGGCGGCCGCGGCCTCGGTGTGGACCAGCTCCCAGCCGTGGTACACGACCGCCAGGCCGGTGAAGCGCACGCCCGGATACTGCCGCGCCAGCCGCTGGTCCGTGACGTAGCGCCGCACCTGGGCGGCGGCTTCCTGTGCCGCCCGCGCCACGCGCGCCTCGCTCGCCGGCTCGCCCCGCTGAAAGCGCTCAGAGCGCTTCAGGTACTTTAGCTCGATCACGTAGCCGTGGCGCATGCCGGGGTAGCGCTGCAGGTGCGGTTCCAGACAGATGTCCGCATAACCGTCGCCGAGCTCGCGCTCGGTGTGGAACACGAAGTGCTCGGTCGCGCTCAGGTAGGCGGCCAGAAAACCCTGAATCACCTTCTCGCCGTCGATGTAGTCGCGGATCGAGGTCTGGCGCGCGATCGCCGCGCTGAGAAACTCCAGCACCGGCCGCCAGGCGCCGCGGTACGCCATCGCGTGCACCAGCCGGCCGAAGGTGTGCAAGTCTACCGCGAACATGCCCACGTCGCGGTAGCCGTCGCGCAGGTAGCCGTACATCAGGCGCCGCACCGTCTGGTTGGGAATCGCCAGCCGCGGCATGCCGTCGCGCACCTCGCGGATGCTCAGCAGCCCGAAGTAGTGCAGCAGGGAGACGAAGTTGTCGCGCTGATCCAGTTCGTCCAGCGGGAACCCGCTGCGCAGCTCGCCGTCCACCCAGCCTGCGCCGATCAGGTGGCGCAGCAGGTCGAAGTTGCCGTTGAGCTGCCGGTTGACCGTGAGCAGGTGGCGCAGCTTGCCGTAGTCGATGCGCACGTTGGTGTCGATCAGATCTCTCGGCACCCCGCGTCCGGGAACCGACGCCTTCACGTAGTAGAGCACCATGTCGGTGTTGTAGACGTCTGCGCGGGCGTCCTCGGAGAAGCGGTAGCCGTTGTACCACTCGCTCATCACCGCCAGCGCCTCGTCGACGTCCTGGTCGAACACGCCGTGGTCGCGGTAGCTCTCCAGGATGGCGCGCACCTCTGCGGCGGTGAAGCCGAGCACCTCGTTGAACTCCGGCATCAGGCTGACGTTGGTGCCGATGTTGAAGCCGCTGGTCACGTCGTCCATGGTGATCGGCGACACGCCGGTGATGAACATGCGCTCCACGCCGCCGCCGTGCCCGGCGCCCGCCTTGAGGGTGGCGAAGAAGTTGCGGTAGAAGCCGCCGCCGTGGGTAAACGACTCGTACGCCTCCGCCCCGCGGTGGGCCAGTATGGTGTTGGCGAAGTTGTCGTACTCGTCGATCAGCACGTACAGCGGGATGCCGTGCTTCGCAGTATATCTGAGCAGATCGTTCAGTTTGCCGTCGATTCCGGGATGGGAGAGGATGCGCTCGATCACCGGCTGCGGGAACAGATCCTCGTTATCCTCCAGCGCATAGCGCAGCGCGATGAGGCAGTAGTTCTCGAACCGCTCGCGCAGGGTTTCCAGGGTGTCGTCGAACGCGGAAAAGTCGAAGCGCAGGATCACGTAGCGGTGGCGGTTCGGCGTGGGCTGACGCGCGATGTCGGTGCCGGCGAAGATTTCCTCGAAGCGGCCGGCGCGGTTGCGGTCGTAGTAGCTCTCCAGCAACGCTACCCAGCACGACTTGCCGAAGCGGCGGGGCCGGATCAGGAACGCGAATCGCTCGCGTTCCAACTCGTGCAGGAAGCGGGTCTTGTCGACGTACAGCGTGCGTTCGCGACGCATCGCCTCGAAGTCGGCCCAGCCGTAGGGTATCTGTGGATACGCCGTGTTCACAGCCATTCCGGACTCAGGCGGACAAATGCGTTGAGCAGCGGACCGGCGGACATGCGGTAGGTTGCTTCGGCGGCGCGGCCGCGGTCGAGCGTATCCTCGATCTCGACCAGACCGAGCGGCTCCAGGATCTCCCAGCAGAACAGTCCGTACTTGTCGATGAATCCCTCCAGCTGCGCCGGTCCCGTGCTCGGGAGCAGCACCTGATGGAACGTGCGCAGCACCTCGCTAGCGTAGTCCCGCACGGGCTGCGCCGTATCACCCGCTTGGCACAGCAGATAGAGGGTATAGGTCAGCACGGTCGGGTCACGCGCCTGCCAACTCGCAAAGAACAGGTCCTCCAGAAGCCGGGGCAGCCGCGCCAATGGAGGATCATCGTCGTCGCCTTCGAACGCAGCGGAGACATCAGCACCCGCGGCCCGTTGTTGCGCCACCATGTCCCGGATCCGTTCGCGGCGACCGGCATACACTTGGTGCGCCTGCGGACCATACTGCAGGACGAAGACATCGCTTTGCGACGGCAGCGTCTGCAGCTTGCCGCGCCGGGCCGGAGGTGGCGGGCGGTAGCCGGCGATGCCACCTTCAATGTCGATCTTGTAGCGTTCGTCGGTCTTCTTGACCGTAGCCTCCAGTTCGCGCGCCGTCTCCATGGTCACTCCGAAACGCGTGGCGAGCTCCTCAAGGGAATACTCCTCCCCGAAGTTGCGGCAGCGGACCAGTTCCTTCACAAGGGCGTTGACAGGCTCCAGCGCCGCGGCAGCGGACCGGTCCGGCGGTGGTTCCAGTTGTCGTTCGTAGGCGAGCGCCGGGTGCTCCTTGGCAGCGATCGTAGCTGCGGCTAGCACCATGTTCATGCTGGCGTACCAGTCGGGCTCGTCGGGCAGATCGACCTGGTCGCGCAGCAACCGTGCGATCTCCAAGTAGTCGTCCAGCGTGGTAGTGACCACCAGAAGCCGTCGTCGTGGCCGGTCATGGAAGATGTCCGCACACTCGATCGGCGGGTTGCTCTCCCGCAGGCTTGCTTTGAGGATTCCCTGCGCTCTGTTTTCGCCCCGGATTTCCAAGGCAGGATGGTTTTCGCCGATGGCGAAGGTGTCGATCTTGGCCTCGTGCGCACATACGTGGAGCGCCCCGCCGGAGTGTGCCAACGGCGGTGTCTCCGCCCAGCGATCGAGCAGCAGGAAGTGAGCCGGCTTCGCCGCGACTACCGCTTCCAAGCCCTGGTTCCTGAGCACCTCGGGAAGCAGGGACTTGGCAAGATAAGCGAAATCGAACGGCTCGTAGCCGCGAAAGTAACGCAGCGGACCGAACGTCTGACAGCACATGCCGTTCCAGAACGACAGGGTAAAGAACAGGCGTGAGCCCCCCCGGTACGTGGCGGTGAGAGCGGGCGAGTACATCAGCAATTCGTTCCCGGACAGATGATCCGCCACTCGATAGAAGTCGCCACGCCGCGGTTCGGTTACCGAGAGCAACGACCAGAACCACGGGTGGCTGCCGAAGTGACGCAGCAGGCGACGCTCGTCAGGGCTGAACAAGTCGGCCGTGTGCGTTCGGAACTTCCGTACAAGCTGTGGCCGGCGCATGACAGCCGCTGCCTGCACCTGCGGCTCGGCAGCGGCATGCCACCAGTCGGGAAGCTCGTTTGCCACGGCGTGGAGGCGTCGCATGTCCCGCTGGAATGCTTGCGGCTTGTGCCGTCTCTTGCCCCACGAAAGCAGTTCAGCCTCGATGGAGGCCAGCAGGTGGTGCACGTCGTCGCAACGTTGTTGCGCAGCATCCAGGTCGACATCGGTCTCGATACTCACCGGCGCTGCCCCTCCGCCGGGCGTACTCCCGGCGTGCCATCTATGGCGCCGAACTCCGATCGCCGAGCGGCGCACGGCGATCCGGCGAACTCCCGATACTCCAACAGGAAGCCGTCCCCCTATCGGCCTTGCTTCGACCACTGACGCGCGCCATCACCCAGCAGCATAAGCGCCGATATCATCTACACTGCGAATCTTGCATCTTGTCATAGCTTCTTCTTTCTCGTCTGGATCAAGACTAAATGCCATCGCATAACAGGTGGCGTGCGGTCTGGTTGGGAATACGCAGGAGGGGAGTGATCTCGCGTGCTGCCCCGATGCTCAACAGACCGAAGTAGTACAGCAGCGACGGAAGGTTCTCCGGCTCGGTCAATTCCTCCATCGGAAAGCCGCTACGGACCGCGCTGCTCAGCGTGCCTTCGCAGGCCAGTTGACGCAGCAGGCCGAAGTTGTCACCGAGCTGTCGGTTGACGGTCAGCAGGTGGAACAGCTTGCCGTAGTCGATGCGTACGTCGCGATCGATCAGGTCGTCCGGCGGTCCCTCGTTCGGGATCGATTTCGCCAGGTAATGGAGGACCAGCTTCGGGTGGAAAAGATCGTTCCGGGCGTCCTGGGCGAATCGGTAGCCGTGGTACCACTCATCCAGGGCGGCCATAGCTTCGTCCAGGTCCTGGTTGAACACGCCGAGGTCGCGGTAGCATTCCAACAGGCTGCGTACCTCCGCTTCCGTAAAGCCCAACAGCTCGTTGAACTCCGGGCGCAGGCTGATGTCAGAGCCGATGTTGAAGCCGGCGGTCACTCCGTCCACGGTGATCGGCGCCACACCGGTGATGAACATGCGCTCGATGCCCCCGTCTCCCGCGCCGGCCTTGAGGATGGCGAAGAAGCTGCGGTAGAAGCTGCCACCGTGCGTGACCGGCCACCGGTACGCATCCGTGCCGCGATTGGCCAGAATGATATTGGCGAGGTAGTCGTAACCGTCGACCAGGACGTACAGTGGAACATAGTGCGTTCGCATATGTAGGAACAACTCGTTCATCATCATGTCGATGGAGGGCGGCGCCAGGATGCGCTGCATCGCCGCTCCAGGGAAGAGGTCACGGTTGCGCTCCAATGCCAGTCGGAGGAGTCGGGAGCTGTGCTGCTCGAAGCGTTCCTGCGAGGTCTGCTCGGCGTCGCCAAGAGCGGAGAAGTCGAAGTGCAGGACGACGTAGCGGTGGCGGTCCGGCGTCGGCCGCCGAGCGATGTCTGTGCCGGCAAACAGCGACTCGAACCGGTCGGCCGCGCTTCGATCGTAGTAGTTCTGCAACAGCGAAACCCAGCACGACTTCCCGAACCCGCGCGGGCGGAAGAAAAAGGCGTAGCGCACCTCTTCCAACTCGTGCAGGAAGCGGGTCTTGTCGACGTACAGCGTGCGTTCGCGACGCATCGCCTCGAAGTCGGCCCAGCCGTACGGTATCTGCGGATACGCGGTGCTCAGCTCCATGCCTCCTGTCGGGTGCTGCCACGCTACTATAGCCTGAAGCGCTGGCAGGCGTCGACGTGTGGCCGGTCGCACGTTCGGAGACGTAGAGGAAGGAACTGCGGATGAAGGTGACCGAGGTGCGGGCGGCGTATCCGAAGTGGCGGCAGTTGCCTCCCGCGGCTGCGTGGCAGGCGCACTTCTGGCAGATCGCGGTGCGCGTGGTGACCGACGTGGGGGTGGTCGGGCACGGCTACGGCGGCGGCGGGCAGCCGGCGGTGCAGGTGATCAACGACCACCTGAGCCGGTTTCTGGTCGGGCGGGCGGTCGACGACGTGGGTGACATCGCGGCGGCGTGGGATGAGCTGTACCGGGTGTCGATCCCGTGTGGCCGCGGCGGCTTGGCGCAGATGGCGCTGAGCGGGGTGGACCTGGCGCTGTGGGACGCGCTGGCCCGCGCCGAGCGCGTGCCGGTGCACCGGCTCATCGGCCCGCGCAGCAAGGGGCGGGTGACCGCCTACGCCACCAGCGGCGACCTGGAGTTGACGGCGCGCTACGGCTATTCGGCGATGAAACTGTCGCACCGCTGGCAAGGGGAGGCGGATTACGACAGCGCGGCCGAACGGCTGGCCTCGGCGCGGGCGGCGCTTGGCCCGGCGGCGCGGCTGATGGTGGACTGCTACCTGTCGTGGCCGGCGGCGGTGGCCGCCCGCATGGCCGAGTTGCTGGCGCCGTACGCGCCGTACTGGTTCGAGGATGTGGCGACCCCCGAGCATCTGGCCGAGCTGGCCGCGTTGCGCCCGCGCGTGAAGCCGGTGTTGCTGGCCGGCGGCGAGCACGACTTCACGGCGGCGGCGTTCGCCGCGATCGCCGTGACGTGCGCGACATCGCCGCCGCTCGGGCCCGGAGTTGATGGTGCGCGTGTGCCGCTTGTGAAGTCGGCTCAGCAGGGGTTAGGCTCTGCCGAAATGGTGCCGGACGAGGTGTCCAGATTGAGGACGCATAGCCGATGAAGTACGACCTCGATACGCTGCGCGGAGACGTGTTCGGCGGCCTCACGTCGGCGGTGGTGGCGCTGCCGGTTTCGCTGGCGTTCGGCGTGGCGTCGGGGCTGGGGGCGGCCGCCGGGCTGTACGGCGCCATTGCGGTGGGGTTCTTTGCCGCGGTGTTCGGCGGCACGCGGTCGCAGATCTCCGGCCCCACGGCGCCGATGGCGGTGGCGATGGCGGTGATCATCACCAGCCACTCATCCAACCTGTCCGAGGCGCTCATCGTGGTGATGATGGGCGGCCTGCTGCAGGTGCTCCTGGGCGTGATGCGGGTCGGGCGCTTCGTGGCTTATACGCCGCACGTGGTGGTGTCCGGATTCATGTCGGGCATCGGCGTCATCGTGATGCTGATCCAGATCCTGCCGTTTCTGGGCGCGCCGACGGCGCTGGGCGGGCCGCTCGGTACGCTTCGCGCGCTGCCGGCCGCCTTGGCCGATGCCAACATCAACGCCTTTGCCATCGCCCTGGCGACGCTCCTGGTCGGCGTGCTGTGGCCGCGCAGGTGGACCAAGTTCATGCCGGGACTGCTGGTAGCGTTGATCGTCGGCACGCTGCTCGGCGTGCTGGCGCTGCGGGACGTGCCGGTGATCGGGCCGATACCGACCGGGTTGCCGCAGTTGCATCTCGCGCTGCCCTCGGTTGGCTTTCTGGTGAGCGCAATCCAGCCGGCGCTGATACTGGCGTTGCTCGGGTCCGTGGACAGCCTGCTTACCTCGCTGGTGGCGGACTCGATGACCGGTACGCGGCACAACGCCGACCGCGAGCTGATCGGCCAGGGCCTCGGCAATATTGTTGCCGGGCTGTTCGGCGGCGTTCCCGGTGCGGGGGCCACGATGGGAACGGTGATCAACATCCGCGCCGGCGGCTCGACGCAGGTCTCGGGCGCGCTGCGCGCGGTGATGGTGCTGGCGCTGCTGCTGGGCCTGGGCCGCTTCGTGGAGCCGATTCCGCATGCCGTGCTGGCGGGCATCCTGATGAAGGTGGGATGGGACATCATCGACTGGCGGATGATCGCCCGCGTCCACCGCATGCGCCGCGAACACCTGTTCGTGATGCTGCTGACGCTCGGGCTCACGGTGTTCGTCGACCTGGTCACGGCGGTGGCGATCGGGCTGATCGCGGCCGGGATGGCGCACGCACGCCAGTTGGAGCGCCTGGAACTCGACAGCGTCGTCTCCGTGCCGCTGCTCGACATGGCGTTCCTGTCCGAAGAGGCCCGCATCGGCGCCGACCCGTTCTCGGCGCGAGTCGGGCTGGTGGCGCTGCGCGGCAGCTTCACGGTCGCCTCCTCCCACAAGCTGGTGGGGGTGATCAGCGACGACATCAAGGATCATGAGGTGGTGATCTTCGACTTCGCCGAAGCCAGCTATATCGACGACAGCGCGGCCATGCTGATGCACCAGCTCATCGAGGTCGCCACGCACGAGCACACCGAGGTCGTGGTCGCGAACCTGTCCGGGTCGGTGGCCGACACGCTGGACGCGCTTGGCGTGTTGCAGGAGGTGCCGGAGGATCGCGTCGTGGCGAGCCGCGAGGCCGCCCGGCGCGTCGCCTACCGGCTGGTCGAGGATCGCGCGACCGCGGCCGGCGCCGCGCGGCGGAGTTGACGCGCACGGTGTCCTAGCCGAGCTGTTCGAGTTGCCGCACCAGGGTGCCGAACACGCGCAGCGCCTGCTCGACCGGCGCCGGGCTGCTCATGTCGACGCCAGCGAGTTGCAGCGACTGCAGCGGGTAGCGCGAGCCGCCTGAGCGCAGAAACGCCATGTAGCGGTCGCGTGCGTCGGCGCCGCTGTCCAGTACGCGTTCCGCCAGCGCTACCGCGGCTGCCATGCCGGTGGCGTACTTGTAGACGTAGAACGCGTTGTAGAAGTGGGGGATGCGCAACCCTTCCAGATCGCTCACTTCTTCCAGCACCATCTCCGCTCCGAAGTAGCGCTCCAGGAGCTGCCGGTAGGTGGCGCGCAGCGAATCGACGGTGAGCGGCTCGCCCTGCTCGGCCATGCGGTGGGTCAGGTGCTCGAACTCGGCGAACATCGTCTGCCGATAGACGGTAGCGATGATGTCGTCGGCCTGCTTGCCGACCAGATACGCCTTCATCTCCCGGCTGTCGGCGCGCTCCATCAGGTAGTGGAACAGCAGTTGCTCATTGAAGGTGGATGCCACCTCGGCCTCGAAGATGCTGTAGCTGTAGTGCTGAATCGGGTTGTGGCGCACACTGTTCCAGGAGTGCATCGAGTGGCCGCCCTCGTGGGCGAGGGTGAACACGTCGCGCAGCACGTCTTCCTTGTAGTTCATGAGGATGTAGGGGTCGCCCACGAACGAGCCGGCGGAGAACGCGCCGGAGCGCTTGCCCTTGTTCTCGTAGCGGTCTACCCAGCCGCCGCGCAACCCGGCGCGCAGGGTGGTGCAGTAGTTGTCGCCGAGCGGGGCGAGGGCGGCGATCACCACCTCCACCGCCTCGTCGTAGCTGTGCCGTACGCGCACGTCGCCGGTCAGCGGTACGTAGACGTCGTAGTGGCGCAACTCGTCCAGCCCGAGGATTCGCTTGCGCAGCGTGTAATAGGCGTGCAACTGGGCCAGGTTGTCGTGCACGGCGGCGATCAGATTGTCGTACACGGCGGCGTCCACGCGGTCCGGGAACAGCGCCGCCTCGCGCGCCGACCGGTAGCCTCGCACCCGGGCGCGGTAGATGTCCAACTGCACGCTGCCGCCGAACAGGGCTGCCAGGGTGTTCCGGTGCTGCTCGAAGTGGCCGTAGAACTGCAGGTAGGCGCGCCGCCGCAGGTCGCGGTCGGGATGGATCATGAGCTGCGACCAGGACGACTGGCTGAGCGGCACCGGTCCGTCCGGCGTATCCACGGTGCCGAAGTCGAGGTCGACGTCGGTCAGCGCCGCGAACGCCTTGCGCGCCGTCTGGTTGGCCTCGATCTGCAGCGCCAGCAGCCGCTCCTGCTCCGCGGGGAGGACGTGCGGCTTGAAGCGCAGCAGCTTGCGCAACGAGATGGCGAACTCGGCCAGTGATTCGTCGGCCAGGAACTGCTCGATGACGGCGTCCGGGATCGCCTGGATCTCGGGGGCGATGTAGCTCTTCTCGGCCTCGGCGCGGCTGGCGACGTTGAGGTAGCGCGCGGAGCGGCCCTGGTTGTCGCTGTCGCCGGCGTCTTCGCTGGTGCGCAGCATCGCGTAGTAGCCGACCCGTTCGTCGAGCATCTCCAGTTCGTTGAGAAACTCCAGGCAGGCGCGCAGGTTGGCCGCGGATTCGGCGAGCGTGCCTTTGAAGGCGGCGATGCGCGGCAGCATCGCCTGGTAATCCTTGAGGCCCTGTTCCCAGGCGTCCTCGGCCGGGAACAGCTTGCCGAGGTTCCACTGGTCGGCGGTGGCAGTCTGACTGCGTTCGGGAATGGCCGTTGCGTTTTCGGGCATGGTGATCAGGAAACCTCCACCCAGGAATTGTGGTCGGAAGCGGCGTAGATCGCTTCGAACAGCGCCACGGTGCGGCGCCCCTCGCGGCCATCGCATTGCAGGCCGGTGCCGTGGTGCAGCGCGCTGACCATGTCGGCGAAGATGTTGGCCGGTACGGCGGGCGGTTCCGGGTAGGCGTGCAGGTCGCCCGCTGCCGCGGTAGGCGCTGCCTCTCCGTCCGTGCGAAAGGCGTCGCTGCCGCTGCGCTGCGCGTCCGGGAGGTGGCGGAAGTCGACTGCGCCGTCGTTCCAGGCGAGGGTGCCCCAACGGCCGCTCAAGGCCAGCTCGGAGCCGATGTGGGGGAAGCTGCAGGTGGTGGTGAGCACCGAGCCGACGGCGCCGTTCCTGAACTGGATTACCGCCGCGGTGCCGTCCTCGGTCTGAATGTCGTGGCCGTAGGTGCCGCGCCGCCCCGCTACGCGCTCTGCATCTCCCGCCCACCACAGCATCAGGTCGACGAAGTGCACCGCCTGGTTGGCCAGCGAGCCGCCCTCGGTATCGAGCCGGCTGCGCCAGCTCTGCGGGGAGCCGGAGTCGTAATAGGACTGGGCGCGGTACCACTTCATGCGCAGGTCCACCAGCAGCAGGTCGCCGATGGCGCCGCCATCGACGGCCGCCTTGATGCGCTGATTCAGCGGCCGATAACGCTGCTCGAAGTCGACCGCCAGCAGCAGTCCGCGCGACTGCGCCTCGTGGATCGCCGCGTCGCAGGCCGCCGTGGTGATGTCCATCGGCTTGGTCATGCACACGTGCTTGCCGGCGCGCAGCGCTTGCACCGCCATCCCGGCATGCGAGCCGCTCGGGGTCCACAGGCCGACCACGTCGATGTCGTCGCGGGCCAGAAGATCGTCGTAGCTGGCGATCCACGGCACGCCCCAGGCGCGCTCCGCCTCCCGGCCGCGCTCCTCCGACAGGTCGCACACCGCCGCCAGCTCCGCGCCCGGCGTCTGCCGGCAGACCTCCGAGCGCCCCTTGCCCATACCCAGCCCGACGACTGCGAACCGTATCGATTTTGCCATGTTCTCTCCTTCGTGCCCGGCCGAACGTGCCGGCGAGCAAGCGCTGCCTGCGTATCGAATTCCGTCATGTTCCGTGGCGCAACTCGACGGCGCCGCCTTGTCTGACCGGCTCTGCTTCGATGATCAGTCGCCGACCGTGACGGCCGGCGGCGCCGCCCAGTCCAGAAACCGTTCTCCGACCCTCGCTTCGATGGCGTCGCCGGCGTGCCACAACACCCGGTAGCGGAACGTGGCCCGCTCGCCGGCCGCCAGGGTCCAGTCGCCGTGCTGGCGGTAGCCGCTCCGGTAGTCCGCCAGCCCGAACGGATTGGCCGCGAACAGCCCGTAGCCGCGCACGTGCCAGTGGGTGGGGTAGTGCGGGTTGCGCGGATGATCGAAAATTGCCACCCCGACGGTGCGGCGCGTGCCGCCCGCGTCGTTCAGGTCGCCGGAGTAGTCCACCCACGGCGCGCGCTGGCCCCAGTTCTCGGCCTCGTGGATGCCGCCGTAGGCGTTGCTGATCACGCCGCCGCGGATGCCCTTGATCGCCTCGGGAACGCGCAGGGAGCACAAGCCGCCCTCTTTGGTGTCGCCGAACGTGACCGCGCCGTGCGCCGCGTGAAACGCGACGGTGAGATCCAGCAGGCGCGCGCTGGCCGGCGTGTTCCAGAAGGTCAGGGTACGCCGCTCCTCCAGCAGTGGCGTGCCGGTGGCCGGGTCGTCCTTGCGCCAACTCACCCGCTGCACGATGCGCCCGAACGCCGGGCCGCTGTGCAGCGCCTCGAAGCCGCCGTGCGCCTGGAAGCCGTGGCCCTCCGCCTCGGTCCAGAAGTCCACCCCGTTCACCATGCCGTGCGCCACCCAGAACGAGCGGTGGTGCACGTGGTCGTGTTCCTCGCCCGGCACGCCGTCCTGCAGCGGCCAGGCACGCGTCATCGGGATCCCATACGGGCCGATCACCGGGTGCAGGTAGGAGCGCACCGGATGCGCCGCGTAGTGATAGTCGCCCCAGCGCGCGCCATCGACGGTCACCTCCAGATGCGTGCCGCGATCGGCAATCCGCACCCCGCTCCCGGCATCCGCGACGGTCGCGGCCCTGGCGGACGCCACCCCCGGCGCGGCGCTCGCTGCCACCTCCGCCTGCTCCACGCCGCCCGCGGCGCGGGCCGCCACACCCACCCCCGGCGCCGTGCTCGCTGCCACCTCCGCCTGCTCCACGCTCCCGGCTGCAAGGTAGGGCAACACGCACCACTTCCCGTGGTCGCCACTCTGCAGCGGTACGTCCCGCTCACCACCGGCAATGCGCAACACCGCGCCACCCTCGGCCGCGGATGCCTCCGCCTCGGCAGCCGCTACCGCCGGCCCCGCGTGCGCCCCGGAATCAGCCCCGCCGCCTGGCAACCCGTGCACCGCTACGCCAGCCCCCGCGCCCGCCGCCGGGCCTGCCACGGTGCTCAGCGCCGCTGCCTCTTCTGTCGCCGCGTCCGCCGCCCTGCGTGGCACCGTATTCGCCGCCGCTGGCCCTTCGACCGCCGGGTCAGCCGCCCCGCTCGCCACCGTATTCGGCGCCGCTTCCTCTTCTGCCACCGCGCCGGCCACCGCGGCTGCGTCCGCCCCCGTGGCCGGCACCGCCACCGGACAATGCACTCGCTCGTGCGGTCCCGCCTGAATCTCCAACCTGCTCACCGGTCCGCATGGTAGCCGGATCGCCGCCCCGCGTCACCGGCCGACCCCGCCACTATTCGTCATTTCGCCCAGGGCGGTTTCCAGGACGTACTCTCACTCGTCTCCGCGTCACTACAATCACGGCGCGCTCGCTCATCGCATTCGCATGGTGCTCGATCAATGCGGGACGCAGCACCGGCGCCGAGCAGAAATCTCACCGGGGTTTATCGGACAGAGATGCGATCATACACTTGCTCACCGACCAGTGAGCGGTGAGCAAAGAGCAGGCACGCCTGGATGTCTTCGACTTCCAGAATTGAATACTCCTCGAGAATCGTCTCTTCGGTGTCTCCTGCCGCAAGCATCCCGAGGATGTGCTCCACGGCGATCCGCATATCGCGAATGATGGGCTTGCCGCCAAATACGTCTGCGCGCACGGTGATACGTTCGAGTAGTCCGGGATTAGTCGACATGTTCGCACTCCGTTTTGATTGCGATCCTGAGGATACGAGGCCGAAAGCGCATTGGCAAGCGGCAAGGCATACAGCGCGGCTCGACGAGGTTGGCGTCGGATGCGGCCATCGCAGCAACACGCGCCGGAATGTCTCTTGTCGGGCTGCTTGCGGCCGTCAGCGGTTGTTACTTCGCGCTGGTAGAGCTCGTCGAGACCGAGCTGCAGAGCGACGTGCTCCGGAAAGCAGAGATGCAGAGCACCGGTATCCACCAGGCGGTTCACTCTCATCGGCGGATACGGCCATCGTGACCGTCGAACAGGGCCGACTTGCCGCCTGCGGCGTCCGCCAGCTCCGCCGCGTGGCCGGCATGGCGATAGCGGTGGTGGGCTTCGCAATACAGGCGCAAATTCCCCGGCTCGTCGGCGCCGCCCAGGGCGTACGGGACGACATGGTCGATCTCCAGTAGGAACCGGGATCCGCAGCGCCGCCCGCTGTGCGGATCAACGTAACTGCAACTCCCCCCGTCGCGCTGCCACACTTCCCGTTTCACCCGCACAGGAATCGGCCTGCGCGTCCGGCGTCGCGGACGCGCGTTGGTGGCCTTCTCAGCGACCAGTTCTGCTGCCGAATGCGTAGTGTTGCCGCGAATCGACGCCGCCGAATGCCGCCGCGGCGGTGATGTGGCTCCGCGTTCGCGATCTTCCGGCGACTTCGCTGCCGAAGTACCGCTGCCCGACGGCGGCGCCGTCGAGGGAGCGACGTATGCGCGGCTTGTCGTCACGTTCGGACGTGTGACGCTGCTGTTCGCCGGAGCGGTAACGCGGGGCGCACTGTCTCCCGAGGACTTCGCCGGCGAAGTGGCCGTGTCCGTGTGCCGCGGGCACGACTTCCCCGGCGAAGCGGAGCCGCTTCCGTGACTCGTCGTCCTAGCGGCGGGTGTGACCGCACTGTCCGCGGGCTGCGCATTCCGTCCTGTCGACGTGGCGGTCTTGGGCTTATCGCCTGGCGACGACTTCGCCGGCGAAGTGCCGCCCTCCGGTACCCGTGCGGCCTGCTTGAGCGGAGCCGGCGCGCCAGGCGGTGCTGCCTCGCCCTTTGATTGCTGCCCCTTGCCGCGCCCGCGCCGCGGACGTGCCGGATCGTAGCGATCCAGTCCGTCCCGGACCAACCGGCCGACCAGCTGGCCCACCGTCTGGTGCGGGTCCACGTGAGACAGCAGGTTCTTGAGCTGCTCCAGGCCGCACTGACACTCCGTATCGATCACTACCTTCAGCTCCCACCTCCCGCACCCAAGGGCTCGCACGCGATCGTCCGGCACCGCAGACTCGGGATCGACGCTGGCCAGCATCTGCTTCACCTCGCGGGTACTCTTGCCGGTCGCCCTGTCCACCAACTCCTCCCGCGCCGCCCCGTTCAACGGCAGCACCAGCGGTTGTGCCTCTGCCGGTACCGCCGGCGCCGCGCCGCTCGGTAGCGCTGCCGGCGTCGTGCGGTCCGTGGTGCGCCCGCCGCGGGTCGCGGTGCGATCCAAGCGCTCGAAGGTATTCTGCAACTGCGCCGCCGCGCTCATGGAGAGCGAGCCGTCCTCCAGCCGCTCGCGCGCCAGCGGCGTGTCGGAACACAGCCGCATCGCCTTGATGCGGCGCCAGGCGGCGCCGTCGCTATAGCCCAATTCGCGCACCGCGTAGTCGAACAAACTGGAATAGCCGCGGCGCAGGTGGAGGGCCCGTGCCTCGATTTCGCGCAAGTGGTCCAGGACAAGAATCTGCAGCGCCTGCTCGTGCCGCGCGAGGTTCCTGGTCTGCGCCAGGAGCACCTGATCCGGAAGTGCGCCAACGGTGGAATTGGGAGTGGTATCGGCCCCGATCGTCATGCTCCAAGTATAGCACCGGTTTGAAAATACGATGTTTTTGCAGGTCCAGAACGGACGCCTGAATGCGCCCAGACCGCCGCTGGCGAGCCGCTGATGCCCTGATAAGTGCTCAGTGGTCTTCGGAGGGTCGAAATGCCCTGAACAGCCCGTAGCGGTCGCTTATGAGCGCCGCAAACCGTGTCAAGCACTTTGAGCGATTTGCCCGGAAAAAAGTTACGCGAGCGCGCGGGTTTCGAAACCGGGGACGGGACGCGCCGTAACAGCACCGTTACCAATTGCTCCGTGTCCGGTGGTAAGGTCTGGACATGTCGGAGACAAGCAAATGGGATAATTACTTCGTGCGCGTAGGGCGCTACCTCGCAAGAACCTCGGCGGTTTTTTGAAGTTCCCGGGTGTCTTGAAATGGCTGAGCACGGGAGATGGAGCGGACGCGCTGCGTGAACTCTGGGCGCGATACGACGGCCAACCGGTAACGAAAGTTCCTCCCGTTGACGACGTGATCGAGCGGGTTCGTAGTTTCTCGCTCCGGCTGCCAAAAGAGATCGTGCAAGGGCACGGAACGCGGATGCGTCCTATCTCCGTGTTGCTGATGGCGCTGGACGCCGAACAGTATCCAGTGTTCATGACGACCGTATTCAAGAGTGCATATACATTCACTGGATTTGAGGAGCCTCGCAAAGATGCGGACGAAGCTGGCCTCTATGCACATGCAATCACATTCCTGGATCGGTTCATCGAGGAAGCGAGAAAGCGCGGCCGCGACACGCCGGGTACCCGCCTGAAGGCGCAGTCGCTGGTTTGGGCGCTTAGCCAGGACAGGGATATGAAGCCTTCGCTGCCCGAGCTCGCTGATCGGCTACTGCTCCCGAGTGACTTCCTGACCAGGATCGAGGCGCTCCTCGACGACAAGCGGCAGGTGATTTTTCAGGGACCGCCGGGGACGGGCAAAACGTATGTTGCGAGGGAGTTGGCGGACTGTCTTGCCGGCGCGAAGGAGCGAGTCAGGCTGGTTCAGTTTCATCCGTCCTATGCCTACGAGGACTTCGTGCAGGGGTTTCGGCCGGCGCTCCGGGACGGGCAAGCGGGCTTCGAGTTGCGGGATGGGCCGTTGGTCGACGCGGCGAAGCGGGCGCAGGCCGAGCCCGAGGCGAAGCACTTCCTGGTGATCGACGAGATCAACCGCGGCAACCTGGCCAAGGTGTTCGGCGAGCTCTACTTCCTGCTGGAATACCGCGATGCCGAGTTGCGCCTGCTCTATTCCGACAAGCCGTTCACCCTCCCGGACAACCTGTACATCATCGGCACGATGAACACGGCGGACCGCTCCATCGCCCTGGTGGATCTCGCGCTGCGGCGGAGATTTCACTTCGTGGAGTTTCATCCCGACAAGCCGCCGGTCCAAGGAGCGCTCGGTCGTTGGCTGCAGCGTCACTGTCCCGAAATGCCGTGGGTGGCCCGACTGGTGGAACGTGCGAACGAGAAGCTGGACGAGCGGCAGGCGGCCATTGGGCCGAGCTACTTCATGAAGCGCGATCTCGACGATGACATGGTGCGGCTGATCTGGGAGCACAACGTGCGTCCCTACGTCGAGGAGCATCTCTACGGCGAGCACGACCGGCTCGCGGAATTCGATCTTGACCGCCTGCGGAGCGAGATCGATGGCGGCGTTGCCGGGCGGGACGACCAGGGCGAGGAGGGCGAGGACGGCGGCGCCGCACCGACCGATGCGGGCAATTGAGCTGAAGGAATACACCCGCAGCGAGCCCGTACAGCTCTCCGTCGCACAGCGCGACAGCCTGACCAGGATTGAACGGTCGCTCACCGTCGAGCCGGCTCCGGGAGCGGAGGACGAATACTACCTGACGCCGGGGTCGGTCATTGGTGCGTTCGAGAGCGGCGGGCTGTCGGTCTCGATCCGCCCCAAGCTGGCCATCGACAGGGTGCTGTTTCTCGCCTCCTACGCGATGGGGGCGTTCAAGCTGCCGGACATGGACCGCTTCAGTTTTGCGGACGCGCGCACGCTGGTCGAGGCAATGGCGCTGGCGCTCGCGGCTGCCGCGCGCCGGGCGTTCGCTGGCGGCCTGATACACGGGTATCGAACTGAAGAAGAGGCGGCGCATACCGTCCGCGGCCGCATCCGGATCGATGAGCAGATCCGCCGCCGGTTCGGGGTGCCGGTTCCCATCGAGGTGCGCTACGACGAGTTCACGGATGACGTGACCGCCAACCGGCTGGTGAAGGCGGCGGCGGCGCGGCTGGGCCGTCTGCGGCTGAGTCTGAAGCGTTCGCGCGAGGGACTGCACTGGATCGCCGCGCGCCTGGAAAACGTATCGCTGGTCGAGTTTCCGGCGACGGCCGTGCCGGAAGTGGTGGCGCTCGCACGGCTCGCCCTGCGGCATGGTTCCTTCGAGGCTGCCCGCGGGGGTGTGCGGGCGCAGGGCTTTCTGATCGACATGAACCGGGTGTTTCAGGACTTCGTTACGCAGGCGCTTCGGGAGTCGCTCCGGCTGCCGGCTCACGTGTTCCGTTCCGAAACGGCCATCAAGCCGACCTTCCTTGACGAAGCAGAACGCATCCGGCTCAAGCCTGACCTCTCCTGGTGGGAATCCGGAACCTGCATCTTTGTCGGCGACGCCAAGTACAAGCGGATCGTCGATGACCGCGTCCCCAACGCCGACCTCTATCAGCTTCTCGCCTACGCCACGGCGCTCGACTTGCCGGGCGGGTTGCTCATCTACGCGGAGGGGGAAACGGCGCCGGCAACGCACATGGTTCGATATGCCGGCAAACGGCTGGAAGTCGCCGCGCTCGATCTGTCGGGAAGCCCTGCACAACTACTTGCCCGCATTGATGTACTGTCGGAGCAGGTGCGCGCTCTGCGCCGTGGAGCGGGCGGCAACCTGCGCGTCGCCTGAACCTGGAGTAACACCCTGGCAGTCGCGCAGCAACGTCGGGGCGGTATGCGGTGTTGTGGCTGACGCGCGACCGTCACAGGACCAGAGCGGCGGCGTGCTCGGAGTGCTCGAAAGCGCCCTCCATGCGGCGGATTTCGGCTTCCGCGGCACCGCGACGCCGGGCCGCGTCGCGCCAGGTGCTGGTTACCCGTGCGACGCCGCGGATCAACGCGTCTGCGTCGGCCAGCTTGAGGGAGAACTCTTCGGCCACCGATCGCAACAGCTCGACCGAGCAGGTGCCGTCATCCAAATCGATGTTGGTTGCCAGGATGCGTGCCTTGATGTCGGGCGGAGTGGGGTTGATGTCGTACGCCGGAGACAGGGTCCAGCCGCTGGCGTCGAGTCGCAGGAAGGCGTGGTTGCGCAGATGGTCGTCAGTATTCGACACCAGGATGGAAAACGCGATGCGCTTGAACAACTCGACGCGATCGGCAACGGCGTGCGCTCCGTGAGCGGTGAGCGCGTCTACGATCTCCAGATAGCTGCCACGCTCCCCGTCGCGGTGCTCGGTCATCGACAAGGCGGAAATGAACGGGATCCGTTGCCCACTGTCGCGGTCGAACCGGCGCGAAACGAAGATCGGGCGCCCGCGATCCTCGTGCATGTCGTGCGCGGCGGCACGAATGTCGGCCGCTTCCGCCAGGTCGAGCGCAATTGCCTCCCACCGTTCCAGCGAGTATTCGTCGGATTCCTTGGGGAACTTGGCAATCGACAGATGTCCGTGCGGGTCGATCACCGACGCCTTCGGGCGTGCTCCGCCGAGCGACGACCCGAGTGCGAAGATCGCAACCATATCTTCGTCGGTTTCCGCGCCCGCCAGGACGCGGTCTGCCGCGCTCCGCAGCCGGCCCAGAGCGATCAGCCCCGGGATGGCGGTCTCACTTGGCGCCTGGAACAGGTTGTCGCCAACCCGGCGAAAGCGGAGTGCACCGAGCCGGGCCTGATCGGATACGCCGAGGAGAAAGTCGGCTTCCTGAAGCGTACGGACGGGACGGCCTGTGCGCTCGGCGTCGCGGCGTTCCCGTCGGCGCATCAGGGCGCGTCCCCAGGAGTCGGGCGCGGAGTCGCCGATCGCACCGAACACGGCGTGGCCTGTGGCGGGGCGGAATGTTCCCGGCCCCAGGGGCAGTGCGGGGTCGATGGCGAAGCCGAGTCGCGAGGAGATCCACTCGTCAGCGTAGGTGAAGGTAACCCGTTCGCCGCCCCGCGCGGCGTGCCGGCGCATGATCCCGACCGGCTGGCAGCGTCCCGGCAGGTCCAGGCACACCTCGACGTCCGACATGCTCGCGTACCTATCCGAGACGCGGGATGTGGGCCCTCTTGGGCAACTCGTCCCGCGCAATGTCCAGACCCAGCGTATCGCGCGCCGGATCGGCTACCTCCGCCAGGTGATCGAGCAGATTCAACGCCTGCAGGACTGAGGCTACGATACCGACGCCGACTGAATGGTCGCCCTGCTCGATCCGCGCGACCGTGGGGCGGGAGGTTGCCGCCCGCTGAGCCACCACCGCCATCGGCAGGCGGCGCCGCAGGCGGGCGTCGCGGATGTCCTCACCCAGCTTGCGCAGGGCCCGGCGAGCGGCTGGAGGCGGGCGGTGGGGCGTCGGCATAACGAATCCTTCCTGTTCCTCAAGACTAAATAATGTAACAGGAAGATATCGTTAATTCAGGGCGGTGCCAAGCCCGCGGTCAGCCCTTGACGGAGCCGATCATGGCGCCTTTGACGAAGTACTTCTGCAGGAACGGGTAGAGCAGCAGGATCGGCATCGTGGCCACCACCGTAGTGGCGAACTTGATGGTGTCGGCGATGTTCTCGTGATCGCCCATCGAGCCGGCGTCGCCGCCGGCCATCATGGTATCGGCGGAGTTGGCGATGAGGATCTCGCGCAGGACCAGCGCGATCGGATACTTGATGCGGTCGCGCAGGAAGATCATCACGTAGAAGTAGCCGTTCCAGCGGCTGACGCCGTAGAACAGCACCATGGTGGCGACCACCGGCGCGGCCACCGGCAGGATGATCCGGAACAGCACCGTGAAATCGTTGGCGCCGTCCAGCTTCGCGGATTCTTCCAGGCTGTCCGGGATGGTCATGAAGTAAGTGCGCATGATGACCAGGTTGTAGGCGCTGATGGCGAACGACAGGATCACCGACCAGTGGCTGTTGAGCAGGCCGAGGCCGCGCACCGTGAGGTAGAACGGCACCAGGCCGCGCTCGAACAGCAGCGTGACCACCGCCATGATCATGAGCATCGGTCTCCAGTACACGTTCTTGCGCGACAGCACGTAGGCCGCGAAGCTGGTCAGCAGAATGTTGACGGTGGTGCCGACCACGACCAGGTGGATCGAGTTCAGAAACCCGCGCACCACCAGCGGATTGTTGAACACCAGCCGGTACGCCGCGCCGCTGAACCCGAGCGGCACCGCCAGCGGGCCGGTATGCGCCATCAACATATTGCCTTCGCTCAGCGACGCCACGAACACATAGTAGAGCGGATACAGCATGGTGACGCACAGCACGGCCAGGAACAGGGCGTTGCAGGTGTCGAACACCACGCTGGCGGCGGATCGCTTGTGCAAGGCCATCCGCCGCCTACCAGAGACTCGTTTCGTTGACGCGGCGGCTGATCCAGTTTGCCATTACCACCAGCGCCAGATTGATGAGCGAGTTGAACAGCCCGACGGCGGTGCCGTAACTCCAACTGAAGTCGAGCAGTCCCTTGCGGTACACGAATGTGGAGATCACGTCGGCGGTCTCGTAAATCGACGAGTTGTACAGCAGGATGATTTTCTCGTGGCCCACGGTCATGAGGTTGCCCATCCGCAGGATCAGCAGGACGACAATGGTCGGCGCGATCGACGGCAGGGTGATGTGCCGCAACTGGCGAAAACGGCCGGCGCCGTCGATGGTGGCGGCCTCGTAGAGTTGCGGGTCGACCGCCGCCAGCGCCGCCAGGTAGATGATGCTGCCCCAGCCAATCTCCTGCCACATGTCGCTGCCGATGTAGAAGCTGCGAAAGTAGCGCGGATCCTGAAAGAAGGAGATCGGTTCGCCGCCGAACCAGCCGCGCAGGTCGTTGAACAGGCCGCTGTTCTGTGAGAACTCCAGCAGCAGACCACACACCACCACCAGGGAGATGAAGTGCGGCAGGTAGGTGAGGCTCTGCACGGAGCGCTTGAACGTGGTCGAGCGCAACTCGTTGATCAGCAGCGCCAGGATGATCGGCGCCGGGAATCCCCAGATCAGGCTCAGAACGCTGAGCAGAATCGTGTTGCGGATGATGCGCACCGCAAAGTAGGACTGGAAGAAGTCCTCGAAGTACTTGAAACCGACCCACGGACTGCCGAAGATCCCCAGCGCCGGCGTGAACCGCTTGAACGAGATTATCAGCCCGAACATCGGGATGTAGTAGAAGACGAGGAAAAACGCTACCACCGGCACCGCCATCAGATAGATGGAGCGGTTGCGCAGGAAATCCTTCTTGAGCATGCTGCCGTACCCGGCGCCGAGGAACCGCGGGCGCGCCAACAACTCCGGCGTTACCGTACTCTCGCGTTCTGCCATCGCGTCATCTCTCCAATGGAGCGAAAGCGGCCCGGTATCTCACCGGGCCGCTCTCGTACTCGTAGTATCTCTATGCGTGCCGGCGCGTCCAGGGGACGCGGGCGTCAGCGGGAGTTGTACCTCGCCAGGCCCGCCTGCTTGATTTCTATGGCGCGTTCGATGCCCATCTGTTGCAGCCGGCTCTGGAACGCGTCGAAGTTGTCCAGCGGCTCCTGTCCGGTGATGAACTTCACGAACATCTCCTCCACGTAGGTCTCGATGTCGCTCATCATCTCGGCCAGATCCTCGGCCTCGTCGGGAGTGGCGGTCACCGCCGGCAGCATGTGCGTCGCCGCGTCGGTTTGCCCCCACAGCACCACCGCGTCGCGCTGTTGAGGACGCCGCGCATACTGATACATGTAGCGCCGGTCCTGCACGATCGGGCCGCTATAGAAGGAGCGCGTGTACAGTCCGCCCATCTGCGACAGGGTTCTGCCTTCGGGGTCGCTGTTCATGGTGTCGGTATACACCGGCCAGCGTTCGCCCTCGAATCCCGGGTAGCTGGTCGACCACTCGTAGCTCTCGCCCTCCAGGCCGAAGTTGAACAGGACGTGGCCCTCCTCGCCGTAGGCGAAGTCGGCGAACTCGGCGGCCAGTTCGACGTCGCGTGCCTGGGTGGTCACCGCCATGCCGCTGCCGCGCACCGGATTGTCGCGCTGGCCGAAGAACGGGGTGTCGCCCTTGTTGAGGACCGGATAGGGGGCGGCCCAGATGTCGAAGGTGCCCTTGCCGCCGTTGGCGTCCAGGTAGGCGCCGATGCCGGAGCCGGTGTAGGAGGTCCAGGCGCCGGTGTCGCCGTTGAGGATCTTGGCGTTGAACGTGTTGCGCTCGTTGCTGAAGAACTCGGGGTCCACCAGGCCGCGGTCGAACCAGTCCTTGAAGAACGCCAGAAAGTCGCCGAAGGAGTCCTGGTAGGGGCCGAACTGCACGTTGCCCCCGTCATCCTGGTGGAAGCTCCAGGTGGTGCCGAACGGCTGGATGAAGGCATTGCCGGGACCGTTGATGCCGCGCCCGCGGCGGAAGTTGGTAAACGTCAGCGGGTACTCGACCAGACCTTCGGACTTCATGGCTGACAGCACGGTGTCCCACTCGGCGAGCGTCTCCGGCACCTCCATGCCGAGCTGGTCGAGCCAGTCGGCGCGCAGCTGCGGGCCGAAGAACACCATCAGATAGTCGTCGCCGCGGATGAACGGGAACATGTAGTGGGTGCCGCTGTCGGTCTTGGCGGCTTTCAGCCACTCGGGATTCTTGGCGAACAGCGCGCTCAGGTTGGGCGCGTTGTTGGCGATCACGTCATTGAGGCGGGTGATGACGCCGTCGGAAATCGCCTTCTCGGGACCGCCGGGATACTCGGTGGGCCACCTCGTGTAGATCATGTCCGGCAGATCGTTGGACGCGATCATCAGGTTGAACGCCTCCCGTTCCTGGCCCTGTGCCGGGTGGATGAAGGTCACATCGATGCCGGTGCGGCGAATCACCTCCTGGTATAGCGGCGTTTCCGCCAAGTTGGTCACCGAGACCGACGCGTTAGCCCACAGCCCCTCCCAGATGGTGATCTCTCGCGACCCCTCGGCGGCAGACTCACCGCTCGGAGATGCAAAGAGTAATCCGGCGCCACACAGTGCCAGCGCCACGCAGGTCAGTTTCTTCATGTCAACCTCCCAATGTGTTGAATGGGCTCATTTTCCGGGCACCGGCACCAGCCTGTAAATGGCAGCATCGGTACCTTCGTCGTCCAATGCCGAGGTTCCGATAGCGAATCCGGTACGTCGGTCGCCGATTGCGCAGGATTGCGCTTTACACGGTGAGGTCGAGCAACGACGCCTTGTACTCGCCCGGGGTAACTCCCTCCTGCGCCTTGAAGCCGCGGATCAGGGCGTTGCTGTCGGTGAAGCCGGTGCGGTCGGCTATGTCGCGCACGCTGAGTTCGGTGGTCTCGATGAGCCGCTTCGCCTCGGCGATGCGCAGGGTCTTGATGTAGCCGCTGATGCCGATGCCGAACTGCTCGCGAAAGAAGCGCGCGATGTAGGCGCTGTTGCGCTGCACGTGGTCGGCGACCGCCTCCGGGCCGAGGTTGCGTTCCCAGCAGTGTTCCTCGATGTACGCGACGATCGCCTGCCGCAGTTGCTCGGAGTGCGTGGTCCGCCCGCTGCGCACGTGCCGGCACACCTCGGCCAGGATCGCCGTCATCTCCTGCTGCAACCCCTCCAGCGAGCGGCAGGCGGTGAGGCGTGACACCGGCTCGATGCGCGCCCAGAACTGCGCATCCTCGTCGCCGGCGTGCAGCGATTCGATTGTCTTGATCATGGTCGAGATCAGGTCGAACATCAGGCAGCGCGCCATTTCGATCGACAGCCGGAGCTGGGCGAAGTTGGCGGCGTGGATCGACTCCAGGATCGCGCCGGCGTCGGCCTCGTTGCCGGCCTTGATCGAGTTGACCAGCCGGATCTCGTCTGCGAACGGATAGTGGTAGGCGGGGCCGGAGGTGACGACATCCGGGAAGCGGATGGGATCGGAGCCGCCCTTGACCAGCCGGTAGGCGAGCGCGGCGCGCGCCTCGCGCAGCAGGGGCGCAATATCGGGCAGCGAGTGCGCTTCGCTCACCCCGACCGCCGACGTGACCCCGAAGTGTTCCTCCAGGTGCTGCTTCAGGTCCGCGAGCGTTGCCGTGACCAGTGCGAGATTCGGCTCGGCGGTGCTCAACAGCAGGCCGGTTCTTCCGGCGAGGTCGGGCACCGTGACGAGTTGCGTGTCGGTGGGTTGGCGATAGCCGTCCAGGAAAGCCTCCAGCGACCCGCGCGACACGCCGGCAGTCTGGTCGATCTCCAGCAGCGCGAGATACAGGGTGTCGAAGGTGAACGCGAATCCGAAGCGCCGCAGCCGTGCCGCGATGCCGGTCGCCGGCTGCGCGGCGTCACGCAGCAGCCGGCGCAGGTAGCTCTGCAGCAGCAGCGGCCGCGACCGGATGAGTTCCGTGCGCAACCGGCGGTCCTCCTGCAGCGTGCTCTGCACCGATCCGGTAATGAGCGCGAACTCGTCCGATTGCAGCGTCAGGGTGCCGTTGGCGTCCGGTTTCACCAGCGCGATCAGATCCTGGATCGGCCGGTAGCCGACCGAGGCCAGCCAGTAGATGAGCAGTCCGGCGATGATCACGCACCCGATCAGCGCCAGGATCGTGTACCGGTAAAGGCCGGCGAAGCGTTGCGCGTAGAGACTGCCGGGCACCAGCGAGACGTAGTACCAGTCGACGACGTCGGAGCGCAACGCGTTGGCGGTATAAGTTGCGCCGCCCAGCGTGACCCGGTCGAGGACACCCGTATCGAGCACGCGCGCGCCGACAGCCTCGAATTGCGCGAGGTCGACGGCGTTGTAGGACGCGGCGATGACGCCGAAGTCGGGGTGGAAGACGACTTGCACCGAGTCGGGCGTCCAGGCGGTGTCGGCAAAGATGCGCTGGAACAGATCGCGCGCGATGTGGATCACCAGCCAGCCGTGCGGGGAGCCGGTGCGCTGCAACGCCGGCAGCGGCGTGACCATCTCGACGGTATCGTGCACGTCCGCGGCGAGATTCATGCTCTGCGAGGCGCGAAAGCGCGGCCGGGTGACATCGGAGAACGACCCGAGCCATGCGTCGTAGCCGGCATCCAACAGCGGCCGCTGAGCCATCTGGTAGTTGGCGGTGGTGGTGTAGCCGCGCGGCGAGATCACCATGTCGAGTTCGGGGAGATAGACGTACAGGTCGATGCTGCCGGCGCTGGAGGTGTCGTAGTCGTAGAGGTCGCTGGCGACGCGGTACGCCCGGTAGATTTCGTCGTTGGACACCGGCAGCGTCTCGAACAGCATGCCGCCGAGCGTCACGTGGTTGGCGACGATGTAGTTGAGCTGTACGACGTCGCTCATGATGGTGTCGAGAAAGGACTTCATCTGCTGCAGCAGCAGCTCGTTGGCGCGGCCCGCTTCCTGGGTGAGGATGGAGCGGGCGCGCCCGAACACGAGCGTGCTGAAGATGACCGGTACGATGAGAATGAGCAGGAACGAAAGCAGATAGGTGTAGAACAGACGGCCCTTATGACGTGTCCCTCGCATACGCGGTCCAACCCACCTGAGTGCAGCGCCGCAATGTAGCACGAATCGGCCGCGCATGCCGGGCGGCAGTGGGCGCAGGGGGCGCAGGCTCGCGCGCCTTGCGCGCCCGGTGCCGCGCAGTGCTGCATCCGCTGCTCGCGCCGCACCGCACCGCGCCGCCTCCGCACCGCGCCGCCGCACCGCCCCGCCGCCCCGCGCCGCCGCCGCCCCGCGCCGCCGCACCGCCCCGCGCCGCCGCGTGACGCGGGCAATGGCGGGTGGTATCATCCTGTCTCGATGAGGCGCAATGCGATGAGACGCAGTGATCGAGGCTGGGTATGACCAGTTATCAGGTAGTGGCGTGGGGCGAGCCGCTGCAGCGGCGTGATTATCCGACGCCGGATCCGCAAGGCACCGAGGTGCTGGTGGAGGTAGAGGTGTGCGGGGTGTGCCACAGCGACCTGCACATCCACACCGGGTATTTCGACATGGGCGGCGGGCGCAAGCGGGTGCTCGCCGACCTGGGGGTGCAACTTCCGTTGACCCTGGGCCACGAGCCGGCGGGCAGAGTGGCGGCGGTGGGGCCGGACGTGGATGACCCGGCCGCGGCCGGCGTGCCGATCGGGGCGCCGCGGGTGGTGTGGCCGTGGGTCGGGTGCCGGCAGTGCGCGGCGTGCCTGCGCGAGGAGGATATCCTGTGCGAGCGCGGCCGCTACCTGGGGGCGCGCGTCGACGGCGGCTACAGCGATTACCTGCTGGTGCCGCACCCGCGTTACCTGCAGCCCTACGACGGCATCGCGGCCGAGGTGGCGGCCACCTATGCCTGCGCCGGCATCACCGGGTACGCGGCGGTGAAACGCGCCCTCACGACCAATCCCGAGAGCGCCGGGACGCTGGGCCGGATCGGCCCCGGCGACACCCTGCTGCTGGTCGGCGCCGGCGGCGTGGGCTTGAGCGCGCTGCGCGTTGCCCGCGCCATTACCGAGGCGCGCATCGTGGTGGCGGACATCAGCGCCGACAAGCGGGCTCTGGCGGAGGCCAACGGCGCCGACGCCACCATCGACACCTCCGATCCCGATGCCGGCCGCCACCTCAAGGAGCAGAGCGGCGCCGGCGTCGCCGCTTCGGTCGACTTCGTGGGCAAACCGGAGACCTCGCGGGTGGCTCTCGACTCGCTGCGGCGCGGCGGCACGCACGTCGTGGTAGGGCTGTTCGGCGGCGAACTCACCGTGTCGGTGGCCGACTATATCTACGGGCTGCTGGCCATTCGCGGCTCCCACCTCGGCACGCCGCGGGATCTTGCCGAGCTGATCGAGCTGCGCCGCGACGGCCGCATCGAGCCGCCGCCGATCGCCCGCCGGCCGCTGGCGGAGGTGAACGACGTGTTCGCCGAGTTGCACGCCGGGCAGATCGACGGCCGCGTAGTCGTGGTGCCGTAACAGTGCGGGTAGTCCTGACCGGAGCGTCCGGGTACATCGCCGGCTTGATGTTGCCTGGTCTGCGCGCGCGCTACGACCTGACCCTGCTCGACGTGCGCGGCGACGATCGCGCGGGCAATCCGGTGGCTGGCCTGGTGGCGGCGGATCTGACGGACAACGATCGCGACGCCTACCGCGCCCACTTCGCCGGCGCCGACGCCGTCGTGCACTGCGCCTTCGTGCGCCCGCCCGATGCCGGCGATGCCGGCCCCGCGAACGGCCGCGCCGCCGGCGGCGCGGCCGGCACCCCGGACGGCGTCAGCGCATCGGTCTCCGTGCAGAGCGAAGCGCGGTTCCGCGCCGAGCTCGCCAACGTGGCGATGGCCTACAACGTATTCCAGACGGCGCGCGAGGAAGGCGTGCGACGGGTGGTGATGATCAGCTCCAACCACGCCGCCGACTACTACGAACCGCTGATCCTGGACGGCGCCTGGGACGTGGTCACCCCCGCCATGCAGGAGCGCGCCGTGGGCTACTACGGCTGGGCCAAGGCCACCTACGAGCACCTGGGATTCATCTTCGCCCAGGGCGGCGCGGGCGAGCCGCCGCTGGAGAACGTGCAGATCCGCATCGGTGGCCCACGCGAGACCGACCTGGAGCGTGCCGAGCCGGGCAACATGCGGCAGGTGCGGCGCGGGCTGGCGGTATACATCAGCCGGCGCGACCTGGTGCAGCTCATCGTCAACAGCATCGAGACCGCCGACATCCGCGACCGCCACGGCGTGCCGTTCCAGGTGTTCTACGGCATCAGTGGCAACTCGCACGCCTTCTGGAGTATCGCCAACGCGCGCCGTGTGATCGGCTACGCGCCGCAGGACAACAGCGAGCTGCGCTTCCACAAGCAGCTCGCCCGCCACTTGGCCGCTGCCGCCGGCGACGAGGCGTGAGCCTGGCCGCTGACACGGGGCGCCCGGCACGCGTGGCCGACGTGTTCCGCGGCCATAAGCTGCTGATTGGGCTGTCGGCCGCCAGCGGCCTGCTGTTCGCGGCCACCACGCTGATTCCGCCGCTGTACGTGCGCCGCCTGATCGCGGCCATCACCGGCGCATCCGCAGAGGCGGCTGCCGGCGCCGGCACGGCCACGGGCGGCGGCGGCGCGGACGGCGTCTCGCTGGGCGTGGTGATCGCCGTGCTGGTGGGTGTGTTCCTGCTGCGCGGCGCCGCCCGCTACTTCTACGGCCTGACCTCCCATCAGGCCGCCTACGCGCTGCTGGCCGACCTGCTGCAGCGCGTGTACCGCCACCTGCAGCAGCTCTCCCATCGCTTCTTCGCCGGCAGCCGCACCGGCACCCTGATCGCCCGTTCGGTGAGCGACGTGGAGTCGCTGGAGGACTTCGTCGCGCACGGCGTCCCGGAACTGGTGCAGGCGGTCGCCATCCCGCTGGCGATGATCGTGGTGCTGGTGGCGATCGATCCGCTGCTCACGCTGGTGGTGCTGAGCCCGCTGCCGGTCGCGGCGCTGGTGATCTACCTGCTCACCCGCAACATCCGCGGCAAGTGGCGCCGCGTCCGCGAGCGCTACGCAGACGTGGTGGCGCTGGTCGAGGACAGCCTGCAGGGCATGAGCGAGATCAAGTCGTTCACCCGCGAGGCGGAGCAGGCGCGGCGCGTGGGCCGGCTGGCCGACGACTACCGCGACGACATCATCCGCGCCACCAACCGCTCGCTGCTGCCTTCCGGCATCGTGGAGATGACCGGCGGCCTGGGCGTGATCCTGGCGGTGGGCGTCGGCGGCGCCGCCGCCCTTGGCGGCGGGTTGCAGGTGGCCGACCTGTACCTGTTCCTGGCTTACCTGACCTTCATCTACCAGCCGTTCCTGAAGCTGGCGGACATCGGCGAGGTGCTGTTCCGCGCCTTGGCCAGTTACCGGCGCATCGACGAGCTGTTCGCGGTCGAGCCGGACATCGTCAGTCCTCCCGGCGCCGTGCTGCCGGCCTCATGCTCCGGCTCGGTGGAGTTGGAAGAGGTGACCTTCTCGTATCGGTCCGGGGAGCCGGTGCTGTATCGCATCGGCCTCGCAGTGGAGCCGGGCGAGGTGGTGTCCCTGGCCGGACCCACCGGCGCCGGCAAGACCACCGTCACCCGGCTGGTGCCGCGCTTCTACGACCCCGACACCGGGCGCGTGCTGGTCGGCGGCCACGACGTGCGCAGCCTGGATCTGGCCTACCTGCGCCGGCAGGTCGCGGTGGTCAGCCAGGACGTGTTCCTGTTCCACGGCAGCGTACGCGACAACATACTGTTCGGGCGCCCCGATGCCGGCGACGAAGCGTTGCGCGCTGCCGCCCGCGCCGCCAATGCCGACGAGTTCATCCGCGGCCTGCCGGACCGCTACGACACCGTGGTGGGCGACCGCGGCGTGCGTCTGTCCGGCGGTCAGCGCCAGCGGGTGGCGATCGCCCGGGCGCTGCTCAAGGACGCCCCGATCCTGATCCTCGACGAGGCCACCTCATCGGTGGACGCCGAGACCGAGGAACTGATCCAGGAGGCGATGGCCCGCCTGCTGGTCGGGCGCACGGCGCTGGTGATCGCCCACCGCCGCTCCACCATCGAACGCGCCGACCGCGTGGTGGTGCTGGAAGCGGGACGGGTCATCGAGAGCGGCACCGCCGCCGAACTGCTCGCCGCCGCCGGCCGTTACCGCAGCCTGATAGACGCGCAGTTGAGAGAATCGCTGCCGGTACCCGCCTCGCGCGAACGCGTGGCCGGCTGACGGGTATTCGGTACGACCGGTAGGCAGTCCTCTCTAATCCGCGGCATGAGCCTCGGTAGACGGCGATCGGGAAGTGGGTCAGCTTGAATGTACGGCTCCCGCGGCCCCGGCTTCGGCGTCCACCGCTGCCTCGCCACGCCCGAGGCCATCGCCGGGTGGCCCGGCTACTTTGTCTCCGGGTCATCCTACGAGGACCTATGGATTACTACGAAAGTTGCTCGCCTGTGCCGCCATCGTCGTTGCGGCCTCCGCCCGTTTCCCCGCCGAACCGGTCACAGTCAGCTCCGGTATCCGCTTCGCCATGACCATTCCAGACCTCGCCATGGGTGGTCTGTTCTCTGTCTACAGTCTGTTCGATCCAGTCGGATTCGACGTGTCAGCGATGGGAGCACCGAAACCATCGACGATGCCACCACAGAGCACATCATCTCCCGGGGCTGGGCGTCAACGCTGCCCTGCCCTGGGTGGCTGGCCTGTACCCGAGCATCGGCGCCGTGGTCACCCTCAACAACCGGAAGACCACTACCTCCGAGTACGCCACCCTGAAGTGCCCCCTCCATCACGGGGAGCAACGCTGTCCAGTTGGCCCGTGGTGGACAACGATAACCAGCGGTCAGCGGGGATTGAAGCCAAGCTGACTATGTGGTGGCGCGCTGAGTGGGGTCACCGCCGGCTACCGGGCGCCGCTCGATGATCTGCTGGGCGGCGCCGCGATCGTGGGCGTTTCGGTGACGCTGCGCCAGTTGACAAACGCGGAGGGTCGGGGTATCCATGCTCCATGGGCGGAACGAGCCGGCTGGTATGCGGCCAGCGAGTTCGCAATCTAACCGCTAGGAGGACACGCCAAATGTACCAGCGGATGATCTTTCCGCAACCAGATTATCTGTTCGGGTGTTCCTGTCAACCAGGAGACGCTCATGTCCTCCACGAACAAGCCGCTAGTCGCCGGCATTCCCGATTGCCGAGCACCGCGCCTTGCAACTCGACCTCTGGAAGCTACGCCGCGAGCGGGCGCGTCGCCCGCCGCACCGGTACCAACCACAGCCCACCGACCGGTGGGACCACGACGATGAAGAATTGCCCGCGGGCCGGGTTACGCGGCCAGGCCGGAGGCTCTTAATGACCATTCAGGAGAAACGTGACGCTTTACTCATCTATCTCGTAGAGGCGACCAAGTCTACGCCGGGTGCTTCTATGGGATCTTCGATTTTGCTGGATGCCGATGATGCAAAGGAGGCGATATCTAGAAGTGAATTGGCAAATCAATCGGAACTCGCATTCTTCGTCAAGTCGCTAGGTGACCAGGGCTTGTTGATACCCCGTAGCACGCTTAGTTCGATAGGATTCGCAATCACCATGGCTGGCTACGAATATGCGGAATCACTGGGATCTCATCCATGAATGCAGAGAATGTATCTGAGTTTCCGAATCCTAACAGCGGTGATGGAGATATCCATAGCCGTTTGAGAAACGTTGAGCTCGATGTACGAGAGATAAAAACGAACATGATTCACTTGGCCACAGGCAGGGATATAGAGAAAGCTAAAAACTCTCTGATGCGATGGCTAATAGGAACTCTTTTCGTTGCTCTCGGTGCTCTTGCAAGTATTGTCATCGCTCTCAAGTAGGCGCGCCCTGCCAGCGTGGACGCCGCGCCGCGAGCTGACGAGCCGGCCGCCGGCGTTACCAGCCACCACCCACTGACGCCTGGGACCATCCGTCATGATGTATCTCACTCCACCTACCAAGCGCGATCTGAACCACTATTGGCGCGGCGAGGGCACCAAGACCCTATGGAGCAAGACCGAGGGCCGGCACGCCGACTACGTGCTCTCGGAAACTCCGCGCCCGGACGTTAGATTGTGCTACCAGTGCGAGCGGAAAGCAGCCTGCAAAAGATGAGAGGCCCCAACGCCTCCTTTTCTATCTGACCCACTCGTCGAGGACTTCTGGATGGAAGTTGACGCCGTTCTGAAGGAGAGGGGATCGATCCCATGAAGACGCTGAAGATCGGAATCGCCGGCTATGACCGGATGAAAGCGCGAACGATGGCGATCGCCCGCGGCGAGTACAAGCCTGCAAGGAGCGAGCCGACGGTCTGGCTCATCTCCATCAAGAGCTTCGCGAAGGTGCTCTCGGAGCGCAATCGCGAACTTCTGGCCATGATTGCCGAAGAGAAGCCGGACTCGCTCACCGAGTTGGCGGAGTTCGCCGGACGGAGCACGTCGAACCTGTCGCGGACCCTGAAGACGATGGCGCGCTACGGGCTGGTGGAGTTGACGGCGGGGCCGCGCGGCAGGTTGATCCCGCGGGTCCCGTACGATCGGGTGACGCTCGACGTTTCGTTGACGCCGCCGCCGCGCAGGGTTGCGTGAGGCGAGCGGATAGGGATTGAAGGCGGCGAGGGCGAGTTGTGCGCCCCCGCCGCGCAGCCTCCTACTTGTAGGACTCGTAGGTGGCGTTCATGATTTCCAGGTACTGGGGCAGGCCGATCTTGTCGAGTTCGGCAACATAGGTGTTCCAGTCGTTGTCGTCGTTGATGTCCAGCCGGCCGGTCACGAACTTGGCTGCCGACTCGTAGACGAAGTCGTTCACCACCGGGCGGATCTCGGACACGGTCTTGGCGTCCTCGACGTCGAGCGCCATGCGCGGCACCCACACTTCGGGGATGTGCTCGTAGTAGACGTGCGACGAATCGATCAGGAAGCCCTCGTAGTTGAACTCGTCAGGGTCGCCGCTGGAGCCTCCGAACAGGTCGGAAGGCATGAAGAACGGCGACGAGTGGATCCACGCCTGGGTCTGCTGCGGCTCCAGGAACACCGCGTCGGCGCCCAGGTTGGTATGCACCGCCGGCTTGCCGTTGATGCCGATCTCGCCCGGCTCCGCCCAGCGCCAGTCGACGCCGAACACGCCCCACCAGTTGCGCACGGACGCTTCACGCGAGTACATGAAGTCGAGCCACTTGTAGATCGCCTCCGGGTTGTCGGCGTCCTTGGTGATCGCGGCGCTGTCTGCCTCCTTGGGACCGAACGGGAAGTAGCCCGAGCTCACGTGGCCGTCGGGTCCGCTGAGCGGCGGCACCACGCGGAAGTCGCCGGAGCCGCCTTCGTAGCCGCCGCGCCACGCACCCAGCATGCCGCGGTGGCCGACAGTGCCGGCGCCCAAGCGCGGCGGTTCGCCCTCGACCAGCGGTGCCAGCGACGAGCGGTCGCGCACGAACATCTCCTCGTCGATCAGACCCTCGGCGAACAGGCTGTGCACGTAGCGCATGCCTTCGCGCCATTCCGGCTGCACGAAGGCGGCCACGACCTCGCCGTCCTGGACGTTGAGCATGTTGCCGTCGTCGGTGTACAGGAACGCATTCAGCAGGTACGGCCAGGGGCGCGTGTGCCAGCTATTGGCGAAACCGGACAGCGCCAGTTCGTCGGCCACGCCGTTGCCGTTGGGATCCTGCGTCTTGAACGCGCGCAGCACTTCGCGCAGCTCTTCGGTGGTGCTGGGGATCTCCATGCCGAGCTTGTCCAGCCACACCTGGTTGATCCACATCTTCTGCGCCACGCCGCAGTGGTAGCACTCTTCGTAGGCGGTGAGCACGTACACGTTGCCGTCCGGCCCGGCGCTTTCCTTGAGGAAGTTGGGCGCCGCGTTCACCACGTCCTTTATGTAGAAACCGTGCTCCGCGATGATGTCGTTGAGCGGGATGAACAGCCCCTGCGAGCCGTACAGGTGCTTCTCGTCGTTGCTGATCTGCATGCCCATCATCATGTCGGGCAGCTCGGAGCCGCTGTTCAGCAACAGCGTGAACTTGGCCTTGGCGTCCTCGGAGCTGTTGACCGCGTCCCACTCCCAATGGATGTTGGTCTGTTCCTCCATCCACGTGGTCATCTCGTTGGCCTCGAAGTCGAGGATCGTGCGCGTGTAGGACACGAACGCGGTCATGGTGACCGGCTCCTCGACAATCGGCATCACCCCGGGCGGCGACAGCTCGCCCATGGCGGCGGCCGCCTCTTCTTCGCCACTGGCAAACACAGCCGTGGCCCCGGCTGCCGCCAGCATCAGCGCCAGCATCAGCACAAGCGAATTACGAACGGTATAGGTCATTTCGACCCTCCTTGTGTTGGTACGGGATGGAGAGGCTCATCCCTTCAGCGATCCTATCAATACGCCTCTCACAAAATACTTCTGTACGAACGGATAGAGCATCAGCACCGGCACGCTGGCCACCACGATCACCGCGAACTTGATCAACTCGCGGAGCTGTGCCTGCGCCGCGTCGGAGCCGGCGGAGATGGCGAACAGGGAAGCATCCATCGAGTTCACCACCAGGATGTTGCGCAGCACGATCTGCAGCGGGAACAGCCGCTGGTTGTTCAGATACAGGAACGCCTCGAAGAAGGAGTTCCACTTGTACACCGCGTAGAACAGCGTGTTCACCGCGACGATCGCCCCGGAGATCGGCAGTACCACGTGCCAGAAGAACTGCATGTCGCTGCCGCCGTCGATCTGGGCGGCTTCGAGCAGCTCCTCGGGAACGTTCACCTGAAAGAAGGTGCGCGTGATGATCACGTTCCAGGCGGCAACGGCGGTGGGAATCAGCATCGCCCAGCGCGTGTTGATCATGCCGGCGTCGCGTACCACCAGGTAGGTAGGGATGATGCCGCCGTCGAAGATCATGGTGAACACGAACAGGAACATGTAGATGTTGCGGCCGCGGAAACGCCGCCGGGAAACGGGATAGGCCGCCAGCAGAGTCAGCGCGACGCTGATGGCGGTGCCGAACACCGTGTAGAAGATGGTGTTGGCGTAGCCGCGCCAGATGGTCGGGTAGTTGTACACCCGTTCGTAGGCGATAAGCGAAGGTTCCACCGGCCACAGCCACACCTTGCCGGAGGTGACGGCAGCCGGATTGCTCAACGACGAGCTGACGATGTACACCAGCGGATAGAGTACGCCGAGCGCAATCACGATCAGCACGATGGCGTTGACGACGTCGTAAAGTTGATCGGCGCGCGCGCCGCGAATGCGTCGGCGCCGGGCGCGCGCCGGCACCGGCGGGGTGGTACTCGCGCCGGTGGGTCGTGGTGCCGCCAGGTCGCTCACCAAAGGCTGGCCCCGCCGAGCCGCTTGGCAATCCAGTTGCCGACCATGATCAAACCGAAGTTGATCACGGAGTTGAACAGACCGATCGCCGAGGCATAGGAGAAGCGCGGGATGCCGGTCAGCCCGATCTTGTAGACGTAGGTCTGGATCACCTCGGAGCGTTCGAGATTGAGGTCGTTCTGCATGTTGTAGACCTTCTCGAACCCGATGTTCATGAGCTGGCCGAGGGTGAGGATGAACAGGATCACGGCGGTGGGCATGATGCCGGGAATGTCGATGAAGCGCGTACGCTGCAGCTTGGTGGCCCCGTCGATGATCGCCGCCTCATGCTGTTCGGGGTCGATGCCGGCCAGCGCGGCCAGGTAGATGATGGTGCCGAAGCCGGAATACTGCCACACGTGCGACCATACGTAGATCGACTGGAACGCCTCCGGCCGCCCCATGTAGGACACCGGCTCCATGCCCAGCGCCAGCATGAGTGGCCCCACCACGCCCACCGAGGTGGACAGAAACTGGATCAGCAGCCCGACCATCACCACCGTGGAGATGAAGTAGGGGGCGTAGATGATCATCTGCACCGCCTTGCGGAACATGCGGTTGTTGGCGTTGTTGATCGACAGCGCCAGCAGGATCGGGATCGGGAAGGTGGCCGCCAGCGTGTAGATGCTGAGGAAGAAGGTGTTGCCGACGATGCGCCAGAACAGGTAGGACTCGAAGAATCGCTTGAAGTGGTCCAGTCCCACCCACGGGCTGCCCCAGATGCCCTTGGCCGCGGCGAAGTCCCGGAACGCGATCTGCGCGCCGTACATCGGCAGGTACTTGAAGACGATGAACCAGATCACCGGCAGCGCGATGATCAGGTGCAACTGGTAGTCACGCGCCAGCTCGCGCAGCAAACGGGAGCGGGGCCGGGCACGCGTGCCGCTGGGAGCCAGGGATTCGGATGCCATCGGGGAAGCGCCTACGATACCCGTGGGCGGAGATTGCGTCCACCCAACGAGATCGATACGACCGCTACCGAGGGCACCGGGGGCGAGTGGCGCGGGTGATTCCCTTCCACCTAGGCGCGCGCCTCGCTGCGAAGTCGTTCTGCGTGCTCGACGCGGCGCAGGATCTCGTTCGCGATTTGCTCGAAGTCGCGAAACGCGTCGCGGGCTGCAACCGCATGACTGCCGAGGGCGCCGTCCCCCGGCGTAAGCGCAAAGATCGGCTTGCGAGCATCCTGCGCGAGCGGAACGAGGCTGCGGTAGTGCTTCACGGTTGCTATGGCGTTCTCGTCTGCGTGCGGTTGGCCCGATCCTGGGGTGCGTCGGTTTCCCAGGACGCTCGCGGAATACTCGGCAGGCATCTGTTTCGCCCACCCGTCATGGGGCTCGACCGGACGGCTCAGCCGCACGCCGTGCTGCTGAATGAGATATCCAACGGGACTCATCTCTCCCGCAGGCAGCGTGAAGGCGGGAGCGATCCAGTGGTCCCGCCTCGTTGCCCAATCCGATCGCCACCGTCGCAGGGCGGGGCCGAGGGTCCGCAACCCCTGGCGAGACAACAGGTCGGCGGCCAGAGGCACAATCACGAAGTCTGTGGCGATCAGCGCGGAGCGGTTGATGGCCCCAAGGCTGCTACCCACGTCGACCAGGACGATCTGCGCGTCACATTGGCGAGCCGCCGATTGCATGGTCTGCCAGAACGACGTGATCACGCGAAAGGCATGCCACGGATTCTGGCTCCCCAGGCAATTCGACCATTCCGTGGATAGCAGATCCTCGAATTCCGACAGCGCAAGATCACCGGGAAGAAAGAACAGTTCGTTCGTAATCCGAAACAGCGCTGGATCGCGAATGTCGCCTGCTCCGGCGAGCGGCTCAACGCAACGATAGATCGTGCTTCCTCGATCTTGGTCCGGGCTGTCCCACAGCATCTCGAGGGATCGCTCGTGAAGCAACGCCGCCGTCAGATCGGCTTGCGGATCGAGGTCTGCGACCAGCACAGTGTGCCCAAGTTCGGAGAGCATCCACGAAACATGATAGACCAGCGAGGTCTTGCCGACCCCTCCTTTATTGTTGAAGAAGGTGAGCACCGGCGTAGTCCTCATGCCTTTACTCGCACTGTGCAGTGAACCCAGTTCGGCTCGACCCGAAAACCCGGCTCGGGCTGCCCATTATCACGCAAGTTCCGTCGTGCGCTGGGTATACCGACGCCGTAGCGCTGCACCAACCCCAACACTCGCATTGACTCGGATAGAATCGGGTTGCGGTAATCGACCAATCCCGGTTGTCCAAAGTTGGCCGATGAAATGGCGCCGTACGGCCCGCCGGGACTGATAATTTCAATCCGATCATCGAACCAATAGACGTGGACGGGAGCGTTCGTACCCTCGTACGTCCGATGCATGATGGCGTTTCGCGTCAGCTGCTGAAGTGCTGGCAGCGGATAGGTGGAAGTACGGATCTCCCGATCTCCGGAAGTAAAGTCGACAGCGGTTTGGTTGTGGGCTCTGAGCTTGTCATCGAGCCGGTTAACCTGATTCAAGAGTGGCCCATCACAGAGCGCTTCGTCGGTGACCGGATCGCTCAGGTCAGGTCCGGCGATGCGCAGGAACTGAACGTAGGCTGCGGGCAGGAACTCTCGAGGATTCTTCCCCAGGACCAGAATTCCGGCGATGGTCGGCGTGGGACTGTCGTCCGAACCGATCATCTTCATGGCCGCCAAACGTTGCTGGATGGTGCGGTCGTTTGTGGCGAGAGTCGCCGCGTCGACGGCAAGCGGCAGATACTCCTCTTCGAAGCGCCGGATATCGAGGTCTCCAATGCTCGTGCTTGGAATCGGTATCGCGTCGAAGTGAGGGTCACGATGACGACGCTTTTCATTCAGTATCCGCTCATCCTGAAGGGTGGCGACGTCTCGTCGTGGCCCGGTGCGAATCCAGGTCCGACCGCGGTAGCGGACGGGAGGCGTATCCGATGGCTGGACGAGTACCACGGCAACGGGCGTCCCCTTGAGAACGTGTTGTGCGACGGTGAGTGACGGTGGCGGAACGATGTTGCCGTCGGTCTTGACATCGGCAAGCTGCAACAACAGTCGATCCGTTACCGGTATACCGGTGGGGTTGCCATCGTCGTCCGCGCCCACGAATACGACGCCCGGCCGCTGATGGTCCGGCAAGTCGTTGGCGAACGCGCACACTGCCTGCCTGATTTTCGTCGGCGCGTCGCCTTGCAACGACTCCTTGCGCTCGACAAGGTCCGACTCAAGATCCGTGAGCATCTGTTCAAGCTGGAGATCGGTATATTGCGTCGTCATCCGGTCGACTGAAGACCTCCATCGAGGAGTCGGTATGCGGAGTGCCCGCCGCCGCAGGGAAATAGTGCATCCGAATCTGCTTCGCGTCCAGGGCTGACCGAAGTGCCACAAGAACGGAGAGTGGCCCGGGAGCCTGCAGGCGAATGCAACGTGGTCAGCGGGCGATGCGCAGGCGGCGGCGCGGCGCTCGATCCAGGGCAGGAACGACTGCCGCCGGGTGAGCACCTCGCCGCCGGCGATCGGCAGCGGCGCGGTGCGGGTAAGGGCGGCGTAGCCGTCGATGTCGTCGGGCCGCAACGGCTCCTCGAACCAGACGATGTCGTGGGCGGCGAGCATGTACGCGGTACGCAGCGCCCACTTGTAGCCGTGCGGCCAGAAGGCGTCCGACGCGCCGGCGTCGACCATCAGCTCCACGGCGGCGCCGGCCGCATCGCGGGCGGCGCGCACGATCGCCTCGTCGGTGGCGGCGTCGCGGCGCCCGAACGGCCCCCAGCCCAGCTTCAGGGCGCGGAAGCCGCGCTCGATGGCGGCCCGCACCCGGTCGGCGGTCTGTGCCGGCTCGGCCATCAGCAGCGACCCGTACGGCTTGATGCGCTCGCGGTGGCGGCCGCCGAGCAAGCGGCTGATCGGCTGCCCGGTGGCGCGCCCGAACACGTCCCACAGGGCGATGTCGATGCCGGAGATGGCGTGCGTGACGGCGCCGCCGCGGCCCTACCAGAAGGTGTGCTGGTGCAGCATCTCGCTGGTCGCCGCCGGGTCGAGCGCGGAGGCGCCGATCAGCAGCGGGCGCAGCACTTCCAGCGCACCCTCTACCAGGCCGCCGGAGGTGAACACGCTGCCCAGCCCGCTCAGGCCTTCGTCGGTGACCAGTTCCAGCAGGCAGTGGACGTTGTCGTCCGCGGACAACTCGGCGTCCCAGCCGCCTTCCGGGGTAGCCCCCCGCAACGGGATCACCTGCACCTCGGTTACGCGCATGGTTGTCGGTAAGCGGTAGGCTCTCCGCGGAGCCGCGCTGCGTCAAGCGCGCCGCGCCAGAGCGCTGGAGCGCCGGAGCAGCGGCGTGCGGACACCGGCGCCCAGAACAGAGCACCCGTTCCCCGCGCGGCGGCGGCCCTTCTCGGGTGCTACGCGTTCGCCACTGCGACCTTTGGCGGCGCGTCGTATTCGATGCGCGCCCCCAGCCGGCAGTAGGTCTCGAAGATGGTGGGGTAGCGGCGGCGCAGCAGGTCCACGCCGTGAATCACCGTCTCCACCGGGTCGGCGAGCGCGGCCAGAAACAGCGCCTTGGTACCCTGAATGATGTTGGGCGCGAAGATTTCGCCGCCGCGGAACGCGACAGCGTGCTCGCGCACCATGATGCGGTGCGGATCGGAAATCAGAATCTCTGCGCCCAGGTAGTTGAGCTCGCGCACGTAGTCGAAGCCCGACTCGTACATCCAGTTCTGGAACAGCATCGCGCCGGAGCTCTTGCAGGCCAGGGTCACCATCACTGGCAGCACGTCGACTGGGAAGCCCGGCCACGGACGCACCACCAGCTTGGGCAGATCGGGGCCCGCCTGCGGCAGCAGCTCGGGGCGCAACCGCAACGGTTCGGGCGCGGCCACGAGCAGATCGTCCCCGGATTCCTCCAGCTCGATGCCGAAGGCGCGGAACCAGTGCGCCATGCCGCCGATCAGTTCCGGTGCGTTGCCGCCGCGAATGGTCAGCTCGCCGCCGGTCACCGCGGCCGCGGTAATGCTGCCGGCGATGTCCACGTAGTCGGGCCCGGCCTCGAATTCGGCTGCTGCCAGCGGCGTGCCGGGGCCGCGGATAGTGAGCCGGTTGGTGCCCTCTCCCTCCACCCCCACGCCCATGCGGCGCAGCAGGCACAGTACGTCCACGACGTGCGGCTCGCAGGCCGGATCCCTGATGGTGACCGAGAAGTCGCTGCCCGCCGTGTACAGGGCGAGGGCGAGGGTGGCGGAGACGCTCGCCTCGACCAGCCAGATGTCGTAGTGGGGTTGGTGGCGGCGCGGCGCGGTGAGCAGCACCGAGCCGGCGCGCTGCTCCACGGCCACGCCCAGCTTGCGGAAGCCGTCCAGGTGGGCGGTCACGGCGCGGTAGCCCAGCTCGCAGCCGCCGGGCAGCGGCATCTCCACGCTGCCCAGGCGCGCCAGCAGCGGTCCGGTAAGCGCGAACGCGCCGCGCAGCCGGCGCCCCACGGCCGGATCGATCGCCTGCGCCCGGATGCCGCCCGGATCGATGTGTGTGGCTCCGTCGCCGGCGCTCGTCACCGTCGCTCCGAGCCGGGTCAGGATCTCCAGGTAGGTATGCACGTCGAGCGTGTCCGGCAGCGCCGCGAAGGTGATGCCCCCGCTGGCCAGCGCCGCCGCCGGCAGCGCACCCATCAGCGCGTTCTTGTTGGGGATAGGGGTGACCTCGCCGTACAGCGGAACCCCGCCGTCGATCCGAAAGGTGCCGTTCACCGAGTCCTGCTCACGAGCACCAGTGTAATCCAAGTGCCCGCGTCGGCTCCAGGGGCAACCGGTTCGGGCTGGACTCTCGCTTCAGGGCAATCCCGTGGCGATCGCACGCGTCGACAAGCAGCATCGTGGCATCCGGGTCAGGATGCCTTACGCACGGTGGAAGCAGGCTGGACACCGTCGATGAGCCGTTGCCTGTCTCGGGCCAGCTTGCGAAAGTCGCACTCCACTTGAATCCCATGCCAGAATTGATCCGACTGCTCAAAGAAGGCACCGAAGCGAATAGACATGACCGGCGTAATCGACCGCCGGCCATGTACGATTTCATTGATCGCACGAGGGGCAACGCCTATGGCGCGACTCATCGCGTTCTGAGAGATCCCCATCGGCTTGAGATATTCTTCAAGAAGGATCTCCCCAGGTGTAATCGGAGCGGTCATCGGTTGGCGGGGGGCGGTACCGGGATGGTGGCGCCGGTGGCGAGCGACTGGATGGCGGCCTCGGCCAGCATCAGGGCGCGGCGGCCGTCCTCGAAGGTCACGGACGGCTCCCGCCCGGTCGCCACCGCGTCGACGAAGTCGGCCAGCTGGGCCTGATAGGCGGGCTGGTAGCGGTCGATGAAGAAGCGCTGCAACGGCGCCGGCGCACCGGCGCTGGTGGCCGAGAAGCGGCGTACCTGGTCCTGGAACTGGTTGGCGGAGCACACCATGCCGGCGCTGCCGTGAGCTTCGAGGCGCTGATCGTAGCCATACACCGCCTGCCGGGAGCAGTTGATGTGGCACTGCATGCAGGAGGCGGTGGTCATCAGCACCATCGCCGTGTCGATGTCGCCGAGTTCGGCGATCTCGGGGGTGATCAGCACGCTGCCGGCCGCGGTCACGGTGGTCGGCTCTTCGCCGAGCACGAAGCGGGCCAAGTCGAAATCGTGGATCATCATGTCGCGGAACAGGCCGCCCGACACCCGTACGTAGGACAGTGGGGGAGGCGCCGGGTCGCGGCTGGTGATGATTACCTGGTGCAGGGCGCCGATCTCGCCGGCGGCCACCCGTTCGCGCACGCCGCGGTGGGAGGCGTCGTAGCGGCGGTTGAAGCCGATCTGGATCGGTACGCCGCGGTCGCGCACCTGCTCCCAGCACGCTTCCACCCGCCGCAGACTGAGGTCGATCGGCTTCTCGCAGAAAATCGCCTTGCCGGCCTGCGCGGCGGCGACGATCAGGTCGACGTGGGTGTTGGTGGAGGAGGCGATCAGCACCGCGTCGATGCCGGCGGCGAGCGCCGCGTCCACGCTGTCCGCCACCGCGGCGCCGTACTGTTCCGCCAGCGCCGCGGCCGCGCCCGCAACCGGGTCGTGTACGCACACGAGACGCGCGCCGGGGCAGGCCGCGAGGTGGCCGGCATGCATGGAGCCGATGCGGCCCGCGCCGAACAGGGCAAATCGGATCATCGCCACCATCCTACCGAGCCTGACCCGCTTCGGCACCTCCGGCACCTCGGCCACCTCGGCCGGTGGTAGCAGCGGCGCCCCGGTACCGGTAAGCTGTGCGCGTGTCCGATACGCAACGTGATCCCCTGACCATTCTTGCCTGTTTCCCCCACGCCGACGACGAGATGAGCGTGCTCGGGACGATCCTCAACCATCTGGCGCGCGGCGACCGCGTGGTGCTCACCTGGGCCACGCGCGGCGAAATGACCTCGCTGTTCGGCGACAAGCCGATGGATGAGATCGTCGTGGAGCGCAAGCGCCACACCGCCGAGGTGGCGCGCATCATCGGCTGCGAGATCCGGCAACTCGCCTTCCCTGACGCCCACATCGGGCGCTCCCACGAGGAGGCGCTGGAGCTGGCGCGGCTGGTGGCCGACGTGCGCCCCGACGCCATCGTGACCTGGAACTTCCTGCGCGGCCACCCCGACCACCGCAACCTCGGCCAGCTGATGCAAGACGCGGTGACCTACGCCCGGCTGCCGCGCATGGTGGCGCCGCTGCCGGCGCACCGCCCGAAGCAGTTGGCGTTCTTCGCCTACTACGACGACGCCAGCCCCTATCCTCCGTTCTACGTCGACATCACCCCGCACATGGACAAGATCCAGGAGGTGATGGAACTGTACGCCTCGGTGTACAACTGGCAGAACGCCGCCGACAACCTGCGCAAGCGGCGCGCCGCGGTGGGCAACGAGTGCGGCGTCAAGTACGCGGAGAAGTTCAACGTCATGGCCGGCCCGCAGGCCGCCGCCACCTATCTCCTCCCCTGATTCCCCGAATCGATAGCTGACGCTGCATCGGCGGATATGCTATATTGACGCCTGTTCCCTGCCCGATGGTGTAACGGTAGCACGACAGACTCTGGATCTGTTCGTCGGGGTTCGAATCCCTGTCGGGCAGCTACCCCTCCAATGAAGGTCATTCTCATCCGCAGCGTGGGGGCCCGTTGCGGCCCCTACCACCACGGCGGACGTTGCGTGCGTGCGGAATCCGCATTCACGACTCTACGTATCGATTCGGAGAAGACCGGGTTCGTACTGATAGATTGTGATGGCGATTGTGGTCCGGCTTGTAATTCTGTCGTCACATCGCACATTGCCCCGGCGTTGGCCACCTGCCGCTCGATTGGGATCAGACCCATCTATCTGTACAATCGACCCTGGCCGGACGGGTCTCAGGACATGGTCCACGAGCTTCACTACCGGCGACGAGGAAGGCCGTCTCGGTCCGGTGTTCCGGCGCCCGCGATGCCTCGTTGGGCCGCTAGTCGCTGAGAGATTGCGGCATAGATACCCTGCTTGCCGTGGGTTTCAGTTTCAAATCGTGCCTGTTCTACACACTGGTGAATGCTTTTCAGTACAACTTTCGGGTCGTTTTTCTCAGAGATGGTACTGATCCGCAAGGAACCAATGAGTTTCTCGATACCAAAGACGACGCAGTGCCGGATGGAGGATGGGTGCGGCTCGTCCTGACTCGGCTGATCGACGATCATCTCGGATACAGTTCGACGTGCCGGGAAGTGGCCGATGCGTGTAACGGAGCAGGCTCGCTGCCGGTGCGGTAACGCGCGTCAGCGACGGATGCGGCGAGCGGTGCACTTGGCGCCGCGCGTGGCTGCTGTATATGTTCGGTTCCATGAGTGACACGGCGCTGCGGGAGCACTTGGTGAAGCTGTTGCACGGGCGCGGGGCGCATGTGCCGTTCGAGCGGGCGGTGGCGGACGTTCCCGAGGATCGGCGCGGGGTGATCCCGAACGGGGCGGAAGCGTCTCTTTGGCAGCAACTGGAGCACCTGCGCATTGCGCAGTGGGACATCCTGGAGTTCAGCCGCGACTCCGCCCACGTGTCGCCGGCCTGGCCGGACGGCTATTGGCCGGCCTCTGCTTCGCCGCCGCCGGGCGCTTGGGAGGAGAGCGTAGACGCGTTTCTGGCGGACTGCGCTGCGATGGTAGGGCTGGTGTCCGATCCGCAGGCTGACCTGTACCGGCCGTTCGCGCACGGCACCGGGCAGACGCTGCTGCGCGAGGCGTTGGTGGTGGCAGACCACAACTCCTATCACGTCGGCCAGATCGTGCTGCTGCGCCGCCTGCTCGGTTGCTGGTGAGCCACGCGGTGGGCCGGCGGCACCGGATTCACGTGCGTCTCCGGAGGGGGCCGTGCCGAGCATAACGGCTCGCGACCTGACCATTCGCTACGACCAGGTGCTGGCGGTGAACAACTTGGCGCTGCATGTGGAAGAGGGTGAGTTCATGGTGCTGCTCGGCGCCTCGGGGAGCGGCAAGACCTCCACGCTGCGCGCCATCGCCGGCCTGGAACGGCCTACCGAAGGCGAGATCACGTTCGGCGACCACTGCATGTTCTCGGCGCCGCTGGCGGTCGACGTGCCGCCGGCGCGCCGGGGCGTGGGAATGGTATTTCAGAACTACGCGCTGTACCCCCACATGACCGCCATGGAGAACGTGGCGTTCCCCCTCAAGACGCAGCGCATGGCGCGCGAGCAGATCGCCCTGAAGGTGGAGCAGGCGCTGGCCCTGGTCGATCTTGCCGGACTGGAGGAGCGCTACCCGCGCCAGCTCTCGGGCGGCCAGCAGCAGCGGGTGGCGCTGGCCCGCATGCTGGTGGGGCAACCGGAAGTGCTGCTGTTCGATGAGCCGCTGTCCAACGTCGACGCCAAGTTGCGGGTGGCGCTGCGCACCGACCTGAAGCGGCTGCATCGCCGTACCGGCGCCACCTCCCTGTACGTAACCCACGATGTCTCCGAAGCGTTCGCGATGGCCGACCGGATCGCCATCATGTTCCACGGCGTGATCCACCAGATCGGCGGCGCCGACGACCTGTACCACCGTCCCGAGACGCTGCAGGTGGCGGAAATGACCGGCCTGCCGCAATCCAACCTGATTCCGGCCACGGTGACGCGGGCGGATGGCAGTGTGCGGCTGGCCGCGGCGGCCGCACCGGATCGTCCGTTCCGGCTGCCCGCCTTGCACGCTGCGTTCAACGGCCAGCGGGTGGTGCTGAACGTGCGCGTCGAGGATCTGGAGATGGTGGCGGCCGGGCAGCAGGAGGACGCGGGCCCGTCGTTCGAGGTGTTCGCGGTGCTGCCGCAGGGGGCGGCGACCCTGATTCACCTGCGCTTCGCGGGCCGCCGCGAGGGACTGGTGGCACGCGTGGCGGGAGCGGTTTCGCGGTGGCGAACCGGCCAGCGGGTGTACCTGCGTGTGCGCCGCGGCAACCTGTACGACGCTGCTACCGAGCGGCTGATCGACTCCTTCGACCTCACTGCGCTGGCAGCGTAAGCCGGCTCAGTTTGCCGGCGACGGGGTGGGTTGCTTGGCGGCGAGTTGGGCGCGGATGTCGTCGAAGCTGATGCCGTAGCGGCGCGCGATGTCGCGCGCGTAGCTCAAGCCGACCGGCGGGCCGGGCCGGATCCGGTAGGTGCGGCGCACCTCGCCGTTGCTGCCGGTGCCGGCGTCGCTCGACTCGATGCCGGCCACCATGCTGACCAGCCGGCTGGCGCCCGCCACCTCGCGGTTGATCGTGTCGACCCGCTCGCCGAGTTCGTGCAGATGGGTAGCGAACACCGCGCGCGCGCCGAGCAGGCGCAGCCCGCGCACCACGTCATCCGCCAGGTAGAGGCTTTCGCTGGGACTGGTGCTGGCCAGCGACTCGTTCATCAGGATCAGACTGTGCTCGCTGGTGGCGGCGAAGATCGACGCCAGCCGGCGCGCCTCCTCGGCCAGCCGGCCGCCCTCGGCGTGGCCCGGTTCTTCCACCGGGAAGTGGGTGTCCACCACGTCCGCGGGGCTGACCACGGCGCCCGCGGCGGGGGCGTACAGACCGGCCTGGGCAAGCACTTGCAGCAGACCGACGGCGCGGGCGAAGGTGGTCTTGCCGCCCTGGTTGGGGCCGGTGAGCACCAGGATGCGCCCGTTGGCGGCCATGTCCAGGTCGTTGCCGACGATGGCGCGCGCCGCCTCCTCACTGCCGCCGAGGGCGAGGTTGACGTTGTACAACCCGGTCACCTGCAGGTGCCGTTCGCTGGCGCCGGCGAGCCGCGGCCGGCACACCGGCAGGCCGCGTGCCCGGAGCGCGCCGAACAGTTGCGCCGCGCCCAGATAGAACGCGATCTCCCGTTCCAGTGACAGCAGATCCTGCACCTGCAGGCGGACGTACTGCCCGAGCGCCCTGGCCAGCGGGCGCGCCACCGCGCCGAGAATCTGGTCCAGGTCGCCGAGCAGGCTGCCCATGGCCGCCACCCGCTTGATGCTGGCCACCGGCTGATAGGGGGTGGCGGCGCCGAAGATGCGGGTCAGCAGCGGGCGCTCGGCGAACTTCTCGTCGTGCACCGCCAGCAGCGTCGCCTCGGCGGGCCGCAACTGGTCGTCCAGGTTGATGCCGATGCTGACGCTGGCGCGCCGCTTGAGGCCGCCGCGCAGCGCGGGCAGTTCCTTTACCAGGCGCTGGTATACCGGGTCCGCGCGCCGCCGCTGTACGAACGCGAGCAGCGCCTGCATGCCCTGCGACTTGAGGTCGGACAGCGCGGCGGCGTCGGCCAGCCGCTGCAGGCAGGAGACGTAGGTCTCCAGCTCGCCGAGCCGCCACACCGCCTGCTGCAGCGGCGCGCTCTGCTCCTTGCGCGTGGTGCGGAAATAGGCCAGCTCGCGCAGCATCGGGCGTACTTCCCGCAATACCGCGCACAGCTCATCCGATGCCAGCACGTCGGCCAGGATGCGCTGCCGGTAGCCGATCGTGTCGACGTCCTGACACAGCTCGTACAGGAACTCTTCCGGCAGCCCGAACCGCTCGCGCACCGCCGCGATCCCGATGTCTTCGGCCGCCTGGCGGCTGAGCCGCGCGCCGCCGCCGTAGTGCGGCGCGTCGGGATAGCACAGGCTTACCCCAGGCTGGCCGGCCGGCGTTGCCTCTGCGTCGACTCTCATCGTGTTCCGGTCACCATTGCACCATTGCCCTCAATGGTAACGATTGGCCACCCGTTTCCGCAACGCCCTGAGCTGCGGAAACTTACAGCGATGCCGGCGATGCGGGAGTACTTGCCAGTGCGGGCCGGGCGGCGCAGAATGAAGCATCATGGGACAATCCACCTTTACGTCCAACGGCGCGGCACCGTTCGTGTTCGACGACAACTGGGACAACTTCGGCAATCTGCGCCCGGAGTCGCGCCAGTTGAGCGCAACCAACGCCGACGGTGTGCCCGTCGTTCCCCTCACCGAGGAACAGAAATTCACCTTCGACACCCAGGGATGGTTGTGCATCCCCGGCGTGCTCGATGAAGCCAAAAAGCGCCAGTCCCGGTTCCGCCACGCCTACGGCGAAGCGGCCAACGCGGGGCTCGAGACGCGCAACCTGTTTGCGCGTGCCGTGGGCTGACGCAGTGTCCTTGGCTAACGTCCGCGCCGACAGCGGCGCGTGGCTCGACCAGCGTCTGACCCCGGCCGAGGGTGAGACGTTCGGGCGCGACGGCTACCTGATACTCGACGAGGTTCTGCCGGAGTCGGTGACCGACGGCCTGGAGGAAGCGTTCGACAAGGTGTGGGCCGCCGAGCGCGCGGCGCGCGGGACCACCGAACTCGACAAGGTCAACATGTACGACTTCCTCGGCAAGGACCAGCGGTTTCTCGACATGGTCGACTGGCCGGCCAGCTTCCCCAAGGTGATGGACATTCTGGGTTGGAACATCCAGGTCTATCACAGCCACATGATCGTCAGCCCGGGGGCTGGGCAGGGCGCCCCGCCGGGAACGCGCGGCTGGCATCAGGACAGCGACCGGCTCAATGCCGAGTTGGAGTCGGACCCGCAGCCGCGCGTGTCGCTGAAGGTGGCGTTCTTTCTCACCGACTGCAGCGTCAAGGGGCGCGGCAACTTCGGCGCGGTGCCGGGCAGCCACCTGAAGAACGCGCTGGTGGATCGCGAGCACCGTGACCTCGATCCACCCGGCGCCACCGAGGTGCTGGTGCCGCGCGGCGGCATCGTGCTGTTCGACCGCCGTATCTGGCATACCGGGACGGAGAACTACGCCGACTATGCACGCAAGGCGCTGTTTTATGGCTACAGCTACCGCTGGCTCAGGCCGCGTGACGACATGACCATCGACCACTACCTGGCGCACTGCGACCCGATCCGGCGGCAACTGCTCGGCACCAGTCCGAGCGGCGGCCACGGCTATACGTCGCCAAAGCCGGGCGATGCGCCGTTGCGCGACTGGTTGCAGGCGAACCCCGCGGACCCGGCCGCCGCCGCGGCCGCCGGTGCGCCACCTGCCTGACCGCGCACCGGCGCGTGGCGCGCGGTGACGGATCTGGTGCGCGCGCTGCACGCCACGCCGCAGCAGGCGGTGATCGAGGTGGCCGGTGCGGGCACCCTGGCGGTGAGTTGGCTGCATACCGTGGGCGGGTCGTCGCGCACCGTGCTGGAGGCCACCGACCGGTACTGCCACGCCTCGCTGGCGGCGCTGCTCGGCGCGGTGCCGGAGCCCGCGGTGTCCGCCGCCGTGGCCGCCGCCATGGCGGCGGCGGCGCGGCGTCGCGCCCGGCTGCTGGCCGGACCGGGGGCGCCGGTGGTAGGTGCCGCCTGCACGGCGGCGCTGGCCACCGACCGCCCGCGGCGCGGCGCCGACCATGCATTCGTTGCGGTGGCCGGCGCGCTCGGCACCGCGGTCAGCGAGTTGGCGTTCCCTGAGCGTGGCTCGCAGAGCGGGCGAGCCGCGGCCCGGCAGCAGCAGGAGGTGGCGGTCAGCACGCTGTTGGTGGCGGAACTGGCCGCCGTGTGCGGAGTCGACGTTGCCCGCGTGTGCGAACGTGCCGGGGCGCCGGAAACGGAGGCGAACCGTGAGTTTCGGCCATCCGATGCGCTCGCCGCCCTCGAAACCGGTTGCGGCTGGGTGATGCTGGACACAGCGGCGCAGGTCGTGCCGGCGCCGGTCGACTGGCGCGGCAAGGTGCTGGTGTCGGGGGCGTACCACCCGCTGCATGTCGGCCATCTGGCCCTGGGGCACGCGGCCGCATCGTTTCTCGGTCGCGCGGTGGTGTACGAGCTGCCGCTGGCGAATGCCGACAAGGCTCCGCTTTCGCTGCCGGAGGCGCAACGGCGAGCGGCGCAGTTCGCGGCGCGTGCACCGGTGGTGTTGTCGCGCGCGCCGCTGTTTGCCGCCAAGGCGGCGTTGTATCCCGGCGCCGCCTTCGTGGTCGGCGCCGACACCGCGGAACGCCTCGTGGACGCGCGTTTCTACGGCGGCGCGCCGCGGGCGATGCAAGCGGCCCTGGCGGCGATTGCCGATCGCGAATGCAGCCTGCTGGTGGCCGGCCGCCGCATCGGCGGGCGCTACCTCACCCTGAGCGACGTCGCGCCGCGCATACCGGCACCGCACCGGGGCCTGTTTCGTGCGCTGCCGGAGGCGCTGTTCCGGTGCGACATTTCCTCTACCGAAGTTCGCTCGCGCGGCGCGGCGGCGAGTCCGGCTTGCCGCTGAGCAGAGCGCCGCGGGCAGCCCGCTCCGCCGACAGCGGCGGCATCTTCTACGGCTGGGTGATCGTCGGCTCCATGTTTCTGTTCAACGCGCTCGGTCAGGCGAGCGGCACGCTCAACTTCGGGCTGTTCGTGATTCCGATCAGCGAGGAGCTCGGCCTGTCGCGGCAAATGATCGGCTGGGCGCAGACGGCGCGCCTGTGGGCCGGCGGGCTGAGCGGTATCGTGATCGGCCGCTGGCTCGACCGCCGCGGGCCGCGCGTCCCGGTGCTGGTGGCGGGCGTGGTGGCGGTCGCCGGCCTGCTGATCCTGTCGCGCGCGCAGACGGCGGGCATGCTGTTCGGCGTGCTGCTGGCCCTGGGAGCGAGCGGCTGGACGGCGCCGGGAGGCGGCGCGCTGATCGCCACCGTTCCGGTGTCCAAGTGGTTCGTGCGGCTGCGCGGCCGCGCCACCGGGATCGTGCAACTGGGACTGGGCGTTGGCGGCGCATTGCTGCTGCCGCTGACGCAGTCATTGATCGGCCGCCACGGTTGGCGCTCGGCGTTGGTGACCTTGGCGTGGCTGTCGGCCGCCGTCCTGACGCTGATCGTGTTGCTGCGGCGGCAGCCGGGCGATCTCGGGCTGCCGGCGGACGGCGGCCCGCCGCGCCGCCGCCGGAGCAGCGCCGCGGGCGCCAGCCGCAGCAGTGCGCCGCCGGCCGATGACGATCCGCGCTGGACCCTGGCGGCGGCGCTACGTACCTCGGCGATGTGGAAACTGACCGCCACGTTCGCCATCCTCGGCTTCCTGCTCGGCGCGGCGAGCGTGCATCGCGTGCCGCATTGGGTGGAGCTTGGCTTCAGCCCGACCACGGTTTCCTACGCCTTCGGAATCGACGCGGCCGTCGCTACGGTGACCGCGCTGGCGGCCGGTTTCGTGGTGGAGCGGCTGGCGGTGCGCTTCGTCGGCGCCATCTCGTGCGTGCTGTTCTGCGCAGCCATAGCTTTGATGACCGTGGGGCAGGCATGGCTGCCCCTGCTGCTCGCCTCCGTCATCGTGTTCGGTGCCGCGATCGGGCTGAATCTGGTGGTGCAGGGGGTGATCTGGGCGCAGTACTTCGGCTGGCGCTTTGTCGGCACGATCCGCGGGGTGGTGCTGCCGATCACAGTGTTGGCGGCCGGGTTCGGCGCGCCGCTGGCTGGTTTGCTGCACGACGTGACGGGAACGTACCGCGTCTCGTGGATGATCGCGGCGGCGCTGAGCGCCGTCTGCGCGGCATTGCTGTTGAGCGCGCGGCCGCCGCGGCCGCCGCGGCCGCCGCCGCGGCACGCCGGTCCGTGACCGCCGGCGGGCGGCCACCGCGAGGCCCGAGCGATGCCCGGGATGCCCGGTCGACCGGTTGCCGGCTGGCCCGGTGCGCGCCACAATAGCGGGTCGCCATGACCACGGAATCGGATCTGCATCTTACCACCATCGAGACCCATACCTGCGGCCACCCGACCCGGGTGGTAGTGGACGGCCTGCCCGCCTTCGCCGGTGGCAGCGTGGCCGCTCAGCGCGCCTGCGCGCGTGCTGAGTACGACGAGTTGCGCACCTTTCTGTGCCGCGAGCCGCGCGGCCACGGGGCGATGTACGCGGCCTACGTGGTGCCGTCGCAGGTGGCCGATGTCGGGGTGGTGTTTGCCAGCCAGGTTGGGTACGACGACATGTGCGGGCATGGCACTATCGGCGTGGTGACCGCCCTGTGCGGGAGCGGGCGCCTGCCGGGCGGCCGCCCGGTGCGCCTGGAGACTCCCGCCGGGGTGGTGACCGCCGAGCCGCATTGGGACGGGCGGCGCGTGGCCGCGGTCAGTTTCGACAGCGTGCCGGCATTCCTGTTCGAACGCGACGTCTGCGTCGCGGTGCCGGGCGTGGGCGAGGTGCGCGGCGACGTCGCCTTCGGCGGCAACTGGTATCTCTACGTGGATGCCGCCGCCATCGGACAGTCGATCGACGCCGCCAATCTGCCGGAGCTGCTGCGCCTCGGCAGTGCCATCAAGGAGGCGCGCAACGGAATCGCCGAGGTGGAGCACCCGTTGCATGCGCAGATTGCACGCGGGTTGATCGGCGTGTCGTTCTACGGCGCGCCGCGGGCCGATGCGGCGGCGAATCAGTGCAACGTGGTGGTGGAGAGCGAGACGTTCTACGACCGCTCGCCGTGCGGCACCGGCACCTGCGGGCGCATGGCGGTGCTGCATGCGCGCGGCGAGTTGGCGGTGGGCGAGGAGTTCCGCAACGAAGGCATCGCCGGCGGCGAGTTCAGCGGCCGCATCGTGGCGCAAACGGCGGTGGGGCCGCTGGCCGCGATCCAGCCGCGCCTTACCGGGTCGGCGTGGGTCATGGGACAGGCGCAGTGGAGCCTGGATCCGACCGATCCGCTCGGCACCGCGGGCTGGTAGCCGCGCTGTCCGCCGGTCACCAGCGGGTCACGCCGCCGCCGCGGACATCTGCCGGAACTCCTCAAGCCACCGGGAGCGCTGCACGAACCGCTCCGCAAACAGGCCAAGCAGGAGCGCGGAGATGGTCCCGGTTATCAGGAACGCGGGCGCGATCAGCCAGGCGCTCTCGCCGAAGATGATCAGGCGTGCCGCGGCGACCTGCGCCAGGTTGCTCGCCAGGGCACCCATGATGCTCACCCCGACCAGGGAGACGTGGCGCCCCAGGCCGCGGTGCAGCAACAGCATGACGGCGGCGCTGGCCAGCGAGCCGGCCGCCGAGAACAGCACGATATACGAGAACAGGGTGCCTTGAACGATGCCCTGGCCGACCACCTTGAGCGCCACCAGGGTGAAGATCTCGCGCGGCCGCATCACCGTCAGCGCCACCAGCACCGGCAGATTGGCCAGTCCCAGCTTCAGGAACGGCACCGGCTTCGGGATGACGTACTCGACCGATGCCAGGAACAGCGCTGCCGCGGCCAGCAATGCCAAGGCCCGTTGCCGCTGTTCGGATACCTCCTCCGGCACCAACGGCGGCTGCCGCGTTTGACCAGCTGCGCGGCGCCGACGGTCACCCACGGCGTCTGCCGGCCAGCGCCGCTGAACGCGGTAGCCGGTAGCGGTCCGCCGTCGCACGATTCCGCGGTGTCACGGGTGCGCCCGCTCGATCAGGACAGGGCGTCCTGAATTGCCGCGGCGCGATCGGTCCGTTCCCAGGAGAACTCATCGCGTCCGAAATGCCCGTAAGTGGCGGTGCGCCGGTAGATCGGACGCGCCAGGTCGAGCGCGGCGATGATGGCGGCCGGCGTCAGGTCGAACACCTCGCGCACCGCGTCCTCGATGCGCTGCTCGGCCACCGTGGCGCTGCCGAAGGTGTGCACGTACAACGACACCGGTTCCGCCACCCCGATGGCATAGGCAATCTGCACCTCGCATTCGCCGCAGATTCCGCTGGCGACGATGTTCTTGGCCACGTAGCGCGCCATGTAGGCCGCCGAGCGGTCCACCTTGGAGGGATCCTTGCCGGAGAATGCGCCGCCGCCGTGGCGCGCCTTGCCGCCGTAGGTGTCTACGATCAGCTTGCGCCCGGTGAGACCGGAGTCGCCGTGCGGCCCGCCCACCACGAAGCGGCCGGTCGGGTTGATCAGGTAGGTCACGTCGCCGTCGAGCATCGCCGCCGGCAGCGCCGCCTTGATCACCTCCTCCACCAGCGCCTCCCTGAGTTGCTCCTGGGTGACCGCTTCGCGGTGCTGGTGGGAGAGGACGACCGTCTCGATCGCCGCCGGGCGGCCGGCCTCGTAGCGGACCGACACCTGGCACTTGCCGTCGGGACCGAGGAACGGCAGCCGGCCGCTCTTCCGCACCTGCGCAGCGCGCAGCATGATGGCATGCGCGAAATGGATCGGGGCGGGCATCAGATGCGGGGTATCGGAGCAGGCGTAGCCGAACATCTGTCCCTGGTCGCCGGCTCCCTGTTGCCCCGCCGGGCCACGGTCCACCCCCTGCGCGATGTCCGGCGACTGCGCGTGCATGACGTTGAGCACCGCGCAGGTCTGGTAGTCGATGCCGAGCGCGGAATCGTCGTAGCCGGCATCGCGCAGCACTTCGCGCGCGAGCTGTTGCGGATCCAGCGAGGCGCGCGTGCTGATCTCGCCGCCGACCAGGATCAGCCCGGTGGTGGCGAACGTCTCGCACGCAACTCGGGAGGCGGGATCCTCGGCCAGGGCCGCGTCCACCACGGCGTCGGAAATCTGGTCGCACAGCTTGTCGGGGTGGCCCTCGCCCACACTCTCGGAGGTAAACCGGTAACAGTCGCGTTGCTGCATGTACTGCGCGCAAAGGTAGCCGCAACCGCCCGCCGGCAGCAAGGAACAAGAACGCCGCGGAGCGTCGCCCCGGTCACCGCGGCCACCTGCTTGCCAGCACACTTATCCTGTGACACATTGCAGTGTGGAAACAGCAATATGCGTAATGTAACACTGGCGATGGAAGAGCAACTCATCGAGAGAGGGCGCGAATACGCCCGGCGGCGCGGCATGTCGTTCAACGCGTTGATCCGGGAACAGTTGCACAAGCTCGTCTATCAACAGTCGGACTGGACCGAGGAGACGTTCCGCGCGATGGACGAGGCCGCGGGGGGTTCCGGTGGCCGCACGTGGCGTCGCAGCGACCTGTACGATGTCTAAGGTGTTTCTCGACACCAACGTGCTGGTGTACGCGAGCGATCGGGATGAGCCGGACAAGCGGCGCCGGGCACGTGCGTTGCTTCGCGCTGCCGCGGCCGACGGCAATGGCGTGATTTCCACTCAGGTCGTGCAGGAGTTCTTCGTTATGGCCACCAGGAAGCTTGCCATCGACCCACTGCAGGCAAAAGCAATCGTGGCGACGCTGCATCGGCTCGATCTGCTGGAGGTAACGCTGGAGGACATCAACCAGGCCATCGACGGAGTGGTTCTGTGGCAAGTCTCCTTCCGGGATGCACTGATCCTGGCCGTGGCAGGACGGGCGAACTGCTCGGTGGTGTACTCGGAGGATCTGAACCCCGGTCAGCGCTATGGCGGCGTCGAGGTGAAGAACCCGTTTGCGAATTGGTAGCGTCCGATCATCTTTCTGGCAAATATGAGCCTGTTTCTTCCAGGACCTCTTTGATTCCTCATGCGACTGATTTCCTCTACGAACCCAACGGTTACCACGGCAGGCCGCCGTCCAGAAGGTTTGTCAGCCAAGCCTCGTCAACGGTCAAGGGTGCGAGATCATGCTGTTTCAGGTTTCCGGCATCGGCACGCTTCATGGTCGTACGCCCATCGACTTTATCCACCAGCACTAGCTCGCTGAGCTCAAGTGCCCGAACCACCGATTCGCTGTGAGTGGTTAGCCAGATGGGACGTTCGGACGACGCCTGCTGGCGCATGAGATCGACAAGCGCCCGGATAGCCTTAGCGTGCAGACCTCGTTCCGGCTCTTCAACCAATGTCAAGCCCAGTCTTTCCGGAGTTCCGAGCACCGCCACCAGCATACAGAGGGCGTGTAGCGTGCCGTCCGAAACGAGATGCGTAGGAAAACGTGTCTTGGTTCCAGTTTCCTTGATGAGAAGGGCCGTACTATTATCCGATTTTTGCTGACGTGTCTGAACCCTTGCGACGCCAGGAACAATCATCTGCATCCAGTCGAGGATTTCGGCGGAGACTTCTGCGTCGCCCTCCAAACGCCGCAATACGCTTGCAAGGTTGCTACCTTTTCCATCCAATCGTGTGGAATCCACATCGGTCAGGTCCGGCGTCTTCGCGTCGGCGGGATCGATCCGATATACGCTTAGTTGTTTCAGAAAGCGTGTAATATCACTCTCCGGCATGAGTGACAACGCAGAAAAGACACTCGGGAATCCTTGAATATCAGGTCTTCCTAGCAGCCACGTCCGACCGTTACCGATCTTGCGGGTAATCACCCGGTCGCCATTGACGTTAAGGAACTCTTCCGGTTCCGGTTGCTCGTAGAAGCGATGTATGCGAAGAGAATAGTCGAATACTGACACCAGTCCTTGCTCATCAACGAACTCGCAGGCGATTTGAAAATCGAATCGGTCCGCCTTCGATGCTGCGCGCTTTCGCGAACGGATATTCTTGATGCCTCCATACTTCTGGAGCGCTGCGTCGATACCATGGCGTACGAAGGTACTGACAAAGTCGAGGGCATCGATAAAGTTGCTCTTGCCTGATCCATTGGCTCCCGCAAAAACTGAGAACGGCGAGAGGCCGTGGATCTGAAGCGAGTCGATGCTCTTGAAATTGCCGACTTCCAAGGTCCGAATGCTCTGTTTTGTCATCGCGGTACGTCCACACACGGAGTTCGTCGCAACCCGTGTTTGGGGCTGCTGAACGATTGTATACCCGAATCAATCAGTTGTCGTCCACGCTCGAACCTTTGGACGATGCGCCAACACGGACGACGCGGGGATGCGGGATGACGCGGGAGGGTGCTGTTGAAGGCCGTCACGACGGGGTGATATATTCGGTTGCTCGCCGTGGCCGGCCCACTTACTGTCGCCGGTTGCCGCGAGCATTTCGTGCGAGCTAGTGGAATGGTCGGTAAATTGAGGAGCTGCGATGAGTAAGCGCAAGCGGCGGCGGGCGGCGGTGCGGCGGGCGCCGGCGCCGCCGGCGGGCGGGATCCAGCTCGCCCGGCTGGTGCGCAGCCGCGTGGCCGGGGCGGAGGCGCCGCGGGAGCTGTTGCGGCGGGTTGCCGGCGGTGTGCTGCCGGCGGCGATAGAGGGGGTGCAGGGCGGTTTCGCGGCGTTGCTGCTGCACTGGCTGCGGGAGGCCGCTGGCGGGCCGCTGGTGGTGGTGACGCCGACCGAGCAGGAGGCCGACCTGCTGGCCGGCGACCTGCACCTGACCGCGGAGTCGCTGCCGGCCGGTGGCGCGCTGCCGGGTGCTGCTCCGGGGGCGTCTTCTGCCGTAGCCGCGCTGTCCGCGACCGCGGGCTCCGCCGGCGCGGCGTCCGCTTCGGACGCCGCTTCCGCCTCCGGCGCCGCGTACGTATCGAGCGCCGCGGCCGTATCGAGCGCCGCGGCCGTATCGAGCGCCGCGGCCGTGTCGGGCGCGGTGATCGGGAACGGGCGTCCAACCGGCGTTGCCGCGCCCGCGGAGGCCGCGGTGAGCGGGCGCGACCGGATCCGGCGGTTCCCGTGGTGGGGGCTGCTGCCCTACGCCAGCGCGTCGCCGCTGCCGGCGGTGTTCGGTGAACGCGCCGGCGTGCTCGCCGAGCTGGTTACCGCCCCGGAGCAGATCGATATCGTGGTCACCTCGCTGCGCGCCCTGCTCACGCCGGTGCCGCCGGCCGACTACTTGCGCGAGCGGATATTCCGGCTGGCGTTGGGCAGCGAGCTCGATCCGATCGAGGTCGAGGAGCAGCTTGTGACGCTCGGCTACATGCGCGTGCCGCGCGTGTCGATCCATGGCGAATTCTCGGTCAAGGGCGAGGTGATCGACATCTACCCCTACGACCGCGAGCACGCGGTGCGCGTGGTGCTCGACTTCGACACCGTCGAGGAGCTGCGCGAATTCGAGCCGGACACGCAGCGCTCGGTAGCGGCGTTGCAGCGCGCCGCGGTCTACCCGGCGCGCGAAGTGCACATGGCGGGACTGGAGCTGGACACGCTGGCGGCCAATCTGGCGCAGTCGCCGTTGCCGGAGGAGGGGCGCGAGCTGTTCCTGGAAGGGGTGCGCCGCGATCCCGATGCGCGCGGCGCCGAGTTGTTCTTTCCGCTGTGCTTTGCGGAACCGGCGAGCCTGCTGCAGATTTTGCCTCCCGCGGCGCTGCTGGTGCTGGCCGGCGACGAACGACTCGACTCCACGTACGCCGCGGTGCGCAAGGAATACCAGGAGCTGTATCGCAGGGAGGTCGCGGGCGCCCACTTCGCGCCGCTGCCCAAGTCGTTTCTGCTTGATTACCCGCGCCTGGTCCGCGAGCATCCGCGCCGCATCGCGTTTCACGAGTTGGCGCCCAGCGCCGGCGGCGCGGAGTTCGGCGCCCCGCCGGAACAGCGGTTGCGGCTGCCCTGCGATCCGCCGCGCTCCTTCTTCGGCAACATTCCTTACTTCCGCGACGAGGTGGGGCGCTTGGTGGCGAGCGCCAACGAGGTGCTGATCTTCGCCGTGTACGAGCATCAGGCGCAGCGCCTCGCCGCCATGCTTGGCGAGTTGGGGCGCAGTGCGCAGGTGCGCATCTTCCCGCACAGCATCAGCGCCGGCTTCGCCCTGCCGGACGCCGGGATCGTGGTGATCCAGGAGAACGAGATCTTCGGGCGCAAGCGGCGCATTCCGCGCGCGGCGGCCGCGGCGAAGAGCGAGGCGATCGACTCGTTCGTGGATCTCTCCGCCGGCGACTACGTGGTGCACGTCAACTACGGCATCGGCAAGTACCTCGGCCTGGAGCGGATGCGCGTGCTCGGCAACGAGCGCGATTACATCAATCTGGAGTTCGGCGGCGAGGAGCACGTCTTTGTGCCGATCGAGCAGGTCAACCTGATCCAGCGCTACGTGGGCAAGGAGGGGCGCGCCCCTAAGCTGGACCGCATCGGCGGCAAGGCGTGGGACTCGCGCAAGGCGAAGGTGCGCAAGTCGGTGGAGGAGCTGGCCGAACACCTCATCCAGCTCTACGCGCGCCGCAAGCGGGTGCAGGGCACGGCGTTCGACACCGACACCGACTGGCAGGAGCAGTTCGAGGCGGGTTTCCCCTATCAGGAGACCGCGGACCAGATCACCTGTATCGAAGAGGTAAAGGCGGACATGGAGGCGCCGAGCCCCATGGACCGGCTGATCTGCGGCGACGTCGGGTTCGGCAAGACCGAGGTGGCGCTGCGTGCCGCGTTCAAGGCGGTGATAGGCGGCAAGCAGGTCGCCGTGCTGACGCCTACCACGATCCTCGCGGAGCAGCACTTCGAGACGTTCCTGGAGCGGTTCGCGCCGTTCCCGGTCAAGATCGAGATGCTGTCGCGGTTTCGCAGCCGGCAGGAACAGCGCGCGGTGGTGGCGGCGGTCACGGCCGGCAGCGTCGACGTGGTGATCGGCACCCACCGGCTGATCCAGAAGGATGTCCAGTTCAAGAACCTCGGCCTGCTGGTGATCGACGAGGAGCAGCGCTTCGGGGTCAAGCACAAGGAGCGGCTCAAGGAGATGAGGGCCAACATCGACTGCATGACGCTGACCGCGACGCCGATTCCGCGCACTCTGCATATGTCGCTCACCAAGATTCGCGACATGTCGCTGATCACCACGCCGCCGCAGAACCGGCTGCCGATCGAGACCTTCATCCAGGAGTTCGACGAGGAGCTGATCGCCGACGCCATCCGCAAGGAACTGGCGCGCGGCGGCCAGGTGTTCTACCTGCACAACCGGGTGCGCTCGATCCGCGAGATCAGCAGCTTCCTGGTGCGGCTGCTGCCGGAGGCGAGCATCGAGTTCGCGCATGGCCAGATGGGCGAGGCGGATCTGGAAGAGGTGATGCACCGCTTCGTCGGCGGCGAGTTCGAAGTTCTGGTGACCACCACGATCATCGAGAACGGGCTGGACATCCCCAACGTCAACACGATCGTCATCGATCGCGCCGACATGTTCGGCATCGCCCAGCTCTACCAGTTGCGCGGGCGGGTGGGGCGATCGGGAAGGCCGGCGTACGCGTACCTGTTCTATCCCAAGGACCAGGCGCTGACCGAGCTGGCCATGAAGCGGCTGCGGATCATCTCCGACTTCACCGAACTCGGCGCCGGCTTCAAGGTGGCGATGAAGGATCTGGAGGTGCGCGGCGCCGGCAACCTGCTCGGCGGCGAGCAGTCGGGCGACATTCTGGCGGTGGGCTACGACATGTACGTGCGCTTGCTCGACCAGGCGATCGCGGCGCTGGGCAGCGACGGGCGGCGCGCCGATCTCGATATTCCCGATGTCTACCTGGAGCTGGAGTACTCCGGCTACATCCCGGACGACTACATCTCCGAGCCGGTGGTCAAGATGGAGGTGTACAAGAAGATCTCCAGCGTCACCACGGCCGGCGAGCTGGAGCGCGTGCACGGCGAGCTGATCGACCGCTTCGGCGCGCTCCCCGACGTGGTGCTGAGCTTGCTGTCGATCGCCGAGATCCGCATCGCGTGCCGGCGCCTTGCGGTAGCCTCGCTACGCGAGCAGCGCGGCGTGGTGCGGGTGGAGTTCGCGCGCCTGCAGCAGGTATCGGTGGACAAGGTGACGCGCCTGATCGCCGACAGCCAGGGCAGCGTGCGCCTCGATGGCGCGCGCCCCAACTGCCTGCTGATCGACACCGGCGGCATCGGCCTGCGCGAAAAATCGGAGTTTCTGAGCGAAAAGCTGGGCGCCCTGGTGTGAGCCGAATCGCTGTCGGACAGATTCCGGCTGAGCGTGTATGCTGGCGGCGGTGCGAGGCGATGCCGGAACCTGACGCGACAGTACCGCTGTTTCCGCTCAACGTGGTGTTGTATCCGCGCGCGCCCCTGCCGCTGCACATCTTCGAGGAGCGCTACCAGAAGATGGTGGCCGCGGTGCTCGACGGCGAGGGCGTGTTCGGGATGGTGTGCGCCGGCAAGGACAGCGTCGCGCGCGTCGGTTGCACCGCCAAGATCGTCAAGGTGATCCGGCGCTACGACGACGGCCGCATGGATATCCTGACCGTCGGCATGCGCCGCTTCCGCATCGCCCGCCTGTTCACCGACGAGTCCTATCTGCAGGCGCAGGTGAGCTACTTCGGCGACGAGGCGGCGGGCTCCGGCGGGAGGCTGGTTACGCGTTGCCTGGACCTGTATCGCGAGATCTACGAATCGACGCCGGGCAACCTGCCGGCAGCCGATCTGGAGGCATCGTCCGCCACGGTGGCGTCGTTCTACTTCGCCTACTTCAGCGATCTCTCGCTGGTCCGCAAGCAGCAGTTCCTGGAACTCACCGACCCGAACGCGCGCCTGCGCGAGTTGCGCGCCGCGTTCGAGGTACGCCTGCGCGAGCGCAAGGAGAGCCGCCGCCGCGGCCGCCTGGTGGGGGGCAACGGCCACATCCCGCCGCGGTGATCCCCCTCCGCGGCATCCCGTTGGGGTCTCCTCGCCGTCCGTGATGCAAGAGCGCGTATGGATCACTTCGCCCGCGTCTGTCCGCCTGGGGTGGCTGCGGGCCCTTCGTTTCGTATAGGCCATGTGAGGTTACGGGTGACCTGCTCCTAGATGCCGGCAGACCGAGCCACGTACAAGACATTGTTCCGATGGGCTCCGATGAATTGGTCTCCATTGAAGCAGTCCCAGGCCGCATGTTCGATATGCTCGCGAAGGCTCAGCTGCACCTTGGGACCACCGCCGGTGCGAAGATCCCGGTGGGGAGACACGGCGAAGGCACTCAGAGTCTCTCGGTGCTGATGCTGTTCGCGGCATTTCTGAAAGCATGGCCAGAAGGCGCTCCCATTATAGCGTTGGAGGAGCCGGAGGCCCATCTGCACCCTTCGGCAATCCGTGCCTTGTGGCAGCTCGTGGAGGAGTTCGGCGGACAGAAACTGGTCTCTACGCACAGTGGCGACTTCATAGCAGACGTCGATATCGGCAATATTCGGCGCTTGGCACGTACCCCGGACGGCCTCAGGTCGTTTCGTGTGCCTACCGACCTTCTTTCTACGGAGGAGACGAGGAAGTTCAACTACCATATCCGTCAGGCCCGGGGCGAGTTGCTGTTCGCCCGCTGCTGGCTGCTCGTAGAAGGGGAGACCGAGACGTGGGTATATTCGGCCGCTGCCCGCGCAATTGGACTAAACTTACATCGTGAAGGCGTTCGGCTGGTCGAGTATAGGCAGGCAGACGTTGGCTTGATGGCCAAAGTCGCAAACGCGCTTGGTATCGCCTGGTTCTGCGTTGGCGACGACGATGGCGAACGGAACAACACGGAGCCGAAGGTGCGGGCGAACCTGGGCTCGGCAACTGTCGAGAATCGCATTGCGTTTCCGTATTCGGACATTGAGAACCACCTGTTGTCCAACGGCTACGATGACGACGCGGTGAGAACGGCGTGACGCGGGAGATTCACCAAGTGCTGATGAAGGTCGTCGGTCTGGCGCGGGGTGATTGGCCGTGATCAATTTCGAGTCGCTCAATGAGAACCAACGTAAGGCCGTAGGGTGGCGTGACGGGCCGTTGCTTGTGCTCGCGGGGCCGGGCTCTGGCAAGACGGCGGTACTGGCGCTTCGCGTTGCCCGATTAATCGAAGAGAACGAGCATGCATCGGTTCTGGCACTCACATTTACCAACTTGGCCGCCGCCGCAATGCGGGAGCGGGTCGATCTGCTTCTGGGCAGGAGCGGCGACCGCGCTCACCTATGTACATTCCACTCTTTCGCGGCGGAAGTTCTTCGTCAGCATGGCAGCCATCTGGGGTTGCAGCCGGACTTCAGCCTGCTTACGCGCGACGAAGACCGCATTGCCATTCTTGAGCAGGCTATTGCGGAGCTCCCAGACGATGGCAGTTCGGTGCCGCTGGATCGACGGAACCTGCTCTCCTTCGTAGACCGCCTATTTGCTCAGTCCTACGACGGCGGAGCCAAAGTCGCCTCATTGGCAATTACTCCCACCGTGCGGGTGCTGGTGGAGGCACTGCGACTCGCGAATGCTCGCCATAAATTGCTTTGTGGCGATTACGCGAGCGGAGGAAACGCTAACGATTACTCGGTCGCAGCGATATTTCGGGTACAATAAGCGCCCGTCCCAGTTCCTCCGCGAAATGGGAATATGAGGCAACATCCAGAGACCGGGCGGCGCTCGGAGTGGTGAGCGACAATTTTCGGATTCTCTAACGCGAGGCGTTGCTGCCCGGCCGCGAGGCGGGCTACGCTGGCAGGGGGGAGGGGAGAGTTGCTGGAAGAGGTCCTGGCTGAACTGCGCGGCGACCCGGGGTTCATGAACGGGGTCTGCCATTGGCAGGTGCTGCCGGCCCGGGATGCCCGGACGAGGCCGTTTGCGCCGGCCGTCGACGCGCGCCTGCGCGCCGCACTGCAGCGTCGCGGCATCGCCGCGTGGTACACCCATCAGGAGCGCTGCTTCGAGCTGGCCCGTGCCGGCCGCAACGTGGTGCTGGTCACGCCCACCGCCTCGGGCAAGACGCTGGCCTACAACCTGCCGATCCTGCAGCAGTGCATCGAAGACCCGGACGCCTGCGCCCTGTACCTGTTCCCGACCAAGGCGCTGGCCCAGGATCAGCGCCACGAGTTGGACGGCCTGGTACGGGAAGCGGGGTTGCGGCTGCCGGTGGCCACCTACGACGGCGACACCCCCACGTCCGCTCGCCGCGCGGTCCGCGCCCGCGCGCGGCTGGTCATTTCCAACCCGGACATGCTGCATGCTGCGGTGCTGCCTCACCATCCGCAGTGGGAACGGTTCTTTCGCGGGCTGCGCTTCGTGGTGATCGACGAATTGCACACCTATCGCGGCATCTTCGGCTCCCACTTCACCAACGTGCTGCGCCGTCTGCGCCGGCTGACCGCGTTCTACGGCGTGCGGCCTCGGTTTCTGTGCTGCTCCGCGACCATCGGCAACCCGCGGCAACTGGCCGAACGCATCGTCGGGCAGCCGGTCGAGCTGATCGCCGCCAGCGGCGCGGCGAGCGGCGAGCGTCATTTCGTGCTGTACAACCCGCCGCTGGTAGACCGGGAGCAGGGTATTCGCCGCAGCGTGGTGCTGGAGGCGCGCTCGGTGGCGGCACGCCTGCTGCGGCGCGGCATCAAAACCATCGTATTCGCACGCTCGCGGGCGCGTACCGAGCTGCTTGCCGCCTACATCCGGGACGCGCTGGCGCGCGGCGGCCGCGACGGCGATGGGTCCGGGACCGGACGCGGCGAGCGGCTGGCCTCGTACCGGGGCGGCTACCTGCCGAGCGAGCGGCGCACCATCGAGCGCGGGCTGCGTGACGGCGCGATCGACGGCGTGGTGACCACCACCGCCCTGGAGCTGGGCATCGACATCGGCAGCCTGGACGCCTCGGTGCTGGCCGGCTTTCCCGGCACCATCGCCGCGGCGTGGCAGCAGGCGGGACGCGCCGGCCGGCGCAACGCGACCGCCCTGTCGATCCTGATCGCCTCGGCGTCGCCGATCGACCAGTTCATCATCCGGCATCCCGAGTACTTCTTCGCCGGCTCCCCGGAGAGCGGCTGGGTGGATCCGGACAACATCCACGTGCTGCTCGATCACTTGCGCTGCTCGGTGTTCGAGTTGCCGTTTGCCGACGCCGAGGTGCGGGAGGGCGGTGCGGGCGAGGCGCCGATCAGGACCGACGGCCCGGGGCCGTTCGGGGGCGCCGCCGGCGAGCTGCTGCGCCATCTGCGGGAACGCGGCAAGGTGCGTGCCACGGCGGGGCGCTGGTACTGGACCGACAGCTCCTATCCGGCCGAGCGGGTGTCGCTGCGCACCGCCACCTCCGCCAATGTGGCCATCATCGACCGGACCGGTGGCCGCCGGCAGGTGCTCGGCGAGATGGATCTGCCGTCCGCGAAGACGCTGCTGTTTGCCGGCGCGATCTATCTCCACCACGGCGTGTCGTACATCGTCACCGGGCTCGATCCGGGCCGCGGCCACTGCTTCGTGGAGCAGACCGACGCCGGCTACTTTACCGAGGCGATCGTCGAGTCGGAGCTGACCATCGAGCGGCGCGAGCGGGACGAACTGCACGCCGAGCTGGGGCTGCTGCTGGCCGACATCCGGGTGGTCCGGCGGGCGACCGGATTCAGAAAGCTGCGCTACGGCACCCACGAGAAGATCGGCACCGGCGACATCGACCTGCCGGCCGACCAGATGCACACCTGTTCGGTAGTGCTGCACTTCCCGCCCGCTACGGCGGGCGGCGCCTATCTGGCGGGTTGCGGCGCGGCGCTGCGTTCGTTCGTGGTCGAGGGGATGGCGGCGCTGCTGCACAACGTGGCGCCGCTGTTCCTGCTGTGCGATCCGGGCGACCTGGGGGTTGCGGCGCGCCCGCGGGATGCCGAGCTCGACTGTCCGGCGGTGTACGTATACGACGCCTGTCCGGGCGGCTCCGGGCTGGCGGCGGGGCTGTACGGGCAACTGGCGAGCGTGCTGGACGGCTGCCGCGAGCTGCTGGCGGCGTGTCCGTGCGGCGCCGGGTGCCCGTCCTGCATCGGCGCAGACGGTGCTGGCGGTGAGCCGGACAACGGCAAGGAGCGGCTGCTGGACGCTTTCGCGCACCTGCACCCGGCCGGCGCGGCAGTTGGCGCGGCGGTGGCCGTGGCGCCGGTGCAGGAGTTCGCATGAGCGCGTCGGTCCGGGAACGGCTCGACATGATGACGGGGGCAGAGCTGCTGGTGCCGCCGCCGGCGGCCGGCGCCTCACGGGTACCGGAGCAGCTCCACGCGGCCGGCTGGCGGGAGATCGCGCCGTACGTATACGTCCGCGACGGGGACGCTGCCGTGCCGGCGCGGGTTGCCGGCGGAGAAGCGGCCTGCCGGCTGCTGCCCGCCGATTGCCGGACCGGAGATTGCCTGTTCTGGGACACCGAGACCACCGGCCTGGCGGGCGCGGGAACGGTGATCTTTCTGGTCGGGTGCGCCTGGGTAGAGGGGCCGCGCGTGCGGTTTCATCAGGTGTTCCTGGCCGACTTCCCCGGCGAACAACGGTTCCTGGAGCATCTGCGCGACCTGTTTGCCCGCTTCCGGGTGTTCGTGTCCTACAACGGCAAGGCGTTCGATTCCAACATCCTCAAGACGCGTCTGGTGATGTCGGGAGTGACCATGGCGCTCGGCTACCAGCTCGACCTGCTCTACCTGGCGCGCCGCTTCTGGCGGCGGCGGCTCGACAATTGCCAGCTGACCACGATCGAGCAGGAGGTTCTGGGCGTGCGGCGCGGCGACGACATCCCCGGCTGGATGGCGCCGGAGATCTACTTCGACAGTCTGCGCCGCGGCGTGCTCGGCCAGTTGCCGGCGGTGTTCCGGCACAATGAGGCGGACGTGCTGGCCCTGGTCCGCCTGCTGGCGGTGGTGAACGGCGTGCTGGCCGGCGATGCCGATCGCGAGCCGCCGGTGGGGGTGGATCGCGGGGCGGTGGGTGCGTTCCTGCTGCAACAGGGCGACCGGCGCGGGGCGCGGGTGCTGCGGCAGGCGTACCGGGCGGGCGACGAGCACGCCGGCCATCTGCTCGGCCAGCACTTCAAGCGGACCGGAAACTGGCGCAGCGCCGTGCCACTATGGCGGGACATGGCGCGCGGACACGGCAGCCTGCGCGCGGCCGTGGAGCTGAGCAAGTACTACGAACATCGCGCGCGCGACCTGGAGGCGGCGCTGGGCGCGATCGCGCCGTTCCTTCCGCCTATCGGCGGCACGCCTGTCGCCGGAACGGCTGACGCCGGAACGATTCGCGCCAGTCCGCTTGGCGCACGTACGGCGGACGCGGCCGGTGGTGGCGCCGGTGTGGCGGGCGCCACCGGTGGGCCGGCGGACGACGGCGGCCACCTGTTGCACCGCGAGGCGCGCATTCGCGCCAAGCTGCGCCGCGCTGAGGCCAACTGATCAGGCGTGGTAGTAGCAGATGCGGTATTGGTCGCGGGTGACGAAGCCGAGGCGCTCGTAGAGGCGGATGGCGGCGGGGTTGTCCGGCTTCACGAACAAGGTTGCCGACTTGCCGGCGGCGAACAGGGCCTGCAGCAGGACCGTCATGACCGCGGCGCCGTAGCCGTGTCCGCGCCGCGCTTCCTCGGTGAACACGCCGCCGATCTGATCGACGGCGAAACCGCGCGCGTTGGTGCCCGCCTTGGTGACCGGGTGTCCGTGGACGGCGCCGAAGTAGACCAGCTCACGCTGCAGGCCGCGGCGCAGCAGCCGCAGGCACTGGTCGGGCTCGAACCGCGTGCCGTCGAGCAGCACCTCTTCCAGCTCGTAGGCGCGCTGCAGATCGAACAGCCGGTGGGCGTCGCGTGGCCGGCCGCGTTGGAGCTGCAGTTCCGGCGGTGCGGCAGATGCCCGGCAGGTGGCGGCGTCCACGGTCATCAGCAGGTAGTCGACCACCGCGTAGCCGCGCCCGAGCAGCTCCTGGACGCGCGCGACCTCGCCGCGGACGCCCATGACCGAGTGCAGCCGGCCGCATGCGCGGTACACCAGCGGGCGTAGCGCGCGCGGCAGCGGGAGGTCGCTGCGCAGCGCTGGCAGCACCAGGCCGGAGCGCGTCACCAGCAGCACCGGGGCATGGCTGGAGGGGTGCCCGCCGACCAGCACGCTCCACGTTGGCCCCGGCCAGCGGGCGCGCGGCGCGGCCTCGGCGAGGCGGGCGCTGAACGGCACATAGGCCCACTCCTGTTCGCGCAGGCGGCGTGCCACCGGTTCCAGGTCGGCGGGCGTCGCAAAGCGCCAGCGGCTCATGGAACGGCGGCCGGCGCGGTGGCCTCGGCGCCGGCGAAGTCGAGTGGCCACCGGCCGGAGGCCGGGTAGTCGCCGGCCAGCACCGCGAACCCGGCATCGAACGAAGCGGCGTTGTTGCCGTACACGGCGACCGCGGTGTGTACCCAGGGAACCTGCCGCAGGTATACCGGGGTGAGCGCCGACAGCACCACGATGCGCTCGGCGAGCGGCTCCATGGCGGTGAGAATCTCCAGGCTGTTGAAGTTGGCCAGCTCGAAGATGATCGTGTCGTAGCGGCGGGCGGTGGCGGGCACCGCGCTCAGGTGCGGCTCGCGGGCGAAGTAGAACGGGCTCCACGGAAACCTGGCCGCCTCGGCGTCGGGGTAGCGCCGCAGCCCGGCGTCGATGAAGGCGCGGTGCTGGCCGGCCAGCAGGGTGCGGCCGCGCGCCTCCTGCAGCGGCAGCCTGGCGTCCCGCACCACGGTGACCGCGCGCGCCGCCGACGAAAAGAAGAACTCGGTGGAACCCGGCGCCGGCACCAGGTCCGCCACCGATCCGGATGCCGACGAACCCGACACACCTGACGCGGCCGACGCGAGCGGCAGCGGCGGATCGGCGGTCACGGCGGCGCGCTTGGCCTCCAGCACGCGCCCGGCGGCGGCCGCCACCCGGCGCCGGAACTGCGCGTCGTCCTTCATGCGGCGCCGGGCCAGATCCCAGGCCCGCTGCTGCCAGGCCGGGGTGTGCGACACCAGCGCCAGGTCATTGCCGGCCTCGATGGCCGCCACCACCGCGGCCGCCGGTGACCCCGCGTACTGCACCGCCCCGGTCATCTCCAGGTCGTCGGTGACCACGATGCCCTCGAAGCCCAGCCGGTCGCGCAGCAGGTCGCGCATGATGGCGGGCGACAGCGAAGCGGGGACGTGCTCGCCCGCGATCGCCGGAAACGCGAGATGGCCGCTCATGATGGCCGGCAGCCCCTCGCGGATCAGGAACCGGTAGGGCACCAACTCGCGGTCCCACAGCTGCTGCCGGTCGGCGCCAATGCGCGGCAGCACCAGGTGGGAATCGCGGTCGGCGGCGCCGTGGCCGGGGTAGTGCTTGGCGGTGGCGATGATGCCGGCGCTCTGCAGGCCGCGAAACCAGGCCACCGCCAGCAGCCCGGTCTGCACCGGGTCGGAACTGAACGCGCGCGGTCCGATCACCGACGCATCGGGACTGGAATAGACGTCGACGGTGGGCGCGAAGTTCATGTTGACGCCGAGGGCCGCCAGTTCCAGGCCCAGGTAGCGGCCGGTGCGGTAGGCGTCTTCGGCCATGCCGGCGGCGCCGAGAGCGAGGTTGCCGGGCGTCTTGGAGATCTCGTGCTTGAGGTGGTCGATCCAGCCGCCCTCCAGGTCGGTCGCGATCAGCAGCGGGATCTGGCGTGGCTGGCGCCGTGCCGCCGCCTGCAGTTCGTCCACGGCTGCGGCAAGCTGCTCCAGACTGGCCACGTTGCGCGGGAAGATCTTGACGCCGCCGAGGCCCTGCCCCTCGATCCAGCCGAGCAGATACGGGGTGAGGACGGCATCGGGATAGCCGAGCATGAACGCCTGCCCGAGCAACTCGTCATCGGTCAGCCCGGCGGCGAACGCGCGCATCGCCTCCGGGCTGTCCAGTGCCTGCCAGAACGACACCGGCGCCGCGGTCGGAGCCGGGGTGCCGGCTGTCTCGCCCGTAGAGCCGCGCTCCACGCCGGCGTCCTCCTGCTGCGGCGCCGCCGCGACGGCGGCTGGCGCGACCTCGGAGCCGCCCGGTGCGCCCGCGGCGCCGTGCCGATCAGCGGCAACAGTCTCGTCAGCCGCGGCCGCCGCACCTGCCAGCGCGAGGCTGGCTACCAGCAGGCGGACGGCAGGCACCAGGAGCGAACGCACGTTCATCGTACCGCCCACGCCGTGACCCGAGCGGCGGAGGCCAGACCTGGCAATCCGGAAGCGCAACGCCCGCCGGCACGGAGATCGTGGCATGACGGCAACGGATTCCTGGCCGCGCTGTGCATCGCCATGCCGCGTCGATGGCGTACCCGCGGGCCACGCCCCCGCCTTCAACCGCGTGCGGCCGCGGCTTAGTAGCACGCGCCGCTCGCGCGCGAACCGCCACGGGTCCGACGCATAGCGAACTGGGGTACGTTGTGTTGCGGCGGACGCCGGCCGATGCCGCGCGCATGCCGCCCCGTCACGGCTCATCGGGCGCAGGTCCACTGCTGGCGGGCATAACGGCTCTCCTCCAGCTCCCGCGCCAGCCGCACTTCGGCTTCCGACAACACCGCCGGCCCGGCTCCGAGGTCCGTGCGCGCAGCCGCAGCCAACCGTTGCACAGCTTCGTCGAAGCTCCAGTGGCGCCCGCACTCCGTGGCTACCGAAGTGGCGCCTGGAATCGGCCCCTCGCGGCCCGCCGCACCGCCGCCGCCGTTCAGGTAGCGCCCGATGCGGGCGTAGGAGGTGGATAACGGTATGGAGCCGTGCTGCAGCGCGGCATCGCGGGTCGTGATCTGCGCGCTGCCCACCAGCTTCTTGGCGCCGGCCGTGATCTCGTACTCGCCGGTGGCGCGGTAACAGTCGGGATCCGCCTCCGTCGGCGGCGGGGCGGTAGCGCCGGGTTGCACGGCGCCGCGCACGCCGAGCGCGGTCAGCAGGCGCAGCAGCAGCGCCGCCGACGCCCGGTACGCGGCGCGCTTGGTGAACGGCTCCAGGTGGCCGCGCCCGAGGACCACCGCGTAGGTCACCTCGTCATCGTGCAGCACCGCCCGCCCGCCCGTCGGCCGCCGGACCACCCCCACACCGTCCCGCCGCCGCAACCCGTCATTTCCCAGGTCACCGGCCGGCTGGAACCGGCCCAGCGACACGCACGGCGGCGCGAACCCGTACAGCCGCAGCACCGGCGCGCCGTCCGGCGCCATGCAGCGCAGCAGCGCCTCATCCACCGCCATGTTGCGCGCCCCTGGCAGCCGCGGGTCGATCAGCAGCCGCAGCAGCCGGAATGCCGGGAGCGATGGAAGCGCCGCAGTCATACCGGCGAATTATACACCGGCCGTCCTGTCGGCCCCGGCACGCAGCCGCCGCCGCCGTACGATCCGAGCGCGGTCAGGCGAGCTCAATGCGGATTGCCAGCCCGGGAACCCGCAGGAGGTGGCCGTCGCCGGTCACGAGAACCGTCGCCAGCGCTTCGGTCAGAGCTACGTAAGTGGCGTCGTAGGCGCTCACGTTGTGGCGGAGCTGCCACATGCGATCGAGAAACAGCTCATGCGCATAGCGCTCGACATCGAGTTCGCGCCAGTGGCTGAGCGCCCGCTCACAGCGGGCGGTACTCAGCAGACCGCGCAAGGTGTAGCGGCGGAGTACATGCGCGATCTCGACGTCGATGAGGTGCGGTGCGTGGATGCTCACGGCGGGATCGTCCATCCGGTTCGCGATGCGCTTGCCGGCGGCGGTGTTCAGCACCAACTCGACCGCCGCCGAGGCATCCAGGACGAACACTCCTCTACCGGTCTCGGTCGCGGCGGTCAGCCGCATCGAGTTGCTCGCCGCGCGCGTGGCGCTGTGCCCGGAGCACGTCCGCCGGGGACGCATCCAGGGCCACGCTTGGCTGCCGGCGTATCGTGGCCAGCAGTTCTCGGCGGCTCGGACGCTCCAGCGCGCGCTCGATTGCCGCCAACACGTACTGCGACATCGACACCCCCTCCAGCGCCGCGCGCGCCTTCAGGCGCCGATGCGTGGGCTCGGGAACGTTGCGGATCTGGATCATCGTGGACATGAGATAAGGATGAAAACATGATCATATCATGTCAAGGCGCTGGGGTCCCGCGCGCTTCCGAATTGCGTTGACGAACGTTACGGGAGATTGTACAAGTAGGGAGAGAGGAGGCTGAGTGAGATGGCCAGGGAGGTGCCGGTGAGCGAGGCGCGCGCGCGCCTGACGCAGTTCGCGAGCGAGTTGGCGGACTCGCAGGAGACGGTGACGATCACGAAGCGGGGCCGGCCGGTCATGACGCTGATCGGCTACGAGCTGTACGAGTCGATCATGGAGACGCTGGAGATCATGAGTGATGCCGACCTGATGGGGCAACTGCGGCACAGCCTGCGGGAGGCAGCCAGCGGCGAGCTGACCGACATGGACGAGGTCGAACGCGAGCTTGCCTGATCTGGGCTATCGGATCGCCTTCACATCGACCGCGAAGCGCATGCTCGCGGACATTCGTGACCGCCGGATTCGGCGGCAGATCATCAACAAGCTGCACACGGTGAAACAGGATCCCGAGTCGGCGGGCAAGCCGCTCGTCGGTGAGCTGAGCGGTTGCTACAGCATACGCGCCGCAGCCGGGCGCTACCGTGTCATCTACCGGATCGTGAATGATCGGTTGATCGTGCTGGTGGTTGCCGTGGGGATTCGCCGGGAGAGCGACCGGCGCGACATCTACGAGGTGGCGAGGCGGCTGATTCGCAATCGGCTGGTCGATCCCGGATAGGGTGCGGCGCGGGACGTTCGGCGCGACCGCGGGACCGGCAGGGACCGCTTGTTGGCTTTACTCCATGAGGCCGTTTCAGTAGCTTTTGGGCATACCAAGCAATAGCCCGGTTACCCTGTCTCAGGTGCGTGCACCGGCCGCGAGCGTTGGTCTTGGCTGCGTGTCATCGCGCGAACCTGCGACGGCGGCGTGACCGGCGCGGAGGTACCATAATCGTGATATCGGTTGAAGGCGTTTCCAAACGCTACGGCCAGCATCTCGCCGTCGACGACATCAGTTTTCGGGTGGACGACGGCGAGGTGGTCGGGTTTCTCGGCCCGAACGGCGCCGGCAAGTCGACCACCATGAACATCATTACCGGGTACCTGTCGGCCACCGCCGGCAAGGTGACCGTCGATGGCTTCGACGTGCTCGAGGACCCGGACCAGGTGAAGCGGCGCGTCGGCTACCTGCCCGAGTTGCCGCCGCTCTATCTCGACATGACGGTGCGCGAGTATCTGCGCTTCGTGGCGCGGCTGAAAAAGACCGACCGCAGCACGCTGGCGGCGCAACAGGAGCGGATCCTGGAGCTGGCCGGCATCGCCCACGTGCGCAACCGCCTGATCAAGAACCTGTCCAAGGGCTATCGGCAGCGCGTCGGTCTGGCGCAGGCGCTGGTCGGCAGCCCGCGGGTGCTGATTCTCGACGAACCAACCATCGGCCTCGATCCGCACCAGATCATCGAGATTCGCAACCTGATCCGCGATCTCGGCCACGAGCACACCATCATTCTTTCCTCGCACATACTGCCCGAGGTGAGCGCGGTGTGCGACCGGGTGATCATCATCAACCGCGGCAAGCTGGTGGCTTCCGACACCACCGAGAACCTCGGCAAGCGCTTGCACGACAGCAGCGAATTCCGGCTGCGGGTGGCCGGCACCGAGGACGCCGCGCTGGCCGCGCTGGCCGGCGTGCCGGGCGTCAACGAGGTCAGCGCGCAGGGGACGGTGGAGCAGGGCACCGTGGACCTGCAGGTGGAAACCGCCGCTGGCGCCGATCCGCGGCGCGCCATCTTCCACGCGCTCAGCAGGGCCGACCTGCCGATCTACCTGATGACGGCGATGGACTACACGCTCGAGGAGATCTTCCTGCAGCTCACCACCGAGGACGCGGCGGACCGGGCAGCCGCGGCGCCGCCCGCGGACATCGCCTCCGATGCCGCACCGGACACGCCGTCCGCCGAGGCGGCCCCCGAGGCAGCCCCCGAGGCAGCCCCCGAGGCAGCGGCCACCGGCGGAGGCGCGGGCTGATGATCGCGGTATTCCTGCGCGAGTTGCGCTCCTATTACTTCTCGCCGATCGGCTACATCTTCATGGGGTTCTTCCTGCTGCTGGCCGGCTTCTTTTTCGCCACCGACAACGTGCTGCGTTCCAATCCGCAGTTCCAGAGCGTGTTGAGCTCGATCATCTTCGTATTCCTGGTGATCGTGCCGATTCTCACCATGCGCCTGTTCGCGGACGAGAAGCGGCAGCGCACCGACCAGCTCCTGCTCACCGCGCCGGTGAGCGTGACCGGCATCGTGCTCGGCAAGTACTTCGCGGCGGTGGCGGTGTTCCTGTTCACCCTGCTGATTACCGTGCTCTATCCGGTCACCATGAGCTTCTTCGGACGCCTGCCCGGCTGGGAGATCCTGGGCGGGTACATCGGCTTCTTCCTGCTCGGCTGCACGTTCATCGCGGTCGGCATGCTGATGTCGTCGCTCACCGACAACCAGGTGATCTCGGCGGTCTCCACCTTCGCCGTCCTGCTGATGATGTGGATCATCGACTTCGTGCAGAACGGCGTACCCGCCGGCACCGTGCCGGGCATCGTGTTCGCCTCCTGCCTCGCCGCCCTGGTGGTGCTGTGGGTGTTCCTGGCGACGCGCAACCTGGTAATCTCCGCCGCCACCCTGGTGATCCTGGCGGCCGCGATCGTGGTGGCAGCGCTCTCGGTGGAGGGATTCTTCGAGACCTTCATCCTCAACTTCCTATCCTGGTTTTCCCTGACCAGCCGGTTCCAGCGCTTCATGAGCGGCGTCCTGGCGTTGAGCCCGATCGTCTATTTCATCTCCTTTTCGACCGTGCTGGTGTTCCTCACGGTGCGCGTGATCGAACGCAACAGGTGGACTTGATATGAGCAATATTTTCTCCGCACAGATGCGCCGCCTGCGCGACAGCAAGCAGGTGCGCTACGGTGGCTACGCGCTGCTGACCTCCCTCGGCATGGTGGCGGTTCTGGTGCTGGTCAACCTGGTGGTGGACCAGTTCCAGCTGGAGGCGGATCTCACCCAGAACCGGCTTTTTTCCCTGTCCGACCAGACCTTCCAGGTGCTGGACAACCTGGACAGCGACGTCACCGTGTACCAGATCGGCACCACGGGGCGTGAGAATCCCCTGATCGACTCGGTGCTGGAGCGCTACGCGAAGCGCAGCAGCCACATCAAGCTGGCCACCCTCGACCCGGAACGCAACCCGGGGCTGGCAACCAAGTACGAAGAGGAGGGACAGGTGCGGCCGGGCGGGCTGGTCGTCGACGCCGGCGACCGGTTCCGGATGATCAGCCAGTTCGACATCTTCAACGTCAACATGCAGACCCGGCAGGCCACCTCGCTGTCCCTGGAACAGGAGTTGACCGCGGCGCTGCTGTACGTGACCACCGGCGACCTGCCCAAGGTGTACCTGCTGGAGGGGCACGGCGAGCAGTCGATGTTCCAGCTCGGCATCTCCGGCCTGAGCGTGCGCGACCTGCTGGAGAACGACAACTACGCGGTGGATACGCTCGACCTGGTGTCGCGCGACACCGTTCCCGACGATGCGGACGTCCTGCTGGTGGTCGCGCCAGCGCAGGATCTGACCGCCGCGGAGAGCGGGCGGCTCGAGAGCTGGATGCGCGACGGCGGGCGCGTGGTGTTTGCCCTGCAGGCGGCGCGGCGCAGCGAGCTGCCCAACCTGGCCGAACTGCTTGCCGGGTTCGGGGTGAGGGTGGTCAACGGCATCATCGTCGAGGAAGCGGGCCGCCATACCCCCGACAGCCAGGTGTTTCTGGTGCCGGAGATGACCAGCCACGAGATCGTGGCCCCGATGCGCTCCGATCGGCTGTTTACCGTGATACCCGCGGCGGGGCCGATCGAGGAGTTGGAGACCAAGCGGCGCACGCTGACCGTGGAATCGTTCCTCAACACCTCCGCGGGGTCGTTCCTGCGCACCGACTTCGACATCCAGTCGGTCGAACAGCAGGAGGGCGAGCCGAACGGGCCGTTCGCGGTCGGCGTGGCGATTACCGACAACGACCTCGACGGCTACGTGAAGTCGCGCGTGGTGGTGTACTCGTCGGCCATGTTCCTGAGCCAGCCCTATCAGGCCAACTACGACATGCTGCTCAACAGTTTGAGCTGGGCGCGCAGCCGCGAGGAGTCGATCTCGATCCGCGCCAAGTCGCTGCGCACCTTCCCGCTGCGCATCACCCGGCTGGCGGCGCTGATCATTTCCGGGGTGGCGGTGCTGATCATTCCGCTGGGCGTGCTCGGCGCCGGCCTGGCGGTGTGGTTGCGGCGGCGCCACCTGTAGCGGTGGGACAGCGCATGAGCGACGCCAGGGAGGAGGGCCGTCCGAACAAGGGCGGCGGCGGTATTCGGCGGCTGATCGTCGTTGCCGCCTTGGTGGTCGGAGTGGCCGCGCTGGTGGTGCTCCTGACCGTGGTGCGCAATCGCGAACCGCAGATCCCGGAGGCCGATCCCACACCAGGCAAGCCGGAGATTTCCCGGATCGACATCGAGCGCATCGCCGCCGTCTCCCTGACCGGGCCGGGGCGCGAGCAGCCGTTCAACATGCAGCGGACCGAGTCGGGCTGGCAGATCGAAGGGGCGGCGAGCGGGATCCCGATCAAGGAATCGCGGATCAAGGACATGCTGTACAGCTTCAGCAGCCTGTATGCGGAACGGGTGATCGAGGAGGACGCCGCCGATCTCGAACAGTACGGGCTCGATCCGCCGGCGGTGGTGGCGGTGGCGACGCTCGACGACGGCAGCAGCATCGAGGTGCATCTCGGCGACCGCACCCCGGCCGGCAACACTTGGTACCTGGGGCTGCCGGGCCAGCGCATCGTGTACGCGGTGTGGACCAACCACGGCAACCACTACTACTACACCGTGGCCGACATGCGCGGCGATGAGCTGCCGGCCATCAACGGCGAGGCGCTCAACTACCTGCGCCTGCAGGGCCCCGCGATCGCCACCCTGGAGATCGTGGAAACCAACCCGCTCGACACCCGCTTCGCCGATCTGCTGACCCGCCTGGCGGTGATCCAGCCGTACGCGTTTCCGCGCGCCATCGACAGCGAGGAGTTCGCCAACGTGCTAGCCGCGGTGGCGGCACCGCGCATCGACCGCATCGTGAGCGACGATCCGGAAGCGGCCGCCGACTACGGGCTCGCGCCGCCGCGCTTCGAGGTGCTGGCGCGAGACGCCGCGGGCGCCGAGGTGGCGCTGCTGTTCGGTGACGAGCGCGACGGTGAGATCTTCTTCCAGGTGGCGGGGCGCGCCACCGTGTACGCGATGCAGCGGTCGCGCGCCGGCGTGATCGACCTGCAACCGTTCGCGTTGGTCGACAAGTTCGTGCTGATTCTGAACATCGAGAAAGTAGACGCGATAGAGATCGTCCACCCCGGCGGCACCAACCTGCTGTCCATCGAACGCACCGGCTCGGGCGACGACCTGGTGGAGAGCTTCGCCATCGACGGCGCGGCGATGGAGGACAAGCCGTTCCGTGAACTGTACCAGCTCGTTATCGGTTTGCTCGGCGATGCGGAACTGCCGCCGGCAGAGCAGTCTGCAGTGCTGGCTGCACAGCCCGAGGTGGGCATCACCTACCGTATGAACACGCCGGGCGGAGACCAGTCGGTGGCGCTGGTACCCTACGACCGCCAGTTCTACGCTGCCGTGCGCGAAGGCGCCGCCGAGTTCATGGTAGCGCGCGCTCAGGTCGCGCGCCTGCTCGACGGCCTCTCCGCACACGCCGCCGCCGCCGAGTAGCGGGCACGGCGCGCGGCCTTGCGGCGCTAGCGGGCCGGGGCGGCGATACCCAGTTCCGCTTCGCTGCGGCGCAGGTACAGCGGTTTCAGATCGGCCGGCGCCGCGACCGTGCCGGCGGCGGCCAGATCCAGCATGCTGAGCACCGGGACCTGTGCGTGGCGCCGATCCGTGCGCCATTCGGCGCTAGGCCAGCCGGCGCTACGCCCGCCGGCGCCCGCTGGCGCCGCACCTGCGGACTGGCCGGCGGGGCTCGCCCGCAGAGCGGCTTCGAATTGCGCGGCCGCCGGGCCGGTAAGCAGCACCGGTTCACCGGGCTGCGCGGTGGCGCGCACCGTCTCCGCCAGCGCCGCCGGCGTCTGGTCCAGGTAGGGCCCGACGCGGCGCCCGTCGCGGTAGCAGGCGGCGTAGCAGCGCTGCTTGCGGGCATCGATCAGGGGCACTATCAGGCCGCCGGCATGGCGCTGGTCCCAGGCCATCGCATCCAAGCCGCACACCCCGGACAGCCGCGCGCCGTTGGCGGCGGCGATGCCCTTCGCGGTGGCGACGCCGATGCGCACGCCGGTGAACGATCCGGGACCGATGCCCACGGCTACCAGGTCGACGTCGGCCACCCGGACGCCCAGTTCGCCGGTGACCCGCTCGATCAGCGGAGCCAGCAGGGCGGCGTGTTTCAGTCCGCTGTGACAGGAATGCGCAACCCAGGCGTCGTCGCGGGCGGCCGCGACGGCGAGCGTCTCGGTGGCGGTATCGAAGGCAACAACGGTCACGTCGGCGGCAACCCCGGATCGGTAATCCGTATGTGCCGGCGCACATCTTCGGCGATGTCGATCCGTACGCGGATGGTATCGTCCGGGAGGGTGTCGCCGGCTCGCTCCGGCCACTCCACCAGCGCCACTTCCGAACCATGGATGAAGTCGTCGAGAGCGAGCGACGCGAGCTGCTCGGGAGAATCGATACGATACAGGTCGATATGGTACATGGTCAGCGGCAGCCTGCCGCCTCCGGCGGCGTCGATGGCGGCTTCGTATTCCAGTACCAGTTGGTAGGTTGGGCTGGTGACCGCCGCGTGGATACCCAGCCCGCGCGCGACGCCTTTGGCGAAGGTAGTCTTGCCGGCTCCCAGGTCACCATACAGGGCGATCACCGCGCCGCGCCGTTCGGCAAGCCGGTCGCGCAGGCCCGCGGCAAGCGCTTCACCGGCGGCCATGGTGTGCTGCTCCGTGGCACACACGGTACAGGTGGTCCGCTCCATACGCTCAGTCGCGCGCCCGGGCGCCGCCGCCGGCGGACCAGCACTCGTCGACGAAACGGTACAGGTCGCTGATTCGGCTGCGCGACAGACCGGTCAGGTGGACCACCATCACGCCCGCCGCGCGGCGTGCCGGCGACTGCACGACTTTGCCATAAAGCGGAAGCCGTGCCGCCCGGCCGATTTCGATAGCCACTCTCACCAGGCGGCCGGCGGCGACCGGCGTGACGGCACGGATGCCCGCCCACTGCGCATCGAGGGAAACCAGGGTGCCCGCCACCGGCGGCTCGGAGCGCCGGTCGACCGCCAATGGCATGACTTCGCAGCGCCGCATCCCGCCGCGCGCCCGGACGCTGCCGGACAGCGTCGTGCGGCGCGTGATCAGCAGCGCGGGCTGGCCGGCAACCCAGGCGCGGCCGAGCACGGTGGCGACGATCCCGCCCGCGTGACCGCCCGAGTTGGCCGCCCGTACCGTGACCTGCATGCCGCGGTGCAGCGGCGCGGACGAGGTGCCGTGGTCGTGCGGCAACGCACACGCCAGTTCATCGCCGATGCTGGCCAGCAGGCGCGATTCGATGTCGCGCATCATGGCGCGGGCAAGCGTGACCGACTGTCCCGCCCGGAACGGGGCGACGGACTGGACGCTGGCCGCGGAGCCGGCATCGACCCGGGCCTTGATCGACAGCAGCACCGCCAGCCGGTGGCGGTACGGGGAGCGGTCCGGTGGACCGGCGCGCCGCACGGCCGCCATGCCGCGCTGCAGGACGCCGTCGAGCAGGGCGCGGTTGCGGAACAACTCGGTTTCCTGCCGCAGGTGCCCGGCGCGCGCGAGATGATGCAGCACCCTCGTTTCCGCCACGGTCATGCCCAATCGTCGTCCCGCCCGCCACAATCGGCGGTGCCGGTCGCCGTCGCCGCGTGTGCCGCCGGCGACCACGACGACGACGAGGCAGGCGAGCGCGGCGCAACCCCACCACACCACCTCGAAGTGGCCCGCCTCCAGGGCGGCCGTGAGAATCTGCCGGGCGGTCTGCAGCAGCATCGTCCGCGTCCCCCGCGCGCGCTAGCGCCGCGGCCCGGCCGCTGAGCGGCGCCGCCGCGAACCGCCGCGCGACGGCTGCGCCGTCCTGTCCGCATGCACCGGGGTTGGTCGCAAACCGAACGCCTCCTAGGCGCCGAGCTGGTCCAGATACCTGGGCGCCAGCGGGTCGTTGGGATCCATCTCGCGGATGGTGGCGAAGTAGCGGCGAGCTTCCTCCAAGCGGCCCTGTTTCATCGCCAGGATGCCCATATTGGAGATGATTTTGGTGTTCTCGGGGTCGAGTTGCAATGCCGCGCGCAGGTTGCGTTCCGCGTCGTCGTAGCAGTGCAACTCCAGGTTGCAGATCGCGAGTTCGTTATGGGTGTCGGCCAACCCCGCGGCATCCGCTTCCCGCCCGCGCGCCAGGACCGTCTCGAACGCCAGCTTCGCTTCCGCGAAGGCGCCCCGGCGCCGCAGCCCCCAGCCACGCAGGAAGTGGGCCTGCCAGACGTCCGGGTGGTCGGCAAGGAAGCGCTCGATCTTGCGTACACCGTCCGCCTCGGAACCGCCTCGGATGAGATCGTACGCCGCCTGAAAACTCTCCTCCGCCAACCCGTCGCTGGTCGTCTGGCGGAGGATCTGTGCCGCTTCAGCGCGCCGTTCAGCGTCTTCGCCGTGCCGGACATACACCTCCAGATGAGGGCGGGCATCGGCGTAGCGGCGCTGGCCGAGATAGAAATGGGCCAGGTTGAGATGGGTCTCGGCGTGCAGCGGATCGAGGTCCAGCACCCGGCGATAGGCGTGCTCGGCGCTGTGCCGCAACTGTTCGGCCGCCGCGACGGCCTCGGCGGTGTCGGCCCGCTCGGTTGCATCCGCGTGCTGCTCGTAGGCGAAGGCGAGATTGAGGCCCGCGCTGGTATCTTCGGGACTCAGCCCGGTGAGTGCAAGAAACAGTTCTTCGGCGATGGCGAAGTCGCCGTTGTGCGCCTTGATGATGCCGGCCTCGGTAAGCTCGGCGGCGATGGTCGGCTTGGCGGCCCGGACGAAGCGGCGGAAATAGGGGGCGTCCTGATGGTGCGGATGATAGGCAAGCACCTTGAGCATGGCGGCGATGGTGGCGTCCCAGGTGAGATCTTCCGGGCTCACCGACGTGGTATCGGGCTCCAGTTCGATCGGCAGCGCTATCGCCGGGTCCACCTTGAACGCCGCGAACTCGTAGTCGAAGTCCTCGGGGAGCGAGATGTACGCGATGCGCGCCAGCGGATCCGATGCGTCACTGTCTGCCATGAAAGCAAAGATACTACCGCCCGGCAGGGTCCCGCTACCGCCCTCGGGCCCTCGGTGCCCGGCTTGTGACGCGCCGGGGTACTTCGTAGGATGGCAATCCGATAGTGGGAACAGGTCACTCGGTAGTAGGAATTGGCTTTGCCATCATGGATTACGTGGCGCACGTGCCGGCTGCGCGCATCCGCGATCTGGGGGTACGGCCCGGGACGATGCATCTGGTGGACGAGCAGTTCAGCCGTACGTTGCGCAACGGGACTCCCGCCGCGCGTATCCTGCCGGGCGGGAGTTGCGCCAATACGATGCGCGGCCTGGGTTGGCTCAACGCCTCCGCGCGCGCCGCGCCGGCGGCGCCGCTGTTCCTGGGCGTGGTCGGCGATGACGCGTCGGGGCGGGCGTACGGCCGCGCGTTGCGGCGCGAGGGAGTCGCCGTCTCGTTGCAGCAACGCTCCGCTGCCACCGCGACCTCGACGGTGCTGGTGACGCCCGGAGGCGAGCGCACCATGTTCACCTGTCTGGCGGCAAGTCCACGCTTCCCCGAATCACCGTCGCCGCCGAGCGCGCTGGCGACCGCCGGCGCCTGCTATGCCACCGCGTTCCTGTGTGACACCCCGTCCAGTTGGCGGGCGCTGTGCAGTTGTGCCGCGCAGGCGGTGAGCCATGGCGTTCCGGTGGTGTTCGACTTGGCCGACCCGCTGGCCGTGGAGCGGCACCGCGGCGTACTTGGCGAGTGGGTGCCGAAGATGGTGTCGGTCCTGATCGGCAACCGCGATGAGTTGCTCGCCCTGACCCGTTGCACCCGCGATCGGGATGCGCTGGCGGCCGCCGGCACGATGGCCTCGGTGGTGGTGATGAAGACGGGAGCGGCGGGCGCGTTGGTATGGCACCGCGGCGAGTTGCGCGCCGCCCCCACCACGCCGCGCGTCCCGGTCGACACCACCGGGGCGGGAGATGCGTTTTCGGCCGGGTTTCTCTACCGCTGGCTGGCCAGCCGGGATGCCGGCGCCGCCGCCGCCATGGGCAACGCGCTCGCCGGGGTGGTGGTAGGCGTCGAGGGCTGCGACTACACCGCCCTCCGCGGCTCAGGTGTTGGCGGCCGGCCCGTCGTCCGGTGAGTCGCCGGCCGGCGGGTTCAGTGCGCGGTCGATCTGCCCGATGAGGCGCGAGGTTATCTCGCCCGTCTTGCGCGCTTCTTCGGTCGCCGTCCCGTTTACCATGCGCTCCTTGAACAGTTCGTCGACCACGTTGAGCGCGGCAACGATGGACACCTTGAGCGGGTCGCTCCAGGATACCAGGGCCGCGGTTGCCTCGAGCCGTTCGCGAAAGTAGGTCATTACCTCGTTGAGGTAGGCGGGATCCTCGTCGCTCCGGATCATGAACGAGGTCCCTAACAATTCCACGTGGGTCAGTTGCTCCGCCATCGTCTACCTCGCCGCTATTCAGAATATGTCGAGTTCGTCGCCCTCTCTGTTGTCGGCGTCTGCCTGCGGTTCGTCGGCCGCGTATTGTTGTTCGTCATCGTCGACGACCGCTTCGGCTTCCGCCTCGCTGCCAGCCTGCACTTGGTCGGCAACCGCAACCGCCGCCTCGTCGGCCACAGGTGCGTCGGCACCGTCATCGCTGGCCGTCTCGCCGGCTGCGCCGATCTCCAGCCTGCCGAGCTGATCGAGCGTGCGCGTGATGGTGGCCTCGATTTCCTCGTGTTCGGCTTGCAGATGGCTCAGCCGCTGTTCCAAGCCGTCGCCTCTGCGATCGGCTTCCTGGCGGGCGTTCTCGGACACGGCCAACCGGCTCTCCAGCTCGGCTGCGCGCTGCTCGCAGGCCGCCGACTCGCCGCGTAGCGCGTCGTGGGCAGTCCGCAATTCCCTGAGCGTGATCAGCAGCCGGTCGACCCGGGATTCCAGGTGGTGTATCTGTTCGACGGTGCTCATGTCGCGCTCGCCGCCTCTTGCCGGCTCTGGATCGCCTCCCGGGCGATGCGTACCAGTTCGGCGAACGCGTCCGGATCCTGAATCGCCAAGTTGGAAAGCGCCTTGCGGTCCAGGTTCACCTGCGCCAGCCCCAGACCGTGCATGAATTCGGAATAGCGCGTGCCCTGGGCACGGCACGCCGCCGAAATCCGCGCGATCCACAACGTGCGAAACTCACGTTTGCGCCGCCGACGGTCGCGGTAGGAGTAGGCGAGCGCCTTCGCTACCGCGTCCTTGGCGGGTCGAAACAACTTGCTACGGCGTCCCCAGTAGCCCTTGGCTGACTTGAGGATCTTGCGCCGACGGGCGTGACGCCGCCCGCTCCCGGCTCTCGGCATGGACTACCTCTCTCTCTCTCTGCTGTGGTGTGCTCAGGACTCCGGCGATCCGCGAACCGCGACCGATACGGTCGGCCGAATGGTCAACCGTACGGGACCAACTGTCGCGCCCGCCGGGTTTCCGCGGAACTCAGGATCGCGGCCTGGCCCAGCCTCCGTTTTCGCTTGCGGCTCTTCTTGGTGAGGATATGCCGCAGTCCTTGCTTCTTGTACTTGACCTTGCCGCTGCCGGTGATCGAATACCGTTTCGCGGCGCTCTTACGCGTTTTGATTTTTGGCACGGGTTGTCTCTCTCTTTGGCTGCGGCACGGGAGTCGCGTTCGCGACCGCCCGGGCGACCGCTTTGGCGGCTGCACCGGGGCTGACGAACATCGACATGAACCGGCCTTCCATCTGCGGCCGGCGCTCAAGTATGGCAAAGTCCTGCAGGATATCCAGGATGCGGCCAAGCACCGCCCGGCCGATCTCGGTATGCGCCAACTCGCGTCCGCGAAATCGAATCGTGACCTTGACCTTGTTACCCTCTTCAAGGAACTGGCGCACCTGCCGCGCCTTGAACTGCAGGTCGTGCGTTTCGATCTTGGGCTGCATGCGAATCTCCTTGAGCTTGCCAAGCTTCTGCTTGCGCTTCGACTCCTTGATTCGCTTCTCTTGTTCGAACTTGTACTTGCCGTGGTCGAGAATCTTGCATACCGGCGGACGCGCCATCGGGGAGACTTCTACCAAGTCCAACCCCGCGGTACGCGCCATCTCCATGGCCTGCTCGGTCGTGACCACGCCCGTCTGACTGCCGTCCTCGCTGATGAGCCGCACTTCCGTTACGCGAATCATGTCGTTTATTCTCAGTCTGCGTTCGGCCAATCGACCTCCTCAGGACGCGCCGTTGCCCCGTTGGGTGCTCGTACGCGCCGGATTCCTCATCTTATCGTCGCCGGACGCTGCCAAGGCAGCTTTCCGATCGGAGTCAGTATAGCAAGATGCAAGGCGGGGGGTCAAAGCGTGCGCGTCGCTCAATGTCGGTCTTTGTTGCCGGTCAGGACGAACAGCACCTCGGTGGCCCGCCAGTTGGCGAGCAGCGGGCCGATGGTAGCACGCTTGGAGATGGCAATCTCCTTGAGAATGGTGACGCCCCTGCCGGTGCAGTAGTCGACGAAGTCCTTGCGGGTACACAGATGGATGTTGGGCGTATCGTACCACATGAACGGCAGGTCGCGCGTTACCGGCATCCGCCCGCTGAACAGGAACTGCAGGCGCACCCGAAAATAGCCGAAGTTCGGGAACGACACGATGGCACGCTTGCCGACGCGCAGCATCTCCTCCAGGACCAGCAGCGGGCGGTGCGTCGCCTGCAGGGTCTGATTGAGGATCACGTACTCGTAGCTTCCGGTCGCATAGTCGCGCAGGCCCTCGTCCAGGTCGCCCTGGAACACGGAGATCCCCTTGGAGATGCTCTCGATGATCATCGACTCCTCGATTTCGACGCCGCGCCCGCGCACCTGTTTGGAGGCGATGAGACGATGCAGCAGCTCGCCGTCGCCGCAGCCCAGATCGAGGACGCTGCTGCCGGGCGGCACCAGTTTCACGATCTCGTCGTAGTCGATGTGCGGGCGGCCCGACTGCTGCTCGCTCACGGCCGGCGCTGCCTTGCGCCGGCCAGGAACGAACTGATGATGCGCGTCTGCCGCTCGGTCTCGATGAGGAACGAGTCGTGGCCGTGCGGGCTGTCGATCTCGACGTAGGAGACGTCGTTGCCGGCCTGGGTGAGGGCGCTGACGATCGCTTTCGACTGGCGCGACGGGTACAGCCAGTCGGAGGTGAACGAGGCCAGCAGAAACTTCGCATGACTCGGACCGAAGGCGGCGGCCAGCCCGCCGGGACGCCCGTTCAGGTCGTAGTAGTCCATCGCCTTGGTGATGTACAGGTAGGCGTTGGCGTCGAACTGTTCGGCGAATTGGCGTCCCTTGTAGTCGAGATAGCTCTCCACCTCGAACTCGTGCGAGAAGTCGTACTCGAATTGGTCCCGTTCCTGCAGCTTGCGTCCGAAGCGCCGCCCGAGCGATTCGTCCGACAGGTAGGTGAGGTGGCCGACCATGCGGGCGGTGGCCAGCCCGCGGCGCGGATGGTCGCGGCCATAGTAGTCGCCGTCGTGCCAGCCCGGATCCGTGGTGATGGCGTTGCGCCCGATCGCGTGAAAGGCAATACCCTGGGCGGAGATGGTGGCGGTGGATGCCAGGATGATCGCCGACTGGACCATCTCCGGAAAGCGTACCGTCCACTCCAGCGCCTGCATGCCGCCCATCGAGCCCCCGGCGACGCAGTAGATCTGTTGCAGACCGAGGTGGCGTACCAGCTCGCGTTGCGCGGTGACCATGTCGCCGATGGTGATGACCGGGAAATGCAGGCCGTACGGTTTGCCGGTGGCGGGATCGATCGACGCCGGTCCCGTGCTGCCGTGACATCCGCCGATGAAGTTGGAGCACACGACGTGGTAACGGTCGGTATCGAACGCCTTGCCGGGGCCGATCATGGCGTCCCACCAGCCGGGGCGGCGGTCGTCGGGGGTGTGGTAACCGGCGGCGTGATGATTGGCGGAGGTGGCGTGGAACACCAGCACCGCATTGTCGCGCGCAGCGTTCAGTTCGCCGTAGGTCTCGTAGCGCAGGTTGATCGGGCCGAGGCTGCGGCCGCTCTCCAGCAGCATCCGGTCGGGCGGTTCGGCGAAGCTGAAATCGTGCGGCTCCACCAGTCCGACCGAATTCGGATGCTGCCACGGCTGCGGCGGAACCGGTGAAGTGGATCTGGGAGTACTGTTCATGGTGGAGAATGGGCGCGGGAAACCGCGGCGGACGCTTCCAACGTGCGGAAATCAGCGGTATTTTACGGCCATCATTCGCAATCTGTCAAACTCAATCACTGCTGCCTGGTCCAGGATCGCCGGACCCCGGGCGCTGCCCGAGCGTGGCTGGCCGGCCTCGTTTGCGCCCCGCGGGCGTACGCTCCGGCGCACCCACCGGGAGCGGGCCGGGCCTGCGCGACACCGGACGGCAGCTCCCGCGGCGCGTGGCTGTCGTGTCCGCGCCCGCACGGACGCCGTGCGATCGCGGTACCGCCCGGTGCGGCGCGGACGCAGGTTCTGCGCCGCCGCGCTCACCCTGCTGGCGGTCGGCTGCGCTTCCGGCCCGGCGGCGCGGCCGGCGCAGGAAGCGCTGGGACCGGCCCCGGCCGACGCGCAACTCGTCGTTACCGTGCGCCAGCCGCTGCTCGACGACCTGTTTGCGCACTTCGATGTAAACGCCCTGCTGCCGCCTGGACTGGAAGCGGATGCGGCGACGCTGTCCGCCTCCACCCAGCGCCTGGTGCTGAGCCTGCGGCCCCAGGAGCGTGGCGCGACGCTGGCGCTGGTGCCCGCGGGCCGCTATCCCGCGCAACTGATGGGCTGGCAACTGCACCTCAGCGATCTTGCCTTTCAGACCGTCGACGACAGCGGCGTGCGCCACTTCTGGAGCAATCCGGTTACCGGATTCGGCATTCTGGTGTTCCCGAATCTGATCTTCATGTTCTGGCTCGATCCCGCCATCGTCGACGTGTCGGACGCCACCGCCCCGGAGGTGCGCGAGATGATCCGCATTGCGCTGGAGGGATCGCCGGTTGCGGTTCACCCGGCGGCGATGGCTCACGGCGGGGTGCACCTGTTCGCCTACCTGACCGACACCGTCGCGCTGGCCGAGCAGTACGATCCCTCGTTCGGCCCGGCGGCTGCGCGCGTGCCGACGCGGGCGGCCTGGGTCTCCGGCCGGGTGGCGGACGACGGCGCCGGCGAGCAGGTGGCGCTGGTGGGCGGTATCGCCGTGGAGGCCGCCGACCCGGAACCGTTCGTGGCCCTTACCCGGTTGCTGCTGGTGACGCTGCTGCGGCAGTTCGACCTGCTGGACGCGGCCCGGCTGCGCGGGGTGGAGGTGGCGGCCACGGATCAGGGTGTCATCGACTTTCGCGGCCTCGAGATTCCGCGGACGGTCATGGTGGAGTTGTTGGGCGCGATGCTCGGCGATGATGCTCCGGGAGGCAACGATGAGGAGCGCTGACGAGCTGCTGATCGTCGACTACGAGGCGGGCAACCTGCGCAGCGTGGAGCTCGCCGTGGCCCACGTCGGCCGCGCAGCGGTCACCAGCGACGATCCGGAACGGGTGCGCCGTGCGCGGCGGGTGATTTTCCCGGGCGTGGGCGGCGCCGACGCCGCGATGGCGGTGTTGCGGGGCCGGGGACTCGACGATGCGCTGCGCGAAGTGCACCGTGCGGGCCGGCCGATGCTGGGCATCTGCGTCGGCTGCCAGGTGGTGTTCGACTCTTCCGAGGAGGGACCGACCGACTGTCTCGGCCTGCTACCGGGCCGGGTGACGCGGCTGCTGCCGGCGCCCGGACGCAAGGTGCCGCACATGGGCTGGAACGTGGTCCGGCAGCGCCGCGCCCATCCGGTGGTGGCGGGCATCGCCGACGGCGCCCGTTTCTACTTCGTGCACTCCTTCAGCGTCACGCCGGCCGCGGCCGAGATCACCGTAGGGGCGACCTGGTACGGGCGCGAATTCGCCGCCATCGTCGCCGCCGGCAACATTGTGGCGACCCAGTTCCATGCCGAGAAGTCCGGGCACTGGGGACTGCGGTTGCTGGCCAACTTCCTGTCCTGGAGTCCCTGACATGACCAGCGCGACCAGCGCGACCAGCGCCGCGAACGCGGCCGGCAGCCCCCAGGACGGGCTCGCCAAGCGGGTAATCGTGTGCCTGGACGTACGCGACGGCAAGACCACCAAGGGGGTGCGTTTCCTCGACAACAAGGTGGTGGGCGATCCCGTGGCCATGGCGCAGCAGTACTATCGCGACGGGGTCGACGAACTGGTGTTCTACGACATTACCGCGTCCGCCGAGCGGCGCGGCATCATGCTCGACGTGGTGCGCCGGGTGGCGGAACAGATTTTCATTCCGTTTGCGGTCGGCGGCGGCATCGGGTCGGTCGCCGACATGCGCGCGGTGCTGCTCGCCGGCGCCGAGAAGGTGTCGGTCAACTCGCAGGCGGTGCGCAATCCGCACATCATCAGCGAGGGGGCGGCGGCGTTCGGCACGCAGTGCATTGTGCTCGGACTCGATGCCAAGAAGGACGCCGCCATGCCGAGCGGATACCGGGTGATGATCGACGGCATGCGCCGCGCGACCGAACTCGACGCGCTGCAGTGGGCGCAGCGGGCGCAGCAGCTCGGCGCCGGCGAGGTAGTGCTCAACGCGATCGACACCGACGGCGTGCAGGCGGGCTACGAAATGGCGGTGACGCGCCTGCTCGCCGACTCGCTGACCATTCCGGTGGTCGCCTCCGGCGGCGCCGGCACCCCCGATCACCTGTACGAGGTGCTGGAGCAGGCGCACGCCGACGCCGCGCTGGTGGCGTCGATGGTGCACTTCGGTACCTACACGGTACGCGACATCAAGCATGCGCTGGCGGCGCGCGGGGTGTGCGTCCGCGCCCCGTGACCGGCGCCGCCCCGTGACCGGCCGCGGCGCCGTGGATTCCGCATGAACCGCGTATCTCCCGTGCGTTCGGGACGCCGCGCCCGCGGCGCCCGCGGCGTCCCGAACGTTGCTTTTCGCCGTCCCCCGGCGGTATAGTAGGCGCACACTTTTCTGGACACCTTTTACCCTATCTGGAGACCGCATAATGCCCACCTACGACTATGAGTGCTCGAACGGACACCGGTTCGACTACCTGCAGTCGATTACCGCTGAACCACTTACCGAATGCGTAACCTGCGGTGAGCCGGTACGCAGGCTGATCGGCGGCGGTGCCGGCATCATCTTCAAAGGCTCCGGTTTCTACGTGACCGACTCCAAGAACGGCAACCGCGACAAGAAGGCGTCCGCCCAGGACACCGACGGCAAGTCGGACACGGCCAAGGACAAAGCCAAGGACAAGGCGGTCGACAAGGCGTCCAGCAGCGATGCCAAGAGCGGCGCCGACTCCTCCTCCTCTGCCGGCGGCGACAAGCCGGCCAAGACCGCCGCGGCTACCTGACCCGAGCTGCCATTGCGCACCTGCCGGCCGCTGACCCTCGGCACCGGCGGGAGCGTCACACCTCGTTCGGGGCCGCTGTTCGCGTCCCGGCGACGCTGTGTTCCAGGAGATCCCCCAGGTCCAGCCGCTCGAACGAGTAGCGCAGTTCCGCCATGACCGGATTGATGACCGGATGGCGGGGCGCGAACAGCGTGCAGCAGTCGGGGTAGGGCAGGGTCGAAATCGCGAACGTGCCGATCTCCTGCGCGACCTTGATAATGGTTTCCTTGCCGTGCCCGATCAGCGGCCGCAGCACCGGCAGCGTGGCGTAGCTGCCGGTGAGGTGCAGGCTCGGCACCGTCTGGCTGGCGACCTGGGCGAGGCTCTCGCCCGTGATCAGGCACTCGTGGCCGTGCTGGTCGGCGAGCATGCTGGCGATGCTCATCATCGCGCAGCGGCTCAGCAGGGTGATCTCCGCGGCGCGCGCCGCCTCCTTGATGCGCACCTGCACCGCGGTGAACGGCACCACGTGCAGGGCCAGGTTGGGCAGGAAACGGCGCAGCGCGGCGGCCAGTCGCTGAACCTTCTGTTCCGCCTCGGCGGAAGTGAACGGGTAGGCGTGGAAATACACGGCGTCCACCGCCAGGCCGCGGCCGCCCATCAGGTAGCCGGCCACCGGCGAGTCGATGCCCCCCGACAGCAGCAGCAGGCCGCGCCCCGAGCAGCCTACCGGCAGCCCGCCGGGACCGCGGTGCTGGTCGGCGTAGACGTAGATGCGGTCGCGCACCTCGACGCGCACGGTCGCGTCGGGCCGGCGCACGTCGACCCTGAAGTCCGGTAGCCGGGCGCGCAGCAGGTCGCCGAGCAGACAGGCGATAGCGTAGGAGTCGAGGCCGAACTGCTTGTCTTCGCGGCGGGCTTCCACCTTGAAGCTGCCCGCTCCGAGGCCGGCGGCCAGCTCGGCCGCGACGAAGTCGGCGGCAGGCGGAAACGATTCCGGGGTCTTTTCGAATTGTGCGACGTGCGCGTAGGACACCACCCCGAAGGTGGCGGCCAGGATGCGCGCCGCGTCGCCGGCCAGGGCGTCCTCTACGGTCAGGAAGATGCGTCCCCAGGTGCGCCGTACGCTGGCGCCCGCGCGCGGCAGCCGGCGCGTGATGTTGCGCATCAGGCGCTTCTCGAAGGCCAGCCGATTGGCGCCCTTGAGGGAGATCTCGCCGTATTTGACGAGAAATTCGGTCACCGCGCGAGCGCCTGAAGCGCCGGCAGCGCACGCGCAAGAGCGTCGAGCAGGCGGTCGATGTCGGCGTCGGTGGTGGTCCAGCCGGTCGACACCCGGAACGCACCGCCGGCTGCCGCTGTCGGCACGCCCATGGCTTGCAGTACCGGCGAGGTCTGGTGCCCGCTCGACGCGCACGCCGATCCGCGCGACACGCAGATCTCCTCGTCGCTGAGGATCCGCACCAGCACCTCGGCCGGCACGCCGGGCGCCGCCAAGCAGACGATGTAGGGCGAGTAGTGCTCGGGCCGCTCGACCCGGTGCCGCGGCACTACCTGCAGGCGCAGGCGCCGGGCGCCGGCGATCAACCGCTCGCACAGCCGCGCGGCGCGGCGCAGATGGTCGGCCCCGGCCGCGGCCAAGGCTGTCGCCTGGCGGGCGAACGCGCGCAGGCCGGCCACGTTCTCGGTGCCGGGACGGCGTCCGTCCTGCTGGCCGCCGCCGCGCGGCAGCAGCTCCAGCGCCGCATCGCCGCGCAGCCAGAGCGCGCCGACGCCGACCGGACCGCCCAGCTTGTGCGCGCTCGCCGCGGCGCTGTCGGCCGCGGCAATCGGCGCCTCCAGGCCGCGGCACAGTGCCTGCACGGCATCGGTATGGAAATGGATGCGGCGGCCGATGCGGCGGGCGTGGGCGCGCACGATTTCCGCCGCCGGTGCGAGCGGCTGAATGGCGCCGGTTTCGTTGTTCACGGCGACGATCGCCACCAGCCGCGTGGCCTCATCGAGGCACGCCGCGAACCGATCCAGGTCGAGCAGGCCGTCGGCGCCGACCGGCGCAACCCGCACCGGAAAGCCCATCCGCGCCAGTTGCCGGGCCGGCTCGGCCACCGCGGCGTGCTCGACCGCGGAATGCACGATGCCGCGCCGGAACGCCGCCCGGCTGTCGCGCAGGTAGGCCAGGGGCGAGTACAGCACCAGGTGGTCCGCCTCGGTGGCGCCGCCGGTGGCGACGATCTGTTCCGCCGGCCAGCCGCAGGCGGCGCCGATGGCGGCGATGGCGGCGTCCAGGGCGCAGCGCTGCCGCTGTCCGCAGGCGTGCGCGGAGGAGGGATTGCCAAGCTGGAAGTCATCCGCGACCGGCGGCTGCGGCGGCGCGGTGGCGGCCCAGTCCAGGTAGGTCACTGGTTGACCCGGTCGTAGACCTTGAATACCAGGTCCCACACCACCACGGTGAACCCGGCGACGATGGCCAACTCGCCGAGCACCTCCCGGGTACCGGCCCAGGCGTTCCGGTTGGCGATGATCGTCGAGCCGGGCGCCGGCTGGGTGAACAGCGTGCCGCGGCTGCGCGCGTGGTCGGCGTCGAGCACCGTGAAGTTGGTGTCGCCATCCTCGGTCAGGCCGCCGGCGGCGCGCAGGTAGTCGCCGATGGTCAGGGACGGCTGATAGGGTACCGCGCTCGGGATGTTCACCTCGCCGGCTACGTAGATGCGCAGATCCTGCAGCGGCACGTGCAGTTGGTCGCCCGGGTCCAGGAACAGATCGAGGCTGAGATCGCGGCTCTCCCACAGCGCCGCCACGTCCACCGGGATGCGCACCCCGGAGGCGGCGCGCAGCACGCTGCTGCGCGTCGCGCGCGCCAGCGGCGTCGGGCCGCCCATCTGTTCCAGGACCTGCAGCACGGTCAGGCCGCTCGCGTACGGCAGCAGCACCACCACCTGTTGCTCCGGGATCGGTCGCGGCTGGTCGCCGCCGGGCGTGCCGAACAGCGCTCCCTGCACCAGAATCATGCGCTCGGGGCGGGCGGCCGCTGCAGCCTCGACCCGGTCGCCGTCGCGAAGCTGGAACGTAGGCCACTGCGCCGGGGCCAATTCCAGAACCAGGGGTACCGGCCGGCCGCGCAGCACCGACAGCCGGCTGTCGCGCTGGTCTCCGCGCAGGCCGCCGGCAAAGCGGATCAGATCCTCGATCCCCTCGCCGGCGAGCAGATCGAACACGCCGGGAAACGCCACCGGGCCGGCGATCGACACCAGACGTTCGGCGCGCGGAATGCGCACCCGGTCGCCCGGCGTCAGCGTCGGGTTGGCGTCCAGCTCGCCGTGGGTGGAGAAGCGGGTCAGGTCGATGTCTCGGATGAGGTCGTCGCGGGTCAGCTCTACGCGCCGCAGGCTGCTGCCCGCCTGCGGGCCGCCGGCGACGGTGATCAGATCGGAAATCCGCGACAGCGGGGTCACCGTGTAGATGCCGGGGTTGGCGACCCCGCCGTAGATGAATACGTCGAACAGGGCCGGCTGCCTGAGCACGAAGCTGACGAAGCGCGCCGGCACCTGCTCCTTGATGCGGCGTACGATTTCGCGGCGCGCGTCGCTGAACATGCGGTCGCGAACCGCGACGGTGCCGACGTACGGAATTTCCAGTTGGTAGTCGTCCTGCAACACCAGCGGAAACGTGTTGACCCGGTCGGAGCCGAGCTGGATCTGCAGTTCGTAGGTATCGCCGGCGGTCATGCGGTAGTTGGTCGCACTGAGGATGCGCTGGCGGAGCGTTCCGGCGTCGCCGGTGACCGCGCCCAATGGCAGTTGCTGGCGGAATTCCTCCGCCGGCGAGTCGCCGCCGGCAGCGACGCTCTGGGCGGGCAGGCTGCCGGCGCCCGCGCACAGGGCGAGCACGGCCAGGAGCAGCCGCCAACACCTGCCGTTCGTCGCTCGCAGTGGCCGTGACATGTGCCGCGATCCTACCTGCGACCGGCCCCGCACCGCAACGCGGATCCGGCTCCAAGTTGCCCCGAGTCACGGCGCCGGCGCGATCACACCGACATGTCAGCGCGACCGACCGCCCGCCGCGGCTGCAGCGGAGCGGTAGCTGGCGCAGCGCGGGTCCCGGCGTCGGTTATGGACCGCGCAAAGGAGACGCAAGTTGGCAATGTCGTCACTGCCGCCCTGCGCCACCGGCACGATGTGGTCGATCTGCACCAAGTGGGTAGAGCCACAGGTCACGCCGGTGAGCGGGTCCTGGTAGCAGCAGGTTCCACCGTCCCTCCGCCACACCGCGCGCCGTACCGCCGCCGGAATGTGCCGCCGCGAGCGCCGCGCGCGGGAGGATTCAGTTGCTGGCGGCCGCCCTGCCGAGCCGCCCTCGGGCAGCCGCGCACGCACCCCGCGGTGCGCCTCAGTGTCGGTCCGAGAACGAACATTCCCTGCCCGCTGCGCGAGCTGGTTCTGCGCCGAACCGGTGGCGAGTTCGCCGCTGAAGCCGGCGGCGTGCGGAGCGGAGGCGGGAAAGCCAGCATCAGCCAAGCCGGCGGCGTCCTGCGGAGTCCGATCTGCCCTGTGGCCGGGTACCGCCGGCGCTCGCTGGTTCTGCGCCGAACCGCCGGCGAGTGCGCCGCTGGAGCCGGCGGCGTGCGGAGCGGAGGCGGGAAAGCCAGCATCAGCCAAGCCGGCGGCGCGCTGCGGAGTCCGATCTGCCCTGTGGTCGGGTACCGCCGGCGCAAGCTGGTTCTGCGCCGAACCGCCGGCAAGTGCGCCGCTGGAGCCGGCGGCGTGCGGAGCGGAGGCGGGAACGCCAGCATCAGCCGATCCGGCGGCGTCCTGCGAAGTCTGATCGGCCCCGCGGCCCGGCACCGCCGGCGCTTGCTGGTTCTGCGCCGAACCGCCGGTGAGCGCGCCGCTGGGACCGGCGGTGGGAGGAGCGGGGGCGGGAACGCCAGCATCAGCCAAGCCGGCGGCGTGCTGCGAAGTCCGATCGGCCCTGCGGCCCGGTACCGTCGGCGCTCGCTGGTTCTGCGCCGAACCGCCGGTGAGTGCGCCGCCGGGGCCGGTAGCGGCAGAACCGGGAGCGCGGACGCGGGCAGCAGCCAAGCCGGCGGCGGCCGGAGCAGAAGCGGGAAGAGCGGCGGCAGCAGAACCAAGTGCCGGGGCAAGGGCAGCAACCGCACCGGCGGCGATCGAACCGCGGGCAGCCTTGGTCGCGGGCATGCCCTCACCAAGCGCACCGATGGGGCAAGTCGACGAGCCTGCCTTGGATCCGGCGCCCAGCGCACTTCCGGTAGCCCGGCGCTCGGTGGACACAGCAGGATGCTGCTCGCACGTCTCGGCGTGCCGTGCAGGGGCCGCCGCTCCGCGCTTCGCGCGCCCCCGCTTGCGCAGCGGGTCGTACTTCCGCTCCGCCTGTTGCAGCAGGTAGGCGAGCAGTTGCCCGGTAGTGAAGCCCGGATTCACGTGTGACAGCAAGCCTTTCAGCTTGGCGATGGTATCCACGCTGCTCTGGTCGAGGACCACCCGCACCTCGTAGCGGCCGCCGCCGAGGGCGCGCTGCCGCTCCCGCGGCAGGGCCAACTCGGGCTCCAGTTCCGCCAGCAGCTTCTCGGTCTCACGGGCGGACTTGTTGGCGACCAGATTCACCAGGTCGACCGTCTGGTCCAGGGTCCAGGCCGGTGGCGGAACCGCCACCGGTGGCAGTGCCGCTGACTCCCGAGCCGCTCCCGCGGTCGGCGATGCGGCGGTCGGCGATGCGGCGGCCGACGCTGACGCCGGTGGTGCCGCGACCTCCGCATTCCCTGCTGCGCGGGCGTCCGCCGTCTCACGCGGCCCCGTCGCAGGCTCGGCCGGCACCGCCGCGGCTGACCCGACTCCCACGGTCTCGGCCTGCGCTGGCGCCAACGGTGCCGCCGCCGGCGTGACTCCCGCGGCTGCGGTGCCGGTCGGCAGCGGCACCGCAGCCGCCGACTCTCCAGCCGCCGACTCTCCAGCCGCCGACTCTCCAGCCGCCGACTCTCCAGCCGCCGACTCTCCAGCCGCCGACTCTCCAGCCGCGACCTGTGTGGCCGCTTCCCCGACGGCCGCCCACACCGCACCCGACGCTGCCGCCTCCACTCCCGCGACTCCCGCGGCTCTCGTCCGCGCCGGCTGCACCTCTCCCGAGACCGGCTCCCCGGCCGCCCCGTTCACAGCGCCCGCCGGCGGCACACTCACCGACTCACGCGCCCGCTCACGCGCCGCCTTACGGGCGCGTTTCTCGATCGCGTTCTGCAACTGACTGGCGGTCGTAAGATTCAGCTCGCCGCTGCGCAGCTTGTCTGCTATTCCCGGCACTGTCCGGCACAACTTCATCACCATGATGCGCCGCCACGTAGATCCTTTGCTGTAGTGAAGCTCCCGTACCGCGTACTCGAACAGACTCGGATAGCCACGCCTATCGTACAGCCCGCGGCGCTCTATCTCGTCCAAGTGCTGGATCGTAATGATGGTAAACTCGGTCTCGTGACGGGCCAGTTCCCTGGTCCTGAATAGCAGTTCAGCGTCACTTACGAAGTGGAGAGCATTGGGCTCAATTGGAGACTGGCAGGAGGCGTAAGTTACAACGTTTTGCATATCGATAGCATGCCACAATGAAAAAGAAAATGCAAACAATGGAGTGGCGTAAAAAGACAGCAACTGGATCGCTAAACTGTTTCGCACACGCTCACCCGTGTCGACTCAGGTGCACGGTTATACGACGGCTAAACGGGATCGACGAGAGCTTGAAGATCGGTGCATGAAATACGTCATCGAACTTACAAACCAGAGCACTGAGCCGGCGGCGGCGGGTGGCGGGGGCGGCGAGTTCATCCGCTTCAGCAGGTGGGGACACGAGCCTCGATCTCACGCGCGCGGGGGCAGCGCCTCGACAGCGATGCGGTGTTGGTGGCGATGCGCTCGCTGACCATCCCACGAAGCGCGTCCAACACAACCTGGGGCCTGATCCTCTGGCGACCGCTCCGTAGTTTGTCCACAACATCGGGTCGCAGGACCCGCACACCGAGAAGATACCGCCATGAATGACGCCGAAGAGCAGCTGCGCCACGAGGTGGCGCTGTTCCGCTACGGCTTGATCGCCGATCTGGTCCGTCTGCCGCCCGGCCGAGCACCAGTGCACCATTCCCGGCACGCTGTGCATCCGCGTGGCCGCCGAAACTCTGCGCGACTGGCTGTTGCACTACCGGCGCGGCGGCTTCGATGCCCTGTATCCCAAGCCGCGTGGCGATCGCGGTCAGCCGCGCCGGCTGTCGTGGGGCGCGGCCAGCATTGATGGCGGGTCACCGAGCGCGTCGGTCACCGGCAGCAGTTCGATGCAATAGCGCCTCAATTCGTGCCATAACCGCGTCCTCGATCAGATACTCGCGACAGGACGTGCACTGCAGCACCGGCAGTTGCTTGATGATGACGATGCGTTGCTCGGCGAGTTTGAACGGCAAGTCGGTAGTCGCAGGACTCATCCGGGCGCTGCATACCGTACATGTCATGAGAACCTCCTGGTCTTCAGATCATCTTCCCACTCGTCAAGGCTGGGGTAGTAGGCAGTCACGACGCGCACATTCTTTCCTTCCATATCGGCCCCGAATAGAACATGGAATGATGCATCGCCTCGTCTCCCCAAGACACTTCCAAATGAACCTACAGGATCCTCAGGAAGCGTTCGTCCCACCATGGCACAAGTTTAGCAGGGGATAGGCGGATGGTCCAACCAGTGGCGGCGGGTACAGCGGGCGACTGACCCTTTGAATGTCTGGGGGACGTTGAGAGTTCTCATCGAGGCAAAGTCACATGGTTTGGTCGAACGAGTCGTTACCCATGTAGATCGATTGGAAGCCGCGGGAATGTGGATGTCAACCGCGATCCGGCGTAGAGTACTCGCTCTGGCTGGCGAAAACGGACCGGAGGGGTAAGCGTCCGGTGAATCCCACCTTACGAGAATCTGAATAGTCGGGCACCGTTCCTCGCAGGAGGGACGAGCGATGAAAAAGGGTCGCGACTATTGGAGCCGGCACGTAGCAGCGTGGCGGCAAAGCGGGCAGTCCAGGAAGGCGTATTGCGAGGAGCACGGACTGTCGTACTGGGAAGAGGTCTCCGTCAATTGGCGTGTAGACATCTGCACCGGCTGGACTTGCTTTTCTGTTACTGGCAAGATTGCTATATTGCTACTACTAACATTGCTTTTTTGTTAATGTGAGCTTCGCCCAGGTGCTGATGGCCGACTGTAGATGACCTACCGAGCACGAATTGCAGACCGCGAGTTGGTGCGCCGCCTCGACGCCAACGGCGCCGTCGTCATCAAGGGGGCCAAGGCGTGCGGGAAGACCGCCACTGCCCGTCAGGTGGCTGCCAGCGAAGTCCTGCTGGACAGCGACGAGAACGCCCGGCGCGCCGTCGCCGTGGACCCGGCCCTGGTGCTGGAGGGAGCCGTTCCCCGCCTTTTGGACGAGTGGCAGATCGAGCCCGCGATCTGGAACCACGTCCGCCGCGCCATCGACGATCGCGGCACCTCCGGGCAGTTCATCCTTACCGGTTCGGCGGTGCCGGCCGATGACATCGTACGCCACACCGGCGCAGGGCGCCTGACGCGACTTCACTTGCGCCCCATGTCGCTGTTCGAAACCGGCCACTCCGCCGGTGTCGTGTCCCTGCAGCAACTCCTCGGCGGACACTCGGCAGCGCGTCTGGAGTCGGAGCTACCCCTCAGCCAGCGTGCCGAGCACATCGCTGTGGGCGGATGGCCCGCTCATCTCCAGCGTTCCGTGAACCAGTCGCTGCAGGCCAATCGGGACTATCTCAACGAGATTCGTCGGGTAGACGTCGCACGAGTCGATGGGGTCCGCCGCGACCCGGTCAAGGTTGGGCGCTTCCTGCACTCCTTTGCTCGCCACGTGGCGACCTACGCGGCCGCGTCGACCATGGCTGCCGACCTGAACAATCACACGGCGGACGCCTACCTGAGCGCCCTGGAACGACTCATGATCATCGAGGACCAGCCGGCTTGGGCGCCCCACCTGCGATCGCGGTCGCGGCTGCGGGGCGCCCCGAAGCGCCACTACGTCGACCCGTCTCTCGCGGTGGCGGCACTACGGGCGGACCCCGAAAGCTTGTTGCGAGACCTCAACCTGTTCGGATTCCTGTTTGAGTCGCTGGTTATTCGCGACCTGCGTATCTACGCCCAACACAGTGACGCCGAGGTACTGCAGTATCGTGACAATACCGGTCTCGAGGTCGATGCAATAGTGCAGCGCTCGGATGGGCCGTGGGCGGCGTTCGAAGTCAAGTTGGGGACGGGGATGATCGACTACGCAGCGGCCAACCTGCTGCGCTTCGCCGCGCGCGTGGACACGAGCCGGAGCAGATCCCCCGCCGCGCTCGCGGTGATCGTGGCTCGTGGCTACGGCTATGTGCGCCCGGACGGGATCCACGTGATCCCAATCGGAGCGCTGGGACCGTAGTGCACGCCGCTGCGCCGCTCTGGCCACTCGTAACACCCTTGGGATCAGATGCCCATATCCGAGATGCCTATGGCGCTGCCGGAGTGGCTTCAGTTCCGTAATTGCTGCAGCCTTGTCACTCCTCATGGCATGCCAGCACTAGCGCAGCTGCGTGGTCTACGACTCGAGCCTCCCGGCGAGAACGCGCAGCTTCTCGACGAGTGTGGCGTGCGCCCCCTGGACCCCGGAAACAGCCGACGGAACGTGTGGCGGCTTTGAGGTGCAAGTCCGCTTTACGGCTCACTGATTGATGTTCATTATTGCTAACCTTCGTTGGTGAGACGAACGATCGCGCGGAACGATATCGCCAGGACTATTTGGCACGGAGGAAACCATGAGAGATCTCGAGAGATACCTACAGAAGGTGGGTGCGCGATGAGGTTCGACGGCAAGGTGGCGCTGATTACCGGGGGTGGCTCCGGTATCGGCCGCGCGACCGCGGCGGCGTTTGCGCAGGAGGGAGCGCGGGTGGCGGTGACCGATTCGAACCGCCAGGGCGCGGAGGAAACGGCGCATGCCATCGAGGCAGCCGGTGGCCAGGCGCTCGTCCTGGAGGCCGACGTCACCGCCCCGGCCGCGGTCGAGGCGATGACGCAGGCGGTGGTCGACGCATACGGCCAGCTCGATTGCGCGCTCAACGCTGCCGGCGTCGGCGGCGAGGGCACGCCGCTTCTCGAGCTCTCCTGGGAGAGATGGCAGCGGACCCTCAGTATCAACCTCAGCGGCGTGTTCCTGTGCGTGCAGCAGCAGCTGCGCCATATGGTCCCGGCCGGAAGGGGCGCCATCTGCAACGTCGCGTCGATCTGGGGGCTTGCCGGCACCGGCGCCGACGGCATGATCGGCGAGCGGCAGCCGGCCTACAACGCCAGCAAGCACGGGGTCGTCGGTCTGACCAAATGCGCGGCGCTCGACTACGCTTCGGCCGGCATTCGGGTAAACGCGGTGTGTCCGGGCCATATCGAGACCCCGATGACTCGCTTCTATCTCGAACACCCGGAGCGCAAGGAGCACCTGCTGCGGGCGTATCCTGGCGGCCGCATGGGGCAGCCGGATGAGATTGCCCAGACAGTGCTTTGGCTGTGCTCGGACTCGGCGTCCTTCGTTACCGGCGTCGCGCTCCCGGTAGATGGGGGCTATCTGGCACAGTGAAGCAAACTGCCGGCACGATCGGGCCCCAGCGGTCACGCAGCGGCGGTCTGGCCAAGTTCGGCGAACGGCATCGCCGTGACCTCCTTGCTCAACGGAAACTGCCGGTCCCCTGGGTACACCACGTAGAGGTGATCGAGTTGTAGGTCGCTGACCGTCACCTGGACGCAACTGTTTTCCCAGGCCAAGGGTCTGGTCACCGATATCGGCAGCATCCTGACGCATGGCTCGATCGTCGCCCGCAAGTACAACATCCCTGCGGTGCTCGGCCTCGGGATTGCCACCAAGAGGATCAAGCACGGGCAGATGATCCGTGTAGATGGCGACCGCGTGTGGTCGCGCTCCTCGACGATTGAGACGCTCTCGAAGATGGCGTACTGCGCGAGCGGATACTACGGAATAAGGGTCGCCATTACCCGCTGCATGATCGGGATCAGCACCGCCGCAACTCCCATCACCGCAAGTATCCACCGCGTCTGGGTGGTAATCTCCTTGCGCACCTCGGAGATCTCCTTGCCGAGCTCGTTGCGCACGCCGGAGATCTCCTTGCGCACGTCGGAGATCTCCTTGCCGACCTCGGAGATCTCCTTGCCGAGCTCCTTGCGGGTCCGATGTTCCGACTCTGCCACGTGGCGGAGGAACCGTTCCTCCAGAAGCTGGAACAGATACTCTTTCTGTACTTCCCGCCGCTCTTCCTGCTCCTCCTCGAGCTGGTGCAGCATCTCCACGAGCGACGCAGTCGCGTCGTCTCCCAGGCGATCCTGCAATGGGCGCGGTACCGACACTACAGCCATGACACGGAGCTTAGGATATAGCGAGGGCCATGTACCAGTCCACACGCGGCGGCGCGGCGGCGCGGCGGCGCGGCGGCGGTAGCAGGGGCGGACTGCGGTAGAAAGGTCTGGCTTCCGGTCGCCGACGGGGACCTCGGCGCAGCAGGTGGTGGCATTCGGTGGTCCAGCCGGCACCTCGACCTGACCGGCTCGTCGGACGACCCGGCGAGAGAATGGCCGAGACGTACTACTTACTAGTAGCAGAGTTTGAGGGGACGTTGCCGTGCGAGCTGCTCACCACCGCCAGAGCGCGCTGAACGGGACGGCATGTAGTCGATCGCTGAACGGCACGACGGTATCGCCCGCGTACAGCACAATTCCACGCACGAACTGACCGCCGGCCGCATCCTCGAGATCGCGCAGGCCTGCGAACGAGCGGTCGCGGACGCTGGCTGACGCCTTTACCTCAATGCCGACCACCTCGCCGGCTCGGTCCTCGATGACGATATCCACCTCGCGCTGGGCATGGGTGCGATAGTGGAACAATCTCGGTCGTCGCACGCTCCAGCCGGATTGCTTCTCCAGCTCCATAATCGCGAAACTTTCCAACAGCCTGCCACTGGCGGTGTCGTTGCCCCGCGGCTGCCCGGCGTCGATGCCGAGCAGGTGGGATGCCAGCCCCGTGTCCGCCACCGCCAACTTGGGTGCTTTCGCCAGCCGCTTGCCGACGTTGCGAAACCACGCCGGGAGGGTACGCACGAGGAAGGTGCCCAAGAGCAGAGCCAGGTATCGTTTCAGAGTGGTCTGGGGAAGCGACAGCGTGCGCGCCAGCTCCGCGTAGTTCAGCAGCTGCGCTGTCCGGGACGCCGCGCTGGTCAACAACCGCGGTAGCTCGCCGAGCGCGTCGAGGTTGGTCAAATCCCGCACCTCGCGTTGCAGGATCGTGGTCACATAGCTTTCGAACCATGCGTGCCGCCGCTCGGCTGAGCGTTGGATCGGTTCCGGGTAGCCTCCCGTAGACGCGCGTGCGAGCAGATCTACTCGCGATTCACCGCGGAGATCCGCCGCGGGAAGGTGCGGCGAGAATAGGGCCTCGATGAACGTCTCGCGGCGCCCTTCCAACTCGCCCTGTGAGAACGGCCACAGGGTATGAACCTCGACTCGTCCGGCGAGGGAGTGTGAGAGCTCCGGAACGACCGCGACGTCGGCCGATCCGGTCAACAGGAACCGGCCGGCACGGCGGTCGCGATCCACGGACGCCTTGATGGCGCGAAACAGCTGGGGCACGCGCTGCACCTCGTCGATTACCAAGGGGTACGGCTGGTTGGCGATGAACTGCTCCGGGTCCGCCTGGGCAGCCGCAAACGCGGTCGCGTCGTCGAGGCTCACGTAGCGAGCGGGGTGGGGAGCCTCGGCGATGATTCGCGCGAGCGTGCTTTTCCCGCACTGACGCGCGCCCTGGAGAAATACCGCGGGGGTGTCGGCGAGAGACTCCACGATCCTCGCTTCGATGTGTCGCCGGATCATCACTGTGGTTGAATATTAACCATCCGACGGTTGAAATTCCACCCACAGGGAGATGAAGGTGGCTGCCAGTGTGCCTATGGCGGTGGCCGGAGTGGCTTCAGTTCCGTAGTTGCTGCCGCCTTGTCACTCCTCATGGCATGCCGGAGATCCCAATCCTGCTGTAGCACGAGCCGGAAGTGCTCGATCTTGCCGTTGCTGGCCGGGTAGAAGGGCCGGGTACGCACGTGGATCATGCACCGGATCAGTGGCTCTTTTGCACCGGATTATGCAATACTCGGGGTCGAACAGGTCGGCCGCAGTGTCGCGTTCCCAGCGGACGACCCGTTGATGGTGCTCGGCATCGCCTTCCGGCTGTATCTGTTTACCTCGTGGGACCAGGTGCTGGTGCGCATGAACTCGCCGCCGGAGCAACTGCCGCATTATCGGTCTGCGCTCTGCCGCGTCGGCACTGGCTCGCTCCAACGCCCCGACTTCGGTTCTGGCGGTCCGGCGACTGCCTCGTCCGTTTGCCGTTGGCCACTGCCGAAGTAAACCGCGCCCACGGGCTGGAGAACATATCACCGACCTGCACGACTCACGCGAGCCGGGCACGAGCAGGACCAATCGCTCTAGATGATTCCCACCACATGAAATAAAGGCATATATGAAAATATTCCAATTGCCTATTGACTGGTTGTCATATTGTTTCGGATGATGCAATCTCATGGTTAACGGTGATGCGAGACGACACGTCCCAGCACTCCCACCGGTTGGCGGCAACGCAGCCGGTGCAGCCTATTGCCACCACTACTTGGTCACCGAGAATTGCTGCACTTGTGCTTTCGTGAAGAGTATGGGAAGATGACGGCCTGATGCGTAGCGACGCCAGCCAGTGCAGCGGCCGGTCGCGGTTGACGCAGTCTGTGGGGCCCCGGTCCGCTCACCGCTCACCGCTCACCGCTCACCGCTCACCGCTCACCGCTCACCGCTCACCGCTCACCGCTCACCGCTCACCGCTCACCGCTCACCGCTCACCGCTCACCGCTCACCGCTCACCGCTCACCGCCTAGCAGCTAGCCACTCAGCCACCCGCGCAACGACCGACGGCTCGGCGCCGGTGCTGAGCCCGGCACCATCGATCCGCGTGGCACATAGCCGCCACGCATCCGTGCGTCCAGCGGCCGACCACCTCGGCCGCCGGCCGCCACTTCCACCAGTCCACACCAGCATGCGTAGCGACGCTGCCGGACAGAGAAGGGGCACATCTGTGCCCGACCGAGGAGGTGCCAAATGATACTCAACGAGCCCTAGGCGCGCGCGGCGTGAGCCCGGTGAGTCACACGCCGTGCGCTTTTAGTGTATTTGACTCTGACTGGCGGTCCGCGTTGCGGGCCCGAGAGTAGCCAGGGAGCGGCGATCCGCTACGCAATACTCTCAAAAAAATTGACGTACGGAGCTACGTGTGAACATTGGAAAAATCAGAATGACCTTCGCGGTTGCGTTGGTCCTCACCCTGACCGCAACCGGCCTGTGGGCCGCCGGCGACAGCGACGGCTCGACGGCAGCCGCCGCCGACAAGAAGTACGTGACCGACCCCACCACCGGCAAAGTGGTGGTGGCGCCGTAGTATGGCGGGACACTAACCTTTGCGCGACGCGACGACTGGGACCATACTGACACCTATTACCATCACTGGCCGGCAGACGTCGTCACTGGCGTTTTAGAAAAGCTGGGCATAGCCGACTGGGCAACGCCCAGGGATGTATTTGACTTTTCAACAACGTACCTCCCGTCTCAATTGCTGATACCGCACTTGGCGGAAAGCTGGGACGTTTCCCCGGACGGGCGGACCTATACCTTCAACATCCGCAAGGGCGTTCGCTGGCATGACAAGCCGCCGATGAACGGTCGGGAGCTGACTGCCTCTGATGTCGAATATAACTATCACCGTATGACGGGTATGGGCAGCGGCTTCGATGAACCTTCCGCCTATTCTGCCGGGCAACCGTTGGTTACTGCGCCATACGAATCGATAACGGCCACCGACGAGCATACGCTGGTCGTTAAGCTGACGCGGCCAGACCCCGATTTCCTGGGGGCGTTCACAACCCAAAATGTTATGTTTATATACCCCCCCGAGGTGATCAAGGAACACGGCGACGTTAAGGACTGGAGAAACCTGGTCGGAACCGGGCCCTTTGAGATTACTGACTGGGTCGAGGGCAGCTCTATCACCTGGACCAAGAATCCCAACTACTGGGGCTACGACGAAAAATACCCGGAAAACCGCCTGCCCTATATTGACGGGATGAAGATGCTGGTTATACCAGACGTAGCAACACGTGTGGCGGCCCTGCGCTCGGGTAGGATCGATGTAATGGCTATGTTCTCCGGCTACTCTCAACTAGCCGATGTGGACCAGTTAGAGAGCCTCTTGCGGACCAACCCCGAAATCGAGGAGTTTCCGGGTGCATTTCGGTCTACAACGTCTTGGCTTGTTAACACGCAACTACCGCCCTTTGACGACGTCAGGGTACGCCGCGCACTGCAGATGGCACTGAACCTCGATGAGATTAACCAGACCTACTTTCGGGGTCGTTCAGATGTGACACCCATGAGTAGGTTAGGCAAGAATATTCTCGGGTTTGTCACCCCGTTTGAAGAGTGGCCCGAAGAGATCAAGCAATACTACAGGTATGACCCGGCAGGAGCAGAAGCGTTGCTTGATGCGGCCGGGCATCCTCGCGACGCCGACGGCATTAGATTCAAGACCGTCCTGGAAATACGTCAGTATGATGATCCAGCCTTTAACGAATTAGCTATGTCCTATTGGAACAAGATTGGCATTGATGTAGAGCTCAATGCTATGGACCATGCTGCGGCCCTCGCTAAGATACGAGAGGGTAAGGGTGCAGGTATATTCGCTTGGCAGTCGGGGGTCGAGTGGAGCGTTATGGCGATAATAGGCGATTTTATCCCGGGCCAATTATGGAACATGCCCAATGTCGATGACCCGGTTTATAGCGCGATGGTTGAAGAGGTCCGTGCCGCTACCACGATTGAGGAACGGATGGTGCTGATTAAAGGGATAGATAGGTACTTCGCAGAGACGCACTGGCATATATGGGGTACTAGAATGCCGTTCTTCAACCTCAAGCAGCCGTGGGTCATCGGTTTTAACGGTGAACTCGATCTGGGCTCTCAAGACCGTCATCCCATCGCGGCCCGCCTCTGGATTGATTTCGAGCTTAAGAAAGCAATGGGGTATTAGCTGATTTCACCTGGGAATGAACCCCGCAAGATCTCGGATTTTGCGGGGGCTCCCAGTAAGCGAGAGGACGCGGTCGCATGAGAGCTTATATTATCAGGAGGCTATTGCTCGTAATCCCTACCGTGTTTATATTGACCATCCTCGTCTTTTTCTCGCTCCGCTTTATCCCGGGCGATGCAATAGACGCAATATTGAGTCGGATGGATTGGATGGCTGCCGGCGATTTTGACCGTGAAGCTCTTCTGCATATGCTGGGATTAGACGTGCCCGTCTACGTACAGTATGGACGCTGGATAGGAGGTATTTTCCTCGACGGCACCCTTGGCGAATCACTGTGGGGCTCCCATTTGTCGGTAGAGGAGAAGATAGTCGGTCGATTGCCGGTAACCATTGAGCTTGGCGTCATGGCAATCGTAATCGGGCTGGTGATAGCTGTGCCCGTCGGCATCTACTCGGCGATTCGCCAGGATACAGCCGCCGACTACGTGGGGCGCTCGGTTGCCATCCTGGGCCTGGCAACGCCTAACTTCTGGCTGGCACTTATGGTCGTGATATACCCAGTAATATGGTGGGGCTGGTCGCCACCGATGGAGCTGATTCCTTTCACCGAGGACCCGCTGGGGAATCTCGGGGTGTTCATCATTCCCAGCCTGATTTTGGGGACGGCGATGTCTGCCGCCACCACGCGGATGACGCGCACCATGATGCTGGAGGTCCTCCGGCAAGACTATATCAGGACCGCCTGGTCCAAGGGTCTAAAAGAGAGGGCCGTTGTTATGAGACACGCTATCAAGAATGGACTCATCCCGGTAGTAACCCTGATAGGCATGCAGTTGCCTCTGCTGGTAGGTGGCTCCGTTATTATAGAGAACATATTCAACCTGCCCGGGTTAGGTCGTCTCATGGTGAATGCCCTCGAAGAGAGAGACTACCCAGTGGTCTCCGGAGTGAACCTGTTCTTCGCCATCTCGGTTGTGGTGGGCAATCTCATCATAGACCTGATTTATCCTTATTTAGACCCTAGGGTCCGCTATGAATAGGGGGAAATTGCGAGTATGAGTGACGCCGCAGGGATACCACCAGCAGTAGGTGAACAGAAGAGACGTGCCGCGCTGGCTGATTTCTTTACCAGGCTGTGGAAGGAGAAGCCGCTAGGTACCGCCTGCGGAATTGTTGTATTGATATTGATTCTGGTGGGTATCTTTGGTGATGTTCTGACTCCTTATCCATATACTGAACAACACATGGCGGACAGGCTGCAGGGCCCATCAGCCCGGTATCTCATGGGTACCGATCAGTTGGGGCGAGACTTCTTGAGCCGCATCATCCACGGGGCTCGTCTTACGATGGCTATCGGTCTGGCGGCGACCGCTCTCAATGTTGTGGTGGCTGTCCTGATAGGTGGCACTTCAGGATTCATTGGCGGTAAATTGGACATCATAGTGCAGAGATTTGTCGATGCCTGGATGTCTTTCCCGGGGCTGCTGCTGTTGTTAACCATAATGTCCATAGCGGGCCGGGGCTTATTGCAGATAATAATGGTCCTAGGGATATCAGGAGGCATCGGAAGCTCAAGAATAGTCAGAGGCGCAGTTATCGGTGTCAAAGAGAATGCGTATTTTCGGGCGGCGGAGGCGATTGGCTGTTCAAGATGGAGAACACTTACCCAGCATGTCCTGCCCAATATCATACCTGTCGTAATCATCATATTCAGCATCAACATTGGGGGGGTGATTATCAGTGAGGCTTCTCTGAGCTTCCTCGGATTCGGACTGCCTCCTGATGTTCCTAGCTGGGGAGGTCTGCTCAGCCGGGACGGACGTAAGTACATGGAGGCGGCACCGTGGCTGGCTCTCTGGCCTGGCCTTGCCCTGACTATCGTCATTTACAGTCTAAACATGTTCGGCGACGCACTGAGGGACCTGCTTGATCCCAGGCTCAGGGGTGGTGTGGCGCGAATGGGTGGCTATGGCGCGAAGTCTGTTGAGAAAGCACAGTAGGCATCCACGCTGATTAGCCCGAATCGTCGCCCGAGTGCTGGGCCCGCGGCTGCGTGGTCTACGACTCGAGCTCCTCCGCGAGAACGCGAAGCTTCTCGACCAGTGTGGCGTGCGCCCCCTGGACCCCGGCAGGGCTCCTCGGCCGAGCATCTGCTGGGAACCGATCATACGGGGCGCGACTTCTTGAGTCGCAACACCTACGGCGCTCGCCTGTCGCTGCTGGTCGGCTTCGCGGCGACCGCGGCGGCGGTGCTGGTGGCCACCGCCGTCGGCGGCCTGTCGGGGTTCGTCGGTGGCCGACTCGACCTGGTGACGCAAAGATTCGTCGATGCCTGGATGGCCATTCCGGGACTTCTCCTGCTGATGACCATCATGTCGATCCTGGGTACCGGTGCACCGCAGATCATCATCGTGCTGGGCCTGACCTTCGGCATCGGCAGCTCGCGCGTGATCCGGGCTGCGGTAATCGGCGTCAAGGAGAACGCCTACTTCCAGGCCGCACAGGCGGTTGGCAGCCCGCCCTGGCGCACGGTGCTGCGCCACGTGCTGCCGAACGTGCTGGCGCCCATCATCGTCATCTTCAGCATCACCATCGGCGCGGTCATCATCACCGAGGCTTCGCTGAGTTTTCTGGGCTTCGGGTTGCCGCTGAGTGTGCCCAGCTGGGGCGGCCTGCTGAGCCGCGAGGGCCGCAATTACATGCAGCAGGCGCCGTGGCTGGCCATGTGGCCCGGCATCTTCCTGACCATCGTGGTGTACAGCTTCAACATGTTCGGCGACGCCGTCCGCGACCTGCTCGACCCCCGCCTGCGCGGCGGCACCGGCCGCTTCTCCGGTCCCCGGCGCACGCCGCGCCGCAGGCGCTGACAGCGGCTTTTATGCGCGTCAGGGCCGCCGTCGTTGGCTGCTGGCCGGCGACGACGATGGCTGTGCGGGAGCTGCATGGTTTTCGAACAGCTCGACTTGCTTCGCGTGCTTCAACTCGAAGGACTGGAGATAGTCAAGCAATCTCTCCACGTCATGGCCGCACTTCTCGGACATACGTACGCGGCTCTCCCGAACCTCTGCTATCATCTCTTGGTAGGTACCCATGCCGGATGGCCATAGATCCTGACGAACCCGTTTTGGGTCAGCGGGCAGGTAACGAGATGTTCGGACGCATTGTCGCGTTCCCAGCGGACGACCCGTTCATGGTGCTCGTGCCGTGGATCGAGCCGCGCTATCAGAACGTTCACATCCAGAAGAAACGCCATGCCCGGCTACACCCCCTCCTGTTCCCGAAGCTGGTTGATGAAGTCATCGGTGATCACTCGGCGGTCGCCGGTTGAGCGCTGCAGAATCGGCCAGCCGCGCTCATCGGTGCGGAACCGGTCCCGTTGCGGAAGCTCCGGACCCGGCGCCTGCTGCTCGAGCAGGTGAGCCTCCAGCGACTCGGCGAGCAGTGCCCGCAGTGAAGTGCCGCGCTCTGCCGCGCGAATCTTCGCTCTCCGGTAGAGGGCATCCGGCAGATCGATGGTGGTCTTCATCGTGCAACATTACCATATCTGTGGTTCGACACCAATACTGCGGCTCGCCAGCGGCTCGCCGTTGCGATGTGAGAACTTGGGATGCACCGTCATGCGGCGTTTGGCGCGCCGGGCGAATACCGGAACCCGGCTAGCAATCAGCAGGTCCTCGAGCAGATCGAAATAGGCGGCCGCCGTCTTGCGGTCCACTCCGCCGTCGCGCGCCACCTGGGCCACGTTGAGCGGCGCTGCCTGCGAGAAGCCGGCGCTCTCCAGGAAGCGGCTGAATGCCGCCAGATTGCGGGTGCGTCCTTCTTCGATCACCTCCTGGCGCAGATGGTTCTCGACATATGACGCCAGGTAGTGGTGCGGATCGGGCTGGGTATACACGGATGGGAGTTGGCCGTGGATCAGCGCCCGCTGCAGCGAGAAGTCGGCGCCGGTCTCGCTCGCCGTCAGCGGGTAGAGCCGATAGGTGCGGGCCCGTCCGCCGAGCAGATTGACGCCGCGGCGGCGCAGACTGCGCGCGCTGGACCCCGTGAGGATGAAACGCCGGCCCGCCTCCTCGATCTGTCGATGCACTTCGTTGAGGATGGGGGTGTGCGTTGCACCTCGTCGAGCACCACCCACCCGTCATGGCCAGCGGGAATCAACTCCCGCAGTCGCTGCGGTGCCGCCAGCAACTGCAGATACAGGGCATGATCGAGCACGTCGAGGTAGACCGCGTTCGGGAACCGCAGATCCGCCATCCTGATACAGGGGGAGCACTATGGCGCTTCGAGTATGGCGGCTTGATGTTCAAGTCCGCTTACGGCTCACTTGATTGATGTTCACGTTATTGCTAACCTTCGTTGGTGAGGCGAACGATCGAGTTCTACAGGACGAAGAGCGGAGCCGTCCCGACGGAAGCGTTTTTCGACACGCTGTCGGACAAGGTCGTGCAGAAGGTCATCGCAGTGATCGAACTCGTCGAAACGGTGCGAATCGTCCCAGCAAAGTTCTTCAGGAAGCTTGTCGGCACCGAGCTGTTCGAGTTTCGCATACGGTGGGAGTCGAACATCTACCGATTGCTGTGCTTCTTCGACCGAAACGACACGGTGGTGATTACCCACGGATTCGTGAAGAAGACCCAGAAGACGCCGCAAGGGGAAATCGATCGCGCGGAACGATATCGCCAGGACTACTTCGCACGGAGGAAACCATGAGTGATCTCGAGAGATACATACAGAAGCGAGAGAAGAAGAACCCGAACTTCCGGAACGGACTGGAGGAGGAGCGGCGCAATCTGCGGATCGGCCTCCTGATCAAAGAGCTACGCCTCGAGAAAGGCATGACGCAGGACCAGCTCGCGCGGGAGATTCGGACCACCAAGAGTGCAATCTCCAGACTCGAGAATCACGCCGAGAGCATTACGCTTGCGACGCTCGAGAAGGTGGCCCATGCGCTCGGGAAAGTGGTTCACATCGAGCTGTCATAATCCACGCCAGCACGAATCCTCCACCGCGGCCACCGCGGTGGACTTGCTTTTCTGTCACTGGAAAGATTGCTATATTGCTACTACGAACATTGCTTTTTTGTTAATTCGAGCTTCGCCCAGGTGCTGATGGCCGACTGTAGATGACCTACCGAGCACGAATTGCAGACCGCGAGCTGGTACGCCGCCTCGACGCCAACGGCGCCGTCGTCATCGAGGGGGCCAAGGCGTGCGGGAAGACCGCCACTGCCCGTCAGGTGGCTGCCAGTGAAGTCCTGCTGGACAGCGACGAGAACGCCCGGCGCGCCCTCGCCGTGGACCCGGCCCTGGTGCTGGAGGGAGCCGTTCCCCGCCTGTTGGACGAGTGGCAGATCGAGCCCGCGATCTGGAACCACGTGCGCCGCGCCGTCGACGATCGCGGCACCTCCGGGCAGTTCATCCTTACTGGTTCGGCGGTGCCGGCCGATGACATCGTACGCCACACCGGCGCAGGGCGCCTGACGCGACTTCACTTGCGCCCCATGTCGCTGTTCGAAACCGGCCACTCCGCCGGTGTCGTGTCCCTGCAGCAACTCCTCGGCGGACACTCGGCAGCGCGTCTGGAGTCGGAGCTACCCCTCAGCCAGCTTGCCGAGCACATCGCTGTGGGCGGATGGCCCGCTCATCTCCAGCGTTCCGTGAACCAGTCGCTGCAGGCCAATCGGGACTATCTCAACGAGATTCGTCGGGTAGACGTCGCACGAGTCGATGGGGTCCGCCGCGACCCGGTCAAGGTTGGGCGCTTCCTGCACTCCTTTGCTCGCCACGTGGCGACGTACGCGGCCGCGTCGACCATGGCTGCCGACCTGAACAATCACACGGCGGACGCCTACCTGAGCGCCCTGGAACGACTCATGATCATCGAGGACCAGCCGGCTTGGGCGCCCCACCTGCGATCGCGGTCGCGGCTGCGGGGCGCCCCGAAGCGCCACTACGTCGACCCGTCTCTCGCGGTGGCGGCACTACGGGCGGACCCCGAAAGCTTGTTGCGAGACCTCAACCTGTTCGGATTCCTGTTTGAGTCGCTGGTTATTCGCGACCTGCGTATCTACGCCCAACACAGTGACGCCGAGGTACTGCAGTATCGTGACAATACCGGTCTCGAGGTCGATGCAATAGTGCAGCGCTCGGATGGGCCGTGGGCGGCGTTCGAAGTCAAGTTGGGGACGGGGATGATCGACTACGCAGCGGCCAACCTGCTGCGCTTCGCCGCGCGCGTGGACACGAGCAGGAGCAGATCTCCCGCCGCGCTCGCGGTGATCGTGGCTCGTGGCTACGGCTATGTGCGCCCGGACGGGATCCACGTGATCCCAATCGGAGCGCTGGGACCGTAGCGCACGCCGCGGCACCGCTTGGCCACTCGCAACACCCTTGGATCAGATGCCCATATCCGAGCGGCCTATGGCGGTGGCAGGAGTGGCTTCAGTTCCGCAATGGCCAAGTTCGGCGAACGGCATCGCCGTGTAGCCGGCAATTGCGCGCGATTGCTTGCACGGCGGCGGCGCGCTACAATCTGCGCATGTGGCTGTTTCCGGGGTTCGGATTGTTCGTCGGCATTCTGCCGTTCCTGTTCATCTTCCTGGTCCTTAACCTGGCGCGCTCCGCGCTGCGCGAGACGCGCGGCGGCCGCTCGCCGGTCCGCGGCTGGCATGGCTGGCCGGGACGGGCGGCTGCGCCAAGCAGGGACGGGCGCACGGATGAGCGCCGCGTGAACCGCGTGTTCCGGCTGGCGTACCGGCTGGGCGGGCGGCTGACGGTGTCCGACCTGGTGGTCGATCTCGACTTCAGCATCGATGAGGCGGAACAGTTTCTGGGCCAACTGGTCGACAGCACGCGGGTGACCATGGAGGTGCAGGCTGACGGCATGATCTACTACGAGTTCCCGGAGATCATCGCGCGGCGGCACCGCGACGACGATCACCCGGTGCGTGGCTGAGTTGGCGGTAATGCAGGCGAATGCCCATCCGGAAGCGGCGCGCCAGATGGCGGCGGCGTGCGGCGATCTGCTGGACAGCCTGAATGCCGAACAGCGCGTCCGCGCCGTCTTCCCCTACCTCGACGGCGAACGCCTGTTCTGGTACTACCCGCCGTTGAACCGGCACGGTCTGCCGCTGCTGGCGATGAGCGACGAGCAGCAGGGGCTGGCCAGGCGCGTGCTGGAGGCGGCCCTGTCGGAGCAGGGCTACGAGGAGGCGTGCGCGATCATCGATCATGAACTGATCCTCGGCGAGCAGGAGCGGGCGGCGGGTCAGTTGCACTGGGCGCGCGACCCGGGCCGCTACTACTTCACGCTGTTCGGGGACCCGCATGGCGCCGATCCCTGGGGCTGGCGCGCCGAGGGCCATCACCTGTCGCTTCACTTCAGCATCTGGGGCGAACGCGTCATTTCGACCACGCCGTTCTTCTTCGGCTCCAATCCGGCCGAGGTGCTGCACGGTCCCAAGCGCGGCCTGCGCATTCTGGCGCGCCGCGAGGACTTGGCGTTCCAGCTCATGGACAGCCTCGACCAGAGCCAGCACTCGCGGGCCGTCATCTATGACAAGGCGCCCTGGGATATCCTCACCTACAACAGCACGCGCGCGGTGCTGCCGCGCGAGGAGGGGCTGGCAGCCGACCGCCTCGACGCCGCGCAACGGGAGATTCTCACGGCACTGGTGGAAACGTACGTGAATCAGGTGCGCAGCGATGTCGCGCGGCACAAGCTGGAGCACCTGCGCCGCGACGGCCTCGGCCATCTGCGGGTGGCATGGGCCGGCCCGGTTGCGCGCCGCGAGGGGCACTACTACCGGATCCACGGCGGCAACTTCCTGGTGGAGTTCGACAACTGCCAGAACGATGCCAACCACGTCCATTCGGTGTGGCGCGACGTGGACAACGACTTCGCTCAGGACGTGCTGCGCGATCACCTGCTGCTCTACCACACGCACTGACGGCGTCGGCGTCCACCTGTCGTGCCGCCCTACGACCGGTCAGTGGCCGGCGTACCCGCGCCGGTGCAGCCGATCAGTGCGCGCCGGTACGCAACGCGTAGCGCCGTTCGGCGTAGGCGGCGTCCTCCACCCAGAGCCGGCGCGCGGACGCCTGCATCCGGCGCCGCACTAGGCCGGCGGCGCGCATCGCCAAGCGGAAGCCGAGCCGCTTCGAGGTAGCCACGGTCGCCTCCACGATCGCACAGATGCCGGGCCGTACCGGGGTGGCGTGCGTCTCCACCACCGAGTCGGCGCCCTCGCCGTCGACGATGGTCATGACGATGGTGCGCGGATCGGGGCAGTGAAACCGGGCGTCGACCTCCACGCCCATGCGCCGGGTGGCGCGATACACCACGCGCACGGTGATGGCGTCGTCGCTCTGGTCAAGGACCGTCAGGGCGCCGAACGAGTGCGGATGGAAGTGTACGCCGTGCCACGGATCGAACCGGTTGGCGATGATGTCCTCGGGCTCGCAGCGCGCTTCCCTGCGAATCACGGCGTCGATGCCGGTGCGTGGACGGGTGCACTGGTAGGGCAGTTGCGACGCCGCTTCGCCGCCGGCAAGGCGGACCCACAGCAGCACGCCGTCGTCGTGGCTCGGCAGCGGCTGCCAGCCGCGGTGACCGTCCGGCCCCAGCACCAGGCCGTGCCAGGGGCACACCAGGCAACCGTCGCGCAGTTGTCCGTCGGCCAGCGACGCGCCCAGGTGCGGGCAGGCGTTGGGCGCCACCAACAGGCCTGACCGGCCGCGCCACGCGACCAGTTCGCGGCCCGCGACCCAGTAGCGGCATGGGCCGTCACCGATGGCGCGCACCGCGTCGATGACATACCAGCCGCCCGACGGCAGCCGGCCGGCGTGCGCCACCGCCTGGCGGATCCAGCGCGGATCGGACTGCTGCCAGTCGGGCCGGCCACGGCGCGCGGCGTCGGGGATCGGAGTGCCCGGCGGGCGCCCGAGGAGGCGGCGCTTCATGCCGCGACCGCCGGCAGCAGGCCAGCGCGGCGCACGGAGGCGACTGGTTCAGGGGGCAGGTTCCAGCGCTGCAGGATGGCGTTGGCCGCGCTGATGCCGGTGGCGGCCGCGCGCTCCATTAGCGCGCAGGGCTGGTCGATGCGCACGAAATCGCCGGCCAGATAAACCCCCGGATGGGGAGTGGCGACCCCCGGACGCCGGGCGTGGGAGCCGGGCCCGAACGCCGGACAGTCGCGGCGCAGCAGGAACGCGTCGTCGATCACGCCGGCGGCGCGCGTTTCCGGATAGAGCTGGTGCAGCCCGCCGAGCAGCGCGGCCTTGAGGGTTTCTTCGCTCGCCGTCTCCGGCACGGCGTAGGCATGCAACTCCACCACCGAGCCGTGGTGCGCGGCCGCCCAGGCGCGGCTTTCGTCCTCGAACAGATGGAACAGGGAGATGTTGTCGAGCAGCGGGAAGCCGGCGGTGCCCGCGAACGGCGCGCGGCCCGGTGCGGTGGCGGTGTCCAGCCACAGCCGCCACACCGCGAACGGCAGCGTGGTGGCGAGGTTCGCGAGCGCGCCGGCCCAGGGTCCGTCGCGGAACGGGGTGTGCGGCAGCAGCCGCTGCAGGCCCGGCACGTCGAGCGCGAGCACCATGGCATCGGCGGCGAAGGCGGTGCGCTGCGCCCCGCCGGTCTCTACCAGCCAGCGGCCCTGCTCGCGGCGGATGGCGCGGGCCGCCGAGCCGGTCGCAATGCGCACGCCGAGGTTGGCGAGGTAGCGGTGCAGCGGCTGCCAGATCGCGGTCGAGAACGGCGCGCGCGCCACGTCGAAGATCAGTCCCTCCCGGCTGCCGGTGAAGTAGAAGTGGAACATCATCAGCAACTCGGCCGCCGACATCGCCTGCTCGGGGTTGAAGAAGGAGTGGGCGAACACGTCGAACAGCATGCGCCGGGCGGCCGGCGGGAAGCGCAGGGCGTCCAGGTATTCGGCGGCGGTGCGGTGGTCGTGGCGGCGATAGGTGAGGTCCCTGTCGAACGCCAGCATCGACAGCGCCTCGCGCAACCCGGCGCGCGCCAGCGCGGGCAGGGTCAACTCGGGGCTGCGCCGGGTCAGCGCGACGATGTTCCACGGCGGTTGCCGGGGAATGTCCGCCAGCGACTGGCGCGCCCCGTGCGGGCCGAGGATCGGGTAGTCGTCCAGCGGGACCAGGATATCGAGATCGGGCGAGATGCGGCGCAGCAGATTGCGCAGGTTGTAGTATTGGCGAAAGAAGGCGTGGAAGCCGCGCTCCATCTGCACCGTCTCGCCGGTAGCGAGACGCAGAGGTGTGGCGCCGGCGCGCCCGCCGAGCGCCGGCTCCCGCTCCAACAGGGTGGTGGCGATGCCGCGCTCGGCGAGCACCGTGGCCGCCGCCACCCCGGCGATGCCGCCGCCGACCACCACGGCCGTGCGCGGCGGCGCCGCACCGCCGCCGCTGCCGGTGTCAGTAGTGCCAGCGCCAGAGCCGCCGGCGGCGTGGAGGCCGCGGGCAGGGGAGGGTGCCGGCGGTGGGCGCCGGGCCAGGAACGAGTGCACGATGCCGCGCTGCCAGCCGCCCATGGGAAGGGTGCGCACCGTGGTGAAACCGGCGCGATAGAGGCGCCGCTCGAAGGCGTCGCGGCTGTCGAATGCCAGTACGCTGTCGCGCAGGTAGGTGAACAGGCCGGCATCGCCGGCCACGATGCGCGCCGCCGGGCGCACGATCGCGTTGGTCACCAGCCGCCACACCGTGCGGCTGAGCGCCGAGCCGGCAACCGAGTACTCATGAAAACAGACCACGGCCTGCGGGGCAAGCAGCTCGCGTACCGCCGTCAGGCAGGCGTCGGCGTCGATCACATTGCGAATGCCGTATGCCATCAGGATGCCGTCGAACGAGCCCTGCACGCCGGCCGCGCGCGGGTCCATGGCGTCGCCGTGAACGAACTGCACGCCGGCCAGCTCGGACCGGGCGCGCGCCACCTGCAACATGTCGGCGGCGGCGTCCAGGCCGACCAGGGTTGCGCCGGGGTACACGGCGCGCAGGGCCAGCGTCGACTGGCCGGTGCCGCAGCACAGGTCGAGGATGCGCGCGTCCGGCGCCAACTCCAGGCGCCGGGAGCTCAACCGCAGGTGGCGGCGGTAGCCGGGATTGAGCGACACCAGCAGGTCGTAGGCATGCGCCACCTGGTTGAAGCCCGCGGTCACGGCGCGCGCGCTCAGCTTCATGCCACGTCCAGCTCGGCGAACTCGAACACCCGTCCGGGCGGGCGAAACGCCGCTCCGGCGGCGCGCAACCGGGCCGGCAGCTCGGCGCCGCCGGCGCCGGCTGCCGCGAGCACCGCGGTCAGTTTGCCGGCCAACGGGACCACCGCGCGCCCGGCGCTGACGTCGCATCCCGTGCTCGCGATGCGGCCGCCGATGGCCGCGTAGATTGCGCGCGCGGCGCGAATCGACACTGCCGCGCGCCAGGGCAGGGCGATGAACCCGGCCTCCGCGCCGGCATAGCAGCGACCGGCAAGCGCGAGCATCTCGCCCACCACGGCGCGCAGCGGCTCGCGCGCCGCACGCGGGAACGGGCCGCCGAGCTGTCCCGGCAGGTCGCCGAGTCCCGACCGCTGCAACCACGTGCGCGGCAGGTAGAGGCGTCCGAGCTGCCAATCCTCCAGCACGTCCCGGCAGATGTTGGTGAGCTGCATGGCCACGCCCAACTGCGCCGCCGCCTGCAGGGCGGTGTCGTCGCGCAGGGTCAGGACGTGCGTCATCATCAGTCCGACCGTACCGGCAACGCGGTAACAGTAGTGCAGCAGCTCACCGAGGTCGCCGTACGCCGCCTGCTCCAGATCCATGCACATCCCGGCCAGCATCTCGCGCGGGTAATGCCACGGCATCCCGGTGGCGCTCGCCACTGCGCCGAAGGCGTCGATCACCGGGTCGCCGGTGGCGGTGCCGCGGGCGATACGCTCCAGCTCGTCGTGCAGGCCGGCCAGGGCCCGCGGGCGCGCGGCCGGCGGCGCGCGGTCGATGGCGTCGTCCGCCCGGCGGCACCACGCGTACACGACCAGCGCGGCGGGCCGGCTGCGGGGCGGCAGCAGGCCGGCGGCGAGCGCAAAGCTCCTGGAGCCGGCGGCGATGCGGCGCCGGCACTCGGCTGCCACCTCCGCCGTCACTGGCGGCGCCGGCGGGCGGCTCATGGCGCCACATCCTCCAGCACCAAGTTCGCGGTGGCGTGCGCCGAATTGATTACCCCCGGAATGCCGGCGCCGGGGTGGGTGCCGGCGCCGACCAGATACAGTCGTTCGATCCGGGAGTCGCGGTTGGGAGGGCGGAACCAGGCGCTCTGCGTGAGGGTGGGCGCCAGCGAGAACGCGCTGCCGTGGTAGGCGTTGAGCGCATCGCGGAAGTCGAACGGCGTCATCCAGCGGCGCACCACGACGTGGCGGCGCAGATCGGGAAGGACGCGCTCTACGGCCGCGAGAATGCGGTCGGCATAGTTCGCCGCGATCCGGTCCCACTCCAAAGCGGCGTTGCCGAGGTGTGGAACCGGTGCCAGCACGTAGAACGCGCCGTGACCCGGCGGCGCCACCGACGGATCGCTGATGTGCGGCGCATGCAGGTAGAGCGAGAAGTCATCCGGCAGCCGCGTGCCGTGAAAGATGTCGGCCAGCAGTTCCCGGTAGCGCGCGCCGAACAGCACCGAGTGATGCACCACATCGCCGCGGTAGTCGCGATCGGTGCCGAAGTAGAGCACGAACAGCGACATCGACCACGCCGCCCGTTCCAACCGCCGCTGGCGTTGCGCCGCGCCCGCGTTGTCGCGGTACAGCTTCGCATAGGTGTGGTGGACGTCGGCGTTCGACACTACGGCGTCGAATGGTTCGCGGTGCCGCGATCCCGCCTGCGTGTAGCTGAGGCGGTGGATCGTCCTGTGGCCGGCGCCGCTGACGGCGACGTGCTGCACGGGACTGGCCAGCAGGAGACGGCCGCCGAGGTCGGCAAACAGGCGCACCAGGGCGTGCACCAGGTTGCCGACGCCGCCGCGCGGGTAGAACACTCCCCAGCGGCGTTCGAGATAGTGAATGAGGGTATAGATGGCGCTGGTTTCGAACGGATTGCCGCCCACCAGCAGGGTGTGGAAGCTGAGCGCTTCGCGGATCCGTTCATCGCCAATGAAGCGCGCCACCGTTTGATACACCGAGCGGTCGGCGCGCAGGCCGGCGAGTTGCGGCGCCACTCGTACCATGTCCCAGAAGCGCAGGAACGGGGTGGCGGCCAACTGCTCGTAGCCGGTGGCGAACACCCGCCGCGAGTACTCGAAAAAGCGGCGGTAGCCGTCGCGGTCGCTCGCATTGCGGCGCCCGATCTGTGCCGCCAGCGCGGCGCTGTCGGCGCAGTAGTCGAAGCGGTCGCCGTCCGGCCACAGCAGCCGGTAGAACGGATCTACGGCGATCAGCTCGACCCGGTCGTGCAAGTTGGCGCCGGCTACGGCGAACAGATCCTCCAGCAGCGGCGGATCGGTGATTACGGAGGGGCCCATGTCGAACGTGAATCGTTCATGCCGCCAGACGTACGCTCTGCCGCCCGGCTGCTCGCGCGCCTCGAACAGCGTGGTCGCCAGGCCCGCGGCCTGCAGGCGAATGGCCACCGCAAGTCCGCCGAATCCGCTGCCGATCACCGCGACCCGCGGCGCGGCGGCGCCGCCTGCCGGGGTCACGGCGTGCCGGTGCGCGGTGCGCCCGCCAGCGCCGCCCGCCAGCGCCGCGGCGACAGCCCGCGCGGCGGCCGCCCGCCGAGCAGGCGGACCTTGTCGGCGCCGTCCAGGCGCATGCTGAAGAAGCGCCGGATGGTGGGCTCCGGCAGGCGAAAGAAGCGCTCGAATACGTTGCGGCGCGCCTCCGGTGGGTAGGCCTGGAACAGCAGCCGGTTGAGCAGGCAGCAAAAGCGGGCGCGGCGCTGCAGGCCGCGGCGCGCCGCGGCCGCCGCCGCCGGCAGGTCGGCGGCCGGCGTGGCCGCCACCAGCGCGGCCAGCTCGGCGGCCTGCGGCAGGGAGTAACCGGTGCCCGGATGAAACCAGCCACCGCCGTAGCCGCCGCGAACCACGCCGGCATCCGCCAGCGCCGCGGGCGCCGGCATCCGCCACGGCATCGGCAGTACCCCTTGCTCGGTGCGCGTCACCGCTTGTACGCGCCAATCGTGACGCCGCATCCACGCCGCGATGCCGCCGCGCCGCTGCTCCTCGTCGAGGTGCGGGCCATCCGAGAAGCTCGTGTCCTCGATCAGCGCGCTGCGCGGCGACAGCGGCAGCACGTACATGAAGCGGAATCCATCCTGTTGCGGTACCGTGGCGTCCATCACCAGTGGCCACTGCAGGCCGTGCGGATCGCGCAGGGTCACCTCCTCGCCGTAGAACTTCTGGTAGCCGCAGTCGGCCGGGTGCCGGTGCGCGCCGCGCGCGTCGATTACCGTCTGCCCGGCTACCGTCCGGCCGTCTTCCAGGACAACCCGTCCAGGTGACAGCCGGGCCACCGGCGCGTGTTCCCACACCAGCGCGTCGCCGCGGGCGGCCAGCAGGTCGTGCACCACGCGCCGCAGGCGCGCGCTGGCAATCATGAAGTAGGGCGTGTGCAGACGCCGCCGATAGCCGGGGAAGCGGACCTCGTAGCCGTGCCAGCGCCGGCTCACCAGCGGCGCCACCTGCCGGCGCATCGCCGGCGACAGGTCGCTTGCATAGCAGCACCAGGTGTGGTTGCCGCCGATCATGGCACGCTCCAGCAGGGCTACGCTCGGCGCCGGCGGCGCGGATCGGATACCGGGAGCGGTGAACAGGGCAGCGACAATCAGCGCGTTCTGCAGCCCGCCGCCGCACAGAATCAGGTCGGCGGTGTGCGAATCCGGCCGCCGCGGGTGGGTGCTGCGCAACGCGTCCGTGTGTGCCCCGGCCCGGCGTAACGCCACCGGGGTCAGGGGCGCTGCGCCAGCACGGCGCTTACCACCCGCTGCAGCGACTCGCGGTGTTCCGGCGCCACCGCCAGCGCGGCCACCCGGCGCTCCGCCGCGGCAGCGGTGCGCTGCAGATGGGCGCCCACCATCTGCCGGATGCCCGCCCCTTCGACCGCTGCGCGCACCAGCAGCAGGTCGTCGAAGCGCAGGTCGCGATCGCCGAACAGGGGACCGACTCTGGCCCACTCCGCCGCCGGGAGGTGGCGGTTCAGCAAGGCATAGAACAGCGTGTGACGCCCTTCCCGCACGTCGGTGCCCACCGGCTTGCCCATTTCGCAGGCGTCGCCGAACAGGTCGAGCTCATCGTCGATGATCTGGAAGATCTGGCCCAGGTCGCGCCCTACCGCCGCCAGCTCCGCCACCGTACCGGCCGCCAGTCCGCCCAGCAGCCCGCCGACGGTCAGCGGCAGCGCGCCCGAGTATCCCGCCGTCTTCTGGGCGTACACGTCGAGAATGGCATCGTCGTCGCAGCGATGGTCGAGGGCGAGGCGCATCTCGTTCAATTCGCCCACCCCCGCGGTACCGGCGGTCCGGGTCACGACGGTCAGGAGTTCGCGCTTGGTCGGCGCGTCGGTGTCCAACTGCGCCAACAGCTCGAACGCGAAGAAAAAGCCCACGTCGCCGGCGCACAGCGCCATGCTGCGCCCGACATGGGGCGCCTCCGCCGCCTCCCAGAAGGCGGCAAACTGCGCGTAACGCACGTGCCACGCCGGCATGCCGCGCCGGGTGTCGCTGCGATCGATGATGTCGTCGTGGATCAGCATCGCGGAGTGCAGCAGTTCCAGCGCCGCCGCGCAGCGCAACACGTCCGTGGTCAGCGGCCCGGAGCGGCCCATCCGCCAGGCCAGCACCACCAGCAGCGCACGCATCATCTTGCCGCGGCACACAAACCGCGCGAAGCGGTCGGCCACATCTCCGGCTCCGTCGCAGCGCTTGCCGGCCAGGAACTCGCTCAGATACCGCTCCACCGCCTGACGATCCTGTTCTCCGAACGGGGCGGGCGTGCCGCGCGTCGAACTCCTCGGCCTGGTGCGGAGCGAATCTGCCACTAGCGATGCAGCGCGTACACGCGGTAACCGTCGTCGCGAATTCGCTCCAGGTAGAAGGAATCGGGTGGAATCGCGCTTGCCGCGGCGTGGCTCGTCGTACGGTAGCCGGCCTGTTCGCCGTCACCGGCAACCCAACGGTCGTAATCGTCCGACGGCGCCTCCTGCGCGTGATTGAGCGCGGACTCCATGTCCCACCGGCGGATCACCTCGGGGGCGCGCTCCGCCACCTGTCCGCTCAGTGCCACCGCGGTGTTGCCCGATCCGTAGGACAGCATCAGCAATCGCTCGCCGACCATGCGTTCGCCGCGCCGCTGGCAGCGCCGATTGAGCAGTGAGGCGAGGCTGAGGAACACCGACCCCGAGTACAGGTTGCCGACGATGGCGGCCGGTTGAATCGACGCGTCGAAGTCGCGCTCGGCGAGATAGTGGTTTATCTCACCGCCGGAGAGCCCGAGATATTTGGCGACCAGCGAGCCCATCATCTCCAGGGGCAGACGGTGATAGGGGGCGTGAAAGGCGAACAGGTCGGTTTCGCGCAGCACTTCGGCGGGAGTCTTGTCGATGCGTTGGCAGTGGTCCAGGAACGCGTCCTCGATTGTCTCCTTGTAGCAGTGGATCGAGAACGAACCGCGCACCCGTGGCGTGCGGGCGCCGACCGGCCGGAAAAAGTCGTCCACGTCGCGCGATGCATAGCCCGCGCTGGCCACGTCCAACTCCAGCAGACCGCAGCCGCGTTCGGCGATCATGGCGACGGCGCCGGCGCCCTGCGTGATCTCGGCACTGGTGCCGGGCGCGTAGCGTGCCACGTCGGTACAGATCACCAGACCGCGTTCGGTCTTGATCGGACTCAACGACAGCAGCGCGTTGACGCCGAGCAGCGAATAGGTGCCTCCCGCGCAGGCGTGTTGCGTTTGGAAGGTGGCGATCGCGTTCGGAATCGGAAACCCCGCGGCGCGCAGCATGCCGCCGACGTGGGCGGCGATCGGCTTCGCCAGGTCGGTGGCCGACTCGGTGCCGACCGCAATGTAGCGCAAACTGGCGATGGCGCTGTCGCTCATGCGCGACAGAACCTGCATCGCAGCCTGCGCCGCCATGGTGACCGCATCCTCCCAGAAGTAGGGGAACCGCACCGAGATCTGGCCGGTCTTGTGGATCGCTCGATCCAGGATGCGTTGAATGGTGGGATTGGACAACGCGTAGCGTTCCAACAGTCGGCTCAGGCGCATTATCAGCTTGGGGATGTAGACGGCCATGTCGCCAATTCCGGTTGTCATGTGCGCTTCCTCCACGATCGATTCACGTTAGTCGGGATGTCCGGCGGAATACTGTATCCGCAATGTAGCGCGAATCCCATCCAACCCGGCAACTAGGAGTCTGTCGGATTGCGACAGACTACGCTGCCCGCTCGCCGGTGCGCTACAGGGAACTCAGCCAGCCGCCGTCCACGTAGAGAACTTGGCCGGTGATGTAATTGGCGCCCGCGGAGGCGAGAAACACCGCCGCCGCACCGATGTCGCCGGGCGTTCCCCAGGTGCCGAGCGGCGCGCGCTCGCGCACCCAGGCGTCGAAGGCGTCGTCTTCCCAGAGCGGGCGCGTCATGTCGGTCTTGATGTATCCCGGCCCGATGGCGTTGACGTTGATGCCGTAGGGCGCCCACTCGACCGCCAGCGCCTTGGTGAGCTGGCGAATGGCGCCCTTGGTCGCCGCGTACGGCGCGTTCTGCGGGCGCGCCTGCTCGCTCAGCAATGATGCGATATTGATCACCTTCGCCGACCCGGCCGGCGCCGCCGTACCGCCCACGTGTGCGATCCGGTCCCGGCCCAACGCCTGCGTCAGGCGGAATACGGCGGTGAGGTTGAGGTCGAGCACGAATTGCCAGTCGGTGGCGGAGAGCTCCTCGGCACGGGCGCGCCGCGTGCTGCCGGCATTGTTCACCAGGATGTCGACCGGGCCGTCCGCGCGCACCCGCCGGTACAGGGCATCGATGCCGTCGAGGTCGGTGAGGTCGCATGGGTACACCGCGGCGGCGCCGCCGCGCTCGGTGATGCGGGCGCGCGCCGTTGCCAGCGTCGCGGGGTCGCGGCTTACCAGCGCGATGCAGGCTCCCGCGTCGGCCATCGCCAGCGCCACGCCGAGACCGATACCGCGGCTGCCGCCACTGACCAGTGCGCGCCGTCCGGCCAGGGAAAAGGGGTTCGTTTGCGCCATGAGTCTGTCAGCGGGCCTGCAGGATCTCGGAAATGGCCAGCGCGTTGCCGGCCAACTCGGCATTGGCCTGCTCCAGCATGGCGCGGCTCGATACCACGCACACCGGGGCGTGCGCCAGACCCTCCGCCAGCAGCCGCTCAAGGGCAGCCTTGACGGCGCCGGAGGTGGTGCTCTTCAGTTGTTCGTGGCGCGCTTCACGCATCTCGGGCGTGATGCCGGCCAAGTGCCGCTGCAGGGCGAGTCCGTTAGCGGGACGCGGCCGAAGCGGCGTGAAGCCTCGTTTCGCAACGGCAATGATCGCGCGCTCGATCTCTTCATCGCTCCACCGCGCGGCGTGCACGTAATCGCGCGTGCGCGCAAACACATCGAGCGTGCGCACGATATGCGGGTCGCGGTAGGAGCCGAACGCGGCCGATCCGCCGAGCGCATCGTAGCGGAACCACGCACCGTACGCGTTGCCCTTGAAGCGAATCTCCGGAAGGATCCAGTCGAGGTTCACGATGTGCGCGCCCACTTGCAGCGGCGTCGCCTCGGGCTGCGAATGGTGCGGTGCGCCAAACACCTGCGCGCAATAGGCCACATCCATCTGCGCGGCCAGTCCTTCACGCTGCGCGGCGCCAAATGGCGTGAAACCGAGGTCGGCATCGGTGACCGGCCCGGTGCGCAGTGTGCCGCTCCAGTCGGCCAGCGCCGCGGCTACCAGGCCGGCGCCGTGCTCGGTGCCGGTATGACTGACCGTGAGCCGGTCGCGTACCAGCAGGAAGTCGCGGATCTGCTCGATGCGCTTCATCAGGCCGTCTTGGCGCTCGTCGAAGTCCGCGGCCAGTCCCTCGCACAGGGCCAGTTGCGGCAGGCCATTGACGATTTCCGCCAGGTGTCCGGCCAAGTCGAGACCGCGTCCGGCGTGCACGCCGGCCGTGCGCGCGCCGCCGCGCACCAACCCGGTGCGGTAGTGCATCCGCTCCTGGATCAGCACGTCGCGCAGCCGTCCGCGATCGCGCGGGTCGACGCCGAACACCAGGCTGCCCAGCAGCGACAGCGCTTCCTCCATCTGGTTGTCGAGCGCCTTCAGGCTGAACCGGACCCCGCGCAGCGTGCGCTCCGCATGCACGCCGTGGTGGCCGAGCGAAAGCGAGGCGCGCACGCCGCCGGTGGCCGCCGCCTTGCGGCGTGCGATCTCCTCGTAGTCCGCACCGGCGACGCCGAGCTTTTCGATCGCTTCCAGGTAGCGCGGCAGGTAGGGCCACAACTGCGCCGGCAGGCCGGCCAGGTCGAAGTCGGCCACCAGGTAGTTCACGCCATTGGAAAACAGGTCGTTGCGCAGCAGCGTGACGCCGGCGATGTCGCGCACTTCCGTGGCGACGTGCTGCAGCGCGGCCGGCAGGTCCGATACTCGGAGCTGCGGCAGGCTGGCCAGTTGCGCCGGTGTATTGGGCGTGCTGTTGAGCTGTTCCAACTCCGCGGCTGCCGCCCCGGCGGCGGCGACCTGATCGTCCGTCATGGCGCTCTCGATCTGCCGGCCGCGCGCCTGCAAGCGCTCGTCGAGCTCGGCCTGCATGCCGCGATCGGGGCGCATCACCACGTTCAGCCGGTGCGGATTGTCGATCAGCCGCTCGCGCAGTAGCCGGGCGAACAGATCCGGCTCCCGCTGCCAGCGTTCGCGGCAGGCGGCCAGATGAGTGCCAAGGCGCAGGAAGCGCAGCGGGTCGGCGCCGTAGATCCAGCTTCCCACCACCCGGAACAGGGTGTGCAGAGGAAACATCGGCTGCACTTCGAGGTACTCGAACGCCGCTTGCCGAAACGCGGTCTCCACCATGTCGGCGCTAATGCCGCCGGCCGCGATGTCGCGCAGCGTCGTGTCGACCAGGGCGGCGAAGCGCTCGTCGCGATCGGCCTCGCTACCGCGAATGCCGATCACGAAGGTGGCCTCGCGCCCCACCGACGAACTGCCGGAGTAGGTCAGGTCGGCGCCCAGTCCCGATGCCACTATCGCCTTGCGCAGGGGAGCGGCTTCGTTGCCGGCGAGAATCAGCGACAGCGCACGCATCAGGGCGGCATCCACCGGGTCGAGCGCGTCGCCGGTGAGCCAGGCGTTGATCAGATAGGTGCGCTCGTCGGCGGGTTCGTTGGCGCCGATCGGGTAGCGCTCGCGCAGCGCGCGCGGCGCTGTCCAGCGGCGCTGCAGGACGGGGTCGAATCGGTCGCCGGCCACGCCCGCGGGCCAGCCGACCGCGCGCCGTGCAAAGCCGCCGAGCCGCTGGTCGAGGAAGCCGCAGTAGTCGGCGGTGGCGATGTCGCCGTACGCGAAGAAATAGGCGTTGCTCGGGTGGTAGTAGTTGGCGTGGAAGCGGCGGAACGTCTCGTAGGTGAGGTCGGGAATCGCCTCCGGCGTGCCGCCGCTCTCGTGTGCGTAGATGGTGTCCGGCAGCAGGCCGTGGTTGAGCAGCCGGGCCAGGCTGGCGTCCGGATCCGAGAACGCGCCCTTCATCTCGTTGTACACGATGCCGCTGATCGCCAGCCGGTTGCCGCCGGCCGCACCGCCATTGCCGTGCTGGCCGTCGGCGGGCACCGGCGCGAGGTGGTGCCCCTCGCGGCGGAACGTCTGTTCGGTCAGCAGGGGGTGAAAGACGGCGTCGAAGTACACCTCGGCCAGATTGAACAGATCCTTGGGCACATTGCTGGCCACCGGATAGTAGGTGGTGTCCTCGCCGGTCATGGCGTTGATGAAGGTGGCCATGCTCATCTTGATCATTTCGAAGAACGGTTCGCGCACCGGAAAGCGGCGCGAGCCGGCCAGCACGCAGTGCTCGAGGATGTGCGGCACCCCGGTGTCGTCGGAAGACGGCGTCGGGAACGTGACCGAGAACAGGTTCTCGGGATCGGCGGTGTGCAGGTGCAGCAGGCGGGCGCCGCTGGCGGGGTGTTTGAGCAGGTAGGCGACGGAGCGGACCTCCGGCACCTCGGTGGCGCTGTGCAGCCGGAAACCGTTGATCTCGGCGCCGGGAGTGAGAGCGATCGCTGGTGTTGGTGACATGGTTGTGTTGTCCTTTACGGTAGTCGTTCGCGGCGTGACGGGCAACGGAAGCGGCGCCGTTTGCGCCGCTTGGGGTCCAACCGGCCGACCCTAGGGGGCTGCGTCCACGGCAACGATGCCCGGCAGTTGGCGCAGCGCACCGGCGGCGTCGAGGCCGTAGCCGGCGACCCACACGTCCGGGATCCGGAAGCCGATCAGGTCGGGAGCCGCCTTGGCGCGCTGCGCGAGCGTTTCCGGGGATGGATTGGTGAGTTGCTTGTCCAACAGGACGCACACCTGCACGTGGCGCACGCCCCAGCCGGCCATTCGGTCGCGCAGCGCGCACAGCGTAAAGCCGTGATCCAGGATGTCATCCACGAGCAGCATCGAGCGGCCCACCACGTCGGCAGGCTGCAGGTCGATCTGCACGCGCCGCTGGTCGCCGCCGGCGCCGAGGGAGCTGCCGTAGGTGCTGGTCTTGGCGAACTCGAAGCGGACGTCGAGCGTGCTGACGGCGCCCAGGGCGCGGGCGAGATCGGCGGCAAACATGAATGCGCCGTTGAGCACCGGGGTGATCACCAGTTCGCCATCGGGCGGATGGTGGCTGGCCAGTTCGCGCGCCATGTCGGTGATGCGCCGCCGCAACACCTGCTCGGGAATCAGCACCCGTGACACGCGCCCACTGAACCGCGGCGGCACCTTGGCCGGCGAGGCGTATGCGCTGGCATGATTGGCATCGGCTTCCGGCACCGGAATGCCGTGCATCGGGACGACGATCGGGGCGCTCATTGCGGGCGCCGCCGGGTGGTCTCCGGGGCCAGTCATCGGTCGCTGTCCGCGCCGTTGGCGTGCCCGTTGCCGAGCACGGATTCCGCCACCACGTCGCCGAACTCGGCCGTGGACAGCGGATTCGGTCCGTGCGCGGAGGCCAGATCCGCCGTCACCCGGCCCGCATCCAGAGCGCCCCACAGCGCGTCCCAGACGGCACGCGCTTCGGTGTCGAGGCCGAAACTCATCTCCAGCAGGAGCGCGGCGCTGCCGATCAGCGAGAACGGATTGGCCACGCCCCGCCCGGCGATGTCGGGCGCCGATCCGTGCACCGCTTCGTAGTAGCTTTTCTCCGGTCCCACGCTGGCGCTGCACATCAGTCCGAGCGAGCCGACGATACCGCCCGCCTGATCGCTGAGAATGTCGCCCTGCATGTTGTCGAGCAGCATGACGCCGTTGAACTGCGCCGGGTTCACCGCCAGTTGAAAGGCCGCGTTGTCCACCAGGATCGACGAGTAGTCGACCGCCGGAAATCGCGGCGCCAGCTCCTCGACCACCTTCTCCCACAGGCGCGAGGTGGCCAGGATGTTGGACTTGTGCACCACGGTCAGATGGCAGTTGCGCGTAGCGGCCTCGGCGAACGCCACCTCGGTGACCTGTTCGATCTGGGCACGCGTGTAGTGGCAGTCGTCGCTGGCGTAGCGGCCCTGGGTGTGCTCGCCCTCCACCTTCTCGCCGAAGTAGATGCCGCCCACCAGTTCGCGGATCATCAGGATGTCGACGCCGTCGCCGATGATCTCCGGGCGCAGCGGCGACAGCTCGGCCAAGCGGCGCGGCAACACTACCGGGCGGTAGTTGGCAAAGGTGTTGTAGCGCTGGCGCAGTTCCAGAATCGCCAGCTCCGGCCGTTGATCGACCGGTATGGCGCGCATGTCGGCGAGCGCCACTCCGGCCGGGCCCTTCAGGATGGCGTCGGCGGCGTCGCACAGCGCCTTCGATTCGGCGGGAAAGGCGGCGCCGTAGGCGAACCAGGCGCCGGCGCCGAACGGCGTGCGCTCATAGGCGAACCGATGGCCGAACCGTTGCGCAACCGCATCCAGCACCTTCAAGGCCTCGGCGACGATCTCGGGGCCAATGCCGTCGCCTTCGAGGACGGCGATTGAAGCGTTCATCGTGGGTGGCACCCTATCAACACTCGGCCTCGTATACCATCCCCGCCGCGGCGCGGATATTATCGGGCGCGTGGTGGTGAACAACAGCGATCGCGGGCCGGAACAGGACTGGCAGCCGGAGCAGTACCGGCGCTGCGCTCGCTACGTCCCGGAATTGGGGCGCGGCCTGATCGAATTGCTCGATCCCGGCCCCGGCAAACGGATCCTGGATCTCGGCTGCGGCGATGGCGAGCTCACGCTGCGGCTGGCCGCCCGCGGCTGCACGGTGCTCGGTGTGGACCGCAGCGCGGCGTTCGTGGCGGCGGCGCGGCAGCGCGGCGTGGCCGCGCAGGTGGCGGACGCGCGCCGCCTTGCGGAGACCGGGTTGGCGGCCGGCAGCTTCGACGGCGTGTTCTCCAATGCGGTGCTGCACTGGATCCGCGAGCCGGCGCCGGTGATCGCCGGCGTGCGCCGACTGCTGCGCAACGGCGGATGTTTCGTGGCCGAGTTCGGCGGTGCCGGCAACATCGCCACGGTGCACGGCGCGTTGCGCGCCGCGTTCCTGCGCCGCGGACTCGATCCGGTGGTCCGCGATCCCTGGTACTTCCCGACCGCCGAGTCGTACGGCGCCCTGCTCGAAGAGGGCGGCTTCGCGGTGACCGACCTCAGGCTGTTCGACCGCCCGACGCCGGTACCGGGCACGCTCGCCGATTGGCTGGCGCTGTTCGGCGCCGCCTGGATTGCCGATCTCGACCAGTCCACCCGGAACGAGATCGTGGCGGAAGTCTCGGCCGCGGCGGCGCCGCGACTGCGCGATGCCGCCGGTGCCTGGACGGTCGATTACGTGCGCCTGCGGGTGCGCGCCATCGCGGTGTAGGCGGCCGGCGCAGCGGGGCTCAGGGCGCGCTGGTTCTCGGCCGGGTCAGGGCGTTCCACCGCGGACTGCGCATGCGCGCCAGCTCGACGATCTGACCGCTGTGGTAGGCGGCGTGGCCCAGCGCGCGCAACAACGCCTGCAGCACGGTGTGAGGCTCGCCGCGGATCGTGATCTCGCGGCTCAGGTCGGCGGGGCCGAGCGCGGCGAGAGTTTGTGCGACGCAATCCCAGCCGGCATTCCACAGGGCGAGCACCGCGTCATGTTCCACGACGTCGTTGCGGAACTCGGCGTCGCGGTCGCGGGTCGGTTTCTCGCCGTCGCTGGTCAGGAAGTCGGTAAACCGGGAATGGAGGTTGCCGCCGATATGCTTCATCAGCATCGCGACGCTGTTGGAATTCTGGTCCGGCAACCAGCCGAGATCCGCACGCGGCATCTGCGCCACGGCACGCTCGGCGAGGCGCCGGTTGAGGGTGAATTCGTCGGCTATGAAGCGCAGGGCATCGGCGGCGCTGCGCGCGGCTTGGTCATTCATGGCGACGATGCTACCGCGTGCGCCGGGGCGCGCCAACCGCCCATGACGCGGCGCTTGCCGGCGGCGCCCCGAAACCGTCGCCGGCGGCGCCCGTATGCAGCCCAACCGGCCGACGCGGCCGACGGGCCGACGGCTGGCCGACGGCGGCAGGAGCGTGTCGCAATCCGGCAGACTCCTGTAGTATGAATCACGGCGTATGCAGACTCCGCTGACCCGCGCGCCCGCTGTGGCGGCGACTGGTTCTTTGCTCCTGCTGCTCGCGACCCTTGCGCCGGCACCGGCACCGGCCCAGCAGTACTCGTCCCGCGAACACGACTACGCCGTCGAGGCGGTCGTGACCGGACTGGAACACCCGTGGGCGGTGGCGTTCCTGCCGGATGGCGGGCTGCTGATCACCGAACGCCCCGGGCGCCTGCTGCGCATCGACGCCGCCGGCGTGCGCGCGCCGGTGGCCGGGCTTCCGGAGGTCGCCGCCGTCGGTCAGGGCGGCCTGCTCGACGTGATCGTCGATCCCGGTTTCGCCGGCAACCGGCTGATCTACTTCTCCTACGCGGAGCGTGCCGGCGGCGGCCTGCGCACCGCCGTGGCGCGCGCCGAGTTGGATGGCGACCGGCTGCTGGACGTACGGCGCATCTTCGCCATGAACCGGGCGTCGGGCGGGGGCCGCCATTTCGGCTCGCGGCTGGCGATCGTGCCCGACGGCGATCTGGTGGTCGCGCTCGGCGAACGCGGCCAGCGGCACCGGGCTCAGGATCCCGCCGACCACGCCGGTTCGGTGCTGCGCATGCGGCCCGACGGCAGTCCGTCGCCGCGCACCACGGCTGTGGCGATTCCCGGCGCCGCCCCGGAAGTGTTCACCTATGGCCATCGCAACGCCCAGGGGCTGGCGATTCACCCCGGCACCGGCGCCATCTGGGTGCACGAGCACGGTCCGCGCGGCGGCGACGAAATCAATATCCTGCGCGGTGGCGCCAACTACGGCTGGCCGGTCGTGACCTATGGCCGCGAGTACTCGGGCGGCAGCATCGGGACCGGTACCGAGGCGCCGGGCATGGAGCCGCCGCTGCTGCACTGGACCCCGTCGATCGCCCCGTCCGGGATGGCGTTCTACACCGGCGACGAGTTTCCGCGCTGGCGCGGAGACCTGTTCGTGGGCGCCCTGGCGGGCCGGCACCTGCGCCGCGTCGTGCTGCGCGGCGACGAGGTGATCGGGCAGGAGGTGCTGCTGGACCGGCAGGTGGGGCGTATCCGCGACGTACGCCAAGGCCCGGACGGCGCGCTCTGGGTGCTTACCGACGAACCGAGCGGCGCGCTCTACCGGATCACCAATCCGGACCGGTAACCGCGGCCCGGGACGTCGCTTCCCGGCGCGGACGCCGTACCTGGCCCTCAAACCGCGCCTACGGCGCCGCTTTCGGCCCAACCGGCCTACTACAGGCGCGTCACCACCACGGCGAGCGCGATGACCACGGCAAGCTCGGCGAGCAGCACGACGCCGAGCAGCACGCCGCGTCCCACGGCCAGCGCGCCCCCGGAGCGCACCAGCTTGAACAGCGGCTGGCCCAGCACGGCCACCATGTAAGCGAGCAGCCCCGCCACCACGACCATTAGAGCGATGACGATCAGGTTGATCGGCATATCAGCAAGCATACCCGCGCGGCGGCGCGGCGGGAACAGGCAGGCGCTGATCCGGCGCTGATCCCTTAGCCCGGTTTGGGGCGTTCGGGTACAGGTGGTGGTGGCGGTCGAGGCGGTATGGGAGCGAGGGGCTTCTCAAGAGGAGGTGGAAGTGCCCGAATTTTGACTGACTGTGACGGGCGCATAAGCTTTCCGCAACTCGTCGCAAGCCTGGTTCGCACTCCGTGCATTCAGGGTCTCGTCGATCACGAAGCCCACACGACGGAACAAGTCGTCCGCCCGTAAATAAATCTGCTCTATCTCGTCCAATTTCGACGTGACATCTTCGTGATCGATTGTATAGATCTCCATTTCGTCCCAGAGTGTTCGGTACTGGTACGCGATCTCGTCCGCGTACTCGCAGATCCTGTGCACCGCCGCAAGCTTTTCGGCATAGTTCGACAGTAAGAGCCAAATGGACAATGCGGCTATGCCCAAACTGCAACCCACCGCGATGAATCCGATGCTTGGTTTTCCAAGCAAAACCGTCAGAACACCCGCAGCGAGAACCGCGTGCGCTATCAGCACGACACGGTGAATGCTGGCCATGTCCGACGCTTTTTGATTGAAGTACCGGGAATACCTGACCGCGTCGTGAAACTCGCTCCATACGCGCCCCCTGGTGCCGTCAGGTACGGGTACGCGCTCCTGTTGGTCGGCCGCACTCATGGGCTGTTTGCCGAGTGTCACAGAAATCCGCAATTCCGTCAACCCGCGGTCAGCGCGCGGAAGCGCGCGGTAGCGGTCGCCCGACGGTCGTCCGATGGGTGCTCATGCGCCGGACGCATGAGCCATGGACTCCCGATTCAATAGGCGCGCGCGATCACGGCCGCGGGCGCGCCGCCGTGGCCGGTGAAGATGCAGGTGCCGGTGTCGCCAGTGTCCGGGATGCAGCGCAGAGTCAGCTTGAGCTTGCCGAGCAGCTCCCGGTAGGCGGGGTCCTGCTCGGCGGCGGCCGACACCGGTGCGACCGCGAAGCCGGCCGACTCGTCGTCGCGGAAATACTCCTCCAGTGCCGCGCGGCTGGACATCGCGGCGGTGTGGTCGGCCAGGAAGCTGCGCGCCCGCTGCAGCAGGCCGTCCTGCATCTCCGCCAGCAGCGCCGGCGCGCCGGCGACCAGTTGCTCGTGCGCAACCGCGGCGCGCTGCCGCGGCGCGTGGTCGCGGCGGGCCACCGCCACGGTGCCGGCCTCGAGGTCGCGCGGCCCCACCTCGATGCGCAGCGGTACGCCGCGTTTGATGTGGTGCCAGTTCTTCTCGCCGCCGCGCATATCGCGGTCATCGATGGCGACACGCAGCGGTTCGTCCGCGTACCGGGTGTCGGTCAAGCGCCGCTCGAGAGCGCGGCAGAAGGCGAGCACCGCGGTGCGCTGTGCGTCGTCCTTGTAGATCGGCAGGATTACCGCCTGCTGCGGTGCGAGGCGCGGCGGCAACACCACCCCGTCGTCGTCGCCGTGGGTCATGATCAGCCCGCCGACCAGGCGCGTGGACACGCCCCAGGAGGTGGTCCAGGCGTGGGCGAGCGCGCCGGCCCGGTCGCTGAAGGTAATGTTGCACGCACGCGCGAAGTTCTGTCCGAGGAAGTGCGAGGTGCCCGCTTGCAACGCCTTGCGATCCTGCATCATCGCTTCGATGGCGTAGGTGTTGACGGCGCCGGGAAAGCGCTCGCCGGCGCTCTTCTCGCCGCGCACCACCGGCATCGCCATGTGGTTCTCGGCGAAGTCGGCGTACACGCCGAGCATGCGCAGCGTCTCTTCGTGCGCCTCCTCGGCGGTGGCGTGCACCGTGTGCCCCTCCTGCCAGAGAAACTCGGAGGTGCGCAGGAACAGGCGCGGGCGCAGCTCCCAGCGCACCACGTTGGCCCACTGATTGATCAGGATCGGCAGGTCGCGGTAGGACTGCACCCACTTGGCGTACATCTCGCCGATGATGGTCTCGCTCGTCGGGCGCACCACGTACGGCTCGTCCAGCTTGCCGGCCGGCACCAGGCCGCCGTTCTTGCCCGGCTCCAGCCGGTGGTGGGTGACCACCGCGCACTCCTTGGCAAACCCGTCCACGTGTTCAGCCTCGCGTTCCAGGTAGCGCAGCGGTATGAACAGCGGAAAGTAGGCGTTGCTGTGCCCGGTGGCCTTGAACATGCCATCGAGCGCGCGCTGCATGTTCTCCCACAGCGCATAGCCCCACGGCTTGATTACCATGCAGCCGCGCACCGGGGACATTTCGGCCAGATCGGCGGCCCGCACCACCTGCTGATACCACTCGGGATAGTTCTCGGCGCGGGTGGGGGATATGGCGGTTCGCGTTGTTCCCTTGCTCATCGCTAGCGCTAGGTTAGCGGCTGGCCGGCGGAAGCACAAGACGAGCCGGCTGCCGCACGGCGGTCAGCGCAGCCAGACGTGCAGGGTGGAACCGGCGGTGAGCGGCGATCCGGGGGCGGGATCCTGGCCCGTCACGTAGCCGGAGCCGTGCAACGCGATCTTCATGTCCGTCCGCTTGAGCAGCGGCAGCAGGCGGCGCAACGGCAGTCCGGTCAGGTCGGGAAGCTGGTCCCCGACGGCGAGGTGCGGGGTGGCGGACACCACGATGTGCGCGGGGTGCAGGAGCGGCTCCGCGCCGTCCGGCGGCATCCGGTAGTAGGTGGTGAGGAAGCGGGTCACCTTCTTCAGCAGCGGCGCCGCGATCAGGCCGCCGTAGCGCTGTTCTCCCTTCGGGTGCCGGATCACGACGTAGGCGATGAAGCGCGGGTCGTCGGCCGGGAGGATGCCGAGGATCGATGCGATGAGGTGCTCATTCGAGTAGGAGCCCGACTCGGGATCGAACACCTGCGCGGTGCCGGTCTTGGTCGCGATGCGATAACCCTTGAGCTGGGCCAGGCGGCCGGTGCCCTTGGTCGCCACGGTCTCCATCATGGCGAGCACCCGGGCGGCGACCTCGGGGTCGATCACCTGGCGCACCGGGGCGGCGGCGAACGGCTTCACCACCGTACCGTCGCCGCTACCACCTCGCGCACCAACTGCGGCCGCAACAGCATGCCGCCGTTGGCGAAGGCGGAGGCGCCCTGGATCATCTGCAGCGCCGTCACCGAGATCTCCTGCCCGATCGCGATGGTCGGCTTGCTGCGCCCCGACCACTCGCCGGTGTCGCGCAGCGTACCCCGGCTCTCGCCCGGAAACGGCGAACCGGTGAGTTCCCCGAACCCGAACGTGCGCAGCATGTGGTGGAAGGTGTCCGCGTCGATCCGGTCCGAGGCGTGCGCGGTGCCCGCGTTGCTGGAGTAGCGCAGGATGTTCTCGGCATCGATGTCGCCGTACACGCCGAGGTCGCCGATGCGGATCGTGCCGCCGCCCGCGAGCTTGCGCCGGTAGTAGCCGGGACTGGGAAACTTCATCGAGGGGGTGATGGCGCCGCTCTGCAGCAGACTGGCCATGGTGAAGATCTTGAATACCGATCCCGGCTCGTACGGCATGGTGGCGATGGAATTGCGCCAGCGCTCCTGGGACACCGCCGCGTAGGCGTTGGGGTCGAACGAGGGCTCGGCGGCGTAGGCCAGAATCTCGCCGGTGGCGGCCGTTGCCACCACTATGTACACGGCATCGGCGTCGTGCTCGCTGCGGGCGTCGTCGGCGAGCTGCTCCATGGCGTGCTGGACGTTGACGTCCAGGGTCAGAACCACCTGGTTGCCGAATACCTCGGCCCCCTCCGGCGCGATGGTGTCCGGCGCGAGCACGTAGTTGAACGAGTTCTCGATGCCCTCCAGGCCCACGTTGTCCACGCCGACGAACCCCAACACGTGGGCCGCCAACTCGCCCTCCGGGTAGGAGCGCGCCTGCTCCGGTTGCAGGTCGATGCCGCGCAGCTCGCCGCGCTCGCGCGCCGCGCGGATGGACGCGGACTGCTCGGGCGCAATGTGACGCCGCACGAACACGAAGCCGTCGCTGCCGAGCAGGCGCAGCACTTCGTCCGCGCTCATGCCCAGGATGTCGGCGAGCAGCGTTGCCGACGCGCGCGGGTCAATGACCGACGGCGCCCAGGCGGTCACCGAGTCGCGCTCGATGGTAACCGCCAGCACACGTCCGTTGCGGTCCAGGATAGGACCGCGCTCCACTTCCGGCAGGCGCACCACCGGGTCGCCGGACGGATGGCCGTCCACGATCATGAACGTGGCGTAGCGGACGATCAGCGCCGCCATGCAGAGGACCAGAAACAACACGAACAGGACCAGGCGCCGGGCAGTCGGGTCGCGTCCGACCGTCTCCGGCGAGGGCAGGTCCACCGCTGAACTCACATATCGTATATCGGCTGCCTGCGCCGTTGACATGCGCCCTCCGGCGTGATACCCTCATTCACTGTATGTATTTTTATAACGAGTCCAAAGACGGCTCCGGTTCTTCGATGGCGAAGAAATCGATACCGTTCCTGGCCGGCGTGCTGGCCGTGGTGCTGGCGGCCCCGTTCGCGGTTGCCGAGCCGGCTCAGGAGCAGGGCGACGGCGACGCCTGCAACGGCATCGCGCGCGAACTGGTGTTCGCGGGTCTCGACTGGGCCAGCGCCCAGTTGCACAACCAGATCGCCGGGCAGATTCTGCAGGCGGGCTTCGGCTGCTCGTACACCGACATTCCCGGATCGACCATCCCGATGGTCCAGGGTCTGGTGCGCGGCGACATCGACATCAACATGGAGGTCTGGTTCAACACCGCTCCGGACTTGTACCACGAGGCCGCCGAGGCGGGCGACGTGCTTGATCTCGGCTTGAACATGAATGCCGGTGAGTTTGCGTTCCTGGTGCCGCGCTACGTGATCGAAGGCGACGCCGACCGCGGCATCGCGGCGATGGCGCCCGACTTGAAGTCGGTTTCCGACTTGGCGATGTACGCTTCGGTATTCAAGGATCCGGAGCAGCCGGGCATGGGCCGCTTCTACAACTGCATCATCGGCTGGCAGTGCGAGCTGGTCAACAACGACAAGTTGGCCACCTACGGGCTCGATGAGCACTTCACCAACTTCCGGCCCGGTACCAGCGCCGCATTGGCCGCTTCCCTGGCCGGCTCCTACGAGAAGGGCGAAGCGTGGCTCGGCTACTACTGGGGCCCGACCTGGGTGCTCGGCACCTACGACATGGTGGTGCTGGAGGAGCCGGCGTACTCGGACGACTGCTGGGTCGACGGTGACCGCGGCTGTACGTGGCCGCCGTCGATCGTCAACGTGGCGGTGAGCAAGGATTTCGCCGAAGCCGCCTCCGAGGAAATGGTCGAGTTTCTGCGCACCTATGAGATGGATCAGCTTCTGGTCAGCGAGTTGCTCGCGTACGTGCGGGAAAACGACGTGGAAGCGATCGACGCCGCGCGCTACTTTCTGGAGAATCGCGCCGATGTCTGGACCGCCTGGGTGTCGGACGACGTGGCCGCGCGCGTTCAGGATTCATTGAACTGACGCAACCATCGCGGCCGCCGCGTTGAGCGGCGCCGCGATATGGTTGATCGGGTGACGCGGCCCTCCGATCGTGGCCGCGTCACCTGTCACCGGTATGGGGAATTGGCTTTCAGAATGTACCGGTAGTTTCGGTCGGATCCTTACGACCTTCCCCGAAGGCTGTCAGATTCCGCTCAGGGAGTGGACCAACGACAGCCTGAGATTCCTGGTCGCTCAGTTCGGGTGGATGCTCGATGCCGTGAGCGACCGGCTGCTGTTCCTGCTGCGCTACGTCGAGTTGTCTCTCCTGTGGCTGCCGTGGTGGTTCGTCATCGCGGTAGTGGCGCTGGTGACTTGGCATGCCTCGCGCCGCCGCTGGCTGGCGGCAGGGCTGGTGGTTGCGCTGGTGATCGTGGGGTTCTTCGGCCTCTGGGACGACACCATGCGGACGCTGGCGATCATGCTGGTGGCGACAACGCTCACCGTGCTGGGGGGGATACCGGTCGGGATGGTCATGGCCACCACGCCGACGATGCGCACCGTCATCAATCCGATCCTCGATTTGATGCAGACCATGCCGCCGTTCGTATACTTGATTCCCGTGGTGTTCTTCTTCGGGCTCGGCAACGTGGCGGCGATTCTGGCGGTGTTCATCTACGCCGTGCCGCCGATCATCCGGCTCACCAACCTCGGAATCCGGCTGGTGGATCCGTCTGCGGTCGAGGCGGCGGATGCGTTCGGGGCGACCGGGCGGCAGATCCTGTGGGGGGTGCGCATACCGCTGGCGATGCCCACGATCATGGCCGGCGTGAACCAGGCGATCATGATGGCGTTGGCGATGGCGGTGATCGCGTCGATGATCGGCGCGCGCGGCCTGGGAGCCCAGGTGCTGCGCGGCGTCAACAACGGCGACGTGGGCATGGGGCTGGAAGCGGGACTCTCGATCGTCGTGCTGGCCGTGATTCTGGATCGGGTCACGGCGGCCTACGGCGCGCGGCTCGATCCGACCCAGACGGCGCGACGCGCGTGATGCTGATGACGGACGGTCGGGTATGAGCGAGCACGGCAACGCGTCCGCCGGCGTGCACGGCGGGAGCCTCCCGGCCGAGAGCGACATCGAAGTCAGGGGCCTGTACAAGATCTTCGGTCCGCGCGCGCGCGAGGTGATGGCGCAGGTCGACGCCGGAGTCGGCAAGGACGAAATCCTCGCCGAGACCGGCCACGCCGTCGGACTGCACGACGTGAACCTGCACATCCGGGGCGCCGAGACGTTCGTCGTCATGGGCCTGTCGGGCAGCGGCAAGTCCACCTTCGTGCGTTGCGTCAACCGCCTCATCGACCCCACGGCGGGACAGGTGCTGATCGGCGGCGTCGACGTGGTCGGGTTGGCCGCGGCCGAGATCAAGGCGCTGCGGCGCACCAGGATGAGCATGGTGTTTCAACGTTTCGGCCTGCTGCCGCACCGCAACATCCTCCGGAACGTCGCCTACGGGCTGAGTGTGCAGGGGGTGGACAAGGAGGAGCGGTGGGAGCGTGCCCGGCAGTGGATCGACGTGGTCGGCCTGAAGGGCTACGAGGAGATGCGACCGAGTCAGTTGTCGGGCGGCATGCAGCAGCGGGTCGGTCTGGCGCGGGCGCTGTGCACCGATCCCGAGATCCTGCTGATGGACGAACCGTTCAGCGCGCTCGATCCGTTGATTCGGCGCGACATGCAGGATGAGCTGGTCCGTCTGCAGCGCGAGCTGAACAAGACGATCGTGTTCATTACCCACGACCTGGATGAGGCGCTGCGGCTCGGCGACCGCATCGCGATCCTGAAGGATGGCAGAGTGGTGCAGGTCGGTACCCCCGCGCAGATCATCTCCGAACCGGCCGACGCGTACGTCGAGGACTTCGTCCGCGACGTCAACCGTTCGCGCGTACTGAGCGCCGGGGCGGCGATGGATCCGGTGACGGCATTGCCGATCGACACCGACCCGCGCACCGCGCAGGAGGCGTTGGAGAATGACGGGCGCCGCGTCGGCTTCGTGATTGACGGCGACGGCCACTACCGTGGACTGGTGTTGATCGGCGACGTGTCGGCGGCGGTCCGCCGCGGCGACCGCGACCTGAGCGAGGTGGTGCGCGGCGACGCGCCCACCGCGCGCGCCGGCCAGCATCTCGACGAGTTGCTCGCCCTCGCCGCGGACAACCGCCTGCCGATCGCGGTGCTCGGCGAGCAGCGGCGACTGCTCGGCGCGCTGACCCGCCGCAATACCCTGGCGGCACTTGCAGGCAACCGGTCCGAGGATGGCGCCGAGGCTGGCGGCGACGCGGATCCGGGCAACGGACGCCGGGCGGACAGCACAGATCAAACGCGCGACGCATGACACACTTCCCACGGGCGCGCCGGGGGATTACTCTGTGACCGTGCGACACAAAGGAGTGCGGCGCCGGGCAGCGGCTGCTGTTGCCGTGGTGCTGGCGTTGGTCGCCGTTCGCGGTTGGGCGCAATCGGCGGACGGCGCGCCGCGTCTTGAGCGGCTGGTACAGGAAGCTATTGCGCGCGACACGGCCCTGCAACAGGGACAGCTCGCGGTGCGCAGGAGTCAGATCGGAGTGGCCATGACGGCGGCCGGCCGGGGGTTCTCCCTTGCCCTGCGTCTGTCCGATCCCGAGGGGGTTGACCGACTGGTTGGCGTCACCGCCAATGACGAGGGGGTCGAGTTCCAGTTCGGGGTCGCCGCCGGCGTGACCGCCAAGCTGCCGCACCCGTTCGGGAGTGTCTCCACGACCGCGATCCTGACCGGTCCGGCGGAGGAAGACCCCGACCCGCCCTGGGAGCTCGGCCCGGTGGCGGTGCAGCTCTCCAGCGGCGTGGAACAGCCGCTCGGGTCGCTGCTCGGTCTCGACGCGACCGCCGCCGACGACCTGGAGGCGGCGCATGCCGTGCTGCAGGCGGAGCGGGCGCTGAGGCAGCGGACGCGGGCCATTGCGGGTGAGATCCTGGACCGAATCATGACCGTCATCGAGGGTGAAAAGGCGCAACGCCGCGCTCTGTTCGACCTGGACGAGCTGGAGGCCGATGTGGTTCGCCGCCGCGAGGTGTTCGAAGAAAACGAGGACAGCCACAGCTTCCAGTCCCTGTTGTTTGCGGTGGAGCGGGAGCGGCGGGGGCTTGAGACGACCCGGCTCCAGTTGCGCGAGGAGCGCGCGGCTCTCGAGGAGCAGACCGGATTTTCCCAATTCGGCGCCCTGTCGGAGGTGCCGCTTGCAGCGCCGTTCAAGGACGATGCCGAGCGTGCGCCAAGCGTCGTGGATGCAACCGTGGAGTTGCGGGTGAGCGAGCACCGCATACGCGAGGAGGGCAACGATGAGTGGCCGGAAGTCACGTTCGGCGCCGACTACGACTGGAACAAAGTCGAGTTCTCGGCGGGGGTCGGGTTCAATCTGACTGTGCCGATCGTCGACGGCGGCCTGCGCCGGCTGCGGCAGGAACGGCTCGCCAACGAGCGCGCCGCGGCGCAACTCTCCGGTACCGCTGCGCGGCGGGAATTTGACGATGCCGTGCTGCAGGCGGAGCGGGACATACGCGATCTCGAGTATGCGACGTGGGATCTGCGCGAACGCACCCGTCTCGCCGCCCTCAAGGTCGAGGAGAGCAGGCAGTCGCTGGCCGCCGGCGTGATCACCGAGGCCGACGTGGCGCAGGCGGGATTGGAGCATGACCTGCTGGCGTTCGATGCGCAGTTCCTGCGCGCGCGGCGCTGGCAGATGGTGCTGGCGCTGGGCGCGCTGACCGATGCCGATCCGCTCGCCGCGCTGGCGGCCGCGCCGTAGTGGCGGCCTACTGGGTGGCCGCGCCGCGTTGAAAGCGGTAGACTGGAAATCGAGATGACGGTTTTACTGGCGATTGGCGTGATGGTGCTGTGCGCCGCGTTTCTGGGTCTGCGCGTGCTGTTCGGAAAGGATGAAGAGGTGCGCAAGCCCGGCTGCTCCAACGCCAACGCCTTCATGGACGATCAGGAGGCATGTCCCATCTGCGGCGTCGCCGCGGGCGTGTCGTGCGAGAACGAGCCCGCCGCCGCACCCCGGACCGCCGGGCAGACGCGCGCCGCGGCGGACTGATTACGCCGCACCTGTAGAGTCGAGGAGAGGCGCGCCAAGCGGTAGGTGAAGGGAGTAGCTGTTACCGGCGGCTTTCGCACAAGCCGGTGCCTCAGTCTTCACCATAGCCACGTTTCCTCTCCCCGCTCATCGAACCGGGCGTGCGGTTTTCCCGCACCCGGCTCTCGGACGAGATCATGCCTTCGCCCACGGCAGGCTCGCCGTTCGCTGCGCAAGGCGGGCGAGGCCCATGTCATTCCATAGGCGCTCATCCGAGAAGCGCACGTACTTCCCGGCCCGTACCTTGTGCTTGCGGCAGAGCCACTGGCGCAGCCGCCTGATCGCATGCGCGTCGACCGCCGCGTAGGCCGGACTGACTTGCCCCAGCTGGAAGTAGTTCGCCCACCCGTATAGAACTCGGTTCAGGCGCCCTACTACCGTTTTAGGGTTCAGCAGCCCATACCTCGCTTCGGTCAACTCGCTGATCCTGCGGCACACGCTCACTACACTGTCCCGGCTCGGGCGCGTGCCGATGTAGGCCCGTCCCGTGTCCCGGCGGTAGTTGCGGCCGATGCGGTACCCGAGGAACTCCAACGGCTCCTCAGGTGCTCGCATGCAGCGGGTCTTCGTCGCGTTGATCGGCACTCGCATCCGTTCCATCATGCCCTCGACAACGCCCCGCATCGTTTCCGCTGGGGCCTTGCCGCAGACCACGAAGTCGTCCGCGTAATTCACGATCTCCGCACCAAAGCGCCGGGCATAGCCCAGCACCTTCCAGCCCAATATGAAACGGCGCATGTAGATATTGCTGAACAACGGTGAGATCGGTGCGCCTTGCGGCGTCCCCTTCCTCTCCCGACGCGCTCGATTCGTGCGGCGCTTGCCACCCGTGCCGTCGTCCTCTTCCACCGGCATTTCCAGCCACGCTTTGATCCAGCCCAACAGCCGTCCGTCGCTTACGCGGCGGGCCACGCTCTGCACCAGTTCAGCGTGCGGTATCTCCCCGAAGTAATTGGACATATCCGCGTCAACCACCTCCCGGTGGCCCGTGTTCAGCAGCCGATGCACGCGCTTGACTGCGTCTTGCGCGCTTCGGCCCTCCCGATAGGCGTACTGCTCCGGTTCCAGGTCCGCTTCAAAGATCGGCGTCAACACTAGCAACGCCGCCGTCTGCGCTACCCGGTCCCGAACGCATGGTATGCCCAGCGGTCGCACCTTCCCTGCCTGCTTCTTTGGGATCAGCACTTGCCGCACCGCGCCCGGTCGATAAGTGCCTTCCTTCAAGTCCCTCGCCAGTTCCCCAAGCCACCGCTCTATTCCCCTCTGCTCGATGTGCTGCACCGTTTCGCCGTCCACTCCGGCGGCTCCGCCGTTCCGGCGTACCGCCCGCCAGGCTGCGTCCAATACGTCCGCTCGCCACACCTTGTCGCTCAACGAATAGAATCGAAAGTCTGGGAATCCCTTCGCTTTCGCATGTAGTGTTGTCTGAAGTTTCCGAACGCTATCTGGAGCTGCTAGGCTTCCACCAGTCTCCATGTCCCTGCCTCCTTGTTGCACCCTTCTCGAACCAAGGCCCCTTCCCTCTGCCGGCGTTACCCGGCTTCTCCGGTACTACGGGCCTCTCCGCCACCCCGCCGGCCCAGGCTGGTCCTCGCGGATTCCCGGTTGGCGCGTGCGCGCCACCGTCGGGGCTTCCCGTGTTGCTGCTGTCTCCCTCTTGCACGCATGCCGCCGCCAATACCCCGACGGAACCGGTCGGTGCTCGCGTCGCTCGCTTCCCGACCGCTGCCAGCCTTCCCCGTTTCAACGGCGGGTCGGCTTCCGCATTACCCGTTTCGAGGCCTGCTCGGCGTTCACTCTCGTTGCCGCCTGCGTGCTCGCTGAGTCGCCCATGGCGACCCTTTGTCATCGAAGTGCTTCAGTCCAGTTCGTTACCTCCTCGGACCGCTCCGACTGCTTCCGGCTGGAGCGACAGTTGCCGGGCGGGGTTCGCACCCGCTGGGACACAGCGCCTTTCCACGGCGCACGTTGAACCTGGGCTAGTAGCGGGCGCTACAGGCCGGGGGCGATCTCGGTTTCCTTCAGAATCACGTCGTGCGCGCCCCCTTCGCGCAGGCTGGTGGCGGACACCACGGTGAGCCGTGCGGTGCGGTGCAACGTATCGATGTCGGTCGCCCCGCAATTGCACATGGTGCTTCTGATCTTGCCCAGGGTCTGGCTCAGGTTGTCGCGCAGTTCGCCGGCGTACGGCACGTAGCCGTCGACTCCCTCTTCGAAGGCCAGCCCGCCGGCCGCCAGGTGGCCCTCGTAGCGCTGCCAGTTGCGCGCGCGATTGGTGCCCTCGCCCCAATACTCCTTGACGAAGTTGGTACCCATGCGAATGCGCGGCGCCGGGCTCTCGTCGAAGCGCGCGAAGTAGCGGCCCATCATCACGAAATCAGCCCCCATCGCCAGCGCCAGCGTGATGTGGTAATCGTGGAAGATGCCGCCGTCGGCGCAGATCGGCACATACTCGCCGGTCTCCTCCAGCCATTCGCGGCGCGCGGCCGCCACGTCCAGGACCGCGCTCGCCTGTCCGCGTCCGATGCCCTTCTGCTCGCGCGTTATGCAGATGGAACCGGGCCCCACGCCGACTTTCACGAAGTCGGCGCCGGCCGCGGCCAGGTAGCGGAATCCCTCGCGGTCGGCCACGTTGCCGGCGCCGACCCGCACGCCGCCGTCGTAGCGCTCCCTGATCCAGGCCAGGCAGTCGTGCTGGAACTCGCTGAAGCCGTCCGAGGAATCGATGCACAGCAGGTCGGCGCCGGCGCCGATCAGCGCTGGCACCCGGTCAGCGTAGTCGTGAGTGTTGATGCCGGCGCCGACCATGAGCCGCTTCTCGTGGTCGATCAACTCGTCGGGGTTCTCCTTGTGCTCCTCGTAGTCCTTGCGAAACACCAGGTAGCGCAGGCGCCGCTGGTCGTCGATCACCGGCAGGCAGTTCAGGCGATGTTCCCAGATCAGGTTGTTGGCCTCGCTCAGGGTGAGGCCGTCGCGGCCATACACGAGGTCGTCGAACGGCGTCATCAGGGTGGTCACCAAAGCGCTCGGATCCACGTGGCCGATCCGGTAATCGCGTCCGGTCAGGATGCCGAGCAGGCGTCCGTCGGCGGTGCCGTCGGCGGTGATCGCCATGGTGGTGTGGCCGGTCCGGCGGCTCAGCTCCAGCACATCGCCCAGGGTGGCTTCGGGGCTCAGATTGGTGTCGCTGACCACGAAGCCGGCCTTGAATTTCTTGACCCGCTGCACCATCTCCGCCTGTGCGGCGATCGGCTGCGAGGTGAACATGAACGCCAGCCCGCCGCTGCGCGCCAGCGCCACGCCCATGGTGTCGTCCGACACCGACTGCATCATCGCCGACGCCATCGGCACGTTCAGGTGCAGCTCTGGCGGCGCCGGCGGCCGGTAGCGGGCGAGCGGCGCGCGCAGGTCGACGTTGGCCGGTATGCAGTCGCGGCGGGTCAGGTTGGGCAACAGCAGATACTCGCTGAAGGTGCGCGACGTTTCGGGAACTAGCGTGGCCATGACAGCCTCCTTGACGGTTGCGGAGCGCGGCAACGGGGCGCGCGGCGGCGGTTTGCGGGCGCTAGCGGCCCGCCCGCGCGCCGGCGGCGCGGGTCAGACCGAGACGGCAGCGCCCGATAGCGCATGCAACGCGCCGGTGAGCATGCGCTCGGTGGTGTCCCAGCTGATGCACTCGTCGGTGATCGAGACGCCGTAGCGCAGCTCGCGCGGGTCGTCGGGCATGTCCTGACGGCCTTCGAACAGATTGCTTTCCAGCATGACGCCGACGATCGGACTGCGCGCACTGCCGGCGCGCTGGCTGATCACGCTGTCCCAGGCGGTTTCCTGGTTCTCGTGTTTCTTGCCGGAGTTGTCGTGGCTGCAATCGACCATCAACGTGGGTTCCAAGCCGGCCCGCTGCAGCAACCGGGCGGCGTCATTCACGCTCTCGGAGCCGTAGTTCGTGCCTGAGCGACCGCCGCGCAGGATTACGTGACCGGGCTTGTTGCCCTGGGTGCTGACCACGCCGATGCGACCGTCCTGGTCCACGCCCAGGAACCGGTGCGGGCTGCGTGCCGACATGATGGCGTCGATGGCGATCTGCAGGTTGCCGTCGGTGCTGTTCTTGTAGCCGACCGGCATCGACAGGCCGCTGGCCATTTCGCGATGCGTTTGCGACTCGGTGGTGCGCGCCCCGATTGCCGCCCACGACACCAGGTCGGCGATGTACTGGGGCACGATCGGATCAAGCATCTCGGTCGCCGTGGCGAGGCCGTACTCGTTGATCGACAGCAGAATGCGCCTCGCGACGTGCAGTCCCTCGGGAATGCGCGACGAATAATCCAGGCGCGGGTCGATGATCATGCCGCGCCAGCCGACCGTGGTGCGCGGTTTCTCGAAGTAGACGCGCATGATGATGTAGAACTCGTCGCGCACCGTGTCGGCCAGTTCGGCCAGCCGCCGCGCGTATTCCAGGGCGGCGCGCTGGTCGTGAATCGAGCACGGTCCGACGATCACCAGCAGCCGCGGATCGCGGCGCGCCAGGATGTCGGTGACCGTGGCCCGGCTGCGCACGACGTTGTCGTTGGCGGCCGCCGACATCGGCAACTCCTGCTTGAGGGCGCGCGGCGTGATGAGCGGTTCGATGGCGTTTACGTTCAGGTCGGAAGTGCGTTGCATGCGGTGCCGGCTGGTTGCGACGCACCATAGCGCATGCCGCGCACGCGATTCAACCGGTACGTGTCAGGCTTGTCAGGCTGTCAGGCGCCCGGTTCGATCGACTCGAGACCGCAGAACGGGCGCAGCACCTCGGGTATCGTGATCCCGCCGTCGGCGCGCTGGCAGCTCTCCAGCAGCGCCGGGAGCAGCCGGCTGGTGGCCAGCCCGGACGCGTTCAGGGTGTGTACCAGCGCGCTGCCGGAGGCGCCGCGCATGCGGATGCGGCCGCGCCGCGACTGGTAGTCGCGCGTGTTGGACGCGGAACTGACCTCTTCGTAGCTGCCCATGCTCGGAATCCACACCTCGATGTCGCAGGTCTTGGCGGCCGCCGCGCTGCAATCGCCGGCCGCGAGCAGCGACACCCGGTAGTGCAGGCCGAGATCGCGAACCAGGGACTCGGCGTGATCCACCATGCCGTGCAGCGCGGCGTCGGACTGATCGGGCGCGACGAACTGGAACAGCTCCACCTTGTGGAACTGGTGACCGCGAATGGTGCCGCGGTCATGGCTGCGGTAGCTGCCGGCCTCGCGCCGGTAACAGGGCGAGAATGCGCAGTATTTGCGCGGCAGTGTGTCGGCGGCCAGGATCTCGTCCTGATGCATGGCGGCCAGGGCGGTTTCCGAAGTCGGGATCAGGATCTGCCCCTCGTGGTCGGCACCGGCATCCGTCGCATCGCCGGCGTCGTCATCCTGACCGGCGGCGAGCCGGTACACGTCCTGCCCGAACTTCGGGAACTGGCCGGAGATGTAGCCGCACTGCGCATTGACGATGTGCGGCGGCAGCACCAGTTCGTAGCCGGCGGCGACGTTGCGGTTGATGCAGTAGTTGATCAGCGCCATCTCCAGCAGCGCGCCGGCGCGGCGGTAGATCCAGAACCCGTTGCCGGCCACCTTGGCGCCGCGCGCAAAGTCGATCAGGCCCAGGCCGTCGGCGAGCGTCAGGTGGTCGCGCGGGGCGAAGTCGAAGTCCGGGCGCTCCGACCAGACGTGCAGTACGCGGTTGTTTTCCTTGCCGCCGGCGACCACGTCGTCGTCGGGGGCGTTGGGAAGCTGCTCCAGAAACGAGCTGATGCGCCGCTCCAGGCCGGACCGTTTCTCATCCAGCCTGGTGATGCGCTGCCCTATGTCGCGAGACTCGGTGATCAAGGTTTCAGCGTCCTGCAAGAAACGAGGATCGCCAAGCTCAGCGACTTCCACGGATTGGTTGTCAACTGTGCGCTGGCTACGCTTGGCTGAGGACTTGAGACGAGAGATCTGCCGCGAGCCCCTCTTGCGTTCTGCGCGTAGTTCCTCCGCTTCCGTTTGGAGAGTACGACGCTTGTCATCCCATTGCAGTACGTCTTGAAACTCGATGCGGGGGCCGCGCTTGGCCAGTGCCGCCGCGGCGCGTCCCGGATCGTCCCGTATCCAGTTTATGTCGATCATCGCCGCCGGCATCGTAGCACAAGCGGCCGGTCCGCGTCGCCTGGTGGCACCGGACGCCATACAGTGAAACACCGCGTAGTAGATGGAACTAACCGCTCGTCGGAGTGTAGTTTGTAGCGGACGCCCGGTTTGGTGGGCAACCGAATCTCGGGCAGTCTTAATCAGACTGTGAGGGTTCAGTGCTCACTCCCGGGTACAGGCGCTGCAACTCGGACGACATATGCTGCCATTCGGACTTTTCCACGAACGAGGGATTGGGGAACTCATCGATCCCGACGTCGGTCAACCTGGAGCTGACCCGGGTGATCAAGCCGGCGAGCCAACGGTAGTTGAGCCTCTTGTGATCACCGTCGTAGACGATCAGGATACGCAGGTAGGGTTGACCATCTCCATCTCCGAAGTCGTCCACTCCATCCACTACAACGATAGGGCCGAACCTGATTCCACTAGCTGCGGGATGTCCCTGGTGCAGATCGTCACGGACTATTTCCTTGACCATCTTGGTCTGGGATACAGCCATAGGGCCGGGGGGCTGCTTCACCGGCGTGCAGGTTCATGCCGGAACACACGCAGCGTAGCCTATCGCGAGGCGTGATGATCGTCGCGGCGCCGAAGCTCGGCATCGACCGTGGCCAGTCGGTTGCGCCAGTCGGGAGGCAGGTCGATCGTTCCGCACAGGCGGACGCCATCCGTCAACTTGCGCAGCAGAGCGCGCCGTTCGCTGGCGTCGGCCACGTGCTGCTTCGCCAAGGCGCGGATCTCGCCGAGGGCGTCTAGGTACTGTTCCAGGTCGGCGTCGGCGGTCAGCAACTCGGCCAGATCGTGGCGCAGCCGGCTGGCCAGCGCCGGGGCGGCGTTGCTGGTGCTGATGCTGACGCGCAGGTGACCGCAGGTGACCAGGGCGGCCATCGCCAGCGTCGAGTACCGCGGCAGGTCGTAGGTGTTGATCAGTATGCGGCGCTGCTGCGCGGTGGCGAACACGCTGCTGCACAGCGCATGATCGGAACGCACGGTGTTGATGATCAGGTGGACGCCGCGCAGGTCGCTGTCCAGGAACCGCCGGCGCCGGCACCGGATGCGTCCGGCGGCGTACAGTTCGGCCAGATCCGGGTGCAACTCCGGCGCCACGACCAGCACGTCGGCGTGCGCCGCCAGCAGCCGCTGGGTCTTGTCGTGCGCCTCGTCGCCGCCGCCGATCACCAGGCAGCGCCGGCCCGCGACATCGAGGCCGACCTGAAAGTGGGGGTTGAACTCCGCGCCCTCGCGCGTACCAATGGAAGCCAATGCCTGCCATCATAGTGCGGGCGCCCTCCCAAGGACAGAACACGAGGATCGAAGATGCCACAAACCGTACCGTACGACGCCATCAAGCCCGCCGCGGCGTGCCGCCATGACCTGATCGCCCTTGGCGAGGTGATGCTGCGCATTGACCCGCGCGACGTGCCCACGGCGCGCATGCGCGACAACATCCGCGTCTCGCAGGGCGGCGGCGAGACCAACGTCGCGTGCGGCGCCGCCTATACGTTCGGACTGCGCGCCGCCGTGCTCAGCGCGCTGGTGGACGATCCGATCGGCGAGAATATCCGCAACCAGTTGCGCGAGGCGGGCGTGGACGTGAGCAACATCCGCTGGTGGAACACCGACAGCGATGGCGGCGCGTACTCCACCGATCAGAAGGGAACCCTGCACAACGGCATCAGTTTCACCACCGCGGGCCGCGGCGTACTGCCCTCCGAGACCGTCTATTACCGCGCCAACACGCCGGCGGCGCGGCTCAAGCCGGGCGACTTCGACTGCCAACGCCTGTTCGCGGCGGAGGGGGCGCGGGTGTTCAGCACCGGCGGAATCCTGACCCTGATCGGCGGCGCCACGGCCGACTTGGCGGTCGAGGCGGCGCGCGCCGCCCAGGCCAGCGGCACGTTCGTGGCCGCCGATCTCAACTATCGCGCCAAGGTGGAGCCGAACAAGGAGCGCGCGCGCGCCATCAACCAGCGGCTGGCGCCCTACCTGAGCATGCTGGTGGGCAACGACTCCGACCTGTACGACGCGTTCGGCTACGCCACCGCGGAGCCGGAGCGCGACACCTTCGAGGATTGGCTGCGGGTGTACCAGGACACCATCGTCAAGGTGGCGCGTGACTTTCCCAACCTGTCGCTGGTGGGCACGCAATGGCGCGGCGCCCACGACGCCGACCAGATCAGCTGGGGGGCGGTGCTGTACGACTGCCGCGCCGACACCTGGTATGTCGCTCCGCTACGCGAGCACGTGCACATCACCGACCGCACCGGCGGCGGCGACTCGTTTGCCTGCGGCGTGCTGGCGGCGCTGCTCAACGGGCACTCCCTCGACACCGCGGTCGACTGGGGCGCCGCACACGGCATCCTGGTGCAGGAGACCCCCGGCGACATCACCATGGTCAACGAGCGCGCGGTGGTGGCCGAGGTGAAGCGCGCCGCGGCCGGCGGCGGCGTGAAGGCCGCTCGCTAGCCGGCGGCGGGCGCGGGCATCGGCGATGCGCTATCGGACCCTGGGCAAGACCGGGCTGCGGGTCAGCGAGTTGGCCATGGGCGGCGCATTCATCACCGAGCGGGCGGCGGCGCGCGCGGACGGCATCGCGGCGGTGCGGCGCGCACTGCAACTGGGCATCAACTTCGTCGACACCGCCGCCGGCTACTCGGACAGCGAGGAGGTGTTCGGGCTGGCCCTGGACGGCGTGCCGCAACCCTACATCCTGGCCACCAAGCTGGGCGGGCGCCCGCAGCCGTTCGATGCCCGCGACCGCGACCTGCTGCGCCGCTCGGTCGACGACAGCCTGCGGCTCCTGAAGCGGGACCGGCTCGACATCCTGATGATCCACGAGCCCGACCGCCCCGGACAGTACGACTGGTTCACCGACTGGCAGCGGTTTCACGGGCCGGTGATCGATCTGCTCGCCGACTTGCGGCGCGACGGGGTGATCCGCTTTACCGGCATCGGCGGCACCACCGCCTACGTCATGGCGGACGTGATCGCCAGCGGCCAGTTCGACGTGGTGCTCACCGCCTTCAACTACAGCCTGCTGTGGCAGGAGGCGCTGCATGCCGTGCTGCCGGAGGCCAGGCGGCACAACATGGGCATCGTGGTGGGGTCGCCGCTGCAGCAGGGCGCCTTGTCGCGCATCTACCGGGACGAAGTGGAGCATGGCGCGCGCTGGCTGTCGCCGCCGCGGCGAGCCCAGTACCGCGCGCTGTATGCGTTCGTCGACGAGCTGGGCATCGGACTGCCCGAATTGGCGCTGCGCTTTGTGCTGTCGAACCCCGACATCTCCTGCACCCTGACCGGCGCGCGTTCGGTGGCGGAGGTGGAGATGAACGTGGCGGCGGCCGAACGGGGGCCGTTGCCGGACGATATCCTGGCGCGTATCGCCGCGATCGCCGCCATGGTGCCGTTCCGTCCCTTCGACGAGCCGTTCGTCATGCCGTTCGGCCGCGGCTATCGCGGACCCGGATACGCCGGCGAGGGCGCCCCCGCGCGGGTGATCGCCGATCTGCGCGCACGCCTCGCCCGCGCCGAGGCGCGCTGACGGAGGAGACCCCGAGTATCCGTGGGAGAGCGCTCTTGAAACGGAACACGTCTGGATTGTTGCCATTGTTGCTTGCCATGGCCACCCTCGGCTCTCTCTCCACAGCGTGTCGAGATACCCTGTCCTATACCGATCCCCCTGCAAGGTTCTCCCTGGAGGTCGTCAACGACTCTGGTGAGCGGATTCGGATGCAACTCGCGATGATTCACACCGACTTCCTGTACGTGCAGGAGGATCCTAATGATGAACTCGGCACAGGGACCGCTTCTTCCTTGGATGCCACTCCACGACATTCATGCGGCCTTCCCTCCATCAATCTAAGCCCTATTCTCGCTTTGGATAAAGACGAAACCATTACCCTTGCCATGAAAACGTATACATCGTGCGGGGCAGGCCTCCCGGAGGGCAATGCAACCAATGTCTTCGTGAGACTGTTTCGTGCGATACATTTCCTGAATGTAATTCCAGTCGCGAGCTACGTATATGAATCGCACGAGTGCATCGGTTTCTACTGTTCGCGACCGGGGGACGACACGCTGGTCGTGCATGAATCGTCCGACGGTACGACGGAGCAGCTCTTCCTGGAATCGCCGGATCGTCCCTTCTACCTTGAAAGGGACGGCGATAATCGCCAGCTTGCTCGGGTGGTGATCACGTTCGTGCCGAACGCGGATGAAACCTCCGGCTGCCGGGGATTTGGATGGATCGAGGGAAACCGGCGAGCGAGCCGACGCGCCTCCACCTTGAACGCCAGGCTATTCGGCCATGCAGATCACTGCTGGTAATCGCTGCCCAACGCCTTCAGGACGGACCGGAACTGCGGGATGCGGTGGAAGGTGGTGAAGTTGGCGTCGTGGGCGCGGTGCGCGCCGCCGTGGCCGTCGTCGTAGGCGGTACGCGACAGGTAGACGATGTCGTCGCCGTCGATCACCCAATCCACGTATTGGAAGGCGTGCTTGGCCGGGTCGGGATGGGCGAGCAACTCGCTGACAATCTCCCACTGCCGCAGGTCGCGGGAGGCGCTGAGCACCAGGCGGCTGCGGTAGTCGGAGGGCCGTTCCTGCGGGTTGACCAGCGCCAGGTAACATCCGCTGATCGGGTCGAAACCTAAGGTGAACTTGGTGTTGGCGCCGGGGAACAGGAGATACCCGTGGTCCGGGTCGTGGGCGAGGCGCGTACCGTCTTGCGCTACTCGCACTGCCACCGCCCGCTCGGGGTCGTCGGTGGCGAAGCGGTCGGGGGACTGGTCCTGGCGCAGCACGTTGCACAGCTCGCCGCCGGGAGCGGCCACCATGTTGCCCTCGATCCACTGGTTGCGCGACCAGAGGTGTGAGAGAGGCTCGCTGAACGTCCAACTGGCGCGGTCGAGCAGGTCGGAATCGGCCGGCGCCGAGATTACGAATACCTGCCAGGTGTTGCGGTCCGGCTCCGGCGCGAACTCCATCGCCTTCCACAGCCGTCCGCGGTGCTCCACGAGCGCCACCGGAGCTGTGTGGTAGCCGTCTTCGTCGCTGAGCAGGCCGCTGCCCGCGTCGTGCGCGTCGCTCCAGGTTGCGCCGCCGTCAGTGGAGCGGCGGATCACCATCCTGCCGTTGAGCCGCCCGCCGTAGCGGTCGCAGTGATCGGTGCCGATCAGGTAGAGCGCGCCGTGGTGCACGAACAGCTTCGACCAGATCTGGCCGCGCACCTCGGCGATGGGCTGCCACGACTGCCCCCCGTCGCCGGAACGGTAAACGAAACTGTCGGTGTTGGTGGCGCCGGGACCGAACAGCGAGTGGCTGGCCACGTAGTCGCCATCGGGCAGCACGGCTATCGACGGGCACCCGTTGTATTGTTGTCTATCCGCCGGAGTGTGGTTCACCACCACGCCGGGCACGGTCGGAGGTGGAGCAGGTTCACGCAATCGGGCCATGGGTTGGTACCGTACCCTGTACAACCGCCCCGCGCCACCGTGCTATTGTCTCCGTCGTTTGGGGGCCTGGATCGACGGCCGCCGTGAAGGGGGAGTCGCGATGGCGATAGTGCACAGACTGGTGCGCACCACGTACCTGGAGTTGGCGGCGGATGCTCCCATGCAGCCGCCGGCGCGGGAGCGTCCCGACTACGAGTTGCGGCAGGCGATCGCGGTCAGCCCGGAGTTCAGCCGCTTTCTCTACACCTCGGTGGGGTGGCGCTGGAACTGGAATTCGCGGTTGAAGTGGACCTACGCCGAGTGGCAGGAGCATCTGTCGCAGGCGGGGCTGGAGACCTGGGTCGCCTACGTGGACGGAGTGCCGGCCGGCTACTTCGAGCTGCGTCCCGGCGGGGCGAACAGCGGTGAGGGAGTGGAGATCGTGCAGTTCGGCCTGCTGCCGGCGTTCGTGGGACGGTCCCTCGGCGGTCACCTGCTGTGCGACGCCGTGAGCCGCGGCCGTGAGATCGGCACCGGACGGGTGTGGTTGCACACCTGCACCGAGGACCATCCGCATGCGCTCGCCAACTACCGCGCGCGCGGCTTCGTCCCCGTCAAGGCGGAAGAGGAAACCGAGGACGTGCTGGTCGACGGCGAGCCGTGGCCGGGAGCCCATCCGCCGCGCTGAGGAGGGCTACGTGGAGCCGGTGAGCCAGCGGATCTGCTCCATGTCGGTGCGCGGCGGAGGCGGCCAGTGGCCGCCGCGCTGGCCGCTGAGGCCCTTGTTGCCGCCGGGGCGGTAGGCGCGGTCGGCGCCGCCGATGAGCATGCCGTCGCGTACCCACTCCAGGTCGCTGCCGTAGAGCTGGTCCACCAGCAGCGCCTGCAGGCGCCGTCGTACCGTGACGGACTCCGGCGCATCGCTCAGGTCGGTCAGCTCCTGGGGGTCGGCCTGCAGGTCGAATAACTGGCTGCAGTTGCCGGCCGGGTAGTAGATCAGCTTGTGGCGGCCGCCGTGCAGCATTCGGCTGGCGTAGATGCCCTCGCTCATCTCCCCGTACAGCCACGGGCGCGGTTCGGAGGCCACTGCCGAAAGGCCCTCGACGCTCTCGGGCACGTCCAGCCCGGCCAACTCCAGGAGCGTCGGCATCACGTCGGCCAGCCCCACTAGGCGGTGATCGACTCCAGGCTCGATGCGGGTGCTCGCGCTTTCTGCTCCCAGCAGCAGGAACGGCACGTTGGCCGAGTTCTCGTAGAACAGTTGCTTGGCCCACAGGCCGTGGTTGCCGAGCATGTCGCCGTGGTCGGAGGTGAAGCAGATGATGGTGTCGTCGAGCAGCGCCTCCTCGCGCAGGGTGCCGATCACGACGCTAATCTGGTGGTCGATGTGGGTGCACAGCGCGTAGAAGGCGCGGCGGGCGGCGTCGATCTGGGCCGCGGTGGCCAGGTAGGCGTCACGCTCCCGCACCGCGCGCAGGCGCAGCGGCATGGCGGCGGTGTCCTGCGCCCAGTTACCGTGGTATGGCGCGTCGACCGGCTCGCGATACTGGTCGAGGTAGGCGGCCAGCGGCACCAGGGGCGGGTGCGGGTGGCGGTAGGCGAGATACCAGAACGCCGGTCTGGTTGGATCGCGGCGCTTGATGGCGCGCACCATCGCGGTGGTGGCCCAGTTGGTAGGATGGGTGTACTCCGGCAGATGCCACGGCCGGCTGACGTACCGGTTGTTGCCCATGCCGTGCGCGAATTGCTGGCCGGCGAAGCCCTCATCGCCCAGAAACAGCTCGTAGTCGTCGGTCACGCCGTATTGCGTGCGCCCCTCCTCGTCGAGGATCACGTCGTCGAAGCCGATGCGGTCGCGCTGCGGGTAGACGTGCAGCTTGCCCACGGCGTTGGCCTGGTAGCCGGCGGCGCGGAACGTGCCGGCGAGGGTGGGCAAGTCGGGCATCGGCATTTGCTCGGAGAAGGTGCGGTCGCCGTGGGTGCGCGGGCTGGTGCCGGTCATCAGCGTGCGCCGGGCGGGAATGCACACCGGGCACTCCGAGTAGGCGTTGGTATAGCGCACGCCGCTGCCGGCGAGCGCGTCGAGGGTAGGGGTCTGGATCGCCGGATGGCCGGCGCAGCCGAGCAGGGCCGCCGGCCAGTGGTCGGTCGTAATCACAAGCACGTTGGGACGTTTCGCCATGGGGCTCCTTCTACAACGGCGGACGGTGGTGGGACCAGGGATGGGCCGCCTCGAACGCGGCTGCCGCGGCCAGCACGGTGCTGTCTGCGTGGCGGCGGCCGACGATCTGCAGGCCCACCGGAAGTCCGTCGGCGGTGAACCCGCACGGCACGGTGGCGGCGGGCTGGCCGGTCAGGTTGAACGGGTAGGTGAATGGGGTCCAACTGAGGCCGGCGTCCAACTCCGTGGTGCCGATCCGTTCCGGCTTGTCCAACCCGGCGGCAAAGGCGGGCAGCGGCATGGTCGGCGTCAACAGCAATTCGTAGCGCTCCATGAAGGCGCGCATGCGGTGGTAGTAGTCGTGCCGCGCGCGTAGCGCGGCAGCCACGTCCAGGGCGCGGTAGGTGTGTGCCGTGTCGATGATCGCGGCCAGGCCGGAATCGAGGTAGTCGCGCACTTCCGGATAGCGGCCGCCGTGCACGCCGGCCTCGCCGACGCACCACATCACGTTGATCAGCTGCCACGGGTCGGCAACGTCAGGGCTTGCCTCCTCCACCTCGTAGCCCAACTCGCCGAAGTGCTGCGCCGCGGCCGCCGTGGCACGCGCCACCTCCGGGTCGACCAGCGCCGTGCCCAGGTCGGGCGACCAGGCGACGCGCGGCGGTTGCGCGGGAAGCTCCGGCGCACGTTGCAGCGGCTCCAGGTAGTCATGCGGCGGCGACCAGGAGTGCGGGTCGCGCGGATCGGCGCCGGCCATGACGCCGAGCATCAGGGCGGCGTCGTGCACGGTGCGGGTCATCGGACCGATGTGGGACAGCAGCTCCACGGCGCTGGCCGGGTACTGCGGCACCAGGCCGAACGACGGCTTGATGCCGAAGATGCCGCTGAAGCAGGAGGGAATGCGGATCGATCCGGCGCCGTCCGAGCCCTGGGCGAGCGGGCCGAGCCCGGCCGCGACGGCCGCCGCAGCGCCGCCCGAGGAACCGCCGGGCGTGCGGCCGTGGCGCCACGGGTTGTGGGTGGTGCCGCTTACCCGGTTGCTGGTCTCGCCCTTCCAGCCGAACTCGGGGGTGTTGGTCTTGCCAAGTAGCACGGCGCCGGCGGCGAGCAGCCGTTCCACCACCGGTGCATCGAAGTCGGGCACCCAGTCGCGGTGTAGCAGGGAGCCCATGGTGGTGCGGATTCCGCGGGTGGCGACCAGATCCTTGATCGACAGCGGGATGCCGGCCAGCGGACCGGCGCTGCCGTCGCGGTAGGCGCGTTCGGCGGCGCGCGCCTGCTGCATGGCGCGGTCGCGGGTGACGGTGACGAAGGCGTTCAGGTGCGGCTGCAGCGCGTCAATGCGGTCCAGAATCGCCTCTGCCACCTCCACCGGCGACAGCTCGCGGCGCCGGTAGCGGTCACGCAGTCCCAGCGCCGGGAGGTAGCACAGCTCGCTGCCGCTCGCAAGCCGAGGTTCAGCAGGTTCAGCAGGCACGGTAACTCCGCGACGCGATGGGCCGTCCCGTCACGATGCCCGAATCTCGCTCGCGGGGCGTCATTCGTGGACCAAGGTGATGCAGTCCTCGCGGTTGGGCACGATGCACAGAAACTCGAACGGCGCCTCGGTGACCTCGTAGGAATGCGGCACCTCGGCCGGGATGTACAGTGCCGTACCGGCGGCTACCTGGTGCACCGCGTCGCCGATGGTGACCCTGGCCGCTCCGGTGAGCACGAACTGCTCGTGCTCCACGGCGTTGGTGTGGCGCGGCATGCCGCCGCCCGCGCCCATGACGAAGCGCCGCAGCGCGAAGTTGGGCGCGCCGTCGTCGGGGCCGATCAGCACGTGGGTTGCGGTGGCGGTGCCGGCCGCGACCGGCTGGACCGGAACGTCGGCACACTGCTTGGTTACGCCCCTTGAGGCGTCGCTGGTTTGGTTGCCCATGACGGCGGCGAAGGTAGCACGGATGGCGCTTGCCTGCATCCGCCGGCTACCGGGGGCAACCGGGCGCACCGGGCGTGCGGTCCAGGTGCGAGCGATCGGGTGTCCCCGGCAGTGGCCGGGTTCCTGCGCCGCAGCGGCTCAGCGGGGAGGCTGCGGGCGGTCGAGCACCTGCGGGTTGAGCAGATTGGGCGGGCGGGCGCCGCGCAGGTAGGCGGTGATGTTGGCCACGCACATCTGCACCGCCGCGTGGGTGGCGACGGTGGTGTCGCTGCCGATGTGCGGGCTGACAATGGTGTTCTCCATCGCCAGCAGCGGGTTGTCGTCCGCCACCGGCTCCTCATCGAACACGTCCAGGGCGGCGCCGGCCAGGTGCCCGGAACGCAGCGCGTCGATCAGCGCTGCCTCGTCCACCACCGCGCCGCGGCTGGTGTTGACCAGATAGCTGCCGGGCCGCATGCAGGCCAGTTGCGCCGCCCCGATCAGGCCGCGCGTGTGATCGGAAAGCGGTACGTGGAGACTGACCACGTCGCTGGCGGCGAGGATCTGGTCGACCGGCGCCAGCGTCACCCCGTCGCGCTGCGCTTGGCTTGCGGTCAGACCGCGGCTGAAGGCCAGCACCTGCATGCCGTGGGCGAGCGCCCGCTGCGCGACGCCGCGCCCGATGTTGCCGTAGCCGACGATGCCGAGGGTCATGGCGTCCATGCCCGGTGCCAGGAACAACTCGCGGCGGGTCCAGCCTCCGCTGCGCAGCGCGCGGTCGGCAATCACGATGCGCCGCACCAGCGCGGTGATCAGCCCCATGGCGAAGTTGGCGGTGGCGATGTGCATCACCGGGGCATTGGTCACCAGCACCCCGTGCTCGGTGGCCGCCTCCAGGTCCACCGCGTTGTAGCCGACGCCGTCGCGGGTCAGCATGCGCAGCCCCGGCAGCGCCGCGAACAGGTCGGCGTCGTAGGCTTCGCTGCTCGCGATCACGGCGCCGGCGTCGGCGGTCGCGGCCAGAACCTCGTCCCGGGTCAGGTCGCGCCCCACCTCCGGCCCGTAGGTAACCCGCACCTCGGGCGGCAGCTCCGCCAGCGCCGGCGCGATCACCTCGCGGTCGTACTCGGTGGTAACGCACACGGTAAATGCCATCGGGCCCCCTTTCCTCGTCCGCAACCATACGACGCCCTCGGCCACCAAGTCGCCCCGCGCACGTGCCAGTGCACCGGTTGCCGCCTCATCGAACGAGCCCATCAAGTCACGGGAACGCGGCGGCGATACATTGAATATGCCAACGCCGTGAGAGCCCCTGAGGGGAAACGAGGATAGGAAGCATGCTGACCAAACAACGCCGCTCGCGTCTCGCGCTTATCGCGCTCCTGCTGACAGGGGTTCTCATCGCCGGCTGCAGCCAGGGTGTCACCATTACGAAGCTGTATAAGGAGTTCGGAAATCCCGACTCCGACACGGTGTGGATCTTCGAACAAGGCGGCCCGTTCCATATGCTTGAAGACGGCGCTTACGACTTGTTTAGTCACTATCCCGAACACCGCGGCATACAGTTCGTACAGGTTCATCAGACCCTTACCCTCAATCACGACTTGGCCGAACGAGATGCCGAGTGGTCCCTTGAGGAACTGCAGGCCGAGGTGGACGTGAGCGTGGATATCCTGCACCGGACGATCGAACAGTTCCGGGACCAAGGCAAACGCGTGGTGGTGATCGGACACTCCTACGGCGCGTTCCTGGTCACGCGCTACCTGGCGCTCAAGGGCCCGGAGGCGGCGGACCAGTACCTGCTCATGGCGGGGCGCCTGGATATGCCGAAGGTGGTCGTCGACGGATTCCTGGAGGGTACGGTGTACTGGTTCCCGAACGCGGTGAAACCGGAAGAGTTCCCAGGACAGGATCTACTGCCCCCCAAGACGGATCGCGAACTCATGGAGATGCGCATCGCGGCGGCGACTGGACACGATCGCTACACGAGGCGGCTCGCCGGCACGGATCTGGAGCAGGTCATCTACGTATACGGCACCAATGACATGGCGGTCGGGCGGCTGACTGACGCCGAAGTCGCGTTCCTGGATGCGAATGGGAGCACCGTGATTGCCGTTCAGGATGGCAGCCACACCTCGATGTTCGACGACCCTGACGTTGCACAGAGGATTTCCGACGCCTTGAACGAGTAAAGCCGGGGCGGCTTCCGCGCACGCCGGCGCTCTCTCCGGCTCCACCAGGGATCGTCGGCGCGCACACGCGCGTGCGTCCGCTGTTGCTATATTGTCCCCTATGCCACCTGTAGCGCGCGTCAAGGGGACGCAAGATTTCTATCCGGATGCCTGGGCGCAGCAGATCGCCCTGCGCGAGATCATGCTGGCCGCCGGGCGCGGTTACGGATATCGGGAATACGAGGGTCCGGTGATCGAGTACCTCGACCTGTACCTGGACAAGAGCAGCGAAGAGATCGTCACTCAGCAGACCTTCCGCATTCAGGACCGCGACGGCAAGGAACTGCTGCTGCGCCCGGAGCTCACGCCCACGCTGGCGCGCATGATCGCGGCGCGGGAACGGGAGATCGCGCTGCCGGCGCGGTGGCAGTCGTTCGGCCAGTTCTTCCGCTACGAGCGCCCGCAGCGCGGCCGTGGGCGCTCCTTCTTCCAGTGGAACGTCGACCTGCTCGGCAGCGAGAGCGCGGTTGCCGACGCCGAGGTGATCCAGGTCGCCTGCACGCTGTTCGGGGCGCTCGGGCTCGGCCCGGCGGAGGTGCAGATCAGGGTCAACGACCGCGCCGCCCTGGAGGCCGACCTGACCGGGACGCTGGGCGTGGCCGCACCACAAGTGCGCGCGGTGTTCGCGGTGATCGACCGGCTGGACAAGGTGGGAGCGGAGCGTGCCGGCGGTCAACTGGTGGAGCTGGGGCTCGGCGAGGGCCAGGCCAGCGAGCTGGTGGCGTTCGTCGGCGCGCCGGTGACCGAGCCGTCGCCGCGGCTGGCGACTATCATGGAGCATCTCGCCATCGGCGGCCACGACCAGTACGTGCGCCTGGACCGCGCCATCGCGCGCGGCTTCGACTACTACACCAGCACAGTGTTCGAGGCGTGGGCGACCGGCGATCTGCGGCGCGCGATCTTCGGCGGCGGCCGCTACGACGACCTGACCCGGCAGGTGGGCGGCAAGCAGCGCATTCCCGGCGTCGGCATGGCGGTGGGCGACCTGGCGCTGTTCGAGCTGCTGCGGGCGCTGGACCGCGTTCCGGCGCCCGCAGCCGGCGGACCGGCAGCGCTGGTCACCGTGTTCGACGCCGACCTGCAACCGGCGTCGGCGCGCATCGCCGAGGCGCTGCGCCGGCACGGGGTGGCGGTCGAGTTGTGTCTCGATCCGGGCCAGCGACTGGACCGCCAGTTGAAACACGCCGACCGGGTGGGGGCGCGCTACGCGCTGATCATCGGCCCCGACGAGGTCGCCGAGGAGATGGTGATGGTCAAGGACCTCCGCCGTCGTACCCAGCAGCGGTATCCGGTCGCTGATGCCGCCGCGCTCGCCGATCTGGCCGGGCTCCTGCGAGACACGGCATAAACCCGGTTGCACGAAATCCTCAGTTCCGCCGGGTTAGACAGCTATCAACAGCAGGGAACTCAGTCGTCGTCCAGTACCGTGACGTAGGCGATGTCTGGTCTGCCTAATTCCACCCCATCCGGGTAGGTGTCGACACGCAGCGTGACATCCACCTCGCTGTCTTCCTCATCCGTCGAGTCGTTGACCGTATCGAAGCTCAGCGTCGCCGTGGTCTGCCCCGCGCCGATCGTCACCGTCCCGGGGTTCCACCCTGGCTCAAGCGCGTCGGAAAAGGTGCTCCCGGTCTCGGACACTCGGTAACCGACCGTCACCGCCGCCGTCGGCGCCGGGTTTGCGCTCACCGTGAACTGCACCGCCGTTCCTTCGGAGACCGACGTCCTCACCGCCGTGATCGATAACACCGAGTCGCCGACAGGTCCATCATCGTCTACGACCACCACAAAGGCTGTGCGCCGAAACGGATCAGAGTCAATCGTGTATCCGCTCCCGCTGGCAACCCAGGCATATAGCACACTGTTGCCGTCTGCGTCCGAGTCGTCGATCGAACTTACCGTCAGCGTCGTCGACGAAGAACCCGCAGTGATCGTGACTTTCGGCTCCAGCGGCGGCCAAATGTAGTAGGTGATCTGGCCCCCGGATGTGGCGTACTCGACGTACGAAAGGTACACATCCAGATCCGCTGTGGGCGGCGGCGTCGCCGACACCCCGATCCGTACCGGCATGCCTTCAGTCACCGCGCTGCTCGCGCTGTAGATTCGCACCGAGGGAGCCCCTTCCGGCTGCTGTGGTGCAACCACCGTCACCGTCACCGGCGCCGAGCAGTTATTGGTGGTGTCCGACTCGTCCGCCACCGCGTCCACGCACGCTCCGTAGAAGTACCGCCCCATGCTTCTCGGCACCGTCACCGAGATCGACCCTTCGCTCGTACCAGACGCCGTCAACGCCCCCACGTCGTCGGTCCCCACCTCGGTGTGCGTCGTCGTGATCGTCTCCTCCGTCGATCGGTAGAAACGCAGCGTGGTCGCCTCCGACGTTCCGCCTCCCGTATTGGCCACCGTCGCCGACAGCATAATCGTTGCTCCCGCCTCCGGACTCGCGTCGTCCAGGGTGGGCGTTCCCACCTCCAGGTCGGGATCGCGTTGAGACTGCGTCACGGCGACTCGGGCAGATGTCGAGCAATTGTTCGTCGTATCCGATTCATCCGTCACCACGTCCACGCACGCTCCGTAGTAGTATGTACCCGGCGTCAACGGAGCTGTCAGGCCCATCGATCCGCGGATGCTCCCTAGTGGGCCAAGCACCCCAATCTCGTCTGTCCCGACCTCCGTGTCCGCTACCGTGATCGCCGCGTCCGCCGATCCGTAGAAACGCAGCGTGGTCGCCTCCGACGCTCTGCCTCCCGTATTGCTCACTGTCGCCGACAGCGTGAACGTCGCCCCGGCCGCTGGACCGCTGTCGCTCACCGACGCCGATGTCACCGTGAGGTCGGTATCGCCCTGCGGCGCCGTCCCCGTGACGTGCACCGTGACTGCAACGGATGTCGAGCAGTTGTTCGTCGTGTCCGACTCGTCCGTCACCGCGTCCACGCACGCCCCATAGTAGTACGTGCCGGGCGTCGCCGACGCGGTCAGCTCCACTGACCCGCCGACGCTCCCCGCTGAGTCAAGCCCCGCAATCGCGTCCGTCCCGATCTCCGTGTCCGCTGTCGTGATCGTCGCGTCCGCCGATCGGTAGTAGCGCAGCGTCGTCGCCGTCGAAGCTCCGTTGCCGTCGTTGCTCACCGTCACCGACAGCGTGAACAGCGCACCCGCGGCCGCGTTGGTATCGCTCATCGTACTCGACGCCACCAGCAGATCCGGCCTGTTCCCAGCGTCCGGCTTTGAAGAAGGACCGAGGCCAGTGCAACTCGCGAGCACGGCGCAGATGAGCGCCCCCACCACCGTGGACGAGTGGCCCTTGAAGTCGATTGAGCGTATTGTCACCAGTCCTTCCTATGGTGCCGCCTGGCGCCGCTGCTTGCAGCGCAGCCATATTCATCGCGCTTCCTGGCCGCTGAGCCACTCGACCAGCACCAATACGACGGCAACCGGGTCGCATTTGAGCGACTCTAATCCTCGGGAATATGCACGTCAACCGCCGTCCATACGCCGTCCATGAATCCGAATCCTCGCCTTGGGTGTCCGGTTGCCGCCGCCGGCGCCCGCGGGTCGTAGAGAACGGTGCCCGCGCGCTATCGGCTAGGCGGCATGGGGTCGCCCCGGACGACCTCCGTTGAAGAAGTGAGCGTCCTGCTCCTTGCGCAGGGTCCATAGCACCGAGTCCGGCTGCGGCGACACCATGTCGGCGGTGAGCGCGGTGCCGGCGGCCACGTCACGGGTAAGCAGGTTGCCGGTGGCGAGGTGAAAGGGCAGCGGAGCGCCGGCGCCGAGCGGCGTGGCCGAGGTCATCAGGAACTTGAGACGCGGGCTGTGGTCGCCGGGCAGCACTTCGCCCTCCGCGAGGTCCTCGGCGGCGTGCGCCACGACGTCCACTCGCGGCAGCAGCTCACCTGCGCCGGTCGGCGCGCCGAGCAGTGCCGCGCACAGGATGGTGAGCGGCGTCTCTACGCCGCACAGGTGATGCGGCCGGTAGATGAGCGCCGCCGAGCCGCGACGGTTGCCGATGAGCCCCTTGGTGACCATGATGTGGCGCGCGTAGTCGCTGGCGCTGTCGACCACCACGAACACGCCGCCGCCGAGGCCCGCCTCGTGCTCCTGGCGCAGGCAGATCACCGATTCGATGGCCCCATCGCGCGTCAGAATGCCGCCCTCCTCGCGGCGGCACAGCACCTCGGGAATCTCGGCGATGCGGGTAATCGGCGCGTGCAGTTCGGGCACGTCGGGCAGGAGGCCGGTGGCGTTGGCGGCGATCGCCATCTCTCCGACATCCCAACCTCCGATGCCGGAATAGCCCTGCAGGGCGCGGCGCCGCGCGGCAATCTTGGCGGCGGCTTCGCCCGAGTCGATCGGCGAGAACGCGGCGGCCTGTCCGGCGTCGAGATCGGCGTGGGCCTTGCCGCCGGAGCGGGTAACCGTCCGGCCTTCCGGGTCGAGAATGTGATCGCGGTCGCCCGCCTTACCGCCGGCGATCACCCGCAGCCCCAGGGTGCGCGCCCAGTCGACCAGACCGATCAGCAGGCCGTGCTGGTCGCCGTCCACGGCGCTGTACACCACCCCGGCGTGGTCGGCGCGGTACTTCAGAATCGGCCCGACGCTGACATCAGCCTCCTTGTTGACCATGGCGACATGCTTGCCGTACGCGATCGCCGCGGCGGCATGGCGCGCGCCCGCCTCGGCGTGCCCGGTGGCCTCCACGACCACCGCGATCGGCAGATTCATCATCAATTCGGCGTCGGCGAGGACGACGCTGTCGCCGCGCTGCATGGCCGCCAATGCGGCTGCGCGGTTGTCGCACACCGCGATGCGCTCGGCATCGACGCCGGCCAGGCGGTACGCGTTCCGCCCTTGTTCGACGTCGACGTCGGCCACCACGGAGATATCAAGCTGCGGGATCGAACTCGACTGGCACACGATGGCGGTGGCGTAGTGGCCGGTTCCGATTACGCCGGCCTTGACCGCCTGCCCGCGCAGCCGGGGCGTTAGTGCATGGATCATGGCGCGCAGTACACTGCAAGCGGGCGCGCGGCGCAAGCCGGCCGGTATGGGGGGTGCGAACGCCGGAAGCGGCAGGTGATCGTTGACGGGAGACCACGACAACGGCGCGCGTGAGCGCATCGACAGCGACCGGCCTGGGTCTGAAGAGGCGGTAGCGAAGAGGTGCAGCGTCGTCCGGCGAGCGGATCGCGATAACCGCAGCGTGCACCGTCGCGTAGCCAGACGTGGCGCCGGACCGCCGCGGGAATGTGGCGCCGCGGCGGAGATCGGTGGCGGCGGTGAACAGGTTCGCGGGTCGTGTGCGCCGCTGCTCCGGCTGATGCGTCGGGCGGTCCTCCGTCTGGGGACCCGCCGATTGTACGCCGGCAGCGGCGGAGCGTGACCGGTGGTGCGGAGCCTGCTTACATTGGAGCGGTGAGCGCTACAGAACAGGTATTGACGGAACAGTGGGCGGCGCGCGACCTGGACGCGCTGGTGTCGCAGCGAATACGGAAGCTGAACGCGGGGTCGGTGACCGATTGGGGGCTGTCGTCCCGGCAGCCCGACCCCAAGGTGCCGCCGATCTCGCTGGCGGGCGGCATCCCCGACGACGCCACCCTGCCGCGGCGCGGGCTGCTGGCGGCGACGGCGCGCGCGCTGGGCCTGGCTCCGGACGATGTGGTCGCGGCGCAGGCCGCCAACAACGGGGCGTCCGCGGCCGAGTCGGAGGCGGCAGACTGCGCCGGCGGCCCGGGCAGCGCGGCGGCGCTCGATTCTGGTGCGCTGCGCGGAGCCGCGGCCCTGTCCTACGGTGGACCGCTTGGCTATGAGCCGTTGCGAGAAGAGGTGGCGCGCTTCTTCGCCCGCGACCAGGAGCCGGCGATCGGCGCCGACCACTTTGTGCTGGCCAACGGGGCCGCCGGCGCCATCGACCTGGCCTGCTCGGCGCTGCTGGATCCGGGCGACGTGGTGGTTACCGAGGTGCCGGCCTTTTCCGGTTCCCTGCGTACCATCCGCGGTCACGGCGCGCGGCTGGTGGGCGTGCCGATGGACGCGCAGGGCATGTGCATCGACCGGCTTGCCGACACTCTCGGACAGCTCGCCGCGGCCGGCACTCCCGCCAAGCTGGTGTACGTGTCGCCCACGTTTCACAATCCCACCGGGATCACGATGCCGATCGCCCGCCGCCGCGAGTTGCTGGAGGTGGCCGCCCGCCACGGGGTGCTGCTGCTGGAGGACACCGCCTACAACGAGCTGTACTTCGGCGAAGAGCTGATCCCCACCCTCGGAGCGCTGGCCCAAGGCCACTTCGTGATCACCGCCGGCACCTTCTCCAAGGTGATCGCCCCCGGCCTGCGGGTCGGCTGGCTGCAGGCGCGCCCGGAGTTGTTGGGCCTGCTGATGCCGGCGCGCTTCGATATGGGCAACAGCCCAATGCAGCACCGCATGCTGTACGAATTCATGATCACCGGCGAGCTTGAGGCCCATGTCGCACGGATGCGCGCGGTCTACCGCACCAAGATGCGTACGCTCGCCGGCGCGTTGCGTGAAACCTGTGGACCGGCGTTGCAGCTCACCGAACCGGCCGGCGGGTTCTTTCTGTGGCTCCGTCTGGCCGAGCCGCTGCCGGCGCAGAGGGTGCAGGAACAGGCGCTGGAGCGCGGCGTCGTGTTCCCGGTCGGGCACGGATTCTTTCCCGCCGAGGGCCCGAGCCCGGACGGCGAGTACCTGCGCCTGGCCTACTCGCGCGCGAGCGTCGAGGATCTGCGCGCTGCCGCCGAACGCATCGCGGCCTGCCTGCGGAGCGTCTGACGATGGCGGCTGGCGAAGCACGGAGTTGGCAATTCGGGCAGGTGGCGCTGGCGGTGGACGATCTGGACGCCGCCGCGGCCTTTTACCGCGACACCCTGGGCGTGCCATTCATCGCGCAGGCGGGGCCGGGGCTGGCGTTTTCGACTGCGACGGCGTACGTCTCATGTTGTCATCGGGAGCCGGCGAGTCCGGGGCGGGTTACACCCTCTATTTCAGGGTGCCGGACATCGAACGGCGCTACGCCGAACTTCAGGAGCGCGGCGTCACGTTCGATGGCCCGCCGCAGGTGATCCACGCCGCCGCCGACTACGAGCTGCGTATGGCCTTCTTCCGCGATCCCGCCGGCAACATGTTGGCTCTGATGGCCGAGCGCGGCACTTACGTCGGCCAGTAGCGCAGTGCCCTCATCCGAAGTCGATCCGGCGGCAGCGCCTTGGCTCCACTTGCGCCTCAGCTAAACAGTCGCTGGTCCCACCACACCGGTGTGTCGAGTCCACGTGTGATCCTTCCAAACTCTGCGTGTGTCGCGTTGAAATCGCGCTACGGTGCTGATCGTACCACGCGTGGCCGAACTTCCTCGCGACCGTGCGGGTGGGGTGATGCCAGGCAGGGAGCACATGGTCAGTGACTACCTCGTAGCTGATACCGGCGGGAACGGTGATTTCGACGTAGTGTTGATTGGATGGCAGAGCCCCACTCCATCGTACCAAGGTCTCAAGCATCGCGGTAGAGTAGTGTTCCGAGGCATAGATTACATGGTCGCCGGACCGGTGCCAGCGACCGCGATCGTTCCTACGAGCGCCTTCCGCACTGTAAACAGGAAAAGTACCGTTCGCATCACCGATGCGGTACCCGGTGAGGGCGGACGGAAGTTGTCGCGGGTTGGTCAAACAGAGACGCCGGCATCCGCCCAGTCGAGCAGGCTCAGCACAGCGTCTGCACCAGCAGAACTGGATCTCGCCAAGTGCAGGGGCGTATCGCCACCAAGCATCTGATGCGGACGGTACAGGGGTGCGACCCCGTTTTGGGCAGGGGTAGAAAGACCTCCCAGTCAATAGCACGATGGCTACGACTGGGAGGTCAACATGGATAAGGAATTGGTCGCTCACATCGTTGAGCTTGTCAAGATGGAGTTGCGCAACAGCGCCGACGCCGACGTTGCCAGCAGTGCCACTGGGATGCTGAGGTTGGAACTGGTCGTGCACCAGTGCCTGATGGAGATGGGACGACAGGTAGTGCAGGACTTGGCGCAGCAGGCGGGCACCGGCTACCAGGGGCGGCGGGTGAAGCGTGGCAAGGTGGTGTATCGGTTCAAGGGGAATCGCGCCAAGACGGTGCACGGGCTGTATGGGCCGGTCACGGTGGAGCGCGCCTACTACTACGCCAGCGGTAGCGGAGAGACGTGGGTGCCGCTGGATGAGCAGTTGGGGATCGGAGACGGGCAGACCCCTGCCTGTGAGTACCATCTGGCCCAGTTCGCGGGCCAGGGACCATATCAAAGGAGTCTGAGTCATTTCCATACGATCTTTCGTCCCGCTGGATTGGATAAGATCTCACTGCACAAGACCGAATGCATGGTGGACGCACTTGGTGAGCGGCTGGAGGCGCAACGTCAGCAGGAAATTGAGGAGCTGTTCGCGCATGACGGCAGCGTGGCGGTGGCCAATAAGATCACTGGCACGATGGTGGTGTGTATCGATGCGGGGAAAGTACCGACGAAGGGTAACGAACGCGTAGATAATGACAAGCGAAAGAGATACGACCGCGAGTTCCGAGACGTCAAGGTGGCGAGTATCTCTGAACTGAAGTGGGACGAGGGACGACAGCAGGCGCGCTGCACCAAAACCTCGTATGTGCTGGGCATCGAGCATGCCGACGAGTTCTTCCAGCGTATCTGGGTGGAGATGAACCGACGCAGTGCGGACCTGACGAAACTGCGCTTGGTGTTCATCGGCGATGGCGCTGAGTGGATCTGGAACCGGGTGGCTGAGATCGACAACGCTGACAACGGTGTATACATCCTGGATTTCTGCCACGCCGTCGATCATCTTGCGAAGGTGTGCAAGCTCCTCTACGGGCAGGGCACGGCGCAGTTCGATAAGCATCTGCAGCAGTGGCGCGCCAGACTGCGGGAAGGCGGGACAGTCGTGATCGACGACCTGGAGCAATTGCGCGACAGTCACCGCGAGCACGGTGACGAGATACAAGGCGAGATCAACTACCTCGAGGCAAACCGCGAGCGCATGAACTACCCGCAGTACCGAGAGCAGCACCTGCCAATCGGCAGCGGCACGGTGGAAAGCGCCTGCAAGAACGTCGCTGCCGCGCGGATGAAGGGTAGTGGTATGACCTGGACCCTGAACGGGGCGCAGCACATGCTGCAGTTGCGCGCGTCGATCATGAGCGGGCGCTTTGCCCGCGACCACCAACATTCACTACCCGGCCCTCCTCAACCTGCCGAACTGCTGGCGGCTGCATAAGCGTGCACAAAATGGAGTCGCACCCACGGTACAGGAAGCCCTTGACCTGATTCGGATCGCCGTGATAGGCGCGCCCAACGGCATCGATCACACGACCGAGGGAGTAGATGCGTTCACTATACTCTCTCGAGAGCGGTCTGCCGGTCTTCGCCAACCGTTGTAACGTTCCCCGTGGTATGACCGGCCCGATAATCTCGGAACGGTCGATATCAAGCACCTCGATCAGCGCTGTCACGCTACGAGGCGGAAGTCCCTTCGCCACCTTGCGCGCAAGCGCTACTTCGTCGAAGTCCTCGGGAACGCTTAGCGAGAGTAACTTCGCCAGCCGTAATGGCTCGGTCTCCAGCAAGGTACTGGGGTCGGAGTAGGAGTGTAGCGATTTCATGACCATCCTCCCTGCGATGATAGAATAGCGTTCATCCACTCGGGTACACAGAGGCGCATGGCCTTCTTCCGTGATCCCGCCGGCAACCTGCTGGCCCTGATGGCCGAGCAAGGCACTTACGTCGGGCAGTAGCTCGGTGCGCTGTTCGGGATAGTCGCACAATCGGTATCAGTCGCCGCCCCTCGGACGTTGGATTCGTCGGTATTCACCGTCACGGCCTGACCGCGCCTCCTGGTCCGGCGGCGCGCACCGCGGCCGAGGCGTGAGTTTCGTAACGGCGGAAGTTGTCCCGAAACTGCACAGCGAGGCGTCCGGCGGCGGCGGCGTAGGCTTGCGGCGACGGCCATGCGGTGCGCGGCATGAGGATCTCCCGCGGCACCCCCGGACATGTGCCCGGCACGGCCAAGCCGAACACCGGATCGGTGACGGCCGGCACGTCGGCCAGCGTGCCGGCGTAGATGGCGTCCAGGATCGCGCGCGTGTAGCGCAGCCGGATGCGTTCGCTGCTGCCGGCGGGGCCGGCGCTCCAGCCGGTATTGAGCAGCCAGATCCGACTGTCGTGGCGGCGCAGCCGCTCGGCCAGCAGGGCGCTGTATACCGTGGGGTGCGCCACCAGGAAGGGGCCGCCGAAGCAGGGTGAGAAGGTCGCCTCCGGCTCGGTGATGCCCACCTCGGTGCCCGCCATCTTGGCGCTGTACCCGCTGACGAAGTGGTACTCTGCCTGCGCTGGCGTCAGGCGCGCCACCGGCGGCAGCACGCCGAACGCATCGCAGGCCAGGAAGATTACGTGTCGCGGGTGCGTGGCGGCGCAGGGGATCGCCGCCTGCGGCACGAACTCGATCGGATAGCAGCCGCGGGTGTTCTCGGTGAGCGACGTGTCCTCGTAGGCCACCTCGCGGCTACGCGCATCGTACACCACGTTCTCCAGCACCGCGCCGAAGCGCAGCGCGCGGTAGATGTCCGGCTCCTCCGCCTCGGCCAGATCGACCACCTTGGCGTAGCAGCCGCCTTCGATGTTGAAGATGCCGTGGTCGTCCCAGCAGTGCTCGTCGTCACCGATCAGGCGGCGCCCCGGATCGTGGCTCAGGGTCGTCTTGCCGGTGCCGGAGAGCCCGAACAGGATGGCGCTGTCGCCGCCGTCGCCGTCCGCCGCGGTGGCCGAGCAGTGCATCGGCAGCACGCCGGCCTTGGGCATGAGGTAGTTCATCACCGTGAACAGCCCCTTCTTCATCTCGCCGGCATATTCGGTGCCGAGGATCACCAGTTCCCGGCGCGTCAGGTGCAGGTCGATCGAGGTGGTCGAGGTCATGCCGGTGGTGTAGCGGTTGGCCGGAAAGGCGCCGGCGTTGATGATCAGCAGGTTGGGCGTGCCGAAATGCCGGAGCTGACTGGCGCTCGGGCGCACCAGCATGTTGTGCATGAACAGGGCGTGGTAGGCACGCGCGCAGATCACCCTGACCTTGACGCGGTGGGCGGCACTCCAGCCCGCGTAGCCGTCGATGACGTACAGCAGCTCCAGGGTATTCAGGTAGTCGATGGCGCGCTCGCGGTTGATCTCGAAGGTGTGCTCGTCGAGCTCGATGTTGACCTCTCCCCACCACACCTCGTCACGGGTGCCCGGCTCGCCCACGATCCGCTTGTCGGTAGGGCTGCGCCCGGTGCGGGCGCCGCTCATCGCTACCAGCGCGCCGCTGGCGGCGATCGCCGTGCCGCGCTCGTGGCGCAGCGCCGACTCGTACAGCAAAGCCGGGGATGGGTTGCGGATGATCTGCCGGACGTGAATGCCGTATCGCTCGAGGTCCATCTGCCGCCTGTTCCAAGTGTAGCGCAAGTGTAGATGATGTGCGGGTCGGTGCCGTACGGATCGTCGCGCATCACCCGGACCACGTGCTTGCCGGCCAGAATCATGCCCTTGACGTTGATCGACAGCGCCTCGTCGATGGTGGCCGCGTCGATGTCGAAGATCAATGCGTCGTTGGCCGGCAGCAGGCCGGCGTGGTTGTGCAGCACGTCGATCGTTCCGTACTTCACAGTTGGCGGAATTCTTCCAGCGTCAACGCTGCCTGCTTGAGGATCTTGTGGAGTGTACCCGTGGGCAAGGTGCCTGGGTGCACCGATACGTAGGTTTGCCGTCCATCGGCATGACGCAAAACCTGGTGTGATCCCGACTGCCGAACCTGTACAAATCCCGCCCGGTGCAGCCTTGTGAGGACCTCACGAGCTGAGAACGGCATCGGAGATCTCGATGCGGGCGATCACGGTACCGGACTCCTGTGGAACCGTCTCACCGCGGGACTGTTTTTCCGCCACCCACAGCTCAGCCAGGTCCCGGGCCGCGGCAACTGCAGCCTCTATCCCCTTGCCCTGTGTGGTGAGGTCCAAAGCCGGAATGTGGGCATAATAGTAACCCTCGAACCCGGTCTCATCGATCATGTCGAGCACTACAGAGTACTGCATCGGAAACAGTCTACAGGCGGCGGGCCAGCCACTCCATACCCTGCTGAAAGATTCGCTTGAAGCCTCAGTCGCGGAAGGGGTCGAACTCGTCGGGGGCGGCCATGGCGACGCCGAGGGGCGTGAGGGTGTGGAGGATGCGGATGCTGGCGGCGTGGAAGCCGAGCACTTCTTCGATGCGCTTGTAGCAGTGCGGTGACTCGTCGGTGCCGGCGCCGCGCAGCTCCACGCCGGCGCGCTGCAGCCATTCCTGCATCATGTCACGGCTGACTTCGCCCGCGGTGACCTGCTCCACGCGGCCGCGCCGGCGGCGGCGCTGGCCGGCGGCGCGGCGGCGCGACATCACCCGCCCGGCGCCGTGCACGGTGGAGCGCAGGGTGAGACGGCTCTGTTCGCTGTCGACGCCCTCCACGATCACGGAGATGTCGCCCATGGAGCCGCCGATGAAGCCGCGCTGACCGGGAAACGCCGGCGTCGCGCCCTTGCGCACCACCCACAGGTCGCGTCCGAAGTGGTGTTCGCGCCAAGCGAAGTTATGGTGGTTGTGCACCTCGTCCAGGATCGTGGCGCCGAGCAGCCGCGCGACGCGGGCGCACACCCAGTCGCGGCCGGCGTAGGCGTAGCGCCCGGCAAGCTGCATGCACGCGAGGTAGCGGTGGCCCAGGTCGCTGTCGGCCGCGAGCAACACCGGATCGACGTGGATGCCGTCGCGTCCGCCGCCGGCACGGATGAAGTGGCTGGCCAGCTTGTGGCCGAGGCCACGGGAGCCGAAGTGCACCCCGACCCAGACGCGGTCCGCCTGGTCGGCGAACAGGTCGACGTAGTGGTTGCCGGAGCCGATGGTGCCAAGCTGGGCGCGCGCCAGGTCACGGTGTTGCGCTGCCTCGGGAAGGTCCCAGGCGGGGTCGTCGTCGAACAGCTCGTGCTCCACCGGCTCGCGGTTCTTGCGCCCGATACCGAACGAGAGGGTGCGCCACAGGTCGTCCATGATCGGACCGATGTGGCGGCGCACCTCGCTGGCGTCCGCATTCAGCAGCACCGCCTTGTTGCCGCAGGAGATGTCGAATCCAACGCCGGACGGGCTGAGGTAGTCGGCATAGGCAATCACGCCGCCCACCGGCACGGCATAGCCGAGGTGGTGATCGGCCATCAGGGCGGCGTAGTCGGCGCGCTCGCGGCAACGCTGCATCTGTTGCACGGCGCCGGCGTCCGGGACGCCCCACACCGGCAGCGAGTCGATCACCTGGTGCGGCGGGCGGGACGACTGTTCGGCCATGTCAGGATGAACTGTCGGACGGGCAGACGGCGACCTTGATGGCGCCGTCGACCCGGCCGGTGAAGGTGCTCAGCGCTTGCTCAAAGTCGGCCAAGGGGAAGCGGTGGGTGAACAGGGGGGCGATGTCGATGCGGCCGTTGATGACCAGGGACAGCGCTTGCTCGGCGGTGTTGGGGTTGGCGCGCCCGCCGCGGATTTCCACTTCGTCGAGCACCAGGCGGCGCACCGGGACGGCGGCGTCCTCCGCGGGCAGGCCGATGGCGGAGATGACGCCGCCCTTGGCGGATAGTTCGCAGGCCTGGCGGAATGCCAGCGCGGTGCCGGCGCACTCCACCACGTGCGGGGCGCCGCGGCCGCCGGTCAGCCGGCGCACTTCCTCTACCACGTTGGCGGTGCGGTAGTCGATGCCGATGGCGCCCAGCTCGCGGGCGCGCGCCAGCCGCTCGCCGCTGCCGGCGGCGATGATGCGCCCGGCGCCCAGGGCGGCCGCGCACAGGATCGCCATCAGGCCCTGCGGGCCGGTGCCGAGGATCGCGATGTCGGCGCCCGGCTGCAGGCGCGTGCGCTTGACGGTGTACAGGGCGATGGAGAGCGGATCGATCACCGCCGCCTCCGCCAGCGAGAGCTGCTCGGGAATGCGGTACACGCTCTTCACGCTGGCCGCCACGTACTCGGCGTAGCCGCCGGCGGTGTAGTGGCCGTACTGGCGGTGGCCGACCGCCTCGTTGCCGTAGTTCAGGCACAGGTTGTAGCGCCCGGTCAGGCACATGCGGCAGTAGCCGCAGCCGCAGTGCGAGGTGGCGCACACCCGGTCGCCGGCGCGCCAGCCGAGCCCGGCCGCGACCGGCCCCGCCTCGACTACCGTTCCTGACCACTCGTGGCCGGGGATGAACGGGTAGGACTTGGGCCAGAAGCCGGGAAAGTCGCCGGCGATGATGTGCGGGTCGGTGCCGCAGATGTAGGTGGTGTCTACTCGCACCAGCACGTCGTCGGAGCCGATGTCGGGAACCGCCACCTCATCGACCGAGAACTCGTTGGGTGCGGTCAGTACCAGTGCCTGCATGCCCATCCTAATCCTCGGTAATCGCCACGGCCCGGATCGGCGAGCCGGCGCCGTTCTTGATCTTCAATGGCAGCCCGATGAACGTGAAGTTGCGCTTCGGGATGCGGTGCACGTTGGCCAGATTCTCCATGTTCAGGATGCCGCGCTCCCGGCACATCATGTGCGCCGGCTGCACGCGGCGCACCGCCACCTCGTGGTAGGAGTCGACGCTCGGCGCGTCGGCACCGAACGCGACCACCCCGGAGTCGGCCAGGAAGTGGCTCGCCTCCTCGTCCAGGCCCGGGTAGCCGCTGATGTAGGCGTACGGTTCGCCGGACCACTTGTCGCTCCAGCCGGTCGCGTACAGCAGCACCGAGCCGTGCCTGATCGCCAGCGCGTGTTCGGCCATCTGTCGCTCCAGATCGGCGCGGGTGATGTAGGAGTTGGGCTCCTTGGCGCGGAAATCGAGCCAGATGCCCGGCGCGATGTGCCATTGCAGGGGGCTCTTGTCGATCGGCCGGGCGCCCTGCTCGGGCACGATGTGGCTGATCGAGTCGCAGTGCGTGGAGGTGTGGCCGCACAGAGTGAAGGCCACCACCTCGTAGGAGTAGGGCGGCTCGGCAAGGCCGAACTGCTGCACGTCCTGGTGCGACAGGTGCTGCCACATCACGGTGCGCTGGTGGCCCTTGAAGGTGGGGTTGCTCGGCGCGATCTCGTGACTCAGGTCGGTGACCGTGCACGGCTTGCCGAGCAGCTCGATGGTGGAGTGAATCGCCGGCGGCGGGCACGCCACCATGTCGGGGTAGCGCTCGCGCACGCGCTGCTCGTCGGCGGGAGTCCAATCGGCACGCATTGGCTGGCCTTGGCCTGTTCGCCGGCCCGCTAGCGGACCGTGTGGCCGCCGTCGACCATCAGCACGGCGCCGGTGACGAAGCGCGCCTCGTCGGAGGCGAGGAACAGCACGCAGTTGGCCACGTCGACCGGCTGGCCGAGCTCCTTGATCAGGTAGGTTTCCTTCATCGGCTCCAGGATCTCGGGCTGGTCCAGCATACCGGCGGTCATGCCGCTGTACACGAAGCCGGGCGCCACCGCGTTGACGCGCACGCCGTGCTCGGCGAGGTCGGCCGCCATCACGCGGGTGAGGCCCGGGATGGCGCTCTTCGAGGTCACATAGGTGGTGAGCCCGCCGAGGGCGATGTAGGACAGGTCGGAGGCGGTGTTGACGATCGCCCCGCTGCCGGCGTCGCGCATCACCCGGGCCACGTGCTTGCCGACCAGGATCATGCCCTTGACGTTGATCGACAACGCCTCGTCGATGGTGGCTACGTCGATGTCGAAGATCGAGGCGTCGTTGGCCGGCAGCAGGCCGGCGTGGTTGTGCAGTACGCCGATCGCCCCCCACTCCGCGGTCGCCGCCGCCACCGCGCGCGCCACCTGGTCCTCATCGGTCACGTCGGCGGTAAAGGGCAGCGCCGTGCCGCCGCTGGCGGCGATGGCGTGTGCGGTCTCCTCGGCGCCGGCGCCGTTGACGTCCACCACCGCCACCTGCGCCCCCTCGCGGGCGAACAGCTCGCAACTCGCCTTGCCGATCCCCGACGCACCGCCGGTCACCAGCGCAACTTTCCCTTCCAACTTCATGGCCCGGCAGTGTAAGCGTGGCGTGCACGACGCACAACGCCGAGCGGCGCGGCCATCGCTTCCAGGCCCAACAGCCGCATCAGCCGCCGTACCCGGTGCCGACCAACCCGTACACCCTCGCGCGCCAGACGGCGCACCATCTGACGGCTGCCGTAGAACGGATACTGCAGGTACAACTCGTCGATGCGCCGCATCAACGCCAGCGTCTGCGCGCTCTCGCCCACCGGTCGGTAGTAGAGCGACGACCGGCTCAGTTCCAGCAGTCGGCATTGCCGGGTCAAGCTCAAACCAGCGGGCTCCCGTTCGATCATCAGCATGCGCTCGGCCCGGCTCAGTGCCCGAGCCCTCGTGATAAAAAATCGCGTTCCACCGTCAGCTCCCCGATCTTGGCATGCAAGTCATGTATTGTCGCGTCGTGGTCCTTCTGCCGGCGGTTGGACGCGCCGGCGAACAATTCCTGCAGACCGGCCTGCGCCTGCCGCTTCCAGCCGCTCACCTGATTCGGATGAACCTCGTGCTTGGCTGCGATCGCCTGGATCGTGCGGTCTCCGCGGAGCGCTTCCATCGCCACCTTGGCTTTGAACTGAGCTGTGAATCGACGCCGTGTCGTCGCCATTCCCGTTGGCCCTCCTCATGGCCTGGAATACACCCCATCATGCAGTCCATTTTCCCGGCACCAGCTCACCGGATCCTACTGCGTACCCGTGCGGTCACGGTGTGTTCCGCATCCTATCGATGAGCGCTTCATAGAAACTCTTGACATTTTCGTCATCCATGTCTTCCGCAAGTATGCGAATTGGTTGCTTGATGTGAAAGAATCGGTTATTGGTACCGGCGGCGGCGATTGTTTCTTCCTTTATCAAGTTGTGCCCCTGCATCAGTGACAGTAGATCAGGCCACCACGAATCACGGGTGAACTCTTTGACGTAATTCGTACTGCCTGCTGGAGTCCAGAATGACCTGCTACGGCATGCACGCCTGAGCAGCCTGCGCATTGGATGGTTCAGCAGCTCCTTCGGGATCGTACCTGCTCCTTCACCAACGGTATCTCCGGCAGCGACAACCCTCCCATGCGCCCGAAGCCAACCATCAATGTCTTCGCGCGACGAGATCACCCTGCTTCTATCTGAGTGCAGTCGGTTGTACTGTATCTGAGACGGCATCGGAATCGAAGGTGAAACGTGTGTCATTTCATCGACGGTGAGTGTCGTAATGTGGGAATTGATGAACTCCAGAGATTCCACGTTGGCCCCCTGGATATCTAGCTGGCCAATCCCGGAACCATGGATTGTTGCGGTTGATGTCGTACCTCGAATGAGTGCTTCGTCGGCGTGGATGTTGCGGAGCATCAAGGATCCTTCGTACTCCATTGATGAAAGAAGAGTGATAAGCATAGAGCCGATATTGTGTACCCCTCGATCACTCCACGGGTAGTTCTGCACAAGCTCGGACGCCGAGTCATAGAATTCACGAATGCGCTCAGATCCTTGAAGAGACATATCAAGCGCCAGGTCACAGAATATGGCAAGAAAGTCGGCCCCGAGGACATTTCTCCGCACACACTTTGGTACGTCTTTACGGGCGATGGCGTCGATTATCTCCATGCCGAGGAAATGATTGAGCAGATTCGAGTGTGAGAAGCGCCGAAACTGCGGGGTGTCATCCTCCTCAAGGAACGCTATGAAGGCTGCCCGCTCCCTAAGTGTGCGGAGTGTGTGATTGTCGAGCTCTTCCGGTGCAGCTACTTCGGCGACCCACGACAGCGCCAATTCGTCAATCGCGTCGGTCTGATCGTCGGCCATGTATCGTGCGACTTCGCGAAGAAAGCGCTGGACGTATCCGTAGCCCTGGTTAGGAGTCATTACGGCGCCAAACTTGGCCGCTTCGCGTTGGATCATCGTGTCGACGAGAGACGTAAACAGAAGGCCTCTCCGAGGAGCGCCGAACTCCGACCCCGGCGGCAAGTCTGCGAGTTGTACGAGGAAGAAGGGGCGTAGCGCGAAAGATCCGAACTCGAACAGCTCTTCTGGGAATTCGAGTTCATGTTTTCGCTCCGCTTCGAGCCAGTTCCTGGCGGCCTCCGGGGCGGGCGCCCTCAGGGTGAGCGCTTGAACGTTGTCCGTGGAGCGGAGAGACTTTATGCTCTTTCGTATGCGCTCTTGACCGATAAAGGTCTCACGGCCGGCAAGAATGAGCGTACCGTGTCCTCGAACCTGTTCGACCAGCTCTCCCACTTGACTCCACGCGAGTTCGTACCCATTCGGATCGGCGAGTTCATCGAATCCGTCGATTGCGAGGACTACTAGGCCGTGGCGTACCAGCACGGGGAGCTGGTCGAAGGTCAGGTTGAGGCGAAGCCGTTGCAGGCTGAACGCTATCATGTCCTGAATATAGGTCAGTATGCGACCGCGGCTCTTCACGTGGAGGATCAGCGGGTGTTGTTTGATGATGTGTCCATCTGCTCATAACCACGCAAGGAACTCGATGAATGTCGTCTTTCCGATTCCGGCAGGACCGTCAATCAGCATGACGCGCACTGCCTGTTCGTCACCTTGGTCTTGCGCAACTAAGAATCTGTCGAAGCTGTCGATGTCGAGTTCTCGATCACTGCTGGAGAGCGGTCCCGAAACCGGGATGCGATGGTTGTAAGCCGATTTGAGATTCTGCAGGGACCGCCTCTGGTTGTTGGCCCACTGGCGGAGATTGCCGAATCGGTCCGACGCGAGAAGAGAACGATACGAAGCGTAGGTTCGAGCTTGGTCATCGTCCAACGATCGTTCAGTTACCTTGCCGGTAATCTTGTCGAAGTGAAGTTCAATTTCCTCGCCGTGGCGAATCATTCTGATCATGATTCGGTGTTCGTTGGATGCGGCTTGTGGACGATCGGTTCCCAAGTCGGCGAACGGCGCGAATTCTTCCAGGATACGTGACACTTCGGTGGTCATGGGTTCAACCTCTCCAACAAGCCGTCCAACCGGAGAAAAGGACCGCTCAGCCGATCTCGAACGATGAATACCCGTCCGCCGAATGGTCTGATCCAGGATTCGGCGGTAAATGTCGGCGGTATGAAGTCGTCGTCCTCGGCGAGGATCAACGCCCAATCACCGGCGTCGTAGCGTGCCCAATGCAGCAAGTCGGAGGCCAGCGCGGTATCGACCATCTTCTCTCCCCGTTGTTCCCCGCGGCGCTGTTGACGTAGCGTGGAGAAAAACGAACATTCGCGTTGGCAGCAGCGGAAAGTCCGACCTGCGCAGCGGCTGTGGTGATCGCGCGCAGGTTTTCGGTTCGCTCAAATCCCTTGTGCCAGCCGTGATACAGCCGCATGGCGACGCTGAAACGAGCGGCGGGAGCCTTGCGCGTCAGTACCCTCTCGATGTTGCGCGCGGTTCTCTCCAGCGTTCGCGTCGCACGCTCGGGTGGCTGCAGCCTATCTGAGCGCGTGTTGTGCATCTGGGCCTTCCAGTCGACGAAAGCCGTCACGGAGATCGGTCTTCGCATCGGTCGTTGCCAGCCTCTGGGGAGTCGGTCGTGGCGCACCCTATCTGCGGCGGGCCAGCCATTCGATGCCCTGCTGGAAGATTCGCTTGAAGCTGGGGTTGGTCCACTCGGTGGCGTCGTGGCCCGACTGCCAGCACAGCACGCGCGAGCGGTCGAGCTCGTGGCACCAGGCCAGCGACGGGATGTTGCCGTCGTGGTCGTGGGTGAGCAGCACCGTGCTGTCGGCGCCGCACGCCGGCAGGGCGAACCCCTCGCCGGAGATGGCGAAGTCGCCCACGCCGGCGGTGACCGGGTGATCGGGGTGCTCGACGTGCACGTTCATGTCGATGCGCGGCATGAACCTGCCCGGCTTCTTCAGGGTGCGGTCGGCCGAGTTGCACACCCGGTCGAAGGCGGGGCTCTCGGGAAACGACAGCAGCGCGTGGTGCCACACGAACCAGCCCTGGCCGGTAGAGCCGATCTGCCGGTTGGCGGCGTCGATGCGCTCCTGCATGTCGGCGCGCAGGCTCCAGATGCCCCACGCCACCATGTGGTAGAACACGAACACGTCGTACTGGTCGGCGACCGGCGATCCGACCCAGTTGTCGATGTCCTGCAGGTACCAGTCCACGCCGTCGAGCGAGTCGAACAGCGCCTTGAACCCCGGTACGTCGTAGCCGTGGCCGCCGACGATCACGGCCGCCTTGATGTTGCCCGTATCGGGCAGTGTGGTCGACATGGCGGCGCCGCTAGACCAGACAGTCCGGGATGACCTGCTGGTCTTCCGGCAGCGTCTTCATGATGTGGTCGACGCGTCCCTGATGCCCCTCGCCGGCGCGGTGCCCGGACAGCACCATGATGTAGCGCATGGTGCCCGCCTCCCTGGTGGGCCAGCCGCCGTTGTGCCACACGTTGGGCTTCAGTACATAGGCATCTCCGGCGCGCACGCGGAAGGCGATCAGATCCTCGATCCGCGGTTCGTCGTCCGGGTCGTCGGGGCTGCGGCAGGGCGCCATCGGCATCACGTACTCCCCCTCCAGGCACACGAACAGCTCCTCGGTGTTGAGGTGGCGGTCGAAGCCGTTCGACGGCTCCGATCGGCTCGACTCCAGGTAGGAGATGTCGACGTCGGAACCGGAGCCGACGTTGAAGCCGCTCATCGCGGGCCAGAACTGAGACGGCCTGCCGGGGTCCTTCTGCGGCCAGCTCACCTTGCGGGCCACCTTGGCGAATTCCGGCGCATCGGTGTCCAGCACCGGAATGATGCACAGCTTGTCGTTGCCCATGAGTACTCCTTGTCAGGTAACGTATCGGTCGCGCCATGGTACCGCACCGCGGCGCGGACGTGGTAGGCTTGCGCGCAGGACCGCTCGCATGGCCCCACCTCGCTGCCGCCCGCTTTTTCTGCTCCGCCCGGTGTGCGGTACCGCGTGGCGGTAGCCGAACGCCTTCGCGCTACGGGACGGCGCGCCCGCAGCACCACGTTCGCGTCTCTGGCGGTGCGCGACTTCCGGCTGTTGTGGTTGGGATTGCTGGTGATGTTCGGCGCCTCGCAGATACGCATGGTGGCGTCCGGCTACCTGGCCTACGACCTGACCAACTCGGCGCTCCTGCTCAGTCTCGTCGCCGTCGGCTACGCCGTTCCCATGCTGTCGCTGGCGCTGATCGGCGGTGCGGTGGCCGATCGGTTCGACCGCAGGCGGCTGGTGCAGGTGGCGCAGGCAATGTTCGCGGTGGTGGCCCTGCTGGTCGGCCTGCTGATTCAGTTCGGGCAGGTCACCTGGGTTCACCTGATGGCGTCGTCGGCCCTGCAGGGCATGCTGTGGGCGCTCCTGGTGCCGGCCCGTCAGGCGATGATTCCCGGATTGGTGGGGCGCCGGCTCATGACCAACGCGCTGTCCCTGATGGCCGCGGGGTTCAGCCTTACCACCCTGGTGGGGCCGGCCGTCGGCGGCTGGATGTACGGGCTGTTCGGCGCCGCCGCAACCTACTATTTCGTCGCCGTCTTGGGCGTAGGAGCGGTGCTGTTGACCGGGCGGATCTCGTCGAAAAACATGCCGGCCGTGGGCGTGGCGCAGCACGCGGCGATCCGGCAGGGACTCGCCTACATTCGCCGCCAGCCGGACATCGTCATGCTGTTCGTGATCTCGGTGGTGTACGCCCTGGTGGCGATGCCGTTCCGCCTCATTCTGCCGGTGTTCGTGGTCGACCTGTATCGCCAGGGCCCGGAGACACTCGGCCTGCTGGTCACCGCCATGGGCGTGGGGTCGGTCGGCGCCGCGGTGGTGGTCGCCAACGTGACGCCGGGGCGCCGCGGCTTGATCCTGGTGTGCGGGGCAATCGTGGCCAGCGCCGCGATTCTGGTGATGTCGGGACTGGCGGTGTTCTGGGTGGGGATGGCTTGCATGCTGGTGCTCGGGGTCGGCGACGCCATCCGCAAGGCGCTCAATCAGGCGGTGATGCTGGAGATCGCCGATGAGGAGTACCACGGGCGCGTGTCGAGCGTGTTCATGATCTCGTTCGGAATAGTGCCGCTCGGCGCGCTGCCGGCCGGCGCCTTGGCCGAGGCGTTCGGGGGTCAGGTGGCGGGCGCCGTGATGGGCGGCTTCATGTTGCTGGTGTCGCTCGCCCTGCTGACCAACCGCCGTTTGCGCAGCCTACGCTGATCGCGATAGGCGCGGATCGGGAAAATCAGTACCCTGAGGTGACGCAACGATCATGTACGAAGTGGTAGTTCATGCGCTTTTGTGCTGCGACCGGATCATTACCGAGAACAACGGCAAGAAGGGGCTGATTGGGGTATTCCAGTCGTTTCAGTTCCCGAGCGTGCCGTCGCCGCCGGTGCCGTGGTTCATCTACGGCGCGCTCGGCAGCGTCTCGCGCGGCACCCACGAATTCAGCGTTACCGTTACGCACGGCCAGTCTTCGCAGGAGGTGGCGTCACGCAGCGGCGAGATCCACGTCGCCGGCGAGCGCGAGGATGTCGAACTGGTGCTGCCGGTCACCTGTAACTTCAACCACTTCGGCGCCTACGTGATCACTCTGGAAGTGGGCGACGAGCTGGTCGCCAGCCGCATTCTGCGGGTCATCACCGCCGCGTCCGCCAAGCCTGCCCGGCGCGGCAACGGTTCATCCGGGTAGCGCCCGCCGGCCCGCCGGCATCACGCCCGGGAGCGGTCGATGGATCGGGTTCTGAGCACGGCGGCGACGGCGAGCAGCATCAGCAGCAGCGTGAGCGCCACGTACAGCAGAAATCCCGGCCGAATGCCGATCTGTTGCGCCACCGCGGCCACCAGGAACGGAAACACCAGCGAACCGATTCCGCCGCCACTCGAGGCAAACCCCACCACCACGCTCTGTCGGCGCGCCGGGACGTAGCGGCCGACGATCGACATCACCAGCGGGTAGATGGAGGAGAATCCGAGCCCGGCCAGCACGAAGCCGGCCGCCGCGGCAAGCGGCCCGGTGACGGCGATGGCCACGATCAGGCCGGCCGCGGCCACCGCGGCGAGCGTCAGGATAGCCAGCGCCGATCGCGTGCCGGTGTAGCAGAATGCCAACAGGAGCCGGCCCGCCAGGATGCCGCCCCAGAACAGCGTCACCAGGATCGCCCCCTGCGCCGGGCTGCTGCCGAGCACACTCACGAAGTACTCGGCGACCCAACCCGACACGCCCACCTCGGCGCCGACGTAGATGAACAGCAGGGCGACGCAGAGCGCCACCAGCAGATGGTCGAGGGGCGGCTCCGATGCGTGGCGGGTGTTCGGTCGCGCCGGTGCAGGTTGCTCGTCGAGGCGGTGGAACGGCAGCAACGCCACCCAGATGGCCGCCAAGGCGGTGCCGGCGGCGATGATCCGGAACGCCGTCTGCCACGGGGATCCGGCGTCCAGCAGCCGTGCCGCCGCCAGCGGTCCGAGCATGCCGCCGACCGAGAACGCCGCGTGCAGCAGGTTCATGAGCTGGCTGCGTCCGTCGCGTTCCATGCGTACCGCGCCGTAGTTGATTACCACTTCCACACAGCCGCTGCCGACGCCGACCAGGCCGTGCAGCAGCACGTTGACCAGCAGCGCGGGGGTCGCGCCGAACAGCGCCAGTGCGCCCGCGATCAATCCCAGGCCGATCACCGCGGTCACGCGCAGGCCGATCCGGCGCACGATGAACCCGCTCGCGAACGTGGCGCCGAAGTAGCCGAACGAACCGGCCGCCAGCACCGTTGCCGCGGCGGTGTAGCTCCAGTCGAAGGAACGGATCATCTGCGGGAGGACGGCGCCCATGGCGGTGAAGTTGGCGCCGAACAGGAGACTGATCGCCAGCAGCCCCCCGTACAGGGAGCGGAATTGCGCCGGTACGCGGGGGAGGCGAGTGCGGATGGTCATGGGAGGCGGGCAACCGTACCACGCAAGGCCGCCGTTTAGGTTAGGGGCGGCCGTACGGAGGATCGCCTCCGTGATGCACGCTGCGTGCGTGCCGGTTGTCCCGCTGTCATTGCGCCGAGCATGTGGTACCGTGCGGCCCGTGGAACAGGAACTCGCATCATCGGCCGTTACGGCATCCGGGTTGCCGGCACGCAGGAAACTGGGCCGCGCCGGCGTGGAGGTTACCGTGCTGGGGCTCGGCGGCGCGTACCTGGGCGCGCTGCGCGATCGGGATACCAGCCCGGCCGAGCGGGCGGCGATTGCCGCGCACACCGTCCGCACCGCGGTGGAACTGGGGATCAACTACATCGACACCTCGCCGCTGTACCAGGACGGCGTAGCCGAGCGCAGCCTGGGTGTCGGGCTGGCCGCGCTCAGCGGCGAACAGCGCGCGGCGGTGCGGATCTCGACCAAAGTGGGCACTCGCCCTGGAATGGCGGGCCGTTACGACGGCGACTCCGTGCGTGCCTCGTTGGCGATCAGCCAGGAGGCCCTGGGCCGAGAATACCTCGACATCGTGTTTGTCCACGACCCCACGTCGGACGCGGAGATAGATCGGATCCTGGCTTCCGGGGGCACGGCGGAGGCTATCGAAGAGCTCAAGGCATCCGGCACGGTGGGCGCGCTCGGGCTCGGGGTGGGCAGCCACCGCTGGCAGCGGCGCTGCATCGAGGATGGCCGCTTCGACGTGGTGCTGCTGCCATACGACTACGGCCCGGCGCGCGACAGCGCCCGTTCGTTGATCGAGTTCGCCCGCGAGCGCGCCGTCGGTGTGGTGAACGCCTCACCCTATCTGCGCGGCCTGCTTGCCGGTCCCGATCCGGTCGAACAGGCCCGGCAGCGGGCGATGGATGCGCGCGATGTCGAACGGGCCGCCGCGGTGTACGCCTGGTGCCGGGAGCGCGGCATCGATGTGGGCGCCTTGGCGGTGCAGTTCAGCACGCGCAACACGGGCATCGGATCGACGCTGGTCGGCAGCCGCGACGCGACCGAGATTGCTGCCAGTTTCCGCCATGCCACGATGGTGCTGCCGGAGCGGATCTGGGACGAGTTCCAGGCTGCCGCGGCGCGATTCCCGCCGGCGGCGCCGGGCGGCGAGAGCGGCACCGCGTCGTGACCCGCCGGCTCGTGCGGCCTGGGCAGAGCCGCATCGGCACGACCGTGGTCGGCAGCTATCCCATCCCCGCCTGGCTGGCGGCATTGCCGAGCGTCCCCAACTTGGCCGACGCCCTGCTGGTGGTGCTCAAGACCCAGGAGCTTGCGGGCGTCGATCTACTCTCCGACGGCGAGTTCTCCCGGTTCGACGTGAACCACCCCGACACCAACGGCATGATCGACTACTTCGTGGCCCCGATGGCAGGGATTGCCAGCGACCTGACGCGCGCGGAACTGACCGCGTTTCGCGGCCTCGACGGGATGCGGTTTCGCAGCGCACCGGCCGGTGTGGTGCGCGCCGCGGTCGGCGAAGGCCGCCTCAACCTGCCGGCCGCCTGGCAGCAAGTGCGCGCTCTGTCCGAGCGTCCGCTCAAATTCACGGTGACCTCTCCGTACATGCTCGCCCGGACCCTGCTCGACCGCCACTACGGGGACCTGCGCGCGCTCGCGGCAGCCCTGGCGGAGGTGCTGCGCGTGCAGGTGGCGGAGATCGACGCCGCCGTGATCCAGGTCGACGAGGCCAACCTCACCGGCCACGCCGAGGACGCCGACTGGGCGCACGAGCCGATCAACACCGTTCTGTCCGGCGTGCAGGGCGAGCGCGCGCTGCACCTGTGCTTCGGCAACTACGGCGGCCAGAGCATCCAGCGCGGCCAGTGGCGCGCCCTGCTCGGCTTCCTGAACGCCCTCCACGTAGACCACCTGGTGCTGGAGTTCGCGCGCCGCGGCTATGACGAGCTGGAGCTGTTTACCGATCTGCGTCCGGACATCGCGCTCGGGGTCGGTGTGGTCGACATCAAGGACAACGCCGTGGAGAGTCCCGATCTGATCGCCCGCCGCATCGAGCACGCCGTGCGCGTGCTGGGCGCGGAGCGCGTGCGCTGGGTGCATCCCGACTGCGGCTTCTGGATGCTGCCGCGCAGCGTGGCCGACCGCAAGCTGCACGCCCTGGTCGCCGGACGCCATCGATTCGAGGGTCGGGTCGGGCAAGTGCCGGGATTTGGTGCACCGGCGGACGCATGATTACCTTGTACGCCGAATCGGGAGGAGGAGCGCACGTGTCAGCGTTGGATGGAGTGGTCGATTTCGACAAGTCGGGCGGCGTGGTGCCGGTCATCGCGCAGGACGACGATGACGGCGCGGTGCTGATGATGGCATACATGAACCGCGAGGCGCTCGCCGAGACGTTGCGCACCGGCCGCGTGTGCTACTTCTCGCGCAGCCGCAACCGGCTGTGGCGCAAGGGAGAGGAGAGCGGCAACGTGCAGGAACTGCGCGGCCTGTACGTCGACTGCGACGGCGATACGATCCTGGTGAAGGTACGGCAGATCGGCGGGGCCGCCTGCCACGAGGGCTACCGGAGCTGTTTCTTCCGGCACGTCGCCGACGGCGAACTGCACGTGGTCGCGGAGCGGGTGTTCGATCCGCGGCAGGTGTACGGCAGATGAGCTCGCCGGTACTGAAGTTCGGCATCCCGGCCGGCAGCCTGCAGGACGCCACCGCCGAACTGTTTCGTCAGGCGGGTTACCGGATCACCTTCCGGTCGCGCTCCTACTACCCCGAGATCGACGATCCGGAGATCGAGTGTATTCTGATACGCGCCCAGGAGATGGCTCGGTACGTCGAGGATGGCGTCATGGACGCCGGGCTGACCGGGCACGACTGGATCGTCGAGAACCGCGCGCAGGTGGTGGAAGTCGCCGAGCTGGTGTTCTCGAAGGTGAGCCGCCGTCCGGTGCGCTGGGTGCTGGCGGTTCCGGAGGATTCGCCGATTCAAAGCGCCCGCGACCTGCAGGGCAAGCACATCGCTACCGAGGCGGTGAACCTCACGGTCGACTACCTGAAGCGGCACGGCGTAGAGGCGCACGTGGAGTTCTCCTGGGGCGCTACGGAAGTGAAACCGCCGCGTCTAGCGGATGCCATTGTGGAGATCACCGAGACCGGCAGCTCGCTGCGCGCCAACAACCTGCGCATTGTGGACACGATCGTGGAGAGCACCCCGCGGCTGATCGCCAACGAATCCGCCTGGCAGGATGACTGGAAGCGCCGCAAGATCGAGAACATCACGCTCATGCTGCGCGGCGCCATGGCGGCGGAGGGCAAGGTGGGGCTGATGATGAACGTGCCCAAGGAGAAGGTGGACGGCGTGGTGGCGGTCCTCCCGGCACTGCAGAAGCCGACCCTGTCGGGGCTGGTGAACGGCGACTGGATTGCGGTGAACACGGTGGTCGACGAGTCGGTGGTGCGCGACATCATCCCGCGCCTCAAGGGGGCCGGGGCGAGCGGCATCGTCGAGTATCCGCTCACCAAGATCATCGAATAGCGCAACACTACCGCCGTTCAGCTCCTGCCGATGGGCCGGGGGCAAGGAAGTCGAGGTCGGCGCCGAGGTGGGCGGGCAGCACGTGCTCGGCATGCAGGCGGCGCCAGCCGCGCGCCGGCAGCGGCGGCGGCGCGGGCGCGCGGGTGCGGCGTGCTTCCAACTCGGTTTCCGATACCAGCAGATCGATCCGGCCCCGGTCGGCGTCCAGTTCGATCAGGTCGCCGTCCTCGACCAGCGCCAGCGGGCCGCCGCGCGCGGCTTCCGGCGAGCAGTGCAGCACCACGGTGCCGGCGGCGGTGCCACTCATGCGCGCGTCCGACACCCGCACCATGTCGCGTACGCCGGCAGCCGCCAGCTTGCGGGGAATGGCCACGGAGCCGGTCTCCGGCATGCCTGCGGCCGCGGGCCCGCTGTTGCGCAGCACCAGCACGTGGCCGGGCGTGACCGGCAGCGCCGGGTCGTCGATGCGGTCCGCCAGATCGGCGGCGGACTCGAACACCAGCGCCGGTCCGCGGTGGTGCAGCAGGTCGGGAGTGGCGGCCGAGCGCTTGAGCACCGCCCCGTCGGGCGCCAGCGAGCCGCGCAGCACGGTCAACGCGCCCGGCGGACCGATCGGCGCATCGAGTGTGCCAACGACCGGCGCCGGTACCGCCGCCCGGTCATCGGTTGAGCGCTCACTATGGCCAACAGAACCATCGTGCGTGGTGCTAGTGGAGCGGCTTGGCACGGTGGCGCCGGTATCGGGCCCGGTCGCGTCGGGGGCCGCGCCGCCGCGGGCCGCGAGTTGTTCGCCAAGCGTCTGGCCGCTCACGCAGCGCGCGTCGAGTTGCAACAGCGGACGCAGCTCGGCCAGAACGGCGGGCATGCCGCCGGCATGGTGCAGATCCTCCAGCCACAGCGCACCGCTGGGCTTGCAGTTGACCAGCAGCGGAACGCGCTCCGCCGCCGCCTCGAAGTCGGCCAGGGTAAGCGGCACGCCGGCGCGGCGGGCGATCGCCAGCAGGTGGATGATGGCGTTGGTGGAGCCGCCGATCGCCAGCAGGGCGGTGACCGCGTTGGCAAACGCCGCCGGGGTGAGTATCTCGCGCGGGCGCACGGGGGCCTGCGCCAGCGCGGCGGCGCGGCGGCCGGCGGCGACGGCGTGGCGCAGGCGCGCTCCGGAACCGGAGGGTGCGGCCGCCCCGCCCGGCAGCATCATGCCCAGAGCCTCAGCCAGGCAGGCCATGGTGGATGCGGTGCCCATCACCATGCAGGTGCCGCCGGTAGGGCACAGCTCCTGCTGCACTTCGCCGAGCTCGTGGTAGTCCAACTCGCCGGCGCGGTACTGCAGCCAGTGGGCGCGGCAGTCGGTGCAGGCGCCCAGCCGCGTGCCGCGCCAGGAGCCGGTGCGCATCGGACCGGTCACCACCGACAGCGCGGGCACGTTGGCCGATGCGGCGGCCATCAGTTGCGCCGGTACGGTCTTGTCGCAACCCCCGAGCAGCACCGCCGCGTCCATCGGGTAGGCGGTCAGTGCCTCCTCCGTCTCCATCGCCAGCAGGTTGCGGTACAGCATGGAGGTGGGCGAAATCAGGATCTCCCCCAGCGACAGGGTGGGCAGGGTGAGCGGCAGCGCGCCGCCTTGCAGCACGCCGCGCCGCACCGCCGCCAGCAGCGCCGGCATGTCGCGATGGCAGGTGGTGTAGTCGGAACTGGTATCGACTAGTGCCACCACCGGGCGCGCCAGATCGGTATCGTCGTAGCCGGCGGAGGCCAGGAACGCGCGCCGCAGGAACGAGCTGAAGCCGGCGTCGCCGTAGTCGGTGAGCCGGCCGTCGATGCCGGGCGGGGCCAGCCGCTGGCGCAGCGAGCCGTTCGCCGCAGAGCGCTCCTCCCGCTCTGATGGTTGCCTCTCCATGGTTCGTAGCCATCATACTAACTAGTAGTGATGCGGCACAGTCACTCCGTGACCTGCAAGACCATCGAGCCTGATTCACGCTCATGCGTCTGGCATAGCGTTCTCCGGGTGCCGCCGCGATGATGGCATGGGGGATCTTCGTCGCCTTCGCTCACGCGGTGTGCTGGAGTGCCACCAGTATCCTGTTGCGCCATCTGTCACAGCGGCTGGATCCGTTCGTGCTCAACGGCCTGCGCGCGCTGTTGGGAGCGGCGGTGATCGTGGCCTGGTTCCTGGCCGCCGGTGCACCCGGTGCGGACACATTCACCCTCACGCGCATTTTGTTGCTCGCGGCTGCCATCGTGGTCGGTGGACTGGTCGGCGACACCTGCAGCGTGGTGGCGCTGCGCCTGGTGGGGGTGGCGCGTACCGTTCCGATAATCTGCAGCTATCCTATTTTCACCATGCTGTTCGCGTTTCTCCTATTGGGGGAGGCGCCGCCGTTGCTGGCGATCTTCGGCGCCGTGCTGGTGGTGTCGGCAGGAGTGCTGCTGTCGTTGCCGGAGCGGCGCACGGGGACGGCGCCGCAGCGGGGGCCGAATGCGGAGCCGGGCGGCGTCCCCGACGTGGCGCGGCGCCAACGCCGGGTCGGGCTGCTGCTCGCCGCGGTCACGGCGGTGGTGTGGGGTCTGGAAGTGATTCTGACCGCCAAGGCCGCCGAGGGGATGACCACCCTGGCGGTGAACGCCGTACGCGTGCCGATCGCGGCGTTGCTGTCGCTCAGCGTGGCGTTGCGGCGCCCGGGTGCCTTGGATGCCGCCGAACGAGTGCTCCGCGACCACCGCACACGCTGGCTCCTGATTCTGGGCGGTCTGCTCGGCTGGGTGGTGGTCGGTACGCTGTACGTGGAATCGATCAAGCTGGTGGGGGCTACCTTCACCGCCATCATCGGCGCCACGGCGCCGCTGTACGCCGCCCCCCTGAGTGCGCTGCTGCTGCGCGAGCCGCCGAGCGCCCGGACCGTGGCTGGCACCTTGCTCGCGGTGGGCGGCGTAATCCTGGTGCTGGTCGCGTAGGTTGCGCGGCGCCGCGGCGGACACCGGCGGCGTCGCGGTCAGACGATGGGCTCAGCCGCCGGCGCTGCGATTCAGGGTAGCCGTAGCGAACACGACGTGGAACGGCTGGCAGTAGATTACCACGCTGCCGTAACGGACCACATCGACGTCCTCGGGGATCTCGTAGTTCTGGTCGCCGACGTTGCCCTTCAGCGATCCCAGGTCGATGTATTCACCCAGGTCGTGGCGGTTGGTGGGCAGGGGAGCGGCGGCCAGCAGGACGTGCAGGTCGGGCCCGTTGGTGGCCCGGAACTCCTCGAAGCGCAGCACGCGTCCCATCGCCGGAATGTCGTACAGCTTGGCGCTGCCGCTGCCCTTGTGGAACCGGTCGGCGTCGCGGAACTCGCCGCTCGCCAGCAGCACCGGCGCGCCTGGCATCGGTTCGATGGCGTGCGTGTCCGGCATCGCCGCCGCGAACCGCTCGACGTCGCGGCGGATGCGTTCCCGCGCCCGCTCCGGCATCTCGTCCATCGCGTCCGCGGACGGGATGGCGTCCATGATCTCCTGCTCCATGGCGTCCATGTCCGCCGCCGACATCTCTTTCATCTGCGCGGCGCTCGGTATCTCGATCGGGAACGCCTCGCTGACCATCCGATTGATGAACAGCGGCGACGCCAGATACCAGCCCACCGCGACCACCACCACGGCCCCGGCCGCGATCGCTCCAATTACCAGTGCACGCTTATTCATGGACTCAATGTAATGAATTGCGCGGTCAGTTGCGCGGCAGCGGGCCGTAGCGCTCGCGGGTATCATCGTCCGGCCGGTAGACCCGGCGCCCGCCGGCAACAAAGGGCACCGCCATGCCCCACATTTCGCCCGCGCTGCCGCGGATCGGGGCGCTGCTGTACTGCGGCAGGTAGACGCGGCGCATGCCGTCGCTGGTGTTGGCGCCGCTGCGGTGCAGGTTGTAGCTGCTGAACGCTGCGATGCTGCCGGCCGGGGCGATCACCGGCTCGCCAGGATCATCGCCGGCGTAGCCGACCAGGTCGTTGCTGCCAGCCTCGCGGCTGTGGTCGTAGATGGTGTCGCGCGTGCCGCCGCGCGAGTGGGGCAGCACGTACGCGGTGCCATTGGCCTCGTCGACATCGTCGAGCGTGCACCAGCAGGTCAGGTAGGGCGGGTGCACGGCGCTCGGGTCGCGGGTTCGGACGTAGCCGGAGTCCTGGTGCCAGGAGAACTTCATGCCCTGCTCCGGCCCCTTGACCACCCACTGCTCGTTGAACAGGTACACCTCGTCGCCGAGCAGGCGCCGCGTCACCTCCGCCATCAACTCGCCGAAGATGAAGCTGCGCATGCGCCGGCTGGCGCGGTAGCGGTTGGCGATGAAGTAGCGGCTGCCGCGGTGGGTGATGCCGATGGAGGAGACGCCCTGCTCGTCCATTACCGCGTCGATGTAGCCGAGAAAGTAGGAACACTCCTCGCGCAGCATGGTCACCGTCTCGGGTTCGATCACGCCCTCCAGAATGCACAGCCCCTCGTCGCGGAACTGCTCGCGCTGGGCGTCGCTCACCACCGAAGCGCCGTTCTTCATCTGCCGTTTCCCCCTGTCAGTCGTAGGTCTGGATGCCGGTGCGGTGGGCTGCCACCCAGTCCCAATTGATCTGCGCGCCGAGCCCGGGCGCTTGCCCTACCGGCACGTGGCCGCGGCCATCGATGGCGTCCAGTTGGTCGCGATGGTCCAGGTACAATTCGGTGGCGTGCGAAGGCGGCGCCTTGGGGTGCACCAGTCCCATCTCGTAGTAGTTGGTGTTGCGGATGGCGGCCATGCACTGCCGCGCAGCCGGACTGGGCCCGTGAAACTCGATGTCGATGCCGAGCGACTCGGCGGCGTGGGCCAGCTTCATCACCCCGGTAATGCCGTCGTACCCGACGTCGCCGCGCACGTAATCGGTGGCGTCGGCCACCACGAAGTCGATGTGCGGCTCCAGCGAGCGCACGTGCTCGGTCTGCAGCAGCGGCGTGCTGATGAGCTGGCGCAGCTTGCGGTGGGCGAACTGGGAGATGCCGCCGTCGCGGAACGGATCCTCATACCAGAAGAACTCGGCCGCATCGCAGGCGCGCCCTACCTTGACGGCGTCGCCGAAGGTGCGCAGCTCGCAGGCGGGGTCGAGCATCAGGTCCATGCCGTCGCCGACCGCCTTGCGCACGGCGAGCACGTTGGCCACCTCGCGCGCCACCGGCGCCTTGCTCCAGCCATGGATCTTGAACGCCGGATAGCCCATCTCCCGGCACTGGACGGCGAAATCCGCGAACGCCTCGGGGCTGTCGAGGCCGCCGGCCTGGTCGCCGTGGTAGGTGCTGGCGTAGCACGGCACCGACTCCTTGTGGCCGCCGAGCAGGCGATGGATCGGCACGTCGAACAGCTTGCCGGCGATGTCCCACAGCGCGTTGTCGATCGGCGCCACCCCGATGCGCGCACTCTGCCGGAGGGCGCGCTTGATGTCGTCGTAGATCTTCTCGCGGTGCAGGACGCTCTTGCCCTTGAGGTAGTGCCAGAACTGCGGAATGGTGGACAACTCGGAGGCGCGGCCCGCCAGGCACTCGCCCACCGGACCGGTGTCGGTGATCAGGCGCAGGATCTGGCCGCCGCTCTGCAGCCGGCCGCCCGGCTCGTACACCATGTTGAAGCCGTCCTCGTCGTGCCCCATGTCGGGCACCTCGTAGCGGAACTGGTGAATCTCGAGTTTGGTGATCTTGGGATCGGTCATTGCTCTTGTCGCTCTGCGCGCCACCATGGGGCGTGCATGGTTGGTTGTCAACCGTCCGGACCGGGGTCACCGGCATCCGTGGTAGGGTGGGGGCGTGAGGGGTTCAGAGTGAATCTGGCGAGCGGATTGGAGCGGCGCGCGGCCGAGGGGCGGCCGGTGCGGGTGGGGGTGATCGGCGCCGGCAAGTTCGGCTCGATGTTTCTGGCGCAGGCACGGCGCACGCCGGGCATGCACGTGGTGGCGATTGCCGATCGCGACGTGCCCAAGGTGCGCGGGCTGCTGGCGGCGGCCGGCTGGGAGGCGGAGCAGTTCGCGGCGCCGTCGCCGGCGGCGGCGCGCGACAGCGGGCGCACCTACCTCGGGGAGGACGGCGGGCAGGTGATCGCCGGCGGCATCGACGTGCTGGTGGAGGCGACCGGCGATCCGCGCGTCGGCTTGCAGCACGCGGTGGCGGCGATCGACGCCGGCCGCCACGTGGTGATGGTCACGGTGGAGGCGGACGCGGTGGCCGGACCGCTGCTCGCCGAGCGCGCGGCGGCGGCCGGGGTGGTGTACAGCTTGGCGTACGGCGATCAGCCGGCGCTGATCTGCGAGCAGGTGGACTGGGCGCGCACCGCCGGTTTCCGGGTGACCGCGGCAGGAAAGGGAACCCGGTATCGGCCCTCGTTTCATCAGTCAACTCCAGACACGGTATGGAATAATTTCGGCATCGACCAGGCTGTGGCTACACGTGGCCGCATGGATCCGAAGATGTTCAACAGCTTCATCGACGGCAGCAAGTCGGCGCTCGAGATGACCGCGGTGTGCAATGCCACCGGCCTGGTGCCGCAGCCGGACGGCCTCAGCTTCCCGCCGGTGGCGCGCGATCAGCTCGCCGTCAAGTTGCGGCCGCGGGCCGTCGGCGGGGTGCTGGCGGCGGAGCCCGGCGGGGCCGCGGTGACCGAGGTGGTGTCCAGCCTGAATCGCGACGGCAGCCCGGTACCGCACGACCTGCGCATGGGCACCTACGTGGTGGTGGAGGCGGGCCAGGAGTACGTCGCCCAGTGCATCCGCGAGTACGGCTTCCAGGCCGATCCGACCGGCTCCTATCTGGCGCTGTACCGGCCCGATCACCTGATCGGCCTGGAGTTGGGCGTATCGATTGCAAGCGTTGCGCTGCGCGGCGAGCCGACCGGCGCGGCCACCGGGTTCCGCTCCGACGTGGCGGCGGTGGCCAAGCGCGATCTGGCCGCCGGCGAAGAGCTGGACGGGGAGGGCGGCTACACCGTGTGGGGCAAGCAGCTTCCGGCCGCGCGCTCCCTGGAGTTGGGCGCGCTGCCGCTGGGGCTGGCCCACGGTGTCACCCTGCGGCGCGCGCGCGCCGCCGGCGAGGTGCTGCGCTGGGATGACGTGACTGTCGATGAGACCGATCCCGCGGTGGTCCTGCGCCGCGCCATGGAACGCCGCTTCGCTCCGGAATCGTAGGCGGGCGAAACCGGGGAGACGGCCGGCGACCCGTGACGCGCGTGAAGACGCCGCCGTGACGGTTGAAGCGACACCGCCACTGAGCCCGTTATTGGGTATAGTTGGAGGTGGCAGTGGGAGATCCAATGACCCTGAGGGACGAAGACGTCGGCCGCATAGGAGAGTACGTCAAGCCGTGGCTGCGTGAGTTGGTGGACGAGGTGGTTCCGCACTCGGAGTTTGGCGGTGTCGGCGCTCAGCTTCTCGAACGAATGGTCAGAGTCGAGGAAGAGCTCAAAGCGCAGCGCACGTTGATGGATGAACGCTTCGGATTCATGGCGAGCCGCTTTGAAGCGGTCGACAAGCGGTTTGAAGCAGTCGACAAGCGGTTTGAAGCGGTCGACAAGCGGTTTGAAGCAGTCGACAAGCGGTTTGAAGCGATGGACAAGCGCTTCGAAGAGTTGATCGGTCAGATGAATGTGCGCTTCGAGGCTGTCGACAAGCGCTTCGAAGAGTTGATCGGTCAGATGAATGTGCGCTTCGAGGCTGTCGACACGCGCTTCGAGGAATTGATCGGTCAGATGAATGTGCGCTTCGAGGCTGTCGACACGCGCTTCGAGGAATTGATCGGTCAGATGAATGCGCGCTTCGAGACGGTGGACCGGCGGTTCGAAGAAGCGAGAGGGCACACCGATAGCCGTTTCACGACGTTGACCTGGATGATCGGTGTCGGATTCGCCGTCATTACTTCGCTGACGACACTGTTCGCCCTGCTCGCGTAAGCTGTGTGACTGCGCGCCGTGCCGCGTCTCCGGACGCGTACGCCGTGCCGGTACCGCAGTGACGGAAGTGCTGGTTCGGTCGCCCGTCCGCTGCGTTACCCGGCGGCGATCGCGGCAGGCGATCCGGCGAGTTCGGTGAACTCGCCCGACTCCAGAACTTCCTTCTCGAGCAGGCGGGCGGCGACCGCCTTGAGTGCTGTGCGCTGCTCGCGCAGCAGGCTCACCACCCGGCCGTAGCGCTCACGGATGATGCTCGCGGTCTCCTCGTCGATGTACTGTTGGGTCGCCTCCGAGTACTCGCGGCTGACCGTGTGGCCGTTGCGGCCCAGGAGCGGGCTCTCCTGCCGGTAGGGCAGGTGCACGTTGGCGAATTTCTCGCTCATGCCGAAATCGGTCACCATGCGCTTGGCCATGTCGGTGGAGCGGTCCAGGTCGTTGGCGGCGCCGGTGGAGATCTCCCCGAACACCACCTGCTCGGCGCCGCGCCCGCCGAGCAGCACGTCGATGCGGCTCAGGATCTCCTTCTCGGTGAGCAGGAAGCGCTCCTCGGCGGGCGTCTGCATGGTGTAGCCCAGGGCGCCGAGCCCGCGCGGCACGATGGAGATCTTGCGCACCGGGTCGGATCCCGGCGTGTGATGCGCCACCAGGGCGTGGCCCGCCTCGTGGTAGGCGACGATTTTCTTTTCCTTCGGGCTGAGCACGCGGCTGCGCTTCTCCAGCCCGGCCACTACCTTGTCGATCGCGTCGTTGAAGTCGCGCTGGCCGACCAGTTTGCGGCGTGCGCGCACGGCCAGAAGAGCCGCCTCGTTGACGATGTTGGCCAGGTCGGCGCCGGCGAAGCCGGGCGTGGCGCGCGCCACCTCCAGCAGGTCTACCCCCGGCTCCAGTTTGACCCCGGTGCTGTGGATCTTCAGGATCGCCTCGCGGCCGATCAGATCGGGCTTGTCCACCAGCACGTGGCGGTCGAAGCGGCCCGGGCGCAGCAGCGCCGCGTCCAGCACCTCGGGCCGGTTGGTGGCGCCCAGGATGATCACCCCGGAGCGCGCGTCGAAGCCGTCCATCTCCACCAGAAGCTGATTGAGGGTCTGCTCGCGCTCGTCGTTGCCGCCGCCCAGGGCGATGCCGCGGCTCTTGCCGATGGCGTCGAGCTCGTCGATGAAGATGATGCACGGCGACTTCTCGCGCGCCTGCTTGAACAGGTCGCGCACCCGCGCCGCGCCGACGCCGACGAACATCTCCACGAAGTCGGCGCCGTTGAGGCGGAAGAAGGTGACACCGGCCTCGCCGGCCACCGCCCGCGCGAGCAGCGTCTTGCCGGTGCCGGGCGCGCCCACGAGCAACACCCCCTTGGGGATCTTGCCGCCGATTTCGATGTAGCGCTCCGGGCTCTTCAGGAAGTCGACCACCTCTTCCAGTTCCGCCTTGGCCTCGTCCGCGCCGGCCACGTCGGGGAATCGCACGCCGGTCTCGCCCTCGGCCACCACCTGGGCGCGCGATTTGCCGAACGCCATCACGTTGTTGCCCATCGAGCCGAGCCGTTTGAACATGAGGCGCCACACCAGGAACATCAGCCCAAGCGGCACGACCCACTGCAGAATCAACTCGAGCAGCGGCCGGCCGCCTTGCGCATCGGCGAAGTACTGGACGCCGCTGGCGTCGAGCAGCGCGACGAAGCCGGGATCTTCGATCCGCACGGTGCGCCACTCGCCGACCGCGGACGGCGCCGCGGAGCCGGACTCGCGCCGACGGGCCAGTTCCGCCTCGGTAGCGGCGAGCCCGGTGTAGTAGTTGTCGGCGATGCGCACGCGCTTGATCTGGCCGTCGCTGACCAGGCTCTTGAAGGTGCTGTAGTCGACCGTGGTCGCCACCTGGCGGTTGCCGACCAGCGAGTTGAACAGGAGCAGCGCGATGACGCCTAGCATGATGAACCACATCGAGAAGCGAAACTGGCCGCGGCTTGGCGGGCGCATGAGCGGCGGCTGCTCGCGCCGGCCGCCGTCGGACTTCGGCGGCTGCAGGAACTGCCACTTGTGGTTGGGATCGCGTGCGGGGTGCCGGTTGTCGTCGTTGTCAGGCATCGAAAGTGCGCCTCCATTGTCAATGTAGTGCCGCACCTGGCTGGGCGGCCACGGTTACGGGACCCGGTCAGGGACGGTCGACGGTAAGCAGGTAGAGGTCGGCGACGTTGGTGCTGGTGGGGCCCGGCCTGAACAGCGTACCGGCCGCGGCGCCGAAGCCGTGCGAATCGTTGTCGGCCAGCGCCACGCGCGGATCGAGGGCGGCGGCGGCGGTTATGGCAGCCGCGTCGGCGAAGGCTCCGGCCGCGTCGTTGGGGCCGTCGTTGCCGTCGGTGCCGGCGGCCAGGAAGGTTGCCGCGAGCGGCGGGTCGGTGTCTTCCGCCATCTGCACCAGGAACGCCAGCGCCATCTCCTGACAGCGGCCGCCGATCCCGCTGCCGGTAACCGTTACGGTGGTCTCGCCGCCGGCGACGATGCAGGCGGGGAGGCGCAGCGCGAGGCGTCCGCTGCGCAGGTCGCGGGCCAGGGCATAGAACACCGCGGCGATCTCGCGCGCCTCGCCGGTGAGCTGGGTGGACAGCACAAGGGTGTCGTAGCCGGCGGCGCGGGCGGCAGCGGCCGCGGCGGCCACGGCCGCCCGCCCGGAGCCGAGCAGCAGGTTGTGGGTGGTGGCAAAGGCGCGGTGCCCCGGCTTGGGCGTATCGGCGATCGCCTCTGCCAGGCCCGCCTCGATGCGGGCGCGCACCGCCGCCGGCACGGCCGCCCACAGCCGGTAGCGGCGCAGGATGGCGGCGGCATCCGCGTAGGTAGTGGGGTCGGGCGCGGTGAGGCCGGAAGCGATGGTGTCGAGCCGGTCGCCGACCACGTCGGACAGAATCAGGTTGAGAGAGGTGGCCGGGTGGATCAGCTCCGCCATGCGTCCCCCCTTGAGTGCCGACAGGTGCTTGCGCACGCAGTTCAGCTCGCCGATGGTGGCGCCGGCCGCCAGCAGCAGGCGGGTAGTGTCCTGCTTGTCGGCCAGGGTCAGCCCCGCGGCGGGCGCGGTCAGCAGCGCCGATCCGCCGCCGGAGATCAGGCCGATCAGGAGCGTGTCCGTGCCGGCGCGCCGGCACTCGGCGGCAATCGCCCTGCCGGCGGCGACGCTCAGCTCGCCGGGGACCGGATGCTCCGCCTCCAGGAGCCGCACGCGGCGCAGGCCGGAGCCGGCATGGCCGACCTTGGTCACCACGACGCCGCCGGTCAGGCGGTCTTCCAGCACCGCCTGCACGCCGCGGCCCATCGCCGCGGCCGCCTTGCCGACGCCGATCACCCGTATGTCCCGGAAGTCTTCCAGATGCAGCCGCACCGGGCCGCCGTCGCCGGCGGCGACGAGGGTGTTGCCTTCGATCGCGAGCCGCTCGGGAACCATCGCCTCCGGATCGACCCGGCACAGGGCGGCGTCGTACAGCGCGATCAGGGGGGAGCGGCTCGGGTTCACGCGGTATGCCTGGGTGGGGGGTATCACTGCACGCCTCCTGCTGCGATCACGTCGCGGTACCAGAAGGCGCTGCGCCGCGGGGTGCGCGTGCCGGTGCGGAAGTCGACGTGTACCAGCCCGAACCGCTTGCGGTAGCCGTGCTGCCACTCGAAGTTGTCGAGCAGCGACCACACGAAGTAGCCGCGCAACGGCGTCCCCGCCTCGCACGCGGCCGCGGCCGCCGCCAGATGGGCATGCAGGTAGGCCTGCCGGGCGCCGTCGTCAAACTCCCCCTCGGCACCGGCATCGTCGTCGTACGCGGCGCCGTTCTCGGTAATGTAGATGGCGGCGGGCGCGTAGTCGCGCGCCACCCGCAGCAGCACCTCGGTGAGCCCGTCCGGGTACACCTCCCAGCCCATGGCGGTGCGTTCCCGTGCGCCGCCGCCGCCGCCGGCGTCCACGACGCGAAAACCGAGCTCGCGCTGGCGCAGGCCGGCGCCATTCCCACCGTCAGCCGCCACCAGGTAGCGGAAGTAGTAGTTGACGCCGAGGAAGTCGAGCGGTGCGGCGATCGTGTCGAGGTCGTACTCGTACACCTCGGGCAGCACATCCAGTTCACGGTAGGCGTCGGTCAGATCCTCGGGGTAGGCGCCGCGCAACAGCGGGTCGAGGTACCAGCGGTTGAAGTAGCCGTCGGCGCGCTCGGCGGCGGAGCTGTCGGCTTCTCCGTCGCCGACGGGGTGCACCGGCGCCAGGTTCAGGGCGATGCCGACGCGCGCCCGCGGCGCCAGGTCGCGCAGCACCTGCACCGCCAGGCCGTGCGCCAGCAGCAGGTGATGGGCGGCTTGCAGGGCGGTGCCGAGGCCGCGCAGCCCCGGCGCGTGTACGCCATGCTCGTGCCCGAGATGGGCGGCCGCCTGCGGCTCGTTGAGCGTCGCCCACAGCGTCACCCGGTCACCGAGGCGGCGCACGACCTGCTCCGTGAAGTCGGCGAAGTAGCGGGCGGTGTCGCGCGCCGGCCAGCCGCCGCGCTCCTGAAGACCCTGCGGCAGGTCCCAGTGGTAGAGGGTGACCAGCGGCGTCACTCCGTGTTCCAGGAGCGTATCGGTCAGGCTGTCGTAGAAGTCGAGCCCGGCATGGTTCACGGCGCCGTAGCCGCGCGGGTAGACCCGTGGCCAGGCGACCGAGAAGCGGTAAGCGTTGAGCCCGAGGCGCGCCATCAGCGCGGCGTCGGCGCGGTAGCGGTGGAAGTGGTCGCAGGCAGTGGCGGGGCCGGCGCCGCCCGCGATCGTGCCGGGCCGGCGCGCGAACACGTCCCAGATCGAGTCGCCGCGCCCGCCGTCGGCGGCGCCGCCCTCGATCTGGCCGGCGGAGGTGGCCGCGCCCCACAGAAAGTCGTCGGGAAACCGGGTCATGGCGCGCGCTCGGCGGCTACTGCTCGTCGCCGGGCACGATGAGGATGCGGCCATCCTCCTCCACCAGTTTCACGCGCCCGCCGATGCGGTAGGCGTCGCGCATGTCGTCCGGTATCTGCAGCCGGCCGGCGGAATCGAGCAGCGTGAAGTGTTCGTGGCTGGCCTCGCCGGCCGCCGCCGCGGCGCCGTCTTCGCCATCCGCGGCGCCGGCTGCCTCGCCACTGGTGGCGCTTTGCAGCGCCGCGATCGCCTCGGCGGTGCCCTGCTCGGTGTAGGTGACGCGCGTGCGGCGGATCGACTCGGTGCTGGTCTTGCCGTCGCGAATCTGCACGTAGCGGTCCAGGGCGCGCGCCATCGACGTGTCGTGGGTGACGATCACCACGGTCACGCCCAGCTCGCGGCGCACCGTGTCGAACACCTCCAGCAGCCGGATCGTGTTCTCGGTGTCCAGGGATCCGGTGGGCTCGTCGGCGAGCAGCACCGGCGGCTGGTTGGCCAGCCCGATGGCGATCGCCACCCGCTGCTGCTCGCCGCCGGACATGGTCACGGGACGGTGATGCAGGCGGTGGCCGAGGCCTACCAGCCGCAGCAGCCGCTCCGCGCGCCGGTGATCGAAGCGGCCCGACAGGATCATCGGCATCTGCACGTTCTCGGTCGCGGTCAGATAGGGTATCAGGTTGCGGCTCACGTTCTGCCACACGAAGCCGACGGTGCGGCGCCGGTAGCGCAGGCGCTGCCGGTCGGAGATGCGAATCAGATCGGTACCGTCGACCACCGCCTTGCCGGCCGATGGCGCATCCAACCCGCCGAGCACATTCATCAGCGTAGTCTTGCCGCTCCCGCTCGGCCCGATAATGCCCATCATCTCGCCACGCCCGATAGTCAGGTCCAGCCCCTGCAGCGCCACCACCTCGACATCTTCGATCTTGTAGATCTTGACGAGCCCCTCGCAGCGGATGAATTCCTCTCCCGCCATGGCGCCTAACCCTCCTCTCCGAGCCGCAGCGCGCTCGCCAGCCGCGCCCGTACCAGGAACAGCGCCAGGGCCGCTACGCCGATCACGAACGCCGCCCCGATAATCGCTACGATGCGCGTCAGATCGTCGAGATTGGTGACGATCAGAAACGGCGGCACCGGCTGCACTTCGCTGGCGCGGTCGCGCAGGAACGGCAGGAACAGGGTGGTGGCCGCGTTGCCGGCGGCGATGCCGATCACCAAGCCGATGCCGACGGTCAGAAGCTGTTCCAGGCCAACCACGCCGAGCGTCTGCATCAGCGACAGGCCGTTGGCGCGCAGCGCGCCGAACTGGATCAGCCGCTGGCGGGTCGAGTAGATGGTGTACACCACGAACGCCAGCACCGCCACCGCGGCCGCGGCCAAAAAGCCGATGGTGAGGATCCCGAAGAAGCCGCGCCGGTAGGGTTCGCGGTGCAGATCGCGCAGGATCTGATCGGTATCCAACCGCTGCCACTCCCACACGCCGATCGTGGCGAGCCGCTGTACGATGTGCGGAATCGCCTCCGGTGCCGTGACGTCGTACCACGAGTCGTAGGGCTCGAGTGCGATGAATTCCTGCACATGGTCCAGGTTCATGACCACGAACGGGCGGTGCTCGGGGTTGAGCGACGGCCAGTACGGGACCACGCCCACCACGTAGGCATCGATGCGCTGATTGTTGTAGTTGATGGTAATCGCATCGCCCGGCTCCAGGTCGCCGCGGCGCTTCAGCTCTGCGCTGACCAGGGCGCCCTGGCGATGGTTGCTCAGTTGGGTCAGGTAATCGTAGAAGTGCGGATTGAACAGGTCGGGCCGCGCCCAGGCGACGGCGGCGAATTCGTGCGGCACGATTGCCATCATGGTGACCGAGCCGGCGTGCATTGAGGCGTTGCGCGCCTCGGCGCGGCGCACCAGCACGCGTGCCGCGGCGACCACGCCCTCGATCTCGAGCCGCTTGAAGAACGGCGGTTCCGCGGCCGCGTGGGGGCGCGGCTGATCGTACGAGGTGGGCTGCACTGCCCCGGCGATCCCGGCCGCCTGCTGCTCTTCGGGCGATTCCCACGCCTCGCGAATCACCAGCTCGGCGCCGTTCGTGTAGCGCACGCGATCCTCGAAGTTGACCAGCAGCGTGCGCGCCGCCGAGCCGTTGTAGATGCCCATCGCCACGGTCAGGATGAGCAGCACCAGCAGCGACACGTACTGCCCGGAGCTGCGGCTCAGGCGGCGAAAGGTGAGTTGCAGGACAATGCCGCGGAACCGGTTGCTCAGCCAGCCGAGGCCGGCCATGGCGAAGGGATAGAGGCGCAGCGCTAGCAGTCCGCCGCCGATGAAGAACGCCACCGGCACCAGGAACAGGATCGGGTCGGCGTCCACCGTGGCCTCGGTGGCGAGGCGCACCTGCTGCCAGCGCAGGGCGCTGTAGCCGTAGAACGCGAGCCCGAGCAGGATCAGGTCGAGAAAATAGCGGTGCCAGAACGAGCGCCGCATGCCGCGCGCCTGCACTTGGCGCAGGGTGACCACCGAGAACCGCGAGTTGGCGATCACCGGCGCCACCGCGGCCAGCACCGCCACCGCGGTGGCCAGCAGTGCAAACCGCCGCGACTGCTCGGTGACCACTACCGGCAGCTGCCGCTCCACGCCCTGCGCCAGCAGCGCCGGGTCCGCGCCCGCGGCGGCCGCCTCCGCCGGTGCCATGGCAGCCGCCGCGGCCTGCGCCGCCCCGCCGCCGCCGCCGCCGCTGAAGTCGAGGAAGCCCTGCACATTGGCAACCAGGCGGCCGATGGCCACCCCGAGGTAGGGGCCCACCAGGGCGGCGATCACGGCCAGGATCAGCCACTCCAGTGCGAAGCTGGCCAGCACCTGCATGCGGCCGGCGCCGCGGCTGTGCAGCACCGAGATCTCGGTTACCCGGCGCTCGACCGCCAGCGCGGCGATCAGCATCACGTACACCAGGATCATGCCGATGGTGGGCGCGGCCAGGGAGAACAGGAACAGCGCGACCTGATCGAGCGTGGTCTTGAACTTGCCGAAGAACTCCAGCGGCGCCAGCCAGTAGTTGGTGCCAGGTGCGATGCGCGCCGCGCGCTCCTCCACCGCGGTAAGATCGGCGATCAGGCTGCCGAGCCGATCGACGCGCACCAGGCGGTCGTCGAACACCCACTGCAGGTCGTAGGTGGAGGTGCGCAGGCCAGCGGCCTGCATGCGCGCGAACTCTTCCGGCGGCATGAACAGCCGGCCCGGCAGCGGCGGATAGACCCACTCGCGCGTGGTCACGCCGGGCTCCGGCATGAACATGCCGACCACCTCGATCGTCGTCAGGGCAAAGCGCTGGCGCTGGTAGGTCTCCACCGGCACATCGGCGATCTCCTCGTCGGCGAGCATCTGGTAGGCCCACACGTAGCGCCCGCCGACGATCAGCTCCAGATCATCGAGCGTCTTCTCGTCGGCTACCACCTCCACCACGCCGTCGTCGCGCGCCTCGTACCAGCGCCCGACACTCATGTCGGCGTGCGCCGACAGATTGCTCATGAAGGACAACTCCGCCCGCGTAGCGCGTCCGGACGGATCGGCTGTGTCGCCCAGCAGCAGGAAGTCGCTGCCGAAGCTGCCGTAGAACGAGGTGGCTATGGCGGCATGACCGACTCGAGCGGGCAGGTCGCCGTCCAGGTAGCGCTGCAGCCGGGCGAGCTGGTCCGCGGTCACGGGTTCCTTGCGCCGGCTGTTGCGGTGCGCCACGATCACCGCGAACGGCGGGCGAAAGTCGTCCTGCTGGCGCCAGTGCTGGATGAAGCTGCGCTGCAGGCCGGCGGCGGTGTAGATCGGCACGGCGGCCGCCAGTCCGGCGACCAGCACCAGGCCGGTGAGCAGGGCGCCGAGCAGGCGCCAGTTGCGCGCCATCCGCTGCAGCGTGATCCACAGGACGGTAAGGGGGTAGAGCAGCACCGCGGCCGGGGCCAGGCCGCGTTCGCGCCGCGACCCGGCGCGCCCGTAGCTCAGCGTGGGCGAGGCCGTGGGTGCAGGTGGAAGGCCGCTCTCGTAACCGCCACCGGCGGTGCCGCTCACTTGCCGATTACCAGTTGGCCCGGCTCCAAGCCGGTGAGGATCTCCACCTGGGTGTCGGTGCGGACGCCGACGCGCACGTCGACCTCGCGGCGCAGCTCGCCTTCGAGCACGCGCACGTAGGTGCGCTCGCGGAACTCGCGCAACCCGGCAGCGGGAATCACCAGCGTCTGCGGCCGGCTCTCCACGATGACGCGGGCGGTGAGACGCGCCTGCGCGCGCAGTTCGATGGAGGAGTCCTCGAGCGCCAGATGGGCGATGTATTCGTCGCGGCGCAAGGTGGGATCGGTGGCCTGGTTGCGGCTGCTCACCGCCACCACCTCGCCCGGCGCCCAGGAGCCGCGGTTGACCTCCACCAGTACCGGCTGTCCGGGGATGATGCGTTCGAATTCGTCGATATTGACCCGCATCTGCAATTCCAGCTCGGTTGGGTCGGACACCTCGATCATCGTCTTGTACTCCTGGACCAGCTCGCCGACCTTGCCGCGCACCGTCTTGACCACGCCGTCGTAGGGCGAGCGGATCACGTAGGCGTCGACGCGGTCGCCCAGATAGTCGGTGCGGATCTCCTGCTTGGAGAGCTCCAGTTCGTTGATGGCCCGCTCCGTACGCGTCAGGTTGCCGGCGGCCATCGCCTGGTTGCGCAGCCGGGCGATCTCAAGGTCCATCTCGGCGAGGCGCAATTCCTGCTCCAGGTCGGCGCTCTCCAGCCGCGCCAGAACCTGGTTCGCCTGCACCTCGTCGCGCACCGATACGTTAAGCACGGTCAGTCGGCCCGGTTCGCGAAAGTACAGCTCCACCTCGCGCGTCGGCGTGACCACCGCGGTGCCGCGCACCTCGACCGCCAGATCGATCTGCTCGACCGGATAGGTAACCGCCCGCGAGCGCAGCGGAATGGGTGGCAATTCGCGCGGCAGATCCTCGTCGTCGCCGGGGAGTGCGCTGCAGGCGCCGAGCAGCATGGCGGCCAGCAGCGCGGCCGCCAGCAGGGAGCGGACCAGCAGAACGCGGACCGGCAGGCGGGTCAAGGGGTACGCCCTCATGCGGCGCTCCGTTCGACGCTGAGCGCGCCGTCTGTCATGGAATACACCTCGTCGGCAAAGTCGGTCGCGGACGGATCGTGGCTGGTCAGGCAGATCGCGATGCCGCGTTCATGGGCCAGACTGCGCAGCAGCGCCAGCACGCGATGGCCGGTGGTCTGATCGAGCTCGCCGGTCGGCTCGTCGGCCAGCAGCACCTCCGGCTCCTTGACCAGCGCCCGCGCCACCGCCACGCGCTGCTGCTCGCCGCCGCTCAACTCGTAGATGCGGTGGTGAGCGCGCGGGGCGAGCCCCACCATGTCGAGGTATTCGAGCGCGCGTTTGCCGGCGGCGCGCGGGCTGACGCCGGCGATGCGCAACGGTACGTCGACGTTTTCGGCAGCGGTGAGTCCCGGTATCAGCGCGAACGCCTGGAACACGAACGCGGCCTTGGCGCGCCGCCAGCGGGTCATCTCGCGTTCCGAAAAGATGTGCAGGTCGCGCTCTTGGTAGAACACGACGCCGGTGGTGGGCCGGTCCAGCCCGCCGATGATGTTGAGCAGCGTCGTCTTGCCGGATCCCGACTTGCCGCGAATCAGCGCCAGGCGGCCGGGCACCAGTTCCATGTCGACCTCGCGCACGGCCTGGACCCGTTCCTGGCCGAGCACGAATTCACGGCACACCTTGGAAGCACGAAGGATCGGTGGTGTCGATGGCATGGATCAGGATCGCGACGCAGGGGCGCGCTGGCGCAGCAGTATACCAACCGCGATGGCCGCGCCGCCAGCCGCCAGGGGAATCAACGTGTAGCCGTCCACGCCCACGCCGGGCACGCCCAGCGGCAGCAGCCCTACCACGACCCGCGTGCAGCCGATCCACGCCATCTGCAGCCCGGCCACGGTGGCGAAGCGGGCGGCGAGCTGTACGCCGCTGCGCGCCCGTTCGTACGCCGTCTGGATCACGATGATCAGCACGATCACGGCAAGGCCCATCACGAACATGCCGACCATGTCGAACGTGCGCAGCGCAGCCGATACCTGGAAGGCGCTCATGTCGCGCGCCGTGGCCACGCCGTAAACGAGTGCGAACAGCGTCTGGTACAGGTCGCGGGTCGCGATGAAGACCAGCAGGAAGGCGGCAAAGTTGACCAGCGTGAGCGCGTATCCGAGCACTTTGCGCATGCAACCCCAAAGATGACCGACCCGGCGCGCGAAAACAAGCGCGGCGCGCCGCGGGTTACGGCTGCGCGCGCGCCTGTTCCCGGCGGCAGGCCGCATACCAGCCGCGCCAGAGGGTGTCGAGTTCCCGCACCAGTCCCGGACGCTCGGCGGCCATATCGTTGGTCTCGCAGCGGTCGGCGGCCATGTCGTACAGCTCCCAGCCGTCGCGGCCCGGCGGGAACCGGTGGCCGGCGTAGCAGCGCGGCGGCCCCATGCTCACCGCCTTCCAGCGGCCGCGGCGAATCGCCCGGCAGCCGTTCAGTTCCCAGCACAGGTACGGGTGCGGGCTGCGCGGTTGGCCGCGCAGCAGCGGCGCCAGACTGATGCCGTCGGCGGGTGCGATGCGGTTGCCGCGGTAGCGCTCGGGATACTCGGCACCGGCCAGCTCGGCGAATGTGGGCAGGAAGTCGACCACGTGTCCCACCTCGTGGCTGACGGCGCCCGCTTCGATGACCGCCGGCCAGCAGGCGATGAGCGGGGTGGCTATGCCGCCCTCGTGGTCGAACACCTTGTACTTGCGGAACGGCGTGTTGCTGGCGTTGGCCCACGGCGCGTCGACGGTGGTGTAGGTGTCGACCGTGCCGGGTACGCGGTCCGGTGTGTTGTCGATGTGCTCGCCGCAGCCGCCGTTGTCGGACAGAAACAGCACCAGGGTGTCCTGCTCCTCGCCGAGTTCGCGGATCTTGTCGAGCACGCGGCCGATGCCTCGATCCATGCGGTCCACCATCGCCGCATATACCGCCATCTTGCGGTCCCAGCGCTGCTTGTCCGGCGCCTGCTCCCAGGTGCCGCATAGCGCGTCGCGCTCCGACACGCCCCAGCGCTCCTCCACCAGGCCGAGTTCGCACAGGCGCGCATGGCGCCTCCGGCGCAGCTCGTCCCAGCCGATCAGGTAGCGGCCCTGGTAGCGGGCGATGTCCTGTTCGGGCGCATGCAGGGGAAAGTGCGGCGCCGTGTAGGCTAGGTAGAGCAGGAACGGATGCTCATCGCGCCCGTGGCGGTCCACAAAGGAGACCGCCCGGTCGGAGAACGCATCGGTGATGTAGAAGTCGGGATCCTCGGGCGTGAACGGGCGGGTGAGGCGCCGGTCGTCCCCCCACAGCCGGTAGTCGCCGGGCGCCTTGTGCACCGGTTCGGGCTCGCCCGGCCGGCGCACGCCGGGGTTGAAGTAGTTGCTGCCGCCGTCGACCAGCCCCCAGTGGCGGTCGAAGCCGCGGTCCAGAGGCAATTCGCCGGGGCTCTGGCCGCTGTGCCACTTGCCCGCCATGAGCGTACGGTAGCCGGCGTCGCGCAGCAACTCGGCGAAGGTAACGTTGTTGGCGCCGGCGCGCAGCCGGGCGCCGAGGCCCTGGCCCACCTTGTGGCAGTACTGGCCGGTAAGCAGGGAGGCGCGCGTGGCCACGCACACGGCGTTGTTGTAGAAGTGGGTGAAGCGCATGCCGCCGGCTGCCAGCCGGTCCAGGTTCGGGGTCGCTATCTCGCCGCCGTAACAGCCGAGGTCGCTGAAGCCGAGGTCGTCGGCGAGGATCAGGACGATGTTGGGGCGCCGCGCCATCGCCTGGCTGCTACCGGGTCCGATCCCGGAGGCCGTCGTAGGCGATCGCCTTGACCTCCCGGCTGAGCGGTGAGAACGGCATGAACTGGGTCAGCGTGATGATCACCAGCCCGGAACCGGGAGCGATGGTGAACTCGGTGCTGGCGCCGCCGATCCAGCCGTACTCGCCGGTCTCGGCGCCGGGCACGAAGCCGGATGGCTGCACCCGCACCGAGAAGCCGAGTCCGAACCCCAACCCGTCGTAGCGTACCTGCGGCTCCTTGCGGATCGGGAGCAGCGCGGCGGGGACCTGGTTGCGCGTCATGTCGGCTACCGTCGCGGGTTGCAGGAGCCGCACGCCGCCGAGCGTGCCGTTGCCGGCGAGCAGCAGGCAGAGGCGCAGGTAGTCGGCGCCGGTGGACACCAGGCCGCCGCCGCAGGACAGGAACCGGGGGCGCTCGCGGAAGCTGAAACTGGTCACCGTACCGCCCTGCGGAGCGTCCACCGGCATCAGGCCGCCGGCCGGATCGGGGCCGTACATCTCTGCCAACCGGTCGAGCTTGTCGGGCGGGCAGAAGAAGGCGGTGTCCACCATGCCCAGCGGCGCGAAGATGCGCTGCTGCAGGAACTCGTCGAACGCCTGCCCCGACGCTACCTCCACCAGGCGCCCGACCACGTCGGCGGCGACGCTGTAGTACCAGCGGGTGCCGGGCTGGTAGAGCAGCGCAACCCGGTCCAGATGGTCGCAGATCTCCGCCAGGGTGCACGCACTGAGCGGCGCCAGGCCGGTTTCCCGGAAGCGGTCGTTCACGGCGACGTTGCCGGGCAGGCCGGAGGTGTGGCGCAACAGGTCGCGCACCGTCATGGCGCGCCGCGGCGGCGCCGCCTCCTGCTCGCCGCCGGCGGGGCCGGGCGCCACCCGCATGCGTCCCAGCGCCGGCAGGTAGTCGGCGGCCGGGGCGTCCAGCGCCAGCTTTCCCTCCTCGCACAGCATCATCGCCGCCACTGCACCCACCGCCTTGGTCATCGAGTAGATGCGGAAAATGGTGTCGTGCGTCATGGGCCGGCCGCGCGCGATGTCCATCATGCCGTGCGCCTGGAAGTGAACCACCGCGCCGTCCCGCGCCACCACGGTAACCGCCCCGGCGAGTTCCTTCCGGTTGACGAAGCGCTGTGCTGCAGCGTTCAGGCGATCGCCGGTGTCGGCGGCGAAGCCGCAGTCGCGAGGCCGGCGGATCGGCGGCGTGAGAGCGTCCATGCGAGTCGAGTGCACGGCCCGACCATATACCGGTGCGCGACGGGCGGCAATCGCGAGCCGGCCGTCGATGGGCAGTCGACGCGCCGCCGCTCTGCGCTTAGAGTCGCAGCGATGAGTTTCATGCCAGCTCGGGTCGGCGATGCGGTCGCCGACGTGGAAACCCCGGCGCTGCTGCTCGACCTGGACGTGGCCGAGGCCAATATCGTCCGGTTGCAGCAGATTACCGCCGGTACCCCGGCGCGGCCGCGGCCGCATGCGAAGAGCCACAAGTGCGCCAACCTGGCACGCCTGCAGGTCACGCACGGCGCCGTCGGCGTGTGCTGTCAGAAGGTGAACGAAGCGGTGGCGCTGGTGGACGGCGGCATCGGCGATGTGCTGGTGGCGAACCAGGTGGTGGACGCCGCCAAGATTCGGCGGCTGGCGGCGCTGGCGCGGCGGGCGCGAGTCGCGGTGTGCGTCGATCAGGCGCGCAACGTCGCCGACCTGAGCGCCGCCGCCGCGGCCGCCGGGTCCGAGCTGGCGGTGCTGGTGGAGATCGAGGTGGGGATGCAGCGCTGCGGGGTGGCGCCGGGCGCGCCGGCCGTGGAACTGGCGCGGCAGGTGGCGAGCGCGCCGCATCTGCGTTTCGCCGGACTGCAGGCGTATCATGGTTCGTCGCAGCATCTGGCCACCGCGCAGGAGCGGCGCGATGCGGCGGCGGGAGCGGCCGACATCGTACGCGGCGCCGTGGCGGCGCTGGCCGCGGCCGGCCTGCCATGCCCGGTCGTATCGGGCGGCGGCAGCGGTACCTGCCGGTACGATGCCGAGAGCGGTGTCTTCACCGAGATTCAGGCCGGCTCCTACGTGGTGATGGATGTCGAATACGCCGACTGCGATGTCGGGTTCGAGCACAGCCTGTACCTGCTCGCCCAGGTGATGAGCGCGCCGCGCTCCGGGGTGGCGATCGTGGATGCCGGACTGAAGGCGTTCACGGCGGAACGCGGGCTGCCGCGGGTGGCGGCGCAATCCGTGCAGGGTTGCCAGGGTTGGCAGGGAGCGACGGTGGCCGGCGCCTCCGATGAGCACGCCTCGCTCGATGTGCGGCAGGTGGCGCGGGCGCCGCGCATCGGCGACAAGGTGCGCCTCATCCCGCCGCATTGCGACCCGACCGTGAACCTGCATGACTGGCTGGTGTGCATCCGCGGCGAGCGCGTGGTGGACCTGTGGCCGGTCAGTGCGCGCGGACCCGGGTTCTGAGCCGCGCCGCGGGCGGTTACTGCGCCGCGCTACTGCGCCGCGCTACTGCGCCGCGCTATTGCGCAGCGCTATTGCGCCGTGTAGCCGCCGTCGACCGGCAGGGCCACGCCGGTGATGAAGGAGGCCTCGTCGGAGGCCAGGAACAGCGCCGCCTGTGCCACTTCCTCCGGCTGCCCGAGCCGCCCGAGCGGCTCCATCGCCTCCATCTGGCGCAGCCAGTCCGGATTGCCGGTGAGAGTGCGGGTCATGTCGGTGTAGATGAAGCCGGGACAGAGGGCGTTGATCCGGATGCCGTGCTTGCCGAGGGCGTTGGCCATGTCCTTGGTCAGCGTGATCACGCCGCCCTTGGCGGGCGGGTAGGGGTCGTGGCCGGTACCGAAGAAGGTGGGCCGCCCGACCAGACCGTAGATGGAGGAGAGATTGACCACCGCGCCGCCGCCCTGGCGCTGCATGCTGGCGGTGGCGAAGCGCGACATCAGGTAGGTGCCCTTCAGGTTGACGGCGATCACCCAGTCCCAGGTCTGCTCGTAGTCCCACTCCGGCGGCGCGTAGCGCGGCGTCACCCCTGCGCAGTTGACCAGGATGTCGATGCGCCCGTAGCGCTCCACCACCGCCTGCACCATCCGTTCGGCGTCGCTCGAACTCGTCACGTCGCCGGTGAGCGCGAGCGCGGTGTTGCCGCCGGCGGCGAGCGCGGCGGCGCGCTCCTCGACCGGCTCCGCGTGCCGGTCCGCGAGCCCCACCGCCGCGCCCTCGGCCGCGAACAGGGTCGCAATGGCGGCTCCGATCCCCGAACCGGCGCCCGTCACCAGCGCCACCTTGTCCCGCAATCTGTCTGCCACTCCGCGTTGCCTCCCGGTGCGCCGCATGGTGCCCGCCCGCCGCCGCCTCCGCAACCGGCGTTGCGGGCAACGCGCGCGCACGTCGCGGTTGCGAGCGGGTGCCGGTTTCGCGATAATGCCACTTCCTGCCGTGCCTCTTCAGCCATTGGCGGATACTGCGACCAGGTTTCGCACACCGATCCATGACCGATCACTCGAGAATCCAACCGTGAAGCAGCCGAATGCCGGCGCCGACCCCTCCCGTGCACGCGGCGACACCCGCGCGGCGTGGCTGGAACGGGCCGTCCAGGCGGGTATGCGCGCTGCGACGCGCTACCCGGCGGCGGTGATCGCGGTGGTAGCCGTGCTGACCGCCGCCGCCGCATGGTCCGCGACGCGGGTGGGGGTGAGCGCCAACGTCGATGAGCTGTTGCCGCATGACTCCGAGGTGGTCAGCCTGATGCAGGAACACGGGCAGACCCGCGAGCAGACCGACTGGCTGGTCCTGCTGGCCGAGGGCGAAGCGCTGTTCGCGCCGACGGCGCTGGCGGCGCTGCAAAGGGCTATCGAGCAGATCGAGACGCGCCCGGAAGTGACCGCCACCATCGACCCCTACCATTTCATCTCGTTCGTGCGCGTCGGCGGGCAGCTACTGTTCGAGCCGGCTGCGCCGGGTGGAACGGCCCCGGCCGACGCCGCGGCCGTTGAGCTGTTCAGGCAGCGTCTCGCGGCCGACCCGCTGGCGCGCGGGCTGGTGGTGTCCGACGACGGCGCCGCCCTCGGCGTTCTGTTCAACGTACCGCTGCGCGCCGACTACCGCCCGCTGCTGGCCGCCGTCGGCGAGGCCGTGCAACCGCTGCGCGATACCGGGGTCGAGGTTTCGCTGGCCGGCATGCCGACCATCGATGCCGCGACCCGCGACCACCTGACCGGCGACCTGCCGTTGCTGCTGATCGTGTCGGTGGCGGTGATCATGGCGACCTACTATGTGAGCTTTCGCTCGCTGGCCGCGATGATCCTGCCGGTGCTCGTGGTCGCCATCGCCACCGTGTGGACGGTGGGCACGATGAGTGCGTTGGGCCTCGATTTCACCATCGTGAGCATCACCACGCCGCCGTTCGTGATGACCCTCGGCAGCGCCTACAGCGTGCACATCCTCACCGCCTACCTGCTGCCCACCGTCGGCGGCGGCAACGGCGTTCGCGCCGGTTCGCCGCAACCGGGCCGGGACAACCGCTTCTCCTCGTCGGTCGCCGGCCTCGGCGCGACCGGGGTGACGGTGGTGCTGGCCGCCGTCACCACGGCCGCCGGGTTCGGCGGCCTGGCCACCGCGTCGATCCTTGCGGTGCGCGAGTTCGGGGTGATCACCGGATTGGGGATTGCCTACTGCGCGGTGCTTGCGCTGCTGTTCCTGCCGGCCTGCGTGCAGGTGCTGGGTGTGCAGCCGCGCGCGGCGCGCAGCGACGAATCGAGGCGCCTGACGCGGGCGATGTTTGCGCTCGCGAGCTGGGTGTTGGCGCACCGGCGCACCATCGCCATCGTGCTGCCGATCCTGTTCGCGCTGCTCGCCGCGTCCGCCCTCGGCCTGCGTTACGAGACCGACTTTACCCGGTTCTTTCGCGGCGAAGACACCGTGATGGACAGCAATCTGCACGTCCAGCGCCGGCTCGGCGGATTCGTGGACTTCAACGTGACCATCTCTGCTCCGCGCACCGCCGCGGGCGAGCCGGAGAACGGCTACTTCCTCGACCCCGAGGTGCTGCGCGACGTGGCACGCTTCGAACACGAGGTGCGCGCCCTGCCGGGGGTAAGCTGGAGTTACTCGTTCATTTCCGAGCTGGAGCGCATGAATCTGGCGCTCAGCGGTCGCCCGGAGGTGCCGGAACGGCGTGCCGCGGTGCTGCTGCTGGCGCGCGTACTGGCCGCGATGCGCACCGCCGGCAGCACCATCGGAGCCGCCCCACTCGATGCGCAGGGCACGCGACTGCACCTGAATGCGCGCGTGTTCGACGTCCGCGAGGACACCTTTTTTCTGGAGGGGCGGCTGCGCGAGTTGCTCGCCCGGGTCGACCAGTTGGCGCGCGATACCCTGCCGGCAGAGCTCACGGTACAGATCTGGAGCGGGAGCGTGGCCGCGCTGCGCCTCACCGAGGTGCTGGTGCGCGATCACCTGATCTCGATCGCCGTGGCGCTGGTGCTGGTGTTCGCGGTCGCCGCCATCGGCTTTCGCTCGGCGGCGCTCGGCGTGCTGGCGCTGCTGCCGATGGCGCTCGGCATCCTGGTCATTCTCGCCTTTCTGTCGATCACCGGCAGGTCGCTCGATACGCTGACCATGATGTTCTCGAGCGTGGCGGTGGGAGCCGGGGTTGATTACGCCGTTCACGTGATCGTCGGGTTCATGCGCCGCGCCCGCAACGGGGCGTCCGGCGATACAAGCCGGATGATCCGTGCGACGATGGTGACGTCCGGCCGTGCCATCGTCATCAACACCGTGTCGCTGGCCGCCGGGCTGTTGGTGCTGGCGCTGTCGAGTTTTACCCCGGTGGCCCGTCTGGGGGGGCTGCTGGCGGCGACCATCGCCGCGGCGGCAATCGGATCGCTGGCATTCGTACCCGCCCTGCTCTGGTATTATCGCGGCCGGATGCCCGCCGCGGCGCGCGCGCATCGACTGTCGTGAAAGGATCCTTGCGATGACCACCAGCCGCGCGCGCCGCGACGCGGCGCGCTCGTATCTGATCCTGGTCGCGGCGTTCGCGGCGTTTGCGGCTGCCACCACCACGGTGGAGGTCAACTTCGCCAACTTCCTGCGCGAGAGCTACGACGTCGGCGAGTGGTTCCGCGGGTTTCTGGAGTTTCCGCGCGAGTCGCAGGGATTCGCGATGGTGTTCTACGTGGTGCTGCTCGGCACGCTCACCGAACGGCGCCTGTTCTCGCTCGCCGCGGTAGTGGCCGCGGTCGGCGTCGCGGGCCTGGCGCTGCTGCCGGCGCGCGCGCTGGCCGACGGCATCGCCGGCATCGTACCCGGACTGCCGCTGATCCTGTTCGTGATGTGCTACTCGGCGGGCCAGCACATGGGGATGCTGATCGAGCGCGCCATCGTGGTGGATCACGGCGACCTGGCCAGCGCCGGCAGACGGCTCGGCCGGATCGGCTTCTGGAAGACGCTGGCGGGGCTGGTCATGGCCGGCATCGTATGGGGATTGCGCGCCGTCACCGAGCTCGACTTCGCGTTCTACTTCGCTCTCGCGGCGGGGCTGTTTCTGGCTTCGCTGGCGCTGACTCGGCTGGCCATGCGTGGCCAGCCGGAGGTGCGGATGCGCCGGCGCACACTGGTCCTGAAGCGCAAGTTCTTGCGCTACTACGCGTTGTGCGCCCTGTTCGGGGTGCGCAAACAGGTGTTCATCACCTTCGCGGTGTGGGTGCTGGTGGTGATCTACGAGCAGCCGGTGCAGACCATCGCCGTGCTGTGGGTCGCTACCGCGGTGACCAACCTGATCGCGCAGCCGCTGATCGGCAGCCTCCTCGACCGCTACGGCCCGCGCGCCGTGCTGAGCGTCGACGCCCTGCTGCTGTGCGGCGTGTGCCTGATGTACGGCTACGGCGCGCAGCTGTTCCCGCCGGCGGTCGGCCTGATCGTGATCGGCGCGACGTACGTGGTGGACCACGTGCTGTTCTTCGTCGGCGCCGCGCGCGCCGTCTACGTGGGGCGCCTGTGCGCGGACCGCGACGAGCTGTCCACGACGCTGTCGATGGGGGTGACCATCGACCACGTGTTTTCGATGACGGTGCCGTTTGTCGGCGGCATCATCTGGAAGACCTCCGGCTACGAGATGGTGTTCCTGCTTGGGGGCCTGATCGCCGTGGTCACCGCCGTCACCGCGTTCGGCATTCCACGCGCCGTGCCGGCGCCGCCCGCGGCGACGCTTGCGGCCCAATCGCGCTCCTAGTCCCGGTTGGCGACGCGGCGTTCGGCGGCGGCGATGTCGGCGGCGCCGTCGAGCACGGCGATCTCCAGGTGGAATTCGCGTGTGGCGCCGGGTTCCAGGTACTCCAGGAAGCCGTGCCGGCGGTTCCAGGCGCGCCCGAGAGGCGAGCAGTTGCCCGGTTCCACGCCGGTCACGTAGCCGGCGGTGGCGAAGTGCTGCCACTGGGTGAGCAGCGGCATCTCGGCAGCCGCAAAGCGCCACTGCAGGCCGTACGCCAGCCGGTCGTTGATCAACGCGACGGTCACGTTGCCGTTGGCGTCCGGTACCGGCCGGTGTACGTACACGTCGTCGCCGGCGCCCGGTTCCGGGGCGCGCGCCCGCTCGTAGACCGCGGCATCGACCGGGCGATCGTGCAGCCACTCGGTGCTGAGCTCGCTGTTGACCAGGAACCGGGCACCCTCGTCGAGCAGCGGGAAGCCGGGATTGGTGTGGTACAGCAGCATCAACGGCGAGCGCAACCCACCGAGGTTCTCCGCCCGGTCGTGGATACGGATGCTGCGCTCTCCCAGGATGGTGGTGATTTCACGGCGCAGCTCGAGGGTGGTGCCAAGCGCGATCGCCTCGCGCATCGTGCCGGCGATACGCAGGCGGTATTGGTCTCCCTGCCAGCTACCGGCGGCGCTTACCTCGCGCGCCGGGATGGCCGACAGCCGCCCGTGCAGGCCGAGTTCCTCGGCTTCCTCCTCCGGGTCGGTCTCGGGATGGCCGACGAAGGTCAGGCCGCAACTGGTCAGCAGCCCGCCGAAGAAACTGCGCATCCAGCCGTAGCCGGCGGGCTCGAAAAACGCCGGTCCGACGTCGCCGGTGGCGCTGCGGAAACACAGTGACCGCCCCTGGTAGGTGGCGGCGGCGATGTCCAGCGCGCGTCCCGGCAGCACCGAGAAGCTCAGCCCGGAGGCGTTGGTCACCTCGATCAAACCGGCGCCGCGCTCGTTGCCCTCGGTCAGTTCCGCCCGCCGAAGCGCGGCAAGTTGGCTCATGTCGCCGACCAGCCGCAGCAACTCCGCCTTCGTGTAGTCGCGTCCAAACAGGTGCGCCATTTCCGTTGTCTCCGTCAGCGGGCGCGCCAGCGGGTATCGTTGTCGGTGCCCGTGAAGCTGTTGTACCGGCTCACGTAGTCCTCTCGCACCGGGCTGAAGATGTCCAGCACCCGTGCCGGGCCGGCGGTGACGACGCCCGAGTGGACCACGTGCGACGGGATCAGGAAGGCATCGCCGGGGCCCAGCTCGCGCTCCTCATCGCCGATGCGCAACCGCAACCGGCCCTCGATCACCACTCCGGCCTGCTCGTGCGGGTGGCTGTGCTCCGGCACCACGCCGCCTTCCTCCATCTCCAGTGCGGACAGCATTACGCGCTCGCCGGCGACCAGGGCGCTGCGTATCCCCGGGAACAGCTCCAGCTTCGGCAATTCATTCAGTGCGACAAATGGCATCGTTCCTCCCGTTGCGGCGGTATCCTATCATGGCCGTGCCAGCCGCTCGCCCCACAGTTCCGCCACCCGCTCGCGCAGGCAGTCGATACCGGCACTGTTGTCTATCACCACGTCGGCGTAGCGGAGCCGCTGTTCGGGGCTCGCCTGCGCCTCGATCACCGCCCGAATGTGCGCTTCGTCCATACCGCCGCGCGCCAGCACGCGGTCGATCACCTGCCTTTGCGGGGCGGTCACCACCCAGATCTCGTCGTAGATGCGCGTCCAGCCGCCGTCCGCCATGATCGCCTCGACCAGGAGCGGCACTTCCACCACCACCACGGCGGCGCCGGCGCGTTGCGCACCGGCGATGCGGTCGGCGAGCAGGCCGCGCACGCGCGGGTGGACGATGCCGTTCAGCGTGCGGCGGGCGGCGTCGGCGCTGAACACGATGCGGCCCAACCGCGGCCGCGAGATGGTGCCGTCGGCGTCCAGGACCTCGTTGCCGAACGCCGCGACCACCGCGTGCCAGCCCGCGCTGCCGCGAAGGTACACCTCGTGCGCGACCGTGTCCGCGTCGATCACCGCCGCGCCGCGTTCGCCGAGCAGGCCGGCGACCAGCGACTTGCCGCAACCGATGCCGCCGGTGAGGCCGATTACCCGCCCCATGATCGCCGCGCCGTTACGCCGGCTGGCTCGCCGGGGCCACGTGAGCGCGGCCGATCTCGGCTACCGAGGTACAGCCGATGAGTGCCATGGTGCGGCTCATCTCTTCGGCCAGCAGGCTGATGGCGTAGTCGACCCCCGCTTCGCCGCCGGCGCCCAATCCGTAGAGATAGGCGCGGCCGGCCATGCAGGCGTCGGCGCCCAGGGCGAGCGCCTTGACGATGTCGCCGCCGCGGCGCACGCCGCCGTCGCAGATCAGGGCGATGCGATCCCCGACCGCATCCGCCACCGGCGCGACCAGGTCGAGAGCCGGCGGCGCACCGTCGAGCTGGCGGCCGCCGTGATTCGACAGCACGATCGCGTCGCAACCGTGGTCGGCGGCGATGCGGGCGTCGGCGACCGTCTGGATGCCCTTGATGACCAGCGAGCCCTGCCACGCGTCGCGCAGCCACGCCACGTCCTGCCAGCTAAATCCGGGATCGAATTGCGTATTGATGAAGTCGGCGAGGGCTACCGGCGTGGTGCCGTCGGATGCCGAGCGTCCGAGGACGTTGGAGAACACGATCGGTTCCGACCGAATGAAGCGCCAGGTCCATCCGGGATGGCGGATGCCGTCCAGGATGGTGCCGAGGCCGATCTGCGGCGGCAGCGTGAAGCCGCGCCGCACGTCGCGTTCGCGGCGGCCCGATACCGCCATGTCCACGGTGGGCATCATCGCCTGATAGCCGGCGGCCGCGGCCCGCTGCACCAGGTCCCGCGTCAGCTCTCGGTCGCGCAACGGATAGAGCTGAAACCAATGGCAGCCGTCGGCAGCGGCGGCCACCTCTTCGATCGAACGGGTCGCCACGGTGGACAGGCAATAGGGGATTCCGGCGCGGGCGGCGGCGCGGGCTACCGCCAGCTCGCCGTCCGGGTCGGGCATGCGGGTGAAGCCGGCGGGCGCCAGTACCAGCGGAAACGGCAGCCGGCGGCCGAGCAGCGTTGTCGAGGTATCCACCCGCGACATGTCGCGCAGTACGCGCGGGGCGAAGTTCCAGCGCCGGAACGCCTCGCGGTTGGCGCGCATGGTGACCTCGTCCTCGGCGCCGCCGTCGATGTAGTTGAATACCCCGTTCGGCAGCCGGCGCAACGCCAGTCGCCGCAGATCGTCGATGTTCACCGCTTCGGCTCGCAACCGCTCGGCGCGCGTACGCGCCCGCCGCCGAAAACGCAGCACCGAGCGCAGAGTCCGCAACATGGCTATCAGTATGGGACGGCGCGCCGAATCGTCAAGAACGCCCCGTCAGGGCCGCTCAGCGGGTTGCGCCGGTTTCTTGCATCCGGCACAGTCACGGCGTGCATGGTCGGGTCAGCGGTGGGTGTGCCTCATGTGAGCGAACGATCGGCTGATGAGTTCGGTGAGCACTTCCCGATCGACGTCGGCGAGCTTGTTGATGTACAGGCAGGAGACGCCGGTGCGGTGTTTGCCAAGCCGGCCCAGCAGGTCCTGGTAGCCGGCGAACCCCGGCATGATGTACACGGTCAGGCTCTGCTTGCGCGGCGAGAAACCGGTCAGCGGCATGTCGCCTTCGCGTCCCGAGTCGTAGCGGTAGTGATAAGACCCGAAACCGACGATGCTCGGTCCCCACATCTCCGGGGCGAGTCCGGTAATCTGCTTCATCAATGCCAGCAGCGTGAGGCTGTCGGCTCTGCGCCGCGGGTTGTCGATGCCGGTCAGGAACTGATCGACGCTGGCGCCGGTCGGCGCAGTCTTGTTCTTTGCCATGAGCCCTGAGGCTATCGTGGATCGGGACGCGTCTGCACGGTACCGGCACCGCGAACCGGCTTCCCGTTCATGCGTGCGTGAGGGTCTGCGCGTCGGCGAGGGCGCGTTGCGCTTCGACCATGGCGCGATAACGACCGCCGGCGGCCATCAGCTCCTGATGGCTGCCCAACTCGGCGATGTGCCCGCCCGCCAGCACCACCAGCCGCCGGGCGCGGCGCAGGGTGGTCAGCCGGTGCGCGATGGCGATCACCGTGCGCCCGCTGGTGAGCGCGGCAAGCGCGGCATGGATGCGCTCCTCGGTCTCCAGGTCGAGCGCCGAGGTCGCCTCGTCGAGAATCAGGATGCGCGGATCATGCAGAATGGCGCGCGCGATCGAGATGCGCTGCCGCTCGCCGCCCGACAGCCGCTGGCCGCGCTCGCCGACCGCGCTATCGAAGCCATCGGGAAATCGCATCACGAAGTCGTACGCCTGCGCGATGCGCGCGGCGCGCACCACCTCGGCATCGGTGGCAGCGGGCTTGGCGTAGCGAATGTTGTCCGCCACCGAGCCGGTGAACAGGAACGGATCCTGCAGCACCACCCCCACCTGGCTGCGCAGCGACGCTGGCTCGAGGACGCGCACGTCGGTGCCGTCGAGCAGAATCCGCCCGCCGTCCACATCGTACAGGCGCAGCAGCAGGTTGATCACCGTCGACTTGCCGGCGCCGGACGCGCCCACCAGTCCGGTGGTGTCGCCGGCGGGCAGATGCAGCGAGAAATCGTTCAGCACCGGTTCGCCGGGGCGATAGGCGAATTCCACGTTCCGGAACTCCACCTCGCCGGTCAGTGTCCGGCGCACCGGCCGCGCCGCTGTCCTGATCTCCGGCTGCTGGTCGATCGCCTCGAAAATGCGCTCCGCCGAGGTCAACGCCTCGACCAGGCGCTGCGGAACCTCGCCGGCCCACGCCAGCGGCTCGGCAAGCAGGATTACGTAGGCGGCGAACTGCACCAGTTCGCCCAGACTCAGTTGGCCGGCCAGTACCAGGTAGCCGCCGGCCAGGAACACCAGCAGCTCGCCGAGCCGGGTCGCGAACTCCACCAGCGGACCCATGACGCGCCAGATCTTCTGGTTGCGCACGTCGATCACGTACTTGCGGGCGGTCCAGCTCCGGTAGCGATCCACCTCGGCGGACTCGCGCCGAAATGCCTTGATCACCCGGATGCCGGCCAGCACGTCGAGCACGAAGGTGCCGATCTTGTCATGCAGGCGGTGGTGGGTGCGCTCCATCCAGCGCGCCAGGCGCCACACGATCACGGCGAGCAGCAGGGCAAGCGGGATCGTCGAGACGGTGAGCAGGGCCAGCAGCCAGTTCTGGGCGAAGGTAACGATGCACAGCAGCACGAACAGCAACACCTGGCTGACGCCGTCGGTGCCCCAGCTCTCCAGGAAGCGGCGCACGTTGGTGGTGTCGATGGCGACCCGGTTGACTACGTCGCCGGGCGGCTTGGCGGCAATGAAGCGCAGCGACATGGCCTGCACGCTGGTAAACACGGCGGTGCGGAGGTCATGCACCAGCCGTGAACTGAGGCGCGCCACGCCGCGGTTGCGCAGGATGGTGATGCCGGTGCGCAATACGTAGGCAGCGGCCATCGTCGCGAGCAGCAGCGCTACCGGCCCCGGTTCCATGGTGCGCGGCACCAGAGTGCGGTCGATCAGAATGCGCGTCAGTTGCGGGATCAGCAGGGTGAGCAGATTGGCCGCGGCGAACAGGACCAGGGTGTACAGCATGATCCCGCGCTGCGGGCGCAGGAACGCGGTCAGCCGGGTCAGGACGCCGCGCGGGTCGCGCAGCGGCTCGGCCACCCAGTCGCGGGCAAACCCGCCGCGCTGATCGGTGCTCGTGCCGCCTCGTTGCGGCGCGTCGCCGTCCGGCACGGCGGCGGACTCGGCCGCGCCGAGGGCGGCTGCCAGGCGCAGGTAGGCGGTGGCGTGGCGGCGGCTGAACCAGGCGACGGCGTGGCTGCTGCCGCCGTCGCCGCCGTCCGCGCGCGCGACGAGCAGCACGCCGGAGCCGGTCATCACGTGCGCGGCGATGCGGTCGCCCGGCCTGCGCGGGTAGCGGTCCACGCGCGCGCCGGCGATGGCCAGAATGCTCGACGCCGTGATCACCGTGTAGCCGTGCTGGTAGCGGGCGTGCCGGTCCAGGTCCGCCGGCAGGCAGTGCAGCGGCGCCTCGCCGGGAGCGGCGCGCGCGGCCAGCGCCGCCACCTCGGACGGGACGATCAAAACATCGCCTCCAGCTTGCGCCGAATGCGCGGCTCCAGCTCGGCGCGCGCGCCGAGCCGGTAGCGGTTGCCGTCGACGGCGATCAGCAGCAGCGTACCGTCAGGCAGATCGCGCAGGTTGACGTGCTCGTTCTGCACGGTGAAGCGGGCCGGACCGGCGTCGGTGACAACCCGCCAGTGCGACTGGCCGAAGCGCTCGTCGAGCGCGTCGACGGCCATGATGCGCGGCGCGAAGTAGCGGCGCTGCAGTTCCTCCAGCACGATGTCGCGGTCGGCGGCGGGAAACTCCGCCAGCGGAGCGAGGATGCCCAGCTCGGCGCCGCTGCTGTCGCGCATCGCGATCAGGTCGTCGGGAGCGGAGTAGGGGAAGGCGCGATAGAAGTCGACCGGTTGGTGACTGGCGCCGTCCGCCAGCAGCGCCCGCACCAGGTAGCCGCCGGTGCGTTCGAACCGAACCCGGTCGGGCCCCAGGCGGGGCAGGCGGGCCGCGTCGGCACCGGTTGCGTCCTCGGTTCCGTTCATTCTCCAACTCCAATGACGTGCAGCGCTTCGCGCTGGCGCTGCACGAGCCGGCGATAGTAGCCGCCGGCGCGCATCAACTGGTCGTGGGTGCCGCTTTCCACGACGCGGCCGCCGTCCAGCGCATACAGGCGCGCCGCGCGCCGCAGCGTGGACAGGCGGTGTGCGATTACCACCACGGTGCGCCCGTGCACCAGCCGCTCGAGCGCGCCCTGGATGCGCACCTCGGTTTCGGTGTCGACGCTGGAGGTAGCCTCGTCCATGAGCAGGATGGGCGGATCCGCGAGCAGGGCGCGCGCGATGCCGAGCCGTTGCCGCTGGCCGCCGGACAGCCCCTGTCCGCCGGCGCTCAGCTCGGTGTCGTAGCCGTCCGGCAGCTCCAGGATGAAGAGGTGGGCATCGGCAGCCATCGCGGCCGCGATGATCTGCTCGCGCGGCGCGCGCGGATTGGCGTAGCCGATGTTGGCGGCCACGCTGCCGATGAACAGGTAGGTGTCCTGCAGCACCACGCCGAGCTGTGCGGCGAGGTCCACGCCCGACAGGTCGCGCACGTCGTGTCCCGCCACGCGCACCACGCCGGCATCGGCATCGTAGAGGCGCGCGAGCAGGTTGATTACCGTCGACTTGCCGGCCCCGGTGGGCCCCACCAGGCCGATCATCTCACCCGGCGCGGCGTGCAGGCTCACGTCGCGCAGCGCCGTCTGTCCCGGCTGGTAACTGAACGACACCCGTTCCAGGGCGACCCCGCCGCGCGCGCCGGAGATGCGGCGCGGCTGGCGCGGTCCCGGCAGGTCGGAGCGGGCGTCGATCAGGGCCAGCAGGCGCCGCGCGGCGGTGGCCACCCGGCCCCAGTCCTCGGCCAGGTCGACCAGTCCGCCCACCGGCCAGAAGAAGCGGCCCAGGTAAGCGGCAAAGGTGACCACCAGTCCCACCGTCACTTGGCCGCGCACCACCGCCCACGCTCCGGCGGCCCATACCCCCACCAGTACCAGCTCGGTGACCAGCTCCATCGGCGGGCGCGTGGTGCCCACCATCGCCTGCGCCAGGTAGCCGAGGCGCGCCGACTCTCGGTTGGGGACGGCGAACCTGGCCAGCTCGCGCTGCTGCCCGCCGAACGCGCGCACCACGCGGGCGCCGGTCAGCGAGTCGCTGGTCACGGTGCGCAACTGGGCCTCGGCACGGAACAGCCGGTCGAAGTAGGAATTGACCTCCGGCAGGATGCGCCGGAAGGCGATCAACAGCAGCGGAAAGGGGAGGATGGCGGCGATGGCGAGCTGCCAGTCGAGCAGCAGCATGGCGGCGAGGGAGCCGGCCAGGAAGATGCCGCCGTGCAGCGCCGACGGCGCGATGATATGGAACAGGAGTGCAACATCGGAGGCGTCCTGCTCCAGGCGCGTCATCAGCTCGCCGGTGTGGCGGGCGGTGTGGAAGCGCATCGACAGGCGCTGCAGAGAGTGGAACGCGGTGCGCTTGAGGGTGACTTCCAGGTCGTGGATGAAGGCGGCGTTGACCCAGCCCCAGGTGATGCTGAATCCCACCTCGGCGAGGCGGGCGAGCAGAATCAGGCCGACGGCCAGCAGCACCATGCCGGCGAAGCGGCCCTGCGGCGCGAGTACCTGGTCGAACAGGAAGCTCCCGGCCAGGAACGGCGCGACCACCGCGGCGCCGGCGCCGCCGGCGAGCGCCAGGCAGAACACCGGCAGGCGCCAGTACTTGCTGCGCGGCATCATGGCGACCAGGCGCTGCAGCACGCGCCGCGTATCCGCGGCCTCGGAGGCAGTGCCGGTCCCGTGCGCGGCGTCCGCGGGACCGTCGCCGGCGCCGGCGGGTTGCAGGAGGCGGTTGGCGGCATCCACGAACGCTTGCGCCTCGGCGGTGCCCACGCCGGAGTAGCGCGCCAGCAGCAGCGTCTCTGTACCGCGCCGCGCGGTGACGCGGCCGCCGCTCAGGTAGGCGTGAGTGGCAAGCGCGGCGACATCATCGGCACTCATCCAGGTCATCGCGCCGCCGCCGACCTGGGCGATACCGTCCCGGCCCGCCACCAGCCACTCCGCCTGCAGGCGCCCGTCACGGGTAATGTCGGCCCGGAACGCCGCCGCGCCGTGGAAGCCGGGCCGATCTCGTTCGAGCACGGCTGCGATGTCACGGGGCAGGGTCACGAGCCGGCAACCTATGACCGCGGACAAGCTGTCGTCAAGCCGGCACTGCGCCAATCGTACTGATGGACGATGCCGCACGAAGTGGGCGCTTTGCAAGCCGCTCGGGAAGCAGCGCGCGTTCCTGAACTGCTGATCTGCCGCTCGGGTTGCAGGGCTATTGGCCGTCGCCACCGACAACGACACCGTTCAGGAACCGGACAGCGTCGTGACCGCCACCATCCTGCCCGGCCGCAACTACCGGGTCGGCTCGCCGTCCATCGCCACGCTTACGGTGACCGACAACGACTGACCGCCCGCCGCGCGCGGTCCGCCATATGGCAGCCTGCAAGACGGACAGCGACTGACAGACGCCCCGAGAATCAGCCGGCGTAGGGGACTGCCGGGAGGCCCTTGACGCCGGGCACGACCTTTACCAGTGAGCCGGCCAACGGTTCGGCCGAGCGCTCGCTTTCGCTCATGCGCAGGCAGGCCGAGGTGATGTACAGGTCGGTCAGGTCGGCGCCGCCGAATGCGCAGGAGGTGATCTGGCTCATCGGCAGGTCAATGGAGTCGAGCAGTGCGCCGCTCTCCGGGTCGTAGCGGCGCACCGCGGCGCCGCCGAAAATGGCGATCCACACCATGCCCTCGGCATCCATGGTCATGCCGTCGAAGTGTCCGCGGCCGGCGTTGGTCACGGTGACGCGCTCGTTGCCGATCGCGCCGGTCGCCATGTCATAGTCGTACGCGCGCACGTTGTTGCGGCCCGTATCGATGTAATACATGGTGCGCTGGTCGAGGCTCCACACGATGCCGTTGGAGATGGTGACGTTGCCGAACTTGCGCGTGACGGTGCCGTCGGTGTCCAGGCAGTAGAGCGCCCCGCGGTCCGGTTCGCCGTCGAAATCCATGGTGCCGGCCCACAGCCGCCCGGCGGGATCGCACTTGCCGTCGTTGAACCGGTTCGTCGGGATGTCCCGCTCCGGATCCGCGATCGGCCGCAGCAACCCGCTGTCCGGGTCGAGGCTCGCGAAGCCGTTGTGCAGGGCCACGATCAGGCCGCCCGAGGCGCGCGGCACCACGGTGCCCACCGCCTGCAGCGTGTCGATTTCGCGATTCTGGCCGGTCGCCGGATCGTACACGAACAGCTTCTGCCCGATGATGTCGACCCAGTAGAGCACCTGCCGTTCGCTGTCCCACAGGGCGCCTTCGCCGACCAGCGACGGGCGCCGCACCACCGTTTCGATGTGCCGTTCCATGTGCCGCCCATCCTATAACGGAGGAAACGCGGAATGCCAGCGGAGCGTGCCAGGGTTGCCAGGGTGGACTTGCGAGCGTTACCGGCGCGCTGCGGCGCGTCGCGCAATGGAAATGTCGCCGTGTGATACAGTGCCGGCTCATGACCGCAACGAAAACCTTCAAGCAACGTATTCGTGCCGGCGAACAGCTCTTCGGCGCGTCGATCGCCATGCGCCCGGACGCCGACTGGCTGCGCGAGGTGGTGCAGCGCCGGCCCTATGACTTCGTGTCGGTGGATGCGCAGCACTCGCCGTTCAGCGAGATCCGCCTCGCGAAGTTCTGCGTCGCCGCCGCTGAGGTGGGGGTGCCGGTGATGTTCCGCATCAAGCACACCCGGTTCACCTACTTGGTGGGCAACATGCTCGACCTGGGGCCGACCGCGATCGAGGTACCGCAGGTGGAAACCGAGGCCACGGTCGATGAGGCGGTGGCCAATTTCTACTATTCGCCGCGTGGCGTGCGCTCCTGGGGCGGTGCGGCGCGGGTCGGCTTCACCGATCAGTCGCTGGCCGACTACGCGGCGCTGTGGGAGCAAACCGGCGCCCTGGCGATGCAGATCGAGTCGATAGCCGCGACCACCAATGCCGCGCGGCGTTTCGCCAAGGATGGCGTCGATTTTTTCACCATCGGTCCCGCCGACATGACCTTCGACATTCAGCGCCACCCCAACCATGCGCTGCAGACCGTCGATGACTGCGTGCGCTATCTGGCGCGCGATCTGCAGGGCACCGGCAGGCAGGTGTGCATGCGCACCTCGGCGGGCGATGATCCGCGCCCCTACCACGACATGGGCGTGACCATGCTGCTCGAAGCCGGGGCGGGCTGAGCCGTCACTACCGCCCGCCCGCCGGTATCGGCGGCCGCGGCGCGTTCCGCCTTCAGGTCAGGGCGGCGCCGCCGTCTACGGTGATTGCCGAGCCGGTGATCATGGCCGCGGCGTCTGAAGCGAGGAAAGCGAACGCTTCGGCGATTTCCGCCGGCTGAGTGAGCCGCCCCAGCGCCGTCGCCCGGCGGCGGCGCTCATAGTTGACCGGGTTGTCGATCGACGTGGACCAGTCGTTGGGGCTGTAGTCGGTGGAGGCGCGCAGGAACGGTGTGTCGACGTGCCCGGGGTTTACCTGGCAGCAGCGGATGCCGTCGGCGGCGTAGGCGCGGGCGGTGACCGCGGTGAGCGCGTTGACGCCGAACTTGCTGCATGCGTAGGCCGGCGCGCCGCCGCCGGCGCGCAGCGCGGCCAGCGAGCCGACGGTGAGGATGCAGCCGCCGCCGGCGCGCCGCATCGCCGGCACCACCGCCTTGATGCCGATGAAGATGCCGGTCAGGTTCAGTTCCATGATGCGCCGGAACTGCGCCTCGGTCATCGCGTCATAGCTGATCCGGTGGTTGCCGCCGGCCAGGTAGCACATGGTAGTCAGGGTGCCGAAGCGCGCCTCCACCTGTTCCACCGCCGCCTGCCAGGTGCCGGCCGTGGCCACGTCGAGCGGCACCGCCACCGCCTCGCTGCCCGCTGCCGCCAACTCCGCGGCGACCGCCTCGGCGGCGTCCACCCGGTAATCGGCCACCGCCACGCGCGCCCCGGCTGCCGCGAATCGGCGCGCGGTGGCGGAGCCCATGGCGCCGGCTCCGCCGGCAACCAGCGCCACCCGGTCATCCAGCCGCCACACCTCGCTTGTTTCGACTGCCATCACTCCCTCCTTGTCGGCTGACGCCCCGTTGGCCAGTGCATCGCCTACCGCTGACGTCCAGCGAAAAATGTCCCCTATCGTCGGGCGGCTGCGCGTCCAATGCTACCGGTACCCGCTGGTCACGAGTAGGGGTCGGCGGCGTCGCGCAAGCCACGCGAGCGGCAGCCACGGCTGGCGCGTTCGAGCCTGGAAATTGTGCGCGTTCCCCAGAAGCGGACCCCATCTCGCCGCGGCGAGTAGCAAGGTGTCGGGAAAGCCGCAGGTAGCAGGCCGGGACGGCTAGCGCGGCCCCAGCAGTTCGTCGGTGCTGACGACGATGTCCAGGAATGCCTGCGGCGAGAGGGATTCACCTCTCGTGACCGCCAACGACTCGCCGTACCCGGCCGCGGATGGCTCGCGCCGCACCAGGATGCGCTCGCCGGCCACGTCGACGATCCACAGCTCAAGCACACCGCGCCGGGCATAGATCGCCGCCTTCTGGCCTCGGTCGAAGCGCAACGAGGTGTCCGCCACCTCGACTACCAGCAGCGCCTCGTACTGCGACGGATGCGCGGCAGCGTAGAAGTCGTCCCGCGGCGCCAGCAGTTGCAGGTCGGGCTGCGGCTCGGTGATGGGCGCCAGCCGCAACGGCCCCTGTACTCGGACGATCGCGCGGTCGCCCACGCGCGAAACGAACAGGCGGTTGAGGCGGTCGACCACCGCCTGGTGTCTGCTGCCGATAGGCGCCATCTGAATGACCTCTCCCTCGATCAGTTCGACGCGGTCGTCCTCGCCGAGGATGCCGGCGTGAGCCATGGCGTAGTAGTCGTCAACCGTGAACAGCTTCTTCTTCACTGCCGTCAACATCCGTCGCTCCCGTGTTCACACGCTACCTCGTCGGGCGGTGGCGCGTCCAATGCTACCGGTGCGCGCCGGTCACGAGTAGGGGTCGGCGGCGTCGCGCATGCCGTCGCCGAGGAAGTTGTACAGCAGCACGGTGAGCACCACGAACAGGCACGGGATCAGCAACCACGGCTGGCGTGACACCGCCTGGAAGTTCTGCGCGTCCTGCAGCAGCGTGCCCCAACTCACCGCCGGCGGCTGGATGCCCAGGCCGAGGAAGCTGAGCGCGGTCTCGCCGAGGATCATGCCCGGCACCGCCAGCGTCAGCGACACGATCACGTAGCTCAAGAACGACGGCAGCAGGTGGCCGAAGATGATGGCGCGCTCGCTGGCCGCCGCCACCACCGCCGCCATCACGAAGTCCTCCTCGCGCAGCGACAGGAAGCGGCCGCGCACCACGCGCGCCAGGTGGGTCCAGCCCACCAGCGACAGGATCAGGGTGATCGCGAAGTAGGTGGTGAGCACCGTCCACTGCCGGGGCACCGCCGCCGCCAGCCCCATCCACAGCGGGATGGTGGGAATGGAGGCCAGCAGGTCGACCAGCCGCATCACCACACGGTCGACGGCGCCGCCGAAGTAGCCGGCTACGCCGCCCAGCAGCACCCCCAGCACGGTGCTGATCAGCACCCCCACCAGGCCGATCGACAGCGAGATGCGCGCCGCGTACAGCACGCGCGAAAACAGGTCGCGGCCGAGCCGGTCGGTACCGAACAGAAACAGGGGAGCGCCCTCCTCGGCGGGCACGAACAGGTGGATGCGGGTCTTGAACGTGCCCCAGAAGCGGTACTCCTCGCCAGCGGCGAAGAATCGCACCGCATAGCGCTGCTCGCGGTCGGGTTCGTAAATCTTGCGCATGGTGTGCGGGTGGCGTTCCACGCGCATGCCGTACACGTAGGCGCCGCCGTCGCTGCCGCCGCTGCCGAACAGGCGGATACGGTTCGGCGGGGCGCTCAGGTAGTCGGGGAAGCGAGTGCTCACTCCATACGGGGCGACGAAGTCGGCGAACAGCGCCAGCAGATAGATGCACAGCAGGCCGGGGCCGGCGATCAGGGCCAGCCGGTGGCGGCGGAACTTCCACCACATCATCTGCCACTGCGAGGCGACGTAATAGCTCTCGTCGGTGGTGGCGGTGCCGGTTCGGGGCCGGGCGCGGGCGGTCATGTTTCGAGTTGATCGAACCGGATGCGCGGATCGACCCAGGCCAGTACGACGTCGGAGATCAGGTTGCCGACCAGCACCAGGACCGACAGCACCATGATGAAGCTGCCCGCCAGGTACATGTCCTGCGCCACCAGTGCGCCCAGCAGCACCGGCCCCGTGGTGGGCAGGTTGAGCACGATGGAGGTGATGGTGGCGCCGGAGATGATGCTCGGCAGCAGCCAGCCGATGCCGCTGATGATCGGGTTGATCGCCAGCCGCACCGGGTACTTGAACAGCAGGCGGCGCTCGCTGACGCCCTTGGCGCGCGCGGTCACTACATACTGCTTGCGCAGCTCGTCGAGCAGGGTGGCGCGCATGACGCGGATCAGGGCCGCCATCCCGGCCGTGCCCACCACCAGGACCGGCGCCCACAGCCGCTGCAGCATGTTCCACACCCGCGCCAGGCTCCACGGCGCGTCCACGAACTCGGGCGCGAACAGCCCGGTGATGGCGACGCCGAAGTAGCGGAACGAGATCCACAGCAGCACCAGGGCGAGCAGGAAGTTGGGGATCGCCAGGCCGGCGAAGCCCCAGAAGGTCCAGAAGTAGTCGAAGAACGAGTACTGCCGCACCGCCGAGAACACCCCGATCGGCACCGCCACCACGTAGGTGAAGATCAGAGTGGTGATCGCCACCAGCACGGTCAGACCGAGCCGCTCGCCGATTACCACCGATACCGGCCGGTCGTGGGCGAACGACCAGCCCAGGTTGCCGCGCGTGACGATGTTGCTCAACCAGGTGAAGTAGCGGACGTAGACCGGCTTGTCGAGCCCGTAGTACGCGGACAGATTGGCGACCTGCGCCTCGGAGACGCGGTTGCCCTGTGCCTCCAGCGCGATGACGTAGGAGGTGAGGTAGTCGCCCGGCGGCAGCTCAATAATCAGAAAGCTCACCGCCGAGACCAGCAGCAGGAGCGGGACGAAGCCCGCCACCCGCCGCGCGAAATAGACCAGCACCGGGGTGGCGGGCGCCGTCAGCGCCGCGCGAGCGGCACGTCACGCCCCGCCCGCCCCGGTGGGAGCTTGCCCATCAAAGCCCGCGTCAACTCCCGTAGAAGAGCTGCTCGGAGCTGTAGATCACCCACTGCGCCACGCCCTCGGTGAACACGTTGTCGAGCCGCTCGTTGACGATCAGCACCGTGCCCGGATTGTAGGTCACGTTGATCTGCGGGATGGTGTCGTAGAAGGTCTGCTGGTAGCGGTCGACGATGCCCTGGTCCCACGGGATCCCGGGACCGATGCCGATGCCCAGCTCGTACAGCTCCTGGAACCAGTCCGGCGGTGCCTCGCCGGCCGTGCCGCCGGTGTTGTACCACTGGTTCCACGGCGGAATGTGATGGATCAGATGCGACCGGGCGTGGCCGAACGCGTGCATGGTGGTGGCCTCGTTCCACACCGTATCGATCTGCAGTTGATTGGCGTTGCGGTGCTCGAACAGGAGTCCGATCTCGACCACCTTGAGGGTGGTGAAGATGCCCACCGCCTTGTAGTGCTCGGCGATCAACTCGTTGGCCGGCACCGTGTCCGGCAGGTGCGCCGCCACTTCCAGGTTGATCTCGAAGCGCTCGCCGTCGGGGCCAAGCCGCCAGCCGTCGTTGTCGCGCTTGTCCAGGCCCACCTCGTCGAGCAGCCGGTTGGCTTCCTCAGGGTTGAACTCGGCCGGCACCCACACCGGCGGCGAGGCGAAGCCGTAGTACACCGCGTCGATGATCTCGTCGCGGTTGATGGCCAGGTTCAGCGCCGTGCGGAAACGCAGGTCGCCGGCGAGCTCGCGCCACAGGGGATCTTCGTAGGCGAAGTTGAACGCGTGCACCACCGGGTTGTAGGGGACGCCCGAACCGAGCGCTCGGTATCCATTGCCCTCGTTCTCGCGGTACAGCGGCAGCGACGAGATCTTGGCCAGCTCGTCGGCCAGGTCCACCTCGCCGGCGATGATCTTCAGGTTGGCGCCCTCGGATCCCTCCACCTTGGTGCTGACGATGCCGTCGATGTAGGGGAGTTGGTTGCCGGCCGCGTCCACCTTGAAGTAGTACGGGTTGCGCTCGAAGATCGTCTGCGTCGGCGAGCTGCTGGTCACCACCCATGGGTGCAGCACCGGAATGTCGACCACGTCCGGGGTCTTGCCCTCCCACGGCGTGAGCATCTTGAGATTGAACAGGCGCGGCCACTCGTCGGACAGCAGGTCGGCGTCGGCCACCTTCTTGTTCAGCTCGTCCGCGTCTGCATAGTCGGCATGGAACTGCGCCAGGTAGTGCTTGGGCTGAATGAACACCGTGTAGTCGAGCCACGGCTTGTTGACCTCGTCCAGGAAGCCGGGCGTCGGCTCGCTGAACGTGATGCGCCAGGAGTAGTCGTCGATCACCTCGAACTGGTAGACGTCGCCGGTGGGGGCGAGGCCGGAGCGATAGCGGCTGCCGATGTTGGGGGTGAGCAGTTCGTTGTGCAGGATGTCCTCGTGGTAGAACGCCACGTCCTCGGTAGTGAGCGGCTCGCCGTCCGACCAGCGCATGCCGCGCCGCATCTGGAATGTGAAGGTGGTCTTGTCGGGGCTGATCTCGTAGTTCTCGAAGATGTTGCCGGTGAGCGGATGCTCCATGCTGATCCATCCGGGCCGCGCCAGCAGCGTCTCGATGGTCATGAAGTACATCTCCGGCGCGAAGTTGGGCGCCAGGTTGACCAGCCGCACGGTGCCGCCGTACTGGCCGATCTTGAGCTCGTCCAGCAGGCCGTCCGGCGCCGCGCTGCGCTCCTGCGTCAGCACCAGCGGACTCTCCGGCAGCCGCTCATTCACTGGCGGCAACTCGCCGGCCGCCACCCGCTCCGCCAGCATCGGCGCCTCCAGGTAGCCGCCAGCCCCGCTGGCCGCCGCCGGCGCCTCCGACGCCGACGCCGACGCCGCGGAAGCGTCCTGCTGTCCGCCGGCGACCGCCAGCCCGCTGCCCGCCACGAGCAGCGCCACCATCATCAATACGTGTTTCAAACCGAATCCTCCTCTGGATCTGTCGATTCCCCTGTGGGTACACCACCCGGCTTCCGGCCGTCAAGCGCAGCCTCCTGTACGAGGACCGGCCGGTCGGGCTATGGCTGCTGTTCAGCTCCTATCAGCTCGTCGCGCTGACCATCGCCGAGTGGCCGGAATCGCACTCACTAACACTGCCACAGCCGGCTGATCGGGACGGCGAAGATGCGCTCGCCGCGTAACGGCAGCAGATCCCGGCCGTTGTACAGAACGATGCCGCGCTGGAAGTCGTCGCCGCAGCGTTCCGCCAGGCGGAGCAGCCCGCGACCATCGCGGGCCGTGACGGTGGCGGATGCCTTCACCTCGACGCCCCACGTGCGCGCGCCGCGCGTGATCACCAAGTCGACCTCAACCTGATCCTTGTCCCGGTAGTGCCAGAAACGCAGGTCGGGATCGGTCCATGCAGCCTGGGCGATGAGTTGCTGGACGACGAAGGACTCCAGCAGGTGTCCCATACGGTCACGCTGTGCGAGCCAGTCGGCGGCCGTCAGGCCGGCAAGCGTGGCCGCCAATCCGCTGTCGATCAGGTGCACTTTCGGCGATCTGACGAGCCGCCTGGACGGGTTGCGGTGCCACGCCCTCAGGCGGCGAACCAGGAACAGTCGCTCCAGAACCGTGATGTAGCGCTCCACCGTCTCCCGCCCGAGGCCGAGCGCGTCGCCGAGAGTGCTGACGTTGAGCAACTCCGCGCTGCGCAGAGCGAGCAGTTGCAGGAGCCGGGCGAGCTCGTTCGCGTCGCGTACCCGTGCCACGTTGCGGACATCGCGATCGATGATGCTTCGCAGGTACTGCCGGTGCCACTGGCGAGCACGACGCGGCGCGCGGGTGAGGGGCTCCGGATAGCCGCCGGCTACCAGCCGCTCCGCGAGCGCCGGTCCTTCCGCTGCGGCCGCGCCTGAGATGTGCGGCTTGAGGTTGCCTTCCGTCAATGCACGCAGGAAACCACCGGGCTGGCGTTCCTTCTCCGCCTCGGCGAGCGGATACATCTGTACCGTCTCCATGCGTCCGGCCAGTGACTCGCTGACGGTGGGCATGAACAGCAGGTTCGCCGAACCGGTCAGCAGAAAGCGCCCGGGGCGGCGATTTCGGTCCACGGCGACCTTGATGGCGGACAGCAGCGCCGGCGCTCGCTGGACTTCGTCGATTGCCGCCGCGGCGGGCAGGCTGTCCACGAACCCGGTCGGGTCAAGGCTGGCGGCCTGGTGGTAGTTGTATTCATCCAGGCTCACATAAGCGCGCTCCGGTGCGATTCGCTGCACCAGCGTCGTCTTGCCGCTCTGCCGCGGCCCCACGAGGCACACCACCGGGGTGTCCGCGAGCGCCTCACGGATCACCGGCGTCAGTGCGCGCGGGTAGTAGGGTGAATCCTCGGCCATTTGCCGGTTATCATAGCGTCTGATTGACGTCTATACCAGCGTCCAATTGCCTTCTAAACCAGCGTCCAATTGCGGTTCAAGCGCGTCGCGGACCCCGCCTGCGCGCGCCCCGGTCTTTGACCGAGCGACTTTGGACCAGGCCGGCTTGGCGGGCTATGCCCCGAGCCGGCTGCGGATCTCGGCGAGGGAGATCGTCTCCTGGTTGCGCCGCTGGGACGCCGCCAAGTCAGCCGTCGGACAGCGTGCGAGGCCGTCAGGCCATGCGGACCCTCGAACACGACCACCACTGCCGATCCGGCCACCCCATGTGATAGGATTCGCCGACGGCGTCATCGACCGGATTAGCGGAACCGCAGAGTCGGTACGCGCCCAGGCGATGGTCCCTCGACGATACGACGTTGCAACGATGACTGACTATGACCGTACTCCCGAGCAGCGAGCGCGCACCGCTATCGACACCAAGCTGGAGCAGGCGGGATGGCGCGTGCAGGCGATGGGGAAGATCGACTTCGGCGCCGGCACGGGCGTCGCGGTCCGCGAGTATCCGACTGACGTAGGTCCGGCGGACTACGTGCTGTTCATCGACAGTCGGGCCGTAGGCGTGATCGAAGCGAAGCGGGAAGAGTGGGGGCACAAGATCACCGCGGTGGAAGAGCAATCGGGCGCCTATGCCGCGGCGACACTCAAGTGGGTGAACAATTCCGAGCCGCTGCCCTTCGTCTACGAGAGCACCGGCGTGGTGACGCGCTTCACCAACCGCCACGATCCGGCACCGCGCTCCCGTGAGGTATTCAGCTTCCCGCGGCCGGAGACCATGCAGGAGTGGGCCGCCCAGCCCGAGCCGCTCCGCAAACGGCTGCACCGGCTGCCGCGTCTGGACCCGGCGGGGCTGCGCGATTGCCAGATCAGCGCCATCGAGAACCTGGAGGCGTCGTTCAAGGATGACCACCCGCGCGCCCTCATCCAGATGGCCACCGGCTCCGGCAAGACCTACACCGCCATCACCGCGGTCTACCGCCTGCTCAAGCACGCCGACGCCAAGCGCATTCTATTCCTGGTGGACACCCGCAACCTGGGCGAGCAGGCGCAGCAGGAGTTCATGGCCTACGTGCCGAGCGACGACAACCGGAAGTTCGTCGAGCTGTACAACGTGCAGCGGCTCACCTCGTCGTTCGTGGCCGGCGACAGCCAGGTCTGCATCAGCACCATCCAGCGCATGTACTCGATCCTCAAGGGCGAGGAGATGGACACCGCGGCCGAGGAGATCAACCCGGCCGAGCTGGTGCAGCCGAGACAGTCGCCTCCGGTGGTCTACAGTCCCACTCTGCCGCCCGAGTTCTTCGACTTCATCATCATCGACGAGTGCCATCGCTCGATCTACGACCTGTGGCGCCAGGTGCTGGAGTATTTCGACGCCTACCTGATCGGCCTGACCGCCACGCCCGACAACCGCACCTACGGATTCTTCAGAAAGAAAGTGGTCAGCGAGTATTCCCATGAGCAGGCCGTCGCCGACGGCGTCAACGTCGGCAACGAGGTGTACGTGGTCGAGACCGAGAGGTCGCAGCACGGCGGGCAGATCAGGGCGGGCTCCGTCGAAAAGCGCGAGCGCCTGACGCGCCGCAAGCGCTGGGAGATTCAGGACGAGGATCGAGCATACAGTGCCAAGGAACTGGACCGCTCGGTGGTGAACCCGGATCAGATCCGCACCGTGATTCGCACCGTGCGCGACAAGCTGCCGGAGATCTTTCCGGGGCGCAAAGAGATCCCCAAGACGCTGATCTTCGCCAAGACCGACAGCCACGCCGACGACATCATCCAGACGGTGCGCGAGGAATTCGGCGCCAGCAACGAGTTCTGCCGCAAGATCACCTACAAGGTGGACGGAGATCCGAAGTCGCTGCTCACGCAGTTCCGCAACGACTACTACCCGCGCATCGCCGTCACCGTGGACATGATCGCCACCGGCACCGACGTGAAGCCGCTCGAATGCCTGGTCTTCATGCGCGACGTGCGCAGCCAAAACTACTTTGAGCAGATGAAGGGCCGCGGCACCCGCACCCTCGACCATGACGATCTGAGGAAGGTGACGCCCTCCGCGGCCACCGCCAAGACGCACTACGTCATCGTGGACGCGGTCGGCGTCACCAAGTCCGTCAAGACCGACAGCGGCCCGCTGATCAGCAAGCCCGGCGTGCCGCTCAAGGACCTGGCCATGGGCGTGATGATGGGTGCCCGCGACGAAGAAACGATCAGTTCGCTGGCCGGCCGCCTCGCCCGGCTCAACCGGCAACTCGACGACGGCGAGCGGGAGCGCATCGAGGATCAGGCCGGCGGCGTCGAGTTGACCGCCATCGTCGGCAACCTGCTGGCGGCCATCGACCCCGACCGGATCGACGCCAAGGCGCGTGAGCTCGATCCCCCGGTAGGGGACGATGAACCGGCCCCCGCTGCCGTGGACAAGGCGCGCGACCTGCTCGCCGCCGCCGCCGCCGGCGTGTTCACCGGCGAGCTGATCGACCTGATCGACTCGATTCGCCGCGACAAGGAGCAGACCATCGATCACGACAGCCTGGACACCGTGCTGAGCGCCGAGTGGGAGGGCGACGCCCAGGAGAACGCGCAAGCCCTGGCGCAGGATTTCCGCGAATACCTGGAAGCCAACCGCGACCAGATCGAAGCGCTGGCCATCTTCTACGCCCAGCCGCACCGCCGTCGGGAGGTGACCTATGCCATGATTCGCGCGCTGCTCGATAAACTGAAGGGCGACAAGCCTCTACTCGCGCCCCTGCGCGTGTGGAAGGCCTACGCGCTGCTCGACGACTACCGGGGCCAGCGCCCCGACAAAGAGCTTGCCGCCCTTGTGGCCCTGGTCCGCCGTGTCTGCGGCATCGACAAGACGCTGTCGCCCTACGCGGAAACCGTGCGCCGCAACTTCCAGTCCTGGATCATGACCCGACACAGCGGCAGCGGCGAGAAATTCAACGACCAGCAGATGGCATGGCTGCGCATGATCCGCGACCACGTCGCCACCTCCTTCCACCTCGACCGCGACGACCTGGAAATGTCCCCCTTCGACTCGCAAGGCGGCCTGGGCCGAATGCACCAACTCTTCGGCAACCAGATGGACACCGTGATCGACGAACTGAACGATGAGCTTACGGGATGATGACATCTGAACTTGCGAGCGCCGAACTACCGCCGGGCTGGGCGCTTACGCGAATTGAATCGATTATCCCTCATGATGGTATCTTTTCTGACGGCAACTGGGTGGAGAGCAAAGATCAGGATCCCAACGGAGACGTGAGATTGATCCAGCTCGCTGATGTGGGAGATGGAGTATTCCGCAATCGGTCAGCACGATTCCTCACCTCGGAAAAAGCAACAGAATTGCGTTGCACATACTTGCGAAAGGGAGACATTCTCATCGCACGAATGCCCGATCCACTTGGCCGCGCTTGCGTATTCCCTCTCGGTGGAGATCAACAATTTGTCACCGTTGTGGATGTTTGCGTTGTGCGGACGGATCGGGAGCAAGTTGATCGCACATATCTTTGCCATGTGATCAACTTCCTTGGAGTTCGTAAGCAAGTTGAGGATCTACAGACTGGAACAACTCGTAAGCGAATCTCACGTAGGAACTTGGCGACCGTTCAAATCCCTCTAGCGCCAATCGGCGCGCAGCGTCTTATCGCGACCAAGATCGACGAATTGTATTCCGAACTGGAGGCGGGCATCGAGAGCCTGAGGAAGGCGCGCGCTCGACTGGCGACCTACCGCAAAGCCGTCCTCAAGCACGCCTTCGAGGGAAAGCTTACGGCCCACTGGCGCGAAGAGAACAAGGAATTTCTGGAGACGCCCGAGCAACTGCTCGCCGCCATCAAGAAACAACGGTCGGTGCGATACGAAAAGCAACTTCGAGATTGGGAAACCGCCTTAGAAGCGTGGGAGGAAGGAACGAGATGGGGTAGAAGGCCTGCGAAGCCTAGGAAACCTAGAGAGATTGCTATCGCTCACACTACTTGCGAAGTCGATACTCCCTCGCTGCTGCCTTACGGATGGCGCTGGGTACGACTGTGTAATGTTGCCGAAGTGTCCGGTGGCCTCACAAAAAATCCAAAGCGGAATGCGCTTCCTCGAAAGATGAAGTATCTCAGGGTCGCGAACGTGTGCGCGGACGGGGTACTGACGGATGACATACACAAGATTGGAGTAACAGACGCGGAAGCAAGGAGCGTTGTCCTTAACCCGGGTGATCTACTTGTAGTAGAAGGCAACGGCAGTATCGAGCAAATCGGGCGTGTCGCCATGTGGCAAGGAGAACTTCACGACTGTGGACATCAGAATCACCTGATAAGAGTTCGGAAGGCCACGGAACACGATCCTCGATTCGCGCTTCGCTTTCTGCTTTCTCCACTGGGGCGCGACCTTATCACAAATGAGGCAAGCTCAACTTCGGGATTACACACATTAAGCATTTCCAAGGTCGAGAATCTTCCTGTGCCAGTCGCAAGCATCGCTGAGGAAGCGGAGGTAGTGTTGCATATTGACCGTGAGCTGTCGGTCGTTGACGAGTTGGTCGAGGAGATTGAAGCTCAGTTGGCCAAGTCGAGAACACTCCGGCAGTCGATCTTGAAGAGGGCGTTCTCTGGTCAACTCGTACTTCAGGATGACACAGACGAAGCGGCTTCCGTCGTCCTGGATCGGATCAGGGCCGAGCGAGAGCAGCTTACGAAGCGAACGCTTCCGAGGACTGGAAAACGAAAGATGAACAAGGTCACGACATGACCGGTACACTCCCGATCAACCTTCATGATCTGCTGCGGCAGCGCACGATCGAGGGTGGGCGGTGGAGTACAAGGCTGGCTGGAATTCGCAGGCGGTGTTGCATACTATCTGCGCGTTCGCGAACGACTTTGGCAATCTGGGCGGCGGCTATGTGGTGTTGGGCGTCGAGGAGCGCGAAGGTCAGCCACTGCAGGCCCCGAGCGGCATCGATCCCGGACGGATCGACACGGTGCAAAGCGAGTTGTTGCGCCTGGGCCCAATCCGCCATATACAACCGCACTACTAGCCGCTCACGGGCGTGTACGACATAGGCGGCCGGACGATCCTCGTGCTGTGGGCGGCCGGTGGGGAGACGTGTCCTTACAAGGCCAGAGTCACTCTGGCAAGAGGGGGGACCGAGTGGGCGTACTACATTCGCCGGCACAGCAGCACGGTCCGCGCCATAGGAGCCGACGAACGCGAACTGCTGTCCCTGGCCGCCACGGTGCCGTTCGATGATCGCTACCATGAGGCAGCGTCGCTGGATGATCTTTGCCGCGGCTGATCGAACAGTTCCTTCGCGACGTGCATGCTAACGGTCGCGGTAGTCAGTCAGAAAGGCGGCGCCGGGAAATCGACGATTGCGGCAGGCTTGGCCGTGGCGCACGAGCTGGGCGGCGGCTTAGCCGCGGTGATCGACCTGGACCCGCAGGGTAGCGCAAGCGTGTGGGCCGACTTGCGGAGCTTGACCGGCCGGTGGTGGTGGCGGCGCAGGCACGACGTGTCGGGCGGGTGCTCGATGCTGCCCGCTCCCGTGGCGCCACTTTGGCGGCGATCGACACGGCGCCGGCGGTGGCGGACGCTGCGGAGGCCGTGGCGCTTGCGGCAGACTTCGCGCTGATACCCTGCCGGGCCGCAGTGGCCGATCTGCACGCCATCGGCGCGACCCTGTAGGTGTGCCGGCTGGCCGCCGTCCGGGCGTTCGTGGTGGTAAACGCGGCGCCGCCGGTGGGTACGATGGCCGAGCAGGCGCGCCGGGCGATGGTCGAGCGGGGCGCCGCGGTGGCTCCGGTGGTGCTGTACCAGTGGATCGCGCACATGCATGCGTTCACGCGGGGACAGACCGCGCCGGAGTGTGAGGCGAGCGGCAAGGCGGCGGCCGAGCTGCTGGAGCTGTACCGCTGGACCGTAGGGCAGGGGAGGGCGGAATGAGTGATCTATCGGGCGCGTTGACCCGTGCTGCCGGCGGCGGGCGGCGGCGCCGGTGAAACAACTACTGCTGCGGCTGGACCCGGCGATACACAAGCGCCTAAGCCCAAGTTTGCTTGGTCTCATATAGTTACGCAAATAATGTCATGTGCCTTCCGTGGCTACATCCGAGGCGAGACCCCCAGTAACTCGAAGCATCGCTGCTGCAACGGCGTCGGCTGCGTCGGCAACGAGAAGGTAGTTCCGCCCACGGCGAGTTGCATCTTGTTCATCGTCAGCGTTCCCAAATCGGCAATCAGGCTGCGAAAACTGTGCACCGGAAGATCATCCGCGGTGCGCTTGCTGGCCGCCTTCTTGCGCGCCGCCGGCGAGCGCTGCGCCGGTTGCACCACCGACGAGCGTTGCTGCTCGCCAGCTGCGCGGTGGTGGTCGTCGAACAGCACCGGGGCCAGCGCACTGCGCATGTGCCACTCCAGGTAGTAGGCCAGCATGCACAACAGCACATGCGCCCGTACCCGATCGGCACGCCGGTGGTAGATCGGACGCACCTTCAGATCCACCGTCTTCATACTGCGGAACGCACGCTCCACCTTGGCCAGATCCTTGTACGCGCGCACCGTCTGATCGGCGTCGAACAGTTCCGGCTCCACGTTGGAGCGCACGATGTACAGCCCGTCGAGTTCTGCCTCGGTCGCGATCTTGTCGTGGTCACGCTCGAACGAGAATGAGTCGTCGGTGATGGTGGTCAGGAAATGTTTGCCCACCTTGTGCTGGTTGATCACCTTACCCACCCGTACGCCGATCGCTGCGGCGCCACGCAGTGGTTCTTTGGCGCGCTCGGTGGCTTTCACGATGGCAGCCAGCTTGTCTTCGGTGGCAACCAACAACTCCTGCCGCTTGCGCCGCCGTTGATCGGCCAACACCGGGTTGCGGCACACGATCAGCCGCTCGCCGGGGAAGTCGGGCGAGTTGATCTCCGCCAGGTCGCGCTCGTCGAACATCGACTGCGCCACTTCGCCGTTGGCAATCAGCTTGCGGATGGTGGGCGCACGCAGGGTGGTGATCCAGCGCAGGCCGTCGACGCCCTTGAGGTCCTCGCGGATACGCGCCCCGGTGAGCATGCCACGGTCGCCGACCAGCACCACGCGTTGCAATCCGAAGCGGTTGCGAATCTTGTCCACCTGCGCGGCTACCGTTTTCGGGTCGCCGGTGGAGCCTTCGAATACCTCGACCGCGATCGGACAGCCGTCTGCGGTGCACAGCAGCCCGAACACGATCTGCAAGGTGCCGCGCTTGCCGTCGCGGCTGTGGCCGCGGCGCGCCAACGGGCAGGTGTGTCCCTCGAAGTAACTGGAAGTCAGGTCGTACAACATAAGCGTGTTGTCACTCAGATGGCGCCGCGCCAAGCGCTGTTCGATACCCCGCTGGCGCCGTATCAGCCAGTCCATCGCTGCGTAGAGCTCATTCTCGTGGACCGCCTCCAACCCCAGGATTTGGCCGAGGGTGGAGACCGCGCTCTCCGGGTTCAGGGCGCGAGCGGTGGCCAGTTTGGAGCGGGCGTCGATGACGCGGGCGACAATCATGGCGACGACGAGATCGCGCCGGCGACTGGCAGGACGAGCGATGAGGGTATGCAGGCCGAGCTGCTTGAGGGAGCCGAGGACGGCGGCGACATGGCCGTGCGGGTAGCTGCGCAGGCAGGTGAAGGCGGCCTCGGGATTGACCAGGGCTTCGCCTTTGAGAGCTCTGCGGACGAGATCGATGATGTGGTCGGGGAGGTGGGAGATGTTGCCGAGGGTTTCATGCTTGACCTTGCCGTCGTGGCGGAAGGTTCTGCGCAGCAAATGGGTATGGTAGGTGGTGTTTTTGTACTGGCGGGTGGTGGTGGCTACGTGGACGGCGCCATTTCTGGACGGCATCGGGACGAATATAACGCCAACAGGCACCAATGTCAGATTTACCGCTATGATTAGTGGCTACACATTGCACTCCGAGAGTGCCTAAAAAGCCAGTAACTCCAGACAGGTAAACGAATTAACCTCGAATTAGCCCTCTGGAACTTCGGCCTAAGGGTGCTGGCCGCCGAGCGTGAAACGACCGTGCAAGCGCTTGGTGTCGAAGCGCTCGATATGTTGCTTGCCCGCTACGGTTGATAGCTCGATAGCTCCGGGTTAGTCCGGGTTAGTCCGGGTTAGTCCGGGTTAGTCGCTTCCGGGTATCGCTGCCGGCGCCCGCGTGGTACCGTTCGGGCTATGAGCGAGCATCAAGGGTTTCTCGGCAGGCTGCCCCAGGCGGAAGGAACATTCATTCTGATGGGCAGCCACATACCGGCCACCATCGGGAACGACCACCGGTGGCCGCGGAGCGGCGGGCAAGAGTATTGCTCCGATTGCATACCTGACCTACCGGGCGATAATCGGTTGGTTGAGTTGATCGGCGGTGCTCCCGGTGAGCTGCGGTGCAAGCATTGTGGTTCGGAGTTCGGCCCGGTCGATTCACTCTGGCCCGTTGTAGCTGACCCCCGGTAAGGGTGGAGACCCCTGGAGCTTCCTGGACTAGGGAGGTTGTAGACCGTAGTGGGTAGTGCGGAGCGTTATTTTGTCTGCTGGGCGTGGGCAGCGATCTCGCGTTGGAAACGGGGCTTTCGACCGAGATCCTGGGCCGGCGCATGAATATCGTCGACGGGCCGGCGGAAGCGTGCTTTACCAAGAACGTCGGGCTCCTGTTCTTCAACGAGACGCCGCACCGCTTCTTTCCTGCAACCCAGATCGATGTCGTGTGGTTTCCTGATGGTCCCGGTGGCGACCGCTTCGAGGAGAAAGAGTTTCGCGGTCCCGTGGAGGTTATTCTGCGCGAGGCGATCGACTTCATCGCCCGGAACTACCTCAAGGAAACCGTCATCAAGCTTCCACATCAGCCGGAAGCGGAGCGATTCCGGAATTTCCCCCTCGCGGCTATCGAGGAAGTCCTGGTCAACGCGATCTACCACCGCTCGTATGAGGAGCGGGAGCCAGTCGAGGTCCGCATCACCCCGCAAGAACTGACGATCTTGAGCTTTCCCGGCGCCGACCGCTCGATCCGCATGGAAGATCTGCAGACGGGTCGAGCCATCAGCCGTCGCTACCGGAACCGCCGCATCGGCGAGTTTCTGAAGGAGCTCGACCTGGCCGAGGGTCGCTCTACGGGCATTCCGAAGATCCTGCGCGCGATGCGCGAAAATGGGTCACCGGCCCCGGTCTTCGAGACCGACGACGACCGCACCTCGTTCCTTGTCCGTCTTCCCGTACATGAAGCAGCCCACAGTCCGCCGCCCGGGCAAGGTGACGAACAAGCCACCGAACATGATGCCCAGGAATTCACCCGGCAGGACACCGGGCAAGACACCGATCATGTCGAGCTCCTGGTGGCGACCCTTACGGGCGAGATGGGGCGCGCTCAGTTGCAGTCTGCCCTGAGGCTGGCTCACCGGGACCATTTCACCGCGACGTATCTCCGATCCGCACTCGAAGCCGGGCTGATCGAGATGACGGTCCCCGACAAACCAACGAGCCGCCACCTGCGTTATCGGCGTACAGCGGCCGGTGAGGCTCTGGCACAGCACGCCAAAGCAAAGGACTCCTCCGCATGAATACCGCCCCTATCGTTTCGAGAGTCTGGAGCTTCTGCACCACCCTGCGTGATGACGGCGTCAGCTACGGCGACTACCTGGAGCAGCTCACCTATCTGATCTTCCTCAAGATGGCGGACGAGTACGGCAAGCCGCCCTACAGCCGTGACGTGGGCATCCCCGCTGCGTACGACTGGCAGAGCCTGAAGACGAAGCGAGGCGCGGAGCTTGAAGCTCACTACGTCACGCTGCTGCGCGAGCTCGGTACGCGGAGGGGCATGCTGGGGCAGATCTTCACCAAGGCGCAGAACAAGATTCAGGATCCGGCCAAGCTCTACCGCCTCATCGACATGGTGGACGACACCGATTGGGTCACGCTCGGCGCCGACGTCAAGGGCGACATCTACTCGCAGCCGGTGCCGATGTGGCGCACCGCCATCAACCGCGACGCCTCCCGGCTCTCGCCGGCGATCTACGAGGGGCTGCTGGAGAAGAACGCCGAGGACACCAAGTCGGGCGCCGGCCAGTACTTCACGCCGCGCGCCCTGATCCGCGCGATGGTCGAGTGCATGCGGCCCGAGCCGGGCAAGCGCATCGCAGACCCCGCGTGCGGCACCGGCGGGTTCTTTCTGGGCTCCTACGACTTCATCACCGACGACACCAACTTCACGCTCGACCGTGAGCAGAAGCAGTTTCTCAAGCACAAGACGTTTCAGGGCAACGAGATCGTCGCCAACACCCGGCGCCTGTGCCTGATGAACCTGTTCCTGCACAACATCGGCGAAATCGACGGCAGCGCCCCCATTTCACCGAACGACTCGCTGGTGGCCGACGCCGGCGAGCGCTACGACTACGTGCTCGCGAATCCCCCGTTCGGTAGGAAGAGCGCCCTGAGCTTCACCAACGAGGAAGGGGAGCAGGAGACGGACGACCTGACCTACAACCGGCAGGACTTCTGGGCCACCACCTCCAACAAACAACTCAACTTCGTGCAGCACATCCGCACCATGCTCAAGACCACCGGCCGCGCCGCCGTCGTGGTGCCGGACAACGTGCTGTTCGAGGGCGGCGCCGGCGAGACGATTCGCCGGAGGCTGCTCGACACCACCGACCTGCACACCATCCTGCGCCTGCCGACCGGCGTGTTCTACGCCCAGGGCGTCAAGGCCAACGTGATCTTCTTCGACAACCGCGAAGCCAGCCCCGACCCCTGGACCAAGAGAGTCTGGTACTACGACTACCGCACCAACATCCACCACACACTGAAGAAGAAGCCGATGCGGTTCGAGGACCTGGCGGAATTCATCAAGTGCTACAACCCCCACAACCGCCACGAGCGCACGGCGACCTGGGACGAGAACAGCGCCGCGGACGGCCGCTGGCGCAGCTACGCCTACGACGAGATCATCGCCCGCGACAAGACCAGCCTCGACATCTTCTGGCTCAAGGACAAGAGCCTGACCGACCTCGACGACCTGCCCGAGCCCGAAGACCTGGCCGCCGAGATCATCGAGAACCTGGAAGCCGGGCTGGACAGCTTCCGAAAAGTCCTAGACGGGCTCGGACAGCGATAGAAGGTAAGGGTGCGATGCGACAGCCTCTGCACGACCTGGTTGGGAATGTGCCCCTAAGCGGCGTGCCCTCGCTTCCTTGATTTTGCGGGCCAGGTACAGTATAACTGTTATACTCTCTGATGCGCTTCAAGTTTGACCGGCGGAAGAGCGAGGAGTTGCGGCTAAATCCGAAACGTGGAATCGGATTCGAAGAATCGCAGGAGATTTTCATGCATCCGTACTATGGAGACTGCCGATCGGACGATCCGGAGCAGTTCAGAGCCATCGGGTGGGTGGCGGGACGCTTGTATTCGCTGATTTATGAAATACGTGAAGATGAAGAAGGCGAATACTATCATCAGGTGACCCTTTGGAAATCGACTAGAGAGGAACAAAGGATCTATGAAAAAAGCAGTTGATATTCCGACCGCGGAGGAAATCGCGATGATGGCGGATCGTGGCGAGGATGTTTCATCCTATTTCACCAACAGGGGCAGCATGAAGAAGCCGATCCAGCGAGTGAACGTTGATTTCACCGTTGAGATGCTTCGCGAGCTTGATCTGGTTGCTACGGAACTCAACATCAGTCGGCAAGCGGTCATTAAATCGTACCTTAGCCAAGCACTTGATCAGCACAATATTGCGAAGAGAAGAGCAATCAGCGACGACCGTCAGTAGGGTAATAAGAGCGAATCTCGAATTCAGAATCCCTCATCGGTATTGCTGGAAGATCTCCGAGACACAGAACAACAGTTTCTTCACACTACTATGGGAACGATCTCCGAATACCTCCTCGCCCAAAAGACGGCGGAAGAATACCGCAGCAGGGGCTACGAGGTTCTACTGGAGGCGCCACTCGACTTCTTGCCGGGCCGCAGGGCTGATTTGCGGGAACTTAGTACCTTATACACTGGCATAGTACCCTCCTAACCCCCATTGGTACCCTGTTAACCCGGGCGGTTGGGTCAAGCTGGTCATTCGATAGACGATATCCAGTCTGGGGAAGCACAGTACACATGCTCGTGACACTGGAATAGCGCCATTTGGTTATATCTTTTTAGTTTTTCTAGTTCATCGTGGTAATATCTGACAGGCGTCGGTTCCTCGTTAATTATAGTCTTGACCTGCTCACGACCACCGTATGGTATATATGGCTTAGGGCCTTTAAAGTAGAACTGATCAATCTTACTATATGAATAGGTAACAAATGAATTAGAATCCAAGTTAAAACACCACGCTTGATGTACATCGTCATCGACGCTGAAGTAGACGGACCCTCTATCAGACAAGAGACACCAATTGGAAGAAAAAGTGAATACATTAACCATGAAAAATGTATCGCGATCCCGACGAAAGCTTCTCAGAATCTCCTCATATAGATTTGGCTGTTCCGGGAGCATTGGTTGAAGTAAGAAGAAGAGACTACGCAGCCAAATATCATATTCACGGTCGGAGATTCCTAGTTTGTCGATTAGGTGTTTCTGCTGGGGCTTCTGTCCTTCCATAACTCGCAGATATGTTTCATAGAGTTGCCGGTCTGTTGGGCGATATTCCGTCATGTGCTTCGGCAACATACTGAGTGCTTCCTTTATATTGAACGGGTTGCGGAACACGTTAAGCATTTTCGTAAGAAATAAGCTCTGCGCTTCGGGAATTGCGTTCGTATTTCCGCGTGAGCGTTGCTTACGCAGAGCAATCGTGTGACGGAATACATCCTTTTCGTACTTGTGAAACAGATTTTCAAAGTTTGCACGAAGTCTAGAGTCGACAGCACGGTCAAAGCTAAAAAGATTCTCTATCATGAGATTTCCAACAATCTTTGCGCTTTTTGGTGGACCTACGGAGAGCTTATCTCGGTCGAGCACTCTATATTGATAGATCCTTTGGTTTTCCGGTTTGGCTCTGGGGTTAATTGCATTCAGACGTTGCTCCGCTTGAGAAAGGAAGTGTTGGCGGACTGTGCTGTTTTCATAGTCCATGGGCACTCACTACGTTTTCCTTATTTCGATATTGCTTACCTGATCGACGCGAACCACGCTTTCACCCTCTCTCGCCAGGACACCCTTTTGGGCTCAATATCACTCTGTGGCCCTTCCTGGGTAACCGCGTTACGAAAGAGCTCGTTTGCGACCTGCTCCATTCGCTTAACGGTAGGATGCGTTTCGTGCTCGGATTGATCTGACATATCCCAGAATAAGCGATAAAGGGTGGATCGGACAGGGGAGTGACCAGGATCTGGCAGAATTGGCACGTTTACACGCGCTTTTCGATGTGGAAATGCGGCTCGGACATCATTCCTAGGGCGAATAGATTGCCAACCCGATAATGAACAGGGTCACGTCAACATGCGGCGGTAGAATCGACTTTCTGTGGCAGTCTCGGGGCGCACCTCTCCGTGCCACGAGACTAACAAGAGCAGCCGTCTAGACCGGGAGCGCAGCGAGCCGGGAGAACGCTTTACCGAACCTCTGATAGTACTCACCCGCAGGCAGTTTGAGCAGCACGCCACGCCCAGTCGTTGCCACCATCCCCGCTTGGCATATCCACAGATACAAAAAGCGCTTGAAACGCAGCACCGCTCCATCGCCAAGCTGAAGCAGATTCAGCATCCAGGTCTTCAGGTTCCAGGCCAGCGCAGCGATCAGAAAGTATGCTCGGTTGGCCGCCAGAAATCCGGTCGGGACATGGGACAGTCCCAACCCATGCTTGAAGTCCTTAATCAGATTCTCTTGGTTGCCTCGCCCCTGTGCGATGCGCAGCACCGCAGTGTTGCTGCGCGTCGAGTTGGTCACCACGATCCAGTAGGCGTACTTCCTCATGCCATCGTCCAGGTACAATTGCTTGTCATCCTTGTCGATGATCGGCGTCCGCTTGATCACGAACCGGTACGGCTCACTCCAACTGTCAGGGCGAAATACCATCGACGCTATCTCGGGCTTGCCTTTGAACCAGCTCTTCGGCCGGCGCTCTATGGTGATCTTCCGCTTCAGGTTCTCCCGCCGCTTGCGCCGGCGCCCGCTGCGCCCCCCTCTGCTTAACTCGTTGGCCTGAAATGGTTTCCATGCGCTTGCCGGGAGCGCATGCACGGCCTTCATCACATTCGCGTGCTTCTTGGCCACGATGAAGAACTCTACTCCCCTCGCCGCGCAGATCTGCACCAGTTTTTGGTCATAGTAGCCACTGTCGGCGCGCATCCGCACCGCCCGAAAGTGTTCCCCCACCCGCTTGATCATTCCCGGTAGTACGTCCTGGCTGCCGTAGCTGGTGTGCCGGTAGCCTTCCCGCAGATCCATATAGAGCAGGTCACCGGTCTCCGCCAGCGGTAGGGTCGAGGACTGGCGCGCCGCCTGTAGGGTCCAGTGAATCCGGCCCCACTGGTCACGTTTCCAGCCCCCGCCTCGTCAAACGCAGCATGCGGATTTCCCGCACTACGCTTTCCTGCCTGCTTCGCGTCAAGGGTTATGTGGCCGTTCGCGTCGGGAGCGCTTTCAGAGCAGCCCATAGCAGCCGCGTCCTACTCCACCTCTTCCAACCGTGCCCCCAGTGTTTCCGCTGGGTTCAGCCTTCTCCTTCACGTATATCCTCTGTCTCAGGTCCCGCAGTTCATCGGCGCCTTTATCATCTCGCCTCTGCCTCCCTTGTTGCCAAAGTCATTACAGACAGCGGGGCCGCTTCCCTCCACCGGCGTTACCCGGCTTCCCTGGTACTACCAACCCCTCCGCCACCCTCTCGCCTGTCAGCCGACTTCCCGGTGCTCCCGGTTATACGGCCTACCTTTGCTCCGCCGATTTCTCGCCGGGGCGAGGAGGGCTTCTCCAGTTGCTTAGCGCGTCCTCGTCACCGTGCCGTCGCTACCACCCCGCCAGAGTGTCACAGCGCTTCAGCCAGTCTGCGCTACGCCATGCCGCCTTCGTCCTACGGAAACGGACTCGGCCTCCGGATCTAATGTGTTCTCGAGGCTACCTGTGCGTTCACTCTCGTTACGGCCCGGTAACTCGCCGACCACCCTTTACGGTGGCCGTGTCAATGGGCTTCAGGTCATCGGTCTCCCTCCTCCCTGCCATCCAAGCTACGGGGCTCTGGCTCTTACCCCGGCGGGTCTGTTCCCCCGCTGAACGCGCCAGCCTTTGCTGGACGCACTCCCGTACAGCACGCTATAGCTCCACGTGTTGTTGTAAGCGAAGTCCGCTCCTTCTTTCTTTTCCCCATACACTTCATGAATCGACGAGTCCAGGTCGATGGTAGCCACCTCACGTCGCACCCGCGGCAGCATGGCGAACGACTGCTGTTGCAGGTCGTCCCCCACCTCACGTAACTCGCTGAGCGCTACCGCATTCCGATCCTCACCAAAGCGCGCCAGAAAGTCACCTGTCGTGGTCGCATGCGGAATCCGCTCGGTACCCAGTAGCCGCTTTGCTCCCTGATCGTCTCGGAACCGGTTGATGTCGCTGAGCGTGCTCCCCCCCGTCAGCATATTGTAGATCATGGTCAGGATGTGATCGGACTCCGTATACCACTTGCAACGGCGCAACACGCGGACCGCTGCATCGATCGCAGAGGCCACCCCCAGGCGCTCTACGAGCTGTCGTATAATGGCCAACCCAGACCAACTCACCAGCGGAGCGCCGCGGTGCTCGGCGACCTGTATCGGTGGATACGAGAATTCCGGTTGACAAGAATCGTCAGTATGGTAATCTGGTGACTGTATCAATTCGGGTCCTCCTTGGTGTTTGACGGGAACGTGTTTAGATACTTTCCACTAAAGCACTTGGGAGGATCTTTTTCAACCCATTAGGAGCCGAATCGCTTATTTAGGGACATATGATACCTCCAATTGGTTACGAAATAGCCTGTCGGGTCAAGGGTTCCCGTAACTCCTTATACTGCAATTAACTAGCTACCCGTGCATACAACTTGCGCCAGGGTGCATTCTTTCCCTGTGGTAGCAGATCAAGGAAAGCCCTCCCAGAGATTGGCGTGACGTGGTATGCATCAGCCAAGTCTGGGAGGGCGAAAATGGGTGAGACCTTGATAACGGAGTTGCTCCGGTATTGCAAGACCACGTACGGGAACGACCTGAGCAGGTCGAGCAGGGCGCGGGACCTGCTCACTGCGGAGATCTGTATGCTGAAGTCCCTGGTGGCCCTGGGGCGGGCCGCGATGCAACGGTGGTGCACACAGCTTGGTGACGGTTATGTGGGTTCGCGGGCAACCCACAACGACGTGCGGTACCGCTTCGTCGGGTATCGGCAGAAGGTGCTGCATGGGCTGTTTGGGGCGATCATCTTGGTGCGCGCGTACTATGCCCCGCTCGGTAGCTCCGGCAAGGGGTGGGTACCGCTGGCTGAGCGACTGGGCATCGCGGGCGGGTACACGCCTGGGTGTCAGTATTTCATGGCGAGGTTCAGCGCGCAGCAGCCGTACGAGGCGAGCCTTGAGCAATTTCACGAGGTGTTCCGCGCCGACGAGCGGGAGCTGATCTCGATGCAGAAGGCGTTCGAGATGGTGCGGGAGGTAGGCAGTGGGTTGCAGGAACAGCGCCAACAGGAGATCCGCGAACGCGCGGACAAGCCGCTAGCAGTGCGTGAGGAGATCAGCGCGACGATGGCGGTGAGTATCGACGCCGGGAAGGTGCCGATACGCACGAACGAGCAGGTAACTAAAGACGGGAAGAAGAAATACGAGCGTGCGTATCGCGACTCCAAGGTAGCGACGGTGTCTGCGGTAGCGGTGGATAAGGAGGGCGCGGCGCACTGTACCAACACCTCCTGTGTGACCGGGATCGAGCATGCCGATGAGTTCTTCCCGCGCATCGAGGTGGAGATGAGCCGGCGTAGCCATAGGGTGGCTGCGCTGGTGTTGGTAATACTCGGAGATGGAGCATCGTGGATTTGGGCGCGCGCGGCAGATTTGGCCGAAAGCGGGCAGAAAGTCTGGTACATCCTCGATTTCTGGTATGCTTGCGACCACCTCGCGAAGATAAGCAAGACGCTCTACGGAGAAGCCACCGAGCAATTCTCGACCTGCTATGAGCGCTGGCGCAGCCTGCTGTGGCAGGGCTGCGTCGCTGCGGTCATCAAGGAACTCAAGGAGCTGCACGCCAGTGGCCGCTACACCGACAAGCAGTGCTACGACATCCAAGGCGAGATCAACTACTTCACCGAGAACAAGGAGCGCATGGACTACCCGCTGTATCGGTCGGTGCCACTGCCGATCGGCAGCGGAGTAGTGGTTATGCGAACTGAAGGTGGTCTGAGGTGGAATATAGCAGCTTAGGCGTGCCGCTGTCACCGGAATCCGCACGCACCGCCGACGACCGCCAGCGTCAGTGCGAGAGCCGGCGTGGACCACGCTGAGGTGGTGTTCGGCGGCGAGAGCTTCGTCGCCTGGAGCGGCGGCTGCCAGAACGCTTTGTGGCGCGCCGCGGCTGCCGAGGTAGAGACCGCAGATCAGACCGCGGCCGCACCGCCGGCACCGTTACGTAACGGTGCGCAGTGGGGAAGGAAGGGCTTCCTGGTGCGCGGCCGCAGTGTGGGTCGATCACCGGCCATTCGACTCGCTCAGGGTGGCGACTGCACGGGCAAGAGGCGCGGAGGCACGGGTGAGCACACTCGAACGGAGGTCTGAGAGGCGGTTTCTGCGATTGGCAGGGGGGTGTCCAGACACCACCTCGGCTCGTGGAGGGGCCTGTAGGGCCGCTATGAACGATTTTTTTCAGGCGGTGCGTCCTGCGGGGAGCAAAATCGGCCATAACGGGCCGATTCAGGCTATCCGGTGGCCTCCAGATAGGCCAGGTGCTGCTTGCCGGCGTCTCGATCCGCTCGGCGATGGGGATCACCTCGGTCGCCAGCGGGTTGCAACTCCGTGAACCGGCCGCCCGGAGGGAGTCCTTGAGCCGTTTCTGAACTCCTTGGCGGCACGTAACTCGTGCCGCGCACGAACAACCGATCATCATGCACCGGCAATTCGACTCGTTCAGGTGGCGACCGCGGGAGCCGCGGCGATACGGGCGCAGCGAACGGAGGCCTGAGAGGCGGTTTCTGCGCTTGGCAGGGGGTATCCAGACACCACCTCGGCTCGTGGAGGGGCCTTGTAGGGCCGCTATGAACGATATTTCTCAGGCGGCGCGGCCTGCGCGGAGCGAAATCGGCCATAACGGGCCGATTCGGGCTATCCGGTGGCCTCCAGATAGGCCAGATGCTGCTTGCGGGTCTCGATCCGCTCGGCGATGGGGATCACCTCGGTCGCCAGCGGGTTGCAGCGCTGCATCACGGCGCGCAGGTGCTCGTTCGAGAGATGGGTGTAGAGGTCGATGGTAATGCGACAACTCGAATGCCCCATGATCTGGGACACGGCCTTGATGTTGGCGCCCTTCTCGATGGCCACCGTGGCGAAGCTGTGGCGCAGGGTGTGCGGACTCGCCGAGGTCCGCAAGCCGGCCGCCCGGAGATAGTCCTTGAGTCGTTTCTGAACTCCTCTGCTGCCCAGCGGCGCGTAGCTCTTGCTGCTCACGAACAACCGATCATGGGGCAGATCGAGCGCCTTCCGCGCCTCCAGGTATGGCAGCAGATGTTCCTGCAGCACGTCGAGGTCGAAGAAGACCTTGCGCAGCTTCTTGCCCTTGCCCCGGATCAGGATCGTCTGTTCCACGTCATCGAAGTCCTCGAGACAGATGCCGAGCGCCTCGGCGATGCGCAGCCCGGTGGCGATCAACAGCGCCAGCAGGGCACGGTCCCGCAGCGCCGCCAGGAACTGCTTCTGCAGCAGCTTCGCGGGGCTGCCGTCGGCCGCGTCGAGCTTGTTCCTGGCAGCCCGGCAGCACTCGTTGGCGCTTTCCATCAGCGCCGTCAACTGCTCCTCGGAGAACGCCTGCGCGTCCTGTTGTTCCACCTTGTAGTTGAAGTCCTTGGGACCCAGCTCCAGCCGCGGCGCGGCGTCGCCGTGATACTCCTTGAGGAAGCTCAGGAACGCCTTGATGATCTGCAGCTTCAAGCGCACCGAGCGCGCGCCGTTGCCGCGCTCGGTGCGCAGCCGGAACACATACGAGCTGACATCCTCCCGGCACAGGTTCCCCAACTCGATACCGCGCGACCCGAGGAACTCCAGAAAATCCTTCACCACGCGGCGGTAGGTCACCACGGTATGCGGGGAGTAACCACATTCGGTGTCCAGGTAACGGGCGAAGGTCTGTTCGTAATCACTCATCGTCGAGTCCGGCAAGTGGATTGGTTCGTTTCCAGACGGCACGCAGGTCCTCCTCATTGAGCCGGGTATAGTGATCCATGGTGGTGCATATCGAACGATGGCCCAGCAGCGTCTTGAGAAAGAAGGGATCGACTCCTTTCTTGACGTACAGCGAGGCGCAGGTTGCCCGCAGCCGATGTGTTGTATCCCAAGGTAAGTCGTTAGAAGCCCAAGCCTTCTGCTCGGATTGATTCAGTGACGGATCGACTGGGAAGACGGTGGAGAGCGGGCTAACGCAGGATCACTCTCACGGCTGGGTGCGCAGAATACGCGGCTCAGCGGACGGTTCCCACGGTTCCCGATGCCGTTGGTGCGGGTTAGTCTCTTGGAACCATAATCAGGGAGAAGAAAATGGCCCGCGCGGGTACTCCCCCGCCGGGCCGTGGCCGGTGCAACTTCGATACGAATCGGGGCACACCGGCGAGGAGTACGTTAGCGCCGAAGCCTGGTGCGCTGCAAGGCTGGAGCGGTGCCCGAATCACTCCCAGGGCGGATGCTCATTCGCCCGTCACGGCACCTATCCACGCAAGACACCGGTCGGCACGCGGATTGCCCGCTGGTACTGTCCTGAATCTCACACCACATTCAGTTTACTGCCCGATTGCTTGGCTGCGCGGCTGCCGGGAACCCTCAAGGAGCTGGAAGCGGTGGTCGCGGTTGCCGAGCAGACGCCGAGTCTGATCAAGGCGGCAGACAAACTGCGCCCTGATGCCATCGAATTGGCCGGCGCGATGCGCTGGGTACAGCGCCGCGTGCGCTCGGTGCACCACGCCCTGCGGCATGTGGTTGGCCTGCTGCCGGAACAGTTCGCGCGCTGTAACGCCGACGTGGCCGCGTTCCGCAAGCGTCTTGGCACCAAGGCGGCGTTGCTGACGTTGCGCAGTCTGACTGCGGTCTGGCTGCCGGCGCTGCCGGCGCCGCTCGGTTTTCGCCACCACGGGATTGGCGCGGGGAATCGCAAATCCCGCCGTCAACACAACCTGGGGCCTGCCCCACCGGCGCACCCCCCGTAGCTTTCCTCAGCAGCGGGTCGCCAGACCCGCAATCACGAGGAGGACGCCCATGAACGTTCCTGATGACCACCTGAGGCGGGAGATCGCGCTGTTCCGTTACCGCACCATTGCCGACCTGTTGTTGCTCCCGTCCGGCTCCGCCGGCATCGGCGCCATGATGCAGGCCAAGGCCGAGCAGGAGCACACCATCCCCGGCACCCAGCGCACCCGCGTCGCCGCCGAGACCATCCGCGACTGGCTGCACCACTACCGGCAAGGCGGCTTCGATGCCCTCTATCCCAAGCCGCGCGCCGACCGCGGCCAGTCCCGGCGGCTGTCGCCGGACGTTGCCGAGCTGCTGGTAGCCATCAAAGCCGAGCACTCCATATGGTCAGTGCGACAGGTGATCCAAAGCGCCCACGATTCCGGTCTACTCCCCGACGCCCTCCGCCTGCCGCCGTCCACCGTGCACCGTCTGTTGAGCCGTGAGGGGCTTATGACCAAACGCTCCGACCAGCCGCTTGGCGTCGACCGCCGCCGCTTCTCCTTCAAATACGCTGGCGAGATGTGGATGAGCGATGTCATGCACGGCCCCAAGGTCGGCGCCGGTCGTCAGCGCCACAAAACCTACCTGATCGCATTCATCGACGACGCCACCCGCGTCATCCCGTACGCTGCCTTTGCCCGCGGGGAGAACACCGCCGCCTTCCTGCCGGTGTTCAAGCAGGCACTCATCCGCCGCGGCTTGCCGCACCGCCTATTTGTCGACAACGGCGCGAATTACCGCTCCCAGCACCTCGCCCTGGTGTGCGCCAAGCTCGGCATCGCGCTGATTCACGCACGCCCTTATCAGCCCGCCGGAAAGGGCAAAATCGAACGCTGGTTCCGCACCGTACGCAGCCAGTTCCTGACCACTTTGCAGACCGCCGACACCGCCAACATCGAGGCTCTCAATCGGCGTCTGTGGGCCTACGTCGAAGGTGAATACCATCACGCCCCGCATCGCGGCCTGGCCGACGGCAAAACGCCCCTCGATCAGTGGGGCCTCGCCGGCGGCGAGGTGCGCTACGTCGACGACGCCGTCGATCTTGACGATCTGTTTCTGTTCGAGGCCAAACGCCGCGTCATGAAAGACCGCACCGTATCCCTCGTCGGGCGGCTGTACGAGGTCGACGCGCTCCTGGTCGGCCACACCGTGACCCTGCGCTACGATCCGAGCGTACCCCCGACAAGACCGCTCCAGGTCGTCCACGACGGTCGCGATGCCGGCCTCGCCACCATCCTCGACGCCTACGCCAACACCGCCGTCAAACGCGCCCGGCCCTCGCGCCACATCGAACCTGATCGCCCCGCTCCCGAGCCGCCGCCCTCGCCCCTCGCGCTCCGCGATCTCGATCAGCAGCACGAGCACCAGCAGAAGGACAACTGATATGACCACCGATACGACCTATCTGCGCCACTTCGCTTTCACCCGCTTCCCCTTCGCCGCCAACCTCCAAGCCGACGAACTGTTCGCCTTCAGCGCCCACCACGAAGCGGTCGCGCGCCTCATGCATCTGCTCCAATTGCGCGGCCTCGGGCTGTTGACCGGCGAGGTCGGCTGCGGCAAGACCACCGTTTGCCGACACGTCACCGCCAACCTCCACCCCGGCCTGTTCCGCGTCTACTACGTCTCCCTCACCACCGGCAACGTCCTCGACATGTACAAGTCCATCGCCTGGCAACTCGGCCTGCCCACCGAGCGCTCCCGCGCCACCGCCTACCGCGCCATCCGCGCCGAGATCACCCGCCTCGTTCAGGAGTCCAAACTGCTGCCCGTCCTGATCGTCGACGAGGCGCAATTCCTGCGCAACGACGTACTCGACGACCTGCGACTCTTGACCAACTACTCGATGGACTCCGATCACCGGCTGTGTCTGCTGTTGGTCGGCCTCACCGAACTGCGCCGCCGCCTCTCCATGGCGATCCACGAATCGCTCAACCAGCGCCTCGTCGTCCGCCACCATCTCGGCGGTCTCGACCGCGACGAACTCGACTCCTATCTCACCCATCGCCTGCGTCTCGCCGGTTCCGAGTTGCCGTTGTTCGAGCCGCCCGCCGTCGAGGCCTTGTTCCAGGCCTCTCGCGGTCTGCCTCGCCAGATCAACCGGATCGCTCATTACGCCCTCTGGGCGGCAGCTCTCGACAGCGCGCACACCGTCAACCACGAACACCTGCAACGCGCCCTCGACGAGTTGCGCCCCTGACTGCGCACCAAAAGGACTGCCATGACCTGCCCGCCTTACCCATCACCTGAGCAATGCTCGCGCTGCCCGTTGCGTCTCCCTCTGCCTGACGATCTCCACGACGCTGCCGTCGCCCACCTCGTCGAAAGCCTCTACCTCATCGCCGCCGCCATCGAAAACCGCTACTACGGCCAGTTGCGCCGCTACTATGCCGCGCACCAAGAACACGACCAACTCCACGACCACTCGGCGCCGCCAGCGGCCGCCCACCAGGACCTCTCTGATGACGACTTGCCGTTCTGACACCGGTCCGCCTCCTCGGCGTCACCGAGGCGTCTCCGACCCGCCTCTGCTGCTCCCCATAGCCGCGGCCACAATGTGGGAAATCCGACCCTCGACCCTCAGAAATAATCCGGGAAACCGTCCGCGAATCTACATGGGATACAACACGATGTGGGGAGATCACCTTCTCGATACCCGCCTCACGCACCCGTCGGGTGATGATCTTGTTGAGGCCGGACACGGTGACCGGATTCTTGTTCCAGGTGATCCAGAGCCGGTCCTGGCCGGGAGCCGCGCGCACCTCGAGGTAGTCGCCGAGAGCGCTCCACAACGCATCGGGCAGCAGAATCTCACGCTGCTTGTGGCGGTGGCTGCGGTTACCCTTCGCCTGGATTCGGATGGAGCGCTTGGCGAAGTCGATGTCGGCCAGCCGCATACCGCATGCTTCCCCCGCGCGCACCCCGGTCAGCACCAGCAACAAGACCAGGCAGCGGTCGCGCACGGCGCGGAAATGGGTGCTCTGCGCGGCCACCTCGAGCCCCTCGCGGCTGGCCCGTTGTTGGTCTTCCAGGAACTCGATCAGCTGCGCCACCTCCAGCTGGGTCAAGGTCTCCCGGGGCTCCGCCGGGTCCGCCCTGAGGCTCAGCTCCAGCGCCGGGTTGCTGTCGATAATTCCTTTGTCAACCAGAAACTCGAAGAAGACCCGCAGCGCGTACAGGTGCTTCGCCACCGTGTGCAGCTTGCATCCCTGCCGGTGCCTCTCGCTGAGGAAGCGCTTGATCGCCGGCACGGTTATCGGCTCCGCCTCGGCACCGGCGTTCAGCCACTCGACGAACACCTTGAGCTTGCGCACGTAGAAGTCGATGCCGCCGTCGCTCAGATTGCGCTCGCTCTTCAGGTATTCCAGATAGCGCCGCAGCCGCTCGCTCCAGAGCCCCCCATCGGTGCCCAGGAAGTCAGCGTCGAACACCCGTTGATAGGGTTCCCGCACCGTACGGCTTGGCGGTTGGAAGGACAGCCAGCCCTGCTCGCCACAGTACACGAAGAACGTAGCGCTATAGGTCGCCGCGCGCTCGATGCGCTGTGCCCGCAGCCACCCCAGCGCCTGACGATACGTATTCGCTGCCATGCTACGCAGCGCCAACTCCAGTCCGAGGCCACGGCAGAAGTCATCGACGGCGCGCCGCCGGCGCGCTTCATCGGCGCACCCGGCAAGCTGCTCGCGGCGGTATTGATCTATCAGGGTGGCCAGCGCCACGTGCCTCACGTTCGCGTCTGCCGTCCGCCACCAATGCAGAAACTCCGCTACCGCGGCGTGCCGCTCAGCTGTTCCGGCGGCGCCCACCACACCACGACGACCGTACAGCCGGATCTCCGTCATCTTCAGCAGCCGCGACGGCAGCCCCGGTTGATGCAGCGCCACTGCGTACGACAGCCAGCGCCGCAACAGGTTCTGCTTGCGCTCCATGTCAGCGGCCGAGTAATGCCGCTCGTGCAGGTCGTTCCGGTAGCTGTCGATCGCCGCGCCCAGCGTCATTCCTTCACTCCCGCCACCAGCGGATTGAACTCCTTCCATTCCCGCCGCAACTCGCTCGGCGTGAGCTTCAAATAGTGCTTCAGCGTCACCGCCGTCTGGGTGTGACCCATCAGCCGCTTCAGGCTGTACAGGTCGGCGCCGTTCTCCACCAGCCGCGTACAGAACGTATAGCGCGCCATGTAGGCGTACACGGTGCGCGCTATCCCGCACCGGGCAGCCCACTGCTTGACTGCGATATTGACATAGCCGGAAGCCAACGGCTTGCCGCCGCGGTGGTGGATGAACAGCCGATCCTGTGATGCGCCGCTGCGCACCGCCGCCGCTTGCGCCAGCAATTCCTGCAGTTGCTGCGCGGTGCGCGCGGTGATGAAGGCGCTCCGCTGCCGCTCCAGATAGCGTTGCCTGCCTTTGGCGCGCACCCGCAGCTTGAGCTGCTCGTGGTCCACATCCCGAAGCTCCAAGCTCACGATCTCACACGGCCGCATCCCGCTGGAGAACAGCAGCTTCAGGATCAGGTGCTGCATCGCCAAGCGATACCGCGCCGCCCGCCACCCATGCTCGGTCGAAAACTCCGAGCGCTGCAGCCGCTCGCGGGCACGTGCCGGCGCCTGCACCAACAGCAGCGTCTCGTCATGGCTGAACAAGTCCAGCCGCTCCGGCTGCGGATAGTAGATCCGTATCCGCAGCCCGGCTGCGGGGTTCACCTCGATGGGACAGTATTGCATCAGCCACTGAAAGAACGCCGACAGCACCTCGCGCGTGTAGCGGATCGTGTAGGCGACCCGCTGCCGCTCCGCCTTGCGGTACAGCAGGTAGCGCTCGATATCCTCCCGCACCACGCGGCGCAGCGACCGGCCGTCCAGCCAGCTCAGGAAGCTGCGCAGCATCTGGTGGTAGCGCCCGACGGTGCGCGGGCGGTAGTCCCGGTCCTGCAGGTGGGCCAGGAACCGCCAGTAGAAGATCCAGTTGTCAGCGACCCGGCTCAACTCCCGGTGCTCATACAGCCGCCGGTGGTGTTCGATCTCGCGCTCGAACTTCCGCGGGCGGGTTGGGTGGCGTCCCATGCGCGCTGTCCTCCCCGTCGGTTACGACATGGTGACCACATCGTCCCCCGGGCAGGGGAAACGTCAGTTCGCATAAGTAGTGGAGTCCGCGTGCAAAAACGTGGTCGCTGCGCGCATGAAGCAGAGCGGCATGATGTGGACGCTGGACGGGGTGTAGATTCCGGGCGAACCCTACCAAGCATTCCGGCGAACGTTACCACTGAATCCGGGCAACCTTACCAGCGATTCCGGGGCAAGCCTTCCAATTTTGGGTGGCTACCGGAATGGGTGGTAGGGATGACCGGAATGGACCGATGCGCATCAGCGTCTCTTATCGAGCAGGCTTCTGGTTCCCCGCAGCAGCGGGGAAGGAGAAGCCATGGCCAACGAGAGGATCAGCATGCGTAAGATCAGAGACATTATTCGTCTGCGGGAAAAAGGGCTCGGCTATCGACAGATCGGGCGTGCACTGCGGATATCGCATCCGGTGGTGAGCCAGTACGCACGGGACTTTACGGCGACCGGGCTCAGCTACGCGCAGATCAAGGGAATCAGCGACAGCGAGCTCATGGAGCTGCTTGCCGGGGGTCGGACAGCAGACGCTCGCTACGCTGCGTTGGGCGCTTGGTTTGAGCGCTGCGCACGGGAATTGAAGAGGGTCGGGGTGACGATCCAGCAGATCTGGGAGGAGTACCGCCAGGAACAGCCGGACGGGTACAGCTACTCGCAGTTCTGCTACCACTTTCAAGTGTGGCGTGACGGCGACGAGGTGACGATGCATATCGAGCACAAGGTCGGCGACAAGCTGTTTGTGGACTTTGCCGGCAAGAAATTGACGGTCAGCGAGCGGCACGGCGGCGGCCGGCGAGAGGTGGAGTCGTTCGTGGCGGTGCTGGGAGCCAGCCAGCTCGGCTATCTTGAGGCAGTCGAGACGCAGCAGAAGGCAGACCTGATTGCTGGCAGCGGGGGCGCCTTGGACTATATCGGTGGGGTGTGTGGCGCGACAATCAGGATGAGAACTCAGCGACAATCAAGATGAGAATGCCGAGGCGGCTGACCGGGTACGGGCACACGTGCTGTTGTGCATGCTGGCCTACTATGTGGAGTGGCACATGCGCAGCGAGTTGGCGCCGGTGCTGTTCGATGATCACGATCCAGAGGCGGGACAGCAGCACCGGTCATCGGTGGTGCAACCGGCGCAGCGGTCGCCGGCGGCACACAGGAAGGCGGCCAGCAAGCGCACCGCCGATGATCTGCCGGTGCACAGTTTTCGCAGCTTGATCAGCGACCTGGGCACGCTGACGGTCAACAGCATGCAACTTGCCGAGGGCGGGGGTACCTTCTCGTTGCCGACGCAGCCAACGCCAGTGCAGCAGCGCTGCTTCGAGTTACTGGAGGTATCGCCTAGGTTGTAGCCACGAACGGCACTTGGCATTCTGAGCGTAACTATATGAACCCAAGTAACTTACCATACATCATGCTCTGGAACTTCGGTCTAAGTGACCAGCCGGGAAGGGGGGTCCTTTTCGATGCCGACCTGGGGTCACTTAGCCTGCCGATTCACACCCCGGCGCCACAGCGCCGTTGGCTCCCGCGCCGTGCCCCTCCGCATAGCTCCTGCCCGAACCACCGTGACCCCTCACCCCGCCTCGCTACTAGCTGCTCACCGGAGAATCGCTGGAAGGGGTTGACGTATCATGCACACAACGATAATGTTGGGTTCGTGATCCTATGGCCCGATTCCAATACCGGCTACCTCCCGCCAAGCGTCCACAATGTCGGGTGGTGGGACGTCGCCGGTCGCTTCGCTGGCAACAGCCACCGCGCGTGACTGATGGGAGGTTTGCTGGCTGCGTGTCGCAACTTGGCAGCTGCCGGATGCGCGGAGTTGCTGCTGGACGGCAGTTTTGTTTCGGCGAATGCGCTTCCAGGGGACTACGACGCCGCCTGGGAAACAGCAGGGGTCGATCCGGACCGGCTGGATCCGGTCCTACTCGATTTCAGCAACTGCCGGGCTGCGATGAAGGCGAAGTATTTGGGAGACGGCCTCGAGAAAGGCGTCGTGCTGATCGATCTGGGGAGCGTGCCATGATTACAAACGAGAAACAGTACGGGATCACGCGGAACAAGGCGCAAAGCTTTGCCCGCGCGATCCAGCAGTTCGACGCCACATCGGACGAACGTACCGATGTGCACGCGAAGCTGCTGCAGGCCGAGCGGGAAGCCATGGACAGCCAACTGGCGGACCTGCGGGAAGAGCTGGAGGAATACGAGCGGTTGAAGGCGTCCAATTTTTCGGTCATTTCGGTAGCCTCGTTCGAAGAGCTTGCAGACGGCCTGATCAAGGCGAGGATTGCGGGCGGCCTGAACCAGCGGGCACTCGCGCAACGTCTAGGGCTCAAGGAACAGCAGATCCAACGGTATGAGGCGGAGCGCTACGCTTCCGCCAGCTACCGGCGGCTATGTCAGGTCGCGCGCGCTCTGGAAGTTCGGATCGTGAACGAAATCCTGCTTCCGGTTGTACCGAGTAGCTTCGAGGGGCTGCTCGCCAAGGTCAGCCAGGTGGGACTGAGCCGGGAGTTCGTGGTCGGGTGCCTGTTGTCCTCGGCGGACGCCGCCATCGTGGACGGCGAACTGCAGGGTGAGTCGAACGACCAGAAACTGAGCGCGAAGGCGGCAGTCGTGTTGGAGCGCCTTTTCGGTTGGGCGCGAGACGACATCTTCGCCGCATCGGCGTTGTCCGCGCCATGGATGGCGGCCGCGTCCGCGCGCTTCAAGATGCCAAAGTGGCGCCGCGAGGGGGCCGCAGGGATATTCGCGACGTACGCGAATCACCTAGCCGTCGTGGCCATACGAGGGATGGTTGGACACCCGATTGAGTCGATCCCGACCGACCCGGGCGAGATGCGGAAGCGAATACTGGCTCGAGGCGAGGGGAGTGATGATCTCCGCACCGTTCTTCACACGGTGTGGGACCTCGGCGTGGTTGTCCTCCCTCTCAAGGGCAACGGGACCTTTCACGGGGCGTGCTGGCGCTACGACGGTCGCAGCGCGATCGTGCTGAAGCAGACGTCGAAACACGAAGCGCGTTGGACGTTCGATCTTCTCCACGAGCTGTTCCACGCGGCGCAGCGGAATGGGAAAGAGGCGTTTGAGCTGGTGGAAGCGGAAGCGACGTCGAGCGAGCGTCGAGAGTCGGACGAGGAGATCGCGGCTAGCCAGTTCGCGGGAGACGTGATACTGGACGGCAAGGCGGACGATCTCGCACAGGAGTGCGTGGCGCAGGCTGGCAACATGCTTCCGCGATTGCAACGCGTGGTTCGGCGAGTGGCGAGGACGCGCGGAGTGAGCGTCGGCGCGCTCGCCAACTACCTGGCCTTCCGGCTGTCCTGGCAAGGCCTTAACTGGTGGGGTGCGGCCGCCAACCTCCAGCGCGAGGACCAGGACCCGTGGACCGTCGCGCGGGACGTCTTTGTCGAGCGCCATCCCTACCGCATCGACGACGAGATCGATCGATCGCTGCTCGATCGTGCACTGAATTAAGGAGACCCGAATGCCCGAGTTTCAAGGGCCAATGCAGCTTAACATCAAGTGCACGTCGGCGGACTGCGAGAACGAGCTGCACTGCTTCAAGCAGTTGAAGAAGATGACCGAGGAGCAGCGCGGCAAGTGCAGGTACTGCGGAGCGGACCTCGTGGACTGGCCAGGATCGCGGCACCTTCCGAAGTGCGCATGATCTTCCTCAAGGCCGACGCCGCACTGCGCTCGATCCGGATCGCAGAGCGATCAGCCAGGGTACGGGAGGACTTCGACAGAGCAGCGACTCATGTCGTCGAAGCGGACATGGAGGACGAATTGCCGATGGCAGCCCATGCGATAGTCGACGGCTCCCACCCTGAGCGGGATGTGGTCGAAGAGTGCATTGGACTCATCGACGGATGGCGGCGGGCAGGCTCGTGCGTCGCGTCGGCGTACGAGGTCCGGGGAGCCGCGAGTAGGATGCGGCGGAAATGAGAGCGATCGACGTGAGGATTCAGGGCCGGTGGCTCCGTCGGCGTGGGCTGCGCGGGCGTTGGATCACGGTGTACGTGCACCGGTACGGCGGCCAGGAGAGCACGGAGCGGCTGCACAGCCACACGCGGATCGAACGGGCGGCGGACGTTCGGACCGACTCTGCGCGTTCGGTGAGCAGGCCGGGTTTACCGTCAGGGTCGAATCCGTGATCTGCATGCTGGGCGCCGATGAGCTGTATGCCCGGACGGCGGCGAAACCGGAGGTGGTGCTCGGGTTCAAGGTGAGCTCGACGGCGGTTGGTGTCCGGGCCCCGTTCTGCTGCGCCGGTCACGGGACGGCAAGGAACCGGGGTCTGGAAGCCGCAGTTCAACATCCTGGAGGGTGAGTGGCAATCGACCTGCTCTGCCACGCCACGCGCCATCATGCTACCCGACTCAGCAGCCCATTCGTCTTAGGTGGCCCCGTATCGGCAGCGAAGGACTCACGTGAATCCCTCAGCGGTTCAGTGTCGCTCTGTCGTCGAACACCAGAGCATACCTGCGTGCCTGTTGGGTTCCGAAATGTTCGGCTGTCAGCGCAGGATATTCTGGTAGTCGGCTTCGGCAGACGCGGCGAGGCGAACCTGCCAGCGGCAACAGTCGATCACCCGTCGCCGCTGGCAGAATCGCGATCAGCTACCGCCTCCGCGGCCAAAGCTGTGCACCAGTTCCCAGCCGTGGAACACAAGCGCCAGGCCGGTGAAGCGCACCGATGGGTACTGCCGCGCCAAGCGTTCGTCGGCCAGGTAGCGTCGCGACCGCGCCGCGTTCCTCGGTGGCGGATGCGCTGCGCTTCAGGTATTTCAGCTCGATCACGTAGCCGTGGCGCATATCCGCGAAGCGGACCAGGAACGGCTCCAGGCAGATGTCCGCGTATCCTTGCGGCAAGTTCCCGCTTCGGCGGCGGCCAGTAGTGCCCCCCAGTTCGCGCTCGGTGTGGAACACGAAGTGGGCGGTCGCGCCCAGGTAGGCGGCCAGAAAGCCCTGGATTACCTTCTCTCCGGCGATGTAGTCACGGATGCCGGTCTGGCGCCGGATGGCCGCTGCGAGAAACTCCAGCACCGGCCGCCACGCGCCGCGGTAGGCCATCTCAGAGTTCGGTGGTCACCCCGTAGTGGCTCTTTCCCGCCGGACGGGTGGCTTTTTATTTCCGGACGGCTGGCTTCCTTAAAATCGGATCAGTGGCTTTTTACACCGGATTCTACAGGCGGCCGCGTCAAGGATGCCGATCTCCTCGCCGAGCTGCGACATCTCCACCGGGTCCAGGATCTGGGCCGCCGCAGCCAGCGCCAGGCCGGCGTAGCGGCCGGCCAGTTGCAGGGTCTCGCCCGCCGTCGCGTTACCGCGTGCGGCAGCGGCGCGGCGAGCACCGGAGCGTCGCCGCGGCCGATCGCCTCGTAAGCCGTGCGCAAGATGCCGATGCCGCTCGCGTACGCCATGACGCATTCGCACTTGTCGCAGGTGCGCTGAGGGCTGTCCCGATCGACGCTGAGGCGGCCCGAGATCGGCAGTGGTGGGTGGCACACCGGGACACCGGGGCACACCCTTGGGGGTTGAAGCTCACAATTGCTGGCGGGTAATATGGCACTGAGATTCGCACTAGTCGGAGGCTAAACCCAACGGCGATGCCGATGCCTTTCGAGTTTGTCATAGACGGCCCTCCGGTGTCCCAGCAAGCTCGCCGACGAAGGCGAGTCCGGGAGTGGACGCGGGAGGTAAAGGACGCCGCCGAGAGTCGTTGGGACACCGGGTCGCCTTTTGCCGGAGAAGTCGTAGTTATTATTACGTATTTCTACAAAGGCGGGTCACTGGATGTTGACAATATTCCGAAGCCAATATTGGATGCGTTGAAGGGACTGGTCTATTCCGACGACGCAGAGATCTCTGATTTGCTTTGCCGCAAGAGAGACCTGAATGGCGATCTGCAGATTCGGAATCCATCATCATTATTGCTGGACGCTCTCCGAGACACAGAACAACAGTTACTTCACATTACTGTGGATAGTGCGCTAAACCAGGAGGTGGCATGGTAGGGCACCGAACGAGCTCCGAATACCTCCTCGCCCAAAAGACGGCGGAAGAATACCGCAGCAGGGGCTACGAGGTTCTACTGGAGGCTCCACTCGACTTCTTGCCGGGCCGCAGGGCTGATTTGCTAGTTCGGAAAGGCGACGAAGTGAAGGTAATTGAAGTGAAGTCTCGGCCTTCACTGGCTGCCGATCCCAAGATTAGCGATTTGGCAAGAAGTATCGAGTCGAAGCCCGGATGGACCTTCGAGTTGCTCTTGGTGAGTGAACCGGAGAAGCTGGACTCACCCGAAGGCGCTCGTTCGTTTGAGAGCGAGAACATCGTTCACAGGTTCGAGGAAGCTGAGAAGGCTCTCGAAGCGGGCTTGCCAGAGGCTGCCTTCTTGCTCGCGTGGTCGGCCCATGAAGCTGCTCTCAGGGGAGTGATCGCCGAGCAAGGAGCAACTAAGTCTGGAATCACCGGGCCCGACTACGTTCTCGGCCAGGCGGTGTTTCTCGGGGTCATCTCAAGGGACGAGTACAAGACTCTCAAAGAAATGCTGAAGTACCGCAACGCCATCGTCCACGGGTTCAGCCTCAGCGATTTCCGTGCCGAGTTGGTGGTCGAGTTGATAGAGACCGGGCGGCACATCATTACTGCTGCATCCGAGACCAGGGACGATGGGCGGATATCGTCGCCCTGTTGATCGAATAGCGGTTTCACCATAACGCAGATAACTGCTTGCCGGCTGCATTCGAAGTGGCCTACGGCGAGCGCGCCGCCTCCGCGGACAGCCGGTCGCACTTGCGGCGCATCGCGGCCAGAAGTTCCGCGTGGCGCGGGTCGGCGGCGAGGTTGACCGACTCGTGCGGGTCGGTGCGCAGGTCGTACAGTTCTTCGTACACCGGATCCTGTTCGAAGTAGCGCAGGTACTTGGTGTCCGCGGTGCGCAGGCCCTCGCTCTTGGGGATGTCGGCGCGTTCGAACAGGTGTTCGCAGAAGAACTCGGTGCGCCAGCCGGGCGCGGGGGCGTCCTCGAACAGCGGCACTAGGCTGTGCCCTTGCACGAGATCCGGGATCGGCACGCCGCCAAGCTCCAGGATGGTGGGGGCCACGTCGATGTTCAGCGCCAGCTCCGAGCGCAGCCAGCCGCCGGGAGCGCGGCGCGGATCGCAGATGATAAGCGGCACGCGCAGCGGCTGCTCGTTCAACTGCCAGCAGTCGCTCAAGCCGCGCTCGCCGTAGTACATGCCGTGATCGGAAGCGAAGATGATGACGGTGTCGTCGGCCAGCGAGTGGCGCTGCAGGGCGGCGACGATGCGCCCGACGTTGCGGTCCACGCCGCTGACCATGCGGTACAGCCCCTTGAGGTGGCGCTGGTAGTTGTCGGCGCTGTCGAAGCGGGTGTGCCAGCGCACCCGGCTCTCCGACTCGCGGATGAAACGCGGCAGGGCGGCGAAGAAGGCGGGATCGGCGTTCACCGGCTCGGGCAGGACCGCATCCCGGTAGAGCCCGTCCTCGGCCTTGGGCCACACGTAGTGGCGCGGGTCGCCGTCCTGGGCGTGCGGGGCGTTGAAGCTCACCGACAGACAGAACGGCCGCCCTGCTCCCGCGGCAGCGTGCCGGGCGCCGGAATGCCGGGCGATGAATGCCACCGCCTTGTCGCCGGTGATGTCGGTGAGATGGCGTATCGTGCCGTCAGGCTGGCGGATCTCGTACCCCTGGTCGGTCGAGTGCTCATAGTTGTCGAAGTGATCGAACATCCGCTCCAGGGCGCCGGCATCCTCCAGCGAAGGCTCGATGCCGTTCACCGCGATCCCGAACTTGCCGATGAAGCCGGTGTGGTAGCCGGCCGCCTTCAACAGCGCGGGATAGCTGATGGCGCAGAATTCCTTGCGTAGCGGCGGGGTATGGAAGGTGAACTGGTGGCGGCGTTCGTACAGGCCGGTAAGGTAGCTGGCCCGGCTGGCGGCACACACCGGCGTGGTGGCGAAGGCATTGGCGAAGCGCACGCCGCGGTAGCCCAGCAGGTCGAGGTTCGGGGTCTCGATGATGCCGTTGCCGGCGCAGCCCACCAAGTCGGCGCGCTGATTGTCGGTAAGCAGGAACAGGATGTTGGGGCGACACATGGCAGTCGTGCTCAGTTGGGATTAAGGGATTGAAGGTAGGTTACGAGCGAATGAACCTCAGTAGAAGGATTGTCACGTCCGGTTGCTGAAGCGTCCGACCGCGCTCGTACCGCGTTGGTCGTCGCAGTTTCGAGACGATCCGGTTCTCTCGTGGGACTTCTCCGGTGGAGTCGGGAGCGTCCACGAGGTCTTCCTCGCGACATCACTCAGTCTGAATCGGATAGCTGCGCCGCGAACGCCGGACGTAAGGAAGTGCTCCGAAGCGGCCGGCGCGATATGCCCGCTCCAGGTTATCGTCGCCGTCACGGATCCTGAAGTCGCTAAGCGGAACGACACTGGTTTCCAGGCGCTTGTCACGGCCGCACAGCCAAATCTGATCGCGCCGAAGCAGGTCTCGATCCAATATCGACGTGTCGTGGGTCGAGAAGATGAGCTGCGCTCCATGGCGATTTGCTGCCGAATCATGGAATTGCCCGACCAGGAACCGGACCAATTCGGGATGCAGATTGTCGTGCAGCTCGTCCAGCACGATGACGTTGCCCCGGGACAGGGAGTCAATCCAGGGCCCCGCCAATGCGAACATCTTTCGCGTACCGTCAGATTCCTCGGAAATGTCAAAATCGGCTGGCTCTCCGCTGTCGAGTCGATGCTGCAGGAAGACGTCCACTGCCGTGCCGTCGGTGCTTTCAGCAGCATCGGGAGAGGAACGTCCTTCCTCGATTCGGACGTCGGTTACCGCAAGATCGGATGCAGCCAGAAAGTCAACGATGTCTGAACGGTCGCTCTCACTGCAGTATTGTAGCGAGAACCGTGGGCTCACTTCACGGTATCCGACGATCACGCGGAGACAGTCTCGGAACCAGTGATAGAGGGGCTGAAGTTGCTCGCTATTGAGCAAAACTGCAGTCGACAGAAACAACGCCCGCGCGCGAGTGGCTCGCCTCCATACTTGACGGTCCCCGGCCAGCTTCCCGCCAAGCGTCCACGTGGACCTGCCCGGCGTCGCCCCACGGCTTCTGTGGAACCAGATCTGCATCCGCCCGCTTGGCCAGGAGTAAAGCCACTCATCGATCACTTCCTGGCGGGTGGCGGAGAAGCCGTACTGATAACGTACGTTGTCCGCAATACAGACCACTTCGAACCATGACGGTTTGGTGTGGCATCCTGGATCGAATCGGAATGGCGTGACCGGAAGTTCTTCAAGGTTGCCGGAGGAACTCAGCACGATATCCTGCATCGCCCTGAGACCACGGTGTCGATCGATTGGGGAACGATCAGGGGGCGCCAAGGTGCCGCAGTCGCCATGAGTGAGATGCTACCGCTCATGGCCATCACGTTCAACGGCAAGAATCGGGGCACTTCAGCATCGGACCACACCCAGCGCTCAGCCAATCGGAAGTCGGCGCTGCGCCCGCGTCAGCGGCGCCAGAAGGCGGGGATGAGGAGCACCAGCACGCTGTATACTTCCAGCCGTCCGGTGAGCATGGCGAAGCTGAGCCACCACTTCACGGCGTCGGGGTAGAACGCGTAGTTCTGCGCCGGTCCGATGGCACCGAAGCCGGGGCCGACGTTGCCCACGGTGGCCAGGCCGGTGGTGAACGCGGTGGTCAGGTCCGGACTGGAGCCGGCCACCACCAGGGTGGTCACCAGCACCAGTCCGATATAGAGGAAGAAAAACACCGCCACGGGGTAGAGGATGTCCTTCTTCACCCGCCGGTCGCCGATCCTGAGCGTGAAGATGCCCTGCGGATGGATCAGGTGCCGGAACTCGTTCAGAGCCTGCTTGAACAGCGTGGCCACCCGGATCACCTTGATCCCGCCGGCGGTGGATCCGGAACAGCCCCCCACGAACATGACCACCAGCAGCACGGCGCGCGCCAGGTTGGGCCAGGCATCGTAGTTTGCGGTCGTGAACCCGGTGCCGGTGAGGAGCGAGGCGGCCTGGAACGCGCCGAAGCGCAGTGCCTGCCCCAACGACTCGTACACCGCCCCGGTAACCGACAGGGTCACCAGTGCCGCCGCCAGCACGTAGATGCAAATGAACGTGCGCAGTTCCAGGTTGCCGAACAGCCGGCCGGGGCGTCCGCGGAAGGCCTGGAAGTAAAGCGAGAAGTTGACCGCCGCGAGCAGCATGAACACGGTCACCACCACGTCCACGAACGCCGAGCCGTAGGCGCCGACGCTGGCCGTGCGTGGCGAGAAGCCGCCGGTCGCGATGGTGCTGAAGGTGTGGGTCAGCGCATCGAACAGCGGCAGCCCGGCCGCCAGCAGCAGCGTCACCTCCGCCACCGTCAGCCCGAGGTACACGACCCACAGGATCTTGGCGGTTCCGGCGACCCGCGGGGTGAGCTTCTCCAGCGTGGGGCCGGGCGCCTCCGTGCGCATCAGCCTGAGGCCGCCGATCCCGAGCCGCGGCAGGATGGCGACCGTGAGCACCACGATGCCCATCCCGCCGAGCCACTGTGTCAGACAGCGCCAGAACAGGACCGACCGCGGCAGCGACTCCAGGTCGGCGAGCAGCGTCGCCCCGGTGGTGGTAAACCCCGACATGGTTTCGAAGAAGGCGTCGGTGTAGCGCGGGATGGTGCCGCTGATTACGTACGGCAGGGCGCCGAAAGCGCACACCACCAGCCAACTCAGCACCACCACCAGGAACCCGTCGCGGGTCAGCAGCGCGGTGTCGCGGTACGGGCGGAAGCTCAGAAATCCGCTCACCGCGCACGCCAGCGCGATCCCGGATGCGACCGCGAACGCCAGCAGCGCCTGCCGCTCGGCGTGGATCAGCGCCACGACAATGCCGGAAGTCATGAACAGGCCGACCAGCAGCAGCAGTGTGCAGACGGTATAGACAACAGCCCCGGCCCGGTGCGGTCCGTCGGCCCCCGGCGCCAGCGGGTGCGTTGCCGGCAGCGGCGCGGCGCGAGTCATGAAGCCCAAATCGGCTCCAGCAAGGCGCCGGCGCACATAGCCGGCACCGACCGCGCGCTTCACGGCAGATACCCGTCGTACAGTCGATTGGCCATCGTCGCCATCATTACCGTACCCCGCACCATCCAAGCACGGATTCGGGGCGGCGGTCGAGTCGGCGCCGGTGGCCACCGCGGTCACGCCATCCACCCGCCCGGATAGAGTCCGCTCGCCTCGCCGGATGGTCGGCATCCGACGGCATCCGACGCCCTTGCCGGCGTAGCCGATCTGTGATACACGGTAGAATATGATCGGCCTTCGTGGAGAGATACATTCCACGGGAGCGGCAGCGAAACTCGCGGCAGGAGACACACAATGACGAAAGTTTCAAGCGAGAATGAAACGATAAGATTGCTAAAGTCGCCGATATCGTCCGCGCCGACTTCGCAAACTTCTATTCGGGAGAGTTCGATGTAGTCCCTGACCAGGAGCCTGACAAATGGGACGAAGAAGAAGAAATCGGCTACGTACGTGTATTCATCGTATTTGATGGCAAAGCTAAGGATATACCAGCTCTTTGGACCCGTGGGGTGATGGGTAGAGTGCGGAAAAGAATGTATGAAGCTGATATCAGTGAGCTCCCAATTCTATCGCCTGTCTCAAGGTCGGAGTGGGAGAGAGGAGCCAAGTATCGAAAGAACATGTCGTAGAGGATACACATCCAATGAACCCTAAAGACTTCCTGGATGTAGCGGACGAACTGATTGCGCCTAGGCCCGGGCGGCCACGCCAAGCCAACCTGAGGAGAGCCAAGAGCAGCATCTACTATGCAGCTCTACTTGGATGATGTGTTTTGGAGTATACGAATGGCCGAATACGCCATAGAAGACTTTCTTGCGGTGGACACCAAGGATCGTCGCGCTTTCGCAGTCTATCTGCTGTTAGACAGTCGGGCCACCTAACCTAATCCACCCGGAGGGGGCATGCACTGGTAGGGGTTCCGACCGCTAGGTGTGGCGAATCCTGACGATCGTATGCGATTGGTGGTCATGATGAGGCTCCTTCTTTTTTCCGCGCCGTCGAACGGCGTCGGTCACGGTAGTGGGGTTCCAGATCGCTCAACTCCAGGCCGAGCAGATCCATGGTCTTGAAGAGCTGTGGCAGGTCGCGGTCGATGAAGCTGCGGCGTTTGAGATCGCGCGCTTGGTCAAAAGCGCGTTCCGCCACGAAGTAGCCGATGCCGCGCCGGTTGTAGATGATCCTTTGCTCCTGCAGATAGGCGTAGGTGCGGGTGACGGTATTCGGGTTTACCTGTACGTCGATCGCCAGGTCACGGATGGAGGGAATGCGATCGCCGTCCTGCCAGGATCGCCGCAGGATGTTGTCACAGATGTGGTCGCCGATCTGCAGGTAGATGGCTCGCGGGTGGGTGAATTCCACGGTCAAACTTCCACTTCGCCCAGGCGGCGATAAGTCAGGAACCAGAACAGGATCTTTGCCCCCATGGCCATCGCTTCCTGGATGCGTGGGTTGATGACGAGCGACTCGAGTTGACCTGAAAACCCCGGAAACAGGAGCCATGCCAACCCCGCGGCGAGCAGTGACAACCCGAGACCTTGGTAAACAGGTGCCCACCGATCAACAGCGCCAGCGGAAAGAACACCGCGTGAAAGTTGCAGCCAAACGGGTTGGCTGCCGAGATCACGTTGACGGCCAGGATCAGAGCCGCTCCCCCGCCGGCCGCGACCAGGACTGCCCGGCTCTGCTGGTGAAGATCGGCGCGCAGCGCATACCACGCCCGCGCCACCGAGAATACCTTGCTTTCGTGCATCTTGAGCTCCTTCAATTCCCAGCCGCGGCGGCGAACGCCGCTGCCACGCGCCGGTGATCGGCGACCACCGAGTTGAACAGCAACTCCAGGTCGACCGCCGCCTCGGACATCGGTTCCCCGCCGGCGGCGGGCACCAGTGCACGGCCGGCACCGCCGCCGCCCGCCGGCTCTACGTAGATCGCGTCGCCTGAGTCCCGCGCCATTCCGGCGCCGGCGTCGAGTACCGCCAGGAACGACGAGGTCTCGTGGACCGAGTGCTGAAACACGATCGCCCCCTGCTCCAGGATGACGATCGGATCGATCAGATGCTCGAGGTCGCGCACCTGGTGGGTCGAGACGATGATCACCCGGTCGTCGGCCGCCGCGCCGGCAAGCAGGCGCCGGAACTGGCTCTTGGCGGGAATGTCGAGCCCGTTGGTCGGTTCGTCGAGGATCAGCAGACGGCACTGGCTGGCCACGGCGAAGGCCAACAGCACCTTTTTCTTCTGGCCATAGGACATGGCGGTCATGCTCTGGTCCGGATCGACCTCCAGGTCGGCCAGGTGGCGCTCCATGGCCGCGTGATCGAAGCGGGGGTAGAACACGCTGTACAGCCTTACCAGCGCGCGCGGCGACAGCGCCGGGGTGTGGAACTCCTCCGGCACGAAGTACAGCTCACGCAGAAACGCCGGGGTACGGCGGCGCACCTCCTCACCGGCGACGCGGGCGCTGCCCGTCTTGGCAAACAGCAGCCCCGACATCAGCCGCAGCAGCGTGGTCTTGTCGGCGCCATTGCGGCCGAGCAGCCCGTAGATGTTGCCGGGCGCGAGCGTCAGGCCGAGCCCGTCGAACAGCCGCTCCCCCCCTGCGGTACCCGAACGTGATTCCTTGCAGTTCAACCATCCGTTGTCTCCTCCGTCTGATATACCCAAGCAGTGTACTACTGCACTGGTACACCAGTCAACCAAACCAACCGCCTGCTGGGCGAGCTGTGCCGGCAGGCGGCGGAGATCGGCTACGTGGCGATCAACCGCGTCATGAGCGAGCTACGCTACTTGATGGCGACCAGACACGGCAGGTGCCGCAGGTGATAGGTGCTGGTGGAATCGAGGCCATAGCCGCCGATCCATGGGCTCTCGCCGTCGACCAGAGGGATTTCGAACCCTACAAAATCGGGACTGGCCGCCCGGCGCTGTGCCAGCACCTCCTGGTCGGGGTTGTTGGGCAGCTTGTCGAACATGACACACGCCCTGACGTCGGTGGCTCCCCACTCTTGCAATTTGTTGCGCAGAGTGGACATGGTGGTTCCCCTGTCGAGCACGTCATCAAGCAACAGGACTTTCTTGCCGCGCACGCCGACCGGCTCCAGTTGAATGCGTATTTCCTGTTGCGTCTTGCTGTCGTAGGAAGAGGCCTTGGTCAGATCGTACTTGATGTTCAACGAGCTCCTCTTGGCCAAGGCTCTGCCGAGATCGGTGGCCAGGAAGACCGCTCCGGTCAGGATCGGCAACAGGATGAGCTCTTCCCCCTCCGCATAGGTCCCGCGGATCTGTTCGGCAAGCTCGTCCACCCGGCTCCGTATCTCTTCTTCCGACAACAGCACGTATGCTATCAGCTCCCGTATCCTGGCCGGCAGAATGATGCCGTAGTCTTCCAGGGTGACGCCGTTCTTGGGCTTCGCGGCCGGGATATTTGTCATGCTGACTCCTCGATACTGCTTCAAGATGAGTATGAATCGACGTAGGTCCGACGGCGGGCAGGGGGCACAGCCAGCCCAGCTCGTGGAAGCCCCGTACCTGCGCCGGGGTCAGGGCGCCGTCGCTCATGCCGATTCGCTGCCGCGCAGCGCGATGGTGATGCGCGCACGCTGGCCGGGGGCGAAGTCGGCGGCGGCTGTGGCTACCGGGTTGCCGGCGGCGTCGAGCACGTGGGCGGTGTAGCGGGCGGGCTGCGGCACCATGTTGCGGGCTTCGATGGTGACGGTGTTGCCGGAGCGCCAGGCGCGTACTTGGTCCAGGGTCTCCAGGGCGCCGGCCCAGTCCTGCTCCGGGGTTGCGCCGAGGCGGTAGGTGATGCCGCCGTAGCGGTTCAGGATCGGGTCGGCGTCGAGCGCTTCGGCGAGCATGTACATGCTCAGGATGGCGCCGTACTTGGTGGTCCAGTTGCCGCGGTAGGGCCACGCCGGCAGCACGTCCTCGGTACCGCCGCCCAGGCAAGCGGCGTCGAACCGGGTGTCGGGGTTGAAGGCGTGCTGCGCCGACACCCGCGCCTCCGACTGGAAGTGGGCGTTGAGCCAGCGCCGCTTGTCCTCGGTCAGCGAGCTCTGCACGCCCTGGTGCAGCAGCGCGCGGGCGCGTTCGAACCACTCGGCGGCGCCGGTGTGGCGCCACAGCCGCAGCAACTCGGTGGCGCCCTGGGCGTACACCAGGTTGTTGGTGGAGTACTTGATGTCGACGGTGGTGCCGCCCACGGTGCGGTAGTCCCAGCGGCCCAGCGGCAGGTGCTCGAGGCCGTCGGTGCAGGCGTTGAAGTGATACTGCCAACTCCCGAACCAGCTCGCCGCCACCTCCGCCGCCGCCAGCCAGCGCGCCTCGCCGGTGGCGGCGTACAGGTCGTTGCAGGCGGCCAGCAGGGCGTGCCCCTGGCGCTTGTCGATGTTGTAGAAGTCCATCTCCGAGCCGGCGAACACCCCGAACCGCTCCAGTATCCGCAGCGCCAGCTCGCCCTGCAGCACGGCGTAGTCCAGGTAACGCTGCTCGCCGAGGAAGCGGGCGGCGCGCACGTAGGCCCAGATCAGGTAGATGAAGTTGGTGGCGCCGCGCTCGCTCGGCCTGGTGAAGCGGATGTCGGCGGCGCGGGTCTGGCGTTCGGTCCAGCGCGAGCGTTCCCAGTACAGCAGTTGGATGCGCCGCGCCGCGGGTTCGGCGCTGGTGCCGTCGATGCGCCCCGGCACGTCGCCGTCGGGGAACAGCGCCATGATGCGGTCGAGCGAGCTGCGCACCGCGCCCATCCAGCTCGCCGGCGGCTCGCTGCCGTGCTGCCGCAACCGCTCGGCGCAGCGCACATACCAGTATAGCCCCTCGCCCAGCGGCCCCATGTCGATGCGGCCGGGGTCGTAGTAGGTGCCGAAGGTGTCGACCAGCCCGGCGTGGTCCTCGTGGTAGGTGGGGTAGAGGATGCCCAGCGGCGACATGCCGTGCTCGGCGAACAAGTCCATGGTGTCGACCGCGACCCGCACCGCGTCGGCGTCATCATGCTGCAGGCCGTGGTCGAGCGCCGCGTGCGCCACCAGCCCCGCCATGCCGGACCAGGAAAAGCCGACGAAGCGGTGGAAGTACTCCTTGGGCAGGAACCGTCCGCCACCGGTCGGCGCAGCGCCGTATACCCAGCGCCCGACGTAGAACACGCGGTACGTGCGTCCGCCGCGCGCGATCTCCTGGATCAGCCCGTGGTCGTCGAGCGTGGTGCGCAGGCGCAGCTCGTAGTCGGCGCGCAGGCTGTGCGGAGGATTGGTCGGCGAGACCGGGTAGAGCTGGCGCCACGCCGCCGACAGAACGTCGCAGTAACCGGGGCGGAAGACGGTGCCGGCGCGGCGGGCGGCGGCGTACAGGTAGAGCGTCTTGCGGTAGCAGGCGCCGTCGCTCAGGGTGAGGCGTTCGTCGCTGTCGAGCAGCAGCCGGCGGCCGAACACGGCGGACTCCGGGAGCTGATGCACCGCCTCGTAGCGGCCGGACGCCGGGTCCACCTGCAGGCGCACGCTGGCCGCGGGATCGGCGGCGCGGCGTTGCGGTTCCACCCAGCCGGCGAACACCCACGCCGCATCCTCCACGCTGAACCCGGCCGGGACGGTGGCGGCGGCCTCGGGCAAGTCCTCGCCCAGGTAGTGGCACGCCTCGGCGGTGGGGTTGCCGTCATACAGCAGGCCGGGATGCAGGGTGTAGCGGGCATCGGCGGCGGCCACCGGCAGGCGGCTGGTGAGGCGCAGCTTGACGCCGCTCAGCGTCTCGCCCTGGTAGCGCCAAGTGAACGCCACGTGCCACAGGAGGTCAGTGCCGGTGTACCTGGGCTCGCTCTGAACGCCGCCGTCGCGGTCGCCTGCGCCCGGACCGGTCGCGCGCCGCGTCACGGCAGCCGTGCAGTGCAGAGCGCCAACCACGCGGCCCTGCTCGCGGTCGTGGATCTCGAACACGCCACCGCCGCCGTCGCCACTCGCCGCCGGGACCGCGGTGACCGTGAAGCGCTCCGGCAGCAGGGTCTCGAAGTCGAAGTTGCGCGCGCGGTCGTCGGCTTCGTCGACGCGCCGCGGGTTGGCGGCGCCGTCGGTCTGGCGGATGTCGTCCACCAGGATGAAGCCCCAGTCGTCCTCCGGGTAGCGCGGCGCCGCGTGCCAGCCCCACGGTTCAACGGCTGCATAGTCGAGGATCTGCAGGTAGGCTTGCCGGCCGCGGAACTCGGCCACCTCCCAGCCGCGCCGCACCAGCTCCAGGTTGCGCTCCCCGGTGGCGGTGCGCTCCCGCTGCCAGCCGCCGGCACCGCGCACGTACAGGTTCAGGCAGGTGACGCCGTCGAAATCGCCGCCGCCGATCAGGAAGTCGATGCCGGCGCCGGCGATGCTGAATACCTGCGACTGCAGCTCGCCGATCAGGGTGCCCAGGTTGCGGTTCTTGCTGTTCACCAGGCGCCGTCCCTGGAAGCCGGTCACGTTGCCCTGACCGGGAAACGCTCCGCACGCCGGCTGCATCCCGAACGCCGTCCCGTTGGGGCGCACCTGCACGGTCTGATGCGTGTTGAACGGCGCCGCGCGCGGATCCCAGGTCCCGGCCACCGGGTGCCAGCCCTGGTAGCGGTTCTGGCGGATGTCGATGTCCGCGCTCAACTCGACGGCCGGCGGTGCGCAGGGCGCGGCCGCCTGCGCCGCTGTGTCGCCCACGCCACCCAGGTCGATCCTCAGGCTGGTATCCGCAACAGGCTCCACGGTGTCGCCGGCCACGGACTCCGCGGTGCTTGACGCTGTCGCCGCGTCCTGCGGTTCACGCCGCATTGGTGCCTCCCCGTCGGCGCCGTGCCCGGCGTCCACCGCCGGTTTCGCTGGATGTCGCGATGCACCGGTGGTGCCGTATGGCGCAGGATTTCACTTTCAGATCACCGCTGACAGGGAGATGGTCAGGGGCGACTCCGGGGTGATGCGGATGGCATCGGGGAAGGCGAGGGTCGGGCCGTCCTGCCGGAAGGCGGCCGCCTCGCCGCCCACCTGCACGCCGGTCACCGCGCCGCCCGCCGAGCCTACCAAGCGGTCGCTGGCGAAGCTGGACAGGGGCAGCTCGCCGGCCGCCACCTGCAGGCGGATCTCGGTGGCGTCGAGGGTGCAGGTGCCCCAGCCGGAGCCCAGGCTCCAGAAGGCAGTGTACGGCGCGTCCGCCGCCTTGGGGCTGAAGCCTACGTGGCCGCGCACGGCATCGAACTCGAACCCGGAGTAGCCCAACAGCAGCGCGAAAGCGGCCATCGAGCGCGCGTAATTGCTGCCGCATTCGATCTCGTTCCAGGGGTTGCGCCGGCTGCCGTCGTAGCGGTCGCGCACCGCCTGCACCATCGCCAGTCCCTCCTCCAGCATGCCCTCCTGGATCATGTGGCCGGCGGCCTGGTACTCGAAGCCGTGCATGCTCTCCTGTGCGTAGGTCACCGGCACCACCGGCAGCGCGCGCGGGTAGGAGCAGATGATGGTGCCGGCCTCGTCGTCCAGCGCGTACAGCCGCGCCGGGTTGAAGTGTTCCCGGAACGAGCGCTTGAAGTTGTGGCGGAAGATCGCCGCCAGGGCGGTGCGGGTCTGGCCGCGGTCGAACACCTCGCCGATGCCGCAGATGTTGGCGTGCCACTGCGCCAGCATCTGGTCGATCGCGCATCCCTCCGCCACCTGGTACTTGATCTCGCCGTGTTCGTCGTCCCAGTAGTTCCACACCTGGCTGCGCCCGCCGCGGTAGCTCTCCTGGTCGTCGCCGGCCGCGTATACCTCGAGAATCGACCGATCGGTGAGGTCGATGTTCTGCTGGTAGTACTCGCCGTTGAACAGGTGCCGGTCGGTCCACGCCTTGCCGCGCGCGAACAGCGCCCGGTATTCGGCCGCGGTGTCCGCTTCACCGAAATGGTCGGCCATCTCGGCGCCCGCCGCCAAAGCTGCCAGGTAGAAGCCGTTGAGCCAGGAGTTGGGCCCGAACAGTTCCATGTCCAGGGTGTGGTGCTGGCGCCCCTCCAGCACGCCGTCGCGGTTCGCGTCCCAGCGGTCGGGGTTGCTGTCCGCCCAGGCGAACGCAATGTTGTTCTTGATCGTCTGCCAGTGGCCGCGCAGCCACTCCGAGTCGCCGCTGATCTTCCACTCCCGGTAGGTCTTGATCACGCCGCCGAACTGGCCGTCGGCGCAGGCCCGGAAGCCGAGCCGCTCGCGCCCGAGCGGCAGTTGCAGGCGAAAGGTCATGCCGCCGTCGGGGGCGGCGTTGTAGCGGAAGTCGGCGTCGCGCATCGACCGCTCCAGGTCCGGAAACAGGAACGGCAGCGCGTAGGCGTAGTTCCACACGTGGGTGCAGCTCCCCTCGCAACAGCCCTGGTCGACGCGCACCCCCTCGAAGCCGTAGAAGGTGCCGTCCTCCAGCCGCAGCACGGTAGAGCTGTTGAGCACCGACAGGGTGGCGGCGGCGGCGTCGAGCACGGCGGGCGGCACGCTGCTGGCGTACAGCGCGTCGCGGAACGCCAGCGTCTCACCGTGCAGCCGCTGCCACTCCCGCAGGCAGTAGCCGGCGCTGGCGGCCGAGTCGGCGAAGCGGGTCGCGTAGTAGTTGCGCCACTCGCCGGCCTCGAGCTCCGGCGGCGGCTGGTCGCGCTGTTCCTGCCCGCCCGCCACCGGGTGCCAGTAGTTGACGCAGTTGGGGAAGCTCCAGGCCAGCACGAAGCGCACGCTGCGCGTGTGCCCGGCGGCTACGCCGATCCGCGCCGCCAGCACGCCGGTGTCGTCGCGGCCGAAGCCGCCGCCTTCGCCGCTGGTCGGCTCCGGGTAGCCGCGGTTGGCAAACCCGCCGGGCGCGGTGAAGTCGTGCCAGTAGATGGTGAGGTCGTCGAACCACATGCCGCGGAACCAGTACTCCTGCAAACTGACGTCGGCGCAGTCGGTGGCGGCGGTGAGGTCGCCGTAGCGCGGGTGGTCGGCGGCGATGCCGCTGCTGCCCAGGGTGAGAAGCTGGGCGGCGCCGTCGCGCCCGGCGCGGTTCACGGACTTGCCGGGCCCGGCCGGGTTGGTGACCGCCAGCGCCACGGTGTAGTCCAGGTCGTCGTCGCTGGTGTTGGCGATCCGGACCGTGAAGCAGGCGGCGGGAATGCTGGAGTCGTCCGAGTTGCCGGGGATGAACGGGTTGCAGGCGCGCAGGGAGACGGCGCCCGGAAACTTGTCGTCGGCGAACGATAGGGTGGCGACGGGAAAGGTGCCCTCGAATTCCACGTCGGCGAAGTGCGGCAGGCCGCCCAGGGAAGCGCGCGTCGGCCCGAAGCCGAAGCTGTGCAGCCAAGTCGAGCGCAGGCTGCCGGACAGCGGTCCGGTGAGGTCGCCGTGCAGGACGCGCGCATCGACCACCTCGCCGCCGCGCTCCGCCTTCACGGCGAAGTGGCTGAAGCCGTTGACGCTGCCCTTGTTGGGACGGTTGAAGATCTCCCAGTCGATCAGCCGGCCGTTGCCGGCCAGTCCGATCGAGCCGGAGCCGATCCCGCCGAGCGGAAACGAAATCTCATTGAGTTGGGCGCCGCGGTAGGTGAAGTGCGCGCGGGTGGACTCCCGCAGGCGATGGTTGCTCATGTCGCCGGCATGGTGCGGACAGACCGCGCCGCCGGTCAAGCTCGCCCCGGAATGTCCAGGCCCCGGTCCGCGTCGTTGACCTTGCGCAGATCGTCGGCGAAGCCCGCGTCGGCGCGAACGCTGGAGAGGGCATCCCAGACCTGCCGCAGGGTCGCCGTGCGAGAACCGGCCACCGAAACGAGTTCTGCCACCGGCTCACCGTCTTGGTCTATCACGAACCGATCGCCTTTGTGCTTGATCCGGTCCAGGCACGCTCCGAGGTTGCGCGCTACCCACGCCGTGGAAACGGTGAATCTCATACAGACAATGGTAGGGTACCGAATTCGAGGTACTCAAGCCGTCGGCTTGATGTCGCGCGGGTCACGCAATAGCATCGGCGGCGTGTCAGCAGAAGATTCCATCCGTTCGGCGTTCGATACGCAGTATCAGGCGGGCCTCGACATGCTGGAAGCGGCGGTGCGAGCGTGCCCTGACGACGCCTGGGACAGCGATGCCCACGTCAATCGGTTCTGGCACATCGCCTACCATGCGTTGTTCTACGTCAACCTGTACCTGTTCCAGACCGCGGACGAGCACACACCGTGGTGCGGCCATCAGGAAGGCGCGCAGGATCTCGGGCGGGAGGTGGAGCCGTATTCACGGGCGAGCATTCTTGAGTTCCTCGCGTTCTGCCGCAACCGCGTGCGCAACCGGATCGCCGCGCTGGACCTGACCGCCGAGTCGGGCTTCTCCTGGTTGCCGTTCGGCCCGGTGGAGCGGCTGGCCTACAACCTGCGCCACCTGCAGCACCACACCGGCCAGCTCAGCGAACGCATCCGCCAGGACACCGGCAACGGCGTGCGCTGGGTCGGGCGCGGCTGACGCACGCGCTCCTTCCCCGGTTGCCGGCAACCACGATCACGGTTGATAGCAACCTTCTCAAACGGGCGCGCATCCGGGCGCTGCACGAAGACACCTCCGTAAACGCTGTCCTTCGCCAGTTCCTGGAGGCGTACGCGGGTGTGGAGGAGCGTCGCCGGGATGCCGTTGCGGATCTGCTGGCTCTATCAGAGGCTGCCACTTCGCGGCGCGGGTCGGCGAGATGGACGCGCGACGAACTAGATGAGCGATGACGTGCGGTTCGTGGACACCAACGTGTTCGTCTATCTGCAGCACGGCCAGAAGTTCGGGCGGCTGCGCGTGGTCAATCCGTTCTTGGACGAACCCCGGAGCGAGGCGGCGACCGATCCGGCGGCGGAGTCCAGGTAGCGGCCAAGCCCGGCCGTGCCGGGCGCGCGCTGAAGCGGAAACCCAGGAACGGCGTGCGTGTGGTCACGAAGCGGGACACCGGATACATTGCCGGAGGTGAGCGAGGCGAGGGTTACCGGGTTCGAGAGCATCGTGCAGCGCGTCGGAGAGTTGCCGGAGGCGCTGCAGGGGCTGCAGGATGTGCTGCTCGCCACCCTGGCGATGATCGCCGAGATCCCGGCGCCCACGTTCGGCGAGGACGCGCGCGCCGCGTTCGTGCAGGAGCGGTTCGCGGAGCTGGGGTATTCCGATTGTTCCATGGACGAGGTGGGCAACGTGGCCGGCGTGCTGCCCGGCAGCGAGAACGGCACGGCTGACCGCAACATCCTGTTGGTGGCGCACACCGACACCCCGGTGGCCGCCACCGTCGACCACACGGTAATGGTGCAGCCGGAACGGGTGATCGGGCCTTCGGTGGCGGACAACGCCCTTGGCTTGGCGGTGGTGGCCGCGCTGCCGGCGGTGCTGGAGCGGCTCGGATTGACGCTGCGCTCCACCGTGCTCGGGCTGGCCTGCAGCCGTGGCCTCGGGCGCGGCAACCTGGAGGGGATGCGCTTCTTCCTCGACCACGCCAAGCTGCCGCTGCAATTCGGGCTGTGCGTAGAGGGCGTCGAGCTCGGCCGGCTCAGCTACACCTCGATCGGCATGATCCGCGGCGAGATTTCCTGCGAGGTGCCGGAGGAGTACGACTGGACCCGGTTCGGTGCCGGCGGCGCCATCTCCACCATCAACGACATCATCAGCCGGATGCTGGAGATTCCCACCCCCGATCGTCCGCGTACCGCCATCGTGCTCGGGCGCATCGAGGGCGGCACCTCGGCGAGCACCATCGCCACCCGCGCCGCGCTGCAGTTCGAGGTGCGCAGCGAGTCGGGCGCCACCGTGCGGCAACTGCTGCAGGACATCTCCGAGATCATCGAAGAGGTCTCGTCGCAGACTGGCGCCCACATCGGGCTGAACATCTTCGCGCGGCGGCGTCCCGGCGGCATCGCCTTCACCCACCCGCTGGTACGCCGCACGCGTCGCGTGATGCAGAGCCTGTCGCTGACGCCGCGCCTGTCGCCGAGCACTTCCGAGTTGTCCGCATTCATCGACCACCGCGTGCCGGCGGTCACCGTGGGGCTCACCTCGGGTGAATCCCTGGGCCAACGCACCGAGGCGATCCGCATCGCACCGATCTATACCGGGCTGGCTCAACTCCTGGGCATCGTGCTGGCCATGGACGGCGGTTACTGCGAATGAGTTGGCTGGCGAGCAACACCTTCCACCACGGCCAGTTCGACATCGCCGAACTGGAGCGGCGCAAGCGGGAGGCCGGGGTGTCGATCTCCTTGTGCATTCCCACCCTCAACGAGGAACGCACCATCGGCAAGGAGATCGTGGTGCTGAAGTCGGAGTTGATGGACCGGCACCGGCTGCTGGACGAGATCGCGGTGATCGATTCCGGCTCCGACGACGCCACCCGCGAGGTGGCGCGTGCATTCGGCGCCGACGTGTACCCGGCGGCGGAAATCCTGCCCGACTGCGGCCATCACCGCGGCAAGGGCGAGAACCTGTGGAAGGCGATCTACCAGTTGTCCGGCGACATCATCGTGTACGTCGACGCCGACATCCGCAACATCCATCCGCGCTTCGTATACGGCCTGGTAGGGCCGCTGCTGAACATGCCCGAGGTGTCCTACGTGAAGGCGTTCTACGACCGCCCGCTGGCGCAGTCGGGGCGGCTGCGTCCGTCGGGCGGCGGGCGCGTCACCGAGATTCTGATCCGGCCTCTGTTCTCCCTGTTCTTTCCCGAGCTGTCGGCGCTGATCCAGCCGCTGTCGGGGGAGTACGCGGTGCGGCGCGAGGTGCTGGAGCGGATCCCGTTCCCGGTCGGCTACGGCGTGGAGACTTCGCACATCATCGACGTCTACCACCGCTGGGGCATGGGCGCCTTCGCACAGACCGACCTGGATCGCCGCATCCACACCAATCAGCCGACCGACGCGCTCGGGCGTATGTCGTTCGGCATCCTGCAGACCTTCCTGCAGCGGATCGAGTCCCTGAAGATCGTCGGCGACCTGCCGGAGTTGAACACCACCCTCAACCAGTTCATGGTCGACCAGAGCCGCTACAAAGAGATGGCCCACGAGATCCGCGTCATCGAGCGCCCGCCAATGATCGAAATCCCCGCCTACCGCACCAAGATGCAACTGGTTGGCTCCAGCCATTGAGAATGGGCCAGACAAGCGGAGGGTCGCTGACGCTTGACTGTCTCAGTTCCGCCGTGTCAGCGGCGGCACCAACTGGAGTTAAGAGAATCTTGTCTTCATCATCAAGGTCTGGAACGTTGGACATAACAAAATGAAGATCGATTGCTCTTGCAGCAGGCTCCGCTCGTTCAGCTCGGATATCGTGGACAACCTTGGTTAAGCCACGAAGGTTCTGTGCGTTGGGAAAAAACAGTACTACTACCGCGTCGGGAAGTTGTCGAGTGCAGATAGCACCGGTGTCAGTATGGCCGGTACGCGAATCAACCAGTACGTAGTCGGGTTTGAGTATTTTCGTCTATGCCGGATTGTGGTGGTTTCCGGCGGCCTTCGGCCCCGCTCATTCACCTTGCCAGATAGATCATATGGGTTGCCGGGGAGACAGTCAAGCTCCGGCAAAGACCATTTGATCGGTATTGACGGGTCGCGCGGCCCTCGCCCGCATACGGATCATTGGAGGCTCCCTGCTTCCCCGGCCCACGGCGACCCTACAAAAGGCCGCCTCAGATGGTCGTCGTGCTGCTACTTTCTCCAGAACAGGTGCTGGGCGTCGGTGCCCAAGTTGCCGGCGTAGTCGGCGGCCTTCGGGAAGCTGGTGCGTACGTTGCCGAGGTTCTCCTTCGCCAGGACGGGGACAGGCTGCAGCCCGACGGTGCCGATGATGTACAGGTTCTCGGCGTGCAGGTCCCAGATCTGCTGCGCGAGCGCCCGGAACTCGGCTGAGCCGAACCGGGTGGTGCTCAGTTCGCCGATCCAGCGGTGCAGATCCTTCATCTCCTGCGGCGGTTCCTCGCCGGGCAGCTTGCCGTCGGCGAAGTCGTCCAGCGTCTTCTTGCCGGAATCGATGTCGTCGTTCGCCGCCAGCCACTGGCGCCACGTCGGCGCCCACGCGAAGCCCAGGCCGCCGACGTCGGCGCGGTTCGGCTCCAGGTAGAACGCCACCTCTTCCACGGTCTCCATGGCGCGGGCCCGGAACACGTGATCGGTGCTGTTGCCGCGCTCCGAGAACAGCGAGTTCTCGATCGGTCGCAATCCCACCTTGACTCCGACCTTCTCCCAGTACTCCTTGATCAACTCGAACGCCGCCGTGGGCGTGGACAGCGTGTAGGGCCACTCGAGAGTGACCAGCAGCGTGTCTCCGCCGGGGCCGATCCGGAAACCGTCGCGGTCGCGTTCGGTCAGACCCACCTCGTCGAGCAGCCGATTGGCCTCATCCGGATCGTACTGAGTGTAGGCCTGACCCCACTCCTCCTTGTAGAAGGTCGTGGAGGGCAGCATGGTGGCCTGCAGCGGTGTGCCGAGGCCGAGGTAGACGGCCTTGTTGAGATCGGCGCGGTCGATCGCCACCGACAGCGCGCGCCGGAGCCGGACGTCCTGGAACAGCGCCCGCAACTCCGGATCGTCGTGGTTCTGGTTCAGCGCCAAGCCGAAATCCGCCGACAGGACCCCCGGTACGCCGATCACCGTGTAGCCGCCGGAGCTCTCGTTCTGCTTGTAGAGGGTCCAGTTGTCCACGCTCGTGTTCATGAAGGCGATGTCCGCTTCGCCGGAGACCGCCTTGAGCTGATAGGTCTCGGGATCGACCAGCGTGGAGACGACCGTGTCGATGTAGGGGAGCTGCTTGCCCTCGGCATCGACCTGGAAGTAGTAGGGATTGCGCTCGTAGGTGCGCACCGCCGTCGTGAAGTCGGTGAACTTCCACGGCAGCATGGTGGGCTGTTCGATGTCCGTCTTGGGGTTCCACCAGAAGTGATAGTGGAATGCCCGCGTCCAGTCCTCGAAGCCCTCCTCCTTGGCCACCTTGTTGGCGTCCGCGTTGTGATTGATGTGCCACTTCTTCAGGTAGTGCTTGGGGTGAAAGCTGACCCACTGGCTGCCCGGCCAGGCGCTGAGCTGCACCTCCAGCACCGGATAGGGAGCATCCATCTCGTAGCGCACATGGTAGTCGTCGATCTTGGTGACGCGCGTCACTCCCGACAGGATCGCCCAGGTCTCCACGTCGGGATGCCAGTGCATGTCCTCGAACACGAACACGATGTCGTCCGCCGTGAACGGCTCGCCGTCCGACCACTTCGCACCCTTGCGCAGGGTCAGCATCATGCTCTTGGCGTCGTCCGCGAGTTCGTAGGAGAGGGCGAGATCGGGAATGATGCCGCCGTCGGGCGTGAACTGCAGGAGGTTGCTGCTCCCATTGTCCACGGACTCCCCGGTCAGGTCGTTCCACGGCTTCTCATCGACGGAAAACACGTTCAACGTACCGCCGTATTGGCCGATCTCCGGCACCAGGTCCGCGACCGAGGGAACCTCCGGCAGCCGCTGGTCTACCGGAGGCAACTCTCCGGCGGCAACCAGCGCGGCCAGCATCGGCGCCTCCTGGTACTTGCCCGCCGGGGTGGCGGCGGTCTGCGACGATCCTTCCTCCGTGGTAGCGCCGGCAAACAGGGCAGCGGCTGCGAGAACGAGTGCTCCGGCGGTCAGGAGCGGTATGCGTGCGGTCATGACGAACCTCCGTCTGTGTCGCCGGCGGACGAGCATCCCACCAGCATAACTGGGTACTGTGTACCCACGGCGGGAGGCTGTCAACGTTGCCGTTTGCGATTGATCGGGTCGTGCCCTGGGGCCGCACCCTGGCGGAGTACCGGGGAATGTTCGCATTGACGGACGCGGATCTGCGCCGGCGCATCGTCGGCTGCGGTGACGGGCCGGCCAGCTTCAATGCCGAGCTGACGGCGCAACACGGACTGGTGGTCTCCATCGATCCGCTGTACGCCGCGCCGGCGCGGGCGATCGAGCGCCGCGTGGAGGAAACGTTCGAGGTCGTGATGGACGAGGTGCGCCGTAACCGGGACGACTTCGTGTGGACTCACGTGCCGTCGATCGAGGAATTGGGCCGGCGGCGCCTGGCGGCGATGCGGCACTTCCTCAGCGACTACGGTGCCGGGGCGCAAGCGGGTCGATACGTCGCGGCGGCGTTGCCGGCGTTGCCGTTCGGCGATGGTTCCTTCGATCTGGCCCTGTCATCGCACTTCCTGTTTCTGTACAGCGAGCAGTTGGATCTCGCCTTCCACCTGAATTCGTTGCGGGAGATGCTGCGCGTCGCCGATGAGGTGCGCGTATTTCCGCTGTTGCAGATCGGCGGCGCGCCGTCGCCGCACGTTGCAGCGACTGCGGCGGCGCTGCGGTCGGACGGTGTCGACGCCTCCATTGAGCCGGTTCCCTACGAGTTTCAGCGCGGTGGAAACCGGATGCTGCGCTTGGGCCGGTGACTCCGAGGCGCGTGCGCCGTTCTTCGCGGAACCAGCTACGCAATCAAACGCTCGCCGGTTGCGCGGTGGCACTTAGGGGGCTTCGATTCTCTCCACGAGCGATTGGAAGAAGGCGCTGTCCCATAGATCCAGCTCGGCTTCGTCGCGGATGAACGGGCGTATGTCACGTTTTGCCTGATCGAAATCCACCTGTTGGAATCGTTGCCGCAGAAGCTGGCGCAGTTGTGAGATCTCCAGTTCGCGGCCCTGCTGCCAGTGGCCCGTCTGCGTCATGCGGGCCTGCAGATGGCGGACGTTGCAGGGGATTCGCCGCCCGAGATACCAGATGAAGTCGGAGAAGTCACGGCCCTTCACGCGGCTCTTCCAGTCACGGCACAGGACGGCGTGCAGCTTGCCGGCAAACAGACACGGCAGATCGAACAGCCGCACCTGGAACGGTATCGGGGTGAGCAGCGTGAGCACTTCGTACGCGGCCAGGGACGGCGGATCGGTATCGAGCTCGATTCTGATCCGCACCTGTTGCAATTCCGGAAGGCGGGCGCGCAGATAGTCGGGGGTACCGATGTGGGCGAGATTGATCCGCGTCCCACCCTTGATGAACGCGGACTCGATCGCCGTGCTCACGCGCTTGATCCTGCGTTCGACACGAAAGCTGAATCCGAACGCCGCCAGCTCCACGCGTACCGCTTCGAGGTAGGGGGCAAAATCGAACTCGCGGTCCGGCTGCAACAGGGAGAAGTCGATGTCCTCGGAGAAGCGCGGCAGGCTATGAAAGATGCGCAGCGCCGTGCCCCCGTAGAATGCCGCGTGCTCGAAGAACTTGGCGCGCCACAGGCCCAACAGGGCCAACTCCTGGACGATTTCCTGCAAGGCGTTTTCGTGATCGGCCAGGGTCTGCGGGCGGTAGCGATCGAGCATCCCTTGCAGCGCAGCATTCATCGGGGCTCCTCCGCGTGCCGTTCCAGCCAGTGCAGGAATGCGTTGACGCTTTGCCGGCGGTAGCGCATCGCCATTTGCCGCACCGTGGCCACGCGCATCCGCACTACCGCATCCAGGTCGACGCGCAGGTCGTCCTCCAGCAACGCGGGAATGTCCCGCTGCGCCCGTACCTGGCGTAGGCAGGCGATCCGGTCGCACAGCGCCTTCTCCGGTTCCGCCAGAAAAAACGCCCCGCCGGCGGTGGTCTGCAGCCCGACGCCGTAGCTGTAGGCGACTTCGTTGACCGGGCGATAGCTGAACCGTCCCAGCGGCGTCTGGAACAATTTCGCGCGCTTGCACGTAACGCTGGTGACTTCATCGACCCGTTCGGGGATCAGCCCGTGCCAACTCAGCGCGGTCTCCAGGGAGACGTAGGATGGCCCGTAGATCAGGGGCGCCAGTACCAGGGGATCCACCGACGGCGGTCGGCCCGGCAACGCGGGAGCCACGTACAGTCCCTTTCTGACCCGCACCACATCGCCGTCGCGGCACAGATTGCGCAGCTTGTTGCGCGGCGCGCGATAGCCCGCAAGCCGGTCCATGGCGAGTTGGTAGTCGAACGGATGATCGAAGGGGAACTCGACCCTCATGCCCCATAAATTGACCAATATGTTGATATAGTGTCAACATACTGGCAAGTTTTTACTTGCCAGGGCGACCTCGACGACGCATCGTCGCCGCACGTTGCAGGGGCCGCGAGCGGTTGCGCCGTTGTTCGCCGTGCGGGCTACGCGGTGCTGTCGAGCGCGGCCAACGCGGCGGCGATCGCCTGCTGCTGGGCGGCGTCGGCGGCCGGCATCGGCGCCCGCGGCAGGCCGGCGGGGCAGTCCTGCAGGCTCTGCGCGTACTTCACGCAGGCCGGCAGGTTGTCACCGTTGATGGCGTTCCAGAGCGACAGGAGCCGGCCGTGCAGGTCGAGGGCGCAGCCATGGTCGCCGCACGCCACCGCGTCCCAGAGTGCCACGCAGGCGGCCGGCGCCGCGCTGAGAATTGCCGCCACCGCGCCGTGGGCGCCGAGTGCGAACGACGGGTACAGCAGGGCGTCGACCGCGCTCAGTATCAGGCTGTCCGCCGGCGCCTCGCGCAGCAGGTCGGCGAGCAGCTTCAGGTCGCCGGCGCTCTGCTTCACGCCGATCACGCCCGGCACCTCGCGCAGGATGCGGCACAGCAGATCCGGCGCCAGGTAACTCCACGGCACCACGTTGTAGATGATCACCGGCAGGTTGGTCTGCTCCGTGGCGGCACGGTAGAACTCCAGCATCGCGTGGTCGTCGGGACGAAACAGGTAGTGCACCGGGGTGATCTGCAGGGCAGCCACCCCCAGGCCGGCCAGGGCCTGGCCGCGGTGCACCACTTCCCGCGTGCTGTTGGCGATGATGCCGGCGATCACCGGCGCCCTGCCGTCGACGGCTTGCATGGCTGTCGCGGCTGCCCGGCGCGCCTCCTCTCCGCTCAGGGTATGTCCCTCACCGGTGGAGCCGGCCACGGTAACCCCGTGCACGCCGCGGTCGAGCAGCCACCGGCACTGCCCGGCGAGCGCGCCCTCGTCAAGGTTGCCGCTTGCATCAAAAGGAGTGGTAACCGGCGGAATGATGCCGCGAATGCGCTGTTCTGCCATAGCACACGCAGCATACCACCGCTAGACGAGCGCGTTCCAGCGGGAAGGTGCGATTCCGATGCTGCTGCGGTCCAGATCGTTGGGCCGGTTCTGCACGTCGGAGTCGATGCGCCGGGTGTTGGGATCCCGGAACAGGCGGCGCGCGGCCGGCGGCAGGGTGGCGAGCATGTCGGGGTTCCACGGTGCGACCTTCGTGACCGGCCCGGCCCAGGCCGGCCGGTAGGAGATGGCCAGCAGGCGCCGGTCGGAAGCGGAGAAGTTGGGGAAGTTGCCGTGGAACACCTTCTGGTTGATCACCACCGCGGAGCCTGCCGTGCAGGTTACCATCACCTCCTCGTCGTGGCGGAGGAAGCGGTTGTAGGGGTTGGCGTCGGCGTGCACCGACAGGTGCGAGCGCGGCACCACCTTGAACGGCGAGCACTCCGGGGTCAGGTCGTCCAGGTAGTACAGCATCCGCATCAGCACCGGCGAGCTGAGGCTGCCGGAGCCGCGCGAGCCATACGGCAGGGCATCGGTATGGATGGCGATGCCGGGGTGGCCGGGTTCGCAGAGCTGGTAGCTGATGGAGGTGCACAGCACCTCGTCCCCGAACAGGCGCTCCAGGAACGCGACCGTGCCCGGCAGCGCGATCGTCGCCATTGTCTGCGGCAGGTCGCGGCCGAGCAGGTCGTCAGCCGTTTGCTTGTGCGGCGAGTAGTCGGTGGCGGTGAGCGGCAGCGCCGCCAACTCCGCGCCGATGGCGCCGATCTGCTCCGGCGTGACGAGATCGGGCAGGACCAGATACCCGTCCAGCTCCAGGAAGCGGATCCGTTCGCCCGTGGTCAACGCGCGCCAGTCGGCGCCGGCCCGGCGCGCACCGGCTATCTCACTGCGCTCGTTGGTGTTGCGGGTATCCATGGGTCAGCGCTCCCGATGAGCTCGATCGTCGACGTGTTGTCGCTGGTATTTCACTGGTAACTTCCGCGGCGTTGCGTTGTTTGTTTTAATGAAGGTCTCATACGATCTTTCTCCTTATGTTGTGCGGCCGAGCTGGACTTGTCATCCGGCTCGGCCGTTTTTTGTAACCGGCCGCCGCCCGGTCCCAGGGTGCGTGCCCGTTCCGCGGACCCGAGCGGACCGATGTCCGCATCGCTGATCTTTGGGCCGCGGCCAGTTCAGTCGGGGCGTGGGCGTGAATCAGGTGAGCCGTTCGGCGGTGAGGTAATAGGCGCCGGCGAGTTGCCGGCCTTGTGCGTCGATCCACCAACTGCGGATCTGGGCCGGGCCGCCGTCGAGCGGTACGCGAAAGGTTACCTCGGTAGCGCCGTCCGGTACCGGCAGGGTGGCCTCGGAGCGGCCCGCGCGCAGCCACGCGGACGCGGCCGGGATCGCCTTGCCGGCCGGCCAGCCGCCGTCCACGCCCACCAGCGGCGGCGCCGCGGCGGCGATGCCGAGGCCCGATTCCTCGGGCCAGCGGCGTAGCGTCAGCGCGTAGGTGCCGGGGCGCGCCGCCTGCACGTGCCAGGTGCCGCTGTCCATCACTGGAGCGCGGATATTGCCCTGGTTGTCGGCGAACGCCCACGCCCAGTCGGCGCTGCACAGCCGCATCGGGTTCTCCTCGGCGGCGCCGATGGTGAGCGGCTGGTAGCGGTCCAGGTTGCCGCCGACGCCGGCCCACCATGCCTCGTAGTGATCGCGCATGCGCGCCACCACGCCGGGATGGGCCGCCGCCAGGTCGTGCGTCTGCCCCGGGTCGGCGGCGATGTCGTACAGCTCGCCACCGCCCACCAGGCGCCAGCGGCTCCACAGCACGGCCGCCACGTACTTGCCGGTCTTGCCGAAGGCAGGCGCCTCGTTGGGATGGCCGTATTGCACCACGGTCATACGGTCGGGCAGCGCGTGCTCGGTGCCGCGCGCCACGCCGGCCAGCGACACGCCGTCGAACTCCACCCCGGGCTCAATGCGCAGCCCGCACAGATCGACCAGCGTGGGCAGCAGATCGGTGGCGCGCGTCACGTCGGTCACGTTGCGCCCGGCGGCCGGCGCGCCGTCTCCGGTCGGGCCCGCGCTGGCGTCGGTCTCGCCGCCGCCAGCCAGTGCTCCGGTGCCGCCTGCCGCCGCGCCCTGCGCGGCCATCAGGCTGCTCGCCCCGGCGGCGTCGCGCGCTCGCGACAGCGGATCGCTGCCGCCTGTGGCCGGATCCTGCGCTAGCGCCCGCGCGCCACTCCGCATTCCCCCGATGCCGCCGGCCGGCCAGCGCAACAGGCAGGGCACCCGATGGCCGCCGTCGTACACCGACGACTTCCTGCCGCGCATGCCGGCGTTGTACACCGCCTCGCCGCTGGCGGTGCCGTTGTCGGTCAGAAAAATGAAGATGGTGTCGTCGTACAGCCCGTTCTGTTGCAGGAACCAGTCCAGCCGCGCCAGGTTGTCGTCGATGCAGGCGATCATGGCGAAGAAGCTGGCGTGGTCCGCGGTCACCGCGCCGCGGGCCACGGCGTCGCGGTAGGGATCGCGGTAGTGGTCAGGCACCCACAACGGCCCGTGCGGGGCGTTGGTGGCGATGTAGGCGAAGAACGGGTCGCCGCCGCGGCCGCCGCGCGCGCAGCGCCGGATCCAGGCGGTGGCCTGCTCGAACCACACGTCGGTGCAGTAGCCGCGAAACTCCTCCATCGCGTCGCGATGCCGGTAGACGTCGTCGAAGTAGTCGTTGCCGTAGACGTCGGCGGCGGAGGTGATCCCCCAACTCGGATGCCAGATGGTCTCCTGAAAGCCGCGGTCCTGCGGCCGGTAGGGGTAGTTGTCGCCCAGGTGCCACTTGCCGAAGTGGCCGGTCCGGTAGCCGTTGGCCGCGAACATGTCGGCCACCGTGGGCAGGTCGGTGCGCGGCAGGGAGCGGCCCATCGACACGAAGGTGGCGCCGTTGCGCAGCGCGTCGCAGCCGGTCATCAGTTCGCCGCGGGTCGGCGTGCACACCGGACACACGTGGAAGTCGGTGAAGCGCACGCTCTCTGCCTGCAGCCGGTCCAGCGCCGGCGTACGCAGCACCGGGTTGCCGGTGTAGGAGAGGTCGCCGTAGCCCTGGTCGTCGGTGAGGATCAGGATCACGTTGGGGCGCGCCATCGAAGCAGCCTCCGGTTCAGTCGCCGCCGTCAGCTCTCGTGCATGAGCGTGCGCAGGTGCCTGAGCAGGTCGTGCGAGGAGGCCACGCCGCGCACGCGGCCGTCGGCGTCCACCACCGGAATGTGGCGGAAGTAGCCCATTACCATCTTGTTGATGGCGATCGCGAGGCTGTCGTCGTGGCGTAACACCACCGGGTCCGGGGTCATCACCGACTCGATCGCCGTGTCTGCCGGCGCCTGTCCCGCCGCCAGCACGCGCCCCAGCAGATCACGCTCGGTAAAGATGCCGACTATCCGCCCGGCGTCGGCCACCAGCACGTAGCCGGCGCCCGATTCGCGCATTGACGTGACCGCCTCGGCCACCGTCGAACCGGCGGCCGTGAACTGCGGCGGCAGCGAGGCAAGCACCGCCACCGTATCGGAGGCCAGATGATTGACGAACGGCGAACCGCCGTTATCCCGTTCGGGGCGAAACACGTTGGTCTGGCACGCTTCGCACATCGCGGTCTCGGGTGCGTTCTCGAAACCGCACTTCGGGCACACTACCGAGGTGGCTGGGCTGCTGCTGGGACTAATCAACGGTCCAGGTATCCCCGGAGCGCAACAGCGCCGCCACGTCGCCCGCGCCCAGGCGTTCCCGGGCCGCGTCTATCTGTTCGCTCATGCCGTCCTCGTAGGTCGGCTTGTCCACGGCACGCAGCACGCCGAGCGGCAGCGGCAGGTTGAAGGACGGAGACATATGCGCCAGAAGATACGGCCACACGTTGCTCGGGGCACGTTCGTCGTGCACCAGCAGGTCGGGATCGTCGGCGGCGCAGATCACCGGCTGCAGCCCGTCGAGCTTGATCGCCTTGTCGCCATGCTTGCCGAACACGAGCGGTTTGCCATGTTCCAGGTTGATCGTCTGTTCCGCGCGCACGCTGCGCTCCGCGAAATAGTCGAAGGCGCCGTCGTTGTACACGTTGCAGTTCTGGTACACCTCGACGAAGCAGCCGCCGCGGTGGTAGGCGGCGCGTTCCAGGATGGTGGACAGATGTTTGGTGTCGGTCGCCACGGTGCGCGCCACGAAGGTCGCCTCCGCGGCCAGCGCGATGCGCGCCGGACTCACCGGCTGCTCCAGCGAGCCGGCCGGCGAACTGACGGTGCGCTTGCCCACCTCGCTGGTCGGCGAGTACTGGCCCTTGGTGAGCCCGTAGATGCGGTTGTTGAACAGGATGATGTTCAGGTCCATGTTGCGGCGCAGCGCGTGGATCAGGTGGTTGCCGCCGATCGACAGCCCATCGCCGTCGCCGGTGATCACGAACACCAGCAACTCCGGCCGGGTGATCTTCAGCCCCGACGCCAGCGTCATGGCGCGCCCGTGGATGGAGTGGAAGCCGTAGGTGTCGAGGTAGTAGGGGAAGCGGCTGGAGCAGCCGATGCCGCTGATGAACACGACGTTCTCGCGCGGCACGCCGAGCGTGGGCAGCACCCGCTGCATCTGCGCCAGGATGGCGTAGTCGCCGCATCCCGGGCACCAGCGTACGTCCTGGTCGGAGACGAAGTCCTTGCGCGTCAGCGGCGCGTCTACCGTATCAGTTGGCATGAGCTTCCATCCTTGCCAGTTCTTCCACAATCGCGGCGCGGATCTCTCGCACCAGGAACGGTTTGCCTTGCACCTTGGAGAGCCGCCGGGCGGCCACGCCGAAGGCATCGGCAATCAGCATGCGCAATTGACCCAGGTTCAGTTCCGGGATCAGCACGCGTTCGAAGCGAGCGAGCACCTCGCCCAGGTTGGCGGGGAACGGGTTCAGGTAACGGAGATGGGCGCTGGACACCGCCACGCCGTCGCTGCGCAGCTTCTCGCAGGCGGTGGTGATGGCGCCGTAGGTGCTGCCCCAGCCCAGCACCAGCAGGCCGCCCCGCTGCGGCCCCGCCACCTCGACGTGGGGGATGCTTTCGGCGATGCCGGCGACCTTGCGTACCCGCAGCTTGACCATGCGCTCGTTATTGAGCGGGTCGTAGCTCACGTTGCCGGTCACGTGTTCCTTGGACAGGCCGCCGACGCGGTGCTCCAGGCCGGCGGTGCCGGGGACCGCCCACGGGCGGGCCAGCGTTTCGGGATCGCGCTGGTAGGGTTGGAACCCCTCCGGATCGGTGCGGAACCGGACCGGGATGGAGGGCAGATCGTCCATCGGCGGGATGCGCCACGGCTCCGATCCGTTGGCCAGATAGCCGTCGGACAGGTACAGCACCGGGGTCATGTAGGTGACGGCAATGCGGAACGCTTCCACGGCCATGGCGAAACACTCGCTCGGCGTGGCCGGCGCGACGATGGCCACCGGCGCCTCGCCGTTGCGCCCGAACATCGCCTGCAGCAGGTCGGCCTGCTCGGTCTTGGTCGGCATCCCGGTGGAAGGGCCGGCGCGCTGCACGTCGATCACCACCAGCGGCAACTCCACCACCACGGCCAAGCCGAGCGCCTCGCTCTTCAGCGCCAGCCCGGGGCCGCTGGTGCCGGTCAGCGCCAGCGAACCGCCGAACGCCGCGCCGATGGCGGCGCCGATGGCGGCGAGTTCATCCTCCGCCTGGAACGTGATGACGCCCAGGTTGCGGTGGCGGGCCAGCTCGTGCAGCACCGTGCTGGCCGGGGTGATCGGATAGCTGGCGTAGAACAGGGGCCGGTCGGCGAGGTGCGCGGCGGTGATGAAGCCGAGCGCGGTGGCCTCGTTGCCGGTGATGTTGCGGTAGGTGCCGGGCGGCAGGTCGGCCGCCGGCACGCGGTAGGCGGAGGTGAACAGCTCGGTGGTGTCGGCGAATGCGTAGCCGGCCTTGAGGGCGGCGGTGTTGGCCGCCACCACCTCGGGACGCGAACCCCACTTGGTCTCGAACCAGCGCAGGGTCGGTTCCAGGGGGCGGTCGTACAGCCAGTAGACGATGCCGAGCGCGTAGAAGTTCTTCGACCGCGCCGCCTGCCGCGGGCTCATGCCGAGGTGGGCCAGGGCGGCCTGATTCTGCGAGTTGATCGGCAGCGGGATCAGGCGGTAGCTGGCCAGCGACTTGCTGTCGGTGAGCGGGTTGCTCTCGTAGCCGGCCTTGGCGAGGTTCTGGCTGGTGAACGCGTCCTCGTTGACGATCAGGGTGCCGCCCTCGGGGATATCCTCCAGGTGCGCCTTGAGGGCGGCGGGATTGAGCGCCACCAGCACGTCGGGTGCGTCGCCGGGGGTGTGGATGTCCTCGCTCGCAAAGCTGATCTGGAAGGCGCTCACACCCGGCAGAGTGCCGGCGGGGGCGCGGATCTCGGCCGGGTAGTCGGGCAGGGTGGCGAGGTCGTTGCCGAACAGCGCCGAGGTGTTGGTAAGCTGCGACCCGACTACCTGCAGGCCGTCCCCGGAATCCCCGGCGAAGCGTACGGTAACGCGTTCCAGTACCGAGCGCGACGTGTGGTCCATCATGCTCCGTCCGGGGCGCGAGTGGTCTGGTGCGGTCGGGGCGGCAGATTGAGGATGCTGACCGGCAGTAGCTCGGCGAGAAAATGCAGCACATTGTGGGTGGTCAGGACGCCGATGCAGCCGCCCTCGCCGTCGCCGATCGGCAGATGGCGGTAACGTCCCTCGGCCATCGTCTCGAGGGCGTCGCTGAGCGGCAGGGCAGCGTCGAGCACGGCGGGGTTGGGGGTCATGAATTGGCGTACGGGGGCATCCGGCACACCGTCCGCGTTCACCGCCCGGGTCAGCAGATCGTGCTCGGTAAAAATGCCCGCCAGCTCATTGCCGTCCATTACCAGCACATAATCAATGCCGGAATGGTGCATGGTGTCCACGACCGCCGGCACGGTAGCATCGACCGCCACCGACAACGCCGGCTCCAGCGCAATCGAGCGTAACGGGTATTGGGCGAGTTCGTGGTAAATCGGCATGTCCACCTGCTTCCTGATTCGTATTATCCACCAAATGTCCAGAGATTACAACTGACACCGCCGCGCGGCCCCGCCCGGCCCCGCCCGGCCCCGCGCGGCCGGGCGGACCGCGCGGCGATGTTGTCATAATGATGCCAGCCGCTGCCGGCGTTGATCCGCCCGCGCCGGCTGCGTACTCTCCTGGCGATGGATCATCGCGCGTCCGGCGCCGGCCTGCCCGCCGCCATGCTGTTCGACATGGACGATACCGTGGTCGACACCTACCGCGCCTCGCGCGACGCCTGGCGGGAGGCCGCCGCGCGGCTGGCCGGCGAGCGCGGCTGGGACCGGGAGCAGGCGGGTGCGGCGTTGTTCGCCGCCGACCGCTGGTATTGGACGGATCAGGAGCGGGCGGACTGGGGGCGTCTGAACCAGGCCGGCGCGCGCACCCGCATCGCGCGCCGCGCCCTGGCCGAGCTGGGCTGGCGGGACGACGGCGCCGCCGACTGGGCAGGTCCGTTCGTGGTGCAGGAGCGGATCAACCGGTTGCAGCCGTTTCCCGGCGCCTTGGAGACGCTGGTAGAGCTGCGCCGCCGCGGCGTGGCGCTGGCGCTGGTTACCAATGGCGAAACGGCCAGCCAGCGCGGCAAGATCGACAAGGTCGGCCTGGTGCCCTACTTCGACGCGGTGGTGGTGGAGGGTGAGTTCGGCATCGGCAAGCCGGAGCCGGCCGTGTTCCGCCACGCCCTCGCCGCGGTCGGCCGGCAGCCGCACGAGGCGTGGATGGTGGGCGACGATCTGGCCAAGGACATCGCCGGCGGCGATGCCGCCGGACTGCACACGGTGTGGGTCGACAGCCGCCGCGAGGGGCTCCCCGAAGCCCCCGCCGCGCACCCCCACCGCATCGTGCACGCCATCGCCGAGCTGCTGCCCGCTGTCACATCACGATCGAGGTAGCGATGTTGGGACTGGCGGGGTTGACGATGAGTCAACAGGCTAACGCGAAATGCGATCGCCTTGGTGCATTTCCGGCGCGGCGGCGGCGCGGTGCCGGTCGATGTCTGGGGCATGCGATCTTCAGGTCAGCGCGAGTTCCGTGGCAATACGGAAGCAGCGTGACCGCCACGCCGCGGGAGGCCTCGTTTGCGGTTCCCTGAGGTGCCATAACTTCCCTGGCCACCCCGCAGCCGGGGGTCGAGCAGGTCGCGCACCGCGTCGCCGAACATGTTGAGAGCGTAGACGACAATCGTCAGGCACAGCCCCGGCCACAGCGCCAGCCGGGGCGCCTGTTCCATGTACTGGCGTCCCTCCCGGCTGAGCATCCCACCCCAGCTCGGAACCTGGACCGGCAGCCCGAATCCCAGGAAGCTCAGCGACGCCTCGGCGATGATCACGCCGCCGATGTTGATCGAGAAGATGATGATGATCGGCGCCATGATGTTGGGCAGCACGTGGCGCACCAGGATCCGGCTGGTGCGTGTGCCCACGGCCTGGGCGGCCTGGAAGTAATCGTTCTCCTTGACCCCGAGCACTGCGCTGCGAATGACGCGGGAGCCCCCGATGCCGCCGGCGATCCCCAGCACCACGATGATCTGGAGCAGCCCCTGTCCCACGATGGACATGATGGTCAACAACAGCAGCAGCCCCGGGAAGGCCATCCAGGCATCGACAAAACGCTGTACCGCCAAGTCCACTTTGCCCCCCAGGAATCCGGAGGTGCCGCCAATCAGGACGGCTACGATCACATTGAGTGCCGTTGCCGCCAGACCGACGGTCAAAGAGATGCGAGCCCCGTGGAGAATGCGGCTCAACAGGTCTCGCCCCAGGTGGTCGGTCCCCAGCAGATAGCGGGCGGATGCGCCTTGCATGATGTCCGGCAGGTGTATTTCCTGGTAGGGATAGGGTGCCAGACGCTCGGCAAGAATCGCGACGAGAATCAAGATCACGACGAGAATCCCGCAGGCGGTGCCCAGGGGCTTCTCCTGCCACAGCCTGGTGAAGGAATCAGCCAGCCAGCCCCGCCGCCCGTTCCTACTCATACCGTACCCTCGGGTCCAAGTAGGGATAGATCAGGTCGATGAGCAGATTGAGCAGCACCACCCCGGTGGCGAAAAACAGGTTGGTTCCCTGCACCACCGGATAGTCACGGCTTCGCAGGGCATCGAGCATGAGACGGCCGAGTCCCGGCAGGGCAAAGATGTTCTCCATGATCACCGCGCCCCCGACCAGGATCGGCAACTGCAGGCCGATCAGGGTCACCACCGGGATGAAGGCATTCTTGAGGGTATGCCGGACAATCACGACCCGCTCTTTGAGCCCCTTGGACCAGGCGGTGCGGATGTAGTCCTGCCGCAGTACCTCCAGCGTCATGGTGCGCATCATCCGCATGGTGGCAGCCGCGGAGGCCGTCCCCAGAATCAGGCTGGGGATCAAGAACCCGCCGAGATTTCCCAGCGGGTCTTCGGTGAAAGGAATGTATTCCAGCGGTGGGGTCCAGCCCCACCAGATGGTCGGATAGATCAATACCATGATGGCCAGCCAGAAGTTCGGCGTGGCCAGACCGATGATGGCGACCGAGCGTCCCAGGTAGTCGGCGGCGGTATCCTGGCGCATCGCCGAGTAGATGCCCACGGGCAACGCGATCACGAGCCCGATGAGGATGGCCAGCAGGCCAAGCTCAATGGTGACCGGCAATCGGGAGAGTATCTCCTCCTCTACCGTCCAATTGCGCCACAGGGACTCGCCCAGGGTGCCGTGTAGGAAGATCTCGCCGATCCAGCGTCCGTACTGTACGTACACAGGCACGTCTAAACCCAGCATACGCTCAAGAGCTTCGCGGTCTATATCGCCACCCACCCATTGCAGCTCACCCAACATGACGTCTATGACGTCGCCGGGGATGAAGCGGACCGTGAGAAAGACCAGGATGCTCAGGAGAACCAGAGTGGGGACGACCAGCAATAAGCGCCTGATGATATAGGCTCTCATGTGACACTCCCCATCATTCTTCGAAACAAAAGTGCTTCTCTTTCCGATGAGTTCCCACTTCAATAAGTAAAGGAGAGCTGGAAAGCCTGAGCCTCCCAGCTCGCTTTTTCCCTGAGCTAAGCCACAATGGGTGAAACCCCTAACGACCCATTGCTTCCTTCATCTCACTATCAATCCAAATGCGGGCCAACATGGCCACCGAGCGAGAAAGTCCCAGTTCGACTTCACCGTTATAACCTTTGATCCATGGCTGGGATGCATTAAACGAGGGAGGTTTAGGACCCCATATGTACCACTGCTGCTCTATAAAGTACATATCTGCCTCTCTAACCAGCCTCTGCTGCTCCTCAGGGGTAGCAGCAGCTACGGCGGCTTCCGCCTTGGCGTCCATCACAGGGTCCTGGTGTCCAGGATTCCCGTTAGGTTTATAGTCCGACGACATCCAGTTCACCATGGGCATTGGCGCCTGGTCATTGCCGAGACCAGCAGTAGCCATCCCTTCATAAGCACCTTCCGTTATTAGCGCCATATGCGCAGTTTCCTCACGTACCTGAATCTCTACATCAACGCCAATCGCTTTCCAGTATTCAACGGCTATTTCCTGATAGCCTACATCCGCTCGCCAAAAGTGGTTAAGGACGGTCTTGAATCGAATGCCATCCGCGCCGCGCGGATAGCCAGCCTCGTCGAGGAGCTTCTCCGCCCCTTGCGGATCATACCGATAGCCTTGCTTGACCGCTTCGGGCCACTCTTCAAAGGGGACATAAAACCCCGTCAGACTATCTCCGATCATCCCCTGGGGTTGCCACTTGGCAAAACCCCTATAGTAGGTCTCGTTAATGGTCTCCAGGTCAATGGCCATCTGCATGGCCTGGCGTACCCGGATGTCGTTGAAGAGCGACTCCCTGCGCAGGTTAAAAGTAACAGAGGTGCCCGACCTTAGATACCACGGGTACAACGTGATCTCGGGGTTGGTCCGTTTGAGGGCCTCTACCTGGCCGATATCCCCCAACTGAGTGTCGCCGGGTATACCTATGATATCATGCTTACCCGAGCGCAGTGCCGCCAGAAATGTTGCTTGTTCGGGCATAAACACCCGCCGCAACTCGTCAATATAGGGCAAGCGGTTCTGTGGGTATTTTTCGTCGTAGCCCCAGTAGTCCGGATTCTTGGTATAGGTCATCGAGCTGCCCTTGACCCAGTCCGTCAGCATATAGGGCCCGGTGCCTACCAGGTTCCTCCAGTCCTGAACGTCACCATGTTGCTCGATTACCTCGGGGGGCATTATCAAAAGAAACCAGCCGCTGATGATAGTCTCCAGCGCGTCGTTGCGTGGCGCCTTCAACTTAAAAACAACCGTGGAATCGTCGGTGGCCGTAATGGATTCCCATGTCGCGGCATTCATCGGGTCGAAGGGGCTAGGTTCGGTGAAGCCGCTGCCCAGACCCGTATAGCGATTAAAGTTGTATTCGACATCCTGGGCAGTTAGCTCCCGACCGTTCATCGGTGCCTTATCGTGCCAGCGAACGCCCGGGCGGATTTTGAAGATAATAGTCAGCGGGTCGGGCTTTTCCCAGCTTTCCGCCAGATTCGGTCTCATGGCAAATAGCGGGACGTACCTGCTTTCGAAGCCAAATTCATCCCTATCTATTCCCCAGTTCGCGATGCCCAGTTTCTCTGCAACGCCATCGACGCCCCTTGGTCCGTGGCCCTGGTTCCAGGGGTCAGTACCCGGAGGCTCGACCCGCTCGGCGTAGGTCAATGTCCCGCCATACTCTGGCGCGGTCACCATCTCCCCCGTGGTCGGGTCGAGCACCATTTCCTTCTCGGCGGCCGCGGCCGGCTCCTCTTCTGCGCCCGCGGCCCACAGGCCGGTGGCGGTCAGAACCAGGACCAGCGCAACCGCGAAGGTCATTCTGATTCTTACGATGTGCATAATGTTCATACGTAACTCCGCATGTTTGGTTTGAGAGTATCGAGTAACGAATTGCCGGGCCCTGCCTACTCTCGCGCCCGCAACGCAGGCGGCCAGACAGAGACGGCAATCGGGGCTCACGCCCCGCGCGTGCGCGGTTCTTTGAGTATCACTTGCACCTCCCTTGCGCCGGGCAAACGGCCCCACAACGCCACGTAGGGCGGTGGTTTGGCGACCAAGCGAATGTGCTTTACCGGCAACGCCGGTGGTCGGTTCTGTGACCGAGAGGGGAAGGGCGAGGCTCCAGGACCGTTGCGGTGGTCGGTGAACGAACGTGGTCTGAGCCAGCGCCACAGGTAGCCGGCTGCTACCCCGATGCTGAAGGCGAAGCCGCCCGCGGAGCGATCAGCCCGGTCGGTTAGTGATCTACCGGATGATGTATGAAAAGCTGCCGGGGGGGAGGGAGGGTAACCCACTGGCTGCGCCACCGCTACCCGGTCACTGAACTGACTCCGGTCGCGGCGCCTGGTCCGACAGAACGGACCAAGCGGTGATATCTGCGCATCCGTTGTCATGGTCTTACTTGTCGCGCAACGTCCGTACTGCCTCATTGGCATTCGTCGATCCTCGAATGCTGCACTCTCGCATGCCCGCGGCAAGCGTGTCAACCGCTCGACTCCGCTCGGGTGCGACCCCGTTTTGGGCAGGGGTAGAAAGACCTCCCAGTCAATAGCACGATGGCTACGACTGGGAGGTCAACATGGATAAGGAATTGGTCGCTCACATCGTTGAGCTTGTCAAGATGGAGTTGCGCAACAGCGCCGACGCCGACGTTGCCAGCAGTGCCACTGGGATGCTGAGGTTGGAACTGGTCGTGCACCAGTGCCTGATGGAGATGGGACGACAGGTAGTGCAGGACTTGGCGCAGCAGGCGGGCACCGGCTACCAGGGGCGGCGGGTGAAGCGTGGCAAGGTGGTGTATCGGTTCAAGGGGAATCGCGCCAAGACGGTGCACGGGCTGTATGGGCCGGTCACGGTGGAGCGCGCCTACTACTACGCCAGCGGTAGCGGAGAGACGTGGGTGCCGCTGGATGAGCAGTTGGGGATCGGAGACGGGCAGACCCCTGCCTGTGAGTACCATCTGGCCCAGTTCGCGGGCCAGGGACCATATCAAAGGAGTCTGAGTCATTTCCATACGATCTTTCGTCCCGCTGGATTGGATAAGATCTCACTGCACAAGACCGAATGCATGGTGGACGCACTTGGTGAGCGGCTGGAGGCGCAACGTCAGCAGGAAATTGAGGAGCTGTTCGCGCATGACGGCAGCGTGGCGGTGGCCAATAAGATCACTGGCACGATGGTGGTGTGTATCGATGCGGGGAAAGTACCGACGAAGGGTAACGAACGCGTAGATAATGACAAGCGAAAGAGATACGACCGCGAGTTCCGAGACGTCAAGGTGGCGAGTATCTCTGAACTGAAGTGGGACGAGGGACGACAGCAGGCGCGCTGCACCAAAACCTCGTATGTGCTGGGCATCGAGCATGCCGACGAGTTCTTCCAGCGTATCTGGGTGGAGATGAACCGACGCAGTGCGGACCTGGAAACTGCGCTTGGTGTTCATCGGCGATGGCGCTGAGTGGATCTGGAACCGGGTGGCTGAGATCGACAACGCTGACAACGGTGTATACATCCTGGATTTCTGCCACGCCGTCGATCATCTTGCGAAGGTGTGCAAGCTCCTCTACGGGCAGGGCACGGCGCAGTTCGATAAGCATCTGCAGCAGTGGCGCGCCAGACTGCGGGAAGGCGGGACAGTCGTGATCGACGACCTGGAGCAATTGCGCGACAGTCACCGCGAGCACGGTGACGAGATACAAGGCGAGATCAACTACCTCGAGGCAAACCGCGAGCGCATGAACTACCCGCAGTACCGAGAGCAGCACCTGCCAATCGGCAGCGGCACGGTGGAAAGCGCCTGCAAGAACGTCGCTGCCGCGCGGATGAAGGGTAGTGGTATGACCTGGACCCTGAACGGGGCGCAGCACATGCTGCAGTTGCGCGCGTCGATCATGAGCGGGCGCTTTGCCCGCGACTCCTACCCGGCCCTCCTCAACCTGCCGAACTGCTGGCGGCTGCATAAGCGTGCACAAAATGGAGTCGCACCCACTCCGCTCGACGCTCTCTCATTCTCATTGCCGCGACGGCCCGGTCGACGAGATTCTTCAAGCGACGAGTCCGCGCGTGTCGAGGCTCTCGCACAGGGCGCACGCGCGGTCCTTGTGCGCCTCCACCACGCCCGGGCGGTGATGCTCCGGCCGTTGCGCGATCCATCCGAGCAATGCGAGAGCGCGCACGACGACAAACATCGGCACCAACGCCGCATCCTCGTCCGGAAAGGCTCGCACCCGCCGGTAGCCACGCAGCAGCGACTCCAAGTGCGCGTCGAAGCGCTCGGCCGGATTCCCGGCGAGCACGACGGCGAGTTCATACTGGTGCCACCCGAAGCCGGAGTCGTCGAAGTCGATCACCGCGAGCCGATCGCCGTCGACCAGGAGGTTGCCGAAGTGCAGGTCGGCGTGGATGAGGCTGTAGGTCCTCGCGTCGACGCCGTAGCGGTCGAGCACGGCGCCGATCGCGTCGCGAGTGCGCACGACGAGCCGGCGCTCCGCTCGCGAGAGCAGCGGCGAGTCCCAGAATCGACCCCAGAACGGCGTCTCGCCGAAGAAACCCTCGACGTCGAACGCGTGTCGGGTGAACCCCGCGGGCGCCGCCCATCCGCTCGACTGATTGTGGAACGTCGCCGCAATGGCCCCGATCGCATCGAAATGCGGCAGGTACGCGTCCGCATCGGCAGCGCCCAGCACCCGACCGATCGGCGTGCCTTCGATCCAGCGCGTCACGCCGGCGTAGCGTCGCTCGCCGTCGGCGGCGACCACCTCGACGTAGTTGCGGCCGCGGTTCGTCGTCACGCCCCGGGGCACTTCCATTCCCGCGCCTGCGAGCGCAGCGGTCCAGGCGCGTTCCGAGTCGAGCTCGGCGAGCGTGTGGTAGCCCGGCCGGTGCAGGCGCAGCACGTAAGCGTCTCCATCGAGCCCGTCCACGCGGAATGTGACGTTCTCGGACACGGCGACCGGCGACAGCGCCCTACCGGCGAGCCCGAACGCATCCATCGCCGCTCGAGCCGCCCCGCCGTAGCGCTCTTCAATCGCTGCGCTAGCCACCGTAGCGATCGGCCATCACCTCTCGGAAGGCTGCCAGAAACGCATCGGCATCGGCGGCGCTGAAGACGAGCGGCGGACGCATCTTGACGACGTTGCCGAGCGCGCCGGCGCTGCCGGTCAGGAAGCCTCTGTCCTTGAGCGCGTTGACGACATTGGCGGCCCCGTCCCGGTCGGGCGCTTTGGTCACCGGATCCTCGACCAGGTCGACCCCGACGAACAGGCCGTGGCCGCGCACGTCACCCATGACCGGGTAGTGGGGCTGTATTTGCTTCAGCCCCTCGATCAGGCGCGCGCCGACGGTGGCGACGTTGTGCCGAATACCCTCGTCTTCGATGATGTCGATGACCGCTTTGCCGACCGCGCCCTGCAGCGGGCTCGACGCGAACGTGTTGAAGTAGCCCGTCCTGCGGAACGTCTCCACGAGATCGCGACTCGCGGTCGTTCCGGCGAGCGGCAGCCCGGCTCCCATCGGCTTGCCCGTCACCACGATGTCGGGCTCGAATCCCGCAACCTCGTAGCCCCACCAACGACCGGTGCGGCAATAGCCGGCCTGGACCTCGTCGGAGATGACCACTCCCCCCGCCGCGCGCGCGATCTCCGCGGCCTGCGGCATGAACCCGTCGGGCACCGTGGGCAACCCCTCGTTGGCGAAGATCGGACACACGAGGAGCGCGGCAAACCCGACGCCGTCGGTGGTGAGGTCGTCGATGGCCGCCTGCAGGCGGTCGAGGTAGCGGTCCCTGAGCTGGTCGAGCGGTGCGTCGGCGAGCGGTCGATAGGTCTGCGGGAACGGAAAGCCGCGCACCTCGGCGCCTCGCTCGGGCGTGCGGCGGTGCACGTGCGTGAGCTTCCCGACCGCCTCGCTGGTGCCGTGATAGGCGGCGTCCGAGCACACGATCCCGCGTCGGCCGGTGGCCGCCCGCGCCATGCGCAGCGCCACCTCGTTGGCCTCGGTCCCGGTGCACGAGAACACGACGCTCTCCATACGCTCCCCGTGGAGCCCCGTGATCCGTTCGGCGAGCTCGAGGATGCCCTCGTGCAGATACCGGCTGTGCACGTTGAGGGTCGCCTGCTGGGTCGCCATCGCCTCCACTATCCGGGGATGGGCATGGCCGACGCAGGGAACGTTGTTGTACATGTCGACGTAGCGGCGGCCGGCGGCATCGAACAGATAGGCGCCCTCCCCGCGTACGATGTGCAGCGGCTCGCGATAGAACAGCGGGGCGCCGGCGCCGAGCGCCCGGTTGCGCCGTTCGATGAGGTCAGTGGTCATGTGCGGTCTCCCGGGAAACTCGTGGCGCTGGTTACGCGCCCGCCGTATCGGTTGTCTCCAGCACGGATTATAACCCAACGACCACAGTGGAGTGCGGCACCTGCGCGACTGTGGTGTCCATCGTCAGCGCGGTGCCGCCCGCGAGCACGTCTACATCCCCCACACCACGATCGAGCGCGCGCCGAAGCTCTCCTCCCGCCGGTACACCTTCTCGTCCCAACTCTTGTCGGGACTGGGGTCGAAGATCACCAAGTGCCCCACCCGCGAGCCGCAACGTTCCATGTACCGTGCAGTCTGCTCCAGGCCGTGCGCGATGGTCGTTTCCAGCCCGTGACGCCGGTGCAGCACCTTGCATTCGATCACCGTCCTGGTCGCCTCCGCCGCGCCGGCACCGGCGTCGCCAGCGCCACCGGTGCCGGCGGACGGCCATACGATCAGCAGGTCCGTGCGACCGTAGCCCAGCCCGTACTCGCGCTCGATGCGCCCGCCCCCGTTCACGATCCGCTGCAGATACGCCTGCAACAGAAGCTGCGGCCCCGCCTCCTGGTAGTCGAACCGCCCCAGCCAATGTTCGGAGTGCTCCCGAAAGAAGGTCTGAAACGCGCCCATCAGCTTCTCCACGTCCAGGTCCCCATCCGGCCGCACGTACCACGCCACCTCCTGCACCAGCCGTGCCTGAGTTGCGTAGGACAGTTCGCGGGGCACCACCTCCCTCCCGATCGACGGCTGTGGACCGTCGCCGCAACGGCCCGATCGCATCGAATACCTCGAATACGGCAGGCGCTTTGATTGCGTTGCCGGCAGGTGACAGCATCAGCAGTCGAGAAGACGGATTCTATGGAGGGTCCTCGTCGAGAACGAGGTGTGATCGGAACCAGTTGGCCAGTTCGGTCTCGCCGATGCGGCCGGCGGCGACGGCCTCCATGGTGCGGATGGCGTCGATCGGATCGAATTCGAGGCGGCTGCCGTTGTCGGCCAGGAACAGGCGCGCGGTGACCCAGGCGGTGCGCTTGTTGCCGTCGAGGAATCCATGATTTTTGGCTATTCCGAAGGCGTAGGCGGCTGCCAGGTCGGCTGCGTCGGGGCTCCCGTAACGCGCAAGGTTTGCCGGGCGGGCCAAAGCGGACTCCACCATGCCCTGATCGCGGACACCGTCCATACCGCCGTGCTCGGCGAGTTGGCGGTCGTGGATCGCGAAGACGACACTGCTTTCGACCCAGCTCCATCGGCCGCCGCCGCTCACTTGGCCAACGCCCGCAGCATCTCACGGTCGTCGTGCATGATCTGTTCGGCCAACTCCATCTGGCGCGCGAAGTCGGGGTCGTAGGGGGTGAGCCGATAGGCGCCGTCCGGGGCCTCGGTGAGATAGAGCGTATCGCCCTTCTTGACCCGGAGCCGCGCCAGCGCCGCCTTGGTGAGGATGACGCCGGAAGATGCGCCGACGGTGGTTACCTTGAATGAAAGCATACCCGTCTCCTAAACATATAATGTTCGTTATAATAATGGTGGGTCAACCCATCCGGATCCCATTCGTCTGAATGCAGCGGCGAGGACAGAAGTAGTACACCCGCCCGCGCGGCCACGCGCTCGCCGGCAGCGCCAGATGGCTCGGTATGGCTGCCACGTTGATACCTTCGCGGTCACTCATGGCGTCCGTTGGTGCGTCTGTTGAGGTGGTTCGCAAAGGTCTCGCCTTCATCCGCTGCCGCGTTCGCGGCGAACCCAGGACAACGGTTGTTCCGACAGCGCCGCCGCCATGTCGTCGAGCTCGGCGCGCGGCACCACCGGCACGTGCTCGATGCCGTACTCGATCGTTCCTTCGTCCAGGTAGGCGAACCGGCTCGAGGTGATGTCCGTCGGACCATGCTGCGGAACCACGATCAGATGGGCATGGGCAACGCCGAATCCGATCTCGCAAAACACGCAGCAAGGTCGTTCAGCCCGCATCAGCGAAGATAATATCGCCGCGCGCGGGTCTTGCCCTCGGCCCGGATCAGTCCGGCTTGTTCGAGCTTGTTCAGCACGGCGCGAACAGCTCCCGGAGCGATCCCGATGAGCTTGACGCCTTCGGGAGTGGAGAGGCTGCCTTGGCGCCGGATTTCGTCGAGCAGCATCTGTGCGTGCGTGGTCACGGAGCCGCCGGCGAGCGGGACGATGAAATTGGCGAGGGCGTAGCGCGAGCCGCCGCGCTTGCCAATACGTGCCAACAGGCCCTTGGCCTGGGTACGCGCAAGCAGTTCGCGTGTGTCCGCTCCCGGTATCGCCTCACGGACCTGGCGCGGAGCGATGGAACCACCGGCACGGCGAACCTCAACCAGCAGGCGGCGCTCATCTGCTGTCAGGTGCACACCCTCGAGAGCCTGCAGCCAGAGTTGCTCTTCCACGTCGATCACGCTGCGGTTGTAAAGCGTGACCGTAACCGAACTGTTCGTAGCGGAGAAGGCCGGCGGGTCCAGCAGCCTCGATTCCATCTCCCGGTACATGCGTTCGATTCCCTCGCCGTATTCCTCCACGAGCCCGACAGTCTTCAAGACCCGCATGATCCTCGGATTGCGGCTGTAGTGTTCGGTGCGCATGTTTTCGAGCGTGATGTGACCGGGGAGCGGTCCGGGACTGTGAATCTCGACGCGGTCGTCCCAGACGCTGATGTCCACGGTGCTGCCTCTCAGACCATAGTCACGATGAGCGAGAGCGTTGACAATCGCTTCCCGCAGCACCGCCTGGGGATATTCAGGCAGTACCTCGCGCCTTGATCCCGAAACTGCTTCCACCCCTCGCGTGTGGTCGGCGATGAACTTCAGGCAGCAGTCGACTGTCGCCACCAGCGGTGCCGAGCACTCTTCGCGAGCGGTGGCCGGGCCGGGTTGGGGGCCAACACCGACGCGGCGCACAAGCTGCACGGCGGCACCGCGGATCAGGTCTCGTGGTTGGGACGCGAACAGAATGGCAGCGGCCTGCAACACGTTGCTTCCCAGCGGTGGCGGGGCGGCGACGGCAACATTCAGGTCCGTCAGAGCGCGGGTGAGCTGAGTTGGTCCGGCGTGTCCGCGACCGTCGGCGGCCAAGGCCTGGTTTAGTGCTTCCAGGCTGAACGTCTCCGGTCGGACCAGCGCGAGTGGTTCATCTTCGCCGGAGCGGTATTCCCGCTCGCGTACGAAGCGGGCCATGGCATCGCCTCGTATCGGCTGCGAGTCGCCGCCCACCCGGCGCAACAGCCGCCCATCCGGGGTAGTTACGATTCGTCCACGCACCTCCGGCACGGCGGTAATCGTCAACTCGTGCGGTCCGACGACAACGGTGCGGACTTGTACGTCAACGCCGCACTCGGTGGCGATGCGAGAAATCCGGTCCTGGGTATTCTGGGAGAGGGGACAGCCGATTATGGTACGCTGGTCGTCGATACCGTGGACAATCAGGCCCCCGTGCGTCATGGCCATAGCGGAGATAGTCTCGCGAATGCTTGTTGAAACGCCGCGTTTGAAGTCGAGTTGTTCGTGCTCGACTTGGCCAAGCAATCCCCAGAACGCTTCTCGGGTCAGGGTTGGGGGAAAATCACTGAGCGAGGGGACGCGGGCCATATCGTCATTTATTATCTAATCTTTGTGGTGTCGTCAACTCCGTGTTGTTGAAATAGGAAAAGATTGTACAATCTTTGGCCCCATGGTTGCTGCCAGCCGCTCCCATGCTCCATGCGAGCGGGCGGGTTGCGGACTTCTGCTTGCGAGGGGTAGGGGGACGGCGGTAGGGTCGGTGGCGTCATGACGTACTATGTGGTCGGATACGATACCGAGGCGATCTACCCGTGGTGGACTATGGCGACAGGCCCTATTCCGCAGGACACCGCCGCGCGCGGCCGCGCGGCGATGTTATCATAATGAGGTCAGCCGCTGCCGGCGTTGATCCGCCCGCGCCGGCTGCGTACTCTCCTGGCGATGGATCATCGCGCGTCAGGCGTCGGCCTGCCCGCCGCCATGCTGTTCGACATGGACGATACCGTGGTCGACACCTACCGCGCCTCGCGCGACGCCTGGCGGGAGGCCGCCGCGCGGCTGGCCGGCGAGCGCGGCTGGGACCGGGAGCAGGCGGGCGCGGCGTTGTTCGCCGCCGACCGCTGGTATTGGACGGATCAGGAGCGGGCGGACTGGGGGCGCCTGAATCAGGCCGGCGCGCGTACCCGCATCGCGCACCGCGCCCTGGCCGAGCTCGGCTGGCGTGACGACGGCGCCGCCGACTGGGCCGGCCGGTTCGTGGTACAGGAGCGCATCAACCGGTTGCAGCCGTTTCCCGGCGCCCTGCAGACGCTGGTAGAGCTGCGCCGCCGCGGCGTGGCGCTGGCGCTGGTCACCAACGGCGAAACGGCCAGCCAGCGCGGCAAGATCGACAAGGTCGGCTTGGTGCCCTACTTCGACGTGGTGGTGGTGGAGGGTGAGTTCGGCATCGGCAAGCCGGAGCCGGCCGTGTTCCGCCACGCCCTGGCCGCGGTCGGCCGGCAGCCGCACGAGGCGTGGATGGTGGGCGACGACCTGGCCAAGGACATCGCCGGCGGCGATGCCGCTGGCCTGCACACGGTATGGGTCGACAGCCGCCACGAGGGGCTCCCCGAAGCCCCCGCCGCGCACCCCCACCGCATCGAGACCAGAAGGATCATCAGACAGGCGGTCGCAACACCGGAGCGTATCGGTGACTTGGCAGTGCAGTTGTTCGGGCCGGCTCACGGAGTGGATCTCGAACTACCCGATCGGGCACCACACCAACCGGTCCGTATCGCGCCATGATCCTGATCGACACCAACGTGGTGTCGGAGTTGATGCGGCCCGCTCCGGAGCCCGCGGTGGTGCAATGGATGAACAATCAGCCATCCTCGCTCCTGCATGTCGCCGCGGTCTCGATAGCGGAAATCCGGTACGGGATCAGGATCCTGCCGCAGGGTCGTCGCCGAGACGATCTCCAACACCGTTTCGATCGATTCGTATCCAGCGGGTTTGTTGAGCGCGTGCTCGACTTCGACTGGAGTGCGGCCTCGGTACACTCCACTCCGTAGCGCCGGGCCCACCCGACCGTCGTCAAGCGAGGATCGAAACCATGCGTTCGTTCAATACCGCCGGTCCCGTCAATGCGACCGATCATTACCTGATCGCGCCGTTGTCGAGGATCGATCTGGACGAAGTGCTCGGCTTGGTGCGCGACAAGAAGTACTTCGTGCTGCATGCGCCGCGGCAAACCGGGAAAACGACGGCGCTGCTGGCGCTGGCCGATGTGTTGAACGAGCGCGGCTACGGCTGCGTTTACGTTACGGTCGAAACCGCTCGCACGGCGCGCGACGACATGCAACGGGCGATGCGCACGGTGCTCGTCAGGCTGGCGTCGCAGGCGCGGGCAACGCTGGATGACGGCTTTCTGGACGACATCTGGCCGGACGTTCTGGCGCGAGTCGGTGCGGACGAGGCACTGGGCGAAGCGCTGTCTCGCTGGGCGGAGGCGTCGCCGCTTCCGCTGGTGCTGCTGATCGACGAGATCGACGCGCTGGTGGGCGATTCGCTGCTGTCGGTGCTGCAGCAGATCCGCGCCGGCTACCCCGGGCGCCCGGCACGCTTCCCGCACAGCGTGGTGCTGTGCGGCATGCGCGACCTGCGTGACTACCGCATGGGCGCCGCCGGCAGCCCGTTCAACATCGCCGCGAAGTCGCTACGGCTGGACGACTTCTCGCGTGAGCAGACGCAAGCGCTGCTGGGCCAGCACACCGAAGAGACCGGCCAGGCGTTCGCGCCGGAGGCGCTGGCGGCGGTGTGGACGCAGACCCGCGGCCAGCCCTGGCTGGTGAACGCGCTGGCGTACGGCACGTGCTTCAAGAACAGGGCGTTGCGGGACGACCGTTCGCGCACGGTGACCGTGGACGACATCGCCGCAGCGCGCGAGGACCTGATCGTGAACCGGGTGACGCACCTGGACTACCTGGCGGACAAGCTGCGCGAGGATCGTGTACGGCGGGTGATCGAGCCGATGCTGAGCGGCTCGGACCGGCACGCCTTTACCGACCGCGACATCGCATACGTGCGCGACTTGGGGCTGGTGGCCCGCGACGCGCCGTTGCGGGTGGCCAACCCGATCTACGCCGAAGTGCTGCCGCGCGAACTGGCGTGGGTGGCGCAGGAGACGCTGGATGTGTCGCCGCCGCGCTACGTGAGGAGGGACGGCAGTCTGGACGCGGAGTTGCTGATGGCGGAGTTCCAGGGCTTCTTCCGCCGCCACTCGGAGCACTGGCGGAACCGCTTCGCCTACGAGGAGGCGTGGCCGCAGTTGCTCCTGCAGGCATACTTGCAGCGCGTGGTGAACGGCGGCGGTCGCATCGAGCGGGAATATGCGCTGGGGAGCGGGAGGGTGGACCTGCTGATCGTGTGGCCGCTGGCGGACCGCGTGCAGGAGTTCGTGGTGGAGTGCAAGGTGGTGCGCGAGCACGACGGGCTGGAGCGCGTCGTGGACGAGGGCGTGGAGCAGACGGCGCGCTACGTGGACCGCTGCGCGGCAGAGGCGGGACACCTGGTCGTGATCGACCGGCGGGAGAACCGGAGCTGGGAGGAGAAGGTATTTCATCTCCGGCCCGGCGGCGCGGTGCCGGTCGACGTCTGGGGCATGTGATCTCCAGGTCAGCGCGAGTCCCGTGGCAATACGGAAGCAGCGTGACCGCCACGTTCTGAGCCCCTTGGACCAGGCGGTGCGGACGTAGTCCTGCCGGAGCACCTCCAGCGTCATGGTGCGCATCATCCGCATGGTGGCAGCCGCGGAGGCCGTCCCCAGAATCAGGCTGGGGATCAAGAATCCCCCGAGATTCCCCAACGGGTCTTCGGTGGATCCGTATCAACGACCGATGGCGTATCTGCTTTGCCTGGCGCGATGACGACGCATGGGACGTGGAGATCGTCGACTACCACTGAGGGGGAGGGAAGGCATGGCCATCAAGCGTGAGGAACTGGACCGACGAGAAGTAGACCTGTCGGACGTGGTCTCGGGACAGCGGCTTCCGCCGGTGCACCCCGGCCAGATTCTGCGCGACGACTATCTGATACCGATGGGGTTCAGCGTGTACCGGCTCGCGCAAGAGCTCAGGATCCCGCGCCCGAGGCTGAATGACGTTGTTCTCGGACGCCGCGGAGTCACGGTCGATACCGCTTTGCGGCTGGGCTACTACTTCGGCGCCACCCCGGAGTTCTGGATCAATCTTCAGACCCGCTACGACCTCGACGTGGCCGACCGCACCGTTCGGCGCCAGATCGAACAGGAAATCAAGCCGTACGCCGCCTGACCTCGAGAGAGCGCCCGGACGAGTCAACCGTGGCGGGCTTTGAGATCCTCCAGGTCAGCGTATTCGGCGTGGCCGCTACGGCCCCAGGTCCAGACTTCCACCACGCAGTACGGGCCGGGCTCGCAGTTGCCGGTGGCGAAGTCACGCGCCATCGTGACCGCGGTTTCCAGGTCGTCCACCAGGCAGCTCCGGTTCACCGGGTATTCCGCTGCCATGCCGTTGCAGGACAGCGGTGAGCAGAAGAAGCTCGGCGACCCCGGGCCGTCGAACAGCCATGTGTCGGTGTCATGCAGCCAATACTTCTCCCACTCGCGCGGAGACCGCGTCTGCGGAACGCCGGTCTCGGCGTCTACTTCCGCCCGCACCGGATCGGTGAACTGGGCATCGGCTCAATGCGTCTTCCCTACGTGACTGATTCATCCTCAGGGGCACTTTGTGTCGTGCGCGACCGGAACCAGGCGGCCAGCTCAGCTTCACCGATGCGGCCGGAGGCGATGTGCTCCATGGTGCGGATGGCGTCGGCCGGGTCGAATTCGAGGCGCCTGCGGTTGTCGGCCAGGAACAGGCGCGCGGTAACCCAGGCGGTGCGCTTGTTGCCGTCGAGGAAGCCGTGGTTCTTGGCGATTCCGTAGGCGTAGGCGGCTGCCAGGTCCGCCGCATCCGGATTCCCGTAGCGCGCAAGGTTGGCGGGCCGTGCCAGCGCGGATTCGACCAGGCCTGGATCGCGGACACCGTCCATGCCGCCGTGCTCAGCGAGCTGGCGGTCATGGATCGCGAAGACGACGCTGCTCTCAACCCAGCGCCCTGCATCGCCACCGCTGCTCACTTGGCGAGCGCCCGCAGCACCTCACGGTCGTCGTGCATGATCTCTTCGGCCAGTTCCATCTGGCGGGCGAAGTCGGGATCGTAGGGGGTAAGCCGAAAGGCGCCGTCCGGGGCCTCGGTGAGATAGAGCGTGTCGCCCTTCTTGACTCTGAGCCGCGCCAGCGCCGCCTTGGTGAGGATGACGCCGGACGATGCTCCTACGGTGGTTACCTTGAATGAGAGCATGCACTATATAATGCCAATTATATATGATTTGTCAACGCTTGATGTCTTGTCGTCAGGCGGGGTCGATGCGCCAGGGCGGGGCGGTGAGATCGGTTTCGCGCCCCGCCGCCGCGCTGGCGTAGGCGCCTTGCACCACCGCCACGTCGGCGGCGGACTCCCAAGCCGCTGGTCCGCGCGCCGCCTCCCCGTCGAGGCGGCGCAGCAGGTCGCGGTATACCGGGGTGTAGGGGTTGTCGGGAGCTTGCAGGGGTTCCTGGTGCTCGCTGCCGGCGCGCGTCACCAGGCGCCAGCGGGCGTCGTCGAAGGTCACCATGCCCTCCGCGAACAGGTAATGGGTGGTCAGCGGCCACCAGGAGGGAGGTGCCAGGTAGCCCAACTCCTCGTAGTGCATCGCCCCGCCGTCGTGGTAGCGGACCAGCGCCGAGGTGCAGGCCTCCACCGGATACTCGGCGAGGCGGGACATGGCGGCGCTCACCGTGCAGGGGGCCAGACCGGGCACGCAGGCGCGCGTCTGCGCCAGGCGGTGCAGGCCGACGTTGGCGAACATGCCGCCGCCGCTGGCGGCGGCATCGAGGAACCAGGCGGGACGCCCGGCGTGGAAGTAGAAGCGCACGTTGTGATGCAGGCCGCTGAGGACGCGGCCCAACGTGCCGGCGCGGAACCGGGCGCCGGTCAGCAGAGCGCCCGGATCGTAGGCGGCGGTGTCGCTCACCGCCACGATGCGCCGGGCGCGGCGCGCGGCCTCCAGCAGGGTACGGCATTGCTCCACCGACACCGCCAGCGGTTTCTCCACCAGCACGTGGCAGCCGGCCTCCAGGGCGGCCACGGCCACGCCGCGGTGCAGGTGGTGCGGCAGTGCGACCACGGCAACCTCCGGCGCCGACTGCAGCAGTTCACGGTAGTCGCGGAACCCGCGCACCCCGGTCGCGGCGCTGCGGCGGTTCACGGTGTCCTCATCGCTGTCGCACACGCCGACCAGCCGCAGCCGCCGGTGCGCCGCGATGGCGGCGAGGTGGGCATCGGCAATGGTGCCGAGGCCGATCACTGCCACCGTGTAGTTCATCCCCGGCGCAGTGTAGCGCGTGCCGGGCTGGCAGGTTGCGCTGCATTGCACCACCATGGCGGGCGGCGGAGGCACGATGCAGTTTGATGCTCGCGTGGACGTAGAGCGGGTTCTGGCGCAGGACCTCGGGGCGCTGCGCGGTCGCGCGGTCGCGGACCTGGTAGCGGCGACCGAGGGGCTGCTGCGCTGGGCCGACCGGGTACGCGATCCGCACGCCCCCTACCGGTTCCGCTGGGCGGTCGAGTCGTTGCGCGCGGCGGACGTGGCCAGCACCAGCTACATCCTCAATCGTCTGGTCGATACCGGTGCGATCGGCCGGGTCCTGACTCCGCAACAGCAGCACGACGGACGGCGCTGGATCCGCTCCCTGGAGACCGCTCCCGAGAGCTACGAGGATCCGGCCCTGCTGGCCTACAAGCCGCCGCGGTGGGATGACGCGGCCGAACCGTGGCCGCCCACGGCGGCGCACAAGGAGGCGATGAACCAGTACGCCCGCGGCTGCCTGCGCGGCTACGGCGATCTGTCGCTGGACGCCATCAACGGCCCGCCGCCGCCCGACTGGCCGCAGCAGCATCAGGCCGGCCAGGTGCTGGCCTGGATCCAGGGCGTGGAGCCCAACTGGAGCTGGATCGGGCGCATGATCCGCCGCCTGATGGACTGGTATCTGGCCGGCACCACGGACCTGGATCCGCTGCTGGAGAGTCTGCGCTGGGCCTACAGCCGGCAGGATCCGCGCACCGGCTTCTGGGCGGGCGGCATCCAGACCACCTTCAAGATCATCATCGCAGTGCTGGAGCCGCTGGGGCTGCCGGTGCCGCACGCCGAGCGGCTGGTGGACTCCGTGCTGGGCACCATGTACCGCCGCGACTACGACCATGACCTCTTCCCCTGTGAAGAGTTCGACGCGTTCTACGACATCGCCGCCGCCTGGCAGCAGGTTCCGGACTATCGCCGCGACGAAGTGCTGAAGTGGGCCGCCCACCGCATCAGCTACATTCTCGATACCCACGTGCAGGACGACGAGGGGTTGGCCAGCTACCCCGACCACTGCATCCCGACCTGGTTGAACTGGGACATGGCGCCGCCGCTGCCGCAGGGGGACGCCTTCGGTCTCGCCATGTTCGGCGCCGGCTTCGACATCTGTGTCGACCTGCTCGGTGTCCAGCAGCAGACCGGCTGGGCCGGACGCTGGCGCTTCGACGCACGCGATGCCGGCCCCTACCGCGAGTTGGGCCGTGAGGTAGCGGCGCAGCTCGGCTTGCTCAGGGGCTGAGTCCCGCCGCCGCCAACCCGGCGAATCAACCGGTGTACGGGTGGTCGCGGGTGTGGTGGATAATGCCGGGGCGGACCCGCACGCTGCCGTCCGGCGCGCGCTCGATAATCGGGCCTTCGCGCCAGTTGTAGATGGTGTTGATGCGCATGTAGGGGTGGTCGAGCAGCAGCGATGCCATGTACAGCGGGATGGCCAGGTTGTGCTTGCCGTTCCAGGTGCCCTCGCTGAACCAGCCGGTCGACTCGTCCCAGTTGTCGAGGAAGGTAAGGATCGAGGCGGCGGTGGCGGCATCCACCTCCGCGGCGCGATGCTCGTTGCCCCGGCAACGCAGCACGTAGAGCACCTGCATCGGGTCGAACACGCTGCACCCCTGGCCGGCAAAGCCGCGCGCGCGGTCGGCGCCGCCGAGCACGAAGTCTACGATGGCGCGCTGGCGCGGGATCTCCCAGCCGAGCCGTTCGTAGGTCACGAACAGTTTGAAGATGCCATTGACCACGTTGTGGTGCGGGGACTCGACGCCCGCGTACCACGCGCCGGTGGCGTGGTCCTGGCGCGCCTCCAGCCACCGCTGCACGAAGTCGGTCACCGCGTCCCGCGGCTGTCGGCCGTTGCGGGCCGGCGCCTCGCGGGTACCGGCGCCGCCCGTGCGGCGTTCCGCTCCGCTCGCGGCTACCGCGGACCGCACGGCGAGATGGGTCTCCACGGCCCGGGTGGCGATCGGCGGCCACTCCCGAGCAGGTGCCAGAATGAAAGCGAATGTCGGCACTTGCGTCTTGATGCCGACATTCTCTGGTGACGATACTCGGCCCAACATGCCGCATGGAGCGAGACGAGCCAACAAAATGCCGGCAGTCATCCCCGTGATGCCGGCATTTTGTGGTTGCTCGCAACAGGGGCGATGAGTTAATGTCGGCATTGGAGACAGGAATGCCGGCAATCGGTGACCCGCCGGAAACGGTTCAACTGGACATGGAGCGTCTGCGCAAGGCCGGTCTCGGGGTGTATTTCCGTCCGCACAAGATCGATGAACTGGGCATCACCTACGACCAACTCCGGCGCCTGGTGTCGACCGGTGCCGTCGAGCACGTGGCCCGCGGCCTGTACCGGCTCGCCAGCGAGGAGCCGACTGAGCACGAAACCATAGCTGCGGTGTGCGCGCGCGTTCCCAATTCCGTCGTCTGTCTGCTTACGGCGCTCGGCGTATACGAGATCGGGACTCGGCTTCCGCACGAGGTCTGGATCGCGATCCCCCACAAGGCCAGACCGCCGCGGCTGCGATTCCGCACTCGAGTCGTTCGCTTCAGCGGCACCGCGTGGAGCTACGGCGTGCGCGACACCCAATTCGATGGCGTTCCGGCGCGCATTACCTCACCGGCGCGAACCGTCGTCGACTGTTTCCGCTTTGAACGCCTCATCGGGCGAGAGGCCGCACTCGAGGCCGTCCACGATGCCCTTCGGCAAAGAATAGTCACGACCGACGAACTGACCAGAGCGCTTGACGTCTTTCCATCCCGCCTGCTCAGCGCAGCCCTGGTGGTCCGCGCTCTGTAACGGTGTCGACCAACGTCGAAGCATCGGTCAGGGCACGCCTGCGCAACAAGATGCAGGATACTGGACTTGAGTTTCAGTACCTGCTGACGCGCTACGCGTGCGAGAGGTTACCCTTAGCCGCGCCAGCGCCACGGGTCAACGGATTCCGCTACCGCTGCGATGCGATGAGCTATAATCTCGACGAGGGCGTGACGGGGTGCTGACCAGGTTGATCATTCGGAATTTCAAGCGCTTTGGAGAGGTCGAGATCGAGCTCGGCAGTCCGGTGGTGTTCATAGGCCCCAACAACTCCGGCAAGACTTCCGCCATGCAGGCGCTCGCGCTTTGGGACGTCGGTCTCCAGCGCTGGAACGAGAAGCGGTCGGGCAGGAGCACGCCCGAGAAGCGGCCCGGCGTGACCGTCAATCGGCGCGATCTCGTGGCAATTCCCGTTCCTGACGCCAATCTCCTGTGGCGCGATCTGCATGTGCGAGACGTGCGCCGAGTCGAAGGGCGTCCCGAGACCAGCAACATTCGCATCGAACTCATCGTGGAGGGGGTGTCCAACGACCGCTGCTGGACGTGTGGATTGGAGTTCGACTACGCGAATGAGGAATCCTTTTACTGCAGGCCGTTGCGCGTGTCCGACGGCAAGGCACCCGACCGGATGCCGATCCCGGAGGAGGCCGGGGATGCCCGCATCGCCTTCCTGCCGCCGATGTCGGGGCTGGCTGCCACGGAGACGCGTCTGGACGGCGGTGCCGTCAACGTCCGCATCGGCGAAGGCCGTACCGCCGAGGTGTTGCGCAATCTCTGCCTGGAGGTGCACGACCAGGACCCGTCGCCATGGGACCGGCTGGTGGTGCATATTCGGAGTTTGTTCGGCGCTGAGCTCGATCCCCCGCGGTACGTCGCCGCTCGCGGCGAGATCGTGATGACCTATCGCGAGCGGGGCATCCGGCTCGACCTCTCGTCCGCCGGCCGCGGCTTGCAACAGACGCTGCTTTTGCTGGCGTACATGTACGCGAATCCGGGCGCCGTTCTGCTGCTGGACGAGCCGGACGCGCACCTGGAGATTCTCCGCCAGCGCCAGATCTACGGTATGCTCACTGACGTGGCGCGCGAGAGCGGCAGTCAGATCATCGCCGCCAGTCACTCCGAGGTGCTGCTCAACCAGGCCGCGGGCCGCGACATGGTCGTGGCCTTTGTCGGCAAGCCGCACCGCATCGACGATCGCGGCAGTCAGGTGCTGAAGTCACTCCGGGACATCTCGTTCGACCAGTACTATCAGGCGGAGCAGACCGGCTGGGTGCTCTATATCGAAGGATCGACCGATCTCAGCATCCTGCAAGCCTTTGCACGCAGATTGCGACACGAGTCTGCAGCCAGTGCGCTCGAGCGCCCGTTTGTCCGTGTCGTGGAAAACCAACCAACGGCCGTGCGGCGGCACTTCCACGGGCTGAAGGAGGCCCTGCCCAGCCTGCAGGGAGTCGCTCTCTTCGATCGAATCCCACCACCGGACCTCGCGCCGGTCGAGTGCCAGATATGGAGGCGCCGGGAGATCGAGAACTACCTGTGCTCCCGGGCCACGCTCGAAGCGTATGCCGGGGCATCGGCTGCGCAAGCCGCTCCGGGGCCTCTTTTCACGGAGTCGGAAGCAGCCCGACGGCTGCTCGCGATGCGCAGCGCCATCTCGGAGGTCGAGTCGGCCCTGGCGACGCTCGGCAAGGGTTCTCCCTGGGGCTCCGACCTCAAGGCCAGCGACGAGTTTCTGACACCGCTGTTCAAGTCTTATTACGACAAGCTGGGGGTGCCGAATCTGATGGCCAAGAAGAGCTTCTACGAGTTGGTCGACTACGTGCCCGACAGCGAGATCGACCCGGAGATCAGCGAGAAATTGGATGCAATCGCGCGTGTTGCGGAAAGCGTGACGCCCGGTGACCTTGCTCCGCAGGGTCGTCGGCTCGCATCCTTGGGCCAAATTGCATGTTGATTCATAGGTTGAAGGTTGCCAGGTTCCTCTCGTTCGGGCCCGATGGTGTCGACTTGCCGATGGAGCCGTTGAACGTCCTCATCGGTCCGAACGGCTCGGGCAAGTCGAACTTTCTGGAGGCGATCGCGCTACTCAAGGACGCACCGCGCATGATCTCGGATCACATCGCCCGTGAGGGCGGCGTTCGTGGGTGGATTTGGAAGGGGCCGCAGGCGCCGGACTCCTTCACGATCGAGGCTCACGTCGGCTATCCGTCCGGCGTCATTCGCCACGCGATGACCCTCGCCGATAGGAACGGACGCCCCGAGGTAACCGATGAGCAGATCGAGTCTTGTGGCGCGTACCCAGATACAAGCGCACTTCGGGCCTACTATCGTCCTCCTCGAGGTGAGGAGATCGAGTCGTATCTTCTGGAGCAGTCTCCAAATCCGCATGCTCCTGGAAGTGCAGTGGCGCACGTTCAGGAGGATACCATCCACTTCAGACGCGACTATCTGCCGACTGAATCCCTGGTTTCGAGAGCTACACCGAACGATCCCGCGCTTTGGCACCTGAACCAAGCTTACCCAGGTATTCAGCTCTTTCGGGATTGGTCGTTTGGTCCCTCGGCAGAGTCACGCATGGCGGAAGGCGCTCACGAACGCTCTGACTTTCTCAACCAGGACGGGAGCAATTTGGCACTTGTGCTGTCGAACTTCTCCGGTGAGAACAAAAGACTTCTGGTTTCCGCACTGCAGAAGCTCTATGACGGTATCGTTGATATCTCCTGTCGGGTGACGCGCGGCACCGTGGCGCTGTTCCTGGAGGAAGTGGGAGACCGGGAAATTGCTGCCACTCGGCTCTCGGATGGTACGTTGCGCTATCTCGCGCTGTTGGCGATTCTGCTGCATCCGGAGCCTCCGCCGTTGATCGCAATCGAGGAGCCGGAACTGGGCCTGCACCCGGATCTGCTCCCCACGGTGAGTGATCTCCTGCGCTCGGCTTCGAAGCGCACCCAACTGGTTGCGACAACCCACTCCGATGTGCTGGTCGATGCGCTGACCGACGTACCGGAGAGCGTCGTGGTCTGCGAGAAACACAACGGACAGACCGAGATGCGGCGGCTCGACAGGAACGAGCTGGCGACCTGGTTGGAGAAGTATCGCCTCGGAGAGCTTTGGACATCGGGAGAATTGGGAGGCAACCGATGGTGACCGCTCGGTTATACATCGAAGGCGGTGGTGACAGCAAAGAACAGGCTATTCGATTCAGACAAGGATGGAACGATTTCTTCGCGCGTGCCGGAGTCGCAGGCAAAACGCGCGTAGTGCGAGGGGACGGTCGCGGGCAGACGTTCGACCGGTTCGCCACTGCCGGATGTACGAAGCGATATGAGAAAGGCCGGATCTCGTTCGAGTTGCTGGCCAGTGTCGATCCCGCCCTGATAGAGAATGCGTGTCCACATGCCAGGGCGCTCCTGGGTCGGCTCAGGGCGTTGTAGTCGCCGTGGCGCATGTAGTAGGACAGAATGGCCAAGTGGTCATCGCCAAGGAGATCCGTGACGCGTTGGGGATCGAGCCGGGGTGGGTGGCGCTGCAACGGGTCGTCGATGATCACGTGGAGATTCGCTTCTTCCCGCCCGATCATCGTGAGTCGTTGAAAGGAACCCTCGCTCCTTACCTCAAACGCCACATCGCCTCCAGCGCCGAATTCGCGGACGCCAGGGAGCAGGCTTGGCGCTGTGCGCTCATGACCGATAGGGATCCTGGACCTCATCAGATGCGGGCGCCGATGCGGTTGCCGGATTCGTAGCGGCGCAGGCCGAGGGCGAAGACGGCGCAGGCGGCCGCGATGAGCGCGGCGTCGCCTCCGATGACGACCGCGAGCAGTCTCCAGTCCAGCCCCGTTCCACGGGCGACCGCGCGAAATAGGTCTGCCGGCAGGTGGGCGACTAGCGCCGCCGGGATCAGGGTGTGCAGGATCACGGCCACCACGGGTGCGTCGAAGATCGTGCCGGGATAGAGGGAGAAGGTGATGATCTGCTCCGAGCCGAGCCCGGCCAGGTCCTCGGCGTTGCCGAGCAGGAAGGTCAGGCTGTGGTACAGCACGCGCACCGCGACCAGCACGCCGGCGGCGAGGAGCACGAACAACAGGAACAGGCCCATACTGGCCGGGGTGAGCGGCTGGCTGACGGCGAACAGTCCCAGTCCGTACAGCAGGTCGCCCCAGCTCGATACCGACATGCGCGAGGCCAGCAGGTTGGGCAGTACCGGCTTGGGCTGGGTCAGGTACACGTCGAGGTCGCCCTGGTAGATGATGCGCGACAGGTAGGCGGAGTTGCCGCATACCATGGCGCCGAGGCCGAAGCCGGCCGCGGCCACCGCCCACAGGAACATCACGTCGGTGATCGTGTAGCCGCCGATCGGCGCGTCGATCGCTTCGAACAGGATCGCCCAGAATGCCATGAACATGGCGTTGTTGGCCGCCATGGCGACCACCTGGATCGCGAACGGGATCGGGTAGGCCGTGTTGGCGGTCAGGTTGACGCGAAAGTACCGTCCGAGCAGGCGGAGCGTACGGTACCAGCGCGGCGCGCCAACCTGGCGGTGCGCACGGCGGGAGCTTCGGTTATCCGCCATTGGCCTGTACCCGGCGCATGCCGAGATGGAACAGTCCGACCGCCAGCCCGCCCAGCACCACGGCGTACAGCGCGGTGCCGAGCAGCGCCTCGCGGAACAGCTCCGGAGCGGGGTCCACCAGCATGCGCGCCGGCCAGTAGGCCTGGAATGCGAACGGCAGGCGCGCCGCCAGCCCGCTGAGCCACGGCGGCAGCAGGTCGAGCGGAAAGAACATGCCGCCGACGATGAACACCAGCTTCTGCTGGATCCACTGAAACGGCAGCACCGATTCGAACCAGAAGGCGGTAACTCCGATGATCAGCATCCACAGACAGTTCAGCAACAGCGCGCCGGCCAGCAGGATGAGGCCGCGCGGCAGCGCCGCCGCCAGACCCGGCAGCGGTCCCACCAGCGCCAGTGCCACCGCCGCTCCCGCGACGCCGATCGGCACCGTCTTGGTGAGCGCCTGTCCGACGGCGCGGGCGAGGGCGAACAAGGGGTAGGGGTAGGAGTAGGGCCGCACCAGGCCATAGGCGATGCTGCCGTCCTGCACCTGTTCCTGGATCTCGGCCATGATCGTGGGCCGGGCCAGCTCGACCATCTCCGTGAACACCAGGTACTAGGTCAGTTGCACCACGGTGAGGCCGCGCAGCTGGCCGTCGTCACCGGCGATGGCGCGCCACAGGGTGCGATGCGCTCGCGGGCCTGGCGCGGCTCCAGGTCGTAGATGTCGGCCAACAGCTTGAAGGTGTGTCGAGCGGCGGCAGGTGGAACCAGAGCTGCGACTTCTGACCGAACACCGCGCCGATGCGGTAGGCCAGCCGGCGGCGCTGGCGCTGCGGGTCGAGCCCGAGCACCGGCAGATCGGCAGATCGGTAGATCAGCCGAGGTAGCGGACGATCTCGCTGGCGGCGCTGCGGGCCTGGTGGATGCAGTCGGGAATGCCGACGCCGTCGTAGGGCGCGCCGGCCAGCCACAGTCCGGGGGTGGTCTTGCCGGCGGCGGCGAGCTTGGCCAGCCATTCGCGGTGCCCCACCTGATACAGCGGCGTGCCCTCCGGCCAGCGCGCCACGTGGCTGATCGTGGCCGGCTCGTCGCCAGCAAACACCCCGCCCAGCAGGCGCGCCATCTCGCCGCGCAGCAGCTCCAGGAGTTCATCGTCTTCCAGCTCCAGGATCTTGGCGTCGCGCCAGCCGCCGACGAAGCCGCGCACCAGGACGCTGCCCTCCGGCGCGCGCGATGCGAACTTGTTGGAGCTCCACGTACAAGCGAGCAGCCGGCTGTCCTCGCCGCGCGGCACCAGGAACCCGGATCCGGGAGGCAATGCGTGGCCCGGGCCGCGGAAGCCAAGCGTCACGATTGCCGACGAGGTGGCGCGCGCCGATTCGAGCAACCGGGCCAGGGACGGGTTGACGACGCGCACCAGGCGCGCCGCCGCGGCCGCGGGCGTGGTGACCAGCACCGCGTCGGCAGGTAGCTCGTAGTGGCCACTCAGGGATGGATTCCCTTGCAAAGCAAGGCGATAGCCGCCTTGAGCAGGTATCACTTCGTGGACCGTCGTGTCGGTGCTCACGGAGCTTCCCAACTCGGCCATGAGCGCGCCACTCAGCCGTTCCATACCGCCGGCAAGGCTGGCGAACGGGCTGTCGTGCAGGTGCTGCAGACCCGGCGCCGGTTGCCTCGGGCCGGCGGCGGCGCGCTTGCCGGGCGCCGCGTGCAGCACCGGGAAGGTCGCCTCCAGGCTGAGCTGCCACGGATCGGCCAGGTGGATGCCGGCGAGCAGCGGCTCCCCGAGTACGCGCAGCATCTCGGCGCCGTAGCGGCGCTGCACGTAGGCGCCGATGCTCTCGTCGCCGGTCTCGCGCCGCCGGCGGGTGAACGGGTGGGCCAGCGCGCGCAGGCGGCCCGCCGGCGACAGCAGCGGCGAGCGCAGCATCTGCCACCGGCGAGTGGGATGAATCAGACGCATGCCGGCCGGGATCGGAATGAGCCGCCCGCGGCGCAACACGTACGCCCCGCGCGGTTGCCGCTGCGCAATCAGTTCGTCGTCCAGCCCCAGGTCGTGACACAGCACGAGGGCGGCCGGTTTGCTGGTCAGGAACGAGTCGGGGCCGGCCTCGACGGCGAATCCGGCGTGGTGGAGGGTGCGCAGCTTGCCGCCGGGTCTGGTGTCTGTTTCCAATACCACGACTTCGACGCGCGAGCGCTCCGGCAGGGCGCGCTGCAGGTAGTAGGCGGCAGCCAGCCCGGTAATGCCGGCGCCGATGATCACCACGCGGCGCGGGGGCACTCGCGGATCGTGCGACTCGCTCATCGAACCCCCATCACTGCCAGCGAGCTGCACACGCGTCTCCGGCTAGTCCGCATCGCCTGCTCCCTCGTTGGCGGCCGACTCCAGCACCCGGTCGGCGAGCGCCGCCATCAGCTCCGGGTCGGTGCCGAGCGACCGCGTGCGGCTCACCCGTACGCCGAGCGCGGCGCCGAGCTTGCACAGTTCGATGTCGATGTCGAACAGGATCTCCACATGGTCGGCCACGAAACCGAACGGCGCCACCACCAGGTCGCGCACGCCGTCGGCCGCGGCCAGCCGAACCTCCTGGTCGAGCGCCGGCCCGAGCCAGGCACCGGGCCGCGCGCCGGCCGATTGATAGCACTGGCGCCACTGACCCGGCGGCACGCCGGCGGCCTCCGCTACCGCCGCCGCCGAGGCGCGCAGCTGCTCAGGATAGGGATCGCCGCCGGCGACCCAGGCTTCCGGCAGGCTGTGCGCCGAGAACAGCACCCGGATGCCGGGGCCATCCGGCGCTGCCCCCGGTGCCTCGGCACGCGCGCCCAGTGCGGCGCGCAGCTCGCGCGCCACGGCGGCGGTAAACCGCGGGTGGTCGCAGAACTGGGCAACGAAGGTGAACCGCGGTGCTGCCGCGGCGTCACGGACGGCCGCGTGCACTTGTTCCCGATAGGCGCCGACGCTGTGCCGCGAGTAGTGCGGCGCCAGGGTCAGCCCTACCGCGCGGGTCACGCCGCGCTCGGTCAGGCGCTGCACCGCCGCGGCAATACGCGGCTGCCAGTGGCGCATGCCCACCTCCACGTCGGCGGCAACTCCGCGCGCGCAGAGGGCGGTGCGCAGAGCCTCCGCCTGCCGTTCGGTGATCTCCCGCAATGGTGACTTGCCGCCGATCCGACGGTACCGTTCGCGGATCTCCTCTACCAGCGCCGGCGGGGTCGGGCGCCCGCCGCGGATGTCCAGCAGGTAGGGCTGCACGTCGGCCAGCGAGTCGGGTCCGCCGTAGGCCATCACCAATACGCCGAGCCGGCTCACCGGGCAGCCACCGGTGCCGCGCTGCCGGCCGCCGCGATGGGATAGCCGTGCACCAGGTCGACCAGCCGCGCCACCGCGTCCGGCGGCGTTTGCGGCACAACGCCGTGGCCGAGGTTGAAGATGTAGCCGGGGGCGTTCGCCGCCGCGGCGAGCACGGCGCGCGCGCGCTCCTCCAGCACCGGCGGCGGGGCGAACAGCAGCGCCGGCTCCAGATTGCCCTGCAACGCCATCCGGGACGGCAGCAGGCAACGCGCCGCGGCCAGATCGACGCGCCAATCCACGCTCAAGACATCGCACTGCAGGCCGGCGAGCACATCGAGCATGGTCCCGGTACCGGTGCTGAAGTAGATCAGCGGCACGCCGGCCGGCTTCAGTTCGGCACACACCTGCTGCAGGAAGGGCAGCACATGGGCGCGGTAATCGGCGGCGCCCAGCACCCCCGCCCAGCTATCGAAAATCTGCAGCACCTGCGCTCCCGCCTCGACCTGAGCGGTCAGATAGTCGATCACCAGGCGGGTGAGACGCTCCATCAGCGCCCGCCACGCCGCCGGCTGCTCGAACATCATCCGCTTGGTCAGCGTGAACTGGCGCGAGGTGCCGCCCTCGATGGCGTAGGTGGCCAGGGTGAACGGCGCGCCCGAGAAGCCGATCAGCGCCACCTCGGGCGGCAGCTCGGCACGCACCATCCGCACGGCGCTCATGGTCGCGGCCAGATCGCGGCGCGGATCGCCGGCGCGCAGCGCGGCCACCTCCTGCGCGCTGCGGATCGGGTTGTGGATGCGCGGACTGGTGCCGTTGCCGAACGACAACTCCAGCCCGATGCCGATCAGCGGCGGCAGAATGTCGGCAAAGATGATGGCGCCGTCGAACTCGAACCGGCGCAGCGGCTGCAGGGTGACGCGGGCGGCCAACTCGGCGCTGCCGAGGATGTCGAGCATGCCGTACCGGCTGCGCAGTTCGCGGTATTCCGGCAGGTAACGCCCCGCCTGCCGCATCAGCCAGATTGGCACGCGCTCGACCGGCTGGCGCCGGCAGGCGGCCACCAGCGGCGGCGTTGCAGCCGAATTCACGCGGCCGTGGCGCCGCCGCCGACACGCCGCGGCAGGCGCAACCCGAAACGCCGGCGGCCGTGCAGTACGCAGCCCATCAGAACAGCTCCAGAGCGGCGCCGGGCGGATGGTAGAGCGCGGTGGTCAATGGCGTATCCCGCTCGGTATAGGCACGCGCCTCGGTGCTGCGCAGCTGCGTCACCAGGTCGGAGAAGCGAGTCAGGTCGGCGGTCTCGTATACCACCACGAATTCCTGATCCTGGACGCCGGTCGAGTAGAGCAGGAGCTGGGTGATGTCGGGATACTCCTTGCCGACACGAATGTGGCCGTTCATCATGCCCTGGCGGGTGTCGCGGCTCAACGCATACCAGCCGGTCGTCTTGACGAACGGATAGAGCACCAGAAACGGTTGCCGATGCGCGGTGAAGGGATCCATCTCCTGCGCCGACCGCACCCTGGTGTAGGTGGAGGGACGCGTAAAGCCCCACAGCGGCGCCCGGCAGGTCAGCACGCCGCGAAAGCACGCCAACCGCGCCGCGTAGTCGCGAAAGAACGTGTGCACCGACTCCGGCGTCGCCGCCTGCAGGGCCGTCCACAGCAGCAGATCGGCGCTGTCCTGGGCGGGAAACACCTGGTACAGGTGCCGCGCGTCGCCCAGCTCGGAGAGCGCCTCCCGCAGCGCCTCGCGTTGGCGGCGCCGTTGCTCCTCCGCGAGTTGCCACCAGGACGCGGTAAAGCGCAGCAGGGCGAAGTGCGAGAGGGTGCGCGGCGTCTGCCGTTGCTCTTGAGGCGTTGTCTGTTGCGTGGCGGTGTGCCCTTGTTGGCTCATCATCGGCGCGGTCCGGGTTATCCCGAGGGAGGCGGCTGATCCGCGAACAGGTACTCCAGTGTACCGCGATATTGGCCGGCGAGGGGAGTTCCGGCGGCGTCTCGAAGTCGCGTCATGGGCCGGCGCAGCAGGCCGCTCGCCACGTTGTGGGCGAGCGACTCCACGATGCGCCGTTCGCGGTCGCTGAGCTCCGGCAGGCGGCGCCAGACTTTCTCCAATTCGGCGTCCCGCGTGGCCGCCGCCAGCTCGCCGAGCATGCGCAGGGCGGGGGCAATCTCCCGCTGCTGCCACCAGGAACGAAAGTGCGCCAGTTCCTGTTCGATCACCGCCTCGGCGCGTGGAATCTCGGCCGCGCGGGCCGCATGGCTTGCCCGCGTGGCCTCCTCCAGGTCGGCAAAGTCATAGTAGTGAAACTCGGGCAACGGCGTGGCTCCGCGGCTGACGTTCAGCGGCAGCGCCAGGTCGACCAGATGCAGCGGCCCGCTGCGCTCGGCCATGGTAGCGCTCAGCATCGCCTCGTCGATGAACGGGGTCGGGGCCGCCGTTGCCGCGATGGCGAGGTCCGCCCCACGCAGGGCCGCCGCCGGTGCCCACGGTATCGCCCGGCCTCCGCAGTGCTGCGCCAGCCGGGTGGCGCGTTCCAGGGTGCGGCTGGTCACGGTAATGGAGCCGAAGCCGAGATCCCGCAGCCGCTCGCACGCGCGCTGCGCCATGGTGCCGGCGCCGAACACCAGCGCCCGTGCCTCCTGGACCGATTGCAGCCGGGCTGCCACCAGATCGACCGCGGCCGGTGCGAGCGAGGTGGCGTGGCGGCCGATCGCGGTGTCGGTGCGCACGCGCTTGCCGGCGTGAATGGCGGCCCGGAACAGGGCATCGAGTACCGGACCGGCAGCACCGCTGGCGGCGGCGTCCTGCCAGGCCCCCACCACCTGATGCTGCACATCCGTTTCGCCGAGCAGCATGGAGTCCAGACCGGCTGTCACCCGCATCAGGTGGCGTACGGCGCCATCCGATGACACCTCCGCCACGGTGCGGCGCGCCGCTTCGGGGAGCACAGCGTCCAGAACGGCCGCGACCAGCCGACCGCTTGCGCTATGGGTGTACACTTCGCAGCGGTGGCAGGTAGCGAGCACTGCCCACTCGGCGTGCAAGCCGTTTGCGCGCACCAGCGCAGCGGCGAGCCGCTCCTGAAGAAGGGCGGCGGCGGCGGCGGCGGCGCTTGCCAGATGCTGGTCGAGGGGCCGATAATCAAGGAGCCAGGCACGAATCATGGAAGGCGTAGTCGCAGATAAGATATATACGAATTTATGCGATTCGCAAGCGGGGACGAGCGTCCGTTGAAACGGCCTGCCGGCAAGGGCGACGGGCGCCTGCTCACCATCGGCCAGGCTGCCGAACTGCTGGGCGTACACCCGCTGACCATACGCAACTGGAGCGAGAAAGGCACGATACGCTGCCTGCGCACCCCGGGCGGCCACCGCCGCTACCGGTTGCAGGATCTGCAGCGCGCGCTCGCCGCTCCCCAGGATGACCCGGCGACGGCGGCCGCGATCGCGGAGCTGGCACGCAGCGCCGTGCGCGAAGCGCTTGCCGGCGCCCCGCTGCCCGCGGCCGGTGCGTTGCCTTCCGGCAGTTCCGTTGTGCACGGGCTGCGCGCCGCGCTGAGCGGCAACCAGCGCCGTTCGATGACCCATCTCGGCCGCGAGCTGCTGGCGTTGCTGATTCGCTACGCAATCGCTGCAACCGATGGCGCCGGCGCCACCGATGCACCGCGGGAGGATGCGCTGCACAGCGGCCGCCAGTTGGGCGCCAGCTACGGGCGCGCGGCGAGACGCCTGGGTCTGGCGCCCGCTGACGTAGTCGCCACCTTCAATTTTTTCCAGGAGACGGTCGTGCAGGCGCTCGTCGAATGCGAGGCGCTCGACTACGCGCGGCTGAGCCGCCTGTTCGGAGTGGCCCTGCTCGCCGCGGTCACGGCTGCCGCAGCGGCTGCCGGGGACCCGCAACCCACGCGCGTTACCGATCCTTAACGAGCAGTTAACGAGAGTTAACGAGTTTCCAACGTCGCCGTGGTACCGCTTATACGCTACCATTGCAGTGTATGCATGGAACTACGGGAGGGACGCGACCATGACGCAGCGGGCATCTATCACTGCGACTCGGCGGGGCATTGTGTTTGTGCTGTTGGGTCTTCTGCTGAGCCCCGGCTTTGCCGTTGCATCCGGCATATTCGCCGGCGCGGACGCCGACGAGGTGGCTGCCGTGCTGCCGGCGCCGGTACCGGTACCGGCGAACCTGTCCTCGGGGCTCGACCTGCTCCGGGAACTGCAGGCGACGTACCGCGCGGTAGCGGCCACGGTGATGCCGGTGGTGGTGCAGATCAACACCACCAGAACGGTCAGCCGGCGCCAATTCAGGTTGTCGCCCAATCAGACGCAGCCGCGTCCGTTCGAACAGCCCGGCGGTACCGGATCCGGCATCATCGTGAGCGCGGAAGATGGCCGCTACTTCGTGCTGACCAACAATCACGTGATCGAGAGCCGCGACAGCATCCTGGTCACGCTGCACGACGGCAACGACTTCGAAGCCGAACTGGTGGGCACCGATCCGCGTCAGGACATCGCCGTTGTTGCATTCCGCGGTCCACGCGGGTTGCCGACCGCGCGTCTGGGCGACTCGAGCCAGCTTGTCGTCGGTGATCTGGTGCTCGCCGTCGGCAGCCCGTTCGGTCTGCAGTCGACCGTGACGGCGGGCATCGTCAGCGCACTGGGACGCCAAACCAGCGGCACCGCGGGCATCAACATAGCCGAGTACATCCAGACCGACGCGGCCATCAACCCCGGCAACTCCGGTGGTGCGCTGGTCAACCTGAACGGTGAAGTGATCGGCGTGAACACCTGGATCGCTTCGCGCGGCGGCGGCAACATGGGTGTCGGGTTTGCCTTGCCGATCAATGCGGCGCGACGGGCCATCCGCGACTTTCTGGAGACCGGCCGCGTACGCTACGGCTATCTCGGCGTGTTCGTGAGCTCGGCCAGCGCCGAGACCCGCGAGTCCCTTGGCGTTGCAGACACCGAGGGGGCGCTGGCATGGAGCATCATCCTCGATTCCCCGGCCGCGCTCGGCGATCTGCGGCCAGGCGATTGGATCACCCACGTGAGCGGCCAGCCGGTGCGCGACAGCGGCGAACTGGTGCGGGCGGTGGGCGCGTTGGAACCGGGTCAGGAGAGCACGTTCACATTGATGCGCGGCGGCTCGCCCATGCAGGTGACGGTGCGGGTGGCGCTGCGCGACGATGCCGAGGCGTGGGCGGTTCGCGACTGGCCCGGCATATTCCCGGTGCCGCTCACCGATCGCATGCGGGCCGAGTTCAACGTTGCCGATAACCAGCGCGGGTTGTTGATTGGCCGCGTCAACGAATCGAGCGCGACCGCGGTTGCCGGGCTGCGCATGGGAGATGTCATCACGCATGTCAATGGCACTCTGATCCGCCACGCCGGCGACTTCTACCGGGCGGTCGGCGCCGGGGAGAGCGGAGCGTACCGTTTCCGCATCGTGCGCAACGGTACGCGCAGCACCATCGACGTCAATCTGTAGCGGCATTGACAATCTGGCGCGGTACGGATTGGATACCGGCGATGAGCGTGACGTGGAACCGGCGGCGGGTCAGTGCGTTCGCCGACGAAATCGGCGACGAGCTGCAGACGCAGCTGGAGGTGCTCGCCGCCAACGACGTGGGCAACATCGAGTTGCGCGGCGTATGGGGCAAGGGTGTGCTGGATCTGTCCGCGGCGGAGGTGCGGCGCGTGAAGGATGCCGCGCGCCAGGCCGGCGTGGGGTTTTCGGCCGTGGCCTCGCCGATCGGCAAGTTCCCGGTGGCCGGCGACTTTGCCGAGGAACGGGAGCGCATGCGGCGCGCGCTGGACTACGCGGCGCTGCTGGAGGCGCCGTTCGTGCGCATCTTCTCCTACTTCATCCCAGCCGGTGACGATGCCGCCGTGTACCGCAACCAGGTACTGGACTGGCTCGGCGCCCTGGCGGCGCTGGCGCAACCGACCGGCGTGCGGCTGGCGCACGAGAACGAACGCGGCATCTATGGCGACACCGGCGATCGCGTGCTCGATCTCCTGGACAGCATCGATTCGCCCGCCTTTACCGGCATTTTCGACTTCGCCAACTTCGTGGTGTGCGGACAGGATGCCTACGAGTGCTGGCAGCAGGTGCGCCCGCATGTCTCCTACTTCCACATCAAGGACGCGGTGGCGGCGACCCGGACGGTGGTTCCGGCCGGGGCGGGCGACGGCGCGCTGGCGCGCATCCTCGGCGAGGCGTACGCGGCGGGCTTCGACAGCTTTCTCACGCTGGAGCCGCACCTGGATGTGGCCGCTGCCAGCCACGGACGCACGTCGCCGGCGCGGTTCGGGATCGCCGCCGACGCGCTGGGGCGCGTGCTGACGAGTATCGGCGAGCCGGCGGCGGAAGGGACGGATCAGCGTTGAAACTGCACGAATATCAAGCCAAGGAGGTGCTGGTGCGCTACGGCGTGGCGGTGCCGAGCGGCCGGGTCGCGACCACGGCCGCGGATGCCGGACGCGCGGCCGCCGATCTGGGCGGCCGCGTCGTGGTCAAGGCGCAGGCGCATACCGGGGCGCGCGGCAAGGCGGGCGGCATCAGGCTGGTGGCGGATCCGGCGGCGGCGGCGGCGGCGGCGGCCGAACTGCTCGGCCGTCGGCTGGTGACCAATCAGACCGGCCCTGCCGGCCTGCCGGTGGACGCGGTGCTGGTGGAAGAGTGCGTGGCAATTGCGCGCGAGCTGTATCTGAGCGTGGTGATCGACAACGCTGCCGGCATGCCGATGGTAATCGCGTCGGCGGCCGGCGGCATGGATATCGAACAGGTCGCGGCCGAGCGGCCGCGGGCGATTCACCGCCAGCACGTCGATCCGACCTGTGGACTGCAGCCGTTTCAGGCGCGCGCCCTGGCGTTCGCCAGCGGCCTCGACGGCGACCTGCTGGCGCCGGCCGCACGGCTGATCGATGCGCTGGTTGCCGCGTTCGAGGCCAGCGATGCGCGCCTGATCGAGATCAACCCGCTGGTGGTCACCGAGCAGGGCGCCCTGCTCGCCGGCGATGCCAAGTTCGACGTGGACGACAACGCGCTGTTCCGGCAGCCGGAGCTTGCCCGGCTGCGCGATCGCAGCCAGGAGGCGGAGCGCGAGCTGCAGGCGCACGACGCCGGGATCGACAACTTCGTAAAGCTGGACGGCGACATCGGCTGCCTGGTCAACGGCGCCGGTCTGGCCATGGCAACCATGGATGCGATCAAGCTGGCCGGCGGCGAACCGGCCAACTTCCTGGACATCGGCACCGCCAACCGCCGCGCAACGGTAGTGGCGGCACTGCGGATCATCGGTGCCGATCCCGACGTGCGGGCGGTGCTGATCAACATCTTCGGTGGCCTGGCGCGCACCGACATCATCGCCGCCGGCGTGGTGGAGGCGAAGACCGCGGGCGCGTTGCCGCAGCCCACCGTGATTCGCCTCGCCGGCACCAACGTCACCGAGGGGCTGGAGATTCTCGATCGCGCGGCGGTCGAGCTGATCCGTGCCGGCGGGTTTGCCGAGGCGGCGCGGGCCGCGGTGCAGGCGGCGCGGGAAGGGGTCCTGTAATGGCCGTGCTGCTCGGTGCATCGAGCCGTATTCTGGTGCAGGGCTTCGGGCGCGCCGGCCAGTTGCAGGCGCGTATCAGCCGCGCCTACGGCAGCGCCGTGGTGGCCGGCGTGACCCCGGGCCGGGGCGGCCAGCGGCTGCAGGAGACTCCGGTGTACGACACGGTGCGCGCCGCGGTGGCGGAGCAGGCGGCCGACGTGTCGGTGATCTTCGTGCCCGCCCCGTACGCGGCGGACGCCATCCTGGAAGCGGCCGACGCCGGCATCCCGGTGGTGATCTGCATCACCGAGTTCATTCCGACCCGCGACATGGTGCAGGTCAAGCGTTACCTGCGCGGCTCTGCGACCCGCCTGATCGGTCCCAATTGCCCCGGCGTGATCGCTCCCGAGCAGCGCGCGCGCGCCGGCATCATGCCGGTGGACGTGTACCGGCCCGGCACGGTCGGTGTGATTTCCCGCTCCGGGACCCTGGTGTACGAGGCCGTGGATCAGTTGTCGCGGCTCGGGATCGGCCAATCGGGCAGCGTGGGGGTGGGCGGCGATCCGGTGATCGGCACCTCGCAGCGGCAAGCGCTGGAGCTGTTCGAGGCCGACCCCGCCACCCGGGCCGTGGTCCTGATCGGTGAGATCGGCGGCACCGCCGAGCAGGAGGCGGCCGAGTACGTGACGGCGATGAGCAAGCCGGTAGTGGCGTTCATCGCCGGCGCGACGGCGCCGCCGGGGCGGCGCATGGGGCACGCCGGGGCGATCATCGCCGGTGCGGCCGGCACGGCGCGCGCCAAGCAGGAGGCGCTGCGCGCCGCGGGTGCGGCGGTGGTCGAGTCGCCGTCGGCGATCGGCCACACGATGCGCGAAGTCCTCGCTCAGCTCTGACCGAACACTTGCTGCCTGGGCTCCCGCTCGACTCCGCGCGGGCGCACGCCGAAAAACAGACTATGGGCCTGCTGTCCCGGGTCGCGACCCTGCAAGAAGTGGCACAGTCGCTCCCTGACGCCCAAGATCCTGACCTCCGGCGCACCATCGTCGCTGGCGGGCCGCCGCCTGGCGGGTCGCCGCCACCGGAACAACCGGCACGGTCCCTCCCTGACGCCGACGATTCTGAACGCCGTCGCCCGCGTCCGTCGCCTCGGCAGGCCGTCTCCGTCGCCCAACCGGACAAACCGGACATCTGTCCGGTCGTGGCGCGTCCGGTCTGCTACTATGATGACTGCCACCACTGGAGCGGCTCCGGCTGCGCTCATCCGAGCGCGGTGTCGCAGCCGCGGCGCGGTGACAAACGAAGCACGTTCGGGGCGCGCCGCACGGTGTCCGCTTCGCGGGGCCGCGGGTAGCGTCCGGCGGCATACCAACAGGAGTTGACGTGGCGCCCGCGGGCGCCTGCCCATGGCCACCCCACCGAACAAAGCATACGAAAACCTGCCGTTCCTGCGCAGCCGCGACGCCCGCATTCTGCGCATCCTCGCCGAGTACCTGGAGCCGCAATCGCGCCTGCGCCGGCGCCGCATCAACAGCGCCATCGTGTTCTTCGGGTCGAGCAGCACGCTCGACCGGGAGCAGGCCCGGCAACAGTACGGCGCCGTCGCCGCCGGCCGGGTGAGCGGCGCATCGGAAGCGGACATCCGCCGTGCCCGCCATCAACTGCGTCTCGCCGAATACTACGAGGACGCCCGCGTTCTGGCGCGCCGCGTCACCGAGTGGGCGCGGGAATCGGGTGCGGAGGGCGAACTGGTGGTGTGTTCGGGCGGCGGCCCCGGCATGATGGAGGCGGCCAACCGCGGTGCGGCCGAGGCTGGCGGCCAGAACGTCGGTCTCACCATCAGCCTGCCGGGCGAACCGCTCCCCAATCGCTTCATCAGTCCCGGCCTGGCGATGGAGTTTCACTACTTCTTCATGCGCAAGTTCTGGTTCATGTACTTGGCTCGTGCGCTGGTGGCGTTCCCGGGCGGATACGGCACCATGGATGAGCTGTTCGAGGTGCTGACCCTGCTGCAGACGCGCAAGGTGCAGCGCCCGGTAACGGTGATCGTGTACGGGCGCGAGTACTGGGAGGAGGTGGTGAACTTCGACAAGCTGCGGGAGTGGGGCACCATCAGCGACCAGGACCTGAACCTGATTCACCTGGTCAACGACGTCGACGAGGCATTCGCCATCCTGACCAGCGCCATCACCAGCCCGAAGGCCGGCAAGAGCGGCTGACGACCCGTGCGCCGCCCGGCGCGGCGCTTCGCGGCGCCGCCGGGCAGCGAATCGTAGCGCTGTCAGTTCATCTCGCCGTCACTCACATAGACCCGCGTTTCCGGACGGAACGCCGCCCAGGAGAACCAGAAGTGATTGATGCTCACCACCGCTTCCAGCTTGCTGCCCTGCAGCGGTCCGGCGGTCGCTTCGCCGAGCAGGCTCCAGGTGCTGGCGGTCTGCCGGTCGCGGATCGCCCCGTCCGACCACTCGAAGTCGAGTAACTGGCCATCCAGGTCGCGGCTGAATGAGGCGCCGGTGCCGACGTCGCGGCCCGAGGCGATGCTGCCGGAATCGAGGGCGGAGGCCGTTCCGGGCTGCCAGAACACCGCGATCGGGCTTTCCGCCACGGTGTCGTTGATCACTCTCACTTGCTCGAGCGTCTCATAGGGGTAGGCAACGGCTTCGTCCGAGAGGTCCACCGTCAGCACGCGCGCCATCGGCAGCAACGCATCCGGCGTTTTCGGACCGCGGTACAGGAACGGCCGGTTGTTGATGTTGTCGTAGCCGGCGTAGGGGTTGCGTCCGTAGGCGCGGCTGAAGCCGGTGTCACGCGACAGCACCTCGGCATCCGGGTAGCGGTCGCGGAACTCGTGCCAACTGACGATGTTGGCCGGGTAGAAGGCAAGTTGGCTGCCGGCGTAGGTGCCGGCTATGCCGGCGCCGGTGGCCTGCTGCCACCAAGTCTCGGTCTGGCGGTCGTACATGATGAGGTTGCTGAAGCGCAGGCGTCCGGTGGTACCGAAGTCGAGCACCTGGCCGTCGAACTCGCGCTGGAATCCGATCGCCGTGTTGCACAACGGGCAGAACGTCACCGAGATCGGGACGCCGCCCACCTCGTCGTTGACGATTTCGTGCCAAGTGAGTACTTGCAAGGGATACGCCTTGGCCACGCCTCTCGCCTCCACAATCACCACTGGCTCTAGCTCGGCAAGCCAGCCGTCCGCCTCGGCCACCGACACGAAGACAGGGGTGTCGATAGGCGGAATGCCGTCCTTGGGCGGGCCGCCCGACAGCACGTCGGAGTAGGAGACGGTGTGGCGCGTGAAGTCGGTCTTGAATTCACGCGCGGCGCCGGGCGGCGCCGGCTCCTCGGCGAGCAGGTCGGGCGCCGCCGCCACGGTGCCCGGCGCGGCGATCAGCAGCACGGCGCCGCCGGCCAGGATCGTCACAGCCAGCGCCACAATCGTCAGTCGAATTCGGATCGGGGATTTCCATTGCATCGGTACAGCTCCATCGGAACGGGGTAGCGGCTGCCGGCAACCGCTCACGGTGAACAGACGGCCGCTGGGCCGGGAATCTTACCGCGTTCGACGTTCGCCCGCTTACTGCCCGCTCACCCGCGTCGGTTGACAACGCCGCGCGCCCGCTACGATATTTTGCACCACTTCAGGTCTCCTTCGTCTAGCGGTTAGGACACCGGGTTTTCATCCCGGCAACAGGGGTTCGACTCCCCTAGGAGATGAATCCTCGCAGTATCGTGATCGCTCCGCTCGCGCCCGGCGGCACAGTACCCGGAATGCAGATCAGTGGACGCAACATTCATCTGGTAGGGGCCAAGGGTACCGGCATGGCGGCGCTGGCCGAGATCCTGGCCGCCCGCGGTGCGGCGCTGACCGGCGCCGACGTTGCCGAGTCCTTTCCCACCCAGGAGATATTGGACCGCCTCGGGCTCCGTCCCGGGGTCGGCTTCGCAGCCGCCGACCTGCCTGCCGAAACCGACTGGGTGATCCACTCGGCCGCCTACGAACGCAACGACAATCCGCAGTTGCTCGCCGCCGCGGCGCGCGGCATTGCGCTGTCCAGCTACCCGGAAGCGCTCGGCGAATTGTCGCGCAGCGCACGCTCGGTGGCGATCGCCGGCGTGCACGGCAAGACCACCACCGCCGCCCTGTGCGGCCTGCTGGTGGATGCGCTCGGCCTGCCGGCCACGGTGCTCACCGCCACCGGCGTTGCCAACTTCGGCGGCCGCGCAACGCTGATCGGCGGCGCCGACTACCTGATCGCCGAGACCTGCGAATACCGCAACCACTTCGCCAACTTCCAGCCCAGCCACGTCGTGGTTACCGCGGTCGAGCTGGAACATGTGGATGCGTTCCCGACCCACGCCGCGTTGGTCGCGGCGTTCGTCGAGTTCGCCGGCTCGCTGCCGGCCGGCGGAACGCTTATCCATTGCGCCGACGACGCGGGTGCCGCGGAGGTAGCGCGCATGGTGGCGGCGCGGCGCCCGGACGTGCACCTGCAGCCGTACGGCGAATCCGCCGCCGGCCCCCTGCACATCGGCGCGTTGACGCAGGCGGCCGGCGAGACGCGCGCCCGGCTCGACTGCCTGCGCCGGCCGATTACGCTGCGCGTGCCGGGTCGCCACAACGCCGGCAACGCTGCCGCCGCCGTGGGCGTGGCGCGCGTGCTGCTCGCCGAGCAGGGCCGCGCGCTGCGCGACCCGGAGCAGGCCGCGGTGGTGCGCGCGCTCGGCGGCTACCGCGGCGGCAAGCGCCGCACCGAGGTCGTGGGCGAGTGCGGCGGCATCCTGGTGGTCGACGACTACGCGCACCACCCCACCGAGTTGGTCACCACGCTGGCCGGGCTGCGCGCATTCTATCCGGGCCGGCGCATCGTGGTGGACTTCATGAGCCATACCTTTTCGCGCACCGCCGCGCTGCTCGCCGACTTCGCAACCGCGTTCTCCGGCGCCGACGAGGTGTTGCTGCATCCGGTGTACGCGTCCGCCCGCGAGCGTTCCGCCGCCACCCCCGAGCAGGCGGGGCGTGCGCTGTACGATGCGGTGGCCGGGCATCACCGGTGCGTGCGCTGGTGCGCTACCCTGGCGGCCGCGAGCGCCTATCTCGCCGCCACCTTGCGGCGCGGCGACCTGCTGGTGACCATGGGCGCCGGCGACAATTGGCGCGTCGGCCCGCAGGTGTTGGGCATGCTCGGCGGCGCGCGCGGTGGCCGGGCGGAGAGCGGCTGATGCGTGGCATGACCGGGTACGGGCGGGCCGAACACGCCACCGAGGCGCGCCGCATCGCCGTCCAACTGAAGTCGTACAACAGCCGCTACCTGGAGGTGCAGGTCAACGTGCCGCCGGGCTACGGCGAATTGGAGCCGCTCCTGCGCGCCCTGATAACCGAGCGCGTGAGCCGCGGACGGGTGGAACTGTCGCTATCCGTTGCCGACCTCACCGACGCCGTGCAGGTGAGCGCGGACACGGCTTCCGCGCGCGCCTACCTGGCCGCCCTGCGCGAGCTGGCCGATGTTGCCGGCGGCGGCCCGGTCACGCTGAGCAACCTGCTGGCGGTGGGTGGATTCCTCAAGGAGCGGCGCGAGCCGTGCGTGGAGCGGGTGTGGAGCGACTGCCGGCAACCGCTGGAGCAGGCGTTCGCGCAGTTCGAGGCCGCTTGCTGCCGCGACGGAAGCGTGACCGCGACCGACCTGCGCCGCCTGCTGGCGCAGGTGGAACGGGAGGTGGACCTGATCGAGACGCAGGCGCCGCAGGCTGCGCAGCGCCAGCGGGCCGGGGTAGCCGCCCGCGTGCAGGAGCTGCTGGCGGACGCGGTCGACGAGGAGCGGCTGATCGCCGCGCTCGCCACGCTGCTCGCCAAGAGCGACGTCAACGAGGAACTGATCCGTCTGCGCGGCCACCTCGACGCCTTCCGCGACGCGCTCGCCGGTGGTGAACGGTCCAAGAAGCTGGAGTTCATCAGCCAGGAAATGATGCGCGAGGCGAACACGGTGGCGGCCAAGGGCGCGGCGTTCTCGATCAGCGCCGCGGCGGTTCGCGTCAAGGATGCCATCGAGCGCATCCGCGAGCACCTGCGCAACGTCGCCTGACCAAGCCACGCTGATGCGCATCGCGATCTCGGGAAAGAGCGGCTGCGGCAACTCGACGGTAGCGCGGCTGGTCGCCGCCAGCCTTGGCCTCAGGCTGATAAACTACACGTTCAAGAATCTCGCCGCCGAATACGGGATCGGCTTTGCCGAGTTGCATGCCCGCGCCGCGGGCGATTTCTCGATCGATCGCACGCTCGATCGGCGCCAGCTTGCCGCGGCGGCCGGCGGCAACTGCGTGCTCGCCTCGCGCCTCGCCATCTGGTTGCTCGCGGACGCCGAGTTGAAGGTGTATCTGAGCGCTCCGCCGGAGGTGCGGGCGCGGCGCATCGCGCAGCGCGAGGGCACGCCGTTCGACGCGGCGCTGGTCGGCACCGGCCGCCGCGACGCCAACGATCGGCAGCGTTACCTGGACCTGTACCGAATCGACATCGACGATGCCGCACCGGCCGATCTGCTGATCGACACGTCGGCACACGATCAGTACGAGGCGGCGGCGGCCATCGTCGACGCCGCCCGTGCGCGCGGCAATGCGGGCGCCGGCGGCGCCCGCGAGTTCACGTGACGGCCAGCGGCGGCCGATTCAGGTACCCGCAGAGCGCAAACGGCTATATTATTCGGGTTGACGTGATTCTTCCTCTGAACCTGCTCATCGCGAATATCGACAACCGCTATCAGCTTTCGGCAGCGGCGATACGCCGGGCGCACCAGCTTGCCCTGACCGGCGATGAAGATGTCGAAGCGAACAAAGGCAAGATAGTCTCCACCGCCATTCAACAGATCCTCACCAAGAAGGTGAAGTACGAGATAAATCCGTAGCGCACCCGCGCTGCCGAGTCGGGGTTGCCGTTGATGGCAGAGCCGGAACCGCGCCCGGGCGCGCACGTTGCGGGTCGACCGCGCGTGGTGATACTGCTCGGTCCGACGGCGGTCGGCAAGTCACAGCTCCTCGAAAATCTGCTGCCGCGGTTGCGCCGCTGGCGCGTGGAAGTGATCAACGCCGACTCGCGGCAGGTCTACCGCGGGCTCGACGCGGGTACGGCCAAGCCTCCGGAACGGCTGCGCCGCTCGTTGCCGCACCATCTGATTGATGTCGTCGATCCCGAACGGCAGTTCACCGCGGGCGATTTCGTACGCGCCGCCGACCGCCTGGTGACCGAGATCGATCGGCGCGGCGGCCGGGCGGTGGTCGCCGGCGGCGCGGCGTTCTATCTGTGGTCATTCCTGCACGGGCTGCCGCCTGCGCCGCCAGCCGACCCGCGAATTCGGCGCGTGCTGCAAGAACGGCTGCGGCGGGAGGGTACGGCGAAGCTGCATGCCGAGCTCGCGCGCACCGATCCGGCTGGCGCGGCGCGGCTGCCGGCAGCGGACGCCAATCGCGTGCTGCGCGCGCTTGAGGTATATCAGCTCACCGGCCTGCCGTGGTCGTCGTTTCGCCCAGCCGAGACAGTGCGCCGCGATGTCGAGTTGCTGCTCGTGGGGTTGCATCGCGAACGGGCCGAACTGTACGAGCGCATCGATCGACGGGTGGAAGAGATGTTCGCCGGCGGCCTGGCCGCCGAGGTGGCGGCATTGCGCGCCCGTGGCTGCCACCGCGACACTCCCGGCTTGCGCAGCATCGGCTACGCTGAGTTCTTTGCGCCCGTGCCGGCGGGCACGGCCGGCTCGGCCGCCTCGGCTCCGGCGGAGAAGGTGCTGCGCCTGATCCAGCGCAACACGCGGCGGCTGGCCAAGCGCCAGCTTACCTTTTTCCGGCGCTTTCCCGAGGTGCGCTGGCTGCCGGCGGACGCCACCGCCGAGATCGGCGCGGTCCTCGATCGGTTCCAGGATACCGAGGGTACCCGGGGTACCCGGAGCGCAACTTGCGCAACTTGACACGGGCGGGCAGGTTGGCGATAGTTACCGTGCGCTCCGTACTCCACGGCAACCCGTGACGGCGCAGCGCCGGTCACGGGTCCCGAGGCTGAACAAACTGGTCACGACACTGGAGAATCACTGCAATGCCCTGTGGGCGGAAGCGTAAGCGCCATAAGATAGCTACACACAAACGCAAGAAGAAGCTGAGAAAGAACCGGCACAAGAAGAAATAACGTGGTCCGTTACCGGCGTGCGGCGCGCGGTGGTTCGCCGCCGCGATGATGCGTTACGACGTTCGCCGCAACATGCGCGTTATTCCCCTGGGAGGGCGCAGGCCATGCCCAGGGTCGCCGGAGCCGCTCGCCGCGGCCATCACCATCGACGCCCTTGAGGAACCGCAGCAACGGATCATCGCCGCTTCCCTGCGTGATTTGCCGGCGCCATTCCGCCTGTGCGGCGCCGGCCTGCGCGCCACGGTGGCGGGCGCCGACCTCGCGGCACTCGCGGCGCGCTGGCAGACGCATGCCGCTACCCGCGCGCTGGGCCTTGAGTTGGCGTCGTCGTCGGAGGCGTTGCCGGGCGCGATTGCGATCGCCGGAGGCAGCCTGGGCTACGCGCGCCGCGCGCTGGTCATGGGCATCATCAACACTACGCCCGATTCGTTCTATGCGGCCAGCCGGTGCATGGATCCTGCCGCGGTCGCGGCGGCCGCGTTGCTGATGCGCGAGCAGGGCGCCGATCTGGTCGATCTCGGCGGCGAGTCGACGCGCCCCGGCGCGGACCCGGTGAGCGCCGCCGAAGAGATACGCCGGGTGGTTCCGGCGGTGGCCGCGGTCGCGGCGGCGGGTGGCCCTCCGGTGTCCATCGATACCAGCAAGGCGGCGGTGGCGGAGGCGGCTCTCGCCGCCGGCGCGGTCATGGTCAACGACGTAAGCGGCCTGCGCGACCCCGATCTGCGCCGCCTGGCGGCCGCGCGCGGGATCCCGGTGGTAATCAACCACATGCGCGGTACGCCGCGCACCATGCAGATCAACGCCGCGTACGGCGACACGATCGCCGAGGTGGTGCGCGAACTCAAGCAGCGCATCAACGATGCGCTCGACGCCGGCATCGACCGCCGGCAACTGATAGTCGATCCCGGCATCGGGTTCGGCAAGCGGGTGGCAGACAACCTGCGCCTGCTGCACGGTACGCCGGCCTTGCGCTCGCTCGCGCCGGTGCTCATCGGGGTATCCCGCAAGTCGTTCATCGGCAAGGTATTGGAGGCTCCCCAGGAAGATCGGCTGGCGGGTACGACGATCGCCAACACGGTGGCGCTGCTGCACGGCGCGGACATGATCCGCGTGCACGATGTGCCGGCAGCGGTGCAGGCAGTGCGGTTTCTGGCGGCGGCGCGTGACGCCGAGCGCCGCTGACCGCCGGTTGACGCTGCCGGCGAGGCGGGCGATGGTGGCAGGGGCATGATGCTGCGGAAAGCGAGGCAGGGGCGATGATCCTGGGCATTGGCATCGATGTGGTGCATCCGCAGCGGCTGCGGCGCTGGCAGCAGATTCCGGGCCTGCTGGAGCGGTTCTATCATCCGGAGGAGCTGGCACAGTGCCGCAGGCGTTCCGGGGAGGACGTCGTGCTGTCGCTGGCGGCTCGGTTCGCCGCCAAGGAGGCGTTCGGCAAGGCACTGGGCTCCGGGCTGGCCGGTCTTGCCCTGCGCGATATGGTGGTGATGAACAACCCGCTCGGCAAGCCGGAGATGCAACTCACCGGATCGGCCGCCGCTGCGCTGCAGCGCAGCGGCGGCACGCGCGTGTTCATTTCTCTGTCGCACGAGAAACAGGCGGTGCTGGCGATGTGCGTCATCGAGAGCGACCGGGTCGCCCCCGAGGCAGCCGGCGCGTGACGCGTCCGGCTGCCGAGCGGTCCGCCGAACAGGAAGCGGATCACGGGACAGTCGCTTCCGGGGCCGCCAACGTCATGCTCACGCTCGCCTACGACGGCACCGACTTTGCCGGCTGGCAGGTGCAGAATCGGCAGCGCACGGTACAGGGCGTGCTGGAGGCGGCATTGGCGCGCATGCTGGACCGCCCGGTGCGCGTGCGCGCGGCGGGGCGCACCGACTCGGGCGTGCATGCGATCGGACAGGTGGCCAACTTCACCGCCCCGATGACGTTTGCCGCCGAGCGTTGGGCGGTGGCGATCAACTCCAACCTGCCGCCCGATGTGCGCGTGCTCGCGGCGCGTCCGGTGGCGGCCGGATTCGACGCGCGCCGCAGTGCGCTCGCGCGCGGCTATCGCTATCAGTTGCTGAGCGGCGCCGTCGGGCTGCCGCACCTGCGCCGCTACTGTTACCACGTCCGGCCTCGGCTCGACCTCCGCCAAATGAACCGGGCGGCAGAATATCTGGTTGGAAAACATGACTTTACGGTGTTCTCAGCGGCCCGCGACCCGAGCCGCAGCAAGGTTCGGCGGGTGATCAGCGCCGCGTTTTTCCCGTCCCCGCCGTACGTGGTGTTCCGCATCGTCGCCACCTCTTTCCTGTGGAAGATGGTACGCAGCATCGTGGGCACCCTGGTGCGGCTGGCCGCCATGGATGCGCCCGCCAGCGAGGTGCGGCGCCTGATCGAGGGCCGCCGGCGCGCCGAGGTGGGCCAGACCGCGCCGGCGCGCGGCCTGTTCCTGGAGCGCGTGTGGTATCCTCCTCATTCCGATCCATGACTCCCGACCAGCGCTACTGGCGCCTGCTCACGCGCGGCCTGTTTCTGGAGCGCGTGTGGTATTCTCCATGTTCCGATCGATGACGCCCGACCAGCGCTACTGGCGCCTGCTCACCCTGATCGAGGACTTCTACAGCGGCGGCGAGCGGACGGCCGAGGATCCGCCGCCGGTCCGGTTTCCCCGGCCGGTGGCCGAGCGGGGGCCGGCCGCCGCGGTCGAGCGCGAGGACAGCCTGGAGGCGGTAGCGAGCGAGGTGGCAGCGTGCCGGAAGTGCGGACTGTGCCAGGGGCGCACCCGCACGGTGCCGGGAGAGGGGGCTGCACAGCCGCTGGTACTGGTGATCGGCGAAGGGCCGGGATACGACGAGGATCGCAGCGGCCGGCCGTTCGTGGGCCGGGCAGGGGAGTATCTGGACCGGTGGCTCGCGGCGATCGAGTTGCGGCGCTCCGAGAACTGCTTCATAACCAACGTGGTGAAGTGCCGCCCGCCTCACAACCGCGACCCGGCGAGCGAGGAGTCGCAGGCCTGCCTGCCGTTCCTGCAGCGCCAGATGCGGCTGCTCGAGCCGCGCGCCATTCTCACGGTCGGACGGGTCGCGGGTCAGCTGCTCACCGGGCGACAGGCGACGATGGCGAGTCTGCGCGAGGAGACCCATGTCTATCGGATTGCCGGGCTGGCGCACCCGGTGCCCCTGGTAGCGACCTACCACCCCAGCGGCGTGCTGCGCAATCAGTCGCTGCGGGGCGCGGTATGGGAAGACCTGCGCCGCCTGCAAGACCTGCTTGCCGGCACTGACGCAATTTCCACCGGCGCCGCCGCGAGCGCCGCCGCGCCGCCGTCCGGCGGCCGCTGACCCAGGCCGACCGAGCGCCGGTGCCCCGCTACCTGCAGGTCGCGTTCAACCTTCCGGTGCAACAGACGTTCACCTATCTCGACCTGGACGACGCCGCCACCGTGAGCGGCGTTCGCGTGGTGGCGCCGTTCGGCAAACGGCGCGTCACCGGCTTCGTGATCGGCACGCCGCGCCAGCCGCCCGCCGGCGTGGAGCTGCGCGCCATCGGGCGTCGGGTGGACGCGGAGCCGGTATTCGACAGCACGCTGCTCGGGCTGGCGCGGTGGGTGGCGGACACCTACCTGTGTTCCGTGGGCGAGGCGCTGTCCGCCATGATCCCCTCCGGCCGGCGCGAGATCCTGCCCGACGAGACGGCCGGCACCGTCGAACGGTGGCAGGACCATGACCTGACCGAGGAGCAGGAACGCGCGCTGGCGGCGCTGACGGCGCCAGACACGGAGCATGCCGCCGGCAACGCGCAGCCGCCGCGCTTCTACCTGCGCGGAGTGACCGGTTCCGGCAAGACGGCGGTATTCATGGCCGCGGCCAAGCGCGTGGTGGCGGCCGGCCGCGGGGTGATCTACCTGGTGCCGGAGATCGCCCTGACCCATCAGGTGGTGGACCAGTTCCGCGACGTGTTCGGCGACCAGGTGGCGGTGATCCATTCCGCGCTCACCCCATCGCAGCGGTTGCAGCAGTGGATGCGCATCCGCAGCAGCGCGGCGCGCGTGGTGATCGGGGCGCGCAGCGCGGTGTTTGCCCCACTCCGCGACCTCGGCCTGATGGTGATCGACGAGGAGCACGAAACCTCCTACAAGGCGGGCGCAACGCCCCGCTTCCACGCCCGCCAGGTGGCGATGCACCGCTGTTCCGCCGAGGGCGCCACCCTGGTGATGGGCAGCGCCACCCCTTCGCTGGAGGCGCTGCACCACATGCAGCGCGGCGTGCTGCGCCGGCTCGACCTGACCCGCCGCCCGGGCGGGGCGCGCATGCCGACCGTCGAGGTGGTGGAGATGAAGGGCCAGCCCGGTCCGCTGTCGGAGCGGCTGCTGGCCGAGATTCGCGCCGCCGCGGCCGCCGGCCGCCAGTCGATCCTGTTTCTGAACCGGCGCGGGTTCGCCTATTTCTTCCACTGCCGGAGCTGCGGCTTCGAGATGCGCTGTGTGCGCTGCTCGGTGAGCCTCACCTTCCACAAGGCGGACCGCGTCATGCTGTGCCACTACTGCGGCTACCGGGCAGCGCCGCTGCGCGTGTGCCCGGAGTGCGCCTCGCTGGACATCGGCTACGGCGGCTACGGCACGCAGCGCATCGAGGAGGAATTGGCGGCGGCGGTGCCGGGGCTGCGCGTACAGCGCCTCGACACCGACGCGCTGCGCGACCGCGGCGAGCTGCGCGCCGTGCTCAGCCGGTTTCGCAGCGGCGCGGTGGACGTGCTGGTCGGTACCCAGATGGTCGCCAAGGGGCTCAACTTTCCGGCGGTGCGGCTGGTCGGCATCATCAACGCCGACACCGGGTTGCACCTGCCCGATTTCCGCGCCGCCGAACGCACCTTCAACCTGATCGTACAGGTCGCCGGCCGCGCCGGCCGCGCGCTGCCGGACGGCCGGGTGCTGGTACAGACCTACCATGCCGACCGGTACGCGATCCGGCTGGCGGTGGAGGGCCGCGCCGAGGAGTTCTACCGGCGCGAAATCGCCGTACGCCGAGAGACCGGATTCCCGCCGTTCACGCGCCTCATCCGGCTGGTGTTCCGCGCGCGCAGCAAGCCGCGCGCCCACGCCGCGGCCGTCAAGTTCGCCGAGCACCTGGAACGCAACCGCACCGGATCGCGGGGGCACGGCGGCGGCGCGGCAGCGGAGGGCGAGCTGCTCGGTCCGGTAGAGTGCCCGATCGAGCGCATTGCCGGCAGCTACCGCTTCCATCTGCTGCTGCGCCACGGCACCATCGGACCGCTGCACCAGTGGGTGAAGCGAGCGTGGCTCACCTTCAAGGCGCCAGCCGGCACCCACCTGGAGATCGACGTGGATCCGACCTCGGTGCTGTAGGATCTCGCGCGGCGCCCGTTTGACAATCGAGCCGCGCGTTCGCCATGTTATCGCACGTCGATGCTAGAAATTGTCACGCTTGGCCACCCCGCGCTCCGCCGGCGTGCCGATCCGGTGCCGGAAGTGACGTCGGAGTTGCGCCGCCTCGCCGACGATATGCTGGCCGTGATGAAGCAGCATGCAGGGATCGGTCTTGCTGCCCCCCAGGTCGACCGGCTGGTGCGCCTGTTCGTGACCAGGGCGCCCGACGACCGGGAACGGGTATTCATCAACCCCGAGATCATCCGCACCGGCATCGAGACCGAGAGCCGCGAGGAAGGCTGCCTGAGCATCCCCGGCCCGCGCGCCGACGTGGAGCGGCCCGCTCAAATTCGCGTCCAGGCGCGCAACCGGCGGGGCCGGCTGTTCGCCCTTGAAGCCGAGGGCATGCTCGCGCGGGTGATCCAGCATGAGATCGACCATCTCAACGGTATCCTGTTCATTGACCATCTCAGCGACGCGGAGCGGGAGCGGGTGTGCCGAGAGTACGCCGAGGGAGGCGCGGAGGCGAGTGCCGGGGACGCTTCCTGAAGCGGTGCGTATCGTGTTCGCAGGCACACCCGAATTCGCCGTCCCGGCGTTGGATGCCCTTGCCGGCGATGAGTTGTGCGCCGTCCTGACCGCGCCCGACCGGCCGGCGGGGCGGCGCGGAACCCCGCAGCCGTCGCCGGTGAAGCGGCGCGCGGCCGCGCGCGGGTTGCCGGTGCTGCAGCCGGATCGCATCGGTCGCTCGTTCAGCGCCGCGCTGGCCGCGCTGCAACCGGACCTGCTGGTGGCGGTGGCGTACGGCAAGATTTTTCGTCCCTACTTCCTGGACGTGTTCGCGCGCGGCGGCGTGAATGTCCATCCCTCGCTGCTGCCGGAACTGCGCGGCCCGGCGCCGATTCCGGCGGCGATTCTGGCCGGCATGGAGCGCACCGGGGTCACGGTACAGCGCCTGGCGGAAGCGGTGGACGCCGGCGACATTCTCGCTCAGCGCGCGCTGGCGTTGCGGCAGTCGGACACCAGCGCATCGCTGGCGCCGCGGCTGGCGGGCATCGGCGCGGAGCTGCTGCGCGAGGTGGTGGACGCCATTGCCGCGCGGCGCGAGGCGGCCCGCCCGCAGGACGAGTCGGCGGCCACCTGGTGCGAGCTGCTGGCCAAGGAGCAGGGGCGGATCGACTGGCGGCAGCCCGCGGCGGCCATCGAGCGGGCGGTGCGCGCGTACCAGCCCTGGCCGCGCGCGTTCACGACCTGGTCGGGCCGCCAGCTCACCATCCTGGCGGCGGCGCTGGACGACGGCGGCGCGGCCGTATCCACGGGCGAACCGGGCGAACCGGGCGAACCGGGCGAAGTGGTGGCGGTGGACCGGCGGCGCGGCATCCTGGTACGGGCCGGACAGCAGGCGCTGTGGGTGCAGGAACTGCAACTCCAGGGCAAGAAGCCGTTGCAGTGGCTGGCGTTCGCCAACGGCCATCCCGGCATTGTCGGTGCACGGCTCGGTGAGTAGCGCATCGGGTGGTCGCCGCCCCGGCCGCGGTGGATTTCTGTTCACGATTGCCGTCATCGCGCTGCTGGTGGCCAGCGGCCTGGTGGCGTTCTTCGTGGTGGCGCGCGGCGAGGAGGAGACCCTGGTGCCCGACGTAATCGCGGCCGATCTGCTCGATGCCATGGTGATGCTGCAGGAGAAGGCGCTGGCGCCGCGTGTCGAAGGGCGCTTCTCCTCCGATCACGCCAGGTGGCAGGTGATCGAACAGGATCCGCAGGCCGGGACGCTGGTCAAGGCGGGCCGTCCGGTGCAGTTGGTGGTCAGCAGGGGTCCCATCGTCGACCGCGTCGGCCACTACGTCGGACGCGATCTGGAAGAGGTGCGCCTGGAACTGCAGACCGCGTTCGCCTCCTATCGGGCGCTGATCACGATTCGCGAGCCGGTGGCGCGGGTCACCGATCCTGCCCCGGCGGGCACCATCCTGGCCCAGAACCCGCCCGCTGACACGCCGGTGGTTGGCGAGATGCCGCTTGAACTGGTGGTGAGCAAGGGCCCGGGCGGCGATCTGATCGAGCTGGCCGATTACGTGGGACGGCCCGCCCTGGAAGTGCGCGATGAACTGGCCCAGCTCAACCTGCCGTTCGTGTTCCGGATTCGGGCGGCGCGGGCAGGCGACCCGCCCGGCAGCATCATCTCGCAGTCGCCGGCGGCGGGCCAGGAGATCCCCTACAGCTCCATACTGCAGCTTGAGATGACAGTGCCGGCGGAGCTCGATGAGGGTGTCGTGTTCGGTCTGGTGGAGTCGTCGCTGCCGGAGTATCCCATTCTGGTCGACCTGAAGCTGGAGGTGATCACCCCGCTCGAGACGCGCACGATACTGGAGACCAAGCACCCCGGCGGCCCGATCGCCATTCCGTACGTGGAACCGGCGGACGGACAGCTCGTGCTGTCGATGTTCGGCGACGAAATCCTTACCCGGCCGACCCGGTAGCGGTCACCTCAGCGCCGGCGCACCACGGCGCGGATGTAGGCGATCACGGCGATGATCAGCCACACGGTATTCAGCGCCGCGGCGGGGTAGGCGCGGTAGTGGAAGGTATTGGCCAGCAGCCCGCCGGCGCCGATCACGTTCAGGGTCTGGTACAGGCGCGAGGTTCCGCGCACCCGGTTCGTCGATACCAGCCAGTAGGCGGACAGCAGGCCGGCCATGCCGATCCAGCCCGCCACGTCGAGGAGCAGTCGCGCTTCCATGGCCGCTAGAGTCCGCCGAAACGGCGTGCCGCATCTACCCGCGCCGAGCGCGCCGAGCCGCGCCGAGCGCGCCGAGCGTTTGGGGATGGACAGCCGTACCCGGCGTGCGGTATCTTGGATTTCACTGCGAGCGTCGTATAATGGTTATTACCCGAGCTTCCCAAGCTCGTGACGAGGGTTCGATTCCCTCCGTTCGCTACCCCGGCAGTTGAATCGCCGCATACGGATATACGGCCGCCTTGGCGCCCTGCGGATAGCGTTGCGTGAGGTGAATCAGCACTTCGCTCCAGTTGCGGCACGCTACCATGTGCTTTCCGGGTCCGTAGATGTCCAGGTCGACCCGAGACTGGTAGCGCGAGCACACCAGCACCAGGCTGGCCTTGCGGATCGGGCTCTCCTTGACCGGCGACCAGATCGCCCCGCCGTAGTCGCTGCCGAACCGGCCGACGAGGTAGTGCGGCGCCTGCCCCTCGACGCTCTCCGATACCACCACGGCGACGCCGCCCTCCTTCAGCGACAGATCGGCAGGCCAGATGCCCTTGGTCGCCTGGTTTTCGATCGGGTAGGTGTTGGCGACCACCACGTCGCACTCCGCTGCGAGCGGCGTGGCGTAGAGGCGTCTTGCCGCTGCCACGCCGACGCGGTGCTGCTCCATGAACTGGCCGGCAAACACCTGCACCACCTCGCGTCGCTGGTTGATCAGCAGGTCGACCTTGAAATCCAGTCCCACCAGGGCAACGGCCTCCTCCAGATCCTGGCGGACTACGCTGTCGTCGACGTTGCCCAACAGGCGAGTGGGGCCGGAAGCATGAGCGGCGGCGCTGCGCCGGCCGAGCACGCGGTGGTTGTGGTCGACGGTGGCGATGCCGGCCACGCCGGGCACTACCAGCTTGGCGCCGCCGCCGAATCCAGCCGCCAGGTGCGGAATGAGGCCGCCGATGCCGATGCGCAGATCGCACGCCATCACTTCGCGGTTGATTTCGATGCGCGTGCCGCGGCTGGTGGTGCCCACCTCCACCAGGTGATCGAACGGGTTGTGGTTGTACACCCGGTAGCGGCGCACCACGTCGGCGCCGAGCTTCTTGACGAAGTCCTCGTGCGACATCACGGCGTGGTTGGCGAACGCGCCCACCAAGCGGATGCGATCGTCGGTGAATCCGGCCGCGTGCAACTCGCCGAGCACCAGAGGCAGGATGCGCCACGTCGGCGCCGGCCGCGTCAGGTCGTCGAACAGGATCACCGCCTGCTTGCGCCCCTTCGCCAACTCACGCAGGGGCGGCGTGCCGAGCGGCTGGTTCAGTTGATCGCGAAGCTGGTCGTCGTCGAGGGCGGACGCGTCGTGTCCGGCCATGCGGCATTCCTGGACCTGCCAGGTCGCCGGAAACGGCAGTTCCATCTCGCGGTCGCCGTACCAAGCGTGGGTGGGAATCCGGATCGGGGCGTTGTCCATCGTGGGGGAGATTATGCGCCACGACGGCGATTGTGGCGACCCGCCGTGGTTTCGTGGGCGCCGCGGACGCGGCTTCAGAGCCCCGGCACGGTTGCCGAGCAGCCCGTGGCGGAACTTCGGCTGCATTCGAGGTGCGACGCCGGGTTCCACCACGGGCTGCTATGGCGTCGCGCCCCTCTGGTGCGCCGCCCACGCCAGGAACCGTTTCGCGGGCCAGGTGTTGGCGATGCGTTCACGGTCCACCCAGCCGCGCTGGGCGTGCAGCGCTCCCCAGTGCAGCCGCTCGAATTCTCGCTGGTGGTGGGCGTCGCTGTTCACGACAATGGTCACATCCAGCGCGCGCGCCCGGCGCAGCACGTCCGCGCTGGCATCGAGGCGGTTCAGGCTGCCGTTGATCTCGATAGCGGTGCCGGTACGCGCCGCCGAGGCCAGGATCGCGTCGATGTCCAGCTCGATGCCGGGCCGGCGTCCGATCATGCGTCCGCTCAGATGGCCGATCGCGTTCACCGCCGGATCCTCCATGGCGGCGATGATGCGCCGGGTCTGCGCGGCGCGGTCCAGGTCGAACGCGGAGTGCACGGCCGCCACGCACCAGTCGAACGACGCGCGGAAGGCAGCGTCGTAGTCGAGCGAGCCGTCGGGGCCGATGTTCAACTCCACGCCGTGCAGCAGGCGCAGGCGCGGGTAGGCGGCGTCCAGTGCGCGCAGCGCCGCGCGCTGGGCCAGCAGCCGTTCCCGGCTCACGCCGTTCATGCCCATATCCTCGCCGTGATCGGTGATCGCGAGGTAGGAGAGGCCGCGCCCCGCGGCAGCCGCTACCATCTCCTCGAGCGTGCTGCGTCCGTCGCCGGAGGCATCGGTATGCAGGTGCAGGTCGCCGCGCAGGTCGGCCATGGTCACCGGGGTCGGCAGCTCATTGCGCTGCGCCGCTTCGATCTCGCCGCGGTCCTCGCGCAACGGCGGCGGGATCGGCGGCAGGCCGAGGGCGGCGTAGATCGCCTCCTCCGTGTCGGCGGCAATCAGTTCGCGATGCTCGTTCCACAGGCCATACTCGTTCAGCAGCCAGCCGCGCGCCGCGGCCAGTCCGCGCAGCCGGATGTTGTGTGCCTGCGACCCGGTGAAGTAGAGCGCCGCCGCGCCGTACTGACCGGGCGCCACCACGCGCAGGTCGACGTGCAGTCCGCGCCGGGTGGTCAGGGCGGCACGCGTGTCGCCGCCGTGCGGCGGCCGGGAGGCATCCACCACCGGCAGGGCGGCGGCATGCGCCATCACCGGCCCCGGGTCGGCGGCGGCCACCAGAATGTCCAGGTCGGCGATGGTGCTCCGCAGCCGACGCAGGCTGCCGCAGTAGCGGGCGGCCGCCACCCCCGGCAGCGCCGACAACTCGGCGGCCAGCAGCTCGGCCTCCGGCAGCACGCGCGCGATCGGCTGGCGCCGATCCTTGCCGGCGGCGCCGACGCGCTGCAGCCCGCGGCGCAGCATCTGCTCGCTCTTCTGGCCCAGCCCGGCCACGTTGCGCAGCGCGCCCTGCTCGACGGCGGCGCGCAACGCCTCAATGCTCTCGATGCCCAGTTCGGCGCGCAGGCGGGCCAGCGTCTTGGGACCGATCCCCGGTATCTGAGCGAGCTGCTGCACCGCCGGTGGAAACCGTTCGCGCAGCGTCTCCAGCTTGGCAATGCGCCCGGTGTCGAAGAACTCGCGCACCTTGCCGGCTATCGCCTTGCCGATGCCGTCCCGTTGCAGCAACTCCGCTTCCGAAATGCCCGCGAGGTTTTCGTCACTGTCGCGCAGCCGGCGCACGGCGCGGTCGTAGGCGCGCGCCCGGAACGACTGTGGATTCTGATCGTCGAGAATGGTCAGGCGCCGCAACTCGTCGAGCTGCGCGACCAGTTCGTGCATCTGCAACGCCGGACGCACTATCCTCACATCCCCCAGATTTCGATGCTGGCGCCACCCTGACGCCGGTGGTCGTGGAAGATTTTCTCCTCCCATCTCCTGGCTTCATTGCGGTCGAAGATCACCAAGTGTCCCGCCTCCGCTCCGCACCGGTCGAGGTAGGCCGCCGTCTGCTCCACTCCCTCAATAGCGCATTGCCCGCCCTCACTCTATCCGAAGTGGCCGCTCACGGCATGCACGCGGGCGCGGCACAGGAGGTCGAAGGAGACCCCGGCGTACGTGCCGTGGTTGACTCCCACGGGAGCCGAGGTTATTCCCGGGTGGGATGCAGTCAATCGCGACATTGCGACGCCTGAAAGCCGCTCGCCGAGAATTTCTGGTCGCCACTCGCGCCATTTGCACTGTTGTCGTGGGTGTGAGATGGTGAGGGCCTGATGCGAAGCGACGCTCACCGCTCACCGCTCACCGCCTAGCTGCTAGCCGCGCGACGAGCGACCGCTCGGCAGCGGTGCTGAGCGCGGCGTCATATATCCGCGTGGCGCACACCCGCCACGCATCCGTGCTTCCAACGGCCGACCATGTCGGCGGCCACGCATCCGTGCTTCGAGCGGTCGATCGCGTCGGCCGCCACGCGTCCGCGCGTCCAACAGCCGACCGCGTCGGCCGCATTTTCCACCTGTCCACTGAGTCCAGCGTTGCTGGCATTTCCAGAAGCGGGGCACATCTGTGCCCGACACATAAGGGAGAAGCAGAATGAAAAAAGCTTCCACAACAGTATGGATTGCACTGGCGTTCGCGCTGGTGGCGACCGCTGCGTTTGCCAGCCCGGCCAGCGAGGGCGAGGCGGCGGCCGCGACGGCCGAACGGGAAATGGTGCGCGACCCGTCAACCGGCGAGATGATAAGCGCGCCTCAATACGGTGGGCAACTCATTGTCGCCGCCCTCCGCGACGAGCCGCCGCACGCTGACACCTGGTGGGGGGTAACTTCGATGTGGGCCATTAGCCCGGTGTTAGAGAAGCTGGGCATGGTGGACTGGGCGGTAGACAGGGACGAATGGGACCTGAAATCTGGTTTTACTCCTCTGGATGTTGTTCAACCCCATCTGGCGGAGAGCTACGAGACGCCTGACCCGCTGACCTTTATCTTCCACCTCCGCCCGGGCGTTCGCTGGCACGACAAGGCACCCATGAACGGGCGCGAGCTGGTTGCCGAGGATATCGTGTTCAACTATCACCGGATGACGGGCCTGGGCAGCGGCTTCAGCGAGAAAGCCCCTATGCAACCAATGTTTCCGAGTTGCCATTCGAATCGATAACGGCGCCCGACAAGTATACGGTTGTCTTCAAGCTGAATCAGTTGAGCTTCGATGCGCTGGATTTCATTTACTTCGAGAGCCATGAGGCTGCCTGGATATATCCCCCCGAGGTAATCAAGGAGCATGGCAACGCTCAGGATTGGAGGAACCTGGTCGGCACCGGACCGTATGAGCTGGCCGACTGGGTAGATGGCAGCTCTATCACCTATACCAGGAATCCTAACTACTGGAAATTCGACGAGAAGTTCCCGGACAACCGCCTGCCCTACACTGACGAGATCACGCAGATATACATGCCAGATGCATCGACAAAACTGGCGGCACTACGGTCGGGTCAGATCGCTCTGCTGAGGGACCTCAGCTTGGACCAGGCAGAGACCCTCGAGCGGACCAACCCTGAACTCGTGACGACATCCGGCCTGCACTTCAGATCGAAGGGTTCTTTTGCCATGGACGTGCGCAACCCGCCCTTTGACGACATCCGGGTGCGTCGGGCGATGCAGATGGCAATAGACGTAGAGGCAATCAACGAGACCCTCTATGGTGGTTTGGGATGGACGTCACCATTGGGGTTGATTGGGGAAGTCGTCCTCGGGTTCTACACGCCATTTGAGGAGTGGCCGGAAGAGGTCAAGCAGTATTACCAGTATGACCCGGAACGGGCCAAACAGCTTCTCGCGGACGCCGGCTACCCCGATGGCTTCAAGACCACCCTCGAGTATCCCGGTGATGGTAGTTTGTCGGATGTAGAGTATGCGCAAATAGCTAAGGACTACTTCGCGCAGATTGGCGTTGACGTCGAGATCAAGATCATCGACGTCCCGACGTTTGTGACTAGGATTAATGAACATACGTATGAAGGTATGACCGCGGGACAAAGGGGCACCAATTACTATGGCCTCAATAGAGTGGGCGAGGTCGTCTCGAACCATGTGTGGAACTTTTCCGGGCTCCAGGACGCCAAGATGGACGCCCTCGTGGAAGAGGCCACAAACGCCAGCAGCTACGAGGAGATGCGGAGACTGGTGCTAGAGGCCGATCAGTACTACGTATCGCTGATAGCGGACGTATGGGGCCCGCAACCGCCGGTCTTTCACTTCTGGCAGCCGTGGCTGGGTGGTTACAGCGGTGAGTACACACTGGGAGGCGGCATGATCACAACCGTCTTGACCCGGCTCTGGATTGAGCAGGAGCTGAAGGAATCGATGGGTCACTAGCGCCCCGAAACCGCCGCCTGCGGCGCCGCTTTCGGCCCAGCCGGGCCTTTCCAAGGAGCCTGTCGCAATCCGACAGGCTCCTTGGCCGCCCCTCAAGCTGACCTGATACCAAGAGGGTGCTGGGGGTGTAGGCTGTCAGCACCCTCTTTTCAATAATATGCGCACTTACGTAATCAGAAGATTCTTGCTGGTAGTCCCGACGCTATTTCTGGTTACAATCATTGTCTTTCTCATCGTTCGGTCGATCCCGGGTGATGTCATCGACGTGATGATGTCTGAGATGTCCGAGTTGGGCGCCTCCCTGGACCGTGAGCGCATTATGCAGATGCTCGGGCTGGATTTGCCGGTGCATGTGCAGTATGGACGTTGGATTGGCGGGGTGCTGCAGGGTGACCTGGGGGTGTCACTCAGGGGAGACGTGCCTATTACCCCGAAGATCTTGGCCAGGTTGCCGGTGACGTTCGAGCTGGGGGTGTTGGCCGTTATTATCGGACTGCTGATATCGCTGCCGATAGGCATCTACTCGGCCATTCGCCAGAATACCGTCGGCGATTACGCCGGGCGCGGCATTGCCGTTACCTTCATCTCAGTCCCGACCTTCTGGACAGCCACCATGGTCATGATCTACCCCGCTCTCTGGTGGGGGTGGGCACCCTCGGTGAGACTCATTCCTTTCACGGAGGACCCGCTCGGTAATCTGGGGATGTTTCTGATCCCGGCCGCGATCCTGGGAATGGTCCTTTCCGGAACCACGATGCGCATGACACGCACCATGGCGCTGGAGGTGCTGCGGCAAGACTACATCCGGACCGCCTGGTCGAAGGGGCTCGAGGAGAAGATCGTCGTGATGCGGCATGTCTTGAAGAATGCCCTCATTCCGGTGGTGACCCTCGTCGGCTTTCAGCTGCCCATCCTCATCGGCGGTTCGGTCATCCTCGAGCAGATCTTTGTCCTCCCTGGCGTTGGCACTCTCCTGCTGGACGCCATTCAAAAGCGCGACTACCTCATCGTCTCTGGCATCAACCTGTTTATCGCAACGGCCGTGGTCCTCACCAATCTCCTGATCGACCTGACCTACGGCTACCTGGATCCCAGGGTCCGCTACCGCTAATGAAAGCCGAACGGGTGGAGCGAAAAAGGCGTTCGCGCGTGGTTGATTTCCTGTCGAGGCTGGTCCGGGAACAGCCGCTGGGCACCGTGGGTGGCATCATCGTGCTGCTGCTGCTGTTCTGCGGCATCTTCGCCGATGTACTGGCCCCCTACGGGATGAACGAAATTCACTTGACTGACCGGTACGCCCCGCCGTCATGGAAATACCTGCTGGGTGCCGACCAGCTGGGGCGCGACATCCTCAGCCGAATCATCTATGGGGCACGCATTTCGGTGATCATTGGTCTCTCGGCAACCAGCATCAACCTGGTGGTGGCGCTGCTGATCGGCGCGACGAGTGGGTTCTTCGGCGGCAAGCTCGATATGGTGGTGCAGCGGTTTGTCGATGCCTGGATGGCCTTCCCGGGGCTGCTCATTCTGATTACGGTGATGTCGCTGGTCGGCCAGGGCCAGCTGCAGATCATCCTGGTGCTGGGCATTGCCGGCGGCATCAGCGGTTCGAGAATCGCGCGCAGTGCGGTGATCCGCATCAAGGAGAACATGTACGTGCAGGCGGCGCAAGCGATTGGGGTGGGCACCGGCAGGACCATCTTCCGGCATGTGCTGCCCAACATCATGGCGCCCATGATCGTCATCTTCACCGTGACCATTGGCGACGTGATCATTGCCGAGGCCTCGCTGACCTTCCTCGGTCTCGGGCTGCCCCCCGATGTGGCGAGCTGGGGCGGTATGCTGAGTTGGGAAGGACGCCGCTACATGGAGCGGGTCCCGGCGCTGGCGCTGTGGCCCGGGCTGTGCCTGTTCACCGTCGTGTGGGGCACCAACATGTTCGGCGACGCCATGCGGGACCTGCTGGACCCCAGTCTGAAGGGTGGGGTGGGCCGCTACGAAGCAAACGGAAAGAATCCAAAAAAACTCAAAAAACCAAGGACGAAAGACTCATGACTGATTTCAAGGCAATCGCCGCCGCGCTCGACGAACGGGGCTTCTGCGTTATCCCGGAATTCCTGAGCCGTGACGAGATCGACTTCCTCGTGGCAGAATTCGATGCCAGCCCGCACTATTCCCCCCCGACGAAAACCAAGCATGCAGCTCAGCACCTTGGCGATAAGCCAGTTGCCGGTCAAACCGGAGCTCTGCGTGCTAACGCAATGGGACGACGAGAAACCTTCCAAAGAATAGGTCCGCGGATGGAGACGTTCGCCGGGGGAGTTACCGGAGCCAAGGCCGCGCTCTATCAGATTCTCTATCTCCAGACGCCGGTAACCGATCTCTCCTGTCATCAGGATCACGATCAGTTCTTCATGACGGAGTACAATTCGACTCATCTCAATTACTGGATTCCGTTGGTCAAGCCTTCGCGCACCGAGGCGGGACTGCGCGTGATTCCCTGGGATCGGCTTCGCGAGAAGTCGCCGCGAGTGTTCAACCTCTGTCGGCGCTCGGGCGCGAGTAGGCTGTACTCGCTTCGTGACGGGGGGACCTTGTACTTTTCCGACTGGAGCGGGGTCATCTGGCACGAGGAGGACCTCGAAATCGAGGATGTCATGGAGACTCCGGAGGTGGGACCCGGCGACCTGCTGCTGCTGCGCGTCAACACCATTCACGCGACGCAGACGACCGAGGATCGGCGCCTCGCGGTGTCGCTGCGCACCTGCGATCCGGCGACGCCGATCGACTGGCATCGGGTGGCCGGCAGTCCCACGCCCCGTATGATGCAGTATCTCGGCGGCATGAAGGGGAACCCAGCTCCCAACAAGTTGTTTTTCCCGGTTTTTCAAGCCACCCAGGAAAACGACTTCGGCATCACCCTGGCGGACGTCCTGCCGACCCTGACTGGCGAGCGCGAGTAGCCCAAGATGCAGGAATTTCAAGGTAAAGTTGCGGTAATAACCGGTGCAGGTCGTGGCATTGGTCGGGCAATGGCGTTCAGGTATCCATGACAGAGCTCGGGCGGGGATTACGGCGCTCTCGTTCGAGCAGATCGCCGCCGGCACCGGATATCCGGCGTTCGCGCGTGCCGCACGGCTTGTGACACCCCGTCGGCTGCAATGAGTGGGCCATAGTGCCGACACTCGAAACAGGGGGACACGATGGCGGCGAAGGCTGCGGCTGCCGAGCTACTCGACATTGACGGGCGCGAGGTGCGGGTGACCAATCCGCACAAGGTGTATTTCCCGGCTGCCGGGGTGACCAAGCTTGATCTGGTCAACTACTACTTGGCCGTGGCCGATGCGGCGCTGCGGGCGATCGGGCGGCGGCCGCTGGTGCTGAAGCGCTACGTCAACGGCATCGCGGGCGAGGGGTTCTACCAGAAGCGCGCTCCGGCGAAGCGCCCCGATTGGGTGCGCACCGTGGAGCTGACATTCCCGTCCGGGCGTACGGCGCACGAATTGGTGATCAGCGAGCGGGCGCAACTGGTGTGGATCACCAACCTCGGCAACATCGATCTGCACCCCCATCCGGTCCGCGAGGATGATCTCGATCACCCGGACGAACTGCGCATCGACCTGGACCCCGGACCCGGTGTGCCTTGGCAGACGGTGCGGGAAGTGGCGCAGATCGTGCGCGAGGTGCTGGCCGAGCATGGGCTGACCGGCTGGCCCAAGACCACCGGCTCGCGCGGCCTGCACGTCTACGTCCGGCTGCACCGCGAATGGGGGTTCGGCGAGGTGCGCCGGGCGGCTCTGGCGGTGTCCCGAGAAGTGGAGCGGCGCGCACCCGGCAGGGCGACCAGCAAGTGGTGGAAGGAGGAGCGCGAGGGGGTGTTCCTCGACTACAACCAGAACGCCAAGGATCGCACGGTGGCCGCCGCCTACTCGGTTCGTCCGCTGCCGGAGGCGCGCGTGTCGGCGCCCCTGACCTGGGACGAGGTGCCCGAGTGCGATCCCGCCGACTTCACGATTCGCACGGTGCCGCGCCGGCTTGCCGAGCGCGGTGATCTGGCGGCCGGGCTCGACGCCAGCCCGTGCAGTCTTGCCGGCCTGCTGGAGTTGGCAGAGCGCCATGAGGCCGAGGGCCTCGGCGGCGACGCGCCGTGGCCGCCCCACTTCCGGCGTCGGCGCGGGGAACCGACGCGGGTGGCGCCGTCGCAAGCCGCCACAGCGGCATCGTCGGTTGCACCGGCGGACGGCCTCACGGCGGACGTGCCGGCGTCACCGTCTGCCTCGGCCAGCCCCGCGGCAGCGGCCACTGGCCGGCGGCGCTCGAAGATGCCGCTGATCGTGGTCGCCAAGGCGCGCACCGAGGCCGACGCGCTCGCCGGTCTGGAGCGTTGGAAACAGCGCCATCCCGATGCCGCGGCTCATCTTGAGGCGGCGGACGTGCTCACCGATGCGATGCGCGGGCGGTCCTCCACCTGGACGCGCATTCGCGTCAATCTCCGCCACATTCCCGAGGCCCAACGGCCCCCTGCGGAAGCGCCCGATCTGGACTACGATCCTTGGCGTGACCACGGCTGACGTGATGTGGACCTACGCTCTGCACGCGGTCAACCCCCGCAAGTGCGCCAGCGACGTACGGCGGTGCGACGCGTACGCCTACCGCAACTCCGGCGCTCCGGCGCTCCATCACGCGCGCGGTGGATCTCCGCCGACTACGAGAAGCGCCTGCCGGGTGCCGATGGTCTGATGACCCTGTACTGATCGCTCCGGCGCCTCGACGTTGCCCGCCGCTTACGAGGTAGTGACTGGGCCGGACTCGTTGAAGATGGCCATCGCCTCGTCGAACATGCTGCGCGGAGCCGGTTCGGCCGCCGCGTCGATCACTTCGTCGACCTGTGCGACCGTGTTCAAGCCGACGATCAGGCTGGCCACGATCGGGTGGGCGAGTGCGAACTGGATTGCGAACGCGGTGACGGAGTGCGGCTGCAACCGCTCGCGCAGGACTTCGAGCCGTTTGTAGGCACCGTCCCACGACGGGGCGCGCATGCGGTCGCCGGCGGGCAGGGCGTCGCGGTCGGCGCGCCGGTCGGTGAGCAGGCCGGCCAGGAATGGCCTGATGCACAGGAAGCCGCCGCCGCTCTGTTCCAGCGCCGGAAAGAAACGCGTCATCTCCAGTTCGACCGCGTTGTAGTAAGCGACCAGCCCGGAGAACGAGCCCGTCGCCAGTGCTGCCTCGGCGAAAGCGGGCGTGTACGGGAACGTGGTGAGGTAGCCGACCTTGCCCTCGGCGCGCAACGTCTCGAATACTTCGCGCAACGGTTCGTCGACGGCTGCCACGTCGGGCACGCGCTTGTCGTCACTATTCGGCTCGGCGCGCTGCAGGTGCTGGAGGACCGCGATGCGGTCGGTGTGCAGGTCGGTGAGCGCTTCCTCCACTCGCAGTCGGAACTTGGCGGCGTCGAACCGACCGCCGTCGTCGAAGTCGGGGACCGGCACCTTGATGACATGATGGATATCATGACGGCGCGGATGGCCGGCCAGTACCTTGCCTACCGACCAGCGGGTGCCGTACTCGTAGCTGGAGTGCACGAAGTTCACGCCCCGTTCCAGCGCGCGCTCCAGGGCGCGCCGCCCGGCACGCGACGCGTCGTCGTCGGTGCCGTCTTTGGCGGCAAAGCGCATCGGCCCGAAACAGATGGGCGACACCTCCAAATCAGTGTTCCCGAATCGCCGTAGCTGCATGGTGTTCAGGATCGCACGGTACGGCGACCGGCTACAAGGCGACGCTGTCTGCTGCTATCGGAAGACTAGGGAGCCTGGTTACTACCGGCTGGCCGGCTGTGCGTGAGGGCGTCAGATCCCGGCGGCGGTCAGCGCGCGTCGAGCCGTCTCGGGCAATTCGACCGGAGCGAACACGGCGGAAGGGTAGAGGTAGCCGTCCCGCTCAGACCGGTCTTCATCAAGGACGCGCAGCAGATCGTGGGCCGCGGCCTTCGGGTCGGGCAACGTGCGATATACTTTGCCTACGGTCAGGCTGGCAGCCGAACCATCGTTGCTCAAACAGACTACGAACTCACTCAAAGAACGCCCTCTTGATCTTCAAATCGCGGCGCCCAATACCGTGCGCCTCGTACCAGTGAATCTCCGCTTCGCATATCGTGCCGTCCATAAGCCTCACAGTCGCGATCCCTTTGCGCTTGCGCCAACGGCCCGGGCCGTAGGTCCGATCCAGGTAGCGCCGGATGTACACTCCGCGTCCCGTGGCTATCGTCTCAATATCCCTGAATTCGCCGACGACTTCAAATGCCATCATACCCCACTGCGGCGCGCCCGACTGCGCTGTCGATATTCGCACTAGGCTCGGCAGGAGGGAAAGAGGGACCCGTCGCTGTCCGGAAGGCGAACGCCCACCACGTGCGGCTTGCCGACGTTGGCGAAGTAGCGCGCCCGTAGCGCCAGCTTGTCGTAGCCACCCCAGGTGGTGGGCAGGTCCTCCAGGTCGTTCTGGGTGTTGTGGCTGTACAGCCGGTGGCGCGTGTTGGCGTCGCGGTCCAGCCGGGTGACGCCGTTGAAATAGATCGATGCTCCGGGGTGATGGCCGGTGATGAGGCGCACCATCTCCGCCATGTGGCGCCGTATGGTGTCTGCCCGGTAGCGCTGCACGTCCGCGGCGTCGTCGATGGCCAGGCCGGCGTCCAGCATGCCGCGCAGGCAGGTGTCGCACCAGCACAGCCGTTCCGCCTGGAAAATGTCGAACCAGAAGCCGTCGACGTCATAGCCGGTGCACAGTTCCTCGACCTGCGCCAGCATCAGTTCGTGGTAGCCGCCGCTCGGGCACAGGTGCTTCCACTGCACCCCCGGTTTGGGGGTGTCGGGCGCGGCGTCGCGGTCCCAGCCGGGCGCGCAGATGGAGCCGTCGCGGTTGCGCATGCACCACTCCAGATGCAACTCGGCATCGGCGGCCGACCAGCCGACGGTGAAGTAGATCGGGCACTTCACGCCGATCTCGTGACACGCCTCGATCTGCGCGCCGAGCAGGTCGAGCCGCAGGTGCGGGTGGCGCATGCCCGCCGTGGTCGGGTAGTAGCACCAGCTATGGTGGCACTTGGCGAACACGTTGATCAGATTGACGCGCCCGGTCTGCAGCGCTTGTTGCCACTGTCGCTTGTCGAAGCGGCTGCCGATGCCCCGGATCATTTCGGAGGTATGAAAATCGAGATGGATCTGGCGCGTACGAATCGGTTCCACGGTGCTGCTCCTCGCGGGCCTGTCGATGCATCCGCTGCTCATCCGCGACAGGTGACGTTTGCGCATTGTGTAGCATCCCGAGCATCGTTCGGCCACCAGGCCACCAGGCCGCCAGGGCACGGCGCTTGTCGCGGGCGGGATTTTGCCGCACACTGTCGGACAGGGCGCAATGTCATGAAGATCACGGCAGTCGAGGTTTACGTCCTGCGTGCCCCGGAAGGCGGGCGCCCGCACTGGGTCAGCCACTTCACGGTCCCCAAGGCCAATGAGTTGCTGGTGCGGCTGCGCACCGATGCCGGCATCGACGGCATCGGCCTGGCTACCAACTACACGCCGATCGAGGCGGCCGTACACGCGATTCGCAGCGGCATCTGCGATCTGATCGTGGGTTCCGATCCGTTGGCGCCCGAGGCGCTGTACCAAAAGCTGTTCTCCCTGACTTGGCAGCGCCTCGCCCACGAGCGCGGCTGGTCGCGGGAGGCGCTGGTGCGGATCTCGGCCGCCGTGGACATCGCCGCCTGGGACATCGTCGGCAAGCGGGCGGGGTTGCCGCTGTACCGGCTGTTCGGCGGCTACCGCAGCGTGGTGCCGTGCTACGTGACCTGCGCCTACTACCGCGACGGCAAGGATCTCGCCGAGTTGCGCGACGAGATGGAGATGCTCAAGGCGCAGGGGCATACCGGCTTCAAGGCCAAGGCGGGCGGCGCCTCGCTGGCCTGCGACCTGGAGCGCCTGGCGCTGGTGCGCGAGGTAATCGGCGACGACAACGACCTGATGGTGGACGTGAACCGGGCCTGGGATCTGGACACGGCCACCGAGGCGGCGCGGCTGCTGGAACCGTTGCGCCCGCGCTGGCTGGAAGAGCCGGTGCGCTGGGCCGACGACCGCCGCGAACTGCGGCTGCTGTCCACCCGGACCTCCATCCCGCTGTCCGCGGGGGAGAGCGAGCTGACCAGCTACGGCTGCCGCGCCCTGCTGGAGGAGCAAGCGATCCGGATCCTGCAGTTCGACTGCACCATGATGGGCGGCTTCACGGAGGGCCGCAAGCTGTCCGCCCTGTGCGAGCTGAACCACGTGCAGGTGGCGCCGCACCACGATTGCTTCATCCATGCCCATATCGTTGCCGCCAGCCCGGCCGGGTGCATCGTGGAGAGCTTCACCGATCCCGAGCGCGATCCGCTGCAGGCGGAGCTGTTCGAGGATCCACCGCGCATCGCCGGTGGCCGCCTCACCCTCAAGGAGCAGCCCGGTCTGGGGCTCACCCTGTCCAGCGCCGCCCTGGCGCGGTACGGCGAACGCATCGCGTAGCTCCCCGAACCGTAGCGCGGCGAAACAGCAGGCTACGCTGCTGTCAGGCGGTCTGGCGGCGGTTCATGCGGCGCTGCGATTCTACCAGGCCGTGGTAGATGCCGCCGGCCGCGATCAGCTCGGCGTGGCTGCCCACCTCGGCGATGCGGCCCTTGTCGAGCACCACCAGCCGGTCGGCGTGGCGCAGGGTGGACAGGCGATGGGCGATGGCGAAGGTGGTGCGCCCCTTCATCAGCGCGAACAGGCCAGCCTGGATCAGCTCTTCGGTCTCGGTATCGACCGCCGCGGTGGCCTCGTCCAGGATCAGGATGCGCGGGTCATGGAGGATGGCGCGGGCAATGGCGACGCGCTGCCGTTCGCCGCCGGACAGCCGCTGGCCGCGTTCTCCCACGCGGGTGTCGTAGCCGTCCGGGAACGCGCAGATGAAGTCGTGGGCGCCGGCCACCTTGGCCGCGGCGATGAGCTGCAGCGGCGTCGCGCCGGGCAGCGCGTAGCCAATGTTCTCGGCGACGCTGCCGGAGAACAGGAAGGTCTCCTGCAGCACCACGCCGAGCTGCCGGTGCAGGTCGCGCAACTCGATGGCGCGCAGGTCGACGCCATCGACGGTGATGCGCCCGGCGTCCGGGTCGTACAGTCTGAGCAAAAGGTTGATGAGCGTCGACTTGCCCGCCCCCGACTGACCCACGATGCCGATCATCTCGCCCGGCGCCACCTCCAGCGACACGTCGTCAAGCACCGGTTCGTGGCTCCGGTAGCCGAATACGACGCTCTCGAATCGGACGCGTCCGGCGATCGGCAGGCGCCGCGGCTGGGAGCTGTCCGCCACCGCCGGCTGCTCGTCGATCACCTCGAACACCCGTTCGGCCGCGGTCATCGACTCGGCAAAGCGGCGCGGCAGACCGGCTACCCAGATCAGTGGGCCGTACAGGAGCATCGCGTACTGGACGAACTGCACCAGCTCGCCCAGCTTCATCCGTTCGCCGAGCACCAGGTAGCCGCCGAGGGCGAATACCAGGAACTCTCCCGCGCGCATCACGAAGCTCCACAGCGGCATCAGATTGGCCCAGATGCGCTCGTTGGAGCGCATCACCTCGCGCAGTTCGCCGCTGCGGGCGCGAAAACGGCCGACCTCGGCGCGTTCGCGGCCGAACGCCTTCACCACGCGGATGCCGGACAGGATGTCCTGCAGCAAAGTATCGACCTTGTCGAACAGCCGTTCCTGTTTGCGAAACAGGTACCGGACGTGGCCCCACACGCTGCCGGCGAGCAGCACCACGACCGGCAACGGCGCCAGCACCAGTACCGCCAGCCGCCATTCGCGCAGCAACAGGATCACGGCCACGCCGATCAGGAACAGCGCCTGCGCGACGCTGTCGGTGAGCCAGAAGTTGATGAACTGCTGGATGTTGCGGGTGTCCTTGCTGACCCGGTTGAGAATGTCGCCGGCGTCGCGCGTGCCCAGGTAGCCGAGCGAGAGCTTCTGCACGTTGGTGTACACCATGCGCCGCAGGTCGCGCGCCAGAGCGTTGGAGAGCTGCGCCATGGCGCGCCCGCGCAGCGCATCGGTGAGCGCGGTCAGGCCGTAGGTGGCGGCCAGCGCCCCGATCAGCGCGAGCATCGGCAGCAGGTCGGCGCGCCGCGGGACGAGGTGGTCGTCGATCAGCACGCGGGTGAGCTGCGGCGGCAGCAGCGACAGCAGGGTGAAGGCCGCGAACAGCGCCACGGCGGCAACCACCCAGCGCAGATGGGCGCGGGCCAGAGCCCACAGCCGGCGCATCATGGCGGCGCGGTTGGTGCAGGCGCGGCACACCCGGGTGCCGGGCTCGCGGCGGCGGCCGCAGGTGGCGCACACCCCTTCGTCGGGGGAGTCGTCGACCGGCAGCCGCTTGGCGTCGAGCAGCAGGTTGAGGCCGCGCGCCAGGGATGCGTAGCGCGGCGCGTGGCTCATGGAGTAATGGGTCAGGATCTCGCCATGTCCGGTTGCGCCGTTGTTTCCGTCCGTAACGGGTTCCGCTATCAGCCGCCCGCTGCCCACCATGTTGTCGGCGCGGAACCGGCGCACCTGCCGCAGGGGGAGGATACGCCAGCCGCGCGCCCCCGGCGCCTGCACGGCGACCGCCGCGTCGGTGGCCACCGTCCAGCCGCGGCCGAACGTTCCGTCCGCGGTCAGGTCCGCCGGCACGGCGTACCGCACCGAAGGTGCGGCGTGTACCTCGCCGCCATCGAGGTGGGCGGCCAGCTCTGCCGCGACATCGGCCGGGAGTTCGTAGCGCAGCCTCACAGCAGCGTCTCCAGGATGCGCAGCACGCTCCGCTCGAGGCGCCCGTAGTCGGCGAGGGTGAAGCGGTTGCCGTCGACGTCGACGATCAGCAGGCGCCGCTCGTCCACCACGGTGACGTTGTTCTTGCCGCTCTGCACCGTGAACCGCCGCGCGCCGGCGTCGGTGTCCACCAGCCAGTAGGAGTAGCCGAACTCCTCCTTCACCGAGCGCACCCGCTCGATGACCGGGGTGAAGTAGCGCCGCTCCAACTCCTGGTGCAGTAGCGCCGCCTGCTCGCGGGGCAGATCGGCGAGCGACTCCAGGAGGCCGATCTCCTTGCCGTCGGCGTCGCGCAGCGACAGGTAGCGGTCGGCGGCGCTGAGCGGAAACGTGCGATAGGCGTTGATGCGCGGGTAGTGCTCGGTGCGTTCGCCGCCGGTCACGGTCAGCGCCAGGAATCCGCCCGCGGTGGCGGCAAAATGCAGCTCGCCGGCAGCCAGCAGGCGGACGTCGGCCGACCGCCCGGCCTCCGCGGGCTCGCTCGCGCTGCCGTTGGCGCCGGCCAGCGGGTCGCGGTTCATCGTTCGCCTCCGGCGCGGAGCGCCACGCAGCATCGGGTGCCGTTCGCCCGGTACCGGCGCATCGTTGCGGGTCGGCTGGCGCCCTGCACGAGGCGGCGGCAATTCGTTGCGCGCCGGGGAATCGTTGCACTCCGGCGGCCGTTCATCGCTCCACTCCGATCCCGATTACCGCGAGGGCGTCCTGCTGCTTGCGCACCAGGCGGCGGTAGATGCCGCCGGCCGCCATCAGTTCCTCGTGCGTGCCCTGTTCCACCAGACGCCCGTCCTCCACCACCAGCAGCCGGTCCGCCATGCGCAGCGTCGACAGCCGGTGGGCAATGGCGATCGTGGTGCGGCCCGGGATGAGCCGCTCGAGCGCCTCCTGAATCATCTCCTCGGTCGCCGAATCGACCGACGAGGTGGCCTCGTCGAGGATCAGGATGCGTGGGTCGAGCAGCACCGCGCGGGCGATCGACAGGCGCTGCCGCTCGCCCCCGGACAGTCCGTGGCCGCGGCTGCCGATCACCGTGTCGTAGCCGTTGGGGAGGGTGGTGATGAAGTCGTGGGCATATGCCGCCCGCGCCGCGGCGACGATCTCCGCGCGGGTGGCGTCGGGACGCCCGTAGGCGATGTTGCCGGCCACGCTGCCGGCGAACAGGTAGGGATCCTGCAGGATGATGCCGACCTGGCGGCGCAGGTCGGCGCTGCGCAGGTCGCGCACGTCGATGCCGTCGATCAGCACCTCTCCGTCGCCGGTGTCGTACAGCCGGGTGATCAGGTTGATCAGGGTCGACTTGCCGGCGCCGGTGTGTCCCACCAGTCCCACCATCTCCCCGGCCGCCACCTGCAGGTCGACCTCGTGCAGCACCGGCTTGTTGGGCTCGTAGCCGAACGTCACCCCGCGCAGCTCCACCGCGCCGCGCATCGCCGGCAGCGACACCGGGTCGGTGCGCTCGGCCACCTCGGGCACGGTGTCGAGGATTTCGAAGATGCGCTGCGCCGAATTCATCGCCGCCGACCACCACTCTACCACCTTGGTCATGAAGCGCAGCGGTTCATACATCAGGGCGACGAAGCCGACGAAGGTCATCAGCATCCCGAACGTCAGGTTGCCGGCGATCACCTGCCAGCCGCCCACCGCCCACACCACCAGGCCGCCGAGCTGGGTCAGGAAGGAGACGGCCGGAAACAGGGTGGCCAGCGTGCGCTGCGTGTGGCGGTGGGCGCGGTACACCTCGTCGTTGACCGGCCCGAAGCGGTCGATCTCGTCCTGCTCCTTGCCGAACGCCTTGACCACGCGGACGCCGCTCAGGGAGTCCTCCACCACGCCGTTGAGGACCGCCAGCGAGCGGTACTGGCGGGAGAACAGGCGCCAGAGCTTCGGCAGCAACCGGCGGATGATCAGTATCACCAGCGGCGCGGGGATCAGCAGCAACAGCGCCAGCGACCAGTTGAGGGCGATCATCGCCGACACGATCGCCACGATCTGCAGCAGGTTGACGCCGAAGTAGGGCAGCCCGTCGATAAAGAAGTAGTTGAGATTCATGGAGTCGTGATTGACCCGCACCATGAGCCCGCCGGTCTGCTTGCGGGCGAAGAAGCCGAGCGACAGCCGCTGCAGCGCCTCGAAGATCTCGTTCTTGAGGTCGTAGATCATGTTCACCGAGACGCGCGCGGTGATGCGCATGTGCAGTACCTCGGCCAACACGCCGAGGACGTGGACGGCGACCAGCACGGCGATCAGCTCGGCCAGGTGGCCGTGGAAGCGCCCCGCCGGGTCGAGCACGTCGTCGAACAGCACCCGGCCGCTGAGCAACGGCGCCGCCGTGCGCAAGGCGCTGGCCGCGACCATGGCGGCGACGATCGCCACCACCCAGCCGCGGTAGGGGCGCAGGTAGCCGAGTACGCGCAGGAACAGGCCGCGCTTGTCGATGCAGCGCGGACAGACGCTGCGGTGCTGGTCGGGATAGCGCAGCCCGCAGCGCGGGCAGCTGCGCTCCCGTTCCGCCTCCGCCGCCGGCGCCTGCCTGCCCTTCTGCAGCGCCGCTACCGCGCGCGCGAACGCCTCGAAGCGCTGCGCCTCGCTGTTGGTGAAGCGCAGCAGGAGGCGCTCCAGGTCGGCGCCGTCCGCGGTGGCGGCGGCAGGTGCCGCGGCGGTGTCCGTAGCGGCGCCGACCGGGCGGGCCATGAGCAGTCCGCCGGTCACCAGGGCCTGCACCTGCATCTCGCCGAGATCGGCCAGCGGGTAGGAGTCGACGCGGGCGGCGTTCACCAAGTGCAGGCTGGTGGCGGTGGCGAGCGCCCATTGCGACTGGTAGCGGCCGTCCTGGTCCAGGTCGGAACACACCGCGTGCCGCACCTCATCCGGGCGTACGCCGGCCGCCGCGAGCCGGTCGCGGATCTCCTGCGGGATCGTCGTCTCCATGTCTGCCGGTGACTCCAATATAACCCAGTCACTGCGTGCCGCGGCTCCGCATGGGCGCAGGCGGCGTAACCGAGATGGGCCGCACCGCGGTGCGGCAGCGCGGTGGGCGACTCCGATTGAAGCAAGAATCCCGGGGTTCGCGCTATCCTGCAGGCAGCGGAGAGGTGATGCTGATCGATTCGTCGTGCCTTCGGGAACAGATTGAAGGAGGTTCAGTTTCGCGGTCTCGTCCTGGAGGATTGCGTCGGCTGCGGCCCGCTCATTCTTCGATTCCAACGGCCACGGCGTTCGTGACACCAAGGTAGGCCGCCGCCCACCCGTCGAACCCGAGGGGCCGTTGCGCGGCGCGTGCGGCATCGGCCGCCATGCCGCCCCGGGAGGCCGCCATACATGCCTATACGGAAAAAACTTCCTTGCCGCGGCCTGCGTCTAACCCTTCACGGCACCGGAGATCAGGATTTTGACGATAAACCGTTGCAGGACGATGAATATGGCGATCGCCGGTAGCATCGCCATGAGGCTTGCCGCGGCCAAAAGGTGAGTCGTGACGATCGCCTCTCCCACCGTCTCGGCGAACTTGGCGACCCCGACCGAGACTGGTTGGAGGCGTCCCTTTCCGATCAGTACAAAAGGAATCAGGAACTGGGACCAGGCGTTGATGGTGTTGAACAGCACCGCGGCGGCGATCCCCGGCATGGCAACGGGAATGAGAACCCGAATTACGCTTTGCAACCGCGATGCTCCGTCTATACGGGCCGCATCGTCCAGGCTCTTGGGTATGGAATCGAAGAAGCCTTTCAACAGCCAGACGGAAAAGGGGATCTGCACGGTGATGTATATGAGAATCAGCCCGAAATGAGAATCCAGCAGGTTCAGCTTGATGAAATAGCGGTACAGCGGCAGGATAATGATCAGAGTCGAAATCATCTGAAACAGGAGGATCGCCATGAGGATCTGCGTCCTGCCTTTGAATCTGAACCGCGAAAATGCATAGGCGGCGGGCACGGTAACCAGCAGGGTTCCGACCACGGTGATGACCGTGATCTTGGCCGAGTTGAGCATGTTGCGGGGAATGGTGGAGTTCGCGAAAATGGTGCCGTAATTCTCTATGGCAAAATGACTGGGAAACAGCTTCGGGGGGTAGGCGAGGATATCCGGGATGGTCTTGAGCGATAACGATATCATCCAGGCTACTGGTCCCCAGAACAACAATATGACGATCAAGTAGGACGCGTAGATCAGGATCTTGGTTGCATCGAGACGCCTTCTATTCTGCAATATTCTCGTCCAACTGAAAGAGCTTGTAGTAGGCGATGGTCATGATCATGGTGATGGCGAGCAGCAGGACCGCGATGGCGGCGCCTCTGCCCATGTTCCAGTAGGTGAAAACCTGCAAATAGGCGGACAGGGTCAACACCTCGGTGGTGCCGGCGGGTCCGCCCGAGGTGAGCGTCGCAATCATGTCGAACGTATTGAAGCTGGAAATGGTGATGAGCACCAGGTTGATGAACAGAATCGGTTTCAGTTGCGGCAACGTTATGTGAGAAAACTGCTGCCAGGCACGCGCGCCGTCCACCCGAGCGGCCTCATACAGTTCAGTGGGAATCCGCTGCAGCCCGGCGTACTGCAGGATCATGCAGAAGGCGGCCCCGCCCCACACGTTAGCCACAATGATGGAGATGACCGCATACAGCGGATCGAGGAGAAACGGAATGCGCTCCAGCCCCAGGGATTGAATGAAGTGGTTGACGATGCCCGAGCTGGCACTCGACAGCAGCGTCTTCCAGAGGATGCCGACGAGTACCCCGGGTATGATCCAGGCGGTGAGAACGGCGGTCCTGGCCAAGATGCTGCCATATACGTGGTGATCCCTACCGGCCTGGATTGCCAGGGCGATCAGCAGACCCAGTGGTATTTGCAGGACGCAGTTGGCAGCAACGAAAATAAAAGTAATGGAAAGAGACCAGAGAAAATCCTTGTCCCCGAACACCCGGGCATAGGAGCGCAGGGTGTACGAATACTCGGGTTCGATGATGGATGCGGTGGTGAAACTGAGCCGGACAACGTCGAACAGGGGGAGGACCATGAACACCGCGAGAAACGCGATCATCGGTGCGAGCCACGCCATCCGCGATCCGAACTCGCGCGCGGCTCCGATTCTTGTCACCGTCTCTCCCCTCGCAAGCAAACGGGCCTCGGGTAATTCCGAGGCCCGCTATTTTTTCTACTTCAGTTGGTCCAGGGTGCCCTCCCAGAAGGCATCCACCGCTTCCTCGGGGGTCAACTGCCCAAGCAGCATAGCCTCATAGGCGTTTCTCGATTCGGTTCTCATAATAGTCATGGTGTTGCTCGAAGGCCACGGTTTCGCCTCTGCAAGAACCGCGGATAGTTCCTGGAAGAACCTGCTCTGAAAGGCTGGATATTCATAAACGCTCGCGCGCGAAGGCGGATAGCCGCCTGCTTCACACCAACCAGCCATGCCGTCCGCACTGGCATACAGATGCATGACCAGATCCACGGCAAGCTCGAGTTTCTCGGGGTCCTTGGCAAAGAAACCGTAATTCCAGCCACCGGCGGCCGCACTCCGTGGTGCGTCTGCGGTCAGCTGCGGGTAGTGCGTAAGAGCCCAGTTGTCGACCTCCTCTGCGGACATCGCCTGCTCCAGTTGACTGGTCCACATATTGCCCAGGAAAAACGCTACTGTTCCCCTGCCCATCTCGGTGGCCCAGTCCATGTTGTTTGCCAATTCCAGCACGTTCAGCGACATCAACCCTTCATCGATGAGTGTCCTGTAGACGGAGAAGATCTCGACCATGGCCTGTCTATCTGCCGGATTATCACCGAAGGTCGGTTGCTCGTTGTCGTCATACCAAGCCCTGCCCTGGGAAGACCACATCGGAAAAATAAGGTGGTACAGCGGTGCGCTTACGCCGCCGACTGGACTCTCCATGCCTTGTGTCTGCAATTGCTTGGCAGCTTCTATCAACTCGTCAAAGGAACGCGGCGGCTCCGGCGTGAGGTCGCGCCGGTACCAGAGGCCACCGGTCCCGGTGTTGAATTTGATTCTCTTTATCTTGCCGTCCGCCGGGTCGATCATGATCTCATGCGTCCATGGGAAGAAGTCGTCGAGCTCGTCGCGGATATACTCATCGATAGGCTGCAGCCACTGATTGTAAATGGGAAGATCGGGCATCTGGACGGCGTCCGGAGCTCTGCCGGAAGCGGCTTCTGCTGCCAGCTTCGCATAGAATGTGGCAGCGTCCCCTCCCCATATCACGGGCTCAATCTTGACGTTCGGGTGCGCGCGTGTCCACTCTTCCAGCTTCTCCCTGAGATACGAGGTGCGCGCCTCGATGTCCGAGAACGGCCCGTAAACCTGCTGGGGAGACCACACCAGGGTGATCTCTGCGTTCGGATTCCCGATCCTCTCCGGCGTCACCAGATCGATGCCCTCGGGGATCGTCATGGCTCCTTCAGCCTCGCCGGTTGCAAACAGCGCGAGTGGGAGAAACAGCGCTATTAGCGCCACAATTGAGGTAGTGTAGAACCTCTTTGTCATTTTTTTGACTCCTTGGATACGTGTATCGACCGATACATTTCGAGATGGTTCCAGGCGTGTTTCGGTTCGCCTCCATCACGTCGTGAGTAGTTTATTTCTGGTACTCTCACCTCCTTTCGTCATCGAGTCCGTGATGCGCTCTGCGGCGTGCGGGCGTCCGAACAGCAAACAGCCGGCTCACTGCATTCGCGGCAAGGGAGAGCATACGGTCTGCTTATTCTATCTCAAGCGGCGGGCATCCGCAAGCTACGTGCAGCCATGGCCAGCCAAGCAACACTCGGGAGCCGCAGCCGCGCGTGCTTCGCCGGGGATCAGGCTGGTCGAGGCAAGTGCTCGACCGTGGGCTTGCGGCTTGCCGGGGGATCAGCTTTACTGTGTTGCATGAGTGATATCGGGGTGTTGGTGTGGGACGAGCGCCAGCCGCGCCAGCAGGAGGCATACGACAATTTTCTGGGCAACGCGATTGCCGGGCACCTGCGCGCGCAGGACGGCTTGGCAGTGCAGTCGGCCGGGTTGGACGACCCCGGCCAGGGTCTGTCCGACGCCGCGCTCGATGCCAGTCAGGTATTGGTCTGGTGGGGCCACGTGCGGCACCGCGACGTGCCGGCGGAAACCGGCAGGAGGATCCTCGACCGGGTCATCGCGGGTCGGCTGTCCCTCATCGTGCTGCACTCCGCGCACTGGGCCACTCCGTTCATCGAGGCAATGGACTATCGCACCCGCGCGGACGCGCGGCGGCGATTCCCGGACACCGGCGGCGAGCGGGTCGAACTGGAGTTCGTGCCCCCCGAGAACCGTTACCAGGCTCCCGCCAAAGACGCCGTGGTCACCCCCGCGTACCAGGTGCGCAAGTTCCCCGGCGGAGTCACCCGCGTCAGCGTCCAACTCCCGATCTGCTGCTTCCCGGCCTGGCGCGCCGACGGCCAGCCGAGCTTTTCGCGCACCCTGCTGCCCGATCACCCGATCGCGGACGGCATCCCCGCGGAGTTCTCACTGCCGCAATCGGAGATGTACGACGAGCCGCTGCACGTTCCCGACCCCGACGAGGTGGTAATCGAAGACCGCTGGCCCACCGGCGAGTGGTTCCGCGGCGGCATGGTGTGGCGGATCGGGCGCGGCCGGCTGTTCTACTTCCGTCCCGGCCACGAGACCTACCCGATCTACCAGCAGCCGATCCCGCTGCGCATCATCGAAAACGCGGTGCGCTGGCTCGCCGCCGAGACCGACACCAGATCGGCGTAGGGTAGACCCCAAGCTTTACCAATCGCCCAACAGCCAGCTCGCGGCGGAAGCCCAGACCACGCCTTCGGGGAGGCGCCGCGGCGGCGACGTATCAAGCGTGACCAGCCAGCGGCTTGCATCCTGGTACACCGCCCCTGCGGCCTGGAGGGAGCGCAGTTCCCGCTCCCATGTTGCATCCTGGCTGGTCTCCAGGCACACCTGGACCAGCATCGGCGCCTCTCCCGCACGGTGAGCAAAGAAGTCGACTTCCCAGCCCTGTTCCGTGCGCAGGTAGGAAACCTCCCAGCCGCGACGTTCCAGCTCCAGCAGAACGGTGGTCTCCAGGGCACGGCCGTGGTGGCTGCGCCCGCTGCGCGCGAACAGGGTGATCAGGCCGGGATCCACCGGATACGCCTTGCGGGGATTGACCATGCGCCGGCGTTCGGACGCAGTGTGAAGCGAGACCGTACGTACCAGGAAGGCATCCTCCAGGTAGCCGAGGTACTCGTGCAGGGTATCCTTGCCTACGCGCACCCCCTGGGAGCGCAGGGTGTCGTACTGCTTCTTCACCGAGAAGCCGCCTCCGGGGTTGGCCAGCAACTGTCGCTGCAACCAGCGCAGGGCGAGCGGATTCGACACCGCGTGGCGGTCGATCACGTCGCGCAGCACGACCACGTCGACATAGCCTGCAAGCAGCGCCGCACGGTCTCGGGGCTCGGCGCCCTGCGCCTCGGGATAGCCTCCCTCGACCAGGTAGCGCCGCAGACGCTGGTGCAGCGCTGCCGCCTCCGGCCCCGTTTCCGGCGCGCGATCCGGGGCCGGCTCGATGCCCGCGTGGCGTAGCGCTTCCCGAAAACCGAAAGGGTGGATCAACACCTCCATCGCGCGCCCTCGGAGACTGGTCGCGACCTCTCTGCTCAGCAGCCGGGCAGAGGAGCCGGTCACAAAGATCTGGACGCCGCCGGTGTCGATCAGTCGGCGTACGAGACCCTCCCAGCCCGGAACGTACTGGATCTCATCCAGATACAGGGTGACGTGGTCTCGCGCGTACAACTGCGGAACACGGCGGGCGTGTTCCTCAAGCATCCAGCCCAGGTCGGTCACGGTGATGCCGGTGAGGCGCTCGTCCTCCAGCAGAAGCAGCAACTGCGATTCGGCCGGAATGCCGGATTGCAGGCGCTCGGAGCGGTGCTCGGCAAGAAACGAGGTCTTGCCGCTACGCCGTACGCCGATGACGGCAAACGCCTTCCCCGGGATTGCGGGAAGCCTCACGTCGCGGCGCGTGAGTCGGCGCGGCGGCAGGGCCAGCGACTCGTCGAGCTTGGAGCGCAGCAACTCTCGCGATATTGTCATTTCAAGAAGGACAATATCGTCAAATACGTCACTCTGTAAAGGTCAAATTACACATGACGTGATCAAGTACGGCTGGGGCGGGTGCGCACCGACCGGCTGGTGAGCTGGCCGGTGCTAATTCTGAGCTCTATCGGTCGTGTTCGCGCGCCCGTGCCGCGTCGAATGACTCCCGAACGTTGACCGAGAAACCGGGCAGCAGCGCCGAACCGGCGTGCGCTCCCGGTCGAAACACGCCGTGTTCGCGGTATGCGCCGTCCGCAAGGAAGAGCACCGTCACGGTCTCGTCCAGGGGATTGACAATCCAGTACTCGGGGATGCCCGCCGCCGCGTAGTCCAGGCGCTTGTCCACCATGTCCCGGTCGGGATTGTCCGGGCTGACCACCTCCATGACCAAGTCCGCACCGAGCCAATAGTCGTCCCGACAGCGGGGGTCGTCGGCGTCGCGGACGAGCAGCAGATCCGGCTCGCGGAACTTGCCATCGCGGATACGCAGGCGCAAGGGGGCGTAGAATACCTCCCCGCCGATGTCGCGAACGAAAGAATCCAGGGCCCGGAACAGGAACCGCGAAATCGCTTGATGCCGTTGGGTCGGCATGGGCAGAAACTCGATGCGTCCGTCGGTGAACTCGATCAGGCGATTGCCTTCGTTCGTCAGCTTCAGGTACTGCGCCTCGGTCCAGTACCCCTGCAACGCGGACAAGTCGGCGAGCGTGCAGTCGTCGGCCGTGACGACCCGCAGTCGGTCGGTCTGTTCGGAGGCAACCGCGATGTCCATGTCAGCTTCCTGGTCTTCAATGTCCGTGCGCCCGATTCGCCTGTCAACAACCTTCAGGGCCCTCGACGCTGATGAAGCTCCCGCACTAAGCTGATCGCGGTTGCGGGGGTGTGATGGAACGACTGCAGTTGGGCCGGGGTGGGCCGCGGGTGAGCCGGCTGGCCTACGGCTGTGCGGCTCTGGGCGGGCCGTGGGATGCAGGAGAGTTGACTCCCGAGCGTCGCAAGCAGGCTCTCGGTGCGCTGGAAGCGGCGCTGGAGGCAGGCATCGACCACTTCGACCTGGCCGACATCTATGCGTTCGGGAAGGCGGAGCAGGCGTTCTCTGGTATCTGGCAGCTCGATGCAACGCTGCGCTCGCGCGTGGCGGTGCAGTCCAAGTGCGGGGTGGTGCGCTCCGTCGATGACACCTCGCGGGCAGGGACCTACTACGACTCGAGCTGCGAGCACATCCTGGAAGCCGCGCGCGGCAGCCTCAAGCGTCTGGCGGTCGAGTACCTGGACCTTCTCGTCCTGCACCGCCCGGACGTGCTGATGGAGCCGGAGGAGGTGGCGGCGGCGTTCGACCGCTTGCACGCGGCCGGCGAGGTGCGGCATTTCGGGGTCAGCAACTACGCGCCGGCGCAGATCGAGCTGCTGCAAGCGGCGCTCGACCGCCCGTTGCTGGTGAATCAGCTCCAGGTAAGCCTGGCCCATCCCGACCTGATCGACGATGCCATCGTGATAAACGACACGCTCCCGGAGCGCCCTGTGCGCGGCTTCGGAACGCTGGCGTACTGCATGCAGCAGAGCATTACGGTGCAGGCGTGGGCGCCGCTCGGCGCCGGCCGGCTGGTCCGGCACGGCGCTGCGAGGGCTGACTCCCGGTTGCTGGCGGTGCGGCGCGAGCTGGCGGCCGTGGCACGGGAGCGCGGCGTCCATCCCGCCGCCGTGGCGATTGCGTGGATTCTGCGCCACCCGGCTGGGATTCAGCCGTTGTTGGGCGGCAGGACTGCCGTGGAGATTCAGCAGGCGGCCCGCGGGGTCGACGTCGCGCTGACCCGCGCGGATTGGTACCGGCTGTTCAACGCGAGCCGGGGAGCACCGGTGCCGTAGAACGCGGCGCGCGACGGCCGTGAACGCCGGGCGCCAGCGCTTGCCTCGTGGCTACTGCCGCGGACCGGATGAGCGAGACGCGGTAGCGGCAACCCGTTACACTCGCGCGCAAACATGCAGGCAATTGCCGAGGAGGGCTCATGGCTGAGCCACGGGTAGGCGTGTGCGGGGCGCACGCGGAGTTGTGTGCGGTCGCGGGATCGATCGACTTTGCCGAAGAGACGGTACAGCGGCTGTTGGTGCCTGAGCAGCCCGATGCAGCGTTCCGGCCCCCTGATGGCGCGGCGCTGGTCGCGCTCCCGATCACGGCAGCCAACGTGTTCCTGCCGGGCGACCTGCGCTCGACCGGGCCGGACGTTGACCTGGAGCGGCTGCGGCACTACGCGCTGACGGCGTTCCGGCGTGCCCGGCAGGTCGGGATCGGCATCGTCGTGTATGGCAGCGGGGGCTCACGGCAGGTCGACGAGGGTTTTCGACCGGGCGCGCGCGGAGCAGCAGTTCGTGGAGGCGCTGCGGACCGTCGGTCCGCCTGCGGCCGAGACCGGCATCACCGTGGTGGTGGAACCGCTCAACACCGCCGAGTGCAACCTGATCAACAGCGTGACCGAGGGCGCCGAGGCAGTGCGCGCAGCGGGCCACCCCCACGTCATGCTGCTGGCGGACCTGTACCACATGCTGCGCGAAGACGAGAGTCCCGATGCCATCGAGCGGGCCGGCGGACTGATCCGGCACGTGCACGTGGCGGAAGTGGCGGAGCGCACGCCGCCGGGCGTGGCCGGTGACGACTTCGGTCCGTTTCTGCGAGCCCTGGCCCGCATCGGCTATGACGGCGCCTACTCGCTGGAGTGCCGCTGGCAAGACCAGATCGCGCAGGCCCCGCCCGGCGTAGCGGAGCTGCGCCGCCAACTGGCCTCCGTCGCGTAACCCCGCGCGCCATGGCGTGGCGGTGGAGTAGGATCCAGCAGTGGGCATTTACCTCGCGATCGACGTCGGATCGAGCAGCCTGACCGCGCTGGTGCTGGATACCGGGCACCGTGCCGCGTGCGCGGTAGAGTCGATTCCGAACCGGCATGAGACCACGCCGCCCGCCGGCCGCCGCTCCGGGCGCTCCGAGTGGAGTCTCGACGGCATGGTGGCGGATGCGGTCGACCTGGCGCGCCGCGTGGTCGAGCGGGCCGGCGTGCGCGTGGACGGCATCGGGGTAACGGGACAGCAGCACGGTTGCCAACTCCTGGAAGCGGATGGGACGCCGCGCGGTCCGTTCATCGGCTGGCAGGATCGGCGGGCGGCGGAGCCGGTCAGTACTGCCGCCGGGGCGCCCACCTGCCTCGACCTGGCCGCACAACGCGGCGGCGCCCGCCGGATGGGGAGCGGCCTGCCGCGCTTCGCCGGGACCGGTTGCGCGCTGGAGCCGAAACAGACCGCCGCGCTGCTGGTTTGGCTGCAACGAAACGGCGCCATTTCCTTGGGCGGGCGCGCCGTCACGGCGCCCGACTACCTGGTGCGCCGCCTTACCGACGGGGCGGATAGTCTCGACCCGACTTGCGCCCACGGCTGGGGCGCATACGACGTGATCGCCGGTGACTGGCACCGCGATCTGATCGCCGCCCTGGGGCTTCCGGGCGCTCTGTTGCCGCCCCTCGCTGGTGCGGCGACCGTGGCCGGGCCGTTGGCGAGATCCTTCGCGGACCGGCTTGGCCTTCCTGCCGGCACTCCAGTGGCGGTCGCTTCCGGCGATCACCAGTGCTCGTTCGCCGGATCGGTGGCCCGGCATGCCGACTCGGTTGCGGTCAACGTCGGCACCGGCGGCCAGGTGAGCGTGTTCGTGGCGGACCCGCTCGTCACCAAGACCTTGGAGTTGCGTCCCTTCATCAACACCGGGTACCTGCTCACGTCCGCCGGCACCGTGGGCGGCCGCCAGTTTCGCTATCTGCGCGAGTTCACGCTGCAAGCGGCGGCGGTGGCCGCACCCGAGGGCGGCGCGCAGCGGCCGCTTCCGACCGCCGATGCGGATGCCGTGTATGAGCGTCTCGTCGACGCGGCGCAGGCGGCGGGGGAGGTCGCCGGCGGCGTGGAGTGCGAGCCGCGTTTCGATGGCACGCCGGAGGACGCCGCCGCGTGCGCCCGCTTTACCGGCCTCACCGCGACCAACTTCACGCCCGGCAACCTGACGCGTGCGCTCCTGAACGGCATCGCCCGCGAACTGCACGCCGCGTACCGGGAATCGGTGGCCCTCGGCGCCGGAGAACGCACGATCCTGGTCGGGTCCGGCAACGGCGTACGCCGCAATCGCGTGCTGCGCCGGGAACTCGCCCGCCGATTCGGCTCCGATCCGTTGCTCGGCGCGATCCTTGAAGAAGCGGCCGTCGGCGCGGCGCTGTGCGCGGCCGTCGCCACCGGCGAATACCCGGACATCGCCGCCGCCTGCGCCGCAGTCCTCGGCAACTCGCAAGCCAACGTCGGTACATGGCGGCATCGGAATCTGAGGCGCTAGTTCTCCCGATACACCGAACGCCGGTGCCCCACCTTCAACACGAGGACGAGAACCTCTTCGTCCTCTATACGGCAGATGATGCGCCAGTCGCCGGCTCGGTAGCTCCAGAATTCGCCAAGCCTGGGACTCTGCAACGCCTTGCCAAGCCTGCGAGGATCTTCCGCAACGGCGATCCGCTCTCTCAGAAACTTCAGGATTCGCCGCGCTGTTTGTGGATCACACCGCTTGAGGTCTCTCTTCGCGCCCTCCGAAAGCTCAACGCTCCACACCGAGTTCTCGCTCAACGTCGCTCAGCGGGTAGGTCCTGGCTCCCTTTCGGATTGCTTCCAGCTCCGCCTCGGCCAAGTACAGCTGTTCCAGCTCGGCCAAGTGGGTGACGATAGCCTCGCGCGCATAGTATGATTTCGTGCGGCCCGTACGTTTGGCCAATTCCTCCAGACGAGCCTCCACATCCGCGGGCAACCTGAGCGCCAACATGGGTTCACCTCCTGTCTATACAAGTATAGCAAGGTTGCGCCTGCTGCGCAGACCACGGTCCACGTCGTGGAAACCCACCGTTCGCGCATCGACGACGTGATCGCGGACATCTACCAGGAATGGGATTCGAATTGAGGAGCGGCGCCGGTGTAAATGAAAACGGCCACGGGATCCGCTCCCGTGGCCGCATGATCGCCCGATTCCGAGTCTTCGGGTCGGGGCGCTAGTAGCCCATCTCCTGCTTCAGGTTCTGGTCGATCCACACCCAGGCGGATGGCTCCAGCCAGGTGTTGGTGCTCGCGATGTAGGTCTCGCCGTAGTAGTTGTTGATCCACGGCCACCAGAAGCGGCCCTGCACCTTGACCGCCTGCGGAACGGCGATCGCCTCGTTCAGCAGGTAGATGGACGCTTCCTTGATCAGCTCGGTGCGCGTGCCGGGATCCAGCTCTTTCACCAACTGTTCCACGATCGCGTCGAAGTGGGGATCGGACCAGTCGGTGTAGTTGCGGGTGTGGCCGGTGGTGAACCGCGGCAGCGCGGTCATCGGGCAGCCGCCGCAGTGGCCCTGCCGGATGGAGCCGGTGTAGGTCCGCTCCCGCGCCTGCGCGCTCCACACCGCGGCTTCGAAGCCCTGCAGGTCGACGGTGACGCCGATCTTCTCCCACTGGTCCTTGAGCAGCGCTCCGTCGGTCATGAACTCCGGCCAGCCCAGGGTGGTGTAGTTGATGGTGAAGCCGTTCGGGTAGCCGGCGTCGGCGAGCATCTGCTTCGCCTTCTCCGGGTTGTAGTCGTACAGCATGCGCGTCTCTTCCGGCAGCTCGTCCATCGCCGTGTAGGACGGCATGATCGGATCGACCGGGAACCAGTGGGTCGGCAACTCCAGGTCGCCCGCCTGGCGCAGCTTCTGGAAGCCGGTCAGGTCGGTGCCCACCATCATGGCGCGGCGCACGTCGCGGTTGTCGAACGGCGGCTCGGTAGTCTTCAGGTACGCCGTCGATCCGAACGAGATCGGGAACCGGTGCGAGTTCAGCTCGGGCGCCGTCTCGTCCAGCGTCTTCCAGTGCACGGCGAACACCGAACTGGCCATGTCGGCCTTGCCGGTGCGCAGCGCGGCGACCATCGACGCCTCGTCGGCGATGATCGGGACGATCACCTTGTCCACGAACGGCAGCTGATACTGCTCGCCGTCAATGGTGGTCTGGTCCCAATAGTTGGGGTTGCGCTCGTAGGTCATGTGGGAGTTGATCTCGTAGGCGCCGAACATGAACGGTCCGGTGCCGACCTGGTTGTCCCACCGGTCCATGCCCGCCGCTTCCATTTCGGGGGGCGAAATGGCGGTCGTCCCGCCAAGCGTAAGTATGTCCAGCAAGCCAACGTCGAGATCGGTGAACTCGATCACCACGGTGTACTGGTCGGTGGCGGAGATGTCGCCGGACACGCCCTTGAAGCGCGCCCCGGCGGGAGCCTCGCGGTAGTACATCAGGTCGGCGACGACGTCGTCGGCGACCATCTCGCGGTTGTCCATGTAGTCGACGTTGTCCGCCGCCCACATGACGCCCTTGCGCAAGTGCCAAGTGAATTGCTCCGGCGTGATTTCCCAGCTCTCCAGCAGCAGCCCGCGCGCGTACTTGTCGGGCATCGGGCCGACCAGGGTAAAGGGATACTCGCCGGTGCCCTTGGGGCCGTACTTCTGGTGGTCGCCGATGCGCGGCCGCTCCTGGATCAGGGACAGAAAGAGCGTCGAGTGACCCTGGCCGTCAGCCGGGTCGGGGCTCTCCGGGCCGATCACGAAGGCGGCGCTGACCGCGGTCAGTGTGCCCCCGTATTGCGGGCCGCCGGCGCTCTCCGCCGCCATCTCGCTGTCCTGCTCTCCTGCCGCGGAGAGCAGCATCGCCACGGCGGCGAGGAGCACCACAGCGATTCCATAGGTCTTGTTCATACAGTACCTCCTGTAGATTGCGGCCTTTGGTGGCCGCCTGGAGCAAACTATCGCCGCGCACGCCGCATGTCAAATCTGCTGCCGCCGCGGGTCGTCGCGGACGGCCCGGATCCGGCAAACGAACGGCGCACGGCGGCATGGACCAAATCCGCTTCGCGGTGATGCGGGCGTGCTCGATCCGATCAGTTACCGATGCGCACGATCCGGCGAGGGCGCGGCGCGCTCGGCGCGCTTGGACCCGGTCCGCCGCGCTGCTTTGCTGGCCTTGACGCCGTAGCGGCCGACGCCGCCGCGCAGCTTGGGGTCGAGAATGTCGCGCGCCGCGTCGCCGAACATGTTGGTTCCGTAGACCACGGTGGCGAGCGCCAGCCCCGGCCACAGCACCGTCCACGGCGCCACGAACATGAACTCGCGGCTGCGCCCGCTGAGCATGGCGCCCCAACTGGGAAACGGCGGCTGGATACCGAAACCGAGGAAACTGAGGCTCGCCTCGGCCAGAATGATGGCCGGAATGCGCAGCGTGAGCAGGATCACCGCGGGCGCCAGGACGTTGGGCAGGATGTGGCGCAACAGCACCCGGCTGGTGCGCCCGCCGATCGCCGACGCCGCGGTCACGTAGGCATCTTCCTTGGTGCTGATCACGGCGCCGCGGATGATGCGCGAGCCGGTAATGCCCCCCTCCACGCCGAGCACGACGATGATCGCCAGCATGCCGCCGCCGATGAACGAGATGATCACCATCAGGACAATCAGACCCGGCAGCGACATCCAGGCATCGACCATCCGCTGGATCAGCAGATCGAACGTGCCGCCCAGGTAACCCGAGATGAGGCCGATCAGAAGCGAGATCAGCGTGGCCAGGGTGGCGCCGGTCAGGCCCACGACCACCGACACCCGCGCGCCGTAGATGACCCGGGTCAGCACGTCGCGGCCCAGGTCGTCGGTGCCCAGCCAGTTGCTGTCGGACGGCGCGGCCAGCGGCTGCTCCATGTTGGTTTCGTTCATCCCGTAGGGGGCGAGCAGGTCGGCGAATATGCCCACCAGCAGCAGTAGCGCGGTGATCGCGGCGCCCACCGTGCCGAGCGGTTTTTCCTTGATGATGCGGCGGAAGAAGGTGACCACGGCAGACCGGCGTACGCTGTCCGGCAACCCGATGCTGCTCATGACGATCGGATCCTCGGGTCCAGAAAGCCGTAGGTCAGATCCACGAGCAGGTTGATCAGCATCAGTCCGAAACTGAAGAACAGCATGATGCCGCTCACCACCGGGTAATCGCGCAGCAGCAGCGACTGCACGATGAGGCGCCCCATGCCGGGCAGCATGAAGATCTGTTCGATAATCACCGTGCCGCCGATCAGGATCGGAATCTGCAGTCCGATGATGGTGATCACGGGAATGAAGGCATTCTTCAGGGCATGCCGGCTCACCACCAGGGCCTCGGCCAATCCCTTCGCCCACGCCGTTCTGATGTAGTCGTTGCGGATTACCTCCAGGGTCATGGTTCTGGTCATCCGCATGGTGCCGCCGGCCATGGCCAGCGCCAGCACGATCGCCGGCACGACGAACATCTTGAGGTTGCCCATCGGGTCGTCGGCGAACTTGATGAGCCAGATGGAGGGCATGTAGCCCCACCAGATCGATGGGTAGACGATGACCAGCGTTGCCAACCAGAAGCCGGGCACCGAGATCGACAGGATGGCGAAGCTGCGCCCGACGTAGTCGCCCCAGGTATCCTGCCGCAGGGCCGAATAGACGCCGATCGGAATGGCGATGAGCTGCGCGATCACCAGGCCCATCAGCCCGAGCTCGATGGTCACCGGCATCTGCTTGAACAGCAGCTCGGTCACCGCCAGGCGCTGCCGCCAGGAGGTGCCGAGGTCGCCCTGGAGCACGCCGCTGATACGGCCGTCCATCTGCGGAGCGACGCCGAGAAAACGTCCATACTGGACGATCAGAGGTGCGTCGAGGCCGAATTTGCGCTCCAGCGCCTCCCGGTCGATCTCGACCTGGCTGCCCGATTCGGTCAACTGCGCGATCATCACGTCGACGGTATTGCCGGGGACGAGGTGCATGAGCAGAAAGACCATCACGCTGACCAGAAATGCGGTCGGGATCATCAGGAGGAGCCGTCTGACTAAGTATGCGCGCAACCTTCCATCCTTCGTCTCACGAGCGGCAGGCCGATCTTACCAGCGGCAATTGCGGCGTACAACCTCGCTTAGCGGCGTGCGAAGCTGAACGAGTACAGGCGGGCGCCGTTGAGCGTGAACCGCAGGCGTACGGTGCGGCCCGGCAGCGCGCCCGGCGGCGGCTCACGCCAGTGCACGGCCGCGTCCGTAGCGGCGCCGGTTGCCGGCCGGAGCGACCCTGCCAACTCCGCGCGAGCCAGCACACGGTCGGCGCTGTGATCGAGCACTGCGACATCGAGCGCGCCGATCGGGGCCACATCGGCGGTGATGCGCAGCCCGGCGCCGCTCCAGGCAAGCGGGGCGGTCACGACGGTCGCCGGCCGGTCGCCGGCTACCTGCTCGTAGCAGGCGAACCCGTCGGGGCGCAGGGTGGCCAGGCACAGGGAGCCGTCGCGCCAGCTCGTGTGCTGGAAGTTGCTTGCACCGTAGTAGAGGCGCATCTCGCCGGATTCGCCGGGCACGATTACCGGATGCGCGGCGGCGTAGGCGCAACCCCAGTCGTAGCTGCCGACCAGGCCGGCGTTGGCGATGAGCGGCGAGCCGGGGCAGACGCGGTGCCACGCGACGGTGTCGGGGCTCCAGGCGAGTTCGGTCCACACCTGATCGGTGCGCTGGTTGTGGATCGCCGGCAGGCCGAGATAGAGGTTGGCATGCCGGAACACCGGCATCGAGTAGATCTGCAGATTCTCGTCAGTTCCCTCCAGCACGGCGGTGGCCGGGCTCCAGTGCAGGAAGTCGGGGCTCGCGGTGCGGCCCACCTGACGCGGCGGCCAGGCGCCGCGGATGCTGCCGACCGCGGCGGCGCCGGCGGAGCGCGGATCGCGCAGCCGCGTGAAACCGGCGTACTCGCCGCGTTCCTCCACCCACAGCGCGTGGTAGTGGGTGCCGTCCACCTGGTACGGGTTGACGGTCGGGCAGGGCAGGAACCGGCCCCACCGGATGCCGTCCGCCGAGAACGCCACCGCCAGCTCCTGCTCGCCGAGCGAGGCGAACATCTTGTAGCGCCGGGCGAGGTCGGGTTCGCGGGCATCCTTGAGCACGCCGGCGCCGTGCGGACCGCGCAGCACGATGTTGTTGGCCCGGCTGCCCCGGTAGTCGACCAGGCCGAGCTCGGGCTTGTCCCAGGCGATGCCGTCCCGCGAGGTGGCGTAGCAGAGCGCCATCTCCCGGCCTGGCGGGGAGTTGTAGAGGGCGCTCTGGCGTTCTTCGAGGGTCATGCCGTGCGAGCGGTTGTCGATGCAGAACGGGCTGTACCAGCACTTGTAGAGCTCCTCCTCCGCATCCCACAGCACGTTCGGATAGAGGTTGTCGAAGCGCATCTCCCAGGGCCGGTCCTCGCCGAACAGCGGGTTGGCCGTGCTCCTTGTTGCCGGCGTGACGCTGAGCCGCGCGTTGTCGGTGCGGGCGATCACCCGCGTGTCGAGGACCAGATGACGTTGTTCCATGCTTGTACTCTCCTTGTTCTGCGGCCGCGCCGGAACTCGCTGCCGCAGACGGTGCAGCGTTGGGCAGGCCCGGCCGCGGCGTCTCCCGCGCCGCTGGGACTACGGAGGCCGCTGTTGCGATGCCGCGCCCTCTCCCGCATGTTATGCGTACAACGATGGCGCGTCTCGCCGGTTGCCACCGCACGTTGGACTGCTCGCGTCCCGCGCAGTCGCGTCCCGCGCAGTCGCGTAGCCTTGAGAGAGGGCACGATCACGTAAACGAGAGGTCGAGCAGATGAGCCGCGAACCCGATTCCAACCCGCTCGCTGACGCGCTGGTCGCTTGGCACATGAGCGGGAGCGACGGCGAGACTGCCCCGGCGTTGGCGATCCAAGGCGCGGTGCAACTTGGCGTTCCTCTGCACGGCGCGGAGCGAGAGGCATCGCTGGCTCGGGGCGGAAACGGCGCGGTGGCGCAGTTCGCCGGCGGGTATCTCCTCGCCGCCGCACCTGATGGCGCCGGCCTGCGCGGCGCAGCGATGAGCCTGTGCATGCGGCTGCGCGATCCGACCGGACACTGGGATGCGCCCCTGTTCGCGCGCGACGACCGCGGCGACCCGCTTGCGGCGATCCTGTACGGCACCGACGGCGCCGCCAAGCCGCTGCACTACGGCAGCGCCGCGGAACGGGGGCCGGCGACCCCCTACTACCACCTGTTTGCCGAGCACGGCGGCGCCTACCGGCTCGCCGGCTCTCGGGCGCTGCTGGAGTACCGCTGGCGCACCCGTCCGGCGGGACCGGTGATCCGCTTCAACGAGAGCGGCAACGCCGGCGATTTGATCCTCGCCGAGGCGCGTGCTGGAGTGCTGCACCTGGGCGTACCGGTCGCCCTGGTCGGAGCGACCGCGTGGCATGACGTGGTGTTCCGCTTCCACGGCCCCAACCTGGAGTTGTTCGTTGACGGTGTGCTGGTCGACGAGGAGTGGGGCTACGGTCCGCTGCACCGCTTCGAGCCGCCGTTCCTGATCGGAGCGGCCTGGGACGATGGGGAGTTGGCCACCGGCTTTCACGGCCAGGTCGATCACGTGGCGCTGTGGGACCGCGCATTGAGCGACGCAGAGATCGCCCAGCTCAGCGGTGGCGCGGCGGCGGTCGAGCGACGGGCGGTGGCGGTCCTCGGACCGCAGCGGCAGGTGCCGCACTACTGGCGGCCGCGCGGTTACAATGTCTACGCTGGCGACTGCATGCTGCTGTGGGACGGCGCCCGGCTGCACCTGTTCTACCTGTTCGACCGGCGCCACCACACCAGCAAGTGGAATCTGGGCGCGCACCAGTACGCCCACCTGTCCAGCGCCGACCTGGTCAACTGGGATCGCCATCCGCTGGCCATCCCGCTCAGCCACACCTGGGAGTGCGCCATCGGGACCGGTGACTTCATCCACCACGGCGGGCGCTACCATGCGTTCTACACCGATTGCGGCGGCCGCTGTCAGTTCGAGGACAAGCCGCATCGGGGCAGCGGCGTGTTTCAAGCCGTCAGCAGTGACGGCATCCACTTCCGCAAGGATCCGACGCCGGTAGTCCCGACCACCGACACCGGCTGCGCCGACTGCTCGATCTTCCACGACGAGGACGGCGGCCTGTTCCACCTGCTGACCCAGGAGCGGTCCGCGGATGGCACGCTGCAGGTGGCCCACTACCGGTCGACCGATCTTGCTGCCTGGCAGCGGGAGACGGAGCCGTTCCTTCCTGCCGGCACCATGGGCCCGTGCCCGCACCTGTTCGCCTGGGGCGGCTGGCACTACTTCGCCATGGCCAACCGGCTATGGAGGTCGCGGTCGCTCGCCGGCGCGTGGCAGGAGCAAACCCCGCCGCCTCTGACCGGCCTGAACTATCCCAAGACCGCGCCGTTCACCGGCGGCCGCTTGCTGACCGCCGGCTGGATCGGCCATGCCGGCTGGGGCGGCGACCTGCTGTTCCGAGAACTGGTGCAGTTCCCGGACGGCAGCCTTGGCACGAAGTTCCCGCCGGAGATGCTCCCGGCCAGCGCCTCGCGGCTGGCGCTGCGCCCGGAATCGTTGCGCGGAGAGATGTCGTGGGACGGCAGCCGGCTACGCTTGGCGGCCACGGGTACGCAGGACGCGTCCGCTCGGATCGCGGCGATTCCGGGCGACGTCCGCATCCGCTTCCGCGTCGACGCGGCCGGCGCCACATTCGGCGTGGGGCTTGCCGATGCTGCCGGCCACGGGGTCGCCGTGCACGTGGATCCGCTCCGGCAGCGCGTGGCGATCTCCGGTCCCCTCGACCGGAGTGCGACGGGCGGTGAGCAACCGGCGCTGCAACCGGTGGCGGGACTGGCCCGTGCCTACACCCTCGACCTGATCGTCATCGGCGGCATCGTCGACCTGTGCGTCGACGAGCGCTACACGGTCGCCGCGCGCCGCGCCGCCAGCGCCGGTCCCGAGCTGCGCTTCTCCGCCAGCGGCGGCGCCGCCCTGGTCACGGAGATCAGCGTGTGCCCGCTCACAGACGCACCGCGCACCGTGTCGACCCTGTCGACCCGTACATGGCGCTCGTTGTAGAGTATCTTGCGCGTTATGGCTGTAGTGTCGGTACCACGCCCGTTACAGAACGCCTCGGCGACGACGCGGCTGCGTCGCTGGTGGAGATGCTGCGTCAGTTGGAGGATGAGCAGGAAGAGCGGCGGGAAGTACAGAAAGAGCATCTGTTCCAGCTTCTGGAGGAGCGGTTCCTCCGGCATGTAGTGGAGTCCGACCAGCGAACCCGTAACGACCTCGGCAGGGAGGTCTCCGATGTGCGCACGGAGGTCGGTGCCGTACGGGTGGGCCTCGGCAAGGAGATCGCCAGCGTGCGCAAGGAGATTACCACTCAGACGCGGTGGATTCTGGTAGTGATGGGAGGTGCGGCGGTGCTGATCCCGATCATGCAGCGGATCATGGCGACCCTTATTCCGTAGTATCAGCGCGCGGGCAGGCATTCAGCGTCCATCCACCATCCACCGGTTTCGGTCGACCGGGTCGCCGATTCGGTGCTACGATTCGGGGATCGCCGCCGGGCGCGGCGGTGGATGTTCAATCTGCGAGGTGGCGGGAATATGGATGGCGACGCTAACGGCTTGGCCGAGACCTACCGGCGGGATGGGTTCGTGTTCCCGATCGACGTGCTCAGTGACGCCGAGGCACAGTCGATCCGCGCTGATCTGGAGGCGGCGGAGGCGGAGTTGACAGCCGATCCGGAGCGCAGCGCGTTGCTGCGCGGCAGCGTCAACCACCTGCTGCCGTCGTTCGACGCGCTGGCCCGCAACGACAAGCTGCTGGCGGCGGCGTCCCAAGTGCTCGGGCCGGATCTCCTGGTGTGGAGCGCGGGCCTGTTCATCAAGGAGGCGCACTCAGCGAAGGTCGTGACCTGGCACCAGGATCTGACCTACTGGGGCCTGGACGATGTGGAGGAGACCACCGGCTGGGTGGCGCTGTCGCCGGCGACCGTCGCCAGCGGCTGCATGCGCTTCGTGCCGGCCAGCCACCGGCGCCGGATCGTCCCGCACCTCGATACGTTCGCCGCCGACAACCTGCTCAGCCGCGGTCAGGAAATTGCCGTCGAGGTGGACGAGGATGATGGCGTGGCCGTCGAGTTGCACACCGGCCAGGCCTCGCTGCACCACGGCCACCTGTTTCACGCCTCGGGCCCCAACAGCACCGGCGATCGCCGCATCGGCGTGGCGATTCGCTACATCAAGCCCACGATGCGCCAGCGTACCGGCGAGCGCTGGATGGCCAGGCTGGCGAGCGGCGAGGACCGCTACGGGCATTTCGACCTCGCCGATCCACCGCGGGGAAGGTTGCACGAGGCGGACTTCGAGCGTTGCCGGCGCGACTCCGCGGTCAGGCGCTCGCAGCTCTTCGCGGGCGCGGATCCGAGCGCACCCGGATACCGGCGACATCATTCGCGGGTCGGGCGGAATCCGAAAAATCCGCTGGAGGGCGAAGGGCCGAAGTAAACGGAGTGGCAGCCGGGTCATCTACTACTGGCTCGTTGCCGACGACCAAATCTACCTGCCTACACTGTACGGCAAGGGAGTGAAGGACGACCTGTCGCCGGCCGAACGGGCCGCGTGGCGCAAGGTCGTAGTGGAGATCAAGCATGGCTGAACGCGAAATCGCTGCGGAGGTCCTCAAAGGACTGCGCGAGGTTCAGGAGTACCGAGCCGGCACGCGCACCCTGCGGACGACCCGGGTCGAGGCAACGCCACTGCCCGGACTCACGCCCGAACAGATCAAGGGCGGTATTCGCCGGTCTGCTCCGCGTGCCGGTGCGCACCGTCGAGGGCTGGGAGCAGGGCAAGTCCAGCCCGCCACCGTCCGCCGCGGCGCTCATTCTGATGGCCCGAAAATATCCGGACACCTTCGATCGGCTGGCGTCTCTGTAAGCCGTCGGCCGGGTCGCGGATACCACCACTTCCTTGATAAGACGCCCTTCAGTCGTGCTTTCTCCACCTCGAGCACATAGCGCGTTTGCAGGTTGAGCCAGAAGCGCTCGGTCGTGCCGAAATAGCGCGCAAGCCGTAGCGCGGTATCAGCGGAGATCGCCCGCTTGCCATGCACGATCTCGTTGATTCGCCGCGGGGGGACGCTGATGTCCTTCGCAAGCCGATACTGGCTGATTTCCATCGGCTCCAGAAACTCCTGAAGCAGGATCTCGCCTGGGTGGATCGGGGGGTGGGCCTTCATCGCCCGATTCTGGCAGGCACGGCGCATGATCACTTGCTAACTCATCAGACTTGCATGGTGCGCTTGGTGTGGGCTCGTCCCGCGGCGGCGAAGTCCGCGTTCGGGCACGTGAAGACCTGGGCGCCGCGGTCGATCATGGCGCGGAGGTCGTCGGATTTGTGAGTCCAGTGGAACGCCACGCCGTGCTCGCGGCACGCCGCCTGTACGCGTCGGTGGAGCTCTACCATCTCATCCGGCCACGGGTCCGGCAGGCTGCGGTAGCCGAGCGAGAGGCTCATGTCACCCGGTCCCATCTCGGCGTATCCGACGCCTGGCACGGCGAGGATCTCTTCGATATGCGGGATCGCGGCCCGCGACTCGATCTTGACTCCGAGCAGGAGTTCGCCGTCGGGGTTCAGCGGCCACGGGTCCGCCGTGGCGAGGTAGGTGTCCCGATCCACGCCCCAGATGTGGGCGGCACTGCGCTCCGACCCCACGCCGCGCATGCCCACACCGAGGCCTGCGCCGACGCCCAACCGGTTGACCGGGTAGCGGCACGCCTCCACGAATGCCCGTACGGCGTCCGCGGTGGTGGCTTGGCACAGCATGATGCCGTGCGCGCCGCGACCGAGAATCTGCTGAAACTGCCACAGATTGGCCTGCATCACCTCGCGCGAGTAACCGCCGACCGGCGCCTCCACGATGATCGTCGGCGTGCGGTGGCCGCTACGGGTGGGACCGCCGTCGACCAGACCGCCCAGGTAGCGCTGCAGGCCGGCCAGGTCGTAGGCACCATGCTCGAACCCGACATTGATGAAGTCGGCCCAGGTGGCGGCATCGATTGTGCCCTGCTCGTGGGTAAGGAGCGGGCTGTCGTGCGCGGTCAGGGTGCCGGACGGCCGGCTGTCGGCGGTCCAGGGCGAGCCGGTGTGGCCGCCGGTGTAATAGATCGGCTGCCCCTGGGCCAGGAGCTCGATCGCTCGGTTGATGCGTTCAGCCATGCTGCACCGAGTGTATCAGGTCTGCGGGAGCGCATCAGGCCGGCACCCGCAGCAGCGTCGCCCGCGCGCGGAGCCGGGTTACTGCCAGCGGTCGATGTGGACGATCTCCGTGGCCGGGGGCCGCGCGGCCGGTCGCCACTCGCCGCCGGTGGTGTAGGCGACCGGCAGCAGGCCGACCTGTTGCACGCCGTCGGGCACGCCGAGCAGCGCGGCGGCCTCGGCCTCGCCGCCGAGGTGCACGGTGGTCAGCACGGAGCCGAGACCGCGCGCCCGCAGCGCGAGCTGAAACGACCACACCGCCGGGAATATCGAGCCGTAGCGGCCGGCGAGGTTGGCGTTGGTCGGCTGCTCGGGCCAGCGCCCGATGATGCAGGGGATGACGTGCACCGGCACGCGGGCGAGCCGCTCCATCAGAAACAGGGCCGAGGCGTACACGCGGCGCGTCTGTGCGGTGCCGGCGTCCGCCACCCCCCGACGCAGAGCCGACTCCCCGGCGCGCCGATAGATGCCGGCCAGCGCGGCGCGGGTGGCGGCGTCCTCCACCACGATCCAGCGCCAGCCCTGGGCGTTGCCGCCGGTGGGCGCCTGCTGCGCCTGGCGGATGCAGTCCAGGATCACGCTGCGCTCCACCGTCCGCTCGTAGTCGAGCCGGCGGCGCACGGCGCGGGTGGTGGTCAGCAGGTCGTCCACCACCTGGAGATCGAGCGTGTTGGGTGCGGTCTTCGGTTCAGCCACGGTCAATCAATACACCATATCCGCGGTTTCGTCGCCGCTTCCCAGGATGCCGGGGGATGCCGGGGATGCTGCGGGGCGTGGAATCCTGGTAGGGTGGCGGTGCGGCATGATCAGGATCGGCATCGATACCGGGGGCACGTTTACCGATCTGGTGGCGTTCGATCCCGACGGCGGACGGCTGGCGTTCCACAAGGTGGCCTCCACGCCGGACGACCCGGCGCGCGCGATCATTCAGGGCGTCCGTGCAATCGTCGAGCGAGTCGGCGCACACCCGGAACAGGTCGAGCTGCTGATTCACGGCACCACGGTGGCTACCAACGCGGTGCTGCAGCGCGCCGGGGCGCGCGTGGCGCTGATCACGACCGCCGGCTTCCGCGACGTGCTGCAGATCCAGCGCCAGGACCGCCCGCGCCTGTACGACCTGCGCGGCCGCCGCGCCCGCCCGCTGGTGCCGCGCGCGCTGCGCTTCGAGCTGCGCGAACGCATGCGCTTCGACGGCAGCGCGCAGACCCCGGTCGACCGCGAGCAACTCGACGCCCTTGTCGACCTGCTGCGCCGGGAGCGGGTCGAGGCGGTGGCGGTGGGTCTGCTGCACAGCTGCGTCAATCCGGCGCATGAGCGTGAGGTGGGCCGGGTGCTCGCCGAATGCCTGCCGGCTGCAGCGGTGTGCCTGTCGCACGAGTTGGTGGGCGAGCAGGGCGAATACGAGCGCTTCAGCACCTGTGCCATGAATGCCTTCGTGCAGCCCGTGATCGCGGACTACCTGGGGCGGTTGGAACAGGGGCTGGGCGAACACCACATCGGAGCGCCGTTGTTCGTCATGAAGTCGAGCGGCAGCGTGATGTCGGCCCGCGCCGCCGGCCGCCGCGCGGTGGAGACGGTGATGTCGGGCCCGGCTGGCGGCCTCGTGGCCGGCGCCGCCATCGCCCGCTCGGCAGCGGGTTCGCGCAACTTGATCACCGCGGACATGGGCGGCACCAGTTTCGACGTCGGCGTGGTGCATGGCGGTGAGGTCGCGTTCGCCCGCGACACCGAGATGGGCGGGCTGGCGATCAGCGTGCCGATGCTGGACATCCACTCGGTAGGCGCCGGCGGCGGCAGCATCGGCTGGATCGACACCGGCGGCGCGCTGCGCGTCGGGCCGCGGTCGGCGGGCGCCCGGCCCGGACCGGCGTGCTACGGAACGGGAGGCAGCGAGCCGACCGTGACCGACGCCAACCTGGTGCTGGGGCGGCTGGGCGCACAGTCGCTGCTCGGCGGCGGCATGGCGGTCGATCCGGAGGCGGCGCGGCGGGCGATCCATGACCGGCTGGCCGCCCCGTTGCGGATGAGCGTGGAGGCCGCGGCCGAGGGGATGATCCGGGTGGTCAACGCGGCGATGACCGCCGCCATCCGCAAGCTGACCGTGGAGCGCGGCCACGACCCGCGCGAGTTCGCGCTGTGCCCGTTCGGCGGCGCCGGCCCGCTGCACGGCGCCGAGCTGGCAGCCGAGCTCGGCATCGAACGCACCATCGTGCCGCTGGCGCCCGGCGTGAACTCTGCCATCGGCCTGCTGATGACCAACCTGCGCGAGGATCGCATCGCCACCTTCGTGCGCCGGCTGGACCACACCAACGCCACCGAACTGGAGCAGGTGTTCGCCGAGCTGGAGGGAAGCGCCCGTGAGCGGTTGCGGTGGTCCGCCAACGGCGCTGCCGGCGCGCGCCTGACCCGCGCCCTCGGCCAGCGCTACCTCGGCCAGCGCTACGAACTGCCGGTTGCGGTGGCGCCGGGACCGCTCGACCTGCAACGGGTGGCCGAGAACTTTCACGCCGAGCACGAGCGCATGTACGGCTACGCGCGTCCGGAGCACCCGGTCGAGACGCATAGCGCTTGGGTGTCGGTCGAGGTCGACCTGCAGTCGCTGCGCCTGCCGCCGGCGCCACGGGCCACCGGCTGCCCCGAACCGGCGGCGGTGCGGCGGGTCTACTTCGCGGGCAACTCGTACGAGACGCCGGTCTTCCGCCGCGACGCACTGGCCGCGGGCGCGGCGCTAACCGGTCCGGCGATCATCGAGCAGCTCGACGCCACCACGGCTGTGTGGCCCGGACAGCGCCTGCAGGTGGATGGCGACGGCCAACTGCTGCTCTATGGGGTGGAGACGGCACGGGCGTCCGGTGCCGCCGAACACCATGACAACCGGCGCACCAGCACCATCGGCCGGTCGCCGCGTTCCGGGCGGAGCGCCTCATGACCGGGCCGCATCCGGTGACCCTGGAGATCATGCGCAACCGCTGGAAGGGGATCGCCGAGGAATGCTGCGCCGCCCTGGTGCGCGCCAGCCACTCCACCAACATCAAGGACCGCCGCGACTGCTCGGCGGCGCTGGCGCTGCCGAACGGCGAGATCGTGGCCCAGGCCGAGGTGGGCACGCCGCTGCACCTGGGCGTGATGCCGGGGGTGATACGCGCCATTCTGGCGCGCTATCCGGTTGCGCGGATGCAGCCCGGCGATGTGTACGGCACCAATCTGCCCTATCCGGAGGGGCCGGGCCATCTGCCCGACCTGTCGCTGGTGTCGCCCATCTTCCACGACGGGCGGCCGATCGCGCTGGCCGCCTCCACCGCCCACCACGTCGACATGGGCGGCTACGCGCCCGGCAGCATGCCGTTCGGCGTCACCGAGATCTACCAGGAGGGGCTGCAGATTCCGCCGCTGCCGCTGGTGCGGCAGGACCGCTTCGACGACAACCTGTTGCGCCTGATCGAGCAGAACGTGCGCACCGAATACGAATTGCGCGGCGACCTGATGGCGCAGTACGCGGTGGCCAAGAAGGCCGAGCAGCGGGTCGCCGAGCTCCTGGCGCGCGTGGACGCCGGCGAGCTGGTGCACTACATGGAGGCGATTCTCGACCACGCCGAGCGCTGCATGCGCGCCGGCATCGCAGGGTTGCCCGACGGCACCTACCGGTTCGAGGATTTCCTCGACGACGATGGCGTCACCGACGAGCCGGTGAAGATCGCCGTGGCGGTGCGCATCGCCGGCGACGAGCTGACCGCGGACTTCACCGGCAGCAGCCGCCAGGTGCTGGGCCCGCTCAACGCGCGCATCAGCGCCGCGCAGGCCGCGGTCTACTACACCTGCAAGGCGGTGATCGACCCCGACCTGCCCACCTGCGCCGGTTCCTACCGGCCGATCCACGTGCACGCCCCCGAGGGCAGCATCCTGCAGGCGAAGTACCCGGCGGCCATCGGCCAGGCTAACATCCTCACCGACCAGCGCGTGGTGGATGTGTTGATGGGCGCGCTCGCCCAGTGCGTGCCGGAGCGGGTATGCGCTGCCTGCAGCGGCGAGATGAACTTGGTCAACATCGGCGGCATCGACAGCCGCCCCGGACCCACCGAGGGGGTCTACTACAACTACGTGGAGACCTACGCCGGCGGTCAGGGCGCCAGCCACGACCTGGACGGCGACGATGGCGTGCACACCCATCTCACCAACACCCGCAATGCCGCCGTGGAGGTGATCGAGAGCACCTACCCGCTGCAGGTGGTGCGCTACGGCCTGCTGCCCGACACCGAGGGAGCGGGCCGGCAGCGCGGCGGCTGCGGCATGATGCGCGAGTTGCGCTGCCTGGCGGAACGCACGGTGGTCAGCATGGGCTCCGACCGGCGCCGCTTCACGCCGTGGGGCTTGGACGGCGGCCGGCACGCCGCCGGGGCGCACGCCTACGTGACCTCGCCCGACGGCAGCGTGCGCGAGGTGCCGACCAAGGTGGTCGTGGAGCTGGGCAGGGGCGACCTGTTTCGCGTCGAGACCCCCGGCGGCGGCGGTTGGGGCGACCCGCAACAGCGCCCCGCGGCGGCGGTGCAGCGCGACGTGGACGAGGGCCTGGTCAGCGAGCGGCGCGCCCGCGACTGCTACGGACACGAGCACCCGTCGCCGCAACCGTAGCCCACGGCGAAGATCGCGTGCCGCGAGGTGATCACGATCTGCGGGGCTCTGGCTGGCCGTGCCGGTCATGCGCCAGGCGCTGCGCGGCAGCGGCAGGTGAGTCACGAAACACGGCGTCGAGGGAGGCTGCGTCCAGATACTCGGAGTCCCAGTCGGGGTAGAGCGCGTCGAAGATGAACAGGGCGTCGCGCACCGCCGCCAGCGGCGCCTGCACGCCGCCTGCCGTGCGCAGAGCCAGTAGCCGGTTGCGCGGGCGCGCCGGCGGCCGCGGTGCGGGCAGCAGGGCCACTCCCCGTTCAGCCACCGACAACGAGAACAGGCGGATGGCGCCGCCGGCGATGGTGTGTGCGGCGCCGCGGCCGGCCTCGGCGCGGGCGCCGGCGTGCCCCCGGGGCCAGTAGCCGGGAGCGTCCTGCTCCGGCGCGCCCGAATACGGCCACCAGTCGGCGCTGCCCGTACGTCGGTTTTCGGGGCCTCCAGCGTCACCGAACGACCGTGCCCACTGGTCCAGATCCAGTTCCCGTAGCGAACGAATCGCCCCACAGCGGGAGACAATGCGCCACGGCAGGGGCCGGTGCTGGTTGTTGCAGATGGCGAGCAGATAGTCGCCCGCGCCCCGCCGTCAAGTGATGAAGCCCAGGCCGTCGCCGACCGCGAACAGCTGCTCGGCGGCGAATGCCTGGGTCAGCGCGCGCCGTACCTGATACACGTGCGGCGTGTACAGGTGGCGGGGCGGCACCCAGCCCGCGAAGAAGTCCAGCAGCAGCGCCGCGGGCGTGTGCATCACGCCCGGCTGGCCGTGGCGGGCGACGAATTCCACCGCGCCGCGCTGGATGGCGCCGATCGCGGTGAGCGCATGCGGCGCGGACTCGGTAAGCCAGCCGCTTTCGAAGCCGATCATCGCGCAGTTGTACAGGTAGTGGGTGTACAGCAGCCGCTTCAGCAGGCTGAGGCTGGTGCCTTCCTCGGGACCAGAAACGTAGCGGCCGTCGCGCTTCACCGCGCCGTAGTCCTTCCACCCCCAGCGGTTGAACACCGACGCGTTGCCGAACCAGTGCACGCCGTACTGCTTGCCCGCGCCGCGGATGAAGGCGTAGTAGAGCTGGCTGTTGGGCAACGCCTGCGCGGTCTCGGCGCCGAGCAGAACGTGGTTGCCTTCCTTCAGGAAGTAGTGGCCGAGGGTGAGCGAGGAGAGCGCGGTCATGTGGTTGCCCAACTCGTCGCCGAGCTTCTGAAAGTGGCGCTGAAAGCTGAGATATTGCGCGAACCGAGACTGCTCGCGTGGACACTGCTGTTCGGCGGTGGCCCAGATGTAGCGGCCGTCCTGCTCGCCGTTGTCGATGCCGAGGAAGCGACCGCCGTCGCTCAGTCTTTGAGCGAGCCGATGATCAGACCCTTGGTGAAGTACCGCTGCAGGAACGGGTATACACAGAGAATCGGAGTGATGGTGATGATGAGCGCAGCCGCCTTCGTAGTGCGCGAGCTGAGGTTGTTGAAAATCTGCAGAGCTGACGTGTTCTCCAAGTCGGCCAAGTCGACGAGCACGAGAATGCGGCGCAGAAACAGCTGGACCGGTTGCTTGTCCTGATCGCGCAAGAAGATGAGTGCCCAGAAGTAATCGTTCCAGAAGCCAACCAGAGAAAACAGCACGAAGGTTGCCAGCAGTGGCTTGGAGAGCGGCAGTACGATCCTGAACAGTACAAGAAAGTGACCAGCGCCGTCGATGTGCGCGGACTCCCGCAGCGCTGCTGGGACGGTACGGAAAAAGGTGCGAAAGATGATCACGTTCCAGGCAACGATGGCGTTGGGCAGCACCAGGGCCCAGATCGTGTCGACCAATCCGAGCGACAGTACCAGCAGATAGTAAGGCACCAGCCCGCCGGAGAAAAACATCGTGATGACGAGCAGGATCATGACCAGCTTGCGGCCGCGAAGTTCGCGAAAGGTAAGCGGGTACGCCATCAGCGAGGTAGTTGCGATCATGATGAAGGTGCCGACGGCGGCGTATTTTATGGTGTTGACGTAATAACGCAGAATGGCGTCGCTCGAAAGCACGGCACGGTAGGAATCGGTGCTGAAACCGACCGGAAACACGGTGACCCGTTGCCAGCCGAGCTCACCGGCATCGCTGATCGACAGTGCCAGTTGATTGGCAATCGGATACAGAAACGACAGGCTGAGCAGGATCAGGAACAGATAGATGAGGAAGTCGAAGATCGTGAACCGTGGGCGGACCATCATCCTGCAACCGGAATACGTCAATCACGGCAGCGTGTCAACCGGAAGACCGGAGGGACGCCTCCTTGACAGCGCCGCAGGTGTCATATAGACTGCTATGTTCCGGAACGAGGGATGTCCACTTCCAACGTCGAACGCGGCATTGCCAGCATCGAGTCGCTTGGACCATCGGTTCACGAGCGAGGCTCGTGGTGGAGGTACGTCCGCAGGAATCCTGCGCTCTACGTGATGCTCATTCCTGGCCTGCTGAACCTGCTGCTGTTCAAGTACCTGCCGATGTGGGGCGTCGTCATCGGTTTTCAGCAGTTTCATCCCGCGCTCGGCGTGCTCGGCAGCAAGTGGGTGGGCTTCAAGCACTACATCGATTTCTTCAACGATCCCTACTTCTTTCGCCTGGTGCGGAACACTCTGCTGCTCGGCCTGTACACCCTGGCGTTCAGCTTTCCCGCGCCCATCGTGCTGGCGGTGCTGCTCAACGAAGTGCGCCGCATCGGTTTCAAGCGCGTCACGCAGACCATTTCCTACATGCCCTACTTCATCTCGACCGTGGTGGTCATCGGGCTGCTACGGGAGTTCACCAGTCCCAACGACGGCATAGTGAACGCCGCCATCGCCGCCTTGGGCGGCGAGCGTATCGCATTTTTTCTCCGTCCGCTCTGGTTTCCATCCCTGTACATCATGTCGGGGATCTGGGCCCAGATCGGGTTTTCCTCCATCATCTACCTGGCGGCCATCGCGAATATCAATCCCGAGCTGTACGAGTCCGCGGTGATCGATGGGGCCAAGCGTTTCGCCCAGGTGTGGCACATCACGATACCGTCCATCCTGCCGGTCATAGTCATCCTCTTCATCCTCGCGGTCGGCGGCATCCTGGCCACCGACTTTCAGAAGATTCTGCTCATGTACAGTCCGTTTACCTATGAGACCGCGGACGTCATATCAACCTACATCTACCGGGTCGGTATCGAGAGCGAGGGCTCCAACTTCAGTTACGCCACCGCGGTCGGCGTGTTTACCGCGGTCATCTCGTTGATATTTCTTGTCATTACCAACCGCGTCGCGAGGTCACTGAGCGAGACTTCACTATGGTGATACGGGGCCCCGAAGCATGTGGGTAGAACGCCGGGCCAGCGCCTTCGACGTGTTCAACTACGCCATCCTGGTGGTCATGAGCGCATGCTTTCTCTACCCCGTGGTGATGACCCTCGCGTTGTCGTTCAGCGATGCCGACCAGCTCGGCAACGCCACCGTCGGTGTTTGGCCGGTGGGCTATTCGCTCAATGCCTATCGCCTGCTGCTCTCCGACGACAGGATCCTGCGCTTCTATCTCAACACCATCAATTACGCCGGGACCGGCACCCTGATCATGTTGGTGAGCACCTCGATGATGGCTTACCCGCTCACCTTTCGCGACTTCCGGGGAGGCAAGCTGGTCGCCATTCTGCTCGTCATTTCGCTGTTCTTTTCCGGCGGCCTGGTACCGACCTACCTCGTGGTGCTCAAGCTGGGGCTGGTCGATACCATGTGGGCGCTGGTGCTGCCCGCCGCCATCTCGGCGTTCAACGTGATGATCTTCCGTACCTTCTTTGCCAACATACCGTCGTCGCTGCGGGAATCGGCGAGCATTGACGGAGCGGGCCACTTTACGGTGCTGTGGCGTATCATCATGCCCCTCTCAAAACCGCTGTTGGCTACCTTCGCGCTGTACACGGCGGTGATGTTCTGGAACGATTTCTTTTGGTCTCTGATTTTCTTGCGTGACCAGGACAAACAGCCGATCCAGCTATTTCTCAGGCGTATTCTGGTGTTGCTCGATTTTCGCGACGTGGAGAACAGCACGATTCTTGCGATCATGCAGAACATCAGCTCACGCACCGTGAAGGGAGCCGCCGTCATCATTACGATAACCCCGATCCTGTGCGTCTATCCGTTCCTCCAGAAGTACTTCACCAAGGGCATGATTCTGGGGGCGGTCAAGGCATGATCGAGGTTTGGGTTGCATATTCTCGGACGCCGTTGGCGTCTTGCGATTATCCGTTTAGGAGGACTATATGTCCAGAATTATATTGAGGCTGATGGCAATACTGTTGCTGTCGGCCGGACCGCTGTTCGCCACTGGCGACGGCGAGGCCGCGGCAACCGACATGGCGCCCGGCGCGGTGCTGCCGTGGGCCGGGGCGGAGGTCGTGTACAGCGGCCTCGGGGCGGATCTCGGGATCGAGGAGGATCCGGAGGCTGCCGTGGTGCAGGCGTATCGCGCGACCACCGGTAACGTGAGGATCGATTGGGACACCGTGCCGTGGAATGACTACGACACCAAGCTCAACCTGTACCTGCAATCGGGCGACCTGCCCGACATCGTGTGGGCGCGTGAGTCAGTGCCGAAGGCCGCCACCTACGGGCCGGTGGGGATATTCCTGGATTGGGACAAGTACAAGGAGTACATGCCCAACATGCAGAGGTGGGCCGCCCAGTTCCCGCACGTCAACAACGTGCTGACCGAAAAGGGCGAACGCTTCGCGATCAACGACATCACTACCGCCGAGTACATTGGCGAGGGCTACTTCTACAACGCCAACCTGCTGGCGCAGGCCGGCATCGACGGTCCTCCGGAGACGATGGAGGAGTGGCTCGAACAGATGAAGCAGATCAAGGCGGAACTGCCGGACGTCGACGCGTTTCTCACCCAGTGGGGCCTGGGCTACTTCCTGCACGCCTTCGGCCGGCCCATGAATGCCAAGATCGGAGGCGTCGAGTATGACCAGGAGCTCGGCAAGTGGGTGTACGGGCCGACCCAGGACCCGAACTACCGGAAGCTGATCGAGTTCATGCGCGAGGCGTATGAAGCCGGGGCGTTCAACCTGGACACCATCGGCGAATCGATCACCTCCGATCGCGTCCGCGAGCTGCAGGAAGAGGGCAACTACGCCTTCACCTACATCTACTACGGCCAGACCACCAACCTGTGGGACTACGAGGCGGGCAAGCGGCCACCCGAGGGATTCCAGGGGATGAAGCCGCCGAGCTTCGACGGCAAGACCAACTACTGGATCACCGTGGCGCACGACACCATCCCCTACTGGGGCTACATGGCCAGTTCCAAGGTAAAGAACCCCGAGCTGCTGGCCGCCTATATCGATAACGTCATGTCGGAGAAGAGTTCCGAGCTGTTCGAATGGGGCGTCGAGGGGCTGACCTTCCGGCGCACCGATAGCGGCGGCTACGAGTACCTTCCGGAGTTCGAGAACAACACCGCGGGCCTGCGCGAGCTTGGCGTCGGCAACTTCCACGACCCGCGCTACATCCACTACAACGACTACGACCTGATCTGGTTCGGCAAGTACTTCACCAAGACCGATGACGTGGGTCGCGCGGCAGCGGCGGCGGACATCAAGCGGCTGCAGGCCGGCGAGATGACCCCGCTGGTGAACTGGCCGCGGCCGCTGATGAGCGGCGACCAGAACGACGAGATCAGCAAGATCATGACCCCGGTCAACACCTTCGTCGAGGAGGAGCGCATCAAGTTCATCACCGGCGACCGCGACCTGTCGGAGTGGGACGACTTCGTGGCCGAGGTCAACAAGCTCGGCGACATTGACAAGGTGCTGTCCTACTACAACGGCGGCAAGCAGTTCCCGATGGGCGACCGGCGCTATCCCGCGCTGCCCGCCGACCTGCGCTAAGCGGCGCAGCCGCACCCTTGAGAGAGCCGGCCGCCGCGCCGGCTCTCTTTGTTCAGGCGCCGCCGCTTGTCGAGCGGCGAGCAGCGCGATAGGGTGACCGCCATGGCAACGGACACGCTGGTCAACGCAACCGCGAATGGCACCGCCGTCAGTACCGAACCGCTCGGTCAGGCGGATGTGGAGTTCTATCACGACAACGGCTTCCTGCGGATCGAAGAGGTGTTCACGCCGGCCGAGAGCCAGGCGCAGGCGGACGACCTCGATCGTCTGGCGCACGAGTGGGCGACCGTCGACCGGCGCTGGAGCGGCCCGTGGCGCAAGGTCTACATGGACGAGGAAACCGACAAGAAGGCGAGCCTGGAAGCGATGCACGAGCTGCACTTCTACTCGCAGCCGTGGCTGGCGGCGGTGACCAACCCGAAGCTGGTGGCGTGCCTGACGCAGTTGCTGGGGCCGGACATCGAGCTGCACCACTCGGTGATGCACAACAAGCCGCCGGGCGGCCAGCCGTTTCCGATGCACCAGGATCATCCGTTCTACCGGCACGACGACGGGCGCTACCTGGATGTGCTGATCCACCTCGACGACACCTGCCACGACAACGGCGAGATCCGCTTTCTGGCCGGCTCGCACCAGCAGGGTCCCCTCGAGCACATTCTCGGCACCGAGGAAGTGCCGTCGGCGCCGCACCTGCCCACCGACCGCTACCGGCTCGCCGACTCGGTCGCGGTGCCGGCCAGGCGCGGCGACGTGGTGGTGTTCAGCTACTACACCGTGCACGGCTCCTACATCAACGGCACCGACCGCACCCGGCGCATGGTGCGCGTCGGCTACCGGCACCCGCACAACAACCAGAGCAACGGCGCCAACACCGGCAAGCCGGGCATCATGGTGGCCGGCTACCGCGAGCGCCGCGGCGAGGAAGCGCTGCTGCTTCGGTGACGGGCATGAACGTCGTATGCATCTGCCTGGATACCTTGCGCGCCGACATCGTGGGCGAGGGGAAGAAGTACAGCCATGTCCGGACGCCCAATCTCGACGCCTTCGCCGCCGACAGCATCAGGTTCACGCGCGCCTTCGGCGAGTGCCAGCCCACCCTGCAGATGCGGCGCGGGCTGTTCACCGGCCAGCGCAGCTTCCCGTTCCGCTACAACTTCGACCGCCGCGGGCACTGGCCCCACTTTCCGGGCTGGCACAAGATCCCGCCCGGCCAGGAAACCATCGCCGAGGTGCTGCTCGCGCGCGGCTACCTTACCGCGCTGATCGCCGACACCTATCACATGTTCAAGCCGACCGTGAACTTCGCGCGCGGCTTCGCCCACCTCGACTTCATCCGCGGGCAGGAAACGGACAACTGGAAGAGCGGCGACCCGCGGCTGATCGAGGAGCAGCTCCGGGGCCACGTGCGCGAGCCGATCGACTGGCCGCGCCATGCCGCCCTGGTCAACTACCTGCTCAACCAGCGCCACCGGCAATCGGAGGATGATTACAGTTGCGCGCGCGTGTTCCGCGCGGCGTGCGACTGGCTGCAGGACAATCACGCCATGAAGCCGTTCTTCCTGTGGATCGACAGCTTCGATCCGCACGAGCCGTTCGATCCCCCGCAGGCGTACGCCGATCTCTACTGTCCCGGCTACGACGGCAAGGACTTCATCGTGCCGGCCGCGGCGCGCGCAGGCGGCGCCGCCACCGAGGCGGAGCTGCGCCGCATCGAAGCGCTCTACCTGGGCGAGGTCACGTTCGTGGACAAGTGGGTGGGGGTGTTGCTGGACAAGCTGAACGAGCTGAGGCTGTGCGACGATACGCTGGTGATCTTCCTGTCCGACCACGGCACGCAGCTTCGCGACCAGGGCAGCTTCGGCAAGTCGGCGAGCGAGCTGCATCCGTTCAACACGCAGCTCAACCTGTGCCTGCGCCATCCCGGCGGACCGGCCGACCGCGACGTGACGGCGCTGGTGCAGAACCACGACCTGATGCCGACCATTCTGTCGCTGCTGGGGATCCCGTGCGGCTGGACCGACGGCGACAACCTGTGGCCGCTGGTAACCGGAGAGACGGCCGCGATCCGGGAGCGGATCATCACCGGCTGGGCGAACTTTGGGCGGTCCGGCGCCGCCGGAGGCCGCGCCAGCGTGCGCGACGAGCGCTGGAACTTCTGCACGGCGGTCGGCTATGAGGACGAGGAAGGAGACGAGCTGTTCGACCTGAGCCGCGATCCGGAAGAGCGCGACAACGTCGCGGCCGACCATCCGCAGGTAGTAGCCGCGTGCCGCGCCGAGCTGGAGGCGCTGCTCGGGCAGCCGCTGCCGGGCACCGTGGTGGAGCAGTCCGACCTGGCCGTGGGGCCGATGGTCGAATGGCTGAACCGCAAGCTGCGCGAGCGCTAGCGCCCCGCGATCGGTTCTACAGCCCCCACCGCTTGCGCGACTCGGCCATCGGGACGAGCGCGCTCGCGTAGTGGCCGGCGGCGGCGCGTCCCGCCCAGCGCTCGTCCATCGGCTCCGAGGCGGGCTGAAAGCGCACGTCGCAACTGATGCGGAAGCGGTTGGTGGTGTTGGTGGTGGAGCCGTGCAGGGTGTACAGCCCGAAGGTGACGATGTCGCCGGCGTGCACGTCGGCAGTGAGCCAGCGGCCGCCGAACCGGCCTGAGATCTCTTCCGGGTCCTCGCTGAACCAGCCCTCGGTACGGTCGCGGTCCACGTCGGTCCTGCCGTAGGTCTCGCGCATCCGGGCGAAGCTGTCGAGGCGGTGCGATGCCTCGCACACGGCCAGCGTGCCCTGCGCGATCGGGATGTCGCCGAACGGGATCCACACGGTGTTCACGCGTGCGCTGCCGCGGCCCATGTACACCACGTCCATGTGCGAGCCGGTGAACTTCTCGTTGCCCACCGCCCGCAGCCATTTGAAGCCGAAGGTGGCCGGCTGCTCGCCGTAAAAGCGGCGATAGAACGACTCCAGTTCCGGCCCTTCGAGCACGCGCAGCACTTCCGGCCGGTGCGCGGTGCGGCCCACGCCGGCGTTCCGGCCGGCGCGCGGCATCACGCCCTCCATGAGGCGCGTGCCACCAACCAGCGCGTCCTGCTCCCGCAGGTGCTCAAGCACCACGCGGCGCGCCTCCAGCACGGCGTCGCGGTCGATCAGCCCGCGGATCAACAGGTAGCCATCCGCGGCGATGCGCCGGCGCAACTCGGCGATGTCGTCCAGCGCCTCGGTGCTGTCGCGCAGGTAGCCGAATTGCGCACTCGGCAACTCCAATTGCTTGCGTTGAAACTCGACCCGCATGGGTAGTGCCGACATTGGCACCCGCGCCGCGTTTTGCATAGCTCGCGGCACCCGGTGACGCGCGGTGACGCCCGGCACGGCCTCCTTGTCCGGCGCGGCCTTGTATCGGCGAGGCCGCGCTCTCTACACTGCTGCGCGTGGCAATCGATCAGGCAGGAGTCGCAATGTGCGAGGTTACGCCGACGGCGGCGGAACGCGCCGCGGAGCAGTTCGGTGCAGCCGCGTTACAGCGCGCGGTGGCCGCGGTGCAGTCAGATGGATTCGTGGTGATCAACGACGTGGTCGACCACTCTCACCTCGATCTGCTGCACGAGCGCATGAGCGCGGACCTGGACAAGATTCGCGCGTTGCCGGTGGTGCCGCACAATTTCGTGTGGGGCAACATCCAGCAGGACCCGCCGCCGGATGCCGGCCTGGTGTTCCGCGACCTGGTGGCCAACCCGTTCGTGTGCCAGGTGACCCGCGCGGTGCTGGGCAGCGGCGCGTTCAACGACTGCCTGACCGGCAACACCAATGTTCCCGGCAGCGGGCTGCAACCGGTGCACGTCGACGACGGGCAGCTGTGGCCGCACCTGAGCGTGGCGCATCCGCCGGCACGGCTGGTCGTGAACGTCCCGTTGAGCGAGACCACGGAGGACAACGGCGCCATCGAACTGTGGCCGGGCACGCACCTCGACCCGCACATGGTGATCGGCACCAGCATCCGGGTGCCGGACGAGCATGTCGCCGCGCGGCGAGCCGTGCGCGCGCCGCTCCGGGGCACGACCGCCAAGGGCGCGGTGCTGATTCGGGACATGCGGCTGTGGCATCGCGGCACGCCCAACCGCAGCGCCGCGCCGCGGTTCATGATCGCCATGATCCACAGCGTGGCCTGGTATCGGCGCGCACGCCGTTGCGAATTGGAGCAGGCCTGTGCGCCGGTGTTCGCCGGCTGCGTCATCGAAAACGCGATCCCGCTGGTGGCCGACCCAAGGGACCACCTGGCGGGAAACCCCCCGTACGACTATTCCGGGCCCAACTGAACCCGACTGAACGCCGCGTCAGTTCAGTTCGTCGAGGGCGAGCGCGAAGCTGTCCACGAACTCGCCCATGAAATAGTCGACCTCGGCCAGCTCCAATCCGGCGATCTCCCGTTCGATGCTCTCCTTGGCCTTGGCGAATTCCTGGTTGCCGGCCTTGAGTTCTTCCAGGCACTTGGTATAGGCGCTGATCTTGTCCGCGGCTTTCACCAGCTCCCAGCCGGCGGCATCGGCCTCCCGCCGGAACAGCATCGAACGATAGTCCTCCTGCAGTTGCGCCGGAATCATCTGCCACAGCTTGCGGCGGGCGACCTGCTCGATCTCCGAGTAGGCGCGGCTGATCTCCGGATTGAAGTACTTGAGCGGGCTCGGGAAATCACCCGTGATTACCTCGCTGACCTCGTGAAACACCCCCAGAGCCATCACCCGCTCGGGATCGAGGTCGCCCCCGAACAGGCGGTTGCGGATGATCGCCAGGGCATGCGCGATCAGCGCCACCTGCAGGCTGTGCTCCTGGATGTTCTCGACCTGCGTGTTGCGCATCAGGCCCCACCGGTGGATGAACTTCATCCGCGACAGATAGGCAAAAAAGTGGCTGCTCTTGCGCATACGACCGGTGGCCCTGAGTCTATACCAACTCAGCGCCCGTTGTTTGCGCTGGCTCGCGCGTGCCGCGGGGTGCGGCGGGTTTCCAGCGGTTGCCAGAAGCGCACGATCTCGGGCACGTTGCGGACAATGCGAGCACGAACACGGAAGCGGACCATGTCCGGGTTGCGCGGACGGGCCGGCGGCATCCGGACGTGGGGAACGGCCGGCGGTGTGCTGTTCGCCGTGGCTGCCATCGGCGCGGCACAAACCGACTGCGCGACCGGAACCGCGGTTGCCGAGCCGCACGACAGTCCCGGTCTGGTAGCGGACTGTGCGGCGTTGCTGGCCGCGCGCGAACGGTGGACCGACGCTGGCGGGTTGAACTGGAGCCCGCACCTGGCACTCGACGCGTGGGACGGAGTCACGGTGGACGCGTCCGGCATGCGCGTGACGCGTGTGTCGTTGGCGTGGCAGGGGCTGGAGGGCGGCGTCCCGCCCGAGCTGGGCCGCCTGACCGAGCTGGAGCGGCTGGACCTTGCCCACAACCGGCTCAGCGGGAGCATACCCGCCGCGTTGGCGGCGCTGGCCGACCTGGAATGGTTGGACCTCTCCCATAACGAGTTGAGCGGAGCGATACCGGGCGAGTTGGGAAGCCTGGCCGACCTGGAGACGCTGGATCTTGCCGGCAACAAGCTGAACGGGAGCATACCGCGCGAACTGGCCGGCCTCGCAGACCTGGAGGTGCTCGACCTCCGCTACAACGAGTTGAGCGGAACCATTCCGACCGAGTTGGGCGCGCTGTCCGACCTGCAGACCCTGTACCTGGCCGGCAACCACCTGAGCGGGAACATCCCCGGCGAACTGGGCGATCTTGCCGAACTGGAGCGCCTCGATCTCGCCTACAACCGGCTGAGCGGGGCGATTCCGACCGAGCTCGGCAGCCTGCCCGACCTGGAGACGCTGCATCTCGGGGGCAACGTGCTCAGCGGCCCGATACCGGGTCAGTTGGGCGCACTGGCCGGTCTGGAAGTGCTGGACCTGTCCGGCAACGAACTGGACGGCGGCATCCCGCTGGCACTGATCGAGGGTCTGCACCGGCTCGAGCAGTTGAACCTTGCCGGCAACAACCTGGAGGGCACGGTGCCGGCGGCGCTACACGGTCGCGCCGGTCTGACGCTCGATCTGTCCGGCAACCGGCTGCTCGCCGGCGCCGCTGGGCAGGCGCCGGCGGCAGCGCCCGGCGGCGTGTCCGAGCGGCGCGACGCTGGCGTGCTGGATTGGGTCGGCAGTTCGCACCGCATCAGAATCGACCAGGTGGACAGCAGACCGCGGTATGCCTCCTGGCAGGCGGCAACCGCACCCGACGACGAACCCGATCTGTTGTTGAGCGACGGCAGAACGATCCAGGAAGTGGGCGACCGCGCCGCGCTCTACTATTTGTTTACCAGCGGAGCATACCGGTACGTCGTCCTCGACCGCGCCGGCGACGGGCAGGAAGCGCGCATCGGATGCCTGTTCGTGTACCAGGGCAGCACGCGGATCAGGGCGGAGCAAATCCGACCCGCCCAACCTGACGCGGCTGCCGATCCTGGGTCGGCCGCGCCGGCCTCGCCGGCCTCGTGTGACGTCGACATCGGCGCCAAGATCGACCGCTGGCTGGAGGTGTCGGAGTAAGGCGGGAGCGTACGGTACGGCTGCTCAGACGGCGCCGAAGATGCGTTGCAGTTCGTAGGGGGCGGTAACCTCGAGCTGGTCGTAGGTGCACTCGGCCGGTTCCTTGTCCGGGCGCCAGCGCACGAACTGGGCGGTGTGGCGCAGGCGGTTGCCCTGCATGTGATCGTAGCTCACCTCGACCACCAGTTCCGGGCGCAGCGGCACCCAGCTCAGGTCCTTGCCGGAACTCCAGCGGCTCACCGCGCCAGGCCTGCGCTGCGACACCGCCTCCGACCACCCTTGCCACGGGTGGTCTTCGTTCGCCGTACGGTAGGGGCGCAGCTGCTCCACGAGCGCGCGCCGGCGTGCGGCACTGAAGCTCCCGACCACGCCGATGTGGTGCAGGCGGCGCTGGCCATCATACAGCCCGAGCAGCAGGGAGCCGACGCGCTCCTGCGGCGCGCCGCGATGCCAGCGCAGGCCGGCCACCACGCAGTCGGCGGTGCGGCGGTGCTTGACCTTCAGCATGGTGCGTTTGCCCGGCTGGTACGCGCCGTCGGGATCCTTTGCCATCACCCCGTCCAGCCCGGCGCCTTCGAAGCGCCGGAACCAGTCTTCCGCCTCCGCCCGGCTGGCGGTGATCGGCGTGACGTGCAGCGGCGGAAGCGCCTCTGCAAGCAGGCGTTCCAACAGCGCCCGGCGCTCGCCGAACGGGGTCGCCGTCAGGTCGAGGTCGCCGTGACAGAGCAGATCCCAGACCACCAGGGACGCCGGGGTCTTGTCCGCCAGCATCGCCACCCGCGATGCAGCCGGATGGATACGCGCCTGCAGCGTCTCGAACTCCAGTCCGTGCGCGCCCGCGATCACCAGTTCGCCATCGATCGCGCAGCGCTCCGGCAGTTGTTCCAGCAACGGCGCGGCCAACTCCGGGAAATACCGGTTCATCGGCTTGAGGTCGCGGCTTTGCAGCAGCACGTCGGACCCGTTGCGGAATACCAGGGTACGGAACCCGTCCCACTTCGGTTCGAACAGCCACCGGTCGCCGTGCGGGATGCCGTCCACCCGCTTGGCCAGCATGGGCCGCACCGGCGGCGGGACGGGCAAGGACGACAGCGGCGCGGCGGACGTACCAGAGTCGGACATACCAAGGCCATCCTACTGTGCATGCCCGTCACCGGTCACCGCGCCACGGTGGCGGCGGGTGGCGGCGGTGCCGGCGCGTTGGCTTCTACCGGGCCGCGGCAGGGTGTGCGGCGCCGGTCAGCGGCTGCCGAGGGATTCGACCAGTTGCTCCGACAGATCGAGCGCACGGGGCGGTTCTCGGTAGATGTCGTCGGCGACGGGTGTGGAAGAACCGGGCGGGACGTCCCCCGACGCGGCACGCAGAGATGCCCGGGTGGAAGGCCCGGGAAGGAGAAAGGGGTCCGCGGCGTCGTAGTTGACGGCGTAGCCGAGGTCTTCGAGCGACCCGAGGGTCACTCTGCTGACCATCGCGTTGGGGCCGACGCTGGCGGTCATGAGTTCGTCCTCGAATACGCTCTCTCGCCAGTGGCTGTCGAGGCTGCCCGCGCCGTACTCTCTGTCGACCGTGTCGTTTTCGACCGGCACCTTCGCGCCAGCGTACGATGTGCCGCCGGCGGCGTCGAATTCCTGCCGGGCGCGCGCGCCCGAGAAATACGTGTCCGGGGGCGGGTCGGCGGGAACTCCGCCCGGCACACTGATCGTCGGGTTGTGCAGGTAGCCCCGGTCGCGCCACAGATCCATGCCGAATCCCAGGGCATGCGCCATCTCGTGAATCGCGAGATCGAGCAGAGATTCGTCCGCCTCCAAACGGCCGATGTCTCCGGTGTCGAAGATCACGATGGCGATTACCGGAAGCGCGGGCTGCCCTTCGTGCAGGCGATGAATGCAGTAGCCGCCGAGCGCCAGGGTGTGTTGCGGCCCGTCCAGGTCGTCGAGCTGGATGTTGATCAGCAGGTCGTCGATCAGTTCACCGAAGTGCGACGGCGTTTCCTCGCATCGGTCGCGCGATGACTTCATCGGTGCCGGTATGGTACGCGCGTTTTCCGTCAGCGCCCTTTCCCAGAACGATGCCGCCTCCTCGAACACGCGCTTCTGAACATCGGTCGGTGCGGTTCCCAGATAGCGGAGCTGGATGTCGAAGGTTTCGTTTTCCTGGCCGAACAGCCACACCGCGAGGTCGTAGCCGTCGCCGCCGACCGTTGCCGCAGCATCCGGCTCCACCTTGACGTAATAGGTGCCGGGAACGAGATCGTTTACGAGTTGGTCCGGAGCGTGGCTCGACCAGGCGCCGTGTGGGCCTGCGACGCTGACGATGGTCGGCGCGTGACGGGGGTTGCCCTGATCGGTGCTCACGTAGAGGAGGTGCTCGGTCGTGACCTGTACCTTGAAGTAGTCGACGTCGCTGTCGGTCCGGAACTCGCCGGCCAGCGGCGACCCCTGCCTGATCGAGGTCGCCGCCGCCGGGGTGTCGCCATGGTCCGGCGGGGCAGCGGGTTCACTGGTGGTGACGGCCGCGGCAAGCGGCTGCTCGGGAAACAGCCGGTCGCAGGCGTGCAGCGAAAGCAGGACGGTGGCACAGATCGGGGCGAGCGAGAGCGCCTGCCAGCGTCGTGCGCGGATCAACGGAACACTCCTGCCGGGGTGGCGGCCTCGGCCTCTCACCCGGCTACAACGACTCTGCTACCAGATCCCCTATCTGGCTGGTGGAGAAGCCCATCTGGCCCGCGGACATGCTGTTCATCTTCGGCGTGGTGGCGCCGATGGCGGCATCGACGCGCTGTCCGGCGCGCACCAGGTTGGCGAGTCCCCTCTGCTCGCCGATCACGCCGAGCAGCATGCCCATGGCGGCGATGGCGGCGATCGGATTGATCACGTTCTGACCGGTGTACTTGGGGGCCGAGCCGCCCATGCACTCGAACATGCTGCAGCCGCCCGGATCGGGGTTGATGTTGCCGCCGGCGGAGACGCCGAGGCCGCCCTGAATCATCGCTCCGAGATCGGTGATGATGTCGCCGAACATGTTGGGCACCACGATCGTGTCGTAGAACTCGGGGTTCTTGATGAACCACATGCAGGCGGCGTCGATGTGATTGTAATCGCGCGTGATGTCCGGGTACTCGGCTGCGCCCATCTCGTGGAAGGCGCGTTCCCACAGGTTGGCAGCGAAGGTCAGCACGTTGGTCTTGTGCACCAGGGTGAGTTGCTTGCGGTCGTTGCGGCGCCGGCAGTGTTCGAATGCCCAGCGCAGGCAGCGGTCGGCGCCGAAGCGGGTGGCGATCATCTCCTGGGTGGCGATTTCCTGCGCGGTGTGCTTGCGCAGGAAGCCGCCGGCGCCGCAGTACAGGTCCTCGGTGTTCTCGCGGATCACGTCGAAGCGGATGTGCTCCGGGCCCTTGTCCTTGAGCGGACAATCGACGCCGGGGTAGAGCTTGACCGGGCGCAGGTTGATGTACTGGTCGAGCTGGAAGCGAATCGACAGCAGCAGGCCCTTTTCGAGGATGCCCGGTTTCACCTCGGGGTGTCCGATGGCGCCCAGATAGATCGCGTCGAACTGCCGCAGCTCGTCGATCTGCTGTTCGGTGATCACCTCGCCGGTGGCCAGGTAACGGTCGCCGCCGTAGTCGAAGTCGACTCGTTCGAAGGTCACGCCCTCCAGGGGTGCGACTGCTTCCAGAACCTTGCAAGCCTCGGCCGTGACCTCGGGGCCGGTGCCGTCGCCGGGAATGATCGCCAGTTTTATGGTTCGGGACATAGCTGTGGTTGTGCTCCGTAATCGAGAAGAGTGGGGGCGCCGGGCAGCGCCCGGTTCAATGATCGGCTGCGCGGGCGTGGCGCAACAGGGGCGAGCGGTGTATCGTGGCCGGCGTGTCGCAGGGCGCGGGGAGTTTCGACACGATCATCGTCGGCGCCGGTGCCGCCGGTGCGGTGCTGGCGGCGCGGCTCAGCGAGGACCGCGCCCGCCGGGTACTGCTCCTGGAGGCGGGGCCCGATTTTCCTGACCGGCAGCTCCCGGAGGAGATCCGCTACGGCTACGGCCGCCATCGCGACTTGTGGGCGCGGGCATTCGGGTTGGACACCGCGTTCGGTTGGGGATACCGCGCGCGTGCCACGCGCTATCAGCCCGACATGTTCGTGCCGCGCGGCAAGGTGGTCGGCGGGTCGAGCGCCATCAACGCGCAGATCTTCCTGCGCGGCGTGCCGGAAGACTACGACTCATGGTCCGCGGATGGCTGCCCGGGTTGGAGTTTCGCGGACCTGCTGCCGAGCCTGCGGCGCGTGGAGGCCGACCGCGACTTTGCCGATTCCTACCATGGCCGCAACGGGCCGATTCCGGTGCGCCGCTTCTCGGCCGCGGAATTGCTCCCCGAGCAGCGCGCGTTTCAGGACGCCTGCCTGGCGGCCGGCCATGCCGCATGCCCGGATCACAACGCACCGCGTTCGACGGGGGTGGGGCCGCTGCCGTTGAACAATCCCGGCGCTATCCGCTGGAGCGCTGCCATGGGTTACCTCGCACCGGCCCGCGGGCGGTCCAACCTGACCATCCGCGCGCAGCGTCGCGTCGATCGCCTGCTCCTCGACCGCGGCGTGGCGACCGGCGTCGAGGTGGCCGGAGAGCGCATCCGCGGCGCCGAGACCGTGCTGTGCGCGGGCGCGATCGGCACGCCTCACCTGCTGCTGCGCTCCGGCATCGGCCCCGCGGACGAGCTGCGCGCGGCCGGCGTGCGTCCGGCTCACGACCTGCCGGGGGTGGGAGCCAACCTGCGCGATCATCCGCAGGCGGGCGTCGTGGTGCGCACCGGCGCGGCGCATCGGCAATCGGGAGTCGAGCCGCGCTTGCAGATCGGCCTGCGCTACACGGCAGCCGGCTCGGCGCTGCGCAACGACATGCTCACCATCGTTACCGGCTTCTTCACCAGGGAGGGCCACTACCGCCAGTCGACCTCGGCCGCCATCGGGTTCGCCGTGGTGCCGCAGCTCTACCTGGCCGCCGGCAGCGGCAGCGTACGCCTGCGCTCGCCCGATCCCGCCGTGCTGCCGGCGCTCGACTACAATTATCTCACCGAAGCGTCCGACCGGGAGCGGCTGCGCGACGGCATACGCATCGTCGCCGAGCTGCTCGGGCATCCGGGCTTCCGGCCGCTGGCGGCGCAGCGCATCAGCCCGACCGACGACGAGCTGCGCAGCAATGCCGCTCTCGACGACTGGTTGTTGCGGGTCGTGGCGACCAGCCACCACGTGTCCTCGACCTGCCGCATGGGCGCCGCCGGCAACCCGGCGGCGGTGGTCGATGCACGGGGCCGGGTGTACGGCGTGACCGGGTTGCGCGTGGCCGACGCTTCCATCATGCCCGACTGCGTGCGCGCCAACACCAACTACACCTGCATGGCGATCGGCGAGCGGATCGCGGAATTGATGCGCTGACGGTGTCGAGTAACCCGGCTACCGCGTGACCTGGAAGAACAGGTCGTGGACCTGCTGCACGCGCTGTATCTCGTCGTCGCCGAGTTTGCGGCGCAGGCGTTGGCTGCCGTCGGAGAACAGATTCAGACACTCGACCAGGTGCTGGCGGTTCATCCTGGTGCTGCGGTCGGGGCTGTCGAACCCCCAGAACGCATACACGCGAATGGTGCTCTCGCCCGCGTCGCTGGAACTGTTGATGCGCGGGTTCCACGGCAGGCGGGAGCCGGCGGCAATCACTTCCCGGTCGGGCAGCAGGCAGCGAAACAGGATGTGACGCTCCTGAACCTGGTCCAGCAGGAAGAAGGTCTCGTCGCGGAAGTAGAGCACCTTGATCGGGAACTGATCGCCGCGCACCGGCTTGATCACCATGTCGGTGCCCTTCTCCTCGGTGCGCTGCAGGGCGAGCCGGAAGTCGCGGTCGGTGTCCTGTGCGGAGGCTTCGCGCCAGGAGTTCAGCAGCACGCGCAGGTCGCGCCAGGTCATCGCGCGATCGGGATCGGGAGGCGGTTGCGGATCGCGCAGAAACGCCTCGAATTCCTGCACGAACGCCTCGCTGTCGCTGGCATGCACCACGAAGTCGAGGCGCCGTTCCGCGCGCTGGGCCATGGTCAGCGGGCGCCAGCTATCGGGGTCGCACGCCAGGAGGGTCGCGAGGCAGAGCGCCAGCCCGGTGGCGGCGATGCTGCGGAGGAGGAGGGCGAGCGGCAACCGGTGCACGGACATAAGGTGGCACCATGCTCGGCGCATGGCAAGCGATGCCGCCCGCGAAGCCCGCGATTGCCGGGTGCCCTGCATTACGGCAGGCCAGCGGCGAGCGCCTGCATGGTGGCGCGCACGGTGCGGTCTGCGAGCATGCCCCAACGGCACCAGCACAGCAACTCGTCGACACCGGCCGCCGCCAGACGCCGCAGGTTGCGGCGCAGCGTGGCCGGCGCACCGATCAGTGCCCGCTGGCGCAGATAGTCGTCGACCTGGGCTTCGTCCGGTGGCGGCTGCTGCACCATCCGGTTGCGGTGGGCCAGCGTCCAGCGTATCGCTGCGCGCACCGGCGGCGGCGCGGGCGCGGCGTCCCGCGCCACGGTACAGACGCTGCGCAACAGGCAGAAGCGGCCCGGCCGGCCGCCGCCGGCGCGCGGCTCCGACACCCGGCGGTACGCCTGCTGCAGCCGCGCGGTGTGCTCCTCGTCGCCCAGGGTGAGCAGGTCGTAGCCGCGGCGCGCCGCCCAGCAGGCGGTTTCGCAATCGGCGGCGGTCACCGCAACGGCAGGATGCGGCGCCTGCCGCGGCCGCACGCCGCCGCCGGAGCGCCACTGCTCGAGCACCGCGTCGACCGCGTTGCGATGCGTGCGGTGGCGCGCAGCGAAGTCGGCGCCCATGGTCTGAAACTCGACCGGCGAGTAGCCCGGACCGAAGCCGGCAACGACTCGTCCGCCGGACAGTTGATCGACCGTGGCGATCTCCTCGGCCAGGCGGACCGGCGCATGCAACGGCGTGACGTTGACCGCGTAGCCGATGGCGACGCGGGCCGTGCGCGCCGCGATGGCCGCCGCTACCACCGACGGCGCGGCGCTGAGTCCGTAGCCGGAGCCGTGATGTTCGGTGACCCAGACACTGTCGAACCCCAGCCGCTCCGCCGCGCCGGCGTCTGCCAGCGCCGCGTTGAATACCTGCTCCTGCGACACTCCCGGCGGTTGCGGCAGAATCAGAAACAGGCCGAGGCGCATGACGCCATCCTACACCACCGGCCGCGAACTGTGCCGGCGCCTTGCGGGCGCGCGGGCGCATGAGCGCGTGGGGGTGGCTGGAGGCGGCGCGGTCGTGGTAAGGGTAGCCGTGCGTCTTGCCAACAAGAGGATCATCGTAACCGGCGCGGCTACCGGCATCGGCCGCGCCACGGCGCGGCTGGCGGCGGCGCAGGGCGCCCAGGTGGCGGCTCTGGACATCAACGACGGCGACGGCCGGTCGATCGTCGATGAGATACGCCGGTCAGGCGGCCGCGCCCGCTACTGGCACGCCGACGTGCGCGACGGCGGCCAGGTCGCGGCCGGAGTGGCGGGGGCGCTGGACTGGTTCGGCGGCGGCGTCGACGTGCTGCTGCACCTGGCCGGCATCCTGCAGGGCGCCGCGGTGGCGCTGCCGGCGTTTTCGGACGCGGTGTGGGACGAGGTGATCGACGTCAACCTCAAGGGCTCCTACCTGGTGAGCAAGCAGGTGGCCGAGCCGATGATTGCCGCCGGGTCCGGGGTCATCGTGCTGTGCAGCTCGGGAGCGGGCGTGGCCGGCGGCAGCTCCTCCTTTGCGTACGGTTCCAGCAAGGGGGCGACGCACGGTCTGAGCCTGGTGCTGGCGCAGCGGCTGGCGCCGCACGGCATCCGCGTGCACGACGTGTGTCCGGGTTCGGTCGACACGCCGCTCAAGGTGGCGCAACTGCGCGCGGTGCTGCGCCACGACGGCGACCGCGCCGGGTTCGAGGCGGCGATGCAGAGCCTGGTTCCGGCGGACGGGATTGCCCCGGTGTTTGCGTTTCTCGCCTCCGACGAGGCGCGCTACGTGCGCGGCACCCTGTTCACCAACTAGCGCCGCTGCACCCACTCGGCGCCGGACGGGAACTCGTAGCCGGCCAGCGAGTCCGGCTTCATGGTGATGCTGTAGCCGGGCGCCTCGGGCAGCAGGTAGCGGGCATCGCGGACCACCACCGGGTGCACGAAGTGCTCGTGCAAGTGCGCGGAGTACTCGATCATCACCCCGTCCAGGCTCGGCGCCACGGCCACGTAGTTGAACGCCGACAGGTGCTGCACGTATTCGCACAGCCCGACGCCGCCGGCATGCGGGCACACCGGGATGCCGAACCTGGCGGCCAGCAGCAGCACGGCAAGCACTTCGTTGACGCCGCCGAGCCGGCAGGCGTCGATCTGGCAGAAGGCGAGTCCGCCGGCCTGCATCAGCTGCTTGAACACCACGCGGTTGGGGCAGTGCTCGCCGGTCGCCACCCCGATCGGGGCGATCGCCTTGGCGATGGCGCCGTGCCCGATGGCGTCGTCGGGATTGGTGGGCTCCTCGATCCACAGCGGGTCGAAGCGCGCCAGCGGCGCCATGCGCGCGATCGCCTCGGGCACGTCCCACACCTGGTTGGCGTCGAACATGAGGTCGCAGTCGGGGCCGATTTCCTCGCGAATGACCGCCGCGCGGCGCACGTTCTGTTGGTCGTCGGAGCCTACCTTCATCTTGAAGGCGCGCCAGCCGGCGGCGCGGTACTCGCGGCACAGCGCGCGCACCTTGCTTTCGCTGTAGCCGAGCCAGCCGGCCGACGACGTATAGGTGGGGAGTCCGATTTCGCGCAACTCGGCCGTGCGCTGTGCCTTGCCGGGGGCGTGCCGGCGCAGCAGGTCGAGCGCCTGGTCGCGGGTGAGCGCATCGCTGAGGTAGCGAAAGTCGACGCACGCAACCAGCTCCTCGGGGCTCATCTCCGCCAGCAGCCGCCACAGCGGCTTGCCCTGCCACTTGGCGTACAGGTCCCACACCGCGTTGACGATGGCGGCCGTGGCCATGTGGATCGCCCCCTTCTCCGGCCCGATCCAGCGCAACTGGCTGTCGTTGGTGAGCGAGCGCCAGAACCCGCCCATGGCGGCGGCGATTTCCTCCATGCTGCGCCCCACCACGAGGTGCTGCAGGGCGTGAATCGCGCTGATGCAGATCTCGGTGCCGCGGCCCAGGGTGAAGGTGATGCCGTGCCCCTGCAGGCCGTCCTGGCTGGTGCGCAGGGTCACGTAGGCCGCCGAGTAGTCGGGATCGGTGTGCACGGCGTCGGAGCCGTCCAGGTTCTCGGAGGTGGGGAAGCGAATGTCGCGGGCGTCCAGCCCGGTAATGGTGATCACGCGATGTACTCCTGTTCGCTAGCGTCTTCGGCAGCGGCGGTCAGCCAGCCCTGTACCCGGGGATGGTCGAGCGCCTCCGGGTTGAGAATGTGTGCCGGGCGGCGCCCGGCCACGGCGGCGGTCACCTGGTCGAAGGTGGCCTGGTCGAGGCGAATGGATGATTCGACGGTGATGCCGGCGCCGTGGTTGGTGGCGATCACCCGGGGATGGTGGTGGTGGATGGCGCGCGCGCCGTTCAACGGGTCGTCGACCACGTAGTAGTACAGCTTGCCATCCTCAAGCGCCGCGTGCACGGCCGCGTCGTCGACCAGGTTGCCGCGCGATGGATTGATCAGCGATGCGTGCGGCTGCATCTGCGCCAGCAGGTCGGCGCCGACGATCGGCGTGTCGCCGGCGACGTGCAGCGCGACGGTGTCACACACCCGGAACAGCGCATCCGGGGTCGACACCGCCACCACGCCGCGGCGCAGCGCCAGATCCTGGATGTCCGGGCGGATGTCGTACACCAGCAGCCGGCCGCTGGGGCCGAGCAACGGCAGCGCGCGCTCGGCCACCTCCTGGCCGATGCGCCCGAAGCCGTACAGCCCGAGCGTGGAGCCGCGCACGTCGTAGCAGCGCAGCACCCGCGTGTCGTCGGCGTGCGCGTTGCGATTCAGGGTGTAGGTGCGTTTCATGGTCGCCAGCCACTGCGCGATGGTGTATTCCGCGACGGTGTCCATGTGCACCGGCGTGACGGTGACCAGCACGCCGTGGCGGGTGGCCGCGGCCACGTTGACCTGGTCGAAGCCGACCCCCCAGCGCGCCACCACGCGCAGGTCGCGCGCCGCGGCGTAGAAACTGTCGCGGAACGGCGCCGAGTCGGCGATCACCGCCACCACTCCGGCGGCGTGCTCGGCGGTCAGCTCGGCCGGCTGATCCTCGACCGCGGCCAGCGTGGCGAGCTGTTGCAGGCCGGCGCTGCGGGGCGCGGAAGCGAACTCCGGATTGCGCAATTGGCGGGTGACGTAGATGCGGTGTTCCATGGTGGTCTCTCCGGTAATTTGCTATCCTCGGTGCTGCTATGAGTAAGATCGATCCCAGCTATCTGCTGACCGATGAGCAGATGCGTGGCTTCATCGTGGATGGCTACGTCCAGGTGCAGACCCACCTGCCCGACGCGGTCCATGAAGCGATTTACCACCGCTCCGAGGGCGTGTTCGCGGGCACCAGCGATCCGCGCAAGGACTTCGGACGCAATCCACAGAACAACATCGTACCGATGATTCCCGAACTGCGCCAGATACTGGAGGCGCCGGAAGTGGTGGGCGCGTTGACCAGCATTGTCGGCGCCGACTATCTGCTGCACCCGCACCGGCATTGCCATCCCAACTACCCCGCCGGCGGCGACGGCAATGGCGGCGGCGCTGCCGGCGATGCGCGGCCGCGGCTGACCATGATCCCCCACAAGGACGGCCATGCCAACGGTGCCAAGCCGCGCCATCGCGTGCCGCGCTGGGCGATCATCTTCTACTATCCCCAGGATTGCCCGCGGGAACAGGGGCCGACCGCGGTGATCCCACGGTCCCAGTATCACAACGTGCTCACCCACGATCAGGATCTCCAGTACCCGACCAAGGACTCCACGATCCCGCTGCCGGAGGCCGCGGCGGGCGGTTCGCTGCTGCTGCCGGAGAGCTACGTCTACCGCAAGCTGCTGCCGCTGTCCTGCCCGCTGGGCACCGTGTCGATCATGCACTTCGACGTCGGCCACTCGGTGCTCGCCAACCTGATGCAGCGGATGCGCTACGGCCACAAGTTCGTATTCATGCGCGCCCGCAACCCGAGCGCGCCGTCCTGGAATTCGACCGCCACCGGCTGGCAGACGCCGGCCATGCCGGACGACGCCCCCGACAACGAGATCGTATGGACCTCGATCTGGAACTGGCTGCGCGGCAGCGCCGCTCGCTTCGAGCGCGCTGCCGGCGCCGACGCCGGCCCGGTGGCCGAACACCTCGCGGCGTTGCGTTCGGGCACCGACCTGGAGCGCACCCGGGCGGCGAGCGCGCTCGGCTTCGCGGCGGCGCGCGACGGCGCGGTTGCCGCGGCCGTGGCCGAATCGCTGTGCGCCGCCCTGCGCGACGCCTTCGAACCGGTGCGGCTGAACGCCCTGTACGCACTCGGCGCGGCGGGCGCGGCGGCCATACCGCATCTGCTGCCGCTGCTGCAGGAGGGGGCCGACTACTTCGACCACAACCAGGTGCTCAACATCAACCACGTTGCCAATGCGCTAGCCGCGATCGGCGCGCCCGCGGTGGCGCCGCTGGTGGATGCGCTGGCCGACACCCACGAGCACGTGCGCGCCAGCGCCGCCTACGGCCTCGGCGAGATGGGCGCGGCCGCCGCCGGCGCGGTGGACGCACTGACCAGGGTGGTGCGCGACGACACCGCCGCCGTGCGCTTCCACGCCATCTCCGCCCTCGGCATGATCGCTGAACCGGCGGCGCCGATCATCGACGCCCTGATTCCGGTGCTGGACAGCGCAGACGGCGGCGACGAACTGTTCGAGGTCGGCATCAGCCGCGGCCAGTTGCGCAACGTTGCCGTACAGGCGCTGATCCGGATCGATGCGCGCACCCCGGCGGCGACCGCCGCGCTGGCGCGTGCGGTCACCGATCAGGAACCCTACGTGGCGGCGTTCGCCGGCGAGCAGTTGCGCCGCATCGGCACGGCCGAGGCGCTCGGCCACCTGGCCGACGCACTCAGTTGGGCGCGCTGGTTCCCGAGTCGCGTGGTGACCGAGGCCGACCGCAAGAAGTTCTTCGAGAAGATGAGCAAGATGCACCAGCGCCAGCGCGCCGCGGCGCCGGCGACCGCGGTCTAGGTTCCATGAGCCGCGCCCGCCGGCATGGCAGCGGCGGTTACGTCTACTCCAGCGATGAGGGCCGGCTGTGTCCCGACTGCGGGCGTCCGGTTGCGGCATGCGCCTGCAAAGCCGAGCGCCGCCATCGGCGCGCGCCGGCAACCGGACCGGTGCGGGTCGGCCGGCACACCAAGGGCCGCAAGGGCAGCGGGGTGACGGTGATCACCGGCCTGCCGCTGAGTGTTCAGGAATTGGCCGAGTTGGGCGCGGCGCTGAAGCGCCGGTGCGGCTCGGGCGGCACGGTCAAGGCGGGGACCATAGAGATTCAGGGTGACCACCGCGATCGGCTGGTGGCCGAACTCGGCGCGCTTGGGTGGCCGGCCAAGCGCACCGGCGGCTGACACTGCTGGTGCCGCCGGCAGCAGCGCTTCAGCCGTCCGTTTCCGGTGCGGAATACCAGAGGCGGGTGATCGCGGCGAACCCGCGCCGCCCTGCTTGGCGGCACAGCAGCACGTAGCCGGCCGCGATCAGCGCCACGTACAGCAGCAATACCGCCACCGTGATCAGGTACAGGCCGCGGTTGCCGTTGGCGTAGGCGAGAGCAGGGAACCCCGACACCAGGATCAGCGGCAGCACCAGGAAGAAGGTCAGCGCCGAGGCGTACAGGTAGTCGGAGGCGGCGGGCGTCTTGAACTCCGGGTCGACGGCGCGCAGCAGCGCCAGACCGGTGCTCAGGGTACCGGTCAGCGTGCCCCAGAACAGCAGCACGCGCTCGAACGCGAAGTCGCCCGCGAACAGGCGCGAGCCGAGCCACATGATCGACAGCGCGGCCAACCCCGCCATCAGCAGCGCGAACACGGCGATCGGCAGCCAGTTGGTGCGCACCACGCTGACCGAGATGGCGCCGAGGGCCGCCGCTACCATGAAATCGACCGCGCTGCCGCTGATCCGCGTCAGGCCGCGTTCCTCGAGCAGATGGCCGCACTTCGCGCGGCGCAGCACGGCCTTCAGCAGCAGGGCTATGAGCAGGCCGAACACGAAGGCGATGCCCCACAGTCCCTCGGCGATCTGCGCCACCGCGCCGCCGATCGGCATCAGCATGCCGGTCAGGCCGCGCAGCAGCAGGTAGGTCACCAGGTAGACGCCGAATACCGCCGCCAGCATCAGCGACAGCGTATCGATGGCTTCGCTGCGCGTGGTCTGACGCAGTCCGACCGGCCGCCGGTCGCCGGGCGCGAGCAGACCGGAGTCGGCACGCCGGGCGCGGATCTGCTCGGCGTCGAGCTTGAGGTAGCCGCGCCGCATGCCGAGATTGATCAGCCACAGGCCGCCGAAGCACGCCACCAGGAAGCCGACGGCGCCGAAGATCAGCCCCAGGCTGGCGGCGTCGTCAAACCCCAGCGGCTGCCAGCTCAGCCCGATCGAGAATGCCTGCCCCGGACCCAGGACGTAGCCGAGCGTGACCAGGAACCCGTAGCTCGGGAACAGCGCCGGCAGCATCGGCAGGACAATGAACAGGAAGGTCAGGCCCAGACCGAACAGGCCCTGCAGGGCGAACTGCGAGATGATCACCGTGGCGGTACCGAGGACGCCTCGCGACTGGCGCCGCGGCGGACTCGGACGCAACGCGATGGCGATGAAGGTGAGGTTGAGCAGGTGGAAGACGAGATTCTGCAGGCCGTCGCGGCCAATGCCAAGGAGCGGCGCAACCCAGTTGTAGAACGGCAGCAGCAGCAGACCCGCGATGATCGCGTTGGGGATGAGAAAGGACTGGAAGAATCCGATCCTGGCCCGCAGCAACGTGGCGATGGCCAGTGCCGCCGCGATGATCCCGAGGTCGACGAACAGCGCCCACGCGAAATTCACGACCGCGCGCGCCGAAGTGGAAGAGCCGGCGGCTGCGGTATCGCCACGGCGGCGGGGTCGCTACCGGCGCCCGAAGGCGGTCAGCTTGCGTCGCGCTTGGTCCGCCGGCGGGAGGTGGCGGAGCGCGCCTGACGCAGCCGCTGCGGACCCTGCCGGTGCAGCGTCGCGAAGATCTGGTTGAGATTGGTGACCCGCTCGAGCAAGTGCTGGTCGACGATCAGCTCCGCATCGGCCACCGCCGCTTCAAGATCGGCGACCAGGTCGCGAACCCGGGTGTTGATGTTTCCGGACCCTCGGTCAGCGCGCGGCATCAGTCGCTTGTGCCCTGACCGGCGAGCGCCGTTGAACGGAACGTGCCCGTGCATCGCCGTCTGTCGTCGTGCAGGTCACGGAGTGACCGTGCCGGCTCATGATGATGAAACGTCTTGTTCATTTTCAAGCTCGCGTAGACCCGTCATTCCCATCCGACGCCGACCACCCGTCGCGGCTACGTCGAGGCACAGTGTGAGCGTAGTGTGAGCCTCCGTCAAGCAAGCGTTCGGGTATTTCTTGGTCGGCGCTGCCATGCCTCCCATGCCTCCCATGGCCCCTCTCTTGACGTGGGCCGGCCAGGCTGCGACCTTGTTGGTCATGTCCCAGCGACCCCGCAGTTCATCAAGCAGTCCGTCAGTACCGCCGGCCGACAGCGCCACGAAGCCCCTGGAGTGGATCGCACTGGTGCTGGTCGTGGCCGGTCTCGCGTTGACGGTCATACTGACCAACAACTACTTCCAGCACGTTGTGGCCGGTCAGGACAGCGGCTGCAGCATTTCCGCCTACGTGGATTGCGACCGGGTCAGCGAATCGCGCTTCGCGGCCGTTGCCGGGGTGCCGATCTCGGCGCTGGCGATGGCCGTGTACGGCGCGGTCGGCGTCCTGCTGGCGCTGCCGCTGCTGCGTCAGTTCCGCCGTCTGGCGAGCATCAACCTGGACATCGCGACCGCCCTGAGCGGGCTGTCCACGATCGTGGCGCTGGCGCTGCTGGTAATCGCGGCGGCGGTGATCCGGGCGCTGTGCCTGTACTGTGCCGCGCTGCAGCTCGTTACCTTCGCGCTGTTCGCGGTGCTGGTGTGGCGCCGGCGTCAGACCGGTGCGGCGGCCGGCGGCCGGCGCCAGACGCGAGGAGCGGGAACCGCGTTCGGATCGGCGGCGCTGGCACTGGCCGTCGGCGGCGTGGTGGCGGCCGGCGCCACGCTGGGCCTGGAAACCAGCGCCATCGGTGTCGCCGGGCGGTCGGCAAGCTCCATGGCCGGCTCCCTCGGCGCCACCTCGCTCTATCTGAGCCGCACCACGCAACAGTTCTCGGTCGCGGACTCGCCCGGCGTCGGTGCCGCCGACGCGCCGGTACAGGTAGTCGTGTTCGGCGACTACAATTGCTCTCACTGCCGCGACTTCGACCCCGAGGCGCTGCGTCTGGTCGAGGACTTTCCCGGCGACGTGCGGGTGGTGTTCAAGTTCTTCCCCCTGGATGCCACCTGCAACCCGCACATGGGCCGCGAACAGGTCAGCACGTCCTGCGTCGCCGCCGCGGCCGCCTACGCGGCCCATCGGCAGGATCGCTTTCTGGACTTCCACCTGCTGTTGTTCGAGCACTTCCAGAACCATGCGGCGGCGCGCATATTCGCCAATGCCGAAGAGTCGGGCATTACCGACATGGATGCGTTTCTGGCCACGCTGCAGAGCGAAGCCACCGCCCGTCACATCAGGCGCGACATCGACGAGGCGGTGCGCGCCGGCGTGCAGGCCACGCCGACCGTGTACGTCAATGGCCGCCGCCTGGAGACCCAACGGCTGCCGCCCGGCACCACCCGCTACACGGCGCTGGTGCGGGATATACGCGCCTTGCTGCGCGCCGCCCTGTAACCCCGGCGCGGGCCGACTGATGCTGGCGGTAGACGTACGCAAGCTCACCAAGACGTACGTCGTGCCGGAGCGGGAGGCGGGCCTGGCCGCCGCGGCGCGCAGCCTGTTCGCGCGCCGCACTCGCTCCGTGGCCGCCGTAACGGAGGTGTCGTTCGGCCTCGAGGCGGGCGAATTCGTCGGCTTCGTCGGTCCCAACGGCGCCGGCAAGACCACCACGCTGAAGATGCTTTCCGGCCTGCTGTTCCCCAGTTCCGGCCACGCCACGGTGCTCGGCCATGTGCCGTCCAAGCGCGAGCGCGCCTTCCTGAGCCGCATCACCCTGGTGATGGGCCAGCGCAACCAGATGGTCTGGGACATCCCGGTGATCGACTCCCTGGAGCGCAACCGCGTGGTATACCGCGTGCCCTCCGCGGACTACCGGCGCACGCTGGATGAGCTCACCGAACTGCTCGAACTGGGGCCGCTGCTGGAACGGCCGGCGCGCAATCTGTCGCTCGGCGAACGGATGAAGTGCGAGATTGCCGTGTCCCTGATCCATCGCCCGCAGGTGCTGTTTCTCGATGAGCCGACCATCGGTCTGGACGTGACCATGCAGCGCCGCATCAGGGCGTTTCTGGCCGACCACAACCGGCTGCACAACACCACCGTGCTGCTCACCAGCCACTACATGGCCGATGTCGAAGCGCTGTGCAAGCGCATCATCGTGATCGATCACGGGCGCATTCTGTTCGACGGCGCGCTGACCGAACTGGTGGCGCGGTTCTCGCCGCTGAAGACGGTGGTGGTCGAAGTGCAACAGGAGGGCGCCGACCTGTCGCGCTACGGGCAGGTGGTCGCCTCGGAGGGCCTCCGGCACACGTTGCGGGTGCCCAAGGCCGACACGCCGCAGGTCACCGGCCGCCTGCTGGCCGACCTGCCGGTCATTGATCTCACGGTGGAGGACCCACCGATCGAGGATGTGATCGCGCAGGTGTTTGCCGGCGCGCTGGACCGGTCCGGGCACCCCGCCGAGGCGTAAGTCGCGGCGTGCTCGCCATCTACTGGGTCTACCTCAAGATTACCGTGGCGCTCCAGTTCCAGTACCGCGTGGCGATGGCGATCTGGATGATCAACCGGATCGTGGAACCGACCGTGTTTCTGGTGGTGTGGGTGACCGTGGCCGCGGCGCGCGGCACGGTGGGCGGCTACGGGGCGGCCGACTTCGCCGCCTATTTCATTGTCCTGATGGTGGTCAACCAACTCACCTTCACCTGGATCATCTACGAGTTCGAATACCGGATCCGCAGCGGCGAGCTGTCCGCCATGCTGCTCAAGCCGATCCATCCGTTCCATAGCGACGTGGCCGACAACATCGGCTACAAGATCCTGACCCTGACCATCATCGTTCCGGTGGTGATCCTGCTCACCTTCCTGTTCGATCCGGCGTTCGGCTTTCGGGCGGCGTCGTTGGCGCTGGGGGCGGTGGCGCTGGCGGCCGCCTACTGGATGCGCATGGTGCTGGATTGGACGTTCGCACTGTCGGCGTTCTGGACCACGCGCAGCACGGCGCTCGCTCAGATCTACTTCCTGGTGATGCTGTTCTTCTCCGGGCGGCTGGCCCCGCTGGAACTGATGCCGGCATGGCTGGAGCGGTTGAGCTGGTACTTGCCGTTCCGATGGATCATCTGGTTCCCGGTGGAGTTGCTGCTGAACCGGCTGGACCGGGCGATGATCGTGGCCGGATTCCAGATGCAGGTGCTGTGGCTGGTGGTCGCGCTGGTGCTGCTGCAGGTGACGTGGCGGCTCGGCGTACGCAAGTTCACGGCGGTCGGAAACTAGTGCTGCACGCGTTGCGCGTTGCCTGGACCTTTTTCAAGATCGGCTTGCTCAACGAGTTCGCCTATCGCGCCAACCTGTACCTGCAACTGCTGCAATCGGGGGTGGCGGTCGGTGCCGCGCTCGGCGGCCTGCTGGTGGTGTTCGGCCATACCGATAGCCTCGGCGGGTGGGGGCAGGACGAGATTCTGGCGGTGCTCGGGGTCTACCTGCTGATGAGCGCCGCGATGGGCGGGGTGATCGAGCCGAGCATGGCGCGGCTGATGGAGGATGTGCGCCAGGGCACCCTCGACTACACCCTGACCAAGCCGGTCGAGGCACAGTTCCTGATCAGCATCTCGGACATACGGGTGTGGAAGCTGGTCGACGTGGCCCTGGGCGTGATCGTGCTGGTGGTAGCGCTGGTACGGCGCGGCGAAGCGGTGGCAGTCGCCGACAGCGCCGGATTCGCGCTGATGCTGCTGGCCGGCGGCGCCATCATCTACAGCTTCTTTCTGGCCATGGCGGCGGCCTCGTTCTGGTTCCTGCACATCGAGAACATCTTCGCGATCTTCGGCGACGTGTATCAGGCGGCGCGCTGGCCGATCGGCATCTACCCGCAATGGCTGCGCTTCATTCTTACCTTCATCGTGCCGGTGGCGATCGCCGTCACCGTGCCGGCCGAGGCGGCGGTCGGCCGGCTCACTGCCGAACGGGTGGTGCTGGCGCTGGCGGTGGCGCTGTTCACGCTGGTCGTGTCGCGCGTGTTGTGGCGCCGCGGCCTCAAGCGCTACTCCGGCGCCTCCGCGTAACCGGCAACACCGGTGCGCTTGTCGCGCGGCGCTGCGGCGCGCCACAATGCGGGGCGCGATGATTGACCTGCGCAGCGATACCGTAACGCACCCGAGCCGCGAGATGCGGCGCGCCATGTACGACGCCGAGCTCGGCGACGACGTGTACGGCGACGATCCCACCGTCAACCGCCTGCAGGAGCGGATGGCGGCGCTGCTCGGCAAGGAGGCGGGCCTGTTCGTGGCCTCCGGCACCCAGGGCAACCTGGTGTCGGTGTTGGCGCAGACGCGGCGCGGCGACGAGATCCTGATCGGCGACCAGTGCCACATCTTCGAACACGAGGCCGGCGGCGCGTCGGTGCTCGGCGGCGTGGTGCTGTTCCCGCTGCCGACCAACCGCTACGGCGAGTTGGCGCCGGAAGCGATCACCGCTGCCGTCAAGCCGGACGACTACCATTGTCCGCGCACCCGCCTGCTGTGCATCGAGAACACCCACAACGCCAGTTCCGGGCGGGCGCTGGACAGCGCACAGATCGCGGCCATGACCGGCGCGGCGCGCGCCGCCGGCCTCGGCGTGCACCTTGACGGCGCGCGGCTGTTCAACGCGGCGGTGGCCCTGGATACCCCGCCGGCCGCGCTTGCCGCGGCGGCCGACTCGGTGACGGTGTGCCTGTCCAAGGGGCTCGCCTGTCCGGTCGGCAGCGTGCTGTGCGGCAGTCGCGAGTTCATCGAGGAGGCGACCCGCTGGCGCAAGCTCCTGGGCGCCGGCATGCGCCAGGTCGGCGTGCTGGCGGCGGCCGGCCTGGTGGCGCTGGACACCATGATCGAGCGCCTGGCCGACGACCATCAGCACGCACGCGTGCTGGCCGAGGGCTTGGCGCGGATCGACGGCGTGCGCCTGGATCCGGACCTGATCCAGACCAACATCGTCTATTTCGGCGTGCCGGCGGGCTCCGGGCAGCGCATTGCCGACGCGTTGCGCGAGCGCGGCGTGCTGATCAATCCGGGCGACTCCGACTTGCGCATGGTCACCCACTACGGCATCGAGCGCGCCGACATCGATGCCACCCTGCGCGCAACCGAACAGGCGCTCGCCGCCGTGCGGGCGCCGGCCGCACCTGAGGCGGTGTAGGAGGCCGGAAAGGCGGGCAGGCTGCCGGTGGGCGAGGGGTACCGCGGACCGTGTGCACACAACCCGCGTGCCGTGCACTGCGGTGCCGTGCACTGCGGCGCAAGCGTGCGCGCGGCGGGGGCGGCGCGAGCCAGGGTGTGGGGCGTGGACCGGTTGGGAGCGCTTCAGGTGGCCCAGGGCCGGTAGTGCACGCCCAACGAGTCGAGGAGCGGCCGGTGCGCTGCCAGGCGGCGGCGGAAGTGGTCCGGGGAGCGCAACTCGGCCGGGGTCCAGGCCACCTCCGCCAGGGCCAGGGCGCGCGGGAACGCCATGTACTGCACCTGTGACGCGGTGGCGATGTACTCGGTCCAGATGTTGCCCTGCACGCCGAGCACGTGGGCGGCATGGCCGGCGAGGGCCGGCGGCACCGGCTCGAACGCATACACCTGCTCAAGCGGCAGGTGGCCGCCGATCGCCGGCGGCTCGGCCGCGGTGTCCCGCGACTGGTAGTAGTCGAAGTAACAGTGCGTGTTGGGCGACATCACCACGTCGTGGCCGGCGGTCGCCGCCGCCACGCCGCCGTCGCTGCCGCGCCAGCTCATCACGGTGGCGCCGGGCGCCAGGCCGCCCTCCAGGATCTCGTCCCAGCCCAGCAGGCGCCGGCCCCGGTCCGCCAGCCAGCCGGCCATGCGGCGGATGAACCAGCTCTGCAGTTCATCCTCGCCGGCGAGCCGCTCTGCGGCAATGCGCTGCTGGCAGTGGTGACAGGCGCGCCACGCCTGCTTCGGGCACTCGTCGCCGCCAACGTGGATGAACGGGCTCGGGAACAGCTCCAGGACCTCGTCCAGCACCTCCTCCAGGAACGTGAAGGTGGTGTCCCGCCCGGCGCACAGCACGTCGCCCTTGATGCCCCAGGTGGTGGCCACCTCGTAGCCGGCGCCGGCGCAGCCCAGTTCCGGGTAGCTGGCCAGCGCCGCCTGTGCGTGGCCGGGCATCTCGATCTCCGGCACCACCGTCACGCCGCGTTCGGCGGCGTAGGCCACCACCCGGCGCACCTCCGCCTGGGTGTAGTGGCCGGCGCAGGGGGTGCCGTCGGAGCCCGTGCGGTCGTGCGGCAGGGGAGTGGCGGTGCGCCGCGAACCGATCTCGGTGAGCCGCGGGCGGGAGCGGATCTCGATCCGCCAGCCCTGGTCGTCGGTCAGATGCCAGTGCAACGTGTTGTACTTGTACAGCGACATCAGGTCGATCAGTTGCTCAATGAACGGCACCGGGAAAAAGTGGCGCGCCACGTCGAGGTGCAGGCCGCGCCAGGCAAACCGCGGATGGTCGACAATGTCGACGGCCGGCAGCGCGGCGGGCGCGTCCGATTCGCCGGCGCCGGCGTCCGGCGGCGCCGGCGGCGTCAGAAGCTGGCGCAGCGTTTGCGCGCCCCACAGCACGCCGCGCGGCGTGGCCCCGGTGACCGTGGCGCGCCGCGGGGTTACCGTGAGCGCGTAGCCTTCGTCGTGCAGATCGGTGCGGGTGGTGTCGGTGGTCAGCGTGATCGAGCCCGGTGGGGCGGGGGAGCGCAGCGTGCCTGCGCGGCGCGGATGTCCGCCGACGGCCGGCAACCAGGCAGCCAGCAGGCGGGCCGCCGCGGCGCTGTCGCGGTCGGCCAGCAGCGCGGTGTCCGCGGTGACCGGCAGCGCACCGGCGCCAGCGGTCACGGCCACCGGACGGGGGATGACCGCGACCCGGCTCATGGCGTGCACAGCGCTCCTCGTTGCACGGCCCGATCCTACCCGGTGTGGGTACACGCGTCATCCCCGGCCGCTGACGCTCCGCACACCCCGGCGGCCGCGCCGGTCGCGGAGTACGCGCGGTGCCGGGCGGCCGTGCTCGCGCGTGCCGGCCGCGAAACCCGGTACGGTGGACCACCACCTCCCGCCGGACACCGCGCCACATGGAGCCAGTGACCGGCTTCAGCGTACGCCGGCGCGGCGCAGCACTTCGGCGGTGCTCTCCGCAAGGGTCTGCAGCGCCTGCTCCAGCGGCATCGCCCGCAGTCGAGTGGCGGCCGGCTCGAATGGCTCCACCCACACCGGTCCGCGGTAGCCCAACTCGTGCAACACGCGCACCGGAGCCACGCTGTCGATCACCCCGGTAGTGAGCGGCAGCTCGCGCTCCAGATCCTGCTGCTGGTCGCGTGAGCGGCCCTGCCAGCCGTCGTTGAGGTGCACGCCGACCACGCGGTCGCCGGAGCCGAGCAATCGGATCTCGTCGAGCGTGGTGCCGGACGTATACCAGTGGAAGGTGTCGAACTGCACCGCCACCTCGGGCGATATCGCATCGGCCAGGGTCAGCATCTCCCGCAATCCGCGGATGAACGGGTAGCGGAACGAGTCGCACAGCGGTTTCGGCCCCAGGAACTCCAGGCCCGCCTTGATGCCGCGCGCGCCGGCCGCCTCGAATACCGTGCCGAACCGCTCCACGCACCAGGCGAAGTTGTCATCCCGCTGCCGCTCGTTGCTGCCCGGCCACATGTGGTTGTAGTAGCGCTGCACGCCGGCGGCCTGCGCCAGGTCCATCTGCCGCTGCAACTGCTCCAGGTCGGCCGCGTACTCATGGTGCGGGCACTCGCGCATGATGTCGATGTCCATCGGCATCAGCGACCACTGCAGGCCGTGATCGCGTACTCGTGCGGCCGCGGCCGCGGCCTGCTCGGCAGTATCGATTTCCCACAGCGGAAAGGTCACCGTGTCGAAGCCGCACGTGCGCGCCAGCGGCAGCAAGGTGGCCAGGGGGATGCGCCCGATCCCGCCCTGCACCGTATCGAGGTTGATCTGCATTACCGGCTCCGGTCCAGGTGGCCGCGCAGAAAGCGCACGCTGTCCGCCACCTGGTGCTCTTCCAGGCCGTGGATCAGGAGCGGTCCGTCGTACCCCGACCGGGCCAGCTCGCCGAGGTAGTGGGCGAAATCGAGCTTGCCGGTACCGGCCGCCGAGTGCCCGGCGTCGCCGTCCTGCTCGATGTCCTTGGCGTGCGCCAGGGCGATGTCGGCGCCGAGCAGGTCGATCGCCTCGGTGAGCATCTCCTGCTGGCGCGCCAGCTCGCCCTGGTGATAGATGTTGGCGCCATCGAACACCACCTTGAGGCGCGGCGACTGCAACTCGTCGAGCAGCCGGCGTGCCTTGCCGGCGGTGTGCACGACGTTGTTCACCTCCGGCTCGAACACCAGGGTAACGTCGGCCTCCTCGGCGACCCGAATGCACGCGCCGAGCGCGGCCAGCAGATCGGCCCAGGCATCGGCATCGTCGTTGGCGTCGTGCCAGCGCCACATGCTGGCGGGATCGCGGCTGCCGGTGCACAGGGCGACCTTGTCGGCGCCGTGCGCGCGGGCGCTGCGGATCAGCCCGAACAGCCGCTGGACCGCCGCACGCCTGCGCGCCGGGTCGGGATCGACCAGATTGGTGTAACCGGCGATCGAATCGACCGTGATGCCGCGCTCGGCAGCGGCACCGCGCACGCGCTGCGCGAATGCGGGATCGATGCGGTCGGGAACCTCCTGTTGCGCAATCGCAACGTAGTTCCATTCGGTGTTCGCCATGCCGTGTGCGCGCACGGCGTCGAACACCTCTTCGACAGTCGAGCGCACGAACGTATAAGCGAATATGCCAAGTTGCACGGTGCGGGAATCCTCCGTTTGGTGCCGGTAGGAAATGACGGATAGGGCCTCTTGTCAATCGTTTTCGGATGCCGGGAAATGCCGGGATGAGGGGATTGACACGGGCGGCGGCAGCGCGGTAGGCTGGCCAGCGAATGTTTGCCCGTGACTGGGCCTGGGCATGGCGTCGTTGACGGCACCCCGGGTCGGGTCGCTGCACAGCAGCGGCCCATGCCAACGAGACTTTTTTGTTGAGGAGGTAGGTATAGTTTGTGTGAGATACGCGTTCGGGTGAGGATTCACCCGAACTGACCTATGTGGGCCGCCCTCAGGGGCGGCCCTTTTTTTGGTTGCGCCGGCGCGCGTCAGTCGAGGCCGTAGTGGCGCAGCTTGTTGAACAGGGTGCGCCGGGTAATGCCCAACTCTGCCGCGGCGCGGGTTCGGTTGCCCTCCCAGCGGGCGAGCGCGGCGGCGATCAGGGTGCGCTCGTTGTCCTTGAGCGTGCCCGGCGAGCGCTGTGCGTCTGGTGGTGGCCCTGCAGCATCGCCACCGGCACCGGCAAGGTCGAGATCGGCGGTATCGATGACGGCGCCCTCGGCGAAGATCACCGCCCGCTCGAGAATGTTCTCCAATTCGCGCACGTTGCCGGGAAAACCGTAGCCTTGCAGCACGCTGAGCGCGGCCGGCGTGAGCCCCTGTATCTGCTTACCCATGCTCTGGTTGAGGCGCGCCAGGATGCGCCCCGCCAAGCGCGGCAGGTCGGCGAGCCGTTCGCGCAGCGGCGGCACGTGCACGCGTACCACGTTGAGGCGGTAGTAGAGATCCTCACGGAAGCGCCCGGCGGCTACCTCCTGCTCCAGATCGCGGTTGGTGGCGGCGACCAGGCGGGTTTCGATCGGCGTCGAAGCGGTAGCCCCGAGGCGCTGGATGCGGCGGTCCTGAACGGCGCGCAGCAGCTTCACCTGCAACTGGCCCGGCATCTCGCCGATTTCGTCGAGAAACAGGGTGCCCGCGGCCGCCAACTCGAACATGCCGACCTTGCGCTGTGCGGCGCCGGTGAATGCGCCGCGCTCGTAACCGAACAGCTCGCTCTCCAGCAGGGTGTCGGGAATGCCGCCGCAGTTGACCGGGATGAACGGTCCGGAGCGCCGCGAGTGGTGGTGCAGCGCGCGCGCCACCACTTCCTTGCCGGTGCCGCTGTCGCCGGTGATCAGTACTGTCGCGGGGGTAGGCGCCACCTTGCGCACCAGCGTGGCGATGGCGGCCATGGGCGGGCTGTCGCCGAGCTCCGGCGGCGACTCGGCGGTGCCGCGGCTGGCCACCTCGGCGTGGTCGCGCAGCGTCTGCGCCTCTACCAGCTTGCCGAGCCGCAGCACCAGTTCTTCGGGGTCGAACGGCTTCACCACATAGTCATGCGCGCCCAGTTTCATCGCGGTCACGGCGTCGCTCACCTCGCCGTAGGCGGAGATCATGATCACCGGCAGCCGCGGCCGCTCCATGCGGATCCAGCGCAGCAGCTCCAGGCCATCCATGCCCGGCATCTTCAGATCGACGATCGCGGCGCCGAACGGCTCCTCCTGCATCCGCCGCTGGGCGGCGAGGCCGTTGTCGGCGGTCACCACCTCGATGCCGTCAAGTTCCAGGAAGCGGCGCAGCGAGTCGCGGATGTTGGGCTCGTCGTCGGCGATCAGCACCCTGGTGCGCGCAGCGCGACCGCCGGCGACTGCGGCGCGATCGTTGCGGCTCATGCCGCCGTGTGTTCCCGCGGCAGGGTGACCACCGCTTCGGTACCCCCATCCGCGCGCGGCCGCAACTCCAGGGTGCCGCCGGCCGCGGCCACGAATCGCCGGCAGATCGCCAAGCCGATTCCCGAGCCTTTCGACTTGGTGGTGTAGAAGGGATCGAATACCCGCGTCCGCTGGTCAGCGGCGATGCCAGCCCCACGATCGAGGATCCGCACGGTGGCTTCCCGAGCCGATGATGCCTCGGCGATCGCCTGCACCGGAGATGAATCGACCGTGCTTTCGATGGCGTTGCGGATCAGGTTGTCGAGCACCGAGCGCAGTCGCTCGCGGTCGAAGCGCACGAACAGCGGCGTGGCGGGACGCTGCACCTCCAGCGCGGCATGGCGGTCGATCAACTCGTCCAGGAACGGTCCCAGATCGATGCGCTCGCTGTTGCCGGCGGGGTCGCGAATGAAGTCGCTCACCCGGTCGGCAAGCACGGCCAGCCGGCTGACCTCATCGTCGATCGCTTGCAGATCGGCTGCGGCGGCGCCTGCGCCGCTCGCGGTGCGGCGCAGGATCGCCGTCTTGAGGCGGATGGCGCTGAGCGGGTTCTTGATTTCGTGGGTCAGGGTGCGCGCGGCCTCGCCGAGCTCCACGAGTTGACGTTGCGCGTCGAGCCGGCGGCGGTAGCGGGCGTTGTTGCGAATCAGTACGGCGCCGCCGCCGACCACCGCGGCGATCAGCAGCGGGCTGCCGATCTGCGCGGCGAGCAACCGGCGGTCCGTACGGAAGTATCCGGCGGAGTCCACTTCCAGGAGGATGTACTCGTGACCGCCGGGGCGGCGGCCGCCGCCGCGCCGGCCGGCGGTGCGGACACGCATGTTGTCCGGCAGCCAACGGCGCCGGTACAGGGTCAGGGTGCGCCGAGCGGCATCGTATTCAAACCGGTCCTGGCCCGGTTGCAGGAGGTCGGGGTCGATGCGCGGCGGCACCGAGCCGACGCGGATCGGCTCAATGCGGCCGGCGTCGTCGTAGGTGGCGGCACGGATGATCGATTCGGCGGCGGATGTATCGACGTCGGCGCCGGCGGCTGCCTGGGCGACGATCAGGAACAACCCCGATGCGATGCGCTCCGCTTCATACTGAGCGAGCAGCCTGTTGCGCTCGCGCTCGCTGCGCAGGGAGATGGTGGCGAGGGCGCTGACCGCGGCGAACGCGGCAAGCGCCACGCCGAAGCCCAGCAATGCGCTCCGTGTCGGCCCTTTCATGGTGTGTTGCTCCGTCGACATTCAAGCATGGATGCTCAGGCGAACGAAACCGGGGATGGCGCGGAAAGCGTCATCCCCGGTGGGTTGCGGCCGGTACCGGAGGGCGTCCGGCGGCTAGGTCGAGTCGCCGCCGGACGCCGTCGTATTCTGTTGCTCCTGCTGCCAGCCGCTGCCCATGCCGCGCCCGCGCAATGAGCGGTCGCCGCCGCGTCCGCGGAACCCGCGCCGGCCGCGGTCCTGCAGATCGCGGAAGGTCTCGGCCTCGAATGCACCGGCGCCGCCGGGAACGATCAGCAGGCCGAGATAGGGGCCTCGGCTGGTTTCGCCGACGGTCAGGGAGAGCGAAACGCTCTCGTTGCCGCGCCGCAGCTCCAGGTCCAGCGCGTCATCGACGCCGTTGTCGCTGATCGCCGCGAGGAAGTCGCGGTGATTCTCGATCGCGGCGCCATCGACCTGCACGATGATGTCGCCGCGCTGCAGTCCCGCGCCGGCCGCCGGCCCGTCCGGGTCCACGGTCGCCACGAGGGCGCCGGTCTCGGCGTCGTTGCTCCACATACCGTGCCAGGTGCGGGCCGCGGCCGGCAGAACAACGAGCGCCGCGGCGATGGCCGCGCATCCGAAGATCACGCTCTTCTTGTACTTGCGAATACTCATGGTATTCCTCCTCCGCTGTTGCGGATCTGGTTGATTGCGACGTCCTTCACGTCGCGCTTGCCAAGGAGTAAGCAGAAAGCGTGCCAAGTGCTGGATCGTCGCCTCAGCCGCAACCCTGGGCCGCTCCGCGCGGCTTGCAGCGCCGCGCATCCGAGCGAATTGTGCTCGCTATTGGCGCGGGTGGGAAATTCATTCCCGCCTCAACAGGACATCGTGCCCAATCGAGTTGAGGAACTGAACGGTACGAGGAGAAATGTGGATGTCGGCGATCAGCCTCATCCCACGGATACGGTGTTGTCGCTTGCCAGCCAGGCGCCGAACGTCGCGCACTCATAGATGTCGGCAAGCTCCAAACCCGGGTACTCACGGATCACGTCCTGCGCCGTATACCCGGCTCCCAACAGCTTGAGGACGAACTCGACTGTCATGCGAGTGTCTCTGATTGTTGCCTTGCCCTCGCATATATCGGGGTCGATCACAATCCGCTGAAACTCCATGGGTTCCAGCGTACGCCAAATGCGCTCGATCGCGTCTGCGCGCGAGATCGTACGGGTCATCAGCCCCGACCTGGCGGACCACGAGGTAGTGATCTTCAACTTCAGCGAGACCGAGGCGATGGACGACAACGCCGCAATGGCGATGGAGGAGCTAATCAACGGCAGCGTCCTCGATCAGGATATCAGCGTGATTACGGACGCGCAGACGTGGCAGGAGGTTCAGGATCAACTCGACTACGCCGCCACGGTCGCCGGCATCCGCAAGGGGCTCGATCAGGCCCGCCAAGGGCGCGGCGTTCGCGCGCAGACCTTCTTCGAGCAGTAGGTCCGTTGCACCGCGGCGATCAGGTGTCGGGTGCCGCGAGGCGGCGTTCGTTGCCGGCGCGCAGGGTTACGCCGTCGCGGTCGAGCCGTTCGAGCAGCGGAATGATCACCCGGCGATTGGTGCCGACCGCCGTGCGCAGGGCGCTGGTCGTGGCGCTGCCGTGCCGGCGCAGGAATGCAATGACGGCATAGCGTGCCTGTTCGTAGGCGTCCGCGCGAAGCACAACGTCCTGGTCGAGCTGCACCACCTCGCCGGAACTTACCAGGTATTCGAGTACCGCCTGGCCAGCTCGATCGGCGGCGAGTTGACCGCGGCTCGGCGGCGCCAGCGGCGCCCCTGCGAGGGTGACGCGCATCGCCTTGGCCGCCCGGGAGAGATGCGCCGGCAGCGCCGCCGTATGACCGGGCGGGCGGATCAGCGCTCCCGATCGCCGATAACCGCGTTGCGCCAGTGCGGCGAGCACCGCGTCGCGCAGGGCGGCGGCCGCGCGGCGGGGGAGGGCGCCGGGTGGCGCCACCACGGAGTGCAGCGCGGTGACCGCAATCCCGGTACGCTCCGGGTGATCGCGCAGCTCGCCGTCGATGGTGTCGGCAGCGGCCGCCACCCGGCCGGCAAACCATTCGGCGTCGGCTGCGAACCGATCGACTAGCCGCAGCCGCCCGCTCGCGGCCAGGTCGATTGCCGTGCGCTCCAGCTCGGCCGGCGCCGCCGGTACCAGCCGGTCGAGTTCGGCCAGCGCCACCACGCCGTCGGCGGCCGCGCGCGCGAGCAGGATCGCCGCGACATCCCGCGGAGCGTCGCCGACGGCCTGCAGCTGCGCGCGCTGCACGCGGTCGCGCAACGGCCGGCGCGGCGCCGGGTCGAGCACCACGCCGCCGGCCAGCGTGTGGCGCTGCGACCAGTCGCGTAGCACGAAGCGGTCGCCGATCAGCAGGGCGCGCGGCTGGTCCAGGTGAATGCGCGCCACAGCGGATGCGCCGGGTGCCAGTCCGCCGCGAGCGCGGTCCGCTTCGAGGCGGACGGTGGCGGCGACGTTGGCCGTGCCATGGTGCATGCGCACCCGGAGCCCGTCGCGCAGCAGTGGGGCGGCGCGGTCGTCGGCTCTCGGACTGCGGCACACCCGCGCATCCAGGTATTCGCTCGCGGACACGCTGTCCGGTGTGCTGATCAGGTCGCCGCGACGCGGCGGTCGCGCCGCCCGCGCGGAGCCGGCCGCGGCGAGATTGAGGGCGACGCGGGTGGCGGGGCCGGCGTGATCGGCGGACCGGTTGAAGCTTTCCACGGTGCGGATGCGGGCGCGCGCCCCGCCCGGCCACACCTCCACCTCCTGGCCACGCTGCAGGGCGCCGCCGGAGAGGGTCCCGGTTACTACCGTGCCGGCGCCGGCCACCGCGAAAGCGCGGTCCACGGCCAGCCGCGCCGTGCCGTCGGGCGGTGCGGGAGCCAACGCCTGCAACTGCGCGCCGATCGCCAGGCGCAACGCGTCGATGCCGGTGCCGTTGAGCGCCGAAACCGGCACCACAGGACAGTCAGCGAACGCGCTGTCGGCGACCGCGGAGCGGATCTCGGCCACGCGCGGCGCCAGGTCGGGGAGCAGGTCCGCCTTGGTGAGGACGATCACGCCGGAGCGCGCGCGGAGGTACTCCACGATTTGCAGGTGCTCCTCGGTCTGCGGCATCCAGCCCTCGTTGGCCGCCACCACGAGCAGGGCAATGTCCACGGCGCCCACGCCGGCGACCATGTTCTTGACGAAATCCTCGTGGCCGGGCACGTCGACGATCCCCACCAGCAGGGTGAGGTCGCGGTCGGGCACCGGCAACACGGCATGCGCGAAACCAAGCTCGATGGTGATGCCGCGCCGCTTCTCCTCCGGCAGCCGGTCGGGGTCGATGCCGGTAAGGGCCTGCACCAGCGAGCTCTTGCCGTGGTCTATGTGACCGGCGGTAGCGGCGATGAAGTGGCGCGTCGTCACTGCTGCGCCAGCCGGCGTAGCGACGCTTCATGCCGTGCCCCGGCCGTTGGCGCTAGAGTCAGTTCTGTCGCGGCCATGGCGAGCGCCGCCGTCAACGCATCGTCCTCGTGCGGCGGGACAGTGCGCAGGTCGAGCACCATGCGGTGGCGGTGGATGTGGCCGATTACCGGTGGCGTTGCCCGGCGCAGCGCGGCGGCGAAGGCATCGGCACTGCCTCCCGGGAGCGCGATGGCAATGCCGGCGGAGGGCAGCGTCGCGGCGGGCAGCGTGCCGCCGCCGAGGCGGCTGGTGCAGCCGGCGGCGGCCGCTTGCAGGGCCGCCGGCAGGCGCCGCACGATGGCCGCCGCCCGATCCTGCAACGCGGCAACCGGCGTGTGCAGCATGGCTTGCAGCGGAACGTCGGCGGAGTCACTCAGGTGCAGGTCCACCGTCTCTTGCAGCAGGGCCAGCGCTACCTTGTCCAGGCGCAGGGCACGGAACAGTGGATGCCCCTTCAGGCGCCCGATCCACGCCGCCTCGCCGGCGATCACGCCGGCCTGCGGGCCGCCAAGGAGCTTGTCGCCGCTGAAGCATACCAGCGTGGCGCCGCCGGCCAGCAGCTCCTGCGGGCGCGGCTCGCGCGGCAGGCCGGCAACGCCATCGGTGCGAGTCACGGCGCCGCTGCCGAGATCGGCGATCAGCGGCACGCCGGCAGATGCGGCCACGTCCCGCAACTCAGCGAGCTGGGGCACGGCCACGAATCCCTCCATGACGAAGTTGCTGCGGTGCACCGACAGCAGGGCAGCGGTGCCGTCACCGCAGGCGGCGGCGAAGTCGGCGCGCGTGGTCTGGTTGGTGGTGCCGACCTCCCGCAGGCGCGCTCCCGCCGCGGTGAGGATGTCGGGAATGCGGAACCCGCCGCCGATCTGGATCAACTCGCCGCGCGACACGATTACCTCACGGCGCGCCGGATCGGCGGTTACGGCGCTCGCCACCAGCAGCAGGGCGGCGGCGCAGTTGTTCACCGCGGTAGCGGCCTCTGCTTCGCACAGCGCGGCCAGACCACGTTCCACGTAATGCCCCCGGCTGCCGCGCGCGCCGGAGATCAGATCCAATTCCAGATTGCTGTAGCCACCGGTAGCTACAGCAAGCGCGGCGGACACGTCGCCCAGCGGAGCGCGGCCCAGGTTGGTGTGCAGCAGCACGCCGGTGGCGTTGATCACCGGCCGCAGGCGCGCGGCGGCGAGACGCACCGCCGCACTGCGCACCCGCGCCTCGATCACCGCGCGCGGCGGCACCGGCTCGGCAGCACGGACCAGGTCGAGCTCACGCCGCACCAGATCGACGCACAACCGGTGCGGAAGGCCCAGATCGGCCAACTCGTCGACCAACCGGTTGACCGGCGGAATCGACGCGAACGCGTTCCTCTGGGTCTGTCGCGCGTCCGCGGCATCACGGTTTCCCGCGCGCGGCGGGTCACCATTTGCGCTGCTCATTGCATGGCCGATACTGCCACATCCGTGGCTTCGTGGCACGGATCACCCGGACGGGTGGAAATGCGATAGACGGCAAACGTGGCGACGAAATCAGCAAGGTCACGATCTCAATCTCACGCCGCGCCGCCGACACAGCAGAAGGTCTCGGTACCCGACGCGCTGACGCGGGCGCGGGCGTCCAGTCCGGCGTGCCGGTCAGCATGGGACAATCCTCAGGCCTGTGGGTGCGACCGGGGGCTCCGAGTGTTGTGTTACGCGGTTAGCCGGCCTGCGCTGTAGAGTCTTGAGAAGCCACCGAAGTAGCCCCCCCTTACGCTGTTGCCGTGTTCCGGATCGGCCGCCCGCAAGCGCGCCTCCTGTCCTACGGCGTTCTCCTGTTCGCTTCGCTTGACTCCGGCGTAACTCGTACCGGTGCGAGCCGTGGTCCGGCTGATGACCCGCGCCACCAGGGCCGGTTCACGATCGCGGGTTTGGCTCCGCTCGTCAGATGCCGGTACGGCCGCCCTCGAAGCGCCGTTGCAAGATGGCGTCGATGTACCGCCAGGCGAATCTGTGCCGCTTCTGGCGTTCGGACGCATCAGGAGCCGGTTCATCGCAATCGGTTCACAGTATCCGATCGCCGCCGGCGTCCGCGGCCGGTTAGCCCGAACGGCCCGAACAGCTCATGGGCCCTTGGTAACCACAACCGGCGCGGTTTGGGCGCTCATGACCCGTCCCACCACCGCGTCCAGGGCCCCGTAGGCGGCCAGCACGGCGCGCACCGCTTCTTGCCGCTCGGCGGCAACGCACAGGAGCAGGCCGCCGCTGGTCTGCGCATCGGCGAGGATGATGCGGGTCGCCTGCGGACACTCGCCCCAGTCGGTCGCCGCCTCGGCGGCAGCCAGGTTGTCGGCGGTGCCGCCGGGGACGCAGCCGTCCGCGATCAGCGCCGGCAGCGCGGCATCCAGCACCGGAACGCGGTCGTACCACAACTCGGCGCTGCACTCGCTGGCCGCGCACAGGTCGGCAAGGTGCCCGGTCAGCCCGAAGCCGGTGACGTCGGTCGCGGCGGCCACCCCCGCGGCCGCGAGATCCTGCCCGGACCGGTTGAGTTGCGTCATGGCCGCCACGGCCCGCTCCACTGCGCGCGCCGGCGCAGCGCCCCGTTTCAGGGCCGTGGTGATGATGCCGGTGCCGAGCGGCTTGGTCAGGATCAGCAGATTACCCGGCCGCGCCGCATCCTTGGTCAGCAGCCTGTCCGGATGCACCAGTCCGGTCACCGCCATGCCGTAGATCGGTTCCGGATTGCGCACGGTATGGCCGCCGATCACCGCGCACCCCGCGCTGTGCGCCGTGTCGGCGCCGCCGCGCAGAATCTCAGCGATCACCGCGACGGGCACCTTGTCCGGGGGATAGCCGAGGACATTGAGGGCGGACAGCGGCCGCCCGCCCATCGCGTACACGTCGGACAGTGCGTTGGCAGCGGCGATGCGCCCGTAGGTATAACCATCGTCGACCACCGGCGTGAAGAAGTCCACCGTCTGCACCAGTGCCCGCTCGGCGTCGATCTGGTACACCCCGGCATCGTCGCCGGCCGCCGAATCGATCAGCACGTTGGGATGGTCGAGCGCGGGAAGCTGGCCCAGGACCTGAGCCAGTGCCTGTTGGCTGAGCTTGGCCGCTCACCCGGCGCACGACGACAACGCCGTGAGTCGAAAAATCTCCTCGCGAGTCAACTCAATCACCCCCTTCGCCGCAGGCTAGCCGGAGAGGGTATTCCTGAGTTGCCAGGGTCCGTTTGCGCATGTTTCGTAACGCGCGCACCCTCCTCGATCACCTCGTCGTTCAGGTCGTAGCGTGTCATCGATGCAGCGGCCTTCGCGAGCACACTATATCACCTCAAGGGCTCGGCTCGCAGAAGCTGAGCGAATAGACTCGATGACTGTTCCTGTTCCGGTGCCGATCCTACGGAATCCGCGCCGCCAGTCATCCGCTTGAACTGCCGATGAGGTCACGCGTGTACCCGGTAATCACGGCGGCGACGGTAATCTCGTCTACGACGCCGGTAAGGGCTTGAACTGCGAGTCTGGTGCCAGGGCTGCGCGGCGTAGCGAACAGGCGGCGGAGATAAGACAACGCTTGATCAGTCGTGGTCGACGAGCGCTCCCTCCACGCCGGGGCTCTTGCGTGCCGCAGTATTGCCGTGATCTCCCGGCAGGCGTGCTCCTCGCCGACCTGCCCGAGGGGCCACCTGGGCTGGCACGATCAGATCGACCGGCACAATCACATCGTCGTCGAAGCCCGCACGCCGGAGGTGTCGCTGCCAGATACCGGGCTCGCCCGCGTACTCGAATCGCGCGGCAGTCATCGCTTCGCCCAATGGCGGGGTATCGGCCAACTTGCCCGGATCGATGACAAGGTCGGCGTCAGTGGTGAATGCCTGGTAGGTGGTGAGCCGGCCCGCGGTTCGTAGGTAGACCGCTTGAGCGCCGATCAGCACCACCGCGTTGAGATGGGCCTGAAGCCCGGAAAGGGCATCGAGGAGCACGCGCCGGGCCTCAACGTACTGAATGGGAGGCGAAGCAGACGCGTTCACGGCAGCTCTGCCGGGCCGACAAGAGACGGTGCCTGCCAGCGCGGCGCCGTGCGGTGCAACCAGTGGAGCAGGGCCTCCCCCTCGGCAGGCATGCGGCCAGGACCGGTCAGGCAGTCCACGGCCACCTGCGGCAGCGACGCGTACACGACGTTACCTCTGCTCCAGGTGCGCTCGAACACGACTCGATGGTATGGACATGCCAGCACCACGTTCCCGCCAGTGCGGACTTTCCGCAACCGCGTGACCGATGCGATGCGCTCCGGATCCTCATCATACACGACGGCCACCTCCGGGGCGGCCACCGACACCAGCGGTGCCGCGGCGAACGATCCGGTAACCGCCCACCCCCGTATCGTGCTCGCTGCCAGATCGCGCAGAAACTGTTCTGCGCCTCCCGACGCGACCCAGTTCGTGGTATCGTTCGCGTCAAGCAGAGTGTAGCTCGTCGCCATCTGGCGGACGATCGACTCCCACTCGACGTGCCGGACCGGTCCACGCTCAGCGCGAGTGATCAGCAACTCGCCGGAGAGAGCGCTCAATAGCCGTGATACGTATCCCGCGTCGGTGGCCAGCGTCGACGCAAGCTCTTTGACTCCGTAGGGAGGGCGCACCTCCACGAGGGTCCTCAGTAACGCCCACGCGCGCGGCCCCCGGATGTTTGGCGCCTTTGCCGGCTTCGGCGATGGATCCCGTGACGAGCCCGTGGTACGGATCGTCAGCCCGGGCCTGCTTAGCGTCAGATAGACATTGCCGGTATGGTCGATGTAGCTGAGCCCCGCCCTGTCAAGGAGTTCTCTGGTGCGCGGACTCAGCCAGTTCGCGACCACGACCGTGGGCTGCTTTGTTTCCGGCAGGGCGGCTGCCTCACGGGTGGTAAGACGGTCGTACACGAGGACCGCGATCTCTCCGGTGGTTTGGTCAGGCGCGGCCAACCGTACCACGCCGCCCGTAGCAGAGTGGATCGCGATATCGACGGTCCAGGCGTGCGGCAGGAGCGAATCAAGGGTCGCGATGGCTGCATCGAACAGCCGGCGTTTTGCCGGGGAGGCGGATTTGCGTACCATAAGCATATCAGCGAACTCGCTCAGCTTACGCTTATTTGCCTACAATGACAACTTGTCTTAGTCAGGCAAGTCCGCGATTCGAGCACGATGTGCCACCACCCGAGGCACAGTCATCTGCGGCGACCACACCCCGCCGTAGGAGCCGCGGTTGATTCCTGGTGTAGTCGCCACCAAACCGGATCCCGGCGACTTCGCTGCCGACAACCCGGTCAGATGGTGGCAGCGTGACGGCCTCGAACGCTACCGCGACGCCTGAGAACTGCTGGTGCTCGCCGACTCCGGTGGCAGCAACGCGCCGCGCTGCGAAGCCACGAGCCCGCTTTTCCACACATTGCGTACAGCTTTCGCGCACAGAGCTCCGGACAGGAGCACGACTATCAGATGCGTGCATACGCTGCTAACGGCAGAATCTCTATCCGCTCCTGCACAAGGTCCCTGTCAATTGGAGCGGCGCTTCGGTAGTGTATCAGTTTCAAAATGATGGCTACCGCGATAGCCTAGTCGTGTCGATCTCAACGCACAATTCCCCAGGAATCCCAGTGGTGGAAGTATCAAGGTCACGATTTGTGGCCTGCCTCGTGTATCCCACTGCGCCACACGGCTCAATCACTGGGCCTGTAGTGGGAAAGCTGGCCTTGATGCTGCCCCCCACGGACCAAGCCCAGGCGATGATCTCTTTGCTAGTCGTGGACCTGCTTGTCCACTTCGACATTCCGCTTGCCGACGAAGCCACATGGCGCCTTTCAATCGGCGGCCGCGTCGCGAATCCGATCTCGCTGGATCTGGACGACATCAGATCGCTCCCGCGGGTCACCGTTCCGGTGACCATGCCCGATGCAGCGTGCCCCTCTCGAACCAACGGCCGCCGGCGGTAGTCGCGGGGCGGGGCCGAAATAGCGGCATCCGTGCCGACTACCTGTCAGGCGCGGAAGCCAAGATCCTTGAGATGTTGAACTGGATCGGCGACGCGATGGTGCAGGATCGCTGTAGAAGCTGTCCTGACAGGATTGATGACTGTTCCTGTTCCGGTGCGGATCGTACGGAATCCGCGCCGCCAGTTATCTGCTTGAACTGTCAATGAGGTTCCTGTGCATCCCCCCAGCCACCGCGCTATCCGTAATCGCCTGCACCGCGCTCGCCATAATCGCCTTGAGCACCGCGCTCTCCTTCCAGATCTGGGATTCCTCAATCGCCTTGAGCACCGCGCTCTCCTTCCAGATCTGGGACTCCTCCATCACCTTGAGCACCGCACTCTCCGTAATCGCCTTGAGTACTGTACTCTCCTCCAGGCCCCTCTGGATCTCCCGCAACTCCTGGATCCGCTCGAACACCGCGCTCTGCTCCAGGCCGCTCTGGATGTGCCGGAGTTCCTTGAGCACTGTACTCAGTTCCGGACTCTTCTGGCTCTCCCTACCTGCTCGCGACTGTGCTCTCTGCACGTAGCTTTCGAGGACTTGGTTGATTCGCGTCTGATAGCCTTTACCCGAAGCTTTGAAGTAGGCCAACACGGAGCCTTTCACACGTAAGGTGATCTGCTCGGTGCGGTCGGGCTCGACCAGATTCGCGTCCCGCCAAAACCCCTCGTCCAGCTCGGGGATATCGCTGAAGTCGATATCCTCATCCTGCATGGCGGCGATCTGATCGAGCGTGAGAGGTTTATCGTATTTGGACACTGTACTTCTCCCTTTCCTTACGGGACGCCGGCCGGGCGGAGATCAATCGAATGTTCCCACCTCGGTCAGTATAGACGACGACAAGGGAAGCATTCACCACCTTGCCGATGCCGATATAGCGATCCTCCCCGTAGTCTTTCCGAGTGTCGAGCCACCTGACTACGGTGCCATCGAAGATGTGTTTGGCAACCTCAAAGGGAACTCCGTGCTTTTCTATGTTGGCTTGGTTCTTGTCGAGATCCCATTCGAATGCCATCCCAATCATACTGTAATTACAAATGTAGTTATAGCGCAAGCCCCGACCGGATAAGCGGTACTACAAACGGAGAGGGTAGGAATCGAACCCACCTCGCCCTGCATTGGCAGGGTCGACAACGGTTTTGAAGACCGCGGGGACCACCAGGCACCCATCACTCTCCCGAACGCGAAGCGGCGCTCCGCACCGGTACAGAGTAACTGAACCGGCCAAGCCCGCATACCGGCGGCGCACGGGGGCGCCGAGCGGCGGCGCGGCCCTTTGGTGTTCATTTTCCGGTGGTCACCGGATTGCGGCTGGATTACGGTTGACGCATGGCTGAGGCGATGCCGCCGCGCGCCGAGATGCTCGCGGCGTTTACCGACCGGGACGGCAGCTACGACGGATTGTTCGTGGCCGCGGTGCGCACCACCGGCATCTTCTGCCGCTCCTCCTGCCCGGCCCGCAAGCCGGACCCGCGCAACGTGGAGTTCTTCGCAACCGCCGGCACGGCGCTGGCCGCCGGCTACCGCCCCTGCCTGCGCTGCCGGCCGCTCGATCCCGGCGGCGCCGCTCCGGCATGGCTGTCCACGCTGCTCGCCGATCTGGAGCGCGACCCACGGCGGCGCTGGACCGACGCCGATCTGGCGGCCGCCGGTTTGCGCCCGGAGGCGGTGCGGCGCTGGTTCCGGCGCCGCTTCGGGATGACGTTCCACGGTTACGCCCGCGCCCGACGGCTGGCAGCCGCGGTCGGCAACCTGCAACAAGGCGCGCCGGTCGCGGACGCCGCCTTCGACCACGGATACGAATCGCTGAGCGGTTTCAGCGACGCGATCCGCCATCTGATCGGCGCATCGCCCGGCGCGGCGGCCGGCTCCACCCTGCTGGCGCTGGCCCCGGTGGACACCCCGCTGGGGCTGATGATGCTGGGCGCCGCCGGCGGCAAGCTCTGTCTGGCGGAGTTTGCCGATCCGGAACGCCTTGCAGCGCAGCTCCGGCTGGTGTGCCGGCGCCTGGATGCCACCCCGGTACCCGGCCGGGAACCGCCGATCGAGCGCGCCGCCGAACAGATCGCAGAATATTTCGCTGGCTGCCGGCGCCGCTTCGAGCTGCCTCTGCATCCCGCCGGCACCGACCTGCAGCGCCGGGTGTGGGAAACGCTGCGGCAGATCCCCCATGGCGACACCTGGAGCTACGGCCAGGTCGCCGCGGCGATCGGCCGTCCGCGCGCCGCCCGCCCGGTAGGCCGCGCCGTCGGCGCCAACCCGATCGCCATCGTGATCCCGTGTCACCGGGTGGTCGGGAGCAGCGGCAAGCTCACCGGCTACGGCGGCGGCCTGTGGCGCAAGCAGCGCCTCCTTGATCTGGAACGGGAGTAGGGCACCGCCTCTTCTCTCGAGCGCATCCGCGAGGACCGCAGGGCTCGGACGGCATGCTTCGGATCAATGACCTCAATCACCTTGTCGACCCGTACGCCGATCTCGGCGGCACCACGGAGCGGCTATCGTCTCGCCCGACCGGCTGCGAGACGCGGCGGTTGGGGCTACTATGGACGCCTGTCGGATTGCGGCAGGCTCCCAGACCGACTGACAGGAGGCTCCATCTCGTGCCCAAGTTTGTATTCATGCCGCCGCAGGACCACGAACGGCGGCTGCTGGCCGCCCGCCTGGCGGAGGCCGTTCCCGAGTATGAGGTAACCTCGCCCGAGACCGACGAAGAGGCGCTCGCGGCGATCCGTGACGCCGACGCGGTCTACGGCTGGGTGCCTCCGGCCGCGCTGGCCGTCGCCGGCAAGCTCGCCTGGGTCCAGAACCCGGACGCCGGGCCGTTCTACGGCTACTACTACCCCGAGTTGATCGAACACCCGCTCGTCATCTGCAATCCGCGCGGCATCTACAACGACCACATCTCTCACCACATCCTGATGTTCGTGCTGGCGCTGTCCCGCGGCCTGCCATGGTATCTGGACGCGCAACGCAACCGCGTCTGGAACAAGGACGCCCGCAAGACGCCATACCTCTACCTCGGCGAGGCCACGGCGCTGATCAACGGGGTAGGGGGCATCGGACACGAGACCGCCAGACTGTGCAACGAGCTCGGCATGGCGGTAATCGGCATCGAGCCGCGCCCGGAGCACCGTCTGCCGTACGTGGAGTTTCGCGTCCCGGAAGAGCTGGACGACGTCCTGCCCCGCGCCGACTTCGTCATCACCACCGTCCCGCACACGCCGGAGACCGAATTCACGTTCAACGCCGCCCGCTTCAGACGGATGAAGCCGACCGCGTACTTCATCAACATCGGCCGCGGCATGGTGTGCAGGATCGACGACCTCGCCGACGCGGTCGAGTCAGGCGAGATCGCGGGTGCCGGGCTGGATGTCTACGAGCACGAGCCGCTGCCTGCCGACCACAAGCTGTGGGGACTTCCAAACGTGCTGATGACACCGCACGTGGCGGTGGCGGACGCCGGCAACATCCCCGACCGCCGCTTCCGAATCATCCTCGACAACGCGCGCCGTTTCCTCGCCGGCGAGCCCCTGACCAATGTGGTGGACAAGTCGAAGTGGTATTAACCGGAGGCCGACGAGGTGCTCCGCATCGACGTCCGGTCTGTATCGCCGTGACTTTGGGCCGTCCCACGGTCGCTATGCCTCGGTGCGAGATCGGCCAGGCCACCGGGTCGGGCCGGTCGGGTCCGTCCTCTGTTGCCGTCCCGCCGGCCGAGGTGATACGTTTTCCTGCGGTTTCATGCCCCATACCACGGTAATCACGTTAGTCAATCGAGCCGATGAGATCCGTGCTGAGAGCGGCATCATCGAGCGTCGGGAAGTGCGGCGGCTGCTAGTGCGGGACGCGTTGGTCGACACCGGTGCCACCCGGCTGTCGTTGCCGCAATCGCTGATCGGGCGGTTGGGGCTTACCCCGGTCGGCACGACGCGTTCCTTTACGGCCAACGGCACCGTGGACCGGACCATCTACTCGGAGGTCAGATTCACCGTCCTGGGGAGATCCGGCACCCTCGAGGTAACCAACCTTCCCGACGACGCACCGGTCTTGGTCGGCCATATGGTCATGGAGTTGCTGGACTTGGCCGTGGACATGCAGCGCGGCCTCATCTACAACCCGGCCCATGATGGCAAGTGGATCGAGGAGCAACTCTGAACCGGACGATGCGCACCACGGCTCAGGCGCTGGCGGGCGACGACTAGCCGTAGTCGGCCGGTCTGCTGTTCATTCTCGCAGCGTCGCACTCAGCTCGGAGATGCGGAGGATCAGCATGAGCGGCTCGCGATCCGAGAAGGGACGGAAGCCCCATCGCTGGTAGAACCGCGCCGCTTGATCGTCGAGCGCTTGGACGATGATGGCACGCGCTCCGATTACCTTGGCGGCCGCCAGTGATCTAGTGCCGGCATCGATCAGCAGGTCGGCCCCCAGGCCCCTTCCCTGATATGCAGCGTCTACTGCAAGCTGGCCCAACAGGATCACCGGGACCGGCTCAGGCATGCTCCTGCCGACGCGAGACGACACCCGGCGTCGTTCCACGGAACTGGCTGCCAGGCTGTAGAAGGCGACCACCCGATCTCTGTCACAGACGACGTACGTCCTGGCGCCGCCCTTGGCTTCGTTGAGCCGGGCTTTCCGCAGCAGCCACGTATTGAGGCTGGGTGCTCCGCAATCGAACTGTGATACGTCGTGACGAGCGTTCAGCGGCTTCGGAGCGGTTATTAGCGCTCCCACAGCGGCTGGCGCTTAAACAACTCCTGCAAGCGCTTGTTCGGTTCCACCGGCGCATCGAGTGTAGCGACGAACGAGGAGTACGCTTCAGCGTCCAGTGCGATGACCGGGCGCTCGTTCAGCGTCTCGATCGCCGCCGCCTCGCTCGATCGCAGCACGAACTCCGTCCGTGTGACCCCGCGGATCGCCGCAGCTCGATCGATCAGCGCCAAGCGTTCATCTTTCATTCTGAAGTTTACCTGAGCCATAAACATCTGTATACCGTACGTATAGACACGCTGTCAACGGATCTCCACTGTCCGGGTGCGACCCCGTTTTGGGCAGGGGTAGAAAGACCTCCCAGTCAATAGCACGATGGCTACGACTGGGAGGTCAACATGGATAAGGAATTGGTCGCTCACATCGTTGAGCTTGTCAAGATGGAGTTGCGCAACAGCGCCGACGCCGACGTTGCCAGCAGTGCCACTGGGATGCTGAGGTTGGAACTGGTCGTGCACCAGTGCCTGATGGAGATGGGACGACAGGTAGTGCAGGACTTGGCGCAGCAGGCGGGCACCGGCTACCAGGGGCGGCGGGTGAAGCGTGGCAAGGTGGTGTATCGGTTCAAGGGGAATCGCGCCAAGACGGTGCACGGGCTGTATGGGCCGGTCACGGTGGAGCGCGCCTACTACTACGCCAGCGGTAGCGGAGAGACGTGGGTGCCGCTGGATGAGCAGTTGGGGATCGGAGACGGGCAGACCCCTGCCTGTGAGTACCATCTGGCCCAGTTCGCGGGCCAGGGACCATATCAAAGGAGTCTGAGTCATTTCCATACGATCTTTCGTCCCGCTGGATTGGATAAGATCTCACTGCACAAGACCGAATGCATGGTGGACGCACTTGGTGAGCGGCTGGAGGCGCAACGTCAGCAGGAAATTGAGGAGCTGTTCGCGCATGACGGCAGCGTGGCGGTGGCCAATAAGATCACTGGCACGATGGTGGTGTGTATCGATGCGGGGAAAGTACCGACGAAGGGTAACGAACGCGTAGATAATGACAAGCGAAAGAGATACGACCGCGAGTTCCGAGACGTCAAGGTGGCGAGTATCTCTGAACTGAAGTGGGACGAGGGACGACAGCAGGCGCGCTGCACCAAAACCTCGTATGTGCTGGGCATCGAGCATGCCGACGAGTTCTTCCAGCGTATCTGGGTGGAGATGAACCGACGCAGTGCGGACCTGACGAAACTGCGCTTGGTGTTCATCGGCGATGGCGCTGAGTGGATCTGGAACCGGGTGGCTGAGATCGACAACGCTGACAACGGTGTATACATCCTGGATTTCTGCCACGCCGTCGATCATCTTGCGAAGGTGTGCAAGCTCCTCTACGGGCAGGGCACGGCGCAGTTCGATAAGCATCTGCAGCAGTGGCGCGCCAGACTGCGGGAAGGCGGGACAGTCGTGATCGACGACCTGGAGCAATTGCGCGACAGTCACCGCGAGCACGGTGACGAGATACAAGGCGAGATCAACTACCTCGAGGCAAACCGCGAGCGCATGAACTACCCGCAGTACCGAGAGCAGCACCTGCCAATCGGCAGCGGCACGGTGGAAAGCGCCTGCAAGAACGTCGCTGCCGCGCGGATGAAGGGTAGTGGTATGACCTGGACCCTGAACGGGGCGCAGCACATGCTGCAGTTGCGCGCGTCGATCATGAGCGGGCGCTTTGCCCGCGACCACCAACATTCACTACCCGGCCCTCCTCAACCTGCCGAACTGCTGGCGGCTGCATAAGCGTGCACAAAATGGAGTCGCACCCCCACTGTCCCACTGTCCTCACTGACCTGATACCGACCTGGCCTGCTCGGCGGAGGGAATTGACTCCGCTCTGGTGGAAAGATAGCATCAGACATATGGCTCTAAAATCAGATATCCGTTCCCGGACGGAAAGCGCGCGCGAACACCGGATCTCTGCAACCGAGGGGAGCCGCTCGTTCTCGAAGCTGCTCGACCGTATCGAGTCGGAGGGTGCTCGTTTTCTGGTCCATCGCCGGGGCACTGACGTGTGCGTCATGGCACCGCCTCCGGTTACTCCGCGCCGCGCGTCGGAGTGCATCGCCCATCTCCGCAATCGATCCCCGGTCGTGCTCGACGGTGGCTTTGGCAACGATCTGCGAGACATCCTGGCTGGCGAGGCGGTCGAGGAGCCTGCCTCCTGGGATTCCTGATCGATTCCACGGCGTGCATCCACGCGGAACGCAACCGCCGTACGCCGGAGGAACTGGTCAGCGAGATCATGGGGTATTACGTTGCGCGCCCAAGGGCGCGGTGAGGGAGTACCGGTTGCGGTGAGGATGGCGTAGGCGGAGAAGGGATAGGGGCATAAAGTGTGAAGCCCGCAGCGAGAGAGCTGCGGGCTTCACTTATTTAAGGCCTGGCCGGCGGGAGACAACCGCCAGCCGAGGCACACGAGAGGCAGCGAGTGTTCCCAAGGGCAACCGAGGCACACGCGCTCCCGCTCGCGACGACGAACTACGAGGCGGATGAGGACGGAACCCTACACGCCGTGCTGCCGTCACGATGCGTCTACGCCACGGGGGAGCAGACGTGCGCCATCTTCGTCGATCACTACCGGAAGCGCAAGACCGGGCCGTGCTACCCGGTGGCGGTGGTGGGGTGCCGTGTGCATGGGATGCCGTGTGCATGGGAAGCGGCGCTACACGCTGTATCCAGCCGGGCACTATCCGTACGGACGGGTGGCGGTAGTGCCGTACAGCGCCGGTGGAGAACTGTTGTTGGAAGCTGACCATGGCGGGCCGGCGTGGCAGGCGACGCTGTTCGGGGCGGCGCAGGATGCGGCGAGGGAGCGGATATGGCGGTCCGAGCAACACTGGTGGGAACGCCTGGATGGGTACCGACGCCGCACCCAAGGACGGCGGTTGGAGATGGCTGGTCGGCTGACCGGGGTCAGTGGGGGGTTGAAGAAGCGGGAGCGAGAGCAGATCGCGACGCGGTTGGGAGTGGCGACCATGACCGTGCTGTCGGGAGCGCGCCGCTGGGGGCGCAGTTGGCAGAGCCGCGGAGCCGCGATCGTGGCGGTGCTGGTGGCGCTGGCGTGCAGCGCGACGTTGGGGGACCGCATGGGTGCCGCTGGTGCGGTCAGCGATCTGTGGGGGCCACCGCGCCCGCGGCTGGTGGCGCGCTGGGAGCAGGCCGGCAAGAGCTGGCTGGTGGCCGCGAGCGGCGGTTCCGAAGCGCGGGAACAGGGCGCTGCCGGCAGCCCTCGGGAACGGGCACCGCCGGCCACGAAAGCGCCCGTTCGAGCCGTCCCGGACGGCGCTACGGTAGGCTCATGAATGATTCATCGCGTCCCCCGTTACCGGTCTCGGCTACCTCGTTGCTGCGCTACTCGGTGGTCGCCGAGGTGGAGGCCATGGTGCTGGGCGGATGGCCCGCGGGAGCCGCGGTACGCCACGTGGCCGGCGCCGACCGGGTCGACCTGGACGGTCGCCCGGTGCGCATCAGCGTGCGTACCCTGCAACGCTGGCGCGCGGCCTGGGCGAGCGGCAAGCTCGCCGCCCTGGAGCCGCGGCAGCGCACCCGTACCACGACCTCACAGGCACTGAGCGTAGAGCTGGTCGCTTTCCTATACACCGAGAAGCAGCGTGATCCGCGCGCCTCGGCGCCGGAACTGGTGCGCCGCGCACGCGAACGCGGCATCGTCCCGGTCGACCTGAAGATCGATCGCACCACCGTGTGGCGCGCGTGCCGGCGGATGGGCCTGCCGACGCGCCGGCGACCGCACAAGCGTGAGGGCGACACGCGGCGCTGGCGGTATGCCGAGCGTATGCAGTGCGTGCTCGCCGACGGCAAGCATTTCCGCGCCGGCGCGGCGCGTCTGCGCCGGGTGGCGCTGTTCTTCATCGACGATGCCACGCGCTACGGCCTGCAGGTGCTGGTGGGCACCGCGGAGTCCAGCGAGCTGTTCCTGCGCGCCCTCTACGAGATGGTCATGCGGCACGGCCTCGCTGATCTGTTCTTCCTCGACAAGGGTCCGGGCTTCATCTCCAAGGACACCCAGGCCGTGGTCCAGGGCGGCCTGGACGCGTTGCTGATCCACGGCACCACCAGGTATCCGCAAGGCCACGGCGCCATCGAACGCTTCCACCGCACCGCTTACGATCAGGTGCTGCGTTCCCTCGACGGCGCCGCCGACGTGGACCCCGCCTGCGCGGCGCTCACGCTACGTCTGCGCCACTTCCTGGAGCGCTACAACGACACCCCGCACGAGACTCTGGGCAAGGACACCACCCCACGCCAGTGCTGGGAGAGGGGGCGGGATCTGCGCTTCCCCACCGACGACGCCGATCTGTACCGCCGCTTCGTGGTGCGCGCCATGCACAAGGTTTCCAACGATCACGTCATCAAGGCCGACGGTCGGTTGTGGGAAGCGCCGCGCGGCAGCGCAGCCAGTTGGGTCGAGGTGGCGCGCCATGTGCTCGACGGCCGGCTGTGGATTCCGCACAAGGGGCGCATGATCGAGCTGGCCGAGGTAGATCCCCAGGCCAACGCGACCGAGCCGCGCGGCTCCGGCAGCGCGCCGCAACCACCCGCCGGCGAGGACGGCGACGAACTACCGGCAACCGCGGCCGGCATCGCCTACGCCAACGACCTGCGCCCGCTGGTCGACCCCGACGGCGGCTATAGCGATCCGCACGACGACCAACAGCACGACCAACACGACCAGGAGCAGCACCCATGAGCCACGACCTCAGCCCACTGGGCTTCCGCAAGACCCCCTTTACCCGCGAACTGCAGGTGCGCGAATGCTTCCCGCTCGATCCTCAGGCACAGGTCGCCGCCGCACTCGCCGAGGCGGTGCACGAGCGCATGAGTGCCGCCCTCATCGCTCCCGCCGGCACCGGCAAGACCGTCGCCTTGCGCATGCTCGTCGCCGCGCCGCGCTGCCGGAGGTGCGCTTCCAGGTCCATTACGTCAAGGTGACCGGCCTCTCCAAGCGTGACCTGTGCAAGGAAATCGCCGTCGCCTGCGGCCTCTCGCCCACCGGCATCTATCCCGCTCTGGTGCGCAAACTGCAGGACGCTTTCGCACATACCACCAGCGACGGTATGCGTCCGGTCATCCTGCTCGATGAAGCCCATGACCTGCGCCCCGAATCGTTGGCCATGCTGCGCATCCTCACCAACTTCGAAATGGACAGTCGTCTCGTCGTGTCCCTCGTGCTCGCCGGACAGCCACACCTGAGAGTGCTCTTGCGGCGTCCCGAACATGCCGCCATCGCGCACCGCTTGGCGCATTACGCCGAGTTGCGCCTGTTGTCCCGTGACGAAACCGGCGCCTACGTCGAACACCGCTGCACCCTCGCCGGCGCGCGCTCCAATCCCTTCGACGGCGACGCTCAGCAAACCATCTTCGAAATGAGCCGTGGCAACCTGCGCGCCATCGACCGTCTGGCCCTGGCGGCACTGCAACGCGCCGCCAAGTCGTCCCACTCCACCGTCAGCTCCGGCGACGTGATCGCCGCTCGCGAGTCGCTGTGGCCATGACCAATCCGCTGCCCACCGTTCCCGTCCATGCCATCGATCCCCAACCCGACGCTCCACAGTGGTTGGTGCGCGACCTCTGGACCACCGCCGCCGTCGGGGTTGTCGGCGGCAGCCCCAAGGTTGGCAAATCGTGGTTTGGCCTCGATCTCGCCGTCTCGGTCGCGTCCGGCACCCCCGCCCTCGGGCGCTTCCCGGTCGACGCCACCGGACCCGCCCTGGTGTATCTCGCCGAGGATGCTCTGCCCCGCGTCCGCGACCGTGTCGCCCACTTGTGCCGCCACCGCGGCCTCGATCTGTCCCGCCTCGACCTGCAGGTCGTCACTGCCGACCGGTTGCGCCTCGATACCGAACGCGACCAACTCGCTCTCGACCAGACCGTGCAACGGATCCGCCCGGCACTACTGCTGTTGGACCCCCTGGTCCGACTTCATTCTCTCGACGAAAACAGCGCTTCAGACATCTCTTCTCTGCTCGGCTTTCTGCGCGCCATCAACCGCCGCTATCATCTCGCTCTGATCCTCGTCCACCACATGGCCAAGCGCTCGCGCCGCAATCTCGGCCAGTCCCTGCGCGGCTCTTCCGATCTCCATGCCTGGACCGACTCCGCCTGCTATCTCGTGCGGCGCCCCGACGACCGTCTGCAACTCACCGTCGAGCACCGCTCCGCTCCCGCTCCCGACCCCCTCCTGCTGCGCCTCTCAGGCGGCGGCGACCAGCCCCTCTCGCTGCTCGTCGACAGCGCTGACGCCCCGCCGCCCCCGCTCCCCGAGGCGGTCCGCGCCGCTCTCCGCAGCGCCGGCCAGCCGCTCTCCAGGACCGTCCTGCGCCAACGCCTGCGCGTCAACAACGCTCGTCTCGGTGTCGCCCTCCAAACTCTCCAACAGCGCGGCCTCGCCGTCCGCAGCCCCAACGGCTGGCACCTGCCCGCATGATCCGCACCGTCCGCTGCCTTCTTGCTCTCATCCGGCCACCGTTCCGCTCCAGGCACGCACTCGGAACGGAACGACCACCGCCACACTCCGCGTCATCTATCCTGCAACCAACCTCGGCCCGGGGCGCGCAACGCAACATGAGTAGGGCAGCCGTTGAAAACGCGTGGCGTTGTGCTTGTCGAGCAGCGGGCCGATCGCCGCATTCAGCTCGTCGATGCTGTAGAACGTGCGATCGCGCAGTTTGGCGTACACCCGCTGATACATCAGGCGCACGGTTTGCTCGACCAGCGCTTTGTCCTTGGGCTTGCGGCTGCGGGCGGGCAGCACCACCATGCCGTAGTGGCGGGCGAACGCCGCGTACGCACGGTTCAGATCCGGTTCATAGGGGTCCGCCTTGGTCACCGCCGACTTCAGGCAGTCCGGTACGATCGCCGCCGGCACCCCACCGATATAGTCCAAGGCGCCCGCGCTGGCAGCAATCAGGTCGGCCTGCCGCTGCGTCTCGACTACCTGAAGATAGCCGAGCTGGCTGGCCCCCAGCACCGCCACGAACGACTCCACCTCTCGCCGGGCGCCGCGGTGCGGCTCGCTGACCGTCAATCTCTTGCCGGCAAAGTCCGCAAACAGCTTGTCGCCGACCTTGTGCTCGATATGCATCGTCACCTCGTCGCCGTCACGCCACACTTGAAAGTGATAGCAGAACTGCGAGTAGCTGTACCCGTCCGGCTGCTCCTGACGGTACTCCTCCCAGAGCTGCTGGATCGTCACCCCGACCCTCTTCAATTCTCGTGTACAGCGCTCAAACCAGGCGCCCAACTCACCGTAGCGCGCGTCCGCTGTCCGACCGCCGGCAAGCAGCTCCATGAGATCGCTGTCGCTGATTTCCTTGATCTGCTCGTAGCTGAGCCCGGTCGCCGCAAAGTCCCGTGCGTACTGGCTCACTACTGGATGCGATATCCGCAGGGCACGCCCGATCTGCCGATAGCCGAGCCCTTTTCCCCGCAGACGAATAATGTCTCTGATCTTGCGCATGCTGATCCTCTCGTTGGCCATGGCCTCTCCTTCCCCGCTGCTGTGGGAACCAGAAGCCTGCTCGATAAGAGACGCACATGCGCGTCGGTCCGTTCCGGGCATCCCTACCAGCCATTCCGGTAACCACCCAAAATTGGAAGGCTTGCCCCGGAATCGCTGGCAAGGTTGCCCGGATTCAGTGGTAACGTTCGCCGGAATGACTGGTAGGGTTCGCCCGGAATCTACACATAGGAACCGGGATGCCCCGCACCACCCTTCAGCCTGGGATCAAGTAGATCCCTCACCGCGTCGCCAAACATGTTTAGACAGTAAATGGTAATTGTCAGGAAAAGACCGGGCCAGAAAGCCAGGTGTGGCGCCTGCTCCATGAATCTACGCCCTGTCACGCCGAGCAGACCACCCCACTCAGGAATCTCCACTGGCATACCGTATCCGAGGAAGCTCAGAGAAGAAATACTCAGGATTGTGCCTCCTATGCTCATGCTGAATGAAATGATTACGATAGGCATAACATTGGGCACGGCATGTCGGAGGAATGTTCTCCATTTTGAGCTGCCAGCCGCCTCCGCCGCCTCGAAATACACATTCTCTTTTAAGCTCATAGCCCAGCCTCTGATTACTCTACTGCCGCCGAGGCCTCCTGATATCCCCAGGACCAGTATTATCTGTACCACACCCTGCCCCACTATGGACATTACGGTTAACAACAGGATCAGTCCCGGGAAACTGTTCCAGGCATCGGTAAATCTCTGCAACATGATGTCGAGTTTACCACCCAGAAACCCTGAAATGCCGCCTATCAGGCTACTGAGCACAACACTAAGAGTGGTCGTTGCCAGACCGACAAGTAACGAAATACGAGCCCCGTAGATAATGAGGCTCATGTAGTCTCGTCCCACCTGGTCGGTACCCAGGGGATACCGGGCTGATGAGCCTTGCAACCTGTCTACCACCTTATATTCATCATAGTGATACGGAGCCAGAACATCGGCAAAGATACCGACAAAAATCAATATCAATATGAAAATCCCGCAGGCAGTACCCAGTGGCTTCTCCTTCCACAGCCTGATAAAGAAATCAGCCACCGCCACACGTCTCTTTGGCTCACTTGTGGGGTTCATTTATAGCGTACCCGGGGGTCTATATAAGGATACAGCATGTCGATAAATAGGATGTTCAACATAACTATCATCGATAAAAACAGGTTTACTCCAGAGACCACCGAGTAGTCTCTATCTTGGAGGGCCATCAGAGCGAGACGACCTATCCCCGGCAGGTTAAATATGTTCTCCATGATAACGGAGCCACCTACCATCAAGGGCAGCTGCCCCCCTATCGAGGTAAGTATCGGGATGAACGCATTCTTGAGGGCGTGTCTGATTATCACTACCCTCTCCTTGAGACCCTTGGACCAGGCCGTCCTGATATAGTCCTGCCTCAGTACCTCCAGCATCATGGTGCGCATCAACCGCATGGTGCCGGCAGAATAGGCCGTCCCCAGAATCAGGCTGGGAATGATGAGCCCCGCGAGATTCCTCAGCGGGTCTTCCACGAGAGGAATGTATTCCAGCGGTGGCGACCAGGCCCACCAGATTGCCGGGTAGATCATGACCATCAGTGCCAGCCAGAAGTTAGGAGTTGACATGCCGATGATGGCGGCGGTGCGCCCCACGTAGTCGGCGGCCGTATCCTGGCGAATCGCCGAGTAGATGCCGACTGGCAGGGCTATCACCAGCCCGATTACGATTGCCAGAAAACCGAGCTCAATGGTTACTGCCAATCTCTCTATTATCTGCTGCTCTATCGGAAGACCGCCTTTTATTGGCTTACCAAAGGTGCCCTGGAAGAGACCCTCGAAGTGGGACTCACCGGTAATCGGGTCAGGGGTCGGCAATACTCCTATCCAGCGTCCATACTGCACGTAAGCAGGCACGTCTAATCCCAGCAGACGCTCCATAGTTGCACGGTCAAAATCCCCGTACAACATTTCGTCATGCATATACATCATTTGGTCTATTATATCGCCCGGGATAAAGCGCACGGCGAAAAAGACCAGGAGGGTCAAGATAAACAAGGTGGGGATTATCAGCAATAACCGTCTGATCATATAGGCTCTCATATGATACACCTCATCGCGATTTCCCCTGTCATTGCGAGCCCCGGTTTATCGGGGCGCGGCTATCTCGTTATTAAATTCCCCTTTTCAAAAGGGGGAAACTAAACCTCTCTCTTTCCTAAAGGGATTCATCCTGAAGGACTCTTCCTAAAGGAGGGTGAGAGGGATTTTAGGAGAGTGGCAATCCCGTCGCTCTCTCGCTATTCAATAGGTACGGGAGCCGGGAAGCTTGACCCTCTTCCCGCAGCTTGCTGCGGGAGCCGCTTACTCCCACAAAATCGGAGATTTTGCGGGGTTTATTCTGCCCGAGGGTCAAATACCGCGCAGCAGTGCTGCGGGCGCCATATCACCGCATTCTGTTGTTCTCGAAGACAAAGCAGTGGATATTTGACCCTCATACAATCCATTCCTTACAGAACCAACATCCCGGGGGCGCCCAGCCCGCAGTTTACTGCGGGGTTGTTGATTCCCAGCTCCCTTCTTCCCTAAGGTCAGCCACAAGGGGTGAAACCCCTAATAACCCATTGCTTCCTTCAGCTCGGAATCAATCCAGATGCGGGCATCGACGGTCATAGTGGCTTCACCGTTATAACCTACGATCCACGGCTGAACGACGCTAAACTGTGGCGCCATAGCACCCCATATATTCCAGTGCTGTTCCGCAATGTACAGAGATGCCTCTCTACTCAGCCTCATCTGCTCCTCATCGCTGGTAGCGTCTCGGACGGCTTCGTACATGGCGTCATAAGCCGGGTCGTTCACATTCCAGACGCTGCGGTCCGGGCTGTGGTTTACGCTCATCACTTTCATCTGCCCCAAAGGGGTTAACCCCGCCTGCCAACTGGTAATACCTTCCCAATCCCTTGTCTTATAAACTAATTCGCGCCAAATATCCGTGTCCATCGACTTTATCTCCACATCAATGCCAATCGCTTCCCAGTACGGCTTAACTACGAACGCATGGTCAACAACGGCTCCCGACGTTTGGCGCAGCAAGAGGGTGGTTGAGAATCTAGTGCCGCCCGCGTCGCGCTTGAGCCCAGCAGCATCAAGCAACGCTTCTGCCCCTGCAGGGTCATACTGGTAGTATCCCTGGAGCTCCTCGCGCCAATCTTCGTATGGGACAACATACCCCACCAACTTTGCCGACAAATACGTCTGAGGTGTGGTGTCTGCGTAACCATGATGGAAGATATCGTTAATCTCGTCGAGGTTGATTGCCATCTGCAGTGCGTGGCGCACACGGACGTCGTCAAACGGCGGCGCTTGCGTGTTAACAGCGAAAGACGTAGTTGACATAGCCCACAACGGCTCAAACTGGAATTCCGGGTTGGTCCGCATGAGGCTCACTGCCGGGTCGACAGACCATAGTTGAGTCCAGCCGCCGCCGAAAGACATACCCAGGGCATCGATCTTCCCCGAGCGCATTGCTGCCACCCTTGTTGCTTCTTGCGGCATAACCAGGGATTTTATCTCGTCAATATAGGGCAGGCGGTTCTCGGGGTACTTTTCGTCGTAGCCCCAGTAGCTAGGGTTCTTGACGTAGGTTTCGGAGCTTCCCGGTACAACATCAACCAACTCAAAGGGCCCGGTGCCGACCAGGTTCTTCCAATCCTTAGCGTCGCCGTATTGCTCGATTACCTCGGGGGGGTACATAAAACCCCACACTAACTTCGTAAGCGCATCTATTTGTGGCTCCCCTATCTTAATGACAACCGTCCAATCGTCGGTGGCCGTTACCGATTCCAGCGAAGGAAGTGTGCCCACCACATAGGCAGACGGTTCGGTGAAGCCGCTGCCAATACCCCAATAACGGTGAAGGTTATATTCGATATCCTTGGCAGTGAACTCCCGACCGTTCACCGGTGGCTTATCATGCCAGTGAACTCCTTCACGAACTTTCATGACGATAGTTAGTGGGTCGGGCTGCGACCAGCTTCCCAGCAGGTGCGGTTTCGCCAGGTTCCATGGGACGTACTCTGCCCTCCAGTGATATACGTCCCGATCTAGTCCCCAGTCCCCATGGCTTAGCTTCTCGACAACGTCAGTGATCACATATCCCGCGTCGTGATGCCACCAGGTGTCAGTATGTGCAGGCATTCCCCACCCGGCCAAGTTTAATATCCCGCCGTACTCTGGCGCCACTACCGGCTTGCCGGTGGTGGGGTCGGTCACGTACTTCTTGTCAGCGGAAGCAGTTGGCTCTTCCCCTTCTGGCGCCGCCCAGAGTGTGGTCGCGGCCAAGCTTAAGACCAGCACGACCATGAAAACTTTCGTGATTTTTAGCTTTTTCATACATTTACCTCTTTGAGGTTAGATTTTGAGAGTATTGTCCGGTGAGCTACCGCTCCCTGCCTCACCTCGTTACCTGCGACGCAGGCAACGAAACTGGAACGACAACGTCGAGTTACGTAATGCACGGCGTTTTGCTTCACAGGCTCGCGCCGCGCGCGTTGAACGGTTTTTTGAGTTTCATCTGCAGCCTCCTACTTGTATACATTCCATCCGCCTGGTCAGGTCAGGGATCTGTACCGCGTCGGGAGCTCTGCCGGAGGCGGCATCTACCGCAAGCTTTGCGTAGAATGTAGTAGCCTCCCCACCCCACGGCGAGGGCTCAATCTTGACATTCGGGTGTTCGCGTGACCACTTTTCGAGCTTCTCAATAAGGTAGGAGGTCCGCATCTCGATATCAGAGAACGGCCCATACACCTGCTGAGGCCACCACGTTATCGTGATCTCGGCGTTGGGATTGCCGATCCGCTCGGGTGTCACCAGATCGACACCCTCGGGGGATTGTTACTTCTGGGTCGTCCTCCTGGGCGGCGGCTGAAAAAAGCGTAGCCGGAAGGATCAATACGGCCATCAGCATCGTTAGAACAAAGTTTGTTTTTCTTCATTTCTTAAAACTCCTACTGAATACGTTTGTCAGACAATACATTTCGAGATCAATCTTACCTTGCGAGGATTTAGCGCTCTTTCACCTCCGTAGTTTGTATTGTGTCCGATCCCATCCGCACCTCCTTTTCACATGTTAATTCTAGCCTGATTAGCTACCGACTTTCGTTCTCTCCCATTCATCGGTGCCTTGTTTTGCCATTTAACCCCTTTGCGGATGTTGAAGATAGGTGTCGAGGTATGGCGGTGGTGGGCTCGGCGAAGCCGCGGGGGCCTACAGGGGCCTTGCATGACTTTACTGTGCGACCGTAGCACGGACCCGCGACTCGGGTCAAGCACAGCAGTTCTCGGTGAACGGGTGCTGGAGGCAGGTTGCACCACCGGCTGCGTTACCGCCAGCCGGTGGGAGCGCTGGGACGTGTCGTCACGCATCACCGTGCCCATGAGAATACAGTAATCCACAGCGCGCGGCAAACAGTCAAGCTCTCCCAACAGCAGTTCTCGGTGAGCGGCCTTAGCGGCGTGGAAAGAGGCAAACTGGCGGCATGAGGCGGTGCAGGAGGTGGCAGGAGGGTCGTATGGCAGGACGAGGCAGTCGCCGGAGCGCCAGAACCGAGGTCGGGGCGTAGGAGCAAGCCAGTGCCGACGGGGCAGAGCGCATAGCGGTGACACTGCGCAGGTTATGTTGCGCAGTTGTCGGCACGCGGTCTGCCGGAGGCGTACATCCAACGATGGGGTCCATGAACTACCGAGACCGATAAGGCGGCAGTTGCTCCGGCGGCGAGTTCATGCGCTCCAGCACCTGGTCCCACGAGGTAAACAGGAACAGCCGAAAGGCGGACCGCACCTCGTCCCAGAACGCGCGGCGGGAACTGAAGAAGGTGCGCACGCGCTGATACAGGCCATCGACCAGCTCGAAGATCTGGTGCATGAAGAACGCCAGCAGGTTGAGCACGAAGAACGCCTCCGACAGGTGCCGGTCGCCGTGGCCGAAATTGTGCTTCAGGTGGTAGCCCTGGTTCTTGAGGGTGTTGAACGCCTCATTCTCGATCTTCCAGCGCGCCCGCGCAGCGCGCACCAGTTGGACGATGTTGTCGGTGGTGGGCACCAGGTCGGTGACCCAGGCATTGCGATATTTCACCTCGCCGTCCTTGATGATCCGGAACTGGATGAAGTTGATGAGCGGGGAGTCGGGACTGCCGTTCAGCGGCAGACCGGTGACCCACTCGTACTCGCGGCGTTTGCCGCGGTGGACGGTATGGTGGCGGTCCAGCAGGTTGCCGCGGCGCAAGCCGTCGACATCCTGGTAGAGGGATTTATGGTCACCTGGTTTGGCGACCAGCAGGAAGGAGAAGCGCCCTGCGGTCAACTTCTCGACGCAGGGTTGCTTGGAGTAAAGGCTGTCGGCGACGATAATTGCCGCCATCCGGGGATAGTCGGCGCGGAGCCGCTCCAGCATCCGGTAGCCGGCATTGATTTCGCAATCCTGCTTGTCGTACTCACCGCCTTTGCCGTCACTGTTGCGTATGAACTCGGGAGCGAGGGGGAGCACCACGCGTTTGTCCGGATGCACGATGGCGGCCTGCAGGATGTCATGATGATGGCGCTCGATGCCGTCTTTGGTAGTGGTCAGGCAGTGTTCGCATTCGACCAGTTCGGAGCTGAAGTAGCGTGATCCATCAAGGGTGATCAGATAGCGGGCGTCGAACACTTGGTAGTGCTGGAGCCATTTGAAGCGCTGCAGGCGACCGATGAAGTCGGCGAAGCAGGGCAGCATGGGAGCATAGTCATGGCGGTCGATGAGATCGCGGAACTGGGAGTCGCAAGGGATCCGAGAGACGCCGAAAGTGGAGGACAGGTTGTTGGCTTGGAATTTGCGCTGAAAGCGGCGCTGGAACTGCAGCAGAGACGCGTCTTGGACGAATAATGTTGCGTTGCCGGTTATGTTGCGTTCGACCGGTATCTCCTTGTGGAGTAAGGATCCCCGGCTCGATTAACGCAACATAACGGCGTGTGCTCACAGCGTTCGCAGGAACGCCATCAGGCCGGTGTCCTCCCGCCACGGGGTAGTCGCTTGCGGTTCGGTTGCGTCGCACAGAGCGATTGCCTTGGCCTTCGTCTCAAGGTCGATTTCGACATAGATATTGGTCGTGTCCAGTTGTGCATGGCCGAGCCATGCCCGGATCGTGTTGAGGTCCACGCCGGCACGCAGCAGGTGAGTCGCCGTGGTGTGGCGAATCACGTGCGGACTGACGCGCTTGCCGATGAGCGACGGCACCCGGGCTGCGGCGACGGTCGCGTAGCGACCGACCAAGCGTCCGATGCCGAAGCGGGTGATCGGCTGTCCGCGCCGGTTGAGGAAGACCTGCGCCGCGGCAGGGCGTGCCTCGACCAAAGCTGCCAGCAGGCGCACCGTGCGCGGCCACAGCGGACACTGACGGACCTTGCCGCCCTTGCCGCGTACCGTTGCCAGGGAGGGGTGCGACCCCGGCACGGTCAGTTGTAGATCGCTGACCGTCAGCTGCGCGGCCTCAGACGCCCGCACGCCGGTATTGTAGAGGAACAACAGCAGAGCGCGGTCACGGCGGCCCTGCCATGTGGCGCGAATCGGAGCGTCGAGCAAGGCGTCGATCTCGGACTTCTCCAGATAGGAGATCGGCGTGGGGGCCGCCTTCTTCCGCGGTAGAGCGCGGATCTGCATGCACCATTCGACGTGCTCGGGACTGCGGCTGCCGACGAAGCGGGCAAACGAACAGATGGCCGTGAGGCGCTGATTGCGGGTCTGCGGGGAGCAGCCGCGCGCATCTTCAAGATGTGCGAGGAACTGCAGCACGCACTCGGAGGTGAGATCAAGGACGGCGAGCCGGTCGACCGGTTTGCGCAGCGTGCGGCTGACGAAGGGGAGCAGCAGAACCAGCGTGTCACGGTAGCTGCGTTGAGTGTTGCGGGCCAGATTACGCTCGCTGACCAGATGCTCGGCGAGAAAGCGTCGCAGCCAAGGGCCCAGAGTACGGGTATCAGTCATCGCGGCCTCCGGTTGCGGTCTCTGCGTAGCGCTCGAAGCGGAGTGAGGCCTCGTGCAACAACTCCGGGGTCATGCTCAGATAGACGGCCGTTCCTGCGATGTCGGTGTGGCCCAGGTAGGTGGCGAGGAATGGCAGCAGGCGTTGCACGTCCTTCCCTTCGCGGTACCAGGAAGTCAGCCGATGGACGGCGAACGAATGTCTCAGGTCGTGCAGGCGCGGCTGACGGCGGGCTCCAACCGGACTCTGCAGCCCAGCCGCTTGACGCACCGCGACGAACGCCTGGTGCACGGTTCCGTGCACCAGCGGCGTGCGGTCGCGATTGGCAAGGAAAGGCGAATCGTCCGCTGCAGGGGTGAGGTACGGTGCACGTCGTGCGTCGTATTGCGCGAGCACCTCGGTGAGGTGCGACCCCAGCGGTACGAGCCGGCTCTTGTAGAACTTGGTCTCGCGCACGGTGAGCAACGCGCCCGACAGGTCGACGTCGGCGCGCGTGAGCCGGAGCGCTTCCCCGCGCCGCAAGCCGGCTCCGTACAGCAACAGCAGCAGCGTGCGGAACGTGTCTGCCTGCAACTGCACCGCGTGCTTGCGACAGCTATCCACGGCGGCCAACAGGCGGCGCAGTTCGTCACGTGAATAGATGTAAGGTGGCGCGGACGAAGGCTCCTTGGGCTCGTCGGCCGGCAGCGGCGAGTGGGTCGCGTGGCCGCGACTGATCGCATAGCGGTAGAAGCCGGCCAGCACCGTACGCTTGTTGGCTCGGTAGCGAGTCAGGGGGCCGGTGCCGGCGAGGAAGACACGCGCCGGTTCGGTGCCTACGGCGTCGCAGTCGATCTCACCACCGACGCTCTGGCAGTACAGGCGCAGGATGCTGGCGCCGGACCTGAAGTGGGCACCGCGCGCTTGCCGCCACGCGATGTATTGATCAACGACCTCGGCGAGCGTCATGCCAGCCATTCCAGGTCGAAGTCCGCCACTTGGCGCAGTGCGGCGAGGTCGATCTTGGCGTATATCGCCGTTGAGGTCGGGCTGCGATGTCCGAGATGGTCCCCGATCTCCTTGAACGACAGCCCTTGGTCCAACAGGCGCTGCGCGCATGCGTGGCGTAACGCGTGTGGTCCTCGGCGCTGCGAGACGATACCCAGGCGGCGCAAGCGATGGCTGACGATAGCCTGCACTCCGCTGGTAGCAAGCGGGCGAATCGGGGCTCTGAGCGTCAGGAACAGGGCACGCTCGCAGCACGGCGGGCGCGCTTCTCGCAAGTAGCGCACCACAGCATCCCCGACGCTGCGCGACAATGGATACCAGTGCGTCCGGCCCGGCTTGGGACGGCGCACCTGCAGCGTCTCCTGCTCCCAATCGATATCCTCCAGGCGCAGTCCACTCGCCTCACCGGCGCGCAAGCCGTACACCACGAACAGCAGCACAACGGCACGGTCGCGCTTGTCCGCCGCGTGCTCGCCCTCGGTCGTCCCGAGCAAGCGCTGGACATCCTCCCAGGCCAGCGCCGCGGGAACCGTCTCGCCTCGGTACATGCGCTCCGGCATGATTGCTGCGGCCAAGCCCGGCACGCACCAGCCGCGCCCTGCGGCGTAACGGAAGAATGTGCGCAGGCTTGTTGCGTAGCGGCAGATCGATCTCCGCGTACATCTGCCGCTGGCGCTCTTTGCCGCGACGAACCGATCCAGGTCCGCGATCGTAAGCGTGTGCAGTGGCCGATCCTCATCGCGGAACCGACTGAGGAACTCGTCCACTATCCAGCAGCGATTGTGGATCGTGTGCTCGGACAAGCCGCGTTCGGTCCGCATCCAGTCGGTAAACGCGGCGACCTCGGCCTCATGCTGATGGCGCACAGCAACCGGTGGCACCTCCAAGCGGCCCAGGAAGCTCAACCACCGCGTTGCCCGCGCCATGAACTTCGCTACGGCGGCCGGCTTGGCATGCTTGCCCGACCGTCTGAGCCGTGGCAGCGCCCACTGCGCGGCTGCGGCTTCGACCTGCACCAGTGGAACCTTGCCGCTACCCTCGCGCAAATCCAGCAAGCGCACCACCTCAAGCTGATTGATCGCAATCATGCGCAGAGTCGAGCGGCTGGCTCCCAACTTGAGCCAGTGCCTGAGATAGCGCAGGCGGCTCTCCACCAGCGGCGCGGTCTGGTACTGCTCGACCGTGTCGGCCGACCTGAAGAACTGTTCGAACATGGTAGGACCCTCCGTCTGAAAGGATGATCCGACCATCATCGCCCGTGGCGCGGTCGTTTATTATGTTGCGTTAATCGAGCCCGGGATCCTTACTCCACAAGGAGAAACCGGTCGAACGCAACATAACCGGCAACGCAACATTATACGTATACGTCCAAGACGCGTCTCTGCTGCAGTTCCAACGCCGCTTCCAACAACAAGTCCAGGCCAACAACCTGTCCTCCACCTTCGGCGTCTCTCGGATCCCTTGCGACTCCCAGTTCCGCGATCTCATCGACCGCCATGACTATGCTCCCATGCTGCCCTGCTTCGCCGACTTCATCGGTCGCCTGCAGCGCTTCAAATGGCTCCAGCACTACCAAGTGTTCGACGCCCGCTATCTGATCACCCTTGATGGATCACGCTACTTCAGCTCCGAACTGGTCAGTTGCGAGCGCTGCCTGAGCACCACCAAAGACGGCATCGAGCGCCATCATCATGACATCCTGCAGGCCGCCATCGTGCATCCGGACAAGCGCGTAGTGCTCCCCCTCGCTCCCGAGTTCATACTCAACAGTGACGGCAGAGGCGGCGAGTACCATAAGCAGGATTGCGAAATGAATGCCGGCCACCGGATGCTGGAGCGGCTCCGCTCAGACTATCCCCGGATGGCGGCAATTATCGTGGCTCCGGGTAGCCCAGGGTGGTTACCCACCCCAGGCCCCCACAGTCCCGTGCGAGCGCGATTGACGCACACGGTTCCTCAGGTCACAGAATTCGCTGCATAGATAGAATGGACAACACGTCCTGCCGGCAAAGGGTAACATGTCAGCAGCCGAGCAAAGCGCACCCAGTTGAGACGGCGGCCACCGCGACGATTCAGCCACTTCATCCAGAGGCGCTGCACCGTGCAGTGGAAAAGCGTCAACGAGCGCCCATTACCCGTGATGCCGTAGTACCCGTAATGACCTAACAGCTTGCTCCGCAGGACCGCTTGCTGTTCCCGTAGCGGCGCATGCCGGTTGCGCTTGCACCAAGTCGATACAGCGCCTAACGCGCGGGTAAGTCGGTCGCTCGCAGTCTTCCGCTGCACGATCCATTTCCCCTTGCGCGAGCGTCCCCAGTAGTAGGTGAACCCCAGGAACTGAAAACTCTCCCGTCGTGCTCCCGCCCTTGTCCCTTCCGGTGATTCAAACCGCAGCATCACGGTCTTTTCTTCGTGAACGGTCAGCCCGTACTTCGCACATCGCTTCGGCAGAGCAGTCAATACCCGCTCGGCATCGTGCCGAGCGCTGAATACCATTACCGCGTCGTCTGCGAATCGTACCAGGAATGCCCGTCCCCGCAGTTGCCGTTGCACTACCTCGGTGAACCACTGGTCGAGTACTTCGTGCAGGTAGATATTGCTCAGTAGCGGAGATAGCACTCCGCCCTGTGGCGCCCCCTGCCCCGCGCGTGAAACAGCGCCATTCTCCATGACGCCGGCTTTCAGCCACTTGCCAATAAGCCGTGTGATCACTCCATCTCGCATCCGCTGTCCGAGAATCGTTCGCAGGTGGGAGTGTGACAGGGTGTCGAAAAACTTGCGTATGTCCAAGTCTATCACCCAACCTCCCCCTTGCCGCATCATCTGCTTCAGAGTGCCTCCAGCGCCGTGTGCGGCGATCGCTTGGGCCGAAAGCCGTGTGAACAGTCCAAGAAGTCCTGCTCGTACACAGGCTCAAGCAGCATCTGCACCGCCCTCTGGAGTATCTTGTCCTCGAAGGTCGGTATCCCGATGGGCCGGGTTTCCCCGCTTGTCCCCTTCGATATGTGCACCCGCCTCACCGGCGGTGCCCTATACGTACCTGCCTTCGCGCGCTCCACGAGCAATTTCAGATTCTGCTCCAGGTTTTCCTCGTACTGCTCGGCGGTCTGTTCATCGACGCCTACTGCACCGTCCTTCCGGGTGCGCCGGTAGGCCTCGTACAGCCACTCCAGATCCATATGATACGCCAGCGACGTAAACGCCACTTCCGGATGGATTCTCGCGTTCTCTGCTATCCGCTGCTGTTTCGTTAACACGTTTTCAGATTCCATTGCACCTTTGGTGTTTCCCCGCATCGGTTCTGCAACTCGACGCCCTCCTTTCCTCCACCGGGTCCGCTGCGGCGACCGTTCCCCGAATTCATCAGTACTATGGGGGCGCTAAGACTTCTCGTTGCCCTTGTCGCCGCGCTTCGTTGCCTTCGCTTGGCGATACCATGTCGGCATCCGACTGTTCGTTCCTGTGCTTCTTCGGATGCCCTTCCGCACAGGCCTGGACTTTGGTGCACCGGCGTCCCTCCGGCTCTCCCGTCATGGAGACAACGAGACCTCCCAGGTTCCTGGGCCACCCGCTCCACATTTGCCCTGCTCTCGGACCCCGGTCGGGCCGGCGTGCCAAGCCGTTTCGGCACGCCGGTGCTGTCCCCGCTCTATCGACGACGAAGACCCCAACAAGAAGTAAGCTTTCGAGGCTCAATCACACGGCTTCTGCGGTCGCTGTCTACGCTTCGCCGACGGGGTCGCCCCCGACCAGCGCAAGACTCGCTTCCGGCTGCCGGCTACGCTCTACCGGGTGGGATTGGCTACCCACAGGGTGGCTACGAAAAGTTTCTGATGCCTATTTCACATCTTCCTCCTTTCCCAGGCTTGGCCTGGCGCGACGACAGCCTTTACTCCAAGCAGCCCTTCGTCGAGAAGTTGACCGGAGGGCGCTTCTCGTTCCTGCTGGTCGCCAAACCAGGTGACCATATCAACCTGTACAAGGATGTTGCCGGCCTGCGCCGCGGCAACCTGCTGGACCGCCACCATACCGTCCACCGCGGCGAACGCCGCGAGTACGAGTGGGTCACCGGTCTGCCGCTGAACGGCAAGCCCGACTCGCCGCTCATCAACTTCATCCAGTTCCGGATCGTCAAGAACGGCAAGGTTACCTATCGCAATGCCTGGGTCACCGACCTGGTGCCCACCACCGACAACATCGCCCAACTGGTGCGCGCCGGGCGGGCGCGTTGGAAGATCGAGAATGAAGGGTTCAACACCCTCAAGAACCAGGGCTACCACCTGAAGCACAATTTCGGCCACGGCGACCGGCACCTGTCGGAGGCGTTGTTCGTGGTCAACCTGCTGGCGTTCTTCATGCACCAGATCTTCGAGCTGGTCGATGGCCTGTATCAGCGCGTGCGCACCTTCTTCAGTTCCCGCCGCGCGTTCTGGGACGAGGTGCGCTCCGCCTTCCGGCTGTTCCTGTTTACCTCGTGGGACCAGGTGCTGGAGCGCATGAACTCGCCGCCGGAGCAACTGCCGCCTTATCGGTCTCGGTAGTTCATGGACTCCATCGTTGGATTTACGCCTCCGGCAGACCGCGTGCCGACAACTGCGCACCATAGCTTGCGCAGTGTCACCGCTCTGCGCTCTGCCGCGTCGACACTGGCTCGCTCCAACGCCCCGACCTCGGTTCTGGCGCTCCGGCGACGGCCTCGTCCTGCCATATGGCCCTCCCGCCACCTCCTGGACCCCCTCATGTCGCCAGTTTGCCTCTTTCCACGCCGCTAAGGCCGCTCACCGAGAACTGCTGCGGCCGGAGTCCGCGCCTTGACATGGTCAGGCGAGCCTGTGACGATAGCGACTTCGAGCATCGAACGGATGCCGATGAAGCGCCATGATGACAGTCAGCGCAGTGGCCGGTTGGCGGTGAAGCAGCCCGTGCACCCTATCCCTCCCCACTTTTTTGGAACCGAGAAACAACTAACCGCTCCGGCTCATCGCCCCGTACGCGCCCCCGCGCACGCCGTCGCCTTCACCACCGCCGTAGCTATCGGTGGCGCCGGCTCGGTCCATCGCCAAACCGGCATGCGGGCCGCTGGCGCCCTTCCCGGCGACCGCAACGTCCCGGATCCCCGCCCACTGACTGCCGGCAAAACCCATCCGGCGTTGCCGGCCACTCAGATTCGCTGCTTCGCCGACCACCACCCAGTGTGGGGTTGTGACGCAGGTGCCCACGTCCGCCGAGCGGTCGGTGCTTGCATCATGGGCGCACATACATCAATACATAAAGTCTAAAGTTTGGAGGATCGTCATGGACCGATATCATTCTTTTATGCAGCGCTTACATCAGGGGGAACGGATATTGATTGATGGCGCTACCGGCACCGAGATTGAACGGCGAGGTGTTCCCATGGTGGACAATGCCTGGAATGGGGGCGGGGCCTTGACGCATCCTGATATCGTTCGCGGAGTCCATGAAGACTATATCCGTCATGGCGCACAGGTTGTGATATCGAACACCTTTTCAACTTCTCGTCACACTTTACAAGATGCTGGCATGGAGGAGCATTTTGAATTCCTTAACCGGCGAGGGGTAGAGCTTGCACGCGAGGCCAGAGAGAACATGGATGCACCCAATGTTTTGGTAGCAGGAGGCATGAGCGTTATTTCTTTTACGACCAATTTTCCGACCCGTGAGAAGCTGCGTATTAATGCTAAAGAGCAAGCCGCGATCATGGACGATGCAGGTGCAGACCTGATCATGTTGGAAATGATGATGGATGTGGAACGGATGCTGATTATGTTGGAATCAGGCCAAAAGACAGACTTACCTGTGTGGGTCGGTTTTAGCTGCGAAGTCGATGAGGAAGGCGAGGTTCGTTTGCTGCATGGCCCAAAACTGGCAGAAGGGCTTGAGGCGATACAAGATAAAAATGTGGGTCTTGTCAATATCATGCACACCGAGGTCGAAGATATTGATGCTGCCTTAGATATTGTACAGTCTCATTGGGATGGCCCAATTGGGGTCTATGCTCATTCAGGAAAGTTCGTGGCCCCCAATTGGATATTCAATGACATCATATCGCCAGAAGATTATTCCTCTGCCGCAAAGACTTGGATGGCGCGCGGGGTTCAAGTGATCGGGGGTTGTTGTGGTATTGGGAAAGAGCATATTGCCCAGTTGAAAGAAGTCGTAAAAAGCTACTAGGGAAAATTTTCGTTATAAGGGCGGTTCAATAAATAACTGGTTTGTGGGCGTTGAACAAAATAGCTTGCATGGAGGAGTCGGTACGCTTCTGACGCGGCAGGTAGTGTTGAGGAGTTCCAACCTATCCGTGAATGCGCAGTGCCCCGACGGCCGTGTTCGGCTGCAGATAACCGACTCGAGCGGTCAACCCTTCGACGGATTCGATTTCGATGACTGCCGGCCGTTCACCGGAGACAGCCTCGCGTGGGCGCCGCGCTGGAACGGTGGCAGCCTGGCGGCATTCGCAGAAAAGATGGTGCGTATCGGCGTCGAGATTTCCAACGGCAGGCTGTATGCGATCAAAGGATACATAGAATACCTGCACTGGCTCGATATTCACAAGAAGAGAAGGGAAACACATGACAAGCAAAACGCTTGATCCCGATCAATCAGACGGGGAGTTGCTCTACAATGGCATTACTCTGCCTGAACAGTGGCCGCCGCGGGACATGAATCCCGATTCCTATGACCCGATGCCCGTACCCTACCTGACATCACCGCCGGAGGTCATTCCTATCGACGTGGGCCGGCAGTTGTTCGTAGATGACTTCCTGATTGAGTATTCTGAGCTCAAACGAGAATTCCACCAACCGGTCAAACACGAAGGCAATCCCGTCCTGATCCCCGAGACCGGCAGAGATGAACCAGGGCTATTGTCCCATGGCCGCTATTGCGTTGCGAGCCCAAGGGCGCGGTGAGGGAGTACCGGTTGCGGTGAGTATGGCGTAGGCGGAGAAGGGAAGAGGGCATAAAGTGTGAAGCCCGCAGCGAGAGAGCTGCGGGCTTCACTTTGTTACAGCCTGGCCGGCGGGAGAGACCGCCAGCCGAGGCACACGAGAGGCAGCTAGTGTTCCCAGGCGCAACCGAGGCACACGCGCTCCCGCTCGCGACGACGAACTACGAGGCGAATGAGGACGGAACCCTACACGCCGTGCTGCCGTCACGTTGCGTCTACGCCACCGGGGAGCAGACGTGCGCCATCTTCGTCGATCACTACCGGAGGCGCAAGACCGGGCCGTGCTACCCGGTGGCGGTGGTGGGGTGCCGCGTGCATGGGAGGCGGCGCTACACGCTGTACCCAGCGGGACACTACCCATACGGACGGGTGGCGGTAGTGGCGTACAGCGCAGGCGGAGAACTGTTGTTGGACGCTGACCGTGGCGGGCCGGCGTGGCAGGCGACGCTGTTCGGGGCGGCGCAGGATGCGGCGAGGGGCCGGATATGGCGGTCCGAGCAACACTGGTGGGAACGCCTGGATGGGTACCGACGCCGCACCCAAGGACGGCGGTTGGAGATGGCTGGTCGGCTGACCGGGGTCAGTGGGGGGTTGAAGGAGCGGGAGCGAGAGCAGATCGCGACGCGGTTGGGAGTGGCGACCATGACCGTGCTGTCGGGCGCGCACCGCTGGGGGCGCAGTTGGCAGAGCCGCGGGGCAGCGATCGTGGCGGTGCTGGTGGCGCTGGCGTGCAGCGCGACGCTGGGGGACCGCATGGGTGCGGCTGGTGCGGTCAGCGATCTGTGGGGGCCGCCGCGCCCGCGGCTGGTGGCGCGCTGGGAGCAGGCCGGCAAGAGCTGGCTGGTGGCCGCGAGCGGCGGTTCCGAAGCGCGGGAACAGGGCGCTGTCGGCAGCCCTCGGGGACGGGCACCGCCGGCCACGAAAGCGCCCGTTCGAGCCGTCTCGGGCAGCGCTACGGTAGGCTCATGAATGATTCATCGCGTCCCCCGTTACCGGTCTCGGCTACCGCGCTGCTGCGCTACTCGGTGGTCGCCGAGGTGGAGGCCCTGGTGCTGCGCGGATGGCCCGCGGCAGCCGCGGTACGCCACGTGGCCGGCGCCGACCGGGTCGACCTGGACGGTCGCCCGGTGCGCATCAGCGTGCGTACCCTGCAACGCTGGCGCGCGGCCTGGGCGAGCGGCAAGCTCGCCGCCCTGGAGCCGCGGCAGCGCACCCGTACCACGACCTCACAGGCACTGAGCGTGGAGCTGGTCGCCTTCCTGCGCACCGAGAAGCGGTGTGATGCGCGCGCCTCGGCGCCGGAACTGGTGCGCCGCGCACGCGAACGCGACATCATCCCGGCCGACCTGAAGATCGATCGCACCACCGTGTGGCGCGCGTGCCGGCGGATGGGCCTGCCGACGCGCCAGCGACCGCACAAGCGTGAGGGCGACACGCGGCGCTGGCGGTATGCCGAGCGCATGCAGTGCGTGCTCGCCGACGGCAAGCATTTCCGCGCCGGCGCGGCGCGTCTGCGCCGGGTGGCGCTGTTCTTCATCGACGATGCCACGCGCTACGGCCTGCAGGTGCTGGTGGGCACCGCGGAGTCCAGCGAGCTGTTCCTGCGCGCCCTCTACGAGATGGTCATGCGGCACGGCCTCGCTGATCTGTTCTTCCTCGACAAGGGTCCGGGCTTCATCTCCAAGGACACCCAGGCCGTGGTCCAGGGCGGCCTGGACGCGTTGCTGATCCACGGCACCACCAGGTATCCGCAAGGCCACGGCGCCATCGAACGCTTCCACCGCACCGCTTACGATCAGGTGCTGCGTTCCTTCGACGGCGCCGCCGACGTGGACCCCGCCTGCGCGGCGCTCACGCTGCGTCTGCGCCACTTTCTGGAGCGCTACAACGACACCCCGCACGAGACTCTGGGCAAGGACACCACCCCACGCCAGTGCTGGGAGAGGGGGCGGGATCTGCGCTTCCCCACCGACGACGCCGATCTGTACCGCCGCTTCGTGGTGCGCGCCATGCACAAGGTTTCCAACGATCACGTCATCAAGGCCGACGGTCGGTTGTGGGAAGCGCCGCGCGGCAGCGCAGCCAGTTGGGTCGAGGTGGCGCGCCACGTGCTCGACGGTCGGCGGTGGGTTCAGCACCAGGGGCGCATGATCGAGCTCGCCGAGGTGGATCCCCAGGCCAACGCGACCGCGCCGCGCGGCTCCGGCAACACGCCGCAACCGACCGCCGGCAAGGACGGCGACGAACTGCCTGCCACCGCGGCCGGCATCGCCTACGCCAACGACCTGCGCCCGCTGGTCGACCCCGAGGGCGGCTATAGCGATCCGCACGACGACCAACACGACCAGGAGCAGCACCCATGAGCCACGACCTCAGCCCACTGGGCTTCCGCAAGACCCCCTTTACCCGCGAGTTGACCGTGCGCGAGCGCTTCCCGCTCGATCCGCAGGCACAGGTCGCCGCCGCGCTCACCGAGGCGGTGCAGGAGCGCATGAGCGCCGCCCTCATCGCTCCCGCCGGCACCGGCAAGACCGTCGCCTTGCGCATGCTCGTCGCCGCGCTGCCGGAAACACGCTTCCAGGTCCATTACGTCAAGGTGACCGGCCTCTCCAAGCGTGACCTGTGCAAGGAAATCGCCGTCGCCTGCGGCCTCTCGCCCACCGGCATTTTTCCCGCTCTGGTGCGCAAACTGCAGGACGCTTTCGAACACACCGCCAGCGACGGTATGCGCCCGGTCATCCTGCTCGACGAAGCCCATGACCTGCGCCCCGAATCGTTGGCCATGTTGAGGGTCCTCACCAACTTCGAAATGGACAGTCGCCTCGTCGTGTCCCTCGTGCTCGCCGGCCAGCCACACCTGAGACTGCTCCTCCGGCACCCCGAACAAGCCGCCATCGCGCACCGCCTGGCGCATTACGCCGAGTTGCGCCTGCTGTCTCGTGATGAGACCCGCGCCTACCTCGAACACCGCTGCACCCTCGCCGGCGCTCGCACCAATCCCTTCGACGGCGACGCTCAGGAAACCATCTTCGAAATGAGCCGCGGCAACCTGCGCGCTATCGACCGCTTGGCCTTGGCGGCCCTGCACCTCGCCGCCAAGTCTTCCCACACCACCGTCAGTTCCGGCGACGTGATCGCCGCTCGCAAGTCGCTGTGGCCATGACCAATCCGCTGCCCACCGTTCCCGTCCATGCCATCGATCCCCAACCCGACGCTCCCCAGTGGTTGGTGCGCGACCTCTGGACCACCGCCGCCGTCGGGGTTGTCGGCGGCAGCCCCAAGGTTGGCAAATCGTGGTTTGGCCTCGATCTCGCCGTCTCGGTCGCGTCCGGCACCCCCGCCCTCGGGCGCTTCCCGGTCGACGCCACCGGACCCGCCCTGGTGTATCTCGCCGAGGATGCTCTGCCCCGCGTCCGTGACCGTGTCGCCCACTTGTGCCGCCACCGCGGTCTCGATCTGGCACGCCTCGACCTGCAGGTCGTCACTGCTGACCGGTTGCGCCTCGATACCGAACGCGACCAACTCGCTCTCGACCAGACCGTGCAACGGATCCGCCCGGCACTCCTGCTGTTGGACCCCCTGGTCCGACTTCATTCTCTCGACGAAAACAGCGCTTCAGACATCTCTTCTCTGCTCGCCTTTCTGCGCGCCATCAACCGCCGCTATCATCTCGCTCTGATCCTCGTCCACCACATGGCCAAGCGCTCCAGGCGCAATCTCGGCCAGTCCCTGCGCGGCTCCTCCGATCTGCATGCCTGGACCGACTCCGCCTGCTATCTCGTGCGGCGCCCCGACGACCGTCTGCAACTCACCGTCGAGCACCGCTCCGCTCCCGCTCCCGACCCGCTTCTGCTGCGCCTCTCAGGCGGCGGCGACCAGCCTCTCTCGCTGCTCGTCGACAGCGCTGACGCCCCGCCGCCCCCGCTCCCCGAGGCGGTCCGCGCCGCTCTCCGCAGCGCCGGCCAGCCGCTCTCCAGGACCGTCCTGCGCCAACGCCTGCGCGTCAACAACGCTCGTCTCGGTGTCGCCCTCCAAACTCTCCAACAGCGCGGCCTCGCCGTCCGCAGCCCCAACGGCTGGCACCTGCCCGCATGATCCGCACCGTCCGCTGCCTTCTTGCTCTCATCCGGCCACCGTTCCGCTCCAGGCACGCACTCGGAACGGAACGACCACCGCCACACTCCGCGTCATCTATCCTGCAACCAACCTCGGCCCGGGGCGCGCAACGCAACACATGGCGCGCTGGGGTGACGCCGAACTGTGGGTTTCGGTGATGAGCGCAGCGGAGTTGTTTCACGGCTGCTGGCGAGCCGACCATCCGTCGCGACGAGCAAGACGAGAGGAATTCATAGAGGACGACGGTCGTGGGCGCAGGGAAGCTTGGCATCGGCCTGAGCTGACAGGTGGACGAAGAGCCCACACCGCGGTGGAGGATTCGTGCAGGCGTGGATTATGACAGCTCGATGTGAACTACTTTCCCGAGCGCGTGGGCCACCTTCTCGAGCGTCGCTAGCGTTATGCTCTCGGCGCAGTCCAGCTGTTCAATTCAACGGGTTGCGTGTCTGCTGACGCTGCTGAGCCGGGAAGGGCGCGAGTTCATGGAGGTGGCGCCGCGGCTGGCGCTGTGGCCCGGTCTGTTCCTGACGGTGACGGTGTACTGCCTCAACATGGTCGGCGACGCGGTGCGCGACCTGCTCGACCCGTGCTTGCGCGGGCAGTTGGGGCGTCTCGGCGGCGCTAGGCTCGGTCAGCGCGGCCGCCGTGACCCGCGGCCGGGCTGAGTCCGCACGGAATCGATGCGTCGCCGTGAGACGGCGCCGGTTGAGATGCAACGAGCACGGTGACGCATCGCGTCGAAGCTGACGCAATCGACCAGGGAGAGGTTCCTGCGGTCGGCGGTGAGTACGTTCAGTAGAGCTGCGCGGCGGGTCGCCCTCGGACGGCCCGCTACTCCTCTGGGTCGAGCAACCGATCCAGCCGTTCGCGAAGGCGCACCATCAGGTCCATCCTCTCATGCAGCACTGCCACGATCAGCGGAACATCGTCCTCTCGCATCTGCGCGAACACGTAGTGGTGCTCGCAGCGAGAGACCCGCAGATCGGACCTGTGCTCGAAGACGGGTCTGGTCCGAGTCTCACCAGCGCCGATCCCCTTGAGGTTGTTCTCCAGCGCGGCTTCGTACCGATTCGTCTGCTTGAGGCCCCAAGTTTTCAACGTGTAGAGGGCGATGTCGTGCAGGTCGACTTCAGCGTCCGGAGTGAGTTCGTAGTCAGGCATCCGGGCTCGGGCCCGCAGCTTGGCGAGCCTGCCCGAAGATGCCTCCCACAGTTCGCTTGCTCGTGCCTTCCGCCTTCGCGCGGTCGATGCGCTTGTCGAGCAGCTTCTCGAGCTCGGCCAGCTCGGCGTCTTGTGCCTGGTCGCCGATCGTCCGCGCGAGCACGAAGTGCTTGACGGACTGGCCCTGCAGCGCGGCCAGCGCCTTCAGTTTCCGGTGCTCTGCGTCGGTGACGTCGATCGAAATGCGGCTCATGGCGGTCTCCCTTACTATGGTCCTTCCAGCCTCGCACCCCCACCCACATGTTGTCAAATTGTGGGTGAGTGTAGCGCCGCCTCCCATGCACTCGTCCCCCCACTTCCCTCACCGCGCCATTGGGCGCGCAACGCAGTCGGCTTCGGCCTGCTGTACGTGGGCTTGTCTGGCAGCACGCTCCGCTTCCGTCGCCGCGAGCAGGGGGCCGACCGACAACTCTGCCAGCGTGATCGTGGTGATGGCGGAACCTTGAGTGTTGACAGAGGTCCCAGTGTACATGATAGTTCATTTATGAAGACCATAACTATCAATGTATCAGAACCGGTCTATCGGGACTTTCAGCGCATCGCCAAGGCGCAGGATCGGACGGCGTCCGAGCTGATTCGGCAGGCGATGGAGGAGTTCCGCGCACGCCGGATCGCCCGCTCCACCACGCTGGCCGATCTGAGCCCGGCGTCCGTGGGCCGTGTGCTGGCGCCGCTGCGCCGCGGTGATGACCTGCTGGACGAGCTGCTCGACGATGATCGGGATTGATACGACGTTCCTGGTTCAGCTTGAAATCCGGGAATCCGAATCGCATGCCGCCGCGATGGAGGTGCTGCGCGACCGGATTCTGGGCCGTGACCGCGAAGCGGCGCTCGCGCCACAGGTGCTCACCGAATTCGTGCATATCGCGACCGATCCGCGCCGCTTCACGCAGCCGCTGTCCGTGGATCAGGCGGTCGGGAAGGCTGGTTTCTGGTGGAACGCTCGGGAAGTAGCGAGGGTCTACCCGGATGAGGAGAGCGTAGCGCAGTTCCTGGCTTGGATGAGAGGTCACAGGCTCGGCCGCAAGCGATTGCTCGACACGTTGCTCGCGGCTACCTACTACGGAAGCGGAATCACCACGATCGCGACGTCGAACGCCCGCGACTATCGGACATTCGGCGTATTCGAGTTGATCGAGATATAGTCCGTCGGACAGCGGCGACCCGATCGTCACCGGGGATGCGCGCCACTTCGACCGCGGCGCCGGGCTCACGGTGCACCACTTCACGTAAGCCGGGATGGGCCGGTCGTGGACGGGCGGCACGATCAACGTGGGGGGCGTGATCATCAGCGAGGCGACGCGCTTATGACGGCGTATCGTACGGTGTCCGAGGCGGTCGGCGATCGGTGCACGTGGTTGAACAATCCAGCTCTACCAGCTCTACCAAAGAATCGACACCGGATAGGCTTTGATGAGTGGATCCGGCGTCACCAGAGAGCAGCCATCCATGATCGCCTGGGCAACCAGAATGCGGTCGAACGGATCCCTGTGGGGCGTGGGAAGCTTGGCCAATGCCAGCGTAGCGTCCTCGCCGATCGGCAGCGACTCGATACCGTGCAGCTCTCGTTGCCGCGGAAGGTAGTCGTCCACTGGGAGGGTCAGCTGGAGGCGCCCGAGCGCATGTTTGATGACGATCTCCCAAGCCGACGCGGCGCTCAAGTAGACGTCGTTGGCGGGATCGATGATCGCATCGCGCGCTCGTGCCGTAAGGCTCGGATGGTCATCGACCAACCACAGGAACGTGCAGGTGTCCAGCAGGAGGCGCATCAGAGGTCACCCGTCCGGGCGCCGCCATCGAACAGATCGAGCACCTCGTCCGGCAGCGGCGCAAAGAAGCCCTCCGGTAGGGTTGCAAGCCCCTTGCCGAGGCCCACCGGCCGGGGAACTGAGCGTGGCGACGGCAGAGGTCGGATCTCCGCGATCGGCCGGTTGCGCCGGCACAGAATGATGCGGTCCCCTGCGCCGAGCGCCGCGAGATGCTCGGAGAGATGCGTCTTGGCTTCGTGTATGTTCAGGCTCTTGTCTGACATGGTCAGAAAGTAAACCATCTTTGGAGTCGGTTCAATCGCCGCCGTCCCGGAGCCGAACGCCGCTTCGTCGTGGAGTGTCAGAATGCTCGCTTTGCAATCGATGACGCGACGTTGGGGCTGTCCGGGTTTACCACCACGGTCCGCGTCTTCGGCACCAGGACCAGATCCATGTCCTGCATTGGAATCACCCCCAGTAGTGGCTGATCTCCCATGACTAGCGCCCCGGCAAAACCGGTCCTGTTCATGTAGCGTATCTCGATCGGGCCGACGTAGGGTACGAGCTTCCGGCTCCCATCGGCCAGCGTAACTTCCTTCTCGTCTACCTGGTCGAGTTTCAGTTGGATTTGTGTATGTAACGGAATACACAGGTGAACGGACCCCGTATCGGCCAAAGCATCGACTTCTATCGGTTCCAACTCGGGAAGCCTCGGATTGCGCAACTGGATTCTTGCATTCGTCAGGCCCATCTGCCCGGTTTCCTCCCCGAGCGCCGGCGGCGCCCTCTCCGCACAGGCTAACGCTCGTGCAGTCCGGTGTCGACTCTCTGTCCCGGCCAGCTCAGCCGGCCCACCCGGTTGCCGTATCGGCTCGGCGACGATAGCGTGCAGCGCGTGCATCGCAGCATGCTGGACGTGGTCTCCTGATCGCATCGATCGGCTACGGCAGTCAATGCCACGCTCAGCCGCGTGGATCGTGGGGATCCGCCCTATTGAAGTGTTTGCCAGAGGTGTGCCATGATAAGTGCCACGGGTTTTGAACGGATGCAAATAATGCGCGGTGACACTGTTCAGACTGCTACCGGTTATTGGCAACGCAACCGGTGCGTCCTATCCTCAGCCCTCAGCCCTCAGCCCTCAGCCCTCAGCCCTCAGCCCTCAGCCCTCAGCCCTCAGCCCTTTCTTACATCCTGTAGGTCGCTAACCGCTCGGGCTGATCGTCCGTCGGGCGCCTCCGCCTTCAGCGTCGCGGTAGCGTCCGGATCCGTGTGGCGCCGGCTCAGTCCAAATTCGTTCACTCAGTCAATCACGTTCGCTGCTCGACCGACCACCGCCTCGCGCGCCTCGCGCGGCGGTGTGGGGCGCCGTCAGGCAATTGGCATGGCACCCGGCGCCCCGAAGCGGCCCGAAAGAGGAGGTGCAAGTGGTACTCAAAGAACCACGCTCACGCGCGCGGCCTGAGTGAGCCCATGAGTTCATGAGTCGCAGGCCCGCGCGCTCCACAGCTTGAGATTGCCGTCGCTGTCTGGCCGCCTGCGTTGCGGGCGCGAGAGTGGGCAGCGACCGGGAACTCGCCACCGAAGCACTCTCAAAATCAGTAAATGATGGAGAAATTGGTATGAACATTCCGAGAATCGCACACCCCTTCGTGTTTGTGCTCGCGTTCGCCCTGGTCGCCACCGGCATCTGGGCGAGCGCGGCCGGGGAAGAGGAGCCGGCCGCGACGATGGAGAAAGAGATGGTGCGCGACCCGTCTACCGGCAAGATGGTGACCGCGCCCGAGTACGGCGGCACCCTCACGTTCCCGGGCAAGAACGAGATCTTGGACCAGGACCCGTCGATCGGCGGACATTGGGCCGCCTTTCAGATCTCAGGGGTTCAAGAGAAGCTGGCTATCCTCGACTGGGCCCTTCCACGAGACGTGTATGCGATGAACCTCTACTTCCAACCGCCCGAGCACTTCAGGGGTTGGCTGGCAGAGAGCTGGTCGAGTCCCGACCCGCAGACGTTCATCGTCAAGGTCCGGCAGGGCGTCCACTGGCACAATAAGGCGCCAGTCGACGGCCGCGAGCTGACCGCTGAAGACGTCGCCTGGACCTATCGCCGCATCGGCGGCCTGCTCGACTGGAAGCCGGAGTTCACCTACAACCTGCGCAATTTTCCGTGGGAGTCCATTGAGGCCACCGACCGGTACACGGTCGTGTTCAAGCTGACCGAGCCGCGCCTGGACTTTGTAGACACGGTGCTCGGCGAGAACGACATCTGGATCTTGCCACCGGAGGTCATCGAACAGCACGGCAACTACTCCGACTGGCGTAATGTGGTCGGCACCGGAGCTTACCAGCTGGATGACTTCCAGCCAGGGGTACGCAAGCGGTGGGTGCGCAATCCCGACTACTGGGGCTTCGACGAGAAGTACCCGGACAACCGGCTACCCTACATCGATGAGATCCTCTCTCTCTTCATGCAAGACGAGGCGACCGCCACCGCTGCGTTTCGCACCGGTCAGGTAGACATGCTCAATATCGGCGGTGGCCACGTGCTTGCCACCGTCGAATCGGTTAACGCACTTAAGAAGACCAACCCCGAGATACAGGCATTCCCGGCCTTCGCTCGGGCGCTGCAGGTGGCGGGCATGAACATCCGCCGGCCGCCGTTCGACGATGTTCGCGTGCGCAAGGCCATGAACATGGCCATCGACCGCGACGCCATCAACGAGAGCTACTACGGCGGGTACGCCTACCCGACGGTGGATGGCTTCGTCGGCACCGGGATGGGAAGCCTCCACACGCCGTTCGAGGAGTGGCCGGCGGATCTGCAGGCCGAGTACTCCTACAATCCGGAGAAGGCAGAGCAATTGCTTGACGAGGCCGAGCTTCCGCGCAGTGCGGACGGCGTACGACTGCGGGTCACCTACGACCACCGCGATGTCATCGACCTCGGATGGCTTGAGATCGTGGCCGGCTACTGGAAGGAGATCGGCGTGGAGGTGGAGATCACGGTGATGGACACCGGCGCCTGGGTCGATCGCCGTGCCCGCGGTCTCTACGAGATGACGACCGGCGACTCGGGCTGGGATCAGACTCCCGCGCAGAACATGAACTTCTACGAGGCCGTCTACAACTACCAGGGTACAGGATCATTCAAACAGATTGGTGAGTACGTCGGCGGGGTCAGGGACGCGACTATGGACCGGCTCTTCGAGGCGTACCTGGCAGCCACCAGCAAAAAAGACTACATCCCGATCTTCAAGGAGTACAACGAGTACATCATGCGGCAGCACTTCCAGGTCTACGGCCACAAGGCGCCGTTTTTCCAGGTGGCCCATTCCTGGGTCAAGGGGTTCAACGGCGAGACGCAACTGAATGCCTCTGAGGAGCTCCTGTATCTCACGCGGATCTGGCTCGACCAGGACCTGAAACGGCAAATGGGGTACTGATCCCGGCCGGCAGAGGGTCGAACTAACGCGGGGTGGCGGGAACGACCTGCCACCCCTTTTTCTTGTGCAACCGAGTGTGGAGGTGAGGCTGCTGACGTGCGTGCGTATCTGATCAGGCGGGTGCTGCTGGTCATCCCGACCCTATTCCTCGTCACCATCCTGGTGTTTCTGTCGGTGCGCTTCATTCCCGGCAACGTCATCGACGTGATGGTCGCTCGGATGGGCTACGAAGGCGGCGGCACCATCGATATCGAGGCCGCAAAGCAGCGGCTCGGGCTCGACGTCCCCGCTCACGTGCAGTACGCGCGGTGGATCGGGAACATCGTCGTGCGTGGCACCCTCGGCAGCTCGCTGTATGGCGGCTCGAGCGGCGACACCGTGGAGGCGATGATGGCCTCCAGGATAGGCGTGACCCTGGAGCTGGGGCTGCTGGCAATCCTGACCGGCCTGATCATCGCGGTGCCGATAGGTATCTATTCGGCGATTCGGCAGTACACGGTGGCCGACTACGCCGGTCGCTCGGTGGCGATCATCGGCCTGGCGACCCCGAACTTCTGGCTCGCGCTGCTGGTCATCATCTATCCGGCTATCTGGTGGGGATGGACGCCGCCGCTGACGCACGTCCGCTTCGGCGTCGATCCGCTGACCAACCTCACCATGTTCCTCTTTCCCGCCCTGATCCTGGGGACCTACCTGGCGGCCAGCACGATGCGCATGACCCGCACCATGATGCTGGAGGTCCTGCGCCAGGACTACGTGAGGACGGCCTGGGCCAAGGGCCTGGAGGAGCGCAAGGTGGTGCTCCGGCACGCCGTCAAGAACGCCCTCATCCCGGTGGTCACCCTCATCGGCCTGCAGCTGCCGATCATCGCCGGCGGCTCGGTCATCATCGAGAACATCTTCAATTTGCCCGGGCTCGGTCGCCTGATGCTGAACGCGCTCAACAACCGCGACTACCCGGTGGTGTCCGGCGTGAACCTGTTCTTCGCCTCGGTAGTCGTGCTGATCAACCTCGCCACCGACCTGACGTACGCCTACCTGGATCCGAGGATTCGCTATGACTGAGTCGAATGCGCGGCGTCGACCCTTGACTGACTTCTTCCGTCGACTGCTGCGGCAGCAGCCGCTCGGAGCCGCTGCCGGCGCCATCCTGTTGGGGCTGGTCTTCGTCGCCATCTTTGCCGAGCAACTGACGCCGCATGAGTACGACATAGGCCGCGTGCAGGACCGCTTGCAGGCGCCCTCGGCCGAGCACCTGCTCGGCACCGACCACGCCGGGCGCGACGTGCTGGCGCGGATCCTGAAGGGCGCTCAGGTGTCGCTGCTGGTGGGGCTGACGGCGACCGTGCTGAACACCATCGTGGCGCTGCTGGTGGGCGGCACCACGGGCTTCATCGGCGGCAGGGTCGACATCTACACCCAGCGCTTCGTCGATGCGTGGATGTCGTTCCCGGGATTGCTGCTGCTGCTCACCATCATGTCGTTCGTCGATCGCAGCATCGTCACGGTCGTCGTGGTGCTGGGCGTCACCGGCGGGATTCCGGCGTCGCGGGTAGTGCGCGGCGCGGTGATCGGCGTCAAGGAGAACGCCTACTTCCAGGCCGCGCAGGCGACCGGCGCGCGCAGGCCCTGGATCCTGGTGCGCCACGTGCTGCCGAATATCGCCGCACCGCTCATCGTCATCTTCAGCATCAACGTCGGCGGCGTCATCATCGCCGAGGCCAGCTTAAGCTTTCTCGGCTTCGGCCTGCCGGTGAACGTGCCGAGCTGGGGCGGCATGTTGAGCCGCGAAGGGCGGAGGTACATGGAACTGGCGCCGCGGCTGGCGCTGTGGCCAGGTCTGTTCCTGACGGTGACGGTGTACTGCCTCAACATGGTAGGCGACGCGGTGCGCGATCTGCTCGACCCGCGGCTGCGCGGGCAGATGGGGCGTCTCGGCGGCGCCAAGCTCGATCAGCGCGGCCGCCGTGGCCCGCGGCCGGGCTGAGTCCGCACGGAATCGATTCGTCGGCGTGAGACGGCGCCGGTCGAGATGCAACGATGCCGCAAGGCGAGAGATCTGCTGAACGACGGCGCGCAGGGCGACTGCCTCTGCGTGCAGATCGTATTGGCCGCAGGGCGCGCGCCACGCCGGTTCGTGCCCGTGGCTACATGGACCGCTACGGGCCGCCTGTGCTTCCGAGTTCTGTGGTGAATCCCTGCTCCTCGAAGTGCTTATCGAATGCAAACACCGGTCGAAGGCCACGTTGACGCATCGCGTCGAAGCTGACGCAATCGACCAGGGAGAGGTTCCTGCGGTCGGCGGCGAGTAACGCGGCCATCCCGTGTATGTGTTGTACCGACGAGATCCAGTCGATCGTGAGAATGGGCAATATGTCGTCGTGGAATCTCCGTACAGCCGGCACCCCGATTCGGTGTTGCAGGAGGGCGACGGTCTCAAGCACTACGTAGTTGGTTGTAACCAGAGTAGCCTGCTGTTCGGTGAGCCGTTCCCACAATGCCTTTGCCTCTTTGTGGACTGCGTCGTCTTTGTCCATCACGGCGAGCAGTGCCGACGTGTCCACAAAGCAGGTCATGCTTCCGATGCTTCAGCGAAGTGGCGATCATGGCAGCGCGAAAGGTCCGAGCGCCCGGAGCTGAACGCTCCTGCTGCCGCTGCAGCCCGCTCATAGCGCGCTGTACGGTCGACTTGGGGAGATGTCTCGAAAAAGAAAGAGACGGCGCGCCTGATCACCTCTGCCATTGAAGTATGCTGGTGGTCGGCCACCTCGCGGATTCTTCGAACCATTTCTTCAGGCAACTGGATCTGGGTCCGTACCATTCACTGTACCTCGCCTTCTTGTGTCTTGGTGTTGTTACACCATGATAACACATCATGCCGCTTATGACAGCGCAGCACCGCGGGCCCGCGGGCCGCTACGGGACGCCAAGCCACGCCGCCGCGGCGTTCATGAACCTACGGCTGCGCGTCGGGATGTGGTATCGCCACCACGGTCAGGTTCGTAATGCCCTGATAGTCGTCCGGGTTCACCGTATAGAGCGGCAGTCCGTTGGCGACCGCCGTGGCGGCGATCAAGGTGTCGAGTACGCCGCGCTGCGCGGGTGCAACGTCACTCACAGGGCAGCATCAATGGTCTCGTCGAGATCGCGTTGGATGTCGCGCCCTTCGACATGGGGCAGGTGTTTCCATCGTGCCAACAGCGCAGAAGCGTCCGGCGCAGGTTTGGGCATGGGTGGCAACTCGGCCACCGGTCGTCCGAGTCGGGTTACGGTGAGACTCTCGCCGTTCGTGACCCGATCTATCACCTCACGCCCATGGTTTCTGAGGTCGCGCATGGTAACGCTCGCCATGTCCCGGAAGGTATCACTGGTGATACAACCAAGCAATCCCGGGGGCGGCGCCACAACCTTGAGTGTTGACGGAGGTCCCAGTGTACATGATAGTTCATTTATGAAGACCATAACTATCAATGTATCAGAACCGGTCTATCGGGACTTTCAGCGCATCGCCAAGGCGCAGGATCGGACGGCGTCCGAGCTGATTCGGCAGGCGATGGAGGAGTTCCGCGCACGCCGGATCGCCCGCTCCACCACGCTGGCCGATCTGAGCCCGGCGTCCGTGGGCCGTGTGCTGGCGCCACTGCGCCGCGGTGATGACCTGCTGGACGAGCTGCTCGACGATGATCGGGATTGATACGACGTTCCTGGTTCAGCTTGAAATCCGGGAATCCGAATCGCATGCCGCCGCGATGGAGGTGCTGCGCGACCGGATTCTGGGCCGTGACCGCGAAGCGGCGCTCGCGCCACAGGTGCTCACCGAATTCGTACATATCGCGACCGACCCGCGCCGCTTCAAGCGGCCGCTGTCCGTGGATCAGGCAGTCGGGAAGGCTGGTTTCTGGTGGAACGCTCGGGAAGTAGCGAGGGTCTACCCGGATGAGGAGAGCGTAGCGCAGTTCCTGGCCTGGATGAGAGGCCACGGGCTCGGCCGCAAACGACTGGTCGACACGCTGCTCGCGGCTACCTACTACGGAAGCGGAATCACCATGATCGCGACATCGAACGCCCGCGACTATCGAACATTCGGCGTATTCGAGCTGATCGAGATATAGGAGTCTGTCGAACTGACGGCCAGCGACTACGCGGTCGTCAGTCAGCCGGCCTGTTGCCGATGCGGCCGTTTCGCACTGCGGTCTTGGTGTCGACAGTCGCGGAGACGTTTGGAGTGGCGGTGGCGGTGACACGACAGCTCGGACCCGCAATGGGCCGGTGCGACGTCACTCACAAGGCAGGATCAATGATACAGGTTGACGGAGGCTCATTTGTGCCTACAATAAAGACTATAGTTGTGCCATAGGGAGAACAGGATGAAGTTTGTGTCGGTCCGAGACCTCCGTAACCGAACGTCACAGCTTTGGAGAGACCTCGCGCAGGAACGGGACGTGATCGTTACCAGCCACGGTAAGCCGATCGCCATTTTGAGCGCCACTGACGAAGATTCGTTCGAGCGGTCGCTGAGCGAAATCCGGCGCAGCCGTGCCCGTGCCGCGCTCAGCGAGATTCAGCGGGATGCGGCGCGGCGCGGTCTCGACCGGCTGTCGATGGAAGAGATCGACGGCGAGATCAAGGCAGTTCGCGCACGTCGACGTGCGCGGTGAGGATCGTGCTCGACACCCACGTCCTGGTGTCCGGTTTCCTCTCACCCGACGGCCCACCGGGCGCGATTCTGCGATCCATTCTGGCAGGCAGCATCTCGCTTTGCTTTGACGAGCGGATTCTCATCGAGTACCGAGAGGTTCTGACACGCGGACGCTTCGCCTTGGCCAGTGAGCGGGTCGACGCCGTGCTGGAATTCATCGAAGCAAACGGAGAGTCCGTGTTGGCGGAGACGCTCGGAGTAGAGCTGCCCGACGCCACGGACACGATGTTTGTCGAGGTGGCGAGCGCTGCAGGTGCCGACTGTGTGGTGACCGGCCACCGGAAGCACTTCCCGAATGAGCGGCTGGAGGGTTTGCGCGTGCTGCTCCCGAGAGAGTTCGTTGAACAGCATAGGCGAAACTGATCTTCAGCGAAGGGTGGGGTGGGTGAGCTGCAGCGTCCGGCCGGCGGCGACGCCGCGCAGTAGGGTGCGGCGGCCGTCCGGCCACTCCACGTCCACGTCGCACACCGAGGCCGCGCCGAGGCCGAACACCTGCAGCAGCGGGTTCTGCGACAGGTAGTTGCTGCCCAGCGTCAGCTCGCGCATGCGGGTTCGGGGCCCGGCGGCGGCGGCGGTGGTCACGCTGATGCGGGCCCCCACCGCCTCGGTGTTGGGCGGCGCCCCGCGCAGCAGGACGCGCAGGTAGTTCGCGCCCGTGGTCAGGTTCTCCCACAGGGTTGCGGACTCGTGCAACTGCAGGATGTCGACGTCGCCGTCGTTGTCGAAGTCGGCGCATACCGCCGCCCGCCCGAACGCGCTGTCGTCGAGGCCCAGCGCCGTGGCGCGGTCGGTGAAGGTGCCGTCGCCGTGGTTGACGAAGGCGCGCGACCGGTCGGCGGTGTAGTCCGCCGCGTAGCCGCCCAGGCTGATCCAGCCGTTGGTGTGGTAGATGTCCAGATTGCCGTCGTTGTCGAAGTCGATGGCGCAGGCGGCCCAGCCCCAGCCGCCGTCCACCACGCCGGCGGTATCGGTGGCATCGACGAACACGCCGCCGTCGTTGCGGTACAGGCGGTTGCCGCGAAACGGGTCCGGGGTGGCGCCGGGTCCGCCGTAGTACACGCTGGTCACGAACCAGTCGAGGTCGCCGTCGGCGTCGAAGTCGGCCACCGCCGAGCCCATGCCGTGGTCGTCGATCAACACGCTCGGATCGGTGACGTTGCGGAAGGTGCCGTCGCGGTTGTTGAGAAACACCTGTGAGCGGTTGAAGTCGGCCGTGAACAGCAGGTCCGGGTAGCGGTCGCCGTCGATGCGGGCGAAGGTAGGCGTGAAGGTCCAGTCGCGGCTGCGCGAGGGGTGCCCCTCGGGAAACGGTTCCTCGGGGTCGGGCAGCGTCAGAATGGTCGCCGCGATGCCGGCCGCGACGCTGGCGCGGGAAAATCGAATGCCGTGCGCGTCGCTGTCGTTGCGCCACAGGTGCTCGGTGGGGAGGCGCCGGGAAGTCTCCTGCGCGTCCAGCACGCCGGGCCGCGCCGTGCCCCAGTGCGCCAGGGCCAGGTCGAGGTCGCCGTCCAGGTCGTAGTCGCCGAACGCCGCCGAGAAGGTCTGCCCGGCGCCCATGGTTTCGATACCGGAGTGCCGGGTCACGTCCGTGAAGGTGCCGTCGCCGTTGTTGCGGAACAGGCGGGACGGGTCGCCCTGCAGGCCGCCGACGAACAGATCGAGGTCGCGGTCGCCATCGATGTCGGCGAAGGTCGGCCCGGCGTGGCGGTAGTTGCCGGTCGGCGGGCGGGTGAAGGCGAGCCCGGCCGCTGCCGCCACCTCGGTGAACCGCAGGCCGCCGTCGTTGCGATACAGGAGGTTGGGGCCGATGTCACCGCGCACGATGAACAGGTCGATGTCGCCGTCGTTGTCGTAGTCGCCGGCCGCGGCGCTGGTGCGGGCCATCAGGTCGATGAACGGGAAGCCGTCGATGCCGCGCATCCCGCTCTCGAAGGCGATGCCCGAGCCAAGCGTGGCGTCACGGAACCGCGTGTCAGCCGGCTCGTCCGCGGCGCCCGGCGTGGTTGCGGCGACGGCCAGGACAGCCGCCAGCAGCACGTGGATGCAGGACCGACGCGAGAGTGTCGGCGGTGGCCGGCGGCGGAAGGTGGTCGGCGCCCGGAAACCGCCGCCTACGGCGCCGCTTCCGGCCCAGCCGGCCTTCCTATGAGCCTGTCGCAATCCGACAGGCTCCGAGCGGCCCGTGGCGAAACTCCGGCTGCATTCGAGCGGCGATGCATCCCGGCTGGCTGCGTTGCTCCTCGCTCACATATGCCCTGGTATGGTCGTTCGTCGCGCCTTGCCAGCCGGGCACCGCGCCGCTCTCGGTGCGACGCCGGGTCCCACGACGGGCTGCCAGGTCGCAGGCTCGGCGGCGGGTGCCGCTCACCGGCCGCCCGGGGCGCCGGCACCGCGCCGGCGGCTGCGGAATCCTCCATAGTTGCTGCTGCCGCCGCGCAGGCGCGGGTCCAGCAGGTCGCGCACGGCGTCGCCGAAGTTGTTCATGGCGTACACCGTGATGGTGAGAAACACGCCCGGCCACAGCGCCAGGTGCGGCGCCTGCTCCATGTAGCGGCGCCCCTCGCGGCTCAGCAGGCCGCCCCAACTCGGTATTTCGATCGGCAGCCCGAAGCCGAGAAAGCTCAGCGACGCCTCGCTGATGATTACGCCGCCGATGTTGATGCTGAATATGATCACCAGCACCGGTGCGATGTTGGGGATTACGTGCCGCAGCAGGGTGCTGCCCGTGGAGGTGCCGATTGCCTCCGCCGCCTGGAAGTAGGCGTTCTCCTTGACGCCGATCACCGCGCCGCGCACCACGCGCGACCCGGCGATGCCGCCGCTGACCCCGAGCACGATGATCACCTGCGGCACTCCGCGCCCCACGATCGACATGATGGTGAGCAACAGCAGCAGACCGGGGAAGGCCATCCAGGCATCCACGAACCGCTGCATCATCAAGTCCAGCTTCCCTCCCAGGTAGCCCGACACGCCGCCCGCCAGCAGCGCCACCAGCACGTTGATCGCGGTGGCGCTCAGGCCCACGAACAGCGATAGTCGGGCGCCCAACAGCACCCGGCTGAGGAAGTCGCGGCCGATGTGGTCGGTGCCCAGCAGGTGCGCCTCCGACGGCCCCTGCAGCCGATTCTTGGCGTTGACCTCGTGCATGTCGTACGGCGCCAACTGCGTCGCGAATATGCTGACCACGATCAGGACCAGGATCACCGCCCCGCTCACCGCGCCGAGCGGTTTTTCCCGGATCAGCCGGCGCAGGAACTGCCGGAACGGCGATCGCCGGCGCGGAGCATCCGTGCTCGTGGCGCGCGGACTTGGCGTCGGCGTTGTCGTTGCCCTGGTCTCACTCATGCCGGCACATCCGCCCTACTGATAGCGGATTCTCGGGTCCAGGTAGACGTAGACCAGGTCGATCAGCAGGTTGATCAGCACCACGCCGACCCCGAAGAACAGGTTGACGCCGGACACGACCGGGTAGTCCCGGTCCGACAGGGCCACCAGCATGAGCTGCCCCATGCCGGGCAGGTTGAAGATGTTCTCGATGATCACCGATCCGCCCACCAGCAGCGGCAGCGCCAGACCGATGGCGGACACCACCGGGATCATCGCGTTCTTGATCGCGTGCCGCATGATCACCCAGCGTTCGCGCAGGCCCTTTGCCCAGGCGGTGCGCACGTAGTCCTGGCGCAGCACCTCCAGCATCATCGTCCTGGTAAAGCGCATGGTGCCGGCCGACAGCGCGGTGCCGAGGATGATGCTGGGGATCAGAAACACTTCGAGGCTCTTCCACGGATTGTCCAGGAACTTGACCATCAGGATCGGCGGCGCCCAGTTCCACCACAGCGCCGGGTAGATGATGACCATGATCGCGAGCCAGAAGTTCGGCGTCGCCAGTCCCAGCACGGCGACCGTCCGACCGGCGTAATCGGTGGCCGTGTCCTGGCGAATCGCGGAGTAGACCCCCACCGGCAGCGCGATGACCAACGCGATGATCAGGGCCATCACGCCCAGTTGGAAGGTCGGCCCTACGCGGGTCCAGATCTTCGCCTCCACGGTGTCCTTGCCGAGCAGCGACTTGCCCAGCGTGCCTTTCAGGACGATGCCGCCCAGCCAGCGCACATACTGCACGTGCACCGGCTGATCGAGGCCGAGGATTCGCTCCAGCGCGGGGCGATCGAGCGGCTCGGCCAGGTAGTCCATCCGTGACTCCAGCGCGTCGATGACGTCGCCGGGAATGAAGCGCACGGACAGGAACACCAGCCCACTCAGGATCAGCAGGGTAGGGATGATCAGCAGCAGTCTGCGGATGATATAGGCTCGCACGCGTCCGCCCTCCGCGCCGGTCCGGTCGAGCTATCGACACTGCAGTGGGATGGCCATTGCGCCACCATCCCACTGCGGCGTCATACGTCCGAAGGCGGTGCGCTTACTTGACGTACTCGTCCTTCAACTCCTGGTCGATCCAGAGGCGCGCCATCATCACCGGTCCGCGCTCCATGGTGCCCAGCGCCAACTCGCCGCTGTGGCCCACGATCCACGGCTGAAATACGAAGATCTGCGGCACCCGGTGCGACCACATGTACCAGTGGTTGGCGGTGATGTAGAGGTCCGCCTCCTTGACCAGCCGTTGGTGCTCCTCCAGGTCGATGGTTGCGGCGGCCTCGTCGAGCAGCGCGTTGAGCTCCGGAACATCGATCCCGGGGGCGTTCCAGGTGGCGTCGGTATAAGCCAGGGCGCGCAGCAGACCGAGCGGATCGCCGCTGACGAATCCCGACTCGCGCCCCGACATGCCCTCGTATGACCCACTCTGTATCAATGGTACCAAGGTAGCGCCATCGTGCGGCCGCACCTCCACCTCGACGCCGATGTCGCGCCAGTAGGCGACCTGCAGGTCGAAGAACGGCAGCGGCCGGCCCTCCCAGACGTCGTAGTGGACCCGGAACCGGATACCGTCGTCCCCGCGCGGGTAGCCGGCCTCGTCGAGCAACTGCCCGGCGCGCTCCGGATCGTAGCGGTAGTACTGCGCGATCTCCTGCGGCCACTCCGACAGCGGGGTGAAGTACCCTGCCTTGCTGCCGCGGCCGATCAGCCCTTCCGGCTCCCAGTCGGCTTGGCCGTCGAAGAAGTCGTTGTTCATGGCTTCAAAGTCGAATGCCATCTGCATGGCGCGGCGCACGTTGATGTCGTCGAACGGCTTGTTGGCGATGTTGAACCCGATGCAGGTCTCGCAGCGGAACACGCGCCGGAAGAACAGCAGCTCGGGGTTGCTCTTGCGCAGCGCGTTGGCGTCGTCGATCGAGTTGATCTGGGTGTTGCCGGGGCTGCCGAGATGATCGACCTGCCGGGTGCGGATCGCCGCGATCCTGGCGGACGGCTCCTTCATGAAGATGGCGCGCACCTCGTCGATGTAGGGCAGGCGATTGTCGGGAAACTTCTCGTCGAAGCCCCAGTAGTCGTCGACCCGGTTCCACACCATCACGCTCTCTTCAACCCACTCGACCAAGTCGAACGGTCCGGTGCCGACGTTGTTGCGCCAGTCCTGCACGTCGCCGTACTCCTCGATCACCTCGGGCGCGTAGATCGACCGGCTGAGCTGGAAGAAGATGTCGTACAGCGGGTCGAGCCGCGGCTGGGCCAGCTTGAACACCACGGTACGGTCATCGGTGGCGGTGATCGACTCGTAGATACCGGCGATCGACACGCCCAGCGAGGGCGACGGCCCCTGCTCGGCGAACTGCTCGAACCCGAGGTACCGGTTCCAGTTGTAGACGATGTCGTGCGCGGTGAGTTGGCGGCCGTTGACCGGCGGCTTGTCGCGCCAGAACACATTGTCGCGAATGGTGAAGACCACGGTAACGTCGTCGGGCATGGTCCAGCTTTCGGCCAGTTGGCCGGTCATCGCGGACACCGGAACGACGTCCGTGTCGAAGGCGAACACGTCACGGTCGATGGCCCAGTTGCCGACGGCGAGATTCTCGTTGACGCCGTTGATGGCGTTGTAGGAGTGGTGGGTGAACCACACGTCGGAACTCGGCGGCGATCCGATCGCCGCGTAGCTGATCGACCCGCCGTAGCGCGGCGCCAGCAGCATGTTGCCGGTGGTGGGATCCTCCACCATCTCGCGCGGCGCGGCGGCGGCCTCGGTCTCGTCCTCACCGCCGGCGAACGTAACGGCAGCCACCAGCGCGAACGCCAGCGGCAGCAACATGAGTCTTGCAATCAAAGCGTACTCCTTCGTCCTTGTTCGATTCTCCGTTCGCTCGGGATAGGAACGGAGATCCCGGTCACTCTATACCAAGCGCGACCGGCGCGTCAACTTCAACCCACCTCTGGGGTGCGACTCCATTTTGTGCACGCTTATGCAGCCGCCAGCAGTTCGGCAGGTTGAGGAGGGCCGGGTAGTGAATGTTGGTGGTCGCGGGCAAAGCGCCCGCTCATGATCGACGCGCGCAACTGCAGCATGTGCTGCGCCCCGTTCAGGGTCCAGGTCATACCACTACCCTTCATCCGCGCGGCAGCGACGTTCTTGCAGGCGCTTTCCACCGTGCCGCTGCCGATTGGCAGGTGCTGCTCTCGGTACTGCGGGTAGTTCATGCGCTCGCGGTTTGCCTCGAGGTAGTTGATCTCGCCTTGTATCTCGTCACCGTGCTCGCGGTGACTGTCGCGCAATTGCTCCAGGTCGTCGATCACGACTGTCCCGCCTTCCCGCAGTCTGGCGCGCCACTGCTGCAGATGCTTATCGAACTGCGCCGTGCCCTGCCCGTAGAGGAGCTTGCACACCTTCGCAAGATGATCGACGGCGTGGCAGAAATCCAGGATGTATACACCGTTGTCAGCGTTGTCGATCTCAGCCACCCGGTTCCAGATCCACTCAGCGCCATCGCCGATGAACACCAAGCGCAGTTTCGTCAGGTCCGCACTGCGTCGGTTCATCTCCACCCAGATACGCTGGAAGAACTCGTCGGCATGCTCGATGCCCAGCACATACGAGGTTTTGGTGCAGCGCGCCTGCTGTCGTCCCTCGTCCCACTTCAGTTCAGAGATACTCGCCACCTTGACGTCTCGGAACTCGCGGTCGTATCTCTTTCGCTTGTCATTATCTACGCGTTCGTTACCCTTCGTCGGTACTTTCCCCGCATCGATACACACCACCATCGTGCCAGTGATCTTATTGGCCACCGCCACGCTGCCGTCATGCGCGAACAGCTCCTCAATTTCCTGCTGACGTTGCGCCTCCAGCCGCTCACCAAGTGCGTCCACCATGCATTCGGTCTTGTGCAGTGAGATCTTATCCAATCCAGCGGGACGAAAGATCGTATGGAAATGACTCAGACTCCTTTGATATGGTCCCTGGCCCGCGAACTGGGCCAGATGGTACTCACAGGCAGGGGTCTGCCCGTCTCCGATCCCCAACTGCTCATCCAGCGGCACCCACGTCTCTCCGCTACCGCTGGCGTAGTAGTAGGCGCGCTCCACCGTGACCGGCCCATACAGCCCGTGCACCGTCTTGGCGCGATTCCCCTTGAACCGATACACCACCTTGCCACGCTTCACCCGCCGCCCCTGGTAGCCGGTGCCCGCCTGCTGCGCCAAGTCCTGCACTACCTGTCGTCCCATCTCCATCAGGCACTGGTGCACGACCAGTTCCAACCTCAGCATCCCAGTGGCACTGCTGGCAACGTCGGCGTCGGCGCTGTTGCGCAACTCCATCTTGACAAGCTCAACGATGTGAGCGACCAATTCCTTATCCATGTTGACCTCCCAGTCGTAGCCATCGTGCTATTGACTGGGAGGTCTTTCTACCCCTGCCCAAAACGGGGTCGCACCCCCACCTCTGCACCTCTACCTCAAGGCTCGTGCGCGTCCGCCCTTCGCGAAGGTCTGGTCGAGGTCAGCGTAACCGCAGTGGGATGGCCTCGGTGCTGCCGTCCCACTGCGGTGTCATGCGTCCGACGGCCGCGTTACTTGACGTACTCGTCCTTCAACTCCTGGTCGATCCAGAGGCGCGCCATCATCACCGGTCCGCGCTCCATGCTGCCGAGCTGCAGCTCGCCGCTGTGTCCGACGATCCACGGCTGGAACACGAAGATCTGCGGCAGCCGGTGCGACCAACCGTACCAGTGGTTGGCGATCAAGTGGAGGTCCGCCTCCTTGACCAGCCGCTGGTGCTCCGCCAGGTCGGTGGTTGCCGCGGCCGCGTCGAGCAGCGCATTCATCTTCGGATCATCGATCCCGGGGGCGTTCCAGGTGGCGTCGGTATAGGCCACAACGCGCAGCGAACCGAGCGGATTGCCGGTAAACGCGCCCAACTCGCGCCCCGACATGCCCTCGTACGCCCTGCTCTGAATCAGGGGAACCAAGGTGGCGCCATCGTGGGGCCGCACCTCCACCTCGACGCCGATGTCGCGCCAGTAGGCGACCTGCAGGTCGAAGAACGGCAGTGGCCGGCCCTCCCACACGTCGTAGTGGGTCCGGAACCGGATGCCGTCGTCCCCGCGCGGATAACCGGCCTCCTCGAGCAACTGCTCGGCGCGCTCGGGATCGTAGCGGTAGTACTGCGCGATCTCCTCCGGCCACTCCGAGAACGGGGTGTGGTACCCCTCCTTGGCGCCGCGTCCGATCCTACCTTCCGGCTCCCAGTCGGCCTGGCCGTCGAAGAAGTCGTTGTTCATGCCTTCAAGGTCGAATGCCATCTGCATGGCGCGTCGCACGTTGATGTCGTCGAACGGCTCGTTGGCGATGTTGAACCCGATGCAGGTCTCGCAGCGGAACACGCGCCGGAAGAACTGCAGCTCGGGGTTGCTCTTGCGCAGCGCGTTGGCGTCGTCGACCGAGTTGATCTGGGTGTTGCCGGGGCTGCCGAGGTGATCGACCTGCCGCGTGCGGATCGCCGCGATCCGGGCGGCGGGCTCCTTCATGAAGATGGCGCGCACCTCGTCGATGTAGGGCAGGCGATTGTCGGGAAACTTCTCGTCGAAGCCCCAGTAGTCGTCGACCTTGTTCCACACCATCACGCTCTCCTCGACCCATTCGACCAGATCGAACGGTCCGGTGCCGACGTTGTTGCGCCAGTCCTGCACGTCGCCGTGCTCCTCGATCACCTCGGGCGCGTAGATCGCCCGGCTGCGCTGGAAGAGGATGTCGTACAGCGGGTCGAGCCGCGGCTGGGGCAGCTTGAACACCACGGTGCGGTCGTCGGTGGCGGTGATCGACTCGTAGAAGCCGCCGTATCCCGCGCCCAGCGAGGGCGATATCCCCTGCTCGGCGAACTGCCCGAGCCCGAGGTACCGGTGCCAGTTGTAGACGATGTCGTGCGCGGTGAGCTGGCGGCCGTTGGTCGGCGGCCGGTCGCGCCAGAACACGTTGTCGCGGATGGTGAAGACCACGGTCACGTCGTCGGGCATGGTCCAGCTCTCGGCCAGTTGGCCAATCATCACCGACACCGGGACGACGTCGGTATCGAAGGCGTACACGTTGCGGTCGATGCCCCAATCGCCGATGGCGAGACTCTCGTTGACGCCATTGATGGCGTTATTGGAGTGGTGGGTGTACCAGGTGTCGGAACTCGGTGGCGACCCGACCGCCGCGTAGCTGATCGACCCGCCGTAGCGCGGCGCGAGCAGCATCTTGCCGGTGGCGGGATCTTCCACCATCTCGCGCGTTTCGGGGGCGGCGGTCTCGGTTTCGTCCTCGCCGCCGGCCCAGGCGCCGGTCGCGGTCAGACACAGAGCCACAGTCACGGCCCACCAGACGTTCTTCATCGCATTGCCTCCTCGCCGCCGGCGCCCGTGGGCACCGCCCGACATAGCAAAGTTGCGTTCACTCTACCACCTCCGCCAACACCCGTCAAAAAACGTTTTGCGGGGTGGCGCGGAGTGGTGATCGTGGCGATGTCAGGCGCGCTGCAGCCAGACGTTCATCTCGCCGGCGCCGCGGTGCGACCACGCGTAGTAGGGGATCAGGGTGATGCCGCCGCCGCGGATCTTCGTTACTCCGCCGAGCAGGCCGGCGTCGTGCTCGGCGGTGAGGGCGGCGGCGGCGGGCAGGGTCAGCTCCAGCGCCTTGCCGCCGTTGTCGACGCCCTCGGCGCAGTACACCAGTGGCCCCCGCTCCACCGCGACGCGGCCGAGGTTGCCGGCCACCCGCTCGTGGCTCACGACCCGCCGGACCGGCATCGGCAGGTCCAGTTCGACCACGTCGCCCGGCCGCCAGTGGCGCCGGACGACGGCGAAGCCCCGGTCCAGCTCCAGGTCGGCGGGCGCGCCGTTCGCCCGCAGGGAGGGCGCCGCGCCGGAGGCGTCCAGATGGCGGTACAGGTCGCTGGGGACCGGCTCGCCCCGCGCCCAGCCGGGGATGCGCAGGCGAAGCGTGAACGCGGACTCCGCGGGCGGGTCGACAGTGAGCTTGACGGCGCCCGACCAGGGGTAGTCGGTGTCCTGGGTGAGGGTCACGCCGCCCGCGGCCGTGGCGACGGTGGCGGTGCCGGCGACGTACAGGTTGACGTAGAGGTCGCCGTCGCGGTGCGCGTAGGCGTAGCCCGGCAGCGACGGCAACAGCCGCACCACGTTGGTGGGACAGCAGGAGGTCTGGAACCAGGGGCTGCGCACGGCGCCCGTGCGGACGTTGAACGGCCACTCGCCGTCGGACGACAGCGGGTTGGCGTAGAAGAAGGTGTTGCCCTGCAACGAGATGCCGGACAGGAAGCCGTTATAGAGGGTGCGCTCGAGCACGTCGAGGTACTTGGCGTCGCCGTGCAGCAGGAACATGCGGTGGTTCCACAAGGCGTTGGCGATCGCGGCGCAGGTCTCGGCGTAGGCCTTGGCGTTGGGCAGTTCGTAGTCGTCGCCGAACGCCTCGCCATGGTGGCGGGCGCCGATGCCGCCAGTCAGGTACATGCGCTTCGCCACGACGTTGGTCCACAGGGCGTCGAGCGCGTCGATGTAGGCCCGGTCACCGGTCAGCGCGGCGATGTCGGCCATGCCGCTGTACAGGTAGCCCGCCCGCACGGCGTGGCCGACCGCCTCGCGCTGCTCGGTCACCGGCAGGTGGTCCTGCGTGTAGCCGGGGTTGTCGTAGTTGGACTGCAAGTTGTCGCGGTCGGGCTGGCCGCGTTGATCCAGAAAGAACTTCGCAAGCTCCAGGTAGCGGCGCTCGCCGGTCGCGCGGTACAGCTTCGCCAGGCCGATCTCGATCTCCTCGTGGCCGGGCACGTCGCGGATCTTGCCGGGCCCGAACACGCTGTCGATCAGTTCCACGTTGCGGATCGCCACCTCGAGCAGGGTGCGCTTGCCGGTGGCCTGATGGTGAGCGACGGCCGCCTCGTACAGGTGGCCGACGTTGTACAGCTCGTGGTTGACCCGCAGGTTCGACCAGCGCGTGAGCCCCTCCCGTTCGGAGTCCATCGCCTCGGGGTCGATGGTGCGGGCGGTGTACAGGTAGCCGTCATCCTCCTGCGCTCCGGCGATCTTGGCGATCAGGTCGTCGAGGTAGGCGTCGAGCTCGGAGTCGGGGTGCAGGCTGAGCGAGTAGGCGGCCCCTTCGACCACCTTGAAGACGTCGGAGTCGTTGAAGAAGATGCCTTCGTGCGGCCCCGCCATGAGGCCGGCGGCCTTGGCGAAGTTGTCGATGCGGACGGTCTCCTCGCACTTGCGGAAGTCGTAGGGGATGGTGACCTCGCGGTTGGTGGTGAGCCGAGGCAGCCAGAAGCGGTCGTCGAAGGTCACCCCCGTGAAGGCGACCGGCGTAATAGGGTAGTCCATGCGTGTCCTCTCGGCTCCTGATTGTAGCCCTTGGTGAAGGTCAGGGCGATGCCCTCGATCCGCCGGGAATTGCTCTCACGCCGGGCGCATGAGTTCGCCTGCCGGCGCAGGGCGATCAGTAGTGGGACCGGGCCGCAGGGTGCCGCAGCGTTCGCTACGGTCGTCGACTCGATAGGTGTAGTACACTGATTGCGATGACTCAGACAGGCGTGGCGCACAGGGTCGATCATGTGCTCGATTCATTCCTCCGGCGCATCGCCACGGTGCGCGGTGATGTCGTGGAATTGTATCTGTACGGGTCCCGGGCGCGCGGCGATCACCGTCCAGACTCCGACTATGACGTGTTCGTCGTCCTGCGTGAGCGCACCCGAGGGGCGATCGACCGGTTGTACGATGCGGTGGTCGACGTGGTATGTGAGTCGGGCTCGCTCGTTTCGCTGAAGATCGTCTCCCGAGAGCATTTCGGGAGGTTGGTGGCCGCCGGCAACCCGCTCGTTGCCAATGTCCTGCACGATGGAGTCCCGCTTGCACTCAACTAGCGAGCAACTCATTGCGGCCTACCTGGAGAAAGCCCGCCAGAAGCTCGGCGTAGCCCGGCGCCTGCGCGATTCCGGGGATCACGACGACGCGGTGTCACGCGCCTACTACGCCGCGTTCCACGCCGCCAAAGCACTATTGACCAGCGCCGGAGAACAGTCGCGAACCCATCACGGCGCCGTGACGCTGTTCAATCTCTTGTTCGTGAAGACCGGAAAGATAAGCAAGCGGGCCGGGCGTTTCTTCGCCAACTTGAAGGACGATCGGGAGAGCGCTGACTACGAACTGTTCTCGTTCGCCGATGCCGATACGGCTCGAGTCGCGGTCGAGGAGGCGGAGAGCATCGTCGCCGAAGCAACGAGCTACCTCAAGCGGTTGGCAGCGGAGTAACTGCCGGCGACTGCTTGGGCCGCAGCATGCGGCCGGGCGGCTCCGTCGTGCCAGGCATCAGACAGTAGTCATCACGCAGGAGTTGGCTGCGTCTCGCTCGGTCCATGCGATCCAACGGGCAGCACCAACCGCCGCCGACCTCAGCCGGCGGGCAGTTCTTCCAGGTGCAGGGCGGTGGTGATGCGAATGCTGCCGCGCAACGAAACGGCCACCGGGCAACTGGCGGCGTGAAACCGATGCGCGCGCTCGGCGGCGGCGCGCTTGTCCGGGGACAGCCGCAGGTGGTAGTCGACGTGCACGGCCCGAATCACCAGTACCGAGCCTTCCTTGCCTATGTATCCGGTCGCGTCGCCGGTCAGGTAGCCCTCACCGGCGGGTATATCGCGCGCTTCCAGCGCGCCCCCCAACGTGCCGGTCAGTCACCCGCCGGCGGCCGCCACCACGTAGTCGAGGGTCGTGGTGTGCGGCTCATGAACCTCCGGATCGACGCCGTAGTGCTCGGCCACCTCGGAGTGGACGCCGAACAGCACCGGGTCGGGCTCGGCCGGTAGATGGGCGCGGCGCAACGGACCCTTGATCCGCTCAATGCGCACGCGCGATTGGTAGACCGTGTCCGCGGGGACACCGGTCGCAGTATCAGCCATGCGGCATCCTACCCGGTGGCCACGGTTTCCGCCACCCCCAGCGGGCAGGCGGGGGCAGGCGGGGGCGGGCGGTAGCGCGTGTTCATTTCGCGGCATCTCCAGGTGCAGCGCGGAGCCGCCTCTCACCCGTACCCCGCAGGAGCGTCCGGTAAGGCGCCCCGAAACCGCCGCGTGGGTCGCCGCCTCCGGAAACCAACCCGGCCTGTCATGGGAGCCAGTCTCGATTCGACAGGCGGCTATGGTTTGACTGAGCAGGCGAATCAGGGCTACGAAACAGGAACGTGGCGGATGTGCCGCGAGCGAGGTCAAATGGCTGACGGCTTGAGATACGGATTGATCGGATGCGGGGGCATCGCGCGCGGGCACATGGCGGCCTATAGCCACCTTTTCGAGTTGGTGGCGTGCTGCGACATCTTTGAACCGGCGGCCGCCGAGTTCCAGCAGCGGTTCGGCTTTCAGCGCACCTATACCGATTTCCGCAAGATGCTCGGCACCGAGCGCCTCGACTTCGTGACGGTATGCACGTCCACCACGCACGACCGTCTCGACATCGTGCTCGCCTGCGCGGCCGCGGGCGTCCACCCGCTGGTGGAGAAGCCGATGGCCCTGACCCGCGAGCAGGCGCGGCAGATGGTCGCCGCCTGCGCCGAGGCCGGCGTCAAGCTCGCCGTGTCGCAGCAGTACCGCAACTTCCCGCACGTCAAGGCGGCGTACGACCTGCTGCGCTCCGGTACCCTCGGCAAACCGTTCCTCGGCGAGCTACGCATGGCGCACTTCGGCTGGTTCCCGCTCAAGGGGGCCAAGCGCAGCGACTACTTCGTGAAGTTCGACAAGGTGATGCTGCTCAACGGCACCGTCCATCACTTCGACATGCTGCGCTTCCTGCTCGCCGAAGAGCCGGAGCGCATCTACACGCGCGCCGGACAGGCGCCGTTTCGCGCCGCCATCGGCGAGCGCGGCGACACCTGGGGCATCTCTACGGTCGACTTTCCGAGTTGCACCTTCCAGGTGTTCAACTCCTCCGACTGCCACGGCGGTGTCATGCAGTGGGACGGTTGGACGCACATCGAATGCGAGCGCGGGTCGATCTATCTCAACCCCGACGCCGACACCCCGCTAAAGGCGTACAGCGCCGACCTGAAGTCGTGGATCTTCCCGGAGCTGCCGGCGCGCGACGAGTTCCGCACCGTTGCCTGGCAGACCACGGTGCGCCAGTTCACGGATTGGATCGCCGGCGGGCCGGAACACCCCACCAGCGGGCGCGACAACCTGGGCACGCTGGCGATGGTGTTCGCGGCGTACGACTCGGCTGAGCAGGCGGCTCCCCTGCAAGTGGGCCCGGTATGAAGTACCGTTGCTCCTTCGCGAGCAGGGTCAATCGGATCGGCTACGACGCCTGGATCTCCCCGGAGCACGCCTGCGGCACGCCGTGGCGCGACGACTTGGCGCTTTGGGAACGGGCATGAGCGGCGTCCAGAAGGTCCAGGACAACCGGATAGGTCGAGTGCTTGGCGCGCCGCAACTGGCGGAGCTGCGGGAGCGCGGGTTTTACCTGCTGCACAGGCTCCTGGGGACGGCAGAAGCAGCGGAGCTGCTGGCGGAGACCTGCCGGCTGATCGACCGGGCTCCCGCCGAGCCGAACGGCCCGCGCGACGCTCACGGCGATCCGGTGAGCCACCCCGAGGACTACGTGTTCCCGCTCGACGACGCCGGCGAACCGGTGCTGAACCGCATCAGGTTCCCGCTGTGGCGTTCGCGGCGGTTCCTGGAGGCGTACGGCAACCCGCGCATCCTCCAGGCGGCGCATGAGCTGTACGGCGATCAGATGGTGCCGTTCGACGAGTCGATCGTAGTCAAGATGCCGCACCACGGCGCCGGCTTCGCCTGGCACCAGGACGGCAACTTCAAGACCGGAGCGGTGGCCGAGCGCGGCCACAATTTCGGCATCTACCTGGCCGCGTCAACTATCGGCAACGGCGCGCTGCACGTGCTGCCCGGCTCGCACCGGCGCGGCATCCTCGACCTGGCGGCGATGGCGGAGCGGCACGGCTTCGCGCTGCCCGGCTCGGTGGCTGCGCCGGCGGGACCGGGCGACGCCAACGTGCACAGCCGCTCCATCGCGCACGGCTCGCAGCCCAACGCCTCGCCCGACCTGCGCGTGACGTGGTACGTCGGCTTCCATCACCGCGATGCGATCCGCGGCGCCTGGGACGAAGCCGCGATCGAGGACCGCCGCCTGCTCATCCCGATCGCCGTCGAGGCGCGCCGCCGCTCGGGCCGCTTCCCGAACGAACAGCCGTTCCCCTACCGGCACCTCGGTCTGGAACCGCCCGCGTCCCCCGCCGACCGCGAGCGCGCCCTGCGCTCCATCGCCCTGCACATATAGCGGATGAAGTTTCAGGAATTCGTCGAGGATCAGGTGTTCTCTCCGACGCTGATCGCCGACGGACTGCGCACCACCAAGTCCGAGATCGCCGAAACGCTGGGCCTCCGAAAGGACGCGTTTACGCGCGCGTCGCGGGTCCGGACACGCAAGACGCAGGTCCGGCTGCGGCAAATGCTGGAGATTCTCAATCGAGTAGAAGCCGCAACGGGGTCGCCGCTCGCTGCCTACGCCTGGTTTCGCGCCGAGCCGCTGCCCGGCTTCGGCGGCGCCACACCCGATCTGCTGGTGCGGGAGGGCAGGGCCCACCAGGTGCATGAGTATCTGGACCGCATCATGGCGGGCGGCTATACCTGAGACGGGGCTCTGGCGACGCACCGCTGGCAGAGGCGGCGGAACGCGGGAACGACAGAGCGGCAGGCCGCCCGCTACTAGTAGACTTCGTCATGAGTACCAACGGTGAGCAACAGGATCGCGCGGCTTCCCTCGTGCCGGACGAGGTCGAATACGATCCGCAAATCGTGCGTCAAACTACAGGCAAATGAGTCGTGCAGAGCACCCTGCAGCTTGTGCGTCTTCAAGCTGGGATGAAACGGATCTTCGGTCAGGAGTCCCAGGGCAATCTCGAAATCGTCACGGACTTGGGGGCGCCTCTTGATGAGGTGTTTGGCGTCTCGCTCGAATCTTCCGGTGTTGATGAGCGTAAGGCTCATTCGGCGATTCTGCGCGCCAATTCGCTCGGTGTGACGATCTGGAAATCGCCTGAGGAATAGTCCTTTCGAGCTTCCTCAACAGCTGCAATCACCTCCGATCTTCGCGCTTCGGACATACGACGACGTACAATATCAAGCAAGGCTTCCTGTTCATCATGGGACAGCCGATCGATGGCTTCGATAACTTCCGCGAATGTCACTGCCGTACCTCCTCCGCCGAGATCCATCGTCGCGTCGCGCATCCGACGTGTCAAGCCGGCGCCGGGTCGGACAGGGTCGGACACCAAGAGGAGCGGCGCCCGTGACGCGGGTGCGGAGCTTTGCCGCCGTCGCCTCCGCCGACCTGTCGGGACGTGGAGTTGGACTGCCGTCGCCCCGCCCGTGTGGGTCCTGGTCGCCGACGAACGCCGGCTCAACCGAGCGGAGACGAGTTGCCCCGGCACCGGGGTTCGGTGCGTGTGCCGAGGGTCAGCCAGCACGCCCACGGTGACGAGCTTGACAACCGTGCGCATTCGTCGTGCACTTGGCGGATATCCCGAAGGAAGGAGCCTCTCGTGAAGAGACTCAGATCGAAGGTCATGGCGCTGGGGTGCGTTCTTGCCCTGGCAGTCGCGAGTCCGGCGTTCAGCGCAGGGGAGGCGGATCAGACCGCCGCCGCGCCCGACGAGAGCGAGTCGCCGCGTGCGTTGATCGGCCAGCTGGAAGGGGTGCGCATCCTGCGCGACTTCGTGCCCGCCACCTATCAGGAAGCGCCGATGCTGGCCGAACTGGTGGCCGCGGGCGAGTTGCCGCCGGTGGAAGAACGGGTCGGACCGGAGCCGCTGGTGCTCAAGCCGGTGCACGAAATCGGCAAGTACAGTGGTACCTGGCGGCGCGGATTCATCGGTCCCAACGACGGCGCCAACGCTACCCGGGCCGTATTCCACGACCGGCCGCTGCACTGGAACTACAATGAGACCGAGATCGTTCCCAACATCGCCCGCGACTGGGAGGTGAGCGCGGACGGTCGCACCACCACCCTGCATCTGCGCCAAGGCATGAAGTGGTCGGATGGCCACCCGTTCACGGCTGACGACTGGGCGTTCTGGTATGATCACATGGCTACCAACGACGAACTGCGGCGGGGAGGCATCTCCGAGTTGATCCTCAATGGCAAGCACGTGCGGGTGGTAAGGGTGAGCGACACGGCGGTCGCCTTCGTGTCGGACGACCCGTACTACGGGCTGCTCAACAAGCTGGCCAGCACCAGTTGGCTGAGCGGCCACGGGCGCTGGGGCGGCAGCAGCGGCGGCGGATTCGCTCCCGCCCACTACATCAAGCAGTTTCACCCCGACTTCGCAGGCCAGGAGAAGGTCGATGCGATGGCGAAGGAAGCCGGCTTCGACAACTGGGCACTGTTCGTCAACGACACGAACCGGGCCAACAAGAACCCCGAGTTGCCGATCGTCTCGGCGTGGCAGGTCACCGTGCCGATCACCGAGGAGACCTTCGAGTTCAAGCGCAACGCCTACAGCATGTGGATGGATGAAGCCGGCAATCAGTTGCCCTACATCGACTTCATCGTCATGACCAAGGGCGAGAACCTGGAGGTGCTGAATCTGCGCGCCATCGCCGGTGAGTTCGACTCGATGGCCCGTCACATGGACCTGCGCAAGCTGCCGGTGTTCCTGGAGAATGAGGAGAACGGCAACTACAAGGTCCACCTGGACACCTCGCAGCACGGCGGCGACGCCGCGATCTACGTGAACTCCACCTACGAGGACGATCTCGAGGTCGGCAAGTGGCTGGGTAACGTCGACTTCCGCCGCGCGTTGTCGTTGGGGATCGACCGCGACGCGATCAACGAGGTGTTCTTCCTCGGCCTCGGCACGCCGGGCTCGATCGCTCCCGAGGAGACCACGATCTACAGCCCGGGACCCGACTCCGAGTGGCGCACGCTGTGGTCCACCCACGACCCCGACGCCGCCAACCGAATGCTCGACGAGATGGGATTGGACAACAAGGACGCCGACGGCTACCGGCTGCGTACTGACGGCGACGGCCGCTTGGTGGTCGAGCTGATGACCTATCTTTCGTTCATGGACTTCACCGGTCTCGGCGAGATGGTCAAGGAGCAGTATCAGGAGATCGGCATATTCCTCGACGTCAAGGAGTATGAGCGCTCACTGTCGGCCCAGCGGGTGGCGGCCAATGAACATCACCTCACCATCAATGTTCCGTGGGGAGCCGGCAACCTGTTCGGCCACCCGACTGCCTTGTGGCCGAACCGCGCCAACGCCTACCAGGGCCCACTGTGGGGCGAGTGGATTGCAACGAACGGCGAGAGCGGCCGGGAGCCGCCTGCCGAGGTGAAGCGGGTGGACGAACTCTACCAGTTGGCCAAGACGGTGCCGCCGGATGAGGCTAGCGAGATGGCGCAGGAGATGTGGCGCATCATTCTCGACCAGCAATGGATGATCGGCACCGTCGGTCTGTCGCCGACCATTCAGGGGGTGCGCATCGTGTCCAACAACCTGGGCAATATCCCGGCCCGGCAGATGAACAATGCCAACACCTCCAACCCCAACATCTCCCGTCCGGAGCAGTGGTACTTCAAGAACCTGTAGCTCGCCGCGCTCCGCGCAGGGCGGCCGGCTGACCGCCGGCCGCCGACGCCAGGGCTCCGCGTGCCGTCGCGCCGCGGAGCCGCTTTTTTTGGCGCCTGATATCAGAACGCGGCGCTGGTGGTGGGCACGCCGGCCAGGTCCAGATCGCGGGCGTGGAGGCAGCTCACCTCGTGCTCGGCGTCGATCCGCTCCAGCGCCGGCTCCTGGACGCGACACACGTCGGTGGCGTAGGAGCAGCGTGGGTGGAAGCTGCAGCCGGGCGGCGGGTTGGCGGGGTTTGCCACTTCGCCGCGCAAGATGATGCGCTCGGAGCGCACACGCGGATCGGCGCGCGGCACCGCGGACAACAGCGCCTCGGTGTATGGGTGCCGTGGCGCGGCGAACAGTTCTTCGGTAGGGGCCACCTCGACGATCTTGCCTACGTACATCACCGCGACGCGGTGGCAGAACTGCTTGACCACGCTCAGGTCGTGGGCCACGAACAGGTAGGAGAGGCCAATCCGCCTGCGCAGATCGACCAGCAGGTTGAGCACCTGGGCTTGGATCGACACGTCGAGCGCGGATACCGGCTCGTCGGCCACCAGCAGGCGCGGTTCGGGCGCCAGGGCGCGGGCAATGCCGATGCGCTGCCGCTGGCCGCCGCTGAATGCGTGCGGGAAGCGCCGGATGTATTCCGGCCGCAGCCCGACCAGGGTGAGCAGTTCGGCGACCCGATCCTCACGCGCCGCGCGCGATCTCATGCCGTAGTTGAGCAGCGGGTCGCCGACGATATCGAACAGCGTCATGCGTGGGTTCAGCGACGAGAACGGATCCTGGAAGATCATCTGCACCTCGCGCCGCACCTCGCGCAGCTCGCGGTGGTCGAGGGTGGCCAGATCGACGCGCTCGCCGGCCCGGGTGCGGAAGTGCATCTGGCCCGAGGTGGGGTCGAGGGCGCGCAGGATGCAGCGCGAGGTGGTGGTCTTGCCGCAGCCGCTCTCGCCGACCAGCCCCAGGGTCTCGCGCTCGTCGAGCGTGAAGCTGACGTCGTCAACCGCGCGCACCCGGCCGACTACCCGTTTGAGCAGCCCCTTCCGGATCGGAAAGAACTTGGTGAGGTTGCGCACCTCCAGGAGCGGGTTCCCGGCGCTTGCGTCACTCATCGGGTGCTCCGCGGCGCGTCCTGATGCAGGAAGCAGCTCGCGCTGTGCCCCGGAGCGACCGCCAGCAGCTCCGGCACGGCGCGGTCGCAGGTATCCGGCATGAACGACTGACAGCGCGGATGAAACGGGCAGCCGGGCGGGCGTTCGTTGGGGTGGGGGACCGTACCGGCGATCGAGTCGAGCGCCTGCCCGGTGGGCGCGGTGATGCTCGGAATGGAGCGGTGCAGCGCCTGGGTGTAGGGATGCCGGGGGTTGTGAAAGATGTCGTCGACCGGCGCGTTCTCGACCACGCGTCCCAAATACATCACCACCACTTCATCCGCCATCTCGGCGATCACCCCCATGTCGTGGGTGATCAGCATGATCGCCATGCCGTGCTCGCCCTGCAGCTCACGGATCAGGTCGAGAATCTGCGCCTGAGTAGTGACGTCGAGGGCGGTGGTGGGCTCGTCGGCGATCAACAGGCTCGGTTGGCAGGACAGGGCGATGGCGATCATGGCGCGCTGGCGCAGGCCGCCGGACAGCTCAAACGCGTAGGAGTCGATGCGCTGCTCAGGGTTGGGGATGTGCACCTGACGCAGAGCCTCGATGGCTATCCCTCGTGCTTCCTCCTTGCCGGCGTCGGGGCGGTGCAGCCGGATCGCTTCCAGAAGCTGGACGTTGACGGTGTGGACCGGGCTGAACGAGGCCATCGGCTCCTGAAACACCAGGGCGATCTCCCCGCCGCGGATGGAGCGCATCTGCTCCCCGTCTGCGTCGAGCGCCGCCAGGTCCAGCACATCTCTCCGTCCGTTGCCCCCGGCACGGCGGAACAGTATCTCGCCGGCGACGATTTCGCCGGGACGGTCAAGAATGCGCAGCACCGACCGCGCCGTCACGCTCTTGCCGCAGCCGCTTTCGCCGACGATGCCGAGTGTCTTGCCGGCCGACACGTCGAAGCTGGCGCCATCCACGGCCACCACGGTGCCCTCGTCCACCGGGAAGTGGGTATGCAGGTCGCGCACCGAGAGGATCGGCGCGGCAGCGGGCGCCTGATCCACCGCTGACGAGGCGGCGGCAGTGACACGCGGGGAACGCCGGCGGGCGCCATTCTTGCCCTTGCCGCGCGTCGATGCGTGCTGGGCGTAGGGATCGGCGGCGTCGCGCACGCCGTCGCCCAGGAAGTTGAACGCCAGGACCGCGATGGCGACCGGGATTGCGGGAATCATCAGCCAGGGCGTGAGCGCTACCGTCTGCACGTTCTGCGCCGCCTGCAGGAGCGTGCCGTAGCTGACCGCCGGCGGCCGGATGCCCAGGCCCAGGAAGCTCAGCGCCGTTTCGCTGATGATCATCTGCGGTATGGAGAGCGTGATTTCGGCGATGATGTGGCTGTAGAACGAGGGCAGCATGTAGCGGAAGATGGTCTTGGTGCGGCTCGCTCCGGAGAGTTGCGCGGCGGTAACGAAGTCCTCGTCGCGCAATGCCAGGAACCGTCCACGCACTACCCGAGCCAGCCCGGTCCAGCCGAGCACCGAGATGATGATGGTGATCGCGAAGTAGATCTGGAGCACGCTCCAGTCGCGCGGCAGGAATGCCGCCAACCCCATCCAGAACGGGATCGTCGGAATGGAGCGGATGATCTCGATGGTGCGCTGGATCACGGAATCCACCACGCCGCCGTAGAAGCCGGAGATGCCGCCGAGCAGAATGCCGAGGAACAGGCTGAGCGTGACCCCGATCAGGCCGATCGACATCGACACGCGGGTGCCGAACACCACTCGCGAATACAGATCCCGACCCTGTACGTCGGCGCCCAGCAGGAACAGAGTGGGTGCCGCGGCGTCGGGTGCGCCGAGCAGATGAACGTCGGTGGGAAAGATCCACAGGAGCTTGTAGGGGAAGCCGCGGACGAACAGGTGCACTTGGTACTTGCGGTCGCGATCCTCCGTGTAGACCCGTTTGAAGGTGCGCGGGTCGCGCGCGCCGTCGACCGCGAACACGTGCGGCTGTAGTTTGCCGCCGTCGAACCAATGGATCTTCTGCGGCGGCATCAGCGTGCGCTCCGCCTCGGATAGCGTTGGGTGGTGGATGGCGAAGAACGGAGCGAACAGCGTGACCACGTAGAATCCGAGCAGCACGACGCCGGAAATCACGGCCAGGCGGTGGCGGCGAAACCGCCACCACATCAGCCGCCACTGGGAGGCGACGAATACCTGTTCGTGCGCGGCGGAACCAGACCGGATTGTTGCCGTCGCGTCAGCCACGCTCAGCGGCCCTCGAACCGGATGCGCGGATCGATGAGCATCAGCAGGATGTCCGAGATCAACGTGCCGGCGACCGTCATGGCACCGATCAGGAGGATGATGGCGCCGGCCAGGAACATGTCCTGGGCGAGCAACGCGCGCAGCAGCAGCGGCCCCACGGTGGGCAGGCTGAGCACCACCGAGACGATAATGCTGCCCGATACGATGAACGGCAGGATGTAACCGATAGTACTGGCGAACGGGTTGAGCGCCACCCGCACTGGGTACTTCACGATCAACCGCGACTCCTTCATGCCGCGCGCGCGGGCGGATACCACGTAGGGCTTGCGCAGCTCGTCGAGCAGGTTGGCGCGCATGATGCGGATCAAGGTTGCCGTGCCGGCCGTCCCGAGCACCAACGCCGGCACCCACAGGTGCCCGAGCAGGTCGACCACCTTGGCGAGGCTCCATGGCGCGTTGACGTACTCGGCCGAAAACAGCCCGGTAACGTTGACGTTGAAGTAGCGGAACGCGAAGTACATCAGCACGAGCGCAAGCAGGAAGTTGGGGATAGCCAGGCCGATGAATCCGAGGAAGGTGAATAGGTAGTCGGCGAACGAGTACTGGCGGTTGGCGGAGAAGATGCCGATCGGCAGCGCCACCACCCAGACGAACACCACCGCCGCCGATGCCACCACCACGGTGAGCCACAGGCGATCGCCGATTACCTCTCCGACGGGGCGGCGGTACTCCATGGAAAAGCCGAAGTCGCCGCCTGCCATGCGCCGCATCCACTTGAAGTACTGCACCAGAAATGGCTGATTGAGGCCGAACATGTCACGGAGCTGCTCCTCTTCGTCGGCACTGACCACATCGCCCATGCCCTCGAGCTCCTGCACGTAGGCGGTGACGAAGTCGCCCGGCGGGAGCTGGATGAACGCGAACGACACCACCGAGAGCGCCAGCAGTGTGCCGGCAGCCATGAACACCCGGCGGGTCAGGTACGGCAGCATGGCGCCCATCTTCGCCCGTGACGCGGAGTTGTCAAGCTTGTTTGGCTTGGCTCGCCGCGGTCAGTTGACGCTGTGAACGGTCGATACGCTCTGCAGAGCGGCGTGCGGGTGCAGCGGTCGCTAGGACCGCCATGCCCGTAATCGTTACGCGCTGCGGTACAGTTTGGTGATGCTGAACTCGCGGTGGCCGAGTGTTTCGGCGCAGGTCAGGCGGCCGTTGCAGGTGCGGATGGTCAGGGCGATCAGCGCGTCGCCGGCCTCGTCGTAGGTCATCTCGCGGCGCAGGATGCCGGACACGTCCAGGTCGATGTGCTCGCTCATGGTGCGCGCGGTGCGCGGGTTGGCGGTGAGCTTGATCACCGGCTCGATCGGGTGGCCAATCACGTTGCCCTGGCCGGTCGGGAACAGGTGCACCACGAAGCCGGCTGCGGCCTGCAGGGTCACGCACTCCGCCGCCGCCGAAGAGGTGTCCATGAAGTACAGGCCCGGCTTCTCCGGCGGCTCCTGCGCCGGCTCCAGGACGTCCACGAAGCGCGTGCTGTGCCCGATCTTCTGCAGGTTGCCGAATGCCTTCTCCTCAATGGTGGTCAGGCCGCCGGCGATGTTGCCTTTGGTGGGCTGCGACTCGGACAGGTCGCTGGTCTTGTACGGCTCGATCACCTCGTTCATGTAGGCCTGCCAGGTGGCCAGGAACTTCTCCTTCACGGCGGCGCTGGCGGCGCGCTCGGCGCACACCTGCTCGGCGCCGGTCAGCTCGGAGGTCTCCCCGAAGCAGGAGGTGATGCCGAGCGGGTCGAGCTTGTCGAGCAGGTTGCCCACCGTGGGGCAGGAGGCGCTGCCGGAGGTGGTATCCGACTCGCCGCACTTCATCGACAGGTGGAGCTGGTCGATGCCGCACTGCTCGCGGCGCCGCTCCGATGCCCACACCAGGTACTGCTGGGCGGTGCGCGAGGCGGCCGCGATGGTGGCCAGGTCGCCATGCTCCTCAATCGAGAACCCCGCCACCGGCTTGCCGGTCGCGGCGATGCCGTCCACCACGCGCGCGGTCCAGCCCGGCTCGATGCCGATCACCACGCAGGCGGCCACGTTGGGATTGCTGCCAGTGCCGATGATAGTTCGGAAGTACAGTTCCAGGTCGGCCCCGAACTGCAGGCGCCCGTAGGCGTGCGGGATCGCAAGCGTGCCCTTGATGTTGTTGGCCACCGCCTCGCAGGCGGCGTTGGAGATGTCGTCGAGCGGCAGGATCAGCACATGATTGCGGATCCCGACGCGGCCATTGTCGCGCCGGTAGCCCCAGAACGAACTCGGCACATTCGCCGCCGCGTTATTCGCCGCCACGTTACCAGCGCCTCGTCTTGACGTTGTGCACGTGCACGTGATGCCCCCTGCCGATCGGCGCGGTCGCCTGCCCGATGGCGTGGCCGTACTTGATGATGGAATCGCCGGCGGCAATCTCGGTGAGCGCGATCTTGTGGCCGAGTGGAATCGGATCCTGGGCGCGGATGGTGACCGTTGCGTCGCCGTCCATCAGCCAGCCGCTCAACTCGTGCGCCGCCTCGATGCCCTCCGCCACCGCCACGCCGACGGTATCCTGTTTGTGGTGAATCAGATAGTGTGTTTCCACGGGTGCTTTTGGATCTCCTCCTAGCCCTTTAGCGCACCGCTGGTGAGTCCCTTCACGATGCGCTCGTGAAAGAGAATATAGATGACGATGCTCGGTACGATGGTGACCACGATCGCCGCGAACATCGCCGTATAGTCGGTAAAGAACTGGTGCACGAAGTGGCGGATGCCGAACTGGACGGTGCGCACCTGCTGGCGCGAGGTGAGCAGCAGGGCGTAGATGAATTCGTTCCAGCCGAACAGGAACACGAACGTGCCCGCGGTCACCAGGCCAGACTTGGACAGGGGAAACACGACCTTCGCAAAGCGCTGGAAAAAGGTCGCTCCGTCGATCACCGCCGCCTCCTCCAGCTCGAACGGAATCGACTTCATGTAGCCGTGCATCAGGTAGGTCGCGATCGGCAGATTGATTCCGGTGTAGGTCAGAATCAGCGCCAGCCGCGTGTCATACAGGCCGAGCGCGTTGATCAGCCGGAAGTAGGGCGCCATCAGGCCGATGATCGGTATCAGGACGCCGGCCAGGATCAGGCTCAACAACACCTGGCTGAACGGGAACCTCTCGCGCGCGAACACGAACGCCGCCATCGAGGTCACCAGCACGGTAATGGCGGTGGACGCGAACGAGATGATGATGCTGTTGCGAAACAGGCCGAACAGCCCTGCGACCTGAAACGCGGTCACGTAGTTCTGGAATTGCCACACCGCGGGTAGCGCGAACGGGCTGGTGGTCAGTTCCAGATTGGTCTTGAAGCTGGAGATCACCAGCCACAGCAGCGGCACGAAGGTGAACACCAGGAACAGCCCGAGCACCGACCACTTCAGGGTGCGGCCCAATACTACGCCGGGGGTCACGCGCGCGCCAGCGACGTCGCTCACCGCACGCTCCTGGTCTTGAATGCTGGTCGGCGGGCGATGCCAGTGTTTTGCAGGCTATTGTGACGACTCGGTCGCGGCATCGCGCCTCCCGATGGTGGTCCTGATCAGCGTGATGAGCGCGAGGCCGATCAGCACCAGCGTGCCGCCGGTGGCGTTGGCGTGCCCGTAGTCCAGGGCGCTGGTCATCTTGTAGAGCTGCAGGCCCAGCACCGTGGTCCGGAACGCGGGACCGCCGTCGGTAAGCAGGAAGGTCGCCTCGAAGTGGCGCAGGGCGAACGCGGTGGCCAGCGTCATGGTGGTGATCAGGATTGGCTTGATCATCGGCAGGGTGATGTAGCGCTCCTGCTGCAGCACGTTGGCGCCGTCGAGCTGAGCGGCGTCGTAGTAGCTCTCCGGGATGGCCATCGTGTAGGCCAGGATGATGATCATGAAGTAGCCGATGTAGAGTACTTCCTGGGTGAGAATGGCGGGCAACGCGGTCGCGAGCTCGCCCAGCCAGTTGCGGGTGAGGTGCGCCGCCCCGATCCGTTCCAGCGCCTGGTTGATGATGCCGTACTCGGCGTTGTAGATGGCGCGCCACATCATCGCGATCGCCACCTGACTGATCACGACCGGAACGAAGTAGACCGTTCGCAGCAGGCGCCAGGCGAACGGCTGGCGGGCCAGGATCATCGCCACCAGCGCGGCCAGCGAGATCTTGCCCAGCGCCAGCGCCGCCACCCACACGAAGTTGTTGCGCAACGCAAACTGGAACTGCCGCAACTGGAAGTTGTCGAGGTAGTTTTGCAGACCCACGAACACGGGCGCCCGGATGCCGTTCCATTCCAGTGTGCTGGTCACGAACACGAAGCCGAGCGGATACACGAAGTACATCGCGAACAGGGCCAGCGCCGGAGTCAGGAACAGGGCCCGCCAGAACCAGACCCGTCCGGATCGAATTATCACCGCAGTGCCACCGTACTACCCGCCTTCCATAAACAGAAACGACCCGCCGCCGATTGCGGCCGCGGGTCGTCCCATTGCATGAACTCTCGTCGAGCTACCGGTTGTTGGCGTCGATGAGCATCTGAACGAACTCGGCCGGGGTATCCTCGCCGAGCGCCATCGCCGCGAGCGCCTGCTTGAACGTGTCTACCACCTGTACCGGGAAGGCGACCGTAAGAGGCGGGATGACGAAAGACGCGTCGCTGCTGGCCTGCACGAACGCGCGTTGCAGCGGATCCGCCGCAGCGGTGAGTTCGTACTTGATCGAGAACATCGATCCCGCCGACTCGCTGACGAAGCGGACGTTGTCGGGGTCGGTCATGAACTGCATCCACTTGACCACCGCAGCCCGCCGGCGTGGATCGTCCGTGTTCGCCGCGGCCAGGTTGGAGAGCATGAATCCGATCTGGTGGCCGTGGTAGTCGCCCACCTGCGGCGCGGCGGCCACCTTGGTGGCGGCGTAGGTGTCCGGGGCGTCGTTGCGGATGCGGCCGATGTACCACGGGCCGTTGAGGAACACCGCGGTGTTTCCCGCCATGTAGTGGCCGCCCGACACGCCGGCGTCGCCGCCGACCGCATCGCGGGTGGTGTTGCCATCCTGGTAGAGGCGCATGAGCACCGCCGCCGCTTCCTCGAACACGGGATCGGACAGCGGCCGCGACCACACGTCGGGTCCGCCCAGGCTGCCGACGATGTGGCTGAACCAGAGCATGCTGGTCCACGCATTGCCGCCGCCGGTCATCTGGCTGGTCGGCACGACATCCGCCGCCTTCAGCGCTTCGGCCAGCTCCCAGAACTCGTCCATCGTCTTCGGGAACTCGTCGTACCCGACCTGGGCGAGGTGCGCGCTGTTGTACCAGATCGGCGTCAGGCCGATTTCATACGGGACGGTCTTGGTGCGGCCGTCCCTGGTGCTCGCCTCGATGTAGCCGGCCACGAAGTTCTCCGACCACGGCCCGCTCAGTTCCTCGGTGAAGTCCATCAGGACGTCGGACTCGTAGTATTGGAACGTGGTCGGGTTGGGGGAGAAGATGAACAGGTCCGGTGCGCTGCCGCTGGCAAGCTGCGTGTTCATCTTGTCCGCGTACCCGTCGTAGTCGGGGATGCCCTCGAGCTCGACGCGGATCGCGCCCTCGTTGTCGACGTTGAAGCGTTCGATCAGCGCGGCGATGGTCTCCGACTTGGAGTCCGGCGGCACCCAGATCGTCGGCCAATCCAGCACGACCTCGCCTGCCGCGCCCTCCTGCCCGGGGGCGCCCATCACCGGCGCCGCAGCGGCCAGCACCAGGGCGCCGATCAGGAACCCTGTCATTACTCGTTTCATACTTCCTCCTGTTGGGTTTCGGGAGTTAATCGCACCTGGGCGTGCGGGTCAAGATCCGCCATTCGACCGGTACACCTTGTGCCGCGGTGCGGGTGTCAGGGTCAGCGGTCCGACCAGTGGATCAGAGCGCCCAGTACGCCATCCGCGTTGCCGTTCAGGATGCCGCGGTATAGCTCCGGCGCCTGGGCGCTGGTGACGCGGTGGGTCACGGTGTGCTGCCACGGCAGGTAGCCGAGGGCCAGGTTGTGCATGATCATCTCGCGCGCCGGCTCCTCGCCGTCGTTGCACGGGAAGAACATCGTGACGCGCTTGCCGTGCGGCACCGGGTAGCGGAAGTGGATCGGATCCTTGCCGTAGTGGCCCTGCCACACGAACTTGCCGCGCGGCCGGGTCAGGGCGATGGCGGCGTCGATGTTGCGCGGCAGCCCGGTGGCCTCGAACACCACGTCGCAGCCGCCCGGCCAGCGCTCCTCCACGGCCTGCGCCACGTCGGTGGTGGAGGCGTCGATCAGGTGGCGGGCGCCGAGCTTGCGCGCCACCTCCAGGCGCGCCGCGTCCCGGTCCACGGCCACCACCACGCAGCCGCGCAGGTTGGCCCACACCACCACCGACAGGCCCACCAGGCCGACGCCGAACACCAGCACCGAATCGCCGAGCCGCGGGTTGCTGATGTCCACGCCGTGCAGACCGACGCCCGGTAGCACGAAGGCGCTGGCGACATCCACCGGCACCCCGGCGGGCAGGAGCGCGGTATCGGGGCGGCCGGCGTCGACTACCGAGTGGCTGGCGTGGGAGCCGCCGGTGGTATGCACCGGCACTCCGTCGAGCAGCATGCCCGGGCTGGCGCGGAAGTACACCAGATCGCCGGCGGCGTAGCCTGACACCTCGGCGCCAGCGGCTTCGACCACGCCGGTGGCCATGTAGCCGGTGCACAGCGGATAGCGGACGCCGTCCAGCGACCCGCGCACGAACATGAACTCGGTGCCGATGCTGACCCCCGACCACAGCGTACGAATGGTCAGATCGCCGGGACCGGGATCGGGTAGCGTAACGTCGCGCAGCGCGAAATGGTGCTGCGCGTCGCAAATCAGGGCTTGGGCGTTCACGGTGGGAACCTCCTCGTCGCGTGCGCGGAGAACGTGCCCCGCGGCGTTGACGGCTGTCTCTGGTAGTCCGTTTGCCGGCGCGGTGTCAAGCTCGGGCGGGTAGGCGGGGGTAGGCGGGGCAGGCGGGGGCGACCCCAAGACGTGGCAACTCGCCCATGAAGCCGTCCTCAGCGCGGCATGGAGGGCAAAGTGCGGTCGCACCGGCGGCAGGCGGCAGGGGCAGGGCGCGACAGACGGCGCCGCTGGCGGCCGGTGCGCCGCTGCTCTACAGTGGACGCCTGATGATGGCGACGGCAGCAGTCTGCTTTATCCGCATGGATGGGTTCGGGAAACCCGTCGGCACAGGGCAGTGGCGATGACTAGAGCGCGCCGGATGCGGGCCAATCTCCGGCACCTCTACGGCGTGGATGCCGATCGGACGCTTGCCGAGTTGCAGGCGTTGTGGGATCGCCACGGTCTGGCTGAGCCTGCCCCCGAAGCGGGGGCGGGCGCGGTATCGGAAACCGCGCGCATTCCCGAAGCCAGCGACGTGGCCCTGATCGCTTACGCCGATTCGATTCGCGGCGCCGGCGGTTCGCCGCTGGCCGCCTTGCGGCGCTTCGTGCGGCGCTCTCTGCCGGCGGGCTCCATCAACACCCTGCATCTGCTGCCGTTTTTCCCGTGGGACACCGACCGGGGCTTCTCGGTCCAGGACTATCGCGCGGTCGATCCCCGCAACGGGAACTGGTCCGAGATCGAAGCGCTGGCGCGGGACTTCGCCCATCTGATGGTCGACCTGGTGATCAATCACGCGTCGCTCGACAACCCGCTGGTACAGGGGGCGCTGACCGGCGATCCGCGCTACCGCGATTTCGTTATCCGGTACGACGACGGCGCACAGCCCGATGCGGAGGCGCTGGCGAAGCTCACCCGGCCGCGGCCGGACCCGGTCTTGACGCAATACTACGTAGTGGCTACCGGTGGCCACAAGCGGGCGACGTTCGACTCGCGGTCTGGTGGCCGTACCGGCGGCTGGGTCTGGACCACCTTTTCGCGTCCGCCCAATGCCGATGGCAGCGCCGCCACCCGCCAGGTCGATCTCAACTTTCGCAACCCCCGCGTGTTGCTGGAGATGCTGGATGTGCTGCTGTGCTACCGCGGGCACGGCGCGGACTGGGTGCGGCTGGATGCCGTCGGCTACATGTGGAAAGCACTCGGCACGCCGAGTATCCATCATCCCAACACACACCGGATGTTGCAGGTGCTGCGCGACGCGCTGGCCGGGCGCGCGGACCTGGTGAGCGTGGCCGAGGTGAACGAGCCGCAGGATACGATTCTGCCCTACCTGGGCAGCGTGGAAGCGGGCGTGGAGAGCGATCTCGTATACCAGTTCGCGCACTTTCCGCTCGCCGTGCACGCACTGCTGTCGGGCGACGCCGGCCACTACAAGCGCTGGCTGGGAACCCTGGAGCCGTTCGCGGGGCGGCAGTTCATTACCGTGTTCGGAAGCCACGACGGCATGGGCCGCAAGCCGGTCATCGGACTGCTGCCGGACGCCGACCTGGAGCGCCTGGTCACGATGCTGGCGGCGGAGCACGGCGCGCTGCCCAACTACGCCCGGCAGGCGGGCGGCGGGCGCATCATCTACGAACTGTGCGCCACGCCCTGGAGCCTGATCAACCGTGCCGACGCGGAGGAGCCGCTGCAGCTCCAGGTGGACCGCTATGCCGCGTGCGCGGCGCTCGGTCTGACGCTGCGCGGTGTGCCGGCGTTCTACATCAACGGGCTGCTGGGCGTCCCCAACCGGCTCGATCCCGGGCAACTGGACGAGAACCGCTCCATCAACCGCGAACAGTTCGATGAGCAGGCGCTGTACGCGGAGTTGGACGACCGCGGCAGCCAGATGCGGCGCGTGCTGAAGCGGCTCCTGCACCTGATTGCGGTGCGTGCCGCTGAGCCGGCGTTCGCGCCCGGCGGTCCGCCTCTGCAGGTGCTCGACAGTCCGCCAGCGGTCGTGGCGGTGGTGGCGGACTGTTGCGGCCGCCGGGTAGTGGCCCTGACGAACGTGTCGGCTGTCCCGCAACGAATAGCGCTGGATACCGCTCTGTTCCCGGGACAGCGCGCCGTACGCGAACTGATCACCGGCGCAGAGTGGACGGTGCCGGCGGTGCCGGCGGTGCCGGCGGTGCCGGTGTGGGAACTGCCGCTCAAGCCCTACGAGGTGCTGTGGCTCGCCGCCACGCGGTGAGCGGAAGAGGGTAGCCTGGGTACGGCGCGAGTTCAGTCTGCGGCGTTGCCCTCGCGCAGCACCTCCCGGTAGAGCGCTTCTACTCGCGCGACCTCGTCGTCGGTCAGCGGGGCGAATTCTCGTGTTCGGCCGCGGCGGGAGAGTTTGCCGCCGTTCTGGCGCAGGAACTGGAATAGAAGGTTGGATAGACGTTCCGGCATGTCGACGATCAGGTTCACTCCACTGCTGAACGCATCGTATCGCTCCAGATACCGGGCTTCTTCCGGCAGGTCGTTTTCAACGGTGTGCTGTACGCACTCGTACAGGAACTCGGCGTGCGGCGTGGCATCGAAGAAACGGTAGAAGTCAGCCGTGTCGTTTCGCACCGTCACGTTACCCTGTTCGGTCGGTCTCCAGTCCACCACCGGCAACAGTCTTTTCGAATAGTCCTCCAGGGTCGCGCGGTAGTCGCGGATCCGGTCCAGAATCGCGGCGGACACGGGAAACGTCACGCCGGGAGGGTTGAAACCTCGAGCTGCCAGGACATGGTGGATCAGATAACGGTGTAGCCTGCCGTTGCCATCCTCGAACGGGTGGATGTAGACGAACCCGAACGCCAGGGCAGCCGCAGCTACCACGGGATCGAGCTCCCGTGCCGCCTTCCGATCGAAGGCGATCAGGCCGTCGACGAGATCCGGCAGATCTTCCGGCTTCGCGCTGATGTGGTCCGGGATCGGTTGCTGGGTGTCCCGATCCCTGTCGCCCACAAATCCTCCTTCGTTCCTGAGGCCGAGCTGCACGAAGCGGGCATCGCCGATCACGATCTCCTGCAGGCGCAGCAACTCGTCGAGGTCCAGCGACTGCTTGCCCGCTTGCCCGATAGCGCGGCCCCAGCGCTGGACACGGTCCTGCGGCGGGCGTTCGCCTTCGATGACGAAGCTCGCCTGGGAGTCCTTGAGCAGCAGAAACGCCGCGGCGCGCGCCATCAGATCGTGCGGCACCGCAGCGGCGGCTTCCTGTGCGCGTACGGGCAAGTCCAGTTCGATGAAGCGGTCCAGGCGCTTGGTGCGGGACACCAGGGGGCAGAACTCGGGCGTACCCGGCAGGTTGTTCTTGACCCGATGGCGTGTGGAACTCTCAGCGGCGGCGCAGTATTGGAGTTTCGGCTCGACCACCAGTGGATAGGCGCCGCGGTCGGCGTTGGGCAGGTCGAGCCGCCGTCCGATGAGCCACTCGTAGAGGAACCAGATGCGCCGTGCGTAAGCGCCGGTCGGCGCGGCTCGGGTCATCGCCTCGATCGGCGCGGGGCCGGTGGCGCCAAACAGCCGCTTGAGCACGGCCAGATCGAGGTCCTCGTGTTTCAAGGCGAAGGTCAGGTGGCCTGCCAGGGTCGGGGGAGGGACGTGGCGCGGCGAATAGATCCGCCAGCCGGCTTCCGCCAGAAACCGATGCCGCTCACCGGTGGCGCTCAGCGTACGCGGCAGTGGCACGCGCAGATCGTAGGCGTCGATAAGTGCCGCATAGCCGGCCGGAGTGGCAGTTACCGGTAAGCGTCGTTCCCGAAAAACCGTAACAGATTGTGAAAAACGATGCTGACTATCCAATTCCTTGAATTATTTGTTCTCTACGGGTCTCGCGATGAAAACAGCGAATAACGATAACACTATGTGAATTTTATTAATTTATATAGTCTGTCTTGGAAAAACAATACCGCGCGTGTCGCTGAATTCGTAGACACAAACCGCGCTCCGACGGGGCTGCTCAGGTGGTGGCGGCGGGCTGCATCTCCACGGCCGGGCGGCCGTTGCGGTCCACCCATACGCCGCACGGGCCGCCGCCGGGGCCTTGCTCCAGCGCCACTTCGCGGCCGTCGATGGCTAACACCGGGAAGTAGTAGTGGGCCACCTGCCGGGCCTCGCCGGCGATGTAGTGGGCGATCAGCGCGCGCCGGAAGCGGGTGCGGCTGCGGTTGGGCAGGCTGCCGTGGATCACTTGGCCGTTGAAGAACAGCACGTCGCCCGGTTCCATGATCACGTCCTCGGGCGCGAGGTGCGCCGGAAGCGGCACCATCAGGTTGGTGAAACTGGCGTCGTGGTCGGCCTGTTCGGTGCACAGCACCGGCGTGTCACGCGTATCCGGCACCACCTGCAGGCAGCCGGTCTCGCGGTCGCAGCGGTCCACGGCCATCCAGGCGGCGATGCAGGTGCCCGGCTGGACGCGCAGGTAGTACTGGTCCTGATGCAGCGCCTGCCCGCGCGCCCCCGGCGGTTTGAAGTAATACATGGTCTGCACCGCGTACTGATCGCGCCCGGTCAGGGCGTTGAGCCAGCCCCTCATGCGCGCGTCGAGCAGCCAATCGCGGCTCGCGGCATCGTGCCGATGCGGATGCATGAAGCGCGGGTAGGCGGCCAGCGGATCGTTCGCGTCGGTGATGCCGTCGCCGACGCGCAGCGTGCCGTCGGCAATCCGGCGCCGCCGCATGGCGTCGAAGTGGTGACGCAACCGGTTCTGGCCGAGCTAGCGACCGTGGGCCGGTTGCGCCGCCAGCAGTACCAGCGACCGCGCGCCGGCATTATAGGTCTCCTGCGGCGTGATCAACAGACCCGCGTCCAGTGGGCTGATGTCGTCGGGCGCCGCTAGCGCGGTGTCGATTACCCGCTGCCAGGGCCCGCCGTGCGGGGCCGCCGGCACGGCGAACGGGCGCTCGCCGGTGGCGGCGTTGAGCATCAGGTACAGGTCGCCGGCGGCGCTCATCAGACAGGCCGCCAGGCACGGCTCAGGGGAGTCCCAGTCGGGGAGGTCGCCGCCGGGCGCAAACCAGCGCACCCCCTCGTCGCCGGCCGGTGCCGGTGCATAGAAGGCGTCGCGGTGCAGCGCCGGGTGCGCGGCGCGCAGAGTTGCCAGCGCGCGGCAGAAGCGGCCCAGATCCTCGCCGGTTTCGGTGGCGGTCCAGTCGAACCAGGACAGCTCGTTGTCGTGGCAATAGGCGTTGTTGTTGCCGCGTTGGGTGCGCGCCCGCTCGTCGCCGCCGAGCAGTAGCGGCGTGCCGAGCGAGAGGAACAGCGTGGCCAGCAGGTTCTTGCTCTGGCGCAGCCGGATCGCGCCGATGGCGGGATCGTCGGTCGGCCCTTCGACCCCGTAGTTGGCGCTGAGGTTGTAGTCGCTGCCGTCGCGGTTGCGCTCGCCGTTGGCGCGGTTGTGCTTGGCCGCGTAGCTCACCAGGTCGCTCAGGGTGAAGCCGTCGTGGCAGGTGATGAAGTTGATGCTGTGCGCCGGCCGGCGGCCGTTGCCCTGATACAGGTCGGCGCTCCCGGTCAGCCGGGTGGCGAGGCCGGCGGCCGTGCCGTCGCCGCGCCAGAACCGGCGCACGTCGTCGCGGAACCGGTCATTGAGCTCTGCCCAGCGGTCGCCGGGGAATTGTCCCACCTGGTAGGCGCCGGCCGCGTCCCACGCCTCGGCGATGATCTTGGTGTCGCGCAGTACCGGGTCCTCGCCGATCTGCTCCAGGATCGGCGTGTTGGCGCTCAGGTTGCCGGCACGGTCGCGGCCGAGCACCGACGCCAGGTCGAAGCGAAAGCCGTCGACGTGCATTTCCACCACCCAGTAGTGCAGGCAGTCGATGATCATACGCCGCACCACCGGGTGATTGCAGTTGAGCGTGTTGCGGCAACCGGTGAAGTCGAGATAGCGGCCGCGGTCGCCGCCGTCAAGCAGGTAGTAGATGCTGTTGTCCAGCCCGCGGTAAGAGAGGGTGGGGCCGCTGGCGTCGCCCTCCGGCGAGTGATTGAACACCATATCCAGAATCACTTCGATGCCCGCTGCATGCAGCTCGCGCACCATCTGTTTGAACTCGGTGACCTGCCCGCCGGTTGCGGAGGCGGCGCTGTAGCGTCGCTTCGGCGCGAACAGGCCGATCGGGTTGTAGGCCCAGTAGTTGACCAGTGGTTCCGCGTCCGGCTGCGCGGGGGCGCTGGCGGCGTACTCGTCCGACTCGTGCACCGGCAGCAGTTCGACCGCGGTCACGCCGAGCGAACGCAGGTAGGGAATCCGTTCGCACACCCCGAGGAAGGTGCCGGGATGGGCGGCGCCGGCGGAGGGATGCACGGTGAAGCCGCGCACGTGCATCTCGTAGATCACACTGCGGTGCAGCGGCCGGCGCGGGTGGCGGTCGTCGCGCCAGTCGAAGGTGTCGCGCACCACCACGCAGCGCGGCCCGGCGGCGGGCAGCTCGGCCGGCCGGCGCCGCGCCGGCACGGCACCCGTGAACGCCTTGGCGTAGGGGTCGAACAGCAACCGCTGCGCGTCGAAGCGATGGCCCTGCCGCGGCGCGAACGGGCCGTCGACCCGGTACAGGTAGCACCACCCGGCGCCCACGCCCTGCACCAGGACGTGCCACACGTAGCCGGTGCGGTGGTGCTTCCGGTCCAGTCGGATCTCGGTCGCCGGCTCGGCGGCCGAAGCATCTTCGAACAGCAACAGCGAGACGGCGGTGGCGTGGCGGCTGAACAGCGCGAACTGCGTACCGTCGTCGAGTACGGTGGCTCCCAGCGGCACCGGGCGCCCCCGGCTGACGGCGATCGCGGATGGGTAGGCAGACACGGAGGGATAGGTACCACGACCGCCGCCCGCGCGCAAACCGCTCGATCGCGGCGATCGCGGCGCCGGCCGGCCGGAAGACGGAGATGAACGACTCCTGATCAGGCTGGCTCGCCAGCAAGTGCTGCGCCTGACCGCCGAACGGGCGAAGCGGCGCCGCTACCGCGGCACCGTAGGCGACGCCCTGCTCGCGAGGACACGAGACCGAGAGCTGGCTACGCCGAATCATCCGGCTCCAGTGACCCAACGGGGGAATCCAGGGTACAACCTCAAGCATGGTCACCGACCACTATGCATAGAGCAATGGGATTTTAACCTGGGTGGAGTCGAGGTGACCCGTCACGGTCAGTTGGAGATGTTGCCATGAAGTTGGATGCAGATTCACTAAAGAAATTGCTAGGTGACCGATTGTGCGTAGAAGTGGGAGTCGAAGAGCGTCCCGACGACACTTTAATGTTACGCACCCATTTCAGGTTTCCCGACGGTGACAGCTATCCCATTCACCTCTCGCCGGCTCCGTCCGGTGGACTTCGTCTTTCGGACCGTGGTCACACACTCATGCATATCAGCTATGAACACGATGTTGATTCGTTTGTCGAAGGGACGCGAGGCATGCTCTTGGAGCGGATCATGGACGAGAGTGGTCTCCAATGGGACGGTGGAGCATTCTGTTTCGACACGTCACCCGAACAACTTCCGCAAGCCATGTTTACGTTCGGTCAGGCACTAACGAAAGTCTACGACCTTACTCTGCTGTCTCGGTCGAGTGTTACCTCTACCTTCTACGACGATTTGGCAGATCTCCTATTCAGTTTGGTGGATGAGGCTAAAGTAGAACGTGACTACGAGCCCGAAGTTCCCAACTCTCAGGCGTATCGTGTTGACTACCGAATTGAGAGCAAAGGCGGAGTTCCTTTATTCTTGTACGGTGTTCCTAATCGTGACAAGGCACGGTTAGCTACCATCATGTTGTCCTACTTCCACCGGCATGAACTTCGATTTGAGTCTCTTCTCGTATTTGCGGATCAAGCTTCGGTTCCAAGAATGGATCTCGCTCGGCTTTCGGATGTTGGCGGTGACATGATTTCATCGCTGGCGTCCTACGAGTCATTCAGTCGGAAGATCTTGCAGCGCGTTGCATGATTTGGGTGAGAGTAGGTCGTAGATGTTTACGGTCTTCTCCTCGGCGTCGCGTTCTGACTGCTCCTACTCACCACAGGTGGAGGTCGCCGGTCGCGGCCAGCCACAGGCCGCACTCGGTCACCTTCATGCCGGACGCGGCCACGGCGCCGCGGTACAGGTCGACCTGCGGACGGTAGCGCGCGATCAGCGCGCGCGCGCCGCCTTCGGCGGCCGTAGGCATGGCGTCGGTCTTGTAGTCGGCCAGCACCCAGCCGTCGGCTTCCTCGAACGCCAGGTCCACGAATCCCTCCACGTAGCGGTCGGCGCCGGCGTCGTACCAGGCGACCGGCAGTTCGCGCAGGACGCGGCCGGCGGCACGCACGCGGCGCATGGCCGGGCTGTCGACGATGGCCGTGGCGTAACCTGCCACCTCGCCGGCAAGCTCCGGCTCGCCTTGCTCACCGGCGAGTCGTTGCGCCCACGCCGCGGCACTGGCCGCGTCGCCGAGCGTGCACCGATACAGCACCTCGTGCACCAGAGAGCCACGGCGCATTCCCGCGGACGAGCCGACGAAGGTCACGCTGGCGGCTCCATCCGCCGCACCGAGCGCTCGGTCGGTATCGCCGAAGCGGTCCTGATCTTTCTCGGGGGCGCTGCGGTCGTGCGGCTCGGTCTCGCGCGGCTCCTTGTGCGACTCCGCGGCGAGCAGGGACGGAGTGGTGTACGTCGGTCCCTGTTGCAGGTACCTGGCGCGGCGCGATTGCTGTGCCGCCCAGCGGCGCGCGAGATCCGGCGGATAGTCGGGCGGATCGGGTTGCGGTACCGGACGCGGCGGGGGCAGATCGCTGTCGAGGACGATGCGCGCCCCATCCGCGGTGTTGCGCAGCCCGCCGTCGAACACGGCAACCCAGGACGGCAGGTCGGGGAAATGAACGAACATGCCGCGCTGTTCATCCGATCGGAACACCGATACCATCAGCAGGTCGCGGGCGCGGGTGGCGGCCACGTACAGCAGACGGGCCTGCTCGGCGTGGCCGTAGGCTTGTTCGCGGGCGCCGGCGGCCGCGAAGCCCGGCGTGGCGAAGCGGTTGTCCCGGCTCCCGACCGAGAATTCGATCATGCCGCGATCACGGTCCACCATCGAGCGCGCCGCGCCGTGGTTGATGCCGGCGCTGAGCTTGGCCAGGATCACCACCGGAAACTCCAGCCCCTTGGCGCCGTGCACGGTCATCACGCGGACCACGTCGTCGTCGGTCTCCGCCAGGTGCAGGTCGCGCTCGCCGCCGCTCTCTCGCTGGCGCGAACTCAGCCAGCGCACGAAGGGCCGCAGCGCATCCGCCTCGTTGACCGCGAACTCGGCGGCGCGGTCCACGATCGCGCGCAGGTTGGCAACGCGCTGGCGCTCGCGGCTGGTAATGAGTAGCGGTTCGGCCAGAAAGTTGCCGCGGATGGCACGGTCGACCAGAAACGGCAGCGTCAGCTCGCTCTTGGCATCGTACAACTCCGCCAGCCGGCGCAGGGCGTCGCCCACCGGGGTGTCCGGGAAACCGCCGGCCAGGAGGCTGAAGGATCCGTGCTCGAGGCGATGCTGCAGCAGGTCGACGTCGGAGCAGCAGAAAGCGGCGGACTTCAGAGCCGCCAGCAGGGAGACCTGATCGCTCGGATCGTCGATGGCGCGCAGGATCGCGGCCAGATCGTTGATCTCCTGGTGCTGGAAGAAGTCGCGCCCGCCGTCGACGATGTAGGGTACGCCGATGCGCGCCAGTTCGTCGGTATACAGTCCCACCGCGGTACGCGTCTCAACCAGGATGCAGATATCGCGCAGCGCAACGGGGCGTACGCCTGCCGAGTCGTCCTCTCCCGTGCTGACCTGCCACTTGGGATTACCGACCAGATCCGCGATCAGCCGCGCTACGGCGCGCGCTTCGGCCAGGCGCAGGTCGCCGAGCTTGGTCCCCTCCAGGAACGACTCGGGATACATCATCACTACCCGCGGCTCGGAAGCCGCCGGCCGGAACGGGTGAATCGGCTGATACTCCGGTTGCGCTCCGGGGAACCGGGAGCTGGGCTTGAGCACACGTGCGAATGTCGCGTTCACCCAATCGGTGAGCTGCGGCAGCGAGCGGAAGTTCTGCGACACGGAATCGATGCGCGCCCGTCCCGGCGGCTGCCGGCGGTACACCTCCTTGGCGCGCAGGTAGGTGTCGATATCGGCCCGCCGGAAGCGATAGATCGATTGCTTCGGATCGCCGACAATGAACAGCTTGCCCGGCTGCAGCGTTACCTCCTGCCAGCGCGGCTCGCCGCGTGCAACTGCCGCCGGATCATCGGCGGCGAGCAGAAACACCATCTCCGCCTGCAATGGGTCGGTGTCCTGGAATTCGTCCACGAGCAGGAACCGGAACCGCTCGCGCAGTTCTGCCCGCACCCCGGCGTTGCCGGCGATCAGTGCCCGTGCCTCGATCAACAGATCGTCGAAGTTGAGCTTGCCGGCGCGCCGCCGCGCCGCTGCCGCGTTGGTCACGAACGAACGGAGCGCGATGCTGAGCCGGTGCAGGGCATCGTCGTTGAACCCGGAGCGCACTCGGGCAAGCAGGGCGCGGGCATCTTCCTGCAGCTCGCGCATCTCCTGCAACGCCTCGGCCGAGCGCCAGTTGCGGCGGTTGCCGCGCGCCGGCCGAAAGGCAACCTCATGCAGAGCCGCCTCTACCATCGCCCTTCTGCGCGGTTGCGGCGTGTGTCTGCCCAGCCGTTCCACGGCCACGAGTTGCCGCTCCAACTCGCGAAAGCTGCGCAGGCACAGGTCATCGTCGCGGGTACATGCAGCGGCGAGTTCGTCGCCGGCGGTGCGCAGTTCCTGCCAGCGCCGCAGGAACTGTTCGGCGCTCTGTGGCGGCGGCGCATCCCCGGATATGCCCAGCTCGCGGTGGCGGTCCAGGATGCCGGCCACTTCGTGCACGGTGTCGAGTGACATGCCAAGGCGCACGCAGCGTTCCACGGCGGCGAATTGTGATCCCTGTACGTTCCAGATCCAGTCCGCCCACTGTTCCTGGAAGTCGACCCGGCTCGCGACCTCGTCGAGCTGCTGAAATCCGGGGTTGATGCGCGCTTCGAGGGGAAACTCGCGCAGCAGGCTGGACGCAAAGGCGTGGATGGTTTCGATGTGAGCGCTCACAAGGTCGCGCAGTGCGGCTTGGTAGCGCGAACGTTCCGGCTCCCGTGCATGCTCGAACCGTTCGTGCAGGCTGTCCCTCACCCGGGCGCGCAGCTCTCCTGCCGCCTTCTCCGTAAACGTGATCACCACCACCTGCTCGATGCGGGCGGCGCCGTGGCGGAGAATCTCCACCACCCGATCCACGAGAATGCGCGTCTTGCCGGTGCCGGCGCCCGCCTCCAGGAAGAAGCAGGTGTCCAGATCAGTGGTGGCGGCGGAGCGGATTTCCTGGTCGACCGGTTGTTTGCGCACGGCATGGCCGCTGCCGGCTCCGTCTCGCGGCACGGCTGCCGCCGCGGCTTGCGGGGCTGGCGTGGTCATGGCCGCGGGCTCCGCCGAGTTGGGGTGGCATGCCGGGCGCCCGCGATACGGTGAAACGGCTCCATGAGCGCTTCGCTGCCGGCCGATTTGCGCCGCGCGTAGTCGGCGACGCGGCTGTGGCACACGTCGCGGTAGTCGCACCAGCGGCAGTGCGCGCGACCCTCGCCTGGCTGATAGAAGAAGGCGCCGGAAGCAATGGCCTCCGCCATGGCGGCCAGCACGTCGGCGAAGCGCGTATCGCCGGCGAGTTGCGCGCCGGTCAGCCCGACGCGCCGGTAGGCGGCGCGTTCGCTCACATAGTGCAATTCGGCACTGCACTCGTGCAACTCTTCCGGTTGGCTGTGCGCGGCGGCGTGCAGGTACACCGGCAGCTGCAGGGAACGGCCCTCGCGGTAGCCGTTCGCGGCGTCGCGTGCGGCAGCGCCGGTCTTGTAGTCGACGATGCGCAGGCCGCCGGGTGAGCGGTCGATGCGGTCGATGCGGCCGGCGAGCCGCAACCGCCAGGTGCCGGCGGTGATCGGCACACCCTCGAAGCCCTGTTCCGCCGCCACCGGCTGCCAGCCGGCAACGGGTTCCGCGCCTGCTCCGGACGCGGCGGCCTGGCGCCGCTCGGCGTCGAGATAGGCGGCCAGCTCCTCCGCCACCTGGTTGCGAATCAGGTTCCAGGACAGCGGCAGACCGGTGATTCCGACCGGCAGCTCGGCAAACTGGCGTTCCATGATCTCGTGCAGCGCCACGTCCGCTTCGTGCAGATACTCCGGCCACGAGGCGCTGCCGGCCAGAAACCGCTGCACCAATTCATCGAGGATGGCGTGCACCAGGTTGCCGCGCTGCAGCGGTGCGATCTCCAGCGTCTGCTCCGGCTCGGCGCGGGCACGGACGCGCAGCACGCGGGACAGAAAGAAGCGGTACGGACATACCGCGAAATCCTCCAGTGCGGTCGCGGTGAGCCCGCCGTCGAGGGTACCGTGAGCAGCTACCAGCGCCGCCGGAACGATGCCGTCGAATGGGCCGAAGCTGCGCTCGCTGCGTGCCGCCCGTTGCGCTCGTACCGCGCTGATGTTGGGCCACAGCGGCTCGACCGCTGCAACGGCACGCTTGCCTCCGCCGCCCTGCTCCAATACGTGCCAGCGCAGGTCGGACTCGTCGAGCGCCCGCAGTGCATCACCGGCGTCGCCGCCGTCGAAGCCGATACGCGCCGGCATGCGCCGGTACCAGTCACCGGCGTGGTGCTCCAGAGCCGCGGCGGCCAGGAATCCGCCGGCCAGATCGCCCACCTCCTCCAGCAGAAAGCTCGACGGCAGGCGCACGTTGGTGGAACTGGTGCCGCGCCGCGGATAGGACAGGGTGAGGCGTTCGGTGGCCGCCTGACAGGCCAGCTCGAACAGCAGGCGCTCTTCGTCGAGCCGTTGCCCCTTGAGCGGCAGGTACGCGCCGCGCCCGGCGCTCCGGTTGATCCGCTCCCGCTCGACATCCAGCAGCAGCGGGTCCTGGCGAATCACCGGCGGAAAGGTGCGTTCGGCGCAGCCGGTCAGGTACACGCGCCGAAAGCGCAACAGGCGCGAGCTCATCACGTTGCCGACGAACACGCCGCTGCGCTGGAAGTAGCCGCCGCGCACGATCGCCTGGCGAATCGCGGTCTCGGCGGCCTGCAGGAATCTCTCCGGGGTGGCGGAAACGGCGCCGCCGGCGGTGGCCGCCCGGTCGAGCACCGCCAGCTTGCGGATGCGGTCGTCGATTGCTGACAGAGCAAGGGTGCCGGCCGCCCGCGGCAGGAGGCGCACCAGCAGATCGACGAACAGGCCGGCATGTTGTTGCCACGTTGCCGCGGCCAGCGCCCGGCGGGCGGCATCGGCCAGACTGCGTACCACGGCGTGCAACTCGCGCGTGGCCTCGACCGCTTCCCTGGTGCGTTCGTCGGCGGCGCCGCGCGAGGCATGTTGCTCGTGGAAGCTCAGCACCGCGTCGAACTCCTCCCAGCCCTTGACCAGCCCCAGTTCCTTGCTCAGAGCCTCCCAGCGCGCCGGACGCGGCGTGAGCCTGGTGTCGGGCACCGGGGAGTCGATCCACGTAAGGTCGATGCCGGGCAGGGAGAGCAACTCCAGGAGCGGGCCGCGCCGCGGTTCGGCGTACAGGAGTTGCAACAGGTTGAGGGCAGCCCGGCCCACCGGCGCCCGCCGCACCGGATGCCCGGCGGAGCGGTAGTGCGGTACCCCGGCGCGATCGAGCACGCCGCAGATCATCTCGTCGTATACCGGATCCATGCGGTGCAGGATGGCGATCTCCGCCGCGGGTACGCCATCGGCAAGATCTTCCAGCACCCGGCGCACGGTCTCTTCGGTCTCCGCCTGGCGATCGGCGCAGGAAAACACGGTTCGCGCCGCACGCGGACCGCGCTCGGCCGTGGCGTCGTCCAGGGCTTCGACCTGCACACCGCGCCGCCGCATCCGGTCGACGGTCTGTCGCACGAATGTGAACGGCTCTCCCGCTGCGCTGCACGGCAGGAACAAGCGGACAGCCAACGCCTGCACGAGTAGATCGAGCATCCCGAGTTGCAGGGCGTTCACGTCGTAGATGCCGTATACCAGGATCTGCCGGCTGCCGGCTGCGCAGCGCTGTACGGCCGCCGCCGCCTGCGCGGGCGGAGCTGCCGCCGCTTCCTCGGCTCGCCGGGTGGTATCGGCAAAGGGCCCGAGCGCGGTCCGATATGCCGCGGCAATGGTTGCGAGCATCTGCATCCAGGGACGCGCGGAGGCGCTCGCCACCTGCGCTGCATCGATGCCTCCCTCGCGCAGGTCGCGGACGGTGGCTGCCACCGCATGCACCATGCCGGCGTCGGCCACGCCGTACCCAGGGTTGCCGCGGTTGCCGGTGCGCTGCTCGGTGATCACCTGTTCGAGGAGCGGGATGTGGGCGCCGTCGGGCAGCGGCAGGACGGGGCGGGCGCCGGCCTCCGTCCCGGCATCGTTCGGCAGCGCCAGTTCGCCGGCCATATCCAGCAGCGTCACGAAGCGGATGTTGGCTACCGCGGTGAGCGAGCGGGCCAACAGGCGGCGCAGATAGATGTGCTGGAGATGGGAGCCCACCACCACCAGCACCGGCGCCACCGGATCATCCGCCTTGGCCGCGCGCACGGCATCCACGAATGCCCTCTCCAGCTTGGCGACATCGGCGCTTATGACGACGGCCGAGCCGGGGTGCGCTCGTGGTTCAGGGCCGGACTTCGCGATGGCAGCGGCCGGTTCGGGCCAGCGGCTGCCCGCCGGGGTGCCCGCGCGTGCCGATGATCGGCCAGGGCCGGCCGCGGAGGTGCCTGCGGCGTTCTCGCGTCCCACGGACGGACGCGGTACACCGGATGCCAGGATTCGAGGTGTCACGGAGTGCCCCCGCTTACTGGCCCGCGAGTCCTGTCCAGTGGACGAACCCTGCGCACTGGTGTTCCTGACCGCCAGCGTCACGGAGTGGACGTGTCTACTGGTCCGTGAACTGTGACGTGCGGGCGAACCGTGTGCGTCGGCTTGCATAGGCTTCGGCGTGGCGGAGCGACCGCGGCTACCGGCTCCTTGCGACGGCCGCTTGAACAGCGTCCCGCGGGGCGGTCTGGCCAACCTGCCGCACGCCGACGAAGTCGCCGGATACGGCCGACTCACGTGCGGCCAGACAAGCGTAGGCGGACTGGATGCCGGTTTCGATGGGCGTGCGCGAGGCCGCGCCGCCGCGCACCACGGCGACGAAGTTGCGCGCCAATTCCAGGTCGCCGCCGAAGTGGGCGGCGCCGCCGGCGGCGCGCTCGGTGGCGCTGAACGGTGCGTGGTGGCGGATGCGCTGCAGTTCGCCGGTGCACCAGTCGAAGCGCACCGTGCCCCGGTAGCCGCTCACCGTGGCACCGCGGCTGGCGGCGTCGCGGCGCGCGAAGAACACCTGGGAATACACGCCGTGGCTGCCATTGGCAAACTCAAGCAGGGCGCTGGAGCAGTCCTCGTTGCTGCGCGCGCCGCGCCCGGCGTCCACGCTGAACACGCAGGCGTGGTCGCCGGGGTCGCCGCCGCTGCCGTTGCGGCGCCGGTTCTGCGGGCTCTCCGGGCAGGTCGCGGTCTCGTCGCAGCGCGAGCACCAAAGCCCGGCTGGCTTGTCGCCGCCGAACACGCGGCCGCGGGTTGCCATGGCGGCGACGCGGGTGATCGGCTGGCCGAGCAGGTACATCAGGTAGTCGAGGTCATGGGTGGCCTTCTGCAGGAACAGGCCGCCGGTGATGTCGTAGTCGCGGTAGGGCTGCTCCCAGTACACGGTACCGTACGGCACGTAGTTCACGGCGCTCACGTGCACCGCCTCGCCCACGGCGCCATCGGCCACGTAGCCGCGCGCCAGCTCGCACAGCGGCGATACGCGCAGCGGGAAGCTCACCACCACCGGCGAGGTGGCGTTTTCGAACGCGTCCTCCAGGGCCACCGCCTGCTCCAGCGATATCGACACCGGCTTCTCCAGAAACAGCGGCAGGCCGGCCTGAGCCAGCTGCACGGCGTACGGGGTATGCAGGTTGCAGCGCGTGCCGATAGCGATGGCGTCCGGCCGCGCCCCGTGCAGCAGCGCCGGCACGTCGTCGTAGAAGCGCACTCCTTCCGTGGTCCCTGCCCCGAGCTCGCCGATGCGGGCGCGCGCGCCCTGCTCGTTCGGATCCACCACGCCCACCAGGCGCACATCGGGCTCCACCTCGCGAAACGGGCCCCCGATCAGGCCGTGGATGCGGCGTCCGTATCCGATCACACCGAGCCGCAGTTCCGCTGCCATCGTCTCAACCTCCCCGTCGCCGTAGCCACCGCGCGCTGCCGCAGACTGCCGCGATGATACTTGGCTCGGCCTGCCAGCACCACCGGCTCAATCGGGAGGCGCCGAAATCTCCCCGATGACTTGCAGTACGTCGTGTACTCGCCGCGCGCTCCCGTTACGGAGTGACAGCGCCGATTCCAGGTCGAGAAGCTGTTTCCAGAGGGCCCAACCACGCGCCCTCTGCCACACGAGGTCGTCGAGCTGCAGGCGGGAACGAAAGACTGCCCTGCCTGCTTCGTCCAGCAGAGTCCAGGCTACCGTCAGGTCACATGACGGGTCACCGGCGGCGAACTGACCAAAGTCGATCACCGCATGTAGTTGCCCATCCCGAACCAGCAGGTTGCCCGGCGCGACGTCACCGTGCACCCACACGGGACTGTCCTCCCAATGCGATCCCAGGGCCCGGCGCCACGTCTGCACCGCCGCGCGATAGTCGATGAGGCCGCGAAACTGATCCAGCAGTCGATCGGTTTCCGCCTCATAGGTGGAGAGAGCCCCTCCTCGGTGGAAGTTCTGCTCCCCCGGTACCGGTGCGTCGGTAGAGTCCACCGCTTGCAGCGCAACCAGAAAGCGCCCGAGCTGGCGCGCGAAGTGACGCAGGTCGCGAATGTTCTCCTGCGTGGCGGGGTCGCCTGGGAGCCACCGATTCAGTGTCCAATACCAGGGATAGCCCGCCCCCGGCGCCCCCAAACCGACCGGTTGCGGTATCGGCAGGGGCACGCGACCGGCCAGCCTCGGCAACCATTCGTATTCCGCCAGCAGATGGGCAGCGTAGCGGCTTGCGCTTGGCAAGCGGGCGCACAGTGAGCCGCCAACGCGGAACATTCGATTGTCATGACCGCCGGGAACAACCGGTACCACATGCAGGTCCCGGTACTCTGGAAACTGCTCGGCAACCAGCCGGCGCACGAGATCGGCATCGATCGCCGCCGGCGAGTTCCCGCCGTCGGAACGGGCGTCGGAACGGGCGTCGGAACGGGCGTCGGAACGGGCGTCGGAACGGGCGGCGTGCCGGTCCCGCATCACACGAGTGGCCGGTTCCGACCGGCGGCTATCTCAGACTGGCAGGCGGGGACATCTCCACCTGCGGGCGGCCGTTGCGGTCCACCCATACCCCGCACGGGCCGCCCTGGGCGCTTGCCTCCAGGGCCACCTCGCGGCCGTCCATGTCGAGTACGGGAAAGTAGTAGTGCGATACCTGGCGGGCCTCGCCGGCGATGTAGTGGCCGATCAGCGTGCGCCGGAAACGGCTGCGGCTGCGGTTGGGCAGACTGCCGTGGATCAGTTGGCCGTTGAAGAACAGCACGTCTCCCTGCTCCATCATCACGTCCTCGGGCGTCAGGTCTGCCGGCACCGGCACCGTGAAATCGGTGAAGCTGAGTTCGAGGTCGGCGGTCTCGGTACACAGCACCGGGAGCTTGTGGGTACCGGGCACTACCTGCAGGCAGCCGTTCTCGGTGTCGCAGCGGTCCACCGCCATCCAGGCCGCAAGGCAGGTTCCGGGCCGTACGCGCAGAGTGCGCTGGTCCTGGTGCAGGGCCTGCCCGCGCGCGCCGGGCGGCTTGAAGTAGAACATGGTCTGCACCGCGTAGGGGTCGCGCCCGGTCAGGGCGTTGAGCCAGCACCGCAGGCGCGTGTCGAGCAGCCAGTCGCGGCTCACGGCGTCGCGCCGGTGCGGGTGCATGATGCGCGGATACGCAGGCAGGGGGTCGTCCGGATCGGTGATGCGATCGCCGACGCGCAGCGTGCCGGCGGCAACGAAGCCCCGGTGCATGGCGTCGTAGTGGTTGCGCAGGAGATCGATCTCGGCACGGCTGAACAGGCCCGGCACCACGGTGTATCCATGCTCCTGGTAACACCGGATCAGTTCGGAGTCGAGGGATGTGGCAAGGCTCATGGTCTCCTCCATGGTGCACTGCACGCGGAGTGCCGTCCCGGCGTATAACGCGTCCCGCTGCAGCGCCGGGTGGGCGGCACGCAGAGCCGCGAGCGCACGGCAGAAGCGGCCCCGCTCGGCTCCGCGCTCGGAGGGCGTCCAGTCGAACCAGGACAGCGCTGCCGCCGATAGCCGCGATGATACTTGGCTCGGGGTAGCGACGCCACCGGGCCGGTGCAGGGGCAGGCGTGGCCGGAGGAGTGATTTGCCACCCGCTGGCGAATCACTCACAATCGATCACCGGATGAGCCCGCTTACCCCGGACGAGATCCGGTTCTTCAAACGTGAGGGGTACCTGATCAAGCGCGAAGTGCTCGATCAGAAGCTCATGGCGCGCGCCCGCGAGCGCAAGTGGGAAGGTGCGCCGGCGCGCATGCAGCGAGACGACCCCGGCACTTGGTTCGGGCCGTTTCGGTCCGACGAGGAGCTGGTCGAGGAGCGTGACAATTTCCGCCACGATTTCACCTGGAAGTACATGGCGCCGGCGAACGAACCGTGGATCGTGGCCATGCTGGCGACCAACCCGGTGCTCCTGGGGTGGGCGGAGCAGCTCCTCGGCCGGGGCGAGATCGAAGTTCCGGAACGGATCCGCGGCATCTACTGCCAACTGCCGGAGGGGGACTTGCCGCCGCGCCCGACCGTGTGTCACTGCGACGTGAGCCCGGATCGCCTGCACAGCACGCCCCTGGCGGAGCTGCTGGCTCCCGGACTCGGGGCGGTCGGCCTGATCGCCGACATCCCGTCCGCGGGCGGGGCGTTCACGGTGTGGCCGGGCACCCACCGGCTTATCCACGAGCTGCTGCGGCACACCGAGGGCCTGGCGCGCAACGAGGCATACAAGAGGCGCATCATCCAATTCAACGCCGACCCGCGCGTGGAGGGACACGGCGCGGCCGGCGACGTGCTGTTCTGGCATCGGCTGCTGGCGCACACGGCGGGCTGGAACCGGTCGCCGCGGATCCAGCTCCGCGAGGCCGTCCTGTGCGACTACCGGAAGCGGGCAGACGCGGTTCCCGAACCGGACAGCTCCTTCGAGGAGATGTGGCAGGGATGGTCGCAGGAGATGCGTGCGCTCTCATGACGCCGCGACGAATTGATTCGGCGGGTGTTCCCTCCTGAGCGGCGTGACGGGTCGTAAGACACTCGGCCAGCGGATCGCGCGCAACTGGGAGCTGTATCTCTTCATCCTGCCCGCGTTCGGCTTGGTCGTACTGTTCCACTACGTGCCGATCTATGGGCTGCAGTTGGCGTTCAAGCGCTTCCTGGCGGTCAAGGGGATCTGGGCCAGCCCGTGGACCGGGCTGCAGAACCTCCGCATCTTCTTCAACAGCGCATCCTTCGAGCTGATCGTCTTCAACACCCTGAGCATCAGCCTGTACGAGCTGATCGCCGGCTTCCCGATGCCGGTGCTGCTGGCGCTGATCTTCCACTACACGCCGCTGCGCGGGGTCAAGAAGACCGTGCAGATGGTCTCCTACGCGCCCCATTTCATCACCGTGGTCGTGCTGGTCGGGATGATCGGCATCATGCTGCACCCGGTGTACGGCCCGATCAATCTGATCATCACGGCGCTCGGCTTCGAGTCGGTGTTCTTCATGATCAAGCCGGAATTGTTCAAGACGATCTACGTGTTCTCGGGGATCTGGCAGAACGTGGGGTGGGGCTCGATCATCTACCTGGCGGCGCTGTCGGCCGTCGACCCCGGCTTGCACGAGTCGGCGATCGTCGACGGCGCCACCAAGCTGCGCCGCATCTGGCACATCGACCTGCCGCTGCTGCTGCCCACCGTGATCATCCTGCTGATCCTGCGTTGCGGTCACCTGCTGAGCGTCGGCTTCGAAAAGGTGTATCTGATGCAGAACCCGCTCGCGATCCGCACCTCGGAGGTACTGGCCACCTACGTGTACCGGGCGGGCATCGAACAGGGCAGGATCGAGCTCGGCGTGGCCGTGGGGCTGTTCAACGCGGTCGCCAACTTCGCCATGCTGGTGCTGGTGAACCGCATCGCCAGAAAGTTCAGCGACACGTCGGTGTTCTAGGCGCGTGCCGATGGCAACCACCATGACGCGGTCGGGTATTCAACGCCGTCATCTATGGCTGTCTGGCGCTGGTGTTCGTCTCCATGGTGTACCCGCTGTGGTTCATTCTGATCGCTTCGTTCAGCGATCTCAACTCGGTTTACAACGGCAAGGTGCTGCTGCTGCCGCACAACACCACCCTGCGCGGCTACGAGCTGATCCTCCAATACCGGCCGATCTGGATCGGCTACCGCAACGCGTTCCTGTACCTGTTCGTCGGCACCGCCATCAACCTGGCGGTGATGGTGCCGGCGGCGTACGCGCTGTCACGCAAGGACCTGGTGGGGCGCAACCTCCTCATGGCGGTGTTCGTGTTCACCATGTTCTTCGGCGGCGGCCTGATCCCCACCTACCTGCTGGTGAGGAAGCTGGGTCTGTACGACACCATCTGGCCGATGGTGCTGCTGCCGGCGGTCTCGGTGTATCTGATGATCATCGCGCGCACCTTCTTCCAGACCACGATTCCTGACGAGCTGCTCGCCGCCGCCCAGATCGATGGCTGCAGCAATCGTCAGTTCTTCATGCTGGTGGTGATTCCGGTGTCGCCGGCGATCATCGCGGTGCTCACCCTGTTCTCCGGCGTGAACCACTGGAACCAGTTCTTTCTGCCCCTGATCTACCTGGAACGGGAGAATCTGCAGCCGCTGCAACTCGTGCTGCGCGATCTGCTCACTCAGGTGGAGTGGCTGGCCTCCGAGCTGGGCGGCGACGAGTCGTTCCTGGAGCAGCAGAAAATGGCGGACCTGATGAAGTACGGGGTGATCATCGTGGCATCGCTGCCGATGCTGGTGCTGTATCCCTTCATCCAGCGCTACTTCGTACAGGGCGTGATGATCGGATCGCTGGGCCGGCGAGTAGCACAGGAAGGCTCGGGCTCACCGCCCGTCGTCGGTAGGCGGACAGGCAACGCCCCAATCGCCGAGGTTGTCCGTGAGCTCCAGAAGACGGGGACGCCTCGTACATCGCCTCCGGCGGCAGCAGATCTCCCGAGACGTTCAGCGGCTCGCCCATCCATACGCCGCTGGCCGACAGTGTGTGCGATATGGCACGCGTGCCGGACTGCCCCCGCCCGATAATGGTGGTCAGCATCGGTACCCCCACGAAACCCAACATGGTTCATGTGCTCAACATCTCTAGGAGGTCGCCGCGACGGAACGTCGCCGACAGCTGCTGCAAAGAGATTTCCCGATCCCCATAACATTGCTTGAGCGCGTCACTTACCTTTGATACCGCCCGAGTGTGATAAGTGCCTCCGTTTTGCCTGAGACGATCCACTAGTTCCGCAAAATTGCGGTGTGAAACGGCGGCCAGCTTAACCCCTTGCTCTTGAAGCAATTCTCTGCCGATAAGCATGGCGATATAGTGGGCACTATAGGGATGAATGGTGGCGGGGCCGCCGCAGATGGCCGTTTCCGCTCATTTTCCACATCACGGAAAATCAATACAGCAAGAATTGCTTGTGCCGCATTCAGGTCTGTGAAGATGTCGAAATAGAGTTTGCCAAAGTGTTCCTTCCTCCGGAACTTGGCTTGGTGCGGCTTTTCCCTCCACACGGTAAGCGTTGCTTCCGCGACGATAGAGCTGGTGATGACACTGGAACCACCTCCACCTTCTTCTCTTTGGCGTTTATAGGTATAGCGCAGATCCTTCATGCCAAATTCTAGAGTCTTTTGAATCTCATCATTGGAACGCAGGTCGCGCAGATCTACTGTATTCTGGCTGTTGGTTGCATACGTTATTTCTTGAACGAAGTCCTTCTTTTCCTCAGCCAACTGATAGATCCGGACCATGACATAAGCCGACTGTCCAAACAAATTTGGCAACGCTGATTGCAGCGTTTCATGGATGGTCTTGCATGTCTGTCCACCGTTGATGATCTGCATGTTCTTGAGCTGAACCTTGTGATCATTTTTCTGAAAGGCATTGTAATCGAACTTGTCACAAACAACCGTAATCCCGTTGTTGTAGAAATAGAACTTGTCTGCCCTGTCAGAACGAAGCGTTTCATGAATCGCGAAATTCACCCGGTTACTATGCAGGCCGAGATAACGTCGAATGTTTCTTTGTAGCAGTCGATCACCATGCCGCTCGAACAAATCTGCAATGTGTTGAACCGCCACGCGCCCCAACAACACTCGCATGTAGTTCATGTCCTCGACAATCAATTGACCACTGAGCTGTAGGGCGGCATCCACTGTCCTTGTTCGCTGAAGGATTCGAACAATGGAATGGTGATTGAAGTGATAGAATTCGACCTTGTCAGGATAATCCTTCTTCATTTTATCAATCCAGCCTTGAGCAATAGCGTTCCACTTTGCTCCATTATTGCAGAGTATAAAACGAACTCTCGGTATGTACGTATCACGAATGAGCGAGCGGATTTCTTCAACCTTTGGCGCAAGTCGTTCATTCAAGGTCACCTGCCGGAAGGGATCGAACAGAATCTGAACTGTGTTCACAGCCTTCTGAACGCCATTTTCCGGAAAATTCGCGGTACCGTCGAGGTAATTGATCTTGTATTTTCCTTGAAAGACAGTCACCAGGAACTCGCCATCGTCTACCTCGTCGATGTGCAACCCATCAACACCGGCATCATTGCCTCCGTCGGTGAGCAGCTCCACCGCATCCTCCCGTGAGATATCGAGGCAGCTCGCCATGCAGAGCAACACGAACGCCGCGGAGCGCTTTTTGTTATCGTCTCCGGTTGGCATCCAGTCGGCATGATTATCCAATAACCCGGTTAACTGTTGATCTATGATGCTGGCATTGATGTCCATGATCTTATCTCGCCGTCCTAGTGTAAATCTGTGTCAATTGCGGTTCAACTGCTCATTCAAGCTAATACGTGAGCATACCACATGAGCAGCTTGGGATCCTCTTCCAGGACGTTGTAGGGAATGAACGTCAGCGCCATCACCGATCCTGCAGTCCGCGGCCAGTGTAGTGGAGATCCCTGAGCGGATTCGCGGCATCTACTGCCAACTGCCGATGGGAGACCTGCCGGCACGCCCGATCGTGTGCCACTGCGACGTGTCCCCGGACCGGCTGCACAGCACCCCCCTCGCAAAGCTGCTGGCGCCCGGCCTCGGCGTGGTCGGGCTGATCGCCGACGTGCCACCATCAGGCGGGGCGTTCACGGTGTAGCCCGGCACCCACCGGATCATCCATGACCTGCTGCTGCACACCGAGGGTATGGCGCGCAACGAGGCGTACAAGAGGCGCATTGTCGAATTCAACGCCGATCCGCGCGTGGAAGGGCACGGCGCCGCCGGCGACATCCTCATCTGGCATCGCCTGCTGGCGCACAACGCGGGCTGGAATCGGTCGCCGCGGATCCAGCTTCGCGAAGCGGTGCTGTGCGATTACCAGCCGCGGGAGAGCCCGCTGCCCGAGTCTGGCCGATCCTTCGAGGAGATGTGGCAGGGGTGGTCACACGAGGTGCGTTCGCCGCGGCACGACTGAGCCTGGCGGTCAGGCCGCCGTCGGGGGCATCTCATACCCGTACCGCTCCATCGCGGGTGCCAATAATCCAGCCGGGCGAGAGTCTCATCCTGGCGTTGGACAAAGTCCTCGAACCGCACCTCGATCCAGTTCCTGGGCCGCGGCGTGGCGCGGACCAGATCGTACTGGTACTTCCACGATATGGCCCGGCGCAAGCGGGTGTCGTGGGTGGGCGGACAGGCAACGCCCCAATCGGCAAGGTTGTCCGTGATGTGATTGCCGATGATGCAGTCGCGCGGGTTACGGATCCAGAAGATGTACCTGACATCCGGGAACATCCTGACGATCCAGAGAAAGGTCAGAGTAGTCTCGGGGGGAGCTCTCGCTGCTAGTCAGCCTGCCGCTGCCGCCTTGTTCGCCACTTCGACGAGTGCACGGAGTGCTTGGTTTACCGACTTCGAGTCACGAAACACCTTGGCGACGTCAGGATCGAGGATGACGATGTTCGCACTCTCGCCATATCGCTCGGCGTATTTGCCGCGAACTCCACGGGAGAAGTCGTATTCCTCGCGCAACTCGTCAATCCGTGGTGTGTCAGGTTCCTTCTTCATACCCTCGCCGTTCTTTGGCTGTCGCCAGCCGAGCATTGATCAGACGAATCGTGTCGCCACGCATTGTGTGTGCGACGACCACAAGCCGGTCACGCTCGGTCACACCGAGAAGGATGAATCGGTCCTCATCAAGCGAGTGATCCGGGTCGGCAACGGTCACTGACAGAAGGTCGCCAAAGGCCGTCGCCGCCGCCTCAAATCGCACACCGTGCTTACGCACGTTGGCGCTTGCCTTCGCCTCATCCCACTCGAACGTCAGCGCCACGACCGATCCTGCAGTCCACGCCCAGTGTAGCACCAAGGGGTCCATCGTGGCGACCATCGTCTCCCGACCGCGGTCGGCCTGATCGCCGACCTTCCACCGGAAGGCGGGGCGTTCACCGCGTGGCCTGGCACCCACCGGATCATCCATGACCTGCTGCTCAGCACCGAGGGTCTGGCGCGCAACGAGGCGGACAAGCGGAGTATCATCGAGCTCAACGCCGATCCTCGCGTGGAAGGGTACGGCGCCGCCGGGGACATCCTCTTCTGGCATCGCCTGCTGGCGCACACCGCGGGCTCGAACCGGTCGCCGCGGATTCCAGCTTCGCGAATCGATGCGGTGCGATTACCAGAAACGGGAGAGCACGTTCCCCGAGCGCACCCAATCGTTCGCCGCGGCACGACTGAGCCTGGCGGTCAGGCCGCCGCCGGGGGCATCTCATACCCGTACCGCTCCATCGCGGGTGCCAAGAAGTCGTAGTAGTTGGGCCCGGCGTCGGTCTTCCACCGCCCCACCGCCTCGGGCTTCACGGGAATCCGGGCCAGCTTGACTCCCAGGTAGGACTGCAGCCGGGCGAGCGTCTCATCCTGGCGTTGCACGAAGTCCTCGAACCGCACCTCGATCCAGTTCCTGGGCCGCGGCGTGGCGCGGACCAGATCGTACTGGTACTTCCACGATATGGCCCGGCGCAAGCGGGTGTCGTCGGAGGGCGGACAGGCAACGCCCCAATCGCCGAGGTTGTCCGTGATGTGATTGCCGATAATGCAGTCGCGCGGGTTACGGATCCAGAAGATGTACCTGACATCCGGGAACATCCTGACGATCCAGGGAAAGGTCAGAGTAGTCTCGGGGATCTTCCATCCCTGGTGCTCCGCCGGGCTCGTCAACACGCTGTGCAGATACGACCGGATCAGCGCTTCGAACTCAGGCGGAATGGGCATCGTGTGAAGCCGGCTGAAGTCCCACTCCAGCCCTCCCAGCCAGCGAACGTGTCTGGCGATGAGACGGGACGCCTCGTACATCCCCTCCGGCGGCAGCAGATCTCCCGAGACGTTCATCGGCTCGCCCATCCATACGCCGCTGGCCGAGAGCGTGTGCGACATGGCTCGGGTTCCGGAGTGACCCCTTCCGATGATTGTCGTCAGCACCGGTGGAACCTCACCGACTTGGTGACTGGTCGCGTGCCGGCTCAGCATCACCGCCGCATGTCATCACGTCATCCGCCAACTTGGGCGATGCGTCGCGCCATCCATTCCACGTAGGCAGTACGGGTCATGCCTCGCCGTCGAGCTTCGCCGTCGATAAACGCTGCGACCCCCTCGTCGAGCGTGAGATTGGCGCGTACGCTTCGGCCGGACAGACGAATCAATGGGATGGAGACCAGGGTATGTCCGGCCGGTGTCTCGATCCGTTCGATGGCAGACGGCGGTTCGATCTCCTCACCGGCGCGCTCCGCTTCGATCACGTAGTCTCGGAGCGCCTCTTCGGCGTGCATCAGCGCCTCATCCACCGTTGTGCCCATGGCGACGATCCCGGACAGATCCGGGAACGAAACCCCATAGGAGCCCTGCTCGCCGTCAATCCATGCTGGATATCGCGTCATGCGGTAACCTCCCTAATTCATCCTGACGCCGTGGGCCATCCGGCCTTCTTGGCAATGGACCGGGCAACTCCGATCGACAGGATGTTGTGACGTGGCAGCGTGATGATCCCGGAGACCTTGAGATGCCGGTAAATGTCGTGGCGCCGTGGCGATCGAGGTACCACCCGTCCTCCTCCAGTCGGCGTCGAATGCGACTTCTGCCGGTCTCCAACGCCACGTACACATATATGCACGAATCGACCGAGGCGTCCAGCATGGTCGGGGCGCTGCTGGGGCTGCCTGGGGCTGCCTGGCGCAGCACGGGTGGCCGGCGAGTGCCGTGCGGTGGTGTGCGTGGAGGACGAGGAGAAGCGGTCGCTGTTCGAGGGGCTCGGCTTCCGCGACGCGGGCGCTGCCGCCGACTTCGTGCTGGATAGGCGCGCCGTCGGCGCGGTCAGGATGGTGGTTGCCTGAAAAGGGCCGGGGCGAACCCGCGCGGTCCGCCCCCGGCCCGGCCTCAGATCGGCTGAGACTCTATGAGACTCTAAAAGAAGGGCGCGCGGTCCCAGGCGGCCTGGTAGACGCGCTCGTATTCCGCCAGCCCGGCCTGCTGCAGGGCGGCGATGTACGCCTCCCAGTCGGCGTCCGAGTTGATGTCGTTCTGGCCGATCACGAACTTCAGGGTGTACTCCTTGAAGGTGTCCTGCATGATCGTCTCCAGGTCCACCTTGTCGTCGATCTCCTGCGGCGTGAAGCCGCCGTATACGAAACCGACCGCCGGCAGGTGGTCGAAGTCTTCCTTGGCGGTGAGCATCGGCAGGTTGCGCACGTTCATCGCCAGGAACTCCGGGAACGCGCCGGCGTAGCCGCCCAGACCGTAGTCCTTCAGCGTGTACTCGGCATCGGGGTGCCCCGATGCCTTGATGGCGTCCATGTACATCGGTTTGCCATCCATCCAGCTGAACGTCTCGCCTTCGATGCCGGCGGTAATCGCCAGGGTGCCCTCGTAGGTGAGCAGCCACTCGGAGAATTCGACCCAGCGCGCGAACTTGTCGCTGGTGATGTCCATCTTGGCGGTGAACGTGGCCCCGAACGGCTGGCCGGCGGGGTTCTTGTAGGCCAGCATCGGCTTGTCGGGATAGGCGCGGATCTCGGTCTTGGGCACCACCCACTTGGCGTCGGGATATGCCGAGCGCTGGAGCTGGTCGAAGAACCCGGCCCAGCTCAACCAACCGCCGGCGATGAACGACTGGTTGGTGGCGACCCGCGCTTCCCACTGCTCCAGGGTGATGGTGCCGGCCTCCTTCTCCATCAATCCCTCCTGGTAGAGGGTGGCCAGGTACTTGAGCAGATCGCGGTACTTGTCGGAGGCGGGCCCGAATACCACCGCGCCGGCGTCCTGATCGTAGATCGGGCCACCCCAGTCGTAGGTGCGGAACGATTCCCGCAGGCCCATGGTGGCAGACCCCGGCCAGCCCCACTTGTGGGTCCAGGGCACCGAGTCGGGATACTCCACCTTGAACGCGCGCAGCACTTCCAGCAGCTCGTCGGTGGTGCTCGGAAACTGCAGACCCAGCTTGTTGAACTCGGTCTCGTTGTACATGTAGCCGCGGTCGAGCGGCCACGGATACTTGGTCGGCAGCACGTACATCTTGCCGTCGCCGGCGGACATCAGGGAGCGCATGAACTCCCAATCAGCGTCGGTCCACTGCGCCTGGTAGTTGGGCATCCGGTCGAGGTAGTCGTCGACGGCGACGAAGAACCCGCCGGGAATGTGGTTCAGCATCATGACCCGCTGCGGCGACACGTTCCAGTTCCAGTTCATGTGGAGCTGCTCCGGAAAGTCGCCGCTGGCGAACATCACCGGCAGCTTGGTGTCCACGTCGCCGCTCGGTACATATACCCACTCGTATTCGAGCCCGAACCGATCGCGCAGAATCTCCGTGCGGATATCCATCACCGCCTTGGCTTCGTTGGCGTTCAGATCGTAGGTCAGCGCCGTGATGGTGGCGACCTCCATCTCCCCGACGGTGGCTGCCTCCTCGGTCCCGGCGGCGAATAACGCTCCCGCGGTCAATACCAGCGCTCCCGCCAGTACCAATACGCTCATTCTTTTCACGTGTGTTCCTCCTGTCGTGGAATGAGTGCGATGTGCACCGCTCGGCGCACCCTCAGTCGAATTGCTCGCATCAGTCCTTCAACGATCCGATCATCACGCCCTTGGTGAAATAGCGCTGGATGAACGGGTACAGCACCAGCATCGGCAGCATGGTAATCGCGATCAGGCCGTACTTGATGCCCTGGATCGCCACCGCCTCCTGCTCCATCAGGTCATTGCGTCCATATTGATCCTGCATGAACGACAGGCGCGCCATCTCGGTGCGCATCACGATGTCGCGCAGTACCAGTTGCATCGGATACTTCCTGGTATCGTAAAGATAGATCATCGCATCGAAGAACGCATTCCAGTGGCCCACCGCGTAGAACAGGGCGATGGTCGCCACCCCGGCCTTGGCCAGCGGCATCACGATGCGCACCAGCACCGTGGTCTCCTTGGCGCCCTCCAGGAACGCCGACTCCTCCAGCTCTTCCGGCACCTGCTTGAAGAAGGTGCGCATCACGATCAGGTTGAACGCGCTGATGGCGATCGGCACGGTGAGTGCCAGAAAGGTGTCGTACATGCCCAGTGCGCGCACCACCATGAAGCGCGGAATCAGGCCGCCGCTGAAGAACATGGTCACCACGATCAGGACCGTAAAGGAACGCCGGAACGGCAGCCGCCGCTTGGCGAGCGGGTAGGCCATGGTCACGGTAAAGGCGACATTGACCGCCGTGCCGAGCAGGGTGATGGCGACGGAGTTGAAAAAGGAACGCGGAATCATCGGATCGCTGAACAGGATCGTGTAGTGGCGGAGCGAAAACCCGACCGGGAAGAACGACACGCTGCCGGCGATGATGTGGTAGGTCTCGCTGACCGAATTGGAGAGAATGTTGAGCACCGGGAAGATGGTGGTGATGAGCACCACCGCGATCACCGTATGCACTACCAGCCCGAGCAGCCGGGAGGACAGCGAGCGGTCGACTACCACAGGCTTTCATCCGAGACCTTGCGCGCCGTGTAGTTGGCCACCACCAGCAGCAGCAGGTTGACCACCGAGTTGAACATGCCGACCGCGGTGGCGAACGAGTAGTCGAACTTGACGATGCCGCGCCGGTACACGTAGGTGCCGATCACGTCGGCTACCTCGTAGGTGAGCGGGTTGTACATCAGCAGGATCTTCTCCACGCCCACGTTGATGAAACTGCCCACGCGCAGGATGAGCAGAATCATGATGGTGGGCAGGATCGACGGCAGCGTGATACTGCGGATGTTCTGCCAGCGGGTGGCGCCGTCGATGGCGGCCGACTCGTACAGCGACGCCGGGATGCCGAACATGGCGGCCAGATAGATGATCGCCCCCCAGCCGATGCCGGCCCAGATGCTCGATCCCACGTACAGCGGACGGAACCAGCCGGGCTCGGCCATGAAGTAGATCGGCTCGATGCCGATGCTGTTCAGCAGCCAGTTGACGTAGCCGTTGCTCGGCGAAAACAGCATCACCATCATGGCGACCACGGACACCGTGGAGATGAAGTGGGGCAGAAAGCTGATCGTCTGCGCAAACTTGCGGTAGACGGTGTTGTGCACCTCGTACAGGCAGACGGCGAACAGGATCGACGCCGGGAACTCGAACGCCACCGAGTAGAAGCCCAGCACCACCGTGTTGCGCAGCAGCGGAACGAACTTCGGGCCGGTGAAGAAGTCGATGAAGTGCTTGAAGCCGATCCAGGGGCTGGTCAGGTAGTTGGCGACCACCCCCTGGCCATACTTGGGGGAGTAGTCGACGAACGCGAACGAGATGCCGTAGATCGGCAGGTAGTGGAACACGACGAAGTACAGGACGCCGGGCGTGATCAGGTAGAGCAGCGCGCGATTCTTCTTGACCTCGCGCCACAGCGCGTAGCGGTCCCGCCGCCCGGCGCCGGTCGCCGCCGCTGCTCGCTGGACCTCTGCTACGGCTGTGGGCGTGCCACCGGATTGCTGTTCGGCGATGCCGCTACGGGTAGCAGACGCCCATCGAGTTGTCAAGCTCGCGGGCGGCGAGGTGCGGCGCGGGCACACGGTGGATTGAGCACCCCGCCCACTTCCAGCTACCCTCCGTATGCGTGAATGTGAAGCCGCTCCGATCTCATTTTGCGGGCCTTGGCGCCCTTGATGTAGCCTGGATCCTGATCCCGCTCATGATGGCGAGCGCCGTGTTTGCTCAGGAATCTCCAGACGGCGGGATAGTGACACAGGGACTCGCGGTTGAAACCTTCTCGTGCGGGAACTTGGCCACGGCCTGCACCGGGACCGCTCGCCGCTTCATCGAGGCGCGGTGCGGGATCGTGGTGGCTCCGGATGGAGCCCGCATGCAGGTGCCCGCCGTGCCGGCCGGCGGGCCGGACCCAGCGGACCTTTACAACGACTGCACCGCTTCCGGCCACAATCCGGCTTATCTCGAAGACCTCGAGACCGTCGTGATCGATGCGGACGGGGAGGACGTCACGGGGTACCTGTTCGGCGACAACTACTACGAGTTGTACGTCAACGGAACGATCGTCGCCCGGGACCCCGTGGGCTTCGTGCCCTTCAACTCAGGGGTCGTCCGTTTCAAGGCCAGGCGGCCGTTCACTTATGCCGTCAAGCTGGTCGACTGGGGCACGCACCTCGGCGTCGGTATGGAATATGACCGGTGGAACGTGGGGGATGGGGGCTTCATCGCACGGTTCAGCGACGGCACCGGCACCGGAGCGGAGTGGAAGTGCCGGGCGTACTATATCAGTCCCCTGCAGGACCGGGCCTGCGTCGGGCCGGGACCTGACTCCTCGGCGTGTCCCGAGCGTCCGCCATGCGCGGACCAGGATCCGGCTTCGTGCCGGGCGCTTCACTTCCCGGTCCCCGATAACTGGGCCTCCCCGGACTACGATGACTCGGCATGGCATCAGGCATCCACCTACCGGGCGAGGGCCGTGACGAACCAGCGCGCGTACCGGAACTACAGGGGCAAGTTCCGGGGCGCCGACTTCATCTGGTCGCATAATCTCGACCAGGACAACCTGGTGCTGTGCCGGCTGCAGGTGCCGTGACGGAGGCACAAGGACAACGACACGCCCGACGTGAGCACCGCCTACTCGGGGCGCTATCGCCTGCGCGTGGTGCCGCGGCAGAAGTCGGCGATGCTGCGCGCGGTCTCCCGGCTCACCTCGGGCGCGACAATCGGAAAGACCTCCGTGGCGTGTATCGTCCCCATCACCTGCCGGCACTGTGCGGGGACTCCCGCTGCGAGCAGCAGCCGATAGAAGCTGATGCCCTCGTCGCGCAGCGGGTCGCACTCGTTCACGCTGATCACGCTCTCCGGCAGGCCCTTGACATCCTCGATGGCCGCGAAGCCGGGCCAGGCCAGCGGGTTACCGGCTTCCAACTGCTCGATGCCGTAGGCCATGGCGCCGCGATTGTTGTGCAACTCCAGCAGAATGCCGTTGTTCGCGATCGACGACGGGTGCTCGGCGAGCGGCCACCTGCCGGCGATGTACGGGCACAGCGCATAGAGGCCGCCGACCAACCCGATGTCGCCGTCGCGCAACAGCTTGAGACCGGTGGCGAGCGTCAGATTGCCGCCCCCGCTGTCGCCGGCGACAATGATGCGCGACGCATCGATACCGAGTTCCGCGGCGTTGGCGGCGATCCACTTCAGGCCGGAGACGCAGTCATTGAGGCCGGCCGGGAACGGTTCGATCTCGGGCACCGAGGAAGGCGTCAGCGCGTTGCGGAAGTCCACCATCGCGACCGCCACGCCGCGGGCGGCAATGATCTTGCCCCAGGCGCGGCAGGTGCCCTGCAGGCAGGACCCTGACTGCATGCCGCCGCCGTGGATGTAATACACGCACGGCAACGCCTCGCCGCCGTCGGGCCAGTCGGGCCGGATGAACCGAATGTTGATGATGTTGCCGTCCGGCTCCGAGGCGAGCTTCAGCGTGCTGATGGCCAGCCCCGCCGCGGGCGCGACTTCCTCCGTGTCGCACCGCTCCAGGAATGCATCCCACGGTTGACGCAGCGCCTCGGCTTGCGCGGAGTTGGCCTCCTCGACGAACTGCTCCCGGCTCGCCGCATCGCCCGGATTCTCCCGCGCGAGGAAGGCGCCGAAGACCTGCTTGATGCGCGGGTCGATTCTCGGATCCTCGTTAATTCTGGACATGGTCGCTCTCCCTTGGCTGGCGCGTTCTGTGCCGGAATAATACCGTATCTGTTCCGTTGGGCTATGCGGATAGGCGTTCGTACAGCTCTCGCCGCTCCTCGACGAGACGGTCTACCATTTTCCGGGGAATTATATACGGTTTTACAAAAGGCGACCGAGCGGGCGCACGGCCCCGGCCAGCGCGCCCCGCGCGCCCGCCGCTACTCGCGCCGCCGCTTGAAGTTAGCTTTGCCGTGCCTGCCGTGCCGTGCCGGGCAAACCATGCCGAGCGTCGCCTAGCTAATTACGCGGGGCGGATGAGGTTCGCGCTCGGCATGCTCGCGCGCTCGCCGCGTGCCGGGTACAGGCATCCGCTCCGACCACTCGGAGCCCTTCGCCTCCGCCCTCTCGGGATTCCGTCGCCACACCGAACCGTCATCGCAAACCACGAACATATACGTGTCCCGCATTGCAGCCGCTACCGGCTTGCGCTCGCCGCTGTTGTCGCTCATGGCGCGGAGCGTACCGCCCGAGCGGTCCCGCTTGCAACAGCGGCTATGTGTGGCTATGGTGGGCGGCGTGGACTATCTGTCAAAAGCCGACGATGAAGCCATGTATGCAGCGATTCTCGCCAAGCTGATCAAGGATGCGCAGCGAGCCGTACCGGCCATTGCGCAAGCGCTCCGCTCACTGGAAGACGCGGACGTTGCGCCGACGCTGCTGGTGGCGCTAGAGAGGCATGCTATCGACGTGCACGGGCCGGACGAAGGGCGCATGCGGCCGATTCTCCAGGGGCTACGGAGCGGTGCGGACGCGCGGTTTCGCGGCATCTGACCCCGGCGGGCACGCGCAACCCGGAGCCGGGTCAACCCTGGCGCGCATGGCCGGAGCCGGGCGGCGAGCGCGCCCTATCCCCGCGCGTGCGGGGGAACCTCCGCGCGCTTCTCTAGCCCGTCAGCAACGCGCCTCAACAGGTCTACCTCAAGCTCTGCTACATCGCGATCCGGCGGCCACTCCGGCGCGTCCTGCCCGTCCAGTGCCTTAGCGATACGCGCAAGCTCATGCAACCTTCGCATCCTCGGATTCTCGAGCCGGGCAGCGCGGGCCATCATCGAGCGTCCGCCCGCGCGTGCGGAGCCGACGCGGCGGCGCGGCGGTCGGCCGCGTGCTCGCGGAGCCCAAAGTGATCGAGCAAGGTATCCATGTTCGTGGTGAGCGTTGCCACGTTCTTATCTATACGCGCAACGTGTTCCAGCATCTCTTCGTGCGTATCGGTAATGGCTATCACGAGGTGAAGGCTGGAAGGGTGCTCCCGCACACGAGCTAACGATTGCGCCGTCTTGTTATTCATCAATAACCACTATACCCGCCGAGCGTTCTCGCTTGCAAGCGGACCGGTGCCGGTGCCAGTTACTACGGCAAAATATCCCAGTTCTGTTGAGCGGCTGCCGATTCCCGAGCCAACCGTTCAAAGAAGTCCAAACCCGCTCGATCAATGGGTTGATCGGGTTTGCTCGACGCGGCGGATACATGCCGGAGTATTTCCAGGAATCGATCAGAGTTTTTCGCCCCTTCCCGCATTGGCATATCCCGGTCCAACAAGGCTATCGTTGATGATATTCTACTCAATAGGGTGTAGATGGCAGTAGTACGCCGCTTGCTGTCGTGTTCTTGTATAACGGCCCTCAACTCATCCACAGACGGGATATTCTCGTTCGCGTTGCCTTCCATGCGCGCGAGCATACCGCCGAGCGATCACGCTTGCAAGCGGAGCCGAAGCGGGCTGGCGACTTATCGGGCTTCTGGCACGGGCACGGGCTCGGCGTTGTCGTCACGAGGGCCAAACCACTGGTCGGCCTTTTCCCGCGCACGCTCCTTGATCTCGGGCGTGAGGAAGCTCGCCACGGCTGCAAGCGTTAATGCGAGCACTCCAAGGTCGTCGCTATAGCCTACGACGGGAATAATGTCCGGTATCGCATCGAATGGAAAAATGAAGTAGCCGAGCGGGCCAAGGCAGAGAGCCTTAATGTGCGCCGGGGTACCCTTGTCAATAGCCACGAAGAATAGCTGTAACGCCATTTCTACGACGGATCGACCGGCCGACAAGGCAAAGCCGGCCAGCTTCTGCCAAAACGATTCTTCGGAGTAGTGAGCTTCGTGCCCAGCCGGATCCGGATCCGAATCCGGAGCCGGAGCATACCCGGCGGCGATCAGGTAGAGTATCGACCGCAAGTGCCCGCTCGCGGCATGCGCCGGCCCGAGCTTGTCAAGGCTCCTTATGCAGACTCCGGGTAGCATTTGGCGACCCATCCTCTCACCGGCAGGCGTTTCGCTCATCTTCACGTGCTCAATCGGCCCACCGGCAAGCCGTAGCACTGCCTCAACGTCCGGCAACAGGCCCGGTATCTCCGTAACCCAGTCGCGCCGTACTACTCTGCTGAACGCTTCGCGCAATGCGCGCAGCGCCTGTTTCTCGTCCGCGTTGCTTTGCATGGCCGGAGCATACCCGGCGAGCGTTCACGCTTGCAAGCGGAGCCCCGGCCAACCCTGGCGCGCGGCTCCGCTGCCGCCCGGCGAGCGCGCCCTATCCCCGCGCGTGCGAACCGGCGGCCGCCCAAGGGAATCTGTTGCCAAGGTCACCTGTGGCCTGGTCCTGCGAAGCTTCGAATCCCGGCGGGCGGGACTGCGCTCGGTACTCGGGATTAGCAACCCACTCCCTTGCTCCCTCTACTGCACGGAGACGTACGGTATCGATCGAATCATCAAGAGACACGGTTGTCATATTGTTTCGCATGATGCACCCTCATGGGTAACGGTGATGCGAGACGACACGTCCCAGCACTCCCACCGGTTGGCGGCAACGCAGCCGGTGCAGCCTATTGCCACCACTACTTGGTCACCGAGAATTGCTGCGGCGCCCCGGGGTGCATTCTTTCCCTGTGGTAGCAGATCAAGGAAAGCCCTCCCAGAGATTGGCGTGACGTGGTATGCATCAGCCAAGTCTGGGAGGGCGAAAATGGGTGAGACCTTGATAACGGAGTTGCTCCGGTATTGCAAGACCACGTACGGGATCGATCTGAGCAGGATGAGCAGCGCGCGGGATCTGCTCTATGCGGAGATCTGTATGCTGAAGTCCCTGGTGGCCCTGGGGCGGGCCGCGATGCAACGGTGGTGCACACAGCTTGGTGACGGTTATGTGGGTTCGCGGGCAACCCACAACGGGGTGCGGTACCGCTTCGTCGGGTATCGGCAGAAGGTGCTGCATGGGCTGTTTGGGGCGATCATCTTGGTGCGCGCGTACTATGCCCCGCTCGGCAGCTCCGGCAAGGGGTGGGTGCCGCTGACTGAGCGACTGGGCATGACGGGCGGGTACACGCCTGGGTGTCAGTATTTCATGGCGAGGTTCAGCGCGCAGCAGCCGTACGAGGCGAGCCTTGAGCAATTTCACGAGGTGTTCCGCGCCGACGAGCGGGAGCTGATCTCGATGCAGAAGGCGTTCGAGATGGTGCGGAAGGTAGGCTGTGGGTTGCAGGAACAGCGCCAACAGGAGATCCGCGAACGCGCGGACAAGCCGCTAGCAGTGCGTGAGGAGATCAGCGCGACGATGGCGGTGAGTATCGACGCCGGGAAGGTGCCGATACGCACGAACGAGCAGGTAACTAAAGACGGGAAGAAGAAATACGAGCGTGCGTATCGCGACTCCAAGGTAGCGACGGTGTCTGCGGTAGCGGTGGATAAGGAGGGCGCGGCGCACTGTACCAACACCTCCTGTGTGACCGGGATCGAGCATGCCGATGAGTTCTTCCCGCGCATCGAGGTGGAGATGAGCCGGCGTAGCCATAAGGTGGCAGCGCTGGTGTTGGTGATTCTCGGAGATGGAGCATCGTGGATTTGGGCGCGCGCGGCAGATTTGGCCGAAAGCGGGCAGAAAGTCTGGTACATCCTCGATTTCTGGCATGCTTGCGACCACCTCGCGAAGATAAGCAAGACCCTCTACGGAGAAGCCACCGAGCAATTCTCGACCTGTTATGAGCGCTGGCGCAGCCTGCTGTGGCAGGGCTGCGTCGCTGCGGTCATCAAGGAACTCAAGGAGCTGCACGCCAGTGGCCGCTACACCGACAAGCAGTGCTACGACATCCAAGGCGAGATCAACTACTTCACCGAGAACAAGGAGCGCATGGACTACCCGCTGTATCGGTCGGTGCCACTGCCGATCGGCAGCGGAGTAGTGGTTATGCGAACTGAAGGTGGTCTGAGGTGGAATATAGCAGCTTAGGCGTGCCGCTGTCACCGGAATCCGCACGCACCGCCGACGACCGCCAGCGTCAGTGCGAGAGCCGGCGTGGACCACGCTGAGGTGGTGTTCGGCGGCGAGAGCTTCGTCGCCTGGAGCGGCGGCTGCCAGAACGCTTTGTGGCGCGCCGCGGCTGCCGAGGTAGAGACCGCAGATCAGACCGCGGCCGCACCGCCGGCACCGTTACGTAACGGTGCGCAGTGGGGAAGGAAGGGCTTCCTGGTGCGCGGCCGCAGTGTGGGTCGATCACCGGCCATTCGACTCGCTCAGGGTGGCGACTGCACGGGCAAGAGGCGCGGAGGCACGGGTGAGCACACTCGAACGGAGGTCTGAGAGGCGGTTTCTGCGATTGGCAGGGGGGTGTTCCAGACACCACCTCGGCTCGTGGAGGGGCCTGTAGGGCCGCTATGAACGATTTTTTTCAGGCGGTGCGTCCTGCGGGGAGCAAAATCGGCCATAACGGGCCGATTCAGGCTATCCGGTGGCCTCCAGATAGGCCAGGTGCTGCTTGCCGGCGTCTCGATCCGCTCGGCGATGGGGATCACCTCGGTCGCCAGCGGGTTGCAACTCCGTGAACCGGCCGCCCGGAGGGAGTCCTTGAGCCGTTTCTGAACTCCTTGGCGGCACGTAACTCGTGCCGCGCACGAACAACCGATCATCATGCACCGGCAATTCGACTCGTTCAGGTGGCGACCGCGGGAGCCGCGGCGATACGGGCGCAGCGAACGGAGGCCTGAGAGGCGGTTTCTGCGCTTGGCAGGGGGTATCCAGACACCACCTCGGCTCGTGGAGGGGCCTTGTAGGGCCGCTATGAACGATGTTTCTCAGGCGGCGCGGCCTGCGCGGAGCGAAATCGGCCATAACGGGCCGATTCGGGCTATCCGGTGGCCTCCAGATAGGCCAGATGCTGCTTGCGGGTCTCGATCCGCTCGGCGATGGGGATCACCTCGGTCGCCAGCGGGTTGCAGCGCTGCATCACGGCGCGCAGGTGCTCGTTCGAGAGATGGGTGTAGAGGTCGATGGTAATGCGACAACTCGAATGCCCCATGATCTGGGACACGGCCTTGATGTTGGCGCCCTTCTCGATGGCCACCGTGGCGAAGCTGTGGCGCAGGGTGTGCGGACTCGCCGAGGTCCGCAAGCCGGCCGCCCGGAGATAGTCCTTGAGTCGTTTCTGAACTCCTCTGCTGCCCAGCGGCGCGTAGCTCTTGCTGCTCACGAACAACCGATCATGGGGCAGATCGAGCGCCTTCCGCGCCTCCAGGTATGGCAGCAGATGTTCCTGCAGCACGTCGAGGTCGAAGAAGACCTTGCGCAGCTTCTTGCCCTTGCCCCGGATCAGGATCGTCTGTTCCACGTCATCGAAGTCCTCGAGACAGATGCCGAGCGCCTCGGCGATGCGCAGCCCGGTGGCGATCAACAGCGCCAGCAGGGCACGGTCCCGCAGCGCCGCCAGGAACTGCTTCTGCAGCAGCTTCGCGGGGCTGCCGTCGGCCGCGTCGAGCTTGTTCCTGGCAGCCCGGCAGCACTCGTTGGCGCTTTCCATCAGCGCCGTCAACTGCTCCTCGGAGAACGCCTGCGCGTCCTGTTGTTCCACCTTGTAGTTGAAGTCCTTGGGACCCAGCTCCAGCCGCGGCGCGGCGTCGCCGTGATACTCCTTGAGGAAGCTCAGGAACGCCTTGATGATCTGCAGCTTCAAGCGCACCGAGCGCGCGCCGTTGCCGCGCTCGGTGCGCAGCCGGAACACATACGAGCTGACATCCTCCCGGCACAGGTTCCCCAACTCGATACCGCGCGACCCGAGGAACTCCAGAAAATCCTTCACCACGCGGCGGTAGGTCACCACGGTATGCGGGGAGTAACCACATTCGGTGTCCAGGTAACGGGCGAAGGTCTGTTCGTAATCACTCATCGTCGAGTCCGGCAAGTGGATTGGTTCGTTTCCAGACGGCACGCAGGTCCTCCTCATTGAGCCGGGTATAGTGATCCATGGTGGTGCATATCGAACGATGGCCCAGCAGCGTCTTGAGAAAGAAGGGATCGACTCCTTTCTTGACGTACAGCGAGGCGCAGGTTGCCCGCAGCCGATGTGGGGAGATCACCTTCTCGATACCCGCCTCACGCACCCGTCGGGTGATGATCTTGTTGAGGCCGGACCCGGTGACCGGATTCTTGTTCCAGGTGATCCAGAGCCGGTCCTGGCCGGGAGCCGCGCGCACCTCGAGGTAGTCGCCGAGAGCGCTCCACAACGCATCGGGCAGCAGAATCTCACGCTGCTTGTGGCGGTGGCTGCGGTTACCCTTCGCCTGGATCCGGATGGAGCGCTTGGCGAAGTCGATGTCGGCCAGCCGCATACCGCATGCTTCCCCCGCGCGCACCCCGGTCAGCACCAGCAACAAGACCAGGCAGCGGTCGCGCACGGCGCGGAAATGGGTGCTCTGCGCGGCCACCTCGAGCCCCTCGCGGCTGGCCCGTTGTTGGTCTTCCAGGAACTCGATCAGCTGCGCCACCTCCAGCTGGGTCAAGGTCTCCCGGGGCTCCGCCGGGTCCGCCCTGAGGCTCAGCTCCAGCGCCGGGTTGCTGTCGATAATTCCTTTGTCAACCAGAAACTCGAAGAAGACCCGCAGCGCGTACAGGTGCTTCGCCACCGTGTGCAGCTTGCATCCCTGCCGGTGCCTCTCGCTGAGGAAGCGCTTGATCGCCGGCACGGTTATCGGCTCCGCCTCGGCACCGGCGTTCAGCCACTCGACGAACACCTTGAGCTTGCGCACGTAGAAGTCGATGCCGCCGTCGCTCAGATTGCGCTCGCTCTTCAGGTATTCCAGATAGCGCCGCAGCCGCTCGCTCCAGAGCCCCCCATCGGTGCCCAGGAAGTCAGCGTCGAACACCCGTTGATAGGGTTCCCGCACCGTACGGCTTGGCGGTTGGAAGGACAGCCAGCCCTGCTCGCCACAGTACACGAAGAACGTAGCGCTATAGGTCGCCGCGCGCTCGATGCGCTGTGCCCGCAGCCACCCCAGCGCCTGACGATACGTATTCGCTGCCATGCTACGCAGCGCCAACTCCAGTCCGAGGCCACGGCAGAAGTCATCGACGGCGCGCCGCCGGCGCGCTTCATCGGCGCACCCGGCAAGCTGCTCGCGGCGGTATTGATCTATCAGGGTGGCCAGCGCCACGTGCCTCACGTTCGCGTCTGCCGTCCGCCACCAATGCAGAAACTCCGCTACCGCGGCGTGCCGCTCAGCTGTTCCGGCGGCGCCCACCACACCACGACGACCGTACAGCCGGATCTCCGTCATCTTCAGCAGCCGCGACGGCAGCCCCGGTTGATGCAGCGCCACTGCGTACGACAGCCAGCGCCGCAACAGGTTCTGCTTGCGCTCCATGTCAGCGGCCGAGTAATGCCGCTCGTGCAGGTCGTTCCGGTAGCTGTCGATCGCCGCGCCCAGCGTCATTCCTTCACTCCCGCCACCAGCGGATTGAACTCCTTCCATTCCCGCCGCAACTCGCTCGGCGTGAGCTTCAAATAGTGCTTCAGCGTCACCGCCGTCTGGGTGTGACCCATCAGCCGCTTCAGGCTGTACAGGTCGGCGCCGTTCTCCACCAGCCGCGTACAGAACGTATAGCGCGCCATGTAGGCGTACACGGTGCGCGCTATCCCGCACCGGGCAGCCCACTGCTTGACTGCGATATTGACATAGCCGGAAGCCAACGGCTTGCCGCCGCGGTGGTGGATGAACAGCCGATCCTGTGATGCGTCGCTGCGCACCGCCGCCGCTTGCGCCAGCCACTCCTGCAGTTGCTGCGCCGTGCGCGCGGTGATGAAGGCGCTCCGCTGCCGCTCCAGATAGCGTTGCCTGCCTTTGGCGCGCACCCGCAGCTTGAGCTGCTCGTGGTCCACGTCCTGCAGTTCCAGGCTCACGATCTCACACGGCCGCATCCCGGTGGAGAACAGCAGCTTCAGGATCAGGTGCTGCATCGCCAAGCGATACCGCGCCGCCCGCCACCCATGCTCGGTCGAAAACTCCGAGCGCTGCAGCCGCTCGCGGGCACGTGCCGGCGCCTGCACCAACAGCAGCGTCTCGTCATGGCTGAACAAGTCCAGCCGCTCCGGCTGCGGATAGTAGATCCGTATCCGCAGCCCGGCTGCGGGGTTCACCTCGATGGGACAGTATTGCATCAGCCACTGAAAGAACGCCGACAGCACCTCGCGCGTGTAGCGGATCGTGTAGGCGACCCGCTGCCGCTCCGCCTTGCGGTACAGCAGGTAGCGCTCGATATCCTCCCGCACCACGCGGCGCAGCGACCGGCCGTCCAGCCAGCTCAGGAAGCTGCGCAGCATCTGGTGGTAGCGCCCGACGGTGCGCGGGCGGTAGTCCCGGTCCTGCAGGTGGGCCAGGAACCGCCAGTAGAAGATCCAGTTGTCAGTGACCCGGCTCAACTCCCGGTGCTCATACAGCCGCCGGTGGTGTTCGATCTCGCGCTCGAACTTCCGCGGGCGGGTTGGGTGGCGTCCCATGCGCGCTGTCCTCCCCGTCGGTTACGACATGGTGACCACATCGTCCCCCGGGCAGGGGAAACGTCAGTTCGCATAAGTAGTGGAGTCCGCGTGCAAAAACGTGGTCGCTGCGCGCATGAAGCAGAGCGGCATGATGTGGACGCTGGACGGCGCCAAGGACATGCTCCAGCTCCGTGCATCCGTGAAGAGCCGCCGCTTCTGGAGCGACTTCGAGAACCTGCTCCCTTCATCGCCACCACAGCAGACCGACGAAATCCACCTAGAGGCTGCCTGACGGCTACCACACTGAGCGAATGCACCCGGCGCCCCGCGGCCATTTGACGGTATGCCGTGCGTGTGCAATGATGGCTGCGGGCTTTGGGTGGAACGGATGCGAATGACGCGTGACGACAGTACCCAGCGCCGCCGCCGGTTGCAGATAGCGCAACCGCTGCGCTCTACCGCCGCTCTGCTGCTCTACGCCCTCTGTACCCCTCCCCTCCCCCCGGGGTCATTTCCATACAACCTCAGAAACACTAACGAGTTAGCCGGGCGCGACCGCTACCTTCTGCGGAGCCTGCGTGGTCCGCTGACCGCGGCGCTGCCTCGCGGCCGATTCGTCGTCGGCCGGTCACCTCACCAGGCGGGAACTCCCGGCAACGGGCCGCTCGCCCGCGGTCCACCCGCCGGCGCCCCAGGCACTGCTCATGACCGAGGGTGCCGCCCTCGCTGTTCGGTCCCTGCGAATCGCAGGCATACCGCGAGAGTCGGCGCGGGCCGGCACTGAATTCAGCACTCTCGAAGAAACGAAGGTTTGGAGGAAACCTCATGATACGAAATTGTAGACTATGGGTTGCGGTACTGATCGGGTTGGTCCTGGCCGCGACCGCCGCCTGGGCGGCGCCGGCCGGCGAGGAACAGGCCGCGGCCTCGGACAAGCCGATGGTGACCGACCCGACGACCGGGATGCAGGTCACCGCGCCAGAGTATGGCGGGACACTGACCTACCCGTACAAGCTGTTCGGGGAGACCACCGACCCGCATATCACAGGACACTACGCCGGCTATCAGATCTACGCGGTCAACGAGAAGCTTGCGAAGGGAGACTGGGGTGCTCCCCGGGACGAGGTGAGCTTTACCGGTTGGTATGTGCCGTTCTCGCGCTTCAAGGGCCACCTGGCCGAGAGCTGGGAGCAGCCGGACGACCGAACGCTGATCGTCAAGATCAAACCGGACATCCGCTGGCACGACAAGCCGCCGGTCAACGGGCGCGAGCTCACCGCCGAAGACGTCGCCTTTACCTACCGCCGCATTGCCGGCCTGCTCGACTTCGAGCCCAGAGTCGCCGGCGAGGTTGAGGGTTATCCGTGGGAATCCATCGAAGCCCTTGACCGATACACGGTCGAGTTCAAGCTGACCGAGCCGCGCGCCGGCCTGGCCCGGGCGATCCTCGGCCAGCACAACTCATGGATTCTGCCACCCGAGGTCATCGAGCAGCACGGTGACTACAGCGACTGGCGAAACGTGGTCGGCACCGGGCCGTTCACGCTCACTGACTACGTCGAGGGCGTCTCGATAACCAGGACGCGCAATCCCAACTACCACGACTTCGACGAGAAGTATCCGGAGAACCGGCTGCCCTACGTCGACGAGCTGAAGGGTCTGTTCATGGCGGAGGAGGCGACCCGCCTCGCCGCGTTTCGCACCGGCCAGGTCGACATGATCCACGTTGCCGGCGGCGGCGTCGACATCAAGACCTTCGAGGTGATAGAGTCGGTGTTGCGCACCAACCCCGACATCCAGGTGGGCCCCTACTTCCTCCGGGCGCTCGGGCAAATCGGCCTGAACACCCGTAGGCCGCCTTTCGACGACATCCGCGTCCGCCAGGCAATGCAGATGGCGATCGACCGCGAGGCGGTTAACGAGAGCTACTATGGCGGGTACGCGCTGTGGAAGCCCCAGGGCATGTTCGGCAACGCGACCGGCCCCTATTTCCTTCCATTCGACGAGTGGCCAAAGGAGCTCCAGGACCAATACCGCTACGACCCGGAGAAGGCGGAGCAATTGCTCGACGAGGCCGGCTACCCACGCGGCGCGGACGGCGTGCGCTTCAGGGCCACCCACGACCACCGCGACGTCATCGACCTGGGCCTCGCCGAGATCGCAGCCGGCTTCTTCAAAGAGATCGGCGTGGAGATGGAGATCGACGTCTACGACAGCAGCACCTGGTGGAGTCGTAAAGGGGAAGGACACTACGAGATGACCACCGGCGATTTGGGCTTCGATGCAGCCCCTGAACACATCATAGGCTTCGCCCGTTCTCTTGGGCCGGACACCGAGCCGCACGGTTGGAACGAGTGGTTCGGTGGGATTCCCAACGCCACGCTGATTCGACTCTATAACGAGTTCCAAACAGCGACCAGCGAGGCGGAGCTGATACGAATCGCCAAGGAGTTCGACCAGTACCTCGTTTCGCAGCATTTTCAGGTATGGACCGGCAAGTCGCCCGGATTCCAGGTGGCGCATCCGTGGGTCAAGGGCTGGAACGGCGAGACGTTCGTGCACCCAGAAAACTATCACGAGGTTCTTGCCCGGCTCTGGCTCGACCGGGACCTGAAGGCAGAAATGGGGTTTTGACGCGAGCGCCGCTCGCTTAGTTACACCATCAACGCGCGATTGGCTGCGGCCGACCGCGTTTTACTTCGAACGCGGGGTGGCGGGAACAGCCTGCCACCCCTTCCTATGGTGCCGTGATGATGAGAGGAGGTGAGCTGAGATGCGGGCGTATGTGATCAGGCGGATACTGCTGGTGATCCCGACCCTGTTCATCGTCACCGTCCTGGTGTTTCTCTCGGTTCGCTTCATTCCCGGCGACATCATCGATGTGATGACAGCCCGGATGACCGCAACCCAGAGCGGCACGATCGATGAGGAGGCTCTGAAGAGACGACTCGGACTCGATAAACCCGTCTACGCGCAATACGCGAAGTGGATCGGTGACATCGTCCTGCGTGGCACCCTCGGCCGCTCGCTGTACAGCGGCTCGTTGGGCAGCGCCACGGTGGAACAGAAACTCGCCGGCAGGGTCGGGGTAACGGTCGAGCTGGGGCTGCTGGCGATCCTCACCGGGGTCATCATCGCCGTGCCGATCGGGATCTACTCGGCGATTCGCCAATACACGCTGGCCGACTACGCCGGCCGGGCGGTCGCCATCTTCGGCCTGGCGACACCCAACTTCTGGCTGGGACTGATGGTGATGATCTACCCCGCAATCTGGTGGGGCTGGACGCCGCCGCTGACGCACGTCCGCTTCACCGAAGACCCATGGGCCAATCTCGGCATGTTGATCATTCCCGCCGTGATTCTGGGGACCTACCTGGTAGCGAGCACCATGCGCATGACGCGCACGATGATGCTGGAGGTGCTGCGCCAGGACTACGTGAGGACCGCCTGGGCCAAGGGCCTGGCGGAGAGGACAGTGGTGCTGCGCCACGCGGTCAAGAACGCCCTCATCCCGGTGGTGACCCTGGTGGCGCTGCAGTTGCCCATCATCGCCGGCGGCTCGGTCATCATCGAGAACATCTTCAATCTCCCGGGGCTCGGCAGTCTGATGCTGTCTGCCCTCAACGCGCGCGACTACCCGGTGGTCTCCGGCGTGAACCTGTTATTTGCCTCGGTGGTGGTGGTGATCAACCTCGGCACCGACCTGACCTACGCGCTGCTGGATCCGCGGGTGCGCTATGAGTGAGCCGGTGCCGGGCGACGCAGCCGAAGTTGGCCGCGCAGGCGCAGGCGCAGGCGGTGGTGGCGGCCCACGCGTTGCTGGTGGTGGAGGCCCAAGCGACGGCGCGGGTGGCGGGCCCTCTGTCTCGGGCGCTGCTGCACCGGCGCGCCGGCGACCGGTGGCCAGCTTCCTCTCGCGGCTGCTGAGGGAGCAGCCGCTGGGAGCTATTGGCGGCCTCGTCGTCGTGGCGCTGGTGTTCATCACCATCTTCGCCGCGCAGCTCGCGCCCTACGAATTCGACCGCGGGCGGGTGCAGGACCGGATGCAGGGTCCGTCGGCCGCGCACCTGCTGGGCACCGACCACGTCGGCCGCGATTTTCTGAGCCGCCTCATCATCGGCGCGCGCCTGTCGATCACGGTCGGGCTGGCGGCGACGGCACTGAACGTGATGGTCGCGCTGCTGATCGGTGGCACCACCGGCTTCGTCGGCGGGCGGGTGGACATCTACGCGCAACGGTTCGTCGACGCGTGGATGTCGTTTCCCGGGCTGCTGTTGCTGCTCACCATCATGTCGATCGCCGGGCGCGGCGTGGCGCAGATCATCCTGGTGCTCGGGGTAGCCGGCGGCATTCCCGCGTCCCGGGTGGTGCGCGGCGCGGTGATTGGGGTCAAGGAGAACGCCTACTTCCAGGCGGCGCAGGCCATCGGCAGCTCGCGCTGGCGCTCAATGCGGCGGCACGTGTTGCCCAACATTGCCGCGCCGCTCATCGTCATCTTCAGCATCAACGTCGGCGGGGTCATCATCGCCGAGGCCTCGCTGAGCTTCCTCGGCTTCGGTCTACCGGTGAGCATTCCGAGCTGGGGCGGTATGCTGAGCCGCGAGGGCCGCCAGTACATGGAGATTGCGCCGCGGCTGGCGCTGTGGCCCGGCCTGTGCCTGACGGTGACGGTCTACGCCCTCAACCTGTTCGGCGACGCGGTGCGCGACCTGCTGGACCCGCGCCTGCGCGGCGCCGCCGGCCGCTACGGGGGCGGGCGCCGCCCACGCCGCGAGCCGCGCCGCCGCGGCGTGCACCGCCATTCATGAGCTCTGCTATCTGCCGGCCGCGTCGGCTCACCACCACCAGTCGAGAGAACAACCTCGCGGTTCCCGCGGTGCGATATTCGAGAATCAGCTGTGTAGCGAGGGCTATCCCCTGCGCGTGGTGCCGCGGCAGAAGTCGGCGATGCTGCGCGCGGTCTCCCGGCTCACCTCGGACGCGGCAATCGGAAAAGCGCATAGAGGCCCCCGACCAACGCCGTTCTGTGCCGGAATAATACCGTATCTGTTTCCGTTGGGAGGCCGGCTATGCCGTGCTCTGCCGGCGTGCGGGTCGCAACAGTGTACGCTGTCGGATACCATGGCCGCCGGAGGTGTCTGCGATGAGCGCACGTTGGTCTGGTTTCGACGAGGATCTGTTGGCCCCCGGACGACCCGGCGGGCCGGTCGCCCGCTCGGCCCATCCGGCGGCCCGCTATGAGTTCGGGGTCGCCTATCCCGATCCCGATTCGCTGCCACTGGAGGAACTCGTCGAATGCCTGCGCGAGGAGCTGCAGCGAGCGGGGCGCAGCCTGGCGCGCTATCCGCACCCGCTCGGCTACCCGCCTCTGCGCGAGTGGCTGGCGGCGCGTCTCGCCGCCACCCGCGGGTTCTGGGTGGATGCCGACGCCATCCTGCTCGGCTCCGGGTCGAACGAGCCCAACTTTCTGGTGGCGCAGGCGCTGGTCGATCCCGGCGACGTGGTGTTGGCCGAGGAGTTCACGTATGCCGGCACGCTGGGGTTTCTGCGCCGTTTCGGGGCCGACATCCGCCCGGTGGAGTGCGACCGCGAGGGTATGCTGCCCGATTCGCTGGAGTATCAGATTCAGGCGGCGATCGACGACGGCAGGCGGCCCAAGGCGGTATACACCATACCGACGTTCCAGAACCCGCTCGGCTGGGTGGCGTCGCTGCCGCGCCGCGCCGCGGTGAGCGAGATCGCCGCGCGCCACGGTGTGCCGGTATGGGAGGATGACTGCTACGTCGACCTGAACTTCGAACATCCGGACCTGCCGCCGGCCATTCGCTCGCTCGATGACAGCGGGCGCACGATCTACGTCGCTTCGTTCTCGAAAAACATCGCGCCCGGCATGAGGCTGGGCTACGTCACCGCGCCGCCGGCGCTGATGGACCGGATCGCCGCCATCAAGGGCACCGGCGGCGTCAGCCAGTTCACTGCAATGGCCGTGCATCGCTTTGCGCAGACCGGCCTGGATGCCCACATCGAGCGGGCGCGCGTCAGCCTGCGTGCCAAGCGCGACGCCATGCTGGCGGCGCTCGACACGCATCTGGGCGGCCGCGCGCGCTGGACCCAGCCCCAAGGCGGACTGTTCGTGTTCGTGCAGATGCTCGACGGCACTGACACGCCGGCCGCCGCCGAGCGCGCCGCCGCCCGCGGCGTGCTGTTTGCGCCGGGGACGCACACGGCCGCGGACGGCGTGTCCGGTCGCGACCGGATGCGGCTGTGCTACGGCTGGAACCGACCCGAGGAGATGGCTGCCGGCATCGCGGAATTGACGGCCGTGCTGGAGCCGGAGCTGGCAGCAGTCAGCCGCTGACGATGGGATTCAGAACACGACCGGTGATCATGGGACGGCGCGGCGTGGTAGCCGCGGGCCACTACCTGGCGGCTTCGGCGGGACTGCGCATCATGGTTGCCGGCGGCAATGCGATCGACGCGGCGGCGGCGATGGGCATCTGCGAGACGCTCCTGGAGCCGCAGAGCTGCGGCATCGGCGGCGAGGTGCCGACGCTCATCTATTCGGCGAAGGAGCGCAGAACCTACGCCATCTCAGGCATGGGGTGGTCGCCGGAGGCGTTCACCATAGACTGGTGCCGCGACCACGGCATCGATCTCATTCCCGGCGACGGCTACCTGCCGGCGTGCGTGCCGGCGCCGGTCGACACCTGGGCCACGGCGCTGGCCCGGTTCGGGACCATGAGCTTCGCCGAAATCCTGCAGCCCACCATCGAGTTCGCCGAGCAGGGCTTTCCGGTGTACGCGTCGCTGAGCCGCCACCTGCATGCGGAGCAGTCCAGGTACACCGAGCGCTATCCGACCACCGGTGCGGTCTACCTGCCGGGAGGGAGCGCGCCGAATGTGGGCGAAGCGCTGCGCAACCCCGACTTCGGCGCCATGCTGCGCATCATGTGCCGGGCCGAGGAGGGCGCGAAGGGCCGCGGCCGGGTGGCCGGCATCGAGGCCGCCCGCGACGCCTTCTACCGCGGTGAGATCGCCGAGCGGATCGTCCGCTTCATCGCCGACCATCCGGTGGCGGACGCCAGCGGCGCCGTGCACGCCGCGCTGCTGACCTATGACGATCTGGCCGAGTGGCATGCCCGCGTGGAAGATCCGGTGACGCTGAACTATCACGGCCTGGACGTGTTCAAGTGCTCGTCGTGGACGCAGGGCCCGGTGTTCCTGCAGCAGCTCGCGATCCTGCAGGGCCTGGATCTCAAGGCGATGGGCCACAACTCCGCCGACTACCTGCACACCTGGATCGAGACCGCCAAGCTGGCGTTCGCCGACCGCGAGGCCTACTACGGCGATCCCGATTTCGATGCCGTGCCGTTCGACGTGCTGCTGTCGGCCGGCTACGGGGAACGGCGCGCCGCACAAATCGGGCAGACCGCCTCTCTGGAGCAGCGGCCGGGCGATCTGGGCGGCGGCGTGCCGGAGTACGCGGCGCGCAGCGTGCGCGAAGACAACCGGCGGGCCCTGGGAGCCGTGCCGCGCGACAGGAGCCGTGCTGGCGAAGACGGTGCCGGCGGCCCGCCCGCACCGGAACATGCGCCGCACCTGGGCGACACCACCCACCTCGACGCGGTGGATGCCGAGGGCAACATGGTGGCGGCTACGCCGAGCGGCGGCTGGATAGGCTCGTCGCCGGTGATCGCCGGGCTGGGCTTTCCGCTCGGCACGCGCGGCCAGATGTTCTACCTCAATCCGCAACGCCCCAACGCGCTGCAGCCGCGCAAGCGGCCGCGGGCGACTCTCACGCCCACCATCGTCACCAGGGACGGCGCACCGTTCATGGCGTTCGGCACCCCCGGCGGCGACGGCCAGGACCAATGGACGCTCCAGTTCTTCCTGAATTACATGGAGTTCGGCATGGACCTGCAGCAGGCGCTCGACGCGCCCACCGTCCACACCACGCACTTTCCCTCATCCTTCTACCCGCGCGAGGCGTATCCCGGCCGGGTAGAAGCCGAATCGCGCCTACCCGAGAAGACGCTCGCGGAGTTGCGCCGGCGCGGCCACGACATCGAACTGAACGACGGCTGGAATCACGGCAAGGCGCTGGCGATCCGCTGCCACGGCGGCCGCGGCTCGATCGCCGGAGCGGCAACTGCCAGGAACGAAATCGCCTACGCCGTCGGCTGGTAATCGCGGGTTGGTCAATCAGCCGACGATCAAGTCGTCGAGTTCTACGTCAAGGGCCTTGGCGATCGCCGCCAGTGTCGCAACGGAACCGGTACGGGTTGCTCGTTCGATCTGCGAGAGATAGAGCGGGCTGATACCGGCTGCCTTCGCCACCTCCTTCTGCGTCATGCGGCGATGTTCTCGGTACACGCGGATCGGGTTCTCGCCGGCAACGATGCGGTCAACGACGGCGATCGGAAACGACTCCTCGTGCTCCGCAACCGCTCGATCGTACAGCGCTTCATCGGACAGGTCATCGTCGGGAGCCCGGCCACCGGTGAGACGCTGGTAGTCCTGCCAACGAATCACGGCAAAGGCCGGGCGCGCCAGTCGGTCCAGGAGTGGCGGGGCTGGTAGCCGACGGCGGCGTGGGCCTTGGCGTAGCTTACGAATGCCTGCCGGCCGGTGAGGTCAATGGGGATGGCGCCGACCAGTTCCGGGCGCAGGCGTTCGATCAGTTCGCGTGACTCCTCGGGGGCGCGGTGGTCGGCGGCGCCGGCGTAGTAGCACTCGGCCGGCGGCAGCCGGTCCAGGGCGTTGAACAGGAGGCGGTGGGCGTGCGCCACGTCGCGGATGTCGACGTAGTGCCAGAGCCCCGACTCCCACGCGCTGGTGGGTGCGATGTTCTGCGCGTGCCGCTGCAACTCCTCGGGAGTCCAGATCCACGCCGGGCGGCACCCGACCGAGTGGATGCCGTACGCGCGCCAGAACCACTGCAGCATCATCTCGCCGGCCATCTTCGAGAAGATGTAGGATTCGGTGACGCAACCGGGGTGATCGTCGTCGATCGGCAGGTAGCGGTAGGTGATGGCGCCGCCCTTCATGGTGACCACCGAGCTGGTCTGGACCAGTTTCTTGACGCCCGCTTCCGCCGCCGCGGTCAACAGGTAGTAGAGGCCGAGCACGTTGACCCGCATCGTGGTGTCGAACGGCGGTCCGTTGCCGTCGCGCCCAGCCTTGTCGGTGGCGTACGGAATGGCTCCGAGCGCAACGATCGCCTCCGGCTCGCTCTCGGCGATCACCCGCCGGCAGTCGGCGAAATCGGTCAGGTCGGCGGCAACGAAGGGCAGGTGAGCGCGGTCGTCCGGCGGCGGCCTGACGTCTGTCAGTACCAATTGGTGATCGGCGAACTCGCGCGCCACGTAGCCCGCGAGCCGGCCGCTGCCTCCGGTGATCAGCACGTTCATGATGAGTCCCCCCTCTGTGCGCCGGGTCTAGCGCGCCTCTGGCGACGCGCACCGAGCGCGTCCGTTGCTTGACGCATGTTGTAGCGCACCCTTAGGATTCGCGCCATGGCCAACCGGGTCGAGGCCGCCGCCGTCGCGTTGGCGCCTCGCCGCCAGCGATTCATCAAGGTACTGATCAAGAAGCGCTACCTGTACCTGATGATGGTGCCGGTGCTGGCCTGGTACATCGTATTCCAGTACGCGCCGATGTACGGCATCGTGCTGGCGTTTCAGGACTTCCGCTTCTCGCGCGGCTTCGCCAGCCCGTTCGTCGGCTTCGACAACTTCATCCGCCTGTTCACCGACAAGAACTTTCAGCTCGCGTTCCGCAACACGGTGGTGATCAACGTGCTGCGCTTCATGTTCGGCGTGCCGGTGCCGGTGCTGTTCGCGCTATTGCTCAACGAGGTATTCCACTCCGGCTTCAAGCGGATGGTGCAGACGGTTACCTACCTGCCGCACTTCGTCTCCTGGGTCGCGCTGGCCGGCATCATCAACACCCTGCTCACCAGGGACACCGGCGCCGTCAACGTGCTGCTCCAGGCGCTCGGCTTCGAGCAGATCGGCTTCCTGATCGACAACCACTACTTCCGCTGGATGCTGATCGCCACCGATCTGTGGAAAGAGACCGGCTGGACCTCGATCATCTACCTGGCGGCGATCGCCGGCATCGATCCGGCGCTCTACGAGTGCGCGCAGGTGGAAGGCGCCAAGCGGCACCAGATGGCGTGGCACATCACCCTGCCGAGCATCTCCAACACGGTCGCGATCATGGCGATCATCTTCCTCGGCCACATCCTGGCGATCGGGTTCGACCAGATCTTCAACCTGTACAACCCGGTGGTGTACGAAACCGCGGATATCCTGGACACCTACATCGTCAGGAACCTGCAGCAGAACCCGAAGTTCGGGCTCCTGTCGGCGGCCAGCATCATCAAGTCGGTGGTGGGACTGGCCTTGCTGATCGCGGCCAACAACGCCTGCAAACTGTTCGGCATGGAAGGCATCTACACGTCGCGCGGCGGCGTCGGGACGGTGCGCTGATCATGGCCAGGCAGCGCATGGCACCGTTCGACGTGTTCAACTACTTCCTGCTGCTGGTGGTCACGTTGGTCACCCTGTACCCGTTCTGGTACATCCTGGTGATCGCCACCGCCACCGAACGCGGCTTCTTCTCCGACTACTACCACATCATCCCCAAGAGCTTCACCCTGGCGAGCTTCCAGACCGCGCTGTCGCGCCCGCTGGTGTACATCGCCTTCTTCGTCAGCGTGCTGGTGACCACCGCCGGTACCGCGCTGAGCCTGCTGCTCACCGCGATGGGCGCCTACGTGCTGTCCAAGAATGACCTGCCGGGCAGGAATTTCATCTTCCGGCTGATCATCTTCACGATGTTCTTTTCCGGTGGTCTGATTCCGCTGTACATCCTGCTCACCTCGATGGGCATGCGCAACTCGCTGCTGGTGCTGTTCGTGCCCAATGCCATCAACACCTTCAACCTGATCCTGATGAAGAACTACTTCGCCACGGCGGTGCCGCAGAGTCTGGAGGACTCGGCCAAGATCGACGGCTACAACGAGATCCAGATCCTGTTCCTGATCGTGCTGCCGACGTCGATGCCGATCGTGGCGACCATCGGCCTGTTCTATTCGGTGTACTTCTGGAACGACTGGTTCTTCCCGATGCTGTTCATCTCCGACGCCAAGCTGTATCCATTGTCGATGGTGATGCGCAACCTGGTGGTGAGCGCATCTTCGGTCTTCGTTCCGGCCGATGTGGTTCCGCAGATGTTGAAGGCAGCCGTAATCGTGATCAGCATCGTGCCGATCATGCTGGTCTATCCGTTCATCCAGAAGCACTTCGTCAAGGGCATCCTGCTCGGGGCGGTCAAGGAGTGAGCACAACCGGTGCAGCGTTTGCTGCAGATTCCACAATATCAAGGAGGTGTCGAATGACATCGAGATTCTTTTTTCCAGCAGGCGGCCACACGCGCATCGGCGCGGCGGCGGCAGCCTGCATCGCGCTATTGCTGACCATGAGCGCCACGGTGTGGGCCACGGGAGAGTCCGAGGGCGCAACCGTGGAGGTGGTCCCGATCAAGGCATTCGTGCCCGGGCCGCTGCGCATGGACCCGGACACCGATCTCAGCATCCTGGAGATGGAGCGCCGCCTGAATATCGATCTGCAGATAGTCGGGGGCCCCTGGGACCAGGTGTGGTCGAAACTCAACCTGATGATGGCCTCGGGCGACTCGCTGGACCTCATGCACGTCAACAACCAAGGACCGAACCCCTGGCAGCAGTGGGCGCGGGAGGGGCTGATGGCGAACCTCGACGAGCACGTCACGGCGGAGAAGTATCCCTTCATCTACAAGGTGATGACCGCCGACATGTTCAAGCCGCTGGCGGTCGACGGCGTCCACTACTACGTGCCCGGCACCCACCATGGTTACGACTGGCAGTTCCACATTCGGCAGGACTGGCTGGACAACCTGGGCCTGTCGATGCCGAGCACGCCGGACGAGTTGTACGAGGTGCTCAAGGCGTTCAGCGAGGACGATCCGGACGGCAACGGCAAGGACGATACCACCGGCTTCGTCAGCAACGCCTCCGATGGGGTGGGGGCGCCGATTCTCATGGCCTACAACGCCAGTGCCAACATCAAGGACATTGAGGTGCAGGAGGATGGCACGGTGATCTCGCTGGCCACCCATCAGGGCACCCTGGAGGCGCTCAAGTTCGCCAACCGGCTGTACCGTGAAGGCGCCATGAACACCGACTTTCTCAATCACCCCAACAACGAGGAAGCCTCCAACGCGTGGATCTATTCCAATCGCGCCGGCGCCTTCTTTGCGCCGGTCGCCTACGTAACGCCCAACCGGGTAGGGCGGATCGGGGTGCCGGAGGCGAAGTTCGACTCGCCCGATCCCCCGATCGTGGCGCAGGGCTACAAGCTGAACGGGGCCGGCGTGGCATGGTGGCTGCTGCTCGGCGTCTCCGCCGACTCCAAGTACATCGACAAGTCGCTGGAGGTAATCGAGTTCGCCAACAGCCGCGACGGCCGTGAGCTGTTCGTGGCCGGCATCGAGGGCCGCCACTGGAGCAACATGGTGGACGGGATCTACGACCTCGACTTCGAGCAATGGTCGCAGGACTACGACGTCGACCTGGCGAACAAGTCGTGGCCGCGCTGGTGGGGGTTCTTCAGCACCGTTCACGGCTATATTCCGATCAATGACCATCCCACCTTCGAGGAGGCGATGGCCAACGTGGAGATCTGGGCCAACCGCGAGGACTACGCGGCCGGCGGCAGCGCCGTGCAGCGGATCAACGAGGCGAAGCCCCTGGTGCGGCCCAACGCGATGGACCTGGTCACGCTGCCCGACGTCGAGGATATCCGCGTGAACCTGGACGAGAATGTGCGCGCGGTGCTGTTCGCGAAGATGCTGATCGCCGATTCCGAGGCGGAGGTCGACGAGCTGTGGGTGGAATACCTGCAAGCCTTGCAGGACAACGGCTACGACGAGTTCCTCCAGGCCTACCAGGACTACGCCGACGCCAACCTGTAGGCGTTGCGTGCTCCCTCGGGAGCGCACCGCCGGTCGCGGCGTCCGGACCGCCTGCGCCGATCAGGCGCGGGGTTTCGGGCGCCATCCGGCGTCACCGGCCCAAACCGGTCTCGCCCCGCTTGCTTCCGCAGGGTGGAGTGGGGTAGGTTAGGCCGGTCGCCGGACCGACCAAGGGGCAATTAGCTCAGCTGGATAGAGCGCTGGCCTCCGGAGCCAGAGGTCGTGGGTTCGAATCCCGCATTGCCCGTATCAGCTAACGGTCGCGGCGGATGCCCTCCTGGGCGAGCCGCCCTGCTGGTGTGCGGACCGCGGCTGTCAGATCCTCGAGCAGCCACTTGACAGCCTTTGATCACGCCAGGGTATAACATCCTGTACATTGTATGCACCGAGTCGATGACTATGGCAGAACAGTTCGAATGGACAGTTCGGTCGCCACGTAATGCAAGACTCGAGAGCAGAATCACACAACTCAAGGGGTATTGCGAAGAAGATGGCGTTGCCTTGAGAGTCAAGTCAGAAGATGATTTCTGGACATTCATTGGATCACCTGAGCTATCTCTTAGTTCCAGCAAATTCGATGTAGTGGCCACTGACGACGGCAACCTGAGGGCCATATACGACGAGAGTGACGTACACATAGGCGTCGAGTTTTTCGGCGACCAGAACTGTGAGTATGTTGTATGGTCCGCCGACACACCTCCATCGGGCGCACGAGCCACAGTGGCTCACACCTTGAAACTGATTCATGGTCTTTGAGCGCTCCTCTCACATAATCGTGCAACGCGCCGTTGCTGCGTTGCATCCATGGCCTCGGGTTGCGCCGGGAGTCAGAGACCACTGGCAAGTCCTCGTTGAGCGGTGTGTGAGACCCGAGGAGTCGCGATGCGCTTGCCTCGTGGCGTCACCTGACATACGAGATCTTGGCAACCGGAACTGCCGAACTCCTTGCGATGACGCGTCCGACTTCCTGAGTCGTCGCCCCGAGAACGAGAAGCGAACGGACCAGGAGGTCCATGGACACCGTCGCGTCGGAAGCCTCCATCTTGGCGATCCGAGATTGACTCGATTTCAATTGCTTCGCGACGTCTTCCTGCGTGAGCCGCAGGGAGAGCCGTCGCTCTTTGATGCCCCTGGCCAAAGCGAGCTTGATCTCTATCAGAGCCGCCTCTTCGTCAGTGAGCCCCAGGAACTCCTTGGGAGTTCCCAGCTTCCACCCGGCTTTCTTGAGCTTCTCGGTCCTGGCTTCGTTCATCAGCTTTACCTCACTTCGTCATAGGTCCGAAGAAAACGGCGGGGGCTTGATCTCTCCGGCACGCTACGCGAGCGGCTTCCCGCTACCCTCCATCATCTCGAATATATGTCAGATTCGCCATAACATATAGGCAAGCCGGCCGTAGCCGGCGATCGCTTCGATCGCCCGGCCGCCTGGCGGTGTCGGTGTCCTGCCACCGCCACGGTGTGGTAGGCGACGGCAACAGATGATCAGGGCCATAATGGAAGACCGCTGGTTGTCGCGGCGAGACCGTTGCCTATCCGGGCATTAAGCGCGACACCGTCTACAAGTGGGCCGGACCGGCAGATTGACGGATTCGGGAATCTGAGCAGGAGACACACGGTTGGAACACATCGGCGCGATCGAGAAACGGCTCTGGTCCAGCGCAGACAACCTGCGGGCCAACTCCAACTTCGCCAGCAACGAGTACTTCCTGCCCGTGATGGGGTTGATCTTCCTGCGCCACGCCTACAGCCGCTTCCTCAAGGTCAAGGCCGCGATCGAGCCCTCGCTGCCGACGCGCGGCGGCAGGCCACGCGCACTCACCAAGGAGGACTTCTCCCGGAAGGGCGCGATCTTCCTGCAACCGGAAGCGCAGTTCGACCATCTCGTCTCCCTGCCTGACAGCGCTGATCGCGCGCAGGTGATGATCGATGCGATGGAGAAGATCGAGCAGGACTACGAGACCCTGCGCGGCGCCCTGCCCAAGGCCGAGTACCAGGAGCTCGACAACGACGTGCTCGGCCAGCTTCTGCGCACCTTCAACGACCCGGCCCTGAGGCGCGCGGACGGCGACGTGTTCGGGCGCATCTACGAGTACTTCCTCACCCAGTTCGCCGACCAGAAGGCGCATGACGGCGGCGAGTTCTTCACGCCGGTCGCGCTGGTCCAGACCATCGTCAACGTTATTGAGCCGGACCACGGCCGCGTGCTCGACCCAGCCTGCGGCTCGGGCGGGATGTTCGTGCAGAGCGCTCACTTCATCGAACGCATGCACCTCGACCCGACCGAACGGGCGACGTTCTTCGGCATGGAGAAGAACCCGACGACGATTCGTCTCGCCAACATGAACCTCGCCGTGCACGGCCTCGAGGGCAACATCCACAAGGCCATCACTTACTACGAGGACCCGCACGAGTTGCTCGGCAAGTGCGACTTCGTCATGGCCAATCCGCCGTTCAACGTCGACGAGGTGGACGCGGAGAAGGTGAAGAACGACCCGCGCTTGCCCTACGCCCTTCCTGGCGTGAACAAGAAGGGCAAGGTCTCCAACGGCAACTACCTCTGGATCTCCTACTTCGACAGCTACCTGAACAACACCGGCCGCGCCGGATTCGTGATGTCCTCGCAGGCATCGTCGGCGGGCAGTGAGGAAGCGAAGGTGCGCCGGAAGCTGATCGAGGCGGGTCACCTGGACGTGATGATGGCGATCCGCTCCGGTTTCTTCTACACGCGCACGGTGCCATGCGAGCTGTGGTTCCTCGACAAGGCCAAGCCCGCCGAGCGGCGGGAGAAGGTGTTGATGATCGACGCGCGCAACGTCCACCGGAAGGTGACGCGCAAGATCTACGACTTCACGCCCGAGCAGCAGAAGAACCTTGCGGCCATCGTCTGGCTCTATCGGGGCCAGAACGAACGCTTCCTCGCCCTGGTGGCCGAGCACCTCGAACGCATGGTCGAAGCAGCCAGCGAAGCCGTGACGCCCGTCCGGCGCTTTGCCGCAGCGCTTGCCACGGCTGCCACGACGTATGCCGACAGCGAACTCTTCGACGACCTCGCACAGAGCATCACGGAGTTCGAGAACGCGCGGGAGGCGTTCGCGCACGACCTAGTCGCCTTCGAGTCGGAGGCGGGCGATACCCGCGATGCATGGGACTCGTCCTGCCGCGACAACGCCGGGCTCACGGCGTTCGCCGCAAGCGCCGAGCCTCTGGCAGAAGCTGGGCGCGACCTGATCCGCCAGGCCGATCATCTCCACAAGCTGCTGTCACGCGTGGCCGAGGGTCGCAGGAACGGCCGCGGCAGCCCGCTCAAGGCGATCGATAAAGCGCGAAGCGACGCGGTGGAGCATCTCGGAGCGCCGCGCTACTTCTGGCGGCAGGCGCACTGGCTTCAGGAGCGGTTCCCGGACGCGACCCTGCGAGACGTCGACGGGCTCGTGAAGCTGGTTGGCCACGACGAGCTGGCCGCCAACGATTGGAGCCTGACGCCGGGACGCTATGTCGGCGTCGCGCCGGAGGAGGAAGACGACGATTTCGACTTCGAGCAGACGATGCGGGATATCCACTTGGAGCTCGATGAGCTCAACGCAGAGTCCGTCCGGCTCGCGGCGAACATCAAGCGGAACTTCGAGGCTCTGGGGCTGTGACGGCGAAGCGGCGGGATGGCAAGGGTTCGGAACGGAAGTCCATGGGGCGCCGGCGCGTGGATGCTTCGATCCCCGCACCTCCGGGCAGGGGAGAGTTGCCCGCTGACTACGGGGCCCTGCTCGGTGAGATCAAGGAGCGTATCCGCACGGAACGCGTGCGCGTGGTGCTGGCCGCCAACGAGGCGATGGTGCTGCTCTACTGGGACATCGGCAAGGCGATTCTCGCCCGCCAGGAGCGGGAAGGCTGGGGCGCCCGGACCGTCGACCGCCTTTCGCACGACCTCCGGGAGGCGTTCCCGGACATGCGGGGATTCTCGCCCCGCAACCTCAAGTACATGCGCGCCTTTGCGGCCGCTTGGCCCGACCGCGCAATTGTGCAGCAGGCTGCTGCACAAATCCCGTGGTTCCACAACTGCGTTCTTCTGGACAAGGTATCCGATCTCGAGACTCGGCTGTGGTACGTAGCAAAAGCCCGCGAAGAGGGCTGGAGTCGAAGCGTGCTGACACTACAGATCGAGCGCCGCTTGCACCAGCGGCAGGGAAAGGCGATCACGAATTTCCCGCAGACGCTGCCGCAGTCCGACTCCGATCTGGCCACGCAGGCGTTCCAGGACCCGTACCTGTTCGACTTCCTCGGCACCGCCGAGCCGCGCACGGAACGGGAGCTCGAGCAGGGTCTCGTGGACCACATCCAGCGCTTCCTGCTGGAGATGGGGGCCGGATTCGCCTTCGTCGGCCGGCAGGTGCTCCTCGAGGTCGGCAACAGCGACTTTCGCGTCGACCTGCTGTTCTACCACCTCCAACTCCGCCGCTTCGTCGTGGTCGAGCTCAAGGCGGTGTCGTTCAGCCCCGCCTTCGTCGGCCAGATGAACCTGTACCTCTCCGCTGTGGACGACCTGATGCGCCACCCCGACGACGCGCCCACCATCGGCCTGCTGCTCTGCAAGGGCAAAGACCGGATGGTCGTGGAGTACGCCCTGCGCGACCTCGCCAAGCCCCTGGGCGTCGCGGACTGGGAGACCTGCCTGGTCGAGATCCTGCCTGACGACCTAAAGGGCAGCCTGCCGACCATCGACGAGATCGAGGCAGAACTCCGTGGAACCGTTGAGGACGAACAACCAATTTCATCCCAAGAAGATGAAACTGACGAAGACTGACAGGAATCTCAAGGCGACGTGAGTGTGAATTGGGTGCCTCGAACACTTGATGAACTTGGGCATGTGAGTCGAGGCAGGTCGAGGCACAGGCCCCGGGATGCTGCGCACCTCTACGGGGGACCATACCCATTTGTCCAGACCGGGGACATAAAACACTCAACGCTATACTTGTCCACCTATAAGCAAACGTACAGCGAGGCTGGCCTTGCCCAAAGTCGTCTGTGGAGGGCAGGTACACTCTGCATTACGATTGCCGCAAACATTGCGGATACGGCGATTCTCGGAATTGATGCATGTTTCCCGGATAGTATCATTGGATTTGTCCCGGACGACAGAAGGGCCGATGTCCGATTCGTAAAATATCTCTTCGATGCGACGCTCCAGAACCGCTTCAAGCAGTTCACACAAGGAGTAGCTCAAGATAACCTGAGTCAATCTAAACTTCTCGCACTCAAGTTCCTTGTACCAGATGTACGGGAACAATGCCGTATCGCCGACATCCTCTCCGCCTACGACGATCTGCTCGAAAACAACCGGCGGCGGATTGCACTGCTGGAACAGGCGGCGCGGGAACTCTACCAGGAGTGGTTCGTGCGGCTCCGCTTTCCCGGCCATGAGAACACAAGGATCGTCGATGGCCTGCCAGAGGGATGGGAGAGGAAGACTTATGCTGATGCATTCAGTTTTCTTGGAGGATTCGCGTTCAAGAGCAAAACGTACGAGCAGGATGGAGAATATGGAATTGTCACCATCAAGAACGTTCACGATGCGCAGTTCGTGCCAGAGTGCCCATCAAAGCTCAATTATGTACCAGAGAAAATGAATGACCATTGCGCTCTCGCAACTGGAGATATCCTTCTGTCGCTCACGGGCAATGTAGGTCGTTCCTGTGTTGTATTTGGCAGGAACTACTTGCTGAATCAGCGTGTAGCGAAAGTGGTTGGTAGTACGGACATTCCCAAGAGCTACACGTACTGGACATTTAGCAATAAGATTACTCAGAAAGAGCTGGAAAACCTCGCACATGGTGTCGCGCAACTCAACCTCAGCCCAGTCATACTAGGGCAACGCAGCCTTTTGAAGCCTTCATCAAGTCTGTTGAGATCATTTGAGGAAATCGCCGATCCCATTTTATGGCAGATTACGACCCTCAACTTGAAGATCGTTCAACTCCGCCAAGCTCGTGACGTGCTTCTCGCTCGCATGATGTCCGGGGAGGTGGCCGTGTGAACCAGGAGGCTCTCTCAGCCCTCGTCGCTCTCGGCGAAGGCTTCACGACGGAATTCGAGCGTTCGGGCGCGTCGGGGCTCGGGCGGGATGTGCGTTGTCGCCAATGCGACCGGTGGGACGACTATGCTGGGGTCGGCGGAGGATGGCGAGGCCGTCGGGATGGCCGAAGCGGCCGGAAGATCCCGGTTCGGATGACGGAGACTCGATGAGCCCGGCGCTCTACAGCGAAGATACCCTCGTCCAGCAGACGACCGCCGAGTACCTCGAGGAGCGGCTCGGATGGGAGTCGGTCTACGCCTACAACACCGAGACCTTCGGACCGGACGGGACGCTGGGCCGGACCAGCGAGGAAGAGTTAGTGCTTACGCGCTACCTCCGCCAGGCGCTCGATTCGCTCAACCCGGGCTTGCCGAGCGAAGCCGTCGACAACGCCATCCGCGCCATCGTCCAGGTAAGCGCGGCCCAGTCCACATTGCAGACCAACCAGGAGAAGTACGATCTCCTGCGCAACGGCGTGAAGGTCACCTATCGGGACCCGCGCGGCGGCATGGAGACGCGTACCCTGCGCGTCTTCGATTTCGACGAGCCCGAGAACAACCACTTCCTCGCGGTGCGCGAGCTGTGGATCAAGGGGCCGCTCTACCGCCGCCGCGCCGACCTGGTCGGTTTCGTCAACGGCATCCCGCTCCTGTTCGTGGAGCTGAAGAACATCCACCGCAACGTGCGCCGCGCCTACGACGAGAACCTCGCCGACTACCAGGACACCATCCCCCACGTCTTTCATCACAACGCGTTCGTGGTGCTCGGCAACGGCGTGGACGCCCGCATCGGCAGCTACTCGGCGCCGTTCGAGTACTTCCGCGAGTGGAAGCGACTCGACGAGGACGAACCCGGCGTCGTGGACATGGAGACGCTGCTCAAGGGGGTGTGCACCAAGGCGAACTTCCTCGACCTGTTCGAGAACTTCGTCCTGTTCGACGACAGCGGCGAGAGGCTGGTCAAGGTGGTCGCCCAGAACCAGCAGTTCCTCGGCGTGAACCGGGCGGTGCGCGCCGTGGAGGAACGGCAGAGTGCGGGCGGCAGGCTCGGTGTCTTCTGGCACACGCAGGGGGCCGGCAAGTCCTATTCCATGGTGTTCTTCAGCCGCAAGGTACACCGCAAGCTGGGCGGCAACTTCACCTTCCTGGTGCTGTGCGACCGCGACGATCTGGACAATCAGATCTACCGCACCTACGCCGGCTGCGGTGTCGTCGGCGAGCAGGAGGAGGTACGGGCCGCGAACGGCCGTCACCTCAAGCGGCTGCTCGGCGAGCACAAGGCCTACGTCTTCTCCCTGATTCAGAAGTTCAACCAGGATGTCATGCCCGACGAGCCCTACTCCGAGCGGGACGACATCATCGTCATCGTGGACGAGGCGCACCGCACCCAATACGGCCGGCTGGCGCTCAATCAGCGCATCGCCCTGCCCAATGCCCTCTACATCGCGTTTACCGGCACCCCGCTGATGAAGGAGGACGAGATCACCCGGCGGGTGTTCGGCGACTACGTCTCCCGGTACGGGTTCCAGCGTGCGGTGGAGGACGGCGCCACGGTGCCGCTCTACTACGACGCGCGAGGCGAGAAGCTTGGCGTCGCCACCGACGACCTCAACGAGCGGATCGCGGACAAGCTCGAAGAGTTCGAAACCGATGACGTCGACGTGGAACAGCGCCTCGAACGCGAACTGAAGCGCGACTACCACATCATCACCGCGCCCGAGCGCCTCGACGCCGTCGCCAGGGACTTCGTCGCGCACTACACCACGGCGTGGGAGAGCGGCAAGGCGATGTTCATCGCCATCGACAAGGTCACCGCCGTCAAGATGCACGGCCTGATTCAGAAACACTGGCACGATCACATCCGGCGACTCGAAGGCGAGCTTTCCAGCGCGGCCAGCGGCGAAGAGCGCATGGCTCTGGAAGGCCAGCTCGCCTGGATAAAGGCAACGAAGATCGCCGTCGTGGTGAGCGAAGAGCAGGGCGAGGTCGCCAAGTTCCGCCACTGGGGTCTCGACATTCAGCCGCACCGGCGGCTGGTCAAGGAGGGTTTCGAGGCCGCGGACGGCGAGCGGATCGACGTGGAGAGCGCTTTCAAGAAGGACGGCCACCCGTTCCGGGTCGCTATCGTCTGCGCGATGTGGCTCACCGGGTTCGACGTCAAGAGCCTCGCCACCCTCTATCTCGACAAGCCGCTAAAAGCGCACACCCTGATGCAGGCCATCGCGCGGGCGAACCGCGTGCACGAAGGAAAGAACAACGGCCTCATTGTCGACTACAGCGGTATCCTCAAGAACCTCCGGAGCGCCCTCGCCACCTTCGCCGGGCACACGGGAACGGAAGACGGCGGCGCGGCCGATCCTCCCGCCAAGCCCCAGGAGGATCTGCTCGACGAACTGGACGAGTCCATCGAAGCGGTACGCGCGTTTCTCGCCGCAAAGGCGTTCCGGCTCGAGGAAATCATCGAAAAGGACGGCTTCGAACGGAACGCGGCCATCGCCGCCGCCAAGGAGGTGGTCAACGAGAACGACGAAACCAGGAAACGCTTTGAGATCATGGCCCGCACCGTGTTCCGCAAGTTCAGGGCCTGTCTGACCGTGAAGGAGGTCCACGTTCACCGAAATGCCTATGACGCGATCAACATCGTCTACAAGAGCCTCCAAGCGGACCGCGACAAGACTGACATCTCCCAAATCATCCGGGAGCTGCACGCCGTCGTCGGCGACAGCATCAGCCCTGCCGGCGCGGGGCAGATCCGGGAATCACCGGCGTCCTATGACATCTCGGCCATCGACTTCGAGCGACTGCGCCAGGAGTTCGCCCGCAGCACGACGCAGAACACGCACGTGCAGAATCTCAAGGGCGCCATCGAGAAACGCCTTGCCCGGATGCTCGCACAGAACCCATTGCGCACCGACTTCCAGCGGCACTACGAGAATCTGGTCGCCGACTACAATCGGGAAAAGGACCGTATCACGATTGAGAAGACCTTCGCGGAGCTGCTGAAGTTCGTCGCCAAGCTCGACATTGAGCAGGAGCGTGCCCTCCGGGAGGGTCTCGATGAGCATACGCTGGCCCTATTCGATCTGCTGAAGAAGGCAGCGCTGACACCGGCAGACATCAAGCGAATCAAACGGGTTGCAGTCGACCTTTATGCGAGACTGCGAGACGATCTGGCCCGCATCCGCCACTGGGAACAGAAGCAGGCGACGCGTGACCAAGTAAAACAGACCATCCGCGACTTTCTCTACAGTGACGGAACGGGGCTGCCCGAATCGTACTCCGTGGACGAGATCACGATCAAGTCGGACCTGATCTTCGGCCACTTCCTCACGCAGCAACAACACGGCTTGGCGCTGGCTGCCGGGTGACCACATGACATCGCGACAAGCCGAGCTTAGGGAAGGCCCCGACTCGCCCGGGCGCGTACGCTGCAGCAGCCGCTTCGTTGTCAGCCTCCCCGCGTCGAAAGGCCGACTGATCGTCGGAAAGTGCCTCCGACAGCGCGAATACCGGCCTGAACGACGACTTCCGAGCAGCCTAAAAGTCGACCAGCCAGTCTTCTACAACCAGACCCGGAACACGGGAAAACTCGCCGGTGTTGTGCGTAACCAACGTTGCCTCCAAGAACCGGGCGTGAGCGGCGATCAGGAGGTCGTTGTATCCGATTGGGCGACCAATGCGCTCCAACTCACTGCGTATTTCCCCGTAATGCTGGTCGGCCTGTTCCTCGAACGGAAGGATGTCGATCCCTTCCAGCACGGATTCCAATTGCGAATTCAAGCGTGCGGAGCCCTTTCGGGCTGCGCCGTAGCGCAACTCACAGGCAACGACGATGCTGATACCAAACTCGCTACGCTGCATCGCCGCAAGTCGCTTCGCGAGTGCTCCACCCGGCTCCTTTATTACAGCAGAAACGATATTGGTATCCAGCAGGTAGCGTACCGCTGGCATGTCTAGAAAATGGACTCCGGTCGCGCGGGGGAGTCAGGAGCCTCTGGAAAGTCCTCGGTGAGCGGGGTGAGCCCCGGGAGGATCTCGGCAAGCGTACGTCGCCGAGTGACCTGCTCCACGATCAGGCGGTCGTCTTCCTTATGTAGGACGACCTCGCTACCAGGAAACTCCAGGTCCTTCGGAATCCGAAGGGCCTGGTTGCGCCCGTTTCGAAAGAGTCTGGCGCGTCGTGGCAACTCCGGCGCAGTCTTCACGTTGCGGCTTGGCATATGCCAAGCATACCCCAACGGTGGAGAGAATGGCCACCCGATCCCGGATCATCGGCGAATGCTCAAGCCGCCGGAATTCACCCGCCAGCCCGACCGGGCCAGAATGGGCCGCACGGTCTTAGATGAAGGAGGGCCTGGAGTCTGGAGTTTCCGTCGTACGGGTTGAGGCGCGCGGTGAGCGAGTCTCCTCGTCTCCCGCCGCGGCACCGGGTCCGAAGGGAGGCCTACGCGCTCGCCGGGGACGCTGATCAACTCGAATGATTATCCGGGCTTGGCGGAGTGCATCGGCAATTCCAAGGCGCTGGCCGCGTTGGAGGCGATGGGGTTCGGCGGCAGCAGGTCTTGGAAGGCGGTCATCATCAGCAAGCCGGGGCCCAGCCCGTGACTCTACCGGCACCAGGACTGCATGTGGTGGGACGACCCGCGAGCCTACAGCGGCTACTCTCCGATGAATCGCCAGTCCGACGGGGCCAGAATGGGTCCGCACGCTGCTCGAAAGGAGATATGGAGATGAAAAGAAGCAACCGCAGGATCGTGTTTACCGCGCCACAGACGGTGGAGGTGCAGCAGGAAGACGTGAGCACCGATGGCCTTGGCCCGGACGAGCTGCTCGTCGAGTCGCTCTACTCGGTGGTGAGCGCGGGCACCGAGCTCGCCTGCCTGTCGGGCCGGGAAGCCTGGTTCTCGTTTCCGCGGGTGCCGGGCTACGCGACGGCCGGACGCATCGTGGCATTGGGCGACGCGGTGACCGGATTGCGCGAGGGCGAGGTGGTGCTGCACTACGGCGGTCACCAGGCCTACAATCGAAGGACGCGGGGCGACTTGTTGCTGCCGGTGCCGGACGGGATCGACGGGGAGGTCGCGGCGATGACCCGTCTGGCCACGGTTGCCTTGACCAGCATCAGGGTCTCCAGCATCGAAGCGGGCGACTTCGTGGCAGTGGCCGGTCTCGGCCCGGTGGGGAATCTGGCCGCACAGCTCGCACAGATCCAGGGCGGCCGCGTGATCGGGGTGGACATGAGCGCCGGGCGCATCGACCTCGCCCACACGTGTGGCATAGAGCAGACCATTGACGCCTCCCGGGAGGACGCGGCGGAACGCATCAAGGAGTTGACCGACGGCGACGGCGTCGCAACCGTGATCGACGCCACCGGGGACGCGCGGGCGATCGTCGCCGAGATGGACTGGGTGGCCAAGCGGGGTGAGCTGATTCTCCTGGGCAGTCCTCGCGGAGAGGTCCAGGGCGACCTCACGGAATTGCTGAGAGGCGTGCATCTCTGGTCGAACGGCTGCGTCACGCTCAAGGGAGCGCACGAGTGGCGGTATCCCGTCCTGCACGACCCCAATACCAAGCACTCCCTGGAGCGGAACACCCGCGTGGCGTGGTGGCTGCAACAAACCGGCAAGCTGCAGATGCACAAGTTGATCACGCATATTGTGAAACCTGACGACGCTCCCGCGGCCTACGAAGGCCTGCGGAGCCGCAAGGACGAGTACGTAGGCGTCGTCTTTGATTGGTCATCCGCGTAGTCTCGGACGAGCCTTGGTATCTTTGGCAGGGTTGTTCGTCCCGCGGACGGTGCGGTAGGACCGTCACACGCGAACAGCGCCGGCAGAACGGCGCTTGGGAATCTGCTTGTTGAGAAGTACCAGAACGACGTTGGCCAGTTCAACGACATCTACGGCACTTTGTGTACCGACATGAACGCCATCAAGACGACAGAGGTGGTCTTCTACGACGACAATTTCAACAAATTCTCGGAGCGCGATTACGCAAAGGCTGATCCCCGGAAGAAACACGACTTCGAGATGCTGGTACAGGCGCTAGCGATGATCCGGCGAGTGCTGAGAGACCCGCGCGTGTGTGGGCTTTCGGTGTGCCGGACTCTCTATGACCTGGTATCGGGTGCGATGCGCTACCAGCACGGCGCCCAGGAAGGCATCTACGACGAACACGGCAATCCAAGGGTTGCAATCGTCCGCAAGATCACGGAGATGAACAGTGCCCTCTACGATCATGTGCTGAACCCGCAGTGTGATGATGACCTTGCGGAATCCGAGACCATGTTGCTCGCACGGATCGCGCTCTCCAGGCAGCCGGCATAAGGAAGGGCCGTCAAGTCGGGCGCCGGCGTCGCTGCCGATCCGGCGCTACAGGGTTTCGGGGTCGATCGGCAGCCAACGCCGGTCGGCCGCCGCCTTCGAGATCGCCTCCATCACATAGCTGCTGTACGCGGCCTCGCGGACGCTCACCAATTGGCTGTGCTCACCTTGGCCGACGGGTTTGGCGTGGACGACGGCATCGATGAACTGCTCCAGCGGCCGCGGCAACGGCGCCGGCAGGTCGGTCCACGGTTCCTTGCCGGTGGCGCCGTTAACGGCGTCGGACAAAAGGAACAGCTCGTTTCCCCAGTCGTTGTGCGGCATGCCGGGCGCGTTGCGTATGACGGCATGTCCCTTCGTTCCGCTGATCAGCAACGACGAGGGCTCCGCCAGATCCACCCAGCTCGCCGCAAGGGTGGCGATGGTGCCGTTGTCGAAGCGCAGGATCGCCTCGCCGCACTCCTCGCCCTGCGGGTAGCGCCCGATGGGGCGCGAGAAGGTGGCGGTCACCGCCTCCAGCCGGGCCGTGTCGCCGATCAGGAACAGCAGCAGGTCCAGTTTGTGCGTGCCCAGGTCGCCGAACGCCCCGACGCCCGCCTGCCTCGGGTCGGTCATCCACTGCCAGTCGGAGTGGAAGATGCCATTGATCGCCGCGGCGGTGCCGAACACCAGGCGCATGCGGCTGATCTCGCCAAACGCGGCCTCGGCGATCAGGCGCCTGAGCAACCGGTGCGCCGGGATGGTGCGGTTGAAGTACCCGGTGTGGAAGATCACGCCAGCGGCTTCCAGCGCCTGCATCATGTTCCTGGCGTCGGCCAGTCCGATACCGAGCGGCTTCTCGACGAAGCAGTGCTTGTTGGCACGGGCGATCTGCCGCACCAGCGACTCGTGGCGATTGGTCTGCGACAGTACGATGACGGCGTCCAGATCCGGCATGCCGAGGACCGTCTCGATGTCGGCTGCCGCACGGCATTGCAGCCTCGCCGCGTACTTCTCGGCGATGGCCGGATCGGGATCCCAGACCGCCGCCACCGACACGTCGGTGCGGGCGGCCAGCAGGTCGATGAACCCGGGCGTATGAATGTGGCTCGCCCCCAGCAGCGCTAGCTTCTTCATCATGTAGTGTCCGCCGGTACACTACCCGCCGAGCCTCGCAGCGGCCAGCCCCGCCACGCAGCCGCCGGTCGACCAGGTCGCGCACCTCCACGTCGAAGCGCCAATAACGTCGACCGCGTGGACGGCGCCGGTACCGCGCGGCGCATGCGGCGCACACGTTTCGTGCAGCTTCGCAGGGCAATGCGGTAGAGTATGAACGCGAATGGGCTCGGAAGGGATCATGGAACATGTGCGGCGCGCCGCCGCCCAGCGCCTGCTGTACTTGCCGCATGCGGTCCGGCAGATGGCACGCCCGGAGAGAATGATTACCTCAAGCGAGGTCAGAGCGGTAGTTGAGCTGGTCGAACTCATCGAGGACTATCCAGAAGATGCGCGCGGCCACAGTTGTCTCCTTCTCGGTCGAGGAAATGAACGAAGTATCCATGTCGTTTGCTCACCGAAGGAGAACTATCTGGCGATCATTACGGCCTACATCCCTTCGGTTGACGAGTGGGAGCCAGACCTGCGAACGAGGAGAAGCAAGTGAATTGTGTCTATTGCCAAGGAAAGATGAAGCGTTCGACCGCGCCATTTCACGTCGATCGAAAAGGCTACCATCTGGTAGTGGATACCGTGCCGGCCTGGGTGTGTGGTCAGTGCGGTGAGGCGTATTTCGACGAGCGTGAAGTCGACGTTATCCAGCAGGCGATCCGGGGTCTCGATGACCACACCCGCAAACTGGCGATACCAGCCTGAGTAAGGGGCAGCGACTACTTTGAACAAGGCACCCGACCGATCCGAAGCTACCGCTTCGACGGGGATACGGCTGCGGCGCATGGATGCAGGGACGTTCCTGATGGGAAACGACCGGCCGTTGCCCGACGCGCTGCTGTCAGCCACCTGTTTCCGCTCCGGCGATTTCGACGAACGGCCCGTGCACCGGGTTGCCATCACGAAACCGTTCTACCTGGCGGAGTGTCAAATCACCAACGCACAGTACGAGATATTCGACCCGGCGCACCGGGAACTGCGGGGCAGGCTGGGATTTTCCAGGGAAGACGACGAAGCGGTGGTGTTCGTGAGCTGGCATGACGCTGTCGCCTACTGCCGCTGGCTGTCGGAGCGGGAGGGCGCCGAGTTCCGCCTGCCCACCGAGGCGGAGTGGGAGTACGCGTGCAGAGCCGGCTCCTCGACTCCGTTCGCCAGCGGAGACGAACCGCCGCCCGGGGTGGAAAAAAACCAGCGCCGTACGTGGTTTCCCGATCAATGGCGCACCACCGGAGAAAACGTCGTCCCGCTTCACGTGGGCCGCACGCCCGCCAATCCGTGGCGGCTGTTCGACATGCACGGCAATGTCGAAGAGTGGTGCCTGGACTGGTACGGGCCCTATCCCGATCGCGACGCGAGCGACCCCGCGGGCCCGCGCGAGGGCGACTTCCGCGTTACCCGCGGGGGCAGCCATTCGACGGACACCTACTACCTCAGGTCGGCCAATCGTGCCGGAGCCCTCCCGGAAGAACGCAACTGGCTCATCGGATTTCGGGTCGTGTGCGCCGACTATCCCGTGCCAGCGAGACCGGCCCGCAAAACCCCGGTGGAGTTGCACGGCAACAACGTGCTGCAGACCACCGTACCCGAAACCGCGGGTACGGACGCTGCGCCGTTGTTCCGGGGTCCCGTCCGCTACGTGCACCTCCCGCCCGGTTCGTACGGACCCCTGTTCAGCCGGCACAACCATGATCCGGCGATCTGTCAATGTCCCAACGGCGACCTGCTGGCCATCTGGTATAGCTGCGTCGAGGAGCCCGGCAGGGAACTGAGCATATTGGCCAGCCGTCTCAGGGCCGGCAGCGCGTCCTGGGAACCGGCCTCGGTGTTCTGGGACGCCCCCGACCGCAACGACCACGCACCCGCCCTGTTGTGCGCCGGATGGCGGCTGTATCACTTCAACGGCATGTCGGCGGCCGCCACCTGGGGTCCGCTGAAGACGATCCTGCGCACCTCCGACGACAGCGGCGCCACCTGGAGCAGGGCCAGATTCATCACCGGCGACCACGGCCCGCGTCAGATGCCGATCGCGTCGGCTTTCGCGCTCCGCGACGGCACCCTCGTGCTGCCCTGCGACGCGGTCAGCGTCGGCCACGGAGGAACCGCCCTGTGGATGAGCGGTGACGGCGGCGCGACGTGGCGGGACGCCGGCGGCACTATTGCCGGGATTCACGGGTCGGCGGTGGAACTCGGCGACGGCCGGTTGCTGGCCTTCGGCCGCGGCGACGAGGTGGACGGTACGTTGACGATGAGTGTCTCGGCGGATCGCGGCAACACCTGGGAATACTCCGCGAGTCCGTTTCCGCCCATCGGCGGGTCGCAGCGGCTGGTGCTCAAACGCGTGTTCGGAACCTGCAGCGCCGGCACGGATCCGATTCTGCTCATATCCTTCGCCAATGCGCCTACCGAATCGGACAACGCGTTCACCGTCGAGGACACCGGCGGCCAGAGGGGAGTCTCCGGCATGTACTGTGCCTTGTCCTTCGACGATGGTGAGAGCTGGCCGATTCGCCGTCTGGTCAGCGACGACGGACCGAACCGCATCATCGAAGCACTGGATGGTACCCCGTGCATCATGGGTCCCCGGCACGCCGAGGTGAACGGATATCTCACCGCTTGCCAGTCCGCCGACGGTCGCATCCAGCTCATCGGCAGCACCAACCACTACTCCTTCAATCTGGCGTGGCTCGTGGAGCGGCACAGCGGTTCCTAGGCCGCCGGCCGGTCCGGCCGGTATGAACACACGCGCTGTTGCGGGTACGCTGGAGCCCATGAGCAGCCGACGCCCCAACATCGTGTTCGTGTTCTCGGACCAGCAACGCTACAGCGCCCTCGGCGCCAACGGCAACCCGGTCGTACGCACTCCCGTGCTCGATCGGCTGTCCGCCGAGGGCATGGTCTGCGACAACATGTTCTCCAACCATCCGTTGTGCTCGCCGTATCGGGCCATACTCCTCACCGGCCAGTTCGGCTGGCGCAATGGCGTGATCGACAACGAGTACCGGCCGCGGCGCGACATTCCGACCCTGCCGGGCACCTTGCGTGAGCACGGCTACGGCACCGCTCACGTTGGCACCTTCCACCTTGGCAAGGGGCCGTACACCGAGGAAGGCAGATACGGGATCGACTACCTGGCCGCGGTCGGCGTCGGCCGTGGCTATTTCGATCAGGCCTACTACGAGAACGAGCGCGGACCGGCTACTCACCCGGGCTGGGGGCCTACCGTTGAGACCGACCTGGCGATTCGCTATATGGAGCGCCATCGCGAGGAGCGGCCGGACGATCCGTTTGCCCTGTTCCTGTCGTGGCGGCCGCCGCACTGGCCGTACGAGCAGTTTCCCGACTCCATTGAGCGCTACGATCCGGCGACGGTCGATCTGCCGGCAAACGTTCCCGGGGCCCTCGCCGACCACGCCCGGCGTGAACTGGCCGACTACTACGCCTGCTGCACGGGACTCGACGTCGAGATGGGCCGCCTCCTGACAGCTCTCGACCGGCTGCAGATCGCCGACGACACGATCGTCTGCTACACCTCGGACCACGGCGACCACATCCGCGCCCACGGCTACGGCAAGCCGAACGAGACCTGGCTGCACCACACCCGCCGCGCCTCCAAGGCCACGCCGTACGAGGATTCCGCCCACGTGCCGTTCGTCGTTCGCTGGCCGGGCAACACCCCGACGGGCACGCGCAGCGATGCCTTCATGGGCGCGATTGATATCGTGCCGAGCCTGCTGGGCGCCTGCGGTGTGCCGTTATCGGCCGGCTTGCAGGGCCGCGACCTGTCGGCGGTGTGGCGCGGGGAGCCGGCGCCCGCTGACCCGCCGCACGCCCCGGGCGCAAGCGAGTCGGTGTACCTGATGAACATGGCCAACGGCTGGCCCAACCGCTACGGCTGGGTGGGACGCTGGCGTGCCGTCCGCACCGCGCGCTACACCTACGCGCGCTGGTACGCCAACGAGCGCAGCCCCTGGTTGTTCGACCGCCAGGAAGACCCGCTGGAAATGGACAACCTGGTGTACTCGTCGGCCGCGCGCCCCATCGTGCAGGAGATGGAGCAGCGCCTGCACCGCTGGATGGAAGCCACCGGCGACCCGTTCGAGCACGGCGCCCGCGGCGCACGCGGCTTCGTCGAGGCGGGCCAGCAATGGGCGGACCCGGACAAGTGGGCGCAGTGGGGCACGAGCTGACGAGGACTGCCGGAGATCGAATTGCGCAGATGCGCATGGTTCCGGTAGAGTCGATTCCCGGAACCATGCGAAATAGCCGCCTACCACTGAACGAGGTTACCCGCATCAAGCGTGTGCGCTGGTATCGCAGCCCGATCGAGCCGCAGGCGCTGCGCCGCCTGATGCAGCGCAGCGACCTGCAGGGCTGGCTGCAAGCGGGGGGCACCCTGGCGCTGTTCGCCGCCACCGCGACGCTCACCTGGTACCTGTTCCTGCAGCAGGCGTGGGTCGGCTTCGCGCTGGCGCTCTACCTGCATTGCACGTTCGGCAGCTTCCTGTCCGCCGCCTGTCACGAGTTGGACCACGGCACGGTGTTCAAGACCAAGCCGCTCAACCGCGTCTTCCTGCGCATCTACGCGCCGCTGGCATGGTTCAACTTCCACGACTACGCCCTGAGCCACACCTACCACCACCGCTACACGCTGCACCCGGACGGCGATCGCGAGGTGGTGCTGCCACAGTCGCCGACACTGCGCTGGCTGTACGTGCTGCAGTTGCTGACCATCAACATCACCGGCGGGCCGATGTGTCGTGGGCTGTGGCCGATCCTCCGCTACACCGTGACCGCGGCGCTCGGGTTGCCGATGAGGGCGGACACGGTGGGCGACACCGAGCCGGTCGGCGTGCGCGCCCAGGAGTGGATCGCCGCCCTGTACGAGGCGCACCCCGAGGAGCGGCGCAAGTCGATACGCTGGGCGCAGATCCTGCTGCTGTTCCATGGCTCGGTCCTGGTGGTGGCGATAACCTTGCAGCTGTGGCTGTTGCCGGTGCTCATCAGCCTGCCGGTGGCGGTAGCCAACTGGTGGCGCTACCTGGTGTTCATGCCGATGCACTGCGGCCTGCGCGACAATATCGCCGACTTCCGCAAATGCGTGCGCAGCATCAGGATCGACCCGCTGTCGTCGTTCCTGTACTGGCGCATGAACTGGCACATGGAGCATCACATGTACGCGGGGGTCCCGTGCTACCACCTGCGCAAGCTGAGCCGCGCAATCGCCGCCGACTGCCCGCCGCCGCGCACCCTGATCGGCGCCTGGCGCGAAATGCGTGCCGCCTGGCTGCGCCAGCGCGTGGAATCCGACTACCAGTACGACACGCCGGTACCGACGGAGGCGCAAGCGCGCGCCGCGACCGATGCCCGCAATGACGACGCGCTCGGCGGCTCCATCGGAGACCTGGCGCCGGCCGTGCTCAAGCGATAGCGCCCCGGAACCGTCGCCCGCCGAACTCATTGAACTACATCCCGTGCACCGGGTTACCATCACGAAACGGTTCCGCATGGCGGAGTGCCGGTGACACGTGTCGTAGAAACCAATAGTAGTAGTGTGCATTACAGGCGGATGAGGTCCTGCTCCAGTGCGGCGAGCCGCTTGTCGCTGACAGGGCGGGGCGACGACTGCAGCGCCTCGCGGAGCGACATGGCCGGAATGTCGCCGCTCATCGTCCGCATCAGGACGCCGAAGGCGCGGTTACGGCGGAGCGCCTCGCGCGCCGGTTGGTCGGCGAGCACCTCCGCCAGCGGCGAATCGAGGTGCAAGCGGGCGCCCTCGCGGCTCGGCAGGTAACGATGGCGTTGCGCGGCGCTCAGCTCCATCGACAGTTCGTGCTCGCCCGAGCCGACTGCTACCGCCTGCTCAGCCTCCGGCAGCCATAGCTCGGCGGTGGTGTTGGCGGGCACCACGGCGCGCAACGTGAACGTGGACGGCGCCCCGTCGTGATGGTCGATGCGCCAACTCGACTCGGCGCGGCCGTACGGCGTCTCCACCACCGCCCGCGCGTGCCGTATGCCGCCGCCCGGGTGCGGCTCCACCACGAACCGCCGCCATCCGCGCACCTCGTCGTGCTGGCGCAGTCCGGCCATACGCTCGTACAGCCAGGCGCCCACGGCGCCGTAGGCATAGTGGTTGAACGAGGTCATCTCGCCCGGATTGATCGCGCCGTCGGGCAGCATGGCATCCCAGCGCTCCCAAATGGTAGTGGCGCCCATGGTGATCGGGTACAGCCACGACGGCAGCTCGGTCTGCAGCAGTAGCCGGTAGGCCAGGTCGTCGTCACCGTTGCGGGTCAGCACCTCGCACAGCCAGGGCGTGCCCAGGAAGCCGGTGGAGAGCCGGTAGCCTTCCTTCTCGATCAGCTGCTGCAGCTGGCGCGCCGTGGCCGTGCGCTGCGCGGGCGTGACCAGGTCGAACGCCAGCGCCAGCAGGTGGGCGGTCTGGCTGTCGTTCACGACGCGCCCGTTCGGGGCCACGAACTCGGCGCGGAACCCCTCCGCCACCTCGGCGGCGAGCCGGCGGTAGGCGGCGGCATCGCCCGGCTCCCCGAGCAGCTCGGCCGTTTCGGCAACGATCTGGGCCGAGCGCGCGAACCACGCCGTGCCGACCAGCGACGAATCGGTCTGCGCGTCGCCCGGCGCATCGGGCGGCGACTTCGGATCTACCCAGTCCCCGAACTGAAAGCCGTCTCCCCACACGCGGCGGTCGTCGCAGATGCCCTTTACGTGTTCGACCCACGCCTTCATGGAGGGGTACTGGCGGCGCAGCACCTCCAGGTCGCCGTAGCGCCGGCTCAAGGTCATTGGCACCACGGTGGCCGCGTCTCCCCAGCCGGCCGCGGTGAACGACGCCGGCAGGATGGAGGGGATGACGAACGGCACGTTGCCGTCCGGCTCCTGCTCGGCGGCCAGATCGGCCAGCCACGAGCTCAGCAGCGCGGCCGTGTCGTACAGCAGAGTAGCGGTGGCGGCGAACACCTGGATGTCGCCGGTCCAGCCCAGCCGCTCGTCGCGCTGCGGGCAGTCGGTCGGCACGTCCAGGAAGTTGCCGCGCATTCCCCACACGATGTTCTCGTGGAGCTGGTTGACCCGCGGATCCGAGCACGCGAACCAGCCGGTGCGCACCATGTCGGAGTGCAGCACCACGGCGGTGATATGTTCGGGCCGCAACTCGCCCGGCCAGCCGCTCACGCCGGCGTAGCGGAAGCCGTGGAACGTGAACCGCGGCTCCCACACCTCGGCGGCGCCGCCGCGGGCGGTGTAGCGGTCGGTGGCCTTGGCGGAGCGCAACGGGCGCACGCCCAGTTCGCCGTTCTCCAGCACCTCGGCGTGGCGAATGGTTACCACGGTGCCCGCGGGCACCGTGGCCCCCGGCGCCGCCGCCAGCCGAATGCGTACCCGCCCCACCAGGTTCTGGCCGAAGTCGACCAGCGTCTCGCCGGAAGGCGCGCGCTCGATCGACACCGGGCCCACTTCCTGCACGGCCCGCACCGGCGGCACCGACGTCGGCGTAAGGGTGGCCAGGTCGTGATCGATCACCTCGAGCGGCCGCCACCCGCTCGCGTCGTAACCGGTCTGCGACCAGCCGCCCAACTCACGGCGGGCGTCATGAGTCTCGCCGTCGTACAGGTCGGAGCCGCGCAGCGGTCCGACGCTGGAACGCCATTCGGCATCGGTGCCGAGCGTCAGCATCGACCCGTCGGCAAGGGTGATCTCGAGCTGCGCCAGCAGCGCCAGGCGGTCGGTGTAGAAGTTGCGGGCGCCGCTGAACCCGAGACGGCCGCGCGCCCAACCGTCGCCCACGATGGCGCCGATGGCGTTGGCGCCGTCGCGCAGCAGCTCGGTGACGTCATGGCTGGCGAAGCGCAGGCGGTTGCGGTAGCTGGTCCAGCCCGGCGCCAACTCCACGTCTCCTCCTACGCGGCAGCCGTTGATCTCCACCTGGTACACGCCGAGGGCGGTCACCGACAGCACGGCCCGCCGCCACCGTTGACCCAGCGCGAATTCGCGGCGGAAGTAGGGGCAGGGTTCCGAATCGCGCGCCGCGCTGGCGCCGGCCGGCGAGATGAACCGCGCCGACCAGTCGCCGGCCTCCAGCAGCGGCGCCCAGATGTCGAGCGGCTCGCTCCAGTCGCTCGTCACCCCGTCGCTGCCGGTGACCCGGACGCGACACGCCACGCGCTGGCGCGATGCCAGCGGCGCCGCCGGCCAGGGCACCAGCACGGAGTCGCCCGAGGCGATCGGCCCGCTGCGGTGCGCCAGATCCCCGGCCACTTCGATCTCGTAGGAGGCCTGATACCAGTCCGGCGTGGTGGTGGCGACGCGCCAGGACAGGCGCGGGGTCGGGGTGGCAACGAACGGGCCGGCGCCGCGATGCTCGGCGGCCAGGTCGACAACGGTGACCGACATGATGCGCCTTCAGTCGAGGTGGAACACTTCCGGCAGCTCACGCATTACCGGTGAGTTGTCCGGGTTGGTGTCCATGATGTCGGCCATGTAGGCCCACCACTTCTTGACGATCGGGCGCTCGGGCAGTCCCTCCGCCGTGTTGTCCGGGCTCAGCTTCTGTACCGCGAACAGGGTCAGGGACTCCGGGTCGAGGTAGATCGAGTAGTCGCTGACGCCGGCGTCCCGCAGCTCCCGGGCGAGCTCGGGCCAGATCTCGTCGTGCCGCCTCTTGTACTCGGCCTCGAAGCCCGGCCTGAGCTTCATGGCAAAGGCGAATCGTTGCATGTGGGTGTTCTCCTAGCGTGTGTATGGATCGGCGGCGTCGCGCAGCCCGTCGCCGAGGAAATTGAACATGAGCACGGTAACGATGACGAACAGGCAGGGGATCAACAGCCAACCGTGGTGGGCGATCGCCTGCACGTTCTGGGCATCCTGAAGCAGCACGCCCCAGCTCACCACCGGCGGTTGCAGCCCCAGACCGAGGAAGCTCAGCGCCGTCTCGCCCAAGATGGTCTGCGGGATGGCCAGCGTCAGCGATACGATGATGTAGCTGGCGAAGGAGGGCAGCAGGTGCCTGCCGATGATGGCGCTCTGCGTGGCGCCGGCGATGCGCCCCGCCATGACGAAGTCCTCCTCGCGCAGGGCCAACAGCTTGCCGCGAATCACCCGCGCCAGACCGGTCCAGCCGATCATGGAGAAGATGATGACGATGCCGAAATAGATCCGCACCGCCGGCCAGTCGCGTGGCAGCGCCGCCGCCAGCGCCATCCACAGCGGAATGGTGGGAATCGATATAAGCAGGTCCACCAGCCGCTGGATCACCGTATCCACGGTACCGCCCAGGTAGCCCGACAACCCGCCCAGAGTCATGCCGAACACGAAGGTGAAGAGAATCCCCACCAGCCCGACCGAAAGCGAGATGCGGGCCCCGTACAGAATGCGGCTGAACACGTCGCGGCCGAGGCGTTCGGCCCCGAACAGCAGTACCGGCCCATCGTCCGACCCGAACAGGTGGATGTCGCTCTTGAACAGCCCCCATAGCCGGTACTCCTCGGCGCGGACGAAGAACCGCATGTTGAAGCGCTGTTCGCGGTCGATGGTGAACGTGCGCCGGAATGTTTCGGGGTCGCGGCCGCGCACCAGACCGTACACGTGGGGTCCGAACCCCTCGGCGCTCGACAACAGCCGCACGCGCTGCGGTGGCGCGAACAGGTACTCCGGAAAGCGGGTGCCCGGCAGGTAGGGGCTCAGGAACTCACAGAACGCGGCGATGAAGTACATGATCCCCAGCACCACGCCCGCCACCAAGGCCATCTTGTGCTTGCGGAACTTCCACCACACGAGTTGCCATTGGGAGGCGACGAAATAGCGTTCGGCGGCGGCGGTCTCCCGGCTGGACGGAACGAGCTCGACCGCCGCGCTGGTACTCACCTGATCGCCGCCTGGTACCGAATGCGCGGATCCGCCCACGCGAGCATGACATCCGAGAGCAGCGTCCCGATCACGGTGAGGACGCTCAGGATCATCACCAGACTGCCGGCGAGATACATGTCCTGGAACAGCAGCGCCCGCAGCAGCACCGGCCCGGTAGTGGGCAGATTCAGCACGATCGAGACCAGCGCCTCACCCGAAACGATGAACGGCAGCAGCCAGCCGATGGTGCTGATCAGCGGGTTGATGGCGATGCGCACGGGATACTTGAACAGCAGGGTCCGCTCGGCCACGCCCTTGGCGCGCGCGGTGACCACGTACTGCTTGCGCAACTCGTCCAGCAGCATGCTGCGCATCACCCGGATCAGGCTGGCGGTTCCGGTGAGCCCGATCACGAGGACCGGCACCCACAACCGCGGCAGCATGTCCAGCAGCTTGGCGATGCTCCACGGCGCATCGGCAAACTCGGGCGAGAACAGACCGGTGACGCTGATGCCGAGCTGCGTGAACGCCAGATACATCACCACCAGGGCGAGCAGGAACCCCGGCACCGAGATGCCGATGAAGCCGAAGAAGGTGAACACGTAATCGCCGAGCGAATACTGATGGGTGGCCGCGTAGATACCGATCGGAATCGCCACCATCCAGATGAAGATCAGCGTCAGCAGCGAGATCGACATGGTGAGGGCGATGCGCTCGCCGATCACCTGGGTCACCGGCTGCTCCCACTGAAACGAGCGTCCCAGATTGCCGCGGCGGATGATGTTCCAGGCCCATAGCGCGTAGCGCTCCACCAGCGTCTTGTCCAATCCGTACTGCTCGGTGAGCCGGGCGATCTCGTCGTCGTCGACGCGGGTACCGGTCTGCTCCAGTTCGATGATGCGCATGGTCACGAAGTCGCCGGGCGGCAACTCGATGATCACGAACGAGATCACCGAAATGATCAGGATCAGAGGGATGATCTGGAGAGTCCGCCGGACGATGTAGTCGAGCATGCGACCTGCAACACACAACCCGGGTGCCGGAGCAAGACTCCGGCACCCGGTGCGCGTAGGTTGGGAAAACCAGCCCTAGTTCTTGAAGAAGAGCTGTTCGCCGGCGAAGTTCGCGGCGATGGCGAAACCGCCGGTCGGCACGTTGCCGAGGTTCTTGTTGACGATCAGCGGGTACTTCACGTCTTCGACGTTGAGGATGATGTAGACGTTCTCCATCATCATCTCGCGCACCTCTTCGATCGCCGCGTCGCGCTCGGCGCCCGACAGCGCGATGGAGCGGTCCATCGCGGCCATGAATTTCTTCACGTCGTCGGGCGGCTCCTCGCCCTCGGCGCCCGCGGTGTTGAACCAGGTAAACCAGGCGCGTCCATACGCGCTCGGCACGAAGTCCCACAGGGCGCCCCACCACAGTTCGGGACCGTGGTGCCACAGCAGGTCGGCCTGCAACTCGTTGGCATTGCGCCGCGTGGCCTGCAGGCCGGGCTCGATGGTCTTCATCGTGGCCTTGATGCCCACGTCCTTCCAATACTCGGTGACCATCTCGGTCACCGGCACCTGGTCGCTGGCGTGCATGGCGATCTCGAACGGAATCTCGAAGGTCTTGCCATCCGGCCCGAGCCGGAAGCCCTGACCGTCGCGCTGGTCCATACCCATCTCGTCGAGCAGCCGGTTGGCCAATTCGGGATCGTACGACGCCGGCACGAAGGTGGACGGCGTCGCGAAGCCGAAGTAGATGGCGTCGATGATCTCTTCGCGGTTGATGGCGTGGCTGAGGGCCTTGCGGAAGCGCACGTCGTTCACGACCTCGCGCCATACCGGATCGTCATAGGTCAGGTTGAGCCGCGCATCGGTCGGAGTGACGTGCATGTCGAGCAGCACGACCTCGTAGCCGGCGCGATCCTCGTTCTCCTTGTACAGGTCGAGCTTGTCGAGGGTGGCGTCCTCACGCAGGAAGTCCACCTCACCGGCCAGCACCTTCAGGTTGGACATCTCGACGTCCGCCACCACCTGCGAGCGAAGACCGTTGATATACGGCAGCTGCTGGCCGGCGCTGTCGACCTTGAAGTAGTAGGGGTTGCGGTCGTACACCGCGGTGGTGGGGCTCTGCTCCACCAGCATCCACGGATTGAGCACCGGGAAGCCGAGCGCCTTCGGCCGGGTCAGATCCCAGTTGCGGGTGTCGCGGTTGTTGAACAGCGTCCACCACTCGCCCTTGCTGAGCCCCTGCTCGGCGATCTCGTCCTCGAGGTCCGCCAGCGGGGTGTAGTCGGCGTGCCACTGCTTGAGATAGTGCGCCGGCTTCACGAACTCGGTGTAGCCCTTCCACTGCACGATCGACAGATAGGCCGGAAAGCCGTCGTAGCGCTCCGCGAAGCTGATGCGGAAGGTGTAGTCATCGACGACGTCGATCTGCAGCGGGGCGCCGTCCGACTTGCTGGCCGAACGCATCCAGCGCGGGAACACCTTGGTCAGGTTTTCGTTGAGCAGGAAGTCCTCGTACGTGAAGCGCACGTCTTCGGTGGTCACTGGCGTGCCGTCCGACCACTTGATCCCCTCGCGCAGCGTGAGGGTAAAGGTCTGACCGTCGGGGCTGACGTCGAAGCTCGAGGCGACGTTGCCGCCGATGCCGTCGGCCAGGATGCCGGGGGCGCTCAGCAGGGACTCGTCGTTCATCACGAAAATGTCCGGATTCCAGGTCGGATCGGGCTGTACCGAGCGCAGGATGCCGCCGTACTTGCCGACCTCGAAGTTCAGGTCGCTGGCGGGGATGTCATTGCGCTCCGCGCTGAGCACGCGCGGCTCCAGCGGCAGGCGCTCTTCGACCGGGGGCAACTCGCCGGCAGCGACGCGGGCGGCCAGTTCCGGCGCCTCGCTGTACTTGCCGGTGGATACCATGGCCGCGGCGCTCTCGGTGCCGCCGCTCTCCTCTGCGTCACCGCCGGCAAACAGGAACGCCGGCGCCGCCAACAGCGAGACGACGATCAACCATCGAATACTCATAAAGATCCTCCTGATAGGCAGCGAGGTGCGTCGTCGGGGGCACGAATTGCGGCTCCCGACATACCTCGCAGCAAATTAGTCATGTTGTATTAGAACGGTGAGCCACATGTCAACCAATCAATCCGCGGATCCGCCGATCCGCGGCTCGGCGGCAGTGGAGTCGGCGGTCTTGCATTCTCGGCTCTGTTGGCCACAGACTCCGATAGAGCGAGGTGACCATGCCGACTACCCCTGCGGGTCTCAGCCCCGAACAGGTCAGCGCCTTCCGGCGCGACGGGTTTCTCAACGCCGGCCGGCTGCTGGACGACGCCGAGCTGGATGAGTTGGCGGCTGAGCTGGACCGCATCATCGCCGCCGGGCCGGACGGCTTCGCCGACGGCGGTCCGCGGCCGGTGCTGTTCCGTACCTTCGAGCAGGAACGTCCGGTGTGGCAGATCGTCAACATCTGGGAGGCGTCGCCGGTGTTCGAGCGGCTGATCTACCATCCCGCCATCGTCACGGGCATCAGCCAGCTGACCGGCTTCGCCGACCTGCAGGTGTGGCACGACCAAGTGCAGTACAAGCCGGCGCGCGCCGGCGGCGCCACCGGCTGGCACCAGGATGCGCCGCTGTGGCCGAGCATCGATCCCATGACGCCGGTGTCGGCGTGGCTGCCGTTCGACGACGCCGATGTCGACAACGGTTGCATGTGGATGGTGCCGGGCTCGCACCAGTGGGGAGACCGTCAGCGGGAGTTCCTCGGCACGCTCGATCATCTGCGCACCCTCGATGACTTCGCCAGGATAGGGGACGGGTTCACTCCGCCGGAAGACGCCGACATCCGCGAGGTCGCCGCGGTGCCGCGACCGGTCAAGCGCGGCGAGGTGCACTTCCACCATTCCCTGACCTGGCACGGGTCGCCGGAGAACGACTCGCCGCGGCGGCGGCGGGCGCTGGCCATTCACTACATGACCGGCGCGGCGCGATTCACCGGCCGCGACCACCCGATGCGGGAGTTCATCGATCTGGCCGTGGGCGAGCCGATGGCCAAGGCCGGCCCGCACTTCCCGGTGGTGTGCAGGAACGGCACACCAGTGGCCGCGCCCGCGGCGTGAGGGGCGACGGCCAGCCGGTGCGATTCGGTTAGCGGAGCGAGAGCAGCAGGGTGAGCAAGTAGCGCGGCGGATCGTGGGCGGCGTAGCCGTCGCGCATTGTGGCCGCCAAGCTCAGGTGCAGGCCGGCTTCGTATTGGAGCCGGTACCCGAGGCGGTATTCCGGCCTGCCTTGGGACAGGGAGAGTCCTGCCCACGGTGTTCCGGTCGCCGCGCCGCCGGGAATCAGCACGCCGTAACCGAATTCCGTGTCGATCCCCCAACCGGCATCGCTGTCGTCGAACGCGGCCGCGTTGGTCAGGCCGGCAAGCCCCAGCGCGACCTGACCGCCCAATCCTCCGAACCCCCGCGATGAAGTCACGGTCAAATAGGGACCCTGCGCGGAATTCGAGCGTGGATCATAGCGCAGCGTTCCCGAAGCGCTCCATCCCTTGAACCCGTTGGCGGCATGCACCAGCAGGGCACGCGAGTAGACCTCGGCGGTCAGGTGGTGCAGGGGATGCGCGTAGCGAACGCCGCCGCCGACCTCGAACCCCAATCCCGACGCTTCCTGCGCGTCGGCGCCGTCGAGCCGCCCGCCGATTTCGAGGAACGGAGCGATGCGCTGGTGGTCTCGGAGGACAAACTCGTACGCACTTTCCAGCACCAAGCGCAGGCGGCTGGCGTCCAGCGCAGCGGACGGGACCGCGGAAGATCCGTCGGATTCGATCTCCAGGAGCAGGCCGTCGGCCTTGATCGCCACGGACAGCCCGCCACTTCCGGTGGGAGATACCACCTCGGCAAGGCCGCCCGCGGCCGCCATCGTCATGGCGATGCCGGTCCTCAGCGACGGCGCGCCGTTCATCGAGTGGATCAGCGTTCCGGCGCCGAGACCCACGGTGCCCCAGAGCGAGAGGCGGTCGTTCACTCCGACACGCAGATACGGATAGAAGCCGGTCAGCACAGAGGTCACGTCAGTCTCGACGCCGTCCTGCGTGGCGGTTCCCTCACTTTCGCTGTGCGACAACGCGATCCCGGCCACGGCTTGGCGGAACGCGAAGTCGGCTCCGAAGGTGGCGGTCCACACGTCGCCGCCGGACGGCAACGCACCGCCGCCGTCGAATCGGGAATAGGAGCCCCGGCCCCAGACACTCATTCCCAATTGGTTCTGCTTCTTGGCGGACGCGGCGAGCAGCGCGCTTCCGCTCGGCATCCCGACCGACAGATCGGCGGCTGCCGGCCTATGCGGTTCGGAGCGCACGACAGTCACTCCAGCGGCATCCGCCGCCGCCAGCCGGTCCAGCACTCTGCCGTCGATAGCGAACGACACCGGCCCGGTGTCCTGCGCACACCGCCATCGTGAGCCGTCGTCGTCATCCATCGCGGCGCCAGGCCGGCGGTCGCGTGCGCAACGCATCCGCTCGTCAAGCGCGTCCACCACCTGAGCGACCGCCGTACGTCCGAACTCCCTCAGCCAGTCCTCCGGTACCGGTATTGCAGACTCGTCGTCCCTGATGGTCGCCGTACCCTCGGAGTCGGCGAGCGTTGCATTACGGGCATTGCTCAACCGCACCGTGAACGTCTCGTGCCCTTCCGAATCGCTGTCATCAAGTACCGCTACCTCAATGGTCTTGCTCGTTTCGTCGCGCTGAAAGGTGAGTATACCGCTGGTGGCGGCGTAGTCGGCTCCTGCCGTCGCGGATCCGTCCGCCGTCGCATAGGCCACCGTGACCGTTTCGATGCTCCCCTTGTCCAGGCTTACGTGGAGAATCGCCGATCCCTGGTGCTCGCGTACCGTCACATCGCGGATTGACAATTTTGGCAGGATCGACGGTGTCGACGGCGACCTGGTGTCATCGTCATTGTCGGTGATGGTCGCGGTTCCCGTGTCCTCAAGCAGCGCCGCGTTGTTCGGGTTGCTCAACCGCACGGTGAATTGCTCACTTATTTCCGCCTCGTCGTCATCGCGAATGAGTACGGCAATCGTACTTACCGTCGCGCCGGGGGCGATCGTCAACGTCCCACTTTCGGCCGTGAAATCGGATCCCGCGGTAGCCGTACCGTCTGCGGTCTCGTAGTCCATCGTCACCTGGTCAGCGCTCGCTTCGCTCAGCCTCACGGTGAATATCGCACTCTGCCCATCTTCGTTGACCGTCACGTTGTTGATGGACAGGGTAGGTAGTCCGGGTGTTAGGTCAGGATCGCCGGTGCCGCCGTCATTGTCGGTGATGGTCGCGGTACCCTCGCCGTCGAGCAGCGCCGCGTTCTGCGGATTGCTCAAGGTCACGACGAACTCCTCGATCGCTTCGGGGTCACTGTCGTCGAGTATGGTGACCGCTATCGTGCGCACCGTGTCGCCGGCCGGGAAGTCCACTGTTTCCGACTTGGTTGCGTAGTCCTCCCCGGCGGTGGCCGAGCCGTCCGCGGTGGCGTATGCGACGGATACCGAGGAATCGCTCTGGGGGTTGAGGCGCACGGTGAACACCGCTGTGCCTCCGTTCTCGGCAACCGTCACGTCGTCAATGGCCAGACTCGGCGGTGACGGGTTGTCGCCGCCGTTACCACCGTTACCACCGTTACCACCGTTACCACCGTTACCGCCGTTACCGCCGTTACCGCCGTTACCACCGTTGCCGCCGTTACCACCGTTGCCGCCGTTACCACCGTTGCCGCCGTTACCACCGTTGTTGTCAGTCGGGGTGCCCTTCGCAACGACGCGTACCGTCACCGGACTCGCATTGTGTACTGGGCAATCGGTAGTCTCCTCCCAAACTTCGTGAGTGAACGTCACCTGGGTGCCTACCACGGCATCAGTGGCGACTGTGATGCGTATTTCGCGCCAATTGAACTCGTCACCTGTCCACTCTTCGTCGGTTTGTTGGGGATTCGGTGCCTTGAACTCCCAACCGACGGACGGAATCCAACTAAGGCCTTTGTATCCGTCGTCGGCGTGCACCATGATCCACCAGCCGTTTCCATTGGGTGCGTTTCTGGTGGGGGGCTTGGATAGCCGCAAGCGGTAGGTGCCAGATTCTCCCTGTGCGATGTCGAGCGTGGACGGTTCCACCTCCACCGTTCCATCCCAGTCTTGCGCGTGGATCGGGGCAACGGAAACGGCGAGCATGACCGCCAACGCGGCGGCAAGTGCGCCGAGGGGGGGCCGGCGGAATGCAGTGCGGGGACAGCATTTCTGTGCAAACGCCGACATTGTATATGCGCCCAAGTTAACTTATCGGCGGTAAAGGGAGTAGACCTGTGTCGAAAAACACTGGAACGAACGTTCACTCGTTCCAGTGACCCACCGCGATCTCAACCGCCGCGTCGCGGAGGTGCTCCCGCCCGAAGGTAGATCGGATCGCCCGCGGGAGCCATGTTCAAATGTAGCCTGTTGAACCATCCGGCCGGGACGCGACGGGGCGTACCCAGTGCACGTTGGCGAGTTGCAGTGCGCGGATCGGTTCCAGGATTTTCGCGTGCGGATCGAATGCGAACTCCCAGCCAGACGGGGTGTGCTCGCGCAGCTCCGCGAAGTAGGCCGCCGCCGCGGCGCACACCCGGCCCCAGCGTTCGGCTTCGGGGTCGAGCCGGTAGGGGCTGGTCTTGAAGGCGGTGAAGCCCCACTCTTCGTGCAGCCGGCGGGCCCGCTCGGCGGTTTCCTTGCCGCCGGCTCCGCCCACTCCGTGGTACACCCGGACCCGGTCGCGCGCTGCACCACCCAGCAGGCGGTACACCGGCAGCCCGGCGGCCTTGCCCGAAATGTCCCACAGGGCATGGTCGAACGCCGAGATCGTCGCCCGTCCCACGCCGCCGGCCGGAAAGCGGAACTGCTGGTGGATCTTCAACATCAGGTACTCGATGCGTAGCGGATCCTCGCCTCTCACCAGTTCGAACAGGTAGTCGGCGATCGGCAGGGCGCTGAGATCCGGACCGGTGGAGTAGACCTCACCCCAGCCGTGGATACCGTCGTCGGTCACCACCTTCAGCAGCACGCGCGAACGGGAATCGAGCCGTACCGGATGGCATGTGATGGCAGTAATCTTCATGGTTGCGCCGATGGTAACGTAACCGGAAGTGCCGAGCCATTACGGCGTTGAGCGGCAGGTGATGCTGGGGTATTGTCGCACTTGATGTTGTACTGGTTGTGCCGCGTTTCGGAGCTATGCTCTTCAAGGGTTCGTTTCACCAAGCGATAGCGAGCGGCGCGATCACCGTCACCTACCGGGCCTGGAAGAGCGCCCGCGTGAAGGTGGGCAACCGGTATCGGCTCAACGCCGAAGGCGTGGTGGCGGTGGACGAAGTCCGCGAGACTGCGGTGACGGAGATCACCGATGCCGCGGCGTGCGCCTGCGGCTTCGCGTCGCGTGACGCCCTGCTGAAGCAGCTTCCGACGCGCGCCGGCGACCCTGCCGCCACCGTGTTCGAAGTCCGTTTCCACTACCTGCCTGACCCGCGCGCCCCGGTGGCCGACGTATCCGCCGACGTCTCCGAGGACGCGCTGAGCGGCCTGCTCGGCCGGCTGCGCAACATGGACATCCGCAGCCGCGTCGGGCCCTGGGCCGGTGCCACCCTCGCTCTGATCTACGCCAACCCCCGCGTCGCGGCCTCCCGGCTAGCGCCGCGCCTCGGGATGGAGACCGCCCCGTTCAAGAGCAACGTGCGCAAGTTGAAGGCCCTCGGGCTCACCATCAGTCACGACACGGGTTACACGCTGACGTCCCTCGGCGCCCGCGTGCTTCGGGAAGGAGGAGCGTGAAACACGAGAGAGAGTCGATCCCCAGGCTGTCCTCCAGGAAATGTCCGACAAGTTCCCGGACGAGGTGCTGGTCGGGCTCAACCGCCGCGATCCTTCGCTCCACGACCTGTACCGGGTCAACATCCTGACCGGCGCGGCGCGATCTATCGTCCGCAACGACATCGGCGCCAGCCGCTTCGTGACCGACCGCGATCTCAATCTCCGCCTCGCCATGGTGATCCAGCCCGACGGCGAGACGCACGTACTCGCGCTGTCCGCGTCCGGGCGTTGGGAGCCGTGCATGACCATCGGGGCAGAGAATAATCTGACGACCCAGCCGCTCTGTTTCGACGCCGACGGGCACACCCTGTACCTGCTGGACAGCCGTGGACGGGACACGTCAGCCCTCGTGGCGATGGACCTGGAGACCGGGGTCGATCAGGAACTGGCCCGGGATCCACGCGCCGACGCTGCCTACCAGGTGCACCACCCGGTGACTCGCCGGCCGCAGGCGGTGGCGTTCGACTACCAGTTCCGCACCTGGACCGTGCTGGACGAGGCCGTTGCCGGCGACTTCGAGCGGACCGCAGAACAGCGCAAGGGGCAGGTGCAATCAATCTCCTGCTCGCTGGTTACCACCCCGTCCACCAGCTTCTGGCGAATCGCGGCTACGCGGTGGTCTCGGTGAACTACCGCGGCTCGTCCGGCTTCGGCAAGGCGTTCCTGAACGCCGGCGACCGGGAGTGGGCGCGCAAGATGCACGACGACCTGATCGACATCGTGAACTGGGCGGTGGATGAGGAGATAGCGGACCGGGAACGAGTGGCGATCATGGGCGACAGCTACGGCGGTTACGCGACCCTGGTCGGGCTTGACCTTCACGCCGGAAGTGTTCGCCTGCGGTGTCGACATCGTCGGGCCGTCCAACCTGAACACCCTGCTCGACTCCACTCCGCCTTACTGGAAGCCGATGCTGGCGATGCTGCGCGCCCGCGTGGGCGACAACTCCACCGCGGAGGGGCGGCGATTCCTGGCCGAACGCTCGCCGCTCTCCCGCGTCGACCGCATCGTGCGCCCGCTGCTGATCGGGCAGAGCGCCAACGATCCTCGCGTCAAGCAGGCCGAGTCCGACAGTCCGACCAGATCGTGCAGGCTATGGCGCAGCGGGGGATACCGGTCACCTACCTGCTGTACCCCAACGAAGGCCACGGCTTCGCCCGCCCGGAGAACACCCTTTCGTTCCTGGCCGTGGCGGAGGCGTTCCTGGCACGCTGCCTTGGCGGCCGACACGAGCCGGTGGGAGATGATTTCGCCGGCTCTTCGATCGAGGTCGCGGCCGGCGCGGAACAGATCCCGGGACTGGCAGTTGATCGATGATAGCGTTCCACGACCTGAGCGCGCCCGGCTCCTGCGCGAGGTCGAGTGACCCGTCCGCTACGGACGGTGAGGCGGGCCAGCCGATGAAAGTGGGCGAAGCCATCACCGTCGTCGCGTTCAACCTGGACGGTACCCGCCGGCGCTGGTGGACGAGCGTCATCATAGCGGTCGACAGCCGTTCCGTGCACACCTTCTCACGGGCCGGCAACCCCGTTGCGGGCCCCAAGGGCGGCTGGGCCTCACAGGCGGACATCCGCGCCTGTTACTGGTTCGAGCGGCCCTACAACCTGCTGGAACTCTACGACCCGGCGGGCACACTCACCGAGATCTACGTCCACATCGCCAGCCCGCCGCAGATCGCGAACGGCGAGTTGCACTACACCGACCACGAGTTGGACGTGCTCCGCCGCCACGGCGACGAACCAGTCATCGCCGATGAGGATGAGTTCGAGCAGGCGGGCGCCGCGTACGACCTCACGCCGGAGTTCCAGGCATCCTGCTATCGCACGGTCGAAGAGGTGACGGCACTGATTCGGACCTGGGTTCCGCTCGGCCTCCCATCGCGAGGCCGTACGGAGAAAGGAGCAGGAGACTCGGAGTCATGAAGCTGTTTCGCTTTCGGGCTGTGCTTGCTGAGGCGCTACGCCGCTGCCTGGCTGCCGGGCTTTACCGGTAAACAAAGGCGTTTCAAACCCCCGATGTATGGCTGTCGCAGTCGCCGATCTACTGGGCTACGCTCCCGTCGCCGGGAGACTCGCACTTACTCCCCCGTCTCCTGCTCTGTTTGCTGGCTTCCCTACTACTCGTCCGCGAATTCGACCACTACCGTGAAGCTTGCCGCACGCAAACCCCGGTTGAGGCGTCGAAACTCCCGGCGCGCCGACTCCAGTTGCTCCATGCTCATCACGAAGGTGGCGTCGTTGGGCTCCACGATGTCGCGGTCTTCCTTGTAAATCACCCGCACGTAGGCGGACTGCACGCTCTGGGTGTGCAGCTCACCGATGCGGTCGGACAGGCCCTTGCGCATCTCGAGGGCTTCGCTCAGGTCGACCGCCTCGCCGCCGACGCTCACGGTGTGGGCGTAGTTGGCGCGCTGGATCGCATTGTTGAGCTTGCGCCGCTTGTGCTCCAGCGCCCGTAGCGACCCCTGCGCCGCCGCCACGTCGAAATCGTCGGCGGCGCGGAGCTGCTGCTCGTCAGTGCGGTACATGCCGATCCGGTCCCGGCTCTTGCGCGTCTCCGGCAAACAATCGCGCAGGGTCTTGATGCGGGCATCGTATTCGGCGCGCAATTCCAGCGCCTCGTAGAGGTAGAGCTTGTTCTGTTCAGTCGGCATCAGGTCCCTCCATGCTGCTGCGTTGATCGTCCGCCACGCCCCAGCGGGGCAAGCTATCTGGAACGTTCGGTAAAGTATACGCATCGTGAGCCACCCATGGCCACCAGCGGGAGCGAGTCTGTCTCGGAATCGCGATTGGCTCCGGGTGAGGCCGGTTCTTCCGTGGTAGAGTGGGGGTTCCCATGGCTGAGCGGGACGAGGCGCTGGAAGCCGCGCAGGAGTGGTTGGCGCTGCTCGACGCCGGCGACTACCAAGCCTGTTGGTCGCGCGCCGCGGAACTGATGCGCGGAGCCGTGAGTGAAGAGCAGCTTGCTCAAGCGCTGCACACCGCACTGGTGCCGATGGGCAAACCGATCTCCCGCTCCATGGCCACGGCGGAGTATCACGAGACGCTACCCGGCGCCCCCGACGGCCGCTACTGGGTAGTCGGCTTTGCAGCCTCTTATGCCAACAAGAAAGCCGCGGTCGAGACCGTCACCGCCATGTGGGACCGCGGAACGTGGCGCGTGTCCGGCTACTACATCCGCTGACTCGACCGGCTCTTCGGCAGCCGGGCGACACGCATGAGCACCGCCAGTTCGCCAGTTCGCCAGTTCGCCAGTTCGTTGATGTACGGTTTTAGATTGTCATGATATATTAAAGTATATGTTCGACAGGTCGCTCGTCCTTCCGCAACCTGGCAGCGAGACCTTCTTTCTGTGGGGGCCGCGTCAGGCGGGCAAGAGCACCCTGCTCAGGGGCTGCTACCCGGATGCATACTGGGTCGATCTCCTGAAGAGCGAGGTGTTCCGGCGCTATCTCGATCACCCCGAGTACCTGCGCCAGGAGTTGGCAGCGGCGGCGCCGCTATCCGGGCGGCAGATCGTCATTGACGAGGTTCAGAAGGTGCCGGCGCTGCTCGACGAGGTGCACTGGCTGATCGAGAATCGCGGGCTCCACTTCGCGTTATGCGGCTCGAGCGCCCGCAAGGTGCGGCGCGGTGCGGCCAACCTGCTCGGGGGGCGGGCCGTGCGCTACGAGTTGCGCGGTCTCACCGCCGGCGAGCTGGGCGCCGCCTTCGACCTGAGCCGGATGCTGAACCACGGTTACCTGCCGCGCATCTACCAGGCGGCCCGGCCGCGACGCCTGCTCGACGCCTACATCGCAGACTACCTGCGCGAAGAAGTCGCTGCCGAGGGTCTGGTCCGCAATCTGCCGGCGTTCTCCGGCTTCCTGGACGCCGCCGCGCTCAGCGACGGAGAGATGGTCAACTTCTCCAACATAGCGCGCGAGTGCGGCGTGTCGAGCCCTACCGCCAAGGCCTACTTCGAGATTCTGAACGACACGCTGCTCGGACGCTGGCTGACCGCATACCGCAAGCGGCGCAAGCGCCGGGTGATCGGTGCTCCCAAGTTCTATTTCGCCGATGTGGGCATTGTGAACCGCCTGACCCGTCGCGGCGAACTCACGCCGGGCTCGCCGCTGTACGGGAAGGCGTTCGAGAACTGGGTCTTTCACGAGCTGTCGGCCGGTATCGAGTACCAGGAATGGGATCTCGAGTTGACCTACTGGCGGCTGCCGAGCGGGATTGAGGTGGACTTCGTGCTCGGCGACATGGAGGTCGCGGTGGAGGCGAAGGCGAGCGCCCGCATCACCCGCGATCATCTGCGTGGGCTGCGCACCCTGATGGAAGAGCATCCCGGCGTTCGCCGGCGCATCGTCGTCTGTCTGGAACCGCGCGCCCGCCGCACCGACGACGGCATCGACATCCTCCCTGCCGCCGACTTCATACGCCGCCTGGGGCAGGGGGCGCTATGATCAGTAGGCACGATCGCTCCGTGACGCCAAAGACCATGCATGACGGCACACCGGGTTCGTCCGCTGGTGATTGTTAGCTGGACTGCGAATCCCAACGGTTCATCGTCCTCATCATGTCTCGCAGCAGCCGATTGAATGTCTTGCGCAACTCGTCGCGGTCGTCCCCCTCGTACCGGGCGGAGAAATCCCTGGCGGCGGGCGAGACGTAGAAGACCAACAGTTCCCAGTTGCACTGGCGTCTGCCGAGCGTGTTCTTGATGACCGCGGTAATCGTCCAATCGGTATTCTGAAAGTCCACCGCGGAAAAACCGAATTCGATCGCTATGTCCGATGCTCGTTCCGGAACCCGGTCGGCTGCAGTGATGCGAGCGAGGCGAAAATGCCGGCCGTCGGCGTTCCGGCCTGAGAGCTGCGGCAGCGAATCCGGACCAGGGCTGAATAGTTCGGCGGTAAGCGCTCGGAATTTCGCCCGGCAGTAGGAATGGAACGGCAGCACCGCTTCGGCCACGTGACGCCGCAGGTCCACGTGATCTTGCGCTTCGGTACCATCGCCGAGGGCCTTCCGGAACAGAGCGATCTCGCGATCGATGTCGTCGGTATCTTCGATCGGCTCTCCGCGGGCGGCGCGCAGGTAGAGGTTGAGGGGGTATTCGCAGCAGGAGGCGATATATTCGATGAACCGGCCTGGGTCTTCGGTCTGGTCGGCTCGTTCGAGTTCCTGCAGGTAGCGGGCCCGGGTGTCCCGCCGGACGATAGCGAGAGGATAGCCGTGCCGGAGCAGGATCCGGTTCATCAACAGGCGCGCCATCCGGCCATTGCCGTCGTCGAACGGATGGATGCGGACGAACCGGTAGTGGAAGAATGCCGCGCTGATGATCGGATGCTCGCCTTCGTCCTCCTGCTTGTGGTACCAGTCGATCAGTTCGCGCATCGCGTGCCGGACCTGTTCCGGCGGCGTGAAGTAATAGGTCTCGCCGGTCGAGGTCACGATGTTGTTGGCCGTGCTCTTGTACGCGCCGACAGCGATGGCCCGCCTGGTGTTTCTGCCGTCGGCGGCGATTGTCTCGACTTCGTACGGCTCGTTCAGCAGCACGCGGTGCAGATTGCAAATGAACGACTCGCTCAGCGGGTGGTCTTCCCTGGCCATGCGCGCGAGTTCCTTGATTGCGCGGTCGTAGCCTTCGATGTCGAGATGTTCGCGCATCGGCTTGCCGCGTGCTGTGAGGCCGTGCAGCAGCAAGCTGCGGGTTTCCGCCAGTGTGAGGGTGTTTCCTTCGAGCGCGTTGGAGTGATAGTTGGACTCGATCCTCAGCTTCTGTTCGACCCGGCCGGTCACCTCCGGCGGCAGCGGACGCAGCGCGTCGAGTTGCTGTTTGAGCCGGTCTATGGTTTCGAGGATGTTGCTCGGCATGGTCGCCCGTTACGAATGAGCAATATACCTCATTCGCCGGCCCGCTGCCGGAACTGCCGGAGCGGCGGGCCTTACCAAAAGCGCGATGGCGCAGTACATTGCCGGTCGCCATGACCTATCGCTTGCTGTCGCTGGGCTGCCAGATGAATACCTCGGACGCGGAGCGGATCGCGTCGGTGCTGGAAGGGGCGGGGTTCGCCGAGGCGCCCTCCGACGCAGAGGCCGACCTGCTCGGGGTGGTGGCATGCTCGGTGCGCCAGAAGGCGATCGACCGCATCTACGGGCGCATCCACGAGTGGAACCGCTGGAAGGCGCAACGCCCGCTGCTCACCTTCGTGTCGGGCTGCATCCTGCCGAAGGATGAGGCGAAGTTCCTGCGCCTGTTCGACCTGGTGTTCCGCATCGACGACCTGCCGCAGCTCCCGGAAATGATCCGCACCTCCGGCGTGGTCACTCCCGCGGCGATCGACGCCGCCCTGCAGCCGGGACGCTCGGTGACGCTCAACCATACCGATCGGTTCTGGGGCATCGCGCCGCGCTACGGGTCGGACCACACCGCCTACGTCCCGATCCAGAACGGCTGCGACAAGTTCTGCACCTTCTGCGCGGTGCCCTACACGCGCGGGCGCGAGGTGTCGCGGCCGGCGGCAGACGTGCTGCGCGAGGTGGACCGTCTGCTGGCGCACGGCTACCGCAACATCACGCTGCTCGGTCAGAACGTGAACTCCTACGGGCGCGACCGGCCGGGCGCCGAGCCGACCTTTGCCGCGCTGCTCGCCGAGGTGGGCGAGCGGTGCGATGCCGCTGCGCACAAGGTGTGGGTGTACTTTACCTCGCCGCATCCGGCGGACATGTCGCCGGAGGTGCTGGAGCGCATCGCCGAGCACGACTCGCTGGCCAAACAGATCCATCTGCCGATGCAGTCGGCCGACGACAAGGTGCTGATTCGCATGAATCGCAACCACCGCCTCGACCAGTACCGCGCGGTGGTCGAGAATATCCGCGCCACCCTGCCCACCGCGACGCTGTTCACCGACATCATCGTGGGTTTCTGCGGCGAGACCGAGGAGCAGTTCGAGCGCACGCGCCTGGCGATGGAGGAGTTCGCGTTCGACATGGCCTATATCGCCATGTATTCGCCGCGGCCGGGAGCGGCGGCGGCGCGCTGGCCGGACGATGTGCCGCAGGCCGACAAGAAGCGGCGTCTGCAGGTGCTGTCCGACGTGCTGCAGGACACCGCCTTGCGCCACAACCGGCGCTGGGAAGGCCGCACGGTCGAGGTGCTGGTGGAGGCGGAGGACCGCAAGCCCGGCCTCCTGGTCGGCCGCACCGAGGGGCGCGTTCCGGTACGCTTTCCGGGCGGCGCCGACCTGATCGGCAGCCACCTCTCCATCGACGTGACGCGCGCGCGGCCGCTGTCGCTGGAAGGGGAGTTGGCGGTACCGGCCGCGCTCGCCGCCTCCTGAGACCGCACTCTATGCTCCGTGCATACCGCTATCTGGGCCACGGCGCGCGCGCCGGTGCGAGGCGGCTGGATGCACATGGCCGATTCGTGCAACCGGCTCGTAACCGTCGCCATGCTGCGCGTCGCCCGCCCACAACCATGGCCCTACTGTGCGACGGCCCGCGGACAACCGCTGTGCGGCGGCGGCTGGTCCGCCCTGCATGTCTCGGCGTAACCGGGCCGCGGCCGGGTCGATGAACCGGGCCATGCGGCCGATCGCTCTGCCGCGCGGCTTCCGCCGCCTGCCGATGGCCGAGCGCCGCGCCGCGCTCGCCGCCGCCATCGGCGACAACCTGCCCGCGGCCCTGTGCGGAGACGCGGAAACGAGCGCGTTGGCCGACCTGCTGGTGGAGAATGCGGTGGGCACGTTCCCGCTACCGGTCGGACTGGCGACCGGTTTTCGCGTGGACGGCGAGGAGCTGGTGGTCCCGCTCGCCACCGAGGAGGCTTCGGTGGTGGCGGCGGCCAGCTACGGCGGGCGGCTGCTGGCGGACGGCCACGGCGGCGACGGCATCCGCACCGAGGCCGATCCACCGATCGCTACGGTGCAACTGTTTGTCGAGCAGCCGCGCGATGACGCGGAGCATGCCATCCGCGCGGCGCGCGCTGAGATCGCCTCGCTGGTGGACGATGCGGTCGCGAGCCTGGTGCAGCGCGGCGGCGGCTTTCGGGATGTGACCGCGCAGTTGATCGGGGCGGTGGTGAAGGTGGAGATCGACCTCGACGTGCGCGACGCCATGGGGGCGAACAAGGTCAACACCGCGGGCGAAGCGGTACGCCCCGTGCTGGAACGGCTCACCGGAGGGCGCACGCTGATGGCCATCGTTACCAACGCTAGCCGGCGCGCTCTGGTACGTGCGGCGGGGCAGGTACCATGCTCCCGGCTGGGACGCGGCGGTTACTCCGGCGCCGAAGTGGCGCAGCGCATCGTGCGCGCCGCCGCGATCGCCGCCGCCGACCACGACCGCGCCGTGACCCATAACAAGGGGGTGCTGAACGGCATCGCCGCGCTCACCCAGGCCACCGGCAACGACACGCGCGCGGTCGAGGCCGCCGCGCACGGCTGGGCCGCCGCCGGCGGACGCTACGCCCCGCTCACCAGCTACCGGATCGCGGACGGCAACCTGCTGTGCCGGCTGCAGTGCCCGATTCCGCTCGGTATCGTGGGCGGCGCCGTGGGCGTGCACCCGGTCGGCCGCCTTGCGTTGCGCATTCTCGGCAACCCGGACAGCCGCCGCCTGGCCGCCATCGCCGCCGCCGTCGGACTGGCACAGAATCTGGCCGCGCTGCGCGCGCTGGTTGCGGAGGGCATCCAGCACGGCCACATGCGGCTGCACGCCGAGCGTCTGGCTTTCGACGCCGGCGCCCGCGGCGCGGCGATAACCGAGATCGCCACCGCGCTGACCGAGGCAAAGCAAATGGATGTCGCCAGCGCCCGCCGACTCCTGTGCACCCGGCGCGCCACGCATCCGGCATGACATGAGAGGAACTGCGAGGGAGGCGCTACGACATGCGGTCTTCGGGGCTCGGAGGTGATCCTCCGGTACGTCGAAGCACGCGCCGCGACGCTTCGATATCGGCATCGGCGCGACGCTGAGCAAAGAAATCAGCCGTCTTCATGGCCGAAACCTTCTCGGCGACCGCCATCGCCACGAACTGGTTGATGCTCGTACCTTCCTCATGACTGATTGCGGCGACGGTCGCCTTCAACGATGCAGGAAGCCTTAGTGGGAATGTGCTGATCTGCTTCTTCAATCGGATATCCTCCTCAGGGCCTGCTGGGGTGAGAGCACGGGAATCCCAAATCGTGTGGCCACACCCCCGAAGTGTCGCCGATTGAAACTCACCAAGCCATCGGCGACACCGTTGATGGCCGTTTCAAGCACCATCTCGTCGGCTGGATCACGCAGCTGCGGACGCCACAGGAACCAACAATAAACCGGCTCCGCAACGGAGCAAAGTGATGCGAGAACGGTCGCCACCTCTGCCTCGTTCAGGCCGGATGCGATACGCTGTTCAGGTTCCTTGGCTACTGCCTCATATTCCAAGGCCAGAGCCACGGATAGAAGTAGCGTGAAAGCCCGGCTCAGGGCACGATCCAACAAAGCCGCAGATGCTCCGGCCGGGCTGCGGAGACCGGAGACAACGATGTTGGTATCCAGTACAAACCGCATGCACGGAAGTATATGATATCACGGGCAATGGTACAACTGCTGAAAAAACGCCGTCCGCAAGCGATGATGTCTGAACTTGTGTTTGAATTGAGCAATTCAGGAGTGACAGAATGACGTGGCAGATGTTTGTTTGCAGTAAGGATTCGCGCTTGGCCGCTGCGGGTAGCGGTGACTAGCACGCGGAGCGTGCTGGTGCGGGCGGCGCCGTCGCTGGCGCTGGTCAAGTACTGGGGCAAGAGCGATGCCCGGCGCAACCTGCCGGCCACTCCCAGCTTGGCGGTCACCGTTACTGACCTCCAAACGGACGTGTGTGTGTGCGAGGCCTCCGGCGCCGACTGCCTGACGGTGGATGGCGCGGAGGTGCCGGCAGAACGGCATCGGCCATTTTTCGATGCCGCACGCGCCACCCTGGATGTGACCACCCGCTACCGGGCGGAGGCGCGCAACAACTTCCCTGGCGGCGCGGGCCTGGCGAGTTCCGCGTCGCTGTTCGCCGCCCTGGCGGTGGGGTGCGGCCAGTTAGCGGGCGTGCACAGCCGAGGCAGCGCCCGCTCCCGCCTGTCGGCTCTGGCCCGCGTCGGCTCCGCGTCGGCGGCACGCGCGCTGTGGGGCGGATTCAGCATCCTCGAGGCTCGCGCCGAGGCCGCCGCGGGCGTATTCCCGCCGGACCACTGGCCCGAGCTGCGCCTGCTGGTGGCAGTTACCTCGCGCCGCCGCAAGCCGGTGCCGTCGCGCAACGCCATGATGCATGTGGCGGCGACGTCGCCATACTACGACGCTTGGGTGGCGGCGGCGGATGCCACCTATCGGGCGGCGCTCGAGGCGGTGCGCACCCGCGACCTGGGCCGGCTTGGCCCGCTCATGCGCGTCAGCTACCTGCGCATGTTCGGTACCATGTTGGCGGCCGATCCACCGATCAACTACCTGCGCGCACAGTCGCTGCGGGTACTGGAGGTGCTGGAGGAGTTGCGGGAAGGCGGCATCGACGCCTGGGAGACCATGGACGCCGGCCCGCAGGTCAAGATCGCCTGTCTCGCCGCCGACGTCGAAACGATCCGGGCCGCCCTGCTCACCGAGGCAGGACTGGCTCCCGGCGACCTGATTGAGACGGCGCCCGGTCCGGGGCCGTACATCGTTGGATCGTGAGTCGATGTTCAGGTCTGCGGCGGTACGAGGGTGACCGTGCCTGTTGCTAGCTGCGCAGTGGCGGCACCGGGAAGCGTGCTGCTGCTCGGCGAGTACGCCGTTACCGAGCCGGACGCTCCCGGCGTAGCGGTGGCGCTCCATCCCGAGGTTCACGCTACGCTTGATCGCGGCGGCCCGCCGCGCATCGCCGGCCGCATGGGAGCGCAGCGATTCGCCTGGACACCGCGGCACTGCGATTCACCGCTGTTCACTGCCCTGGTAGCGGAGTGTGGGCCGCCGGGCGGATCGATCACCGTGGATTCGACCCGGTTCGCCGGCCCGCACGGCAAGTTGGGGCTCGGGTCGAGCGCCGCGGTGGCGGTCGCCGTCGCCGCGCTGCTGGCTGCGTGCCGGCAGGGGGCAGAGTGCGCGCCCGACCGGGACGACCGGGAACATTGTGGCCACCTGGACTCGTCAGCCGCCGCGGACGAACGCTGGGCGACAAGCCGGGGCGCGTTGCGCGGCGCTGTCCCCGTCGGCGGCGGCGGCAGCCGGGATGCCGTGCGACGGCGCGTGTTTGCGACTGCCGTGGCTGCCCACCGGGCAGCTCAGGGCGGCCGCGGCAGCGGTTACGACGTGGCGACCTCGGTGTGGGGCAGGGTAGTGCGCTTCTCCGGCGGCCGCACGCCGGCCGTGTCGCCGCACCGGCCGTCGGAACTGCCGACGCTCTATCTGGTGCAGGGTGCCAGCCCCCTGGCGACGCCCGGCGCGGTGGCCCGCTATGAAGAGTGGCGGCAGCGTAAACCGGGTGCGGCGGATCGGTTTCTCGGGCGCTCGCGCGAGGTAGTCGAGCAATTCCTGGCCGCCAACGATGCAGCCGCCTGCTGCGCGGCAATCGAAGCCGGCGGCGAGCTGACCCGCTGGCTCGGTGCACGGATCGGCGTGGCGGTAGAACCGCCCGAACTGCGTGACCGTCTGGACCGGTTTCGTGCCCTCGGCTGGGCGGCCAAGCCGGTTGGGGCGGGCGGCGAATTGGGCATCGCCGCGGCTCCGCCGGGCACCCCGCCGCCGGACGCGCCGGACGGACCGGGCGCGCCGTACGCGTTGCCGCTGCGTCAGGCAGAGGAGGGATTACGCTGTCTCGTCCGGAAACAGCTGAGCTGACCGGCCGCGCTACCGGCAAGTTGCTTCTGTTCGGTGAACATGCCGCCGTCTACGGCCATCCCGCCCTCGGCATCAGTCTGCCCTGGACGCTGGAGTTGAAGATCATCCCCGGTGCCGAGACCGGCCACGCCGGTTCGCGCGCGGCCATCGAGCCGCTCCCGTCGCTGCCGGAACGAGTCGCGGCCATGCTCGCCGTGCCAGACCTGCACGCGGTCGTCGAAATCCGCTCGCAGATTCCGATCGGGCTCGGGTTCGGGTCCAGCGCCGCGTTGTGCGTCGCCGCCGAACGCGCCCTGACGAGCGCCGCAGTGCCGCCGCCCTCTGCCGCGACAGCGTGGCGCGGCGCCCATGAACGGGAGCGGGTGTTCCACGGCACGCCATCGGGAGCGGACACCGGCCTCGCCGCCAGTCCCGGAATCGGCTCGCTGACCTGGGACAGCGGCGGTGGCGGGCTGCCGTGCTACGAGCCGGTGCCGGCCGTCGAGTTGCATCTCGTGGTAGCGGCCGTGCCGCGCCGTGGCGACACCAGGGCGCATGTCGCAGCGGTGGCGCAGCGGGTGCGCGCGGGAGACACCGCAATCCAGGATACGTTGCGTCGCCTGGGCCAGTGCAGCACGGAGGCGAAGGCGCTCCTGCTCGAGCCGGAACCGCGCGCGAAAGCGCTGGGCGCCGTGGCCGATCACGCGCAGCGGCTGCTCGCCGAACTCGGCCTGGGCGATTGCGCTCAGGAGCGGCTGCTGCGCGACGGCCGCACGGCGGGGGCGGCGGGCGGCAAACTCAGCGGTGCCGGCGGCGGCGGCGCCTGTTTCCTGGTGTGTCGCGACGCCCCGACTGCCGCCCGTGTCCTGGCCGCGATCGGCGAGCAGGCCGCCGCAGCCGCTCACATCGCAGTGTCGGCAGGAACGACGCGGCAGAGCGCCCCGGAGTCGCGGTCTTTCGCCGTTGATCGATGGTGGCATGCGCCGCGAGTGCGGCGCCGCGCACCGTGCGGACCGCGCAGCATTCGGCGTAACGTGTGAGCCGTGATCTACTCAGCGTTACGATCGGCGGAGGCTGCGGAAGCTGCGCCGATGGGCGATCTGTCGGTTGCTTCACGTCGTGGTGTGCGGCTACAGCGGCGTGGCAGCGAGCGTGGCCGACGAACTGCGCGACCGCCGCGTGCAGGTGGTGATCATCGACGACCGCGAGCGGGTAGCGCAGATCCTGCGCGCGAAAGGTCACGACGTGTTGGAGGGCGACCCCACGCTGCGCGAGACGCTGCTGGATGCGAACGTCGTTACGGCGCAAGCGGTGATCGCCACCTACGACTCCGACTCGATGAATACCCTCGTGGCGGTCAACGCCAAGGATCTGCGCGACGACACGCCGCGCGCCGAGTTCGCGATCCTGGTCCGCATCGAGGATGAGGAGAACGTCGAGAAGGTGAGGAAGCTGGGCGTCGATCAGGTGATCTCGCCCTCTACCCTCGGCGGGCGCATGCTCGCATCTCGGGCGGTGGAACCGGCAGATGCGCAGACGGCGCCGCAAGGCGGTTCGTAACCGTATTGGCCGCCGTGGACGACCTGAGGATCGACGGCGACCGGTTGTGGGACAGCCTGTCGCGGATGGGGGAGATCGGGGCCACGCCGGCCGGCGGCGTGAACCGGCAGGCGCTGACCGACGGCGACCGCGCCGCCCGCGACCTGTTTATTTCCTGGTGCCGCGAGGCCGGTTGCAGCGTAAGGATCGATGCGGCCGGCAACATCTTCGCGCGCCGGGCCGGACGCCGCGGCGACGCGCCGGCGGTGGCGGCGGGCAGCCATCTCGACAGCCAGCCGGCGGCCGGCCGCTTCGACGGTGCGCTGGGCGTGCTGGCCTCCCTGGAGGTGGTGCGCACGCTGAACGACCACGGCGTGGTTACCGAGCGGGCCGTGGAGGTGGTCTCGTGGACCAACGAGGAGGGCTGCCGCTTCGCTCCTTCGATGATGGGCTCTGGTGTGTTCACCGGCCGGTTCGACGCCGCCCGCATGGCGGCCACCGCCGATGCCGAGGGGCGCACCTTCGGCGCGGAATTGGAGCGCATCGGCTACCGCGGCGGTGACCGGGTGGCGGTGGCCGAACTCGGCGCCTGGTTCGAGCTGCACATCGAGCAGGGGCCGGTTCTGGAGCGGGAAGGGACAACTATCGGCGTCGTCACCGGCGCCCACGGGTTGCGCTGGTTCGACCTGATCGTGACCGGACGCGAGGCGCATGCCGGCCCGACGCCGATGCAGGAACGGCGCGATGCGCTGCTCGGCGCGGCACGCATCGTGACGGCGGTGAATCGCATCGGCCATGCCCACCTGCCCGCCGCGAGCGCGACCGTAGGCTCGCTGGCCGTGCATCCCAACTCACGCAACACCATCCCAGGCCGGGTCGCGTTCAGCGTCGATCTGCGCCACCAGGACGAGGCGCAACTGGCCGCGATGAAGGATGCCCTGGAAGCGGAGGCGGCGGCGATCTGCGCCGCCGACAACCTGGAGCTGGATCTGAACGAGATCATGCACCAGCCGCCGCTGCGCTTCGATCCCGGATGCACCGGTGCGGTGCGCCGCGCCGCGGCTGCCCAGGGATTGTCGTGGCGGGAAATGGTGTCCGGCGCCGGCCATGACGCCTGCCACCTCGCGGCACGCGTACCGACCGCCATGATCTTCATTCCGTGCGAGGGCGGCATCAGCCACAGCGAGCAGGAGAACGCCACCCGCGAGGACTGCGCCGCCGGCGCCAACGTGCTGCTGCAGGCGGTGCTGGCACGCGCCACCGCGCGGTCCAATCCCTGAAACGCTACGACGGACTGCCGGCTACCGTCACCGTGGTGTGAGGCATCGTCTGCCGGCCCGGCGTCAGGCGATTACGCTCCAGGCCAGACCCGCAAGTACGGAGCCGGCCAGCGCGATGCCGATGTAGGCGGCAAAGACTCGACGTTTGACCAGCGCCCACACCGCGATCGCCGCCGGGATGCAGCTCACGCCGCCGGCGATGACGAACGACATGGCGGCGCCGTTCGACATCCCTTGTGCCAGCAGGGCGTCGACCAGCGGCACCGTGGCGAAGCCGTTCAGGTAGGCCGGCGCCCCGACCACCGCGCCCAGCAGGATGGGCCGCAGACCGTCGCCGCCGAGCACCGAGGCGATCACCTGCGCCGGTACGTACTCCAGCATCAGCGCCTCCACCAGGTAGGCCAGCAACAGCCACTTGGCCAGGAACAGCGCATTCCCGGCCGCGGTATCGCGGAACGTCCGCAGCCGCGCCGGCGTACGCCAGAACGCCCACTCCGTACGGGCGGCGGACGGGTCGGTGTCGCATCCCGGCCCGCATCCCGAAGCACAACTGCCGACAGACGGCTGCGCCCTGAGCGGATCGGCAAACAGACTGCTGCCGGCGCACGCCTTCACCAGCAACCCGCCGCCCACGCCAAGCCCCACTGCCGCCACCGTCTTCGCCACCGCGAAATCGGTGCCGAGCGTACCCGCGGTGATCAGGAACATCGCCGGATCCATCAGCGGCGAGGCGAGCCAGAACGCCATTACCGCCGACAGCGGCGCTCCGACCGCCAGCAGGGCGGATATGAACGGGATCACCTCGCAGGAGCAGAACGGCGCCAGCCCACCCACCAGCGCACCGAGCAGAATCATGCGCGACTCCCGTCCCGTGAATGCCCGGCTCAGCAGCGCCTCGGCGCCGGTGGCCCGCAACCAGGCCACCGCCAGCACCGCGCCGGCGATGAACATGCCGGTGCGCAGGATCGCGCCGACCGCAAAGCGCACGGCAGGGGCCACTTGCGTGGGGTCCAGAATCGCCAGCAGCAGCGGAATCAGCCCGATCGCCAGCCACGCCTTGTCGGCCCGTTGCCACAGCCGGCGCAGGTTCAGCGCACCCGGCGCCCGCTGCTCCGCGGAAGATGCGGAGGCCGGCGCACTGCCGCAGCAGCCCGTTTCGACGCGGGAATGCTGGCCGTTGGACGATGTGGGTGCATCGGCGTGCGCCGCCGCGGGTGTCACCGAGTGACCGTGGCTACTCATGAACGGTTCCCTCGTGGGGGTGTGCGCTGTCGGTGCAGCACTCCGACAGCAGATAGGCGGACAGTGCCTGCACGCTCGGGTAGGCGACCGCGGCGCAGATGATCGAGCGCCCGCGCTTGACTCGGTGCACCAGCCCGGCCTGCGCCAGGATCCGCACGTGATGGGTCAGGGTCGATCCGGTGACACCGGTGCGCTCACCCAGCGCGCCGATCGGCAGCCCCTCCGGCCCAGCCCGCACCAGGGCGTTCAACACGGTGAGCCGCTGCTCCGACCCAAGCGCCGCAAAGGTGGACGCGGCATCCTCGACCGCCAGGAGACTGCCCGTGTCGCTCGTCATGTTTGTATATTTCGCGAAACATCGAATTAATGTCAACCCCTCGCGAGCGCCACTGGCCAAGCATTGAACTCAGCGCTCGGCGAGCCCTCGAGCCAGCAGCGATGCAGCCAGTTGATTCAAGCTCACTCCCTCGCTCGCCGCGCGCTTGGCGAGCCGCATGTGCAGTGTTTTGGGGATACGTTGTACGAACTGGCCGCTGTAGGTCTTCGGCGCGGGCAGTGAGCCCCGGTCTTCCCACTCGGCGGACACCCACGCATTGAACGCGTCGCGAGCCTCCGCAATAGCCTCTTCCAGGGTTTCCCCGTCGGCCAAACAGCCCGGCAGATCGGGAAAGGTGACCAGGTACCCGGCCCCCTCGTCTTCAGGAATAGGGGCAATATTGATCGCGTAGTCCTCGAAACTCACTTCGGATTTCATCGTTGCGCCTCAATCAGTGCTACGAGTCGTCTGATATAGATAGCCTTGATGCGCTTGTGCATGGGGATCGTCTTCATGCTCAACAACAAGACCATCGCACTGCCCGACGGTTCGTATCTGGCTCCCATCGCAATCCGCACCGGACCGCGACGGCTCAACCCCTATCACGAGGGGTTCACCCAGGCCGGCGCACTGCTTACCCGCGATCGGGGCGCGAGCTGGCAGCTCGTCGGGCGCACGCCGCATATGACCCGCAGTGGCTACGGCCCGCCCGACGTCACGCTCTGGGAACCGGCGGTGATCGCCAACGACGACGGCACGCTACGCTTCTTCATCCGCAACAGTTGGGGCCTGATCCATACCGCGAAGTCGACCGACGGGGGCGTGACCTGGAGCGACTGGGAGCCCACCAACATGCCCAACCCCTCCTCCCGCTGCCACGTCCGCGCCCTGCCGAACGGCGTGGTGATCGCGCTCAACAATCCCAACGCGGTAATGGAGTCGCTGCCGGGACGCGCTCAGCGCAGCCCGCTCGCCCTGCACGTTTCCTACAACGGCGGCGACGACTTCTCGCGCATCGTGATTCTCGACCCGGGGGTGGGCATGTATCCGGATGCCGAGCTGGACCCGGACGGCCACACCCTGCACCTCCTGTACGAGGACCGCGTCGACGTGTTCTACGCCGCGCTCGACCTGAACGCAGTGCTGTAGTCGACCGGCATGCGCATGGCGATGAATCGTCCGACGAACACGATTGCCGCGCCCACGACGCGCGGTAACGGGTATCCGCAACACGTCGTGGCCGCGGGCATGCTGGTGGAAAGGGGCGAGAAGGTGCTTCTCGTGCGCACGCCGCGGCGCGGCTGGGAGTTTCCTGGCGGGCAAATCGAGGAGGGCGAGTCGGTTGTCGACGGTGTGCTGCGCGAGGTCAGCGAGGAGGCCGGCGTCGTGGCCGCGGCCGGACGGCTGGCAGGCGTCTACTCCAACCTCAGCAGCAGCCGCGTAATCTTCGACTTTGTCGGTACCTGGGTCGCGGGAGTGGCGCGCGCCGACGATGAAACCATCGACGTGGCGTGGGTGCTGAAGGAGCAGGCGCGGCAGATGATCGAGCATCCGGGCTACCGCGAACGGCTGCGGCAGCTCCTGGCCTTCGACGGCCGGGTGTTGTTCGAGTCCTACACCACGGATCCCTTCACCGTCCGGGAACGGCACTACTTGTAGCCGCGTGGCGCCACATGGCGCGAAACGGATAGGCCTACGTTGCCAGGGCCGCGCGCGGGAAGCATGCTGGCACGTTTGGGTGGCACGGCGCCGGTGTGGCATACTCTGTCGACGTGAAGACCATACTGGTAACGGGCAGCACGGACGGGATCGGGCGCGCCACCGCGCGGGAGTTGGCCGAACGCGATTGCGCGGTGATCGTGCACGGGCGCAACGAACCGCGCGCGCAAGCAGCGGCGCGGGAGTTGGCGGACACTACCGGCAACCGGAACGTGACCGCGGTGGCCGGCGATTTCGCGTCGCTGGCCGGGGTGCGGGCGATGGCGGCGCAGATTCTGCGCACCTGTCCGCGGCTCGACGTGCTGATCAACAACGCCGGCATCGCCGTGCGGCGGCGCCGCACCACGAAGGACGGCTACGAGAGTACCTTCGCCGTCAACCATTTGGCGCCGTTTCTGCTGATCAACCTGTTGCTCGACCGGCTTCGGGAGAGCGCTCCCGCACGGATCGTCATCGTCAGTTCCGGGGTGCATACCAGCGGCCGCATCGACTTCGACGACCTGCAGATGGAGCGCGGCTTCGACGGCTGGCAGGCGTACTGCAACTCCAAGCTGGCCAATGCGTTGTTCACCTGCGAGCTGGCCCGCCGCCTCGATCCGTCGGAGGTCACCGCCAACTTCCTGCATCCCGGCGTGATCGACACCAAGCTGCTGCACGTGAACTTCGGCGGCGGCAGTCCCGTGGCGGACGGCGCCCGTACCCCGGCGCACCTGGCGCTGGCGGCGGAAGTGGCCAACGTCACCGGCTCCTACTTCGTCAACCGGCGGCAGACGCGAGCGTCGTCCGCGGCCGGCGACCCGCGCCTTGCCGCCGATCTATGGCGCGTCAGCGCGGCGCTCACCGGTCTGGATTAGGCCCTGCAGAGCCGGTGAGGCGGGTCGCGAGGCTGGGCGCTTCGGAAGGAGGGCGGATGAACGATCTGTTGCGCGATGGGGCCCTGGTTGGCATCGGCGGTTTTTTCGGCGCGTTCGGACGGTTTCTCCTGTCCGGTTGGATCGGCGCCCGCACGGAGCAGTTTCCCGCCGGTACGCTGGCGGTCAACGTCATCGGGTCGCTGGCGATCGGGTTCCTGGCGGCCGCGCTGGCCGGGCGCGTACTGTCCGGTGGCGCCATCCGGCTGCTGGTGATGGCCGGATTCCTCGGTGCATTCACCACGTTCTCGGCGTTCAGCTACGAATCGGTCCAGCTTTGGCAGGCCGGTCGCTGGCCGGCGCTGTTTGCAAACGTCGGCCTGAACGTGGGGGGATGCCTGCTGGCCACTGCCGCCGGGATGGCTGCCGCTCGCGTCCTCTCCAGTACCTGAATCTGTCGAGGATCAGACGGTTTCCGCAGATTGACTATGATAAAGGAGTATCGTTATCATTCTGCCACGATGGGCAGGAATGTGAGTGCACTCGTCGTCCTCGTCGCGGTGTCGGCAGGCACCCTGGCGTTCGCCGAGGGACGCATGGACGAGCCTGACAGCGACCGCGTCGCGGTGGTGACCACCACCACTATTGTCGAGGACATCGTCGCCGCGGTGGGTGGCGACCGCTTGTCTCTGTACCTGATGCTGCCGCGCGGCGCCGATCCGCACGCGTTCCGGGCGACGCCCCGTGACGCGCGCCAGGTGGCCGATGCGGACGTCGTGTTCATCAACGGCGCCGGGTTGGAAGCAGACTTCCTGGGAGACCTGATCGCGAGCGCGGAGCCGCGGCGCGTCGTCGATCTCTCCGCGCACCTGGACCTCCTGCGCATGGACGAGGGACACGACGACGGTCCTGGTCACGGCGAGTTCGACGCGCACGTGTGGATGGACCCGACGCTGGTCGCGGCCTGGACCACGGAAATCGCCGAAGCGCTCGCCGAGATCGATCCGCACCACCGGGTGGACTACGCCGGACGGGCAGACGCGCTCGTCGGTGAGCTGGATGAGTTGGATGCGTGGGTGCGGGAACAGGTGGCTGCCATTCCGCGAGACCGGCGTATCCTGATCACCGACCACGGCATGTTCGGCTACTTCGCCCACCGTTACGGATTCACCGTCCTGGACACCATCATTCCGGGGTTCAGCACCGCGTCCGAGCCGTCCGCGCGCCACTTGGCAAGCCTGCATGACGCGATCGCCGAGCACGCGGTCCCGGCGATCTTCGTGGGCTTGACGGTGAATTCGCAGGTGGCGCGGATGGTGGCCGACGACCTGGGAATCGAGGTGGTCGCGGTGTATACCGGATCCCTGAGCGAGCCGGGCGGTCCGGCGGCCACGTACGAGCAGTTCATGCGCACCAACGTCGAGCGCATCGTCGGCGCACTGAGCAGGAACCGATAACGGAGAATCGTTTTCGTTGTCTGCGAAAATGGGGTAGGGTTGCGAGGTACCATGCGCATGCGCGGCCGCGAGTCTCCCCACGCGCCCGGGACGGCACTGCTTGACGTCGACTCGGTGTCCGCCCACTACGACGGGCGCATCGCCATCGAAGCGGTGTCGATGCAATTGACCGCCGGTCAGCGTATCGCGGTGGTCGGCCCGAACGGCGCGGGCAAGAGCACGTTGTTCAAGGTGATGGCCGGCATCCACCGGCCCACCACCGGGACGGTCCGAATCTATGGCAGTGATCCGAACCGCCATGTCTGTATCGCGTACATCGAGCAGAACGCCGACCTCAACTGGCGGTTCCCCGCCACCGTCGAGGATGTGGTGGCCATGGGGCGTATCGCCCGCGTCGGTTACTTCCGGTATCTGCGTCGCGGCGACCGGGCGATCGTCGCGGCCGCCATGGAGCGGGTCGCGATCGCATCGTTGCGCCACCGCCAGATCGCCGAGCTGTCCGGCGGCCAGCGGCAGCGTATGTTCATCGCTCGCGCGCTCGCCCAGCAGGCGGAGTTGCTGATGCTCGATGAGCCGTTCGTCGGGCTGGACGCCGGCGCTCACCGCCAGCTCGAAGCGACCTTGCAGGCTTTGGGAGACACGGTGACCGTCCTGCTGGCTACCCATGACCTGGGCGTGGCGGAGCGCATCGGCCACGTGGCGCTGCTGAATCGGCGGCTGATCGGCTACGGGCCGGCATCCGAAGTGCTGGTCGCCGATCGGCTTGCCGAGGCGTATGGCAGCAACCTGCGCCGCATCGACGCCGACGGCACGCGCTACGCGTTGCCGGACAGTCACTGCGATCACGGTGTCCCCGCGGGAGCTTCCGACCCGCCCCGGATGCGCGCATTGCCGTGAACGAGCTGCTGGTCGTTCCACTGGGCTACCCGTTCGTGGTGCGCGCGCTGCTGGCGGTGACCATGGTAGCCGCGGTGTGTGCGCTGGTGGGCACGTTCGCGGTGCTGCGCGGCATGTCCTACATCGGCAGCGCGCTGGCCCATTCGCTGGTGCCGGGGGTCGCGGTAGGCTACCTGGTGGGCGGGCTGTCCCGCGACCGCCTGTTCTGGTGGGCGACCGGTACGGCCATCCTCACCGCCCTGGGCATGTCCGCGCTAGTCCGGCGGTTCCGCATCAGCGACGACGCCGCGGTCGGGGTGGTCTACTCCGGCATGTTCGCGCTGGGCATCGTGATCATCTCCACCGCGCGCAGCTTCGCCGTGGACCTGGTGCATTTCCTGTTCGGCAACGTGCTGAGCGTGAGCGGCGCCGACCTGATCCGCATCGCCGTGGTCGCCGCGATCATCGTCATGGTGGTGGTGCTGTTCTACAAGGAGATGGTGCTGGTCACCTTCGACCGCGTGTTCGCGGCCGCGCTCCGCCTCAACAGCCGGATGCTCACCGCGTTGCAGTTCGTGCTGATGGCGCTGGCCATCGCCGTTGCGCTGCAGACCATCGGCATCGCGCTGGTGGTGACCCTGATGGTGGCGCCGGCCGCCGCGGCGCTGCAGGTCGTGCGCCGCTTCCATCACGCCGTCCTGGCGGCGGCCGCGATCGGCATGTTCTCAGGCGTGGTCGGCCTGTACATCTCCTACCATCTGAGCGTAGCATCGGGGGCGGCCATCGCCCTGGCGTGCGTGGTCGTGTTTCTGATCATCTCGGCGCTGGGCCGTGCGCTGCGGGCCGCGCCTGCCGAGGAGCGCCATGGAACGGCAAACCCGACAGCGTGACGCGATCCAGGCGGTCATCGAATCGTATGACCGGCCGCTGAGCCCCACGGAGCTGTGCGCCGCGGCGCGCGAGCACCTGCCCCAGCTCGGCATCGCCACGGTGTACCGCGCCATCCGCGACCTGGTGAAGTCCGGCTGGCTGCGAGCGGTCGAGATTCCCGGCTTGCCGGCCCGCTACGAACGCGCCGGCAAGCCGCACCATCACCACTTCCTGTGCCGCATCTGTAACGCTCTGTGGGAGGTGAGCGGGTGCCTGCGCGGCGTTGAGGCGCTCGCTCCGGCCGGATTCCTCACCGAACAACACGAAATCACCCTGTACGGGTTGTGCAACGATTGCCGAGCGGCGCGATCGAGGTAACGGTGCCGCGCCCGTTGCCGGCAGGGCACCTCTCTACGGCATGACGTTCTGGGTTGCCATCGCCCTGGTGTCGGCGCTGCTATTCGGGGCGTCGACGCCACTCAGCAAGCTGCTGCTGGAGCAGGTGAGTCCGTTCCAGTTGGCGGGGTTGCTCTACCTGGGCGCGGCGCTGGGGGTGAGCCCGTTCGCGATCCGCAAGCGGGTGGTGCAGCGGGTGGTGCGCCTGGACCGCGCCAACCAGGTACGGCTGGCCGGTGCCGTGGTGCTGGGCGGCATGGCCGGGCCAGTGCTGCTGCTGTTGGGGCTGCGTGTGGCCGCGGCCGCGTCGGTATCGTTATGGCTCAACCTGGAACTGGTCGCTACCGCGGTGCTGGGCGTGGTGCTGTTCCGCGACCAGTTGACCAGGCGGGCCTGGGTAGGAGCGGGGCTCGTGGTAGCCGCGGCGCTGCTGCTGTCATGGCAGGAACAGTCTGCCGGGCTCCTGCCCGGGCTGCTGGTGGCGCTGGCCTGCGTCTGCTGGGGCTTCGACAACCACTTTACCTCGCTGATCGACGGGCTGACGCCGCAGGAGACCACGCTGTGGAAGGGTCTGGTCGCCGGCGCGACCAACCTCGCCATCGGGCTGGCGGTCTCCTCCTGGAGCGCGACCGCGGGCGCCGCCGTGGCCGCGCTGGGGTTGGGCGCGCTCGCCTACGGCGCGAGCATCGTGCTGTACATCGCCGCCGCCCAGAACATCGGCGCCACCAGGGGGCAGCTCGTGTTCTCGGCCGCGCCGTTCTTTGGCGTGCTGTTATCCGTGCTGGTACTCGGCGAGCCGTTCGGCGCCGTCCAGATCGCGGCTACCGCAGTCCTGGCGCTGGGCCTGCTGGTACTGCTGCGCGAAGGCCACGCTCATCGCCACCGCCATCCGGCCCAGCAGCACGAGCATTGGCACCGCCACAACGACGGCCATCACCTGCACCAGCATTTCGGGCTGCCCGCCTGGGCCGGCCACGCGCACCCGCATCGCCACGCGGCGGTAGAACACGAGCACCCGCACGTTCCCGACGTTCACCACCGCCACAAGCACGACGACGGGTAACCGGGAGGCTAATCTCGTGGATGCCATGCCGGAGCTGTTCTCCTGTTGAGCGTGCTAGCTTGCTAGCTAGGTTAGCTGGCCGGATAGCTCGCCGGACGGGGAGATGTCGAGCGCAGTCCGTCGATGTGCTCATGGAGCGAGTCCCCAATCGGAGCCCACATCGGGTCGAGGATCACGTCGATCCCTTCGCGTCGCGCCAACTTGGCTGCTGGAACGAAGTCGCCGTCTCCCGAGACCAAGACAAATTGGTTGACCATCCTCTTCAGCGCTAGCGATGTAATATCGATGCCGATCTTCATATCGACACCCTTCTGGTTGATATCGAACTCCACGTCGCTCCGGTGAAGCTGGTTTAGACCGATGCTCCCGTTCAACAACTTCTTGGTCGCGAGGGGCTTGATCACCCAGTTGAAGCCACTGAGGTATCCCAATCTCAGCGCCACCTTACGTTTTCGTTTGAGCTGGTTATGAAACTCTATCCGGAACGTGGCTCCCGGGAGCTTTGAGAAGTCAACCGCTTGCCCAGTAATGGGATGCTGTGCCTTTCTTGCCAAGGGTGGACAGTCGTAGACCAAGATTCGGTACAGGCCGACATCGCTGACGTGATACATCGACATCTTGTAGAGAGTGTCAGCGACGACTTCGGGAGAATGCGCGTCGAGACTCGGATAGACATGGCGGAAGCGCTTTAGGAAGAACGCCGCGTCTACGAGGATTGCGGTGGATTAAAGCGAAGCCTTTGGGATCGGCTTCCCCACCAAAACGTCGGAGGAAACGTACTGCCAAAGGCTATGAACTGCGCAAAACATAGCAACAGCGGACTACGGATGTCAACACTGCTGGAAGGGAAAGGGAAGGGCGGAACCGGCGAGAACCGGTACGCAACATGAGCCATCCTCCTACCGCAGCGGGTAGGCCGGTCGAGAGTACCGCGAAAGCGGCTAACGCAGCCCGGATACCCAGCTGGTCGGGATCAGTTCGGCGTCGCCGTCGTAGCTGATCTCGAGCCGGCGCAGCACTTCGGCGATCTCCGGCGATACGTCGTCGCTGAGCTGCAGGCCGTGCTCGACCGCCGCCACCGAAGCCCGCGTCCGTTCCGGGAGGTCCGGGAACGCCGGGTAGTACCACATGGTGAGGCAGGTGCGGCGGCTGTTGCTGTTGTTGGCGTGGGAGGCGTGAAACAGGGTGCCGTACCCCGCCACGCAGTCGCCGGCGCGCAGTGGGACGTCGATCTCGTCCTCGTAGTGCGCGAATGCCGGGTTGTGGTCGGTATTCTGGTACAGCCGGTTCTGGTGCGTGTGCGACTCCGGCACCAGGTCGTGCAGCGCGTGGCGTTTCAGATGGGAGCCGGGAACCACCCGCAGGCAGCCGTTGTCCGGGGTGGTGTCGGTCAGGTAGAACATCAGGAACGCCTGGATCGGGACCGGGGTGTAGCTCACCGGGTCGTTCCAGAAGCGGCCATCCTCGTGCCAGAACAGCGGCGGGCTGTGCGGCGGCTTGCTGATCACCCGCCCGTGGCCGAACTTCGGGTCGCGAAACCCGAGCCGAGCCAGCGCCTGCAGAATCGGCGGATACGCAATCAACTCGGCGAACACCGGGTAGCGTTCGATGAACGGCGCGTTCACCAGGATCATGCTGCCGGTAGCCACCTGCTCGGCGAAGTGCTGTTCATCCTGCTCCGCGAGGCTGGCATCGCTGGCCTCCCGCAGGCGCTCCAGGAGCGCCTCGTCCAGCGCGTTGCGAAAGATCGAGAACCCGTCACGATCGAACTGAGCGCGTTCCGCGCCGACCGTTTGCATCGCCATGAGTCGATCATGCCGCCTAGGCAACGGTCGCCGCAACCCCGGCAACCCAAGCAACCCCGACGAATCGAACGGCGCCGCGCGGCACGGCTGCCGTGCCCGGTGCGCGGCCCCGAGGGCGCTGGCCGACACGCGGCAGCCGGTGCGGGTTACCGGCTCGCCCGTTGTACGGAGAGCAAGGTGTTCGCTGCGGGAGCGGGCAGGGTGGAGCGGGCGCCGTCAGGCCAAGTGATCTCCAGTTGGTCCAGCTCGGCGCCATCGGGGAAGCCGAAGTGGACGCGGCTCGGGTCGCCCGACAGGAAGCCGCTGGAGCTGCGGATCTCCCGCTCGTAGGATCCGGTCGACGCGTGCAGCGTGAGACGCGAACCGATGGCATGGGTGTTGCCGCTGTCGGGCCACAGCAGGTCCACCTGCAGGCTCGCCCCGGCGCACAGCCGGTTCTCCAGCAGCTCCGCCGGTGCGCGCAGGTTGTTCACCACGATGTCGAGGTCGCCGTCGCCGTCGAGGTCGGCGATGCTCATGCCGCGGCCGCCGGCGAGGCTGCCCAGGCCCCACTCCGGGGCGCGGCGGAAGCTGCCGCCGCCCTGGTTGTGGAACACCTGATTTTGTTCGATCAACTCTGCGTCGGGCAGGTGGCCGAACGATGCCTCGCTGTACATGCCGTTGACGACGTACAGATCCTGCAACCCGTCATTGTCCAGGTCGGCGAACTTGGCCGACCAGCTCCAGCCACTGGCGTCCACTCCGCTGTCGGTGGCGCGGTTCTCGAAACCGTCGTCGACGCTCCCGACCAGCAGAATGTTCTCTTCGATCTGTGGATCGTCAGCCGGCAGCTCGTCGTAGTTCTGATTCAGCGTCTGCCACGCTGCGCGCGTGGCGGCGTCGTCGGCGTACGGCTTCATGTCGGCGCTGAACAACTCCAGGCGCCCGTCGTTGTCGATATCGGCGGCATCGAGACTCATCGTGTTGCGTGGCATGCGCGGCAGCACGTTGTGCAGCCGGAAGCCGTCGGGCGTCCACAGAAATACGTAGTCCGGCAGCTCGAAGTCGTTGCCGACCAGGATGTCGAGCCGGCCGTCGCCGTCCAGGTCGGTCAGCAGCAACGCCAGCGCGTGCGCGTGGCGTACCAGTTCCAGACCGCTCAGCTTGCCGTCCACATTCTCGTAGACGGCGACGCCGCTGCCGATCACGAAGCCGTCGTAGAACTCGGCGATCTCGGCGTCGTAGCTCGCCCCTACCAGGTCAAGATCGCCGTCCCGGTCCAGATCCGCCAGCGCCATCGCGTTCAGCACGTGCCAGGGGCCGAACCCCTCCGTTCGCGTGAAGGTGCGCGTGCCGGAGTCGGCCGAACTGAGCCACAGGCTCGGCGGATTGCCGGGGTGCGACAGAATCAAGTCGTGCCACCCGTCGCCGTCGAAGTCCACGATGTTGACCGCACGCGCGTTGTCGGCCGCCAGTTCCTGGCGCGTGAAGGTGAGCCCGCCGCGGTTCCACAGGATGCTGCTCGGTGCGTCCAGGTTGGCCAGGACGATGTCGATGTCGCCGTCATTGTCCAGGTCGTTGACGCCGAGCGCCGAGCCCACGCCGGCGAAGATCGGCTTGCGCTGCGGCGAAAACACCGTGGTGTGGGGCAGCGGATGGGAGACGAAGGCCCCGCTGCACTCGGCTCCGGCGGCTACCGGCCGCGCATCATGGGTAACCTGCGGCTCCGCCAGCGCCAGGGTAGGGCATATGGCACAGATCAGCAACGGCAGCCCGAGAACTCGCGGCCCGATCAGCCGGATCATGAGGGGCTCGCAGCCCGAGGTGGAACCCGGCGTTGCACCGAGAGCGGCGAGGCGCCCGGCTGGCAAGGAGCGACGAACGAGCATATCGGGCATATGTGCGCGAGGAGCAACGCGGCCAGCCGGGATACATCGCCGCTCGAATGCAGCCGGAGTTTCGCCACGGGCTGCTAGTTGCTCTTGTACGGGTCGGCGGCGTCGCGCAGGCCGTCGCCGACGAAGTTGTAGCACAGCACGGTGACGATCACCAGCAGGCCGGGAATCATCATCCACGGGTGCAACTCGATGGTGCGCACGTTCTGCGCTTCCTTCAGCAGCACGCCCCAGCTCACGGTGGGCGGGCGCAGCCCCAGGCCGAGGAAGCTCAACGCGGTCTCGCCCAGGATCATGCCCGGCACACTGAGCGTGAGAGACACGATCAGGAAGCTCATGAAGGAGGGCAGCAGGTGCCGGACGATGATGGTGGTCGAGGTCGAGCCGGCGATCGTCGCCGCCATCACGAAGTCCTCCTCGCGCAGTTGCAGCAGTTTGCCGCGCACCACCCGCGCCAGCCCGGTCCAGGCCAACAGCGACAGAATGATGGTGATCGCGAGGTACACCTGCAGCGGCCCCCACTGGCGTGGCACCGCGGCCGACAGCGCCATCCACAGCGGAATGGAGGGGATTGACTGCATGAATTCGATCAGGCGCTGAATCGCCATGTCGGCGGCGCCGCCGAAGAAGCCGGATACGCCGCCGAGCGTACAGCCGAGCACGAACGCCACGGCGACCCCCACCAGGCCGATCGACAGCGAGGTGCGGGCGGCGTACAGGGCCCGCGAGTAGATGTCGCGCCCGAACTTGTCGGCGCCCATCAGGAACAGGGTGCCTTCGTCTACCCCGAGCAGGTGAATGCGAGTGGGGAACAGGCCCCACAGCTCGTACTCGTCACCGGGCGCGAAGATGCGCAGGTATGCCTTGCGCGAGGTGTCCGGCGCGTAGCGGTTGCGGAACGTCTCCACGTCGAGCTCGACGCGCCACGGGTACACGAACGGGCGCAGCGAGAGGCCGTCTTCGCCGATGAAGCGGATGCGCTGCGGCGGCGCGTACAGGTGATCGGAGTCGCGCCGGTAGATGTCCTGGGTGGCGAAAAACTCGGCGAACAGGGCCACGAAGTACAGCAAGCCCAGCACCACCAATCCGATGATGGCCAGCCGGTGGCGCGTGAAGCGGCGCCGCATCAGGGTCCATTGCGACGCGAGGTAGTAGCGCTCGGCCGCCTGCGCCTCGGTCGCGAGCATTCCCGTCTCGACGGACCGGGCTTCGACGTCGCTCATACAGCGCTCTTTTCCGACTCGAAGCGGATGCGCGGATCGAGCCACAGCAGCAGCATGTCGGACACGAACACGCCGATGATGGTGAGCACCGAGAGCACCATCACGATGCTCGCCGCGAGCTGCATGTCTTCCTGGGTGAGCGCGTTGAACAGCAGCGGCCCCACAGTCGGCAGGTTGAGCACGATGGCCGTGATGATCGTTCCCGAGACGATCTCCGGGAACACGCCGCCGATGCCGCTGATGATCGGGTTGATGGCAATGCGTACCGGGTACTTGAACAGCAGCGTTCCCTCTGCCAGTCCCTTCGAGCGCGCGGTGATCACGTACTGCTTTTGCAGTTCATCCAGCAGCGAGCCCCGCATCACCCGAATCAGGCCGGCGGTGCCGCCGGTAGCCACCACCAGAATGGCGACCGGCAGGTGCAGCAGCATGTCCAGGAACTTGGCCACGCTCCACGGCTGGTCCAGGTATTCGGAGGAGAACAGGCCGGTGATGGGAAAACCGAACCAACTGAGCGAGATCCACATCAGCAGCAGGGCGAGCATGAAGTTGGGCGTGGCCAGCCCGATGAAGCCGAACACGGTGGCCGTGTAGTCCCCGAGCGAGTATTGGTGGGTGGCCGAGTAGATGCCGATCGGGACGGCCAGCAGGAAGGTGACCACGATGGTCAGCACCGACACCAGCGCGGTGAGCGGCAGCCGGTCACCCACCAGTTCCGCGACCGGGATCCGGAACGAATACGACTCGCCGAGATCGCCGCGCAGCAGGTTGCCGACCCACACGAAGTACTGCATGTAGCCGGGCTTGTCCAAGCCGTAGTCTTCGCGAATCTTCTGCAGCTCCTCCTCGGTGAGCTGGGTGCCGGTGATTCCGAGCCGGCGCAGATGGGTCGACAGAAAGTCCCCCGGAGGCAGTTGGATGATGGCGAAGCCCACCACCGACACCAGCGCCAGGGTGATCGCCATGTAGAACAGTCGGCGCACCACGTACGCGGTCATTTCCGGTATCAGCCCCTCTACACGCAGAAGGCCCGCGCGAGCGGGCCTTCTGCAGCGATGATCGCCTGAATTACTGCTTGATGTACCACTGGTCGGGCTTTACGTCGCGGAAGAACTGCACGTCGTCGCCGGCGAACCGAACGTCGCGCGGAACATTGCCCATCTCGTGGCTCATGATGACCGGCACCGGCGCATAGCCGACCGTACCGATCAGCAGCACCTGTTCGGAAGCGAAGTCGAACAGTTGCGTGGCGATGCGGTCGCGCTCGGCCTTGTCGGCCGTGATGTACCACTGGCCGGCCAGCTTGAAGAACTCCTGGAACTCCGGCGGCGGCTCCTCGCCGCTCTCACCACCGGAATGGTGCCAGGCCCACCACAGGGGCGCGTAGTGGCCGTCGTTGGAGGTGAACTTGTTGGACGGCAGATAGCCCTTGCTCTGGTTGGTGCGGCGCAGGAACCACACGGCAATGTCATAGTCGTTGTTGCCCAGCCGCTCGCCCACCAGGTCGATACTGTACGAGCGCGGGTCCACCTTGACGCCCACGTCCCCCCAGTACTCGGCCACCAGCTCGCTGATCGCCACGTGGCTCGGCCACTCCAGCGGAATCAGTATCTGGAGCGCAAGCACCTCGCCGTCGGGGCGCAGGCGGAATCCGTCGCCGCCGCGCTGCAGGCCCATTTCGTCGAGCAGCCGGTTGGCGGTATCGGGATCGTACTCCGCGTAGCGGGTGGCCCACTCCTCCTTGTAGAAGGAGTTCTCGGGATCCATCGCCGCCTGCCGCGGCACCGCCAGCCCGAAGAACAGCACCTTGTTGATCTCCTCGCGGTTGATCGCCAGCGACATCGCCTGCCGGAAGCGCACGTCCTGAAAGACCTCGCGCAGGGCCGGATCCTGGTGCGTCATGTTGAAGGCATAGAAGCTCTCGGCGCCGGCGGCGCGCGGCCACATCAGCGTCTCGTAGTTGCCCGATTCCTCGTTCTCCTTGAACAGCGGAAAGTCGGGAGTCGACAGTCCGATGGCGGCCACCGACAGCTCGCCGGAGATCACCTTCAGGTTAAGGGTCTGGGCGTCGGCCACCGTCTCCACGCGCAGGCGGTCGATGTAGGGGAGCTGGTTGCCGGCCGGGTCGATGGCGAAGTGATAGGGATTGCGCACGTGGAGCACGTAGGTGGTGGTGATCTCCTCGTGGTTCCACGGCTTCACGCTCGGGGTGTTCATGTCCTCGACCCGGAAGTCGCCGCCGCCGCCCTTCTTGCGCCATACCGCCTGCACCCAGTTGTCGTAGCCTTCCTCCTTGGCCAGGGCGTCGGCGTTCTCGTTGTACTTGGCGTGGTACTTGGAGAGGTAGTGCTTGGGATAGGCGTGGGGATGCCAGCCGCCCCAGAACTCGTACCAGCCCGGCAACGTCGGGAACGGATCGGTGTAGTGCAGCCGCACCGTGAAGTCGTCCACCTTCTCGGCGTGCGACATCGGCCCCCAGCCGTTGCGCCGCCAGCCGGACGGGAACTCGTCGATGAGCAGGAAGTCCTCGAACGAGAACATCACGTCGTCCGCGGTGTAGGGGTGGCCGTCAGACCACTTCATGCCGCGCCGCAGGTACATGGTGACGGTCTTCTGGTCCTCCGACATCTCCCAGCCCTTGTGAATGTAAGGCACGATGTCGATCGGGCTTCCCGGACCGCGGTTGGCGGTCTGCACGGCGCCGACCAGCCCGCGGATCGGCGTCAGCTCGGTGTACTCGGTGCCGATCGAAGCCGCCTTGAGGGTGCCGCCGTAGGTGCCGATGCCTTCGAACACGTTGAGTACCAGCGGTTCCTCGGGCAGCCGTTCCTCTACCGGCGGCAACTCTCCCGCCGCCACCTGAATCGCCAGCATCGGCGCCTCGCCGAACTGGGTGATCTTGTTGCCGGTGTCCTGCTCGTAGTCCTGCAGGGTGTCCCACTGCCACACGTCGCCGTACTCGGCCATCATCTCGGCCGCCGCGGCGGGTGTCTGCGAACCGGACTCGTCGTCACCGCTCGCAAACGCGACCGCCGCCGCCATCCACGCACCGACAGCGATGAGCACCAGTTGCCTAGCTTTTCCCATCGGTTACTCCTTTTATGAAGATATTTCCCCGCAAGGTGTATCCCCGCCACGCCCCTCTGTCAACCTCCCAATCCCTCCTTGTCCTTCTTGTCTCGCAGCCGCCCACTCGCCTTGACAGGAAACGATGCGACGACTCATGATCGGCGCGCGGGGCACACCCGCAAGGAGAGACAATATGACCAAAGTTGCCGCGCTGGCGCTGGCATTCGCATGTGTGGCCGGCAGCGCGCTTTTTGCCGGCGGTGAAGAGGAGGCCACGGGAGCCGCGACCGTGGCGTCGACGGCCGCGGTGGTGGTGCCGGGCGAACTGGTCGTCTGGGCCTCGCCGGCCGAGTTCACCAGTGCCACGGGCGCGACGCTGCCGGCTTACACCGAGGCGCCGGTGCTGGCCGAGATGGTTGCGGCCGGCGAGTTGCCGCCGGTGGCGGAACGGTTGCCCGACGAACCGGTGGTGATCGACCCGAAGAATGAGATCGGCACCTACGGCGGCGACTACCGCAGCCCGGCCCTGTCGCCGACCAGCAATCACGACGCCATGTTCGCGCGCCTGCAGAATCTGCTCACCCTCACTCCCGACCGCACCACCACGATCCCCAATGTCGTGCGGAGCTGGCAGGTGTCGGACGACAACAAGACGACCACCCTGCACCTGCGCAAGGGCATCAAATGGAGCGACGGCGATCCGCTCGACGCCGACGACTTCATGTTCTGGTACGAAGACTTCCTGACCAACGAGGAGCTGGTTACGCGTCCGAACGTGGCCTGGCGGCCAGGTGGCGAAGTGATGCAGGTCACCAGAATCGACGACTATACGGTGCAGTACTCGTTCGCGGTGCCCTACCCGGTAGTGGTCGACAAGTTCGCCTTCAGCCCCTACTCGCGCAATTCCAACACCCTGCCGCTGCTGCCCCGCCACTACATGGAGCAGTTCCACGCGGACTACAACGACAAGGCGGACGAACAGGCCAAGGAGGCGGGCTTCGACACCTGGTGGCAGTGGTTCATGAGCGTGGTCGGCCCCGACGAGCAGGGCCGCCTCGACACCGACTACCCGGAGATCAAGCCGTGGCGGCTGGGCAACATCGACGACTACGGCAACCGCTACTACCTGCGCAATCCCTACTACTTCAAGGTAGACACCCAGGGCCAGCAGCTTCCCTATCTCGACCGCCAGGTCGCCGTCAACAGCGGCAACATGGACGTGGTGACGCTCAAGGCGATCGCCGGCGAGTTCGACGTGGCCACCTTCTCCCTGACCCTCGACAACTTCCCGCTGTACAAGGAGGGAGAGCAGGCGGGCGACTACCGCACCCTGATCTGGGGCCTGCCGCGCAACGAGGTCGCCTACGGGTTCAACCAGACCTACGCCGCCGATCCGGTGCTGCGTGACATCTTCCGAGACCTGCGCTTCCGGCAGGCGATGTCGCTGGCGATCAACCGCGCAGAGATCAACACGGTGGTGGCGCTGGGGCGGGCGATCCCGCGGCAGGCGACCGGACCGGTCAAGCCGGAGGGCCTGTTCACCGAGGACTGGATGGGCGAGCACTATGCCGAACACGATCCCGACAAGGCCAACGCGTTGTTGGACGAGATGGGCCTGAAGTGGGACGCCGAGCGCAAGTACCGGCTGCGCCCCGACGGCCAGACGCTGGAGCTGCTGATGGAATTCTTCCGGACGGAGGGCGCCAAGGCGCGGATTTACCAGTTGACGGCCGATTACTGGGGCGTCGTCGGCGTGAAGGTGGTGCTCAAGGAGATCGCCGGTTCGCTGTTCGGGCAGCGCGTAGCCGCCAACGAGATCCAGGTCTACAACTTCCACTTCGACAACCGCGGACCGTTCGGCATGGTGTGGCGCGAGGCGCCGCATTACAAGACCGGCATCGGCCGGCTGTGGGAGGACTGGTACCGCACCCAGGGTGCCCAGGGCGAAGAGCCGTCGGAAGAGGTCAAGCAGGTGTTCTCCCTGATCGATCGGCTCATGCAGGTTCCGCTCGGCTCCGACGAATCGATCGCCATCGGCCAGGAACTGCTGACCAAGCACGTGCAGGGGCTGTACCGGATCGGGACCATCGACTACATCCCGCAGCCGGTGATCGTCAAGAATGGCCTCATGACCAACTTCACCGAGGTGGACGTGTGGGCGCCCGAGGGGCTGTGGCACAACAACACGCTTCCGGAGCAGTGGTTCTGGAACAACTAGCGGCATACGCTTGAACACGGGCGGGGGCGCGGCCCGGACGGCTGACGGAGCCGGCGCCTCCGCGTTCAGTTCGCCATGGCGTACATCCTAAGGCGGTTCGTCGCCATGGCCGTCACCATTGGACTGGTGTCGGTCGTGGCGTTCATTCTCATCCAGCTCCCGCCGGGGGACTACATCTCTTCGTACGTTGCGGCGCGCGAGGCGGCCGGCGACGACGAGGTATCACAGGGCGAGATCGAATCGATGGTACGAGAGTTCGGCCTCGACAAACCGGTTCATCTCCAGTACCTCCGCTGGATCGGACGCATCGTCACCAAGGGTGATTTCGGCCGTTCCTTCGCCTATCGGCGCCCGATCAACGAGCTGATCTGGGAGCGCTTCACGCTCACCGCCGTGGTCGGCGTCGCCGCGCTGGTGATCACCTACCTGGTGGGCGTGCCGCTGGGGATCTACTCGTCGCTGCGCCAGTACTCGGTGAGCGACTTCGCCCTCACCACGGTGGGGTACGTAGGGCTGGCGACGCCCAACTTCCTGCTCGCCTTACTGCTCATGTATCTGGGTTTCAAGTACTTCGGCGCCAGTGTCGGCGGCCTGTTCGACGCCAAGTACATGGAGTCGGGGTGGACGCTGGCCAAGATCGTGAACATGCTCGGCCACCTGTGGGTGCCGGCGATCGTGCTCGGCACGGCCGGGACCGCCGGCATCATCCGGGTGACGCGCGGGATGATGCTGGATGAGCTGCGCAAACAGTACGTGGTCACGGCGCGGGCCAAGGGACTCAGCGAGCGGGCGCTGATCTTCAAGTACCCGGTGCGGATCGCCCTCAACCCGATCGTGGCCACCATCGGCTGGCAACTCACGGCGATCGTCTCGGGCGCGCCGATCGTGGCGATGGTGCTGTCGCTGCCGACCACCGGTCCGCTGATGATCAACGCGCTGCTGCTGCAGGACATGTACCTGGCCGGAAGCTTCATCCTGCTGTTGTGCACCTTCACCGTGGTCGGCACCTTCATCTCCGACGTGCTGCTGGCGATGCTCGATCCGCGCATACGCCTCGGAGCGGAGCGGGATGGCGGCTGACGCGGCGCCCCTGGAGCGCGCCGAACAATGGTACGTCGCCTCCCAGTACCGGCTCATGTGGCGGCGGCTCACCCGGCACCGCCTCGCCATCGTCGGCGGAGTGGTGCTGGCCGTGCTCTACCTGATCGCCATGTTCTGCGAGTTCATCGCGCCCTACGACCCGTCGACCAAGAACACCGCCCTGCTGACCGCGCCGCCGCAGCGCATTCACTTGTTCGGCGCTGGCGGTGTCTCGCTGCGGCCGTTCGTGTACGCCTACACCGCCAGCGAGGATCCGGTCACCTGGCGCAAGATCTACCAGGAGAACAAGGAAGCCCGTTACCCGATCCGCTGGTTCGTACGCGGCGACGAATACCGCTTCTGGGGGCTGTTCAAGACTCAGGTCCATCTGTTCGGCGTCGATGACGGCTACGTGTTCCTGCTTGGCACCGACACGCTCGGACGCGACGTATTCAGCCGCATCATGTACGGCACACGGATCTCGCTGTCGATCGGGCTGATCGGCGTCGCCCTGAGCTTCATCCTGGGCCTCTCCATCGGTGGCGTCTCCGGGTACTTCGGCGGCTTCGCCGATGCCGTGGTGCAGCGCAGCATCGACTTCCTGCGTTCGCTGCCGGTGCTGCCGGTGTGGATGGCGCTGGCAGCGGCGCTGCCGGCCAACTGGCCGACCATCCGGGTGTACTTCGGCATCACCGTTATCGTGTCGCTGATCGGCTGGACCGGCCTCGCACGGGTGGTGCGCAGCAAGCTGCTCAGTCTGCGCCACGAGGACTTCGTGATGGCCGCGGTGGTAGCCGGCGCCCCGTCGGGCATGATCATCTCCCGCCATCTGATCCCGGGGTTTCTGAGCTACGTGATCGTCAGCCTGACGCTTGCCGTACCCAACATGATCCTGTCGGAGACGGCGCTCAGTTTTCTGGGCCTGGGACTGCGGCCGCCGGTGGTGAGCTGGGGCGTGCTGCTGAGCGAAGCCCAGAACCTGCATGCCATCGCCCTGGCACCGTGGCTGCTGCTGCCGGGGCTGTTCATCATCGTCGCGGTGCTGGCGTTCAGCTTCGTCGGCGACGGCCTGCGCGACGCCGCCGATCCCTACGCGACCTGAGACTCCGCGCGCGAGCGTTTGGAACCCGTTCGAGACGGCGCCGCGCGTGTTCTGCAACGCTTGATCGACAAGTCTACTTGACGAAGTTGGTGACAAGGCAGCACCATTTGCAGGGACGTGTACATGAGTGTGCTCAAGGCTGCCATGGCGAAGAAGGGGTATCGGCAGTCGGACTTGGCCAAGGCTGCCGCGGTGAGCCGGCAGGCCGTGTCCCTCTGGTTCGCCGGCGAGGGCGATTTTTGCAATGTGCACGTCGCCAACCTGCTGAACCTGAGCGCCGGGCTCGGCATCTCCCCCGCCGAGTTGCTGCAACCGCTGCCGGGACTGGAGGGTCCCGCTGAGGAGAGGCGACTATACGCGGAGTTCTGTTGGGACAGGTCCTTTCCCGACATCTATCGCTTCCTGTTGGCGCTGGCCGCGAGACAGCCCCGCGCGGTTGCGCGATTGATCGAGAGCCGCGGAATATATGAGGCGGCCGCGGTGCTGGGCGTACAGGTATGGCGCCGGTATCCCGAACTCCGGCTGCTGTTGCCGGGCGTGAGACGCAGCGTAGTCGATGCCGTATGGAAGATTCACCACGATTTGACCCGTCGTTAGCGGCCCGCGTGCTGCCGCCGCTGTTGCTGCAGTCGCTCAGGCACGTCTTCGCGCAACGGATCAGCGGCTGCATGCTGGTTGGCGGCACGGCGCTGGCGGGTTTCTATGCCGGACATCGGCGCTCCGACGATCTCGACCTGTTCACCGGTAGCGCTACCGCGTTCACGCAGGCCGTGCTCGCCGTACGCTCGCTGCGGGCCCTCGGCGTCGAGCTGCACGAAACGGCTCACAGCAACCAGTACTTGCGCGCCGTGTGCGACCATCAGGAGTTGGCGTTCACGGTAGACGTGGTGCTGGACGAGCACGTGGTCGGCATCACCGAAACGAACAGCTCCGGCGCCGTGGTGGTGGCGGGTTTGCCCGGGCTGCTTGCCATGAAGGCCGCCACGCTCGTTTCGCGGTGCAGCGAGAAAGATCTCTATGACCTGATCTGGTTGTGCAACGCGTTTCCCGACCGCGATCTCCCCGACTTGATCGAACTCGCGCGTTCGGTGGACGGCGGTGTGACCGGCGAGACCCTGGTCTACAGCATCGGGAGCACCACGCTGGAGCGCGAAGCCTGCGGATTCGCCGTCGACTTCGGCGTCTCCTCCGCCGCAGTATTCCGCCAGATATGCTCGTTCCAGCGCGACCTCCTGAGCGCGCTCGATCGCCACCTCAGCCACGGCGCAACCAGCTCGCTCCGCGACCTGGTACGCAAGATTGGGAAGCTGTAGGAGTCCGGCCCCGGCTAGGGTTGCTGTCGAGGAGGAAACACCGCCCGATAGGCGACCCACCCCTAACGTGGCGTTGTCTTCAGATGCTCCTTCAGCAATCTTCGAGCGACGAGTTTCTCCGGTTCGTTCAACCAGCGTTACGTCGGCAAGCGTGTCAAGAACTCGCTGACGTCGTCGCCGCTCCATTCGTAATAATAAGATAGATAAAGGGTCCCGTGGGAACCCAGATAATCCACGCTCCAACCTACAGGTACTATTTCCCGGGAGCCGCTGGATTATAGAAAACTAGGCCATGATTGAGGAACTGTCAATAGGCCCCCTTACATTTTTCAGCACAAGGCGGTTGGCGAGTTCATTGAGCAGGGAACGCCCCGTCGTACGCGGCCCAGATCGATTCGCCCAGCGGTGTGGCGGCGGCGCGGATGTTCTGCTCCAACTGGGCGGCGTTGAGGCTGCCGATCGGGTTGCCGTGGATGCGCGGCTCGCGCAGGCAGAACTGCAGGGCGAGTTGCAGCAGATCGACTCCGTGGTCGCGGCACCACTGCCAGCGCTCGCGGGCCGGCCCGAGGTCCGCCTCGTTCTTGTAGCCGCCGAGCTTGATGGCCTGGTCGATGTCGACGCCGGTGAACAGGCCGCGCAGAATCGACCAGCCGTTCATGACGCCGACGCCGGCCGCATCGGCGGCGGGCAGCACGCCCTGCGCGGCGGTCTGGCGCACTAGGTGGTAGTCGTTGAAGCACAGCAGGAAGTCGACGTCGCCGGTGGCGATCGCCTGCCGGTGGAACTCGTGCGGACGCATCCCGTAGCCCACGTTGCGCACCATGCCGCGCGCCTTGAGGCCCAGCAGGCCGGCCAGGGTGCCGTCCGTGGCCAGCGTCGGCTGCATGCGCGGCGGATCGTGGATCAGCATGCCGTCGAAATAGTCGGTGCCGAGCAGGGCAAGCTGGTCCTCCACATCGCGTACCACGCGCTCGGCCGAGAATTCGGGCTCGCCGTCGCCGTAGCCACCCCAAGCGGACGAGGAGTGGCAGCACAGCCGTCCGGTGATGATCACGGCCTGACGCGCGACCTCCTTCAGCGCCCTTCAGCGCCAAGCCCAGCTTGCGCAGCGAGTCGCCGTATGGGATGTCGGACCCGTGCGGAAGCGAAGAGCGGCCGAATCGGTCGCCGGATCTCACTGACTGGCCACCAGCAACGGTGACATCGCCGGACGACGGCAGCGGCTCAGCCATCAGGGGCCGGATCAGCAGCAGCGCGTCCACCATCACGGTGAACGACACGCGATCGACCGTGCCGGCACGCGCCACCTGTTCTCCGAGGCTGTGAGCTCCTGCACCGATCTGGGCGCAAACGGAGTACGGGCGCTGCGTCGCGGGCGCCTCGGCGAGCAGCTTGATTAGCTGATCGTACCGGCAAAAGGAGCAGCCGCCCGTGACGTCGCGGGTCGGACGCAAGCCCGCAGGACGCCTTGTCGATCAGCAGCGTACCCCGGTCATTTGGTGACCATGGGCGCCGCCTCGCCTAGCTGGCGCAGCAGCTCCCAGCCGCTACGGAAGGTCGTGGTGTTGTCGCTGCCCAGGAGCCGCCGACTACTAGATGCACTGTTACGATGGCCATGGTATCACTTGATGAGTGATGATCGACGGAGAACGGAGCAAGAACAGAACGCGCCGATGGTTGATCAGGCGTTCCGGTCTGGTGTAGACCTCAATCATGGTCCGTCGCTTACGGGCACACACTTCTCGCCAACGTGCGGCGACGCATACGCGCAGCGAAAGCGTGAGAGGGATAGGATGTTTGAGGTTCTATTGCCGTTGGTTCCCGGCACTGTCCTCGGCGCTTGGACGCTCGTCGAGCGGTGTGCCGAGGTCTCGGGGCGGTCGGCACCCTGGCGCTGAGCGAGCCGCGGACCGTGAGGCAATATGATCGACGCGGCGCGTGCGAGGGAGGAGTCGATCTGCGACACGCACCCAATCACGCTGTGCATGGGAGGGGAGGGCCCCGCCCATTTGCGGCGCGGGCGGTGATTTTCGCGCACATGGTGGAGGATCTGTCCAGTTGGCTGGAGCTGTTGCCCGCTTATGAGCGTAAGGATCAGGAACGGTATAACCGTGGATAGATTTGAGAAGGCGTTTTATCATCTGAGCTTCCGCTTGGCGTTTGTCGAGAAGAAAGGAGCCGAGTTCCAAAACTGGTTCGCCAAGCTTGCATCCTACGCATTCGGAGCAGACTTTGAGGCTGTTCGCGCCTACGGCAATCGAGGAGACCTCAAGTGCGACGGCCGGCTGGTCAGTACGGGCACCATCTTTCAGTGTTACGCTCCCGACAGGATGGACCAGACTCGCTTGAACGCGAAGATCGACGGCGATTTCCGCGGCGCCTACACGCACTGGGGCCGTACTATGGCCGAGTGGATCCTTGTTCACAATGATGGTCGCGGACTACCGCCCCAGACGGTGCAACTACTTGACGAGCTTCGGAAGAGCCACCCGGAAATCAAGATACAGGTGTGGACGGAGGCTCAGTTGCTACGGTTCGCTGACGGCCTGTCGCTGACCGAACTGCAAGCGTTGTTCGGGTTTGCGCCGTCGACGGCGGGGTTCGAAAACATGATGTTGGAGGACATCAAGCCGATCATAGACGAACTGGAGCGGATGGATCCCGAGCCCGGTCAGGAGCCGCTCACGCCACCATCGGTGGATAAGCTCGTGAAGAACGAGCTCTCAGATGATGCAGCGACTCTGCTTCTTGCGGGTCGGCGCAAGGAATCGCTGGTCGACACTTGGTTTAGGAAGAACCCTAAGCCCGAGTTGGGGGAACGTATCGCCGAGGCATTTCGCCAGCGCTATGCCCATCTGAACGACACTGAGAGGTCGCCAGATCAGATCTTTGCCAAGCTGCAACAGTACGCCGGCATGGGTGGGAGTCCAGGGCGTCAGGCTGCGGCGCTGGCGGTCCTTTCCTATTTCTTCGCGCGCTGCGACATCTTCGAGGATCCGGAGATTACGCCGTGATTCTGCCGACGAAGCACATCCGTCCTGAGCGCGCACTTCTCGGCGTTGGCGCCGAGTTGCTCGAAGTGCTCGACCGGCCTTTCACGATGTCGAGGCTGTGGGACGAAATCCGCTCCCGACGATCTACGGAGAGTTCCAGTCCGGTCATCGACTATCGCTGGTTCGTGCTCGCCCTGGACTTGCTCTATATCATCGGCGCAATCGAGCTCGAACGTGGTCTAGTCTGCCGGATCAATCGATGATCCATCAGTTAAGCAGCGACCTCACATCGTTCAAGCCGTTGACCTTTGGGCCGGGGCTAAATGTGATTCTTGCAGATAAGAGCCCGGGCGCCAGCGATTTTCAGTCGCGCAACGGTGCGGGCAAGACGAGTCTTGTGGAATTGGTCCATTTTCTGTTCGGTGCCGACGCGCGGCCGAGCAGTATTTTTCGGTCGGCGGATTTGCAGGAGTGGACGTTTACCGCGTCGGTGGACATCGGAGATACGATCTGCTCGGTGTCACGGAGCGGAAGGACGCCGAGCCGAATCCGAGTCGATGCCGACCAGAAGGAGCCGCTGGAGGTGCGGAATAGCCGATCGCATACCGTACAACGCGATCTATTGCTTGAACTCGATCAGCCCATGATCTCCAATGAACAGTGGAAGGATATCCTCGGCGCTCGGTGGTTTGGAGTTCCACACGACGGCGACGAGCCGTTTCAGCCGACATTCCGGTCACTGTTCTCGTTTTGGGCGCGGCGACAAGAGGGCGGCGGGTTCCAGCATCCAACGCAGCACACTACGATGCAACAACTATGGGACAGGCAGGTTTCCATCAGTTACGCGCTTGGCCTGGATTGGACGATTCCGCGCCGATTTCAGAAGTTACGAGGCCAGGAGAAGATTGCGAAGGACCTGCGTAAAGCGGCCCGATCGGGCGATCTCGGCCGCTACTTCGGAAATGCCGCAGAGTTGCGCACCAAGCTCACCGTAATCGAACACCGGGCCGATGGCCTACGCACGCAACTGGAGACGTTTCGTGTCGTGCCGCAGTACCGGGTACTGGAAAGGGAGGCGAGCGAGATTACCGGCAGGATCAACGCTCTGAATACCGAGAATATTGTGGATCTTGATCTGCTTCGAGAACTACGATCCACGTTGCAGGAGGAAGGCCCGCCAAATTCTCGGGATTTGAACAAACTGTACCGCGAGGCGGGGATCGTGTTGCCGGGGCTGTCCCGCCGTAGGATCGAGGAAGTGGCGCGGTTTCACCACGCCATCGTCGAGAACAGACGCTCGCATCTGGCAGACGAGATCGAGGCGGCCGAGCGACGGCTGGCCGAGCGGGACCAGCGTAAGGAGGAACTGGATCAGCGACGGCGCCAGATCATGGGGCTGTTGAGATCAGGCGGGGCACTCGAGCACTACACCCAGTTGCGGGAGGAGCTGGGAAGAGGCGAAGCGGAAGTCGAAATGTTGAGACAGCGGCTCGCCGTTGCCGAACGTCTCGATAGCACGCGGACGGAGCTGGAGATGGAGCGTACGCGTCTGGTGAAGGCGCTGCGCGACGACATCCACGAGCGCGACCGGATTGTGCGAGACGCCATCCTCACCTTCGAGGATCTGTCTCAGTCGCTTTACGAACGGGCAGGAAGTCTCACCATTTCCGAAACGCCCAACGGGCCGCACTTCGAAGTGCACATCGCTGGCGAACGGAGTAGAGGAATCACCAACATGCAGATCTTCTGCTTCGACTTAATGCTGACCGAGACTGGCGCGCGGCGCGGCCAAGGGCCTGGGTTCCTAATCCACGACAGTCATTTGTTCGACGGCGTTGACGAACGGCAGGTAGCCAAGGCGTTGCAACTTGGGGCGGAGCGGGCGGCAGCCGGCGGCTTCCAATACATTGTGACTCTGAACTCGGACGCGGTACCGCAGGAGGGGTTCACTGATGGATTCGACCTGCGCGACTACTGTATCGCCACTCGGCTAACTGATGCGACAGAGACGGGCGGACTATTCGGTTTCAGGTTCAATTGAGTTGTCCTGTGCGAATTTCGCAGCACAACGGAGTGAACGAGGGAAACACGGATCGTGATTGACGGATATCGGGAGAACTAAGTACGGGCAGAAGGCCACTCTCAGCCAGCGATACACCTGACGCTTGGCTGGTTATCGAGTGGGGAACGCCTTCTGGTACTCGGCCCACACCGCTTCGCTGAGCGGCGTGCTGGCAGCACGGATGTTGTCTTCCAACTGGGCGGCGTTGAGGCTGCCGATCGGGTTGCCGTGGATGCGCGACTCGCGCAGGCAGAACTGCAGGGCGAGTTGCAGCAGATCGACTCCGTGGTCACGGCACCATTGCCAGCGCTCGCGGGCCGGCCCGATGTCCGCCTCGTTCTTGTAGCCGCCGAGCTTGATGGCCTCGTCGATGTCGACGCCGGTGAACAGGCCGCGCAGGATCGACCAGCCGTTCATCACGCCGACGCCGGCCGCATCGGCGGCGGGCAGCACGCCATGCGCGGCGGTCTGGCGCAGCAGATGGTAATCGTTGAAGCACAGCAGGAAGTCGACGTCGCCGGTGGCGATCGCCTGCCGGTGGAACTCGTGCGGGCGCATCCCGTAGCCCACGTTGCGCACCAGACCACGCGCCTTGAGCCCCAGCAGTCCGGCCAGGGTGCCGTCCTTGGCCAGGGTCGGCTGCATGCGCGGCGGATCGTGGATCAACATGCCGTCGAAATAGTCGGTGCCGAGCAGGGCAAGCTGGTCCTCCATGTCGCGCACCACGCGGTCGGCCGAGAAGTCGGGCTTGCCGTCGCCGTAGCCGCCCCACGAGGACGAGGAGTGGCAGCACAGCCGTCCGGTGATGATCACGTCCTGGCGCGGGACCTCCTTCAGCGCCAGGCCCAGCTTGCGCAGCGAGTCGCCGTAGCAGCGCGCGCAGTCGAAATGGTTGACGCCCAGGGTGACGGCGTGCTTGACCAGCGCCACCGCGTCGGCGTCCGCCACGAAGCCGAAGTGGTTGCCGAAACCCTGGGTGCCGAACGGTATGACCGGGATCGAGAGCCCGGTCCGGCCGAGTACGCGGCGTGGAACGGCAGGCGTGTCGGTGTGGTTCATGTGGAGACTCCTGTGCCGGTTTCGCCGGCGCACCACGCCAGGCAGTTGTGCAGCAGGCGCTGATAGGAAGGGTGTTGCCAGATGGCGAGATTGTGGCCCGGCGTGAGCACGCAGACGCGGCCCTTGCCGTGCGGGCGCGTCCACCCGGCCGGTTGTGTGCCGTGCTCGGAGGCAGTGTGCAGGAACAGATCGACGTGCGGATCGTTCATCGCCATCTGGTAGTGCTCGTCGCGGCCGGTGAACGGCGTGCAGCCGGCGGCAAGCGGATGGGCTTCCGCCGGCTCGACGGTTACCGCGCACTGCGGGGGATGGCCGGCGAACGTGCCGCCCATCAGCCGGCTCAGCGACGGCGAGTCGTCGTACAGCGCGGTGCCGGAGTGCAGAAACAGGATGCTATTGCCGGCCGCCACGTAGTCGGCGAACGCACGTCCCTCCTGCTCGGCAGCCCACGGCGCCGCTTCGGTTATGGACCGATTGTTCGCCTTGGAGAATACCAGCAGCGGGTAGCGCTGCATGCGCTCGGCTGACCAGTCGCCGGGATCTTCGATCCAGTCGAATTCGTAGCCGCTGTCGGTCAGGGGCGCCAGCCCGTCACGGGTCAGGGAGGCGGGGTGGGCGCGGTCGTCACAGAGCACCAACGTTCGCATGCTGAGGCAGAGGTTACACCAATAGGCGGGCGATGCGGAATCGGGGGCCACGTCTTGGCATGCAGCGACCCGATTTCGGCGTACCTTGGTGACGCCGTGGCACAGGTAGCCGCCGCTGGGGTACGATTGAAGCCAGACGGACGCGGCGACGATCAGCATCACGACACAGCCCACTGGTTCGGCTTGCGCGTCTTCTGCCGAGGCAGCTACAGTTGAGCGTCTGTTCTGCGGTGCGACTATCCGCCTCCGCTTCGCGGTCAGTGGCAAGTGGAGACGCGACCATGACCGGGTGTCTCGTGCGTTGCCGGAACAGACTGGACGGGAAGTGTGACGATCTACAAGGAACTTCTACAGGATCAGAGCCGCTCTGCCGACACGATAGTCGCTGCCGTGGCTGACAACTGCCGCTTCGATGAACGAGCGGGTGCTCCCCGGTGGCAACAGTTTGACTCTTTGCTATCGAACTTGGCGTCCAATCCCGATGCGATCGATTGGCAGGATTGGTCGGCTGCCGAACGGTTGCATCGAGAGCGGTACTGCACGGTCGCGAGCCTGAGCGTGCCAGATGCATTTCGTGAGGTCAACCAGCGTGCTTGGCTTGCCGGTCTTTCCGTGAATCAATCGTTGGTTCACATCGAAACCCTTACCCAACCATTGGATGGCAGCCCCCTGGATGTTGATAGTTTGGACGGCCTGTTGCAGCGCGCGGACAGCGGAGATACGGACGCTGGCCGCGCCGTCTCCTCCTTCTTCGAGCAGTGGAATCAGCGCCGCGATGCCCGCCCCGCCTTTGCCGCATTCTACGACGAAGTGAAACAAGAAGCGGATAACGCTGATTGGCCGCACTTGCTCCGAGATCGGCTCGGGCTTGGGCACTACGGGCTTGCGGGTGGCGCCCCACTCCCAGTCGCGTTGATGCGCTACTCGCTTGCCGAGGTGTTCTCGGTTCAGGAACATCGCGAGTTGCCCATTGCCTGCGCCGTGCCCACGGTTCTGGACGGCGGCATGCACGAATTCTTCTTTCCGGTCCCGCGGGAGCATCCTTACGGGGCTACGGTGCACCTGTTGCTGAATCAGGCAAGTTGCCTTACTGCCGAGATACTCCATTGCCGGATCGACTACAGACGTGAACACCTGTGGCGGCTGGGCCGGATTACACGTCCGCATCGAATGACCGAGGCGCAACTACGTAATGCTCGCGACCTGCACCTGCTAGCGCTACAAGTGGAGTGCAGTCGTGAGGACTTCGGGGAGTTCCTGGTGGGTCGAACATGATCGATCGATGGTTCGAAGCGTTTCGTGACTCCCCGGTTCAAGCAGTTAATGATCTCTTCAGTGGACGCGCCGGTGTTGGTTCCAGCCTGCGTCTTGACATACCGGAATTACTGTATCAGGCGTTCCCTCCGACCTTGGTCAACGAACGCGCCCAGCTCGACGGCGCGTTATTGACTTGGTTGCTCGGCATGCGCGAGGACTACGCGACGCACGTGAAGAATCTCGGTTTCTCGGCCTATGGCAAGCGCGTCGGGGATGCCCTGATTGCGCTGCAACTGCTTGATCTGCCACATGCCAAGCGTAATATCCGTGCAGACCTGGACGCCTGGTTGCGCTGGCTGGTGCCGTTACGACTGGCACCGGAGCGCGACCCGGCGCTGGAGTGTTTCCGGCTGCTGACTCGCGGCCAAGCCGGGCCTGGCCACACCGGCATGTGGTTGCGTCTCGCCGCCGATCCCCGGTCGGAGTACCTAAGCGTGGCGCTTGAAGGGCTGCAGTTGCTCCCAAATCAAGACGACGCGCAGAAGAACCAGATGCTGATGCTACAGGCCCTGTTGCGCCACGCCGTCAAGACTCATCATCAAGCTGGCGGGGCGCGCACCTTCTTCAATCGGCGCTTTGCCGCCCTGCGCGGGCTCTTCCCACGTGGCCCACAACACTGGAACCGGATAGTTGACGAAGCCCTGGATGGCTTTCTCGAACACACCCAGAGCCAAGCTGCGACGGAACTGGTTGACCTTTTGCGATTGCAGCGGCGGGCAAGGATCCAGCGCTCGTCGAACACGCCGCAGACGGCGCTTGTGCCGGCAACGCAGGCAGAGTGGGAGGGTCTGGGGGCCGATATACTCAGCGCGAGCGGTCAGCCGGAAATCCTGGCCCGACGACTGTTCAAGCTTTTGGAGCGGAATCATCGATATGCAGAAGCCACGGGAGTGAGTCACTTTTTCGTCCGTACGTTGCACAATCTCGGTAACAGCCTCTTGGAACAGTATGAGCTAGGCCCGGACGACATGACTCGACTTGGACGAATGATTGAGCGCGCCTTGATCTGGGAGCCGGCGAATCCCTATTGCTGGATGCTCTGGGCAGATTGGTTCCAGGCTCGAGGTTTACGGGACGCGCGCGAATGGACGCTGCGCGAGATGGTGCGACTGTTTCCCAATGACGAGCATGCACGCGTCAAGTTGAGCCGCCTCCTGATCGACCGAGGAGAGGCGCATTGGGACGAGGCCGAGCACTGGCTTAGGCAGGTGATGCAGCGCTATCCGGATAGCGCGCACTCTCCGGTAGTATGGGCTCGATTGCTGACATTGCGTCACCGCACAGCAGATGCCGAGGCCACCCTTACCAAGTTCGTGCAGCGTCACCCTGAGAGCCAAACGGCCAGGCAAGCCCTCGACCGGTTGAGGGCCGGCGTCTACTCGGGCGCTGCCGCGCGTGACAACAGTCATGCAAACCAGATGCCGAATTCACTACCCACGGCTCTGAAAGAGCTCTTTCGCCGCGGCCGCCTAGGCGCAGAGTTCAACCGTGCGCGAATCGCTCGGATTCGAGGAAACGTCAGTCCGACGGACTTCATCAGAGAGGAGACTCGGAAAGGCGACCCGCTGGCCGGCTTCTATTCGCAATGGCTCATGCCGGAAGAAACTCCCGAGTGTCCGCCGTACGCGTGGGCTTGGACCGCTTGTCGGTGTTGGCAAGAGTTAGCCGATCCGGCTCGTTGGCAACATCTGGCAACGCAGTTTCCCGATGCAGCGTCGGAGACTGAATTCCTTCGCATTCTTGCGGCGTCTGACGCCGCGGACAGTCAATCGGAAGCAACTGATTGGTGTAAGCGCTACGACGCGGAGAGTGTCGCAGAATCCCCGGCGGTTACATTCATGAGTGAAGCTCTGAAACGAGCTTCCGCGATGAGCCGCCCGGAACGCGACGAGAGCGCTGTCACGGTGTTGGCCTGCGCGGCGGTGTATGCACCGGAATTCGTGTCCGAACGGGCTGCCTGACGAGGAAGACTACGGATGGCCTCGCCCACGGCCGGGCGTAGCGAGTGTTTGAACGGAGCGGGCATGGGGGCAGTGGTCATTGGCGTCGACATCGGTACCACCGTCACCAAGGCGGCGGCATTCGATGCCTCCGGCCGCCTGGTCGCCCGGGCTGCCGCCGCGACGACGTGGCAGTCACCGCGTCCGGGCTGGGCGGAAGTCGACATGGAAGCGCTGTGGCAGCATGTCGCGGCAACGTTGCGCGATCTGTGCGCCCGACTGGCCTCCGGCGATACCGTGGCGGCCGTGGGCATCAGCGCGTTCATGGGCGGCGCTTGGCTGCTGGACGCCGCCGGTGATCCGGTCCGCTCGGCAATTCTCTGGAACGACGCACGCGCCGCCTCGGTCCTCGACCAGTTGCGCGACGAAAATCTGCTGGCGCGCAGCTTCGCCATCTCCTGCAATGCCCTCACGCCGGGGTTCTCGCTCGTGGTGCTGCGCTGGCTGCGCGACCATGAGCCGGCCGTCCTGGAACGGGCGCGTACGGCGCTGTTCGCCAAGGACTGGATCCGTTTCCGCCTGACCGGCGAGCTGGCCACCGACGGCAGCGACGCCAGCCATGCGCCGGGCGACGCGGTGCGGCGCACCTACTCGAAGAAGATACTCGCCGACTGGGGCTTGGCCGAGCTGGCCTCGCTGTTGCCGGCGGTTCTGCCCTCCGAGGCGGTGGCGGGTACGGTGACCGTGGAGGCCGCCGCTGCCACCGGCCTGCCTGCGGGAACGCCGGTGGTAACCGGCCTGGCGGACGTCTCGTCGATCCTGGTCGGCGGCGGGGTAGTGGCAGCGGGGCAGGCGTCCACCATCCTCGGCTCGGCGTGCCTGAACAGTGTAGTTACCGACCAGCCGGTGTGGGAACCGAGGGGAATCGGGCTCAGCTTCCTGATTCCCCCGGCACGGTGGACGCGCACGATGCCGAACCAGACCGGCACCCTTGCCCTGGAGTGGTTCAAGCGCGAGTTGGCTCCCGGCAGCGACGACGCTGCGCTCGACGAGGCGGCGGCACGGGTGCCGCGCGGCGCGCGCGGGCTGCTGTTTCACCCCTACCTGAACGGCACCGGCGTGCTGGCTCCCGTCTACGAGCCGCATGCCCGCGGGCGGCTGTGGGGACTGGCGACGGAACACACGCGCTGGGATATCCTGCGCAGCATCTACGAGGGGGTGGCGTACGCGGTGGCCGACTGTGCGGATCTGCTGCCGCCGGCAACCGATCCGTCGGTCCTGTTGGGTGGCGGCGCGGGCAGCCGGTTGTGGCGGCAGATCATCGCCGACGTCACCGGCCGCGCCTATACCGTAGCCGCTACCCCGGAGCCGGGGGCACTGGGGGTGGCACTGCTCGGCGGCGTGGCTGCCGGATGGTGGAGCAGCATCGAAGAGGCCGCTGGCGCGTGCTGCTCCCACGGCGAGGTGATGGAGCCGGACCGAGCGGCGCACGAAGAGTATCGAGGCGTGCTGCAACTGTACCGCTATCTGCGACGCGACCTGGTGCGAGAGCAGTCGATACGACGCGCCGTAATTGTGGATGGGCCGGCACCGCAGAAGTGAGCGCGGTCGCTCGGAGCGGCTGCGCGCGATCAGACTGACGTTGGGGAGCACGGGTTGGCCACCACTCGTCGGCAGGAGGCGGAATGAACATTCTGGTAACGAATACCGACAGCCCGTTCGCGGGCGCCGTTGCGGACCGGCTTGCGCAGCGCCATGAGGTGCGGCGCATCCGGTGGCACGAACCGCTGGAAGCGGGTCCGGCAACCGACGATCTGGTCGCTGATATCAATGCGGTGGTGCACTTCGGATACGCGCGTGCCGACGGCCAGGCCAACGAGCTGATCGATCACGCCACCCGGCGCACCTACAACCTTCTGCTGGCGGCCGCGGCGGCTGGGGTGCAACGGTGCATCTACGTGAGCACCCTGCGTCTGCTCGCGGCGCTGCCGCCTCACTTCACGGTGACCGAACAGTGGCGTTCGCGGACGCCGAGCGGCGATCCGGCCCTGTTGGCGTGCCACCTCGGCGAGATCGTCGCCAAGGAGTGTGCCAGGGACCGGCTCATGCGAGTGCTCACTTTGCGCCTTGGCTTCCCCGAGGTGATTGGCGAACGTCGTGAACTGCGCGACGAACACGGACCGGCGGCGATTGCCGCATCGGATGCCGCCGAAGCGACCGGTCGTGCCCTGGAGGCGGACTTGGCGCAGTGGCAGGAGGTGCATGTGCAGTCTCCCGTGCCCGGAGCCCGCTTCCTGATGCACGAGGCGGGCCGGCTGCTGGCCTTCCCGGCCGGCGGCGATGCAGGGGGGGCACAATGAACGTGCTGATCCTCGGCGGCAACGGCAGGATGGGGCCGTGGGTCGTCGATGCGCTTGCCGGCCGCCACACCCTGCGCGTCACCGACATCAACGACCCGCCGCCCTCCTTCCCGCATGAGTACCGCCGCCTGAGCGTGGCCGATCTGGACGGCGTGGTCGCGGCCGCGGAGGGGATGGACGCCATCGTCAACCTGTCGGTGTTGCGAGAAGACCGGGTGCAGGCATTCGAGGTGAACCTGCAGGGCAACTACAACCTGGCGGTGGCGGCGGCGGAACACGGCATCCGCCGCATCGTCAACACCGGCCCCCACTTTCAGCTCGCGGGGCCGCAGTACGAAGAGTGGGATTTTGACCTGAACCCGGACATGCCCGCGCAGCCGGGCACGCGCCTGTACGCGCTCACCAAGGCGCTCGGCCAGGAGGTCCTGCGCGTGTTCAGCGAGCAGCACGACCTGTACGTGCAGACGCTGCTGTTCATGCACATGCTCCATCCGGGAACGTGGTTGCCCGGCCGCACCGAGCCGGGCGCCAAGGCACTGCTCGGCCGCGACCTCAACCGTCCGTTCACCATCGCCTGGCCCGACACCGGAACCGCGGTCCGTGCCGCCCTGGAAGTAGAGTTGGCCAAGCTGCCGTCACGCTGCGAAACCTACTTCGTGTTCGCACCGATCCCGCACCGCAAGTTCTCCAGCGACAAGATCACCCGTATCCTCGGCTGGCAGCCCACCTACCACCTCGAACAGTTCTGGATCCGCCCGCCCGACTCCGGAGGCTGAGAGGGCGGGGCAATCCGGCACCGTGCCATCACACCGCCAAAGCCTCTTTCGGTATGGCCGTCCCTATCTCCATCGGCAGTGACACGGACCGTCGCGGTTCGGCCCGCTCAACCCCGAGCGCCGGGATCGTGTCGGCGCCTCAGTTGTCCGGCACCGGCGCGTCGGGTCGCAGCAGGCCCTCGGATCGCAAATCGGCCCACAGGTCGGGAGGAATGTGGGTTTGCAGGCGTTGGACGTTGGCGGTGACGTACTCGGGGCGGGTGGCGCCGGGGATGGCGGCGGTGACCAGCGGGTGGGCGAGGGGGAACTGCACGGCGGCGGTGGCCAGATCGACGCCGTGCCGGTTGCATACGGCGGCCATCGCCTCGACGCGCTGCATCACTTCGGGGGGTGGAGCGGCGTAGCGGTAGGAGGCGCCGCCCCGACCGGCGGTGGCAAGGATGCCGGAGGCGAACAGGGCGCCAACGATGATGCCCACGCCAGCGGCGGCGCAGCGGGGAAAGTCGTGGTCGAGCACGTCGTGGTCGAGCAGATTGTAGTCCTGGGCGACCAGGAAAAAGTCCAGTTCGACCAGATCCAGGAAGCGCGGAATCAGGCCGACGGCGTTGATGCCGGCGCCCACCCCGGAGATGGCGCCGCCGGAGCGGAGCTGGTCCAACGCGCGCCAGCCGCTGGTGGCCAGTTCCTGCATCAGCGCCGCCACCCGCTGCTCGGAGTGATGGAACAACAGGTCGAGGTCGTGGATCACCAGCAGGTCGACCGATCCCAGGCCGAGCCGCTGCAGGCTGTCCTCGTAGGAACGCATGATGCCGTCGTAGCTGTAATCGAAGTGCAGCGTGAACGGCAGCGGATCGCGCCAGTACTCCTGGTCCAGAAGATCGGGCCGAGTGGTGGGGCGCAGCACGCGGCCCACCTTGGTGGAGATCACGAACTGCTCGCGTGGGCAGCCGCGCAGGAATTCGCCGAGGCGATGCTCGCTCTTGCCATGGCCGTAGAACGGCGAGGTGTCGAAGTAGCGGATGCCGGCTTCCCAGGCGCTTTGGATCACCTCCCGGGCGGTCGTGTCGCTGACATTGCCGAGCAGGTCGCCGATCGGCGCACAGCCGAGCCCAAGCCGGGTGAGTTCGACGCCGGTGCGCCCCAGAGTTGCCGCTTGCATGCCTTACCCAACCACGGAGGGCGGGCGCTCGTCCACCGGCGGGCGGCACGGGTGGCGCTCCCGTATTGATTTCGCCGTTGGCGGTCAACTACATTGTGAGCAATCATGCCGTCCGCGTTGGACCGACCATCCGCCACGGCGGCGACGCTGCGAGCGCGACCGGCCGACGCAGCACCGAAGAACACAGCATAGGTAGGAGAACGTGGACGTCACCCAGATTGGTGCGCAGGTCGAACGTGAGAGCGGGCTCCTGCAGGCGGTCCGCCAGCAGCTCGAGAAGGTGATCATCGGACAGAGCTATCTGCTCGAACGGCTGCAGATCGGGTTGCTGTGCAACGCCCATCTGCTGATCGAGGGCGTTCCGGGCCTGGCCAAGACCCTGTCCATCACCACCTTGGCGCAGGCGATCAGCGCCCGCTTCCGGCGCATCCAATTCACCCCCGACCTGCTGCCCGCGGACCTGATCGGCACCCTCGTGTATCACCCCGGCAGCGGCGAATTCACCACCAAACGCGGGCCGATCTTCGCCAACATCATCCTCGCCGACGAGATCAACCGTGCCCCCGCCAAGGTGCAGAGCGCGCTGCTGGAGGCGATGCAGGAGCGGCAGGTGACCATCGGCGACCACAGCCACCCGCTCGACGACCCATTCATGGTGCTCGCCACGCAGAATCCGATCGAGCAGGAAGGCACTTACCCACTGCCGGAGGCGCAGGTCGACCGCTTCATGCTCAAGGTACGGGTCGACTACCCGAGCCGCGACGAGGAGCTGCGTATCCTGCGCCGGATGGCGCGCACCGCGGCGCCGCAGCGGGTGGAGCCGATCCTCGATCCCGCGGACTTCGCCCGCCTGCGCGGTCTGGTGGAACAGATTCACATGGAGGAGCAGGTCGAGGAGTACGTCGTCGACGTAGTGTATGCAACCCGCCAACCGGCCACCTTCGGTCTGCAGCTCGACGGCCTGATCGAGTACGGCGCCTCGCCGCGCGCCACCATCTATCTGACCCTTGCCGCCAAGGCGTATGCGCTGTTGCACGGCCGCGGCTACGCGACGCCACAGGACGTCAAGACCATGGCGCCCGATGTCCTCCGTCACCGCGTCATCCTCAGTTACGAAGCGGAGGCGGAGGAGCGCACCGCCGATGACTTGGTGGCGCTGATTCTCGACGCTGTTCCCGTGCCGTGATCTCCCCCGAGCTGGCGCGACAGATTCGCTACATCCAGATCGGCGCCCGGCGTGCCGTCGACTCGGTGTTCGGCGGCGAGTATGCCAGCGTATTTCGCGGCCAGGGCATGGAGTTCCAGGAGGTGCGCGACTACCAGCCCGGCGACGAGATTCGCAGCATCGACTGGAACGTGACGGCGCGCATGGGGTCTCCCTACGTGAAGCGCTACGTCGAGGAGCGTGAGCTCACCGTCCTGTTCGTGGTCGACCTGTCTGCCTCCGGAGCATTCGGCTCCACCGCCCGGAGCAAGACCGAGGTGGCCGCCGAGCTGACCGCCGTGCTCGCGTTTTCCGCCATCCGCCACAACGACCGGGTGGGACTGGTCGCGTTCACCGACGCCATCGAGCTCTACATCCCGCCCAAGAAAGGCGCTACCCATGTGCTGCGCCTGGTCCGCGAGCTGCTGTTCCTGCAGCCGCGCGGCGCGCGTACCGACCTGGCCGCGGCGCTACGCTTCGTCAGCCGCGTGCAGCGGCGGCGCGCCACCGTGTTTCTGATTTCCGACTATCTCGCCGCCGGCTACGAGGCGGAACTGCGGCTCGCGGCCGCCCGCCACGACCTGATTGCCGCGTCGGTGGTCGACCCGCACGAACTGGAGCTGCCGCAAGCCGGTCTACTCGACCTGCAGGATGCCGAGACCGGCGCCCGCGTGTTGATCGATACCTCGAGCCGGCGAGTGCGCGACGACTATGCGCGGCGCGCGCGGGAACGGCAGCAGGCGCTGGCCGCGCAACTGCGCCGGCTGCGCGTCGATCAGATCCCGATCCGCACCGATCAGTCGTGGGCGCGCGACCTGGTGCGCTTCTTCAAGATGCGCGAGCGGCGTGCCGCGGGTGGGAGATAGGGCGGTGCCGGGCATGCGCGCGGTGAGCATTCTCGGTGCGATGCTGGCGGCGCTGGCGCTGTCGGCGTTGCTTGCAGGCTGTGCACGGCCGGCGCCGGATGAGGACAGCCGGGCCGCCGGGTGGCACGTGGAGCAGGCCGACGCAGCCGGCGGTGCCACGCTGGCGGTGCGGCTTGACCGCAGCCGCATCACCACCGCCGAGTGGGTGCTGCTGGAGGTGGAGGTGGCGGCCGCGGAGGGCAGGGTGGTGCAGTTTCCGGCGGCGGCAGCGTTGGAGAAGGGCTCGCTGCGCGTCGAACGGACGCAGACCCTGCAGCCGGAGCTGTTGGACAGCGGCCTGGTGCGCTGGGTGCGGCGCTTCGAGCTGCAGCCGTTCCTGGCCGGAGACTATGCCGTACCCGGCGTGACGATCGCGGTCGCCGATGCGGCCGGCGACGAAACGCGCCTGCGCAGCGAACCGATCCCGGTCACCGTGGTGTCCGTGCTCGACCCCGCCGAGACCACGCCGCGGCCGCGCGCAGTGGCGGCCCCGGTGGCGGTGGCGCCGCGTCCGGGTCACGTGGCCCTGCTGGGTGGCATTGCATTGGCGGCCGCGGTCGGTGCAGCGGCGTTGATCGTCGTTTTGCGGCGGCGCGCGGCGCGCATGCGCGCCCGCGGCGCGCTCGTTGCTCCCGACCAGGCGGCGCTCAGCGCGTTGCGCGATCTGGCGGCCGGCGACCTGCCGGAACGCGACCTGCTCGCCTTTCACCATGCCGTGGCGGCGGTGGTCCGTACCTTCCTGGAACTGCGCTTCGGCGTGCGTGCGCCGGAGCGCACCACCGAGGAGTTGATGCTGATCGTGGCCGAGGTGCAATGGCTCGATGACGTCCAGCGCCGCTCGTTGCACGCCTTCCTGGCGCGCTGCGACCAGGTGAAATTTGCCGGCGCCCGCCCCGCCGCCGCCGTGAGCCGCGGCCTCATCGATACGGCGGTCGACCTGGTGACCGCCCTGCGGCCGGAGCCCGCGCAGGAGCGCCCGGAGGAGGCCGCCGTTGCAGTTTGAGTCACCGTGGGTGCTGTTGCTGGCGCCGCTGGTCGCTGTCCTGCCGCTGCTGCGCCATCGGGCCGCGGCCCGGCACGCCGGACTGACGTTCTCGTCCGCGGCGTTGCCGGCCGCGGTGACGCCGTCGCTGCGCCAGCGGGTGGCGTGGTTGCCGCTGGTGTTGCAGGTGGCGTCGCTGGTGCTGCTCGTGGTGGCCCTGGCGCGGCCGCGGGAGGGCCAGGAACGGGTGGTCGACGTGCGCCGCGGCGTGGCCATCGAACTGGTGGTGGATCGGTCGTCGAGCATGAGCGCGCCGATGATCGCACGCGAGGATGGTCCGAGCCGCCTGCAGGCGGCCAAGGAGGTGCTGCGCCGTTTCGTTGCGGGTGATGATTCCGGGCTGCAGGGCCGCTCCAATGACCTGATCGGTCTGGTGACGTTTGCGCGCTACGCGGAGACGATCCTGCCGCTCACTCTCGCCCATGATGCGGCCGGCGGCTTCGTGCAGGGCATCGAACTGGCCGAGGGACGCGCCGAGGATGGTACCGCAATCGGCGATGCCATCGCCCTGGCCGCGGCGCGCCTGCACACCGCCGATGAGGAACTGCGCGCCAGCGGCGGCGGCGCGTCGTACGAGATCAAGAGCAAGGTGATCGTGCTGCTCACCGACGGCATCAACAACACCGGCACGCGCGACCCGATCGAGGCGGCGCGGCTGGCCCGCGACTGGGGCATCACCGTACACGCCATCGGCATCGCCGCGGATGAGACGGTGCGGTCGACCGGCAACACCACCCTGTTCCGGATCGGCCGCGGCGACATCGATGAAGCCGCCCTGAGCGCCATCGCCGAAACCACCGGCGGCCTGTTTCGCATCGCCGGCGATACGCAGGCATTGCACGAGGTGTACCGCGAGATCGACGCCCTGGAGCGCAGCGAGATTCACTCGCTGCGCTACGTCAGCTTTCGCGAACGATTCGTGCCGTGGGCGCTGGCTGCCGGAATCGGCATGTTGGTGGCCGCGGTGCTGAGTGCTACCGTCCTGCGGCGGAGCCCGTGATGCCGGCCCTGGCGACCGACGGCGTGCTGCGCTTCATCCATCCGGAGGCGTTCCTGCTGCTGTGGCTGTTGCTGCCGCTGGCGGCGGCGTTCCACCTGGCCGGCCGCGCGCGGCGGCGCGACACGCGGCGCTTCAGTTCGGCCGCGGAGCGGGCGGCGTCGCCACCGAGCGCGCGCCCGCTGCTCGCCGTCCTGACCCTGTTGGGACTCACCGCAGTGGTGATCGCCGTGGCGCGGCCCGGCTGGGAAGCGCAGGCGGCCACCGTGGAACGGCACGGGCGCGACGTGGTGTTCGTGGTCGACGTGTCGCGCAGCATGCTGGCCGAGGATCTGGCGCCGAACCGGCTGGAACGGGTCAAGCTGGCGATTCTGGATACCGTGGAGATGGTGTCGGGGGATCGGGTGGCGCTGGTGGCCTTCGCCGGCAGCACGGTGGTCAAGAGTCCCCTGACGTTCGATTACGGCTTCTTCCGCATGGCCGTGCAGCACCTCTCGGTGACCAGCGTCAGCCGCGGCGGATCGCTGATCGGCGACGCACTGCGCACCGTGCGTGACGACGTGCTCGACAACCAGGTGAAGGAATTCAAGGATGTGCTGCTGTTCACCGACGGCGGCGACCATGACAGCTTTCCCGTGCAGGCCGCCGAGGAGCTGGGGCAGAGCGGCGTGCGGGTGGTGGCGATCGGATTGGGCGACGACGCGAACGGGCAGCCGATCCCCGATCCGGCGCACGCGGGTGCGGCGGCGCCGGTGTTCATCGAACAGGACGGGGAGGTGGTGCTGAGCAGGCTCGATGCCGACCTGCTGCGCGCCGTCGCCGGTGCGACTCCCGCCGGCCGCTACGTACACTGGGCGACCGGCAACATTGAGCTCGGCCGCCTGTATCGGGAGATGATCGCCGCGGCACCGGGCAGGCTGCTGCAGTCGGAGCCGCTGCAACTGATCACCGAGCGGTTTCAGATCTTCCTGGCCATCGCCCTGGTTCTGTTCGCGGTAGTGGTGGCGGTACCGGAGCGGCTGGCGCTGCCGGCGGCGCGCATGCCCCGCATCCGCCTGCGCTTGGCGGGTAGCAGGTCGCCGGCAGGCGCCAACGTCCCCGTACCCTCGCGCGGCGTCACGTCCCGCGGGGAGCGGGCTACCGCGCCACCACCACCCACCGGCATCGGCAGAGCGAGGCGGCGGCGGCGCGGCGGGCCGGCGGCGGGGGATGCGGCGCGCGGAGCGGGGTCAGGATGACGGGAGGTGTGCTGCGCCGGCCGCGGCGCGGGTGCCGGAGCGAGATCCGGCGCATCCTGACCCGGCGTCTCCTGACCCGAAGATGCTGGTCAACCCGCAATGCCTGCGCATCGATTTTCGTCGTCTTCCGTGTCACGGAGTGGCCGCGCCGCCTCTGCCTGCTGGCGGTTGCCGTCTGGTTGGGCGCCAGCGGCAGCGCCGCGGCGATCGGGCAACCTGAACGCGCGATCCGCACCGCCATGCAAGCCTACCGCGCGGGCGACTTCGAGGCCGCCGCCGGTGCGTTCGCGGACGCAGCCGATCTGCGGCCGGACAACGCGCGGCTATTGTACAACGCCGGCGCCGCCGCGTACCGGCACGGCGACCTGAGCGGCGCCCGGCACTTGTTGCAGGAATCGATCAACAGCGGTGCGTCCGACCAGCTCGCCACGGCCGGCCACCTGGCGCTCGGCCACACCTGGATGGCGGAGGCGGAGCAGCTCGCCGAGACCGGCCCGGCGACGGCGCTGCCGGCGCTGGAAGGCGCGATCGAGAGTTACCAACGCACGCTGCGTATGGCGCCCAGGCATGAGGCGGCCGCCCACCACCTGGAGCAGGCGCGCGCTTGGCTGGCCGAATTGCAACAGCAGCAGCAACAGAATCAGCAGCAATCGCAAGGCGACCAGGGGCAGCAACCTGAGCAGGAAGGCGACCAGGAACAGCGCGATCAACAACAACAACAAGCGGATCAGGAACAGCAACCGCAGCAGCCGGATCCCGGCGGCGCCGATCAGTCGGAGGCCGCACCGGCGCCCGCTGCGACCGCGGACGGCGGGCCACCGGAGCAGGATGCCGACGCCATCGCAGGGCAGATCATCGACGCCGAAGAGGCGATCGCGGCGCTGCTCGACCGCCGCCGCCGGCAACTGGAGCCGGTGGCGAGAGACTGGTAGGGCGATGGCGGGTAGGGCGAAAACGCTGCGCGCGGCTCGCGTCACGGTGGCGCTGATCCTGAGCCTCGCGGCCGTTGCGGCGGGCGCGCAACAGATCACCGTGCGGGCCGCGGTCGACCGGCAGGTGGTGGATGTCGGCGATCCGTTCCGCTTTCAGATTGCCGTTGCCGGCAGCGACCAGGTCACCCCTCCCGACCTGAGCGCCCTGCGCGACTTCACGGCGCGTGCCCTGTCCGCCGGCCCAAACAACAGCGAAAGCGTGACCGTCATCAACGGCAACACCACCCGCGAGGTACGCCGCGGCTACGTGCTCAACTATCAGCTCACCGCCACCAAGTCCGGCACGCTCACCATTCCGGCGCTCACCGTGGCCGTGGCTGCACAGCAGAGGCAGACGCCGGCGATTTCCATCGAGGTGCGCGAACCGCGCGCCGTGGAGGGATACCGGCTGCACCTGGCACTCGACCGGGAACAGGTGTGGGCCGGGCAACCGGTGCTGCTTACCACCACCTGGATGTGGGACCCGCGGCTCGGACCGGAGCGGTTTCACCAGTTGAGCTATCCGCTGCTCGACGGCCCGGCTTCCCAAACCGGCGTCACCTTCGAACACCTGCACCCCGCCACGACGCCGGACGACCCGGTGCGCCTGCAAGTGGCCGGCGAAGAGGTAGTGTGGCGGCGCGGCGAGACGAGCATCGACGGTGACCAATACCTGACCTTGAGCTTCGCCACCACCCTGGTGCCGCAGCGTCCCGGCACGCTCGCGGTCGCCCCGGCCACCGTGGTGTTCGACGGAATCGCCGGCTATCGCAACAGCCGCGACGTATTTGGACGCGCGGTACGGCAGCCGGTTTCGCAGCGCTTCGTGGTGCCTTCCAACGAGCTGTCGCTGCGGGTCGAACCGCTGCCGGAGGCCGGGCGTCCCGCGGCATTCACCGGGCTGGTAGGCAGCTTCACCATCGCGGCGGAAGCCACACCGACGCAGGTGAAGGTGGGCGACCCGATCGAACTCACCGTCACCATTGCCGGCAGCGGCGACCTGCGGCGTCTACCGCCGCTCGACGTGAGCCGCATGGACGGCTTCGAACGGTTTCGCGTCAGCGACGCAGCGGCCGTTCCGGCGACGTTCGACCGTGCCGCGATACGCCGCACCATCCGCGCCCTGAGTCACGAGACGGACGCTATTCCGCCGGTGAGCATGGTGGTGTTCGATGTCGCGAGCGGCCGCTATACCGAGCTCGCCAGCGAGCCGATCCCGCTCACCGTCCAGGCAACTCGGCAGGTGACCTTGCAGGACGTGGAGGGCGCCGCTACGGGTACGACGTTTGCTGGCGCGGCAGTCGCCAGTCGCGACCAGGGGATTGCGCACAACTACGCCGGATCCCGGCTGCTCAAGAAGCAGCGCTTCGACGCGGCTGCCGTCGCCACGTCGCCCGGCGGCCTGCTTGCGCTGTTGGCGGCACCGCTGCTGTTGGCCGTCCTGCATGGCTGGACCGCACTGCGCCGCTGGCGGCTGCGTGCGCCGCGCCCGGCGGCTGCGCTCGGCAAGCTGCGCCGTTCCGTGCTTGACGCCGATACCCCGGAGCGCGGCGCAACGGCCGATGATGCGGCGCGTATCGTGCGTCTGCACGACGCATTGCTCGTCTACCTCGCGGAACGGCTCACGGCCGGGCGCACGGTTCACGGCTACGCCGACGTTGCCGACACCCTGCGGGCGCGCGGTGCCGGAGAGCCGGCCGCGGCCGAACTGCGCGACCTGCTCGGCGCCCTGGAGGCGGCGCGGTATGGCGGCGCCGGAGCCGATACTCGGTCGTTGGCCGCCGATCTGGTCGCGTGGGCCACGCGGATCGAGGAGCCTCTGCGTCAATCATGATAGGCCACCGACGTAAAACGATGCGCCGCGTGCCGGACGGCAGAACCCGGCGGTCGGCCGCTCAAGGAACATCTTGTTCTATCATGATCGGCCACGGGGCGCCGACGATGCGGCGCGTGCGGGACGGCAGATTGCCGCTTTGCAGGCCGATCTCCGCGGCAGGCCGCTCTCTCGCGGTGGGTGTCCGCGGACTTGGCGCCGTTGCCCTGCTGTGCGTTTTGTGGGCCGCGTACCCGGCGACTGCGCAACAGCCCGCGAGGACGGCGCCCGGCGGCCCCCCGGCGCAGTTGCTTGCCGAGGCAGAGCGGTACTTTGCAGCCGGCACGCGTCTAGCCGGCGAGCAGCGCGCGGTGGAGGCCCAGGAACAGTTCCGCGCCGCCCTGCTGCGCTACGAGGCCGCCGCCGCGGCGCTCGGCGGCGGCAACGGGTACCTGCTGTACAACATCGGCAACGCCTACTTCCGCCTCGGCGACATTGGACGCGCGGTACTGCACTATCGGGAGGCGCAGCAATACATCCCGGCGGATCCCAACCTGCAACAGAGTCTGCGCCACGCCCGCTCACTGCGCCGTGACCGGATCGAACCCACCGCCACCGGCGGCGTGGTGCGCCTGCTGTTTTTCTGGCACTTCACGCTGCCGCTACGGGCGCGCATGTCCCTGCTGCTTGCCGCGTGGAACCTGCTATGGTTGCTCGCACTGCTGCCGGCTCTGGCCACTCTGGGCGAGCGCTCCCGGCGGCTGCGCGAGCGGCTGCACACGTGGCCGGCCTGGCAGCAGGTGCGCCGCCCGGTGGCCGCCGCGGTCGTTGCCGTAGGTGCGGTGGTTGCCGTCGCAATGGGCGGTTCCGTAGCGGTCGAGCTGGTCGATTCGCAGGCTGCCGGCGCGGTCGTCGTGGCCCCGGAGGTGGTGGCGCGGCGCGGCGACGGGGCCGCCTACGAACCGAGCTTCGAGAGTGCGCTGCACGCAGGCACCGAACTGATGGTGATCGAGCGGCGCGACGAGTGGTATCACGTCACTCTGGCCGATGGCCGGCGGGCCTGGCTGCCGGCACACGCGGTCGCCGTGGTGGGGGAGCACTAACGCCGCGCGGACTGTCCGGGCTGTGGCACACCACACTGCAGCGGTGCGCCCAGCCGAGCGCTACCGTTCTGGCCAGCGGCCAGCGGCCAGCGGCCAGCGGCCAGCGGCGTGCGCGACGCTTCACCGTGGGCAGCAGGTTCAGCCACACTCTGTGCTTCTGCCGTTTTGACCGCGGGCCGGTGCCCCGGATATGGTAGCCGTTGCCATGAGTAAAGATTCCTTGCAGGGCTGCTACGCGGTCGTCACCGGCGGCAGCCAGGGACTGGGCGAGGCGGTTGCGCGGCTGTTCGCGGAGCGTGGGGCCGCCGGCATCGTGCTGAGCGGGCGCGACCTGGCGCGCGGTGATGCATAGCCGCATCCGGGTAAACGCCATCCACGTCGGCTGGATGGTACCCCCGCTGAGGACATGATTCAACGGCACTATCATGGCGCCGGCGAAGACTGGCTGGCGGCGGCGGCGGCCAGGCCGTTCGGGCGGCTCCTCAAGCCGGCCGAGATAGCGCGCGCCGTGGCCTTTCTGGCGTGCGAAGAGTCGGGCATGATGACCGGAGCGCTGATCGACTTCGATCAATCGGTGCCGGGCGCCGGCAACCCGCCGCCACCGGTCGCGGAGTGGCCCCGGATCACCGGCGTCGACTTCGCCTGACCGGAATACGGGAGGAGAGGATTTTGCGCAGCAAGCAGCACGTCATCGAGTGGCTCGACCAGAACCAGCGGCGGTTCACGGACATGGCCGACACGCTGTGGGCCAACCCGGAGGTGGCCTGGGAGGAGTTTGCTTCCTCCAAGCTGCAGGCGGACTTTCTGGCCGCCGAGGGGTTTGCCGTCACCTGGGACCTCGGCGGCATCAGCACTGCGTTCTGCGCCGAGGCCGGCTCCGGCGCCCCGATCATCGGCTACCTCGGCGAGTACGATGCGCTGGCCGGGCTGTCACAGAAGCGCCAGCCGACCCAGGAGCCGGTCGTCGAGGGCGCCCCCGGCCACGGCTGCGGCCACAACCTGCTCGGTACCGGGGGCCTGGCCGCGGCGGTGGCCGTGGCCCGCTGGCTGCAGGCGACCGGCACCGCCGGCACCGTCCGCTACTACGGCTGTCCGGCCGAGGAACAGATCAGCGGCAAGGCGTTCATGGCGCGGACCGGCGCGTTCGACGATCTGGATGCCGCGTTCAACTATCACCCGGCCAACGTCAACGCTCCGTCGAAGGGTACCTGCGTCGGCGTCAACGACCTGGTGTTCCGCTTCCACGGCCGCACCGCCCATGCCGGCGGCGCACCGCACGAGGGGCGCTCGGCGCTGGACGCGGTGGAGCTGATGAACGTCGGCGCAAACTATCTGCGCGAGCACGTCACCGACAAGGTGCGCATCCACTACGTCATCACCGACGGCGGCAGGCTGCCGAACGTGGTCCCGGACACCGCGGAAGTGTGGTACTTCGTGCGCGCCCTGGAACGGGCAGAGATCGAGGAGGTATCCGAGCGGGTACGCAACTGCGCCCGCGGCGCAGCGTTGATGACCGACACTACCGTGGAGATGCGGGTGCGCGGCGCCTGCTCACGACTACTCAACAACGCCTACCTGGCGGATCTGCAGTACGAGGCGATGCAGCTGGTCGGGCCGATCGAGTTCACCGCCGAGGAGAAGGCGTACGCGGCGCAGGTCAACGCGGCGTTTCCCGCGCGCAACGCCGACGAGATGTTCGCGGGCTGGCAGGCGCCGCCGGCGGAGCAGTCACGCCTGGAGCGCCTGACGCACGAGCCGCTGATCGGCGACAACTTCCCGGCGTGGGACTCCGGCTGGGTCGGCACTGGCTCGACCGACGTGGGCGACGTCAGTTGGATCACGCCGCTCAGCATGCTGCGTACCGCCTGCTGGGCCACGCGCGCTCCCGGCCACAGCTGGGGCATCGTAGCCACCGGCGCTACGTCGATCGGTCACAAGGGAATGATGCACTCCGCGAAAGTGATGGCGGTCGCGGCGCTGGACCTGTACCTGGATCCGGAACGCCTGCGCACGGCGCGAGCGGAGCTGGCGGCGGCATCCAACGGCACACCCTACGTGTGTCCAATCCCGGCTGACGTCGATCCACCGACACGCCCGCACCCATTGCGCTGAGGGGAAAACTGGGCTTATCGATCGGCGTGCCTACTCCCCTCACGGGAGGAGGACGCCCTCACCATCCCAGTACGATCCTACCTCCCCGCCTCGACGATCGCAGTGGTCGGTTGGCGGTGACACGCGCAAGCTCAACGTGATTCGGTCTGCCGATTTCGGTTCCGAGCTGGGGAGGGATGCTGAGCCGGGAAGGGCGTCAGTTCATGGAGATTGCGCCGCGGCTGGCGCTCTGGCCAGGGCTGTGCCTGACGATTGTCGTGTACTGCCTGAACATGTTCGGCGACGCGGTGCGGGACCTGCTCGACCCGCGGCTGCGGGGTGGTGGGGGGCGCCTCGGCGCCGATGCCGCCAAGTCGGTTTAACAGGGCCCGCCTCGGGGCCACGCGCCTGCGCGGGGGCCGCCGTGCACCCCGCCGACCAACGTCTGCCGGACAGTGACCCGTTCTTGCGGCGCCAGCGCAGTGAGAGCCGGGCGGAGGCACAGCGGGCGAGTGCGCTGGACAGGCACCACACGCCTGACTTTGACCCGGCTGGTGGTGATTCTCGGACGAGTGTGGTCGTGACGCGAACAGCCGCCGCACCGGACAGCGGAACCCCGGCAGAACGTCACAGCCGGTCAGTTCAGAAGCCGACGGCGTAGCCGTCCCGGCGCGGGTCCGAGCCGCCTATCAGTGCGCCGGTCGCGGGATCGATACGAATGAACTGGGCGTTCCCGGGGCCGCCCCAGGGGCCGACGGTATGGATGCGGTGCCCCTTCCTCTCCAGGGCATCCCGCACTGTCGGCGCGAAGCGCGTCTCCAGGTCCAGCCGGTCCTCGCAGGTGTGGGGGAGGGTGGACTCCATCGGATTCTGAAGGCTGCGCCAGCGCGGCGCCTCGACCGCCTCCTGCGGGGTCATCCCGAAGTGGATGGCGTTGGTGAGCAGTTGCAGGTTGGTCTGCACCTGGGTGTCCGCGCCGGGCGTGCCGCACACCATGACCGGGTGGCCGGCGCGCGTGACGATGACCGGGTTCATCGTGTGGCGCACCCGCTTGCCGGGCGCCAGCACGTTCGGATGATCGGCCTCCAGGTGCCAGTAGGTCATCCGGTTGTTGAGCAGAACGCCGGTGCCGCCGGCGATCACGCAGGAACCGAACGCGGTCTGGATGCTCTGCAGCAGGCATACCGCGTTGCCGGCGCCGTCGGCGGTGCACAGGCAGGTGGTGTCGCCCGGCTGGTCCGCGCCGAGCAGGGCGCCGGGACCGACGCCGGGAGTAGTGCGCGCCAGGTCGATCGCGGCTGCCCGTTGGCCGGCGTATGCCTTGGACAGCAGGCGATCGAGCGGCACGTCGACCCAGTCGGGATCCGCCATGTACCGTTCGCGGTCGGCGAAGGCGAGCCGAATCGCCTCCACCATGACGTGGATGCCGTCGGCCGACAGGCATCCCATGCCGGCGAGATCGAACCGTTCGACCAAGTTGAGCGCCTGCAGCAGCACGTGGCCGCTGGAATTGGGCGGCATCTCGTACACCCGGTGGCCATGGTAGTCGACCTGAATTGGCTCGTCCCAGCGGGCGTGGTAGGCGGCGAGGTCGTCCTCGTCCAGCACGCCGCCGTGCGCGCGGCTGACCTCCCCGATGCGGCGCGCAATCTCGCCCTCGTAGAACGCCGCGCGCCCCTGCTCGGCGATCCGGCGCAGCGTCGTGCCCAGGTCGCGCTGCACCAGCAGTTCACCCGCGCGCAACGCCCGCCCGCGTGGCGAGAACACCGCCTGCGCCGCGGCATCCGCCGCCAGCGACTCGTGCTCGGCCTCCAGGGCGGCGGCCAGCTTGTGGCTCACCGGGAAGCCGCGCTCGCACAGGTCGACCGCGGGGGCGAGCACTTGGCCGAGGTCCAGCTTGCCGAACCGGCGCTGCGCCAGCAGCCAGCCGTCGACCAGCCCCGGAACCGAGACGCTCGGCATGCCGTGCATCGGAATGCCGCCGCGCTCCAGGTAGCGCTCACGGGTTGCGCGCGCCGGCGCCGGTCCGGTAGCGTTGACGCCGTACGGTCGCCCCGTCGCGGCGTCGAAGATCAGGATGAAGCCGTCGCCGCCGACGCCCGACATGGCCGGCTCCACCACGCCCACGGCCGCCGCCGCGGCAATCGCCGCGTCGATCGCGTTGCCGCCCGCCTGCATGATGCGCACGCCGGCCTGGGAGGCGAGCGGATGCCCCGACGCCACCATGCCATTGAGTCCGGCGACCGACGGCCGGTAAGCCGGATGGCTGATCCCGTGCGGCGTCGGAGAACTCACGCGGTGTCGCCTGGAAGGGGACAGGAGCTGCGTCGCAATCCGGTTACGTGGGGACGCATGCTCGGCTCCTATTCCGTCGCGTAGCGTTCCAAGTCCGACGCCGAGATCGCGTCCTCGCCGAGGGGCACGTCGAGCTTGCCGGCGCACTCTTCGATCTGGCGGTAGATCGTATTCGGCACCTCGACCCCGTGCGCAAGACGCTGCGCCCGGGAGCGATGCTCGAAATCGCCCGGCACCAGCACCGCGTCGAATCCCGGCGCCGGCGGCGTCCGCCTGATGCCGTCCAGGAATGCTCGAACCCCCTGCTGATAGGCTTCCAGGGGTGTGAACGCGGCTACGTCGATCACCTGCAGGTACGCCCCGCCCATCGTGCCCCGCTCGACGTCGAAGCGGCCCGACAACCCGCCGAGCAGGCAGGTCAGCATCGACAGCGCGTAGCCCTTGTGGTTGCCGAACGGCAGCAGGAAGCCGCCGTCGTAGAAATCCTCGGGCTTGACGCTCGGCACACCGTGTCGGTCGACGATGTAGCCCTCCGGCAGGTCTTCGCCCTTGCTGCGGGCGACGCGCAGCTTGCCTTCGGCGACCATGCTGGTGGCATAGTCGACGATGAACGGAACATCGTCGCCGGTCGGTACGCCGAACGCGATCGGGTTGGTGCCGAATGCGCCGCGCGCGCCGCCGTACGGCGTAGTGCTGCCGCTCCCGGTCTGGCCCCAGCCGACGGTAACGATGCCGATGCAGCCGGCCCGCGCCGCCTGCTCCGCGTACTCGCCCAACCGGCCGATGTGTCCGGTCCGCACCAGGCTCGCGCAGCAGACAGCCGCGCCGCGGGCCTTTTCGATCGCCAGCGCCATGGCGCGGCGCGCCGTGTAGTGGCCGAAGCCGTCGTTGCCGTCGATGAGCAGGGTGGTGGCGGTCTCCGCCAGGACCGCCGGTTCGGCATCCATTTTCAGGTTGCCGCGTTCCACCAGCCGCAGGTACTCCGGGATACGCAGCACCCCATGCGAGTCGTGCCCGGCGAGGTTGGCGTTGACCAGAATCCCGGCCACCTCGTCCGCGATGGCGCCCGCGGCGCCGACGGCAGAGAAGATCCGCCGCGTGATCGAGTGCAGATGACTGGCCGCGAATCGATGCATCGCCGGACTATACGGCCCGGCCCATTGGCGGTCAAGGTGGCATCCTTCGGCTTCTGGATGGGCTCCAGCCCGATAGCTCGATTAGCCCGATTTGACAGTTTGACAGCTCGTCGGGCGTGGTTTATACTGGTCTCTCGGAAACAGGTTTATTTATGTGGACGGTGCATTACCATAAGCACTTGCGGACGCCGCCGATTGACCGGATCGGTGTGTCCTACCCCTTCCCCCAATGTACGCGAAGCACATTAGCTCCTCGCGCTGACCGGGCGGGACGCCGCGCGCGCCGCTTCGCCTGCACCACCACTCACCCGACCATCCTCAACCCGCACCGCCGGCGTTGCCGGTCACTCACACTCGCAACGTCACCGACCATCGCGCCATGCGGCGCTCCGGGTTCAGGTGCGCGCACGCGTCGAAGGAGGTCCCGTATGTAGACTCGGGGCCTGTGGCCGTCGCTTGCCGGGCACCAGCGACTGCGGGTGTACCGCGAGAGTGGGCGAAGGATGCACAGCGAAACCAGCACTCTCGAATTGCAGGAGCAAAGATGCAATACGCAATCTTGCGAAAGATCCTGGCGGTACTGATTGGCCTCGCCCTGACCGCGACCGGCCTCTGGGCAAGCGGCGAGGAGGAGGAGTCGGCAGCCGCGACGGAGAAGGAAATGGTGCTCGACCCGTCCACCGGCAAGATGGTGACCGCGCCGGAGTATGGCGGGACGCTCACCTGGCCCACCACGGTGTTTCCTCCGAGTTCCGACAACTGGTGGAATCTTGGCTGGGCGATGCACTTCATCAGTGGCGTTACCGAGAAGATGAGCCACATCAACTGGGCGGTAAGCAGGGACATCTGGGATGGTACCCAGAGTGACCGGCCCGAGGTCTCCAAGGGCAATCTGGCGGAAAGCTGGTCGATGCCCGACGACACGACGTTCATCTGGAACATCCGCCAGGGCGTTCACTGGCATGACAAGGAGCCGATGAACGGTCGGCAGCTCGATGCCCATGACATCGTGTGGAACTATCACCGCTATCTCGGCATGGGCGACTTCACCGAGGACGGTCCCAACGCCGCGGTGGGTGCGATCACCTGGGGCCTGGAGTTCGAATCGGTAACGGCCACCGACGACTGGACGGTCGAGATCAAGCTGGCGAAGCCCGGATTCGATTTACCGGGGAAAATGCTGCGCAGCTACTTCTATGTGCACGCCCCCGAGCAAATCGAGAAATACGGCGACGCCAAGGACTGGAAGACCCTGGTCGGCACCGGGCCATTGAGACTGACAGAGGTCGTGGAGGGCAGCTCTGCAACCTGGGAGAAGAATCCTGACTACTGGGGCTACGACGAAAAGTTCCCGGACAACCGCCTGCCCTATATTGACACCTACCGAGCCCTCCTCATGCCAGACATGTCAACACGTCTGGCGGCCCTGCGCACCGGCAAAGTCGACATGATGAGTAACACCGGAGATGCTGCCATATACTCTCTCGACGATCTGGAGACCATCCGGCGGACCAACCCTGAAATCGAAGTGTGGCCCCTTTATTTGGGACCACAAGGCATTTTTCTGTTTAACCAGTCTGTGCCGCTGATGCAGGACGTCAGAGTACGCAAGGCACTGCAGATGGCAGTGGACCGCGAGACGATATCCGCTACCTACTTCAGGGGTCATGGAAGACCAGCACCGTTTGGGATGGTGCGGCCGTCTCACACAGATTGGGCCTGGCAATATGAAGACTGGCCTGAGGAGGTCAAACGTGAGTATGAGTATCGCGCGGCAGACGCCGAAGCGTTGCTCGATGAGGCCGGGTATCCGCGCGGCGCCGACGGCATCAGATTCAAGGTCAAGCTAGCCCTGCACGATAGGTATGATCCGACCCATCCAGAGCTCATCATGGGGTACTTCGAAGCCATTGGCGTTGCCAGCGAGCTTGTTATGCAGACTACCCCTGAGTCAGGAGCTAGAAATAACGCCGAGACGGCTGAGTGGGAGCTTCTGAGTGGAGGATATGGGAGCGGTGCAAGGCAACTCATGATCGAAGCCATGTGCCAAAACGCGGGGAATGCTTTCAGCTACACCAAAGTACAGTGCACGCGTCTGAAGGACCTGCATGACGCCGCCGTGGACAGCATTGAGCTCGAGGACGTTCAGAGTATTATCAGAGAAGCCGATGAGATCACCGTAAGGCAGCACTTTGGCCTCGTTAAGTCGATCTCCCCCAGGTTTAGCGTGAACCAGCCGTGGGTCAAGAGTTTTTCCGGTGAATCAAGTATGGGACTTGGTGAACGTAATACGTTCTTCGCCCGTCTCTGGATTGATAGTGAGCTGAAGGAGTCAACGGGGAATTAGTAGTTTTACTGCGGTGGAGCTGGGCGGCGGTCGCTTGCAAGTGCGCTTCCCAGCTCCCAATATTGTATAGCCGCGGTAATTGATGGTAACAAATTAAGCATGCTGAGGCGTGTCACATGAGAGCCTATCTGATCAGGCGGTTGCTCCTCCTGATCCCCACCATGTTCATACTGACCGCGATTGTCTTCCTCGCCGTTCGCTTCATTCCCGGTGATATAGTAGACCTCATAGCGGAGACGATGTGGTGGGAAGGGGGGGACGTTGACCAGGAAGCTCTTCGGCGGATGCTGGGATTGGACGTGCCCGTCCACGTTCAGTATGGACGCTGGATGGGAGATATTCTCCTGCGCGGCACCTTTGGCGAATCACTGTTCGGTGGTTGGTCGATAGGGGAGCGGATAGCGGGTAGATTGCCAGTGACCATTGAGCTTGGTGCCATGGCAATCGTAATCGGTCTCGTCATAGCCCTGCCGGTCGGCGTCTACTCGGCGATCCGCCAGGATACCGCCGCCGACTACGTAGGGCGCACCGCGGCCGTCATCGGCATGGCAACGCCTAATTTCTGGCTGGGAATCATGGTCATGCTCTTCCCGGCAATCTGGTGGGGCTGGTCGCCATCGGTGGAGCTAATTCGGTTCAGGGAAGATCCGCTGGCGAATCTCGGAATGTTCCTCATTCCGGCCATGATTCTGGGGACGGGCATGTCTGCCGCCACTATGCGGATGACGCGCACCATGATGCTGGAGGTGCTCAGGCAGGACTACATCAGGACGGCCTGGTCGAAGGGTCTCAAGGAAAGGGTCGTCATTATGAGACACGCCATCAAGAATGCATTCATCCCGGTAGTTACGCTCGTAGGCCTGCAGCTCCCCCTCCTGGTAGGTGGCTCCGTTATCTTGGAGGAGATATTCGTTCTGCCGGGGATAGGCCGTATGTTTGTGGATTCCCTCGATCTAAGAGACTACCCGGTAATTTCCGCAATAAACCTGCTTTTGGCTACCGTGGTGTTACTTAGCACTCTATTTGTCGACATGCTCTATCCCTATTTGGACCCTCGGATTCGCTATAAGTGATGCGACCGGTACACACCGCCAAAGTAAGTGAGCCCAGGAGACGTCACGCGGTGGCCAACTTCTTTGCCAGGCTGGTGAAGGAGAAGCCACTCGGTCTTGCCAGCGGAATGGTCATATTGCTCTTGCTCCTGGTGGCTATCGTCGGCGGTCAAGTTTCCCCCTATCCATACAACGAAATACACCTGATAGACCGGCTGCAGGGCCCATCATCCAAGTATCTGCTGGGTACCGACCAGGCGGGACGAGACCTGCTCAGCCGCCTGATCTTCGGCGCTCGTGTGTCCGTACTTGTCGGTCTGGCAGTGACCACTATCAGTATCGTCATCAGTACCTTGATCGGCGGCATTTCAGGGTTCGTCGGTGGTAAACTCGACCTGACTGTGCAGAGATTCGTCGATGCCTGGATGGCTTTTCCTGGATTGCTCTTGTTGTTGACCATGATGGCCATAGTGGGCAAGGGTCTCCTGCAGATAATACTGGTCATGGGGATATCAGGAGGCATAGGCGGCGCCAGAGTAATCAGGAGCGCTGTTATCGGCATCAAAGAGAATGTCTATTTCGACGTGGCGGAGGCGGTTGGCTCGCCGAGATGGAGATCGCTCATGCGACATGTCGTGCCCAATATCACACCGGTCATAATCATTTCATTCAGCACCAGTATAGGCGGCGTGATCATGGCGTTGGCTTCGCTGGGCTTCCTCGGATACGGTCTACCACCCAACATTCCCGACTGGGGAGGTATGCTTAGCCGGGAAGGGCGCAAGTACATGGAGCTGGCGCCGCGGCTGGCTCTGTGGCCAGGTGTTTGCCTGACCATCACCATCTACAGTCTGAATATGTTCGGTGACGCCGTGCGGGACCTGCTCGATCCGCGGCTCCGGGGCGGCGGCCGTTGATTGCCGGGTTCTGAACAAGCCTGAGCAGCAGTGACAGCGGGCTCGTGAAACACACCAGTCGTTTTCAAGCCACTGTCCTGGTCCTCTTCTTCCTTTCCGGTGCCACCGGACTGGTCTATGAAGTCGTCTGGCACAGGATGCTCGTTCTCGTGTTTGGCAGCACCGCTTTTGCCACGGCTACGATACTGGCATCCTTCATGTTTGGATTGGCGCTGGGCAGTTTCTGCTTTGGCCGGCTGGTTGACCGATACCGAGAGCCGCTCAAGCTCTACGCTTACCTGGAGGCCGGTATCGGAGTATTTGCGATTCTGTTTCCCTTTATCCTCTCGGGAGTGACCACCGTTTATGTCGCCGTTTATCAGCACTTCGACACCACATTCTATCTCTTCAGCCTGCTCAGATTCCTCCTCTCCTTTTTGATCCTGGTGATTCCCTCGTTTCTCATGGGCGGCACTCTCCCAGTGCTCAGCAAGCTATTCGTCAGGGATTTTGGCCGGTTGGGTTCGGGGATAGGCAGCCTCTACGGCACCAACACTCTCGGCGCAGTTGTCGGTACATTCTCTGCCGGGTTCCTCCTTATCATCCTGTTCGGAGCGAAAGAGACAACCTATATCGCCGCGGCCGTCAATATCCTGGTAGCGGGGGCCGCATTCGGCTTGAGCAGGTTTTCGCCCCTGCAACATCAGGACAACAAGCCAACAGAGAGCAGCCCCGACAATCGCGAACCAGACCGACCACGGTATCCCCCATATGTCTACGTCGTCATCTTGGCCGTGTACGGACTGTCGGGATTCTGTGCATTGGCTTACGAAGTGCTTTGGACAAGGGTGCTGATTTTCTATGTACACTCCACAACCTATGCGTTCACGATAATGTTGTCCAGTTTCTTGTTGGGGATAGCTCTCGGTAGCCTTGTCTTCGGTAGGCTCATAGACAAGACGAAACAGCATCTGACCTTGCTCGCGTTTATCGAAGTGCTGATCGGGTTGTTCGCCATCCTGTCGATATGGGAGTTCAGCAAATTGAACGAGCTGATGGTGAGTCTCACCGACCGACTGCCGAGCTGGCAGATGTTCGTGCTGGCGAGATATGTCGGTGCTTTTCTCATAATGTTCATCCCGACCTTGCTCATGGGCATTGCATTTCCTTTAGCCAGCAAGATATATAGCCAAAATCAAGACAGGTTGGGCAAGTATGTAGGGAACATCTACTCGGTAAACACCGTTGGTAGTGTCCTGGGGTCGATCGTGGCTGGGTTTGTTATGATTCCCTTGCTGGGAATCACCAATAGTATCATCCTCGTGGCGTCGCTCAACCTGATTCTGGGCATCGTGATACTGCTTTCGAACCCGGTCATGAGACGCCCGCGGAAATTCGCCGCGCTCGCGAGTATCGCGGTCATTATCCCGGTTGCCGGCTTAGCGATTCCCTCGGATAGACCTTTGGGCCTTTACAGTCGTCCATTTCTGGATCTCCAAGAGGGTGGCAAGGTTCTTTTCTATGACGAAGGCATCGGTGCCACCGTCACGGTACATCAACTTCCGCCCGACCCGGTTGACAAGCAGGTCTACAAGCTATTGGAGGTTGATGGAGTAAATGTGGCGGGCACGCTTCCGATCCTCCGTCTTTCACAGAAGCTCCAGGGCCACTTGCCCGTTCTTCTGTACAAGGCCTCCACCGGGAACGACCCCAGGAACGTTTTCCTGCTGGGGATGGGCACCGGAGCATCATCCTACGCAGCGACTCGCCACAGAATCGAGCGGCTGGATATCCTGGAGATCGTGTCTGCCGAGATTGATGCACTCGCCTATTTTCGGGAGATAAACGGAGACATACTCAACGAGCCAAAGGTTCGTATAAGAATAGATGATGCCAGGAATTATCTTCTGGCTACGCGGGAGGAATATGACGTCATCGAGAGCGACACTATCCATCCGGAGCAAAACGCCAATCTGTTCTCCCGGGAATACTTCGAGCTAGCAAGAGAGAGGCTGTCTGAACATGGCGTATTCTCCGTTTGGCTTCCTATGTATGGAATGTCGGAGGAAACCTTCATGATTCTGATCAAGACGTTCCACTCGGCGTTTCCGCACGTAACGGTGTGGTACGCGAGCAGCCAGCCGACGCGACATGCCCTGCTGGTCGGCTCGAAAAAGAAACTGAAAATCGATTTCGGGTTGCTACAGGAGGAACTGGCTTACCCGGCAGTTAGGGAAAGCCTGGCAGAAGTGGGCCTGGATGATGTATTCACGGTTCTTGGTAGCTTCATCACCGATGAGAGTAGAATAGGCGGATATGTTGCCGATTCCCTGGTGAGTACGGACAACCACCCCTACCTGGCTTACTACAACCCGGTCCAGAAGGGGAGAACTCCCCTGGTGGTGCCAAGAGTCTTGGAAATCTTCGGCGATTTGAGCCTGCCTGTTTTACCTTACGTGGTGAATATGGGAGAGGCGGAGGCACAGATCAAGGCCACCCTGGAGAATCGTTCACGGGCGAGAGGCCATGTCATTCGGGCAATTGCCTATGATTACCAGCGTGACTTCACCAACTCGATCTCCGAGCTCGAGAAGGCCCAGGCAATAACCGCCGAAGATAACAATATCAAGAACTCACTCGAGCTTGCCCAAGCCAAACAGCTTGCCCACGCTGAGAAACGTGCCCACCCCCACGTGACCGAAGGGGCAAGACTGCTCAAGGCCGGCAGGTTGGAGGACGCCGAGGCTGTTTTCAGGTCCGTGCTGGAGTTTCATCCCAGGTCTGCGGTAGCACGCTATAGCCTGGCGACTATCCATTACGCCAGAGGGGAGCATGTTCAAGCAACCGAGGAGTTGATGAAGGTGCTTGAGATAGACCCGGGCAGTGTGGATGCACGCTATTCTCTGGCCCTGGTCCATATCAAGATGAACGAGTATGAACAGGCCGAGCTTGAGTTGAAGGAGGTTCTGAGAATCGCGCCTGACTTCGACGCAGCCCGTACCGCCTTGGAGAACCTGAAAGACAGCAGGCGCTGACAGGACCTGCCTCTACCTGTCATTGCCAATCGGCCAGGAACTCGGCGACCGACCGGCGCCGCTTCCCGCGACAAGGGACAGCTTCACCGCGATATCGCCACGCCGCCTCATCGGTGCGCGCCCCACCGGGACCCGAACCGAACGAACCGAACGTTGACCGCTTGACAAACTGACACCCATGGTTGACACTAACTCCGTGATCACCGTGGTCGAAAGCGATGTTTTGCAGCGGTGGCTCAGCCGACTACGCGACTACCGCGCGGTGGCCCGTATCAACGCTCGACTGGACCAGATCGTGGCCTTCGGTCACTTCGGTGATACCAGGGCGGTCGGCGACGGTATCGAAGAGCTGCGCGTTCACCACGGGCTCAAACGCGCCAAGCGATTGGCTGAAGACTGGAGGTAATCATGCGTGGCACATACCGCCGATGGGACCCGGCAGAGTACATCGGTAACGAGGAGGAGGCGCGCCTGTATCTCGAAGCATGCACCGAGGACGATCCGGGCGACGGCAGCCTCATCCGTGTCGCCCTCGGGAACATTGCTCGATCTCGCAATATGAGCAGCTTGGCGCGTAGGCTCGGCATGACTCGCCAAGGGCTCTACAAGGCGCTCTCTCAAGACGGGAACCCGACGTTTGCCACCGTCATGCGAGTCACCCGGGCACTGGGCATGGACCTGCGCATAACGATCGGCGCTGATCCGAACGACGAACAGCAAGCGGTCACCCCAGCTCCGAGTCCGCATCCCGCCCGATAGTAGCAGCCCGTACCGCCTTGGAGAGCCTGAAAGACAGCGGGCGCTGACAGGACCTGCCTCTACCTGTCATTGCCAATCGGCCAGGAACTCGGCGACCGACTGCTCAACGGAGATCCGGCCGGACAGGATCGGCTCCTCGAAACGGTACGTCCACTTGGCCAACAGGGGATGCGCTATCTCCAGCTCGCGGCAAATGATGCGTGCCACGGCGCCGCTTCTTGGCGCAAGCCGACGCGATCGATGCGCGCCTCAAGCACGGTGATCCCGCAGGGCCGCTGGCCGGCATTCCGATAGGCGTCAAGGATCTCGAGGATGCGCGCGGATTTGTCACCACCTTCGGCGCCGAACTGCACGCCAACGACCCACCCGCACAGCATGACTCGGTTCTGGTCGCGCTGCTGCGCGAGGCTGGTTGCGTAATTCTGGGCAAGACGAACACGCCCGAGTTCGGTTTCAAGGGAGTGACCGACAACCGGCCGTTCGGGGCGACGCGCAATCCCTGGAACCTGGATTACAGCCCGGGAGGTTCATCCGGTGGAACGGCGGCGGCGCTCGCGTCGGGCATGATTCCGCTGGGCACCGGGTCGGATGGCGCCGACTACGAGGGATTCTACGCGAGCGTGGTGTACTCCTATTTCGCGGCGTTGGGGTACGAGATCGCGGTGGAGGAATCGAGCAGCCACGGCCGGCTGGACATGGCGGTGCACACCGGCGGGCACGTGTTCTTGTTCGAGTTCAAGGTGGTGGAGCTGTCGTCGCCGGGATCAGCGCAGGCGCAGTTGCAGGAGCGGGACTACGCGGCGAAGTACCGGGGGCGCGGGGAGCCGATCCAGATGGGGGGCAACCGGTTCCGCTCGGCGGCAGCCAGTCTCGGCGAGGAACAGCCGATCCACCTGATCGGTGTGGAGTTCAGCCGCGAGACGCGCAACGTGACGGCGTTCGAGGTGGCCGACGGCTGCTGCCCGGGTCGCCGGTGCGGCCTCATGGCGCTCACGACGTCTGTTGCGTCTGTTGCGTTGCCGGCGTAGACGGTTCGTGTCAGAATGATTCCATGGCTGAACTGATCGTCGGCGCGGTTGCGGCGCCGGTGGAGCACCGCGACCCGGAATCACTCGAGTTTCCCGGTTGCCGCCCGGTGCGCATCACACGCGACGAGATTGCTGATCGCGGGGACCGTTTCGAATACTGGGACGCCGACACCGAAGTCGCGATGGTGTGCGAACCGGTCGGCTACTACCACGAACGCCCGGCCCACCGCCTTGGCAGGCTGGCCGACCGGATCGCGGCGGTACGGGGTGCGCCGATTGAGGCGGTGGGGCACACCGACCTCCTGGTCCGCAATGCCCGCGGCGGGCGGCAGCGCATCATGCAGGCCGACCAGATACTGTTCCTGCATCCGGCGCGGACCATACCCCAGGGCAACGACATCGAGGTGGGCACGGACGCGCTGCCGGACGTGGTGCTGGAGGTGGACAACACCACGGACGTGCGCCGCGGCAAGCTCGGACTCTACGAGTCATGGGGCTTTCGGGAAGTATGGGTGGAGGTGCCGGACGAGCCGGCGCCGAGCCGGCCGGCGGCGCTTCGTCCCGGTTTGACGATCTACGCCTTGGAGCGCGGGAGGCTGCGCCCGGTGCCGGCAAGCCGCGCCTTTCCGGGTTGGACGGCGGAGGAGATTCACGTCGCGTTGAACGAACCGGAGCTGTCGGAGGAAACCGCCGGGGTTCTGAATCGGGTGGGACGCACACTGGGCGCCGCGGAGGGTACCGGCCCGGATAGCGATCCGTTCTTGCGGCGCCAGCGCACTGAGAGCCGCGCCGAAGGCCGGGCGGAGGCGCAGCGTGCGAGTGCGCTACAGGTGCTCAAGTCCCGTGGCGTTGCCGTGTCTGCTTCCCTGGCGGTGCGGTTGGCAGGGATGGAGGGAGTCTCGGAGCACCTGGTAGCTGCGGCGCTGGCGTGCCGGGACCAGGAGCACTTCGTGCAACTGCTGTCGGCTCGGAGAGATGGACAAGCACCGCACCCAGGACCTTGACCCGGCGCCCTGGCTTGCCCATAGGCGATAACGAGGCGGGGGATTTCTCCGTCGGGGTCAAGCCGCGCGGCGCGCTTCAGGAGCACTCGCGTGCAGCAATGCAGCAATTGACATATTGCCGCACGTGCGGCAATATGTCAGGTTCGGAGGATCGACGGATGCTGATAAGGCGCTACGACAACAATCAGCGCAGTGACCGGTTGACGGTAACTCGGCCGGTGCATTCCATCCTACTCCCCTCCGAAGCACTAACCGCTCGGGCTGATCGCGCCGTACGCCCGCACGCGCGCCTTCGCCGTTGCTGCGCCGACCACCGCCCTTCCCCGGGAACTCACATCGCACAACCCACCGCTGGCATTGCCGGTGACCCGCACGTGCTGCTTCGCCGACCACCGGCGTGGCGTTCTGAAGCAGGTCTCGACGCCCGCCGAGCGGTGGGGGTTCGCGCGGCGCACAGGAGGAACGGGATGCAGCCCAAGACCGGATACGACTAATGCCGATCGAGCCCGAGCGGCCGTGGCCGCTCGCGACGACCGATGGTGTCCCCTCGCGCGTACCTCAAGAGTGGGCGAGGGGCCGGCAGTGGAAGCAGTAACTCTCGAAGGACAGGAGACAAATTCATGTTTTTCGCAATGTTCAAGAAGTGCCTCGCGGTACTGATTGGCCTCGCCCTGACCGCAACCGGCCTCTGGGCAAGCGGCGCGGAGGAGGAGGAGTCGGCAGCCGCGCCGGAGAAGGAAATGGTGTTCGACCCCGCCACCGGCAGGACGTGGACCGCGCCCGAGTATGGCGGGACACTCACGTGGGCCGCCAAGGTCTATCCTCCGGGTATCGACCCCTGGTTCAATACGGGCTGGGCGCAACACCTCATCGGGGGTGTCAATGAGAGGCTGGCCTTCGCCGACTGGGCACTATCCAGGGATATTTGGCGCGGCGAATTATACCAGGTCGTGACCCCGGAGATGAGCAGAGGGTCGCTGGCGGAAAGCTGGTCAATGCCCGACGACACAACGTTCATCTTCAACATCCGCCAGGGCGTCAACTGGGACAACAAGGAGCCGGTCAACGGTCGGGAGTTCGATGCCTCCGACGTCGAATGGAACTATCACCGCTTTTTGGGTCTGGGCGATTTCACCGAAGACGGACCTAGCACCGGTAAGGGTGGTGTAACTCAGGGTGCAGAGATCGTATCCGTAACGGCCACCGACAAATGGACGGTTGAGATCAAGCTGGCGAAGCCTCAGCTCGATGTGCTGGGGAAAATGCTCAACAACTACTTTATTGTGTTACCTCGCGACGTAATCGAGAAATACGGAGACGCCAAGGACTGGACGAACGTGGTCGGCACCGGGCCCTTGAGACTGACTGATTTCGTGGAGGGCAGCTCGGCAACCTGGGTGAAGAATCCTGGCTACTGGGGCTTCGACGAAAAATTCCCACAGAACCGCTTACCCTATATTGACGAGTACAGGTCCCTGCTTATGCCAGACATGTCAACACGTCTAGCGGCACTGCGCACGGGTAAGCTTGATATGATGAGTAACGTCGGCGACGCCTATATAACCTCTATCGACGATGTAGTGTCCCTGCAGCAGACTAACCCTGAAATGGAGTTCTGGCCCATTTTTAGCCGGCCCAGTGGCACGTTCTATTTTAACCAGTCTCTGCCGCTCATGCAGGACGTCAATGTGCGCAAGGCACTGCAGATGGCAGTGGACCGCGAGACAATTAACGCTACCTACAATAAGGGTTTGGGAAATCCGGCACCTTATGGGTTGGTTGGGCAGTTCACGCCGGAGTATAGCTGGCCATATGAAGACTGGCCCGACGAGGTCAAGCATGAGTATGAGTATCACCCGGAAGAGGCAGAAGCGCTGCTTGATGCGGCTGGATATCCGCGCGGCGCCGACGGCTATAGATTCATCATCAAGCTAGGCCATTTCGACAGGTGGGATGCGACCTATCCGGAACTGGTCATAGGGTACTTGGACGCCATTGGCGTCAAAAGCGAGCTTGAGGTGCTCGGTACAGCTGAAATGGGAGCTGCCTTGAAGGCGGACACGCACGAGTACGGGTTATTTACTTCGTATTATGGGTACTTCGGCGGCCCCGGCTTGATAGGATACACTTTTGGAGCGGTAACCAAGCTCCTTGGTGGCTCCAGCGCCAACAAGGCGAATGACCCGCGCATGGACGCGCTGTATCTTGCCGCTAAAGAAACTACCGACATTGAGGAGTTCAAGCGTATTCAGAGAGAGTCCGATGAGCTCTGTGTAAGGGAGCACTGTGGTCTGGTCAAATCCAACATCCCTAATCACTTCGTAAACCAGCCGTGGGTCCAGGGCTATTTCGGTGAAGCAGGTATGGGATGGGGTGAACGTATGACCCACCTGGCCCGCCTCTGGATTGATAGTGAGCTGAAGGAAGAAATGGGGAATTAGTGATGCATAAGGGAGCCGGGAGGCGGTCGCTTGCGAGCGCGCTTCCCGGCTCCCATACTCGGGGCAACGACACATGAGAGCCTATCTCATCAGACGGTTGTTGCTGATAATCCCTACCCTGTGGATCTTGACCATCATGGTCTTTCTCGCGGTCCGCTTCCTCCCTGGCGACGTAGTAGACGCAATGGTGGCTGAGATGGAATCATGGTCTGCTGCGGGTGGCGTTATAGACCGTGAAGCTCTTGAGCAGATGCTGGGATTGGACGTGCCTGTGCACGTGCAGTATGGACGCTGGATGGGGGGTATTCTCCTGCGCGGCAGCTTTGGTGAGTCACTGACTGGTCATTGGGCGATAGAGGAGAGGATAATCGGTAGATTGCCAGTAACTCTTGAGCTTGGTTTCCTGGCAATCGTAATCGGGCTCGTCATCGCTTTGCCCGTCGGCATCTACTCGGCAATCCGCCAGGATACAGCCGCCGACTACGTGGGGCGCACCGTTGCCGTCATCGGTATCGCAACGCCGAACTTCTGGCTGGGAATCATGGTCATGCTCTACCCGGCAATCTGGTGGGGCTGGTCGCCATCGGTAGAGCTGATTCGCTTCCAGGAAGACCCACTGGGAAATCTCGGGATGTTCCTCATTCCGTCCCTGATCCTGGGGACGGCCATGTCTGCCGCCACCATGCGGCTGACGCGCACCATGATGCTGGAGGTGCTCAGGCAGGACTACATCAGGACTGCCTGGTCCAAGGGGCTCAAGGAGAGGGTGATCATTATCAGACACGCCATCAAGAACGCGTTCATCCCGGTACTTACCCTGATCGGCATGCAGCTCCCTCTTCTGGTAGGCGGCTCCGTCATCTTGGAGGAGATATTCGTTCTGCCGGGGATAGGCCGCATGTTCGTGGCTGCCCTCAATGCAAGAGACTACCCGGTAGTATCCGCAATAAACCTGCTTTTGGCTATCGTCGTGTTGCTGAGCTCTCTTCTTATCGACATGCTCTATCCCTATTTGGACCCGCGGATTCGCTACGAGTGATACCACGCGTACACCACCACCGGTGAGTAAACCAAAGAGACGTAACGCGCTGACCAATTTCTTTGTGAGGTTGGTCAAAGAGAAGCCACTCGGTTTTTCGAGCGGAACTGTCATACTTCTATTGATCTTGGTGGCTATCTTTGGCAGTGAATTATCCCCCTATCCATATACCGAACTACACCTGATAGACAGGCTGGAGGGCCCATCACTCCAGTATCTGCTGGGTACCGACCAGGCCGGACGAGACCTGCTCAGCCGCCTTATCTTCGGCGCTCGTGTCTCCGTACTTGTCGGTCTGGCAGTGACCACTATCAGTATCGTCATCAGTACCGTGATCGGCGGCATTTCAGGATTCGTCGGTGGTAAACTCGACCTGACCGTGCAGAGATTTGTCGATGCCTGGATGGCTTTCCCAGGATTGCTCCTGTTGTTGACCATGATGGCCATAGTGGGGAAGGGTCTATTACAGATAATACTGGTGATGGGGATATCAGGAGGCATCGGCGGCGCCAGAGTAATCAGAGGCGCTGTTATCGGTATCAAAGAGAATATCTATTTCGACGTGGCTGAGGCGGTTGGCTCGTCGAGATGGAGATCACTGATACGACATGTCGTGCCCAATATCACGCCGGTCATAATCGTTTCATTCAGCACCAGTATAGGCGGCGTGATCATGGCTCTGGCTGCTCTGGGCTTCCTGGGATTCGGTCTGCCACCCACCATTCCTGACTGGGGAGGTATGCTCAGCCGGGAAGGGCGCAAGTACATGGAGCAGGCGCCGTGGCTGGCTCTGTGGCCAGGGCTTTGCCTGACCATTACCATCTACAGTCTGAACATGTTCGGCGACGCGGTGCGGGACCTGCTCGATCCGCGGCTCAGAGGCGGCGGGCCATGACCTGATGAAGGTTGGACGTAACGAGCACTCGCTTGGTTACTGCCAGTCGGCCAGGAACTCGGTGACCGCCTGCTCGACGGAAAGCTCACCCGACAGGATCGGCTGCTGGAAGCGGTCCGTCCACTTGGCCAGCAGAGGACGTGCTAGCTCCAGTTCTCGGCAGATGATGCGTGCCACGGCGCCGCTCCCAGCGACAAACTCCCCGCCGACACAAGCGCCGCGCGTCTGCTGCCAATCGTAGGCGAGGCGGCGAATGGTGACTTGCCAGCCGCTCGGTGCGGCCACGGCGCGCGCATAGCCGGCTCGACGGTCGCCATCGAACGGCAACCCCACCGAACCCACGTTCACCACCAGCGTGCCGTCCAGGTCGCGAATCAGCGGCCGGTGCGTGTGGCCGACGGCGAACAGCCGCGCGCCGCCATCGACCTTGGCGGCCAGGTCGGCGTCGTCCATTTCGGGGTAGATGCCATCGCGGTTGCCGAGCAGCGAGGCGTGGACGCAGGACACGCGGCCGGCCGGTTCGGCAAAGTCGAGATCGACTCGCCCGGGTAGCTCGCCCAACGCGGCGACCACGCCGCCGAGCTGGCCGGCGGTCCAGTGCGCGTGCTGGTTCATCGCGAATGCGGTGGTGCCGGGAGCAGCGGGCTCGCGGTGCACGTGCAGCACGTACTCCTCGTGGTTGCCGGCCAGCAGGCGCCAGCCGGCGGCACCGGCGCGGGCGCCAATCAACTCATGACACTGGCGCGGGTGCGGGCCCCGGTTGACGACGTCGCCGAGGACCACCACCAAGTCGGGCCGCCAAGCGTCGACATCGGCCAGCACCACCTGCAGCGCCGGCAGATTGGCGTGGATGTCGGCAATCAGGGCCAGCTTCACTGCTGCGCGGGTAGGCCGCATCTGGCCGCGACGCCGCTGGTTCGCAAAACAGCCTGCACATCTGCCGGCGCCGAGCCATGCCTGGCACGCGGCCGTGCGATCGTCGCTGCCATCGGCCGGTTCAGATCCTGCCGGCCTGTTTCATCTCGGCGGCGAGCCTGCGCTGGTACGCTGCGTGCTCCTCACCGCTCTCGCGGGCGCTGACGCCGTAGTAGATCAAGCCCAGGGCGCGGCGCGGCCGGTCGGGGGCGCGGTTGGCGTCGGCACGATGGATGGTCATGGCGTGGTGGGCGACCAGATCGCCGGCGCGCGCCGTGCACGCCACTTCGTTGGCCACATCCTCCGGCGTACCGAAATCGCTCACGCCCTGGGAAAAGCCGAGCGTCGTGGTCCTCCGGTGCGGGCGTACGCCGCGCCGGTGCGAGCCGCGCACATAGCGCAGGCAGCCGTTCTCGGCATCGACATCGTCCAGCGCCAGCCACAGCGTCGCGGCGATGCACGGTTCGAGGTGGAAGTAGAAGCCATCCTGGTGCGGCGGAGTGGGCCGGCTGTCGCCGCCGGGCGGCTTGATGAACACCTGCTGGTTGATCGGCCGCACCGCCTCGCCGAGCAGCCGGGCAGCGGCCTCACGCAAGGATCCCTCCTCGAGGAGCCGGCGAAAGAAGGCGTCGCGCGCGTGCAGCCGAATGAGCTGCTTCAACGTCTCCGGACGTGCCTTGTCCTCGTAGAACACGTCGGTAGCAGGCGCGGCCGGCACCACCTCGCGGATGTAGCGGTCGATGTTTGCGAGCACCTCGGCTATCTGGCGCGGCGAGAAGAAACCGCTCATGTGCACGAAGCCGTCCTCGCCGAATGCATCGTCGCGCGCCCGTGCGCTGCTCACTTGGCCCATCAATCAAGCACGGTAGGGCCGTTCGGCGCCGCCGTCAACCGGCCGCGAAGACCGATCAGCCCGATTTGACGTAGGGGATGCCGCTGGCCTTGGGCGCGACGGCGCGGCCGACGAAGCCGGCCAGCAGCAGCACCACCAGGGCGTAGGGCAGCGCCTCGATGATGAACGGGGCGGCATCGACCAGGGCGCGCACCAGCGGCGAGGTGGCTTCCAGGTCGAAGGCGCCCTGCAGGCGAGCCGCCACGGCGTCCAGGAACCCGAACAGCAGGCAGGCGAGCAGGGTCGGCACCGGGCGCCACTTGCCGAACACCAGCGCGGCCAGGGCGATGAACCCCTTGCCGGCGGTCATGTCCTTGATGAACGCCGCCGACTGCGCGGTAGACAGGTACGCGCCCGCGACCCCGCACAGCGCCCCGCACACCATCACCGCGCGGTAGCGCATGCCCGCCACGGAGATGCCGGCGGTGTCCACCGCCTCGGGATTCTCGCCGACGGCGCGCAGCCGCAGCCCGAAGCGGGTGCGATACACCACCCAGAACGTCAGCGGCACCGCCAGGAACGCCAGATAGACCAGCACGTTGTGGCCGGACAGCAGTTCGCTGTACAGGTGGCCGACCACCGGCACCTCGGCAACCGCCTCGGCCCCGGGCCACACGACCGGACGGAAGCGGCCCCCCGGCGGCAGTTGCGGCGTGCGCCCGCCCTGGCTGAACCAGGCGATGCCGAGCAGCACGGTCAGCCCCGACATCAGGATGTTGATCGCCACCCCGGAGACGATCTGGTTGCCGTGGTAGCGGATGCAGGCCACGCCATGCAGCAGCGCCAGCAGCACCGACCACAGCACGGCAGCGGCCAGCCCCACCCACGCCGCGGCCGGCAGCAGACCCTCCAGACCAGCGGCGGCGAGTTGCTCGGAGCACACGAAGGAGGCGGCCGCGGCCGCGAACGCCCCGCCGAGCATCTTGCCCTCCAGGCCGATGTCGACGATGCCGGAGCGCTCCGAGAACAGGCCGGCGAGCGCGGCCAGCACGAGCGGCACCGACACCCGCAGCGTGGCGTCGAGCAGCAGGATGAAAAACCCGAAACTCTCCATCACGCGCTACCGATCCGCCTCCACCGCTGCCACCGGCGCGGCGCCGCGCGCCCGCAGCCAGGGCCTGAGGGCGGGCAGGAACAGGAACTCCAGAGCGCCCACGAACATGATCACCAGCGCCTGAATCACCACCACCAGTTCGCGGCTCACGCGCGGCATCTCGAACGCCAACTCGGCGCCGCCCTGATAGAGTGCGCCAAACAGCAGGCTGGCCACCAGGATGCCGGCCGGATGGTTGCGACCCATCAGCGCTACCGCGATGCCGACGAAGCCGTAGCCGGCGGTGAAGTTGAGCAGCAGGCGCTGGTTCACGCCCATCACCTCATTCAGCCCCATCATCCCGGCCAGCGCGCCGGAGATCACCATGGCGCGGATGATGTTGCGCGCCGGTGAGATGCCGGCGTACACGGCGGCCGCCGGATTGGCGCCGACGGTGCGCAGTTCGTATCCCCAGCGCGTGTGCCAGACGTACACCCACACCAGCACCGAGCACGCCAGCGCCCAGAGAAAGGCCGCGTTGAGCGGCGTGCGCGGGAAATCGATCCCCAGCCAGGCCATCATCTCGTGCATCGCCGGCAACCGGGCGTGCGCTGTGAAGTCGCGGCTCTGCGGCGACATCTGCCCCGGCTCGATCAGCACGTTCACGAGCAGATAGACCATCAGGGTGGCGGCAATGAAGTTGAACATGATGGTGGTGATCACGATGTGCGAGCCGCGCTTCGCCTGCAGATAAGCGGGCACCCACCCCCACGCCGCGCCGAACAGGGCGCCGCCGATGATCGCCACCGGCACCAGCAGGGCGAACGGCAACGCGTCGAGATAGAGACACACCAGGCCGACACCCAGTCCGCCGATGTATCCCTGGCCCTCGCCGCCGATGTTGAACAACCCGCAATGCATCGCAATCGAGAACGCCAGGGCGGCGAAAATGAAATTGGTTGCGTAGTAGAGGGTGTAGCCCCACGCCTCGCTGAACCCGAATGCGCCGCGCACCAGCGCCAGCATCGCTTCCACCGGGCTCTCGCCGAGGATCATGATGACGATTCCCGACACCACGAACGCGGCCACCAGATTCACCAGCGGCAGCACCCCGTTGGCCGCCCAGCGCGGCAGGCCGGCGCCCGCGTCGGTGGTGGCCACTCCTATCCGCTCCCGATGCCGGCCATCAGGCTGCCGAGTATCTGCTCGGTAGCATCGGCCGCCGCCACTTCGCCGGCGATCGCGCCGTCGAACATCACCACAATGCGGTCGCTCAGCGACATGATCTCGTCCAGCTCCACCGAGACCAGCAGGATCGCCTTGCCGCGGTCGCGCAGTTCGACGATGCGGCGGTGAATCGACTCGATTGCGCCGATGTCCAGGCCACGCGTCGGCTGCCCGATCAGCAGCACCTCCGGATCGCGGTCGAGTTCGCGCGCCACGATGATCTTTTGCTGATTGCCACCCGAAAAGCCGTCGCTCAGCAGCATCGGATCGGGCGGACGCACATCATACTCGTCCATCTGGCGGCGGCAGGATGCCACGATGCGCTTCCGGTGCATCAGGATCGGCCCGTTGTAGGCGGTGTCGTCCTGGTAGCCGAGGATGCTCGACTCGCTGGCCGTGAACGCGGCCACCAGCCCTAATCGTTGCCGATCCTCCGGTATGTGCGCCAAGCCGCCGCCGCGCATGCGGCGCGCGTCGGTGCGCTCCACGCCCGACCAGCACGGGTGTCCGTTCACCACCAGCGCACCGGAGGCCGGTTGGCGGATGCCGCACAGCAGTTCCAACAGCTCCGACTGGCCGTTGCCGGCCACGCCGGCCACGCCGACGATCTCGCCGCGCCGGACGCTCAGGCTGACGTCCTTGACGCGCCGTACCCCGGCGTCGTCGACCGCCTCCAGGTTGCGCGCCTCCAGCAGCACCTCGCCCGGCTGCGCCGGCCTCTTGGCGACGCGCAGCAGCACCTTGCGGCCAACCATCAACTCCGCCAGATGCTCGCGCGAGGTGTCGGCGGTGCGCACGTCGGCCACCACCGAACCGCGGCGCATCACCGTGACCTGATCGGTGATCGCCATGATTTCGCGCAGCTTGTGGGTGATGAGAATGATCGTACGCCCCTGCTCCTTGAGCGCGGCGAGAATGCGGAACAGGTCATCCGCCTCCCGCGGCGTCAGGACGCCGGTCGGCTCGTCGAGAATCAGGATTTCGGCGCCGCGATAGAGCGCCTTGAGAATCTCGACACGCTGCTGGATACCGACCGGCAGGTCGCCGACCGCGGCGTCGAGGTCGACCTCGAGTCCGTAGTCCCGCGCCAGGCGCTCCAGGTCGCGCCGCGCCCGGCGCAGGCCGGCGCGCAGCAGGGGACCGCCCTCGGCGCCGAGGAGCACGTTGTCCAGCGCCGTGAGCGGCTCCACCAGCATGAAGTGCTGGTGCACCATGCCGATGCCGGCGGCGATGGCATCGCCGGAACGGGCAATCGATACCGGGCGGCCATCGATCTCGATGGTGCCGGAATCCGCCCGGTAGAAGCCATAGAGAATGCTCATCAGGGTCGACTTGCCGGCACCGTTTTCACCGATGATGCCGTGAATCGACCCCTTCGCGATCTCTACCGAGACGTCGCGATTGGCCTGCACCGAGCCGAACCGCTTGTTGATGCCGCGCAGCGCGATGGCTGCGGCGGCTGCGGCCGGCTCGGCCTCTCGGGTGGCCGTCAGTAGGTGCAGGAGTTGCTGGACATGTAGTCGTGGACGCTCATCTCGCCCGCCACGATGGCGGCGCGGGCGGCTTCCACCTGGGCTTCCATGTCGTCCGTGATCAGGCTGCGGTTGTGGTCGTCAAGCGCCCAGCCGACGCCGTCCTCGGCCAGGCCCAGGTCCTTGATGCCCGCCGCCCAGTCGTCGGTCATGGCGGTCTTGAACACCTCGTAGGCGGCGACGTCGACGCGCTTCAACATCGAGGTCAGCACCGAGCCCGGATGCAGATAGTTCTGGTTGGAGTCGACGCCGATCGACAGCTTGCCACCGTCGGCGGCGGCCTGCAGCACGCCCAGTCCGGTGCCGCCGGCGGCGGCGAACACGATGTCGGCGCCGCGGTCGAACTGCGACTTGGCCAACTCCCCGCCCTTGACCGGATCGTTCCACGCCGCCGGCGTGGTGCCGGTCATGTTCTGGTATACCTGCGCGTCGGGATTGACGTACATCACGCCCTGCTCGTAGCCGCACGCGAAGCGGCGGATCAGCGGAATGTCCATGCCGCCGACGAAGCCGACCTTGCCGGTCTCCGAGGCGAGCGCCGCGATCATGCCGACCAGGAACGAACCTTCATGCTCCTTGAACACGATCGACTGTACGTTGGGCTGGTCCACCACCATGTCGATGATCGAGAAACTGGTATCGGGAAACTCGGCGGCCACCTTGTCGAGCGCTGGCGCCTGTCCGAAGCCGACGGCAATGATCGGGTTGTAGCCACGGCGCGCGAAGTTGCGCAACGCCTGCTCGCGCTGTGCCTCGTTGGTCACCTCGAACTCGCCGTATTCGATACCGGTTTCCTCGCGGAATCTCTCGACACCGTTGTAGATACCCTCGTTGAACGACTTGTCGAACTTGCCGCCCATGTCGAACACGACCGCCGGCTTGACTTCGTCCGCCCCAACGGCGGCGACCAGCAGCAGAGCCATGCCTGCTGCAAACAGGATTCGTTTCATTTCACGAGACCTCCTCGGATGCTACCATGCTCCGCAATACCGCCGCTTTCTGCAAGGCTATAGCGGCACGGTTTCGACCACGGCGCCGGCGGGCAACTCGGCGGCCTCCGGCGGTATCACTAGCCAGCGGTCGGCGTGACGCAGGGCGGCGACCTCGGACGCCTTCTGGCGCGGCATGGGAACGACCTGTTCGGAGCCGTCGGCGGCCGCGGTGCGGTGCCCGAGCACGAAGCGCGTCAGGCCGGGGCGCCCGGTTACGGCGGCACCGAGCCGGGCGGCCACCGGCGCGGCCGGCGGCTGGCCCTGCAGGGCGCGCAGATAAGGGGCCACCAGCGCACGGAACGTGGCCAGCACCGCCAGCGGGTTGCCGGGCAGGCCGAACAGCACCGTGCCGCGCTCCGGCAAGCGGGCGCACAACACGGGTTTCCCGGGCCGTATCGCCACCCCGTGGAACAGTACCTCGGCGTTGAGCGAAGCCAGCGCGGCCGTCACATAGTCGGCCGCGCCGCGCGACACGCCGCCGATGGTGACGATGAGATCCACTGCCGGTTCGTCTGCGGCGAGCGCGCGGCGCAGCCGTTCGCAGATCACGCCCGGATCATCACCGGCGGCGCGCAGCAGGAAAGGCTGGCAGCCGGCGGCATGCAGCGCGGCCACCAGGTAGCGCGCATTCGAGTTGCGCACCTGTCCCGGCTGCAGGGCGGCGGTAAGATCCTCGACCAGCTCGCTGCCGGTGGCCAGCACCGCCACCCGTGGCCGGCGCCCTACCATCACCTCCGCGCAGCCGAGGTTGGCCAGCAACAGCACGTGCGGCGGGGCGATGCGCCGCCCTGCGTCCAGCAGCACGTCGCCCGGACGATGATCCTCTCCCCGCCGGCGCACGTTGGCGCCCGCCGCCACCGGCGTGGACACTTCGATTGCGCCGCTCGTTTCGGCGACCTCCTCGAACGGCAGCACGGTGTCGTAGCCGTCCGGCAGCAGCGCACCGGTGGCAACGCGAACCACGCCGGCGCCGTCGGTCCCGCGCGGCGGTGGCCGCTCGCCGGCCGCCACCGCGCCGATGACGGCAAACCGGCACGGCGCCGCGGCGCTGGCGCCGCGCAGATTGCCGGCGCGTACCGCAAAGCCGTCCATCGCCGCCAGATCGGCGTTGGGCGAAGTCTCGGTACCGACTAGCGCGCGCGCCGTGACGCGGCCCACCGACTCCGCCAGCGGCACCGTGGCTGCCGCAAACGGAGCTCCGGCATCGAGGATCAGGCGGAGCGCCTGCGGGTAGGGCAGAGGCGTGCGGTCTGTCATGACGGCCCGGTCTCGCTCCCGGTTCAGGCTGCCCGGCAGCGATCGCCGTCGCCGCTGGCCGCTGCCGTAGCGCCCCTCAGCGACTGCTTCACGCTCATGAGCGCTGCCGGCGGCGGCCGAACAGCGCCCGGCCGCCCCACTTGACGAGCACGAACAGCGCCACCACCAGTACGAAGAACCACACGATGGAAGCGCTGAAGAACAGCCACACGCGCAGGCTGCGCAATATCAGGGCGATGGCGAACACCGCGGCAATCATGGTCATCAGCCCGGCGATGCGGTCGAAGCCGGGCACCTCGTCGAAGCTGACGTTGCGGCGCATCACCCCGAGGGTCAGCACCATCGCGGCGATCGGCGCCACGTAGGTGGCGGCGTTCAGATCGAGCAGGTTGTCGCCGCTGAACAGCAGCGCGTACACCACCGCCACCGCGGCGAAGATGCCCGGCGCACATGCCGCGTATACCAGAAACGCATACAGGTAGCGCCACGGCGGCCGCCCGCCGTTGCCGCGCCCGTGCAGAACGCCGATCAGCGCGGTCAGCACCACCACCGCGCCGAGCGCGATCAGCAGCGGCACACGCGCCGTGTCCACGGCGGCAAACAGTTCACGCAGGGTCATCGTCGCCCCCAGGATACCGCGTCACGGCGCCGGTGGGCAGAGCCCCTCGCTTTCAGGCCAGCTCGCGCGGATCGATGAAGGCGCCGACCAGATGGCTCTTGCCGCCGTCGTCGCCGAAGTTGGTGTAGTCCACGAACACGATGGTGCCGTCTTCCTGCTGCAACCAGGAGGAGTAGCCGTGGTCAGGTCCCGGCTTCTGGTCGGGGTGGTTGCCGTGCACCTGCGTGAGCCGGTCGCGCTGGTACTGGTCGGGCCAGGCGCCGTCCGCCGCTGCCCAGCTCCAGCGCCAGTCCGTGAGTCGGGGATTGCGCGTCTCGAAGCGTACGCGCCGCCACCAGCTGGTACCGGCCTCGCCGAGTTGCCCGAACATGGTGCGCGCGTGCAGGGGACCGCCGCGCATGAACTCGCTCAGCGCCAGCTCTTCGTGGAACACGCTCGCCGAACGCACCACCTCGCCATCCACGCGCACCTGCAGCAGCCCACGCCGATGCGAGATCTGCACGGTGCGGAAGCGGGAGAAGTCGACCGCCGCCGGCCGCCGGTCGGCCAGCGACAAATGATCGCCGGCCAGTGACAGCACCACCGAGCCGCGGTTGGAGCGCAGCCGCGCGATCGACAGGAACGCCGCCGGTTCGCTGCCGGCCACCTTCACTTCCGCCTCGAACAGGATCTCGCTGCGGGCTCCCTCGGGCGGCAGCAGGCTGTACCGGCACTCGTAGCCCGGCTTGTTGTCGATACGCAGGGCGTCGCCGGTCAGCTCGGCGGCGAACTTGCGGCGCGGGCCGCCAATCTGGTAGGTGCCCGCCGCGGCGCGCAGGTCGCCGCACCAGGCGTAGGTGCCGAGGCCACCGTTGACATGGCGCCCGGTGACCAACACGCGCCCATCGGCGAGCCGCTTGGCATAGGGGCGGTGCAGTGCGAACGGGCACATCTGCGGCGGTGTCCAGGTGGCGCCGTGGTCGTTCGAGAACGCGACGAAACTCGGGATGCCGGCGGAGTGGTTCTCCCGCATCACGCAGGCCAGCTCACCGCCCGCGCCCGCTCCGCCGTCGGGGCCGCCGTCCAGGAATACCAGCGCGCCCTCGCAGAACCGGTGGTAGCCGTCGTGCGCCACCTCCGCCGCCTCGCGCCACGTCTTGCCGCCGTCGTCCGACAGCGACAGGATCTCGGCGAACTCCTGGCTGTCGGGTCGCATGATGTGCGTCAGCACGGCCAGCGTGCCGTTGCCCAGCTCCAGCATGCGGTCCGGCTCGAAGCCCATGATGCCGGTCTCCTCGGCCGGCCCCCAGGTGCGCCCGTCGTCGCTGCTCCACCACGCCAAGTTGGCGGGCGGCTGGTCGGGGTGGAAGTGGCCGTCGTCGTCGCGGTCGCACAGGACCACCAGCCGGCCGTCGCTGAGCCGGCTCAGACGCGGGGTAACCAGGCGCTCCTCGCCGGCTTGCAGGTCGGCGCGCGCCACCTCCGCCTGCTTGTCCCAGGTGCGTCCGCCGTCGGCGCTGGCCAGCAGGGTCAGGATCACGAAGTCGCTTGCCCAGTGCTGGTTGGTGTCGGCGTACACCAGCAGCATCCGCCCTGAGGGCAGACGCACGAGGTCGGGGTTCTTGGTGAATCGTCCGGGGCTGCGCCAGACGTCGAAGGTAGTGTGGTGGAGAGAATGCTCGGGAATCTTCATCGGTTCGGTGCTCCTCAGTCCAGGTGAAAGCGGGTGCAGCAGATGAATTGCACCGGCTGCGGATCGTCGCTGTACTCGTGGTAGGCGGTGACGATGGTGCCGTCCGGGGTCTGCGCCACGCTCGGATAGCCGATGTGCCAATAGAAGGGCACGTCGGGGCCGGCAGCGCCGCCTTCGCGGATCGCGAATTCATTTGCCACGTCCCAGATCACGCCGTCCGCGGAGACACAGCCGCGTACCCCCCAGGGCGGACGCCGGTAGCCGTACACGGCCAGCACCCGGCCGTCCCGAAGCTGCGTGACGTCCGCCGGGTAGCCCCAGATGCTGGTGCGTCGCGGCCGGCTCCAGCTTGCGCCGTCGTCCTCGGAGCAGGCGAACCAGAGGTTGTCGTAGCGGCCGGGCCGCCGCGACACGCGCAACAGGGCGATAAGGCGGCCATCGTGCAGGCGGGTCACGCCCGGCTCGTGGAAGTGAATGATGTGCGCCGGGTCGTAGGCGATGGTGGACCAGTGCTCCCAATGGTCGCCGCCGTCGTCGGAGCGCAGCAGGAAGCTGCGCCCGGTCTCGCCCACCGGGCCGGTGGTGTCGTGATTGCTGATCGTTCCGCACAGCGGCATCAGGACAACGCCGTCGGGCAGCTCGATCACGTGCCCGGCGCCCGAGTTGCCGCACGCGTAACGACCGAGTGACGCCGAAGTGATCGGAAAGGTGTTGACCTCGACCGGGTCTGACCAGGTGGCGCCGTTGTCGCGCGAGGTGAGCAGGGCGTAGCCGGTCTGCCGCTTCAGGCGCTCCGCACGCAGGGCGGGGGAGCGCAGCGCCTGCGGATCATCGCGCCCGCCGGCGCCCGCGGAGTCGATGAAGCTGCATACCCGGGTGTGCATCAGGATGGTGCCATCGCGGAGCTGGCCGAAGGCGCAGTCCCAGTTGCCGCCATGTTCGGTGCAGGGCCACACCACCCGCTTGCTCGCCGGATCCCAGGTGCGCCCGCCGTCGGCAGACTTGATCAGGCACGACTGCCCGCTGTCGGCATGGATCGGGCCGCGTTCCTCGTTGAAGCCGAGCAACAGCTCGCCGTTGGCGAGTTGCACCAGGCTCACCTGATTGGTCGCGTGCGCCAGGTCCTTGTGGACCTGCACATATTCGGAGTCTCTGATCTCAGGCACGCCGGCACTCTACCGCACCCGCGCGGCCGCTGTCACAGCACCTCGTGCGAGGCGTGCGCGACCGGCGGTTGCTGCGCCGTGCGGCGGGAAGTATGGTGGCAGCCATGAGTGATGCTGCAACTCGCGCCGCCTACGAGCGCGACGGCTACTTGGTAGAGAGGGGTGTGCTGAGCGCCGCGGACCTTGATCCGGTGCGCGGGCTCCTTGCCGATCAGGTCGGCGACTATGCACGCAAGATGCACGCCGAGGACAATATCGACTCGCTGTTCGAGGATGAGCCGTTCGCGCGGCGCTTCGCGGCGATTTGCGCGGCGATGGACAGCTCGCCACGCGGCTGGATCGGAAACACGCTCGCCAAGATGTACTACGATCTGTTTCGCCATCCGGGCATCACGCGGGTGCTGGGCGCGATCCTGGGACCGGAGGTGAGCGAACTCGGTGGGTTGAACGTCCGCACCAAGATTCCGGAAGCCGAGATCACCGCGTTCCCGTGGCATCAGGATAGCCACTACTACAACGAACCGGCGCGCGGTAGGCGGGTCGGACGCACCGAGGCGGCGCACATCGTCACCGTGTGGGTGCCGCTGGTCGATGCCACGGTGGCCAACGGCTGCATCTGGGTGATGCCGGGCAGCCACCGGTGGGGACTGGTGGACGCGGCGCGCGGCGAGGACATGAACGTACGCACCGACGAGGAGATCGAGCAGCGCGGCACGCCGGTCGCACTGGAGATGGCTGCCGGCGACGTGCTGTACCTGACCAATCTCACCTTTCACACCAGCAAGATGAACCGCACCGAAGACTCGCGCTGGAGCGTGGACTTTCGCTTTCACGTTACGGCTACGGCGCTCGACGGGCCGCAGCGGGACGCCATGGAGGAGTTCGGCAAGCGCCAGCGGTCCGGCGGTCGGGTGCCGCTCCCGGTGCTCAGCGCATCCGCCGTTCCTTCCTGGGAAGAATGGCAGGACGCGACGCTGCAACTGCGCGCACGGAACGCGCGTTCCGCCCGGAACGCGCAGATCGCCGCCCGCGGCAAGGCATGACGCGCCGCCACGCCCCCGCGGGGACGCTGGCGAGCGGGGCGCACGACACCGGCACGGGCGTGACGATTCGGCCGAAATCGCGCTCGCCACGCCGGCTTTCCGCCGCACAGCAGGCCGAATTTGCACGACAGGGCTACCTGATCGTGCCCGACGTTCTACCGGTGTCGGAACTGGCAGCGCTCGACACCGAGTTCGAGGCCAGTTATCAGCAACGGCTCGCCGATCCGGACATCGCGGCCAACGACGAGCGGCGCAATCAGGTGCACCGGCTCGGCACCGACTCGGAGAGTTCGCGCACGCTGGCGTGCGATGAACGGATTCTCAGCCTGGTCGAAGATCTGATATTCCCCGGCCTGGCCCTGTTCTCGGCGAAGCTGATCTCGAAGGGTCCGCGCGAGCCGCACAACGTGTGCCACTGGCACCAGGACGAGGCGTATTGGCACATCTACGGCGCCAGCACGCGCCGCATGTCGATCTGGCTGCCGCTGCAGGACACCCACCGCCGCAACGGCTGCCTGCGCGTCGTACCGGGCAGCCACCGCCGCCACATCATTCCCCACCAGCCGCGCTCGTCCCGCGACCACGGCGCCTGCCGGCTGAGCTTCCTGCCCGGCGAGCGGGAGTTGCGCAACACGGTGTACTGCGAGATAGCCGCCGGCGCCGCGGTGCTGTTCTCCAACAAGATCTTCCATTCTTCGCTCGGCAATCACACCGACGGTCACCGCCGGGCGTTCATCCTCACCTACATGGAAGCGACCGCCGAAGCCGGCAAGGACAGCGATTTCACCATCCTGCGCGCCGCGTAGTGCCCCAAAACCGCCGCCCTGGGGCGCCGCTTTTGGCCCATCCCATCCGAAAGCCCAGGAGTCTGTCGCAATCCGACAGACTCCTGGACCGTGTCAGCGCCACCGCGAGCGGCGCCCCGATCGACGATAGTCGCCCCGTTGGCTTCAGCCGGCGCCGCAGGGCAGGGGCACCACCCGCTGCCGGCCCGTGTAGTCGTGGCCGCGCAGCATCGCCACCTCGCGCGGCTCGTCGGGCGCGTGGCGGGCACGGTCGCGGCCGGCGCCGCGCGGATTGCCGGTCACCCGGACGAATGGCACACTGATGCGCGGCGTCAGGCCGATGCGCGGCCGGGACGTTCGATTGGGACCCGAGGCGTGCAGCGTATTCTCGTTGAACAGCACGAATTCGCCGGGACGCAGCAGCAGCGCGCGCACCGCATCGGGATCGATGGCCTGCTCCGGTACCGAGCGCCCGAACGCGCGCCGCTCGGGGTCATGGTCATGATCGAACGTCTGCGTGTGCGAGCCGGCGACCACCTGCATGCAGCCATTCTCCTCGGTCGCCTCGGAAATCGCGATCCAGGCCGACACCAGCACCAGCGGCTGCAGGCCGAAGTAGGCCCCGTCCTGGTGCCACGGCACCTTGGTGTACTGTTGCGCATCTCCGACCGCCTCCGCGAGCGGCGGCTTTACCTGGAAGTTGGAGCGCCAGATCATCAGGTCGGGACCGAGCAGCGACGCCACCCGATCGATCAGTTCCGGGCGGCGGCAGATGCGGCACACGGTGCGGTGGTCGAGATGGCGGTCGTGATAGTGCAGAGTGTGGTCGGCGGCAGCAGCCGGTCCGATGATCTCCCGGTCGATCACCCTGCCCGCCACCTCCATCTCCGCCTCGGCGAGGAGCGGGTAGGGTCCGAGGACGCCATCGCGATGATACTGCTCCACCTCGGCATCGCTCAGGGCAAATCGCAGACTGCGGACAAAAGGCGCATCGCTCATGCTCCTGATCGTAGCTTGCTTCAGCCGCCAAGTGAACCGTGTGGAGCTACTTTGCGTGACTGCGCTACATCCCCCACACCGTGATCGCGCGGCCATCGTCGGCGTGTTCTCGGTATAGCGCCGCCACGGTCACCACCGCACGGACAGCATGGTCGATCAGGAACTGCCCCTTGACCGGCGCAGGCGGTTGACGGCCGACGGCTACCGACCTAGAGTCCGCCGGGAGCGGAATCGATGCGCCTGGGATTGGTGTCCAACGTCTGGAACGTACAGCTTGCCCGTGGCGAAGACCTGGGCGACTTGGTCGGTGCTGCCGCTCAGCGCGGTTATCGGGTGATTGAATTGCGCCAGAAGTCGCTGGGGCGGTACGAGTCGCCGGACACTGCTCTCCCGGACGTGAGCGCCCTGGGCGCACTGGCGGCAGAGTTCCCCAGTCTCCACTTCGTGGCTGCGTACGAGGTGCCGTTCCTGGATCCCGACACGACGCCGGACGAACGGTATTTCGCCGCCGCGATGGCGGTGGCACGCGCGGTTGCCAACGGCCGCCGACCGCATGTGCGCTTGGTGGACCTGCGCACCTCAGCGGAGCAACTCGCCGGCTGGGGTGCCGCGCCGGCCGGGCGCACCATCGCACGTTTGGCAACGGCAGTGGCGGCAGCGGACGCCATCCTCTCGGTCGAGAACTCCCGGCAGCCGTGGCCGCTGCTGGCGGCGGCCATCGACAGCGCGCGCGGCGAACTGGGTGCCGGCGCCGAGCGGCTGCGCGTCTGCTTCGACCCGTGCAACTTCGCCGCCAGCGCAGACCCCACCGACTCGGCTGCCGTGCTTGCGGCCTTTAGCCCGGAGCAGGTCGGCATGCTGCACTTCAAGCAGCGGCGCGCCGGCAAGCTCGACGCGACCGTGGGGCAAGGCGCGGTGGACTGGCCTCGGCTGGTGCCGGTCATCGTCGCTCGGCGCCTGTTCCGCCAGGGCCTGTTCGAGATGGCCAGCGACAACGGGTTGTGGGACCACCTGGAGCGCAGCCACGCATATCTACGCCGCCTGTGGCAGCAGACCGGCACCGATGAACCGTGGGGCGACTAATATAGGGTGGTAATTTAGCCATGACTAGGCGCAAATTACCCTTGATTTTTGCCAACTCCATCTTGTAGGGTAGGGCAACCGTTGGAGGCGTCGTGAAGAGACTGGTGGACGGCGTACTGGACACCTGGGCGCGGGACGATCGCCGGCGTCCCCTGCTGATTCGCGGTGCGCGTCAGGTCGGCAAGACATACGCGGTCACGGCTGTTGGCGAACGGTGCTTTTCCGACCTCGCCTCGATCAACCTGGAGCAGGAGCCACGCTACCGGCGCTGCTTCGACACCTTGCAGCCGCGGGCGATTCTCGACCAGATCGGGGTCCTCAGAGGAAAGCCGGTCGAGCCCGGCCGCACCCTGTTGTTCATCGATGAGATTCAGGAGTGTCCGGCCGCCGTCATGGCACTGCGTTACTTCTTCGAGCAGGTGCCCGATCTGCACGTGATCGGTGCCGGATCGCTCCTTGAATTCGCCCTTGAGGCGGAGCGGATACGCATTCCCGTGGGCCGCATCCAGCCCCTGTTCATGTACCCGCTGTCGTTCGCGGAGTTCTTGTCGGCGGTCGGCGAGGAGCCCGCGTTGCAGGCTGCAAGAACACACACTGTCACCCTGAGCACCGCCGTACACGAGCACCTGGTCGCTCTGCTGCGAACCTATCTGCTGCTCGGCGGCATGCCGGCCGTGGTGGCCGAGTATCTGCACACCGGCAGCGTGGCGCGGGCCAGCCGTATTCAGACGGCCATCACCCAGACCTTTCGCGACGACTTCGGCAAGTATGCCCGGGCATCCAGCCACCATCACCTGGACCGGGTCTTCCTGCACGCCGCGCGCCTGGTCGGCCGCAAGTTCATGTATTCGAAGGTCGACCCGGACAGCCGCTCCCGCGATCTGCGTGCAGCGGTCGAGCTGTTGCAACGGGCGGGGATCGTGCACCGCGTATGCTCGACCTCGGGAGCCGGACTGCCCCTGGGGGCGGAGGCGGATGATCGGCACTACAAGCTCATCATGGTCGACGTCGGGCTCATGCAGAGCCTGTGCGGGGCCACCGAACAACTTCTGGACGGCGATCCGATGCGAATCAACGACGGAGCAGTCGCCGAGCAGTTCGTCGGACAGGAACTACTGGCGCATCGAAGCCCATACGAACGGCCTGAGCTGTACTACTGGCACCGGAGACGGAAGAACAGCACCGCCGAGGTCGACTACCTGACGGCGGCTGCCGGTTGGGTAATTCCGGTTGAAGTCAAGGCGGGCCAGGCAGGACGCCTACGAAGTCTGGCGGTCTTCGTCGAGTGCTATCGGCCGCCGGTCGCAGTGCGCGTCTACGCCGGCGGCTTTCGACGTGACCGAGGCATCGTGTCAGTCCCTCTGTACGGTCTGGGACGGTTGAGATCTCTGCTCGCCGAGGAGATCCATACGGTCCGCGCCGGCTTGCCCCCGCCCTCGCCAGACACCGGCGGGCAGAATTGACTGTCCGAGTTCCACGGTGGTACCGCGCAACTGCTGCCGCGGTGCCGGTGCCTGCGCGTCAATCGGCTGCCGTGCGCCGCGGATTTCCGTCGCCCGCGGCGGCGAGGCAGACGATGGAGGAGACGAACAGGGCGACGATGATCAGGAAGGTGGAGGTGAAGGAACCGGAGCGGTCGTACAGCCAGCCGGCGAGCGCGGGGCCGCCCGCAAATGAGCCGATCATCGCCATCTGAACCACGCCCATGATGGTGCCGAACGCCTTCATGCCGAACGCTTCCTGGATTACCAGAAGCAGCAGCGCACCGAGGCCGCCGAACCCCATTCCGAACACGATGATGCCGGTCCACATTGCCGGTACCGACGCCGCCAATGCGATGATGGTCAGACCGACGGCCTGTAACGTAACCGACACGATGCAGGCGGCGCGAGCCGTCCACCGCTCGCTGGCGCGTCCGTAGATCACCTTGGCACCGATCCCCATGGCGGCGATCACCGCCAGGCCGGTGGTGGCGAGTGCGGGCGCAAACCCGTGCTCGGCGAAGTGCTGGCGCAACTGGGTGAGTACGCCCTGATAGGTGAAAGTGGCACCGAACAGACCGCCGAGGATAAGCCAGAACCGCTTGCTGCGCACTGCCTGTGACAGCGAGACTCCGGAGCGTGCCAAGCCGCGCGCCGCGGCAGCCGCCCGGCCCCGGCCGGTCGCGTTCATCTCCCGGGTCACCTGTTCCTCATCTTCGCGAATCGTGAACAGGGCAACCACCGCCAACAGAGCAATGAGGCTACCAAAGGCTACATAGCCCCACTGCCAGCCGCCAGCAGCGATCATGGCAGCGGCAAGTGCCGGCATGGTCAAGCCGCCCACGTTGTTGCCGGACGTCACCAGGCCCATCACGCGCCCGCGCGTGGTGGGAAACCACAGCCCGACCAGCTTGCCGGCGGCCAGCGACGTGGCGCCCGGGAAGCCGGCGTAGACCAGCGCGCTGAACAGGTACCAGTGCCACAGCGAGCTGATCAGCGGGCGCAGCAGGAAGCCGGCGGCGACCAGGACCAGGGACAGCACCGCCACCGGGCGCGCGCCCCAGCGGTCGACGGCACGCCCCAGGAACGGCGCCACCACGCCCGACACCGCGGCCAGACTCAGCGACAGGTTGAGTGCCATCTGGCTCCACCCGAATTGCTCGCGCAGCGGCGCGGCGAACTCCCCGAACGCGTACTGGCTGGCGCCGATGGTCAGTCCGGTGGAGAGAAACAGCACGGCCGCGATCGGGTAGCCGCGGTACATCGTCATCCTGCCCGCCGCGCCGGCGGCGAAGGGTCGACACGCAACGCCGCTGTCACTATCGTCAGGCTATGAGTCAAGGTCAGTTCTTTGCGCGCGACCAGGTACAGCGCGATGCGCTGGAGGGTTTCGAACTCGGCTGGCACAGCCGGCCGGAGACCACCGCGGCCGAGCAGCTCGTGGTGATCGAGGTAACGCTCGATCCGGGCGGAGGCCACAATTTTCACCGGCACCCCAACCAGGAAGAGGTGATCTACGTGCTTGATGGCGAGATCGAGCAGTGGGTCGACCGCCGGCAACGCACGCTGCGGGCGGGCGACTCCGCGTTCATCCCGGCCGCCATGGTGCACGCGTCGTTCAACGTGTCCGCGGCGCCGGCCAAGGTGCTGGCCATTCTCGGTCCCTGCGTCGGCGCCGAGGGCTACGAGTTGCAAGAAGTGCACGAGCAGGCCCCCTGGAGCGGACTGCGCTCCTGACCTCCGTGCATCGCGTGTCCCGAGGTCGATTTCGCTGTCTTCCGTGTCACGGAGTGGCGTTGTCGCCTCAATAGCGCGCGCTGCGCGGCCGGGCACTGAAGCGGGCATGCTGCAGCCGCACGTTCAGTTGATGGCGCAACTCATCGCGCGCCGGCGCATAGCGCCGTTCGGTCACCACCCCGATCGCCGGCGGCGGCAGCGCGGTGCGTACCCGCGCCAGTTGATCCGGAGCCACCCGCTCCACCCAGCGCGTATAGGCATCGTCGTAGCAGCCCGGCTCGTCGGACAGGATGCAGGTGTCGAACCCATAGGTCGGTGTGGGGTCGCGGTGATCGCGGTTCGAGTGCGGCACGAAGTGCAGCTTGCCGATCGGCGCGCCGTGGTAGCCGTAGCCGGAGAGAAGCTGGTTGATCGGCGTCAGATCTGGCGGAAACTCGGGACCGTTGCCGCCGACGCCGGTGGATGAACAGTAACGTCCGGTGAGGAACGCGAACCGGCTCGGCACACACACCGGGCTCTGCACGTAGCAGCGATCGAAACGCCGGCCGCTCGCTGCCAGCGCGTCAAGGTGCGGCGTGGCGGCGAACGGCGACCCGTAACAGCCGACGCTGTCACGGCGCTGCTGGTCCGTGTACAGCAGCAGGACGTTGGGGCGCTGCAGCGTGCGCGCCGCTCGTTCGGCGCTGCGGTCACTGATGCTCAGGTCCTGATCTCAAATGTCGACGCAGTGCGCAATGAAGCTCACGCCGCGCGCTTCGGCGGCAGCGACCGCCACCTCCGAGCCTCCGTGCCAATCCAGATAACACTCCTCGAGCGATGCGAATGGGTCCAGGTCGTTATCTCCGATGGAGAAACCGAGCAGCACCAGCCGCCGCACCGAGGCCGGGTCCGGCACCAGGTGCGCCGGGTGGCGTCCTCCGCGTCGGTACGGATCAGCTCGCAACCGCCGCTCTGCAACCAGCGGCTGTGCCAGCAATCGGCCGTGTAGGGCCAACTACGCTCGAACTGCCGGTGGACGCAGATCACCGAGCGTACGCTCACTCGATGAACTCCCTGCGCCGCCGTGTTACGGCGGCCGATTCTGCTGCCGGCCCGGCGGTATTTCGACTCGGTCGTGCAGGGGCCGCAGGGCACTGCAGGCCTAGGTCGGACATTGAATCAGGACTCCTTTGCGCTGGAGATCGAACAGGTGCGGCCGGGGAAACCGACGCCCGACACACCCTGCGCGAGTCTGCCATGGTTCGACGCGTGCTATCCAGCACGCGGGCGCACGCGGCGCACGCCGAGCCACACGCTTCCACATGCGCCCCGTTTCAACGCGGAGCAGGAGGGCAACTTCAGGCTGCACGAGGCGATGTCGGCGATCATCTACAACGGCACCGTGTACTTCAACTTCGCGCACGAGGATCTGGAGCGGTGCGAGCTGTACAACCACATCAACTTCAGGCGTGCCATCGCCTTGGCGATTCGACGGGCAGGAGGTCAACGACCTCCCGTTCCGCGGTCAGTACACGCTGTCGCAGACGCCGGTGGCGGGTGACCTGGTACACCCGGCCCGTACAAGGAGCACGATGTCGACGCGTCAAACCGCATGCTCGACGAGCTCGGATTGGCGTGGAACACCAACCACACCGGGCGCACCTTGCCGAGCGGCAAACCGTTGGCGAGACGCTGGCGCTGGTGGGGGAGAGCGGCTGCGGCCATGTACCTGGGCCGCATCGTCGAGCTGGCCAGCCGCGCCGAGACCCGCGCGGAGGGCGGGGAATCGCACCAGGTCGCCTGCCACCTGCACCATCAGCTCTCCCTGCGCACCTTCGCCGATTGACAGCTGAACCGCACAACCGCACCCTGCGGCCCGCACGTCCGACGGGACTCGACATTGCATCGCGGCTTCTGTATATATAACCGACCGCTCACCACCATCACCATCATCAATCACACTAACGGAGGTTTGATGGGGAACGTCGAAACCGCCGGTATCTTGCGCGTGGAGGCCGCCGGCACGCAGGCCGTGGTCAAGCGCAGGACGCCGTGGATGAAGATCCGGCGGCACTGGCAGTACTACCTGATGGTGGCGCTTCCCCTGACCTACGTCATCATCTTCAAGTACATCCCGATGGTCGGCGCCCAGATCGCGTTCCGCGACTTCTCGCCGGTAGAGGGCATCTGGGGCAGCGAATGGGTGGGACTGGAGCACTTCCTGCTGTTCTTCAAGTCCCCCTACTTCTTCCCGCTGATCCGCAACGTGGTGGCGATCAACGTGCTGGTGATGACGCTCGGCTTCGTGTCGCCGATCATCCTGGCGCTGGCGCTGAACGAGATACGCAATGTTGCGTTCAAGCGTTCGGTGCAGATGGTCACCTACTTCCCGCACTTCATCTCCACCGTGGTGATGGCGTCGATGATCATCCTGTTCCTCAACCCGCGGGTGGGATTCAGCGGCAACCTGGCGCGCTTCCTGGGACGGGATCCGGTCGACTTCATGGGGATTTCGGCCGCGTTCCCGTGGATCTACGTGTTCTCGGAGATCTGGCAGCGTTCCGGGTTCGGCGCCATCATCTACATGGCCGCGCTGGCCGGCATCAACCCGGAGCTGTACGAGGCGGCGCGCATCGACGGCGCCTCGCGCCTGCAGAAGATTCGCCATATCGACCTGACCGGCATTCTGCCCACGATCATCATTCTGCTGATCCTGCAGTCCGCGGAGGTGATGAACCTCGGCTTCGAGAAGGTGTTCCTGCTGCAGAACCCGCTCAACCTGCCCAACTCCGAGGTGATCGCCACCTACGTCTACAAGATCGGCTTGATCAACGCCAGCTTCAGCTTCGGCGCCGCGGTCGGCCTGTTCAACTCGGCGATCAACTTCACCCTCATCATTGTCATCAACGCCATTGCGCGGCGCGTCTCGGAGCACAGCCTGTGGTAACCGAATCCGCCGCGGCGGCTCTGCCGCGTATCCGTATCCGGGAGTCGTTCGGCGACCGGGTGTTCCTGATTTTCGTTAACGCGTTTCTCACCATCATCCTGCTCACGGTGTTGTATCCGCTCATCTACGTGATCAGCTCCTCGTTCAGTTCCGGGCACGCGGTGACCATCGGCAAGGTGTGGCTGCTGCCGGTCGAGCCGACGCTGCACGGATACCGGACGGCGTTCGCATACCCACAGATCCTGCGCGGCTTCCAGAACAGCGCCATCTACACCGCCTTCGGCACGCTGATCAACGTGGTCATGACTATTTTGATCGCCTACCCGCTGTCGCGGCGCGACTTCTACGGGCGCAAGGTGATCATGATGGGGCTGGTATTTACAATGATGTTCTACGGTGGCCTGATCCCCACTTACCTGACGGTACGCGCCGTGGGCATTCTCAACACGCGCCTGGCGATGGTGGTGCCGCAGGCGCTGGCGGTGTGGCAGGTGATCATCGCGCGCACCTTCTTCCAGTCCACCATCGCCGACGAACTGGCGGAGGCGGCGGACATCGACGGCTGCAGCGACTTGGGCTTTGTGTGGTCGGTGGTGCTGCCGCTGTCGAAGCCGATCATCGCGGTGCTGGTCCTGTTGTACGCGGTGGGGCATTGGAACGCCTACTTCGACGCGCTCGTCTACCTGCACCAGTCCGACCTGTTTCCGCTGCAGATCATCCTGCGCAACGTGCTGATTCTCAATGACGCTACCCGCGCCACCATGCGTGCCAGTGAGGAGATCGCCCGCGAGGGCTTGATCGACATCCTCAAGTACGCGGTGATCGTCATCGCCAGTGTTCCGGTGATGATTCTCTATCCCTTTGCCCAGAAACACTTTGTCAAGGGTGTGATGATCGGATCTCTGAAAGGTTGACTATGGATTCCACTACGGTGCGTTGCACCGGGAAAATCACAAATGCAAAGGAGGATCTTTCCAAGTGAGAAAGACTCTATTGACGCTGGCCGTACTGCTGTTGGCCGGCACGTTGGCCTTCGCCGCGGGCGAGGGCGAGGGCGCGGCCTCGGGAGACGCGGTGACGCTGACCATGTTCGCCGGACTATCCCCGAGAGTCGAAACCCTGGATTCGCCGGACAACGAGTACACCGTCTGGATGGAAGAGAAATTCGGCGTGAAGATCGAGTGGGTGGGGGTGCCGAGCCAGGAGCGCAAGCAGAAGCAGAACCTGCTGCTGGCATCCGGCGACTACCCGGAAATCTTCTGGGCGGGCGATTTCAGCAACGCCGAGCAGATGCGTTACGGAGGCCAGGGCCTCCTGCAGCCGCTGAACGACCTGATCGACCACGCGCCGGACATTCTGGCGGCGTTCGAGTTCAAGCCGTACTTCCGGCCCGAGATCACCACGCCGGATGGCAACATCTACACGCTGCCCCACTTCGAGGAGTGCTATCACTGCTCGGTGCGGCAGAAGCTGTGGATGAACACCACCTGGTTGGACACGCTGGGGCTGCAGATGCCGGACACCACCGACGACCTCGAGGCGGTGCTGCTGGCATTCAAGGAGCAGGATCCGAACGGCAACGGCGAGGCGGACGAGATCCCCTTGACCGGCGCCATCGGCACCTGGTCCGCGGACGTCTACGACTACCCGATGAACCCGTTCATCTACAACGACGGCGCCAGCTACCTGTACATGAACCACAACAAGGAAGTGGACTTCAACGCCAACAAGCCGGAGTGGCGTGAGGGGCTGCGCTTCATGCGCCGCCTGTACGCGCAGGGGCTGATCGACCCGCAGGCGTTCACGCAGAACCTCGATGCCGGACGCGCAGTGATGAACGCTGAAACGACCGTGATTGGTTCCTACACCGCGGGTCACAACCGCATGTTTCCGCGCGACACCGACGACAGCCTGTGGCCCCAGTACCGGGCGGTACCGCCGCTGATGGGGCCCACAGGTCTGCGCCAAACCGCCTACTGGCCGTCCGGCGTCAGCCGCGGAAAGTTCGCCATCACCGACAAGGCGAGCGACGCCCAGGCGCGCAAGGCGATGGAGATGGCCAACTGGGCTTATACCGAGGAAGGCACGATCATGGAGATCTTTGGCCTCCCGGTGAACTCCGAGGGCACCGTCAACTGGCGCTGGGCCGAGGAGGCCGAACTGGGCCTGAACGGCCAGCCGGGCATCTACTGGGGCGCGCCGCATGCCGCGGACGCTCCGCCTAGCAAGGACCGCTGGAGAACGGAGCTGATCTTCTGGCACTTCGACCTGTTCAACGGCTGGGTGGCCAGTCAGGACATCGCCTCGATCGCCGGCTACGAGCGGTTCCTGGTCGTGGAGAGCGACAAGTACATCCCGCACGTGCCGCCGCCGGACATGCGCATTCCGATCGGCCGTGGTACTTCCGGCGGTCTCTACTTCCCCGAAGAGGTCGCACAGCGGATCGCCCAGATTCAGGCCGAGACACAGACCTACGTGCGCCAGCACATGGCTGCATTCATCACCGGTCAGAAGGATCTGGACAGCGACTGGGACGGCTACGTTGCCGGTCTGGATGCCCTGGGCATTCAGGAGTTCGTGGATACCTTCCAGGAGGCGATGGACGCCGCACGCGCGCTGCAGGGCTGACCGTCCATCGATTCTCGTTAACTTATGCTGGGCCGTTCCGCAAGGGACGGCCCAGCTTCATTGGAGCCCGTGAACGTGTGTCGAAGTAAGGAGGCGGGTGGTCAGACCGCCACGGACTGCGCTTCGCGGGTGAGATCGACGATGGTGTAGCGGCCAGGCGGCGTCCGGCCGCGGGCCATCTGCTCCGCGCGTCGCCAGAGCACTTGGTTGTAAGGTGCGGGAATTCCGAGCAAGCGCCCGAGTTGCACCAGCTCACCATTGAGGAACTCACTCTCGATGCTGCCGGCACCGCGCACCAGGCTCTGCCACGATGACCCACCACGACGCGGTGTGCCGTGCTGCTTTGGCCAGCGGTCGCTGCCGCGGTAGCGCGGCCCGCGGCGGGCGGCGAACTCATCGCTCTCCTCGAAGTCGATACCGGCTGCGCGCCATACCCGGCGCGCCTCGTCGCGGGCGTGCGCCATGAAGGCATCGGCGCCGCGGTGGCTGCCGGTGATGGCGGTCACGGCGTTGGCCAGGTTGCCCAGGCACTTGGCGCCCTTGGCGCGCATCACGGTCGGGTTGACCGCCGCCGCGAACCCGGCGGCGGCCAGATCCTCCGCCAAGGTTGCGCACAGCAGGTCCGTACCCGCGGGGTAGCGGCCCACTTCCACGTAGCCGTAGTGACCGGTGCGGGCATTGATCACCTCGCCCGGCTGCAGATAGACGCCCGGCACGAACACCACCGCCCCGTAGACGTTGGTGAACACCCGTTGCGCGTGCGTCTCGTTCCAGATCGCGTTCTGGCAGCACACGATCGGGATCTCCGGCAGCGCTCCGGCTGCGCGCAGCTCGCCGAGCGCAGCCGCCGTGTGCTGTGCCTTGCAGCACAGCAACACCACGTCCTCGCCACCGAAAGGACCGGCATCCGCTACCGAGTCATGCGCGGGCACCTGCAAGCGATAGTCGCCGTCCCCGGTCAGCAACCGCAGCCCGGCGGCGCGAATCGCCGCCACGTGTGCCGGGCGCGCGACCAGCACCACCTCCCGTCCGACACGATGCAGGTGCCCACCCAGCGTCCCACCGATCGCCCCTGCCCCCAGAACCATGTAACGCACGACTATTTCTCCCCGCATCGGATGCCATTCCGAGCACGCAATGGGTTCATCGTCAACCATACCCTCGGACGCGCACGAACGCGCGACAGAATCCGGTGCCTTCCACACGGCACAGCCCACGTCCCGCCGAACTGCTTGCCTCCCACACCGACTGATGGCTTCCATCCGATAGCCATGGCTCTCATGTACGTAGACGTGACGCCGTGATTTGATCAAGATGGAATCAACCGTGCCACAGCTTGAGCTGTTTCCGACGACTCCGGTAGCGCGCAAAGATGCCGGCGCCTACTACACACCGGACCATGTGGTGTGGAGCCTGGTGCGGTGGGCCGTACGTGCAAAGAGTGACCTGCTCCTCGATCCAGCATGCGGCGATGGCCGCTTTATCGCGGCCCACCCACACAGCGTCGGCGTCGAACGAGACTGCCAGGCTGCGGCCGGGGCGATGGGACGGTCGCCGTCCAGCGAGGTCCATACGGGAGATTTCTTCGATTGGGCGGCAGATACCCCGAAGCGCTTCGATTGTGCCGCCGGTAATCCGCCGTTTATTCGCTACCAGACGTTCAGGGGTGAGGTGCGCGAGCGAGCTTTCAGGCTCAGCGCCAAGCTAGGCGCTCAGTTCACCGGATTGACCGCATCCTGGGCGCCATTCCTGCTGGTAACTGCCAGCCTGCTGCGTCCAGGGGGACGCATGGCATTTGTCGTACCTGCGGCCATAGGCCATGCTCCTTATGCGGTGCCACTCCTGGAGTACCTTATCCGCAATTTCGCTACGGTACAGATCGTGGCCGTACGTGAAAAACTGTTTCCGGACCTGTCCGAGGACTGCTGGCTGCTCTATGCCGACGGCCGTGGCGGCGCGACTGAGGAAATCCTCCTTTCGGTCGTGAATTGGTTCACATTGTCTTTGGAACCTCCACGTCAAGCAGTCTCCGTCCCCGTGACGGAGTGGCGCCGGCTATGGAAGCGCCGCCTGCGCCCGTACCTCCTGAGTGAGAACGTACGCACCCTATATCAATCGATCGCTGCGCGGGAGGATTCCCGATTGTTTGGCGATCTGGCCGCAATCGGAATCGGTTATGTGAGCGGCGCCAACCAATTCTTCCACCTGCGGCCGTCTGAAGCCAAGTTGTGGAGTATTCCGTCAGGCTTCCTGCAGCCGACCGTGCGCAATGGTAGAGTGTTGCCGGATCGAGAGCTGACCATAGGGACGCTAGAAGAGTGGCTGCGTCGCGATGAACCCATGATGCTCTTGCGAGTACCGAAGGATGCGGAACTACCTCCAGGCGTTGCAAAATATCTCGCAACTGAGCAGGGCAGACGGGCTCGTCAAGCCTACAAGTGCCGGATGCGGAACCCCTGGTACTCGGTACCAGACGTGAAGGTTCCCGATTTTTTCCTGACCTATATGTCAGGACGAGCGCCAAACCTGGTCCGGAACTCCGCGGCAGCGACCTGCGCCAACGCGATACACGGCGTTCGTGTGCACCATCCGGGAGACGTGAGTCTGATCATCCGCCGCTGGTCATCCCCCTTCGTTCGACTGAGTTGTGAGCTGGAGGGCCACCCTCTGGGCGGCGGCATGCTGAAGCTCGAACCACGCGAGGCCACTCGGGTCGTTTTGCCGTCCTCCGAAAGGATTTCGACTAAGGCGCTCATTGAGTTGGACGAAGCGGTCTCGACGATGCGTGCGTGGCGACATTACGCTCCGGGGGTATGAATTGAGCACGCATCGTACGTGTCAGTGGGTGAACCGGGATGATGCACTCACACACTTCGCAAGCTACGCTGGACGCACCCAGAGCCAGCAACACATCAAGCCGCTCCACTGGTACGTAGCCTGTCGCCTCGTGTTGAAGCAAGCACTGCCGACCAGCAACGAACGCGTCGCACGGCGCCGAACGACATTGCAATAACCGATTCAGGACAACCGGTAGAGTCGATTGTTCGCTTCCACGCCGCCATGTGCGCGCTAACGGCGAGACAGGGAATTCGTGATGATGTCAGCCGGTATGAGGCCGTATCGATGGGCTTGATCGATGTACGTAACGACAATGTCGGACAACCGCTACCGGTCTTTCCACCGCCGCACAGTCCGCTGATTCTCGAACGGTTCTTCGATACTCTCTACCGGCGCTACGATGAACGATACGTGTATAGCGCTCCTGACCTCAGTTCCCGGACCCGGCGTATGGAGTGGTCTCCCGACTCGCCGGCTTTCACGTCTCCTCTGGCGTCCTCGCTGGACTACGAGACCCGAATGGCGGAGAACCGGGAGGATCGCAGATCCACCGCGTCGCGATAGGATCCCTCGATTGCCGCGGGTCGAGGATTGCACGGAGGTCACGGAGGTCGCGGCGCATAGCGATAGACCTGGTGGTGTGGTAGATTGACGCGCGTGAGTGAGGACAGTGGTGGCCGCCCGGACACCGATCGGTGACGGATATCGTGGTATCGGTCGCCGCTGAGCCGCGACACGCTGATCGCGTTGAACCGGCGCAGCGATCTGCTCGGGTTCCTGCAGACCGCCGGGTTTCTGGCGGTGCTGGCCGGCACCGGCGGTGTCGCCGTGTGGTCGGTGGGACGCCTCTCCTGGCCGGCGGTGGTGCTGCTGTTCCTGGTGCATGGCACCTGCAGCAGCACCACGACTCGGCACGTCGGATTGCTGGACAATGTGTCTGACATTTGGTTATCTACCCGTACCATCATCCTCATGAACTTCCATATTGAGCACCACATGTACGCGGCAGTGCCGTGCTATCGCCTCGGCACGCTGCACAGGCTGATTCGCCACGACCTGCCGCCGAGCCCGCGTGGCCTGCTGCCGGCTCCGGCGATGACGGGGCGACCGCTATGAGCGAACGGGAACCCGATCTGACGCGGGCGCGGGATCTGGCCATGGAACTGATGGCCATTCCCGGCAAGAGCGGCGAGGAGGCGGAGGTCTCACGCTACGTCACCGGCAAGCTGCGCGCGGCCGGCGTACCGGCCGAGATCATCGCCATCGACCGCGTGCAGCGGCGCACTCCGCTCAGCGGCGATACCGGCAACCTGATCCTCAAGCTGCAGGGAACGCGGCGCGGTGCGCGGCGTCTGCTGGCCGGCCACCTGGACACCGTGCCGATCTGCGTCGGCAGCAAGCCGTTGCTGCGCGGCCGCGTGGTGCGCTCGGCGAGCCGCGGCACCGGTCTGGGCGCCGACAACCGCGCCGCCTGCGCTGTGCTGCTGGCAACTGCCCTGGAGATCGTGGAGCGGGGACTGCCGCATCCGCCCGTCACGTTCTGCTGGTTCGTTCAGGAGGAGGTGGGGCTGCAGGGCTCGCAACGCGTGTCCAAGGCATCGCTGGGCAATCCGCGGCTCGCCTTCAACTGGGACGGCGGCGGCGCCGCGCGGTTGGTGGTGGGCGCCACCGGCGCGTACCGCATTCACATCGATGTGGGTGGGGTGGCGAGCCACGCCGGCAGCGCTCCGGAACGCGGGGTCAGCGCGATTGCCATCGCGGCGCGCGCCATTGCGGTTCTGGATCGCGCCGGCTGGCATGGCAAGGTGGAGAAGGAGGAGGGCAGTGGAACTAGCAACGTGGGCGTGATCCAGGCCGGCGAGGCCACCAACGTGGTTTCCGACCGCACCATCGTGCGTGCCGAGGCGCGCAGTCACGATCCTACGTTCCGCAGGCGCATCGTCCGCGAGTTCGAGCAGGCGTTCCGGCGCGCCGCCGCCCGGGCGATCAACGTCGACGGCGTGACCGGCCGCGTAAAGGTGTCGACCACCCTGGATTACGAGTCGTTCAAGCTGCCGCTCAACGAAGCGTGCGTGCTTGCGGCCGCGGCCGCGGCGGCGAGTTGCGGCGCGAACCCGGAGTTCCACATCGCCGACGGCGGACTGGACGCCAACTCGCTCACCGCCCGCGGTATCCCGACAGTCACCATGGGCGTCGGCCAGCGCAACGCCCACACCATCAGCGAAACCCTGGATCTGGACGACTTCGAACTGGCCTGCCGAATGGCGTTGCGGCTGGCCACCGGCACCGAATCCGAGGCCGCGGCGTAGCGCAGAGACGGGTAGGGCCACCCGCTACGCGGCTTTCGGAGCGGCGCCCAACGTGCCGCTGTCGGGGCGCGCCGCGGCTTCCCGGTCAGGTGGCGACCTTCGGTTCGACCTTGCTCATTACCTCAACCAGGGCCGGCCGGCCGTCGCGGTTGGCGGCCTGGGCGCGCTCTAGCGCGGCCGCCAGTCCGCCCGGCTCGCTGACCCGTTCGGCGTGCGCGCCCAGCGCCGCGCCGATGGCGGCGTAGTTGCCGCCCAGCCGATTGCTGCCGTAGCGCTCCGACGCCTTCGGCATGTGGCTGTCGTACTTGGTCATCACCCCGTTGTTGAGCACCACCGTCACGATCGGGATCTCCGACCGCACCGCGGTCTCCACGTCCAGCCCGGACATACCGAACGCCGCCTCGCCCATCAGGTTGATCACGCTCTTCTCCGGCGCCGCCAGCTTGGCCCCGATGGACAGCCCCAGTCCGTAGCCGAGCTGTGTCGACTTGCCCCAGCCGAGGTACCCGCGCGGCGCTTCCGACTTCCACATCGGCACCAGTTGATCGCGCGGATATCCGGAGTCGTGGGTGATGATGGTGTCGGCCACGTCGAACGCCTGCTGCAGTTCGCGGATCACCCGATAGGGGCTGATCGGAACCTCGTCCGAGGTGAGGTGCGGTTCCCATTGCCGGGCGAATTCGGCGCTCACCGCCGCCACCCGCGCCGCCGCGCCGTTGCCATCGCCGCGCACCCCGGGGCCGTCCTGGCGGCGGTACTCCGCGCTCATCTGCTCCAGCACCAGCCCGGCATCGCCGACCGCTCCCAATGCCACCGGGTAGTCCTTGCCGATATCCTCGCCGCAGTTGGTCACCTGGGCGAGCGTGGTGCCGGCGGGCATCGGCGTGGTGAAGGTGTTGATCGTGAAACTGGTGCCAATTCCGATGATCAGGTCGGCTTCGGCGAGAAAGCGCGACACCGTCAGGGGGCGCGTCAGGCCGCCGGTACCGAGCGCGAGCGCGTGGTTCTCCGGGAACGCGCTCTTGCCGGCCAGCGTGGTCATCACCGGCACCTGCGCCAGCTCGGCGAACGCCACCAGTTCCGCGCTGGCCTCGCCGTACAGTACGCCCTGGCCGGCCACCAGGATCGGGTTGCGGGCGGCGAGCAGAGCCGCCACCAAGTCGCGCACGTCCTCGCTCGCCGCGGCCGAGCGGTGCCCCTTCACCGGCGTGTAGTCCACGCTGTCGCCCGGATAATCCTGCCCCATGGCGTCGTGCATCATCTCCAGCAGCACCGGCCCGCGGCGGCCGTTCCTGAGCTGGCCGAGGGCGCGCCGCATCATCGCCGGCACGTCGCCGGCGGAGCGGATCTGCGCCGCCCACTTGGTGACCGAGCGGTAGGCGCGCACCGGGTCGAACGTGGGCGCCACGCCCTGGCGGGCACTCGGCGAGCCGCCGGCCAGGTGCAGCATCGGCACCGAGTCGGCGTACGCCTGCGCCACGCCGGCGAACGCGTTCTCGGCGCCGGGGCCGTACTGCATGGTGAACACCCCGAGTCCGGCGCCGTTGGTCACGCGGGCATATCCGTCGGCGATGTTGACGCCGGTGCGTTCCTGCCGGCAGATCACCGGTCGAATGCCGATCTTTGCGCCGCTCTCGATAAGGTTCTGCATTGGAAACGCGGAGAGAAAGGTCACTCCCTCGGCCGCGAGCACCTTCGCCATCGCGTCATATCCTGTCATCTTGTCATCAACTCCGCCGGCAGCCTATCAGATCTGCGCCTTTCGGTATGTAACGATCCGCAGCCGTTGGAGTTGGAAGCCGTTCCGGCCGTCAACCGGCCTGGTTTCATCATCGCGCAAGGTAAAGGTAACGTGCAGCCAGCGACCATCGGGGATCGCGCCGAGAGCATGGTACCTGAGTTCCGATTGACTGTGTGCGTGGTCTTTGACGACCACTAGCGACTCGCTGAAGAACACCTGTGGTGCCGCGGCTCTGCCTCGGCTCTGCCGGCTCCGCGGCGCTCGTTGAGCCTTTTCCGCAAGATGCGTATCGTAGGCGCGATCATGATTACCGAACAGAACGTCTATCCCAAGTCCAAAGTGCCGTTCCATACGTTTCCCACCACGCTCGATGAACAGGAACGCGCCCTGGCCGAAAACCCTCTCATGCAGCGGCTGCATGCTGCCCGCGCCGGCTACCAAGGCGATCCGCATCGGCCGCAATACCACTACGTCAATCCCGAGGCCAACCTCAACGACCCCAACGGGCTGTGTTTCTGGCAGGGCCGCTGGCACCTGTTCTACCAGGCGTATCCGCCCGAGGACACCCGCCAGCACTGGGGCCACGCGGTCAGCGACGACCTGACCCATTGGCGCGATCTGCCCTACTGCATCTATCCGAGCCCGGAGGACAAGTGCTTCTCCGGCGCCGCCCTGGTGGAGGAGGACCGCGTCATTGCCATCTACCACGGCACCGAGGTGGGCAACATGGTGGCCACCTCCAGCGATCCGCTGCTGCTCAACTGGCACAAGGTCACCGGCGCCGCGGTAATCCCGATGCGCCAGCCCGACGGCTCGCCGCAGCCGTACCGCGTGTTCGACCCGTGCATCTGGAAACAGGGCGGGCGCTACTACTCCTTGTCCGCGGGCACGCGACCGGCCGGCCCCGGCGGCAAGCCGATCCGCGCCAACTTCCTGTTGCGGTCCGACGATCTGGCCACATGGGAATACCTGCACCCGTTCGTCGAGGACGACCTCTACACGCTGGTCGGCGACGACGGCGCCTGTCCCTACTTCTGGCCGATCGGCTCGGGCGACGAACAGCGCCATATCCTGCTGTTCTTCAGCCACATGAGCGGCGGCCAGTATCTGCTCGGCGACTACGACACCGCACGCGACAAGTTCCGGGTCACCTACGGTGCCAAGTTCAACTTCGGCCCCTCGATCCCGGCCGGCGTACACGCCCCGTCCGCCACTCCGGACGGGTCCGGCGGCGTGATCGTGATCTTCAACATGAACCCGGCCAAGCCGACCCGCGGCTGGAACCAGATCATGACCCTGCCGCGGCGGTTGACCGTGCACGGGGACCAGATCAGCCAGCAGCCGGTAGCCGCGCTGGAGTCGCTGCGCGCCGCCCACCGTCGCGTGGGCCGCACCGTGCTGCCCGCCAACCAGGAGTTGGTGCTCGATGGTATAGGCGGCAACGCCATGGAGCTGATCGCCGAGATCGACCCCGGCGCCGCCCCCATGGTGGAGTTGAACGTGCTGCGTTCGCCGGGGCGCGAGGAGTTCACCCGTATCGGGTTCTATCCCGAACGCGGCTTCCGCGACCGCATTCAGGGCACTCGCGCAATCGACAGCTTGGTCACGCTCGACAACGCCTACTCGTCGACCGCGCCGGACGTGCGGTCGCGCGCGCCGGAGACGGCGCCGGTGCGCCTCGCCCCGCAGGAGAAGCTGAAGCTGAGAATCTTCGTCGACCGCAGCGTGGTCGAGGTGTTCGTCAACGGCCGCCAGTGTCTGGCGGAGCGGGTCTATCCCGAGCGCGCCGACAGCCTCGGCGTGTCGTTGCGCGCGCAAGGGGCTGCCGCGGTGCTGGAATCGCTGGACGCCTGGCAGATGGACAGCATCTACTGACCGGGTAGCGATCCCGGCGCTGGAAAAAAAGTCGCCGCAAAGGTATTTTCTGCTTGACAGGGTTAATCGACCTTTAGATACACTTACACGGGTTAACGCTTCCAAAGGTGGATGAATCTATCGATGCGGATAGTGTGCGTCCGGGGTCTGCGTGGCCATGACTGACTTCGTCGGCCGTGGCCACTTGGTGCACGGCGCCGGTTTCGGCGCAAGAGGCGCCGGTTTCGGCGAGCGAGTTCTGGCTTGGCAGCAGCGGTTGCGCGGCATGTGGCTGCGCACGCCGTGGTCGAAAGGCTGGCGGTTGCGCCGCGTCAGCGCGACGGTCGCGCAGCCGACCTCTCGGCTGTGGCTGGTGGCACCCGGTATTCTGGCGGCGCTGATCGGCATCCCGCTGCTAGTGGTCGCCACCCACCTCGGCGCGTTGTCGAGTCCCGAGGTGCGCCATCTGGCACAGACGGTACTGCTCCGCTATGTGGCCAACACGGTCGGGTTGGTTACCGTGGTGGGCGGGCTGACGGCGCTCATCGGCGTCAGCACGGCCTGGCTTACCACCGCATTCGAATTTCCCGGCCGGCGCGCCCTGAGCTGGCTCCTGGTGCTCCCGCTGGCGCTACCCACCTACATCGCCGCAATCTCGTACGCCGGCATGTTCGACTACACGGGGCCGGCGCAACTGCTGTTCCGCCGCGTGCTGGCGATGGCCCCCGGCAGCTATCCCACCCTCGACATGCAGACCTTCGTCGGATTGAGCTTCGTGCTCACCGTCACCGTCTACCCCTACGCGTATCTGACTTCGCGCGCCGTGTTCGCCCGGCAGAGCGCCGCGGTCATGGAGATCGCGCGCTGTCACGGGTACGGGGCGGCGCAGGCGTTGCGCCATGCCGTGCTGCCGCTCGCCCGGCCCGGCATCGTGGCCGGCGTCGGCCTGGTCGCCATGGAAACACTCGGCGAATATGGCGCGTCGCACTTCTTCGGCGTCGATACCCTGACCATCGGCATCTTCCGCGCCTGGTTCGCACTGGGCAGCGTGGAGGCCGCCGTCAGCCTCGCGGCCGTACTGCTTCTGGTGGTCGCGGCAATCCTGGCGCTGGAGCGCTGGCAGCGGCACCGCGCCCGCTACCACGCGCCGAGCGTGCTGCAGCGCCCGATGCCGCGCGTCAGGCTGCGCGGACGCACCGCCGCGATGACCGCCGCGTGGTGCGCCGCTCCGGTGGTGCTCGGGTTTGTGCTGCCGGTGGCACAACTCGGTTGGTGGGCGCTGGAAGGAACCGGACGCGCCGTGCGCTTGGATCTGGTGCGCTATCTGGCCAACAGCATCGGCCTTGCCGGCACCGCTTCACTGGCCATCGTGACTCTGGCGACCCTGGTAGCCTACGCCGCCCGCGTTCGCAGTGGACGCCTGGTCAGTGCCAGCGCCCGTCTGGCCACCTCCGGCTACGCGATACCGGCGGCGGTTCTGGCGGTAGGTATCGCCACCGCCTACAGTTGGCTCGATCACCGCATCATCGGCGCTGCGCGCTGGTTGTTCGGGGTATCCCCCGGTCTCATTATCACCGGCACCTCGCTGGCGCTGCTTGCCGGCTACGTGGTGCGGTTCTTCGGCGTCGGATATCACGCGATCGATTCCGGATTCTGCGGCGTTACGAGCCGGTTCGACGAGGTCGCCCGCGGTTCCGGCATGCGGCCGCGGCACGCATTGCTGCATGTGGCACTGCCCGGCCTGCGGCCGGCGCTGATCGGTGCCGTGGTCTTGCTGATGGTGGACATCCTCAAGGAATTGCCGCTCACCATGATCCTGCGTCCGTTCAACCTGGAGACTCTGGCTACCCGGGTGTTCCGCATGGCAGGCAACGAGATGATGCACGAGGCAGCCGTTCCCGCGTTGCTGATCGTGGCGCTAGGGATGATCCCGGTGTTCGTTCTGCAGCGCTTGGCATCCGCCCACCTGAAAGCGCGCGCGACCACCTGAGTACGGCTCGCGATTCGCGGCGTCGATGCGCAATTCCAGGTCCGGACCGAACGGCAGGCGCCAGGCCGCCAGGCAGCGTGCGCGAACGCCTCCGGCAGCACACGGCGAATCGCCCGGAATCGAATCCGGTCCCCACCTGCGCCTGCACGAGGTATCCAAGTACTTCCCCGCCAATCCTCGGCCGGCGTTGCGCATGGTGTCGCTGGAGCTCGTCCGCGGCGCGGTGCTGGCGCTGCTCGGCGAGAGCGGTAGCGGCAAGACCACGTTGCTGCGCATGGTGGCGGGCTTCGAGCAGCCCACCTCGGGCACCATATCGCTTGCCGGTGCCCTGATCAGCAGCCCGTACAACACCACGCCGCCGGAGGAGCGCGGCGTCGGCATGGTGTTTCAGGACACCGCCTTGCTGCCCCATCTGACGATCCTGCAGAACGTGGCGTTCGGCCTGCGCAGGCTGCCCGAACGCGAGCGGCGCAAGCGGGCAGAGCAGACGCTGGAACTGGTCCACATAGCCGACGTGCGGGACCGCTATCCGCACGAGGTGTCCGGAGGCCAGGCGCAACGGGCGGCAATCGGCCGCGCCCTCGCACCGCAGCCGGCGCTGCTGTTGTTCGACGAGCCGTTCAACAACCTCGATCCGGTATTGAAATGGGAGATGTTGCAGGAGCTGCGAGCGGTGCTGAGCGAGACCGCCGCCACCGCGCTGTTCGTTACCCACGACCGCGACGAGGCGTTCACCGTGGCCGACACCATTGCGCTGCTGCACCGGGGCCGCATCGCCCAGGTCGGCAATGCCGAGGCGCTCTACACCGCGCCGGCCAGCGCGTTCGTCGCTCGTTACCTTGGCGCGGTCAATCTCGTACCGGTGCGGCGCCAGGGAGCTACATGGGTTTCGGCATTCGGCGAGTGTGCCGGGGCGGCGCCGTTCCGGCATGCGGGCATCGAAGCCATCTCGGTGCGACCGTGGCAACTGGGAATCGACAGCGGCAGTGGCAACGGCGCGGCGGGCGTGTCCGGTACGATCCAGGGTGTCCGGTTCATGGGCGAGTATCGCGAGATTCGGGTCCGGATGGACGATGCCTCCGGCTTGCGCGACCTCACGGTACACGTACCGGCGATGCGTCGCGTCCGCGTTGGCGCCCGCGTCCGGGTTACGCTCACGCCGGTCGCGGCCAGCGGTGGCTGACCCGTGCCAGCGCGGCCCCCAGCGACGCCCATCAGCCCTCGTCGCCGGCAGCTTCCTCGGTCGAGCGGTTCATCAGCCGCTCGTCCATCATGAACAGTCCGATCTCCGAATCGCCCACCATCTGCAGCTGGTCGACGATTTCGCTGGTGGTGCGTTCCTCCTCGACCTGCTCGGTAACGAACCAGTCCAGCAGGATTCGGGTCGCGTGATCCTTCTCGCCGATCGCCAACTCCATCAATTCGTTGATCGACTTGGCGATGCGCCGTTCCTCCGCCAGCGCCGCGGTAAAGGCCGCCGTAGGAGAATCCCAGGAACACGGCGGCTCGGAAGCCACTGAAAGCAAGACCGTGCCGCCGCGATCGAGGATGTGGTCGAAGATTCGCAGCGCGTGGGTGCGCTCTTCCTCGTACTGCACGCGAAACCAGTGCGCGAAGCCGTTCAGGTTGCGCGCCGAAAAGTGCGCCGACATCGCCAGATAGCTGTACGCCGAGTTGAGTTCATTGGAAATCTGTTCGTTCAGTGCCTTGCTGATGTTGTCTGAAATCATGATGTACTCCTGATTCTGGGTCGGCAAACCTACCGCCGTCGTCTCCGGCCGGTCAAGCAAACCGAGCCCGCCTAGACCGGCCAGCCGGCTGCACTGCCGACGCCGGCTCGCGCCTGGCGCACCAGGGTTGGAGCCGATGGCCGTGGTCTGATAGCGTCGGCACATGCAGATCGCCTACAGCACCTACGCCCTGCAGGGCGTCGACCCGTTCGAGGCAGTGGCGCGGGTCAGAGAGATCGGCTACGACGCACTGGAGATCAACTGCGGCTCCGCCTGGCCTACCGCGCCGGAACGCTTCGGAGCCGGACCGCGCTCGCGGCTGCGCGATGCACTGCACGGCGCCGGTTTTCCGCCGCCGGCCGTAATGAACCTGATCGGGCTGTGCGCCGCGGCCGAGGAGGTGGCGGCGCAATCCGAACAGCTCCGGCAAACGTGCCGCCTGGCGCGCGACCTGTCGTGGCAGGACCGCCCGTCGGTGGTCACCACCACCCTGGGCCCGCAAGCCGGTTCCTGGGACGAGTCGAAGGAGGCCGTGGCCCTGCGGTTGCGTCGTCGCTACGGCGAACTGGTCGCGGAACAGAACTGCATCCTGGCGGTGGAGCCTCACATCGGCCAGGAACTGGACACTCCGGAGAAGGCGGACTGGCTGGTGCAAGCGGTCGGCCATCCGCACGTGCGCCTCAACTTCGACTACAGCCACTTCCTGGTGCAGGGAATCGCACTGGCGCACTGCCTCGAGCTCACCGCCCGTCACGCGGTACATGCCCACATCAAGGACGGCCGCATGGTGGACGGAAAGGTACGGTTCGCCCTGCCGGGCGATGACCAACTGGACCTGGCCGCCTACCTCCGTGCCGTGCGCGCCGCTGGTCTGGACGTGCCGATTACCGCCGAGGTGAGCGGCCAGATCTGGGGCCGCCCCGACTACGACCCGTGGCCGGTGGCCCGCCACTGCTTCGCCAACCTCGACGCCGCCCGCCTCGGTGAGAGAGCGGATCGATGAAGCCGATTTGTTCGTGTCGCCGATGGTCCGCCTCGAGTTGTCGCTGCTTGCCGAAATCGGCCGCGTGCGGCTTCCGGCGGAAGCGTTCCTGAGCGCTTTGCGCCGCGACCTGGATCTGCAGGTGGAGGAGTCGGGCTGGCTGCGCTGCGCCGAGATTGCCGATCACCTCAGTAGGACGCGCGACCCGTTCGACCGCCTGATCGTCGCCCACGCGATCGCTTTTGCCGCACCCCTGTGCACGCGGGACAGACATCTTCGCGATCACTAGCGGGCGGCATTCTGGACCACTTCCTGAACGCAGGCGGCGGCGCCGGATCGAGACTCGTTGACGGATGTTGACGAGGAGCGAGTTGACAGGACGCCCGTGGCGGCTTTCCATTGCCAGATCGACCGACCGCATTGCGCCGGTCATAGGAGGGGCGATGAATCAAGAAAAGATAGATCCCCGCGTCTACGATCTGTACGACGACTACACTCACGACCGCATCAGCCGCCGGCAGTTCCTGTCGCGCTCCGCGGCCATCACGGTGGGCGGCGTTTCGGCGCTGGCGATGGCGCAGACTCTGCTGCCGCGCTACGCCGAAGCACAGACCGTCTCGTTCACCGACCAGCGCATCAGGGCGCTGTACATGGACTACCCGTCACCGGGCGGCAGTTCCGGCGAGATGCGCGGTTACCTGGTGCAGCCGACCGGGGAGGGGCCGTTTCCAGCGGTCGTGGTGATCCACGAGAACCGCGGCCTCAACCCCTACATCGAGGATGTCGCGCGCCGCGCCGCGGTGGCGGGATTTCTGGCGCTGGCGCCGGACGGCCTGTCACCCATTGGCGGCTACCCCGGCAACGACGACGACGGCCGCACCATGCAGCGTTCCCTGGATCAGCAGAAGCTACGCCAGGACATGATCAACAGCGCCTACTTCCTGAAGAACCACGAGTTGTGCACCGGCAAGCTGGGCGCGGTCGGGTTCTGCTGGGGCGGCGGCATGGTGAATCTGCTCGCGGTCCGGCTCGGTGCCGACCTCAATGCCGGTGCGCCATTCTACGGACCCGCACCACCGACGGCCGAGGTTGGCAACATCCAGGCGCCGCTGCTGCTCCACTACGCCGAGAACGACAACTTCGTGAACCAGGCTCGCCCCGATTACGAGGCCGCCCTCAAGGAGCACGGCAAGAATTTCCAGATGCACACCTATCCGGGTACCCGGCATGGCTTCCACAACAATTCCACGCCGCGCTACGACGAGGCCGCCGCCAACCTCGCATGGGAGCGCAGCGTCGCGTTCTTCAAGGAGCATCTGATTTAGGCGCCTGGGAGCAGTAAGCAGAGACGGCCATGTCATTCAAGATTGCGTTCATCGGCGCCGGCAGCATCGGGTTTACCCGCAAGCTGCTCGGCGATCTTCTCACCGTTCCGGAATTCGCCTCGCTCGAGGTGGCGCTGTCCGACATCAGCGAGCACAACCTCGACATGATCCGCCAGTTGGCGGAGCGGGACATCCACGCCAACGGCCTGGACCGGATCAAGCTGAGCGCCACCACCGACCGCCGCGAGGCGATCGCGGGCGCTCGCTACGTGTTCTGCACCGTGCGCGTGGGCGGAATCGAGGCGTTCGCCACCGACATAGACGTGCCGCTGCGCTACGGCATCGACCAGTGCGTGGGTGACACCCTATCCGCCGGTGGCGTCATGTACGGCCAGCGCGGCATCCCGGTGATCCTCGGCATCTGCCGCGACATCCGCGAGGTGGCGGAGCCCGGCTGCCGCCTGTTCAACTACGCCAACCCGATGGCGATGCTAACCTGGGCCGCCAACGACCACGGCGAGTTGGAGACGATCGGCCTGTGCCACGGCGTGCAGGGTGGCCACCGGCAAATCGCCGAGGTGCTCGGCGTACCGCAACAGGAGCTCGACATCATCGCCGCCGGCATCAACCATCAGACTTGGTACATTCAGCTTCGCCACCACGGCAAGGACATGACCGGCGAGTTGCTCGCCGCTTACGAGCGCCACCCGAAGTATCGCGAGACCGAAAAGGTGCGCATCGACATGCTGCGCCGCTTCGGCTGCTACTCAACGGAGTCCAACGGCCACCTGAGCGAGTACGTCCCCTGGTACCGCAAGCGGCCGGGCGAGATCCGCGACTGGATCAGCCTCGACACCTGGATCCACGGTGAGACCGGCGGCTACCTGCGGGTGTGCACCGAGAAGCGCAACTGGTTCGAGGAGGACTTTCCGCGCTGGATGGCGCAGCCGCCGATGCAGTTCACGGCGGCGGAGCGTTCCTCCGAGCACGGCTCCTACATTGTCGAAGGGCTGGAGACGGGGCGCACTTACCGTGGCCACTTCAACGTCAAGAACAACGGCGCCATCGCCAACCTGCCCGACGACGCGGTGGTCGAGGTGCCGGGCTACGTGGACGGAAACGGCATCAACATCCCGCTGGTCGGCGACCTGCCGCTCGGCTGTGCCGCGGTGTGCAACGCCAGCATCTCGGTGCAGCGGCTGGCGGTGGCGGCGGCGGTTGCCGGCGACGACACGCTGCTGCGCCAGGCGATGCTGCTCGACCCGCTGGTGGGCGCCGTGGCGACGCCGCCCGAGGTGTGGCAGCTCGTCGACGACATGCTGCTAGCGCAGCGCCAGTGGCTGCCGCAGTACGGGGACGCGATTGCCGCCGCCGAGGCACGACTGAACAGCGGCGGCGTCCGCCTGCCCACCCGCGAGTGGGAGGGCGCCGCCCGCCTGGAAGTGCGCAGCGTCGAGCAACTCCGCGCCGGCGACGGCAACGGCGAAGCCACGATGCGCGCCGAGGAGCACGCCTTCCGGCTCGCCCGCGGCAACCGACGCTGAGCCTCAGTCAGGATCGAGATAAAACATCTCGCTACGCTAAATGAGCGGAGGACCATGCCTGTCGTCTGGTGCGCGCGAGGCTGGATCTGAGCCTCCGGCCTGATCCAGGTAGAACATGTGGCCGCTCATATCCCACAGGTGTTCGCTGCGCGGTCGCGTCGCGCGTGCCCAGCCGTGGTGGATCTCTTGCCGCGCGCGGTTGGCGGCCATCTGCGCCCTGACCTGTTCCGGGTCCCAATCGGCGAACAGCCGCGACCGCAGTTCGCGCACCGTCCCACGGCAGCCGGGGTCGGCGGCGCGGTTCACCAACTCGCCGGGATCCTCTCTCAGGTTGAATAGCTGCATATCCACCGCCGCGCCGGGGCCGTGGTAGCAGGCGAGCTTCCACGGGTCGCGGCGGATCATGCGCTGGTAGCAGCCTTCCGGCGGTGCCCACGCCTCGTCAGAGCAGTACTCGCTGAATGCCTCGTCATCCCAGCTTTCGCCGTCGAGGAGTGGTAACAGGCTGCGCCCGGGGCTGCCGGGCAACGCCGGCGCGCCCATGACGTCGAGGATGGTCGCGGTCACGTCCAGGGCGCTGACTACACGGTCGGAACGAGCGCCCGCTCTGATCCTGCCCGGCCATGCCATGATCAGCGGTACCCGCACCGACTCCTCGTAGAAGGTGTGCTTCCAGAACATGCCGTGCTCGCCGAGCATGTCGCCGTGATCCGACGTGTAGACGATCAGGGTGTTTTCCTCCAGCCCGCCGGCGCGCAGCGCCGCCAGGATGCGGCCGATCATCCGGTCCATGCTGGTGACCAGTCCCCAGTAGGCGGCACGGGAGCGCAGCGTCTCCGCCTCGGTGGTGCGCGTCAGTCCGGTGTGCTCGCGCCACCAGGACAGGTATTCGGGCACCCCCTGCCGCGGGAACCCCGGCTTCCGCGGCAGCCCGATACGGTCCGCGTAGCGCCCGTAGTCTGCCGCCCGCGCTACGTACGGCGGGTGGGGCAGCATCAACCCCACGGTCAGGCAGAACGGCTGGGCTTCCGGGTTTGCGCGCCGCCGGTCTCCCTCCCGCTGCAGAAGCCGCACGGCGGCGTCGGTTACCTCTTCATCGTGCATTTCGTAGCCGCTCTGGCCGGCGCCCGACATCGCCAGGCTCGCGTGGTCCGGACCGGCGGTGCCGTTCAACGCCCCGCGGTCGGGTACCGGGCCGGCGCCGGCGTAGTTGGGGCTATGGTCGCCCACCAGCCGTTCCGCGTAGCCGCGCCGCTGGTCCGGCCCCATCGAATGCAGGCGGCCGATCAGCACCGGCCGGCAGCCGGACGCACCGAGAGCGTGGGCCATGGTTGGAATGGCCGAGTCGAGGATGTCGCGGTTAGTCCAGGAACGGTTCTGAAACGGGTGCAGTCCGGTCAGCATCGCCATCCGCGACGGCCCGCAGATCGGCGACGGGCAGTAGGCACCGTCCATCGTTACGCCTGCCGCGGCCAGCGCATCGAGGTGCGGCGTCTCCACCAGCGGATCGCCGTAGCAGCCGGTCACGAACGGGCAGTGCTGGTCGGAGAGAATGTAGAGCAGGTTGGGGCGGCTCGTGCCCCGCGAGCGGTCAACCGTCGAAGCCATCGCTTACCATCATCGCAATTGCTGCCTATCTGGTCTGCCACAATGCCTTCCCGGATTGACGCCGGTATGCTCGGCCCGCATAGTGGCTCAGCGTCGGCGCCCCGACGGGTGGAGGGAACATGGACCACGATCTGGAGATGCAGCGCTACCTGTTCGACCTGGCGGGATTCATGGTGATTCCCGACGTCCTCAGCCGGGCCGAGATTGACGAGCTGAACGGGCTGATCGACGCCCAGCAGTTGCCGCCGCCGCGCGAGAAGATCCGCTTCGGCTCCGCGGCCGGGGGTGCGCCCGAGTGTCCGGGCTTCTTGGAGTGGGGCAAGCCGTTCTGCGATCTGCTCGACCATCCCAGGATCATGCCGCTGCTGCAGCTCACCCTCGGCGACTGGTTCCGCCTCGACCGCCTGTACGGCATCAACATGGAGAAGGGCATGGGCGCCCACCAGTTGCACGGCGGCAACGCGCCTTACTCGCCGGCCGAGTACTACCACGTGCGCAACGGCAGGATTCACAACGCCTTCACCGTGGTGTCGTGGAACCTGGCGGACACCGGCCCGGAGCACGGCGGCTTCTGCTGCATACCGGGCAGCCATAAGAGCAACTTCGTGCGCCCGGACCCGATCCCGACGGTAAACCAGGGTCGCTGGGAGATGATGGACGGCGATGCCCTGGCACCCGGCGTGGTGATTCCCGAGGCGCCGGCCGGATCCGTGGTGCTGTTCTCGGAGGCGTTGACGCACGGCACCGCGCCGTGGAGAGGACCGCACCAGCGCCGCAATCTGCTCTTCAAGTACTGCCAGTCGCACCTCGCCTGGTCGGCACGGCGCGTGCGGCCGCCCGAGTCGGTGGCGCTCACGCCGCGCCAGCAGCTTCTCTTTCAGGAACCGGCCAATCCCGGCACCTGGACCACATCGCTGTTCGCCGAGACCGCCGCCAGCCCGGCCTGATGCAACTGCTCGACCTGTATGCGGGCCGCGCCTTCCGCATGGGCAAGGGCAGCAACTGGCGCATCGTGCACCCGGAAATGGGCGCGCGCCGGCTCACCCTCAACCACGGGCTGCACGAGCCGGGCCAGGAGTTCACCCAACACCTGCACGACGAATCGGAAGACATGATCGTGGTGCTGGAGGGCGGCGGCGCCGTGCGGCAGGGAGACGTCTACACGCCAATCGAAGCCGGCGAGGGGATCTTCGTGCCGGTGGGGGAGGTGCACGGCACCGTCAACGACACCGGCGCGCCTGATCAGTTTCCAGTCGCCGCCCGACGGCCTGCAGATTCAACCACCGTGGTGAAGGAGGACTATAGTCATGGAAACTGCCGAACCACTGTACGGTGAGATAGTCGAGATTCCCTGGGGCCCCAGGCACACTGTCCGCGCCACGGTGCACGAGGTGTATGGTCAGCCTGACCGTCGCCACGTGGTCGTGCTCCTGACGCCGGAGGTCAGCGGCTACATTGTTGACAAGCCTACCACGCTCTCGTTGTCCATTGCCAAAGTCACTAGGGTCGCCACACCCGCATGACGATGTGGTCGCCGGCCAGCAATACGCCAAACGGCGACTTCCGCGGAAGAAGCTCCTGGATATTGCTGGTGCCGGCTCTGCCACGCCACCACGCCACGACCGGCGTCGACGACACGCCAAGCTTGACATGGTATCCCGGTCGTGCAGCACAGCGACCGGCTTGAACTGTGTACTCAGCAGTAGCCCTCCAACCTGCCCCGCGATGCCGCGTGGTAGAGCCGCGTGATCTCCCCGTCGCTCTTGCCGCATCCTCTCGCCCGCACGAACGGAATCAGCAGATCCGCGACATCTTCCGCCGGCTGCTACATCACGCCCATCGCGTCGAGCACGAGAATCATATTTTGTACGGCTGTCCGCTTCACGTACCGTCCTGCTGTTGATGGGCTGGCGCTGAGCGCTCGGCTATCGCGGCGACGAATATCTCCACTTCGCGGGTGGAGGCGAGCCGTACGACACGGATATGCGACCAACGGGGATCGGTCTGGTGGGCGAGCATGGCGTTCCGTTTGCGGACGTGTTGGGTCACCGTCCAATTCAACAGGCTGTCCTTGCGCCAGAACAGGAAATTGGGCCACAGGCGCTCGTAGTTCGTTCCCCACAGCAGTTCCCTCGATCGCCAGCGCCGCCAGGTACGGCGGATGAGTCGCCACACGCACAGCGGCATCGGGAGATTGAGCCACACAATGGTTTCGAGCCGCGGCCAGAACGTCCGCTGGCAGAGCCGCATGTACGAGCCGGACGCCACCCAGCGCTCACCCGCAGTCGCGGCGCGGAATCGGCGCTCCAGCTCGTCCGGGTCGGACTCGTTGAGCGCCGTCCAGCCCGGTTCCCAGTTAAGCGCGTCCAGATCGACGAATTCCGCATCCAGCGCCTTGGCCAGCCGCGCCGCGAGGGTCGTCTTGCCGGATCCGCTGTTGCCGGTAACCTGACCGCGACCCCCGATCGGAGAAGAGTTTCGCTTGCCTCCCACGGAGTGCGCCAGCAAACAGTATCCAGCGCGCTTGACCAACCATCCGGCGCCGCAGACGCCGCAAGAGCCGCAGACGGTGGCGCCCGGTTAGGCTGTGCGGTGCGGCGAGGGGCGCATCGCGGTGCGGTTGTCGGCGGAGTAGGCGGTGTTGCCGCCGAGTTGCCAGACGCCGCGGAACAGCGTGCGCCGTTTCAGGGGCATCGCTTCCACCTGCTCGGGGGTGATGTTGGGGCGATGCCATTGCGCACACAGCGAGTTGTAGCACTGGAAGATCGCGCAGCGCCCGTTGTCGGGATTGGTCCAGTCGTTGGCGGCGTGCAGCAGGCTCTCGGTGAAGATCACCACCGACCCGGCCGGGCAGCCGTAGGTGTCCATGGCGTCGTAGATGCCCTCCAGCCACGGCGAGCCCTCGGCGCTGGATGCGAACCGGTCGGGGCCGCCGTAGCTGAAGTGCGCCTTGTGGGAACCACTCAGGAACGAGGTGCCGCCGTGGCCCGCCTGCACCTCTTCCAGCTCCCACACCAGCCGGGTGAGACCCGAGAAGATCTTGTTCCCAGCCACCTGGTAGCGCATCGCGTTGGCCATCTGCGGAGGGCGCACCACGTGCGGCATGCCCTTGTCGCCGCGCCTGGTCTTGCTCCAGCCGGGCGGCCGCATGATCACATGCGAGTCTTCGCAGCGGAAGCCGTAGCACTCTTGGAGGTCGAACGGTTCCTCCGACAGGATCTCCGACAGCACGCCGATCACCGCCGGGTGATCGAGCAGGGTCTGCAGCACCCCCGAATGGCCATCCTTCGCGCCGCCGGAGCGTTCCTGCAGCGGATCGACGCCGGCGTAGCACTCGGCGCGCATCGCCTCCAACTCCGCCCCCGAGAGCACGGACGGCAACACGAGCCAGCCGCGCAGGTCGAAGAAGAACTTCTGTTCATCGGTCATCGGCACCGGAGGCCGCGCGTGGTCGGGATAGCGCTCCATGAGTCACGTTACCCCGCTGACGCGCCCGTGCATACCCGCCGTTACGGGATTGCGAATCTCCCCATCAGCTTGTGCCTGTGACTTGCAACATCGAACTCCCGCTGCACATCATCGCGAGCCGCACGTCCCAAACGTGTCCACGTGGTCATTTCCGCGCTCTCGGGCGACGTATCGAAACCATTCGGTAAGGATATCCCTAGAAGATTGCTGATCAGGTAGCGGTCGTGGAAGCGGTCCCAGACGAACACGTCTACGCGTAACCCAACCGCTTGCAGGTCGCTCGCCAGTGTGCTCCGACAGTCCTGCTCAAGCTGATCGATATTGAGGTAGTTTCGCCGGCTCCCGGAACCCTCGTAGCCCGCCCGATGGATTTCGACGAGTGGTGCAGGCGTTCTCCGGCCGGCCGCACGCAGAAGCTCGACGACTCCGGAATATCGCGGTTTCGTCGGATCGAGGTGAGGGTCGATGAACGTGAGTAGCGATTGCCTCGTCACACCAGCCATGATCATCAACGGGATCTGTCGGTAGCGCTGGTGGGAAATTGATCAGTCTGCCCTGCGTCGCGAGTTTCTTGACCAGTTCCTTGCCGCGGCGATGCCACGGACGCTCACCGTCAGCGACGAGTGCTCGCCAGCTTCCCGCGCGCAGGTCGCGGACCAACCCCTCGGTCCTCATCACGTTGCCGATCTGCTTCAAGTGGAGCCGACATATTTCGTCGTTCGTGTAGGAAGTGACATCGAACACGTCGGGAGTGATGGCGTAGTCGGCCAGAAGCGGCACTCAGAGGATCTCCTTCATGCCCTCTTCAAAGAACCCGCCGGGGCAGGCCTTCACCAGCTCGCCACGCTCATTCAAGGGCATCTCGCGAATGATGCTATGCGGGCCATCGGGTTCGACGAAGAGCACCATTACGTCCTCGGGACGGACCTCCGGCGCTCCGTCCGGCAGCTCGCCGACACTGGTCTCACGCATGCGCCGCATGATGCGCAATAGGAGGTGCTCGCTGTGAGTTTCCACCAGAAACCGGTTGCCGCCTTCGGCCAGGGCAGACCGCAGAAACACGTCTGCCAACTCGGACTGAAGTGCCGGGTGAAGGTGAGCCTCAGGTTGCTCGATCGCGACCAGGTGATCCTGCAAGGCAAAGGCGGACACCAGGATCGGGAGCACTTGGCTGATGCCGGTGCCGACATCCCGCGGGCCGACCGGCGTACTGGTACGCGTGTCGACCAGACTGAGTTCCTGACGCTTGTCGCGCCGTGCAGCGACCACCTCCTCGATCCAACTCTGGGACAACTCCTGAACGTCGGCATGCCGGTCGACCAAGTGCTCGACGTCGGGGTCGACATCGGGATCCACTCTCGGAATTGCGTCGTCTTCGGCGAGCGAAGCGACCAGATCATGAAGTGCCTTGTGAATCTTGCGGGGGAACTCCCTCGCCAGATCCTCAGTCGACACCAGCTCTCGTACCTCGAGTCGGTACGGGGTCTTCAGCAAATGGTCGCCGGCAAGCCATTCGTTCACCCGCGCGCGTGCATCCGGATCGGTACGGACCAGATCCCAGGCGGCCGCTCCGGCGAACCAGGCTGGATCGTGCTCCGAACTGATCCAGTGCTTGCTCATCTGCGCTCGGGCCAAGTCCAAATCCTGAGCCCGACCGCTAGTCCTGAATTCAACGTATACATCCAATTCGGAGCACGTATCACGTTGGCGTATGAACTCGGCAACACGCAAGTACCGTGCCCGCTTGCGCGAGAACCCGATCTCCGCGGTGCAAACAAGCTCGCCCGCTCCATGCAACCAACCACTCGAAACGGCGCCAGGGTCGATCTCGAATCCGAGTCGGACGACCCGTTCAGGATTACGGCGATGGACGTACTGACGGAATCCTCCCAGATCGATGGAGTCACCGCCGAGCCGGGTCCGCGCCACGTCACAGGTCCCCGTGTGGATGGCATGGTGAGCCAATGCCACAGCGTGCAGCACACTCGACTTGCCGGCGCTATTAGCGCCGTAGATCAGGGTGATGGGACGGAGCGGGACGCGCTGCTCAAATGCAAATGCCTTGAAGTTGGCGATGCGAAGAACGTTGAGATTCAGTCTCGGCCTCCCGTTACTACCGTCGTCGACTCAGGGCGCGCTCCCGAGGGTCGGTCCGCATGCGTGCGTCCACGTTGGTCTCTGGTGCGCTTGCGCGGCAATCCTCGTTCAGATTGTGACCGATTATAAGCATGGGACGTGGCATCATCCACCAACACGGTGGAATGGCGGTGATCGCGATCATGCGCACCACGCTGCTCGATAACTCAAGAAACAGCACGTATGGTGCAGGTCGCCACCGGGGGATGTCACGTTAGGCCAGCCAAGTGGCCGATACCAACCGGTTGCGTCTCCATTTCGCGTAGCGTCCGCCCCAAGGGCTCGATCCGGTGACAGCTCAACTCGGCCATGGTCTTGCCCGTCAGCTGATCTCGTTGTCGGTCCAAGTATGGCCGGGATGTCCTGCTCTCGGGCGCATATGTGCCAACGGCTTTCTCCTTACCGAGGTAGTGGGGCAGATTGTAGCAGCATTTCCAGCCACGGTCCGCCACGCCGATTCATGAGATACTCAGGTGCATCGCGCCAGGCTTGTGTCGTGCCGGCCAACGGGCGCACTATCGGGGGAGGGACCATGAGCCTGAAGGTTTACGACTACCGTACCGACATCGCCAACGTGCTGGTGACGCCGCAGATTCGCTGCCGCTTTCTGAAGATGGCGGTGGGGCAGTTCAACGCCGGCCACACCCACGACCTCGGCCACGAGATCTTTCTTATTCTGCAAGGGCAGGCGGAGTTCGAGATCGACGGCAAACGGGCGGTGCTTGGGCCGGGTCAACTGTGTATTGCCCTGACCGACCAGTATCACACCGTGCGCAACGTCGGCGACGAGGAAGTGATCATGTTCCTGTCGGTCACGCCGCACATCCAGCCCACGCATACGTTCTGGAACGAGGACGGCAGCAAGCAACCGGCGCGCTTCGTTCCGGCATCGGCCTACGACCAGCAGCCTGACCGGAGCACGCCCACCGCGGAGCTTGCCGCGCGCCAATCAACGGCCGCCGCCACCGTGTCGCAGGCCGCGGCTGCGGCCGAAGCGGTGCAGCGGGAACAGCTCGCCCGCTACCAGCAGGCGGTGGCCGCCAGCGACGACACGGCCGCCCACGCAGCGCGCAACGAGATGTGGGAGGCACTGTCGGAGCTGTTCAGCCGCACCATGGAGCTGGCCGCCGCCTGGAACGACCTCGCCGCGCGCAGCGTCGATCGGCGCGAGGCGGACGGGTCCGCGTCATGAAACGGCTCCGGATCGGGGTCGTCGGCTGCGGCGCCATCGCCCAGGTGCACCACCTGCCCAACCTCGCCGCACTCGACGAGCTGTTCGAGGTAACCGTGGTGTGTGACGTTTCGCAGCTGGCGGCGGCGGATGCCGCGCGCCGGTTCCACGTGCCGCGCCACGTCACCGACTGGCGCGACCTGCTGGCCACCGATCTGGATGCGGTGCTGCTGTGTCACACCGACCCCAAAACCGCGGCGGCGGTCGCCACTCTGGAAGCGGGCAAGCACCTGTTCATCGAGAAACCGCTGTGCTTCTCGGTTGCCGAGATCGACGCCATGATCGCGGCCCAGCGCGCCGCCGGCACGGTCGCCCAGGCGGGTTACATGAAGGTGTACGACCCGGCCTTCGAACTGGCGCAACGGGCGGTGCGCGACATCGACGAGATCCGCTTCGTGCAGGTGAATCACCTGCACCCCGACAACGCCCATCACTTGCGCCAGTTCGACATCCGCCGCTTCGACGACTACCCCGCGGATGCGGTGCAGCGGACCGCGGCCGCGCGCAGCGCGGCTATCCGCGACGCGATCGGCGACGCCTCCCCCGCGGTGCAGCGCACGTTCGGCCTGCTGTCCGGCAGCGCGATCCACGACTTGTATGGGCTGCGCGTCCTGCTGGGCGTGCCGCGCGCCGTGGTCAGCACCGAGATCTGGCGCGACGGCCGCGCCGTCACCTTCACGCTGGAGTACCCGAACGGCGCGCGCTGCGTGGCCACCTGGATCGATCTGCCCGATCTGTGGGACTTCAGGGAGACGCTCGAGGTGTACGGCGACCACCGGCGCGTGCTGGTTTCCTATCCGACCGGGTTCGCGCGCGGCATCCTGTCGCGGGTGGTGATCCAGGGCACCGACGAGCGCGGCAGCGCCTTCCGTACCGAGCCGGCGGTCGACTGGGAGAGTGCCTTCCTGCGCGAGCTGCGTCACTTCCACGAGTGCATCGTCGGCGGCACGCCGAACCGCACCCCGCTGGCGGCGGCGCGCGACGACATCCGTCTGATCATCGACATCGTACAGAAGTACCCGGGATGAGCGGCGACCCATGGCCCCGGGAGGTGCGCGACTTTCGGGTGGCGGTGACCAGCAGGGAACGAGCGGTATTCGACGGCGCCGCACGCGAGTTGCGCCGCTGGATGGCGGCCAACGACCCGCATCGGCCGCGCTACCACTTCACGCCGCCGGAGGGGTGGATGAACGATCCCAACGGCCCCATCTACCATCAGGGCGCCTACCACCTCTTCTACCAATACCGGCCGGTGTACGCCAACGGCAGTGAGAGCGCGATCTGCTGGGGGCACGCCAGCTCGGCCGACCTGTTGCACTGGCAAGACTGGCCGGTGGCGATGTGGCCGGACAGCCGCTACGACGTGGCCGGCGTCTACTCCGGCAACACCATCATCGACGACGACGGCTTTCCCTGCGCCCTGTATACCGGCAACGTCGCCGGCCATGCCGAGACCTACGGGATTCTGGCGCGCAGCACCGACGGCTGGCTGACCTGGCACAAGCACAAGGTCATGGCCAACGAACAGCGCCCCAATGCCGCCTCGCCCGTGCACTGGGACGCGCAGGTGTGGAAGGAAGGCGAGCTCTGGCAACAGTTGATCGGCGGTGCGGTGGGAGCGGGCGCCGACCAGCGCGGCGCCGCCCATCTGTGGACCTCGCCCGACCTGGAGTACTGGACCCACCGCGGCACCATCGCCGAGGACCACGATCCCGAACGCCGCTACTGGGAGCTGCCCTACCTGGTTCCTTTCGGCGAGCCGGACCGCGAGCGCGCGGTACTGATGGTCGGTGCGCGCCACAACCCCTACTGGACCGGCACCTATGACCGCGAGGCGCGCCGCTTCCACCCCGACCGGCGCGAGCCGCGCTTCGTCGATCGGGGCCTCTACTACTGCGTCAACCCGCACATGGTCGACGACAAGGGGCCGGGCGGCGCGCCCCGCCGCCTCCTGCACGGCTGGGTGCTCGGCGCGCGCTCACCGGTCGACACCGTGCCCTACTGGATCGGCGCGCACAGCATCCCGCGCGTCCTGGAACTGGCCGGCGACGAGTTGGTCCAGTCCCCGGTGCCGGAACTCGCAACCCTGCGCGGCGCGCTTTTTCACCGCCGCCACGTGACCGTCAGCCCGGGAACGGCCGGTCACCTGAATGACGTCGCCGGGGATGCCCTGGAACTCGAACTGATCATGAACCCGGCACGCACACGCGCCCGCCGGGTGGGTGCCGCGGTGCGTCTGGACGACTCCGGACACGGAGCGCGTGTCTGGTACGAGCCGGCGGCCAACCGGTTCGGCGTCGACCGCCTGCTCGGACCCGAGCAGCGCTATGCCAACGACGCGGCCAGGCAAAGCCGGGAACTGCAAGGGACCGTGGAGCAACTGCAGGCATCGCAAGTGTCCGCCCCCGCCGGAACCGCTCATCGCCCGGCCGGCACGGCTGTGCTGCACATCTTTGTCGACCGCTCCATTCTGGAGGTGTTCTGCGGCGGCGCCGCACTCACCGACCGCCTCTATCCCGATCCGTCTGCCACCGGTGTCGACCTGTTTGCCGAGGGCGGCACTGCGCACCTCGAGTCGGTCTCGATCTGGCCGCTTTCCGGCACCTCGTAGACAGATCCCGCGAACGTTGTCCGCACGCGCAAGGGACCTTCTGCACGGCGATCAAACGCTACACGCTCCGCACCTGGGGACCGCTTAAGCTTAGGGTGGAAGCGGTCTTTGTTGAGCTTCCACGTAGTCTCACCAATGGCATACCGAGGGTCACCAACAGCATCTATTTTTCTGTGTCGAACATTCCAAAATTCGTTGACGGCAGGCTGAGAGCAGCGTATGCTGCAGGAATGCCACGCCACCGGATCGCATGGAAGACCGTTGCTTGTATCGCAACCATGTCAGCTCCGTTCCTGGCGCTCACCGCCTGCGACGAGGCGGTGCCGGAGGCATCGGCGAGACCCACGCCGACTCCCATTGAGACGCCCGAGTCGTCACCGGACGGAGACCCCGAGTCTGGACAGCCGCCCGGCGGCACCCCGTCACCGCCCGAGTCTGGACAGCCGCCCGGCGGCACCCCGTCACCGCCCGAGTCTGGACAGCCGCCCGGCGGCACCCCGTCACCGCCCGAACCTGGACAGCCGCCCGGCGGCGCCCCGTCACCGCCCGAACCTGGACAGCCGCCCGGCGGCACCCCGTCACCGCCCGAACCTGGACAGCCACCCGGCGACGAGTCGCCGCAGCAGCCGCTACCTGAATTTGTGGCGCCGGCCATCGTAACCGTGACAAGCTCGCTGACCGGCACCGTCGCCGAGGGTGACAAATTCACGTTCACGCTGCGCATCAGCCACGAGCGGAGCGCGATCATTTTTTACGCGGTGCACGACACATGGTATAAGGGACCCGGCTCACTCACTGTAAACCACACCACGGCCTACCTTGAAGATTTGGTGTCATTCATATCAGGTTGCAGGGGGTGTCCCAGCGTACCCCCATTCGAATACGAACCGGTTCTCTCGGAAGATGTGACCATCACGGTGCCCGAATGTTGTTCTCCCGAGTCTGATTGGCACAGTGAGTATAACCGGCTGAATCGCATCACGCGGAGGTTCACGGTAGAGTTCGCCGTGGCAGAGTACCACTCCGCCACGGCGATGATTTCCGGCCGGTCGACATTCAGTGCCGGGTTCCGGTCGTAACGGTTGAGTTGCGTGGGCGGCCGGTTGCGGTCGAGTCAACGGGGCCGGTCGCCAGCGAGGGTAACCCGGTGCATCACGCGGCGGAAGCCGTCGTAGTCGTTGATCGGCAGGTGCTGCGTGCAGCGGTTGTCCCAGATCGCCACAGAGCCCGGCTGCCAGCGGTAGCGGCAGGTGAACTCCGGCCGCACCTGGTGCTGAAACAGATACTCCAGCAGCGGCTGGCTCTCCGCTTCGCTCCAGCCCTTGAAGTGCGAGGTGTGCCCGCAGTTGACGTACAGCGCCTTGCGCCCGGTCTCGGGATGGGTGCGCACTACCGGATGCTCGCTGGTGAGCACCTGCGCCTGCACGCCGCGCTCGCGCAGCCGATCCTCGCGCGTGGCAGCCACCGCCGGCTTGGTGGAGGTGTACACGGCAGTCAGACCATCGAGAGTCCGCCGCAGCCCCTCGGAGAGCTGCTCATACGCCAGGTACTGGTTGGCGAACAGGGTGTCGCCGCCGTACGGCGGCAATTCCACCGCGTACAGCAGACTGCCCATCGGCGGCCGCTCCAGGTAGCTGGTGTCGGTGTGCCATACGCCGCCGAAGGCGACCCGCTCGTGCTCCAGCTTGGTGACCGCGGTCACCAGCGGCTGCTCCGGCAGGCCCTGCAACTGCGGGTAGGCGAGCGGCTCTCCCAGCCGGCGCGCGAACGCGAGCAATAACGTCGGCGTCAACTCCTGAGCGGAAAAGAAAATCACCAGGTGGTCCAGGAGCGCCTGCCGGATCTCCGCCGCGGTGGCGTCGTCCAGCGTATCGCGCAGATCCACGCCGCCTAGCTCAGCGCCCAGCGCGCCGGAAATCGGCGTTACTTCAAGCACGTCCATGCCTCCTTCAATCCCCGGCCACCGGCCAGGCGGAACGCAGCCGCGCCACCGTCACGCGCCGTGCCACCGCGCGGCCGCCGGCCGCCACCAGCCGCACCGAGCGCTCCCACTCGGGCAGGATGACGCCCGCGGCTATGTTGACCGCGCCGCCGTCCGCGTACAACTCCAGCGAGGCGCGATCGGCCAGAATGCGCCAGGTGAACGGCCCGACCGGTTCCGGCATCGGCACCGTGTAGCCGCCGCAGCACAGTACGCCGAGGAGACGGTCGTAGAACACCGGCACGCCGCGCACCACCACCCCCACGCAGTCGGCGGTGCCCAACTCCAGCTCCGCCTCGACGTCCAGCAGTTCGCCGTTCACCTCGGCCTCCAGCGGACGCCCCGGCGCGATCTCCGTGTCGGCGATCTGCCAGCGCTCCACGCGCAGGTTCTCCAACTCGCGCACCGGCGCCGCCGTGAGCACCACTTGGTCGCCGCGGCGCTGCAGTCCCAGGCTGTGCGGCAGGGTCATGCACTGGCCGAACGGCATTCCGGGCATCTGCTGCCGCAACCAGGCGATCTGCAGCCGCCGGCCATCCTCGGGCGGAACGTCGCTCCAGGTCTGGGCGGCGTAGCCGTTGCCGTCCGGCTGCAGCTTGCGCGGCGCCTGCTCCGGGTGGAAGGTGCGCCCGTCGAAGGAGCCCACCAGATAGGTGGTGTTGGCGCCCCAGAACACCCATTTCCGCTCGCCGTCCACCGTCAGCGGAAACAACTCCGGGCACTCGGTGGTACGCGGCAACTCCAGGTCACTGGTGCGCTCCCACCGCAACAGGTCCGGCGAGGTGAAGATCGCGTAGTCGAAGCGATCCATGTACAGCACCATCACCCAGCGCTCGGTTTCCGGGTGCCAAATCACCTTGGGGTCGCGGTTGCGATGCACGATGTGGTCGATCACCGGGTTGCCGTCGTACTTGCTCCAGGTGGCACCGCCGTCGGGAGAGATGGCAAGGCACTGCACGAAGCCGGACGTCCAGGAGGCATGCCCGGCGGTGTAGATGGCCACTACCGCCGGCGCGCCCGGGCTTCCCAGACCGGAGGTGTTGGCGTGATCGACCACCGCGCAGCCGGTGGACATGGCGCCCAGCTCATCCGGATACAGGGCAACCGGACGTTCGGTCCAGTGTACCAGGTCGCGGCTCACGGCGTGGCCCCAATGCAGATTGCCCCACTCGACGCTGTACGGGTTGTGCTGGTACAGCAGGTGGTACTCCCCGCCGAAGCAGAACAGCCCGTTCGGGTCGTTGTTCCAACCGCGCCGGGAGGAAAAGTGGAACTGCGGCCGCAAGCGCTCCCGGTACAGGGCCGGCGCCGGCACCGGCTCCGCCGCGAGGTGCAATCCGGCCAGCGACCCTGCGCCGGATCCCTCGAACTCCACGGTGAGACGCTGGCCGAGGAACGGCTCCAGGTCGCTGAATACCTGGTAGTCTCCGGCCCCGTCCGCCAGGTCGATGTCGAAGTGGCGCACGGTCTCGCCACTGGCGCGCAAGCGCAGGTGGCCGCCCGGTACGCTCCGCGCGCCGGTGGCCGGCCTTCTGCGCACCGGAAGGATCAGATAGCGCCTGTCGATCTGCAACTCTCGGGTCAACACGGATTCATCCTCGCTATTCCCTGATGGCAGATTCGCACCGCTGGCGCAACGCGTCAACGTGCGGGCGTGCGGGCGGGTAGCTGGACACGACGGCGACGGTGTCCGGTGGCGTCACGCGCAGGAATACATGATATGCTGCGCCTGCAAGGAGGATCGGGCTGAGATGGCATCAGCTTCCACGGCACGGGCGAACGGGTCGGCGGGCGAGTACCCTCCGCTGGACGAAGTGCGGCGTACGATGCCGGTCAGGTGGTACCGCAGTCCGATCGACCGCATGATGATGTATCGCTGCCCGCCACGGCACGCCAGCCGGGCGCCGATGCAAACGGCCTCGCGACCGCGGTGATCGCCGACTGACCATGTTCCAACGGCTCGATTCCCGCTGCGGAAACCGTCACGTCGCGCCGACGATGCGCCCGCTCCCGGAGGCTTGATGCTGCAATACATCGTGCGCCGTATCATCTACATGGTCGTGCTGCTGCTGGTCCTGTCGTTCGTGTCGTTCCTGATCATCCAGCTCCCGCCCGGCGACTACCTCAGCACCATGATCCAGAACATGCGCAACCTGGGGATGACGGTGGACGAACAGATGATCCGCGCCCTGGAAAACCGTTACGGGCTCGACCAGCCGGTGCTGCTGCAATACCTGAAGTGGTTCGGCAATCTCCTGCAGGGCGACATGGGACGCTCCTTCCAGTGGAACGAAGAGGTCACCGACCTGATCGCCGAGCGCCTTGCCCTGACCGTCACCATCTCGATTGCGTCGCTCATGCTGGTGTACGTGCTGGCGGTGCCGATCGGCATCTACTCCGCCACCCATCCGTATTCCCTCGCCGACTACGTGTTCACGGTGTTCGGCTTCATCGGACTGGCCACGCCCAACTTCCTGCTGGCGCTGATCCTCATGTACCTGACATTCACCCACCTGGGCTGGAGCGTGGGCGGGCTGTTCTCGCGCGACTTCGTACTGGAGCCGTGGAGCATCGGCAAGGTGTTCGACCTGCTCAAGCACCTGCCGATCCCGCTGATCGTGATCGGCACGGCGGGAACCGCGGCGATCATCCGCATTCTGCGCGGCTCGCTGCTCGACGAACTGGCCAAGCAGTACGTGATCACCGCGCGCGCCAAGGGGCTGCACGAGGGCATCATCCTGTTCAAATACCCGGTACGGCTGGCGCTCAATCCGATCATCAGCTCCATCGGCGGACTGTTGCCGGCGATCGTCGCGGGCGAAACCCTGGTTTCCATCGTGCTCAGTCTGCCCACCATCGGCCCGCTGCTGCTGCGCGCCCTGCAGGCGCAGGACATGTATCTGGCCGGCAGCATGGTGATGCTGCTCAGCGGGCTGGCCATGCTCGGCACCCTGGTCTCCGACCTGATGCTGGTGAGCATCGACCCGCGTATCCGCTTCGAGAACGAGGCGCAGGCATGAGCAGTCCGCAATCGGGCGACCCGGCTCCGACCGGCATCGCCAAGTACCGCATCGAGCCGTCGAACGAGGCCTCCGCCGACGACCGCAGCGAGCGCTACTACATGGCGTCGAGCTGGACCCTGATCCGGCGCCGTTTCCTGAAGCACCGGCTGGCGGTGTTGGGCAGCGTCGTCCTGTTGATCATCTACCTGCTGGCGGCGTTTGCCGGGTTCTTCTCGGTCGCGGACACCTACCAGCGCCACCCCGACCACCTGTTCGCGCCGCCCACGAAGGTGCGCGTGTTCCACGACGGCCGGCTGCAGCGCCCGTTCGTGTACGGCATGAACGTCGGCCGCCACCCCGAGACGCTGGCGCCCGTGTACGAGGATGATCGCGCACAGATCTACCCGGTGCGGTTCCTGGTGCGCGGCCACGAGTACCGCGTGATCGGCCTGTTCCCGAGCACGCTGCACCTGCTGGGCGTCGACGAGCCGGGCTACATGTTCCTGTTCGGTACCGACAGCCTGGGCCGCGACATGTTCTCGCGGGTGCTGGCCGGGGCGCGGATCTCGCTGTCGATCGGGCTGCTCGGGGTGACCGTCAGCTTCGTGCTGGGCTGCATGCTCGGCGGCATCTCCGGCTACTTCGGCGGCGCGGCAGACATGATCGTGCAGCGCATCATCGAGTTCCTGCAGTCGCTGCCCTCGATCCCGCTGTGGATGGCGCTGGCGGCCGCGGTGCCGCTCAACTGGCCGGCGCTGCGCATCTACTTCATGATTACCGTGATCCTGTCGCTGGTCGGCTGGACCGAGCTGGCGCGGGTGGTGCGCGGCAAGATCCTGCAGCTGCGGGTGGAGGACTACGTGATGGCCGCGTCGATCGCCGGGGCGCGGGAGCGGTCGATCATCGCCCGCCACCTGCTGCCCGGCTTCATGAGCTATCTGATCGTCCACATCACCCTGGCGGTGCCGTACATGATCCTCGGTGAGACCGCGTTGAGCTTCATCGGCATCGGACTGCGCCCGCCAGTGGTGAGTTGGGGGGTGATGCTGCAACAGGCGCAGAACGTGCGCACCGTGGCGCTGCACCCGTGGCTGCTGATCCCGGCACTGTTCGTGGTGTTTACCGTGCTGTGTTTCAACTTCGCCGGCGACGGCCTGCGCGACGTCGCCGACCCCTACAAACAGTAAGTGGCCAGCAGGAGCTACAACGTCGACGCGATGACACGGCGCGCCGCCCCCGACTATGATTGCGGCTGCCGATTCGAGGAGGTTTCGATGATCAAGAACTGTTTGGCGATAGCCGCCGCCGCTGCATTTACCCTGGCGAGCGCCGTCGCATTCGCGGCTGGAGAAGGGGAGGAGTCCACGTCCTCGACCTCCAGCGGCATTACCGGCGCGATGCCGACCCGCTTCAACGAGGCGCCGATGCTTGCCGAGTTGGTGGCACAGGGCGCGCTGCCGCCGGTCGATGAGCGGATGCCGGCTGCGCCGATGGTGCGTCCGGTGTTCGATGAGATCGGCACCTACGGCGGCACACTGTTCGTTTACCACACCGATCCGAGTCCGTGGCAGGACGTGGGCGACATGACCGAGATCTCACCCCGATACTTCCGTCAGGATCTCGACGGCTCCTTCGACGACGGCCTGATCGTCGACTACGAGCAGTCGCCCGACTACACCAGCATCACCCTGCACGTGCGTCCGGGCATGCGCTGGTCGGACGGCGACCCGCTCGATGCAGAGGACTTCGTCTTCGCCATCAAGGACATGCACCTGAAGGAGGAGGTGGAGATGTGGAACTTTACCGGTGCGGCGTTCAAGGATTCCCAGCAAATCAGCGAGTACAGCTTCTCGGTGACCTGGACCGAACCGGTACCCAACATCGTCACCGACTTCGCGGGGCCTGCCGGCGGTGCCTGGGTCGGCCTGCAGCCAGCCCACTACCTCAAGAAGTGGCACATCGACCACAACGACGACGCCGAGGCGCTGGCCAAGGAAGAGGGGTTCGACACCTGGGCCGACGCCTTCCGCTCGCACTACTGGTGGAATCCGTCGGAAGACCTCGCCAGGCCTACGATCCACCCCTGGGTGCTTACCTCCTCCGACACGGTGCGCAAGGTGATGGAGCGCAACCCCTACTACATGGTGGTCGACCCGGCCGGCAATCAGCTTCCCTACATCGATACCGTGGTGGGTGAGATCGTGGACGCCGAGACCTATGATCTGAAGATCGTCTCCGGCGAAGCCGACATCGCCTACCTGTTCACCACCTTCGAGAACTTCTCCCTCTACAAGCAGAATGAAGAGTCGGGTGAATACACCGTGTACCTGGTGCCCGGGCTGTTCGGCTCGGAGATGGGGCTGCAGCCCAACTGGAACGTGGCCGACCCGATCAAGCGCGAGCTGATCCAGAACCGCGACTTCCGCATCGCGCTGTCGGTAGCGATAAATCGCGACGAGATCAACGAGGTGATCTACTTCGGCCAGGGCACACCGCGCCAGGCAACGGTACCGGAGAGCTTTGCCGTGTACGACGACGCCTGGGCGCAGGCGCATGCGCAGTACGATCCGGAGTTGGCCAACCAGCTCCTCGACGGCATCGGCCTGACGGCGCGCGACGGCAACGGCTTCCGGCGGGGCCCCGACGGCAGCTCGCTGCAGTTCACCATCCACCATCAGACCATCGAGATCGGCTCCTCGCGCGGCGAGCTGTTGGAACTGGTCAAGGAGTACTGGGAAGACGTGGGCATCCACACCGAGTTGCGCGGCCACGAGTCTGCGTTCTTCGGGGAGTTGACCGACACCGACCAGTTCGATATTGCGGTGCGCGCCTTCGAGAAGCTGATCCAGCACCTGGCGGCGAGCACCGAGTCCAACTGGGCGCCGCTGTGGGATCAGTGGCTGAGCGAGGTGTACGCCCGCGAAGCCGGGGCCGGCTCGGAGGGTGACCTGCCCGGCGAGCAGCCGCCGGCGTGGATCGAGGAGCATGATCGGCGCATCTACAAGGCGCAGCAGACCCCGGACCAGAGCGACGAGTACCGGGAGCTGATCTACCAGATCGCCGAAACGCAGGCCGAGAACCTGTTCTGGATCGGCACCGTGGGGCAGGTGCCGGTGCCGGTGGTGGCGCAGAACCGGGTCGGCAACGTGATGACCCAGTTCGTGCCGCGCCACGTATGGACCGGCGGCCTGAGCGAGTTCGCGGACCAACTCTACCTGAAGCAGTAGTAGTAGCGCAGCCACGTGTCGTGGGGCGCCCGGCCACCGGGTGCCCCCACGACCGCTTCCGTGAGCTTTCCCCTTACCCGCGCAGCGATTCCAGGACCAGTGCCATAGCACGCGCTGCGTCGATGCGGTAGGCCACTTGGGCGTTGGCCGGGGCGCCCCGCCGTCCCGGCCGCTCGTCGACTACGGTCATGCCGCGGGTGAGGGCGCCCTCGACCTCCACCCCTACCGCTCGCGGCGCGAATTCGAACAGCTCCGGATGGGTCACCGCCAGCACCGCGCATGGGTCATGGAGTGCAGTGACGCGTTCGCCGATCAGGTTGTCCATCACGCCGTGCAGGAACTCGAACACCTGCGCGGCAAACCGAGGCAGGGGAGTGTCCGCCGCACGCAACTCCGCCACCAGCGCATCGCTGGTCAGCACCTGATGGGTGAGGTTCAACCCGCACATGGCGATGTTGGCGCCGGAAGCGAACACCAGCGCCGCCGCTTCCGGGTCGGCGTAGATGTTGAACTCGGCGGCCGCGGTCACGTTGCCGCCGGCGGTGCTGCCGCCCATGATGGAGATGCCGGCGATACGCTTCACCCACGCGGGGTCGCGCTCGATGGCCAGCGCCAGGTTGGTGAGCGGACCAATCGCGACCACCCACAAGTCGGACGCCGCCGCGTCAAGCAGATAGGACACCGCGTCATCGCCAGCCGCGGTGCGGTCGTGGGCAGGCGGTTCGAAGTCGCCCATGCCCAACTCTCCGTGCACATGCGCCGCGTAGGTGGGTTCGCCGGCGAGCGGGCGCGACGCGCCGCTGTGCACGGGGGTTTGTACGTCGAGCAGCGCGGTCAGCATCAGCGCGTTGGCAGTGGTGGCCGCCAGCGGCACGTTGCCGCTCACGGTGGTGATCCCAACCACCTCGGCGCAGCGGTGGGCCAGGATCAGGGCAATGGCGTCGTCGAGACCGGGATCGCAGTCGACAATCATGCGCGTCATGGCAGCGACCATACCCCGCAACCGGAGGTACAGAAACCCGCCCGCCGCGGCCCGTACCCCGCGCCACACGCGGACAGCGTTGCGCTTGAGCTGCACTGGCATCATTTTTGGCGGCCGCGTACACTGCGGTGCCCGAATTCCCGGCTCCGTGACAAGGAGACTCGATGGCAAGCTATATCGTACGTCGCATCTTCTACATGTTCGTGCTGCTGCTCATTCTGTCGTTCGTGTCGTTTGTGATTATCCAGCTCCCGCCGGGCGACTTTCTATCCACCCTGGTGATAAACATGGAGAACCGGGGCATGACCATCGACGCCGAGACCATCGCCGACCTGAAGAAGCGCTACGGCCTCGACCGCCCGTTCATGGGCCAGTATCTGACCTGGTTGTGGAACCTGGTACAGGGCGACATGGGGCGATCGTTCCAATGGGACGAGGAGGTGACCAAGCTGATCGGCCAGCGCCTGCTGCTCACCACCACCCTCGCCATCTCCAGCCTGATCCTGGTGTACTTGATCGCCGTGCCAATCGGCATCTACTCGGCGACCCATCAATACTCGTTCGCCGACTACACTTTCACGGTGTTCGGATTCATCGGCTTGGCCACGCCCAACTTTCTGCTTGCGCTGATCCTGATGTTCGTCACCTTCAAGTGGTTCGGGTGGAGTCCCGGCGGGCTGTTTTCGCGCCAGTACATCATGGCGCCTTGGAGCATCGCCAAGTTTGTCGATCTGTTGAAGCACCTGCCAGTGCCGCTGCTGGTAATCAGTACCGCGAGCACAGCGGCGATCATCCGCGTCCTGCGCGGCTCGCTGCTCGACGAGTTGGCCAAGCAGTACGTCGTGACCGCCCGCGCCAAGGGCGTGCGCGAACAGCGCGTCCTGTTCAAGTACCCGGTGCGCATCGCCATCAATCCAATCATCAGCTCGATCGGCGGAGTGCTGCCGTTCATCGTTTCCGGAGAGGTCCTGGTCTCCATCGTGCTCGGCCTGCCGACCATCGGCCCGCTGCTGATACTCGCACTGACCGATCAGGACATGTTTCTGGCCGGCAGCATGGTGATGATGCTCGGCGGTCTGGCGATGATCGGCACCCTGATCTCCGACCTCCTGCTGGTGACCATCGACCCGCGCATCCGCTTCACCCGGGCGGCGCAGGCGTGAGGAGCCCGCTATGAGCACCCGTTCCACTGCCCACGGCACGCCCTTGCCGCCCACCGTCGAACAGACCCCCGGCGGCACCGAAACCGCCGACGAGGAGCGCTACTTCCTGGCCTCGAGCTGGACCCTGATGCGACGCCGGTTCGTCAAGCACAAGCTGGCCGTGGTCGGCTCCCTGGTGCTGTTGGTGATCTACGTGCTGGCCGCCTTCGCCGGCTTCTTCGCGATTGCCGACACGTTCGAACGCAACACCGATTACGAGTTCACGCCGCCGACGCGGGTACGGATGTTCCACGAAGGACGCCTGCAGCGTCCATTCGTGTATGGCCTCCGCCAGGAGACGGACCCGGAGACGCTCGCCAAGACCTATGTCATCGATCGCCTGCAGCGGTATCCGATCCGGTTCTTCGTGCAGGGGCACGAATATCGCTTCATCGGAGTGTTCCCGAGCCGGCTGCACCTGATGGGCGTGGACGAACCGGGCGCCTTCTTTCCGCTCGGCACCGATCGGCTCGGCCGCGACATGTACTCGCGCGTGCTGCAGGGCGCCCGCGTCTCGCTGTCCATCGGATTGGCCGGGGTGGCGATCAGCTTCGTGCTGGGCTGTCTGCTCGGCGGCGCCTCCGGCTACTTCGGCGGCCCGGTCGACATGATCGTGCAACGGGTGATCGAGTTCCTGCAGTCGCTGCCTTCGATTCCGCTCTGGATGGCGCTGGCCGCGGCGGTGCCGACCGAGTGGCCGGTGGTGCGTACCTATTTCATGATCACCCTGATCCTGTCCATCGTGGGCTGGACCGAGCTGGCACGCGCGGTGCGCGGCAAGATCCTGCAACTGCGGGTCGAGGACTTCGTGATGGCGGCGTCGATCGCCGGCGCGAAGGAGTTCACGATCATCGTGCGCCACCTGCTGCCCGGCTTCATGAGCTACCTGATCGTCCACCTGACGCTGGCGGTTCCCTACATGATCCTGGGCGAAACCACCCTGAGCTTTCTCGGCATCGGGCTGCGCCCCCCGGTAGTGAGTTGGGGGGTAATGCTGCAGCAGGCGCAGAACATACGCACGGTGGCGCTCAACGAGTGGCTGCTGATTCCGGCGTTGTTCGTGGTGTTCACGGTGCTGTGCTTCAACGTCGTCGGCGACGGCCTGCGCGATGTGGCCGACCCCTACGCCACTCGACACATTTAAGATTCGGCATTACGGTATGAGATGGCTGCGGGCGACGGGCGCCCGTTATTTGTTCGGTTTATCGATAAGGAGAAACATCGTGAATACCAAGACGCGATTGTTCCTGGCGTCGCTGGTGACCGCGGCGCTGTTGATCACTGGCACGGCGTGGGCCGGCGGCCAGGAGGATGGCGGCGGCGGTGCCGCGGCGACCGCCACGGTGGCGAGCGGCACCTACAACGAAGCGCCGATGCTCACCGCCATGGTGGCGTCGGGAGAGTTGCCGCCGGTCGACGAGCGGTTGCCGGTCGAGCCGATGGTGTTGGAGGTGGCCGAGATAGGCAACTACGGCGGTACGTTCTTCGTGTTCGCCACCAACAACTCGCCCTGGAACGACCTGACCGAGGAGCCGAGCCGCGGGCCGACGCTGTTGCGCATGGGCCTCGAAGGCAAAATCGGCCCCGACGTGGCGAAGGGCTATCTGCTGGCCCCCGACAACATGAGCTTCACCCTGTTCCTGAGGGAGGGCTTGCGGTGGTCGGACGGCGCCCCGTTCACGGCGCACGACTTCACGTTCAAGTTCTACGACATGTTCAAGCAGGACGAGGTGGAGACCTGGGGCATCCGTTCCCAGATCGACGACGTGGTGGCGGTCGACGACTACACGGTACGCTACGATTTCAACCGCCCGTTCCCGGCATTCATGCTCGACATGGTGCACTGGCGCTCGTCCGACTGGATGCTGTACAGCCCCAAGCAATACCTGAGCAAGTGGCACATCACGTACAACGAGGATGCCAACACGGTCGCCAAGGAGGAGGGCTTCGAGAACTGGGGCGAGGCGTTCAACAATCACGCAAGTTTCCGGCCCACCCATGACATCGACCGCCCGCGCGTCGACCCGTGGGTGTTCACCGAGCAGACCACCACGATCCGCGCGTTCGTGCGCAACCCCTTCTTTCACCAGGTGGACCAGGCCGGCAACCAGCTTCCTTACGCGGACAAGATCGTCTCGGAGTTGGTCGAGAAGGAGACCTACGACCTGAAGATCATCGCCGGCGAGGCCGACATCGCGTTCCTTTCCGCCACGCTCGACAACTACACCCTGTACAAGCAGAACGAGGCGGCCGGCAACTACGTGGTCAAGCTGATTCCGGGCGTGGAGGGCAACGAGGCGGCGTACGGATTCAACCTCAACCACCCCGACCCGGTGCGCCGCGAGTTGTACAACAACGTCAAGTTCCGGCAGGCGATGTCGCTCGGCATCGACCGTGACGAGATCAACCGAGTGGCGTTCTCTGGCTTCGCCACCCCGCGCCACGCCTCGGTGCTGCCCGGCACCAGCTACTACCAGGCGGAGTGGGCGGAGAATCACCCGTTTGCCCGCTACGATCCGGATGAGGCCAATCGCATGCTGGACGAGCTGGGTCTGACCCGCGGCTCCGACGGCCTGCGCCGCGACTCCGAGGGGCGCAAGGTCCTGCTCACCATCGAGTACGCCTCGATCATCCATCACGGCATTGCGCTGGGCCACGAGCTGGTCAAGGAGTTCTGGGAAGACCTGGGCTTCGAGGTGCAGGTCAAGGAAGTGGGCGGCAACATCTGGGGCGAGCGCCGACAGGCGCCTGACACCGACGTGATCAGTCACCCGGTGCACGGCATCGAGATGTACACCTTCCTGTCGCGCGACGTGGCCGGCTTCAACGCCCATGCTCCGGTTTGGTGGCTGTGGTTCGATGCCAACGAGCGGGTCGAAGCAGGACTGGCGAAGCTCGAAGACTTCGAGGGCGGCGTGTTGCCCGGCGAAGAGCCACCGGACGAGATCAAGGAGATGCTTACGCTCGCCCGCAACCGCGTCAACCTGGTCTACAACAGCGAAGAGTACTTCGACGCGAGCACCCGGTTCCATCAGTGGATGGCCGATAACCTGTTCACGATCGGCACGGTCGGCATGTCGCCGATGGTGTTCATCTCGCGCCCCGACGTCGGCAACACTCCCGACCTCCCGCACCCCTGGTTCGAGGAGACCCTGAACCTCAACTACTTCGCCGCCCAGTTCTTCTACAAGTAACGGGCCTGCTTCCCCCGGGAAGCAACGCGAAGCAACCGGTAGCGGCCGCCCCTCCGGCGGCCGCTACTCCGGCGTTCGCAATCGATCATGATCGACAGCTTTGGCGGATCGGCGGCGGTGGTCAAGCGGGTTCGCGGTATTCGCCCCGGGGGACGCGGAAGGAGAGCCAGAAGATCAGCGCGCTGGCAGCGGTGATGGCGGTGCCAAGCAGGAAGAAACCGGGGAACCCCAGCGCTGGAATCAGGTAGCCGCCGCCAAACGAGATCGACATGAAGCCCAGGCCCATCGCCATCGCCACTACCCCTGAGGTAACCGTGCGCCAGCTCGCCGGCACGATCTCCATGTGGATTACCGCGGACACCGACTGGGTAATTGCCCGCAGCCCGACCACCAGCGTGAAGCCGAGCCCGGCCGCGGCCCAGTGCGGAACGGTCGCCAGGATCAACATGCCGGCGGCGGTGCACAGTCCCGTGACCACGATTACCGGCACCTTGCCGACGCGAGCGGCCAGCGCCGGGGCGACCAGCGCCGCCGGTCCCGCGGCCACCTGTCCTACCGCCAGCAGCAGCCCGATGCGCGCAGGCGAGGCCGCCAGATCCAGCTCCAGGTAGACGTTGAAGAAGGTGCGCGCCGCACCCTCGCCGGCGGATCGCAGCAGGCCGGTGAACGCGAGCAGGAAGATCAACAGGTAGAGCGCGCTTTGTGCGGCACGTTCGCTGTCGGTGGCGCGGCGCCGTTCCGCCCGCGGCGGGCGCCGTTGGGCCGGCTCGCGATCGCCAGCGCGCGCTAGCGCGGGAACCGTCGGCAGCAGGATCACCCCCGCGAAGATCAGGGCGACCGCGAACGGCTCCGGGTGGGTCAAATCCATCCCCAGAAGCGGCGCGATCCAGCCCGGCAGCACCCCGGATAGGAGGCTGCCGGCGAAGCCGGTCAGCGGCGGCAGGCCGGTCATGATGGCGAACGCGTACGTGCGCTCCTTCGGGCCGGTGGCCGCCACCAGATAAGGATAGGCATTCACGATATAGCAGGAAAACCCCATGCCGGAGAGCACGCGCATGGCGATGATGCCCACGTCGCGCGACGTGCCCGACAGGATGGAGCCAGCCACGGGAACGAGCGTCATTCCCGCCGCCACCAGGGCCATGCCGATCGCGGCCGTACGGCGCATCCCCAGGCGGGCACCCAGTGCCCCGGCCGGCAGCGCGGACGCCGCGAAGGCGAACGCAATGCCGCCGTTGACCAGGCCGATGAAATCGGTCCCGTAGCCGAGCCGCAGCAGGTACAGGTTGAGCAGCACCGACACGAAGCCAAAGTAGCTGAACCCCACGATGCCCATGGCGAACAGGTACTTGTATACGTCGGCGTGGAAGGCGCCGAGCGCTTGGCGCAGGTTGGTCATGATCTGTTTGCCTCCGGCTGCGCGGCGCCTACCGCGCGATCGTCAGCATCTCCGGCTCACGACCGCTGTATCGGAAGCGCGGCGGCTGGCTGTTCGGTGGCCAGCCGGTACTCGCCCTGCGGCACCCGGAAGTACTGCCAGAATATGACTGCGCTCAGCGCCGTAATCAGGGCGGCCAGCAGGTAGAGGCCGGAGAATCCCAGCGCCGGTATCAGGTAACCGCCGCCCAGCGACATCGACGTGAACCCCAGCCCCATCGACATCGACACTACCCCAGAGGTGATGCCCCGCCAACTCGCCGGCACAATCTCCATGTGTACCACGCTTGTTACCGACTGGGTAATCGAGCGCATGCCGACCACCAGCGTGAACCCGATGCCCGCCGCCGCCCAATGCGGCACCAGCGCCATGATTATCAGGCTGGCGGCGGTGATCGCCGTGGTGACGACGATCACCGGCATCTTGCCGACACGCGCCGCCAACGCCGGAGCGCACAACGCCGCCGGACCCGCCGCGAGTTGTCCGAACGCCAGCAACAGGCCAATGCGCGTCGTCGAAGCGCCCAGATCCAGTTCCAGGTAGACGTTGAAGAATGACCGCGCGGCTCCTTCCCCGGCCATGCGCAGCAGGGCGGTAACGCCCAGGAAGAAGATCACCAGGTAGATGGCGCCGTCGGCATCGCGCACATCGCGCCAGCGCCGGCGTGGCGCGGCGTTGCGGCGTCGCTTCGGGAAGTCCCGGTCCCGGGTACGGGCCATGATCCATGGCGTGGGCAGCAGGATCGCACCGGCGAACACCAGCACCATGGCGAACGGCAGCGGATGCGCCGTTGCCAGTCCCAGAGCATTGGCGATCCACACCGGCAGCGCGCCGGACAATATGCTGCCGGCAAAACCGGCGACCGGCGGAATCGCCGCCAGTAGCGCGAACGCGTAGGGACGGTCGCGGGCGTCGGTCGCCGCCACCAGGTAGGGGTAGGCATTGACCATGTAGAGGGAGAACCCGATACCCGACAACAGGCGCATGGCGATAATGCCGAAGTCGCGCGGCGATCCCGCGGGCAGCAGCGCCATGAACGGCACCAGCATTACGCCGGCAGCCAGGAAGCACATGCCGCCGACCGCGGCGCGCCGCATGCCGAAGCGGCTGCCGATCGCGCCCGCGGGCAGCGAAGACAGCGCAAAGGCGAGCGCGGTGCTCCCGTTCACCAGGCCGATGAATCCGGTGCCGTAGCCCAGGCGCAACAGATACAGGTTGAGCAGCACCGACACGAAACCGAAGTAACTGAACCCCACCACACTGGCGGCGATCAGGTAGCGGTACACGTCGGCATGAAACTGGTGCAGCGCGTGGCGCAGATTGGTCACCGGTGTTGTTCCCCTGGTCCTCGTTACGAGTCGTTCCAGACCGAACCGAGCCGATGGACGTGCAACTGCTCCAGGGTGACGGCGCCGCCGCGGGCGAAGACGCGGATGCCGCCGCCGAACGGGGTCGGGAAGACGAGCGTCGAGATGACCAATTGGCCGCGGTTGGCGATCGTCTCCACCGATGACCAGTCGGCCAGCACGTGCAGGTTGATGCGGCCGTTGGCCGGTGCCAGCGGCGCCCGGTACTCCTGCGCGAACTCCTCGGCATACACGGTGCCGGCGGTGCGCCGGTCGACCGCCAGCTCGGCGGCGGCCACGTCATAGGTGATGCGCGTGCGCTCGCCCGCGATGCGGTGGCCGCGGTGTGCGAACACGTAGATGGTGCGGTCGCTGGCCATCACCTCCAGACCGAAGCGGGTAGCGGTGCCCAGTCGGAATTCGGCCTCGATCTCGACGCACGTCCCGGCAAGGTCGGGCACGAACGGGATCCCTTCCCGGACCGTGATCCCCTCATGCCGGCAGCTTAGCGCGCGCAGCGAGACCAGCTCGGCGATCGGATTCTGAAACAGCCGCACGCCGTTGGCGGTGTTCCGCAACGTCAGTTCGCGCGGCAGCGACATCGAGCCGTTCCAGGGGCGCGTGGGAATGATGTCGAGCCGCCGGGCGTAGCGCCATGCCATCATCCAGTCGATCATGATCCGGCGGCCGCCGGGCGCGTCGCTCCAGCTCTGAGAAGCATAGGCATCGGGACCGAAATTCATCGGAATCGCACCAGTCTCCGGCGTAAAGGTACGGCCGTCGAACGCGCCGAGGTGATAGAATCTGCCACCGAGAGTGAGCACCCACTTGGCACTCTCCTCGTCGCCGTCGACCGGCAGCTCAAACAGGTCGGGGCACTCGCTGCGTATCCCCTCGACAGCGCTCTCGAACCGCCAGTCGAGCAGGTTGGGCGAGGAATATACGCAGAGCTGATCGCTGGTCAGCACCATCACCCAGCGCTCGGTCGGCGCATGCCAGAACACCTTGGCGTCCTTGAGTTGGCCCGGCTCTCCGGGATCGAGCAGCGGGTTGCGGTCGTACAGCTTGTGCCAGGTGCGCCCGCGATCGCGGCTGAACGCCAGGGCGGGCGCCTCCCACACGTCGTAGCGCACGTACACGTAGATCAGCACCAGCCCCGGCTGGCCGCCGAACAAGCCCGACGTATCGTGCCAGTCCACCACTCCGCAACCGGTCGAGATGCCGCCCAGGTCGTCAGGCCCCAGTTGCAGCGGCATGTGGCGCCAGTGCAGCAGGTCGTCGCTGATCGCGTGGCCCCAGTAGAGGAGATTGGGATCCTGATCGAGGTCGAACGGATTGTACTGGTAAAACAGGTGGTACTCGCCGGCGAAGTGCACCAGGCCGCACGGATCGTTGATAAAGTTCCGCTCCGGCGAAAAGTGGTACTGCGGACGGAACTTCTCCCGATAGTAGGTGATGGAACGATGGTCCATGGTCGTGTGCGGATACCCTAATCCCGGCCGGCCGCGGCGATGACGGCGGTCGTGAAGGCGCGGGTACCGAGACAGCCGCCCAGGTCGGCCGTGCGCGTTGCCGGGTCGGACAGCGTGCGGTTGACCGCGGCGGTGATGCGGGCCGCGGCGGCGGCACAGTCGGATCGCCCGTGCCGCTCGGCCAGCCAGTCCAGGAGCATGGCAACAGACAGCAGCATGGCGGTCGGGTTGACCCGGTCCTGACCGGCAATGTCGGGCGCGGAGCCGTGCTGGGCCTGCGCGCAAGCGTGCCGGTCGCCAGCGTTCAGCGAGCCGGCCAGTCCCAGGCTGCCGGACAGTTCCGAGGCCAGGTCGGACAGGATGTCGCCGTGGAAGTTGGTGGTGCACAGCACGTCGAAGCACGCCGGTTCCCGCACCAGCAGCGCCGCGGCGGCGTCCACCAGCACTTCGTCGAGCGCCACCTCGGGAAAGTCGCCCGCCACGGCACGCACCTCGCGCAGGAACAGGCCGTCGCTGAGGATGAAGTTGTTGGCCTTGTGGATCGCCGTCACCTTGCGGCGCCGACGTTGTGCCAGGGCGAACGAGCGGCGGGCGATGCGGCGGCATGCCGCAGCGCTGATCTTGCGCACCGACAGGGCGGTATCCGCGTCCGGCATGAACTCGCCGCTGCCGGCGTACATGTTGCGGTCGGGGTAGAATCCCTCGGTGTTCTCGCGCACGATCACCAGGTCGAACGCGCCGACCGGGCCGTTGAGCCCGGGCCGGGTGCGCGCCGGACGGATGTTGGCGTACAGGTCGAGCCCGGTGCGCAATGCGGCCGACACGTTGACGCCGCCCCGGTCGCGGGCGGGGTAGCGCATATGGTCGATCGGGCCAAGGATAACGCCATCGGCCGCGCGCGCCCGCTCCAGAGTACCCTCCGGCAGGGTGGTGCCGTGCGCCGCCAGGGCGGCAAACCCGATCTCTACCGTTTCCCGTTCCAGATCAAGCGGCTCGCGGGCGGCGACCGCGTCCAGCACCGCCAGCGCGGCGTCGGTAATCTCGGGACCGACCCCGTCACCGGGTAAAACCAGCAGTTTCATCTCGTGTCCGCGCCTGCGTACGCCGCCGGTCAGCCGCCGGCCGCGGCCAGCAGTGCCTTCATGTAGCCGAGCGCGTAGGCGGTGGCCACCGGCTTGTCGGCGGGGAGGGCCGTCGTGCCCGCCGAGTCGGTCGCCATTGGCGGGCTCAGTTCGACGGTGGCAGCCGGGGCTGGTCCACCCCGGCCGCTCGGGTGCGCTTCCACGGTGCAGCGCTAACGCGCCCCGAGCTGCTTCAGGCAGCCATTCAGGTAGCCGTAGCTCTCCGCGGCGATGATCGCCACCTCCGCCAGGCTCAGCCCGGCCTTGGCGGCGCCGATCACCTCCAGGCTGGCGGCGCCCTGGTAGCCGGCATCGGCCAGTACCTTGCAGTAGCCGAACAGGTCGATGTCGCCGCGCCCGCACGCCTGCACGGGCGGCGCGCCGGGGCCCTGCTGGCGCCCCTTGCAGTCGCGGATGTGGCTGTGGCGCACGCGCGCGACCACCTGTTGCAGGGCCTCCTTGGGCACCTCGCCCGCGCGGTGGATGTGACTGGGGTCCATGTTGATGCCGAACCCCGGCGACGCGATGGCATCCATCGCTGCCAGTGTGCTGGGCGTATCGTACACCGCGCTGCCGACATGCGCCTTGCAGCACACGGTGATGCCGAACCCCGCCGCCGCCTCGGCAAGCTCGGCCAGACGGACAATGCGTGCGCGCAGGTTGTCGGGGTCGCCGCTGGTGCCGCCCGACCCCACGGCAACCACCGGGATGCCCAATTCCGCGCACGCCTCGAAGGCGCGCAGATAGCGGTCGTCGCCGCGGTCGGCGGTCTCCATCGACACCGGTCTGAGCCCGGTCTCGGCCAGGATGGCGCGCACGTCGGCGGCCTGCTGGCGCCAGCGTTCCACCTCCAGATGCTCACACATGCCCGGTATCGCGGCGATCTCGATGCCGTCGTAGCCGGCGGCGGCGATGTGGCGGGCGGCAGTCGCGAAGTCGAACGCGTCGAACAGAACCGAATTGACGGCGAGGGAAATCATGTGCTGCTCCGTGATCGAGTTGGGCACGGGACATCCGTACCGCTGGCAAGCATAACATACTGTCGTTCCTGCAACTCCGGGAACGCCACAGGTGGACAGGCGCCAGCGCAACGGGCAGGCTCGGGTTCATGATCACGGCACTGGGATATCTGGGCGTTCGCAGCGACCGACTGCCTGACTGGTCGGACTACGCCGGACGCCAGTTGGGCATGCAGGCAGTCGATCGCGGCGCCGGCCAATTGGCATTCCGTATGGATGACCGCAAGCAGCGGCTGATCGTGACCGCGGAGCCCGGCGATGCCCTGGCCTGCATGGGCTGGGAGGTGGCGGATGCTGCATCTCTGGACCGGCTCTGCGCACGTCTCTCGAATGCCGGCGTAGCGGTCAGACCGGGCGGCCGCGATCTGGCTGACCGGCGGTTCGTCACCGAGCTGGCACTGGCGCACGACCCGGCCGGAAATCGCCTCGAGTTCTTCCACGGCCCGATGCTGACCGAAGATCCGTTCATTCCGGGCCGGCCCATCTCGGGCTTCAAGGCCGGCCCCCTCGGCATGGGCCATGCGGTCCTGCATACCGCCGACATCGACGCGCTCCTGCCGTTCTATCGTGACATTCTCGGCTTCCGGCTCAGTGACTACGGCCTGCAACCCATACCGCTCTATTTCTTTCACGTGAACGGCCGGCACCACAGCTTTGCGATGTTGGGCACCGGGCAGACCGGCTTCCATCACTTCATGGTCGAGTACACCAACCTGGACGATGTCGGTCAGGGCTACGACCTCGCACAGCAGTCCGAGGGCGCCGTTGCGTACACGCTCGGGCGCCATACCAATGACTGGATGACGTCGTTCTACACCCACACGCCATCCGGCTTTTTCGTCGAGACCGGTTGGGGTGGCCGCATCATCGACCCGCACCAATGGCAGATCCAGGTGATGGAGGACGGCCCCAGCTTTTGGGGCCATGACCGTCCACACCTGCCGGACGAGCAGCGCCGGGCGTTCCGCGAGCTGGCACTCGGTACTGCCCGAAAAGGCATGCAGGCGCCGCCGCCCACCGATTGCCCGTGGCTGTGGGGCGCGCTGAGCGGCCACAGACCGGCTTAGAACACCCGCATGCCGCGCCGCGGTCAACGGCCCCATGACGTCGCCATCGTCGGCTGCGGCCCGACCGGCGCGGCGCTCGCCAACCTGCTCGGGATGTGCGGGCTGCGGGTCGTGGTGCTGGAACGAGACAGGGACTCGCAGAGCCTGCCGCGGGCCGTCCATTTCGATGGCGAGGTGATGCGCATCTTCCAGACCATCGGCGTGGCGAACCGGGCCGCCGCGGTATCCCGGATCAATGCGGGCATGCGGTTCGTCGATCCCGACGGCAAGCTGCTGCTCGCCTGGCCGCGGCCGCAACAGGTCGGCCCTCAAGGCTGGTACCCGAGTTACCGCTTTCACCAGCCGGATCTGGAGGCGATCCTGCGCGATCGTCTGAGCACCATGCCGAACGTCGACGTCGTTCTCGGCGCCAATGTGACATCGATCACTCAAGATTCGGAACTCGCAACGATCGCCTGCCGCGAGAATGGCCGGCACGACACTCTGGCGGCCGGGTACGTTGTCGGCTGCGATGGCGCCCGGTCGCTGGTCCGGGGGCACATGACGGACCAAGCCGAAGATCTGGGGTTCCACGAGCGCTGGCTGGTGGTCGATCTCCTGCTGCACGGAGAGCGCCCGGACCAGGGCGATTTCACCGTCCAGTACTGCCATCCCCATACGCCGATGACCTACGTCCGGGGGCCGGGACCGCGGCGCCGCTGGGAAATCTCCATAGGCGACTTGCCGGACGCACAAGCGCTGCAGCCCGGCAACATCTGGCGGCGCCTGGCGCGCTGGCTGACACCCGCCGATGCCGAAGTCGAGCGGGCGGCCGTCTATACCTTCCACTCGGTCATCGCATCATCCTGGCGTCAGGGTCGACTGCTGATCGCCGGCGACGCCGCGCACCAGACCCCGCCATTCATGGGCCAGGGCATGTGTGCCGGGATCCGGGATGCCGCGAATCTGGCCTGGAAACTCGCCCATTGCATCCGCCACGGGCACGACGGCGCAATGCTCGACAGCTACCAGAGCGAGCGCCATCCTCATGTCAGGGCCTTCATCGACGGCGCGGTCGATCTCGGCCGGCTGGTCAATGCGTCGGACAGCGAAGCGGCGCTGAAATCAGCCTTCCGACAGCCGGACGGCACGTACAAGATGACGACCATCTCGCCACGGCTGGGCCCCGGCCTGTGGCAGGCCGGCTGCGCTGCCGCCGGGAACATCTCCCGCCAACTACGCCTCCGCTCCGGCAGCCTCTCGGACGACCGTGCGGGCTACGGATCCGCAATCCTTGCACAAAGCTTCCTGCTGGCCGGGTGGGACGGCCGCGCTCTTGCCGAGAACAAGGGCATTCATGTCTGGAATCCAGATGATCTTGATGGAACTGCCGAGTATCTCGCGGAACTCGGAGCACCCGCCGTAGCCATCCGCCCGGATCGGTATGTGTATGGCACCGCAAACGATGCCGCGACACTGGATACCCTGGTCGACGACCTTCCGCCCAACCCGGTGCGTATGCCGGCGGATTTCGGATCTGCCCTCGATCTACGTCGCCTACACGGCGGCTTGAACCTCGATCGACGCGTGCGAACACGTCCCGGAGCCATCGACGAGATGACGACTCGTGCTACCTCAGCAGCGGCGACGTGTCCACCTGGATCCGCTTGATCGTCACTTGCTTGTCTGGGGAGACCTCAAAGAAGATCCTCGCGGGGAGGCTGTCACGGACCTCTCCATACTTCGCCCCGGGCTCAGGATCCGGATCCTTGCTGGGATCGTATATCAGCTTGACCGCTACGCGCCCGGCCACAACACACCCGCCATTGTCCACCACAGCGCTTTCCGAGTATGCCGTAACCCCCTCGAACTTGACGATCTCTTCCACGTCCTTGAGCTCGTCCCAGTCGGGCTTCTGATCCAGCGGATAGTCCCTCGCCGCGTCGTATAGCTTGCGTGGGAGTTCCGCGAACCACACGGGTGCAGACTCGATCTTCATGGTATTACCCAGGCAGGATACCAGTCTCGTATTGCCACTTCAACATCCGTGCCAGGCCGTCCAGGTATGGTCCTGTGACCACCGTACGAACTCACCAAGCTTGTCGCCGGCGCCGATCCGTGTTGTGACGGTACCTACAGCCTCCGACAGGGAGCCGACGCCAGCTATCAGCTATGGGGGCGCTGGATACGTTGCGGGCGGCAAGCGGGCTGGCGCCGGAGCGGGCGCTGGAGGTGTTCCGGCGCCTGGACGGCAACCCGGACTGCGTGGTCGCGGTGGCGGCGGTCGGCGGCCACGTGGTGGGCGCGGCCACCTTGCTGATTGAGCACAAGTTCATCAATCAGGCGGGCCGGGCGGGCCACGTCGAGGATGTCGCGGTGGCGGTCGATCAGCAGGGCAGGGGAATCGGCGGCGCGCTGATCGGCTACCTCCTGGAGCGGGCCGCTGCCGCCGGCTGCTACAAGACCATCCTCGATTGCGCCGACGACCTGGTGCCGTTCTACGAGAGACTCGGCTTCCGGCGCCGTACGAACGGAATGGACTTCCGCCACGGGCTGCCAGTCTAGCCGCGGTCCCGCGGCACACCGGTGAAGCCTCCTTCGGGCGTGGGTTCAGAGATAGGTCGCCACGACGATAGAACGTGCGACGATCAAGAAAGGCTACAGCGATCCAGAAACATAATACGCGGAGGCCGCGGCGGCCACCTCGCCGGCTGCGGCCGGATCGGATCGGAACAGTCGCACGAAGCTCCGTGCACAGTTGGTGTGCGGTTCGGTCTGTGCACAGGTCTTATTGACAAACGCCGTCGCTTCCAACGATGAATGCTCGGCCTTCCGGAGTTGTGGATAAAGGCACACAATCAGCATTGCTCGCTCTTTCATTAGTCCCTAAATAAGCGATTCGGCTCCTAATGGGTTGAAAAAGATCCTCCCAAGTGCTTTAGTGGAAAGTATCTAAACACGTTCCCGTCAAACACCAAGGAGGACCCGAATTGATACAGTCACCAGATTACCATACTGACGATTCTTGTCAACCGGAATTCTCGTATCCACCGATACAGGTCGCCGAGCACCGCGGCGCTCCGCTGGTGAGTTGGTCTGGGTTGGCCATTATACGACAGCTCGTAGAGCGCCTGGGGGTGGCCTCTGCGATCGATGCAGCGGTCCGCGTGTTGCGCCGTTGCAAGTGGTATACGGAGTCCGATCACATCCTGACCATGATCTACAATATGCTGACGGGGGGGAGCACGCTCAGCGACATCAACCGGTTCCGAGACGATCAGGGAGCAAAGCGGCTACTGGGTACCGAGCGGATTCCGCATGCGACCACGACAGGTGACTTTCTGGCGCGCTTTGGTGAGGATCGGAATGCGGTAGCGCTCAGCGAGTTACGTGAGGTGGGGGAGGACCTGCAACAGCAGTCGTTCGCCATGCTGCCGCGGGTGCGACGTGAGGTGGCTACCATCGACCTGGACTCGTCGATTCATGAAGTGTATGGGGAAAAGAAAGAAGGAGCGGACTTCGCCTACAACAACACGTGGAGCTATAGCGTGCTGTACGGGACGCTGGCGGAGACCGGTGACCTGCTCTATATGGATCTGCGGGAAGGCTACCGGCACACCAGCTACGGCAGCCAGGACGTACTACCGGGAATGATCAAGCGGGTGGGGGAACACTTTCGGGCGCTGCGGATGCGCGCCGACAGTGGCTACTATGACCAGAAACTGGTGCAGATCTGCGCGGCTCGGGGAGTAGAGTTCTTCATCGTGGCCAAGCAGCACGCGAATGTGATGAAGGCCGTGCATGCGCTCCCGGCAAGCGCATGGAACCCATTTCAGGACAACGAGTTAAGCAGAGGGGGGCGCAGCGGGCGCCGGCGCAAGCGGCGGGAGAACCTGAAGCGGAAGATCACCATAGAGCGCCGGCCGAAGAGCTGGTTCAAAGGCAAGCCCGAGATAGCGTCGATGGTATTTCGCCCTGACAGTTGGAGTGAGCCGTACCGGTTCGTGATCAAGCGGACGCCGATCATCGACAAGGATGACAAGCAATTGTACCTGGACGATGGCATGAGGAAGTACGCCTACTGGATCGTGGTGACCAACTCGACGCGCAGCAACACTGCGGTGCTGCGCATCGCACAGGGGCGAGGCAACCAAGAGAATCTGATCAAGGACTTCAAGCATGGGTTGGGACTGTCCCATGTCCCGACCGGATTTCTGGCGGCCAACCGAGCATACTTTCTGATCGCTGCGCTGGCCTGGAACCTGAAGACCTGGATGCTGAATCTGCTTCAGCTTGGCGATGGAGCGGTGCTGCGTTTCAAGCGCTTTTTGTATCTGTGGATATGCCAAGCGGGGATGGTGGCAACGACTGGGCGTGGCGTGCTGCTCAAACTGCCTGCGGGTGAGTACTATCAGAGGTTCGGTAAAGCGTTCTCCCGGCTCGCTGCGCTCCCGGTCTAGACGGCTGCTCTTGTTAGTCTCGTGGCACGGATAGGTACGCCCCGAGACTGCCACAGAAAGTCGATTCTACCGCCGCATGTTGACGTGACCCTGTTCATTATCGGGTTGGCAATCTATTCGCCCTAGGAATGATGTCCGAGCCGCATTTCCACATCGAAAAGCGCGTGTAACGTGCCAATTCTGCCAGATCCTGGTCACTCCCCTGTCCGATCCGCCCTTTATCGCTTATTCTGGGATTAGTTGCTTGCGTCTAAATGTGTCATCGAGACCGAAGAAGATGATCGTGACGAGTCCGCGCTTCCGTAAGACGGATTGCCGTGATGTACTTTGCGGCAGAATCCCATAGAAACTGATCGCTTCTTCCGGATCGACGTCTACGTCCCCGATCGGATACAGGAGCCACGGCTGCTCCGCACACATCTGTCTTGGGTCATCGCCATGCAAATCGTAATCCCCGCCGATTGGAAAGTAGCTTTTCTTGAGGCCCGAATTACATGGCTTACATGCAACGGTGAGATTCAACAGATGGTAGGTCAGAAGATAGTACCCGTGGCTAGCATCGGGACGGGGTGTGAACAGGATTCCCTCGTCAATCAGAGATTGACGAGCTTTCCACTCCTTGATCGTCCCCTTTGGACGGAAGTGCTCGACGTCAAGCTCATATCTACCAAGCTCTCCAGACTCAAACTTGCGCTCGCAGAAACCGCACTTTCCATCCCCTTGGAGTCTCATGAAAACCGACTTTACCTCACTCCAGATGGTACCCCGCTCCTTGTATCCGCCGGCTTTGCGGAATGAATCGGTCCTCTTTCTTGCACGATCGATCCATCCCGGTTTATGTTGTTCGACCAGTCTCTCAAGTAGATCGAATGTGACGACGTAGCGGATCAGTGATTCGACCCCGACAATTCGGCCATCAGCGTCTGCGCGGCTTCGGTATCCCCCTCCCGAGCGTGCTCAAGAAGTTCCCGTATCCGGCGAGTCTGGGAGGTCGAGCGGGTCGACTCAAGGCCGAAGATATCGGTCAGGAGAATCTGATCGGCGTCCATTCTGGACACTTGAACTCGCACCCGCTCCAGACTGCTGCCATCCGTGCTGTGCTGGATAACGATGACATTCGGCCATTCAAGAGATCCTACCAGGAGAGGGCTGTGAGACGTGACGATAAACTGGATTTTCGGCAACTGTCGAGCGATTTCTGGTAGTAATCGCATCTGCCAGCCGGGATGAATGTGTAGATCAACTTCGTCGATCATTACGATCCCTTGATTCTCGGCAAGCGGCTTCCCACTGGGACAAGTCTCGCATACGTGATACAGCAGGTCGCCAATCCAGCCGAGGAGAGCACGATATCCGTCGGACAGAGCGGGAAACGGAACCCGAATATTCCGATCCTGAAAGATGTATTCCCCATCTTCCATTTCACCTGTGAATCGGTATCGGTCCGGACCAAGGAGACGATTGACCAGATCGACCACTTCCGCGAATCGAGCCGGGGCACTTGCCTGGTACCGCGGCAACCAGTGACTCAACGGAAGCAGTGAGTATGCTTCCTCGAACAGGCTCATGATCCGTCGTGCACGGGAGAAAGACGACGCTCGCCGTCCCGCTTCATCTACTCGATCGGTCTTCTCGACGCGGCGACTCGAGCCATATCCTACGAAGAAGAAAGCGTCCGAACGACTGCTGTAGATCGGGTGCCAGTGCTTGTCGTCATCATGCGCCCACTTGAGCCTTTCAAGATCTCCACGGTGGTCGATGCGAATGTGAGAGTGGACTCTCTCGACTGACTCTGGAAAACCTTTCTTGCGATCCTGTAAGTTGGGAATGAAGACCGCACTGATCGACGCCTCACGGTTACCCTCTTCTCCGGGTTCTCGTCGAATTAGATAGTAGGGGAATAGTCCCGACTCAGCCACGGCGGGTCCGAGAGCTGCGAGCGCTATACCCTTGAGGAGCGTCGTCTTGCCTGAACCATTTGTCCCGATCATGAGGTTCATGTTCGAAACACTTGGCCGTTCATGTTCATCGCCGTAGTGCGTATCGGGATGCAGGAAGTCGGTACACACCTGCTTGAAAGTTCGGAATTCACGCATGGTGATCGATTCAATGTACATAGCGCTCCTGCTCAGGTCGGGTTAGAGACCAAGAGGAACTATGCCACAAGTACCGATGGTCTGCAAAGTCAGCTTGCAAGGCGGGGCGCGACCCCGTTCTGGTACAATCACGCCGCGAGCAGCTCAGGTTGGGGAGGGGCGGATGGGCAGTGTTGGTGATCGTTGGCATAGCGTCCAAACCGTCATCTCGCCCCCCACCGCGCCCGGGCGACTCTGTGCAAGCAGCAAGAATCGACCAATCGACCGGGGGGTCTGAGTGGCCCGGTCGGCCACTGTCGGCATTATCATTGAGAGCAATGACGGATACGAACGCTTGGTTCAGGGCACAGGTGACGGTACGTCCGCTGACGGAGTGCGACCTGAACAACGGGTTTCTGGAGACGCTGGATGCGTTGCGGCCAGCCAGCGATCTGGCTCCGCAGCGGGCGCGGGAGGTGTTCCGGCGCCTGGACGGCAACCCTGACTGCGTGGTGGCGGTGGCGGTGGCCGGCGGCCGCGTGGTCGGCGCCGCCACGCTGCTGATTGAGCACAAGTTCATCAACCAGGCGGGCAGGGCGGGCCACATCGAGGATGTCGCGGTGGCGGCCGACCGGCAGGGCACGGGGATCGGCGGCGCGCTGATACGCTATCTCCTGGCGCGCGCCGCCGAGGCCGGCTGCTACAAGACCATCCTCGACTGCGCCGACGACGTGGTGCCGTTCTACGAGCGGCTCGGCTTTCGGCGCCGCACCAACGGGATGGACTTCCGCCACCGATAACGCCCCGATACCGCCAACTGGTGACGAACTCCGCACCTGCACCGGTCCAATCGTGCTACACTGCGCCTCCGATAACGATCAAACAGTCAAGGAGATCCGAGTGAGAACCAATTCGCTGCGCAACAAGCTGAACGCCAACGAGATTTCGGTGTGTACGCGCATCTTCAACCCCGACCCGGTGAGCGTGGAAGTGCTCGGCCAGACGCGGCAATTCGACTACGTCGAGTTCGTCGCCGAGTACGGCTCGTTCCACCTGCACGACATGGACAACGTGTGCCGCACCGCCGAGCTGTATGGGCTCGGTTCGATGATCAAGATCGACCAGAGCCACCAGGCGTTCCTGGCGCAACGCGGCATCGGCGCCGGTTTCGAAGCGGTACTGTTCACCGACGGCCGTTCCGCCGCGGACGTGCGCGAGTGCGTGCGTATCTCCCGCCCCGACACCCCGGAGGACAGTGGCCTGTACGGCGCCGCGGCACGGCGCAACGTGCCGATGGGGTCGGGCGGCAGTACCGCCTACGTGCAGGCGATCCGCGACATCGTGGTGGCCGTAATGATCGAGAAGAAGGGCGCCGTCGACGAGTTGGAAGAGATCCTGGCGATCCCCGGCCTCGACATGGTGCAGTGGGGCGGTACCGACTACTCGATGAACACCGGCCACATGGGCGAACGCGACCATCCCGAGGTACGGGAAGCGCACGACCTCGTGTTCCGTCGCTCGCTGGAGTGCGGCGTCCAGCCGCGTGCCGAAATCGGTAGCCCTGAGCAGGCGCAGAAGTACCTCGACATGGGCGTGCGCCACTTCTCCATCGGCGCCGACGTCAGCATCCTGGGCGGCTACTGGAACACCACCGGCGCGCAACTGCGCGACGTGCTCGGCGTTCCGGTCTGATCCCGGAACACAACCGCTCGCGCTAGGAGGCGCTGGACTCCAGCACTTCCGGGTTGACGATGGCCGCTGGCCGCTGCCCGGCCAGCACCGCGATCACGTTGTCCACGGCAAGGCCGCGCATTGCCTTGCGCGTCTCGTGCGTCGCGGTGGCCATGTGCGGGAAAATCACCACGTTGGGCAGCGCCAGGATCGGATCGTCCGGATCGGGCGGCTCCGGCGCCAGCACGTCGAGGCCGGCACCGGCGATACGGTTGTCCTGCAGCGCCGCGGTCAGCGCCGCCTGATCCACCACGCCACCGCGCGCCGTGTTGACCAGGTAGGCGTCACGGCGCATCAGGGCGATTTCCCGCGCCCCGATCAGGTGCCGCGAGGAGTCGTTCAGATCCATGTGGACAGAAACGAAGTCTGCCTCGCGCAGCAGGTCATCGAGCGGCCGATAGGGCACCGCCGGCGCATCGGGCGGCGGGTTTTCATATATGTCGTACCACACGGCATTCATGCCCAGCGCCAGCATGCGCCGCGTTACCTCGCGTCCGATGCGTCCGAAGCCGACCACGCCAACGGTCTTGCCGGCGATGTCGTGGGCGAGCGCCGGCATCGGTTCACGGCGTGCCCATGCGCCGCTGCGGGCGTACCGTTCGAACTCCAGCAGACGCCGCGCCAGCAAGATGATCAGCGCGACCGTCAGGTCCGCTACGGCCGCCGTCAACACGCCGGGCGTATTGCATACCGCCACGCCGCGCGCGCTCGCCGCGGCCACGTCGATGAAGTCGTAGCCCACGCTCGAGGTGGCGACCACCCGCAACGCCGGCCCGGCATCGAGAAACGCCGCGTCGACCTGGTAATGGCCCAGAAACGCCTGCGCCGACGCCAGCGCATCGAGCACCTGCTCGCGGGACGCTCCGGCGACGGACACGATCTCCCCGGCGGCGGCAAGCCGTGCTTCGAATTCGGGATCCAACTGGATGGTGGTGACGATCCGTGGTTTGTCGTTCATATCTTGACGCGCATCCTAATCGCTGTCCGTCCCCACGTCCACCGCAACACCGCAACACTTTGCCGAACCTGCCGGCGCGTTTAGTGTAGGATGCCTGCCATGGCAACAACCGAGACGTTGCTGGCGGCCGAGGGATCGACCAGCGAGGGGATTGTGCGGGCGCTCGAGGGCGCCGGCATCGACATGGTATTCGGCATCATTGGCGGCAACATGGGGCGCCTGTACGACGCCCTCTACGATCATCAGTCCACCATCCGTGCCGTCCTCGTGCGCCACGAGCAGCTCGCGAGCGTCATGGCCGAGGTGTACGGACGCCTCACCGGACGGCCCGGCGTGGCGATCGGGCAGGGCGCCTTCATGCTCGCCAACGCCATCCTGGGCACCCTGGAAGCGCACATGGGCAGCTCGCCGATGCTGCTGCTGACCGACCTCTCCGACCAGGCGCCCTACTCGCAGCATGCGCCCTACCAGAGCGGCACCGGAGAGTACGGCTCCTTCGATACCCGGCGCGCGCTGGCCGGGGTCACCAAGTACGCCACCGTGGCGCATGACCCCGTACAGGCGGTACAGAGCACCCAACTCGCCGTCAAGCACGCGCTCAGCGGCGAGCCCGGCCCGGTCGCGGTGATCTATCACAGCGCCGCGCTGTTCGGCACGGTGGGACCTGACAGCCGGCCCACCCTGTACCCGACGCAGCGCTATCTCCCTGCCAGAAGCCATGGCGACGAAGCGCACGTGCGGGCGGCGGCCGCGGCCCTCGCCGGCGCGCAGCGCCCCGTGATCGTCGCCGGCAACGGCGTGCGCATCGCCGGCGCCTACGCGGAGCTTGCCGCCCTGGCCGAGCTGTTGGCGGCTCCGGTCGCCACCACCGCCTCCGGCAAGAGCGTGTTTCCCGAAACGCACGAACTGGCCCTCGGCGTGGCCGGCAGCTTCGGCCAGGCGACGGCGAACGTCACCGTCGGCGCGGCGGACCTGGTGCTGGCGGTCGGCACGCGCTTGAACCCGTCCGACACTGCCAGTGAGAATCCCAAGCTGATCGATCCGCGCCGCCAGACGCTCATCCAGGTGGACGTGGAGCCGAAGAATGTGGGCTGGTCGTTCCCGTGCGACCACACCATCGTCGGCGATGCCGCCCTGGTGCTGGCGCAACTGCACGCCGCGGTCGCCGACACCGGTGCGCCCTCGGCGGCGGCGCGCACCGGCCGCAAGGCGGCGCTGGACGCCACGAGACAGGAGCAGGGCTTCTTCAGCGGTTCCGACTACCACTCCGACGAGAGCCCGATCATGCCGCAGCGCCTGTTCACCGAGATCTGCACCGCCACCGCCGAGGACGCGTTCATCACCTGCGACGCCGGCGAGAACCGGCTGTTCATGACCCACTTCTTCCAGACCCGCAGCGCCGGCTCGCTGATCATGCCCGGCATCGGCGCCATGGGTTACGCCATCCCCGCCGCCCTTGCCGCCAAGCTGATCTATCCTGACCGTCAGGTGCTGGCGGTGACCGGCGACGGCGGCTTCGGCATGGCGATGAACGGCCTGCTGACCGCACGCGACGAGAACATCCCGATCGTCGTGGTGGTGCTCAACAACAGCGCCCTCGGCTGGGTCAAGCACGGCCAGCAGCAACGCGTGATCGTCAGCGAGTTCGCACCCACCAACTTCGCCGATGTCGCCCGCTCGATGGGCTGCAACGGGATCCGGGTGGAGTCCCCCGGCGACCTGCCGGCCGCATTTGCCGAGGCGCTCGCCGCGCCGGTCGCGACGGTGATCGACGTCGTCACCTCCGGGCGCATGACGTTCCGCGACGTGACCAGCCCACTGACCCAGGGCTGAACGGCACGACGCACGCCGTCAGTGGTACAGGCCGCCGTCGATGGGGATGGTGCAACCGGTCACGTAGTCGGACAGATCGGTCACCAGGAACTCCACCACTTTGACGCAATCCTCGATGGTGCCTTCGCGGCGCAGCGGGATGCGGGAGCCGAGATGGGCGCGATCGCCCAGGCGGCCGGTGCGGATAATGCCGGGAGCGATGCAGTTGACGTTGATGCGGTGCGGCCCCAGTTCCTGCGCCAGCGCGCGCGTATAGTGGACGACGGCCGCCTTGGCGGTGCCGTAGGGATGGTAACCCGCTGACGCCACCAGCCCGGCCGTGCTGGACACGGTGACGATCTTGCCGCCGCCGCGGCGCTTCAGATGCGGAACCACGGCCATGCAGGTGTACATGCAGGACCGCGGCGGCGTCGAGGTTGCGGTCGAGAATCGCGACGTCGGCGCCCAACTCGGCCAGCCGCAGCGCATAGCCGCGACCCAGGCCGCGCGCGCCGCCGGTCACCAGCGCGACCTTGCCGCTCAGCCGGCGGTTCGCCACGCCAATCCCGCGCGACGCGCGTAACTCTGACCGTGCCGTGCCGGTGCGGCTCCCGGCGCCGCGACTGCGCACGGTCCGGCCCATGGCGGCCGGGCGAACCGGGTCATCGGCCGGCGGGCGATGCCGGCGCGTCGACCTCGATCGACATCCTGCCACGCACAACTCATGGTCAGCGCACCTCGATGCCGGCATCGGCCAGGGCGGCGGTGAGTTCCGCGTAGCCGATGCGCGCGTAGGTCAGCGGGTTGGCCTTGGCCGGATCCTGCTCCGCCTCCACCACGGCCCAGCCGGCGTAGCCGATCTCGGCCAGCAACCGAGCAACCGCTCGGAAGTCGATGCTGCCGTCGCCGGGCACCGTGAACACGCCGGCCAGCACGGCATCGAGGAAGCTCATCTCCTCGGCCTGCACGCGGGCCAGCACGTCGGCGCGGATATCCTTGCAATGGACGTGATTGACCCGGGCCGCGTGGCGCCGCGCCATGGCCAGTGGGTCGCCGCCAGCGAACACCAGGTGGCCGGTGTCCACCAGCAAGCCCACCGACAGCCCGGTGTGAGCCATCAGCAGATCCACCTCGCGCTCGGTCTCGATCACCGTGCCCATGTGGTGGTGGTAGGTCATCGGCACGCCGCGCGCGGCCAGGTAGTCGGCCAACTCGGTGAGCTCGCGACCGTAGTCGGGGAAATCGGAATCGGCGAGGGCAGGGCGCCGGCTCAACGGCACCGCCTGCTGCGCCTGCACGCTGCCGGTGGTCTCGGCGTACACCAGGACCGGGGCACCCAGCACCGCGAACGTGGCGAGCTGTTGCTCAATGCGCTCCCGCTCGCGCGCCACCGAACCCTGCAGCAACTGGCCCGAGAACCAGCCGGAAACGAGCTTCAAATCATGCGCGCGGAGCTGTGCCCCGAGCGCGGCGGCGTCCATCGGAAACTTGCCGCCCGATTCGACGCCGGTGAACCCCGCCAGACGGCTCTCCCGCAGACAGGTTGCCAGTGGTGTATCGCCGCCGAGTTGCGGCAGATCGTCGTTGCTCCACGCAATCGGTGCAATTCCAAGCTGAACCGCCATGGCGGCAAGGATACACCGCAACCGCCGTCCCGCCCACGCCCGCGGTCACGATCAGAGGTAGGGTTCGTGGTAGCCGGAGGCGAGCCGGCGCAAGGCCGGCCCGCCTGTCCGGTACCGGTCAGTTGCCGGCGAAGCGGTCGTAGGCCGCCTGATAGATCTCCATCGCCTTGGGCAGGTCGATGCGATCCAACTGCTTCAGGTGGCGCCGTCCACGATCGCCGCCTCGTGCAACTGCGGATCGATGGCGCTGAGCGCGGCCAGGTAGATGATGGTGCCCCAGCCGGCGTTCTGCCATACCCCCGAGAACACGTACAGCGACCGGAACCACTGTTCCCGGCCGAGGAAGAACAGCCGCTGGCCGCCGAGCGCATCGATGAAGTGGTTGGCCAGACCGAAGTTCTTGGACAGGAACACGCCCAGCATGCCGACGATCACCACCGTGGAGATGAAGTGGGGGGCGTAGGTGACCATCTGCACCGTACGCTTGAAGCGCCCGCCGGTCACCATGTTCATCATCAGCGCCAGGATGATCGGGATCGGGAACCCCACCAGCAACTCGTAGCCGCTCAGGAAGATGGTGTTGCGGATCAGCCGCCAGAAGCTCGGCGACTCGAAGAAACGGATGAAGTGACGCAGGCCGACCCAGTCGCTGCCGATGATGCCGAGGTGCGGCTTGAAGTTCTTGAACGCGATGGTGACCCCGTACATCGGCACGTACTGGAAGATGAACACCAGCGCGATGGTGGGCAGCAGCAGCAGGTACAACTGATAGGATCGGATGACGCGCACGGCCAGCGGCGTATCCCGCACAATCAAGGCTTGTCCCGCGGTGCGCTGCATCGGCGGCCATCGTGCGTGCCTGTTTGCCCGGTGTCAATCCGTGCCGGGCGACCGGGGGCGACCGGATGATAGAATGGAGCCATGTGGATGAATCGGCTGGGGTCGAGCGACCTCCTGGTCAGCGAAGTGGGCCTCGGATGCATGTCGTTGGCCAAGGCGGGCGCCGCGGCCGAGGCCGTGCTCGGTCGCGCCCTCGACCTCGGCGTCAACTTCTTCGATACCGCCGATCTGTACGGCCGCGGCGCCAACGAAGCGCTGCTCGCCCGTGCGCTCGGCGCGCGGCGCCGCGAGGTGATCATCGCCACCAAGGTGGGCAACCGCTGGCACGCCGCCGGCGACGGCTGGGACTGGGACCCGTCGCCGGACTACATCCGCACCGCCGTCGAGGCCAGTCTACGCCGCCTCGGCACCGACTACATCGATCTCTACCAGCTCCACGGCGGCACCATCGACGACCCGATCGACGACATCATCGCCACCTTCGAAGCGCTGCAGCAGGCGGGCACGATCCGCGCCTGGGGCATCTCGTCCATCCGCCCCAATGTAATCCGCCAATACGCGGCCCGTTCATCGATCGCCAGCGTGATGATGCAGTACAGCGTGCTGGACCGGCGCCCCGAAGAGCAGGCGCTGCCGTTGCTGCGCGACCGCGGCATCTCGGTGATCGTCCGCGGACCGGTGGCCAAGGGACTGCTCGCCGGCAACCCGGCACGCGCCGAACTGGGCCATGACCGGCAACGGGTTGCGGCAATCGGGCAGGTGCTGCGCGACATCAGCGCGGCGGCCCGGCGTTCGCCGGCACAGACCGCGCTGCGCTTCGCGCTGGCGGCGCCGGCCGTGGCTGCCGTCATCCCGGGAGCCAGCAGCGTGGCGCAGTTGCAGGACAACGTAGCCGCCGCCAGCACTGCCCTCGGCGCCGGCGAAGCGGCCGCATTGCGCGCCGCGGCTCCCGCGCAGCGCTATACCGCGCACCGCTGACGTGGCGCTCACCCGGACGCCGACCGTCGTCCTCGCCTCCGCCTCGCCGCAGCGCCATGCCCTGCTGCAAGCGGCCGGGTTCGCGGTCCGCGTCGTGCCGTCGCATGCCGACGAGACGGTCGCGGCGCGCCTCGCCCCGGAACAGGCGGTCGTCGAGCTCGCCCGCCGCAAGGCGCGTGCCGTCGTCGGCCGCCTGCCGCAGCCCGGCTGGCTGGTCGCGGCCGACACCGCCATTGTGATCGGCGGCGAGCTGATCGGCAAACCGGCCGACCGCGCTGCCGCCCGCGCCACGCTGAGCCGGCTTGCCGGCGGCGTCCATCACGTCCTGACCGGCGTTGCCGTCGCCACCCCGGCCCGCCTGCTGCACGCGACGCTGGCACGTACCGCCGTGACCTTCGCCCCGCTCAGCGCCACCGAAGTGGAGTGGTACCTGGACACCGGCGAGTGGCGCGGCGCGGCCGGCGGGTATCGCATCCAGGGCCGGGCCGCGCTCCTGGTGAGCTGCCTGCGCGGCTCCTATAGCAACGTCGTAGGCTTGCCGCTGGAAACGATATATCGTATGTTGGCGCGGACCGGTTATCCGTTTCGGAGCCCACATTGAGCCGGGTCGGGGCAAGGGGGACTAGTTGGCCGTCGTTACCATGAAAAACCTGCTGGAGTCCGGTGTGCACTTCGGACACCAGACCAAGCGCTGGGATCCGCGCATGGCGCGGTACATATTCGCTGAGCGCAATGGCATCCACATCATCGATCTGCAGAAGACTATCGTTGCGATAAAGGATGCCTACGAAACCGTTCGCCAGAGCGTCCTGGCGGGCCAGCAAGTCCTGTTCGTAGGCACCAAGAAGCAGGCACAGCAGTCGATCGAACGGGAAGCTCGGCGCTGCAACATGTTCTATGTCAACAGCCGCTGGCTCGGCGGCATGCTTACCAACTTCTCGACCATGAAGCGTTCGCTGCTCAAGCTCAAGAAGATCGAGAAGATGGAAGTGGACGGCACCTTCTCCAACATGACCAAGAAAGAGATTTCGCTCATGCAGAAGGAGCAGGCGCGGCTCGAGCGCAACCTCGGCGGGATCAAGGAAATGAAGGATCTTCCCGGGGTCATGTTCGTGGTCGACACCCGCAAGGAGGCGATCGCGATCGCCGAGGCCAACAAGATGAAGATTCCGGTGGTCGCAATCGTCGATACCAACTGCAACCCGGACCTCATCGACCTGCCCATCCCGGGCAACGACGACGCCATTCGGGCCATCAACCTGTTTACCCAGATCGTGGCGAATGCCGTGGTCGAGGCGGAGAACGAGGTGGGACTCGAAGTAATCGAAACGTTGCAGGACGAAGGCACCGACGAGTACGACTACAACCAGATCATCGACAAGGATCGAATCGGCGAGGAGTACGACGCCGCACCGGCGCCGGACACGGAAACGGTGCCGCTCGGCGAAATGGCCGGCGCCGCCGCCGCCGCCTTGACCGCCGATCCGGGGCAGCAGGGATTCACCGATCAGGACTATTCCGACTACAACCCGCAAGACGCACCGACCCGGGCTCAGCCGGAACAGGAAACGGTCACCGACAAAGCAGGAATCGACGAAGACACCCTCTACGACCGCTAACGGCTGCCGGTCGGACCGCGTAAGTACAGTCAGGAGTTAGCATTGGCAATTTCCGCTCAAGATGTGAAACGCCTCCGGGAGCAGACCGGAGCTGGAATGATGGACTGCAAGCGAGCATTGGTGGAAAGTGGCGGCGATCTGGCCGTGGCCGAACGCCGGCTCAAGGAGATGGGCCTGTCGGCAGCCGCCAAGCGCAGCGGACGCGCAACCAACGAGGGACGCATCTTCGCGACCGTCAACGGCACGGCGGCGATCCTCGAGTTGTCCAGCGAGACCGACTTCGTTGCCCGCAACGATCAGTTCGTGGCGCTTGGCGAACAACTCGTCGCCGAAGTCGCCGCCGAGAGTCCGCGGGCGCCCACCGACAGGATGCAGGAACTGATCACCGCGGCAGTCGGCAAGATCAAGGAGAACATTGCCGTGCGCCGGTTCCATAGCGTTGCTATCGGCGACGGCGACACGCTGGCGCACTACCTGCATGGCGAGGGCAATATTGGCGTGCTGATCAAATTGCACGCTTCCGATGCCGCCCTCGCGGCCCACGCGCGCATCAACGAGGCCGCCTTCGACTTGGCGCTGCATGTGGCCGCCTATGCTCCGCCGTTTCTCACTCCCGACAGCGTATCCGGCGACTACCTGGCCGAGCAGGAAGCGATCTTCCGCAAGCAGGCGGAGGCCCTCGACAAACCGGCCAAGGTCGTTGACGAAATTGTCAAAGGCAAGCTCCGCAAGCACTTGCAGGAGATCTGTCTGCTTGAGCAGGGGTTCGTGAAGGATCCGAAATTGAGCGTAAAGCAGCTCGTGGCCGGGCTCGGCACAGAGCTCGGGACCGAGGTGCGGATCGCGGATTACGTCTATTACAGAGTAGGTGAGGAAGCGCCCGCGGCAAGCTGAGGGCGCACCACCTGAGAGGAGGAGACCGTGGCCGATCTCGCCGGTGAGGCAAAGCAGCGCATGCAGAAGACGCTCGATGCGCTGACGAGCGAGTTCAAGACCATCCGTACGGGGCGGGCCAGCGCCGCCATGTTCGACAAGATACGCATTGAGGCGTATGGCCAGCAGGTGCCGCTCAACCAGGCGGCAACGATTTCCATTCCCGAGGCGCGGCTGGTAGTCATTCAGCCCTGGGATCGATCCACCTTGAGCGAAATCGAGCGGGCCATCCAGAAGTCCGACCTGTCGCTCAATCCGAGCAACGACGGCAAGGTAATCCGCATCGCCATCCCCCAGCTTACCGAGGAGCGGCGCAAGGAGATCGTAAAGCAGGCACGCAACGCCGCCGAGCAGGCCCGGGTTGCGGTGCGCAACATTCGCCGCGACCTCAACGAAGGCATCAGGCAGGACAAGAAGGAAGGGCTCGGCGAAGACGAAGCGAAGCGCGAGTCAGACCAGGTTCAGACCCTCACCGACGAGCGCATCGCCGAGATCAACGAATTCCTGGTGGCAAAGGAAAAGGAGATCATGGAGATCTGACGGCGTAGCGTTGGCAGCGCCGCAAACGATGTTATCGGCTGATCGATTCTGGGCCCGCGTACTGCTGTTGGTGGCGGCGGTACCCGCGTTCTTCGTGCTGATCTTTGCCGTGCCCGCGTATCATCACCTGCTGTTCACCCTGTGCGCCACCGCCGTAGCAGTTCTCGGGTCGCGTGAGGTCGGCGCATTGTTCGCGCGGCGCGAAGTCGCCGGCCACTGGCGCCTCTCGGCAGCGTGTTCCGCGTCGTTCCCGGCCATCGCATATCTGGAAAACTGGGGTCTGGTATCGGCGCACGCGTTCAGCGGAGTGGTCGCAGCGGTGATCGCGGTTGTGCTGACGGTCACCCTGCTGCCGGGTACGCCGGCGCGCGCCCGGCATGGCGATCGGCTCGGCACGGCGGGCGCGACTCTGTTCGCCGGCCTCTATCCCGGGCTGTTCGTCGGCTACCTCGTGCGCCTGGCCGGGGTCGGCGATCCGCAGTGGATGCTGCTCACGTTCTTCGTGGCGGTGTTCGGCAACGATACGCTTGCCTACCTGGCCGGCAAGCTGGCTCGCGGACGCACCGCCTTGGGCTTGCCGGCGAGTCCCGCCAAGACCGCCGTCGGTTACGCCACCGGCATCGCCGCATCGGTGGGAGCGTTGATTGCCGCGCAGCGCGTATTCCCCGGCGCCCCTCAGTTCGGTACCTTGGAGGCAGCTCTGGGAGGTGCGGCAATGGGCGTCTGCGTAGCGGTCGGCGACCTGGTAGAGTCGGCTTTGAAACGTGCCGCACAGGTAAAGGACTCCGGCGATCTCATTCCAGGACGGGGCGGGTTGCTGGACTCGGTAGATTCCTTGATGCTGTGTGCGCCGTTGTTCTACTTCTGGATGCGGCGCGTGGACTGGGCAGCAGGTTGACGCCGATGGTAACGGTTTTCTTCGGCATTCTGGGCCTCGGCATCATGGTGCTCATTCATGAACTCGGGCACTTTCTCGCCGCCAAGGCGAACGGCGTCGAAGTGGAAGTGTTTTCGCTCGGTTGGGGCCGGCGCGTGGTCGGTTTCCAGCACCGCGGCACCACCTATCAGATCTCGTGGTTCCCGCTCGGCGGATACTGCAAGATGAAGGGCGACGATGCTCTGCGCGAGGCGTGGCGCAAAGACAATGCCGAGTACCCGCTGGAGCCGGGGTCGTTCTTCGCGGCCTCTGCGTGGCGCCGCATCGCAATCATTGCCGCCGGTCCTCTGGCCAATCTTGCGTTCGCGGTAGTGGTACTCAGCTTGATCTGGTGGGCGGGTTTCCGTATCGACAGTCCAGAAAACCGCATCGTGCTCGCCTCCGACTTCTCCATGGATGCAATCTCGGAGCCAACACCGGCGCAGGCGTCGGGCCTGCGCAGCGGCGACCGCATTACCCGAATCGCCGGCCACGACATCGGCAATTTTCAGGACATCCGCCGCCACATCTCGTCCGCGCCGCGCCGTGAACTGCCGATCACGGTGGAACGGGACGGCATGCTGCTCGCCACTGCCATTACCCCGGAACTCGATCCGAACACCGGCGGCGGACGAATCTGGGTCTACCCGTGGATCGAGCCGGTTCTCGAAGTTCGCCTGGGGGGCGCCGCATCGCTAGCCGGGCTGCGCAGCGGCGATCGCGTCGTGGCGGTCAATGCCGTTGCGGTTCGCCACTCGATCGACGTCGTGCAACACCTCCAGGCCGGCGCGGCACAGGTCGACTTCACGGTTCAGCGCGAGGGGCAGACGCTGCCGGTCACGGTGGCACTGACGGATGGTGCCGACGAACTGGGACTGGGGTTTCGGCTCCCACAGTCGCACTCGCCCCGGCTGTCGCCAGTGGGCGCGCTGGCACGCGGCATGGACGACACCTGGAACACCATGGCCCTTACCTTCAGCGGCTTCGCGAGACTGTTCGACGGCAACGCCCGGAACGCGGTGGCGGGGCCGCTGCGCATTACCTACTTCGTCGGCCGCGCCGCCACCGACGGCTTCGAGCGCAGTTTCGGGGAAGGGCTGGTACGGTTCTTTCGCCTGCTGTGTCTGATCAGCATCGTACTGTTCATCATGAATCTGCTGCCCTTGCCGGCCCTTGACGGTGGCCACCTGGCGCTCTACGTCACCGAGCTGATACGTGGCAAGCCGCTCCGGCCCGCAGTGGTGTACCGCATTCAGACACTAGGCATGTCGCTGCTGCTGGTTTTGGCGATCACGGTTACCTTCAGCGATATCCTGTTCTTCGCCGGCAGATAGCATGCGTCGCTCCCGACACCGGAGAGCGCCGCGGGCACTGCGTGCGTGCGCGCTGGTGCTGCTCGCCTGCGCCGCGGCGACTGCCGCCGCCAGCCCGCTGCCGCTGGTGAATACCAGCCACCGCGGGGCGATTCACGATCTCGCCTACGATGCGCAGCGGCGACTGTTGTTCTCGGCGGGAGATGACGGCTCGGTGCGGGCGTGGAGCCACGACCGGCGCACCATCGTCCGGCATCTGCGCCTCGGCGCGGTGCGCGTGCTGCGCATCGTCCTGCATCCCGATCGCACGCTGCTCGCCGCGGTCGCGCGCACCACCATGGGCGACGACCTGCTGGAGGTGTGGGACTGGCGGAGCGAACGCCGGTTGTACCGCCACCGCCTGCAACAAGCACCGCTGCACCTCGGCTTTACCAGCCTCGGATCGTCCCTGGTGTACAGCCGGGCCCAGTTCGACAGCGTGGTGTTCCTCGACCCCGCTACCGGCCAACGCCAGACACGTCTGCCAGCGGCGTTCGGAATCGTTTCGTACGTTGCCACCTCGACCAACGAGCGCACCATCATGACCTATCAGCCGACCGGCGAAGTGCGGTACTGGGACGCCGCAACCTTGGCCGTGAAGGGCGTCGTTCCGACCCTGCCCGGTCTGGAGGCGATAGCGCTGAGCGCCGACCGGAGCCTGCTCGTGGCACGCTCCGGCGACGACGTGGTGGCGATTGACGTCGTTACCGGAGCGGTGCGCAGCCGTGTCGGCGTATCCCGGCAAGCGCGGGTGGCGGTTGCAGACCAGTTTGCCCAACTCAGCGTGCTGCAACCGGATGACCGGGAAGGTCACGGGTTCGTGCTGCGCCAGCTCACGCTCGATCGTGCCCCGACGGTGCAGACCGAGCGCAACCTCGATCTCGACGGCAGCGCCACGGCCGCCACCTACGCGAGTCGCGCATTGTTGTTCGCCGACCGCGGCACGATCTGGGAGGCGCTGCCGACCGGCGTCGAGCCGTTCGTGCGTGACGAGTTGGTCGAACCGGTGGCGCTCGCCGCGGATGGCGACACCCTGCTGGTGGCGACCCGGCGCCGCATCGCCGTTGCCCGGCTGCGGAAGTCGGCGGCGACACTCGTGGCCGACTTCGTGCCGCTCACTGCAGCCACCAGGCTGCCGCGGCTTGCCAACGCCAGCTTGTTGCGCAATCCGTTCGGAACCGCGGTGGGATTGACCGTAATACCGGCGGCAGTACTGCGCCCATCACTGCCGGCCGCGACCCGGTCGCCGGCTAGTCAGCCGCCGCGGCAGGATGACGGCGTCGTTCTGGTATGGAACCGTGACGGAGCGAGCGGCCGCTTGGGCACGCTGGACCCGCGCACCGGCCGCTACCGATTGCGCTTGTCCGGTCTGGCTGCGCCGCTGAGCCAGGTGAGTCTGGTCGACCAGAAGCTGTTGCTGCTGGACGGGCTCGGCAACATATCCCTGTACCCGGTCGCCGATGTCCTGGACGCATCCGGGCGCGCGATGCCGGACCCGGCGGGAGAGTTCTGGGCTCCGGGCACCAGCAAGGTAGTCAGTGCGGGCACGCATCTCATCGCCGCGCGGACCACTGCGAACGCCCTGACGACGCCGCTGCTGAAGATCGACGCCACCCACGCCGAGACCCTGCTGATCCCGGACGATGCACTGCTCATCTACGACTTGGCGCAACATGCCAGCGGGCAGCTCCTCACTCTCGGCGTGGAGCCGCCGCGCCCCGGCGTGGACCGGGGCCGCGTGCGCACCGTGCTGCGAATGCGGGACGGCAGCGACCTCGATCGGCAGCGAGTGGTGCACGGATTCGCCGGCGAAGACCTGTCCGCCGCACTTGCCGAGGCGCCCGATCGGCAGCGGGTGTATTCGACGCTTGGTGCGGACGCGGTCCGGGTGTGGGACGGCACGCGGCTGCAGGAGATGGAACGCACCGACCGGCAACCGCGTCGGCTTACCGTGGCGGGCGACCTGCTGGTAGCGCGCAACGCGGACGCCACCTTCACGGTATGGCACCGGTTCACCCGCAAGGTGCTGTTTCACCTCTACCTGTTCCGTGACTTCCACTGGCTCGTGGTGCAGCCCAACGGCGACTACTTGCACTCGCCCGGTGCGGAACGGTATCTCGGCGGATCCTCCGGCGGGTAGCCCGAAGGGGCGCTATGACCGGGGAGAGTGGGACTCGAACGTGGTGTACTCGGGGAAGAACGTGAGGTTGATCTTGCCGACCGGACCGTTGCGCTGCTTGGCGACGATCAGGTCGGTTTCCCGTTCATTCAGATTCTCGTCAGTGCCGCGTTCGCGGTGCAGAAACATCACCACGTCGGCGTCCTGCTCGATCGACCCCGATTCACGCAGGTCGGCGAGGGTAGGGAGCTTGCCCTCGGTCTCCCGGCGCACCTGAGAGAGCGCGAGCACCGGGACATCCAGCTCGCGCGCGAGCGCCTTCAGGGAGCGGCTGATCTCGGCGATCTGCTCGTGCCGGGGAAGATCCTGTTTCTCGGCCGAAATGAGCGTGAGATAGTCGATGAATATGATTTCGACCGAGTGGTTCGACTTCATGCGGCGGGCCTGGGCGCGCAGATCGAGCAACTTGAGGTTCGGGGAGTCTTCAATGTACAGCGGAGCGTCGTACAGACGCCCGGCCGCGTCGGTGATCTTGTGAAAGTCGGAAGGCCGCAGCAGTCCGGAGCGGATGCGGTTCGAATCGAGGCGCGCTTCGGCGGCCAGCAACCGTTGCATCAGGGCCACGGCCGACATCTCCAGCGTAAAGAACCCGACCGGCTTGCGCTGCTGCACGGCCATATAGGCGGCCATGGTGAGCGCCAACGCGGTCTTGCCCACCGACGGCCGCGCCCCGATTACCACGAACTCCGAATTCTGAAACCCGCTGGTCAGATTGTCGAGATCGGCAAACCCGCTCGGTATGCCGGTGTAGCTGCCGCTCGAGTGGTAGAGCCGTTCAATCGCATCGACGGTCTGATTGATGATCTCCCGCGCAAGTCGGAACGATCCGGTCTGCTGGCGATCGGTGATCTCGAAGATGCGCCGCTCGGCTTCCTCGATGATGACGCGGACTTCACGTGAGTCGTCGAACGAATCGGCAATGATGGAGGCGGCGATGCGCTGCAACTCGCGGCGCATGCTGAGCGCCTGAACGATGCGCGCGTAATACTCGACGTTGGCGCTGGTCGGGACCGCCGAGGTGAACTGCGAGACACGCGCCATCCCACCGCACGCCTCGAGCTCGCCGACCCGGCCAAGTTCGTCGCACAGCGTGATCAGGTCGATTGCTTCGTTGCGGTCGAACAGAGCCAGGATCGCCTGGTACACCTTGCGATGCGCCGCGCGGTAGAAGTCGTCGGCGCGCAGATAGCGCAACACGGTCGACAGCGCCTCGGGATCAAGCAACAGCGCTCCGAGGGTTGCGACCTCGGCGTCGATGTTGTGCGGCGGAATCGAGTCCCGCAACGGTACGTCAGAACGCGCGACGGTGTCGGCCACGTCGGCTATTCTTGGTCGGCTTCGATGACAACCTTCACGTTTGCTGACTGATTCTCGTAGAGCCGGATGCGGACCGTGTGTTCACCGATCATTTTCAGCGAGTGGTCCGGTACCTCGATGCGGCGGCGGTCCACATCGAAACCGCGCCGCTCGAGTTCTCCGGCTATCGCCACGTTGGTGATCGAGCCGAACAGCTTGCCGCTCGCCCCGGCGCTCATGCGGAAGGTGAGCTCCTCGTTTTCGAGCCGCTCGCGCAGGCCGGTTGCACCCGCCCGCTTGTCCTCCTTGCGACGCTCGATACCCACGCGGCGATGCTGCATCAGGTTCATCGCGTGCCCGGTGAAGGGTAGCGCCGCCTGCGTGCGAAACAGGAAGTTGCGCGCATAGCCGGTGGCTACTTCGCACACGTCGCCCTCTTCTCCGAGGCCTACCACATCGTGCTGCAAAATCACTTTCATTTCTCGCTCCTGTCGCCCGGCTTCGGACGCTTGTAGTCAACCCATATCTCGGATAGTCCGAGCAGCGGCAATCCGAACACCGGTATGAAGGTGAGGACCGAGCGGAACAGCATGAACACCATCGCCACGGCGATCATGACCCGCATCGGACCAGGAACCTTATACCGTCTGAACAGCCACTGCAATACACCGATACCCTGCAATGCAAACAGCAACAGGAATACCGAGAACACGTTCCAGCCGAGGTTGCCGAGCATCCCCAGGTCGCCGAGCGCGTCGCCAAGGACGGCCGCGCCGCTCGCCAGCAGCGCCCAGATGCACCACGGCTCGAGGCGGAATGTCAGCAGGCGACCGATCGGCGACCGCATGCCGAGGGTGCGCGCCCCCCAAAGCGAGCCCAGCCACCACGCCGCCATCAGGTACACCAGGTAGAGAAACAGGACCCCGCGCAGCAGCACGGTGCCGACGGTCTCGACGAACAGGTCGATCTGCCCGGTCGACACCGCTGGTGCGTCGGTGACGCCGGGGGCGTCGGGGGGGGCAATACCCAGCCGCAGAAGCGGCTGCCCGGCGATGTAATCGCGCATCGTCGGAACGAATTCGGGGTCGCTCATCAGTCCGCCGATGTACGGCACGGCGATCAGGCCGGCGGCGCCGGTAGCGATAAGAATGCGCAGCAGGCTGCGGTATGGCAGCACGCGCGGCTGGTTCACCAGCCACAGGCCGCCGAGCAGAAGCGCCGAAAGAAACAGGCCGATGTTGCGCAGATAGACTTCTTCCGCAGGCAGATCGCTGCTGCGCCAACCGGTCATCGCCAGCTCTACCAGTGCGGCCAGCAACACCAGCAGGAGCGCGGCAAGATTGAAAGCGCTGCTGCCGCGCCGAATGGCGAGCATCTGCAACGGAATCAGAAACAGGAACACGCCCGGCGTGAGCAGATACAAGCCCAGCGCGACGGCCGAAAAGATCCCGATCTCTATCCAGACACGGTTGGGAACGCTCTGACTACTCATGTGGCGCGAGCCACCGGCCGCGGTCGTTCGACGGCGGACGTGTTATTTCGCCGTGAACGGAAGCAGCGCCAGTACACGAGCGCGCTTGACCGCCGCCGAGACTTTGCGCTGGCACTTCGCACAGTTGCCGGTTACGCGGCGGGGCAGAATCTTGCCACGGTCGGTCGTGTAGCGCCGCAGGGTGTCGGTATCCTTGTAGTCGATGACAATCGCTCCGTTCGAACTGCGGGCGCAGAACTTGCAGAACTTCTTGCGATAGAAGGGGCGGCCCGGACGAGTGCGCACTCGTCCGTCGCGCCGGTCACGGGCGCCGCCCCCGGCATACGGCGGCGGCGAACCGGGCGCCGCGAAAGGCGGCCCCGAGGTTGATGGAGTGGTATCAGACATGAACAAGGGCCCTCACTATTGTTAAAACGGAATGTCGTCGTCAAATTCGTCGGCCGCGGGCAGAGCGCCGCCGCGCGGAGGCGAAGCACGCCCCACGGGCTCCTCGTCCCGAGGTGCGACGCCGTCGTTGCGCCCGCCGAGCAACTGGAGATTGTTGACGAATATCTCCACCCGGCTGCGCGTGCGGCCATCCTGCTCCCAGCGACTCTGGCGGAGTTGGCCTTCAATGCCGACCTGCTTGCCTTTCACCAGATACTGATTGAGCGCCTCGGCTGTCTTCCCCCATACCACGCAATCAAAAAAATGCGCCTCGTCGACCCATTGGTCATCCCTGCGGCGCCGCTGATTGATGGCAATGCCGATATTGGAAACCGCCTGGCCGGAGTTGGTGTACTTCAACTCCGCATCGCGGGTGAGACGTCCCACCAGCGTCACATGATTGATGTCAGCCATACGCTATCCCTCTATCCTGCCTGCGGTGTGGCCGCCGCGATCGTGGGAACGCGATGCACGATGAAGCACTTCAGGATGTCAGGTATCAACCCCGCAGCCTGATAGAGCCCCTGGACTTTCTGCGGATCGGACTCGATTTCGTACAGGAGGTAGTATCCGCGTTCCTGTCTTCTGATTGGGTAGGCAAGCACCCGCTCTCCGATGTCTTCCTCGCCGGTGATCTTCACGCCGGCCTTTACAAAGACATCCTGGACCGCTTGCTTACCTCGCTCCACGGACTCCGGGTCCGGGAGAAATACGAATGTAGCCTCGTATGACGTCAAGCGCTGCTCCGAAATTGTTACTTAATGACCACACATAGTTAACCCTATCGGGGTCTGCTGTCAACCTGCGCAGCCGCCGTTCGAGTCGGTAGCCGCCCAGCACACCCGCGCCGCCTGCGCCGCCGGCGCCGATGTCACCTCGATGAGGTAGTCGCCGGCCGCAAGCTCATACCGTTGCGCGTCCGCCTCCACCGAACCGGGCTCCACGGGCTGCGCCACGGAGACCGGTGCCACGGAACGCATGTGCGGTACGCTGAATACCCGCAGCGCGACCGCGCCGGCGCCTGCTTCGGCAACCACCCGGTAGGAGCCGGTGCGAAACACCCGCAGCGTCTGAAATCCCGTACCGCGCTCGAGCGGGACCGCAAACGCGGTCCCGTCCGCAAAGCGCCGGACCGGGCTCAGCGGCCGGAGACGCAGGTAATACGCCACATCATGCCCGGAATCAGTGCTGATGCGGGCGTAACTTCGCCGTGGTCCGGAAAACAGCCCAAGCATGCGGTCCACGCCCCGAGGCAGTCCGTCGCGATCGCCGCCGGCAACGGAAGGCACGTCTTCAAGCGCCGTCACCACCGGCGGCGCGGTGCGGTCATAGTGCAGAGACAGCGTCACGGGACCGGAGAATGAGCGCCCCTCCAGCAGGTAGAATCCGGGCGCGGGTACCTGCAGCGTGACCCAGTCCTCGCCGGCCGTGGTGTACCGCTGCTGCCCCCGATCGACGGTGATGGCGGACGGAAGCGGCGTCCGCGACTCCTCCGGCTCGGCGTTCGGCGCCGCCCCGGAGGGCGGCGCGGCGGTGCTCTGCCAAGTTCCGGCATCAGCACCGGACCCTGCGCCATCGAGCAGTTCCAACAACTCCTCGTTGACCGGCAGATCGATCCAGTCGCCGGCATGCGCGGTGCCGGAACTGAGCACCCGCAGGACAACCCGGAGTGTCTCGCGAAACGGCTGGATCTCCAGTTCCAGCGCATGGCGCGCCGCGGCGGCGCCGGCGGGTAACCGCTGCGCAGCCGCCGGCCCACGGAGCGGCCGCCGCGCCACGACGCGTATCTCTGTCGAGCGATAGTCGCTCAGCAAGCGCAGATGCACGGCGCTCTGCAGGCGGTGACCGAGACGCGTGGTCACCCCGGTATCGGTGGTGAAGGGAAGTATCCAGAGCGTCGCGCCGGCGCTATCGGGTACATGACGGCGCCCGAAAGCCGCGGCGCGCGCCGCCAACCGGTCGATCTCCGCGAGCGCCGACAACTGGTCAGCTTGCGCCGCCGGCCGGATCTCCGGAACCTGCGGAGCGCGCAGCACCTGTGCCGCGAGCGGCGTGGCGCTGGCAGCCAGCGAGCCAGCCACCATGGCAAGGAACAGCGCGCTGGCCGGATGCAGGCGGCGAATGCGGGTCACGGGCTCAACAGCAACCACCGGGCGGCACTTGGCTCGAACTCCGCCGGTGCCGTGTACGGCTGCGCCAGCCGTTGCAGGTCAAGTTGCAGATCGGCGATGCGCCACCCGTCCGGGGTGGCTTCCAGGTATGCCTCTCCCGCCACCCGGCCCGGGTCTCCGAACAGACGCACCGCAACGTGGATCTGGTCGTCCGCGACGGTCACCGCTCCGATCCGTGCCGCGCGCGGAAGCCGCCCGTCGCGCAGATGAAACCGCAAGGACCGGGACAGGCTCTGCCGGCGGTCCGCAACCATGGCCGCCTCGGCGACTGTCCCCTCGGCCAGCGCGGTAAGAAACGAGATCAAGATGTCCAGTGCCTCGCTCTCGGTTCGCCCGGCCGCAAGCAGGTCCTGCAACGGCCCGATTTTGTAGTCGTGCGGCAGCAGACGCGGCGCGCGCCGGTACAGGAATGAAGGATCGATCTCATCATCGGTACCGGCGGACGGCTGCGCGGAGCCGAGTACGCCGTTGGGCTCGGTGCCGGCTCGCACGCTGCCGTCGCTGTTGCCGGCAGTGCCCTCCGCCGCCACTATCTGCCCCGGCGTTTGCGAAGCCGGGGGATCATCACCGGCGCAACTCAACAGCAGTGCCGCGGTCACAACCGCCCCCGCGAGCCGCACCACGCTGGTCAGCGACACACTTGAGTGGTACCCGATTGGACGGCGCCAATCAACCGGCCGCCCCGGCCGCCCGGCCGCGCACGACGCCAGCGCCTGGCGCACGCGGACCGGGTTGCCGCCGCAAATCCGGGTATCCTGCTCGCGCGTCAGTAGTGTTCGGAGAATACCTGTGCGCTGCGGATCGGGAATGCCAGACGCTCCTCCGCAAAACCAATCACTTTGTGCAACACTGACTCACCGAACGTATGCGAGTTGGAAACCACCGCGCACCCGATTTCGGCCACGTTCCAGAGGTCGTTGGCCCCCACCTCGGCGACCGATACCCTGTACTTGTGGCGTACCCGTTCCTTCAGCGATCCGATCACGCGTCGTTTTTCCTTCAGTGAACTCACGCCGGGGAGATCAATGGTCAAATGCAACATCGACACAACCATCAAGCCGCTCGCGGCCAGTATAGCAGGACCGTCGGCAGTGACGGGTAGGAAGATATGACGGCAGATCCGGGCGCGGGCGCCGGCGCCCGCCAAGCGCGCACGGACGGCGTCATTCGCGTGCTCGACGCTGACGTAGCCGCCCGTATCGCCGCCGGCGAGGTGATCGAGCGTCCGTTTTCGATCGTGCGCGAACTGATCGACAACGCGCTTGACGCCGGCGCGAGCGAGATCGACGTGCAACTCCACTCCGGCGGCGTCGGCCAGATCGCGGTACATGACAACGGCCGCGGCATCGCCCGCTCCGACCTGGAGCGCACCGGTGTGCGCCACGCGACCTCCAAGATCAGCGACGAGCACGACCTGCAGCACGTCACCACCCTCGGATTCCGCGGCGAGGCACTGGCCAGCATCGCCGCGTGCGCGCGCCTCGAAGTGGTCACCCGCACACGCGCGGCGGCGCAAGCGGCGCGGTTGATCGCGGACAGCCGCGAACGGCGCATCAGCGGAGCGGCAGCGGCGCCGGGCACGCGCATCCAGGTAACCCGGTTGTTCGCCGATCTGCCGGCGCGGCGCCGCTTCCTGCGCCGTCCCGGTACCGAGACCACCCTGTGCCGGCGAATGGTGCTGGAGAAGGCGCTCGCTCATCCGCAGGTCACGTTTCGGCTCTCGGTAGACGGCGAGGCTGACACCGTGCTGACCGCCGCCGAGTTGCGGCATCGGGTAGCGGACGTGCTCGGCAGCCCGGTAGTGCCCGGCGATCTGTTCGAGGCGCAGCGCAACTTCGCCGAGTTTCAGGTAACGGTGATCGGCGCACGCCCGGAGCTCGCGCGCCGTGACCGCTCGCGGCTGATGGTGTTCGTGAACCGGCGGCGGATCCAGCAGTACGGGTTGGTGCAAGCGCTGGAATATGGCTACGGCGCGATTCTGCCCGGCGGCAGACACCCGATCGCGTGTCTGTTCGTGGAGATAGCTCCCCATCTCGTGGACTTCAACGTGCATCCCGCGAAACGGGAAGCGCGCTTTCGGAATCTGGCGCCGCTCCATCAGGCGGTAGTACGAGTCGTGCAACAAGCGGCTGACCAGTTCGGCCATCGCTCGCCGTTGCCGCCGCCGCAAGCGGAGTCGGAATCACTGCCGTTTCGCGGCCACGGCGACCGCGCCCATTCCGGTTCTTCGTCGCCGCGATCGTCGGTGGCGGATCCCCCGCTCGCGTACGCGGACGACGTTGCCGGCGCGGCGCAACCCGTGGCAACCGTCCCACTCGGGGTGATCACACCCGGGCCCGCCGCCGCGGCTGGCGCCACGCTTCCGGACCAGAGTTCCGGAATGCGATACATCGGCCAGTCGCTCGGCATGTTTCTCCTGGTCGAGATCGGGCGCACCCTCTACTTTGTCGATCAGCACGCGGCCCACGAACGCGTACTCTACGAGCGCCTGCGCCGGCGCGCGTTTGCCATCCAACAACTTCTGCTCCCGATCGAACTCGACCTCGACCAGGCAGCCGGGGACGCGCTGCGCGAGGCGCGCGACCTGCTCGGCGATCTTGGCATTGTCGTGGAGTTGGAAGCGGGCCGGCCGCGGCGCATTACCGCACTGGCCGAACCGCTGCATCAACTCCCGGCGGCGTGGCTGGCGGAGTACGTCGCCGGAATGCGCGGCAGCGAAGCGGACCTGGAGCGTGCCATGCTGGCGAACCTGGCGTGCAAGCTGGCCGTGAAGGATGGCGAGGTATTGGACTACGAGGCGGCTCTCGCCATCGCGCGCGAGTCGTTTGCCATCGACCTGCAGCACTGCCCGCACGGACGCCCGCTCTGGTATTCGGTGACCCGCGAACAGATCAGCGCCCAAGTCGGACGCTCATCCACCAGGTAAGCTGCCGCCAGCGCAGCGTGAGCCAGCGCAACACGCGCCCGAACCACCACGGATGGCGCAGTCGTTCCAGACGCGCCACGGCCGCCGCCAGCTCCTCGTTGCTGAGTTGCTTGCGCTGCACGTTTTCCTCGATTTCCAACTCCAGCAGCGTCTCGTCGGTGGCCTGATCCAGCACTACCGCCTCGATGCTGCTCCAGCCGAGCCGCCGCGCCGACTCCAGGCGGCGGTGGCCGGCGATCAATTCGGAATCGCGCGTAATCAATATCGGGCTGAACTGTCCGTGGCGGCGCAGGCTCTCCATCAGCGGCTCCAACTCGCCCAGGTCGGAGCGGATTCGCTCACCCACCACTACCGCGTCGATGCGGACCTGCATATTTCTCTTGTCGGCATCAGAGGTCGCTTGCCGTACGGCGCGCGTATTCGGATGCCGACAACAACGCGTCGAAATCGCCTGGATCGTCCATTTCCAGAACGAAAATCCAGCCAGCCCCCAGCGGATCGCTGTTGATCAACCGCCGGCCGCGCGCACGCGCCAGCTCCTCGTTGCGTGCCACGATCGTGCCGCCGACCGGCGCGTACAGCTCACCCGCGGATTTCAGCGACTCGATGGCGCAGATGGCGGCGCCGCCGGCGACTCGTGTCCCCACATCCGGCAACTCGAGGTAGGCGATTTCGCCCATCTCTCGCTGAGCGAATTCAGACAGACCGACGGTGACGCGTTGCGCGGAGTCGGCGCAGTCGCGGCGCGCCCAGTGATGATCGAGTGAGTAGCGCAGTTCCATGACCAACCCTCCTTTGTATGCATAGCGCCCCAAAACCGCCGCCCGGGGCGCCGCTTTTGGCCCATCCCATCCCACGGACCAGGAGTCTGTCGCAATCCGACCGACTCCTAGTCCAGCAGCGGATTCTCTCCGCGCGGCGGTGTACGCCCGGCAGCCGTGCCGGCGCCGCCCGGCACCAACGGCGGGGCAGCATCGCCCGGCGCCAGCGGAGCGGGTACCAACCCGAGCGGCGGCCCGGTATCCACCCGCCGCATCGCCAGTCGCAGGTTGTCGACAATCTCGCCCCGTCGGTCGGCTTCGTATGCCAGCAGGCCGTCGCGCTCCTTGGGATCGGTCCCGGACAGAAAGATCTCCTGAATGATGCTCTCCCCCTGCGCGCCGGCCGGCAGCAGACCGGAGCGTGCATTCACCGTGACTTCGATCAACCCGGTTGCGGGGCGCACGAAGCGCAGCGGCTGCCCGGGCTCCACCGCCTTCATGTATTCGGCCCAGGCAGGACCGGCAGCCGTTGCCCCGGTGAGGTTCAGTCCCAGGGTCTCGCCACGCTCGTCGAAGCCCATCCACAGCGCCGTGGCCTGGCGCGGAGTGAACCCCACGGTCCATGCGTCCGACCAGTTCTGGGTTGTGCCCGTCTTGCCCGCGGTGTCGGTCTGGAAGCCGCCTACGGTTCCCGAGGCCCAGCGCAACGTGCCCCACTGTACGGTACTCTGCAACAGATCGGTCATGACATACGCCACCTGCGGAGTCATGATCTGGCGTTCCTGCTGGTTTGCTCCCTGCCGAACCCGCACTTCTTTCTCCACTTCCAGAACCATTCGTCCGTTGCGATCGATGACGTATTGGATCGCCAGCGGGGAAACAGACTGTCCGTTGTTGGCGAAGGTCGCGTAGGCGCGTGCCATCTGCAGCGGCGAGACGGCGATCACTCCCAGGCCGAGCGGGTACTTGCGGGGAAATGTCGCCTCGATCTCTGCCGGCGTTTCGATTCCCAGCATCCGGCTGGCGCGCTCGATCGCGGCATCGAAACCGATCGCCTCGAGCACCTTGAGGGACGGCACGTTCATCGACCGGGCGAGAGCAGTGCGCAACAGCACTCGACCGGTCCACTCGCCCTTGTAGTTGAGTGGAATGTAGGGGGATCCATCGTCGTTCACGAACAACGCCGGCGCATCGGTTATCATGGTGGCGGGAGTAAAGCGCCCCGAACTGATCGCCGCCGAGTAGTACAGCGGCTTGAAGGCGGACCCCGGCTGCACCTTTGCCTGGGTGGCGCGGTTGAACTGGTTGCCGGTGCCGAACTCGCTGCCGCCGACCATGGCGAGGATGTGACCGGAGCGGGCATCGAGCGTAATCAACGCGCCCTCGATCTGAGTGCGCCGCGCATCTTTCTCGCCAAGCCCGTATGCGGCGGTGGCTATGGCGCGCAGGTCGCGATCGTCGAGCATCATGCCCAACACGTCGAGCGCCGGCGCCAACTCCCGGACGAAACGGTCGGTGCCCTTGTTGCGCTCGCGGATTCCAGCCACCCGGACTTCGCCCATGTCGAAGGTCAGCGAGAGCAGATCGACGATCGGCAGAAAAGTGGTGTCGGCCACCGCCCGGCGCCGCTGAGCACTGTTGCTGCGCATCTCGTTGACCCGCTCAAGGTGGCGGGACAGGGTCTGCTGCGCGGCGAGCTGATAGTCGAGATCGAGCGTCGTCCGGACGATCAGCCCATCCTGATACACGTCCATCGATCCGAGCATCAACTCGTCCAGCCGGCCGCGTACGTATTCGCTGAAATAGGGAGCCGCGTCCTCGCGCTCCAGGAACGCCGTGGAGCGGTTGGAGCGCGTGAAGTCGTAGTTGTCCCAGTACTGCTTGAACGACAGATCGGCCTCTTCGGCGGTCGCCAGCCCGCGTCCCACCATCTGGTTGAGAATCTCGCGCTGCAGGATGCGAGCGCGATTTGGATGGTTGATCGGAGAGTTGCCGCCGGGACGGTTCAGTTGGATCACCAGCATGGCGGCCTCGGCGAGCGTTATGTCGCGGGCCGAATGCTTGAAGTAGAACTGGGACGCCGCTTCGACGCCGTAGGTTCCTTCGCCGAAATAGACCAGATTGAGGTACCGCTCCAGAATCTCGTTCTTGGTGAGCCAGCGCTCCAGTTGAATCGCCCACCACAACTCGACCAGCTTGCGCCGGATGGTGATCTCGGAACGGTCGGCGTAGATCGACCCGGCAAGCTGCTGGGTAATGGTCGAGCCGCCGGACCAGAAGCGTCCCGAGACCATGTTCCAGGCGGCGCGGATCGTATCGGGTATGCGAAACCCGCGATGCTCGAAAAAGTGGCGATCCTCGCGGGTGAGGAGCGCCTGTATCAGGTGCGGCGGCAGCTCCTCATAGCGGATGATGTCTCGTTTCTGGTCGCGGAAAAACTGGGTGATGATACGGCCGTGGCGGTCGAGGATCTGGGTCGGCAACGCCGGTTTGTCGCGCTCGTACACGTCGAGGCTGCGGATGTTGCGGGTACCCGCCGTCGACACGCCAACGCCAACTCCGACCGCAACCGCGACCAGCAGGCAGACGGCACCCCCTACTCGGGTAATGAAGGGTCACCTCCCGGAGAAGGCCCATGCCGGGCGCCAAAAATAAAACGGTCGGCCCCCCCAAGAGGGGACCGACCTACCCTTTCAGGCGCCGGCACAAAACGAAGTAAACTGGGAGGGGAACTTAATCTTGTAACCGACACCCTCATTATCGACAGTGAACGGCGAAACCTGAGAGGCCCGAGCCAGCCGCGCTTCGACACGCAGCAGGACCCGGATCCTCAACAGGAGCCTGCGACAGAGTATAAACTAGCCCCGGACCACAGTTCAATAGGGGGGATTTGCCTGAGTTGGCTGGCCCGCACCGGCTCCGGTGCCGGGCCGGGTGCGGGTGCCGGGGAAGGGGAGGAACAGTACCGCTCCAGCCAGCGCGGCCGCCACCGGCGTGGCCGCCAGTCCCAGCAGCGTACCCCCACGGGTGAATGCCAGCAGCGCGACTACCGCCAGCACGGCCACCGCCAACGTTCGCGCCGCGCCGCGCGCCGCGCGGATGGCGGCGCCGCGCAGATGACCTGCCATGCTCGGCGCGCGGCGAGCCCCGCGCAGCACGCGCGCGGCTACAGCCGCCAGTACGCCGCCCGCCAGCCCAACCACCACGAACCAGTTGTAGACAACGGTGGCGCGGGTAGCGAACAGCCACAGCGGCAATGCGATAAGCGCGCCCGCGGCCGCGGCGCCGACCACGATCGCCACCAGGAACGCCGCCACTCGCAGCACCCGCAGATACCCGAACGCTATCTGCGAAGCGATTCCGGTGCGCACCACGGCAGGCGCCGCGCGGCGTGCCGGATCAGCCGCCGTCGATGGGGCGCGTGACCCGGGCGGCCACCGCGCCCGTGCGCAGTGCCCCCATCGCGGGTCCATACTGCTTCATGTGCGGCGCCTGCAGATGGTCGGCCAGCGCCGCGGCGGACTCCCATTGTTCGATCAGGGTCACGCGGTGATCGTCAATGGCCCCCTGAATCGAGAGCGGCGAGGCCGTATCGAGGGTGTATTCGTAGCGGATGCAGCCGTTTTCGGCGTGCACCAGCGGAGCGAGCTGGCGAGCCAGGGCGAGAAATTCGTCAAGCCGGCCCGGCTTGATGGTCATGGTCACAATCACATGCAGCATGGTTTCGTTTCATCATACCTTACGGCAGGGCAAACACGAAGTGCCTCCGGGGCGTCTCAGGTCGTCATTCATGACGCTACGTCACTCGTGACGCTACGTCACTCGTGACGCAGGCACTGCACGATGTCGAGGCGCAGCGCCCGGCGTGCCGGCAGCAGCGCGATGACCATGCTCGCAAGCACGCCGAACACCACCGCGATCGCCATCGTGCCCGGATTCCAGGCGCCGCGAAACACCGCCGTGACGCGATAGCCGATACTGACATCGCCGTAGAACCCGCTCATGTCGATGCCCCACTTGACCAGGCAGAACGTGGCAACGGCGCCGAGCAGCAACCCGCACAGCGATCCGAGACAGCCAATGAAGCCCGCCTCGAACACCATCGTGGCACGGATCGCGGTGTCATCCATGCCGAGAGCGCGCATCATCCCGAACTCCCGGATGCGTTCGTACGCCGCGATCAGCATCGTGTTGGAAATACCCACCGCGGCGATGACAAAGACCAGCACCAACAGCAGCACGCTGCTCGATCTCTCCGACTCCATCATCGCCAGATAGTCGCGCGCAAGCCGTGGCCACCCCACCGCAACCAGGCCGGGCAGCTCCTGCGCGAGCATTGCATTCACCCGATCGATCTGGTGCGACAGGAAGCTGCCGGCGGGTACCGCAACCGGTCGTCCCAGACGCGCGGGCATCGCACCCAGCACCACTTCGGTGACGCCCGTCATTTCCAGGTCATATTGCGCCACATCGAGCGGCAGGAACCCGACGCCGCGGTTGATGGTGGGATTCGGACTGAGCAGCATGCCGACCAGCTCCAACTCCAACACCTGCATCGCGCCGTGGCGGGTGCGGGTGCGCACCTCGACGAGGTCGCCGAGCGCGATGCCCAGGTCAGCGGTCATCCAGGCGCCCAGAATGAGGCCCGACAAGCCCGACTCCAGGTATTCGCTGCCCGCAAGCAGGGTGTCCTGCAACCGGAATACCGCTCCGTCGGTAGCCGGATCGATGGCGATAAGCCGGATCGGCAGCGAGCCTTCGCCGAAAAACATCTCGCCGACGAAGCTGATGCGCGGCGTGTTGGCAATCCCCAGGTCCGCGAGCGCGGACGCCAGCCGGCGGTAGCCGACCAGTTCGTGCTTCAGCGCCACCTGATCCAGATCATCATGTTGCGCGCGCGTCACCACCTTCCCGGACCCGGTTTCGTACCACACCAGATTGCGCTGCGACTCTTCGTCGATCCCGCGCAGCATCGAATCCATGAAAATCAGCACGGCGATGCTGAACGCCAGCGCCAGCATCGTGATCACGGTGCGCCGCCGGTGCCGGGCGAGATTGCGCGACGCCAGCAGCAGCAGAAACCCCAACTCGCCGCCCCGGCCCGACGCCCCTCTCATGCTGCGCTGCCGGCTCCGTCAGGAAGAGCCGAACACGAAACGCGCCGCCACGGTTGCGGCCAGGCTTCCCGGACGGTCCCAAGCGAAGGTGTCATCCGCGTCGCCCAGCATCGCCGCCGCGTACAGGCTGAAGGTCAATCCCTGCAGCATGTTCCACGACGCGCCGGCGGCGGCCACGGCCGATCCGTCAATCGGCGAGATCACGCCGCTGAGGCTGAGGTTCCAGTTGTCCGCCGGGGCAAAACCGATTTCCGGGAACAGGTACAGACCGTATCGATCCAGGGCCGCCGGTGCTCCCGGTTGCTCCTGCCAGATGCGCCACGGACGGACGCCGGCCTCCAGCCGCAGGTTGAGCAGCCCCGAGTCCGGCCCGAGGTCCACGAACCCGAATCCGCCCGCGGTCACGTACAGGCGATCCTGCGCCGCCTCGCCCAGGTCGGCAGCACCGCGGGCCGGCACTGCGGAGCCGGCGCTCAGGTGCCAATCGACGCCGGCCAGCGCGCCTTCCAGGCTCACGTAACCGCGATGCTCGCGTGCCGCGGCCGCGTCGGGGTTGGCGCCGTACCGGTAGCCGGCCTCGCCGGTCAACTCGCCAAGGCGAATCACGGCGCGAGCCCCGGCGGCGGTGGCGGCGAGGCGAACGGGCAGGGGAGCGGGCAGCACCACCGCCTCCAGGAAAGACAGCCGACCGACCGGGACGTAGGCTGCAACGAGCCAGTCGGTAGCGGTCAGGTACTCGCTGGCGCTGGCGGCGAAACCAGGTTCCTGGCCAAACAGGATGTCGCCGGCGTTGAAAAAGCGGCCCCGCCCCCAGGACAGGCGCGTCTTGCCGGCGGTGAGCCGGAAACCCGGCAGCCGCGCCCGGATGAAGGCACGCTGCACGCCGAGACTGGTCACCACATGGTCCGGGTCGGTGCCCGCCGCAGCGGGCGCCGCCGGCGGCAGGTGCAGGTCGGCGGCAATGCTCAGTTGGCCGCGAACGTTGCGGTTGCCAGTCGCAGCCAGATCCAGTCTGGCGCTCCCGCCGCTGCCCAACAGCAGCCTCTCCTCGGGGTGGGAGACGGCGCTCATGTCGGCGTTGATCGTCACCGTGGTGCGCAGATCGGCAGCGGCGATTGCCGCCGTCGCCAGCAGGAGCAACACCACGGCGCGGCCTGCGGTCGCCGCCAGCGGACCGTGGCCGGCGCTCAAAAGGTCAGCTCCTCCAACGAAAACAGACCCTCGTCGACCGGCTCATCGACGGTGATGGTGTCGACCGCGAACACCGTCAGCGAATCTTTCTTCATGAAGTCCGACATTTCCAGGCGGACCGCGATCACCTTGTCGCCGACCTCGCGGAAGTCGGTAACCGCCAGCCGTTTCAGCGCCCGGCCGCGGCCCGAGAACAGTTCCACCCGGCGGGTAACGAACTGCTCGCTATCGATCCAGGCCACCTGAATCGGGTACACGACGTCGCGCCGCTTGGCGGTCAGGCGCAACCGGTACGTCTCGTGGCCATCGATCTCCTCCGTCCCCTCCAGCGCGACCTCGTAGTCGTCGAGCCGGCTTTTGCTGCCGGTCATGTCCTCGTAGGAGAAGTCGGAGCCGAGCAAGCTCTCGCGCAGCGCCGCGCCCTGCAGATGGATTACATCCTCTGAGTCCGGAAAGTAGAGGTAGATCTCATCCTCCAGGCGCAGCACCTTCTGACCCGCTTCCTCCGGATTGGTGAACTCCAACAGCGAACGGTCATCGCCAAGCGCCGTGGAAATGAAGGTCTTGGTACGCGTTCCGAAGCGATCGGTGATCTCCATCGAACCGGTGGAGTGCACCGATGTGTGGCGTTCGTGCTGTTCCATGCGGCGGATGATCTCGTCGCCGGTCAACGCAAACAGGGGTGCGGTGGCGAACAACGCCGCCACGACGCTGCCGGCGGACACCAGCAGGCGCCGCGCACGCGGCGCCTGCCGGCAAGGATCTCTGAACATCACTGGTGGGCGCCTCCTCTCGTGGGGCATGGTCAGGTGGCCCGGAGTGCGGTGACCGGGTGCAACCGGGCCGCCCTGCGCGTCGGCCAGAACGAGGCGGCGGCGGTAACGGCAATCGAGTAGCACAGCACCAGCACCGTCGAGCGCAGATTGAGCTGCGGGTAGATTACGTTCGACATGTTGAGTTCCACTCCCTCCATCGCCTCGCTGTAGTCGATCCCGACCTGAGACAGCGGCAACACCAGTGCGATTCCGAGTCCCACGCCTACCAGAGCGGCCGCCGCGCCGATGAACAGGGCCTCCAGGAAGAACAGGCGCATGATCTGCGCGCCGGTCATTCCCAGTGCCGCAATGGTACCGATCTCGCGCATCCGTTCATATACCACCATCATCGTGGTGTTGACAATCACCGTGGTAGCCAGCAGGAAGAACACCAGCGCAATCACGTCGTAGATGCGGGTGGCGGCCTGAATCAGCCGGTACATGGCGTTTTCCTCGGTCCATGACTGTACCGCCAGCCGGTCTCCCACCGCGTCCCGCACCGCCGCGGCCATCGCCTCGACCTGATCGTCGTGTCCGGCGTACAGCAGCACGTCGGTAACCGCGTCGGTCGCATCGAGTTGCAGGAAGCGCTGCGCCACCCCGATCGGCAGCAGCACCACCCGGCTCAGTCCGCCCACCGGGAACCCCACCAGTCCACTGATGCGAAACGTCCATGCCTGCGTGCTCATCACCGCGGTGCGGGTGAGAATGGTCAGCTTGTCTCCCACCGTCACGCCCAACTCGTCGGCAAGCGTCTTCGACATCACCAGTTCGCGCCCGGCGGGGTCGGGCAGGGCGCCGCCGAACAGATCCAGCCGCCAGACGCGGGCGAAGTCGTCCAGCGCGGGCGCCGCGCCGGCAGCCGGCGCCAGGTGCGGCAGGCGCGCGCCTGCGGCCGCGATTTCGCGCGCGAAGTCGACGCCAATGCCGAACACGGCGTGGTTCTGCTGTTCCCGATAGATCGCACCTCCGAACCGCACCCGCGGCAGCACCGCGGCCACCTCCGGCAGCTCGCCGAGCCGCGCCTGCAACGCGTGCGCATCGGTAACCGCCAGGTGCACCGGATTGAGACTCTCGTAGCGACTGAACTCCGGGTGACGCACGCGCACGTGGCCGCTGTCATACGTCAACGCGACCGACACCGTATCGCCGAGCATGCCGGCGAGCAGCGAGAACAGCAGCACCACCGCCAAGGTCGCCACCGCAATGGCGGTGCCGGAGAGAATGGAACGGCGCTTGTTGCGCGCCACGTTGCGCAGTGCTATTCGCCACAGCTTCATCGGCGCATCCGCTTACTCATGGCGCAGACACTGCACCACGTCGAGGCGCAGCGCGCGGCGCGCCGGCAACAGCGAGATCGCCATGGCAGCGAGCACGCCGAACACCAGCGCAGTCACCATGATGGCGGGATTCCAGGCCCCGCGAAACACGCCGGTAACGCGGTACCCGATGCTGACATCGCCGTAGAATCCGCTCAGATCGAGGCCCCAGTTGACCAGCCAGAAGGTAGCGGCGGCGCCCAGCAGGAGCCCCGCCAGCGACCCGAGCAAGCCGATAATGCCGGCTTCGAAAACCATCGTCGCCCGGATCGATGCATCGTCCATGCCGAGGGCGCGCATCATGCCGAACTCACGGATGCGCTCATACACCGCGATCAGCATGGTGTTGGAAATGCCCACCGCGGCAATGATGAAAATGAGAAACAGCAGCATGCCGCTGCTCGAGCTCTTGGACTCCATGAGCGCCAGGTAGTCACGCGCGAGCCGCGGCCAACCAACCGCCACCAGGTCCGGAAAACGGGTTCCAAGGTCCGCATTCAAGCGCTCGATCGCACGCGACAGGAAGGCGCCGGCAGGCACCGCAATCGGTCGCCCGAGCCCGGCGGGCAGCGCGCCGAGCGCAATCTCGGTGACGCCCTCCATCTCAAGGTCGTATTGGGCCACGTCGAGCGGCATATAGCCGACGCCCCGGTTGACCGTCGGATTGGGGCTGAGCAGGATACCGACCAGCTCCAGTTCCAGCACCTGCATCGCTCCATGACGGGTGCGGGTGCGAACTTCGACGAAATCGCCGACCGAGAGTCCCAGGTCGTCGGTCATCCAGGCGCCGAGAATCAGGCCCGGAATGCCCGCCTCGAGGTAGTCGCCGCCGGGCACGAGAGCGTCCCGCAACCGGAACACCTCCTGGTCGGTGATCGGATCGATGCCGATCAGCCGAATCGGCAGCGAGCCCTCGCCGAAAAACAACTCGCCGACGAAGCCGATGCGCGGGGTATTGGCTATGCCCTGTGCGGAGAGCGCTTGCGTAAGCGGCCGGTAGTCGACCAGCTCATGCTTGAGCGCGACCTGATCCAGATCCTCGAACTGCACCCGGGTGACGATTCTTCCGGAGCCGGTTTCGTACCACACGAGATTGCGCTGTGACTCCTGGTCGATACCGCCCAACATCGAGTCCATGAAGATGAGCACGGCCACCCCGAACGCCAGAGCGACCGTCGTAATGGCCGTACGCCGCCGGTGCCGGCTCAGATTTCGCCACGCCAGCCGGAGCAGGAACCTCGCGTCGCCGCCCCGGCGCGAAGCCACGGTCGCCTACCGGGAGCCGGCCGGGGCGGCGGAATGGGGTTCGGCGGCGCGCGTTTCGTCGCTGGTAATGCGGCCATCGTGCAATCGCACCAGCCGGTCCGCGTAGTCCATCACCATGGCATCGTGAGTGGAGAACAGAAACGTAGTCGAGTGCTGCCGGTTGAGGGTGCGCATCAGTTCCAGCAGCCCCTCACCGATCTCCGAGTCGACATTGGCGGTGGGTTCGTCGGCAAGCACAATGTCCGGGGCTTTCACCAGTGCGCGCGCAATCGCCACCCGTTGCTGCTGCCCGCCGGACAGTTCGCCCGGGCGGCGGGCGGTCATGTCGCCCAACCCGACGGCGTCGAGGATCGCCGTGGTGCGGGCGCGAACCTGCTTCGGATCGCGGTTGACCAGCGACAGCGCAAACGAGACGTTCTCGTAGGCGGTAAGGACCGGAATGAGATTGAAGGACTGAAATACGAAACCGAGATGATGGCGCCGAAACAGGGCCAGTTGCTTGCGATTCAGGTCCGAGACGCGCTCTCCGCCGATCACCACCTCGCCGCTGGTCGCCGTATCCAGACAGCCTATGAGGTTGAGCAGCGTGGTCTTGCCGGAACCGGACGGGCCGGCGATCGCCAGGAACGCCCCGCTTTCCACCCGCAGACTGACGCCGCGGAGGGCCGCAACCTCGGTGCTGCCGCTACGATACACTTTGGTCACGTTGTCCACCAATATCACGGGTTCAGCTCCATGCCTGACCGGCGGCGCCGTTCCCGGCGTTCACGCGCGCCTGAGGCTACCACGGCAATATACGCACGGAATCGCAGCCCGGTCGACCGCGCCAGCCACGCGCCCGTGCGAGCCAGCGCGGAGCCGGTCGAACTGCGACCGGTTTCGGCGCGCTAATGCTTCGCCAAAGTCGCCAGCAAGAAACAGTTAAGGATGATGAACGACTGTGGCCGGCGCCCGGCGATCACCGGGCGCCCGACCGCAACCTGTCTGGTTGGCCACAGTCGCTGGACCGCCCGCAATGGGTGGTCGTGACGGCCAATCAGCCGTTTCGCAAGCGCAACACGAGGCGGTCTTTGTCGCCACGCGGGCGGCGGGCGATCAGGTCTACTCCCAGGTTGTCGGCGGCAGCCTTAAGGGCTTCTCTGGCCTGGGTCATGTCCTCGGACTCCCCGAACGTCAATTGCCCGGGCCCCTCATTGACAACACGCTGGACGTACTTCTCGTACTTTTCGACCAACGCTTTCGTAACACCTTTCTCCTTCACTTCTTTCGTCTGAAGAATCGCGAATCTCGGCATGACAGACTCCTATCAGGTTTTGGGTTGCTTGCGCAGACCCATATATTACACCGGGCTGTAGCGACCGGTAACCGAATAATGTGGTAACGCGTTCCCTTTGGTCAAGTGCGGCCGCCGTCAACGGCACTAGCCGACGATCCCCAGGGAAGCGCGATATTTTCCATACCATTATCGTCAACCCCAGGAAACGTCAAGAGGCCGTTGCAACGGAAAACATCGATACACATTGCACCGGTATGGGTGGTGCGGTATAACGCATTCATGAAAATCACCTCGGTAAAGACTGTCTCGGTAGCGGGCTCCAAGATCTGGAACTACGTACGCCTGGAGACCGACACCGGTCTCTTCGGAACCGGAGAAGCACATCCGGGAGTGGGCGTTTGCGCGTTGGTCGAGCGCCGCCTGGCGCCATTGTTGATCGGTGCCGACGCGCGCTACGTGGAGCCCCTGTATCATCGGATGCTGGCCTCCAGCACCGGAGATTCGGCCGGCGGCATGCTGGTCGGAGCGATCGGCGGGGTAGAGACCGCGTTGTGGGATCTTGCCGGCAAGGCCCTCGGGGTGCCGGCGTTTCAGCTGCTCGGCGGCGCGTATCGTGATCGAATCCGCCTCTATGCCGACGTGGGACGCGGCACTGCGATGGCGAATACGCCGCCCAGCTGGGCGGCACGGGCGCGCGAAGCTGCCGGCGAGGGATTCGATGCCATCAAGTTCGATATCGACCACTCGGCCGATGAATTGAGTCACGACCTGCTGGCGCGCGGGCTGAGCCTGGCGGAACTGGACCGCATGACGGAGCTGGTAGCGGCGGCGCGCGCGGGCGCAGGACAGAGCGTCGATGTGGCGATCGATTGCCACGGCATCTATCAGGTGCGCGACGTTCTGCTCCTTGCCGAACGCCTCGAGCCGTTTCGGCTCATGTTCCTCGAAGACCCGGTGCCGCCCGAGAACAGCGCCGCCATCGCCAAGGTCACGCGCAGCACGCCGATCCCGATCTGCACCGGCGAGTGGCGCTATCGGCGCGACGGTTTCCGCGACTTGATCGAACAACAGGCATGCGACCTGCTGCACGTGGATGTCGCCGCCACCGGAGGCATGGCGGAAGCGAAAAAGATTGCCGATCTCGCCGACCTCTACTACCTGCCGTTCGCCGCCCACAACATCACCTCGCCGTTGGGCCTGGTGGCCAGCGCGCACGTGTGTGCCGCGGTGCGCAACCTGCACAGCATGGAGCTGCCGCATCATGCCGATCAGGTGGCGTGGCGCTGGGATCTGGTGCGCAGCCCGGCGCCGCTGATCGACGGCGGACGCTTTGTGGTGCCGGGCGGGCCCGGTCTCGGCGTTGAACTCGACGAAACCGTGGTCAACGACCACCTCGCTCCGGGGTCCGCCCCGTTGTAGGCTCGGGCGCGGCGGCGGCTCAGGTCAGCTCGACCGTGCCGCGCGGCGTCGCCACGGTGGCGCGCAGGGCGGGCCGGCTGCCGCCGCGTACCCGTACCGTGACGCCGAGCGCGTGCAGGGCAGCGCCGACCGCTGCCGCGGCGGGCGAGCATACCTCCAGGTCAAGCAGTCGGCAGCCCGGCGGCGCCGATGCGGCAGGCGAATCGGCGGCGCCCCAATCGATCAGGAACGGCACCGTCCCGCCGAACGGCAATTCGCGGTGCTGGCACAAGTGCCAGTTCAGCAGCGAGCCGTCCGTCCGGCGGCGGCTCATGGCGGCCACCGGGGCAGGCACATAGCCGCGCGCCGCGGCCTGCGCGCGCCACCGTTCGAGACGATCCCCGGCAGCCGTCGCCGGCCGCGGTTCGCCGATGTGCGCCGCGTGCACGGCAAAGGTGATCAGGCGCGGCTCCGCGAGCGAGTCGAGACCGAATGGACGCGGCCCGCGCGGCTGCGGCTGGGTCGGGTCGGGAGCTATGATCTCGAGGTAGATGTCCGCACCCAGGGAAAGTAGCGCGTTGTGGCTACCACGCCCCTCATGGCGGCCACCGGGAGCGGCAGCGACGCCGAGCAACTCGGCCATCCGTACGATCCCCACCGACAGCTCCGGCACCCCGTACACCAGGTGGTCGATGGCAGCCGTTACCTGCTTCACGCGATCCCCATCCCTTGCAGACAGCGCAGGCTCGCCGCCAGTTCCGCGAATGGGTCGGCGCCGTAGGTCTGGTCCTGCTCCACCAGCACCCACTCCACTCCCGCGCCGCGGCAGGCCGCCACGATACGCGGCCAGTTGAGGTTGCCGGCGCCGACCGGGGCGAAGCGCTGCGTACGATCCGGCAGCACCACCATGTCCTTGCAGTGAATGATCGGCTGGCGCGCTCCCAGGTCCTTGATCCACTGCGCCGGATCGGCGCCGCCGGCCGCCAGCCAGTACACGTCCAGCTCCGCCTTGAGGTGCTGCGGCGGCGCCGCTTCGTAGACCTGGTGCAACCAGGTGGTTGCCCCGTAGCGGACCAGCTCGTGGCTGTGATTGTGGTAGGAAAAGTCGATGCCGGCCGCGGCGAGCCGATCGGCGATCGGCGCCAGTTCGGCGGCGAAACGCGAGGCGCCGCCGGCCCGATAGTACTCCTTGGGCAGACTGCCGATCGCCGCGTGCGGGCAGCCCCACATCTGATGGACCTCGATCATATGCCCGAGGTTATTGCGGAACTCGTCCCAGCCGAAGTGCGTCGCGACGATCTCGACACCTTCCTGCTGCGCCAGCCGAGCCACCTCGCGCGGTTCAATGGGACCGAAGGCGGACACCTGCACGGCGCGGTAGCCGATCTCGGCTACCCGGTGCAAGGTCTTCGCCACCTCCTGAGGCGTTCGCGTGTGATCGCGCACCGTGTAGAGTTGCGCGCCCGCTTTCAGTGCCTGATTCGCGGCCTTCGTTTCCTGATTGGCGGCCTTCGTTTCCGGATTCGCGTATTCCATGGTTCCTTGTGGTCACTCCTCTTTCCAGATCGACGCCAGGCGCCACAGGTCGAGGCAGCGCAGCCGCGCGCTGCCGCCCCGTGCCGCCATCGCCAACTCATGTGCATCATCGACCGGCACCACGCCGAGCGGGATCACCAGCGCGCCGCCGGCGCCGAACACCTCGATGGAAGCACGGTCCAGCAGGACGTGTAGACGCAGCAGTCCGTGCTCCAACGCGATCGCCGTCCCCGGTGCACTCGGAGACCCGAGTCGCCCCACGGCACACGACAGTGTGCTGGCCCCGGCATCATAGACGATCCAGATGCCGCGCAACGCCAGCGCCACGTAATCTGCGCCGCCGGGCTCGATTTCGACTATCACCTCCGCGGTGTCCGGAACGCGCGCCAGCGGACGAATCCCCCAATCGCCGTACCGGGTCGGCACGCCGAAGAACGGCGCGGCCGGCGGCGGCAGCGCGCCCGGGTCCAGCACCAGACCGCTCCAGCGGCGGTGGTCCCGGCGCAGCGTCTGCAGTTCGCGCGCCGGGGCCGAGCACAAGCGTACGCCGCTTGGCGTGCGCCGCAGGCTCAGCTCGCAGGGCAGCGTCATGCAATGCGTGAACGGCATGCCGGGCGGCGTGGTGCGCAGCCAGGCGATTTGCAGCACGCGCCCATCGTCCGCCGGAACGTCGCTCCAGGTCTGGGCGGCGTAAGCGGTGCCGAATGGCTGCTGGCGCAGTTCCCTACCTGCGCCGTCCGATGCCTCCGCGACGAAGCGTTCGCCGTCGAAACTGCCTACGAGATAGCGGGTGTCCGCTGCCCACAGCACCCAGCGCAGATCGTCGGGATTGCCGTCCACCGCGAGCTGAAACAGGTCGGGACAACTGTGGGTGGGGAGGCGCACCTCGTGCCGCCGGGTCCAGTCGCGCAAGTTGGGGGAAGTGAGCAGGGCGAAGCGGTCGTCATCGAGGTACAGCACCATCACCCAGCAGCCGCGCGGCTGGTGCCAGAATACGCGCGGGTCGCGATTGAGGCCGGCAATGTGCGGCAGCACCGGATTGTCGGGATGCTTGCTCCAGGTGCGGCCGCGGTCGTTGCTGTACGCCAGGCACTGCGTGAACGGCCGCTCCTCGTCGGCGGAGCGGCCGTCGGCGGTGTACAGCGCCACCAGCGGCGGCTCGTCACCGCTCTGCAAGCCGCTGGTGTTGTGCCAGTCGACGACCGCCGACCCGGAGTACATGGCGCCGTGTTCATCGGGTACGAGGGCAGCCGGCAGCTCCTGCCAGTGCACCAGGTCGCGGCTTACGGCGTGTCCCCAGAACTTCAGATCGTGGCCGATGTCGGTGCCGAACGGCTGATGCTGGTAGAACAGGTGGTATTCGCCGGCGAAGTACACCAGCCCGTTGGGGTCGTTGATGAAGCCGCGCCGTGAGGAGAAGTGAATCTGCGGGCGGTAGCGCTCCCGGTAGACGCCATCGGCATCGGGCAGCGTGTCGGAAAGGGTCAATGCGTCCAGCGGCACGCCCGGCTCCGGTCCGCTGTCGTAGGTGAGTTCGAGGGTCTGGCCGCCAAACTGTGCCAGATCTGCGAACGTCACATAGTCGGCAGTCCCTGCCGTAACCTTGGCGGCGAACTTGAGTACCTGCTTGCCGCCGGCCAGCACGCGCATCAGTCCGGCGCGGGCATCGTAACGCACCGGAATGTGCAGGTAACGGCGCTGGATCAGCATCCGTCGGGCGGTAACCATCGCGACGGCGATTCTACCGCAGACAGGCGCGGTACGGAACGGCGGGGCGGCGCGCGCGGCGGCGCTGATGCCGGCACTTGGCACCGCCATCTGCGCGTCGTTTCCAATCCGCTGCCGCCCTGGTTCGCGCAGCCGCATTGCCTCGACGCGCTGATCTATCTGGACGACCTGAACGATGCCACCGGTCCGATCGCGGTAATGCCGGGGTCGCATCGCTGGCTCGACCGTGATGCACCGTCAGGCTATGAGCCGCTGCCCGGCGAGCGGGTGTTTCGCCTGCGCGCCGGTGACGCGATCCTGATGCACGGCAACCTGTGGCATCGGGCACTGCCCACGGTCAGCGCCAGGCGGCGCATGTTGATCCTCAGCTATACCCCATCCTGGCTGCGCCACTCGCCGCACCACGGGCCGCGACCCGAGGCTGGTTTGACCGCGGCCTTCCTCGAGGATGCCGATCTGGAAGGCCGCATGCTGCTCGGCGAGGGCGGCTACCGTTGAGTATTGAGGCTCACAGGAGGGAGCGGCGCAGCAGGCTCAAGGCAGCGATGGCCGCGCGGCGCCGATCCACCTGACCGCGCACGCCGATGCCCAGGTGGTGGCGATACTCGCCGCCGGGCGCGGCCACCGCCAGCCAGGTATCGCCGCGGCCGAGATTCTGCACCGTCGCCGCGCCCGCCATCGACGAGGCCGGCCCCGACGACGGCGCGTTTCGGGCATGGACCGCGACGCCCACATCGGTGCCGTGCAGGCGGCGCACCGCGCGCGCCATCGCCGCGGCCACTTCCGCACCGGTGGCCGGCAGCGCCTCGGAGCCGCCGGCGGCCAGCCGGACGCGGGATTCGTCCGTGCCGGCCACGCTGCCCGCCACCAGCCGCGGCCCGGCGGCATCGTAGAGGGCCGTGGCCACCGCGCCGCCGGTCAGGTCTTCGTAGCTGGCCACGGTCGCGGCGTGCCGTTGCAGAGCATCCGCCACCACGCTCTCCAGCGTCTCGTCGTCGACCGCGAAGACGTGATCACCCAGAGCAGCCCGGATCTCGGCCTCGGTCGGCTCGATCAGACGGCGGGCGGCCGCGGCCGATTCGGCGCGGGCACTGATCCGCACGTCGACCTGTCCCGGGTGCGCCAGCACCCCGACCTTTGGGTTGGTCGAAGCAATCATGATGCTGCCGATGCGATGGTCGACCGCGCTTTCGCCCAGTTCGCCCACCTTGAGCACGCGGTGATGGATTACCTGCTGCAGCCGCCAGCGTTGGCGCAGGTAGGGCACCACGGCGAACTCCATCAGCCACTTCATCTCGAATGGCACGCCGGGCAGGCAGATGATGGTGCCGCGGTCATCCTCGACGATGAACGCGGGCGCGGTACCGTTCGGGTTCGGCACCAGAATCGCATCGCGCGGCAGCAGCGCTTGCTTCTCGTTGTTGGGCGTGAGCACGAATCCGCGCGAGCGGAAGCGCTCCTCGAGGTCGTGCAGCGCGTCGGGGTGGCGGTGCAGCGGGCGGCCCACCACCCTGGCCACCGCCTGCCGGGTAAGATCATCCTCGGTGGGTCCGAGCCCACCGCCGGTGATCACGCAGTCAGCCCGCGCCAGCGCGTCGCCCATCACGTCCACCATGCGCTCCAGATTGTCGCCCACGGTGGTCTTGCGAAACAGATCGGCGCCCACTTCGGCCAGACGCTGCGCCATCCACGCTGAGTTGCTGTCCACGATCTGGCCAAGCAGCAACTCGGAACCGATCGCCACCAGTTCTACGGTCACCCGACCATCATCCCGCAAGCAGCCGGCCCGTGTCACTCGGGGATGTCCGCCGTTGTCCGCCGTCACGCCGCCCACTCCGCCACTCCGCAAATCCCCGTACCGCCGCCTGGTTCCGTAAGCGCTACCCGTGCTCTCGCGGCGCCGAGGTTGCCAATGTGCTTACCGGCGGTGACAATGAGAGATGGTGAGCCGGACCCTGCCCATCAATCTCGACGATCTTCTGCACTGCCGCGTGGTGGAGTCCGTTCGCGTAGAGTTCAAGGCGGGTTGGAATCCCAAGACCACCGGCCCCCAGGTTCTGAAAACGATTTGCGCGTTCGCCAACGACCTGCAGAGCCTGAACGGCGGCTACATCGTGCTCGGCGTGCAGGAAACCGATGGCCGGGCCGCGCTGCCGGCGGCGGGTCTCACGCCGGACCAGCTCGCGGCCGCGCAGAAGTGGATACGGGGCAATTGCAACAGAATCGATCCCGTTTACCAGCCGGTCGTGTCGCCGGAGACCGTGGATGATCGTCACATCCTCGTCGTGTGGGCGCCGTCAAGCGACACCAGACCTCACGCCGCGCCGGAGGGACCTGGGAGGGAGCGCCGATATTGGATTCGCCTGGGCGCCGAGACCGTCGATGCCCAGGCGAATGGCATGCTGCAGGCGCTGCTCGAAACCACGGCCCGGATGCCGTGGGACGACCGCAGGGCACTGCAGGCCCGGGTCGAGGACCTGCGCGCGGAGCTGGTGCGGGAGTATCTGCGCGACGTGCGCAGCGGTCTTCTGGATCAGCCGGACGCGCTGGAGATCTACCGGCGCATGCGCCTCACGGTCGCGGTGAATGGACACGACGTTCCCCGCAACGTCGGGCTGCTGTTCTTTTCGGATGCGCCGCAGCGCTGGTTTCGTGGAGCCTGGATCGAAGTGGTGCAATTCGCCGGCGGCCGCGCTGGCGAAGTCCAGGAGGAACGCGTATTCAGAGGATCGCTGGTCACCCAGCTCCGCGCCTGCCTCGAATACCTGGAGAACCTGTCGGAAGCACACCTGAAGAAAGAGCGCGGGCGCATCCAGGTTCGGCGCTGGGTAAGCTATCCCCTGCGCGCGCTACGCGAAACGCTGGTCAACGCCCTGTACCACCGTGGCTATCAGGAAGGTGATGTCGATCCCACCAAAGTGTACCTGTATCCCGATCGCATCGAGATCGTCAGTTACCCGGGGCCGGTCGCGGGAATCGAGTTGCGGGATCTGGAGCCAAACGCAAATGTTCCGCTCGTACCCCCGCGCAATCGCCGCATCGGCGACTTCCTCAGGGAATTGCGACTCGCCGAGCAACGGCTCACCGGGCTGCCGAGGGTATTCCAGGCGATGGAGGACAACGGATCACCGGTCCCGCGCTTTGACTTCGACGAGGGGCGCACCTACTTCCGTGCCACTCTGCCGGCGCACCCGGAGTACCGTGCGGTATCGGCGCTGCGTGACGTTGCCTACCTACGCGCCGTCGGCGACGACGAAGGAGCGTTCCGGCGCCTTGAGTCGGCCTGGCGCGACAACCAGGGATCGGCCGGCGTGGCGGCAGAGATGATTCGCTGGTATGCGAAGCGCGACGATCTGGACGCCGCCACCGCGGTACTCGCCGATTTCAAACGTAATGGACCGACTGCCGCGATTCCGGGCGTCACCAACGCATTGATCGAAGTTCTGTTCGAAGGCGACCGCGATCGCGAGGCGCGCGCGCTGCTCACTCACCTACCGGGCTCCATGGCGGGCCAGGACGCCATCACCGCGGCGATGCTGGCGCGGCGCTTCAAGGAAGAGCCCGCGGCACATCGCTATTTCGGACAGGCCGGCGTGGCTCTCGATACGCATCCCCGCGCGCTGCACGAATACGCGCAGACCAAGATCTGGCTCGCTCAGCAGGTTACTCGGGAGCGGCGACGAGACTCGCGTCTGGCAAGTCGGCTGCTGCTCGGCGAGGCCCGCTCGCTCCTGGAACGGGTGATTCAACTCGAATCCCCGAAGTCCCGCCATGCCTGGGCGTGGCGCGACCTCGGGCGCACCCTGAACCGGCTGCGGGCCCCGATTCGCGAGATCGAGCAATCGTATCAACGAGCCATCGCCCTGCTTCCGGAGGAGGAACGGTTCCGGGAAGAGCTGCATACGCTACAAAGGAGATGGCACCGCCCGACGCACGACGCCTGAGCCTGAGGTGAAAGGAACAGCGCCCTCACTCAAGCTGGTATCACCACCGTAATCGCGCACTACCGGTGCAGCCGCTACGGCTCCTCGCGGCCGGTATCTGCCGTGTCGGGCAGGTCTTCGATCATCCGGGCGATGCGTTCGACCAACTCTCGCACCGGGGTGACAATGCTGTCCGTGGCCGATTCTCCCGACAGGATACGTATCGCTTCATGCGGCAGACCGTCCGGTATCCCGTCCGGTCCGTTATCCAGCAGGAATGCCGCCGCTGCGCCGGGGTCGTCCGGCTCCGGCTCGCCGCGCGCCGCCGCCAGGGCGCCAACCGCCAGGCGCGCGCCCTCCATCGCCGGCGCCTGCGCTTCCTCCGCGAAGCCACCTCCTGCCAGCAACGCGGCGGCCTTGAGCTTGTGCGCGGCGTGGCCTGCCAGGGTGCGTGCCCGAGCCGCATACGCCGCGGCGCGCTCCTGTTCGGCTCCGGGGGGCGGGTGAATCTCCCGCATCCGCTCCCCCGGCATGGTGATCACCCCGTTCCGGGCGAGGCGCAGCAACGCCTCGTGGCTGGCCGCGTCGATCACATTCACCTGCATGCCGGCGGTCTCGGCGAAGCGGCTCTCTTCCTCGGCGGCGCGTGCCGGCGAAACGTCCAGCACCACCAGCATCGCCGCCTGATCTTCGGCTTGATCTGCATCGCCGCCCACCAGCACGCGCTGCAACGCCACGCCGTGCCGGGCCACCAGATCGTCGCGTAGCTGCTCGACCGGCGAGTGCGGCTGACGCTCGGCGGCCGCGGCCGCCTCTTCCTGGCGGTCGGCGCCGAGCACCGCGTTCAGACGCTCCATGAACGCGGCCCGGCCGGTGGGCATCCGGATCTCGGACAGATCGCCGAGCCGGTCGAGCACTCCGTCAGCGAGCGCTCGCTTGGCGTCCAGCAATCCCAGCATGCGATGCTCGATGGTCTTTTCGCTCACCAGGTTGATCACCGTGACCGGCCGCGTCTGATGCTTGCGCCAGGCGCGCGCGATGCGTTGCTCCAGCCGGGCCGGATTCCACGGCAGATCCAGGTTGATCACGGTATCGGCCGCCTGCAGGTTGAGCCCCACGCCCCCCGACTCGGAAGACAGGAACAGCCGGCACTCGGGGTCTTCCCGGAAGCGGTGGATCTCGGCCCGGCGGCGGAGCTGGGGGACGGATCCGGTGTGCCAGGCGAACTCGACGCCGGCGGTGACGGCACATTCGCGCACCAGCGCCAGCATCCGCACCCACTCGGAGAAAATCAGGATCTTGCGCTGCGGATCGTTGAGCAGATCCGGCAGCAGGCGCTCGATCTCATCCAGCTTGGGACACTCGTGGCGCTCGCCGTCGAGAATAGTGGGCGTGTCGCACACCATGCGCATGCAGGCCAGGAACTTCTGCAGCCGCTCGTGCTCCTCCTTGGTCAGCGGCCGGCGGCGCGCCAGCCACGCCAGGCGCCGTGCCCCCGACTCGTAATCCTCGTACACGGCGAGCTGGGTGTCGGTCATCGGCACGAAGAAGGTCTTCGTCATCCGGCTCGGGAGCTGGCTCTCCACCTCCTCCTTGCGTCGGCGCAGCATCACCGGGGCGATGCGGTCAGCGAGCTGCTCCAGGTTCCGGTAGCCGGTGGGGCGGCCTTTCTCGTCCAGTTCGTAGAACTCCCGGTTGAAGCGGAACAGCGGACCGAGCAACTCCGGATCGAGGAACTGGACGATCGAGTAAATCTCGTCGATGCGATTCTCCAGCGGCGTGCCGGTGAGGACGAATGCATAGCGGCTGCGCAACCGTTTGACCGCGGTGGCGGTCTTGGTCTGCCAGTTCTTGATGCGCTGTGCTTCGTCCAGGATCACGACCTCCGGCTGCAGGAGGTCGAGGAGATCGTCGCCGTCGGCCAGAATCTGCTCGTAGTTGCACAGCGTGAAGAAGGTTCGGCCGCGGTACGCCGCACGCCGCGCGAGACGATTGCCTACCACTATGCGCGTCGGCAACTCCGAGAAGCGGGCGATCTGTTCTTCCCATTCCGCCTTGAGTGATGCCGGCGACACCACCAGCACGCGCTCGATGCCGCGCAGTTCGCGCAGCAGGGCGCACGCGGCGATCGCCTGCACGGTCTTGCCGAGGCCCATGTCGTCGGCGAGCAGGGCGCGCTCCCGAAACGTGAGGTGCAGCACGCCGTCGACCTGATAGGGCAGCAGCGGTTGCTTGAGCAGGTCGAGCGCGCCACCGGCGGCGGTCAGGCTGGCCCGGAAGCGCTCGTATTCGCGCTGCCGGCGCCGCGCTGCCCGGCGTGCGGCGATCCAGCCATCGAGCAGGCGCGACACCCGCAGGTGATCGGGATGCAACGTCGCCAACCGCTGCAGGGAGCGCAACGCAGGTTGCGAGCCACGGCGCAGGTTGGCGCACAGCCGCTGTATCTCCGCCCCGAGCGTGGCGGCACCAGCCAGCTCGGCAGGAGTGGTCATGCGCACGGCACGTCCGGCGCGCTCATCGAGGAAGATCTCGATGCGTTCGCCGGCATCCTTGGCGCGCGCACGCAGCAGGCGGTCGGTCCGGAGACGGTGGAGCACGCCCTCCACGTGCTTGCAACTGCCCAACCGGTTGGCGCGGTAGTCGTGACACTCACACGAGTTGATGCGCTCGCTCAGGGAGCGTATCTCGACCACGTAGCTGCGGCCGCCCGACGAGGTCACGCGGTAATCGCCGAATTGACGTCCTGCGTCGAGGACCTGCACCTCGTCGATCTCGGTGCGGCCGCGCCACTGCCGGCGCTTGATCTCGTCTTCGTCGGTCGAGATCCAACCGGGCAGCGTGGGAGGCCCGTCACGCGGCCGCCGTCTACGCCCTGATTCGACTCTTTTTTGTGTCTTGGCCATGGTGTAGTAAGACGCCTCCGTGCGCCTGACGAGCGTATCCTAACCGCGCTGCCGAGGCGGTCACAAGGCCGCGCCGCCCGCGCGCCCGCGCCGCTCGTCACCATTCGTGTCGGCGCCATCGCCATCGCCTTGGCGGAGAGATGTGCCCATGCCGCTGGGGGCGACGCCAGCGTGAATCGAGAACGGGGTTCGGGGAGCTCCCACTCGCTTCCGGGGATGCCGGGTTGTCGCCGGCTCCTTTTCGTGTTATGTTTACGACACATGACTCACTTTGGAGTCACCGTCAGAGAAACCCGCGAGCGCCTGCGCCAAGGCGACCGGCGGTACTCGTTGCGCCAGGTGGCGCAGCGGGTAGGGGTGGAGCCGGCCTATCTGAGCAAGATAGAGCGCGGCGACGTGGCGCCGCCCTCGGAAGCCACGACCAAGCGGCTGGCACGGGAGCTGGGCGAGGACCCGGACGTGCTACTGGCGCTCGGCGGCAAGGTGTCCAGCGATCTGCAGGAGATCATCCGTCGGCGGCCCCGGCTGTTCGCCGAGTTGCTGCGCCAGCTCCGCGAGGCGCCGGATCACGCCATTCTGCGCGTAGTGCGTGAGGTCCACGACGGTAATTGGTGAGCAAACCAAAGAGATGGAGGATACCCGACAGATGATAACGCTCGAAACCGACCGGCTGACGTTCCGGTTCCCGGAGGTCCACCCGGACGCCGCCTGCTCAATCGACTTCCAGCGCACGCTGCGCATTCCGGACGACGGCAGCGACTACCCGCTGCCGCCCGGCCTCGGCAGCTTCCCGCTGCGCCACGTCGACGACTACGCGGACCGGCTCCCGGCCGCCTGGCAGCGCCGCGGCGGCGTGCTGCTGCCGATGCATCAGGCCGAGGCAATGTGGCTCAGCTTCGATTGCGACTCCGACTATCCGTTCGCGATCAAGGTCGCCACCGGCAAGATCTGCGCCGTCACCGGCGACGCCTGGGCCGAACGACTCAACCGCGACCCACAGGACTACCTGGTCGTACCGGACCAACCGTGGCTGGACGGCTACTGCGTCGAAAAGGGCGTGATCCGCCAGTTCGTGGCCATGCCGCTCGGCGCCGGCTATACGGTCGAAGAACAACTCACCGGCGCCGCCGAGCACGGCGGCCTGCAAATCATCGCCTTCCCCATGAAGCGCGAGCGCTACGAGCAAATGCAGCGGGAATCGGAACGGCTGCGGCTCAAGTACATGGCTGAACCTGTCACCGAGTCGATGGCAGTGTACGCGATGGGCCTGGCTCCCGGCGGGCGCATGCGCCAGGAGATCTACGACGACCCGTACGGCCTGGACGCCTGGGACCAGCGGCACGCCAGCCGCTGCTTCGTCAGCATCGTCAACTCCCGGCAGTGGCAGGCAATCACGGGTGAGCGCCCACCCAACCGGCCGTTTACCGCCGCCCATTACGCGGACGCCGGTCTGCCCTGGTTCGACTACTACCGCGAACTGGATGCCGTCGAAGCCACCGACACGCTCAAGGACATCTCCGGCGTCGCCGCCCTCGGCGCCAACAAAGGCGACACGCCGCTGCCCGACAACGAGCCGATCTCCGCCGGCAACATCATCCCGCTCGGCGCCCGCCACCCCTCACAAAAGACCCGTCAGGTCAGGGAGATGCCACTGCTGTGATATGCGCCGAGGGGGATCGGATGTTGTGCCGCGCCGGTGAGTGAGCTTGTCGCACCGGCGGCGGTGAGCTAACGTTCCGCATGGCCACCGCCGAGACACTGCCCGCCACGCCGTCCATCCCGGCGGCACCGAGCGTCGCGGTCCCTGCGCGCACCGAGCCGCCGGAGTTCCCCGGCTGCAAGCCGGTCCGTGTGCCGGGCGCCGCGATCGAACGCTTCGAAAGGCGGCTGGAGTACTGGGACGCGGCCACCGAGACCGCGTGGATCTGTGAGCCGACCACGTCCTATCACGAGCGCCCGGCACGTCTCTTGACGCGGTCGGCTGAGCGGATCGCCGTGGTGCGCGGTTCGCACATCGAATGCTACGGCTCGATGGACCTCCTGTTGCGCGACGAGCGCGGCGAGCCGCAACGCATCATGCAGGCCGACGAGTCCCTGTATCTGCATCCGGCGCACGTCAGGCTGCCGGGCGCCGCCATGGTGGTGGGCGTGGACGACCTTCCCGATGTGGTGCTGGAGGTGGACCACACCACCGACGCGCGCCGCGGCAAGCTGCCGCTGTACGAGTCGTGGGGATTCCCGGAAGTGTGGGTGGACGTGCCGGACGCGCCGTCGCCGAGCCGGCCGCGAGCGCGGCGACCGGGGTTGACGATACATCTGCTGGAGGACGGTCGCTATCGGGTCGCGGCGGAGAGCCGCGCGTTGCCGGGCTGGACCGCGGCGGAGATTCACGAGGCGCTGAACGAGGCCGAGCCGTCGGCGCGCACCAGCGCGGTGTTGGAGCGGGTGGGCGGAGTGTTGGGGGCGCAGGAAGGAACCGGACCGGACGACGACCCGCTGTTGCGCTCGCTACGGCGTCAAGGGTTCGAGCGCGGCCGAGCGGAAGGACTCCGTGCAGGCGGGCAGCAAGCCCGCGCAGAAATGATCCGCCTGATACTGGTGTCGCGAGGTATCGAGGTCTCGGCGGAGTTCCTGGCCGACGCGGCGTTCGCCGCCGTACCCGACGACGTGCTGATTTCGGCGGCGCTCGCCTGCGCGGACGAGGCGGCATTCCGCACCGCCATCTCTCGACCCGATCTGGTCAGCCGTACTCGTAAAGGGGCGCGGCCGTCGCGGGCTTCTGTCGCTCCGTAAGCAGGACTTCGATTCGGCGTACCGTCTTGGGTGTCAGCAGCACGTCCCCACACATGGAACAGACGTCAGCCGGAACGTGGTCAATCACTATCACCTGACCAGCATGCCGTACCGTATGCACTACGCTGTCTGATTCGTACGTCCCGGGACATCCGTCAATACTGCACTTCATGGCGTGTGCCTCCTCTGGGTCGGGGTGATCCACTTCGGCAACTTGGGTTCGTAGACCGTAATGATGATGAGAGTAGGCCGATTTGTGGTATAAGCACTATCCGCGCCGCCGGGGTCAGCTTGTCGCACCGGCGGCGGTGAGCTAACCTTCCGCATGGCCATCGCCGAGACACTGCCCGCAACGCCGTCCATCCCGGCGGCACCGAGCGTCGCGGTCCCTGCGCGCACCGAGCCGCCGGAGTTCCCCGGCTGCAAGCCGGTCCGTGTGCCGCGCGCCGCGATCGAACGCTTCGAAGGGCGGCTGGAGTACTGGGACGCGGCCACCGAGACCGCGTGGATCTGCGAGCCGACCACGTCCTATCACGAGCGCCCGGCCCGCCTGTTGACGCGGTTGGCGGAGGTGATCGCCCGCGTGCGCGGTTCGCACATCGAATGCTACGGCTCGATGGACCTCCTGTTGCGCGACGAGCGCGGCGAGCCGCAACGCATCATGCAGGCCGACGAGTCCTTGTACCTGCATCCGGCGCACGCCAAGCTGCCGGGTGCCGCCATGGTGGTGGGCGTGGACGACCTTCCCGACGTAGTGCTGGAGGTGGACCACACCACCGACGCGCGCCGCAGCAAGCTGGCGCTGTACGAGTCGTGGGGATTCCCGGAAGTGTGGGTGGACGTGCCGGACGCGCCGTCGCCGAGCCGGCCGCGAGCGCGGCGACCGGGGTTGACGATACATCTGCTGGAGGACGGTCGCTATCGGGTCGCGGCGGAGAGCCGCGCGTTGCCGGGCTGGACCGCGGCGGAGATTCACGAGGCGCTGAACGAGGCCGAGCCGTCGGCGCGCACCAGCGCGGTGTTGGAGCGGGTGGGTGGAGTGTTGGGGGCGCAGGAAGGAACCGGACCGGACGACGACCCGCTGTTGCGCTCGCTACGGCGTCAAGGGTTTGAGCGCGGCCAAGCGGAAGGACTTATTCGGGGCCGAGCGGAAGGACTCCGTGCAGGCGGGCAGCAAGCCCGCGCAGAAATGATCCGCCTGATACTGGTGTCGCGAGGTATCGAAGTCTCGGCGGAGTTCCTGGCCGACGCGGCGTTCGCCGCCGTACCCGACGACGTGCTGATTTCGGCGGCGCTCGCCTGCGCGGACGAGGCGGCATTCCGCACCGCCATCTCTCGACCCGATCAGTGACGGCCTCGCGTATCGTCCGCACATACATCGCGCCATAGCACTACCCAATGGACGCGCCAGTCGTGCTGTGTTGTGTTGTGTTTATGACACATAACCCAGAATAAGCGATAAAGGGTGGATCGGACAGGGGAGTGACCAGGATCTGGCAGAATTGGCACGTTTACACGCGCTTTTCGATGTGGAAATGCGGCTCGGACATCATTGCTAGGGCGAATAGATTGCCAACCCGATAATGAACAGGGTCACGTCAACATGCGGCGGTAGAATCGACTTTCTGTGGCAGTCTCGGGGCGCACCTCTCCGTGCCACGAGACTAACAAGAGCAGCCGTCTAGACCGGGAGCGCAGCGAGCCGGGAGAACGCTTTACCGAACCTCTGATAGTACTCACCCGCAGGCAGTTTGAGCAGCACGCCACGCCCAGTCGTTGCCACCATCCCCGCTTGGCATATCCACAGATACAAAAAGCGCTTGAAACGCAGCACCGCTCCATCGCCAAGCTGAAGCAGATTCAGCATCCAGGTCTTCAGGTTCCAGGCCAGCGCAGCGATCAGAAAGTATGCTCGGTTGGCCGCCAGAAATCCGGTCGGGACATGGGACAGTCCCAACCCATGCTTGGTAGGGTCGAGGACTGGCGCGCCGACGGTAGGGTCCGGTGGAAAATCCAACCACTTTCGCGTTGGTCCGCAGTCCGGCTCCCATAATCACGTTTCCAGCCCCCGCCTCATCAAACGCAGCATGCGGTTTTCCCGCACTACGCTTTCCTGCCTGCTTCACGTCAAGGGTTATGCGGCCTATCGCGTCGGGAGCGCTTTCGCAGCAGCCACCGGCCACCGGACCCGGTAGTCCCGGTACAGTCCGAGCCTCTCATACAGCCACCTCCTACTCCACCTCTTCCAACCAAATCCCTGGCGTTTCTTGGCGCGCATCATATGCCGCCGTATCTTCTTCTCCACCCAGCTGCGAACACGACCAAAACACCGGCTCGAATGCCCAATCGCGAAGTAGTTCACCCAGCCGCGCAGGATCGGGTTGATGATCTCCACCACCCGTCCCACCGGTTGCGATCGATAGCGTCGGAATATCTTCTTGAGCTTTCGCAACAACGCGCTCCGCGTTTTCATCTGCGGGCTGTACTGGGGGCGCCACACTCCCCGCAGACTGCGCACGCGCCGAAACTCGAACCCCAGGAATCCGAAACTATCGCCCTTCGCCAAGTCCACCGTCCGGCTCTTGTCCTCGTTCACTGCTACCTGTAGGAGTTCCAATTCCTCCCGCAGTCGTTTGTCTACCGCTGCCAGCAGCCAGTCATGCCGCTGATAGGCGTCCACAAGAATTACCAGATCATCCGCCCAGCGCACGTATTCCACATACGTGTACTGCCCTTCACGGGTCGTTTCTTTGGCCCGTTCCAGCATCCGGTCGACCTCGTTCAGGTACACGTTGCTCAGCAAGGGTGAAATTACCCCGCCCTGCGGCACCCCTTTCTTCCCGTTCGCTTTCAGTATCTTCTTGAGCAACGCCAGCACGTCTCCGTCGTTCACCCTGCGCGCCACCTTTTCCAGCAACAGGTGATGCCTGATGTTGTCAAAGTAGCTGCTCAGGTCAACGTCGATCACGCGCGTCTTGTTACTCACGATAGCCTCCGCAACTCGCTTTACCGCTGCATGCGCACTGCGCTGCGGTCGGTAGCCATACGACCCCGCTTGAAAATCAGCCTCGAAGATCGGCTCCACTATCAGCTTGAGCGCGCCCTGCACCACCCGGTCCCGGATCGCAGGTATCCCCAGCACGCGGACCTTGCCCCCGTCCTTCGGTATCTCCTGTCTCCGGTTCCTCAGCGGCAGGTACTCACCCGTCACCAGTTCCCCACGTATCTGCCCGATGAATCGCTCCACTCCACCGGCCTCGATGGCTTCGAATGTCACCCCATCAATCCCAGGGCTCCCATTGTTCCTCTTGGCCAGCGCATATGCTTCGCGTAGCGTTTCCAGCTTGCAGACGTGCACGAACAGGCCCCAGAATCGCCATTCCGGTTCGGCCTTCGCCTTCACGTATATCCGTCGTCTCAGGTCTTGCAGTTCGATCGGCGCCTTTCTCATCTCGCCTCTGCCTCCCATATCGTCAAAGTCGTTACAGACAGCAGGGCCGCTTCCCTCCACCGGCGTTACCCGGCTTCCCCGGTACTACCAGCCCCTCCGCCACCCTCTCGCCTGTCAGCCGATTTCCCGGGGTTGCCGGTTATACGGCCTACCTTTGCTCCGCCGATTTCTCAACGGGGCGAGGAGGGCTTCTCCAGTTGCTTAGCGCGTCCTTGTCACCGTACCGTCGCTACCACCCCGCCGGAGTGCCGTAGCGCCTCAGCCAGTCTGCGCTACGCCATGCTGCTTTCGTCCAAGACTTGAGGACTCAGCCTCCGGGCCTTCTATCTTTCGAGGCCACCTATGCGTTCACTCTCGTTACGGTCCGGCAACTCGCCGACCACCCCTTACGGTGGTCGTGTCAATGGGCTTCAGTTCATCGGTTTCCCTCCTCCCTGCCATCCAAACTACAGGGCTCTGGCTCTTACCCCGGCGGGTCTATCCCCCGCTGAACGCGCCAGCCTTTGCTGGACGCACAAGTCCTTAATCAGATTCTCTTGGTTGCCTCGCCCCTGTGCGATGCGCAGCACCGCAGTGTTGCTGCGCGTCGAGTTGGTCACCACGATCCAGTAGGCGTACTTCCTCATGCCATCGTCCAGGTACAATTGCTTGTCATCCTTGTCGATGATCGGCGTCCGCTTGATCACGAACCGGTACGGCTCACTCCAACTGTCAGGGCGAAATACCATCGACGCTATCTCGGGCTTGCCTTTGAACCAGCTCTTCGGCCGGCGCTCTATGGTGATCTTCCGCTTCAGGTTCTCCCGCCGCTTGCGCCGGCGCCCGCTGCGCCCCCCTCTGCTTAACTCGTTGGCCTGAAATGGTTTCCATGCGCTTGCCGGGAGCGCATGCACGGCCTTCATCACATTCGCGTGCTTCTTGGCCACGATGAAGAACTCTACTCCCCGAGCCGCGCAGATCTGCACCAGTTTCTGGTCATAGTAGCCACTGTCGGCGCGCATCCGCAGCGCCCGAAAGTGTTCCCCCACCCGCTTGATCATTCCCGGTAGTACGTCCTGGCTGCCGTAGCTGGTGTGCCGGTAGCCTTCCCGCAGATCCATATAGAGCAGGTCACCGGTCTCCGCCAGCGGTAGGGTCGAGGACTGGCGCGCCGCCTGTAGGGTCCAGTGAATCCGGCCCCACTGGTCACGTTTCCAGCCCCCGCCTCGTCAAACGCAGCATGCGGATTTCCCGCACTACGCTTTCCTGCCTGCTTCGCGTCAAGGGTTATGTGGCCGTTCGCGTCGGGAGCGCTTTCAGAGCAGCCCATAGCAGCCGCGTCCTACTCCACCTCTTCCAACCGTGCCCCCAGTGTTTCCGCTGGGTTCAGCCTTCTCCTTCACGTATATCCTCTGTCTCAGGTCCCGCAGTTCATCGGCGCCTTTATCATCTCGCCTCTGCCTCCCTTGTTGCCAAAGTCATTACAGACAGCGGGGCCGCTTCCCTCCACCGGCGTTACCCGGCTTCCCTGGTACTACCAACCCCTCCGCCACCCTCTCGCCTGTCAGCCGACTTCCCGGTGCTCCCGGTTATACGGCCTACCTTTGCTCCGCCGATTTCTCGCCGGGGCGAGGAGGGCTTCTCCAGTTGCTTAGCGCGTCCTCGTCACCGTGCCGTCGCTACCACCCCGCCAGAGTGTCACAGCGCTTCAGCCAGTCTGCGCTACGCCATGCCGCCTTCGTCCTACGGAAACGGACTCGGCCTCCGGATCTAATGTGTTCTCGAGGCTACCTGTGCGTTCACTCTCGTTACGGCCCGGTAACTCGCCGACCACCCTTTACGGTGGCCGTGTCAATGGGCTTCAGGTCATCGGTCTCCCTCCTCCCTGCCATCCAAGCTACGGGGCTCTGGCTCTTACCCCGGCGGGTCTGTTCCCCCGCTGAACGCGCCAGCCTTTGCTGGACGCACTCCCGTACAGCACGCTATAGCTCCACGTGTTGTTGTAGGCGAAGTCCGCTCCTTCTTTCTTTTCCCCATACACTTCATGAATCGACGAGTCCAGGTCGATGGTAGCCACCTCACGTCGCACCCGCGGCAGCATGGCGAACGACTGCTGTTGCAGGTCCTCCCCCACCTCACGTAACTCGCTGAGCGCTACCGCATTCCGATCCTCACCGAAGCGCGCCAGAAAGTCACCTGTCGTGGTCGCATGCGGAATCCGCTCGGTACCCAGTAGCCGCTTTGCTCCCTGATCGTCTCGGAACCGGTTGATGTCGCTGAGCGTGCTCCCCCCCGTCAGCATATTGTAGATCATGGTCAGGATGTGATCGGACTCCGTATACCACTTGCAACGGCGCAACACGCGGACCGCTGCATCGATCGCAGAGGCCACCCCCAGGCGCTCTACGAGCTGTCGTATAATGGCCAACCCAGACCAACTCACCAGCGGAGCGCCGCGGTGCTCGGCGACCTGTATCGGTGGATACGAGAATTCCGGTTGACAAGAATCGTCAGTATGGTAATCTGGTGACTGTATCAATTCGGGTCCTCCTTGGTGTTTGACGGGAACGTGTTTAGATACTTTCCACTAAAGCACTTGGGAGGATCTTTTTCAACCCATTAGGAGCCGAATCGCTTATTTAGGGACATAACTCATTTTGGAGTCGCCGTAGAACGGCCCGCGAAGAGTTGCGGCGCACTGACCGCCGTTACTCGTTGCGCCAAGTGGCGCAGCGGGTAGGGGTGGAACCGGCCTATCTGAGCAAAATCGAGCGGCGTGAGGTGGCGCCGCCCTCGGAGGCGACGACGATCTACGACGATCCGTACGGCCTGGACGCATGGGATCAGCGGCACTCCAGCCGCTGCTTCGTCAGCATCGTCAACTCCCGGCAGTGGCAGGTAATCACCGGTGAACGCCGCCCACCCAGCCTCCGACCGCCGCCCGGTACGCCGAGGCCGAGCTGCCCTGGTTCGACTACTACAGCGACTTGGAGCCGGTCGCAACCACCGACAAGCTGAAAGGGGTGTCCAGCGCTGCCGCCCTCGGCGCCCAAAAGGCGAGACTCCGCTCCCTGAGAATGAGACGGTCCCCGTCGGTCATCCCGCTCGGCTCCCGCGGACCGGCGTGCAAAAGCGGCCAAGTGCGGGCGCCGTGAGCGCATGCAGCAGCGTCGAAACCGCAACAGCCTCGGCGTTGGCGCAGTGGCAACGAGTTCTGCCTGCCAGCTAACCGCCGAATCTCCACTCTGCGGAGAGCACACGAGGGGCTCCCATCTCCATGACTGCACCGATTCCGGCACGCCATGCGGATTGGATCTCGGGGGACAGGTTCTCTCCCGTCGGGGCGCCGAAAAGAGCAATCGCGTCCAACTCTCCGCTACAATTGTCACCCACTACTGCGGCACAGCATCGCAAGTCGAAAACCTCCAGAACCGGAGACCCGTTACCTGTCATACTGACCCACACTATCCGATCGCCGACCAATACTCGCCAAATGTTCGGGCCATCGATCGGTTCATCCGGATAGTCCTTGGCGTTAAGACGAGGCTCGTACTCGCGAAGAGTTTGAATTCCGGCGATTTCCAACGGATGCAACCGGAACCATGCCGGTAAGTCGCAGAGCCGGTTAGTAACAGTGATGAAGTCTCCATCCTTCAACTCCCAGAAGTCGAGGATCTGCCAATCCGAGATCTCACGGCCACCCGAAAAGAAGTCAGTACGTAGCCAAAGTAAGTGCTGTCCCGCCCGCACGGAGAGGCGGCGCGTCTCGTTATCGCGAAAGGTGATACTCAGCACTCCGGCACCAGTGTCCCCTCTAAGCTCAATCAAGTCTCAGATTCTCCGAAACCTTTGTCAGCAAATCAGCTATCCTTTCCACTGCCTCGCTGGACGGAGGTTTGTCTCCCCCGAACTCGACGCGGATGTGGAATTTGAGGGCATTGCCGACGGCGGCCTTGGCGATTTCGGGGATCTGATCTGCCAAGTCCTGGATGCCGTGGGCTTCCAGGAGTGCCTCGGCTGTGAGCAGCCCCCGCGGTGTCTGGCGGGATTCGCGATTGCCGCCACGCGATTCTTGGTCGGTCGGTACTCTCAGCATCACGTGACGGGCGCTGGCAAGATCACAGGGCCACGCAGCGCTGTCTGCGGTGGACTCGACCCAGTGCGCGCGGATCGCGTCCTCGATCACCGCGCGCACCGCCGCCCAGGGCAGAGTGGCGCCGTATTTGGTCGACAGAGCCGTGGCGACGGCAAGCGCATTGGTCGTCCCGTCGCGCCACGCATCGGGGATCGATTCGGCCATCATTTCGTCTACCGGAATCCGCTCAGGGGGCGGTCTCAGGGTCGCGACCGCGCTGAGCACACCGGCCGGCACCGGCTCATGCAGGATTGACGCCGGCCCGCTGGTCAGCCACACCAACCCCTGCTCAACTGCCTGCAGCACCGCGGCGTCGACCTGAGCCGGTTCGCATGCGGGGATACGCAGGGTCTCCTCGTACCCCTCGCGAGGCAGAACAACCTCGCGACCGCCGGCAAAATAGTCGTACACGTCCTGGACGGTGATGGCGTCGGTGGACCAAAGTCCCGGCAGGTTGCCCTGCCGTAGCAGGTCGGATTCGAGCCCGTTCAGCTTCGCGGCTTCAGGGAGCACCAGTTCCAGGCCGGCGTCATCGAGCGCCGACTCGTCAATGCCGGCACGCCAGAACGTTCTGATCGTTCGATCCGGACGCGCAAGCTGAGCAACCCAGATTCCGTTTCGAACCCCATCCAGCACGGTATCGAGTATCTCTGTGGTTCGCAGCATCTTCGGCAGCTTCGGGAACTGCGCGAACGCCCCCACCAAGTCCTTGACCCGCCGCGCTTGCTCGTCCTCGCGCCACAGGTCGTAGGGTCCGCCCGGCAGCATGGCGTCCGAACTGATGGCGGTCTCCTGGATGCGCGATCGACGATCGGCCTTGATCGTCGTGAATAGCGGTTCGTCGCCGACCACGATCCGGAAGGCGTGGATGGCATCGCTCTCGCTGACGGTCACCACCATGCAGTAGGCTGACCTGACCGCATCCGGCACCCGCTTTCCGGCCGTGGCCGCTTCGGCGGCAAGCATCTGTTCGCGCAGCGGGTCGATCGGCTGATCCCTCAACTGGGCGCGAACTTCCTCCCAACCGAGGTAGTCGCGTATGCGCGTGCGCGCAGCATCGAGACCGTCGCGCGACGGTACCGCCAAGACGACCGCATTGCGGTACACCCGGGGTCGATCCGGGGTCGTCGTCTGTTCGATGAACGTGCGCGCTTCGGCGCTTGGCTTGCCCGGCTCCGAGGCCGCCCGCGGGCCAAGCACCGCGTAGTGAAATGCGCCTTCATCGGCGATGTCGCGCGGACGCGCCGGCAGGCTGTGGACTCTGGCACCGGCGGCGCTTGCCCCCGAGGTGAGGGTCCGCTGTCGCTCGATGGCATCAATGAGCTGCGACTCGATCAGCGCCGGCGGCACCCGGTTGCGACAGGCGTCGTCGTGCATCTGCCGCAGGTTGGGACGGTTACCCAGGCGCCATGCCTTCGGCAGTTCGCTGGTTGCGCCGGAATCGCCTCCCCGCGTCGCAACTTCAGCTTCATCCAGAAACCACGACACCTCAGTCCAGCGCTGCAATCCCGTCTCAAGTTCGATCCGGTCGGGCTTCGCCGCTCCGAGCAGTACCATCAGCTCCGGCGTCGACGCTTTCTGCCCGATCGGCTGACAGCTCAGGAACACAGCTACCACTGCCTGTTCCAACTCCCGGTGGCGGAGGCGGACGCTGTCGGACTGAATCGCACGCGCTTTGGCCAACTCGCCTTCGAGGATCGGCCGCCATTGCTGGTGCGCACCACCGTCGGTATCGACGCTGGCGAACGAAGCCAGTTCGCTTGCCGCTTCGGCCAAGTCGTTCGTGCCCGGCTCGTTCAGAAACACATTCGGGCCGATCAGAGGGCTGGTGTCCCATCGCTCCGCATCGCGCAGGGCGATCGCGAATGTGCGCAAGCTGCCGCGAGTACTCTGGAAGCCGTCGAGTTGCGTCCACCGGCTGTAGAACACCTCGGTGAGTTCCGGGTGAAAAGGATAGCTGTCGAGATAGCGTTGCTCCGCGGCCGCTCGCTCCTTGGCGGTCTGCTCGTCGAGCGCCGCGATGCTGCCGACCGTCGCCGCCACGTGTGGCCGGAATGAGCCTTGATCGCTGATCGACTCGGGCGTGAAGAACCGGCGGCGCAACACTTGCGCCACGTCCTCCTTGCTCACCGGACTCGCGTCTTCCTCCATCTGCCGGCCGAACACCTCTGACACGTCGCGCAGCAACTCGTTGCCGAAAGCGTCATGCCTGCGCGGATCCGAGGCGAGCAGCGACGCCACCATGGCGCAACGGTCCACCTTGACCACCGCTTGCGTGAGGTACTGGAAGAAGCTGATCAACCTGCCGCGCCAACTCGAATCCATTTCGACCTGCACCCGGAGGTACATCAGCACCTCGTCGAGCAGCACCAGCGTGGCGAGATCGTCGGCTTGCGGCTTGGCCAGCAACTCCGCCAGGAGCGGCTCGGCCGGCGGCGTCTCTCGTTCGGCGTCCTGGCCATCGGCATGAATCAGCCGCAGCCCATCCGACCCGGCCAACTGCCAAGCCAGCACGCTCCATGGGTATCTGAGCTTGCGCAGCTTCCCGCCCGGGTCTGGTGTCTCCACACCTATTTCAATGTCGATCTTGTCGAAGCACAGCGCCGCGACACGCGACCGCGGGGCCCTGAATCCGATGTGCGCCTCGAACTCGCGAACCGCCGGCAGGTCGGGCAACGCGCCGGGGTCATGTACCAGATGCCGGAGCGCGATAAGCGTGTGCGTCTTGCCGCCGCCGTAGTTGACGGCCAGCTTGCGGTACGCCTTGTCGCTGCGCCCGGCCAGGCGAAGGGCCACGTCCTTGACCAGTTCGCGCAGATTGAGAGTCGGGTAGGTGAGGGCAAAGAACTGAGTCGGTTGCTCGTATACCGGCCGGTGTCCCTTCTGCATCACCACGTCGTACAGGTCGGCGGCAAATACCGCCAGCGACAGCTCGCCACTCTTCAGATCGTCGCGCAGTTGCACGACCTCATGCCAGGGACTCACGAGCGTACCGTGTCGTAACTCTTGAGCGTCGGCGGGGAGTCGATATGGTCTCCCACCCATTCCTCTGCAAGCCGGAGCTCGTAGAGCTTCTGGAGGTTGAGCCAGAATTCCGCGCTGGTGCCGGAACAAAGGGCCAACCTCAGCGCGGTGTCTCCGGTGATTGCACGCCTCCCATTGAGAATCTCGGTGATTCGATTGGTAGGCATGCTCAGCTGTCTTGCGAGCGTGCTGGCACTCATGTCGAGCGCCTTCAGTTCTTCGGCGAGATGTTCTCCCGGATGGATAGCTGGTGTTCCCATCACGGCCCTCCCGTTTGCTAGTGATAGCCTATGAATCCCGAACCCCACGATACGCGTTACGTCACCGATAATCTTCATCATGTCCGAAACGACGGGATTCGAGAAGGCGGCCGAGGAACTCCCGGAGCTCCGTCCTTGGGCTGTGCACGTCATTTCGGAATCAACTCGCCTTGGCGATAGCCGATTCCGCCACGGTCAGCCGCGCGGTTACTCAGGGCTTCCAGCAAAGAGCGCTCCTCGGAGTCACCCTCGGCCAGCTCGATGAGCGCTTGCAGGATACGGTGAAACAGGGCGTTGCGCGGCAGACCACGGGTGTCGAGGTAGTCGTCAACCTTGACCTGGTCGCCAGCTCGCCACAGGTGCATCAATCGGTGCACCTGATCAATGAGCGGTGGCGGGCGCCCGCCCGGTGCTTCCAGGCCGAGGCTGCGGCCCTGCCTTCGACTCCACGGCTTGAGCTTGACCTTGGCGCCGCCGCCCCCAGAGCGTTCCTCGTCCGCCGCCGGATCGTCGGACTCCTGCGCGCTACCGCGCCCCGACTGCGACAGCAGGTCGTGCTGCTTGACCAGCGCGGAGTCGGAAAGGTTGCACGACAGTGCATAGAGAATGCAGCCCCCCACGGGCGCCTCACCCATGCCGAAGTCGTTGCGATGCAGCAAGTAATAGGTGGTCACGTCGTCGAGTCCGGTAGCACCTTCCTCGCCGTCAGCGCGTTTCAGGACGCTGCCGACGACGAAGTCGACCACCATCCGCCGTACCTCACGCAAGAACTCCGACACCGTCATCAGGTCGTTAGGGGCGTTCGCCTTCTTGACCACCGGATACTTGCTGAACGCTTCCAGCGCCGGCCCGGTCGCCGCCCAAACGAAGTCCGGCCCGCGAATCCCCGCGTCCCAGAAGTCGCGCAGCTTCTCGGTGATGTTCTCGCGCATCTCATCCAGGACGCTGCTGTCCCAGCCGGGACGGGCGTTCCTCCGCTTGCAGCACACAAGCCATATGGAAGATGCCAGGGACGCTCTTCCATGGTTTCGAACACCGCCGCGCATTTCGGTAGCGATGGGCCAACTAGCACTTACCACGAATCCCGCCCGGATTATCGCTGATACTAAGGTTTCCCAAGCATCTGGCTGTTTGTTAGCAAAGACGACCACCATACGACCCTCCGGCCGCAGCGCCGCATGACAGGAGACGAACGCTCGAGCCATGCCGTCCTCGTAGTTTCGCTTGGATTGCTTTCGGTCCCCGCCGAACCGGCTCGGGTCGTCGATCAATTCGCCGTCGCCGTTGTCCGTGTTCCACTTGGGCCCAAGTGGTTCTCTGAACGATCTGTCGAACTCCGGGGCGAGCCCCGACAATGTACGGCGCAACCATATGTGAAAGAAGTCCATCAAGTCGGAGTAGGGGATAGCGTCATAGTACGGTGGATCGGTAACTACCAGATCATGCTGTTCAACCGATGTGGTGGCACTTTGGCACAGTACTGTCGCCGGAGGGCTGTTGCCCGCTATAGCGGGTGTTATCGAATCAAGGACTCGTCCGACACTCGAAATCCCACCCGCGAAGAGGCGGTCGACGGAGGCGAGTGGGTTCCCTTCGGCAAAGTCCCAGGTGATCGGCAAAGCGAACCGCAGGAACGTCTGCTTTATTTCGGCTGCGACAGGCTCCCATATGCACAGCGTGCTCATATAGTTAGCCGCACGATCCAAGGCCACGGCGAGCATGGCGACTACGGCCAATGAAGCTTCACCGTGATCGCGAAACGACTCCAACGAGGGAATTCCCCTTATCACTTTGATAATGGTGCCAAGTGCCAGCAGCTGTCGGTCGGTGAACAGCTTTCTCCAGGTATCGAACCCGTATAGCGGCACCCGAAACCCGAGAGCCTCTTTGCTCGCCAGCGGTTCCTCAGGAGAACCAAACGGGATATCTGCATAAGTGGCTTGAAGCTGATCCTCGGGAACCGCAGTTGCAGTGCGCTCATGCTCGGTCGGTAAACGATATTCCTTGCCCCGAGGGCCGTCCACAACTACGGCCGTCATCACGGTGCCCAACCGGCCCGCGCGTCCCTCTATGCGAATATCTTCCATGGTCATGATGGCACCGCAGCACGGGCAGGTTGCGCCTGTCCGTGACATGGTCCCACCGCCGATGCGCTTGTCGTGCTCCCGCCGCTGGGCGGCGTTGCCACCGCAATGCGGCACGTCGGTGTGCACTCCAAACATGACGCCCGTCTGCGATCGTCCGGGATCCATCGTCAGCAGGACGCGGTTGCGCTCCTTCTTGCACAGCCAGCGTGTTTTGAGCAACGGCAGCGTAGCGCGGCACTGCTTGCACCCTACCGTGCGCGCGTGGAGATAGGCTACCGCGGGCTTCGCGACCCAGCGCGGGTTACGAGGATCGCTGAGATACTGTGATTCGTAATCGGCATTCAGCGAATCAACCTGGGCGATACCTTCATCATCCACGTCGACTATCAGTCGAACGGGCGGCTTCTCGTAGTCGCCGTCAGTGGTCATCGGCACGAACTCGGCATAAGTGGGGTAGTAGAGCGCCAGCTGCTTCCGCGCCCGCGCCAGCACCCAGCGCCCCCAAGCGCGCACGTGCCACGCAAGGTCGGCATCGAGCAGCGGATCATCAAGGCTGATGAGTTCGAGTTGAATTCCGCCACGGTCGCCATGCCCAAGCCGCTGGAGCAGGGTCCGCAGCGTGGCGCCCTTGAATCCTCGCGACTTCAGAAAGTCGGCCATGAACTGCGCGTCGCGCGCAGCAAACTCCGGAAGCGGATGCGTCCACCCAGCAAGTCGTTGTGGGTACTCCAGCGTGCACTTGAGGATAAACCACGCCACCGGATTGATGTCGATGGCAGTCACCTCGCAGCCCAGACGCATCGCTTCAAGAGGAATGGCACCTCCCCCCGCGAACGGATCCAACACCCTCGGCACGCGTCCTCCGTATGCCTTTCGAATCTCGTCCCGAAACCACTGCAGATCGGCGTCCCCCTCACGGCCCCAATGTAGGATGCCGCCGGCCGTCTCCTCCTTCACCTTCTCCACTAGGCGGCCGCTCACCCGCTTGCGCTCCACCTTCTCGACCACCCGCCCGGCCATACGCTCCAAAATCGCCTTGCGTTGATCCGCATCACCGGGATCGGCAAGCAGCGTCGCGATCAACGCTGCCCTGCACGCCGCCAACGGACGCCGCGCCGGCCATATGTGTAGTGTAGAGATATGCCCGTGCCGCACGTTTTTCTCGTGAACCGAATCGAGCGAGACCTCCTTCACGGGAAACGTGATCTCAATTATGCGTCGATCGTTTGCGGCCATACTCTTTCGAACAGCAGCGGTAGTCGACGACTCCTCCCGAATAAGCACTACGACCGACGTCTCTTTAGAATCTGCAAGACCGTACTCGTTAGGTTTCCTTCCAGATTCCGAGTACCTCTAGGGGTGTAGTCATAAACAATACATCTAAGATGTCTAAGGTCGAAGGGTACATCATCCATTGATTGCGTTATGAGAATCACTTCCTTTCCAATCGTGTGCGCAATCCCAGTTTCGTAGAACACATTCGGATTTCTCTCCGTTAGTTCTGAGATCACTATCGCTGACTCATTAATTTGCCGCCAAATATCCTCGATGATTGGTCGATTGTCATAGATGTCATCAGCTCTCAAACAGCGCAACCCATCTATTCTCTCGATCGTTGGCCGAATATCCCTATCAGCTATAAATATCGCAGCTTCTATCGTCATTCCTGTTGGCTTTCTCGACCAATCAATGTACTGCCGTGTTGCTATCCCTCCGATGTCATGCACTGCGAGAACAACGAATACATCGCGGCTGTCAACTAGCACACAAATGTGCAATGGCTGCATGACACGAACCTGACTCGGATACAGACCTCGTGCCCGAGAAAGCTGACCTATTTTCCGGTCAAGAACTGCAAATGTGCCATTTATCCTCTTCTGTGTCTCTTCCTCGAGATCGCCACCGATACTCATTATTCCACGCTGAGTGAGTGGCACTGATCACAAGCCTCCCTCGGCCAAAGAGTCTGGCTGACATAGCAATAACGCTCCGACAAGCTTACGGAGGCTCTTCAAGCGCACGGCTGGCAGCCTCTTCAACGTTTGATTGGCGGGATCGACTTCGATGCCGACAGATTCCAATGCGGTAACGCCAAGTAACGGTTCGGTGCCGCACTCACCGAAAATGATGGTTCCGCCGACGATGTCCCCCATGAACTCGATGTCGGCCGTCGTGATATCGAGCGTGATCTCTTGACCGTTGGCCAGCTCGTATACGCGCTGACCCTTGGGCTGGAGGCCGATGCCTTCCAGACACGGACGTGGAACCAGGCAATCGGTCGCACCCGTATCGACCAGGAACAGTCCTTCCCAGGTTCTGTCCGGCTCTGCCGGGTTGCGAATGGTAACGGTGACGTGCGTCGCTCCCATTTATTTCTCCTCTTGGTTACTCGGCTGCCTCCAGGGCAGCACTCGGTGTCACGGTGTGCGCGAGCAGTTTCCGGCTCCCTACAAGCAACTTGGCGAATGGATCCTGTACTCGTAGCAGGCGCGGCCGGGCGCTGGCGCAGTCGTAGACGACGTAGAGCCAGTACTCGTTGCGCAGGTTACACGCCTTGGCCCACTCGTTGTCACTTACCTCGACGCCGCCGCTGCCGGCGCGCCCCTTGACCTCGATACAGCGACGTTTGCCAGCGGCGCGGATAGAAAGCAGATCGAAGCCCGGCCAGTCGGAGAGCCCAACCCGCCGAGCCTGAGCCGGTCGCGACACATCCTTTACGTCCCCGCCGGAGCCTTCTTCGAATGCGGTCGCGACCCGCACGGCGACGGCTTCCACTTCGGCGTCGAAGCGCTCCATCTCCTCGGGATCCTCGGAAGGAACGATCAGGGCATGGAGCAGGAACTCCACGTCTCCGGCACGGATGGAGTCCGCTTCTTCGTGGATCTGTGCCAACCGTCGCGTACGGGTGACCGTAAGGTTGCGCTGGCGTTCCTTAACACGAGTCAGCTCCGACTGAGCATGACGGACGCCGTCGCGAGCCTGCGCGGTAAGCCGGGCGCGCAAGGCAGCCAGTTCAGCGGCTTGAAAGTCGAAGCCGCGATTGACGAACTCGACGCGGGAGGGCAGAGCCGCGGTGAGTCGCTGCCGATGTGCGCCTGCGAGTCGCTCCGCCACTTCTTCAGCGGCATAGTCGGCTGCGGCGTTGATCATCCCGCGCGCGCGGCCTGCAAGCGGCACTCGACTCGGCGCGAAGTCTTCAGCGCCGCGCAGCAGCAGCAAGCGCTCGACGGGAGACTCCTCCACCGTGCCATCGGATGACTGCCGCAGGCCGATGAGACGTGACTCCAGCAGTCTTTCCGTCGTTGCGTGCTCGCTGCCGTCGCTCACCGCTCCATTCTGTCTGACGGTCACCACGGCGATGTGGAACAGGTAAGGGTCGGTTGCGCAGGGATCGACGAACACGGCACCGCGTAGGGCGTGATCTCCGAATCGACCGAGGATCGATGCCGAGATGCTGTCGAATACCGGCTCGCCGGGGTGTAGCCATGCTACCTGCTCCCGGTTCGCGGGCTTGTACACCGTGAGCCGGTTCCGCGCCGGTTCCGCATACGCTTCGAGCGCGGGAAGCAAGGCGTCGGCCGCACCGGGTCCGCGAGGTGCAAGCAAAAACGTTCGTTCCGGATCTCCCTCGATTCTCAAGTCCAGCAGCGGCGCGGCCTTCTCCACGAAGCAGCGCACGTAACCCGGCAATAGCCGGCGCAATTGTTCCTGGTCCGCCTCGCCCGCGAGATCGGCAACTCGCCGGCGCACGTCACCGCCTTCTCCGTATATCACCCGCTCCCGTTGCTCCAATGCCAACACCTGCTCCTCGGTGAGGCGGCCATCGAGACGCTCGGCGTCACCGTCCCTCCCTTCGGCTACGGTCTGCGCGAGATAGTCCCGAACGGACACACCCTCGAACAGGCGCCCGACCACGTCGAACACCTTGTCCGATCGCAGTTGCCGGCGGATCGCCTCCAGCTTGTCGAGCAGGGTCTTCATGACCCGTCCCTCGCGCGTACTTCCGGCCACGAGATTGACGATGATCACCGGATCGTGCTGCTGGCCGTAGCGGTGGATGCGGCCCATGCGTTGCTCCAGCCGTGCCGGGTTCCAGGGGATGTCGTAGTTCACCATCAACCAGCAAAACTGCAGATTGATTCCCTCGCCGGCAGCGTCGGTGGCCACCAGGTAGCTGGCGCCGCCTTCCGCCACGGAACGGCGAAAGAACTCCACCTGCCGGTCTCGCTCCTGATACGGCAGGCCACCATGAATCAGCGCCACGTTGCCGGCGAACCCGAGCCCTTCCAGCCGCCGCACCAGGAACTCCGCGGTATCGCGGTGCTCGGTGAAGACGATCAGCTTGTCGTCGGCGAACCGTGGATCGCGAATCACTTCTTGCAGTTTGTCGAACTTGGACTCATCGGCTCCCGCAACCCGGCTTCGCGCTTTTTCGAGGAGAGACTGAACCATGAGCCGTTCCGCTTCCAGTTCGCCCAGGCTGACCGCCACGGTGGCGCCCAACGCACGATCCTCGAACGACTCGTGGCGTTCACCGTCGCCGTTGGCCCCCGCATCCTCATCAGCCGTCCGCGTCTCGAAATCGTCATCCAGATCGTCGAGCCCGCCCTGCACCCGAATGAGCTGCTCTTCCGATAGTCGTCCCTCCCTGATCTGTGTGATCAGAGCCTGGAGCTTCCCCTGGCGCCGTTCGAACGAGCGCATCAGGGCATAGGTCGAGCTGGCGAGACGCCGCTGGAACACGCTCATCGCCAAGCGCGCGGCCGATCGGTTCAGCATCCGCGCCCGGTTGTAGTAGTAGCGGATGTAATCGGTTGTTTCGTCGTAGAGTTCCTGCTCACTCCCAGGACCCTGCGAAAGGTCGTAGCTCAGGGTGTCACAGTTCCGCTGGGGGTACAGGGGCGTTCCGTCGAAGCGGACCATCTCCTCCTTGGTCCGGCGGATGAAGTGCTTGCGCCGCGACTCCTCTGCAAACTGGTCGAACGCGTCGCTGGTCGAGAGCACGTCCGGCAGCAGCAGACGCCACAGAAAGTAGTAGGGATCGTCCTTGCCCATGTGCGGCGTGGCCGTGAGCAGCAGGAGGTGCTGCGCGGACCAATGCAACGACCAGCGCTCGTTGTCGGCGCCGGCGCCTCCAATTGCTTCCGCAAGCCTGTAGCGGTCGGTCTTCCGTACCCGGTAATCGGGCTCGCGACGCGCTGACAGCTTGTGCGCCTCGTCGAAAACGACCAGATCGTAGGGTAGGGTCGCCGGGTCCGCGAGACGGCCAAACAAGCGTTCGCCGGCCAGGGTGTCGATGCTGGTGATCACCAGGTCGCTGTCCGGCCCGACAAAGGGATTGCCGGAGCGGGCGTCGGAACCTCCGACGATACGGAACGGCAGCCGGAACAGAGAGTGCATTTCCCGTACCCAGTTGCCGACCAGCCCAGCGGGCGGCACGATAAGCACGCGGCGGATGAGCCGCCGCGACAGCATCTCGCGTACATACAGGCCGGTCATGATGGTCTTGCCGGCGCCGGCATCGTCCGCCAGCAGGAAGCGCAGCGGCGCCTGCTGCAGCATGTGCTCGTACACGGCGATGCGCTGATGCGGCAGCGGGTCGATCAGCGAGGTTTCCGTAGCGAACGCGGGATTGAACAGGTGTCCGTAGGCAAGCCGATGCGCCTCGGCGACCGCCGCGACGGCGGCAGGGTCGGCTGCGAAGTCCATGCTCGGCGGGTGTGCTGGCGCGTCGTACGCCGCCGGCTGTTCCGCAATCCGGTGAGTGGCTTCGCTTTCGAGTTCGATGATCCGCCGCCAAGCCAACTGGTTCGGGCGCGACTGCTCGTTCTCCCACCGGTTGACCGTGGCGTAGGAGACCCCGATCAGGTCGGCCAACTGCCCCTGCGTGAGTTCCCGGACCCCGCGCAGGCTCTTTATCCGGCGCGCGTAGTCCTCTGACAGGGCGGTTGATGTAACGGATGCGTAGTGCATGCCTTACCTGATGATCCTTGTACCGGACATATTGTACTAGATCGCGTGTTCAGCGACAAGGGATATAACATTCGTTACATCCAGGTACCGGAGGCCGGAATTGAGGCTGCCATCAGTCGCCCAGATCGGGCACAGCGCTGCCGGCAGGGGCGGTCCCACCGACATCCCCTGCGCCGGCTATGACAGATATCGATCTGCGCAATCGCGGTCGATGGCGAGGTGCGTGACCATCTTGCGGATGTGGAACGCCTGCACCATGGGGCGGCGCGCGCCACATCTTCCGAGCGGCAGCGACCGGTACGTCTTTCCCTTGTAGCGGACCCAGTAGTGGTGCAGCATGGCCCATACGGTGCGTAGCGCTATCTCGCGGAGCATCCGGCTCAGGCAGCCGTGGCAAGCTCAGGGGCGTCGTCGATCAGGTTGTCGGCGGGTGTCATTTCCGATTTCAATGTAACGGTCAACGAAGGTGTCATGGACGCGGGCTTCACGGGCAACTGCTGCATCTGTGTCCAGTCGAGCCGGCTCGTGCGGATGGCCTCCACCGCCGCAGCCCAATCCTCGAACGCCGGCTCGTCGCGTTCCCCCAGCATCCGAGCGGCTTCCGCCTGGAAGGAGGGAAAGTCACCCACCGACGATGCGATGTCTGCCAAGACACCCACGAACGCCTTTCGGTACGCCGCGCACGCTTCCCACACGTCGGTCCCACCAGCCGCGATGCCTCCCGGCTGAACTCCGCTCAACCAGATCCCGTCATCCTCCTGAATACCGATGACGCGACTGACCGCGGATACTGAAGCGATATATCGGTGTCCGAATACGTTGCCCCGATACGTGAAAATCAGTGGCCACGCATTCTTCTGCCGGGTCTGGTCCGCCACTTTTCCACCTCTCCCGACAAGAATAGCCGACCATCGTTGCCAGCGACAACCGCCCAGAGGAGGCAATCCGATTGCTCGGTTTGCTCGGACTCTCGTGCAGCCGCCGGAAATATATGCAACACTTCCGAATCTTGATGATCAGTGGTACGGGAGTGGAGCGGTGACGCCCATGGCAATCGCGTGGTCCGGCGTGGTGATGTCGATTCAGCCGAGGGTTCGGCTCCTACGGTCGTTCGACCAACGGAGCGACACCTACCTGGGGTATGTGGTTCGGCTCGCCGGCTCGGTCGACGGGGAGCCGCGCATGTTCGCCATCGCGATTGGCGAGGCCGCGCACGACAGGCATCGCGTCGAGGTCGGCACCGCGTTGAGCGGGATGGGCGTACCCGTTCCCGATACGCGCAGGGAGACCGCCGAGCTGTACAAGATCTCCAAGCTCAAGATCTTGAATCGCGCCACGGACCGAGCCGGTGCGCCGCCGCCGTATCATGGGGTGCCACCGGTTCTTGACGTGTTCCGCGAGCGCGGCTGCCGCCGCCTCGCCGCACGCACGTACTCCTCGTCATGCTCAAGTTGCATCTGGGGGTGCCGGATGCCGGTGGAGATCATCGTCGACCACTGGAATCCAACCCAAAAACGCTATCGTGAAGAGACGTTCTGCTACGGGCCGCTGTCCTGCCGACTCTACAAGGCCGGACCCACCCGCAAAGTTCCCGGTCGCCAAGGTATGACCTGGGAAGAGGAGGACTGGGTGGATCAAGACGCCGTTGCTCATCGCGATCCGGAGGACTGAGTACCTTGCCCCACGTGAACTCCGAGTGCACACTCTCGGACCAGTGGCGCCTCGATACACGCACTTGCAGGGGCAGTATCTCGCATTCATCTACTATTACAGCAAGATACACGGCCGCCCACCGGCAGAGGCCGACATGCAGAGGTACTTCAAGACGACGCCGCCGGCGGTGCACCAGATGGTCGTCAGCCTTGAGCGGCGAGCGCTGATCAGCCGTATTCCCGGACAGCCACGAACCATCCGTGTTCTGCTGCCGCGCGCGGAGCTGCCCGATCTGGACTAACAAGACCGCGTCCGTTCGTCATGCGCGGTTCGGTTCTCCTTGAATCGCGTATACTGGGTCGCTGTGAGCACAGCATCGCTGTCAGAATCACAGGTCGTGGCGTTTCGGCGGGACGGGTTCGTGGTGGTCAAGGGGCTGATCGATGCCGGGCTGGTGAGCGAGCTGCTGGCCGACTACGACAGGGCGCTACGGGGTGAGATCGAGGTGCCGGCGTTTGGCGACCGGCGCGTCAAGGGGGCGATGGTGCAGCTCGCCAATCCGTCGCAGCACATGGCGCACTGGCGCGGCCACGCCTACTTCCGGCGCGCGCTGGCGGCGGCCCGGTTGTTGATCGGTGCGGACGCGGCGTACCAGTACGATCAACTCATCATGAAGCCGGCGCACTATCCGGCGGAGACCGACTGGCATCAGGATGCCGGCTACTGGCAGGACCGCAACGGCTCCGGTCGCGCCGTGACCTGCTGGCTGGCGCTGACCCCGGCATGGCGCGAGAACGGCGGCATGCAGTTCATTCCCGGTAGTCACCGCGGCCCGATCCAGGAGCATTATTCGATTGCGGAGCGCTCGGAGATCAACGGCGCGCTGGCCACCACCGCCGACGTTCGCAACGCGATTGCCGTGACGCTCGAACCGGGAGACGCCACCTTTCATCACTGCCGCACGCTGCACTACGCCGGCGGCAACGCCACTGCCACGCCGCGCTACGGCGTGATCACACACTTCTGGTCGCCAGCCCCGTGACGGGCGACCGGCCTGATCGCTCTGGCGACAGGCCGCTGCTGCAAGCTTTATGCTGACGATTGAGAGAAGCCGTGGCCGGCAGCGGATGAGAACGGGGGCAGAACATGAGTGCACCTAACGGCTCGTATGGCGGGCACGACGTCGCGGCAATCATCGCGGATCTCGATGAACGCGGGTATTGCATCATCCCGTCGGTGATCCCGGTGGAGAAGGCGGATCAGGTGCGCACCATCCTGGAACGCATACTGGCGGATGAGGCGAACGAGATCAGCCGCGAGAAGCGTACCCAGCGGGTTGCGCGGATCGCGGTCAAGCACCCGATCTTCGTGGAATTGATGTGCCATCCGCTGATCGTGGCGCTCTGGAGACGGTATCTCGACCCGGACATGATCTGCTCCACCTGGACCGCCAATACCACCTATCCCGGCTACAACCGAATCGGCTGGCACTCTGACTGGCCCTATCAGCGGCTCAATCAACCGTGGCCGACCGACCGCATCAGCGGGCAGACCATGTGGCTGCTGGATGACTTTTCAGCCGACAACGGCGGTACCGGGATCATCCCCTCCAGCCACCGCAAGGGGCATCGCCCAGCGCCGGAGATGGCGTCCGACTGGCACCCCGACGGAGAGATCCTGACCGGCGTCCGCGGCAGTGTGATGGTGATGCATGGGGCGACCTGGCATACCGCCCGGCCCAACACCTCGAATGCGGCGCGCAGCGCTCTGCTGGGGATGTATACCCGCCCCATCTACGTGACCCAGGAAGACCTGCGCGCCCAACTGGCGGATCTGGACAACCCGTCGGACCTGGTGCGGCAACTGATGGGCGCCAACCAGCATCAGCCGGGAGTCGTGCACACGAACCGGTAACGCCGAAGCCGACTTACGCGACGCGATCCTCCATGTTGCGTAGCCGCGCGTAGATGTTGCCCACCCGGTAGACCGCCTCCGCCGGCGCGAACCAGCCGCGGTAGTGCACCGCCTCCGGCGTTACGTCGTAGTGATAGTGGCCGCCGCGGCCGGGATCGCGCGGATGGAAGAAGTGGGTATGCTCGCCCGACGGGCGCAGGTCCAGGGCGCCGCCGGTGGGGTCGCCGGTCCACAGCACCGAGAAGCACAGCCGGTCGGGCCCGACCGGCTCGAAGAAGCGCAGAAAATCGGCCACCACCTCGTCGCGTTGCACGTCGTAGTAGGGGATGCCGATGCAGTCGAAATCCGGCATCACGTGGCTGCGGATCTGACCGGCGACGAGCTGGAATACGCCGCCCAGGGCGATCGGACCCAGACCGGCTGCCGCCAGCGGCGCCAGCGCCGCCCGCATCGCCTGCGGCAAGGAGCCCTCAGCGCCGACTCGGCGGCCGACCTCCACTTCCAGCACCGGCCCGGGAGCGCCGTCGCATACGAACTGGTTGGCGAGCCCGGCAAACACCCCGGCCGAATAGCGCGCCACCAGGCAGCGCCCCCCTGTGTCGACGCGCGCCACCCGCGACCCGTCGCTGGCGCCCAGGGGCAAGTACCATTGTCCTGTGGTTTCCTAGCGTGAGTTTCCTAGTTATCTCGGGTATCTGATAGTCTGAGTGGATAAATGATTCGACCATAGTAAGTTACTCGATATCCTGTCGGACGAGGCTTGTATACACTGACTGTGGTGCTGTCAGGGATGGGCGTGTTGGTATACGTCAAGTCGGCGGCACAGTTTGTCTTGCAGGGACGAGCGTTCAGAGAGCACGTATTGGGCCCGGTAGCGCCCTCTGGTGGCCGGCTCAGGCGCGGCGTAGAGGTTGACCACTTCGGTTACGCCGCTGAGCTCCGCCAGTAGTTGCTCGATGGTAAGAAGGTGTCCGCCGTGGGCCGCCTTGCGTTGCAGCAGCGAACTCAGCAGCAGTGCCAGCACACAATAGAACACGTGTACGCGCAGCTTCTGATCGGTCCAGTGAAAGGCCGGCGAGAAGCTCACCCAGTGGGGATTCTTCATCTGTTTGAACGCCCGCTCCACATGATGTTGTGCGCGGCTGGCCAAGATGATGTCTTGGTCGCTCCACGACTCGTTGTCGGTGCACAGGATGCGCTTGCCCAAGCGCCTGCGTTGCAAGCGCTGGTACGCTGCCCAATCGGTGCGAAATCGAAAACTGAGTGCGCCGTCGGATTCGCTGATCTGAACCTTGAGAATCTGCGCTACGTACTGACCCGAGGTGATCGCGTCGAAATGCTTCTGCAAGGATACTGTGCTGTAGCCTTTGCCCTTTGCTCCCGGTAGCTGGCTGCGCGCCAGCTTGCTGCGCAAGGCGCGCAACGCAGCGCGCTTCTTGCGCAAAGCATGGTTGATCCCAGCCAGCTGCCCTTCCAGCAACCGGCGACTGTTGGTGACCACCACCGTGCGGCGCTCACCCCAGATCACCTGGTCGCTGCGGTAAGCGGTCACCCCGGCCAGCCGTGGGTCAGCGAAGGAGTGAAACTTGCTCGCGGGAACCGCCAGCAGATCCTCGTGCTGAGTCACGGTCAAGGAGGTGACGAAATGGTATGGGCTGGCTTGCAGCGCCTCCAGATTCGCTCGCGAGGTGTTGCCGCCATCGAACACCAGCGTGATATGTTCGCAGTCTCGGGCCAACTGCTTGCAGCGGCTGATCAGCGTCTCGGTGAGGCTGGCGAACAACGCGGCGTCATTCTGGTTTCCCGGATACGGGTGTGAGAACAGCGGAACGTGATAGTCGGTGCTCACCAGGAGTGCCAAGCCCAGGATGCGCAGATCGGCGCGTTTGCTTTTCGCGTGGCCGCGCTGTGCCAGTGCGCTGACGGTGCGGCTGTTGATGAACGTATCGAAGTTGGTCGCATCAAAGATGAGCAGTCGCAGATCGATCCGGTAGTGGTCGATCACCCGCTGGGCCAGTTGTTGCTCGATCGCGCCGATGGCAGCGCTGTCGAGCATGTTCATGTGATCCCAGAACCGCTGACTGGCCAGCGAGCGCTGCGCAGTGGGGAGCAGTCGATTCAGCACCGTGCGTCGATACCACTGGTACAGAGAAGCCTTACTGGAGGCGGCCACACAGCGGTTCAACGCCGCCAACAGCAGGTACTGTCCGCAGGACAGTCCTTGGTCTCGCTTGGGGACCTGGGCATCGATGAGGCCCACCACATCCAACTCTTGGGCGATCTGCCAGAGCGCGGCCAACGCGCCGAACTGAATGACCTTCGCCTTTGCCGGTCGCGTCGGAGAATCGCGCAGGCGCTGGAGTAATTTCTCTGCGCTGCCGAGATGTTCCAGGACGATGGGACGCGGTTTGCCATTGACGCGTCTGGACTCGACGATCTGCCAGTAGGTGCGCCCGCGGGAGACCTTTTTCTGGAGGGTGGCCAAGGCAATCAGTGTATACAAGAATACGGGGACAGTCAAGAAGAACCGGCATCAGTGCGTAATAGGGCTTGCAGAGGGTCATTTCGAGTGGTATCGAGCGAGCGGCCCGGCACCCGCATCGATACATTCAGTGTATACACTAATCCGCCCAAGAAGAGAGCCCTTCCCGAGTACGTATCTTATTTCATGGTACAAACTTAGCTGGATCAGTCAGAGAATCCCGCGGTCAAATCAATGGGATAAGTAGGAAGGTCAGGCTAGAGGGGCAGGTAGCGGGATTCGATGCCCTTGACCAGCGCTACCAGGGTGGCGTTGATCGGGGTCTCGATGCCGTAGAGAACGCCGCGGGCCACCACGGCGCCATTGATAACGCCGACCTCGGTGGGCCGGAGGTTGAGGATGTCGACACAGAGACTCGACTTGTTCGCTCCGGTGCCGCCGGGACCGGTAACCAGGTCGAGGATCTTGCAGCTCTCTTCGTGGGTCAGCACGACTCCGTCCGCGCACGCCACCGGCACCGCCTCGGCCACCGCGCCGTAGCACATCGCCTTGAGTTCCGGTATAGCGACCGCCTCGCTGATAGTCCGGTTGGTGATGCCGGACATCGCGCTCACGCTGACGTTCACCATCAGCTTCTTCCACATGTCGTAGCGGATGTCGGGGCTGGCCACGGTTTCCAGCCCATGTGCGCTGAACGCGGCGGCGATCGCTGCTGCCCGATCGCTGACGCCGCCTTTCATCTCGCCGATCTGGCTCGGCAGGTCCGCGTAGCTGTGAATGCAGCCCGGACGCTCCACGCTCGCCCCCTGCGCGGTGACCCCTCCGAGCACTCGCTCGGCGCCGATCACCTCGGCGATCGTTTCCTCGTTGCCGAGGCCGTTCTGGAAGCTGATCGCCACCGTGTCGCCGTTGAACAGACAACCCATGGCGCCGGCGCCAAGGACAGCGACTTTCGGTTTCATACGCCCTACCTTCAGCGCAGATTCCGCCCCAGGAGTGCGAGGTCATTCCAACCATAGGCGACTTCCGGGAGATCTGCACCGCCAATCGAGATGGTCCGGTTGCGCACCGGTGTTCCGCCGAGCGCCGCGTAGAAGCGGCACGAGGGATTGTCCTGCAAGACCCAGATCAACATGGCGTCGAACCGGGCGTCGATCAGGCGCTCGACGACGGCCCTGGTGAGGCGCCGCCCGATGCCCTTCCGCTGGTGCGGTTCGAGGACGTAGATCGCGTAGAGTTCGCCGTCGTAGTCGGAATCGCCCGCGAGTTCGCGGCCACCGCTGGCGAATGCGACCACCTCGCCGGCATCCGTTTCGGCAACGAATTGACTCTCGTCGGAGCGCTTCCGGGAAATGATCTGCCGCCACACCGAATCACGGTGCCGATAGGAGAGTGCGTCCAGGTGTGCATCCGGTACGATACCCCCGTAGGTGGTGCGCCACGTATCGACTTGCACCCGCGCGATGCCGTTCGCATCCGCGGGCGTGGCGGATCTGACGCGAAATATCCCTAAATAAGCGATTCGGCTCCTAATGGGTTGAAAAAGATCCTCCCAAGTGCTTTAGTGGAAAGTATCTAGACACGTTCCCGTCAAACACCAAGGAGGACCCGAATTGATACAGTCACCAGATTACCATACTGACGATTCTTGTCAACCGGAATTCTCGTATCCACCGATACAGGTCGCCGAGCACCGCGGCGCTCCGCTGGTGAGCTGGTCTGGGTTGGCCATTATACGACAGCTCGTAGAGCGCCTGGGGGTGGCCTCTGCGATCGATGCAGCGGTCCGCGTGTTGCGCCGTTGCAAGTGGTATACGGAGTCCGATCACATCCTGACCATGATCTACAATATGCTGACGGGGGGGAGCACGCTCAGCGACATCAACCGGTTCCGAGACGATCAGGGAGCAAAGCGGCTACTGGGTACCGAGCGGATTCCGCATGCGACCACGACAGGTGACTTTCTGGCGCGCTTTGGTGAGGATCGGAATGCGGTAGCGCTCAGCGAGTTACGTGAGGTGGGGGAGGACCTGCAACAGCAGTCGTTCGCCATGCTGCCGCGGGTGCGACGTGAGGTGGCTACCATCGACCTGGACTCGTCGATTCATGAAGTGTATGGGGAAAAGAAAGAAGGAGCGGACTTCGCCTACAACAACACGTGGAGCTATAGCGTGCTGTACGGGACGCTGGCGGAGACCGGTGACCTGCTCTATATGGATCTGCGGGAAGGCTACCGGCACACCAGCTACGGCAGCCAGGACGTACTACCGGGAATGATCAAGCGGGTGGGGGAACACTTTCGGGCGCTGCGGATGCGCGCCGACAGTGGCTACTATGACCAAAAACTGGTGCAGATCTGCGCGGCTCGGGGAGTAGAGTTCTTCATCGTGGCCAAGAAGCACGCGAATGTGATGAAGGCCGTGCATGCGCTCCCGGCAAGCGCATGGAAACCATTTCAGGCCAACGAGTTAAGCAGAGGGGGGCGCAGCGGGCGCCGGCGCAAGCGGCGGGAGAACCTGAAGCGGAAGATCACCATAGAGCGCCGGCCGAAGAGCTGGTTCAAAGGCAAGCCCGAGATAGCGTCGATGGTATTTCGCCCTGACAGTTGGAGTGAGCCGTACCGGTTCGTGATCAAGCGGACGCCGATCATCGACAAGGATGACAAGCAATTGTACCTGGACGATGGCATGAGGAAGTACGCCTACTGGATCGTGGTGACCAACTCGACGCGCAGCAACACTGCGGTGCTGCGCATCGCGCAGGGGCGAGGCAACCAAGAGAATCTGATTAAGGACTTTAAGCATGGGTTGGGACTGTCCCATGTCCCGACCGGATTTCTGGCGGCCAACCGAGCATACTTTCTGATCGCTGCGCTGGCCTGGAACCTGAAGACCTGGATGCTGAATCTGCTTCAGCTTGGCGATGGAGCGGTGCTGCGTTTCAAGCGCTTTTTGTATCTGTGGATATGCCAAGCGGGGATAGTGGCAACGACTGGGCGTGGCGTGCTGCTCAAACTGCCTGCGGGTGAGTACTATCAGAGGTTCGGTAAAGCGTTCTCCCGGCTCGCTGCGCTCCCGGTCTAGACGGCTGCTCTTGTTAGTCTCGTGGCACGGAGAGGTGCGCCCCGAGACTGCCACAGAAAGTCGATTCTACCGCCGCATGTTGACGTGACCCTGTTCATTATCGGGTTGGCAATCTATTCGCCCTAGGAATGATATCCGAGCCGCATTTCCACATCGAAAAGCGCGTGTAAACGTGCCAATTCTGCCAGATCCTGCTCACTCCCCTGTCCGATCCACCCTTTATCGCTTATTCTGGGAAATATCATTACTTCCTGATCGGACGGTCAACGAAAAAATATTACGAAAATGCTAGCCGAGATTGACCATCTGAGTGCCGCAACTCGGCCGCGGGAGCAGCAGGTTGGTCAGCAGGAAGTGCCGGAGGTAATTTGGTGGCACACGTGTGCTCGAAGCCGTCCGCGGTCAGCGCTCTCCAGCGCCGCTGTTGGTGCTCCCGACCAGCCGGTCGCCGGCACCCCTTGTCAGTCGACGGTGACCGGTGCCCCGCGGTTTCCCAGCTTCCGCTTGCGCTCGCGCATCGCCTTGTGCGCCCCCGGAGATCCGTCGTGGAAGCTGCCGAACCACTTGTCCAGCGGCACCCCTTCGTTGCCGTAGTTGCAGTCGAAGTAGCGGTGGTGCAGGTAGTGGAAGTAGCCGCCGTTGTTCAGCGCATGTTTGTCGCCCAATTGGAACTTGTAGAACCCGGCGTGGCCCGCCGCCGGGCTGATGCCGGCGTGCACCAGATGAAAGATGGCGTGCAGCGGATGCGACGGGATGATCCAGTGGATCACCACCCCGGACAAGTACAGCAGGTGCTCGATGGGGTGCATCGACAGGCCCGACCACGGCCCGATGTTGACGTTCTTGTGATGCAGATAGTGGGCGTGCTTGTACAGTGGCTTCCAGTGAGTGAGACGGTGCGTCCAGTAGAAGTGCGCCTGCCGCAACAGCAGGATGAACACCATCATCAGCACGCAGTACACCGGGTGCCGGGCCCAACTCACGTAGGGGATGAACTCGTTGGCGTACAACCACAGCGTGACCGCCTCGTAGCCGGTCCAGATCGTGCAGCCGCTGGCGAAGTTCCAGAACATGTTGTCGCGGGTCTGGTTGCCGAACAGAAACGCGCGGCTGTTGCCGGTGAGCCAGCGCGGGTTGTACTTGTAGCGCTGGTCCTGGGCGCGCTGGATGTACAGCCGCAGGTGCAGACCGCCGGCGACGATCAGCAGCAGCGCCGCATTGCGCAGATACAACTCGGCGATCCAGCCGATCGCGAACGTCTCGGTGCGCGCCAGGCTGGGCGTGAAGAACAGCCATGCCACGACGGCGATGCCCGCGTAGATGGCGTTCTTGGGATACAGCAACCCGTCATGCCCGAACAGGAACTTCAGGATCGGAGCCAGCTTCAGAGGCCAGGAGAACAGCGGCGCCGGCTTGGGCAGCGATTCCGGCTGCCACTCGCCGCGTACGGAGCGGCCTGTAAGATCGGCTTCGGCCATATTGAGTCAACCCTCCCGCGCGCTAGCTCGGTAGTTCACGCACTACTGTAACCAGGACGCGCTTCCCTGGCAACACGCCGCACTCCAGTAACGCCGAACAACCGGCTATACTCAGGCTCCCTGAACGATCAGTGGAGGAGGCGGATATGGCAAGGATGGTGAGATCGGTGCGCTGGACGGACGACCTGAAGCTTACCTTCGGCGAGTCGGAAGTTGCCGACCCCGGACCGGGCGAGGTGCAGATCGCCGTGGCCAGCGCAGGGATATGCGGTTCCGACCTGCACTTCTACCGCAACGAGTTCAGGCCGCGCCCGGGAGTGGTGCCAGGTCACGAGCTGTCCGGCACCGTGGCAGCAGTGGGCGCCGGCGTCCGCCACGTGCGCGAGGGCGATCTGGTGGGCATCGAGCCGCTGCTGAGCTGCGGCAACTGCTCCTTCTGCCTGACCGGCAACTACCACGTGTGTACCGAACGCGGGATTGTGGGCGAGACCGCCGCCGGTGGCATGAGCGAACTGGCCACCGTACCGGCGCGCACGGCATACCGTGCCCCCGCCGGCGCCGACCCCGAGTTGATCGCATTGGCCGAGCCGCTGGCCTGCTCGGTGCACGGCTACGGCAAGATCAACCTGCGCGGGCGCGAGACGGTTCTGATCATCGGCGCCGGCACGATCGGCCTCACCGCCCTGATCGCGGCCAAGGCGAATGGCGCCACGACCCTGATCGTCGCCCGCCACCCCCACCAGCAGGAAGCCGCCCGGCGTCTCGGCGCCGACGAGGTGATCGCCGACGACGACGCCGGTCGCGACCGCCTGCAAGAACTCTCCCGGCTGCGCGTGGTGGACGTGGCGGTGGAGACGGTCGGCGGGCGCGGCGACACCCTGCTCACCGCCCAGCTCACGGTGCGGCCGAAAGGCCGGCTGCTGCTGCTCGGCGTGTTCACCGTGCCCACCGTCCGCATCAATCCACTGCTGCTCGCCGCGCGCGAAGTCGAGATCGTCGGCGCCATGACCTATTCGGCGACCAATGGACGCGCCGATTACCAGATCGCGATGGAGATCGTCGCCGACCACGCCGAAGCCACCCGCTCTCTGGTCACCCAACGCTTCTCCCTGGATGCCGTGCACGACGCTTTCGGGGCTGCCCTCGACAAATCTTCGCAATCGATCAAGGTACACATCAACCCCAACGGTTGAGCGCGCTCATGGCCGTGAACTACCGCGACCCGAACGTGCTGCGCCGGCACATCAGGCGGATCATCGACTTCTATCACCCGGCATGCATCGACTCCGAGCGCGGCGGCTACATCAACCAGTTCACCGACGACGGCACCATCTACGACCGCGACACCAAGCACCTGGTGGGCACCTGCCGCTTCATATTCAACTACGCGGTCGCCGCCGAACTGTTCGGCGGCGGCGAGTACCGGTCGGCGGCGGCGCACGGCGTCGCGTTCCTGCAATCCGCCCACCGCCAGAGCGACGGCGGCTTCGCGTGGGTGCTCGGACCACGCGGGGTCGAGGATGGCACCCGCCATTGCTACGGCCACGCGTTCGTGCTGCTTGCCGCGGCACTGGCGGCCCGCGCCGGCGTGCCCGAAGCGGACACGCTTACCGGAGAGGTATACGAGCTGCTGGAAGAGCGCTTCTGGGATCCCGGCGCCCGTCTCTACGTGGATGAGATCGCGGCGGGCAACTGGCGGGAGATCTCTCCGTATCGGGGCCAGAACGCCAACATGCACCTGTGCGAGGCGATGCTCGCGGCGTTCGAAACCTCCCGTGAAGATCGGTATCTCGACCGGGCGCTCACTCTGGCGAAACGAATCTGTGTCGAGCTGGCGGCGCCGGCACAGGGGCTGATCTGGGAGCACTACACCACCGACTGGCAGCACGACTGGGAGTACAACCGCGACGACGCCGGGAATCTGTTCCGGCCCTACGGCTACCTGCCGGGTCACTTCGTCGAGTGGGCCAAGCTGCTGCTGATTCTGGAGCGCCATCGTGCCGAACCGTGGCTGGCGCCGGCCGCGGCGCGCCTGTTCGACACCGCGCTGCAACGAAGCTGGGACCAGGAGCAGGGCGGCATGCATTATGCGTTCGCGCCCGACGGGACGATTCTCGATACCGACCGCTACTACTGGGTGCTCGCCGAGACGGTGGCCGCGGCGGCGCTGCTGGCCGTGCGCACCGGAGAGGCGCGCTATTGGGACTGGTACGACCGCGCCTGGCACTACGCCGACCGCCATTTCGTGGATCACGCGCACGGCGCGTGGTACCGGATCCTGGACCGTGGCGGGCACCGCTACGACGACAAGAAGAGCCCGCCGAGCAAGACCGATTACCACCCGCTCGGCGCCTGCTACGAGATTCTGCGCGCCCTGCGCCACCAAGGCCACCAAGGCCAATAAAGACTGCGCCGCGGCGCTGCCACGGAGGCCACTCGGTTGCGCGGCGCTGCGCCGTCGGCAGCAGTTGCAGCCGTCGGCCTTGCGGGCCCGCCGCCTCCGCGACTACCAAGTCAGGTCGGTCATGCCCGCGCTGAGTCGTTGCAAGCGGTGCAGCGCCGCGTCGCCGCCCGCCGCGGCATTCAACAACTGCGCCAGCGAGGCAACCTCCACCACGCTTGCGGCGGCACACAGCTCGGCGGCCAATTCGCCGTGGTCCGCCGAGCTCGGCGGCTGCTCGCGGGCGGCTTCCAGCGCTGCTTCCGCGGCGGCGTCGTGCACGCCGACTACGGCGGCCAGGAAGCCGACCAGTTCCGCGTCCTCGCCCTCGGTGCGGGCGCGGCGGACGGTGACGTGGGCCACCGCGGCGGCCCACACCGCCAGCCGCCGCGGCACTTCGGCGCCCGCTTTCGCATCCAGACGCCCCGCCACCGCCTCCTGTACCCGCTCTACCAGCGGAGCGCCGGCGCCCCGTGCCGCGGCGCCGGAGAGATCCCCGAGACGTATGCCGACGTCGGGCTCTTTGGCGTGCTGTTCAGGCTGCCCGGCCGCCGAATCCGGCTGCCGGCCACGCCAGTCCAGCATCGCCTGCACGTGCCCGAACAGCCGCTGCTCCACCTCGGTCGGCTCGCCATCGGCGGCCAGCAGCAACTGCAGCCGCTGCAGGGCGAACTGCAGCCGCGTGCGGCGCCGCGTGAACTCGGCCAATGCCACCAGCAGGTCGTCCCAGTGCGCGCGCGGCACCGGCTCACCGAGGTAGCGCTGCGCCGACTGCAGCTCGCGCGCGGTCAGACGCGGCGACAGCTCGTTGAGGAGGCTCTTGACCACGTTCACCTCGTCCTGATTGATCGGCGCATCGATCCACGCGGCGGCGCCGAGTACTCTGGCCAAGGCAAGGTAGAACGCCTGCCGGTAGTCGGGCCGCTCGCGCCGCCTGCTGCCGCCGCCGATGAGGTCGGACAGCGCCGAGCCGATCTGTGCAGGGTTGGGAAGCACGCTACGATGAGTGTACCGCGGAACGGCCCGGCGCCGCTCCCGATCGAATGCGACGGCGTAGCCGCATGCGGCGTGACTCGGTAGGGTATGCGCGTGGCTGCACCGTCGTCCGAACGTCCCACCGTCCTGATCACCGAGCCGATCGGCGCAGCCGGCATGCGCATCCTCGAACAGGCCTGCACGTGCATTGCCCTCGCCGGAGCGGCGCCATCCCCTGTTCCAAGCTCCCAACACGCTGCTTACACCGCATGTGAGCGGGCTCACTGCCGAAGCGATGAGCAACGTCTCGCGGCAGGTCGCGTGCGGCGTCATCGACCTGCTGGCGGGACGTACGCCGGACGGGCTGGTCAATCCGGTTGTATTGAGTAAGCGTTCGAACGGTGCCAGGTACGCAACGCAAGAGCGAGCGTCCGCGTTTTCACCCGAGCGCATACCATAAAACGCGAGCACCGAGGCGATATTGCGGGCACGCGGAAACAAGTACGATTGATCGCCCCGCCCGTGGACGGGGCTTCCGCACCGCGCTATACTGTGGGGGTATGGCTGAAACCACACCCCGCACGGCGCGCCGGAAATATGCTTCCGCTCAGCGTGAGCATATCCTCGATGCGGCGGCGACCGTGTTCACCGCGCGAGGCTTCGATCGCGCCACCACCAAGCTGATCGCCGCGCAGGCGGAACTCTCCGAAGGCGCGCTGTATCACCACTTCCGCGGCAAGCGCGATCTGTTGGTTGGCGTGCTGCAGCGGGTGATCGGCGGCGCGCAGGTGGTGGGCGGCGGCGGCGGCGCGGCCGACATGCATGAACGTTACCGGCGCGCCATAAACAATCGCGTGCGCCACGCCCATCCGCAGATGACGACGTTCTTCGCCCTGCTGTCGGCGGTGCTTGCCGACCCCGAGCTGACCGAACAGGTCCGCACCGAACTCCTGGAGCCCGGCATCGAGCGAGCGGAACGCTCGCTGCAGGCATCGATCACCAGCGGGACCATGCGTCCGGTGGACGTGCCGGCCGCGGCCCGTCTCGTGTACGCCATATTCATGGGCATCGAACTGCTCGCCCAGATGGGAGACGAGGAGTCGCGCCGGCTGGTCGAAGAAGGCGACCGCCTGGGAGAAACATTCGCGACGCTGGTGCTCGACGGGCTCAACAAGTAGACCAGCGCCGCTGGCCCTCTGCAGCGGACTACATGTCGCCGAGTTGCGCCTTGGCAATAGCCAGGGCCGCGACGCACGCGGTCTCGACCCGCAGAATCCTGACGCCCAGCGTGCAGAAGGTAAAGTGGCGTCCGGCCAGCGTGTCCCGATCCTGCGCGCTCCAACCGCGCTCCGGACCGACCGCCAGCACCAGCGGCGCCTGCACGCCAACCGCACCCAGCCGCCGCGCACCGGCCTCGTGATCCAGCGCCACCAAACCCGCACCCTCGGCGAGACGCTGCAGCACAACGCGCAACGGTTCGCCGCAGGTCACCTCCGGCACGGTGGTCGCGGCCGACTGCTGCGCGCCGTCGAGCACATGCCGCCGCCACTCGGCGCGCTGCCAGAGCCGGCTCATGGCATAGTTGCGGTCGCTCAAACCGGTGTGCACGAAGTGGATCGCGCGGCAACCGATGGCAGCGCCCTGGTAGAGAATCTTGGCGGCGCTTGGCGGGCGCGGCAGGCCGACGATGAGCGTAATGTCGGTCGGCGGAGCGGGCACCGTGGCCCAGTGCAACTCGACCCGGATCTGTTCCCGCTCGATCGCGACAACGGTGCCAAGCCCCGACGGACCGTTCACGACGCCGGCCCGAAACCGCGAGCCCGGCTGGCACTTGAGCACCTCCAGCAGGTGGCGAGCCCGGTGATCGGTAACCGGCAGACTCTGGCGGCAGGATTCGCTGGCGAACAGCACGATATTCATCGCCGATTCATCCCCGCGCACCGTAACATGCCGTTGCGATTGTCGGCCATGATGGGGATGATGCACCGACCGCACCCGCACAGGAGCAACAACCATGACCAAGACCAGCGAACCGACCGGCGCCGCGCTACGCGGCGTGATCGTACCGATCCTGACCCCGCTCACCCCGGACGGAGCGGTGGACACCGGGTCGCTGCGCCGGCTGGTGAATTTCTTGCTCGACAACGGCGTGCACGGGATCTGGGCGGCCGGAACGACCGGCGAATTCGCCGCCTTGAGCGCACCGGCGTGCCGGCTGGTCATCGAGACGGTGGCCGATGAGGTCGCCGGCCGGGCGCCGGTTATCGGCAACATCTCCGCGCCGGCCACCGCCGCCGCGATCGAGGCCGCTCGGGAAGTGCGGGCAATGCCGCTGGCCGGCATCGCGGCGACGCCGCCGTATTACTACACTCACACCCAGGACGAGATGGTCGATCACTTTCGCGCCATCGCGGACGCCGGCGAGCAGCCGCTGTGGGTGTACAACATTCCCAGCATGGTCAAGCTCACCGTGGAGCCGGCCACCATCGTCCAGTTGGCGGCGGAGGGCACCGTGGCAGGCGTCAAGGACAGCTCCGGGGCGGGCGAGGCGTTCGCCGAGCTGGTGATGCGCTGCCGGACACGCGCGATCGACCCGTATCGCTTCATCGGCACCACGTGGCGCAGTTCGATGGCCGGCATCGGTGCGCACGGCGTCATTCCCGGCATCGCCAACCTGGCGCCGCGCAGCGTGGCGGGGGAGTGGGAAGCGGGCCAGTGCGGCGACCAGGAGGCGATCCTGCGCCACCACGCCACCACCCTGCACGCCGCCCGCGCCATGGCGCTCGGCAGCGGCCAGTCGGGCAGCTTCGCCGGACTCAAGGCGGCGCTCAAGCTGCTCGGCGTGATCGACCATGACACCCTGACGGCACCGATGCGCCCGCTGACCGACGAGCAGAAGGCGCACCTTCCCGCCATCCTGAAGAAACTGGGACACTGACCCGGACCGGTCCCGCCGCCGCGGCGGGATTCAATCTGCACGTTCCGGGCGAGAACGCGTAGCGGGTTGCGCGGCACCGGCGGCACCGGGGACAATCCGACCATGTCGACAGTTCCCAGTTACCGGTACCACTTCGAGCCGGGCGATCACTCGGAAGCGCTCGCCTGCCTGGAGCGGCGCGGTTTCTGCGTCGTGAGCGGAATGATCGGCGCGCGCCTGGTCGACGAGTTGAAGGAGTCGATCGATCGGCACCTCGATCCCGAACGCTCCCTGCCGCCGGCGTCCAACCGCTATCACATGGCGTTCGCGGAAGTGAGCGAGCCGGTCTGGAAACTGGTCGACCACGCGCCGTACTGGGACTTCATCTGCGCGGTCCACGGCACGCGCGATCTGTGCCTGCACCGCTCGGCAGCGATTCTGCGTACCGCGAGCGAGGAGATGGGCGCCTGGCACATGGATTTCCAAGGTCACATCGCGGCCGATCCCAAAAACGCGAATCAGATCCTCAACCGATTCCCGATCCCGAGTGGACTGTGGTTCTACCTGAACGGCAGCGCCGCCGAGCGTAGCGGAATCGCCGTGATCGAGAACTCGCACCTGCCCGGCTGGCAGCCGGCGGGGTTCGAATTCATCAACGACCGAACCGGCATCCGGCGCCTCGGAGCGGACGCCGCATGCCGGGACATGGACGCCCCGGGGTGTGTCGCCGTCAGCGCAGAGCCCGGCGACCTGATCTGCTTCGCCGATCGCACCTTCCATGCCAACATGGCTACCAGCGAGCGCCGCTACTCGTGCGGCATCGGCTTCCGTCCCAAGGCCTGGCGCATCGACGCCCCGTGGCCGCTGCCAGATTCGGCGCGGGCACTGATCGGCCGGCTGCCGGATCGGTTGAGGCACTACACCGATGGCTACACCGGATTCGACGGCAAGTGGCGACCGGACCGACCGGACCGGTAGGCGGCTGCAGCGGAGCGGGTGTGTTCCTCATTGGTCCCCGATGCATTATCTTTATGGCCATTGCCAGAATAGCTCAGTTGGCAGAGCGGTTCACTCGTAATGAACAGGTCAGGGGTTCGAATCCCCTTTCTGGCTCTTCAGCGGTCATTCCCCATCCACCCGGCACAAATCTGACGCCGGCAAACTCGCGCAGCCGGGCCGCGGGTACCCTCCTGGGCGCCAGCGTGACCACGGCGGATTCGACGCATTCCGGCGCGGCGAATTCGACAACGGCGGCGACAACCTGTACGCGACCGCTGCCGGCGCCGTGGAGTGGATCCATCGCACCGACACCAACGGCGATGGTCACGTCGACCTGATATTCCCGAACTCCCACGGCTACGACGAGCGCGGCCCGACCTGGATCTACACCCAGCCAAAGGTACCGGGCGGGCAGTGGGGCAGGCATGAGCTGCCCAACGACAGCGGATGGATGAGCCATGCCGCCGACGTGGACGGCGACGGATTCCTCGACCTCATCGTGGTCAACGCCGAGAACGGGGTCACCTCGGAACTGGACTCCTACGTCTACTGGGGCGGTCCCAGCGGCCTGACCGGCGAGCGTGCCGTACTCCCCACCGCCGGGGCCTACGACGTCGCCGCCGCCGACCTGACCGGCAACGGCCTGCTCGATCTCATCATGCCGTCGGCCTGGGTGGACCATCACAATGCCGGCGCGCCGCGCCCGCTGCACGTGTACCGGCAAATCCGCCCGCGAGTCTTCGAGGCTGCCACCGCAGAGTTCGCGATTCCCGGTATCGGAGCACTGTCGGTGGTGTGCGACGATATCGACGGCGACGGTGAACTGGAGTTGGTGGTGGCCAACTACCGCGCCGGCTTCGAACATGACACCGACTCATTCCTCTATCGGCGGCGCGGCAGCGGGTTCGCCGTGGACGCGCCGCTCCGTCTGCCGACCCACTATGCCATGCAGGTGGTGCTGGCCGACCTGGACGGAGACGGCATGAGGGAGGTGATCTTCGCCGGCGGCAACGAGGTGCGGATCTTCTGGAACCGCGGCGGACGTATCGCTGCGGACGCATGTACGGTGCTGCCGGTCGAGGGCACGTGGACGATGTTCGCCGCGGGCGCCTGCCGGGTGGCGGCGGCCGATGTGGATGGGGATGGCCGTGACGAACTGCTCATCGCGGCCCAGAATGGCGTGCAGATCCGATCCACGGACGCTCTCGACCAGGTGCGGCAGCTCCTGCCGCTTACTTACTGTACCTGGGTGCACGCCGCCGACCTGGACGGCGACGGACGGATCGACCTGATCGTCTCGCGGCGCGAGGATGGCCGGCCGGAACGTGCACTACGTGCAGGTGGGCGACTTCAACCGCAACGGCTGGCTCGACCTGTTGGCGGTGGCCTACACCCACGATCACAAGCCCGCCACCATGGCCGCCTCGACGGTGATCTTTCACGGTTCGCAGCACGGGTTCTGCAGCCGGCGCGCCACCGCGCTGCCCACCTACACCAAGGGCAACGCCCGCGTCGCGGACCTGGACGGCAGCGGCTGGCTGGACGTGGTCTGCTACGACGTGCGCGGCTATCTGGCGATCTATCATGGCGGTCCCGACGGATTCTCCACGCAGCGCGTGAGCCGCATTCCCCTGGATATCGGCGGGCCGGGCAACGTGGCCGCCATCAACTGCGCCGACCTCACCGGCAACGGCTACCTGGATCTGATCGTGGTGCTGATGGGCCATTACACGCGCATCGCCAGCGGCTTCTTCATCCTCTATGGGGGAGCCGACGGGTACTCCCAGGAGCGCGGCGAGTTTCACCGCACCGAGGCCTCCAGCATCCTGCTGACCGTTGCCGACGTGAACCGCGACGGCCGCCTGGACCTGCTGGTGCCCGCCTATTCGACGCCGTCCAGCCGCGTGCTGCCGGCGCACATCTACTGGGGCACCCCGGCCGGCATCGACTACGAACGCCCCACGGTGATCGACTGCGATGCGAGCTGCGCTTTCCAGGTGGTGGACATGAACGGCAACGGCTGGCGCGACGTGTTCACCGTATGCCACCGCACCGACCTCGGCCATCGGGTCGACTCGCTGCCGTTCCGCAACGGGCCCGACGGCCTCGACCTGGACAACCCCGTGCGCCTGCCGGGCATGGGCCCGCACCTGAGCACGCCGCGCGACTTCGGCAACGCGTTTACGCGCGAGCCGTGCGAGCGCTACCGCTCGCCGGCGTGCGAGCTGGCGGGCCGGCGGCCGGTGCGGGTGGAGTGGATCGCCAACACCCCGCCGCGTACCGCGGTCGAACTGCAGCTTCGCTGGGCAGCCTCGCGAGCGCAGAGGAACACTGCGCCGTGGCACGGCGCAACGGGCCCCGGCAGCACGTTTCGAACGCCGGGCGCGGTGATAGGGTTGCGCGGCCAACAGCACTGGCTGCAGTACCAGGCCACGCTCACCTCGCTCGATGGGTGCAACACTCCGTCGCTGCGCGAGCTGACGGTCGCGTTTGCCTAACGCGCCGCCGACTCGGTAGGGTACGGCCATGGTAGTTGATGGCATCGACATCGACGCGCTGATCGACGAGGGCGTGCTCGCCGAGTACCGCGAGCGCGGCTACTGGCGCAGTCCGCGGCTGTTCGACGCAGACACCACCGCACGCCTGCGCCGCGCCCACGACCGGCTGTGGGCAGGCGATTTCGATTATGAGGTGAGCTTCCATCACTGCCTCACGCTGCACGGCTCCGGCCCCAACCTGAGCGATGCACCGCGGCTGTGCGTGATCGCCCACATGATGCCCGGCGACACCAGCTACCGCAAACAGCGTTAGCGCACGCAGCCGGGGTAGGTGGCGCCGGCGATGGGGAAGTAGACCGGGCCGCCGGCGGGGTCGGTATGGGCCGAGCGAGCGCTCATGTAAGACAGCGCGATGGCGCGCCGCCACTGCTCGCTGCGATTCGGCTCGGTGGCGTGCGGCAGCAGGGAGTGAAAGAACAGCCCCGCGCCGACCGGCATCGGCGCCAGCGTCTTGGCCGCCTCGTCGTAGTGGTGCGGCGGAATCACGTAGTCGTCGGTCACGTGCGCGTGGGGCAGGGCGCCGTCCCGATGCGCGCCGGCGATCACCCCCATGCAGCCGTTTTCGACGGTCGCCGCGTCGATGGCAAACCAGCAGCTGCACAGCTCCATGGGCCGGATCGGCCAGTACGGCGAGTCCTGGTGCATGCCCTTGGCCGAGCCCACCTCCGGCGGCTTCAGCAGCACCGCGTTGCGGAACATCTTGATGTCCGGCCCGAGGATGCCGCTCAATACGGCGACGATGTTGGGGTGGCGGCCGAGCGCCTGAAACAGATCGTCCGACTCCACCAGCCCGTCGATCTTGCGAATGCCGTCGCCGGGATGCCCAACGCTCAGCTCGCCGCGGGTCACGCGCGGCTCGACCTGCACCTTGATTCGCTCCTGCGAACGCCCGCCATGCGTATACTCGCGCAGCCGCTCCTGCAGAGCCGCCAGTTCCGCCTCGGAAACCAATTTCTCTATCACGACAAATCCGCGGCTGCGGTAATGGGCAAGCTGCTCGTCGGTCAGGTCGATCGCGGAAGCGGTGCCGGTGTCCTGTGCCATTGCCATCACGGTGGCAGGGTAGGTGCAGGTCGCCCGCGTGGCAAGCGGCTGCGTCGGCTGCACCCGCTTACCTGGAGCAGGGGGATGAACTTGGGTTCGTCAGCAATCGAATCCGCCTTCGGTTGCCGGTGATTCGCACTCCTCCACCGGCGCCGTCAACTCCCGGCGAACCACGGCAACGATCGGTTGTGCGACGTTCACCGCGGCGATTGCCTGGGCCCTGGTGTAGACCTCGGATGGTACACCACCGGGAAGCCCGTTCGGGTATCTGGTGGGAATGTAGTACTGATCGAGGACTGCCAGATCCTCACGAAACCCGGCCATGATCTCCTGCGCTGCAGCCAACTCGACCAAGGCGTGACCGTAAACGACTCGTTCGCCTTGACCGTAGCGGAACGCCTTGATCGCCTTCCCGCAGATCTGCTGGCACTGGAAGCACACCTGCGCGGAGAACCCCTCGCGCAACCCGAACTGGGCGTACTTGAGATCGTCCTCAGCCTGCCTGAGCCAGCGACTTGCTTCTCTGTTGGGTTCCTTCAACCCGGTATCCTGTGCGGACCGCATGTCTGACGAAATAGCGACCCTCCCGGCCGAGCATCTCCTCCAGCTCAGCGGGCGTATAGATCAGCAGATCCGCCGCTCCCAGCTCAAGGCGCAGGTCCATGATCTCGCGCACTCGATCGAAGAACGGTACATCCGTATCACGCACCAGAATCACGTCGATGTCGCTGTACTCGTCAGCGGTGCCGGCGGCAACCGAACCGAACACATAGGCAACGATGAAACGATCCGCGTGACGGGCGAAAATCGACTCGGCCGTTCGCAGGTCCACGCGCCAAGCATAGCACGAGTCGCGGCCGCCGGCTCGAGCCGGAGGCGCAGTCCACGGCAGTCCACGCAGTCCACCAGAGGCCGCCAATGCCGCTATCGTGCATGTCACAAAGAAACAGGGCAGGGGGCCGCGACATGCGGCCGCCCTGCCCCGGCAATAAGTTGCGAGCGCTACTGACCGCGCATGCGAAGGCAGGTGGAATGGTAGATCTCCCACCTCGTTGGCGCCGAGCATGATCCACGCCCGGTGAAGTGCCTCGAACTCGGAAGCGGCCCTCCGCCGGTGATGAACGTGTCAATCTCCCGCTCCATCAGCTTATCGACGCGTGGCTGCACATCCTTGAGGCGTTCCATCGGCAGGGCGCCGCAACGGTCAGCCGTATGGATCATTGCGCCAGGCCGGATCGATCGCGGGATGATCCGCCAGCCTGGTGCGGAACAGGGCGCGGATCTCGCGCAGGCGCTGTTCGGAGCGTGCTTCGAAGATGATCACCAGTTCGGGCAGATTGGAGGACGCGCGCACCAGTCCCCAGCCATCGCCGAAGTCGACGCGGGCGCCGTTGATGTCGATCACCCGGTCGCCGTACTCCGCCTTGAACTCGCTCACCAGGCGATCCACCACCTCGTACTTCACCGCGTCGGGGCAGGCAGCGGCGATCTCCGGCGACGTGAGGTAGGGCGGGGTGGTAGCGACCAACTCGGAGAGGGCGCCGTCGTGGGCCGCCAGCACCTCCAGCAGGCGGATGCCGGCGTACAGGGCATCGTCGAAGCCGTAATAGCCCGCGCCGTAGAAGATGTGGCCGCTACGTTCGCCGGCCAGCTCGGCGCCCAACTCGTGCAGCTTCGCCTTGATGTGCGAGTGGCCGGTTTTCCACATGACCGGGCGCCCGCCGCCGGCTCGTATCTCTTCATCCAGGCCGCGCGTACACTTGACGTCGTAGACCACCGTGGCGCCGGGCTGCTCGTGCAGCAGCCGGCGGGCAAGCAGAATCAACACCCGGTCGCTCCACACGTCGCTGCCCTGCTCATCCATCACCCCGATGCGGTCGCCGTCGCCATCGAAGGCAACGCCGATGTCGGCGCGGATGTAGGGGTGGGTCACGATCTCGCGCAGCCGGCGGCGCGCCTTGAGGTCGGACGGATTGGGGAAGTAGTGCGGGTAGCGGTCGTCGGGATCGCAATAGAGCTGAAAGGTGAGGCAGCCGACCCGCTGCAGCGCCTCATAGGCGAATACGCCGGCGGCGCCGTTGCCGCAGTCCACCGCGACCCGCAACGGTCGTGCCAGTGTGGTGCCCGCGGTCACCCGGTCCAGGTAGGCGTCGCGGGTGTCGGCAACGCTGCGCGTGCCGGCGCGGCCGGCACGGCCGGCACGGTGCTCCCCCTGTACTACCAGGTCATACAGCTCGCGCATCTCGGCCGGTCCGAGCGTCTGCGACAACCCATGCGCCAGCTTCATGCCACACCACTCACTGGGGTTGTGGCTGGCGGTGATCATCAGCCCGGCGGGCACGCCGAGGTGGTGCTGACTGAAGTAGAGGGCAGGGCTGATGGTCAGCCCAATGTCCACCACGTCGATCCCGGCGGCCGTCAGTCCGGCCACCGCCGCCTCCTTGAAGCCGGGCGACGCCGGGCGGTTGTCGTAGCCCACCACGGCGCGGTCGATTCCGCGTACCTCCAGAAGCTGGCCGAAGGCATTGGCGATCAACCGTACCGAGTCTTCGCTCAGTTCATCCTCGGCGACCCGCCCGCGCAGGTCGTACTCGCGAAACATCGCCCGGAACGCGGGACCATGTACGTCGACGGGCGGCTTCATGGCGCTCGCTGAACGTACCGTCAGGCCGGCCCCAGGCCCATGGCACGCCGCCACGCGGTCACCTGACCGAGGTGGTTGCCCTCGTGGACGGTCATCAGCGCCGCCGCAAAGTCGCCGACCGTTGGAAAACGCGCACGCATGCGTTCCGCGGTAGGCTGCTGCAGCCGTTCGGCATCGGCCTCGGCCATCGCCCCCGCCACCCGCTCATGCTGCGCACGGAGCTGCTCCAGGAGCTGCTCCTTGGCCGGAAAGTCGGCGGCTTCCGGGCTGGGGATGCCACCCATCTTGCATGCTTCCCGCCACGCGTCCGGAAAGGTGGACGGCAGCCCGAGCATACCGGCGAGCGCGTCGGACGTGGCGCCGAGATGTCCCAGCGTCCACGCCGGGTGATTGATCACTCCGGCCGGCTGCGCGGCCATCTGCTCATCACTGAGGTCGGCAACCAACTGGCCGGCACGTTTGAGGTTCATCTCGTATACGAACAACAGATGCTGAATCACGATTCTCTCCCGAGCGCCCGCGGCCGTGACCGCCGAGCGCGAAATTGGCACCCGCGTAGTATAGCGCCGACGCCGGCACCGGGTAACCCGCCCGATGCCACTGGTTCATGCTCCTGTTCGTCCTATGAGTGGGGCGATGCCAGCGATGTCCCCTTCAGTTCAGCCGTCGCTCCTCGCGTGTGGTATAGTAGACAAGTGGTGAGTGACTCGGGGACTTACCGGAACGTACTCCAGGTCTCGCCGACTCGCATCGCGACTCTGGACGAAACCGACTTGAACGAGCTCATGGCCCAGTTGTTGCGAGCTCAGGCCTACCGTTGCGGCTCCGCGCGCGATCTGGTGAACGCAGAGATCAGAGCCGCGGACGATGGCTGCGACGGATGGTCCGATCGGCCCGCGACGCCCGATCCCTGGCTTGGCTCCGCCGCTACGTGCTGGCAGTTCAAGTCAGGCAGGTCCGGGGAGCCTCGTTTCCTGGGCGCCGAGGTCAAGAAGCCGATTCCGCTGCGAACCCTGCGTGACGGCGGGCGGTTCGTAGTCGTCGCCAGTGGCTCGAACAGCGGTCTGAAGGGTATCGAGGATCGACGGGCACAACTGATCACTGCGACCGGAGAGGTCGGACTATCCGCGGACGCTGCAGAGAGACTAGCCGTATACGGCAGCGAAGAAATCGCGAAGTGGTGTAATCAGCACCCGGCCATTGCGGCCCGCTGGGCGGGCCGACCTTCGGGGTTAGTGACGTTGGACCAGTGGCTAGGCAGCGATGAACACCGGATGCCATACCAGGCGCCCCCGGACGTGCAGTCGAACCTGACGGAGCGACGAGTCGATCTCGAATTCGATACCGGCAGTGTGAATCACCTGCACATCCAGGGTCCGCCGGGCGTAGGTAAGACGCGGTTCGCACTCGAACTCTGCCGTGATGCGTCCTGGCGAGACACGGTGATCTATTTCCCACAGAGCGACGATCACCGGTTACCCGAATTGATCGACAGTGTGGCACAAGATCACGATCCCGAGGTTCGTTTGATGATCGTTGCGGATGAGGTGCAGCTTGAACATCTTCTACCGTTCAGGAACTCGGCCGAACGCAGTAATGGCCGGGTGCGGCTCGTTACCGTGGGCGGTTGCTCAACTCCAGCTCCCCAACGGATACCGGAATTGCAAATTGAGCCACTCGACGCAGCGATGATGAGACGAGTAGTCCACGGCTGGTATCCGGCCATGCCGCCTGAGCATGTCGACTACGTGACCCGCCTCGCGGATGGTTACCTGCGGTTGGCCGGGCTCATCGCGAACGTGGTAGATACCGATCGCGAGGCGAGTGTGCCGGACGTATTGCACCGTGCCGAGATCCGCCAGCTCCTCGATCGCATGTTGGGGGAGGGTGATCGGCGGGCGCTGCATGTCGTGGCAGTTTTGACCCACGTAGGCTGGGACGGCGACAGACGAGAGGAAGGAGAAGCAGTTGCGGCGTACATGGGTCTCGATTGGAATCTACCTTGCTCTTGAAGCCTTGGACATCTATCCCGACCTTCCGGAATCGTTGCCCGCCAAGTTACCCACGGAGGCGGCCAGGGATGCGTTCTTCAAACGTCTACAAGCGATTGCCAGCAGCGCTGGAGCGCGCGAGTACTCGCGCGAGAAGCTGAGCTTTTTTTTTCGGATCGATGACTTCATAGACCCTCAGAACGTGCGCCGCTGGTCGGCGTTCTCTGCGTCGGATCCGGAGGCTGCGGCGCGCAATATATGCCTCGCCCTGAAAACGGTAGATCCGAGAGATCGCATGAGGATCAAGCACGCGGCAAGACGGGAGATGGTCTGGAGATTGGTAAAGATTGCGTGGCGATCATCCACATTCCACGACGCGGCTACTGCACTTGCGCTGCTCGCCGAAGCCGAGAACGAGCCTTGGGGAAACAATGCTTCCAGTGAATTCGTGGCACGCTATCAAGTGGTCCTTGGCGGCACCGCGCTTCCCTACCTCCGCCGTCTGCTCGTAATCGATGAATTGCTCGAGTCGGGCAAGCTGGAGTTGATGAGACTGTGCGTCCGAGCCATGGCTCGAGTCGGAAGGGACTACGTGACGCGCTCGGGAAGCGGCCCCGACTCCGACCAGTTACCGGAGATGGAGTGGAGACCCCGGTCCGGGTCAGAGCACCTGGAGTGTATCCGCGGCGCGGTCGTCAGACTAAAGACCGTTGCTGCACTCGGACTCGCCGATCTGCAAGACGAACTGGTCCGAGCCGCAGCCGATCTTTCTCCACTCCTCCGCTATCGCGATAGCCACAAGGAGGTGGCACATTTCTTCACGTCCGTGCGCAAGTCCTATCCCAGCGCGCGCGAGCCACTGCGGAAAACCGTAGCGCGTGTCATGCGCCGTTTCAAGGATGACCTGCCACCCGACCAACGGCGCGAGCTTGAAGAGCTGCACGCCCAATTCGAGGACCGGGCGCTCGGGGCACGATTGGAACAGCACGTCGGACCGCGACCATGGGAACGGGAACGAGTGCCCGAATTAACTTCGCTCGCTACGGAACTCCTAGCCGCTCCCGCCGTACTGGCGGAGTATTGGCCCTGGTTGACTTCCGGCGATGCGTCGGCCGGATGGGAACTCGGTGCTGCGCTGGCCAAGGCGGACTCGGAAGGGCAGCTTTCCGGCTCCATGCCGGCGTTCGCCGGTGGCGGGACGGACCTGCGCGTCGTGTGCGGGTACCTAGCTGCCCGGCGGGAGGCTCTTGGCGACGAGTGGTACGAACAGTGGGTGACATCCCAATTCGAACGAGATCCGCAGCCGGTCGCGCTCATATTCGAAGTTATCTGGCGTTGCGGCGTGACAGATCCGCTCGCGGTCATGATGGCGAGTATACTACGCGGTAGGCAGGTCAATCCGACCATCGTGGGCCAGATCGCGTACGCCGAGTGGCGTGACACGTCGGCCGGCGTGCTGGAGAGCGTATTGCGGACGCTGGAAGATACCGGGCACGCTGAGACGGCGATCGGTATCCTGCAGCGCCGACTGGAGCAGGTTCCCACCGAGCTGGAACGATGGAAGCCGGTCGCCCTGGAGTTGGTAACGGCTGTCGACCTGATACGCGGCGGCGGCATGGCCAACCACTACTGGCAACAAGTCGCCGCCCGCCTTGTCGCCGACCATTTCCGGGAGATCACGACGGCCATTCTCGATGCTCACGCCAGTCGCGACAAGACTTCGAGCTGGTTCATAGAACACGAATCAGGCGTTGCCGGCGTGCTTCTCTCTTGCGTCAAGCGGAACCCGCATGTTGCGTGGCAAGTTCTGCACCATTATCTGTGGCCGCCTGACAAAGCGCTGCTGTTCGGCATCGGGTTTCCGACCACGGTGATGGACCTGTTGCCGGCGGACGACATTCTGGAGTGGATAGCGGAAGCGCGGGGGGAGAACGCATCGCAACGGGCAGCGACGATAGCTCGGCTGACCAACGTACAGCACTTGGCCGGTGAGACTCTTGCCGCTCGTGTCATCGGCCAATATGGAGACGAACCGACAGTAGCTGATGCATTCCTTTCTCGCTACGTGTCAGGCAGTTGGTGGGGACCGGCATCGTCGCACTGGAGTGATCTGGTCAATGAACTGAACGACGTGGCGGGCTGTACTGAGTTCCCGAAGCTTCGTGCCTGGGCGTCGGCAACTGCACTTACCATCAGCGAGATGGCAGAGCAGGAGAAGCAGCGAGAAGAGGAGCAGGAACTCATCATGCGCTGAATCCTCGTCGCTGCCCCGTTGCACGGCGACGCCGGTCCGAGGCATGCTCCGGGACCATGGCACAGCTTCGCGCAGGCGTTATCGGCCTGGGACGCATCGGCAGCACCTTCGACGATGAGATTACCCGTGGCGGCACCTTCTTTCTGCCCTACTGTCACGCTCCGGCCTACCACGAGTCGCCGCTGGTGGAACTGGTCGCCGGCGCCGACCTCGACGGGCAGCAGCGCACCTGGTTCGCCGAGCGCTGGGGGCTCGACGAAGCGCACGTCCACGCCGACTACAAGGAGATGCTGCGCCGCGAGGAACTGGACCTGGTCAGCGTGTGCACCAGCGCCCGCCCGCGCGCCGCGATCATCGAGGAATGCGCCCGCGCCGGGGTGCGCGGCATCTGGGCGGAGAAGCCGATCGCCATGGGGCTGGCGGAAGCGGACTCGGCACTGCGGGTATGCAGCGAGCATGGCACCAAAATGGCGGTGAACTGCCACCGGCGCTGGAACGCCCTGTTCCGGGAGATCAAGCGGATGATCGACGCCGGCGACTTCGGCCAGCTGCTGCAGATAACCGTGCACGGCACGTTCGGGCTGTCGAGCAACGGCAGCCACATGCTGGACACGATGAATTTTCTGGCCGGCAGCCGCGTACAGTGGGTGTTCGGCGAGATGGAGTCGGACGAGGCGGCCGCCAAGGATGACGAGTTGCAGGGCAACGGCTATCTGGCCTACGCCAACGGGGTGCGCGGCTTCGTGCGCGGCATGCGAAGCGGTGCTGCATTCACCTCGTTCGACATCATCGGCGAGCAGGCGCGCGCCATCAGCGGCGACGACGGCATGACCTGGCGGCTCATCCGCCGGGTAAAGGGAGACCTGGAGCGGCCGAGCATGCGACCGCTTTCCAATCGGTTCACCGGCGACCTGCCGGTGGAGTTTCCGTTCCCGCTGCCCAACCGGCTGCAGGCGAGCGGCTTGGCCGTTGTCGAGGATCTGGTGTCGGCGATCGGCGGCGGTCCCGCGCCGCAGTGCTCCGGCGAGGACGCGCGCGATGCGCTGGAAGTCGCCATCGCCATGCGCGAGTCGCACCGGCGGGACGGACAGCGGGTCTCCCTGCCGCTCGCTGACCGCGACCTGTGGCTGATCTCCAGCGATACCTTCCGCGACGAGGTGCCGGCGCGGCTGCGCAAGTAGGGCCGGCGGCTTCCCTCCCAGGGATCCGGCCGGCCGACGGCGGCGCCGGCCGGCGGCCGTGTCCGGCCCCCCGCCCGGCTAGCGGACCGGCGCCAGCGACTGCAGACCGGCCGCCGCCAGCAGCGTCTCCTGAACCGCGAGTTCGTGGGCGAAGGTGCGGTCCGCCGGCTGTTCGCCGTGGCTAGTGGCGAGGAAGGCGCGCAGGCTCTCCACGTAGCGCGGTCGCACCGGCACCGGCACCTCCTGCCAGCCGGCGGCATAGCCGTCCCGTGCCACATCGAGACACAGGCGCAGGCGGGGCGGCTCCATCGGCTCCAGAATGGCGCTGCCGCGGGTGCCGTACACCTCCATGCGGCGCGCGCCGCCGGGCTCCACTTCGCTGGCCACCGACTCCACGACCGCCAGGGCGCCGGGATACTCCAGCACCGCCACGTTGTTGTCCCGGTACCAGGGAAAGGCGTCGGTCTGCTGGCGGGCAAAGGAACTCACCCGATGCGGGCGCCCGAGCAGGGCCACCACGATGTCGACCACGTGGCCGGCAAGGATGAACATCAGGCCACCGGCCCGTTCGCCGTGGGAATCCCAGCGCCGCCAGGCGGCATCGTTGGCGCCGCCGGTGGAGATCCGCGTGCGCACCGAGCGAATGGCGCCCAACCTGCCCGATGCGGCCCAGTCGAGGATGAACTGATAGCCGGCGTTGTAGCGGAACATGTAACCGAGCTGCACATGCAGATTGCGCGCCGCCGCCAGTCTCAGCAGCGCGCCGAACTCCTCCAGATCATCGCCCGCCGGCTTGTCCAGCCACACATGCTTGCCATGCTCCAGGGCGGCACGCGCAAATGCCAGATTTTCCGATACCCGTCCCTCGACCGCGATTGCCACGATGCTCGGATCATCCAGCATCTCCTGTGCCGACCCGAACCAGTGCACCCCGTCGTACGGCGCGTGCGCGCCGAGCGAGTTGCGCAGCCACCCGGCCGGCTCATACACCCCCGCCAGTTCGACCGCCGCACTGTCACGCATCACGCGCGCCTTGCCGGCAGCGTGATCGTGGCCGATGCCATATTGTGCCATTCGCGTTTTCACCAGAACACCTCTCTGGGCGCCGATTACATCACACACCGGACCACACACCAAGTAGGGCGCCGCACCGCGTGGCGGAGCGGCAACGAGCGCACGCGCGCCGGTCGCGCGGCGCGGCCATTCGCGGTACTATTCGCCGACACCCTGAACACCAGGAGGAATGAACCATGCCCAGGACCAGTGGCCAACCGCCGTTCGTGTTTTCGCTGTGCGACGACCTGTACTCGCTGCCGGAGGCGGCGCGGGCGTGCGAAGTGGACCTGCACGGCGGCTTCGCCGTCGATACGGAACCTGGCGGCCGCATCTACTACGGCATGCCGGGCTGCGGCCTGATGTCGATCGCCGCCGATCTGCAAAGCCAGGAAATCATCGAACTGCCGTCGGATCTGAAGCCGATCAACTTTCACAGCACCAAGCTCGTGCAATTCGACGGCAAGCGGCGGCTGGTCATGCCCGCCAACGGCGACGCCAAGGTCGTAGTGCTTGGGCTCGACGGCAACCTCGACTTCGTCCTTTCGCGACCCGAATTCGACGAATACCGCAATGCGGAAACGCCGTTCAACCCCACCGACACGGCGTACGCCGCCGGTACGCTGTACGTGGCGGACGGCTATGGGGCCAACCACATCTCGACCGCCGACCTCGGCACGCAGCAGTGGCAGGGCATCTTCGCCGGCAAGACCGATGACCCGAAGGCTGCAGGTCTGTTCGGTACCGCGCACGGCTTGAACGCGCACCCCGACGGCCATCATCTGGCGATCGCCGACCGCCCGCACGCGCGCTTTCAGCACTTCAGCCACGGCGGCCACTTTCACTCGTCGCATGACATTAGCCACGGCTCCAAGCCATGCGGCATCGATTTCCTGCAGCGCGGCCATCACTGGTACGCCCTGGTGGGCAGCCTGGATGACCCGCGGGAGGGCAGGGCAGCCCCGATCTACGTTCTCGATGCCAACAGTTACGAGTTGGTCTCGACCATCCGCCCAAAAGAGGACTTGGGCGTCGACCTGGCGGACCACATCCACAATACGGTGTGGTACGAGCACGACGGCCAGCTGTACCTGATCTGTCAGGCATGGAACCCGGGCCACTACTTCGTCCTGGCGCAGGAACGTTAGCGCGCCGGCTCCCCACACCGGCGCAGCGCCGCGCGCCCGTGCCTGACCGGCGGCTTACCAGGGCAGCGCGAGCTGTCCCGGTTCCGGTTCGATGGCGGTGGGCGTCACCGCGTCGGCAGCGTTGTAGGCGTGATGATTCATGCGCGCCGTTACCGGGTGCAGGGTCAGTTGCCCGTGCAGCGGCCGCAGCAACTCGCGTACTGCCTCGGGCGGCGCCTCGGGGTCGAGCCACAGGTCCCATTCCGCCGCCGACAGGACCGCCGGCATGCGATCATGGAGCGGCTCCAGTTGCGCGTTCGCCGGCACCGTGATGATGGCGCAACTGGCGATCGGGGCTGAACCATCTCGCTGCCACCTGGCATGAATGGCGGCGAACGCCAGCGTGGCGCCGGCAGGATCGAGCATGAAGTAGGGCTGGCGGACGGCGCCCATACGCCGCCATTCGAAGAACCCGCTCGCCGGAACCAGGCACCGGCTGCCGGCGAACAGGCCGCGAAACAACGGCTGCGTCGCGATGCCCTCGGCGCGGGCGTTGATCAGCGGCGCCCGTCTCCGGTCCGGCGTCGACCACTGCGGCGGCACCAGGCCCCAGCGCGCCATGCGCAGGCGGCGCGCGCCACCGCGGCGCAGGACCACCGGCACCTCCTGCGTCGGTGCGATGTTGTAACGCGGCTCGGTGCGTCGCGTCCGGGCATCGGATGCCACGGCGAACGCATCGATCAACTCCTCGTTCTCCGCATAGAGGGCGTAGCGGCCGCACATGACAAGACAGTGTGCCGGCGTCCGGCCGCACGGGTCAACGCAATTCCCGCCGGCCGCGACTGCAAGCGCGGTCATGAGCCTTCGCGCCGCTACCGATAAAGGAAACGTGTACGGTGACGTGGAGCAAACGTTGATCCGGCCAGGGGAAGCGGCCGGCCGGTGAGCGCAAAAAAGAACTCGGCGCAGGTGCCGCAAGCGCGTCTGGTGGTCGCCCTGGTAACGATGATTGTGGTGCTCACCGGCATCCTCGTCGGCCTGCTGCTGCGGCCGCCCGCATACCGCCTTGCCCGGCGATCCACGGACACCGAACACATGCGCCCGACCGCGATGGGCCGGCTGCCGGTGGCCAGGACCGACCTGGATCCGGCGCCCTACTTCGGCACCATTCCCGAGCAGACGCACCTGGCAGCGCCGGTGGAGCCGCCCCGCGCCATCGAGCGACCTCCCGACGATACGCGTGCGCCGAGCGCGGGCACGGCCGAGACCATCGCGCCAACGCGCGCACCGGCGGGCGATCTGAAGCTCGCCATCGTGATCGACGACGCCGGCAACAACCTGCAGGAACTGAAGCCTTATCTGGAATTCCCCGCGCCGCTTACGTTCGCCGTGTTGCCGCAGCTTCGTCACTCCGCGAGCGCGGCTGAACTGGTGCGCGCTCACGGCCACGAAGTGATCCTGCATCTGCCGATGGCCGCGATCAGCGGCATGAATCCCGGGCCCGGCACCATCTCCGCCGAACTCTCGGAGGCCGAGATACGCGGGCTTCTGAAGCACAACTTCGCCTCCATCAGCGGCGCCGTGGGGACCAACAATCACATGGGGTCGGCCGGAACGGCGGACGAACGTATCATGGACACGGTGATGGCGTATCTCTCCGAAACCGGCAAGTTCTTCGTCGACAGCCGCACCACCGCAAGCAGCGTGGCATCGGTGTATGCGTCGAAGCACGGCGTACCATTCATGGCCCGCGACGTGTTCCTCGACCATGACCGCGATCCGGCGGCGATTCGCAGCGCGCTGCGCCAAGGGCTCGCCGTAGCCCGCAAGCAGGGTCACGCCGTGCTGATCGGCCACTCGTCCGTGCGCGAGGTCGCGCAAGCGCTGCTGGAGGTGTATCCCGACTTGCAGGCGCAGGGCTACGTGGTGGTGCCGCTCTCCGAGCTCGTTCCGTTCGAGGGCAGCGCCGTCAGACTGTCCAGCCGCCCCAACACCACCGGCGATGGCGGTGCCGCGCTCGCCACTCCGTGACCGTACTGGGAATCGAGACGTCGTGCGATGAGTGCGCTGCCGCGGTGGTGACCGACGGCGCGACCATGCACAGCAACATTGTCTACTCTCAGATCGAGGAACACCGGCGCTACCAGGGCGTAGTCCCGGAGATCGCCAGCCGCAAGCACGTCGAGTGGATCGATGGTGTGGTCGAACATGCCCTCGCCGATGCCGCGGTCGATCTGGACGCGATCGACGCGGTGGCGGTCACTACCCGTCCCGGACTGATCGGATCCCTGCTGGTAGGGTTGTCCTACGCCAAGGGTCTGGCACTGGCGCGCAACCTGCCGATGATCGCGGTCGATCACGTGCAGGCGCACTTCTACGCCCCGCACATGGAGCATGAACTCCCCTATCCCTACATCGGGCTGCTGCTGTCCGGTGGCCACACGCTGATCGCCCAGGTGCACGGATTCGACCGCATCGAGGTGATGGGCGCCACCATCGATGACGCCTGCGGCGAAGCGTTCGACAAGGTTGCCAAGTACTTCGCCTTCGGATATCCGGGCGGCGTCGCGATCCAGAACCTCGCCGAGGGCGGCGCTGGCGCCGCGTACCGGTTTCCCCGGCCGTCCCTGCACAAGGGCGACCACCGCTTCGATGTTTCCTACTCCGGGCTCAAGACCGCCGTGATCCATCAGCGGGCCCAGTTCCGCGACCCCGCGTACCCCGAAACGCCAGCGAATCTGGCCGCCGCCTTTCAGCAGACCGCGATCGACATCGTGGTCGACAAGGCGCTGCTCGCCAGCCGCGAGACCGGTATCGACTGCATCGTGGCGGCCGGCGGCGTGGCCGCCAACACTTATCTGCGGCGCCGGCTGGACGCGGAACCGGTGCGCGCGGTGTACCCCAGCCTGGCGCTGTGCACCGACAACGCGGCCATGATCGCCGGGCTCGGCTACCACCTGCTCGCGCGCGGCGAGCGCAGCGCACTCGACGTGAACGCCCGCGCGCGGGTAGGGGAGTTCCGCGCCCGCTATCCCTGACCCGGCGCCGGCAGCCGGTCGCGATCCGCCAGAGTCCTAAGACACCGCCTGCCGCGCCCACACGAGGTGTTCGACCTGCACGTCGGGGGGCAGCGTGCAGCCGCCGCCAACCATGAAGCCGGCGCTGCCCATGGCGGCCAGCGCGGCGTGCACCTCGGCGGTGATCGACTCGCGCGGCCCATCCACGATCGGTCCGCGTTCATCGATGCCGCCGATGATCGGCCGCTGGAACAGGTCGCGGCCGGCGGTCAGACTCAGGTTGTCGTTCTGCGGCGCCCAGTTCACCGTATGCCCCGGATAGTCCACGTAGTGCTCCAGGCGTATGCCGCGCCCGCAAATGTGCAGGATGTTGCACGTGGCTCCCGCCGCCGTGGCCGCCTGCAACACGGTGACGTCGTGCGGTTTGATGTACTGCAGGTGCTCGTCCGCGGTGAACCTGGACGCGTCCCCGCCCTGCGCGGAGAAATAGATGCCGGCCGCGCCGGCCTCGATACAGGCGGCGGAAAACTCGGCCAGGCTCGCCGCAATGGCGCCGAGACCGGCTGCTACCGCATCCGGATCTTCCTTTACATGCTCGGCGACCTTGTTGCCGCTGATCTTGTTCCCGGTGCCGTACGGGTTGAAGATCGTGGTCGCCATCAGCACCTCGTCGCCGAGCACGTCCACCAGCTCGCGCAAGCCCGCGAGCTGCGCCTGGTAGGGCGCCGACGACAGCGGCGCCGGCTCCAGCTTGCGCCAGTCCGCGGGCGACTTCACCGAATCGACGCCGACCGCCTCATAGCCGTTGTCGTTCATCACCTTCAACAGGTCGGGATCGGCGGCGCGGTAATAGTCGATGTGTGCCTGCGCCATCGCGCTGCCGGCGGCGGCGGCCGCCGGAAAGTGAAACCAGAACCCGGCCGGCACGCGGTCCGGCCGCTCGCCGCGGAGCATGGTCTGCATTCGTTCGATCTTGTTCATGGCGGCAGAATAGCATCCGCGGCCCGAGCGCGCGAAGGGGCTGCCCACGGGCGCCACCGGGGCCCATAGGTAGACAGAATATACATTATCGGCACTCGTGAGGACGCTTCCTGATCCGGTTCGCCACTGGTACACTGAGCGCTATCGTGAGCGCTGCGTTGAACCGACCTGCCCCGGACTTCGAGTTGTCCGCCGCCGACGGCACGCAACTTCGGCTCAGCGCGCTGCACGGCCGCAAGGTGGTGCTGTTCTTCTATCCGCGCGACGAGTCACCGGTATGTACCGTCCAAGCGTGCGCGTTTCGCGACGCCTACGAGGAACTGGTGGCCGCCGGCGCCGAGGTGGTAGGCGTCAGCAGCGACTCGACCGAGGCGCACCGCGCGTTCGCCGCGCGCCGGGCATTGCCGTTTCCGATCGTCAGCGACCCGGACGGCGCGGTGCGCCGGCGGTACGGAGCGAGTTCGCGCCTGCTGCTCAACAAGAGCGGACGCGTCACCTATCTGATCGACGAACGCGGCGTGGTGCGCGGCATCTTCGCGTCGATGATGCGTCCCTTCGAGCACGTGAAGCGAGCACGCGCTTGGGTCGGCGCGGTCAGTCGTTGAGACGCGAGAGTATCCAGATCAACAGGAACGCACAGAACGCCGCCGCGAACACGTTGACCGTATTGAAGTGCGACAGGCGCTCGATCATGCCCGCGAACACCTGGTCCAGCAGGCCGCCGAGCACGGCGCCGATCAACCCCACGATCAGCGCGCCCCAGAAGTCGCCCGGCACCCGGCGGCGCAGCACGAAGTGACAGAAGATCGCCGCCGCCAGCCCGATGGTAACGAACGTCAGACCGACTTCGACGTACTGGATCACGGCCGTCCGAACGTCAGATCGATGGTCCCCAGGAAGACCGCATCGCTGTACACGGTGAAGCGGTCGTTGCCCCCGTAGGACAACGCATATGCTACGAGTTGTACGATGACGCAATCCTCGGTGTTGGCAAGCTGGTTTCGTACCTCCGGCACCACGTCGTCATCTCCATCGTCAAACTCGGTGCACAGGAATCGTTTGAACTCGCCGTCTTCGGCGATGCCGCGCCGCAGTGTGCGCTGCACCGTGCCGCTGCGCCCGCGAAACGATATGAACGGCTCTTCGCCAAAGGTGACGGGATTGAAGGTCAAGGTCACTTCCGAATTGGCAGCCGGTCCGTCGATCAGTGGGTAGTGGACCCGGATATCTCGGTCGTCTGGACGTGCCATGCGCACGAAACCGGCATTCATCAGCTCGCCGAAAGTCTCAATGCCCTCCCCGTTTCTATCTTCAACGGGGAATATACGGTAGTACACCTCGACCCCGAGGAACGGCGCCGCGGTGGAACCGGGCACGGTGAATGTGAACTGTTTTCCAGTAATAGAAGAGTGAGGTTCGACCGGGGGCGGCAGGTCGGGGCGGGCGTCGGGGAGGCCGCAGCCGGAGGTCGCGCAGATCACGACCGCGAACACAAACGCGGCAGCGCGCAGCGGTCGGCCGAGCGCCAAGCTCCCCTACTCCGCGGGCAGCAGGGCCTGTGTTTCCAGAGCGATGAGGCGGTTGCGCACGGCCGTGGCCCAACCGGTGCCGCCGTGATCGTCGGTCACCCGCGCATACGCCTTGCGCGCCGCTTCGTAGTCGGCCCGCTGCTCCGCCATCCGACCGATGGAAAACAGCGCCCGCGCCACCAGCAGGTTGTCGTCCCAATCGGCCACCAGCCGCTCCAGGTGCTGTCGAGCCGCCTCGGCCTCACCCGCTTCCTCCAGGGCGACCGCGGCGTTGAAGATGCTCAACGGCGCCAAGTAGCTCGTGGGCCAGCGCTCCGCCAGTTCCTGCCAGTCACCGGCGGCATCCTGCCACTGCCCCAATCCAAACCAGTACTCGGCGCGCACATAGAGTGCCCGCTGCGCGCCGTAGCGGCGCGGGAATTGCCGCAGCAGGAGCTCGGTCTCTTCAAGTAAATCATTTCCCAGATTGGTTTTACGTGTGCCTTCCGGGGCTCCGTTCCAAGCCTCGAACAGCTCCTGCAACTGCTCCGCGCGCAGCGCCGAACTTTCCTCCACGCTGCGTTCGCGTTCCGCCCAGATCAGCCACACGCCAAGCGCCGCCACCACCACGCCGGCGACTACCAGCAACGGCAGCCGGTAGCGCTCGACGAATGCCGATACCGCGGCAACGATGCTTGACGGCCCCCCCGACGAGGACAGGGCGCTACTCACCCGAGGGCCCCTGGAGACAACGGCTCAGGAACATCAGTCGTTGGTGCGGTCTCGGAGAAACTCGCCAAGCGACACGCGATCGGGCTCTTCGTCGTCGTGAATGTACTTGACCAGTTCCTGACGCTCTTCACGGCGCTGCAACTCCCGCAACGAGAGAGACAGGCGCTGCTTGTCGGCGCTCACCTCGGTAACGACGGCCTTCAGGTGGTCGCCGACGTTGATCTCGTCACGCATCTTGTCGATGGCGCCGCCGATCGGTTCGGCGAGCTGATTGTTCGCGATCAGACCCTCGATGCCTCCCTGTACGCGCAGGAACACCCCGAAATCGGTCTTGCTGCTGACGTCACCCTCGATCACGCTGCCGCGTTTGAAGGCGCGCGCCAGGGACGCCCAGGGGTCGTCCGAGAGCTGCTTCAAGCCAAGGCGGATGCGGCGCGCCTTCTTGTCCAGATCGACCACCGCCACGTCTATCTCCTGACCCGACTGCACGACCGAGCCCGGATTGCGAACCTTCTTGGTCCAGGACATGTCCTCGACGTGCAGCAGTCCGTCGATGCCCTCCTCCAATTGTACGAACGCGCCGTAACTGGTGATGTTGCGGACACTACCCTTTACCACCTTGCCGGGCGGGAACCGCTCTTCGACCGTGTCCCACGGATTCGGCAGAACGTGCTTCAAACCAAGCGAGAGCTTGCCGCGCTCCAGGTCGTATTCCAGGATCTTGACCTGCACCTCGTCGCCGCCGCCGAGCACCTCACGCGGGTGGCCGATCTTTCTGACCCACGACATGTCCGAGATGTGCAACAGGCCCTCGATGCCCGGTTCGATCTCGATGAACGCCCCGAAGTCGGTGATCTTGCTCACCTTGCCGGTCACCACGTCCTCCACGCCGTAGCGCTCTTCGAACGTGGTCCATGGATCGGGAGTGAAGTGCTTGAGACTGAGATTGACCTTCTGGGTCTCGCGATCGATGCGGATGACCTTGACGTTCACCTCTTCGCCGATCACCACCGCATCCTTGGGTGACGCCACATGACCCCAGCGCATGTCGTTGACGTGCAGCAGGCCATCGAAACCGCCCAGGTCGACGAACGCGCCGAACGAGGTGAAGGTCTTCACCATCCCGCGGTACACATCGCCCACCGCGGCGCTCTCGTAGAACTGGTCGCGCTTCTTGCGCGCTTCGCGCTCCAGCCACGATTTGCGGTTCAGGACGATGTTGACCTTGCCGCGGTTGTAGAGCTGCTCCACGAAGAACCGCGTCTCCAGTCCGATGTAGGCGTCTTCGTCACGCACGCGCATCACGTCGACCTTGGAAAACGGCACGAACGCTCGCAGATCAGCGCCGAGGTCGACTTCGTAGCCGCCCTTGATTTTCCGGCTGACGCGGCCCTGCACCGGCTCGCCGGACTCGTCGGACTCCTTCAGAGCCCGCCACACCACTTGCTCGTCGGCCTTGCGCTTGGACACCACCACTTCGCCGTGGCGGCCCTCCTTGCGCAACAGGACGACGTTGACCTCATCCTTTACATGGGGCGGTTTGTCGAACTCATCGAGTGGTATGCGGCCCTCCGACTTCAGGCCGACATCCACGAATACGGTCTCCGGGCCTACTTCGATCACGTGACCCGTGATCAACTGCCCTTCTTCCACCTGATCCAGGCGGGTGATGTATTGTTCTTGCAGTTGTGATTCGAAGGATTGGGGCTTCGACGTGCCTGCTTCCGAGTCGCTCATAATGCGAACAGGATTACTCCGAGGGGAAATTAGTGGGGATTACGGAGACAACTTTCGCACAAACCTGATCTACCGTCAAGTAGGAAGTTTCAATGAGTTGCGCGCCCGCCGCCGGACGCAGCGCTCCCACCGGTTTGCGCCGGTCGCGCCGGTCCCGTTCGGCCAGATCCGCGGCGATCCGGCCCACCAACCGGCTCGCCGATCCGCGCTGTCGAGCCCTCCGCCTGGCCCGCACCTCCGGGGCGGCGTCGAGAAACACCTTCACGATCGCGTCTGGAAACACCTCGGTCCCGATATCGCGGCCCTCGACCACCCACCTGCCTCCAGCCACCCGCGCCCGCAGGATGCGGTTGATCGCGGTGCGAACCGCAGGAATGGCGGAAACCTGAGCCACGAGGGCGTCTACCTCCGAACTGTGCAACATCGCGGTAAAGTCCAGATCGCCACAATACACCGTCGCGCCGGTCACCGTCCAGCACGTCGACCGCATCGCCTCGAGTATGCGCTCGGCACTCCCGGCTCCGCCGAGCCGGTCCAACGCCAGACGCGTCACTGCGCGATACAGAGCACCGGAGCTGAGCCACGGGAGGTGCTGCCGTTGCGCCACGCATGCGGCGATGGTCGACTTGCCGGAGCCGGACGGCCCGTCGATCGCGATCACCGCGGCCGCGCGCGTCCTGCCGGCGGCAACGCCCATCACCCTGCCCGCTCCTTCGACGCGAGCGGCCGGCGGGCGAGAAACCATGCCACCTCGCGCCCATTCAGGAGGCGCCAGGACCCGACCGGAAGTCCGTCCAGGACGACCGGGCCGATCCGCAGGCGCACCAGCCGGCGCACCAGAATGCCGGCGTGCCCGAGCACCCGGCGGATTTCGCGATTGCGTCCCTCGGTCAGGGTGAGCGCCACGCGGTTGCCGGCATGCCGGCGATAGCCGGCCAGCGTGTAGGTCGTGCCGTCGATGCGCCAACCGGCGCCATATCGCTCCAGCACGGCGGTCGGCACCGGGCGGTCGGTGGTTACCTCGTATTCCTTTTCCACCCCATACCTCGGGTGCGAGACGCGAATCGTAAACTGTCCGTCATTGGTAAACAGGATCAGTCCGCTCGACACCAGATCCAGTCTGCCGACGTGGAACGTACGCCCGGCCGCGGGCGGAAGCAGGTGCCGCGCCAGGCGGCGCCCGCGCGGATCGGCGTTCGAACACAGATACCCCATCGGCTTGTGCAGGGCGAAGTAGACCTCTGGGCGCTCGGCGGCTACCACTCTCCCGTCCAGCGTAACGCAGTCACCCTGAGCCACCGTGCGACCCTGGACCGTGACCAACTCCCCGTTCACCGCGACCCGGCCGCCGGCTATGAGCCGCTCGCTGGCCCGCCGTGACGCCACGCCGGCGCGCGCGAGGAAGACCTGCAACCGCCGCGGCGCGGCGGCTGCCGAGTCGGTGTTCCGCCTGGCGGCCGCTGGCGTGTCAGCCATCCGGCAGCTTGAACTTCTCCCGGTCGGCCTCTGCCAGCTTTGGCAGGTCGGCGATGGAAGTAAGCCCGAATACGCGCAGGAACTCGCCCGAGGTGCCGTATTGGATCGGACGTCCAGGGGCGTCCGTGCGGCCCACCTCCCGGATCAGGTTGCGCTCGCCGAGCAGCCGCATCATCCCGTCGGGAGAGACACCGCGTATGCTTTCGATCTCGCTGCGGGTGATCGGCTGCGAGTAGGCCACGATGGCCAGGGTCTCCAGCGCCGCGCGCGACAGGTTGCCCCGCGAGAAACGCCCGTAGTGGTGTCGCAGCCACGGCCACAACTCCGGTTTGGGGACCAGCGTAAAGCCGCCCGCCACTTCCAGCACCTGAACGCCGTGATCCGGTTCCGCGAAGCGGCGCTGCACTTCGGCTACCGCCGCACGCACCGCGCCGGCGGGAACCCCGGTGAGACGCGCCAGCCGCTCGCTGCTTTGCGGCTCGGCCTCGACAACCAGAATGCCCTCCACCAGTCTGCTCTGCTGCTCCAGGCCGACCGGCGGAGCGGAGGCGGCACTGGATCCGGATCCGTCCACGGCCTGGCTCATGTGCCGTTCTGTGCCGACGCCACGGATGCGGTGCCGCGCCGTTGTACTGAAATGGGCGCGAACTGTTGGCGTTGGACTACCGCTATGGTCTGGCTCTTGGCCAGTTCGAGCACCGCCCAAAACGCGCAAATGATCTCCAGCGCCGATCCGCCGCGGACCAGCTCCAGGAACGAGAACGCCTCGGTCAAGGCCAGCCGCTCGTATACGAGGGCGATCTTTTCGTTGACGGTGAATTCCTCGTACAGGCTGGTGAGCTGCTCGCCGCCGATGGCGGCCACGATCTTCCTGAACGCGGTCAACAGGTCCGCGGGCGACAGCAGCACCTCCGGTCCATCGTCCCGCTCGAGTGATCCGGGCAGCACTCTCGGTTCCGTACGGGTGATGATCCAGTGCGCTTCCTGCTGATGCCGCGCCAGTATGTCGCTGAGCCGTTTGAAGCGCTGGTACTCCAGCAGCCGCTCGACAAGCTCCCGGCGCGGGTCCTCGTACGGCTCGTCGTCCGTGTACGGGAGCGGCAACAGCATACGGGACTTGATGTGCAACAACGTGGCCGCCATGACGTGGAACTGCGTCAAGTGCTCGAGACGGCGCTGCGGATCGCCGTTGCGGGCGGCAGAGGACGCCACGTAGCGCAGGTACTGATCGGTAATCTCGGCAACGGGAATATCGTAGATGTTGACCTCGGCGCGCTGGATCAGATGCAGCAGCAGGTCGAGCGGGCCCTCGAAGTCGTGAAGCTGAAAGCTGACGTCCTCGAACGGCTCCGCGGACGTCCGGCTGCCCACGAACGGCAACTTGGGAGAGGCGCGGCCGTTGGTCTGATCGTACGCGGTCGACATGGCAACTGCAGCGATGGTAGCGCGTCTCCCAGGCGCGCCGTCAACCCGCGGCCGGTGCCGCCGGCGGCCGGCGCTCAGCCGACCGCCGCGGCATCTGCCTTGGCGCCGAACAGCAGCGCCCGCACCCGCGCATCGATGTCGTCGCGCTGGGTCTGGTTGTCCTCCAGATAGCGCTTGGCGTTGTCTCGACCCTGGCCGATACGGTCTTCGCCGTACGAGTACCACGTGCCGCTCTTGTCGATGATGCCATTCGCAACCGCGGCATCGAGCAGACTCCCGGACGCCGATATGCCTTTGCCGAAGATAATGTCCAACTCGACCTTCTGGAACGGCGGGGCCACCTTGTTCTTGACCACCCGTACCCGCACCCGGTTGCCGAGGGGATTGTCGGTGCCTTTGGTGATGGTCTCTATCTTGCGCACCTCCATGCGGATCGTCGAATAGAACTTGAGCGCATTGCCGCCGGTCGTGGTCTCCGGATTTCCGAACATGACCCCGATCTTCATCCGCGTCTGGTTGATGAACATGAGGCAGGTACCCGACTTGCTGATGGTGCCGGTGAGCTTGCGCAGCGCCTGGCTCATGAGCCGCGCCTGCAGTCCCATGTGGGAGTCGCCCATGTCGCCCTCGATCTCGGCGCGCGGCGTCAGGGCGGCCACCGAGTCGACCACGATAATATCCACGGCACCGGAGCGGATCAGCGACTCGACAATCTCCAGGGCCTGCTCGCCGTGGTCGGGCTGCGACACCCACAGCGTGTCGATATCCACCCCCAGCGCGCGCGCGTAGTGCGCGTCGAGGGCATGCTCGGCATCGACGAACGCGGCGATTCCACCGCCGTGCTGCGCCTCGGCGATTGCGTGCAGAGCCAGGGTGGTCTTACCGGAAGATTCGGGGCCGAAGATCTCGATGACGCGTCCGCGCGGGTACCCCCCTACCCCCATGGCCGCGTCGAGCAACACCGCCCCGGACGGAATGACTCGTATGTCCGATTGCTGAGCCGCCGAACCCAACTGCATGATCGCGCCCTTTCCGAACTGTTTCTCGATCTGCAACCGAGCGGCGTCGAGTGCCTTCAGGCGATCCGGATCGGGGCGGATCGAAAACTCGGCCTCCTCGGCGGCTGCCGTTGCCGTGTTGCGGGTTCCGTTGCTGACCTGCTTTGCCATATTTCCTCCCTGGGCCGCGCCCGGCCGTCCCAAAGGGCCCGTCGGGTCGCCCATGTCATGATGCTGGTACTAGTAATAAAGGCGCACAAAGGGCTGCCGCTTCAAACGGGTGCCGCCACATGGTACGCCGCAGGCAATTCGAGGTCAATTGACGGGCGTCAGGCGCGGGCTCCCGGGTAACGCCTCAGGCCGTGGGCGCCACCCCTGCGTGCAGCGCGCCGATCGCGAGTCTCACGGTCAGAACACGCGTTCGGAATCGAGCAGGATCGTGACCGGTCCGTCGTTGACGGCGTCCACGAGCATGTGCGTCTGAAACCGGCCGCTCGCCACCAGCAAGCCGCGCTGCCGCAAGCAGGCGATCAGCGCCTCGTACTGGCTCGCAGCCGGACCCGGGGCGGCGGCGCGACCAAAGTACGGCCGCCGCCCGCGCCGCACATCGCCGTACAACGTGAACTGCGACACCACCAGCACCGCGCCGCCGACGTCGGCTACCGAACGCTCCATCCGACCCTCGGCATCGGCGAACACCCTCAGTCCGGCGATCTTGTTCGCCATATAGGCCAGATCCTCGGCGCCGTCCTCGGTCGCGACGGCGAGGTACACCAGCAGTCCGCGCCCGATCCGCGCCCGGTAGGACGCGGGCGCTGCGCAGGCGGCCGGCCCCGGTTGCGCGGCGGCGCCCGCGCCGGCGTCCGCGCGCACCTCGCAGCAGCGCACGCGCTGCACCACCGCCCGCATTACGTGTCCGCCACGGACAGGTCGCGCACCACCGCGGCTGGATCCGGCGCGCCGTAGAACGCGGTGCCCACCACCAGCACGTCGGCACCGGCGCGGCGCACGAGCAACGCGGTGTCCCGGTTGATGCCGCCGTCCGCCTGAATCAGGAACCGTGCCCCCGCCGCCTGCCGCCCGGCCGCCACCTGAGCAACCTTGCGCACACACTGCGTTATGAGCCGCTGGCCCCCGTAGCCCGGATTCACCGTCATCACGAGAACCAGATCCACTTCGTCCCACAGCTCGCAGAGCAGCGCCGCGGGGGTCGATGGTACTAGCGCGATCCCGGCCCCCGCGCCCGCGCTACGGATCGCCTGCAGCGTACGGTGTGCGTGGGTGGCGGCCTCGATGTGAAAGGTGATGAGGTCGGCGCCGGCATCCACGAATTGCGTGACGTGGCGCTCCGGATGCACTGTCATCAAGTGCACGTCGAGCAGCAGCCCGGTACGCCGGCGCAGCGCCGCCACGGTGTTCGCGCCGAACGAGATCGGCGGCACGAACACCCCATCCATGACGTCGATGTGGATCCACTCCGCGCCCGCGCGCTCGGCCCGCTCGAGCCCGCCGGCAAGATCGCCGCTGTCCGCTGCCAGCAGCGACGGTGCGACCACGGCCCCGGCCGCCGCCGAGGTGCGGCGCAGAAACCGAGACAGTTGCGGCAGCGTATCCATGACCGTGTCAAGGTAGACCGGTTGCGGGACCGCGACAACCGGCGCCAGCGGCGGCGGCGGCGGCCGGTTTGACGCATCGGGCGGTTCCGTATACTCTCGTACCATACTATCCTCGCATGACCGACCGCCAGCTCACGTTCGACACGAATGACATCGCGCATCTGGTCAACAGCGCGTATGGGAAGCTGCGGATCGGGGCGTTCGGGGATGCAGCCAAGCTGTTGGAACGCGCCCTTGAACTCGATGTCGAGTATGAGGGCGTCGCCGCTACCCTCAAGAGTGTTCGTTTCTGGGGCGAGCGGAGCCGACGACTAGAAGACCTTGAGGAGAGTAACCGTGCCGCTTATCTGCTCGATCAGTGGGCCGCGTTTGGCGGCTTCGCGGCCCGCACCGAAGACCTTCCGGAGCGGTGCTATCAGGACATCAAGTTCTACGTTCACGGCACGGCCGTGGAGTACCTGCGCGCACACGGACCGGCGCAGAACCCGATTGCCGGCAGCCACCGATACCAGCGGCCGCGACCCGAGACGCGCCGGCTGCTTCTGTTAGGACACGCATACAAAGCGATGGGCGACTTCGTCAATGCCATTACCACCCTGGAGCAAGCGAGCAAGCTCGACCGCGACTGGGCCCCGCTGCTCGCCGAACTCGCCGACTGCTACTCATTGATCGGTGAGAACCGCGCTGCGCAGGTGTTCTTCCGGGAAGCATTCTTCATCGGAGCGGCGGACATCGCCGTCGATCGGCTCGATTCGCCCATGGTAAAGAAACTCACCGGCGCAATCAGGGACGCCGGGGTAACCGGCGCCATCGGCGAGTGGATTCCGGTCTATGGCACCCTGCTCGGCGCGTTCAGCGTGTCGCGAGAGCTCAAGCCACTCGAGTATGGGCAACTGCTGCAATCCATTTTCGAGCTTGAACAGCGCCTCGGGGTGCGCCGGCGAGCTGCTACCGAGGGCACCCACGCCGCTGACTGGCGCGGTGCACGAGGTGTGCTCCTGCCGCGTCTCCTCAATCGCTATTTCTGGCTCATCGAACACTATCGTTGCACTCGAGAAGAACCATCGAAAATCGCAGATGTGCTGCGCCGCATGAACGCCCTGGATGCGGGCATCCATCAACAATACATCGCCTAGCGGACATTCCAGATAGGTACGCGGAGAAACAATAAATGACAGAATCGCTCATCAATCGAATCGGCGAAATGCTCAACGAAGAGAAATGGACGCGCGCCACGCTGACCGGCTACACCATTTCCAATTTTCACGAACTCGACGAGCTGCTGAGCGCAGCGAAGGAGCAGGCAGCCCTGGACGAGGTGCAGGAACTCTGCGAGGAACATCTGCAGGTTAGCCGGGACAGCATCATCGCGCTGTACCTGGCCGGTACTCTTACCCTCGGCAAGCGGATCGTCGACGATTCCAATCTGGTTGTGTTGACGAACATGTTCGTAGACAGTGCCAGGTGGAACATTGTGCAGTACTTGTGTGGCGCGATACTGAGCCACGGAGAAAACAAGTTTGCGCTGCGCACGTTGGCAGACACGTACGGCAAGACGGCCGACCAAGAACAGCAATACCAAGTCTGGGAGCGCCTCATCAAGGTCGACTTGGAGGATGCCGATACGGTCCGTGCGCTGGCCGAAAAGCGTGAAGAAGAAAGCGATCTGGATGGTGCTCTGTCGTATTACAAGAAGGCGCTGCATCGTTATATCAACCGCCGCCAGCTGTCTCCAATCAAGCAAGTTTGGGCAAAGGTTGTCGAGCTGCAGCCTCAGGATCTCGAAGGATTGATGCAGATCGAAGCGCGAGTTGCGCGCGCGCTCGGAGGCGATCGCGCGATAAGTCTGCTGGAGGCCTTGTACCCGTACTATCGGGAGGAAGAAAATTGGCAGGCGTCGGTTGACATACTGAAACGTATTCTCAACCACGATCCGAAGAACAACGGCGCGCGTGCTGAACTGGTCGATGTGTACACCAATCGGTACGCCGGGCACAGCCATCTCGACGATTACATAAAGGTTTCCAATCTGAGCCAGTCATGGCGCAATGTCCATGAAGCGATCGCCGACTTCGAGAAACACATCAGTTTTGACGAAGGCAACTACGTGTTTCATCGAACCTGGGGCATGGGCCGCATAAAGTCCATCAAGGACGATCAATTCGTGATCGACTTTCTCAAGAAGCGCGACCATCGGATGTCTCTGAAGATGGCCGTTAACGCGCTCCACATTCTCGGCCACGATCACTTCTGGGTGCTGCGCGCAACCACGCCACGCGACAAGATCAAGGACCGCGTCAAGGCAGAACCGGCGTGGGCGTTGCGCACCATCATCAAGAGCTTCGACAACGCGGCCGACATGAAGCGCGTAAAAGCGGAGCTGGTGCCGCGCATCTTGACGCCGAGCGAGTGGACCAAATGGAGCACCACCGCGCGCCGTATCCTGAAGACCGACTCCGCGTTCGGCAGTCCGGCCGGCAAACTTGACCAGTACTCGGTACGCGATCGACCGATTTCCTTTGAAGAAAAGACGTACAACAAGTTTCTGTCCGCCAAGACATTCCTGAATCGGGCCCAGACGCTGCACGAATTTCTCGACCTGGCGCAGCCCGACTCCGAATACCTTGGCGACATGTACCAGTACTTCGCCGGATTTCTGAAGGCGTCATCCGGGCAGATCGAGAACAGCATCGCCAGTCTGCTGATCGTGCAACGCATGCAGCGCGATTACCCCTATCTCGATCCCGGCGGGCGCGTGGCGTTCGCCGATCTGTTCGCCGACATCGACGATCTTGAACTGGTGTTTACAGCGCTCGACAGCGCCGCCCTCGCAAAGGATTTTTTGACCCACGTAAACGACGAGATCGAGGCGTGGCCGCACGTCTACGCGCGCATCTTCCTGTTTCATCCGATCCGTCAGATTGTCGATACGCTGAGTGCACCCGAACATGCCGCCGTGGTAGCCCAGTTGGTGTCCGACGTGGTCGACGACTACCGCGATTATCGGCTGCCGTTCGTTTGGCTGGTACGCAACGAGGGCGACACCGGATGGCTTTCCCAGCACAACATCCGGTCAGAAAAGGTGCTGATCGGCATGATCCATTTGCTCGACCTTACCTACCGTGACATCGGCAACAAGCGCGACCCGCAGACCAACCGCAAGCTGAACCGACAGATAGCCGACTATTTGTTCAAGGAACACCACCTCGATGAATACATCGCCGCGGCCACGGAAGAGTCGATTACCCGCATCTACACGCTCGTTGAAGATGTCAAGGAGCTCGACCCGTCCATCAAACTACGTGTCCGCCAACAGATCAAGGACAAGTTCCCCGCCTACCGGTTCGCCGATGAGGCCGACAAGGAAATCGTTCGGCTCGGCTTGCTCGTCACTCGATCCGGCTACGAGACACGGCAACGTGAGTTGCGTGAAATCCTTGAAGTAGATATACCGGAGAACTCGAAAGAGATTGGACTTGCACTGCAGCAGGGCGATCTGCGCGAGAACGCCGAATACAAGGCAGCTCTCGAAAAACAGGAACAGCTCAAGAACTCGGTATCGCGGTTACAGGACGACCTTCAGAACGCGCAAATTTTCGACCTCGCCGAAGCCAACGATTCGGTGATTTCTTTCGGCACCCGGGTGAAGCTCACCAATATTGAAAGCAACGCCACCGAGCAATACGTGATTCTTGGACCTTGGGAGTCTGATCCGAACCGCAACATCATCTCTTATCTGTCCCCGCTCGGGGCCGAGCTGTGGAATCACCAGACCAATGACGAGCTTCAGTTCACCATCAACAACAAGGACTTTCGGTATCGCATCGACAGCATCGACAAGGTCGCGCAATTGCAGCCGGCGGCGGCCACCAGCTAGTAGCGGCGCGCGCCGCGGACAGCGTGCGGCCCGGGAGCCTGGTCAGGTCCCGGCCGGTTGCCACCACGCCAGCTGCAGAACACGGTAAAGCGCCAGCGTGGCGGCCGCCGCAATGACCACGATCGAGAAGATCAACACGGCGTTCTGCCAAGTGCTTCCCGGCTGCCACCATGAGCCGGTAACAGCAGCAACGCCGGCCAGCAACAGCGCCAGAGCCGCATTCGCGGCCACCACGCGGGCGCCGTAGCTGGCAGCGTGCGCGCCGCCGAACCGGTGCAGCCGTTTCCTTGCCGCCGCCAGCAACAACACGGCCCCGGCCGAAAAGGCAACCGAGTTGGCGACCGCCAGTCCGGCAACCCGCATGCCGGTTTCCTTCATGATGATCGCCAGAGGCACGTCGATCGCCGCCACCGCGAGGGCGGCCAGGAGCGGCGTGCGGTAGTCCGCGATCGCATAGAAGTAGCGCTGAACGAAGTTGAACACGGCGACGCCTACCAGCCCTGCCGCATAGCCGGTGAGCACGCGGCTCGCCAGCCGCGTGCCGGTTGCGGTGAACGTCATGCGCTCGAGCGCTACCTGAATGACCTGCTCTCCGAAATACAGGTAAAACACGGCCGGCGGCAACATCAGTGCGACGATCAACCTGAGCGCGCTCGCGAACGTGTGGCGGAGCGCTTCTCCATCACCGGACGCGGCATGGCGGCTCATGCGCGGGAAGTGTGCGGTGACTACCGACACCGACAGGATGCCGAACGGGAGCTGCCAGAACACCAGGGCGTTGGCCAGCGCCGACGTACTGCCATCTTCCAACCCGGAGGCGAGCACCAGCGCCACCTGTTGCGTGATCGCGAAAATCGACGCGGATGCCACCACCGGCACCCATTGGCGCACGATGCGCCGCAGCCGGGGATCGGACCAGCGCCAATCGGGACGCAGATCGTAGCCGTGCCGAAAGAACAGGGGCAACTGGCCCACTACCCCACCGATGCCGCCGGCGAGGATGCCGACACCTGCCGCGAGCAGCCCCCAGTGGCGGTGGAACAGGAGTATGGCGGCGACCACGTTGACCGAGAACAACAGCGGCGCCAGCGCCGGGACGACGAACACGTCGTGGCAGTTGAGGACCGCCATCAGCACCGCTCCCACGCTCACCAGCAACAGGTAGGGAAATACCAGCCGAAACAGCTCCGCGGCGAGCGCCATCTTCCACGCTTCCGGGAAGCCCAGCACGACTCCCACCACCGGACGCGCGAACAGCACGGCCAGCGTGACGACCACTACCACCGTCACCGTGAGCAGGGACAGCACCCGGCGAACCAGGACCCGGGCGTCACCGTCTCCCGAGTCACGCTCGTGCTCCAGTGCCCGCGCCAGCTCCGGAATCAGGGCCGACGACAAGGCGCCCTCGGCGAGCAGCTTGCGCAGGTTGTTGGGGATCATGTACACGGCGTTGAGCACGTCTGCTACCCCGGTGGCGCCGAACACGGCACCGATCACCGCGACGCGCACGAAGCCGAGAACACGCGACAAGGCGGTGCATACCATGAGCGAGAGAACCGCACGGCGCGAGCTATCCGTGGTCGTCCTCCCGGAGATAGTCGGCCAGAAAGCGCCGCCGGAATGCCGCGAAGGTGCCGCTGCGAATGGCGGCCCGGGTATCCTCCATCAGCCGTGCCATGAAGGCCAGGTTGTGGAACGTGGTCAGCACGGCAGCCATGATCTCCCGCTGGTTGAACAGATGGCGCAGATAGCCGCGGCTGAAGCGGCGGCACACCCGGCATCCACAAGCCGGATCGATCGGTTCGTCGCTCGCGCCGGCGCTTGCAGTGCGCAGTGACAGCGGCCCGTTGGCGGTGAGTGCGCGGGCGTTGCGGGCGACCCGGGTGGGATATACGCAGTCGAACATGTCGGCGCCGGCCGCTACCGCCTCGATGGCGTAGTCGGGACTGCCCACGCCCATCACGTAGCGTGGACGATCGGCCGGCAGCAGTTGCACGGACAGGGCGAGGAACTCCAGGAAGCGGCTGCGGCTCTCGCCCACCGACAGGCCGCCGACGGCGTAACCCGGCAACTGCAACGAACCGATCTGATCGGCGGCCCGGCGGCGGAGATCGGCGTGAAAGTGGCCCTGGACGATGCCGAACAGCGCGCCCACGCGCTGGCCCTCGGCGGCCGACCCTTGGGCGGCGAGCCATGCCGTTCTGCTTGCTAGCGCCCAACGGTAGGTCAATTCCGCGGCGCGCGCCGCCTCGTCGCGGCCCGCTGCCGCATCGGTGCACACATCGAGAGGCATCAGGATATCGCTGCCGAGCCCCACCTGGCTGGCCACCACCCCGGCCGGCGTGAACAACAACGGCGACCCGTCGAGGTGCGACCGGAAACGCACCCCGTCCTCCTCCACCTTGCGCAGGGTTGCAAGAGAAAATACCTGGAAGCCGCCGGAGTCGGTCAGGATGGCGCCATCCCAAGCCATGAACCGATGCAGGCCCCCGGCCTGCCGGATGCGTGCGATCCCCGGGCGCACGTACAGGTGGTACGTGTTGCTCAGCACGATCGGGTAACCGAGCGCGTCGAGATCGTCCGGCCACAGCCCCTTCAGGGATGCGCTGGTCGCCACCGGCATGAATACCGGGGTGCGCAACGCTGCACCGCCGAGTTCCATCCTGGCTCCCCGGGCGGCGCTGTGCGGATCGAGTTGGTCGACCGAGAACTGCACGGTGCCCGGCTCAGGTGCGCGCCATCTGCAACAGGAGCAACCCGGTCAGAAGAAACAGCAACACCGCGGCGAAAGCGCCGACCTCCGGGGAAACCAGGCCGTTCTCCGCCAATATCCCGCCGGCGAGGCGCAACACATAGAACATCACCGCAATGCCCAGGGACAGCAGCAGGCTCATGAGCATGATGTTGCGGCGCAACAGCCCGCCGACCGTTGCCGCGATGAGGGAGACCGCCAGCGGCGTTACCGCGAAGCCGATCTTGCCATACGCCTCGGTAAGGGGCGTGCGGTGGTTGCGGCCCGCCCGGCGCAACGTCTCCACCCACTCCATGGCGTCAAGGTAGCGCATTTCGGCTACCTCGCGGTTACCGCGCCGGAACGTCGCCGGTCCGTCGCCGACAACGGCGAGGGCGAAGCCTGCCAACTGCTCCTCCACCATCACCCGGCCTGCGCCGGTGTCCTGCCAGCGAAACAGGCGCAGATCGTCGAACTGCCATCGGCCGCCATCCCAACGCGCCCGTTCGGCGTCGATACGCTGCACAATGCCGCCGTCCTCGTCACGCTCCACCACCACCACGTCGGTCAGCTCGGCCGCCGCATCATCGTATCTGGCCGCGTGATACACGATCCGGCCGGAGGCGCTGGTTACGGTGACGTCGAAGTTGTCCAGTCGGAGCTGAATGCCCAGGGCGGAGCGATGCAGCTGGTTCTTCATGCGCAATGTGTCGATCGCCACCGCGTCCTCGAACAGAAACAGAGCGACACTCAGCACGCATCCGGCGCCTACAACGGGGATAATGAGGCGCCGCAGGCTGACGCCGGCGCCGAACATGGCGACCAGCTCATTGCGCGCGTAGTAGGACCCCATTGTGTAGGCGACCGAAAACAACAGCGCGAGCGGAACCGCGAACACGATGCAGGTAGGCAGATAGAGCAGGACAATCCGTGCAACGACCTCCGGACCGACGCCGGACGAAACGTACCGGTAGAGCTGCGGCGATATGTCCGCAAGCTCGATGATCAGCACGAAGAACAGCACCGCAATGCCGAATACCGGCAGCAATGAGAAAAAGATCAGGCGTTGAAGCCGCGTCGCCAACGCCTGATACCCCAGATGCCCGCAGCCAACGATAACACGACCAGGTTGGGTGTCCACACGGCAACCGCGGGTGGCAACCGAAATCGCAGCCCGCCGCTATGGGCAGACACCAGCAGTGCCCAGTAGATGACCAGTACCGCCATTCCGACCAGCAAGCCGTAGGCGCGTCCGCTGCGCGGCACCAGCAAGCCGGCCGGAATCGAGAACAGGGTGAACACCAGGCACCCGGCCGGTACGGCAAGCTTCTTGTGAAATTCGAACAGGTGGTTGCGCAACTCACGATCCTGGCGATCGCGGTCTGCGTCGAGCAATCTGCGCAGCAGACCGTCCAGGCGCTCACGCTGTTGATGTAACCACGCCGGCCGTTGATCCGGCGCAGGCAGCGCGCCGCCTTCGGTCACGGCCGCCAGATCGACCAATAACGCGTGCGCCAAGCCGCTGCGGATGCGGCTTCGTTGCCTTTGCCAGTCGCCGCGCAACTTGGTGATCGAGTGCCACACGTCTCGGGAACTCTGTTCGCCGGGGCCAATGTCAACCAGCGCCTCGACGATCTCCGGAAGCACGATCTGGTAGTCCATGACGTCGGCACTGATGTACTCGAAGTCGCCGGGATCCGCGCCGCTCACGTGGCTGAACACGTCGCTGAGCCGCAGGGTGATCACGCCCGTCTGCTGCACGCTCTCGCTGAGACGCATGTCGCGCGCGGTAATCACGCGCAGTTCTCCGGACGAGTCGCGGTCCATGATGGTCACGTCGCGCACTGCATCGCCGAACAGCGCCCCGGTGACGATCGCGCTGTCCTCGAATTGCTTTACGCTGTCGGGCTCCAGCTCCAGGCCCGGGTTCCGGTAGATGATACTCCGGTAGACGCGGTTGAATTCGATGGTGCTCGCGGGCAGCAACATGTCATTGGTGGCAAACGACAAGCCGGCGAACAGCATGCCAAACCCGACGATCGGCGCGAGTCCGCGTGACAGTGGGATGCCCAACGCCTGCACCGCGATCAGTTCGCGATCGCCGCTCAACCGGCCAAGGGCAAGCAGCGCGGCGAGCAGCGTGGCAAACGGAAACGACAGATGGACGATCTGCGGAAGCGAATAGGTTACCAGACGGACCACGTCCCCGATCGGAACCTGTTTGGCCATGATGTCGGTCGCCGTGACCAACAGGACGTTCACGAAAAAGATCGAAAAGAAAAACAGAAACGCGGCAACGAACCAGAGCACGAACTCGCGCGCCACGTAGCGCATCAGCAGCCTGCTGCCATGCATGCCGGTTGCCTACAGGCCGTGCACGCTGCGCCGTTCCGACAGCACCGCCACGCCGCCGCCGAGCGTTCCGAAGTAGATGTTCCCGCGGGCGGCGGTTACCACGGCCACGTTCAGGGACGGCAGACCGTGCGCCAGACTGATGACCGCCCAGGTGCCGCCCGGGTGCGAGTAGCGTGCGACACCGCCGCCGAATGTGCCGAAGTAGATGCCGTTGTCACCCGCCGCGCCGGCCAGCACCCAGTCGTCCGGGAGCTGGCCGCCGGCGACGCTGAAGTGAGAGATGCGGTTGGCTCCCGGCTGCCAGCGATACACCCCCGCGCCGAAGGTGGTGATCCACAGAGCATCGGCCGCGTCGGGCACGATGGCGGTGACATTCTGCGGTCCGAGGTCAGGGTTGATCTCATCGAAACTGCGCACGGCGCCGCTCGCCAGATCGAGACTGACCAGTCCGAGATCGATCGTCCCGATCCACAGCGTATCGCCCACGACCTGCAAGGCGGTGATGAACAATCCCGGCAACGCCCCTTCAACCCGACTCCAACCGGAACCGTCGTCGCGCCACAGGCCGCGCCCGAGCGTGCCGGCGAACACCGCGCCACCGGCGCTGGCGATCGCCGCCAGCGGCACCGGATCCTGGTCATCGCCAATGGTCAGTTCGTGACGCCAGCGGCTGCTCGCCAGCGCATACACGGACAGTCCGCGGTCGGTGCCGACCCAGATGTAGCCATCCACCGTCTCGATGTCCCGCACGCGCAACGACAGCAAAGACCGCGGCCCCTCACGAAACACGGTACGCTGTCCGGTGGAGCGGGTAAAGCGGGCAAGACCGCCCGTCCAGCTTCCCACCCACACGTCGTCGCCATCGGTGGCGATCGCTGAGATGTTGGCGTCGTTCAAGCCGAGTTGGCGCGGCGTGAGATAACTCCACATCAAGGCGTGAGCCAGCTCCCGGTGTGATTCGACCGCCGCGCCGGTCAGTTGATCGGCGTCTATCTGATCGAAGAAACGCTCGGCATCGCCACTGGCGCCGACGCCATAGCGGTGTGTCAAGCGCGCCGCCGCCAGCCGCAGATGGGCGAGATCGCGCCGCTCGACCGGCGCCGCGGCGGTCCCGCCGCGTGCCGCCAGCAGGGCGATCGCCGCGGTATAATTGCGCAGCGCGCCTTCGTAGTCCCGTTCCTCCTCCAGCAGCGTGCCCAGCCGCCGCGCAATCCGCAGGCGCAGACTACCGGCGGCGGCGTCGGTCAGTACGCCGGCCGCCGCGAAACCACGCACCGCGCGCCGCGCTTCCGTGAGGAGAAACCGCTCCCGCACCGGATTGTCTTGCGCCGCGGCGACTTGCGCGGCCAGCATCAGCGATTCGGCCAGCAGCGGCGACTCGGGGTAGAGCAGCCGAAGCTGACGCAGACTGGCGGCAGCCGAGTCGTGCGCTCCCAGCGCCAGCGCCGAACGAGCGGCCTCCAGCAGATCCGCCGGCAGCGGGTCCAACGCTGACTGCGCGTCGGCAACGGTGGCGGCAAGCAGCGCGATGAGCGCCGCCGCCAGCCGGTCAAGCCGACGCGGCAGCCGGGCTCGGATCGAAAAGCGGCTGTACGAACGGGCAGCCAGCGGGGACTACCAGTCGAACCGCGCCCGCCCCGATCCGTTCGAATCCCCGGCGCCGTACACCAGGAGATTGAAGCGACCGGGCTGTAGCAAGCGATCGGTGATGGCAGCGACCTCATCGGCGGTGATCGATTGCAGCAGGTGCGCCGCCTGGTCCAACTCCATTACGCTGCCGAAGAGCTGGTATTGTCCGGCCATGCGCTTCATGCGCGTCTCCATGTCCTCCTTGGCAAACACCATGCTGCCGGTAAGGTGGCTGATTGCGTCGTCCACCTCGGTAGCTGACGGCGGGTGATCCGCGAGGCGGTGCAATTCCTGATTCAGGGCCGACAGCAGCCGCGCCGTGAGATCGGGGATGGCATTGGCGTAGATCCCCCACTTCCATACGTCCGAGTAGTGGCTGCGGAACGTCTCCACCGAGTAGCACAGCCCCTCGTCCTCGCGGATGCGCTGGAACAAGCGTGAACTCATCGACTCGCCGAACGCGGTGGACAGCACCAGGAGCGCGTAATAGGCCGCCGGCGCCGCACCCGGCGGCAGCGTGGTGCCCGCATAGATCTGCGCCTGCTGGAAGTGACTTTCGGCGTAGTCCTGTGCACGATGTTGCGCCGGGGGCACCCGTTGCTCCCCGGTTGCCGGTTCCCCGCCCGCAACGAGCCGTTCGCTCAATATCCTCGCCACGACATCGACATCCACGTTTCCGGCGGCCGCCACCATGAGATTGCGCGGGTGATACCGGCGCCGGTAGAACGCACCGAGTGCGTCCCGGTCGATGCGCGCCACATCCTCTTCCGTTCCCGCGACCCTGGCTGCCAGCGGATGGGAGCGCCACATCCCTTCGAGAAACAACTGGTAGCTCTGCTCTTCCGGCGAGTCGTCGGCAGCGCGAATCTCATTGCTCACCACCACCTTCTCTTTCTCGATGTCCGCCTCGGCCAAGGTAGCCGAACTGACCATGTCGCATAGCACGTCCACAGCCAACTCGGCATGCGCGGCGGGGAGCGTACAGTAGAAACAGGTCGCCTCCCGGTCGGTGAACGCGTTGATGTTGCCGCCCACGCGATCTATCTGGAGCGCGATCTCCAGTGCCGAACGGCGTTCGGTCCCCTTGAACAGCATGTGCTCAAGAAAATGCGAAAGCCCGCGTTCATGGCGCTGCTCGTCGCGCGAACCGGTAGGGAACCAGAAGCCGATGGCACACGTCTCCGTGCTGTCCACCGGCTCGCACAGCAGGGTGACGCCGTTGGCGAGCGTCCCCCGCTCGATCAATCCTCGCTCCGGCGGTAGTCGGCGTCGCGCCGCGGGCGCGGTGCGCGTGGACGGTCGAATCGCGGCCGCCCGCCGCCTTCGCCGCGGCCGCCATCGCCACGGCCGCCGTCACGACCGCGGCCGCCGTCGCGGCCGCCACCTTCACCGCGGCCGCCGTCGCGCCGGCCGCCTTCGCCGCGGCCGCCATCACGACCGCGGCCGCCATCACGACCGCCGTCACGACCGCGGCCGCCGTCGCGCCGGCCGCCGTCCCGGTCGCGGCCCCCGTCGTGCGGACGGCCGCCTTCGCCGCGGCGGCTGGCCAGCGACGGACGCGAGTCGGCGAAGCGCCCGACCGGCATCTCGTCGCTGTCGAACGCCTCGGCATTCGCCAGGTTGGCCCGTCCGAGTCGGTCGATCTCGATCAGCCGCACCTTCACTTCCTGCCCGAGCTCCAGCACGTCGGAAACCGATTCCACGTGCTCGCGCGAGATCTTGGAAATGTGCAACAGCCCCTCCTTGCCGGGGAGAAACTCCACGAACGCGCCGAAGTCCATGATGCGCTTCACGACGCCATCGTAGTCCTTGCCGACTTCAGGCTCTTCGACGGCGGCTTGGACGAGCTGCAGCGCCTTCTCGGCGCTCGGCTTGCGCCGCGCGTAGATCAGCACCGTGCCGTCATCGCGGATATTCACGTCCGCCCCGCTCTGCTCGGTGATGGAGCGGATGTTAGCGCCGCCGGGACCGATCAGAGCCCCGATCTTGTCCTCCGGGATCGACGTGGACATGATCTTGGGTGCGTGATCGGAGATATCGGCGCGTGGAGCGTCAATGGTGGCGGCCATGATCTCGAGTATCTTCAGGCGCCCCGCCTTGGCCTTGTCCAACGCCTGCCGAAGCACCGACTGGTCCACTCCGGCGACCTTGATGTCCATCTGAAACGCCGTGATGCCGTCGCTGGTCCCGGCAACCTTGAAGTCCATGTCGCCAAGGTGATCTTCCTCGCCGAGGATGTCGCTGATCACCACGTGGCGGGAGCCGTCGGTTACCAGTCCCATGGCGATGCCGGCCACCGACTTCTTGATCGGGACGCCGGCGTTGAGCAGACTGAGCGTTCCGCCGCACACCGATGCCATGGACGACGAGCCGTTCGACTCCAGGATCTCCGACACCAACCGGATGGTGTACGGAAACTCCTCCTTGGACGGGATCATCCCCTCCAGCGCCCGCTCGGCGAGGTGACCGTGGCCCACCTCCCGGCGCCCGGTACCCAGGCGGCCGGTCTCACCGACCGAGAACGGCGGAAAATTGTAGTGCAGCATGAAGCCCTTGCGGGTGTCTTGATCGTTCTCCAGCGCGTCCAGGACACGCAGTTCGTCGCTCTCGCTGCCCAGGGTGGTCAGCGCAAGCGCCTGCGTCTCGCCGCGGGTGAACAGGGCCGCACCGTGCGCGCGCGGCAGGACATCGATCTCGCAACTGATCGGGCGAATGTCGTCGGGACCGCGGCCGTCGGTGCGCAACTGTACGTCCAGAATCGACTCGCGCACCACGTGCGTCTCCAGATCCTCGAGCAGACCACGCGCGCGGTCCTGTTCATCGTCGCCGATACGGTCGGCAAACTCGGCCAGCGCGGCGCCGCACACTTCCTTGATTGCGCTCGACCGCTCGAACTTCCCCTTTACGAAGCAGGCTTCCTGCATCTTGGGGAGCGCCGATGCCCATAGCTCATCATGAACGGACAGGGCGGGCTCCGCGGGCGGCAGCGGCAGCTTGGCGCGTCCGACCGCCTCGACGAGTTCCACCTGCAGCGCACACAGCTCCCCAATGTACTGATGCGCAAGGCCGATTGCCTCGATCATGCGCTCTTCGGAAGCCTCTTCAGCGCCTCCCTCGACCATGGTAATGCCGGTGGCGGTTCCCGCCACCACGATTTCCAGGCCGGCTTTCTCGCGTTGCTCAAAGGTCGGATTCACCACCAGGTCGCCATCGACATCGGCAACGCGAACCGCACCCACCGGTCCGTCGAACGGGACGTCGGACACGGCGACCGCCGCGGACGCCGCAACCATCGCCACGACGTCGGTCGGGTTCACCTGATCGGCCGAAATCACCGTCGGCACGACCTGTATGTCGCGCTTGAATGCCTTGCTGAACAATGGCCGCAACGGGCGGTCTATGAGCCGTGACACCAGGATCTCGCGATCCTTGGGACGGGCCTCGCGTTTGAAAATCGACCCGGGGATCTTGCCCGCGGCGTAGGCCTTTTCGTTGTACTCGACCTGCAGTGGCACGTAGTCGAGCCCCTCTACCGTCTTTGCCGAGCAGCACACCGTGGCCAGCACGGCAGACCCGGCGTACTCGGCGTATACCGCGCCGTTGGCCTGCTTTGCCATGCGGCCGGTCTCCAATATCAGTTCCTCGCCGCCGAGCTGGCAGCGTACTCTGTGTGACATTCAAATATCCTTGTTTTTCGTTGCGGAGATAGCGATCAGCGACGCAGGCCGAGCGCGGCCAGAGTGGCGCGATAACGCTCCGGGCTGGCGTTGCGGAGATAGCGCAGCAGCCGGCGCCGCTGGCCGACCATTTTCAGCAAACCGCGACGCGATGCATGGTCCTTCCGATGCTCGCGAAAGTGTCCGGTCAACTGCTGAATCCGCCTGGTCAGCAAAGCGATCTGCACCTCGGTACGCCCGGTATCGCGTCCGGGCTCCTTGTCGTCAGCGCCGAACTTAGTGATGATTTCGGTAATTTCCTGGGAATCGAGAGCCAATGTTCCTTACTTCTCCTGTATGCGTGATGCCGCCGTGTGGCCACCGGACAACCGCCGTTCCAAGCGCTGGTGAAAGCGCAAAACCGCCGGAACCTCGCGTCTCCTTTCCGGCAAGGTACCGCATATCGCGTCGGCCGTGACCTCGGCGACAGTCGCTACCGTGTCTCCATCCGGGAAAACGGCAGAAACGGAGTAAGCGCCCGGTCTGGGCAGGATCTGCTCGACGCAGTCCGTGGCAACGGCGAATCGGCGTTCGCCGCGATAACCGGGTTCCGAAAATGCAATCTTGCCGGAAGCAGCGTGCAGATCAACCTCGAATGGACGGCCCATCATTTCCCGGGTCACTGCGAAATCTCCGTTCCGCACGGCAGCGCGAATCCTGGTGCTGCTTACCGCAGAACCGTCCACGATCACCGGCGGAACCGCCACCACGCGGACCCCGGAGGGGGCCAACAACCGTTGTAATTCATCTACGTCGGTGTCTCGTCCGCGGCCGCAACGAAAATCCCCACCGACCACCAAAGTGTGGAGAGCCATGCCGCTGCACAAGGCGCCGACAAACTCCCGCCCCGTTAGTCTACTAAAACCGGCGGAAAAGTCAATCATCACCAGATGGGTTACGCCGAGGGAGGCAAACTGCGCCCGCCGCTGACGCTGAGTAGTCAGGACGCCGGGATGCCGACCGGTCAGCACCGCGCGCGGGTGCTGCCGGAAGGTCAGCACGGCGCATCCGGGTACCGCCCCGTTGCCAGGCCGGCGATGGTCCGCCCGCGCTCTGAGCTGACGGAGAATCTCCTGGTGACCCAGGTGAATGCCGTCGAACGCGCCGATCGTGAGCGCTACCGCGCCGCGGACCGTCGCGGTGCCGCCGACCAGCGCGGACCAGGTAGTGGTGACCATCGCCAGCTCGGCCCGCCCGGCGGCGGCACCGGTGCCGCCGCTAGCGGTCGACGAACACACCTGCGTAACTCCAACCGGCTTGCGCGGCGGCCGCCACGCCGGCCGCGGCCGGCGGCGAGGGACCGCCGGCGGGACGCCACCGCAGCACGGCAAGCAGGCGGTCGTCGGCGTCCAGGGCCGCGTAGTAGTCGGCCCCCGGTTCCGGATCGCTGGTGAAAAAGCGCCCGTCCACCGGCTGGCCATGCACCAGAGAGCGGCGGAATTGCGCCCGCACCCGGACCGTCCGCACCCCCGGCAGCCGGTGCAGGAAAGCGGCCGGAGGCAGCACATGCTCGCGGCGAAAGTCGCCGGGAGCCACCGCATCGCGGCTGCAGAACGGACCGATCGACAGGCGGCGCAGTTGCGCGACGTAGGCGCGCGACAGCGCGGCCACGCCAAGGTCACGAGCCCAGGATCGGACGTACGTGCCGGCGCCGCACCTCAACTCCAGGGTGAGATCCGGTGGTTGCCAGTCGATCAGCTCCGCGGCCGTCACGGTCACTTCGCGCAACGGAAGCAGCGGTGCCTGCCCGCGCCGCGCGAGGGCGTAGGCCCGCTGACCTGCGACGTGAACGGCGGAATAGGCGGGCGGACGCTGGCGCAGGCGCCCGATCATCGCCGGCAGGACCCGCCGGATCGCTTCCAGGTCCGGTACCGGCGCCTCACCGACGACGGCGCCCTCGGGATCGAGGGTGTCGGTCTCAAGGCCAAAACGGATGGTGGCAAGATAGCGCTTGTCGAGTCCGCTCAACAGCCCCGCCAGACGGGTAGCGCGTCCGGTAACGACGCCGAGCAGGCCACCGGCGAACGGGTCGAGCGTACCGACGTGTCCGACCCTGCGCGTGCCGAGTACGCGCTTGATCCGTCCGAGGCACTGGAAGCTCGAGCTCCCTTCCGGTTTGTCCAACAGCACGAGTCCGTCCGCGGCGCTCGAATCAGCCGCTGACGTCCCTGATCTGCTGGGTGATGCGGAATCCATCAGAAATGGAGGTGTCGGCGATAAAGCGCAGCTTGGGCGTGTGGCGCATACGCAGTTGCCGGCCGATGCGCGCCTGAATGAATCCAGCGGCGTGGTTCAGGGCAGCCACGGTACCGCCGAGCACCTCTTGCTCGCCGAAATAGGAGACGTAGATGCGCGCCGAGGCGAGGTCTTTGGCAACGCGAACGCCGACGACGGTGACCAGCGACTCGACGCGTGGATCCTTGAGAGCCTTGCTGCTGATGAGATTGCTAATCTCGGCGGCAAGAAAGCTCTCAACCTTTCTGAGCCGCAGCTCCGACATGTTGAGCGCGCCGCTCCCGGCCCGCGTGGCTTGCCGTTCCGTTGGTGGCGGGATCGCCGAGCTTCTTTGCCACCGAACGCTGCTCGATCACCTCGATGATGTCGCCCACCTTGAGGTCGTTGAACCCTTCAATGCGAATGCCGCATTCGAAACCCGCCTCCACCTCGCGCGCATCGTCCTTGAAGCGGCGCAAAGTGATGAGCCTGTTGCGGTACAAGGGTCGTCCGTCGCGATTTACCTGCGCCAGAGCGCCCCGCCGCACCTTGCCCGACAGTACATAGCTGCCCGCGATGGTGCCAACGCGAGAAATGCGGAACAGTTCGCGAACCTCGACGTGGCCCACGGTGTCCTCGACGATGTCCGGAGCCAGCATGCCTTCCATGGCGCCACGGACGTCGTCGATCACCTCGTAGATGATGTCGTACTTGCGAATCTCCACCTTCTCCTGGTCGGCCATCGCCTGCGCGTTGGGGGTGGGCCGGATGTGGAACCCGATGATGATGGCATTGGAAGCGGACGCCAGCGCCACGTCGTCCTTGGTCACGGCGCCGGCTGCCGAATGGATCACGGTGAGCTTGATCTCCTGGGTGCTGAGCCGCTCGAGCGCGCCACGCAGTGCCTCCACCGAGCCGTGCACGTCACCCTTGATGATCAGCTTCAACTCCTCGACCTCGCCTTCGCTGATTTGCTCGTAGAGGTTGTCGAGCGTGACCTTGGTCACGTTCTGAGCTTCTTCGGCCTTCTTCAATTCCTGTCGCTTGGTGCCCACCTGGCGCGCGGTCTTTTCGTTGTCGGTCGCCTGAAACGGGTCGCCGGCCTCCGGCAATCCGCTCAGCCCGACGATCTGCACCGGCTGTGCCGGGGTCGCCTCGCCGATACGCTGTCCACGGTCGGTGAACATGGCCCGTACCTTGCCGGGGAACACGCCACCGACGAACGAATCTCCGGTACGCAGGGTGCCCTTCTGTATCATTACCGTCGCTACGATGCCGCGTCCGAGGTCTACCGCGGACTCCACTACCCGGCCGACCGCCCGAGCTTCGAAGTTCGCCTTCAGCTCCAGCAGATCCGCCTGCAGCAGAACATTCTCCAGCAGCTTGTCGATACCGAGACCGTGCAGGGCGGAAATCTCGTTGAACAGCGTATTCCCGCCCCAGTCTTCGGAAACGAGGTCATGGCCGGCCAATTGCTGCCGCACGCGCTCCGGCTTGGCGTCCGGCAGATCGATCTTGTTGACGGCGACGATAATCGGAACGTTTGCCGCCTTGGCGTGGTTGATCGCCTCGACGGTTTGCGGCATGAGCCCGTCATCCGCGGCCACCACCAGCACGACGATGTCGGTGAGTTGAGCGCCGCGCGCACGCATCTCGGTGAACGCCGCGTGTCCCGGAGTGTCGAGGAAGGCAATGCGCCCGCGCGAAGTGTCTACCGAATAGGCGCCGATGTGCTGCGTGATGCCGCCGGCCTCGCCATCGGCGACATTGGTTTCGCGAATCGCATCGAGCAACTTGGTCTTGCCGTGGTCGACATGCCCCATGATGGTGACGATGGCGGGCCGCGGCTGCAAGTTCTCCGGCGTGTCCTCATCTTCCTCGATCACCGTCTCATCGAACAGCGATACGACATTGACCTTGGAACCGTATTCGTCCGCCAACAACGTGGCGGTATCGGAGTCGATCTGCTGGTTGATGGTCACCATGGTGCCCATGGCCATCAGCTTGGCGATCAGGTCGGATGCCTTGAGGTTGAGCTTGCGCGCCAGTTCGGAGACGGTAATGACCTCCAGGATGTCGATCTCTTTGGGCACCGGATTGGCGACCGGTGCCGGCTTCTTCCGGTTGAAAGTGAGCTTCTCCTCATGCTCCTCGGGACCGATGTAGTAGCCGAGACTGCTGCGCCGTCTGGTGCGAAAAAACTTCTTGCCGCCGGTGCGCCCATCCGGCGGCGCGGCCGGCGGCGCGGCGCCGGTGCGCGGCGCGCCACCGGTGCGCGGGGCGCCAAGACGCGGACCGCCGCGCCCGGACACGGGTCGGCCGCGCGGCGGCGGGCCGCCGCGCATCCCGCCGGCGCCCGGGCGCCGAGGGTCGCGATCGGACGGTGGGCCTGCACCTGGCCGGCCGCCGGGCGGACCCGTCCTGCCCGTGGGCCGTGCCGCTGCCCGGCGCGGAAAACGATCGCGAAACTCAGGGATCGGCTGATCGCTGTCGCGGGCGCGGGAAATCGGCCGCAGAGGCTGCTCGGTGGCCCGGATACGATCAGCAGACGAGATCAGCCGGCGGCCGGAGGGACCAGTTCGTGGGCCGCCGGAAACGCGGGACGGAGAGTCGCTGGCGGCGCCGTCCGGTTGGCCGGACGGAGGCCCGCCCGGCGCCGGTGCGCGGCGCACCGGTTGACCGGACGGAGGCCCGCCCGGCGCCGGTGCGCGGCGGACCGGTTGGCCGGACGGGGGCCCGCCCGGCGCCGGTGCGCGGCGCACCGGTTGACCGGACGGGGGCCCGCCCGGCGCCGGTGCGCGGCGGACCGGTTGGCCGGACGGGGGCCCGCCAGGCGCCGGTGCGCGGCGCACCGGTTGACCGGACGGGGGCCCGCCCGGCGCCGGTGCGCGGCGGACCGGCTGGCCGCCGTGTCCCGTCTGTCCGGCCTGGGGCCGGTTTGCCGGGGCTGGCGCGGTGGCCGAGGCCGGCGTTGGAGAAGACGGCCTCGGACTCGGCGGCGCGGATGCCGGACTCGCGCCGGAGCGCGGTTGCTCACTCGCGACACCGCCCGGACCCATCCTTGGCGGCGCCGGCGGGCGCGCGGCCTGCGCGGCGACCGCCGGCCCGGCAGCGGGAGACGGAGCGCGCGCCGGAGGGGAAGCCTCCACCTGCCCCGGCCTGGCCCCCGCATCCACGCGCGGCGGGCCGGCCTGCGCCGCACCGGACTGCGGGACCGTCGGGGCAGTCCCGGAGGAGCCGGGACGTACCGTTCCGGGCGGCCTGCGTCTGACCACGACCGTGCGACGCGGCTTCTTTACCACCACGATCCGCGGACGCTCCTCGCCTCCGTCGGCGGCCGGGCGATGTGCCGCTACGCCCTCCGGGGATGCCGGAGCGGCGCCCGCGGGACGCTCGTCGGCACGCGGCGCGGCCGGCGCAACGATTTTCTGCTCCGGTTTGCGCTTTATCAGGGTCGCCCGAGGCCGCGGCTTTTCTTCCGTGTCCGGTCGCTCAATGGAGGGGTTGGGAGATGCCGTGGTCTTTTCGTCGCTCATTCTCAATAAATATAATTCCCGTGCCGTTCGTGTCGAGAGTATCCGGCAAGCGAACCACTCCTGTCAATCGTGCCGCCTGGCCACTCGAGCGCGCCAGCGAAGATGGAGCTAGTCGGGCTCCTCCTCCGTCGGGTCGCCGTCTTCCTCTTCCTCTACCACCTCGACGTTCTCCTCAATCAAGCGCAGCAATGTAGCCACATCGTCGGTCGTGAGGCCTTCGATCGCACCGAGTTGCTGTTCGCTCATCGACACCAGCTCGGCGACATCGTCGAGCCCCGCGGCACGCAGCGCGGAACTGATCCCGTCCGGCATCTCGGGAAGCTCGCTCGCCAGGACGACGCGGTACGCGTCATCGTCATCGGTGGCGCCGGACGGCGGTTCGCTCGGCGCCGCCGCCTCGGCGTCGGCGCCAAGTTCGTCGGAGGCGGCCACGCCGCTAGCCTCGGGCACCGCGGTCGGGGAATCTTCCACGCTTGCGGGCTCCAGGGAGGTCTCAGGCGCCGCTGTGCCGATCTCCGGGCTCACTTCATCCGGCGCCGGTTCCTCGTCGACTATCTCCACGTTTTCTTCGATGAGTTTGCGCAGATCGCCGACATCGTCCTCGGACAGTTCCGGCACCGCGCGCAACTGCTCCACATCCATCGCGACCAGCGCTTCCAGGAGTTCCACGCCCACCGCCTTCAACGCGGCGGCAACCCGCGGCACGATACCGGGGAGCTCGGCGACATCGGTGATCTCCTCCTGCACGTCGCCGAACAGAGCCGCCGCCGCGCGTTGCGATTCGGCGCCGATGTTCAAATCGTTCACCTGTGAGCGGGTGCGTACGTCGATGCTCCAGTCGGTCAACCGGTTGGCCAGCCGCACGTTCAAACCCTGCTTTCCGATGGCCAGGGAGAATTGGCTCTCCGGCACTACCGCCAGCGCCTGCCGCTTGGACTCATCGAGGATGATGACCTGCTCTACCTCGGCCGGCTTCAATGCTTCGGTGATGAACGAACGCGCATCCGGGTCGTAGCGCAGGACGTCTATCTTCTCGCCCTCCAGTTCGCGCACCACGGTCTGGATACGGACCCCGCGCATGCCGACGCAGGCGCCCACCGGGTCGACGTCGTCGCGGGTCGAATACACCGACATCTTGGTGCGATAACCGGGTTCGCGCACCATCTTGTGAATCTCGATCGTGCGGTCGTAGATTTCCGGGACTTCCAGCTCGAAGATCTTCTTGACGAAATCGGTGTGGGTCCGGGTCAGCACGATCTGCAGGCCGAGGGTGGACTTCTCCACTTCGTAGATCATGGCGCGCACGCGGTCATTGGCGCGATACACCTCGCGCGGCGACTGGTAGCGACGCGGCAGGATACCCTCGGTACGGCCCAGGTCGACAAAAATCGTGCCGTTGCGCTCGCGTTGGTAGTAGCCCACGATCAGTTCGCCTTCGCGGTCCTTGAATTCGGAGTACAGGGTATCCTTCTGAATCTCGCGCAGGGATTGGCGGGCCTTCTGCTTCGCGCTCTGGATCGATACCCGGTCGAAGTCCCGCGGATTGATCTCGATGAGCAACTCGTCGCCGAGTTCGGCATCGTCGTTGTACTCCAATGCGTCGTGCAGCGAGATCTCCAACGCCGGATCGTCGATATCATCCTCCGGAACGATCCTCCTCTGCGCGTAGATCGCCACGTCCGTCCCGTCGTCGGTGAAGCGCACCACTGCATTGTCGATGGTTCCGTACTTGCGCTTGTACGCTGCCAGCAACGTGTCCTCGATTGTGTGCAGAACCAGTTCTTCCGAGATTCCGCGCTCCTGAATCAGTTGACGGATGGCCAGTGCCATTTCACTTGACATGTGCTTTTTCGGTACTCCCTCTCTCGGCGCCGGTGAGTTGCGCTCGCCGGATGGTCGCTATGGGAACCGTCTCCTCGCCACGGTCGAACTGCAAGGTAACGGATTCTCCCGCCGCAGACAGGATCACGGCCGATTCCCACTCGGTCGCCTCCCCGCGCAGCACGCGGACCGCCTTGCTCGTGAAGATCGCAAACTCGCGCGGCGCGCGCAGGACGCGTTCTACTCCCGGAGAACTGACCTCAAGGGTAACGTCTTCGAGGCTGCCGTCGGGAGCGTCGCCGATGAGCGGCAGATGGAACTGAATCTCCCGCGCCAGGGTCTCCAACGATGCGGAATCCAGGCCACCGGCACGATACACGATTACCCCCAGGCGGCGCGAACGCCGGTTGCGTTGGAGTTGCAAATCAACGCACTGGAACCCCTCACCGACGATGATCGGTTCCAGCACGGACCAGAGAAGCTGCTCGGAAATGTCCTGCGCCGTCTGCATGGAAAACAAAAAAGGAGCCGTGCAATCGACTCCTTGCTCAGTTGCCTTGGAGTTCCTCGTTAAACTAGCCAATAGCTGCCCCGCTGTCAACCACGGGTTCAGTGCCCGTTCAATCCTGCGCCAGCGTCAGCACCCGCACCTCCGGTGCACCGCCGGCGACCAGGACCGCGGCGCACTCGTCGGCGGTGGCGCCGGTAGTATACACGTCGTCGATCAGGAGTAGGGGCCGCGGCGGCGGCGCGCGCAGCAACCGCAGGCGGCCCGCGATGCTGGCCCGGCGCTGCGCCCGCCCGAGGCCCTTGAGCTGCCGGCCCTCGCGCCGGTGCAGCAGCCGCTGGACGGGTAGCCGGTGCTCCTTCTCCAGTTGCCGGACGACCAGATCGACCGCGTCGTAGCCGTGGCTGCGCACCCGCCGGCCGCGTGCGGGTACCGGTACCAGCGCGCAGTCCCGGTAGGCGGCGTCCACCCGCGGTGCGAGCAGTTCGGCGAACAGGCGCGCCAAGCCAATGCGGCCGGAGAACTTGAATTGCTGCAACAGCTCCTGCGCCAGACCGCGGTAGTCGAACAGCGCTTCGTGCGCAGCGAATGCCAGGTCGCGGTCGCGGCAACGCAGGCACGGCACCTCCTGTTCCGGCATCACCGGCGCGGCGCAGCGCCAGCAGTGGTCGCGCGGCCGGCGCTGCTCGTCGTGCAGCAAGCGGCGGCAGCGCCGGCACAGCGGAATCGCACCCCACCCGATCGGGAGTTCGCCGCCGCAGCCGCCGCAGGCCTGGGGAAACAGCACGTCCAGTACCGCGGCAAGCGCACGCGGGCGCGCCGGCGCGCTCACTGTTCGTCCTGGCGCAGCTCGCGCTGCCAGCGTGCCAGCATCTGCAACGCGGCCATCGGCGTGGTAGCGTCCACGTCCAGCGCGGCCACCGCCCGGCCGACCAGTTCGTGCGCCGAGAACAACCCGCGCTGGCGATACACGGGAGCGGCGATCTCGCCTGCCGAATCGGTCTCGGGCGCAGGCGGCGCAACGGCGCTTCGGCCGCCGTCGCCGGCTGCTCCGGACGCGCCGTGCGACTCCTGAAGCAACTCGCGCGCCCGCGCCACCACGGTATCGGGCACACCCGCGAGAGCGGCCACATGGACGCCGTACGACTGGTCGGCGGCGCCGGGCTCCACGCGCTTCAGAAACACCACCTCGAGGCCATCATCATCGACCTGCAGCGAGTAGTTGGCGGCACGCGGATGGCGGATCTCGGTCAGTTCGCGCAGGTGGGTGGCAAACAGCGTCTGCGCTCCCACGACGTTCAGCAGGTGCTCGCATACCGCCCAGGCTATGGCGCGCCCATCCTCGGTGCTGGTGCCGCGGCCGATCTCGTCCAGGATAATGAAGCTGCGCTCCGTTGCCGCGCGCAGGATACGCGCGGTCTCGTTCATCTCCACCAGGAACGTCGACTCGCCGCGCGCCAGATTGTCACTGGCGCCCACCCGGCAGAAAATTCCGTCCACCGTACCGATGCGTGCCTCCTCGGCCGGCACGAAGGAGCCCAGTTGGGCAAGCAGAACGATGAGCGCGGTCTGCCGCAGATAGGTGGATTTGCCGGCCATGTTGGGTCCGGTAAGCAGCACGAACCGGGTAGCGCCGGGATCCAGATGCAGGTCGTTGGGCACGAAGGCTCCGGCCGGCAGCATCGCCTCCACTACCGGGTGGCGCCCTTCGCGAATGTGGATACCGCTGCCCGGCTCCGCCAGCTCGGGGCGGGTGTAGCCACCAGTAGTCGCAGCCAGTGCCAGGCTGTGAGCCAGATCCACCCCGGCCAGCACGCGGCCGAGCGCCAATATCGCGGGTACGTAGCCGGCCACCTGTTGCCGGAGCACGACAAAACGGTCCCGTTCCAGCTCCCGGATCTGCTCGCCCGCCGCGCTGATCTCACCGTCGAGCTGCGCCAGCCGTTCGGTCGTGAACCGCTCGCCGCCAACCAGCGATTGCCGGCGCACGAAATGACTCGGCACGCGCGCCGCCTGAGCGCGGGTAACCTCCAGGTATCGCCCCAGGACCCGGTTGTGGCGCAGCCGAAGCGTGGCGATGCCGGACAGCGTGCGCTCCTCCTCGAGATAGGACAGCAGCACGGTCTCGGCGTCTTCGACCACCGCTCGTACGCGGTCCAGCTCCGCATCGTAGCCCGGACGCATGATGCCACCATCGTTGATGGATAACGGGGGCTCGTCCACGATTGCTTGTTCGACCAGCGACGCCACCGCAGCGACGGCGCCGGCCGCGGTGGTCAGTGGCTCGGCGAGCGCCGCAGTCTCCGCCACCGGGCCGGATCCGGATGCGGGCTCGCGACCCCTGTCGGTCAGCACGACGGCGATCTCCTCGGCCGCCCGCACGCTGTCGGCGATGGCGCGCAGGTCACGCGGATGGGCGCGCGCCAATGCCACCCGCCCCGCCAGCCGTTCGAGATCCGAGACCCGGCGCAGCCGCTCGCGCACCGCGGTGAGCAGGTGTTGGCGGCGGTACAGCGCTTCGACCGCGTCGAGCCGCGCGGCAATCGCTTGCCGGTCGCGCAGCGGTTCCAGGATCGCGCGGCGCAGCAGGCGAGCGCCCATCGGTGTGCGGGTATGGTCCAATACCGCGAGCAGCGTTCGTTCCCGCGAGCCGTCCTCGAGGTTGCGTACCAGCTCCAGACTGCGCTGCGCGGTTTCGTCCAGCGCAACGAAGGAGTCGCGGCCATAGACATCGATGCCTTCCAGGTGAGCGAGGCCGTGGCGTGCCGTCTGCCGCGCGAAGTTCACCAGCAAGCCGGCCGGCGCCAGTTCGGGCGCGTCCGGGCGCAGTCCGAACGCCTTCAGGTTGGCTACCCTGAACAACTCGCACAGCGTGTCCCCGCCGGCCGCAACATCGAACTGCCAATCTGGATACCGCTGTACTACCGTTGACCGCGGGATGTGCTGCTGAATGGCTCGCGCGGCCGGCGGCGAGTCGTCGAGCAGCGACTCCTGAACCAGCATCTCGCGCGGCGCCAGCCGCGTCAATTCGTCCGCCAGCCGCGCGGCCGCGTCGGCAAGCCGAAACGCCGTCGCGCGGAACTCGCCGGTCGACAGATCGAGCGCCGCCAGCGCTACCAGCCGTTGCGCGCCTTGATCGCCGCCGCGGGCCAGTGCGCAGCCCACCGCAACGAGATAATTGTTGCTGCCGCCATCGAGCAACTCCTCGTCAAGCACGGTGCCAGGCGTAACCACCTCGACCACTTCACGGCGAGCGAGGCCTTTGCCCGCGGCCGGCAACGCGGTCTGCTCGCACACCGCGACCCTCCGTCCCGCCTTGAGCAGGCGTGCGATGTAGGAGCGCGCGGCGTGATGGGGCACCCCGCACATCGGCACGCCGTTGCGCTGCGTGAGGGCGATTTCAAGCAACTCCGACGCCTCCCTGGCGTCGGCGTCGAACATTTCGTAGAAGTCGCCCAGGCGAAAGAACAGGATGGCATCGCGGTGGCGGTTCTTCAGCGTCCGGTACTGGACCATCATCGGGGTGGTTGGTTCCGCAGCCATCGGCGCGCCCGCTCAGCCGTCCCGCGGCAGCACGACATCCGATGGACGCGCGTGCACGGCATCGAGGTAGGACTGCAGGATCAATGCCGCCGCGATCCGGTCCACCATGCCGTTGGCCCGCGCCCGCCGCTCCGGCACGTTGCCGGCAAGCAACCGGCGCGCGCTCACCGTCGTGTAGCTCTCATCCCAGAGATCGACCGGGTACCCCGCGCCGCGCATCTCGTCCGCTACCCGGTTCGGCAGCCGGGCGGCGCTGCCGGCGCTGTCGTCGGCATGCAGCGGGATGCCGATCACCACCTGGGAAACCTGCTCCGCGCGACACATCGCCACCAGTTCGGCCACTAGCCGGCGCAAGCCGCGGTGGACTAGCGTGGCGTGCGGGGTGGCGATGCAGCGCGTGGCGTCACTGAGCGCCACGCCGACACGGCGGGAGCCGACATCCAGACCCAGAACCCGCGCCACGGCCGCTCAGTTGCGCCCGGCGCGCCGGCCAAGCTCTGCAATCACCAACTCGGTGATGTCGATCTCCGGCAGGAAGTACAGGAGCGTCACGTTGTTCTTGTCCAGTACCAGCGACAGGCCGCGACTTTCCGCCACGAACTCGATCGCGGCGGCAAGCTCGCCGAGGAACGCGTCGGACTCCGCAAGCAGAGCCTGCCGCTGACTCAGTTGTCGGTTCATGACTGACACGAAGTCGCGCAAATGCTGTTTTTGCGTGAACATCTGATCGGCGATGCGCAGCGCTTCCTGATTGCGGCCGTCCTGCTCCGCGCGCAGCTTGCGCGCCTCAAGCTCGAATATCTGCACTTCGAGCCGCGCCCGCTGCGCGTTGATCCGGTCGCGATCCGCATACAGATCGCGCACCGCCGTCGACTCGCGGAAGTAAGCGGTGGTGACAACCTGCAGGTCGACCAGACCGACATTGGTAATCAGTTGCTGTGCCGACAGGGCGCCGGCCGCGGTCAACAGCAACCCGCACGACAACACGGAGCGCCGCAGCACGCGGCCAGCCTGCTGCAATCGGCGGCACCGCAACGGACTAAAAAACATCCCCTCCGAGAGAGATCACGAACTTCCACTCATCGAGGCTGAACAGATCAAGCGTCTCGTCAGGCTGGTCCGGCTCGTCGACGATCTTGAACGTGTTGGCAAAGTAGAGACGGATCGGAAACTGAGGGATCGCGAATCGGAGTCCCGCGCCGAGGCTGAAGTGAAAGTCCTCGACCCCGGTCGATTCGATATCCTCCAGTTCCGGCCACAACACCGCTGCGTCCGCAAACAGCACGGCCCACAGCAATCTCGGGTCGACGGGCACCCGTATCTCGACCGAGTTCTCCCAGCGCGCGCGGCCCCCGCGCACGATATCCCAGCCGCGAGCCACCCGAATGCCGTCCAGCGCCAGCAGGTCGGTGTGGCCGTCGGTAGCCAGCGCCCGTTCGCCCTGCGGCACCCAGAATTGCGGCAGGATCACCGCGAAACCGGAATGTGCGGCGAGCACGATCTGCAGATCCCAGTCCGCCAGCACGGGGGCTTTCAGCAGCGTCACGAACCCGTCGGCGCGGCTGTTGAGGCGAATGAAGTGACGGTCGCCGAACAAGAAGCCGCCGGTGAGGGAGGCGCCCTGAGAGAGCAGCCAGCCCTCGGTTGGATTCAGGAAGATGTCGCGGCCGTCCCAGGCGACTCCGGCGTCCAGGCGGTTCACCATCACCCAGTTTTCGCGATCGTCGCGGATCGTCTGCTCGAACGGCCGGTAGATTGCCGTGTCGTAGGTCAGGAACCGCAGGGTGGATGACAAGCCGCCGCTGAACCGCACGATGCCGAGCGCGGTGGGTATGCGGTAGCCGGTGGTGGTGCCGACAATGATGTCCCACTCCGTGTACTCCATGGTATAGCGGCCGGCCACCGATTCGCCTTCGTCGCGGGCTCGTTGCCACTCTTCCCGGCTCTCGTAGGGGTCGGGCGCCGCCACGTCGGGATCGTCGAAGATGGGCGGCAGGACATCCTGCTGCACGCTGCGCACGACGGAGCGCTCCAAGCCAAGATTCACGCCGCCCGACCAGCGCGCACCGAACAGCCACGGTTCGACAAACTCGAAGTTCAACGACTGTTTGATGGGCGACAGCTCCAAGCCCGCGCCGATGGACTGCCCGCCGCCGCCGAGATTGCGCTCGTTCCAGCGCACCGTGCCGGCAAACGGGAACTCGGAGCCGCCGATGGTCACCCCGAAATTGATGTCCGCGGTACTCTGCTCCTCAACCGTGATCACCACGTCCATCAGCCCTTCGGCGCTGCCGGGCGGCGTGTCCGGCGTGACCGCGGAGAAGTACTGCGTATTGTACAGGTTGCGCAGTCCCTGCACGATCGCCGTGCGGTTGAACACGTCGCCGACTTCGAACGGCAGTTCGCGCAGAATGACGTTGTCGCCGGTCTTCTCCGCGCCGCTGACGACGATATTCTCGATGTGCGCGCGCTCGCGCTCCTGGATGATGACCCGGTAGGCGATGTGGCGCGTATCCTCGTCCCGCTCCTCGATCAGTTCGAACAGGTTGAAGATATAGCCGCTCTCGTAGTAGAGATCCTGGACGCGCAGGAAATCGGCGTCGACGATCTCCCTGTTCACTTCGCGGTCGGGCCGATGCCGGATCCGGTTATTGAGCTCTTCGCCGGAGAATATCTCGTTACCCTCGAACAACATGCCCCCGTAGGTGTACTGCTGGCCCTCAATGAGGTATATGGTCAGCGTGAGCGAGCGGCGTTGCTGCTCCGGGTCGAGTCGCAATTCGCGCTCGATGCGGTCCACGCTGGCGTCGACGTAGCCATGCGCCGCGTAGAAGGACTCGATAATGTCCTGGTCTTCCTGCAGGGTGGTTGCGCGGAATGCGCCGCTTTCGAACAGTGAGCGCTTCTTGGTGCGCATGCGGCCCCTGAGTGTGCTCTCGGAAGCGAATTCGTTGCCGACGAAGCGTATTTCGTCGACCGTCACCTCGAACCCCTCCGCCACCTGCACGGTGACGGCAACTTCGCCGGCTTCGTCGTCGCGCACCGTGTCGATGGCGATGCTGGCGTCCGGATAGCCCTTCGCGACGTACAACCCGCGGATTGCGGCTTCGTCGGCATCCAGCTTGATGGGGTCGAACACGTCGCCCTGGGACAGTTCCATCACTTCGAGCAGTTCCGTGTCGCGAACACGTTGGTTGCCGGCCAGTTCGACGCTCCCCACCAGGGGCCGTTCCTGAACCCGGAACTCGACGATCACGGCCGACTGTTGATCATCGACCGCTATGGCATTCGACTCCAGGCTCTCGAACAGATCGGTTGCGTACAACCTGCCCTGGAGTTCCCAGAACAGATCGAGGGTGAACACTCGCTCAACGTAGGGTTGTACGATCTCACGCAGATCCGCCTCGGCAACGTGACGCAGCCCTGCAAACCGGATATCGGCAATCGGTTTGCCCACGTACCAGTCATCACCCGATTGGGCGTACAGCGTGGCGCTGCCCACGATGCCGCCGAGCAGTGCCAGCACGGCAACGGCGAGGCGCCGCGGCGACGCCCCGGACAGCGCATGCCGAGCGGCGCGCGGCGCCTGCGCACTGCCCACCGTGGCGTGCGCCGCGCGGTCGAGATCGATGCCGCGGCGCCGGCGGGTGGATGCGGCGTTAATAACGCCACCCCCAACGCAACGTGATGGCGTTATCGGTGACAAAGAGCGTATTTGCATTGCGCGGCAGAAAAGACCACTCCAACATGAAAAAGGGTGTCGCCCACTCCAGGCTCAACTCGATGTCGGAGAGCAACGACGGCCCGCTCGAAGAGGAGTCGTCGGCAGTATCGAGCCGCAGCAGCATGGTGAGGAACAGATCACTACCCAGGTACTTTCCGAAAGACAGGGAGGTGTTGTCAAGGGGATTCCCCACCGTCGTCTCGGAGCCGTCCTCGGCGGGGGTGGCCAGTCCATCCAGAACCAGGTTTTGTACGAACGGCGACCGGATACTGACCATGTCGACGCCGAGCGCCTCGCGCAACGCTCGTTCGACCGGTTGCAACAGGGCCACTTGGGCCAGCAGATCGCCGGAGAAGGCCGCGGCGGACACTCCCGCCCCGCCGGTCACGTCGAGGTTGTCGCCAGCCAGCGGGTCGCGCAGCAGGGAATCGAGGGCGAGCGCGCTCTGCGGCGGGTCGGATGCGAGGCGCACCGTCTCGGGGCTGAACCGGCTCAGCGTAGTCTCTGCCTCCAGCATGATCCGTACCGGGTCGCCGTTGGCGTCCCGCTCGCGCGTCTCGGCGCGCACCTCAAGCCGCGGGTCGAAGCGGTTTTCGTTCTCGGAGAAGCCGATGCGTCCTTCGCGGATGCGGAACTGGCGGTTGAAATAGAACATGTCGCCGCTGCGCACGTCGACCGATCCATCGACGGAAAAGCTGCCGGCCAGGCCATCGTAGCCGATGCGCACCTGCTCGGAGGGTACCAGCATCACGCGCAGAATCGGAAACTGCGCCGTCGGCCAGGTGAACTCGACGCTGCGCCCGGTGGTGATCGCCATGTCCACCACCAACGGATCCGCCTGCCCTGCCCCGGCCGCCACCTCGGCGATGGAGATGTCCGCCTGCACCGCCTGCATGCGGCCGCTGATCGAAACACGCTCCGGCGCGCCGACTACCGTGATCGCGCCGGTCGCGTAACCGTCGAACAGCAACGGTCCGAATTGATGGTCAATCGCGACGCCGCTGGCGCCGGTGGTGGCCAATTCCAGCCGGTAGGTGGCGGGAATCCAGCGTTCCACGGTCGCGACGCCGCCGAGGGTGACCGGCAGCGCGGCCGCGGTCTCCGAGGCGAAACCGGAAATCGACAGCGCCTTTTCCTCCAGGTTCAGATCGACGGTGAATGGTCCGATCACCTGCGGTGACAGCGGCGAGGCCACGGAGCCACCGGTAACGCGAAGCTGTCCCCAGAAATCGGGATCGTTCAGGGGGCCGGCGATGCGAGCGGTGCCGCTGGCACGCCCCGACTCCACCCTGATCGGCGAGTCGCCGAGCAGTTCGTTGATCACCAGGGCGTCCGCCTCCTCAAGCTCCACGTCGGCGGCAATCACACCGCCGGAAATCGACCCGGTGGCGGTGCCGCGCAACGGATAAGGTTCGCCCCGCACGTGCACCTGAAACTGTCCCAGCGTCGATATGAACCCTTCGAACGCCTGGTGCGGCCCACCATCGAAGTGTACGACGACATTCGCGCGCGTGTCGTCGCCCGCTTGCGCGGCATCCGCATTGGCCACCACCAGTTGCAACTGCCAGTCGTCGAGCGGGGCGCCGGCAACCTGCAGAGCGCTGGTGTGCAATGTGGCCTGCACGCCGGCGGCGAAGGCGGCGCCCAGATTGCCGTCAGCGCCAACATCCAGGTCGTCCGCGGTGAGCCGCAGATGGGCGGTTACGGAGTCGCCGAAATAGTCGGCGCTGTAATCGGCGTCGAACTGCGCGCGGGCGCTGTCCTGGTCATAGGTCATCTTGCCGTTGCGCAGATGGTGGCTGAGCAGGTCGAAGGAGAGTTGATCGAGCACCACACCGCCCGGTGCGACATCCACGGTGGCTGCAAGCGACACCGCCTCCTCGTTGAACCGGCCATTGTCCAGATTCACCTGCGCGTTCCAGTCCAGGGCCGGCATCGGTCCGGATGCCGTCACGCTGGCACGCAGGTCGCCGCTGATCGGGAACTCGCCGATGCGATCGAGCGGCACGCCGCGAATCTCCGCGGCACCGTCGAGCTGTCCCTGGTCGAGCGACACGGTGAGCTCGTAGCGTTCATGCTGCGCGGCATCGAACAGCGCAAGCCGGCCGGCAACGGCGCCGTGCTGCCCGCCGTAGGTAACGCTGCCGCTGCCGGTCAACTCGGTGGCACCGTCGCGCACGAGGATCGGCTCCAGGGACACGCCGTTGGCAGACGCCCGAAAGCCGAATTGGAGATCCGCTGCGCGGCGCTCCAGAAACGGGATCCCGGCGACGGTCACTGCATCGCTGCGCAGCGACCACTGCGCGGATTCCGCCACCGCCCCGCTGAATGCCATGGTGGTCTTCAGTGGCGAGTGCGCCGACGCCCACCGAATCGGCAACTCGGTCACGGAACCGCGAAAGGAGATCCCGCCCGCAGCCGGGTATTCGGCCGCCAACCGGAATTGGTGGCTGCCGGTGGCGGTGAGGCCCTCGCCCGGCCGGTGGGCAACCTGCAGGACGAGGGGCTCATCGTTGACCGTGAGGTCCGCCGCCACCTCGAGGTTGTCCCCGACCGGCGTGACCCTGGCGTCGCCGCGCAACCGGAAGCCGCTCCATTGCGCCGCCAGATCATCCAACAGCCAATCTTCCCGATCGCGTGCGAGGCGGAAGCGCAGCCGGGTTGCGCGTTCCGACCGGTCGAGCACCCGCACCGTAGAGCGGCCGAGCTGCACGGTGGCAAAGTCGGTGCTGCCGGAAACCGTGGCGCTCACGAGCAGCGGATCGAGCATGGTCACCAGCCACGGCTGGCGCTGATCAGGGGCTGCAGCCAGGCGGTACAGGGCACCCGCGGCAACGTCGGTGAACCGAGCGGCAAAACCCAGCTCTGCGCCCGCGCCGAGGTCGAGCACTCCCGCGCAGGAAATCGTATTCGCGGCGTCCTGTTCCAACTCCAGGCGAGCCTGGTAGCGCACGCGCCGCTCGCCGGCGGCGGCCGGCGCCAGATTGGCCACGAAGCGGAGCACCTCGAGGTCCCCGAACGCGATGCGGTCGCCACGCAATTGGACGCCGGAGCCGTCGCGCAGGAGCGTCAACCGGGCGTGCAGGGGCGCACCACCGAGCAGGTCCGGCGCGGTGACGATCAGATCGCCCTGCGGAGAAAACGGATCCAGGAGCACATCGCCGACGAACTGGACGCCGGCGCGTTCCATCTGCGCATCCAACCTTGACACCACGATCCGCTCGCCGTCTCCGCTGGCCGCCGCCACCACCTCGGCTGCTGGCCAGCCGTTGCCGGCGGCGATCCGGGCACTGAAGTCGACATCGTAGTGCGTGCCCTCATCCGGGTCCTGGATCCAACGCCCGGTGCCGGTGACGACCGCTCCCTGCAACACGTCCAACACCGTACCGGCGCCGTTGAATTGCGCCAGATCCGCCACCTGCAGGCCGTCGGCAACGAGGTGCAGTTCGCTGCGCCCGCCGCTGAGGTCGTGGACGAACTGCACGTCGAGGGGGACGCGATCCTTGGCCTTCGCGATCTGCAGGCGGTCTCCGGTGGCCGTTACTTGCAGGGTCAGCGGTCCGGCGGAGAAGGACGACATCGTCAATTCCGGTACGCGAACGGTTGCGTCGACCGCGCTGAAATCGGCGGCGGCGCTGCCGGTGATCCGGAAGTCGGTGTCCAGAAACTCGTTGCCGATCAGCGGACTGACCGCCGAGGACAGCAACGCGGCGACGTTGCCGCTTGCCGTAATCCGCAGCCGTTCGCCGGCGCGGACTCGAAAGTAGAGTTCGCGCACTTCCACGCGCGTACCGCGGCCCTCGATAATCACGCCGAGGTTGGCGCCGGCGAGGTTTATCGGCGGCAGGGTGCTCGGCGCAGACGAGCCGTCGCCGCCACGAACGGCAACGCTCAGGGCCTGAAGCAGTATGCCAAGTCCCTGGTCGCCGTCCAGATCAAGCGTGAAGTCGGAGTCGACGAGCTGAATCTCCCGCAACGCGGCGACCGGATCGCGGCTGGTCACCAGACGCGTCAGACTGTAGCGCAGACGCAGATGGCGGATGAACACCAGCGGGCGGTCCGAAGACTCTCTGTTGGAGATAGCCAGGTCGTGGATTTCGAACGCGCGCAGGAGCGACGGGGAGATGTCGCGATAGCTGATGTCGTAATCGAGCGCCTGGAACAGATTGGAAATTGTTTCCTCCCGCTTGCCGGTAAGATGGCTCTCGATCATGTTGCCCAGCGCATGCAACCCCCAGCCGGCGGCGACGATGATCAATGCGAGGACGCACACCTCCAGTAGCGAGGGATTCCACTTCGCCTTGGACCCCCCGCCCGGGCTATCGGGGACGCTCAAAAACCGCGCTCCAGGCGATAACTCACCCGAATCGTTCCCGTGACCGGCGCCTCGCCGGACGCGGCAAACAGAAACTGGCGCAGCGCCTGCGCCACCTCGGCGTCTACGGAAGACACCCCCGAGCTGCGCACCACCTCGGCGCCGACGACGGTTCCGTCGCCGGCCACCGTAAGCCGAATCTCCACGTCGGCTTCGATGCCGCGCCGGATCAGCTCGGGCGGATAGTGCAGCGCGATGCCGCGCTCTAGTGCGGGAAGCCCGCTCCGGGTGATGCGCGTCAGCGGCACCTCGTTGGCGGCTGCCGCCGGACCGGCTGCATCCGGGCCGGCGGAGGCGGTGACGGCGGCGAGGGCGGCGGCCAGAGCCGCGCCGGGATCGGGCAGCGCAACCGTACCGGCGGACGCGATTCCGGACGGCGCCGGCGCGCCCAGCGCTCCGGCGGCCAGGCGGCCCGGCGGCGTGGCCAAAGCCGGCAACGCGCCGCGGGCCGACTGGTCGGCGGCCCGTTCGGGAAGGCCGGAGACGGTCGGTACGGCGCCGCCGACCGCCGGCAGGGTGAGGCGCAGGACAACCACCGGCGGCATTTCCCGCGCCGGTTCGCGCATCAGCATGAACGCTGCCAGCACCAGCGCATGGAGCGCTACGCTGGCGACCACCGCATTGATCTCGCGGGCCGCCGTCATTGCGGTGCGTCGGGATACGCCGCGACCAATTGAATATCGGTTACGCCGGTGTTGCGTAGCACGTCCATCACGGCAACCAGACGCCCGTAGCTGGCGCGGGCATCGCCATGCAGCACCACGCCCGCGGCGGGCTCCGCCACCTGCCACTCGGCAAGTGCAACGCGCAGGTGGTCGATGGTCACCGGCAGCGCGGCGCCGGTCTGAGCAATGAATATCTGTCCCGACTGGTCGACGGTGATGGCAAACGACGCCGTCGCATCGGGCGGGTCGGCCGTGGCCCGCGGCAGTTGCACGGGAACCGTGGATTGCACCGCGAACGTGGCGCTCACCATGAAAAAGATCACCACCAGAAACACCACGTCGATGAGCGGAGTGAGGGGCACCGAGGCCGCGGCGCTCAGCGAGCTCCGGTAGTAGTGCAGGTCGTTAGACATCCCCTCCCCCGTGGGCACGTTCGTGCTCAGTATACCCGTTTGGCGCAACTCGCGCGCGGCGCGCACGCCTTAGCCGGACGGGGAGGACTTCGTAATGAAATGGGCCGTCAGTTCGCTGATCGCAATGTTCAGGCGCGCGACAGTGCGCTGCACATGGTTCACGAACAGATGGTGGCACAGTGTGCTCGGAATCGCCACGGACAGGCCCGCCGCCGTGGTGATCAGAGCCTGCGCTATGCCGCCGGACAGAATCGTCAGATCGGTGCTGCCGGTGCTGCGCATGCCCACGAAGGCGGCAATCATGCCGACCACCGTGCCGAGCAATCCCAGCAACGTGGCAACGTTGGCGATATTCTGCAGATAGGGCACGTACCGCTCGAGCGCCGCGATCTCTGTCAGGACCAGATGGTCGAGCGTGCGGCGCTGATCCGGGTCGGCAAGGCGTTGGCCGCGGTCGAGCGCCGCTGCGATAATCCGCGCCTGCGGCGAGCGCCCGCGGCGCAGCGTCAACGCCAACTGCCGCGCCGGCGTATGGGTGAGCAGTTTCAATACCTCCGCGGTCGACTCGGCGCCGGAGGCGCGTTGCTGCCAATAGAACAGCGCGCGCTCGACGATCAGAAACACCGCGCCGAGCGACAGCAGGACAATCGGAATGAGGAGGACGCCGCCCTGGACAATGAGAGCTACCATCAATTGCACGCCCTACGGTGGCGCGGTCAAGCGCACTATATCGCGGGCATACTCAATTCCGATACCCCACGTCAAGTCATCCGCCGGTAAGAAATTGATGCCGCCGACGAGTTCCAGTCGATGTCCCCACGCCGGCGACCAGCGCACGCCGGCGATGACGGCCGGTCCGGGCTCATCGCGAAATATCGCCAGCGTCCAGTCCTCATCGGGGAATACGGCGTAGTACTCTCGAGACTGGATCCAGCGCGCGCCGAGCAGCAGGGTGATCGGCGGCACGGTGGCGAATTGCCACTCGCCGGCGGCCTGCAACCGCCAGCGAACAGGGTGCCGGTCCCAGTTGGCCCCGGCTCGGGCGGCGACCGTCACCGGTCCGCCGCCGGTCTGCCACGCCGTTTCCGCAGCCATCCCGACCAGCAACACGCCGGGGCCGGCCGCCCGCCGCGCACGCTCGCCGCCGCCGGCGCCGGCGCCCGGTGTCAGACCGTGCGCCAACCCGGCGCGCAGATCGACTGCCCCGAAGCCGCCGCCCAGCCACGCCAGCCAGCCCTGCTCGGGGCGCAAGCCGGCCGTGTCGCCCGGCTGTTCGCGAATCAGGTGATGCAGCCAGCGCGGATACCCGAGCATCGGCCGGACGCCGGCGGCGAGGTGCCAGTCAGGCTTGCCGGCGTACCGCACCCGCACCGCCGGCAGCGCGAACAGATCCTCGCCGGCCCATCCGGCAGCCAGACCGAGGGACGCCCGCGGGCCGCTCGGGGGGGTCATCAATGCCACTTCCGCCGCCAACGCCACGCGCGACTCGGCAGCGTCCGGCTGCGCCTGCCAGTGCTGTACGGACAGCGTGCCCGACAGGGGCCCGGCGGCGCCGCTGAGTTCCACCTGCCCGGCTCGATCATGGCCGGCGGCGGTCAGAGCGCCATCGAGCCCACCCCGCCATGCCGGGAACTCCAACGCGGCGTGCGCCGACACGTCGCCGGCCGCGGACTCGATCACCGGTACCAGACCGGACAGTCCGAGCGCCACCGTCGGCTCCATGCCGCCGTTCCGGTAGCGCACCGCGGCAGGAATCCCGTGCACGGTGTCCGTGCCGACGGCGGCGACCGCGGCCGCGAATTGGGCGCTGCGTTGCACCGCCGGCACCGACCGCGCGACGCGCAGCACGCCCGCCGGCGGCGGCGCCGGCCCGAAGCCGGCGGCGGTGACCGCGGGCGCGTCACGATACGCCACCGGCTGGCGGTCCGCTGGCGGTACGGCGAGCGGCGTCTGGTTCACCGGCGGCCCGAGCGGCGGCAGCAGAATGAGCGGATCCTCGGCGGTGACGGTCAAGTCCGGGATCCGCAGCGGCGGCGCGTCGGCGTCCTGCGCGGACGCCGGCCAGGGCAGCGCCAGCGCCGCCACCAGCGCCGGCAGCACGGCGGCGGCGCGCAATCTCGCCGCCACCGCGGCGCGGCGCGCAGGCACGCGCGGTGCCGGCGGCGGCGCGCTGGCATGGTGTACACTGGCTGCGCCCACCGATGAGTGATAAACCGGAAATCCTGGACCGATTCGTGGTCTTCGAGGGCCTCGATGGAGCCGGCACCTCCACCCAGTTGGAGATGCTTGGAGACGCGTTTCGGCACCGCCGCACGGCCTGCTACGCCACCTGCGAACCGACCGACGGACCGATCGGAAGGCTGATCCGCCGCGTGCTGCGCGGTGAGCTGGCGGTGTCCGGCTGCACGCTGGCGCTGCTGTTCGCCGCTGACCGCAGCGAACATCTGCACCGTCCCGACGGCGTCCTGGCCGCCCTCCGGGCCGGCGGCTACGTGGCCAGCGATCGCTATCTGTTCTCCAGTCTGGTCTATCAATCAACAGACTGCTCCGCCGACTACGTGGCCGCCATCAACGCCAGTTTCCCGCTGCCCCGCTGCCTGATCTTCATCGACACGCCGCCGGAGGAGTGCCAGCGGCGGGTCGCCGCCCGCGGCGCGCGCGAACTGTTCGACCGCCTGCCGCTGCAGCGGCGCCTGCGCGAGCGCTACCGCGCAGTGACCACGCAGTACGCGGCGCTCGGGGTGCAGGTACGAAGCGTGGACGGCAGCGGGCCGCGGGACGCCGTTTTCGCTCGCGTCTGGAGCCATCTGCAGCACTTCTGAGCGCGTCATCAGCGGATCAGCATCGCATCGCCGTAGGAGAAGAACCGGTAGCCCAGGTCGACGGCGGCGGCGTAGGCGGCACGGATCTGGCGCTCGCCGGCCAGTGCGCTGACCAGGGCCAGCAACGAGGAGCGCGGCGTGTGGAAATTGGTCAGCAACTGATCCACGACCTGGAACCGGTACCCCGGATAGATGAACAGGTCGGTGGAGCCGTCGCCTGGCCGCAGGGCGCCGCCGTCCCACGCCGCCTCCAGCGTGCGCACCACCGTGGTCCCTACCGCCACCACCGGGCGGCGTTCGCGCCGCGCCGCCGCCACCGCCAGCGCGGCCTGCTCGGGTACCGAGTAACGCTCCCGGTGCATCACGTGGTCCTCGATCCGCGCGCTGCGAATGGGCGCGAAGGTGTCGGTTCCCACGTGCAGCGTCACCTGCGCCACCACGATCCCGCGCTGCCGGAGCCGCCGCAGCAGCTCGGCCGTGAAGTGCAGTCCGGCGGTGGGCGCGGCCGCGGAGCCGGGATGCTCGGCGTACACCGTCTGGTAGCGCTCGGCATCGGCGGCGTCCGCGGGCCGGTCGATGTAGGGCGGCAGCGGCACCGAGCCATGCCGCTCCAGGTATGCCGGATCGACCGCGCGATTGAAGGACAGCAGCACCGTGCCGTTCCCGTCCGGCGCCGCCGCCACCGATGCCGACAGGCCATCCGGGAACGTCACCGTGTGGCCGCCGTCGCGGGTGAGCCGGCGCGCGCCCCGGGCGAGCGCCCGCCAGCGGGTGCCGCCGCCGGTGGCATCCAGGAGCAGAAACGGCACTTCCCGCCCCCCGTCCAGGCAACCGGTGAGACGCGCATGCAGCACCCGGGTGTCGTTCAGCACCACGACGCTGCCCGGCGCCAGCCATGCCGGCAACTCGCCTACCCGCGCATGGTGCAGCGCGCCCGACGCCCGCTCCAGCACCATGAGCCGCGCCGCGCTGCGCTGCGCTGCCGGGCGCTGCGCGATCAACTCCCGCGGCAACTCAAAACAGAACCTGCTGGTCCGCATCGGGTTGACTCCGCGACAGCGCGTCGGCGAGCGGGTGCCCGAGGTGCTGGTACGCAAGTTCGGTCGCCATCCGGCCGCGCGCGGTGCGCTGCAGGAATCCGCGCTGAATCAGGTATGGCTCGTACACGTCTTCCAGGGTATCTACCGCCTCGCTGATGGAGATGGCCAGGGTCTCGGATCCCACCGGTCCGCCGCCGTATTTGGTGATGATGGTGCTGAGGATCTCCCGGTCCAGCTTGTCGAGCCCGCTTGCGTCCACCTCCAGCGCCGCCAGGCCGCGCTCTACGATATCCATCGAAATGGCGCCGTCGCCCCAGACCTGCGCGAAGTCGCGCATCCGGCGCACCAATCGGTTGGCCACGCGAGGAGTGCCGCGCGAGCATTGCGCCAACAGCCGCACCGCGCTGCCATCCAGATCGGTATGCAGAATCCCCGCCGTGCGGCGCACGATCGCGGCTATCTCGCGCGGCTGGTAGTAGTCGAGGCGGGTGGTGATCCCGAATCGAGAATACAGCGGTCCCGACACCAGCCCGGTCTTGGTGGTGGCGCCGACCAGCGTGAACGGCGGCAGCGGAATCTTGATGGTACGCGCGCCCGGCCCCTGGCCGACCACCACGTCGATCTCGTTGTCTTCCATGGCGCTGTACAGCAGTTCCTCCACCGGCGGCCGCAGGCGATGAATTTCGTCGATAAAGAACACATTGTGTTCCCCGATGTGGGTGAGAATCGCGACCAGATCGCCGGTCTTCTCCAGCGCCGGCGCGGACGTGGGCTGAAACTCCACGCCCATCTCGTTGGCAAGTATCGCGGCCAGGGTGGTCTTGCCGAGCCCGGGAGGACCGCTCAGGAACACATGGTCCAGGCATTCGCCGCGCTGCCGCGCGGCCGCTACGAACACCGACAGATTTTCGCGCAGCCGATCGTGGCCGATGAAGTCACGCAGGCGCTTGGGGCGCAGCGCGCCCTCGTCCTGGTCGCGGTCGGGCAGATAGGTGCCGGCAACGTCGCGGCTAGCCACCGGCCTGCCCGGCGGTCGCGGTCGGGCGCTCCGCGGTGAGCGAACTCAGGCGGGCAACCGCGCGGCGCAGCACCTGCTGCTCGCGTTCACGCGCCCCGCCTGGCTCCCCGCTCAGTTCCTTGATTGCGGCGCGTACCGCGGCGCGGGCGTCGCGAGAGCCAAATCCCATCCCGGTCAGCGCCGCGGTGATGTCGTCTTCCAACCCGGCCGTGCGCGCCGCGCCGGCCGGCGGAAGGGTAAGCTTGCCCTGCAGAGCGAGGACCATCTTCTGGGCAGTCTTGTTGCCCAGGCCGGGAATCTGCACCAGGCGGGGCAGATCGTTGGCGTCCAGCGCCTGCACCAATTCGGCGGCGTCGATCCCCGACAGGATGCGGATCACCAGCCGCGGGCCCACTCCGTCGACCCGCAGCAGGTCGAGAAACAGGCTGCGCTCCGCCGGCGATGCGAATCCGTACAGCCTCATCTGGTCTTCGCGATGGTACAGAAAGGTATACATCTTCACCTCGGCGCCGGGCGCCGGCAGCGCCTCCAGGCTGCGCGCCGAACTGTGCACCTCCAACTCCAGCCCGCCCACCTGGACGTGGGCCGCCTCGAGCCCCTTGTGCGTGAGCCGGCCGCTGACACTGTACAACATCGGTGCGCCGATTCTATCGCTTTGACGCGGCCCGCGCGAGGGCAGCACGCACCGGCGCGTGCTGCACGTGGCACAGGGCCACCGCAAGCGCATCGGCGCTGTGGTGGTCGACCGGCTTGTCGTGCAGGCCGAGCACCATCTGCACGGAACGGATCACCTGCTCCTTCGGCGCCCTGGCGTGGCCGGCGACCGCCTTCTTCACCAAACCGGGCGAGTACTCGCTATAGCGAACGCCGCACTGTGCCAGCACCAGGATGATCACGCCGCGCGCCTGCGCGACGGGAAACGCCGTACGCACGTTCTTGGAGAAATACAGCTCCTCGACGGCACCCTCTTCAGGGCGATAGGTGGCGATGACTTCGCGCAGACCGTTGCACAACATGACCAGGCGCTCACCGTAGTCGGCGCCGGCGGGCGTCCGTATGGCACCGTCGGCGAGACGGCGGACGCGGCTGCCCTGGACCGCCAGCACTCCGAATCCGGTGGATGCGAGTCCCGGGTCGATGCCGAGCACCACGCTCATTGCGCTGGTACCATCACCTCAGGCGGCGGCAACCGGCCGCGGCCGGGTAGCCGCGGCTCAGCCGGAATCCTCGGCAACTGGCTCGGGCGCCTCCATGTTGGTCGACACCTGCTGCACGTCGTCGTGATCCTCGAGCGCTTCGATCAGCCGCAGGGCACTGTTCGCCTTGCTCTGCGCGGGTGCAATGCCGACTTCCGGAACCCACGAGATCTCGGCCATGCGATGTTCGAGACCGGCGCGCTCCACCAAGTCCAGGGTGGCGTGAAAATCCTCGGGATCGGTCAGCACCTCGACGCTGTCGGCATCGGTCGACACGTCGTCGGCGCCGCCGTCGAGCACCACCTCCATCACCTGATCCTCGTTGTAGCGCTCCGCTTCGAAGGCGATAATCCCTTTTCGAGAAAACAGATAGGCAACGGATCCCGACTCCCCGAGATTGCCGCCCCACTTGGTGATGATGTTGCGGAGCTCCGCCGCCGAGCGATTCTTGTTGTCGGTGAGCACCTCGATCAGCAGCGCAACCCCGCCGGGCGCGTACGCTTCGTAGAGCAACTCGTGGAAATCGGTTCCGTCGTCGCCGCCCGTGCCCTTCATGATCGCGCGATCGATGTTGTCGCGCGGCATGTTGGCTTCGCGGGACTTCAGAATTACCGTGCGCAGGCGCGGATTGGCCTCGGGGTCGGCGCCGCCGAGACGTGCGGCGACGGTGATTTCCCGGATCAACTTGGTGAATATCTTCCCGCGTTTGGCATCGGTGGCGCCTTTCTTGTGGCGTATCGAGTGCCATTTACTGTGGCCTGACAATCTCCTGACTCCTCACGTGAGCACACTACCAGCGGCCATTGTCGTGCGTCAATGCGTAGCGGCGCAGCGGACGCGTGCGTCAGCCGAGTGTGCCGCGTGGCAGGTACGGCGAAGTGCGGCGAGGTGCGGCGGCGCGGTGGCGGTGCGGCAGACTCGGCTGACGCTCAGGCCGTACGTGCGGTAGACTCGGTGCGAACATGCCGGCCGGCGGACGCTCCCTGCGCACGATTCCCATCGTCTTCCGTGTCACGGAGTGACCGTGCCGTCGCCCGGCCGCCGGTTCCGCGGTGCTCTGCGGGTGCCCCTCCTGGCGCGCCGGACGCTGATATTCGATTCCATCCGCAGCTTCGCCTTCGGCATCCTGGAAACGGGGCCGAAAACCTTCTTTCTGCTGATCGCGGTACGCCACTTCGGCGCCAGCGATGCGGTCAAGACGCTGGTGTCGCTGCCGCAGGCATTCGGCCTGATCGCCGCCCTGCTGGTGATCGCCTATCTGGCGCGCCTGCCCGTACGGCGCAACCTGGTGGCGGCCGCGGCACTGGTGCTGGCGGCGGCCGGTTTCTTTGCCGCGGCCGGCGCGTCCTCGCTGACTTGGCACGTGCTGTGGCTGATTCCCGCCTCGGCCACCGGGGCGGTGACGCTGCCCCTGTATACCGCGATCATCAAGGAGAACTTCCCCGCCCGCCTGCGCGGCCGGCTGTTCGCCGTGGAACTGGTACTGGCGATGCTCGGCTCGGCACTGTTCCATGTCGTGGGCGGCGCCATTCTGGAGAGCTCGGGCGACCGGTTTCGCGTCGTCGTCGCCTCCTACGGCGCGGCCAACCTGGTCGCGGCCACGGCGCTGCTGTTCGTGCCGTCACGGCGCCCGCGGCGTGCCGCCCGGGCCGGGCGTGCGGTCTCTCCACTGGCGGCGCTGGCGCTGCTGTGGCGGGACCGCGCGTTCGGCCTCACCGTCGGGGCATGGTTCCTGTTCGGCCTCGGCAGCCTGCTGGTTGCCCCCCTGCGCATTCTGTTTCTCACCGAGCCGCGCTACGGCTTCGACCTGCCGGCGGTGCAGGTGGCGTTCATCGCCGGCACCATACCGGACATCATGCGCCTGCTGTTCACGCCGATCTGGGCCAACCTGTTCGACCGTTTCAACTTCATCACCGTGCGGGTCGGCCTGAACCTGTTCTCGGTGCTCGGCATCGTGCTGTTCTTCCAGTTGCACAGCGTGCCGGCCGCCATTATCGGTTCGGCGTTGATGGGCGCATTCAACGCTGGCGGGATGTTGGCGTGGAACCTGTGGGTAACCCGCTTCGCCGACCGCGAGAACACGGCGGCGTACATGTCAGTGCACACGTTCGCCACCGGCATGCGCATGCTGCTCGGCGCCACCATCGGCATCCATCTCGCCAGCCGCACCGGCGCCGAGCTGGTGGCGTGGATCGCCGTCGGATTCGTCGTGCTCGGCACGCTCGCACTGCTGCCGCTACGGCGTAGCGAGCAGCGCTTCGCGGCCCGCCCCCGGTAGCCGGACGCCGGCCCGCGGCGCCGCGCAGAGGGTGTCCGGTGGGCGTCCGGTAGTCGCCGGTGCATGCTCGGTGCCGCGTCAGCGGGACGCACGGTTGGCGGCGCGCATCCCACGGCCCCGGGTGCCGTCCGGTCAACGAACGGCGCCGTCCGGCCAGGACGCGATGAGCCGCTCGCCTTTGCCGCCGGCCTCATCGATATGGTCATACGCAACCGCCATCAACCTGTCGAGCTGTAGCCGCCCGCGCCCGGTCAGCGCCAAGCGCCCGCGCTGCCGGCGCGCCAGCCCGGTCCCCTGCCACCGTTCCCACAGCTCGCCGAGCAGCGCGCCCGGCGGCGGACGAAACCAGGCTGAATCGGCGGCAACGCCCGCGCTGAGACGGAACCCCTGCATGAGGTGCTCCACCAGCAGGTCGCGCGCGCTCAGGGGATCGACGGCGCATCCCCAGCCGCGCCCGCTGCCGGCCAGATAGCGCTCCAGCGACGCCGTGTGCGTGCAGCGCACGGCACCCGATTCCGACGCGGCCGCACCGCCGTACGGTGCTGTTGCCGCCGCCGGCAGGGTGCCCACGGCGCCCGGGCCGGCCACCGCCACCGGCAGCAGTTGCTGCACGTGGCACAGGTACGCCGAGCGGTCGCCGCCGCGCGCGAAGTGGGTCACCTCGTAGTCGGCATACCCGCGTCGGCGCAGGTGCTCGCCCGCGGCCAGCCACAGGTCGGCGGCATCGGCGCTCGGTTGCAGGCCGCCCGGCGGCGGGTCCTCCAGTTGCAGCAGCGTGACGTGGTCGACGCCGAGGTCGGCAGCCCGGTCCACGTCCGTCTGCACGTCCGCCGCCCGCTGGCCCGGCACCCCAACCAGGAGATCGAGGTTCAGCCGGCCCTGCCACCGGCACGCGAGCAGCTCCATGCTGGCCCGCAGCTCAAGTGCGGTATGGCGCCGCCCGAGCCGGCGCAACGGCGCGTCGGCGAACGACTGTACGCCGACCGAGAGGCGATTGACACCGGCGCTCGCGCACGTATCCAGCAATTCCGGGGTCACGTCCTCCGGGTTCGCCTCCAGGGTGCACTCGGTGGGCCGGCTGTCGTCGGCGCCGCCGTCAACCGGCGTGGGCAGCGCACGGGCCAGCCCGGTCAGCAGCCGCCGCAGCTCGCCGGGCGGCAGGAAGCTGGGCGTGCCGCCGCCCACGTACAGCGCCGCAACCGGACGGTCCGCGACAACGGCGCGCAGCGCGTCCACTTCGGCCAGCACGGCCGTCACCAACTCGGGCGCCCGCTGCAGGCCGCCGACGGTCACCGGATAGTCGCAGTAGCTGCAGCGCGCCGCGCAGAACGGGACATGGACGTAATACGCCACGGCCGCCGGCCGCGGCGACGCGCTCATCGGGTACCGGTCAGCGCACCGCCGCCCATCGTGACGGCGGCCAATAGTGGAACAGGGCCTGGCCCAACACCTTGTTCAGCTTCACCGGCCCGAAGTCGCGACTGTCCCGCGAGTCGTCGCGGTTGTCGCCCATCGGCATGAATGCGTCGGCCGGCACCTGCCAGCCATGCTCGAGGCGCCGCCAGTCGCGGGCCACGGCGTGGTTGTGCGGATCCAGCTCGTAGCGGGCACGGGCAATCCAGGTGTTGGAAAAACTGTAGTCCACCCGGCCGATATCGCGGATGCGCTCGGCGGCGAGTGCCTCGGCGGCCGACACCCGCATACCCGCGGCCGCCCGCACCCGCGCCACCGAAGCGAGCCGCAGATCCGGATAGCTGTCCCGCGGGAACAGGCGCCTGACCTGGTACGGCAGTCCCAGTTCCTGCATCAGTTCCCGCTCCGGACGCCAGGGCCCGGCGCCGCCGACCATGATCTCGACGTCGCCATCGCGAACCCGTACCCGGTCGCCGGGCATGCCGATCGCTCTCTTGATCAGAAAGTGAGCGCGCGGCCGGCCCTGCTCGTCGGTATCGATGTTGACCAGCGACAGAGTAGCCATATAGAGGACGCGCTGCACCAGTTCGAGCGCCGGTCCGACCGGCGCGTAGGTGGGGTTCTCGAAGATGATCACCTCGCCGCGGCGCGGCAGCCGCGGGCTCGGCAATTTTACCGATCCGGGTACCAGTTCGGGCCCGTAGATCAGCTTGTTCACGAAGATCCGGTCGCCCACCAGCAGGGTCGGCACCATCGACTCGGACGGAATCCGGTACGCCTGCAGCAGGAACTGGTTGATCACCAGCACGATCAGAATCGCCGAGCCGATCGCCTCCGCCCAGTCGAGCAGCGGGTGCTTGCCCTGCATGCGGATCTTGCGGCGCACGCGGCGCAGGCGGCGCCAAGACAGGTACCGTTCGGTAACCGCCACCACGCCGTGCTGCCAACGCTGCCATGGGCTGGTGCGGCCTGCGGATCGGGTCGGCGACGGCGTCTTGCTCACGCTCCGGTAAGGTAGTGGAACGGCATCCGCTTGGGCAACGGCCGCTCATCGCGCTATGCGGGGCTCCCGCGCATACCTATACTTGGCGCGCCATGCACGCGCCGCGCGCACGCAACATCGCACTTCCGAATCCCGCGGACCACCGGGTCCGGCTGCGACCGGTGGCCGGCATCGCGCCGGGGATCTATCTCACCGTGCTGTACGGCTGTGCCGTCGCGGCGCTACTGTTTGCCACGCTGGTGTTGCCGGGTCTGCGCTGGTCCGGGTCGATCGTCGAATTCACGTCGGCGCCGGCCGGCGCCACGGTGTTGGTGGACGGACGCTTCGCCGGCCTCACGCCGCTGGCGGTGCGCGTTGCCGCGGGTCAACGCTCGGTGACCGTGGCAAAGGACTACTTCCGCCCCCGGGAGTTGTCGCTGGAGGTGGGCGGGCGCATCTTCCTGAGCTGGCCGCTGCCGCGTCGAGACGCACAGCACCTAGCGCTGTCGCTCGCCGATGCGGAAGGCCTGCTGCGCCATGCGCTGGTCGATCTGGCCCGCAATCCCTCCATCGTCGCCATTCTCACCGATGCCGCCGACGATCTTGCGGTTGCTGCGCAGCCGTCCCCGGAACTGGGCGACCGCCTGTTGCGAAACGCCGTGCTGCTGATCGAGGACGAGGCGGGCCTGGCGGCCCTGCTGGCGGCACACGCCCGCCTTGCCGGCGGCGCACCGCCCTCCGCCGCCGGATTGCAGCGGCTGGTGCGTGACCTGGGCCGGGTCGCCGCCGACAGTCCGCGCCTGCCGCTGTGGCTGGCCGCCCTGCTTCCGGAGGAGCCGCGGGCGGAGTTGCTCGCTTCCGACTGGTACGGCGCGGTGGTCGAACAGGGACGCCGGCTCGGGGCAGCGCAACCCGCGGCGGCCGAGCCGCGGGAGTCGCCGGCGGACACGGTTACGGCCGCCGGCATGGTGTTTCGCCGCATCCCGGCCGGCACGTTCGTCATGGGCGACGCGCGGCGGCTGACCACCATGCAGGAACCCGTGCTTCCGTTCGAGACGTGGCCGCACCGACTCACCGTAGGCCGCTTCTACCTGCAGCAGCGCGAGGTGACCAAGGCGGCGTTCGCCCGCTTCGTCGCCGAGCGGCCGGAGTGGTCGCCGGCAAATCGGGCAGCCCTGGTCGCGCGTGGCGTGGTCGCGCACGACTACCTTGCCGACTGGCAGGACGGCGCTCCCCCGGCCGGACGGGAACGGGAACCGGTCGCATACGTATCGGCGTTCGCCGCCGAGGCGTTTGCGGTGTGGGTCAGCGAGCAGCTCGCCGCCGCGCCGGATGGCGGGATCTGGCGGGCGCGTCTGCCGTTCGAAGCGGAGTGGGAGTACGCCGCGCGCGGCGGCCTGCACGGCCAACTGTACCCCGGCGGCGACCAGCCGGAGGGCCATCTGGCCTCTCCCGGCGCCGGATTGCTGCCGGCCGGATACTCGCCGCCGAACGGCTACGAGTTGCAGGACATGCTCGGCAGCGTGTGGGAATGGACCGCGGACTGGTACTCGCCGACGCGTTACCTGCTGACCGCGACCGCGGCGACCGCCGCACAGGCGCACGGGCTGCTGGCCATCGGCAGCCGGCGCGCCGTGCGCGGCGGCTCGTTCATCTCCGATGCGCGCGTCGTTGCCGTACATACCCGCGGCTCGCAGCCGGCCGAATGGTGCACGCCGGCGCTCGGCTTTCGATTGGCACTGGTCCAGTCGTGAGCCGCCGATCGGTCACCGCCGCCGACGCGGTCAAGACGCTCGCCACCAACCGCCGCGCGCGCCACTTCTACCATATCGACGACCGCCTGGAATGCGGCATCGCGTTGCGCGGCACCGAGGTCAAGTCGGTCAAGTCGGCACAGTTCTCCTTTACCGACTCCCACGCGCGCATCGCCGACGGCGAGTTGTTGCTGGTGGGGCTGCACATAACCCCGTACGCATTCGGCAATCAGTTCAACCACGACCCCACGCGGATGCGCAAGCTGCTCGCCCACCGCGACGAGATCCGGCGCCTGCGCCGGCGGGTCACCGAACGGGGGTTGACACTGATCCCCCTGCGGTTCTACGTTAAGAACGGGTTGGTCAAGGTCGAGCTCGGCATCTGCCGGGGCAAGAAGACCTTCGACAAACGCGAAGACATCAAGCGCCGCGACGTGCAGCGCGACCTGGACCGCCAGGTGCGCAGCGGGCAGCGGAGCTTGTAACCCGGCTTGGCCGGGCCATTTGGGGGTGACAAGGCCTCGACTGAGGGGCATGACGTTTACGGTTGCAGGTGGAGCCCAGTCTCCTAAACCTGGAAAATTTGATCTGCCGATACAGATCTAGCACTGGCTGCTTAATAGCGTAGCCACGGGGACTTGAAGTGCGGTCCTGAGCGACGAGCATCCCCGACGCAATTCAGAACTCACCGCCACGCCGGCCCGCGGGAGTGGTGGGAAAAACAAACAGCGGGCTGCACCGCCGCCCGTGTGCCGGATCACAAAGGCGACGCCAAGTACAACAACAGCCGGCTAAACCTGTAGACGCCGCAAGCGCACCTTTCAGGACGCGGGTTCGATTCCCGCCACCTCCACTGATGTGATGGAGTGATTACCCACCCGTGGGAATGCCACGGGTGGGGTAATCTGCCAGACTGACCTCCGCCGAGCAGTTGACCCGGGCTGAGTCGGTACCAGCTACCAGCTACGGCAGCGCCGTTGATTGAACCCACGCCGACCGGCGTGAAGCTGCGCGTCCGAGGGCTCGCCACTGATGAGTTCGACGGCGCCGCCTCGCTCGACACCGCGTTTCGGATCGCGCTTGCGGGCATAGGAGTCTTGTCGGATTGCGACAGACTCCTGCGGCGCCCCAGGGCGGCGGTTTTGGGGCGCTAGGTGGCGTCGCCAGCGCCGAGCCGGCCGCCGCCGCGCAGGCGCGGGTCGAGCAGGTCGCGCATGGCATCGCCCAACATGTTGAAACTGTATACGACGATCGTGAGGCACAGCCCGGGCCACAGCGCCAGCCAGGGCGCCTGCTCCATGAACCGCCGCCCCTCCCGGCTGAGCATGCCGCCCCAACTCGGGACCTTGCTTGGCAGCCCGAATCCGAGGAAGCTCAGCGACGCCTCGGCCAGGATGACACCGCCGACGTTGATGCTGAAGACGATGATGAGGGGTGCCACGATATTGGGCAGGACGTGGCGCACCAGGATCTGCGTGGTGGGCGCGCCCAAGGCCTTGGCTGCCAGAAAGTAGTCGTTCTCCTTGGTGGCCACCACCGCGCCTCTGACCACGCGCGAGCCGCCCACCCCGCCGGCGATCCCGAGCACCACGATGATCTGTGGCAGACCCCGCCCTGCGATCGACATGATCGTGAGCAACAGCAGCAGTCCCGGGAACGCCATCCAGGCATCGACGAAGCGCTGCACGGCCAGGTCCAGCTTGCCCCCGAGGAATCCAGAGGTGCCGCCGATGACGGTAGCGACCACCACGTTCAGCGTGGTCGCCGCCAGACCAACGATCAGCGAGATACGCGCCCCGTACAGCAGACGGCTCAACAGGTCGCGGCCCAACTGATCGGTCCCCAGCAGATGGCGCATCGATGAGCCCTGCAGCCGTTCTGCCAGGCTCAGTTGACCGAACGGATAGGGGGCCAAGACATCGGCAAAGATCGCCAACAGAATCAGGATCAAGATGACGATGCCGCTGACGATTCCCAGCGGCTTGTGCCGCCACAACCTGCCGAAGAAATCGGCAAACTGGCCGCGTGCCTTATTCATAGCGCACCCTCGGGTCCAGATAGGAATAGAGCAGGTCGATCAGGAGATTGAACAGCACCACCGCGGTACCGAAGAACAGGTTGACCCCGGAGACCACCGGGTAGTCCCGGTCTTCGAGAGCAGTCAGCATGAGACGACCCAATCCCGGCAGGCTGAAGATGTTCTCCATGATGACCGAGCCACCTACCAGGATCGGCAACTGCAGGCCGATCAGGGTCACCACCGGGATGAGGGCGTTCTTGACGGCGTGCCGGATGACGACCACCCGCTCCCTCAGACCCTTCGCCCAGGCGGTGCGGACGTAGTCCTGGCGCAGCACCTCCAGCATCATGGTGCGCGTCATGCGCATGGTGGCGGCCGCCAGAGCCGTGCCCAGAATCAGGCTCGGGATGATCAACACCCCGAGATTGCCCAGCGGGTCTTCGAAAAGAGGAACCCACTGCATCGGCGGCGCCCACGCCCACCAGAGTGACGGGTAGAGCACCACCATGGTTGCCAGCCAGAAGTTGGGCGTGGCCAGGCCGAGGATGGCGACCGAGCGCCCCGCGTAGTCGGCGGCGGTATCCTGGCGCATCGCCGAGTAGATGCCGACCGGTAGGGCTATCACCAGCCCGATGAGGATTGCCAGCACACCGAGCTCAATGGTTACCGGCAGCCGGTCGATGATCCTCTCATTCACCGCTACACGGTTGCCAATCAGGGAGTCGCCGAGGCTGCCGTGCAGGAGGATGCCTCCAATCCAGCGTGCATACTGCACGTGGACCGGCACATCCAGGCCGAGCATGTGCTCGAGCGCTGCACGGTCCACCTCCGCGGCCATGAGTTCGGTCTTGCCCAGCATCGCGTCTATGGCATCGCCGGGGATGAAGCGCACCGAGAGAAACACCAGCACACTCAGGATGAACAGGGTCGGGATGATCAGCAGCAATCGCCGGATGATGTACGCTCTCATATCTTGGTGGCAAATGGGCGCCGGGAAGCGCTGCGCGGCGCTCCCGGCGCCCGACGGTGGAGTTGTTCAGCCAACTCCCGCATCAGTCGCCCAGCAGGGCGAAAGAGTCTAAAAGCCCATTTCTGTCTTCAGCGCACTATCGATCCAGAGGCGGGCGAACATTATTTCTGTTTTCCCCCACCCCAAGCCGCCGTCGAGCTCACCGTTATAGCCGGCGATCCACGGCTGGGCATAGAAGTGTATGGGGGACATGGGGCCCCAGATCAGCCAGTGCCGCGACATCGCGTACTCGTCTGCCTCGGCGATCAGCCGCCGCGCCTCCTCGGGCGTGCCGGCTGCCAGGGCGGCGTCGACCATGGCGTCCAGCTCCGGCCACTGGGACCCGCCGCGGTTCCACTGTGCATCCGAGTGATACCAGCTTACCGCCAGGAAAGGATCGAAGTTGTTTCTCGCGATTTGGCTGTACATGCCTTTCCCAGAACGTGCGAAGAGCCTCTCGTGGTATTCGGCGGAGGACAGCTCATCGACCTCGACCTCGACGCCAATCTCTGCCCAGTACGCGGCGGCTATGTGCGAATAGTCCAGGTCTGCCCACGCCCCGTAGTTCAGGGTGGTCGTGAATCTGGTGCCGTCGGCGCCGCGCGGATAGCCGGCCTCGTCGAGCAGTTTCTCGGCCGCTTCCGGGTCGTACCGGTAGTATTGCTTGACCTCTTCGTCCCACTCCTCGAAGGGGTTGTAGAACCCGTTCACCCCTATCAGCCCTTGCGGTGTCGGGTCTGCGACACCCTTCCAGTACGTACTGGCGATGGTCTCGTTGTCCAGCGCCAGCTGCATCGCGCGCAGCACGTTGATGTCGTTGAAGGGTGGCTCGCGATGGTTGGGTGCAAAAGACGACACCGACCGGAACCAGATTTCGTGCACCGCTATCTCGGGGTTGGTCTTCCGGATGCTATCGGCCGAGTCCAGAGAAGTATCCCACCTCCTGAAGTCGATCGTGCGCGAGCGCAGCGCCGCCATGATGGCTGCCTCGTCCGGAATGATCACTACTTTGAGCTCGTCAACATAGGGCAGGCGGTTCTCGGGGTACTTTTCGTCATGGCCCCAGTAGTCGGGATTCTTGGTGTAGGTTATAGAGCTCTCCTCGACCACGTCCGTCATCATGAACGGCCCGGTGCCGACCAGGTTGCGCCAGTCCTTACCATCGCCATGCTGCTCGATCACCTCGGGGGGCATCATGAACGCCACCCCGTTGTCCACCCCCAGCACCTTCCGCAACATGACGGGGCGTGGCTCGGTCAGCTTCATCACCACCGTCATGTCGTCAGTGGCCGTTATCGATTCCCATGGCAGGTTCTTGAGTTGGTCAGCGCCGCCAAAGGGGGTCGGTCCGGCCTCGGCGAAGTCGCCCATGCCCAGTATGCGGTGGAAGTTGTATTCGACGTCGTGGGCGGTGAACTGCCGACCGTTCATCGGCGCCTTGTCATGCCAGCGAACGCCCGGGCGGATGTGGAAGGTATAGGTCAGGCGGTCCGGGGAAATCTCCCAACTCTCCGCCAGCTGCCCAATCAAGTGCTCGTCCGGCGTGTGCAAGGTCTTCAGGTCCCACACGTTTCGATCTACTCCCCAGTTCATCAGACCGAGACTCTCTGTGACAGCGCCGGTCATGCTCGGCCAGCCGAAGTAGGGATCAGTAGAAGCCTGAGTAAGACCGGGGCCGCCCCACGCGGTCATTGTCCCGCCATACTCCGGCGCCACCACCACCTTGCCGGTGGTGGGATCGGTCACATACCTCTTGTCGGCCGCGGCGGCGGTCGAACCCTCCTCTTCGCCGGCGGCCCACAGGCCGGTAGCGGCCAGGAGCAGCACGGACAGTACCGCAAGGCACTTCTTGAACAGAACGTATCTCATGAGATGACTCTCCTTGTTCTTGCGAGTCGTTTCCCGAGAGTGTTTGCCTCACTGCCGGCCCCTCGCCCACTCCCGCGGCGTGCCTGCGCGGTCGCAGGCAACCGGAAAAGCGAGGACGGCAGGTGCTGGCGCACCGCGTCGGCCGCAGGCCGCTCGGGAACGCGCCGCACTGCATTGCTCGAATTTCGTCAGGAGTTCCCGGCGCACCTCCTTCCACGTGTGCAAACGCGGACCGCCGGGCGTGCGTCGGGACAGGCGTCAGGACGCCACGCGGGCGGTCGGGGTGCAACGGACCTGATCGGCCGGCAGTGCCGGCGGTGGATGGCGCGAACAGCGTCCCCGGGGCGGGAACGGGTGCTACGGTTTGTGCGGTTGTGCGGTTGTGCGGTTGTTACGCCCGAGGCGTGAGGGCGTGAGGAACACTGCTTTGCTTGCGTTACCGCCATCCGTACAAGCGCCTGGAAGGTTTCTCTACGCATCATGTGCATCCGCACGAATCCCGTATCGGCAGCGTCGCACGCGCACGGCCCACCTGTCAATGACAAGGATCGCGGTCGCCTCGGTCTCCCTCGGTCCCCGCGCAGCCGTCTCAACCAGACGTATCTGATGTGGATCGGGCACTGGCCGCGCTACTGGCGTCAGCCGGTGCCAGGGCCGGGTTGCCTGATCACACGAACATCGCATTCATCCGAGTCCCAACGATCACTGTACCACGCGCTCGACACCTGTCAATGACGCGCGCATTCCGGTTGAACGGGCCAAACCAATCCATTTTGCGATGGTCCATCGCTCCGGCGCCTCGGCCCGCCACTTACTCCGCACGCTGACGTTGACATCGATTCGCGTCAGACAATACCGTAGCCGCCGAGTCATGGCCGGCGAGGTCTCCAAGCCCCACGATCACCTGTTCCGATCCGTGTTCCGAGAGGAATCCGAGGCGGCCGGCCTGCTGCGCGCGCACCTGCCGGACCGCGGCAAGACACCGATGTCACAACCGGCATTCCCCAGGAGCATCGGGATTCTCCAGACCTCCTCGGGCGTCAAGCTGCTGCTCCGCGTGGATGACCGGGCCCATCAATGAGCGTCTCCATAGGGCGCGGATGGGAGATGCGAACGCGGTCGCCACGGATCGGGAAAACTGCCCTTGCGTCGAGAGCGTCGCGATGCCGCCCGAGCAACTCGGCAATCAAGGCGATGCGCCGATCCGCCGGTACGTCCGGGAGGCGCACCAATCCGGCATGCGGTATTCTCGACACGTAGATCAACTCCCCGAAGTCGGTATCGATCGTCACCAATATTCTGGTCTCGGCGGCAGCACGTTCGAGGAGTGCCCGATCTCCCGGATCGGGGCCAAGGTCACGAGCATCAAGCACGTCATGACCCTGTTCGCGCAGCCACTTCGACAACAGTTGACCGGCACAGCGATCGATCAGAAACCTCACGAATTCGCGATCGATACGGCGTCCAACGAGTCCTTGGCGATTACCGCGTGCGCGTATGCGGTGCAGGCACGAATGTCCTCCGGCTCCAACTCAGGGTAGTCCTCCAGGATGCCATCCGTCGTAACTCCCTGGGTCAGCAAGCTCAGGATCAGCTCCACCGAAATCCGCATATCGCGAATGATCGGCTTGCCGCCAAAGACGTCCGGCCGCGCGGTGATGCGCTTGAGCAGTTCAGGGTTCGAAGTCATGTCTCCCTCCTTGATCCGCAGTGATTGAGCCGCTTGTTCCCTCGCGACAGTAAGTCCGCACGTCGTGGTCAACGTCGACGAAGCCGGCGAGATCTGCGCTCAATCATACCGCAGTCCACGGGCCAATGTCCCATGCCGGCACCGACTGGACACCACGCCGACCGAGGTGACGCCGCGCATCCACGCGCTCGTCATCGTTGAATTCGACGGCACTGCCGCGCTCTACACCGCGTTTCGGATCGCTTCTTGGGCCTATTTGGCGCCGCCTTCGCCGAGCTGCGTCTGCTGTCACGCCTCAATGCCGGCGACACTCTGCCGCTCAGCGCGTGACAATACGTCACCGAACTTCCGAGCCACAGCACTATGCGGCACCCTTCTGGTCGGTACGCCCCCTGATCAGAAGGTCCTGGAGCGCGGACAGTACGCCTTCGAGGCGCGCAACCCGTTCGGCGAGTGCGCTGATCTGCTCGCCCTGGCGCCGCACCTCGGAACGGATCGATCCGGTAGTAACGATAACGGTGCCGCCGAGACTGACGGCTGCCGCGATGATGGCGATAAGTTCTGCTGACAAAGCGCCTCCGGCGCGACCGTTGTGGGGCTCGCGCTGCTCCGCTATGCCTTGATTCTACACTCTCCACCGACCAAGGGCGAGCCGGCTGAAGATACGGTGCCGGATCCGGCGAGCGCTTGCTTTCGGTGCCCGCGGGGGCGAGGCGTAGCGGGGCGCGGTGAGCCACAGGACGCAGCTCCAGCACACGCCGTTCGATGCCATGGTCGTAAGGCGCGACCTTCTCGAACGCCGCGCGCTCGGCGGCGGTGTACGCTTCCTGATGACCACGACCGGCTCCTTGAGCCCCTCGTCGCCGACCATCGCCGGTCAGGCACCCAGGCGACCGCCACCGCCGCGCAGCCGCGGGTCGAGCAGGTCGCGCACCGCATCGCCGAACATGTTGAGCCCATAAACGACAATGGTCAGGAAAACTCCCGGCCAGATCGCCAGCCAGGGGGCCACTTCCATGTACTTGCGTCCTTCCCGGCTGAGCAGTCCTCCCCAACTGGGAATCCTGATCGGCAGTCCGAATCCGAGGAAGCTCAGTGACGCTTCGGCGATGATCACGGTGCCGATGGTGATGCTGAATATGACAATGGCAGTCGGTAGAATATTGGGCACGATATGACGGATCAGAATTCTCCATTGGGAGGAGCCCAGCGCCTTGGCCGCCTCGAAATACACATTCTCTTTGACACCAATCACCGCCCCTCGGATGATTCGTGAGTTGCTGATGCCACTGGTGACCCCCAGGACCACGATGATCTGCAGCACCCCCTGACCCATGATGGACATCACCGTCAACAACAGAAGCAGCCCCGGGATCGCCATCCAGGCGTCGACAAAGCGCTGCACCGCCAGGTCCAATCGCCCGCCAATGTAACCCGAAACGGCACCGACCAGGATCGCCAGGACTACCGCCACACTCGTTGCCGCCAGACCGACCAGTAAGGAAATCCGCGCCCCATAAATATTGCGGCTCAAGAAGTCGCGACCCACGTGATCCGTCCCCAGCAAATGCTCGGCTGAAGCGCCCTGGAGCCGGATCACCACATCCTGTTCATCATAATGGTATGGCGTCAGCACATCGGCGAAGACACTGACCAGGACAAAAATCAAGATGATCACGCCGCCGAGGGTGCCCATGGGTTTCTCCTTGACCAATCGGACAAAGAAACCGGCCACCACATTCCGTCGCTTTGTTTCAGGGGCGTGGGTCATGCGACTAGCGATAACGGATCCGGGGATCCAAATAGGCATACAGGAGGTCGATGAACAGGTTGTTGAACACAATGAAGGCGCCGAAAAACAGGTTGATTCCGGACACCATCGGGTAGTCTCGGCGAGACAGCGAGTTCACCATCAGTTGCCCCAACCCGGGCAGGTTGAAGATGTTCTCAATGATCACCGACCCGCCGACCAGGACCGGCAACTGCAGGCCGATCAGCGACACCACCGGAATGAGGGCATTCTTGATGGCATGCCGCATGACAACCACCCGCTCTCTGAGACCCTTGGACCAGGCGGTACGGATATAGTCCTGCCGCAACACTTCCAGCATCATGGTGCGCGTCATCCGCATCGTGGCGGCAGCATTGTACGTGCCCAGAATCAAACCCGGGATGACGAACACCCCGAGACTGCCCAGCGGATCTTCCGCGAAGGGAATCACGAAGGTCGGGGGCGTCCAACCCCACCAGATGGCCGGAAAGATCATCACCATCAGGGCCAGCCAGAAATTCGGGGTGGCCAGCCCGATGATGGCAATGCTGCGTCCCAGATAATCGGTCGCCGTATCCTGACGAACCGCCGAGTAAATGCCCACCGGCAGGGCGATTACCAGTCCGATAACGATGGCCGCCAACCCCAGCTTAAGGGTGACGGGCAATCTCCCGATGATCTTTTCCTCTACGGTCAAATGGCCGCCCAGCAGCGATTCGCCCAGGGTGCCCTGCAAGAGAAGCCTGCCGGCCCAACGAGCATACTGGATGGGGACAGGCGCATCCAACCCGAGCATACGCTCCAGCCGTTCCCGGTCCATCGCAACCGTCGTGTATGCCAAGTCCGTCAGCATGGCATCGATCACATCGCCGGGCAGCAAGCGGACCGTGAGAAAGATGATGATGCTCAAGATCAACAAGGTGGGGATGAGCAGCAACACCCGCCGGATCAGATAGGTTCTCATGGGCGAGGACCCAATCAGGAAGTCGGGCTCTTCAGGGAACCGTGTGGGTAACAGTCAGGTTGGCCCGCTACCCACACGAAACCCGGAAGCTCCGAAGGCCTAATGCCCCATTTCTTCCTTTAGCTGCTGGTCGATCCACAGGCGGGAAAAGGGAAGTTGCCAACTACAGGCACCCAGCCCGATTTCACCGTTAAAACCGACCAGCCACGGCTGGCCTAGCTGAATATTGGGAGTGCGAGGACCCCAGACAATCCACTGCTGCCGGATCGCGTACATATCGGTCTCTCGCGCCAGCATCTTCTGTTGCTCCTCGTTGGTAGCCGCCACAGCTGCTTCCACCATGCTGTCAAAAACCGAATCGCTGATTCCGCCAGGATTATAGGTACCACTAGCAAAGAAGTTTTGACCAAGCGACCCGTAGTCCGCCCCGATGCCAACGAAATCGATCAAACCTTCCGCACTGCGCTCCTGCACCAGAGCATTGATTTGCGCAGTGTCCTGGCCAATAATCTCAACCTCAACCCCAATCTTGGACCAGTAGCCAGCCACCAATTCCCGATAGCCGGTATCGTACTGGTTTTGATCGGTGTTCAACGTGGTCGTGAATCCATCGGGATAACCTGCTTCCGCAAGAAGTTTTTTCGCCCCTTCCGGATCATAGCTATAGGTTCTCTGGACCTCGTCAGGCCACGTCTCATACGGATTGTTATACCCCTTCCACGCAGGCCCATTCAGCCCCATAGGTTGCCATTCCCCATAACCCTGATGGTAGGAATTATGGATGGTCTCCAGATCCAGGGCCATCTGCATCGCTTGGCGCACCCGGATGTCGTCAAAGGGTGGTTTCTGGACATTCATTGCAAAGGAATTCAACGACCGAATCGCAAATGGCCACTGCTCGATTTCGGGATTGGTCTTCTTTACATTCGCTGCCGTATCCACAGATAAAACGAAAGTGTTCGGGCCCATGAACCCCATGTAATCAATCCTGCCCGCACGCAGGGCGGCAAGCCGGGTGGCCTCTTCTGCCATCATCAAGGCTATGACTCTGTCCGCATAGGGCAAACGGTTCTGCGGAAATTTCTCGTCGCTTCTCCAGTAGTTCGGGTTCTTTTCGTAGGTCACCGAGGTGCCCTCGGTCAAATCCGTCATCATAAAGGGTCCGGTGCCAGACAGGTGCCGCCAGTCCGTCACGCTGCCGTATTGCTCGATGACCTCGGGAGGGTAAATATACATATGGCAGCAGTTAAGGAGCCATCCCAGCGCGCCCTGATCGGGCTGACTCAATTTGATCACCAACGTCGTTTCGTCGGCGGCCTCTACCGACTCGATGGGCAACGCCATGGTCCCCCAAGCCTGACCGGCTCGCTCTTTACCAGCGAACCTGCCTAGAGCGAACATTCGTTCGAAGTTATAGGCAAGATCATCCGCGACGAGTTCCCGACCGTTCGTCGGGGCCTTATCATGAAAGTGAATACCCCGGCGGATCTTGAAGACAATGGTGGTGTCGTCGGGCGTCTCCCAGCTTGCCGCCAGATTTCCGTTTATGTGTTCCAAAGGCAGGACTGAACTGGTGAGAGCATTGACATTTCTATCGATAGCCCAATTCGGGATGCCAAGCTTTTCGGTAACGAGGCCGGCTATGATTCCCGCCACGTGTCCCGCCCCGATATAGGCGTCCGTGTTCGAACTAGGCATCTGGAACATGGCAAACGTGATGGTCCCGCCGTACTGAGGCGCGGTTATCATTTTGCCGGTGGCGGGGTCGCGCACCATTTCCTTCTCCATCACCGCGGCCGGCTCCTGTTCCGCGGCCGGGCTTGCCCCGAGGCCTGCTGCGGTCAGAACGAGCCCGCACAGTACCGCGAGGCAGGTTCGAAAGGTTACGTAATGCATTCGATAACTCCTCTCACTCGAGAGTACGAATTTCACTGCCGGCCTCTCGCCTACTCTCAAGGTATGCCTGCAATCTCAGGCGCTCAGAAAGCGAGGGCGACAACCCTGGTTCGTCCCGACGCGGCGGTTCGCAGCTCGGGCTCGATTCCGGTCTGGGTTGCATCGTAGTTCGTCAAGAATTCCCGGCGCACCTCCTTCGACGTGTGCAAACGCCAACCGCCGGGCGTGCGGGAGCACCGGACCTGATCGGCCGGCAGCGCCGACGGTGGGTGGTGCGAACAGCGTCCCCGGGGCGGGAACGGGTGCTACGGTTTGTGCGGTTGTGCGAAAGTTCGGAGGTTACGCCCGGGGCGTGAGGGCGTGAGGGCGTGAGGGCGTGAGGGCGTGAGGACGTGAGGGCGTGAGGGCGTGAGGACGTGAGGGCGTGAGGGCGTGAGGGCGTGAGGGCGTGAGGGACATTGCTTGCGTTACCGCCATCCGCACAAGCGCCGTAAGGTTTCTTTACGCATCATGTGCATCCGCACGAATCCCGTATCGGCAGCATCGCACGCGCACGGCCCGCGTGTCAACGACAAGGATCGCTAATCGCTATGGGTGCGAACGTCGGAAGCGGCAGGAATTCGTTGAAGTGAGACCTCGACAACGCCTTGCATGAGCGCATCGACAGCGACCGGCCAGGGTCTGAAGAGGCGGCAGCGAAGATGCACGCTCGGCGCGCGGCGCTGCGAACCCGCCGGCTCGCCCAGTCCATGATCGCCACCAGGTACAGTGTGTCCCGGCGGGCCACCTGCAAGCCGTCGGCCAGCGCAGTCGAGCGGCGCGGCAGCAGCGCGGAGGAGGCGCTACATCGGTGGCTCCGGCGGCGCAGCCGACCCGTGGCCGTGGCGCATTCTGTGGTGAGCTGCGCACAGCAGATTGAGGTTGAACGGCTCCGGGCCACCGCCCTGGGCGACCGGCAGCAGGTGGTCGATCTGCAGCAGATGGGAAGAGGTGCAGCGGCGCCCGGTGAGCGGATCGCGATAACAGCAGCGTCCTCCGTCGCGTTGCCAGACGTGGCGCCGAACAGCCGCTGGTATGTGGCGCCGTGGCGGGGATTGGTGGGAGTTGTGGACAGAATCGCGGGTCGTGTGCGCCGCTGCTCCGGCTGATGCGCCGCTCGGTCCGCCGTCAGGGGACACACCAAGTGCCCGCTCCGGCGCCGAAGTGGCGACCGGCGAGCCCGGCACGGCGGCGCCGGCATGGGAGCCATCCGCCAAGGCGTCGGACGCGAACTTCGGCGCCGCAGTAGCGGCGGGCGCGCCCGATGGAACGCCATCTGCGCGGGCGCCATCCAAAAGTGCGGCGGGCCCTGACTGACTCGGTGGAGCAGCGTTGGCCAGCATCGCGATCGGGTTCTGCCTTTCGGTAGCGGCGGTGTCAACCTGCGGCGCCGGAGTAGCGCCGCCTCCGCGCTGTGCCGGGGCCGCGGGCGCCGCGGCGGCACGGGTCCGGTTCGGCGCACGCCGCGAGGATTCGCTTACGCGCTGAACCGGCCCGGCCGCTGCCCCGGCAGGACGCCTCGTCTTCGACGCCCGCCGCGAGGATTCGTGTACGCGCTGAGCCGGCGCGCCCGCCGCCCCGGCAGCACGTGTCTTGTTCGGCGCCGGCCGCGGTGACGCGCCCGCGCTGCCTGCGCTTCGCCGTCGCCTCTGGCCGCTACCGCCGCCGCGCGGGTCGTGCCGCGCCACCGCGTCGCGCACCAAGCGCGCCACCAGGTCGCCCCACGACATGCGCGGGTCAATGTGCGACAGCAGACCCTTCAGCCGGCGCAGTCCCTGTTCGCACTCCTGGTCGATGGTCACCTTCAAGGTGTAGCGGTCGGGCGCCACGGCGCGCAGCGTGTCGCGTGGTGGCACCACCTCGGGAGCGGCGGCGGCCAGCAGGACGGCGACTTGGCGGGTGCTCATGCCGGCGGCCTGCTCGATCAACTCGCGCTGGCGCTGCGGGTGCAACAGCGGAGCCGCCGACGACGGGCCGGGCGACAGCTCCGCAAACGGATCATGCCCGGACGATTCCGGCGCGAGCGAAGCGGGAGGCAGCGACTCCGATGGAGCCACGACCGGCACGGGCACGGGCGCCGACGCCGGGAGATTCGTCGGCGGCAGAAGTTGTAGAGCAGGGCCTTCGTCCGAGGACGGCGCAACGGGAACGGCAACGGGATTACAGGAGGGCGCCGGAAATGGCGCGGCGTTTCCGTTCAACTCCGGCCGCGGCAGCTGCGCGCCGGCATGCCCGGCGCCGGGGTCCTGCGCAACAGCGTGGCTCGCCACCGACGCCACGCGCGTGTTCACCGCCGCCGCATCACCGGCGCACTCGCCGGCCGGCGGTGCAAGCTCCGGCGCCGATCGGGGCCCGCGCTCCCCTTGCTCACCTGCTTCGCCCGGCGCTGCCGGCAGCCCGAGCTGCCTGGTTTGACCGACGTTCCGGTGCGCTGTACGGCTCTGGCGCTCGGCCCGCTCGGCCCGCTCGGCCCGCTCGGCACCGGCAAAGGTGGTTTCCAACTGCGCCGCCGCGGTCATACTCAACTCGCCACTCTGCAGGCTGGCCCGCACCCACCCGTGGCGCCGGCACAGCCGCATCGCATGGATGCGCCGCTGCGCGGCGGCGTCGGTGAAGCGCAACTCCCGCACCGCGTAGTCGAACAGGCTCGAGAACCCGCGCCGCAGCGCCAGACCGCGCCGATCGATCTCGTCGAGATGGTCCAGGATGTGCACTTCGAGGCAGCGCTGATTGGCGGCCAGACGCTTGGTCTGGTCGAGGAGCTGCTGATCGCCCAGCTCGCTGAACGGTCTTCTGCAAGTCACGCTTATCATACCGTAATTATACACCCGGTTGAGAGATAGCAGATTGTCGCCAGTCCTCGACCGGGCACCGGCATCGCTCACACGGCTCACCACGGCACCGGTAACAGCACGCGGTCGGTCAACGGTAGCGCGCAGACCATTGCAGGGTTCCGAGGCGCACCACGGGCCAGCAACGAGGGCAAAAAAGTGTGTCAACCCCTGCGCCCGGTTTTCACCGGTTTGCCAACAGATTTTTCCAGCACGGGCCGCTTACCGCGCTCAGTCACGCTGGCACTTGCGGAGTGGTCGGACCGGTTGGACGGACTGATAGACGCCGGCGCGCGCATCGGCCCGCGCCGCGGCAGTTCCAACTCGACCCCGACGAAGCGCTGCACCGCCAAGTCCAGCTTACCGCCGAGGAATCCGGACGTGCCGCCGATCAGCGTAGCCACCGCCACGGTGCTGGTCAGGACTATACTGCCGCCGTATACTGTGGAACAGGGAGAGTGTGAAACTGTGAGGACGAAGAACATCACCGTATCAGTCGACGAAGAGACTCATCGGCTGGCCCGCATCAAAGCAGCGGAGATTGGAACATCGGTCTCGGCGCTGGTTCGGACGTACCTCATTGCTCTCGTCCGCGGCGATGTTCCCGACACAAGATTCGACCGCCTGCGCCGACTTCAGGATGAGACATTGGCTGCCATCCGTACCCGTGGCGGGGGACTGCGCACAGCCGACAATCTCAAGCGAGACGAGCTGCACCAGCGTGATGCGCTTCCTTGATACCAACGTCCTGATCTATGCGGTCAGCGCCGCGTCAGAAGACACGGCAAAACGGCGTCGCGCTCTTCAGATCCTCACCGCCAGAGACTTGGCTCTATCCGTACAGGTGCTCCAGGAATTCTATGTTCAGTCGACCCGTGCCTCCCGCCCGGGAGCACTTACCCACGACGAGGCGGTCGATTTCGCCGAGTCCCTGCAGCGCTTTCGCATTCAGCCGATCACGATTGCGCTGATGCGCGGCGCCTTTACCATCCGCCAGCGCTTCGGTCTGTCCTATTGGGACAGCGCAATTCTCACCGCGGCGCGCATGTGCGACTGCAACGTGATCTACTCGGAGGATCTAAGCCAAGAGCAGGATTATGACGGTCTGAGGGTGATCAACCCCTTCGCCCAGATTACGCCGCCATCTGCGGATTGACGGTCAGACTCATGACCCCGCCCATGTGGTCGAGAAGATGATGATGAGCGGAGCCATGATATTGGGCGACCCTGCGCCCACTCCGGCGGCAACTGGTCTTCGCTGAGGTGCATCACCAGGCGCTCCGGAATGAACACCGGCATCTTTCGATACGCTTCCAGGATTCTTCCGGCTCTCAGGTGGACCAGCAACTCCATGCCGGCGAGCGCCAAGCTGTCGCCAAGATAGACTACCGGGCACCCGATACTGTTCCAGCGCCCACCGTAGCGCCGGGCTCCCTCGCCCGACATCATCTGCTCAGCGGTCCGAGCAAACTCCGGCGCGGCCAGACGCCAGGCGGTAATCAACTGAACACGCCATGCCGTAGTCGGCCGATGAGGTGCTCCACATCGCGTGCGCCGGTCTCGGTCGCCGCGCGCTCAAGGGGCGTCTCACCGTCCAGGAGTTCGTGAGGCGTCCGCAGCCACCGCCCCGCGGCGGCCGCGTCGCCCCGCATCATGGCCGCCGCCATCTCCTCCAGGCGGGCGATACGCACCAGCCGGTCCGATTCCGGCGGCGTCAACGTGCCGCTCCGCTTCCTGCGGGCGAGGGTAGTTGCCGGGATGCCGATAATCGCCGCCAGTTCCCTTTGTGATCCACCGACCGCACCCGCCAGTTTGCTCCATATGGCACTTCGCTTGTTACCGTATGGCACAAGATACTCCACCGAAGCCGTTGCCACAACTGCGTGATCGCGCCGCAGGACAACGCCACACCGCGCCTTCGACACCTGTCAGGGGGACGCGTGCCGTCCCGCGACGCCCACGCCGCATGCGCCGCAGCGCGGCTCTCGACACGCGGCAGGCGGCATACTACCCTTCCCGCCGTAGATGGAACGTCCCTCCGAACATGGCGGCGGCCGGCGCGGACCAGCCATTGCCGGCGATCCGCAGTCGTTTCCCAGTGACGCCGAGTTGGCGCGCACGCTGACCGCCGGCCAGCGGCAGGCCACCCTGTGCACCCTGTCCGCGGATGGCTACCCGTACGGCAGCGTGGTCTCCTACGCCGTCAACGACACCGGCGCACCGCTGGTGCTGATCTCGGAGCTCGCCGAGCACACCGTGAACGCCCACGGCGACGAGCGGGTGAGCATGCTGGTTGCCGCGGCAGCTCCGCGCGACGGTGACCCGCTCGGCAGCGCCCGCCTGACCCTGCTCGGCCGGCTGCGGTTGGTCGAAGATCAGGCTGCACCGCGCGGCGCGTACCTGGAACGCCACCCCTACGCCGCCTACTACGCCGACTTCTCGGACTTCAGCTTCTGGCGGCTCGAGGTGGAGAAGTGCCGCTTCGTGGGCGGCTTCGGGCACATGAGCTGGGTCACCGCGGACGCCTACGGCGCCGCCACGGTCGACCCCCTGGCCGAGGAGGCCGGCGCCATCATCAGCCACATGAACGACGACCACGCCGACGCGAACCTGCTGTACGTCACCGCCCTGGCACGCCTCGACGACGCCACGGACGCCGCCATGGTGGGCATCGACCGCTACGGCGTGACCCTGCGCGCCCACACACCGGGTGGCCCGCGACTGGCGCGAGTAGCGCTTCCCGAGCCGCTGCAGCGCGCCGATCAGGCGCGCGCAGCGCTCATCGGCCTGCTGCAGATCGCCCGCGGGCAGACTCCGAACGGTTAGCGCTACCGCGGCTACGGCATCAGCGAGCCGCCGCTGACGTGCAGGGACTGGCCGGTGACGAAGCCGGCGGCGTCGGATACGAAGTACAGCACCGCGGCGGCGATGTCCTCCGGGGTGCCGATGCGGTTGAGCGGCACCCGCCAGCCGAGAAAGAACTTGTCGTCGTGGGCGGGCGGCGGCGGCCACTGTTCACCGCGCTCGTCGGCGGTCTGCCGGTTGGTGCCGCCCGGCACGATGGCGTTGGCGGTGATGTACGGCGCACCCTCGTGGGCGATCCCCTTGGTGAAGGCGATCAGGCCCGCCTTGGAGGCGCCGTAGGTGGCGAACGAAGCGCCGCCCTTGCCGAAGTAGGCGATGTTGGAGGAGATGGTGACCACGCGCCCGTACTGGCGCTCGATCATCGACGGCATCACCGCCCGCGCCAGCGCGAAGGTGGCGCGCAGGTTGACGTTGATCACCCGTTCCCATTCCTCGTCAGGGGTATCGACGATGTGGTGCGGCTGCCCGATGCCGGCGTTGCTGATCAGGATCTCCACCGGCCCGAACGCCTCTTCGGAACGCCGCACCAGCTCCTTGCACTCCTCGATCTCGCCGACATCGGCCTTCACGGCGACCGCCTGGCCGCCCGCTTCGGTGATGCGCCCCACCGTGTGCGCGGCGGCGGCCTCGTCGCGCGACCAGTTGACCACCACGCGCGCCCCCTTGCGCGCCAGAGCGTACGCGATCCCCCGCCCGATGCCGTGCCCGGCACCGGTCACCAGGGCGACCCGTCCGTCAATGCCTGTGCCCATCAATTCCGTCTCCTTGATTCGTTACGCGACCGCCACCTGGCGCACATGGCGCGCCTGGGTATCGACGATCTTGTCCAGCATCCGACCCTCCATCTCGCCGCGCAGCGCGGCGGCGCCCGAATCGGCCCAGCGGTTGTACCGTTGCACGGGATCCACGGTCAGATCAAACAGCTCGCCGTGCCGGTTGCCGCGGTACCGGGTATAGATGGCGCCGTCGGTGACCAGCGTGCGCAGCGACACACCGCGGTAGTCCTCGTCGTTCTCGATCAGCACCGCGTCCTGCACCGCGTCGGCGCGCCCGGTCAGCAACGGCACCAGGGAGTTGCCCGGCAGCCGCGGTACGCCGTCGTACATGCTGCGCGCGCCGGCGCGCTGCGCCTCCTCCGGGCCGCGGAAGTCGTCGAACGGTTCCTCGGGATAGGGCACGCCGGTGAGCTCCAGCAGCGTGGGCATCAGGTCGAGCAGGCTGACCAGTCCGCCGGCGGTGTGGCCGCCGCGCAGGCCGCCGCCCGGCCAGCTCATCAGCAGCGGCACGCGCAGCACGCCCTGGTAGTGGAACGGGCCCTTGTACAGGATCCCGTGATCGCCCATCAGTTCGCCGTGGTCGGACAGGAACACCACGATGGTGTTTTCCATGAGTCCGTTGCGTTGCAGATGGTCGAGGATGCGCCCTACCCCCTTATCCACCAGGCCCATCATGCCGTAGGCCAGCGCACGCAGTTCGGCGATCTGCGCCAGCGCCTGGTCGTTGGCGAGCACCGGCCCGCCGGCCACCCGCGCCCGGTCCGCGTAGTAGTCGAACTGGTAGTGGGGAGGCATCAGGGCGCGGTCGTCGTCCCACGCCTCGGGGCGAGGCATGTCGTGCGCGTGGTAGCGGGAGTGCCACGGCGCCGGCGGCCCGAACGGCTCGTGTGGATCGGGGTACGAACACCACAGGAAGAACGGCCGTTCGCCGCTGCACCGGTCGATGGCCTGCACCGTGCGCTCGGTGATCCACTCGGTGTAGTACAGTTCCTCGGGGACCGGTGAGAAGTAGCTGTCGCGGTGCAGGCTCGGGCGCAGGCTGGCGCGCTCGGCGATGTCGGCGGCGGCGCGCGGGTGGTGATCCTGAAGCCAGTGCAGGTATTCGCCGAACACGCTGGCGCTGTGGCCGCCGACGAACGCCGATTCCTCGAAACCGAAGTAGGGCGCGGGCAACCGGGTGACCAGCCGCCGCTCCCAGAGGTGGCGTGCCTCCGGCAGGGCAGCCGGGTCATAGCGGGTGATGTTGGGCGTGCGCTCGGGAGTGGCCCACCAGCAGGAAAAGTGCGGCTTGCCCACCAGCGCGGTCCGGTAGCCGGCGCGGCGCAGAATCTCCGGCAGCACCAGCGCGTGCGGCGACAGGTTGATGCCGTTGGCGCGCACGCCGTGATCGCTCGGCAACAGACCGGTGATCAGGGTGGCGCGCGACGGCATGCACACCGGGTTGGCGCAGTAGGCGCGCGAGAAGCGCACGCCGGCGGCGGCGATACGGTCGATGTGCGGCGTCTGCAGCACCGGATTGCCGGCACAGCCGAGCCAGTCGGCGCGCTGCTGATCGGTGACGAACACCAGCACGTTGGGCCGCTGCGCCGGCCGCTGCGCACCGCTCATGCCGCCTCCACCCCGAGCTGGCGCCAGCGGTCGCTCAGGTCGACCACGCTGCCGTGCAGCCGCGCTTCGTCGATCGCCAGCGCCGTGACGCTGGCCACCAGGCCGGCGCGCCCGCCCGCCGGCGGCGGCGTGCCGTCCAACACCGCCGCCACGCAGGCGGCAAGTTGCCGCGCGTCGCCGCCGCCGTGCTGGCCGACATTGCCCACCTCGGACCGTTGCCAGCGGCTGCCTTCGAACTGCGGCGAGTAGGTCACCGGCGCAAACTGGTAGTGGCCCCAGTACAAGTCGCCCTCGATGCAGCCGGCTTCCCCGGCAATGTACATGCGGCGGCTCGGCATGCCGCCATTCTGATTGGTGTGGAAGGTGGCGCGGACGCCGTTGTCGTATTCGATGATCGCCACTTGGTGGTCGACGATATCCTTGTCCGAGTTGAAGCAGCACAGGTCGAGCCTGCGGCCGTGATTCATCTCGATCTCGGCCCGCGCGGCGGGTTTCGGCGGCGGATTCTCCAGGCGCAGCCGATGCGCGCAGTCCAGGTCGCAGTCGCGGCAGTACAGCGGCGCCGCCGCGCGCGGCGTGAACACCGCGCGGCCGCCGAACGACGCCACGCGGCGCGGCAACGCACCGGCGAACCAGGTGAGGATGTCGAGGTCGTGGCAGCACTTTTCCAGCAGGTAGCTGCCGGTGAACTTGCGGAAGCGGCGCCAGTCGCGGTGGAAGAACGCTCCCTGCGTCGCGCTCAGATTCTCGTTCGCCTCGATGCTCACCACGCGTCCCAGGTCGCCGCGGTCAATGCGCGCCTTGATGCCGAGGTAGAACGGGGCGTAGCGCAGCACGAAGCCGACGAACAGGTGGCGGTCGGCGGCGCGCGCCGCGTCCCAGATCGCCTGACAGTCGGCCGCCGTGGTGGCCATCGGCTTCTCGCAGAACACGTGCTTGCCGTGCTCGAAGGCGGCCACCGCAGGCTCTCGGTGGGCGTGGTCGGGCGAACACACCAGCACCAGGTCGACATCGTCGCGCTGCACCACATCGCGATAGTCGGAGGCGATCCGCGCCCGTGGGTCCAGCTCGGCGCGCACCCGTTCGGCCGTACCGGGAGCCGGATCGTACAGCGCGGTAATTCGCGTGCGGCCGAGCGCCTGCAGCCGCGACATGATGTGCCGGCCGCGCGCCCCGCAGCCCACCGCCCCTACGCGCAACTCACGCATGGCGCCCGACCCCGCGCGAGTGGACGACGACTGCTTGCCTGTCCGCCGGAGCGAGTGCTCGCTCGGCACGGAGCCCGCCTGCCCCCTTTCGACAGCGCGGCATGCGCGCAACGACCGGTAGCCCGCCGTGCCGCATGGTCCGGAAATCACGCGCAGCCGGCGAACCTTGTGCGCCGCTGTTCGCGATCTCTGGCGTCACGGAGTGACCGTGCCGTGTGCTCGTGTCGTCACGAAACTGCATCGCGCCCCGACTATAGCCGTCCCAGCCCGTTCCGCCCACCAACGGATCGACCGGTCCAACACGGATACTGCCTCGACAGCGCCCCGCCTCGCCGTTCGCGGACCGATCAGGTAGACTGCCGGCTCATCGAACTAGGCAAGGAGGAGCACTCAATGGCACAGCTCACCATCACCTTTCTCGGACACGCCTCGTTCCGGTTCGAATCGGAGCGCGGCACGGTCAGCTACTTCGACCCGTGGCTCGACGGCAATCCCACCGCCACCCTGACCGCCGCCGAGGTGGACAAGGCGGACATCGTGCTCGCCACCCACGGCCACGTCGACCACATCGGCGACTGCTACGAGATCTGCCGGCAGACCGGGGCCGCCTTCGTCGGTCACTACGAATTGTGCGAGGTGGCGACGCAGGTGGGGGTGGCGGAATCCGCCGTACGGCACATCAATCCGGGCGGCTCGGTGGCCATCCGGGACGTGGAAATCACCATGACCCAGGCGCACCACTCCCACTCCCTGTCCGACCACGTGCTGCCGCGCCCGCTGCCGGAGGGCGTGCTGTACCATGCCGGCGGCGCGGTCGGCGGGTATGTGATGGCGTACGACAACGGCATCACCGTGTACGACGCCGGTGACACCTGTCTGTTCAGCGACATGCAGCTCATCAGTCAGATGTACGGCCCGCAGGTGGCGATTCTGCCGGTCGGCGGCAAGTTCACCATGGGCGTACGCGAAGGCGCCCGCGCCGCCAGCCTGATCCGCGCCGACGTGGTGATTCCGTGCCACTACAGCGAGGCGCTCGGCCAGCCGGCCGACATCGAGGAACTGACCCGGCAGGTGAAGATTCTCAGTCCCGGCACCGACGTGGTGCCGCTGCAGGTGGGGCAGACGCTGGTCTACACCGCCAGTACATTCGAAATCAGCGGCTGAGTCGTACGCGCGGCACCGCGAGCGGATCCTCGGCCATGACCGGTGCCTGGCGGACATCTCCGCTGAGATCGTAGACGTCCGCCTCGGCATGCGCCGAGCGGCGCGCCGCCGCACGCGCCGACACCGGCAGGGTATACGGTTCGGCGGCGTCGTAGTCGACCTTGTACCCCATGTCGTAGAGCGCTGCGACCGTCACCAGGCTCAGCGGCTCGTTCGTGCCCCGCTCCATGAGCTGCGAGCTGGTCATCAACTCCGCGTCGAACACCGATTCGCGCCAGTGCGCATCGAGCGTTCCAGCGCCGTAGTGCCCGGTATCGTTCTCTACCGGCACCTTCGCGCCGCGGCGGTAGGCGTGGCCGCCGGCGGCGTCGAACGCGGCGACCGCCGCCCGGCCGCTGAAGGAGGTGTCCCGTCCCGGCAGCACGGCGTCGTCCGGAGCCAACGAAGGCTGGCGCAGCAGGGGCAGCCCGTCCGGGCCGGCCATCTGGTCCCAACTGGTGCCGAATCCCAGCGCATGGCCGATTTCATGCGTGACGATCCGGCGCAGCACGCCCGCGTTGTGTAGCGGCGTCAGATCGGCGGAATCGAGTATCACGATGCCCAGGTACGGGAGGCGGCTCGGCAGCCGGGTCCAGCAGGGGCCGGCCTGGGCCAGCGTCCCGCCCCGGCCGTCTATCGCCCCCACCTTGATATACACCACCAGATCGTCGACGTGAGCTCCGAACAGCGACGGATCGCCATCGTCACAGATCACGCTCGATGAGTCGATGAACCGGTCCGGAATCCCGTAGGTGATGACCCGCTCCCACACGTCGGCCGCTTGTCGGACGATCGCCTTCTGTGCGGCGCTCGGCTCGGCGCCGACGTAGCGCAACGCGATGTCGAACGAGGGATCATACGCAACATCGCCAAAGAACCACGGGAGTGCCTGCCGGTCGATCACCCAGACGGCCAGATCGTAGGGCGTGGCCACGTCGCTCGACACCCGGATGTAGACGGTGGCCGGGCCCGATTCTCCGACGGTTACCAGCGCGCCGTCCACATGGTGGGCGTCGACTTCTAGCGGAGCGAAGCGGCCGCCGCGTCCGTCGTGCTCGATCCGCACCATGGTGTCGCGCACGTTGTTGTCGGAGTCGGCCGCCCGGCCGCGATCGGTGGCGGCAATGACGGCGCCGCTGGCGCGCACGACCACTTTGAAGTAGTCGACGTCGTCGCCGGTCTCAAGCCGTCCCGTACGGTACACCCCGGCGGTGATGGGGATGGCAAGGGCCGGCGTGTCGTCATCTCCGAGGATGGTTCCGGTGGCCGCGGCGGTACCGAGAGTGGCGTTCGCCACGTCGATCAGACGTACGGTGAACGTCTCGCTGCCTTCCTCCACCTGGTCCGGCAGCGTCCGTACCACGATGACCGACTCCCGTTCGCCGGGCGCCAACGTGACCTCCCCGCTCGCCGGCTCCTGGTAGTCCGCGCCGGCCCGCGCGGTGCCCTCCTCGGTCCGATAGCGGGCGGTCATGGATACATCGCTCGCGCGGCTCGACGTCACGGCAAACAAGAGGTCACCACCCTCCTCCACCGGCGGCGCGGCGGCGATCGACAGCAGCGGCGGGTCGGGCGATCGCCTGCCGGCGTCGTCGTCGCCCGGCAGTTGCTCCAGGATCCACTCGCAACCACTGACCGCGAGCAGCCCCGGGATAGCGACCAGCAGCACCCGTATCCACGCGGGCGGACGGCCCGGCCCCCGCGCCATGGCAGGCTAGCTGTCCGCCCCGTCAAGCTCCCCGACCCGCACCGGGCGCCCGCGGCGTGCGGACGCCTCGGCAGCCAGCGCGAAGCGCAGAATCTCGCGGGCGTCGCGGCCGGACAGCAGCGCCTGGGAACCCGCGCGCAGCGCGTCGACCGCGTGCCGCGTGGCATGCACGAAGCTGCGCTCCCAGCCGGTTTCCAGGTCGCGGTAGTCGGTCCACCGCCCATCCCGGTAGTGCTGCAGCGGCACCACGTCGCCGAGCTGGCCGTGCCCGCGGTTGATCAGGATCACCCCTTCGGTGCCGGTGATCTCCACCCGGTCGTCCTGCGCGTAGTGCTCGGTGTCGATCGCCAGGTCGGGCGAGTAGACCACCTCCAGGTTGCCGAGGCGCCCGCTGGCGAAGCGGAACGAAATCATCGCCGGGGCATCGAACACGAAGCCGCCTTCGCCAACCGTGGAGCCGATCCAGGCGTGCACCTCCCGCGGCGGGCCCATGAAGTGCCAGGCCAGGGCGAACTTGTGGTGGCCGTCGTCGAACACCAGCGGGCCGCCGCCCGACTGCGAGCGGTTCTGGCGCCACGCCTGCGCGCCGGCGGGAACGTCCCAGGCGAACTGACGGCTACCGGGATTGCTCTTGATACGGATGGTCAGCGGCTCGCCGATGGCGCCGGCATCCACCAGTTCCTTGGCGCGCATCACCGGCGGGTAGAAGATGAAATTCTCGAACACCCGAAACGGTACCCCGGACCGCTCGGCCGCGGTGACGAGACGGTCCGCGTCGGCGAGCGTGGTGGTCATCGGTTTCTGCAGGGAAACCGCCTTGCCGGCGGCGAATGCGGCCAGCGCGGCGGGCGCGTGCAGGTGGTGCGGCAGCAGAATCTCCACCAGGTCGACCGCCTCCAAAGCCAGCAGCTCGTGGTAGTCGGTCGTGACCAGCGCACCGGGCACCCCCCACGCGCGCCGGCGCCCGGCGGCGAGCTCCGGTTCGCAGTCACACAGCGCGACGATCCGGGTGTGCGGGTTGCGCCGGTATTCGATGGCATGCAGGTCGGAAATACGACCGGTGCCGATAAATCCCACGCCGATAGTATCCACGGGTCCGACCTCCACCTGTACAGTCTCGCCTGCGCCCGAACCGGTTACCAGCGCAGCGCCCCGCGCAGCGCCACGCCGTGCTCGGGCGGGCTCGCGGCGCTGTCGCTGCGTTCGCCCTCGAGGCTCAGGCTGAACGACGGTCCGAGGTCCAACCGCCCACCGATGCGGTAGGTGTTGGCGGTACGGTCAACCAGCGTCACGCCGGCATAAGGGGTCAACAGAGCCGTGTTGTCCAGGATGCTCACGCCGTAGCCGACTTCCGCGTCGAATACGCCGGCCGCGGCGCCCGCGTCGAACGCGGTGACGCGCGGGCCGATGCCGTCTGCCCACAGCCCGGACGCGCCGGTGGCCGTCATCCCCACGGAGGTGTGCATGGCTGCTACCGGCCCGCGGCCTGACGCATCCGGGCGCAGCTGCATCGATCCGCCAAGGCCCCAGCCCTGGAAGCCGCGGTCCTGATGGGCGAGCAGGAAGCGCCCGTGGGCGCTCACGGTCAGCCCCAACGCCGGCTGTACGTAGCGCACGCCGCCGCCGAGCTCGCCGCCGAAACCGGTTTCGGCGTGGCCCCGGTCATAGCGCACGCCGGCCTCCACGACCGGAGTCAGCACGCTGCCGTCGGCGAGCTGCGCGCGGTAGGATCCCTCCGCCATCACTCGGACCAGAACCGCGTCCGCGTGCGTGTTCGGCAACGCGGTGTCGTGTTCGGCGTAGATCCGGGTCACGAAGCCGTCCGTCTTGACCGCCAGGCCGAAGCCGGCCAGCGTATCCGGCGCCACCAGCGTGCCGCGCGCCCCCAGTGCGCCCATCAGCATGGCGGTTCCGGCTTCGATCTGCTGGTCTTCGGTGAGCGCCATGGCGCCCATTCCGAAGCCGAGCAGCCCCCAGATGTCCACCAAGCCAGCCACCGTTACGCGCGCATAGGGATGCGCGCTGACCATCCAGGCGCTCGCTTCGCGCGAAGGTTCGGTGGCCACCGCAATGTCGGCGCCGCCGGCGGTGGTGGCTAGCGCCAGCCCCGCCACCACCGGTCCCCAGTCGTAGTCGACGCCCAGGGTGCCGGAGGCAATGGTCCCGTTCAGCGACATCTCGTCCGTGCTGCCTGCCGCGTCCTTGCCGGCCAGCCGTGTCACGCTGCCGCGCCCCCAGAACGTCCAGTGGCCAGCGCCGGCGCTGGCGGCCGGCTGGCCGCCGTCCTCGCCGGCGGCCAGCACGAAGGAACTGCCGGCCAGCAACTCGTGCGGCGCCAGCGTGCGCACGGGAGCATCCGACAGATCTTGCCGCGCGGCCGCGGTGCCGGGCCGCACCGGGAACCCGGACAGAATCATCTCGGGTTGCGGCGCCGGAGGGCCGGTGACCCGGTCGCCGACAGCATCCATCACATGCGTCGCCGTGGTACGCGCGAAGCGCGCCAGCCACAACTGCGTGACCGTGCCGTCGTCGTCCACGATGGTCCCGGTGGCAACGACATCGCCGGACAGGGTGGCATGCTCCGGCGGGTCGATCAGCCGCACGGAAAAGGTCTCGTCGCCCTCTTTGGTATCGTCGTCGCGCAGCCGCACCCGGATCGTGGCGCCGCTCCGCCCCGCCGCCACGGTCAGTATCCCCGCGGCAACCCGGTGGTAGTCCGGGCCCGCCGTGGCAGTGCCGTCCTCGGTTGCGTAGCGCACCGTTACGGTACGGCCGCTCGCGCGGGTCAACCGCACCGGGAACAGGATCTCCCCGCCGTTCTCGACCGCACGCGCATCGGCGATCGTGATTCCCGGTTCGGCGTCGTCGTCTTCGATGGTGCCCGCGGCGGTGTCGTCGTAGCCGGTCAGCCGCTCCACCCAGACGCGCACGCTGAAAGTCTCGTCATCCTCATTCAGCTCGTCGTCGAGCACCGGAATCGAGAAACTGCCGGCAAGCTGATCTGCGTTGCGCGCCAGCGTCAGAGTGAGCGTTCCGTGCGCCACCGCCGTGAAGTCCGCTGCGGGCGTCGCGCTGTCGTGCGCGGCGGCGAACGCTGCGTAGTTGATCGCGAGTTCCGTACGACCGGAGGGGGCCGCCACCCGCGCCTCGAACACCATGGCGCCGGCATCCTCCCGGGCGCGGGCGGGATCGACGGTCAGCAGCGTCGGTTGGGCCGAGCCGGTGAGCGCGTCGTCGTCCCGGATCGTGATGGTCCGCTGGACCGAGCTGCCGCCGTGCCTAGCGGTGATCTCGATCGTCTCGTCATCCTCATCGAGCACGTCGCTGACCGCGGTCACCGTCGTGGTAACGGAACTGCTGTTCGCCGCCAGCAGCAGGCTGTCCGTCCCCACGGTGTAGTCGTCATCCCGCGTCGCGCCGCCGGCGAACGAGAGGCTGATCGTCTGTTCGGTTCCGAAGGTGGTGCCGCCCGCCGTGCTGACGGTCACCGTGGCGCTACCGCCCGCTTCCGCGATGGAGGTGGGGTTCACCGTGAGCGCGATGGACGCGGTGTCGTCGTCGGTGATCTTGACCGTCTGCAGGGCGCCCGCCGTACGGCCGTCGTGACTGGCAGTGATTTCGATCAGTTCGTCGTCCTCGTCCACGGTGTCGTTGTGCGCGGTGATGGTAGCGGCCGCCGAGAGCGCCCCCGGCTGGAGGGTCAGCGTTTGCGCCGATACCGTGTAGTCGGTGTCCAGTTCCGCACTGCCGGCAAACCCCAGCACCACCTCCTGCCGGGTCGAGAACGCGGTGCCGCCGGTGCTGACCGTGACCACGGCAACGCCACCATCCTCGGCGATCGCCTCCTGGTCCACCGCCAGGCTGAGGGTGGAGGCCGCGTCGTCGTCGGTGATGGTCAGCGTCACGTCATCGGGCGCGGTCGCGCGGGTTCCGTCGGGTACGGAGCCGGCTACCCGCACCGTCTTGTGGGGTGCGTCGAGATTGTTGTTGCGGGCCGTAATGGTCACCGTGCCGGTGCTCTCGGTGGCGTTTGCCGCGAAACTGAGTACCCGGTTGGCACTCAGGGTGAAGTCCGCCGCAACCGCCGGCGCGTTCGCCGCCGCCGCTACCGTGACCGTAAACGGCTCGGGCGACGCTACGGACGCCGTCGCCGTCACCGTGCTGACCCCGCTGTCCTCGGAGATGGATGCCGGATCAAGCTTCAGCGTCAGTGTCGGCCGCGGACCGGAGCCGACCAGACACACCGGGACGTAGTCGTCTTCGACGTAGTTGAAGGTGCCATCGTATAGGTCTCCGATCTCGTCGCTTCCTGCCCACTGGTAGGCCTCTCCCGCCGGTTGCGTGGTGTAGCCCGCGCCGGCGAGCGGCAGCCTCACGTTGCCGACGTACAAGATCAGGTCTTCGCGATCGAGCTGAGGGAAGGCGCGGTCGAGCGTGAAATGATAGGCCGCACGGGACAATTCCCGGCTATACTTGCCAAACAGCCACAAACTTCTGCTGAACCAGACCTCTTTCACCGTGTACGTGGCGGCACCGATGGTGAAGCGGTCGACACTGATCGCGCCATGCTCGTTGCCGACGCGATACCCGAAGTCGTCGTAAAGGCCGAACTCTTCCACGGTCACGCGCGCCGACCACAGCGCGGCGGAGCATTCCGGGACCGCCACCATGGCCTTGGTGGTTGCGCTCTTGGGATCCGACGGCGGCCCGAAGCCATTGCCATTGCGCGCCGTGACGCGGTAGTAGCGGGTGGTGGCGGGCTGCAGCCCTTCGTGGGTGTACGCGTTGTCAGTCGTCGATGGGGCGACGGCTTGATAGTTGCCTTCGCCGAGCAGATTGGTCCAGTTCGAAACGCCGTCGGCGGAACCCTCGATCAGGTAGTCGATGTCGCTATTCGATGCCCGGCCCCACTGCAGCCTGATCTTCGTCTGGCCGACCACCCACAAATGGAGATACGGTGCACGCGGCGTCTGCACCATTGCGGCGGCCCGCCGGGCGTCCACCGGCTCAACCAGGCCGCCGGCATCATCCGGCGACAATCCGGTGCCGCTTGCGTCGACTGGAACCGGGCCGCTAGCTCCCGGGATAGGATCCACGGCTTTGTAAGCGCCGTTGCCGAACGTGCGCCAGTGGCGAAGTTGGTGACCGGCAATCAACACCTCGCTGCGCAGCCGGATCGCGGCCGGCGGCGGCACGGCGGCAGCCTGCGCCGCTGCATCGACCACCAGACCGGCGTCGCTTCCGCCACCGTGCGGCGCGGGCGAGCGTTCCAATGCGGGAAGCGGGGTTCGCACGAGCGCAGACTTGGACCGAGCGCCCGCATTGTTCGCCGTCGCTGCCACCGGTGCGTGTGCCAGACTCGCGGCCGCGAAGTGATCGATCCCACGGATGGTGCTGCCGCGCAACCGAATCGCGTTGGCGTTGATCTCCACGTGCCCGACGTCCTGGTACCAGTCCAGCGTCGCATAGTGCGGCGTCGCATATTGAAAGCGCAGTTCGGCCGATCCGGACCCACCGGCGTAGCCACCCACGTAGCCGCCCTGCCGAAGCGGCGGTGTTCCCATTTCCAGGTCGATCTGCGGGACACCGTATGCCGTGTCCACGGTCACCGCCTGATCGAACCGCACGGTCACCACGATCAGCGGGCTCGAGGCAAGCAAGCGGAAATCGTCCTGCTCGGCGCTCGACCGGCTGAACAGAACCTGCAGAATCCGGGGCGCCTTGGCGACGGTCGTCGCGCCGGACGGTTTGGCGGCGGCGAACTGCAACCCGAGTTCCCGTCGCGTCAGTTCTTCAGATTGAGCGTTCGCTATGGTTCCCGCACACAGTGCGGCGACTGCAACAAGGCCCAGCATCCGGCGCAACACCGACCGCGGCGCAATCACGTCGGAGAAGCGGGTGGCGGCCTGACGGCAGCGCGGGCCGGTGTCGGGCAGAGCGGACGCTCGGTACCCTGCCCCGCCGCCAGCGCGACCCGTTCCGGAGGGCGGGCGGGCACTCGGAATCGCGAGGCCCGCATCGCATGCTGCCGCCCGCTGTCGGACGATCCGACCGGGGCTCGTACAGGTACTGTTGGCATGGTTCATCTGGTTTCGTCCCGGGCCGATGTAGCTCACTTCGGCCTGGAACGGTTCCGGCTTTAGTCCGGCCGCCCGCGAGCGGCGCTGCCGGCCGTATCATTGACAGCGTGACCGCTTCGGTACCATAACAGCGGCACGGAGGTACTCTCATGTATCACTTATGGGCGAATGCTGCACGGCGTGCCGGCAGCACCCGCGGCACGCGGGTTACGACAGCGGGCAAAGCCGCGGGACTGGTCTGCGCACTCACTCTGCTGGCGACCCTATGCTGGGCCACCGCGGACGCGGAGATGGCCGACAGCACGGAAGTCACCATTACCCACTACTTCGGCGGCGACCTCGGTCGCGCCGGCCTGCAGGAGATTTTCGCCAGCTTCCATGAGGCGTCGGGGATCACGGTGGTGGACAGTCCGATCGGCCACGAGGACTTCAAGACCGGCATCCTGGTGCGCGCAGCGGGCGGCAACCTGCCGGACGTGTTCAGCTACTGGGCCGGAGCGCGGACGCAGTTCGTGGTCGACGCCGGCAACCTCGGCACCATCGACGACATGTGGGCCGCAAACGGACTGGACGCGGTGGTGGCCACGTCGGTGGCGGACGGCGCCACGATGTACAACGGCAGCCGCTACCTGGTGCCGTTCGGCTATCACTACGCCGGCATGTTCTACAACGCCAAGGTGATGGCGGAAGCGGGAGTGACCGAGTTTCCGACCGACTGGGACGGGTTCCTGGCGCTGTGCGAGAACCTCGAATCGCAGGGCATTACCCCGATCGCACTCGGATCGATGAACCGCTGGCCGGCCCAGTTCTGGTTCGACTACCTGGTGCTGCGCACCGCCGGTCCGGAGTACCGCGCCAGCCTGATGGCGGGAGAAGCCTCTTACACCGACGCCGAGGTGCAGCGCGCAATGCAGCTGTGGAAGGATCTGGTCGATGCCGGCTACTTCGCTGCCAACGCCAACGCCGACACCTGGACCGACGCCTCCGACAAGGTGGCGCGCGGCGCCGCGGCGATGACGCTGATGGGCACCTGGATTACCGGCTACTGGAACGGCAACGGACTGATGGCCGGCGACGACTACGACTTCTTCGAGTTCCCGGCCATCGACGCCGGGGTCGCCAACGCGGCGGTCGGACCGGTCGACGGTTGGCTGATCTCGGCCAACCCCGAGAACCGCGCCAACGCCGAGGCACTGGTCGCGTTCCTGGCCAGCGACGCCGAGTCACAGGCCAAGTGGGCGCAAATCCAGGGTGCGCTGTCGCCCAACGTCAACGTGGACGACAGCATCTACACGCCGGTGATGACGCGTGCGCTGGCGGTGGTAGGCAACGCCGACACGTTCGCGTTCAACTACGACCTGGCCACGACGCCGCCGGCGGCAGAGTTCGGCCTGGACATGTTCGCGCGCTTCATGGACAGCCCCGCCGACTACATGCAGCACCTCGCCGACACCGAAAAGGGTGTCCGGGAGGTGTTCGACAGCCAGTAGGTTGCAACCAGCGGGTCTTGGATCGCCCGGTCCTTGCACCGGCAGGTCCAGGCACCCGCTGGCTCACGGCGGACGGGCCGCGCCGGACGCCGGCCGCCGTACCGCAATGCGGTGGCGCGGCGGCGGCCGAACACGGGGAGGCTCACGGCGCGGCTCACGCCGGACAGCCGGGTGATGAAGCAAAAACAAGCGTTCTGGCGGATCGCGCTGCTGTTCCTGCCGCTGGCGGTATTCAGCGTGTTCGTCATCTGGCCGCTGCTCGATACCTTCTACTACAGCTTCACGAACTGGAACGGCTTCAGCCCCGACTACCGGTTCGTGGGGCTGGACAACTTCGCCGGCGTAGTGACCGACCGCCTGTTCACCAACGCTACCCTCAACACCCTGATCTGGACCGCGCTGGCGATCGTGCTGCCGACCGCCGGCGGATTGACGCTTGCCTTGATGCTCGACACGCAGGTGCCCGGCGCCAATGCGTTCAAGTCGATCTTCTATCTGCCGATCTGCCTGGCGGCGGTGGTAGTGGGCCAGATCTGGATCTGGATCTATCAACCCGACTGGGGCCTGCTGAACGCCGCCATCAAGGCGGTGACCGGAGCACCGCCCACCTTCGCCTGGCTGGCGGAGCCGGAGACCGCGCTGTACTCGGTGATCGTGGCCTGGTCGTGGCAGCAGATGGGACTGGCGATGGTGATCTTTCTGGCCGGTCTCACCTCGATTCCCACCTACCTGCTGGAGGCGGCGGAGATCGAGGGCGCCTCGCGCGGGCAGCGTATCCGCCTCGTGGTGCTGGCGCTGCTGCGGCCGGCTACCGTGGTGGCGGTGGCGCTGAGCGTGATCAACTCGCTGAAGGCGTTCGACATCCTGTTCATCATGACCGGCGGCGGACCGTTCCACTCCTCCGACTCGCTGGCCATGTACATGTACAGCGAGTCGTTCAAGAAGTACCGGATCGGCTACGGCAGCTCGATATCGGTGATCCTGTTCCTGATGACGCTGAGCGTGATTGCCGTCTACTTCCGCCAACTCAAGAAACTGGACGAACTGTATGACTGACGTCGCGGTCGCCGCCCCGCCGCGGCGGCGGCGGCTGTCCGGCTGGACCGGCGTGCTGCTGGTCTGCCTGACGCTGCTGGCGCTGCTGTTCCTTACCCCCACGGTAGGGGTGATCCTGAGCGCCCTGAAGAGCACCCGCGACATCGCCTTCGGCACCCTGTGGGCGATTCCACGCACCCTCGACCTGTCCAACTTCTCGGTGGCGCTCGCCCACCCGTCGGTCAAGCACTACTTCGTCAACACCTTCCTGGTTACCGTGCCCGCGACCGCCGGCTCGATTACCCTCGGCATCCTGGCCGGCTACGTGTTCTCGAAGCTGCCGTTCCGGGGCAGCGAGGCGCTGTTCCTGGTGATCGTGTCGGGGATGTTCTTTCCGCCGCAGATCGTCCTCATTCCACTGTTCCGGCTGTTCAACCGGCTCGGCCTGCTCGACACCCTGTGGTCGATGATCATCGTGCACATCGCCATGGGCATCCCGATCTGCACCCTGCTGATGCGCAACTTCTTCGCCACCGTGCCGGGCGCGCTGCGCGAAGCGGCCATCGTGGAAGGCGCCAGCGAGTGGCGCGTGCTGACCGGGGTCGCGCTGCCGATCAGCCTGCCCGCCCTGGCGGTGCTTGGCACGCTGCAGTTCACCTGGATCTGGAACGACTTCCTGTGGCCGCTGATTTTCACCCAGAGCGACGACAAGCGCACCATCATGCTCGGTATCGTGTCGTTGCGCGGCCAGTACACCGTGGCCTGGGGCGTGCAGGGCGCCCTGTCCCTGCTCGCCAGCCTGCCGACCCTGCTGGTGTTCCTGTTCTTCCAGCGCTACTTCATCGCCGGCATGACCATGGGCGCCGTCAAGGGCTGACCGACTTCACACGGAACAGCTTGAAGCCGAAGCGGCCGAGATCCACGGTCAGCGTCCCGTCCTCAGCCCCGATCACTTCGCCGCTGTGGTAGTTGCGCAGCGCATCGATCCCCTCTCCCAGCGTGACCCGCACCCGGCACGGCGCGGCGCTGAAGTTGAACACGGTCACGGCACGCTCGGTGCCGTCCTCGCTGGTGCGCAGCGCCGCGAACACCGGCTTGCGGCGGTCGGTGGGCAGCTCCTGCAGGTCGCCGATCGCCAGCGCCTTCTCGCGCGCCCGCAGCGCCATCATGCGTGTGAAGAAGCCGTACGGAGAATGCGGGTCAGGCTTCTGGCGTTCGATTTCCGGCAGGTCGAGCTGGCCCCAGCACACGCAATCCAACGACGGCAGCGGCTGCAGCGGCTCGGTGGGAAAGGCGATGGCGTTGGCGAACGCCCACACCTGGTCGGGCAGCGCGGCGTTGAACGCGACCTGCAGGCGGAACATCTGCAGCTTCCAGGGGTGGTTCTTGCCGCTGTACTGCTCGTGCATTTCGTCGCCGAACTGTTGGAACGGGAATATGCCGAACTCGAGCAGTTGCCGCCGCCTGGCCATGCCGCGGCGGATGTGTTCCGCGTCGCCGTCGCGCATCGCAGCCAGCTCGCTGTACAGCTCCGTACGGTGGACGCCGGTGCCGGCGTTGAACTGGCCCTGGCGGATCATATCGTGGTCCAGCGCCCAATTCTCGCTGGTCACGAAGCCGCCGCGCTCCTTGATGGCGCCGGTGATCGCACGCAGCGCGCCGACGTTCAGGTTGCGCCAAGTGTTCGGCGCATCGACATCCCAGCCGGCGATGCCCTTGTCCATCCAGAACGCCACGTGTTTCAGGTACGCGTCCACGTACGCCGGGTTGGCGAGATCGGGTCCAGGGTGATTCCAGGTCAGGGCGACGCTGCCGTCATCCTCCCAGCCGAACCAGCCGATGCGCGCATCGGCGACACCGGCCGCACGCGCATCGCGCGCCGCCAGGTAGTCGGGATGGTGCCAGCCCAGGTACTCGGGCACCGCCATCACCATGATCGCGAAGTCGCGGGCGCGGCAGTCCGCCATCAGCCGGTCGAAGTCGGCCATGGTGCCGTACACCGGATCGACGTCGAACCAGTCCTGCGCCACCAGACCGTACCATTCGAAGTCGTCGTCGAAGCGCGTCACGTGCTGGAAGCGCAGCCCGGTGATGCCCATGTCGATGAGCTCGTCGAGGTGGCGGCGGATGCCCTCGAAGTCGCCGATCCCGTCGCCGTTGGAGTCCCAGCACCCCGCCACCGTTACCGTGAGAATGGTCGGATGAGTGGTCCACCACCCACTTGGCTTAGCCATGTCGGGTTCGATATTCAGCCGAATGGGTGGCTTGTGGCAAGCCGGGGCGCCCGGGTGCCGGTCGAAACCTATCGTGACTCGCTCATGGTCAGAATCGCACCGAGGTCTCTACAAGCCGATTCGCCGGCCTCACCTGCTCTGCCACTCGCGGTAGGTGTCCCGAAACCGGTTTTCGTCCGGCTTGAGAGCGATCGCATGCAAGTACGCATGGTCCACTTCACTGTTCGGCACGCGGAGCCAAGCCAAAGTTCTGGCCAGGTCGAACCAGCACCAAGCCTTCCGCGTCGAGTCGTCGGTCAACGGAATAGCTCTACGCAGGAGCTCTGCCGCTTGGCGATTCAATCTCTTCTTGGTCGCCAAGTCACGACCGTAAGGACGCAGAGCACGAGCGAGAGCAAGTTTCGTCTGCGCGAATTCCTGAACCACCTTGGGATCGTCTTCGGCACGCGCGTAGAGATCCTCGAAGATGCGGTGTGCCTCCCAGTAGTTTGTTGCTCGCTTGCTGAGAATCGCGGCTTCGAGGAGGTCACTGTATGCGCTCGTGGTGGGAACTCGGCTCAGCCACTTCCGTGCCTCCTCGCCGTGTCCCCTGTTCAACAACGCCGATGCATAGCGCAGATAGGGTTGAGAGCTCTCAGTCCGGCTCCCCGCTGACTCGAAACGATGCAGGTAGTCTTTGGCGAGTTCGAGGTCTTCCATAACCGCCGCATACTCGACTATCTGTCCGGTTATGGCCCCCGAACCCGGCTGATCTTTGGCCGCACGCAGCAGGTGATTGAGAGCTTCCCGCCGCTTCCCGGTGACCCACATGAAGGAGCTCTCACGGAGCGCATGGATCACCCGATAGCGCGGATGAACGGGCAGGATCACGCGAAAATAGGTGCGCCCTTCGTCGAAGTCGAAGCGCGGTTCGGGCGACCCGCTCTCGCTCATGTGACGGCGTATCTTGGGAACCCCGGTGCCTCTGGGCTCCGCAAGTCTGAGCTCCTTGAGAAATCCTCCTATCCGCCGGTTCCGAGCCGGTACTGCGGGAATGGTTTCGCCGCCGGTGAAGTGATGTAGTTCGATTCCGCGTACAGGCCCGGGATAGCTGGTGATCTCCATGCGGTCCGGATACAGGTAGATTTTCGTGGGCTCGACCTCCTGGTACGACCGATGATATACGGCATTTACCACGGCTTCGCGAATTGCCTCGTAGGGATAGGTTACCATCCTGTCGACTTCCGCTTGCCCCGGTACCTTCTCGAGCACCGTGCTGCCAAGTGACTCCAGGTAGCTCAGAGTCTGCCGCACCTGATGGTGGAGCGGCCCCCGAATGATTCTCTCCTCGATCAGATTTCCGCCGGCATCATCGGTAAACTGCACCACTTCGATCCTGGCACCCGGAAACACCCGCTCCGGTTCATCGGCAAAAAACAGCAACGCGACATTCCGTGGCGCATCGTGGCCATTGAGAGGAGACGTAAGTTGCATATTCGAATAGACGTCTGGACTGAACGGGATAGTACGGCCAATTTCGCTGCCGATATCTGACAAAAATTCCTTTACCAGTCGATCGGATACGTCACCCAATTCCATCGACCGATTGATCCTGTCATCGTATGGAATCTTTGCCGCCTGCTCGAACAGTTGAGAAAGTAGCGCACCCTTGGCGGCGACCGTCTGCGACCCTTCTCGGACATAATACGCGCGATCACCGGACGTTGCCGTCTTCGGAGCTTCGTACGGCCGGTTGTCTCCGCCCGGTGCCCAGACGACCAGGATCGAACGATCTTCAAATGACACCGGGAACAGACGCGGAAGATAGTGTGGATTGATACGGTTACACTGGCCGAGCAACTCCCGCTGCAACTCGTCAAGGTTGACGTTTTCCAGGCCTCGGGGTGGAAGTATGGGATTGCCGCGGCCGTCGGTCTCGATCCCAAGCAGCACATAACCGCCGTCGAGATTCAACACGTCGTTCGCGAAGGCACAAATCGTGCGCACCGCCGCCGTCTGGGTGACAGGATTCCAAGCTGCCTTGAACTCTCGCCGGTTGTCCTCTACGGATCTGGCGTGGATCAGGTCTTCCAGGGCAATCGGAAGGCCGCTTCGATTGGCTGGCGATGTTGTGCTCGCTCCTGACATGGCCGGTGTACGGTGGAGTGTAATCGTTTCCCTCGGTTGGTGTTCACCGAGAGTAGCACCCATCGTTATGGCAGCCAACTCGCCCCGTTACCTGTAGGGATCGGCGGCGTCGCGCAGGCCGTCGCCGAGGAAATTGAACGCCAACACGGTCACGACCACGAATCCGGCCGGGATCAGCAGCCAGGGGTGCAGGGCCACGGTGCGCAGGTTCTGCGCCTTCTGCAGCAGCACGCCCCAACTCACCACCGGCGGACGCAAGCCGAGGCCCAGGAAGCTGAGCGCGTTCTCGCCCAGGATCATGCCGGGCACCGCCAAAGTCAGGCTGACAATCAGGTAGCTCATGAACGACGGCAGCAGGTGGCGGCGAATGATGGCGCCGTCCAGGGCGCCGGCCACCCGCGCGGCCATCACGAAGTCGGCCTCGCGCAGTTCCAGCAGCTTGCCGCGCATCACCCGCGCCAGCCCGGTCCAGCCGATGATCGACAGGATCAGGGTAATGCCGAAGTAGACCCGCAGCGGCGGCCAGTTGGCCGGCAGTGCGGCACTCAGCGCCATCCACAGCGGGATCTGCGGGATGCTGATCAGGAACTCCACTACGCGCTGGATCACCAGGTCGACGGCGCCGCCGTAGTAGCCCGACAGGCCGCCAAACAGCAGCCCCAGCACGAAGCTGAACGCCACGCCCAGCAGGCCGATCGACAGCGAGATGCGGCCGTCGTCGGTGCCGAACAGGTAGACCACCCCGGGCGCCTCCACCCCGAACAGGTGGCGGTCGGTTTCGATCAGCCCCCACAGCCGGTACGGCTCGCCGCGCACCAGCAGGGACAGCGGATAGCGGCGCGAGGTGTCCTCGGCGTAGCGTCGGCGCAGCGATTCCATGTCGACCTCGCCGCGCACCGCGTACACGAACGGGGCGCAGGTGCAGCCCATCCTCGGCCACCAAGCGCAGCGGCGTCGGCGGCGCGTTGATGTAGTCGTTGTTGCGGGTGAACGGGCCATACGGCGCGACGAAGCCGGCGAACAGCGCCGCCGCGTACAGCAGCAGCAGCACGCCGCCGCCGGCCAGCGCCAGCCGGTGGCGGAGCAGCTTGCGCCAGGCGAGCTGCCACTGCGAGGCCAGGTAGTAGCGCTCGTTCGCGGCCGGCGCGGCCGCGGCAGCGCGGGTGGCGGCGCGGCGCCTCATGATCCCGATACTCCGCGCATCAGCGGCTGCCGCCCTCGAAGCGGATGCGCGGGTCGAGCACCACCAGCAGCAGATCGGACAGCAGGGTGCCGAGCACGGTCAGGAAGCTCAGGATCATCACCACGCTGCCGGCCAGGATGATGTCCTCGTTGACCAGCGCGGCGACAGGTCTCACCAGCGGCTGCGGAATCAGGCGCACCGCGCCGATGGTCCACGGGTTGTCCGCCTGCGACTGCAGAATCTGCTTGCCGGTGAGCTTGACAATATCGCCTGGGAATAGGCAAGATTCTGAGAACGACTGTCATGCCACCGTATCCACATGTCCGATCGCTGAAAGTTCAAAACTTCAAGGGCATTGCCAAGCTGGACCTTCCGCTCGACCATTCATTGACTTTGCTTGCTGGTGTAAACGGTGTTGGCAAGACGTCAGCCATCGAAGCTCTACTCGGAGCAGTTACGAACGCGTGGAGTTGGCTAGGCCCGGACGGCACGGAAGCATGGTTCAGTCCGTCCGGAGATCTGGTACGATATGGCGCTCGCGAGGGAAACATCACAATGGAATTGGCCCTTGCGTCCGACGTCAGGGCCACATTCACGATTCCTTTTCAGGCAAAGGGACTAGGGCAGGGCGAGTATTCCGACAGTGAAGTGCTGAGTGGGCTCTATGAAAAGGTATCTCCCATGCCACTAGTCGTAAACTTCGATCAGAATCGCATCGGTGGCTTGAAAGCTAATGACCGCTGGTCTTCCAAAACTAACCGCAAAAAGGCGCTCGATACGACTCCCAGCGCGCTTTCGGATTTCAAGAATTGGTATTTCGAAAAGGAAAGCGACGAGGCACGAGAAGCTGTTGAGCGCAGCGACCTGAAGTATACGGACCCGGAAGTACGGGCTGTCCAGGAAGTTCTGAGGAGTATCGCCGGAAGTTCGACTGTACTGAGATCCAGAAAACCGGACGGCAGCATGGACCGAATGCTCTTCCTGAGGAAGGAAGGTGGATTTGACACTCCGTTCGAGGCGCTATCTGGGGGTGAACAGGCGTACTTTCTGCTTGCGGTTGACCTGGCACGACGACTGCTTCTGGAGTTTCCGGGGAGCACGCTTGCCGAAGCTCCGGGTTTCGTCTGCATCGATGAGATCGAGCTCCATTTGCATCCGGCGTGGCAACGCGAAATCCTGACGTCCCTTATAGATCTGTTTCCGAGATGCCAGTTCGTTGTCAGCACCCATTCGCCTCAGGTCATCGGAGGCGTCGCCGCGCAGCACGTGCGGTTGCTCTCCTCCGACCGGAACGGCCATGTCCACGTCACGGAGCCAGTCGCGTCCAAGGGCCGTGACACCAACTATGTGCTTGAGGGGATTATGGACACGCCGGAGCAGGATCCCCGTGTCGACGGCCTGTTCGCCAAGTTCGATCATTTGATCGATGAAGGCGCATTTGACGAAGCTGATCAGGTTCTTGACACGCTGGACAACCTTGTCGAAGGCAAGTCAGCCAGGGTGGCGCTTCGCCGGGCGAAATGCAGGCGCCTGCGAAGGGCGCCGGAATGAGAGGCTCTGCGAAGGGAGAAGAACCGGAAGTGCTGCGGGCTTGGAAGGCCGGTCAGGGGGGCGCTCGCATTGAACCCCGATACGGTGATCTGAGTAAAGACGCCCGGGAAGCGACCAGAAAAGCGCTGTTCGTCGAGCAGACCGGTCAATGCGTATATTGCGGTCGCGGAATCGACCTCGAACTGCGCAACGGACATCACATTGAGCACTTCCGGCCTCGCGCCCGGTATCCGCATTGTGAGCTAACGTACCGGAACCTCTTTTTGAGTTGCGGCCCGCATCAGGCGCACGGCGGCGTCCAACCACGTGCGGGAACGAAAAAAAGGCATGGTTTGACGAGATTTGCCATGTCGATCCCGCACCGGAGGAAGCGTGCCAACGGCATTTTTCGTTTACCTCTGGTGGATGGATTCAGGGGGACGATTCTCCCGAGGCGGAGCAAACGATAGTCGTCCTGAATCTCAATCATCGCGAACTCATTGCCGAGCGATCAGCGCTCATCGAGCTTTTGGACGGCGAACTCAACGAAGGCGTTTCCCATTGCGAACTGACTGCCGCTTTTCTCGATGTCTCCTCGATCGGAGCACGAGCCAGTTTTGCTCATGTGGCGATTCAGTATCTGCAGAGGCAATCCGACTCCGATCAGCACGCATAACCTGCGCGCTTCATGGCGGCATCGACATAATCCAACCTCAGGTCCATCCAAGTTGCCGCCCGGCCGATTCCAAACATCGAAGTGAGCATCGCCGCCACCAGGATCAATTTCGTTCGCACCTGCACAATCAGTGCACGCACCGCATCTGTTCGTTCACCTGGCGCTTGCGACGCGGAACGTGAACGACTTCGACGGCCTAGAGGTGGACGTGACCAATCCATCGGACGAGGCTGGTATGGCATAATGCGCCGCACTACCGACACCGCGACCCGAGGACCACACCCGTGAGAACCATCTTCGTCATCATGGACTCCCTGAACCGCCACTACCTGCGCTGCTATGGCAACGAGTTTGCCATCACGCCCAACATCGACCGGCTGGCGCAGCGCGGCACGGTGTTCGACAACCATTTCGCCGGCTCCCTGCCGTGCATGCCGGCGCGCCGCGAGATGCTGACCGGGCGGGTCAACTTCCTGGAGACGCCGTGGAGTCCGGTGCAGCCGTGGGACGAATGCCTGCCGACCATGCTGCGCGAGCAGCGCGGCGTGTACAGCCATATGATCACCGACCACTACCACTACTTCCACTCCGGCGGTGAGGGCTACAACACCATCTACAGCTCCTGGGAGTTCCTGCGCGGCCAGGAGGGCGACACCTGGCGCCCGCTGGTGCAGGAGCCGCCCAAGCCGGACGGCGCGCGCGGGCTGGAGGGGCCGTGCCGCTGGGGCTACTGGCGCAACCAGACCTACGCGCCGATGGAACGCGACCAGGACTACTCGACGCCGCAGACCTTCGAGCGCGCCCTGGACTTCATCGACCGCAACCACGACGCCGAAGACTGGCACCTGCACCTGGAGGCTTTCGATCCGCACGAGCCGTTCGACTGTCCGGCGCGCTACCGCGAGTTGTACGACGACCGCTGGGACCGCTACCACTTCTCCTGGCCGCTGTACGGCCGCCTCGATCCCGAGCTCGACGATGAGGAGACGGTGCGCCACATTCGCGCCTGCTACGGCGGCGCGCTGACCATGGCCGACCACTGGCTCGGCAAGCTGCTCGACAAGCTGGATCAGCACGGCATGTGGGACGACACCGTGGTAGTGCTGACTACCGACCACGGCCACATCCTCGGCGAGCACGGCTACTGGGGCAAGATGCAGATGGCGCTGTACGACGAGCTGGCGCACATCCCGCTGATCGTGTGCGCGCCGGGGGCCGCAGGCGGGGGCCGCGTGCAGCGCGCGCTGACTACCACCATCGACCTGATGCCGACCTTCCTGGAGCTGCACGGCATGGCGGCGCCGGAGCAGGTGCAGGGCCGCTCGCTGTGCCACCTGCTGGCCGCCGACGCGGACCACCACGAGGCGGTGCTGTACGGCGGCTTCGGCAAGGACGTATGCCTGACCGACGGCCGCTACCGCTACTTCCGGCAGGCGCTGCCGGACAGCTGGGTGCACCACCACACCATGATGCCGCGCGGCAGCCAGGATTTCCTGGCGGTGAACCGGCTGCAGATGGAATACGGCTACTTCCTCAAGTACCCGAGCGACCGCGGCTACCCGCAGTTACGCTGGCGGCAGCCCTCGGAGGCGGCGCTCGACGCCCCGGCGTTCAACCTGCTGTTCGACGGCAAAACCGATCCCGGCCAACAACGCCCGCTGCGCGATGCCGCCCTGGAGGAGCACTTGGCCGCCCTCCTGCGCCACCGCCTGACCGCCGTCGAAGCCCCCGACTGTCAATACCAGCGCCTCGGCCTGTGAACCACCGGCACGACCATGCACCGTACAAACCCCTGGGAAGATGGTTGGTTGAGACTCCCGCCTGCCACGCCGGGACCGGCCAATCAGGAGCGCATGTTGCCAAACACGAGCAATCCCACCAGGAAGGTATCGGCCGGCGGAGTATTTCGCACGTTGTGCCAATCTGATATGGCTTGATCTGCCTGATCAATCAAATCGAGAACGTCCTGCGGCGAGAAACGCTGCGCCATGTTGTAGTCCGCGACAGGTCCACGTGCAGGCTCATGACGTTTGTTCGGACTCCGATGCGGCCCTGAAACGAACATAAACCCAGTGCGCCTCGTTTCCGACCATGTTACTCACCGAGGTGCGCACCAAATCTCTGACCCGAGCCCGCGTGCTCGCATCGACATCGTCGTGCGCAAGGGTGACCCAGACCCAAACCGCGGGCTCCTCCGTGGCATCAGGACCCGCTTCGACGTGCCACGAACTTATAGGCGTAGGAAGAGCACGCAGATTTCTGAGTTCTGATTCGATGCTTGTCGTCGTCTTGGTCACAGCATCAGCGTAACGTACAGTGCACGCGTCATCCACGCGCGGGCCGCCCGAACCGCATCGTCGCTGATCGTATGCGAGTGCCGCCCCCTCGATAGTTCGGCTCCACTGCGCCAGCGTGGGAGTGCCAATACCAGCGCCTCGGCCTGTGAACCACCGGCACGACCATGCACAGGCCCACCCGCTACGCGGCGGACAGTCAGTCGTTCGCGGAAGAGCTTGAATCCGTACCGGCTGAGATCCAGCGCGGCGGCGCGCCCGGGACACGCACGACAGCGTCCATAGCTACATGAAGCTACATACGTCGGTCGGGCCGCCGCTCTGTACATGCCTGGTTCTGCCCAGGTAGCATCCAGGGAGAAGAGAGGGTGGCGAGCATGCGGCGGGACAAATTGCGGGTCGCGGTGGCCGGTGGCTGCGGCGACTGGGGCCGGCGATATACGCATGCCTACGCGCACCATCCCGGCGCAGAACTGATCGCGCTGGTGGACACGGCGCGGGCCCGGCGCGAACGGTTCGCGCAGCACTATGCCGTTCCGCACCAGTTCGACACGGTCGAGGAGCTGTTGGCGTGGCAGGTTCCGGACGTGGTGGCCAACATCCTGCCGGTGAGCGCGGCGCGCGACGCCGTGATTGCCTGCGCGCAAGCGGGCGTGCGGGGCATCTCCTGCGAGAAGCCGATCGCCGCGCGATTGGCCGATGCCGACGCGATGGTGGCCGCCTGCGCTGAGAACGGTGCGGCGTTCGCCTGCGGTACCGCATGGTGGGAGGTGCACAACATCGCCAGGGTCGGCGACTGGGTGCGCGACGGTGCGATCGGACGGATCACCGGCGCCGCAATCGACGGTTTCCTGGCGCACGGCGACCAAGTGTCCGGGCTGGGCTGCATATGCCTCAATTACCTTCGTTTCGCCACCGGCGACGAAGTCGAGTGGGTGAAAGGCTGGACGGTGCCGGAGGAGGCGGCCGCCGGCGACGGCGATTGCGCCGCGTACGGTGTGCTGGGCATGAGCGGCGGCTACGAATGCACCGCCGCGCGTGAGGTGCCCGCTACCGGCGCATACCAACTCGCACTGTTCGGCGAGCAGGGCGCGGTCTACCTGGCCGGCGCCGCCGGCACCGTGCTGCTGCAGGGAAGTGGCGCCCACGCCCGCCCGGTGCGGCCGGCTTTTCTCGACCAGCCCAGCGCCGACGAGCGCGCGCGGGGATCGATTCCAAGCGCGGTCGGCAGCCTGATGGACGCGGTTCGGGAAGGGCGCCCCGCACCGTGCAGCGGCCACGATTTCCGGCAGGTGCTGGAGATCGCGGCGGCGCTGAAACTGTCAGCCCGCGACGGTCACCGGCGGGTGGCCCTGCCGCTTGCGGACCGCTCGGTGCGCGTGGTGCCGATACCCTACCGCTGGCACGGCGGCGACGTCACCGGCTGGGAAGTGATCAATCAGCAGGTGCCAACGCCCTTCGATTCGCCCCCGTGAGACCGCGCCGCCCGTCGCCCGCGCTGCCGGTCTGCGCCGGTCAACCCGCGCTGGCGAAGGTTGACGGCACGCCGGTCGCCGGCTCGTTCTCCAACCGCGACAGGTAGTAGCCGACGTCGAACCGCCCGTCGCCGGTGAGAAAGCGCCAGAACCTGATGCGGTTCACGATCTCCAGTCTATCCTCGTTCCCGTACCAGTCGTGGTTGCGCAGCAACACCTTGCCGATCTCCAGAGCGTCGCGGTCGCCGGCGTCCCACAGCAGCCGCTGCGGAACGGTCGGGTTGAGCCGCAGTTTGAACATGTACCTGGTGTGCGGCGTCAGGTTGGCCTGCGCGCAGTGCCAGATCCCGTGATGAACCACGACCACCGTGCCCGCCTTGCACACGATGGGGTACTGATTCAGGAAGTTGTGATAGCGGGCGATGTCCGACTCGCTGATGCGCCGGTAGTGACTGCCCGGCAGGATCATGGTGCCCCCCATCTGGCGCGGGGTGTCGTGCGGAAAGTAGAAGAACTGGATATCGAAATTGAGCCGCAGATCGAGGATGTTGTCGGCATGCCATACCTGCGCGATGCTTCGTTCCGGCGCCACGATGTGAATCGCGTGGTGATCGTAATGCGGGTTCGACCCCACCAGGCTGTGAATCACCCCGCGGATCTGGGGCAACGAAAACACCGCTCGAATGCCGTCGTTGCGCGGCCAAGCCTTGTCGAGCGTCGCATCCGGCCCCGGCGCCGGGCGCTCGATCGCGTCACTCGCCATCTCCGCCAGGGCGGCGGCATTCAGGTGCGCCGGCACCAACTCGTCGAAGCGGAGAAACCCGTCGGCCACGAAGTTGGCCATCTGGACACTATTCAGCAGGTGCTCTGGCGCGGCCATCCGCATCCTCCAGTTTCTCAAGGATATATTCGTATTTGAGAAACGACGTACTGTAGCCCATGCCGGGGTAGGCGGGAAACTGCTGCGGAAACTGGACCACCCGCCAGCCGTCGCGCATCGCATCGACGACCGATTCATAGGGCGGGTCAGCGGCGCTGCCGGTGGGGGCGCCGTAGCGGTTGTCCTTCTCGGGCACATCCGGCTGCGCGCCGGTGCCGTCGTACAACGACCAGGCGACCACGCGGCTGTTCAGATCGGGGTTGTGCAGGTACAGCACCAGAATCTTCTGCTTCATCGTGCGGCTCGGCGCGTTCCAGACCGAGGTCCGGCGCCTGCCCATCGTAGCCCATGCCTCCTGCCCGACCAACCCCCCGAAGCATCCCGACCACATACATCGTTTGATTCCGTGCGTGTCCGCGAGGCAGCCTCAGATAACATCGACAACGATCACTGCCCCCAGATAGGTTGCCACTTCAGGCATAAGCAGGCCCCTTATCTCGTCAACATAGGGCAAGCGGTTCTCCGGTATTTTTCGTCAGTGCCCGTCAAGTCGTTGAAGCAGCACCTCCGTGCTGCAGTTGTATACCGGTAGAGCGGACCCGCGCGGTCCGCGGAGCGACGCCGACCTGATCGGGAGGGATGAGTGACCAATCTCGATGCCTTCGTGCACCAACCGCACGACAAGCTGTTTCGTTGGGTGTTCTCCGACCCGGCAGCGGCCGCCGGCTTCCTGCGCGCCTACCTGCCGCAGTCGGTCAGCGGCGCGCTGCAATGGTCGACGGTGGCGTTGCAGAACACCAGCTTCATCGACGACGAGTTGCGTAATTCCGAGTCCGACCTGCTGTTTGCGATCCGGCGGCGGTCGGGCCGCCCGGCGTGGCTGTACGTACTGTTGGAGCATCAATCGAGGCCGTCCCGCTGGATGCGCCTGCGACTACTCAAGTACTGCTCCCGGATCTGGGAGCGCGACCGTACCAGGTATCGGAAGGAGCGCGTATTGCGCCCCATCATGCCGCTCGTGTTCTACCAGGGAAGGCAGCCCTGGGCGTCTTCCACGGAGTTCTCCGACCTGTTCGCTGCGGCCGTGCGGGAGTGGCCGTGGCTGCCGCACTTCGAGCACCTGCTGATCGATCTGTCGGCGACAACGCCGGAGACGGTGGAAGCGGTGAGAGGGGAGTTGAAAGGACGGGTCGCGTTGCTCACAATGATGGTGGCCTATCGAGACCACTGGCAGCTACTGCAGCGGGTGATGCCGCTGCTGACGCGACTGAACCGGCGTGGAGGGATGGATGAGTTGCGACCGTTCATCCTGTATGTCTTGGCAACGCAGAGGGCGACGATCCGTGCGCGGTTCATAAAGGAATTACGCCGGCAGGTGCCGGGACCGGGAGGTGACGCCATGAACTACATCGAGCAACTGTTCCATAAGGGAGTACATCAAGGGCGCCAGGAAGGCCATAAGGAAGGCGAACTGAAAGGGCGCTTGCAAGGTCAGGTGGCAACCATTGAGGACTTGGTACGCGCCGGCTTTCCCTGGTCGGCCATCGAGTCGGCCACCGGCGTTGACGAGGACGGCCTCCGGGCTCTGCAACAGAGACTCGCCGAGTGGAACGACGGACCCGCCACGACCACCGAGGCTCATACCTGATAGCACTGCTGTCCCGACCCGTGCCGACGCCTCTCTGTACATGCCTAGGTGGGTCAGTGCTCGTGGTGGGTGGCGTGGTCGTGCAGGGGGGTGTGCTGGTGGAACGTGCCGTGACGGTGCATGGTCTGGTGGAGGCGGTTCCAGGCGCCCTCCAGGGTGGCGCGGAGCTGGCGGTAGCGGCGCGGGTCGGGGCGCGGTGCGATGGTGTCGACGTAGGCGAGCGCGCCCTCGATCTGGTCGAGGATCAGGCCGGCGTCGTGGGCCGAGAACGGGCGTGCCCCGCCTACCCGCACCTGCACGGCGCTGGTGTGCGCGGCGATGTCGCGGGGCTGCTCACGGCGATAACTGCCGCGCACCCGCAGCGCCAGCCAGGACGAGCCGGTCACCTGTACTGACGCGGAGCCGGAGGCCTGCAGGGCGCCGCCGGCGTCGATCTCTTCGGCCACCACGCCGCCGTGGATTACCTCCAGCGCCGTGATCGGCACGCTGACCGACTCGACGCGCCACTCGACGGTGACCGTACCGCCGCCGGGCGGCAGCTCCAGGACGGCGCCGGGCGCCCTGCCCTCCACCGTCAGCTCGGCGAGCGGCCCCACGGTGACGAACGTGTTGCCGGCGCGCAAGGCGGCCATCCAGTTGTCGTAGGTGAACTCGCGCATTCCGAGCTGGGTGTAGGTGCGCACGCCGCCCAACTGTGAGGCCGCCGCCATCTTGTCGGAGCCGCCCACCACCGGCAGCCGGTAGCCGAGGTTCAGGTAGCGGTACCAGTCGGCGATGCCGTACGGGTTGAGCTGCCCGTCGCAGGGGTTGAAGGTCATCATCTCCATCGCGTCCACCACGCCAAGCACGATGTCAGCGGCGCGCTCGCACTGCGGGTTGGGGCCGTGCGGCATCACCACCAGCCCGCCCTGCTCCAGGCAGCGGGCGGCCCAGTCGGCCATGGTGACCTCCTGCGGATCGCCGATCGCCGACTCCGACGCGCCGCCGGTACACAACGGCTGGATCATGGCGCCCGCGTAGCCGAGCAGCGAGATGTGGCCGAGCACCTGCATGCGGTTCTCGGTGCCGACCCGCACCAGGAACTCGCCGTTGCCGCCGAAGTCGCGCGCGCCCAACGTGGTGGCACCGTCGAAGTCGGACACGTTGCTGAACATCTCCCCCCACTGGCTGGCCAGCAGATTGACCACGTTCACGCCCTCGGCGGCGCCCTCCAGGAGGGCGGTCTGCGGACTGAGGAAGTGGACGTGGGTATCGGCGGTCACCCAGCCGCGCTCGCGCCAGTGCAGCACCCGCTCCAGCTCGAAGGTCAGCTCGTCGGTCTGCGGCGTGACGGTGACCCGGGTGCGCAGCGGACGCACCTCGTAGCCGCGGCAGATCTCCACGAACACCTCGCCGAGCGGCAGGTCGGCCACGCACTGGCCAGGAATGTAGGCGTATTGGTTGTAGCCGTTGACGAACTCGCCGTAGTTGTCCTCGAACCAGTTGCCGTTCACCGTGCGATGGTAGCCCTTGGGCGGCAGGTACTCGCCGGCGGCGCCGTGCAGGTGCAGGCGCACCGCCACCGGCTGCGCCGAGCCACGCTCCGTCACCCGGATCCGTACCGGGCGATCGGCCGCCGCCACGGCCACCGCCGCCGGCGACCCGGCCAGTTCGCGCAGCGCCACGGCACGCCCTTCCAGGTAGAGCGTTGCCGCCGGATGCGCGGCGTACTCCACCAGCGCCCGGGTGGCGGACGCGGCCGGCTGCACGTTGGGCGTCCCGGACCGCCATGCCGAGGCGTCATAGTCGAGCGCCGGGCAAGCGGAGATCACCGTGCCGAGGTCCACATCGATCCCCTCCAGCTCGCCGGCGCCGTTGAACCGCATGCCCGGCTCCAGGTCGAGGCTCAGCTTGTGCCGGGTGCCCGGCCGCAGCGGGTGATCGGTCAGCCCGGTGACGGCGATGCCGTACACGACGCACGCCTCCGCGGCGGGCCGCAGCACCACGGCGTCGATGGTCCGGTCAGGATACGGGTTGGGCAGCGCGTACAGCCAGCCGCCCGGCCCGCCGGCGTCGCGGCTGGAACGGTGGCGGGATTCGCCGCTGCCGTAGGCGACACGCGGCGTACGCCCCGCCGCCTGATCCTCGGCGGCGGAGGCCGTCACCTGATCGGCCAGCAATGGCACTGCCGCGAACGGACTGGCGCCCCAGCCGATGCGCGCCTGCTGGATCGCGAAGCGGCGCCGGATCGCGTGCACATATTCGCTACTGTCGGCGTAGCGCAGCACGTAGTCGGCCACGTGATCGCCGAGCTCGTTGCCGTCGCAGTCGCTGTCGGCAAAGCCCGGCAGGTAGTTGGACGGTCGGTCGGACACGTAGTGCACGAACATCAGGTAGCGGGCAGTCAGACCGCCGGTTGCTACCGTGACCGGGGCGTCGGCAACCAGGAGAACATTAGCGGCGCCGGGCGAACCGAGCAGAAACGGCATGCCGCGGAACGCCTGGGCGCCGAAGGCGCGCTCCAGGGCGGGCGGCGGGGTGAGGGAGTCGGGCAGCGCGGCGCGCTCGGCGTTGAAGGCGCCGTCCAGCGACAGGGCCCGAAAACGGTCCGATGGAGGCGTGGGCATTGGCAGCAATCATACACTCACCGCGCCAGCCTTGCGGACGCCTGCCCCGCCCCTCCGTGGAACGGTCTGCACCTCATGGCCTTCCAGGAGCCGTGCAAGCTGACGCGGGACCGACTCATCGAGCAGAATGCGCACGGTCTACGAGTAGCTCGCCGGCAAGCTCGAGCACCTCCTTGGCCTGTCGGCGGCTTCGAGATGGTCCCACAGACTCTGGACGGGTACCCGTGTGCCGGCGAATACGGGCGTTCCTGACATGATCTCTGAGTCCTGGATTCGACGTGATCGAGCGCGAGGACATCTGGGATGCCGACCCGCTCATGGCCTCCGTGCGGGCACTCTAAACCGACCTCGCGACAGCGGCACCCAGACGCCCGCCACCACCCCGCAACCTCGGGTCGAGCAGATCCCGCACCGCGTCGCCGAACATGTTCAGGCAGTACACGACAATCGTCAGGCACAGCCCCGGCCACAGCGCCAGCCGTGGCGCCACCTCCATGAACTCGCGCCCTTCCCGGCTCAGCATCCCGCCCCAGCTCGGAACCGAAATCGGCAGACCGAATCCCAGGAAGCTCAGCGCTGCCTCGCTGATAATCACTGCCCCCACGTTGATCGTGAAGATGATGATCATCGGAGCGGCAATATTGGGCAGGACGTGGCGGATGAGGGTTCGCCACCTGGTGCTGCCGATCGCCTCTGCCGCCTGGAAATAGACGTTCTCCTTGACGCCAATAACCGCGCCGCGGATTACTCTCGAGCCGCCGATGCCGCCGGTTACCCCCAGCACCACGATGATCTGCGGCACACCCCGCCCCACGAGCGACATAATGGTGAGTAACAGCAGCAGCCCCGGGAACGCCATCCAGGCGTCGACGAATCTCTGCGCCGCCAGGTCCAGTCTGCCGCCAAAGAATCCTGAAGGTCCGCCTATCAGCACCGCCACCGCCACGTTGACCGCGGTCGCCGCCAGACCGACGGTCAACGAAATCTGAGCCCCGAAGATAAGGCGGCTCAGCAGGTCGCGCCCCAGCTGGTCGGTCCCCAACAGATACCGGCCCGAGGGGGCCTGCATCCGATCTACGATGTTGACTTCATCATGTGGAAAAGGCGCCAGAACATCGGCAAAGATCGCCACCAGAATCAACAGCAGGATGACGACCCCGGCGATGATGCTCAACGGCTTCTCTTTGACCAGCCTGCGCAAGAAATCAGTCATAGCGAACCCTGGGGTCGATGATCACCCCGGCGATTTATGCTCAACGGCTGCTCCTTGACCAGCCTGCCAAAGAAATCAGTCATAACGAACCCTGACGTCCATGACCACCCCGGCGATTATGCTCAGCGGCTTGTCCTTGACCAGCGTGCGAAACAACTCAGTCATAACGGACCCTGACGTCGATGACCACCCCGGCGATGATGCTCAACGGCTTCTCCTTGACCAGCCTGCGAAACAACTCAGTCATAGCGGACCCTCGGGTCCACGACAGCGTAGAGCAGGTCGATGAGCAGATTGATCCCCACCACGCCCGCGGCGAAGAACAGGTTTATTCCGGACACCATCGGGTAGTCTCTGTTGTTGAGGGCATTCAGCAGGAGACGCCCGAGCCCCGGCAGGTTGAAGATGTTCTCCATGATCACGGCGCCCCCGACCAGGATCGGCAACTGCAGGCCAATCAGCGACACCACCGGGACGAGGGCATTCTTGACGGCGTGTCGCATGACGACAACCCGCTCCCTGAGCCCCTTGGACCAGGCGGTCCGGATATAGTCCTGCCGGAGCACCTCCAGCATCATGGTGCGCGTCATCCGCATGGTCGCAGCCGCCGCGGCGGTGCCCAGAATCAGGCTGGGGATCAGGAACCCCCAGAGATTCCCGAGCGGATCCTCGGTGAACGGTACCAATTCCAGCGGCGGCGTCCAGCCCCACCAGATGGCCGGGTAGATCATGACCATGATGCCGAGCCAGAAGTTGGGCGTGGCCAGGCCGATGATGGCGACCGAGCGCCCCAAGTAGTCGGCGGCGGTATCCTGGCGAATCGCCGAGTAGATGCCAACGGGCAGCGCGATCACCAGCCCGATGACGATTGCCATGACGCCGAGCTGGATGGTCACCGGCAGTCTACCTAATATCTTCTCATCCACCGCCCCACGGCCCATCAGTGATTCGCCAAGCGTACCGTGCAGGAAAATACCCCCCAACCAGCGTCCATACTGCACCCAGACCGGCACGTCCAATCCGAGCCGACGCTCGAGCGCTTCCCGGTCTATATTTGTAGCGGACAGGTCCATGCGACCCACCATGACGTCGATGACATCGCCAGGGATGAAGCGCACCGATAGAAAGACCAGGATGCTCAATATGAGCAGCGTAGGGATGATCAGCAACAGTCTCCTGATGATATAGGCTCTCAAGCGATTCTCCGTTGCCTGGTCCGACAATATCGGCCACCGTGCACTGCCCCATGCGCCGTTTCCATAGTCTTCCGTATCCCGGAGTGACCGTGCCGCCGCTCAGCCAGTGAGTAGAGGAGCTGGGAAACCCGCTTGGAAAACGCTTCCGAGCGCGCTCCCAGATCCTTGTTATCAGATACGCTGGGCGAGGCCCCTAGAATCCCATTGCTGCCTTCAGATCCTGGTCAATCCACAGGCGGGCAAATACCCAATTCTTTGAAGCGAAACTCAACCGGAATTCACCGCTGTAACCTTTTAGCCACGGCTGGGTCGCGTCAAAAAGTGGAGCCATAGGACCCCATACGGCCCAGTGCCTCTCGATCGCATACATATCCATCTCTTTAACCAGCCTCTGCGTGGCGGGTGTATGCCACGCGGATCGATGGTGCGCTCAGCACCGGGGCCGAGTGGTCGGCCGCTGCGCGGTTGCCTGAGCGGCTCAGCTAGCGGCGCGCGGTTGTCGGGTTGTCGGGTTGTCGGGTTGTCGGGTTGTCGGGTTGTCGGGTTGTCGGGTTGTCGGGTTGTCGGGTTGTCGGGTTGTCGGGTTGTCGGGTTGTCGGGTTGTCGGGTTGTCGGGTTGTCGGGTTGTAGCGCTAGCCGACAGCTGGGGTGGATGGCGTCAGTCACCATACGCGGACGAGTGTAGCCGGCCGCCCAGGTGAGTGCAAGCGGCGACCTAACTCGCTGCGCCAGCGCTAGCCGGCGGCTGGGCTGGATGGCGTCGGTCCCCATACGCGGACGAGTGTAGCCGGCCGCCCAGGTGAGTGCAAGCTTGGCACTACTCCCTGGGTGCGAACGCCGGAAGCGGCAGGAAATCGTTGACGGGAAACCACGACTACGCCGTGCGTGAGCGCATCGACCGCGACCGGCCAGGGTCTGAAGAGGCGGTAGCGAAGATGCACGATGAGCTCGCGGCGCTACGAAGTGTATCCCCGCCGGGCCACCTGCAAGCTGTCGGCCGGGGCAGCCGAGCGGCGCGCCAGCCGCGCAGAGGAGCCTTTCCCAACTGAAGCGGTCTTTCTGTGACCGCTCGCGCAGGACCTGACACCAAATCCGTTGCAGCCGCTTTACGAAGCACCTCAGGTACTCGAAGCTGGTCGGTACCGCGTAGTAGTTAAGCCACCCCCTCAGCACCCGCCCCAGCCAGCGGCCAGTCGGTATCACCTCATCGTGCATGCGTTTGCGCAGCACCATCCCAATCCTCTTTAGCGTCAGGCTCATCCATTTTGCCACCGGCTTGCGTCCCAACCCAAAGCGCCCCTTCCGGGTCCTACGGTTATAGTGCGTGAATCCCAGGAATTCGAACGTCTCCGGTCGCCGCTCCCCCCGCGCCCGGCGGTCGCTTTCAGCGAACCTCCCGAACTCGATCAGTCGCGTCTTCTTCTGAGAAACAACCAGTCAGCCAGTCTCCGGGACGAGTTCATAACCGAGAGAGCGAGCTTGTCTTCGGAGGCGGCGTTCGAGGCGTCGCAGGTCTTGGCGTTCCTGTGCGGCGAGGACGCTGTCGTCGTAGGCGACGCGCTCGGTGATGAGATGGTAGATGATGCCGCCAGTTTGTGGGCAGTTGCGGTGATCGCCTCTGGAGTACCGAGGCGCGCGCGCATGCGGCGGAAGTGCTGGCCGAGAGACGACGGGCTGCGGTACAGAGATTGGGTGGCCCAGCGGAGCGCCTGGGCGGCGCGATTGGTGCCGGGGCCGGTGTGGGAGCTGATGATTTTGCCGCCAGTGACCAGTACGTGGACTGGCAGTTCGACGGCGACGACCTGATCTACGTGGCGCGCACCGCGTCGCGTGGCGCGCGCAACTTCCACGACTCCAATCGCGTCCTGTTCGGCCGCGAGCGCGGCTTCCGATCCCTGCTCTAGCGACGGTCCGTCAGGTCCAGGCGTTCAGGCCCAACGGCGGCGACGTCACCGGCTGGGAGGTGATCAACCAGAAGGTGCCAACCCCCTTCGATTCTCCCGCGTGAGACCGTCCCCCCGTCGTGCGAGTCCGCGAGGCAGCCTCAGATAACAGTGTGAACGTGTGGGTATTCTGCGATCTTGTCATCTGAAGTGACCAAGTCGCAGTCGTGTAGCCGGGCGGTAGCGACGATGATCTGATCTGCCGGGTCACGGTGAAACGATCCCGGCAAGCTGGTCGACTCGATGGCTACCTCAGGTGTCAGCTCCAATAGCGACACTCCCGGATAGGCAAGCGCCGTAGAGAACCAATCCGGGAGTTCAGAGGGAAGCTCAAGTCTTCCATACTCGAACAGTTTCGCCACCTCCCAACACGAGATAGCGCTTACGCCGATGAGATCGTCTTCGTTACGACTGATGGCATGACGCTGGGCGATGCTCAACTGTCCGGTGTCGAGTATCCACCACACCCATACGTGCGTATCGACAACGATCACTTGTCGACCGCCCACTCATGCTCGGCAACTGAATCGAAGGGACGATCAAGGCGGTAGCGGGCACCCCGCAAGGGATACTCGTTCGCCCGTCTCGACACCGACATGGCAGCCCAGCGAGGCTCGGGAACGAGCCTGTAATGTACTCCGTGTTCCAGGATGTAGATCCGTGGAGTGGAACTGTCGACATCCACGACTCTATACATCCGAGCTGCCATAGTCGTCAACGCGTAATGGGACCGCCGGCTCGAGACCTTCAACTTACCCAACGCAATCTCTGTACTCCTGGTGCCCTTTATCTCGATCGACTCTGTCCTGCCGTTGAAAGAAACCCTTATGTCGGAACCGTTATGATCTTCCTCGATTATCGCCGTGCTGCCATGTTTTTCGCGAAGATATCTGCGGACCAACCAGTCAGCCTTCATTGCGGTACGGAGACCCTCGATAGAGCGGCGCTCGGTTTCGGTCAAGCAGACCTTGATCGGACGCGGTAGCACGTTACGAACGCCAGTCTTGTGCTGGTCCCGGCTCCCTCTCTCTCGTAGATGGTCCGCCCGCTCACTTGCGCACACTCGGTTTGACTGCCTCGTTGATTCGTCATCGTCAGGATCCTCAATCAACTCGAATGTGCCGACACCGACGCGCCAAGCCTTTGGCTCACTACCTCTCATCACGGAGTCACCTATGCTTGTTCCCTCGCGTGCTATGCTCCAGTTTGATGGAACGGTTCTGATGGTACTCGGCGCATAGCTTAAGCGTTCCATCAGGTGCTCGCGCTTCCAGACTCGCGGAATAGCATTTTCCGCTCGCAGTCGGCAGACGTCGTTCCAGAATCCCATCGTGATTCTCCTCGTTCCCCCAATTGTAACTCCCGCGTCCGGTGAGCGCCACCACGGCCATGCGTCAGTGTTCGTGGTGGGTGGCGTGGTCGTGCAGGGGGGTGTGCTGGTCCCAGGGTGGTGGCACCGTCGAAGTCGATCTCCACGAACACCTCGCCGAGCGGCAGGTCGGCCACGCACTGGCCAGGAATGTAGGCGTATTGGTTGTAGCCGTTGACGAACTCGCCGTAGTTGTCCTCGAACCAGTTGCCGTTCACCGTGCGGTGGTAGCCCTTCGGCGGCAGGTACTCGCCGGCGGCGCCGTGCAGGTGCAGGCGCACCGCCACCGGCTGCGCCGAGCCACGCTCCGTCACCCGGATCCGTACCGGGCGATCGGCCGCCGCCACCGCCGCTGGCGACCCGGCCAGTTCGCGCAGCGCCACGGCACGCCCTTCCAGGTAGAGCGTTGCCGCCGGATGCGCGGCGTACTCCACCAGCGCCCGGGTGGCGGACGCGGCCGGCTGCACGTTGGGCGTCCCGGACCGCCATGCCGAGGCGTCATAGTCGAGCGCCGGGCGAGCGGAGTCACCATACGCGGACGAGTGTAGCCGGCCGCCCAGGTGAGTGCAAGCCTGGCACTACTCCTGCGTTTGCCATCGACAGCCGGCGCGGAATGCCCAAGAATGGCGATCGAACGAGGAGCGCTTTTGATGAACGACATCGAGCGGACGGTTGCGGATCGATTCCGCGAATACAGCGACGCCTTCGGCCGCGCATTCCACGCCGACGATCCGAAGTTACTGCGGCCCTTTTGCCATGTGCCGTCGATGAGAATCGGCGCTGGCGGTGCCAGCGTGATACTCACGCCCGAGGAGAGTGATGCGCGATGGGCACGGACGCTTGCGGACCTCCCGGCCGACTACGACCACAGCGTGCTGCACACCGTGGACGTCATGCTGACAAGTGCGACCAGCGCGTGGGTGACCGTCGATTGCGGGCGTTTCGACACCGAGGGCGCCGAGTACGCACGGTTCTGGGCCTCGTATATCGCCATGCTAGCGGACGAGGGCTGGCAAATCACGACGTGGGTAGGTCACGAACCCAGGCAAACACCTCACACCGTCCGCCGGTAGCAGCCCAGCAACAGCTAGAGCAACAGCTAGACCTCTGCCATGAAGCGGCTGGTGGACTGCAGGTAGCCACCGCGGTCCGGATGTTCAGCGAGCACCGCCTTCCACTCATCGCTGGCAAACGCCCGCGGCAGGTCCGCGTCGCGCGCCTGGCGGCTCTGCCAGCGAATGATCCACACCACATTAGCATGCCCAATCGGCGACTCGACCGGGCTCGAGCCGGCGACCAGCGGTTCGTCCGAGATCGTCACTGGCGGCTTGATCGAGGTTGTGGTAGGCGGCCGACAGGCTGTCGGTACGGTGCAGCACATCCCACCGGCGCGGGTGCAACTCATTCGTCGTTATGGTTTGTACTCCTCGCGCATCAAGGGTCACTGGACCCGCATGCCCTACGTTCTACAGCGGGCGCCATCAGGTTGGACGAGTCAAAATGACCAGAATGCCGCCACCGCATCCAACAGCGCCGGGAGCCCAGAGATGCCCGCAACGGAAACCGACGCTCCAGACGCGCGTGAACGCCGGCATGCGTGGGCCCGCCTGCTCGCTCGGGTCTACGAAGTCGACCCACTTGTCTGCCCCCGCTGCGGAGCTCGGTTAGAGGATTGCCGCAGGCAATCCCGTGATCCGCAGTGATCCAGAATCCCGTCCAAATCATAAAGATCCTGGACCATCTGGTGAGAACCGGACGGGCGCCACCGGGACTCGATCCGACCACCCTGGACTGAACAGGTTACTCGGCGCTGAGTCGAACTGCCGCTCGGATCGCACCGGCGGTTGCACGCAGGCAAGGTGCGCCCGCAAGCGCACGCCGCACTCTTCATCGAGCCTCATCCAGCCCCTATACGCGGCATTCTCACCGGCACGCGCCTGCGACAGCCGTCGTTATCGCTGCTTCAGCCAACCCCTCGCCCCTCGTGCTAACCAGTCACGACCCCACTGCAGCTCGCGGTGCTTTAGGCTCGTTCGGCTCTCGATTACTCTTCCTATCAATAATTGTCCCCGATCACGCGTTCGCCAGTGAGGGTCGGCACGATGTCCGCGAGAGTGATGCCGAAGTCGTTTTCCTGGACGTGTTGAAAAACCGGGAAATTCAACTTGCTCTGGACTGCGAGCTGTCTCATCATTCGAGGCGTGGTACTGCCGGCCACCCGATGCCAGTCGATCGGCGTCGCCGGATCGCAGGTGCGCAGCGACACCGCGAGGCGCCGATCGTCGGTCGTCTGCGTCGCGTGTATGGTGTTGACGCGCAGCAGCAGCAGGTCGCCTGGTCCCACCTCCGGAGTCTCCATGACATCCTCGATTTCGAGGTTCTCGTCGTGCCAGTGGACCCCGCTCCAGTCGGAAATGTACAAGGTGCCCCCGTCACGAAGCGAGTACAGATTACTCGCGCCCGAGCGCCGACAGAGGTTGAACACTCGCGGCGACTTCTCGCGAAGCCGATCCCAGGGAATCACCCGCAGTCCCGCCTCGGTGCGCGAAGGCTTGACCAACGGAATCCAGTAATTGAGATGAGTCGAATTGTACTCGGTCAGGAAGAAGTGATCGTGATCCTGATGACAGGAAAGATCGGTCACCGGCGTCTGGAGATAGAGAATCTGATAGAGCGCGGCCTCTGCTCCGGTCACGCCCTGGGCGAATTCTTCGATCCGCGGACCGATTCCTTGGAAGGTTTCTCGTCGTCCCATCGCGTTAGCACGCAGAGCTCCGGTTTGACCGGCAACTGGCTTATCGCCAAGGTGCTGCGCCGCATGCTTGGTTTTCCTTGGGGAGGTATAGTCTGGGCTGGCATCGAATTCTGCCACGAGGAAGTCGATCTCTTCACGGCTCAGAAATTCCGGGATAACGCAGAAGCCCCGTTCCTCGAGCGAGGCGGCGATTGCTTTATAATCAGTCATGAGTGTTCCGTCCTTATTTTTTGTGAGTCTCGTCATGTGCCTGAATCTCGACATCGACGCCAATCTGAGCCCAGTTACGAAGCTGTCTTTGCGTTACCGCTCGCATCCGAAGAATGTAGCGCATTACGCACACCGTAGCCACTAGCCGGAGCCGCCGAGCCAGGGCGATCCCATGCTGAGGGGTACTGGACATCCCATGATTGAGTCGATAGGCTGTCGCTATGCAGCTTCAGGAATTGCGCGGCGAGCCGCTGTTGGCGGCAACGCCAGCGGGCTTCTCACTGGACCAGGTAGTGGTGCGGCTGGTGCGACCGGACGAACGGATCAAATGGGACGAGCTGATGGATCAGCATCATTACCTGGGCTTCAAGCGGTTTGCCGGGCGCGGCCTGCGCTACGTGGCCGAATGGGGCGGTCGCTGGATAGCGCTGGCCGGCTGGCAGGCGGCAGCGCTCAAGTGTGCGCCACGCGATCGCTGGATAGGATGGCGCGGGAAGAAGATGTTCAAGCGCCTGCATCTGATCGCGAACAACACCCGGTTCCTGGTGCTGGGCGAGCGCGGGGTACTTGCGAATCTCGCCTCCTGCATGATGAGCGCGATGCTGCGCCGGCTCAGCGACGACTGGCAGGAGCAGTATGGACATCCGTTGCTGGTGGTGGAGAGCTTCGTCGACCCGGCACGGTTCAGCGGTACCATGTACGAGGCGGCGAACTGGAGCTACGTGGGCAACAGCAAGGGCTATGCGCGCAGCAACGGTCACTACACCGACCCGCACGGCAAGCCCAAGCGGATGTACGTGCGCGCGTTGCGCGACGACGCGCGCGAGATCCTGCGGCAGCGTGGAGAGTTGGCCGACTGCTGGCAGGCGCGGGTGCCGGCGGCGGTCGGCGACGAAGTTGACAAGCGCAGTCTGTACGAGGAATTGCAGCGGGTCCCGGATCACCGCCGTGGGCAGGGCCGCAAGCATTCGCTGGCGACCGTGCTGGCGGTGTACCTGCTGGCGATGTTGTCCAACATGCGTGGGCCGGTGGCGGCCGCCGAGTACGCGCAGGCGCTCGAACAGGAGGAACTGAAGCTGCTGGGGGCGTGGCGCAACCGCGCCACGGGACGCTACGAGCCGCCCACCAAATCGACCATTCACCGGGTGGTGATGGCAACCGATGCCGAGGCGCTGGAAGCGATGCAGCAGCGCTATGCGACGGCGCGCGTGCCGGCCTCCGGAGCGCAGCAGCAACGGCAGGCACTGGCGGCCGACGGCAAGCGGATTCGCGGCGCCAATCGCAACGGCACGATGCGCTACGAGACCGCGACGCTGGTCGAGCACCGCACCGGCGTGCCGGTCGCGAGCCTCAACTTTCACGACCAGAACGGCGAACTGGCGGCGGTCGGGGCACTGCTGGAGGTGGTTCCGATCAGTGGCGCGGTGATCACCCTCGATGCGCTGCACACCACTCGCGACACCACCGTCAGCATCGTCGAGCAGCATGGCGCCGACTATCTTCTGACCGTCAAGGGGAACTGTTCGGAGACCTTCGAGGCACTTGCCAGCATGCCGTGGGAGGACGCTGCCGGGCGCTTCTCCGAGGACCCGCAGAAGGGCCATGGGCGTATCGACCGGCGCCATATCGAGGTGCTCACCCCGCTCGACAAGACGCTCAACTTTGCCCATGTCGCGCAGGTGTTCCGGGTACGTCGCGAGCGCACCGACCTGAACACCGGGGTCAAGAGCATCGAGTACGCCTACGGCATCACCTCACTGGCCGCCACCTGCGCGACGCCGCAGCAACTGCTGGCCTGGAATCGCGGCCACTGGGCGATCGAGTCGAAGAACCATCATCGCCGCGACAAGACGCTGTGCGAAGACGCCTGTACGGCACGCAGCGGCTTCTCGCCAGCCAACCGTGCGACCTGCAACAACATCGTACTGGCGCTGATCCTGCACCACCGCCGGTGGGACAACGCCGCGCAGGCCCTGCGCTACTTCACGCTGCGCCGGAGCGAAGCCTTCAAGGCGCTGCTGGCGCCCGCCTGAGGCGACCTCAGCGCACCACTACCCCAAGTCCCGCCGACGACCTCGTCTGCTGCCGAATCCTGCACTGCGCCAGCACTCTGAAGCAGTGAGGCTCCAACACGCCTCTTTGGATCCACACTCTGCTGCTACCGGCCTGAGTTCCTGCTTTGGGGGCGCCACAAGCACGTCCCGAATCGACCACTGCATCCGTCATCTCCGTCTCGCCAGCCTCAGTGCCCTACTCGGCGACCTTCTTGCCGATGTTCGCATCGGTCCGCCTTCAAGACTCTGCCGAAGCATGGGATCGCCTTGGCCGCCGAGCCGAGCGTAGTCGCGCCTGCGTAGGTATGTCATGATGCGGGCACGCCATGAAGGTTCTCGTGATCGGCGCAAACGGCAACACCGCAACACGCCTGGTAGGGCGACTCGCGCGCGGGCCTCACAACCCCGGCAAGGACAAGACGGTGCTGGGCGACCGCGCCTAGCCCGGGCGGAAATGGTTTGTTGTTGGCGGGATCGGACTGGCGGATGGGCAGGTTGCCCTCGCCCACATCCACAGCGAAAGCCGCGTCGCTGTACGCTGTCGCCTCGGCCTTGTCGGCGTCGGTCATGGCGGCGTTGACGGTGCGACCCACCGGCACTACCGGGGTGTAGAGCAGCTGGTTCAAATAGTCCGGCGAGCCGTATTCCTGCGGCAGGGCGGCAAAGCCAACGGTCACTTCGCCGTGGTCGCAGACCACCCAGAAGCCGCTAGCCGCGCCGTCGGGAAACGCGAACCGGGGGGTTTGGGTAAACACCTCGGCGAACCGGTACTCCTCGTCTTTGATGCGGTCGGAAGGCCGGTGGATTGTGGGCGACCTCGCAGAGCGTGAAGGTGCCCAGGTCGCCCGGGCCCTCGGCGTGCCGGGCTGCGGCCGCGGTGAGCGCATCGCGCGCGGCACTCACCCACTCGGGGGTTGCGAAGGTGAGGTCGCCGATGCCGTCGGCCATGGCGGGCCAATAGGACCGACGCGGTGGCGGCTGCGGTGGCTGCGGCGGCTGGGGCGGCTGCTACGGCGGCGGGCTAGGCGACTGGTGTTGATCTGACATCGTCGGCAGAGTGTCGCGTGGATTCGTGCCGCCGGTCGAGGGCAGCGATGGGCATGATGAGCATGGCGACGCCGACGATCGGCTGGGGCATAATTGGAGCGTGAAGAAGCGCCTCCGAAAGAAGCTGCGCCGGTTTGAGTTCCGCGAGCTCGGATTCGAAGTTCGATTTCGGGTTGCCGAGACTGTCATCGGCGATGAGCTGGACCAGTTCTGGGATGAGCTGATCGCCGACGGGATCGAAAGCGCAGGCTTGATGTGTGGAGGTGGCGGTGACCACGCGTGGGAGCTCGTTGTCTTTCGCGCGCGTGGATGCGCGACGGACGCGGATCGGGTGACGCTCGCAGAATGGTTGCAGCGGCATCCGGCCGTGCGCGATGTAGAGGTCGGCCCGTTATTCGACCTCTGGCATGGTCCGGATGCGCCTTAAGCGCTTGCTGGGCGTGCGAATACGGTGTCCCGGTCCGCCGACAGGCTCCGCTGGGCCTCTGGGAGCGGGATCTCACGGCGGGTTCGCTCGAGAAAGAAGCTGAGGTGGGTGTAGCCACAGCGCTCGAGCAGCGCCAGCGCCGAATCGAACCCGTCGGCGACGCGGTCGGGGTCGTGGGCATCCGCGCCAACTACCACCGGGATGCCGCGCTGCCGCATCTCGACCAGCATGGCGGGAAACGGGTTCATCTCGGCGATGCTCTTGTTGACCCCCGAGGTATTGAGCTCCATGGCGATGCCGGTGGCCGCGATGCGGTCGAGCGATCGGCAAATGTCGTCCATGATCGTCGCTGGCTGCCAGACCTCCACGGTTTCGTTCTTGACCAGGTCCGGGTGGGCGAGGCAGTCGAAGAGCCCGGTCTCGGCCGCCGCAGCCAGCTGTTCGAAGTAAGTGCGCTGGTAGGAGCGCGCATCCCCGTCGAAGTAGCGCTGGCGGAATTCGGCAACCTGGGGATGCACGGAGCCGAGCACGTAGTGAAAATCCGCGCTGGCTAGCTGGCGTTCCACCCAGGGCTCGGTGCCAGCGAAGAAGTCGCACTCCAGGCCGAGGCGCACGTCGATCCGGCCCTCCCACTGTTGCCGCGCCCGCTGCACCAGCTCCACGTAGTCGGACAGCTGATCGGCGCGCATGCGCGAACTGGCCGAGTACCCGTCCGGCATGGGGTTGTGGCACGTCACGGTCAGGCCGCGCAGACCGCGCTGCCAGGCAACTGCCGCATACTGTTCGGGCTCACCGCGAGCATGGTTACACAGCGGCGTATGCGAGTGGGTTTCGTATACCAGTCGTTGGTTTGTTGTCGGGGCGGAGGCTATGGGGAGACCTGCTTGGGGCGCGCTTGGACTTTCAAGCCGACGCATCCTCGCACAGGGTGATGGGATGGGTCCATAGGGGCGGCCGAAAAACATTCAGATCCCAGCTCGAACTCGCGCCGCGCCGACTCCGAATGGCTGAGACCCAAAGCCGCTACGAAGCCATGGTAAGTACTTCGACTCGTGCTCGGTGGCCGTGTGCGCGGCCGAGGCGGGCGTCACAGGTAACGACCGGCGCCTCGAGCGCCTCGGCAAGGGCAACATAGATGGCATCGTACGCCGTTAGTGTATCGCGCAGTGACCATATGCGCGGCAGAAACGGCTCGTGGGGGTATGGTGTCAGCGGTAAGTCGCGCAAATCCTCCAGAGCTTCACTGCCCCGCCCGTTGTCGAGCTCGCCTGCAAGGGCATACCGGCCCGTCGGCGAAGGTGCTCACCAGCACCAGGAGCAGTCGGAAATTAAGAATCGTGTATCTCCGAAAGATGCGCAGCACATCGATGGGTGGCCGCGGTTCGTCTCGCGCAGTGTTGTGGCATACACTGGAGGAGCAGCTATCGCCCGGGAACTGGCGCCGAAGTGGGCTATAGGACCGGGCGCTATCGCCCAATGACCTGGATCTGGCAACATGCCGAATGGCCCAGCTTCGTGTGGGACCGCTCCCAGCTCGCGCTACTGGAGGATCGCTTCCTGCACGAGTCCGGCCGGCGGGTGGGAGCGTGGCGCCATCTGCCCGATCAGGCTCGGACCGACCTGCGGATCGAGTGGCTGAGTGAGGAAGCGCTCGACACCTCGGCCATTGAGGGCGAAATCCTCAACCGCGCGTCGGTGCAGTCCTCGATCCGCCTTCAATTCGGACTGAGCGGCGACCCGCGCCGCGTCACGCCCGCCGAGGCCGGCGTCGCGGCCATGCAGGTGGTGTCCGGCCCCGATTACCGCCGACGCGTCCATTATGAGGCGCCACCGTCCGACCGTGTGGCCACGGAGATGGACCGGTTCATCAGGTGGTACGGGCGGACGGGAAGCATGCCGGCGCTGACCCGCCGCAACAAGCTCGTTTGGAATCCCCATCATGGTTTGCGTGTCGTCCACCAAGGCTTCCTCATCCTCCGCCACCGCCTGTTCCTCGGGGCAGCACGTGGCGCAGCAGCGAGCGGCGGCGCGAGCTGCCGATCGCCTGCGCCGCCTGGAAGTAGACGTTCTCCTTGACCCCCAGCACGGCACCGCGCACCACACGCGAGGCCGGGATGCCGCCCGACACCCCCAACACCACGATGATCTGCAACATACCGCGGCCGGCAGCAATAGCCGTCTCAGCTCGCTCGACGACGCGGCTAGCAGTTGAAGCGACCGTCAATCTGGTTGAGTTTTTGGGGCCCAAACTGACGTGCGCAATGTTAACGACCCGCAGGGTGGGCAATGGCGCCGGTTGGCTGGACCAGACGGCGTGCTCACTCTGCCCGCTGCAGATTGAGGGCCGATGGCGCGCAAAACGGGACACACGAGCGAACCACCGTCGCGGGCGAATCGGTGGATGCCTTCATCCCCTACTCGCTGCCGCCGAGGCCGTGGCGAGCGCCCGTCGTCTCTACCTGTGACATCCCAGTAGTCTCGGCTGGTCTTCGAGGTGCAGAGCGAAGCCCAGCAACGTTTCAGACACTTGTCCATTCGCTTTGGCTGATTCCAGCTTGGCGAAGAATCCGCGCCAGCAGTTCCACACCGATATCGCGTTGGTGAGGATTTGGCACGCGAATCGTCGTGGAGCCACGAATCATGAACTGGTGCTTGCCACCGGAGTACGGTCCGTCGAAACCAAGTCGGCGAAACGCCCGGATGAAGTCACGCCGGCTGATCGGTCCGAAAGCCGGCACCTGGTTAGCTTACGTTGCGAATCCTGAGCTCGACACCTCCAGCGATGGGAAGAGCAAGGTTCCTAGACACTCGGAGAAGCAACCATTCCTCGAGTACCTCTTCGAGCTCCTCGCGGCATCTCTCCAGTGTGGGTGCGTTCGCATAAACCCCCTGGAAACCCGGGATCTCGCCGTAGAAGCTGCCATCGTTGGCCAGAATCTCGTACTTGGCAGCAGCCATTGCAGCAGCGATATACTCCCGAACCATGCCAGTTCTCCCTCCTTGACTCAGTTTCAGGCTACCACCAGCCTCTGCTCCTGTCCAGAAGCCTTCGGTCGGAACCGGCATCCGAGCCCACGCTGCTGCCAGCGGTCCCAGCCCCGGCCAGGAAGATCGCCACGCCGCGGCCAGATGCGGATTCCCAGCAACCGGTCGTCCTCGGCGTCGCGGTAGAGGTGATCAATCGGTGCCCCTTGCCGTTTGCACCGCCGGCGTCCAACGCCTCGATTGCCGGACGTGTCAGCTCGGGGTCAGCTGGCCTTTGGCGGCGCCGTGGCGGCGGCGCCGTAGCGGCCGAGGCGGCCGCGCAGGCGGGGGTCTAGCAGATCGCGCACCGCGGCGCCAAACATGTTGAGACTGTAGACGACGACGGTCAGACACAGCCCAGGCCACAGCGCCAGATGAGGCGCGATCTCCATGTACTGCCGCCCCTCGCGGCTGAGCATGCCACCCCAGCTGGGAATGTCCGGTGGCAGCCCGAAGCCGAGAAAGCTCAGCGCCGCCTCCGACATGATCACCCCGCCGACGTTGATGCTGAAGATGATGATGATGGGCGCGGCGATGTTGGGCAGCACGTGGCGCAGCAGCGAGCGCCGGCGCGAGCTGCCGATCGCCTGCGCCGCCTGGAAATAGACGTTCTCCTTGACCCCCAGCACGGCGCCGCGGACCACCCGCGAGGCCGGGATGCCGCCCGACACCCCCAGCACGATGATGATCTGCGCCATGCCACGGCCGGCAATCGACATGATGGTGAGCAGCAACAGCAGCCCCGGGAAGGCCATCCAGGCGTCGACGAAGCGCTGCGTCACCAGGTCCAGCCGCCCGCCGATGAAGCCGGTGATGCCGCCGATCAGCACCGCCACCACGACGGTGAGGACGGTGGCGGCCAGCCCCACTGTCAGCGACAGCCGCGCCCCGTGGATGAGGCGGCTCAGCCGGCCGCCGACGTTAGTGCAAGCACTTCTCTGGACCCAACGACAGCACGGTCGTCTGGTCCGGCAATCCGGCGCCGGCGCCCATGGTGGATCGTGCGCACTTCAGTTTCGCCCCCAAGAAAGAACAACTTGCTCGTCCTTAGCGCGGCAGCCTCGCGGCGTCGTGCCACACGTGGTAGGCTCCATGCACAGGTGCCGGCGGGCTGGCGCGCGGGCAACTGCTGGCGCGCGGCCAACTGCGGGGGAGCTTGAATGAGATTGCAGACGGTGGAGAGCATCGTTCGCGCCCTCAATGATGCCGAGGTGCCCTTCATCGTGGTCGATGGCCTGGCGGTCGTCGCGCACGGCTATGGCCGGCACACCCAAGACATCGACCTGGTCGTGAGTCTCGAGCCCGGCCGGATTGTCGCGGCGTTCGCGGCCCTGGCGAGCCGTGCCGGTCGCGGCCAGCGAGTTTGCCAGCGCCGAGCACCGTGCTCGCTTGCGAGCGGACAAGGGAATGACCGTGCTGTCGTTTCACAGTGACGAGCACCGCCACACGCCGGTCGACGTTTTCGCCAGCGAGCCGTTCGACTTCGATACCGAATATGCCGCCGCGATGGTCCAGGAGATTGCGCCGAACGTGGCGGTACGCATCGTCCGTCTGCAGACCTCATGCGCATGAAGGGCGACGCCGGCCGGCCACAAGATCTGGCCGATATCGCCGAGCTGAGTCCGCGTCGGCAGATGGATAATGGCTGACGAGGTCGACTGGAGCCTGGCCACATTCGAAGGGATTCGTCGGCGCCACCGCGAGCGATTCGCGGCGCTGTCGTTCCGCGAGAAGGTGCTGGTCGTGGAGCAGCTCGCGGAGGTCACCGAGCACTTCGCACTGGGCCGGCGAGTGCGCCCCGAACCTGAGGCTCCGTCCGAGCCGCCCTCCGCGACAGAGGGCACGGCATGACGAAAAAGGCGCCCAGCCTAAGGTGGCCGGGGGCGTCAGCCCCGGGCGTAGGCCGTCAATCGTTCGACCGGCCTGCATATCCTCGGAGTAGATGATCGTGCAGGCAGAGGCGATGGCGGCACGAACGATGAGCGCGTCCCAGAACGACAGCTGGTCGTCTTGCGGCGATCATCTTCATCGTCCGTGTACACCAGCTCGTTGGAGTCGAGGAAACTACGTTCGCTCATGCAGCTGGTCGCGGTCGAACCGCCATCCTTGGCGATGTCCCCCGCTGGTCCTCGAGAGCTCGATGACCTCTTCGACATCACCGTGCGGCGAAGAGTATCAACGCGAGATCCCTCGCCCCGCAGAGTGGGGTATTGTTGTATTGTTGAGGTCCGATGCCCACTATAAGTACATTCTTCGGGGTGGTGATCCAGATGTACTGGAGGGAGCACGGCCCGCCGCACTTTCATGCCATCTATGCCGAGCACGAAGCGGTGATTGACATCCGAGAGGTACGCGTTGCGCGCGGCTCATTGCCACGTCGCGCCCTCGCGCTCGTGATTGAATGGGCCGTTGAGCATCGGGACGAATTATTGGAGGACTGGGATCTATGCAGCCAATTGAAGTCGCCAACGCCGATACCCCCGCTGGAATAGCTCCGCCGCCACGACCATCGGCACCCTGGCGGGTGGTCGACGTAAGACCACTTGCCAACATGCGCCTTCGCGTCAGATTCGTTGACGGCACGGTCGGCGAGGTAGATCTGCGGAGCTTCCTCGGCAGTACGGAGGTGCAAGGCACGATCTTCGAGTCGTTACGGTCAGAGGAGCAATTTCGGCACGTGCAGGCCGAGCTGGGAGCTGTGGTGTGGCCAAACGGCGCCGACCTGGCGCCCGACGCGATGTATGACGCCATCCGTGTTAGCGGGCGGTGGGTGGTCCAGTGATTAGCTGGCCTTTGGCGGCGCCGTAGCGGCCGAGCCGGCCGCGCAGGCGGGGGTCCAGCAGATCGCGCACCGCGTCGCCGAACATGTTGAGGCTGTAGACGACGACGGTCAGGCACAGCCCCGGCCACAACGCCAGATGCGGCGCGATCTCCATGTACTGCCGCCCCTCGCGGCTGAGCATGCCGCCCCAGCTCGGTATGTCCGGTGGCAGTCCGAAGCCGAGAAAGCTCAGCGCCGCCTCCGACATGATCACCCCGCCGACGTTGATGCTGAAGATGATGATGATGGGCGCGGCGATGTTGGGCAGCACGTGGCGCAGCAGCGAGCGCCGGCGCGAGCTGCCGATCGCCTGCGCCGCCTGGAAATAGACGTTCTCCTTGACCCCCAGCACGGCGCCGCGGACCACGCGCGAGGCCGGGATGCCGCCCGACACCCCCAGCACGATGATGATCTGCGCCATGCCGCGGCCGGCAATCGACATGATGGTGAGCAGCAACAGCAGCCCCGGGAAGGCCATCCAGGCGTCGACGAAGCGCTGCGTCACCAGGTCCAGGCGGCCACCGATGAAGCCGGTGATGCCGCCGATCAGCACCGCCACCACGACGGTGAGCACCGTGGCGGCCAGCCCCACCGTCAGCGACAGCCGCGCCCCGTGGATGAGGCGGCTCAGCAGGTCGCGCCCCACGTGGTCGGTGCCCAGCAGGTACTGGGCCGAGGGGGCCTGCAGGCGGTCGCGCAGGTGGATCTCCTCGTAGCGATAGGGCGCGAGCCCATCGGCGAAGATGCTCACCAGCACCAGGAGCAGGATGACGATGCCGCCGGCGGTCCCCAACGGCTGCTCGCGGAGCAGCCGCGCGAAGAAACGCCGCGCTCCAGCCTGCCCAGCCGCAGCCGCCCCGGCGGCCGGCTCGGCGCCGGCCGGGATACGTCACCCATGCGCGTGCCTCATTCGTAGCGAATCCGCGGGTCCAGCGACGCGTACAGCAGATCGGTCAGCAGGTTGACGAACACCACCACCGTGCCGAAGAACAAATTCACCGCCGACACCACCGGGTAGTCGCGGTTGTTGAGCGCGTCGAGCATCAGCCGCCCCAGCCCCGGCAGGTTGAAGATATTCTCGATGATGACCGAGCCGCCCACCAGGATCGGCAGCTGCATGCCCACCAGCGTCACCACCGGGATGATGGCGTTCTTGACCGCGTGGCGCAGGATCACCGACCGCTCCAGCAGACCCTTGGCCCAGGCGGTCCTGATGTAGTCCTGGCGCAGCACCTCCAGCATCAGGCGTCAGGATTACTTCCATCATGGCTCGCTGGACGATCTTGTCCTCCAGCGCCGCCACCCCGAGCGGTCGTGTGCCGCCGTCCGGCTTCGGGATGTTCACCCGTCGCACTGGCGTCGCTCGGTACGTTCCTTCGTGTACCCGGCGGTGCAGGTGCCAACGCCCTTCGATTCGCCCGATGGTCCATGTTAGACTATGACTACTCAAGGATGGAGGTGCGCTCGTGACAAAGTCCCCTTCCGACCACGTCTGGACCGTCTCCGAAGCAAAGGCGCGTCTATCGGAGGTGCTGCGCCTCGCCGAACAGGAGGGTCCCCAGCGTATCGGCGTGAGGAAGTCGTTCGTCGTCGTGCCTGCCGAGATCTGGCGTGCCACCTCACAACCGGCCAGACCTGTGGGACGATGGTTGATTGACAACATGCCACGCGGTGCGAACCTCGATGCCCCGGATCGCCACGAACCGGGGCGGCTTACTCCGTTCCTTGATGGGCAGTAGGCGCGGACCATCCGTGACGCCAAGACCCTGAAGTCCGGTACGGTCGAGTGAACGGGATCCTGCTCGATACGAATGTCATTTCCGAGCTGACCAAGGATGAACCGGACGAGCGCGTGATCTCGTTCCTGAGTCGGCACCAGGAGTTGTGGGTTTCATGCATCGTCGTGCACGAGTTGGAATTCGGTTTGCGACTGTTGCCACCGGGCCGCCGTCGCGAGGAATTGCGGTCGGTCGTGTCGGAGTTCGTGACCGAGTATGAGGATTGTATCCTGCCGGTGGATCGGCGCGCAGCGGAGGCGGCTGCCGAGCTTCGGGTGCACGCGCAACGATCGGGCCGCGCGCTGCACCTGGGCGACGCACTGATCGCCGGAACCGCAAAGGCTCACGACCTGGCCGTTGCGACGCGAAACGTTACCGACTTCTCCGGCCTGGATGTGGACGTGACCAACCCGTGGGAGGACGCAGACCGCTCCGGCGAAGAGGCCGGCGCGGACACGGCCCCACCGTTGCCGTCGGTCGAGGACGAAGGTCGATAGGGCCACGCTGGTGAGTCAGTGCTCGTGGTGAGTGGCGTGGTCGTGCAGGGGGGTGTGCCGGTGGAACACGCGGTGGCGGTGCATGGTCTGGTGGAGGCGGTTCCAGGCGCCCTCCAGGGTGGCGCGGAGCTGGCGGTAGCGGCGCGGGTCGGGACGGGCGGCGATGGTGTCGACGTAGGCCAGCGCGCCCTCGATCTGGTCGAGGATGAGGCCGGCGTCGTGGGCCGAGAACGGGCGTGCCCCGCCTACCCGCACCTGCACGGCGCTGGTGTGCGCGGCGATGTCACGGGGCTGCTCACGGCGATAACTGCCGCGCACCCGCAGCGCCAGCCAGGACGAGCGGGTCACCTGTACTGACGCGGAGCCGGAGGCCTGCAGGGCGCCGCCGGCGTCGATCTCTTCGGCCACCACGCCGCCGTGGATTACGTCCAGCGCCGTGATCGGCACGCTGACCGACTCGACGCGCCACTCGACGGTGACCGTACCGCCGCCGGGCGGCAGCTCCAGGACGGCGCCGGGCGCCCTGCCCTCCACCGTCAGCTCGGCGAGCGGCCCCACGGTGACGAAGGTGTTGCCGGCGCGCAGGGCGGCCATCCAGTTGTCGTAGGTGAACTCGCGCATTCCGAGCTGGGTGTAGGTGCGCACGCCGCCCAACTGGGAGGCCGCCGCCATCTTGTCGGAACCGCCCACCACCGGCAGCCGGTAGCCGAGGTTAGGTTCAGGTAACGGTACCAGTCGGCGATGCCGTACGGGTTGAGCTGCCCGTCGCAGGGGTTGAAGGTCATCATCTCCATCGCATCCACCACGCCGAGCACGATGTCGGCGGCGCGCTCGCACTGCGGGTTGGGGCCGTGCGGCATCACCACTACCCCGCCCTGCTCCAGGCAGCGGGTGGCCCAGTCGGCCATCGTCACCTCCTGCGGATCGCCGACCGCCGACTCCGACGCGCCGCCGGTACACAGCGGCTGGATCATGGCACCCGAATAGCCGAGCAGCGAGATGTGGCCGAGCACCTGCATGCGGTTCTCGGTGCCGACCCGCACCAGGAACTCGCCGCTGCCGCCGAAGTCGCGCGCGCCCAGGGTGGTGGCGCCGTCGAAGTCGGACACGTTGCTGAACATCTCGCCCCACTGGCTGGCCAGCAGATTGACCACGTTCACGCCCTCGGCGGCACCCTCCAGGAGGGCGGTCTGCGGGCTGAGGAAGTGGACGTGCGTATCGGCGGTCACCCAGCCGCGCTCGCGCCAGTGCAGCACCCGCCCCAACTCGAAGGTCAGCTCGTCGGTCTGCGGCGTGACGGTGACCCGGGTGCGCAGCGGGCGCACCTCGTAGCCGCGGCAGATCTCCACGAACACCTCGCCGAGCGGCAGGTCGGCCACGCACTCGCCCGGAATGTAGGCGTATTGGTTGTAGCCGTTGACGAACTCGCCGTAATTGTCCTCGAACCAGTTGCCGTTCACCGTGCGGTGGTAGCCCTTCGGCGGCAGATACTCGCCGGCGGCGCCGTGCAGGTGCAGGCGCACCGCCACCGGCTGCGCCGAGCCACGCTCCGTAACCCGGATCCGTACCGGGCGATCGGCCGCCGCCACCGCCACCGCCACCGGCGACCCGGCCAGTTCGCGCAGCGCCACGGCACGCCCGTCCAGGTAGAGCGTTGCCGCCGGATGTGCGGCGTACTCCACCAGCGCCCGGGTGGCGGACGCGGCCGGCTGCACGTTGGGCGTCCCGGACCGCCATGCCGAGGCGTCATAGTCGAGCGCCGGGCGAGCGGAGATCACCGTGCCGAGATCCACATCGATCCCCTCCAGCTCGCCGGCGCCGTTGAACCGCATGCCCGGCTCCAGGTCGAGGCTCAGCTTGTGCCGGGTGCCCGGCCGCAGCGGGTGATCGGCGAGCCCGGTGACGGCGATGCCGTACACGACGCACGCCTCCGCGGCGGGCCGCAGCACCACGGCGTCGATGGCCCGGTCGGGATACGGGTTGGGCAGCGCGTACAGCCAGCCGCCCGGCCCGCCGGCGTCGCGGCCGGAACGGTGGCGGGATTCGCCGCTGCCGTAGGCGACCCGCGGCATACGCCCCGCCGCCTGATCCTCGGCGGCGGAGGCCGTCACCTGATCGGCCAGCAATGGCACTGCCGCGAACGGACTGGCGCCCCAGCCGATGCGCGCCTGCTGGATCGCGAAGCGGCGCCGGATCGCGTGCACATATTCGCTACTGTCGGCGTAGCGCAGCACGTAGTCGGCCACGTGATCGCCGAGCTCGTTGCCGTCGCAGTCGCTGTCGGCAAAGCCCGGCAGGTAGTTGGACGGTCGGTCGGCCACGTAGTGCACGAACATCAGGTAGCGGGCAGTCAGACCGCCGGTTGCTACCGTGACCGGGGCGTCGGCAACCAGGAGAACATTAGCGGCGCCGGGCGAACCGAGCAGAAACGGCATGCCGCGGAACGCCTGGGCGCCGAAGGCGCGCTCCAGGGCGGGCGGCGGGGTGAGGGAGTCGGGCAGCGCGGCGCGCTCGGCGTTGAAGGCGCCGTCCAGCGACAGGGCCCAAAAACGGTCCGATGGAGGCGTGGGCATTGGTAGCGATCATACACTCACCGCTCCAGCATTCGGGCAATCAATCTCCCGAACTTCGGCCACCGCTGCCGCCCCGATCATGGGTGGCCTTCTTGACGGCCTTTCGCGCACGGTCTACGAGTAGCTCGCCGGCAAGCTCGAGCACTGGAGGTGCCCCGCTTTCGTGGACACAATGAGAGTGACGCGGTAGGAGGTAGGAGGAGGCAACGATGCCGAATACACATCGACCGTACGCGCCTGAGTTTCGCCAACAGATGGTCGAGCTGGTCCGGTGGAGTGACTCACTCGGTGCATACGATCCCAGCGACATCCGCTTCCAGCTGACCGGGAGGGCAGCGCCCATAAACCATCCTGCGCCCGCCGACTTGGTCGGCCGCAGTCCGGCCGCGCCTCCGGAACAGCCTACATGTCACCCGTGGCGCCAGGGAGGGAACCACGGGTGGAGGACATCCGGCGTGATATCGCTGGGGCTTCCGGCATCAGGGATGTCGAGGACGCGCAGGGTCTCTTACGACCACCTACGGGTCGGCGGCGCGGTCGCGAAGCGGAAGGACGCCGGCGGCACGGTGATCGAGCACGAGGACATCTGGGATGCCGACCCATTCGGAACAATGGTGGCTGCGGCGGGACGGCCGCCCAGCGCAGAGGCGTGGTTACCTGGGCGGCATCCCGACTAGGGAACCGCACGGCGGTACGTACCTGATGCTGGAGTCATGTTCCGGCACCGAGACGACCAACACCACCCCTGATTCTCGGGTCGAGCAGGTCCCTCAGCGCGTCGCCGAACATGTTGAGACTGTAGACGACGATAGTCAGGCACAAACCAGGCCACAAGGCCAGCCACGGTGCTATCTCCATATATTGACGGCCTTCTCTGCTGAGCATACCTCCCCAGCCAGGAACTTCGGGTGGCAGACCGAATCCTAGGAAACTCAAGGAAGCCTCCGCCACGATTATGCCTCCGACAGTTATCGAGAATATGATGATTATTGGAGCCACAATATTCGGCAGCACATGCCGCGCCAATGTTTTGGCGGCGGGGCTGCCAGTTGCCTGTGCCGCTAGAAAGTAGGCATTCTCCTTGATGCCGATAACGGCACTCCTCACCACCCTCGAGTTGGCAATACCGGAGGATACCCCCAACACCACTATTATCTGTGCTAGACCCTGCCCCGCTATGGACATAATCGTCAAAAGCAGCAGCAGCCCCGGGAAAGACATCCAGGCATCGACAAATCTCTGCACAACAAGGTCCACTTTTCCGCCAAAGAACCCTGCAGTTCCGCCTATCAACACAGCAACCACAACGTGCAGAGTAGTCGCTGCCAGACCAACGAATATCGAAATTCGAGCCCCGTATATTAGGCGGCTCAGAATGTCCCTCCCCAGTTGGTCAGTACCCAGGAGATATTCACCCGATGGGCCGGTCAACCTATCTGCCAAGTGAACTTCACTGTAACTATACGGAGCCAACACGTTGGCGAAGATACTGACGAGGACCAATAGCAGTATGACGATCCCTCCTAGAGTTCCCAGTGGCTGCTCTTTGACCATTCTGACGAGAAGATTAGCCACAGCGGTACGTCTCCTTGGTTCGTCTGCTTCCAAACTTGTCCCCGTGCCACGACTCGAATTCGTCATTGTCGCTTTACTGATAGCGGACCCTGGGATCTAAGAAAGCATACGTCAGATCTATCATGAGATTGATCCCCATAACCGCGGCGCCGAAAACCAGGTTTATCCCGGAAACCACTGGGTAGTCTCGAGCATCTAGGGCATTCAGCATAAGACGACCTAATCCGGGCAGGTTGAATATGTTCTCGATGATAACGGAGCCTCCTACCAGAATAGGCAACTGCATGCCTATCAGGGTAACAACCGGGATGAGGGCATTCTTGATGGCGTGTCTGATGACGACTACTCGTTCCTTGAGACCCTTGGACCAGGCGGTCCTGATATAGTCCTGCCTCAGAACCTCCAGCATCATGGTGCGGGTCATCCGCATGGTGGCCGCTGAGAGATACGTCCCCAGAATGAGGCTGGGAATGAGGAACATCCCGAGATTCCCCAGCGGGTCTTCGGAGAAAGGAATCAGCCCCATCGGTGGCGACCAGGCCCACCAGATGGCCGGGTAGACCATCACCATAGTTCCCAGCCAGAAGTTAGGTGTTGCCAGGCCGATGATGGCGACGGTGCGTCCGGCATAGTCGGCGACCGTATACTGGCGAATCGCCGAGTAGATGCCGACCGGCACGCCTATGAGGAGTCCAATTACGAGGGACATGACACCCAGCTCGATAGTGACCGGCAATCGGCCTAATATCCTCTCGTCGACCGTCCAGTCACCCAATAGTGAATTGCCAAGAGTGCCGCGTAGTAAGATTCCTCCCATCCAGCGTCCATACTGTACGTACACAGGCTGGTCCAGTCCCAACATCCGCTCGAGAGCTTCACGGTCGATACCCCCGGCCATGTATTGCATGTCACCAAACATCATATCTATTACATCGCCGGGGATGAAGCGGACCGAGAGGAAGACCAGGATGCTCAACACAAACAACGTGGGGATTGTGAGCAGTAACCGCCTGATGATATAGGTTCTCATAAACCGCTCCTGGCCGCGCCCGCTTCCTTACATTGAAATGAGAAGGGAGCCGGGAAGCTAGTTCAAGCCTCCCGACTCCGTCGTGTCCAAGATCAGCCGCAAGAAGTGTGAGTTAATAACCCATTTCTTGCTTCAGCGCCCGATCAATCCAGAGGCGGGCAAAAATGGGTGCCCTCTCCATACTTCCCAGCTGGGCTTCCCCATTATACCCTATGACCCACGGCTGGATCACGTTGAACTTTGGAGCGAAAGGACCCGAGACGTCCCCCTGCCGCTCGATGAGGATCATATCTGCCTGCTTGGCGTACCTCATCTGCTCCTCAATGGTGGTCGCGGCCTCGGCCGCTTCAATGATGGCGTCCAACTCAGGGTCCGCGATGCCGGAGACGTCCCACACTGAGGTCGAGTGACCCTTCCAGCGTATTAACCAAGCAGCATTCCTATTCCAGGTCGGTATCGCACTCACCATACCTTCCCAAGTCCGTTCGTTTATAAAAGTCCCTCCGCTCGCTCGGTCGTATGGTCTAATCTCTGCATCAACGCCAATGGCCTTCCAGTATTCGACAGCCAATTGTGTATAGTTTAAATCCCACTCGTTGAAGTGGTTGACCACGGTCGTGAATCCATTGGGATAGCCCGCTTCCGCCAGGAGCTTCTTGGCTCCTTCCGGGTCATGCCGATAGCCTTTCTTGACATCTTCGGGCCACTGCTCAAACGGGGTGTAATACCCGCTGATTTGATCACCGACCACCCCCTGAGGTGTCACATTGGCAGCACCATTAAAGTAGGTATTGTTGATGGTCTCCAGGTCCAGTGCCATCTGCATGGCCCGGCGCACCCGTATGTCGTCAAAGGGCGGGTTGGTCGTGTTCAAGGCGTAACCCGTCTCCGCACGGTCCCACCATGGGGTCACGACGATTTCGGGGTTGGTCCGCCGGAGGCTCGCTACCTGGTCAAGAGACGTTATCTCAGCTCCGCTTGGGAAACCCAGGTAGTCAATCTTACCCGAGCGCAGCCCCGCCAGACGGGTTGCTTCATCTGGAATGATCTGCGCCTTCAACTCGTCCACATAGGGCAAGCGGTTCTGTGGGTATTTTTCGTCGTGGCCCCAGTAGTCAGGATTCTTCGTCCAGGTCATCGAGGTGCCGTCGACCCAGTCGGTCAGCATGAAGGGCCCCGTGCCGACGAAGTTCCTCCAGTCCTTCGTGTCGCCGTGCTGCTGGATCACCTCGGGGGGCAACACAAAGACAGCGGCGTCGAAGATAGTCAGCAGCGCAGGGAGGACGGGCGTCTTCAGCTTCATCACCAGCGTCCGTTCGTCGGTGGCCGTTATCGATTCCCAGGGCAAGGGCTTGAGTCCTGAAAGCTCCCAGGGAGCCGGTTCGGTGAAGCCGCTGCCCAGTCCCAAGTAGCGGTGATAGTTGTACTCGATATCCTTGGCCGTCAATGCTCTCCCGTTCATCGGCGCCTTATCATGCCAATGAACGCCCTGGCGGATGTGGAAGGTATAGGTGAGTCCGTCCGGGGAAATTTCCCAGCTTTCCGCCAATACCCCTGTGATGGCAGAAAGAGCCATGTACTGACTTGTGAAGGCAAATTCGTCCCGATCGATTCCCCAGTTCCCCATGCCCAGCTTCTCTGCAACGGCACTTACGGCGCTTCCCGGGGTGTGTATGAAAAAGGGGTCTGCGTGCGGCGGCTGGCTCCGCGCGGCAATAGTCAGTGTCCCGCCATACTCCGGTGCGGTCACCACCTTGCCGGTGCTGGGGTCGGTGACGTACTGCTTGTCGGCGGCGGCTGCCGGCGCCTCTTCAGCGCCAGTGGCCCACAGGCCGGTTGCGGTCAGAACGAGGACCAACGCAACTGCGAAGGTCCTTGTAATGCTTGCGATATTATTCATGGTTTCTCCATAAATGTATTTTTGAGAGTATAGAGTATTGCGAGGCGACTTGGCGCTCCCTGGCTACTCTCGGGCCCGCAACGCGGACCGCCAGTCAGAGTCAAATTCCTGAAGCGCGCGGCGTGCGACTCACCGGGCTCACCCGGGCTCACGCCGCGCGCGCGTAAGGTTCTTTGAGTATCATTTTGCACCTCCTCTCTGGGGGCACCGGGTGCCCTGCCAGATGCCCGACGGAAACTGTCTGTCTCGGGCCGGAAATAGACGGAAGATAGGGACCGCGTGTGCGGCCCATCAGGCAAGCACCGACCGCTCGGCGGACATCGGGACCTGCCTCACAACGCCACGCGGGGCCGTGGTCGGTGAAGCGGTGAAGCAGCGCGTCTGAACGGCCGGCAACGTCGGCGCTGGGTTTCGCCGACAGTCAGTCGCTGGCGGGCATCGCGGGCGGTTGCGGTCGCCGGGAAGGGCGCGGGCGGTCCGCATGCCGGTTTGGCGATGGACCGAGCCGGCGCCACCGACAGCTACGGCGGTCGTGAAGGCAACCGCGTGCGCGGGGTCGCGTACGGGGCGATCAGCCGAGGCGGTTAGTTGTTTGTCGTATAAAGAGTTGTGGGACGTGGAGCCGGGGGGGGGGGGGCCTGCGGGTAGGATTCGGACGCACCGGTTGCGTCACTGCTAACCGGTCACTGCGCGGGCTGTCATCATGGCGCTTCATCCGCATCCGTTCGATCCCCGAATCTCCCCATCGTGTCACGCTCGCGTAAAGATGTCAAGCGCGGCGTGGACTCCGTCCGTCAAGTCGTTGAAGCAGCACCTCCGCGCTGCAGTTGTATAGCGGTAGAGCGGACCCGCGCGGTCGCGGAGCGTCGCCGACCTGATCGGGAGGGATGAGTGACCAATCTCGATGCCTTCGTGCACCAACCGCACGACAAGCTGTTTCGTTGGGTGTTCTCCGACCCGGCAGCGGCCGCCGGCTTCCTGCGCGCCTACCTGCCGCGGTCGGTCAGTGGCGCGCTGCAGTGGTCGACGGTGGCGTTGCAGAACACCAGCTTCATCGACGACGAGTTGCGTAATTCCGAGTCCGACCTGCTGTTTGCGATCCGGCGGCGGTCGGGCCGCCCGGCGTGGCTGTACGTACTGTTGGAGCATCAATCGAAGCCGTCCCGCTGGATGCGCCTGCGGCTGCTCAAGTACTGTTCCCGGATCTGGGAGCGTGATCGTACCAGGTATCGGAAGGAGCGCGTATTGCGCCCCATCGTGCCGCTCGTGTTCTACCAGGGAAGGCAGCCCTGGGCGTCTTCCACGGAGTTCTCCGACCTGTTCGCGGCGGCGGTGCGTGGGTGGCCGTGGCTGCCGCACTTCGAGCACCTGCTGATCGATCTGTCGGCGGCAACGCCGGAGACGGTGGAAGCGGTGAGAGGGGAGTTGAAAGGACGGGTCGCGTTGCTCACAATGATGGTGGCCTATCGAGACCACTGGCAGCTACTGCAGCGGGTGATGCCGCTGCTGACGCGACTGAACCGGCGTGGAGGGATGGATGAGTTGCGACCGTTCATCCTGTACGTCTTGGCAACGCAGAGGGCGACGATCCGTGCGCGGTTCATAAAGGAATTACGCCGGCAGGTGCCGGGACCGGGAGGTGACGCCATGAACTACATCGAGCAACTGTTCCATAAGGGAGTACATCAAGGGCGCCAGGAAGGCCATAAGGAAGGCGAACTGAAAGGGCGCTTGCAAGGTCAGGTGGCAACCATCGAGGACTTGGTACGCGCCGGCTTTCCCTGGTCGGCCATCGAGTCGGCCACCGGCGTTGACGAGGACGGCCTCCGGGCTCTGCAACAGAGACTCGCCGAGTGGAACGACGGACCCGCCACGACCAACGACGCTCATCCCTGATAGCACTGCTGTCGGCCTCACCAGCGTGTATCGGTCGGAGGACGGCGGCGCGAGCTGGAGCAACGTCACCCACGTCATGAACGCGTCTGGAGCAACCTGTTCGTGCACCGCGACGCGGTCTACCTGTTCGGGACGTCACAGCAGTACGGGTCGATCGTGATCCGCCGCAGCGACGACTGCGGATTCTGCTGGACGCACCCCGAGGATGAGGCGAGCGGGCTCCTGTTTCCCGGCGGAGCACACCGCACGCCGCCCAACTACCACTGCGCGCCGGTAGCCGTGCTGGTCCACGAGGGACGCATCTACCGAGCATTCGAGGACTGCGACCCGATGCAGTGGGGCACCGGCTTTCAGGCGTGCGTGGTTTCGGCGCCGGTGGACGCCGACCTGCTGCACGCCGCCAGTTGGCGGATGAGCAACAAGCTGCCGTTCCGCCCGGCGTAGACCCCGGCCGCGTGGGGGCCGGTTACCCTGCCCGGCTGGCGCGAAGGCAACGTGGTGACCGCACCCGACGGCCAGTTGTGGGACGTGCTGACCTTCGAAGCCCAACCGCTGGCTCAGGACGTCGCCGCCATGGTGAAGATCGAGGACCAGGGCCGGCGCCTCAGCTTCGAACCATCCTCAGACGCCGAGGGTCCCGGCGGCTTCATCCCGCTTCCTACCGGTGGCGGGTGGTGAAGACGCTGCTGCAGGACGACAGCGGGCTGTTGCCGGAGGACTCGGTACGGCTCACCGGTTACCAGTACGTGGACTGGCAGTTCGACGGCGACGACCTGATCTACGTGGTGCGCACAGCGTCGCGCGGCGCGCGCAACTTCCACGACTCCAACCGCATCCTGTTCGGCCGCGAGCGCGGCTTCCGATCCCTGCTCTAGCTACCGTCCGTCAGGTCCAGGCGTTCAGGCCCAACGGCGGCGACGTCACCGGCTGGGAGGTGATCAACCAGAAGGTGCCAACCCCCTTCGATTCGCCCGCGTGAGACCGCCCCCCGTCGTGCGAGTCCGCGAGGCAGCCTCAGATAACATCGACAACGATCACTTGTCGACCGCCCACTCATGCTCGGCAACTGAATCGAAGGGACGATCAAGGCGGTAGCGGGCACCCCGCAAGGGATACTCGTTCGCCCGTCTCGACACCGACGTGGCAGCCCAGCGAGGCTCGGGAACGAGCCTGTAATGTACTCCGTGTTCCAGGATGTAGATCCGTGGAGTGGAGCTGTCGACATCCACGACTCTATACATCCGAGCTGCCATAGTCGTCAACGCGTAATGGGACCGCCGGCTCGAGACCTTCAACTTACCCAACGCAATCTCTGTGCTCCTGGTGCCCTTTATCTCGATCGACTCTGTCTTGCCGTTGAAAGAAACCCTTATGTCGGAACCGTTATGATCTTCCTCGATTATCGCCGTGCTGCCATGTTTTTCGCGAAGATATCTGCGGACCAACCAGTCAGCCTTCATTGCGGTACGGAGACCCTCGATAGAGCGGCGCTCGGTTTCGGTCAAGCAAACCTTGATCGGACGCGGTAGCACGTTACGAATGCCTGTCTTGTGCTGGTCCCGGCTCCCTCTCTCTCTTAGATGGTCCGCCCGCTCACTTGCGCACGCTCGGTTTGACTGCCTCGTTGATTCGTCATCGTCAGGATCCTCAATCAACTCGAATGTGCCGACACCGACGCGCCAAGCCTTTGGCTCACTACCTCTCATCACGGAGTCACCGATGCCTGTTCCCTCGCGTGCTATGCTCCAGTTTGATGGAACGGTTCTGATGGTACTCGGCGCATAGCTTAAGCGTTCCATCAGGTGCTCGCGCTTCCAGACTCGCGGAATAGCGTTTTCCGCTCGCAGTCGGCAGACGTCGTTCCAGAATCCCATCGCGATTCTCCTCATTCCCCCAATTGTAACTCCCGCGTCCGGTGAGCGCCACTGCAGCACCCGCTCCAGCTCGAAGGTCAGCTCGTCGGTCTGCGGCGTGACGGTGACCCGGGTGCGCAGCGGGCGCACCTCGTAGCCGCGGCAGATCTCCACGAACACCTCGCCGAGCGGCAGGGCGGCCACGCACTCGCCCGGAATGTAGGCGTATTGATTGTAGCCGTTGACGAACTCGCCCACCTCAAGCAGCCACTCTCGTTTTAACCTTGGACGGATAGGGATTCGACTGCCGCCGGAATTCCGCAACAGTCTCTCACGACAGTCTATTGGTTCCGGTACGTCAAGCTTCCTGCGAGATCACAACAAGAGACCGCTCATGGTCTAGTGCAGCTCGTATTGATTCCTTCACAGCACTCCGGTCTAGCCCTACTAGCTTCGATTGGGAAATGCCGAATCGGTGAACTCCAAGTTCAACCAATTGAACCTTGCGGTAGCTACTATCAGTTAGTATTCTTTCGATCTCATCCGCTGAGATTGACGACAAATCTTGAGGAAGCATGGACTCTGCTCGCGTTCGGGGCGTTTGGCGGTCTATTCTCTGCTGTGGCCGAAGAACATCTGCGAGATCGAAAACAGATCTTTCCGCATGAGGACGTAGGGCTTTAGCGAGCTGTCGAAGTCCCTCGCTCAACTCTGCGTTTCCCGTTCTGTCATTGCCATATAGTCTTACGAGAATGGACAGAAATCGAACCACGTCCTTAACCTTGAGAGCACTCCTTTGTACATCGGGCTTTTGGTCGAAATCTGGTTTTGGCAGGCTGCTACTCATAGAACGTCAATTCTCCTCCGTAACTCTTCCGTCACATCCTTGAACTGGTTATGGAGATTTCTTCCTCCCACATTCTGCGTCGTGTCACGGCTTGTTTCCATTTCTCTGTCCCCAAACAGAGGATTGAGAGACTGCTTTGGTGGTCGATATCGATCAACAGCACCTTCGTTCCAGTGCGATACCTTGCCAACCCGGTACCGAGATGGAATGCGAGCGTTGTCTTCCCTACGCCACCCTTGAAGTTAACGATACTCACACGCTTAGCCACATCCCGCCTCCATCTGTGATCCAAGACCTTCGGTTAGGCGAAACCGGACAGCTCAGCACATCGAGGCTTTGCTAGCACGTCGCCGAGCAAGCGAAGCGTATGTGGTCATCTCCAGTATCACCGTGTTCCTTCGATTCGATCGACCCTATTGTCGCGCAACGTAGCCCAGTGCGCAAGTGCGTGCGTCCAGTGGCTGGGTGGGTTCGTCGGAGTGGATCCTCTCCGGCCAATTGAGCCGGCGAAGCAGTCTGCTGCACAGCGTGTGCAGAGAAACAACAATCCCAACGCCGTCCATTTGCCTTACTTACGCTCTCTCGTGGTCTTCCCTTATAGAGGCGGCAGGGTGCTTGCGTGAAGCGTCACGTTGGTCCTCATTCTCTGTCATGGCGTGTCCGGCTCGACTCGTTCCTGCAGCAGCGAGCTCCGAATGCGTGCCCGCTGCGGCGGGCGCTACCCGACGGATTGTCGCAACGGCTCGGCTTTCAGGCGTGCGTGGTTTCGGCGCCGGTGGACGCCGACCTGCTGCACGCCGCCAGTTGGCGGATGAGCAACAAGCTGCCATTCCGCCCGGCGTGGACCCCGGCCGCGTGGGGGCCGGTCACCCTGCCCGGCTGGCGCGAAGGCAACGTGGTGGCTGCACCGGACGGCCAGTTGTGGGACGTGCTGACCTTCGAAGCCCAACCGCTGGCTCAGGATGTCGCCGCCATGGTGAAGATCGAGGACCAGGGCCGGCGCCTCAGCTTCGAACCATCCTCAGATGCCGAGGGTCCCGGCGGCTTCATCCCGTTTCCCGGCGGCAAGGCCAAATTCACCGTGCGCCGCGATCCGGTATCGGGCGCCTACCTTACCCTTTCCAACGTGGTCCCGGACCAGGACTGGCTGATCTCCCGATGGCAGGCCTCCCAGCAACAAGGAGTGCACCTGCATCAGCGCCAGCGCAACGTGCTGGGGCTGTGCGCGTCGGACGATCTGTACCGGTGGCGGGTGGTGAAGACGTTGATGCAGGACGACAGCGGACTGTTGCCGGAGGACTCGGTACGGCTCACCGGCTATCAATACGTGGACTGGCAGTTCGACGGCGACGACTTGATCTACGTGGTGCGCACCGCGTCGCGCGGCGCGCGCAACTTCCACGACTCCAATCGCGTCCTGTTCGGCCGCGAGCGCGGCTTCCGATCCCTGCTATAGCTACAGTCCGTCAGTCCCAGGCGTCCAGGCCCAGCAGCCGGCGGCCCAGGCCGTTCAGCAATGCGCACTGGCCGTGGCGCTGCTCCCAGTTGCGCGGGTCGCCGGGCCAGCCGCTGGCCGAACGCTGCTCGCGCCACGCGGCGATGCGACCAAGGCGCTCCTGCTCGGTGCCGCGCGCCGCCGGAAACATGGAGATGTACTGCGCCAGGCGCGGGCGATCGGAGGTGTTCTCGCCGTTGCCATGCGGCAGCAGCGAGTTCCAGATCAGCAGGTCGCCCGCGCGCCCCGGAATCGACCGCATGTCCAGCCCGTCGAGGTCGGGATAGCGCGGATCGCGGTCGGCGGGCTGGGTGCGAACCCACTCCGCAAAGCGCCGGGGAAAGCCGGGCACACACTGGAAGCCGCCCTGATCGGCCGCGGTATCGGTGAGATACAGAACCCCTTGCACCCCGAACGGAACCGGATTCTGGGAGGTATCCAGGTCCCAATGGATGAAGCCGCCATGCTGCCACTCGGGATGATCCGAGTGCACCGGCGGCTTCATGTTGGCGCGGTCGAGCGTCACCCAGAGGTGCTTAGTCTGCCAGATGTCCGCGAACGCCTGGTACACGCGCGGGTACTGGCGATTGTCCCACAGCGCCTGCTGCTGGTAGACTTCCACCATGCCCGCGCGCGAAATGGGAGCCGCCTGCCCGGTGGCCTCGCGCGGCGCGATCCGGTACCAACTGGCCGGATCGTCTTCGTCAGCGTCCAGGAAGCGCCAGACAAGCTCCGCCATGACGCGCAGACTCTCTGCCGGCACGGCATCGGGGACCACCACGTAGCCCTGCTCCGCGAACCGCGCCAGATCGGCATCGCTGAGCACCCCGGTCCGGACCCGCCGTTCGCCGGCCACCGTCTCGTGCGGCAGCTTCGTGATCTCGGGAGCGTCCAATACGACCATCATCGTACCGTGAACCGGGCGATGATATCTTCGACCCAGGCGTGATTGGCATCGACCGTACGGCCGGCGATATGCGGCGTGTGCACCACGTTGTGGCGCCCCAGCAGCGGCGAATCCAGCGGCACCGGCTCGCCGCTCCGCCGCGCCGGCTCGGTGCCGAACACGTCGGCGGCGAGGGCCAGCTCGTCATTCAGCACGCGCCGGTAGAGCGCGTCCACGTCGCAGATGAAGGCGCGCGTCACCTGCACCACCAGGCAGCCGCGCGGCAAGGCGTCGATCAGCTCGGCGGTGATGATGTGATAGGTCTCTTCGGTGGGCGGCAGCATGGGCGCGAAGATCTGCGCGTCGCGAACCAGATCGTGCAACTCGTAGCGGCGCTCCACCTTGGCCAGCGTGAACGCCGCCTGCGCCGCGAACGGGTCCCACGCCGCTACCTCGGCCCCCATGGCCGCGCACCAGGACGCATAGCGGCCACCGATGTTGCCGATGCCGGCCACCCGCACCCGCTTGCCGGCGATGGTGCCGTTGCTGAACCGCGTGTCGTCGCACATCTGCCCGCCCGGCTGGCCGGGCCGGCCCACCTCCGGCACGTAGCGCCACGTATCATGCCCCTGCATCATCGCGGTGTAGCGCTGCGGAATGCGCCGTAGCGCGCCGATCGTCAGGCCCAGCCCAACCTCGGCGACCGACTGCCCCCAATACAGGTCATGGCGGTGCGGGATGAAGCGCACGCCGCGCGCCTCCGCCGCCTCGATCCCGTCCGCCGACATTGCCCGGGTGCGCTGGTAGTAGCACTCCTCGAGGGCGGCAAACGGCTCCAGGTCCTGCTCGTCGCCGGGAAACCCGAGCAGCGCAAGCCGCTGCACCGACTCAGGATCCGGCACCAGTTGCGGTGCCCGTGCATCCGCCTCCTCGGTGCGGTACAGCTCGCAGCCGCCGTTCTCCTGCCAGCGCCGGTGCCAATAGTCGGCCGCAAACGACCACATTCGTTCGAACCGTTCGTGAACGCAAATCACCGATCTCATTGCCCCATTCTCCTTTCCTGCGCAAAGATGGCGGCCACCGCCGCCACGCGCCGTCCGCCAAGGATGCTATCAGGTTGCGGCTCGCCGTGGCCATGCGACCCCGCCCGCCACAGCCCGCCCCACCCGCCCACGCCTCGGCCTGAGCAGCCGCGGGCAACTCGCTGATCGGCTGCGCGGAAGCCGATGCTGGCCTCGAAGCCCGGCGCCTCTTGCCGCTCGACGGACATCCGATAGACAGTTGCCATCATGGCGCAGATCAAGGTCGCAGTGGTCGGTACCGGCGGGATTGCCCGGCAGCACGGTCTCGCCCTGGCGGAGAATATCAACGCCGAAATCGTGGCGGCGGTCGACATCGACCAGGAGCGGCGCCAGCGGTTTGCCGCGCGCTGGGGCGGCGAACCGTTCGACCGCCTCGATCCGGCGCTGGAGCGATGCGATGCCGTCTACGTCCTCACCCCGCCGGGGTACCGCCGCGAGTACGCCGTGCAGGCGATCGCCGCCGGCAAGCACGTGTTGTGCGAGAAACCGCTGGCCATCTCCCTGGACGACGGCGCCGCGATTGTCGAAGCGGCGCAGCGCCAGGGCGTGGTGGCGGTGACCGGCTTCAACCAGCGCTACCGGACCGGCTACCGGCGCCTCCACGACACCGCGCGGGGTGGCTCGCTCGGCAGGCTGCACCACTTCTGGTGCCAGCGGTTCGGTATGGGCGCCGGCGCGCTCGGAACGGCGCGCGGCAACAACTGGCGTACCGATCCTGCCACCCTGTGCGGCATGACGGTGGAGTCGCTGTCGCACGACATCGACCTGCTGCGCTGGATCATGAACGACGACGTCGCGGCGGTGAGCGGCGCCACCTTTAGTACCGCCACCGACCTGGACGGCTTCGACAACAATGCACACGTCCTGCTGCGGTTGCGGAGCGGCGCATCGGCGGTAATCAACGCGAGCTGGTCGAGCCGCATCGGCTTCAACAGCCGCGGCGTGCTCGGTACGCGCGGCACGGCATTCGTGTCCGGCACCGCGCTGGGCAACAACGGCATCTGGTGCAGCCGCGAATTCCACCGCAAAACCGATGACGACGATTTCGAAGTGGTCGAGATGCTGCAGGACGACCTCGACGACCAATCCTACCGCCGCCAGACCGACGACTTCATCGAATCGATCGCGGCAGGACGAAAAAGCCTCGCCTCCGTGGCAGATGGCCACAAGGCGCTACAAGTGTCCCACGCCATCCTGCAGTCCGCCCGAACAGGTGAAACGGTGGCCCTGGACTGACAAGCGCGGCGTATGGAAACGCGACTCAAGATCATCGTTGAAAAGCACAGAGACGGATACGTCGCATACCCGCTCGGCTTGAAGGGGCATCGTTGTCGGGCAAGGTGACACGTGCAAGCAGGCGCTCGAAGACGTCCGATCAGCGATTCGATTCCATATCGAGACCTTCGGTCATGAGGTCCACGAGGGCGGAGAGGCGCGGCGGTAGGAGGGGGCGCGCGCACGTTGCATGGCCGACGCTGGCCTCAGGGCGGGAGCGCTATTCGTAGATGCGTTTCATTTGCCAGCAGTCGAGGGAGAGGACGATGGATTCCTGGCCGCGAGATAGGAGGGAGACGCCCTTGCTGTCGGGGCGGCCCGGGTAGACCCTGACCGCGACGCACTGTCTGCCATTGCCGGCTGTCTCGACAACGCTATCCGATCGAGGAAACCTGGTCTCGTATTCGGCAAGGTCAGCATCACTGTGTGGATGCATTACGTAGTCATGGAGGGCGCTGTTGATCGCCTTGATCTTGCGGACGATGGCGACCCTGGGATTGCCGTGTTCGTCGTAGATGCCCTCCTGGGCGCCGTGCCGGTACCGCATCGCGCCCGATACCAGGTCATAGAGCGTCCGGCACACCGACAGCCCGCACGCGCGCGGGTCTCCTGCCACGCGCCGGATCATGAACTCGTACGAATCGGCCATCTCTGCGGCGGTGAGACCGCGCTTGCCCAGTCCTGGAGATCTTTGCGCACTCCGTTTTCGCAGAACGACCGCTCGTCACCGTACTTGGCGTTCCAGACGTGAACGTTGTCCGGGTACTTCAGGCAGGCCGAATCGAACCAGCATAGAACGGAGACCGGCTCCCTGGTCACTCCTTCTCGACAAGGGTACGGTAGAAACATGCCAGTGGCTGTACGGCCTGTACCACACCCACCAGGTGTCTCCTCAGGCGGCACCGGTGGCAGGCCAGGATCTTGGCAAGACGCTCGCCGCGGGCAGGATGAGCAGCCAGGGCCCGCACACTACCTGTCCTACCGGGAGTTGATCAGCCGCGGGTTGGTGGAATGGTCACAGGCATCGTTTCGATCTGCGTATTTCTGGATTGGTCGAAGAAGAGATCGGCCGTGGAGACGGCGACGCTGCTCAACGTCGCATGGGCTGGGTTATCGGCATTCCTAGCTTGGCGATTTCGGACGCTGCTGTCGAATTGGCAGAGAAGCTGTTGCTCGAAGGAGCTATTCCGGCCGGGAGTGAGAACGATGCTTTGCACGTCGCGATTGCCGCGGCGCAGGGTGCGGACTATCTCCTGACTTGGAATTTTCGCCACATCAATAACGCCGAGAGGAAGTCGGCAATTGCAGGGGTTGTGGAATCGTTTGGATTTGCGTGCCCACACATCTGCTCGCCCGAGGAACTAGGAGGGGACTCGAATGATTGAAGATCCCATCGTTCAAGATGTTCGCCGGCATCGTCAAGCGCATGCCGCGCAATATGGGCATGACCTTGCCCGTATCGTCCAGGCGCTGCGCAGGCGCGAGCAGGAATCTGACCGTTTGCTGCTGAATCCCGGACCGAACGTCCTGAACCGGGAGCGACCCGAGGCCGAGACACCGATCCGCATTTCACCTGACGCGAAATGGGCAGAAAGAGCTCAACGCCGGTAGTGACACCCGGCTGATGCCAAGTGGTCCTGCGCTCGGCGGAGGGTCGGCGGGAGGCGTGGTTCGCTCAGGCGGCGCTTACGGCCCACCCTCTGCGGCGTGCTTGCGTGTGGCGAGGGTTCGGGAAGAGTTTCCTGGCCTCCGCGCTGGGCCTCACAATACTGCTGACACTTACGAAGATGAGCCGCGACGGATTTGAACCGTCGACCCACAGCTTAAAAGGCTGTTGCTCTACCGACTGAGCTAGCGGCCCGGGTGGAAGGCAAGTGTAGAGAGCAGCGGCGCCGAAGTAAACCTTGCCTAGCGGCCGGCGCCGGCGGGTGCGGAAGCGCCCGGCGTGTCGAGTTGGCTGCGCACGCTGCTCAAGGCATCCTCCAGCCGCTCGCGCATCTCCGCCGTGTAGGGATTGTAGCGTTGCAGGTCGACAAAGAGCTGCATCGAGTCGTTACAGGTCTGCTCCACGATTTCGCGCAGCTGCTGGTAGCCGACGGTGGCGATCTCGGACTGGCGCAGGCCCATCTCCGCCAACACGCGCCCGAGGTAGTGGGCGACGCCCTGAGTGAACGCCGCCTCGCGATCGTGCTCGTCGGCGGTCATCGTGATTACCCGCAGGCCCATCGCCGAGAACCGGCGCCGCCACTCCTGCAGGCCGTGCGCGGCCACGCGCACCGGACAGAGGATCATCGGCAGGCCGGCGATGCCGTCGCGCGCCGAGTCGGGGCCGAACATCGGATGGGTGGCAAGGATCTGTGTGGTAGCCGGTAGCCGCTGTTCCATGATGCGCGCCGCCATGCCCTTGATCGAACAGGTGTCCATCACCAGCGTGTCCCGCCGCAGGTGGGGAGCGATCCGGTCCACCACCTCCTCGAACGCGGAGATGGCGACACACAGAACCACTACCGGGCAGTGCAACACCTGTCGTTCGGAAACCATGCGCACGCCGGCCGGCGGGCGGTGGAGGCGACGCGAGTACGCGCACACCGGAACGTGGCGCGCCAACTGGGCGGCCCAGAACACCCCGAAGCGTCCCAGGCCGTAAATGCCTACTTGCACACGTCGGATCATACGAAAAGGCGCGCGCCGGTCGCAACATCCGGCGCGGCGCGCTATGATGGGCGCGCCATGAGGATCGCGATCATCGGTTACGGCCGCATGGGCCGGGAGACAGAGAGGCTGGCGACCGCCGCCGGTCACGACATAGCCGCCCGCATCGATCCGCACGTTGCGGATGCCGACGCCGCGGCGCTGACCGCCGAACTCGCTGCCGGCGCCGACGTGGCGATCGAGTTCGGCAACGCCGAAGGGGTGGTCGAGAATGCGCGCCGCTACGCGCAGTACGGCTTGGCCGCCGCGGTCGGCACCACCGGCTGGGGAGACCGCCTGGACGAGGTACGCACCATCGTGGCCGGCGGCGGCATCGGCTACCTGCATGCTAGCAACTTCTCGCTCGGCGTGCAGCTCTTCCTGCGCCTGACAGCGCACGCAACGGCGCTGCTGGACCCGTTCGACGACTACGACATCGCCATATTCGAACGCCACCACCGCCGCAAGGCAGACTCCCCGTCGGGTACCGCCCTGACCATCGCGGACGCGGTACTGGCGGCCAGCTCGCGCAAGCAGCGGGTGGCGACCGAGCGGCTCGACCGCCCGATCGACGCCGACGAGTTGCACGTCGCCTCCGTCCGCGGCGGCGAAGAACCGGGTACCCATACGTTGGTGTGGGACTCGGCCGACGACACGATCGAACTCACCCATCGGGCGCGCGGGCGCGCCAACCTGGCAGCCGGCGCCCTGCGCGCCGCGGCGTGGCTCACCGCGGGCAGCGGCAGGCGCGGCATGTATGGCATCGACGACCTGATCGATGATATGTTGGCCTGATCGGGCCGCGCGCTGACCCGATCGAGGCAAGGAGACCACCGGACCGATGTTTGAAGGAACCTTTACCGCGCTGGTAACGCCGTTCACCGCGACCGGCGAGTTGGACCGCGACACCCTCAGGAAGCTGGTCGACCGCCAGATCGAAGCCGGCATCACCGGCTTGGTGCCGGTAGGCACTACCGGGGAGAGTCCTACCCTGACCAACGCGGAACATCACGAGGTGATCCGCGTGGTGGTGGAGCAGGCCGCGGGCCGGGTGCCGGTGATCGCCGGATGCGGATCGAACAATACCGTCGAGGCGCTGGAGCACACCAGGTTCGCCAAGGAGGTCGGCGCCGAGGCCAGCCTGCACGTCGCCGGCTACTACAACAAGCCGTCCGCGACCGGCTTCCTGCGCCATTTCCAGTTGATCGCGGACTCGGTCGACCTGCCGCTGATCGTCTACAACATCCCGGGCCGCACCGGCAAGAATATCGACAACCAGACCATGCTCGCGCTCGCCGAACACCCCAACATCGTCGGCGTCAAGGAAGCGAGCGGCGACTTCAAGCAGATGATGGAGCTGATCCAGCGCCGCCCGCCCGGCTTTACCGTATTGAGCGGCGACGACGAGATCACGCTGCCCCTGATGGCGCTCGGCGGCAACGGGGTGATATCGGTGACCAGCAATCTCCTGCCGGGCAAGATGGTTGACCTGGTGCGGCGCATGCAGGCCGGGGATACGGCCGGGGCGCGCGCGGTGCACTACGAGATTCTGCCGGTGATCACCGCGCTGATGGGCCTGGACACCAATCCCATACCGGTCAAGGGCGCGCTGCACGCGGTCGGGCTGGTGGAGGAGAGTTACCGCCTGCCGATGACGCCGCTGACCGCCCCCGCCAAGCAGGAGTTGCAGCGCGTGCTGAAGGAATACGGCATCATCTAGCGCCCGCCGCCTCTTCCTGTTCGTCGTCGTCGCCCGGCGCGCTGAACGGCGGCTGGGGCGGCACCGCGGCTCCCTTTCCGACCAGCGAGTCGGCGAGCCGCACGACGGTGGCCGGTGGCAGTTCCTCGGCCCGGCAGCCCGGATCCACGCCGGCGGCTTCGACCGCATCCAGCAGATCCGCCTTGCTGAGGCCGAAACCACCCTGGGCGAGCAGGTTATTGCGCAGTGTCTTGCGGCGCGCCTGGAACGCGGTGCGGATCAACGCGAACAGCACGTCCCGGTTGCGGACCGAGCGCGCGCTGCCGCCGGGACGCATGCCGATGACCGCGGACGTGACCTCGGGGACGGGATAGAACGTGCCGGGCGCGAGTTCACCGTATGAGCGCACCTCGCTCAGACACTGACAGAGCACCGAAAACGACGAATAGTTGCGCGATCCGGCGCGCGCCACGATGCGATCGGCCAACTCCTTTTGCACGGTAAACACGCCATGCGCCGGCAGCGCGTTGTGCTCCAGGAGCGCGGCGATGATGGCCGATGCACTGCGGTACGGCAGGTTGCCGACGACCCGATCGGGCGCGCCATGGTCGGCTCTCTCCTGTTGCCAGATGCGCACGAAATCCCCCGCCACGATCCGTACGTGGGACTGATCGCCTAACTCCTCGCTCAGATAGCGAATCAGGCCGTGATCGATTTCGAACAGGATCAGCCGGGCGCAGCGCGGCACCAGTTCCGCGGTGAGCGCCCCGAGGCCGGGGCCGATTTCCCATACCGTATCGCCCTCGCCGATCGCCAGGATCTCGACCAGCTTGCGCCGGGTGCGCGGGTTGACCATGAAATTCTGTCCCCAACGCTTCTTGGGCTCCACCTTGCGGCGGGTCAGTTCGGCACGGATCGCGGCCGGAGAATTGTGATTCACCAGCGCACTCCCGGTGCTTGGCCGAACACATTGTTGAGCATGGTGAGTGCACTATACAACAGGTGCAACGGGACGTGGGTGAACGGATCGAGTGCGCCGCCACTGAGCGCCGACAGCAGCAGAGCGCCGATGCCGGTCCACAGGAACAGCGCCGTGCACGGCACCAGCACCAGTCCGGACACCACCCCGATCGGATGCGCTCGGCCGAACGTGGCGAGCACCAGCGGCAGGGTCGCCAGTTGCGCGCCGACCGCCATGCCGACCGCGGCGCGCGCACCCGGCGGCAGCAGCCCCGGCAAGCGGCGCGCCACCGGCGGACCGGCCAGCAGGATGCCCAGCAGCGCGGCATAGGAGAGCTGAAACGACAGTTCGTGCACCGAGCGCGGGTCGGTTGCCACGATCATCAACGCGGACAGGGCGAGCACGTTCACGGAACCGGGCCGGCGGCCGGCCGCGGCAGCCAGCCGGGCCAGCGCCAGCATGGTGGTGGCACGCGCCAGCGAGGGGCGCGCGCCGGCCAGCTCCACGTACAGGAATACCGCCACTACTCCGAGCACCCCGGCGGCGGCCACCCAGCCGCGCTGCCAGCGCGGCGCCACCGCCATTCCGGCCAGCGCCACGCCGCGCCCGGCGGATACCGCAAGGAGGTACACCAGTCCGACGTGCAGCCCGGACAGGGCCAGCAGATGAAGCGCTCCGGCACGCCGGAAGCCCGCGATCTGCTCTGCCGAGAGGTGGTGGCGATCGCCGAGCAGCACCGCCGCCAGGAGAGCAGCCGCGGGGCCGCGCTGGTCCAGAATGAGTTGCTCCAGCCGGGTGCGCGCGGTCGCACGCGCCGCGGCCACGCGCGAAGCGTAGTCGGCGAGACTCACCTCGGCCGCGCGCCCAACCGCCGGCAACCGCCCGCCGGCGGCGTTAAACAGCACGGCGCGTCCGATGGTAACCCGCCGGCCGCGATAGCCGCGGCCGGCAACCTCGGCCGGCACGGTAACGAGAGCCACGAAGCGGGCGGAGGCGCGTGCGTCCAGCCGCTCCGAACCTACCTGCTGCACGGCGATGCGATAGCGGACGCCGGCGTCATACCGCGACCCGTCCTGCAGCAGCACGCCGTGCAGTTCATCGACCTGATCCAGCGGCAAGCCGGCACCGGCGCCGGCGCCGGCGATGCGCTGTCCGAGCTCGGCGCCGCCCGCCAGTACGCAACCTGCCACCGCGGCCAGCAGCAAGCGCCGGATCGCGCCACCGCCGCCCAGCACCAGAGCGGCCGCGGCGAGGCTGATCGCCGGGCAGCCGAGCAGCAGCACCGTCCCTGCGTTCAGGGCGGCGGGCAGCAAGCGCTCCGCCGCCAGCAGATATGGCACTGCGGCGACCGCCGCGGCCAGCGCGGGCGTGACCCGCATCGGATGCCGCCGATGTTCGTCCGTCACACCTCAACCAACGCCGCCGCGGCGGCGGCGCTTCAATTGCCGCCATCGGCGGCGCCGGCGGCGCCCGACGTGTTGCGTCCGGACGGGTATCATGGTGCGCATGGGCGCCACACCGTGGCGGCTGCCGGCCGCCCGGCGCGGACCGCAGCCGCCATCGACGCTTGCCGGAACGGGGACCGACAGCCAGGGCGACGCCGAACGCAGCGCTGCCGGCGCCCTGGCACGCGTGGGGGCGGTCTACCTGCTGCTTTCGCTGCCGGCGGTCCTGCTGCCGTTGCCGCGTACGCTGGCCGCGGCCACCGTGCTCGCCGCGCTGCAGGCGGCAATGATGCTGCCGATTCTCCGCTGCGACGCGGCGCGTTCCGCCGTCGACTGGCGCATACGGGGCCGGGACGCCGGCGAGGCGCTGCTGATCGCGGCCGCCATGGTTGCGGCTCTGGCCTCGGCGAGCGTCCTGCTGGATGTCCTTCCGGAACCGGTGAGCGGCGCGCTGCGCCGCGGCCACCGGTGGGAGTTGGAACGCGTCGGCCAAATCCCGCTCGCGGCCGCCTTCGTGGTGGCGGGCGCCTACCGCGAGGAGTCGTACTTCCGGGCCTATTGCCTGACGCTGCTGCGGGCGGCGGGCGCGCCGGCATGGCTGGCGACGCTGGGCTCCGCGCTGCTGTTCGGGGCCGGTCATCTGTACCAGGGCTGGGCCGCGGCCGCGTTCGCGGCATTGATGGGGGCGGCTCTCGCGCTCCTTTTTCAGCAACGTCCCTCCCTGCATCGTGTCGCGTTTGCGCACGCACTGTTCAACGGCCTGGTGCTGGCGGCAAGCTTGTTCGGCGCCTAGCGGTCCGGTACCATCCGCGCAGATGCGAAGTGACCGGGCCATCGAGCGGCCGCGCCGGCTGGCATTGCCGTGGCTAGCACGGTTCATCATGTTGGCGCTCGCCGCCGGCCTCGCGGCGACACCCGGACAGGCGTTCGGACGCCGCGAAAAGCCAGCACCGGCGCCGGTTCCGCAAGCCCAGCCGGCGACCGAGGCGGCCTCCCCGGACGCTAACGCCAGCGGCGAACGCGGTTTGACCGACACGATGCAGGATCTCGGCTTCCAACTGCCGAGCCGCGCGGTGCAGGCGGTCGACTTCGATCTGGCCGATCTGGCGGGGGACGTCCACTCTCTGCAGCGCTACCGCGGTTCGGTCGTGTTCCTGAACTTCTGGGCCACCTGGTGCGGGCCGTGCCGCACCGAGATGCCCGACCTGCAGCAACTGCACGACGATCTCGGCGACGAAGCGCAGTTCGCCATGCTGGCCATCAATCTGCAGGAGGATGCCGTGCAGGTGCGCAGATTCGCCGGCGAACTGGGGCTGTCATTCCAGATCCTGCTCGACAGCAGCGGCGAGACATCCGCGGCGTACGGCGCCCGCACTCTGCCGATGAGCTATATCATCGACCAGGACGGCGCGATCCTGGCACGCATCATCGGAGTCCGCGATTGGGCCGAACCGGAGTTCGCCGAGCTGTTTCGCGCCCTGACCCGGCGCACGCCGGCATCGCCGTGAACTACCGTCGGCGTGCGCAGATCATCTTTACACGGTGCGCCATTGCGTGTACCAATTGAATCGAGCGTCTCCGTGATAGCGAACACGGCGACTAAACTATATGGAGCAACCAACCACCACTAGCAACAACGTCGACCTGTTTCAGAAGGTGCACAGCATGGCCGCGCAGAGAGCGGCCAAGATTGCGTCGATCGGCTTCTATCCCTACTACACCGCCATTCAGGAAAACCACGGGTCGCGGGTGATCATCGACGGTCGCGAACTGATCATGATCGGCTCGAACAACTACCTCGGCCTGTCCTGGGATGCGCGCGTCATCGAGGCGGCGATCGCAGCCACCCGGCGCTACGGTACGAGCTGTTCCGGGTCGCGCTTCCTGAATGGCACCTTGCAGCTCCACGAGGAGCTGGAGGCGGCGCTGGCGGAGTTCCTCGGCAAACAGGCGGCACTCTCCTTCACCACCGGTTACCAGACCAACCTCGGCGCAATTCAGGCGCTTTGCGGACGCCATGACCACGTTTTCTCCGACCGTCTCAATCACGGCTCCCTGGTGGACGGCATGCTGCTGGCCGCCGGCACCACCGGCGGAACGCGCATTCACCGCTATCAGCACAACGACCTCGCCGAGTTGGAACGACTCCTGACCACTGTGGACGACGACGGCGGCAAGCTGATCGTCACCGACGGCGTATTCTCGATGGAGGGCGACATCGCCCCGCTGCCCGAGATCGGCGCCCTGGCTCGGCGCTACGGCGCCCGCGTCTACCTGGACGAAGCGCACGCGCTCGGCGTGATCGGCGCCACCGGCCGCGGGTGTCAGGAACACTTCGACTGCTACGACGCGGCGGACGTGATGATGTGCACGTTCTCCAAGTCGTTCGGCGCCGTTGGCGGCTTCATCGCCGCCGATGCGGACGTGGTCGACCACATCAAGCACCATGCCCGCTCGTTCATCTTCAGTGCCAGCATGCCGCCGGCGACCATCGCCGCGGTCTCCACCGCGCTGCGCATCATGAAGGAGGAACCGCATCACGTGCAGCGCCTGCAGGCGATCGGCACGCGCATGATCGGCGAATTCAAACGGCTCGGTTTCAATGTCGGCGATGCTCAAACGCCGATCATTCCGCTGATCATCGGCGACGACCTGCTGATGTTCCGGTTCTATCGGGCGCTGATGGAGCACGGCGTGTACGCCAACCCGGTCGTGACGCCGGCCGTGCCGCCCGGGCGAGCGCTCATTCGCACGTCGTACATGGCGATCCACAGCGACGACGAACTGGACCGCGCCCTGGAGGTATGCGCCGTGCAGGGCCGTGCCTTCGGCATCATATAAAGCGCCATGCGGCCGATTACCGATCTGATTCCGCATCGTCCGCCGTTCCTGCTCGTGGACCGGGTGTCCCATGCCGGCAACGACGAGATCGTCGGGTACAAACGCTTCGACGCGGACGAACCGTTCTTCGCCGGCCACTTCCCCGGCTTCCCGGTTGTGCCGGGCGTGTTGCTGGTGGAATGCATGGCGCAATGCGGCGGCGCCGGCGTGGCAGCCGCGCGCGAGATGTCGCCGGGCAACGCTGAGGAACCGGAGCGTGCCTTCCTGGCCAGCGTCGAGAAGGCGAAATTCCGCCGCCCGGTGCGACCGGGCGACGAGGTTCGCATCGTGGTCGTCACCAAACGCCGCACGGCCGCCGCTATCCGGCAGAGCGGCAAGGTGTACGTTGGAGAGCAACTGGCAGCCGAAGCAGAATGGCTGTGTCTACGAGGAGCGTAACCATGTCAGCAACTCTTTTGCAACGCTTTCAGCTGGTTTGTGATGCGCATGCCGCCAGCACCGCACTGCTGAGCAGGGGTGGCGGCGGCGAGTTCCAGCCCACCACCTTTCGCCAGTTGTGGTCCGAGGTCGCCACCGTTGCCGCCGGCCTGGCGGCGAACGGGGTGGCGCGCGGCGACCATGTCGGGCTGATCTCCGACACCCGCAAGGAGTGGTTGCTGATCGACCTCGCCGTACTCGGGCTCGGTGCGCTAGACGTGCCGCGCGGCAGCGACTCGACGGCGGACGAGATCGCCTACATTCTGGAGCACGCCGACTGCGCCGTGGCCGCGGTCGAAAATGCCGCACAGTTGGCGAAGCTGGGCGGCGTCAAGGACCGGCTGCCGAAACTGGCACGCGCCATCGTGCTTGATCAGACCGACCTCGACAGCGCGGCGCGGTCCCAGGCCGGACGCCGCGGCCTCGAAGTGATTACCCTGGACGACCTGGTACGCGCCGGCAACGAGCACGGCCAACCGGAAGCCTTGCTGCGCGCGGAGCTGGCCAAGGGCAAGCCCGACGACCTGGCCACCATCATCTACACCTCCGGCACGACCGGCGAACCGAAGGGCGTCATGCTCACCCATGCCAACTTCGTCTTCCAGATCGACGCGATCCCGAAGGCGGTGCCGCTCGGCCCCGGCGACCTGCTGCTTTCGGTGCTGCCGGTGTGGCACTCCTACGAGCGCGTCTGCGAGTATGCGGCGCTGTTCGCCGGCGCCGGGATCGCCTTCTCGAAGCCCATTCGCGAGGTAATGTTGGCGGATCTGATCGACACCAATCCGACCTACTTCCCGAGCGTGCCGCGCGTCTGGGAGGGAGTTCGCGCCGGCGTCTACCGCACCGTGGAGGCGGAGGGCGGCATCAAGGCGGCGCTGTTCAAGTTCTTCGTCGCCGTTGGCGCCGCGCACAGCGCGATGTCGTGCCTGCTGCACGGCCGCGTGCCGCGCTACCAAGTCAAGCCGCGGGCGCTGGACGTACTGGCCGCGGTGTTGCCGCTGGCCCTGCTGACGCCCCTGGCGTTACTGGGCAAGGTGCTCGTGTTCAAGAAGATCACCGCCCGTCTCGGCACCCGCTTCAAGGCCGGCATCTCCGGCGCCGGGGCGTTGCCGGGATACGTTGACGACTTCTTCGCCGCCGCCGGAATCGTGGTACTGGAAGGCTACGGGCTCACCGAGGCCGCGCCGCTGGTGTCGGTACGCCCCTACCACCACCCGGTGAGCGGAACCGTCGGGCCGCCGATCTCCGGCACCGAGGTAAAGATCGTCAAGGAGAATGGCGGCGCGGCGCTGCCCGGGGAGCGCGGCGTGATCCATGTGCGCGGGCCGCAGGTCATGAAGGGCTACTACAAACGCGTCGGCGACACCGCCGCGGTGCTGTCCGGCGACGGCTGGCTGAATACCGGCGACCTCGGCACCCTTACCGTGAACGGAGAGATCAGCATCACCGGCCGCGCCAAGGATACCATCGTGCTGCTCGGCGGCGAGAACATCGAGCCGGAGCCGATAGAGGATCTCGTTCGCCAGTCGGCGTATGTCGAGCACATCATGGTGGTTGGCCAGGATCAACGCCAGCTCGGCGCGCTGGTCGTGCCCGAGCTGGCCGCGGTGCAGGCGTACGCCGCCGCCCACGGTGTGGAAGGCGACGATCTGGCCACGCTGGTCACCGCCGCGGCCATCGAAAAGCTGATCCGGGGTGAGGTGCAGAGCCGCGTGAACGCCAAGAACGGGTTCAAGAGTTTCGAACGGATCGCCCGCATCGCGCTGCTCGACAGCCCGTTCGAGGTCGGCGACGAGCTTACCCAGACCATGAAGATGCGCCGCCACGTGATCGCCGAACGATACGCAGCGCGGATCGCCCGTCTGTTCGAGTGACCGCCGGAGGCGCCAATCCCCGTGGGCGGCGCCAGCCCGTGGTGGTCTACCTCGCGGGGTTTCGCCAGCACGCCGGCAAGACGGTCACCAGCCTCGGCATCATCTCCCAGCTCAGAAAGCACCTCGACGCACGCGAGATCGGCTATCTGAAACCGGTCGGGCAGCAACTGGTACGGGCCGCCGGAGGGGTGACGGTAGACAAGGACGTGGAGCTGATCGGCGAATTCGCCGGCCTCAGCGACCTGCCGCTCGACAAGCTGTCGCCGGTACGGTTCTCCACGAATTTTACCCGCTCCTACCTCGATTCGCGGTATCGCACGCGGTTGACGCGGGCGCTGTCGCTGGAGATCATGCACTCGGTGGCTCAGCTCGCCGATCGGCGCATCATTATCGCCGAAGGGTCAGGTCACCCCGGTGTCGGCAGCGTCGTAGGACTGTCCAACGCCGTGGTCGCCAAGCTGCTCGACGCGCAGACGATCTTCGTCTCCGGCGCAGGCATCGGCCGCGCGCTCGATACCATCGATGTGGATCTGACCTACTTCCTGTATCACGGCTGCCGGGTCAGCGGCCTGATCGTCAACAAAGTGATCCCCGAAAAAGCCGCGCTGGTGAAGCGCTACATCACCGAGGATCTGATCAACCAGCGCTACGCCGACGCCAACGGCGGGCCGCTGCACATCTTCGGCTACATGCCGACGATCCCCGACCTGCCGCATCCGTCGATGCGAGTGATTCTCGGCGCGCTCCCGCACGTGGAGCCGTTGGGCGACCCGGAGACGATCGCCTGGCGGCGGCCGTGCGCGGCAATCAAGCTGATATCGCTGCCGGCACAGCACCTGCAGTCGCAGCTCCGCCATTACGTGGGGCCGGGCGACGTGCTGATCATCGGCGCCAGTTCCACGCCGCGCATCATGCAGATCATCGAGTATCATCAGGACGTTCTGCATCGCGGCGGCGTTGGCGGCCTGATCCTGACCTGTGGCGAGACCGAACGGCTCGAGCGCAAGGTGCACGACGATCTGATTCATGCCAACCTGCCCGCGCTGTTCGTGCGCGAGGACTCGGCGTCCACCGAGGAGCGCCTGTTCCATCTCTACCAGAATACCAAACTGCAGGTGTTCGACACCGGCAAGATCGCCGAAATCGAGCGGCTGTTCGAGGAGCACTTCGAAACCGAGCGGTTCTTCGACGTTTTCCTCTCTTAGCGCCCCGAAACCGCCGCCTACGGCGCCGCTTCCGGCCCAACCGGCCCGGCTGCCTAGGAGTCTGTCGCAATCCGACAGGCTCCTAGGTGGTGGCCAGCGACGCCATGGCAGCGTGCGCATCGCCGGCGGCTCGCAACCGGTTCAGCCGCACCGAGTCGCGCACCAGGGCGGCAATCGACGCCACCAGTTCCAGGTGCGGCTCCGGCGGCGCAACGGGCGACAGCACGAGGAAGATCACATCGACGACGAACTGCAGGCCGGCGCCGAGGTGCAACGGCGCTCCCGGCGCGAGAATACCGAGCGCCGCCACCGGCGCATCGAGCGCCTCCAACCGGGTGTGCACGATGCCGGCGCCATGGCCGACCAAGGTGGCCCTGAGCGCCGCCTCCTCGGTGAGATGATGCATGATGCGGTCCGGGTCCCTGACGCCAGCGGAGGCGACCAGCCGCTCGACCAACTGGCGCAACGCGTCATCGTCGCTGCGGGCCCGCAACGGGACCAGGATTAACGCGGGCGAAAACACCCGTGCGAGATCCACTAGCAGGCGCCCGCAGAGTCTGTGATTGTGCAGTCCATCGATGTTTGGGTGGCGCCCGCCAAGCCGGCACGCACGGATAGCCCCTAGGGGAATCGAACCCCTCTTTTGAGATTGAGAGTCTCATGTCCTAACCGATAGACGAAGGGGCCAAGCCAAGAACGCCGGTAACGTATGACTCGGCACGGCGACCTGTCAACCCCGCGCCGGCCGCCGTCCCTCGTAAAGATCACCAATCAGACGCCGCGCATCGTCGCCGTGTACCGGTCCGATGGAACAGTTTCCGTCCAGAATCACGCCATCCTGAATGATCAGTTCGGGCGCTGACAGGTCGCCCATCACGCGTGCCGTGGCAAGCAGCAACACCCGCGTCGCGGCGTTGATGTTGCCCACGACGACGCCCTCCACGACCACGACGTTGGCGACGATCTCGGTCTTGACTCGTCCAGTCGGCCCTATGTAGAGTTCTTCGACCTGCAACACCGGTCCCACGAACCGACCGTCAACGCGCAGATTGCCGTGTACCGCGCTACGTCCTTCGAACCGGGAGCCTTCGCCGATCGTGGTATTGGCCGCGAAGTTCACGCGCATCGACCGGTAGGCTAATACGAATGGCGCCTGATTGGCGACAAGGTGTCACGGAGCAGTCCGTACCGCGTCGTACAGGGTGCCCGAGCCGTCTGCAAACGGGGCGCCAGCTACCCCACACCACCACGAGAAGTCACGGAACGATGCGGACCGCGTCGTACAGGCCGGTCGAAGCGTCCGGAAGGGGGGCGCCGGTACCCCATACCACCTCGGATGCTACTTCCACGGCGCTTCCGGGGGCAGCGTCGATCCCGGCGCGCAGAGCCGACATCGGATGATCGTTCACCGACAGCAGCACCGTCTCTTCGAACCCGGAGCGGTAGCCCCAGTTTCTGACCATCGCGAACGTGCCGTCGCGCGCCAGGGCCTCGAGGGCCGCACCGGTGAGCGGACCCACCTCCAGGAACACCACGCGCACCTCCGACCGCTGCAAGGCGTCGAGGGATCGTTGCAGCGACCCGCTGTCCGCGGATCGGTCGAGCCGACGCTCGGTCAGGCGGGCGGCGCCGCCGCCGGTCGTCACGCCGGCGCGGAAGGCGGCGACATGGGCACGCTGCACGCGCCCGCCGGTGGCGAGGATGCCGATCCTGCCCTCCGGCTGCTCCGCGATGTAGGCAGCGAGCAGGCGTCCGGCACGGGTCAGCGCAGCGTTGCGCGAGAACGACACCGACGTAACGTTGTCCCCGCCTGCCTCCGGCGCGGTGGCGCCGGCCGCGGCCGCGCCGGTCCAGGTCAGCACGACGATGCGCAGCTCGGGATGCGCGGCGGCCAGCTCGTCTGCCTGCAGAGACAGCAGCGGAGTCAGCACTACTCCCGCGGGGCGGGCGCGGGCGAGCCGTGCGTGCAGCGCATCGAGCGGCTGCTCGGCACCGAGATGGGCAATGCTGAGCCGGCGCCCATCAGCGAGCACCGCGGCACGCATGGCGGCTTCCAAGTCCGGATAGGCCTCGGTGACTGCTCGCCAGAACGGCGCTTCCACCGCCACCAGGTAGCTGTCCTCGGCACCCGTGCGGGCGCAGGCGCCGGCCAAGGTCACGAGCAGCATGGCACCGGCGATCGCCAGGACGGCGCGGCCGGCCGCGCGGCGGCTCCGGAGGGGGGGCCACGCCGAGCGCGGCGGTCGGCGATTACGGGGCCGGATCGTCGGGAACCTCCGCGACCGAATTCACGAACAGCAGCGGCAGGGACGCGGCCAGCAACGCCGCGCCGCCGACGGCCACCAGCCCCGGCTGCTGGAACGTGCCCGCGTACGCCACGGCCGCGGTCACGCAGGGTATCGTCAGTACTGCCGCCGCCCACCCCCACCACGCGCCGCGCGCGGCGCGGGCCAGCAGGTAGGCCGTACCGGTCACTGCCGCAAGCCGCAGCAGCGGCAGCAACACGAGCCGATACATGCTCGGATCGGCGTGATTGGCGAACTGATCGAGTATGGCGTACACGCTGAAGAAGCCGCCCAGGCTGGCAACCAGGGGTACCGGGGGCAGTGTGCGCGGTGCATGTATGCGCAGTGCATGTATGCGCAGTGCACGGCCGCGCGCCCGGAACCCGTGTACCGCGAGGCTCGCCGCCGATGCCGCGATCAGCGGCAGGCCATGGTCCACGGCCAACAGGCGCGCATACTGCAGCCGCGGATGAAATTGGGGCGGGAAGGTTGCCGCAACCAGTTCGATCAAGGGAAAGAGCGGAATCGCCAGCAGCGCCGCCGCCGTGTAGGCTTGCAGCAGGTCCCAGCCGCCGCCGCGCCCGCGGGCGTGCGCATGGCCGGTGACGGCGAGCACGAACAGCGGTGTGGCGAGGTAGACGAACAGCGTCATCGGCGCACGCGACGTCTACTCCCACTCCACCGTGGCGGGCGGCTTGCTCGACACGTCATACACCACGCGGCCCACGGCCGGAATCTCGTTGGTAATCCGCGCCGAGATGTCCAGCAATACCGCCGTCTCGAAGGGGAACACCTCCGCGGTCATGAAGTCGTCGCTCACCACCGCACGTAGCGCGATCACCTCGCCATAGCTGCGGCTGTCGCCGGTAACGCCAACCGAGCGCACCGGCAGCAGCACCGCAAAAGCCTGCGTGACCTGATCGTACAGGCCGCGGCTGCGCAGCTCCCGGAGGTAGATCGCGTCTACCGCGCGCAGCAGGTCGCAACGCTCGCGGGTCACCTCGCCCAGTATGCGCACGGCCAGACCGGGGCCCGGAAACGGATGGCGCTCGATCACCGGCGCGGGAATCCCCAGTGCCTGCCCCAGGCGGCGCACTTCGTCCTTGTACAGGGATGCCAGCGGCTCCAGCAGCAGGCCGGCGGCGCGCCGCTCGGCGACCAGCGGCGCCGAAACGTTGTGGTGCGACTTGATTAGGTGCGCCTTGGCGCCGACGCCTCTGCCCGACTCGATCAGATCGGTGTACAGCGTACCCTGCGCCAGGAAGCCGTCGCGGCACTCCTGCCGCACCGCGTCGCGCTGCACCTCGATGAACAGGTCGCCGATGATGCGCCGCTTGGTCTCCGGATCGGTAGCGCCGGCGAGCGCGGCGTAGAATCGGTCGGCCGCGTCGACTACTTGCACGTGGTTGGCGCCGAGCCCGTGCAAGGTAGCCTGCACCTCCACGGTTTCCCGCAGCCGCATCAGTCCGGTATCGACATACAGCAGGTGCACCTGATCGGCCGGCAGCGCCCGCAGCAGCAGCGCCGCCACCACCGTGGAGTCGACGCCGCCGGAAATCATCAGCACGACCGGCTTGTGGTCCACGGTGGCGCGCAGTTCAGCCACCGCGCGATGCTCGAAAGAGGTCAGGCTCCACTGCCGGCGCGCGCCACAGATGGTGGTCGCGAAGTTGTCGAGCAGGCGGCGGCCAAACTCGGTATGGGACACTTCCGGATGGAACTGGATGCCGTACGTCGGGGCCGCCGGCGTGCCGACCGACTCGACCGCGGCGACGGCGCCGTTCTCCGAACCGGCCACCCGCCGAAAACCGTTCGCGATCCGCTCGACCGCATCGCCGTGGCTCATCCAGGAGTGGAACGTGGCCGGAATGCCGGCGAACAGCGGCGACTCCCCGACCCGCTCGACCCGCGCCCGGCCATATTCGCGGACGTGCGTTGCCGACACCACGCCGCCGTCCCGGTGCATCAGGTATTGCATGCCATAGCAGATTCCCAGCACCGGAACCCCGCACCGCCGCAGCTCGCAATCGGGCATCGGAGCGCCGGGGTCGTGCACCGATGCCGGCGACCCGGACAGCACGATGCCGCGCACCTGTGCGAGCGCATCGACCTCCGCCAGCCGGATGTCGCCCGGCAGCACGCGGCTGTAGACGCCGCATTCGCGGATGCGGCGGGCGATGAGCTGGCAGGTCTGGCCGCCGAAATCGAGCACCAGAATGGTATCGATTGCGGACTCAGGCATCGCCGCTCCCGGACGCCGACTGCAGTCCGTTCATCAGGGCGCGATAGCGTTCAGCGATTGCCCGCGCCTTGGGCGCGGCCTGCCCCACGTAACGTTCCGGATGCGAGAAGAAATCGAGCGCCGTGGTTGCAAAGCGGGCTTGCACGGCCTGGTCCAGGCGTTCCCAGATGGCCTGATCGGCACGCGCCGCATCGAGTAGCCGTACTCCCCGCCGTTCGCATTCCAGCGTCAAGCGGCGTACCTGCTCGTGCGCGTCGGCACTGCCGGAGGCCGCCAGCAATACGTACGCCGCTTCCGCCATCACCAGGTCGGAGGTGCCGTCGCGCAGCCGGCGCCCCATCCGTTCGCGATTCACGTGCAAGCCTTGGACGACGCGCAGCAGCCGGTTCGCCGCGGCCGCGAACCCGGCCACGAACTCCGGCACGAATCGCGCCGACGCGGAATTGGTCAGGTCGCGCTGATGTTCGGATACCTGGTCCAGAAAGAACGTCAGTATTCGCGGAGCGAAGGTCTTCCACAGGCTCTTGACGTGCTCGCAGTTCCACGGATTGCGTTTCTGCGGCATGGTGGAGGAGCCGACCTGCTGACGGCCGAACGGCTCCCGCACCTCGTCGATTTCCGACCGCTGCAGGTGGCGCAGGTCGTCAGCCAGATTGGCGAGGATGCCGAATGCCGTGCCCACCTCCAGGAGCGCCGCCAGCAGGTACTCCGGCTCGACGATCTGGGTAGCGCTCTCGGATGGCTTCAGTTCCAGCCGGCGCAGCACGGCCCGCTCCAGCTCCAGCGCATCGTCGACCAGCAGGCTGGTGGCGTTGTAGGCGCCGACCGCGCCGGCGAGCTTGCCGCGCAAGTCTCCGGCGCGCCCGGAGATGCCGACGATCGACTTGCCCAGCCGGGCCACATACTCGGCCATGGCGAAGCCGAACGTCACGGGCGAAGCGTACTGCCCGTGCGTGCGGCCCACTTGCGCGGTGTCGGCCTCGCGTTCGGTGAGCTCGATGAGCGCTCGCTCCAGACGGATCAGGAGCGGTACGATCACCTTGCGCAACGCGGCGCGATAGCGCAGAGCGTTCGCGGTATCGGTGATGTCGTACGAGGTCGCGCCAACATGAACCAGGTGTCGGACTGACGCCGGCAATTCCCGTTGCAGAACATTGACCAGGGCGCGCACGTTATGGTCGGTGGCGCGCTCCTCGGCTGCGACCGCATCGGCGGTCACGCGTTCCGCGGCCGCGCGAATGTTGCGCTCCAGATCGTCGTCGCATGAATGTCCCGGCAGCCGGTGCAACAGTTCGATGAGCAGAGCAACCTCGACGCGGACCGCATAGCGTACACTCGCTTCCTCGCCGAGGTGATCGGCGAGCGCCTCGAACAGGTCGCGATTGGCCAGCCAATAGCGGTGGTCGAGGGGCGAAATGGAGCGGAACCGGTCGGGGTTCTCCATGCCGCACTATGGCGTTTGGGCCACGCGTTTGTAAAGCTGCGCGGCGCCGTTGCGGCGACGCCAGCGCGTGCGTACGCTCACTCCGTGTCCAGCAAGGCCCTCGACCTGTTCAGCGCCTATCGGAACGACCGGATCCCGCCGCGCGGCGGCTACATCGTGTCGTCGTTCATGGTCGACGGCAGCGCCTACGCGCGCTACGAGATCGTCGCCTACCGGGAGGCGCGGGCGCTGCGGCTGTCCGAGGACGCGCTCTTCATCGCCGCCGACGCCAGCAAGGTGTTCGTCCTGGTGGAACCGGTCGGCTACCACGACGGCGCCACCGAACCGTGGCGGCGCGACGCGCGGCATCGGGTTCCCCACACCTTTGCCGAGCTGTCCATCGTGAGCGCGCGCAACCACTCGCGCATCATGGTAAGCAACGCCGCGGTCCTCGCATCGGCGGTGTTCACCGTTGCGTGGCCGGGCGGCATCGACTTCTCGTTCCTGTTCCTGCCGGGCCGGGAAGCGCTCGATACGCTGCACGCATTCCTGGCGCAGACGCTTCAGGACGAATGCCTCATACCCCCCGGCCCCGCGCGGCGGGCGGCGGCGTTGATTCGATCCCGTCTCGCCGACTGCCATGTCGGCACCAGGCCGTGGTAGTCTCCGTGAACGACTGCCGGGCGAGCGGCGGGCGCCGGCGCCCTTCGGCCGCGACGACAGGCCCGCTCCTGGCGATCCTGCTGGTGGCCGCCGGCTGCGGTCCGGGTACGCCGGAGCGCCAACCAGCCGAGGGCACGCCCGCTCCGGCCGGCGCCGCTGTGACCTCGCAGCCGGCGACCACTGCCGGCGGCGACCCGCGCCCGCAAGCGGCCGGCGCCGCCGACCCGGCGCTGCCCGAGGGACTGCAGCCGGGAACGCGGCAAGCACTGATTGCGAGCGAGGGCGCCACACCCTTCGAGCAGTACCTGGCGGGGCCATGGTACCGCCTCGCGGGGCACGCCGGCGATGAGCCGGCCGGCGATGAGCCGGCCGGCGATGAGCCGGACGACGATGAGTCGGACGACCAGCACGTCGAGATCATCCACTTCGAGCCCGAGCCGCGACGCATCACGTTCTTCGATGGCGAAGTGCAGGAGATTTACGCCTGGGACACGTCCGAGCGGCGGACAGCGTCACGGCTCGACATCCGGATGCACAACGCTCACGTCACTTCCGTCGAAAAGACGATCGTCGCCGAAGTGGCCGCGGACGACGAGTTGCAGCTCGAAGTACGCGGCAGCGACCCCGATGACGACAGCGACCAACACGGCGCCTACCGGCGGCTTGACGAGACGGCGCGCGGCGCGGCTGCCCGCGCCGCGGTACCACAGCCGGGAATGGCGCAACTGAACCTGAGCGGGCTGTACCGTGGCAGCGACGGTCAATCGATCCTGTTCGATGCGCCACGGTTCACCTGGCAGCAAAACGGCCAGCGGCTGACCGGCGGGTTTGCCGTCTACTCGGTCGGACAACTGGTGATCGTGTTCAAGTTCGTTTCGCTGGCCGGCACTACCAGCGACGTCCGGACCTATGCCCTGGAGTTCCGCGAGCACCGCGGCGGCGAGCGCGTGCGGCGTTCGCTCATTCTCCATCCGGCGACGCTTGAAATCACCGGACTCGCCGCGGTCGGAGCCACCGCCCTGCACTTTGAACAGGTGGAACTGGCAGATGCCGCGGACGCCGGCAATGCCGAGGCCGGGAACCGGCCGGGACCGACCGGCCGCGGCTGACCCGGACTACCGCCGGCGCGGCGCCGGGGGCAGATACGAGACCACATCGCGCCGGCTGATGTAGGCATCGAATCCTGTATCGGAGAGGCGAGCGAGCACTTGCTCGCCCTTGGTCCGGGTCACGTTGCCGCCTACTCCGACCCGATGCACGATGGAGCCATCGGCGTACCGATAGGAACGGGCGATCGCGGGAAACCCCGCCTGGCGCAACTTCAACTCCATCTCCAGCGCGTTGTCCGGATCGATGTAGGCGCCGACCTGGACCGCAAACGCCGCCGGATCGGGTGCCGAGGCCACACGCACCCCGGCCGAGCGCGGCGCTGCAGGCGCCGGAGAGGCGGCCCCGGCCGTGGTGGCGCGAGCGGCGGCGACCGCCGACGTGCGCACCGCTTGCGACCGCGCGCCACTGCCGGCGTGTGATTCGGCAGCCACGAACACCCGGTCGGTCGACAACAGAGCCCGCGTGGCCGGCTGCGCGGAAACCCGAATCAGTTTGCCGGCATCCGGCGCCGGTGCTCGCGCCGTGGCGGCGGCGAGATGGCCCGGCGCCGCCACGGCGCGGATCGTGACGCCGCTCCCGGCTTCCAGCCGCGGCGTGGCATCGCGCGCCGGCCGTGACGTGGCGACGGGCGCGGGGCCGGCCTGGGCTGCCGCGAGTTCAGGCGCGCGGTCCGCCGCTGCCTTCGCCGCAGGCACCGCTAGCGGTGCCGCCGCAGTGCCGACGGCCCGCGTGGGCTCCTCGACACTGGACCGGGCGGGGGGCGAAGAGCGCACGGCACCGGCCGTTGCGGCGGCGCGGCGGCGGCTGTCGTCCGTTATCGCGGCCGGCACCGCGCTCGGCGCCGCGGGTACGCTCTCGGCACGCCGCTGCGGGTCGGAGGCAGTTGCCGGCACTTTTGCCGATACCAGCACTACCCGATCAGGGGGCCGCTCACTGGCAGGCGCGGCAGCCGGCGGCGAGCGTGTCGCCTCGCCTGCCGCCGCGGCTTGCCGGGGCGGCGCTGCCGGTTGCGGGAGCGCCGCTACGGGTATGGAACAGGGAGTCGGACACACCAGCACGGCACTGCCGAACAACATCGCCGGGGACGGCAGCGCCACTACGGGCGGCGTCGCGGCGCCGCCGGCCAGGTGGCCGCCGCGCAGCTCGGCCGCCGCCAAGGCATACTCGGGACTGCGCGGATATCGGCGGCCCAGCTCCGCCAGCACGGACGCGGCCGCCGCGGAACGTCCGGTCGCGCTCAGCAGTGTCACCAATCCGTAACCGGCCACCGTTCCGTCGGCGCCGCCGTCGGCCTGCCCGGCCGCCGCAAACGCCCTGCGCAACGAGTCCTCCAGAGCGGTGCCGTCAATCCCCTCGCCGCCACGGGCCAAGCCGGCGTGCACAGCGATCGGCGCTTCCCGGGGCATGGTCTCGATGCCGAACTGTCCGAGTTCCAGGAGCAGCACCGCCTGGCGCCGGCCGGCATCGGGGAGTCGGGACCGGCGGAGTTCGTCGAGTGCCTGTTCGACGCCGCCGCGCAACTCGGCCCAATCAGCCGGGACCGCGCGCAACACACCGACGTTCTCGGCCGCCAGGGCGCCTCCATACCGCCCCAGGACGGCGTCCACCGTGCGCTTGTCCGGGGCGGCGGTCGCCACCTGCAGCACCACCGGAAACAGGCGCTCATCGCCGGGGTGCTCGGCCAGCCAGCCATCGAGCAACGTCAACGCGGCGTCCAGCCGACCGCTCGCCGCAAGCTCGGCGGCTGCGTCGCCGGGCGGCTGAGCCGGGTGCGCAACCGGCCCCGCTAGCGCTACTGCCAAGGCGATCAAACAGGGTGCGAGCGGGGCCCGCACCCGTGACCGGACGCGAGATGCGGGCGGGGCCGCGATCGACGCTCCCGAGTTAGCCGCCGCTGTCGCGGTCACGCGCACGGGCATCGTCCAGGTCCTGATGCCGCGCACCAAACGGCCACCGCCTGCGCCGCCGGGGCGCATCCTGCGGCTCCTGCTCGTCGCCCGGGCGATCAGGCTCCGGCGTGTCGGCGGGCAACGCTGGCTCCGGCTCGGCGGGTGGCGGCTCCGGGTCCACCGCCGCCTCGTCGTCGGAGACAGCGATGTGCCGCCGCACGCGTTTGCGCAGTGTCAGTGGCACGGCCAAAACGGCGCCGAGGGTCAGCGCGATCAGGCCGGTGAGAAACACCGGAACGCCGCGGAAGGTGTACACCCCCAGCGACACGTCGGACCGGTTCTCCAGATTCAGTGCCGAGAACGCGGTCACCACGATCAGCAACCCGATGACGCCGAACACTCTCGGAGGTAGGGGTGGGCGGTCTTTCACGGATTGATTATCGGCAGTTTTTGCCCGCTGCCCGCGTGCAAACGCCGCTGCCCCTACATGCGGCGGCGCAGGTTACGTATGAATTGCAACAGGTTGTATGCGCCGAAACCGACCAAGCCACCTCCGGACATGATCAACAAGACACCCGCAAGCCCGCCCAATCCGGGAATCAACCCGGCGGCCAGCGTCGCCGCGCCGACCGCGGCGACAACCCACCCCGGACGCCGATCCTGCTTGGATCGCGTCTGGCTCAACCCGAGGAGCACGAGCGCAGCGCCCGCGACCGCCGCTGCCACCGGTGGCAGCGCAGTGAGCACCAACAATATGGTACCCCCAATGACGCCCCCCGCGGCGCGCACACCCTGCTGCGAAACCTTCTCCCTCGGTACGATATCTGACATCCAAGGCCCCCTCGTTGCCAAGGTAGCGATCCGACAACGTGTGTGTCCACCGGCTTCCGCGCGCCACCCACCCGCCTTGCAGCGGCAACCGCTAATCGGTAAGGTGCTGGCGAATCGCAAAGACGCAGGGCAGGCGCGGGCACCCCATGACAAGGAAGACGATGACCATCCACAGACAAGCATCGCCCCACACACAAGCATCGCCTGGCCGGCATTCTCGGACAGCGTAATGGCAGCCAGGCAACTAGCCCCAAACTGCACGATCGGCGCCGGGTCGATCTTCCACGGAAGGCTCCACGTCACCGGCACCATTCGGATCGAAGGCAAGTTTCAGGGCGACATCCAAACCGACGGGGACGTGATCATCGGTCCCACCGGTCAGGCCAAGACCGACATCGTCACCAGCAAGGTGGTGGTGGCCGGCACCTTCATCGGCAATATCCAGGCCACCGAAGAGGTATACGTGGCACAGACCGGCAAGGTGCTCGGCAGCATCACGACCCCCAAGCTCACCCTCGAGCCGGGCGTGGTCACCAGCGGCAACGTAACCATTACGCAGGATCAGTCTGAAAACGTCGTCGATGCGGTTCGGAGCGCCTACGGGGCGGATGCCGAGGATGCATTCACGGATAGCCAGGGCAAGCCGCTGCGGCTCGAAGGACCGCAGTGAGACGGCTGAAGAACGACGCCGACATGCAGCGCATCCGGGAGTCCGCAACCCTCCTCAAGGAGAGCCTTGGCCTGCTGCGCCGCAACGTGCGGCCCGGGGTCACGACCGCCGATCTCAACGACATCGCGGCACGGTTTCTTGCCTCGCGCGGCGCGCGCCCGGCGTTCCTCGGCTACATGGACTACCCGGCCGCGCTATGCGCCTCCATCAACAACGAAGTGATTCACGGCATTCCCGGCAAGCGGCGGCTGCGCGATGGCGACATCGTCGGCCTGGACCTGGGAGTGGAGATCGAGGGGTACTTCGCCGACGCCGCGCTCACCGTCCCGGTAGGCGACGTCTCGGACGAGCTGCGGCAACTCCTGGACGTCACCGAGGAGTGCCTGCGCCTGGGCATTCGGCAGGCGGTAGCCGGCAATCGCATCCGGGACATCTCGCACGCCATCTTCAAGCGTGCCCGCGAATCCGGTTACGGCGTCGTACGCCAATACTGCGGCCACGGCGTCGGTTTCGCCGTGCACGAAGATCCGCAGGTGCCGAACTATCCCGGCGGCGGCGACAACCCGCGGCTCAAGCCCGGCATGGTGCTGGCGGTCGAGCCGATGCTCAACATCGGAACGTCGGAGATATCGGTGCTCGACGATGGCTGGACCGTGGTTACCGGCGACGGGCTGGCGTCGGCCCATTTCGAGCACACCATCGCGATCTTCAAGGACCGCACCGAAGTCCTCACCGCGTAGCGTTACTGCGACGCGGGCTCACTCCCAATCCCAGGTCCCGGTGTCTTTCGCCGCCGTGGAGACCTCGATGCTGGACAATCCATCGCCGGCAGTACCGGCGAATACGAAATCGCCATGGCCGGCGAACACCGTGATGTGCGCCCGGTACAGTTGGCTGGTGCTGCGCGGACCGCGCCGGACGTTGTCCAGGTCCGGGTCCTGTACGGCAAACTGGTAGAACCCGTAGCCGCGGGTGCCGATCAGAATCTGGTCGCCGACCTGGATGAACAGCGTAAGCGGTACCGTCTGCGCATCGTCATCCGGGGGCTTGATCTGCCCCAGACGTTCCCAACCGTTGCCATCTCGCTCCCAAATCTCGCCGTCATGGTTGGCGAACAAGCACCGGTTGACGCCGGCAAGGCACAAGATCCCGCGAAACTCGGCCTGGGCCTTCTCGGGAGTTTCCTCGGACATCAGACTGCCACCGTCGAGCGAGCCCACCGAATACACGCGATTGCCGACCGTCAGCCAGTACGTCTCGCCGTCGTGGAACGCATCGAACGGGCGCCCGGTGGCCGTTGCGCCACCCGGCAGCCTCACGGGAGAGAAAGATACGCAGTCGCTACTCCAGTACAAGTCGCGCTCTTCGGTGATCGCCAGGATCTCGCGCGCGCCACCGTCCGTGCCGTCCGTCCTGTCCGTGCTCGGGATCACGAATACCCGCAATATCTGCCCCGAGATGCCGCCGGCCGGCTGCCACTGCGGCGACTGCGGATCGGCCTCGGCATGGTACACGCCGTTCTCGGTTCCCACGCACAGCGTGCCGCCGCTCTCCGCCATGGCGAGCACCGGCATCGTGGTGGAACCCGACTGCGGCCGCCGTACCTCCTGCCAACTGTCGCGCCCGGTCGGGCGGCTCCACAATCCGTGCGCGGCCACGTAGTAGTAGCCATCCGCCACCACCACCGCGCTCACGGTGAGGTCGTCGTGCAGATTCCGGTTGTCGCGCGGGCTCTCGGTCGCCAGGGTGTGGAAGATGCCCGGGACGGTGTTCTCGCAGGCCACGACGGTCAGCAGTGCGAGGAGCCTGACAACCATGCACACGCTTCGCCGCCTGGACGCTGAATTTGGAACAGCCATCAGAAGTGGTACACCGCGGTCGCGGTCGCGCTGACGAAGTTGCCGAAGAAATGCGGATCGTTTGCGTCCGCCCACGGCGGTTCCCAGGAGAACCAGTACTCGATCGTGGCGCCGAACGACCAGTCGGGCGTGGCGCGCCACAGAAACCCCGCGCCCGGTTGCAGGGCGAACGCTACGCGGGTGCTGTCCACCAGGCGCATCACCACGGCACCCAATCCGGCGCTGATCGGGATCTCCATCTGCGGCAGGCTGATTACGTAACCGCCGCGAACCAGGATCGGCACCATATACCAGAGGGCGTCATTGATGTCGACGGCCAGACCGCCGCCAAGCTCGGCGCCGATGGTGAACGAATCGTTCAAGTAGACATTCCAATTGATGGCCGCCGTCCCTACTACCGACAGGTTGACGGGCAGCACATTGCTTTCCTCGCCATCGGGAATATCCACCTCATCGGTGGCGAGCAGAAACAACGGCAGGGCAATTCCCAGCCGCATGGCCAGCGTGCTGTCGCCGAATCCATATCGAGGCACTACCAACTCTTCGCCCTCGTCTCCGGTCCCGCCGCCGTCCTCGTCCTGATCCTGTGCCATCGCCACGGCCGGCAGTGCCAGCCCACCAACCAGGAACAGCACACCAACAGCAGTGGCCCGGGACCACCGGTACAAGCAAAACACCACCGCTACCCTACCATCTGGCGCCCGGCGCGCCAAGACCGGCGCTGGCACTGAAGCCGGAAAATCGCAGCGTCTACGGTCCCGTGGCAGCGGTGCCCGGCGCGGCGCCGACATGCCGGTAAATACCGTCGAGCACGCCGTTCACGAACCGGTAGGAGTGCTCGCCGCCGAACTGCCGGGCCGCGGCAACACTCTCGTCGATGGTCACCTCGGCGGGAATGTCGCGCTGATGCAGCAGGCAGTAGGTGCCGACGCGCAGCACCGACAGGTCGACCCGCGAAACGCGCTCGATGTCCCAGTGTTCCAGATGGCGAACGATCTCACGGTCGACTTCCGCCAGGTTGTCGATGCAGCCGGCGATCAGCAGTGAGGCGAATTCCAGCGTGGCCGGCGCCAGGCCGCGGCGCCGGTCCGCCCCGATCCACGAGTAGTCGAGCAGTTCGTCCAAAGGCGCACGAGAAATCTCGAACCGGTACATCGTCTGCACGACGATCGTCCGTGCATCGCGCCGCATACCCATCAGCGACCGCCCCCGACCGCGCCGCGCCGCCCTACCAACGGAGATTCTCCGCGAAGATGCGCACCTCGGCATCCTGCCGCAGCTCCTCCAGGGTCGCCAGCAAGGCAGTCTGGTACGCCTGCGTCTGCACGCTGTTCGCCAGCAGCACGCGAATCTGGTCGCGTACGGTGCTGTCCGACATCGGATTGACCGGATCATCGAGGCCGAGGATGCGAGCCGACACCTTGTCGACTACGCGCACGATATGAAATCCGACGTTGGAGCGCAGCACGCCGCTGGTCTCGCCCTCGTCCATGGCGAACGGCGCATCGAAGAACTCCCGCCCCAACAACCGGCTGGTGGCCTGGTCGTCGCGCCGCAGATAGGTGCCGAACAGGCCGCCCGACTCGCGCGACTCGGCATCCTCGGAGTGCGAACGAACGAGCTGATCGAAGTTGGCGCCGTTCACCAGTTCACGATGAACCCGTTCCGCCCGCTCGCGCACCGCCAAGCGTGCGGATGCCTCGCTGACGTTGCGCGTATCGAAGAAGATGTGCTTGAACTGGACCATGTCGGGCTGCACGAACACGGTCGTCTTGTTGGCTTCGTAAAACGCCTCGACATCCGCCGCGGTCGGCAACTCGACGCTGCGCAACTCGTCGCCTCGGACACGCGCCACGTAGCGCTGCTGGATGAGCGCCTTGCGAAGCTGCTCGCGATATTCGTCCCAGGACAGCCCGGTCTCGCTGACCAGCGACCGGTACTCGGTATCGGTAAGCGCCCGCCCCAGGTTCAGGCGATACCCCTCCTGATCCCGAAGCTGGCCGATACGAGTCGCGACATCGCCGTCGCTCACCGTTACGCGGTCGCGCTCCGCAGCCTGATCGAACAGTTTCTCGCCGACCAGGAGATCCAGGATGGCGGGGCGCTGTTCCACCGGTACCGGCTGACCGGTGCGCAACTCCAGCAACTCGATCTGCGTACGCAGTTCGCGAACGCCGATCACCTCGAGATTGTGAAGCCGTACCGTGGCTGCGGGGCGATCTATCGCCTGTGACGCGACGGCCCCCGGAATCAAACTGGCGAGAATCAGAGCAAGACAGGTTGTGCGGGCGACCACTGGTCCTCCGAGACGCAATATACCACGCGCCACGGTCGCGGGACGAATAAAGCGCTTCCGTCAGGTCGGAACGAACTCGTGAAACCCGATCTTTTCCTTGAGTTTCTTGACGCCGGCGAGCTTCGTGTCCAGGGACAGGCCGCGGCGCAAGTGCACGGCGGCGCGGCCATTGTCGCCGTTGCCGGAGTAGATCTCGGCGATCTTCTTGTGGAAAAACGCCGAATCCTTGCGGGAAATCTCCAGATCGATGAGCACCTCGATATGCGCAATGACCACCTCCGCCGGCAGGTGCGGCACCATCTTGAAGCAGGTCAGGGTGCGCAACCGGTCCACTACCTCGTCTATGAAGTGACGGAAGTAGGGGCGTTCACGCTCGTACAGGTAGAGCCGCCGGTAGATGTCCGCCGACCGCACCAGGTCGCCGCGCCGTTCGAACGCCTCCGCCAGGAGGAACGAGCAGTCCATGAAATCATCGTGGGACATGTACTTGCGCAGATCGATATGAGCCATGAGGAGTTGTTCGTAGGTCTCCAACGCCTCCTCATCGTGAGAGTTCAACAGATCGTAGAAGATCAGTTTGGTCTGACTGACGTAGTCGTGGCGGCGCTGCCGGAGAAACTCGCGATAGTCGAACGTGACGGTGCGGAACAGGCTGGCGTGGGTCCGATCGTAGCTGATGCGCCGCTGCGGGTCACTGAGCACCTCGTACGCATCGATCAGCGAACGCATGCGCTCGTCGGAACCGGCGAGTGCGGTGTCCGGATGGAGCTCTTTGGCGCGGCGGCGAAATGAGCGCTTGATCTCGACGGCGCTGGCCCGAGGCGAGATACCGAGGATCCTGTAATGGTTGGGAGACAAGGCACAACCCCCGTTGGCCGTGACGTGGTCTGCCCCTCCCCGACTACCCGTCCGACAATCTGGCGGACCGTCCGCCTGCTATCTTCACCGATTGTAGGACGCGAAGATTGGAGTGTCAACCACGGCGCTGCCGGCTCTTGCCGGCTCCCTGCCAGCTCCCTGCCAGTTCCGGTCGGCCCTGGGCGCGCCGCGCCAGCACGGGGTTGTTGTCCAACGCCGCTCCCGTGATACTAGGAATGGATACGGCTGCCATAGATGCTCGGATTTCTGGTCAAGAAAGCATTCTTCGACACTTGGGACAACCTGTTCCGGGTACTGTTGCTCAATATCGGTTTCTACGCCCCGGTCGCCCTCCTCGTATACGCGCCGGTGATTGCCCCGGTGCTGCCCCTTACCCTCGCGCTGCAGGTCGTCGCGCTGGGCTGCTTCTGTGTCTATACCGGCGGTGCGAGCGCCGTGGCGAGCGCCATTGCAGAATACCAGTCGCCCGGCTTTGCGCTGTTCTGGGACGCTATCCGCGCTACCTACCGGACAACGCTCCTGTTTGCGCTGGCCAACGGCGTCTACTTCGTGATCCTGCAGGTGGCGTTCCGCGTGTATGCCCAGGTCGACCAGCCGGTGCTCGGCATGATTGGCCAGATCATCCTGCTCTGGGTAACCGTTGGCTGGCTGCTGGCGGCGCAGTTCTTCTTTCCGATCCAGTCTCGACTCGAACGCAATCCTCGCAAGATGGTCCGCAAGATGCTGCTCCTGTTCTTCGACAACACCGTTCTGATGCTGGTGCTTGCCGTCGGAGCTCTGGCGATTGTGCTGGCGTCGGTGTTCACGGGCGGCATCCTGCCGGGCCTCGGAGCCGTTCTGGTGTGGCACAACGCCGCCCTGAAGCTGCGCCTGTACAAGTACGATTACCTGGAACAGCATCCGGACGCCGACCGCAAGCAGATTCCCTGGGACGCCCTGTTGGTGGACGACCGCGAACGGGTCGGAAAACGCACGCTGCGCGGAATGATATTCCCCTGGAAGGAGTAGCCGCGCCTGGTTCAGGAAATGTGCAGGCGGCGCCCTACCTCTTGTGCTTCGACCTCGGAGTTCAGGACCCCGGAGTTCTTGAGGAACATGCCCTCCCCCTCCATCGCCTTCATGATCCGCATCAGGGCGCGGTTGGCGCTGATCGACGTCTTGGAGACAAACGCGTAGCAGCGCTTGCCGGAAATCATCCCGGCGTTCTTCAGGTAGCGGGTCACCACATCCGGAACCTTGCCCGTAAAGGTGGTGATCGACTCCCCGCCTATGGCAATGTACCCATAGATGGTCAGCCTGCTGTTGACGTCATGGCTGCCGTCGATCACATCCACCTGATGGCCCTGCGTCTCGATTCCTTTCGCCAAGGCCTGCGCAAGACCGAGCAGCCGTTTGCGACTCTTGCCTTCGAAGAAAACTACCGCGGTACGCATATGCAAGGAGTGGTTAGCACTTGAGGCAGTATAGTGAGCCGGGAAAAGCCCGGTCAACGGCCATTGCGCGGCGCCTGGCGATGCTGCTCGGCGCGGCCGCCGCGGTGGCGAGTTGCGCGAAGTCGGACACGCCGCCGGAACCCACGCCGATCCTGGTGCTGCCCGAGACTGTGCTGCTCGCCGAACACGCGCCGCCGTTCTACTCGCTGCAGGAATCCTCGGCTGGCGGGCAGTGGATTGCCGTGTTCGCCGATGCGGCGGACCTCACCTTGCGTCTGGCGCGCGGATCGCTGGCCGCGCCGCAAGCGCACCTGGACGAAGTGGTAACCATCGATCGCATCGACATCGTGCCGGGCATCAACCCTTACTTCGGCCGCCATGCCTACCTGCAGCACGACGGGATCGAGCATCTGTTCTATACCGATCAGGAACTCGCCGACGCGCGCGTGACGAAATGGATCTATCGTTCGGTAGACGACGCCGAGCCCTGGACCGTCGACCTGCTTCCCGAGCCGGTGCTGCCGGTCGGCGTGCTGCCCGGATCCGCGGCCGGCTCCGAACAATCCGGATTCACGCTGCTCGGCTTGCTCGGCGACGACCCGCAACAGCCCGTGCTCGCGTACGAGGTTCGGCCCACTCTGCTGGAGGAGCAATCCGCGCCGATCCATGCGGGCGACCGCAGCCTGCCGGCGGACGCCGCGCCGGCCGGTGCTGCCGGTGCGCCGGGACCGGCGCTCAGCCCCTTTCACTGCGCCGGACGCCACGGTGTTTCGATGCTCGACCACGCCGGACTGCTGGTCGTGGAAGATGGCCGCGGCCGGTGGCGTGTCGACCTCCCCGGACGCGAACCGGAGCTGCCGCCGTTACCCCTGTCGGTGGGATGTAGCTCCAAGGAGCTACTTGTGGTGGCGTACGCGCGCGACGACCGGACGGCGTTGGAGACCAGCGACGGCGCCGCGCGCGGCGCACACGAGATTGTCGCCGTTGCGGTCGACGGCAGCGGCGCCGTGGGTGCCGAGCGCAAGATCACGCTTGCGCGCGAGGTGCATGCGCTGGCCGTGTTTCCCGACCGCGGGCAGGCCGATGCCGCACCGCCGGGACTTACCGTGCTGTTTTCGGAACTCGCCCTGGGCGGCTCCGGAGAGCCCGAGTACCGCCTCTCGCTGGTAGTGCCGGGCGCCGACGGGAGCTACCGGAAGCTGATTCTGGCACGCGGCAGCGAGCCGGTGCAGGATGCGCGCGCGCTGCGTGCGGGCGGCAGGATGGCGGTCGTGTTTCGACGCGCGAACCAGTTGCGGATGTTGCTGGTCGAGTTGGCGCCCGCGCCCGCGGGCGGCGAATCGCAGAGCGCGGGCAGTTGGTAGCCGCTCGGGAATCGTCCGGCGGCGATCAGCGCGGCGCGCCGGTGTGATGCCGGTGCGCGACGGCGAGGCGCACGGCCGAGTGACGGAGGGCCTCGCGGGCATGCCCGAGTTCCAGATCGGAAGCCCCGCGCTCCATCGACTCGAGCGCGCGGCGGTGCGCCTCTTCGGCCAGCGCAAGGTCGATCTCGTCGGCGTGTTCGGCGCGGTCGGCGAGCACCACCACGTGATCGGGCAGCACCTGCATGACGCCGCCGCCAACCGCCACGTAGCGGTCGGCCTGGCCATCGACCCGGATCACCAGTTCGCCGTGCTGCAGAGCGGTGAGCATCGGCTGATGGTGCGGCAGAATGCCGACCACGCCATCCTCGCCCGGTGCGATCACCATGTTCACCTGTTCGTCGAACAACTGGCGTTCGATGGTCAGGATCTCCAGGCGCAGGCGCCCGGCGGCGGCGCCGGTGCTCGTGGTATCCGGTGTGTCGGCGTGACCGCGCCCGCTCACGTCAGCTCGCCGCCCCGTCCGCCCGCTGCTCGCCGGCGCGTTCGATCACCTCGTCGAGCGAGCCCGCCATGTAGAACATCGGCTCCGGCACCTCATCCACCTCGCCGTCGAGCAGGCGGCGGAAACTCGATACCGTATCGGCAATGGTGACGTAACGCCCGTCGCGGCCGGTGAACTGCTGGGCGACGAACATCGGTTGCGAAAGGAACTGCTGGATCTTGCGGGCACGCGACACCACCAGCCGGTCATCTTCGGACAGTTCGTCCACGCCGAGAATGGCGATGATGTCCTGCAGGTCGCGGTAGCGCTGCAGCGCCTCCTGCACGCCGCGCGCCACGTCGTAATGTTCCTGCCCCACCACGCGCGGCTCCAGGGCGCGGCTGGTCGACGCCAGCGGATCGACCGCCGGGTAGATGCCGAGCTCGGCAATCGACCGCTCCAGGGCCAGGGTGGCGTCGAGGTGGGCGAAGGTGGCGACCGGCGCCGGATCGGTGTAGTCGTCCGCGGGCACGTACACCGCCTGCATGCTGGTAATCGAACCGCGCTGAGTCGAGGTAATGCGTTCCTGCAACTCGCCCATCTCGGTGCCGAGCGTGGGCTGGTAGCCGACCGCACTCGGCATGCGGCCGAGCAATGCCGACACCTCGGACCCGCTCATCACGAAGCGAAATACATTGTCGATGAACAACAGCACGTCGCGGCCCTGATCGCGGAAGTACTCCGCCATGGTGAGCCCGGTCAGCGCCGCCCGCAAGCGCACGCCGGGCGACTCGTTCATCTGTCCGAACACCATGCACAGCTTGTCGATCACGCCCGCCTCCTGCATCTCGCCGTACAGTTGCGTGCCCTCGCGGGTGCGCTCCCCCACCCCGGCGAATACCGAGTAGCCGCCGTGCTCGCGCGCCAGGGACGAGATCAGCTCCTGGATGATGATCGTCTTGCCGACGCCGGCGCCGCCGAACACGCCGGTCTTGCCACCCTTGGTGAACGGCGCGATCAGGTCGACCACCTTGATACCGGTCTCGAACATCTCGGTGTGGGTTACCTGATCGGTGAACGCCGGCGCCGGCCGGTGGATCGGATAGTGCTCATCGGCCGCCACCGGTCCGCGCCCATCCACCGGTCGGCCGAGCACGTTGAAGATCCGGCCCAGGGTGGCCTCCCCCACCGGCACGGTGATCGGCGCGCCGGTGTCGATCACCCGCTGGCCGCGGCGCAGCCCGTCGGTGGTGTCCATGGCCACGGTCCGCACCACCGCCCCGGACAGGTGCTGCTGCACCTCCAGCACCAGCCGGGCGGCGGACTCGTCCTGGTCCGCGGCGACGACCTCCAGTGCGTAGCGGATTTGGGGCAGGTGCTCGGCGGGGAACTCCACGTCCACCACCGCACCGACTACCTGCACGATGCGCCCGTCAGCGGGACTCGAACCGTTTCCGTTTGCCATTCCTTCCTCTCTCACGAACTCAGCCCGAGGCTGCTCTCAGCCCGAGGCTGCTCTCAGCGCCTCGGCGCCGCCGGCGATATCCAGCATCTCTTCGGTGATCGACTGTTGGCGCACCTTGTTGTAGGTCATGGTGAGATCCTTCAACAAGTCGTTGGCATTCTCGGTGGCGTTGCGCATCGCCACCATGCGCGCCGCGTGTTCGCTGGCCAGCGACTCCACCACCGCCTGGTAGATCTGCAGTTCCACGAAGCGGCGTACCACCTGCTCCAGCAGCGTCTCCATGGCGGGCTCGTAGCTGTAGCCGCCCGCCAGCGGCGGCGGCGTATCGCGCAGATAGCTTGCCATCACCGGACGCTGCTGTTCGTTGCCGGCGGCATCGGTCAACGCGTCCGGGTGCAGCGGCAGGATCTGCCGCACCCACGGCTGCTGGCGCAGCACGTTGACGAAGTCAGTGTAACCGACATACACCGCGTCGCTAGCGCCGCTGAGAAAGCTGTCGGTGGCAAGCCGCGCGATCGGCGCCACGTCGCCTTCTCGGGGCCGATCGGGCAGATCGCCGAACTCCGCCTCGATCGTATAACCGGCGCGCAGCATCGCGTCCCGGCCCTTGCGCCCGACCGTGATCAGGCGCTGCTCCGCGGCGCCGTTGCGGCGCAGGAATCGACCCGCCGCACGCACCATCGACCCGTTGTAGCCGCCCGCCAAGCCGCGGTCGCCGGTGATCAGGATCAGGACTTCGGTGCGCACCGGGTCGCGGTCGGTCAACAGCGCCGCCGGCACGTCCGCCACCGCCGCCTGCGCGACCAACTGGACGAGCAGTTCCCACGCCTTGGCGGCATAGGGACGCGACCCGTTGACCTGTTCCTGCGCCCGGCGCATGCGCGACGCCGCAACCATCTCCATGGCGCGGGTTACCTGCGACAGATTGCGGATGCTGCGAATGCGCTTCCGCAGTTCGCGTATCGACGCCACGGAGAAGACTTGCCAGGCGTTATGCCTGGCCCTCCGTCACCTCGTAACCGGCCTGCCGCGTATACTGCCGCACGGCCGCGGACAGGCTCGCCTCGATTTCATCGGTGAGCTGCAACTCGGCCTCGATGCCGCGGATGATCGCCGGTTGGGTACCGGCGATATGCGCGATCAAGCCGTCCACGTAGCCGCCGATGGCGGTGGCCGGCACGCCGTTTGCAAAGCCTCGGGTCACGGCGAAGATGCCGATTACCTGGTGGGCAAGCTCCTGCGGCTGATACTGCGGCTGCTTGAGCAACTCGGTGAGGCGCTGCCCGCGCTCCAGTTGGTTGCGGGTGGTGTCGTCGAGGTCGGAGCCGAACTGCGCGAACGCGGCCAGTGCGTAGTATTGCGCGAGGTCCAGGCGCAGTTGACCCGCCACCTGCTTCATCGCCTTGGTCTGGGCGTCGCCGCCCACGCGCGACACCGACAGGCCCACCTGCACCGCGGGCCGCTGGCCGGCGTAGAACAGGTCCGACTCCAGGTAGATCTGCCCGTCGGTGATCGAGATGACGTTGGTGGGGACATACGAGCTGACGTCGCCGGCCAGGGTCTCGATGATCGGCAGCGCGGTGAGCGATCCGCCGCCGCGCTCCGGCGACAGCCGCGCGGCCCGCTCCAGCAACCGCGAGTGCAGGTAGAACACGTCGCCGGGATACGCCTCGCGGCCGGGCGGCCGGCGCAACAGCAGCGAAATCTGCCGGTACGCCCAGGCATGCTTGCTCAGGTCGTCGTACACCACCAGCACGTCCTTGCCCTGCTCCATGAAGTACTCACCGATGGCGCAGCCGGCGTAGGGGGCGACGTACTGCTGCGGCGCCGAGTCGGCGGCCCCCGCCACCACCACAATGGTGTGCGCCATGGCGTCGTGCTCGCGCAGCGTGGCCACCACCTGGGCAATCTGGCCCAGGCGCTGGCCGATCGCCACGTAGATGCAGATCAGATCCTTGCCGTTCTGGTTGATGATGGTGTCGACGGCGAGTGCGGTCTTGCCGGTCTGGCGGTCGCCGATCACGAGCTGCCGTTGGCCGCGGCCGATCGGGGTCATCGAGTCTATCGCCTTGATGCCGGTCTGCACCGGCGTATCGACGTTGACGCGCTCCACCACGCCTGGCGCCACCCGCTCGATCGGCATCGTAGCGGTGGCGCGAATCGCGCCCTGGCCATCCACCGGGTTGCCGCTGGCGTCCACCACCCGGCCGATCAGGGCGTCGCTGACCGGAACCGAAGCGATCCGCCCGGTGCTCTTGACGAGCGCTCCCTCGGTGATATGGGCGTATTCGCCCACGATCACGGCTCCCACCTGGTCCGGCTCGAGGTTGAGGGCGATACCCGGCACGCCGCCGGGAAACTCCAGCAGCTCGGTGGCCATCACTCCCGACAGACCGGAGATGCGGGCGATGCCGTCGCCCACCGACAACACCGTGCCGACCTCGCTGGACTCGAGCGGCGCCTCGAAGCGTTCGATACGCTGGCGGATCTCGCTGGTGATACGATCGAGCTTGAAACTCACTCCGTCACGCCTGTCAGACACTGCGGGCCCGCCGGCGATGCCGTATATCGTTGTTCATCGTTTCCCTAGTCTCCCCGGGCCAGCGCGCCGTCGATCGCCGCCAGCCTTGTACGTACGCTGCCATCGACAATCTGGTCGTCGATGCGTACCACCGCGCCGCCGACGATAGCGGCGTCGACGGCAAAGGACACGCCCAGATCGGCTCCGTGGGCGTGCTGCAGGGTGGCGACGAAGCGCTGGCGTTCGACGTCGTCGAGGGGATAGGCGGTGGTTACGATTGCCATGCGCGCCTGCGGCCCGCCGCTGGCCATCGCGCCCATCCAGTCGACGATGGCGGACAATTGCCGCAGGTCGCCGCGATCCATCAGGGTGAGCAGGAAGTTGCCGCAGTCTGCGCTCGCGGATTCGGGCAGCAGCTCCTCCAGTTGCCGTCGGCGCCGGTCGAACGAGGCAGCCTTGTCGGTGAGCCGCGCGAGCACATCCCGCTCGCTTTGCAACCGGCCCTGAACGGTGCGCAATGCGTCGATCCACGGCTCCACGGCAGTCGCGAACGCCGCCAGGGCGTAGGTGCGGGCGTCGGTCACCGGCTCTCCGCAGCGCCCAGATCGCTGACGAATTGTTCCACGAGGCGCCGTTGCGCCGCCTGATCGAGAGCCGCGCCCACTACCTTGCGGGATATCGCCATGGCCAACTCCGCGGCCTGCTGTTCCAGCTCCGCCGCCGCCTGCCGGCGCTCCTGCTCGATCTCCTCGCGGGCGCGCGCCTTGATCTCGGCGGCCTCCTGTTCGGCAGCGTGCAGCACCTCGTGGCGTACCTGCTCGACCTGTTGGGCCAGCTGGGCGGCTTCCGCCTGCGCCGAGCCACGCGCTTCCTCCAGCTCCCGCTCGAAGCTGCTGCGCTGCTCGGCGGCGTCGGCGGCGGCGCGCTCGGCAGCATCCAGCCCCTCGGCGATGCGTTGCGTGCGGTTCGCCAGCACCTGCTTGACCGGCCGGTAGAGCAGCACGCGCAGCAGCACCACCAGAATGACGAAATTGACCGCGTATGCGATCAACCCGAACAGAGAGATGCCGAGAGCTTGCACGGTAGCCTCAGAACCTAAACCACGAACAACAGAATCAGCGACACCACCAACGCGAGGATGGCGAGCGCCTCGGCGAACGCGATCGCCACGAACATGTTGGACATGATCACACCGCGGGCGTCCGGGTTGCGGCCGAGCGCCTGCAGCGCCCCGCTGGCAATCAGACCGATGCCAATGCCCGGTCCGAGCGTCGCCAGACCGATGGCGAGGCCCGCGGCCAGTAACTTTACTGCCTCAGCTTCCATGCGTTTGTACTCCTTGTCCGAATCGAAAATGTCCGAATCCGTTGGCTGCGTTGATTGCCGCCGTCATGCGTCAGTGGTCCTCATGGTGCTCGGTCGCCAGATGAAAGAACGCCAGGGACAGGATGAAGAACACGAATGCCTGGATCAGTCCGACGAATATCTCCAGCCCGAAGAACACCACCACCAGTACCAGCGATACCAGGCTGGTGATCACGATCAGGATCACTTCTCCGGCGAAGATGTTGCCGAACAGCCGGAACGAGAACGAGATGATCTTGGCGAACTCGCTGAGCGCCTCGATCAGGCCGACGAAGATATCGACCAACCCCATCGCGAAGCCCTTGGTGCGCAGACTCCTGAAGCGCAGGAATTGCCCGATATAGCCGACGCCACGGCTCCAGAAGCCGAACACCTGCACCAGGAACATGGTGATCAGAGCCAGGGTCAAGGTCAGGTTGAGGTCGCTGCTCGGGGCGCGCAGCAGCGGCACGATGGTGAAGTGCGCCTCCTGCGCGGCATGGTCGGCGTCGCCGCCGTGCGCGGCATGGTCGGCCAGCACCTGCTCGGCGCTGCCGCGCAGGAACAGGATGTCATCCGCCGCCAGCGCGCCATGATCGCTGGCATGAATGATGCCGATGCTGCCGAGCGCCGGGCTCAGGATTCCGAACCAGTTCGACACCAGCAGAAAGATGAAGATGGTGGCGCAGATCGGAAAGAAGCGCGGCGCCCAGGTACGCGTAGCGGTCTGGTTGACGAGGCTGTCGAGCCCTTCGATCATCGCCTCCACCACGTTCTGCAGTCCGCCGGGCCGCAGTTTCAGGTTGCGGCCGACCACGAACGCCACCGCCAGGACGACCGCGCTGAGGATGAACGAGGTGAGCAGCGCGTTGGTGACCGGGCCGAGACCGATCCGTTCAGCGGCCACTTCGATGGCTGCCTGCGGTACCGGCACCAGCAGGTTGCCGGCCACCAGGACGGCCACCCCGACCATTATCAGGATGACGATCTTCATCGGCGGCTAGGAGCCACCGCCTGCGCCAGCGCCGGTCGCCTCCTTGGCTGGTTCGGCTGGTTCGTTCGCGCTAGCGGCGGTCGCCCCCGCATCGGCAGGCGCTTCGGCCGCCTCGCCTTCGGCAGCCGCCGGATTCGCATCCGCGGCCGCCGGCGCCTCCTCGGTGAGCAACTCGGGCACCGGCGCCTCCACCCACCAGTCGGTGCGTTCCATGCTGCGCATGCGCTCGGCGCGCGCACGGCCGATCACGTTGCCGGCATCCGGGGTGCGATTCATCCACGCCATGGTAAACGCCGCGGCCAGAAAAATGACCGCCAGAATGGCGGTGAGGCGGGTCATTACATTGCCCGTTCGCGCACCGAACGGGGTACCGCCGCCGCCGCCGAACATCGCGCCGATGCCGCCGCCCTGATCGTCCTGAATGAGCACCACCACCATCAACAGCAGCGCGCTTACGACGAACACGACGAGGATGAGAATCGAGATTATTGCCATGATATTCGGGGACCGGCGGCGCCGGAGCGGCACCATCCGCGCCAACTATACTCAATAGCCCGGCAGCGAATCAATGACCGGAATCGCAGCATCGCGGCCGGCGGCGCAACCATGCCGGCGGGTCACGAGCCGGCGGCTACGATGCGGGCGAAACTCTCCACCTGCAGCGATGCGCCGCCCACCAGCAGGCCGTCGACGTGCGGGCTGGCCAACAGCTCGGCGGCGTTGTCCGGCTTGACCGAGCCGCCGTACTGGACCACCAGTTCGGCCGCGGCCGCCGCTCCGGCCAGCTCGGCGACCACGGCGCGCACTTCACGGTGCATGGCGTCGGCGTCCGCCAGCGACGCGGTGCGCCCGGTGCCGATCGCCCACACCGGCTCGTAGGCTACGACGACGCGGCCCAGGTCGGCAGCGGAGCAGGTGCCGAGGGCGGCCCGCAGCTGGCGCGCCACCACGGCCGCGGCCGCGCCCGCGTCGCGCTCGGCGAGCGTCTCGCCGACGCACAGCACCGCTTCCAGTCCGGCGTCCACAACGGCGCGCAGCTTGCGCGCAATCAACGCATCGTCCTCACCGTACACGTGGCGGCGCTCCGAGTGCCCGACAATCACGACGCCCACCCCCAGCGCCGCCAGCATGGCGCAGGCCACCTCTCCGGTGTGCGCGCCGCCAGCCTCCGGGTTTACGTTCTGCGCGCCCAGTTCGATTGCCGATCCGCGCACTGCGTCCGCGACCGCCTGCAGGGCGGTAAACGGCGGCGCCACCATCACCCGAGCGCCGGTGTGCGCGCCGAGGCGGGCGCCGAGGCGGGCGCCGAGTGCCGCCGCTTCGGTATGGGTGAAGTGCATCTTCCAGTTGCCGGCGATGAACGGTTTGCGATTGGTCGCAGCGGTTGTCATGGTCCTGATTCTCACTCCCGAAGGGCGGCAACGCCGGGCAACTCGCGGCCTTCCAGCAGCTCCAGAGAGGCCCCGCCGCCCGTGGATACGTGCGTAATACGCTGCCCGACCCCGGCCGCGTTGATCGCCGCCACCGAGTCGCCGCCGCCCACCACGGTGGTGCCACCGCAGGCCGCTACCGCGGCCGCCACGGAAAACGTGCCGGCGGCGAACGGCGCCACCTCGAACACGCCCATCGGCCCGTTCCACATCACGGTGCCGGCATCGGCGATCGCCGCACCGAAGGCGGCCACGGTGCGCGGGCCGATGTCGACGCCGATCATGCCGGCGGCAATACTCGCGCCGTCGGTGACGGCGTGGCGCGCATCTTCCGCCACTGCGTCCGCCGTGACGTGATCGCAGGGCAGCAGCAGCCGCACGCCAAGCTCATCGGCGCGCGCGACCAGCGCTCCGGCAGTTGCGATCAGATTCGGCTCGACCAGCGAATTGCCGACCGCCACGCCGCCCGCGGCGAGGAACGTGTAGGCCATGGCGCCGCCGATCAGCAGCGTGTCCACCTTGGGCAGCAGGTGTTCGAGCACCGCCACCTTGGACGACACCTTGGCGCCGCCCACGATTGCCACGAACGGCCGCCGCGGCGCGCCGAGCAGGCTGCCGAGCGCGGCCACCTCCCGCTCCATCAGCAGCCCGGCGGCGGACGGCAGGTAGCCGGCCACGGTGGCGGTGGAGGCGTGCGCGCGGTGTGCGGCGCCGAATGCGTCGTTCACGTACGCGTCTCCCAGGGCCGCCAACTGCCGGGCGAAGTCCGCGTCGCCGGCTTCCTCGGCGCCGTGAAAGCGCAGATTCTCCAGCAGCAGCACGGCGCCGGCAGGCAGCGCGGCGGCGCGGCGCCCGACCTCCGGACCGATGCAATCGGGGGCCATCTCCACGTGCCGTCCCAGCAGGGTGGCCAGACGGTCGGCCACCGGCGCCAAGCTCAGCTCGGACCGGCGCACGCCCTTGGGGCGGCCGAGGTGGCTCATCAGCACCACGCTGGCGCCGGGTTGATCGAGGATCGCGCGAATGGTGGGAAGCGCGGCGCGGATGCGCGTATCGTCGGCCACCGCGCCGCCGGCAAGAGGCACGTTGAAGTCGACGCGAACCAGCACCCGGCGCCCGGCCAGAGCGAGCTTGCCCATGCTGCGGACGTGGCGCAATCCGCCCTCGCTACTGCTCATCGCCGTCCGCCGCCGGCGACTCGCGGCGGATCACGATCTTGACGCTGCTGATGCGATTGCCCTCCATCTGCTGAATGACGAAATCCGCCCTCCCGTAGCGCTCTTTTTCATACTTCACCGGGATCTTCCCGAACAGGTCGAAGACGAAGCCACCGAGAGTCTCGAAGCTGTCCTCCGGCAGGTCGAACTCCGGATATTCGTTCAACTCGTCGAGGCCGACGCGGGCATCGCACAGGTAAATGCCTTCGCCGATCTTGAGGATCTCTTCGGCCTCGTCGTCGAATTCGTCCTGAATGTCGCCGACGATCTCTTCGATCACGTCTTCCAGGGACACGATTCCGGAGGTGCCGCCATATTCATCCACCACTACCGCTATGTGCACGTGGCGGAGTTGAAACTCGCGCAGGAGCTCGTCGACCTTCTTGGTCTCCGGGACGAAGTAGGGCCGGCGCATGATGCGTTCGAGCACCGGTTCCTCCGCCGGCTCGCCCGCCACCGGCACCTGGGCACGCAGCAGATCCTTGGCGTACACCACGCCGACGATGTTGTCCATGTTCTGGTGGTACACCGGCAGCCGGGAGTGGCCGCTTTCCGCCACCCGTTGCAGAAGGGTGTCCGGGGGCACGTCGAGCGGCACGGCAATCACGTCCGGCCGCGGCACCATGATCTCCTTGACGGCACTCTGGGAAAGCTCGACGACACCCTGGATCATATCCTTGGCAGCGCCGTCGAGGTTGGCTAGGTCATCTTCATCCTGATCTGCTCTGCCGAGCAGTTTCTCCAGGAAACCCATCGCGATCTCCTTAATCCTACGGATTGGTCGACTCCGCGCCGCCCAGCAGGCAGTGCAGCGTCCGTTCCTGCAACGTCAACATCGGCTCGTGTGCACGCGGCGGGTCCGCGTGATCCATGCCCACGAGGTGCAACATGCCATGCAGCAGCAAGCGGCACAATTCCCGTTCCGCGGGCTCGCCGCGGGCCGCGGCCTGGCGGCCGGCAACGTCGGTGGCAATCACCACGTCGCCGGCGGACGGTAGCGGCGCGGCGTTCGCGTGCCGCTGCGCCGGCACACTACTCCGATCGCGGCCTGCCGGCCAGCGGTCGGCGGCGGTGCATCGTGCACCGTGGTCACGCGCGTCTGCAGGCGACGGGGGCGCCTCCATCTGCGCGAACGACAACACATCGGTCGGCGCCGGGACGCCGCGGTAGCGCGCATTGAGCGACTGCATCATGGCGCTGTCGCAGAGCAGCACCGACACTTCCACCCGGTAGTTCAGATGACGCAGCGCGCGGCGCCCGAATCGCTCCAGCAGATCGGCCAGCAGCGCGCCCGCACCGGCGCAGCCGGGCGTCCCGCCGGGCTCCGCCCAGCGCACCTCCACGACCGCGTCGGCCGCGGTGCCGATGTGCTCTTCCACCATCATGGCGCCGCGTTCGGCCGCCCGGCGTGCTCGTGCGGCCGGTCGGCATCCTCGTAAGCCTGCACAATCTTGCGTACCAGCTCGCTGCGTACCACATCCTCCTGGCCGAGGTGCACGAAGCAGATCTCGCGCACCGGCGACAGCACCGACATGATGTGGATCAATCCCGAATCATGCCGGCGCGGCAGGTCGATCTGGGTGATGTCGCCGGTGATCACTGCCCGCGTGCCCTCGCCGAGCCGGGTCAGAAACATCTTTATCTGTTCGCGGGTCGTGTTCTGCGCCTCATCCAGAATGACGTAGCTGTCGGTGAGGGTGCGCCCGCGCATGTAGGCAAGGGGCGCAATCTCGATTGCCCGTGTCTCTTCGAGGCGGCGCAACGTCTCGCCGGAAACCAGGGCGTCCATGGCGTCGTAGAGCGGGCGCAGAAAGGGGTCGATCTTCTGGGCGAGATCACCCGGCAGGAAGCCCAGGCTCTCCCCTGCCTCCAGCACCGGACGGGTAATCACCAGCCGCCGTTTTTGCCGTCCGATCACCGCCCGCAACGCGGCCGCGACCGCAAGGAACGTCTTGCCGGTGCCGGCCGGACCCACCGCGACCACCAGCTCGTGGCGGTCGATCGCCGCCAGGTAGCTCGCCTGGGTGGCGCTGCGCGCGTAGATTCGGCTCACCCCGCCGGGGATCAGCATCGGCGCCTCCGCGGCTGCGCCCGGCTTCGCCGTGGCCACCGCGTCATGGGCGGCAGCGACCGCAAAGCGATCGATCGCGCGCCCGGCGGCGGCCTGCTCGCGCAGCCAGTCCAGCATCGCGGCAAACCGGCGCTGCTGTTGCGGGTCGTCGGAATCGAGCAGCACCTCGTTGCCGCGGCTGCGTACGGGAGCGCCGAGCAGACGTTCGAATGCACGCAGATTCAGGTCGTTGGGACCGCACAATTCGCGCAGGAAATTGAGGTTGTCGAGAGCGACCGCGGCCGGAAGCGCCATGGCTCAGCGGAGACCGCCACGGGCAACAGTCACGGGGCTAGCGGAAGTAACGGTCATGATCCGGTCACAGGCCGGAGACTGCAGCATGCACTTGAACGCGGATACCAGTGCCGGTCAGCATGTTGCATCTCCCCGCCTCTGTCAATACTCGCCAGCGGATTCGCCGAGAAAAATGGTGTCGTCGTCAGCGCCCACGCGACCGCGGATCTCGGGCACCGGAATCCATCGCACGAAGATCGAAAACCGGGAGGCGAACTCCCTGAAGCCGCCCTCCCTGGCCACCGGGCGGGCCACGTATTCGAACGTCAGATCCCAGTCCTGCAGGTGGTGGACCGCGCTCAGGCTGATGCGGTCGACCTTGAAGTTGGACTGGCGGCGCTTGCTCTCGTCCCAGAATGAGAGCGACCACCACAGATCCTCGACCGGATCGCGGGTGGTGCAGGCTGCGTCCGCCCAGGCGGCCACATAGCAATAGGTACGGTCATTGCTGGACGCGGTCCGGAACGAGAGATCGAGGAATTCGTGTATCGCCACGGTCAGTGAGGTGGTCAGCGTAAAGCGGCTGCGGCGAGGCTCGACGATATCGAGCGTCCAGTTGGTGGCGGGGGAAAACCCGATTCTGATGCGGTTGCGCCACTCGTAATGCGGACCGAACGATTCGGCGTATCCGAGGCGCAGTTGGCGCGCCTGGAGTGGTTCGTCCGGCTCCGGGCGCACGGCGATGAGCGAGGCCTGCAGGCCGCCGAGGCGGAGCGTGGTCTCCGACCGTTCAAACTGCGACCGGACCAGGTCGATGGCCACCCGTTCGCTGATGGAGAGCGGCGCGAACGGGGCGACCCGGAGGCTCACCGAAAGGGGATCGGGGACCATCTTCGGGCACTCGCCGAGCGCCCTGTCGGCGTCTCGGCAATGCGCCCGGAGCAACGCGTCGGCGGTTACCGAGCCGGCGTTCAGATCGAGCTGCGCGCTGACCAGGAGCGGGCGCGGCGGCAGGTCGCCGGCCAGGGTGAGCCGTTGCGAATAGTCGCCCAGCTGCCAGACGGCAGCCGTCTGCAGGCGGTGGCGGCTGACGCCATCGACGTCCCACGCGCCGGTCCGGGAACGAAACGCCTGGCGCTGCGAGTCGTAGACGATATTCAGCAGCCGCAGGTCGATGTCGTAGGTGAGACTGGAAGCTTGCCAGGCGGCAACGTGCCGCACCGGCCGCCAGGTGAACCGGTTGGTAAGGTGCAGACTGGCACGCGTGCGCTGGCGACTCTGCTCCACCAACGCCTGCCAGGCGTCGTCGTCGAGCAGAGCGCTGCGCCGGTGCGGCTGCAGCACGGTCAGGCTGTGCCGCAGCCCGTGGTCGAAGCTGATCAGTCCGCCGTACAGGTCCAGATGCTGCTCCAGGCGGGTGGTATGGTCGCCGCGCACGACGATCGACTCCATCGCGAAGTCGACGTCCGACGCCGATTGCCACGCGTCACTGCCGTAGTTCGCCTCCACCGTGACGCTGGGATTCAGCTGGTAGCCGACGCGTGCCGTCGCCGCCGGCGTCACGGCCGGAACCGGCGCCGTCCGCGGCGCGCGATGCACCTCGCGCCGCGGCTGCGGCAACCAGTTCGGGGCGCCAGCCGCACCCGCTGACGACTCGTCTGCGTCCGGCTCCCCGGCGGCGGCGGCGGGCGGTGTCTCGGCGGGGCGCAGTCCGCGGCCTGCTACCGCTCCTGCCGCGTCCGCGGCGCCGCCCGCGTCCGGCGCCGCGGATGCGGGCGGCGCCGGCAGCTGCCACAGCGTCCCGCTCACCTGTGCGGTGGCCGGCACCCGCACCGTCGATGGGTAGAAGAATGAGCGGGTCGGATCATCGATCGGCGCCGCCGGGTCGGCGCGGCTCTGCCACAGCCAGCGCACCCCGGCATTGGAAACCCTGACCCGCTCCAGGAGCGGCGGCCGCGCGCCACCGCCAAGCAACTCGTTCAGGTCGGCGTTCAGGATCACCTCCCAGGTCAGGCTGGACCGGCGCCCCGGACCGCCGTCGAGGCCGCCTTCGAAACCAAGCAGCCCCGGCCAGTCGATGCGTTCCTCGCGGTTGCCGAAGTCGCTCAGGAATTCCGGGTCCGAAAACACTTCCACTGCCGCGCGTATCGAGCTGCCGCGAAAGCGCACGTTGCCGGCAAAGTCGATCCCGTAGCGGAGCGGGAACGCGCCGCCGAACAGCATGGCATCATTCCAATGTGAGCGCCCGCTTGCGTCGACCACCGTATACCCGCCCTGCGCCGGGCGAAAGAAGATGCTGCGCGAACGGGCCGCGCCGAGCTGAAAACTCACCGCCCCCGTGCCGGCCACCGGCAGGTTGCCGGCGACACCGGCGAACACGCCCAACCGGGAATACAGGTCCAACATCAGTTTCAGGTAGCGCTCCTCGCTGCGTGGATCCTCGCCCCGAATCTTGCGCAGGAACATGCCGCGCAGTTGCTCGCGATACTTGCCCGGATCGGTCAGGCTCAGAACCGAGAACGGATCCGCGTCGCGCGGCCGCCGGCCGATCAGATACAGCGTGGTATTGAGAAACATCCCTTCGCGGTCGCGCACGCCGAACGCGGGATGAAACACCAGCTCATCCCCCGGCCACACGAAGTACGGCAGGTAGAACACCGGCACGCGGCCGACGCTCAGGGTCGCGGCCTGCATTGCCCACTCGCCCGGGGCGAGCAGCCACATCCGCCGCGCGCGCACCTCATAATTTGGCAATTGCGGATCGGGGCTCGAGGAAAAGCGCACGTTGTCGAGGATGATGGTGCCATCCGGCAGCCGGGTGATGGCGCCGGCGGTGAACGTGAAGGTAAGCGGTCCGGCGGCACCGCGGCGCCGCTGCCGGGTGGTCGCGTCGACGAACACCGCCTTGGAGCTGTCCAGATCGAACGACATGGAGGCCGCGTTCACCGCCTGCGGCGGTTCATCTTCCTGCGTGACCTCGTACGATACCTCACCGCGCGCGGTGAGCAGCCGCGCCGTGCGATCGTGAATCACTTCGTCGGCGCGAATCACGTGCACGGTGTCCGGATCGGTCTTGCGTACCACCACCTCGACGGCGCCGCGCAAGGTCACCGAGTCGGCTCCGGTCTCCGCCGAGGTGGCATACTCGGCGTGTGCGGCCTGCCGGACCCGCACCACCTCGGACGGTTGTCCGGCCGGCGCGGACGGAGCGGGCAGTCCGTGAAACCGGCGCAGCCGCGCCGCCAGCTCCGCGCGCGTGCCGCGGTCATCGAGGCCGAGCACGCGCAGTTCGTCGAGCAGCTCGAAGTAGCCGGCGCCCGCGATCCGCTCGGACAGCGTGGCGCGCACCAGTTCCTGCCCGGCCGGCGACAGCAGACGCGCGCTGCCGGGACCCGGGTCCGACTGGGCGCCGAGCCGGCATGGCAGGACGGTGAGCAGCACCGCGCACAGCGCGCCGACGACCCGCCGTCGGGCGGCACTCGCCCGGCGCCGTCCGCGGGGCACGATTCTCGGACCAGGAGGCACGGCCTCTCCGTGACGCCGGCGACCACGAAAATCGATGCACTGGGTTCGTCCGCCGGGCACGATTCTCGGACCAGGACTGCTCAGTCGGCCACCGCTCCGAGTGCCTCGCGCAGGAACCGGCCGGTGTGGGAGGCGGGCGTGCTCGCGACCTGTTCCGGGGTCCCGGCGGCAATCACGCGGCCGCCGCGGTGGCCGCCCTCGGGACCGAGGTCCACGATCCAGTCGGCCTGCTTGACCACGTCGAGATTGTGCTCGATCAACACCACGGTGTTGCCCTGCTGAACCAGCAGGTGCAGCACCTCCAGCAACTGACGCACGTCGTCGAAGTGCAGGCCGGTGGTGGGTTCGTCGAGCAGATACACGGTTTTGCCGGTACTCCGCTTGGACAGCTCCAGCGCCAGCTTGACGCGCTGTGCCTCGCCGCCGGACAAGGTCAAGGCCGACTGGCCCAGCTTCACGTAGGTCAGTCCGACCGCGATCAGCGTCTCCAGGCGGCGCGAAACGGCCGGAATGACGCGGAAGAACTCGCCCGCCTCTTCCACGGTCATCTCCAGCACGTCATGGATGTTGCGCCCCTTGTAGCGCACGTCCAGCGTCTCGCGGTTGTAGCGGCGCCCCTTGCACACGTCGCAGGCAACGTACACATCGGGCAGAAAGTGCATCTCGATCTTGATCTGTCCACCACCCTGGCAGTGCTCGCAGCGGCCGCCCTTGACGTTGAACGAGAACCGGCCCGGCTTGTAGCCGCGCGCCTTCGATTCGGGCAGCGACGCGAACAGGTCGCGGATCGGCGCGAACAGTCCGACGTAGGTGGCCGGGTTGGAACGCGGCGTGCGCCCGATCGGCGACTGATCGATGTTGATCACCTTGTCGACGTGTTCGACGCCCTCGAGCGCGCGATGTGCGCCGACCACCATGCGCGTCCGTCCCACCCGGTTGGCCAGCGCCGGGTACAGCACGTCGCTGAGCAGCGTCGACTTGCCGGACCCCGAGACCCCGGTGATGACGCTGAAGGTGCCGAGCGGCAGGTCGACATCGATACCCTTCAGGTTGTGCTCGGTGGCGCCGAGCACCCGCAACCGGTGACCATTGCCGGTGCGTCGCGTGGCCGGCACAGCGATGGTGCGGGTGCCGGCCAGGTAGTGCGCGGTCAGCGAGGTCCGGCTGGCCAGCACCTCCTCAAGCGTGCCGGCCGCGGTCACCCGGCCACCGTGTACTCCCGCCCCGGGCCCGAGATCGACGATATAGTCGGCGAGGCGCAGGGTCTGCTCGTCATGCTCCACCACGATCAGGGTGTTGCCGAGGTCGCGCAGATGGAGCAGCGTGTTCAGGAGGCGCTCGTTGTCGCGCTGGTGCAGCCCGATGGTCGGCTCGTCGAGGATATACAGTACGCCAACCAGCGCGGAACCGATCTGGGTGGCCAGCCTGATGCGCTGCGCTTCGCCGCCCGACAGGGTGGCCGCACGCCGGTCGAGCGTGAGGTACTCCAACCCTACGCTGGCCATGAACGACAGCCGGTCGCGCACCTCCTTGAGGATCTGAGCAGCGATGTGGCGCTCGGTTTCGGTGAGCCTGACAGCGGCGAAGAAGGCCGTCGCCTCCTGCACGCTCATGCGCGAGACCTGGTCGATGTTGCGCGGCCCGCTGGCCGCATCGAGGGTTACCGCCAGCGCCTCCGGGCGCAGCCGGGTGCCGCCGCAGCTACTGCAGTCGTGGTGCCGCATGAATTGCTCCAGCCAGTCCTTCACGCCCTGCGAGGCGCTGTCTCGATAGCGCCGGCGCAGTTCATGGAGGATGCCGCGATAGCGGGTGGTGTAGCGGTAGCTGCTGCTGCGCCGCGAGTTGCGGTAATGCACCTCCACCTGTTCGCCGGAGCCATGCAACAGCACGTCCACGATGTCCGGCGGAAGGTCGCTGAACGGTGTGTCGAGGTCGAAGCCGAAATGATCGGCGAGCGACTCGAACATGCTGCGATGCCAGGCGGCGTCGGGATTGCAGGGGGCCACACCACCCTCGTTGAAGCTGAGCCGGGGATTGGGTATCACCAGACCGGGGTCGAACTCCATCTTCACCCCCAGGCCGGAACAGTCGGGACACGCTCCGAACGGGTTGTTGAAGCTGAACAGACGCGGCTCCAGCTCCGGGAACGCGGCACCGCACGCGCTGCACGCGCTGCTCTGCGAGAACTGGCGCAGCACCGGATCGTCGGGTTCCCGTTCGACGGCCGCCGCGGTGCCGTTGCCCGCCTCCGCAGCGGCGCCCGCGGCCATCGCTGGCGATCCCGCCGGCACCGCCAGCGGCGCGCCGCGCGGCGCCTCGATGATCGCCGCCACCCGTCCCGACGCCAGTTCGAGCGCGGTCTCGACCGACTCCGCCAGCCGCTTCTGCACCAGTGGGCGGATCACCACCCGGTCGACCACCAGCTCCAGGGAATGCTTGCGGTTCTTGTCGAGCTCGATGGCATCGTCGAGCGAGCGGATGTCGCCGTTCACGCGCACCCGCACGAAGCCGGCGCGCTTGGCGTCGTCCAGGATTCTGCGGTGCTCCCCCTTGCGCCCGCTCACCACCGGCGCCAGCAGGATTACCCGGCTGCCCTCGGCAAGGTCCAGTAGCGCGTCGACGATTTCGTCCACCGACTGCTCTTCGATGGCGGCGCCGCACACGTGGCAGTGCGGGTGCCCGACACGGGCATACAGCAGGCGCAGGTAGTCGTAGATCTCCGTGACCGTGCCCACCGTGGAGCGGGGATTGCGATGCACGGTCTTCTGTTCGATGGAGATGGCCGGCGACAGCCCGTCGATGTAGTCGACATCGGGCTTGTCCAGACGGCCCAGGAACTGGCGGGCGTACGAGGACAGCGACTCCACATAGCGCCGCTGTCCCTCGGCGAAGATGGTATCGAACGCCAGCGACGACTTGCCCGACCCGCTGAGTCCGGACACCACAATGAGCTTGTCGCGCGGGAGATCGAGGTCGATCGCCTGCAAGTTGTGCTCTCGAGCCCCTCTGATGCGGATGAATTTCATGCCAGTTTCACAATCGTCTTGCCGTCGCCGCCGTCCCGGTGCGCCGCCGGCGCAAATTCCGCCACCTCGCGACGGCGCTCAAGATACTGGTGGATGCCGTGCCGGAGAACACCCTCGCCCCGGCCGTGCACGATCGCCCACTGCCGCAATCCCGCCAGCAGCGCACCGTCCACCTGCCGCTCCACCGCCGCCAGTGCTTCGTCGAGGCGCAACCCGCGCACGTTGAGTTCGGCCAGCGGCGGGGTGCCGGTCGTGCTCACCTCGACATCCAGCCGCACTGCCGCGGCGGCGGGCGCGGCCGCGGCGGCCGGCACCAGTTCCTCGGACCGGAAGGTGCCGCGCACGCCGCCGGTCTGCACCACCCACGAACCGCGCCGGCCGGCCCGCACCACCACGCCCGGCCGGCCGCTGGCGGCGATGCGCACCGGCGCTCCCGCCGCCAGCGGCCCCGGCGGCACGCCGCCGGCGTCCGGCGCGCGCGGTTGGCCGGCGTCGCCCGCGGCGACGCGGTCCCCGGCGCGGCCGCCGGGCCCCGGTTCCGGTGCGGCCGCCGGGCGCAATTCCGACGGCGCGGCCTGGACGGCGACCTGCTCAATCACCGCGCGCGCGGCGGCGGCGGCGGCGCGCCAATCCGCGCCCGACGCGCCGCGTTCGCGCAGCTCGCGGATGGCGCCCTCCAGGGTGCGCCGGCTGTCGCGCAGGAACACGCGCAGGTCGCGCTCCTCGGCGGCTCGCAGGTCGCGCTCGCGGGCGGCAATCTCATGCTCCCGCGCGGCCGCCTCGCGATCGCGCCGCCGCAACTCGGCGTGCGACCGTTCGTGCTGCTCCGCAACGTCCCGCAACTCACGCTCACGCGCCGTCAACGAGCGGATCATGTCGCCGCTGTCGGTGCGCCCGTCGGCGAGGTAGGCGCGCGCGGCCGCGATGATCCGGTCGCCGATGCCCTGGCGGCGCGCGATCTCCAGCGCGTGGCTCTCTCCCGGTATGCCCAGCAACAGCCGGTAGGTGGGACGCAGCGACTGCAAGTCGAACTCCATCGCCGCGTTGTCCACCGCGGGGTTCACGTAACCGTAGTTCTTGAGCGCGCCATGGTGCGTGGTGACCGCGACCAGGGCGCCGTGCGCGATCAGGCGGTCCAAAACGGCCATGGCCAGCGTCACCCCTTCCTCGGGATCGGTTCCGGCGCCCAGTTCATCCAACAGCACCAGGGAGTCGCCGGACGCGTTGCCGAGAATGTGGGCGATCTGGCGCACATGGCCGGAGAAGGTCGACAGCGACTGCGTGATCGACTGCTCGTCGCCGATGTCGCACAGCACCTGCTGCAGCCACGGCAGGACGCTCGGTGACGCCGCCGGCACCTGCATCCCGAAATGATTCATGAGGGCCAGCAGACCGACCGTCTTCAGCGCCACCGTCTTGCCGCCGGTGTTGGGTCCGGTAACGATCAGTACCCGCCGCGGCCCACCCCAGCGGATGTCGATCGGCACCGCGTCCGCGCCGAGCAGCGGGTGGCGCGCCGCGCGCAGGTCGATCGCGCCGCTGCCGGTGTGCGCGGGCGCGCACTGGTGCAGGCGCGCGTACCTGGCCCGCGCGTAGCGCACGTCGTAGCACACCACCGCGGCGACCGCGCCCTGCACTGCGCTCCGATGAGTGGCAATGTGCGCGGTAAGCTCGCGCATGATGCGCCGCAGCTCGCGCCGATATGCCAGTTCCTCCTCGACGATGCGATGGCCGGCGCGGATGCTCTCTTCCGGCTCCACGAATACCGTCGCCCCGCTGGCGGAAACCTCGTGGATGACCCCGGAAACGCGGCCCTGGTGGTTGGCCTTGACCGCAATCACGGTGCGCCCGCCACGCTCGGTGGGACGATCGCCGTTGACCACGGCACGAAACTCGGGCGCCGCGAAGTAGCGGCGCGCGGCGCGCTCCACGTCACTCGCCAGCCGCCGGATGCGCCCCCGGATGGCTGCCAGCGTGGGCAACTGGCGCTCCCGGATGGTGCCGTCGGGGTCCACCACGCGGAAGATCGCGACCGGCAACGCCTCGACCTCGCGGGCCGGGTCGAGCAGCGGTGCGATGCGCGCGATGGCCGCGCCGTCGCGCTCCCCGGCGCGCGGCCGCAGGGCGCGGCGCAGCCGGCATGCCGCGCGCAGGAAACGGCCCAGCCGCGCGGCCGCGTCCGGCTCCAGCACGGTGCCTTCCTTCGCCAGCAGCAGCACCGCGTCGGCAACTTCCGGCAGATCGACATCGGCCGGCACACGGTCGGCGTCGAGCAGCGCCCGCACCGCGCCGACGTCGGCGAGCAGTTCCCGGTGCACAGAGCGGTCGCGGATGAACGGTTCCTGCAGGACACGGCCGGCACCCGCCGGCGACAGGCAGTATTCCGCGACCTCGGCACGGACGCGGTCGAACTCCAGAATGGCGACGGCGTGTGGATCCATGGTCAGCGCCGTGCGGCGACAGCGTCCTTGAGCTCCGCGAGCACGCGCAGGTAGCCGCGGTACCGGTCCCGGTGGATCTCGCCGCGCGCCAGCGCCGCCCGCACCGCACAACCCGGCTCGTTCATGCACAGGCAGCCGGGAAACTCGCACTGCTCCACGTAGGGCACGAAGTCGCGGTACCAGAGGCGCAATTCTTGCGGCTCGATGTCGGTGATCTCCAGTTCGCGGATGCCGGGCGTGTCGATCGCCAAGACGCCCGCCGCCGTGCTTACCACCTCGCCGAAGCGGGTGGTGTGCGCGCCACGGTCATACTTGCGCGACAGGGCGCCCTCGATGCGCCGCTGCGCCGGTTCGAGCCGGTTGAGCAACGCCGATTTCCCCGCCCCCGACTGACCGACCACGGCCACCAGGGAGGCGCGCGCAAGCAGTTCACGCAGCGCCGCGATGCCGCTGCCGGTAGCTGCCGAACAGGTGATCACGTCGTACCCCATCGCCCGATAGCTGGCCACGCGGCTATCGATCTCCGCTGTGCTGCCCAGATCCTCCTTGTTCATGACCAGCAGCGGATCCGCGTCGCCGAGCTCGCCGCACAGCAGCAGCCGGTCGAGGAATCGGGGTCGAAACGGCGGCGCGGCGAAGGAGCCCACCGCCGCCAGCCGGTCGACGTTGGCGGCAATCGTCTGCGGGGCCTGCCGCTTGCGGTTCCAGCGCCGGATGGCGGAGGTACGCGGACGGCGCTCCAGGATCCAGCCCTGCCGCGGCGTGTGCGCGTCGACGGTGATGGTCACCCAGTCGCCGGGCGCGAGCGGATTGTAGGCGTGATCCACCACCGGCTGCCTGGCCCCGAGCACCTTGCCCATGATCCGGCACTCGATCGTCGTCCCCGATTCTAGCGCCGCCCCGGCCGGCGCGGCGAACTCCGACACGACGCGCACGTGAAAAATGTTGTTGATGCCGCTGGCAACCTGGCCAAGCACCCGACCATGATAGGTCATGAACGCGGCCCTGCCCAACTACCCGCCACGGCGCGCTGCGGGGGGTGCGCGGCGGGCGTGGTTGTGCCGCGTTCCGCAGTTGGCGTAGCTTGGCGGCATGGTGGCGAGTTTCCCCCACTGCCGGCAGCAGGGATGTCCCGCCTACGCGGTGTACCGGCGCGACTATTGCGCCGCCCACTGCCCGGACCGCGCGGCGTATGAAGCGGAAGCTGCGGCACTGCTGGCGCAATCGCCACGCTTGCAGGATGTCAATCTCAGCGGCGTGCAGTGCCGCGATCTCGACTTGCGCGGCCGCGAGCTGATCGGCTGCCGTTTTTCCTGCTCGGTGTGGCACAACGTGTGCCTCGACGGGGCGCGTCTCCGGCACGTGTACCTTGACTTCGCCGTCCTGCAATCATGCTCCCTGCGCGGGGTTGCCATCACGCTGTCGCTGTTCGCCGGCGCGGAAATCACCGGCAGCCGGTTCCACGACTCGGACCTGCCGCGCAACAACTTCGTCGGGGTCAGGTGCACCGATACCAGCTTTCGCGGCAGCGATCTGAGCTCATGCCGCTTCATAGCCGCGCGCCTGCAGCGCGTGGACTTGCAGGATTGCAACCTGTACCACACGCACTTCGCGGCGAGCGCCATGACCGGTGTGGACATGCGCCTTTGCAACACCGAGGAAGCGCACCTGTAAATGCATCTGATCTCCTGCTACGCCAAGACCGGGTTCGCCAACACCTACGTCGTCGGTCCGGACGATGGCGATGATGGCAGCGCGGCCGCCCTGATCGACCCCGGACACTTTCCGGCCAGCCTGCTGAGCCGCATCGAGCACGCGCGGTTGGAGATCGCCGCGGTGCTGCTCACGCACGGCCATCGCGCGCACAGCGGAGGCGTGGACACGGTGTTGAGCGTGTACCGCGCGCAGGTGTACGCTCATGTCGAGGCGCGCATCGCCGTACCGTGCCGCCGCGTGCGGGGCGGCGACACGATCGTGGTGGGAGCGCGCTCGTTCGAAGTGATCGAACTGCCCGGGCATGCCGGCGATTGCGTGGCATTCCGCACCGGCGATCTGCTGTTTACCGGCGACGCGCTGCTCGCCGGAGCAGTCGGCAGCACGCCCACGGCAGGCGCCCACGGCACGCTCACGGCGGCCATTCGCGAACGCATCCTGTGTCTCCCCGACCGCCTGACGATCCTTCCCGGCCACGGCCCGCCGACCACGGTCGGCGTGGAGCGCGCGTTCAATCCCGCGCTGCGCTGACCAGCTCCGGCGCCGCGCGCGGCTAAGGTGGCGGTCCGAAGCCCGGCGGCGGCGGCGCCTCGAACACCGTGCGCCCGGTGCCGCCGGGCAGCTTGATGGCGAGGCGGTACGCGTGCAGCAACAGGCGCGGCGCCGCTCCCTTGGCACGGCCCGCATACAGCGGGTCGCCGAGAATCGGGTGGCCGAGCCAGCGCATATGGGCGCGCAGCTGATGGGTGCGCCCGGTAATCGGACGCAACGCCATCAGGCACGCATCGCCGGCGGTTGCGCGCACCCGATAGTGCGTTACCGCGAGCTTGCCGGCGTCGCCGCTGACCCGCATTCGCAGTGGGTTCCTGGGGTCGCGCCGCAGCCGGGTCGCGATGCGCCCCACGGCAGGCGCGGGCCGTCCGGCCACCCAGGCCAGGTACAGCTTGCCCACCCTGCGCTCGCTGAACTGGCGGGCAAGATGGGCATGGGCGGCGGCGTGCTTGGCGACCACGATCACGCCGGATGTGTCCTTGTCGAGGCGATGCACGATGCCGGGCCGCGCCGGGTCGGGAAACTGTGCGCCGAAGTCGCGATACCGGTACAGCAGTGCATTCACCAGCGTGCCGCCGCGGTTGCCGCTGCCCGGATGCACCACCATGCCGCTGGGCTTGTCGATCACCACGACATCAGCGTCCTCAAACAGCACGTCGAGGGTGAGCGGCTCCGGCAACGCGACCATGGCGGGAACCGGGCGCAGCACCACCACCACCTGGTCGCCGCAATTCAAGCGGGTGCTCGGTTTTGCCGTGTGGTCATTGATCCGCAGCTCCGCGAGCCGCATCTGCAACTGGCTGCGCGAGCCGACGTCCACGCAGCGGCCGAGGTAACGGTCGGCGCGCTCGCCCGCTCCGCTGGCGTCCACTACCACGCGCACGCTGGTCAGGGCCGGGGCGGGGCCGCTCATGGCTGGCCGGCCGTGGCGGCCAGCACGGTAGCGAGCGAGACCGGCAGCACGCCGGCGTGCGCCAGCGGCAGTGCGGCGGGACTGCCGGCCCGCTGCTGCGCCGCCGGCGGCGGTCCGACTGCCGGCGGTTGTGCGGCCTGGGCGCGCCCGAGCAGGTAGTCGGCGACGGCGATTGCCACCGCCACTCCGGCCGCGCCCAGGGCGATGCCTACCTTCTCGTCGTTGCTGAACGGATCCTCGCCGGGCGGGCGCCGGAACGGCGCCGCCTCGGCGGCCAGGCCGTGCCCGGCCCAGCGCGCGTAGTCATACACGAGAATGCTGACCAACAACGTGAACGGGTACGCGCCCACGGCGATGATCTCGGCCCGGCGCAGAGCCTGCATCGAGGTGCTGAACTCTTCCCTGGTATAGGGTTCCGGGATCGGTGCCGGCTCCTGCGCCGGCACCCGCACGGCACCGCTCAGCAGCAGCACGGCCAGCAGCAGCGCCGCCCGGCAGTTGCCGCTCATGCCGTGGGACGGGGTCCGAACAGGGCGCTGCCCAAGCGCACCAGCGTGGCGCCCTCCTGCACGGCTATCTCATAATCGTCGCTCATGCCCATCGACAGCGTATCGAAACCGGTCCGCCCCGGCGCCAGTTCCTCGAACAGGCGGCGCAGTGAGCGGAAGCTGCGGCGGGCCGCGTCGGCGTCGGCGTGCCACGCCGCCATGGTCATCAACCCGCGCACCCGCAGGCGGTCGCAGGCAGCCAACGCGTCGAGCGCACCACGCAGCTCGCCGGTGGTGCGAAATCCCTGCTTGGCGGACTCGCCGGTGGTGTTCAGCTCCAGCAGAACGTCCATGGTCCGCTGTTCCGCCTCCAGGGCACGCTGCAGCGCCTCGGCGGTGGCGAGCTTGTCGATCGACTGCACGGCATGGAACAGGCGCGCCGCGCCGCGTGCCTTGTTGCGCTGCAAGTGTCCGATCAGGTGCAACTCGAAACCGGGTGGCTGCGCGAATTTCGCCGCCGCCTCCTGCACGCGATTCTCACCGATCAGATCAGCGCCCGCGGCCAGCGCGGCCAGCGCGGCCGCGCGCGGCCTGGTCTTGGTGACCGCCATCACCCGCACCTGCCCGGCCCGCCGCCCGCCACGCTCGGCCGCGGCCGCCACCCGCGCGCGGACCCCCGCCAGCCGCTGGCGCAGCGCCTGCTCGGGTGAAGCCGTAACCGCCATCGTTGTTACGGTAACGGAATTGACGCCGGCTTGACGAGCCCGAGCAGGCCGGCGGCGGGCGCCCCGGCCGCGCGCCGGGCGGCACCGGTCGGCGCACCGTTCAGGTCGGGCGGCATAGCCGTTCAGGCCAGGCGGCATACCGTTCAGGCCGGGCGGCATAGCCGTTCAGGCCGCGCGGCGGCGTTGTCACCGGCGTGAATCGAGACCTATATTGTCTCCCACACACCCGCCGCGGACACCGGAGACAGCACTCCGGGGCGCCGCTGCACGGCCCGATCGGCGACCGGCACAGCGGGTGGTTGCGAGCAGGAGAACAGCAGCGTGGTAAACGGCGACAAGAAGACCGGCACCTGGACCGTGAAAGTGGGCCTGGCGCAGATGCTCAAGGGCGGCGTCATCATGGACGTGGTGACCGCCGATCAGGCCAAGATTGCCGAGGACGCTGGCGCCTGCGCGGTGATGGCACTGGAGCGGGTGCCAGCGGAGATTCGCGCCGCCGGCGGCGTGGCGCGCATGGCCGACCCCACCAAAGTGGCCGAGATCCAGGCGGCGGTGTCGATCCCGGTGATGGCCAAATGCCGCATCGGCCACTTCGTCGAGGCACAGGTGCTCGAAGCGCTCGGCGTCGACTACATCGACGAGTCGGAGGTGCTCACTCCCGCCGACGAATCGAATCACGTGTGGAAGCACGACTTCACCGTGCCGTTCGTGTGCGGTTGCCGCGATCTGGGCGAAGCGTTGCGGCGCATCGGCGAGGGCGCGGCGATGATCCGTACCAAGGGCGAGGCGGGCACCGGCAACGTCGTGGAGGCGGTTCGCCACGCCCGCGCGGTGCTCGGCGCGCTGCGCCGGATCGCTACCCTGGAAGACGCCGAACTGATGGCCGAGGCGAAGCGCCTCGGAGCCCCCCTGCAACTGCTGCAGGAGGTTCGCCGCGACGGCCGCCTGCCGGTGGTGAACTTCGCGGCCGGCGGTATCGCCACCCCGGCCGACGCCGCGCTGATGATGCAACTCGGTGTCGACGGCGTGTTCGTCGGCTCCGGCATCTTCAAGAGCGAGCATCCGGCGCGCATGGCCGGCGCGATCGTCAAGGCTACCACCCACTATCGCGATGCCGCGATCGTCGCGCAGGCGTCGCGCGGGCTCGGCGCCGCCATGCCGGGTCTCGACGTACACGAGATACCGGAGACCGAACAGCTCGCGGTGCGCGGTTGGTAGCAGCCGGCCGGCACACAGCGCCGTGTTGATCGGCATTCTGGCGCTGCAAGGCGACTTTGCCGAACACCACGCGGCCTTGGCTGCGCTGGGCGTCGATACCCGTCTGGTACGCCTCCCGGATGAACTGGCGGCGCTCGATGGCCTGATCATTCCGGGCGGTGAGAGCACCACGATGGCGCTGCTCCTGGATCGTTACGGGCTGCGCGAACCGTTGCGCGCCCGCTTGGCCGGCGGACTTCCCGCCTGGGGGACGTGCGCCGGCATGGTGCTCCTGGCGCGGCGCCTTACCGAGCCGCGGCCGCGGCCGCTGGGCATCGTCGACATGGTGGTCAGCCGCAACGCCTTCGGCACACAGGTCGACAGCTTCGAGACCGAGCTGTCGGTGGCGGGCATCGGCGGGTCGCCGCTGCATGCCGTGTTCATCCGCGCCCCGGTAGTGCAGGAGACCGGCGCCGCGGTTCAAGTGCTGGCCCGGCTGCCCGACGGACGAGCGGTGGCCGTGCAGCAAGGCCCACACCTGGCTACCGCATTCCATCCCGAGCTCACCGCCGACCGGCGCCTGCACCGCTACTTTCTCGCCACCGTCGCGGCGCGCCGATCCGTGGCTACGGGCTAGCGCCGCCAGCACCTCCAGGTGGCGGTCGCGCTGCGTGGGCGGCGTGACCAGCAGAATCATGCAGTGCACCGGCTCGCCGTCGGGGGTGTCGAAGTCGAGCCCGCGCCGACTGATGGCCATCGCGCCGTACATGTCGGCGCCGCGGTCCGATTGCAGGCAAGTCGGGCTGCGCGGTAGTGGCCGCGCCATCGACACGTGCGAGACGGCCGCCGCAACGTGTGGAGCGAGCAGGAACGAGTGCAGCCGGTTGACCTGCGCAAGCGGCGCCCCTAAGTTTGCGATGCGTGACGACCGTTACTCGCTTGAACGCGGCCTGCCAGAGCCGTTGCAGCAACGCCGGGAGACGCGCCGCGTGAGCCTGGAAGCTATCATCGCCATCGGCTTCTTCGCGCTGGTCGCCGTCGAGACCGCGATCAGCTGGCGGCACAACCTGCGCACGTACGAACTCAGGGACACCGCGGCAAATTTTGCCCTCGCGTTCGGTGATCTGCTCATGGCAGCGGCCATGAAGGTTGTCTTCCTGGTCCTGTTCGCTTTCCTGCACCGCTTTGCCCCGCTGGACATGGGGATGTCGTGGATTTCGTGGGTGCTCCTGGTGGTGGTCAACGACTTCATCTACTACGTGTTCCACCGTCTCGGCCACCGCAGCCGCTTCATGTGGGCGTTTCACGTTACCCATCACTCGTCGCAGCAGTACAACTTCTCGGTGGCGGTGCGCCTCAACCTGTTCATAATGCCCCTGCACTTCCTGTTCATGCTGCCGCTGGCCCTGCTCGGCTTCCAGCCGGAGGCGATCCTGGCGATCAATTCCGTTACCACCCTGTATCAGCTCTGGGTGCACACCGAACTGGTCGGCAAGCTCGGTTTCCTCGACAGGATCTTCAACACGCCGTCCAACCATCGCGTCCATCACGGCTCCAATCCGCAGTACCTGGACCGCAACTACGGTGCCATGTTCATTTTCTGGGATCACCTGTTCGGCACCTACGAGCGCGAGGTGGAGCCGGTCCAGTACGGCCTGACCAAGAACGTCGATTCGCACAACCCGGTGACGCTGACCATTCACGAGGCGCGCGCCATGCTCCGCGATGTGATGCGTCCCGGTCCGCTGCGGCAGCGGTTGATGTACCTGTTCGGTCCGCCCGGCTGGCGGCCGGCGGCGGCGCCTGCAGCGCGGCGCACGGCGCTGCCGGGCGGGAAGGCGCGCCGCCGCCGCGCCAGGGCTGCGCGCCCGCCACTTCACGTGGCGACGGCACGTCACGTGGCGGCCGCACTGCAGACGGTCGCGCGGCGCCCCCGGTGGCGCCTGTACCACCCGATACGCCAATCCTCTACCGATACCCGGGCGGTGGCTCCGCAAGCCGCGCACCGGCCGTTCCACCACCATCGCCCCCGTTGAGCGGCCCGCCGGCACGGCTGGCACGGCCTACTCGACCGCCGCACCGCGCCGCCGCGTCATCGAGCCGGTCACCGCGCTGCTCGACCTGCTCACCGCCGCGCTGTGCGCCGCCGCCGGCATACATCTGCTCGGGCTGCGCCCGTATACCGCGCCGCTGATCCTGTGGGCAGCCATGTTGCTGGCGACCGCCGCGGCCGGCATGGGCGGCGCCGTCAAGCACGGTTGCTTCGCCGCGGTCGATACGCCGGCGCGGCGCGCGCTATGGCGGGCGACCTTCTACAGCGGCGGTGTGGGTAGCTCCCTGTTGCTGGCGGCGCTGATCCTGCTCCGGCTGCCGGCGTCCAGCCACGCCGTCCTGCTGGCCGTGGTGGCCGTGGAGTTCGCCGCGTTCGCGGTGTGGGTTACCAACAAACCCGACTACCGCGGCGTGATGTGGCACTACCTGCCCACCGGCGCCGGCGCCGTCGCCGTGCTGCTGTTCACCGCCTGGACGCCGTCCACGCCCTGGGTGATCGCCGCTGCCGCTGCTGCCGCCGCGGCGGGCGTGATCCAGGCGCGCGGCATCGCTCCGCACCGCCGCTTCAATCATAACGATCTGGCCCACGCGTTGACCCTGCCGGCGGTCTGGTGTCTGTTCCGTGCCGGCGTGCTGATCGGCGGCGGCGCCGGCTGATGGCCCGCTCGGTACTGGTGACCGGCGCCACCGGCCAGATCGGCGCGGCGCTGGCACACGCCCTGCTGCAGCGCGGCGACCGCGTGCGCTGCCTGGTACGCGACCCGGAGCGGGCGCGGCGCATCCTCGGCGCCGAGGTCGAACTGGCGGCCGGCGATCTCGGCGTTGCCGCCACGCTGCCGGCGGCGCTGCGCGGCGTCGAGGCGGTCTGCCACCTTGCCGGGCGCGCGTCCTACTGGCCGGCGCGGGCGGCGGAGATGCGCGAGGTAAACGTGCATGGCACCGCCCGCCTGCTGGATGCCTGCGCCGGCGCCGGCGTCGCCACCCTGCTGTACACCAGTTCCATCGCTACCCTCGGATCGGTTCCGGGCGCGGAGCTGGGCGACGAGACCACCCCTTACGACTGGCACAGCCTCGGCATCGCCTACTTCGACACCAAGTACGAGGCGGAGCGCATGGTGCTCGGCGATCCGCGCGTGGCGGCGGTGGTGGTCAATCCCGGGCTGGTGTTCGGCGCCGGCGACCTGAACGGCAACGCCCTGCGGTTTGTGCGCGAAGTCGCCGCCGGCGTGCCCGGCTACCCGCCCGGCGGCACCACTGCCGCGGTCCTCGCCGACGTGGTGTCCGGACACCTGGCCGCACTCGATCGCGGCCGCGCCGGCCAACGCTACATTCTCGGTGGACATGCCCTGTCGTTTCAGGAGTTGTTCGCCGCCATCGCCGAAGTGGTGGGCGTGGCCGCGCCGCGGCGCCGGCTGGCCCCGTGGATGCTCGGCATGATGGCGCTGGCGCACACCGGCGTCAGCCACCTGAGCGGGCGCGAGCCGCGGCTATCCCTGCCCACCTGCCGCATCCTGACCCGCAACCGCCGCTATCGTTCGGCCAAGGCAGTCGCCGCGCTCGGCTACGCGGTGTCCCCCCTCGCGACCGGCCTGCGCGCGTGTTGGGAGTGGCATCTGGATCGCGATTAACCGGCGCCGGAGGCGGCGGTTTCGGGGCGCTAAGCTGCGCTCACCACCTCCGCCAGTGCCGCATCGGCGATGTCGATGGTGCGGGCGATGTCCTCGCCGCTGTGCGCGGTGCTCAGGAACCAGTTGTGGTAGGGGTGAAAGTAGGCGCCGCGGCGCGTGGCCGCGGCGCAGAAACGCTGGAAGCGGAGGAAATCGTTCTCGGTGGCAAAGCGCACCTTCGGCATGCTCGGCAGGCCGGATACGTGCAGCCGTTCACCGTGCCGGACCGCCACCTGGTGCAATCCCTCGATCAGCTCAGTGCCGCGCTGCTGCATCAGCGCCACCCCGTCGATCTCCTCGAGACGCCGCACGCATGCCATCGCCGCGGCCATCGGCCCCTGCTGCATCCAGAACGTGCCGGTGGCGAACACCGCGCCGGCGGCCGTGAACAGCGGCCGGCGGCCCAGGCAGGCGGCAATCGGGTAGCCGTTGGCCACCGCTTTCGAGTAGCAGGTCAGATCGGGGTCGAAGTCGAACACGCGGTGCGAGCCGTCCAGGCAAGCGCGAAACCCCACCCGAACGTCGTCGCTGATCACCAGCGCGCCATGCCGATGGGCCAGTTCACACAGCCGCTGCAGGAACTGCCGCTGCGAGAACTCGGAGTCGTCGAACAGGGGATGGTGGTAGGGGGTGACGATGATCGCGGCAAGGTCGTGCCGGTGGTGCGCCACCAGCGCCTCGAGGTCGGCATGATCGTTCCAGGTGAAGTCATACACGTGCGCGCGATCTTCGCCGGTGAGGCCGGCGGTGCCGGGGGTCGCCCACGGATGCGACCCGTGGTACGCGCTGGCGGCCTTGAGCACCGCGCGGCGCCCGCTGTGTTGGCGCGCGACCTGCAGCGCGAAGCTGGTCGCGTCGGAGCCGTTCTTGCCGAACAGCGCCCAATCCATGCCGGCGATGCGCGCAGTCAGAAACTCGGCCAGTTCGACCATGGCGGCGGTCGGGTGGTTGAAGCCGAATCCGGCCCGGTCGGCGGCGTGCGCGGCGGCATCCACGGTGGCATCGGCGTATCCCAGAATGCTGGCCCCGAATCCACACAGATAGTCGATGTACTCATTGCCGTCGGCGTCCCAGTAGTGGGCGCCGTGGCCGCGCGCCGCGAACAGCGGATACGATCCCGGCACCACCAGCCACGGACCGCGGGTGCCGTAAATGCCGCGCGGGATCACCTTCGCCGCGCGTCGAAACAGGGCATCGCCAGTGCAGAATTGCCCGCTCACAGAAAGCCGCCCACCCGCGCCATGAGTTGCAGAATCGGATCGAGCAGCAGCAGATGGCCGCGCAACCGCACGTCGCCGGTACCGATCGCGGTCCACAGATCGGCGCTGCCCGACAGGATTCCGTACGCCGCGGCCGGATCGGCGAACTCCACTGCCACGTTGGCCGGACGGTCGGTTGCGCGCGCTGCCGTGAGCCGCCCGCCGACGCTGCTGAGCTGCAGCGGAGGTGCGCCCGCCACGCCGATCGCGATCACGCCGTCCGCGGCGCCGTCCGCCGCGATGCGCCGTCCTTCCTCCCAGCACTCGGCGAGCACGGCAATGGCGTACACCAGCACCGCCAGCCGGATCAGCACCGCGGCGGCAAAGGCGCCATCGCTCTGCAGCCGATCCCGGTCCGCCTTCAGGTAATACTGCAACCGGCCGCTCAACGCGCGCAGGCCGCCGATCAGGCGCAGCCGCCAGCCGCCCATCCACGGCAGCGGCGTGGCACCTCCGGCCTCGAACATCCGTACCGCCGCCGCCGGACTCGCCAACAGCAACCCCAGCGACGGCAAGCCGCGCCCGCGCCGCACCGCCCGCAGGCGGCCTTCGGCCACCTCCAGCCGCACCCCGGGCCCGCCCGCGACCTGCAGCGCGATACTGCTGCGCCAGCCCGCGACCACCGCCTGCGCGGCCGCGTCCACGCGCACCACCTCCTCCAGTTGCGGCAGGACGGCGTGCAGATAGAGGTGCGCTTTTATGAGTTTGATGAGTTTGTCAGTCACCGTCGACAGCGTAGCCGACGGCACCCGACCTGACAACGGCAGCATGCTCGTAAGCGCGAAGTCTTCGGGCAGGGACTGCCTCTACCTATCCCCGGCTGCATCGACAGGGCAAGACGCCGGTGGCACCCATACAGGACCGCGAGAACATCCAGATCCCGTGACCACCTCCACGACGGATAGATGAAGATACCGGTCTACGGACGCCGCACCTATGGATTGCAGGTGATCGTTTTTATCCGAGCGGCTGAGGAACCGGCCGCCAAGTCCACCTGCAAACTCATTCGTTCCTGTGCGTCCTGGGGCCAACCGAGAATGTTGGCGTGGTCTCCGTAGGTGCACAAATCGTCTCGCTGGATACACAAACCAAACCCCGTAACGAGAGACGACTGAAACTCCGCCCATCCATACAACTTGAGAGTACGCCCTTCTTTCTTCGCTCTCTCGTTGCCAACCTGAACTCCGATATTCTTTACTGCGGAGTGCGACAACTCGGTGATGAAGAACACAGAAACCTGGAGATCACTGTTCGGTGCGAATGCCTTGGGACGCACAACGTCGTTCATATGCTTGTCTTTTCCAAGTCTACCTTTATCAATGGCGAAACGCGCTATCTGATCACCACGGCTGTTCACAATGTTGTTCCGGTACTACTGTTGTTACGCTATAGCTCCAAGCCCACAAACCAGCAAGCGTGGAACCGTCCCGGACCAGGGCATCCTACCTTTGAAGCTCTCGTCATCGAGACGCCCAGCAAATACGATCTCGTGATCTGGCGGTGGACAAACCGCAACAGCCAGTATCCCGTTCACCACCCACTCCAGGTACACCTCTCCCTGCGCAGTAGCGGAGACTTCCGGAACCTCTTCCGTGTAGGGAAGGAGCGAAGCCAACTGCGTTGCCACGTCGACTGTAGAGGCAGCGACCGGCCTTGCACCATCGCCGTCCCAGTTTTCTTTGCCTGCGCTATCGAGAAGCGAACGGATCTTCCCCTGGATCTCGACCGCTCGGGTTTGTTGCCGGTGACGTTCTATGGGTTCGGGAATACTCGAAGTGCCAAGATCAGGCTTCCACGGGATAAACTCTTGCTCTGATAACTCCCTCGCCCCTGACCAGAGAAATACAACGCGTCTACCGGGAAGGTCGTGTTTCGCGAATTCCGAAATGATGTTCCGCCAACCTTGAGTCCCGTTCGGAAACTCAGGAATAACGTACCGACCAACAGAGTGACTACGCATCCAACTTACCCGTCCACTCTCTACCCGGTATAATCTCACCCTGGTGATCAACCGCAGTGACCTTGATTTCGTATTGACCAGGCTCAAGATCAGTGAAACCAACCGCTTTCAGCGGGGTTATAAAACCAGCGCCCCAATCCGTTGTTCCCTTTACTCGAATATGGACCACGTATTGTTCTGGCGGAGTTAGACCGAAGCTGGTAGGTTCTGCTCCTGGATCATCACTAATCCGAATTCCGCGAAGCGTGACTATAAACGAGTGCTTCTGGACGTCCCAAAAAACAGGATCGGTGTCAGTCTCCTTAAGAGCCTGCTGAGCTGCCTCTTTCAATTCCCAGGACATCGTATCACAGAATATAGCAGAATCGATTGGCCCCGGCTCGCCCACAAGGACCGGTCACAATTGGATCGGTTGTTTCGGATCAACCTCAGGCCACCTGGGCCTGCCATCAGGGGAGCCATGAATTCCTCCTATCCTCGGGCGGAGCGGCAAGGTGCTCTGCCCGAGACGATTCAATCACAAGATTGACTTGTCGTCAACTAACGATATATCGGGTTCTTCCGGCATACCAGCGACTTCCGTCAAATGGGCTAACCTTTAACTTGCAAAAGAATTATGCGTTCTATAGCGAGTCGCGGAAGTAATGTCAAGCCCGAAACACTTGCACACTTGCACACTTGCACAACTCTGCGCCAGCGACCGCCGGCTAGCAAGGCTAGCAGCCCGGTTGGAACGCGGCGTCGCACCGAGAGCGGCGAGGTGCCCGGCTGGCAAGCGCGACGAACGAGCTATCGACCATATGTGAGCGAGCAGCAACGCTGCCCAGCGGGATGCATCGCCGCTCGAATGCAGCCGATGTTCGCCACGGGCTGCCAGGCTGTGCACGGGCCGGTGCGTTGCCGCAACGCCCGCGAGCATGCCACGATGACCGCCGCACCGCCATGGCAACCTCCTCGCCCCGGACTCGCTGCCGCACCGCCGTGCCGGCCACTCCACCGGCGCCGCCGCCGACACCGGCGGCCGCCGTCCGCTGATGGCCGCCCGGCAACTCCCCGCGCTGCAACCGAGCGCCCGCAACCTCGACCTCGTGCGCCGCCGCGTGCGGCTGTGGCGGCCGCCGTTCGTGGCCGCCATGTCGCGCTGGGTACAGTTGACGGTGACCGGACGCGACCGCGTACCGAAGCGCCAGCCGGTCCTGTTTCTGGCCAACCACGCCGGATTCTTCGACCCGCCGATCATGGTGCGCGCGGCCGGCGATCCGGTGACCATGCTGGCCACCGCGTCCAACTTCCGGGAGGGGCCGCTCGGCCGTTTCTTTGTCCACTTCGGCGCCGTTCCGAAGATGAAGTACACTGCCGACGCGCGCGCCATCATCAACCTCAAGCGATGGGCGGACGCCGGCGCCTACGTCGGCCTGTTCCCGGAGGGCGAGCGAACCTGGGATGGCCGGCCGCTGCCGCTGGCACCGGGTATCGAGAAACTGGTGCGGCTACTCGACGTGCCGCTGGTAACGATGCGCATCTACAACGGTTTCCGGCAGTCGCCGCGCTGGTCGCCGCACTTCCGCCGCGGCGCGATCCACGTGGAGCTGGATGAGCCACGCCATTTCGTCCGCGCTGCGCCGCTGTCCGAAATCCGGCGCTACGTCGAGGAGCGCATCGCCGTCGACGCCCTCGCCGCGCCGCGCTATCCGGTGGCCGGCAACGGCTTCGCGCGCGGCATCGCCAACGTGGCGTGGGCGTGTCCGCGGTGTTTCCGCATCGACGGGTTGCAGGAAGCGGGCAACCGGGTCGAGTGCCGGCGCTGTCGCGCGGCGTGGCGCGTCGACGCGGATGGCCGCTTGCACGGACGCCGCGGCGCCCACACCTACACGCTGCCGGAAGTGGTGGACCGGATCCGCGGTTACCACGAGGGTGCGGTGACCAGCGCGGGCGGGCTGCCTGCGCCCAGTGCGCCGATGACCCTGCTCGACATCACCTCTGGGCATGCGCGCGAGGTGGCGTCCGGCACCTTGCGCATCACCGCGGACGAGTTGCTGATCGAGGGAAGCGCGCGCTGGCGGCTGCCGATCGAACAGGTGCAGTCGATTACCGTGGACATGCGCCGCCGGCTCACCTTTCGGGTCGGCAAGCGGTATCTGGAAGCGGTAATCCCACGCGAGTCGGTGCTCAAGTGGGAGTGGTTCGTCAAACGACTGCAGGCGGGGCGCTGATTCGTACTACACGTTGAACTTCACGTCGATCACGTCGCCGAACGCGATGCGGTAGGAACGGTCGACGATCTGCAGCAGGCCCTTGGTTTTAGCCTCCTGGGGAGTGCGAAAGAGATCGAGTTGCGCCGCGTTGAATACTTCGGCGCGGATGAAGCCGCGCTCCAGGTCGCTGTGAATCTGCCCCGCCGCGGTGGCGATGCCGGCGCCCGCCGCCACCTCCCAGACGTGCGCTTCCGGCTTGCCGGCGGTATAGAAGAAAATCCGGCCCAACGCCCGGTGCAGGGTGCGGATATGGGCCTGCAAGGCCGCATCCTCCGGAGTGGCGTCGACGATGATGCCGGGTTTCAGGGTGGCTACGTTGAGACCGCGCAGGAACTGCGCCTCCTCCGCATCGAACGCCGCCTCGTTGAGCAGCAGCTCCTGCTCCAGCACACCGAGGGCGCGCTGTACCACGCCGGTTCGTTCCGCATCGGTGTACAGGTTGCGCTCCAGAATCTCGGTGTCCTCCAGCATCCAGTCGAGCGCCGTGTCGGCGGAAATGAGGAAACAGGCGGCGCGGCGGCGTTGCTCCTGATCGAAGTCGACCGTGTAGTATGTGCGTTTCGCGGAACGGTAGCGCTCCGCGAGGCTATCGACCACCTGGTCGGGCAACTGGTAGCCGCCGCTCAACTCGGGGCCATGGACGAAGATTTTCATCGGCGGCGCTACCCTACCCGATCACGGCAGCGGAGCGAAAGGAGCTGCTGGCGCAACCGAGCCGTTGCCGGCGGCGGATATTTGCGATTATAGTTATTGCCACTGCAACAATTCTCTTGTTGTCGGCAATGCGGATGGATGATCGATTCGACAGCTCGGGCGACCCTGCCGTCGCCGCGTTCCGCCGCCTGATGCGCGCTTCGCTGCGCCTCAAGCGGTCGGTCGGCACGGTGATCCATCAAGCCGGCATGACCGGGGCCCAATTCTTCACCCTGTTGCGTATCCCGGACGAGGGCATTCCGATCACCAAGCTCGCCGCCAAGGCGTGGGCCGATCCCGGCAACGCGTCCGGCGTGGTCGACCGATTGGAACGTGAGGGACTGGTCGAACGGCGACCGGCGACCGGCGACCGCCGCGTGGTGCAAGTCCACACGACCGCGGCCGGACGGCAGCGGATCGGTGCCATCTGGCCGGCGTACGAGCGCGGCATCCGCCGCGTCATGGCGCCGCTGGCCAGCGGCGAGCTGAGCGAACTGGGCGCACTGCTGGAGCGGCTGTCAGAAAGCGAGGAGCCGAACATTGACTGAACGAAAACCGCCGCCCGCGGGCGGCGGCGCGCACCGGCACAACGGTCCCGCGCCGCAGCGCGGCGGCGCGCTACGCGGCGCCCCCAATGGAACCGTACCCGGCGCCGACGCAGCCGCGCCCTCGGACACCGCGCACTCGGGCGGCGCCGCGCGCACCAACGGCGCCGCGCGCGCGGGCGGCATGCCGCCCGGCGGCGGTCCGGCAGGCGGCTGGTCGAACGGCGGCGCGGGTCGCCCGCACGGCCGGCGCCCGGTGCGGCGGCCGGCGCTGCGGGCGCTGCTGCGCAGCCTCTTGTTCATGCGCCACTACAAGGCGGCGACCCTGGCCAGCCTGATCTGCCTGCTGGCCAGTTCGGCCGGCAATCTGGCGGTGCCGCGCATTACCCAACTGGTGGTCGACAGCGGCATCCTCAACGACCGGCTGCAGGCGATCTTGGTCGGCTCTCTGGTCATCTTCGGGGTGACGGTGCTGCGCTCGCTGTTCACCTATATTCAGGGAGTGCTGGCCGCCAGGGTTTCGCAGGGCGTGGCCTACGACCTGCGCAACGCCCTCTACGACCATATCCAGAGCCTGTCGTTCAGCTATCACGACCGCTCCCAGACCGGACAGCTGCTGACCCGGGCCACCAGCGACGTCGACATGGTGCGTACCTTCATCAGCACCGGCGTCATCCAGATCGTCACCACCGTGGTGCTGATGTTCGGCAGCCTGTACCTGCTGTTCGCCACCAACTGGCGGCTGGCCCTGCACGTGGTGCCGATCATGATGGCAGTGTTCGTCCTGTTCTCGTTCATGGCCCGCAAGGGCCGGCCGCTGTTCCGCGTGATCCAGGAGAAGATCGCCGCCCTGAACACCAGACTGGAAGAGAACCTGGTCGGTGTGCGGGTGGTGAAGGCGTACACCGGAGCCGTGCGCGAACAGCGACGGTTCGAGCACTCCAGCAAGCAACTCCACGATCAGTCGATGCTTGCCGCGGGCGTGTTTTCGCTCGCCATCCCGCTGGTATTCGCCATGTCCAACTTCGGCACCCTGGTGGTGACCTGGGGCGGTGGCATCCAGATTCTGGCGCAACGCCTCACCATCGGCGAGCTGGTCGCGTTCCAGGGCTACCTGATCGTGGCCATGTTCCCGATCACCATGCTCGGCATGATCATGATGTCGATTTCGCAGGCTTCCGCCAGCGCCGAACGGATCTTCGAGATCCTCGATGCCGAGTCCGACGTCAAGGAAAAGCCCGGCGCCGCGGAACTTGCCCCGCTGACCGGGGGGGTGCGCTTCGAGGGCGTCGGCTTCCGCTACTTCGGCCTCGGTGCGCCGGTCTTGCAGGACGCGACGTTCGCCACCGGCGCCTGCGAGACCATCGCCATCGTCGGCGGCACCGGCTCCGGCAAGAGCACCATCATCAACCTGATACCGCGCTTCTATGACGTCACCGAGGGCAGCATCACCATCGACGGGGTCGACATTCGCGACGTGACGCTGGAATCCCTGCGCCGCCAGATCGGCATCGTGCTGGAGGAAACCACGCTGTTCGGCGGAACCATACGCGAGAACATCGCCTACGGCCGCCCTGACGCCACCGACGAACAGGTGACTGCCGCGGCGCAGGCGGCGGCCGCGCACGAGTTCATCGGTTCGTTCCCGAACGGCTATCGCTCCGAGGTCGGCGAACGCGGGGTCACCCTCTCTGGTGGCCAGAAACAGCGCATCGCCATCGCCCGGGCGCTGCTGATCGAGCCGCGCATCCTGATCTTCGACGACAGTACCAGCAGCGTCGACTACGAAACCGAGGTCAAGATCCGCGCCGCCATCGACCGCCTGAAACGCGATCGCCTGTCGTTCGTCATCGCCAGCCGCATGAACACGGTGCTCGCCGCCGACCGCGTGGTGCTGCTCCACCAGGGCCGCGTCGCCGGGCTCGGCACCCACCGGGAACTGCTCGACAACAATTCCCTGTATGCGGAGACCTACTACGCGCAACTCTCGGAGCACGAGGCTCCGGTGCGGCGCCCCGAGACCGAGGAGGTGGCACCATGAGCGACACCCGCAGGCAAATGCCCATGGGCGGGCCCGGACGCGGGCGCATGGGCATGCAACCGTTCGGTTTTCACGGCGACGACGATCAGGACGCGGCACGGGTCAGCGAAACGCTGCGCCGCATGTTCCGCTACATGAGCGACATGCGCTGGACCCTGTTCCTGGTGGTGGCGCTGGCCACCGTATCTGCCATTGCCCAGGCGGCGGCGCCTATATACATCGCCGTGGCCGTGGATCGGCTTCAGGAATTCCTCTCCGGTGCGGCGGCACGCGGCGCCGCGGCGACGCAACTGACCACGGCGATGGTACTGGTGCTGGTGTTGTTCGCGATCGGGTGGCTGACCAACGCCGGCAGCCGCTACGCCTTGGCCGCTGTCGGGCAGCGCATGCTGATGCGCATGCGCGGCCAGATCATGAGCAAGGTCCACCAACTGTCGCTGAGCTATTTCGACCGTAACGAGGCCGGCGACCTGCTGTCGCGGCTGGTCAACGATACCGATGTCATCAACCGCGTGGTCGGCATGGGACTGTCGCGGCTGGTGTCCAGCTTCCTGCTGCTGATCGCCATCCTGACCGGAATGTTGTGGCTCAACTGGCGGCTGGCGCTGGCCACGTTCGCGCTGCTGCCGCTGATGTACCTGAGCACGGCGCTGTTCTCGAAGCGGGCGCGCACCGCATTCCGCAAGACGCGCACGACGATCAGCGGCGTCAGCACCGAGCTGGAGCAGAACATCTCGGGTGCGAAGGTGGCGCAGGCGTTCAACCGCCAGTCGTGGAACTCGCAGAGCTTCCGGCAACTGAACCGCGCCAACCGCGACGCCAACGTCGGCGCCGAATCGCTGACCGCCGCGTTCGCCCCCACCATGGACATCATCAGCGGCATCGGCATTGCCGTCGTGCTCGCCTACGGCGGTTACCTGGCCGGACTGGAACTGGTGACTATCGGCGTCATCGTGGCGTTCCTGCAGTACGAACGGCGCTTCTTCGAGCCGGTGCGTTCAATATCGATGCTCTGGGCAATGCTGCAATCGTCCATCGCGGGCGCCGAGCGCATCTTCGAGCTGCTCGACCTGGTGCCGGAGGTGCGCGACCGGGCGGACGCGACGCCGCTTGCGGTGACCGAGGGCAGAGTCGAATTCAACGACGTGCACTTCGCCTACGATCCGGACACGCCGGTGCTCAAGGGCATGACCCTGGTCGCCGAACCGGGCCGGACGGTTGCCCTGGTCGGTACCACCGGAGCCGGCAAGACCACGATCATCAGCCTGCTCGAGCGCTTCTACGACGTGCAGGGCGGGTCTGTCACCATCGACGGACACGACATACGCACCGTAACGCAGGACAGCCTGCGCAGCGCCATCAGCATCGTCTTGCAGGATACGTTTCTGTTCGCCGACACCATCCGCGACAACATCAGTTACGGTCGGCCCGGCGCCAGCGATGCCGAGATCGAGGCGGCGGCGCGGCGGGCGCGTGCCCACGAGTTCATCGCTGCGCTGCCCGACGGCTACGACACCATGCTGCAGGAGGGGGCGAGCAACCTGAGCCGCGGCCAGCGCCAACTGCTGTCCATCGCGCGCGCGTTGCTGAAGGATCCCCGTATCCTGGTGCTCGACGAGGCAACCTCGAACGTCGACACCCGTACCGAGTTGCTGATCCAGGCGGCACTCGGCGAGTTGTTTCAGGGACGCACCAGCTTCGTGATCGCGCACCGGCTGAGCACCGTGCAACGCGCCGACGTGATCTACGTGATCGACGATGGCCAGGTGGTCGAGCACGGCTCGCACGACGAACTGCTCCGCTTGGACGGCACCTACGCGCGCATCTACCACAGCCAATTCGAGCTCACCACGGATGTACAGGTCGCGCAGGCCGGCCGCTAGCGCCCCGGATCCGCCAACTTCTCGTTGACAAGCCCGCCGCGGCCGGAAATGATACGCGACATGGCATCCGGGGATCTAGGACAAAAGACGAATTTCGGTGCGCTGCTTCGCAACGCGCATTTCGCGGTACTGCTGGCCGTTGCCGCCATGCTTGCGACGCAGACCGGCTGTGTCAGTCCGGCCGGAATGGCACAGGATACGGCGGCGGAAGCGGAATCCGAACAGATGACGACCGCGGCACAGGTAGAGGCTCTGCAGGCCGAGGTGGCTGCTCTGGAGACGGAAGTGGCCGCGGCGCAAGCCGCTACCGGCACGGCGCAGACGATGGCCGCGCAGGCACAGGAGGAAGCCGGCGACGCACAGGCCGCGGCCGGCGCGGCGCAGGACCAGATCGCGGGCGTCGAGGCGGAGTCCACGGCTGCCATCGCCGCTGCCCGGGCCACCGCGGCAAGCGCTCAGGACAAGGTCGACATGATGATGGCCGACGCGCACCGGGCGAGCGCGGTGACGATCGACGCCGGCCAGATCGACCCGAATCTGCTGAATTTCGACAGCGCCCAGGTGTTCCTCGCCGGCCCCGAATCGATCTACATCTCCGCGATCGGCTATGGAGACGACACGTTCTCGGCGCTGTTGCGTTATCGCGGTGGAACCACCGCCACGGTCGAACACATCTTCGGGAGTGCCGGAAAACTGATTCCCGACTCCGTCGATCTGTCGCGCACCGAGCTGACGCTGGTGGCGCCGGACACCCTGGAAGTCGCCTTCGTCGGCGTCGGCGGCAACGGTTACACGGGCCAGCTCCGCTACACCGGCGACAACCGCCTGCAGGTCGCGGGCATCCGTGTGGTAACGCTGCCGCCGACCGCGGAGGAACTGGTCGCCGCCGCCGAGGCGCGGGCCGATGCCGCCATCGCCGAAGCACGCGCGGCCGCGGACGCCGCGGTCGCGGCCGCCGCGGCGCGGCTGGCCGCCGTCGAAACGGAATCGGCGGCTGACATCGCCGACGCGCAGGCCGCGGTGGACGCCGCCCGCGACACGGTGGACATGATGATGGCGAAGGCGCACCGGCCGAGCGCGGTGACGATCGACGCCGACCGGATCGACCCCAGCCTGTTGAATCTGGACCATGCCAGAGTCTCCATCGCCGGCCCCGAGTCGATCTACGTCGCCGGGATCAGGTACGGAGACGATACCTACTCGGCGCTGATGCGCTACCGCGGCGGCACCACCGCCACCGTCGACAAGGTGTTCGGCCCGGCCGGGAAGTTGATTCCCGACTCGGTTGACCTTTCGCACACCGAACTGGCGCTGATCGCACCCAACGTACTGGACATCGCCAACGTCGGTGTCGGCGGCAAGGGCTACTCGGGCCAGCTCCGCTACGCCGGCGACAATCGCTTCGAGTTGGTCGGCCTGACTCCGGTCAAGCTGCCGCCCACGGCGCAGGAACTGATGGCGCAGACCGAAGCGAGGGCCGCGGCCAGTATCGCCGAGGCGCGCGCCGCCGCCGATGCGGCCGCGGCCGAAGCCGCGGCCGCGCGCGCGGCGGTAGCGGAAGCCGAGAACCGGCTGGCCGCCGTGCAAGCGGAGTCGGCGGCTGCCATCGCCGACGCGCAGGCCGCCGTCGACGCCGCCCGCGACAAGGTGGACATGATGATGGCGGCGGCGCACCGGCCAAGCGCGGTGATGATCGACGTCGACCGGATCGATCCCAGCCTGTTGAGTCTCGACCAGGCCAGGGTCTCCCTCGCCGGACCCGAGTCGATTTACATTTCCGGGATCAAGTACGGGGACGATACCTACTCGGCATCGATGCGCTACCGCGGCGGCACCACCGCCACCCTGGACAAGGTGTTCGGCCCGACCGGGAAGTTGATCCCCGATTCGGTCGACCTTTCGCATACCGAACTGGCGCTGGTCGCACCCGACGTACTGGATGTCGCCAACGTCGGTGTCGGCGGCCAAGGCTACTCGGGCCAGCTCCGCTACGCCGGCGACAATCGCTTCGAGGTGATCGGCCTGACTGCAGTCAAGCTGCCGCCCACGGCGCAGGAACTGATGGCGCAGACCGAAGCGAGGGCCGCGGCCAGTATCGCCGAGGCGCGCGCCGCCGCCGATGCGGCCGCGGCCGAAGCCGCGGCCGCGCGCGCGGCGGTAGCGGAAGCCGAGAACCGGCTGGCCGCCGTGCAAGCGGAGTCGGCGGCTGCCATCGCCGACGCGCAGGCCGCCGTCGACGCCGCCCGCGACAAGGTGGACATGATGATGGCGGCGGCGCACCGGCCAAGCGCGGTGATGATCGACGTCGACCGGATCGATCCCAGCCTGTTGAGTCTCGACCAGGCCAGGGTCTCCCTCGCCGGACCCGAGTCGATTTACATTTCCGGGATCAAGTACGGGGACGATACCTACTCGGCATCGATGCGCTACCGCGGCGGCACCACCGCCACCCTGGACAAGGTGTTCGGCCCGACCGGGAAGTTGATCCCCGATTCGGTCGACCTTTCGCATACCGAACTGGCGCTGGTCGCACCCGACGTACTGGATGTCGCCAACGTCGGTGTCGGCGGCCAAGGCTACTCGGGCCAGCTCCGCTACGCCGGCGACAATCTTTTCGAGGTGATCGGCCTGACTGCGGTCAAGCTGCCGCCCACCCCGGAGGAACTGGCGGCGGCAACCGTAGCGAAGGCCGAGGCGATGGCCGCCGCCGGCATCGCCGCGGCGCGCGCCGCGGCCGACGCATCCGCGGTGGATGCTGAAGCCGCCCGCGCCGCGGTAGCGGAAGCCGAGGACCGGCTGGCCGCCGTCGAAGCGGAGTCGGCGGCCGCCATCGCGGAGGCGCGGGCCGCCCTGGCCGGTGCCCGCGACACGGTGGACATGATGATGGCCGAGGCGCACCGGCCGAGCGTGGTGATGATTTCCGCCGACCGGATTGACCCCGGCCTGCTCAATCTCACTGCCGCTCAGGTTTCCCTCGCCGGCCCGGAATCCGTCTACATCTCTTCGATCCGGTACGCGGGAGACACCTACTCGGCGCTGTTGCGTTATCGAGGCGGTACCACGGCAACAGTCGAGAACATCTACGGGCCGACCGGCAAGCTGATCCCCGACTCGGTCGATCTGTCGAAGACCGAGCTGACTCTGATCGAACCTGACATCGTGGACGTCGCCTACGTCGGCGTCGGCCGGACCGGCTACTCCGGGCAGCTCCGGTATGCCGGCGACAATCGCCTCGAGGTGGTCGGCATCCGTCCGGTGACGCTGCCGCCGACCGCCGACGAGCTGGTGGCGGCAGCACGGGCGCAGGCCGCGGCCGGCGTTGCCGAGGCGCGCGCTTCGGCGGACGCAGCGGTCGCGGGCGCGCGCACGGCGGCCGACAGCGCAGTCGCCGAGGCACGCGCGGCGGCAGAGGCAGCCGTCGCCGCGGCCGAAGCAGATGCCGCCGCGGCCAAGGCAGGCGCAGCCGCAGCGCGCGCGGAGATCGAGGCTCTGAAGTTGGAACTCGCCCCCATGGGCGGCGTGGTGATTTCCGGCGACCTGGACATGCGGCGGTTGAATCTGGATGCGGCCACCGTGTCGATCGCAGGACCGGACTCGATCTATGTGTCGGGGATTGGCTATGGCATGAAGGACTACGCCGTACGCCTGCGCCACGAGAGCGGCTACACGGGCGTGGCGGAGAAACTTTACGACACCGCCAACGGCATCATGCCGGCCCTCGATCTGTCCGCCCCGGCCGTGACGGCGGTGGCGCGCGATACGCTGGTGATCTCCAACGTCGGCATCGGCGGCGAAGCCTACGCGGTTTCGTTCCAGGCGCTGCCCGACGGCATGATCGTGATCACGCCGCGCAGCCTGGGCCATCGGGTCCGCACCGCGGCGGAGTTGATGCGCGACGAACTGGTGGCCGCTGCGGCCGGCAGCAGAGTCGTGGACGGCTTTGCAGACGGCGCGCCGCAGCCCGATGAGGGCGCCTGGACCGTCACTGGCGGGCAAGTCAGCCAGACCGACGCCGGCGCCACGCACGCGAAGTTCGGCATGCACAACGTGCCGCAGGCGGACGGAGCAACCCTGTACGGGGTGACGGCCTACGCCGACGCGGCCGCGCGCGCCGGCATGGGACTGCACTTCCTCGCCTCCGGGACGCCGCGTACGGCGAACACCTGGAACTACGGCAACTCGTACCTGGTGTGGATCACACAGGAAGTCGGCTTCTACGACACCGGCCATGCGCATGTGCAACTCTACCAGTCGCTCGATGGCAATCGCCTGATGTGGCTGAACAGCACCAAGATAGCGCGTTCTCTGGATAGCGAGTTGACGCTCGAGGCACTCTATCAGCCCGGCGACTGCCCGCCCATGGCCGCCGCCGGCTCCTGCGCGGGATCGATCTCGGTGTTCGTCGACGGCACGGAACAGTTCAAGGTGATGGCGACCGGCGAGGTGTCTGCGCAGGCCGCCGACACGGTCGCCCTGCGCACGCTCGGCGGTCCCGTGTACTTCCTCGACCTGTACGTGGTGAGCGCGGAGTAGCAGAACGGCGGTACCGTCCCGGCGGCGGTACCGCCTGCCACCTGGCCGTCGAGACGCGGCGACAACAACTGACCGCCGGCGCCCACCGCGGTTGGGCAGTGCCCGCGGTGCGTGATAGAGTCGCCGCGACATGGACGAATCTGCCATGAGCACCACCGACGGCGCCGCGGCGCGCACACTGCACTGGTCATTCGACCAGGTCGATTCCAATCAACCCGATTTCGGCACCGAACTGATTGCCATCCTGCGCTCCGGCCGCAACAGCGCCGCCGCCGCGGGCGGCCCTGCTTTGTACCGGGTGTTGCCCAACTACTGGCGCGGATACCGGCACGGCGAGCCGGCCCGGGCGCTGGCGAACGGCAGCATCGAGGTCTGCACTGTCACGACCGCACCCGGCGGCCCGATCGAGTACCGCGTTACTTCCCGCAACGACACCAGCGGCGAACACGCCACCTACTCGTTTCGCGCACGCGACGATCGCTGGCGCGCCATCAGTGGCGACTGGCGGATCGATGTCGACAACAGCTCCGGCGACCAATATCGCCACTACCAGGCGGCCGGCGGCGTGGCCGCGGAGGACGCCGGCGGCAGGGCGATCGTGCTGTCCGTGAACGGCGCGCGGATCGAGGTGGGCAGATGGAGCGGAAGCGCGCCGCTGACCACCCCCTGGGCGCTGCTGGACACCATCCCGGCACTGGAGGAGCGCTGCGACATCGCCCTGCTCGAGGACTTGGAGCGGCTGCGCGAGCCGGTGCGCGTAGTGCCGATCGGGGACTGGCGGTGGCCGCCCTCGCATGCCGACCTGGGCACGCTGTCCGGCTGGTGCGTGCACGGACCGGGCCTGCTGCCCACCTACTACTGGGTTGACGACGACGACACCGTGGCGATCGTGTCCGGCCTGTTCCAGACCTGGGTGCGCGCATGAGCGGCCGCGTGACCCGGCCCAACATCATCTTCCTGCACACCGATCAGCAGACCTGGAACGCCGTTTCAGCGTTCGGCAACCGGTGGCTGTCGACGCCGCACATGGACCGGCTGCAGCGCAATGGCGTGTCGTTCATGCGCACCTACTGTACCGACCCGGTGTGCGTGCCGGCGCGCACGAGCTGGATGACCGGACGCTACTCCTCGGAGACCGGTTCGCCATTCAACGGCGGCCTGCTGCACGACGATCTGCCCGATCTCGGGCAGCACTTGAACGGCCACGGCTTCCCGGCCTACCACAGCGGCAAGTGGCACGTCAGCGGACGTGAGGTGACCGACAGCTTCCGCACCCTCTACTTCGGCCAGACGCGGATCGGCGCCGGCGGCGGCGAGTATTACGACGGCGCGATAACCCATTCGGTAGTGGATTTCCTGACCCGCCGCGCCGGCGCCGAACCGTTCTTCCTGCAGATCGGCCTGGTCAACCCGCATGACGTGTGCGAATACGGCCACAACTTCGAGCGCAAGGCGATACCCGACCCGGTGGCGCAGGGCATCCTCGCGGAACCGGAACTGCCGCCGCTGCCGGCCAACTTCCACTACGACGAGCCGGAGACCATGACCCACCGCGTGGTGCGGCGGGACGACAATGCACTCGTGCACTGGCGCATCCTGCGCCGTACGCGCCACTGGTCGGCGCTGCAATGGCGCTATCTGGCGTGGAGTCTGTATCGCTTCGTGGAGAAGGTGGACGCCGAAATCGGCGTCATTCTGGGCGCTCTCGAGGCGAGCGGGCACGCCGACAACACGCTGATTCTGTTCACCGCCGACCATGGCGAAGCGGCCGGCCAGCATCAGATGTTTCAGAAGTTCACCCTGTACGACGAGAGCGCGCGTGTGCCGTTCATCGCCGCGTGTCTCGGCGACGGCGTGCCGGTGCCCAAGGGCGACTTCGACCATGAGCACCTGATCTCGGGCGTGGACGTGTTCCCGACGGTGTGCGATTACGCCAGCGTCGCGCCGCCGCCCGGACTGCCGGGCTGCAGCATGCGCCCGCTGGTGGAGCGCGGTGGCGGCACCGAAACCGCGTGGCGGGAGCACGTGCTGGTGGAGAGCAACTACTGGGCGCGCGCTGTAGTCACCAGGCGCTACAAGTACGTCACCGAGTACCGCCCGCGCGACGTGGAGGATTTTCTGCCGCCGGGACCGGACGACGCCGAATTGGGCATCGAACAACTCTTCGACCTGGAAGGCGACCCCGGCGAGACGCGCAACCTGGCGGGCGACCCTGCCCTGGCCGAGGTGATGGCCGACTGTCGCCGCCGGCTGGCGGAGACCGAACGCACGCTACGGCGGCGGCCGCTGCGCGAAGGCTCGCCGCGGCGCGTGGTGACCACCTGGGGCGCGCGGCTGCGGCAACGCTGGCAGCAGGCATCGTGAGTGAGCGGCCCGCGTGCACCCGGCCGCCCGGGCTGCGCGCCAAGATGATGCTGATCGACCAACTCCTGCACGCCTTTCACTGGGACCTGCAGGCCGGCGCGCCGAACCGGTTGGCCGCCAACAACCTGATCGAGGGCAGCCACGGCCAGGTTCTGGCGCTGCTCGACGAGCTGAGCGGCCACCTGCCCCACTGCCGCGCGCCAGCGATGGCGCGATGACGTGGCCACCATGCTGCGCCGCCGCGGCGCGAGCCGGTGACCGCGCCGGGCCGCGCTACGCGGCCTACCACGGGCCGGCGAAGTATGACGGGTCATTCCCGGATGCCGCCACGCTGCGGTCGCTCGGCACCGCCAGTGCGCCCATGACTTCTCTGGAGGTATACCGCGGCTGCCGCTGCCGCGGCAGCCCGCCTGGCACGGCTACTGCAGCGCGATCTGCGCCTTGACGCTGGTGTCGGGCATGGCAGCGGCGAACTCGAACGCGGCCACGCTGTCGGTGAATGGAAACGTATCGGTGATCAGGGACCGCACATCGCTGGCGCCGCTCTCCAACAGCGCCAGCGCGCGCGGGTAGACGTGGGCGTAGCGAAACACCGTTTCCACGCGCGCTTCCTTGACCTGCGCCGCCACCACGTCGAACGCGACCGGCTCGCCGGGCATGCCCACCAGTACCGCGCAGCCGCCGGGGCGCAGCGGCTGCACGACGCCGGCGGCCGCGGCCGCCGCTCCGCTGCACTCGAACACGATGTCCGCGCCCCAGCCGCCGGTCAGTGATCGCGCCACCTCGGCCGGCGACTCCGTGCCGGCCAGCACCGGCACCACCGGCCCCAGCGCGGCGGCGAGTTCCAGTTTTACGGCCACCGGGTCGGCGATGACGATGCGGCTGCAGCCGCCGGCCAGGGCCGCCAGAGCGGTGACCATGCCGATCGGGCCGGCGCCGAGCACCACCGCCACGTCGCCGGGCACGATGCGCGCCTTGGCGGCGGCGTGCATGCCCACCGCCAGCGGCTCCACCATCGCCGCCTCGGCGAAACTGATGCTGTCGGGAATCCGGAACGTGAACGCCGCCGGGTGCACGACCGTCGGACGCAGCACGCCGTGCACCGGCGGCGTGGCCCAGAAGCGCACCGCGGGATCGAGATTGTACAGCCCGAGGCGCGCGGCGCGGCTGTCGGGATCGGGGATACCCGGTTCCATGGCGACCCGGTCGCCGACCCCGAGCGTGGCAACCTCGTCGCCCACCTCCAGCACGGTGCCGGCGGCCTCATGGCCGAGCACCATCGGTTCCCGCACCACGAACGGTCCGATGCGGCCGTGCCGGTAGTAGTGGACGTCGCTGCCGCAGATGCCCACGGTGTGGATCGCCACGCGCACATCGCGCGGCCCGAGCCGCTCGGCTACCGCGAATTCGCGCAGCGCAAGCTGTTCGGCCCGCTCCAGGACCAACGCCTGCATCGCTCTTCTCCGTCGCCGATCACCCTGCCGGGTGGCGTGCGCGTCACGATGCACCGCGCGCCGCGGCCGTGAACTGTGCGGCGCCCGCCTGCAACCAGCCCTTGGTCGCGGTGAGGACGAAGCGCACTCCCATCGCGACATAGCCGGCAACGTCCTCGGTGCCGGCCAGCGTGCCGGCGACCTTCCCGGCCGCCACAATGCGGCGGATCGAATCCTCGATCTTCTCCTGCACCGCCGGATGACCGGTATCGCCGATATGGCCCATGGAGGCGGCGAAGTCGGACGGAGCGACGAAGAACACGTCAATGTGCTCGACCGCAAGGATCTCGTCCAGGTTGGCGTGCGCGACGATGTCCTCGATCAGCACGATCAGGCAGGTCTCATCGTTGCCCTGCTCGACGTAGCCGTCCACGCCGTAATACTGGCGGCTGGTGTACATGCCGCGCTTGCCCTGCGGCGCGAACTTGCCGCCCGCCACCACGTTTTCCGCTTCCGCGCGGTTGTTGACGTGCGGTACCACCACCGCCTGCGCACCACGGTCGAGAGTACGGTAGATCAAACCCTGATGATTGTCGTTGACGCGCACCACCGAGGTAAGCCCCCAGATGTCGCACGCCCGCGTGAGGTTGCCGAGCTCGGCGGCGTCCACCCCTCCGTGTTCGCCTTCTAGCCACACGCCGTCGACGCCGGTAGCCTCGGCAATCGGCCCGAAGGCGTCGATATCGTCGGGATGGGTGATACCGCTGACCACGGTCGCCACCTCGCCGGCGGCCAGCCTCTGCTTGATGCGATTGTTGCGCAGTTCCATGACCCGGGACGGTACTCCGACGCCGCCGGCCAGGTAAAGCGCGCAGGTGGCCGCCGGGCCGAGCCGGAAGTAGCTTTGGTCATGGATCCGCGTCTGGCCGTGAACCGGCAGAACTGGAACGACCGCGTCCCGGTGCACGCCGCCTCCGACTTCTACGGCGTGCAGCGGTTCAAGGCGGGTGCGATCACCCTCAACGACATCGAACGCGAGGAGATCGGCCCGGTGGCCGGCAACAGCCTGCTCCACCTGCAGTGCCACTTCGGGATGGACACGATGTCATGGTCGCGGCTCGGCGCGCGCGCGACCGGGGTGGACTTCTCCGGCGCGGCCATCGACTTGGCGCGCGAGCTGAGCGCGGAGCTGGAGTTGGACACCCGCTTCATCTGCAGCAACGTGTACGATCTGCCGCGTGTGCTCGACGAGCAGTTCGACCTGGTGTATACCGCCTCGGGAGTGCTGGTGTGGCTGCCGGACCTCACCGCCTGGGCGGAAGTGGTCGCCCGCATGCTGAAGCCCGGCGGCACCTTCTACCTGTTCGACGGCCACCCGCTGTGCCACATCTTCGCCGACGACGAGGGCCTGGACGATACCGAGTTGCGCGTCCGCAATCCGTACTTCCCCGATCCAGCCGGCACGTTCTTCGGCGGCAACGGCTACAGCTATGCGGGAGACCAGCCGATTGCCTCGCCGAGCTACGAGTGGCAGCACAGCATGGCGGAGATCCTGAACGCCCTGTTGGCCGCCGGGCTGCGCCTGCAATTCCTGCATGAGTTCCCGTTCAGCAACTATCGGGCGCTGCCGGGCATGGTGCGCGGCTCGGACGGTTGGTGGCGGCTGGCGCGGAACAACGCCGCTATTCCACAGATATTTTCTTTGAAGGCAACCAGATAAGGTCATGTCTCATGGCCACTCACGGGACCGCTCGGGGCAGCTCGCCGGCCGCCGTGGCGGCCACTGCAGCGATGCACCGGAAACGGTAAGCTTGCAGGCGACATGAGCCCCGCCGTAGCAGGACCGCCACCGGCGCCGCGATCCCGCACCCTGCGCGGGTTGCTGGAGCGAACGGACACCTTTCTCCACCTCGTCGAGATGATCACGTCACGCGGACTGCTCACCGATCGCGGGGGAAAGCGAGTGCTCGGGCTAGCTCGCGATCTGGTCGCCCACCCCGAGATCCACGCCCTTTCGATCACCGACAACCCCGGCGGCAATGCCATGTTCGGCGCCGACGCGCTCGGCACCGACCTGATCTCGCGCGGTCAGGAGGTGGTGATCCATCTCTCCTGCAAGGATTGGAACCGCAATGCCCTGGAGAGCCGCGGCTGGCAGCTCGGCAGCCTCGGCTTCGACAACATTCTCGCCCTCTCCGGCGACTTCCCGGTGAGCGGCTACCAGGGCCAGGCCAGCCCGGTGTTCGACACCGATTCGGTCGGGCTGCTGCGCATGTTCTCCGACATGAATGCCGGCATCCGCACCGGCCGGCGCACCCTGACGTCGACGCGCTTTTTCCTGGGCGCGGTGGTCAACAACCACAAGCGGCACGAGCGCGAGGTGATGCCGCAGTACTTCAAGCTGGCCAAGAAGATCGCCGATGGCGCGCGGTTCATCATCAGTCAGATCGGCTGGGATGCCCGCAAGCAGGATGAACTGCTGCGCTACATGGCCGCGCACCACCTCAAGGTGCCGGTGGTCGCCAACGTGTATGTCCTGAGCGGCCCGGCGGCGCGCTTCTTCGCGTCGGGAAAGATTCCCGGCGTGGTGGTGCTGCCGGAGTTGCTGGAGTTGGCCGAGCGGCAGGCGGCGTCGCCGGACAAGGGCAAGGCGTTCTTCCTGGAGCTGGCCGCCAAGCAGGTGGCGATTGCACGCGGCCTCGGCTACCGCGGCGCCTATCTCGGCGGCCTGACCCGGTCCGCGGACATCGATCGGGTGCTCGAGACCGCCGCCGGCTTCGGCGCCGACGACTGGCGGCGGTTCGCCGGCGAGGTGCACTTCCGCTTCCCGGACGAGTTCTACTACTTCGAGCCCGGCGAGCTGCCCGGTACCAGCGGCAGCGAGGTGAACCGGAGCTATCTGGCGTCACGGCAGCCGGACGCGCTACAGAGCCTGCAACAGCGGGTACCGCCGAGCTACAAGCTGAGCCGCCGGATACACGATACGATCTTCACGCCCGACACGCCGGGTTTCGAAGCCGGGCGCCGGCTGGCGAACGCCGTGGAGCAGAGCGGCCCGCGCGGCCAACGGCTATTCCACAAGCTGGAGCATGCCGCCAAGGCCGCGGTATACGACTGCCGCGATTGCGGCGACTGCTCGCTGCCCGACATCGCCTACCTGTGTCCCGAATCGCAGTGCGTCAAGAACCAGCGCAACGGCCCCTGCGGGGGCACCCGCGAGGGCACCTGCGAGATCGGCGACAAGGAGTGCATCTGGGCGCGCGCCTACGACCGGCTCAAGGCGTACGGCGAGGAACAAACCATGCTCGACGGGCCCGCGATCATCAAGAACGCCGCCCTGCAGGGCACCAGCGCCTGGGTCAACACCTACCTGCGACGCGACCACTTCGCCCACCGGCCCGATCAGGGATCCGGCGCGGCAACCGAGGAACAGAACAACCAATGAGCGACTCCTTCATCCCGTTCATAGTGATCGGCGAGAACATCCACACCACGCGCGTGCTGCGCCGCAAGGGCAACAGGATCAGCGATCTGCCCGACGGCTCGCCGGCGGTCAACTACCGCACCAAGGCGGGCGAAGTGCGCTATCTGCCGATCCCGGAGGCGTTCCGGAACACCCAGGACTTCGAGGAGGGGCGCATCAAGCACGTGCAGATCGCCGTGCGGGAGGCCATGGCCGGCGGCGCCGGGGCGGCCGAGGGGCTGCGCTACCTGCAGCGCCTGGCGCAGCGCCAGGAGGACGCCGGCGCCCACTTCCTCGACCTCAACGTGGACGAGATTTCGCTCCGCCGGGAGGAGCAGCAGGCGGCGATGCGCTGGCTGGTGGCGACGATCCGGGACGCCAGCGGTCTGCCGCTGTCGATTGACTCATCCAACGTCGACATCATCCGCGCCGGGCTGGAGGCTTGGCGCGACGGCGCCAACGGCGCGCGCGCGTTGCTCAACTCCGCCTCCCAGGAGCGGCTCGACGCGCTCGATCTGGCGCGCGAGTACGACGCGCAGGTGATCGTGACCGCCGCCGGAAAGTCGGGCATGCCGACCGACACCGCCGAACGGGTGGCGAACGCTTCACGAGTGGTGGACGCGGCGCTGGCGCGCGGCATCCCGGCGGCCGACATCTACGTGGATCCGCTGGTGTTTCCGATTGCCGTCGATCAGCAGTTCGGCAACCACTGTCTGGACGCCATTCGCGAGCTGCGCGAGCGCTACGGCGCCGAGATTCACATCACCGGCGGCTTCAGCAACGTCTCCTTCGGCATGCCCCAGCGGCGCCTGATCAACGACATATTCCTGCGCCTGGCGATCGATGCCGGCGCCGACAGCGGCATCCTCGACCCGGTAACCAGCCACATCGACCGTGTGCTGGGCCTCGACCGCGGCGCGCGCCGCTACCGGATGGCCGCAGACCTGCTGCTCGGCCACGACCAGTACTGCGCCGCGTTCATCCGCGCGCACCGCAAGGGAGAGTTGGTTGGCAATGACTGAGTACCGCGTTCTCAGATGGCAGCAGATACCTGCCCAGGTGCGCGTCGCCAGCGGCGGCAAGCGCATCTCCGGCCAGCTTCCGCCCCGCTACCAGGAGGAGATCGACCGGGTAGCCATGGCAGAGGGCCTGTACGGGTCGGACGCGTACCTGGAACAGTGGAAGTGGGGCCCCCGCCAGCAACGCGACGGCGCCCCGCGGGACGTGCTGGACGCGGTAATCGCCGAGCTGGTCGCCGAGTGGGACCGCAAGCTATTCGGCGGCCCCGACCCCGATTGATTGCAGCCGGCGCCGAATCGTCGCGGCTTCCTCGGCGGCAGCCTCGGCTCCTTCGTGGTCGCCCAACTCCCGTCGCACCGTGGCAACGGTGCTGAGCCTGTCAGCGCACTCGCCCATGGTCTGCGGCGTCTCGCCCAACACCTCTACCCAGCGCCGGAACAGCGAGAGAGACTCTTCCATCGCGGCCGCGGCCTGCTCGCGATGGGTGTCCCGCATTACGCTGCCGAGGTCCGCAAGACTGGTGGCAAGGTCGACCAACGCCTGCGGAGTCTCCCCAAAGTCCGCGATACGCCGGCGGCGAAGCGCGACCGCCTCCCCATACGCTGCCACGCTTGCCGGCAGACTCCCGGCCCCCCTCTGGCCCAGCCCGACATTCGCCAGACTGACCGACAAGTCACGCAGCGTCTCCGGTGATGTGCCAAACTCCTTCATCAGCCGGCGAGCATACGCCGCAGACTCGTCGTATGCCTGCAGACTTCCTGCCAGGTCGCCGGTCTCTTGCCGGAACCGCCCAACGCTGTTCAGGCTGCTGGAGAGATCGCGTAGTGCCGGCGCTGTCCCACCCTGCGATTCCAGCAGGCGCCGGCGCAGCGCAAGCGACTCTTCGTGGGAAGCCAGGCTGGCCACCAAATCCCCCGCCATCTGGCACACGAATCCGACGTGATCCTGAGACACTGCCACCTCACGCAGCGTCTCCGGCGTCTCATCAATCGCCATTGCCCGTCGGCGTAGACCGAGGGCTTCCCGATACGCCGCCCCGGCGCCGCTCACGTCGTGCTCCTCCAACTGCGCGTTGCCCAGGCCATTGAGGCTCGTGGACAAGCCCCGTAACGTGCAGTAACTGCCGGCGTACCGCAAGAGATTCCCCATACGCGGCAGTACTGCCCTCCAAGTCCCCCGTCTCCTGACGCAGGCTCCCGGCCAGTGCCAAGCTGGACGCCAACTCGCGCTGCAACGGGGCAAGCTCGCCGCTGTTTGCAGCTAGTGAGCGACGCAATTGAATTGCTTCTCCCACGTGCTCGAGTGCCGCGGCGATATCGCCGTCTGCGCGCCGCGCCCTGGACAGCCACTCCATTGCCTCCGCGCAGAGGTGGACCGACAGGGGGCGCAGTGTGGCCACGGCTTCGCGCGCCAACGCCGTCGCCTGCCGCGCTTCACCTTTAGCGAGCAGAGCGTCAATCTGCCGAAACCGCATGCTTGCCGGCGACGTCTCCTCGTCGGTAGCAGAGAGCAGGTCACTTGCCCGCTCTGTCCGGTCGCCGTTGCGCACAGGCGGATCCACCACTTGCGCCGGTAACTCGATTACCACCGCACGAATAGACCACAGATCCGGCGCCGCATCGCGTGCCCTTGGTTTGACGGCGGTCGGCGCAACCATCATCAAGCCACCCTTGAGGTGGCGCAACAGGGCATCGCGACGCTCGTTGAGCAACAACAGCAGTTGGTCCCACGCCGCCGTCCAGGGGCCCGGCTCATCGAGCGATCCGGGAGAGTCGTCACGAACCGCCTCGACCCAGACCAGTCCCTTCGCCGCCATTGCAGGCTCGAACAGCGCCTGCGCCATGGAGCCCAACTCGTTTGGCGTGGCCGGCAGCAAGACCTGGACGGCACGCCCCCTCAATCTCACGAGATTCTCGATACGTGCGCGTATCGTCGCGGCAACGTGCGGCGACTGGCAGAAAAGGAACCCGAGCCAGGACTCCGCCGTCCATTCAATCTGGCGCCGAAGCCGCTGCCAATGCTCCTCGGCACTTGGCTCCAACCGGCCGCCTTCGCCGACACTATGGGGAGTGTCCATCAGTTTCGAGACCGCGCTTGGGCGTCCTTGACTTGTCGATGCACGTGGTCAGCGATGAGGGGATGAATATCGTACCATTCTTCTCCGTTGCGATAACAGAGTGCCAAATGAGTGTCCAGGAAACGCGCAAGAACAGGAAGCTCGTTCGAGCTGACTAGCGCGCTCTGATGACTCTTTGCGAAGCCGGACAACAGCTGCACGCTTTCGCCGGGAGCCCACGCAATAGCACGGGCGAGCATCTCGACCGGATCGAATCCGACCAACGAGGGATCTTCGTACAGCGGAATGTAGCGCTCATCCTGTGGCGAAAGAGGAGAGTCAATGACGTTCTGGAAGAAGGTTTTCAGGAATAGGTTGTCTTCCGGACTCATGCTCGATCCACCTCACAGACCCTCAGTGAGAAACTGTACCAGTTTGGTCTTGCGTTTGGCGTGGGCAAGGTCGAGGGCGGTGTGGCCGGCAGTGTCGCGCTGCTGCACGTTGACGCCGCGCTCGGCCAGCAGGCGAACGAGAGGGACGCCGGCGCCCGAGTTGACCGCCACGTGCAGGGCGGTTTCGCCGCTCGTGCTGTGCACGTTGTTGGGGTCGCAGCCGTGGTCCAGGAACCAAGTGACGCCCCTGAGGCTGCGCATGTTGACCGCGCAGCCGAGCGGGTTGTAGCCGCCGTGGTGGCCGGTGCCGCGGGTGCCGTTCATGTCGAGGGCGTCGTGGCGCAGCAGCGAGTCGAGCACGGCGAACTGACCGTCGCAGGCCAGGTGGTTGACGGTGTCGTCATCACCGAGGCGTCCGCCGCTCTCCAGCAACAGTTGCACCACCTCGGCGTTGTCCGACCAGCACGCGTAGTCCAACGCTGATGAAGGATCGGCGCCGTGGTCGAGCAGCAGCGCGGCCGTGGCGACGCGGTCGTGGTCGCTGCCGGCCACGGAGCGGGCGCAGTACTGCAGCGGCCGCCAGCTCCCGTCGCGGGAGTCGGCGTCAGGGCGCGTGGCGGCGGCCGGTGTCTCGGCCAGGATGGCCGCCAGATCGGCGTGCCGCGCCAACACGGCGGCGGTGTACGGATCAGGCGCGCCCGGTGCGTGCTCCAGCAACAGCGGCACGAACTCGGTGCAACCGAACGCCGCCACCGCCACGGCGCTGTGCAGGTTCCAGCTTCCGCGCAGCATCGGGTCGGCGCCGTGCTCCAGCAACAGGCGCACGGTGGCGGTGTGGCCCGGCGTCTTGGGCATGGTCTTCTTGTGCTCCACGGCGCGATGCAGCGGCCGGTAGCGATGCGCGTTGGGCGACTGCACATTGACGTCGGCGCCCTCGGCGATCAGGAACGCGGCGATCTCGGACCGCCCTCCGAAGCAGGCGTTCATCAGCAGCGACCCGTGGCGCGCCACGGCGCCATCCTGCGCCACCGCGGCGCGCACCGCGTTGAGCTCGCCGGCCTGCGCCGCCGCCGCGGCGCGCTGTGCCAGTTTCCTGTCCATATCAATCTCCAGCAGTTCGCCAAGCCGAGCGCTCCAACCGGCGTGGTCGCTTCGTATCCAAGCCCGAGCAGCGATCGTCACGCAGTCCGGCGCAGCTTCTCCATTGCCAGCAGTTTCACCTCTACCGACTCGGGGAACTCGACAACAGCAAAAAGATCTCTGTGATACAGGTAATCTTCGCCGCTCTCGTCGACAATACGAATCAGCCCATCCTGCTGTGCCCTGGTCCGAAAATCCCGGCCAGCATGCGATGCCTGTGCATCGATTTTCATCGTCTTCGATGTCACGGAGTGACCGTGCCGCCTCTCATCAGGAATGATGAGATAGACCTTGCCGGGAATCAACGAAACCTCGTAGTCAGCGTTGTCCAGACACAAGGCAAAGCGCTCTTTCGGCTGTCTCATGATTCGTCCACGTAGTGTTTAATGCAGGCCCTGTACGCGGCCGGTGCGGGGGTCGACGTCGATGCGGCGGAACGCCGGGTCGGAGGCGGTGCCGGGCAGCAGCTTGATGTCGCCGGCCACCGGCACCGCCAGCCCCGCGCCGCGGTACAGCAGCAGGTCGCGAACCGGCAGGGTCCAGCCGGTGGGCCGGCCCTTCAGCGCCGGGTCGTGGCTCAGGCTGAGCTGGGTCTTGACCATGCAGGTGCCGAGCGCCGCCAGGTCGGGGTCCTGCTCCACCTCCTGCAGCCGGGCCAGCGCCTGCGGCGCGTAACTCACGCCGGCGCCGCCGTATACCTCGGTGGTGATGCGCTCGATGCGCTCGCGCTGCGGCACCGCATCGTCGTACAGAAACCGAAACGCCGGCTCCTGCTCGCACGCCGCCACCACCGCCTCCGCCAACTCGCGCGCGCCGGCGCCGCCGTAGCGCCAGTGGCGGCTTACCACGCACGGCGCACCGGTTGCCGCCACCGCCGCGCGGATCACCGCCAGCTCCTCCTCGGTATCGGTGTGGAAGTGGTTGATGCACACTACCGGCGCCACCCCACTCTTGCGCACCGTGTCCAGGTGCGCCAGCAGGTTGGCCACGCCACGCTCCACCAGGCCCGTATCGCGCTCGGTATAGGCACGGTCCAGCGGCCTGCCCGGCACCACCCGCGGGCCGCCGCCGTGCATCTTCAAGGCCCGGATGGTGCACACCAACACCGAGCAATGCGGGACCAGGCCACTCATGCGGCACTTCAGGTTCCAGAACTTCTCGAAGCCGATGTCGGCGCCGAAGCCGCTCTCGGTGACGTGGTAGTCGGCCAGCTTCAGCCCCACCCGGTCGGCGATCACGGAGGACTGGCCGATGGCGATGTTGGCGAACGGACCGGCGTGCACCAGCACCGGCTGCCCCTCGATGGTCTGCATCAGGTTGGGGTTGATCGCGCGCGCCATGAGCGCGGTCATGGCGCCATCCACCTCCAGGTCCGCGGTGGTGACCGGGCTGCCATTTTTGGCGTAGGCCACCACCATGCGTCCGAGGCGAGCGCGCAGATCGGCCAGGTCGGTGGCCACCGCCAGAATCGCCATCACTTCCGACGACACCGAAATCTGAAATCCGCTCTGCATCATCAGGCCGTCCATCTTGCCGCCGAGCCCGATCACGATTTCGCGCAGTGCCTGGGCGCTGAAGTCGATCGCCCAGCCCACCGCTACGTTGCGCGGGTCGATGTCGAGGCGGCGCAGGTTCTTGCGCGCCAGCGTCTTGTCGCCGTAGTTGGCCTCGTGCTGGAGGCGGCTGGTGAGCGCCACCATGGCAAGATTGTGGGCGTTGGTGATGGCGTCGATGTCGCCGGTCAGGCCCAGGCTGAGGTCGGTGAGCGGGATGCATTGCGCCAGCCCGCCGCCGGCGGCCGAGCCCTTGATGTTGAAGGTGGGACCGCCGGACGGCTGCCGGATGGCGCCGATCACACGCTTGCCGATCGCCGCCAGCCCCTCGACCAGCCCCATGGTAGTGGTGGTCTTGCCCTCGCCGAGCGGTGTCGGCGTGATGGCGGTCACGTTGACGTACTTGCCGTTCGGGCGCGCCGCCAGCCGTTCCAGAATGCGCGCGTAGTCCAGCTTGCCGACGTAGTGGCCGAACGGCAGCACCTCCTCGGACTGCAAACCCAGCTCCGCGCCGAGCTGCTGCACGCGCTTCATGTGCGGTTCGGCGGCGGCGCTGATCTGCCAGTCCGCCATCGTGGTGGGATCGAGGGATGCCAGGAAAGATGTGTTCGAATTGCCCATGATTGCGCCTCCACCATAGCAGATAGCGCGTACCCGATCAGCCCCCGCGCCTGCGCTGCTTTGACCCGCGGCGCGCATGCCGGGCACTATCGGTGCGTGCAATTACATCTGGTCGGCGGTTTCCTGGGCAGCGGCAAGACCACGGCAATCGCCAGCGCGTGCGAACTGCTGCGCGAGCGCGGTTTGCGGGCGGCGGTGGTGACCAATGACCAGGGCGAGATGCTGGTCGATACCGGCGCGCTGGCCGCTACCGGGGTGGCGACCGCCGAGGTCACCGGCGGCTGCTTCTGCTGCCGCTACGATGAGCTGGTGGAGCGGATTGCAGCGCTGGCGGCGGACGGCGCGGAGCACCTGTTCGCCGAGGCGGTGGGCTCCTGCGTGGACATCGCGCGCACCGTCGTCAACCCGTTGCTGCAGCGGCGCGAGGTGGCGCTGCAAGCGATCACCTTCTCGGTGCTCGCCGACGTGCGCCTGTTGGCCGACCTGCTCGCCGGGCGGCCGCTGCCGTGGTCGAACCCGGCGCTGCGCTACCTGTTCGAGCGCCAGTTGGCGGAGGCGCCGCTGTTGGTCGCCACCAAGGCCGACCTGGTGGCCGCCGCGGCGGGCGACCGGGCCGGCGTGGCCGACGCGCTGCAGGCCGCCTTTCCGGGGCAGCGCGTGCTGGTTCAGGACTCGCGCACGGCGGCCGGGGTCACCGCCTGGGTGCGGCACATCGCTGCCGACGGCACCGCGCCGGCGCAGCGGGCCGCGGGCGCCCCGCTGCCCGCGAACGCCCCGCTGCCCGCGGACGCTCTGCTGCACGGCGTGGAGGTGGACTACGAGCGCTACGGGGCGGCCGAGGCGGCGCTTGCCTGGAGCGACCGCGAAGTGGAACTGACCGGCATTGAGGGGCGCGCCACGGCCGCGGCACACGCGGTGATCGAACGGGTGGTTGCCGCCCTGCGCCGCGGCGATGCCGCCGTCGGCCACGTCAAGTTCCTGATCCGCGACCACTACCGCGACGCCAAGGTGAGCATCACGGCCGCCGACCTGGCGGACGGCGCGGGCGCGGACTTGGCGCGCGACGCCGGCAACCAAGCGGACGCATGGCAGGAACAGCTCCCGACCCTCGCCGGCGATCGGATCACGCTGATCGTCAACGCGCGCGTGGAGATGGATGCCGGCGTCCTCGAACGGCTTATCGACCGGGCCGTGGCGGAGGCGGGGGCGGCGCTGAACCGGGAACACGCGGCGGTCCCGGTGCAAGTCCATACCCGCAGCCGCTCGGCGTTCCACCCGGCCTACCCGGAACCGGTGTACCGCATCACCCCGGGCTAGCGTTGTGCGCTATGATTGGGCGCATGGCAGATTCCAACGACAGCAAGTACCTCGACATACGCCAGGAGTTCTGGCGTACCACCTTCGCCGACGCGTTACCGTACGGCGAGTACCTCGCGACCGGCCCGGACAACCACCGCAAACGGTGGCAGACCATGGACGGACAGGTGGCGGTGGACGACGCGCAGCGGCAGCGCCTCGGCCAGTTCACCCGGCGCATGAACGTGCTGTGCTACAGCGGTATCTGGTGCGGCGACTGTGTGCGCCAGGGACCGATTCTGCGCCACCTGACGGCGGCCGCGAACGACGCCGCCGGTGCGCAGGTGGTCGACCTGCGCTTCGCGGAGCGGGTGGACGACAGCCAACTGGCCGATGAGCTGCGCATTCTGGGCGCGCTGCGGGTACCGGTGACGGTGTGTCTGTCGGAGGACTTCCACGAAGTGGGCCGCACCGGCGACCGCATGCTGGTGACCTACCGCCGCAAGGCGCAACGCGAACTCGGCGCGGCCTGCGATGTCGGCCTGGTGCCGCCGCCGGAGGCGGAGGTGTCCGCCGAGGTGGACCAGTGGCTGGACCACCTGGAGCGCATGCAGTGGATGCTGCGCCTGTCACCTCCGCTGCGCGCCCGCTACGGCGACTGAGCCGGCGGCGACGCACTACCAGCGCAGGGCGCCGTTCACCGATACTCCGTGCGCCGCGTCGCCGGCACTCTCCTCGCGCCGCTCGCCCTCCACGCTCAGGCTGAAGGCGGGGCCGACGCTGAGGCGCCCGCCGAGGCGGAACGCGCGCGCTCCCTTCTCCGCCACCGCCATGCCCACGTACGGCGTGACCAAGCCACTGCCGTCGAGCACGGTCAGCCCGTAGCCCATCTCGGCGTCGATGTGCGCTCCGGGTGCGGCTGAAGCTGGCGCCGAGCCGAGCGCCACACCGCTTGTGAACAGGCGCTGAGCGCCGCTCGCCGGCGCTCCGAGCGAGGTATTGACCGCCACCGACGGGCCGAGCCCGGCCGCTCCGGGCGACACGCGCAGCGATCCGCCGCCGCCCCACTGCTCGAAGCCGCTGTCCTGGTGGGTCAGCAGCACGCGCAGGTTGCCGGAAGCCGTCAGCCCCCACGCCGGGTAGGTGTAGGTCACGGCGCCGCCCATCTCGGCGCCGAAGCCGGTCTCCACGTCGCCGAAGTCGTAGCGCACGCCGGTTACCAGCCTCGGTATCAACACGCCGCTGGCGCCGAAGTCCATCCGGTAGGTACCTTCCGCCAACAACCGGGCGCGGTGCGCTCCAGTCTCCACGACACCGCCTTCGCCCGCGGTCATTCGCGTTACGAAGGCGTCCGTCTTCACGGTCAGTCCGAAGCGGTTGGTCTCCGGCGACAGCACGCCGCGCAGACCAAGGGCGCCCATCATCATCGAGATGGCGCTCTCCTCGTCCTCCGCATCTTCCGCCAGGGTCATCTGACCGAGCCCGTAGCCGAGCAGGCCCCAGGCGGTGAGCCGGTCGCCGAGAATCTGCGCCCGCGCGTACGGATGCGCGCTGAGCAGCCAGCTCGCCGCTTCGTCGGCACGCCCCTGGTCGCCGGCGAGCTTGTAGTCGGCGCCGCCGCCGCTGTAGGCCACCGCCAGGCCGGCCAGTATGCTGCCAAAGTCGTAGTCCACGCCGACCGTGCCGGTGCCGACCTGCCCCTTCAGAGAGGACACCACCTCGTCGCTGGCTTGCAGCCCGGTGGCGGCGCCGCGGCCCCACATGGTCAGCCCGGTTCCAGCCGACTCGCCGCCGGATTCGGACGCGAGCACCTGGAACGAGCTGCCGGCCAGGAACGCACCGCCTTCAATACTGGTATGCGGCATCGCCGCCACCGCATTCGGCTGGACCGGCGCCAGGGCCGACGGCAGCGTCGTACCGCCGAGCGTCACTTGCGTCGTCGGACCCAGTTCGCCGGTGAGCCGGGCGTCCACCGCCTCCACCACATGGCTCGCCACGGTGCGCCCGAACCGCGCCAGCCACGCCTTGGCTACCGCCGCGTCATCGTCCTTGATGGTGCCGGTGGCGGTGTCGTCGCCGCCGTCGGGCATCGTGTGGGACACCACCAACCGGAACGACTCGTCGCCCTCCACCAGGGTGTCGTCCGTAATGGGAATCGAGACAGTGACGCTGGTCAGTTCCGGCTGGATCGCCATCATTTTGCCGTCCTCGGGCTGCTCGAAGTCCTTACCGGCGGTCGCAGAGCCGTCCATTGTCTCGTAATACAGGTTCATCGTCGCCCCAAGCCCGTCCCCGATATTCACCTTGAACGTGATCTCCCCATCACTCTCCACGGCAACGGCATCATCGACCGTGAACGGGACCTCGTTGTTCAGGACAACCACCGTCATGGTGCCGGTCGTCACCGAGCAGTCGCAGGTGATCCGCACGGTAATCGAACCGTCGGCCTCGACGATCGCGTCGTCTTCGGTGTTGATGACGATGTCCTTTTCCGTTTCGTTCGGCATCAGCTTCACCATGGTCGGGATGCTTCCGGTGAGATAGTCGCCCTTCTGGGTCACGGTGACGCCGATTGTCAGCTCCTTGCGCGAGGAGGTGGTCCGCTCGACGTAGAACTCGATGCTCTCGCCCTCGGTGTAAACCAGGTTGGACCCTGCCGCGCCCGCAGTGCCGCCGGTGCCGATGTTGCTCTTGGGCCGCACGCCAAGGCCCACCCCCGCTTGCTCCTCGATGGTAACGGTTACCGAACCCGCACCGACGTCGGCGTAGTCGGCACCACTTACCGAATGGGTAATCGTCGCGGTGGTGTCGGCCTCGGCATCCGTGGTGGCGCTGACCTGCACCGACTTCGCGGTGCTCCAGTTCTGCGGCGTGAAGGTCATCTGGGTCGGGGACACCAGGACGCCGCCGCCCGGGCCGTTGATATTGATGGTGACATCGCCGGTGGGCTGGCTTCTCAGGCGCAGAGTATAGGGTTCGCTGTCGCCGCCCTTCACCACCGTCACAGCGTCCGGCGATACCGCCACGCCGCGGGTGTCGTCATCCTGGATCGTGCCCGTGGCCACGCCGTCGGTCAGGGTCACGTTGGCCGGCAGATCGGCTGTCAACGTGAGCGTGAAGGTTTCGTCCGACTCGTCGAGCGCGTCCTCGATCGTGGTCACGGCAACCATCATGATCTTCGCGTCCGCGGCAAAGGTCAGCGTGCCGCTGGCGGCGGTGTAGTCCTTGCCGGTCCCCGACTCGGCGGTCTCGTTGGCGGTCTGGTAGGAGAACGTCACCCCGCTCGCGACCTTCCTCGTCAGCTTCACCGCGAAGTTCACGACATCGCCCTCGGCGGCCTCCGCATCGGCCACGGACAGGTTCACTTCGCCGGTGTCGGCGATCGTCATGGTCGCAGCCGTCTCACTCATCTGCACGCCGCCGGCGGTCGTGCTGCCGGAGGTCAGGGTCACCTTCAGGGTCTCGCCCGGATCGAGGATATCGTCGTCGCCGTTGGTTTCGACGGTGATCGTCCCGGTGGACTCTCCCTGGGCAATGGTCAGCAGACCATCACTCGGCGCCGTGTAATCGACGTCCACGGTCGCATCTTCGCTGCTCACCTCGTACCCGATCACCACGGCAGCGGTGGTGATGCCGCCGGTCAGCGTCACCGGGAACAACGCGTCATTGCCCTCCTCCACGCAGGCGGAAGGCTCGCTGTCGGGGTCGCACTGCGTGCTCTTCAAGGCGGTCACCGTGGCCAGCACGTCGTCGTCGGTGATGGTCAGCGTCTGATCCGCCGGGACCAGCACTTCCGCGCTGGCCAACACGGTCGCGGACACCGTTACGGTCTTGTCGTCCTCGTCGACCGCGTTGTCCACGGCAGAGATGGTCACCGTGCCCGTGCTTGCCGTGTCGTTCGCCGCGAATTGCAGCGTCACGTTCGTGCTCAGCTCGAACACGTCGGTATCATTCCCCGAATCCGCCGCCGCCGACACCTCGATCGCGAACGCCGCGTCCGCCGCCGGCGCGACCGTGGCGGTCACCGTGCTGGCGCCGTCCTCGGCAATCGAGTCCGGATCCAGCACCAGCGTCACCACCGGCATCTCGGGCGTCCTGCCCTCGCCGGAGTCCGACCAGCCGCTTGTCCCCTCGTCGCTCTTCGCCTGCACCTGCACCTCGTAGTCGGTTTCCCTGGTCAGGCCGGTGATCGTGACGCTCGTGGCCGTGTAGTCGGTCACCTCCGTCCAGGTGTCCTGATCCTTCACGCTGTACTGGTAGTTGTACGTGGTGGCCGCCGGGCGGTTCACATCCGTCTTGTCACTCCACGTCACCGTCAAACTGGTCGCCGACGCCGGCACCACCGTCGGCGCATCCGGCGTCAGGGGAGGTTCGTCCACGTCGGTCACGGTCACGACAACGGTCTGCTTCGCTTTCTTCAGCCGGTCGTTCTCGCCGCTGGTCACCATCACGACCACCACATATTGGTTGTTGCCCGCGTCATTGGACGGGGTCAGGCTGAGCACATCCTGCGCCCCCTCATGGTTCGGCGCGTGCTCGAAGCTCAGGGCGCCCGTCGCGCCAATCTGGAACAGCAGCTTGTCGACGCCCCCGACAATCGAGTAGCCCTCCACGTCATCCTCGGTGTCGTCGTCGGTCGCGGTCACCGTGCCGGCCGGACCGGTGCTGTTCTCGGCAATCTGGAATGCGGCGGCACTGGTGAAGCGCGGCGCCGCGTTCTCACCGGTCGCGCCCTCGCCGGACTCGGACCATATGCCCTCGCCCTCTTCGTTGTTGGCGCGCACCTGTACCTGATACTCGGTGTCTTCCTGCAGGCTGGTGATCAGCTTCTCGAAGTTGGTGATCGTCTCGTTTTCGAACGTCGCCCACGCGCCCTGCGGCGTCTTGATACGGTAGCGATAGTCGTAGTCGGTGATCGGCGGCCCCGTGTTCGCCGGCGCCAGCCACCGAATGCGCAGGCTGGTGATCGACACGGTATCCACTTCCGGCGCTCCCGGCGCCTGGGGCACCTCCTTCGCATCCGTCACCGTGACCGTGATCGTCTGCACCGCGGTCAACACGCGATCCCCCGTGCCGCTGGTGACGGTCACCACCACCACGTACTGGTTGTTGGTCGCGTCGTTCGCCGGAGTGGTGCTCGCCACGTCCTTCGGATCCTCGAAATTCGGAGCGATCTCGAACAGCAGGCCGCCGTTGTCATCGATCGCGAACATGTCGCTGTCGGCGCCGCCGGTAATCCCGAAACTGACTATGGTATCCCCGTCGTCGTCGGTCGCCTGCAGAGTTACGGCCAACGTGACGTTCTCGGCCACGCTCGGGGTGGCGGTGCTGGTGAACCTCGGCGCCGTGTTGGCCCAGAACGGAGTGGCGGTAACCTCAACGGCCTCGCCGTCGCCCGCATCACTGACCGCCCGCAGCTCCAAGGTGTATTCGATGTCATTCGTCAGGCCTGATACCGTGGTGGTCGTGGCGGTGGCGCCGCCCGCGGACTCCCAGGTGGCGGGGTAGTCATCAGTGCCGCTCTTGTAACGGTACTCGTAGCCCGTGATGGAAGATGTACCCGCGTTGCTCGGGGCCGACCACTGCAACGTCACCTGGGCGTTGCCTTCATCCGCCGAGGCGCCGATCGGTGGTCCGGGCACCACGTCGTCATCGGTGATGGTTCCGGTCGCCTCGGCGTCGTCGAGCGTTACGCCCGCCGGCAGGTTCGACGCCGTCAGCGTCAGGGTGAACGTCTCGTTCTCCTCGTCCACCAGGTCCTCGAGCGTCGTCACCTCGATCGTCTTGCTGGTGTCTCCCGCCGTGATCGTCAGCTTCCCGCTGGCGCCTGCGTAGTCGTTCCCGGTCCCGGCGATCGCGGTATCGTCAGCGGTCGTATACGACACCTCCACCGCGCTTGCCACCGCGCCGTTCAGCTCGACCGCGAAGCTGACCGCATCACCCTCGCTCGCCGCCCCATCCTCTACCGACACCTTCACCATTCCGGAGTCCGTGATGGTGGTCGTCTTCGTTGCCGTGTCGTCCACACTCACCGTGCGCGTGTCCGTGCTCGCCGACGTCAGCTTCACCACCAGCGTCTCGCCAGGATCCAGCACCCCGTCCGTGTCCAGCGTCGCTATCGTGATCGTTCCGCTCGTGCCTTCCGCCGCGATCGTCAGCTTCCCGCTCGGCGCCGTGTAGTCCGTCCCCGACGTCACCGTCGAACTCCCGTCCACCGCGTAGTTCACCACCACTTCCGCCGTGCTCGTCCCACCCGTCAGATTAACCTCATACGTCGCGTCATCGCCTTCCGCCACGCTCGCCGTGTAGGTCGTCGCCAGCGCTGCACTGATCGGGTCGTCGTCCTCGATCGTCCCCGTCGCGCTCGCCTTCCCGAGACTCACTCCGGTCACTCCGCTCACCCCCGTCAGCGTCAGCGTGTACGTCTCGCTCGCCTCGTTCAGACTGTCCTCCAGCGTCGTTACGTCGATCGTCTTGCTCGTCTGTCCCGTCGTGAACTCAAGCGTCCCGCTCGCCGTCGTGTAGTCATTCCCCGTTCCCGACTCCGCCGTGCCGTTCGCCGTCGTGTAGGTCACGCTCACCGTCCCGGACACCTCGCCGCTCAGCGTCACCACGAAGCTCGCCGTCTCGCCTTCCTCTACCGTCGACTTGTCGTCCGTCTCGTCCACGTCCTGTGTCAGCGGGTCATCTTCCACCGTCACCGCGCCCACCGCCACCGTCTCCATGCCCTGCTCGCCGATCGTAGTGGTCTTCGTCGCCGTGGCGTCCACCGTTACCGTCCGCGTGTCCGTCGTCGCGGAGGTCAGCCTCAGCACCAACGTTTCGTCAGGGTCCAGCACCCCGTCGTTGTCCAGCGTCGCTATCGCGATCGTTCCGCTGCTTTCGCCCGCGGCTATCGTCAGCTTCCAGCTCGTCGGCGCCGTGTAGTCCGTTCCCGACGTAGCCGTCGAACCTGCGTCCACCTCGTACGTCACTTCCACCGCCGCCGTGCTCGTGCCGCCGCTCAGGTCCACCTCGAACGTCGCGTCATCGCCTTCCGCCACGTTCGCCGTGTGCGTGTCCAGCGCCGCCGTCAACACGTCGTCGTCCTCGATCGTCCCCGTCTCACTCGCCTTCTCAAGACTCACTCCGGTCACTCCGCTCACCCCGGTCAGCGTCAGCGTGTACGTCTCGCTCGCCTCGTTCAGGCCGTCCTCCAGCGTCGTTACGTCGATCGTCTTGCTCGTCTGTCCCGTCGTGAACTCAAGCGTCCCGCTCGCCGCCGTGTAGTCCTTCCCCGTTCCCGACTCCGCCGTGCCGTTCGCCGTCGTGTAGGTCACGCTCACCGTCCCGGACACCTCGCCGCTCAGCGTCACCACGAAGCTCGCCGTCTCGCCTTCCTCCACACTCGACTTGTCGTCCGTCTCGTCTTCCGGCGTCTGGTCATCGTCTTCCACCAGCACCGGACCTACCGACACCGTTTCCGTGTCCTGTTCCAGGATCGTCGCCGTCTTCGTCGCCGTGGCGTCCACCGTCACCGTCCGCGTGTCCGTCGTCGCAGAGGCCAGCCTCAGCACCAACGTTTCGTCAGGGTCCAGCACCCCGTCGTTGTCCAGCGTGCCTATCGTGATCGTTCCGCTGCTCTCGCCCGCGGCTATCGTCAGCTTCCAGCTCGTCGGTGCCGTGTAGTCCGTTCCCGACGTAGCCGTCGAACTTGCGTCCACCTCGTACGTCACTTCCACCGCCGCCGTGCTCGTGCCGCCGCTCAGGTCCACCTCGAACGTCGCGTCATCGCCTTCCGCCACGTTCGCCGTGTGCGTGTCCAGCGCCGCCGTCAACACGTCGTCGTCCTCGATCGTCCCCGTCGCACTCGCCTTCTCAAGACTCACTCCGGTCACTCCGCTCACCCCGGTCAGCGTCAGCGTGTACGTCTCGCTCGCCTCGTTCAGGCTGTCCTCCAGCGTCGTTACGTCGATCGTCTTGCTCGTCTGTCCCGTCGTGAACTCAAGCGTCCCGCTCGCCGCCGTGTAGTCCTTCCCCGTTCCCGACTCCGCCGTGCCGTTCGCCGTCGTGTAGGTCACGCTCACCGTCCCGGACACCTCGCCGCTCAGCGTCACCACGAAGCTCGCCGTCTCGCCTTCCTCCACACTCGACTTGTCGTCCGTCTCGTCTTCCGGCGTCTGGTCATCGTCTTCCACCAGCACCGGACCTACCGACACCGTTTCCGTGTCCTGTTCCAGGATCGTCGCCGTCTTCGTCGCCGTGGCGTCCACCGTCACCGTCCGCGTGTCCGTCGTCGCGGAGGCCAGCTTCACCACCAGCGTCTCGCCGGGGTCCAGCACCCCGTCGTTGTCCAGCGTGCCTATCGTGATCGTTCCGCTGCTCTCGCCCGCGGCTATCGTCAGCTTCCAGCTCGTCGGCGCCGTGTAGTCCGTTCCCGACGTAGCCGTCGAACTTGCGTCCACCTCGTACGTCACTTCCACCGCCGCCGTGCTCGTGCCGCCGCTCAGGTCCACCTCGAACGTCGCGTCATCGCCTTCCGCCACGTTCGCCGTGTGCGTGTCCAGCGCCGCCGTCAACACGTCGTCGTCCTCGATCGTCCCCGTCGCACTCGCCTTCTCAAGACTCACTCCGGTCACTCCGCTCACCCCGGTCAGCGTCAGCGTGTACGTCTCGCTCGCCTCGTTCAGGCTGTCCTCCAGCGTCGTTACGTCGATCGTCTTGCTCGTCTGTCCCGTCGTGAACTCAAGCGTCCCGCTCGCCGTCGTGTAGTCCTTCCCCGTTCCCGACTCCGCCGTGCCGTTCGCCGTCGTGTAGGTCACGCTCACCGTCCCGGACACCTCGCCGCTCAGCGTCACCACGAAGCTCGCCGTCTCGCCTTCCTCTACCTTCGACTTGTCGTCCGTCTCGTCTTCCGGCGTCTGGTCATCGTCTTCCACCAGCACCGGACCTACCGACACCGTTTCCGTGTCCTGTTCCAGGATCGTCGCCGTCTTCGTCGCCGTGGCGTCCACCGTCACCGTCCGCGTGTCCGTCGTCGCAGAGGCCAGCTTCACCACCAGCGTCTCGCCGGGGTCCAGCACCCCGTCGTTGTCCAGCGTGCCTATCGTGATCGTTCCGCTGCTTTCGCCCGCGGCTATCGTCAGCTTCCAGCTCGTCGGCGCCGTGTAGTCCGTTCCCGACGTAGCCGTCGAACTTGCGTCCACCTCGTACGTCACTTCCACCGCCGCCGTGCTCGTGCCGCCGCTCAGGTCCACCTCGAACGTCGCCTCGGACCCTTCCGGCACGTTCTCCGTGTGCGTGTCCAGCGCCGCCGTCAACACGTCGTCGTCCTCGATCGTCCCCGTCTCACTCGCCTTCCCGAGACTCACTCCGATCACTCCGCTCACCCCCGTCAGCGTCAGCGTGTACGTCTCGCTCGCCTCGTTCAGACTGTCCTCCAGCGTCGTTACGTCGATCGTCTTGCTCGTCTGTCCCGTCGTGAACTCAAGCGTCCCGCTCGCCGTCGTGTAGTCATTCCCCGTTCCCGACTCCGCCGTGCCGTTCGCCGTCGTGTAGGTCACGCTCACCGTCCCGGACACCTCGCCGCTCAGCGTCACCACGAAGCTCGCCGTCTCGCCTTCCTCTACCGTCGACTTGTCGTCCGTCTCGTCCACGTCCTGTGTCAGCGGGTCATCTTCCACCGTCACCGCGCCCACCGCCACCGTTTCCGTGTCCTGTTCCAGGATCGTCGCCGTCTTCGTCGCCGTGGCGTCCACCGTTACCGTCCGCGTGTCCGTCGTCGCGGAGGCCAGCTTCACCACCAGCGTCTCGCCGGGGTCCAACACCCCGTCGTTGTCCAGCGTGCCTATCGTGATCGTTCCGCTCGACGCTCCCGCCGCTATCGTCAGCTTCCAGCTCGTCGGCGCCGTGTAGTCCGTTCCCGACGTAGCCGTCGAACTTGCGTCCACCTCGTACGTCACTTCCACCGCCGCCGTGCTCGTGCCGCCGCTCAGGTCCACCTCGAACGTCGCCTCGGACCCTTCCGGCACGTTCTCCGTGTGCGTGTCCAGCGCCGCCGTCAACACGTCGTCGTCCTCGATCGTCCCCGTCTCACTCGCCTTCCCGAGACTCACTCCGGTCACTCCGCTCACCCCGGTCAGCGTCAGCGTGTACGTCTCGCTCGCCTCGTTCAGGCTGTCCTCCAGCGTCGTTACGTCGATCGTCTTGCTCGTCTGTCCTGTCGTGAACTCAAGCGTCCCGCTCGCCGTCGTGTAGTCCTTCCCCGTTCCCGACTCTGCCGTGCCGTTCGCCGTCGTATACGTCACGCTCACCGTCCCGGACACCTCGCCGCTCAGCGTCACCACGAAGCTCGCCGTCTCGCCTTCCTCCACACTCGACTTGTCGTCCGTCTCGTCCTCAGGCGTCTGGTCGTCGTCCTCCACCAGCACCGGTCCCACCGACACCTCCACCCGGCCGGTGTCGGTGATAGTTGTCATCACTTTCGCCGTGCCGTCCACATTCACCGTGCGTGCGTCGGTCGATGCAGAGGCGAGCTTCAACACCACCGTCTCGCCAGGGTCATGCACTTGGTCCGTGTTCGTTGTTATTGTGATCGTTCCGCCGCTCTCTCCCGCCGTGATCGTCAGCTTCCCGGTCGGCGCCGCGTAGTCATCTCCAGCCGTCGCCGTCGAGTCGGAGTCCACCAGGTAATCCACCTCCACGGCAGCCGTACTCGTCCCGCCGCTGAGCGTGACCGTGAACTCCGCGGCGTCCCCTTCGTCCACGTTGGCCGAGTTCGCGCTCACTGCAGCCGCCAGCGTGTCTGCGATGGTGATCTGCTGTTGGATGCCGACCGTGCGGCCGTCATGCATCGCGGTGACCAGGATCGTCTCGTCGCTCTCGTCGGTGGAGTCGTCGATGGCAGTGACCAGGGTAGTAACCGAGCGCTCACCTGAGCCCAGGTTTAGCGTCTGGGCGGCAGCAGTGTAGTCGGTGCCCTTCGTGGCGCTCCCTTCGAGCGTGAGGGTGATAGCCTGTTCCTCGACGAAGGTGGAGTCGACAGTGCTGACCGTGATGGTTGCCTCGCCTCCGTCTTCCGCGATCGTCGCGGGACTCACGGACAGACTGAGTTGCGGTGCAGCGTCGTCGTCGGTGATGGTCAGGCTGACGTCGGCCGGAGCCCGCACGGGTACCCCGCCCGGGAGTTCGCCCTTTACCTGGATGGTCTTGTTGGGCGCGTCCACGTCGTTGTCCACCGTGGTGATGGTCACCGCCCCGGTGCTCTCGGTGGCGTTGGCGGCGAAGCTCAGCACCTTGTTGGTGCTCAGGGTGAAGTCGGTGTCCACTGCAGGATCGTCCGGCTCCGCGGAGACCGTGACCGTAAACGCCGTGTCGGAGGCACTAGACACGGATGCCGTAATCGTACTGGTCTCGGCATTCTCGGAAATCGATGCAGGGTCCAATGTCAGGGTCACACGGGGTGTCGCGTCGACCAGACACACCGCGACCTTGTCTCCGAGTGCGTACTCGGTAAACTGGTCGTAAGGATAAGAAGTCCCCGCGACGGGTGGATAGCCGAACGTCTCGGCGTAGTCCGTCGATGTCCACAGATATGCGTAATAGCCCGTCTGTTGCGTCCTAGTGGTGGTGTTTCCCAACGGTAGCGCTACCGGGCCGACGTAGAGTGTCAGATCCTCACGCTCAGCATCCGAAAACGCGGGCGAAACGCCAAAGTGATAGTGAGGATTCCTTTGACTGGGGTCGGCGACCCAGGCGTTATACACAAAGTAGTCCGTTCCGCCGAGTGAGAAATCATCGTCAGCTATGGATCCATAAAGATTCGTCCAGTAGCCGTCCTGGTTGAACTGTGTTTTTGATCCTACGGTGATCTCCGTTGACCAGAAAGCGGCGGCGCATTCCGGGACGGGCCTGATCGGCCTGGTGGTGGCATAGCTGTCACGAATATCACGTCGTCCGGTCGACCATGGTCCTTCGACCCCTTTGCTGGTCCGTGCTTTGACGCGGTAGTGGTGCGTGGTGCCGGGCTCCAGCCCAACGTGGCTGTACGTGGTACTAGCCGGCTGCGTAGCGAGGGGAAGGTAGAGGTCGTTATTCTGTGTATCGTACCCTATCAAATTCGTCCAGGAGGCACCGTCTTCGGATACTTCGATCAAGTAGTCCATAACGTCGATATTGTATTTTTCGTCCTTGTCGCGTTCCGTTAGGTTCCAACTCAGATCAAGTTGCGCCTGCCCGTGTTCAGAAATGAAAAGAAAGGGCGCGCCCGGGATCTCGGATTCTGGGATGGCTGCGGCGCGCGGCCCAACGCCTTGTCCAAGATCCACGGCGACGGTCTCGACCGATTCGAGGATGTCCGATCCTTGTCCACCGGATACCTGCTCAAGGGTGGCGAATTCGGCAACCTCGCGCTCCTCGGCAAGCGCCAACTGTTGCACGATCTCGGTTCCGGCGACGAGCGCGCCGGCGGCCGAGAGCATCGTCGCCAATGCCGGACTGCCGCTCTGCTCGTTCCGTGCGATCTGCAGGTCGGCCTTGGGTGCCGCCTGCACCCGAGCCGGCGCGCGGGTATCCAACACCAGGACGGCGTCAGACCGAGCGTCTACTTGGGGAGCGACCTCCAGGGAGGCCGGCCCGTGTGCCAAGCTCGCGCGGTGCGTGGCGTGCAGGTTGACGATGCGGCCGCCATTCAGATCCAGCGCGTTCGGGGCGACCTCGATATCGCTGAGATCCTGGTTCCAGTCGCCCGTCACGTAACGGAACGTCAACCGATCGGTACCCGAGCCACCCGAGTAATCACTCGCGTATCCCGATTGGCGGTGCGGCGGGCGTCCCATCTCCAGGTCGATCTGCGGGGTGCCATATGTCATGTTCACCGTCACCGTCTGGTCGAACTGCACGGTCACGGCGACTTCCTGCCGAGGGGGGTACCACCGGACGGTTCCCTGGTTGGCGGTGAGCTGCACCGCGGTGATCCGCGGAACCGAGGTGCGCGGCAGTACCGCAGTCGCGACTGCGGCCGGTCCCGCACCGTCCGCGCCTATGGCGAAGACTCGATAGAGGAGCGTGGCACTTGCCCGGAGCCCAACGGTGTGGACAAAGGAGGTGGTTCGCCGACCGAGGGTGGGCAGAACGGACCAGTTGGCGCCGCCGTCATCCGAAAACTGAATGCCATAGCCGGTAAGCTCTGACCGGTCGGAAGCCATGGGTGCCTGCCACGACAAGGCAACGCGCTCGGGCCCCTCTGCAATGGCAGACAGATTGCCGGGCGCACGGACGGTACGCAGAATGGCCGCCTGATCGGCGGGTTCCACCGGCTCCGCGAATGCAGCGAGACTCGCACCACAGGCCGCCGCCAGGGCCACAAACCCGGCGCAAACGCGCCGCAGGGTCCGGAGATTCACTGATTTCTGCTTACCAAATAACGACTTACGAGTAATGATGACGGCACCTCTGCGAGTCTTGATCGGGGCTCTGACGACCGCTCCGGGGGCCTGTTTGGGGCGCCCGGAGCGCACAGAAAGGTTGCTCTGCATGCCCAACGGCAGGTTGCGATTGCTCTGCGTTCATGTTTCCCCCGGGGATGTGTCGACTATTCATCACAGTTCAGAGCCCACCCGCTATCGTCGTTGTTCTTTTCGACGCCGCGCGTGACATCCTTGAACGTTCGCGACCGGTTTTAGCGCCGAAATCTGCCCCGGAACCGCCCGCAAATAGCCCTTGTGCGGCCCGAATGATGGTTGTGAGCGACCACTTGGGAGCCCATGTGAGGCCGAGTGTGCGCACAGTCACGGTGTTGGACGCCGAGCTGGTGGTACCGGAACGACGCTTGGCGACCGGACAGCGGCGGGTGCGGCATGCTGTCTCACGGCGAACCCGGGTCGCCGCGCGCAACTCGTTGGCGCACACTGGCCGACTGCGGCCATCAACCGAGCGGCGGCTCAAGGATGCCCGCTACGACTCACGGGCCCCCTACCCCGTCGCGGGAACCCGCCGGGCGGCGGCGCCCGTGTCGGATGACTGGGGGTGGGCAGACCGCTCGTGGCAGTCACTCTATCCGCCTATCACCGAGCGTTTACTTGGTCTTGAATTCGGTGGGGCGCAGGGATGCGAAACGGGTTATCATGCAGCGATGGTACATCACCGCTTCGGCGGCGCCGTCGCCGATACTGGTCGCACCAACGGTGCTCCAGCCGTGGCGTCGCGCTCGCACTGAGGCTCCGTGGAGAAACGCTCCCTGCCCGGCGACACGCCGGCGATTCGACTGCGCGCACACCGGCGCGACCAGCTCTACCAGTTCCTGCTCGACTCCGGGCGGATGCGCGGCGCGGTGTTGCACGCCACGCGGATGGTGGGCGAGATGCGCGCCAACCATGACCTCGGTCCCCTCGAGACGCTGGTATTGGGCCAGGCATACGTGGCCGCCGGCATGATGTGCGTCAACCTGAAATCACCGGAGTGTCTCACCATCAAGGTCGACTGTTCCGGGCCGATCGGTGGCCTCACCGCAGAGGGGAATGCGCACGGCGAGGTGCGCGGTTACCTGAGCCGGAGCCCGATCCCGGTGCCGGCCGACGCCGACGTGCCGCGCCTGAGCGATCTGTTCGGCACCGGGCCCGGCACCCTCGCGGTCACCAAGCGTCTGCGCGACGGGACGCGGCCGTTTACCGGCGTGGTGGAGATACGCTACGGCAGCCTGGCCGAAGACCTTGCCTCCTATTTCGCGACTTCCGAGCAGACACCTAGTGCCCTGAATCTGAGCGTCTCGTTCGACGACGCGGGCCACGTCACCGGTGCGGGTGGCATCTTTATTCAGGCGCTGCCGGGTGCCCGTGACACCACTGTGCGCGAGGTGGAACGGTTGCTGCGCGATGCACCGGCGCTCGGCGCCGCCTTCGCCGGCGGCGAGCAGCCGCCGGACTTGCTTGAGCGGGTGTTCGGCGCCCACCAGCCGGTGATCCTGGCGCGGCGCCGCGTGTTGTTCATGTGCCACTGCAGCGCGGCCCGTTTCCGCCACCACCTGGCCGCGCTGCCGCGCACCGAGTTGCAGGACATTCTCGAACACGGTCCGCTGCCGGTGGTCACTACCTGCCTGTTCTGCAACACCACCTATCGCTTCGGGCGCGACGTCATGACCGCCCTCCTTGAACAATCATGCTGATGCGGCCACCGGCGCCAGCATGAACCGCAACGCCGAGCACTCACTCGTTTCTCCCCTGCGCCAACCCCGGCTGCTCGGCACGGCTACGCTGGAGCGCGCGCGCCGGCGCATCCGCATGGCACCGTTCCAGCCTGCCTGGCGGCGCCTGACCGAGGAAACCGGCGCGTTCCTGGCACTGGATCTGCGCCCCCCTGAGGAACCGGCGGGGTACTACCACGACTACTTCTGCCCGCGCCATGCCACCGAACTGCACTTCGACCCATGCCGGCCGCGGGTGCATCGCTGCCCGGTGGACGGGCAATTGCTGACCGGCCCTCGCTTCGACGCCGCCTGGCGGTTCGGAGCCAACCTGCTGCTCGGGCGCATGGCGGTGCTGCTCGCACTGCGCTGGCGGCTGTCCGGAGACGCCAACTGTCTGCGGCGCGCTACGGCCATACTGACCGGCTATGCCCGGCGCTACCCGCACTACCCCGTCGGTTCCGCCCGCACCGAGCGGGACGACGGCCGCGGCAAAGCCACCTATCAGTCCCTTGATGAAGCGCACCTCATCGTCCGGCTCGCGCGCTGCCATGACCTCGTGGCCGCGCATCTTGACGACGTGGACCGTCAGATCGTAGAGCGCGATCTGTTCTACCGAGCGATTGCTCACCTCGACGAGCACCGTTTCCGGCGCGTACACAATATCGAGTGCTGGCACGTCGCGGCGCTGGCCGCCGCGGCGACCGTGACCGGCAACGATACGGTGCGCGAGCAGGCCGTTTACGGCGAATTCGGGTTTCACCACCAGATCGAGGCCGGCACCCATCGCGACGGGATGTGGTGGGAGGGTTCCTCCAGCTACCACTACTACACGCTGGCCGCGCTGCTGACCACCGCCGCCTTCATCCGCGCTGGGGACGCGGGCTGGCAGGCGCCGGGGCGCTTCGCCGCCATGCTCGCCGCGCCCCTCACGCTGGTGCTGCCGGATGGACGGCTGCCGGCGAGTAACGACTGCTGGGCGTCGTCATCGCTGTACGGAGAGGTGTGCCACGGGGTACCGCCGGCAGCGGCGCTGTACGAGATGGCGGCCGGGTGGTGGCCGCAGCCGCTCTACCGGGACCTGCTGGCGGCCATCTACCGACGCCGTCCACGGGACAGCGAAGAAGCCCTGCTCCACGGGCCGGACGCCGTTGGCACCGCCGGCACCGACGCCTGCGCCGACGCGGACTCCGGCGGCATGTTGCGTCCGCGGTCGGGTGTGCTGCCCCACTCCGGCTTCGCGATGGTGCGCAGCGCGGATCCGCTCGACCGGCAGTCGCTGGCGCTGCTCAAGTACGGGCCGCACGGCGGCTCGCACGGCCATCCCGACAAGCTCGCCGTCACCCTGTATGCGCGCGGCGTGCCGGCGGCGGCCGATCTCGGCTCGCAGGGCTACGGCATCCGCCTGCACGGCCAGTGGTACCGGCAGACGGTCAGCCACAACACGGTGCTGGTCAGCGGCCGCGCCCAACCCCCCGCTACCGGCAAGCTGCTGCACTTCGCCGCCCCCGATGCGGGTGCGGCGACCGAACCGAGCGAACGCTCGGATACCCTGGAATCATTCACCGGGCCGCGCACGGCCGCACCCGAGGCGCCCCACCGGAGCGGCGCCGTCGTAGTGGCCGATGCCACCGCCGCATGGTCCGGTGCCTCCGCCGGCGTGTACGGCAGCGTCACCATGCGGCGGGCGATCGCCTGGCGCGCGCCCTACTTTGTCGACTGTTTCCACATATACTGCCCTGCCCGGCGGCGCATCGACTGGCTGCTGCACGTGCACGGGACGTTGCGGGAGGTACACGGAGTGGAGTTGCACGACCAGCGCGCGGTTGCCCTGCCGCGTGCCGCTGGATGGAGGCACATCGAACAGCGACGATCCGGGCGTGCGGACGGCGTCGTTGACCTCGCGTGGTCGCTGCGGAGCGGCGCCTTGCGGGTGCTGCTGCCGGATGAGGGGGGAACTACCATCACCGTCGGAGAGGCGCCGTCGAATCCCGCCAGCGAGCGGCTGCACACATTGATACGGACCCGCTACGCACGCGCCACCACCTTCGTCGCCGTCATCCATCCTGGCGGCGGTCCCGGCGACCTGACCGCTACCCGGCACCCGGGCGCACGCGATACCGGTACGCTGGAGGTAACGGTGGGCGACCGCCGAGACCGCTGGCGGCTCAGCGCAGCCGACGCCGGTCGCTGTCTGGCGCTGGTTCCGCTGCCATGACGACTACGCGCGGTCTGTTCTTCTGGGAGGGCAGCGGGCTGGAACTTGGCCGGGCCAATCCCTACGGCGCCCTGCTGGCCGCCGCCCTGCGCCGCCACGGCGTGGAGTTGACCGAGGGCAACTACGAATTCGGACGTGAGTGGCTGGAACAGTCACGTGCCGCCTACGACGTGCTGCACCTCAACTGGCTGGACCGCTTCTACGCCCGCTTCGAGGAACCGCGCGACGCCGATGCGGCGAGCGGGCGCTTCGCCGACTTCACCGAGAACCTGATTCACGCCCGGCGCCTCGGCTACCGGCTGATATGGACGGTGCACAACCTGTTCCCGCACGAGCGCCGCTATCCGCACTTGGACCGGCTGGTCAACGCCCTGGTCGCCCGCGAAGCGGACCATGTCATCGCGCACTGCCGGTTCGCGGCCGACAGCATTGAGACGCGCTACGATCCGCCGCGTCCGGTAACGGTGATCCCGCACGGCAACTACGTGCCGATCTTCCCCAACACGGTGAGCAGGGCGCAGGCCCGCGAGCGGCTGGCGATCGACGGCACGCGCTTCGTGTACCTGTTCTTCGGCAACGCACGCGGCTACAAGGGGGTGGCCGACTTGGTCGCCGCGTTTCGCCAGACCGCCGCGACCGACAGTGTGCTGGTGCTGGTCCTGCGCGAGAACGCACGCAGCCCCGGCCTGATTGCCGAGCTGCGCGCCGTGGCGGCGGGCGACGAGCGGGTCCGCATTCACGCTTCCCGCTACTTTCCCGCGGACCAGTTCCAGTACTTCCTCAACGCCGCGGACGTGGTGGTGCTGCCGTTCACGGCGGTGCTCACCTCCGGCTCCGCGATCCAGGCGCTCGGCTTCGGCAAACCCCTCATCGTGCCGCGGCTCGGCTGCCTGCCGGAGCTGGCGTCGGGAGGCGCCGGCCTACTGTACGACCCCGATGCCGACGGTGCCCTCGCCGGCGCCCTGGCCGCGGCGCGCTCCCTCGACCTGGATGCCGCGCGCCGCGCAGCCCTGCAGCGCACCCGCGAGTTCGACTGGGATCCGATCGCCGCGCGCATCGCCGCGCTCTACCGGAGCGCTCCCGTCGGCAGCACATCGTGACCGGGCGATTCGGCACGGACGCCCCGGCTGCTCTCAGGCCGGTCAGTTGGCGGTAAAGGGCCGTAACCCGCGGACAGGGAACCCAATGCGGACGCATTGCCGACGCGTCGCCATCCAAGCAGAATGGTTCCCGGCTACCGCACGCGGGTCGGCACGATTGCCCCGTGAACCGGGGCACCAATCCAAACGGTGCGCGTCATCGCCGGCTCTCCGACCGTCGCGGCCTACCGCTGTGCAAGCGCCGCGCGACCGCGCACGGCGCGGTCCAGCACCGTTTCGGTGACCAGGCCGTCGGCGCCGGACGCCTGATTCTGCGCGCCGTCGAGCAGCACCGCCTCGATGTGGCGCACCAGGCCGAGATGGGGCGCCGGGAACGGCGCGTAGCGATACTCCTCGGTCCCCGCCGCTGCGCTGAGGGTCACGGCGTGTCCGTCCAGCGGGTCGGCGGTGAGCGTGCCGCGCTCGCCGTAAATCGCGAATCGGTCCGCGTCGCGGCCGGAATGGAAGTCGCCGCTCACACTGCACAGCGCGCCGGAGCACATGCGCAGCGCCGCCAGCGCGGACTGCTCGACCGCCAGGTCCGGCTCGAAACGCGCGGCCACCCCGGTGACGTCGGCAACCGCCCCGAGCAGCCACACCAGCAGGTCGATGCGATGGCTGGCCATGTCGACGAAGCCGCCGCCCCCGGCGATGGCGGGGTCGTCGCGCCAGGTGCGCGTGCCCGCGGCCACCCGGCGCGCGAAACCTGCCACCGCGATATCCGCACAGCCGCGCGCGGGACGGCCGATCGCGCCCGCCGCCAGCAGTTCCCGCATGCGCAGCACGTGCGGCTGAAAGCGCCGGTAGTAGGCCACGAACAACTCCACTCCGGCGCTCGCGCACGCCTCAACCATGAGGCGCGCTTCGGCCGCGTTCAGCGCCATCGGCTTCTCGACCAGGACGTGCTTGCCCGCCGCCGCCGCGGCGCGCACGTACTGCAGGTGAGAGGACGGCGGGGTAGCCACGTAGACGATGTCGACGCTGCCGCTGCCCATTACGGCGCCGGCGTCGTCGGTCCACTCCGGTACCGCGTGCCGGCGCGCGAAATCGCGAGCCGCCGCCCCGTCCCGGCGCATCACCATCGTCATGCGGCTACGCTCCGCGGCGCTGATCGACGGCCCGCTCTTGTGCTCCACCACGTCGCCGCAGCCGACCACGCCCCAGCGCAACGGCGCCGCGCCGGTCTCAGCCATCGGTGTCCCCGCTGGCGCAGCTTGCGTGCTCCGCCACGCGGCCGCGGCGGACGCCATCCCGGCGCAGCGGCACCGTGGTTGCCGTTGCCGGCAGTGCCATCACTGCTCGCGCCGGCTCCCGGCCAGCGTCACCGACCTGCCTCCGGTGCGCCGTGCACGCCACCGCGGGCGGCCGGCGCCGCGCCCTGGCCCCACGGCATCGGCATGCTCGGCGCCGTCCCGTGGTGGTCGCCGCGCGGCGGCGCCGGCAGCGCGCGAAACTCGGCAAGCATGCGCGCCAGTTGCCGAGCCGCCTCCTCGACCGCCCGCCTGCCCTTCTCCCTGGTAGCCAGCGTGGCCTGACCGAGCACTCCCGAATCGCTGTACGAGGCGGTCCAGGATACCGGCGTACCCGGCCCATGGCCGAACAGGTCGGTGTAGCGGAAGTCGGATCCGTACCGGTGGTAGGCGATCTCGCCGTCCACGATCCGCTCCTTGCGCACGTTGTCCTCGTCCAGATACAGGTACACCGAGGTCTCCAGCTCGCAGGCGTGGGCGATGCCGCCGGGAAAGCGGCTCTCCCGCCAGCCGGGCAAGAACTCGGGATCCACGGTCAGCAGGTGCCACCAGGAACAGGCGATGCACTCGGCATCGGTCTCCAGGTTCACCCGCCGCGCCGCCAGGTCGAGGTTGGGGGCGTTGGAGCCGTGGCCGTTGAGGAACACGATCTTCTTGAACCCGTGGTAGGCCAGGCTGGCGCCGATGTCGACGATGCAGTCGATGAAGTGCTGCCAGTGGATGTTGGTGGTGCCGGGGAAGTCCATCACGTGGGCGGCGTAGCCGTGTACGAACGGCGGCATCACCAGCACCTCCTCCGGGATCCGGCGCGCCGCTGCCGCCGCAATCCCACACGGGCACACCACGTCCACATCCAGCGGCAGGTGCGGCCCGTGCTGCTCGGTCGATCCCACCGGGCACACCACCACGCGCTCGGCGGCAATCGCCTCGTTGATCTCCGGCCAGGTCAGCTTTTCATAGCGCCAGGGCTCCGCGCGCGGCATATTCCTTCACCCGCTCCTTGAGCCACCTGCATCGTCACCGGCGTCGCATACCTCGAAGGCCTGCCGCAGCGCGTCCATCAGGTCGCCGCGCGGCCCGAATTCGTGGCCGACGTACAGGTCGTAGCCGGTGGCGGCAATTGCGTTGCATATCCCCCGGTAGTTGAGCTCCTGATGGTCGTCGAGCTCGTGGCGCCCCGGGTTGCCGGCGGTATGGAAGTGCCCGATGTGCGGCATGAGGCGGCGGATCGAACGGATCACGTCGCCCTCCATGATCTGCATGTGATAGATGTCGTACAGCAGCTTGACGCGCGGACTGCGTACCATCTCGCACAGCGCCAGCCCCCAGTCGCTGCAGTCGGCCAGGTAACCGGGATGGTTCACCTTGCTGTTGAGCAGTTCCAGGTTGAGATTGACGCCGTGCTGCTCGGCGCAGGGCGCCACGCGGCGCAACACCCGGGCGCACTCCACCATGCCCGCGTAGTCGCTCTGGCCGTGCAGGCGGTTGCCGGAGAAGCAGATCAGCCCCGGCACCCCGTGCGCCGCCGCCAGCTCGATCGCGGCGCGCAGCTCCGCCTCGATGCGGTCATGGTTGGCCGGGTCGTTGCAGCCGCTCGGCAGGGAAGCGTGGCCGGAAAAGCTGGCCACCGCCAGCCCGTGCCGGGCAGCGCTGGCCGCTACCTCGGCCACGGCGAATTCATCCTCGGCCGGGCCGTCGCGATGGCCCCACATCTCCACCGCCCGGTAGCCGATGGCGGCGGTCGCGGCGAACAGCTCATCCAGCGAGGGAAACAGCTTCCGGAAGATCGGAAAGCACACCGATTGCTTGATTCTCACGGCGCCATCATACCCTGTTCGCGGCTGGCCGGGCTGTCACCGTGCCGGGCCGCGGGGTTTGACCTGCCGGGCCGCAGCCGGGACAATCCGCACCGGAGCAGAACCATTCGCATCGGCATCATCTGCGGCGGGCAGTCCGCCGAACACGACATATCGCTGCGCTCGGCGCACGCCGTGGCCACCGCCCTTGCCGGTAACCACGACATCGCGCTCATCTACATTGGACTCGACGGCGCCTGGCAGACCGGCGACGTGCACCGGTTCATTGCCGCCGAACCCGGTACTCCGCCGGCCCTGCCCGCGCCGCCAGCCGCCACCGCACCGACGGTCATCCCGCATGCCAGGGATCTGGCCACCGCCGTCCGTATGGCGGACCTGGAGGTGGTATTCCCCGTGCTGCACGGCCCGTTCGGCGAGGACGGCACCATACAGGGGCTTCTGGAGCTGGCCGGCGTGCCCTACATCGGCGCCGGCGTGCTCGGTTCAGCGGTGGCGATGGACAAGGACGTTACCAAACGCCTATTGCGCGACGCGGGAATAGCGAGTGCTCGCTTCACGGTTGTCCGGGAGGCGCCGTCGGCCGCCGCCAGCGCACGGATCTGCGCCGACCTCGGGTTGCCGCTGTTCGTGAAGCCGGCCAACCTCGGCTCTTCGGTGGGAGTGCACCGGGTGAGCCGGGCGGACCAACTGTCCGGCGCGGTGATGGACGCCCTGCTCCACGACCGCAAAGCGCTGATCGAGGAGGCAATCGAAGGGCGGGAGCTGGAGGTATCGGTGCTCGGCAATGACCGGCGAGTCGCCTCGGTGGTGGGCGAGATCGTTACCGGTCGCGGCCACCCGTTCTACGATTACGCGGCCAAGTATCTCGACGACGACGGAGCGCGATTGCTGATCCCCGCCCCGCTGACCGAGGCCCAGCAGACCCGTGCAGCGGAGCTCGCATGCCGCGCGTGTGCCGCCCTGGAGGTACAGGGCATGGCGCGCGTGGACTTCTTTCTGCGCAGCTCCGGCGGCGACCAGGATGGCGAGCTGCTGGTGAGCGAAATCAACACCATTCCCGGCTTCACGGCAATCAGCATGTACGCCAAGCTGTGGCAGGCGAGCGGCCTCCCCTTTCCGGAACTGCTGCGCCGCCTCCTCGACCTCGCCCTGGAACGCCACCACACCCGCCCGCGCGGCGCGTAGGAACCAGATGGACGACTACGGAGCGGCTACCTACGGCGATCGGATCGCGGACACTTATGACCGGTTGTACCCCGACCAGGGAGGCGTCACGCCGGAGGTGCGCGCGCTGGCAACGCTGGCCGGAGGCGGGCGCGCGCTGGAGTTGGGCATCGGCACCGGCAGGGTGGCATTGCCGCTGGCCGAGCAGGGCGTGGCCGTGCACGGAATCGACGCCTCCGAGGCGATGGTCGTCAAGCTGCGCGCCAAGCCGGGCGGCGCGGAGATTCCGGTCACCATCGGGGATTTCGCCGATGTCACGGTCGACGGTACCTTCACGCTGATCTTCGCGGTGTTCAACACGTTCTTCGCGCTCACCACCCAGGAGGCACAGGTGCGCTGTTTCCAGCGGGTTGCCGACCGCCTGGCCGACGGCGGCGTGTTTCTGATCGAGGTGTTCGTACCCGACCCGACGCGTTTCACCCACGGCCAGAGTATGGACGTTACCCATGTCGACAGCGATCGGGTGACGCTGGATGTCGCGCGCCACGACCCGCTCCACCAGCGGGTGCACTCCCAGCACTTGCAGTTCTCGGAGGCCGGAACCCGCCTCTACCCGGTGCAGATCCGCTACGCGTGGCCTTCGGAGCTGGACCTGATGGCCCGCCTCGCCGGCCTTCGCCTCAGCGAACGCTGGAGCGACTGGACCGGCGCCCCGTTCACCGCCGCCAGCACCCGCCACATCTCCCTCTACGAACGCAGCCCGAAACGCGAATGAGATGAACTATCGGGGCGGATCGCGAGATGCCGCGGTCGCGAAGCGAAACCGGACAGATGCCGACAGGCGGTAGTGTATCAAGTTGAAATCTCGCCGTCGCGGTTCCGACCCCGCCGTGAGCCGTGATACGGTGGCCCTGCATTCAACTCGGCCGTGCTGTGCCCCCATCATGTCGGGCTACCGCACGAATACAACAACCTTGCCTAACCTGGGAGTAGCTACCGGGACTGCGGAAGGCGAATAGTGCGGACTATCCATATCGCAGGGACAATCCTGCGGTCGGGTTGAATGCAAACGGCCCGGCACCTTTGCGCGCGGGCCAATTCACGGGCACTGCTGCGCCTCATCTGCTGCCCGACCCAGGGGGCAGGTATGCTGCGCTCAACAAGGTTCATCGTGGTCGCGCTGCTTGGGGTCAGCGCGCTGGCGGGAGCGGAGCCGTTCGAGGATGGCACGTACTTGGTCGGGCAGGACATCCAGCCCGGCGCATACGAGGCGCCCGGCGGGAAGGTATGTGTGTGGTTCCTTCACCGTGGTGGCGACCAGTACGTTACCAGCCTCACCACTGACCGTGACGCGGTGGAAATCCTCGAGGCCGACCTTGCGTTCCATACGGAGGGGTGCGGCACTTGGCAGTTGGTGGTAGACCCAACGGTAACGGCCGCTTTACCGGACCCCGCTGAGTTGGTGCTCGCGGTGCTGGCATTTACAATCACTGAATTGGTAACGGATCGGGCGGTTGTGGAGAACATCCAACTGCGCACCCATGAGTCGGTCTACGCCATGCTCAGGTCGCCGCGGTACGCCGCGGTAGCTTCACAGGTAATGCCAGCCATTGACGGCCACTTGCTTTTCCTGCAGAGGAACCTTGGGCCGGGAGGGCAACGATGACGCTGGCTCGCCTACCCTTCCCGCCCAGGGGGCGGTTGCGCTCATTTTCTCGAAATCTCATTGCCGCCGGAGTCGCGGCGGCTACCCTGTTGGTTGCAGGGTGCGAAGAAATGATGTCCGAGGAAGGCGAAAGCCGACCTTCGGAGGCCGCCGCTCTGCAGAACGTGCGGAAAGAACTCGGGGTGCCGGCCGGCGTCCAAGTAGTGAAGGTGAAATCTTCCTCCAACACAGTCACGTACATGCTGCGCAACCCAGGCGCCAGCGAAACAAGCGGGCAAAGCGTGGCGGGACGTGCCTCCGCTACGAGCGAGCCAACGAATTTGGGGCAACGGTTCGATACACCGGCGCGCACCGTGCGCACCGACCGGGAGACCCTTGAGTTTATAGAGCAGGCTACGTTCCAGGACGTTCAGGACGCCCATGAGCGCTCACATGAGGAAGTGCGTCAAGCGGAGCGGTTCGTGGAGCAATTCGGAGAGTTGCTCGAAGTAGGTGGGCTGAACGTCGAAGCCATGCGGGGCTGGGTAGAGCGCCAGAAGGGAGTGACCACCATACTGAGCGATTGGCTGCACGATGCATGGCCACAGAATTTCGTGGATCTTGAGTTCCCCGAACCAACTGTTTCGTGGTCAGAGTGGCACGATCCTGTCTTACTCGTGGTGCGGGGCGCCCGAGGGGTGCCGATAGCACCCGTGAAGCTACCCGAGGCGTCCGGTGGGGTTCCGCCTATCACCTACCACATCGGCAGGGAGATCGAGTGCCCCGACTTGGGCTTGACCCTGGCGGACGACCTGCCTCGCGGGCTGTCGTTCAATCCAGAGACAAGGACGATCACAGGAACTCCTACAGGCACGCCGTTCGGCTTTGCCGCTGGGCGCGGCACCACCATCTACGTAGCCTGTGACAGCAACCGTATGGATGTGTGGGGTTTCATTGGCTGGGAGCTTACGAACTGAACGAAGAACACGGGCGCTCTGCCGCGTGGTGGTGCGCCTTGGGTTTTCGTGCACCGGATTTCAAACTGATACACTACCCGACAGGCGAACTCATGGACAAGGCTGCAAGTCGTATGGTAGCCGTAGCAGTGTGGTAACCCGCGACACGGCCGCCGTGGTGCTGGCTACCGACCATGGCGCACCGCTCTCGCTGACACCGGACGACATCGACTTCCTCGATGCGATCTACCGCGGCGATCCTACCGCAGCCGACGCAGAACGTGCTGTCACTCTCGCGGACAACAGCCTCGCGACATTGGACCGTTTCCTGGCAAGTCGCGCTCAGCCGGAGGCCTCAGAGCCCACCGAATGCCTCTCCCCCGCAGACCAGCCGGACGGAAACGACACGTGCTGACGGCGCTGGCCTGACAGCCCCCGGCGCGGCTCAAGCGACGCCGCGGACACTTCACCGCAACGCGGAGCGCAGCGGAAAGTTGCGGTGCGGATGGAGGGCGCGCAGAAACCGTTCGCACGGCATGCAGTGCACGCCGTCGACGTGGAGTTGCTCATCACCCAGGTAGAGCAGCAGGCGTTGCGCCTCCGGATAGTCATCATGGAACGAGCGCAGGGCGCGCAGGTCGGAGCGCCGCACGGTCGCGCTGTGCTGCACTTCGATGGCGGTGAACTGATCCGGCCCGTAGATGATGAAGTCGACCTCGGAGCCGGCGCGGGTGCGTCAGTAGTACAGCCAGTCGCCGCCGTTGCGGTAGGCCAGCCACGCCCGCAGGTGCTGGGCGACCAGCCCTTCCAATGCCGCGCCCGCGATCTCTTCGGGGCGATCGAGCGGCCCCGCCGGACGCAGCCCTCGGAACACGCCGCAGTCAAAGAGGTAGAACTTGTCGTGCGCCACCGTCGCCCGTGCGGCGCGCTTGCGGAACACCGGCAAGCGGAAGCTGAGCAGCAGGTCCTCGATCACGCTCAGATACCCCTCCACCGCCTTGCGGCTCACTGCACTGTCGCGCGCGATATTGCTGACATTCAGAAGCTGGCCGTGCGAAAAGCAGACGGTTTCCAGGAACCGGGAGAAGCCGTCCAGGTTGCGCACCAGCCCCTCCATCTGCACCTCTTCGCGCACATACACCGCGAGGTAACCCTGCAGCGTGTCGAGAGGATCCGCGGCGCCGAGCACCAGCGGCAGCATGCCACGCTGGAGCGCTTCGGGGAGATCGAACGCATCTCCCAACTCCGCGGCCATGAACGGATGCATGGTACGGACCACGGCGCGTCCGGCCATCAGATCGACGCCGCTCCTCCTGAGCTTGCGCGCACTCGAACCCGTCAGCACGAACCGCCGGTCCTGGCCCTCTTCGATCAGCGCATGGGTCGCGCTCAGGAGCTCTGGAACTCGTTGTACCTCGTCGATGACGATCACACGCCCGGCAGGCTCCGCGCGGACTACCTCGAACAAGCGCTCGGGCCGCGCCCGGAAGCGCTGCAGCGTGGCGGGATGGAGCAGATCGACGCGCACCGCGCCCGGGTACTGACGCTGTGTCCATGCCGACTTGCCGGTCCCACGTGGACCGAAGAGAAAAAAGCTCTGGGCAGGAGGATCGAAAAATCGACCTACAAAAGCCATATTGAGTCTCAATATGGCGCTATCGCATCCATATCGCAACCAAAGCGAACGCAGTGGCTCGCGAGTCCTTTTTGCGCGCCGGCTATCCTTCGTCGAAGTCGGCGCGCAGCAGGTACATCTGCACGGTGCCGTGCAGTGTGCCGTCGTGGTACCAGGAGTCGGGCCAGTAGCCGCAGCGCTTGAAGCCGCACTTCTCGTAGCAGCGGATCGCACGTTCGTTGAACGAGTGCACGGTGAGCGTGATGTTGTTCAGGTTGAGCGTCAGAAACCCGAAGCGCAACAGCAGCCGCACCGCCTCGGTGCCCAAGCCTCGATTCCAGAACTCCTTGTTGCCGATCATGATGCCCAACTCGCCGGTGCGGTCGACGGCGCTCACATCGCCGATGCCGCAACTGCCCAACAGTTCGTCGCCGTCGAGCGCCACAATCGCGAAGGTGTAGGGCTCGGCCGCCAGCCTGGCGAGTCCGTCGCGCTCCTGCTCGACGTTGACCACCCGGCGCATGAACGTCACCCCGGCCGCCACCTCGGCGTCATTCAGCCAGGCCGTGAACGCCGGCGCGTCAGCCGGGTCGATCGGCGACAGATAGCACCGCTCCCCCACCACCTTCCTGAAGTACGGCATTTCGTATTGTACCGAATTACACGGTACCTGCCAGCCGATGCGCGCGCGTGGCCGCGCGGGCGGCACAGCCGGCAAGCACCTCGTCACTCAATCCGGGCAGCGACAGCGCGGCAGCTACCGGGCCGGCGCACCCCAGTGCGCGGTCGGCCAGTTCCCGTACCCGCCGGCGCACGAACGGCGCTCCAAGTCCGGCCGTGCGCGCAAACCGGTCCCAATCCCCGGCGTGCAACTCTTCCAAGGTCCCGCGGCCGCCGATTCGCATCGCGAACCCTGAATCCAGTTCGGGATATGCCACGGTTGACAGCAAGTCGTACAACGACGCCAGTTCGACCGTTGCCCCGCGACACAACAGACTGTAGTTCTTGCCGTGCGCATCGGCATTGCCGATCAGCGATTGCACGATGAATGCGTCGAGGAGCTTGAGCACCTCGACTGCCGGCCGGCTGCAGGAACGCCGGACAAGCGCGAAACAGTGCCCGGCCGCTGGTCCGCCGTCGGCCGCGTACTTGCGATGCGGCAGGAGACCGAGCGCCTGGCAGAAGTCCTCCTGGTGCAGCCGCCGCACGCGGCCATCGGCGTCGGTACGCCGGTCGTAGCGTTCGACCAGCAGGTAGGGCCGTCCGGCAACCGAGCGCGGCTCCACCGCCGCTACCGAGAGTCCAAGCCGGGCGGCAAGACGCATCGCGAACGCTTCGTTCTCCACGATCGCGGGGAAACGATCGATGTGCGGCTTGAGGATGTGGGTGGTCGGTTGACCCGGCTCCGGAATCGCTACCCGATTTCCGACCAGGACGACCGGCATCTTCGATTGCGCCCCGGCAAGGGACAATCGCAGCCGGCCGCTCGCGACGGCCAGGAAGGGGCGGGCCGGAAGCGACTCCATGAGGTCAACCAAACCCTCATCGGACAGTGCCTCGGTCTGGTCCTGATGCTCGCGTAGCGGCGGCGTCTCTGATTCCGGCCACAGCGTGAGCGCACCCGCGACATCGCCGCCGAGCCCCTCCAGCAGCCCGAATTCGTTGTCCGGCGAAACTCCCAGCACCCGGGCAACCGCGTCGCGCTGTGCGCCCTCGGGCAGAAGGCCTTCGAAGAACGGCCGGCACAGCCGACGCCGGAACGGCTCCCGGCGCTTCGGCAGCGAGCAAGAAAGCGCCGGGGTGTGATCCCCCGCCAGCCATTCCGTGGCATAGGTAAACTGCATCTGACGATCGGAGTCGAGAGCGAGCGATCCGACGACCGCGCCCTCCCACCACACCGTCATCGCGCGCGTCATCGCCCCATCTGCGAGTCATCAGCACTCGGAGGCGACTCGATCCTGAGCGTGCATCCGAGCGCGTCGAGTACGGCGAGCACCTTGCCGAGCTGAGCGGTCGGCTTGCCACGCTCCACCTCGACCAGAAAACGTACGCCAACGCCCGCGGCCGCCGCCAACTGATCCTGACGAAGGCCCTGCGCGCGCCGCAAACTGCGAACGAACTGTCCAATCTGCTTCGGACTCATGGCTGGCATTTCCCGCTCGGGAAAGATACGACCAGTCAGCTTGATCGACAACCGAATTGTCCTGCTCGGGACAATTCGAGAAACGAGTGTCTCGGAGTGATTGTCTCACGAGGTCCGCAGCGTGAGGTCCGCCACGCCGGTGATGCTCGCGCTGCTCCCGACGGGGAAGGGACACGTCTGGTGGTCTGGGACGGCGTTCGCGACTCCTGCCCCGGAGCGTTACATCCCCCACACGGTTACCGTAGCGCCGCCGCCGGCTTCATGGCGGCGGCACATGACCACCAACTCCAGCATCGACGCCGTCTGTGAGGAACCGCGCAGTAGCGACTCGATTACGCGTCGCACGCGCTCCTCCGGCAGGCTTGTCTGCGAGCTGGATCCAGGTGCATCTCCCGGCGCAGGATCAATTGCTTGCGTGCTTCCTGGTTGGCGTCAGCAGTGATCGGCCGGCCGTAGTCACGGCACCCTTGTCCCTGAAGCAGGCTTCGTATGCCAGCGCAAGTGGTCCAGCCGCGACAGCGGCGCGACGCGTTAGTTGCATCTCCGCATCGACGGGCCCGGTAGTGTTGAAGTACCTCATACCCGTTGTCGTCAAGAGCTTCGCCTCCCGCCTGGTGCGCGCATGTCGATCGTGCAGCCGCGCGGCCCCCGCAGCTCCGCGGCGGGGATCAGGCCAAGCGCGGGCGTACGTATCCGGCGAGCGGCGTGGTGGCGTCGGCGTCAGTGCGTCGGACGCGGATCATCCACCCGCGTGACCCACATCGTCGAGCACCGCCAGCACCCGCTGGCGGTCCAGGTGCGGGTGGGCGAACTGGTTGCGGTAGCTGCGTAGACAGCCGTAGCAACTCGAATCGCAACCGCAGTGTCCCTGGACCCGTTCGCGTGAGCTCCGAAGCACGGCAGCAAAGACATCTTCCCGCTCAAGCTGCGCCACCAGCGCGGCCCCGCCCGGTACGTCGTCGTAGAGCACAATCGCTGACTCACCGGAGCTCACCCCGGCGGCGATAGTCACGTTCAGGTCGGTGTCGGGGACGTCCAGAGTCTCCGCGGCACCGAGCAGAATCGCGTAGGCAACGGAGTAGGCATCCCATTCTCCGGTCAGGAGCGGAAACTGTAGGCGCACGACGTCCGTAACGAGTTCGTGGCCAAGTGCGAACGGCTCCAGCGTACCACGGCACACCGCATCAGCCGGCGACTTGTGCTGGCTTTTCCGTTTCCCCAGGCCCGCGCCGCACGCGCGGCAGATCCAGAAGCCGGCCCTCGCCTTCCCCTCGCATAGGATCACCAGGGTACCGGGCACCGCCTTGGTCACTTGCACCCCAAGGACACTCCTGGATTCCGGTTGGGCGTTTCCTTCAAACCCGCGAAAGAACGGCCGCGTCGTATACAGGCGGTGCGCCCGCCCCTGCGGCTGCCGGGGCTTCTTGAACAACGGCGTGACGAACCCAAATTCGGGGATGAGGTACTTTCGTGTTCCGGGCGGGGTACCAGCGTCACCTTCGTTCCATTGTGCGAAACTGCGCGCCTCATCATACCGGTAGTGACGGACCGTCCACTCCTTCCGTTCCCTTCCCTCGACTTTCTTGACTCCGCACGACTCCCACTCCAGCTTGTTGGCCACCACTTTGCCGCCGGGAGCGTACTCGGCGATTGCCTGCGCCAGATCCCGCTGCAGCACGACCCCCGTCGGGGCGTCGGAACGCGTGTCGAGCTCGACGACATCCACCGGGAACCCATACTTCGGAATGACCGCCTTGCGCGACAGGAAGTCCAGCGTCCGTTCGCAAGCGATCGTCCTGATTCGAGCCTCGACTCTGTTCGTACCCTTCCGCTCCGCGAACAACTCCTGGCGGAGCTGCTCCATGCCGCGGTAATCGGAGACTAATTCCGCTTCGGCATCAGCGAGACGACTCCCGCCGCCGGCAACGCTGTCAACCCATTGATCGTTGGCGAGGCCGGTCGCGCCATGCATCGCTTGCGGCACGACGCGGCGCAGCGACTCCTTCAGCCGAGTGTTGTCGATGCAGAACGCCCGCAGGTCTGCCGCGGCGCGCGGATTGGACCAATCTCCGACGAATGCTGCTACGTTATCGAACCGGACCCCGTTCGCCGGCACCTTGAAGAACGCAGACAATGCCGCTGCCGCCATGTGACGCGTGATGATCTTCTGGTTAGTCATCTGCAGGCGCGGCGGGCGCACCGTGCCCTCGATCATGCGACTCCGGGGTTCGTCGTAGTGGTAGAGGTCGTGCGGATTGCGGCGGCAGTAGGTCAACGCGAGCCCCGGATTACCATCCCGGCGCCCAGCTCGCCCTACCCGCTGGGTGTAGTTGAACGGCTCCGGGGGAACGTTGCGCAGGAACACTACGTCCAGGTCGCCGAGGTCGACGCCTACCTCGAACGTGGTCGACGAACTGAGCAGGTGGGTCGCGCCGTTCTTGAACCGCTCCTGGCGGCGGCGGGCCTCGTCGCCGTCGATCTGCGCGGTGTGTTCAACGGCCCTAAACGATGGTGGCAGGTCGGGGCTCTCATACCGGCCGCGGTAGTGATTCCGGGCCAGACGGTCATGGTCAGCAGGTTGCAGCACACCGGGGCAGCCGTTCCGAGGACAGACGCCGCGAAGGTTGCAGGCGCACACCGTTGCGCACGTGACGCACTCCCACACCTCACCGGGCGCGGAAAGTCTGACACGCAGCCAGCGCGGGTTGAGATGGAACGTCCCGTCGGTCTTTGCGCGAGACAGAATGTGATCGGCGGTGTCAAGAGATTGCCGGTCATGGGCGCGCAAGGCGCCCCACACCTCCTTCATCAAATTCCTGGATGCGATCCGTCTCTCGTCATCGCCCAGGCCGCTCGTGGCGAGCAACCTCGGCAGGTAGTGCCTGACCAGCGCCGACTGTGGGTGGCCCCACTCGCGTGCGTGGCCCTTCCAGCCCGGACCCAATCCGTACGATCGCTGAGGCCAAGGACAGATGGCCACCCACGGGGGCGTGTCCGACCCAGCAGGCAGCCCCATGGCATTGCGTACGCGGAACTCGTCGAGGAGAGCGCTGATGAGGTGGCGGGCTTCCTGGTCGGTAAGGCTCCATGGCCGCCCTCTCATCACCGCCGGCACCGCCAAGTCTGCCGGCATCGCGACGGACCAGGCGATCAGTCCGACGCCGCTCAACGAGAGCCTGCGTTCGTCGGTCAGCGCTTCGCGGAGGAGCAAGGCGAGCACCGTGCGGCTCCTGGTCTCAGCGCTGTCGTTCGGCCGGAATAGACCGGCATCCTCCCACTGTTTGAGCAGCCGGCTCTTCAGGTCTTCGACGGAAAGCCCCTCGGCGTCCACCGGGCCTGCCCGAAGGGCGCGCAGGATCAGGTTGCGGTCGCGCAGCTTCTCGTAGGAGTCTTCCGCGTACCAAGCGAAGAACGCGGCCTCCTGGCGGCTGTCGGCGAAGGCCAGCACCTTGCGCCGTTCTGGCGGCAGCAGCTCGTGAAGGGCGGTAGCGATGACCGCGTTGGGGCCGTCGGAGCCATGGACGATCTCCTGCACCGGGTCTCCGATACCCCCGCGCTGATAGCCGCAGGTCTCGCACTGCTTCAATTGGTCCTTGTGTTCGCTGTGAGACTTGCAGTGTCTCACCGCGATTGACGCGTTACAGTCGCATTCTACGCCCGACTCCGACAGCGCGCCGCAGCGGCGGCACAGCACATGTGTTGCCCTATCCGCGGCAGGGAGAAAGTAGTCGACGCCGAAGTCATCGTGGCTGGGGTCGCGGACGGCTTCCTTGAGTTGGCCGCCGCGGTCGCGGCCGACGTAGTAGTGCTGTCCACACTCCTTGCACAGCGCAATCTCCAGAGGTTCGGCAATGGAACCGTCTGCTCCCTCGCTCTTGCGATTCAGCACGACGGCATCCACGCCATCTCGATGCCCCAGGAATGCGCCTTCGAGCGCGCGCAGGAAGGCGTGGTAGCGACGCGGCGTTGCGTTGTCGGAGGTCGGCTCAGATTCGCCGAACACCACAGCATCCGCCGAGAAGGGTTCGCCGAACAGCTCGCCGGCAAACGCGGCCACTGCTCTTCGGTCCTCCTCGCCCTCACCGGACGAGATGGTGGCGCTGGTGGCGATGCAGCGGAACGGCTGCGTCCGCCCGCCGTCGCGCAAGCGCTGCTTGAGCCGGCGCATCAGCATGCCCATCTCCATGCCCTTGGCGCCGCGATACTGATGCGCCTCGTCGAGCACGATGAACTGCCAGAACGCGCCGCCCTCGAATAGCGGACTGTCGGCGGGCCGGATCAGCAGGTACTCCAGCATCGAGTAGTTGGTCAGCAGGATGTGGGGCGGAGTGCGGCGCATCTCCTCGCGGAAGATCAGCTCACCCGGTAGCCGCTCCTCCGCGCGGACGCTGGCATTGCGCGACCGGTCGCCGGCGCCGTAAGGCGTCTGGCCGATGTACTGCCCGAAGGTCGGTTGGAAACCGGAGTCCGCGTCTTGCAGTTCCTCGCAGATGTGGCCGAGGCGCTCGCGCTGGTCGTTGGCGAGGGCGTTCATCGGGTACAGAATCATGGCGCGCACGCCCGGCTCTCCGAGTTCGCCCCTCAGGTGCTGGGCGTACAGCTCGAACAGGATCGGATAGAGGAAACTCTCGGTTTTGCCGCTGGCGGTGCCGGTGGCGACCACTACGTTTTGCCCCGCGAGGTGCGAGGCACGGACCGCGCGTTCCTGATGCACGTACAGGCTTCCGTCGATGAGCGCCGGCAGCAGGTCACCACATGCATGCGGAAAGCACTCGCGTGCCAACGCATGGGCGCTCATGCCGCGTCTGAAACCGCGAACCGGCTCAGGATATGCCCCCTTGAGCAAGGTCTCCTCCTGCTGGAGTGCATCCTGAAAAGAGGCCCGCAGCGTCGGGTCCTTGAAGAAGAAGGAGGTCTTCAGGTAGTTCTCGTAGCGTTGGCGAATCAACTCGGGCCAGTCCCGAATTCCACGCGGGTCAGTCATCGATCTCCCTCATCAGTGCGCTCACGTTCGCGGCGTGCGTGCTCCGGCGGCGCCGGTCGATCGAGAACGCTCGACGCACCGCCTCCCGGCCGGTCACCCCGGCGGCGAGCAGTTCGCCGACGCTGAATCCCCTGGCATCGCGCCAGCCGCCGCCGACGCGTTTGACACGCGCCACCAGCCGGCCGGCGACCTCAGCACGAGAACGAACGGTCACCAGAACGGATTGGGTCACATCCTCAATGCCCGACGCCGCCAGCCGCAATGTGAAGGTGGTGGACTTCGGCGGCATGACCGTTACGCTCCCGCTCTCCTCCACCGCGCCGATTTCCGGCATGATCGCCACGCCTCCAGGTTCCGTGTTCCGCGTGCGCCAACTCAAGGTCACCACTTCCCCGGTGGCGACCGTGGGCGGTTCGCGGGCGAAGGAAACTACCGCCGGCAGTGGATCGGCGTTTACCCTGATCAGCGACAGCACCGCTCCATCGCAGCGCACCCCGAACGAAGCATCCTGATACCGAGGTCGGTCGATGTGGGAGTAGTCGACGAAGTCCAACAGCCGGATGGTTGCGACCGCATGCTGGTCTCCGCGCCGCGCCTGAAAGTTGCGATTCAGCGCGTCGTCGAACCCCGCGCTCACCGAGCCCACGTGCCGAGGCAAGCGCAGCTCAATCGACGCATCGGCATCCGCGTAACGCCGGAACTGCTGCCGCGTCAACGCCAGCGTCGTGCCGCGCCAAGCATCCGACCCTTGACTTCCATTCTTCATCCGCCACCAGATACGCCCGAGCCGGATTGTCGTGCCAACGCGTCCCGCTCCCGCTTCCAGGACGCACTGAAGGACATCGCCATCGGGATGAGGCTCGACCACGACCCGGCCTCCCGACTGCTCGGCCGCGCGGACTTGGCTCGGCGCTGGGATGACTCGGTCCACTCCCGCGAAGTGTATGACGAGCGGCGCATGACCGTCCGCCGCCGGCGCGAGCAATGAGTCTTCGGTATGCGTAGCGCCCTCCACGCGAATCTCTCGGAGGCCGCGGAGATACCGAAACTCTCCACTGTCGAGGAGCTTCGATTCGGCATCGAACACGCGGACGAAGAACCGTCCTTGGCGGCCATCCAGCACGTCCGCAAGAAGCCGCTCGGCTGGTTTGAAGTTGGTGCCGCGCCACCCGTCCTGCTCCTCCTCGCCGACTCGCGCCCATACGACGTCGGCCGTAGTGTCCAGCTTCGGGGCATGGCCTACGAACAGTTCACCATTATCGGAATCATCGAACACGCGGTCGCCGCTCAGCGAGTATCTGGCCTGCGTGAGCGCGAGCTTGTGCTGGTCAAATCCTTCCGTCCCGCGTGACAGATCCTCCCTGGAGACAAAGTAGTAGTGCGCCATGAAGCCGGTGTCCGTGCACGGCGCGGCCGCAACGGACGCGCTGCCCAAACGCGTCCACTCCGTGGGCGCGATCACGATGAAGCAGCCAACCGTGACACTGCCTACCCAGCGACCATCGCCATGCCAGTCGGCCGGTGTCTTGAAGATAAGCGGATTGCCCTGAAACAGCACAAGGTCGTATGGTTCACGGCCCCCAGTGGTGATGGATAATGTTCCCCGCAACGATACAAGGCCATACTCACCGTCCACACGGACCAACGACGTTCCATTTTGGCGTACGTTCTCGACTGCGCACTCTTGGTCGGCGCGCACAACCACCTCCCACGCGCCCGACGAGCCCACTTGTCGGCAGATCAATTCCGGTCTCGGAACGAATCGCCGTTCGGCTGTCGCAGCAGCTTTCTTTTCCGGCGAGGGCTGGGGCCTATTGATCCGGCGCCCGCGAATCTGCCGCGGCTGTCTGTCCTCAGGTCCGTCAATCTGCGGCTTCCGCAGCAGGCCGCTCGAGGCCTTCGGCGGCTCGGAGATGCCGCCGCTAACAACGGCACATTCGTGTGCGCCGCTACCAAGCGATGCGGGAGGCGATTGGGTCGCCACCGGCTCCGTTGGCGATCGCGGGGGCGTCGGGTGCGTAGAAAGGTCCCCAACGCGTGTTGCTGCGTCGCGCGGACCTTCTTCCTCCGCATTCGGGCCCAGCCCAGCGTGCGACCGCCGAGGCTCCGGTCCCGCCTCGAGGTCGCCCACAAACGGCGCGGCGGCGCGTGGACCCTCTTCCTCCGCGTTCGGCGCCGCCTCAGATGGCAACCACTGCGGTTGCGGTTCCGCCGCGAACTCGCCCGTGGGCGGCGGCGCGCAGCGTGAATCCTCTTCCTGAGCGGTCGGGACTGCCACGGCTTCGGCTTGAGTTGGCGCGGTCTGCTGCACTGGCGGCTCCGTCATAGTTTCGCCATCGACCAGCCCGTAGCCACTTCCGTCGGCGATGATCGAACTCGTCTCCACCGATTCGCGGGATCTTAAATGCGAAGTCGAAGGCCTGTCCGGTGCCGGGCCTGCTTCTTCGCTGCGCTCGCCACGGGTGCCGGCTGACTGGCGGCTGCGCCCCAGCCGACGCGCCCATTCCACCATCAATTGCAGGATTCTGCTCAGCATTCTGAGTCGCTTATTGCGGAGCATCCACGCCCGCCATCAGCTTCAAGAACAAGAGTATAGCGCGGTCAATCTGCCGTCTTTTCCAAGGTCCTTCGACTCCCCTGCGACTCGTGAAGCGACGGCGACTCTCCTTCCCGCCACAAGGAAAATGCTCCGGCGACATCACCACCGAGCCGCTCCAGTAGCCCGAATTCGTTGTCCGGTGAGACTGCCAGGACACGGGCAACCGCGTCCCGCTGCGCACCCTCGGGGAGAAGGCTTTCGAAGAACGGCCGGGACAGAAGCCGGCGAAACGGCTCCCGGCGCTTCGGCAGCGAGCAAGAAAGCGCCCTTGCGGTCCTCCGCCAGCCACTCCGCAGCGTAGATGAATTGTATCTGTCCATCGGGATTGAGAGCGAGCGATCCGACCGCCGCGCCCTCCCACCACACCGCCAGCGCGCGCGTCACCACCCGACCTGCACGCCGTCAGCGCCAGGAGGCCGCTCAATCCTGAGCTTGCATCCAAGCGCATCAAAGTACGGCGAGCACCTTGCCCAGTTGAGCGGTCGAATTACCGCGCTCCACTTCAGTCAGAAGCGTACACCGACGCCTGCGGCCACTGCCAACTGATCCTGATGATCCTGACGAAGGCCCTCCGCGTGCCGCATACCGCGAACGAACCGTGCGATCTGCTTGTGACTCATTCTCGGCGTTTCCCGCTCGGGAAAGATACGACCGACCGGCCTCATCCACAAGCGAACTGTCCTGCTCGGGACATTCGGGAGACCCGCAAACCGTGCGCACACGACGGCAGCGCGCCCTACCCGCCGGACGTTCGGGCGTGAAGTCTTCCGCGTTGGTAATGCTGGCACTGCCGCCCGTGGCTCTGATCACGAACAGCCTGCGTTTGGCGCTTCCGTCGGCAGACTCGTCCACCCTAAAATGTGCGGCCGCTGCGTACACGCGAGTGTTCCAGGAGCAGGCGCCCTCTTAAACTTAAACCTTGTTGCCGTTGGCCGCAATGATATCGATCTCCCAGCGCCGCGCGCCGTTTCTGCTCTAGAGTTTCTAGAGTTGCTCACCCTGTGATCGACCTCGGCGCCGCGCTGCCGGAGCAGCTCGATCATATCGCCTTCCCCCAGCGTCTCCATCAGCCTACCCCATTGTCCGTTGAACACCTCGTCAAGCTTGCGCAGGCGTCGGTCAGTCTCCTGCATCTGACGGTTGGTCTCCTTCTGGCTTGCGGATACCTCACGCAAGATCGCCCGTACCCGAAACAGAGACGCCAGACCAATTGGAGATATGAGTCGAAACCATATCCACGAATCTGGTTAGTCCACGCTCCTTGAACGCTTGTGCTAATTCTTGCGGTGGTGGTGGAAGACCCTCCTTACGCAGTATGAGATCACCCATAGTCTCTACCATATTCCGCATTGAATTCTTAATCATGCCCTTGAATTTCGGAACTCGGCAGTACATCAGGCAAACCAAGAACGCCAGCTCTTCTCGATTCGATCGTTTCGACATCACGACTGGCAACTAATCGAGACAAGAGAACCGCGTGTAAGCTCTCCACCCGGGAAAGCACACTTTCAACGAAACCGCGATCGCTACCGTCCTTTGCGTCAATCGTGTTGTAGTCCCGTAGAACATCAGTGTCGTGTATTGCGGCCGAAAATGACCGGGTGTTCTCGGATTTCTCAATCACGAAGATATGAGAGTGCTTTGTCACTTTCGGTTCTATCTTGAAGAACTCAAGGTAGAATTGTGGAAGAAAGTGATGCTTCTTGGGGTCGGACACCTAACTCCTCCTCATGAGAAGATCTCTCACGTGGCGATGAGTTGCTTGATGCGCATGAGGCGGGTGATGTTGCCACGCTCCAGTTCTTCCAGCTTGGAGGAGATCACGCGGATGATTTCGGCCTGTTGCGGGATCAGGACGTGTTCCAGGGCGTTGACGCGGCGGCGGGTCTTCTCGATCTCGTCGGCGACCAACTCGATGGTCTTTTCCGCCTCGGCGAGCTTGACCAGGCGCTCCAGCACTTCCTTGAGCTTGACGATCGCCTGGTCCAGTTCCACCACGGTGCCGTCGGTGCCGTAGGAGAGCAGGTTGCCCTCGATGGCGAACGAGAATACCGGCACGCGCACGTTCATGATCAGCTTCTCGGTCATGGTCAGCTCCGCCTCGCACTCCGGAAACGCCAGCGCGCTGCGGTACACTTCCGCCGGCATCGACGCCGACGCCACGATGAACTGTTGAAACAGCTCGCCGAGCTCGCTGTCCACCTGTTCGCGCAGCACCGCGTACTCCTGCACGATGCCGGTAAAGTCCTTGAGCAGGCCCTCCAGCTTGTCCTTCAGCAGCTTGTGCCCGCGCTGCGCGAACTGCTGCTTCTTCTTCATGCGCAGCAGTTCCATGCGGTTGGGACTGACGGCGATGGTAGCCATCGTCTTTCCTTGCCGAACCCGCGCCTAGGCCGGCTGGCCCACCGCGGCCGCGGCTGCGACGGGTCCGAGGTACTTGTCGATCAGCTCGGTGTCGATACGGGTCAGCTCCGAGCGCGGCAGCAGTTCCAGCAACTGCCAGCCGATGGTCAGCGTGTCCTCGATGCTGCGGTTCTCGTGAAAGCCCTGGTTCACGAAGCGCTGCTCGAACTGCTCGGCGAAGGTGGCGTACTGGCGGTCGATCGGCGTCAGCGCCGCTTCACCGAGCACCACCGCCAGCTCGCGCGCGTCGCCGCCGCGGGCGTAGGCGGCGAACAACTGGTTGGCGACGCCGGAATGATCCTCGCGCGTGCTGCCCTCGCCGATGCCCTTCTGCATCAGCCGCGACAGCGACGGCAGCACGTCGATCGGCGGCTCGATGCCCTTGCGGTGCAGGGAGCGGCTCAGCAGCACCTGGCCCTCGGTGATATACCCGGTCAGGTCGGGGATCGGATGGGTCTTGTCATCCTCGGGCATGCTCAGAATCGGGATCTGGGTGATCGACCCGCGCTTGCCCTTGATGCGCCCGGCGCGCTCGTAGATCAGCGACAGGTCGGTGTACATGTAGCCGGGATAGGCGCGCCGTCCCGGCACCTCCTTGCGCGCCGACGAGATCTCGCGCAGGGCGTCGCAGTAGTTGGTCATGTCGGTGAGGATCACCAGCACGTGCATGTCGCACTCGAACGCCAGATACTCCGCCGTGGTCAGCGCCACGCGCGGGATCGAGATGCGTTCGATCACCGGGTCGTCCGCCAGGTTGATGAACAGCGCCGCCCGTTCGATGGCGCCGGTGCGGCGGAAGTCCTCCATGAAGAAGTTGGCTTCCTCGAAGGTAATCCCCATCGCCGCGAACACCACCGCGAACGGCTCCTCGCCATGCAGGGTGCGCGCCTGGCGCGCGATCTGCGCCGCCAACTCCGAGTGCGGCAGACCGGAGCCGGAGAAGATCGGCAGCTTCTGGCCGCGCACCAGGGTCAGGTTGCCATCGATGGCGGAGATCCCGGTCTGGATGAACTCCTCGGGAAAGTCGCGTGCGTACGGGTTGATCGGCGACCCGTTGATGTCGCGCAGTTGCTCCGGGATCACCGCGCCGGCGTCGTCGATCGGCTCGCCGATGCCGTTCAGAACGCGCCCGAGCATGTCGCGCGACACCCGCGCCATCATCCGCTGGCCAGTGAAGCGCACCGTCGCCAGGCTGGTAGCGATGCCCTGCGGCGATTCGAACAACTGCACGAGCGCGCGCCCGGCGGCCGCCTCCAGCACCTGGCCGCGCCGCACCGAGCCGTCCGGCAACTCGATGTCGGCCAACTCGCCGTAGGTGACGTCGTCCACCTCTTCCACGATCATCAGCGGCCCGTCCAGGCCGCGCGCACTGCGGTATTCCTTGATCACTAGCTCGCTCTCCTCGCGGATTCGCCCGCCACTCGCTCAACAGCCTGGGTTATCTCCGCACCGACCGCGCGCAGATCGTCCTCGTCTTCCTGCGGCGTGAACTTCATGCGCGCGATCCGTTCGCGCACCGGCAGCGCCAGCAACTCGTCGAGCGCCGCGCCCTGCTGCAGCTTCGCCAGCGCCTGCTTGTGGAATTGCAGAATCGCATCCAGCATCAGGTACTGCTTGATCAGCGGGGTAAAGGTATCCACGTCGTGAAATGCGTTCTGCTGCAGAAACCCCTCACGGATCGTCCGCGAAGTCTCCAGCAGCATCCGGTCGGCGGCGCTGATCGCGTCCAGGCCGACCAGGCGCACGATTTCCTGCAGATCGGACTCCTCCTGCAGCATGCGCAGCGCATCGGCGCGGTTGCTCAGCCACTGCTCGGCGACGTTGTCCCGGTAGAACGCGCCGAGCGCATCGGAGTCGCCATACAACGAGTAGGAAGTGAGCCAGTCCACCGCGGGGAAGTGGCGCGCATAGGCCAGCTCGGCGCGCAGGCTCCAGAACACCCGCACCTCGCGCAGGGTGCCCTGCACTACCGGGTCGGACAGGTCGCCGCCGGGCGGCGACACCGCGCCGATCACCGACAGGCTCGCTTCTTCGTCGGCGCCCGGCTTATCGCTCGCGCCCAGCGGGTACACGCGCCCGGCGCGCTCGTAGAACTGCGCGATGCGCGACGCCAGGTAGGCGGGATAGCCTTCCTCGCCGGGCATTTCTTCCAGCCGTCCGGAGATCTCGCGCATCGCCTCGGCCCAGCGCGAGGTGGAGTCGGCCATCAGCGCCACGTCGTAGCCCATGTCGCGGTAGTACTCGGCGATGGTGATGCCGGTGAACACCGACGCCTCGCGCGCCGCCACCGGCATGTTGGAGGTGTTGGCGATCAGCGTGGTGCGCTCCATCAGCGGGCGCCCGCTCTTCGGGTCGGTGAGTTCCGGGAACTCGATCAGCACGTCGGTCATCTCGTTGCCGCGCTCGCCGCAGCCGACGTAAATGATGATGTCGGCGTCCGCCCACTTGGAGAGCTGCTGCTGCACCACCGTCTTGCCGGACCCGAACGGACCCGGCACGCAGCCGGTGCCGCCCTTGGCCAATGGAAAGAAGGTATCGAGCACCCGCTGGCCGGTGACCAGCGGCACGCCGGGATTCAGCTTGCGGCGGTACGGCCTCCCCTGCCGCACCGGCCAGCGGTGCGACAGCTTCAACTCGTGCTTCTCGCCGAACGGGTCCTCCAGCTCGCCGATGCGCTCGGTGACGGTATAGGTACCGGACGACAGATTGGTGATGGTGCCGCGCAGTCCCGGCGGCACCATCACCCAGTGCTTGACGATCTCGGTCTCCTGCACGAAGCCGAGGCGGGTGCCGCCCACCACTTCGCTGCCGCTGTGCGCCACCGCGGTGAACTCCCAGGCGCGCTTGTAGTCGATCGCCGGCTCCTCGATGCCACGCGCGATGAAGCTGCCATGGGCGGCGGCGATCACGTCGAGCGGGCGTTGGATACCGTCGTAGATCTGCGACATGAGGCCGGGGCCCAGCTCCACGGAAAGCTGATCGCCGCTGGCCTCCACCGGCTCGCCGGGGCCTACTCCCTCGGTCTGCTCGTAGACCTGGATCGAGACGGTGTCGGCGCCCAGACTGATGATTTCACCGAACAGCCCCAGCTTCCCTACCTTGACCACGCCATACATGATCGGGTTGACAAGACCTTCGGCCACCACCAGCGGCCCCGACACCCGTACGATTCTCCCTGCCATGTTGCCTACCTCTTCCTTTTCACTGCTCGCTGCGCGCGCCCGCGTTGCGCGCCCGGGTCTGGCCGAGCAGATCGATGCCGATGGCACGCTCCACCGCCAGACGGGTTTTCTCGAAGCCAATGCCGCGCGCCCCGGACTGGTCGGGCACCACGATCACCGCCGGCACCGCGACGGAGCGCAGCCGGCTGATGGTATCCAGGATCGGTTCCGCCAACGCCTCGGTGATGAAGATGATGGCGTACCGGCCGCCGGCCACCAGCTCGCGCAACATCGCCCGCGCCTCGTCGCTGGCCGCGGCCGGATAAGCGTGCACCCCACCGGCGGCGAACCCGCGCACGGTGGAACTGTCGCCGATCATTGCGATGTGAAAGGTGCGTACCGAGGATCTGCCGTCAGACATCGCTCATCGCCTGACCCATGAACGCGCCGCCGACGCGCGCGCTGATGGTGTCCTCGGCGACGCCTTTCAGCTTGGCGAGGCAGATCATGCGCAGCGCCGCCAGATCGGCCTGTTTCTTGCACAGGTAGTAGACCGCGAACGCGAACGACGGCGGCGCGTAGCGCCACGCCGCGATCCGCCTGGCGACCGCCTCCTGCGCGGTGCGCACCGCGGCGCCGGTCTCCATGCCCTCGCTGATGCGCGCCAGCAACGTACGCAGCACGCCGCTGAACCCCGCCAGGCGGGAGCCCCACTCGCCCGCGGGCGTTTCGTACAGCGCTTCCAGATCGGCCTGCGACGGCAGGTCCAGCAGCCCCCACCGCGCCACCTCCCACGGCAGCCCGGCGGCACTGCCGCGAGCCAGCAATTCGCCGGCGGCGATGGCGGCGGAGTCGCCATACACGGCACCCACTTCCGCATCGGCCGCCGCGCTGACGGCGACGCGGAACAGGTGTCCCAGGCGGTCGATCGCCAATTCCAGCACCTGGCCGCTGCGGCCGGCCGCGTAGAACGCGCCCAAGGCGCGCTCCAGGCAACCGGCGAGTGCGCGGCTCGCGCGGTCGATATCGCCGGCAGAGGTCAGGCCGGGTCCGTCGTCGGCCACGGCGCCATGGCCGGACACGGCCATCCGGATCGACTCCACCGACCGGGTGCCCGGAGGACCATACAGCGCTTCCTGGTCCGCGTCAGCGCCCGCGTCAGCCGCCGCTTCCTCGGCGCGGCCCGTGGAGCCGGCGTGCAGGCGCAACGCGACCTTGAGGTTGTACAGGTCGCGCGGCACCAGCAGCAACTCCCGCAACGCCGGCTCGGGAGCGTAGCGGTCGATCAGCCAGCGCAGATCGGCCTGCTCGCTGGCGATGGCGCGTTCCAGAGCAGCCTCGTCGAGGTCGGGGGCAAACGCATCCAGAAACGGCGAATCGGGACAGATCTGCACAATCTCGTCGATTCCGGCCATGCCGACCAGCGCGCGCAGCCGCGCGCCATCGATCAACTCGCCTTCGCGGCTGCGTATCAGCCCGTACAGGTAGTTGTAGTCCGTGTCGGGCACGCCAAGCGATCCTTGCTTCAGCCCTGATCGGCGGCGAACAGCGCCGCGCTGATGTCGATTTCCGCGTCCGCGGCGAGGGCGCGGAACTCCTCATCGAGGGTGCAGTTCAACCGCGTCGCGCCGCGGTCGATCACGAAACCGGCGCGGAAGCGCCCCGCCTCTTCCGCCAGCGTGACCGCGTGCTCCTTGAGCAGGGCGCCAAAACTGCCCTGAAACCGCTCCCGCTCGCGCGCCGCCACGACAACCATGTCGCCGCTGCGCGCGTGCGCGCTCAATTGACGCTGCAGCCAGGCGCGATAGGCGGTTTCCTCGGTCACCTGCTGCCATGCCTGCTCGTAGACCTGGTCGAGCAGCCGGCGTTTTTCGTTGGCCAGCCGGCGCCGTTGCTCGAGGCGAGCCGTGGACAACTCCTGCTGCGAGGCTTCCTCGGCCTGCCGGCGGCCGCGGCGGCGCAACTCTTCCAGGTCTCGCTCCAGGGTGGCGCGCCCGGCCTGCATATCGGTGTCGAAACGCTGCTGAGCGGCGTCCAGCGTGTCCTCGCCGGCAGTGCGCGCGGCGTCCAGTATCTGGTCGACGATGTTCTCGGCCATTGGAATGCGGACCGCGCTACAGCTCGATGACCACCATCAGGATGATGATCGTCGCAATCAGGGCAAACAGCCCGAAGGTCTCTACCAGTACCGGCATGATGACGGCACGTCCGAAGGCCTCTGGTCTCTTGGCCACCACGCCCATCGACGAAACCGCCACCTTGCCCTGCCAGATGGCGGATATCGGCTCTCCGAACATCGCCGGCACACACGCGGCGAAGATCGCCAGCCCCGGGGCCAGACCCAGATCCAGCATGCGCTCGTCGCTGAACCCTTCCAGCTTCACCAGCACCAGGATCGCCACCACCAGGCCGTAGATCGACTGAGTGGCAGGCAGCGCCTGCAGGATCAGCATCGATCCGAACTTGTCCGGATCCTCCGAGATCACCCCGCCGGCCATCTCTCCCGCCTTGCCGACGCCGACCGACGAGCCGTAAGCTGCCAGGCCGGCGGCCAGCCCGCCACCGAGGATCGCAATAGCGAATCCAATCGAAAACATCTACTTCTCCTCCATTACGTACAGTACACAAGGCACTTGCAGCACCTTACGCATCGGACCGCCGGAAAAACCGGCCGGCGCGCTGGAGGGGCGCAAACGCCCTCCCCCCTTCCGGGTAATAGCGCTGAAATGATTCCAGATAGTTGAGTCGCAACGAATGTACGAACGCACCGAGCATCGACAGGACCAGATTGAGCAGGTGGAAGAACACGAAGATTACCCCGCCGATGACCGCCGCGATCACCACCATGACGATCGAGTCGCTGCCGCCCAGGAACAGTTCGCCGATCACCTGCGCCACGAAGGCGATGAACGCCGAGGTCATGTTGAGGATCGCCAGACGCATGTAGGACAGGCCATCGGAAAAGAACCCGACCAGCCCGTAGTAGCCGACGATGCCGTACAGCGACACCACGCCGGCGAGAATGCGTGCCACGAAGTTCTTGTTGTCACGCCCGGCAAACAAAACGATCACCAGCACCCCGGCCGCCGCCAGCACGACGCCCACGCCGGTGAGCACGGGTTGCGCGAGGAACATGCCGCCGAGGGCCAGCAGTCCGCCTACCAGCAGCGCCAGCCAGGCCAGATTGTCGCAGATGGCGCTGGTGCGGTCGCCGCGCTTGAGCAGGTTGACGAAGCCGGCGGTGATCGAGGCGAGCTGAAACACGATGCCGATGCCGACCGAGATCCCGATCAACGGGATTATGTCCCTGGTCGGGTTGACCAGCGGCAGGAACCCGAGAAACTTGGACTCCGCGGATGCGCCCGGCGAAAAACCGAAGAAACTCCAGGTCAACACGCCGACCACCAGGGTAGCGACGCCCATATACACGAACATGGTGAGGAACAGGCGCGTCTCGCCGATCGACTGAAAGCGCTTGCGCAGCCAGGCCGCCAGCAGAATCTGCAGCACGCCGTAGCCAAAGTCGCCCATCGCGATGGCGTAGAACACGGTCATCGCCACTGCCACGAACGGCGTCGGATCAATGCCGAAGTAGTTGGGCATGCCGTACATGGAGATCAGCGTCTGGAACGGCCGCACCAGCCTGCCGTTGTCGAGCTTGACCGGCGGACGGTCGTCCGCGGCGGGCGCGGACAGGCGGTACCGGACCTGCGGATGGTGGACGGCGAGAAGTTCCTCCAGCGCCGGACGCCGGTACTCCTCCACCCAGCCCACAATCACGGCGGCGTGGCGCGAATAGAAAATACGGTTGCGCGCGTCGAGACCGGCGCGCCGATTCTCGTATTCGTCGGCGATCGCCTGCAGCGCGCGGCGCCGCTCGTGCGCCTCCGCGGCCAGCGCGGCGGCCAACTGGTCGCGGCGCTGTTCCAGTTCGGCACTCTGCTGCTGCGCCGCCTGCAGCGCGTCGGCGGCGGAAGTGGGAAGCTGCGGCAACTCCACCTCATCACCGCGCACCTGGCGCAGCGCCACCCCGACCGCATCCAGGTCTCCCGGCAGGGAAACCACGACCGCGTAGGCGGTCTTGGCGGCCTGGCTCACCGAAGCCAGCCGCAGGTGCCCGCCGCGCGCCGCCAGCAGCGCTTCCAGTTCCGCGATCGCGGCCACCGGCACGCGAATCGCGGTGAGCGCCGCGTAGCTGCCGCGCGACACGGCAGCCAGATCGACTCCCAGCGCCGCCCACGGGGTGACCCGCGCGATACGCTCGTGCAGCGCCTCCAGGTCGGCAACCACCTGGTCGTATTCGGCCACACGCTGCTCCAGGGCGGCCCGGTACGCAGGCACGTCGACCGATGCCACGAGCCGCTCGAACTCGGCGGCGGCCACGGCCGGCGGTGAACCGAAGAAGTCTTCCAGCATGCCGGTGTTGTGCGGTGCGAAGCGTTGGAACAGGTCGAGAATCCAACGCGCAGAGGCCAGCACGCCGTCGACCGGCGAGGTATCGGCGGGCTCCCGCTCCTCCCACTGCGCCAACTCGTCGGAAATGCCGTCATGGACGTCATCCACGTGCAGCAGGGCAGCCTTCTCCAGCGACTGCAGCAGGCCGGGAACGGCATCGCGCGGAGCGACCAGTTCAGCCTTGTTAAGGGTGACGATTGCCATCTTGGATCAGCTACGGTAGGGCGGCGGCGCGATAAGCTAGCGTTGGTTCAGCTTATCGAGCAGTGCGCTCACCGCGGCTTCGCGGTTGGCGCTCGCGCGGCGTTCGAGCCGCTCCAACTCACGCGCACCCTGTTCGCGCACACGTGTTCTCTTGGCGGCGAGGTCACGGCGGAGTTCATCGCGGTAGTGGCGCAACTCCTCGTCTACCGCTGCGCCGCGCCGCTTGCGCTCGCCGTCCAGGTCGGCCGCACAGCGGGCCACCAGGTCGGCGGCGCGGGAGCGGTACTGCTCCTCGATACGCTCCGCCTCGGCCTCGGCGTTCTTTACGTCCTTGAGGACATCCATGAGCGGTGTCACTTCCTCCCTGTTTGGTGCCCCGCGCGGCGGCACGCTCCGTTTCTGACCCGGCAAAATCCCCCTTGCGAGGCAGGCACGAAACACCGATAAAGGTCGGTGATGCACCGCTGCGAAGAATCTCGTGGATTGCGCTAACTATGCCAACTGTGCTCTTTGCTGTCAACGAAAATCGCGTCGCCAGCGCGACCGTCGGGGGACGGCGCTGCCCGCCTTACCAGCGCACCCGGAGCACCCGCGGCTCGACGTCCGACGCGTAGTCGGCAAGCGGGATGGACAGCGATACCTGACTGCCGTCCTCGTCCAGCGTGCCCGCGCTGGTGTCTCGAATCGGGCGTGGCGCCCGCACCACGAAGCTGACCGTGTGATCGCCGAACAGCGTCCCGAGGAATTGCATGGTTGCCTCATCCAACGGCCGGTCGCCGCCGGGGCTGATCGCCAATTCGAACACCGCGGGATCATCGCCCTGCAGGCGCGGTTGCAGCGGCGCGAAGCTTGCCAGTTCGGCCACCCGCTCCACCCGGTCGAAGTGCAGCACGGCGACCACTTCCGCATATTCGGCATGGTCCACGCGGCGATAGCTGGCCAGCTCCAGACCGTCGATCGCAGCGGCCGCCGCGCGGAACTCCGCCTCGCTCAGCGGCAGCGCCAGGGCCTCGGAATCGGACGCTACGCCGAGTCGCGCAAGCGCGTCGTCAAGCCGGTAGCGCAGTTGCAACTCGCCGCTGCCGTCGGCATCGAACACGAACCGCGACTCGATGCTGATGCAGGACGTGAGCCCGAGCATCAACACCGCCGCGGCGAGCGCCAGTGCGCGGCGCCGCGGCTGCCCGCGGGGCCCCCCCGACGCCCGGCGGGGCCCCCCCGACGCCCGGCACGGACCACGCCCGGTGCTGCCTGCCTCGCCCGCGGACCACATCGTCATACCCCCCTCGACCGTGCCGGAACCGCGCCACCGGAGCCACGCCCCTCGGCCGCGCCGGGATCCGTACGCCGGGTTTCGTCCCGCTCGCCGTCGCCGGCGCGGCGCTCCGCCCCGGACCGCGCTACGGTGCGCCGCCGCGGCAGCCGCCGCCGCGCACCGCGGTCGGAAGGCTGTTCGTCGACCAGCCGCAGCTCGGCAGCCGGCGGCGATCCCATGGCACGGAATACCTCCCGGCACGCCCAGGCATCGGTGGCGGCGTAGCGGCACTGCCGCTCGCTGAGATGCGGCGCTGCCCAATTGGAGGTCTGCGCGCCCTTGGAGATGCGAATCGACAGATAGGCCGCGGCCAGGGCGCGCAGGCTCAGTGGACTGCAGCCGGCGGCACGCGCGATCGGAACCAGGTCGACCACTTGCCGGGCCTCCACCCGCCAGCGGTCGCGCAGCTCGCGCACCTCGTCCGCCGGTCCCTGCGCCACCTTGACTACATCGCGGCTGGCAAGCAGGCCGCTCAATGCCGGCGGCGGGCCGAGCCGCGGATCGATGCGGAACAGACACGCCAGGTCGGCGGTGGCGAGTTGCACCAGTGCGATGGGATGCCGCTCGCCGCGCGTGAATGAAGGCCGCGACTCGGTGTCCAAGCCGAGCACCGGCGCGCCGCCGTGTGCCGCCCCGGCACGCAACGCGTCGCAGGCGGCGGCCGCATCTGCCCCCTCGACCACCTCGATGCGACCCGGGAAGCTGCCCATCGGGAGCGCGTTGATGGCTTCCTTGGACAGCACGCCGCCGTTACGCGGACGACAGCGAAGGTGTTGCGAATCCGTCATGTGTTACCGTTCCTCGCGCACGTCCGGCGGAGGGTCCACCGTGCAATGTATGGGTATGGGCGGTACTGGACTCGAACCAGCGACCCCTAGCGTGTCGAGCTAGTGCTCTAGCCAACTGAGCTAACCGCCCGTTCTCGGCGCACTGCGCTGCGCGACTCTCGTTGCGCCACGCAGATTGCATCGTAACGCCGCGCATGGTCAATACCGGCATCGCAGTTGCCGGCGATTGCGACTTTGGAGGCAACGCTTGCAATACGTTTGACACACCTGCGCCGATAGCTATACACTTTGGGACGCAAGACTACTTCACTTCCCTCCCACCGCACTAGTCGCGCGCCCGCTTCGGGCACGGACGCAGTTCCCTGTTTGGTCGACTTTCTTTGTATCGCCGCCGTTCAAGACTGACTGCGCACCGTAGGCGCCTCCGGTCAGGTGGAGGAGAAAGAAGTTACGCAGGAGATAGTACATGAACAAGAAGCTTTTCGTCGGCGGCCTCCCCTACAAGGTCACGGATGACCGTCTGGACGAAGTGTTCGCCGTGCATGGCACGGTGGAGTCGGCCCGCGTCGTTACCGACAAGTATACCGGCGAGTCCCGCGGGTTCGGTTTCGTCGAGATGAGTTCCCCGGCGGAGGCCCAGGCGGCCGCCGAAGGCCTCAATGAGACCGAGCTGGACGGACGCAGGATCACGGTCGAGGTGGCGCGTCCCAAGGAGGAACGCTCGCGCTGGTAAACCGCCCCTGACCGCCCACGCCAACGCGCTTGCGGCGCGTATGGCCTTGGCAGCGGTTGCCCGCGAAGGCTGCAAAGTAATACGCTGCGCACCGTCGCCGTGCGTCCCTTTCGACGCCGGCGACGGGAGGGCAAGCGCGCAATGAGGGCCACGGGAGCCGGCGAACCTCTGAACGCCGCTGCCGGGAGTCACCTCACCGGGCAGCAGAAAGCCGCAGTGCTCCTGGTGCTGCTCGGCACCGATCTGGCTGCCCGGATCTTTGATCATCTCGATGAAGATGAAATAGAACAGCTCTCCCTGGCGATCGCGCAGCTTGACCGGGTAGCCCCGGCACAGCAGAACGCCGCACTGGCCGAGTTTCAGGACTTCATGCTGACCGGCGGCGCTACCCGTGGCGGCGGCCTCGACTACGCGCGCGACGTGCTCGAAAAGACGCTCGGCGCGGAACAGGCGGTGACCATGGTCGGCCGCGTGACGCGCGCTCTGCATTCGCGTCCGTTCGGTTTCGTGCGGCGCTCCGACCCGGCGCAGGTGCTGTCGTCCATTCGCGGCGAACACCCGCAGACTATCGCGCTGGTCCTGGCCTACCTCAAGCCGGACGACGCGGCCGCGTTGCTGGCCAGCCTGCCCTACACGGTGCAGGCGGATGTCGCGCGGCGCGTTGCAACTCTGGAGCAGACCATCCCCGAGGTCGTGGATGAGGTGGAGCGGGTTCTGCAGCGTCGTCTCGCCAGAGCGACGCGGAAGCGATCCGACACCGCGTACGTCGTGTCGGGAGGCAATCGCCGGGTACTGGAAATCCTGCACCACCTCGACCGCTCCACCGAGCGCACCATTATCGATGCCATCGGCGAAGAGGATCCGACGCTCGGCGAAGAGCTGAAGCAACAGATGTTCGGGTTCGAGGATCTGTTGCTGCTCGATGACGCCTCGTTGCAGCGCGTGCTGCGCGAGGTGAGCCGGCACGATCTTGCCGCGGCGCTGAAGGCGGTAGACCAGGAAGCGGTCGACCGCGTGGTGCGCAACATGTCGAAACGCGGCGCGGCGCTGTTGCAGGACGCGATGCAGGCGCTCGGGAATATTCGCCTCGGCGCCGTCGAAGCTGCCCAGCACCAGGTAGCCGCGGTCATCCGCGAGCTTGAACAGCGCGGCGAAATCGAGATGAAGCCGCATTCGACGTTCGGCGAGCTCGACCCGTAGCAACGGCGTGCCCGCGCGCCGCGGCGCGCGCGGGCCGAGCGGGAAGAGCGGGCCGGCACCAAGTTGACCGGGACATTGTCCGTCCCGTACGCTGTTCCATATGTTCGCGAACAGATTGGTCCTTCTCTGGACGGCGTTCGCCGCAACGGCCGCGCCGGCGTTCGCCGGTCCGTCCTCCGAGTCGTCCGCCTCGGTTCCCGGTGCGTCCGCGGACCCGACCGCGTCGTTCGCGGTGGTCGAGCTGTTTACCTCTCAGGGTTGCAACAGCTGCCCGCGCGCCGACGAGGCACTCGCGCGGCTGGTCGAAGACACCGCGGGACTGGCGGTCTTTCCCATCGAGTGGCACGTCCACTACTGGGACTACCTCGGCTGGCCCGACCCGTACGCCATTCCCGAGGCGGCGCAGCGGCAACGGCGCTACGGCCAGGTACTCGGCAGCGGCGTCTATACGCCGCAGATGGTGCTCAACGGGCGCGCCATCGTGCGCCCGGCTCAGGACTACCATCTCGTGCGCTCGTCGGCGCTGGCCGCCCTCGGGCCCGAGACGGCCGCCGCCGGAGCGCTGCCACGGGTGGCGCTGACCGGCGCGGACCGCCAACCGCACGCCGTGCGCGTGAGCTACGAGGTGTCCGGGGTACCGGCCGGTTGTACGCTGACCGTCGCCGCCCTGGAAGGGAGCCTCGACAACTACGTGCCGCGCGGCGAAAACGCGGGGCGCACGTTGCGCCATCGCAACGTCGTACGCGGATTCAGCACGGTGAATCTGGGGCCCGGCGAGAGCGCCGGCGAGCTGAGCATCACCCTGCCGGAGACGATGGCGCCTGGATCGGGGTCGCTGGTCGCGTACGTGCAGCGGCAGGAGACGCTCGGCATCGTCGCCGCCACGGCGCTCCCGTGACCCGGCGCCACCGGCTCCGTCGAGGCACTTCCGGTCCGACTGGCGGGCGTGCGGCGGGCAGTGCGGCGGGCAGCCCGGCGGTCGCCGCGGCCTGCGTCTGCCTCGTGCTCACCGCCCTGTTGTTGTCCTCGGACACCGCCCATGGCAGGGGCCGCAAAGAAGCGGCAACCGTCCCCGTGGCCGCGTTCGCGAACGACGCCGAGACCGGACACGCGCAGTTCAGCGGCGTCGTGATCGACGCCGTCGGCGTTCCGCTGCCCGAGGTGGCGGTGGCCATGTGCGCGAGCGCCTGCTGGCCCACCACGACCGACAACTCGGGGCGGTTCCGGTACCCGTCACTGCCGGTCGAGCGCTACGTCCTGGACATCCGCGGCGAGTCGGTAGGCGGGCGTACGCTGACCTCCGTGGTGCTGCCGGTCGACTTGACGACCGGCGACGGAGAGCTGCCGCCGGTGCAACTGCACGATGCCACGGCACTGGACTGGCAAGGCACGGCACCGGTGCGGTTCGCCGGCCTGAGCCTGGTCCCCGCCGGGCCGGTCGATCTGGGCGCCCTGCAACGAGCGACCGGCGGCGGCAGCACCGCGGCGGCCGCAACCATCGGCGGCGCCCGGATCCCGCGCGCGGCGTGGCCGGAATACGAGCTTGCCGCGGAGGATGTGCGCTACCGGCCCCTGGCGATGTGGGCGCTGTACCCGTTCGGGGCACGGCCCGGGGGGCCGTTGACGCTGCACGCCGTGCGGCCGCCCGAACTGGGCGCGGCCGACGAGGATCTGGCGTTCTTCAGCGTCGATGCGGTCACCGGCACGGCCGAGTGGCTCGGGCCGGCGCTTGCCGAGCACGACTATCTGCGCACCGGCCCGGACCGGGGAATCTCGACTCTTACCTGGGTAATTCTCGCCGCACGCAACCGTTAGGTCGCTGTTGCCAGGGCCTGGAAAGCTGCAATACATTGCGCCGACATGATCAATCGATTCCTGCTACACGGGCGTCCGCTGGTGGCGCTGCCGTTTTTGCTGCCCGTCCTGGCGGTGACCCTGACTTCGTGCGCGTCCGGCGAACAGCGGCCGAAGCTCGACGACGGCCTGTACGCCGCACTCAAGACCTCTCATGGCACGATCTATCTGCTGCTCGAACATGAGCGCACCCCGCTGACGGTGGCCAACTTCGTCGGCCTCGCCGAGGGCACCATCACGTTCCGGAATCGGGATGCCGGGCCCTACTACGACGGCCTGACGTTCCATCGCGTCATCCCCGACTTCATGATTCAGGGCGGCGACCCGAGCGGCAACGGCAGCGGCGGACCCGGCTATTCGTTTCCCGACGAAATCGTTTCCGATCTGACCCACGACGGCCCCGGCGTGCTGTCCATGGCCAACGCCGGCCCCAACACCAACGGCAGCCAATTCTTCATCACCCACGGCGCGACGCCGTGGCTGGACGGGCGCCATACCGTATTCGGGCGGGTCGTGCACGGACAGGACGTCGTGAACGCGGTGCAGCAGGGCGACGTCATCGAGGAGCTGAAAATCCTCCGCGTCGGCGACGAGGCGGAGGCATACCGCGTCGACCAGGAGCGCGTCGACGCACTGCTGCAACAGGTGGGAGGGCATCCGCAACGGGCCGCGTCCGATGAGCGGGCCGAGGCGGAGCGGATCATCGCCGCCAACTGGCCCGATGCGGTGACCACCGATTCGGGACTGCGCTATCAGATCACCGCCGCCGGCACCGGCACCGAGAAGCCGCGCAACGGCCAAGCGGTGACGGTGCACTATACCGGCAAGCTGCTCGACGGAACCAAGTTCGACAGTTCGCACGACCGCGGCAACCCGGCGCGGTTCACCATCGGACAGCTCATCGGCGGCGTCAACGAAGCGCTCCTGGATATGGTGCAGGGCGAACAGCGTACCGTGATCATTCCGCCGGAACTCGGCTACGGGAGCCGCGGCGTACCTGGAGTCATTCCACCTGATTCATTTCTGATATTCGAGTTGGAGATGGTGTCCCTGTAGTCCCCGGCGGTGGGACAGAAGCGGCACAACACAGGCTTTCGCTGCCTCCGCTGCGGCTGCGAGGTGGAACCGGTGGCGGACGGCAGCTATCGAAACCACTGTCCGAGGTGCCTCTACTCGCTGCACCTCGACGTGCTGCCCGGAGACCGCGCCAGCACGTGCGGGGGGCTGATGGCGCCGGTGGCGGTGCAGTGGGCCGGCGGCAAGGGCTGGCAACTGGTGCATCGCTGCGAGGCGTGCGGCGCGGTGCGGGTCAACAGAGTCGCCGGCGGCGACCGCCAGCCCGATGACGCGGCCGCGCTCACCAGCCTCGCCATGACCGGGGCGCCCCCCGATCCGGCATGAACACGGGAGGTTCGGCACCAACATGCCGCCTCGGCGCGGTGATTTCGCGCCGGCTCCGACTTACGCCCCGTGGCGCCCCGAGGCGTGTTTGACAGACTCCCCCGGCTTTAGGATTATAGCTCTGACAAGTTTGCAGGCTTGTGCGATAGCGCGCGGCAGGACGTTCGTTCAAAGCAGTGGACACGCCCGCCACTATCGGTCAAGCTTGGTAGCTAAGATATTCTCCGGCCACAGCGTGCGCGCGCGTTTACGGCGATGCGCGGCGCGAAACTACGGAGGAGGAGTACATGCACAAGACAAGCCTTGGTACAGTTTCCCTCACTGCGGATTCCTTCGGTTCAACTGAGCAGATGGACGGTAATCCCTTAACTCCGAAGCTGGCGCGCTCGCGTCTCAAGCTCCGGCACCTGCGCTTGCTACTATTATCGGCATGTGCAGTCGCGGTTACAGCGTGTGCGTCGCTACAGCCTGCCGATCACACGGATCCGGCGATGGCCGCGGCGCAGGCCGAGGCCGAGCAGGCCATGGCGCAGGCCAAGGATGCCATGGCTGCCGCCGAGGCGGCTGCCGCGGCACAGGCTATAGCCGACGCCGCAGCGGCAGCGGCGATGAACGAAGCGGAAATGGCTCGTTCGGAAGCTGACGCCGCCATGAAGGATGCCGAAATGGCGCGCTCCGAAGCCGGAGACGCCATGAAGGACGCCGAAATGGCTCGTTCGGAAGCGGATTCCGCCTCCGACAAGCTGATGATGGCGACCGCTCCCCATCCCGCCGAGGTGATGGTGTCGGCCGACCAGTTCGACGCCAGCCTGCTCGACATGAGCGGGGCGCGCGCCTCGCTGGCCGGGCCGGATGCGATCTACGTGTCGTCGATCATGTACGGCGGGCAGCCCTATTCGGCTCTGCTCAAGTACTCCGGCGGCACCACCGCCACCGTGGCAACCATCTTCGGCGCTCACGGCAAGATGATCCCCGATGCCGTCGACCTGAGCCGAACCAGGCTCATCTTCAGGGCTCCCGACAAACTGGTGGTGGCTGACGTTGCAATCGGTTCCGCCGGCTACACCGGCGAGTTGCAGCACGTCGGCGGCAACAGGCTGCAGGTAACCGGCCTGCGCAGCGTCGGACTGCCGCCGACCGCGGACGAGCAGATCGCCGCGCTGCGCGCCGAACTGGCCAGGGCCGAGGCGCTGATGCTGGAGGCGGACGTTGCCGCCAGTGGAGCACGAGCCGCAACCGATGCGGCGATGGCCGACGCCGACGCCGCGCGGGCGGAAGGAGATGCCGCACGGCTCGCCAGATCGGAAGCGGAAATCATGGCGGAGGACGCCGGCGTCGCGCAGTGGGTTGCAGAAACCGATGCCGCGGCGGCACGGGCCGCGCTCGATGCCATGATGGCCGACGCATTCCAGCCTGCCGCGATCATGATTGGAGACGATCAGCTCGATCCGGGCCAGGCCAGCTTCGCCGACGCCCGCGTTGCCGTTGCCGGCCCCGACTCCGTGTACGTTTCTTCGATCACGTATGGCGGCCAGCGCTACTCGGCCCTGCTCAAGTACTCCGGCGGCACTACCGCCGAGGTCAGGCAGATATACGGCAGCGCGGGGAAACTGATTCCCGACTCCGTCGATCTGTCGCAGACCGAGTTGGTGTTCGTGGCGCCCAACGCCTGGCAGGTGTCCAACGTCTCCGTAGGCGGGGTCGGCTACTCCGGCACCCTGGCGTACGCTGGCGACGGCAAGCTGCAGGTGACCGGCATTCGCCAGGTCGAACTGCCGCATGACGCGCTGGCCGACGCGCAGGCCGCCCTGGCGCAGGTGGAAGCCGCGCTGGCGGCTTCGCGGGCGGACAACGCCGCGATGAGCGACCAGGTAGCCTCTCTGGAGGCGGACCTCGAGGCCGCTCAGGACAGCGCGGACATGGCGGGCGACGAGCTCGACATGGCCAACGCCACGATCGACGCCATGATGGCAGACGCGTACCAACCGTCCGCGGTCATGATCTCGGATGGCCAGATCGACCCGAGCCGGGCGAGCTTCGCCGATGCCCGGATAGCCATCGCCGGTCCCGATGCCGTGTACGTGTCGTCGATCCTGTATGACGGCCAGCGCTACTCGGCGCTGCTTCGGTACACCGGCGGCACCACCGCCGAGGTGAAGCAGATATTCGGCAGCAGCGGCAAGATGATTCCGGACTCCGTGGATCTGTCGCAGACCGATTTGGTATTCATGTCGCCGAACGCCTGGGAGGTGTCCAACGTCTCCGTCGGCGGCATCGGCTACTCCGGTACGCTGGCGTATGCCGGCAACGGCACGCTGCAGGTGACCGGCATTCGCCAGGTCGAACTGCCGCATAACGCGCTGGCGGAAGCCAAGGCCGCCCTGGCCGAGGTCGAAGCGGCACTGGCAGCTTCGCAAACCGCCAACGATGCGCTGCAAGCGGACAATGCTTCTCTTGAGGCGGGTCTCGCCGACGCGCAGTCCATGGCTGCCGATTCGATGGCCATGGCTGATGACGCCCAGGCGAGCGCCGATATGGCCAACGCCGACCTCGATGCCATGATGGCGGATGCCTTCCAGCCGTCCGCGGTCATGATCTCGGACGGCCAGATCGATCCCAGCCGTGCCAGTTTCGCGGATGCCCGGATAGCCATCGCCGGTCCCGATGCCGTGTACGTGTCGTCGATCCTGTATGACGGCCAGCGCTACTCGGCGCTGCTTCGGTACACCGGCGGCACCACCGCCGAGGTGAAGCAGATATTCGGCAGCAGCGGCAAGATGATTCCGGACTCCGTGGATCTGTCGCAGACCGATTTGGTATTCATGTCGCCGAACGCCTGGGAGGTGTCCAACGTCTCCGTCGGCGGCATCGGCTACTCCGGTACGCTGGCGTACGCCGGCAACGGCACGCTGCAGGTGACCGGCATTCGCCAGGTCGTACTGCCGCATAACGCGCTGGCGGAAGCCAAGGCCGCCCTGGCCGACGTCGAAGCGGCACTGGCAGCTTCGCAAACCGCCAACGATGCGCTGCAAGCGGACAACGCCGCGCAGGGCGAGACGATAGCTTCGCTGGAGGCGGATCTCGCCGGCGCGCAGTCTATGGCTGCCGATTCGATGGCCATGGCTGATGACGCCCAGGCGAGCGCCGATATGGCCAACGCCGACCTCGATGCCATGATGGCGGATGCCTTCCAGCCGTCCGCGGTCATGATCTCGGACGGCCAGATCGATCCCAGCCGTGCCAGTTTCGCGGATGCCCGGATAGCCATCGCCGGTCCCGATGCCGTGTACGTGTCGTCGATCCTGTATGACGGCCAGCGCTACTCGGCGCTGCTTCGGTACACCGGCGGCACCACCGCCGAGGTGAAGCAGATATTCGGCAGCAGCGGCAAGATGATTCCGGACTCCGTGGATCTGTCGCAGACCGATTTGGTATTCATGTCGCCCAACGCCTGGGAGGTGTCCAACGTCTCCGTCGGTGGCATCGGCTACTCCGGTACGCTGGCGTACGCCGGCAACGGCACGCTGCAGGTGACCGGCATTCGCCAGGTCGAACTACCGCATAACGCGCTGGCGGAAGCCAAGGCCGCCCTGGCCGACGTCGAAGCGGCACTGGCAGCTTCGCAAACCGCCAACGATGCGCTGCAAGCGGACAACGCCGCGCAGGGCGAGACGATAGCTTCGCTGGAGGCGGATCTCGCCGGCGCGCAGTCCATGGCTGGTGACGCCCAGGCGAGCGCCGATATGGCCAACGCCGACCTCGATGCCATGATGGCGGATGCCTTCCAGCCGTCCGCGGTCATGATCTCGGACGGCCAGATCGATCCCAGCCGTGCCAGTTTCGCGGATGCCCGGATAGCCATCGCCGGTCCCGATGCCGTGTACGTGTCGTCGATCCTGTATGACGGCCAGCGCTACTCGGCGCTGCTTCGGTACACCGGCGGCACCACCGCCGAGGTGAAGCAGATATTCGGCAGCAGCGGCAAGATGATTCCGGACTCCGTGGATCTGTCGCAGACCGATTTGGTATTCATGTCGCCCAACGCCTGGGAGGTGTCCAACGTCTCCGTCGGTGGCATCGGCTACTCCGGTACGCTGGCGTACGCCGGCAACGGCACGCTGCAGGTGACCGGCATTCGCCAGGTCGAACTACCGCATAACGCGCTGGCGGAAGCCAAGGCCGCCCTGGCCGACGTCGAAGCGGCACTGGCAGCTTCGCAAACCGCCAACGATGCGCTGCAAGCGGACAACGCTGCGCAGGGCGAGACGATAGCTTCGCTGGAGGCGGGTCTCGCCGGCGCGCAGTCCATGGCTGATGACGCCCAGGCGAGCGCCGATATGGCCAACGCCGACCTCGATGCCATGATGGCGGATGCCTTCCAGCCGTCCGCGGTCATGATCTCGGACGGCCAGATCGATCCGAGCCGTGCCAGTTTCGCGGATGCCCACATTGCCATCGCGGGCCCCGATTCCGTGTACGTCTCTTCCATCCTGTATGACGGCCAGCGCTACTCGGCGCTGCTGCGCTACACCGGCGGCACCACCGCCGAGGTGAAGCAGATATTCGGCGGCAGCGGCAAGATGATTCCCGACTCCGTGGATCTGTCGCAGACCGATTTGGTGTTCATGTCGCCCAACGCTTGGGAGGTGTCCAACGTCTCCGTGGGCGGGGTCGGCTACTCCGGTACCCTGGCGTACGCCGGCAACGGCAAGCTGCAGGTCACCGGCATTCGCCAGGTGGAACTGCCGCATGACGCGCTGGCGGAAGCCAAGGCCGCCCTGGCCGACGTCGAAGCGGCACTGGCAGCTTCGCAAACCGCCAACGATGCGCTGCAAGCGGACAATGCTTCTCTTGAGGTGGGTCTCGCCGGCGCGCAGTCCATGGCTGCCGATTCGATGGCCATGGCTGATGACGCCCAGGCGAGCGCCGATATGGCCAACGCCGACCTCGATGCCATGATGGCGGATGCCTTCCAGCCGTCCGCGGTCATGATCTCGGACGGCCAGATCGATCCGAGCCGTGCCAGTTTCGCGGATGCCCACATTGCCATCGCGGGCCCCGATTCCGTGTACGTCTCTTCCATCCTGTATGACGGCCAGCGCTACTCGGCGCTGCTGCGCTACACCGGCGGCACCACCGCCGAGGTGAAGCAGATATTCGGCGGCAGCGGCAAGATGATTCCCGACTCCGTGGATCTGTCGCAGACCGATTTGGTGTTCATGTCGCCGAACGCCTGGGAGGTGTCCAACGTCTCCGTGGGCGGGGTCGGCTACTCCGGCACCCTGGCGTACGCCGGCAACGGCAAGCTCCAGGTAACCGGCATTCGCCAGGTGGAACTGCCGGCTACCGCTATGGAGGAGGCGCAGGCCGCGCTGGCCGAAGTCGAAGCGGCACTGGCAGCTTCGCAAGCCGCAAACGATGCGCTGCAAGCGGACAATGCTTCTCTTGCGGCGGATCTCGCCGGCGCGAACGCCATGGCTGATGACGCCCAGGCGAGCGCCGATATGGCCAACGCCGACCTCGATGCCATGATGGCGGATGCCTTCCAGCCGTCCGCGGTCATGATCTCGGATGGCCAGCTCGACCCGAGCCGTGCCAGTTTCGCGGATGCCCACGTTGCCATCGCGGGCCCCGATTCCGTGTACGTCTCTTCCATCCTGTATGACGGCCAGCGCTACTCGGCGCTGCTGCGCTACACCGGTGGCACCACCGCCGAGGTGAAGCAGATATTCGGCGGCAGCGGCAAGATGATTCCCGACTCCGTGGATCTGTCGCAGACCGATTTGGTGTTCATGTCGCCGAACGCCTGGGAGGTGTCCAACGTCTCCGTGGGCGGGGTCGGCTACTCCGGTACGCTGGCGTACGCCGGCAACGGCACGCTGCAGGTAACCGGCATTCGCCAGGTGGAACTGCCGGCTACCGCTCTGGAGGAGGCGCAGGCCGCGCTGGTCGAAGTCGAAGCGGCACTGGCAGCTTCGCAAACCGCCAACGATGCACTGCAAGCGGACAATGCTTCTCTTGAGGCGGGTCTCGCCGGCGCGCAGTCCATGGCTGCCGATTCGATGGCCATGGCTGATGACGCCCAGGCGAGCGCCGATATGGCCAACGCCGACCTCGATGCCATGATGGCGGACGCCTTCCAGCCGTCCGCGGTCATGATCTCGGACGGCCAGATCGATCCGAGCCGTGCCAGTTTCGCGGATGCCCACATTGCCATCGCGGGCCCCGATTCCGTGTACGTCTCTTCCATCCTGTATGACGGCCAGCGCTACTCGGCGCTGCTGCGCTACACCGGCGGCACCACCGCCGAGGTGAAGCAGATATTCGGCGGCAGCGGCAAGATGATTCCCGACTCCGTGGATCTGTCGCAGACCGATTTGGTGTTCATGTCGCCCAACGCCTGGGAGGTGTCCAACGTCTCCGTGGGCGGGGTCGGCTACTCGGGCACGCTGGCGTACGCCGGCAACGGCACGCTGCAGGTGACCGGCATTCGCCAGGTGGCGCTGCCGGCTACCGCTCTGGAGGAGGCGCAGGTCGCGCTGGCCGAGGTCGAGGCAGCGCTGGCAGCCGCGCAAGCGGAGAACAGCGCGCAGAGCGACGAGATCGCTTCTCTGGCAACCGATCTGCAGGCAGCCAACGATATGGCGGCGGACGCACAGGCCGCCGTTGATGAAGCGCAAGGCAAAGCGGATATGGCCGCTGACGAACTCGCTACCATGATCGCCGAGGCGTTCCAGCCTTCTGCCATCATGATCTCGGACGGTCAGATCGATCCGAGTCGGGCGAGCTTCGCCGACGCCCGGGTTTCCCTCGCGGGGCCCGATTCCGTGTACGTGTCGTCGATCATGTATGACGGCCAGCACTACTCGGCACTGCTGCGCTACACCGGCGGCACCACCGCCGAGGTAACGCACATGTTCGGCAGCAGCGGCAAACTGATCCCGGACTCCGTGGATCTGTCGCAGACGGAGTTGGTCTTCGTGTCGCCGAATGCCTGGGAGATCTCCAACGTCTCCGTAGGCGGAGCCGGCTATTCCGGTACCTTGGCCTACGCCGGCAACGGCACGCTGCAGGTAACCGGCATTCGCCAAGTGGCGTTGCCGCCGACGGCGATGGAGTTGCTGGCCGAAGCCAAGGCGGAATTGGAAGCCGCTCTGGCCGACAACAGCGCAAAGGGTGCGCAGATCGCGTCTCTTGAATCCGAGTTGCAGACGGCGCAGGCCGCTCTGGAAGCGGCGCACGCCGCTGCGGACAGGGCGCAAGACGCCGCCGACATGGCCAACGCGGAACTCGACGCGATGATGATGGACATGCATCAGCCGTCAGAGGTGATGGTCTCGTTCGCCGACCTGGATGCAGGCCTGGTAGACTTTGACAACGCCATGGCGTCGCTCGCCGGGCCCGACGCAATCTATGTCTCCAATATCATGTACGCCGGCCGGCCCTACTCGGCACTGCTCAGCTACGACGGCGGCACCACCGCCACCGTGAAGCAGGTGTTCGGACCGGACGGCAAGCTGATTCCCGATTCCGTCGGTCTGTCGCAGACCGAAATCGCCTTCCGGTCCCCTGACACCTTCGCAGTATCCAACGTGGCGATTGGCGACAACGGGTACTCGGGCACGTTGCAGTACACCGGCAACGGACAACTGCAGGTGACCGGCATCCGCCGCGTCACGCTGCCGCCGACCGAGGCAGAGATGGCCGCCGCCGCAATCGCGGCGGCCAAGGCCGAGGCAGCTCAAATGGTGAGCGATGCCAAGGCCGATGCCAAGGCGATGGTGAGCGAGGCCATGGCGGACGCCGATGCCAAGGTGGACGCCGCCCAGGCCGCGGCCGATGCCGCCATGGCGGACGCCGAGGCAGCGCGGGACGAACTCGAGGCGATGAAGATGGCCATGCATCAGGCATCTGAGGTAATGGTTTCTTTCGCCGATCTCGACGCCGCCCTGGCGAACTTCGACAGCGCGCAAGCGTCTCTCGCCGGTCCCGACATGATCTACATCTCGTCGATCATGTACGGCGGGCAGCCCTATTCGGCACTGGTCAAGTACGAGGGCGGCACCACCGCCACCGTGCTCGGCGTGTTCGGGGCGGCCGGCAAGCTGATCCCCGATGCCCTCGGACTGACACAGACCACGGTCGCCTTCGTATCGCCCGACTCCTTCGCCGTTTCCAACGTCGAAGTGGGCGGCGTCGGCTACGCGGGTACGTTGCAGTACTCCGGCGACGGACAGTTGCAGGTGACCGGCATTCGCCGCGTCACCCTGCCGCCGACCGATGCCGAGAACGCAGCCGCCGCAATCGACGAGGCCATGGACGACGCAGACCAGATGGTCAGCGCCGCCATGGCCGACGCGGAGGCCAAGGTGAGCGCGGCCATGGCCGAGGCGGACCAGATGGTGAGCGATGCCAAGGCCGCGGCTGACGAAATGGTCAGCGCGGCCATGGCCGACGCCGATGCCAAGGTAGACGCCGCGATGGCGCGCGCCGCGGCAGCGGAAGCCGAGATGGACGCGATTAAGATGGCGATGCATCAGCCGTCCGCGGTGCAGGTCGCCTTCGCGCAGCTCGACGCCGGTCTTGCCGACTTCGGCAGGGCGCAGGTTTCTCTCGCCGGGCCGGACGCCATCTACGTATCCAACATCATGTACGGTGGTCAGCCCTACTCTGCCCTGCTCAAGTATGCGGGCGGCACGAGCGCCACTGTGCAATACGTGTTCGGACCCGTCGGCAAGCTGATTCCCGACTCGGTCGACCTGTCACAGACCACGGTCGCCTTCGCGTCTCCCGATTCGTTCACGGTCGCCAACGTCAGTGTCGGCGGTGCCGGGTATTCCGGGACGCTGCAGTACACCGGTGACGGGCAGTTACAGGTGTCCGGCCTCAGCCGCGTGGACCTGCCGGCGACGGCCGAAGAGCTGTTGGCCGAAACGCGGGAGGAACTGGCCGACACGGTGGCCCAACTGGCCGCGCAGAAACAGCAGCTTGATGAAGCGAATGCCGACGCCGAAGCGGCGCGGCTGGCGCTGGCGGCGGCGAACAACGCGCTGGCGGCGGCGAACAGCGAGCTGGACGCGGCCAACGGTGCGCTGGCCGACGCGCAGGACCGAGCGATGGCGCTGGAGATGGAAATGGCCGCCATCATCGAGGGGTCGAGCCTGCCCGGTCTGAACGCCGGCCTGCTCGATCTTGAATCGGCCAGCCTGACGGCTGCCGGTCCGAATGAGGTCTACATCTCCGGCATCCAGTACGCCGGCGCCCCGGTGTCGGCGCGAATCCGCTATGACGCGGGTACCGCGACCGCGACGGCGCTGTTCGAGGGAGCCAGCTTGGTGGCCGATTCGTTGCAGCTCGACGCCGCGCAAGCGAAGCTCGACGAAGGCACGCTGGTTATCTCCAACGTGGGAATCGAGGGCCGGGCGCACACCCTGACCCTGACGCGCGACGCCGACGGCCAGGTGATGGTGGCGGCGAGCGATGACGGTTGGGACGTGCGGACGCGCGGCGAACTGGCCCGCGACAATCTGGTCCGGTTGGGCAACTTCATAGTGAACGGGTTCGGCGGCGGTCGGGCACTGGCTGGCGAAGGCTCGTGGACCACACGGGGTGGATCGGTCGCCCAGACCGACGCCGACGCGAGCCACGCCAAGTACGCGATTCCCGCGGACCAGTCGGCATCCGAACTGCTGTTCGGGTTCTCGGCCAACGCCGAGGGCGGCAAGAAGGTCGGATTCGGACTGCACATTCTTGCTTCGGCTACCCCGAGTTCCGGGAATACCTGGAACTATGGCAAGTCCTATCTGCTCTGGGTAACCCAGGATCCGTTCTACGACTCCGAGGATCTGCACCTGCAGTTCTACGAGTCCGCGGACGACAACACGCTGATGTGGCTTGCGAGCAGCAGGATTCCGCATAGCCTTTCCTCGATGATCAACGTGGAGGCGCTGTACCGTGACACCGGTATGACCACGCTCCTGGTGAACGGCGAGGAGCAACTCACGGTCAACGTCGGCACCGCGGTGACCGGTGGCGACGCGGTCGCGCTGCGCACCCTCGGCGGCCCGGTGGAGTTCACGCAGGTGTACGTCGCCGCGCCGTAGGCCTTACTACCGCGCGGTTATGCCGCTGGCGCGCTCTCTCCGACTCCGGAGAGAACGTGCCGGCGGTTTTTTTTGGTGCTTTGACTGTGGCGCCTGAGGTTGTTCAGTTCAATTCGACGACCACCCGGTCGCCTACGATGCGCACCGGATAGCGGCGCACGCGCACGCTGGGCGAGGCCGGGGTGGTGCCGTCGGCGAGACGGAACGACCAGCCGTGCCAGGGGCACTGCAGCGCGGTCTGGTGGCCGCCGAACACCGCCCGCCCGTTGTCGAGGTGCGCACACGCCTGCTCGACCACCCGGCCACGCGACAGTGGAGCGCCCTGGTGCGGGCACCGGTCGCGCAAGGCGTGCCAGCGGCCGTCATGATGCACTACGACCAGTGCCCGGCGCCCGGCATGGACGCGCCGCACGCTGCCGTCGGGAAACGCGGTGACCGGCCCCACGTCGAGGCGGGTCATCGATCCGTACGCGGGCGCTCAGCCACGCTCGAAGTCGTAGAATCGGCGCGCATTGCCGCTCGCCACGGCGCCATGCAGCGGCGTGTGCTCCAGCGGACGGATGGCGCGATCAGGGGCGTCGAAGTCCCAGTGCGGGTAGTCGGTGGCGAACATCAGGAACTCGTCGTTGCCGATCATGGAGATCATCTGCAACAGGTGCTGCGGATCCTCCGGCTCCTCCATCGGCTGGGTGGTGGCGCGAAACTGCTCGCGGATGTACTCGCTCGGCAGCCTGGTGAGCCACGGCACCTCTTCGCGCAGCCCCCGGTAGTTCTTGTCGAGGCGCCACATCAGTGGCGGCAGCCAGGCGAAGCCGCCCTCGATCAGGCCGATGCGGCACTCCGGTAGTTCCTCCAGCACGCCCTCGCACACCAGACTGATCACCTGCGACTGGAACGCCTGCGCCATGCCGGTGTGGTCCTCGATGTAGTAGGAGGGCCACCCGACGCCGGTGATCGGGGTGCCGCCGCCGCCGAAATGGATGCCCACCGGCAGCCCCGCCTCGGTCGCGGCGCGGAAGATGGGCCGGAACCGCTGCCGCCCGTATGGTTCGGGAGAACGCACCAGCAGCAGCACCTGCACGAAGCGCCCGTCGCGGGCCACGGTACGGATCTCCTCCGCGGCCGCCTCCGGGTCTTCGATGTTCACTACGATGGAGCCGCGCCAGCGCGGATCGGCGTCCAGCCACTCGGCGGCCAGCCAGCGGTTCACCGCCCGCATCAACTCGCTGCCGAGATGCAGGTTGCGCACCAGCGAGTGGGCGTACAGGGGATTGATGACCGCGTAGGCCAAGCCCCAGGTGTCCAGCAACTGGCCGGCCGCGAACCGTTCATCGGTGCCCGGCTTGCCGCCACCCGGTGGATAGGCGTCGCGCCGCGCGGCGTTGGCGTACACCTTCGGGTAGGGATTTGCCATCGGCCCCTCGTAGCCGGTGTCCTGCACGAACGCGCGCCAGCGTGGTGCCATGTAGGGATACAGAACGCTCATCGAGGCCGGGTAGCCGTGGCAGTCCGCGTCGATGAAGCCGGCCGTGGCCGGGCGCGAGGCTTCGTCGTGCGGCGCCTCTCGCGGCGCGGGAACGGGCGTGGAAACGTGCACCAGGGTATCCGCCATGACCGCATCATAGCGCAACCGCGCGGGCGGTGGAACGTGACGGCAACATCAGGCTACCCTGCGCGCCATGGCAGAGTTTACCAACTGGCGCACGCGCATGGGCGGCCGCAACGCCGCTCCGGTGGTCGATCATCCGGGTTTGGGCTGGTGGCGCGAGGCGCGCTTCGGCATGTTCATTCATTGGGGCCTGTACGCCATTCCGGCCGGCATCTGGAAGGGTGAACCGGTGGACGGCATCGGCGAGTGGATCATGCTCCGCAAGCGCATCCCGCGCGCCGAGTACGAGACCCTGGCGAAGCAGTTCGACCCGGTCCGGTTCGACGCCGCCGCGTGGGTCGATGTCGCCGTCCAGGCGGGCATGCGCTACCTGGTGATCACCGCCAAGCACCACGACGGGTTCGCCCTGTACCAGTCACCGTGCTGCCCCTACAACATCGTGGATGCCACCCCGTTCGGGCGCGATCCGCTGGCCGAACTGGCGGACGCCTGCCGCGCGGCGGGCATTACGCTCGGTTTCTACTACTCCCAGGACCAGGATTGGCATGATCCCGGCGGCTCCCGCAACGACTGGGACTTCGCCGCGGAAGACAAGGACTTCGCCGCCTACCTGGAACGCAAGGTCAAGCCGCAGTTGCGCGAGCTGCTCACCCAGTACGGCCCGGTGGGGCTGATCTGGTTCGACACGCCCTACTCCATCAGCCGCGAGCACAGCATCGAGCTGCGCGATTTCGTGCACCGGCTGCAGCCCGACTGCCTGGTGAGCGGGCGCATCGGCAACGACGTCGGCGACTACGGCAGCCTGGGCGATAACCAGATTCCCGCCGGGCGGGTGCAGGCCGACTACGAGACGCCCGCAACGCTGAACGACACCTGGGGCTTCAAGAGCACCGACCACCACTGGAAGTCGACCGAGACCCTGCTGCTGCTGCTGATCGACCTGGCGAGCAAGGGGGTGAACTACCTGCTCAACGTCGGCCCCACGGCGGCGGGAGTGATCCCGGAACCGAGCGCGCAGCGGCTACGCGCCATCGGCGCCTGGATGCGGACCAACGGCGAGGCGATCTACGGCACCGGCGCCAGCCCCTTTCCCTACGAACACGACGGGCTGCGCATGACGGCCAAGCCGGGACGCCTGTTCTTCCATCTGCTGCAGCCGGCGGCGGAACTGGTGGTGCACGGACTGCGTACGCGGGTCACGGGCGCACACCTGCTGGGGTCGGCCGCGGCGGTGCGCTACGCGCAGGACCGCACCGCCGCCGGCGAGGTGGACCGCCTGCGCCTGCAACTGCCCGACCTGAGCGGCTGCGAGCCGGTGCCGGTGGTGGCGCTCGATGTCGCCGGCGATGCAGAGGCCGACCCCCTCACCGTGCAGCAGCCGGACGGTTCCATCCATCTGCACGCCCACCTGGCGAGCGTGGCCAAGGGCGAGGACTCGACGCTCGAGGTCCTGTCCAACGGCATGACCGCCGGCTGGATGGACACCGGCGGCGAGCTGTCGTGGCAGGTGAAGGTGTTCGAACCCGGCACCTTCGAGGTGACCGTGATCGCCGCACCGGTGTACGACACGACCGAGATGAGCGAGCACCACCTGCAGGTTGCCGCCGGCGGCAGTGCGGCCGGCGGTCCGCTGCGCGGCGCTGCCGTGCTGAATACGCCGCGCTCGCAGTACTTCCCCGAGTACGCGGTGACCCTCGGCCGAATTGCGGTCGACGCACCGGGCACGCACCGCTGCACGCTGCGCGTCACCCGGGTGGTTACCGGTACACCGGACGGCGTCACCGTGTTCGGCGCCACCCTGCGCCCGGTGTAGCGCTGCGATCGGGACCCGGCATTTGGCAGCCGCATGGTGATGCCGTAGAGTAACCGGAAGATGTTGATACATCGCCTCAAGGTGGCCGGTCTGTTGTCATTCGGCCCGGAAGGAATCGACCTGCCGCTGCAGCCGTTGAACGTCCTGATCGGTCCGAACGGTGCGGGGAAGTCGAATCTGCTTGAAGTGCTTGCACTGTTGCGCGCGTCACCGGATGATCTTCCGGCGCCGATCAAGGCAATGGGAGGCGTGCAAGAGTGGTTGTGGAAGGCGCCGTCGGTTGCTGGCCTGACGAATGAGGTGAGCGCCGCGACCATCGACGCGGTCCTCGAATCTTCGCCGCAGGGACAGATGCCGATACGTCACGTCCTGGAGATCATCCGGCATGGCAATCGCTTCGAAGTCGCAGACGAACGCATCGAAAACGAACGTCCGCTGCCAGGCTCTCCGGACACGTACTTCTTCTATCGGTATCAAAGGGGAGAGCCGGTCATCAATGATCCGGAAGTCCGGGGGCTTCGGCGCGAAAGCGTGAAACCGGAGAAGTCGATCCTGTCGCAAGTGAAGGATCCCGAGCGGTATCCGGTGCTGGGCTGGCTCCAGGAACAATACGAGCGGATCCGCCTGTACCGGGACTGGACATTCGGTCCGTCGACGCCGTTGCGGCGAATGCAGAGCAGTCACGGCAGAAACGACATTCTCGAAGACGGCGCAGATAATCTGATTCTCGTGCTCTCCAACATTCTCCCGCGCATCGAGGATCGCTTCGTCGATGCGCTGCGTCAATTATACGAAGGGGTCGATGGCATCTACACAACGGTTCGTGACGGCAACCTTCTGCTCTCTCTGAAAGAGAGCGGCGGGCGTCTGATCACGACGGCCCGTCTCTCCGACGGTACGCTGCGCTATATGACGCTCCTGTCCATCCTGTTGCATCCCGATCCGCCGCCGCTGGTTGCCATCGACGAGCCGGAGCTCGGGCTACACCCGGATCTGATCCCGGAGATCGCCGAACTGCTGGTGGAGGCGTCCGGGCGCATGCAGATCGTGGTGACGACCCACTCTCGGATGCTGGTTGATGCGCTGACCGAACACCCTTCCAGCGTGGTCGTATGTACCAAGGAGAATGGCGAGTCGCAGTTCGAACGTCTGGACGCAGCGCACCTGAAGCAGTGGTTGGAGAGTTACGGCGCGTCCGCAACGCTCGGAGATCTTTGGAGTAGCGGGGACATCGGAGGCAACCGATGGTGAGCGCGCTCATCTTCATCGAGGGTGGCGGCGCAAAGACACTGTTCTCAATGCGCTTCGAGCGGCGACTGCCCGATGTTCGAATCCGTACGAGAAAGGGAAGGTATCGTTCGATCTCTTGGCGAAGCTCACCTCCAATCTCGTCGAGCTTGAATGCCCGCACGCCAAGGAGCTTCTGGAGCGGTTGCGACGCTTGTAGTGATTCATGAAAACGACTGATCCGGTCGCAAAGCTGCCGGTACAGCTCTCCGGCGGCGAGCGGCAGCGGGTAGCTGATCGCGCGCGCCATCGTGACCGAGCCGCAGGTGCTGCTGCTCGACTTCGTGGAGACGAGGAGACGGACGAATTGGATTGGGGTGACGTCGCGGGTTTCTTCGATGAGTACGGATGCGTGATGATGGATCATCCCGAGTTGCGTTGGTATCAGGAGTCGTGGGGAGCGCTGATGCGGGCTGGTCTCGCCGGAGGGTCGAGATTCGAGAATCACGAATACGCCCAAGCACTCTTGAAGTTACGAGCGATATGTCTGTTGGCGGTATACATGGGGATCTATCAGCAGGTACCCGACGGGCCCGAACTGGGCGGGTATTTCTTCGGCCATCCCCGGATTTGGGAATTTCTCGAAGCCTTGCACCTGGACGATGACATGCTATGGGAAATGGCCCGGATCGACGGGTATCTGCCGGATGACGAGAGCGGAAGTGTCGAACGACATGACGACGACGAAGCCGAAGACGAGGATGAGAAAGCCGAAATCCTGCGTGACGCCGTAGCGGAGTTAATCAGGGAGGAAAACGACTCCATCTACAAGGCGCTTGCAGCGCACTACGGAGGCACGGTTGGATTGTTCGTCTCCCTGTGGAACTCTCGCCGGCCGCCGGATCGAGTAGAGCCTCACGAAGATGTCGTCAATCCCCCGCTTCCTCCGAACGCCGGGCTGGACTATCTGCTCACGTCGCCTGAGTTGGGAGAGAAAGCTAAGGTCTACCAATACGTGGAGGGTGGCATGCGAAACTGGGAGCTGGAGTCGCCCTATTGAATTGGAGAATCTGACGTGCAGGAATAGTCGTCGCCGTGCCTGCGGCACACCGACTTGCCAGGAAGCAGATATGCAGCGGCGGGCCGCTGAGACGGGTGTCGACCGAATGACCCTTGACGACGTAGGAAACGGAGATCTCTGGATGGGGGCCGGCAGCCGGCACATGATCGATCTGAGAGCGCCGTGGCGCTCACCGGATTGGGGACTATGTGCAACAAAGGAGTCTGCGCGGATTTGTTCAATGCGAGGCGGGGCAGACCCGTTGCCGAAGGAAGCCGGTACGAGCACACGTGATCTCCCGCGTGCAGCTTACCCATTGCGGTTGCGCGCGTGCTGGAGCACTACGACCTGCGCCGCCATCGCCGGTTGTTCGAGTTGGCGCTCTACGACCCGCAGCCGCAGATTGCGGAACTGGCGCGCAAGCTCACGGCCCATCGCGGCTACCACCTGCTGCGGCAGCAGTGGCGCTGAGGCGCCGGCATCACGGCACAACCCGGTCCTGGAGCCGGCGCCACCTCGCGCTCCGCCCCTGGACTCGTCCGTTGCGTAGCGGCCGGCGCGGCGGGTAAGCCGCCCAGTTTCGCCTCATGCGGCTAACTTCAGACTTCCTGACCTCAGCCAGAATCAGGTGACACTGCTGGCGGCGGATCACCGGCCAACTCGTAGACGAGCGTGAGATCGGTGCCGGGATAGATCGTGCGGGTTGCGTTGAGTTCCTCGACCAGGGGAGCGAGCATGCGGTCGCAGGCGTCGCTGCCGAGGCCGAGAAGCTGGATGCGCAGAATTCCCTTGGCCGGCTGTGGGATGATGTTGGCGTCGGAGGTGAGCAACGCGCGCAGCAGCCTGCGGGCATTCGGTTTCTTGCCCTGGGTGGTGATGACCGGCACCATCATCCGGGTCTCCGCGCGATAGGCGATCATGCGCACCACGTCCAGGAACAGGCGCCCGCCAACCGGCAGGGCGTCCAGCTTGTCCTGCTCCGGCAGGTCGCCGGCGCGGACATGGGTGGGCGAGTCGGCACGCTGCTGCTTGAGTTGGTCGAGTTCCGCGGCAAGGGAGTTGGCGTCAGCCTGAAGGCGGGTGGCGGTGTCCCGGTGGTGTTCCTGGAGGGCCTCGGCGAGACGATTGCGGGCCGTTGCCAAGCGGCTGCGTACCCGCCTGATGGTCTTTTCGAGGGCGCGGCGCACGGGGTTCACGACCTGCGCGTCGGGGTCAAGCGGAGCCAGGTCATGGCTGGGCAGGGAGTCGAGGTTGAACTGCTCGCGCATATACTTGAAGAAGTTCTCCTGCGACCAGCGCGAGAACATGGCGCCGGCAACCTGGACCAAGGGCATCTGCGGGTGGGTGGTGATCACTGGCACCTGGCGACCGTTGGCGAGACGGCGCCGAATCTGGCGGACGGTGAGCCCGTTGCGCAGGACGATCGGCTGCTCGGCGAGGTCAACGGTGGTGGCACTGGTTCCGGCGGGCCCATGGATCGGTACCTCAAGGGTGCGGAAATCCTGCTGCGGCCAGTCCTCACCCTTGAAGTTCTTGTGCCAGGTGATGCAGGCGATGCCGCGCCGGGCCAGACGCTTGAACAGGTCCGGGCTCCAGCCCTCGCGGTCGAACACCAGGGTGAGCGCCGGCACGCCGGCGTCCGGCTTGGTCAGGTCGGGGGCCGCTTCCGGCACCACCCCCAGTTGCTGCAGGTGCGGCACCACGTCCTGTTCGAGCGCCTTGATCAGCTTCGGGTCGAGCGCCTTGTGCAGGCACAGCAGGGGCATGCCGCCGAGGGCGTTGATCCAATAGCTCACGGACGCAGGCATACACAGCTTCTGGCGCGCGACGAAGTGTTTCGGCAGCCGACCGTTGCGCCCGGCGTATACCTTCACGTGGCCGTCCACGGCCAGCGTCGCCCAGTCGTCGTCGTGCTCGGTGGCCCAGGTGCGTGCCAGTGCCGATTGCCAATCGCGAACGGTGTGCTCGGCGCTGGTGAGCAGCCTGATTTTGCGGCGTAGGGTCTTGGTCTCGGGGCAGCGGTCGAGGCCGAGGATCGCGCCCCACTCGCCGGGCGCCTGGTAGCGGAGGCCCTCGGGATTGCGTACTCGGGCCAGCGTCATGAAGGCGACGAACAGGAGGATGGTGGTCAAGCCATAAAATCCGTCGGGCAGCCGGAACAGGCGGTTGGCGGCACCGAGCAGACCCGCACGCAGCAGCATCGGCAGTGCCGCGAGCACGCCGCCGTGAGCGACGCCGTGGGCGGGCGCGGCGAACACCGGCTTGGCCTCGGTCATCAGGCCGGCGCTGGCGAGCATGCGGCCCTCGACGTCACGAGCCGCGCGGCCCATGGGCGCTTGCTTGTCGCGGGCGTCGCGGGAGGCGCGATCGGTGGCCGCAGCCGGGTCGGTGTGCGAAGCGTTGGCGGGGCGATCGGTGGCCGCAGCCGCCTGCGGAGCGTCCGCGACGGCGGCAAGTGCCGCGGCGGGGGCAGCGAAGACGCCGGCGTGACGGTTTTCGTGGAAGGTGCTCACCGGAATGCCGAGTTGCCGAGCGCAGGCGCTGCCGCTGATCCCGGAAGCGAGCAGTTTGGCGGCCTTGTCGGCCATCTCGGCGTCGACGACGGTACGCCCACGCCCCCGGCGCGGCTCGAAAAAGGCGTCTTCGCCGCGCTCTCGATAGCGTTTGACGGCGCGTGCCACGGTGGGGCGCGAGATGTCGAAGGCGCACATGATGTCGGCTTGGCGGACGCCGGAAACGACGTGCAGCCTGGCGACGCGGAGCAGCATGGCGCGGCGGTCGTCGGCGGGATGGCAATCGAAGGGTTCGAGATTGAAGAAGTAATAGGTGAAGCCGTCGCGGGTCTGCATGGCGTAGCGGTCGCCGATGGGAGTGGCGTCAGGAAGGGAGAAGGGCAGGAAGAGGATCACGGGGGGGCTCCAATCATGTATCATTGTATTCTGGAATACTGAACGATACGATGTCAAGCGGAAATCGCCCGCGAGAGCAAAAAGGGGCCAGAAAAACAGGTTTATTGGAGCATTTGGAAGCTACCGGGGCAGCCGGTCAGCGCACCATGTCAGGAAGTCTGAACTTCCGGTTGCCCCACGGCGCTCCGGCTGCCATGGCTCCCGAAGGCCGGCCGGGCGAGGCACCCGGTTGGGCCAGCGCCGGGCCCGTGCCGGCCCGCGGCACGCGCTCTCGCCAGCGCCGCACAGAATACTCCGCAGCAGGTATCATGGCGACCGAGGAGAGTACGGGGATGACGATTGACTACGGCGGCAAGGTGGTGCTGGTGACCGGCGCCGCGCAGGGCATCGGCCGCGGCATCGCGCTGCAGTTCGCCGCCAGCGGAGCGCGGGTAGCGGTGGTGGACGTGGACGCCGAGCACGGTGAGGCGACCGCCGGTGAGGCGGCGGCGCGCGGCCCGGGAGCGGTGTTCATCGCCGCCGATCTCGGGATCACGGCCGACTGCCGGCGCGCCGCCGCCGAGACGGTGGCACACTTCGGCGGCATCGACGTGCTGATCAACAACGTCGGCATCCAGAGTACCGACTCCTACCGCTCCGTCGAGGACACTTCGGAGGAACTGTGGGACCGCATCCTGGCGGTAAACCTGAAGAGCCACTTCCTGATGGCCAAGTACTGCATCCCGGAAATCCGCAAGCGCGGCGGCGGGGCGATCATCAACGTGGCCAGTGTCCAGGGCCTGCAGTCGATGCCCAAGGTGCCGGCGTACGCGGCCAGCAAGGGCGGCATTCTTGCCCTGACCCGCCAGATGTCGATCGATTACGCCAAGCAGGGCATCCGCGTGCTGGCGGTCAACCCCGGCACCATCGATACCCCACTGGTGCAGGAGGCGGCGGCCGCCACCGACGATCCCGCCGCGGCGCTGGCCGACTGGGCGCGCAACCAGCCGCTCGGCCGCCTCGGGCGTCCGGAGGACATCGGCAAGGCGATGGTGTTCCTGGCCAGCGAGCACGCCGGCTTCATGACCGGCGAGTATGTGTGCGTGGACGGCGGCGTGATGGCGATCGGCGCCTGGGCGCCGCCAGTGCCGGAGTGGTAGGATTCTGCCGATGAGTTCCCCTACCCTGCAACTCGGCGTAAGCCACCAGACGCCCGCAACCCTGACCGCGCCGCGCATGCGCTTCCTGCGCCAGATGGGAGTGGACAACGTCGAGGTCCGCATCCCCAGCAGCGCCAGCGGCTACGACGACATCTGCCGGGTCCGCGACACGGTGGAGGGGGGCGGCCTCGGCCTGCACGAGATCATGCTCGCCGACCGCTACAGTTGCCGCCCGATCGCCCTCGGTCTGCCGGACAGCGCGTCCGAGATCGACCTGTTCAAGCGCTTCATCGGCGACCTCGGACGCGCCGGCGTCGGCACCATGACCTACGCCTGGCACACCGGCGGCGCCTACGCCACCGGACGCAGCGAGACACGCGGCTGCAGCACGCGCCTGTTTCAGCTCGCCGAGGCGCAGGCGCTGCCCGACGCCTACGACCGCCGCTACTCGCACGACGAGCTGTGGGACAACTACGCCGCGTTCATCGATCAGATCCTGCCGGTGGCGGAGGACAACGGCGTGCGCCTGCAACTGCACCCCAACGATCCGCCGGTGGACCACCAGGGCGTGCCGCGCCTGTTCAGCAGCCGGGTGGCGTTCCGGCGCGCCATGGAGATCGCCGGCCACAGCCCGCACTCCGGCATCCTGTTCTGCGTCGGCTGCTTCGCGGAGATGTTCGGCCCCGAGGGCGCCGGCGAGGACGTGGCCGCCGCCATCTACGAGTTCGGCAGCCGCGGCCACATCTTCCAGGTGCACTTCCGCAACATCAGTTCGCCGATGCCCGACTTCCACGAGACCTTCCCCGACAACGGCTATCTGGACATGTACCGGATCATGACCGCGCTCGCCGAGGTCGGCTACCACGGCATGGTGGTGCCGGACCATGTGCCGCAGGTCGGCAGTGACGCCGACAACCGCGAGGCGGGCGAGGCGTATATCCTCGGCTACATTCGCGCGCTGATTCAGGCGGTTACCGCGGACCGGCGGCGGCCGGCCGCGTCATGAGGCGCGTCAGCGGACGCAACGTCGGCGGACGCACCGTCAGCGGACGTAGCGCCATTCCTTCGCCCGGTCGTTGTCGTAGGGCATGTAGCCGTGGAACGGACGCGGATCGTCGTCGAACACCATCGCCAGGAAGTAGCGGTCGCCGTCCCACAGCGGCAGCTTCTGGAGGTCGACGATCGGGTGCCACTCCAGGACGCCCTCCGGGTTGCTGGTGAACGGCTCGCCCTCGAATCGGTCGATGCGAAAAACGAATCCCAGCCAATCCTCGCCGCGCGGCCCGAAGCCGGTCCAGTTGATGGTGCCGCGCAGGGTCATCTCCCGGCACTCGATGCCGGCCTCCTCCCGTATCTCGCGCCGCATGCAGGTGGCGATGTCCTCGTGCGGTTCCATCTTGCCGCCGAGTCCATTGTACTTGCCGAGATGATCGTCGTCGGGGCGGGCGTTGCGGTGCACCAGCAGCGTGCGCAGGCGGTCTGGGGAAACGATGTAGCCGAGAGAACCGACAATCGGAGTGTATACGCTCACACGGCATGGAACCGTGCTCCGGCGACGCCCGTCAACCGCCGCCGGTAGATGAGCGCCGCCCGAGATCCCGGCCGGCGCCGCTTCCTGCGCTGGCTGCCGTTGCGGCTGCTGGATGTCGTCGCGCTGCTGTGCTCGCTGGGCGTGGCGGGCGCCATCACGCGCTGGGTGCTCGGCGCCCAGGGCGGGCGGGCGGTGATCCGCGTTACCGCCCCCGCGGCCACCTGGCTGCTGCGCCCCGACCAAGACCAGGTGCTGGAGGTGACCGGCCCGCTCGGCATCAATCGCATCGTGGTGCGCGCCGGCGAGGTATTCGTGGCGGCGGCCCCCTGCGCCAACCAGATCTGCGTCAAGACCGGCACGGTATCGCGGCCCGGCCAGTGGATCGCGTGCCTGCCCAATCGCGTGTTTGTGGCCGTGGAGGGCAGCGGCGACGAACAGATCGACGCCCGCAGCTATTGATGGCGCCCATGGTGCCCATGAAGGCACTGCTCTTGACCGTTCCGGCGTAACGCTTACGATGGTACGGTGAGCGATAACCAACTACGCGCCGCGTTCCGGCGCGACGGGTATGTGATCGTCGCGCGGCACCTGGCAGCGCCGCGGGTGGCGGCGATTCTGAACGCGGTCGAGCAACTCTACGCCAGCGAGGGCGCGCGCGCCGGTTGGGAGCAGGCGGCGGTGGCGCCGTTCGTGCGCCGGCTGTGCAACCTGTTCAGCAAGGGCGACCTGTTCGTCGAACTGGCCACCGATCCGCTGGTGCTGGAGTTCGCCGAGATGATGATCGGGCGGCCGGTTACCTGGCACGCCATGAACGCCCACGATCCGTTGCCCGGCTACCAGCATCCGCATCAGCCGATTCACGCCGACCGGCAGAACTGGCACGACACGCCCGCCTACTTCAACGTGTTGTGGGCCCTGGACGAGATCACCGCCGACAACGGCGCGACGCGGCTGGTTCCCGGCTCTCACCGGCGCCCGTTCCCGGCCACCGAGGTAACCGACCCGTACGCCGCGGTGCCCGGCGAGGTACTGGCCACCTGCCCCGCCGGCTCGGCGATCCTGCTGCACGGCGACACTTGGCACGGTGCCCGCGCCAACTCCAGCACCGGCCCGCGGCGCATGCTGCATGTCGGCTACACCCGCCCGGGGGCCGCCCCGCAATACGAGATCGCCGCCACCCTGTCGCCGGAGTTGCGCCGGCGGCTGGCGCCGCTCTCCGACCGCCTGGTGCTGCGATGAGTCTGGCCACGCTGATCCTCGCCGGCGGCAGCGGCACGCGGCTGTGGCCCGCCTCGCGCGCCGCCACGCCCAAGCAGTACCTGAGCTTCGACGGCGGGCCGAGCTACCTGCAGCAGGCGTTGCTGCGCGCGCGGGCGGTGTCCTCCGACCTGATCGTGGTAGTGACCGCCGAACATCAGGCGCACGCGGTGGCCGCGCAGAACGCCGCGCTGGAGGCGGAGGCGGACGCTACGCCGTGCTACATAATCGGCGAGCCGACGGCCCGCAACACCGCCCCCGCGGTAGCCTTGGGCGCCCGATTCGCGCGCCGGGTGCTAGGCTCCGCCGCCGAGGCTGCGCTGCTGGTGCTGTCCTCCGACCACGCAATTGAGCCGGCGCCCGCGTTCGCCGGCGACGTGCGCGCCGCGCAGCGGCTGGCGAAACGGGGGTGGTTGACCACGTTCGGTATCCAGCCGACGCGCCCGGAAACCGGTTACGGCTATCTGGAGCTGGGGCAAGAGCTGGCCGACGGCTTTCAGGTCGCGGCGTTTCGGGAGAAGCCGGACCGCGACACTGCCGCCGGTTTTCTGGCCGCCGGAGGGTTCCTGTGGAACGCCGGCATCTTCCTGTTTCCCCTCGCGCTGCTCGGCTCCGAGCTGTGGCGCTGCGCTCCGGAGATCGCCACCCTGTTCGACACCCCGTTGCACCGAACCGAGTTGCCGGTGCCCGCCGCGGTTCGCGATGCCGTGATCTTGGCGCCCACTCCCGAACTGCGTACCGCCTACGGCAGTCTGCGCGCGATTTCCATCGACTATGCCCTGATGGAGCGCAGCCGGCGGGTGGCGGCGGTGCGCGCCTCGTTCCGGTGGAGCGACGTCGGCAGCTGGGACGAGTTGGCGCGCAACGCGGCCGGCGACGCGCCGGTGGCAGCGGCAGAGGCGCACGGCAACGCCGTGTTCAGCGATCTGCCGGTGGCGTTGGCGGGCGTCGACGACCTGATAGTGGTGGTGAAGAACGGTGCGGTGCTGGTTACCCGCAAGGGCCGCACCCAACTGGTGCGCGCGGCCGTGGACGCGCTGCGCGAGCGGCGCCCCGATCTGCTCTGAGAATCTGCCGCACCGTGACCGATTTCCAACTGGCGGCACTGCTCGTATCCCTGGCGGCGCTGTTCGGTTACCTCAACCACCGCGTGCTGCGCCTGCCGCAGACCATCGGCGTGATGTGTGTCGCCCTGATCGCCTCGTTTCTGCTCCTGATGTTCGGCGCCGTCACCGCCACCGGCGCCGTCGGTGCCCTGCGCAACCTCCTGCAGCGGATCGACGTGAGCTATCTGGTGCTCGACGTGCTGCTCGGATTCCTGCTGTTCGCCGGCGCGTTGCATGTCAACCTGGACGACCTCCTGGATCGGCGTCTGGCGATTGCCTCGTTCGCGACCGTATCGCTGCTGGCGTCCACGCTGCTGGTGGGGACGGTGACGTTCTATCTCCTGCGCGCCCTGGGCGTGCCGCTCGGCTATCTGCACTGCCTGCTGTTCGGGGCGCTGATCTCGCCTACCGATCCGGTCGCCGTGCTGGGGGTGATGCGCCGCGCCGGAGCGTCGCGCAGCCTGGAAGCCAAGGTAATCGGCGAATCACTGTTCAACGACGGCCTCGGGGTGGTGATTTTTCTTACCCTCCTGGGACTGGCGGCGGGGCAGCACAACGCTGCCGCCGCCCACGCCGGCGCGCAGGGGGTCGCGGGCGTGGCGCTGTTCCTGCTGCGCGAGGCGGGCGGAGGGCTGGCGTTCGGGCTCGCCGCCGGAGGCCTGGGCTACCTGGTGCTGCACACGCTGGACGACCACCGTCTCGAGATCCTGGTGACGCTCGCGCTGGCGGCGGGAAGCTACGCGCTGGCCGGCGCGCTGCATGTGTCGGCGCCGCTGGCGATGGTGGTGATCGGGCTCCTGATCGGCAACCAGGGCCGCCACCTGGCCATGTCCGCCACCACCCGCGAGCATCTCGACACCTTCTGGGACCTGGTGGACGAGATCCTGAACGCCGTGCTGTTCCTGCTCATCGGTCTGGAGTTGTTATTGCTGCTGCCGCTGCCCGGGCCGTGGTCGGGGGTAGGGCTGGCCGCCGCGCTGCTGGCGATTCCGGTCGTGCTGGCGAGCCGCTTTGTCGGCATCGGCTTGCCGGTTACGGTGCTGCGGCTGGCGGGACGCGCATTCAGTCCGCGCGCCGTACGCATCATCACTTGGGCAGGCTTGCGCGGCGGCATCTCAGTGGCACTCGCCCTGTCGCTGCCGAGCGGCGAGGAACGCGCCCTGCTGCTGCTCATGACCTACGTGGTGGTGGTGTTCTCGATCCTGGTGCAGGGACTGACTCTGGGCCGTGTGATCCGCGGTCGCAATCCGACAGGCTCATAGCCAGCAAATGTGCTCGATTTCCCCTGCCAGGGCCACATCCTTGGCGGTCACGCGGTTGCCGGCGTCGTGGGTGGCCAGGGTAACGCGCACCCGGTTGTAGACGTTCCACAGCTCGGGATGATGATTCGCCGCCTCGGCGGCAAAAGCGATCCGCACGATAAAGGAGACCGCTTCCCGAAAGTGGGCGAAGGCATAGGTCTTGGTGATCGTGTCGCCGTCCGCCTCCCATCCCGGCAACTCCGCCAGTGCGGCGCGAATCTGTTGTTCGCTCAAGGGTTCAGCCATCGTTTGCTCCTTCGGTCGGCGCCCGGTCGTGGCGCGGTTCCTGACCTTCTAGCAGGATATGAACCGCCTGCAGGCGCGGAAAGTTGACGAGAATGATATCCGTAAGGGTCCGGATCCGCTCGCCGCCGGTACTGGGTACCGCGGTGGCCGCGAGCCAGGCGTGCTGCGACAGATTGACGTACGCCACGTCGCCCACCACATGGGTGGAAATGACTTGCACGTTGGCCGGCAGAAGGTGGTGGGCACGATGATCCGCGGGCCCGAGAATCGTTTCCTCCACCAGCACACGCAACGCGGGTTCCGCGCGCGCCCGATAGGGCACGTAGCGCACCTCGGGGTGCAACACCAGCCCCGAACTCTGCGCGGCACCGTGGTACGCCACCTCGGGAAACAACAGCACCCGCCGTTCGCGGCCGCTGGCCTCCGGCTGCCACATCAACGCGCTGTATCCGAGCACCACCAGCCACGCAACCACCGCGACCGCGGTTACCAGATTCCAGTAGTCTCCGCCGCCGGCCCGGCGCGCCGGTGGCGCCGCGGGCGAGCCGCCGGCCAGTCGCCTCTCGGCTTCAGCCCTGGCGCGCAGCGAGCGGACCGGTGTTTCTGCTGTCGCTCTCCTCATAGGTGGTAACGAATGCCGCTACCGCACTGTAGATGGCCTCCGCCAGGGTTCGCAAGTAGCCCGGGTCCGCCAGCAGCGCCGCCTCGCGCTTGTTGGTTGCGAATCCGAGCTCGATCAGGACCGCCGGCATCTTGGCGTTGCGCACCACGAACCACGATTCCTCGTGCACGCCGCGGTTGATGCTGCGATCGCCGATGCGGTGCTGGAAGTGGTCGATGATGGTGTGCGCCAGGAGTTGCGAGTCTCGGGTGAACTCCTCCTCCTGTACCGAATTGAGGATCGGAGCCAGTTCCCGGGATTTGGCGGCCGAGCTGTCGGGCAGGATCACGTCGCGCCGGTGATTCTCCGGCAGGTGCCATACCTCGAAGCCGCGCGCCACCTTGCTGAGCGACGCGTTGGCGTGAATGGAGATGAAGATCACCGCCGCGCCGGTCTCGTTGAGCAGGTTGTTGGCCAGTGCCGTGCGCTGCTCCAGGGTCAGATAGCGATCGTCGTCGCGGCTCAGCACGACCTTCTTGTCGGGAAAGCCTTCGCCGAGTAGCCGGTGCAACACGATACTGGTCTCCAGCACGATATCCTTCTCCAGCATCGTCACCTTGCGGCCATCCATGACGTGGGTGCCGACGGCGCCGGGATCCTTGCCGCCGTGGCCCGGATCGATCAGGATGGCGCCAATCCGGTGCACGGGCGGTCCGGTTCCCTCCTGCAACACCCGGCGCAACTCATCGGCGCCCATCGCGGAGATTTCCACCGCCCCCGCGCGGCGCACGATGGCACCGACGAACAGCGGATCGGTGCCATCCACCACCACCCATGGGGTGCCCACGCGCAGAGCGACTCTGCGGTTGCCGGCAGCCAGTACGCCCAACTGCCGCACCGGGTTCCACTCCAGCACCGCGCCCAACTCTTCGGCAAGCTGCAACAGATCCACCCCATCGGCCACCGCGACGGTCGCGCCGGAACCTGCAATGGCAGCCTGGATGAGGACGGCTGCGAGCAGGCGGCGAACCCGCCTGAACGGACTGACGACGGCTTTGCCGGGACACTTGCCCATCATGAATGATTATCGTCCAGATGCCGCGCTCGCGTGAGCCGAAGGCAGTCGAGGGAGGCCAGGGATCGGGTTCTTGAGTGTCGGTGCGGGTGAGCCGTATGCTCACTCTTGATGAGGTCATGGCCGCAAGGACCGTACGACGGGCGTTCAGACCGGTCGCTGCGCGATGCGCCCGACACCGCTTACGCCGGCAGCGACCGGCGCCCGCTCACCGTCGGCGAGCTCACCCGCAGCGTGCGCCGGCTTCTGGAAGACCGCTTCTTCGACGTACTGGTCGAGGCAGAGGTGAGCGGGTTCCGCCCCTCCAGCACCGGCCACTACTACTTCAACCTGGTCGATCGCGAGGCAACGCTGAGCGTTGCCGTGTTCAAGAATCGCCACCATCTGCTGAGCTTCCTGCCGGCGGACGGCATGCTGGTGCGCGTGCGCGGCGCCATTTCGGTGTACGGCAAGCGCGGCACCTACCAGCTCATCGCCGAGACGATCGAGCGCGCCGGAGAAGGCAACCTGCTGGCCATCCTGGAGCAACGCAAGCGCGCGCTCGCGGCGCAGGGTCTGTTTGCCGAGGATCGCAAACAGCAGCTTCCGCTGCTGCCGCGCCGCGTTGCGCTGGTCACCTCGCCTACCGGAGCCGCCGTCCGCGACGTGCTGCGCGTCCTCGGGCGCCGCAACGCCGGCGTCGATCTGGTCATTCTGCCGACCCCGGTGCAGGGACCAGATGCCGCCGCCAGCATCGCGCAGTGCATCCGCGCCGCCGACCGCTGGCAGCTCGGCGATGTGATCATCGTGACCCGTGGCGGGGGCTCGCTGGAGGATCTCCTGCCGTTCTCCGACGCGGCGGTGGTGCACGCCATCGCCGAGGTTGCCACGCCGGTCATCTCCGCCGTCGGCCACGAGGTGGACGTGACCCTGAGCGATCTGGCCGCCGATCACCGCGCCGCCACGCCATCGGCGGCCGCCGAGGTGGTGGCCGCCTCGCGCGGCGAACTGCAGCGCCGCGTGTCGGGTCTGCGTACTACATTCGGTCTGGCGATGGAGCGGCGGGCACAGCGGCACCGGGCGTTCCTGGATCGGTTCGCGCCGGAGCAACTGGCGCGCAGCATGCGTCTGCTCGCGCACCCGGTGCAGCAGCGCCTCGACGAAGCGCGTGCCGAAATGCTCCATGCGGCCACCGCCCATGCCGGCACGCTGCGCCACCGGCTGGAGTTGGCTGCCCGGAGCGTGGCCGTGGCCTCGCCGCGGGCGGTGCTGGAGCGCGGCTTCGCGCTGGTTACCGCGGCGGCGGACGGCAGCTATGTGACCGCCGCGCAACAGGTGCGCCGCGGCGAGCAGGTGCGCGTGCAGTTCCAGCGCAGCGCGTTGCACGCCACGGTCACGGAAACGCAAATCGCAACGGAAGAGAATACGAATGGCAACCTTTGAAGAACGCCTGCAGCGTCTGGAACAGATCGGCGAAGCCCTGCGCCGCGGCAACCAGCCGATCGATCAGGCCATGGAGCTGTTCGAAGAGGGCGTGAAGCTGGCCAAGACCCTGGAGCGCGAGTTGTCCAAGATCGACCGCCGCATCGAGATCGTGGTCAGCGATCCGGACCAGGGCGATTCGCCGCCCGTGCTCGAACCGTTCGCCGACGACGGCCCGCAACCGGGCGGCACGCCGTAGCGAAGCGGTCGCCGCGGCGTCAGCGGAGGTGGTCGGGCAACTCCACCAGGTCGCCTACCTCGATCGCGGCGCGCTCGAACGCCCCCTGGTTCACCTCAAGGGCATAGCGAACCGGATACCGAGACGGCACCGGAGCCTCCGAGTAGGGCACCATGTCGGCCACGTGCACGATCACCCCGCGCGCATCGATGAACGCGATCGACAGCGGCAGCGGGGTATTGCGCATCCAGAACGAGACGGTCTGCTCCTCCTCGAACACGAACAGCATCCCCTCGCGTTCGCCGAACTGCTCGCGGAACATCAATCCCTGGCTGCGCTGCTCGGGGGTCACGGCCAGTTCGACGTCGAACTGTTCGCCGCCAACAGTCAGCCGCGTGCGGCCGTGATCGGAACCGCACGCCACCGCCACGACACCCAGACATGCCGCGACAAGCAATGCCGGACCGTGTAGCCGGGCGGCGCGCGGCGCCGAGGCAGACAGCTGCTAAACCCGCTCCACGCTGCGCTTGAACCGCTTGTAGATGGCGTACAGCGGCAGGTCGAGTTTCTTGGTGTCCGACCAGCGGCGCAACGAGTCGCCGCGATCGGAGGCGGCGCGCGAGGCGTAGCTGCGCAGCACCTTCTCCTCGCGGCGCAGCCGCTTGAAGCGGTACTTCTCCTCGAGCAGCAGCACGAACTGCGCCACCTCGGCGCGTTCCGCTTCCGCGGGGGCGGCCATTGCGCCGCCCGTTTCCGCATCGCGGTCGAAACTCTTGTCGGGGTCCAGGATGGCGCGCACCGCCTCCTCGAAGTTGCCGCTCTCGGTGCGGCGCAACTCCTGCTCCACGCGGGAGAGGAACGCGCTCGGCACAAACTTGATCCGGTCCACCGAGTTGCGCAGCGCGATGCGCTTCTTCATCGCCGCGTCCGAACCAAGGTCGCGCCGGCCCATGAACAGGTAGGTGCCGATCCCGGCCGCGGCCCCCAACAGCAATTCGTCGATGATCAGAATCGGATCCGGCACCGCGTAGGACAGGATCATGAACGCGGCGAAGAAGGCGCCGGAGGAAAGGAGAAACCGTGGCACGAAGCGCGCATCGGACAGAAAACGGCGCACGGCCGCCTCCACCGCGCGATACAAGTCGTTGCGGAACGTGGTAAGCAGCGCGACTGGCGGCTCAGCCCCGTAACGGCCCTCTATCTCCTGCGTTTCGAGAGCCGACCGCAGCTTGTCGGGCGCCTCGAACGGGTGCAGGATCAGCGACTGTCCGTCGGTTCGATAGAGGTGAAAGATGTACTTGGGTTCTTTCTTCCCCATGACACTCATAGTAAAGCGGCACCTCGCGCTCCGGTCAATGCCAAATTAATGCCAAGCTCCTCGGCCACGTGCCATCCTCGCGCCCTACAGGCGTGCCGCCGAGCGCAGCGCCCGGCTGGCGAACACCGTGGCCAGATGACGGCGGTAGTCGGCGCCGGCGAACGAGTCGCTGAGCACCTCCACGCCGTGCGCCGCCAGCGCCGCCGCGGCGGCGATGGCGGCGCCGTCCAGCGGCTTACCGGCCAGCGCTGCCTCGACGCCCGCATCGCGGAATGCCGCGTTGGCGACGCCGGTGAACGCCACCCGCGCCTCGGTGCACACGCCGCCGCTGCCGGCAACCACCGCCGCGCAGCCCACCACCGCGAACCGCGATGCCGGATGCGGAAACTTGACGTAGCAGGCACCGGCACCGGCCGGCTGTGCCGGGATGCGGACTTCGGTGATGATCTCGCCCGGCTGCAGGCTGGTCAGAAACAGATCGAGGAAGAAACTGCCCGCCTCGATCACCCGCTCGCCGCCCGCACCGCGCACCACGATGTGGGCGCCGCTGGCCAGGACCGCGGCCGGATAGTCCGCGGCCGGGTCGGCGTGCGCCAGACTGCCGCCGATGGTACCCATGTTGCGCACCTGCGGGTCGCCGATCACCGCCGCCGCCTGAGCCAGCAGCGGCGCCTGTCCGGCAACGACACTCGAGGCCGCCACGTCGTGATGGGTGGTGGCGGCGCCGATAGCCACGCCGCCGCCCTGCTGGCGGATGTAGTTCAACTCCTCCAGGTGGCCGATGTCGACCAGCGTAGCGGGCGCCGCCAGACGCAGTTTCAGCGCCGGGATCAGGCTGTGGCCGCCCGCCAGCAACGCCGCGTCGTCATGCTGCTCCAACAGCGCCAGCGCCTGGTCCACGGAAGCTGCACGGTGATAATTGAATGCACTGCTCATCAGATTCTCCTTGCCTCTTGACCGCTCGTCCTAGCTCGTCGCCTGCCGAATCGCCTGCCACACGTTCTGCGGCGTCAGCGGCATCGACAGATCGCGCACCCCCAGATGCCAGAGGGCGTCCACGGCCGCATTCACGACCGCCGGCGTGGCGCCGATGGTGCCCGCCTCGCCGGCGCCCTTGGCGCCCAACGGGTTGTGCGGACACGGCGTCACGGTGCGGCCCAGTTCCAGCGCGGGCAGATCGTCGGCACGCGGCATTGCGTAGTCCATGTAGGACCCGTTGACCAATTGGCCATCGTCGTCGTAGATCGCGCCTTCCAGCAATGCCTGTCCGATGCCGTGGCAGACGCCGCCGTGCACCTGCCCCTCGACGATCTGCGGGTTGATCACGTTGCCCACGTCGTCGACCGCCACGAACCGCTTCAAGGTCACCTTGCCGGTGTCGGCACACACCTCGACGATGCACAGGTGCGCCCCGAACGGAAACGTGAAGTTGACCGGATCGTAGAAGCTGGTGAAGTCGAGGCCCGGCTCCAATCCCTCCGGATAGTTGTGCGGGACGTAGGCGGTAAGCGCCACGTCGCCGAAACCGACCGACTGATCGGTGCCGCGCACCGTCCACTTGCCGCCGGCATACTCCAGATCCTCCTCCGAGGCTTCCAGCAGGTGGGCGGCGATCTTGGCGCCCTTCTCCTTGACCTTGTCGAGACTGCGCACGATGGCGCTGCCGCCGACCGCCAGGCTGCGCGATCCATAGGTACCCATCCCGAACGGCACCCGATCGGTGTCGCCGTGGACGATGTCGACATCCTCCATCGGGATGCCGAGATGGTCCGCCACCACCTGCGAGAAGGTGGTCTCATGGCCCTGGCCGTGGCTGTGGCTGCCCACGAACACGCTCACCTTGCCGGTCGGCTGGACGCGCACCACGGCGCTCTCGAACAGGCCGGCGCGCGCGCCGAGCGAGCCGACCACCGCCGACGGCGCGATGCCGCACGCCTCGATGTAGGTGGAAAACCCGATGCCGAGGTAGCGGCCCTCGGCGCGGGCGGCCGCCTGCTTGGTGCGGAACGCTTCGTAGCCGACCATCTGCAGCGCCTTGTCCAGCACGCCGGCGTAGTTGCCGCTGTCGTACTGCAGCGCCACCTGGGTCTGGTAGCCGGGCTGCTCGACGCCGTCGAACGGCGGGATGAAGTTGCGCCGCCGCAACTCGCCGGGATCGATCCCCAGCTCGTGCGCGGCCGTGTCGACCAGCCGCTCCAGCACATAGGTGGCCTCGGGCCGCCCGGCGCCGCGCAACGCGTCCACCGGCACGGTGTTGGTGAACACCGCGGTCACGTCCACGTAGATCGCTGGCGTGGTGTACAGCCCCTGCAGCAGCGTGCCGTACAGGTAGGTCGGCACACAGGTGGAGAAGGTCGACAGGTAGGCGCCCATGTTGGCGTGGGTAGTGACCCGCAGGCCGGTGAACTTGCCGTCCGCGTCGAGCCCCAACTCCGCCCTGGTCACATGGTCGCGGCCCTGCGCGTCGGAGATGAAGCTCTCGCTGCGCTGCGCGGTCCACTTGACCGGGCGCTCGAGCTGGCGCGAGCACCAGATCGCCAGCACCTCTTCCGCGTAGTGGAAGATCTTGCTGCCGAAGCCGCCGCCCACGTCGGGCGACACGACCCGCACCTTGTGCTCGGGCAGGCCCAGCACGAACGCGGTCATCAACAGCCGGATCACGTGCGGGTTCTGCGACGACGTATACAGCGTGTAGTGGTCGCGCGCGGCGTCGTAGTCGCCGATGGCGCAGCGCGGCTCGATCGCGTTGGTCACCAGGCGCTGATTGGTGATTTCCAGCGTCGTGACGTGCGCCGCCCCGGCCAGCGCCGCGGCGGTGGCGTCGGCGTCGCCGAGCCCCCAGTCGAACGGCACGTTGTTGGACACGTCGTCGTGCACCAGCGGAGCCCCGTCGCCGGTGGCGGCCACCATGTCGACGGCCGCCGGCAGGATCCCGTAGTCCACCTCGACCAACTCGGCGGCATCGCGTGCCTGATCCCCGGTCTCGGCGATCACGATGGCCACCGGGTCGCCGACGTGGCGCACCTTGCCTACCGCCAGCACCGGATGCGGCGGCTCTTTCATGGTATCGCCGTTCTTGAAGTCCACCTGCCAGCCGCACGGCAATCCGCCCACGCCGGCAGCGGCCAGATCCTGGCCCACGAATACCGCCACCACGCCGTCGGCAGCCCGCGCGCCGGCGCTATCGATGCCGTCGATGGTGGCGTGGGCGTGCGGACTGCGCACGATCGCCGCGTAGGTCATGCCCGGCAGCTTGATGTCGTCGGTGTAGCGCCCCTTGCCGGTGATGAAGCGCCGGTCCTCGACGCGTTTGACCGATTTACCTATGTAGTTCGCCATCGTTGGACCTCCTCAGGCTGCCGAGCCGGCCGCGGCGCGTACCGACTTGACGATGTTCTCATACCCCGTGCAGCGGCAGAAATTGCCCTCCAGGGCGTGGCGGATGTCCGCGTCGCTGGGGTCGGGATTGCGTTCCAGAAGCTGCCACGCCGCCATGATCATGCCCGGCGTGCAGAACCCGCATTGCAGGCCATGCTCGTCGTGGAAGCTCTGTTGCAGCGGGTGCAGTTCGCCGTTGCTGGCCAGCCCCTCGATGGTGGTGACGTCGGCGCCGTCCGCCTGCACCGCCAGCAGCGTGCAACTCTTCACCGCTTTGCCGTTGACGATGATGGTGCAGGCGCCGCAGCCGCTGGTATCGCAGCCGACGTGGGTGCCCGTCAGCCCCAGCACCTCGCGCAGGAAGTCCACCAGCAACAGCCGCGGCTCCACCTCTTCCGAGTAGCGCCGGCCGTTGACGGTGACGCTGATTGACACACTCATGAATCCCTCTCCTGTAGTGGCGCCGCCGGTAGCGGCGAAACGCTCTTGAGTTCTCGCTCCAATGCCTCGAAAAACTGCTTGGTGAGCAGGCGGCCGACGCCACTGAGCACGCGCTGGCCCATGCGCACCAGCACGCCGGTGAGCTTGGCGTCGGCGGCGAACGTGACCCGGGTCTGCTCCGGATCGGCGCCCGCTACCGGTACCGCGGTGACTGTGGCCTCCGCTGTTGCCGTGCCCACAGTGCCGGCGATGTCGATCAGCAGCCGGAAGCGCTCCGGCGCCAGCCGGTCGGCGACCCGCAGCGTGCCGCTGAAGGTGCTGTTGATCGGTCCCATCTTGATGGCGAACAGCGCGCGGTACGTGTCCTCCGCCTGGGCTTGCAGCTCCTGCAGCCCGGGTGTGATGCGGGCCAACACACCGGCATCGTTCAACAGCTCCCAGACATGGCCTTGACTCGCAGAGAAGCTGTGTTCGCCTTCCAGTTGCATCGCTAGACCTCGCGCCGTATCCCGACTATAGCCGGTCACCGCCCGCCTCGTCAAAGCGGTACAAGCGGTACCGCGGCACACGCGGCACATCAGCCGCCTGGCAGCGATGCCTCTTACAACATCGTGCACTTGACCCTGGCCGGCCCGCGAATCATTCTCGGCGCGAGCGCACTCAGCTTCCTGCCTCCGCTACAGGCCCAGGGCCTGGTTCGCGGGGCGCTGGTAGGTGTCCAGGGTGCCGTCGATCACCTCGCTCAGCGTTACCGGGCGGCCGGCGGCCGACGACTCGTGGCAGGCGAGCACCAGCGCCACCGCGGACAGTCCCACCGCGGGGCCCACCTCCACCTCCGGCCCGCCGTCGGCGGCGTCCAGCAGCTCGGCCAGTTCGATGGCCAGCAGCTTCAGGTCCGCGCCGCCGCCCATGCCGCCGCCGCTGTTCTCGTAGCGCGCCAGCCGCGCGCCGCCGAACAGGCGCGCGCTGCGCCCGTCGAGCGCAAAGTCGGGCACCATTGCCAGCACGGCGGCATCCGGAAGCGCACCGTCATGGTCGTCGCGGAACACCTGCAGCGGCCGGCCGCTGCGCACGCCCGGCAGGTCGATCTGCCCCGCGCTGCCGAACAGGGTGAAGCGGCGCACCGCCGGGCCGTGCACGGAGTGATCGTACAGCCACTGGCCCAGCGCGCCGCCGGCATGTTCCACCGTGGCCAGCAGCAGGTCGGGCGCGTCGGCCGGCGCCACCGCCGGGTTGGTGTGGGCGTAGTGGTCGTGGAACGCCTTGAGCGGGGTGCCGCGGTAGACCCGCTGCGCCTCGTTGCGGCGTACCTGTCCGCTCACCCGCGTTGCCGCCCCGGCCAGGTACTGCTGCATGTCCGCGTTGTGCACCCCCGCTTCCAGGATGGGACCTCCCTCCGCGCGCAAGTAGCGCCACGGCCCGGCGTGGCCGCGGCTGCCGCCGCTGCCGGACAGATCGATCAGCGAGCGCAATTCGCCGATGGCGCCGGCGGCGACCAGGGCGTGCGCCAGACGGCTGATCGGGTCGCGGCGGTAGTTCTCGGCCACCGACAGCACGCGCCCGCCCCGCGCGGCGGCGCGCTGCATGGCGCGGCAGGCCGCCACCGTGGGCGCCATCGGCTTCTCGCACAGCACGTGCATGCCGGCAGCCGCGGCCGCGCGCGTAATGCGGTGATGCACCGACGGGGCAGCCACGATGTCCACCACGTCCAGCTCCGGTAGCGCGGCGGCGGCCTGTTCCAGGGAAGCGAACGCCGCCGGCCGGCGGCCCAGCAGTTGCTCCGCCTCGGCGGCCACGAATTCGGCGCGTTCCGGCTCGGGGTCGACCACCGCGGCCAACTCGGCACGTCCCGGCTCCGCCTCGCCGAGCACTCGGTAACTGCGCAGGTGGCGGCGCCCCATGCCCCCACAGCCGGCCAGCGCCACGCGGTGTAGTTGCGGCATTGCCCCTCCTCCGTGCGGCGGCCACCCGGCCGTGACCGGAGCGCCACCGCAGCGTCGCCCATCCTACCGCGAATGCGCGGTCCGGCGAACCCGGCGCGGTGACCGGGGTGACCGGGATGGCGGGATGGCTGCCCGCGGGCGGCATAGGCAAACCGGGCGCCGATCAAGTAAGCTCGGGGTACGCTTCCTGCACGCGCCGGCCGTACCTTGAAGTGGTGCCGGGCGGCCATTCGGGCCAGCGACGACACGAGGAGAGAGCGACACCGTGACACGGACCGACCTGGGCCGGCGCATCGAGCTGGTGGCGATGGATCCGCATTTTTGCGAGATCACGGTTGCGCTGCACCGCGCTGTCGGCGCGGACGGCGGCCCGGCGTACGACATCAACAGCTACAGCACCAGGGAAGGCGCGCGCGAGCGGCTCGGGGTCATCGTCGCGGCAATGCAGGAGGTGGCCGGCATGGAGCCGTCTCCCGACAACCCGTTGCGGGTACGGTTTGCCTGCGGCGACGCGCACGAGCAGGCCACCCGGCGGGCGTTCATCGAGGCGTGCAAGCTGGATCCGGGGCAGGCGCTGGCGCCGCGCCCGATGCAGATCTACGACAAGAAATCGGACGCCACCATCGCATTGATCGCCGACGGCGGCGGCCGGTACCGCGCCAGCGCGGACGCCGACGGTGGCAAGGTAGTGCGGCGGGTGGCCACCGTGGCCGGCGGCCTGGTCAAGCTGGCCGGCATGGAGCAGATACCCGCCTCCATCGATCAGGTACGCTTCGCCTGCGGTCACGACCACCACAAGCTGGTGGCGATGCTGCTGAAACTGGCGCTGAACGCACGCGGCGTGTTGCGCGAACAGGAACTGGCCGCGACGCGCGGGGTGCTGGCCGCCCCCAGCCAGCAGCGCTGAGTCCGTTACGGAAACGAGGAGAGGTGCCCATGAAACAGATGACCGGACGCCAGCGCGTGCTGGCCGCGCTCGCCGGGGAGCCGGTGGATCGCACCCCGATCTGCAATCCCACCTCGGTGGCCACGGTGGAATTGATGGACCTGGTGGACGCCCCGTTTCCCGAGGCCAATCGCGACGCCGAACTGATGGCGCGGCTGGCCGCCACCAGCTACACGGAGTTGGGCTTCGATACCATCATGCCGGTGTTCACCATCATCCAGGACTCCTCCGCGCTGGGCTGCAAGATCCAGTGGGAGCAGAAGGACAACTGGCCCACGGTGAAGATGCGCGAGCCGATCTGGCAGGACGCCGACGACATCCGCATTCCGTCCGACTTCCTCACCCACCCCGACACCGCCTGCGTCATGGATGCGATACGGATCCTGAAGCGCGACTATGGCGACGAGGTGGCGATCATCGGCAAGACCATGGGGCCGTGGTCGCTCGCCTACCACTGCTTCGGCGTGGAGATGTTCCTGCTGCTGTCGCTCGACGATCCCGGCAAGACCAAGCTGATCCTCGACCGCCTCAAGAAGGCCACCATCGACTTCGGCCTGGCCCAGATCGAAGCCGGGGCGGATGCCCTCACGCTGCCCGACCACGCCACCGGCGACCTGGTGAGCGGCGAGTGGTACACCCGCTACCTGCGCGACCTGCACCAGGAATTCGCGGCAGCGCTGCCGGTGCCGCTGATCCTGCACATCTGCGGCAAGACGCTGGACCGGATGGCGGCGATCGCGGAGACCGGTTTCGCCGCCTTCCACTACGACTCCAAGAATGATCCGGCGCAGGCGATGGAGCTGGTGCGCGACCGGATCGCCCTGGTCGGCAACATCAACAACCCGGAAACGCTGTTCGCCCGCGGCGCCGAAGAGGTGCGCGCCGAGGTGATGAAGAACCTGGACGCGGGAGTGCCGCTGATCGGACCGGAGTGCGCCATTCCGCTGCAGACCCCGCTGGACAACCTGCGCGCGATACCCGCGGCCGTGCGCGCATGGCACAGTCAACATCCCAACGGCAACGGCAGCGGCCGTGGCCACCAGGACGGATAACCGACAGATGGCAGAGTTGAGCGACGTAAGCAACGACTTCATCCGCGAGGAAATCGAGCAGTTCATCGAGCGCCCGGACGAACGGCAGCGCATCATCGACATCTTCGCGACGGTGCGCCCCGAGCTGCAGGAGATCGCGGCCGGGCTGATCGAAGGCGATGACGACGTGGTGGACGAGATGACCCGCGCGCAGTTGGACCGCGGCCTCGAGGCCACCGAGATCATGGACGACGGCCTGATCTCCGGCATGGGCATCGTCGGCATCAAGTTCCGGGAGAACATCATCTTCGTGCCCGAGGTACTGTCCTGTGCGCGGGCGATGAAGGCGGGCATGGCGCATATCGAGCCGATCCTGTCGGCGTCCGGCATCAAGGCGATCGCCAAGGTGATCATGGGCACCGTGAAGGGCGACCTGCACGACATCGGCAAGAATCTGTGCAACATGATGCTGCGCGGCTCCGGTTTCGAGGTAATCGATCTGGGCGTGGATACCTCTCCCGACGAGTTCCTGGAGGCGGTCGAGGAGCACGGCGCCGAACTGATGGGCATGTCCGCATTGCTCACCACCACCATGCCCAACATGGGCCGCACCATCGAAGCGTTCATCGACGCCGGCATGCGCGACGACGTACAGATCATGGTGGGCGGCGCGCCGGTGACCCAGGAATTCGCCGACGACATGGGCGCGGACGGCTACGGCAAGGACGCGGTCGCGTGCGTGGATCTCGCCAAGCGCCTGCTGGCCGAGAGCCAGGATGACTGACCCGAGTCGGGTAGACGCCGAAGCCTGGGAACGGCGCCGCGAACGGCTGAGCGTCATCCTGTCCGCGATGGCCGATCACGCCATGGTGCAGGCCGCCTTCCGCTGCCCGTACAAGAACCGCCACGACGAGTGCACCGCCAAGTTCGGCTGCCGCAACCAGCGCCGCCCGCGCCCCGGCGGCGAACTCCTGATGTGCGGCGCCGACGACAAGCTGGACTACCGCGGCGCGTGGGAGAGCGCGGACGCGGCGTCTCCCGACCAGACCTGACCCTATCCCCGCCCATGGGCACCATCTCTCACGACGGCGACGTGCGCCGACTGGCACGAGGCAGGACCGTGTTCGACTACGCCGACGAGTTGGCGGTGCGGGTGGCGACCTCATGCGGGCGCGCCGGCACCTGCCACGAGTGCGTGGTGCAGATCGAGGCTGGCATGGCGGCGCTGTGCGAACGCACCGACGCCGAACGGTTCCTGCGCGACCCGTTCCGTCTGGCCTGCCAGGCGGTGGTGGAGAACGCATCCGCCGACGTGCACTTCGCGCCGCTGCGCCGCCAACCGCGCGTGCTCACCGCGGGCGTCTCGCTGGCGGTAAAAGCCCAGGCGGGTTCCCCGGTGGTCACCGCACCGCCATCGGCGGCGCCGGGCGCCGGCGGACCGCCGTCGATCGACCCCGCGGTGACGCGGCGCGGCGACGGCGTCTACCTGGACGGCGAGCGCATCGACCGCTACCACGGGCGCATGCTCGGCCTGGCCGTGGACGTGGGCACCACCACCGTGGCGATGGAGTTGGTCGACCTGGAGGATGGCGAGACCCTGCAGGTCAGCTCGTTCGGCAACCCGCAGTTGTTCGCCGGCAGCGACATCATGAACCGCGTTTCCTACGACGGCGGCGAGTTTCGCGGCGAACTGCAGGCGGCGATCGTCAGCGGCATCAACAGCGCCATCCTCGACCTGGGGCGGGAGTTGGGCACCAAGCGGCGGCAGATCTACGAGGTCGCCATCGCCGGCAACTCCACCATGCGCGACCTGCTGTTCGGCTTCGACGTGCAGGCGCTGGGCCAGAAACCCTACAAGTCGCAGCTAGAGCACCAGTTCCGGGCCGGCGAGCGGACCACCACCGCGCTGTCCAGCCTGCCGCGCCCGCTCGGCCTGATCATCCATCCGCGGGCGCGCGTATACGGCCTGCCGCTGATCGCCAGCCACGTCGGCGCCGACACCGCGGCCGACCTGGTGGCGATGGACATGGCGGCGCAGAGCGGCCTGGCGATGCTGGTCGACGTGGGCACCAACACCGAGGTGGTGGCCAACCTGGACGGGCGCATGATCGCCGCCTCCTGCCCCGCCGGGCCGGCGTTCGAGGGCGGCCTGGTGGGCTACGGCATGCCCGCCTACGAGGGCGCCATCGAGCGGCTGCGCTGGCAGGACGGCGCGTTCCGCTACCACACCATCGGCGACGCCCCACCCGAGGGCATGTGCGGATCGGGCCTGATCGACCTGCTGGCCGAGCTGCGGCGCCACGGCAAGATGACCGCCAAGGGGGTATTCACCCACGACCGCCGCGCCCAGGAGATCGACGTGGTGCCGGAGTACGGCATCACCTTCTCGCGCCTCGATGCCAGCAACCTGGCGCAGGCCAAGGCCGCCAACTACTGCGGCCAGCTCATCGTGACCCGCGCCCTGGGCGTGGCGCCGCACGAGGTGGACCGCCTCTACCTGGCCGGCGGCTTCGCCAACTACGTCGACGTAACGAGCGCCATCGACATCGGCTTCCTGGCCGACGTGGCGGAGGAGCGGATCGTCAAGATCGGCAACGCCGCGCTGCGCGGCACCCGCGAGGTGCTGCTGTCGGTGTCCAGGCGGCGCGCCCTGGAACAACTGGTCACCCGAGTCGAGCACGTCGAACTGGAAACCGCCCCCGACTTCTTCGAAGTATTCGTCGACGGCTGCCGCCTGGAGCCCATGGGCGCCGCCGCGCGTCAACCCCGCCAAGCGTGACCTGAGCTACTCCTTTGGAGTCGCTCCGTCATGCCAGCAACAGGCGATCCATCATGACACCCGGTGCAAGAATCGGAACAGCGAAACGGCTCGCCAGATCCTGCAGGTCGCCGTCGCCGGTTACCAGCGCGTCAGCCTTGCCGGCCAGCGCCAGCTCCAGGAAAGGCCGATCCTTCGGATCGCGGCACCACGGGACCGCGGGCGGATCCGACACGACAACCGACTCGACCCAAGGCAGGTAGTCCGCCAGCAGATCTTCCCGCTCGGCGGCGCTCAAGCTGAATTTCGGGTAATGCAGCACCCGCAGCAGTTCGGCGATGGTAACGCGGCTTGCCAGCGGGACGATGAGCTCGGACTGCCAGGCATCACGCAGCCAGGACAACGATCCCGACGGGAACAACAACGCGGAGAGAAGAACATTGGTATCGAGCACCAACCGCGTACGTGTCACTCAGTCGTTCGCGCCCAGTCCACCGCATCGGGAATGTCGGCTTCAGTAATGCCGAGTTCGGCCAACTTGGCGCGCACGGCGGCGGCTCGGTTCAGCCGTACCGGGGTCAGAAGAATGCGTCCATGTTCTTTGCTGACTTCAAAATACTCGTACCCGCGAAAGTCGGCGACGACCGCTTTCGGCAGCGTGAGTTGATTCTTGGCCGTAAGCTTGGCGACCACGACGCACCTCCTGACAACTCCAGAATCAGAACAAGGAAACCTTACTTCCTTTCTTTACACCTGACAATAGGGCGTGCAGCATGCATTCGCCGCGCTGGAGGGTGCTTCTGTCGTTGCCGCTAACGTGGTTCAATGAGTGCCATGAAGCTGGATTACAAGGTTGCGCTGGTGACCGGCGCCGGACGCGGGATCGGGCGCGCCATCGCACTGGCGTTTGCCCGCGAAGGGGCCGCCGTAGCCGTGACGGCGCGCACCGCCGCCGAAATCGAACAGGTGGCGGCGGAAGTCATCGCCCTGGGACGCTCCGCGGTGGCGCTGCCGGTGGACCTGGGCGACCGCGCGGCGGCAATCGGACTGCCGGAACGCGTGGCGCGTCACTTCCCGGCGGTGGACATCCTGGTGAACAACGCCGGCATCGGCAGCAACGCGAGCCCGCGCCGCATCGCGAACTATGACGACGACTTCTGGGACCTGAGCCTGGCGATCAACCTGACGGCGCCCTACCTGCTGACCAAGGCGCTGGTGCCGGCAATGATCGAGCGCGGCTGGGGACGGGTGATCAACATGGCCTCGGTGGCGGGCAAGCGCGGCCTGTTTGCCGCCGGCGCGTACACCGCCACCAAGCACGGCCTGATCGGCCTGACCCGCACCGCGGCCCTGGAAACCGCCGGCACCGGCGTCACGATCAACGCCATCTGCCCCGGCGCCACCCGCACCATCATGCTGCTGCGGCGACTGAAGGTGGACGCGGAGCTGCGCGGCGAGTCGGTCTCCGAAGTCGAAGCCAACGTCAACCCGATGGGTCGCCTGCTGGAGCCCGAGGAGATCGCCGAGCTGGCCGTCTATCTCGCCTCCGACGACGCCCGCGGCATGACCGGCCAGGCCCTCAACCTGTCCGGCGGCTCCACCATGCACTGACGCGGCGCCCCGCTCATGAGTCGCTGGGGCGGTTGAGACCGAGAATGGCGAGGCGTTGGTCGAGTAACGTGCGGTATATCCTCTTCTGTTCGGCGGCAAGGAGGGATCCGGCGATGTGCTTGTGCCACGCCGGAACGGCGGCGGCCAACTCCAGTTCCACTCGGCTGATCACCTTGTCCGGAATGGCCAATCGCTGGTGGCCGAAATAGGTGATCCATGTGTTGCGCGTCAGGCCGCGCATCTTGCCCTGCAGCGGCAAGGCAATCTCGGCTATCGTCTCGATCCGCTTGCCGAGCGTGAGAAACGCGACCGTAGAGCTGACGTAGTCGTATGCCGGCGCCAACTCGACCTTGCCGTTGCGGGTGATGAGCGAGTGGTTCTTGAGGTGCATGTCCTCGTTGCCCACCAGGAAGTTGAACAGCCCTCGTTTCAGCAGCTTCACTTTCTCGATCGCCGGGAACGTGCAATAGGCATCCAGCACACCGATCAGGCGCTCCATGCTGAATTTGTACTTGGTGTCGCGACTCCTTCCCGCAAGTTGCGCGAAGTCCTCCAGCGGGATTTTACCGTTGTGCCCCGTGCGGTCGAAGCGACGGACGAAGTAGGACCACGTCCCATCAGCGCTGCGTACCAGTCCGCTCAACGGCACCTCGATGCCGCATAGCCGGGCCAGATGCATCGTCAGGCCCTCATTCTCGGGCAGGTTCGGATAGATGTGGTGCTGCGGCTTGATCACGAAACGCCCGCCGCGATCGACGATCTGGAACTCACCGGCCCTGGTATTGAGGCGCACGCTCAGCTTCGGCTGCACGCCCTGGATGGACATTCTGCCCGCCCGGATGACGGCCTCCCGCCGCTGCTGCTCTGCCGCGTAGGGAAAATCGTTCAGGTGCGCGAGACGGGGCGACAGCAAGCGCAGGCCGGCGCGCGAATAGCACGCCTCACCGCACTCCCGGTACACGATCGGGCAGCGATTCATCCAGAATCCTCCACCACCGTCACCGCACCGACTACTTCCTCTCCGACCGCCAGGAGCTGCCCAAACATGTCGTCGCGGTCCAGCTTGCGCTGGCGCAACAGGCCTTCCAGCATCTCCCCCTCGGGTAACAGCCCCTCGAAGAACGGCGGGAACCGGTCGAAGGAGTGATCGCGCCGTGCAACCGGCATCGAAAGGGAAACAGGCGGCCCGGAATAACCCTCTCGGTAACGAAACAGGAACCGGGACGGCCCGTGCTCCTCGAGCCATCCCGCCAGTTGTCCCGTCATACGGACCTGCGCCCGGCGCACCGTGCTAACTCCTCGGTTCGGTGCCGGCCGGGCTGAGGCTGGCGCGGCAGTCCGCCATAAGAGGTCCGTCGAGCCTCAGGTCGATGTTGAGGGTCCGCAGGACTGCCATGAGCGTAGCCAGCCGCACCGTCGGCTTGCCCTTTTCGATGTCGAAGACCGACGTCTTGCCGATTCCAGAGAGATCGGCCAACGCGTGCTGGCTCAATCCACCGCGCCGGCGATGGAACCGAACCACTGCACCGATCATCCGAGAAGATTGCACGTTCACGCTGTTACTCCGGCCTTACCGTTATGACAGTACGTTATCGGTAACTTCTGCATGGATCAAGAGAATACGGCCATTATTGCCGGCTTACCGGTAGAATGTTCCGGTGAACGGTTTTTGAGCGGCAGAATCAAGCGCGACTTACCCGGATACCGCTTCGGCGGTAATCATGTGCCGTCAACCGAGGGAATGGCGCGCCGAAATGCCGGTCATCCTGCAGTGCCCAAGTATCGACTCTTGCGGTCTCCGGCGGCACGGAGGACCGCGCCACCCCCTGCCGTTCTTCTCTCGCCGTGCGGCAACCACGCAACGGTGGCTGACGGGTGCCGGCGGGATGTGCCAATCTGGGAGACGGGAGGAACGATGAAGGCAGCGATCATGCACGGGTTCAACCGTGAATTGACCATCGAAGATATCGACCTCGGCGGGCCGCGCGCCGGCGAGGTACTGGTGAACCTCAAGGCCAGCGGCGTGTGCCACTCGGACTGGCATGCGCTCAAGGGGGACTGGGGGGAGTATTCGCTGCCCCTGGTGCTGGGCCACGAGGGCGCCGGCGTGGTGCAGGAAGTGGGCGCCGGCGTGACCGCGGTGAAGCCGGGCGACCACGTGATCCTGGCGTGGCGCACCAACTGCGGCATCTGCGAGATGTGTCAGTACGGCTGGCCCAACCTGTGCATGGCGCCGCCGTCGACCGGCCAGCGCGGCACGGTGGCCGGCGAGCCGCTGCATCGGTTCACCGACACCGGCACCTTCGCCACCCACACCATCGTGCCGGAGGCCGCCCCCGTGGTGATGCCCGAGGAGATCCCGTTCGCGCAGGCGGCACTGATCGGCTGCGGGGTAATGACCGGCTTCGGCGCCGCGGTCAACACGGCGCGGGTGCGGGCCGGCAGCACCGTGGCGGTGTTCGGCTGCGGCGGCGTGGGCCTGAACTGCATCCAGGGCGCCCGCGTGGCCGGTGCCGAGATGATCATCGCCGTCGACCTGCGCGACAACAAGCTGGAGCTCGGGCGGCGCTTCGGGGCTACGCACACCGTCAACGCCGCGAACGACGATCCGGTGGATGCAATCCTGTCGCTGACCGGCGGCGCCGGCGTGCACTATGCCTTCGAGGCGATCGGCGTCGCCTCGGCCCCCTACCTGCAAAGCGTGCGCTGCACCCGGCGGCGCGGCGTTACCGTGTGGGTGGGCCATGCCCCGTTGAACACGCCGGTGCAGTTCGACGCGCGCGACCTGTTCTTCGAGCGCACCGTGATCGGCTCCTTCTACGGCAGCGCCCGCACCCACGTCGACTTTCTGCGCATCCTGTCCCTGTACCGCGACGGCAAGCTGCTGCTGGACGAGTTGGTCAGCAAGCGCCTGCCGCTCGATCAGGTCAACACGGCGTTCGAGTCGCTGGCGCAGGGCGATGTGGCGCGCAGCGTGCTGATCATGGAGTAAGAGGCGCACGCGCCGGCTGCGCCGGTGGGCCCGGTGCGCCGCAGGAACGGTGTGCAAGCCGCCGTGGTTGTCGGCGTGCCGCGGCGCACGCGCTACGCGGCGCGGCGGGCGACGTCGATCAGGGCGCGGATGTAGCCGATGGCGTAGGCGCGCCCGCGGTGGCCCCAGTCGGTGTCGTCCACCATGCGCGGCACGTGGTCGGTGATCAGGAAACCGCCGAAGCTCACCTCGTGCAGCGCCTGCACCACCGCGAACGTGTCGACGTTGCCCTCGTCGATGAAGCACTCGTTGAAGCAGGGCACCTGGCCCTGCACGTCGCGGAAGTGGACGTACACGATGCGACCGCGGCCGCCGAAGTGGCGCACCGCGTCCAGCACGCCGTCGGGCCCCATCTCCGACCAGCAGCCCATGCAGAAGTCGAGGCCGTGATGCGGGCTGTCGAAGGTGTCGATGGCACGCTTGAAGCCGGCGAAGTTGCGGAAGATGCGCGCCACCCCGCCCAGCGACGGCACCGGCGGGTCGTCGGGATGGAGCGCCAGCGTCACCCCCGCCTCCTCGGCCACCGGCAGCACCCGGCTCATGTAGTACTCGTAGTTGTCCCACATCTCGGCTTCGCTGAACTCGCGGCCATGGGAAAGCGGCGCATCGGCGTGCCTGGCCAAGTCGAAACTGGTGGCCCCGGCGCCGCCGCGCAGCGACGCCAGTCCCGGCGACCGCCACACTTGGCTAGGCATCCAGTGGTAACCGAGAATGGGTATGCCGGCGCGGCCCATGTTGCGGATGGTGGCCTGCATGTTGGCAATCTGCTCGTCGCGGCCGGGCCGGCCGAGCATCGCCTGGTCGTAGAAGCTCACCGGAACGTTCTCCAGACACATCAGGCGCAGTTCCGCGGCATCGGCGCGCTTGCGCAGCGCCAGCAGATCCTCATACTCCCAGCGCTGCTCGCCCGGCAGGTTGGGCGTGTTCATCAGAAAATCGTCAGCGCCGAGCTGCTTGATGAACGCCAGCTTTTCGTCGGTGAGTTCGCTGAACTGACCGAGCCCGATCCTTATCTCATCGCGATCCCGCACGGTACACCTCCTGCACCCGTACCGTAACGAAAAACAGCGTAGACCGCCATCTTGCATTGCATGAACAGGGGTGGTAACATGGAAGTAAGTGGGGAGCTTCGCCGGACCTCTCTCCCATCGGAGAAGCTATCTTGCAGAACGAAAATCTGACTGAAGGGGATTGTGGGCCGATGGACAATACCAGGGCCGCTCGCTGAAGCGGCCACAGATCAGTAATCGATCTACCAACTCGTGCGTTCCCGGTATCCGGGGCCAACGGCGAGTCTGAGCTCTGTAGGTCCGGCGAGCTCCCTACCCTCTTTCTTGTGCGTTCACGTTCACACCCAAACCTTCTCCCAGCGTCCTGACGCCGCCGAGCGGTAGATCGCCAGCGCGGTGCGCAGTTCGCCGAGCGACGCCTCGGCAGGCGCTGCCGGGGACTTGCCGTCCAGAACCACCGCCTCGAAATCGGCCAGTTCGGGGGCGAACGACGCCGCGTAGCCGTGTTCTCCGGCAATCGGGCGGCCCTGCGGGTGCTGCCGGTCGACCAGCGTCATGCCGCCGGCGAAGCCGCCGTGAATGATGATCTCGCCGGCGGTGCCAGTGAGCCGCCACCACGGCCCCGCCCACAGCGGCGCATCGTGGGTGATCGCCTGAAAGCTCGCCACCACGCCCGAGCGAAAACGTAGCAGCGCGTGGGCCAGCGACTCGCCCTGCATCACCGGCAGGATCCGGGCAGTCGTGGCAACCACCTCCTCGACTTCGCCCAGCCACATGCGCAGCGGGCGGATCCAGTGCGCCCCGCCGTCCACCACCACCCCGCCGCCGGTGCGCGCCACCTCGTAGCGCCAGGAGTCGTCCGGGTACCAGAATGGATCGTGCAGCGCTTCGAACGACGCGCGCGCAGTGACCGCCTCCCCGATCGCACCCCCGGCAAGGAACTCGCGGGCGCGCACCACATCGGGCCAGTACTGCGAATTCTCCGCCACCATGAACACGGTGCCGGCGCGGCGGGCGGCCGCCTGGATACGGTCGCAGGCGTCCAGCGTCAGCGCCATCGGCTTCTCCAGCAGCACGTGCTTGCCGGCGGCGAACGCCTCGGTGGCAAGCGCCTCGTGCAGGTCGTGCGGCACCATGATGTCGACCGCATCGAACTCGGCGTCGGCGAGCGCCTGTGCGAGCGACGCGTAGGCGCGCGCCCCGGTGCGAGCGGCGATAGCGTCGACCGCGTCCGGGTCAGGGTCGATGGCGGCGGTAACGCGGGTGCGCGGCGCCGCCCGCTCGATGCCGTCGAGGTGAAAGCCGGCGATGCGGCCACAGCCGACGAAGGCCAGCCGCAACAGTGACGGGTCGTTGGTCATGGAAGAGGATTTTATGCGGCTCGGCTCGGCGCCGCCAGCCGAGCGGGAGCACATCGCGCGTGCGAAGCCGCCGCCGGGACGGCACTATCGTGCGTGACCCAACGCGCATGGTCAGGGCGGGAGCGGGCAGCACAGCCGCATCGCACGCACGGCAGAACACTATTGCGCCGTGCCGCGCTGGCCGTCGGACGCAGCAGGCGTTCGCGACGCTGCCGGCGCGGGCTGGGACGGTTTCGTCCGTGGTCCGGCGCCCGGTCACGGCGAGCCGGCAACCCGGCCGCGCCGCCAGCAAGTGAGACCGCCGTCGCGCCGGCGTGGGTCGTCGGGCGCGGGTCACGGCGGCGATGCATCGCTGCCTTGGGAGGTTGGTCCGTGGGCGGCGCCGTCGGGTAAGGTGTAGCGCGAACGGGAGGTGGACACATGCGGTATCGACTACTGGGCGCCAGCGGGGTGCGTGTCTCGGAGGTGGGCATCGGCGCGTTTCCGCTGTCCGGCTACTCCACCGATGCGGAGGGCCGGCAGGTCGGCTGGAGCGGGGCCAGCGACGATCAGGCGGTGGCGCTGATCCACCGCGCCGAGGAACTGGGCATCAACCTGATCGACAGTGCCGAGTCGTACGGCAACGGCCACAGCGAGACGGTCGTGGGGTGTGCCCTGCGCGGGCGCCGCGACCAGTGGCTGATCGCAACCAAGGTCACCACCAACCTCGGCCTGGCGGCGGCGATGCCGGATCTGGTGGAAGCCGCGCGGCGGCGCATCCACACGGCCGCGGAGGCGAGCCTGCGGCGTCTCGATTGCGGCCACATCGACGTGTATCAACTCCATGCGCTTCCCCTTGCCGGTGCGGAAGCCGCCGTGATGGAGGCGCTCATGGACCTGAAGCGGCGCGGCCTGATCCGCCTGATCGGCATCTCCAGCAACGACCTGGCCGCGATACGCCGGCTCGCGGCGCTCGGCGACGTGGACGTGCTGCAGGTGGGCTATAACCTCATCGAACGGCAGGGGGCGGACACCCTCGACTACGCGCGCGGCGCCGGCATGGGAACCCTGATCCGGGTGCCGCTGGCGAAGGGCATGCTCAGCGGCAAGTACTTCACCGACTGGCAGGTGCCCGCCGACGACGTGCGCCACGAGCGATTCTCGCACCCCGACGCGGTGCGCGCCTTCCGGCGGCTGCCGGAACTGGCGTTCCTGGCACAGGGCCGCACCATGCCGCAGGCCGCGCTGCGCTTTACCCTCGACCACCCGGGCACGAGCTGCGTCATCGCCGGCGCCAAGACCGTCGCCCAGATAGAAGACAACGCCGCCGCCTCGCAGATCGCGCCGCTCACCACCGCCGAACTGCAACGCGCGCTGCCGGTCGTCGAGGGCCTGACCGTACCCAACTGGGCCGGGAACTGACACCGTGGCGCGGCAAGAAGCGGGCGTCACGTTCGGCGTCGCGGTCAAGGCCGCGATCATGCGCGGGCCCCGGTTGCTGGTGCTCTACAAGACGGCAGCCGAAGCCCGCTCCGATCCCGACCCCAGTGTCAGGTTCGACCTCCCCGGTGGGCTTCGGCAACGCTCTCATCGACGCCTGGCTGGCCGGACAGGGCCGCAGTCCGGGCGACTTCAATCCCGTGGAACGGCTCTGTTACGTCGGCGAGCGCGGCATGGGAGCCCTGGAGTTCGCTCCCGCCACCGGACCTGATCATCGACAGTCCGCTCTGGAAGTGGCCGCACTTGTCGAGCTGGCCGGTGAAATACTCACCAACCGAAGGAATCTCGCCGGCTCCTGCGAGGCGCCCCAGCAGCAACGGGCGCTGCAGAGCATTTTGCGCGTCGGCACCTCGGCGGGAGGTGCCCGGGCCAAGGCGATCATCGCCTGGAACGCCGCTACCGGCGAGGTGCGCTCCGGGCAGATCTCCGCGGGCGATGGGTTTTCCTACTGGCTGCTGAAGTTCGACGGGGTAGCGGGCAACCGCGACCGCGAGCTCGATGATCCGCAAGGCTACGGGCTTGTCGAGCACGCGTATCACCTGATGGCGCGGGCGGCGGGCATCAGCATGGCCGAGTGCCGAGTCCTGCAGGAGGGTGGGCGCAACCACTTCATGACCCGGCGTTTCGACCGCACCGCGACGGGCGACAAGATCCACATGCAGTCGCTCGGCGCGATGGCGCATCTTGACTTCAATCAGGCTGGCGCCCACTCCTACGAACAGGCGCTCGGCGTGATCGAACAACTGGATCTTGGCAAGGAGGCGGTGGAACAGCAATTCCGGCGCATGGCATTCAACGTCGTGGCGCGCAATCAGGATGATCACGTCAAGAACATCGCCTTTCTGATGGACCGGTCGGGGCACTGGTCGCTCGCGCCGGCGTTCGACATCACTTACCGCTACAATCCGGCGGGACAGTGGACCGGAGCCCATCAGATGTCGCTGAACGGCAAACGCGATGGCTTTGAGGTAGACGACTTCGTCGCTTGCGCCCGCAACGCCGCCATGAAGCGTGGCCGCGCCACCCACATTCTTGGCCATGTGCAGGACGCCGTGCGGCGCTGGCCGGAGTTCGCCGGGCAGGCGGGCGTGCCCGGACCCCTGATCGAAGGCATCGCCGCTGTACATCGTCTCGACGTCCTCGGATGACCGCCTCGCCACCGGCGTGTGCACCAGCGCGGGCCGGCGATCCGGAAGTGCTCGATCCGCGCCGCGCTCCCGGTGCTGCGGTAACCGACGCGGTGACCGATCTCTCTCGATCCCACGGAACGTGGCTACGTTTCGACCGCGCGGAGCGGGAGATGGTGATCTGGTCCGGACGATGCGGCGCGCGCGCCAACATGCGCCAACCGGTAGTGGTTGCTGCTATGCTATTGTTCGTGCAGTCGGAGCAACTGTTGCACCGGAGTACAGAGCGTAATCAACCAGCTTCACGAGAGAGGGCATCCCGGTCGAAGAAGCGTGGCTTCATGGTGTCGTGCCCGTCGATCAAGGTGAGTATCTCCTGCATATCGTCTTCGAAGTCGGTTGCTGACACGCGATAGTACCGCCAACAACTGAATTCTCGTCCCCGTCTGGAGCGCATGTCTCGGCGCGCATGCTCGGCCGCTTCCCGCGCCGCATGCAGATTCCCGGTCGCCCAGTGCGCGATCGCCATGCACTGGTGAAAGTTCGGTATCGGATCTTCCTTGGGCTCCAGCTTGTTGATCTCAACGACGCGATAAAACGGCTCACGGACGAGCGAACCACTCTTCCCCCACAGCGCCATGCCATAGTTAAAAGCGAAGTGAATAATCATCCTGCTCACGTCTGCCTCTTGGCTGAGGATGATCTCGACGGCCTCGGAGAACCGTCCTAACGCAATGGATGCCAATGCCAGCGCATGTCTTGCGCCCTGGCGAACTTCCTCTTCCAAGTTGCCATCAGCTACCAGTGGCCTTAGCACGGCGGCCGCAGCCTCGGCTTCGATCCTGGTACCGTCGAGCTGGCCGGCAATCCAGACTCGTTCACCCTGAGGCAAAGCTTCTACGGCTTTAGAGTCAGCGGCCCGCTTCAGTTGTTCCGGCGCGATCATAGTGAATGCACGTCTCACCTGCGTCGGCGATGCATGGTCTGAACGCAGCGCTTCCTGTGCATCCTGGCTGGCCCCATGCCGGTCGCTGTATTCTGAGCGCCGCAGGTAGGCTCTCTTGAGGTAAACCTCAGGTTCCCGGTAGCCCACATCAAGGGCTCGATCGAACAACGCAATCGCATCGTCCGGCCGGCCGTTCTCAGCGCGCATCGATCCCAATTGAAACAATACCTCCCCGTCAGTCGCATGATGAGCCTCGATCTTTTCCAAGTGTTGATCTGCGTTCGCGAGGGATGGACCACGACTTCCCCGAGCACCTCGGACTTGCCGCATTTCTCTGAGGTATTGAAGCGCTCCGATGCGATCCTCGGAGTTGAGTCGCATAATCGCCGACGTCACGTCCTGATACTCTTTTGCTAGCCAGCTTCGTGGCCGCTCTTTTGTGAAGATTGACTGGTTCAGAAGCGAGAGGCTATCGTACCGATGAATCACCCTGGCTTCGCTTCCAAAACCCAGTTCCTGACGAAAAGAACCGATTCTTTCCTCCAGTATCCTGTCTTCGTCGTCAAGGTCGGGGACGTTAGACATCACGAATTAAAGCTCGATAGGTTTAGCTCCGGGCTGTTTTCGTTGTGTTCTTATGTCACCAACTACCTTGATCAACCCACGAAGATTCTGGGCGTTGGGAAAGAACAGAATCACCACCGCATGGGGAAGCTGCCGCGTGCATATTCCGCACACATCAGCATGGCCGGTACGTGAGTCAATCAACACATAGTCAGGCTGGAAAGAACTCCTCCATTGCTCCTTGAGGTCTTCGAACAGCAGATAGCCATTGTACTGCTCGTATAGCACGCCCCAGTCAATCTCCGCGAGTCTCCGTGCATAATCCTCGTTGTGGGCACCGGACGGCATAATCCAAAGTCCACCGCCGGTCTCTTCGGAGGTGTAGGACTCGAACACATAGTCTTCAACGTGAGGTGACTGTAGCGTGCTGAGATATGAACTCACGAAGTCGGTCAAACCCGGTAGCGTCCCTGACGGGCGGGGCAGATCGAATGTGTCAAGCCCAGGAGCCTCGAGATCGAAGTCTACTGCCAATACGCGACGGCCCTGGCGGGCAAGCTCAACGGCAACGTTAACCAGCGCCATCGTTCTTCCTACGCCACCCTTGAATGAATAGAACGTCGTGACATACATCGAGGTCAGCTCGCTAGCCTAAGCTTGAACCCTTGCTGAGCGCGACGATGCTGTTCAGAAACTTCCAACAGGCGAAACTGGTTGACACCGCTGCACACCGGCGCCGGGGACGAGACCGAATCGGGTGCCAGCAATTTGGTCAGCCGATTCATGACTTCCGGTATGGCAATGAGTCTCAGATAGCGATCGTTAGCCCGATTCTGAACCAATGTTCCGTTCTCCCAACGATTGAGCGTCGCCTCTCCGAGTCCCGTAACCTGAGCAAATTCTGACCGGTTCATCCCGTGCCGCTTCCGGATGCCACGTACTTCGACCGGAGATAGAACCCCAAGATGGCGGCACACTGCTTCGTGTCTAAGCCAGTGTCCTTCATGATCGAGGAATTCGAAATCGCATGACGCGCACCGGCGAACCGGAAGATCGACGTGCAGTTTAACCGCTGATTCGCCTGACCCATAATCGAAAACATCGTGATGCCAAGTTGTAATGACCGACACCCCATCGCACTGCGGGCAAGTTCCGTCGCCGCCCACACCGGCACGAGTTGATCTCGCCATATCAGTCACGCTCCGAATAGTGAAAACTGCGCCCGATGATCTTCCCTGGGCGAAGTTCGAGCTTTACGTAGACCATAGGCTCCATCGGTCCGAGATCAATCATCATTACATAGCCCTTGGCGCCCTTTGGTTGGTGTAAGTCGATGACATCTACCTCTTCACCTTGTTCCAGCCTTTCTGCAACCAGATTCCACGCCGTCAAAATCCGTGAAGTACCCATCAAGCTGCCCGTTCGGGTTGCGTACCTGATTCGGACGCCAATCCGTGGGGCGGTATGCACTGAAATCGTTGCTCCGTGCTCTGCTCCGCCTTGCCAGCAGAGCAAGCTGATGCCGCGTCTCACTATCAATCATATGGTTCTAGACAGCCCTTCGTCAAGAATCGTCGATCATTTGATCTTCTGTCATAGACGCGGAGAGCCCGCCGGGGGCCTCCAAGCTGGACGGAGTGGGCTGCGGAATGCTAGCGTGCCACATACGCAGTAGTCATATGCCGATGTAGTCCGGCTCATTCAGTAGCGACCGGCTACGGTTCGTTGGCGGCGCTGATTTCTTCGCACATGCGGGCCAGATCCAGGACGCGCTGGTCCGGGGTGCCGGACTCGAGGTCAGCGAATACCAGATCGCAGGGGCCGTATTGGCGGGCGATCCGCTCCAGGTCGGCGCGCAACTGTGCGCTCGTCTTGTCGCGCACCTCCATCGGCGTGTACATCAGCGCGCGGCGGCCGCCGGGAAACAGGGTACGCGCCTTGGGCAGGTCGGAATCGAGGCCCATGTCGACGTAGGCGACGTCGGGAACGGAGGCGTAGTGCTCCATGTAGGGGTTGGCGTTCCAGGCACAGTTGTGAATGCCGATCAGGCCGAAGGTCTCGGCGATGCGGCGGTCGTGCGGCAGCAGATACTGCTCGTAGTGCTTGGGTGACACCATGTTCACGAGGCAGTTGCTGACCGTGAAGTGGCGGTTGTCGACGCCCGCCTCGCGTTGCCGGGCGTACAGCCGCCGCGCGCCCTCGATCATGGTGGTGGCGACGCAGGTCAGTAGGTGGTGCACGCGGCCCGGCTCGCGCACCATCTCCAGGAACAGATCCTCGCCGCGGATGCGGTAGGCGCTGTTGAGCACTCCTTGCCAGTTGATGTAGCCGCGCACGGTGCCGGTTTCGCGCTCGATCCAGTCCACCTGCTCGATCAGCTCCGCGAACGCCGCGCTGCGCTCCAGGTCGGGGGGCTGCAGCCGGTCCACCGCGGCGCCGTCGAGGTGCTCGCGCGCGCTCCACGGCCAGTTGTCGTCCTGGTATTCAATCGGGATGCCGTACAACAGCGCCACGAACGACGCCCCGTAGATGCCCGTCAGCAGGTCGGTCGGCGCCTCGGGATCCTCCACCTGGCCGATCGGCAGCGCCGGGAAGCGGCGCCGCACCTCGCGCGCCATGTTGACCAGCGCGCTGCGGCGGTACTCCGGATCGGTGTGCCAGCGCGTGCCGAAGTCGACACCCACGGCGTCGCGGTACCAGTTCGGCGTGAAGCCGAACTCGGGGCGCAGAAACGGCTCGCCGCCGGTGGCGGGGCGCCGCGTCGCGGGCGCCGACAGCGCAATGTAGCTGACCAGCTCGTGGTACGGGCGCGCGGGTTCCACCGAAGCGTTGCCTGCTCAGCCGCGGCCGATGTAGGGCATCTTGTTCGCCATCACGGTCAGGAACGGGACGTTCGTATCGAGCGGCAGGTTGGCCATGTACAGCACCGCGTCGGCCACGTGCCGGACGTCCATGGTCGGCTCCACCATGGTGGTCCCGTTCGGCTGCCGGACCCCCTCCGCCATGCGCGCGGTCATCGGCGTGCCGGCGTTGCCGATGTCGATCTGGCCGCAGGTGATGTCGAACGTGCGCCCGTCCAGCGCCGTGGACTTGGTCAACCCGGTGATCGCGTGCTTGGTCGCGGTGTAGGGCGCCGAGTTGGGCCGCGGCACGTGCGCGGAGATGGAGCCGTTGTTGATGATGCGGCCGCCGCGCGGATCCTGTGCCTTCATGATCCTGATCGCCGCCTGGGTGCACAGGAACGATCCGGTGAGGTTGGTGTCCACCACCCGCTGCCAGGCCTCCAGATCGAGTTCCTCCAGCGGCACGCCGGGAGCGCCGATCCCGGCGTTGTTGAACAGCACGTCGACACGCCCGTACGCTTCCCGCGCGGCGTTGAACAGCGCCTGCACCGACGCCTGCGAAGTCACGTCGGTGGGCACGGCCAGCGCTCCCGGCGCCGCCGCGGCGGCGCCGCTCCACGCCGCGTCCATCAGCGCCACGGTGTCCTGCAACGCTGCCTCGCGGCGCCCGGCCACCACCACCGCATAGCCGTGCCGGTGCAAGGTGACCGCGGCGGCCTGCCCTACCCCGCTTCCGGCGCCGGTGACGACCGCCACCCTGGTTGGTTTCATGCTGTTGCCCTCCTATTGCGGTTCATCGACGCGCACGAAGCGCGCGAGATCCTGTGAGATGGTCACCATCTCCGCGTCGACCGCCTTGCCCGAACGCTCCAGGACCAACTCGTCATCGGTAACGTGGGTCAACTTCACGGTGGTGCCGGGAACCAGCTTGTTGGTGTGCAGCAGCCGCATCAGATCGGAGTTCTCCTCCGCTTCCTCGGTGATGCGCAGGATCGTGGTGACTTCGCCTGCTGCCACTTCCGACAGCCGGCGCGCGTCCAGCAACCGGCGTTCATCGCGCGATCCGGGAAACGGGTTGCCGTGCGGGCAGGTGGTTGGCCGTCCGAGGCGTTCGAACAGATGCGCCTCCAGGCGCGGCGACAGCGAGTGCTCCAGCCGGTCCGCCTCTTCATCCACCTCCACCCAGTCGAATCCCAACTCGTCGACCAGCAGGCGCTCCAGCAGGTAGTGACGGCGGATCGTGCGCTCCGCCTGGCCGCGCCCGCGCGGCGTCAGGCGCAGGCCGTCGTCGGGATCGAGTGCCGCCAGTCCATGCTGCGCCAGCCGTTTCATGGCCTGCGTGACCGCGGGCGGTGAAACGCCCATGCGCTCGGCAATGCGCGCGCCGACCACGGGCCGGCCCTCGCGCAGCAGCAAGTAGAGTTGAATCAGGTATTCGTTTTCTGTTGATGAGCTTGTACGAGTCATTACGGCTTTACCGGCGGAACTTGCAAGGTAGCCTCCGTCCGGCGGATCGTCAAGGAAGCGCTGCCTGACTGCCGGTACTGCCGGTACCCGCGGCGTTGCGTGAGCGGGAACGCGCACTCTATACTGCGACCGCTCGCGCTGCGAGCGTCTTTGCTGCATGCGCATTTGCGTCGTCGCTCTCGGCACCCAAGGTGACATTCGGCCGTTGCTCGCCCTCGCCGAGGGCCTGAGCCGCGCTGGCGATCAGGTTGTGTTCGCCACCCACCGCTACTTCGAGAAAATGGTTGCCGACCGCGGGCTCGGCTTCCGCGCCATCGAGGTCAACCCGCGCGCCATCATTGACAGCCGCGTCGGCCGCGGCTGGGTGCGCAGCGGAACCAACCCGCTACTGTTCATCCGCCACTTCCGGGAGCTCGCACTGTCCGTCGGCCGCGAGTTGACCGAGGACTGCTACCGCGCCTGCCGCGACGCGGAGGTGATCGTGACCGGACTGCTCGGCTACTTTGCCGCGTGGAATCTCGCGGAGCGGCTCGAGGTACCGTTGGCCGCCGCGTTCCTGCAGCCGGTCACCCCGAGCAGGCACATGCCGTCGGTGTTCTTCAACGAGTTGGCCGCCCCGGCGCCGGTGCGGCGCCTGTACAATTACGCTGGCCACCGGCTGGTCGAGTTTCTGCTCTGGAGCGTGCTGCGCCCGCCCACCAACGAGGTGCGAGCCGACATCCTCGACCTGCCCCCGGCGCCGCTGCGGCACACGTTCGCTGCCAATCTGCGCGGCAGTCCGGTGCTGTATGGATTCAGCCCGGCAGTGCTGCCGCGGCCCGCCGACTGGGACGATCACGTCCAGGTAACCGGTTATTGGTTTCTCGACGGCGAACGCGACAACTGGCGGCCGGATACGGAGTTGCAGCGCTTTCTCGACGGCGGCGCGGCGCCGGTGTACGTCGGGTTCGGCAGCATGAGCAGCGACGGCGAGGAGAACCTCACCGGCATCGTGTTCAGCGCGCTGCGCCGCTGCGGACTGCGCGGCGTCCTGGCCACCGGCTGGGGAGGCTTGACCCCGGCACAGCTTCCGCCCGACATGCTGATGCTCGACTGGGTGCCGCACGACTGGCTGTTCCCGCGTACCGCCGCGGTCATCCATCACGGCGGCGCCGGCACCACCGCCACCGGCCTGCGCCATGGCGTGCCGCAGGTCGTGGTGCCGTTCTTCGGCGATCAGCACTTCTGGGGCAATCGGGTTCACGAACTGGGGGTGGGATCGCGGCCGGTGCCGCGGCGGCACATCACCGCCGACCGGCTTGCCGCCGCAGTGCGCATCGCCGCCTCCGACCCGGCGGTGCGCGCCCGCGCCGCCGAGGTAGGCACCCTGATCCGGACCGAGGATGGCGTGTCGACCGCGGTACGCGAACTCCGGCGCCGCCTGCGCGCACAGTTGTCGTGCCGCTAACGCCGCCGGCGCTGGTGACCGGCGCGTCCGGCATGATCGGCGGCGAAGTGGCGGCGCAACTCGCCGCGGCGGGCCACCGGGTACGCTGCCTGCTGCGAGCGTCGAGCGGCCCGCCAGCCATTCGCCATCCCAACATCGAGGTACTGCGCGCCGATCTGAGCGACCGCTCCGCCATCGCGACCGCGCTGCGCGGCGTGCAATGGGTGTTTCACGTCGCCGGCTATCTGCACACCGGAGCGCCGTTCAGCGCCGGTGAGGATTACGCGCCGTATCGCGCCGCCAACGTGGACCTGACCGGACGCATGCTCGCCGGCTGCGCCGACGCCGGCGTGCGGCGGTTCGTGTTTACCAGCACCACCGGCATCTACGGTCCCGGCGCGGCATCCCCGATCGGCGAGGACAGTCCGCTGGCGCCGCTGTCCGCCTACGGGCGCTCCAAGGTGGAGGCGGAAGGCCTGGTGCGCAACTACGGTGGGCGCGGGCTGAGTTTCACGATCGTGCGTCCGAGCGCCACCTACGGACCGCGCGACCGCCACTTCCTGCCCGCCGCCCTGGCCATGGCGCGCATGCGGCGCGTCCCGCTGGTGGACGGCGGCCGCCACCTGGTCGATTTCGGCTACGTAAGCGACGTCGCCCGCCTCATGGTGCAGGCGGCGGCCGCCCCGGCCGCGGACGGCGCTACCTACAATGCAGCCTCCGGCAATCCGCAGCCGCTGCGCACCTTGTTCGACGTGCACGCCGAACTCACCGGACAGCCGCCGCCGGCTATCGTGCCCGTGCCGGCCGGCGTGTGCCGCGCGCTCGGGCCGTTGTTGCAGGTGGCGGTCCGGCTGTTCGCGCCCGGCATGAGCGCCATGGTAACCCGCGACGCGCTGGCCTACCTGGCCCGCGACGTCAGCTACGACATGAGCCGCGCATACGACGACTTCGGTTTTCGGCCCGAGATCGATTTCCGGGCCGGGTTGGCGCTGGTGCTGGACTCTGGCACCATCGCCACCGGCGCCGACGGACCTTAGAACTCGTAGGTGGCGCAGGCGACCTCGATGCCGGCGCCGGCAGCCAGAAACAGGCCCAGGCTGCCGGGCGCGAAGGTGCGCTCACGAACCGCTTCCCAACCCGCCGCCACGGCGGCCGTGAACAGATTGCCGCCGCCGCAAGACACCAACCTGCTCAGCTCCACGCCGAGGGCGGCGGCCAGACGAACCAGGAACTCCGGGCCGAACTGCGGCGGAAAAATCACCGCGAAGTCGTCGAGGGAAAGGCTCTCACGGCGCAGCAGCGCCGCCACGCTGTCAGCCACCGCCTCGGGCAGCCGTTCGGTCAACCGCTCGTCGCGGTCCACGCGCAGACGCGGCGGCCCGGAATCATCGGTATAGGCGTAGGCATGATACCAGTCCAGACACTCGGCGTGAGTATCGACGAAGAAGCTGCGAAAGCCGGACCGGCCGGGGCTGCGCTCCAGAACCAGGGCCGAGCCGGCGCTGGCGAGCTCCAGCCGCTGCTGTCCGTCGACCGGGGTCTCGGTGAACTCCGAGGCGGCGACCACCGCGACGCCGTCGCGCGACAGCAGCATGCGGCCGGCCACGTGGCACGCCAGCAGCACGCCGGGCGGGCCGTTCATCACGTCGAACGCCAGAAACGGACGCGGGTTGTTGTCGATGCGCGATCCCTTGATGCCCAGTTCCTTGGCCACCATGGTGGCCAGCGCCGGTTCGGAGATGAACGCCTCGCGGTACACCCCCGAATACAACAGCAGGCCCGGATGGCTATCCGGGGCGGTGCCGACGGCCAAGGCGCGTTGCACCGCGCGCGCCGCGAGCTTTATGTTGCCGCGCTCGGCGTCCGAATCCGGCGTGTACGTAGCCGCGGAGTCGACCCGCACCCGCTCACCCGCGGGTACCGCGCGGTAGTAGCCGCGCTCCCCGCTGTCCGGGACCTGTACAGGCGCCGACGCTTGCGCCTGCGCCTGCGCGCCATTGGCCTTGCGGGCGGCGAACTCCTCGACGCGGTACTGGGCGAGTCCCACGGTTATCCCGGAGGCGGTGATGCTGAACAACACGCGATCTCCCGGCTGCACCGCCGACGCCTCGATCAGGTCGTTGACCGCTACCCAATGCGAGGTGGTCGCGGTGTTGCCGCGGTGTCTCAGATTATCCACCATGTTGTCCGAATGGCAGACTCTGCGTCCGAGACGGCGATTGGTGGCGCGCGTGGCTTCCTTGATCGAGTTGGAGGAGGTCTGATGCGGAATGAAGTAGCGCGGATCGGTCGCTACCCGGCCCGCCTCCACCACCTCGGCGAACTGTTTGACCACCTCGGCTATGCCGGCGCGAGCGAGGCGGACCGAATCGGTAAACATGATCGCGCCGTGCGACTCGGCGGAGTGGGCAATACACAGCTCCGCGTACTCCGGAACGGTGGAGATTTCGATGAAGTCGAAGCCCCGGCCCTGCTCCAGCAGCAGACACACCCCGGCATCGCCGAGGGTCAGGCACGCCAGCCGCTCGTCGTGCAGGCCGTCCAGCTCACGCTGTGCTGTGGCGGTGAGATGGGTAATGTACTCGCCGCTGACTACCAGCGCGCGGCGCACGTCACCGCGCCGGATCAGCTCGTCCACCACCATGATCGCCGTGAACACGCCGGCGCACGCGTTGCTCAGATCGAAGGCGAGCGCGTGGTGCAGGCCGAACTGGCGGCGCAACACGGCGGCGGTTGTGGGCTCGACGTTGTAGACAAGAGGCGAATCCTGCTTCGAAATGTTGGCCGCGATGATCAGGTCGATATCCGCTGCGCCATGGCGCGACGCCGCCAGACACCTGGCTATCGCGTTGCGCGCCAGATCGACGGAAAACTCGGTCTCGCCGGCCATGCGCCGGCTGCGAATGCCGGTCAGGCGCTCCAGGGGAAGCAGCACGCGGCGCCGGCAACCCTTGACCACCTCGGTCGTGGTGACCTCCCGTTCGGGAAGGTATACGCCGATGCTTTCGACGCTGGTGTTTGCGGTCACGCTGCGCCTCTGTGCCGGCGCGAAGTCATGTTCAACAGCCATATCCTTGGCGGGCGCTCCGGGCGCGAATCCGCCGCTACGCCACGATAGCATGGGCCGGCGGCGCAAGCGAACGGCTGTGCCACGCTGGCGAGCGCCGCGGGCGCCCGTTGACCGGGGCGGGTCAACCTGTGTAGTTTGGCGCGCCCGCAGCGCGGCTCATGTCTGACCACCACGCCGAAATACGCGCGCTCCACCTTCAACTCACCACGCTCGCCATGCGCTGGGCGATGACCGGTACGGTCAATGAGGATCATGCGCGTAAATTACGCTTCGCGGCAATCCGCGCCAACCATCGGCACTACTACGACCACATTCCGATCTATCGCCGGCTCGCCGATCAGGCCGAAGTGCCCCACGACGCCGCCACCGGGCAGATCGTCGCCGAGATGATGTCCACCGACCACATCTTCAAGTCGTATCCGCAGGAACACCTGGACAACCACGACTACGGCGCCATGAATCGTTGGCTGCGCCAGGTATTCGACCGTTCCGTGGACGTCGATGTGGCCGGCGTGATGTCGATCGACGACTGGCTGGCGCGCCTCCAGGCGACCGCCATCCACACCGTGTTCAGCTCCGGCACCAGCGGCCACATCTCGTTCGTGCCGCGCGATGCCTATACCTGGTCGCAGCTCACCGGCCTCGGCGTGTCCTACATTCCCCTGTTCCAGATGCGTCAGGGCGCGGGGCGGTCCTGGGAGCGCGCCGCCGTTCGAGCCGCGGCGCGCATGCTCGGCCCCGGCGGCTTCGGCGAGTTCTTCCGGCGCCGCGGCCTGCGCGGCTTCGACGGCGTGTTCCTGTCGTTTTCCGGCGGCACTCAGGGCACACAGGTGGTAGGCCAGACACTGGCCAGGATGGTCGGGCGCGCCACCTTCCTGTTCGATCTGGATCTGTCGGCGACGGTGGTGCGCGCGCTGGTGCGCGGCCCGGCCGACGAGCGTGAGCGGCGACTCTCCGATGCGTTCCTGGAAGCGACGGTACGCCGCCGCGCCGACAACTTCCGGCGCGTGCTGGCCGCGCTGCGCGACTCGGTCGGCGCACGCCGCCGGACGCTGGTGTTCGGCGCGCCGTTCATGATCAAGGAATTCTGCGAATGGCTGGTGGCCGAGGGCGAGCAGATCAGCCTGCGTCCGGGCAGCATGCTGTCCCACGGCGGCGGCTGGAAGAGCTTCGAGGGCGACCGGATCGACGAGCCGGCGTTTCTGACGCTGGTCGAACAGAGCCTCGGCATCCGTCCCGAACGCGTCACCGAGGGCTACTCGATGACCGAGGCGCAAGTGGTGTTCCCGCGCTGCCGCGAAGGCCGCTTCCACGTGCCGCCGATTACCGAGACGGTGATCTTCGACGAGGCCCTGGAGCCGTTGACCGGAGATGACATCTACGGCGGCCTCGGGTTCCTCGATCCCTATGCGGCCTGCTATCCCGGTTTCATCATCACCGGCGACAACGTCAGGCGGCGCACCGGCGGTTGTCCGTGCGGGATGAGCGGCATGACGATTTCCGACATCGGCCGCGCCACCGGGCGAGAGGTAAAGGGCTGCGGCGGCATCATGGCCGCCATGCAGGGCTGACGGCGCGGCGTGGGCGAGCCAACCATCACCGCCGACGGCGATGGCGTGATCACGGTACCGGCGCTGGTACGCGGCACGCTGGTTGCGCCGCCGGCGATCGGCAAGGCGGAGATCGATGCCGCCTTCGCCGCTGCCGACCGGGAGCGGGCCGGCGGCGACTCGCCCACCCTGGTCCGGGTGCACGGGGCGTGGGTGCTGCGCGAGCCGGTGCTGGACCGCGCTTCGATGCGCGCCACCGGCGCCTGGCAGTACCAGGTGCTGCCGGCGGTGACGCCGCTCGATCTGATCGAGAACGATCTCGATGCGCTCGCCGGGGAATTGTACGAACTCGAGTTCGCCGAGGTGGTGCGCTACGTGGACGGCCTGCAGCGGGCGTACGGCGCCGACGCGGCCCTGTTGCGGCAGGTCAAGGAATGGGTGCGCGCGACGTCGGAGGCGCCCGATCCCTACGTGGAAGCGGGTTTCTCGATGTTCCCGGTGATGCTTGCCGCCGCGCTGGCCGAGACGATGGTGGATACCGATCTGGCCACCTGGGAGATTCCCGGTCGCCGCTTCCTGGACGGCTGGGTGGAGGTGCCGGGCACGCTGTATCCGGCCCCGGTGCACATGATCCACGCCCAGCACCTGCCGCCGATCGCCAACTACGATGCGGCGGACGCCACGCCGCGCCTGCGCGCCCTGCCCACGCGCCAACTCCACATTACCGCCGGCAATTCGCCGCTGGTGCCGCTGGCCTCCCTGCTGCGTGCCCTGTGGACCAAGTCGGCCGCGACCATCAAGCTGCCCTACGGAGCCACCCTGGCGGGCGCCTACCTGGCCGTGCTGGCGGCGCGCACCTTTCCCGGCCACCCGCTCACCCGCCACCTGTCGGTGTTGTACTGGCCGGGCGGCGACGAGCAGTTCGAGGCGCCGCTGTTCCTGCCGGGCCGCTACGACCGCATCGTGGTGTGGGGCGCCCCGGGCGCGGTGCTGTCGGTGCGCGAGCGCGCCGCGTTCACCAAGACCATTACCTTCAACCCGCGCTACGGGGTAAGCCTGATCGGGCGCGAGGCGTTGGACGACCTGCCGCAGGTGGTCGGGCGCGCCGTGTGCGATACGCTGATCCAGAGCCAGAAGGCGTGCATCGCCTCGCAGATCCACTACCTGGAGGCGGATCAGCGGGGCGCCGAACGCTACGCCGCCGCGTTGCGCGACGAGCTCGGGCGCTGGGACGGCTTCGCGCCGGCCGCGTTGAGCCGGGGCCAGCAGGGGCAGATCCGGCGCATGAAGCGGGGCAGCTTCCTCGGCGCCACCTGGTTCGAAAACCGCGCCGACGGCGAGTTCCACTCCGCGGTGGCGGTGATGCCGCGGGAGTTCAACATCACCGAACACCCGCTGTGCCGGCTCATCGTGGTGCGCCCGGTAGCCAGCCTGGAGCACGCGCTGCGCTTCCTGCATGCCGGCGTGGCCACGGCCGGGGTGTATCCCGAGCCGCGGCGCCAGGAGCTGGCGGTGCGCATCGCGGCGCGCGGCGTGAGCAACGTGCCGCCGCTCGGCCAGGCGGGCTACACCTACCCCGGCATGCCGCATGACGGCATGCTGGTGCTCAGCGAACTGGTCGACTGGAAGACCGGTTAGCCTACTGTTGTCTGCCCAGGATTCCGCCGCGGTCCGGCGAGCGCCTAGGCGCGGCCGGTGCCGGCGGCGCCGGCGGACTCCCACCAGCGCGCCAGCCGGCGCAGTCCCTCGTCGATCGACACCGGCGGCCGGTAGCCGAGATCGCGCCGCGCCGCGCCGATGTCGAACCAGTGCGAGGAGGAGATCTCGCGCACCAGGAAGCGGGTCAGCGGCGGCGCGGCGGCGCGGCCGGTGATCCGGTAAGCGCCCTCGACACCGCCGGCCGCGGCCAGCGCCAGCCAGCGCGGCACTCGGCGGCGCACCGGCGGCGCACCCGCCATGCACAACAGGCGGCCGACGAACTGCCACAGGTCCACCGGCTCGCCTTGCGAGATGAAGTAGGCGCGGCCGGCGGCCGGGCTGCCGGGCGACAGGGCGTCGACGGCCAGCAGGTGCGCCTCGGCGGCGCAGTCGATGTAGGTCACGTCGACCCGGAACGGGCCGCGCCCGACGCGCACCAGCCGCCCGGCGCGCGCGAGTTCGATCAGCGCCGGCGCCAGGTGCGCATCGCCCGGCCCCCACACCAGGTGGGGCCGCAGCGCCGTGGTGGCCAGGGCGCCGTCGTTGGCGGCCAGCACCGCCCGCTCGGCCGCGGCCTTGGTGCGCGCGTAGGGCGAGTCGTAACGCTTCGGGTAGGGCACCGACTCGTCGACGCCGCACAGGTCATGGCCGCCGAACACCACGCTCGGCGAGCTGGTGAACACCAGCCGCGGCACGCCATGGGCGCGGCAGCCGGCGATGATCGCCTCGGTGCCGCGCACGTTCACGTCGTGGTAGCGGTGCGCCGGCTCGGCCAGACCGGGGATCAGCGCCGCCGCATGCACCACCGCATCGCAACCGGCGCAGGCGGCGGCGGCGGCGCGCGGGTCGGTCAGATCGCCGCGCATCACTGCGACGCCGCGCGCCGCCAGTTCCGGGTAGGCGGACCGGGCGAAGCAGCGCACCCGATGGCCGCGGGCCAGCAGCCGCTCGACGACGGCGCGGCCGACAAACCCGCCGCCCCCGGTTACCAGAACCCGCATCGCCGGGTTGGCACCGAACGGCACCGCCGTGCGTCTCGCGCGCTGCCCTCTCCGTGCGCTCGCCGCCCGTCTGTGCCAACCGCTAGTCCTCTGGTGCAGCCGGCCATCTAGCGTTCCCGCGCCGCCGCCCGATAGGTGGCGAACAGGACCCAGCAGATGAGGAGGTTGGCGGGCAGCGTGACGATCAGCGCCGCGGTGCCGAGCGGCGTGACGTGGTCGGCGAACGCGAGGTAGGTCCAGTCGGCGAACATCTCGCTGAGCCGGATGCCGCACACCAGGGCCAGCCAGTAAGGCGCCGTACGCCAGCGCGGCAGCGCCAATATCTGCAGCACCGTGAACGCGGCCCAGATCGCCCCGGTGCGGCGCAACAGGCCGTGCGGATCCACGTACTCGGCGTCGTGCAGGATCCGGTACCAGAGCTGCGGAAACAGGAATGCGCCGACGGCGACCGCGAGATCGAACACGATCAGGGCGATCAGCAGAATGTCGATGAGCCGGGCGCGGCCGCCGCTGACCGGCGCGCGCCCGGCCGGCGGTGCGGCCATGACGGCGTCCAGTATATGCGCTATGCGCCGGTTTGCGGTCGCGCGCCGTGTGCCGCTGGTATAGAGTGAGCGGCGATGGACGCATGGGTATTGCATGGCAAACACGATGTGCGCCGCGAGCAGCGCCCCGATCCGCAGCCGGCCGAGCATGAGGTGCTGCTGCGGGTGGAGCGAGTGGGCATCTGCGGCAGCGACATCCACTACTACCGGCACGGGCGGGTCGGCGCGTTTGTCCCGACCCGCCCGTTCGTGCTCGGCCACGAGTTTGCCGGCGAGGTAGTCGCGGTGGGGCGCGCGGCCGGCGCTGTCGCGGTCGGCGACCGGGTGGCGGTGGATCCGTCGCAGGCGTGCCTGCGCTGCTCGTGGTGCCGCCGCGGGCGCTCCAACCTGTGTCCGGAGATGCGCTACTTCGGCAGCGCCGCCACCGACCCGCCCACCGACGGTGCGCTGTGCGAGCTGAAGGCCGTTCCGGCGGCCAACTGCTATCGGCTCGGCGACCAGTTGAGCTACGCCGAGGGCGCGCTGCTGGAGCCGCTGGCGGTGGCGTGCCACGCCGTGCTGCGCGCCGGCGGCATCGCCGGCAAGGTGGTGGCGGTCAGCGGCGCCGGCACCATCGGGCAGTTGGTGGCCACCATGGCGCGCGCCCTGGGCGCGGCGCGGGTGGTGGTGAGCGACCCGCGCGGCGCGGCGCGCGCGGCGGCGGCCGCCCGTGCCGACGCAGTGCTCGATCCCGGCGATCTGGAGGCGGCGGCGCGCGAACTGGGCGGCGACGGAGCCTCGGAGGTGACCTTCGAGGCCGCCGGCGCGGAGGCGTCGTTCCGGTGGGCGCTTCAGCACACGGCGCCCGGCGGCACCGTGGTGCAGATCGGCACCCTGCAGCAGCCGTTCGCCGCGCCGCTCAACACCATCATGGCGCGCGAACTGCGCGTGGTTGGCTCGTTCCGCTTCGCCGGCGGCTTTCGGGTCGGCGCTGCGCTGCTCGCCGCGCGCCGCATCGAGATCGAGTCGCTGATCACCGGTGTCCTGCCGATCGCGCAAACGCCGGCCGTTCTGCACCGCGCGAGCTCCGATGCCGCGGCGATCAAATTGCACGTCAGCCGCCGCTAACGAACATTGAAACGTACCGAACGGGGACCGATTTCGGCGCGCAAACTCGCCTGCTCTTGCATTGCCGCGCCCCCGAAAAACCTGTATTTTTGGTTCCATCCGACTCCAAGTGAGGCAACAATACATGCGCATATTCGCTACTCTTCTTTCCGTCGTGCTGCTGTCGATCCCCGGCGCGAGCCTGTTTTCCCAGGACATGATGATGGACGGCACCGGCTTCTACATGGCCGCTGGCGGCGGGGCCACCCTGATCACCGATACTACGGACACGCCGCAAGATGTTAAATTTGGCACAGCCGACGCCAAGGAGGCCGACTGGGATCTCGACTTCGGCTTCAGCGCCGGCGGCGCCGCGGGCTACGACTTCGGCGACTTCCGCACCGAGGCGGAGTTCTCCTTCCAGTCCGCGAATTTCCGGCACGGCGAAAAAATCGACAACGACAAGGACGACCAGAAGGCCGACGACAACCTGACCGTAATGGCGATCATGGCCAACGGCTTCTTCGACCTCGACACCGGCACCCCGTTCGTGCCGTTCATCGGGATCGGCGTCGGCGCCGTCAACCTGTCGGTCAAGCTGAATGAGTCAGAAGACGCAGATGCCCCGCAATTCGAGGGTAGCGGCTGGGGCTTCGGCTACCAGGCCAACGTCGGCGTGGCCTACGAGATCGTCGACGCGGTGGCGCTCACCCTCGGCTACAAGTTCTTCGGCACCCTGGAAACCGAGGTCACCCACGTCGGCGAAGAGGGCGACGACGACGACATGTACGTCAAGCCGACCCTGCTGGCGCACCGCGCCGAGCTCGGCGTCCGCTTCAGGTTCTAGGCGCTACCAGACCACCCGAAAGAGAGTCGCAGGCCGGCTTCCCATGCTGGGGAGCCGGCCTGTCGTCATTGGGTAGCGGCGCCGCAACCCACCACCGGCAGGTCCTTGGGGAGCCTAGCCTGATGACATTTGGGTCAGGCACGGCAACCCACCACGGGCAGGTCCTTGGGGATCCAACCTGATGACATGGGTCAGGCACGGCAACCCACCACCGGCAAGTCGTTCATGCTGTACAGGCCGGGCGCGGCGGCGGCCACCGCGGCGGCGCTGTTGACCACGATGGCGGCGGTGGCGGTGTCGCCGGGGGTGCCGCCGTCGATGGTCACCTGCAGCGACGGCGTCCCGGCCAGCGACACGGTTTCGTAGGAGCGCGGCGCACCCACGTAGGCCTGGAACTCCAGTTCCACCACCGGCTCGCCAGCGCGCGTCCCCACCGCCACCTGCTTCAGCCCGGCGACCGTGCCGGCCGGGACGGCAACGTGCGCGCTGCGTACCGCGCGGTCGAGCAGCACCGGCTCGATCGACTCGCTGATTTCGTCCAAGCGCCAGCCCAGGCCGGCGGCCAACATTGCCGCCGACTCCTGCAGCCCCACGTGCCCGAAGCCGCCGCCGGCCACCGCCGCATCGAACTCGGCCACCGACAGGCCGGCGCCGATCTTGCGCTGAAACGGTACGCGGCGCCCGGATGCATCCTGCACCCGCACCACGCGCACCTGCCGCACGTCCGCGCACAGCGTCGACATGAACAGCGGCCAGGTGTCCATCAGAAAGCCCGGATTGACCCCGGTACCCAGAATCGACACGCCGTGGTGCACCGCCAGCGCGTGCAGCCGTTCGGCCAGTGCCGGGTCGCGGTAGGCCGGGAACGCCAGCTCCTCGCAGGTGGACACCACGTTGGCGCCGGCAGACGCGATCCGGGCAAGCTGGTCGTACACCTCGGCGACCTTCGAGCCGGTGGAGTGAAACACCAGGTCGGGGCGCAGCTCGGCCAGCGCCGCCTGCGCATCGCCGCGTACCGAAGCCCCGAGCGGCCTGCCCGCCGCGGCGACCTCGCCGAGGTCGCGGCCGGCCAGCGCCGGATCGATGTCGACCGCTCCGCACACCGAGAGCGACGCCCGTTGCGCCGCCAGACGGACAATGCTGCAGCCGATCGGGCCGCAGCCGAACTGCATCACGCTGATGGTCCCACTCATGGCGCCCGAGCATAGCAGCCGCGGCGCCCGCATTGAACAGCCCCGACAGGGTATTGACCCGCGCCGCCGGTCGGGGCGACGGTAGCGTCATGGTAGCCACCGCAGGAACGAAGCCGATCCCGCTCACCGCCGAACAGGTGCATCGATTCATCGCCGACGGTTTTCTGGTGCTGCAACCGTCCGTGCCGGAAGATCTGCATCGGACCATCTGCCGCAAGCTGGCCGAGGCGATTCCGGGCACCGACAACCCGGGCAACAACGTCCTTCCGATGGTCCCCGAGATGCGCCACGTGCTGGAATCGCCCGAGGTGCACGGCGCCCTGCTCACCCTGCTCGGTGCCGGCTACCTGGAGCATCCGCATCGTTACTGCCACGTCCAGACGCAGCAGGATCTGGCGGCTAGCGCCCACGCCGCCAAGCTGGCCGCCAACAGCCACCAGGACTCCTACACGCCGCTCGGGCGCCCGCGCCAGCACCACATCCGCTTCCTGCGCGTCATGTACTACCCACAGGACACGCCGCAGCAACTGGGGCCGACGCACGTCATTCCCGGCACCCACCTGAACCGCGGGCTGTCGGACGCCGACAAGGCGCAGCAGCTCCCGGTCAGCGGACCGGCGGGCATGGTGAGCCTCACCCACTTCGATATCGGCCACGCCGCCGGCGTCAACGTGACGGCGCAGCGCCGCTTCATGGTGAAATTCATCTTCATGCGCTCCGCCGCGCCGCACGGCAACGGCTGGTCGGGTCCGGAGTGGGCATGGCGCGGTCCGCGGCAGCTGTGCACGGACGACCGCCAGGAGCTGGCCTGGTCACACCTGTGGGACTGGCTGCGCGCGGCGCCGCAGCGCTATGCGAGCTTCTCGAGCGGCGCGCAGGCGCCGGCCAACGGGTCGGCCGACGTGACGCGCTCGGACGGCCTGGAGCACCGGCTGGCCACCGGCGTGGACGCCGATCGGGTGGCGGCCGCCGAAGCGCTGGCGCGTCTGGGCGCCGCGGCGGTGCCGGCCATTCCCGCGCTCGTCGCCTGCCTCAACCGGGAGCCCGATCCGGTGCGCATCGCCGCCACCTACGCCCTCGGCGCCATCGGCGCGCCTGCCATCCCCGCGCTGACCGATGCACTGCGCGATTCCGGCGCCGCCCTCCCCCACCTGCTGGGCGCGGTCGGCCACGGCAACCACGGCGGCACGTGGCGCGAACAGGCGCTGGTGATGGACGACGCCGCGCACGCGCTGGCCGCCATCGGGCCGGCCGCGATCGCGGCGCTGATCGACCTGCTGGCGGCGGACGACGAGTGGGCGCGAATCAACGCGGCCTTCGCCCTCGGGGAGTTGGACCACGCCGCGTGCGACGCCGTACCCGCCCTGGTGAACGCGCTGGCCGACGAGTCGCACTTCGTGGTGCGCACCGCGGCGGATGCACTCGGCACCATCGGCGCCACGCAAGCCGCCGCTCCCCTCGGCGAGCTGCTGCACCGGGAGCGCCCCGGTTGGGAGACTCCCGTGGTGCGCGGCTGGAGCGTCCGCGACCAAGTTCGCTTCAACGCCGCCACCGCTCTGGCGCGCCTCGGCAGCGGCGCCGCGGGCGCGGAAGCCGATCTGATCGCCGCCCTCGACGACCCGTGCGGACAGGTGACCACGGTGGCGCTCGCCGCCCTGCGCCGCCTGCACACGCCGGCCGCCGTCGACGCCGCGTTCAGCATGCTCACCGCCGAGCGCTGGGACCCGAGCCTGACCGGCACGAATCGCTTCTGAGCGCCCCGCAGCGTATTGCGACCGCTCGGTAGCCTACGGCGAAAATCATTCACATGTTATCCACATTCCCACCGAATGGTATTTTCGGACACTCTGTCGTGTTTGGAGTCGCGCGGACCCGCCGCTTGCGCCGAGCCGCCGTGCAACGAGCCGCTCCCGGTACGCGGCCGGCAGGATTCACGTGAGAGCATCTTTGGACGGTGCATGCCTGACGAGCAGACCACATCGCAGGTGTCCGTGCCGCACAACCGGTCGATCCGTGGCGGTTCAGGGGTACCATGACCCGGTAGCGCAATGCACCGTGCCCGTGGTGCCGGCCAACGCCGCCGGCTGGGCGATCCGCCAGTCATCCACACGTTATCCACATGCGCGGTAATGGGCTCCTGGCCAATCACGGCAATTGACGACCGCGGCGATCAATACGGGGTGGAATCGAACGCGACCGACCAGTATAATCGTTGCGTCCACTGGGAGGGGACAAGCAATGCAGGACTTACGGAGCAAGAACCGCTCCCTGGTTACCCGGGTCGTGGTAGCAGTGTGCATGATCGCGGTCGCGACGTCCGGGATCGCACAGACGCAGGCCGCCGACGAAGAACCGGCCGCGACCGGCGTATTCGGTCTGAACCTGTTCGGACCGATCGTCGGCATCTACAGCGGGTCGCTGGAACTCGCGCTCCACGAGGACTGGAGCATGTTCCTGGTGCCCACCTACTTCAACGCCAAGGGCAGCCTGCTCGGCGCGTTGATCGAGATCGGGGGTGTCGAGGAAGATGACTACGAACTGTGGTCCATTTCGGGCGCCCTGGGGGCGAACTACTTCCTGACCGACCGGGCGCCGGTCGGTCTGTTCGTCGGCGGATCGGTAGAACCCGGCTACCTGTACGCGAGTTTCGAGGACACCGCGTTGGAAGAAGAGCAGGCGGAGAAATTGGTGGTGGATACCTTCAAGATCGGCGGCGGCGTGCACGTCGGCTACCGGGTGCTCTGGGGGCCGGTCGCGATCACGCCACGCGCGGGCCTGGCCTATCACTATCTGTTCGCCGAAGCCGCAGGACTGAATGAGGATCTCGAACGAGCGTCGAGCGCCGCCCTCAGCGGATTCTCATTCGGCTTGGGGCTGGACTTGGGCATCGCGTTCTAGCGGCACATGCTGCCACGCACCACCCGCGTCGCCGCCCTCGACGGCAGCGGCCGCGCCACCCTTATCGAACGCGATATTCCGGAGCTTGCGGACGGCCACGTGCTGGTGGCGGTTCGGGCTTCGATGTTCAGCCCCGGCTCCGAGTTGAGCCGGGCCAAGCGGTTCCGGACGGCGCCTGACCCGGCGCTTCCGGCGCGGCCGTTCGGGTACTCGAACGCCGGGACCGTGGTTGCCGCCGGCGCCGGGGTGACCCGCTTCGGCGCCGGCGATGAGGTGGCCTGCATGGGCGGCGGGATGGCCTACCACGCCGACTACGCGGTGGTGCCGCAAAACCTGTGCACGGCGATTCCGTCCGGGGTGTCCTTCGACCATGCGGCGTCGGTCCACTTGGCCGCTACCGCCCTCAACGCGACCCGGCGCACGGCGCCGCTGTTCGGCGAGAACGGAATCGTGGCGGGCCTCGGCATCGTGGGCCAGTTCTGCTGCCAGCTGTTGCAGGCGTCGGGCTGCCACGCCATGGGGATGGATCCGCTCCCGGGCAGGCGTGCGATCGCGCTCTCTGCCGGCGCCGAAGGCACGGTGGATCCGGCCACCGAAGATGTGACCGCCGCCGGCCAGCGGTTCTCGGGCGGATTCGGGATCGACTTTGGCGTAATCGCGTTCGGCGGCGACGCATCGGCCGCATTCCAGCAACTCTACGAGGCGCTGCGCCAACAGCCGGACAGCCACCACACCGGCCGCATCGTGATCGTCGGCGGCGCCCACGTCAGCCACGGCTTCGGCGCCAGCCTCGGCAACGTCGACGTGCGCAGCGCGGCGCGTACCGGACCCGGTTATCACGACAGCCGGTGGGAGGCGGGCCAGGACTACCCGCCGGTGCTGGTCGAGTGGAGCACGCAGCGCAACCTGAGCGAGTCGTTGCGGGCGATGGCGGACGGGCGCATCCGCGTCGAGCCGCTGATCACCCACCGCTTCTCCCTCGACCGGGTGGCCGACGCGGTCGACCTGCTCATCGAACAGCCCGGCGACGCCGTGGGCGTGGTGCTGCAGCCATAGCGTAACGCCGCGCGGTGCCCCGCGGAAAAGATGTTGTTCCGACACCATGGGTTGCGGCGCGAGGACGAATCGCCTGACGACCTGTTCTACGCGGAACCACGGCTGGTCACCCACATCGATGAACAGGCGATCGGCGCCGTCACGCGGCTATACCGCGATTACCTGCCCGCCGACGGCGCGGTGCTCGACCTGATGAGCAGCTGGGTGAGCCACCTGCCGCCCGACGTCGCGTACCCGCGCGTGGTGGGGCTCGGCATGAACCGCGCCGAGCTGGCCGCCAATCCGCGCCTCAACGGCTTCGTGGTGCACGACCTGAACCGCACCCCGCGCGTCCCCTTCGCGGCCGCCGAGTTCGGCGCCGCCACGGTGTGCGTGTCGATCCAGTACCTCACCCGGCCGGTAGCCGTGCTCCGCGACCTGGGCCGCGTGCTGGCCGCCGGCGCGCCGCTGCTGATCACGTTCTCCAACCGGTGCTTTCCGACCAAGGCGGTACGCGCTTGGCTGCTGCGCGACGACCTCGGCCACGCGCAGCTGGTCGCCCGTTACCTGAAGGCGGCCGGCTACTGGACCGCAATCGAGCACCTCGACCGCAGCCCGCCCACCGGCGACCCGTTGCACGCGGTCGTCGCCCGCCGCGAGCGATGACGCCTCGCGTCGAGGACAGGAGAACTGCTCAGGTCATGAGCGGATTGGCAACGAGGTCGGCGGCGAAATTGTCCAGGAGCAGGTTCCAGCCGGCGGTGTACTGGTTAGCGACATCGCGGCGGGTGAGGTCGAGCACCTGGCTGGTGCCGGACAGCCGGCTGCCGCTCGCGGTCTTCTCGAAGCGGCAGGTCACCTGCATCACCATGGTGATCCGGCCGCCGAAGTGACCGGTGATGGTCGAGACCAGTACTTCGTTCGCGCGCATCACGGTGATGCGCTGTACCATCTCGCCGACCATCTGGCCGCCGACCGAGACTTGCAGCCGCTCGACCCCGCCCTCGCGAGTGTCGAAGTTGAGATAGCGCATGCCGCTCTCGGGCCCGGCCTCCCAACGGATGCGGGTTTCGGGACTGGTCCAATGCGCAAACAAGATCTCGACCGGGCAACCGAAGTCGCGGGCGGCCCGGATCGTAGCGAAGCCCGGTTCGGGCCTGCCCTTGCTGCTCATGCCCGAAATCTGCATATCTGCAACTCGATAAGTCAAAGGCGCCGACCGAACGCCGCGCAGGTGACCATGAACCGGATCGTGATGCGATGCGGCGTGCGTGGGCGGGAGATCCCGTCAACGCGAATCGAGGGCAGACCCGTCCTGGGGCAGCACAAGCGCCCGCACTTCCCGGACAAAGAACGCCTTGCACTCGGCCCATTCAAGAGGAGCGAGCATATACGGCATCGGCTCCCCTTCCGCATCGGCGAAGTACGTCAAGCTCATCGCTACCTGATAGGGATTCAGACGGCCCGGTCCATACTTCCGCGGCAACAGTTGCAGGTAGTCGCTGAGTGTGGGCTCGCTCTGCAGGATCGCAAACAGGTCGACGAAGTCCTTGCGGCTGCCGCGATTGGTAACCGCCAGCAACTTCATCAGGGCGATGTCGCGAATATCGGCAACACCGAAGAACGTGTAGGGTGTGACCGGAAACAGGAACGGATCGCGGACCTGAAAGAAGGACAGCTTGACGCCTCCGACGAGCACGGTCAACGTGCGCTCATCGGAGTACAGGGTGGCACACGCGGCCACCTCGCTCAGCCTCTCGAAGAGTGCCGCGGTGTCCAGGCCGTGCGTACGAAAGAAGTCGAAATCCTCGGACACTCGGTGGCCGAGTTGCAGCGCCAAGCCCGTTCCTCCCGCCAACACCCAGCCGGAGAACTCGGTGGCGCCGTGGCGGTTCAGGGCGGCCAGGAACTCGCCACTGGTTGCCGGGAGTGCTTCCCTGTGCATGGCAGGCCCTCAAGCTTCAATACGGCGTCCCAGAGCGCGGCCACCTTCGCGGATTGCATTCTGACGCCGACGATTGTTTGCAGAAACGCGCGCCTCCCCATGACGGCAGCAAGCCCGCGCACGTCGTCGAGGTCGCCGTAGTGGATGACCCGCGACACCACCCAGCGAGGATACCTATCCAGGTCGGTGGGGGACAGCGGGCGATCCCAAAACAACCTCGCGGCGCGCTGCACAACAAGATCCCTGCAAACCATCCCGCACTGTCCGGGCATCGTCTTGTCATTATACCACAGCCGGAGCCGCCACGCTGACGGCGCGCGATGCGCGCGATGCGGTTGCCAGGACCGGTGGCGGCGCCTACACTCGCGGCCAATCGCTATGGCAACCGCACAAGGCTTCGACGACAGCACCGTGACCGACGAGTTGGCGCTCAACTTCCATCTGATGCATCCGGGCGAGGACAGCGCGCCCGGCGACCCCAACGTCGCCTACTGCCTGGACGGCGTCTATCACCTGCACTACATCGTGCGCCACCCCTGGCAGGGGGGCACGGCGCGGTTGCGCGACGGCGAGCGGTCGTTCTGCTTCATCCACGTGACCAGCCCCGACATGCTGCATTGGACCTGGCAGACCACCAAGCTGCAGCCCAGCTTTACCGGTCACGGCATCTTCAGCGGCACCGGCTTCATCACCAGGGAGGGCAAGCCGGCGGCGATGTACCCCGGCCTGTCCGATCCGGGCCGTACCTACATCACCGTGGCCGAGGACAACCGGCTCAGCCGCTGGAGCAAGCCTTACCCGGTGCTGCCCACCGGCGTGCCGGAGGGCAAGCAGGTGGTCCTGGCCGGCGACCCCGATCTGTTCCAGGTCGGCGACACCTACTACGCCTACTCCGCCGGCGACGACCTGGAGTTGATCAAGTCCACCGACCTGGTCAACTGGCGCTACGTCGGTCCGCTCCTGCAGCACAACCTGCCCGATGTCGCCGTGGGCGAAGACACCTCCTGCGCCAACCTGTTTCCGCTCGGCGACAAGTGGATGCTGCTGTGCATCAGCCACCAGATCGGCTGCCGCTACTACCTCGGCGACTGGGATGCGCAGGCGGAGCAGTTCGTGCCGCAGGTCCACGAGCGCATGAACTGGCGGCGCGCCGGCCAGTCGCTCACCGACCCGGTGTACCGCGACTTCTTCGCCCCGGAGAGCGTGCTCACCGCCGACGGGCGGCGCGTGATGTGGGCCTGGCTGTGCACCGCCGACCCGGCGATCGACCGGAAGACGGTGCAGTCGCTGCCGCGCGAGTTGAGCCTGCACGATGACGGCAGCCTGCGCATCGAGCCGCTGCGCGAACTGGAGTCGCTGCGCTACGACCCGGTGACGCGGCACGACGTGGTGGTCAGCGCCACTACCACCATCGCGGCGCCGGAAGGCGACGCGTTCGAGGTGCGGGTCACGGTCGACCGGGCGGAAGCCGAGCGCCGCCGCTTCGGCGTGCTGCTGTTCGCCGACGACGACCACGAGGGCCTGCCGGTGCTGCTCCGGCCGGAGTCCGGCACCATCTGCGTGGGCGCCACCGAGGCGCCGTTCGCCGTAGCCAACCTGCCGCCGGGCGAGGATCTGGAGCTGCGCATCTTCGTCGACAAGTACCTGGTGGAGGTGTTCGTCAACGGCCGCCAGGCGGCGCTCACCGTGTTCACGGCCTACCGCGACGGCGGCAACGAGCTGCGCGGCTACCTGTTCGGACGCCGGCCGCGCACTCCGCCGCTGACCCTGCGCACGGTCGAGATCTGGAAGCTCAAACCCACCAACCCGGGCTTCTTCGCGGCGCGCGACAGCCGCATCTGGGAACCCGACACCGCCTAGCCGGCGCAGGACCACCCCGTCACACGCCGAGCCAGGTGTGCGTGACGGACGGGTTGCCGGCCAGCGCGGACGGCGTGCCGTACCAGAGGCGGAGGACCACCCCGTCACACGCCGAGCCAAGTGCGCGTGACGGACGGGTTGCCGGCCAGCGCGGACGGCGTGCCGTGCCAGCGGATGCGGCCCTTGCCGAGCACGTAGACGCGCTCGGCAAGCGACATCGCGAACGGGTAGTTCTGCTCCACCAGCAGCATGGTCATGCCGTCCTCCCTGAGCGTGCGGATGACGGCGGCGATGCGCTCGACAATCACCGGGGCAAGACCCTCGGTGGGTTCGTCGAGGATCAACAGGCGCGGCTCCTGTCCGAGCGCGCGCGCGATAGCCAGCATCTGCTGCTCGCCGCCGCTCAGTTCGTTGCCACGGTGGCGGCGCCGTTCGGCCAGCATCGGGAAGGTGGCGTACAGCTTTTCCGGCGGGAAACGGCGCGCGCCGCTGCCGCGGCGGCGGCTCAGGGTCAGGTGCTCGTCAACGGTCAGCGACGCGAATATGCCGCGCTCTTCCGGTACGTAGGCGATGCCGCGGCGCGCGATCTGATGCAGCGGCAAGCGGTGGATCTCCTCGCCGGCGAAGCGCACGACGCCGCGGGTCACCGGCACCACGCCCATGATCGACTTCAGGGTGGTCGTTTTGCCGGCGCCGTTGCGGCCGAGCAGCGCCACCACGCTGCCGCGCGGCACGTCCAGGCTGACCCGCTGCAGGGTGTGGCTGGCGCCGTAGTGGGTGTCGATCGCCTCTACCCGGAGCACGCCGCGCTCATCCGCCCGCGGCGCCGAGATAGCGGCGCCGCACCTCCGGGGAGCGGCGCACCTCCGACGGCGTGCCTTCGATCAGCACGCGCCCGTAGTCGAGCACGGTGATCCGTTCGGCCAAACGAAATACCACGTCCATGTCGTGCTCGATCACCAGCAGCGCCAGCCCGGACGGCAGGCCGGCGAGCAGGTCGACCATCGCCGCGGTCTCGCGCGGGCTCATGCCGGCCGTGGGCTCGTCGAGCAGCAACACCAGCGGCTCCTGCAGCAGCGCCAGGCCGATCTCGAGCTGGCGCTGGGTGCCGTAGCCGAGACCGGCCACCTGCTCGCCGAGCCGGTCCGCCAGTCCGAGCCGCGCGGCGTGCTCCTCGGCCTCGGCGTGCAGCGCCGCGAAGCCGGCGGCGCGGCGCCAGAACACGTGGCCGATGCGCTGCTTGAGGGCGCAGGCGAGGGCCAGGTTGTCGACCACCGTGAGTCCCGAGAACAGGTTGTTGCGCTGAAAGCTGCGCGCCAGCCCGGCGCGCGCGCGGCGGTCGGGCGGCGCCCCGCTCAGGTCGATTCCGCCCACGTACACGCGCCCGGCGTCGGCCTTCACCTGTCCGGTGATCAGGTTGAACAACGTCGTCTTGCCGGCGCCGTTGGGTCCGATCAGGCCGTGGCGCCGCCCGGCGGGAAGACGCAGCGACACGTCGTCGGTCACGCGCAGCGACCCGAACGACTTGCGCAGGCCCAGCGCCTGCAGTACGTCGCCGCTCACGACCGCCGCCGGCAGCGCGCGAGCAGCGCCTCGAGCAGCCACGCCAGCCGCCCGTACAGCCCGTCGCGGGACGCCAGCACCACGACGATGAACAGCAGGCCCATGACCAGTTGCCAATGTGCGGCCAGCTCCGGCGGCAGGGACAATCCGCTCCAGAATGAGCCCGAGCTGAGCAGGTCGCGCAGCAGCACGTAGATCGCGGCGCCGCCGGCGGCGCCGGCCAGCGACCCGCTGCCGCCGAGGATCACGATGATCAGCGCCTCGCCGGAGAAGGTCCAGAAGGCGAGGTCGGGCGAGATGAAGCCGGTATGCTGCGCCGTCAGCGCGCCCGCCAGGCCGGCCACCGCGCCGGCCGCGGCAAACGCGGCCAACTTGTAGCGCCGCACCGGGCAGCCGAGCGACGCCAGGCGGCCCTCATTCTGGCGGATTGCGCCCAGCACCATGCCGAACGGCGAGCGAGTCACGAGCAGCAGGAGCAGATAGACCAGCGCCGCGCAGGCCAGCACGAGTGCCGCAAAGGTGCCGGAATCGCCGCTGTCGAGGCCGAAGGCGGCCACATCGAGCCGCGGCGTGCCGGCCATACCGTTGTCGCCGCCGAACAGTTTCGCCTTGAACAAGTAGGCGTGGAACATCTGCCCGACGGCGAGGGTGACCATGATGAAGAACACGCCGGACAGGCGGATCACGAACACGCCGACCACGGCGGCCAGCGCCGCGGCTACCGCCACCGACAGCGCCAGGGCGGCGGCCGGCGGCCAGCCCCCGAACTGCGTAGCGGCCGCGGTCGCATACGCCCCGGCGGCCAGAAACCCGGCGTGGCCCAGCGACACCATGCCGGTGACGCCGACCAGGATCTGCAGGCTCATGGTAAAGATCGCCAGGACTGCGACCTCGGCGAGCAGCTCCATGGTGAAGGAGTCGGCCCGCCACCACACGGCAACGGCGACGGCGGCCAGCAGGCCGGCGGCGGGAAGCTGGAATCGATCGCGGCTGTTCATCGAACGGCCGCCGTCAATGTCCGCCGCGTACGGGAATCAGGCCAGCCGGCTTGCACAGCAGGATCACGGCCATCAGGCCGTAGACGGTAAACCGCGCCAGTTCCGGCACCACCACCTGGCCGTAGGTGTCGGCGACGCCGATGATCAGCGAGCCGACGGCCACTCCCTTCAGACTGCCCGGCCCGCCCAGCACCACCACGATCAAGGCCAGAATCAGCACCGACAGATCCATGCCGGGAAAGATCGAGAACACCGGCGCCGCCACCGCGCCGGCGAGCCCGGCGAGCAGGCAGCCGAGGCAGAACACCAGGAAGAACACCGCGCCGATGTTGATCCCGAGCGCTGCGACCATGCTCCGGTTGTCGACCCCGGCGCGCACCACCGCGCCCAGCCGCGTGCGCTCCAGAACGGCGTACAGCAGCACGAACAGCAGCACGCCGAGGGCGATGATGAACAGGCGATAGGTCGGATACCCCTGCCCGAGGATGGTGCTGCTGCCGGCCAGCAGGAGCGGTACGTCGATGGTGTGCGGCAGCGAGCCCCACACCAGGTCGACCACTTCGATGCCGACGAAGATCAAGCCGAAGGTGGCCAGCACCTGGCGCATCGGGTCGGCGCGCTCCAGGTGGCGCAGCAACACCAGGTACAGCAGCCCGCCGAGCACGGCCACGCCGAGCGGCGCCAGCAACAGGGCGAGCCAGAACGAATCGAACGCGCGCACCGCCGTCAGGGCCAGATACGCGCCGGCCATGAACAGCGTGCCGTGCGCCAGGTTGATGAAATTCATCATCCCGAACACCACCGACAGCCCGATCGACAGCAGGAACAGCAGCGCCGCGAGCTGCAGGCCGTTGAGGGTCTGCACGATGAGAAAGCCGGGATCGAGCAGCACTTCAGCCCGCTCGCGCCGCCGGCCAGGTGCCGCGCGGGCCGCGTCCACCGCGGCCGCGCCCACCGGATCGGGCTCCCGGCCTACAGGGAACAGCCGTTGGGGGCATCCTGGACGTGCGGAATCACCTCCTGCACCACGGCCGCGACGCCGTCGCCCTGCTTCTGCACCTCGAAGATGTACAGGTTCTGAATCACGTTGTTGGTGGCCGGATCGATGCGAAACGGGCCGCGCGGGCCGTCGAACCGGGTCGCCCGCATGGCGGCCGCCAGCGCATCCTTGTCGCCGGTGTTGCCGCCGGTCGCCTCCAGCGCCGCCACGATGAGCCGCGCGGTGTCGTACGCCGCGACGCCGAACTCCGAACCGGCGCGGCCGTGCGCCTCCCGGAACCGCTTCTGAAACGCGTGGTTCTCCGGCGTATCGATGGACGGCACGTAGTTGAGAATGCCGAGCGTGCCGACCGCGTCATCTCCCTGCGCATCGATGTACAGAGCGGAGTTGAGCCAGCCCGCGCCGGCCAGTTGCACCTCGCCATGCAGCCCGAACGCCGCCCACTCCTTGACGAACTTGATCGCCGGCCCGCCGGCGAAGAACACATACGCGGCATCGGGTCTGACCGCCCTGATCTTGGCCAGATAGGGGCCGAAGTCCTCGGTCTCGCCGAGTGGCGGGTACTCCTCGCCGGCGATCGCTCCCCCGGCGGCCACGAAGCCGCCGCGGAACGCTGCCATGGCCTGGTGGCCGGCGGCGTAATCGAACGCCATCAGGAACACGTTCCGGTATCCCTGAGCCGCCATCCACGGACCCATTTCGCGGCTGATCTGCCCGTTGGAGAACGAGCTGCGCAGGATCCACGGACTGCATTGCGCGCCGGTCAGGTGATCATTGCCGGCGTTGGTGATCACCAGCGGCACCTCGGCATTGTGGATGAAGTCGCGCACCGCGCCGGCCACCGCGGAGGAAATGATGCCGACCACCACGTCGACGCGGTCGCGCAGCACCAGCTTCTTGATCTGGGCGAGCCCGGTGCTCGGTTTGGCCGCGCTGTCGGCGTACACCAGCTCGATTTCGCGGCCCGCCACCGCGCGCCCGAAGTCGTCGAAGCCCAACTCCAGCGCCAACCTCTGATCGTTGCCCAGACCGGCATACACCCCCGAGGATGGCAGCAGTACGCCCACCTTGATCGGGGTAGCGGCGGCCAGCGCGGCGCAGCAGGTCAGCGCCGTGCACACCAGTCCCAGGATCCTTGCCGTCTTGCTCATCAACACACAACCTCCGTTGGCGGCCCTAAGGATGGTGGCCACGGTGCCGCGTGGCAAGCCTCCGCGCCGCCAGCCGCGAGCGGCCGCGCGCCGGGCTCAGCGGACGGCGGCGTAGCCCACCGCGCGCTTGTCGCGCGCGACCACGGCGCGCAGCCAGATGAACAGCAGGCGCGCGCTGCCCCAGCGCCGCAGGCGGCGGGTATCGGAAATGGCCGCCGGCCGGTGGATGAACCGGTAGCGGGCACCCGGCACGCCGCGCGCCCGGCGCATGAACAGGTTGTCCTCGCCTACCTGGATCCCCTCGGCGAACCCGCCGGCCGCGGCGAACAGCGGCGCCGAGCAGAAGATCAGCCCGTTGGAAGCGGCGCGCAGCGCGCGGATCATCACCGCGGCGACCGCGTAGTGCGGCACGTAGCGCCGGCAGTCGGGCACTACCCGAACCGTGCCCACGGTGGCGCGGCGCGCGGCGCCGGCGGCGCCGATGGCGGCGCTCAGCCCGGCTGCGAGGCGCACGTCCGCGTCGACGAACAGCAGCGTGTCGCCGGTCGCGTGCGCGGCGCCCAGGTTGCGCGCCATGCTCACCCCGCGCCGCTCGGTAACCAGGACGCGGGCGCCGCCGGCGCGGGCGCGCGCGGCGGTCGCGTCGCGGCAGCCGTTGCACACCACGATCACTTCGTGCACCGCCGGCCGTTGCGCCCGGATGGCGCGCAGCGTGCCGGCAATTACGCGTTCTTCGTTGTGCGCCGGAATGACGACGCTCAGCTTCACGTACCCGCCGGTGCCCGCCGCGCGGCGCGGCCCACCGCACGGCGGCGCCGGCCGCCAAGCAGCGGCGGCACCAGCACCAGGGTGCCGAAGGTGGCGCCGATCAGCGTAATCGAGATCAGCATGCCCAGGTAGACCAGGGGCAGGAAGCGCGATACCGCCAGCGCCAGCAGGCCGGCCACGATCGCCGCCGTGGTAATCAGAATGGCTTGTCCGGCGTGTTGCATCGCCACCTCCACCGCAGTGTGCGGATCGCGGCGCGCGGCGCGCCGGTAGTGCAGCAGGAAATGAATGGAATCGTCCACCCCTACCCCGATCGCCACGCCGGCGAAACTGACGGTCAGCACATCGAACGGAATCCCCGCCACCGCCATCACCACGAACGTAAGCATGATCGCGGTGACCAGCGGAAGCAAGGTCAGCAGCCCGAAGCGCAGCGAGCGGAACGCGACCGAGGTAATGAGCAGCACCAGCAGCGCCGACACCGTCGTGGAGACAAACTGCTCGCGGGTAAGCAGTTCCGCTACCCGCAGCGTGACCATGCTCCAGCCCCACACGGCCGGCTCCGACGCGCCGGTGAAGATGCGCCGGCCGGTGTCCTGCACGGAGGCGACCAGATCGCTCATGCCCGACTCCGACAGCAACCACCCGGTGGCGCCGTCCCGGATCCAGATGCGCGTGGTGACCCGGCGGCGCTCCAGATCCAGCAGGCCGCCGAGCTCGCTGCCGTCCGCCGCGGCCACTGCCAGCAGGCGCTGAAACAGTTGCTCGACCGCGCGGCTGTCCGGGTACTCCGGCGATCCGGTGAGCACCTGATTCAAGGATCTCGCGTACGCCGTTACCGAGGTCACGTGGCTCACGTCCGGATGATCGCTCATCACGCTCGCGAATCGGTCGAGCTGGCGCAGCAGGTCCGCGCTCAGCACGCCGGACGATCCCGGTACCGTAACGGTGACGTTGAGGTCGACGTAGCTCCCGAAACGGCGCACCAGCAGGCGGTTGTCCTCCACCGCGGCCACCGATCCGCGAAAGAAGCCGGCAACGTCGGTCTGGTAGCGCAAATTGGCGGCGGAAAGGGCAAGCGCCGCCAACAACAACGCCAGGAATGCGTACACCCAGAGCGGACGGCGCGGGACCATGCGCCGCAGGCGCGTCAGCAGCACCGCCAGCCAGCCGCGTGCCAGCCGCTGCCGCTGGCGCGGCTCCGGCAACGGCAGGCGCGCCAGCACGGCCGGATACAGCAGCATCGTGACCAGCGCGCACATCACGATGCCGGCCGCCGCGAACAGCCCGAACTCGCGCAGGCGCTGCATGCCGCTGAGCAGCAGGCTGGCGAACCCGGCGGCGGTGGTAAGGGCAGCCAGCGCGATGGTCTGGCTTACGCCCGCCGTGGCGCGCGCCACCTCCACCCCGCGCAGGGCAAGCGTCGTCCGTGCCCGCCCGGTACGCGCCATACTGTAGTAGCGGTGCAGGAGGTGAATGCTGTAGGAACTGCCGAGAGCGAAAATCAGCGGCGGCAGCATCAGGCTGGGCATGCTCAACGGCACTCCGGTCAGCGACATCAGGCCGAAGGTCCACAGCAGCGCGGTGCAGATGGTCACCAGCGGCAGGACCACCGCGCGCAGCGACGCGAAGCTCACCAGGTACACCAGCAGCGTAATGATCGCGGCCAGGCCGGACAGCAGCGGCACCTCGCCGGTGATGTAGCGCCTGGTGGCTTCATAGAGTGGAAGCCAGCCGCCGAGCGCCGTCGACAGCCCGGCGGCGTGTTGTGCCAGGATGGCGTGCACCCGAGCGAGGAAGTCTCCGTAGTCGCCCTGCACCGCTACCGAGTAGATCATGCTCAGCGCCGGGATCTCGGGGTTCAGCAACACCGACAGCACATCCGGAGCCGCCGACCGGCGGCGATCGAACTGCGCCAGATCGACCGCGTTGGCCGGTGCCGTGCCGCCCGCTGCCAGCGGTGCGAGCACCAGCCGGCCGCGGTGCCGCTGGAAACTCTGCAGGTTGAACGGAGTCACGCTGGAGACCACCTCCGGAAGCTGCGCTAGCTGCCGGTCGACCGCGCCGACCTGAGCGATACGCTCCAGGCTGAGCAGATCGGGATGGCTGACTCCCACCACCAGCAGCTCGCTGGCGGCCGTGCTGGCGCCGTACTCGTCGATCAGCCGGCGCGTTACGGAGTCCTGCGGCAGCAGGCCGGCGATGTTGGCGTCCACACCGATGCGCGTGGTCTGCCAAGCAGCGGCGGCGGTAACGACGGCCACCGCCGCCAACACCGCGCGGCCGTGGCGGGCCACGAATCGGGCGAGCGTTTCGAACGCCCGTTCGCCGGCGGTGCGCGGCGGACGCCCGGCGGCGCCGGTCATCGCCTCGGCGCCGTTGCCGCCCTGGCCGCCGTTGCCGCCGTCTCCGCGCCTCACCGCGGTCGCCGCCATACGCCGCCGCGGGCGCGCGGTTCGCCGGCGCCGCGGTGATGAGTGGTATGCTGGCCGCAGCGATGAGCAAGCGATCGGCGAGCCGCGTCTGGGAGCAGGACCGCAGAGCCGCCGCCGCACCGGCCGGACGCCGGCTCCGTATCCGCCCCTACCGGGCCGGCGACCGGCGCCGCATCGCGGCGATCATCACCGCCACGGCGCTGCGCGGGCGACCGCTGTCCGCTTTCTTCGAGGATGAGGCGGTGCTGCTCAAACTGTTCATGAACTACTACCTGCGCTACGAGCCGGAGTCCTGTTTCGTCGCCGAGCGCGATGGCCGCGTGGTCGGCTACATCATGGGCTGCAAGGACACCCGCCGCTATCTGCGCGTGGTGCTGTTGCGCTACGGCCCGCAGATCGCGGCGCGGCTGCTGGCGCGGGTGCTTACCGGTCGCTATCGCCGGATCGCCACCTATCGGACCCTGTGGTGGGCGTTGGCGCGCGGCTGGCGAGAGGTGCCGGAGGCGGATCTGCGCTACTTCCCGGCGCATGTCCACCTCGGTGTGGCCGCGGAGTTGCAACGCGACGGATTTCTGATCTACCTGTGCATGGTACGCCTCGGCGACGCCCTGATCCGGCATCTGCGCGAGCGCGGCATACGCGGCCTGCACGGGCAGATCGCGGAGCCGGCCAATCAAGACTTCATCACCGGTCGCACGCAGACCCTGTACGGCTGCCGGGTTGCGACGCAACGCCGCTTTACGCTGTGGTCCGCGATTACCGGTGAGCGATGGTATCTCAAATTGCTGACCCTGAATCTGCAAGGTGACCGGTCTCACCGCCGTGCCTGACCGCGGCTCGTCCACGGGCACCTGCCATCGGCGCCGACAGACCCCTAAGCGGCTTCCAGGTACTGTTGGATGGTGCTGACCGCCCGTCCGACGCCATCCTCGGCGCGCAGTCGCCGGCGGGCGGCGCGCGCCGCCGCCCGGATGCCCGGGCTGGTGGCGGCGAGCTCAATGGCACGGCCGAGGGCGCCGGCATCGAGGTTGCGCCATCTGAGCAGCGGCGGCGCCACGCCCATGGCGGCCAGGCGCTGTGCCCAGAAGAACTGATCGGAAAAGCCGGGAACCACGACCGACGGTATGCCGGCGCGCAGGGACGCCGCGCAGGTGCCGGCGCCGCCCGGATGGACCACCGCCGCGACGCGCTCGAACAGGTAGTCATGGGGCGCGGAGTCGATCGCCAGCATGTCGGAGCCATGCGGCCCGGGCTGCAACGCTCCCCAGCCGCGCAGCAGAACGCCGCGCTGCCCGGCGCGGCGCAGCGCCGCAATCACGGTCCGGGTAAGGGCCTCGGGATCGTCCGCCTTGAGACTGCTGAAGCCGACGCACACCGGCGCCGGACCGTCGGCCAGGAAACGCTGCAACTCCTCGGGTACGCCCCACAGCTCGCGGGTGGCCGGAAACCAGTACCCGGTGACGTGCGCCCATCCCGGCCAATCGTCCGGCGGCGGCACTACCAGCGGGCTGAACCCGTACAGATGCGGCGTCCCCTGGCGGCGCAGCTCCCGGCCGACGCCGCCGAAGCGCATCGGCGGCAAGTCGAACTGCTCGCGACGGATGCGATTGAACTGGCGGCGCCATGGCAGCCAGAACGCCTGCTCCGTGGCCAGGTGGCTGACCAGATTGTAGCCGCCGCCGAGGCGCAACCCGGCCGGGGCCAGGACGCTCGGGAACCGGGTGGTGGGCGTGATCGGCTGCAGGGCGGCCAGGAACGAGGGTATGCCGCGTTGTTCGGCGATGTGATGGGCCACCATCCCCAGCGGGGTAAACACCACGGCGTCCGCGCCGGCGCACGCCGCGCGTGCATCGCGCGTCATACGGGGAATCACCGCGCGCCCCACCTTGGCCAACCCGCTCATGAAGCGCAACGGGTTGTTGCGCGACGCCAGCCAATCACTGCCCCGGACACCGCTGAACAGCTGCACGGGGTCCAGTGGCATGGTGGCGTGCTCCAGCCCGTGATCAAGCACGAAACGCCGGTAGTGATCGTGCGTGGCCACGCGCACGGTGTGGCCCGCGCGGGTAAGTCCGGCACCCAGCGCGCACAGGGGCAGCACGTCGCCAAGGGTACCAAGCGTCACAATGCAGACCGTCACGATAGAGAGACTATACTCTTTCGGTATATCTTGACGAGAGTACGGCGGATACCGGTCGCGGACAGCGCCGCCGGCCGCCGCCACTGCGGCCTCGGCGATGAACGAACGCGGCGACGGTAACGGTCGCTCCGTGACACGGAAGACGATGATATCGATACCCAGGCATCGCCTGCCCGGCGGCAACTTCGGACCAGACTACCGGCATATCTACTTCTCCCCTCACCTCGACGACGCGGTCCTGTCATGCGCTGGCCGTATCGGCCGACAAACCAGCGCCGGCCTCCCGGTACTCGTTGTCACCATATTCGCCGGCTGCGGTCGCGGCGGCACGCGTCCGCCGCGCGCGTTTGCGCCGTTCCAGGACATTGCCGCCCGCCGCCGCGAGGACCGGCGCGCCCTCGCCGTGGTTGGCGCGGACCACTTGTGGCTTGATTTTCCCGACGCGATTCAACGCCACCGGCGCTACGCATCGCTGCTCGGCATCACCGCCCCGATCGGGCGGCGGGAGGCGCCGCTGCATGCCGCGGTGGCGGCCGAAGTGGCGCGCATCTGCCGGCGCTGGCCCGCCGCCAGGCGATACTTTCCGTTGGCGATCGGCAACCACGTCGACCATCAAATCGTAGCGGCGGCCGGATTCGACTTGCTGCGCACCAACTCCGGCCCCGGACACGACATCGCATTCTACGAAGATACCCCCTACGTGTGCATACCCCACCTGTTGCGGCAGCGGTTCGAGCAAATCGGCATCGCATCGCCGCCCGGCGTGCCGCCCGCGGTGACCGTTTGCGCGCGCGAGGCGCACGCGGCGCTCATGGCGTCGCCGCAACTGGCCCGGCACGCAGGACCCGTGGCGCGGCGGCTGCTGCTCGCGTATCTGGTCGTCCGGTTCGGTCGCGCCCGCCTGCGGGCACGGCGCAGGCGGGCGCTCGCCATGCATCCCGAGTTGACCGACATCGGCGACCGATTCGACACCAAGGTCGCCGCGATCGCCTGCTACGACTCCCAGGTGGCGGCGATATACGGCGACCACGAGACCATGCGCCGCGAGCTGGCCGCCTGTTGCGCAGCGGCCCGGCGCGGCGCCAAGCACGAGCGCTACTGGCTTCCCGCGGAGTCGTCGAAGGCACCGCCCGAACGCGGTACCGAACGCTAACAAGAGCCACCGTTTCGTAGTAAACTCCCTTCCTTGCTACACAAATGTATGACATCCGGGAGCGATAGGCGATAAATCATCCAGCACAACGCCGGAAAAGAGATTGGCACCGTTCTTGCTTATAGGGGATAACGAGGGATCGCATTGAGCGTCTCTCGACAACAACAATCATCTACGGAGGAACCCATGCGTTTCCCACGAGTTCTGCTCAGAGCTCTGCTGTTCACCGGTTTCGCCCTGCTTCTACCCTTTGCCGCGTTCGCCGGCGGCGAAGGAGAGGAAGGCGATGTCATCAAGGTCGGCGTCCTGCACTCCCTGAGCGGCACCATGTCGATCAGCGAAGTCGCGGTAAAGGACGCCACCATTCTGGCGATCAACGAGATCAACGCAGCCGGCGGACTGCTCGGCAAGCAGATCGTGCCGATCATCGAGGACGGCGCTTCCGACTGGCCCACCTTTGCCGAGAAGGCGCGCAAGCTGATCGAGCGCGACGAGGTCATGGTGGTGTTCGGCTGCTGGACGTCGGCAAGCCGCAAGGCGGTGCTGCCGGTATTCGAGGGTCTCGACCACCTGCTGTTCTATCCGGTGCAGTACGAGGGTCTGGAGGCTTCCAAGAACATCATCTACACCGGCGCCGCCCCCAATCAGCAGATCATGCCGGCCGTTTCCTGGCTGCTGCAGGAGAAGGGCACGGACTTCTTCCTGCTCGGATCCGACTATGTGTTCCCGCGCACCGCCAACAAGATCATCAAGATCCAGCTCGAGGCGGAAGGCGGCAACATGGTGGCGGAGGAGTACACGCCGCTCGGCCACACCGAGTACGCCACGGTGATCACCAAGATCAAGGCGGCGCAGCCGGACGTGATCTTCAATACGCTCAACGGCGACAGCAACGTCGCGTTCTTCAAGCAGCTCAAGGCGGCCGGCATCGGCCCGGATGACATTCCGGTAATGTCGGTGAGCGTCGCCGAGGAGGAGATCAAGGGCATCGGCGCCGAGAACATCGCCGGCCACCTGGCGGCCTGGAACTACTTCCAGAGCATGGACAGCCCGTTGAACGCCGGCTTCGTGGAGCGCTACAAGGCGGCGTACGGCGACAACCGGGTGACCGACGATCCGATCGAGGCCGGCTACTTCGGCGTCTACCTGTGGGCGGAAGCGGTCAGGAAGGCCGACACCGCCGACACCGGCGAGGTGCGGATGGCGCTGCGCGGCGTCGAGTACGAGGCTCCCGAGGGGATGGTCACGATCGACCCGGTCAACAACCATACCTGGAAGATCGTCCAGATCGGCGCTGCCAACGCGGACGGCCAATTCGATATCCTGTGGTCCACCGGCAAGCCGGTGCGTCCCGATCCCTTTCCCGCGTTGATCTCGCCCGACGAAGACGTGATCGAACCCGGCGTCATGGGACCGCGTTCGTAGCGGGCACGAACGGGAACCGAAGCGTCGAGTCCGCGGCCGGCGGTACCCCTCATGGGGCCTCCGGCCGCGGTGTCTCGCTAGCCCGACAACAAGAGCCTGACCACACGGGAGCGACATGAGCCTCACCACCACCGCGATGCAACTCTTCAACAGCCTGTCGATCAGCAGCGTGCTGCTGATGGTAGCGCTGGGGCTGAGCATCACCTTCGGTATCATGCGCGTGATCAATTTCGCGCACGGCGAGTTCGTGATGATCGGCGCGTATGTCACGCACCTCGCCGACCGCCTGCTGTATGACACGCTCGGCGGCGGCACCTGGTTTCTGGTGGCACTGCTGGCGGCGTTCGTGGTCACGGCGGCGATCGGCTACCTCACCGAACGCTCGCTGATCCGCTTTCTGTACGGGCGTCCATTCGAGAGCATTCTCGCGACCTGGGGACTGAGTCTGATCCTGCAGCAACTCGCCCGCAACGTGTTCGGCGCCTCCAACGTCGAGGTGCGCACGCCGGCCTGGCTGCAGGGCGGCCTGGCGCTCGCCGACGGCATTCATCTGCCCACCAATCGGCTGTTCATCATCGCGGTCGCGGTGCTGTGCGTGTCGGGAACCTACCTGTTCCTGAACCGCACCGGCACCGGACGCAGCATGCGCGCGGTAATGCAGAACCGGTCGATGGCGGGGGCGCTGGGGATCAACACCGCCGCCGTCGATGCGCGCACCTTCGCCCTCGGCAGCGGCCTGGCCGGCATCGCCGGCTGCGTGGTGAGCCTGCTCGGTTCGGTCGGACCGGCTACCGGGCAGAACTGGATCATCGACTCGTTCATGGTGGTGGTGCTCGGCGGCGTCGGCTCGATCGCCGGCGCGATAGCCGGCGCCGTGCTGATCGGCGCCGCGAGTCCGCTGTTCGAATTCATTACCACCTCATCGATGGGCAAGGTGATCATTTTCGCGCTCATCGTGGTGTTCCTGCAGTTTCGGCCGGCGGGATTCCTGGTGCAGCGCACCCGCGCCCTGGAGGGCCAGCATTGATGCTCGACAGTCTCCCGGCCAGCCGCCGGCTCGCCACGCTACGCCGGCAGTACATCGCCTACGGACTGGTGGTGGCAGTACTGCTGGTGCTGCCGCTGTTTCTGTCCGATTTCCGCCTCGCCCTGGTCGGCAAGTATCTCGCGTTCGCGGTGGCCGCGGTCGGGCTCGACCTGCTGTGGGGCTACGCGGGCGTGCTCAGCCTGGGCCACGCCGTGTTCTTCAGCCTCGGCGCGTACAGCATGGCGATGCACATGAAACTGCAGTCGGAGGCGCTGCCCGACTTCATGGTGTGGAGCGGCCTGGAGCAGCTGCCCTGGTTCTGGGAGCCGTTCCGGCACTTCGCCTTCGCCCTGCCGATGGCGGTGGTCATTCCGGCCGCGTTCGCGATCATCATCGGCTATCCCACCTTCCGGTCGGGCATTCGCGGGGTCTACTTCTCCATTCTCACGCAGGCGATGGCGCTGGCGATGAGCATCCTGTTGATCGGGCAGCAACCCTTTACCGGCGGCACCAACGGCATCACCAACTTCCAGTCGCTGGCCGGCATCTCGCTGTACAAATCGGGGATGCGCCTGGGCCTCTATCTGGCCACAGTGGCCACCCTGGTGGCGGTGGTCGCGTTGGCGCGCTGGCTGGTGAACACCAGGACCGGCACCGTGTTGATGGCAATTCGCGACGGTGAGAACCGGCTGCGCTTCCTGGGCTACAACCCGGTGCGCTACAAGGTGGTGACGTTCGCGCTGTCGGCCGGCATCGCCGGCTTCGCGGGCGCGCTGTTCGTGCCGCAGGTGGGCATCATCAGCCCCTCGTCGATGAGCATTCTGCCGTCCGTGGAGATGGCGATCTGGGTGGCGGTCGGCGGGCGCGGCACGATCGTCGGGGCGGCGGCCGGAGCGGTAGTGGTGAATTGGGCCAAGACCGTATTCAGCGAGTCGCTGCCGGAGGCGTGGCTGTACGTGTTCGGGGCGCTATTCATCGGCGTGGTGCTGCTGTTCCCGCGCGGGCTGGCCGGCATCGCGGACCAGGTACGCGAGCTGCTGCGGGCGGCGCCCGTGTTCAAGCGGTCCGCGGCGCGGGCGCGCCGGATCGCGGCCGGCGCGGCGGACAGCCGTGCTGCCCTGCCGGAAGGGACGCCGGCGCCGGGGGAGCAGGAGTCCTGATGATTCACGATATTCTGTACGTTGAATCGGTGACCGTCGAGTTCGACGGATTCAGGGCGCTGGAGCAGGTCAACCTGATCGTCCGCAAGGGCGAGCTGCGCTTCCTGATCGGCCCCAACGGCGCCGGCAAGACGACCCTGCTGGACGTGATCTGCGGCAAGGTGAAGCCGGTCGAGGGGCGCGTCCAGTTCGCCAACGAGATCGACCTGCTGGCCCACGACCAGGACGCCATAGCGCGCCTCGGCATCAGCCGCAAGTTCCAGGCACCGTCGGTGTTCGACAGCCTCACCGTGCAGCAGAACATGGCGCTGGCGGCCGAGGTGCCGAGCGGCTTTCTGGCGGCCACCTTCCAGCGCGAGGGGCGCGCCGCGCGGCGCCGCATCGACGAGGTGCTGGACATGGTGGGTCTGGCCGAGCGGCGCGACGCCGTGGCCGGCACCCTGGCGCACGGCGAGAAGCAGTGGCTGGAACTGGGCATGGCGATCGTGCAGGATCCGGAGCTGCTGCTGGTGGACGAGCCGGTGGCCGGCATGACCGCCGGCGAGCGGGAACGCACCGGCGAGCTCCTGGAGGCGATTGCCCGCGAGCGCTCGGTGGTGGTGGTGGAGCACGACATGCAGTTCGTGAGCCGGTTCTCCAGCCTGGTAACCGTGCTGCACGCCGGGCGGGTGATCTGCGAGGGCGACTTCGCCACGATAAAAAAAGATCCCACCGTGATCGACGTCTATCTGGGGCGCGAGCCGGGAGGCGGCGATGCTGCTTGAAACGAGCGCGCTGCGTTCCGGCTACGGCAGCTCGGTGGTGGTGCACGATCTCGACCTGAACGTGACCGCCGGCGAGGTGGTCGCGGTGATGGGACGCAACGGCGTCGGCAAGTCGACGCTGCTGAAGACGCTGATGGGCGTGCTCGGCGCCGGCGGCGGATCGATCGCCTTCAACGGGCACGACGTGACCCGCTGGACCGCGCACCGGCGCGCGCGCGCCGGCATCGGCTACGTGCCGCAGGGGCGCGAGATCTTCCCGTTTCTGACCGTCGCCGAAAATCTCTACATCGGCCTGGAGGCGCGCAATCGCTCCCGCGACCAGGCGCCGCCCTGGCTGTTCGAGCTGTTTCCGGATCTCGCCGGCATCCTGGACCGGCGCGGCGGCGACCTGAGCGGCGGCCAGCAGCAGCAGCTGGCGATCGCCCGCGTGCTGATTACCGGTCCGCGCCTGCTGCTGCTGGACGAACCGACCGAGGGCATTCAACCATCCATCGTACAGGAGATCGAACGGGCGATCCGTGAAATCCGCGACCAGGGCGAGTTGACGATCCTGCTGGTGGAACAGTCGCTCGACTTCGCGTTGCGGCTCGCCGACCGCGTGTACGTGATGGACCATGGCAACTTCGTCCACGAAGGGCGCGCCGGAGCGGACAACCGCGCGGTCGTCGAGAGCCACCTGATGCTGTAACGATGTTCACGATAACGATGTTGAGAGGGGGAGTCGAATCGAGATGTTTACGCCGCATGAACGAGACAAGCTGCTGTTGTCGGTCGCCGCGATGGTGGCGCGCGACCGGCTCGGCCGCGGAATCAAGCTCAACTACCCGGAAGCGACGGCGATGATCGCGACCCAGATCATGGAATGGGCCCGCGAGGGCCGCTCGCTGCCCGACATCGTCGAGCTCGGCCCGACCATCCTGTCCGCCGAGCAGGTGATGAGCGGCATACCGGAGATGATCCCCAGCGTCCAGGTCGAGGCCACGTTTCCGGACGGCACCAAGCTGGTGACACTGCACCACCCGATCCAGTGAGTACGCCCCAACGGCGCGAAGAGGAGACGATGAAGGAACCCGAAACGACCACGGCGGCGCGAGACAGCCGCGCGGCCGCCGGCGCGGTGGACCGCGAACACGGCGCCGCCAACGGCGACGGCGACGGCAACGGCTGGGCGCCGGGACAGATCTGGACGGCGCGCAACTCGTGGCGCAGCCTGCCGGAGCGGGCGACCGTGCAAGTGCCGGTGGCCAACACCGGCGACCGGCCGATTCAGGTCGGCAGCCACTTTCACTTCTTCGAGGTGAACCGCGCCCTGGTGTTCGACCGCGCCCAGGCGTACGGCATGAAGCTGGCAATTGCGGCCGGCACCGCGGTGCGCTTCGAGCCCGGCCAGCGCCACCTGGTGCGGCTGGTGGCGCTGGGCGGAGAACGCGTCTGCCACGGGCTGAACGGCCTGGTCGGCGGCGCGCTCGACGATCCCGCCGTGCGCGCCGCCGCGCTGGCGCGGATGCAGGAAGGGGGTTTCGGCCATGAGTGACGCCGTACGCAACGGACGCGGCGGTTTCGCCAGCAACGGGATCGGCCATGCCGGCATGTTCGGTCCGACCACCGGCGACCGCATGCGCCTCGCCGACACCGAGCTGATTCTGCAGGTGGAGGAGGACCGCACCATCTCCGGCGACGAGGTGAAATTCGGCGGCGGCAAGGTGATCCGCGACGGCATGGGACAGGATCCGCGCGCCAGCCGCGCGTCGGGCGCTCCCGACCTGGTCATCACCAATGCGCTGATCGTCGACTACACCGGCATCTACAAGGCGGACATCGCGGTCCGCGACGGCCTGATAGCGGGCATCGGCAAAGCGGGCAATCCCGGCCTGCAGGACGGCGTCGATGCGGCTCTGGTGATCGGTCCCGGCACCGAGGTGGTGGCCGGCGAGGGGATGATCTGCACCGCCGGTGGGATCGACAGCCACATCCACTTCATCTGCCCGCAGCTCATCGAGACCGCGCTGACCAGCGGTGTCACCACGCTGCTCGGCGGCGGTACCGGGCCGGCGCACGGAACCCTGGCCACCACTTGCACGCCAGGTGCCTGGAACCTCGCGCGCATGCTCGAAGCCGCCGAGGAGTACCCGGTCAACCTGGGCTTTTTCGGCAAGGGCAACAGCTCGCTGCCGGAGCCGCTGCGCGAGCAGGTGGCGGCCGGCGCCTGCGGGCTGAAGCTGCACGAGGATTGGGGCACCACCCCGGCGGCGATCGACTGCTGTCTCGGGGTGGCCGACGAGAGCGACGTGCAGGTGGCGATCCACACCGACACGCTGAACGAAGCGGGCTTCGTCGAGGATACCATCCGGGCGTTTCGCGGGCGCACCATCCACACCTTCCACTCGGAGGGCGCGGGGGGCGGCCACGCACCCGACATCCTGCGCGTGTGCGGCGAGGCCAACGTGCTGCCGAGTTCCACCAACCCGACCCGCCCGTTCACTGTCAACACGGTCGCCGAACACCGCGACATGCTGATGGTGTGCCATCACCTCGACCCCGCGATCGCGGAGGATGTCGCATTCGCCGACAGCCGCATCCGACCGCAGACCATCGCCGCCGAGGACATCCTGCACGACCTCGGCGCCATCAGCATCATGGCCAGCGACAGCCAGGCGATGGGGCGCGTCGGCGAGGTGATCATCCGCACCTGGCAGACCGCGCACAAGATGAAGGTGCAGCGCGGCGCGCTCGCCGGCGACCCGGCCGGGCACGACAATGCGCGCATCAAACGCTACGTGGCCAAGTACACGATCTGTCCGGCGGTGGCCCACGGGGTGAGTGCGCTGATCGGCTCGGTGGAGGTGGGCAAGCTGGCCGATCTCACGCTGTGGCGGCCGGCGTTCTTCGGCGTGCACCCGCAACTGGTGATCAAGGGCGGCTTCATCGCGTTCGCCGCGATGGGCGACGCCAACGCCTCCATCCCCACCCCGGAGCCGGTATGGGGGAGGCCGATGTTCGGCGCCCACGGCGCCGCGCGCGCATCCACCAGCGTCACCTTCCTCAGCGGCGCGGCGGCCGCGCGGGCCGGCTCCGGCAGCCTGGCGCGTCTGCAGCGGCGCCTGGAAGCGGTGCGCGACACGCGCGCGCTGCGCAAGACCGACCTGCCGCTCAACGATGCCCTGCCGGTGATGGAGGTCGATCCCGACTCCTACAACGTGCGCGCCGACGGCGAGCTCCTGGTGTGCGAACCGCTCGCCGCGGTGCCGCTGGCGCAGCGCTATTTCCTGTTCTAGGGTGACGGCGCAACCCGAACGGGGCCGGCTGCTGGTGCTGGCCGACAGCGCCTTCCCGACCGGTGCGTTCGCGCACTCGTGGGGGTTGGAGTGGGCGATACGCGGCGGCTGGGTGACCGGCGCCGCCGATCTGTACCCCTGGATCCGCGACGCGCTGCGCTTCGGGGTGGCGCCGATGGAGGGGCGCGCCGTTGCGCAGGGCGCGCTGTTGGCAGCCGGCTGCGCCACCGGGGAGCGAGCGGACGCGGCGCGCGTTGCCGCCCGCGTCACCCGGCTGAGCGACGAGCTGGCGACCTTTCTGCCGTCGCGGGAGGCGCGCAATGCCGGCGGCCAACTGGGACGCTCGCTGCTGGCGGCAGCCGGCGCCGCCTTCCCGGTGCTGCGCCGCTCGGCCGGCCATGACGAGGTTGCACGGGCGAGCGGCCGCCACGAGCAGCGGCTGCAGTTTCCGGTAGCGTGGGGGTTCGTCGGCGGCCTACTGGCGATCGGCGCCGGCGCGCTGGTGGAGGCGCACCTGCTGAACACGGTGCGGCAGTGGTCGCAGGTGGCGATGCGCACCATTCCGATCGGCCAATCCGCGGCCCTCGGGGTGATCGGCGGGTTGCTCGATGAAATCTCGCGTCTGGCCGCGGAGGTGGTTCGCAGCCGCCGCCCGCTGGCCTCGGTCACACCCGGCTGGGATCTGGCGGTAGCCGGTCACAGCGAGCTCGATGCGCGTTATTTTCGCAGTTGATCCCGTAGCGCGACATCGTGTCCGGCCTGGTCCGCTATACTCTTTGTTGAGGAGTCTCTCATGATCTCTGACGCTCCACACGCACACCATCATGCCGTCACGCGATTCGGCATCGGCGGGCCGGTGGGTTCGGGCAAGAGCCACCTCCTGCTGCGGCTGTGCCAGCAGCTCGGCGGCGACCACTCGATAATCGCCATCACCAACGACATCTATTCGCGCGAGGATGCGCAGTTCCTGATCAACGCCGGCGCCCTGGCGGATGGCCGGATCGTCGGCGTGGAGACCGGCGGTTGCCCGCATGCGGCGGTGCGCGACGACATCTCCGTGAACGCGGATGCGTTGCTCGGCCTGCAGGATCGGTTTCCCGATGCCCGGTTGGCGTTCATCGAGAGCGGCGGCGACAACCTGGCGGCCAGTTTCAGCCCCGACCTGGTGGACTACCAGATGTACGTTATCGACGTGGCCCAGGGCGGCGACATTCCGCGCAAGGGCGGCCTGGGCATTACCCGCAGCGACCTGCTGGTGGTGAACAAGATCGACCTGGCGCCCTACGTGGAGGTGGACCTGGAACAGATGACCGCCGACGTGCGCGCCGCCCGCGCCGATCGCCCGTTCGTGATGACCAACCTGAAGACCGGCCTCGGGGTGGACGACGTGGCCGCGTGGGTGCGCCACGCCTGCGCCGGCGCCGGGCAGCGGACCGGCATCCCCGAGTGGGGAGCCGACGGCCACGATCATGGCCACGGCCACGCTCATCCGCACAGCCATCGCCACGACCATACCCACGCACCCGTGCACCGGTAGGGCGGGCAGCGTGCCTCTGCGGCAAGCGGCACGCTGCCTCCGCGCCGGCGACCGGGAACACGATTACCATCATTACACTGCCGCCGCTTGCGGCACGGCGTCACAACGCTACGGTATCGCAGGCCGGCCGTGGCTCGCAGGCAAGCGGAAACCGCTCCAGCTTGCCGGCGTCAAGTTCCAACAGCACGCCATCGAGCAACAGGATCGGGCGCCGTCCGGTGGTGCGCGGGCACGGCCGTTCGGTGAGCGACCAGACAAGAATCGCTGCACCGGCATCGGTCGATGGCCGGCAGGTCGGGACGGGGCGCCGTGAATACCGCGACTCGGCGCGGCGAGTTGCGGCTCACCGCCGAGGGGCGGCGCTGGCGGACCCGTTACGGGGCGCCGCTGTTTGTCAACGTGCTGCCCTGCCCCGGCGGCGGACTGCTGGCGGCGCCGGTGGATCAGGGCGGCGGCCTGCGCAATGGCGAACGGCATCTGCAACGCGTCGCGCTTGCCGGCGCTGCACGGGTGACTTGGGCACCGCCCGCGAGCACGCTGTGCCTTCCCGGTGGACCGGGTACACCCGGTGGACCGGGTACGCCCGGTGGACCGGGAACGCCCGGAGCACCGGGAACGCCGGGAACCGGCGCCGGCGTGTCCCACCTGCAACTGGTGGCGCGGGTGGGCGGCGGCAGCTACCTGCGCATCGCCGGGCCGCCGCTGATCCCGTTTGCGGGAGCCGCGGTGGTGCAGACCACGGTCGTGTGCGTCGCCGCCGGCGGCGAGTGCCTGCTGGTGGAGAGCGGCTGCCCCGGACGCACGCAGATGGGCGAGCGCTGGGCGTTCACGCGACTTGCCTACCGGCTGACCGTGCTGCACGATGCGCGCGTGGTATATCGCGAGCGCTGGGATCTGCGCCCGCCGGCCGTGCCGTTCGCCGCCAGCGGCTTCGGCGACTACCTCGGTTGGGGGACCTGCGTGGCGTGCGGTCCGCATGCCGTAGCCGAGCTGCGGGAGATTCGCCGCCGGTTGGCGGCTGACGGCGCGGCGATCAGCCACGGCGCCATCGCCGACGACCTGGCGGTGGCGCGCATCCTCGATCCGCACGGCTACCTGATTACCGGTCTCGCCGCCGAGGTGGCGCGGGCCGCGCAGGCGGCGTGACGGTGGCAGCCGACCCGCCCTACCTGCTGGGCATCGACATCGGCACCACCAATCTGAAGGCCAACCTGTACGACGTGACCGGACGGCGGGTCGCCGCGGCGGCTCGCCCGACCGTGGCCGAGCGGCGCCACCCGCGCAATCCCGACTGGGCGGAGTATTCGCCGGATACGCTGTGGCAGGCCACGGCCGACAATATCCGCGAGGTGGTCAGCCAGATACCCGACGCGGGGCAGATCAAGGCGGTGGCGGTGGTCGGCATGGGGGAGCCGATCATTCCCGTCGACGAGAGCGGCGATTGGCGCTATCCCGCGATCTGCTGGTTCGACCGCCGTACCGAACCGCAGGCGCAGTGGTGGCGCGAACACTTCGGTGCGCGCCGCGTCTACGGCATCACCGGCCAGCCGGTCAGCTTCTTCCTGTCGTTGAACGCCATGCTGTGGCTACGCGAGCATGAGCCCGACGTATTCCGGCGCGCCCAGCGCTGGCTGGTGGTGGAAGACTACGTCATGTTCAAGCTGGCCGGCGTCTATGCGACCGACTACTCGATCGCCAGCCGCACCATGGGCTTCGACGTGCGCCGCAAGGGCTGGTCGGCAGAGATATTCGCCGCTGCCGGCCTGGATCCGGAGGCGATGGCAGTCCCCTACCCGAGCGGCACCGCGGTGGGCGGCGTGACATCGGCCGCCGCTGCCCTGACCGGGCTCGCGCCCGGCACCGTGGTGGCCACCGGCGGCCATGACCATGGCTGCACCTCGCTGCCGGCCAACGTCCTCGGGCCTGGCTCGGTGCTGAACTCCACCGGCACCGCCGACGTGATGCTCGGCGTGCTATCCGAGCCTCGCTTGTCCGACGCCGCGCACGATGCCGCCATCCCCATCTACCCGCACCCGCTCCCCGACCGCTACCAGGTGATGGACTGCATCCTGTTCGGGGCCACCGCGCTGGACTGGTACCTGGATCGGTTCGGCAGCGACGTCAGGGCGCGCGCCGCACGGACCGGAAGCAACGTGTACGACCTGCTACTGGCGAGCGCCGAGCAGGCGGACCCGCGGGCAGGCGGGCTGGTCTGGCTCCCCAACGTGCGCGGCACGCCCACCGACCCGGCCGTGCGCGGCGCCTTCCTGGGCATCCGCGAGTCGCACACGGCAGGCGACTTCGTGCGCGCCATCCTGGAAGGGATCTGCTACGAGGTCAGAGGCCGCATCGACGAATTCGAACGCCTGTTCGGCGCCGCCGTGCAGCGCGTGGTGGCGGTGGGCGGGGCCGCCCGTTCGCCGTTCTGGAGCCAGTTGCGCGCCGACATCACGGGGCGGACGGTGGAGGTGCTCGCCACCGAGGAGGCGGCATCGCTCGGCGGCGCCATGCTGGCCGGCATCGCCGCCGGCATCTACCCCGACCACGAAGCCGCCGTGCGGCAGGTCTACCGCGTGCGGCGGCAGTTCACTCCCGATCCCTGCCGCCGCGAGCAGTATGACGACTGCTACCGCCGCGTATACCGCCCGTGCGGCACGGCATTGCGCGCCGTCGACGGCGAACTGGCCCGCATCTTTCCGCCGCAAGGATAAACGGTGCCGGCTTACTACCCCGCCAGAGCGCATGGTCGGCCGGTGAGCACCGCTCGGTGCGCACCATGGCAACGAACTGCAGTGCAGGCTGGGGGCCGGCTTGGCTATATTGCTTTGACCCCCCGACGCCGCTCATGGACGCACCGCACAGGTGTACAGGAGAAAACATGATGAACCGTTTCATTGGCACGTTGATGCTGACGCTTATGTCGATAGCCGCCGCCCCCGACGCTCTGGCAACGCCGACGTGCCTGCCGGACTGCACCGATGCCAACCTGGAAGGCGCTGACCTGAGCGACGCCGCGCTCGGCGGCGCCAGCCTGAGCGGCGCCATTCTGAAGGGAGCGACCCTATACCGCGCCGACCTGCGCGGCGCCAATCTGGCCGGCGCCGACCTGGACCTGGCGACGCTGGCCGGCGCCGACCTGTCGCGGGCCAATCTGCCGAGCGCGCGTCTGGTCGGCGCTACGCTGGGCACGGCCGATCTGACCGACGCCAACCTCAAGGGCGCGAACCTGACGGCCGCCACCCTGTTCGACGCCACCCTGTTGCGCGCGGACCTGCGCGGAGCGCGGGCTTCCGCCTCGATCATGACCGGCGTGAACATGACTGACGCCGACCTGTCCGACGCCTACCTGTTCGGGGCCAACCTGGCGGGCGCCGGCTTGGACGGCGCTACGCTACGCAACGCCACCCTGCGCAACGCCTACCTGTCCGGCGCATCGCTCGTTGGCGCCAACCTGTCCGGCGCCAACCTGGTCGGGGCCAACCTGGCAGGCGCCGATCTGACCGGGGCCAACCTGGCCGGCGCGGATCTCAGCGGTGCGAATCTGGTCGAGGCGGATCTGACCGGGGCCGTGCTGCACGGCGCGAAACTGAGATTCGCGACCCTGACGGGTGCCGTGCTGACCGATGCCGCCCTGGTCCAGGCGAACCTGATCGGAGCGGTCCTGGCCGGAACCGATCTGCGCAACGCCGACCTGACCGAGGCGGACCTGCGCGCCGCCGAGCTGCTGCAGGCGGATCTGCGCGGCGCCACGCTGGCGCGTGCCGATCTGCGCGATGCCGAGTTCCTGACCGAGGCCGACCTGCAGGGCGTACAGGGCTGCGACCTGACCGGGCGGCTGCCCGGCTGCTGACGCCCCGAAACAGCTACGAGTAGGTAACGCCGAGCTTGATGCTGGCGGCGGGATGCTCGTCGATCTGCCGGTAGGCGGCGGCGCTGTCGGCGAACGGCACCACCGGGTCGAGCAGGCCGTCCACCCGCAGCCGGCCCTGCTCCAGCACGGCGAAGGCGGCGCGGTACAGGCGCTCGGCATCCCAGCGCGGACTGAGGCGGTGCGGCGCGCTGACGTCGCGGCTGGAGATCAGGTTGATGCGGTTGCGGTGCCATTCCCCCTCCAGGCTGAGGCCGCGGCCGTCACCATGATAGTAGGCCACCGACACCACGGTGGCGCCGTAGGCGGCGGCGCGCAGGGCGTCGTTGAGGCCGGCGTAGTTGCCGCTGGTCTCGATCACCGCGTCGGCGCCAAGCTTGCCGGTCTCGGCCTTCACCACCAGGCCGGTATCCTCGGCGAGCGGGTCGATCACCAGGTCCGCGCCGAGGCGGGCGGCCAGGGCACGGCGGCGCGCTATCGGATCGGCGGCGGCCACCCATGCGGCGCCCTGCAGGCGCGCCAACTGCACCGCCAACTGGCCGATCGCGCCGAGCCCGGTTACCAGCACCCGGTCGCCGACGCCGAGGTTCGAATCGCGCACCCCCGACAAGGCTACCCGCGCCGGGTCACCGCACACCACCGCATGCGCGTGCATGCCCGGCGGCACCGGGCGCAGGCGGGCAGCCGCGACCGTGTGCGTCTCGCGGATCGACAGGTCGCCGTACACCTGATGGCCCACGGCGAATGCCTCGACCGCGTCGCCCACCGCGATCACCTCCCCCACCGTGACGGTGCCCAGCGCCATCGGGAAACTCGGCTTCTTGCCGCGGGCCGCCGGCGGCCCGGTGCGGCGATGCAGCTTCAACTCGGCATCGAACGGCTGCGTCGCGTCACGGGTGTTGGCGCGGTAGGCGCGCAACTGAGTGCCGTGCTTGACGGTGGAAAACGTACTGCGCAGCCGCACCTCGTCCGGCCCCAGCGGCAGCTCTTCATAAGAACGCAACTCCGGCTTACGCGGCGCGCTGGCAATCAATTCTCGCGGCATGTGAATCTCCTCGGCCTGTGCCTCGTCCCGATCGTGGTGTCCAGCGGCGAACATGCCTGAGCACCCCGACTCGTGCTTCGGCAGTGTATCCGTTTGAACCATAGAACTCGACCTGTCCGGTCATCGGCGTCAGGCCAGGTGACGTGCTGTGCCAGAGGCGCTACCCGCACCCACAATTTGACAAAATGTGGGTGCGCGTGCGAAGCTGGAAGGACCAGAGTAAGGGAGACCGCCATGAGCCGCATTTCGATCGACGTCACCGACGCAGAGCACCGGAAACTGAAGGCGCTGGCCGCGCTGCAGGGCCAGTCCGTCAAGCACTTCGTGCTCGCGCGCACGATCGGCGACCAGGCACAAGACGCCGAGCTGGCCGAGCTCGAGGAGCTGCTCGACAAGCGCATCGACCGCGCGAAGGCGGCAGGCACGAGCAAGCGAACTGTAGGAGGCATCTTCGGGCAGGCTCGCCAAGCTGGGCGCCCGAGCCCGGATGTCTGACTACGAACTCACTCCGGACGCTGAAGCCGACCCCGAATGTCCGCCGACTACCGGCCTGCCCCAGTTGCGGTGTGGGCGCGCGCTCGCGTCCGGCGCAGCAGGTGGGCGTAGATGAGGGCGTTCAGAGCCAGCACGCCGGCGCCGATGGCGATCTGCATGGCGCGCGTCAGGCTGCCGGGGTAGATCAGCCGCAGCAGGTAGTGCTCAAGGAAGCGCACCTCGTAGCCGCCGGCGCCGGCCAGCGCCCGCAGGTGCAGTTCCAGCGGCGTGAGCGGGCAGATCCAGCCGGCCAACTCCATCACCGCCCCCCACAGGAACGACGGCACGTGCAGGAACGCCACCCAAGGCCAGCGCAGCACCGCCAGCCCGCCCGCCACCACGAACACGATGAACGCGAAGTGAAACAGCAGGACGCCGTCGGCGAGCGCGCCGTAGATCACGGTATCACGCGAAGTCGAGGTTTTGGGTGATGCGGGTGCCGTCGCGGCGGAACGCCTCCACGTAGCTGCCGATGCGCCGCTTGGCCTCCTCCAGATCGTGGTTGTCGAGGTTGATGTTCAGGAGGTCGATGTACCACGGCGCCTTCACCTCGTCGCGCACGTACACGTCGGCAATCTCGCGCGCCACCGGCAGCGTGGTGCGCTTGGAGTCGTCATGCACGTCGCGGTTGTCCGCCGCCTGCAGCTTGCCGTACTCTTCGGCCAGCAGCCGCTCGAAGATTGCGCGCGTAAAGCGCGCGCCGGCGGCCAGGCCGGTCTCCGGGTCGGCCTCGGTGAGCGCGGCGCCCTTGTGCAGCCACTCCCACAGGATGCTGAGGCGGATCTCGCCGGTGGCCATGTCTTCCATCAGGTATAGCACGTCGTCGTCGTCGAACGAGTCGGCCGGCTTCAGCGCTGCGGCCTGCATGCCCTGGCCGAATGCGTTGCCGTACTGCAGCGCCACGCTCAGCAGGTCACGCGCTCCGCGCACGGTGCGCGGCGCCTCCTCCAGCTCGGTCAGTCCGGCGGCGTCGGCCGCGGTGTAGGTCAGCGCGGGAAACTCGCGCCCGAGCTGGTTGGCCGCCCCGGTGCTCTCCCACACCGGGCGCACGATGTGCACCATTTTCCAGTGCGCCACCCACTTGCCGCTGGCGCCGGCGTGCTGCTCGCGCGCGCCGCCGGCCACCGCCTTGTTCATCGACGCCTCCACGCCGGCCGCCGAGCCGACCGGAATGTTGGGCTCCATGCCGCCCTGCCACAGGGCGTAGTTGCCGTTCATGTCCGGGGTGTTGACAGCGCGCCGCACGCGATCCTCGTAGTTGCGCATGTAGCCGTAGGTCATCAGGATGGCGTCGATGTTGGGGTTGATGAACGAGCCGTCCCACGCCATGGCGTCGGCGACGCTGTTGATGTAGTCCCAGCGCCCGGTGTTGAAGCCCACGAAATGGCGGCCGAGGGCGGCCCTGATCTCCATCAGTTGATACGACGCCTCGAGCTGCTCGACCAGGACGTAGGCCTTGATCGACCCCGCCGCGATGGCGAGATGAGCCTCCAGGGCATCGAGCATCGCACTCCACAGCGCCGCCTCCTCGGCGGTCTGAATCTTCGGCAGGTAGAGCACGATCGACGATCCCTGCTCCTGCAGGCGGCGGTAGTTGCTGGTAACGTAGAGTACCGCATCCACGATGGAGGCGGAGAACCCGGTGCCGCCGGTCTCGCGCATGTGGCGGTCGTCGAGGTGCAGCCCGCGGGCGCGGAAGATCTTGGTGGTGAACCCCAACTGCGCCGTCCAGTCGTCGATGATGGCGCGCCCGAAAAAGTTCCGCCCCCAGGCGTTCATGCCGGCGGCCACCTGCTCGGCGGCGGCCAGGAACACGTCGTCGCCGGCGATCGCCAGGCTCAGGTTGCGCTGGTTGTCGAGCGACATGGTGGTGATCTGGCCGAGCGCGTCCTCGCCGTCGAACATCCAGCCGTCGGCGCCCGACAGCAGCGCGTACGCGGCGTTGCGGATGCTGCGGCCTACCGGCGCATTGGGCTTGGCGGCGGGGCCGGTGCCCTGGATCCACTGCCGCTGCAGATCGTGCGGAATCTCGCTGCCGGCGAAATTGCCGTCGCGCGCCGCCTGCACGCCGATATCGGTTCCGGCGATGGTTGCGGCGGGATCGAGGAAGCCGATCCGCTCCCCTCCCCGCGCGCGCCGCGCACGCCGCTCGATGCGCTCGCGCATCAGCCGCCGGCGCTGTTCGTTGAACCCGGCCAGGGCGTGCAGCGCGTCGAGCACCTCGGGCGTGTAGACATCGTCATACTCGCGCTCCAGTCGGGCGCGGATTTCCAGGGTCGGGGTCGCCTTGCTCATACTGCGCTTGAGTCTACGGAGCTTGCCGGGTCACGGACAAGCTCCCCATCCCGAAAGGCTTCCGGCTCCGAGCCGAGGGACGCGCCTCGCCAGTACGGGCGACCAAGTAGCCGCCGTCACCCACGGCGCCATATCCCGTCGTTCCGTCGATAGGCGCCATTGACGCCGGCGTCAATGGCGCCTTAGTTTATTTGTAGTGTACGCGGGCCTCCAAACCGTCGTAGAGACTCCCGCGTATCTCGCGGCGGCCAAGGGGGTGCTGTCACAGAACGAGCAGGATGAGGTCGTGAACATCGTAGCCGCGAACCCGACTGCGGGTACGGCCCTTGGCGGCGGAATTCGGAAAATGCGGTTTGCCCGTTCTGGACGTGGCAAGAGCGGTGGCGTCCGGGTCGTTTTCCTGTTCTCTGGTGAAGATATCCCAGTGTTCCTGCTCACGCTATTCGCGAAGAATGAAAAAACGACCCTTACTCCCAAGGAGCGAGCTACGCTGATCGCGGCTGCAAAGCGAATCGTTGCGGACTATCGGAGACACGAATGAGCAAAGCGTTCGACAAAGTCATCGCCGGGCTTGAGGATACGCAAGCCTACTTGCATGGTGAGCGAGACGGGTACCGAGTGCGAGAAATAAGGGTCACCGAACCTGATGTTGCCTCGATCCGAGGCCGGACGGGCTTATCGCAGCCCGCGTTTGCAAGAAGCATCGGCGTCCCCCTTGGAACGCTCAAGAATTGGGAGCAAGGGCGCAGGCGCCCGGAGGGATCAGCCCGCGTGCTACTCGCCCTGATCGAGAAACGACCCTCCATCGTTCAAGAAGAACTCGGCACGTAAGGCCCGGCGCCTCCGCGCAGAGCGACGGATCACCGCCGACCGGCTATAGTGGTGGCGAGATGGACGACTTCACTCCGCTTGGCGCCGGACTGGCCGGACTGCCGCTGCTGTCCGGCGCACGCACGCGGTCGGTGAGCCCGGAGAACCCGACTGGGGAGAAGGGCAAAGGAGGCATGGCGGTTCCCGTTCCCGACGATGCCGACACGCTGCCGTTCAGCCCGGCGGCCAGCGACCTGGGGCAGGGCTGGAAGGTCAGCCCGTTCGTCAAGGTGGCGGCGGGCGAGACCCACACCGTCATGGACGTGGCGGGGCCGGGGGTGATTCAGCACATCTGGCTGGTTGCCGACCCGGCCAAGGGGCGCTCGCACATCATCCGCTTCTACTGGGACGGCGAGGAAACGCCGTCCATCGAGACGCCGGTGTCCGACTTCTTCGCGGTGGGGCACAACCAGTTCGCACCGGTCAACTCGCTGGCGGTGATCTGCAACGCGAAGTCGGCGTTCAACTGCTACTGGCCGATGCCGTTCCGCAAGCGCTGCCGGATCACCTTCACCAACGAGGACGCCGAGGAGCTGCACCTGCTCACCTACCAGATCACCTACCAGGAGACCGAGGTGCCGGAGGCGGCCGGTTACCTGCACGCGCAGTGGCGGCGCGCCGTCACCGAGCGCAGCAACCCCGACTACGTGATCGCCGACGGCATTCGCGGGCACGGCAAGTACGTCGGCACCTTCCTGGCCTGGACGCAACTCAGCAAGGGCTGGTTCGGCGAGGGCGAGATCAAGTTCTTCCTGGACGGCGACACCCGCTTCCCCACCATCTGCGGCACCGGCACCGAGGACTATCTGTGCGCCAGCTACTGCTTTCCGGAGAACTACAGCACCGCGTACGTCGGCAACGTGCTGAAGTCCGCCGACGAGGATGGGCCGCCCAAGTGGAGCCTGTACCGCTGGCACATCATGGATCCGATCCACTTCGCCAGCGATCTGCGTGTCACCATCCAGGCGCTCGGCTGGTGGCCCAACCACAAGTACCAGCCACTGGCGGACGACATCGCCTCGGTGGCCTACTGGTACCAGAGCGAGCCGCACGCCCCGTTCCCGAAACTGCCCGCCCTCGAGCAGCGCTGGCCGCGTTAGGGGATCGGCGGAGCCCGAACAGCCGGCGCCTCGATTGGTTGATGTTTTAGCTTTATTCTCATTTAATGGTTATTAGCCATGCAATTTCGATAAAGATAAAACTGGAGAAGTAATAGAGGTAGTGATTAATAAAACTTATGAGAAAGAACTATAAGAACTTAACCGAAGAGAGAATTTTGATATTCTTAGAATAGAATGGTTATTAACCATAAAAGACAGCAAAGATTAAAACATCTGCTGAACAGAGTCCCACCGGGCTTCATCGTCGATAGCGCTTGGCTCAGGGCGCTTGGCTCAGACCCCAAGTCTATCCACCACTATGTGGAGCGTGGCTGGCTGGAGCGCGTCGTCCGGGGAGTATACCGGCGTCCGCTCCCGGAAGGTGCACGTGAGGGGGCCGACACGGCATGGCAGGTCGCGCTGGTGTCATTGCAGTGGATCATGAACCACCACGTGCATCTGGGCGGCGAGGGCGCGCTCGCCCTGGCCGGATTGACCCACTACCTTACTCTCGGTGATGCATCCTCCGCTCATGTGTATGGCGAGGTGCCGGCCTGGCTACTGCGCCTCCCCGCCGGAGCACAGTTTGTCGTCCACTCCAGGACGTTGTTCGGCGACGACCCCACCGGAGTGATCGATGCTGATCGTGATGCGCCGCGAAACGGCCGAGAGACGACACCCGGACCCACCGTCGCAGTCTGGCGATGGCCAATCAAGGCGTCATCCCCGGAACGAGCGATCCTCGAGGCGATAGACGAATTGCCGAACCGTGCCAGCTTCCACAACATAGACATGATATTCGAAGGCTTGGTCTCGCTACGACCCACGCTGCTCGGCGCGCTACTCGCCATCTGCCGTAGCGTGAAGGTGCGCCGGCTGTTCTTCGTCTTCGCAGACCGCCATCGGCATGCATGGCGCCGGTACCTCGATACGTCGAGGATCGATTTCGGCTCTGGTCCTCGCGCCTTGGTCAGGGGAGGGAAGTTGCACCCCACGTACCGCATCTATGTGCCGGCGGATTTGGTTGCGGCGTCGGAGGCCGATGAGGATGCCGATGCTTGAACACTACCGCGATCAGGCACAACTACTCATCGACGTGCTGCCGTACGTGGCCCAGCAGAAGGTGTTCGCACTAAAGGGGGGTACCGCGATCAACCTGTTCCATCGCGACCTGCCTCGGCTCTCTGTCGACATAGACCTCACCTACGTGCCGGTCAATGACCGTAACGCCGCGCTCCGTGACATCGACGAGACGCTTGACCGGGTCGCCGGCAGGATTACCCACCTACGGCCGGGCTACACGGCGCAGCGCATTGCTGGCGGCGGAAACAACGAAACCCGCGTCATAGTACGTGGCGGCGGCGGTGCTCAGGTAAAGATCGAGACCTCTCCGGTCACCCGCGGCACAGTGCGTCGACCGGTGATCATGACGACATCGGACCCGGTCACGGAGCAGTTCGGGTTCGTCGAGATGCAGGTTCTCGCATTCGACGATCTGTATGGCGGCAAACTCCATGCGGCACTTGATCGACAACATCCTCGCGACCTGTTTGACGTCAAGCTTCTCTACGAGAACGAGGGCCTGACAGAAGATCTGTTCAGGGTGTTCATGGTCTACGTGGCGAGTTCGGGTCGCCCGATGCATGAACTCCTCGCCCCCGCTGAGCCTCCATTCACCGAGGCGTACCATGCGGAGTTCACGGGCATGACTCGCGACCACGTGAGCCTGGAGGAGTTCGACCAGACACGGCAGCGACTCCATGCGGACATTCGAGAACGCCTGACGGGCGAGATCGCCTCCTTCCTGTTGTCCCTGCACGAGGCCGAACCAGACTTCGATCTGATCGGGTTTCCCGATGCGGCGAAGCTACCTGCCGTTCGATGGAAGTTGGTAAACCTGGAGAAACTCAAGCGTGATAACCCGACGAAACACGCCGCGCAGCGGTCCGCGCTGGAAGCCCTGTGTCGATAACCAACAGGAAGCGGGCCGACATCCGGCTGCTATGCGTGGATGACATCAACGATCCGGCGGGCGTCTGGACGGCTACCATGGGCGTGAAGCACGCCCAGCCGCTGGCCGACGACATCGCCTCGGTGGCCTACTGGTACCAGAGCGAGCCGCACGCCCCGTTCCCCGACCTGCCCGCCCTCGAACAGCGCTGGCCGCGCTGACGGGACGAGCGTGGTCCCCTATCATGGCACGCGACACGACCGCGGTGGGCCGCGCTGCCGACCATTCCATGCACTCTCCCGGACGCCGGGAAGATCCCGAACAGCCGGCTAACGCGCCGGGGAGGATATTGCCATCACAATAGCTTGTACGTCCGTCATGCTCCCGGACTGGGACCTCGACGAAACATTCGACCGGCTCGCCACATATGGGATCGCGGCGGTGGAGCTGCGCGTGCGCGACAATCCGCCCGGAGACCCCGCGCCCAGCTTCTGGGGCCGCCATGTCGCCGACGTCAGCCCGGCCAACGTCCTGGACAGGGTGCCGGCGATCCGTGCCGCGGCGGCGCGCACCGGGGTGCGAGTGTGCACGCTGGCGCCGCGCCTGTGGCCGGACAAGCCGGAGGTGGTGGACGCCGTGCTCGCCGGCGCGCATGCCATCGACCCCGCGGCGCCGCCGATGGTGCGCCTGAGCCCGCCCTCCTACAACCGCGCGCTCCCGTACCGCGAGCAGTTCGCGGCGGTGCGCCGCGGCATCGCGGAGCTGCTGCCGCGCACGCAGGAACTTGGCATCAAGCTGCTGTACGAGATCCACGTCGGCACCGTGGCGATGAGCGCCGGGCGCGCACACGCCCTGCTCGACGGCCTCGATCCCGATGCGGTGGGGGCGATCTTCGACGTGCCCAACATGTCGCGGGTGGCGCTGGAAGACACCCGGCAGAACCTCGATCTGCTCGGCCCCTACCTCGCCTACTGCCACATCGGCGGCTCGCGCCCGGTGGCCGGCGCGCCCGACGAGCACGGCCAGCGACAGTGGAGCTGGGAGTTCTGCGCCCTGGAGGAAGGCGTCGCCAACATCCCGCAGGTGGTGGCCGACCTGCACGCCGTCGGCTACAACGGCTACCTCACCATCGAAGACTTCAGCGCCCGCGACACCGACCTCAAGCTGCGCCAAGGAACCGCCTACCTGCGCCGTCTCCTGGCTTTGACCCCTTGATCTCTGTCATACTGCACGAAAGTTCAAACTTTTGTGCAGTATGAGTTGGGAGGTTCGGATTCATGCTGACTTCATCGCTGCACGATGCCGTTGAGACGCAGAGACGGGAGATGCGCTCCCGCCTCGCCGAGCGGTACATCGAGCGCGATCTCGCTACGCCGATCCGCGACGACGAGCTGATCAAGGTGATCATCGGACCGCGCCGCTGCGGCAAGTCGTTTCTGGCAATGCACCTGCTCGGACAACACGGTTCGCGGGGGTATGTCAACTTCGACGACGAGCGGTTCCGAGCGGTTCGCCGATGTGGGCGACTATGACCGCTTGATCGCCGCGGTCAACGCCGTGTACGACAATCCGCGCCACCTGTTGCTCGATGAGATCCAGAACCTGCCGCGCTGGGAACTGTTCGTGAACCGCCTCCAGCGCCAGGGACTCCGGCTCATACTGACCGGGAGCAACGCCCACCTGTTGAGCAGCGAACTCGCTACCCACCTGACCGGCCGCCATCTGCCGATCATCCTGTTTCCGTTCTCATTCGCCGAAGCCTTGCGCACCCACCCCGGCGCGCGCACCGGGCCGGAGATGGCAGAACAATTTCGCCGCTACTCGGAGGCCGGCGGGTACCCGGAACCTCTGCTGCGAGACATGGACCGGGAATACTACTTGCGCACCCTCTGGGATTCGGTCCTGTACAAAGACATTGTGCGCCGGCGCCGCATCCGCTCGGTGGCCGGCCTCGACGACCTGGCCGGCTACCTGCTCGCCAACGTCGCGCGCGAGTACTCCCTCAACCGCCTCACCTCCGTGACGCGGTGCAGGAGTGTCCACACGGTGGCAAAGTACATCGGCCACCTCAAGGAGGCGTTCCTGTTCTTCTCGTTGCCCCGATTTTCCTACAAGGTGCGCGAGCAGGCCGCTGCCAACGGCAAGATCTACGGTATCGACAACGGCTTCGTGACCGCGCGCGCGGTGCAGTTCTCGCCTGACACCGGCCGACTGGTCGAGAACCTCGTCGCGGTCGCCCTGCACAAGCGGGCGCTCGACGGTGCCTGCGAGATCTATTTCTGGAAGGACGCCCAGCAGCGCGAGGTGGACTTCGTCGTGAAGGAGGGGCGGCAGGTGACGCAGCTCATCCAGGTCTGCTGGGACATGACCGGGGCGAGCACCCGGCAGCGCGAGATCCGCGCTTTGTTGCAAGCCGGCGCGGACCTGTCCTGCGACCGGCTGCTGGTGTTGACCGCGGATACCGACTCCGAGGACGAGGTGGAGTGGTTCGGCAAGAAAGGCCGCATCCGACTGCTCCCGCTCTGGCGCTGGCTCAGCGTCGAAGGAGGATCTTGAGATGCGCATCCACAACAATCGCAGATCGCTTGCCGGGCGGTGGAAATTCGCCACCGACCCGGACGGCAAGGGCGACTTTCAGGAGCCCGATGCCAGCATCGAAAGTTGGCAGCGGCAGGTCACCTACTTCGACCTGGAGTACGACGACACCGCGTGGGACAAGATCGCCGTGCCCGCGTGCTGGCAGACCGAGGGCCACCGGTACAACGGCGTCGCCTGGTATCGCACCCGCTTCGACTACGCGCCGGACGGTGCCAACAACGTCATCCGGCTCCTGTTCAAGGGCGTCGACTACTTCGCCGACGCGTGGCTGAACGGCTACTACCTCGGCTCCCACGAGGGCTTCTTCCACCGCTTCTCGTTCGACGCCTCGCGCTGGATCAGGCCGGGCGAGAACCTGCTCGTCGTCAAGGTTGATGCCCCGAACCTGAAGCGGGTGCTGATGAAGGGGGCGCTGCAGGGCATCAACTGGGACTGCAACGACCCGACCCTCGATCCCGGCGGCATCTGGAACGACGTACAACTGCTCGCCAGCCGCGACCTGTACGTCGAAGACCTGAAGATCACGCCGTTCATCGACCTGGAGCGCAGCTCGGCGCGCGTGCTGTGCCGCGCCACCCTCTGCAACACCACGCCTGACATCAGGAAGGTGTCCGCAACCGCCGCCCTGTCGCCGCACAACTTCGCCGGCGAGCCGCATGCCGCCAGCACGCCGGTGGTCCTGCCGCCCGGCGTCTCACAGGCGGACCTGTGGCTGGACCTCGATGAGCCGCGCCTGTGGTGGCCGTGGGACATGGGGGCGCAGAACCTGTACGACGTGTCCGTTTCGGTGACCGACGAGGCGGGCGAGCTCGACCGGGTCGGCGACCGTATCGGCCTGCGCCACCTGCGCAAGGAGCATGCGAACGGCTGGGAGATCTACCTGAACGGCAAGCGGATCTTCTGCCCGCGGCCCCAACTATGTGTCGGAGCAGTTGCAGTCCACCATGACCCGCGCGCGCTACGAGTTCGACGTGCAGTTGATGAAGGACGCCAACATGAACATGGTGCGCTCCTACTGCGTGGTGGAGCGCGAGGAGTTCTACGACGTGTGCGACGAGAAGGGCGTCATGGTGTACCAGGACTTCCCGACCACCGGCCGCATGAGCAACCGCGGCGACGTCGTGCGCCGCGCCGTGCAGCAGGGCCGGCGCATGGTCAACCAGCTCTACCACCACCCGTCGATCGTGCTGTGGAGCTGGGGCTCGCAACCCGCCATCAAGAACTTCGAGAAGCTGTGCCTGGCGCTGGCCACCGCCTGCGCCGAAGAGGATCCGCACCGCTTTATCCAGCAGGGCGCCAGCGTCTGGCAGTGGCGTACCGCCAAGGACAAGTTCGACTGGCCGATCGACTTCCATCTGCTCGCCGGCTGGTTCCATCCCGACGACCGCTTCGGCCCGTTCCTGATGATGGAGCGCGACGAGTGCAATTCCGGCTACTCGGTGGAGGAACTGAACATCAAGCGCAAGGAACTGCTGGAGTTCGTCAGCGAATACGGCCCGCCGGAGGCGCTGCCGGATCTGCCGTCACTGGAGCGGATCATCCCGGAAGCGGACCGCTGGCCGGTCAACTGGGAGGTGTACGGACAGCACTGCCTGCACGGCGACATCCTGCGCCGCTGGATCGGCGAGCCGGACAGCCTGGAGCAGCTCATCCGCGACAGCCAGGAGTACCAAGCGTTCCACCTCAAGTACCACACCGAGTTCTACCGCCGCCACAAGTTCCGCCCCTGCAACGGCGCCCTGTTCTTTCAGTTCAAGGACTGCTGGCCGGCGGTCACCGCCGCGGTCGTCGACTACTACGGGCGCCCGAAGCGGGCCTACTACACCCTCAAGCAAGCATGCAACCCGATCCACGTGCTGATGGACTGGCCACCGCTCGCCGGCGAACCCGCCGGCTCGACGTTCCGCAAGGACCTGTTCGTGGTCAACGACTTCCACCACCCCTACCCCACCCTGCACGTGAAGTGGCAAATCCGCGACGCTTCCGGCTCGCCGCTCTTCGAGCACGAATTCGTCTGCAGCATCCCCGCCAACTCGCTCACCAAGGTGGCCGACGTCGTCTGGACCATCCCCCCGACCCCAGGCGCCTGCTACCGCATCACCTTCGAGCTGACCGCCCCCACCGGCCCCCTGTCCACCAACGAGTACCGCCTCGCCGTCCAGGGCCCCTCCCCCATCTCCCCCTGGCGCGGCTGGCTGCCATCCCCAGATCCCCCGCCTCACGGCGCGGCAGGCGTCCGATGACCGTTCTATTACTTGATTTATTGCGTTTAATGGAGTAGTCATTAAACCTATGAAATTGAGTAACTTGCCTCCCGATCTGCTGAGCTGATTCGATGGACCGTCGCAACAACCCGTACGCTCCCGGTGCCGGCTTGCAGCCGCCGGAGTTGGCCGGTCGCGACCGGCTGATCGACGATGTCACCATCGACATGGACCGCGTGCTCGCCCGGCGTCCCACCAAGGGCCTCGTGCTGCTGGGCTTGCGCGGGGTCGGCAAGACCGTACTGCTCAATCGATTGCGGGCATTCGCAGACGACAAGGGATTCGAGACGACCAAGATCGAGGCTCCCGAAGGGGGCGTGCTGCCGGAACTGTTGGCGCCGGAGCTGCGGCGCATCCTCTACGCCCTCGACCTTCGCCAGTCAGGTGGACGGCACCTGCGACGCGCGGTGAACGTACTGCGCGGTTTCGCGAATGCGTTCAAGGTGAAGATCGGAGACATCGAGTTCAGCGTCGAGCCTGCGCCCGGCGAGGGCGACAGCGGAAACCTCGAGCAGGATCTGCCGCGCCTGTTGATGGCCGTGGCGGAGGCCGTCGCCGAACGGCGTTCGGCCGTGGGCCTGTTCATCGACGAGATCCAGTACCTCTCCGCGGTCGAACTGGCCGCCGTAGTCGTGGCGTGTCACGAGATTGCGCAACGAAACCTCCCGTTGTTGTTCATCGGTGCCGGACTCCCGCAGGTGGCCGCGCTTGCAGGCAGGGCCAAATCCTACGCCGAGCGCCTGTTCGACTATCCGCAGGTCGGACCATTGGATTCCGATGCGGCCCGAGCCGCCATCGCGATACCAGCACAGAAAGAAGGAGTCTCCTTCGACCCCGGCGCCGTCGATGCAATTTTGCAAGCCACCCAGAACTACCCCTATTTCATCCAGGATTGGGGATTCCAGGTGTGGAATCGCGCGCCTACCAGTCCGATCGCAAGAGAAGCGGTGGCAGAGGCGACACCGGACGTGATCGCCCACCTGGACGCCAACTTTTTCCGTGTGCGCTTCGATCGCTTGACCGTGCTGCAGCAGAAGTACCTGCGCGCCATGGCCGAACTCGGACCGGGGCCGCACAAGACCGGCGAAATCGCCGCCACTCTGAGCGTCGGCGCCGCCTCGGTGGCGACCGTGCGGCAACAACTGGTGAACAAGGGCATGGTCTGGAGCCAGCGGCACGGCGAAACGGCGTTCACCGTGCCGCTGTTCGACAGCTTCATGAAACGACAGATGCCTACACTCGAAAAACACGTACCTGCGCGCCGCACACGATCCACGCGCAGAACGGCTCGCTCATGATCGAAGAGGAGTCCCGCTTTATCATCCGGCTGTGGGAGAAGGTAACAAGGAAAGCAATTTTCTGATGCGCTTGATTGGTCGGAGCCACGAGAGGCAGCCACCCCAAACCCGAATATCTCGGGTCATAGAGTTTCGGACAGTCGCTCATCTCTATTCATCAACCGCTATGAGCTTTAATGAGACGCTGTATCCCAACGCCCTCAGCCGGTCAGCAGTGTTACGGAGATTTAACTGGCTGAAGAAAGGAAGATGTCTCGGCCAGCTCTTAGTACTATTACCGATGATTGCATAAACAACCTCGTATTCCTTCGGATTCAGCCATTCATTTGGTACACAGTCGTTCCAATCATCTCCTAATTCGGAGAGCATATCGTGACACTTAATTCGAAACTCATCGCTCTGCACCAACAGCTCTGCTGAGACCGCACCCTGTGCAAACAAATGGCTAAGCGTCGCCGATTGCATCTTCCGTTTTACATGCACAAGCTGACGCTGTCGAGTCATGATATCGCACAATTCTATACGGTCATAGGGTGACGACAGCATGACTGTCTTTCGATCCAACAACGCCCACCCGTTTTGGCTTGCCGCTCGTTCGTTGTAGCATGCCTCGTGTTCTCCCGGTTGTGACAAAGGAAGCGGCAGTGATGAACGAGGGAGAGCAGAAACTGCGGCACGTACACCATCCGCCCATGTCTTGTCTACCTGGTGCCAATCGCCCCCACTCAGGATGTACAACCGATCATCGGTCTCATGTTCGTATACTAGGCAGGAGTATAGAGTGTACTCATCAACACTGTGAGCAGCTTCGCGGTAGCGCACGCCGACGTGTTTGCGCCGGAGATAGGGAATCGTAAGTCCATTGCTTGGGTTACACTCACTGACCGCATCATCGATACTCAGATCGGGATACACCTTCGCCGCTGAGGTAGAGGAATAGGTGAATCCCTGAACGTTTTCCCAATCTAACGGTTCTGGGGGAGCGAGATGCATCCTCACGGTCACACCATCGTTCAACTCAGAGAGCAAACGCTTCTCAAGATCTGCAACCCTACTAGGATCTCGCTCAAGACGCAGATGGTCGATAAAGCCGAATCGTTCCTTGTACTTCGTTGAACCGTATAGAGAGAGCAACTCAGCGCACTTCTCAGGAAGTGCACGAGCATCGATGGACATCGAGAAAGTCAGAGATTCGGCACCCGAAATCCGAGACGCAAAAGACAAGTCCGACGGTATGCCGGTTATTCCACGAAGAAGGTCCTGTCTCGCGTCTAGGCCGAATGTGGCAAACTCTGTAGCCCGACTTGCTTGGCGACGCGTCAGTAGCGTTGCCTCCTCTATCCTACGCATATCGGCACTACGGATTTGATCTGGGTTAACACAATTCAAGACCACCCGTAGTCCGAAGTCACGTTCGTAGCAGTCAGGGCGCAGTATTGTCCGGCCGTAGCCAAATGTGAACGCAAAAATACGGCCGCAACAGCGCAGGAGAAGAACCGCGGCTGATGTTTGTGTCCATAGTCTATCGATCTCTGTTTGAACGGCCGGCTGTACAAAGCGAATCCAGCTTGGCTTTCTTGGCGATGTCTCTTTCGACAAGAAGACGCCGTCAAGTGGAGACACAAGATCGACTTCGTCGACGCTGATGTCTGAACGTAGCACGTCCTTATAGGATGTAAACGCGTCGTCATCCTTGACCAAGTATGCTTTAAGTTGATGTGTAGCTGACATCGGTAGGGCTCTACGGCCAATAGTACGGTACGACTTGTCTTGCGTCCCAGTCAAGCGACTTGTACGTTGCCTAAATCCTGGCCGAAGACCGGCGTGCGGTGCGGCGCGGTCCAGAATCAGTTCGCTACCCGGATGGTGACGAAGGGAGCCCAAAACGCTCACGGCAATTCATCCAGAGACAACTGCCTACGCAAGAAGGGCAGTTCTCGGCTTAAGGCGGTTTCCCCGGTGGTAGTGGTAACGACGTTGACCGGCTGAGATAGAGCGGCGGCGGCGCTCTATTCGCTGGGCCGCACGCGGCCCGTGCTTCGTGAGGGAAGCTTGGGTGGGCAGCCAGGACGCCGTCCATACCGCTTGGATACACGCTATGCCAATCCGCACCGTACAGCCTTCGGTTCATGCGTCCCGCGGTATGCGCCGGCAACAAGCTTTGCTTTTTTGAGCGCTCGGGAAGCTGCTCGGGGCTGGAGCACGGCCCTTGATCGTGCTGGCGATGTGGTAGTTCAGGATCACCAGCTTCGGTCACGCCGCGTCGACCGCGGGCCCGCTGGCTCGCCATGTGATCGGTCGCAAGGCCACTCCTAAGTTCGTCATGGACGTGCTCGACGGTGCCGGCCTTCTCCCGGCGCCACTTCGGCAGTGGGACAGCAATCCGAATCCAGGAAAGTAGTCACCGCGTGATGATGGCGATCAGAGCCGTCGGCGAATTATACACCCTGCGCCTCCAGCAGACGCAGGCCGACACAGCGCAACGGTTGAGTGCAGCCGTGCCGCGATTTCTTCGAAGGGACGTAAACCATCTCCGACCATGGCGCAAGGTGCCGTCGGGCTCGGTATGGAAGGCGGTCCACTCCTGCTCGCGAAGCTTGGCGATGGTCCAGGGCCAGCTGTGGACTCATTCCGCACTGATCACGAAGCCGATGCGCGCGCCCGGCTCCTGCCTTCGCTACGGGGAGCTGAGCCGGTCCAGCAGATTGTTCCCCTAAACAAGCGCAGTCGCCACGAGAGGAGCGCTCACCTACCGTCTTCGGTAGCGACGCGACCGCCATCTGGCAACCGATCAGCGGTTCCTGGTGGGCTAGCACGTCGCCGTCGCGGAACTGTTCGGCGACAATCAGGTCGGACTTCCGCCCACAGCGCGACTATCGGCTGGTAGCCACGCCCGCCCCCGTAGTGGTCGAACGCCGCCCGCTTGTGCGATTCGACGATGGTGGCGTCCTGGTCGACGGTGGCTATGCTCAGCCGTGGACCGTGCTGCTCGTCGGGCGCGGCGATGCGCTGCACGCCACCGGGCTAACAACTTCCCTTCACATCGGGCCAGGCTCTATAGGCGAGGATCAGGGGACTCGGAGCCACTCGGAGCCTACGCCGCCTCGCGACATTGAGTATACTGCCCCTCAATGGACTATGCCGTCCTCTTGGACGAGAGCCGGCACACCGAAGAACGCTACCGCAGTTTGGCAGCCGGCTCCGTGCCGGCTCTGGAGGTCGTCGCCCTCACTGAGCGCCTCCAGGATGCGCTTCCGCTTGACCGCTACTGCGATCTCAAGTGGCGGGATAGAAGGCGAGAGGGGAGTAGAATCCGCGCAATTCCGACTATTCCCGGCACTGCTGATCGGCATCGGTTTCGTGTGATCTCGCAGCTGTATTGGAAGTGCAAGGTGCGCAAACTGGGTGTGTCCCTCCGCGAATTCGGTTACTTGCGTACCCAGGATCCGGCGATGCCGATCAACTTCTGGTATTACGAACCGCAGCATCGCCGCGATAGAGCGCCGGCACGAGAGGCATCCGAGCGAAAGGGAGGAACCAAAGTAAGTGTCTACTGAGAAGAAAAGCGTAGGCCGCAAGGGTGGTGTCGGTAGTCGTGTTGCGACGATCAAGTACAACGCCAAGCGGAAGAACATTCCCCCGGCGGGTCTGGAGGCGCAAGGCGAGATTCGGGAGACGCCGACGTTTCGTCATCACTACAACCCGCATCTGCCGCCAGTGCTGCGCTCGGCGGCGGACGCGGTGGCGACCGATGCCTTGCCCGAGTTGCTTCATGAGGCGACGCGGCGCCCGCTTTCGGAATCGGAGGTCGCCGAGTTGGCGAAGGCGCTGCGCCGCCACGAGCCGTGGCTGGAATGGAGTGGAAAGCGGGAGCGGCCCTGGTTCACGGTTGATCCCGTAGCGCTCCACATGCACGAACGCGTCTCCACCCAGGCGATCCTCCGGGTACTGGCCCGACAGGACGTGCAGCGCGACTTGTTCGCGGACCCGCAGCTCGACTACGCCAGGGCCGTGCAGTTCTACCGGCACGACGTCGACTGGGCAAACCGCATGATCCTGGGCGACTCGCTTCAGGTGATGGCCAGTCTGGCCCACCGTGAGGACCTCGCCGGCAAAGTGCAGATGATCTACGTCGATCCTCCCTATGGGATCAAGTTCGCGTCGAATTTCCAGCCGCAGCTCGGTCAGCGCAACGTAAGGGATCGGCAACAGGACCTGACCCGCGAACCGGAGATGGTCAAGGCGTACCGTGACACTTGGGCGCTGGGAGTTCACTCGTACCTAGCCTGCCTGCGTGACCGGCTCATGATGGCGCGTGAATTGCTCTCCGACAGCGGAAGCATCTTTGTCCAGATCAGCGACGAGAACCTACACCGCGTGCGGTGCGTGATGGACGAGGTATTTGGATTCGATAACTTCTGCGTGATGGTATCGTTCCGGAAGACCGCCAGCAGATCGATAGACTTTATTTCGGACGAGAGCGACTATCTCCTGTGGTATGCGAAGGACAAGAGATTCACGAAACGTCGTCAGTTGCTTACCGCTAAGGATCTTTCGGAACTTCGAAGCTACAAATACTTAGTTAGCGAAGATGCGTCATCAGCGCGACTTATGTCACAAAAAGAACGCTTGAATCACTCAGATGTTGATGACGGATGGGGGTTCGCACAGTTAAGCTTCGCGGTGTCGCAAGATCCAGGAAGTCCTGACGAGCGCTACTATCGATTTCGAGACAGGTATTTCGATTGTGGGATTCACCGTCACTGGAAAACGACCAATCCCGATGGACTGAACCGTGTCGCTAACGCGTCCCGACTGATCGACTTAGCTTCACAGCTCAATTACGTACGCTACTTTACCGACTCGAAATATGCACCGATCGGTAACGCGTGGTCTGATACTGGCAGCGCTGGTTTCTCGAACGCGGATCCGAAGATCTACGTTGTCCAGACCGACACCCGTGTAATAGAGCGTTGCCTTCTGATGGCCACGGATCCTGGCGACTTGGTGCTCGACCCCACGTGCGGCAGTGGCACAACGGCGTACGTCGCCGAACAGTGGGGTCGGCGCTGGATCACCATCGACACGAGCCGGGTCGCGCTCACGCTGGCCAAGCATCGGCTGATGACGGCAAAGTTCGACTACTACCAACTCCGGGAGCTGACCGCGGAGGATGTGGCGCGCAATCCGGGTGGGACCTGGATCGAGGGAGTCGACGGCGAGGGGAAGGCCAACGGCGGGCGATTAACGTTTGACTGCCGGACGGTGCCCCACATCACGCTCAGAAGCATCGCGCGCAACACGTCGCTCGACCCGATCTTCGCCAAGCACGAGCCGATCCTCATGGATACGCTCGCGACGCTGAACCGCGCGGTTGCCAAGGCCACCCCGGAGTTGAAGCAGAAGCTGGTCGAAAAGCTGGTCGGCAAACATCGCCGCGACGGCGCTACCGCCGTCACCGACGCGGACGTACGCCGTTGGCTGCTCCCGGATACGCCGCCCGACTGGATCAATCCCGTCGGTGCCCGGAGGCCACTCAAGGGCGTCACGGCTCGCCAGGTCGCGAACTACCGCGAGAAGATTCCGCAACGAGAGTGGCATGAGTGGGAGGTGCCGTTCGACGCTGACCCGGATTGGCCGGAACCTCTCCAGCAGGCGATAGCCGCTTATCGGAGCGCGTGGCGCGCCAAGATGGAGGATGTGAATGCCTGCATCGCCGCCAACGCCGAGGTGGAGGAGCTGGTCGACAAGCCGGCGATCGTCAAGGACACCGTCCGGGTCGCCGGCCCGTTCAGCATGGAAGGAGTGATAGCGGTCGAGGAGGGGCCGGACTCCCCTATTGGCGGCGGACCGGAGGAGCTCGACACGTTCCCCGAGGAGGAATCCGCGGAGTTGGCGGTCGCCAACGCGGAGGCGCACCTCGACAAGATCATCCGCCTGCTCAAGGCGAGTGGCGTCGACTTTCCGGGTAACCGGAACCTCAAGTTTCGACGGCTGGAGCCGACTTCCGGGGTAGCGCTGGTCCACGCCGAGGGTCAGTGGCTGAACGGGTCCGACGAATCCGCGACCGTGGCCGTAAGCATTGGTCCCGAGGCCGGCAACGTGACAGCCATGCAGATCGAGGAGGTGGTGCGCCTCGCCAACCGCGCAGGATACGACGATGTGGTGTTCGCGGGTTTCGGATTCGACGCGGCGGCGCAGGATGCCATTCAGAACTCATCCCACCCAAAGCTGCGCCTGCACATGGCGCTGATCAATCCCGACGCGGCGATGGGCGATCTGTTGAAGACTCAGCCGGGCAGCCAGATCTTCACCGTGTTCAGCGCTCCGCGCGTAGTGGGTCCGCAACGGCTCGAAGATGGCGAATACGTGGTCGAGGTCGAAGGGATGGACGTGTACGACCCGGTGAGCAACACCATCTACCCGACCGACCGGCAACGCATAGCAGCGTGGTTTCTCGATACGGACTACGATGGCCGCACGTTCTGTATCTGCCAGGCGTTCTTTCCCGACAAGAGCAAGTGGAGCAAACTCGCACGCGCTCTCGGTGGCAAGGGGCTGATCGAGGCGGGCGCGTTCGACACGCTCAGTGGGTTACGCAGCCTGCCCTTTCCGCGGCCGGCCCGCCTCGCCGCGGGCCAGCCGTGGCGTATTGCCGTCAAGGTGATCGATCCGCGCGGTAACGAAGGCCTCCGGGTGTTGACCGAGGATGGGGCGACGTGATCGATCGCATCATCATCGAGAATTTCAAGAGTCTGCGCCGAATCGATCTATCGCTGGGTCCACTGAACCTGTTCATCGGCACGAACGCCAGCGGGAAGTCGAATTTCCTCGATGCGCTGCGCGTTCTGCAGGGAATCGGCAATGGGTTCACGATCAGCGAGATTCTCGACGGCAAACCACGAAGCGCGACCAGCGAGGTTTGGGAGGGCATCCGCGGCGGTAGCTCGAATGCCAGTTTTTTTGGAACCGACGAAGTTAGCATTACAGCATACGGCACGTTGGAGGAGGAATCGCGCCTGAGATGCGGGTACACGATTAATTTTTCTCCAGCGGGTGGACACATACTTCGCGAGAGCTTCCACGTTGGGATACTTCCTATTGTACGTCTATCACCGAAAGCCCGGAGACCTCGTCGTTCGACCGCGAGCGCTCCGTGGTGTGGCAGATCGCCAGTCCTACCTCTGTCGTGGAGTGCTCGGTTCATGTCAAGCAGTGCACGGTCAAGGTAGTCAGCCTGTTGAGAGACATTCAACGATTCGATCTGTCAGTCGCCGGCCTGCAGCAGTATTCGACGGTTCACCGCGTGCGACGTCTTGCTGAGCACGGAGAAAACTTTGCTGCCTTGGTACGGACGATCTGTCAGGACGAGAAGACCAAGGGCGCATATCTGTCGTGGCTCCAGGAGCTTCGGCCCGAAGAGATAGAGGACGTGGGGACACTGAGTGGTGCCGACGGCGATTCGCTGTTCATGTTGCGGGAGAACGGCCGGGCGTTTTCCGCCCGGACACTGAGCGAAGGCACCCTGCGCTTTGCTGCGATGACGGCAGCATTCTTTCAACCGGACATGCCGGGGATCATGACGATCGAGGAAATCGAAAATGGCATCCATCCCAGCCGCTTGAGGTTGCTCGTGGAGCTGTTTCGAAGTCAGACCAATCGCGCCAAGACGCAGGTCTTTGCCACGACGCACTCACCTACCACCCTGGCGTGGCTCCAGGAAGCCGAATATCGGACGACCTTCCTCTGCAAGCGAGACGAAGAAACCGGCGAGTCCACGATCCGGCCGTTAGTCGACGTGCCGCATTTCAAGGAGGTATCGGAGAAGTATCCTCCCTCGGACCTGTTCGCAGAGGGTTGGCTGGAAGCCGCGCTGTAAGTGTGAGGGTGCTCGTCATTCCGGAAGACCAAACCTACAACGGCTACATTCTGAGACCCTTGGTGAAGGCGATCATGGCGGACCTTGGCAGACCGTCCGCCAAGGTCGCGACTCCAGGAAAGCCAAGGATTCACGGCTACGCTCACGCGACGGCGGTCATTCGCAACGAGCTTCCCGTTCTCTACGGATTCTATGATCTCTGGTTGTTCTTTCCCGATGCCGACCGTGCCAGCGCCGACGCAATGCAAGCGCTGGAGACTGACCTCGAAGCACGAGACATAGGGTTGCTCTGCTGCCCGGCACAGCCGGAGGTGGAGATATATCCCTGCGCGGCGTTTCGGAAAGAGATACGCGGGACATGGGAAGACGCTCGGACGAATCCGCGCATGAAGGAGGAAATCTTTCAACCGCTCCTTGATCGACACGGCGACCGGCGCCGGCCGGGAGGAGGCCGTGACCTGATGATCGGAGAATCTCTGAGGAACCTCTCACTCCTGTACCGCCTGTGCCCCGAACTGAGGGCCCTGCACGACCGTATCGCGGCGCTTCTGAGGAATCAATGAGCATGTCGGACACGCAACTTCCCCTGCAGCCGGTGGAAGAGCCGATCATCTGTTCTCCATATGCCGAGCCGGACGCGCATTGGTACTACGATCGCGCAACTGGCGTTCCGGCGAAGGAACCCGGCCGGCGTGACGCGAGCTACTGGTTCAAGACCGAGCGCGCCGGGAGTGGCCAGCTCTCGTTGTTGGCGGAGGAAGACCAGGACGACCTGCCGCTGGTGAACGATCTGCGGGACGACGTGCGGCGTTGGCGAGGGGCCGGTTGGCCCAACGTATCGCCAACCACCCGCCGGCTGCTGCGCCATTGGTGGCGCGAGGACCGCTCGCGGCGACTGTTCTTCTGCCAGCTCGAGGCGGTGGAGACGATCATCTATCTGCGAGAGCTGCTGGCAAGAGACCGGACGCCGCGATGGAGGCCGAAGCTCACGCTGCAGGAATTCGCCCTGCTCGGTGAGGGGCGCAATCCACGCCCGGGCGTTTGGACCGCGAAGGTGGCTCAGCATCCCAAGCTGGCAGACTTCCCGCACCAAGCGGGCACGCGGCCGATTCCCCGTTACGCCTGCAAGATGGCAACCGGCAGCGGCAAGACCGTGGTCATGGCAATGATCATCGCCTGGGCGTTCTGCAATCGCGGCGCCACCCCGGGAGACCCGCGCTTTCCCCGCCGTGTGCTGGTGGTGTGTCCCAATCTGACGATCAAGGAGCGCCTGCGCGTACTGCGTCCCGCCGAAGCTGGCAATTACTTCGAGCAGTTCGACCTCGTGCCGACCGCACTCCGTCCCGAACTCGCCAAAGGCAAGGTGCTGGTGACCAACTGGCATCGGCTCAGTCCTGAATCTGAGGTGATCAAGGTGGGTACCGTGAGCGTGGGCAGAATCGGGGAAGAGTCGCCAGAGGCGTTCGCGCGCAACCGCCTTGGAGATCTCTGGGATGACGAGCCGCTGCTCGTGCTCAACGATGAGGGCCACCACGCCTACCGGCCCGCCCCGGCGGACGAAACACTGAGCGCTCAGGAGAAGGCCGAGCGCGAGGCAGCCACGGTCTGGGTGGACGGGCTCGACCGGATCAACGCCGCCTGCGGGATTGATGTCTGCATCGATTTCTCGGCTACGCCGTTCTACCTGCAGGGCAGCGGCTACCCCGAAGGCTCGCCGTTCCCCTGGATCGTCAACGACTTCAGCCTGGTCGACGCCATCGAATGCGGCATCACCAAGATCCCGCGCCTCCCCGCCAGCGACAGCACCGGTCGCCCCGATCCCAAGTACTTCAAGCTGTGGCAGCATATTACGAGAGACCTGAAGGCCGGCGAACGGCTGAGCCTCGGTCGACCCAAGCCCGACGTCGTGTACCGCAAAGCCGAGGACGCGCTACTCACCCTCGCCGGTGAATGGAAGGAGCGCTTCAACGACGTGCAGGCATCCGCGCCCGGCCAGGATCGAACTCCGCCCGTAATGATTGTCGTCTGCGACAACACCGACATCGCCACCCATTTCCACCGCATGATTTCCGGGGAGGAGATGATCGAAGAAGGCGCAACCGACAACACGGCAAAGTCCCGGAATGGTGACGAAGGAACTTCCAGCCGGAGAAGAACGAAGGCCCGGACGATGACGCACTACGGTACCGGTCTCAACGGCTTTCCCGAGCTGTGGAACCGGGATGGCGCGGCGGTCACGTTGCGCATCGACTCGAAGCTGCTTGAAGCGGCGGAGAGCGGGGATCCGACCGCCACCCGGAAGGAGGCCGCCGAAGGACTGCGCAAGATCGTTTCTACCATCGGGCGGCCCGGTGAACCGGGAGCACACATCCGTTGCGTCATCAGTGTCAACATGCTGAGCGAGGGATGGGACGCCAACAACGTGACCCACATCCTCGGCCTGCGTGCGTTCCATAGTCAGTTGCTCTGCGAGCAGGTAGTTGGCCGTGGGCTGCGCCGCATGGATTACACACCGGACCCCGAGACCGGGCTGCTTACCGCGGAGTACGTCGACATCTTTGGGGTGCCGTTCTCGTTGATTCCCTTCAAGGGCCGCGAGCCGGGTACGAAAACGTCTCAGGACGAGCGACCGAAGCATGAGGTGATGGCACTTCCAACGCGCAAGGCATTCGAGATTCGGTTTCCGATAGTCGAAGGCTACGTCGTCTCCCTGAAACGAAACCGCGTCGTATGTGACGTCGACTCGACCGAGCCGACCAGGATCGATCCATTTGACACGCCGGTCGCGGCCTTCGTGAGGCCGCAGGTCAGCTATCAGATCGGGCACCCGAGCGCCTACGGCGGGTTTGGCTTCGAGATCGTAAATCGGCAGGAGTACTACGACTCGTATCATCCACAGACGATCACATTCGAGATTGCGCGCGAAGTGGTACGCCAGCTTACCGCGGCCGGCAACAACGGTGGTGGGCGGGTCAGCCGCGGCGCTCTGTTTCCCCAGGTTCTGCGGATCGTCGAGGCGTATGTCAAAGAACGCGTGGACCTGAACGGCGCCCATCCGTGTGAAATCGGGTTGCAGACCTACGCGCAACGCATCGCCGGACTTCTCGCCGCGGCCATCAGGCCGAACGACTCCGAGGGCGAGGCGCCTCTCCTCCCGCGGCTGAACCGCTACGAGCCGATCGGCAGCACCGCTCGGGTGCACTTCAAGACGGTGCGTCCCGTGCATGCGGCCACGGCGAGCCATCTGAACTCCGTTGCCTGCGACACCGGGACTTGGGAGCAGGCCGCGATGTTCCAGATTGAACAGCTCGCCGCCCGCGGCACCGTCAAGTGCTACGTGCGCAACGATCACCTGGAGTTCAACATGCCGTACGAACTGTACGGTGAGCCGCACGCCTACGAACCCGACTTCATCGTGCGTATGAGCAACGGCGTCCACGTTGTGGTCGAGATCAAGGGCAGATCGCGCGACGACACGGCGGCGAAACATCAGGCCGCACAGCGCTGGGTCACCGCCGTCAATCATTGGGGACGCCTTGGCAAGTGGGATTTCCTCGTCTGCCGCGACCCGCAATTGCTAAGTCTTCAACTGACGGAACGGCTCAACGAGCGCAACGGACCTACTTCACGCGGCGGCAACCGGCATCCATGTTGAACGCGGGAAACGAAGCGGCACGATGGCCTTGCTGGACGACCGACGTAAACACCGCGGTGGTTACACCGCCATGAGCCCGATCTTGTTAGTAGAGATCACGACGACCACTCAAGCCCGGCTGAGTCTCATCGATCGGTTGTGTAACGTCATAACATCTCTGAAAAGGCAGAGCGCACGGCAATGTAGAACCTGCCAACCGGCCACGACTCGCCCGCCTTAGTGAACTCAGAACGAAATGTCAAGACGACTGCCAAAGAATGCCATGAGCAACCTCGATAAGTGCCGCATTGCCGCTATTGCTGCAGTCGATGCGTACAACCGTCCCGGCCCGCGATTCCGAACTGCACTTTATGTGGTTCTAATTGTACTGGCATGGCAGGCGTTCTTTCATGCCTACTATTACACGATGCGGCGCAACCCGTGGTACCAATCCCGACCCTCCAAGACCAAGACGGGAGTGCGATACGAAAAGATTGACGGTGAGCCTAAGCACTGGGACCTTAGCAAGTGCTTGACCGAATACTTTGGGGGCGAACAACATCCGGTGAGAAAGAATCTCGAATTTTTGCTCGGGTTGAGAAACAAGATCGAGCATCGGCAGCTTCCAGCGCTTGACCCGATACTATACGGTGAGTGCCAAGCATCCTTGATGAACCTTGAGGACTATCTAATAAACGAATTCGGCGATCAGTTCGGACTCTCCGAGTCACTTGCCGTATCCCTCCAATTCTCTCGGACGAATCCTCCTGAACAGAAAAATGCGCTCAAGATGATAGCCGGAAGTGCCAACACCGTGATGGACTACGTTGAGAGATTTCGAGGAGGACTAACGGACTTGGTTCTAAATGATATCGGCTACTCGTACCGAGTATTCTTGGTCCCAAAGGTAGCAAATCGGAAAAACTCTGCCGATTCAGCGATCGAGTTCGTTCATATGAACGCAGCGAACGACGAGGTGATAGAACGCTTGAGGACGCTAAGCGTGCTAATCAAGGAGAAACATGTCCCAATAGCAAACCTCGACCTTAGTAGGCCTGCGGTCGTAGTGGAGAGAGTCTCGTCAAACCTACCTTTCGTCTTCAACTTGCACCACCACACCAAGGCTTGGAAGTACTTTAAGGTCCGTCCAACCGGTGAGACAGATAGTCCCGAGAAAACCACTCAGTCCTTTTGCGTGTTCGACAGGGCACACAAAGACTACTTGTACACGAAGGCCTGGGGCAACAAATTGATTCGCGAACTATCTGATCCGGTTAGATTCGAAGAGATTACGCAACAACCTCCCAAGAAACAGTAACATTGACAGAGGCCTTGGCCACCGTTGGAGAGTTGGTTCGTGCGCCGGCCCGGTCGCTGCCCATGTACGCCGAGCGACTGTACGCCCGTCTGAATTAAGCTGATTAGATTGAGTAACTTGCGTCCCGACCTCCTGAGCTGATTCGGTGGACCGTCGTAACAACCCGTACGCACCTGGCGCCGGCTTGCAGCCGCCGGAGTTGGCCGGTCGCGACCGGCTGATCGAAGAGGTGACCATCGACATGGATCGCGCGCCCGCCCGGCGTCCCACCAAAGGCCGCGTGCTCCTGGGCTTGCGCGGGGTCGGCACGACCGTGCTGCTCAATCGATTGCGCGCATTCGCGGACGACAAGGGACTCGGGCCGGCCAAGAACGAAGCTCCCAGCGCGGTCGCACACACCGATCTGTGCTCGGCGATGGTGACGCGACACCATGCGATTCTTCCGGTAGGATTGCGGCCATGCCTGCGTACTTTGAATTTGAGGTGTCACTGTTGGAAATCGAACCGCGCATATGGCGGCGCTTCCAGATCGACGCGGAGGAAACATTCGGCGATCTGCACCTGGCGATCCAGGACAGCTTCGACTGGGACCGAGACCACATGTGGGTGTTCCATACGGTGGGCCGGAGCCGCCGGGACCGCCGCATGCTGGCCGGTCCCGGCGCTTCCGAGTTGGGCTACGGGGACGACGAGATACCCGACGCATGGTCGGTCAGGCTCAGACAGTACTTCAAGGGATCCACGAGGACCTGCCGGTACGTGTACGACTTCGGGGACGACTGGGTCCATGCCGTGAAATTGCGCCCGCGAGTGGACAGCGCGGAGCGATTCCAGCGCCGCCTTGTCGCCGGGAGCCGGGCGGCGCCGAAGGAAGACTGCGGCGGAGTCGACGGATACTGGCGGCTGGTCGAGTTGGCCGAAACCGGCAATGACCCCTGGGACGTGGGGCCGGACGAGCTGCCGGACTGGATCAATGACTGGCAACCGGACCGATTCGACCTCGAAACAGCCAAGGCCGCTTTCGACAGTTAGCAGCTAAGCGGGCTCCGTAGTCGGATTGCGGGCTATCGCGTGGCGATGTCGTACATGGTTGCCGAGAATTCGGCTATCGCTTTGCGCATTGGCTCGTGGAACTCGCCGAACGGCGTTTGCAGGCCGCCGTGCTGCTTGCTGTCCTGGAGATCTTTCCAGGAGTCCATCCAGCCGCACCAGTTCCAGCCCACGTAACAGGGGCGCGCGAAGATGTCGTTGAACATGCGGGTGAAGCGCTCGGTTGGTGGGAATGACCTATGACGCTTCGACGTGCTCGGGCAGTCGTGAGCCGCCGTCCCCGGCGATGTGAACAGCTCACGGTTCTGCGAGAATTCCTGTCGTGAATGCCAACTACCTGCCGCCGGTGCCGGTGCCGGGTGCGGCGCTGCGGATCGCCAGAATCGAGACCTGCCGGCCCAAGGATCTGTTCCCGGGGCTGGTGTTGTGCCGCGTCCATACCGATCAGGGGCTGATCGGCTGCGGCGAGAGCTACTACATCCCCGAGGCCGTGCAGGCCGTGATCCATGACTGGTTTTGCCATCGCGTCGGCGGTTACGTCGATCTCCCGACGCGTCCCGGCCTCGGGGTGCGGCTGAACGAGTCGTTGTTCGATCCGGGGCGCGACTGGTATCGTGGTAGCGCGCTCTGAGCAGGATCGGACTATGCGAGTCGGCGTCGTCGCGTTGCAGCACGAGACCAATACCTTCATTGAGGCACCCACGGACCTCGAGGCGTTTCGCGGCGGGCTGCTGGCGACAGGGGATGCGTTTCGCGACGCGGTCGAGGGCTCAAACCACGAGCTGGCAGGCTTCTTTGCCGGCTTGGACGAGGCCGGCGTCACGGCGGTTGCGCTGTTCGGCGCACGCGCCCTGCCCTACGGCCTGGTATCCGACAACGCGTACGCGGAACTGAAACGCCGGCTGCTGGCGGAGATCAGCGCGCACCTGCCGCTGGACGGGCTGCTCGTCGCGCCGCACGGGGCCGGCGTCAGCGCGGCGGCACCGGACCTGGACGGCGACTGGCTGCAGGCGGTCCGCGCGCTGGTGGGGCCGCGGGTGCCGATCGTCGCCACCGGCGACCCGCACGCCAACCTGTCTGCGCGCATGGTGGACGCGGTCGACGCCATCATCGCCTACCGCACCAACCCGCACGTGGACCAGCGCGAGCGCGGCCTGGAAGCGGCGCACCTGCTTGTCGACCGGCTGCACGGCAAGGTCGCGCCCCACTTGGCGGCGGCGTTTCCGCCGCTTGCCATCAGCATCGACAAGCAGTGCACCGACGAAGCGCCACTGGCGCCGCTGATGGAGCGGATCGAAGCCGTCCGGCAACGTCCGGGCATCCTCGCGGCCAGCCTCTGGCAGGGATTCCCCTACGCCGACGTGCCCGAGATGGGCGCCGCGGTGACCGTCGTCGCCAACGGCGATCCGGCGGCCGCGCAACGCGAGGCCAACGGGATTGCGCTGGCGCTGTGGGAGATGCGGGCGGAGCTGCAAGTCGACCTGCCCGGTGTCCCGGACGCGGTCGAACGCGCGCAACGGTTGGCGCCGCCGGTCTGTCTGCTCGACGTCGGCGACAACGTCGGCGGCGGTTCCGCGGCGGACGGCACGGCACTGGCGACGGAGCTGCATCGGCGCGGCAGCGGCAAGGCGTTCGTGTGCATCTACGATCCCGAGTCGGTCGCTGCCGCGGAGGCCGCCGGCATCGGCGCGGCCCGCACATTCCGCATCGGCGGCAAGACCGACCGCCTGCACGGCGCCACGCTGCGGCTCGACTGCCGGGTCTGCGACCTGTTCGACGGCCGCTTCTACGAACCGGAAATACGCCACGGCGGCATCCAGCACTACGACCAGGGCCGTACCGCGCTGGTCGAGACCGCGGGCGGCGTGACCATCATGCTCACCTCGAAGCGCGTGGTGCCGTTCAGCATTCACCAGCTCACCGACTTCGGCATCGATCCGGGCAGCTTCCGTTGCATCGTCGCCAAGGGCGTCAACGCACCGCTCGCCGCCTACCGCGAAGTCTGTCCCTCGATCATCCGCGTGGATACGCCCGGCAGCACCGCCGCCGCCATGACCCGCTTCCACTTCCACCACCGCCGGCGCCCGATGTACCCCTTCGAACCCGACCTGCACTGGTCCCGTAGCTTGGCGCGCGTGCGTCGGTGGAGACGCTATACCGGTCGTAGTGTTCGCGCTGCACGTGTTTGACAGGGAACGTCGGGCTCTCTCAAACCGACGTGACGGCGGTGGCCCCGAGACGCCCCCCACCGCCGCGCAGCCGCGGGTCCAGCAGGTCGCGCACCGCGTCGCCGAACATGTTCAGGCAGTAGACGACGATCGTCAGGCACAGCCCCGGCCACAGCGCCAGCCGGGGCGCCTGCTCCATGTACTGACGCCCTTCCCGGCTGAGCATCCCTCCCCAACTCGGAACTTTGACCGGCAACCCGAATCCCAGGAAGCTCAGCGACGCCTCGGTGATGATGACGCCGCCGATGTTGATGCTGAAGATGATGATGATCGGCGCCATGATATTGGGCAGGACATGGCGAACCAGTATTCGCCACTTGAGACTGCCGATCGCCTCCGCGGCTTGAAAATACGCGTTCTCTTTGACCCCAATCACGGCGCTGCGGATGACTCTGGAGCCCCCAACGCCTCCGGCGATCCCCAGCACCACGATGATCTGGAGGAGCCCCGGTCCCACGATAGACATGATGGTGAGCAAGAGGAGCAGTCCCGGGAAGGCCATCCAGGCATCGACAAAACGCTGCACCGCCAGGTCCACTTTCCCCCCAAGGAATCCGGAAGTGCCGCCAATCAGGACGGCGACGATCACATTGAGTGCAGTCGCTGCCAGACCGACGGTCAAGGAGATCTGAGCTCCATAGAGAAGGCGGCTGAACAGGTCTCGCCCCAGGTGATCGGTCCCCAGGAGGTACTGCGCGGATGGCGCTTGCAGTATGTCTGCCAGGTGTATTTCCCGATAGGGATAAGGAGCCAGCCACTCGGCAAAAATTGCGACGAAAATCAAGATCAAGATGAGAATCCCGCAGGCCGTGCCCAGGGGCTTCTCCTGCCACAGCCTGATGAAGAAATCAGCCAGCCAGCCCCGCCGCCTGGATTCACTCATACCTTACCCTCGGGTCCAAATAGGGATAGATCAGGTCGATGAGGAGATTGAGCAGCACCACCCCGGTGGCGAAGAACAGGTTGGTTCCCTGGACCACCGGGTAGTCACGGCTTCGCAGGGCATCGAGCATGAGACGACCGAGCCCCGGCAGGGCAAATAAGTTCTCCATGATCACGGCGCCCCCGATCAGGATCGGCAACTGCAGGCCAATCAGAGTCACCACCGGGATGAGGGCGTTCTTGACGGTGTGCCGGACAATCACCACCCGCTCTTTGAGCCCCTTGGACCAGGCGGTGCGGATATAGTCCTGCCGGAGCACCTCCAGCGTCATGGTGCGCATCATCCGCATGGTGGCAGCCGAGGAGGCGGTCCCCAGAATCAGGCTGGGGATCAAGAACCCCGCGAGATTCCCCAGCGGGTCTTCGGTGAACGGAATGTATTCCAGCGGTGGGGTCCAGCCCCACCAGATGGTCGGATAGATCAACACCATGATGGCGAGCCAGAAGTTCGGCGTGGCCAGGCCGATGATGGCGACCGAGCGTCCCAGGTAGTCGGCGGCGGTATCCTGGCGCATCGCCGAGTAGATGCCCACCGGCAGCGCGATCACGAGCCCGATGAGGATGGCCAGCAGGCCAAGCTCGATGGTGACCGGCAACCGGGAGAGTATCTCCTCCTCTACCGTCCAGTCGCGCCACAGGGACGTGCCCAGGGTGCCGTGTAGGAAGATCTCGCCGATCCAGCGTCCGTACTGTACGTACACAGGCACGTCTAAACCCAGCATACGCTCAAGAGCTTCGCGGTCTATATCGCCACCCACCCATTGCAGCCCAGCCAACATGGCGTCTATGACGTCGCCGGGGATGAAGCGCACCGTGAGAAAGACCAGGATGCTCAAGAGAAACAGGGTGGGGATTACCAGCAATAACCTCCTGATGATATAGGCTCTCATGTGACACTCCCCATCATTCTTCGAAACAAAAGTGCTTCTCTTTCCGATGAGTTCCCACTTCAATAAGTAAAGGAGAGCTGGAAAGCCTGAGCCTCCCAGCTCGCTTTTTCCCTGAGCTAAGCCACAATGGGTGAAACCCCTAACGACCCATTGCTTCCTTCATCTCACTATCAATCCAAATGCGGGCCAACATGGCCACCGAGCGAGAAAGTCCCAGTTCGACTTCACCGTTATAACCTTTGATCCATGGCTGGGATGCATTAACCTTGGGATCTTTAGGACCCCATATGTACCACTGCTGCTCTATAAAGTACATATCTGCCTCTCTAACCAGCCTCTGCTGCTCCTCAGGGGTAGCAGCAGCTACGGCGGCTTCAACCTTGGCGTCCATCACAGGGTCCTGGTGTCCAGGATTCCCGTTAGTATTATGGTCCGACTTAATCCAGTCCATTATGGGCATTGGCGCCTGGTCATTGCCGAGACCCGCAGTAGCCATCCCTTCATAAGCACCTTCCGTTATTAGCGCCATATGCGCAGTTTCCTCACGTACCTGAATCTCTACATCAACGCCAATCGCTTTCCAGTATTCAACGGCTATTTCTTGATAGCCTACATCAGCTCGCCAAAAGTGGTTAAGGGCGGTCTTGAATCGAATGCCATCCGCGCCGCGCGGATAGCCAGCCTCGTCGAGGAGCTTCTCCGCCCCTTGCGGATCATACCGATAGCCTTGCTTGACCGCTTCGGGCCACTCTTCAAAGGGGACATAAAACCCCGTCAGACTATCCCCGACCATCCCCTGGGGTTGCCACTTGGCAAAACCCTTATAGTAGGTCTCGTTAATGGTCTCCAGGTCAATGGCCATCTGCATGGCCTGGCGTACCCGGATGTCGTTGAAGAGCGACTGCCTGCGCAGGTTAAAAGTAACAGAGGTGTCCGAGCGCAGATACCACGGGTACAACGTGATCTCGGGGTTGGTCCGTTTGAGGGCCTCTACCTGGCCGATATCCCCCAACTGAGTGTCGCCGGGTACACCTGTGATATCATGCTTACCCGAGCGCAGTGCCGCCAGCCATGTTGCTTGTTCGGGCATAAACACCCGCCGTAACTGGTCAATATAGGGCAAGCGGTTCTCTGGGTATTTTTCGTCGGTGCCCCAGTAGTCCGGATTCTTGGTATAGGTCATCGAGCTGCCCTTGACCCAGTCCGTCAGCATATAGGGCCCGGTGCCTACCAGGTTCCTCCAGTCCTGAACGTCACCATGTTGCTCGATTACCTCGGGGGGCATTATCAAATGAAACCAGTGGCCGATGATAGTCTCCAGCGCGTCGTTGCGTGGCGCCTTTAACTTAAAAACAACCGTGGAATCGTCGGTGGCCGTAATGGATTCCCATGTCGCGGCATTCATCGGGTCGAAGGGGCTAGGTTCGGTGAAGCCGCTGCCCAGACCCGTATAGCGATTAAAGTTGTATTCGACATCCTGGGCAGTTAGCTCCCGACCGTTCATCGGTGCCTTATCGTGCCAGCGAACGCCCGGGCGGATTTTGAAGATAATAGTTAGTGGGTCGGGCTTTTCCCAGCTTTCCGCCAGATTCGGTCTCATGGCAAATAGCGGGACGTACCTGCTTCCGAAGCCAAATTCATCCCTATCTATTCCCCAGTTCGCGATGCCCAGTTTCTCTGCAACGCCATCGACGCCCCTTGGTCCGTGGCCCTGGGAGTAGGGGTCAGTACCCGGAGGCTCGATCCGCTCGGCGTAGGTCAATGTCCCGCCATACTCTGGCGCGGTGTACACCTTGCCGTTGGTGGGGTCGGTCACCATTTCCTTCTCGGCCATCGCGGCCGACTCGTCGCTGTCGCTGTCGCCGGCGGCCCACAGGCCGGTTGCGGTCAGGGCCAGGCCAATCAGTACGGCGAGGCACTTGCGAAATTCCATATACACCAATTTCCTTTGTGCGAGAGTAGGATCTACTGTCGGCCCCTCGCCTGCTCTCGCGGTATGCCTGCAATCCGCAGGTGACCAGTAAGCGAGGGCGACACCCTTTAGCGACCGAGGCCGCTCGGTCCCGAGCCGCTACGGCCGCGACCGCTCCGGCTCGAACCGCGTTAGTCGTACGGAGATTTCATCTCATGCCTCCTTTGACCTGGGCATGCCTCCCAACACCACGCGGGGGGCGGTCGGACGCGGCACCCATCTGCGTGTGACTGCCGGCAGGCGTCGCGACGCGTGCTGGTGTGGACTGGTGGAGTTCGGGGCCGACTTCGTCGGCCGTTGGACGCGCGGACGCGTGGCGGGTGTGCGCCACGCGGATCGATGGTGCGCTCAGCACCGGGGCCGAGTGGTCGGCCGCTGCGCGGTTGCCTGAGCGGCTAGCTAGCGACGCGCGGTTGTCGGGTTGTCGGGTTGTCGGGTGCGTAGCGCTAGCCGACAGCTGGGGTGGATGGCGTCAGTCACCATACGCGGACGAGTGTAGCCGGCCGCCCAGGTGAGTGCAAGCCTGGCACTACTCCTGGGTGCGAACGCCGGAAGCGGCAGGAATCGTAGACGGGAGACCACGACAACGCCGTGCGTGAGCGCATCGACAGCGACCGGCCAGGGTCTGAAGAGGCGGTAGCGAAGATGCACGCTGGGCTCGCGGGGCTACGAAGTGTATCCCCGCCGGGCCACCTGCAAGCTGTCGGCCAGCGCAGTCGAGTGGCGCGCCAGCAGCGCGGAGGAGGCGCTACATCGGGGGCTCCGGCGGAGCCGCCGGTCCGTATCCGTGGCGCATTCTGTGATGAGCAAAGCAGCGCAGAACCAGGTTGGACGGCTCCGGGCCACCCCCCTCGGCGACTGGCAACAGGTGGTCGATCTGCAGCAGATGGGAAGAGGTGCAGCGCCGCCCGGTGAGCGGGTCGCGATAACAGCAGCGTCCTCCGTCGCGTTGCCAGATGTGGCGCCGGACAGCCGCGGGAATGTGGCGCCGCCGCGGGGATTGGTGGCGGCTGTGAACAGGTTCGCGGGTCGTGTGCGCCGCTGCTCCGGCTGATGCGTCGGGCGGTCCGCCGTCGGGGAACACGCCGAGCACCGACTTCGCCGCCGAAGTGGCGACCGGCGAGCCCGGCACGGCGGCACGCGCAGAGAAGCCACCCGCCGACGCCACGCCCGCTGCTCCGGCCGACGCGCCGCTCGGTCCGCCGTCAGGGGACACACCAAGTGCCCGCTTCGGCGCCGAAGTGGCGACCGGCGAGCCCGGCACGGCGGCGCCGGCATGGGAGCCATCCGCCAAGGCGCCGGACGCGAACTTCGGCGCCGAAGTAGCGGCGGACGCGCCCGATGGAACGCCACCTGCACGGGCGCCATCCAAAGGCGCGGCGGGCCCTGACTGACTCGGTGGAGCAGTGTTGGCCAGCACCCCGATCGGGTTCTGCCTTTCGGTAGCGGAGGTGTCGCCCGGTGGCGCCGGAGTAGCGCCGCCTCTGCGTCGAGCCGGGGCCACCGGCGCCACGGTGGCACGTGTCTGGTTCTGCGCTCGCCCCGAGGATTCGTCTACGCGCTGAGCCGGCCCGGCGGCACGTGTCTCCTTCGGCGCCCGCCGCGGTGATGCACCTGCGCTGCCTGCGCTGCGCCGCCGCCTCTGTCCGCTACCCCCGCCGCGCGGGTCGTGCCGGGCCACTGCCTCGCGCACTATGCGAGCCACCAGGTCGCCCCACGACATGCGCGGATCGACATGCGACATGAGATCCTTCAGCAGGCGCAGTCCCTGTTCGCACTCCTGGTCGATGCTCACCTTCAAGGTGTAGCGGTCGGGCGCGACGGCGCGCAGTGTGTCGCGCGGTGGCAGCACCTCGGGAGCGGCCGTGGCCAGCAGGCTGGCGACCTGGCGGGTGCTCATGCCGGCGGCCTGCTCGATCAACTCGCGCTGGCGCTGCGGGTGCAGCAGCGGGGCCGCCGACACCGTACCGGGCGACAGCTCCGCAAACGGATCATCACGGGTCGATTCCGGCGCGCGCGACGCGGTGTGCCGCGACTCCGATGGAGCCATGACCAGATCGGGCTCGGGCGTCGACGCCGAGAAATTCGTCGGCGGCAGAAGTTGTGGAGCAGGGCCTTCGTCCGATGACGGCGCGGCGGTGCCGGCACCGCCGCCGGGAGCAGCAACGGGAGCGCAGGAGGGTGCCGGAAACGGCGACGCGTTTCCGTTCAACTCCGGCCGCGGCAGTGGCGCGCCGGCATGCCCGGCGCCGGGGGCCTGCGCACCAGCGCGGCTCGCCACCGGCACCGCGGGCGTGTTCCCTGCCGCCACCTCACCGGAGCACTCGCCGGCCGGCGGTGCAAACCCTGACGCCGATCGGTGCCCGCGCTCCCCTTGCTCATCTGCTTCGTCCGGCGCTGCCGGCAGCCCAAGCTGCCTGGTTCCGCCAGCCGAATCGTGGTCCTGATCGTAGCCGCGACCCTGACCGACATTCCGATGCCCGGTATGACTCTGGCGCTCGGCCCGCTCGGCGCCGGCAAAGGTGGTTTCCAACTGTGCCGCCGCGGTCATACTCAACTCGCCGCTCTGCAGGCAGGCCCGCACCCACCCCTGCCTCCGGCACAGCCGCATCGCCTGGATGCGCCGCTGCGCGGCGGCGTCGGTGAAGCGCAGCTCCCGCACCGCGTAGTCGAACAGGCTCGAGAACCCGCGCCGCAGCGCCAGGCCGCGCCGGTCGATCTCGTCGAGATGGTCCAGGATGTGCACATCGATGCAGCGCTGATTGGCTGCCAGGCGCCTGGTCTGCTCGAGGAGCTGCTGATCGCCCAGCTCGCTGAACGGTCTGCTGCAAGTCACGCTTATCATGCCGTAATTATACACCCGGTTGAGAGATAGCAGATTGTTGCAAGTCCTCGACCGGGCTCCGGCAGCCCCCAGTCGGCGCACTATGGCACCGGTAACAGCACGCGGACGGACAACGGTAGCGCGCAGACCATTGCCGGGTTCCGAGGCGCACCAGAGGCCAGCAACGAAGGCAAAAAAGTGTGTCAACCCCTGCGCCCGATTTTCACCGGTTTGCCGACAGATTTTTCGGCACAAGCCGCTTATCGCGCTCAGTCACGCTGGCACTTGCTGACCGGTTGGACCGGTTGGGCGGACTGATGCACGCCGGCGCGCGCATCGCTCAGCTCAGGGCCGCGGCGGGCCGCGGCCTGTCCGGGTGCCCTGGATGCGCGGCGGGTGTGAGATCGTAGCGGCCTGATCTTGTCAACCGCCGTTGCCGTTTTTCGCACTCCCACCCACTACTCCTCACTGGGTATCCATCGCGGCTCTCCTGCCAGGGCACACGTCCCCCCGGTGCTCTCTGGCGCAGGGGGGCCAAGGTTGCTCCCGGCAGGTTGCCTTGGCCGCCTGGGATTCCAGCAGGCCCTGCGACAACCTGAAACGGACGTCGAGATCCTGACCCCGGTTGAGTTTCTGCGGCTCGACGGCTTCGCGCCGTGAGGTGTCGTCGGCTGATGCGGACCACTGCGAAGGGTGATCTCTGACCGGCACGAGTGGGAAGCCCTGCGTTGAAGCTCCTCCTGCCCTGCGCAAGCCGTCCAACCGGAGGTCATGCCCCAGTGTTTGGGCGTGGTCATATTGGTTTGACACACTAGCATCGTTGGTGGATGATGCCTACATGGCAACCAGACCCGTCCAGATCTCGATCGACGAAGAGCTTTTGCGCCGCCTGGACGCGGATTCGGACGCCCGGCAGCAGGGTCGGTCGGCTTTCGTGCGCACGGCGGTACGGTTCTACCTGGAGGCGAAGCAGCGGCGCGAGGTAGAAGCTCAGCTCGGGCGAGCGTACCAGGGCCGCGCGGATGAATTGCTCGGTGAGGTGGCGGATATGTTCACCGATCAGGAATGGCCCGCGAGCTGAACCGCGGGGAAATCTGGCTGCTCGACCTCCCGCGTCCAGACAAGCGGCGTCCGGTTCTGATCCTGACGCGGCGCAGGCTGATCGGCCTCCTGCACACCGTTACGGTGGTCGCTATCAGCTCCACCCTTCGCGGCGCCCCCACGGAGGTGGATCTGGGCACTGCCGAGGGACTCAAAGGAAGTTCGTGCGCCAACCTGTGCAACGTTTTCACCGTGGAGCAGCACCGGCTGCGAACCTTTGTGGGGAGCGTTGGTCCGGACAAGATGCGCCAGGTGTGCCGAGCGCTGACCATCGCCAGCGGGTGCGACTGAGCACGGAGCAAACAAAACATGCGGCCACAGCGCCAGCCACGACGCCTGCTGCATGTTCTCGCGCCCTCGGCAGGCCGAAGCCGAGAAAGCTCAGCGATGCCTGGTCCGAAATAGCCGACCGGCGGGCGACGCCAGCGCGTCGCATTTCATCGTCTTCGGTGTCACGGGGTGACCGTGCCGCCTCACTGATGATTACCCCGCCGACGTTGATTCAGGATGACGATGCCGCTGGCAGCAGGAGCGCGGGTGAGGAGTGGGCGTTGTTGGATCCGGTATCTGGCGGCTCGACCAGGCCGAGGGTGCTGAGCGCGGCGTCCACGGTCGCCTGTTCGCTGTCGAGGGCGACCGGCAGTCGCTCGACCGCCGCTCACGGGTGCTGGATGCGTGGCCCAGCGGCCAAAGCTGATTGGTGGACTATAAGGTGCCTCTCCAGACTAAGCTTCCCGCATGGCCGCCACCGTGAACGTGCACGAAGCCAAACCCAAGCTATCGGCTCTCCTGGAGCGGGCCCACGCCGGCGAGGAGATTATCGTCGCGAAAGCTGGGACGCCCTACGCGCGTCTGGTTCCGCTGGAGCCGCCCACCGAGAGGGTGCCAGGACGGTATCACGACAATGTGCCAAACAGTTTCTTCGACCCGCTGCCGGACGGCGAGTTGGAGCTCTGGGGCCCGTGACGCTCCTGCATTAGCGGCTTCGCGAGCGCGCCCTTGTGGGCGTAGGCCTCCGCGATTGCTACCGACGTGTCGCGCTACACCGACCGGGCGCCTTCGGCGCCATGCGCACCCAGACGCCCGGCACCACCGATCAGCCGCGGGTCGAGCAGGTCGCGCACCGCGTCACCGAGCATGTTCAGGCTGTACACGGTAATCGTCAGAGCCAGGCCAAGCCAAAAGGCGAGGTGTGGCGCCTCCTCCATGTACTGGCGTCCCTCCCTGCTGAGCAGACCACCCCAGCTGGGAATCTCGATCGGCAGGCCGAATCCAAGGAAGCTCAACGCCGCCTCCGAGATAATCACGCCGCCGACGTTGATACTGAAGACGACGATTATGGGAGCCGCAATATTGGGAAGCACGTGGCGGAGCAGTATCCGCCATTTCGAGGCGCCAATCGTCACCGCGGACTGAAAGTAGTCGTTCTCCTTGACGCCGATAACGGCGCTCCTGAGCACTCGCGAGCCGACAATGCCTCCCGATATGCCCAGGACCAGGATGAGCTGCAACAGCCCCTTTCCCACGATAGATATGATGGTCAACAACAGCAGCAGTCCCGGGAAAGACATCCAGGCATCGACGAACCGCTGCACCACCAGGTCCAGTCTGCCGCCAAGGAATCCTGAGGTGCCGCCTAGCAGAACAGCGACCAGAACGTTGAGCGTGGTGGCTGCCAGACCCACCGTCAGGGAACTCGCCGCCTACCGCGAAGTCTGTCCCTCGATCATCCGCGTGGATACGCCCGGCAGCACCGCCGCCGCCATGACCCGCTTCCACTTCCGCCACCGCCGGCGCCCGATGTACCCCTTCGAACCCGACCTGCACTGGTCCCCGTAGAGTGGTGCGCGTGCGTCGGTGGAGACGTAGTTCTGGTCGTAGTGATCGCGCTGCACGTGTTTGATCCAGCCGAGGGTGGTTGATGACACCCATAATCGCCTGGGCGCGCAGTGGCGCGGGGCAGCCCGAATCCCAGGAAGCTCAGCGACGCCTCGGTGATGATGACGCTGCCGATGTTGATGCTGAAGATGATGATGATCGGCGCCATGATATTGGGCAGGACATGGCGAACCAGTATTCGCCACTTGAGACTGCCAATCGCCTCCGCGGCCTGAAAATACGCGTTCTCTTCGACCCCAATCACGGCGCTGCGGATGACTCTGGAGCCCCCAACGCCTCCGGCGATCCCCAGCACCACGATGATCTGGAGGACCCCCGGTCCCACGATAGACATGATGGTGAGCAAGAGGAGCAGTCCCGGGAAGGCTATCCAGGCATCGACAAAACGCTGCACCGCCAGGTCCACTTTCCCCCCAAGGAATCCGGAAGGGCCGCCAATCAGGACGGCGACGATCACATTGAGTGCAGTCGCTGCCAGACCAGCGGAACTCGCGTACTGCCGTGGTGAAGTCACCTTCGGCCTTCTGGACCCACTCAAGAGTGAGCGGATTCATACAGCACCTCTCCCTGTCCGGTGACCTCTTTGAGGAAAGAATCGTTCCAGGCCAGGCGCTGGCGGAGCTGCTCTGGAGTTCTGACCAGGAGGTCGATGGGTAGTCTCGAGTTCATACGGCGTACGATTTCCAGGGCCTGCGTCCAGGCAGTGCCAGTGCAACTTCGGCGGTCACTACTTCGCGAGAGCGAGGCCACCACGGTCGAGATGACGATCGTAATGGATCCCGCAACGGTAAGGCGTTAGGGAAGGTAGCGGACTACCGGCACCTGAGCGCTTCCCCGCTACGAGTCGGCTGCTGTGGCGCTTGACACTGACGTTCATCGCGACGTGCTGACCGAACCCCGCTCCCGGCAGCGGTGGCGGGAAGTGAGGTTACTACATTCTCCCGTCAGGGGTGCGCCTGCTTGCGATGTTTCCGAATCACCGGCGCCAAAGCTCGAAGAGCTTCATTTACAGCCGTTCCGTCGACGAACACGTCGAGGAGATCGGGATCGATTACGATAACGTTGGCGCCTTGTGCGAATCGTGCCGCAGTCACACCACGAACCGCCCCCGAGAAGTCGTACTCCGCCCGCATCGTGTCGCGATCCGACGAACCACTACCAGACCCTTCATTCTTCTTCATATTGCCTCCGTTCCTTACGTGTTGCCGGTCGCGCGGAGATCAACCGTGTCCGAGGTGGTCGCTCCGCGAAAGCTACCACCAAGAGCCGGCGCCGATTCGACATACCGAGGACAATGTACCGTTGCTCGTCAACGGAGTGTGCAGGGTCCGACTGGAGCATCGCCAGCGGATCCGCGAACGCCGTGGTCGCTTCATGGAACGCAACGCCGTGCTTCTGTCTATTGGACGACGCTTTCTGGGCGTCCCATTCGAAAAGATAACCCGCCATCGTCGCCTCCGTGTCGGCGGTTCATTCTGCCCTCTGGCCAACGCCTGCGCGGCTGACCGGCTCCCCGACATCTACGTATCGCAATCGTACCGCATTGCGCCATTCGTCGTTGGCCGTCCACACACCCCCGGGCCGTCGCACGCGCGCGGTCTCCGGTTCTGCCCCTCCGGATTGCTTGGCAGCGAGTTCTTTCAGACCGGCGCGAATGGTGGTCCGCGACATACCGGTGGCTGCGGCGACGCGGACTATCCCGCCACGCCCGATACCGCGTGCTTCGACAGCCGCCCAGCGGCGCCGCAGGCGTTCGTCGAACAACGGATCGAGAGCGACAAACTTGGCCTTGACGGCTTCGGTCAGGGCGAGGTCCATCACGAAGCGTCAGTATATCACAGCGGTACGGTTCTACCTGGAGGCGAAGCAGCGGCGCGAGGTAGAAGCTCAGCTTCAACGAGCGTACCAGGGCCACGCGGATGAATTGCTCGGTGAGGTGGCGGATATGTTCACCGATCAGGAATGGCCCGCGAGCTGAACCGCGGAGAAATCTGGCTGCTGCATGTTCTCGCGCCACAGCATGTACTCGCGCCCTCGGCGGGCCGAAGCCGAGAAAGCTCAGCGATGCCTCACTGATGATTACCCTGCCGACGTTGGACCTTTGGCTCCTTGAGGACGTTGCTTCCTGCAGGGAACACCCGGGTCAGAATGAAACTGCGCTCCAGATAGTCGACGTATTTCTCGGCCTTGTACTTGCTGACGCCGACGTTGGCCGACACCGAGGATTAGTTGATCCCATCCACGGGCGACCTGGCAACCACGTCGGCAGGGTCGACCCGGCAACACAACAGGCTATCGATCTGGCCTTGCGAGTGGCGCTGGCCGTCGAAGACTGAGCTCGACGGCTAGGCGCGCCCGACCTTGGTGGTAGAAGTGCTCGGCCCGGTACTGCCGAGCGCGATTACGGCGGGCGCTGGGGTGGGACTGGTCATGCTTGCCGGCTGGTCGTATTATATGACCACTTATGAACACGCGGACGATCGGTGCAGCTAAATTCAAGGAGCAGTGCCTGGCGCTTCTCGACGACCTCCCCAGCGACGGCCTGATCGTTACCAAGCACGGCAAGCCAGTGGCACGGGTTGTGCGCTATCCACTGCAACCGCGTCAGCTGATCGGCGCGTTACGAGGGAAGATAGCGGTGCGCGGTGACATCCTCACCACAGGAGTCCCGTGGGATGCCGCTGCTGAATCTTGATACGCACATTCTCGTTCACGCGCTAACCGGCGACCTGAGACCTGCGGAGGAGGCGTTGCTGATCGAGCACGACTGGGGCGTGGCGGCCATTGTCTTCTGGGAGCTGGCGAAGTTGTCGCAGCTCGGCCGGCTCGACATCGATCTTGCCGAGGCCGAAATCCGGAGTGTGCTGGCCAGCCTGCACGTGTGGCCGCTCGACCTCAAGGTAGCCCGGGCCTCAATCGACCTGGACTTTCGCGGCGACCCGGCCGACGAGCTTATCGCGGCAACCAGCGTGGTGCACGCCATCCCCCTGCTGACTCGAGATCGGCAGATCCTGAAGTCGACGCGGGTACCGCTGGCTCGCGTAACCAACCGGCGCCGCTGAGGACGGGCGGATCATCATACCGCCGCAGTCTCGCTAGCCACCCTGGCATCCCCTTGCTTGATCCGCGCTTTCAACTCGTCTAAGTCCTCCGGCTCGGTGTGCCCTCGTTCGACCATGAAGTCATAGAATCGCCCTTTCCCTCGCAGCCAACTGCAAAATCCGGTGCAAAAAAGCCACTGATCCGATATTAAGGAAGCCAGCCGTCCGGAAATAAAAAGCCACCCGTCCGGCGGGAAAAAGCCAATTCGAGGCTGCTCCCGGACGGGGCCTGGTCCGATCCTCCACTACGCTCTCCCAATCCGTACAGGAGGGAGAAGCATGGCACGCAGGAGGATCAGCGTGGAGAAGATCAAAGAGGTCATCCGCTACCGGGTGACCACGGAACTGAGTGAGCGAGCGATTGGCCGCGCGCTGAAGGTGTCGCGCACCGCGGTGACGAAGTACCTGGAGTGCTTCCGCGGCAGCGGTGCTGGAGCAGCACAACCGGCGGCGCTTTCAGCGGCTTCCCTACTCACGGCGCGAGCTGTTCGAACAGATTGAGCGGCACACCCTGGCGCCGTTGCCGGCGCACCACTTCCCGCTGCAGCAGACCCGCGAAGTGACGGTCCAGTTCAACTGCGGTCACAAGCCGTTGTAATACCTGCCGGTCGAGCTGCTTCAATTCGCGAAGAGCGGTGTTCTTCCATTCAACCCGGTAGGATGCCACTCTCTTTCAGTTCTTCGACGACTTTGCGGTGCGACACCGTGCCCTCGTCACGACGTGCGGCCGCGACTGCGAGATCATCGATGTCTTCAAGCAGCTCGTCGTACTCTTCGATCGGAAGGATGACTGCCTTCCTCCGACCCTGCTCGTCAGTGACGTATTCTGGGTGAAGCTTGGTGAGAACCATCGTGCCGACCTCACCGTATCCAGATTGGTCGCCGCCGGCAACAGAAAGATCCGCACCATCCGTACCAGCCAGCCGTCTACCAGCCCGGTTATTCGCGATACCCGCCCAAGGTGGTCGGTGCCGAGTGCGTAGGTACTCGACGGCTATAGGCGCGCCCGACCTTGGTGGTTATCGCAGCTCGGCCGGCTCGACATCGATCTTGCCGAGACCGAAATCCAGAGTGTGCCGGCCAGCCTGCACGTGTGACCGCTCGACCTCAAGGTAGCCCGGGCCTCGATCGACCTGGACTTTCGCGGCGACCCGGCCGACGAGCTTATCGCGGCAACCAGCGTGGCGCACACCATCCGGCGGGTAACCGCAGGGTGCAGGTATCGAGCAGGTAACGATTTACAGGCCCTACTCCTGCAGCTCCTCAGCGCCGAGCGGGCGGAATGCGTCGTTGGCGTAGCACACCGGCGGCGAGGTGCGCGTGCCCACTCTCGGGCGCCGCGTCACCGGGCGGTCGAGCGCGGTCAGCCTGGCCACCGGCGTCGAACCGTTCAGTATCACGACGGTCTCTCCCGCCTGCACCTCCTTCAACAGCCGCGACAGGTGGGGCTTCGTCTGATGAATAGTCGCCGTTTTCATCCTGTGATGTTAGAACTTGGTCTTGACTCAAGTCAAACTTTCGCAGGTTCGGTGATCGATATGGAATGATCGGTCGCCATGTGATAGGATCGCTGGCATGGCTGAATACCGCGCCACCACCGCACCGCGCCCGGCGGAGCACGAGGCGCCAACGCTGGAGTTTCCCGGCTGCCGGCCGGTGCGCATATCGCGCGCCGAGATCGCCGACTACGAGCGCCGCATCGAGTACTGGGACGCCGCAACCGAGGTCGCCATGGTGTGCGAGCCGGTCAGCGTTTACCACGAACAACCGGGGCAGCTGTTAGCGGGACTGCTCAAGACCATCGCCCACCTGCGCGGCTCGCCGATTGCTACCTTCGGCGCGGCCGACCTCCTGCTGCGCGACGCCGATGGCGCTTGGCGGCGCGTCCTGGAGGCCGACCAAACCGTATATCTGCACCCGCGCACGACGCGGCCCGAGGGTGCCAGGATCGAAGTGGGTAGCGACACCCTGCCGGACGTGGTGCTGGAGGTGGACAACACTACCGACGTGCGCCGCGGCAAGCTGGCGCTGTACGAGTCGTGGGGCTTCCCGGAGGTGTGGGTCGAGGTGCCTGACGAGTCCTCGCCGAGCCGCCCGGCCGGCCTGCGCCCCGACTTGACGATTCATCTGCTGGAAAGCGGCCGCTTTCGGCCCGCGGCGAGCAGCCGGGCATTCCCGGGCTGGACGGCGCAGGAGATCCATCAGGCGCTGAACGAGCGCGAGGTGTCGTACGTCACCATGGCCGCGTTGCGCAGGGTGGGACGCACGCTCGGTGCGGCAGTAGGAACCGGCCCGGACGACGACCCGTTGCTGCGCGAGGAGCGCCTGCAGAGCCGCGCCGAGGGCCGCGCCAAGGGCCATGCCGAAGGCCATGCCGAAGGCCATGCCGAAGGCCATGCCAAGGGCCATGCCAAGGGCCATGCCAAGGGCCATGCCGAGGGCCATACCGAGGGCCACGCCGAGGGCCGGACGGAGGCCCTGGTGGAGACACAGCGAGATGCCGTGCTGCAGGTGCTGAAGCTGCGCGGCCTGCCAGTGTCGGCGGCGTTCCCCCGGCGCCTGGCGGAATTCAGGGCGGCCTCCACCGGGGCGCTGGTGCAGGCCGCCCTGGAGTGCCGCGACGAGGCCGACTTCCTGCGCTTGGCGCGCCATGGCTGAGTACCGCGCCACCACCGCGGCGCGCCCGACAGAGCATGCGGCGCCGCCGCTGGAGTTTCCCGGCTGCCGGCCGGTGCGCATATCACGCGCCGAGATCGCCGACTACGAGCGCCGCATCGAGTACTGGGACGCCGCAACCGAGGTCGCCATGGTGTGCGAGCCGGTCAGCGTCTACCACGAACACCCGGGGCAGCGCCTGCGCGACCTGGCGACACGGATCGCCCAGATGCGCGGCTCGCCGATTGAGACATTCGGTGCAGCCGACCTCCTGCTGCGCGACGCCGATGGCGCTTGGCGGCGCATCCTGGAGGCCGACCAGACCGTGTATCTGCACCCGCGCACGACGCGGCCCGAGGGTGCCAGGATCGAAGTGGGTAGCGACACCCTGCCGGACGTGGTGCTGGAGGTGGACTCCAAAATCCTAATGTGTCACTGGGTCCCGCCAGGTTTCAATAAGTAACGATACAGAAGGTTTTTACGTCAATATCCTGCTCCTTGACGTTTCATATAATCCCCTATAGATTATCACATAAAGTGATAACGCCGCTTACGTCGGGTTGGTTGCACAATTCGATGTTCGTGTTGGAGGGTTTTGGATTTGAAGCGTCCCAAGAGACTATCCGCCGCTTTCGTTCGCACGATCAACCGACCCGGCCGCTACGGCGAGGGGCACGGCGGGTACGGCTTGTCGCTGTTGGTGAAAGAGCGTTCGGGTGGCGGCCTGGCGAAGTCATGGAGCCAGCGGCTCCGCATCATCGGCAAGCCGTCCAACCTGGGCTTGGGGCGTTATCCCATCGTGACGTTGGCGGAGGCGCGAGCGAAGGCGCTGGAGAATGCACGGGCGGTCGACCAGGGACGCGACCCGCAGGAGCGATCGCGGATACCGACGTTCGAGCAAGCCGCCGAGAAGGTGATCCGGCTCTACGAGCCGACATGGCGCACCGGCGGCCGTGCGGCATCGGCGGAGGTCTGGCGTTCGTCGCTGAAGCGGTACGTGTTCCCCAAGCTCGGCCGCAAGCCGGTAAGCGACATCACGACGGCCGATGTGCTCGCCGTGATCGTGCCGATCTGGCACACGAAGACGGCGACGGCGCGGCGAGTGAAGGGCCGCATCTCTTCGATCATGAGATGGGCCATCGCGCAGAACTACATCGAGAACAACCCGGCAAGCGACGCCGTGGAGGCAGCTCTACCGCGGGATACAACCCCGCAACAGCATCATCGAGCCCTACCCCACCGGGAGGTCGGGACAGCATTGCGGACGGTGCGCGAATCGAACGCCAGTCCCGCCGCGAAGCTGTTGTTCGCGTTTGTCACCTTGACGGCAAGTCGATCCGGCGAGGCGCGGCTTGCGCGTTGGTCTGAGGTCGATCTTGAGGGGCGCGTCTGGACCGTGCCGGCGGATCGCATGAAGGCCAAGCGTGAGCACCGCGTGCCGCTGGCCTCGCGGGCGATGGAGGTACTGACGGAGGCGCGGCGGCTGGCCGACGACTCGGGACTGATATTCCCGTCGACCACCGGACGGGGACCGCTGGGCGCAAACACACTGACCAAGCTGAGCCACGAGTTGCGCCTGGGCTGCACGCCGCACGGCATGCGAAGCAGCTTCAGGACGTGGTGCAGCGAGACGGAGCAACCACGCGAACTGGCTGAGCAGGCGCTGGCTCATGTGAACCCGAACCGCGTAGAGGCGGCCTATATGCGCTCAGACTTGTTCGAGCGGCGGTGGGAGCTGATGGAGGCTTGGAGCGACTACCTCTTGCAACCGAAAGGACGGTTACGGGTTGACTAGTCACGTTCTGGAATGTAGCGTCTAAAATATGGATCATACGATACTGTTGTTGTTCGCGCGCCCCAGTTACTGGGGGTGCTTATGCACAAACAATTCCGTTCCGACCGGTCGACAGAATCGGTCCGAAACTCCTCTCATTTAATTTTGCGAACACCAGCGGTGCTGGCGCTGATTGGCTTGTCGCGCACTTCGTTGTGGCGACGTGTTCGTGCCGGCGACTTTCCGGCTCCAGTCAGGCTCGGGGGCAAGGGCTCACGAGCCGTCGGATGGCGTCGCGAGGACGTGGAGCGATGGTTGGACGCGCTGCCGAAGGCGTAAGCCGTCGCCTTGAGCGCACCGGGACCGGGGGGCACCCCATCCGGCGCCGCGCCAAACGTCAGCGAGTCGGCACGACAGCTATTCGAGGCCAGCCTGCCCGAGCGCCGTGGTGCTCGAACCATAGTCACGGGCGCTATCCGCGGGTGCTGCCGAAGGCCGAGGCGAAGCGCTGCCGGTACATCCAGCCGCAGCCGCCGTGGGTGCGTGTTTGGCTGATCTTCGACTACGACCGGGATGGCGCTTGGTGCGCCGCTGACGAGGCGGGCGGGCGGGGAAACCCCCTATCACGTACCAAAACCACGCCCAGTTGCCGGTCTATCCCCGCGTGGGCGGAGAAACCGGCCGGAACCTGACGATACCAGCAAGGCGGTAAGGTCTATCCCCGCGTGGGCGGGGAAACCCCGGCGCCGCCCGGGGAGCCGTTGGCCGCTACGGGTCTATCCCCGCGTGGGCGGGGAAACCTCGTTAACCATAGCCGTCACTCCTACACTCTCGGGTCTATCCCCGCGTGGGCGGGGAAACCCGACACATGGAGCCGCTGCTGCCCGGCGACGCAGGTCTATCCCCGCGTGGGCGGGGAAACCCGCGCATCGCGTCAGTGACGGCCTGCTCGCTCAGGTCTATCCCCGCGTGGGCGGGGAAACCGGCGCGCGCCAGCGCCGTGTGCTGTGGCTGCGGGGTCTATCCCCGCGTGGGCGGGGAAACCGCAGAGGCCGCCATCGTCCATGACTTCTATGCGGGTCTATCCCCGCGTGGGCGGGGAAACCACGGAGAAGCCGTCCGGGAGGGTCCAGGAGGGGGGTCTATCCCCGCGTGGGCGGGGAAACCACCGTGTTGGTGGCTCTGGAGTAGAAGATGTACGGTCTATCCCCGCGTGGGCGGGGAAACCTCCCGTACTTCTGGATTCTCCTTGTATTGCCACGGTCTATCCCCGCGTGGGCGGGGAAACCGCCGGGCACGAACGGAGGACCTGCTCCCGTCCGGGTCTATCCCCGCGTGGGCGGGGAAACCGCGTGTTGCAAGTTCGGGTGCTGCGATAGGCACGGTCTATCCCCGCGTGGGCGGGGAAACCGCAGAACGAGCCGGCGCCGCACGTGCTGGATGGGGTCTATCCCCGCGTGGGCGGGGAAACCTGCCGACCGGCCTGCGCTTGGACAGCACGCTGAGGTCTATCCCCGCGTGGGCGGGGAAACCGAGTACGCGCCGCCGAGTATCGTGGTCTACACGGGTCTATCCCCGCGTGGGCGGGGAAACCTTGACGTGCCAGGACAGTGGCGGATTGCCAGCGGGTCTATCCCCGCGTGGGCGGGGAAACCACCGCGTCCGGCTGCTGACGTACCGTACCGAGCGGTCTATCCCCGCGTGGGCGGGGAAACCGAGTGGTCGCCGCTGACGTGCCGCCCGCAGACGGGTCTATCCCCGCGTGGGCGGGGAAACCGGCTGCCGCCTTGCGGTTTGGCTCATGCCCTCGGGTCTATCCCCGCGTGGGCGGGGAAACCGCCGGCGTGATTGATCCTCCCGGAGCAGCCGACGGTCTATCCCCGCGTGGGCGGGGAAACCGCCATCGTCGCAGGGATCGCCTGCCCTGCCTCCGGTCTATCCCCGCGTGGGCGGGGAAACCGGCTGCCGCCTTGCGGTTTGGCTCATGCCCTCGGGTCTATCCCCGCGTGGGCGGGGAAACCGCCGGCGTGATTGATCCTCCCGGAGCAGCCGACGGTCTATCCCCGCGTGGGCGGGGAAACCGCCATCGTCGCAGGGATCGCCTGCCCTGCCTCCGGTCTATCCCCGCGTGGGCGGGGAAACCGTACTCTGCCGAGAGGGTAGAGTATGCGGTGCGGGTCTATCCCCGCGTGGGCGGGGAAACCTCGTAAGGGTAGGGCCGGAGCACGCTTGTTAGGGGTCTATCCCCGCGTGGGCGGGGAAACCACGGGTCCAGTACCACGTCGCCCTCGTTACTGCGGTCTATCCCCGCGTGGGCGGGGAAACCCGCTGCCCGTAGTTGATCGTGATCCCAAGGACGGGTCTATCCCCGCGTGGGCGGGGAAACCTACCCTGGGCGCCGTGGACGCACTCTGATGACAGGTCTATCCCCGCGTGGGCGGGGAAACCCGCGCCGGCGACGGCCGCCCGCGGATGATGCTGGGTCTATCCCCGCGTGGGCGGGGAAACCGGACTATGACAAGCGAGGGGAGTAAACCCTCACGGTCTATCCCCGCGTGGGCGGGGAAACCCTCGGTGGCGTTTCCGGTCTGCCACACATAGGCGGTCTATCCCCGCGTGGGCGGGGAAACCATGCCTGTCGCGGCCACGGTCAGCTGCGCATGGGGTCTATCCCCGCGTGGGCGGGGAAACCGGCGGGCATACCTGCGCGCCGTTTACCATCGTGGGTCTATCCCCGCGTGGGCGGGGAAACCCAGACCTTCGCGTCCGTTACCCGTGCGCACTCGGGTCTATCCCCGCGTGGGCGGGGAAACCTACCGGCCGTCATCGGCCGGCGTCACGATCAAGGGTCTATCCCCGCGTGGGCGGGGAAACCCGTGCCACCGGCATGACCGCTCAGCACAACCTGGGTCTATCCCCGCGTGGGCGGGGAAACCCAGACCATCGACGTGCCCGACGGCAGTTCGGGAGGTCTATCCCCGCGTGGGCGGGGAAACCCCGGCCCGGGCCAGGTGGCTGGACTTGGCTTTGGGTCTATCCCCGCGTGGGCGGGGAAACCAGCAGCAGCAGCAGGCGCGACAGCAACGGCATGGGTCTATCCCCGCGTGGGCGGGGAAACCCTGGCAGGCGTGGCGCGTCCGACGGCGGGCAAGGGTCTATCCCCGCGTGGGCGGGGAAACCGAGATCGAATCCTTCTTGTCCTGCCAGTCGCTGGGTCTATCCCCGCGTGGGCGGGGAAACCCAGGTGCCGAACGTCCTGCAGGTCGACATGACGGGTCTATCCCCGCGTGGGCGGGGAAACCCTGATAAGCGTGCGCGCCGCTCCGTGGTGCCTGGGTCTATCCCCGCGTGGGCGGGGAAACCCCGGCGAACACGGCGTTTGTGAAATCCGCCTCAGGTCTATCCCCGCGTGGGCGGGGAAACCTGCGAAAAGAATACTCAACCCCTATTGCGCAAGGGTCTATCCCCGCGTGGGCGGGGAAACCTTGTCTTTGGCCGGCTCGCTCGTCAGCGCCAGGGGTCTATCCCCGCGTGGGCGGGGAAACCACGTCAACGTGGCCGCTGCCAGCGTAACGAACAGGTCTATCCCCGCGTGGGCGGGGAAACCGCCGCCGGTAGTGCTGGTCATCGTCATGTAGCCGGTCTATCCCCGCGTGGGCGGGGAAACCTCGATCACGTCCGCGAGGGTCGCATAACGGTTGGGTCTATCCCCGCGTGGGCGGGGAAACCATCGCTTCCCTCTGTTGGTCAATGATGCCAATGGGTCTATCCCCGCGTGGGCGGGGAAACCGGGCCACCGCCACCGCCACCGCCACCGTTGTAGGGTCTATCCCCGCGTGGGCGGGGAAACCTCTGCATCATAATGACCCAGTGCAGTATTGGTATGTCAAAGAACAAAATTGGCCCTAAGCCGAGTAACCGGCCATGCGGCGGATCAACCGCCACACAAGCTGGGCATCCGGCAGAGCCCTATGGCGACGAGTTTCGACAACAATCGACTCGACCTCGCACGCGGTGTCAAGCGAGGCTCGGAAGCCTCGCCACTGCTCATATCGAGCCATGGCGCAATCCCATGTGCAACTGATCCGGGATACTCCAGAAATGCGGCACGTGTTGTCCAAGGCGTGCCGATCAAATGCCGCGTTGTACGCAATGACGAACCGCCCGGTAAGCAGATCTGCCAAACTGCGGTGGACTTCTTCAAACGGCGATGACTGACACAACACGTCCGCCGAGAGCCCGTGCACTCGCAACGCCCCCGGACCGGGCGGTGTGCGTGGCCGCACCATGGTATCAAGGAGCGTCTCCGCGCGGGGGCCGACCAGTGCCACCTCGACAATCTCCGCTTGTGTACCCAAGCCGGTCGTCTCGACGTCGATCACCACCCAGTCGTCACGCTGAACCAGGCGATGGGCCCAGCTCTTCGCCTTGGCCATCTCGGAGGCGCTCGATCGTCTTTTCATCAATCTCCCTTCTTGCAACGTAGACACCATCGTGGCGCCACACATCTTGCTGAGGAATCCCCAGTACACGGACCTCCTGGCCGCCAGGCAGCGACGGCCGCGGCCAGGTCATCAGTATCGAGTGCTCCGGATGCGGTATGTACCAGTCCGAAAGAACTGCCCACACCCGTTCCCTCACCGCGACTGTCATACGGGGAGCGGTGTACACGCCAGGCGCTATCTCGCACATGCAGGATGCGAGGAACCCGCGGAATCGACCGGGCGAATTACGGGTTACTACGATCGTCATGTTCGTCTATCAGAAACTTGATCTGATCGATCATCTTCGGGACCAGCTTTTCCTGCCGAAAGGTCTGCCCTGCGATTTGTCTGACAACTCTTTCTACGGGGCCTTGCTTGTTTCGAAGAACCACGCCCGCGGCTCTGAAGGCGATAGGGAGGAGCACCGAATCGCGAAACAGGTCTGAAATGTCCAGTGCAAACGCGTTGCTGGAGTCCTCGTGGATGAATCCAAGTTCGCAGATGGTCCCGGTGGCGGCGACCGCGGCCAAGGCTGCTCCCTCTACTGCGCTGGACGCGTGGTTGATGGCTTGATTGGGTACATCTGCCGACTCGGGATCGCTCCGGTCGTAGCGCCGACCACGCCAACGGATGCCGTGCTGCTCGGCCAATCTCTGGTACATCACCTTCATACGCGAGCCTTCAATACCGCGCAGGGCGTTGATGTCGGTAGCCGGCAGAAATTCGCCGAGGCGTAACGCATACATCTTTCGTGCTACCGATATGCGCGCTTCAGGGTCGCACCATGCCATCATTTGGCGCCGCGCCCGTGCCGAGGCTGCCGGACCAGTCGGCAGACTGGCATAGAATCGCACGCCGTTCTCACCTACAAAGACAACCGCCGTGCCGTGGCGTGCGAGAATCCGTAACGCGTCATGACTTACCGTCGTTCCGGGCTGCAGCATCAGACAGGACACCATTTGAAACGGTATCGCGTAGTCCCCAGGACCAAGGTCGCCGTAGCCAGCGGTAACAAAGCGGAGCGTCCCCGATTCCACATAGACATTGCCGCGTCCCAGCCACATGATGCCGTGCCGCTCGGCGTGTGGTACGCGAGCGGTGTCGAGGCCTAGTCGTCCCTTGAGCATCTCTACGGGTTTCTCACGGTCGACACGCTACGTCGCAAGTGTCCACCCGAGCGTGACTCGGGAACCGTGGGACTGCAGTCTGGATGGGAGGCTTGATTGCCGCCACGCCCTTGCCGGTGACCGCACTGGCTGTCATCCTTCTCGAAACACACCATGACAAGGGCTGTCGATCCAACTGTCCATAACGACGACGTACGCAACGCGCCCCGTGAAATATAGCATCACTCGCCACCCCTGGGGGAAGTTCGAGTCGGCGACGTGCTTTCATTGTCTGGAGCACCACTGCGCTGACGTTGCCGCGTGCTTCCAGGCTTTGCTGGTTGATCCTGTGTTGCGCTGTCGGTTCGAGCGAGCGGCGGGACAGAGTCCCTTGGGGCAGGTATTCGAGAATCGGCTGACTGTTCTGGCTTTCCTGCACGATTTCGGGAAGCTCAACGCTGGATTTCAGTTCAAGGTATACGACCAGGCAGAGCTCCCGCGCGGCGTACCACCTCGTTCCGGCCATATCGAGCAGGCTCTATTGTGCTTCGGGCAAGAGCAAATGTGCGAGGCCATTGGGCTTCACGCGATGTACGACGCATGGGGCGAAGGGTTCCTCTCACTGCTGTACGCAAGCTTGGCCCATCACGGCCGTCCGGCAGGGAGACAACATCGATCGGGCGCAGGACCGGCGTCACTGTGGCGGCCATTTGCGGGGTACGATCCACTTGCTGCGGCAGAACTGCTCGGCGAACGGATCCGGCTGTGGTTCCCTGCCGCCTTCGGCGAGGGACCTCCGTTGCCTGCCGCTCCAGCGCTTGCGCACCTCTTCGCCGGTACCTTGGCACTGGCGGACCAGATTGGTTCGGACGAGCAATGTTTCAGATTCGTTCCAGAACCGGACCCCTCCTACATCGAACGGGCGCATCGGCTGGCCAAGCGAGCCGTCGAGTCTCGCTTGTTGAGCCGGCGGGATTGGGCGACGCGTTCCGCAGCTGTCAGTTTCACGGATCTGTTCGACTATCCGGAACCGCGTCCGGCCCAGACTGCGGTGGCCGACGCACCGATCACTCGTCCGTTGCTGGTGCTGGAGAGCGAGACTGGCTCCGGAAAAACCGAGGCCGCGGTGGTACGATTCAATGCTCTCTGGCGGGCGGGACTCGTAGATGGACTCTACTTCGCGGTGCCGACTCGTGCGGCGGCGAAACAGCTACAGGGACGGGTGGACAATGCTATGCGCCGCCTGTTTCCACGTGATACGCGAGCCGAGACAGTGCTCGCCATCCCTGGGTATCTCCGAGCCGGCGTCGCCACTGCACGACGCATCGGCAAGTTTCAGGTGGAGTGGGAGGACGATCCAGATGACGAGGAGACTCGTCGCGCCCGCTGGTCCGCGGAGAGCTCTCGCCTGTTCTTGAACTCTCCGGCGGCCGTAGGGACGGTTGATCAAGTGCTGCTCGCCGCGCTCAAGGTGAAATGGGCGCACCTTCGTGGCAGCGCGCTCTCGCGCAGTCTGCTCGTGGTCGATGAGGCGCATGCCAGCGACGCGTACATGACCGAGTTGCTGCGAGCTCTGCTTCACGCCCATGTGGCAGTCGGCGGCCATGCCCTGTTGATGTCGGCAACGCTTGGGGCTGCCGCGCGGGTAGCGTTGACCGATCATCGGGCTCGCGCGGAACGCCCGCCTCTTGCAGCGATGGAGGCAGTCCCCTATCCGGCGCTCACATTGGCGGGAAATGGAGCCACAGAGACAATTGGACTCCGCGGGACCGGACGCTCCAAATCGGTTGCGCTCCGTGTCGAACCGATCCTGAGCGACCCATCCCGGATTGCCGAAATCGCTCTCGCGGCGGGTCGGGACGGCGCCAAGGTACTGGTGATACGCAATACGGTGAATGAGGCTCAGGCGGTATTCCAAGCGGCACTGGACCAGGGTGGGAATAGGTTGACCCTCCAGGCGGCTGGTGGCCCGGCGCTGCACCATAGCCGCTTTGCGGCGGAGGACCGCCTTCTGCTCGACGATACGGTCGAAGCAGCGCTTGGCAAGGGGCGAGCCCGAGGCGGTCTGGTCGCCATCGGTACACAGACGCTGGAGCAGTCGCTCGACATTGATGCCGACCTGCTCATCTCCGATCTGTGCCCCGTGGACGTGCTACTCCAACGGATCGGACGTCTGCATCGCCACCGCGATTCGGAGCGTGCCGCAGGGTTCGCTTCGCCGTGCTGCATTGTGCTGGTCCCAGAGGGAGGCTTGGCGGCGGGCCTGGATGGCGGGCTTCTGCGCCATGGGCTCGGCGCGACCAGCGAAGGAGGCGGCATCTATCGCGACCTCCGCGGACTTGAGGCGACGCACCGGCTGATCGTTGAGCATCCCGTGTGGCAGATTCCGTCCATGAACCGGATGCTGGTGGAACGGGCTACTCACGAGGACGCGCTAAACAGCTTGGCCGAGCAGCTCGCCGGGCCATGGCTGGAGCATGGACAACAAAACCACGGATTCGCGGCGGCCGAACGCGGCGTGGCACGGCGACATCTGCTCGATCGGAGCACTCCATTCGACGAGAACCTAGTGTTTCCAGACCTCGACGAGAAGGTGCGTACGCGGCTGGGAGAGGACGGGCCGCGTATCGAGCTTGCCGAGCCTCAACTGGGGCCGTTCGGACAGCCCGTCGGCACATTCAGTCTCCCCGCACACTTGTTCACGCGTTGGGGCGGTGGGCTGCCGACCAAGGAAGAGATCGATTGTGCTTACACCGACCCAACGCCCGACGGGCTGGTCCTACATGTCGCCGGCTGCGTGTTCATCTATGATCGGCTCGGAGTGCAGCGAGCGCAGTAGATGCCGAGTTGACTCTTCACTGGCGACGATACTAAAATGGTGAAGGACAGATGGCAAAGCTGCGACACGCCCACCTCCGTTTCGAAAGCGAAACGCCAAATCACCCTCCGGCCGACCCGGAGATTGACCCGTGTGAAGGACTGATGGACACGATTCCCCGCCTTCGCGGGGATAGACCACAGGAGCGCGGTGCACAACCTCCTCGTTGACCCTCTGATCCGAGTGCAACTCCGTGAGGGAGGGGCGGCGCGCATGTCGTTGCCCGAGGTCTATTCCTCGCTTGTGGCCGACCAGATTGCAGCGTTCCCGGCCCTGCGCCCTCATCAACGCCACGCCTGGCACGCGTTTCTGTGCCAGCTCGGCACAATCGCGCTGCATCAGGTTGGTTTGCAGGATGCGGTGGACACGGAAGACGAGTGGCGGAAACTGCTTCGGGAAACGACTCCTGCTTTCGCCGACGATCAACCCTGGCGCCTTGTCGTCGACGCCCCGGGGCAACCAGCCTTCTTGCAATGTCCGTCGCCACAGGGGCTTGGCCAGTTTCGGGGATGGAAGCACACGCCAGACGACCTGGACATTCTGGTCAGTGCCAAGAACCACGACATCAAACAGAGCGCCGCTGTGCAGGCAGCGCCCGAGGACTGGCTCTTCGCGCTGATCGATCTGCAGACCATGGGTGGGTATCTGGGCGCCGGAAACTATCCGATTGCACGGATGAACGGAGGCTACTCCTCCCGCCCTTGTGTGGGCTTGGCACCCGCCGAGGGCGGGCTCGGCGCGCATTTCTCCGTCGATGTGCGGCGGATGCTGGCCGGACGCGACGCACTGTTGGACAACTATCCCGACTATTTCCGCACCGACTCAGGGTTCGCGCTGACTTGGCTGGCGGCCTGGGACGGGACCGATTCGCTGGAACTCCGCGTGCTCGACCCGTACTTTATCGAAATCTGCCGCCGCGTCCGGCTTGTGCCAGACAACGGGCGCTTGGCGGCGCGTACCGCTCCATCTCGGGCGCCGCGCATCTACGCCAAGATGGCCGGCGGCAACCTCGGCGACTTCTGGACGCCGGTGCGAATTGCAGACAACAAGGCGCTGTCGCTGTCCCAGATTGGCTTTCGGTACGACCGGCTTAAGGAGTTGGTACTTGACGAGAGGACCTTTGTCCGGCCTCCCGCGATGCATGTGGAAAACAACGAGGGCGAGCGATGGCGGCTGGTTGCTCGCGGAGTCGCAGCCGGCCAAGGCAAGACGGAGGGATATCACGAGCGCGCCGATATATCTTTCTCCTCCACCACCGCCCGTGCACTCGGCAGAAAAGACGAAGGCGACAAGCTCGCAGAGTTCGCCCAGGCACAGATCGACGAAGTGGCGGACGTGATGAAGGCGCTACGATTCGGAATCGCCATAGCTGCGGGAGGCGGAAGGGACGCCAACGAGCTTTCCAGGGCGCATCGGAGTCATGCCGGTCCGTATGTTCGCCGTCTCGACGCTGAGGTGGATGCAGGTTTCTTCTCGGCTCTGGAAGATCGTTTCGCAGCCTCCGGATCTGCGGACTCCAATACAGCGGTTCCGGCCTGCCGCGCTGTTTTCGCGCGGTCTCTGATTCGTGCAGCCGAGCACTTGCTCGACGAGGCGACCGAGACGGTATCTTGTCCTGCGATCCAACGTCCGCGGGCGCGAGCGCGGGCAGTTAGGGCATTCTGGGGACGGCTCCGCCGGGGCGTGTTCAGCGACCAACCGGAAATCTTCGGTCCCGTCGAGGCTGACTATGCCGCGTGACGGAGGCCCCGGGATCATGGCCGATGCGACCGCAGAGCTGAGCATGGGCCAAATCGTGGCGCGACTGGCACGGGAGATTGCGGTGCTCGATCCCGGATCTGCCGCAGCGCTTCGCCGCGGACCGCAGCATGGCGCTGGAGCCGCCGCGTTCTGGAAGCTGCTGGCCAGATATGGCCCCACCTCCGAAATGGACGGAAATCGCGAGGAAGGCTGGGCGGTGCTGATGCAGGCAATAGCAATCCTCACGCCGAAAGGCAGGCGCGTCGAACACGCCGCCATTGTTTCGGTACACGATCCTCAGATACCCCTAGGTGTCGCAACACACGACGCGGGAGTATCAGACTTGCGTCTCGCCCGCCTGTTGACTGCACCCCTCGGGATGCGCCGTACGCTTACGGTCCGGCTGTGCCGGCGGCTTGCCGCGGGTGAGCAACGCCGCTTCGATCTGAGAACGCTCGCGAGGTTCATCCTGTACCGCGGTGACGATGCCGGCCGGCAAATCGCTAAAGAGTATTACGGCGCCCAGGCGCAAGCCGGACGCTAACTGAACAGAGGAGAGACTCACCTGATGCCTGACGCCAACTTTCTGCAGATTCACAGTCTGCATGGTTACTCCGCGGTGCTGCTGAACCGCGACGACTCCGGGCTCGCCAAACGGATGAGCTACGGTGGAACGATCCGAACGCGCATTTCCTCGCAATGTCTCAAGCGGCACTGGCGAATCGCATCTGGGCCGCACTCGCTCCAAGCAATCGACGGCGCCACCGCCGGGGTGCGCTCGCGCGAGACGGTCACACGAAGAGTGATCGGTCCGCTCGAAGAGGCAGGCCATGAGCCGGAAGCGATCAAGGCAATAGAAGAGGTGTTCCAGAAGGCCGTCTACGGCGAAAAAGGGGCGGACCGGAACAGCCGGCAGCCGCTTCTGCTTGGCGAGCCGGAAATACGATACCTTGCAAAGCAGGCAAAAGAGATCGCCGACGCCGTTGGCAACGACGCCAAGGCGGCGGAAGAGGCCGCCAAAAAGTGGGAGAAAGCCGCACGAGCGAACATGAAGGCGCTGCGCGACAATTGCGTGCTGCCCGGCGGCATCGCGGCCGCGCTGTTCGGTCGGATGGTAACGTCCGATGTGGAGGCCAACCTCGATGCGCCCGTACATGTCGCCCACGCGTTTACCGTCCACGGCGAAGAGAGCGAGAGCGACTACTTCACAGTCGTGGATGACTTGCAGAGTGTGGAGGACGAACCGGGCGCCGACCACATCGGCGAAACGGAGCTGACTTGCGGCCTGTTCTACGGTTACGTGGTGCTGGACCGAAAGATGCTCCTGACCAACCTTGGCGGCGACGCCGAGATGGCAGGCAGGGTCGTTGAACACTTGGCCCACCTGGTCGCTACCGTGTCGCCGGGCGCCAAGCTCGGCTCAACCGCTCCCTATGGGTATGCGAGTTGGATGTTGATCGAAGCTGGTGACTGTCAGCCGCGCAGTCTCGCCGAGGCGTTCCGCGATCCGTGCCGGCCGTCGGTCGGGGCGGCCGAACAGCGGGCGTCCGCACACTTGGCACAGCTCGACGCATCGTACGCGACCGGTGAGTCTCGACGCGTGATGAGTTTGCGCACTGCCTCCATGCCCGGGGCAGAACTGCTGACGCTGCCCGAGCTCGCTCATTGGGCAGGAGGCACGATCCGAACTGGCGCTGCGTAATGCGATGGATGCATCTGCGCCTGTGCGCTCCGCTCGCCGCGTTCGGCGGCGAGGCAATCGACGCACGCGGCGTTACGCGCGATTTCCCCAGCCAATCCATGCTAACCGGACTGATTGGAAATGCGCTTGGCTGGCACAGGAGACTGCGGGAAGAGCATCAACGCTTGCAGAGCCGAATCGTGTACGGCGCGCTGCGGAACACAGAGCCCGTGCTCGGGCGAACAACCGACTACCAGACGGCCCAGCTGGCCAAGGAGGACCGGGCGTGGACCACGCTCGGCACACCGGCGCTACGCGCCGGTGGCCCCGCCACCTACATCGGGGCGCACCAACGTTGGCGCGACTATCATGCCGACCTGCGCATGTCCGTGGTCTTGCGACTTGATCCGGTGGATAAGGATCCCACCCTTGACGACTTGCAGGCCGCGTTCGTGCGGCCGGCACGGCCGCTGTTCATCGGTCGCAAGGCATGTCTGCCGGCCGCCCCGATCTTCCACGGTTGGGTTGAAGCGGAAGACGCACGTGCCGCGCTCCGCGCCGTCGTTCCCGCCGGAGACGGGAGGTTCCGCGCACTATGGCCGGAGGCCGAGGGTACAGCCGATGCCGATCACACTCTCTATTTGACCGATGAGCGCAACTGGTTGACCGGATTGCACGGCGGAGCGCGCCGAGTGTGCGAAGGCCGTATCGGTGTGGCCAACACAGACGGTTGAGCCCGTGCATCTGATCCACGCACCCATTGACATGCGCTCATTCAACCGCTGGGCCGGAGAGCGTGGCCTGGTCCGGCGCGGCTCGTTCGATCCGGACTTTGCGCTGCACATCTTGCTGTCGGCAATGTTCGGCAAGCGGACGCTCCAACCGTTTCGCCTGTTCTGGTCTGAGCGACGCCCCTCCGCCTCGCTGTACGCGTACGCTGACGCCGACGAGGAAGCGCTCCAAGAGATAGCCGCCGCGGTGGCTCCTCCTGACTGCCTCGCACCGCTCGACCCGAATGCGTTGCGTTCGAAGCCGATGCCAACGGTCTTCGCCGTCGGGCACCGGCTTGGGTTCGATCTTCGGGTGCGCCCCGTACGGCGGTTGAGGCGTGGCGTCCACGACACCCAAGCCGATCGCACCGTAACGCAGGGACGTGAGGTAGACGCTTTCCGAGTGGCCGTACTGGAGCAGTTTCCTGACGGCTGGCGAGAGCGCGGCGCCCATGCGAAACAGAGCGGCGTGAGCCGCGAGTCTATCTATACCGCATGGCTGGCCGAGAGGCTGACCGGCGCCGCCAACATCGAGGAGTGCCGGCTGACGTCGTTCAGCCGCAGCCGCGCGGTACGAGGCGATGGCCAAGGGCCGGAGGGCCCTGACGCCACTCTGCAGGGCGTGTTGACTGTTTGCGCAGAGGAGGCGTTCGCTCGGCGGCTCAGAGAAGGTGTGGGACGGCACCGGGCCTACGGCTACGGCATGCTTCTCTTGCGTCCGCCGAGCCGGCGCTGATCCTATTATTCCTGGCCGCGCAGCGTCACGAGGCGGCCGTTGCGTTGGCCTGGAGTGGTCCCGTTGATACTCGATGAAATGGCTCAGCGGGAAGAAAGCCGATTGGGGCGGTGCGGAAGGGTCGTGGCCGCGATTGATGCGATGAGGATCGATTCCGGGGAGCGCCGCGCATGAAATCCCACCCCGAGGCTGGCGCCGGCACACCTACCGATCCGGCGATGCCCCCGCCGAAGCGCGTTGAGGAGGCCAGCGAGATGGAGCTGTTTGACGCCCTCAAGGCCATATTTGCCGGCGAGGAGCCCAACCTGATCTTTGATGATCCCCCGCGTAAAGGAGGGCTGTTTAGAGCTGAGTGCGCGATGATGCTACAGGACCTGAACCAGCCGGTGTACCAGGAGCTGAACCGGACGGGCGCGCTGGATGAATACCTGGACCTGGCGAGTCACGGCAACCGGGACCTGTATCTGTCCTTGACAGCACAGGGGAAAGCCGGGCCACAACAACAGGCGACGGCGCGGGAAGTGGTGCTGGCGCAGATGCGTGAGGAAATCGTGAGCGCTCAGCCGGCGCACTGTTGAAGCGCTCTGTCAGTCAACGCAGTTCAGTTGCGCTCCTCCGCCCGCGAGCAGTGCCTCGATCGCGTCCCGCTCAGCCGGATCGACGGTCAATCCGTACTCCCGCTTTACCTGGATCACCCGCTGCGCGAACCATGCGCCGTGGCGGGTCGGCCTCCATTCGGCTGCGTCTCGCGCACCTTTCTGCGTGCGGTTCACTCTCGGATCCGCAATCGTGAGATTGTCGAGGTCGCTGGCGATGTCCCGTCGCCGATCGTCGGCGATTCCGCTGTCGTGTGCCTCCGCCAGCGCAACGATGTGTTCGATGTCAGTCGCAGCGGTCCCACTCGGCGTGATATCGAATGCAATGCAAGAGTAGGGCGTATAGACCTGTCCGTTTGCCTTCATCGTTGACGGCAACGCTGCGATGATGTCGTCTTCCAGCCTGCTGTAGCCCGTTCCGAAGGCATCGCGGTCGTATCCGTCCCGCGGACGTTCGCTGCAGACCCTCAATCCGCGCCAAGTCTCCGCGTCTGCCGAGCAGCCCACGGGCGTGGCCGCTGGTTGCACGGTTATCGTGAAGGTGACCGTCGCAGCGTCGCTGACGGCCGTGTTGGCGTCTCCATCAACCGCCTGGTACGTCATGTCGTAGGTCCCTGCAGCGGTCGGCGTACCGCTCAGCGTGCTCGTCGCTGAGTTGAACGTAAGCCCCGGAACCGTGGGCGTCAGGGAATAGGACAAGGTGCCGTTACCGCTGCTCGCCTCGGGAAGCATCAGCGGGCTGATTGCTTCGCCCTCCGTGTAGGTCCGATTGGCTACTGTGACGGCGAAGACCGGGGCGGTGTCAGACGGCCCGGTGCCCATAGACGGTCCTTCCGACCCTCGCGGTTCGGGAGTACCCGGACCCTGGGCGCAGGCAACGAAAACGACGAGAGCTGTTACCAGGAGGGCGGCCTGTCTTGGGAAGTTGAAGCGATGCACGGGCCGTACCTTATCAGACTTGGATCAGACTTGGTACTTGGGGCGCCGTGCCTGCCCGTGCCTGCTCGGATGCGCCGCGGAGACGGTGTGCTGGGTGAGCTGGTCTCGGGAAAATGGACTGCATGATAAGGTGTATTCCAGGCCATGAGGAGGGCCAACGGGAATGGCGACGAAACGACGTCGATTCACAGCTCAGTTCAAAGCCAAGGTGGCGATGAAAGCGCTCCGCGGGGACCGCACGATCCAGGCGATCGTGGCCAAGTACGAAGTACATCCGAACCAGGTCAGCGGCTGGAAGCGGCAAGCGCAGGCAGGTCTTGAGGAAGTGTTCGCCGGCGCTACGAGCGGCCGCCAGAAGGACCACGAGGCGACCATTCACGATCTGCACGCCAAGATCGGCGAATTGACCGTGGAGCGCGATTTTTTATCACGCGGGCTCGGGAGCTGAGTCGGCCCGAACGACTGAAGATGATCGAACGCGACCACCAGAGCCTGAGTGTGAGTCGGCAGTGCCGACTGCTCGGTGTGAGCCGCTCGACGCTGTACTACCGACCGCTCGGGGAGAGCGCGGCGACACTGGAGTTGTTGCGCCGTATCGACGAGTTGTACCTGCAGTATCCGTTCTACGACAGCCGGCAGATGGTGCGCCATCTGGCGCGCGAGGGAGTACGGGTTGGTCGGCACCGGGTGCGGCGGCTGATGCGGCTGTTGGGCCTGGAAGCGATCTACCGCACCAGCGTCGCGAACCCGGAGCACCGGGTGTATCCCTATCTGTTGCGGGGGCTTACGATTGAGCGACCGAATCAGGTGTGGTGCGCGGATATCGAGCGCCACGAGGCGTTCTTGAACCTTGCGGTGGTGGGAGGCCACCGCCATCGGCCCGTCGCAGCGGGCCGGTTGAAGCTGAGGGCAACCTGAGCCGGGGGACACCGGGGAAGGCGGAAGCAGCCCTGACAACGACGGGACGCGCCAGTACTGCCAGATGGTGCGGGTCCGGCAAGCGAGGCGGAAAGGTGTACGCGAGGAACCAGCATCGGAAAGCCCCTCAAGCGAAACCACCAGCTCGAAACCTGACAGATCGGGGCTGGGTAGCAACGCGCACCCGACCGGCACGACCGGTTGGAGAACTCCTTGGCTGGTGATGTCGCCGGCCGGGAGGCCACGGTGAAAGACTGCGGCGTAGCCATGGCGAGGTTGCAGGGGCATAGCTGGGCACGGACCCTGTTGAAAGGTTCGAGGGTGAACGTGGGAACCACTTCGTCGGTCCCTGCCATCATGGCGGGGAAGACCTGTCGCCGGTCGACGCTGGCGAAGTGGGGCGGAGGACCCGTAGTAGTCCGAGCACGGGAAAGCCGTGTACATGGCAAAGGGGTCCAGTGTGTTTGCAGCGCCGAAGTACGACGAGGAGGCCGCTGGTGAATACCGGCGCTCCGTGGCCCAGCCTGATCGAGGCCGGGGCACGGGTACTCGCGATGCAGACGAAGCTGCACCAATGGGCGTGCTTGGTCAGGCATTCCAACGGCATGAGCACATGGAGAGCCGGATGCGGCGAGAGTCGCACGTCCGGTTCGGAGGGCGGGCCGGAGAAACCTATCGTTCGAAAGGCGAGAAGGCGCTCCGGTCCGACCCTACACCTACATCCCGGTGCAGGGCGGGTTCCTGTACCTGGTGGTGATCATGGACTGGGCGAGCCGGCGGGTGCTGGCGTGGCGGTTGTCCAACACGATGGACACCGAGTTCTGCCTGGCGGCGCTGGCGGAGACTTTGGAAAGGTCCGGCATTCCGGAGATCTTCAACACAGACCAGGGCAGCCAGTTGCAGCCAGTTCACCAGTATCGCTGCTCGATGGACGGTCGCGGTCGGTGTTTGGACACGTGTTCATCGAACGGCTGTGGCGCTCCCTGAAGTACGAGGCAGTGTACCTGCACGATCAGGAGGATGGCTTCGTCGCGCAGCGGGTGATCGCACAGTGGATCGAGTTCTACAACGAGCAACGAGCGCACTCGGCGCTCGCCGGTCGCGCGCCTGCGGAAGCCTACCGTGACGGAGCGGTGGAACACGAACAGGAGGTGGCGTAGCGAGCAGGAACGGCAGGCGGCCGACGGAGGGTGCGAGGGCATCCGAGGGCGCACGGGAGCGCGAGCGTGGGAAGTTGCCCACATTTACACAGGCTCGTTCACCCCCTCCCCGGACCCCACTCCCTTTACCGCCGCCTGATCTCGACAAGGAAGGGCGGGTCGACAACCAACGGGATACACCTCGCAATACCCGCCTCACTGTCCAACCGATCAGGGCCACCTCAGATGCAGGGTGATGAACGGTTACGGAGCATGGGTGCAGCTCTCGGTGTTCCAGTGCCGGATGAACCGCCGCCGCCAAGCCGAACTGGTTGCCAAGCTCGACCGTCTGATAGACCACAAGGAAGATCATATGGTGCTCGTCGACGTTGGCGTCGCCGACTCCGCAGAGCCGCGGCGTGGCCAGCTTGGGTAAGGCAGTCCACCCGCTCAAACGGGAGCCGGTCATCGTGTAATGACCGCGCCGTTTCCGACCGAGCGCTCCAGTGGCGCACGCACCCCCAGGGACCGCTCATAGGTCGCGGTAGTGTATCAGTTTAAATCTCGGGCTCGGCTCGCTTGGTAGTGCATCACTTTACTTTTTCTTTCTTCCGGTAGGTACGCGCGCCCCCCGCCGCCTCCGGTTTCGGAACATCCAATGCTTTCGGCCGAGACGCCCGATTCGTCAAGCCTCTGAAGCTCAAGCCATTGCCGGAGCACGGGCTGTGTGGGTGCGTACTTTGCCTGCCATCTATCTTCTGTTGAACGTGATTAAGCAAGAAGACCCTGAGTTGAACTTGGTACATAACCGATTAGAGCCGTTCCAAGCCAAAAAGCGGGTAATGTTGGCTATCCCTGGCGACCATGTAAGCAAGCAGGTTTCGGCCACGTAGGAATAGCTACCATTGACCGTCACGGTGCGGGTGACGGTGGGTTGGTCGAGGCCCGGAGCGGGCGCGGTGCTGCTCCAGATGTTCTGGTAGGTGCCGTCTGAATGGAAGCTGTAAACCTCATCGTCTTGGGCATGGACACCGCTCGCGTCCCAGTCTCCTACGATTTGGGAAGCCGGATGCGGCATGCATGCCTGCTTCGGAGTTTCCGGCGGCTCGGGATCAGGCTCGGGATCAGGCTCGGGATCAGGCTCGGGATCAGGCTCGGGATCAGGCTCGGGAGTTTCAGCCGTCAACCGTTCTGTTGTTCCCGGCCCTTCATCGCACCCCCCGAGCAACATCAACGAGAAGACGGCCAGAATGACCCCTGCGGTGGTACGGCTCATACTCATATTTCGTGTAACTCCTACTTCCAGCGAAGCCTCAGCCGCCTGCTTGGCTATCTCGCGTCGCTGCTCAGGCGTCATCGCCTCAGCACGCGCCTTGCCGCTGTGGCGCGACAATCAGGATGAGAATCGGGCGACAATCAGGATGAGAATCGATGTCGCAACGAGACCCAGGGTGACGTAGGGCGGTTGGTTGTGCAAGGGGCTGCAGATGAGCAGTCGCAGTGAGCGGGCTGGGCGGGAGAATGGAGAGAACTCGACGGCGAAATCGGGACTGCTTGGAGCACACTTCGGGTGAACCCAAACATGGCGTGAAGGGGCAGCGGGAGGTGATTTTCGGGGGTATCCGGATACCATCTTGATGCCGCGCAGCCCGCCACGGCGATCCTCGAACGATTTTTGCAGGCCATGCACCGCGAGCAACGCCGGCAGGGCGTAGGTTGGCGCCCTGCTCGCAGCGACCGTGGAGTCCCGGTCGGCACCGTAGCGCGGCCCCAGGGGCCGCCCAGGGGCCGCCAAGTCAGGGCTTGACGAACGGAGCGGGCGAGTTGCGGGTTGCCTCAGTCACGCCCGAACCCGCGCGGCGGCTCGACGCTGTCCAGTTCGGCAAGATCAAGGGCGCAAATCGCCTGCAGCTTGTGTGCGAGCGCAGACTCCCCGAGACTGTCGGGGAGGTTGTCGAGCCACCCTTGGTACTCATCCTGAAGGTCGAGCAGGGTGCGTACCGCATCCTGCCAGAGCTGCGGTCGCGAGCTGCGGTCTTGCGGCCTGCGGTAATGCAGGCGCGGCTGCTGTGCCTTGCGGCGCTCGCGATAACGCCGTTGTCGCTGGGCGTTGGTCAAAGCCATGGTCACTGCGCACCGTTACGTAACGGTGCCGACGGTGCGGCAGCGGTCTGGTCTGCGGCATCGACCTCGGCAGCCGCTGCGCGCTGGCGTTTGTTGTCGATGGCGGTGCGCCGCCGATAGCTTTCGACGTTGAGCTCGAAGATGGTGGCGCGGTGCACCAGGCGGTCGATGGCAGCGACGGTCATGGCCGGCTCGGGGAAGATCTTGTCCCACTGGCCGAATGGCTGGTTGGCGGTGATCAGCAGGGAGCGTTGCTCGTAACGTGCGCTGATCAGCTCGAACAGGACGCTGGTCTCGGCCTGATCCTTGGTGACGTAGGAAAAATCATCGAGCATCAGGAGGTGAAACTTGTCGAGCTTCCTGATGGCGGCCTCGAGGGCCAATTCGCGGCGCGCGGCCTGCAGGCGTTGTGCGAGATCGGTGGTGCGGGTGAACAGCACCCGGTAGCCGTGCTTGATGAGAGCGAGGCCGATGGCGGCGGAGATATGGGTTTTTCCGGTTCCGGGCGGACCAAAGAGCAGCAGGTTGGAGCCTTCGTCGAGCCAGCGGTCGCCGGCGCAGAGGGCCATCACGTGCGCCTTGGAGAGAGTGGGCACGACGGAGAAGTCGAAACTGTCGAGGGTCTTGCCGCTCGGCAGCCGAGCTTCGCCGAGGCGGCGCTGGAAGCGGCGCCGGGCGCGGTCGGCGATTTCGTGTTCGGTCAAGGCGGTCAGCAGGCGCGCGGCGGGCCAGCCTTCGCGGTCGGCCTGTGCGGTGAACTGAGGCCACAGCGCTTTGATGGTGGGCAGGCGCAGTTCGCTGAGCATCAGGTTGAGCGCGGCAGTATCGATGGGTGCTGGAGTACTCATGCTGGGCCTGCCGGTGGAGTGGCGAGCTCGGCGGGGCGGTCAAGCAGGTCGTTGTAGTCGGCCGGCGACCCTAGGCGTACGTCGAGATCGGGCAGCGATTGCGGATCGGAAGCGAAGAGCGCCTCGAGTGGTTCCAGTTCAGGCAACGTGCCGGCTTCGAGGAGGTCGGCAAGCCGTGCGGCCAGCGCTGCCTCGCAGCAACGATCGTGGGCCAGGGCCAACAACCCGACCATGCGCCGGCAGGCTGCGCGCTCATCGAGCGCATCGAGCAACGCGTCGAAGGTGCGGCGGTAGGCGTCGCGCGGGAACAACTGATCGCGGTAGACGAGGTGCAGCAGGGCCATCGGCTTGCGGCGCAGGGCATGGATGAGATGGTGATAGTCGACCACGTGGCCGCGGCGCCCGTCGCTATGGGCGCGACCGCGGCGCAGGGTCATCAGTGGGGAGGAGCCGACGAACAGCTCCAGCCGATCATCGTAGAGGTGGACGCGCAGGGTGTGGCCGATCAGCCGTGACGGCACCGAGTAGAACACCTTGCGCAGGGTGAAGCCTGAGTGCACGCTGACCTGGACGCGCTCCAGCTCGAAGTCCGCGGTGCGCTGCGCCGGCAGCGGCGCCAGCACGGCGCGTTCGGCGTCGATGCGGGCACGGTGGCGAGCGTTGTGGCGACTGACGATCTCGGCGATGAAGGCGCGATAGGCAGCGAGGTCGTCGAAGTCACGGGAGCCGCGCAGCAGCAGGGCTTGCTCGATGGCGCGCTTAAGAGGTGGCCGTGGGCGCTTTCGACGCTGCCGTTCTCATGGGCCTTGCCGCGATTGTTGCGCGTGGGGCACATGCCGTAGTGGTCGCAGAACTCCTGGTAGCGACGGGTGAGATCGTCAGCGGCGGCTCGATCGAGGTTGTGGTAGGCGGCCGACAGGCTGTCGGTACGGTGCTCTTCCGGGACCGCACCGAGCAGCCACAAGGCGTTCTGGCAGCCGCCACTCAAGGCGACGAAGCTCTCGCCGCCGAGCACCACGTCAGCGTATTCGAAGCCCGAGTAGGGCAGCCGGAAGTGATACAGCAAATGCGTCAAGGGCACACCGGCGATGGTGACGCCGAGGTCTCCGGTGGCGGTGAAGTCGGACAGGCCGAGGCGACCGGGTGGATTCTTCTGGGCGAAGATCACCTCCTGTTCGGGCCCATGCAGGGCGCGCCACCGGTGCACGCGGCGCTCAAGGGTACGGCGCACGCTGGCAGGGAGCTTTGGATCGCGGCGGCGCAGTTCTTCGAAGATGGTCACCGCACGCAGAGACGGGGACTCGACCAGCAACAGGGTCATCTCATTCTTCCACATCGTGAAGTAGCGGAAGGTAGCGGAAGGCTCTCGACGCGGTGATTGAGCCTGTCAATCCGGTCAGTCGGGCAGAATGGCGGTCCTGGAACGAGGCCGAGCGGTTCAGTGGCACCAGTTGGGTGCGCAGCAGCCGGGCGTGCCGGCGGTGACCCGGGTCGGGAGCATGCGTGGGGGGAGTGCCGGCGGGTGGTTCCGGCAGTTGGCTGAGTTCGGGATCAGGCGGCGTTGAGCCCAGCGATCAGCCGGGTTCGGTGAGCGCCCGGATCGCCTGGCTGCGGTCCATCGCAAATTCCTGGACCGCAGCGGCAACATTGTTGCTGCCGCGATGGAAGATCACCGCGAGCGCGGTGTTGTTGAGGATGGCGTTGTTGGACGGACCATGGTGGGTGTGCATCAGACAGGCATCTTCAGCGAAGGTGGTATCGCGGAAGCGGTGGTTGCCGTTCTCGATGGTCCAGTGGCCGCGATTGAGCGCCAGCAGCCGCTGTGCGTCCGCACTCTCGGGGGACAACGAGGTGATGCCGTAGGCCACTTCGCTGGAATCGATTCCGGTCTTGACCGTGTGGCGGTGGCGGATGATGCGAAACACTTGCTTGACCTGCGGGTAGTTGAGCATGCCGGGCACGGATTCCATGGTCTGGATGTGACGCTGCTCGATGCGGCCATGGCCCTTGCTGCGTTGCTCGCAGAAGCTCGCCGTGGCGTCCTGATCCCAGTCGATGGTGTCGAGCGCTGCGTAGGTCTCGGAAGCGTTGCCCTTGACCGACAGCAGATAATGGGCGTGGTGGCGGTGCAGGATGGCGGCGGCGGTGGCGCGGGTGGTGTGCAAAGCATCAAGGGTGATCACCGAACCGCTGATGTCGGTCTCCTCCAGGAGCGCGTGGACGGCCGCGACCTCACCGCCCTTTTCGGTAAACACGCGGTTGGCGACCGGCTGCTTGTCGTGGTGGCTGACCAGGGACACGGTCTGGTACTCGGCGTCGCTCTGGCGGTTGGCGCCGCGCAGGCGCTTGCCATCGGCGGCCAGTGCGGTGGTGGTGGGACAACGCGCGGCCAGCCAGCGGTCGGTGGCGGCCTGAAACGCATCAGGATCGGTGTCGGTCATGGCGCGGTGGAGGGTGGCGCGAGAGGGTGGATGGTAGTCACCGGTGCGCTTGTCGCGCCAAGCGCCAAGGGTGAGCAACTCATCCTGAGTGAGATGACAGGCGTAGCGCCAAGTGGCATCGACGCCGTGGTAACCGGACAGCCGCGCCAACTGCCAGATGGCCAGCAGGACCGCGAGTCGGAACTTGCGGCCCTGGCCGCGGCGATGATCGGGGATACGCTCTAACTCTTGCAGCAACGAGAGTAACGGGACATCGGCAGGAGCCACCCGTGGGTGCTGGGGCTGCCAAGTGGGGCACGGCTCGGGAGCACGCAGCCGTGCGCGGGCGTCGCCACGCAGGGGGTAGAGGTACATCTCCTTGAGGCGCCCGTGGGGCTCGGTATAGCGACCGTTGCTGCGTGCGAAGCCGCGCGTGCGTCCGACCGGGATCCAGTTGCCGGCGCGATACATGGTGCCGACGAACTGGGTCGGATCGACGAACGTTTCGGCCAACTCCAGGGGATGCCCGAACTGTGCTTGCCAGTCGGCGCTCAGACGGCGCAGATTGGCGCCCATGACACAACTGGCAAGGTTGCCGATGGTGCCCGGTGGCCACAACATCAGCATACGGGTGTTATTGGCGATCAGGTGCAAGCGGGGAAACTGCTCGCGCTGCCGCCAGCCGATCCAGAGGTCGCGAGGACGGCATTTGAAGGCGCCCGACTGCCAGCCGAGCAGAGCGAGCCAGCAGCCCTCGTATTCGGCAATGTAGCGCAACCCGCGCCCGGCGAATCCGCGGAACCCCAGCGGGTGACGCTCGGCCATGGTGGCATCCCAGCGCCGCCGCTCATCGGGCCGCGCCAGCCGCACCGTCACGTCCTTGACCGACGGCGGCAGGATGAGATCCCGCCCCGCAGGGTCGCTTAACCCGAAGTTCCAGAGTGGAAAACTTGTTAAATCGTTATTGAACGGACAATTACGCTCAACAGCCAATGTCCGTTTCTGGCTACACTTGGGCGCTGACCCCCAAAAGATCGAAACAGCGCTGCTGCAGCGCGGTCGGTTCGCTGTGCATGGTGAACGTAGCGCCGCTGTGCACCATCCGCACGCGGTTCGCCGTCAGCGTCCCCAACTCGCTCATCAGGCCGCGAAAGCTGTGTACCGGCAGACCGTCGTCGGTGCGCTTGCTCGCCGCCTTCCGGTGTGCCGCCGGTGACCGCTGCGCCGGTTGCACCACCGACTCGCGCAGCTGCTCGCCCGCGGCGCGGTCATGGTCGTCGAACAGCACTGACGCCAGCTTGGTGCGCATGTGCCACTCCACGTAGTAGGCCAGCATGCACAGGAACACGTGCGCCCGTACCCGGTCTGCACTGCGGTGATAGATCGGTCGTACCTTCAGATCCACCGTCTTCATGCTGCGGAAGGCGCGCTCCACCTTGGCTAGGTCCTTGTACGCCGTCACCGTCTGCTCGGCGTCGAACAGCTCCGGCTCGACGTTGGAGCGCACGATGTAGAGCCCGTCCAGTTCTTCCTCGGCCGCGATCTTGTCCAGGTCACGCGCGAACGAGAATGAGTCGTCGGTGATGGTGATCAGGAAATGCTTGCTCATCTTGTAGTGGTTGATCACCTTGCCCACCCGCACGCCGATGTCGGCGGCGCCGCGCAGCGGCTCTTTGGCGCGCTGCGTGGCGGTCACGATCGGCATCAGATCCTTCTCCGTGGAGGCCAACAACTCCTGCCGTTTGCGCTGCCGTTGCTCGGCCAGTATCGGGTTGCGGCACACGATCAGCCGCTCGTCGGGGAAGTCGGGTGAGCTGACCTCCGCCAGATCACGCTCGTCAAACATGGTCTGCGCCACCTGCCTGGTCTTGATCAGCTTGCGAATGGTGGGCGCGCGCAGGGTCGTGATCCAGCGCAGTCCGTCGATCCCCTGCAGGTCCTCGCGGATGCGTGCGCCGGTGAGCATGCCGCGGTCGCCGACCAGCACGACGCGCTGCAAGCCGAAGCGGTTGCGAATCTTGTCGACCTGCGCGGCGACCGTCTTGGGGTCACCGGTGGAGCCCTCGAATACCTCGACGGCGATGGGACAGCCGTCGGCGGTACACAGCAGCCCGAAGACGATCTGCAAGGTGCCGCGCTTGCCGTCGCGGCTGTGACCACGGCGCGCCAACGGGCAGGTGTGTCCCTCGAAGTAACTGGAAGTCAGGTCGTACAACATGAGCGTGTTGTCGTTCAGATGGCGCTTTGCCAAGCGCTGCTCGATGGCGTGCTGACGAGCGAGCAGCCAGTCCATGGCGGCGTACAGCTCATTCTCGTGCACGGACCCCAACTGCAGCAGGTGGCCGAGGGAGGAGACGGCGCTCTCCGGGTCGAGGCCGCGTGCGGTGGCGAGTTTGGAGCGTGCATCGACGACACGGGCGACGATCATGGCGCCGACGAGATCGCGCTGGCGGGAGGCGGGACGAGAGATGAGGGAATGGAGGGAGAGCTTGTGGAGGGAACCGAGGACGGCGGCGACGTGGCCGTGGGGGTAGCTGCGCAAGATGGAGAGCAGTTCGTTGGGGGAGCGGAGAGCGATACCGCCTTTGAGGAGGATACGCAAACCATCGACGACGTGAGCGGGACACTTGGAGAGGTTGGCGATGGTGCGTTTCTTGACTTTGCCGTGCTGGCGGAAGGACTCGCGGAGGAGGACGGCCGGGGGAGAGTTACGGTTGGGGACGGTGTCGATGTACATGGGCACTCGATGAGAGGAATGGTGAAGTCTTTAATAGTGCCATGTCAAGTAGATACGATAAGAATAACGTTGCAAGTATCGATTATTTACATGGACACGATTTACACGAACAAACGAGATAAACCCTGTTATAGCAAATACTTACAAGAATGGGCCGCTGGAACTTCGGCTTAACGAATCCATGCCTCCTTGATACCAGACCAAGCACGAAATAGCCAGCCCTCCCTGTCAGATTATCGGTCCGTCAGCATGAGATGGCCCTGCGACCAGCAACGGCACCACTTCTTTCTCGAAGATGCCGTCCAACGGGTCGGAACGGCGGCTGCTGCGCGGCGTCTGTTTCTGTGACGGCGGTTGTGGATCGGACTCGATGCGGTAGGCGGTGGCGCTGCTGAATGACGCCTTGGCCGCTGCCACTGACGGGGTGTCCTTGCGACGAAAACTCATGTAGAGCCTCACTTGGCGATCGGTAAGATGTCGGCCTGGCAATGGGTGCTCCTTCGTTGGGTACTCAGGCACACCTTACTTGCCGGGTCGGCCACGATCACCGACGGCGGCCCCCACCGGCGCCGCCGCGCCGCTGACTACGGTCGGGCTACGCCCTCCCTCCGTCAGCGGCGGCCAACCTCCCCCCGATCAGAGGGCTGTCAGCCGCCTCGGCATTCTCATCTTGATTGTCGCTGAGTTCTCATCCTGATTGTCGCGCCACATGCCGCCCTTGCGCCCGTTCGCCTGCATGGCCTGATTGACGTACTCCTCATCGGCCTCGCCTGTCGCCAAGCGGCCGATGTGCACGCCGTGGGCTGGGGCGCTTCTCTCCGTGTGGTCCTGTCGGCATGTTGCCCTCCTGTGCCCCGGATGTACCACAACGGCCGGGGCCGCAAGCTCGCTCAAACAGTAAAGTGATGCACTACCGCTCGCTTGGCTCGCTTGCCGGGTTGGGGCGGACGTGGCACACTGGTAGCATGATCGGACTACACTGCGAGAAGCGCCCCGGCGACTCGATGGCCAACGCGCTGCACGTGGCGCCCCTGGCGACGGGCGAAGCCGAAGAGACCTACGTGAACACCGCGAAGCATCGGGGCGGCAAGGCGCCAGCTGCCCGTCTCACGGCGAAGGAACGGCATCAGATCGCCAAAGATGCAGCCTCCGCACGCCGGAGTGCGTAGCACTACAAGCGCTCAACGCTCGGTTGGACAATGCCGCTGAGCTATTCGAACGGATGCTTGCAGACCTATACGGGATCAAGGCTGATGTGGCCTCGCTCAAGGACGAGGTAAGGCTCTTGAGAGAAAAATCGGTTGCGCCGTGTCGGCGCGTGCTACAGCCCACTGGTAGCATCAATCTACACTGCGATTGGAACATGAACTATCGGCTGCGCGATGTTCCACTGAAGGGACGGGCCGCGAAATCAGGAAATCTGCATTGACCGACAAGACACCGCTGACCATCCAGACACTCTGCACGGAGGCTGCGGCGTTCGCAGAGGTTGAGAGCAACCACGATGAGTCTAAGCTTTATGGGGTCACGGACGGGAAAGCCGTGGGCACTTACCTTGAGCACAAGTTTGTTGCCCAGCTGCGATCACAGTATTCGTTCAGCGAGGGCAATTCGGCTAGCGGCATCGACATCCCGAGCCTCGAATTGGATATCAAGGTCACAAGCCTCCGACAACCTCAATCCTCTTGTCCATTCAAGTCGGCCGGCCAAAAAATCTATGGGCTTGGTTACCACCTCATCATCTTCGTCTATGAGAAGTCCGACGACCATGAGGCGAGGACAGGGCGTCTCAACATGGCGCACACGATCTTTGTGGAGAAGAAGCGCACGGCCGACTACCAGATGACTCGGGGCCTCCGCGAAATCATTGATAACGACGGCAACGAAGACGACATAGTTGCCTTTCTTCAGGACAAGAACCTTCCGGTGGACGACATCGAAGCTCGGAAGCTCGCAGTGGACATCCTTCGGGAGCCACCACTCCAGGGCTACCTGACTATCTCCAACGCCTTGCAATGGCGGCTTCAGTACGGGCGGGTCATCTCGCAGGCCGGGGACATCACAGGCATCGACAGGGTGCGCTGACGTGGCGGGGCGGAAAGAGCGCGACATCTGGCAGTACGGGGATTTTCAGACGCCTTCCCAACTGGCGGCTCAGGTTTGCAGGAGGCTCTGTCTTATGGGCATTGAGCCATCGGCTGTTCTCGAGCCTACGTGTGGTCGTGGTGCCTTTCTTGTGGCGGCCGCAGAGGCATTTCCGGATGCCAAAGACATCCTTGGCGTGGACATTAACGGGAGATACGTTGCGGAAGCCCGCGAGGCTTGCGGTGGTCGGGCGAACGTCGAACAGGGAGACTTCTTTCAGAAAAACTGGCGGCGCGTCTTGGATAGAGAAGTAGGAAGCTGGCTAGTATTGGGTAATCCGCCTTGGGTTACTAATGCGGAGTTAGGCCTGCTCGGAAGCACGAACCTGCCGAACAAGAGCAACTTCCAAGGTTACCGGGGATTTGATGCGGTCACCGGCAAGGCGAACTTTGATATTTCCGAGTGGATGCTGCTGAAGCAGGTTGGGTGGCTCAAGGAGCGGTCCGGCTGGATCGCAATGCTGGTCAAGATGGCGGTAGCCCGTAAGGTTCTTCGGCAGATGTGGAGGCTGGGCGAACCAGTTGGGCGGGCTGCGATCCTCAAGGTGGACGCGCTGCGCCACTTCGGGGCCGCCGTCGATGCCTGTCTGTTCGTTCTACCTGTCGGGCAGGGCGAGCCCTCGCGAGATTGCGATGTGTTTGACAGCTTGGAGGAGCCCGAGCCCAGTGGGACAGTAGGCTACCACGATGGCATGCTGGTCGCGCAGTTTGATGAGTTCATGCAATACCGCCATTTCCTGGGGTCCAATGCCAGCTATGTCTGGCGCTCAGGGGTCAAGCATGACTGTGCGAAGATCATGAACCTGACGCTAGTCAAGGACGGCGGGCTTGCGAACGGACTTGGCGAGGCTGTGGAGGTTGAAGACGTCTACCTGTTCCCAATGCTTAAGAGCTCAGACGTTGCTAAGGGGCGGAACCGATCTGACCGCCTGATGATTGTTCCACAGCGTGGGATAAGCGAGGACACTTCGCACATTCGTGAGGACGCGCCACGAACATGGGCCTACCTTAGCGCGAACGGGAAGAGGCTTGACGGGCGGCGGAGCGTTATCTACCGGGGTAAGCCCCGTTTCTCCATCTTCGGGGTGGGGGACTACACGTTTGCGCCTTGGAAGGTCGCGATCTCTGGTTTCTACAAGGTCGTACGTTTCGCAAAAGTGGGCCCGGTCGGTGAGAAGCCGGTGGTGTTTGATGACACCGTGTACTTCCTCCCATGTTGGTCAGAGCAAGAGGCTGATTTCGTCCACTCCCTTGTGGAGTCGATGCCGTACTATCGGCTGCTTCATGCCATGATTTTTGCGGAGGAAAAGCGTCCGGTCACGGCGGATGTGTTGAAGCGAATCTCGCTGGAGAAGGTCGCGGATGGACTTGGTATGAGCGACGAATATGCCGCGTTCACCCGGGGGAGAGGTGAAGCGGATGCACCGAGGCGCCCGCGGGCTGTGGTGCCGGCGCCGCGCCGGCGCGCGTCTCCGCTGCTCAGTACGGTACGGACGATGAGAGAAACGCCAGCGGGGGCCAATCCGCAGGACGGTTGATTAAGGGGCGGTCCGCAACCAAGATACCAAGTCAAGAGGGCATCAAATCGAGTCGGGAACTATCTTAGCTTGGCCCTCAAGCTGTCTAAACGAACCCGACGACCTTCAGTGAGTGAACAGCGGCAAATGGACCAAGACCGCGAGCAGTTTGGCGAGTTCCATGCATATCAACTCTGGTTGGACAGCCGGAATGGCGGAATAGCGCTTAACCGTCGTGCTCGACGACGCTGCTGTCTGGGACAACTCGTCTCTGTGTAACCTTCCGAGAATTCCCAGCCGACAGACGCGGAAATGTAGGGAGCCGAGGCCACCGCCCAGCCCCCTCGAAGCCGGTTGCCTTCTCCTGCCCACACCCAGGCGACGCCGTGCACGCACGCTCCTGTCCACTCGTTAATCCAGTCCCCCTTGGGCGATAGCCCCTCTCTGATTTCTTTCTGAAAATTTCTGCGCAACGCACGCGCGGGCATATGTATCCCAGCCGGTGGTCGCCCCGCCGGGAACTGAGCGGGGAGCCGGGTGCCGGAGTTCCTGACGGGTCGGCGCAGGCGGCTGCCGGCAGGTCGGGAAGCGACTCTGAGCGAGGTGCGAGGGCGGCGAGACGGGCTGCGAATGCCGGTTGGAGCGTCGATTGTGCCTGACCAAGCGCCGTTGAGCCGCTGATGGGCGGCGGACAGTTGGCTGAGAGTCGGTAGAGCGACGGGAGGGTGATGGAAATGAGCGCCGACACGTCCGCGACCATCCACGCGGCACGGGATTACGGGGTACCGATCGGGATACACCCGGAGCAGCTCTGCTTCGAACGATTCATGGGCAATCCGTTCGATCTATGAGTAGCAGAGCGGACGCGTTGCGGTACATCCTGTACGCATGTCCAGGTACCGACTCCCGGGCCCGTTCATTGCCCTGCTCGGTCTCTTCGCCCTGACCGCCGCGCCGGCTCCGGCGCAGACCCCGCTCGACACCCTCGTTATGGCGAAGGACATCGGTGACATCATCACCTTCGATCCGGGCGAGTCGTTCGAGTTCACTGCGGGCGAGATCCTCGCCAACGTCTACGACCGGATCATGACGTTCGAGCCGGAGGATCCCGGCACGCTGACCGGTGGCGTCGCCGAGAGCCATACCGTGAGCGACGACGGCAGAACCATCACCCTGCGGATTCGCGACGGACTGACGTTCCACTCCGGCAACCCGGTGCGGCCGGAGGATGTCGAGTTCTCCCTGGAGCGGGTCGTGCGGCGCGGCGGATCGCCAGCGTTCATTCTCACCCAACTCGGCTGGAACGCGGACAACGTCGGCGAGCTGGTGGAGGCGGTCGACGAGCGTCACGTCCGCATCAACATCGTCGAGGAATTCTCGCCCGGGCTGGTGCTACACGCGCTCTCGGCCGGCATCGGATCGGTAGTGGACCGGGAGCTGGTGATGGCCCATGAGCAGGACGGCGACCTGGGCGCGGCATGGCTGCAAACCAAAAGCGCCGGCTCGGGGCCGTTCCGGCTGCGCAGCTGGCAGGCCAACGAGTCGGTGGTACTCGACGCGAATCCCCATTATCGCCACGGCGCGCCGGGTGTGCGGCGCGTGATTCTGCGCCACGTACCGGAGCCGTCCTCCCAGCGGCTGCTGCTGGAGCGCGGCGATGTCGATATTGCCCGCGACCTCACGCCCGACCTTGTCGCCTCCGTGGTGCCCGATAGAACAAGACGCACGCTCGCTCCGTTCATCAACCCGCTACTGGACGAAGGAACGGAGGTATACACTGACGATCTGATGTCGTACCACTATCTGCCGAACCACGAGTTTGTTAAGCATTCAATCAGCCAGTATGTGATGGGCCAGATTCACACTAATGGAATCGAGTCGTTTTGGGCTTTGATGAAACGTGGCTACCATGGCACCTACCACAAGATGAGCCCGAAGCACCTACAGCGATACATAGACGAGTTCTCAGGTCGTCACAACATCCGACAGCTAGACACCCTTATGCAGATGATCGTGATTGTTCAGATGATGGAAGGTAAGAGCCTAACGAGACGAGAACTTGTTAACGGCCAGAAGTTCTCACCGTAAAGATACAGCGGAGGTTCTAATATGACCGACTCGACAACTGATCGTCCCGCTATTCCGGCGGGTCAATCATTTCAAAGATTGCGTCAGCGAGTTGAACGCATGTGGAAGGAACGCCAGGAGCTTGTTCGTTTAGGACAACTTCCAGATTCTTCAAAATGGTTAACTTCGACCGTTCCATCTGAGGGTTGTTCTCCATGCGATTCAACACTTCGCGAAAGCAAGTGATGAAGTGAGCGATACCATCTTCTATGTCTGAATAGGACAATTCTGACAGTTCTAAGTTTCCCATGCCTGACTGATTACTCATCCTGGCTCTCCTTATCCAGAATCCGCCCTATCTGACGCATCCTTTTCGCTACCCGTCGAATGATGATGATTGCGGCTATCAGTACGAAGATAGAGATTATGATTGCGAATGTCATGTATCCTCCCGAGAACGCCGGAGAGCCTTGAGAGCGTCATAGATCAATCGAGGATAACCGAAGAAACGGCCTGACTTTCTTAGCTCCTCGCACAGCTTGACGTGCTCCGTCATTTGGAGCTTTATGTTGATCTTTCCTTCTTTATCCATAGCCTTGCCTCCTACCCATCCTTGCGAGGGTAAATCCCGTCGCATATATCCTCGGCTGGTACAGCGTGAGGATACTCCCACGTCTGATTGACGTTCTTGCAAAACAACAACGGATCGATTGCTCTCATCTCGCCGCAGACTGGCTCGTCGAAGTTGTACCATGTTTGGTGAAGCCTACCGCTCGGCCCGTATACGTCTGCAAAGACGACTCGACAGGCTCGGACGTGCGGCAGTCGCTCCCGTACCAGGGCTTCGGCGTTGGGGTATAGCTTGTTACCTAAGCCGCCGCACTGGAAGTCGATCACCTGCCCGGCGTGCGGGCGCAACTTCCACCCTGGCGTTGGATAGCCGCGAAAGCTGAAATGGCACGGTGCACCACCTCCTGTACCAGACAAGGTAAAAGAGCCAATGCCGTCAGTGTTCACCCGCAAGTGAATCCTTATCAAGTAGAATCGCCCGTTGCCGACAGCCTCCCATTCAACAGCCTTGGAGACTATCTCTACAGGTGACGTAGGACACTGCACCGCGGGCAAGTCAGGAGTGTAGGCCCCAGGATTCCATAGCTGATGGAAGTGATCGAACCAGTGCGTTGATCCTCGGACGATGTTTCCCGTTGGAGTGCAACCATGCTGTACCGAGGACTCGCTAGCGACAGCAACTCCGATTAGTGGGACAGGTTGCTGTGAGAGAGCAAGCAACGGAACGAGCAGCAGTGCGGCTTTCAGGGCAGCATGTAGTGGCATGCTGGTCTCCTAATGTGATACCGCCTATGCAAATAAGCGCCGAATAAAAGGCGTGCGTCGGAGGCCGTTTGCGATGACTATCGTGCCACTACACTAAGCCTGTCCTGATCTATTCACCCGTCGGACGGGGAGGAGCTACCTCCCCGCCACTGTGCCGGGCTTATTCGACCAGTGACCTCCGACGCACGCTTATTTCATGCATCAGGGTTCAGCGGCCGACAGTCATACGCAAGTTGGATAATACGCCAATCTTGGCGAACGTGGCAAGCCGTCAGATAAATGCTTACTGCGACAGGAGATACGGTCCTATTGACACGATCTGATCTGCTGAGTAGGTTCGTGCAGGAGCTAGCGAGGGCTTGCCCGCTGCGTTTGGTTGGTCCTGCACGAGATTAGTGAACAGGGAGCGCGAAGAGCTGGAAGAAAGGAGCTAAGAGGCACATGCTAAGTTGGATACGCTTGGTATCCAATGGATAGGCGAATAGTCAAAAGGAGTGTCCTAAATGGGGCTCATACCACTAGTCCCTACGGGGTACGGTATAGCACACTTCTATGTAAACGTCTACGGTAACACAAGATGGCATCTATTGGGAGGTCTCGGTATGGAGTTATTGGCTATCTTATGGGTGGCGTGTGGGGTCATAAGCATGGTGCTGGCAGCCAAGAAAGAACGGAACGGATGCGGATGGTTCTTCATCGGAGTGTTGCTCGGTCCAATCGGCATCGTGATGAGTGTAGTAGCCCCGGATAAAATCCCAACACGGTCAAGACGTGTCCTTACTGCCACGAATCGATCAAGAAGGGAGCAATACGGTGCAAGCACTGTGGTGCTGGCCCTCTCGACACTTGTTGAGACTCTGTAGTATGCCAACAGAATGACTTCAATCGACATACATGCTTTTGCAGCAGAACGGCATTTTGAGATCAGGATTCGCCTCAACAGCAAGCCTGTATACGAGATTTGGGATACTGGCTCACCACTGAAGAAGCAGACTCGACAGATGGCATCAGTTTACGCTGATGATACCGCTTCTCGTGTTGCTGAATGCTCAACGCCTACGGAAGTGTACTTTTGGCTGCTTGGGTATGCATACGCGATGAACCCAGAGAAGGGAGCACAAGCACCGATGCCGCCTCCTAGTAACTTGCCTGGACAGCCGTAGAAGCCTCCTTCTGTGTCGGTGATAACGAATTGTTCCATATACAGCACTACAGAACAGCCTTACGGCAGACCTGTATTTACGTATTTTCCCTAGTGGTATGAGCCCCGGTCGCCCGATTACGTCGACCCGCACTCCAACGCGGACGCCTTCGCGCGCAACCCCGACAACCGCCCGGAGGCGAACCTGACCGGCGTGCTGGCGTGGCGCAACGCCTGGGCCCGCGAGGAGTTCAACGCGGCGGTGGTCCGGGCGCGCAACGAGCTCGACCCCGGGCGCCGCGCGCAACTCTACCGCGACCTGCAGCGGCGCCTGCAGGACGAGGGCCCGTACGTGATCATGTTCCAGCAGACCGAGCAGATGGCGCGGCGCCGCACCACCGCCGGGCTGGTCACCGGTCCGGCTTTTGACCAGACCTGGTACCGCACGGTCACCAAGCAGCCCGCGACCGCGCGCTTAGGGACGGCGCAAGTATTAGTGCAGGGGTCGTAGCGCAACTATAACCACCAGATCGCTCGCCGGTCATCAGGTCATAGCCTGCTGCGACTGAGAAGGTATCCGTCCCATAAGCAATTATCCACGAACCGGAGACTTCCCGTCGAGCGCCCTGGATTGTTATAGTTACGCCACCATGGAGCGTAATCATAACATGGTGCCGTCCTCGCCTGCGGCGCGCCTGCGCCAGGTGTTCCGCGACCGCACGATCCTCACCATGGACGAGCTCAAGGCTGCCCTCGACACGCAGGTGGCGATGACCGTCTTCCGCAAGCTGCGCCAGCTCTCGTATCTGTCCAGCTACTCACACCGCGGCAAGTACTACACCCTCGCTGAGATCGCTCGTTTCGACCAACTCGGGCTGTGGTCACATCACGGTGCCCTGTTCTCCCGACACGGCACCCTGCTCAACACCTGTGCGGTGCTGGTCGGCGACGGTGAGGCCGGATACACCTCTGACGAGTTGATGGAGCATCTGCTCCAGGTCCAGGTCAAGGATCCGCTGCGCAACCTGACCCGCCAAGGACGCATCCGGCGTACCAAGGTCGCCGGACGCTGGGTCCACTTCGCGACCGACAGCACGGTGAGAAGCGCTCAGATGCGCGCCCGGCACGTCTGGGAGTCGCAGCCGACTGGCCTGTCGTTCAGCGCAGGCGGGCGCGTGGTGCCGGATGAGTTGCGAGCCGCCATCGTCCTGTTCTGCTCGCTGCTCGACGAACGCCAGCGCCGCCTGTACGCCGGGCTTGAGGCCCTCAAGCTCGGCCATGGCGGTGACCGCCGCATCGCTGATCTGCTCGGTCTCGACCCCGGTACCGTAGCCCGCGGACGCAAGCAACTGCTCGCCGGGGACGTGCAACGTGACCGCGTGCGCCGCCCCGGCGGCGGGCGGCCGCCCCTGGAAAAAAAACTCCCGAGGTGATCGCCGCCATCGAAGCGGCCTTGCAGCACGATGTCGCCGGCGATCCCATCACCGGTATCCGCTGGACCCGCCGCACCACCGAGAAGATCGCAACAGAACTCGCCACCCTCGACATCCAGGTCTGTCCCAGGACCGTCGCCCGCATCCTCAAGGACCTCGACTACCGGCTGCGCGTCAACCACAAGCGCGTCTCGGCAGGCTCCGGTCCAGACCGTGACCAGCAGTTTCAGTATATCGCCGAGCAGCACGCCCAATTCGCCCAACGCGGCCTGCCCATCGTCAGCATCGATACCAAAAAGCGCGAACTAATCGGCAACTTCAAGAACCAAGGCACCACTTGGGAACGATCTCCACAAGCCGTCAACGACCACGACTTCCGCTCCCAGGCCGACGGCATCGCCATCCCCTACGGCGTCTACGACCTGTGCGCCAATCGCGGCTTCGTGGTCCTCGGCACCTCCCACGATACTCCCGACTTCGCTGCCGACAACCTGGTCAGATGGTGGCAGCGCGAAGGCCTCGAACGCTACTGCGACGCCTCAGAGCTGCTGGTGCTCGCCGACTCCGGCGGCAGCAACTCCCCACGCATCCGCTGCTTCAAGTATGCTCTCCAGACCCGCCTCGCCGACCCGCACCACCTCAAGGTCACCGTCTGTCACTATCCCAGCGGCGCCTCCAAGTGGAACCCCATCGACCATCGCCTGTTCAGCGAGATCAGCAAGAACTGGGCCGGCCACCCGCTGCGCAGCTACCAGACGATCCTCAACCACATCCGTACCACCACCACCGACACCGGGTTGTGCGTGACCGCACAGCTCGTCGACCAGGAATACCCGAAGGGCGTCAAAATATCCGACGCTCAGTTCGCTTCCATCGCACTTGAACCTCATCAGGTCCAACCGTTGCGCAACTACACGATCCGTCCTCGGTCCTGAAACGCAGCCCAAAATCGGCATTTGTTCTTGCGCCGGCCCTTAGAGGGTGTTGACATAATCAAGTGGCAGCGGCAAGTCTGCGGGCGAGCATGCGTGCGCCAGCGAGCCACACCCAGGCTTCCGACACCGAGAGCAGGCGATCATGATGCATAATCAAGCGGCGGCACCGTTCGTACCAGGCGTGGGTGCGCTCCACTACCCACCGTTTCGGCAGCACCACGAAGCCCTTGCTGTCGGCCAGCACTGGGAACAGTTCACCTTGGTCGGGGTTTACCCAGCGTCCCACGTTGCGATTGGCCGGATGCCGAACCACCTCCACGTCAATCTGGTGCTCCTGCTTGAGGTGCACGGCGCAGGTGCCGGAGTAGCCACTATCGACATACAGCTTCTCCAGACTCGGATACTTGTCGACCGCTGCGCGGACCACGTGGTCGGCGCCGTCGCGATCCTGCACGTTGGCCGGCACCACGCTCACCATCAACAGTAGCCCCAAGGTGTCGACCACCAAGTTGCGCTTGCGGCCCTTGACCTTCTTGCCGGCATCATAGCCGCTCGGACCGCCCTGCGGAGAACTGCGGGTCGATTGCGCATCCAGCACCGCCGCACTCGGCTCCGGCGCGCGTTCCTCGCGGCTGCGCCACAGTTCCCGTAACCGATCATGCATCTGCTCGAACTTGCCTCCCGCAGCCCAGCGCCGGAAGGTGCGATACACATTCTCCCAGGGCGGAAACTCGTGCGGCAACATCCGCCATGAACAGCCGTTGCGCACCACGTAGCAACACGCATTCACCATCTCCCAGCGGCTGTACTGCGGCGGTCGACCGCGCTTTCCCGGTTGCTCGAACAGGTCCGCCACCAACTCCCATTCGGTCTGCGTCAGGCAACTCGGATAGAGCTGCTCCGGCTCCTGCCGTCGATGTTCGTCCCGATAGCCATAACGCTTGGGCTCCTCCTCCACTCGCCGCCTGACCACAACCGCGCCGTGCTTTCGCTTCACCCCTGCCTGCCGCAGTGCTTTGAGCACCGTGGCCGGATTTACCGTCAGTTCAGTCCGCAGCGTGAACTCGGCGGTCACTTCATCAAGCGTCGCATAGGGTTGGGCGGTGACAATCTCGCGCAGGATTTCGCGCCCGGATTCGTCGATCTTGGGCGGGCGCCCCTTCCTTTTCGCCATGATCCTCCTTGATTACCGTTGTGGTAACCAGCAGAATCATCGCCGGATACGTTTATTATGTCAACACCCTCTTAGCGCGCTGCACATAACATATACCGGCACCATACGGGTTTCCTTCTCGACCACGCCTCGGCCGTGAACACCTCGTCTCTGGGTCCCATCCTTCCCATCCGAGGGCATTCGCTCAGCCTTCAGGTTCCATCTGCCGACAGTCCGGAGTCTGGAGACACGCCACCTGGCCGCCAGAAGCCAGAAAAGCTGGCCTTCGAGGATGCGGACGGTCGCCACCACCACTTGGCTGTCGTCCCCGGCGTCAGGCTCGTCAACATCGGCTTGCGGGCGCTCCCTCTCCGGCACCCCTGGAAACAGCGCCGCCAGCGACCGTTCGTTGGTCTCCTGAAGCTCCCCCAACTCCAGGGCGCGGGACAGTCCCCAACACATGGGCATCGGCGACAGAAACAGCCTTATCGGACGATGCCGCATGCGACGGTCGGACGCCGCCATCCTGGCCGAGGGGCGGTACTGAGTTCCTCCGCGCCTTCGATCTGGAGTGCCGGTTACGCCAGATACACCGAAGCTCAGCGGCTCGGCGAAGTCAGCCCAGCGCATCCACCCCGAACGAGGACCACGCCGAGATTCAGCCCACCGGCAGCGCCGGCGGACATCTTACACCTGTGTTTTCCCCACCAGGCGCTTTGGCGGCGCATCCTGCACAGTTCCTCGCCGGTGCTGGTTTTCTCCTCCGACCCCATCTCTTGTCTCATTGGCGGTCCTCCAGCGGCTTCCGGGTTGACTTGGCCACCCCTGTAACGTCAAGCTGATCGTGCAAGGCTACTATTCATCATGTCTGTTGCTCACATCTTTGGAGATCAGAATGTCAAGTCGATTGTCTTCCAATGGACCGATAGGGAGTGGCCTTGATCCGGCTTCCGTAATCTTGCGAACGCCAACGGTGTTGGCGATGATTGGTCTGTCACGCACTTCGTTATGGCGGCGGGTACGAGCCGGTGACTTTCCGGCGCCCGTCAGATTAGGTGGCGCGGGGTCGCGCGCCGTCGGCTGGCGCCGCGAGGACGTAGAGAGATGGTTGGAGGCGCTTCCGAAGGCCTAAGCCCGTTTTGAGCGCGTCGCGGCCGGAGTTGATGACCGTAGGCGCGATTCGCTGGCGGCGCGCGCAGTAGTACCGGGAAGAACAGGATTCTCGTCATCAGTTCGTGCCGGCGCCGCACGGGTAGACATCCTGCGGCGTTATCGGAAGTCGTGGCCCAGGCCGGGGCTAAACTAAACACTGCTGCAGGGGGATTCTCCGGCGCTACTCACCCGAAGCGCGCTTCAGCTCGGCCACGGCTGCTCAGCGTGCAGACATCAGTAGCATAGGAGGCCGAGAGCGCTCGAACCTCACCTGTATCCCCGCCACGACTTGCGCTGGTAGCTCGGTGCGCAACTCCGCATCTAACGGCTCAGCGTTTTCTCAATCGCCGGTGAGTCCGTCTCGTCGGTGGCCTTGCTCCGCCACCGCGCCGCCAAGCCGGTCTTTCCGCCGGCGAACGTTCCGTTCCGAAGCTGCCGCCGGCTTCCTTAACGAGGTGGTAGCATCTGGAGATCGGCCGATACGGCGCAGTGGTCCGGGTGTAGGGTGTCGCGGAGCCACTCCCGGGTTGAGTTCGGGACAAGCAGCGCGGCCGCGTCGGCGTCGAGCACGATGTGGTCGATGAATTCCTTGAACCGCGGTGCGCAATCATACTTTATGTCAGCCGTCAGAAGCTCGAGCGGGGATGATCCAGGCGATAGTATTTTCCAGGTCCGATCGTCCTTGACGGCAAACCGGCGGTTGAAATCTCCAAGGATCCCGAAGGCGATTCCCTCCTGCTCTCGGAGGTCGGCCCAACTTCTGAGTTCGGGGATCTGGTCCCTGAGGGTACTGCAGCTCGCTTTGGTCCAACTATTGTTGGACTCGTCCTCTCGGCTAGACCAGCATCCGGACTTCAGGTGGACCGACAGGAGCCGCAGGCTGCGGCGGCCAAGCGTGACGGTGATGTCCGTGCCCCAGCGCTGAAACGAACTCGGATCAGCCCCGAGGGATTCCAGATCAGGATGGCGTTCGTAGACCATCCCATCACGCTTGCGGATGGCGAATCCGGTCGCCAGATGGTGGAGGTACTTCCCACGTATATCCCTACACTCTCGGGGTGGCTGTGCGGGCTCAGCGCGATTCGACACTTCCACCCACCAGTCTGTCGCTGGGAATACGCGATGGGCTGCGGCCTTGTTCTCTACCTCCTGGAACGCGACGATGTCCGGGTCGATCTTCTGGATCTGTCCGGCGATGGAGTCGTAGTCTGCCTGGTCCCTGGTGACGCACCCTGCGCCGTTCTCGTCGTTGAGGTGCTCCAGATTCCAGGTGGCGATCCTCATAACATCATGGTGGTCGGGAAATACCGACTGACAGATGCAGAGCAGCAACAGGGATCCGATCCAGATGACCATCCGGGGAGTGGGTGACCTTTCGTTCAGTCTTTGTTTCTCCATCGTGGTACCGCTCAAGGGGATTTCTCCGGCTGGAACTAGAGTGAGCCTAGCGGGTTGACCCAGGTGGCGCAAGCGGACTGCCACGTGCCCATTTGCGTCGGCTCTGGAGTCTTAAGGAAAGCCACCCGGCGGCACCCCGTCCCGGTAGGTGGCGCATCACGCTCGCGGCAGAGGGTCCGTCAGCCGCGCCACGGGGCGGCGGGAACTGAGCGGTTGGAGTGGCGGGACGAACGCCGCCGCCATCGCCCTGGCGGTCGCCCAGGGCATCGTGGACAGCATCGAGGGCGATGGCGGCCCGGGGGCGGTGCGTCCGTGGCGACGGTCGGCAGCACAGGCAGGTACGGGCGCGTCGTGGTGAGACTTGTCGGTGGGAGGAACGGGACCGTCGCCGGTCGGGCGACAGAAACCGCCTTCCCGGAAGTGGCAGGTCACTCGGCGGTGGCCTCCGGGGAGCCTTTGGACGCTGCTGCAGGAGAACCGGTGGTTGGGCGCCAGGGGCCGGTCAAGGCGCCCTCAATGAGCGCCACGCGCTCTGCCAGGACATGCAGCGTGTCCTCGATACGCTCAATACAGGCTTCCACGCGATCCAGACGCCGGCCTTGTGCCAGCAGCAGAGGCACCAGCACGGTCAGTAGGGCCACGCCGACACCAACTATGGCGATCGCTTCGGCGCTCATGCCGTCACCTGCGCGGCCTTTGGGCCGGGTCTTGTCCCGCGGGGGGCTGACTCCATCGGTCCCTCCTGGTGGTCGGCCTCGGCGGTGCCGGGCCGCGAATTGTCTCTGAATGGTTAGATGTGCATATGGATAGAAGACGACAGACTACTTGGCTGCTACCGAGTGCACCACCAAGGGCTGGCATCAGGCCCGCGACGAATCGCCGCTGGACGTCGGGGCAGCGTTCGCGATGGAGCAAAGCCGCGAGGTCAAGAAACCCGCGAGGGAGCTCTTCCCGGACGGAGCGCTCGTCTACGGCGGCGACGACCGCTTCGACAAAACTCGTCAGATCGTCGCCGCTCCTGCCACCAAGACCGTCTACGAGGCTGCCTTCCGTACTGGAACCCTTATCGTCGAGGTGGACATCCTGAGCCGGTATGGATCGGCGGATGCACCGCGATCGTAAGCCGCTTCTTCTCGTCCATCCGCCGGCGGATACTCCTTCTCGTTGGTTCCATGCCAGGCAATATACATGTAGAAGCGCGTCTATCAACACCTCTACGGGCGTGTGTAACGGCGCGGTCGATGGTGCCCTTCAACCGGTGCCCGCCGCCGTCTTGCCGACTCACCACCAAGCCTTCGGCCTTGAGGCGTTCCGTTGTGACCTTCGGATCGTGGTTCATCCTGTAGCAGCCCCTTAGCCGCTGGACAGGTCGCTGGTCTCTGGATCATGGGGGAGCCCCGCTTCCAAGGGATCGGGCGGTAGTGCGGGGGGCTCGCTGGTGGCCACCGCGTCTGCGTGGGCCGGCTGAGCGTCGATGTGGCCCTTGCTCAGCCACAGAATGATCCTTTCAAGCTCGTCCGTGATGAGTTTCGCCTCTGGCGTAAACTCCCTCGATGCCGTACTCATGGCGTCCGTCATCAGTCGGGCCGCCTCAGCGGCCAGGTCGTCTGCCGTGGCCAACCCACCGAGACGCCCGTCCGCTTGTACCAGATATTTTTCGGCCAACATGAGCGCGACATCTTCCTCTATGCTGCTGATGGGTCCCGCCCGTCCGGCTTCTCTCGCCAGCAACGCCCGCTTGTAAGCCTGATGGAACGCGGCGGACGGTTTCCTTTCGCTCTGCATGTACGAGTATCCCGGCGCGCCGACGTAGACGGCGTCGTCCTGCTCGATGATCTGTCCTTCCGCAAGTTTCTCCAGCAAAGGAATCGCCTTTTCGATCTGGTCCTTGTCCCATCCCCTTACCGCTTTCTGCAGATTGTTGAGGGCTTGCTCGGCGGCTAACTCGTTCTCCAGCTCCTCCGCCGTCAGCAGTCGCCAGCCGCGCCAGCCGCGAACGTTGCGATTCTCGATCCTCACGGTCGTGGGGTCCGGCAGGTCGGTATGGTATGCCCGCAGCCGGCGCACGATGGACCGCTTTCCGATCCCCCCCGGAGCACGTGCTTCAGTAGGTTCCGAGTTGGCCTGACACCATGCCACCCACATATCCAGGAACGCCAACCGTGCTTCGCCGTCACGCACCAGGCGCCGGGCCAAGCGCCCCAGCTCGCCGGCGTCCTGCTCGACGCGCTTGGCTGTATTCGCCTTCACCTCGGGGGTGTCTTTCGGCGGCTCCGGATTCTCCTTCGCGGCAGCTACCAAAGCTGCCAGAAACGCGGCGCGCACCTCTGGTAGCTGCGTCCCTTCACCCCTGATGTAGCCATCGTCGCGTTCGTCGTCGGGAATGTACGGCAACCGTAACTCTCGGTAGCGGACACGCAGCCCGGGGTCGTCGAGGCGCAGTCGCGGCACAGTCTCCTCGTTGCTCAGCATGAACGTGGTCGCCGTCACCGGCTTGGTCTGCAGGTCCTGGCGAAGCCCGCGGGCCGTGAGCTTGCCCCCGCCGGTGAGATCCTTCACCAGCTCGGGGCTCAAGCTGGTCTCCTTGACCTCATCCATGAGGATAATGCGAGTCGGGGACCACCACGCGGTCAGACCGGGGGTCAGTTGCGTGTCGCTCGTCATGGCGTTGCGCCGATCCTGTATGACATTCACCCCAGCAACTTTCGCGTACACAGGGCCGAGGGTGTTGACGATCAGGTTGTGGTAGGTGGTCTTCCCGCAGTCCGGCTCACAGACGACGGCATAAAGACGCTTCGGGTTCGAGCGAAGTGCGTTGCCGAGTGCTCCCATGAAATGCCCGCGCCCCTCCGGGCTCATGCGGCCGAGAAGATCATCAACGATAGGATGGCGGGCGGCGGGATCGAACTCCGTAGGGGCCAGGACGGTCACCAGTGCTTCGCGTCCCTTGTCCGGTGAAAACAAGGTTCCAATCTTCAGATCCACTACCCCGCTCTTGGTGCCGAGGTAGCGTTGTTTGGCATTCAGGTCCTCCGCGGCGCATTCCATCACGTCGTGGCACGGCTCGCCATCCCGGCGCAACAGCTCAAGCACGGCGCGCAGCATCGGCCGCACCTGCTCCACCATACCGGGCCGCTTGATACGATCTATAGCGGCACCGCAGGCTAACAGTGCCCTGCCACGTAAGGCCAGCGCAGCATCCTGGTGCATGATCTCCGCGGTCTCGATCAGCCACCGCACCCATGTGTCTCCATCGGCATGCCAGATGCCGTTGTCTCCCAGGGCGTAGCCGGTGCTGTAGAGGGCTTGGCCGCTGGGTGATGCCTGATTCGACTGCGGCGGTGCGACCACAAGCAGCTCTCCGCCGAATCTCAAAATAATGCGCCGGGTCACCTCTGCAGGAGAGGTGTCGAAGGGCTGTGGCTCTGCGGCAGGCGCCGTTCCACCGGCCGGGCTCACCGGTGCGGTAGGACGGGCGGTTTCAACCAGTTCCTCGAATGAATGAAGCGCCGGCTGCCAACGATCCGGCGGCACCGTGATGTGGAGTACTCGCCCACCGCCCATCGCGGGATTGAGCGTGCGCGCCACTTCCAGCGCAATGCGCCGACCGCTATCGGTGGCGGAACACCAGGTCCGGATCTTCTTGCCCGCGCGGGCCGCGTGCAGGGCGAGCTTGTCGACCACCGTGATCGGATGCTCCAGGTTGGGCATCACTACCAACCGCGCATCAGGTAGGTCGCCGGCGTCTCGCAACCGGAGAGGTTCATGGTCCGTCACCACCAGCGTGGTGAACAGCTCTATCTCTTCTGTAACGATCTCTTGGACCAGAGCGGCAGTATCTGACGACATCAAGCATCTTCTCCTTGCCACCGAAGAGAGGACGCGCTACGTGACCTGGGCATCAAACGCGGCTCGCCGCACCTCGGCGGGCTCTTTTTTGGCGCACGATACCGGATAAGAGCCCGTAATCCGGGGTTCAATTCTATCGCGTGTGCGTGTGTGCTCGTCAACCCTGAGTAACGCACGGTTATCCAGTATCCGTTACATCGACCCAGATCGGCGCCATTGGGGTTATTCCCCGCTAGGTCCGGGGGTCCCTGACCGCTTCCACCTGCCCCTGGCTCCCTGACCGGTGAGCCTCCAGACCAATTTTCAATTTCAAAATCCAATCCAGACCCCAAAATCAGAAACCCGTCGTGCGTATGCGCGGCCATGGGTCCGCGCGTTCAGTGGGGCGGCGGGAACTGAGCGGGGGTGGCCGGGGTGGGTGCCGGGGGTCCCTGAGCCGGTCGCCGCTGGCCGGTGACGAGGTGATTGCGGGCTGACCGCGGGCCGAGCCGTCGGCGACATGGGCCGCTCAAGGCCGGGTTGAGGGCCGATCGCGCCTGATCGGAAGCGCCGATGGGCGGCTGATGGCTGCCTGAGAGCCGCCGAGCGGGGCAGAGCGGGCGGCTGCGCGTCCGTCGAGCGGGGCATGAGGGGCTGATCCGGGCGTCGAGGCGGGGTTGGGAGCGGCTGACGGGGTGGCGAGCGCCGCCAGAGCCGCCGGCGGGCCGTTCGCGGACGACTGGCGGGGCTCGGAGCGCGCCCGAGAGCGCCCGGCGGGCATCGCGGACGGCCCGGCGACCGGCATCAAGGCCGACCGCGCCGAGCCCCCGACCTAGCTCAGGCGGTATACCGCCTGAGCTACCTACGAAGGCACGCCCCGCCGGCAGGGCCGCCACGAACGCCAACCCGGGGGCGCCGGTCGCCGGAGACCGGCCATCAGGACACGCCGGGGACTGATCGAGGCGGTCCGCGAGGGGTCGGGACACCCACAACAGGCGAAAGGACGGCGTGTAAGGGGCATGGATGGCCCGGAAGAGAAAGTTGCGCGGTGTGCTTGACAGCCGTATCTGGAACGATTAGTTTGGTATCGGCAACGCAAGTTGTCGTATACGCAAAACCGGGCCGGGCCAACGCTTCCAAACGAATGACCCGACCCGTTCCCGTAGGAGGTCACATCATGGAAGGCAGATGCCTTTGGGTCAAGGACGGCGACGTTGACGGGCTGATCGAGGAAGGCCACGTCGTCAAGGCAACGCGCACGCTCAGCGATTGGTGCCTGCGCGCAGACGACGGCGGCGAGCCGGTCGAGGCCGGCGCGCTGCTTGAGATCGTCGAGGTCCGGGCGTGGGGCACGGCGATGGCGCAGGAAGTGCCTGCGCTGCACGTGTTGCTGCGGCAGGCGGCTGACGAGTTGGTTGCCGGCGGGCTGTGGGAGTGGGCGTCGTGAGGCTGCGGGTACACCGAGGGCGCGACGAGAACGGCGTCCACATCCTGACCTATGGGCGCGGCTGCGTCGTGGTCCGGATGTGGCGCGAGGATGGCCGGTGGGTAGTGCAGACGCACGACGTGGAGCGCGGCATGGTCCACACGCACCGGAGCCGGTGGTGGAGCGTGCAGCGAGCGGCAGCGCGCGCCGAGGTTCAGGCGCGGCCGCCGCGCAGCGTCCGGCAGGCGCTCAGCGAGATGCGCAGCGGCGCGTTGCTGCTGCCGGCGGCGCGACGGGTGGCGGCATGACGGACCTGCTGCACGACCCGCGCGTGAGTGATCTCGCAGTGCTTCGGGCGGCGGCGGCGATCGTGAGCGAGGCTGGCAGCGACGCTGCCTCGCTCATGGCGCTGATCGCGGAGTTGGAGGCCGGGCGCGCAGCGCGGGTGCATGAGAGCGTGTGCCCGATCTGCGAGGGTGACGGGCGGCTCGCGATTCGTCACGCGGCCGGGCCAGCACACCACCTGTCGGCACTGCGGCGGTTCCGGCAAGCGCGAGCCGACCGACGAGCGCGTGCGCGAGGGGTTGGGCCGGCCGCTCATGCCCGACGACTCGCCGACGCTGGACCCGCCGTGGTGGGAGGCACGCTGATGGCGAATCACGAGTGCCTGTCGTCCGAGACCATCGAAGGGCTGCGCGCTAGCAGCCGCAAGGACATCGAGGCGGCGCGGTTGTTGGACTGCGCCGCCGTTCTCGTTGACAAGGGGTGGGCGCAGTGCACGGATGCGGTGACCGGCCGTGGCGTGAAGGTCCCGGCACACTCCCGCCGGGCGCGGTGCTGGTGCATGTTGGGCGCGATCCGCGCCGCCAGTGTGCGCATCGGCTTGACCAAGCTGGTCGACACCGGCGCCGTGTGCCGGCAGAGGGTGGAGACCGCGTTCTCCATGTCCGTGCTCGACCGGGCACTGTGGGCCGCTGCGCGGGCCATCCTCGGTCGCGATCCGAAGCCCCACGCCGACACCGCCACCATCATCACGAACTGGAACGACACGACCGCGATGAGCGGCGAGACCGTGGCGCGGCGACTGCGCGACGGTGCCGCCATCATCCGGCTGCGCATCGCGACCGTGCAGGCCGGGATCAGGGAGGCAGAGCATGCTGCCGCCGAGTGATCCGACCACGGCGCGGGTGATGATCGCGGCGGCCGACCGCGCCGCGCACGTCGACCCGTACATCGCAGGCTCGCAGGCGCCGGCGTTCGGGCTGCACCTGACGAAGACAAGCAACGGCATCGCCTACGAGGTCCGCCGCGATGATGAGCCCGAGGCGCTGTTCATCGGCGACCGGGTGCAGGTGGGCGTGTGGCTGCGCGGCTACGGCGCGGCCCTCGCCCACCCGGCAATCGTGGATCTGGCGGATGCAATCAACGATGAGGACGACGGCAACGACGTGCTGCTGGACATGGCGATCCGCGTGGCGGACCTGCCGCCGGGAGGCGTGTCGTGATCCGGGTGGACCACTACTCGCCGTCCTGGGTGCTGGCCATCGTGGAGAAGCTGGACGACGGCTACAGCGGCGCGGAGGCGGTGGCGCTGGCCGCCGAGGGGTTGCGCAACGAGGCCGACGAGACGGCGCGCAAGGCGACCGAGCGCGAGGCGCGGGCGGCGAACCTGGAGCCGTTGGTCGGGCAGTGGCTGTGCGCCGGGGACATGGTGCGCGAGCACCGCGAGCACGCGGCCGAGCACCGCCAGTACGCGGGCTACCTGCGCAATCTGGCGTGCGAGGTCGCGAAGCTGAGGGGCGAGTACATCGCCATCGCGGGCCTGTTGCGATGAAGCAGACCGCCAATCATGCGAAGTCCGGCCTCAGAAGCCCTCGGAGCGCGCGGGGTGGTGCCCAAGTACCCCCTGCGCACTCCGGGCGTGCTGACGGCGCAGGAGCGCACGGAGGCGGGCGGTCTTCGAGAAGGCGCCGGCCGGATGCCGGCAGTAACGGGCTCTCCGGTCGCAGACGCCGCGACCAGCGGCACTGGGAGGACCAACTGCATGTCGATCATCGCCACGGTCGCGACGTCCGTGGTGCCTCGCTTCGCGCAGCCGGTAGCTGCGCGCCAACTCAACACCGAAACCGCGCCCAAATCCAACTCCGGGACGCGGCCCGACCGGCCCCCGAGGGGGCCAAGGAGAAGTCATGAACAATCTGAACTCGATCCTCTTGGAAGGCAACCTGTGCCGCGATCCCGAGCTGCGCTACACGCCGAAGGGCACGCCGATCGGCACGCTCGTTGTCGCCTCGAACCGCACCTACAAGGTCGACGGCGAGCGGCATGAGGAAGTGTCGTTCGTCGAGGCCACCACCGTTGGGAAGCTGGCCACCGTGTGCGCCGAGCACCTGACCAAGGGCCGTGGCGTGCGCGTGGTCGGTCGCATCAAGCAGGAGCGCTGGGAGGACGCCGACGGCAACGCGCGCTCGAAGGTCGTGATCGTCGCCGAGCACGTGGAGTTCCAGCCGGTGCGCCGCGCCGCCCCCGAGGCGGCCGAGGCCAAGGCCAGCTAGGGGGGCGATCCCCCGGCACGACCACGGCGGCGCGGCAGTTGGGCCGCACCTTCCCGGTCGGGTTCGAGCCCCGGCCGCCGTCTACCGCGCACCTGCGCGGACGGAGGAAACAGCGATGACCACATCGAGATCGCGCCGGCGACAGGAACCGCCGCTTCCGAATACTCGGCCGGCGCCTGCGGATGTCGCGCTGGTGGGACCGCCAGGGCGTGAGCGCCCGCAACAGCGTGGGCCGCTCCAGAAGGCCCCCGACGGACCGAGCGCTGCCATCCTGACCGTGTTCGGCCTGCTGGTCGTGCTGTGGCTGCTCGGCGGTTCAGGCGACGCCACGCAGATGGCCGAGTCCATGCTGCTGCTGCTCAGCTACGAGATCGTCGCCCGGCTGCGCGAGGTCGAAGCGCCCGGCGCGCGCGCGGCGGCGCGCGATGCCGCGATCGACGCCGGCAACGACATGGTGGAGATCGTCGCGGTCGCGCGCTACGCCTTCGCGCTGACCCACGGCCTCGATGCGGCCGTGAGCGAGAACGGCGACACGTTCAGCGACCGGGAGGTGCGGGCCATCGCCGAGACCATCGGCAACTTCGGCCTCGCGGTCGCCGCCAGCGCGGACACCACGCACCAGCGCTGCGAGCTGTCCGGGTTCCAGTGCCCGTGTCGCACTTACACGTTCCACGTCAGAGCCGAGGGCGAATGACGCACCACGCTGCGCGCGCCACCTGGGGCGCCGTCGCCGGTCCGAGTCCGGGCGCAGCCATCGCGGGACACTTCCCGCTCGGAGGAACCATGCCGAAACTGGCGGTTCTGTGGATCGCCCTGCTGTGCTCCATCGGCGCGATGAGCGCCTATGGCAGCGGGGCGAAAGACCAGATCGACCCGGCGTTGACCGACGAAGTAGAGGCTCTGCTTGAGCAATCCGTGCTCAGGGAGTTCGCCAGCCTGGAGCCTACGCCGATACCCCCGGCTTCGGGCATCGGCCCGGCGTTCGTCGAGATCCCGCTCATCGTCGAGGACGGCCCCATGCCGGGCGGCTATGTGCCGCTGGACGACCTGGACATGCTCTACGGCGTGTACGGCTACGGCCCGCCCCCCGTGGTGGCACCGGTGCCTGCGCACGTGGCACCGCCCGACCTGGTGGACGACACGCCGGCGATGATCGCCAGTGCGTGGAGCAATCCGCCGCTGGACGCCAAGTAGGTGTCCGAGTGGCTCATCGGAGCGGCAACCCTCGCGGTTGCCGCTCTGGTGGTGTGGGTGGTCGCGCGCTGCGCGCTGCGACCGTTCCTGCGCAGCAAGGAGGCCGACGATGCCGCAGACGGCCCGTAGCCGGCGCCGGCTGCTACGGCGCCCGGGCAAGGTCGCCGCCAAGGTGCTGCGCGTGGTGCGCGAGCGGCGCCGGCTGCTCGCCATCCGGGCGCAGATCGACGCCGACTACCAGACCGAGATCGGCGCGTTGACCCGCGTCCTCGCACAGCGCATGGCGCAGATCGACGCGCAGTTGCGCGCCCTGCCCGAGCCGCTGCGCGATGACGAGACCGATTGACTTATGGAGGAACCTGCAGACATGAGAACCGACCCCTTTCGCCCTGCGCCGGAGGATCGTCCATGCTGGTCGACCTGATCGTCGCCGCGCCGGCGCCGCTGCTGGTGGCCGGCGTGACCGTTTACGCGGCCGTCGTGCTGCACCTGGTCGCCAGGGACGTCGAGCGCGCCCGCTGGCAACGCGAGTTCGGCGGCTGGCGTGCGCTGCAGCGCGACCGCATCGAGCGGTTGGCGCAACCCGCGGCCCCGCTTTCGTTCGCGCTGCTCGCCGACGTGACCCGACCGCACCCCGTGTCCGGTTGGCGCGCCGTCCAGCGGCATCGCATCGCTCGCCGGGCGAGCTGGTAGCCGACCGGCTGGCGGCGCAGCACGCCGGGTGCACCCGCGCGGCGGATTGGGGCATGACCCCACTTCCGCCGCGGGGCCGGGGGTCCGACTCCCCCGCGCCGCCGTATCCCGCGCCCCGATGGGCGCACCCACAGACAGGAGGTTCTCAGGCATGAGACCAAGGAATCACGATCAGGGGCTGCCGCAGCGCGTATGGAGGGCGCCGTGACCGCCCTGCCGCCCGCGAACCTGCCGCCAGCCACGGTGCAGGACGCGAACCTGCCGCCGGCCCTGCCGCCCGAGCATGTGCCCGTGCTCCGCGTTCCCGGCCCGCTGGACCGCAACCCGGCCGCCGTCTATCTCGCCGGCAAGCCCTCGGCCGCCGGGCGCCGCGGCCTGGAGCGCTCCCTCAACCGCGCCGCCGAGATACTCACCGGCGGCGTTACCGTATACGCGCGCCTGGTCCGATGGGAGGAAGTGCGCTATCAGCACGTCGCCGCGTTGCGCGCCGTGCTCCTGGAGCAGGATGTCAAGGCCGCCACAATCAATCACACCCTCGCTGCCGTGCGCGGCACCCTGCGCGAAGCCTGGCGGCTCGGGCTCATCGACGCCGAGGCCCTGGCGCGAATCACCGATGTCGGCAACGTCAAGGCTAGCAAGGTGCCGGCCGGTCGCCACGTCGACGTCGGCGAGATCCGCCGCCTGTTCGAGGTCTGCGGCGACACCCCGGTCGGCGCGCGCGACGCCGCCATGCTCGCCCTGCTGTACGGTTGCGGAGTGCGCCGTAGCGAGGCCGTCGCCATCGAGATCGCCGACTACGCCGACGGCAAGCTCACCATCCGCCACGGCAAGGGCCGCAAGGAGCGTATCGTCTACTGCCCGACCGGCGGCAGGAGGGCCATCGACGCCTGGATCGCACGCCGCAGCTCCTGGCCGGGCACCCTGCTGTGCCCGGTCAAGAAGGGCGGCCACGTCGAGCAGCGCTCCCTGAGCGCCCAAGCGGTCCTAATGCGGCTGCGCTTCCTCGCCGCGCTCGCCAAGGTGCCCAAGTTTAGCCCGCACGACCTGCGCCGCTCGTTCGTCGGCGAACTACTCGACCACGGTGCCGACATTTCCAGCGTGCAGCAACTCGCCGGCCATGCCGACGTCGGGACCACCCAGCGATATGACCGTCGACCTGAGGAAGCGAAGCGGAAAGCCGCGGAGCTGCTGCAGGTGCCGTATGACGGACCGCCGCTGTTAGCGAGCGGCGACACCACGCCGGCCACACCATCGGAGGATGCCGGCGAACCGCGTTGAGTCGTCGTGCAAAAGCGGTTCACGGTCGGCCCGGTCAGGAGCGTCCGACCGGCGGGACGTTGACGGATGACCGTATCCGAATGCCCAATGGGGGTTGAGGTACGCGCGTATGAACCAACCCGAGGATGCGCAACGCATCAAATATCGTAATCAATGGAAAGGCGACGTTCAGCCCCGTGAATGGATCTGCGAGGGCTGGCTCAACTACCGCCTCACGCTATTCACGGGCCACGGAGGGGCAGGCAAGAGCCACCTTGCTCTGCAACTCGCGGCGGCTGTTGCCAGCAAGGCCAAGTGTAATTGGATTCCACTGGACCCCGGAGCGAGCGACGCCGCCCTGACCATCCCTTCAAGCAGCCCGGTACTGATTGCCTCATGGGAGGATGAAGAAGATGAGGTCCAACGGCGTCTGAGTAGTATGGCCGAGACCTTGCCGTGGGCTGCCCCCGACCAGGTCGAGGATCGCTTGCACTTCGCTGACTTGGCCGGTGACGGAGCACTTTGGAAGGGCGAGCCTACCCACGTCGGAAAACGCCTTCAAGCCACCGCCAAAGAGATCGGGACGCGACTGCTCATCATCGACCCCCGCGCCGGCGCCTACGCTGACGACGAGAATCACCGTGCGCAGGTGCGAGCCTTCATCTCCCACTGGGATCGATGGGCACGTGACAACCGATGCGCGGTGCTGCTCCTGGATCATCTGCCGAAGTCTGCGACACTTGGAGCCATGAGCGGCGCTACCTATGCCGGGTCGACGGACTGGCACAACGCTTCTCGATGCGTTTGGACCATCGACGAGAATCACCTGCTCCGTTGCGACAAGAGCAACTACGGGGCGACGCCTCCTCCGTTGAAGCTAAATCGCAGGGAGGGCGCCTGGACCGGGCGGGTGGAGAGCACCTTTGGTTCGGGCACCACCACCGGACTAGCGGAGGCCGCAACGCGGCCACGAAACCCCTACTACGGAGCCAACTGATACCTCCTGGCTTGACCGCAGCAAAGAACCCTGACGAGTTGGCCGTGGCGGTGATTCTGTTTGCGGAGTGGGAGAAACACCAAGCGGATCTACTCTCGGATGAAGAGCGGCTACAGGTGATGCAGGTGACTTGGGATAAGTTCGTTTCTCATTGGCTGCGCTTCGTAACCGTAGAACAGATGGCCGTGGTCAATCGAAGCCTGGAAGTAGTACTCGGTGATGGCTGGTGGTGGGCACCATGGCCACCGAACAGCGACTCTCCCACCGATGTGAGAGCAATTCCACCTCCTGTCACCGTTTCGATTAGAGACTCGAACGAGGTGGTCTTCGAAATACCCGACGTGATGGATGTGCACCGACGATGGCTCGATCTGCCGGAACCGCGCCCCGACCACCCACTCGTCACGGTGATGGACATCCGACAGGCTCCCCCCGACAAAGCACTCATATCCAACATCAACAACATGACCCGTATTCACTACGCTGCAAGCGAGGTGTTGCGCAGATCGTGGCGAGAAGATCGGGACGATACCGATGTTGAACTGAACGGGAGGCCGCTTACAGACTATCTGAGCGTTGTTCTGATACCGGGCTTTTCGACGAGACGTCGGCTGTACGTGGACAAACCTACTTTGGTGGATTCCTCCGGCTGCCTCCGTTTCGATACTAGTGAAGGCAAAAACATCTATCCCCAGGACGCTCGTCAAAGAGCGATGCCGATGGTTGCGTGGCCGCGATACGACGGCTCGCGCCATCAGGACCTCTGGCTGTTACTCACGGTGGTGTACGGAAGCACCTCCGCGATCCTGTGGACCGAAGAGGATGGTGCGCGGTTCCTGGCTCGTAACGAGCACGGCGGATTCCGAAACCCCAAGAAGGCCGACTTCAAACGCTGGCGCACGCTGTGGGTGTACGCTCGACATCTTGAGATCTGGTACTCCGATAAGCGTGGTAGTCGGTTTGTGAAGGTAGCGTACGTCTATCCTCTCGACGACGGCCGTCTGGTCAGTATCGACAAGCCTATATGGCATTCCGAAGCAGTAGGCCGGTTCACGTTGACCGGTGCCGGGCACCAAGCGCGCTATGTTGGAAAACGCCGCAGCTACTCGCGTCTGATAGGTTGCATGGAGTATTGGCTGGCGCGCAGTTACGACGGCACCTCCGGCGTCGCTCCGTTGCTACGGCCGGCAAGAGGCAAGGATGGACCCGGCTCCTGGGCACCGTCACCGAGCGGCGCCACTGAGTGGTGGACGTGGCACGAAGTGCTCGAGGTTCTGCTGTCGGAGCAGGTCAACAAGGAGACCCCGAACGCCGCAGCCGCGGCTCGAGGGCGATACCGACGAATGGTGGACGGCCTGCAGGAGGCTGGCTACACGCGCCGCGGTGCGGCCGGCAACGGAGACTCAGTCGAAGTCGAGACGACCCCACGGCGAAGAGGAGCCACCCCATCCATTCGGTTCCGAGCGACCGCTCGATTCTGCGAGGCGGCCCGGCTGGCTCAGGAGCGCTCGTGGAGAACCACGCCATTACGCAACTGGTTGATGCTGAACGATTCTACCGCAGCCGACATCACGGATACCAAGCGCAACCACCGGAGGGAGCTTCGTGAGCGCCGAAAGGCATTGACCATGGAACAGGTCGAGGAGGCCCTTCGGCGTTGCAACAGCATGGCACAGGCTGAACGCGATCTGGGCGTCGGTGGCCCCGAGCCAGGCAACTACCTGCGCGGCTGGCTGAAACGTAAGACGAGCGGGCACCGCCCTGTGAAATGAACCGGTACATCTCAGTGATATGAACCGGTACATCTCTGATATGAACCGGTACATCTGGCGAAATGAACCGGTACATCTCGGGGGGTATAGGAAGCTACTCTTCCCTCTACCAGGGTCTGCCGCCCACACACCCCTGTAGGACTGGCGCCAGCGATCAACGCTTCGGGAGCACGCGATCCCAGGGGGCGTGATCGCACCGGCGGTGCGCAGGACAACAAGCCGGCGATCTCCAGTACCCCCCGGCGGCCGCCGACAGCTTTACTCACACCCTTGGCAGCCATTCCGCAGTTGAGAGCTTCATGAGGGGAAGGGGGGAAATTATATGAACACCGGTGAATATCGGATCAGGACGGACCTGGGCGCCGCGGCTGCTCCGCTTCGGCTGAACGGCTACGCCCCACGCTCGTCTGGGACCGGTGGGTGGAGCCGCGCGCCAAGCTCCTGACGACCGCCGGCACGGTGGAGCTGGTCGGCTTCGCTTGCGCGGCACGGCCCCGGAGGTTGGTGAAGGAGTGAGCGCGGTCCCCGAGTGTCGCGCGAGCGCTGCGTCGACACCTGACTATACCTGACGACACGACACCAGCCGTTGCCTCGCGCGCACGTGGGAGAGGGGGGTCTCGCGATTTCACCGTAAACGGCCTTGCGTTTTCCGTCCCCGCGTCAGTGCTCCTGAGCGGCTCCAGGGAGGTTGGTCGAGACGGGTTGTGAACGAGTGATGAAGTGACTATACTGCAACGATATACTGGGTTTTCTGCCGACCGCTGGGAGGTCTTCACGGTTGGATGGTAAGCGCCAATCGCTCTCGAATCCTACCTATTCAGTACACTCGATTTTTTTACACTCATCTGAGCGCAGCGCCCAAGGGCAAGCGGGCGGGTTGGAGGCCAGGGAAGTCGCTACCGGGAGTGCGGATCCTCAGCGCTGCCTTTGGTTCTGGTTCCTCAACCAGGTCAGGTATTTCTCGCTGAACTCACCGTACTTCGCTATGATTCGCTCCCGCTCGGCCTGGTACTCGTCCCATTGCCGCTGCCATTCCTCATGGCTGATCTCCGGCGGATGCTTGATGAACGTGTACGGCTTGCCGCGCGCGACCGCCTCCTCGTACGTCTTCGGCGGCTCCTCCGGCTCGTCAGGCTCTTGGCAGTCTGCCGACTGTGCCGGACGGCGCCACCCGCCCGGGCCGTAGCCGTGAAGCACGATCTGCTTGCCGAGCGCCGCATCGTGCGCCCGCCAGTCCTCCACGTCGATGTAGTGGCCCGTCGTCGATACGACCCTTCCCTTTTCGTTTCGCTTCCACGTCGTCCCGACCCTCAGCCTCTTCGTCGCCTCCCCCAGCTCCTTGATGCCCCTTATCAGGTTATCTGTCCCCAAGTCGTGAGTCTCCATCAGCGTCACCATGGGCATCGGGTGCGTCTGGCGGAACCAAGTCAGCTCGCCCTCCGCGGCGCTGGCCGCCGCCTCTTCAGTGACCCGACCCTTCGTTTCCGGGTGCAGCTCGACCCAGGCGTCCGGCAGTGCCATCCCCTCGACGAAGTGCCGCCAGTAGATGCCGGCCGCGCAACTCCGGCGCGCTTCTTCCGGGCTCAGCGGCGGCAGCTCTTCCTCCGACTCAAGGTCCACGCTGCTCATATCGCCGCAAGGCCCCAGTGCTTGGCGCGGGACGCTCCTGCCCGAAGGAGGTCTGTAGCCGAGGATGACCATCTGCATGTCCAGGCCCGTCGACAGGAGTTTCCATTGACGATCGCTGGCCCGCTCCGCCTCCTTGAGCTCTTTGATAGCGGCGATGACCACCAATTCGTCCAGGCCGTTGGCGATGAGTCTCTCGCTCAGCGACGACGCATACCGCTTCTGGAAGTAGTCGGCCAGATCCGCTGCTTCCTTCTTCGCCGTGATGCGGTTCGCCTTCGAGTGCGGGTTGAGCTCGAGCCAGCAATCGGCGAGCGGTATCCCCTCGAACTGGTTCCGAAAGAAGATGCTCTGCGCCTTGATTCTGCGCTTGATGTCGGCGACGGAGTCTTCGTCACCTGCCGGCACGTCGTTTCTCTCCATGGGCACGTCTTCCAGCTCGCCGCCCACCGCATGCGGGCCGGACCTGAAACCACGCCAGGTTGCCAGCCCGAGACCCCTCATCAGTAGTTGCAGGCCCTTGGTCCTGACGTACCAGTTGGGCCGCTCGGGCAGCTTTCCGGTGGCGGGAAGGTTGGCTTCAAGCAGGGCCTTGATTTCCCGGCAGATCCCGTCGAGGTCGGACATCCCGGACAGATAGAGCCGTTCCCCCAGGGTCAGCGGGTGTTCCCGGCGCAACCAGGCGATCAACCGCCGCGTCTCCCTGGTCGCGTTTTCGCGGCTCATCCCCGACTGCGGGTTGACCGCGTACCAGGCTTCGTGGGGCAGCATCTTCTCGTGTTCGACTCGGTGAAAGAGCGAACACGCTCGCCGCCAGGCCCGTTCGTACTTCTGCGCCTCGGTGAGTGGTGGGCGGCCGCGCTTCTTCTTCCGCCCCCGCTTCTTGCCGCGGTAGAGCCTGGTCTTGTATTGGCCGCCGGAGATCGTCGTTTCGGCAGGCTCGGGTTGTGGCGGTAGGATGTCCTGCAGGCGCGGCGGACGGTACGGGAAGTGCTTCAGAGTCCGCCCGTGCTTGTTCATCCTCTGGGCAGCGCGGCGTATCTCCTGGATTACCAGGTCGTTCGCTCGTGCGAAAACCCTGTCGCGGCGCGGCTGTCGCATGCGCTGGTACGCCTTCGGAAGGGGCGGCGGCAGAGGACGATCGAACCCGAACCGCAGATCCCTCTCTCTGTCCATCTCGTTCTTTATCCAGGTCGCCATCCGTATGACGACCTTGCACTCCTGGCGGTTTTGCTGTTGCCGGTAGCGCTCGCGCGACTTCTCCTTCCGCGGCTCCGGGTCGGCCCAGTAGGCGTTGCTGCTGTAGCCCCGCCGCTTCAGCTTCCGGCGCTCGTCAGAGCAGTCCTCGCACCACGTCCGGATAGCGGGAATCTCCTTTCCGCACGGCCTGTCCTCGATCCCGGGGCACACCTTCACCGGGCGGTCGGCGACCACGGACGTGCCAAGCGTGGCCACATCACTCATGCCCCAAAGTCTACCGCTGTTCGCGCGGCGAGTGGAAGTCGTTGCGTCGACCGGAGGCGTGGCGGCTCTGAGTGTGCACCCTCGACCGGGCAGCGATCAGGACGGTCACCGATACGCGGTCGAGAAATCCGGATGGGGGGCCTATGTCTAAATAATTCCCCCCCTTCTCCTCATATCGCGTTGACCCTGGAGACGGCTCTCAGGTCACGAGTAGCGTCAAGGGGGCGGATTCCTCGGCGGCGTCTGTGTTCCGCCGGACGTGCAGGAGTGCCAAGCGGCACGCGAGGTTGCGCCGCCGGCCCGGCGCCTCATTTATCGTGGCGACGCTGCGTCCTCAAACCTTCGCTCACGTTCTTTGTCGATTCGTCCTTTCTTTCGTCAATCCTGCTGCGCAGATCTTTGTCTCGCTTTGCCGCACGTTGTTCGCTGATCTTCTGCGTGCGCTCTCGCTCCTGGCTGCGTTTTTCTCGCCGCAGTTCCTCTCCGGGTAGTTTGACGATGTAGTGCTCCAGACCGTCAGAGCCTATGCGCAGATCAAGGAGGTTCGCCTTTATCAACGCCTTGCGCCAAAGCTTGATGGCTCCGATCTGCGTGTGCAGGCTGGTAGCGAGATCGTCCATCGCAGGCCAACACTCCGTCTTGCCGGCGCAGCGCACCAGCAATGCCACGTATAGCATGAACGGCCCCGGATTCAGTAAGTGCGCGGCCTTCATGAGCAAGTCGTAGTTGATGGTCCCGACTGGATATTTTCCACCGGGTGTGTCGTCAGCCCGGTCCGCCAACTCGCTGTCCCCCTGTTTCTGCGCCCAGGTCCCCGCGCGCACGGCATCGAGACTCTCGACACTGCCTCCCGCCCAGCGCCCGGATCACCGGCAGCAGCACGCCACAGCATGACCGCCACTCGGGAATCATTCGCGTCAGAGACCCCTGCTCTGTTCTCGCCATTTGTCCAGCAACCGCCCCCTCCAGATGTGGTATGCGTGATCCTCGCCGAAACGCTCGTAATCTACATCCATTTCCTGCTGTTCGTTCTTCGACCACTCGGAAGCTGCGCGCAGTTTCCGCCAGTCGTTCGGGTTGAACCGACTGTCCCGCATCAGGTCTTGCACTTGAAGCGGCGACGGCGTGGCGGGCATCGCATCTCCGACGCCTCGTCGCTTCGCCAGGGAGTGCACCAAATGATCAACCTCGGCACGCGATACGTCGGTTTCAGTGGCGACCGACTCCGGGGGCAGCTCCAAACGAAAGCCCGTACGCGCCGTCAGGAAAATCTCCGCCGGGTTGTTCCCACGGCGCTTCACCTCGATCAGTCCGGCATGTACCAGGATGCTGCGCCATCGCTCGACCGAGAGCTGGCTCGCCCCCGTGTCGCGCTTCCACACCGCCGACGACGCCCAGTAGTGCCCCTTCCCGCCACAGCGCACCACAATCGCGACGTACAGTGCGAATGCTTCGAACGCTTCGGACGCCTTGTGCCCAACGAGTACCCGTGCCCCCTTCATCAGTAGCTCGTTGTCGGTTGACCCCCTCGGATATGGTGGTACTTCAACAGCGTCCGCTTCCGCTTTCGCCTTCGACCGCACCATTTTCATGACGAAGGTCGCACGAACATTCGTGCGAATCGCCGCTGATTGCATCTCGATGAGTCCGGTCTCTGTCAGGATGCTGCGCCATCGCTCGACCGTGTGCTGCGACGCGTCCGTGTCGCCCATCCATACCGCCGTCGAGGGCAGGCAGTATCCTTTTCCGCCACAGCGCACCAGGATCGCGATGCACAGCGGGGCGGCTTGGGGCACATCGAACGCCACACATGCCCGGATCCCCAGCATCAGCCGATCGTTGTTCGTTGACCTCGTCGGATATGGCTGTTTCTCGGGAAGGACGACGGGTGGCCGGCGCGGAGGCTTGCTTGATGCTGAAGGTGCACCGGGACCGACTGCTGTGGGTCTCCGGCCGTTCTGTTTTTCTCTTGCCTGATAGCCTTTGGTTGCGATGGTTTGACGCATTACCTCCCCCTGTCCCATTTCGTCGGTCCCCGAATTGAAAAAGGGAGGTGAACGGCAGCGCCAACAGAGGGTGCCCCCCTGCTTGTAGAAGCGCGTCAGGCCCGGCTATGCGGCCCGACCCGAGCTTATATCGCATTCAAAAACAGGACAGGGCTCAGGCTGGCCCCTCCAAGGAATCGATACTAGTCCACCAGCACGATACGTCGTGCTATTGGTGCGGGTTCCCGATTCTTACCCTCCGGTACTGCATTTTCCAGTACTTTGCATTACTGGATACAAGGTTGACCAACCCGTCGGTTCGTGTCAATGGGGTAGGGGCCGCTGCACCTGTCGAGACTGCTGAATGGACACGTCGGCATTTCTCCCGCGATGGCGCTATCGTTGGAGCGTATCGGCTGGAGCAACGCCAGGTTCTGGCTGTGCCGGCAAGCCTACATCGATCTCGACTAGGAGCGCCGCCGTCAGACTGCTGCGTAGCGGCCAACACAGCCGTCGGCATCCACGCAGGGACTTGTATGAATAAGCCCCTTCTCCCGCTGATTGTCGTCGCCCTCACGTTGTTGTCCTGCAGTTCCGGCCCCGGTGCCCAGCACCGGTCACCGCCGCCGGTGGTGTTCGGCGGTATCGATCGCTCGACGGATGCGTTCGAGTTGAATGCTGCCAACGTGGCTGACAACACGCTCAGCGTCTCGGTGTCCTACGCGGGCGGCTGCCGCAACCACGAGTTCATGCTCCTGGTGTCCACCACCTTCCAGGTGTCTCCTGCCATCCAGCTTGAAGCGGCTCTGATCCATGACGCTGACGACGATCCGTGCGAAGCCTGGCTCACCGAGCAGCTCCGCTTCGATCTACGCCCCATCAAGCGGCGCTACCAGGAGACCTACGATCGGGAGTCCGGTACCGTTTACCTGCGCCTCCGCGGCCATGCAGGCCCGCTCGTCTATCAATTCTGAGTCTGCTCTCTGGGGAACCGCCGGTCATGCCCAGCCTGCTCGCATGCTGAACTGACAGCCACCGACAGTACGTTCGAGACAGGGCTCCTACGGCCCGCGCGCCGCCGCCGGCTACAGCACGTCGCCGCCGTCACGACGGAGGATCGCCCGATCAAGGAGCCGCGCCTCCCCGCTGGCAAGCGTTCAGCGGGCGGCAAACAGGACTTGGGCGGCCTGGTGGCAGCGCTCCGGACTCAGCGGCCCATCACCGGCCTCACGCAACGCCCACCGCAGGGCGTGGCGCTCGGCACCGGTCACCGCCGCCAGCAACGAGTCGCGGCTCACCGCGCACCCGCATCCGCCGCGCGCAGCAGCAGGGCGGTGGCCCGTGGGATGCCGCGCTGTAGCTGCCGGGGCGCGGCGCTCGGCCTCCAGACACATCGCCGCCAGCGCTGTGGGGCCATAGTGGCGCGGCAGCCAGGGGCACTGCCAGCGCCGGGCCGCGGCTTCGTACTGCAGGTGGCGTCCGCACTCCCGGCAGGGCGGGTCGTGGGTCGCCCGTGGCGCGCGCGACCGGCCGGGCTTCCAGAACAGCAGGCGTACCACGACCGCCGCTCGCCCATCTACTGTCCCCGCATCGCCGACAACGGCGCGCGCTCGCACCCGCACCACTCTCGTCACCATCGGCGCCAAGCGACCGCGGCCGCTGCGCTCGTGCCTGCCGCCGCCGCGATGCTCATGGTCGCGAAGTCCACAACCGGATAATAGGCTGTGGACAAACTCGCTTCATTCCAGTCGTGGTGGTTCGCGGTCCGGCGGCCCGATCACCAGTTCCGTCGGGAACGGCGCGCGTTTGCCGACGTCAGTCAGGTCGTCCGCCAGTACGTAGTTGGACAGCGCCACCTCGGTTTCGGTGACGTTGTAGAGTTCAACCCAGTCCAGCGGATCCCCTTGGGCCGCTACCTCGTTGATGACCAGGCCGGGCTCCGCCGCGCCGCTCGCTGCCGACTCGACCGCGGCGCTGACGACCGGCGCGGCGCGGAGGCCCCAGGTGCTTATCACCCCTCAATACAGACAAGCATGCCCGGCGGCGCGCTCAGGGTCAAGCGTTCCCGCTCGCTCGCTCGCTCGCTCGCGTGTGCCCTGGCGCAGTAAACGCTTGCGCGGATTCCCAGTGGGAGCTATCACCGGAGCAAACGCGGGAGATAGCCGCCGACCTACTCGGATGAGATGGGGCCGCCGGTGCCGTGCTTGCACGATGCGGCCGATTCGTGTTCCAAGGGGTTTTACTCCAGTATGCGGCGGAGAGGCTCGCTAGTACTCCAAAACCATCTTGCCTGAAGTATCAACAATGATAACACGCTTAGTCCTACAATTATTAACGTCCACCAGTGCCATCCCAGCAAAAAATTACCGGCGGGTTGTTTCCAGAAAACCCAAACAATCAGAGTAACCTGAATCCACGAAGACAACGAAGCAAGGAAAAGAAGAACCCATGTTGCCACCACGGTTGTTGCTATCGAAGGTGCATAGTTGCTTTGCCCGTCCGTGCCAGTAACGAAAGCACCAAGAATAGACACCATGGTAACGGAAAGAGCGAATAAAATGTAGAGCTGGGTGTCTGGAAGAGTCATGCCTTAAGGGGCTACGGCAGCGGGGGTGATACAGTCGGTTTGGAGCCACTCTCAAAAACGCGATGAAATGGCTCAAGATAGGCTTTTGCCATACGTCTAACGTGCCACCGAAATAGCCCCGGCATCAAAGTACAGTCCAGTAAGCGATATGTGCGCTCACAAGCGCCTTTCTGGTGTTCAGTCAAGTACATCATCATTCCCGAGTCGGCGATCTTGAAATGGCTCTCGTCCCGTGGCTTATTCGTAATCCGAGCACCAAAGTCTACATCGCTCTCCGACATGAGTGTTTGAGTGAATAGGAGGTTCTCATCGTATGTGAATAGGCAACGCACCTTTACTCGCCGTTCCTTGATAAACTGGAGAACCTCATCAACTAGCTCCTGGTCTTGATACAAGGAACACTCCGAGGCATCACCATCATCGTAAATTACGATCTCCTTTTCGGTAGCCTTCAAAACCCTTAGGAAGTTGGCCTTTGCCGAGGCCGTGTCGTTGGTCCCGCGCTCAACGCGCACAAACACTGTCGGCAAGCAGTAGAATACGAAAATAATCAGCGCCACCAATGATGCGCTTAGGAGCACGATCAGGGAACCCGTGGGGATGGTCGCTAGTTGCATGGCATGTATGCCTCCTCTCCATCGCGGATATTCCTCGGAGCGTAAGCGGCCCCGCTCATCGGAGTCAAGCGCGCGCGCCGGTGGGTAGTGTATCAGTCTGCTTTCTCAAGCTTCCGGTAGCTCCGCGCGTACCGCACTTCGGGAGCCCGCTCGTCGACCAGCTCCACCAACTCGGCATACGTCGCCGGGCGGTCGGTCAGCCCGGCCGCCATCGCCGGCGTCACCCGGTTGTTCCGCTTCGTCCGCACTGAGCCATGCGGCTTGATGTGGTTGTAGGCGTGGAAGTACAGCGCCAGCATCTCGCAGTGCTTCTCGATCCGCTTCGAGAAACCGTTCGTCAGCCGCGTCAGGCGACGCACCCCCATACGCATCGACAGGTTGTGCCGCTCGACGTAGCTGGTGTTCGCATCGTCCAGGTTCGGCGCGCCCTGCACCACCACGATCTCCATGCCGGTGCACGTCGCCGGGCTGTACTTGCGCTCGTCGGCCCGCTCGTCCTTGCCGTAGCTCTTGATGATCTGGGCGAAGTCCACGTCGCCGCCGAACGCCTCGTCCACGGCCTCCCGGTACGCCTTCAATCCGTCCGTGGAGAGCTGGATGCGATCCTCCACCCGTGAGTGCAGGTCGTCCATGAACGCGAGCGCCGTCTCGCCGTCGCGGGAACCGACCCGGTAGCTGACGATCAGCTTGCTTTCGGAGTCCAGCGCGGTCCAGGTCCACGTATCGCCAGCATGTTTCGGGGCCGCCTTCGCGAACTGAAGATTGCCTTGCTTCGCGTACACGAAGCCCCAGATTTCATCGCACTGGATGTGCCGGTGGCCGCGGATGCCGCGCACATGCTCGTCATGGTACGCAACGGCCGCGTCGGCCCCGTCGCTCAGCAGCTTCGTCACGGTGTTGATGCTTGCGCCGGTCAGCCGCGAGATAGCCCGCATCGACATCCCCTCGACCAGCATCCCAACGATCCGCGCTCGCTTCTCAGTGGGCAGCTTGTACATGGCCCAAGTATGGCAGGGCTCTCTCTCTACTTGTCAAGTAGACGTATCAGTCTAAGGGTTGTATTTCTTCCCCCGGTGCTGTAATAGAACTCCTTATGTCAACCGCCGTTTCTCCTCCGAAACTATGTTTTCAATCGCTGTGGACATTTGAGTGGCCTGTTTGGGAGTCAGAACCGCTTGAAACGTCTTTGCTCGTTTCAGTGTGGGTGCTTGACCTTCGAGATAAATCGTCACGTTCCCCTGACCGTCCGTACCGGCCACGAACTTCGTAGCCTGAAGCAGTACGATACTGCCGTCTGGTTCTCTCTTGAAGGGGAGGTCTCCAGGTTGTGCGCCCTCTCTATCTTCGCCATCTTCTGCCTCCTGCGCCCGTGTGAGGCGCCGCCGTGTGGTAGTGGTCAGTCTTGCTGCGCACGGTTGACCAGCTCCTTCCACGCGACCGGCGTCCCACTCTGCTTGTTGGCGTTGCCAGGAGAAATAACGATCCCGATCTTGTTGATGTACAGTTTACCCAGACGGCTGCCGCCTGCATCCACAGCCACCACGGTGTGACCGGATGTCTGGGAGACCTTCAATTCCAGTTCCTCGGGAAGACCGTCTATGCCAACCTTCATGCCGTCCCCTCTTCACCCGGTCCTGTCACCCCGGGAGGGCTGTCACCATTTTCCGGCTCCACAACACGCCCAGTCGGGCCGATAGGTGGTTCGGGAGGGGTGATCGGTTGTGGGGGTATCGGCAGCGGCTCGTATGGCGGTGGCGTTCTATAGCCTCCGCCACCGGCGCTTCCTCTGCCGCCGCCGCGGCGGCGATTCCTGATGGGCGGTCTCCGGCTCCCCTCGGGGGAATTGGCGGCGATGATGACACGCCCCCATTTGGTCGCGGCGAGCTTCGTCCCGTTCTTCTTGGCCATCGCTTTGGCCTCCGTGCGGCACTTGACCAACAGCCGGAGGAAGCGATACCCTGAGGATCTGAGGGGGTATCCGGCGCGTCAACGCCGCTTACTTCTCTGTCTGCCGGGCAAGCAGATTAGGCCACCCATACGGGCTGGCCTTTTTATTTTATCACTACTACTACGTCATTGCTTTGACGCACTACCCCTGCGGCTGAACGCAGCTATGCAGGAGCGGCGAGACTTGAACATGGTACAGAACTGGCCTGAACCATTCCATGCCACGAAGTTATCAAGGTTGGCTGTCTTTGGGTGCCACGTAAGAGTACAGGTCGCGGCCACATAGGAATAGCTACCGCTGCCCGTCATGGTACGGGTGATAATGTCCCCGTCGAGACCGGGTTCAGGGGAACTGGTGCTCCACATGTGCTGGAATGTGCCATCTTCATGGAAGCTGTAAACCTCATCATCTCTGTCGTGGGTAAAATCGATCGAGTCCCAATCCCCTATGATCTGGTCAGCAGGATGCGGCAGGCATGATGCCTGCTGCTGTTGTCCAGTCTCAGGAGCCGGCGTCGCGGGATTCGGGTTCGTTTGTCCAGGCCCTTCTTCGCAGCCTACGATCAACAAGACCACCGCCACGCTCAACCCGGCTACTATGAGGTGCCCTCGGGGCTCCGCGACGGCCGTGCTCACTTGTCGTCCCAGCGAGCGGCGTTTCCCTTGCGGGCGATCTGCTGACGCTTCTCCGGGGGCAGCTTCTCAGCGCGCGCCGCGCCGCCCTTCCTGCCAGCCTCCTGCCGGTCGCGGTTGATGTACTCTTCCTCGACCTCGCCGGTGGCGATCTGAGCCACGCGCAAGGCGTTCGCCAGGACGTTGCCTGGGCGCTTCTCTCCGTTGGGGCCTATCATGGCTCCCCGTATACAACAGGTAGCAGTCTATGTCAAGTGCTTAGCAGAAAAGCAGACTGATACACTACCCGCCGGTGCTACTTGAGAGATGGCGATGAGCGTAGCGGGCTAGTCGCCGCCAGCCCATCGGCCAGGGCGGAGTGCCGGTCGGATTCCGGCGCCGACAGCTCGCCTTGGCTCGCAAGGCTCGTGAGCACTTCCGGCAGCCCAGCGGGCGACAGCTCCATGCGCTCGCGCTCCGTGGGGTCCGCGTCCGGCGGCTCCGGCTCCGGCCATCCGTCCGGGCGCAGGTTTGCAAGCTCGGCGGGTCCATGGACGCCGCCGCACTCCGGGCACCGCCAATCGTCACCGGAAGCGTGCCGGAGGGTTGCGCCGCATGCGCGGCACGGCGGGTCCTCGGTAGCGACAACGAGCGGCGGGCGGGCGGCATCGCCGGGCGGGGATACTCGCCACAGAACTGCCACCGTAACGGCGGTGCGGCTGTCGTCCAGCCATAGCGTAGCGCCGCGCACCGGTAACAGGCGGGCGCTCGTCGTGATTCCAAGCGTGGTCATATCCCCGACAAGCGTAAGCGAGATCGCGCGCGGATGCAACGGAGGAACGCGCCGCCATCTTTACCGCCTGTAAGGTTTTGGCTCGGCGTGTGCGCAAGCTGCGCAAGTGTGCGCAAGGCTCGGGCGCTTGCTCAAGACCGACCATGTGAGATACAATGCCAGTCAAGTCCGGGCACGGCCTGGCAGGGCGCGGACGGGCGTGACGTGGCACGGTATGGCAGGCATGGCATTTTGAGTCCCGCAAATACCTCACATGAGGGGCCGCCGGTAAGTACGCTCGGCGGTCCCTCCGCGCTTAAGCGCATGAGTGCCTACCGGAGCGCGGCAGCGGCGCAACGGCAGTTCGCGCAAGATAGCAGGCGCATCGCGGAGCGGCTGGCCGCATCGGAGCTTGCCACCGTGCGGGCGCTTGCGCCGGTTTACAGGAGCGTGGCGCGCCGGCATGACCAGTGCGCCGTGCAGATCAAGGACGGGCAAGGTTAGCCGGAGCAACCGTCTCTGCCGGAACCGGAGCCGCCAGCCTACGCCCTCAGCATTTCCCCGGGCGCCTGCCGATCATCAGCGACATGATGATCCGAGTACTAATGCTCGCCGTCGCGGTGGTGTTCTGGTTTTGGGTGCTCGCTCCGATCCTCTGCTTGTAGGCCGGCCGACCCGGCGCTCGACCCGGGTGGGGTGGCGTGGTGAGCACCAAGACCTACGGCCACCTGCATGAGGACGACCGCGCCTGGTTCATCGCCGATTCCTTCGACTGGCTCGTTGAGCACACGACCTCGGCGAACCGATGCGGGGCGCAGAAGGCGTACCGTGTTATATTTATATCTGCGGGCGCGCAATACCCGCCGTAGAACGGTACCGGCGGCTGTGCGGCGGCATCGCGCGGATCAATGTAAAGATCCATGAAGCGTGCTACCGGAAGCGCCGCCAGGAGGCGCCGGCATTGATTACCGCCGCGCTGCTGCAGCGACACGGTTCGCGAGCATGGTGCTGGTGCTGGCCCACATGCCCGCGCCGCTCTGGCGCGTGCTCGCCGCGAGGTGGACCCCCGGTGCGACCGATGATGACCGCCACCGCCGGTGTGGTGGCCCTGGTGCTTCCAGAGCCCGACGCCCGCCAAGCTTAGTACACGCGCGTTCGCAAATACGATTACGTCGATTACGTATAATCGGTTAACCCTCTCGACAATTCCGTGATTGGCGATCCCGTGATTCATGTCCGGCATTCTCAACCTGCTGGGGTAGCCAAGCATCGGCCACCAACCCATAAGCCGGTGGCGGCACCTTACGCACCAAGGCCGTCGAGCGGCGCCAGTCCGAGGACGCGCACCGCCCACGGCAGCGCGGTGCGAAGCTGCTCGCGCTGGACCCAACGCACGCCCGGCGCCGTCGGGATCGGCGGCTTTCCCGCGCGCTCGGCGAAGAAGCCGCTGACCACCGACGCCAAGGGTGCCGCGTCGGGCAGGATTTCCTCGGGCGCCGGACCGCCCTCGGCGTGCAGGCTCGGGAGCCAGAAGGCGATGTCGACATCGGGGTGCGCCAGCGCCGCCAGGTTCCAATCCACCAGCAGTGCCCGCCCGGTGCAAAGGCAGAGGTTGTCGCTGCGCACGTCGCAATGGGTAGGGCACGGCCCGTCCAGGTCTGCGCTCTCTTCGACGTCGATGAGCGGCGGAGCACTGCTGCGCAGCCAGCGCGGGGATGCCAGACCAAGGGACAGAAACTCCGCCGGTGCCGCCGCCACCCGCCGCCAGCCCCCGCCGAGATCGCGATCGGCAACGCTCAACGGCGGCAGTGCGTCCCCCGGGTCGGCGGCCCGCAGACTCGCCAGTGCCGCCAGTACGCGGTCGACGCCGGTGGCGTCCCACGGTGGCGGCCAGCGGCAACCGCTCAGATCCTCCAGCAGCAACAGCGGCCGTTCGCCGTCGTCCCAGCCGCGAACCTGCGGCATGAAATCACCCTGCAGCGTTGCGTATACTCTCTGTTCCGTTCGCAGACTATCCGCGGTCAACGGGTCGACAGCGATCTTGGCGAACGCGCTCGAACCATCGGCGAGCGCCACTATCCAGCGCTCCGCCGGTGTGAAACCTCGGATCGCGCGGCGGAAGCCGACCGCGCGCCGCCCTGCCAAGGCGCCGATGCGAGCGATGTCCAAGCTGGCGGGCTGCGTCGTGCCGGCCTCCGGTGAGCGCGAGAGCATGGTATCCACCCACCCCGGTCTGGAGAAATGGTGCGCCGATAGGACCCCAGAGAGCCCACGAGCGCCCAGTCAGGCGCTGGCACTTGGCTCGTCTACTGTAGGGCCGATCCCTCCGACACTCTGCCGCTCAGCGCGTGACAATACGTCACCGAACTTACGAGCCACAGCACTTAGACTGATCACCCGCTGTGGTATCGGCAGTGATAGCCGACGGGATAAGGCACCATCTATTCATTATAAAGTAATGAATTATATGCCAATGGGGATGGTGGTGGACAACACCACCGACGTGCGCCGCGGCAAGCTGGCGCTGTACGAGTCGTGGGGCTTCCCGGAGGTGTGGGTCGAGGTGCCCGAGCAGTCCTCGCCGAGCCGCCCGGCCGGCCTGCGCCCCGGCTTGACGATTCATCTGCTGGAGAGCGGCCGCTTTCGGCCCGCGGCGAGCAGCCGGGCATTCCCGGGCTGGACGGCACAGGAGATCCATCACGCGCTGAACGAGCGCGAGGTGTCGTACGTCACCATGGCCGCGTTGCGCAGGGTGGGACGCACGCTCGGTGCGGCCGTAGGAACCGGCCCGGACGACGACCCGTTGCTGCGCGAGGAGCGCCTGCAGAGCCGCGCCGAGGGCCGCGCCGAGGGCCATGCCGAGGGCCATGCCGAGGGCCACGCCGAGGGCCATGCCGAGGGCCACGCCGTGGGCCGGACGGAGGCCCTGGTGGAGACCCAGCGAGATGCCGTGCTGCAGGTGCTGAAGCTGCGCGGCCTGCCGGTGTCGGCGGCGTTTCCCCGGCGCCTGGCGGAGTTCAGCGCGGCCTCCACCGCGACTCTGGTGCAGGCCGCGCTGGAATGCCGCGACGAGGCCGACTTCCTGCACTTGATTCGCCACAAGCAGCCCTGAAACGCAGAACTGCCCTCCGGCGGTCGGCGGGATCGCATCGTCCGGGGTCAGAATCGTGGCGGCCGCACCGAGGGCAACGGCCACCAGCAGGCGGTCGAACGGGTCAGGCTGCTATCGGACCGGTTCGGGGACGTGGGTCTCTACGACCAGTTCCCGCCCCAGCTCGTGGAGCGCTGCACCGATCCGGCTGGCGGCGGTGCGGTGGCGCGGGTCGAGCATGCGACGCACCACCTTTACGTCAACGCCGAGGCGGCGCGCGAATGCGCTGCGTGAGAGCCCGCTTTCTCGCAACGCGAGCATGAGAGCAGCTTTGGCAGCGGTATCGGCCGGAACGGCGACATCATGCTCGTCCGTCCGCCGGGCACTCGGCACCGGGATCGGGTCGCCGTTTGCAGGCGGATATACGATGCGGCCGGCAATTGCCACATCGAGGGCGTCCGCGGCTTCCGCAAGGGCCTCGGTCTCATCGGCGCCCGAGGTGAGACACTCCGGTAGATCACGGAACGAAACAACAACCTCGTCCGGGCCGGTTCGGCGCAGCCGTGCTGGATATACAAAACGCATGACGTTCCCCCGTAACGGGACCTTACCTGAAGTCACACGGCCGGTGAACGAAAACCCGAGACTCCGGTAGAACGTGACGGCGGTGTCGTTGTTGCAGGTAACCGTCAAGTACACCGCTCGCGCGTCCTTTCTCCGAGCCCAGTCCAGAACCGCATGGACCAGTGCCCGTCCAACGCCGCCGCGGCGATGCGAGGGGGCCACCCACATCGACACCAAGTGGGCACGGCCCAGGAGTCTGTCGGATTGCGACAGACTCCTGGGCTTTTCGGACGCGATGGGCCAAAAGCGGCGCCCCAGGGCGGCGGTCTTGGGGCGCTAGGTGGCGTCGCCGGCGCCGAGCTGGCCGCCACCGCCGCGCAGGCGCGGATCGAGCAGGTCCCGCAGCGCATCACCCAACATGTTGAAACTGTACACCACGATCGTCAGGCACAGCCCGGGCCACAGCGCCAGCCATGGCGCCTGCTCCATGAACCGCCGCCCTTCCCGGCTCAGCATCCCTCCCCAACTGGGAACCTGGATCGGCAGCCCGAACCCCAGAAAGCTCAGCGACGCCTCGGCCAGGATGACGCCGCCGACGTTGATGCTGAAGATGATGATCAGCGGCGCCACGATATTGGGCAGGACATGGCGCACCAGGATCTGCGTGGTGGGCGCGCCAACGGCCTCGGCTGCCAGAAAGTAGTCGTTCTCCTTCGTGGCCACCACCGCGCCTCTGACCACGCGCGAGCCGCCCACACCGCCGGCGATCCCGAGCACCACGATGATCTGTGGCAGACCCTGCCCCGCGATCGACATGATCGTGAGCAACAGCAGCAGTCCCGGGAACGCCATCCAGGCATCGACGAAGCGCTGCACCGCCAGGTCCAGCTTACCCCCGAGGAATCCGGAGGTGCCGCCGATCAGGCTAGCGACCACCACATTCAGCGTGGTCGCCGCCAGACCAACGACCAGCGAGATACGCGCGCCGAACAGCAGCCGGCTCAACAGGTCGCGGCCCAACTGGTCGGTGCCCAGCAGATGGCGGGTCGATGAGCCCTGCAGCCGGTCCGCCAGGTTCAGTTGATCGAAGGGATAGGGGGCCAAAACATCAGCAAAGATCGCCACCAGAATCAGGATCAAGATGACGATACCGCTGGCGATGCCCAGGGGCTTCTCCCGCCACAACCTGGCGAAGAAATCGGCAAATGGCCCCCGCGCGTCAGGCATACCGCACCCTCGGGTCCAGCCAGGTGTAGAGCAGGTCGATCAGGAGATTGAACAGCACCACCGCGGTGGCGAAAACCAGGTTTACTCCCGAGACCATCGGGTAATCTCTGGTATCGAGTGCAGTCAGCAGAAGACGACCCAATCCCGGCAGGCTGAAGATGTTCTCCATGATAACGGAGCCACCTACCAGGATAGGCAACTGCAGGCCTACCATGGTAACTATCGGGATAAGGGCATTCTTGACCGCGTGCCGCAGCACCACGACCCGCTCCCTGAGACCCTTGGCCCAGGCCGTCCTGATATAGTCTTGCCTGAGCACCTCCAGCATCATGGTGCGCGTCATGCGCATGGTGGCTGCAGCCGAGGCCGTCCCCAGAATCAGGCTGGGAATCAGGAACATCCCAATATTGCCCAGCGGGTCTTCCGTGAACGGAATCGTTTCCATCGGTGGCGACCAGCCCCACCAGATTGCCGGGTAGAGCATGACCATAGTTCCCAGCCAGAAGTTGGGCGTTGCCAGGCCGATGATGGCGACCGAGCGCCCCGCGTAGTCGGCGGCGGTATCCTGGCGAATCGCCGAGTAGATGCCGACGGGCAGCGCTATCACGAGCCCGATTACGATTGCCATGACACCGAGCTGAATGGTTACTGGCAATCTGCCTATTATCTTCTCCTCTACCGAGAAATGGGCGCCCCACAGTGACTGGCCAAGGGCGCCCTGGAGGAGACCCTTGAAACGGGACTCACCGGTAATAAAGTCAGGGGTTGGCAACACTCCTATCCAGCGTCCATACTGCACGTGCACAGGCACGTCTAATCCGAGCCTACGCTCAAGAGCTGCGCGGTCAATCTCCGCGCCCTCGGCACCTTGTTCCGTGATCCTAGCCACCATTACGTCGATCACGTCGCCAGGAATGAAGCGGACCGCTAGAAAGACCATGATGGTCAATACAGACAAGGTAGGGATTATGAGCAGCAACCGCCTGATGAGATAGGCTCTCATGTCACAGTACTCCCTGTCATTGCGAGCCAAGATTCATGGGGGCCTGGCGATCTCGTTGCCGTTCTCTCACCCTTCAATGAGTAAGGGAGCTGGGAAGCGCGCCCAGGCGACACCCCCCCAGCTCCCTTTCTTCCTAAGCTCAGCCCCTAATAACCCATTGCTTCCTTCATCTCACTATCAATCCAGAGGTAGGTAAAAATGAGCCAGTCTTCCCATTTGTTCAAGCCAGCTTCACCGTTATAACCTTTGACCCACGGCTGGGCCAAATAGTACACTGGACTTTTGGGACCAAATATATGCCAGTGCTTCTCGATCGCGTACATATCTGCTTCTGCAATCAGCCTCTTCTGCTCCTCAATGCTAGTAGCGCCTAGGGCGGCTTCAACCATGGCGTCGTACTCAGGATCCTGGACTCCGCCGCGGTTCACCTCTGAATCCGAGTGAAAATCGTCTATCACCGTGACAGGGTCTCCAAGTTGGCCCGCAGTGGCACCGGACATGCCTTCCAAATCACTGGGGGGGCGCATCCTCTGGGCAAATTCGGGGGCGGTCAGTACATCAATCTTAACATCGACACCAATCTCAGCCCAGTAGGCGGCAGCGATTTCGGCAAAGTCCAAGCTTGCAAAAGCCGCTGTATTCAAGACGGTCTGGAATCTAGTGCCGTCGGCGCCTCGAGGGTATCCGGCCTCATCAAGGAGCTTCTCGGCAGCTTCCGGGTCATATCGGTAGTATTGCTTGACCTCTTCGTCCCACTCCTCGAAGGGGATGTAATACCCTTTCACCCCTATCAGCCCCTGAGGTGTCGCATTTGCCTGACCCTTCCAGTACGAAGCCGCCGCAGTCTCGTTGTCCAGCGCCAGCTGCATTGCGCGGCGCACGTTGATGTCGTTAAAGGGCGGCACGCGCACGTCAGGAGCAAAAGAATCGCTCGACCGAAACCAAATCGGGGTCACCGCGATTTCGGGGTTGGTCCGCAGCAGGCTCTCTACCGAGTCCAGGGACAGAGCCCGAGCCCTGAAATCAAGCTTGCCTGAGCGTAGTGCTGCGAAAATTGATGATTCCTCTAGCATTACCACTATCCTTAACTCGTCAACGTAGGGCAAGCGGTTCTGCGGGTACTTTGGGTCATAGCCCCAGTAGTCAGGATTCCTGGTGCGGGTGGCAGAGCTCCCATCGACTACGTCAGTCAGCATAAAGGGTCCGGTGCCGACCAGGTTTCTCCAATCCTGAACGTCGCCATGTTGCTCGATTACCTCGGGGGGCATTATGTAAGTAGGGAGGTCGAGGAGAATAATATTCAGCGCGGGGAGGGATGGCTCCTTTAGCTTCATGACAACCGTCGAATCGTCGGTGGCCGTTATCGATTCGAATGGGATGCGCTTGAGGTTGCCGGCGGGCCAGTTGGGGCTAGGCCCGGCGTCGGTGAAGTTGCCCAGACCCAATTGACGGTGAAAGTTATATACGACATCCTCGGCTGTCAGCGCACGACCGTTCATCGGTGCCTTATTATGCCAGTTGACGCCCTCGCGGATGTTGAAGGTATAGGTGAGGCCGTCCGAGGAAATATCCCAGCTTTCAGCCAGCCTCCCTGTCAGGAAAGAGTCAGGGAAGAACACTGTTCTAAAGTCAAATTCGTCTCTATCTATTCCCCAGTCCGAAATACCTAGCTTCTCTACGACGCCTACGGTGGCGTCGCTGTAGCTGAAATAGGGGTCACTAGAAGACTCGGTAACCCAGGCGCCCCCCCAAACGGTCATTGTCCCGCCGTACTGCGGCGCGGTCACCATCTCACCGGTGGTGGGGTCGAGCACCATTTCCTTCTCGGCGGCGGCTGCCGACCCCTCTTCTGCGCCAGCGGCCCAGAGGCCGGTTGCGGTCAGGGCCAAGCCAATCAGTACGGCGAGGCACTTGCGAAATTTCATATACATCAAATTCCTTTGTGCGAGAGTAGGATCTACTGTCGGCCCCTCGCCTACTCTCGCAGTATGCCTGCATTCCGCAGGTGACCAGTAAGCGAGGGCGACACCCTTTAGCGGCCGCGGCCGCTCGGTCCCGAGCCGCATTAGTCGTACGGAGATTTCATCTCTTGCCTCCTTTGACCTGGGCATGCCTCCCAACACCACGCGGGGTGGCGGTCGGACGCGGCACCCATCGGTGTGTGACTGCCGGGCAGGCGTCGCGACGAGTGCTGGTGTGGACTGGTGGAGTTCGGGGTGGACTTCGTCGGCCGTTAGACGCGCGGATGCGTGGCGGGTGTGCGCCACGCGGATCGATGGTGCGCTCAGCACCCGGGCCGAGTGGTCGGCCGCTGCACGGTTGCCTGAGCGGATAGCTAGCGGCGCGCGCGGTTGTCGGGTTGTCGGGTTGTCGGGTTGTCGGGTTGTCGGGTGCGTTAGCGCTAGCCGGCAACTGGGGTGGATGGCGTCAGTCACCATGCGCGGACGAGTGTAGCCGGCCGTCCACGTTAGTGCAAGCGATTTTCGGCGACGCGGCGACGAGAAGCAGATTGCCGACGTTGTCCGCGAACAGCTTCGCCGGGTGTGGGTGCCGACGCGCACGAGGTGCGTCGAGCCGATGAAGAGCTCGCGCCTGGCACGGCGCCAGGCTAACGACCCCAACCAGACTGCTGGACAGCACGGCTCGGCAGTTCGTCTGGTCCGGCAAACCGCAGTCCATCGGGAAGGGCGTACAGCGGAATGTTGGTAACCCTTCCGTCCCGCTTCAGGTTCAGCAGGGTGCTGCGCACCAGCCCGGGGGCAGAGAACTGGGAGTCGAACGATTGCAGGCTCTTGCTGCGCGGGTTTATTCCCGCTCTCACTTCCACAGGCAGCACAGCGTTACCACGTTCCAGCAAGAAGTCGACCTCCGCCATGCCGCCGGTGCTGCGCCAGAAGTAGAGGCCGCCGGCGATGGCGGGTGTGCCCGGGGCAGCGCCGGAAGCGGCCGCCAACTGCTGCGCCACGTAGTTCTCGACCAGCGCCCCGCGGTACTCGGCGAACAAGTCGTCGCCGTGGACGAGCAGTTGCGGCGCGGTGCCAGCCAGCGCGCCGAGCAGACCGACATCCAGCGAGTACACCTTGAACGATCGCCGATCGGCGTAACTGCCCAGTGGTAGGCGAGCGGTCGCCACAGCGAAGACCCGGTGAACCAGCCGCGCTCGCTCCAGCCAGATGATGGCGTCCTCATGGTCACGCGCCGCGCTTCGGCTGCGGTCACAAGCCGTTGTAATACCTGCCGGTCCAGCTGCTTCAATTCGCGAAGAGCGGTGCCGAGCGCGCAGCCGCCGACCTGCTCGCCTGCCTGACGACGTGCTGCAGGTCGGCCTACTGCCGGTGGCCTACACCACCGGCGGCGAGTGGCGGCCCACCGCGCGCCCGCCGGCCGCATCGATCGTCCACCTCGACCGCTGGCAGGAACCGTGACCCCGCAGCAGTCGCAGGCGGCGGTCGACACGCTGGGCCATCATGCGGGCGCCACGGCACACGCTACCAGACGAGGTCGAGATCGACGGCAACCCCGGGAACCGCGGCGAATTCGATCGCCGCGTCGTAGTTGCCGTCGTGACGGTAACTGCCGTCGGCCAACAGATACCGGCGCACGTGGCGGTTGTCGGGGTCTACGATCCAGTACTCGGGAACCGCCGACATCTGGTAGAGGTCGAACTTGAGTGGACGGGTGCACAAGAGTGCATGATCATCAAGCCCCACGACCCCGACTTGATGTTCGTCGCCACCGGCAACGGGATCCCGGGCTCGGTGGACGCAATCCGGCGGACCCGCGACGGCGGCGCGAGCTGGGACACGGGGCGGTAACGCCCAACCAGCAGCGCCAGCGCGCCTGCGCGGCGCCCATCCGTCTTCTACCACCGCTCTCGCTGGGCTGACGCGCAGAGATCAAACAGAGACCCGGAACGATTGTCCCAAAGGGTCGAACTCCGCGACATCGCGCTTGGCGAGCTTTTGGCGGATCTGTTCGAAGTGCCTGACCGTATCCTTCGAGTACATCCGCTCTCCACAGCGTAAGCAGACCTCGGCACGGACTCTCAGGGTAGCCAGATTGACACCCCCGCGCAGAAGCTTCTCGACTTCCTTCTCAGTCACTTCGCCACCACACACTGGGCACTTACTGAAGGGGTTCATCGGTTGGCCTCCTTGTACGCCATTCAAGCCAACGCTGTGGATCAGGCCGGTAAACCGTAATCAATATAGCCCATTCGGTTTCCTCGCTGTACGCCCACACGCTGTGCACCGGCTCGTCGCTGAATGTCTGTCCATCACCGCCGCACAGCGGGGGGAGAACCCGCCGCCACGGGGAACCCAGAGCAGCGCCACGCCGCAGTCCTGCTGCTCCGGGCGCGGGCCTTGCTGCATGCCGATCGCCAGCGTGTCGTCCGCGCCGGCGTGGATCGCCCCGTCCGTGTGGGCGGCGAGGCCGAGCGTCGCCGATCCACGCGCGTAGGTCGTTGGACTCCCTATCAAACGTACGCACGGTGCAAGCCTCCTCGGTCGCCAATGGCGCCAATGCGCCAATGATAGTCGATCAGATCCACGTCCGCAGCAGCGTCGATCTCTGTGGGGGCCTACGCGGTGTCGCCGGCACCGAGGCTGCCGCCACCGCCGCGCAGGCGCGGATCGAGCAGATCCCGCATGGCATCACCCAACATGTTGAAGCTGTACACCACGATCGTCAGGCACAGCCCGGGCCACAGCGCCAGCCATGGCGCCTGCTCCATGAATCGCCGCCCCTCCCGGCTCAGCATCCCTCCCCAACTGGGAACCTGGATCGGCAGCCCGAACCCCAGAAAGCTCAGCGACGCCTCGGCCAGGATGACGCCGCCGACGTTGATGCTGAAGATGATGATCAGCGGCGCCACGATATTGGGCAGGACATGGCGCACCAGGATCTGCGTGGTGGGCGCGCCCACGGCCTTGGCTGCCAGAAAGTAGTCGTTGCCCTTGGTGGCCACCACCGCGCCTCTGACCACGCGCGAGCCGCCCACCCCGCCGGCGATCCCCAGCACCACAATGATCTGTGGCAGACCCTGCCCCGCGATCGACATGATCGTGAGCAACAGCAGCAGTCCCGGGAACGCCATCCAGGCATCGACGAAGCGCTGCACCGCCAGGTCCAGCTTACCCCCGAGGAATCCGGATGTGCCGCCGATGAGGGTGGCGACCACCACGTTCAGCGTGGTCGCCACCAGACCAACGACCAGCGAGATACGCGCCCCGAACAGCAGACGGCTCAACAGGTCGCGGCCCAACTGATCGGTCCCCAGCAGATGGCGGGTCGATGAGCCCTGCAGCCGGTCTGCCAGGTTCAGCTGATCGAACGGATAGGGGGCCAGAACATCGGCGAAGATCGCCAACAGAATCAGGATCAAGATGACGATCCCGCTGGCGATGCCCAGGGGCTTCTGCCGCCACAACCTGCCGAAGAAATCGGCAAACGGCCCCCGCGCGTCATTCATACCGCACCCTCGGGTCCAGAAAGGAATAGAGCAGGTCTATCAGGAGATTGAACAGCACCACCGCGGTGGCGAAGAACAGGTTGACCCCGGAGACCACCGGGTAGTCTCGATCTCCCAGCGCAACCACCATGAGACGACCCAACCCTGGCAGGTTGAATATGTTCTCCATGATGACCGAGCCACCTATCAGGATCGGCAACTGCAGGCCTATCAGGGTAACTACCGGGATGAGTGCGTTCTTGACGGCGTGCCGCATGACGACCACCCGCTCCCTGAGACCCTTCGACCAAGCGGTCCGGATATAGTCTTGCCTGAGCACCTCAAGCATCATGGTGCGCGTCATCCGCATGGTGGCGGCAGCCGAGGCCGTCCCCAGAATCAAGCTGGGAATGAGGAACATCCCGAGATTCCCCAGCGGGTCTTCGGCAAAAGGAATCAGCTCCATCGATGGCGACCAGCCCCACCAGATGGCGGGGTAGAGCACGACCATAAGTGCCAGCCAGAAGTTAGGCGTTGCCAGGCCGAGGATGGCGAACGAGCGCCCCAGGTAGTCGGCGGCGGTATCCTGGCGAATCGCCGAGTAGATGCCGACCGGCAGCGCTATCACGAGCCCAATTACCATTGCCATGACACCAAGCTGAATGGTTACTGGCAATCTGCCTATTATCTTCTCCTCTACCGTAAAAGAACTCACCAGTGATTCCCCAAGGGAGCCCTGGAGGAGACCGTTGAAGTGAGAATCCTTGGTAACAAAGTCAGGGGTTGGCAACACTCCTATCCAGCGTCCATACTGCACGTGCACAGGCACGTCTAATCCCAGCATACGCTCAAGAGCTTCACGGTCAATCTCGAATCCCAGCACGCCCGCCTCCTCCATCCTAGCCACCATTGCGTCTATTACATCGCCGGGGATGAAGCGGACCGAGAGAAAGACCAGGATGCTCAAGATAAACAAGGTGGGGATTATGAGCAATAACCTCCTGATGAGATAGGCTCTCATGTCACACTACTTCCTGTCATTGTGAGCCCAGATTCATTGGGGGCGTGGCAATCTCGTCGCCGTCCTCTCACCCTTCAATGAGTAAGGGAGCTGGGAAGCGCGCCTGCAGGCGACAGCCTCCCAGCTCCCTCTTTCCCCAAGGTCAGACACAAGGGGTGAAACTCCTAATAACCCATTGCCTCCTTCAGCTCACTATCAATCCAGAGGCGGGCAAAGACGGTATAAGTTTCTGCCTGGCCCAAAGCATTTGGAAATTCACCGCTATAGCCTATGACCCACGGATGGGCATAATGAATAAATGGAGTTTTAGGACCAAATATCAGCCAGTGGTTCTCTATCGCGTACATATCCAGCTCTTTCATCAGCCTCTGCTGCTCCTCGTTGGTAGTAGCGGCTCGGACGGCGTCAACCATGGCGTCCATATCAGGCCACTGGGCGCCGGTGCCGCGCCCATGCTCCGAGTGATACCAGCTTGCCATCAGGAGAGGTGCATAAGCCGAGGCCGCTATGGCACTGTGCATGCCTTCCCAAGTACCAGAGTTTCTCCTCTCGGTAACTTCGGCCGCGGAACCCGTTTCAATCCTAAAATCGACGCCGATCTCACCCCAGTAGGAGGCAGCTATTTCTGCAAAGTCTAAGCCTGCAGAAGCGCTGTAATTCAGGGCGGCCTTGAATCTAGTGCCGTCGGCGCCGCGCGGATACCCAGCCTCATCAAGGAGCTTCTCGGCAGCTTCCGGGTCATACCGGTAGTATTGCTTGACCTCTTCGTCCCATTCCTCGAAGGGGATGTAATACCCTTGCAACCCTACCAGCCCGTGAGGTGTCGGATCTGCCCAACCCTTCCAGTACGTACCCGCAACGGTCTCGTTGTCCAGCGCCATCTGCAGGGCGCGGCGCACGTTGATGTCGTCAAAAGGCGGCACGCGATGGTTAGGAGCAAAAGAATCACTCGACCGAAAATAGATCGGGTGCACCCCGATTTCAGGGTTGGTCCGCTGCAGGCTCTCCATCGAGTCGATATCTGTTGGGGCATACATTCTGAAATCAAGCTTGCCTGAGCGTAGTGCCGCCATCATTGTCCCTTCATCTGGAATAACCAGTCGCCTTAACTGGTCAACGTAGGGCAAGCGGTTCTGCGGGTACTTTTCGTCATAGCCCCAGTAGTCAGGATTCTTGGTCCAGGTGATGCTGCTCTCGTCGACTACATCAGTCACCATAAAGGGTCCGGTGCCGACCAGGTTCCTCCAATCCTGATACTCGCCATGTTGCTCGATTACCTCGGGGGGCAATATGGAAACAGCAGAGTCGTTGAGGATAATCTCCAGCGCGGCGAGGTGTGGCTCTTTCAGCTTCATAACAACCGTCCATTTATCGGTGGCCGTTACCGATTCGAATGGTATGGAGATGAAGTTGGCAGCGCCACCCCAGGCGCTAGGTCCGGCTTCGGTGAAGTCGCCCAGACCCAGATAACGGTGAAAGTTGAATACGACATCATCCGCAGTGAATTCTCTCCCATTCATCGGTGCCTTGTCCTGCCAGTTAACGCCCTGGCGGATGTTGAAGGTATAGGTGAGCCCGTCTTGGGAAATATCCCAGCTTTCAGCCAGCCTCCCCGTTAGGGACGACAGAGGGAGGTAGACCGCTTTAAAGTCAAATACGTCTCTATCTATTCCCCAGTTCCCGATACCAAGCCTCTCATTGACGGCCGCCCCTGGGCCCCACGGATTGCCGAAATAGGGGTCATTAGGAGCTCCAGTACTACCGGCCTGAGTATGAGCGGCGGTTAGTATCCCGCCGTACTGTGGCGCCACCACCACCTTGCCGGTGGTGGGGTCGGTCACATACTGCTTGTCGGCAGCGGCTGCCGGCTCCTCTTCTGCGCCGTCGGCCCACAGGCCGGTTGCGGTCAGAACTAGGACCAACGCAACCGCGAAGGTTATTCTAAATAAGATTCTCATTCCTTTGTCCATCAGTTTGATCTTGAGAGTATTGCGGAGCGGATTGCCGTTCCCTGGCTACTCTCTCGCCCGCAACGCGGACGGCCAGTCCGAGTCAAATACACTAAAAGCGCGCGGCGTGTGACTCACCGGGTCCACCCGGGCTCACGCCGCGCGCGCCCACGGCTCTTTGAGTATCATTTTGCACCTCCTCGGTCGGGCACAGATGTGCCCCTTCTCTGTCCGGCAGCGTCGCTACGCATGCTGGTGTGGACTGGTGGAAGTGGCGACCGACCGGGTCGGCCGTGAGACGCGCGGACGCGTTGCGGCCGAATGCGTCGGCCGTTAGACACCCATGCGTGGCGGCTGGGTGCCACGCGGATCGGTGGTGTCGCGCTCAGCACCGGCGCCGAGCGGTCGGCTAGCGCGCGGTTAGGTGAGCGGTGAGCGGTGAGCGGTGAGCGGTGAGCGGTGAGCGGTGAGCGGTGAGCGCACCAACTGCGTCAACCGCGACCGGCCGCTGCGCAAGCTAGCGTCGCTACGCATCACGCCGTCATCTTCGCATACTCGCCACGATAGCGCAAGTGGTTTTGGGGCTCGTGGGGCTCGAAGGGGACAGAGGTGCGCCCACCCGCGCCACCCCGTGCTGCAACGGTGCGCGGTTCGTCCTTTTCGCGCTGATCGTGCTCGGCATGACCTCTCGCATCTTGCTACGTGGGCGTCTTCTGGCTGGCGTTCGCCAATCTGACGACTGAGCATGCGTCCGCAAACGACACGATCAGGCGGAGGTGCGCGTTGTAGCGCGCGTACCCCAGGTCGCCGGCGATGGACGAGAGCAGCCGATAGAGTTGCAACTCCGGGTCGGGTTGCGTGTTCGTAACCGGCACGCCCTCTCGCCGAAGCCGTGGCGCCGCCAACGATACCAGCAGGCTTGCGGCACTCGTGCGGCCGGACGCCAGGTCGGCCAGTCCCTCATCGACAAGGTCGCCACCGGGCAGCGCAAGATCGACGAACCGGCTCGCTCCGAATCGTCTGCGCACCCAGCGCGCAGTGGCCGCGCGGCGCGCTATCTCCGTTCGGCGTCCGGCATCGAGGTTCCGGCACGCGCACGGCCACCTGCGCGCCCCAACGCCTGGTAGCGCTCGCGAACATCCTCCGGCAGGTCCACGCCTACAATAATACGGCAAACTCCAACGCACCGCTCGCCGCCTACCGCGAAGTCTGTCCCTCGATCATCCGCGTGGATACGCCCGGCAGCACCGCCGCCGCCATGACCCGCTTCCACTTCCGCCACCGGCGGCGCCCGATGTACCCCTTCGAACCCGACCTGCACTGGTCCTCGTAACAGCACCGCACTACTATGCTTCGCGCACGGATGCGAGGGTTTCCGAGAATGACCGCGACGGAGTGAGGGTACGGAGAAACGGCTCGCACGGCAGACAGAGCACGCCGCGCTCCTGGATGCGGCGCGGACCGCGGTAGAGCAGCACGGGCGTCGCGACCGGATAGTCCTCCGTGAACGCCCGCAGTCCGCTGAAGTCCCGTGGGTGGAGGGTGGCGCTGCTCTTGACCTCGATTGCGTACAGCCCGCTCTCGCCGTACAGGACGAAGTCCACCTCGTTGCCGGCACGGGTTCGCCAGAAGCTCAGGGTGTCGTCGCGGTTCGAGTAGGCGATCCAGGCGCGCAGGTGCTGGGCCACCAGTCCCTCCAGAGCCGCGCCGGCAAGCTCTTCGGGCCGGTCGAGCGGCCCCGTCGGCCGCAGTGAACGGAACAGACCGGCGTCGACCAAGTAGATCTTGGGATGGGTCGTCATGCGCCGCCGGGCGCGCCGAGTGAACACCGGCAGGGTGAACGCCAGCAGCAGATCGCTCAGCACCTCCACGTAACCCTCCGCGACCTTGCGCTCCACCTGGCACTCGCGGGCCAGGTTGGACAGGTTCAGGATCGCGGCATGACTGAAGCTCACCGCCTCGAGGAAGCGGGAAAAAGCGCCCACGTTCCGTACCAGGCCCTCCGCCTGCACCTCCTCACGCACGTACAGCGCAGCGTATGAGCGCAACACGGCATCCGGGTCGGGCGCGTCAACGACCAGCGGTATCAGCCCCTGCACGAGAGCGCGATTCAGGCTGAAGCCGGCGCCCAGTTCGGCCGCCATGAACGGATGCATGGTGGTGAGCAGCGCGCGCCCCGCCAGCAGGTCCACGCCGGTGCGGCGCAGCTTGCGGGCACTGGAGCCGGTGAGCACGAAGTGCAGGCGCTTGTCGAGTTCGATGAGCTGATGCACGCTGATGCACGACCTGCAGCAATTCCGGCACTCGCTGTACCTCGTCGATCACGACCGGCCGCCTGCCGGGACTCGCCGCTATGGTGTGTCGCAACCGTTCCGGCGCCGCACCATAGAAGCGCGTGTTCTCCGGATCTATGAGATCGACAAACAACGCCTCGGGGTAGCGTTCGCGCAACCACGTCGACTTTCCGGTACCACGCGGGCCGAAGAGAAAGTAGCTCGCCGCGGGCGGCCGGTAGAACCGCGCAAACACGCCTCGACGCTACCGGAGCTACGGAATTTTGTCCAGTTCAATTCCATTTTACGTCGAAAAACGGAATTACATGACCCAGAAATAGGGACCCCGCACCTAGCAGTCTCGCCTCGCTCGACAGGTAGTTGGACCTCATAGCAAACTTGCTATAGGTGGCGCTGCGACGCGCCGGGGAGGTATCGTAATGAGCACGCTTGCCGAACTACACGAGCGGTGGAGCCGGGATCCGGATTATCGCGAGGCGTATGAACAACTAGGACCGGAATACGAGGTGGCCCGTGCGCTGATCGAGGCGCGCACGCGCGCGGGCTTGACCCAGGCGGAATTGGCCGCGCGGATGAAGACGACGCAGTCGGCGGTCGCGCGGTTGGAGAGCGGTCGCACACCGCCGTCCACGCGGACGCTGGAGAAGGTGGCGCGAGCAACGGGGACTCGACTGCGAATCCAGTTCGACAGCATCCAGTAGGCTTGGAAACGGCCTCATTCCGGCCCCCAGTCAGGTAGTGGCGGGCGATTCCAATTCCCGTCCCGGCTGGCACCAGCCAGGACGGGAAGCCCAAGGCAAGATGGTAGGCTAGGAAAGAGACGTCGGCGGGTTGCTGCCCGCCGAGCCGAGTCCGATGACAAGGCCAGCCTATCCGCGCCTGATGCAGGCCTATCGGCCCGCGACATCGAGTCGTTCACCCATCCGAATGGGAATGTAGACGTCACTTCCAGGTGTTCGGGGCTGACTAGTGTCATGTGTCGGAAAATCCTTTCACAGGGAAAGCGCCTGCGAAGTCTTCGGTCGCCGTACCCAGCGTCGCAAAGTTACTTGCCGTTGGGACACCGCTGGATCGGTTGCAAGACAGGTGCGTGCGCAATAGCCTTGAGCGGTCATGGCAGCATCCGAGTACCCGCCGCTGGCCGAGGTTCGCGACCACCTGCGGGTGAAGTGGTATCGGTCGCCGGTCGAGCCGGCCACGCTGCGGCGGCTGATGCGGCGCAGCGATCTGCAAAGGTGGCTGCAGGCGGGCGGCCACCTGGCGCTGGCAGTCGCCACCAGGGCGCTGGTGTGGTGGTGCTGGGCGCGGGGCCTGTGGCTGGGGTGCGCGGCTGCGCTGTTCGCGCACGGCACGGTGGCCAGCTTCTTTGCCGGCGTGGCGCCGCACGAGTTGGCGCACGGCACCGTGTTCCGCACCAAGCGCCTCAACAGCGTGTTCCTGTATCTGTACAGCCTGCTGAGCTGGTGGGACCCGTTCGACTACGGCACCAGCCACACCTACCACCACCGCTACACCCTGTACCCCGAGGGCGACCGCGAGAATCTGCTGCCGCTGCACCCGTCGGTCGGTCGCACGTTCCTGCTGCAGATGTTCACCATCAATCTGCTCACCAGGCCGGGGCGCAACTTCACCAAGGGCGGGCTGCTATCGACGCTGGCGATCACCGTGCTGTCGTCGCTCGGGCTGGTGGGCTCGACTCGGGCGCCGATCCGGCAGTGGATCGCGGCACTGCACATCGACCAGCCGGCCGAGGCGTGGAAGTCGATGTGGTGGTCGCGCGCGCAGCTCCTGTTCCATGGCACCGTGGTCGTGGTCGGCCTCGCCTCCGGGCTGTGGGTACTGCCGCTGGTGATCTCCGCGGCACCGTTCATCGCCAACTGGCTCACCTACTTCGTCGGCCTCCCGCAGCACTGCGGCCTGCGTGACAACGTGCCCGACTTCCGCAAGTCCACCCGCTCGATGAAGCTCGACCCGATCTCGACCTTCCTGTACTGGCGCATGAACTGGCACACCGAACACCACATGTACGCGGGCGTGCCGTGCTACCACCTCAGGAAGCTGGCGCGCGCCATCGCCGCCGACATGCCGGAGCCGCGCACGCTGACCGGCGCCTGGCGCGAGATGCTCGCCACCTGGAACCGGCAACTCGACGACCCCGGCTACCAGTACGACACGCCGCTGCCGCCGACCGCGGGCCGCATCGCCCACGATGAGCAGGATAACGACGCGCAGGACAACCTGACAGGCTCGATCGGCGAACTGGCTCCCTCCGGCCTGCGCTGAGCGCGCGCCGGGAGCGCAGCCGCCTTCGGGTCGCCTACTCCCAGTGCCGGATCATCTCGAGCTCGGGATTCGCGGTGGTATAGAGCGGCAACTCCGGGATGTGCACGTTGGGCGACTGGGTCACGGCAAGCAGGATCAGGTCCGCCACGTCTTCCGGCTGCCCGAGTCGCGATGCGTCGTCGCGGTGGTTGTCGCGGCGCATCCTGGTGTCCATCGGCCCCGGTTCCACCAGGGTAGCCTTGACGCCGTGCCGGCCGCCCTCCTGGCCGGTGATGCCGGTGAATCCGCGCACGCCGAACTTGGACGCGCCGTAGGCGCCGTAGTTGGCGCCCGGATGCCGGCCGGCGAGCGACGAGACGTTGAGGATGTGGCCGCGCCCGCGCTCGCACATGTGGCTGAACACCGCCTGGGTGCACAGGAACACCGCCTTGAGATTGACGGCGATGTTGAGGTCCCACAGCTCCTCGGTGATCTCCGGTATGGGGGAGGTGCCGGCGACCCCGGCGTTGTTGACCAGGATATCGACCGCGCCGAAGCGGTCGATAGTCTGCGCCACCATCGCCTGCACCGCCGCCTTGTCGGCGACGTCGGTGGGGATGGCCAGCGCCTCGCGGCCGAGCGCCCGGATCTCCCCGGCCACCGCCTCGATCTCGGCTGCTGTCCGTGCTGCCAGCGTCACGTTGGCCCCCTCGCGCGCCAATGCAAGCGCGGTCGCCCGCCCTATGCCGCGCCCGGCCCCGGTCACGATGGCGGTCTGATTCTGCAATTTCATGTGAAGGCTCCTTGCCGTTCGAATGGTGGTTGGCGAGGCTACGACAGCGATACGAACCGCGTCGGCCCTGTCATATGTTCAAAGTAGCATATCAGTTGCTCTTGCACGGCGCTGCAGATCCGACGGATGCCGCGCTATGCGCTTGCCGTAGCTACGCGCGGGTCGCTACCGGTCCGAGCTCTCGGACCGGCGGCTTCGGTGCCTAGCGTACCCGTAGCCCACACCGGAGCCGCCGAAAAATATCGCAACGCCCTTGATGATCTCCCGGAAAGCGGCTGGCCGATCTGGTGTAGATAGATCGTGAGAAACACAAACACCGCGGCTGCCAAGAGAACGTAACCGAGCTGGAACCACCGGCCGCTACGCCGAGTCTTGACCTCCTCTTTCTCGAGGTCGTGTGAGTGGTCCATGGCTTTCGACAGGTGCTCGGGACCGAGCTTGTTGAGCAAAGGGTTTAAGGCTGGTCCCGCGATCATCGCCATGGCTTCGTGCACGTAGCGCGTTACCTCTTGGGGTTGGCCATCCTCGTTGCCGGCCTCCGCATCTTGAGCTTCCGACGCGCCTCCCGGCTTAGGCTCTTCGGCACCCTCCGGTTGAGGCGACGTCAATGGAGTGTCCTCGTGAGAGCCCTCACTGTTCGAGCGATGGAGCTCTCAATACGGGGGACCGCCACGTTCTGCATCTGCGCCTCAAGTATCTTGCTCAAAAGCAGGTACGCTGCCGTGCTGGCGATCGGGTCGTTTGCTTGGTGCAGCACCCTCGGCAACAGCTTGCTCGCCTTTCGCACCTCTTGGGCCGTGAACACTGCATGGGTACCCGGAAGTCGGAGCAATGACCGACGAGGGGGCGCCTGCAACTTCATGAAGTGCTCTGCCAAATGCCCGGCGGTGGCGGTCGCATGTCAGGAGCCCTCTCCCTCGGAGGGTTGCTCCCCGCCCGCTTGGTGTGGTGGAGGCTAGTCATATACTTATTCTACGGCTACGCTGGCACAATTGCCAAGGGAGGATGCGGCTTCTTGCAGTTCTTCGCGTACCGCGCCCTCGGCGTCGACCGGCGCTACAAGGTGACAGGGGCGATCCGCGATGCCGGCGGCCATCGCCGGAGTGGTCCGGCTGCTGCGTTTCGTCCGTACCGCGCCGCGCGGCGTCACATGGTTGTAGACGTCGACGCCAATGCGATAGCCAAGGAGGAAGGCTTCGACAACTGGGCCGAGGCACTGCACGCCCACTTCTGGTGGACGCCAACGCTGCACGCGTGGCGCTTCGCGGAGTTGAACCCGACCTCGCCACACAGCGCGCCGCGCCGGTTGCGGATCTCGCACCCGGCCGCCACCAGCACCGGCACGCACACGCTGGCCGACTTCGAGATGCCGGGCGAGGAGCCGCCGGAGGACGTGAAGATCCTCGACCAGTGGGGCCAGGAGTAATGGTTATGCGAACTGAAGGTGGTCTGAGGTGGAATATAGCAGCTTAGGCGTGCCGCTGTCACCGGAATCCGCACGCACCGCCGACGACCGCCAGCGTCAGTGCGAGAGCCGGCGTGGACCACGCTGAGGTGGTGTTCGGCGGCGAGAGCTTCGTCGCCTGGAGCGGCGGCTGCCAGAACGCTTTGTGGCGCGCCGCGGCTGCCGAGGTAGAGACCGCAGATCAGACCGCGGCCGCACCGCCGGCACCGTTACGTAACGGTGCGCAGTGGGGAAGGAAGGGCTTCCTGGTGCGCGGCCGCAGTGTGGGTCGATCACCGGCCATTCGACTCGCTCAGGGTGGCGACTGCACGGGCAAGAGGCGCGGAGGCACGGGTGAGCACACTCGAACGGAGGTCTGAGAGGCGGTTTCTGCGATTGGCAGGGGGGTGTCCAGACACCACCTCGGCTCGTGGAGGGGCCTGTAGGGCCGCTATGAACGATTTTTTTCAGGCGGTGCGTCCTGCGGGGAGCAAAATCGGCCATAACGGGCCGATTCAGGCTATCCGGTGGCCTCCAGATAGGCCAGGTGCTGCTTGCCGGCGTCTCGATCCGCTCGGCGATGGGGATCACCTCGGTCGCCAGCGGGTTGCAACTCCGTGAACCGGCCGCCCGGAGGGAGTCCTTGAGCCGTTTCTGAACTCCTTGGCGGCACGTAACTCGTGCCGCGCACGAACAACCGATCATCATGCACCGGCAATTCGACTCGTTCAGGTGGCGACCGCGGGAGCCGCGGCGATACGGGCGCAGCGAACGGAGGCCTGAGAGGCGGTTTCTGCGCTTGGCAGGGGGTATCCAGACACCACCTCGGCTCGTGGAGGGGCCTTGTAGGGCCGCTATGAACGATGTTTCTCAGGCGGCGCGGCCTGCGCGGAGCGAAATCGGCCATAACGGGCCGATTCGGGCTATCCGGTGGCCTCCAGATAGGCCAGATGCTGCTTGCGGGTCTCGATCCGCTCGGCGATGGGGATCACCTCGGTCGCCAGCGGGTTGCAGCGCTGCATCACGGCGCGCAGGTGCTCGTTCGAGAGATGGGTGTAGAGGTCGATGGTAATGCGACAGCTCGAATGCCCCATGATCTGGGACACGGCCTTGATGTTGGCGCCCTTCTCGATGGCCACCGTGGCGAAGCTGTGGCGCAGGGTGTGCGGACTCGCCGAGGTCCGCAAGCCGGCCGCCCGGAGATAGTCCTTGAGTCGTTTCTGAACTCCTCTGCTGCCCAGCGGCGCGTAGCTCTTGCTGCTCACGAACAACCGATCATGGGGCAGATCGAGCGCCTTCCGCGCCTCCAGGTATGGCAGCAGATGTTCCTGCAGCACGTCGAGGTCGAAGAAGACCTTGCGCAGCTTCTTGCCCTTGCCCCGGATCAGGATCGTCTGTTCCACGTCATCGAAGTCCTCGAGACAGATGCCGAGCGCCTCGGCGATGCGCAGCCCGGTGGCGATCAACAGCGCCAGCAGGGCACGGTCCCGCAGCGCCGCCAGGAACTGCTTCTGCAGCAGCTTCGCGGGGCTGCCGTCGGCCGCGTCGAGCTTGTTCCTGGCAGCCCGGCAGCACTCGTTGGCGCTTTCCATCAGCGCCGTCAACTGCTCCTCGGAGAACGCCTGCGCGTCCTGTTGTTCCACCTTGTAGTTGAAGTCCTTGGGACCCAGCTCCAGCCGCGGCGCGGCGTCGCCGTGATACTCCTTGAGGAAGCTCAGGAACGCCTTGATGATCTGCAGCTTCAAGCGCACCGAGCGCGCGCCGTTGCCGCGCTCGGTGCGCAGCCGGAACACATACGAGCTGACATCCTCCCGGCACAGGTTCCCCAACTCGATACCGCGCGACCCGAGGAACTCCAGAAAATCCTTCACCACGCGGCGGTAGGTCACCACGGTATGCGGGGAGTAACCACATTCGGTGTCCAGGTAACGGGCGAAGGTCTGTTCGTAATCACTCATCGTCGAGTCCGGCAAGTGGATTGGTTCGTTTCCAGACGGCACGCAGGTCCTCCTCATTGAGCCGGGTATAGTGATCCATGGTGGTGCATATCGAACGATGGCCCAGCAGCGTCTTGAGAAAGAAGGGATCGACTCCTTTCTTGACGTACAGCGAGGCGCAGGTTGCCCGCAGCCGATGTGGGGAGATCACCTTCTCGATACCCGCCTCACGCACCCGTCGGGTGATGATCTTGTTGAGGCCGGACCCGGTGACCGGATTCTTGTTCCAGGTGATCCAGAGCCGGTCCTGGCCGGGAGCCGCGCGCACCTCGAGGTAGTCGCCGAGAGCGCTCCACAACGCATCGGGCAGCAGAATCTCACGCTGCTTGTGGCGGTGGCTGCGGTTACCCTTCGCCTGGATTCGGATGGAGCGCTTGGCGAAGTCGATGTCGGCCAGCCGCATACCGCATGCTTCCCCCGCGCGCACCCCGGTCAGCACCAGCAACAAGACCAGGCAGCGGTCGCGCACGGCGCGGAAATGGGTGCTCTGCGCGGCCACCTCGAGCCCCTCGCGGCTGGCCCGTTGTTGGTCTTCCAGGAACTCGATCAGCTGCGCCACCTCCAGCTGGGTCAAGGTCTCCCGGGGCTCCGCCGGGTCCGCCCTGAGGCTCAGCTCCAGCGCCGGGTTGCTGTCGATAATTCCTTTGTCAACCAGAAACTCGAAGAAGACCCGCAGCGCGTACAGGTGCTTCGCCACCGTGTGCAGCTTGCATCCCTGCCGGTGCCTCTCGCTGAGGAAGCGCTTGATCGCCGGCACGGTTATCGGCTCCGCCTCGGCACCGGCGTTCAGCCACTCGACGAACACCTTGAGCTTGCGCACGTAGAAGTCGATGCCGCCGTCGCTCAGATTGCGCTCGCTCTTCAGGTATTCCAGATAGCGCCGCAGCCGCTCGCTCCAGAGCCCCCCATCGGTGCCCAGGAAGTCAGCGTCGAACACCCGTTGATAGGGTTCCCGCACCGTACGGCTTGGCGGTTGGAAGGACAGCCAGCCCTGCTCGCCACAGTACACGAAGAACGTAGCGCTATAGGTCGCCGCGCGCTCGATGCGCTGTGCCCGCAGCCACCCCAGCGCCTGACGATACGTATTCGCTGCCATGCTACGCAGCGCCAACTCCAGTCCGAGGCCACGGCAGAAGTCATCGACGGCGCGCCGCCGGCGCGCTTCATCGGCGCACCCGGCAAGCTGCTCGCGGCGGTATTGATCTATCAGGGTGGCCAGCGCCACGTGCCTCACGTTCGCGTCTGCCGTCCGCCACCAATGCAGAAACTCCGCTACCGCGGCGTGCCGCTCAGCTGTTCCGGCGGCGCCCACCACACCACGACGACCGTACAGCCGGATCTCCGTCATCTTCAGCAGCCGCGACGGCAGCCCCGGTTGATGCAGCGCCACTGCGTACGACAGCCAGCGCCGCAACAGGTTCTGCTTGCGCTCCATGTCAGCGGCCGAGTAATGCCGCTCGTGCAGGTCGTTCCGGTAGCTGTCGATCGCCGCGCCCAGCGTCATTCCTTCACTCCCGCCACCAGCGGATTGAACTCCTTCCATTCCCGCCGCAACTCGCTCGGCGTGAGCTTCAAATAGTGCTTCAGCGTCACCGCCGTCTGGGTGTGACCCATCAGCCGCTTCAGGCTGTACAGGTCGGCGCCGTTCTCCACCAGCCGCGTACAGAACGTATAGCGCGCCATGTAGGCGTACACGGTGCGCGCTATCCCGCACCGGGCAGCCCACTGCTTGACTGCGATATTGACATAGCCGGAAGCCAACGGCTTGCCGCCGCGGTGGTGGATGAACAGCCGATCCTGTGATGCGCCGCTGCGCACCGCCGCCGCTTGCGCCAGCCACTCCTGCAGTTGCTGCGCCGTGCGCGCGGTGATGAAGGCGCTCCGCTGCCGCTCCAGATAGCGTTGCCTGCCTTTGGCGCGCACCCGCAGCTTGAGCTGCTCGTGGTCCACGTCCTGCAGTTCCAGGCTCACGATCTCACACGGCCGCATCCCGGTGGAGAACAGCAGCTTCAGGATCAGGTGCTGCATCGCCAAGCGATACCGCGCCGCCCGCCACCCATGCTCGGTCGAAAACTCCGAGCGCTGCAGCCGCTCGCGGGCACGTGCCGGCGCCTGCACCAACAGCAGCGTCTCGTCATGGCTGAACAAGTCCAGCCGCTCCGGCTGCGGATAGTAGATCCGTATCCGCAGCCCGGCTGCGGGGTTCACCTCGATGGGACAGTATTGCATCAGCCACTGAAAGAACGCCGACAGCACCTCGCGCGTGTAGCGGATCGTGTAGGCGACCCGCTGCCGCTCCGCCTTGCGGTACAGCAGGTAGCGCTCGATATCCTCCCGCACCACGCGGCGCAGCGACCGGCCGTCCAGCCAGCTCAGGAAGCTGCGCAGCATCTGGTGGTAGCGCCCGACGGTGCGCGGGCGGTAGTCCCGGTCCTGCAGGTGGGCCAGGAACCGCCAGTAGAAGATCCAGTTGTCAGCGACCCGGCTCAACTCCCGGTGCTCATACAGCCGCCGGTGGTGTTCGATCTCGCGCTCGAACTTCCGCGGGCGGGTTGGGTGGCGTCCCATGCGCGCTGTCCTCCCCGTCGGTTACGACATGGTGACCACATCGTCCCCCGGGCAGGGGAAACGTCAGTTCGCATAAGTGGGTGAAGACCGAGTACGGCTCCCCCGAGTACATAGAGCTGGCGCAGAAGATCTTCGACTTCCAGGCCAGGAACCTGGTGATCATCGGCGTCGTGGGCCTGAAGCCGGTGCCGCTCATCGCCAAGCGCAACATCGGCAACATTCCCACCGGCTTCACCATGGGCATGGAGGGATCCACCGGTCTCAACGTGCACGGCGACCAGTTCTTCTTCAAGAACTAGGTTCTTCAAGAATTAGCGCGCCCCGCAGGCGGAGGAGTGAGCGACACCTCGCGGCTCACTCCTCCGCGTCCGGACGGATCGCCATGGACGCGGTACAAGTCCTGCCCGCTGTTGAAAGAGGACGCGCGTGATCGGCTATATCGGGCGCCGGCTGGGCTACATGGCGGTGCTGCTGGTCGCCATCTCGATGGTCGCCTTCTTCGTGATCCAGCTCCCGCCGGGCGACTACCTGACGGTGGTGATGGCAAGCATGGCGGGCCAGGGCATGCACTTCACCGAACAGCAGGTGCGGTTACTGGAGGAGCGCTTCGGGCTCAACCTGCCGCTGTATCTGCAATACCTGCGCTGGGCCTGGAACCTGCTGCAGGGCGACCTGGGCATGTCGTTCAGCTACGGCCGGCCGGTGCTGGGACTGGTCCTGGACCGCCTGCCCCTCACCATACTCATCTCCCTGCTCACTATCGTGTTCGCCTACGCGGTCGCCATCCCGATCGGCAGCTACTCCGCCACCCACCAGTACTCGCTGGGCGACTACGGCTTCACCGTGCTCGGTTTTGTGGGTCTGGCAACCCCGAACTTCCTGCTGGCCCTGCTGTTGATGTACGTCCTGCTCAAGCTGTTCGGCATCAGCGCAGGCGGCCTGTTCTCGCCGGCGTACGAGTTCGAGCCGTGGAGCGTGGCGCGGGTGGTCGACGCGCTGCTGCACCTGCCGCTGCCGGTGCTGGTGGCCGGCACCGCCGGCACCGCCGCGATCGTTCGCGTGATGCGCAGCACGCTGCTGGACGAGCTCAAGAAACAGTACGTGATAACCGCACGCGCCAAGGGCGTCGACGAGCACCGCCTGGTGATGAAGTACCCGGTGCGCGTGGCGCTCAACCCGATCATCGCCACGGCCGGCTGGCTGCTGCCGGAGATCGTCTCCGGCTCGACCATCGTCGCCATCGTGCTGAGCCTGCCGACGGTGGCGCCGCTGCTGCTGCGCGCGCTTACCTCCCAGGACTCCTACCTGGCCGGCAGCATCATCATGGTGCTGGCGTCGCTGACCGTCATCGGCACCCTGATTTCCGATCTGGTGCTGGCGGTCACGGATCCGCGCATCCGCTTCGAGCGCAAGTGATGAGGACGTTGGCTGCAACCCGCGACCCTGCCGGCGTGGAGGAACGCTACTTCCTGGCCACGCAGTGGCAGCTCATGGGACGCCGATTCAGGTCCCACAAGCTGGCGCTGATCGGCGCCGCGGTCCTGGTGGTGCTCTACGTTACCACCCTGCTCGGAGAGTTCTCGGCCCCGTACGACAGCTTCCGCCGCTTCGCCGACTACCCATTCGCGCCGCCGCAGCGGCTGCGCTTCATCGACCAGGGCCGGCCCAGCCTGCGGCCCTTCGTGTACGGCTACGAACGCTTCCGCGACCCCGAGTCGCTGCGCTGGCGGTTCACGGTAGATCGTTCGCTGCGCTACCCGCTCTCGTTCCTCGTGCACGGCGACGAGTACTTCGTGCTGGGCCTGTTCGCCACCGACCTGCATCTGTTCGGGGTGGCGGGCGAGGGAGCCCACGTGTTCCTGTTCGGCACCGACAAGCTGGGCCGGGACCTGTTCTCGCGCAACATCCGGGCGGCGCGCATCTCGCTTACCATCGGCTTGGTCGGCGTTGCCATCAGCTTCCTCCTGGGCTGCACCCTGGGCGGCATCTCCGGCTACTACGGCGGCGCGGTGGACACCTTGATCCAGCGGGTGGTCGAGTTCCTGATATCGATTCCGTCGATTCCGCTCTGGATGGCGCTGGCCGCCTCCCTGCCCAATGACTGGCCGCCGATACGAGTCTACTTCGGCATCACCATCATCCTGTCGGTGATCAGTTGGACCAGCCTGGCGCGGGTGGTGCGCAGCAAGCTGCTGGAACTGCGCGAGGCGGACTTCGTGATGGCCGCCAAGATCGCCGGCGCGCGCGAGGCGCAGATCGTGCGCCGCCACCTGCTGCCCTCGTTCCTGAGCTATTTGATCGTAAGTCTCACCTTGAGCATCCCGGCGATGATCCTCGGCGAAACCGCCCTCAGCTTCCTCGGCATCGGCATCCAGCCGCCCGCCCTGAGCTGGGGCGCGCTGCTGCAGAGCGCCCAGAACGTGCGCAGCGTGGCCCTGGCGCCGTGGCTGTTCATCCCCGGCCTGTTCATCGTGGTCACGGTCCTCGCCTACAACTTCGTCGGCGACGGCCTGCGCGACGCCGCTGACCCCTATACCTGAGTCGCATGGCTGGCACATCTTCCAGAACCAAGTAAGATACTCCGCGTCTTATCCAAGAGCAGCACGAGAGGGAACTCCGCTTGGACAGACAAGTTATGCTCACTACTACGTAATCGATGGATTCAACCTACTCAAGGATGAGATATTCGAGAAGCTTGGCATCGGAAGGAGCACTACATGAGCCGCGACACGACTCTCCTGGATCTTGAGCTTCGCCTGTTGATCGTACGCCATGGCAGGGCTCAGGTAAGCGAAGCTCTGTCAGCGATTGACGAGGTGGATCTTGATGCCATCGATTCCGGAATCAAGGTCTATGAAGACAATACCTGGAAGAACAAGCCGCAGCGCCGACCCAGAAAGAGTATCGAAGAGATGATGCGGGATGTCAAACCGGATAGCCTTGATGCGGAGCGTCTCATCAGGAAACTTGTAATAGCCTACGAAAACAAGGAGTTCCTGCCACAGTTTCGAGACGTGCGGCGGTTTCTGGAATCACGGCGCATCCAGGTTGAAAAATTTCGCTCTCGCGCCGCCGCCCTTCCCGTCGTACTCAGTGTGCTCGCTGAGCTCCAGACCGATCATTTGCAAGAACTCGACGCGAACCGCTTAGTCGGCGAAAGCGATCTCGGGATCATATCCGATCAAATCCTAGGTCGTGCAAGCGATTCCGGTAAGTCTGCCTAACCCGGTCAACCCGATCGCTTCCGTGACTCTTGTTCGGCAAGCTCGCGCCGGTCGCTACGGGCACCGCGAGATCCGGCGGCACTCGCTCAATCCCGACTCTGCGTACGCCCACTTCGTATTTGCGCGGTTGCGCGGCGATGCCGCGCGGCCGGCTCCGTAGCGAGCCGCACCGCGGATTGTGAGTTCCACCGATAGTTGCTGCCTACGCCGCAGTCGTCACAGCCGTCAACCATCGGTCGGTTGACGTGTCATGTGTACGTGTATATTCTGTTTGATGATACGTGCATGGAACCGAAATGCGAAAGAGCAAACTGACCCTTACCGCCGACGCTTCGATCATCGATGCGGCCAAACGCTTGGCAGCGGCGAGAAACACGAGTGTGTCGGCCTTGTTCTCGCGTCTGATCGAATCGATGCAGGCGGAACAGGGCACGGGTAACGCTGACCTCGGGCTGCTGACTCAGAGGGCATCCGGACTCGTCACCTTGCCGGAGGGGCGTTCCGACCGCGACCTTCTCGCCGATGCCCTCACCGAGAAGTACGGATCGCCAGGGTGACCGCCTTTATCGACACCAACGTGTTGCTGGACGTGTTGGCCCGCCGCAAACCGTTCTATGCTGCCGCGAGCCGGATCTGGACACTCGCCGAACGGGGATTGACGCGAGCCTTCGTCTCGGCCGTCAGCTTCAACAACGTCTACTACATCGTTCGCAAGGCATCCGGCAAGGCGCAGGCCGACAAGGCGTTACGCTTGATGCGTGACATATTCGAAGTAGTGGCGGTCGATGCGCGGATATTGCACCTGGCGATGGATGATCGCGGCATCGACGACTTGGAAGATGCGATACAGTTGCACTCGGCCATTCAATCTCGCGCCCGGCACCTGGTGACACGGAATGCAACCGACTTCCCCAGCGGCGCCGTCGCTGTCCTTTCTCCCGACGAATTCCTGGCTGTGGCCGAAGTAGGCACCCATGACACAACCAACTGAACGACACCTACCCTTCCTCCGGCGCGTCATGAACGGGCGGTTGCTGCGCTGCTGTCTGATCGCCCTGGTCGGGGCGTTGATGATGACCGGCTGCTTTCCGCGTATGCCCACCAATCAGGCCGCGCAGCAACCGGCCGCTACCGACGCCTCCTTTTCGCCGGACGGGTCGGAGATCCTGTTCGCCGCCAATCACGACGGCGACCTGGAGATCTTTGTGGTGAACGTCGACGGCAGCGACCAGCGGCAGCTCACCGACAACGGCGGGCAGGATTTCTTTCCGAGCTGGTCGCCGGACGGCCAGACCATCGTGTTCAGCTCCGATCGCAGCGGGGCGGTGGAGCTCTTTCTGATGGATACGGACGGCGGCAACCAGCGCCCGCTCATCGAGCCCGAGGGCTGACGGCAGAGGCCATGTACATCGGCACGCAGTTCGGATGCCGGCACGATACCGATATCCAGGTGCTCGCCCAGTTGGGCGTGCTGCACGTCGACCAGACGCCCGCGGAACCGTGGACGGAGTGGACCGCGGATACGCTGAAGACGCTGCGCGACCGCTTCGCCCGGCACGGCATCGAGGTGGAGATGATCCACGTGCCGCTGAGCGCCCGCTCCGCGCTGGCCGACGCGGCCGGCGCCATCTTCCTCGGCCCCAGCGACGCGCGCGACCGGCAAATCGAGCGCATGTGCGAGACGGTGCGCATGGCCGCGGCCGCGGGACTGCGCGGCATCAACTACAACATCACCCTGCTCGGCCACCTGCGTACGGCGCCGCGCTCCGGGCGCGGGGGCGCCACCCTGTCATCGTTCGAACTGGACAAGCTCGACCGGTCGCGAGGCGAGTTCGAGAGCGGTGCCGCGAACGAGGACACCATGTGGGAGCGGATCGACCACTGGCTGCGCAACATCATGCCGGTGGCCGAGGAGTACGGCATCCAGATGGCGTGCCACCCCTCCGACCCTGGCATCGGCTACGGCGTGCGCTACCGCGGCGTGGCCCGCGTGCTCGGCATGGTGGACGGATTCAAGAAACTGATCGAGCTGTACGACAGCCCGTACAACGGCCTCAACTTCTGCCTGGGCTGCTTCTCGGAAGCGCTGCGAAACCCCGCCGAGGAGATCTACGACGTAATCCGCTACTTCGGCACGCGCGGCAAGATCTTCAACGTCCACTTCCGCAACATCAAGGGCGGTCTCGGCGACTTCGTGGAAGTGTTCCCGGACGAGGGCGACGTCGACATGCTGCGCGCGCTGCGCACCTTCAAGGAGGTGGGCTACCGCTACATGATCATGCCCGACCACGTCCCCGGCCTGTCCGGCGCCGAACCGCAGCAGGTCGGCTTCGCCTACACCTACGGCTACATCCACGCCCTCCTCCAGGCCCTCACCGCCTGACCATCGGATAGGAACTGCATGCCGGAGCTTAGCTTCGATATCGACTGGGTTGACGCGGAGGGGATCAACGGTCCCGAACTCTCCGCTACCTGGGCCTCGCTCCGCATCCGAGCTGGAGACTCGATCGTCACCCGCGTCCTGGACGGTCGGGCGAAGACCGTTCGGGACTTCGTTTATGTGCCGCTCTATCCGCTCGCCGAGTGGTTGGCTACAAACTGGTGGTTCCTGACCCACGAAATGGAGAATCCCGCCAAGGAGGGTGATCCCGAGTTTCATCGCCGACATGCGTTGCGCGCCGGGCGAGAGGGCTACGCCTATCCGGACCTTGAGATGGTAACCAGCGGAGCACGGACGCGGCTGGTCTGGAAGCGCGATAGCCTGCGATGGAGCCGCGTCGAGTTTCTGGATCAGGGAGAAACGTGGGTAGACAGCGACACGTTCCGCGATGCCTGCGCCGATCTTGTCGATCAGGTGATTCGGCGACTAGCTGCATTCGACGTCAACGGGACACTGTTACAAGACGAGTGGAAGGAGATTCAGAGCGCAGATGACGAGGAGGCTCAGTTTTGCAGAGCCGCCGCCGGGTTGGGCTGGGATCCTTATGATCTGGACGAAGAGAAACGCTCATGGGTCCTCGATCTGGCAGAGCGGTTGAATCCCGGCGCGTAGAAGACAGCGATGACATCGACGAGTTGGCGACGGAGTTCGGCGTATCCTCCCTGGTGATCAAGCACCAGATCAAGAACCACCGCATCGCCCGCGTCTGGTAGGACGAGCCCGCCTGGAGAGATTCGGTCGCTGAAGTCGCTACGCCAGGGGGAGCCAGACTGCCATGGCGTGGTTGCCGCGGTTGTGCCAGGCGAAATAGGGGATCATGCGGATCGGCACTGGAACGCGGTCTGCGGCAGCGCCGCGGCGGTAGAGTTCGCGCGCCCAGGGCCGGGCCTTGGCCCGGATCGCGGTGCCTTCCAGCACGGCGATTCCGCCGAGAAGGTCGGGCTCGTAGTGTGCCGCGGGCGCGAAGTCGCGCGGCAGGTGGATCTCGTCGAGCGGGGTGCCGTGCGGGTGGTGACGCCGTTCCGCGGGAAGGGAGCGAGCACCTGTCTGATCACGCTCGCTGCCGGCGGCCAAGTCGACCGCTTCCAGGCAGTACACTACCGGCCCACGCACCACCGCGGCCTGGTTGCGATCCTGTTCCAGGCGCGGGTTGGCGGTGACCAACTCGGCGTGCAGCGGCAGCGTCAGGGTTACCCCGTCGCCCGCCCGCCACTGCCGGCGGACGGGGACGTAGGTGCCCGGCGCGGCGGCCACCGGCGCTCCGGCAACCTCCAGCTCGGCGCCCTGCGCCCAGCCCGGCACGCGCAGATGCAGGGTGAACGGCTCCGCCGGCGCCTCCTCCAGCGTGATGACGACGGTGCCGTCCCAGGGGTAGTCGGTCTCCTGCGTGAGCACCAGCGCGCCGCCGGCGACCTCCGTCTGCAGGCGGCTGCCGCCGTACAGGTGCACCCAGACGGCGTCGTGCGCCAGCCCGTACGCCCAGCGGTGCAGGCGGGCGATGGTGCGGGCGACTTGCGGCGGGCAGCAGTAGCAGGAGTGGGTGAACCAGCGCTCCGGCGTGTCGTGGCTGAGACGGCGGTGCTCGGCGCCGTGCCAGCGCAGCGGGTTGGTGTAGCAGAACCGGGTGCCGTCGGCGCTCATCCCGGACAGCCCGCTGTTGTAGAGCACCTGCTCCAGCACGTCGCCGTAGCGAGCGTCGCCGGTGAGGGCCGCCATCCGCCACGCCCACATGCCCTGGCCGATGTTGGCGCAGGTCTCGGTGTAGGCGGTGGCGTTGGGCAGCTCGTGCGGCAGCCCGAACGCCTCGTGCACCGGGTCGCGCCGGATCGAGGCGCTGAAGTGGTGCGCGCCCACCGCGCCGGTCAGGTAGAGCTTGTTGGACACCACGTCGGCCCAGATGCGTTGCAGCGCCTCGCGCAGGGCCGCCTCGCCGGTCTCGGCGTACACGTCGGCGGCGCCCGCCCACAGATACGTCGCGGTAACCGCGTGTCCCACGGCGGCGGTCTCCTCCCGCAGCGGCACGCGATCCTGGTTCTGGTCGCCGTTCACGCCCGGATCGGGTGCCGAACCGCGGTTGGTCACGAACACGTCCGCCAGTTCCAGATAACGGCGGTGGCCAGTCACCCGGTACAGGTCCACCAGACCGACGATCTGCGACGGATTGAACCCGAAATTGGCCAGCGCACGCGGCGTCGGCAGGAACACCCCGCACAGGTAGTCGGCCAGCTTGACCGCGACCTCCAGCAAGGTGCGCTTGCCAGTCGCCTCGCAGTGCACGGCGGCGGCGGTGAAGCAGTGCCCGACATTGTACAACTCATGATCATGCACGTTCTGCCAACGCCGCTTGGCCGGATCGAGCGTGATTTGGGTGTTGAGGTAGCCGTCCGGCTCCTGGGCGGCAGCGATCCAGCCGATCGCCTCATCCATCTGCACGTCCAACTCCGCATCGCGGGTTGCGCCGTACACATGCGCCATCGCCTCCAGCCACTTGTAGCAGTCGCCGTCGCTCCAGTTGGTGCCCTCGTGCGCGCCCTCCTCCAGTCCGGCGGCGATGCGGAAATAGGCCAGACGCGCCTTGTTGGATGGATCCTCCAGCGCCCGGCGCATGCTCGGCAGGATCGTGCGGCGGCACAACTCGAAGCGGTCGGCCCAGAAGCCGCCGGTCCAGCGGCTTTGCCCGAGCGCCGGCCCGGTCATCGCGGCGTGGGGGCTGGGATAGTGGCAAGCGGAATGATTCACGATTCTGTTCTCCTGCGCCAGTCGAGCGCGTACGTTACTGCGCCCGCCCGGATGCGGCGACCAGGCAGCGGTGCCGGTGCTTCGGAGTCATGGCCTCTGGCGCCACGGAGTGGCCGCGCCGACTGGTCCGAACGGGTTCACAGGTGAAAGTGCGACAGGCATTGTTGCCATGCCCGGATTACGCGGTCCTCGTAGATCTCATGGCCGGCGTCGGCGAACAGGTCGTGCCGGTCATACCAGTCCACGTACTGCCGGACGCCCTCCTCCAGGCTCATGCGCCACTCGAAGTCGGGGAAGTCGCGCTTGAACGCCTGCACCGAGAAGCACATGTTGAACCGCGTCAACGACGGCACGAAGCTTCCCCGCACCTCCTCGCTGTCGATCGCCAGCAGCACCTCCACCGGTACGTGCACCAGCTCCGGCTCGACGCCGAGTTCGCCCCCGACCAACGCCATGTACTGGTCGAAGGTCAGAGCGCCGTCATGCCCGCAGGTGTAGCTGTTGCCGACCGCGGTGTCCCGCCCCTGCACCACGCGCGCGATCATCCTACCCACGTCGTGCGCGCAACTGGTGTGCAGGATCGAGTTGCCGTCGCCCGGCACCAGGACCGGCATCCCGGCCCGCATCCGCGGCACCTGCGCCCGCATGCCGCCCCAGGCAAAGAACGACAGCATGCCGCTCTTGATCCCGAACGAGTAGGTGGGGCGCACGATTGTCGCCGGCAGCCCCACCTCCCTCTCCAGCCTGGCCACCACTTCCTCGCAGGCCCGCTTGCTCGCGGCATACGGGCTGCTGGCCGACGCCCGAGGGTCATTCTCACGCATCGGGATGCGGGAGAGCGGATACCCGTAGGTGTCGATGGTGCTCACCAGCACGTAGTGCGGTTTCGGGTCCGGCAGCACGGCCGCCAGTTCCTCCACCCGCTCCGGGTCGAAGCAGACGAAGTCGACCACCGCGTCCGGCCGGAAGTCGTCCAGCGCCGCCTTCAGGTCGGCGGGACGGCTCCGGTCGCCGCGGTAGAACTGTACCGTGTCCGCGAACCGCGGATCGGCGTTCTCGGTACGCTTGAGGATCGCCAGCGGATGCCCGCCGGCGATCAGTTCCTCGGCGCAACCACCGGAGATGTTCCCCGGTCCGCCGATCAGCAGCACGCGACTCATGCGATCTAGTGGCCCATCTCCGCCTTCAGCGCCTGGTCGATCCACAGGTGCTCCAGGTAGGGACCGACGCTGGTGCCGCCGCTCATCGCCTCGCCATAGAAGTTCTTGACCCACGGCCACCAGTACACGAACCGGCCGCTGGCGCCGATCGGAATGTAGGCCACATCGTCCATGACCATCAGCGCCATCTCCTTCAGGATGGCATCGCGTTCGGCCGCATCTACCGTCACCCGCGCCTGCTCGGTCAGCGCTGCAAGCTCGGCGTTGTCGTAGTTGGGCGTGTTCCAGGGGTTCGACTCGTCCGCCGACGCCAGTGACCCGATTATGCCCAACGGATTGTTGGACGCCGAGTTGGTGGCGAACAGGTCATAGCCGGTCCGCGACGAGCGCAGAGCGGAGAGCGCGGTGTTCTCCAGCGACTTCAACTCCAGCTCGACGCCGACATCTTCGAAAAAACCGGCCATCATGGTAGCGATATCGCCATGGGTCCCCGCCGTAGCCGCCGGCGTGAAGGCGATCTCGAGCTTGAAGCCGTTCGGGTAGCCGGCGTCCACCAGCATCTGCCGCGCCTTGTCCGGGTTGTAGGTATACAGTTGCGTGATCTCTTGAGGCAGTTGATTGAAGTCCCCCAGTATGCTGGAGCCGTCACGCCAGTCGACCGGGTAGTTGTACAGCGCTCCATAGCCCCACACCGCGTCGATGATCGCTTCCTGGTCGACCGCCATCATCAACGCCTGGCGCACCTGCTTGTTGGCGAGGTTCTCGTTGTTGTGGTTCAACGCCACCACCACCGGCCAGATCTCCACCCAGCCCTGGCTCTGCAGGTCCGGCGAGGTGTCGGCCAACGTCTCGCGGTACTTGACGCTTACCGTACCCATGATGTCGAGTTGTCCGGTCCGCAAGGAAGCGATCTGCGTCGTTTCGTCCGGCAGGTTGGGCATGATCATCTCGTCGATGAACGGCAGCGCGTACTCGGCGCCGTCGATGGTCGTGGTGCGCCAGTACTGCGGGTTGCGCGCAAACGAGATGTGCGAGCCGACCACCGCCTCCTGCACCAGGAACGGTCCGGTTCCGACCAGATTGTCCCAGCTTCCGGGGTCGGCCTCGATCACCTCCCGCGGGTAGTGCACCGATCCTGCATGTTGCGCGATGTTGGCAAATCCGCCGGGGTTGAACGTGCTGGTTTCGACCACGCAAGCATCACCCTCCGCATGGATCGCGTCGATGAAGCCGCCGTTCTCCGTGCGCCAGCCGGCGTTGCCGCGGTCGGCGATCCGGTTCAGTGCGAACGCGCAATCCTCGGCGGTGTAGGGGCGCGACTCCATGACGTGTTCCTTGCCGTCCGCCGCCCACATGATCCCTGAGCGAATGTTGAACACCATGCGGTCGGCGGTGACTTCCCAACTCTCCGCCAGCGCTCCCCGCGAGTACTGCGGCGCTATGTTGTCGCTGGTGAAATTGGTGAACTCGCCGGTACCGCGCGGGCCGTACTGCACGAAGTCCGCCTCTACCAGCCGCTGCATCACCGGGCTGATGTACATGCGGGTAACCCATTGATTGAGATTGGTATCCGCACTCGGCACGTCCTGACCCCAGAAATAGAGGGCCGCCGTGCCGCCGTACATCGAGTCCTCGGCGGCGGCGCCTTCCTCACCCGCGGGCGCGCCCCACGCGGGCAACCCGATCATCACGAGGGCCCCTGTCAGCAGGGCCAACCATCTGTTCTGCATTGCTTCCTCCTCCTGAAATTTCGCAATTGCTTCCCGTATCCTATCCGTACTGCGCACCATTCTAACAGGTCATGCCGCACCTCCTTTCGAGTCGCCCCGGGAGCGCCGGTGATCGGCTACCGGCGCCGCCGGCTTCGCCGACCGCCCATCCGGGTCCGGGCCGCGCGCACGCCGTCTGTGCCCTACCCCGTAGCGCCCGGCACCGCCGCGCAGGCGCGGATCGAGGATGTCGCGCAGGGCGTCGCCGAACATGTGGGTCCCGTACACTACCACGCTCAGGGCAAGTCCCGGCCACAGCACCATCCACGGGGCCAGAAACATGTAGCTGCGGTTGGCGCCGCTCAGCATCGCGCCCCAGCTCGGCGCCGGCGGCGGGATGCCGTAGCCCAGGAAGCTCAGCGACGCCTCGGTGAGAATTATCCCCGGCAGCAGCACCGAGAATCCCACGATGATGAGCGGTGCGATGTTGGGCAGGATGTGGTGCAGCAGGATGCGGCTGGTGGGAGCGCCTATCGCGGCCGCCGCCTGCACGTAGGCGTTGCCGACCACGCTGATGGTGAAGCCGCGCGAGTGACGCGAGCCGCTGATGCCGCCGCCCACTCCCATGACGATGATCAGCGGCAGTATGCCCTGGCCCACCATCGATATGATCACCGCCACGATGATGATCATCGGCAGCGACATCACCGCGTCGACGAACCGCTGCACGATGAGGTCGAACTTGCCGCCGATGTAGCCGCTCATCATGCCGATGGCGACCGAGATCACGGTGGCCACGGCGCTGCTCGCCACACCGACCACCATCGACACCCGCGCCCCGAAGATCACCCGGCTCAACAGGTCACGGCCCAGGTTGTCGGTGCCCAACAGAAACCGCGCCGATGGCGGCGCCAGCCGGTCGTCGGTGTGCATGTCGTTCATGCCGTACGGGGCCAGGTAGTCGGCGAAGATGCCGGTAAACAGCAGCAGCAGGGTGATGACCAGCCCCACCGCGCCCAGCGGCTTCTCCTTGACCAGCCTCACCAGCAAACCGGTCAGCCAGGAGCGCCGCTTGTCCTCGGTCAACGGTGGCCCCCGATCCTGAGCAGTACGCCGGTCAGCCAGGAGCGCGGCCGGTCCTCCATCACGGTTGGCTCCCGGCTGCGCCGCGGCCCGCGCCCGGCAGCCCCATCACTTGCGCTCGCGCCGGATCCGGGGATCCAGATAGCCGTAGCTCAGGTCGATCAGCAGGTTGACCATCACGATGGCCACCGAAAAGATCATCAGCACCCCGCTCACCACCGTGTAGTCGCGGGTCTGGATCGCCTGCAGCGTGAGGCGCCCCATCCCCGGCAGATTGAAGATCTGCTCCACGATCACCGAGCCGCCGACCATGAGCAGGAGCTGCGGGCCGATCGACGTCACCACCGGGATCATGGCGTTCTTCAGCGCGTGCCGGATCAGGATGACCCGCTCCCTGAGTCCTTTCGCCCAGGATGTCCGGATGTAGTCCTGGCGCAGCACCTCCAGCATCATGGTGCGGGCGATCCGCATCGTTCCGCCCGCCATTCCCATGCCGAGCACGAGCGCGGGAATCAGCAATATCTTCAGGTTGGCGATCGGATCCTCCACGAACCGGACGTACCGGAACGGCGGCGCGTACCCCCACCAGATCGACGTATAGACGATCACCATCGTGCCCACCCAGAAGCCCGGCACGGCGACCCAGAAAATGGCGAAGCTGCGGGCGGCGTAGTCGCCCAGCGAGTCCTGGCGCACGGCCGAGTAGATGCCGATCGGCAGCGCGATTATCTGGCTGACGATGAACCCGAGCAGACCGAGCTCCACCGTGACCGGCCAGCGGGCGGCGATTTCCTCAAGCACCGGGGTGCGCCGCCACAGCGAAGCGCCGAGATCGCCGCGCAGCACGATGCCGCCCAGCCAGCTCGCATATTGCTCGAACAGCGGCCTCTCCAGCCCTAGCGCCCGCTCGATCTCGGCGCGCGCCGCGCCTATGTCGATCTCGTCCGGGTTCATGCCCATGTACTGGCCGACCATCGCATCGACGATCGTGCCCGGGGTCAGGCGCTGCAGCATGAACACCAGGAAGCTGGCCACCAGGATGGTGACCAGCGACAGCGCCAGCCTCCTGATGACGTATCCCTTGAATGTACTGCCCCCGGACTGCTGCTCCGCCACGCTGGTTATCTGGCGTAGCTGGACCGCAATTTGACCCCCCATTTGTCGTGTTCCCGGCTGAGGACGTAGAGGGAGTCGTGGGCCGCAATGAGCGATCCGTCTGTCCGATGCCGGGTGAACTGCGTGTCCACGTGGATCTTGTGATCAGAGCAGTGAACGATCTCACGCCGGGTCCAGACGCTGTGATGCCACCCGATTTTGCCCAGTCCTGTCCGCACGCGTTCCATGTATGCGTCGTCCATGTCCGCGTCTTCCCATATGTGCATCCTGCCGGACGCCAAGCGATAGTGCGGGTATTGCATGGTGGCCTTCCAGGCTTCCAGATCCAGCGCGTTGAAGGCGGCCATCCATGCGTCGAGCACGGGGATGACGCGTTCCTTCGCCAACCGGACTTCCTCTTTCGATGGCATTTGCAGACTCCTTTCTTGCGGTGTCCTCGACTGGTGCCGCTCCGACGATGGCTCTCGCCGGCACGGTCTATCGTACCCTATCGGGAGTAGGACCGCTGATCCCCCTGCACGACCGGAGGACGTGTGCTAGCAACTATGGCGCGATCCGGCTGCCGGCCCGATTCCGCGAACTTGTCGAGAAACCACTGACAGAGCGGGTGGTGCGGCGATGGGCTCGTCCACCACGCGTATACTGGCCACATGCAGTTCGATTGGTGGGCCGGGCGCCGGGGTCAACCGCCGCCGGTCGTGGCGCACCCGATTGCCCTGGACGGCCCATGACGCCGCGGGATCGGGAACGGTTTCCCGCAGCGCCGGCGGTGCTGACCGACGGCACCCTGGAGCTGATTCGGCCGCTACGTACCAGCGACGCCCAGCCTCTCGGCGACTTCTACCTGTCGGTGCCGGCGCAGGACTACCGCTTCTACCACAACGGACCGCTGACCCGCGAGCATGCCGAGGCCATGGCAGCCACCGCCGAATCGCCTTTAGCGCCATGCCGCCTCCAAACCGATCCGAGCCAGGAGTCGCTCGATCACGCTACTAACCTCCCGCTGCCTCAGCACCCGAGCTTCGCGCTGATCAGCCTCGTCACCTTCGCCCAGTTCGAAACTGGCAACCGCTAGTGGACCGTCCTTCCGATACCCCTCGACTTCGCCGTCGCCTGCGAAGCGATTGCGAAGAATGGACAAGCAGTCCCGGATCACTGCGCCGTGCCCGCCCTCCAACGCCTCGCGGAACATCTGCGCAGCGCCGTCGAAAGCTCGCAGTCGACCGTGTACTGATCGCTGTAGCCGTCGAACGTCGCGGGCTTCGCCATCAGAAACCGATCCTTTCATGGCGCAAGTGCTTCGCCATTTCCCTGGCGCGGCCCTCGCTGCGCATCAGGTCGAGGTAGACCTGCACGGCGCTTGCGAGCCAGACCCCGTTCACGAACTCGCGAAACAGCAACTCGCCCGGCGCCTCGACCTCGATGACCGCAAGGTTCGCGCCTTGGTCGACGGATCGTGCATCCAGTGCGCCAAGCGCCCGATCTGCTGCCGGGCCGTCCAGCAGCCGACAACGCACCTGGGAGACAGTCGACAGAAACGGCGCGTACCGTTGCCCTGCCGCCTCGTGGGTGATCGCGTACTCGGCCTTGCTCGCAGCGCAGACCTCGGCGAACTTCTCCACCAACCCTTCCGCACGCGCCGACGGTACGAAGTAACGCCGCATGGACAAAGGTCGCATCACCGTCAGCTGGTTCACCCATGCATCCAGCAAAGCACTGGGCTCTTGCAGATGGCGTTCCTTTCCCGGGCCCTGCCCACGCGACACCACCCAGTCGAATCTCTCCAGTTCTGTCAACACTTGCGAGGCGGTCGCGGGCGATACTCGGGCCCGGTTTGCGATCTCCTTCACTCCGAACCACTCTCGATTCCGCATCAGGACCGCGTGCAGCACTTGCGCACGACGGCCCGAAAACACGGAACGGATGGACCTCGACAAGCTCTTCGGGGGCGGCTTGTCCACGTAGACGTAGATGTTGGCGACAGGAAGAAACAGGCTGCCTCCACTGTCGTAGTAGCCAACCCGCTCGTTCCTCAGCAGTTCCTTGGCTCCAGGTGAAATCGATCGGGCGACCAGGAAGAACACCGGCCGCCGTCCTTCCGCCGGCTCAAGCCAATTGCTTGCGGACTCCCGGAACGGCCAAAGCGCCTGCCGCACGTCACGGGGATATACGGCCTTCTTCACCTGTATGAGCAAGGTGGCCGCCTTCCCGCCCGCCGTGAGGTCAACCTGTGCGTCATGTCCTCGATCGGTGCCACCCGGCGGTTCGACCCGACTGAACTCCGCCTGCAATTCGGGCAGCTCCCGCAGGGCTTCCAAGAACCCTTCAAGCAGCTGTCTCTCCATAACGTCCGAACCAAGCATCAGCAATCTCGCTCACTTTGCTGTCCAGCAAATATGCCGACTCTAGCGTATGTTCAAGAAAATGGCAATATTCACTGCGCAGTGAATCTTACAGGCGAGCACACCAAGGTCTCGTGGCCTGTCGTCTGGCGAAGCCCACGACCAACTCCACCGGAGCCATGGACGGTTTGTTTCCGGCACCGACCTGATTCGCACGTAGCGCTGTGGCGGCTGTGCGGTCGCCCGAGAGATGTAACTGATGCCGGAGAGCCGGCCTGACGATTATGGCTCGCAGAGACCGAGGTAGCGCTTGAGCGTTTGCCTATGGGGCGAGCCGGCTGTCGTCTACCTTGCGGGTGGGGTCGGCGGGCGCCGGATCGTGTCCTAGGTTCAGACTTCCTGACATGGTGCGCTGACGGGCTTCCCCGGTAACCCCAAAATGCTCCAATAACCCCGTTTTTCAGGCTCCTTTTTTGCTCTCACGTGCGATCTCCGCTTGACATCCTGCTCCCAATCGGGCAAACTGCAATGATACATAATATGAGCACTGCCATGGTCCTCTCGCTCCCTTTCTCCCTCCCTGATGCCACTCCCATCGGCGACCGCTACGCCATGCAGACCCGCGATGGCATCACCTACTACTTCTTCAACCTCGAACCCTTCGATTGCCACCCCGCCGACGACCGCCGCGCCATGCTGCTTCGCGCCGCCAAGCTGCACGTCGTTTCCGGCGTCCGCCAAGCCGACATCATGGCTGCCTTCGACATCTCCCGTCCCACCCTCGCACGCGCCGTCAAACGCTACCGTGAGCACGGCGAGGACGCTTTCTTCGAGCCGCGCCGGCGGCGCGGACGTACCGTCGTCGACGCCCAGATGGCCGCCAAGGCGGCCGAACTGCTCGCTTCCGGGATGAGCGGCAGCGCCTGCGCTCGCCACCTCGGCATCCCGCCGACCACCTTCAACGAGAACCGGCGCGCCGGCGTCATCGCCGTCCCCGCGCCTGCGCTCGCCGCAGTCGCGGACGCTCCGCAGGTGGCCACCGATCACCCCACCAGCGCAAACACCGAACCGGCGGCCGCAACTGATCGCGCCACCCGCGATGCCCGCGACAAGCACGCTCCCATGGGTCGCGCGGCGCGCGACGTCGAGCGCCGCACGCTTGCGAGCGCCGGCCTGCTGACCGAGGCCACGCCGGTGTTCGCTGAGCCAGCCCACGGCGTCGCTCGCGGCGGCGTCCTCGCGGCGCTGCCGATGCTGCTGCGCGAGGGTCTGCTCGACGCCGCCAACCGCCTGTTCCGCCTGCCCGCCGGATTCTATGGCTTGACCACCATCCTCCTGTTCGTCGCCTGCCTGACGCTGGCCCGAGTCCGTAATCCCGAGGCCCTCCGCTACCAGGCGCCCGGCGAGTGGGGCGCCATCCTTGGCCTCGACCGCGGCCCCGAGCCCAAGACGCTGCGCCGCAAGCTGCGGCTGCTCACCAGCGCCGAGCACACCGTGCGCGACTGGCAAGCGGCACTGGCTCGCAGCTGGGCCAGCGCGCACGACGACGACTGGGCCACGCTGGCCGTGGACGGCCACGTGAAAGTGTACACTGGGCGCAACGGTCGGCTGCCGAAACACTTCGTCGCGCGCCAGAAGCTGTGTTTGCCGGCCTCCGTGAGCTACTGGGTCAACGCCCTCGGCGGAGCGCCCCTGCTGTGCCTGCACAAGGCGCTGGACCCGAAGCTGGTCAAGGCGATCGAGCACGACGTGGTGCCCCACTTGGTGAAACTGGGCGTGGTGCCGCAAGCGGCCCCCGACCTGACCAAGCCGCAGGCCGGCGCGCCAGCGCTTACCCTGGTGTTCGACCGCGAGGGCTGGAGCCCGGACCTGTTCAAGCGTCTGGCCCGGCGCGGCATCGCCTGCATCACCTGGCACAAGAACTTCAAGGGCGACGACTGGCCGGAGGAGGATTTCCGTACCCTTGAAGTACTGATCCATGGGCCCGCTGGAACCAGTGCCACAACCGTTGACCTCGCCGAGAAACCGATAGTACTGCGCAACGGGCTCACGGTGCGCCAGATCCGGCGCCGTCTGGCCAACGGTCGGCAGGTGCCGGTGATCACCTCCCACCCACAGATGCCCTTGGTGCAGGTCGCCGGCGCCATGTTCTCGCGCTGGTCGCAGGAGAACTTCTTCAAGTACCTGCGCGAGCAGTTCAACCTCGACTCTCTGCCCACCCATGACCTGGAGCCGCTTGACCCCGACGCGCAGGTGGTGAACCCCGTGCGCCGTGCCCTCGAAAAGACCATCAGGCGGGTGCGCAGCCGCCTGGCGGCAGTCCGCAATCGTCTCGTCCCGGCACAGCAGGAACCCGACCCCGACACCGCCAACCGCCTTGCAGCTGACGCCAACGCCCTTGCTGGAGAACTGGACGAGCTCCAGCAGCAACGCGTCGACACGCCTACCCATGTCCGCGCCGGCGACTTGTCGGAGCAGGACAAGCTGGACGCCCTGCCGGTTGCCGGGCGGCTGTTCATGGACGTGGTGCGGATGATCGCCTATCGCGCCGAGACCCGCATGATGGCGCCGGTGATCGGCGCCCAGGGCAAGAAACCGAACGCCCGCAGGTTGCTGCGCGCGTTGCTGACCTCCGACGCCAACATCATCCCCGAGCCTGCGCACGACATCCTGCGGATACAGCTTCTCGGCCTCGGCAGCGACGCCTGCGACCGCATGCTCGCTCCCCTGATTGAGGAACTCAACGCCACCCGCACCATCTATCCCGGCACCCAACTCAGGCTGGTCTACGAGATGGCCGCCGATTCGTCGCTCGACGTGTCATCCGATTCCGGCTGAGGTCAGGAAGTCTGAGGTTTGCGTCGGTCGTGCCGTCGCCGGCGTGCTTGATGGTTCCGCCGTTGAGAGCGAGTGCGTTGGCCGGTATGGCGACCCCGTCTTCGTCGCGGTCCGTGGCCTGCACGAAGTAATCGAAGGACAAGACGTCCTTGTCGACCATCGTGCCTCCATCGGACAGGGTGGCGACACTGAAGCCGGAGTAGTCCGCCTGTCTTGTCTGCTTCCCGATGGTCAGCGCCACGCGCGGACTGCCGGTCACGGTCACGTCCTGGTCGAACTCGACCCACATCCTAATCCTCTCACCGCGCACGTAGGTGTCGCCGGTGGGAGGCGGAACGTGGTTGTCGAGGTAGATGGCGATCACCGCGGGGGGCGTGACTAGGCTGCCGCTCACTTTGAGGACCGGGGCGTCGGCCACCGCCCGATGGGTCAGAACCGCGTCGGTGGTGCCGTCGGCGGACGTGATGGTTCCGCCGTTGAGATCCAGCGCGTTGGCCGGGATGCCGATCCCGCGCTCATCACGATCGCTCTCCTGCACGGCGTAGCTGAAGTGCAGGTACCGGTCCTCCCCCGACCACGCGAAGTAGGCCGCGTATCGGGTCTGCGCCCCGATGGCCAGTGCAACCCGGGGACTGCCGGTCACCGTCACCACCCGGTCGAACTCGACAAACAACTCGATCGTCTCCCCCTGTTCGTAGGTGTCACCGCGCGCTGGAGAGGAAACGAAGTAGATGTCGATCACCCCCGGTGGCGTGATCAGGCTGCCGTCCACTTGGTGGCCGTGCCCGCCAGCCAGCGCGTCGTGCGTCAGGTCGGCGGCGGTGGTGCCGTCTACCGCCGTGATGGTTCCGCCGCCCGTCACCAGGGCGTTGGCCGCGATGCCGATGCCGTCCTCATCGCGGTCACCCTCCTGCACGGTGTACTCGAAAAACAGCGTTTCGCTGCCCCATCCCGAGAAGGTCGCGTACCGCTTCTGCGTCCCGATGGCAAGTGCCAACCGGGGATCGCTGGGGATCGCTGGTCGCCTTCACCGCGCCATCGAACTCGACTACCACCTCAACCGTCTCCCCGAGCTGGTATGCGCCGCCCCGCGTGGGAGAGGAGATGAAGGAGATGTTCGTCACGCGCGGCGGCGTGACATCGCGGCTGCCGTTCACCTTGCCGCCACCCAAGGGGGTGACCGCCGCGTGCGTCAGGTCGGCGCCAACCTCCGGGTGCGTCAGATCGGCATCGGTCACGCCGTCGGCTGCCTTGATGGATCCGCCGCCGAGCACCAGCGCGTTGGCCGCGATGCTGATGCCGTCCTCATCCCGGTCGCCCGCCTGCACGGTATAGTCGAAGAGCAGGAAGTCACGGCCCCATCCGTGGTGGATCGCGTACCGCGAGCGGGTTCCGACGGTCAGCGCCACCTGAGGATTGCCGGTCGTCTTTACCGCTCCGTCGAAGTCGACTTTCACCTCCACCGTCTCCCCGAGTTCGTAGGTGTCGCCTCGCGCCGGGAAGGAGATGAGGGATATGCTCTTCACCACCGGAATCGTGACCAGGCTGCCGTCAACCTTGCCGCTACGCCCGTGGCTGTGCGGTGCATGCGTCAGAACAGCGTCGGCAGCGCCGTCCGCGGACTTGATGGTTCCACCGTTCAAGGCCAGTGCATTGTTCCGGATGACGATCCCGTCCGCATCACGATCACCGTCCTGCACCGCATAGCTGAAGGTCAGTATCCTCCCGTCGCGCCACGACGAGGTGTACGCCGCATGCCGCGTCTGTGTCCCGATGGTCAGCGCCACTTGGGGACTGCCGGTCACGGTCACCGCGCGGTGGAAGTCGACGCGCACGTCGATCGTCTCCCCCAGTTCGTAGGTGTCGCCGTTCGCCGGGGACCTGAAGAAGATGTTGCTTACCACCGGCGGCGAGGCCAGGGTGCCGTTCACCTTGTGACGGCCCCAGGAGGCGACGGCGCCGTGCGTCAGATCGGCCTCGGTGGTGCCGTCCGCGGCCCTGATGGTGCCGCCGTTGAGGCTCAGCGCGTTGGCCGCGATGCTGATTCCGTCCGCATCACGGTCCCTCTCCTGCACGGTGTAGTCGAAGTACAGTGACAGACCGCCCCAGCCCGAATAGGTCGCGTGCCGGGTCTGTGTTCCGACCGTCAGCGCCACCTGGAGACTGCCGGTTGCCTTCACCGCCCGGTCGAACCGCACTTCCACCTGGACTCGCTCGCCGCGTTCGTACGTGTCGCCCCTGGCTGGGGAATCGTGGAACGTGATGGCAGAGACGGCGGGTGCGGCGTCTTCGGCATAGGCGACCGTTGCCGCCGCCACGAACGCAAGCAGGCAGCAGATGCCGATCGGGTGGCGTCCAATCCGGAACTTGCGCATCGCTCTCATTGTCTCAGAGTACTGGATAGGCGCTTCACATGGTACGGCGAGCGGCGGGGGCTGAGGGAGGCGTAACGCGTCAATGAGAGGCGAGACGCGTCAATGGGACGCGTAGGGGTCGGCGGCGTCGCGGAGGCCGTCGCCGAGCAGGTTGAAGGCAAGCACCGACACGATCACGAAGGTCGCCGGGATCAGCATCCACGGGTGCAGGGCCACCGCCTTGACGTTCTGCGCCTGGTTCAGAAGTACCCCCCAGCTCACCACCGGCGGCCGCAGCCCCAGGCCCAGGAAGCTGAGCGCCGTCTCGCCCAGGATCATGCGCGGGATCGACAGGGTCAGGTCGACGATCAGGTAGCTCAGGAACGAGGGCAGCAGGTGGCGCACGATGATCTTGCCCTCCGTCGATCCGGCGATCTTCGCCGCCACCACGAAGTCCTCTTCCCGTACGCTGATCAGCTTGCCGCGCACCACCCGCGCCAGCGCCGTCCAGCCGATGATCGACAGGATGATGGTGATGCCGAAGTACACCCGCAGCGGCGGCCAGTCGATCGGCACCGCCGCCGCCAGTGCCATCCACAGCGGGATGGTGGGTATCGACAGCAAGAACTCGATGACGCGCTGAATGGCAGTGTCGATGGGTCCTCCATAGAACCCGGACACCCCGCCCAGGATGCAGCCGAGCAGAAAGCTCACCGCCACGCCGACCATGCCGATCGACAGGGAAATGCGCCCGCCGTACAGGGTACGCGAATAGAGATCGCGGCCCAGTTCGTCGCTGCCGAACAGCAGCAGGATGCCCGGTTCGGCGACACCGATCAGGTGGCGGTCGCCCGGGATCAGCCCCCACAGCTTATACGGCGCGCCGCGCACGAACAGGCGCAGCGGGTAGCGGACACTCATGTCCTCGGCATACACCTTGCGGAACGAAACGGGGTCGCGCCCCGAGTTCAGGCCGTAGACGAACGGCAGGTGCAGGCGCCCCTCGGCATCCACGACGCGGATCCGGGACGGCGGGGCGAACGAGAACTCCTTGAAGCGGGTCTGCGCCGTATTGGGGGCGAAAAACTCCGCTCCCAGGCACATGGTGAAGTAAAACAGGAGCAGCACCACGCCGCCGGCCAGCGCCACCCGGTGGCGGCCCAGGCGGCGCCACATGAGCCGCCACTGCGAAGCGAGATAGAGACGCTCGTCCGCCTGCTCGGCGGCGGCAGCGCCCGAGACAGCCGGCTCCGCCACCGGTTCAGGTGCTCCGTTCGTAGCGGATCCGCGGGTCGATCCACATCAGCAGCATGTCGGAGACGAAGGTCCCGATCACGGTCAGGAAGCCGAGCAGCATGACGATGGTGCCGCCCAGGAACATGTCCTGGTTGCGCAGGGCGCGAAGCAGCATCGGGCCCACCGTGGGCAGGCTGAGCACCACCGCCGTGATCGTGCCGCCCGAGATGGTGGCCGGCAGCATCCAGCCGACCGTGCTGATGATCGGGTTGATCGCCACCCGCACCGGGTACTTGAACAGCAAGGCGCGTTCGGTGGCGCCCTTGGCGCGGGCGGTCACCACGTACTGCTTCTTCAACTCGTCGAGCACACCGCTGCGCATCACCCGGATCAGGGCCGCGGTCCCGGACAGGCCGATGATGATCACCGGCACCGGCAGATGCGCCAGCAGGTCGATCACCCTGCCCACGCTCCAGGCGGCGTCGACGTACTCGGGCGAGAACAGGCCGCCCACGCTGGCGCCGAAGTTGCGCACCATGAACACCATCAGCACCAGCGCCAGCAGGAACTGCGGCGTCGCCAGCCCGGTCAGGCTGACCACCGTCAGCGCATGGTCGCCGACCGAGTACTGGTGGGTGGCGGCGAAGATCCCGATCGGAATTGCCACCACGTAGATGAAGACCATCGCCGCGGCGTTCATGATCACCGTCAGCAGCATGCGGTCGGCGATCAGCTCCGAGACCGGCTTGCGCCAGTCCATGGAGCGTCCGAAATCGCCGGCCAGCGCCCGCCCGGCCCACTTCAGATATTGGCGGTGCAACGGAAGGTCGAGGCCATACTGTCGCTTGAGCGAGGCCAGTTCCGCCTCGTCCGGGGCGGCGCCGCGCATCGCCAGCGCCTGTATATAGCTGTTCAGGTAGTCGCCGGGTGGGAGCTGGATGATGGCGAAGCCCGCCATCGACAGCACCACCAGCAAGAGCAGCATGTAGAGCGAGCGGCGTAGGAGGTAATACAGCACGGCATTAGTGCCCGCCGGCAGCCGTTGCCACGGCGGCCGACGGGCACCTCAGGTTCCGCTGGTGCGGATCAATTCTTGAAGAACCACTGTTCGCCGCCGTCGAGCACGGTGATGTTGTAGAAGTCCTTGGCGATGCCGATGTTGCCGAGCCGCCGGGAGTACACCAGGGGCGAAGGAACGTCCACCGCCACGCCGATCACCCACAAGTGCTCGGCCTGAATCTCGAACACCTCGCGACTCGCGGCCAGGCGCTCCTCTGCGGACGGGGTGGACTGGATGATGTCGCGCAACTCGTACACCCGCTTGCCCGCCTCGGTCGGCTCGACGCCCTCTGCGCCACCGGTCTGGTACCAGCGCCACCAGGTCGGTGTGGTAGTGCTGAAGCCCTGGAAGAACCACGACGGCACGACACTGGCGCTGCCGAGGCCCCACGCGGTGAGCACATGCTCGTTGGCCTGGAACGCCGTCCACCACGCGCCACCGTCCATGACCCTCGTCGGTACGTCGATTCCGATCGCCTTCCAGTACGCCGAAGCCAACTCGGAACCCGGCGTGACCGACGGAAACACCTCGTAGTAGGTCAGCGGGATGGTGAACCGCTCGCCGTCGGGGCGCAGGCGAAATTCGTTGTTGGCATCCCACTCCAGGCCCATCTCATCGAGCAGGGCATTGGCTTGGTCGGGATCGTAGGCGGCATAGGAATCTTCCAGATCCTGGCTGAACATCGGGTTGCCTCGAACCGGCGCCACCTGCGCCGGACGCCCGAAGCCCAGGAACAGCGACTCGATGAAATCCCCGCGGTCGAGTGCCAGCGACATCGCCTGGCCGAGACGCGGATCCTGCACCAGGTCGCTGAGCACCGGGTCGGACGGCGCGTTGTTGAAGAAGAAGATCAGCGGGTGGTCGAGCCAGTCCTTGGTCAGCAGAATGTCGAAGTCTCCCTTGTCCTGGTTTTCGACGTACAGCGGATAGTCGCTCAACTTGACGAAGTAGCCTCCCTCCACGTCCAGTTCACCGGTCAGAATCTTCAGCGACAGCACCTCCGGATCCTCGGCCGTGGACTTGCGAATATAGTCGATGTACGGAAGCTGATTGCCGGCAGTGTCGATCTTGAAGTAGTAGGGGTTGCGCACAAACAGGTACTCGCCGGGGCCGACAACCTCCTGCACCTGCCACGGGTTCACTACCGGGAATTCCAGGGGCTCCATCACACTCATCATGTAGGTGCCGTCCCAGCTCATCAGGCCGGCCCCGGTTTCCAGCATGAAGCGCGGCCACTCGTCGTCGCCGAAGCCCTTTTCCTTCATGATCGGAATGATCTTTTCGATGTCGTTGTAGTCGCGATGGAATTGCTTCAGGTAGTGGGCCGGCTTCACCGTCCGTCCCACGCCACCGCTGCCGTGAGTATGGAGAATCACCTCCAGCAACCCGTAGGGCGCCGCGAAGTTGAGGCGGAACGTGTGATCGTCCACCGCCTCGAACTCGGGCGGCTGATCCCCGCGCACCAGCCACACCGGGTAGTTGGGGTAGAGTTCCTCGTTCTCCATGATGTCCTCGAAGAAGAACCGGACATCCTCGGTGGTGACCCGTTCGCCGTCCGACCACTTCAGGCCGCGCCGCAGCGTGAACGTCCAGGTGGTGCCGTCGTCGCTGATCGACCAATCCTCGTACACCCCGGGACGCACCTCCACGCCTACCAGGTTGGCATGGTGGGCGGTGGGACTGGCCAGCATCTCCACCAGATCGGCGTTGGCGACGTGGCGGATGATCGGGTCCCAGGTGGGAGACAAGCTGGTGGTCCGCAGCGTGCCACCGTAGCGGCCGACCTCCTCCCACGGCTCCATCACCAGCGGGTTGTCGGGCAACCGCTCCTCGACCGGCGGCAGGCTGCCTTCCGCCACCCGCGCTGCCAGCATCGGCGCTTCACCGAACGAGGTGATGGTGATCTTGCCGCTGTCCAGGTTGTACGAGTCGAAGCCGGTGACCGCATCACTGGTCATCTCCATGGCCGGCTCTGCCGCCGCGGCGGCCTCTCCGCCCTCGTCCGCTCCGCCCGCGAATGCCGTCGCCCCGGTGGCAAGGCCCAAAACCGCCACCAGCAACCCGGTGACAATACGAAAACGTTCCAAATTAGTGCTCCTTGTCGCAGCGTGCCTGCGCTGCGCCGGCCGTAGACCGCGCCCGCTTGCTGCGAGGGGCAGTCTATACCCCAATCCCCCACCCTTCAACCTCGCGCATCAGCCAGCAGCGAGTCGGCGCCGGGGAGCGTGCTGCCGTCAGTGGGAGGCGAGACGCGTCAATGGGATGCGTAGGGGTCGGCGGCGTCGCGGAGGCCGTCGCCGACGAAGTTGAAGGCCAGGACGGTGATGATTACGAACAGGCCGGGAATCATCAGCCACGGCGCAAGCGCGATGGAGTGCACGTTCTGGGCGGCCTTGAGCAGCACGCCCCAGCTCATTGCCGGCGGCTGCATGCCGAGGCCCAGGAAGCTGAGCGCGGTCTCGGCCAGGATCATGCTCGGAATCGCCAGGGTCAGCGAGGCGATGATGTGGCTCAGGAACGACGGCACCATGTGCAGGAAGATGGTGGGCACGTCGCGCCGCCCGGCCAGCTTGGCGGCCACCACGAAATCCTCCTGGCGCAGGGACAGGAACTTGCCGCGCACCACGCGCGCCAGACTGGTCCAGCCGATCAGCGACACGATCAGGGTGATGGCGAAGTACATCTTGACCACCGGCCAGCCGGTCGGCAGTGCCGCGCTCAGCCCCATCCACAGCGGCAGGCTGGGAATGCCGATGATGATCTCGATCATGCGCTGGGTCACCTCGTCCACCGTGCCGCCGAAGAAGCCGGCCACGCCGCCGATCAGGATGCCCAGGAAGAAGCTGATCGCCACCCCGACCAGCCCCACCGACAGCGAGATCTGGGCGCCGTACAGGGTGCGCGAGAACACGTCGCGGCCGAGCGCGTCGGTGCCGAACAGGTGCACCGGCACGCCCTCGACGCCGGTGCCGAACAGATGCAGGTCGGACTCGAACAGCCCGAACAGCTTGTAGGCGAACCCGCGTACGAACAGCCGCACCGGGTAGCGCTGCGCGCGATCCTCCTGGTAGACGTTCTCGTAGGTCTCCCGGTTCAGCTCGCCCTCCAGCGGGTACACGAACGGCCCGTGCAGGCGCCCCTGCTCGAAGAAGCGCAGCGCCATCGGCGGCGCCTCCTTGTAGGGCAGGCTGCGCTGCACCGGATCGTGCGGACTCAGGAACGGCGAGAACAGCGCCGCGAGGTACAGCGCCCCGAGCACGATCATGGCTCCCACCGCCACCTTGTGGCGGAAGAACCGGCGCCGCATGAGCTGCCACTGCGACGCGTAGAAGGCGCGGTCCTCCTGATCGTTCTCGACTGCCGTCCCCGGCAGGCGCGGCACCACCAGCTCGCGCGTCTCGACGACGGTGCCGCGGTCGCGGTCTGCCTGCGCCATGATTTCCTAACCCGCTTTCTTCTCGAACCGGATGCGCGGATCGATGACGAGCAGCAGCAAGTCCGATATCAGGGTGCCGATCACGGTGAGGATGCTCAGCAGCATGATGAAGCTGCCGGCCAGGAACATGTCCTGTGCCAGCAGCGCGTCGATCAACAGCGGCCCGGTGGTCGGCAGGTTGAGCACCACCGCGGTGATGGTGGCGCCGGAGATCAACTGCGGCAGGGTCCACCCCACCGTGCTGATGAACGGATTGAGCGCCACCCGCACCGGGTACTTCATCACGATGCGGTTCTCCGTCAGCCCCTTGGCGCGCGCCGTGATCACGTACAGCTTGCGCAGCTCGTCGAGCAGGTTGGCGCGCATGATGCGCACCAGCCCGGCGGTGCCGGCCGAGCCGAGCACGATGGTGGGAATCCACAGGTGGCCGATCAGGTCGATCACCTTGCCGAACGACCACGGCGCGTCCTGGTACTCAAGCGAGAACAGGCCGCCCACGTCGATCCGCAAGTAGCGGAAGCTGATGTACATCAGCACCAGCGCCAGCATGAAGTTGGGGATGGCCAGACCGATGAAGCTGAAGAAGGTGGCCACGTAGTCGCCCGGCGAATACTGCCGCACCGCCACGTAGATGCCCACCGGGAAGGCCACGATCCAGATGAACATGAGCGAGGAAGTCGAGATCACCAGGGTCAGACCGATCCGCTCCCACACCAGTTCGTTGACCGGAGTCTGGTAGCGGAACGACTGCCCCATGTCGCCCTGCACGAAGTTGGTGATCCACTTCCAATACTGGCCCATGAACGACTTGTCGAGCCCGTACTGCATGGTCAGGCTCGCCACCATCTCCTCGCTCACCATCTCCCCCTGCGCGCGCAGGCGGGTGATGTAGCTGGTCAGGTAGTCGCCCGGCGGCAACTGGATGATCACGAACGACAGGAACGAGATCACCACCAGCGCCAGCAGCATGTTCATGAACCGGCGGATCAGATAGTCGACCATCGTCGCCCCCTACGGCCGCACCCCCCACGTCTGGGAGGTGCGGCCTGCAATTTGTGTCAGCGGCCCGCAGCTACTCTTCGATGTACCACTGGGCCGGCACGGTCTGCACCCAGAGGAAGCTCTCGAAGGAGAACGGCAGCACGTCCGGCACGTTGCGGATGCGGTTGTTGACGATGATCGGTCGCACCGCCTTGGCCACCGTGCCGATCACCGGCAGGTTCTCGGCCTGGAACGCCCACACCTCGGCACCGATACGGTTGAACTCCTCCGTGTTGGGGGCGTCGACCCAGGCATGCCAGTCGTCGATCCACTGCTTCCACTCGGGCGGCGGCTCGGTGCCCATCAGCGGCTCTTCGCCCTGCCGGCCACCGTCCATCCAGCGCTGGTGCGCATACCACTGGCGCCACTCGAGCGAGTGGATGATCACGTCGCCACCGAACGGCGGCGGCGATGACAGGCGGCTCGGCATGTAGTGCTCGGAAACGAAGATCACGATGTCCAGCTCGTTGGCATTCAGCAGTTGCGACTGCAACTCCTGGGCGATCTGCTTGTAGTTGATATTGATGCCGATCTCCTCCCAGTAGGTGCGCACCAGCTCGCTGATGTTGTCGCCCATGGTGCCGAGCACCGAGCTGGTGTGGGGACGCAAGTCGAGCACGAACTCCTCGCCGCCGGGCGCCTCGCGCCAACCGTCGCCGTCGCGGTCGGTCATGCCCATCTCGTCGAGCTTGGCCTTGGCCGCCTCCGGGTCGTAATCGGCGTACGAACGGGCCCACGCCTCGTCGTAGAACGCGGCGCCCGGATCGACCGTGTACTGTGCCGGCGTGGCCAGTCCCAGGAACACGAACTCGTTGATCTCCTGGCGGTTGATCGCCAGCGACAGCGCCTGCCGGAACCGCTTGTCGAACAGGACCGGGCCCTTGACCGGGTGCTGGCTGTTCATGTTGGGCATGAAGATGACCCGGCTGGTCTTGGTGTCCTGCCACTCGCGCACGTTGTAGCCGCCCACCTCTTCGTTCTGCTTGTACAGCGCGAAGCTGCCCGGATCCATCAGCCGTCCGCCGATGTCCACCTTGCCCTGCATCATGTTCAGGATCGCCACCTGCTTGTCGGCGAAGAAGACCGCCCGGAAGGTGTCGATGTAGGGCAACTGGTTGCCCGCCGAGTCGACCGCGAAGAAGTAGGGGTTGCGCACGCTGAACTTGCCGGTCGAGTCACGGCTCTCCAGCACCCACGCGGCCAGCTTCGGCTGCACGTACGGCTCCGAAGGCGGCGTCGCGATGCGGGCGTTGAAGTGAGCGATCCAGTTTTCGAACCCCTCCTCCTCGGCCATCTCCTCAGCCTTCTCGTTGAAGTCGGCGTGGAACTGCTCGGCGTAGTGCACCGGCGTGTAGATGTTACCCTGCCGAGTGCGGTGGAAGTTCAGCAGCGGAGTCAGGAAGGTCGGCGTCAGCGGCGCCGGGAAGGTCATGCGCAACGTGTAGTCGTCCACCGCCTCCCACTTGGACAACTCGCCGTTCAGCGACCAGCGGATGCGCTGGCTGGGAATATCCGGATTCTGCCACACGTTGTCGAATATCCACATGAAGTCGGCGGTGGTGAACGGCATGCCGTCCGACCACTTCATGCCTTCGCGCAGGTGGAAGGTGAGCACGGTGCGGTCGTCGGACAGTTCGTACCCCTTGGCGCCGTGCGGGATGATCTCGTTCAAGGTCGGGTCGGCGCGGAACAGGAACGTCTTGGCGCCGCGGAACATGTCGCCGTAGTCGGTCGGACCGGTGCGCGCCACGCGCAGCTCGCCGCCGTACTTGCCTACCTGCGAATAGGGCTCCAGCACCACCGGATCGTCGGGCAGACGATCCTCTACCGGGGGCAGATCGCCGGCCTGCACCATGGCGGCCAGCATCGGCGCCTCCTGGAAGGTGGTGATGCCCACCTGCGACGCCGTCGGCGGGTTGAGCCAGCTCTCCCGGACGGTATAGCGGCCGACCACCTTGACGATGTCGCTGCCGGTCGCGGCCATGGCGGCAGCGGTGCCGCCCGAGGACCCTTCCTCCTCGCCGCCGGCGAACAGCGGGGTCGCCGTCATTGCGATGCCCAGCACCAGGCCGGCAAGCAAAAGCAATCTGCGTTTCATTCGATTCCTCCTCGCGGATATGGTGGCGGCAGGTTAGCGCACATCTACGGGGAGCACAACCGGTTGAGCGCCCCGCATCCCCGCATCCCCGCATACGCCTGCATCGGTTGCGACAGCCCCTGGGTGCACGCCTCGCGTGCACAACGTGCTGAGGCGCACCCGACCGCCGCGCAGCGCGAACCGGCCTATACATTCCCGGTAGGCGCCGGCAGCGCCGGCAGCGCCGGACGCACCGGGCCGGGTCACTCGCTCCCCACGCCGCGCCGGCGCTACAATCGCGTGGCAATGGACCGACGCGACCACCCCCGACAGCGATGACTCCACGAGACCGCAGGCGGTTCGGAGCGCGCCGCGTCGTGCTCGCCGGCGGCGTGCACGCGGTGATCCGGCCGCTGCGGCGCGGCGATGCGGATGCCCTCGGCGACTTCTACGAGTCGATCCCGCGGCGCGACTACCGGTTCTACCGCGCCGCTCCCCTGACGCGGGAGATGGCATACGCGGAGGCGGCCGCGGCGGACCGGCCCGACCGCGCTGTGCTGCTGCTCATTCCGGCGCCGCACACCGGAGCCGGGTCAGGCCACAGCCGGGCGGCAAGCGGATCCACCGACATCGTCGGCGGCCATGTATGGTCCCGGTGGGCGGATGGCGCTGACCGCAGCGTCCTTGGCCTCTGCGTCAGACCCGGGTTCCAGCGCCTCGGCGCCGGTGCGGCGCTCATGGCCCGGCTGCTTGAGGTCGGCGCTTCGCTGGGCCCGCCGGTGATGACCCTGACGGTGCAGCAGGCCAATCCGCGCGCCATCCGCCTGTACCGCAAGATGGGCTTCCGCACGGTACGCGAGCAGATGCGCCCCGCCAACCGCTGGTTCGCCGCCGAACCGGAGTATTATATGGAACGCACGATTACCCAAGGCCATACCAAATGTGGTATATTGCGTAGTGCTCTGCGAGATCACGCTACTCGATCCGGGCTATGTGAAGAAGACCGACCGGACAAGCGCGACAGAGATCCAACGAGCGGAACGCCTGCGCCGAGCATATCTCGCTGAGGAGCACGCATGAAGAAGACATCCTACAACGAATTCCTGCAGGAGCAACTCCAAGATCCGGAGCTCAAGAGGGAATACGACTCCGTCGAGGTGGAGTTTGCCTTGGCACGAGAGATTGTCTCGCTCAGGCAGCAGCGGAACCTCACGCAACGAGAGTTGGCGGAGCAGGCGGGCACTTCGCAACCCGCGATCGCACGGGTGGAATCCGGGAACTACCGCAACCTGTCGCTCTCGTTCATTCGCAGGCTTGCGGAGGCACTCGGCGCCGAACCAGAGATACATCTGCGGAACCGGGGAGCCTAGCGCAACCATGTGCCGCAACATTCTTCCCCTGCACAACTTCGCACCGTCGGCGACGCGCGACGAGGTGCGCGCCGCGCAACGGTTCGCCCCGGCCGCCGCCGCACCGTCCTGACCGCCGCACACCGGGCTGACGCGGCGTAGGAGCCTGCCGGATTGCGCGCCACAGGCAGTGGTTTCGGGGCGCTACAGCGGGGGAATCGGGTCCGGGAAGTTCCAGCGCACCCAGTTCCATTGCAACTGGTCGCCGGTGGCGTCGTTCCAACCGAGCAGGCGGCCCTTCATCTCCTGCAGCACCGCACGAGCCGCCGGGTCGTCGATGCGGTTGTGCATCTCGTACGGGTCGTTGCGCACATCGTACAACTCGTCGGTGTCGTGGGCGTTGTACACGTACTTCCAGCCGTGCGTCCTGACCATGCGCTGGGTCTGGTAGCCCCACACCTCGCCGTGATTCTCGCAGTACACGCTGTCCGGCCAGCGCGCGGGTTGCTGGCCGCGCAACAGCGGCAGCAGGCTCATGGCGTCAATCCCGTCCGGCGCATCGATGCCGGCCAACTCCAGAATGGTGGGCATGAGATCCATGAGGCGGACGAAGCGGTCGCTCCGTTGCACCGGCCCCCCCGGCATCCTGACGATCAGGGGAATCCGGAACACCTCCTCGTACATGGTGCCGGCCTTCTCGAAGTGCTTGTGGCTGCCCATCGAGTCGCCGTGATCGGTGGCGAAGATGAGCACCGTGTTGTCCGCGATGCCGCTCTCCTCCAGCGCGGCAACCACGCGGCCCAGGCAGGCATCGAGCAGTGAGACGTCGCCGTAGTACTTGGCCACCGCCTGCCGCCACCACGGCCAATCCTTGTCCTCCAGGTGCCACTCCCGGTGCTTGCGCAGGTGGGCGGCCGGCTTGCCGGCAAAGGACTCGTCGAAGTTGGGCCACGGCGGTATGTCAGCCGGGTCGTACTGTGCAGCAAACGGCTCCGGCACGATGTTGGCGAAGTGGGGAGCCAGGCAGTCGATGCGCAGGAAGAACGGCTCCGCGCCGGCCGCCCGCTCGCGGATGGATGCGATGCCCTGATCGGTGCAGCGCCACGAGTAGGACTGCTCCTTGGGCGCGTCGAGCACCCCGCATACCGGCTGCCGGCCACCCGGGAAGTCGATGTACACCATCGTCTCCGGCTTGCCCTGCCGCACCGCCTTCGGTATGACGTGCCGGTGGAAGCCGTACTGCTCGGGCTCCCGCTCCTGGTGCACATGCCACTTGCCGACGTAGTCCAGGGCGTAGCCGCCGGCCCGCAGCAGACCGGAGAAGGTGGGGAGCTCCGGAGACAGACCACGGCACCACGCCGGCGCGATATGGGTGTTGATCATCACACCGTGGTTGTGGGGATAGCGCCCGGTGAGCAGCGAGGCGCGCGCCGGCGAGCACACCGGCGAGGTGGTGTAGGCGAAATCGAAGGCCGTCCCCTCGCCCGCCAGCCGGTCCAGATTGGGGGTCTTGCAGATCGCGTTGCCGTAGCAGCCCAGGGCATCCTGGCGGAGTTGATCGGTGAGGAACAGGATGATGTTGGGTCGGTTCATGACCCGCAGTGTGCGCAAAGCCGCGGCCTGCCGCCAGCAGGCACGGTGTGAGGGGGCTGCTTTCCGTACGCTCAGCCGCTCTCGATGACCGCGCCCTCGCGACCGGTGCTCTCGGAGCGCAGGTCGGCCAGCGCGGCGTAGGCGCCGCCGAGGTGGCGCAGCGCCGTGCGGTAGGCGTCCACGCAGGCGCGGTAGCGGTCGTGCGCGGCCGCGTCGGGCAGGTAGCGCGCGCCCGGCCGGGCGACGCGCCGGGCCACGGCCGCCATGTCCGGGATCAGCCCCGCGGCGTGACCGGCCAGGATAGCGCTACCGAGGGTGGCGGCATCCGGCAGCGCGAGGCGCACGTACGGCAGGCCGAGCACGTCGGCCTTGATTCGGTTCCACAGGTCGCTGCCGGCGCCGCCGCCGATGACGCGCACCTCACCCAATGCGAGGTCGGGCAGCGCCGTGCGCAGCGCCTGGCAGGCCAGGGCGTGCTCGTACGCCACCGACTCCAGCAGGGCGCGGTAGAAGTGCGCCCGCCCGTGCGTCCAGGTGAAGCCGACCCAGGCGCCGCGGGTGTCCGGCTCATTGGGACACGCCCGGCCCATCAGATGGGGGATGCACAACAGGTCGTCGGAGCCAGGAGGCAACTCCGCCGCAGCGGCGTCCAACTCCCGGAACGCGGCGCTCATGGCGGATGTGCTCGCGTTGCCGTCCACGGAGGACTGCGGAGCGGCTCCGGACAGCGCGAACTGTTCGGCGAACCAGCGATGGGTCAGGCCGCCGCCGTTGATGTACATCATCGAGTACCAGGCGCCGGCGCCGAGCGGACTGGCAATCGGCTTGAGCATGCGCGTGTCCAGGTCGGCGAAGTAGCGCCGCGAGCAGATCCCGAATACCGGGAAGGTGCCGGCCACGTCGATGAGCTGCCCATCGTCGACCAGTCCGGCGCCGACGAACCCGGCCGCCTGGTCGCCGGCCCCGGCCGCCACCGGCACCCCGTGCGCCAGACCGCAGGCCGCGGCCGCCTCGCGCGACAGGCACCCCACCACCTCGGTCGCCGGCACGATGCGCGGCAGCCGGGCCAGGCCGTCGCCGCCGAGGCCGGTGACTTCGGCCAGCTCCGGCGACCAGCAGCGGCGCGCCGTGTCGCCCAGCCCCACCCAGGTAAGGTATGAGGGGTCGATGAACGCCTGTTCGGCCTGCAGCCCGGTCATGCGGCCGGCAACGTAGCCGGCCAGCGTCACCACCTTGGCGATGCGCCGGTACAGATCCGGCGACTCCTGCCGCCACCACAGCATGCGCGGCGCCATGATCGGCAGGTCGCCGCACAGCTCGATCAGACGGACGCCCGCGCGCTCGGCGAGTTGCCGCTGGTGCGGCAGGTAGCGTCCATCCAGGCCCGACGGGTACCAGGGCGTGAGCGCCCGGAAGCGGCGGTCCACCGCCATGGCGCCGCCCATCTGACCGTCGAACGCGACGCCGGCAACCTGCGCCGCCGCGGCCCCCGCCTTGTTTACCACCTCGCGCACGGAAGCTGCCGCGGCCGCCATGAACTCGTCGCCGTCCTGCTCCGCTATCGCGGGCGCCGGCTGCCGCAATGGCGCCGGACGCGCCGCCTGCGCCACCAGCCGGCCGTCCGCGTCGTACAGCCCGGCCTTCACCACGCTGGTCCCCAGGTCGACCCCGATCAGGTACTGCGCCGTCATTGCTCCTTCCCTTGTAACCCGTGCCACGGCCGCCGGCAAGCAGCCAGTCAAAACCGCGAAAAACCGCGCAGGGGCAGTAGACGAATGTGGCTACATTGCTACACATTGTAGCCACCGTGACTTCCGTTGGTATCCGCGAGCTGAAAAACCGGCTCAGCGAGTATGTACGCCGCGTCCGGCGCGGCGAAGAGTTCCTGGTCACCGACCGCGGCCGGGTGGTGGCCGAGTTGCGCCAGCCGACCGGTGTTCCGCGCGGCGCCGAATACGCCGGGCTGATTCGTCACGCCCGCGCCGGCCGGGCACGCCTCGGCGCGCCCAACGTCGCGGTGTCCTATCCGAAGGTGCAGCGTTCGCTGACCCGCGACCACGCGCAGCGTCTGCTCGACGACGAACGCGGCCTGCTATGAACAAGTCCATTAACCTCTACCCCGATTCGAGTGCGATCCTGGCGTGGCTGATGGGCGAGGATGGCGGTGACGAGATACGCTACCGGCTGCAGGCGGCCGAACTGGTGCTTACCTCCGACCTGACGCTGATCGAGTGTGACCGCGTGCTGCACCGCGGCCAGGAGCGGGGTGTATTCAGCGTGTCGCGCGTTGCCCAGACCCGCGACGCGCTCAACACGGTGGCCGAGCATTGGACGATCTTCACCATCGACCACCAGGTCGTCGACCGGGCGCGGCGGTCATTCCCGCGCGAGCCGCTGCGCACCCCCGACGCGATCCATCTCGCCACCGCGCTGATCGCGCGCAGCCTGGTCACCGAGCTGGCCATGGTGGCACTCGCCAAGCCGATTCGCCGCAACGCCGTAGCGCTCGGCATCGACCTGTTCCCGGCGCCCACCGAGGAGGAACTCCGCCTGTAGACCGCCGGATCAGCGCCGTTACCCGGCTCGTCCCATGTTGCGCTAAATTAAGACTTGGCGCGTGCCCTCCACGCGGGGCAACCGGTATCTTTCTGTTCATGCATTCCCATTCGGCCCGTACCGCATCGGCGAGAATCCGTACGTTCGCGATCCTGGCCACCGCCGTCCTGACGCTCGCCGCCGTCGCACCGTTGGCCTGGGCGCAGGCCTCGGAGGGCGACCTTCCGTTCGACCCCGACGCGCACCGCGGCACGCTCGGCAACGGCCTGACCTACTACGTCAAGGAAAACCGCGAACCGCTCAACCGCGCCCAGCTCCGGCTGGCCCTACGCGCCGGTTCGATCCTCGAGGAGGAGGACGAGCGCGGTCTGGCGCACTACGTCGAGCACATGGCTTTCGACGGTACCGAGCGCTTTGCCGGGCACGAAATCATCGAATACCTGGAATCGATCGGCTCCAAGTTCGGCCCCGATCTCAACGCCCACACCTCGTTCGACGAAACCGTCTACAAGATCGAGATACCAACGGACGATCCCGCGGTGATCGAGACCGCGTTCGAGATGCTCAGCGACTGGGCATTCGCCATTACCTTCGATCCGGAGGAGGTAGAACAGGAACGCGGGGTGGTCCTGGAGGAGTGGCGCACTCGCCGTGGCGCGGGCGCGCGCATCCGAGACCTGCAGTACCCCGTGCTGTTCGGGGATTCGCGCTACTCCGAGCGGCTCCCGATCGGCCTGCCCGAGGTGATCGAGACGGCCACGCCGGACGACCTGCGCGCCTTCTATGAGCGCTGGTACCGGCCCGACCTGATGGCGGTGGCCGTGGTGGGCGATTTCGATGCGGAACAGATGGTGGAGCGCATCCGCCGACACTTCGCTCCGCCGCCGGAGGGCGACGCGTACCAGCAGCGCGCGGCGCGTCCCGAGGCGCCCACGGTGCGTCCCGAGTACCCCGTTCCGCCGCATGCCGAACCGCGTGTGACGGTGAATACCGACCCGGAGATGAGTTCCACCACGCTCAGCATCTACGCCAAGTTGCCGCCCCGGACCGGTCAGAGCCTGGCAACGTATCGGCACCTGCTGACCCGGTCGCTGTTCGCGATGATGGCCAACTCCCGCTTGTTCGAGCGCACCCAGGTGGCCGATCCGCCGTTCATCGGGGCGTGGTTCGGGCAGGGGCTGCTGCTGGCCAACACCGCCGTGTTGTACGCGTCGGCGCGGGTCGACGAAGACGGCGTCGAGCGCGGGCTGGACACCGTGCTGGAAGAGATGCAGCGCATCCTGCGCCATGGCTTCACCGCCACCGAGCTGGAGCGCGAGAAGGCAAACCTTCTGCGCAGCATGGAGAGTGCGTGGCTGGAGCGCGACCAGCGGCCATCGGTGCGGTTGGTGGAGGAGTATGTCCGTCACTACATGGAAGGAGAGTCGGTGCCGGGGATCGACGCGGAATACGAACTGCATCAGCAACTCCTGCCGGAGATCACGCTGCAGGAAGTGAGCCGGCTGGCGGAACCGTGGCACACGCTGGACAGCACGGTGGCGATGATCAGCGGGCCGGACGCCGTGGCCTCCGGACCCGAGGTCGAGCAGGCGCTGCTGGCCAAGCTGAAGGCAGCCGGCGATCTGCAGGTCGACCCATACGAGGACGTGGCCAGCGACATACCGCTGCTGGCTGACCTGCCGGAGCCGGGCAGCATCACCGCCGAAAACCCGATCGCGTCGGTCGACGCGGTGCGCTGGACCCTGTCCAACGGCGTCACGGTGATCGCCAAGCAGACCGACTTCCGCAACGACGAGGTACTGCTCAAGGCGACCAGCCCGGGCGGCACCTCGCTGGTGGCGGACAGCGACTACATTGCCGCCATCACCGCGACTTCCATCGCCGCGGGCAGCGGCGCCGGGGTACACGACCGGGTTGCGCTGGACAAACTGCTGGCCGGCAATACGGCCGCGGCGGCGCCCTTCATCGGCGCGCTGTTCGAGGGATTCTCCGGCAGCTCCTCACCCGACGATCTGGAGACCCTGTTTCAGCTCGTGACCCTGTACAGTACCGCTCCGCGCCTCGACCCCACCTACTACGCCTCCTACTCCTCGCGCCTGCGCAGCAATATCGAGAATCGGCGGGCGCAGCCGGACGCGGTGTTTGCGGACACGATCCGCAGTGCACTGAGCCAGGATCACTTTCGCTCGCGCCCGTTCACGCTGGCAGTGCTGGACGAGATGGACCTGGAGCGCTCGGCCGCGGTGTACCAGGACCGGTTCGCCGACTTCGGCGACTTCACCTTCATCATCGTCGGCGCCTTCGACTGGGATCGACTCCGTACACTGGCGAGCAACTACCTGGCCGCCCTGCCGGCGGCCGGCCGCCAGGAGCAGTGGCAGGATCTGAACGTCGACCCGCCGCCGGAGGTGGTGGATCTCGCGGTGCACAAGGGCATCGAACCGCGCAGCCGCACTCGGCTGGTGTTCGCCGGCGAGATGGACTGGAGCCGGCCGGAGGCGATGGCGATGGTGGCGCTCAAGGAGATGCTGCAGGTCAAGGTGCGCGAGCGCATCGAGATGGAACTGGGCAGCACCTATTCCATCCACGTGGGCGCGTCGGCGTCGCTGCTGCCCGACCCCGAGTATCGGGTGTTCGTGGACTTCGGCAGCGACCCGGCACGCGCCGACGAGCTGCTGGATGAGGTGTTCGGGAGCATCGACTGGCTGGTCGGCGGCGCCGAACAGGAGTATCTGGACAAGGCCAAGGAGCTGATCCGCGCAGCGCGCGAGGAGCAGTTGCGCCGCAACGGCTTCTGGCTGGGCCAGATCGAGGCGGTGGTCGAACGCGGTGAGGACTTCAGCGTGGTAGCCGGCTTCGACGAGCGGCTCGAGGCGTTGACGCTGGACCAGGTGGTCGATGCGGCAACGCGCTACCTCAGCCGCGAACGCTACGTGCGCGTGGTGCTGCTGCCGGAGGAGTCCGCCGCCGCGGAGTAACCGCCGGCGCCCGCCGGGTGCGCGATCCGCGGACGCCACGCGGCCTGCCGCGGCTCCCCGATCCATAGGTTGCACACAGCGTCAGTCAGCGCAGCACCCGGCTCACTGCTTGCACGGCAGCAGAATTGCTTCCTCGTGCCTGTACGTAGATCTGGAACGGGTTGCCGTCCGCAACCTGTAGACCGGTCAGCTCGTAGGTAGTGGTCTGTTCCGGGTCAAGGCGAAATCGCTCGCTCCGGGTCTGATCCCAGGCCATGTCCGTACCTGGTTTCCGCAGCGCTACGTAGACGGTAACGCCACGCGCCGTATGCGAGCCCAGGTTCTTGAGCAGCACCGTTACGTCGACGGACACGGTGTCGACATCGGCAAGCTGCTGGTAGTTGGCGACGAATTCCACCTGCAATTGCGGACGCTCGACGATCGGCCTGACGGTCGCATCGAGGCCATGAATGCTCGGTGGCATTACTCCGATTTCCCAATTCCTTCCGGTGGTTTCCAGGTAGCAGTAGCGCCGTCCCCGATGCAGGTAGTGCGGCTGGCCGTCCTTGGGGCGGCATTCGAAGCCCACTGCCACGTGTCCCGGAAACAGAAGCAAAGCAACATTGTATCCCAGCTTGTGGAGCATCGCGGAAGCCAATATCGATGTGTCCTCGCAGTCGCCGCCATTGTCATAGAGGGTCTCGTAGGGAAATCGGGGGTACTCATCGAACCCGGTCGTTACGTCATCCGACGTGTACGGCAGACTCTGTACGAAAGATACGATCAGGTGCGGGATCTCCGTCCGGCTCAGTCCGGACGCCGTACCGTGGTTGGCGAGCTTCCTGGTGATCTCCGTGATGAACTGCCTGCTGTGAGAGTCGGAAGCAAACAAGTCGTAGTCCCGCGTACGCTCGCGTCGTCGGAACATCCGGTAGGTGTCGGGATGCAAATCGAACGTGACGTGATAGGATCGTCCGCGGTATTCCCACGCAAAGTCACGCGTGAATCCATGGCCGTCGGTGGTTCGCTGAACAGTGGAGCAATTTGACAGGATGATGGACAGTATCAGCAGCGCAGTGTAGCGGGCTAGCGTACTCATCGGGAGCAACTTCGGTAGCGATGCTATCACGAAGCCGCAGCTCCGGGTTAGTGGGCAAAGAACATGCGTGCCGGCATGGTATTGGCGGCCCCGGCGGCTCGACGAGCAGGCGCCTACCGTGGTTGGGTGTGCGCGGGAGCGAACAAGTGGAACTGACTCACGCACGCATCGAACTGGCCGCGGACAGCTCGCCGCGCTGCCGGCAGGCGCGCGCCATGCTGGCCGAGGAGGTGGCGCGCCGCGCGCAACGGGTGTGGCCGGCGGCGGGCGCGGGCGGCGGAGTGATCACGTTGCGCGATGCCGGCACCGCGGTGCGCGGCGGCGCGCGCTGGTCGGACCAGGAGGCGCGCTCGTTTCGCGCCGCCGAATTCGCGGAACGCCCGGAGGGGTTCAGCGTGGCACGCGAGGGTGACTCGCTTACGGTCACCGGCAACGACGCCCGCGGCGTGCTGTACGGGGTGGGCTGGCTGTTGCGCCACCTGGCGGTGCGCCGCAACGCGGTCGTGCTGCCCGACGCGCTGCTGGGCAAGGAGCCGGTCCGCACGGCGCCGCACTACCCGCTGCGCGGCCACCAGATCGGCTACCGGCCGAAGACCAACTCCTACGTCGGCTGGACCGTGGCGGAGTGGGAACAGTATATCCGCGAGCTGGCGATGTTCGGCGCCAACGCGGTGGAAGTGATCCCGCCGGTGTCCGACGACGAGGCCGACTCCGACCACTTCCCGCTGCCGCCGATCGACATGCTGCGCGAGGTGTCCGCCATCGCCGACCGCTACGACATCGACCTGTGGATCTGGTTTCCCGCCCTGGAGTCCGACTACGGCGACGAAGCGACGGTACGGCAGGCACTCGCCGACTGGCGGGCGGTGTTCGAAGCGATGCCGCGCATCGATGCCGTGTTCATCCCCGGCGGCGATCCGGGTTCCACGCCCGCGCCCCTGCTGCTGGCGCTGGCGGAACGGCAGAAGGCGTCCCTGCGCGAGGTGCACCCGCGCGCGCAGATGTGGATCGCCCCGCAGGGGTTTCACGGCACCGACGAAGCGCACTTCTACGCCGCCCTCGACGGCGGGCTCGACTGGCTGGACGGGGTGATCTTCGGGCCCTGGATCCACCTGACGGCGGCGGCGTTCCGCGCCCGCGTGCCGGCCCGTTACCCGGTGCGCCTGTACCCCGACATTACGCATTGCTGGTCGTGCCAGTACCCGGTACCGGACTGGGATCCGGCGCTGGCCGCCTGCCAGGGCCGCGAACCGATCAATCCGCGCCCGGCCGACCAGGCGCACATCTTCGCGCTCACCGCGCCGCACTCGATCGGCGCCCTGACCTACTGCGAGGGCAACAACGACGACCTCAACAAGATGGTGTGGAGCGCACTGTTGTGGGATCCGGTGGCCGACCTGCCGGCGGTGCTGCGCCAGTATGGCCGCGCGTTCGTGCACCCCGACCTCGCCGACGGGGTGGCCGCCGCGATCCTCGGCCTGGAGCAGAACTGGCGCGGTGCGTTGCTCGCCAACGGGTCGGTGAACACCACGCTGCTGCGCGTGCAGGCCCTGGAACGCGCCGCGCCGCCGCGCGTACTGAAGAGCTGGCGCTTCCAGCAGATCCTGTACCGCGCCTACTCCGACGCCTACATACGGGAACGGCTGCTCGCCGAGACCGCCGCCGGCAGCCGCGCGCTCGGCGAATTGCGCCGCGCGCCCGACATCGGCGCTCGGGTGGCGTGCCAACGCGGGCTGGCCATCGTCGACCAAGCGGCCGCGGCGGCGCGCCAGGGCGAACTGCGCGCCCGCGTCTACGCCCTCGCCGAGGCCCTGTTTCAGAGCATTCACGTGCAACTCTCGGTGTCCCGCTACGGCGCCCAGGCGGTGCGCCGCGGCGCCAGCCTCGATGGGCTGGAGTATCCGCTGAACGACCGCCTGTGGCTGCACGAACGCTGCGCCGAGATCGACCGCCTCGCCACCGAGGCGGAGCGGCTGCGCGCGGTCGAGGCCGTGCTGCAGCGCACCGACCCCGGTCCGGGCGGGCGCTACGACAACCTCGGCGACGCGGCACAACAGCCGCACCTGGTCGCCGGCGCCGGGTTCACCGGCGACCCCTCGTTTCTGGACTCGGCGCTGCGCGGATTCTCGATCCCCTACCCCGCCGATGCGGTCCCCTACGCCTGGCTCAGCCACGCCGAGTCGATCGGCCACGGACCCCTGCAACTGCGCTATGAGGCCCTCGACCCCGCGGCCGCCTGGCGCGTCGTCGTGGTGTACGGCGGCGAGCGGCGCTGGGGCGGTGCGCATCCGCGCGTGCGTATGGATGCTGGCGGCGCCGGCGATGCCGCACACGAGGTACATGGCTGGATCGCCAAGCCGCACCCACGCGGCCCGCTCAGCTTCGACCTGCCGGCCGGCGCCGCCGCGGACGGTTCGGTTACGCTGCAGGTTTACCACGAACAGAGCGGCGGCCCGGGCCGCGGCGCCCAAGTCAGCGAAATCTGGCTGCAACGGGCCGACCGCGACGCGATCGAGCAGCCTCCCTCGGAACGCTGCGGGTAACGAGGTTCAGTTGGTCTCGAACCACCGACGTACTTCCGACCACCGCCACAGTCGGTATCGGGTGCGCGGATCGGTCACAGGAGCGGGGAATCCACCTGGTCCTCTCTCGTTCACAATAAGCAAGCGAATACTTTCTCTTGTCGACCGGTGTAGCCGGCGATATCGGCCATGGAAACAAGCCCGCCACCCGCGAGCCGGATCACTTCGACACCCGGGAGGCGCTCGACATCTGCAATTGCACACAGAATCGCCGTCTCCGGATTCGGCGCCTCCCGGTCGAAGGCAAGGTATTGTATCCCGTCGATGCAACCGACGAGAGCATCATCACAGCCCGCTTCAAACAACGCGTCAATTGCGTTGTCGCTCTGCAAATCAGGGCCTTCGATAATCAAAGTAAACTGGTAGACAGACCGACTCCTACAGCGCCACCCGGCCGCCGGCGTCGATCAGGGATGGCGCCGGGGTGCGCCAGCCGTAGCCGGGGCGGCGGAACAGGCTGGAGGCGGCGGCCGGTCCCCAGCTTCCCGCCGGGTAGCCATGCAGGGGGAGGCCCGGCTGGTCCCGCCACGCCTGCAGGATCGGCTGCACGAACTCCCAGCACGACTCGATCGCGTCGGCGCGCGCGTACAGAGTGGCGTCGCCGGTCATGGCGTCGAGCAGCAGCCGTTCATATGCCTCCGGCAGGTAGGTGCCGGCCAGGTCGGCGTAGCGGAAGTCCATCCCCACCTGCTGCACGTCGAACCCGGCGCCCGGCAGCTTCACGTTGCAGCGGAGCTGGATCGCCTCGTCCGGCTGGATGCGGATGATCAGCTTGCTGGCCTCGGCCGCCGCCGCCGACACCGCGTGCCCGCTGGTGCTGCCGGAGTAGGGAGCGCCGGCGATCAGCTCCGCCGGCGGCCTGCCGAACAGATGGTGCGGCACCTGCTTGAAGTGGATCACCACCTCGGTGATGCGCGCCGGCAGGCGCTTGCCGGTACGTACCAGGAACGGCACCCCCGCCCAGCGCCGGTTGTCGATGTGGAAGCGTAGCGCCACGTAGGTCTCGGTACTCGAGCCGCCCGGTACCCCCGGCTCCTCGCGGTAGCCGGCCATGGCGCCCTCATTGGTAAGCGAGCCGGTATATTGGCCGCGCACGACGTCCTCGGCCACCTGCGACGGCGCGATCGGGCGCAGCGAGTCGAACACCTTCACCGTCTCGTTGCGCACCGCGCTGGGACGGAAGTGCGCCGGCGGCTCCATGGCGATCATGCCCACCACCTGCAGCAGGTGGTTCTGGAACATGTCGCGCAGCGCGCCCGAGCCGTCGTAGTAGCCGCCGCGCCCCTCCACCCCCACCTGCTCGGCGGCGGTGATCTCCACCCGGTCGATGGTGGCGCGCGTCCACAGCGGTTCCCACACCTCGTTGGCGAAGCGCAGCACCAGCACGTTCTGCACGGTCTCCTTGCCGAGGTAGTGGTCGATGCGGTAGATCTGCCGCTCGCCGAACCAGGCGTGCAGCCGCTCGTTGAGCGCGCGCGCCGACTGCAGATCGTATCCGAACGGCTTCTCGACGATCAGCCGCCGCCAGGCGCCGTCGCGCTCCTGCGCCAGGCCGGCCCGCGCCAGCCCGCCGGCAATCGGTTCAAAGCTGCTGGGCGGCGTCGCCAGATAGTAGAGGACGTTGCCTCCGGTCCCGGCGGCGGCCGCGACCGCGCCCAGCCGCTTGCCCAGCTCTTTGTACGCGGGAGCGGCGGCGGGGTCGAACTGCTGGTAGTGCAGTTCCGAAAGGAACCGGTCCCTGTCCGGCCGCGGCCGGTCACCGGTGTCTTCCGCCAGCGCCGCCGCCATCGCGCCCGCCATGGCGGCACGGAACTGCTCGTCGCTCATCGCCGTGCGCCCGGTGCCCAGCACCGCGAACCGGTCGGGCAGCAAGCCGCGGCGGTACAGCTCATACAGTCCCGGAATCAGCTTGCGCGCCGTGAGATCGCCGGACGCCCCGAAAATCACCATCGTGCACGGCGCCGCCGCTTCCGCTCCCGCACGCGCCGCGCCGGAGGCGTCAGCCCTACGGAACAAGCGCAAACCGGTCATCGAGCGTCTCCGTGAATGGGGAACTCAGGTGCCGATAAGCGCATCGAGCCGTGCGCGCTGTTCGGGCCGGACGTACCGGCAGTAGTGCCGTAGCTCAAGTCCAGCGTTGATTGCCTCGGAGACTCGATCATAGCCGGAATCATCACTCTGCAAAGGTCCGGCGCCGTAGTTGGTCTCGAACCAGCGACGTACTTCCGACCAGCGCCACAGTCGATAGCGGGTGCGAGGATCGGTCACCGGCGCCGGGAATCCGCCAGGGCCCCTCTCGTGCATGATGAGCAAGCGAATACTCTCCCGTGTCCGACCGGTGTGGTGGGCGATATCGGCCATGGAAACAAGCCCACCGGCAGCAAGCCGGATCACCTCGACGCCCGAGAGACGCTCGACATCCGCAATTGCGGACAGGATTGCTGTCTCCGGATCCGGCGCCTCCCGGTCGAAGTCAAGATATTGTATTCCGTCGGTGCAACCGACGAGAGCATCATTGCAGCCCGCTTCGAACAGGGCGTCAATTGCATTGTCGCTCTGCAGATCAGGGCCTTCTACAATAAGAGTAAATTGATAGGACGACACCGCGATTCTACGGGAACCCGATACGGACTATACGCTCCGCGTTGGCTCGTGTCAACACCCCATTATCATTCATTATCGGGAAGGGAGGGCGGCCGGCTCGGCGGTCGGCGCGGGTGCGGCGGCGGTGATTCGCCCGACGAGGTGCGCCACCTCGTCATCCGAGTAGTCCGGGTGGGTGCGGATGAGCACGGTCCGGCCGAGGATGTCCAACGACCGGCGGCACTCCGGTTGTCCGATTCGATACATGAGAATGACCTAGATGGTGAAAAATTTTCGAGCGGTTGACAGGTTTGCCGCGCGCGTGCGAGAATGCGGTGTTCGGAGATTGAGCGATGCGGATAAAGCGCCACGAAGACAGTCAGCGCAGTGGGCCGGTTAGCGGTCACGCGATCGGCGCGCCCTCTCCTACGCACAGCCCCCCCCCCCCGGCAAATCGTTATACGCAAAACAATTAACCGTTGCGGCTCATCACCCCGCACCCGACCCCGTGCATTCCGTCGCCGTCGTGACCGCCGCGGATAGCGCCGGCATGCGGACCGCTCGCGCCGTTCCCGGCAACCGCAAGGAGGTACTCAAAGAACCGCAAGCCGGCGCGGCGTGAGCCCGGTGCGTCACGCCGCGCGCCCTGAGGTTTGTTGACTCCTGTCTGGCCGAGCCTGCGTTGCAGGCACGAGAGTAACCAGGCAGCGGCAAGTCGCTACGCAATACGCACAACAATCAACCATAAGGAGATACTTATGAACATGGTAAAGTTCACCAGCGCCTTCGCGCTTGTGCTGCTCCTTGTCCTGACCGCAACCGGCCTCTGGGCCGCCGGCGCAGAGGACGAGGCAGCGGCGGCAGCCACCGAAAAGGCGTATGTCACGGACCCCACCACCGGCATGCAGATAGCCGCGCCCGAGTATGGTGGCACATTCACCTACGTCTGGCAGCATCTGTCGCCGGTGATCGACAATTACCCCACTCGCCATGGGCAGCATAACCAGGGAGGCGTCACCGAGATGCTGTCGATTGCGGACTGGGGAATCGATCGGAGTGTCTACGACCACAAGAGTCGCCCGACCCCTCTGTGGGCCATGAAAGGGCAACTGGCCGAGCGCTGGGAACAGCCCGACGACACCACGATCATCTTCCATATTCGCCGCGGCGTGCACTGGCACGACAAGGAGCCGATGAACGGTCGGGAGCTGACTCCCGATGATATCGTATACAACTGGCAGCGCTATCTGGGACTGGGCAAGTGGAGTGAGGCCGGACCCATTTCCCAATTCACCTCCCTGCCCATCGAATCGGTAACGGCAACCGACGACTGGACGGTCGTCTTCAAGCTGCAGAGACCGCAGCTGACGGCGTTGGCGGCTATTCTGGACGACTATCCCGGTCATATCCAGCCGCCCGAGGTAATCGAAGAACACGGTGGCCTCCACGATTGGACGCAGTTGGTCGGCACCGGCCCATTCGAGCTGACCGACTGGGTCGAGGACACCTCTGCTACCTGGACCAAGAATCCAAACTACTGGAACTTCGATGAGAAGTTCCCGGAGAACCGCTTACCCTATGTCGATGAGATAAGGGCTCTGGTCATGACCGATGCAGCAACGCGTATCTCGGCGCTGCGCACGGGCCAGGTCGATTACCTGGGTTGGAGCGGCGACGTTGCAATAACGATTGACCAGATGAGGGCCCTTTCCAAGACCAACCCGGAACTGACCTTTCTCCCATACGCGTATCGGTCGAACGCCACGAGCTTCGCCATGGACATCGACAAGGAGCCGTTCGACGATATCCGCGTGCGTAAGGCGATGCAGATGGCGCTCGACCTCGAAACGATCAACGACTCCTACTTCGATGGTTGGGCGAAGTGGAAACCACAAGGACTGGTCGGGGATGGCGCCGTGGACTATTTCGTTCCCTTTGACGAGTGGCCCGAGGAGGTGAAGAAGAGCTATACGTACGATCCAGAAGGTGCCGAGAAGCTCCTCGACGAAGCTGGGTATCCACGTGGTGCGGACGGGGTGAGATTCAGAACCAGCCTTATGAGTAGCACCTATTTCATCGACCCCGCCCTCAACGACATAGCTGGCTCCTACTGGGCCGAGATCGGGGTTGAAGTAGAGATGTCGTCACCCACTGACAGTGCTGCTTTTGGCGCCCAAATACGCGAGCACACCTACGAATCGGGTATGGTCTCGTCGGTCATGGGTTACGATAGAAGCCCGACGTTGGTCATGCGCGTCTGGGCCCACTCGGAAGGAGCGGTAAACGGACCGGGAATACGGGATCCCGAGCTCGACAGCTTGATTGAAGCGGCCGAACAGGCAACGACCTGGGAGGAGCAGCAAAGGCTGATCAAAGAGGCCGACGGGAATGTCATTGCGAACCAGTATCACATATGGTTCTTCAAAGTTCCGGCCTTCAATGCGGTACAACCATGGGTCGTCAGTTATAACGGCGAGTACTTTCTCGGTTTTCAGCAGCGTTATGCTCAGCTCTTCGCGCGCGTCTGGATCGATTCGGCGCTGAAACAGGAGATGGGATTCTAGGAGGGTTGCAGCCCTTGCGCTATCCCGATAGGAGAAGGGGGCTGGGCGGCGTAGGCTTTCCCAGCCCCCGTTTCTGAACAGTCGGAGGACGCGGTGATGGTGCACGCAGCTAGGTACTCGCGGGGCAAGGTGGCGTGAGAGCGTATGTGATCAGGCGACTACTGCTGATGATCCCAACCTTGCTCATATTGACAGTGATAGTGTTTCTCTCGGTCCGCTTCGTCCCGGGCGATGTCGTGGACGTGATGGTGATCCGTCTGGAGGCGTTTGGCGAGATCGACCGTGAAGACCTGCTGCGCAGTCTTGGACTCGACGTACCGGTGCACGTGCAGTATGGCCGCTGGATCAGCGGGATTCTCCTGCGCGGCACCTTTGGCGAGTCGCTGTTTGGAGGCGCGATTCCGATAGAGCAGCGGATCCTGGCCAAGTTGCCGGTGACCATGCAGCTCGGCCTCATGGCGATCGTGATCGCGCTCGTCATTGCGCTGCCGGCCGGCATCTACTCGGCGATTCGCCAGGATGGGGTTGGCGACTTCGTGGGGCGCAGCGCTGCGGTTATCGGCCTGGCAACACCAAACTTCTGGCTGGGGACCATGGTCGTCATATACCCGGCGGTCTGGTGGGGCTGGACCCCGCCGCTGGAGTACATCTCATTCGCGGACGACCAGTTGGCGAATCTCGGAATCCTGATCATTCCCAGCGTGATTCTGGGCACCGCCATGTCTGCACAAACCATGCGCTTGACGCGCACCATGATGCTGGAGGTGCTCAGACAAGATTATATCAGGACGGCCTGGGCCAAGGGCCTCAAGGAGAAGGTCGTTGTCATCAGGCACGCCCTCAAGAATGCGATGATCCCGGTGGTGACCGGGATAGGATTGTCGTTGCCGCTCCTGGTGGGCGGATCCGTGATACTGGAGAATATTTTCAACCTGCCGGGGTTGGGTCGTCTCGCCGTAACGGCACTGCAAAATAGAGACTACCCGGTGATCTCCGCGGTGAATCTGTTCTTCGCCACCGCGGTGTTGGTGGTCAATCTGTTGATCGACCTGATCTACCCGTACCTCGATCCACGAGTCCGGCATCAGTAGCGGCCGGGGTGCGTGGAAGATGAGTGAAGTAGTCCGGACCTCGAGCGGGGCAGGTCATGTCACCAGGCGCAACCGGGGGCCGGCTGATTTCTTTGTCAGGCTGGTGCGGGAGAAGCCGCTCGGTGTGGTTGGCGGCGTTATCGTGCTGCTGTTGATCGTGGTCGCGGTCTTTGCCGACGTGCTCTCCCCCTATCCCGTCGATGAAGTACATCTGGCAGACCGGCTGCAAGGCCCATCGGCGCAGTATCTGCTCGGTACCGACCAGGTGGGGCGCGATTTGTTGAGCCGCGTGATCTTTGGTGCTCGTCTTTCGTTGACTGTCGGCCTGGCAGCAACCGCGATCAATATCGTGGTGGCTTTTCTGATAGGCGGCAGCACCGGGTTCCTCGGGGGCAGGGTGGACCTGGTAGTACAGAGATTCGTCGATGCGTGGATAGCCTTCCCGGGATTGCTCCTGTTGTTAACCGTAATATCCGTGGTCGGGCAGGGTTTGTTGCAGATGATTGTGATTCTGGGGGTAGCGGGAGGCATCCCCGGCTCCAGAATACTCAGAGGCGCCGTAATCGGCATCAAGGAGAGCGCGTACTTTCAGGCGGCGGAGGCCGCCGGCTCCTCGAAGTGGAGAACGCTTGTCCGCCACGTCCTGCCCAATACGATCCCGCTCATGATCATCATCTTCAGCATCAACATCGGCGGGGTGATCATCAGTGAGGCGTCGCTGAGCTTCCTCGGATTCGGTCTGCCGCGCGAGATTCCAAGCTGGGGCGGCATGCTCAGCCGGGAGGGACGCAGCTACATGGAACTGGCGCCGCACCTGGCGCTGTTGCCGGGTCTGTGCCTGACCGTTACCGTGTATGGTCTCAACATGCTCGGCGACGCGGTGCGCGACCTGCTCGATCCCCGCCTCAGGGGCGGTACGGGCCGCCTTGGCGCCACCGAAGCCAAGTGAGATAGAGCCAAGCCATCCCGGAGAGCCCGGACATCCGCATAGTCACCGCTCTCGTCGGCCAGGAAGCGCACGTCAGTCGATCGGGTCAGTCGATCGGAACGTAGCGCGACCTCCCCGCCGCGTGATCGGTGATGGTGTCGTCGTCTTCGATGCGATACTTCCGCCCGTGATGGGTGACGGTCCCCTCCTGGACCTGGCGCAGCGAAACGCCGGTGCCCCGCTCCCACCGGGGTACCCCGTGGTCGCCCTCGGTCTCGATGCCCCAGATGTCGTGCAGGTTGACCAGTTGCCGAAACCGTTCGCCATTGCGGGCCACGCTCTCGTCGGTAACCTGGGCGGGGAAATGCTCCTGCGGGCGGCAGTAGTGGGCACTGTAGAATGCCGTGACCGTGAGCCGCAGTCCCGGCGTCACGCGCGGGAATGAGCCGTGCCACAGGTTGCCGTGGAACACGATCACCGAGCCGGCCGGCGCCTCGACCGGAACGGCCAGTTGCTCCGCCTCGCCGGGCCTCGCGTTGCGGCGCAGCGTGTGCGACTCCGGCACCACCGCCAGACAACCGTCATCCAGCGTGTAGTCGGTCAGGCACCAGTTGGTATTGAACACCATGGGGGGATCGGGCAGCGGTTCGAACGGAAACAGGTGCACGTCGGTATGGAAGCCGCCGCCGGTCACGCCGTTATCCCGTGAGACCGCCGGATCGCGCCGCTTGATCAGGGCGTTGAAGGCGGACAGCAGGAATCCAGGGCCCAGAAAGTATTCCAGCAACGGCAGGGTCATGGGATGCTGGATGATCTGTTCGAAAGCCGCATCCTTGCTGAGCAAGCCTCCCTGCAGCCAGCTCTGGTGTTGGTGCGAGCCAGCGTGCAGCGTTGGGCCGAACTCGCCGGTCGCGACATCGGGCCGAACCCCGGTGCGTTCCTCGGCGACTCGCAGGAGCGCCTCGACGGCGCGCTCGAGGAGGCCGGGATCGCCGATCTGACCGGGGAGCAGCACGGTGTATCCCCGCTGCTCGAGCTCCCGCAGATTGTCCGTGAGCCCGAGCCCATCAATCTCCGCGCCGCTCAACCGCTTCCAGTTGTCCCAGGTCTTCCACTCCGTCCAGGGCACGCTCGGCATCGCCAACTCCTCTCCTCGGAAACTGTTGCACCAACCCGAAATCCGCGTCAAGCGGAGTCCGACGCGGCGCCGCGCAGCAGGCGCAGCATGCGGTTGCCGCCGCGCTGAAACTCGTACGGCACCGCCTCCACCGTGATCTCGACATCGACTCGCGCGAGCGGTTCGAGACGGCGCTCGACCAGTTCGCCGGCGCCGTCGTGGTGGTCTCCCACGACCGCTACTTCGTGGACCGCTACGCCGCTACCCGCTGGGAGATCCGGGAGGAGCCGCCCGGCCGGCGCCGCCTGCTGGTCGACCGCGGCAGATAGGCTCCTTTCCCCCGCGTGACCCCGCTTCAATACGAAGCCGGACGCTCGAAGGCGATACTCTTGACGAGGGCGTACACGCGCGTGCCGGCGCGCAGCCCCAGGTCGGCGGCCGACTCGCGGGTGATGCGGGCGCGCAGCCGCCCGCCGCCGATGTCCACCAGCGCCTCCGCGTAGGCGGTGCCAGGCTGTTCGCTGACCTCCACCACCTTGCCCGGCAGCACGTTGCGGATGCTGATTGCCCGCGGCCTGCGGGTGGCCAGCGCCACGTCGCGGGCGCGGATGCGCAGACGCACCGCCGCGCCCACCTCTGCCTCGACCAGCGGTACCGTGATGACTTGGCCGTGATGGCGCAGGCGGCTCAGGTGGTAGCGCCGGTCGTGCGCCACCACGCGCGCGTCCATCACCACGCCGGCCTCGAAGCGCTCCGCGGTGGGATGCAGGTCGAGGCGCTCCAGGATCTCCCCGACCGGTCCGTCGGCGAGCCTGGCGCCTCCCGCGAGCACCACCAGGTGGTCCGCCAGCCGGGCTACCTCGGCCAGGTCGTGGCTCACGTACAGCATCGGGATCGACAACTCGCGGTGCAGCACCTCGAAGTAGGAGATGATCTCCTCGCGCGCACCCTGGTCCAGGGCGGAGAGCGGTTCGTCCATCAGCAGCAGGCGCGGCTGCGACAACAGCGCCCGGCCCACCGCCACCCGCTGCCGCTCGCCGCCCGACAGCGCCGCGGGCGCCCGCTCCAGCAGAAGGCCCAGGCCCAGCATCTCCACCACCGCGTCGAACCCCAGCACCGGCGCGACTCCTGCCCGGCGCGCCGCGTAGCTCAGGTTGCCGCGTACCGACAGGTGCGGGAACAGGCTCGCCTCCTGGAACACGTAGCCGATACGCCGCTCATGCGGCTCGCGGAACTCGCCGCGGTCGTCGTCCTGCCAGGTCTCGCCACCGACGAGAAACCGCCCGGCGAGCCGGTGCAGACCGGCGATGCAGCGCAGGATCGTGGTCTTGCCGCTACCCGACGGCCCGAACACGGCGGTGATCCCGGAGCCGGGGATTCGGAACGCGATGTCCAGGCGAAAGCTTCCCAGGGTGCCGGCGAACGCCGCATCGATCTCGTCCGTTGCGGGGCGGGGCGCGTGTCGGGCGCTCACGGACGCCACCGCACGCTGCGCCGCTGCAGCAGCCGCATCGCCAGGATCACCAGGAACGCGAACAGCAGCATGCCGCCGGCGAGCAGATGCGCCTCACGCCACTGCAGCGTTTCGACGTACTCGTACACGGCCACCGACAGCACGCGGGTACGACCGGGGATGTTGCCGCCGATCATCAGCACCACGCCGAACTCCCCCACCGTGTGGGCGAAGCCGAGCACCGCGCCGCTGATGAAGCCGGGCCGGGCCAGCGGTACCGCCACGCTCCAGAACGCATCCCACGGCGAGGCGCGCAGCGTCGCGGCGACGTCCAGCGGGCGCTCGCCGACCGCCTCGAAGGCGTCGCGGATCGGCTGCACCACGAACGGCATCGAGTAGCACACCGATCCGATCACCAGCCCGGTAAAGGTGAACGCCAGCGAGCGGCCGCCGAACAGGCCCGCGAACCAGCCGCCCGGGCCGTTCGGGCCCAGCGCGATGAGCAGGTAGAAGCCGAGCACGGTCGGCGGCAGCACCAGCGGCAGCGCCACCACCGCGGCCACCGCTTCCTTCCAGCGATGCGGCGAACGCGCCAGCCACCAGGCGATCGGCGTACCCACCGCCAGCAGTATGACGGTGGTGACCGACGCGAGTTGCAGCGTCAGCAGGATCGGCGGCCACAGGGCGGCGTTCATTCGTACCCGTACCGTTCCAGCACCGCGGCGGCCGCACCACCGCGCAGAAACGCCAGGAACGCGGACGCGGCTTCGCTGTCGGCGGCGCGCGCGAGCAGCACCGCGTCTTGAGCTATCGGGGAGTGCAGTTCGCTCGGCACGATCCAGCGCGAGCCATGCTCGTGGCCGATCACCTGCGCCAGGGCCGCGAAGCCCAACTCGGCGTTGCCGGTAACCACGAACTGGTAGGTCTGCGCCACGTTGTTGCCGCGCACCAGCCGCGACCGCAGGCGGTCGGCAAGGCCGAGGGCTTCCAGCACCTCGACCGCGGCCGCACCGTACGGGGCCAGGTCTGGATTGGCGATCGCCAGCCGGGTGAACTCCCCCTCCTCCAGGCTGGCGCGCCCGGTGACCCGGGCGGGATCGGCACTGAACAGTACCAGCCGCCCGGTGGCGTAGGTGAAGACGCTGTCCGCGACCCCGTGGCCGTCGGTCACCGAGCGGCGCGGATAGCTCCGGTCGGCGGCGAGAAATACGTCGAACGGCGCGCCCTGGGTGACCTGCGCATACAGTTGCCCGCTCGAGCCAAAGCTCAGCAACGCCTCATGGCCGGTAGCGTCTGCGAACAGCTCCCCTATTTCCTGCGCCGCGGAAGAGAAATTGGCCGCCACCGCAACCCGCACCTCGTCGGCGTACACGGCGCCGGCAGCGACAGAGCCCGACAACAGCCACCACACGGCGGCGACGAGCAACGGCACACGCGCCCGCCCGCCGTCCCACTGTCGAGTGCAACGCGTGAAAGTACCGGTCTGCCGGCGCGCCCTGGACATCGGTGTGCATCGTCTTCGGTATCGCGGGGCAGTCCGTGCCGCCCAGACCCTGCTCCCGTTCACCGCCCCTGCCGCGCGTTGGCAGTGTATCATTTCGAAGAGAAATAGACCGACACACTACCGGTTGGGCCCGGCGCTGCGGCGTCCAGGATCATAGCCAGATCGACCAGGTCCATGAGGTGGCAGTCAACGCCGGCCTTCACCTCCGGGTTGTCTTGAGCGTGGCGGGCACGCGGCCGAAGTTGTAGTACCAGAAGTGCAGCGCCACCTGTGCGGCGTGGTTCTCCAGCTTCTTCGAGAAGGCGTTGATCAGGCGCGTGACGCGCCGCATGATCATCCGTATGGTCAGGTTGTTACGCTCCGCGTAGCTGGTGCTGATCAGGTCCAAGTTGGGCGCGCATGGCGCGCTTTACTCTTGTTGCACTTGTGCGTTCCCTTTCGGGGGCAGCAGGTACCTGAGGACAAGTTCTTGTGCAATTTGCACAACTAATCTTCCTTGGAGCCTAAACTCGTAGACCCTCAAACCCTCGTTGAGGACCATTTCATCTGCGAACACTGCGAAAGACGACGGTTCGCCTATCTCCGACGGGAGCGTGACCATGTACCTATTGTGCAGAGCGCTCTCCAGTACCGAGACTGTCCCTTCTCTGCCATATGCCGCTACGTGGTCAGCATTGAAGGTTGCAACACGCTCGTGGTATTTCCAGAACCTCACTACGTCCCTTGCGCCGTCCTTTCTTCCCCCGGCTTCGTCAGCATCAACCTTATAGCGCGATCCATCTTTTAGGATTACTTCGTATTGCGTCTTATCCACTTCGTTCATCGCGTCTTTCAGGCATATCCTGTACGATCTCTATGGATCGCTTCTGCCCGCTTTCGGTGAGCACCTGGATGATCTGTCGCTGCTTCTTTTCTTCGCCACGCGTCTCTCCTCGTTCTTCTGCATCCTTAATCAACTTCTTTATCACTCCCACAAGTGTACCCTCTATCGAAACGAACACTGCGATCAAAACAGCGTCTGCTGGTGCAACTTGGCTGCCCACATAGAACACCGTTTTCCCAAAAACCTTGCGTCTTGGAAATGCTGATTGCTGCCCAAATCAGTAATACGTTACAAATTGCGAATATCACCGCGTAGACGGGAACATGACGCCGAGCCAAGGGAAAAAATTAGCTAACATCGTCCATCAGGAAGAGTTCACGCTACGCTGCTCTAGTGTACAGCCGAGTGGCGTACTTGGCCGGCTCGTCAGGAACCTTAGACGGCGTTTAGTGCACCGTCCTTGGTCCCCCCAACGTGCCGCGGCCGCCTTCTGGGCTACCTCCCGCCGACGCTCCGGCGTCTGACTGATCGCCCGGGCCTTGGCGCTGTTGGCGCGGCCGGATGGTGCTGTCGGATCCAAAATTTCGTCTTTGTCGTTAGGTACATCCCCGGTGGCCATATCCACGACCAGCTTGGCTAGTTGGTTGCTATCACGCGGTCTCTTGGGCAAGGGCACGTTGATTCCTCCCCCGGGCTGTCTGTGCAACTCCATTGTGTTGCGCTGGCGTGAGTTATATCAGTTCGTCACCGGCGCGTAAACCGCCACCGGCTTGGATGTGGCGACAGGTTCATATAGATTATGCGCGTAAGCGAGCCAGATAGCAAGTCTGATCCGAGCTCACCGCAGCACTATAGCGCGCGCCCCGGTTAGGCCGTGTACTGTAGGTCCCTAGGCCCCCATGTCATCGCGTTGAGGGAGATCATAGTATCGGGCTTCTGGCCCTCGACCGTGCACATCAACGAACAGGACACCACCGGGCCTGTCAAGCGTCCAGCGAACCGAACCGCGAACCTCGCAAAACGGCGCGGTGATATTACATACACTACCCGCGCGTTGCCCGGTTGGACTCATCCGGGCGGGGCCGGTAACCTGGGCCGGGCCCTGCCATGCTACCCGCCAACCCGCTTTGCGTCAGGCCACCGGAGCCGCGCGCGTGAGCGACACACTCGCTCGAGACCTGCTTCGCATCGACGGCCGCCCCTACGGCCACTACCGCGACCTGCGCGGACGCAACTACGCGCTAGACAGCGGCGTGCTGACCTTCGAGCACATCCAGGGCGATCCGTTCGCCGCGCCGAGCCGGCTGCGGGTGGACATGCCCGCCGCCCTGCTGCGGCTGCCGGCGTGGGCGCGGGACGGGGCCGAAGCGCGGCGCGCCGCCGCCGACTTCCTGCAACGGGCGCTGCGCCCGGCACTGGACTCGGCCGCCGGCGGCGCCGGCAGCGGCCGCAGCGGCATACTGGAGATCGCCGCCGCAGGGCAGGAGGTGCTGGAGCGTACCGGGGTTGCGGTCGGCGCGGACGGGGCCGTGCGGGTGCGCCTCAGCGTCGGCCTGCCGGCGGCGGGCCGGCGGATCCTCGGGCGCGCCGCCGCCGAGCTGTTGACCCGCCGACTGGACGGCGCACTGCGGAGCGCAGCCGAACGTCTCGACCTCGACGCACTGCGTACCCACGTGCAGGTCGTCGAGGACCAGGTGGCCTTGCGTGCGCAACTCCGCGAGCGTGGGCTGGTTGCGTTCCTGGCCGACGGCAGCATCCTGCCGCGCCGCAGCGGCGCCGACCCGCGCCCGCTCGGCGGCGCGCTGCCGCTGGCGGCGCCGGCCGCGCTGGCGGTGGAGTTGGCGGCGCCGCATGCGGGCACGGTGCGCGGCCTGGGCATCCGCACCGGGGTGACGCTGATCGCCGGCGGCGGCTACCACGGCAAGTCGACGCTGCTGCAGGCCGTCGCGCTCGGCGTGTACGACCACCTGCCGGGCGACGGGCGCGAATGCTGTGTCTCGGCAGATGCCCTGGTAAGCGTGCGTGCCGAGGATGGGCGCTCGGTACGGGGGGCGTGCCTGACACCGTTCATCGGCGCGCTGCCGCTCGGCCGCGACACCGGCTGCTTCGGCACCGACGACGCCTCCGGCAGCACCTCCCAGGCCGCGGCGATCGTCGAGGCGCTCGAGGTGGGGGCCACCGGGCTGCTGATCGACGAGGACACCGCGGCCACCAACTTCATGATCCGCGACGCGCGCATGCGCCGCCTGGTGCCCGGCACGGACGAGCCGATCACGCCGTTCATCGACCGCGTGCGGCAGCTCTGGCAGGAACGCGGCGTATCGTCGGTGCTGGTGGTGGGCGGCGCCGGCGACTACCTGGACGTCGCCGACTGCGTGATCCGCATGGACGCCTACCAGCCGCGCGACGTGACGGCGCGGGCACGGGAAATCGCCGCCGCGCAGCCGTTGGGCGACGCGGCGCCGCGCGCGCCCGGTGCCTGGCCGCAGGGCCTCCCTCGCATACCGCTGCCGGACAGCCTCGACCCGCGCCGCGGGCGCCGCCCCGAGCGGGTGCGGGCGGTCCGGACGCGGGCCATCGAGTTCGGACAGGAAGAGATCGACGTGAGCCTGCTCTACCAGCTTGTCGACCCGGCGCAGTGCCGGATGATCGCCGACCTGTTGCTGCACTTGACGCGCGGCCGCTGCGACGGCCGGCGCGACCTGCCGCAGATCCTTGCCGCCCTCGACGCCGACCTCGAGCAGCGCGGCATCGATGCCCTGGCAGACGCCGGCTTCGGCGACCGGGCGCGGCCGCGCCTTTTCGAGGTGGCCGCCGCCATCAACCGCCTGCGCAGCCTGCGCGTCGCTCCGCCCCCGCGCCGCTTGCCGGGGCACACGTGACACCGCCGCCGCCGACCGCTGCAACGGCCGCGACGGCGCGCAGCGCAGGCACGGACCGCACCACCGGAGTCGCTTGATGGCCAACGAGGATGCCCGTCTCCGAGAGCAAATCGAGTACTACCGCGAACGCGCGCCGGAGTACGACGACTGGTTCTACAAGCGCGGCCGGCACGACGAGGGCGAGCCGCGGCGGCGGCAGTGGCAGGCCGAGACCGAACAAGCGCACGCGATCCTGCGCTCGCTGGGCCCGGTCGAGGAGGCACTGGAGTTGGCCGCCGGCACCGGCATCTGGACCGAGCGGCTGCTGCGCGTGGCGGACCGGGTCACCGCCGTCGATGCCTCGCCGGAGGCGCTGGCACTGGCGCGCCGGCGGGTGCGCTCCGACCCGCGGGTCGCCTTCGAGGTGGCCGATCTGTTCGCCTACCAACCGGCACGGCGCTTCGATCTGATCTCCTTCACCTTCTGGCTGTCGCACATACCGCCGACCCGGCTGCCCGCGTTCTTCGCCCTGCTGCAGCGCAGCCTGCGCCCCGGCGGCGTCCTGTTCGCGCTCGACCAACGGGTTACGGCCGACCGGCACACCGGCCCGGGCAACCGGCAGGAGCGCGACCTGGCCGATGGCCGTACTTTCGAAATCGTCAAGATCTACTACGCCAAGCCGCAGTTGCAGGCGCTGTTCGCCGCCCACGGCTTCCAGGTCGAGGTGACCACGACGCCTACCCTCTGGATCGCCGTGGCACGCCCCAGCGCGACCGCCGGCGGCGTTGGCCAACCACCGGGGTGACCGCGGCGCCGGCACCGCGCGAACCGACACGCCGCCGGGTGCGCCCCGCCACACGATAGCTCGCCGCGGGTGCGACCCCAAAAACGTGGCAACGCGCTCATGAACAATGTCACGCCAAGCCGTACGTCCCCCCAGGCTCGGGTGGCAATGCCAAAAGCGGTAACAGGGGTTGACCGGTCCAACCGGTCAGCAAGTGCCAGCGTGACTGAACGCGGTAAGCGGCCTGCGCCGGGGAATTTGTTGGAATACCGGTAAAAAGCGGGCGCAGGGGTTGACACACTTTTTCGCCGTCGTTGCTGGCCCCTGGTGCGCCTCGAAGCCCTGCAATGGTCTCCGCGCTACCGTTGACCGACCGCGTGCTGTTGCCGGTGCCGCGGTGCGCCTCCTGGGCGCTCGCGAAGCCTGGTCGAGGACTTGCAGGAATCTTCTATCTCTCAACCGGGTGTATAATTACGGCATGATGAATGTGATTGAAAGAAGACCGTTCAGCGAGCTGGGCGATCAGCAGCTCCTCGAGCAGACCAGGCGCCTGGCCGCCAATCAGCGCTGCCTCGAAGTGCACATCCTGGATCACCTCGACGAGATCGACCGCCGCGGTCTGGCGCTGCGGCGCGGGTTCTCGAGCCTGTTCGACTACGCGGTGCGGGAGCTGCGCTTCTCCGACGCCGCCGCGCAACGGCGCATCCAGACCATGCGGCTGTGCCGGCGCCACGGGTGGGTGCGGGCCAGCCTGCAGAGCGGCGAGCTGAGTATGACTTCGGCGGCGCAGTTGGAAACCACCTTCGCTAGCGCCGAGCGGGCCGAGCGCCAGAGCCGTACCGGGCGCCGGAACGTCGGTCAGGGTCGCTGCCACGATCAGGATCAGGATCAGGATCACGATTCCACTGACCGAACCGGGCAGTTCGAGCTGCCGGCAGCGCCGGGCGAAGCGGGTGAGCAAGGGGAGCGCGGGCCCCGATCGGCGCCGCGGCTTGCACCGCCGGCCGGCGAGTGCTCCGGTGAAGTGACGGCAGGGAACACGCCTGCGGTGCCAGTGGCGAGCCGCGCTGGTGCGCAGGCCCCCGGCGCCGGGCATGCCGGCGCGCTACTGCCGCGGCCGGAGTTGAACGGAAACGCTGCGCCGTTTCCGGCGCCCTCCTGCGCTCCCGATTCCGTTGCCGTTGCCGGACCCGCCGCGCCGGCCTCGGACGAGGGCCCTGCTCCACAACCTGCGTCGGCGTCGGCGTCGGCGCCCGTGCCCGTGCCCGAGCCCGTGTCGGTCGTGGCTCCATCGGAGTCGCTGCGGGCCGCTTCGCTCGCGCAGGAGTCGTCCCGCGATGATCCGTTTGCAGAGCTGTCGCCCGGCCCGGTGTCGGTGGCCCCGCTGCTGCACCCGCAGCGCCAGCGCGAGTTGATCGAGCAGGCCGCCGGCATGAGCACGCGCCAGGTCGCCGTCCTGCTGGCCGCCGCCGCTCCCGAGGTGGCGCCACCGCGCGACACGCTGCGCGCCGTGGCGCCCGACCGCTACACCTTGAAGGTGACCATCGACCAGGAGTGCGAACGGGGACTGCGCCTGCTGAAGGATCTCATGTCGCACCTCGACCCGCGCATGTCGTGGGGCGACCTGGTGGCGCGCCTGGTGCGCGAGGCAGTGGTCGGGCACGACCCGCGCGGCGGCGGTAACGGGCAGAGGCGGCGGCGCAGCGCGGGCGCAGCGCCGCGGCGGACGCCGAAGAAGAAGCGTGCTGCCGGAGCAGCGGCCGAGCCGGCTCAGCGAGTAAACCAATCCTCTCGGCGTGCGCCGAACCGGACACGTGCTACCGGGGTGCCGGGGTCCCCGGCTCTGCGCGGAGGCGGCGATACTCCCGCGCCGCAGGGCGGCGCCGCCGCTACCGAGAGGCAGAACCCGAGCGCGATGCTGGCCAACGCTGCTTCACCGAGTCAGTCAGCGCCCGCTGTACTGTCGGATGGCGCCCGCGCAGGTGGCGTTCCAGCGGGCGCGCCCGCTGCTACTGCGCCACAGTTCGCGGGCGGCGCCTCGGCCCATGGCGCACATGCGGGGGCCGGCGTAGCGGTCGCGCCGGTCGCGCCGGTCGCCACTCCGGCGCCGGAGCCGGCACTCGGCGCATTCCCCGACGACGGACGGAGCGGCGCATCAGCCGGGGCAGCGGCGCACACGACCCGCGATGCTGTCCACAGCTCCCACCAATCCCCGCGACGGCGCCCCATCCCCGCGGCTGTCCGGCGCCACGTATGGCAACGCGACGGAGGACGCTGCTGCTATCGCGATCCGCTCACCGGGCGCCGCTGCAACTCGTCCCATCTGCTGCAGATCGACCACCTGCTGCCGGTCGCCCAAGGGGGCGGCGAGGATCCGGCAAACTTGCGCTTGGCGTGCTTTGCTCATCACAGAATGCGCCACGGCCACGGTCCGGCTCTGCCGCCGGAGCCACCGATGTAGCGCCTCACGCTCCTGCCGCGCCGCTCGACTGCGCTGGCCGACGGCTTGCAGGTGGCCCGGCGGGACACACTTCGCAGCTCCGCGAGCCGAGCGTACATCTTCGCTGCCGCCTCATCAGACCCTGGTCGAGTTCACCGGACGCCGGCTCAGGCTGCGTTCTGCTACAATCGCAACGCCGACCGCGCCCGCCATATGGGCCGGGGCGGCGCAGGAGGATCGCGGGTGAAGTCGACCAATATCGTGCTGACCGGGAAGCAGCAGGTGGAACTGCGGGACGAGCCGGTTCCCGAATTGCCGCCGGACGGCGTGGCGGTGCGCACGCGCGTCAGCCTGATCAGCTCCGGCACCGAAACCATCTGCTACCGTGGCGAGTCCGATCCGGGGTCGCACTGGCACCACTGGGTGCGGTACCCCTTCTACCTCGGCTACAGCAACGTCGGCGTGATCGAGCAGATCGGGGCCGCCGTGTCCGACTTCGCCGCCGGCGAGCGGGTGTTCACCACCGCGAACCACCACCAGGTCGCCGTGGCGCGCGGCACGCCGGTACGGATTCCCGACGCGGTCTCCGACGAGTCGGCGGCATGGTCCAAGCTCGCCACCATTGCCCAGACCGGGGTCCGCCGCGCCCAGCTCGCCATGGGCGCCACGGTGGCGATCATCGGCCTCGGCCCGCTCGGCCAGCTCCTGAGCCAGTACGCACGGGTGATGGGCGCGGAGCAGGTGATCGCGATCGACCCGCTGGCCAGCCGCCTGGATGTTGCGCGCGCCCACGGCGCCACCCACCAGTTCGCCGGCAGCGCCGGCGACGCTTTGCCGTTCGTGGAGGAGCTCACCGGCGGCGCCCGCGCGGACGTGGTATTCGACGCCACCGGCCATCCCCCGGTGCTGCCGCTGGCGCTCCCGCTGGCCAAGCGGTTCGGTCTGGTGATGCTGATCGGCGATGCTCCCAACCCCAGCCGGCAGGTGCTCACCTCCGACGTCATCACGCGCCAGATCTCGATCCGCGGCACCCACAACGAGAACCTGCCCGGCGACCAGGCGCAGTGGTCGCCGGCGCGCCAGATCGAGTTGTTCTACACCTACCTGATGCGCGGCCAGATGCGGGTCGACGATCTGATCACCGCCCGCCACGCCCCGACGGAAGCGCCGCGGGTGTACGCCCGCCTGTTGCAGGACCGCGGCGCCTCGCTCGGTGTCCTGTTCGACTGGTCCCTGCTGTAACGGGAACTACAACAAATCCTGTACAGGGGTCGTGAGTTGGATCTGGTGGTCGGGCTACACGAGGGGCGCGTCAGGGTGGCGGAGTAGCCGAGTAGGTCGTCTCGCTGGTGACAGAGTAACCGCTAAGTTGACACAATGCGGCTGATAGCGTCAAGTTATTGCGGGGAAAGGAGTTGAGGCGGCGACCACATGTCCCACATGTCCCGAGTGCGATAGACATATTCCCTATGCCATGATAGATTTGACGCAGTGGGCGAAGGAGCAGATATGACTCCGCAATGGATCACAGCAGCGTGCGCGTTGGTCGCCGTCGGAATCACACTGATCGGAATTCTGGTCAACCCGTTCAAGAAGATTAACAACAAGCTTGACAAGCATGCGAAGGGGTTGGAGAACAATCAGAATGCCATACTTGGGGCGGTCCGTTCCATCGCCCCTGACTCAGCGGACTCAGCGGTAACGGTTCTGGACAGCGTTGTGAGCCCACGTCGCACCGAGTAGTGATGCAACCGCTTGATCCTGAGTCCAAATTAGCCGGCGCCACGATAGGCCACGATCTATCGAGTGGTATGCCGGTGATAGCTGTCGCTTGCACCTCGTGTGGCCAAGTGAGAACCTTCATGGCGCAGTTCGTTTTACCGGACTGGGAAGGGAAGCATCTCCAAAAAGATTAGGCCCTCTCCGTGCTGGCGACGAAGCCGAGCAGAACTCTCCCGACCGACTGCAAAGGCTCATTTGAATATCTGTAGTTCCGTGATACAGTAGCTACCGTAATTGATCTGTCCCGCGCGCGGCTCCCGGCGCATGGTGTCATGCCTACCGGGCTGCGATGGGTAGAGCGCCGCGATAGAGTCACCGAGCCGGCCATGACCCCGGCGCAGCCGAGCCCTTGTTCAGGATTCGCTATAATTCCCGCTGTAACGCTGTGCCCGGAGTTCGCCACAGCGGGTCCGTAGCGGAAGCCCGTGCCGACGCACCGCCATGCGCCTGATGCGGGGACGTTCGTCGCGCCACCGTTTGCGACCCGCGCGGCGGACGGCCCGGTGCGCGTGACAACATCCACGTCGCTCAAGCCACCATCCGCGAAGCGACGCGGCAGCCGCGGCGCGCCCTACTGCATCCTGGGAGCGCGGCCGACGGTGGGCAGCGACTGCGGACGCACCAACTCGCCCCCGCTCTCGAATGACTCGATGGCGGCGAACGTGTACTCCAGGGTGGCCAGGGCGTCGCGGCCGGAAGCGCGCAACTCGCTCGCCGGCACGCCGTTGGTCACGTCCTCCAGGAATGCATGGATGCGGCGCGGAAAGGTGGTACCGAAGTCGGTGACCCCGGTGTTCAGCACCGTCGGCTCCGGCGCGCTGCCCAGTTTGATGGCGGCCGGATCGGCTGCGCCCTCGGCGCCCGGCGCCGGGAAGTGGATCAGCTTCTCCACGCAGTTCTCGATCGCAAAGGAGCCGCGCGTGCCGCCCAGCTCGAAGCTCCACCAGCCGCCGTAGCCCATGCGCGTGTCGCCGCGCTGGCTGAACAGGTAGCCCACCGCGTCGGAGGCGAAGCGCACGTGGATGCTGTTCACCGACACCAGCGGGTCGCCGGCGGCGCGCCGGAATGCCGGGCGGTTCATGAACGCCTGCACGTGGGTGATGTCGCCGCAGAAGTGGCGCATGATCGCAAACGGGTGCGACAGGAACGCCTTGACGTGGAAGTAGGGAAAGCCGCGGCTGTTGGGGTTGCCGTCCGGACCGGAATAGGTGTACTCGCCGCCCTGAAACCCCATCCGCATCAGGCAGTAGAGCTGCTCGCCGATCTTGCCGTCGCGGACCAGATCCATGGCGCGGTCGGCCGGCTCGCTGAAGTGGTGGTTCAGGTTGCAGCCCAGGTACCGCCCGCGCTGCGCCGCGAACTCCACCATCTGGCGCGCCTCGTCGATATCGTTCGACAACGGTTTCTCGACCAACACGTGCTTGCCGGCGTCGAGGGCCTGCATGACCGGCTCGAAGTGCCAGCCGCCGTTTTCGGCGCCGCCGGTGCAGACGTCGACGATGTCGAGCTCCGGATGGTCGGTCAGCATGTCGGGCACGCTGCCGTAGATCGCCGTGCCATACTGCTCGCGCGCCGGTTGCGCGCGCTCGGACACCGCGTCGCACACCGCCACCAGGGTGGCGAGATCATCGTCGTAATGGCACCCGGCGTGCCGCTTGCCGATTCCGTTGTATCCTACTACGCCGATGTTGAGAGGCATGCGCGTATGGTAGTGCGCCGCCCGCCCCCGCGTCGAGATGCAAAGCACCGCCGACCGCGGCCCGTTATCAAGGAACATGAGCGAATCACCAACAAATCAGGTTGAATTGTTCGCGGATGCCGCGGTCGCCGGTGGCGGGGCCCCGGCGCCTGGCAACCGAGTCGACGTGGACGCTGGGCTGCGGCGCCTCGGACACCGTACGTTTCGGCCCGGGCAACGAGAAGCGATAGAGACGCTGTTCGAAGCGCGCCGGCTGCTGCTGGTGGCGCCCACCGGCGGCGGCAAGAGCCTCACCTACCAGCTTCCGGCGGCACTGTTGCCCGGCACGACGATCGTGATCTCGCCGCTGATCGCGCTGATGCACGACCAGGTGGCGGCGCTGCAAGACAAGGGGGTGCCGGCTACCTACCTGGCGGCGACCCTGACTCAGGACGAGGTGCGCCGGCGCGTTCGCGCGCTGTCCGCGGGCGCGTTCAAGCTGGTCTACATCGCGCCCGAACGACTGGCGAGCGACTGGCTGCGCGCCGCGCTCGCCCGTATCGCGTGCCCGCTGGTGGCGATCGACGAGGCGCACTGCATCAGTGCCTGGGGGCACGACTTCCGCCCCGACTACCTGCAGCTCGACGAACTGGTGCGGCTGCTGCCGGAAGCGCGCGTGTTGGCATGCACCGCCACTGCCACGCCGGTGGTGCGCGACGAGATCCTGGAACGCCTCGGCCTGCCCGCCGGCACGCCGCAGCTCATCCATGGCTTCGCGCGGCCCAATCTCGCGTTGCGCGCGGCGGAGGTGCTGAGCAAACGGGAGCGCGATCGGCACGTGGACGGCGTGCTGGTCGAGACCTTGAACGGACCCGAAGCCGGCGCCGGCACCGCCATCGTGTACGCGCCGACCCGCCGCGGCACCGAAGAGGAGGCGCAGCGCTTGGCGCGGCGCGGCTGGGCGGTGGAAGCGTACCACGCCGGCATGGCGGGCGAGCAGCGCGACCGGGTGCAGAACGCCTTCATGGCGGGCGAGTTGGAGGTGGTGGTCGCCACCAACGCGTTCGGCATGGGCATCGACCGGGCCGACGTGCGCTGCGTCGCGCACCTGGCGCCGCCCGGATCGCTGGAAGCGTACTACCAGGAGGCCGGGCGCGCCGGCCGCGACGGCTTGCCGGCGGTGTGCCTGCTGCTGGTGTCACCCGGCGACATGGCGCTGCGCCGCTATCTGATCGAGAGCGATGCCGGCGGCGGTGCGGTGAGCGCCGAGCTGGTGCGCCACAAGTGGAACATGTTCCTGGAACTGATGCGCTGGGCCGAGGGCGGAAGCTGCCGGCACGACGCCATCCTGCGCTACTTCGGCGACGAGGAAGAGACGCTGTCCGGCTGCGAGCGCTGCGACGTGTGTCTGCGTATCGCCGACGCGCCGGACCATGACGAAGAACAGATCACGACGCTGGTACGCACGGCACTGTCCGGCGTGGCGCGCGTGCACTCCCGGTTCGGTCTGGCGGCCGCGGTGAAGCTGCTCAAGGGCGCGACCGATGCGCGGCTGCAGCGCTCCGGCCTGCACGAAACGCCCACCTTCGGCAGGCTTGCCGACCACCCGGAGGAGTGGCTGCTGCGCCTGTTGCGGCGCTGTGTCACCGCCGGCTGGGTCGACTTCTCGGGTGGCGACCGGCCGGTGGTCGTGATCACGCCCGACGGCCGCGAGGTGATGCACGGGCGGCGCCCGGCGCGGCTGCTGCTGCCTCCGCCGCGGCGCTACTCCGGGAGGGAGGCCACGGGCGACGTGGCCGCCGCGAACGCGTCGTTCCAGGGCGGTCTGCGCATGCCGCCGTTCGCCGCGGGGCCGCCGAGCCCGGAGCGGTCAGCCGGCGCCGTCGGCGAATTGGACGCCGCTGGACTCGTGCTGTTCGAGGCGCTGCGGGAGTTTCGCCTCGCCGAGGCGCGCAGCCAGGGGGTGCCGCCCTACGTGATTGCCAGCGACCGCACGCTGCGCGACATCGCGCGGCTGCGCCCCGCCACGGCCGGCGCGTTGGAACTCGCGCACGGCATCGGCCCCGCCAAGGTGGAGCGCTACGGAGCCGCGATCGTGGCAATCGTCAAGCAGTCCGGCGAGGGTTCCTGACAGCTTTCGAACAGCTTTCGCGACACGTATTGACACGCGGTGCTGCACGGAGCGTATTTTCTTGCCGTGCCAGCAGCCCTCGTCATTGTCGAATCGCCCGCCAAGGCGAACACCATAGCCCGCTACCTGGGCTCCGATTTCGTGGTCGAGTCCTCCATCGGCCACATTCGCGACCTGCCGCAGAACGCAGCCGATGTCCCGAAAGCGTACAAGGACCAGCCATGGGCGCGCCTCGGGATAGACGTAGACCACGGTTTCAAGCCGCTCTACGTGGTGTCGCCGGACAAGCGCAAGCAGATCGCCAAGCTCAAGAAACTGCTCGCCGAAGCAGAAGTGCTGTACCTGGCGACTGACGAAGATCGCGAAGGCGAGGCGATCGCCTGGCACCTGCAGCAGGTGCTGAAGCCGCCCAAGCGGGTCGACGTGAAGCGGATGGTGTTCCACGAAATCACCGCGCCGGCGATCCGCGCCGCCATCGAGGCGCCGCGCGACATCGACCGCCGGCTGGTCGATTCGCAGGAAGCGCGGCGCATCCTCGACCGCCTGTTCGGTTACGAAGTCTCGCCGGTGCTGTGGAAGAAGATCCAGCCGCGGCTGTCCGCGGGCCGCGTGCAGAGCGTTGCCACCCGTATCGTCGTGGTGCGGGAGCGGGAGCGGATGGCGTTCGTCGCCGCCGAGTACTGGAGCCTTACCGCGACCTTGGCCGCCGCTGGCGAGGCGGCACCCGGCGGTCCGCGCGAGTTCGACGCCGCGCTGGTCAGCATCGACGAGCGACCGGTTGCCACCGGCGCCAGCTTCGACCGCGCCGGGCAGCTCAAGAACGATGCCACGATCAGCCTCGACGAGGCGGCCGCCCGCACCCTGATCGGCGCACTCTCCGACACCCCGTTCACGGTGCGATCGGTGGAGAAGAAACCCTACCGGCGGCGGCCGGCCGCGCCGTTCATGACCTCCACCCTGCAGCAGGAGGCGAGCCGCAAGCTGCGCATGTCGGCTACCGTGGCGATGCGCACCGCGCAGTCGCTGTACGAAAAGGGCTATATCACCTACATGCGCACCGACAGCACCACGCTGTCGAATACCGCCTTCGGCGCCGCCCGCGACATCATCCGCGACCGCTACGGCGACCAGTACCTGCCGCCGGCGCCGCGCCGCTACACCAGCAAGGTCAAGAACGCCCAGGAGGCGCACGAAGCGATCCGGCCCGCCGGCAACCACTTCCGCCTGCCTGATGAGGTCAGAGGCCTGGTGCCGCGCCAGGAGGCGGCACTGTATGACCTGATCTGGAAGCGCACCGTGGCGTCGCAGATGACCGATACGGTCGGCAGCACGGTGCACGTCCGGGTCGGCGGCACGGCAAGCGATGGCCGCGATACGGTGTTTGCCGCCGCCGGCACCACCATCACCCACGACGGTTTCCGCCGCGTCTACTCGGAAGGCACCGATGACGATCGCGGTGCGGCCGACAAGCGGCCGGACGGCGACGACGAGCGCCAGCTTCCCGCCCTGGCCGACGGCGATGCGGTCGCCGCCCGCGCGATCGAACCCGCCGGCCACGCTACCCAACCGCCGGCGCGGTTCACCGAGGCATCGCTGGTCCGGCAACTGGAGACCCTGGGGGTCGGCCGGCCCTCCACCTACGCCACCATCATGACCACCATTCAGGATCGCGGTTACGTGTGGAAGAAAGGCACCGCCCTGGTTCCCACCTTCACCGCGTTCTCGGTGGTCAACCTGCTGGAGCGGCACTTCGCCGACCTGGTCGACTACGCGTTCACGGCGCGCATGGAGGATGAACTCGACAACATCGCCACCGGCGACGAACAGGTGGTGCCGTGGTTGAGCCGCTTCTACTTCGGCGCCGACGGAAACGGCGATCCGGGCCTGAAGGCGATGGTGTCGGACCGGCTCGGCGAAATCGATGCCCGCGCCGTCAACTCGGTGGTGATCGGCGGCGGTGACGCTGGCGACGGCGACGGCATCGTGGTCCGGGTCGGCCGCTATGGCACCTACGTTCAGCACGGCGAAGCACGCGCCAACGTGCCGCCGGAGATCGCGCCCGACGAGTTGACGCTGGAGCGTGCGCTGGAACTGGTCCGGACCCCGAACGACGACCGCGTCCTGGGCGCCGACCCCGACAGCGGGCTGCCGGTGATCGCGCGCGCCGGCCGCTTCGGTCCCTACGTGCAGGTGGGCGAAGCCGACGGCAGTAAGAAAGAGAAGCCGAAAACCGCGTCTCTCCTTGCCAGCATGAGCCTGGAGACGGCGACCCTCGACGACGCTCTGAAGGTGTTGTCGCTGCCGCGCGCGGTCGGCACGGCCGCCGACGGTACTCCGGTGACCGCCCACCACGGCCGCTACGGCCCCTACATCAAGAAGGGCGATGACAACCGCACCCTGGAGTCGGAGGATCTGCTGTTCACGATCGAGCTGGAGGAGTGCGAGCGAATCCTGGCGCAACCCAAGCGGCGGCGCTCGCAGGCGGCCAAGGCGCCACTCAAGGAACTGGGGACCGACCCGGCCACCGACCGGCCGATGGTGATCAAGGAGGGCCGCTTCGGCCCCTACGTCACCGACGGCGAAACCAACGCCTCGCTGCGCACCGGCGACACGGTGGAGACGATCACCGACGAGCGTGCCGCCGAACTGCTGCTGCTGCGCCGCGAGCGCGGCCCAGCCCCGAAGCGCCGTACCGCCGCAAAACGCCCTGCCCCTACCAAGCGCGCCACCCCGGCAAAGCGCCGCACAGCGCCCAAGTAGCCCAGCCGCCGTCAGTCCTGCCGGCCCCCGAATGGCGCGTCGCAGCCGCCGACCGATTCGCTTGCTACGGCGGAAGGGGGCGGATCGCAGCCCTGGCGCCGTCGCGGCTGAGAACGACGGCAATCCGCTACGCCTGAAGGCGAACGCCGAGCTCGAGTTCGCGCCACCCGTCCGGTCCTGCGCTCCAGACAGGGGCGCTCGGTCCCGCGCCAGCAGGATGAATTCGATTCTTCACCCATGCCACGATCTGCTATAGTACTGTGGCGCCTTTCGACTACGCCTAAGAGAGCCAGCCTATGCCATTCATCGCATTTCGAAATTTCGGTCCCATCGCACACGCCGAGGTAGACTTGAAACCGCTTACGATCTTGATCGGGTCCAACAACACCGGAAAGTCATACCTTGCCTTGGCGATATACGCACTATCGCAGGCAATTTCAGGAACTCATCATCCGGGGTTTGGGCCCATGCGTTCAAGAGGATGGCCAAGACCCGTGCGGCTGGACAGGAACTCGGTTCGACGCTGGACAAGGTTGTCAGGAGACTCGACGAGCTCTAAGCTCGAAGTTGAAAGAGTCATCTCAGGTAAAACAGAGTTGCGAGAGTTACCTCACAAGGTTAGGGAGTGGATGCGTAGCCAATCAACATCGTGGGCCAACGATCTATCTCGCGATTTGGAATACGAGCTACGGCGCTGCTTTGGTTCAAGTCCGAGCCAACTTGGAAGGAGAGGACAGCAGACGGAGCGTGCCAACTTTGAACTTCGTATTCGCGACGAGTCTACTGGTCTCGAATGGGACATACGGTGCAAAAACGATGAACTGGTAACAGACAAGTGGGAGCCTGACTTATCCCAAGCATCGATCAAACTGTCAGAGTCGCGGATTCATATGTCTAATCTGGTCCTGGAAGATCCTGAATTCGTATCTCTTGTATTGACGTCGACGTACTCGGAGTTCCTGTTGCGTGGCTACTCAGCTCCTTCGCACTACTTGCCCGCCAGCAGGTCTGGCATCCTGCAGGGACACAAGACATTGGCATATCTGATAGTAGGACGGGCTTCGAGAGCATGGATTGAGTCCATGGAGGTCGAGAGGCTGCCCGGCGTAATCACCGACCTCGTTCAGGCATTGCTGGTCCTTGACCGTGGCAAACCCGCACAAGGAAAGATAAAGACAATCGTTGAGTTCCTGGAGTCGAATGTTGTCGCCGGCACGGTGGACATCGTAAAGCAGATGGAATACCCCGAGTTGAAATACCAGAACAGCGCTGGAGAATTTCACCTGCATCAGGTCTCTTCAACGGTCTCGGAGATTGCCCCGATGGTGTTGTATCTGAAATATCTGGTGAGAACCGGCCACCTGTTCATCTTGGAGGAGCCGGAGTCGCATTTGGACCCAGCGAACCAGCGCCTTCTGGCTAGAGCGATAGCGATGCTGGTGAATGCCGGTGTCCGCGTTCTGGTGACGACTCATAGCGACATTGTGCTGAATCAGATAAACAACCTGATGCAGGTTTCCGACCTTGAATCAAGACGACGGCTAAGGATGGGATATAAGGCGAGCGAGGTGCTTCGCCCAAGCGACGTATCCGCATATGTGTTCCAACCCGACGCTCACGGCACTCAAGTGTGTGAACTTCCGATTGATTCCGATGAAGGAATCTCAACAGAATCCTTTGATTCTGTGCACCAAGCTCTCTATGACGAGGCCCAGAATAAGCGATAAAGGGTGGATCGGACAGGGGAGTGAGCAGGATCTGGCAGAATTGGCACGTTTACACGCGCTTTTCGATGTGGAAATGCGGCTCGGATATCATTCCTAGGGCGAATAGATTGCCAACCCGATAATGAACAGGGTCACGTCAACATGCGGCGGTAGAATCGACTTTCTGTGGCAGTCTCGGGGCGCACCTCTCCGTGCCACGAGACTAACAAGAGCAGCCGTCTAGACCGGGAGCGCAGCGAGCCGGGAGAACGCTTTACCGAACCTCTGATAGTACTCACCCGCAGGCAGTTTGAGCAGCACGCCACGCCCAGTCGTTGCCACTATCCCCGCTTGGCATATCCACAGATACAAAAAGCGCTTGAAACGCAGCACCGCTCCATCGCCAAGCTGAAGCAGATTCAGCATCCAGGTCTTCAGGTTCCAGGCCAGCGCAGCGATCAGAAAGTATGCTCGGTTGGCCGCCAGAAATCCGGTCGGGACATGGGACAGTCCCAACCCATGCTTAAAGTCCTTAATCAGATTCTCTTGGTTGCCTCGCCCCTGCGCGATGCGCAGCACCGCAGTGTTGCTGCGCGTCGAGTTGGTCACCACGATCCAGTAGGCGTACTTCCTCATGCCATCGTCCAGGTACAATTGCTTGTCATCCTTGTCGATGATCGGCGTCCGCTTGATCACGAACCGGTACGGCTCACTCCAACTGTCAGGGCGAAATACCATCGACGCTATCTCGGGCTTGCCTTTGAACCAGCTCTTCGGCCGGCGCTCTATGGTGATCTTCCGCTTCAGGTTCTCCCGCCGCTTGCGCCGGCGCCCGCTGCGCCCCCCTCTGCTTAACTCGTTGGCCTGAAATGGTTTCCATGCGCTTGCCGGGAGCGCATGCACGGCCTTCATCACATTCGCGTGCTTCTTGGCCACGATGAAGAACTCTACTCCCCGAGCCGCGCAGATCTGCACCAGTTTTTGGTCATAGTAGCCACTGTCGGCGCGCATCCGCAGCGCCCGAAAGTGTTCCCCCACCCGCTTGATCATTCCCGGTAGTACGTCCTGGCTGCCGTAGCTGGTGTGCCGGTAGCCTTCCCGCAGATCCATATAGAGCAGGTCACCGGTCTCCGCCAGCGGTAGGGTCGAGGACTGGCGCGCCGCCTGTAGGGTCCAGTGAATCCGGCCCCACTGGTCACGTTTCCAGCCCCCGCCTCGTCAAACGCAGCATGCGGATTTCCCGCACTACGCTTTCCTGCCTGCTTCGCGTCAAGGGTTATGTGGCCGTTCGCGTCGGGAGCGCTTTCAGAGCAGCCCATAGCAGCCGCGTCCTACTCCACCTCTTCCAACCGTGCCCCCAGTGTTTCCGCTGGGTTCAGCCTTCTCCTTCACGTATATCCTCTGTCTCAGGTCCCGCAGTTCATCGGCGCCTTTATCATCTCGCCTCTGCCTCCCTTGTTGCCAAAGTCATTACAGACAGCGGGGCCGCTTCCCTCCACCGGCGTTACCCGGCTTCCCTGGTACTACCAACCCCTCCGCCACCCTCTCGCCTGTCAGCCGACTTCCCGGTGCTCCCGGTTATACGGCCTACCTTTGCTCCGCCGATTTCTCGCCGGGGCGAGGAGGGCTTCTCCAGTTGCTTAGCGCGTCCTCGTCACCGTGCCGTCGCTACCACCCCGCCAGAGTGTCACAGCGCTTCAGCCAGTCTGCGCTACGCCATGCCGCCTTCGTCCTACGGAAACGGACTCGGCCTCCGGATCTAATGTGTTCTCGAGGCTACCTGTGCGTTCACTCTCGTTACGGCCCGGTAACTCGCCGACCACCCTTTACGGTGGCCGTGTCAATGGGCTTCAGGTCATCGGTCTCCCTCCTCCCTGCCATCCAAGCTACGGGGCTCTGGCTCTTACCCCGGCGGGTCTGTTCCCCCGCTGAACGCGCCAGCCTTTGCTGGACGCACTCCCGTACAGCACGCTATAGCTCCACGTGTTGTTGTAGGCGAAGTCCGCTCCTTCTTTCTTTTCCCCATACACTTCATGAATCGACGAGTCCAGGTCGATGGTAGCCACCTCACGTCGCACCCGCGGCAGCATGGCGAACGACTGCTGTTGCAGGTCCTCCCCCACCTCACGTAACTCGCTGAGCGCTACCGCATTCCGATCCTCACCAAAGCGCGCCAGAAAGTCACCTGTCGTGGTCGCATGCGGAATCCGCTCGGTACCCAGTAGCCGCTTTGCTCCCTGATCGTCTCGGAACCGGTTGATGTCGCTGAGCGTGCTCCCCCCCGTCAGCATATTGTAGATCATGGTCAGGATGTGATCGGACTCCGTATACCACTTGCAACGGCGCAACACGCGGACCGCTGCATCGATCGCAGAGGCCACCCCCAGGCGCTCTACGAGCTGTCGTATAATGGCCAACCCAGACCAGCTCACCAGCGGAGCGCCGCGGTGCTCGGCGACCTGTATCGGTGGATACGAGAATTCCGGTTGACAAGAATCGTCAGTATGGTAATCTGGTGACTGTATCAATTCGGGTCCTCCTTGGTGTTTGACGGGAACGTGTCTAGATACTTTCCACTAAAGCACTTGGGAGGATCTTTTTCAACCCATTAGGAGCCGAATCGCTTATTTAGGGACGAGGCAATCAACATGGAGCATGCAAGGTAGCTCCCGTGTATGTCCCACCGCAAGCGAACGCGGGCTCTACGGAGAAAATTGGTAGAATTCCGTGGGCAGAAGCGCCGGATCATTCCTCTGAAATGCGGCTCGCTGCTCCGCGGCATCAGGGGACTGTGACCTTCGCTGCTACTAGGAGACCGCCCAAATCCTGCGGAAACCGAGTGATCGATGGCGTTACTCAGTTGAGTAAGGCGCTCAAAGCTGCGGCGGCGGCGCGCTCGCGCTCCATTTTGCTGATGGCGGCGGAGGCCAGCCCGCGAGCCAGTTCCTCCTGATCCTGGTCGGCGTTGCGTTTCACCTTCTCCAGCCAGTCCGGCCTGATCGCATCCGCTCCACCGAACGCGCCGGCGATGGCTCCCGCCATGGCGGCCATGGTGTCGGTGTCGCGCCCGAAGTTCGCGGCATACGTCACGCACCGTTCCGGGTCGCCGGCTGCCAGCGAAAACAGCGCCAGCGTGAGGGGCACGGTCTCCAGGGAGTTGGCTTTGCGCAGTTGGAAGAAGCGCTCGGCGCGCTCGTGCACGTAGCCGCGGAAGGCGGCGTAGTCGCGGCCGCGGGTGGCGCCGACCGCCTGTTGCACGCCGGCCAGCATGCGGGCGCCGCTGGTGGCGGGGATGTGGGCCACCGCGTCCTGCAGGATCGACTCCACGGTGGCATCGGAGCGGCAGGCGGACGCCACGGCGGCGGCGATGATGGCCGCGCCGTCCTGGCAGAAGCCGGCGTCCTGGACGTTGATCAGCGAGGCGAGGTGGGTGGCCTGCGCCGCCGCCTGCGCCGGGTTGCAGGCGTTGACCAGCCCGACCGGGGCGATGCACATGGCGGAGCTGGAGCAGGGAATGTTGCCGAGCGCGGCCAGCCGCGGTTCGCCCTGCACGCGCAGCCGGCGCGCGGTGTGCAGCACGGACAGGAAGAAGCGATTCTGCTTGGGGCCGAATATCTCGTCCCACCTCGCCAGCCAGTCGTCCGCCCAGTCGTCGATGGTGGCGTAGCCGGAGGTGCGGATCAGCGTCGCGGCAAGGATGTCGCGCAGGATGGTGTCGTCGGTGCCGCCCGACGCGAAGTCGTCCACCCAGCCGAACCGGCATTCGATCTCGTCCGGGCTCTTGCCCTCCGTCGGCGCGCCCAGCGCGTCCCCGATTACGCCGCCGGCCAGCGCGCCCAGGCACTTGTCGTACAGACGGCTCGCTTCGATATCTGACACTCCGCTACCTCCGCTTGGTGTGGCTCGATCATACCACGCCACGCCTGGCCACCGGCGTCAGCGCGGCGGGTCACCCGCGAGCTTGTAGATGGCGATGTTGGCTCCCTCGCCGGCGCCGTGCTCGTCGGAGTCGGCGAACACCGCGTAACCGCCGTCCCGCGTGGGCAGCACGAATTCGGCGGCGTTGTTGGTGTGGGGGGAGCCGTAGCTGGCCTGCCACTGAATGGTTCCGGTCTCGGTGACGCGCACCACGTAGGCGCGCCAGGGGTTGAGGGGATCGTCGGGACGGGCCTCGTTGTCCGGCTCCACGCCGCTCCCGCACGCGGTCACGTAGCCGCCGCCCGGTACGCTGCGTACGCCGTAGCACTCCTCGAACATGCGCTCCGGGGTGCCGCCGTTGGGCTCGCCGAACGACACGCTCCACAGCTTGCGGCCGGTCTCGTCGACCCGCACCAGCAACCCGTCCCAACAGCCGTCCGAGCACATCGACACGTGCCCGGTGAGGATGAAGCCGCCATCGTGCGCGGCATCGAAGTCGTAGGGGTGCGCGGTGCGCGTGCCATAGATGATGGGCGGCGCGGCATGGCCGTCCCGGTCGGTGAAGCTGAGGCAGAACCGGATCTGCTCGCCGCCGCCGAGGCAGGCCCCGAACACCGCGTATCCGGGCGCATCGGTGCGCGGCTGTACCCGGAACGCCTGGAACATTGCGCCGGGGAGGTTGTGCTCCCAAACGACGTCGAGATCCTCGGTCAGCTTCATCACGAAGGCGCGCCCGGTGTCCACGATGAACGAGTTCAGTTCGTCCTGCGCGGCGTCCCGGTAGCCGACCGCGATCATGGTCCCGTCGTCGTTCACGGTGACGCCCTCGATGGCGTCCCGGCGCGGCGCGGGGTAGGTCCGCATGGCGCGTACTTCGCCGTCGGGCGCGAGGCGCAGCAGCACGCGGTCCTCCTGCACCGACGCGGATCCCACGTCCCAGGAGCCGGCGACCAGCAAGCCGCCGTCCGCCTCCTGGAGGACGAAGTTGCCCAGGTTGAAGCGTCCGTCGCCGTACGAGCGCGCGAACAGCTCGCGGCCGCGTTCATCGGTGCGCACCACGAAGATGCGGCTGCCGGCGCCGCCGGTGGCCTCGCCGACGACCACGAAGCCGCCGTCGCCGGCCTCGACTGCCGCGTGCGGGTGCTCCTCGGTGTGCCATCCGCCGTAGCCGCGCACCCACTCGACCCGCGGGCCGGGCCCCGGCGCCGCCTCGTCATCCCCGACGGCGATGGCGCCCGCCGCCAGCAGCAGCGCCAGGCAGATGAGCGAGGAACAACGCTGCCAGCCGAGATGCATCGCCGCATTCAAGTCCAGCCGGTGTTTTGCCACGGGTTACGAGTGCGGGCAGGGGCACGTGGCCGCGCGGGCACCCTAACCCTCTCCCTCCTCAAGGCGCCCGCCAACTACCGGAGGCGGAACACGATGTCGGGGTCGGCGGGCTGCATTTCGCGCGGCGGCAACCCCTGCAGCAGCGCCTCCAGGTCGTTCACGGCGATGCGGCCCAGTTCCCACATGTCCTCGCGCACCGTGCCGGCCCGGTGGGCGGCCAGCACCGCCCCCGGCGCGTGGCGGATCGGATGGTCGGCCGGCACCGGCTCCTTCGGGAACACGTCGATGGCGGCCTTGAAGCGGCCGGCGTAGAGCATCTCGGTCAGGGCGTCGAAGTCGACCACGTGCGCGCGGCTCATCAGGGCCAGCACGGCGTCGGGCCGAATCAGCTCCAGGCGGGAGCGGTCGAGCAGGGCGCGGTTCTCTTTGGAGGGAATGGCCAGCACGAAGATCACCCTGGACTGCTCCAGGAGAGTCTCCAGGGCTGCCGGCTGCACCCCCATGCGGGTCAGGTACCGGTCGGAGATCCACGGGTCGTACCCGAGCACCTTGCAGCGGAACGGGGCGAGCAGCGGCATCAGGTTGCGCGCCAGGCTGCCGCAGCCGATCAGGCCCACGGTCTTGTCGTACAGGGTGAAGCTGCGCTCGTTGCCGCGGTGCTGATACTGCTCGGTGCCGCTCTGAAACGCCGCCGACCCGGACACCACGTCGCGCGCCGCGGCCAGGGCCATGGCCAGCGCCATCTCGGCAACCATCGGCCCGAACGCCGGCGCCACGCTGAGCACGCGGATGTTGCGCGCGAAGCAGGCCCGGTAGTCGAGCACGTCGGGGCTCGGATGGCGGCCGCCCATCTCCAGGATCGCCTGCAGCTCGGGCATCTCCGCCACATCGCCGTGCCGCCAGCGGCCGGTGACGATGGCGAAGGCATCCGCCTTGGCGGCGTCGAATTCCGCGTCGGGCATCGGCTCGTTGCGCCCCCACACCACGTCGGCGATCTCGTGCAGGTGGTTCAGATCGTCGGGATGAAATACCTCTTCGAGACGCCGAAACGCAATATCGAGGATTACCTTCTTTCGTTCGCTCACACCGGCAGTATAGGTGAACCGAGGCTCGTCAGCCATCGCTCCCGGCGGCCTCCGGCCATGAGCAGCCGTTCAGGCGGGATATTCGTGCGACATTTCATCGCCATTATTCATCGCAACGAGGACGAAACTCCTCGAAAAGGACTCCGGGGGCGATCCCCCGAGGAGGAGAACAATGGCAAACACGTTATCGACGAAAGATACGCTGCGAATCGCGGTGCTGATCGGCTTCCTGGCTGCGGCTACGGTGGGCGGCTGTACCGGCATGGGCGAGATGCGCGAACGCGAGCATGGGGGCGGCGAAGGCGGCGAAGAGGAATCCGGCACCACCCTGACCCTGGAGCAGACCTACAATGAGGAGCGCAACGGCGCGCGGCTCATGCTGCGCTACGACGCGGAGGCCAACGCCTTTGTCGGTACGGTGCAGAATGTCAGCGAGGGCACCCTGACGAGGGTGCGCGTGGAAGTTCACCTGTCGAACGGCACCGAGCTCGGTCCCACGACGCCGGGCGACCTGGCGCCCGGTGAGACGAGAAACGTGAGACTGCCGGCGACGGCCGAGCCGTTCACCGGTTGGACCGCCCATCCGGAAGTGGGCGGCGGGGCCGAGAGCGAACACGGCCCGGACGGTGAGAGCAGCGGCGAGCAAGGTGAGCAAGGTGAGCGTCGCGGCGAACATGACTGAGCACGGCAGTACCGGCGGCGTGTGAAGCCGCTTGAGACGGCATCGGGATCTGTGAGCGCCGCGTCCAGCGGGGCGCGGCGCCCGTATCCTTGGTATCGTTGTTAGCGGAGACGATGAGATCGATACGCAGGCATCCCCGCCGGCTGACATTTTTGGACCAGGCGCAGTGACGGGTCGCACGATTCTGATCGTCGAGGACGAGCCGCGGATCGCCCATTGGTTGAAGATCCACTTCGAACGAGCCGGGTTCAGCGCTGAGGTCGCCGGTGACGGACGCACCGGGCTTGCGCTCGCCCGCTGTCGCCGTCCGCACCTGATCGTGCTCGACCTGATGCTGCCGCGGCTCGACGGGATGCAGGTGTGCCGTACCCTGCGGCGCGAATCGGCCGTGCCGATCATCATGCTCACGGCCCGCGAAGGCCATGCCGACCGTATCAGTGGGCTCGACAGCGGCGCCGATGACTACATCGTGAAGCCGTTCGACCCCGACGAGGTGGTGGCGCGCGCCAAGGCGGTGTTGCGGCGCGTCGATGACCAGGTGCAGCAGGTTCTGACCTGCGGCGCCATCACGATCGACCTCGCGACGCGGCAGGTCACCGTCGACGGGAGGCCGATCAACCTGAGCCGGGCGCAGTTCGCGTTGCTGTCCGCATTCGTGCGCCACCCGAATCAAGTGCTCTCCCGCGAGCAACTCATCGCGCTCGCCTTGGGCGACGACTTCGACGCCTACGACCGCGCCATCGACAACCACGTGCTCAGACTCCGCAAGCTGATCGGCCAGGACGGCAAGCAGCCGATCCAGACGGTGTACGGCGCCGGCTACCGATTCGTACCGGAGCATTCGTGAGCCGACTCGCCGCGTCGCTGCACGGTCGCATCCTGAGCGCGTTCGTCCTCATCGTGGTCCTCGCCGTGGTGCTCGGCGTCGGTGTCGGGTACTACGCCACCCGTGGCCAGGTGGACGGTTTTGTGGAACAGCTCGTCGCCGTCGAAGCGGACAATGTGGCGCGCAGCTTGAGCCGCGCATACCGCTCCGCCGGCGGCTGGGCGGCAGTGGACCGGGTGCTGGCTGACGCCGGCTATCGCTACGACGGTGTGGAGAATGGAGAGGACGGAGAGGAGCGACAGGGGCGCGGCGGAGAACGGGAAGAGCATGGCACCGAGACGTTCCACGTCGAACGCATCGGGATCGTGGTCGTCGACGGCAACGGTCTGGTGATACTGGACAATCTGTCCAGGATACGGCCGGGGACACCGGCGCCGGAGTTGAGTGGGGAACGGGTTGCCGTGACCGACGGGGCGAGCGGCCAGCCGGTGGGTGCCGTGTACGTGGACGTGGATCGCGCGTTTCTGGCGACCGAATCGCATGGACTGCTGCGCCGCGTGCTGACCACGACGGCGCTCGGCGGCGTGCTGATCGCCGCCGTCGCGTTGGCCTTGGCGGCCTTGATCTCGCGCCGCATCACGGCCCCGGTGACCCGGCTGACCGAAGCCGCCCGGACCGTGGCGCGACAAGGTGACAGCGCGCTCCTGCCGGTCACCTCAGACGACGAACTGGGACAGATGAGTGCGGCGTTCAATCGCATGACCACCGCCCTGCACACCCAGCGCGATCTGCGCCGGCGGTTGATCAATGATCTGTCCCACGAGCTGAACACGCCGCTGAGCGTCATCCAACTGGAAGCGAAGGGGCTGCTCGACGGTCTGCAGGAGCCGGCCGAGGGGGCGGACCGGATCATCCGGGAAGTAACCCTGCTGCGCAACCTGGTGCAGGACCTGAACTGGTTGGCGGAAACCGACTCCGGCGAATTGCAGCTCGTACAGGCACCGTGTTCGGTTGCCGAGTTGCTCAGCGCCGAGCTGCAGCGGTGGCAGCCGCAGGCTCGGATGCACGAAATCGGGTTGTCGTTCGAGCAGCGAACCGCGTTGCCGGAACTCGATCTCGACCGGATGCGCATGAGCCAGGCGCTCGGCAACGTGGTACACAACGCGCTGCAGCATACCGAAGCCGGTGGACGAATCGTGGTAGCGGCAGGCGTGGAGCCGGACGGACAGGTGGCGATTACCGTATCGGACGACGGCGCCGGAATCGACGCCGCCGACCTGCCGCACCTGTTCGACCGTTTGTACCGGGCCGACCAGTCCCGCACCCGCGGCACCGGCGCCACCCGCGGCACCGGCGTCTCCGGTCTCGGCCTGGCAATCGCCCGCGCCATCCTCACCGCCCATGCGGGTACCATTGCCGTCACCAGCGCTGGACCGGGAAAGGGAACCACCGTGCGCTTCTCCCTCCCCGGCGCGCCCTGACGTTCGCCGCGGCGCGCGCCATGGCCGGCCTCCCATCTCCCGCCTGTTTGCACGCTGTCCCTCCCCGGCTACAGTAGTGCCGTGGCGGTTGGCCGCGTACAGCGACCTGAGGCACTCTATCGTGCGCGGGGAACGCCTCTTGCACGGTGTCGAGATCCTGACATCGATCAGCAATGCGAATGTCATCGTGGACAAGCTATGGTAAGATGGACGCCGCATGGCAAACCAAACTCCGCCTACCTTGGAAGATCAGAACTTCCATTTTTGGTCCTCAGTCATACGGGGCTACTCGTTCCGCGACGTCAACGTGGAGGTTCCGATCGCCTGGAGCAAGTCGTACGTATATGTGACCGTTGACGGCTCGGATTTCAACGGGTATGGATTGCCCTTCTATGCGTATCTCAACCGCGACCGCTCTGAAATCGGATGTTACCTGACTTGGCGAAAGGGCTATGAAAAAGAGAAGCGCATCTTTGAAGAGATCGTAGCGCCACTCGAAAGACTGCGCGGCGAGTTAGGCGATGATTTGGAGCCGTGGACCAACCACAACGGACATCCGAGAGTCGGATTCCGCCGTGCGACGCAATTCCAGCTCCTCCATGACTACGAGAACGCGGAATACCGCTGCGCGGTTGCGTGGATGCAAGATCACCTGGATCGCCTCGTAAGTACGCTGTATCCGCGTATTCAGCGCATGCTCCTCGCAGGGAGCTGAGGTGGCGCAGTCGCGGATTGAATGGGACGAGATTCCGAGCCCGGTTATTGTGCGGGGGACGGCGGAGGTGGCGCATCGGGATCCGGCGATGCACTACCACGACGGCGTGTTTCGGGTGTTCTACGGGCTGGCGCGGCTGATCGATCCGCCGGAGCAGGGGCGGGTGATGTTTCAGCTCGCGGTGATCCGGAGCACCGATCTGATCCACTGGAGCGAACCGCGTACGCTCACCCCGCTCGACGACGACCTCAACCTCACCGATCCGGGCAACATCGTGCGCTTTGGCGATGAGTGGATCATGACGGTCGAGAACTACCGCACGCCGTTCAGCCCGTCCGGCGGGCAGGAGACGACGCGCTGCTGGCTGATGCGCAGCACTGACCTGGAGACCTGGAGCGAGCCGGAACTGATGCTGCTCAAGGGGCCGGCGGTGCCGGACGCGCAGATGGGGCGCTGCATCTGTCCGTGTCTGTTTCCCGACCGCCACGACCCCGGCAAGTGGTGGTGCACGTTCAAACAGGGCGGCTTTACCGTGGCGCCGGCGCACCGCCTGGCGTTCGGCGGCACCGACATGCCGCGCCGCTCGCTGCTGCTGCAGAGCCTGAACCTGTCGTGGAGCTACGACCTGCGGCACTGGACCTGGTACACCCGCGCCGACAGCGAGGAGAGCTACTGCGTACTGACCGAGGAGGACGGCTACGTGCTGATCGACTCGCCCGACAACGGCGTCGGGATGAAGCTATCGCCGGACCTGTTGCACTGGCACCAGATTGGCCTCTACACGCTGGGACAGCGGCGCTGGCCGTGGGCGCAAGGGCGGCTCAGCGGCGGGCAGGTGATCGATCTGCGCCACGTGCCCGAGGTGGGCAAGTACGTGATGGTGTTCCACGGCTGCACCCCGGCGGGCAAGATCGCCAGCAACGTGCACGGCGCCGCAAGCCTGGGCCTGGCGTGGAGCGACGACCTGGCCAACTGGTACTGGCCGCAATGAGTGCGCCGCACGTCGACCTGGAGGCGATTCCCGGCCCCATTATCCTGGCCGGCGACCAGCGCACCGCCTACCGCGATCCCCTGCTCCACTACCACGACGGCATCTTCCGCCTGTTCTGCTCGGTGGTGAGCGCACAGCCCGACGGCCACGACCGCTTCCACGTCGGCGTGACCGAGAGCCGCGACCTGCGCTCCTGGGGACCGTTGCGCGCCGTCACCGATCCCGCCGACCCGCGGAGCTTCTGCGGGCCGGGCGGCATCGTGCACCACGACGGCCGCTGGCTGCTGTGCATGAGCAGCTATCCGCGGCCCAACATCCACGACGCGCGCTGCTGGACCATGGCCAGCGCCGACCTGCAGAGCTGGCAGGAGCCGCGCACCCTGCAACTCAAGGGGCCGGCAGTGCCGGTGCGCGACACCGGGCGCGCCCTCGATCCCTATATCTTCCGCGACAAGGACGACCCCGAGCGCTGGTGGTGCTGCTACAAGCATGGCGGCGTGCTGCTCGGCCGCGCCCACGGCCTGGGCTTCGGCGGCACGCCCATTCCGCCCGACTCGCTGCTGCTGCAGAGCATGCAACTTTCCTTCAGCCGCGATCTGGAGCACTGGACCCCGTACGCCCAGAGCGACGGCGAGGAGAACTACTGCGTGCTGGTCGACCAGGCCGCGGACGAGTACGTGCTGATCCACTCGCCGGCCAATGGCATCGGCATCAAGCGCTCCACCGACCTGGTCAACTGGTACGACGAGTGCCTCTACACGCTCGGCCAGCGGCAGTGGCCGTGGGCGCAGGGCCGCATCACCGCCGGCCACCTCCTGGACCTGCGCCGCGATCCGGCCATCGGCACGTACCTGCTGACCTTCCACGGCGCCACCCCGCGCGGCCGCCGCGAGCGCGCCCACCACGGCGAGGCCAGTGTCGCCATCGCCTGGAGCGACGACTTGGTGCGCTGGCACTGGCCCGGCAACCCCGGGCCCAAGCATCGCGCCACCGCTACCCGGACGGTCCGGCCCGGTCCGCCCCGCGTAGGGACACGTACGGTCCGTCCTTGCGTGGTATGATGTGGTCCGATGCCTGCGTTCCGCGAGTTTGAGGTATCTCTCGTTGCCATCAGGCCGCGCCTTTGGCGTCGCGCATCCTTGACTGGTGATGCGGGCATCCCGTGGAGGACAGTTACATGGCCCTGATCGAGCATCTGGAACGTGACGGTTGGGAGGAGTTCTTTCGGGGCAGTTTCCGGTATGCACTCGACGTCATGAAGCACGACCGCCTCCGTTCAGTCGGCAGTTCCGTGGACGATCTGAGAAGCTGGCTTGCCAGGGGCGGAGTCGCCAGGGTCACGGAGCATCTCGACACGCAGATGGAAATGCGCCGGTTCAGCCCATCCCGAAGGGCGGCCGTCAGCGACTGCCTTGAGCAATTGGTTCGGGAGAATCGTCGAGCGCTGCTGGATTTGACCGCCGCTGGTGTCATCCCTGCCAGCGGACAGGTGCGGATCGATGCGAGCGGCGTGTCGGAGACCGACTTTCGGGATCTGCTCAGCCGCATGATTGCAGGTGAACGACCCTTCGAGGATTGGATGCATGCTCACGGACGTTCCGATGAAGAGATTGCGGAAATCTACAAGCTGATCGACGAGTGGTTGATGCAGAAGGGAATTATCCCCCCACCGCCGTCTACCCCGGGCCTGAACTAGTGATTATTCGGCCGTCCGGTCGCCGCGGAGCGGCGCTGAAAGCGCTTCATCAGCATGAGTGAGCGGCTGACCCTGCGAGCGCCGCGCCGGCCCAACGTGGTGTGGATCTTCGGCGACCAGCATCGCGCCCACGCCACCAGCTACCGCGGCGACGGCAACGTGTTCACGCCCAACATCGACAACCTGGCACGCGAGGGGATGCGCTTCGACTGCGCGCTGGCGGGGGCGCCGTGGTGCACGCCGTTTCGCGGCGCGCTGCTGACCGGACGCTACCCGCATCAGAGCGGCGTGGTGGCAAACGGCTGTCCGCTGCCGCCGGAGATGCCCACCATCGCGCACGCCTTCGCCGACGCGGGCTACCACACCGCCTACGTCGGCAAGTGGCACCTGGACGGCACCAACGACCGCGACCACTACGTGCCCCCGGAGCGGCGCGGCGGCTTTCACTACTGGATGGGCAACGACGCCGCCAACAACCAGCACGAGTGCTACGCGTTCGGCACCGACAGCGAGACGCCGGTGCGACTGCCCGGCTACGAGACCGATGCCTGGAGCGACCTGCTGATCGCGCATCTGCGCACCCACGTCGGCGGTGCAGGACGCGGCGGCCCGCCCGGCGGCGATGCGGGCGACCGCTGCGAGGCCGACTATCAGCCGTTCTTCGCCGCGCTGTCGGTGCAGCCGCCGCACGGGCCCAACATACCCCCCACCAATCCTGTTTACGGCGCCGCGCGCCTGCACCCGGCGGCGCTCGGTTTGCGGCGCAATGTGCCCGACGTGCCGTGGATCCGCGATCGCGCCCGGTTCGGACTGGCCGGCTACTACGCCATGGTCGAGAATCTGGACTACAACATCGGACGCATCCGCCACGCCCTCACCGAGATCGGCGTGGATCGCGACACCTACGTCATCTTCTTCTCGGATCACGGCGACATGATGGGCAGCCACGGCCAGTTCGGAAAATCGTGCCCCTGGGAGGAGTCGATCCGCATCCCGTTCCTGGTCCATCGCACCGGCGGCGCCTATAACATGCGTACCGGCGCCTGCGATGCCCCGATCAATCACGTCGACATCGCCCCGACCACCCTGGGGCTGTGCGGCATTCCGGTTCCCGGCGCCATGGTAGGCTACGACTACTCCACCCACTGCACACGGTCGGATGCGCCCGAGTACCGCGGGCCGCCGCAGCCGGACCACGAGCCGCGGAGCGCTTACCTGCAGCAGATTCCGCCCAAGCTGATGCGCCACACCGTGAACCGCCCCTGGCGCGCCGTGGTGACCCGCGACGGCTGGAAGTACGCCTGCACGCCCGGCCACGACTGGCTGCTGTTCAATACCGCCGAAGACCCCTACGAACAGGCCAACTACGTCTACGACGCGGCGTTTCAGTCACAAAAGGAGCGCTGCCACCGCCTCCTTACCGATTGGATCACCACTACCGGCGACCGCTTCCCCCTGCCGGAGATCGCCCTGCACCGCCTCGAAGCGTAACAGGCGGCGCCGAGGCCCCACCATGAGAGCGCAGGGGGGCACGGCACGGTGATCACCACGAACGAGCGCGCGGCTTGCACGCCGTGACCCTTCGGTCCCAACGGCGATAGTATCGTCACCATGCCACGAGAATTGATCGCGCCTGCACGCGAGCGGGTCGCGTTCCGCGACTATGCGCGCGAGCCGCTGGCGGCGGACCAGATTCGGGTGCGCAGCCAGTTCGGGGCCGCCAAGCACGGTACCGAAATGGCCCTGTACAAGGGTTACGGGCTGCCGCGCGGCCGTTACGACGGCGAGTTGGGCATCTTTACCGGCAGGGCCGGTGACGGCAGAGCCGGTGACGGGGAAACCGGCGGCCGGGAGCTTTTCCCTGCCCGGCTGGGGAACATATGCATCGGCGAGGTGATCGAGGCAGGCAGCGCGGTCACGGCAGTGCGGACCGGAGATCGAGTGTTCACGCACGGCGGGTTCCGCCAGGAACACGTGTGGTCGGCGGACCGCGTACGCGTGCTTCCCGAGGGCGTTCCCTGGCAGGCCGCAACCTGCCTCGATCCGACCGACTTCGCGCTCGGCGCGGTGCGCGACGGCCACGTGCGCATCGGCGACGCGGTGGCCGTGTTCGGGATGGGCGCGATCGGCCTGCTGGTGCTGCAGCTCGTGCGGCTGGCGGGGGCGCATCCGGTGATTGCCGTCGACCCGATCGCGCTGCGCCGCGAGGTGGCGCGCGAGCTGGGTGCGGACCTGACGCTCGACCCCACCGCCTGCGACGCCGGCAAGGAGATCCGCCTGGCCACGGCGCGCCGCGGCGCCGACGTGTGCATCGAATACAGCGGCCATCACGCCGCCCTGCAGGCCGCGCTGCGCGGCGTCCGCTACCTCGGCACGGTGGTGGCCGGCGCCTTCCCCGGCGCTTACCCGGCGGGTCTCGACCTGGGCGCCGAGGCGCACTTCAACCGCCCCACCATGGTGTTTTCGCGCGCCTGCTCGGAGCCCAATCCGGAGTACCCGGGCTGGGACGAACAGCGGCTGTTCGAGGTGAGCTGGCGGTTGCTGACCGACGGCAGCCTGCGCTGCGAGCCGGTGGTGCAGCCGGTGGTCGCCTTCGACGACCTGCTCACCGAGTACCCCAGGATCGCCACCGCGCCCGAGCACAACGTCAAGCTCGGCGTGCGATTCTGAGTCGGGCGAACGAGGCGAATCGTGGGCTACGACGCGTCAGCCGTCCCCGCGGCACTCAATCCGCTGCTCACCCCAGCGTTGGGACAGCAGGTGAGCTTCTTTCTCAAGTGGGGCTGCCTGGTGGTGGACAATGCCGTTACGGCGGAACAGGTGGAGACGCTGCGCAGCGCGCTGGACGACACCGTCAGACGCCGCGGGGAGCAATTCACCCACGAGCTGCTGGAAGAGGATGACCGGTTCGCGTTCCTGCTCGACAACCCGCCGGTCCTTGCCCGCATCACCGCCATTCTCGGCAACTGCGTGCAACTGCACAGCGCCACCGCCCGCGTCACCCGCCCCGGCACGCCCGACCAGGACTGGCACCGCGACGGTCCGTGGCCGGTGGACCCCGACGGCACCCCGATCGGCAGCACCCCGGCGCAGATCAACTGCGGCTACTACCTCGACGAGCTGACCCCGGAGAACGGCCCGATCGCCATCGTGCCGGGCAGCCAACGCGCGCCGTTCCGGCCGCCGAAAGGACATCCGGAATTCCCGGATCAACTGCTGGTGATGGCGAAACCCGGCCAGGCGATACTGTTCAACGGCTGGATCTATCACCGCGGGGTAGCGAACCGTTCAGACCGCACGCGCCGCGTATGCCTGATGTGCTACCAGAACGCCTGGATGAAGTCGCGCGAGCCGTTCAATGGACCACGGGTCACCAGGTTGCGCGAGCACGGCACGCCTGTGCAGAAACTGTTGTTGGGGGCGGTGCCGAGCTGGTAACGTTGCTCCTGAACGAACGTCGTCATGTCAGCACTGCCGATGGCGTCCCTGGCGGTCGATCCACGGCGCACGAACGACCTGATAGCAGTCTACGGCACGTGTTATAGTGGCATAGAGTACTAAAATGGGAGAGGATCAACCTGGCCGCCCGGACCGCGGCGTGTCGGTCGTGGTGCCGACGTTCCAGGAGGCCGCGAACATTGCCGCACTCGCAAGGCGGGTGCAGGCCGCGCTGGCGAACGAGAACATCGAGTGGGAACTGCTCCTCGTGGACGACGACTCGCAGGACGGCAGCGAGGCGATAGTCGCCGAGCTGGCGCGGCAGGTGCCGGTACGTATGGAAGTGCGCCGCGACCCGCCGCGTGACCTGTCGCTGTCCGTCATCCACGGCATGCGCCGGGCGCGCTTCGACCGGCTGGTGGTCATGGACGCGGATCTGTCACACCCGCCGGAACGGATCGGCGCCCTGCTTGTGGCCCTGGGCGGCGACTGCGATTTCGCGGTCGGCAGCAGGTATGTGACCGGCGGCGAAATCGACGCCGACTGGAGCGGGTGGCGCAGGCTCAACTCCCGCATCGCTACCTTGCTGGCGTTGCCGCTGGTGCGCTGCTCCGATCCCATGTCGGGTTTTTTCGCCACTGATCGCCGGTTGCTGCCCGACCTGGAGCAGTTGCGCCCCATCGGCTACAAGATCGGTCTGGAATTGATGGTGCGCGGACGGCTGCGCGTCACGGAGGTGCCGATAGGCTTCAGCGACCGCGACCGCGGCGAGAGCAAGATGAACTGGCGCCAGCAGCTCAACTATCTCCACCACCTGCATCGCCTGTATCGATATCGCTACGGGGACGCAGCGCGGCTGATCAGTTTCGGGCTCGTCGGAGCGAGCGGGCTCCTCATCGACGTGGCTTTTTTCCTCGCGCTGCAGGGCCTGGGCGTTGAACACCGTCTGGCCCGATTCGTGTCGTTCTGGCCGGCGGTGAGCTGGAACTGGCTGGTCAACCGCGCCCTGACCTTCGACGAACGCCCCCGGCAGCCGCACGCCCGGCAGTGGACCAGGTTCGTCGCCAGCAGCGTACTCGGACTGGGCATCAACGTCGGCAGCTATACGCTGCTGACCAGCTTCGTCGAGCTGTTCGCCCGCTACCGCTTGCTGGCGCTGGTGGTCGGCGTCGGCCTCGGCGGCGTAGTGAACTTCCTGGTCGCGAACCGCTACGTATATCGACGCGACGCGAGAAAGGCCGGTGACTGACGATGCCGGCCGGTTGACGCCGCCGTAGATGGCGCAACGGAAGAAAGACGGGGCGCGCCGCGCCGCGCCCCGTGCCGGCCTCACGGCCACGCCTGCACGCGGTTGCGGGCCGGCCAACGGGACACCGCCGCGCGCAACCCCGGCATCGCCCCGCCCGCTCACCGCCGGGTCCGCTCCGCGCCACGGCCTCTCGGCCCAGGAAACACAGTGGCTCCTGGCGATCGCGCTGGTGGTGGTGGTGAGCTACTTCCCGGCGCTGCAGGGCGGCTTCGTCTGGGACGACGTGATCTTCTCCGAGGAGCCGGTCATCCACTCGCCGTCCGGCCTGCACAGCATCTGGTTGTCTCCCGCCGACATCAAGAACGAAGGCCACTACTGGCCGCTGGTGTACACCTCCTTCTGGCTCGAACACAAACTCTGGGGCCTGAACCCGGTCGGCTACCACGCCATCAACATCCTCCTGCACATGGTCAACTGCCTGCTCCTGTGGCGCCTCCTGGGCCGTCTCGCCGTGCCCGGCGCCATCGTCATCGCCGCCGTGTTCGCGGTCCACCCCATGCACGTCGAGTCGGTGGCCTGGATCATCGAGCGCAAGGACGTGTTGTCCGCCCTGTTCTACCTGACCGCGGTGCTGGTGTGGATCCGCTTCGACGAGTCGCCGGGGCCGGGCCGCTACGCGCTCGCCGTGGCGCTGTTCGCCGCCGGTCTGCTGGCCAAGTCGGTGGTGGTAACGCTGCCGGTGGCGCTGTTGATCTGGCACTGGTGGCAGCGCGGACGTATCACAGCGGTCGACCTGCTGCGCCTGGCGCCGTTCGTGATGGTCGGCCTGGCGATCACCCTCGCCGACCTGGCGTTCTACACTTCGCGGGAGCCGCTGGAGCTGGCCTACACGCTGCCGGAGCGGGCGTTGATCGCGGCGCGTGCGCTGTGGTTCTACGCCGGCAAGCTGCTTTGGCCCATCGATCTGGCCGTGATCTACCCGCTGTGGGAGATCGACGCCGGCGCCCTCGCGGCGTGGGGATACCTCATCGCAGCGGCGGCGTTGGCCGCGGCGCTCTGGTTCGAGCGGCGGCGGATCGGACGGGGACCGCTGGCGGGCGCGCTGTTCTTCGCGGTGACGCTGGCGCCGGTCCTCGGGTTCATCGACTACGGGTATATGCAGTTTTCGTTGGTCGCCGACCGCTTTCAGTATCTGGCGGGCCTCGGCGTGCTGGCGGTGCTGATCGGGGGTGCCGCGCACAACGCCGCCAAGTTGCCGGACAGCGTGCGGCGGGCGGTGGGCGGGCTGGCGGTGGCAGCGGTGCTGGTGCTTGCCGTGTTGACTTGGCGGCAGGCCGGCATCTACCGCGACGAGATTTCCCTGTTCAGCCACGTCGTCGCGCATAATGCGGAGGCGCGCGATGCACACCTCAACCTCAGCAGCGCGCTGTTCGAGGCAGACCGGTTCGAGGAAGGACTGGCGGCGAGCCGCATCGCGGTGCAGCAGCGGCCCGACTCTGCCGGGGCGCTGGCCAATCTGGGCCGGGGGCTGGTCGGGCGGCAGCAATTCGAGGAGGCCGAGCGCCACCTGCGGCGCGCCGTGCAGATCGACCCGCGCAGCACAACGGCGCACCAGAACCTGGCCGAGGCGCTGCGCAAGCAGGAACGCTACGCCGAAGCGGTGGAGTCGTATCGCGCGGTGCTGGCAATCGACGAGAGCTTCGCGCTGGCCTACGCGGGCATGGGCACCGCGCTGTTCGGCGAGCAGCGCTACGCCGAGGCGGTGACGGCGATGACGCAGGCGCTGGCCCTGGAGCCGGATCTTCCGACCGCGGGAGCATTGCATCTCCACATGGGCCGCGCGGCGCGCGAGCTGGACCGCCTGGACGAGGCGGCGCGACACTTCCTGCGCGCCATGGAGGTCGAGCCGGACAACGTGGAACCACTGTTCGATCTGGCAAAACTTCGGTTCAGGCAGGGCCGCGCCGCGGACGCCGACCAGCTTCTGAACAGGGCGCGGGAAATGCGCCCCGCCGACCCGGCAACGCTGCACAACATCGCAGAGGCGCTCAGAACTCACGGCCGTTACGGGGAAGCGGTCGCGAGCTACCGCGCCGCACTCGAAATCGACGCCGAGTTCGCCCCCGCCCATGCCGGGCTGGGTATTGCGCTGTTCCAGTGGGAGCGCTACGAGGAATCGATCGCAGCGCTCGAGCAGGCGCTGGCCCTGGAATCCGACCTGCCGATAACAGGCTCCTCGCCATATGTGTTCCTCGGACGAGCGGCACGGAAGCTTGGCCGGCCGGACGCGGCGGAGTACTTCGCGCGTGCCATACAGCACGATCCGCACGACCACGAGGCGCTTGATCATCTTGCGATGGTGCGGTTCGCCGCGCAGCGGTATGAGGAGGCGCTCGCGCTGTACGGGACCATGATCGAAATCGACCCGGACAATGCAGTCACGCACTCCAACCTGGGAGCTGCGCTGTACCATCTCGGCCGATTCGAAGAGGCTTTGGAAAGCATCGAACACGCGCTCGACCTCGACCCCGACCTGGAAATCGCACGGGTCGGACGTCAAGCGGTGACCAGGGAACTGGCACGGCGGGCGCGATAGTCGTATCACGACCATGGCGAAACGCAAATCCGGCACCGGCACGGGCACCTCACGACCGGGGCGCGGCGCGGGCGGCACCGCCCGCCCCTCGAAGTCCGCGCGCGGGCAGCGGCAGCGCGCCCGGCCCGCGCCTCCGTCCCGCCCCGGCGGCGCCGCGCGGTCCGCTGCAGCTGCACACCGGGCGCGGCCCCAGCCTGCTCCGCAATCCGGCCGGGCGCCGCAACCCGCGTGGCTGCACACCCTGCTCGACGGTCTGATCCACTCGACCGAGCCGGACCCGTCGGCACCGTCACCCCGTGACGCCAGGGACCATGGAACGCGGCGCACAGAGCTCGTCGGCTGGAGACGATTCTCGGACGAGCCGCGCTGGAGACTCCTGCCACTGGTGCTGGCGCTGGCGTTCGCGGTGCGCGCCGCGGTGGCGCTGGCCGGCGACTTCGTGCTGCACCCGGACGAGATCATGCAGTACCTGGAACCGGCCCACCGGCTGGCGTTCGGCAACGGCGTGGTGTACTGGGAGTACTTCTACGGGGCGCGTTCCTGGCTGGTGCCGGGCGTGGTGGCCGGTGCGCTCAAGCTGTTCGACGCGGCCGGTCTCGGCGAACCGTTCTGGTATGTCGGCGGCGTCAAGCTGTTGTTCTGCGCCATCTCGCTGGCGATCCCGGCCGGCATGTACAGCTTCGCACGCCGCCACTTCGGCGAGACCGCGGCGCGGCTGGCCCTGCTCGCCGGCGCCTTCTGGTACGAACTGGCCGGCTTCGCGCACAAGCCGCTGACCGAGTTCGTGGCGACCGCGCCGCTGCTTGGATTGCTGGCCCTGTGCGTCAGCCCCTCGCCCGACCGGCCGCGCGTGGTCTGGCAGGCGGCCGGGCTGGCTGTGCTGGTCACGGCAATCCGGCTGCAGTACGCCCCGGTGGCCGTGGTGCTGCTCGCAGTCGTGTTCCTGCGCACGAAGCTGAAGCTGCTGCTCGCCGTCACCGCCGCCGCGCTGTTGTGTGCGGTCGGCATCTTCGACGCCGTCGCCTGGGACGGCGACTTGTTCCACTCCTACGTCACCAACGTGCGCTTCAACCTGATTCTCGGCGCGATGCGTACCGCCGAGAGTCCCGCGTACCAGTTCCTGTGGTGGCTGACGCTCGCCGGCGGCGGAGTGAGCGTGCTGTGCCTTGCGGCGGCGCTGCGCTGGCCGGCACGCTACGGGTTGTTGCTCGGCCTGATTGTCCTGGTGCTGCTGGCCCACTCCGTACAGGCGCACAAGGAATACCGCTTCATCTTCGCGGTCATCCCGCTGTGGCTGCTGATCGGGGCCGACCTCACCGCGCGTGGCGCCGCGTGGTTCGCGGGAAGGTCGCCGGCGCGCTCCGGTGCGCTACGCTGGACGACCGGAGCAGTTGGCGCGGTGTTTGCCGCCGTGTCGCTGGCCGGGGTACTGAACACGCTGCCGGCGCAGGGCCGCACGTATCAGGCCTGGTCGCGGGAGACCGGGGTCACCGGCTTCCTGCGCGGCCAGGATCCGATCTTCGCCGCGTACCGCTATCTGGCACGCGCTCCCGGTGTCGAGGCCGTGTGGCAGGTGGATCGCCCTTACTTCAACCTGCCCGGCTACTACTACCTGCACCGCGCGATTCCGTTCTACGACGCGTTCACCGGACGCGGCATCAACCAGAGCCTGGCCGCTGTCGCCGCCTCGGTCAGCCACCTGGTCTCCGAGGCCCCCGACATGGTAGTACCCGGCTACTCGCTGGAGCGCGCCTTCGGCGGCGTCCGCATCCTGCGCCGTGACGCCGACGAGCCGCCGGTGCGGTGGCGGGAGTACTCCCCGGTGATCGCCGATGAGCTCGTGCACGGCATCATGCGGCAGGTGGACCCCGACGCCCCGGCGCCGCCCGCCAACGCCGGCATCCGCTTTGCGGATCCGGGGCAGCCGGCCGCCGGCAGCGGGGACGGCCAATGAGCACGGAGTCCCGCTCTCCCGATGCGGCCCTCGCCGGCGCTCGACCGCCGACGGCGACCGGCCTGCTCAGGCGGGCACGCAGTGCGCCCTACAGCGTGCTGGCGGCGGCTGCACTCGCCGTGGCCGCCTACCTCTGTGTGGCGAATCTGGACTATGCCGCCCTGTGGCACGACGAGGCGCCGACCGCACTGATCGGGCGCAACCTGCTGGAGACGGGCGACATCACCGGCTGGGATGGCCGCAACCTGGTGGGCGGCACCAACGGGCGCACCCTGAACGACGACCTGCGCGACGTGCTGTCGCCGCTGATGTACGCCGTCAACGCGGCGTCGTTCGCCCTGTTCGGCGTCAGCGAGACCGCGGCGCGCATCATGCCGGCCTTGTTCGGGATCGTGGCGCTGGCGCTGTTGTACCTGCTGCTCCGCCGACATCTGAGGCAGCATCCGCGGCTGGTGCTGTTCTGCCTGCTGTTTGCCGCCTGGTCGCCGCAACTGCTCCTGTACTTCCGCCAGTCACGCTACTACGCGTTCATGGCGCTCGCCGTGATCGCCGCGTTCTCCCTGTACGAGGCGTGGTGGCGAAGCGGGCGGGTGCTGGCGCTCGGCGGCCTGACGCTGGTGGCGGCGCTGGCGTTCTTCAACCATTACGCGGGCGGAGCCGCGACCATGCTGGCGCTGGCCGCCTGGCACCTGCTGTTGCGCCGGCGCGAGACGACGCCGCGGCAGTGGCTGGCGCTGGCCGCGGCCGGCGGCCTGGTAGTGGTGCTCGGTACGGCGTACCTGGGCTGGCTGGGGCTGATCGGCGGCGAGCGCAGCGGATTCGACGCTTTTACCGGGGTCACCGGGATGGAAGAGTATCGCGGAACGATCCCGCCCCTTGCCCTGCGCCTTGCGATCTACACGCGCGAATTGTTCACCGCGGACTGGGTTTCGTGGCCGGTATTCCTGTGGTTCGTGGCACTGCTGTCATTTCCTTTCATCCCTCGCCGGGGCCGCGGTCGGCCGGCCCGTGATGAGCGCCGTCGCGGCAGGCCGGTACGATCCGGAATCGCGCCGCGGCGCGGGCGGGGGAAGCGCGCCGAGCAGCGGCCACCGGATGCCGCTCGCACCGACCTGCCGGCAGCGGCGGTGGGGCGCATCGTGCTCATGGGTGCGCTGTTCGCGCTGTTCTCCGCGGCACTCTCCCCGCAGCCGGTGTGGGTATTGCAGGTTGCCGACCTGCGCTACTACATGGGCGCGCTGCCGCTGCTGCTGCCGATGAAGGGACTGTTTGTGGAGTGGCTGTGGCGCCGCTGGGGGATCGCCGGCGGTGCGGCACTGGCCGTCCTGCTGCTTACCAGCGCCGGGGCCTGGCCGTTCAACATGACCATGTTTCATACCGGCGAGCGGACGCTCGGACTGCACCTGCTGCAATTCGTTCGGGAGATACACCGGCCCTACCGCGACTCCATGCGGGTGGTATCGGAATACCTGCTGGCGCATGCCGAGCAGGATGACCTGGTTTATGTCCCCAAGTTCTCCGACCGCGAGGCGCTGACCTTCACCACCGGCCACCGCGTGCTGTACTGCTGCGTTCTGAACGAGGAGTCGCCCCTGCCGGCCGCGGCGATCGCAGAACTGGGCTCGCACCTTGCCGCCAAGGGCACCGTACCCGACTGGATCGTGCTGTTCGGCAAGCCGAATCCCGAGTACCTGGCAAGGATCGCCGATCACTTTGCAATCGTCGCGCAACCAGACGTGTTCTTCTATCCGACGCAGCGCCCGGAAATCAACCTGCACGCCTTCGCGCCGTTGCCCGCAAGAAGGCCCGCCGTACATATCCTGCAAAGAAGGGAGCGGATTCGCACCGCGGCGCAACGCCGCACGCCGTAGCGGCAGAGACGGAATGGCACGGCGGAAGAACAGCGCACGTAACGGTTCCGGGAGCGCGCGCGACGCGGGACGCGGCCCGGAACGGGCGCCACGAGCGCTGGCGCCCGGGCGGCGCAAGCGGCAGCGCTCACGCGGTGCCCGTACCGCGCATCCGTCGCACCCCCGTACCCGGCCGGCGGCGCAACGGTCCGCACCACGGTCGCGCCGTGTATCGCTTCGCGCCGTGTTCGAAGGGCTGATCCACGTACGCACACCGGACGAATCGGCGCGGTCACGCCGTGACGCCGGAGGCCAGCGGATCCGAAACGCAGGCACCGCCGACTGGTCGTCACTATCGAACGAGTCGCGCTGGAAGCTGGTGCCGCTGGTGCTGGCGCTGGCGTTCGCGGTACGCGCGGCGGTCGCCCTGACCGGCGACTTCGTACTGCACCCGGACGAGATCATGCAGTACCTGGAGCCGGCCCACCGGCTGGCGTTCGGCAACGGGGTGATCTACTGGGAGTACTTCTACGGGGCGCGCTCCTGGCTGGTGCCGGGCGTGGTGGCGGCGCTGCTCAAGCTGTTCGACCTGGCCGGCCTCGGCGAGCCGCACTGGTACGTCGGCGGCGTCAAGCTGCTGTTCTGCGCGCTCTCGCTGGCGGTTCCTGCCGGCATGTATTGCTTCGCGCGGCGGCACTTCGGGGAGACCGCGGCGCGGCTGGCGCTGCTCGCCGGAGCCTTCTGGTACGAGCTGGCCGCGTTCGCGCACAAGCCGCTCACCGAATTGGTCGCCACGGCGCCGCTCATCGGGTTGTTGGCGCTCTGCATGCGACCGGAGGTCGACCGCCAGCGGGTGGTCTGGCACGCGGCCGGCCTCGCGGTGCTGGCGGCCGCGATCCGGATGCAGTACGCCCCCGTCGCGCTGGTACTGCTGGCCATCGTGTTGCTGCGTACGCGCCTGAAGCCGTTGCTCGCACTTGCCTGCGCGGCGCTACTGTTCGCGGTGGGAATATTCGATGGCCTGACCTGGGGCGGCGACCTGTTCCACTCCTACGTCACCAACCTGCGCTTCAATCTGATGGCCGGCGAGGAGTTTGTCGGCGCGGATCCGGCACATCAGCTTCTGTGGTGGTTCACGCTCGCGAGCGGCGGGCTGAGCGTGCTGTGCCTGTTGGCAGCATTGCGGTCGCCCCGGCGCTACGGCCTGCTCCTCGGATTGATTGTCCTGGTGCTCTTGGTCCATTCCCTGCCGGCGCACAAGGAATACCGGTTCGTATTCCTTGCAATCCCGCTATGGCTGCTGATCGGAGCCGACCTTGCCGCGCGCGCGGCGGCGTGGATCGCGGGACGGTCGTCGCGCCCCGCCGCGGCGCGCTGGACGATGGCAGCGGCAGCCGCATTGTTTGCGATCACGTCCGTTGCCGGGGTGCTGAAAGCACTGCCGGCACAGGTGCTGGCCTACCGGCAGTGGTCCGCCGAGGCCACCTTGTTCGGCTTCGTGCGCGATCACGATCCGCTGTTTGCCGCGTACCGTTATCTGGCCCGCGCACCGGGCGTCGAGGCGGTGTGGCAGATCGACAGGAGTTACTCCTCCACGCCGGGCTACTACTACCTGCACCGCGCGGTACCCTTGTATGATGCCCTCGTCGGCCGCAGCATCACCCAGCAGGATCTGGCCACGATAACCGTATCGGCGAGCCATCTCGTGTCCGCGAACCCGGACCTGGCCGTGCCCGGATACTCGCTGGAGCGGGAATTCGACGGCATCCGAATCCTGCGCCGCGACGCCATCGACCCGCCGTTGCGCCAGTGGCGGGAATACTCCCCGGTCATCGTGTTCGACATCGTGCGGCGGGTGATGCCGCAGATCGACGCCGACGCCCCCGCGCTACCGCCGAATGCCGGGATCCGCTTCGCCGCGCCGCCACCGCCGTAGCGCAGCGATGCAAGACGAGCGATGAGACGGCTGGCAACGGGCCATGGTGCGCGGCGGTCCGGGAGGCGCTGAACGGGACATGGCAGGTCGCAAGAAGAAAGCCAGGCGCGTACGCGGGGCGCGCGCAAGAGCCGGGACCGCTGCATCGACCACAACGACCCGCGAGCGCGACCGTCGGCCGCCGGCGGCGTCCGGCGCGCAACCGGTACCCGGCGCCGCCGTGCCCGCGTCTGCGACGGACGAAGTGGCGGTGGCGGTCGCCGAGCGGCCGCCCCAGGGAACGCCGGCCGTCCTGGCGATCGCGCTGCTGGTTGCGGTCACCTACTTCCCGGCGCTGCAGGGCGGCTTCGTCTGGGACGACGTGATCTTCTCCGAGGAGCCGGTGATCCACGCTCCCGACGGACTGCGCAGCATCTGGTTCGCTCCCGCCGACATCGAGAACGAGGGCCACTACTGGCCGCTGGTGTACACCTCGTTCTGGCTGGAGCACAAGCTCTGGGGCCTGAACCCGGTCGGCTATCACGCCGTCAACATCCTCCTGCACCTGGTCAACTGCCTGCTGCTGTGGCGTCTCCTGGACCGTCTCTCCGTACCGGGTGCCGTGGTGATCGCGGCGGTGTTCGCGGTCCACCCCATGCACGTCGAGTCGGTGGCCTGGATCATCGAGCGCAAGGACGTGCTGTCCGCCCTGTTCTACCTGACCGCGGTGCTCACCTGGATCCGCTTCAGCGAATCGCCGGGGCCGGGGCGGTACGCGCTCGCGCTGGCGCTGTTCGCCGCCGGCCTGCTGGCCAAGTCGGTGGTGGTGACGCTGCCCGTTGCGCTGCTGATCTGGCATTGGTGGAAGTACGGTCGGGTGACGCCGGTCGACCTGCTGCGCCTGGCTCCTTTCGTTGCGGTGGGGCTGGCGATTACCCTCGCCGACCTGACGTTCTACACCTCGCGGGAGCCGCTGGAGCTGGGCTTTTCGCTGGTCGAGCGGGCGTTGATCGCGGCGCGCGCGCTGTGGTTCTACGCCGGCAAGCTGGTGTGGCCGGCCGATCTGGCGGTGATCTACCCGCTGTGGGAGATCGACGCCGGGGACCTGTTCGCCTGGGCGTACCTGGCCGGGACCGTGGCGCTGGCGGCGGCGCTCTGGTTCGGACGGCGGCGGATCGGACGCGGACCGCTGGCGGGAGCGCTGTACTTCGCGGTGACGCTGGCGCCGGTGCTGGGGTTCGTGGACTACGGCTACATGCAGTTCTCGTTGGTCGCCGACCGCTTTCAGTATCTGGCGGGGATCGGCGTGCTGGCGGTACTGATCGGGGGCACGGCGTACGGCGTGGGCAAGCTGCCGGCGGCGTACCGGGTCGGCGCGGGCGCGGCGGCGGCGGCGGTGGTGCTGCTGCTCGGCTGCCTGGCCTGGCGGCAGGCAGCCGTCTACCGCGACGAGGTCACGCTGTTCAGCCACATCGTCTCGCTCAACCCGGAGGCACGCGATGCCCACCTCAACCTCGGCAACGGGTTGATCGAAGCCGGACGCAACGAGGAGGGCCTTGCCGCCAGCCGCGTCGCCGTGGAACAGCGCCCCGATTCCGCCGACGCCCATTCCAACCTCGGCCTCGCCCTGATGAATCTGGAGCAGTTCGATGCTGCCGGTGAAGCACTGAGGCAAGCACTCGAACTGGACCCGAAGCACAAGAGCGCCCTGCAGAACAGCGCGGAGCTGCTCAGAAAGCAGAGCCGCTTCGAAGCGGCGGTGGAAGCCTACCGCGCGGTGTTGAAGCGCGACAGCCGGTACGCCCTGGCCTACGCCGGCCTCGGGGATGCACTGTTTCAACTGCAGCGCTACGAAGCGGCGATCGATGCCCTGGCCACGGCCCTCGAGATCCAGCCCGGTTTGCCGTTTGCGGGCAAACTCTACCTTCTGATGGGCCGGGCGGCGCGCGCGCTGGGCAATCTCGACAGCGCCGAGGCGCACTTCCGCCGGGCGATGGTCATCGAACCCGACGAGGCCGCGGCAGTGCTGGATCTGGCTGCCGTGCTGCGCGCGCAGGGACGCCGCGACGAAGCCGACGCGCTCATAGGCCGCGCCCGCGAGCTGCGGCCGAACGATCCGGGCAACCTGCAGAACATCGCCGAAGCACTCAGGAAGGAGCAACGCTACGACGACGCGCTGTCCGCCTATCGGGAAGTGCTGGCGATCGCGCCCGATTTCGCGCTAGCCCATGCCGGCATGGGCGATGCGCTGTTCCGCATGGAGCGCTACGAGGAGTCGCTCGACGCCATTACCCAGGCTCTGTCCTCACAACCGGACCTGAACGTGGCCGGCGCGCTGCACAGCCTCGCGGGACAGGCCGCGCAGCATCTGAACCGCCCCGATGAAGCGGCGCACCACTACGCCGAAGCGGTGCGGATCGACCCGCGTGACAGCACCTCGATCGACCGCCTCGCCATGGTGCGGTTCGGCCAGCAGCACTACGAAGCGGCGCTCGCCGTGTATCGGAACCTGCTCGAGCTCACCCCGGACAGCGCCCAGACCCACTCCAACCTCGGCGCAACCCTGTATTACCTCGACCGGGCGGATGAAGCGCTCCGCCACTTCGAACGCGCGGTCGAACTCGACCCGGACCTGGCGACGGCGCGGGCCGGGCTCGAAGCCCTGCGCGCCCGGGCACGGGAGCCGTAGCGTGGTGTCCCGCAAGTTCCTACCTCACGCGCCGCGCGCTGTTGGCCGTGACGCCAAACGACAAGGTGGCCGTAGCACTGCGCCGCCGGCCTGCTGCCGCTTCGGCCAAGTCGGTGTGCGGCGCTTCGCCGCCGGCAACAGCGCTTCAACCGTCCGATTCGTGTCAGTGCGTGTCGGTCGCCGCGGTTCTGAGCATCAACCCTCCGCTGGCGGACTCACCGCGGCGATGGCGGCGAGCTGTTCGCCGTCGAGTTCGCCGTCGGCCGCCGCCGCGTTGGCGCGCGCCTGCTCGGGGTTCTTCATGCCCGGAATCGGGCAGGTCACCGCCGCATGGGCGAGCGTGAACTGCAGCGCCAGCTCGGCCATGCTCTGCCCGGGCCGCAAGGCGCCGCGCAGCCTGGCAACCAGGTCGAGGCTGGCCAGAAAGCTCGTGCGCTGATCGCCGTCCGGGTTCCACTTGCCGCGCACCGAGTCATCGAACCGCGTGTCGGCGTCGAACTTGTCCGCCAGCAACCCCTGCGCGATGGGGCCGCGCAGCAGCACGCCGATATCGTTGGCCAGGCAGTAGGGCAGAATGTCGCGCTCCGCGGACCGGTTGAGGATCGAGTAGTTGATCTGACACGCCGCGCATTGCCCGTTGACGTTGAGCGCCTCCAGCGCCGCGACATCGTTGGTCGAGATCGCGTAGTGCCGGATCTTGCCCTGCTGCTTGAGCAGCTCGAACGCCTCCACGAAGATCTCGGGCCGCTCCGGCGTGCCCACGTGACACTGGTACAGGTCGATGGTATCGATCCCGAGCCGGTACAGGCTGGCGTGACAGCAATTGATGATGCTGTAGATGCTCTTCAACCCCGGCGGGTCGTCGGCGCGGCGCGCCCAGTTGCCTACCTTGGTGGCCACGTAGCCGGCGTCGCGCCGGTCCGCCAGCGCCTTGCCGAGCAACTCCTCGCTGCGCCCCAGCCCGTAACTGTCGGCGGTGTCGAACAGGTTGACCCCGGCGTCCAGCGCCGCGTGCACGGTGGCGATCGCCTGCCGCTCGCTCACCGCCCCCCACTGGCCGCCGATCGCCCAACACCCCATCGAAACTGCACTTACCTGCCACCCGGTCTTCCCCAATCGTCGCTGTTTCATCGCATGCACTATACCCCGCTACGGCCCCGTCCGCCTATCCGACGGCTCCTGCCGCACCGGATAATTGATGACTCAGCCCGCCCGCCCCCGTTGACTATGCTCTCTCGTACAGAACCGTACGCCGACGAATAGGCTATGCACCGCCATTACTCATATCGTAAGGTTGTTGTTACGCGTTCAGGACCGGGAAGCTAACGATGGCCAAATTAACGGGAATGCCGAGCTTCACGAAAGAAGCAAGAAATGCAGCTAGCATGGCGTTAGCTGCAAAAACTCTTATTGTAGCGGCATTAGAAATTTCTTTCTATGCCGGTTCCGATTTCGATAATGTGCCGAATCTGTGGAATCGTTGGTACACCGGACAAGACGACTTGTCATCATGGTATATTCCATTTTCAAACTGGGATGGACAGTACTACTTGCTGTTATCGGATTGGGGATACAACTACGACAAGACGCCGGACAGCCCGCGTGCGTTTTTCCCATTATATCCCTTACTGATTCGCACGCTGAGCTATGTCATGCCGCGCATGGTGGCGGCTGCATTGCTAAGTTATCTATTGACGGCAGGATTGTGTTTCTTTTTGTTCAAACTCGGCAAACACTTTGGCTGTCGCAAGTGTCACTTGGTTATTTTGATCACGCTTTCGTTTCCCACCGCGTTTTTTGCTTCGGTCTTTTATACGGAGGCACTGTTTCTGTTCCTGCAATTTGGATTCGTCTATCATTTCCTGGTTACCAAGAGTAGAAAAGCGTGGATCTATGCTGCATTGTGCCACTGACGAGGGGGACGGCATTGTTCGTCTCTGTTGGCGCATTCGCGTTTGTGCTGCTGGCCTATTTCAAGTACCAAAAGGATGCCAACGAGAGACGAAGGGCGCAAACGAGGAGTCCACGGCGACGCCGGACACGCACCAAGAAAGATACTCATGCCGGCGCACCCGCGGGATCGGACACCTTCAACTGGAACTACTATTTGAGCTGCGCTTATGCGTTTGCTGTCGGCGGAGTGTTGTACTTGGCTTTCTTTGGAGTTACTACGGGTGACCCTCTGGCAGGGGTAGCTGCGCAAGATAGTTTTGGTCTTAATAGCATATCAAATCTGCTCAATCCGAGGCATTTAGTAGCGTATATTTTCAGTGATAACACGAGTTGGTTTGGTGCGATGGATAGTCTGTTTAACAAGGCGTTCGTCGTCGCTGCCATGCTGTGTTCCGTGATTTTCGTTGTCTATAGAGAGTGGGGATTATTGTGCTTTTTTCTGCCGCTCATATACGGTCAGGCGGCGATAGGGATTGGTGTTTCTTTTCCTCGCTTTGCTTTGGTAGCCATTCCGTTTCTCGCGCTGGCGATTGCGAAGAATATCAAGCCATCATGGCTTGTCTATGTGATTTGTACGGCAATGTTTGCTCTTCAGCTCTACTTGTTGAACAACTTCAGCTTGAATTTCTGGGTTGCCTGACGGGGAGGCGTGTGTCCGTGGCTAACCTGAGCGGTACGGACGCCCGGTCCGCGCCTCGGTGTCGAACAGGTTGACCCCCGCGTCCAGCGCGGCGCGCACGGTGGCGCGCTTGCGGTCGACGGCGCGCGGCGGACTCGGCTACACTCGGAAGCCGACATGACGCAACAAGAGCTACGGGCGTTGAGCCCCGAGGCAGTGGACGAGTTTCAGCGTAATGGGTTCGTGAAGGTCGAGAACGTGCTGAGCGCCGACGAGGTGGCCACCCTGGGGGACCACGCGGACCTGATCGCCGCCGGCAAGGCAACGCACATTCCCGACACCAGCCTGCAGCTCGAGACGGTGTTCCGCGACGGCACCACCGCGGTCGCCGACCGGGTGCTGGCCACCCGCAAGCTGTTCAACATGGCGGTGCACGACGACCTGCTGTGGCGGCACGCCACCAATCCCGCCGTGGTCGACATTGTCGCCGACCTGCTCGGCACCGACGACATCAAGATGTACGGCGACCAGTTGTTCATGAAGTCGCCGGTGACCGGCTCCGCGCAGCCGTGGCACCAGGACTCCGCCTCCTGGCGCGACATCTTTCCCATGGACCTGGTGACCGCCTGGACGGCGATCGACGACGCCACCCTGGACAACGGCTGCCTGCGCTTCGTGCCCGGCACCCAGCGCTGGGGGATGCTCGCGCGGGAGCGCCTGAGCCACCTCATCGACGACCTGGAGACGGAGCGATGGCCGGCGGTGCCGGTGCCGGTGCCGGCTGGCAGCATCAGCTTCCACCACAGCCTGACCCTGCACACCAGCAGCCGGAACACCTCGCCTTCGCGGCGGCGCGCCTACGCCATCCACTACATGCGCGCCAGCTCGTGGCAGGACATGGCGGTGACCGACGCCCCCAAGATGCCGACCTTCAAGCAGGTGCGCGGCCAGTCGTTCCCCGGTCGCGTCTGACCGCGCCGATGAGCGACCGGCTGACGCTGCGCACGCCGCGCCCGCCCAACGTGCTGTGGGTGTTCGGCGACCAGCACCGCGCGCACGCCACCAGCTACCGCGGCGACCCGAACGTATTCACGCCCAACATCGACAATCTTACCCGCGAGGGGATGCGCTTCGACGCCGCGGTCGCCGGCGCGCCGTGGTGCACCCCGTTTCGCGGCGCGCTGCTGACCGGCCGCTACCCGCATCAGACCGGAGCCACCCGAACGCCCTCAGCGCTGTCGGCGGAGATCCCCACCGTCGCGCATGCGTTCGAGACCGCCGGCTACCACACCGCCTACGTCGGCAAGTGGCACCTGGACGGCAGCAACGACGCCACCCACTACGTGCCGCCGGAACGGCGCGGCGGATTCCGCTACTGGATGGGCTACGAGAACAACAACAACCAGCACGAGTGCTACGTGCACGGCACCGACGGCGAGACGCCCGTGCGGCTACCCGGCTACGAGACCGACGCCCTCAGCGACCTGCTGATCGAGCACCTGCGCGGCCACGTCGGCGGCGCGGCGCGTAGCGCGGCCGCGACCGTCGGCAGCGCGGTCGGGTCGGGCAGCGCGGGTGCCGCCGGCACGCTCACGCCTGCTACGGACGGGCCCGACTACCGGCCGTTTTTTGCCGTACTGTCGGTGCAGCCGCCGCACGGCCCCAACGTCACCCCCACCAACCCGCCTTACGGCGCTCCCCGCATTCATCCCGCGGCCATCGAGTTGCGGCGCAACGTCCCGGTCACCGCCGGCGTCGAGCAGCGGGCGCGCTTCAACCTGGCCGGCTACTACGCGATGATCGAGAACCTCGACTACAACATCGGGCGCATCCGCTCTGCGCTCACCGGCATGGGAGTCGACCGCGACACCTACGTGGTGTTCTTCTCCGACCACGGCGACATGATGGGCAGCCACGGCCAGTTCGGGAAATCGACGCCGTGGGAAGAAGCGATCCGGGTGCCGTTTATCGTGCACCGCGCCGGCGGCGACTACAACATGCGGGTCGGCAGCAGCGACGCGCCGCTCAACCACGTCGACATCGCCCCGACCAGCCTCGGCCTGTGCGGCATCGCCGCGCCGGAGGGCATGGTCGGCTACGATTACTCGGCACACTGCATCCGCCCCGACGCCCCGGAATACCGCGGCGACCCGCGGCCCGAGGCGGAACCACACAGCGCCTACCTGCAGCAGATCCCGCCCAAGCGGCACGCGCACACCGTCAACCGGCCGTGGCGCGCGGTGGTAACGCGCGACGGCTGGAAGTACGCCTGCACGCCGGGCAACGACTGGCTGCTATTCCACAACGCCGACGACCCCTACGAGCAGGCCAACCACGTGTTCGACGCCTACTACCAGCAGCGCAAGGAACGCTGCCACCGGTTGCTTGCCGACTGGATCGAATCTACCGGCGACCGCTTCCCCCTGCCGGACATCGCCCTCCCCGCCTGACCCGGCTGATCGGCGTTCCGCTTCTCGATACTTCACGGGGCCGCTATCACGGTCTCAAACCAGACGGGGCTGTTTGTGTCCGGTATCCGCGTGTTTTCCGGCAACGCGCGCCCTAGCTCTTCATACAGCTCGACAACAGCAGCAAGAGCATCCTTGACGTTTCCAGTGCATCACAAATCGAGTCCCCTTCGGTCACCAACTCCGGCAACAACGGGGACGTGACTGTGTAGCCGCCTTCGGGTTGCGGTGTCATTACCAGGGGTACTTTGTAGTCCACGAAACGCCTCCATCCATCAGGCCGCGCGCCATCGGCAGCCATGGAATCTACGGTAGCCGGTCGCAGATGAGCTGACAAGGTGAACCGCGCCAGCTTCTCGGCCCACGACCGGTAGCCGGGACGATACCGGCGCAGGTCAAGCAGCTACATTCCCCAGACCGTGACCGGCACGCCAGTTCCCGCCGGCGCGCGGCGGAAGATGGCTCCGTCAGCTTGACTACACGTCACGCCCCAGGACGGAGTCGTCCCGAGCGTTCGGCCTATGTGGACCGCTCTGCGCGACTCCGATACGGATGCTGAAGGCGAGCGGTCGGCCTCCTCCTCCAGCGTCTGACAGTGCGATCCCAGCTTCCACCAGATAGACACCGCTCTCGATCCCGCCGATGCCGGTCACCGTTCCGGCGCTACCGTTATTGAACCTTGCGTAATCGACGCCTATCCTCGTGGCATCGGCGAAGGACAGGATGCTGATGTTCGCACCGGTATCAACGAGGAAGGTGACCGGCCCCGATACGTCGAGGCAATCCATGCCTACCGATGCCGCCACAAGAGGACGGTTTTCGTCCCCGAAATGTCCATGGATCAAGCGTAGTACTGAGGTCCCGTTGCCATGTAGCGGATGTACGAACGCTTGAGCGGCAACGATTGCTTGCGCGCCTTCTGTACTACCGCGTCAACGCTATTGCCGTCCACCACTTTTGGCACGGCAGCCTCGTCGACCCATACCGCGATCCACTGATCCGGGTACTGTTCGCGCAATTCCTCGTGATGAGCGATGAAGTGATGCACGGCCCGTTGATGGGCTGCGAGCTCCGCGTGGATCTCTGGCGTACTGAGCTCGGGCGGCACTGGGATCACTTTCGTCGCCACCGCCGCCTCCTGCCAAGCTGCTTCGGACCGAGAAACCGCGCGTCCGACCCTTGGTCGGCACACGGACAACCCGTGTTGCGTGGTCCGATCACTCGGAAACCTCCCAACTGCATCCTCACCGTCGATTATGACATCCACCAAGAGGGTGCTGTCAACACTCTATTCGTTGCACCAGACTGACGCACCACCGGCCAGCTCGCTTCTCGGCCCACGACCGGTAGCGGGGACGGTACCGGCGCAGCTCGACAGCTACATTCCCCAGACCGTGACCGGCACGCCAGCTCCCGCCGGCGCGCGGCGGAAGATCTTGTCCGCCCAGGGTCGGTCCGGCGTGCGGTCGAACACGACCAGGTGGCCCGCCTCCGCCGCACAGCGGTCCATGTAGCCGCGCGTCTGCTCCATCCCCTCGGCGATGGTTCGTTCCAGGTCCTTGCGCAGCACCTTGCACTCCACCGCGAAACGGCGCTCGCGCCCGCCCCGCGGCCACACGATCAGCAGGTCGGTGCGTCCGCGCCCGAGCGCGTACTCCCGCTCGATGCGCCCGCCGCCGTTCACGATGCGCTGCAGGTGCGCCTGCAGCAGCAACTGCGGGCCGGCCTCGTGGTATTGCTCGAAGCGCTGTACCCAGTGCTCGGAGTGCTCGCGGTCGCGGAAGAACTCCTGGAACGCCGCGATCAGCCCCTCGACGTCCAGCACGCCGTCCGCATCCACATACCACACCATCCGCTGCGGCAGCGTCTCCTGCACCGCGTAGTTCAGATGCCGCGGCACCACCTCCGCGTAGATCGGGTTGGCGATGCGCGGCGGGCCGCCGTCGGCCTGCGCCACCAGCCCCAGGTCGCGAACGTAGGACAGGTCCTCGTCCGAGCACGCGGTCTCCGCCGCGCCGGTCAGAATCGGCTCCACCACGCGCCGCACGCGCTCCTCGCGCAGCTTGTGCGCCAGGTCGTCGATGTGCGTGTCGCGGCGCAGGATCAACCGCTCCTGCGCCGCCAGGATGGCGTCCGCCGTGATCGGGCGTCCACGGTCACGCCCCGTCTCGTCTTCGAAGCACGCCTCGCGGCACAGCGCGTTCACCAGCCACGGCTGCCCGGCGGTCCGCATCAGGATCAGCCGCACCGCCTCCTCCGTGAACGCCTGCCCGGTGGCCGCCGTGTGCTGCGCCAGCAACGCGCGCACCTCCCGCTCCGAGAAGTCGCCCAACCGCAGCGACCTGGCCTTGATGTTGAATGCGCTGCCACCGAGCACCATGCGGTCCTCGGCGGTCGAGTGGATGCGGTAGTCGCGTACGTCACGCACTCCGCACAGGATGATGCTGTGCGGGAAGCGCGCCGGGCGGTCCACGTAGCCGGTGCGCAACTGCCGCAGCACCGCCAGCAGGGTGTCCCCTACCAACGCGTCGATCTCGTCGATCAGCAGCACCAGCGGCCGCGGATCGGCCATGCTCCAGCGCGCCAGTGCCTGGCGCAGTGCGTTGCCCGCCCCGACGCGCTCCAGCACCCCCGGCCAGAGATCCTCCAGGGTAGCATCGCCCAGCGTCACGCTGCCCTCGAACGCCAATTCGGCGAGCACGGTGCGCATGCCCTCGGCAATGTTCTCGCGCATCGCCTGGCCGCCCTCGACGTTGGCGTACACGCAGCGAAAGTCGCCCTGTCCGCCTCCGTTCAGCAGATCCCGCAGCGCCAGCAGCGCCGACGTCTTGCCGGTCTGCCGCGGCGCGTGCAGCACGAAGTACTTCTTGTCCCGGATCAAGCCGAGCACCGCGTGCAGATCGATCCGCTCCAGCGGCGGGATGTGGTAGTGGTCCGCCGCCACTACGGGACCCTCGGTGTTGAACTTGCGCACGGTCACCATGGGCGCACTGTCCATGGCCGCATTGTCGCAGAGCCCGGCGCGGCTGTCATCCGCGCCGTGCGTGCGGTCTCGTCGCATCTCGCTGCCGCCGTGTCACCTCGACGAATCGATTTCGCCGGGCGAACGCGTTCAACGCGCCGCTACCAGAGCCTCGTTCGTCATCAGGATCCGGCGCCGAGACGACCACCGCCACCGCGCAGCCGCGGGTCGAGCAGATCGCGCACCGCGTCGCCGAACATGTTCAGGCTGTAGACGACGATCGTCAGGCAAAGACCGGGCCAGAGAGCCAGCCGCGGCGCCATCTCCATGTACTGACGCCCCTCCCTGCTGAGCATGCCGCCCCAGCTGGGAATCTGCAGTGGCAGACCGAACCCGAGGAAGCTCAGAGACGCCTCGGTGATGATCACCGCCCCGATGTTGATGCTGAAGATGACGATTATCGGAGCCGCGATATTGGGCACCACGTGGCGCACCAGCGTCTTCCACGTCGAGGAGCCAACCACCTCCGCAGCCTGAAAGTAGGCATTCTCTTTTACCCCGATAACAGCCCCTCGCACCACGCGTGAGGCGGGGATGCCCCCTGCAATGCCCAGCACCGCGATGAGCTGCAGAATCCCCCGGCCCGTTATCGACATGACCGTCAACAGCAGCAGCAGTCCCGGGAACGACATCCAGGCATCGACGAAGCGCTGCACCACCAGGTCCGGTTTGCCGCCCAGGAAGCCCGACGTGCCGCCGATCAGCCCTGCCACGACAACGTTGAGGGTAGTCGCGGCAAACCCGACGAATATCGAGATGCGAGCCCCGTGAATGAGGCGGCTCAGTACGTCCCGCCCCAGGTGGTCGGCACCCAGGAGATGAGCGGCTGACGGGCCCTGCAGGATGTCTGGCAGGTTTATCTCCCGAGGGCGATAAGGGGCCAGAACATCGGCAAAGATGCTGACCAGAATCAAGATCAGTACGATGATGCCACCGACAGCCCCCACCGGCCGTTCCCGCCACAGCCTGACAAAGAAACTGGCTCCCCTATCATTCATAACGGAGTCGCGGGTCCAGATAGGGATACATCAGGTCGGTAACCAGATTGATCGCCATGACCCCGGTGGCGAACATCAGATTCACGCCGGAGACCACCGGGTAGTCTCTGCGTCCCAGCGCATCTACCATGAGCCGACCTACGCCCGGCAGGTTGAATATGTTCTCGATGATCACCGACCCGCCGACCAGGATCGGCAACTGCAGGCCGACCAGCGAGACCACCGGGATGAGGGCATTCTTGACGACATGGCGCATCACCACGGCCCGCTCCCGCAACCCCTTCGACCAGGCCGTCCGCACATAATCCTGCCGGAGCACCTCCAGCATCGTGGTGCGGATCATCCGCATGGTGCTGGCCGAGAGGTAGGTCCCGAGAATCAGGCTGGGGATGATGAGCACCCCGAGATTCCCCAGCGGGTCTTCGGTGAACGGAACCCACTGCAAGGGCGGCGACCAGCCCCACCAGATTGCCGGATAGAGCAACACCATGACTGCGATCCAGAAGTTGGGCGTCGCCAGGCCGATGATGGCGACCGAGCGTCCGGCGTAGTCAGTTACGGTACCCTGGCGAATCGCCGAAAAGATGCCGACTGGCAGCGCTATCGCGAGGCCGATGACGATCGCCAGGAAGCCAAGCCCCAGCGTTACCGGCAGCCCGTCTCGTAGCAACTCCTCTACCGGGCTATCGCTCCACAGCGATTCGCCGAGGGTGCCGTGCAGGAAAATACCTCCTATCCAGCGTCCATACTGCACGGGCACCGGCACATCCAATCCCAGCATACGCTCGAGAGCTGCACGGTCGAAGCCCCTTTGGTCTTGCAGGTCAGCCCCCATGGCGTCGATGATATCGCCCGGGATCAAGCGGACCGACAGAAAGACGACGATGGTCAATATGAACAGGGTGGGGATGACCAGCAATACCCGCCTGATGACATAGGCTCTCATATCTTCGTGATAGATGGGCGCCGGGATGCTCGAGGCTCCCGGCGCCCCTGCTCGTAGCAGCTGCGGGTAGCGCTGCTGCCATTTCAATCGCCCAAGGGGCGAGTTGCTCAGAATCCCATTTCGCTCTTCAGCGCACTATCGATCCACAGGCGCTCGAAAGGAGAATGGGTGCCAAAGAAGATTTCACCGTTGAAACCTATGACCCACGGCTGGACCGCCTCAAATTGGGGAACCTTGGGACCCCATATGTACCAATGCTGCTCGATCATGTATATGTCTGCCTCCGCGGTCAGCCGCTGCTGCTCCTCGAGCGTGGGAGCGGCCATGGCGGCTTTCGCCTTGGCGTCCATCACCGGGTCCTCGTGTCCGGTGCGGCCCCATACCATCCCGATCGTAAGCCTGTCCAGGAGGACGTTAGGGTCGGCGTCATTGCCGAGATCCATAAAGGTCATGCCTTCATAGGTGCCGTCAGTTATCAACCCGCTCAGCTGAGTACCCTCATGTGTCCTGATCTCTACATCAACGCCAATCGCATCCCAGTACTCAACGGCTATTTCTTGATAGCCCATATCCCAACCGGGCAAGGGGTTGTGGACGGCCTTGAATCGAATGCCATCCGCGCCGCGGGGATACCCGGCCTCATCAAGCAACGCTTCGGCCCCTTCCGGGTCATAGGTAAAGACCTTCCTGGTCGCTTCGGACCACTCTTCGAATGGGACGAAAAATCCCTTCAGGCCGTCTCCAATAATCCCCTGGGGTTTCGTCATTCCAAAGCCCCCAAAGTAGGTGTTGTTGATGGTCTCCAGGTCTATGGCCATCTGCATCGCCTTGCGCACCCTGATGTCTTGAAAGGGCGACGGGTGGCGCATGTTGAATGCAACGGAGGTCTCCGACCGAAAGACCCACGGATATACCACGATTTCGGGGTTGGTACGCTGCAGGGTCTTTACCTGGGCCGCCTGCAACTGACCCCCGCCGGACTGACCGATGTAATCGAGCTTACCCGAGCGCAGCGCCGCCAGCTGTGTTGCTTTCTCCGGCATAATCAGCCGATTTATCTGGTCGATGTAGGGCAGGCGGTTCTCCGGGTATTTCTCGTCATAGTCCCAGTAGTCAGGATTCTTGGAATAGGTTATGGAGCTGCCCTCGACCCATTCGGTCAGCATATAGGGCCCGGTGCCGACCATGTTGTCGCAGTCCGTCAGGTCGCCGTGTTGCTCGATGACTTCGGGGGGTAACATGAAGATCCACCAGTTGACCAGGAGAAGCTCCGGCAAGTCTACCTTTGGCGCCGTCAGCTTGAAGACAACCGTCGCATCGTCGCTGGCCGTTATCGATTCAAATGGTATCGACGCGATTGGGGTAGCAGCGCCAGGTTCAGTAAAGCCGCTGCCCGAACCCGTATAACGGTGAAGGTTGTATACGACATCCTGCGCAACGAACTCCCGACCATTCATCGGCGCCTTGTCGTGCCAGCGAACGCCCTTACGGATGTGGAAGACATAGGTCAGTGGATCGACCATCTCCCAGCTCTCCGCCAGCGCCCCGGTCACGAAACGGAGAGGAGTATACGGGTCTGCAAAGGTGATCTCAGCCCTGTCCGCTGCCCAGTTCCCGAGGCCCAGCTTCTCTCCAACGAGTGTGATGGCCCTTGGCCCCCAGCCATGGATGTGAGGGTCACAGTGCGGAGCCCCAGAGGCATCGCCCCAGGTCAACGTCCCGCCATATTCTGGCGCCGACACCATCTTGCCGGTGGTGGGGTCGAGCACCATCTCCTTCTCCATCGCCGCGGCCGGCTCCTCCTCTGCGGCGGACGCCCAGAGGCCGGTTGCGGTCAGTGCGAGACCGAACAGTACCGCCAGGCACGTTCGCATTACGTCATGCATCATTTGACTCCTTATATTCGAGAGTACTGAGTTCACTGCCGGCCCCTCGCCCACTCTCAAGGTCTGCCTTGCAATCGCAGGTGACCAGAAAGCGAGGGCGACTGCTCCGGGTCAGTTCTGCATCCTACACACGGCACCTCCTTGCACGTCTGCGCGCACCTGATCCCGGAACGGCGCGGGGGCCGGTGGTCGGCGACGCAGCGAATGTGAGTGACCGGCAAGGCCGGCGGCGGGCGCCGGCGGTAGGAGTTGATCGGCGAAGAACGGGGTGACGCGCGCCACATGCGTCTGCCGCGGCGGCCGGCTGCTGCGGCAGCTACGCGGAGCGTCGGGCCCGTTGGTGTTTCTTGATTTTATGCAGGAGCTATCGTCCGTCCGCGCACGAGTGGACGAGTGGACGAGTGGACGAGTGGACGAGTGGACGAGTGGACGAGTGGACGAGTGGAAACGCGATGTACACGGTGCTCTCGGCACCATTGAGACACAGAACGGGGATCATGTCAACAAGCTCATTTCCCCCCATTTCTTCTCCTCCCGGTTTCCCCGGCCGCCAGGACTCCGGCTGGATCTGGCTGGATCTGGCTGGAGCTGGCTGGTCACGGCTGTTGAACCGAGCCACCTCGGCGGGTAGAATAGGAAGGCTTGGAGCGTGTCGTCATGTCTTTCACAGTGGCAGATATCGAGGATCTGACCCGTCTGCTCGAAGAGCAGCCGGAGTCGTGTGCGCGGCTACGCCGGCTGTTGCTCAGCGGCGAGCCGCCGGATCCGCAGGAAGATCCAGCGGCGCTGCGGCGCGATACCGACCGCCGTCTTGACCGGTTTGCGGCGGCCCTGGAACGGTCCGGCCAGGAGTTTGACCGGCGCATCGCGGAACTGACAGCGCGTATGGAAGGGACCGACCAGCGGTTCGCGGAGATGACGGCGCGCATGGATCGCACCGACCAGCGGTTCGCGGAGATGACGGCGCGCATGGATCGCACCGACCAGCGGTTCGCGGAGATGACGGCACGCATGGACCGCTACGCCGAAGAACGCGCTGAGGCAGACCGCCGGACTGACCAGCGGTTCGCGGAGTCGACGGCACGTATGGACCGCTACGCCGAAGAACGCGCCGAGGCCGAACGCCGCTACGACCAGCAACTCGCAGAGTCGACGGCGCGCATGGACCGCTACGCCGAAGAACGCGCCGAGGCCGAACGCCGCTACGACCAGCAACTCGCAGAGTCGACGGCGCGTATGGACCGCTACGCCGAAGAACGCGCCGATGCACAGGACCGCATCGACCAGCAACTCGCAGAGTCGACGGCACGTATGGACCGCTACGCCGAAGAACGCGCCGAGGCCGAACGCCGCTACGACCAGCAACTCGCAGAAATGGCGCGGAAGAGCGTCGAGTCACAAGACCGTTTCGACCAGCAATTCGCGGAAATCGGCAAGCGGGTGGACGAGCTTACGGCGATCACCCGTTCCCACGCCGACGACATCGGAACCCTGAAGGGCTGGAATCTGGAGGATCGCTTTCGGGAGCGTCCGTCAGCCTACCTGCGCAGCTTCTTCCGGCGAGCGCGGGCCTGCACCGACCGCGAACTCGATAAACTGCTCGACTCGGGCCTGGAGCGTGGGGTCATCACGGAAGATGATTGGGAGGAGGTGCGGCTGGCCGACGTCGTCGTGCATGGCCGGCGGCGCGACGATGGCACCGAAGTGTTCCTGGTAGTCGAAGTCTCCTGGGGTGTAGGATTGTACGATCTGGAGCGGGCCGTGCGGCGAGCCGGCATTCTCGGCCGCCTCGTCGCTCCGGTGCTGCCGATGGTGGCGGGACGGGGCGTGACCGCCGAAGCGCGCAGCCGGTGCGACGCCGACGGCGTGTGGCTGGTGCTCGACGGCCGCGTGGTGCCGCCCGGCGGGACAAACGGCGCCGGCGGCTGACGCTACCCGAGCCAATGGCAGCCGTGGCACCGCCCCGCCACCCTACCCGTGGGTTTTACTCGCCGAACGGCGTCCCGACGCTCGCTACCCGCGTACCGCGCCGCCGGTGAGGCCGCTCACCACGTAGCGCTGCAGCAGCATGTACAGCAGGATCACCGGCAGCGTGACCACCACGGCGGCCGCCATGATGTTCTCCCAGCGCATCGACATGATACCGAAGTAGTAGACGTGGATGCCCGGGCCGATCGGCCGCGCCCGCGGCGTGGTGGTAAGGGCGAGCGCATACAGAAACTCGCGCCAGGACATCAGGAAGGTCACCACGCCTGCGGTCACCAGGCCCGGCGCGATCATCGGGCTGACGATGCGCACCAGGATGCCCAGCCTGCTGCTGCCGTCAATCGCCGCCGCCTCCTCGATCTCGCGCGGCACGGTGTCGATGTAGCCCTTCAGCAGCCACGCGCTGAACGGCAGGGCGATGGCGGCGTGCGCCAGGATCACCGCCGCGTGCGTATCGAGCAGCCGCAGGCGCACGAAGTAGATGTAGATCGGTATCAGCAACAGCGCCATCGGGAACATCTGGCTCATCAGGATGAACACCATCACCGAACGGCGCGCCGGCACCGGAAAGCGCGCCAGCGAGTAGCCGGCCAGCCCGCCGGCGACGATGCACAGCGTCACCGTGCCGGTGCCGATGATCATGCTGTTGAGAAAGAAGCGCAGCACGGCGATGTCCTCGTTCAGCAGGCGCCCGTAGTTGACCAGCGTGGGCCGATGCGGCACGAACTGCGGCGGCGTCCGGTAGGCGTCCTGCTTCGCCTTGAGCGACGTGTTGACCATCCAGTAGAACGGAAACAGGCTGAACACCAGGTAGACCAGCAGGAACAGGGCCACCAGCACCACCGCCACCCGGCTGCGCCGCTGTACCACGCTCATCGGCCGTGCTCCGGCGCGCGGGCGCTGGCCTGGCTCATGCGCGCCGCTCCTCGCGGCCGATCAGCTTCAGGTAAAGCACCACGAACACCAGCGTGTAGAAGAACCAGGTCACGCCGATCGCCGAGGCCTTGCCGAGCCGTGCCGAGTTGAACGCGGTCTCGTACACATACAGGGCCAGCGTCTCGGTGGCGTAGCCGGGCCCGCCCTGGGTGAGCATGTAGACGATCACGAAGTTCTGGATGGTGTAGATCACCCGCAGGATGGTGGCGATGGTGATGATCGGCAGCATCAGCGGCAGCACCACCATCCGGAACCGCTGCCCGAACGTGGCGCCGTCGACGACCGCCGCCTCCACCAGTTCCGACGGAATCGCCTGCAGCCCGCCGAGCAGGGTCACCATGATGAACGGCACCGACGACCACACGAACACGCCATTGACGGCAACCATCGACAGGGTGCCGTCGGCCAGCCACGGCAGGTTCTCGGACGCGAGCCCCAGCGCGCGTATCAGGTAGTTCACCACGCCGGTCTCGGTGCTCAGCATCCAGTTCCAGGTCACGCCGATCACCACCCCCGGCACCAGCCACGGCACGATGAACAGTGCCCGCAGCAACCCGCGCACCGTCACCATGGCGTTCAAGGCGAGCGCCAGCGCCATGCCGATCGCCACGCTGACGGCCACCGACGCGCCGGTAATGAAGAAGGTATTGCCCACCACCCGCCAGTAGGTGGGATCGGTGAAGATCTGCTGATAGTTGCGCAGGCCGATGATCGGCTGCTTGCGGATGTTGATCAGATTGGTGGAGGTAACGCTCAGCCGCGCCGCGTCGAGCAACGGAAACAGGATGATGCCGACGATGATGGCGAACGCCGGGATCAGCAGCACGATCCCGAACGCCCGGTCGCCGAGAAGCTGCCGTCCGCCTACGATCATTCTCGGGTGGCGGTCCGCTCAGGCAAGCCGCAGCGCGCGAACCTGCCTGAGCGAAGCCAACCTAGTCGGCGAGCAACTCTTCGAACTCGCGCTGTGCCTGCGCGGAGATCGACGCGTAGTTCTCACTCTCGATCGCCTCGGTGATCGCCTTGGCCAGGATGTCCTGCAGGCCCGGCCAGCGCGAGTCCTTCCACGGCGCGCCGCGGCTCATCGGCATCTGCTCCGCGAACGTGCGCGCGAATTCGTCCTGCAGCAGCGGGTCGTTGTCCAGCATGTCGTTGACCGTGGGCAGCAGGCCCATGTTGCTGTACAAGCCGCTCAGGATGTTGGTGTTCGCCGAGGCGAACTTGGCGAAGTCGAACGCCGTCTGCTTGTTCTTGGAGCCCTCGAACACGACCAGCACCGTCGGGTTGGCGATGGTCCAGTTGTCGCCGGTCACCCCCTTCGGCATCGGGATCACCTCGTAGGCATCGTCGATGGTCGGATCCTCGGTGAGCGTGCGCAGCATGCCGCGCAGCCACGGCCCGTCGAACACGAACCCGGCGCGGCGTTCGCCGAACACGATGCGCGTGTTGTACGGATCCATGCCCTTGGCGCTGTAGCCGCTGTTGGTCATCCAGGCGTAGAACTCCATCGCCTGCCGGAACTCGTCGGTGTCCAGGGTGGCGTTGTTGTCGGCGTCCACCAGCTCGCCGCCCCACGCCCACAGCCACGGCGTGAACCAGAACGCGGCGTTGGCGCTCTTCACGTTGCGCAGCGAGAAGCCGATGATGTTGCGGCCCTCGCTGTCGGTGCCGAGCGAGCCGATCTTGGCGATCTGATCGCGGTAGGCGTGAATGTCCTCCACCGCGCCCGGCGCCAGCCCGGCCTGTTCCTGCAGGGTGGTGTTGGCGTACGGCAGGATCGGCCCGTGCCAGAACGGCACGCCGTAGGCCACGCCCTCGTAGCTGGCATCCGCCACCGGCGAGGCAACGTAGCTGGCGATCTCCGCCGCGCTGAGGTAGTTGCTCACCGGCTCCAGGATCCCCGCCCCGGCAAGCTGCGGAACCCACGACACCACCGGCTCGGTGATGTCGGGCGCGGTGCCCGCCTGCGCCATGATCAGCGCCTGCTCCCGCATCCGCTGGTAGGTGATGTCGATGAACTCGATGGTGACGTTGGGATTATTCTCCATGAACGTCGCCGCCAGGTTGTTGAACGACTCGCGCCCGAACTCCTCGGCGCGCATCCGGGTCATGTAGGTCAGCGTCACCGGACCGTCGCCCGCCGCCGCCTCCTGCTCGCCGGCCGCGAAGGCCAAGCCCGTGCCCGACCACAGCAGCAGCGCCGCGGCCGACAGAATGAACATACGTCTCGTGTGCATAGCGGCCGCAAGTATGCGTTCTGCCTGCCGCCGCCGTCAATCGGTCGCGCCCGAGCCGACGCCAACCACGGGTGCGCCGCTACGCCCCTCGAACGCGACGACCACCCCCATCCGACGCGGCCGCCGGGATGCGCTGCGCCTCGTCCAGTTCCCCGCGCGCCTGCAGAATATCCGCGATCTTACCCCGGGCGATGGCAAGCGAACGCACGTCCCCAAGGCGCTCGTAGACCGGTATCTCCTCTTCCCTTCGGATCCGCAGCGCCTCGTCCAGATCCCCGCGCGTCGCCAGTATGTCGGCGACCTTGCCCCGGGTAATGGCAAGCGAACGCACGTCCCCAAGGCGTTCGTAGACCGGTATCTCCTCTTCCCTTCGGATCCTCAACGCCTCGTCCAGATCCCCGCGCGTCTCCAGTACATCCGCGATCTGACCGCGGGTAATTGCAAGCTCATGTACATCCCCAAGGCGTTCGTAGACCGGTATCTGCTCTTCCCTTCGGATCCGCAGCGCCTCGTCCAGTTCCCCGCGCGCCTGCAGTATATCCGCGATCTTACCGCGGGTGATTGCAAGCTCACGCACATCCCCAATGCGTTCGTAGACCGGTATCTCCTCTTCCCTTCGGATCCGCAGCGCCTCGTCCAGATCCCCGCGCGCCTGCAGTATATCCGCGATCTGACCGCGGGTGATTGCAAGCTCACGCACATCCCCAATGCGTTCGTAGACCGGTATCTGCTCTTCCCTTCGGATCCGCAGCGCCTCGTCCAGATCCCCGCGCGCCTGCAGTATATCCGCGATCTTACCCCGGGCGATGGCAAGCGACCGCACATCCCTAAGGCGTTCGTACACGGGAATCTGCTCTTCACTCCGGATCCTCAACGCCTCGTCCAGATCCCCGCGCGTCGCCAGTATGTCGGCGATCTTGCCCCGGGTAATTGCAAGTGAACGCTCATCGCCAAGGCGTTCATACACCGGTATCTCCTCTTCCCTCCGGATCCGTAGCGCCTCGTCCAGATCCCCGCGCGTCTCCAGTAGGTTGGCAATCCGCCCCTGTGCCATGGCCCGGCGCCGGCGGTCGTCGGTACCTGACACCGCCGTCAACGCGTGCGAATAGGACTGCTCCGCAGCCTCCGCGTGGCCGAAGGAATCCTGTAAGTCACCAAGCTCAAGCAGCAATTCCACGTCCGCCGCTTTCAACGACGGGCGTGCGCGAAGATGCCGCTGCAGCTCCACCAAACGCTGTTGGCGCGCGGGTCTATCCGACGCGACACGGTCAGTTCGCACGTGTTGCGGCTCGGCCCGAACGGACACTTCCGGCAGCGAGAAATCGAATACGCCGGAGCGCCACGCCCAGAGATCGGCAGCTCCGGTTGTCACCGTTCGTACGTCGCGTTTCCGAATCCATATCAACACGGGCCGTTGACATCGCGCCGCGAACGCCTCCCGGCGATAGTTCAGCCGTGTCAGCAGGTCACCCAACCCATCCGGCCACGACTCCAGGCCGATGAGCTGTGCCGGACCTTCGTAAGCGGGGTCACTCAGTCGCCCAAACAGATCTTCGGTGCCGACTCGGACATCACGATCAATAGCAACGCGAAGCCGAGCCCCCAACACCCCCGCGAGAAAGCCGGCCGCCGTTTCGCGATAAGCGCGATCGGAATAGGTCAGGAAGCAAAGGACAAACGTCTGCTTGCGTTCCACCAGCCGGCGAAGCCGAAGCAACGCCCCGGAGTGCTCCGAGTGGAGCGGCCACGAGGTAACGACTCTACTCATCAGATTCGGCGAGAGAATCCTGAGCGGTCATGTACTCCTGGGTGGAACGAATCACGGGATGGCTGCGCCAGAAGTAGTCATTGTACTCCAGCAGTGCGAGGTTATAGAGCAAGTATCGAATGCGCTCCGAACCGGACGGCGGCTGGTGACCCGCGTCGATCGTTGCCAGCAGTCGGTAGTCGTCCGGGTTCAGGATGCGCCGAAAGTCCGCCGCCATTTCACGTGCCGCCTGCTGAGCTGACGCGTCATCGAAACGGTCGTGCTCGGCGTGTTTGAACGCGTTCAGAAGGAGTCGCAGGAGATCACGCGGATGGCCACCGCTGTGCTCAATCAACCGGTCGGCGACGCCAACATCAAACAACCCGGATGCGGCGCGCCGATGCAGCATTTCGCGCATCGCAGTACGTCCTTCCTCATGCGGCGAGCCGTCGCTGTTCAGCAGCTTGATCATGGGCAGCCGGAAGATAGCAGAAAAGTTCTGGCTTACGGTGCTCCCTTCGTAAGCCAAGTGAACCGGCGCGCAATACACGAATATGGCCCGCACCTGTTGCAATTGATGTACGTCCGCAGCGAAGAACGCGTGCGCATCATCACCACCAAGACGATCCGTTCCGTCGATCGCGAATAGTATTCGGGCTCCTATCCCGGTGCCCGGAATAGTGTCTTCAGCCGCCGCTATGAGATGATTGAACCCGTCTGCGAAATCGCTGAAATGGTTCCGAAGCGTAGTTCTCAACTCGTCCTTGTATGTCGTGTTGGTCTTGAATGCGGTGCTGATCCGGCCATAAAGCTTGGCCAGCAAGGGGAGTCCCACGCTGCCGCCGGCGCCGGCTTTGGCTTCCAGAGCGAGGTCTCTGGTTTTCGTGGTTTTCTCGACTCGTTCGGTAAACCACTCCCGCAGCCTACCCAAGTGAGCCTGGTCAACGTGGATGCCGTCATCCGCGAGTTGCTTCATGAGCTGGCTGGCGAGGTGCAGCAGAACATCCTGGTATCGGAGATTGTTGACATCAAGCTCCTGCGCCGCATCGACAAACACGACGTAGTAGAAATCGCGATGATGCAGTTCGTGGGCGATACGCCTGAGCTCGGTGCTCTTTCCGCAACCTCGGTGCCCGCACAAGAGGTAATAGCCGTGGGCAGGAGCCGTCAATCTTCGCCGGATACGGTCGACACCGAGTGCACGACAGAGCCGGCGCAGGCTGTACTCGCCGCGTGCACGCTCGGTATCCACCCATCGCGGGTCGTTATCGCCGTCGAGGTGTTCGTCAAGCTGTAGGCTCTGATTGACCTTCCAGATGTCGCTCGGCGGCTGAAAAAGCGCTGCCATCCTACCCTCCTGACGTCCGGCCAGTCCTTTCATAGTATTCATTCGCTCCGCCGTTTCGTCAATGAGTCCGAGACGGCTACTCACGAGTTCCCATGGGCTCCGTGCGAAGCTGTCCGGTCCGCAGCCGGAGTTACCGGTCCGGCCACACCAGCGAGACCTTGCCGAGGGTGTTCGGCGCCTCAGCCTCGGCAAATGCGCGCGCAGCGTCGGCGATCGGGAAGCGGCCGGCGTCCAGCGGCGCGAAGCTGGTGCCGGTGGCGACCATCAGTTCCACCAGGTCGTAGTAGTAGTGGATCGGCAGCACCCAGGAGCCCATTACCTGCGCCTGCTTGCGGATCAGGTCGGCGACGTTGACCTGCGGCGCGAAACGCAACGGCCACATGCCGCGCCCCACGGTGACCACCCGGCCGCCGCGGCCCACCACCTCCAGCGCGGCGGCCAGCCCGCCCGCGCTGCCGGACGCATCGAACACCCGCCCCGGATCGGCGCCGCCGGTGACGGCGCGTACCGCCTCGGTGAGCGGACCGGCGGCGCCCTCGAGGCGCCCGGTCGGCGCGCCCGACGCGCCGCCGCCACCCGCGGGCGGTGCGACGGTCGTGATGCCCCGCGCCTCCGCGTACGCGCGCCGCTCGGCCACGCGGTCCAGGCCGATCACCTGCCAACCCATGGCGCGCGCCAGCAGCGCCGCCGCCAGACCGACCGGCCCCAGCCCCACCACCGCGCACGGCGGCGCGCCGGGCACCGCCTCCAGCTTGCGCAGCGCCGCGTAGGCGGTGCCGGCCGCGCAGGCCAGAAACGAGCCGTCCAGGTGCGTCAACTGGTCCGGCAGCGGGCAGCAGTTGCGGGCGTCGGTGAGCAGATAGTCGGCGCCGTGCACGTGCCAGCCGTAGCCGCGCTTGCCGGCGCAGAACACGATCTCCCCGGCCAGACAGTGCCGGCACAGCCCGCAGCCGCGGTAGTGGTACACGGACACCCGCGTCCCCACCAGCGCCGGGGACACCCCTGCCCCCACCTCCGCCACCACACCGCTCGCCTCGTGGCCGATCACCAGGTTCTGCCGCTCGCCGATCTCCGCCCAGCTGTTGTGCGCCGTGTGCAGGTCGCTGCCGCAGATGCCGGCGTTGCGCAACGCCACCACCGCCTCGCCCGGCCCCGGTCGCGGGTCGGGCACCTCGCGCACCTCGACCCGTCCTCCTCCCAGCGGCACCACTCCGCGCATCGCCTACTCCTCCGTCCGTCCCAAACCCGTGTCGGGTGCCGCCATCTTGCCAGACAACCGCCCCGCGCAGAAGCGCGGCGCAGCGGCGAGTCAGCCGACCTCGGCTTCGATGACGCCGAGTTGGGTGCGCAGGTCCTCGACCTCCTGCGCCCAGAATGCCGCCCCGCCCCACTGCGGGAACGACGCGCGGAAGCCCGGATCGTGGCGCTGCAGCGCCGACCAGGCCAGGTAGTAGATCATTCGCATCAGCCGCAACGGCTCGATCAGCCGCAGGCCGCGGCGGTCGAACGGACGGAACTGCTCGTAGCCCTCCAGCAGCAACGCCAGTTCGCGCCGGCTGTCGTTCGCGCGGCCCGGCAGTAGTAGCCACAGATCCTGCACCGCCGGGCCGACCATCAGATCGTCGAAGTCGATCAGCAACAGGCCGCCGGCGGCGCGGTCCAGGATATTGCCGCGGTGGCAGTCACCGTGCACCGGCTGCACTGGCACGCCCGCGAACAGCGGCGCCATCCGTTGCACGGCGCGGCCCGCCAGGCCGAAGAACTCACCCGCCGCATCGGGCGCCACGACGCCCGCCCGGGACAGGTCGACGATGAAGCGCGCGGTCGCGGCGTGCGGCGTACCGGTCAGCCGGTGCGTGGCGGCGCAGCCCGCCATGACGGCGTGCAGCCGCCCCACCAGCGCACCGATGCGCAGCCAGTCCTGGTCGCTGTCGCCGTCGAAGTTGCGGCCGGCGCGCTTGGGGTAGACGGCAAACAGGAACTCCTGCTCCGCGGCGCCGCTAGCCGCGGCCACCGCGTGCAGGGTGTCGCCGTCACCATCGGTCAGCGGCGCCACCACCGGCAGCTCCTCGGCCGCGCATGCGGCTACCAGACGGTGCTCCTCCGCGATCGCCTGCGGCGACCAGCGTCCGGGGCGGTAGAACTTGGCGACGTACTGCCGGCCATCCTCGGCGCCGAACCCGTACACGCGGTTGACGTAACTGGGATAGCCGGTCAGCGCGCCGTCCACCGGAGTCCCGATGACCGACTCGACGGCCTGCATGGCCACGTAGGGAGTGAGCAGATCGAAACTCATGGCAGTGCAACAATCCGTGGCATTACAAAACGAGCCCGGCGTGCAGACGCTGTGCGATGCACGTCGGGCTCGAATCGCGGAATCGGCCCGCCCCGCGCGGGGACAGAGGCCGCCCCATCGGCGCTACTGGCGAATGAACAGCGTATCGAGCATGTGCGGCCCGAAGTTGGGCAGCGTCTGCACGAAGCCGCCTTCGCGCTGCATGTTGCCGATGCGGTCGCTGATCAGCACCACCTTCGGCGGAATGCTCACCGTGCCGAAGAAATACAGGTTCTCGACGTTCATCCGGATCATCTGGTGTGACAGCTCGGCGTAACGGTCGGTGCCGCGCGGCGTATTGCGCCACTCCTCGGAGACCGTGAACAGGTCCTTGATCTCCTGCGGCGGCTCCATACCCTCGGCGCCGTCAGTGTCGAGCCACAACCGCCACGGCGCCGCCGACAGGGCGCAGCAGCTATACCAGTGCCAGGCCGGACGCAGGGTCACCGGCTCCGCGCCGCGGGCGCGGAACTCGGTCGAGGTGGCGTTGCCGCCGATCAGCACGTCCTGGTCGTTGTCGATGGCGATATTGGCCGCCGCTTCCTCGACCACGAACTTGGGATTCATCTTCACGCCGACCGCTTCCCACTGCTTGCTGAGCATCTGCACCAGGCCCTCGAAGTAGGAAAACCACTCGGCGACCCACATGCCCTCGAACTCGACGATGTCGCCGTCGGGGCGCAGCCGCCACTGCTTGTTGCCGTCCCACTTCAGGCCCATTTCGTCGAGCAGCGCATTCGCGCGATCCGGATCGAACTCGGCGTAGTAGGTGCGCATCCAGTCTTCGAAGCCGGTCCAGGTCGGCGGCACCGGCGGGATGTGCGGCACCGTACGGCCGAAGAAGAAGGTATTGCTGATGTCGTCGCGGTCGACCGCCAGCGACAGCGCCTGCCGGAAGCGGATGTCGCTGAAGATCTCACGCAGCACCGGATCCTTGTGGGTGTAGTTCAACGCCACGCCGGCAGCAAAACCCTTGGACAGGAACGGGAACAGGTAGACCTTGTAGTCGCCGGTTGCCTCATTCTCCTTGAACACCGGGAAATCGGCCATCGCCAGGTGGTCGACCTGCAGGTCGACCTCGCCCGACATGGCGCGCAGCGGAATGGTCTGGTTGGGCTGCGAGAACTGGGTGACCTGCACCGCGTCGATGTAGGGAAGCTGGTTGCCGGCCACGTCCACCTTGAAGTAGTAGGGGTTGCGGTCGTAGCGCCGCGACGCCGGGCCGATGTCGGCCACGTTCCACGGATGTATCGACGGGCGATCGGGATCGGTGCGCTTCCCTACCCCGCCGCCAGCGTGATCCAGGTACGCCTGCCACCAGTTGTCGAAGCCCTCTTCCTTGGCCTTGGCCGCGGCCTGCGGGTTGTGACTCGCGTGCCACTGCTTGAGGAATTCGCCGGGCAGCACCGGGCGCTGGAATGTCCAGCTCTCGAACACCGCGTAGAACGGCCCCGCGAACGAGTAGCGGATGGTGGCGTCGTCGACCACCGTCATCTGCATCACTTCGCCGCCCGGCCGCCAGCGGCTGTTGATGCGCGGCGTGATCTCTTCGTTGAGCAACTCGTCCTCGTACCAGAAGCGGAAGTCGTCGACGGTCACCGCGGAGCCGTCCGACCACTTCATGCCTGCGCGCAGCGTGATGGTCAGCGAGGTAAAATCGGCGGACGCCTCCCAGGCCTTGATCAGGTTGGCATAGATGGCGCGCGTATCGGGCGGATAGGAGCCCATGGTCTGACCGCTCGACTCGATAGCCGAGCCCGGCTCCTCGGCGCTGCCGGCGCCGCGCAGAATGCCGCCGTAGGTGCCGATCTCATCGCGCGGCCGCACTACCTGTACGTCGATCGGCAGCCGATCCTCGACCGGCGGCAGCTTGCCCTCTGCCACCAGCGCCGCCAGTACGGGCGCCTCGCCGAAGCCTTCGATCCGGTTGCCGCTCGCCGCCTCGTAGGCCGCGGGGCTGGCGAAGATGTGGCCGACGTACGGCTCACCCTCGACGGCCATGCCGGACGACATCGCGGCGCCGCCGGCGCTGCCCTCCGCCTCACCACCTGCCACCGCCAAGGTGGCAACAAACAGGAGCAGGGTGCTCCCGATAGCGATCAATCTCATGATCCCTCCTTGCAGAATTCCCGCCATGCTGAAGCCTGCCCGGCGCCGCTGTCAAGCTCCGGTCCGGCCCCCCCGGCCCCCCACTATGGACTCCTGACCCGCTGAGGACTCCGCTCCCACAGCGCCGCTACTTCGTCCCAACTCGGTATCCGGCCCGGATCGCTGGCGCTGCGTACCACGTGCCGCATGCCGTGAAACCAGAGGTGGTCGCCCACCGGCGTGCCGGCGGAGCTGAACCGGAAGTCAATCGACCAGCGCACCGACGGGGCCAGGCCGGCAGTCGACCGATGGAACACGTAATTGCTGAAGATCACGAAGTCGCCGGGGTTCAGTTCCGGCGTCACCACTGCGCGCCCCGCCGCCGGGTCGCGCGCCGGCGTCGCATAGCGCTCGCCGTCGCTCTTGCGGTGCTCCTGGATCGGCTGCCGGTGGGAGCCGGGGATGAACTGCATGGCGCCGTTGTCGACGCTTACCGGCACGAACGGCACCCACACCGTCGGCCACGGGTACTGCTCGGTGGCCGGCATGTAGCCCGAGTCCTGGTGCCAGGGCAGCAGGTTCAGCGACGGCAGCTTGGGACGCAGGATGTAGTCGCCGCTGGCCTGGATCTCCGGGCCCACTACCAGTTCCACCACGTCGAGAATCGCCTCGTGGGTCCACAGCGCGTACAACTCGGGGCCGAACACGCAGGCATGCCAGGTGGGCGGCTTCGGCTCCTCGCCCCCCTCCTGCCACATGCGGTACCAGCGCGTGGCGAACGTTTCCCCGGCGTAGGGATCGGAAATCTCGCCGCCCTTGAACATCGCCGTGGCACGCCGATCCACTTCCGCCTCCAGCACCCCAACAAAAGCGTCGAGCACCGTGTCGGGAATGGCATCCCGCACGACGAGAAATCCGTCCCGGTTGAAGGAATCGATCAGTCCGCTCATCAGTTGCATCATCCTACCGGCCCCGCCGGCCTGCGTCTCGGGCTACAATAGCGGCCACCGTGAGTGAGACGGAACACCAGCCGGCAGCGGGCGAGCGGCTCTATGCCAAAGTTACAGGATTTATCAGTTACCGCTAACAACGATAACTGACGTTCACCGTTCCCCTGTTCGACCGCTTCATGCGCCGCATCATGCCCACAGCCGATTGGCGCTGACGCAAGGCATCAGCCGAGGTCGAGTGCGAAGCGACCCGCGGTTGCCACCTGCTCCATAACGCGTGGCGTTCAGTGGACAGTGGCGGCTGAACCGGATAGACCTTGCGGCAGTTGGAACCTATGGAACGACCCAATATCCTGTTGATCCTCGCCGACGATCTGGGCTACGGCGACGTGGCGTGCTACAACGCCGAGTCGAAGGTGCCGACGCCGAACATCGACCGCCTCGCGGCCGAGGGCATGAGCTTCACCGATGCGCACAGTCCCGCCACCGTGTGCACGCCGAGCCGGTACAGCATGCTGACCGGCCGCATGGAGTTCAGGACCGGTGTGCCGGGCGTGTTCACCGGCGCCGGCGGCCCGTGCCTGATCGAGGAGTCGCGCCTTACGCTGCCCGGAATGCTGCGCGAGCTGGACTACGCCACCGCGCTATACGGCAAGTGGCACGTCGGACTGAGCTTCTTGGACCGGGACGGGCACCCGATCAACGAGAACGGCTTCGAGCCGGTGGAACGGATCGACTACTCACGCGCGATTCCCGATGCGCCGATCCACCGCGGCTTCGACCGCTTCTACGGCACCGCGTGCTGTCCGACCACCGACTTCCTGTATGCGTTCATCGACGGCGACCGCATCCCGGTGCCGCCGACCAGGCTGCACGATCGGTCCGGCCTGCCCGATCATCCGTATGCCAGGGACAACCGCATCGGCTGGCTGGCGCCGGGCTTCGACTTCGAAGAGATCGACATGATGTTCCTGGAGCGCAGCGTGCAGTTTCTCGAACAGCACGCTGCGGAGTCCCCGGACCAGCCGTTCTTCCTGTTCCACTCCACCCAGGGCGTGCACCTGCCGTCGTTTCCCGGCAAGGCGTTCCAGGGCAAGACCGGCGCCGGGCCGCACGGCGACTTCATCTACGAGTTCGACCATGTGGTCGGCGAACTGCTCGCCACCCTCGACCGGCTGGGACTGGCGGAAAACACGATCGTGATGGTGACCAGCGACAATGGACCGGAAGTGACCAGCGTCGTGCACATGCGCGAGGACCACGACCACGACGGCGCGCGGCCGTGGCGCGGCATGAAGCGCGACCAGTGGGAGGGCGGCCACCGGGTGCCATTCGTGGTGCGCTGGCCTGGCCACGTCGCCGCCGGCAGCGAAAGCGATCAGACCGTCTGCCTGTGCGACCTGATGGCGACCTGCGCCGGGATTACCGGGGTCGATCTGCCCGACAATGCAGCCGAGGACAGCTTCGACATCCTGCCGGCCATGCTCGGCGAGACTCCGGCCGGCGAAGCGGTGCGCGCCCATACCCTGCATCAGAGCTTCCTGAGCAACGTGGCCACCGGTGGCGAGCCCGCCCTCTACCTGGCGATCCGGCGGGGCAAGTGGAAGTACCTGGATCACCGGGGCTCCGGCGGCAACGACTACGAGCGGGAGGAACTCAAACAGTACGCCCTTCCTGACAAAGCGCCCGACGCGCCGGGCCAGCTCTACGACCTGGACGTCGACCCCGGCGAGACCACCAACCTCTATTTCAAGCATTCGCAGGTAGTCCGCGAATTGAAGACGATGATAGACCGATTTGTCGATTCGGGACGGAGCGCGCCGCCGCGGCACCGCTGACGGGCGCCCTACACGCTACGGGCGTGGCTGCCGCGACACCGACGGACCAGCCGATCAACCGACCCGCCGTATTTGCCCCGCGGCGCCCCGCGGGCGCAGTGGCCGTCGCTCGGCACAGCAGTCCCGTGGTGTCGACCAGCAACGAGTCGCGCCACCCCCGGCCACTAACGCCAGCACACTTTCTCGGTGTCACTCGGGAGGGTAGATCCGTATGTACTCACCGGGCTGCACGGAGTCGAGCGACATCTCGAGCTGAGGCATTAGCTGCACCAGATCGGTGAATCTCTTGCTACGAGGACGCAAGATCACGACCGCGAGGTCGAAGCGCTCAAGAGCCTGCTGATCGGGGAGGTTGTTGTCCGTTGTTACGAATAGATCGAAGTGATTTTGAGCGGTGCGCAGCAAGGCCCCATTCTTCAGACCTTTCCATCCTCGATATTCGACCGTTTCGACTTCAGTGCTTCCCTCAAAGTGGAGCCTGAGTCTGATTGGTATATCCTCGTCAAGAAGCACTCTCACTCGGTAGCTTTTCGAGTTCTCAACTGATCAATGCCGTCAGGTGACACTTCAAGGTACGACTCAACCTGCCAGCGTTCGACGGTGGGAAAATCCTTCAGGAATTGCTCAATCGAATGATCGCTCTTGAGGTAGTCGACGAGCGTATCGACCGGCACACGGGTAGCCGTGAACACCAGATCCCCGCTGTGAATCTCAGGGTCACGAGAAACGATTTTCCCAAGTTCTACAGTACTGTAGCTCGTTTCACTCATGGATCGCGTTCGGTTGCATCTTAGTCGAGTGTACCGCATCAATCAAGAAACGAACGACGCCGTGCCCGGCGGGCCGCCATTCCGGTCGGGGCCGGAAAGCCGCCGTACCGTGTCAGCCGGAGCGCTCGCCCTGTTGCAGGGCGTGGCGGGCACCTTCGATGGCGCGGGCGCTCATGCCGCCGGTGCCGAGGCCGGCTGCGCCGCCGCCGCTGCCGCGCAGCCGGGGATCAAGCAGGTCGCGGACCGCCCGCCCGCCGGTCGGCGCTGACGAATCTCCGGGCTGACGCGCCGCGTCAGTCGAATGCGGTGATGATCTCCTCTTCGACGCGCTGCACGTAGGCGGCGTCGGGGAGCGGCTGGAAGATGATTTCGTCCACTCCGGCGCGCTCGAATTCGCCGATGCGGTCGACGATGAAGCTGGCCGGCGCCGGGGTCAGTCCCGGGCCGAGCCGCCACTGCGAGCCGCCGGCGGGCGGCCGGGCGGCCGGCTCCGCTAGCCGTAGCGGCATGTGGATGGTGTGCCTGATCTCGGCGGGGTCGCGGCCGACCGCCGCGCAGTGGCGCTCGATCACCTCCGCCTTGCGCCGGTATGCCGCCAGCGACATCTCGAGCTCCCAGCCGTTCAGGTTGAACACGTCGCCGTAGCGCGCCAGCGTACGCAGGGTGCGGCGCTCGCCGACGCCGCCGACCAGAATCGGTATGTGCGGCTTGCGGCAGCATCCCGGCGCCAGCGGTGCCTGCTGCAGGCGGTAGTAGCGGCCCTGAAAGTCGACCGGCTCCTGCGCGGTAAACAGCGTGCGGATCAGCCGGCACGCTTCCTCCAGCCGGTCCGACCGTTCGCGTATGGCAGGGAAGTCCCAGCCGTAGGCGGCGTGCTCGCGCCCGAACCAGGCGGCACCGATCCCCAGCACCAGCCGCCCGCGCGACGCCTGATCAAGGGTGGCCGCCATCTTCGCGACCAGCGCCGGGTTGCGGTAGGTGTTGCCCAGCACCAGCGTGCCGAGCTCGACCCGGCGGGTCATGCCGGCGGCCACCGACAGCAGGGTGAACGCCTCGAAGCAGTTCTTGCCCTCGTCCCGGTCCCCGATCGGCGGCAGGAAGTGGTCGGCGATCCACAGGCTGTTCCAGCGCCCGCCCTCCAGCGCGGCGATGTACGCGCTGATCGCCTCCCAGTCAGCCTCGAAACTGTTGATCTGTGCCCCGAATTTCATTCTTTCCCTCTTTAGCGCTCCGCCGCCGCGTTAGCCGCGGGTCTCCGCGCGCAGAAATGCCTCTCGTTCTTTCCCGCCTTTCACCAAGTCCGATTGGGACGCCATGCGTACCGTAATGCCCCCATCGATCATCAGATTGTGTCCGGTGGTGTGCCGGCTTTCGTCGCCGGCCAGGTACAGGGCAGCGTACGCGATGTCTTCCTGGGTGCCAGCGCGCTTTAGGGGCAACTGCGCCGCAAAATGCTCCGTCAGCCGCTGCGACCGCCGTTCGTTTTCCTCATCCGACTGGGTATGGTGGCCGCCCCAGAAGATGGGCGTGACGATGGCGCCGGGCGAAATGCAGTTGACGCGAATCCCGAACTCCGCCACCTGCGTGGCCCAGATCCTGGTCATGTGGATGACGCCGGCCTTGCTCGCGGCATAGACCGGCCCCGAGCCATCGGTCGTCACCCCGGCGGTGCTGCCATTGTTGATGATGCTGCCGCCGCCCTGCTGCTTCATGATCGGCGTCACGTACTTGAGGCCGAGAAAACAGGAGCCGAGATTGGTCATCATCACGCGGTTGAAATCCTCCGGCGTGAACTCTTCCGGAGGCACCATGCCTTGCCCGATGCCGGCGTTGTTGAACAGCACGTCCACCCGCCCCCAGCGCGCCATGGTGGCGTCCACCAGCGCTTGCACGTCGGCCTCCACCGAAACATCGGCGCGGACGAAAACCGCATTCTCACCGAGCCGGTCGGCCAGCGCCTGCCCCGCTTCCTCGCCACGGGCGGCAATCACCACCCGGGCCCCTTCGGCCACGAACAGCTCCACCGTGCCGGCCCCCATGCCGCTGTTGCCCCCGGTGACGATAGCCACTTTGCCTGCCATTCTTCCTGTCATTGATATCTCCTCGATGGCGCCGTCAAAACCGCGCACGATCACGCTACCGTATCGGAGTCGAGACGCGCCGGCAAGGGTCAGCGTCGGGCGGTCGGGCGGGTCGTCAGTAGGTCGCGACATCGGCACCCGGACGCCCGCCACTGCCCCTGAGCCGCGGGTCGAGCAGGTCGCGCATGGCATCGCCGAACATGTTGAGGACGTACACGACAACGGTCAGGCAGAAACCGGGCCAGAGCGCCAGCCAGGGGGCTACCTCCATGTGCGTACGTCCGTCTCTGCTGAGCATCCCTCCCCAGCTCGGAATCTGGGCGGGCAGACCGAATCCCAGGAAGCTCAGGGACGCCTCGGCCATGATCACCCCCCCGACGTTGATGCTGAAGATGACGATCACCGGCGCGGCAATATTGGGCAGGACATGCCGGATGATTGTTCTCCACTTGGTGCTGCCACTCGCCTCCGCCGCCTGAAAATAGACCCCCTCCTTCACCCCGATAACCGCGCTGCGCAGCACCCGCGAGCCGGCGATGCCTCCCGATATCCCCAGGACGAGGATGATCTGCGGCAAACCCCGCCCCGTTATGGACATTACGGTGAGCAGTATGAGCAGTCCCGGGAACGCCATCCAGGCATCGACGAACCTCTGCACAACCAGGTCGAGCTTGCCACCGAGGAATCCTGAAGTGCCGCCTATCAGGAAAGCGATCACGACGTTGACCGTGGTTGCCGCCAGACCGACGCCCAACGAAAGACGAGCGCCGTAGATGATGCGACTCAAGAAGTCTCGCCCCAACTGGTCGGTACCCAGGAGATACCGCGCCGATGGGGCCTGCAGCCGGTCTACCAGGTGTTGTTCATCGATTGGATAAGGGGCCAGCACATCGGCAAAGATACTGACCAGAATCAACAGCAATACCACAATCCCGCTGGCAGTACCCAGCGGCTTCTCCCTGACCAGCCTGACAAAGAAAGCGGCCAGCCCGAAATGGCGCGCGGACTCACGTACCGGAGAGCGCCTCATCGATACCGCACCCTCGGGTCTAAGTAGGGATAGAGCAGGTCGATGAATAAGTTGCTCAACAGAACGACACTGGCGAACACCAGATTGACTCCGGAGACGATCGGGTAGTCTCGCTCGGTGAGTCCACTCACCAGGAGCCCACCCAACCCGGGCAGGTTGAAGATGGTCTCCATGATAACCGAGCCACCTACCAGGATAGGCAACTGCATGCCTACCAGGGTAACTATCGGGATGAGGGCATTCTTTACAGCGTGTCGCATGATAACTACCCCGTCCTTGAGGCCCTTCGACCGGGCAGTCCTGATGTAGTCTTGCCGCAGCACCTCCAGCATCATGGTCCGCGTCATCCGCATCATGCCTGCGGACAGGGCCGTCCCCAGAATGACGCTGGGAATGATGAGAATCGCGAGATTCCTCAGCGGGTCTTCCATCAGAGAAATGTATTGCAGCGGGGGCGCCCAGCCCCACCAGATTGCCGGGAAGATCATGACCATGATGCCAAGCCAAAAGTTGGGCGTTGCCATGCCGATGACGGCGATGGTGCGCCCGGCGTAGTCGGCAGGCGTATCCTGGCGAATCGCCGAGTAGATGCCAACGGGCAGCGCTATCAGCTGCCCGAGCACCAGTGCGATGAGGCCGAGCTCAATCGTTACCGGTAGGCTGGCGATGATTCTCTGCCGCACGGTGAGACCGCCAAACAGTGAATCGCCGAGGGAGCCCTGCAGCAGACCGTTGAAGCGAGGCTCACCGGTCATCCAGTCAGGGGTCGGCAACACTCCCATCCAACGTCCATACTGCACGTAGACCGGCACGTCCAATCCCAGCATACGCTCCACAGCTTCACGGTCCAGGCCGATATCGGCGGTCTGGCCGCCTTCGTAGAACATGCGACCTTCTATGATGTCTATGACATCGCCGGGGATGAAGCGCACCAACAGAAAGACCAGGATGGTCAGTATGAACAGAGTGGGGATGATGAGCAGTAACCGCCTGATCGCGTACGCTCTCATGTAACACACCTCATGACGGTTGCCCCATCAATGCACAGGGGAGCTGGAAAGCGCGGCGCCTCCCAGCTCCCTCTTCCCAAGGTCCGCCGGATGCGGCGAAAACCCTAGCGCCCCGAAAACGTCGCCTTACGGCGTCGCTTTCGGCCCATCCCCACCTGACGCATAGGAGTCTGTCGCAATCCGACAGACTCCTAGTGCCCCGATGCGGCCTTGAGCTGGCTGTCGACCCAGAGACGGGCCCAGACATTTCCGTACTGTTGGGATCCGAAGCCGCCTTCGCCGCCATAACCCATCACCCACGGCTGGTGCACGGCAAACTGCGGAGCCTCGGGCCCCCAGATCATCCAGTGCTGCTCTAGGTGGCGCATGTCCATCTCTCTAATCGGCCTGGTCTGCTCCGCCACGGTGGTAGCGGCTACCATTTCGTCATACAGGGCGTCATATTGCGCGTCGTGCTGTGGTATCTGGTGCCACCCAGTAGAACCTCCATAAGACATGGACATCTGCTGCCACGGCTCACCCTTGGCGCCTGTAGAACCCACCCACATGTCCCAGTTACCAATACCCCCGCCAGCGCGGACCGAGCGTGCCGCTGTTAATCGAGGGACCAGTTCCGCAATGGGAATTGGCTGAATATTGAGCTGAATGCCAACGGCGCCCCAGAATCCGCCCAATAATTCTGGCCAGCTCACATCGTGATGCGAGAGGAATTGATAGGTGGTCTCGAATCTAATGCCGTCTGCGCCACGGGGAAGCCCAGCCTCATCGAGCAGCTTCTCGGCCCCTTCCGGGTCATACCTGTGGTATTCCTTGATCTCTTCGGGCCAGTCTTCGAACGGGACGCAATACCCGGTGGCGCAGAAACTCCTGTTCACCAGCCCCATAGGTGTCGTATCCGCAAAACCCTTGAAGTAGGTAGCGTTGATGGTCTCGAGGTCGAGTGCCATCTGCATCGCCCGGCGCACCCGGATGTCGTCAAAGGGTCGCTTGGCCGTGTTGATCTTGGTCCCATGATTCGCCCGCTGGACAAACGGGATCACCACGAGCTCCGGGTTGGTCCGCGTGAGGCTCTCTGCCAGGTCTATGGTCGCTATTTGAGAGTTGCCCTGCCAACCTGCGTAATCGGCCTGACCCGAGCGCAGTGCCGCCATGATGGTTGCATCTTCCTTCATATACAGGGCCTTTAGCTCGTCAACGTAGGGCAAGCGATTCTCCGGGTATTTCTCGTCGAAGCCCCAGTAGTTGGGATTCTTGGTGAAGGTTAGGGAGCTGTCCAGGACAAAGTCGGTCATCATGAAGGGCCCGGTGCCGACAATATTCCTCCAATCCTGCATGTCCCCAAATTGCTCGATTACCTCCGGAGGCTGTATGAACATATAAGACCCGTCCAACATATGCTGTTCGGCACGGAGTCTTGGCTCCGTGAGCTTCATAACAACCGTCCGAGCGTCGGTGGCCGTTACCGATTCCCAGGGCAAAGTTCCGAGGGCGCCTGCTGCCGGGGACGGTTCGGCTTCGCTGAACCCGGTCCCGGTCAGTTTATTTCCCAACATGCGGTGAAAGTTGAACTCGACATCTTGGGCAGTGAGCTCCCGTCCGTTCATTGGCGGCTTGTCATGCCAGTGGACGCCCTGGCGGATGTGGAAGATAAAGGTGGTGGCGTCGGGCTGTTCCCAGCTCTCCGCCAGCGCCCCGCTAAGGGCGGACAGAGGCGGCGCATAGCCGCCAACGAAATGAAATGCGTCCCTGTCTATGGCCCAGTCCACCGCGCCCAGTTTCTCTAGCACGCCACTCATGACTTGACCCGCCCCACTGCCAAACCAGACGTCGCGAGGCTCAACAGTGCTTCTGAATACGTAGATAAGTGTTCCGCCATACTCCGGCGCGGAGTACACCGTGCCGGTGACCGGGTCGGTCACGTACCTCTTGTCAGCGGCGGCTACCGGCTGCTCTTCTTCGCCGGCGGCAAACGAAGCGGTCGCCACCAGCGCGAACGCCAGTGTTATCGATAAGAAACCATTTTGGTTCCTCCTCGCGGGTCAACAGGTGACCCAAATTTCCTATAGCCGGCTAAGCCGACATCAAATACTTGATGCTGGTGATGGACGCGCGGACGCGTTGCGGCCGGCGCGACGCGCACGGATGTGTGGCGGCCGACGGGGTCGGCCGTTCGAGGTACGGATGCGTGGCGGTGTGCGGTGTGCGCCACGCCGATCGATAGCGCCGCGGTCAGCACCAACGCTGAGCGGTCGGCTGTGGCGCGGCTAGTGAGCGGTGGCGGTGTATCCACCGGCCCACCGGCTCCATCAACCGCGACCGACCGCTGTTCTCGCTAGCGTCGCTACGCATCAGGTCGCCATTTTGCCAGACTCGGCGAGAAAGTGCAACTGGCAGTTCAAAATTATTCTCACGGCTGCAGATGAGACTACAGTCCGGGTGCCGCGGGGGTCAAGCCAGTCCCCGTGGTGCGCCTTGGGGGATTTCAGCCAACCCTATTCTTTGCCGGCACGTTGGCAACCGCCAGCAACGACTCCACGCAGTCGCGCAGCGACTCATCGAACGGCCGAAACTCGACGCCGGTGACGGCGCGAACGCGGTCGTTGCGCAGGTCGCAACCGGCCCAGATCGCTCGCAGCTCCGCCTCCTGCGCCTTCGTTTCCGCAGACTGACTGTCGGCGACCGAAGCTTCGGCGCGCCCGAGCTCAGGCAGCAGCTGGCCAATGCGACGGTCGATTGCTTCCACCCTGTGCATCTCGGCCGCCCAGGCAAGGTAGCGCTCGCCGCTGCGCACCTGCACGCTCTCGAGCAGGCCGATGTGACAGTCGGCGTCGTCGCGCACGTCGACCGGCATCCACGGCCTGTAATCCTCGGTCTGCGGATACTCACCCAGCAGCATCATCTCGATGCGGTGCTGCCACGGCCCCATGTCCTTCTGGTGCGCGGACTGGATCGGGCCGACGTTGTCGGCGGGCAGGCACGCGATCGACTCCCAGCTGCCGCTGCGCTCGGCGGCCTGGGCGAACGAGCGCTCGGCGATGAGCTTCCCCATCGCGTAGCCGGCGCGCTTGGCCGACCAGTCCGGGTGGTGCTCGTTCGGGTAGCGGTCCTCGTAGAGCACCGGACGCGGCGCCAACTCCTGCCGGTCCACCTCGGCCGACACGGCCGCCAGGCTGGAGGTGACGATCACCCGGCCGACGCTCTCGGACCTGTCGATGCTGGCGATGGTGTGATCGCACACCATCTGCACGTAGTCCATATCGTTGTACTTGCTGACGTGCGACACGTGACACACGCCGTGGCAGCCGGCAAAGGCGCGGTCGAAACAGCCGGCCTGATCTAGGTCGGCGCTGTGGATGGAGAGTCGGCCCGACGCGTAGGCGGGCATCTGGCGCAGAAACGTGGTGCGGGTTGCATCATCGGCGTCGCGCACGCAGGCGCGCACGCGGTAGCCCTTGTCCAGCAGCCGCCGGACCACCCAGCTGCCGATGAAGCCGGCGGCGCCGGTAACTGCGACGGTGCCGCCCTTCTGTATTGGTGCCATCGCCGACGAACATACCCGAGCGTCCACGTTTGTGCCAGCGCCTCCGGGCTGACGATTTTGACACGCGACGAGCGGATCATGTGCTACGACGTCGTCTCGGTCCGCGCCTGAGCCCGACGAGTGGCAGCCCTGATTCCCTGGATTCCTCCTTATTCCGCAACGACCAACGGCCTAATAAGCTCTACGGCGCCTCTGATGGCCTGGGCTGCATCCCACAAGTCCACCGCACGCTGTGCGTTGAGCCAGAACTCGGGAGAGTTACCGAACAGCCGTGCAAGGCGCAGGGCCATTTCCGGGCTCACCGCGCGACGCTCACGGACAAGATCGTTGATGGTCTGGCGCGAGACACCCACCGCGCCAGCAAGACCCGAGATCGTCAGCCGGTAGTCGGGTAGAAAGTCCTCTCGCAGCATCTCGCCCGGATGGGTGGGCCGCGCTTGCCTATTGCCAGTGTTCCGGATGCTCACGTCGAACCCCCTCAGTTAGGCACCGAGGCGGCTGCCGCCACCCCGCAACCGCGGATCCAGCAGATCCCGCACCGCGTCGCCGAACATGTTCAGACTGTAGACCGTAATCGTCAGGCAAAGACCGGGCCAGAGCGCCAGCCACGGCGCCTGCTCCATGAACTTACGCCCTTCCCGGCTGAGCATACCACCCCAGTCAGGGATGGTGGGCGGCAGACCGAATCCCAGGAAGCCCGGCGAGGCCAGGGTGGGCCTCCAGAATGGAGCGACAGGGCCCCAACCACGGGAGCCTTCGAGCTTTCTTACCAAACCGTTTGCAGCCACCCGAGATCGCGCATCGGCTGATCCTTGGTTACCAGTGGCGCGTCGTGGGAGATGGAGGTCGTCGCGATGAAGCGGTCCGCCGGGTCCGAATGAGAGCATCCGGGTCCTGGGTCCACCACACGGCCGTATGGGTGTCGAGGGTGATCAATCTGCCTTCCAGCCGGCAAGGCTCGCCGTGGGTTGCAGAACGGTCGCCTCATCGACCAGCACCGCCCCATCTCCGGCGCGAAGCTGCGCCAGGATCCGGCGCTCGGTCTCCATGTCCGACTCGAGAGGAACGAGGCGCGCCACCGGTTTGCCATGCTTGGTGATCGTAAGCGGCTCATGGCTCTCGGCCACCGCATCGAGCAGCGCCAGACACCGCTGCTTGAACTCACCAGCGGCGACATGGCCACAACCTAAGATACGGTCGACGCACGCGCCCGAGCCGGCAGCGGCTCCACCGGAGCCGCTGCCGGTCGCTTCGCGCGTGCCGGACTCGCCCCGCGATGATCCGTTTGCGGAGCTGTCGCCCGGCCCGTCGTCGGCCGCCCCGCTGCTGCACCCGCAACGCCAGCGCGAGCTGATCGAGCAGGCCGCAGGAATGAGCACCCGCCAAGTTGCCGGCCTGCTCGCCGGCGCCGCTCCCGAGGTCGTGCCACCGCGCGACACGCTGCGCGCCGTGGCGCCCGACCGCTGCACGTTGAAGGTGAGCATCGACCAGGAGTGCGAACAGGGACTGCGCCGGCTGAAGGGTCTGCTGTCGCACCTCGACCCGCGCATGTCGTGGGGCGACCTGGTGGCGCGCCTGGTGCGCGAGGCTGTGGCGCGGCACGACCCGCGCGGCGGCGGTAGCGGGCCGCGGCGGCGCGCGGGCAGCGCGGGCAGCGCGGGCGCATCACCGCGGACGCCGAACAAGACATGTGCTGCCGGGGCAGCGGCCGGGCCGGCTCAGCGCGGCAGCGAATCCTCCGGGCGGGCGCCGAACCGTCCACGCTGAGCCGGCGCGCCGGCTCAGCGAGGCAGCGCTACTCCGGCGCCGCAGGGCAACAACACGCGCCCTGCCGCAGCGCCGACCGGGCCGGCTCAGCGCGCAGGCGGCAATTCTCCGGCGCCGCAGGGCAACAAGACGCGCCCTGCCGCGGTGCCGACCGGGCCGGCTCAGCGCGCAGGCGGCAATTCTCCGGCGCCGCAGGGTAACAACACGCGCCCTGCCGTAGCGCCGACCGGGCCGGCTCAGCGCGCAGGCGGCGATTCTCCGGCGCCGCCGCCGGAACCCCCGAGGTAGCGCCTGCTCCGCGCTGCTGCCGCGCCGCGCGACTCCGCTGGCCGACGGTTTGCAGATCGTCCGGCGGAACAGACTTCGCATCGCCGCGAGCCGTGGTGCGGCTGCTGGAGCGAGGAATCGCAGCCGTACTACGAGAACTACGAGGAACGCCGGCTTGCAGGCGAGACGGCCTACGCTACCGCCATGGCCAGCACCGAGGCAGCGCCAACCGGGCGGCACGAGGCGGCGCAATCCCGGCGCGCCGAGTCGCCGGCGTTTCCGGGCTGCAAGCCCGTCCGCCTGCCGCGCTCCCGAATCGACCGCTTCGAAGGGCGCCTGGAGTATTGGGATTCGGCTACCGAGACCGCCTGGATCTGCGAGCCGACCACTCCCTATCATGAACGTCCGTCGCGGCTCCTGACGCGCCTGGCCGAACGAATCGCCGGAGTACGTGGATCGCCGATCGAATGCTACGGCTTGATGGACCTGCTGCTGCGCGATGCCGGCGGGTAGCCGCGGCGCATCATGCAGGCCGACGAGTCGGTGTACCTGCATCCGGGGCAGGCCAGGCTGCCGGGGCCTGCCGCCATGGTGGTGGGCGAGGACGACTTTCCCGACATTCATCGTGCGGTCCAATCCACACCCAGACAAAGTCCGGACCGTCCTTAACTGCAAGCGCCCGATGATTCAGCCCTGCCCTGGCAGACCAGAACTTGCCAATTCTCTTGAAGTGCAAGGAGGGATGCCTGTGGTTCGACTTCAAGAGATCGAAGTTCTGGCGCGCCGCCTTCTTGACCGGTTCCGGGAGCCGGCTATAGCTGTCCCAGAAGCGCGTGGTGGCACGATGCACCTACAAATCCGAGAGCTTGCCCTCGGACTTCTCCGTTTGGACTTCATCAATCAGGAAATCCAGTCTCCCAGCTTGAGAATCCGCTTCGATCTGCGCGTCCCACGAATCCCAATGGCGTTCTGAGAGCCAGTGGGCCAATTCGCTCATCTCTTCTGTGGAAAGCTGTTTGATTTCCGCCTTTAGCCTTTCAATCGTCCTCATGCCGTACCCCCTGGAACCCCGACACGCTTCACGCATGAGTATATCAGTAACGGACGCATGGCGCTTACGTCGACAGCCGGAGCACTCGGACTCTCGTTTCCAGCCGTGGTCAGGCGAGTCGCGGCTGCACCTGGCCGACGGCGAGCAACGACTCCACGCAGTCGCGCAGCGACTCATCGAACGGCCGGAACCGCGCCCCGGTCACCGCGCGGACGCGGTCGTTGCGCAGATCGCTGCGCGCCCAGATCGCCCGCAGCTCCGCCTCGCGGGCCTTGATCTCCGCGGGGTGATCGTCGTCGAGCACCGCTTCGGCGAGCCCCAGCTCGGGCAGCAGGTGGCGGATGCGGCGGCTGATCGCCTCGACGTCGTACCGCTCGGCCGACCACGCCAGGTAGCGTTCGCCGCTGCGTACCTGCACGCTTTCCAGCAGGCCGATGTGACACTCGGCGTTGTCGCGCACGTCGACCGGCATCCACGGTCGATAGGATCGGTTCTGTGGACATTTTCCCTGCAGCATCATCGCGATCTGGTTCTGCCACGGACCCATCTCTTTCTGGTGGGCGGACTGGATCGGTCCCACGTTGTCGGACGGCAGGCAGGCGATCGCCTCCCACCTGCCGCTGCGCGCCGCGGCCTGCGCGAACGAGCGCTCGGCGATGAGCTTGCTCATCGCGTATCCGTGCCGCTGCGGATCTCCCCAGTCCGGATGGGTCTCGTTGGGGTAGCGGTCCTCGTAAAGCACCGGACGGCGTGCCCACTCTTGCGGATCCGCCTCGGTCAGCACCGTGGCCAGGCTGGAGGTCACGATCACCCGGCCGACGGTTTCGGATTTGTCGATGCTGGCGATGGTGTGATCGCACACCATCTGCACGTAGTCCGGATCGTGGTACCGGCTGACGTGTGACACGTGACACACACCGTGGCAGCCGGCGAAGGCGTCGTCGAAACAGCCGGCGCGGTCCAGGTCGGCGCTGCGGATGGTGAGCCTGCCGGCGGCGTAGCCGGGCAACTGGCGCAGGAAGGTGGTTCGCGCAGGATCGTCGGCGTCACGTACGCAGGCGCGCACGCGGTACCCCTTGTCCAGCAGCCGGCGCACCACCCAGCCGCCGATGAAGCCGGCACTTCCGGTAACCGCAACGGTCCCACCCCTCGGTATCGTTGCCATGCAAACCCTCCCTGTTCGGCCCAAGCAGCGCCGGTAACGGTGATCGTAGTGTAGCTGGCCGGGCAGTCAACTCCCGACCGTCCATCGGTAGCTTATCATGCCACCGGTGGCGACGTCTTCAGCACTGCGGCAACGGCTTCCTGGGCCGCTACCGCCCTCCCGCGATCATCGACGAGGTGCAGCGCGTTCCCGATCTGCTGTCACCGCCGGTCATCGTCGATGCCGAGACAGGAGCCAGGTTGTCGGCGACCGCGGTCAAGGGTAATGTCATCGACATTACCCTGATCCCAACAACTGTACTCGGAGAGACCTGCATGACCCAGATAACCGCTCGTGTACCCGACCCCCTCGTCGAAGCGCTCGACTCGGCAGCGCGTATCCTGAACCGCAGTCGTGCCGAAGTCGTTCGCCAGGCTGTGGAGCGTTATCTGGAGGACTTCGAAGACCTCAACGTTGCCCTGACACGACTGCAGGATCCAACCGACGAGGTACTGGACTGGGATCAGGTCAAACGTGAGCTACTCGATTCGGATTAAGGCAAAGGCTGCCAGAGAGTTGCGCCGTGTGCCGAAGCCTGAGCGCCTGCGAATCATTCATGCGGTCGACAGCCTGCGGGAGAACCCACTGCGAGGAGGTGCCCTGAAGGGTGATCTCCGCGGTCTGCGCCGCCTGCGCGTGGGACAGTACCGCGTTGTGTACGAGGTGCAGCACACGGCGCTGATCGTGCTGGTCGTACATGTTGCCCATCGGCGGTCGGCGTACGACCGGCGGTGAGTCAGTAATCGAAGTGAAACGCGTGGAAGCGGTTCGTTAGTGTGCTGGCGGCGGCGCTTGGCTGCGCGGATGAGGCAGATTCCCTTGCCAAGCTCCGGCGACCGCGCGACCAGGGCGTCGCGTCGGGCTCTATCAAACCGACCTTGCGACCTGGGCACCGAGACGCCCGCCGCCACCCCTGAGCCGCGGGTCGAGCAGGTCTCGCACTGCGTCGCCGAACATGTTGAGGCAGTAGACGACAACGGTCAGGCACAGCCCCGGCCACAGCGCCAGCCGCGGCGCCACCTCCATGAACTCGCGCCCTTCCCGGCTCAGCATCCCGCCCCAGCTCGGCACCGAGATCGGCAATCCGAACCCCAAAAAGCTCAGCGCTGCCTCGCTGATAATCACGCCGCCCACGTTGATCGTGAAGATGATGATCACCGGAGCGGCGATATTGGGCAGGACGTGGCGGATGAGGGTTCTCCACCAAGTGCTGCCAATCGCCTCCGCCGCCTGGAAATAGACGTTCTCCTTCACCCCGACCACCGCGCCCCGGACCACTCGCGAGCCGCCGATGCCGCCCGTCACCCCCAGCACCACGATGATCTGCGGCAACCCCCGCCCCACCAGCGACATTATCGTGAGCAACAGCAGCAGCCCCGGGAACGCCATCCAGGCATCGACAAAGCGCTGCATCGCCAGGTCCAGCCGACCGCCGAAGAACCCCGAGATGCCGCCGATCAGCACCGCCACCACGACGTTGATGGTGGTCGCCGCCAGACCGACCGTCAGCGAAATCCGAGCCCCAAAAAGAAGGCGGCTCAGCAGGTCGCGCCCCAACTGATCGGTGCCCAGCAGGTACCGGTGCGAGGGCGCCTGCATCCGGTCCACGATGTTCACTTCATCATGCGGGAAGGGCGCCAGCACGTCGGCAAAGATCGCCACCAGGATCAACAGCAGGATGACAACCCCGGCGATGATGCTCAGCGGCTTCTCCTTGACCAGCCTGACAAAGAAATCATTCATAGCGGACCCTGGCGTCGATGACCACCCCGGCGATGATGCTCAGTGGCTTGTCCTTGACCAGCCTGCGAAACAACTCAGTCATAGCGGACCCTGGCGTCGATGACCACCCCGGCGATGATGCTCAGTGGCTTGCCCTTGACCAGCCTGCGAAACAACTCAGTCATAGCGGACCCTGGCGTCGATGACCACCCCGGCGATGATGCTCAGTGGCTTGTCCTTGACCAGCCTGCGAAACAACTCAGTCATAGCGCACCCTGGGGTCCAGGATACCATAGACCAGGTCGATCAACAGATTGATCACCACCACGCCGGTGGCGAAGAACAGGTTGATGCCGGAGACCATCGCGTAGTCTCGGTCATTGAGGGCAGTCAGCAACAGGCGACCGAGCCCCGGCAGGTTGAAGATGTTCTCCATGATCACGGCGCCCCCGACCAGGATCGGCAACTGCAGGCCGATCAGGGTCACCACCGGGATCAGGGCATTCTTGACGGCGTGCCGGATCACCACGACCCGCTCCCTCAGCCCCTTGGACCAGGCGGTTCGGATATAGTCCTGCCGGAGCACCTCCAGCATCATGGTGCGGGTCATCCGCATGGTGGCGGCAGCCGCGGCCGTTCCCAGAATCAGGCTCGGAACGATGAACACCGCCAGATTCCCCGGCGGGTCTGCGGTGAAGGAAACCAGCTCCAGCGGCGGCGCCCAGCCCCACCAGATTGCCGGGTAGATCATGACCATGACGCCCAGCCAGAAGTTGGGCGTGGCCAGGCCGATGATGGCGACCGACCGCCCCAGGAAGTCGGCGACGGTATCCTGGCGAATGGCCGAGTAGATGCCGACCGGCAGCGCGATCACCAGCCCGATGAGGATTGCCATCAACCCAAGCTCGAGGGTGACCGGCAGCCTCTCTATTATCCTGTCCTTCACCGCTCCCCGGCCCAACAGTGATTCGCCAAGGCTGCCGTGCAGGAAAATATCTCCTATCCAGCGTCCATACTGCACCCAGACCGGCACGTCCAATCCCAGTCGGCGCTCCAGAGCTGCACGGTCGATCCCCCCCGTTACCATCCATTCCATCCGCCCCTCCAATGCGTCGATGACATCGCCCGGGATGAAGCGGACCGAGAGAAAGACCAGGATGCTCAATATGAACAGCGTGGGAAGGATCAGCAGTAGCCGCCTGATGACATAGGCTCTCACGGAGACACCGTATTCAATGCGGGAGAGGCTGGGAGACGGCGCTCGGAAGCGAGCCTCCCAGCCCTCATTTCACGTAGGTCAGTAGAGGTGGGCTCCCTCTAGCGACCCATTGCTTCCTTCAGCTCCTGGTCAATCCAGAGGCGGGTGAAGACGGTGACATTTTGGCCGTTTCCGACAAGCTATTCACCGTTATAGCCTATCAACCACGGCTGGCTCACATGAAACAACGGGGCCATAACAGGCCATATCTGCCAGAACCGCGCTATCGCATACTGGTCCAACTCCCCAGCTATCCTGTTCTGCTCGTCGATGGTGGTAGCGGCTATGAGGTCGTCATGAAGGGCATCCTACGCCGGGTCGTCGACATTGGAGGTGTTGTAATTCGCTGTCGACTTGAAGCGACCGGTCATATCCTGCGCGCGCCAGTTTACCGCCATTTCCGAGTTCAGCATTTCGAAATCTCTTTCCGATCTCTTGGCGATCCAGTTAGACCTTTCTTCCACGATAATCTCTACGTCGATGCCGACCTTGCCCCAGTATGAAGCGACCAACTGCATGTAGGTCAAATCTCTATCCGGAAGTTGCGACATCACGGTCTCGAATCTGATGCCGTTCGCCCCGCGCGGATACCCGGCCTCATCAAGCAATGCTTCGGCGCCCTCCGGGTCATACGTAAAGCCATTCTTGACCTCTTCAGGCCACTCTTCGAATGGGGTGGCAATCGCCGCTATGAATCGGTTTGCCGCTCCCTGGGGTGTCGTATCCCCCATGCCCCGGTAGAGAGCGTTGTTCGCTTCTTCGAGGTTTATGGCCATCTGCATTGCCTTGCGCACCCTGATGTCGTCAAAGGGCTTCATCTGAACGTTCAGGCCAACTGCATTGAGCGCTACAGTGGAGTACGGCGTTATCACCAATTCGGGGTTGGTCTTCTGAAGGCTGTCTACCTGGTCGAGACTCTTGATTGGGGTGTTGCCGATCTGACCGACGTAATCGACCTGACGTGTGCGCAGCGCCGCCAGTTGGGTTGCCACTTCGGGCATGACCAGGGCCCTCAATCGGTCGACATAGGGCAAGCGGTTCTCCGGGTATTTTTCGTCGTAGCCCCAGTAATCAGGATTCTTGTCCCAGGTGATAGAGCTGCCCTGGGTCAAGTCAGTCAGCATCATGGGCCCGGTGCCGACCAGGTTCCTCCAATCATGGGCGTTCCCATGTTCCTTGATGACCTCGGGAGGGTATGTCCAGTAGCCGTGCCCGTCGAGTATAGGAAGCAGCGCACCGAGGCTTGGCTCCTTCAGCGTGAAGACAACTGTCGAATCGTCAGTGGCCGTTATCGATTCAATTTGCACACCTTTCCATTGGATCGCATTCATGCTCGGTTCCGTGAAGCCACTGCCCGTACCGGTAAATCGGTGGTAATTATATACGATGTCTTCGGCAGTCAGCTCGCGACCGTTCATCGGCGCCTTATCATGCCATCGAACGCCCTGACGGAGGTTGATGACGTACGTCAGTGGGTCGGGTAGCGACCAGCTTTCCGCCAGAGCCCCTCTCGTGTTAGTTGGAACGAGGTGATTCTGAAAGTCCCATTGATCCCGGGGCGTTGCCCAATCCCCCCAGGCCAGCTTCTCCAAAACGGGGCCGACGATCATAAGCGCTGCGTGATCGCTGAGAAAGGAGTCAGGACTCGCGGGGTCTGCCAATAGGGCGAATGTTATTGTCCCGCCGTACTGTGGCGCGGTCACCATCTCGCCGGTGGAGGGGTCCATCACCATTTCCTTCTCCATCGCCGCGGCCGGTTCCTGTTCCCCGGCCGGGCTTGCCCACAGGCCGGTCGCGGCCAGGACTACCCCGAACAGTACCGCGAGGAACTTTCGTAAGATTGCGTGTTGCATCTTGGCTCCTGATATTCGGCTCCTGATATTCGAGAGTGCTGGTTTCGCTGTGCATCCCTCGCCCACTCTCGAGGTACACCCGCAGAAACGCGGGTGCCCGGAAAGCGAGGGCGACAGCCCGAGTCCCAAGTCAGTTCTGCATCCTGCATCCACTACATCCGGCACCTCCTTGAACGGGTGCGCGCACCTGATCCCGGAGCGCCGCGTGGGGCGGTGGACGGCGACGCCGGCGGCCCGCCATGCCGGCGGTCAGGGTAGCGGTAGTGCAGGCGAAGTGGCGCGCGGCGCCCTCAGCCCGAACGGTTATTGCTTGTCGTATAAGGAGTTGCGTGGGGGTTGGGGGGGGGGGGGGGGGGGGGGGGGGGGGGGGGCTAACGGACGGCTCTCGGGCCCCAGTAGCGTAGTCCGAGAATGGTTGCCAGCAGGCGATGCCTGTGTACCGGTTTGCATCGTCTTCCGTGTCACGGAGTAACCGTGCCGGCTCAACCGAGGGCTGGGCTGGATAGCGTAGTCACGCATAATCAGCATCCGTTCAAGTCCCAACCCCGATACCATCGCACACCCGCGCCAAAGCCGTCGAGCACTCATGTTGGCCCGTTTTTGGCCCGTTGGCTGGCTTTGGCGGGTCGCCGACCTGGTGGAGCGCGCCGCCTTTTGCAGGGTACGGCGGGCGCCTTCGATGGCGCGGGCGCTCATGCCGCCGCTGCCGAGGCCCGCGCCGCCGCTGCCGCGCAGCCGGGGGTCGAGCAGGTCACGCACCGCGTCGACGAACAGGTTCGACCCTGCGATCTTTGGTAGACTTTCGGCGTGCCGTCGTTCGCGCGCGATACACGCCCCGCACACCGCCAGCCGGCCCACCGACCTGGCGGATGGTGGAAACGACATTTCACCGTACTTCACCAACCGAGGGACTATGAAGCACCGGTGAAACGCGTGAATGTCGCTCCTCCACCACGATCTCGTAGCAGCACGTCGTATCCTCAATCCCGAAGCGACCGGGCCGGGGTTTGGACGGAGTCCGTCGCACGCGCCAGCCCCCTACTTTGTCGGCTCTGGCGGATCTGGAACGGCCGGTTTGCAGGCCCGCGCGAGATGGGCTACGCTGGCGCCATGGCCAGCACCGAAGCACCGCCAACCGGGCTGCACGAGGGAGCACAACCCCGGCGCGCCAGGCCGCCGGCGTTCCCCGGCTGCAAGCCCGTTCGCCTGCCGCGCACCGCGATCGAACGCTTCGAGGGGCGGCTCGAGTATTGGGACACGGCTACCGAGACCGCGTGGATCTGCGAGCCGACCACTCCTTATCACGAACGACCCTCGCGTCTCCTGACGCGCTTGGCCGGGCAGATCGCCGGAGTGCGCGGGTCGCCGATCGAATGCTACGGCTCGATGGACCTGCTGCTGCGCGACTCCGACGGGACGCCGCGGCGCATCATGCAGGCGGACGAGTCGGTGTACCTGCATCCGGCGCGGGCCAGGCCGGGGCCGGCGGCCATGGTGGTGGGCGAGGATGACTTTCCCGACGTGGTGCTGGAGGTGGATCACACCACGGACGCGCGCCGGGGCAAGCTTGAGTTGTACGAGTCGTGGGGCTTCCCGGAGGTGTGGGTGGAGGTGCCGGACGCACCGTCACCGAGCCGGCCGCACCGGCGCCGCCCGGGGCTGACGATTCATCTGCTGGAACACGGCCGGTTCCGGGTTGCGGCCGAGAGCCTGGCGTTTCCCGGCTGGCGGGCGGAAGAGATTCACGTGGCGCTGAACGAGGCCACGCCATCCGCCCGCACCACCGCGGCGGTGGAGCGGGTTGCAGCGGCGCTCGGCGCGCGCGAAGGAACCGGCCCGGACGACGACCCGCTGTTCCGCTCGCAACGGCGGCAGGCGATTGAGCACGGCCGCGCGGAAGGTCGTGCGCAGATGGTCCGTCAGATTCTGCGATCACGCGGCATTGAAGTGTCGGCGAGGTTCTCCACCGATAGGGAAGCGTTCGCCGCGGCGTCCGAGGCGGCGCTGCTGGCGGCGGCGCTTGGCTGCGCGGATGAGGCGGACTTCACTGCCGTGCTCCGGCGCGCGCGCGACCAGGGCGGCTGACACGAGCATATCCGGCATATGTGAGCGAGGAGCAACGCAGCCAGCCGGGATGCAGTCGCCGCATTCAATGCAGGCGGAGTTTCGCCACGGGCTGCTATACCGACCCGGCGGTATCGGCACCGAGCCGGCCGCCACCGCCCCGCAGCCGCGGGTCAAGCAGGTCGCGGACCGCATCGCCGAACATGTTCAGACTGTAGACGATGATCGTCAGGCACAGGCCCGGCCACAGCGCCAGCCATGGCGCCTGCTGCATGTACTCGCGCCCTTCGCGGCTGAGCATGGCACCCCAACTCGGCACGCCGACCGGCAGACCGAAACCGAGAAAGCTCAAGGAAGCCTCACTGATGATCACCGCACCGACGTTGATGCTGAAGACGATGATGACGACCGGCATGATATTGGGCAGGACATGGCCGGTGAATGTGCGCCACTTCGAGGCGCCGATCACCTCCGCCGCCTGGAAGTACGCATTCTCCTTGATGTCGATCACGGCGCTTCGGACCAACCTCGAGCCGCCGATGCCTCCCGATATCCCCAGGACCAGTATCAGCTGGAGCAGACCGCGCCCCACGATGGACATGATCGTCAACAGCAGCAGCAGTCCCGGGATAGCCATCCAGGCATCGACGAATCTCTGCACGACCAGGTCCAACTTACCGCCAAAGAATCCTGACGTGCCGCCGATCACGACCGCGACCACGACGTTCAGCGCGGTCGCCGCCAGCCCGACGGTCAACGAAAGCCGCGCGCCGTAGATGACACGGCTGAACAGGTCTCGCCCCAGGTGGTCGGTACCGAGCGGATACGCGGCCGATGAGCCGGTCAGCCTGTCCGCCAGGTGTATTTCGATGTACTCATACGGCGCCAGGACGTCGGCGAAGATAGCCACAAGGATCACTATCAGGATGATGATGCCGCTGATAGTGCCGAGTGACTTTTCCCGCCACATCCTGACCAAGAAAGAGACCATGTTCCCTACTGATACCGCACCCGCGGATCCAGGTAGCCATAGACCAGATCGATCATGAGATTGATCCCGACCACCGCCGTGCCGAAAAACAGGTTGACTCCGGAGATCAGTGGGTAGTCCCTGTCCGTGAGGGCATCCAGCATGAGACGTCCGAGCCCCGGCAGGTTGAAGATGTTCTCCATGATGACCGAACCGCCTACCAGGATGGGCAACTGCAGGCCCACCAGGGTCACGATCGGGATGAGCGCGTTCTTGATGGCGTGGCGCACCACGACCACCCGCTCCTTCAGACCCTTCGCCCACGCCGTCCGGATATAGTCCTGCCTCAGGACCTCCAGCATCATCGTGCGCGTCAGCCGCATGGTGGCCGCCGCCAGCGCCGTCCCCAGAATCAGGCTGGGAATAATGAGGATACCGAGATTCCCCAGCAGATCTTCGGAGACAGGAATCCACTTCATCGGAGGCGACCAGCTCCACCAGATGGACGGATAGAGCATCACCATTATTGCCAGCCAGAAGTTCGGCGCGGCCAGGCCGATGACGGCGACGGAGCGCCCCACGTAGTCGGCGCCGGAATCCTGACGCATCGCCGAGTAGATGCCGACTGGTAGGGCTATCACGAGCCCGATGACGATCGACATGATGCCGAGCTGAATGGTTACCGGCAATCTGGAGAGTATCGTCTGCTCTACCGGGGCTCGGTTGCCAACCAGTGAATCACCGAGGCTGCCGTGCAGGAAGATACCGCCCAACCAGCGGCCATACTGCACGTAGGCAGGCACGTCCAATCCCAGCATCCGCTCGAGCACTTCACGGTCTACGTCAACCAGGAAATCCGTCTTCCCCAGCATGGAGTCGATGACGTCGCCGGGAATGAAGCGCACCGAGAAAAAGACGATGATGCTCAAAATGAACAGGGTGGGGATGACAAGCAGCAACCGCCTGATGATATAGGCCCGCATATCTTCGTGGTAGTGAGCGCCGGGAAGCGGCGCTCAGAAGCGGCTCCCGGCGCCCGCGCGTGGACCTCGCCCGAGGGTGAGGTCCACGCCAACGGCGGAGCCGTTGATCAATGAGCCTAATGCCCCATTTCTCTCTTCAGGTCCTGGTCGAGCCAGACGCGGGAGAAGATGAGACTATCCTCGTTGGGGCCGAGATCGAATTCACCGTTGTAGCCTTTGAGCCATGGCCAATGCGCGAAGTACCAGGGAGCCTTGGGACCCCATATCTGCCAGTGTTGCTCGATGGAGTACATATCCGCCTCTTTCACCAGCCGCTGATACTCGTCCACGGTCTGAGCGGCCAGCGCGGCGTCAACCAGGGCGTCCAACTCAGGCCACTGAGCTGCGGGGCGGTTCCACTGGGCATCCGAGCGATACCAGGTTACCGACATGGAAGGGTCATAGGCGGTACCCGCAATGGCGCCCATGATTCCTTCATAGGTCCGTGCGAATACATCCTCATGATAGTGGGCAAAGTCCTTGAAGGAATCAATCTCGAGCTCAATGCCAATCTCAGCCCAGTAGGCGGCAGCAATCTCTGTATAGCCGCCTTTCCCTACCGCCTCGTAGACCCTCAGGCGGGTCGTGAAGCCATCGGGATAGCCCGCTTCTGCCAGGAGCTGCTTCGCCCCTTCCGGGTCGTACCGGTAACCCTCCTTGATCTCTTCGGGCCACTCTTCGAAGGGGACGTAGTACCCTTGCACACCGATCATCCCCTGCGGGGTCGGATCGGCCTCACCCTTGAAGTACGTCTCCGAAATGGTCTCGAGGTCCAGCGCCATCTGCAGGGCCTTGCGCACCCGAAGGTCATCAAAGGGCGGCTTGCGTACGTTGGTAGCAAAGGCCTGATTCGACCGAAACCACTGCTTGTGCAGCACGATGTCGGGGTGGGTCTCGCGGAGGCTTGCTGCCGCATCGAGAGAATAGATCGCCCCCCCTGAGAAACCTCTGAGATCAATCTTGCCTGAGCGCAGTGCCGACATCAGGGTGGCTTCCTCCGGAATGATCAGCCACTCCAACGTATCAATGTAGGGCAATTGGTTCTGCGGGTACTTTTCGTCGTGACCCCAATAGTCCGGATTGCGGGTCCGCGTGATCGAGCTGCCCTCGACCACGTCGGTCAGCAGAAAGGGCCCGGTGCCGACCATGTTTCTCCAATCCCTGACGTCCCCGTATTGCCGGACGACCTCCGGGGGCATGATGTACACGAAGTAGTTGAGGGTGATGATATGAAACGCTGACAGGTAGGGCTCCTTCAGCGCCATGACAACCGTCGCATCGTCGGTGGCCGTAATCGACTCGAAGGGGATGCCCTTGAGGAGGGCAGCGCCACCAAAGGGAGTCGGCCCGTCCTCGGCGAAGTCGCCCAGACCCAGCATCCGGTGAAAGGTGAACTCGACATCTTGCGCGGTGAGCTCCCGACCGTTCATCGGCGGCTTGTCGTGCCAGCGAACGCCTTGACGGATGTGGAAGATCATCGTTTTGTCGTCGGGCATTTCCCAGCTTTCCGCCAGTCTCCCGGTGAGGGCAGAGACGGGGATCGGGTGTCCCGATTTCAAGTCCCATTGGTCTCTGGAGACGCCCCAGTTGCCGACCGCCAGCTTCTCCACAACGCCCGTGTTTTGCGGGTCTGTCCAGCCGTAATAGGGGTCAAAATTCCAATTCGCTCCTGCGGTAGCGTAAGTCAATGTCCCGCCATATTGAGGGGCCTCCACCATCTCGCCGGTGGAGGGGTCGAGCACCATTTCCTTCTCGGCCGCTACGGCCGGCTCCGTGTCGGCGTCGCCGGCGGCCCACAGGCCGGTCGCGGTCAGGCTGACGACCAGCACAAGCGCGAATCCCTTTCCTGAGAATCTCATCAAGATTCCTCCATTATTGATTGGTTCGAGAGCTCCGATTCCACTGCCGACTCCTCGCCGCACTCGCGTCGCGAGCGCCTCTCGATCGGTAAGGCGGCACACTGAGTCCCGGGCTAGTCGTATCCGGTCGGGCGCTTCATACCGTGCCTCCTGTGACGCGGACGCGCCGTGGGTGAAGTGGTGAAGTAGTCACCGCCCAGAGTACGGCGGCAACCGCGCTCGCGCGCGCGGACGGCGCCGGCTCGGGATCGGGACTGCGTCCCGTTGCTCGTATTCTTTGGCCGAAGACTTCGCCTTATCGTATGGTCTTGGTAGTCGTCGCACCCAAAGCAGGAGACGGCGCCGCAAGCGCCGCCCTGCGCGAGCGTGGTGCGATGGGTATGGATGGCGAACGGAGCCGCTACGTTGTCAGCGGCACTGATCGCGAGGGAATGTTGTTTGTGGCCCGGTGAGCGGTCAGGACTTACCGAGCGCTTGGTTTCTCGCGGAGCAGGACGGAGCAGGACGGAGCAGGACGGAGCAGGACGGAGCAGGACGGAGCAGGACGGAGCAGGACGGAGCAGGACGGAGCAGGACGGAGCAGGACGGAGCAGGACGGAGCAGGACGGAGCAGGACGGAGCAGGACGGAGCACTAGCGTTTGCAAGTAGCGGGTGGCGACGGCGGGTTGTACCTGTCATCATGCTCATTGCGTTTGTCCTACTCCCGAGGCGGCCATCATACCACACCCCCGCCAACCGTCAAGCGCGCGTAAGCCGCGTACGCGATGATGATGCCGCCGATGGTGATCGAAAACACGACTATCACCGGCGCCGTGATGTTGGACCACACGTGCCGCCGGAGCGTGTGCCACGCGGTGCCGCCGATGGCGCGCGCGCTCTCGAAGTAGGCGTTCTTTTCATCGTCTTCCATGCCACGGAGTGACCGCGCAGACTCGCATCACTTTCCCGGCCCTGGCGGATCTGGAACGTTCGGTTTGCAGGGCCGCGCGAGATGGGCTACGCTGGCGCCATGGCCAGCACCGAAGCACCGCCAACCGGGTTGCGCGAAGGATCACAACCCCGGCGCGCCGAGCCGCCGGCGTTCCCCGGCTGCAAGCCCGTGCACCTGCCGCGCACCGAGATCGACCGCTTCGAGGGGCGGCTCGAGTATTGGGACGCGACCACCGAGACCGCGTGGATCTGCGAGCCCACCACTCCCTATCACGAGCGCCCGTCGCGGCGGTTCACGAGATTGGCTGAGTTGATCGCCAGGGTGCGCGGTTCGCCGATCGAATCGTACGGCTTGATGGACCTGCTGCTGCGCGACGCCGGTGGCGAGCCGCGGCGCATCATGCAATCCGACGAGTCGGTGTACCTGCATCCCGGGCGGGCCAAGCCCGGGCCCAAGGCCATGGTGGTCGGCGAGGACGACTTTCCCGACGTGGTGCTGGAGGTGGATCACACGACAAACGTACACCGCGGCAAGCTCGCGCTGTACGAATCGTGGGGCTTCCCGGAGGTGTGGGTGGAGGTGCCGGACGCGCCGTCGCCAAGCCGGCCGCACCGGCGCCGCCCGGAGCTGACGATTTATGCGCTGGAGCATGGCCGGTTCCGGGTTGCGGCGGCGAGCCTGGCGTTTCCCGGCTGGCGGGCCGAAGAGATTCACCTGGCGCTGAACGAGCCGGTGCCGTCGGCGCAGACGAGCGCGGCGGTGGAACGGGTAGCAGCGGCACTCGGCGCGCGCGAAGGCACCGGCCCGGACGACGACCCGCTGCTGCGCTCGCAACGGCGCCAGGGGTTCGAGCAGGGCCATGCAGAAGGTCGGGCTGCAGGTCGCGCGGCAGGCCGTGCTGAAGGCCACGCAGAGGGCCGTGCGGAAGGTCACGCGGAAGGCCGCGCAGAGGGCCGTGCAGAAGGTCGCGCCGAAGCCCTCGTGCAGATGGTCCGTCAGACTCTGCGGTCACGGGGCATTGCCGTGTCGGCAAGGTTCGACACCACTGCTGAGGCGTTCGCCGCGGCGTCCAAGGAGGCGCTGCTGGCGACAGCCCTTGGCTGCGCGGATGAGGCGGAGTTCCTTGCCGAACTCCGGCGATTGCGGGACCAGCACGGCTGAACTCGCCCGCATTGGCCTTTGCGGGGCGCGGCGGGCGCGTTCGATGGCGAGCGCGCTCATGCCACCGGTGCCGAGGTCGGCGGCACCGGATCCGGCATGATAAAGATGACGATCGCGTCCGCGTCGCGCAGGCTGGTTGACCATGGCCGGTGCGGGAGAGGATGATGTAATCGACATTACTCTGATCCCAACGACTTTACCCGGAGGAATCTGCATGGCACAGATAACTGCTCGAATGCCCGACCCGATCGTCGAAGCGCTCGACTCGGCAGCGCGCATCCTGAACCGTAGTCGTGCCGAAGTTGTCCGCCAGGCCGTGGAGCGATATCTGGAGGATTTCGACGATCTCAACGTTGCTCTGACAAGATTGCAGGATCCGACCGACGAGGTATTGGACTGGGATCAGGTCAAGCGTGAGTTACTCGATTCGGATTAAGCGCAAGGCTGCGAGGGAGTTGCGCCATGTGCCAAGGCCCGAGCGCCGACGAATCATTCAAGCCGTCGACGGCTTGCGCGGGAACCCGTTGCGAGGAGGTGTCCTGAAGGGCGATCTCCGCGGTCTGCGCCGCCTGCGCGTGGGAGAATACCGCGTGGTGTACGAGGTGCAGCACAGGGCACTGGTCGTGCTGGTTGTGCGTGTTGCCCATCGACGGTCGGCGTATGACCGCCGGTGAGCCGTAAGGGCCGTGACGTCCAAGTTGCGCTGATCGAAACAGCACCGGTAACGGTGATCGTAGCGTAGTTGGCGCTCGGGCAGTTCTGGAACGTCCGGTTTACAGGCCGGCGCGAGATGGGCTATGCTGGCGCCATGGCCAGCACCGAAGCACCGCCAACCGGGCGCCACGAGAAAGCCCAGCCCCGGCGCGCCCAGCCGCCGAAGTTTCCGGGCTGCAAGCCCGTTCGCCTGCCGCGCACCGAGATCGAACGCTTCGAGGGGCGGCTCGAGTATTGGGACACGGCTACCGAGACGGCCTATATCTGCGAGCCGGCCACGCCCTATCACGAGCGGCCTACCCGTCTCCTGACGCGCCTTGCCGGGCAGATCGCCGGGGTGCGCGGGTCGCCGATCGAATGCTACGGCTCGATGGACCTGCTGCTGCGCGATGCCGGCGGCGAGCCGCGGCGCATCATGCAGGCCGACGAGTCGGTGTACCTGCATCCGGCGCGGGCCAGGCCGGGGCCGGCGGCCATGGTGGTCGGCGAGGATGACTTTCCCGACGTGGTGCTGGAGGTGGATCACACCACCGACGTACACCGCGGCAAGCTCGCGCTGTACGAATCGTGGGGCTTCCCGGAGGTGTGGGTGGAGGTGCCGGACGCACCGTCACCGAGCCGGCCGCACCGGCGCCGCCCGGGGCTGACGATTCATGTGCTGGAGCACGGTCGGTTCCGGGTGGCGCCCGAGAGCCTGGCGTTTCCCGGCTGGCGGGCGGAAGAGATTCACGTGGCGCTGAACGAGTCGGTATTGTCGGCCCGCACCAGCGCGGCGCTGCAGCGGGTTGCCGCGACGCTCGGCGCGCGCGAAGGCACCGGCCCGGACGACGACCTGCTGTTCCGGGCGCAGCGGCGCCAGGGGTTCGAGCATGGCCACACGGCAGGTCGTGCGGAAGGCCACGCAGAGGGCCGTGCGGAAGGTCGCGCGGAAGGCCACGCGGAAGCCCGCGCGCAGGGCCGTGCGGAAGGCCACGCGGAAGCCCGCGCGCAGATGGTCCGTCAGATTCTGCGGTCACGGGGCATCGAAGTGTCGGCGAGGTTCGACACCGCTACGGAGGCGTTTGCCGCGGCGTCCGAGGAGGCGCTGCTGACGGCGACGCTTGGCTGCACGGATGAGGCGGATTTCCTGGCCGCGCTCCGGCGATTGCGCGACCAGCGCGGCTGACCTCGCCCGGGCAGACGACAGTCACCGGCGCGTACGTCGTCAGGTGGAGCGGTCGGCTTTTTGCAGGGCACGGCGGGCGCCTTCGATGGCGCGGGCGCTCATGCCGCCGGTGCCGAGGCCGGCGCCGCCGCCTCCGCCCCGCAGGCGAGGATCGAGCAGGTCGCGCACCGCGTCGCCGAACATGTTGAGACAGTATACCACCACCGTCAGAGCCACCCCGGGCCACATCGCCAGCCGCGGCGCCATCTCCATGAACTGGCGCCCCTCCCGGCTCAGCATGCCGCCCCAGCTCGGCACCGTGGTCGGCAGCCCGAACCCCAGGAAGCTCAAGGACGCCTCGGCGATGATGATGCCGCCGATGGTGATCGAGAACACGACGATCACCGGCGCCGTGATGTTGGGCCACACGTGCCGCCGCAGCGTATGCCACGCGGTGCCGCCGATGGCGCGCGCGCTCTCGAAGTAGGGGTTCTCCTTGATGCCGATCACGGCACTGCGGATCACCCGCGAGTTGCCGATGCCGGAGGTGACCCCGAGAACCACGATGATCTGCAGGATGCCCTGGCCGACGATGGTTATGATCGTCAGCAGCAGCAACAGACCGGGGAACGACATCCAGGCGTCGACGAAGCGCTGCACCAGAATGTCCAGCTTGCCGCCCACGAAGCCGGCCACGCCGCCGACCAGCAGCGCCACCAGCGTGCTCAGCACGGTGGCGGCAAAGCCCACCCCGAGCGAGGTGCGGGCGCCGTACACCAGCCGGCTCAACACGTCGCGGCCGAGCTGGTCGGTGCCCAGCACATAGGTCGCCGAAGGGTCGCCCAACCGGTCGACCAGGTGCATCTCGGCGAACGGGAAGGGCGCCAGGACGTCGGCCAGGATGGCGACCACCGCCAGTTGCGCACCGGATCGGCAGCACACCGGTACCCAGGGTCAATTCCAGAGTGCCCAGGGGCCTTGATCATCGTGGCCAAGTCGGGGGATCCTACTCCCGCCCTATACCGGGCGGCAGTTGAAGAGCAGAGCGCATACCGATGGCCGAGACCGTCTACCTTGAAACGTCGATTTTCAGTTTCTACTATGAGCGACGCTTGGATCCCGCAGCCGTTGCCATGCGTGAATGGACCCGAACATGGTGGGACGCACATCGTCACCGTTACTCGGTCGCAACCAGTAGTGCGGTGTTGGCCGAACTGGATGCGGGAAGTCTCCCGCACCGGGAGGATGCCCTGAGCATGGCGATGACTCTGCCGGCCGTTACCACTGACAGGAAAGTCGCACGCATTGTGGATGCTTACATCGAGCACCATGTCATGCCACGGAATCCGCTGGGCGACGCATTGCACTTGGCGCTCGCATCCTGCCATAAGTTCGATTACCTGCTGACTTGGAACTGCGAGCACTTGGCTAACGCCAACAAAGCCGGTCACATTCGATGGATCAATACCGTACTGGGACTGTACGTGCCAATGCTGATAACTCCACTGCAATTGATGGGGGAATAGAGGATCATGGGTACCTACCAGGAGATGATAACGGATGTTCGGGAGAGCCGCGTACGTATGTCCGCAAAGTGCGGCCATGACGTGGAAAGATTGCTTGACTATCTCCACTCCTTCGAGACAAAGCACGCGAAGCAAGTCAAGTTCATCGAACCGGGCGGCTTTCTTCCACCTGGACGACCGGCTGAGCGGCCACTCAGTCGTTCGTCCTCTCCGTCCAGTTGATCTGGGTCGCCCTCAACCGGACGCTGCAGTACGAGGTGCAGCACACGGCACTGATCGTGCTGGTTGTGCGTGTTGCCCATCGGCGGTCAGTTGACCCATCTGCCATTCCGGTCGGGCCGGCATGGCCGCTGGGCCGTGTCAGCCGGAGCGGTCGGCTTTTTGCAGGGCGCGGCGGGCGCCTTCGATGGCGCGGGCGCTCATGCCGCCGGTGCCGAGGCCGGCGCCGCCGCCACCGCCCCGCAGGCGAGGATCGAGCAGGTCGCGGACTGCGTCGCCGAACATGTTCAGGCAGTACACCACCACCGTCAGCGCCACCCCCGGCCACATCGCCAGCCGCGGCGCCATCTCCATGAACTGGCGCCCCTCACGGCTCAGCATGCCGCCCCAGCTCGGCACCGTGGTCGGCAGCCCGAACCCCAGGAAGCTCAAGGACGCCTCGGCGATGATGATGCCGCCGATGGTGATCGAGAACACGACGATTACCGGCGCCGTGATGTTCGGCCACACGTGCCGCCGCAGCGTATGCCACGCGGTGCCGCCGATGGCGCGCGCGCTCTCGAAGTAGGGGTTCTCCTTGATGCCGATCACGGCACTGCGGATCACCCGCGAGTTGCCGATGCCGGAGGTGACCCCGAGCACGACGATGATCTGCAGGATGCCCTGGCCGACGATGGTGATGATCGTCAGCAGCAGCAACAGGCCGGGGAACGACATCCAGGCGTCGACGAAGCGCTGCACCAGAATGTCCAGCTTGCCGCCCACGAAGCCGGCCACGCCGCCGACCAGCAGCGCCACCAGCGTGCTCAGCACGGTGGCGGCAAAGCCCACCCCGAGCGAGGTGCGGGCGCCGTACACCAGCCGGCTCAACACGTCGCGGCCGAGCTGGTCGGTGCCCAGCACGTAGGTCGCCGAAGGGTCGCCCAACCGGTCGACCAGGTGCATCTCGGCGAACGGGAACGGCGCCAGGACGTCGGCCAGGATGGCGATCAGCGCCAGCAGCAGGATGACCACCGCGCTCGCCGCCCCCAGCGGCCGCTCCCCCACCAGCCGCCGCAGCAGGTCGAGCAGAAAAGGCCGCGGCTTGGGCTGCACACTCATCGGTACTGCACCCGGGGGTCCAGGTAGCCATAGAGGATGTCGATCATCAGGTTGATCGTCATGACCGCGGTGGCGAAGAACAGATTGACGCCCGACACCACCGGGTAGTCGCGCGCGGAGAGCGCCTCCAGCATCAGCCGCCCCAGCCCCGGCAGGGCGAACATGTTCTCCATGATCACCGAGCCGCCGACCAGGATCGGCAGCTGCAATCCGACCAGCGTCACCACCGGGATCAGCGCGTTCTTGATCACGTGCCGGAGGATGATCAACCGTTCCCTGAGTCCCTTCGCCCAGGCGGTACGGATGAAGTCCTGGCGCAGCACCTCCAGCATCATGGTACGCGTCATGCGCATCACGGTTGCCGACAGGTAGGTGCCCAGAATGAGGCTGGGAATGAGCATGTGGCCGAGGTTGCGGAGCGGATCGTCGACAAACGCCACCATGCGCAGCGGCGGCGCCCACGCCCACCAGATCGCGGGAAAGGTCAGCACCAGGGTGCCCAGCCAGAAGTTGGGTGTGGCCAGGCCGATGATGGCGATCGAGCGGCCGGCGTAGTCGGCCGCCGTGTCCTGCCGCACCGCCGAGTAGATGCCTACCGGTACGGCGATGACCAACCCGATGAGTATGGCGAGGACGCCGAGCTCGACGGTGATCGGCAGCCGGTTGATGATCTTCTCCTCGACGGTATATCCACCGAAGAGTGAGTCACCCAGGGTGCCGCGCAAGAAGATGCCGCCCAGCCAGCGGACGTATTGCACGTGCGCCGGCACATCCAGTCCCAGCATCCGCACGACCCTCTCGCGGTCGAAATCCGCCGTCCCCGAAGCGCCTTCCATAGCCGCCACGCGTGCCATCATGACGTCGACGGCATCCCCGGGAAGAAAGCGCACCGACAGAAACACCAGCACCGTCAACAGGAGGAACGTCGGGATCAGCAGCAGGACGCGTCGGATAACGTAGGTTCGCATTGCAGGGCGCCGGGAAAGTGGGATGCAGCACACGCCACCGTCCCACTCCGTCATGTGGCAACGGAGCCCGCCCTCAGGCGGGCTCCGTGCAAGCCGCTTACGCCGATCTACTCAGAATCCAAGCTCCCGCTTCAGATCCTGGTCGATCCAGAGACGGGCAAGAATCGTGGTGAATTGTGCAGTGCCGATCGAGACCTCCCCATTGTAGCCCTTGATCCAGGGCAGGGCCACGTTGAACTGCGGGCTGACCGGAGCCGTGATGTGAAAGTGCAGGCCCAAGGCGTATAGATTCGCCTCTTTGGTGAGCCGATTCCGCTCCTCCAGCGTCGTGGCTGCCAGTGCGCCGTCGATCAGCTCGTCCATGTGCGGGTCGTTGAGCCCCAATCCCCCCGCGTTGTAGCGGGACTTCGAGTTGTAATACCAGTTGATGGCGCCGATATCATGACCCACGCCAGCGTTCTCGCCGGCTGCGAGTCCCTCTGTGGTGTGCTCGGCTTGGGCGGCAATGAACGCCGCGGTGTCGTGAACGGTCATCTCGACCTCCACGCCAATCTCAGCCCAGTAGCCAATGGCGAGCTCTGCCCAGTTCGCATCGTAGCGTTCGAAGTAATCCAACGTGGTCTTGAAGCCATCGGGATAGCCCGCCTCGGCCAGAAGCTGCTTCGCCCGTTCCGGGTCGTAGCGGTAGTACTGCTTGACCTCCTCCGGCCACTGGTCGAACGGCGTACCGAGCGACACATCGTTGTGAATGACTCCATGCGGCCTCGGGTCCGCGAACCCCTTGAAGTAGGTGCTGGCGATCGTCTCCAGATCCAGAGCCAACTGCATGGCCCGGCGTACGCGGATGTCATCGAACGGGGGCCTGCTCACGGTGATGAACCGGAATGCGTTGTCGGAGCGACCGACGCGCTCCCACATGTTGATGTCGGGATCGGTCCTTTGCAGGCTCTCGACCTGGTCGATCGACCTCAACTGACTGTCGCCAACAGTCCCCAGCATGTCGAGTTGACCAGAGCGCAGGGCAGCGATCCGCGCCGCCGCATCCGGCATGATCAGGGTGACAATCTCGTCGACGTACGGCAGGCGGTTCTCCGGGAACTTCTCGTCGAACCCCCAGTAGTTGGGGTTCTTGGTCCACGTGATAGAGCTGCCCTCGACGAAGTCCGTCAACTCCATTGGCCCGGTGCCAACCAGGTTCCTCCAATCCTGGACGTCGCCGTGCTGCCGGATCACCTCCGGTGGGTAGATCCCGACAATCCACTGGTTGAGTATCCTCCTCAGCCCGAAGAGGTCTGGCTCGGCCAGCTTGAAGACCACCGTCGATGCGTCGGTGGCCGTCACGGATTCGATCTTGGGCAGCTGAGCTACGTGCGCCGAGGCTTCGGTGAAGCCGCTGCCGATCCCCAGCAGCCGATGATAGTTGAACTCGACATCGCTGGCGGTGAGCTCGCGACCGTTCATCGGCGCCTTGTCGTGCCAGTGAACTCCCGAGCGGACCTTGACGATGATCGTGGTGTCGTCGGGCGTTTCCCAGCTCTCCGCCAACTGTCCTCGCAGGAGAGACACGGGGAGGGGTCTGGAGCGAAGGTTGTGCTCACTCCTGTCGACCGCCCAGTCCCCGATGCCGAGCATCTCGGTGACCACGCCGGCGAAGTGGTGGGACCAGCCGCTGTTGAAGAAGGAGTCGGGGTGCTCACCGGTTCCGGTCCGGCCGTAGGTGAGGGTCCCGCCATACTCGGGCGCGGTGACCATCTCGCCGGTGGTGGGGTCGAGCACCATCTCCTTCTCGTTAGCGGCAGCCTCCTCGCTCTCGCCGGCGGCAAACGTAACGGTAGCCACCAGCGCGAACGCCAGTGTCAACAATGTGAGTCTATGAGTCATGGCTCACTCCTCCTCGTTCTCGGGATCGGGATTGCGTCCCGGTACCCGTGGTCTTGGGCCGGAAACTCCGGCCTTCTCGCATGGTTGTTGCATTCACGGCGCGGGGTATTGGAGCGGGAGGGGTGGATATGAACGGGAGCCGATAGCAGCCCGTGGTGGATGTGGCTCGGCGAGCGGAGAGCGCGGCCAGCAACCGGGTGCTTGGTTTGTTACGGAGCAGGACGGAGCAGGACGGAGCAGGACGGAGCAGGACGGAGCACTAGCGTGTTTTCAGGTAGCCGGCGGGGACGGCGGGTTGTACTTGTCATCATGCTCATTTGGATTTGTCCTTCTCCCGATGCGGCCCATCATACCACACGCCCGCCAACCGTCAAACGCGGTTGCGCGACTCGGGTGCATTTTTTTCTGTGGTAGGGAAAAACCTACTAAACAAAGTTGTAGTAGTTCGGGATTGCACCGGCTGCGGGTTGCTGGTTACGCAGCCCGCAGGTGGGTTTCCTCGTTCTGCTCTGGAGGTGAGGCGGGCAGTAGCCGCTCGAAATCGCTCCTAAAGCGGCGGCTCTTCACGGATGCGCGAAGCTGGAGCATGTCTTTGGCTCCGTCCAGCGACCACATCATGCCGCTCTGCTTCATGCGCGCGGCAACTACGTTCTTGCACGCGCTCTCTACCACCCCGCTGCCGATCGGCAATCCGAGTGCCCGATATAGCGGGTATTTCATTCGATCCTGGTTCGTCGTGAAATAGTTGATTGCGCCTTGGATGTCGTGATTCTGCTTCTCGGTATGGCGGCCACTGGCGTGCAGGTCCTTGAGTTCGCTGATCACCCCGGCGGCGCACCCCTGCCACAGCATGCTGCGCCATCGCTCATAGCAGGTCACGAACTGCTCGCTGCCCTCGCCGTACAGAACCTTACCGATTTTCACCAAGTGGTCGCAGGCATGCCAGAAATCCAGGATATGCCAGACCCGCTGCCCGGCTTCGGCCAAATCTGCCACGCGGTCCCAGATCCAACTTGCTCCATCCCCGAGGATCACCAAGATCAACGTCCCCACCTCACGGCTGCGCCGGCGCATCTCCACCTCGATGCGCGGGAAGAACTCATCGGCATGCTCGATCCCGGTCACACACGAGGTCGTCGTGCAGTGCGCCGCGCCCTCCTTGTCCACCTCCACCGCAGACACCGTCGCCACCTTGGAGTCGCGATACGCGCATTCGTATTTCTTTTTCCCTTCTTCAGTTACTCGCTCGTTCCCACGCGTCGGCACCTTCCCCGCGTCGATGCTCACCGCCATCGTCTCGGTGATCGCTTCGCGCACCGCAACCGCCCCGTCGGCGCGCTCTCCGATTTCCTGTTGCCGTTGCTCTTCCAATCCGTGACCGACCTCCCGCACCATCGCGAACGTCTTCTGCAACGAGATCAACTCCCGCTCGTCAGCCCGAAACACCTCGTGAAACTGACGCAGGCTCTCCTCGTATGACTGCTGAGCTCCGAATCGCGCCATGAAATACTGGCACCCGGGCGTGTACCCGCCCGCGATCCCCAACCGCTCGGATAGCGGCACCCACCCCTTGCCGGTGCTGCCCAGTCGCGCATAGTACGCGCGCACGTAGGTGATCGCCCCGAACAGCCCATGCACCGTCTTCTGCCGATTCCCCACATACCGGTACCGAATGCTGTTGGCGGTGACTCGCGCACCCAGGTAACCGTCACCAAGCGCGGCGCACCAGCGTTGCATCACGGCTCGCCCAAGCCTCACCAGGCACTTCAGCAAACAGATCTCCGCGCTGAGCAGATCCCGCGCGCTGCTCGACCTGCTCAAATCAATCCCGTACGTGGTCCTGCAATACCGCAGTAACTCCGCTATCAAGGTCTCGTCCATCGTTCGCCCCTCCCAGAGCTGGCAAGATGCATACCATGTCGCGCCTATTTCTGGGAGGGCTCTCTTGATCTACCACAGAACAAGAATGCACCCGCGCGACTCCGACGGGCCGGTCCTCACAGGGCGAACCAGGGGATTGCCGTGACGTGCGGGGTCAACCTGTTCCCGCTCATCCTCGCGGAACGTCCGTATCGATCATATCACTTTATATTACGCATCACGGGGCGTGGTTTACCTCTTCACCGACACCTCTTTGCACGGACCAGCCTGTCGCCGGTGACCCAATCAGTCACTATACCACACGCCCGCCAACCGTCAAGCGCGCGGGAGCCGCGGTGGGAGCCGCGGGAGCCTCGGGACTGCCGCGGGACGCGTTCACGGCAGATCGAGCGTTTTCGCAGTCGTCCCGGCTGCGGCGGACCGCTCTGGAACGGGCGGTTCCGGGTTGCGGCCGCGAGCCGGGCGTTTCCCGGCTGGCGGGCGGAGGAGATTCAGCTGGCGATGAACGAGCCGGTAATGTCGGCGTGCACCAGCGCGGCGTTGCAGCGGGTTGCCGCTACGCTCGGCGCGCGCGAAGGCACCGGCCCGGACGACAACCTGCTGTTGCGTGCGCCGCGGCGCGTCCCATTACACCAGTCTTTCGTATTCGTCGTGCGGCCCAATCCACACCCACACGAAGTCCGGACCGTCATCAACTGCAAGCGCCCGATAATTCAGCCCTGCTCTGGCAGACCAGAACTTGCCGATTCTCTTGAAGTGCAACGAGGGATGCCTGTGGCTCGACTTCAAGAGATCGAAGTTCTGTCGCGCCGTCTTCTTGACCGGTTCCGGGAGCCGGCTATAACTGTCCCAGAAGCGCGCGGTGGCACGATGCACCTACAAATCCGTGAGCCTGCCCTCGGACTTCTCCATTTGGACCTCATCAATCAGGAAATCCAGTCTTCCAGCTTGAGAATCCGCTTCGATCTGCGTGTCCCACGAATCCCAGTGGCGTTCTGAGATCCAGTGGGCCAATTCGGTCAATTCCTCTTCGGCAAGCTGTTTGATTTCCGCCTTGAGCCGTTCAATGGTCTTCATACCGCACCCCCTGGAACTCCGTCGCGCGTCACGCATGAGTATATCACGGATTGGCGCCGGAGCAGGCGGAGTGGTCGGCCCTTGGCCGGGACCGGCGGGCGCCTTCGATGGCGCGCGCTCATGCCGCCGCTGCCGTGCTGCCACGGGTCGAGCAGGTCTCGTGAGCGCGGGGTTGCCGACGATGCCGTGGGAGTCGTGGCGCCGTTCAGCCGACCACGCCACCGTTCACGGCGATCAGCTGGCCGTTGATGAACCCGCCCCGGTCGGAGCACAGCAGCCCGACCACGGCGGCGATGTCCTCGGGCAGGCCGAGGCGGCCGACCGGAATCTGCTTCAGCAGGTTCTTGTAGCGCTCGGAGCCCGCGGCGTCCTCGTCCTCGTCCGGGAAGGTGCCGGGCGAGATCATGTTCGCGGTCACGCCCAGCGGCCCGAACTCGCGCGACAGCGCCTTGGTCAGCCCCCAGCCAGCATGCTTGGACATGGCCACGTGCGGCCGCCCGGCGGTGCCGCGCAGCGAGTTGGTGCCGGCGTTGTTGACGATGCGACCCCACTTGTTCTCGACCATGCCGGGCAGGAACGCGCGCGACAGCCAGACGGCGGCGTGGAAGTTCACGTTCATGACCCGCGCCAAGTCGTCGTCGGTCATGTCGAGGAAGGTGGAGCCCGGTCGGATCGCCGCGTTGTGGTACAGGGCGTCGATGCGCCCGAACGTGTTCAGCGCTCTGTCGGCCATGTCGTTGACCGCCGCCCGGTCGCCGACGTCCGCCATGACGATAAGCGCGTCCGTGCCGACCGCCCGGACCTCGTCGGCGACCCGCTCGCAGTCGTCCTTGTTGCGCGAGCCGTTGACCACAATGTTGAACCCCATCGACGCCAGCTCCCTGGCGCAGGCGCGCCCCATGTTGCGGCCCGACCCCGTGATCAGCGCAGCCCTGTTACCGCTTGCCATTCCTACCGTGCTCGATCTCACCATTCACTCCTCGAGTGTCTCCGCTACAAGAGGTCCGAATTCTGCCGCGGCGTCTTCGACGAACAATCCGAACTGCCCTTCCTTGTAGTCGTACACGGCGCGGCTCAAGACGTGGCGGTCATCCAGGTACACGTCGAGCACGTGCCGGTGCAGGATTACCTTCACGTCTATGGTCTGCTCGTATTCCAGATCAGGCACTACCCGGAACGCCAGTGGCCTGGAAAAGAACCACGGCCGCGGATACCTCCACAAAGAGACACTCTTCAGTGCCGGTTCCAGGCGCAGGTAGTAGCCGGCCTCGCCACCTTCGCCGGCGCGCAGGATCAAGCCCGCGGCTACTCCACGGCGCATCCTGACGCCGCACGAGAGCAGGAAATCCTGTCCGCGCACGGCCGCCAATCCCCGCGCCATTCCCTGATCGGACGACGCCAGTACCGTCTCTCCCTGCCGCTTCCATTCACCTCGCTCGGTCTGCAGATTGTCGAGGCTGTCTGCACCCAGCGTCTGCGTACCTGACAGTCCTGCCACGATGTCGGGGAAGAAAAGAGCCAGTCTGCCGTCCGGGAGGCAGCGCATTTCCTGCGGCGTTCCCAGCGCGCCGCCCCAGGTAACTCCTTCGGCGCCGAATTCCGACCGGTTGTCGTCGCTGCCGTTGAGGCGATCGGCTACCCATGGGATCAGGTACCGCTTCCCGGACCGTTCAATGGTACGAGGCGCGTACATGTAGTTCGGCAGGAGGACGTCATCCACCGGACACCGGTAGGGCCCCTCCAACCGATCGGCCACGCGGTAGCGGGTCGTATTGGTCTCTCCATGACAGAAAATCAGGAAATAGCGGCCATCCATCTCGAACAGCTCGGTAACCTCCAGGTTCATCCCGAGCGAAGGAGCATAGAGAGGCGCCTGCACTTCCCAGTTGACGAGGTCCTTGCTGACCACCCACGCAACGCAGCCCCGCTCCCGCCATGGTCCCTGATTGCGCCTCGCCGTCACCGTCAACACGTAGCGCCCCTGCTTGTCGTCATGGAACAGAAACGGATCCCGCCAGCCCCGCTCGTTGTACGGATCCTCTACCGCCGCGTCGTGCGCCATGTACCAGCGCGGATCGGGAACGATAACCGGCTTCAGCGGGTTATCCTTCCGCCACTCGATGAGGTCATGGCTGTCCGCGTGATAGGTGACCTGGGGATTGGTTCCGGCGTAGAACATGTGATACTTGCCGTCCCGATATACGATGGAACACCCGCCGATCCCATCGTCATCAGGCTCCCCCGGTTTTCCCGGAAACAGCGCCGTGGGCAACCTCTGCCAGTGCAGCAGGTCCTTGCTGACGGCATGATCGAGCTGGCAGGTCGGCAGCCGCGGCGGATCGTCGCTGCGCTTGCTCAGGTAGAAGATGTGACACTCATCGCCGTTCCGGAAGAACGACGCATCCCCAACCAGCGCCCCTTCCGGGCGGAAATGAAGCGTCGAACATGGCGCCATGTCTGGCCGATCATAATACCGAGGTGATTCCATTGAACTCTCCTGATGCCGGAATTACCAGGGATTGGCCGCGGCGATATCCCAGGCTTCAATGGACCGCACCGAAATACGGCCCTTTTGACTGAACAGCCTAACCCCCATGCTGTCGCCTCGCGTCGGGTAGATTCTCTGCGTCAGACATTGCCGGCTGTTGGCAAACACTTCCAGAATCGAGCGATCCAGGAAGATCCTCAGTTTGAGCGGCTCTCCCGGCGCCAGGTCGAAGGGCGCCTTCTGGACCCGGACGTCTTCCCGCCCGTCCAGGGGATTGGGCGAGAACGAAGTGCCGTGTTGCGGCCAGGGTTGCACGATTTCCGGGCTCAAGCTGGAGCGCGAGGTATCCACCTGCAGGGTCCGTGCCTCGTCGTCGAACAGAATGACGGTCCGCTCTTCGCTATCGGGAGAACAACGCACCATCACCCCGAGCTTCTGCCCGCGGGGATCGTCGACCTCGAGAGCGAGCTCCAGGCAGTCCCCCTTGATCTCCTCCAATCTCATTTCCGAACCGTCCACAAGGCTAACCCCTTCTCGCCGGCGGTGGTTCCGCCTGAGAATCTGCAGCTCCTCGGCAGGTTCGATAAGCACAGTATCATCCTGGCCGAGGGACAGCACCCGAGGAATACTCATTACTCCAGCCCACCCGGAGGACAACTGCGCGTTACGAGACCGGGACTCGAACACCCATGCCCAGAGAATGCGCCTGCCGTCTCCATCCAACAGGCTCTCCTGCGCGAACAGCGGTCCGCCCGCCCAGCTCATCCGAGCATGGCGCTCGGGCACAAATCTCTCCCCATCGTAGCTGCCCAGGTAGTACTGAGTGCCGTGCGTATGGCTGATGAACATGAGCATGTACTTATTCCCAATCGGAAAGAAATCGGGACAGGAGCAGTCTTCGTATTCCTCTGTCCAGCGCCGGTCGGATTGATAGAACGGATGCACATACTCCCAGTTGACCAGGTCGTCGGAGCGGAACAGATAGGCTACGTCGCCGTCCGATTTCGGTAGTTCGAACGGATGGTTCCCACAGATGGAGTAGTAGGTATCTTCATGGAGCCAGCCACAGGTATCCCAGACGTGGTACTTGCCATAGCCATCATCGCCCTCCTCCGGCTTGGGAATGACCGGATTTGCCGGATGCTTTGTCCAATGTATCAATCCATCATCGGCACTCGTGGCTAGGCAGGTGCCGGCGTTCACCCCGTGGTAGATCATTGTCGGCACTCCATCCTTGTTTATCAGCGAGCCGCCGGCGTACACCTGCTCCTCCGGGTCCCCTGGCGACACCCCCAACGGGATCGGATGATGGATCCAGTGCACCAGGTCGGTACTGGAAGCATGCGCCCACACGCCCACCTCCTCCACCTGGTATGCGTAAAACAGGTGGTACCTCCCTTTCCAATAGATGCACCCCTGCGGATCGAACGGGTGGCAGATACCTTCCGGGGCAACGAAATGGTACGCCGGCCGGTGCGGATCCTCCTGGTACTTCTCACGCAGCTCTCGCGCCTTTGGAACAAGGCGCGCCAATCTCTCGATCTGCCCAGAAACGCTGTCATTATTCGCCGTCAACTTGGTCACTCCTCCGAAATCAGCGATCCATCGATTCAGCGATAGGGATCCGCGGCATCGCGCAGTCCGTCGCCGAGGAAATTGTACATTAGGACAGTAATGATCACGAAGATGCACGGTATGAGAAGCCAGGGTTGATGAGCCAGCACCTGCAGCTTTTGGGCATCCTGCAGCAACGTACCCCAGCTTACCGACGGAGGCCGAATCCCCAGACCCAGAAAACTCAGCGCGGTTTCGCCCAGGATCATCGACGGTACCGCGATGGTAAGGTTCACAATGAGGTAGCTGGCGAACGATGGCAGCAGATGCCTGGCAATGATGCTGGCGTTCGAGGCTCCGGCGATCTTCGCCGCCATGACGAAGTCCTCCTCTCGCAAGGCCAGGAGCTTTCCCCGTATCACGCGCGCCAGGCCGGCCCATCCGATGACCGAGAAGATGAGGGTAATGGCGAAATAGATCTGGATCGAGCTCCAGTTTTGCGGAAGCGCCGCGGCCAAAGCCATCCACAGGGGAATGGTCGGCAACGAAATCACGAAGTCGATCGCCCTCATCACCACCGTATCGACCACGCCACCGAAGTATCCGGACATACCGCCGAGCACCATCCCGAATACGAACGTCACGATTACACCGACCAACCCCACGGTCAGCGAGATCCGCGACGCATAGATTACCCTGGTCAGGAGATCCCGTCCCAACCGGTCCGTACCGAACAGCAGAACGGCTTCTCCTTCGGCGCCGAAGAGGTGAAGATCTGCATGGAACAGGTTCCACATCTTGTACGGTTCACCGGCTACGAAGAAACGCAACGGTACGATGCTTGTCGTGTCGTGCCGGTAGATCTGCCGAAATGTGTCGGGATCCATTTCCTTGTTCAACCCGTAGACAAACGGGCGCAGTTGAAAGGTGCCGTCAGGACGAACAAAGTGGATCCTCTGCGGTGGCACGTTCTCCCGCTCCCGAAAATAGGTCACCGGGGTGTAGGCACTGATAAACTCGCCAAACACCGCCAGGAAATACAGACAACCAAGTACCGGCAATGCCGCCAACCCGAGCTTGTGCTTCTTGAAATTCCTCCAGATCAGATTCCACTGTGAGGCAACATAGTAGCGTTCCTCGCTATCTCTCGTGACAACGGCCGACCTCACTTGGCAACATCCTGGTATCTGATTCTGGGATCCAGCCAGGCCAGCAGAAGATCCGAGATCAAGGTTCCGATTATGGTCAAGAATGACAGGATCAGTACGAAGCTCGCCGCAAGGTAGGTATCCTGAGCGAGCAGCGCCTGGAACAACATCGGGCCGGACGTCGGAAGGTTCAAGACAATCGCCGTAATCGTTTCTCCGGAGATAATCGCCGGCAACAGCCAACCAATCGTGCTGATCAGGGGATTGACCGCGACCCGCACCGGATACTTGAACAACAACCTGGTCTCCGCCAACCCCTTCGCTCGTGAGGTGATGACGTACTGCTTGCGGAGCTCATCCAACAGACAGCCCCGCATTACCCGAATGATCCCTGCCGTACCGGCCGTGCCAATGACCAGAATCGGAACCCAGATGTGGCTGAGCATATTTCCGACCTTGGCCAGGCTCCAGGCAGAATCGGCATATTGCGGAGAGAACAGTCCCGTTACGGCCACGTCGAGATAATTGAACGCCAACCACATCAGAATCAGAGCCAGCAGAAAATTGGGGATCGACAACCCGATAAAGCCGAAGAACGTGGTAACGTAGTCGAATGGAGAGTATTGTCGTACCGCCGAATAGATACCTGCCGGGACAGCTACCACCCAGGTGAACAGCAGGGTGGCTATCGATATGACCATGGTCAGGACGATGCGCTCGGTGATGACTTCGGCCACCGGTCTTTGCCAGGTAAACGACCTGCCGAAGTCACCGTCACGGAGGATCCTCCATATCCACATGGAGTAGCGAACGACAGCAGGTCTATCCAGACCGTACTGTTTCTTCAGGCGAAGCACCTCTTCGTCGTTGAGTTGCTTGCCGGATTGCTCCAGGCGCAAGATGAGGGAAGTCAGATAATCGCCGGGGGGCAACTCGATGATGAGAAAGCTGACGATGGACAGAGCAATCAACAGCGGTACGACCTGAAGGATACGGCTGAATATATATCCTACCATGCTCCGTTACCGTGTTGCTGCAGTGGTGGCGCTGAGGCTCGCGGCCCCAGCGCCACGCGGTAACAACTAGCAGCAGAACTCCGCCTACTCTCGGAAAAAGAGTTGCTCGCCGCTGTTCACGCCGACCAGGACCATGCCGCTGGTAGGTACATTGCCCAGCTTGACGGATGTCAATAGAGGCTTCCTGAGCTTCTGCACGGTCGGGATATAGAGGATGTTGTCGTACATGATCTGTTGAGCGCCCTTTACCAGCCTCTGCGCATCTTCATAGGAAGACGACCTTACCTCCGCGATCCGGTCAAAGAACTCGTACACCCAGTCGGGGCCCTTCTCTCCGGATTCGCCGCCGCTCGTATACCACAGGTGCCACGAATGGGTAGCGAATCTCGGCGAGCCCCAGATGGTGGCGAACAGCCACCACTTCTCCAGGTCATCCCAGTTCAGGCTGATCTTGATCTCGTTCGATCGCTCGCGCTCATGGAGCAGGTCCTGTTGCAGCTCTCTCGGAATGACATCGAGGTCCAATTCCGTCCAATCCCGGGTCAGCAACTCGACCACCGGCTGGAAGTCCGGGGATTCTGGAGCCCACTCGATCGGTATCATGAGCGGGTTGCCATCCGGTCCCAATCGGTTTCCGTCGGCATCGCGCGCGGTCAAACCAATCTCATCCAGGAGCTGATTCGCTCGCGCCGGGTCGTACGCGCTGGGCACGACCTCAGGTAGAGAAGCAAATCCGTAAAACACCTTGCCGATGATGTCCTGACGGTCGATAGCCATGTTCAGCGCTTGTCGAAAACGGAGGTCCTGCGCGAGCCCTCGCCACACCGGGTCCGCGTGGGTCATGTTCAGGTAGATGTCGACCGGAGCAAAGTGTTGCTGCAGCAGGGTCACGTTGTAACCACCCCGCTCCTCGTTCTCCTTGAAGAACGGCAGATTGGGTCCACCTGCCTCGCGTTCGACAATATCCAGCTCACCGGCAACGATTTTCAGGTTTATGGTCTCTCTGTCGGTTACGTACTCCGATCTCACCATGTCGATGTAGGGGAGCTGTTGCCCTTCCGAGTCGACCTTGAAGTAGTACGGATTTCGTTCCCACAGCGTTACGGTCGGTGTCACGTTGGAAATGATCCAGGGACACAGGCTCGGAAAATCGACCGCGGTGGTGTTCGTCTTCTCCCAGGTATTGTGGTCCTCCTGGAGAAACAGCTTGTACCATTCGTCGTCCTCCAATCCTGCCTCGGCCAGCGCATCCTTGAGCTTGTCCGAGGACGTATACTCGGGGTGAAAATTCATCAGGTGATGCTTCGGCTTCAGAAAGTCGCGGTAGGTGCCCCAAAACACTGCCAGACTATTGATAAATCCGGGATAGGGTTCTGGAAAACTCACCTGGAACGTGTAGTCGTCAATCACCTCCACCAGCATTGGTTCTCCGTCGGGCTGGTTCCCCGTCCTCATCCACTGTTGCATGATGTCCCAACCGAATTCCTGCAGCTCGTCATTCATGTGTACGTCTTCGAAGGTGAACCGCACGTCCTCCGTGGTAACGGGAACACCGTCCGACCACTTCAGCCCTTCTCGCATAGTAAAGGTGAAGGTCGTTCCATCCTCGGAGATCTCGTAGTCCAGGATTACGTTACCCCGCAGATCCTTTGGATTGGCGTCCATCCAACCGGGTGACGCTACCAGCGTCTCCTTCAACATGGCCCACACGTCGGCATCCCAGTTCGGGTGGGTACGAACCGCTCGCAGGGTGCCGCCGTACGTGCCGACTTGAAAGTCCAGGTCTTCCGTTGGAACGTCGTTCCAGGAAGCGTCGAATACGACCGGTTGATCCGGGAGTCGCTCTTCCACCGGAGGGAGTTCTCCAGAGCTTACTCGCGCAGTCAGCATTGGAGACTCCATGTAGTTATCCGCGGTCGCGGCTGCTGCCGACAGGAGCAACAGCAAGAATGGAATCGATACTCGTTTCATAAGATATCTCATACTCCGTCCCTTGATTCTTGAGAGTATCGCGAAGTGAATTGCCGTTCCCTGCCCTACTCTCTTGCCCGCAACGCAGGCGCCCGAACAGAGGCGGCAAATCTGCAATCGAAACGCGCGGCGGCGGGACGCACCAAGCGCACGCTGCGCGCGCGACGGTTCTTCGAGTATCTCCTTGCGGCCCGTTTCGCGGCGCTTCATCGGTATTCGTCGAACCTCGGAGGATACACTGTCGCACGCGCGCGGCTAGCCGTCAACCGCGCGCCCGCAACGCGCCCGCTCGGCTCAGTCGAGTCGGATCCGTGCAACGACGGCCGGGCCATCGTGCATCGCTGATTCGCCTCAGTCCTGGAGCAGCCGGGCCATCATGTGGCGGACATGATCCTGGCCGCCGAAGAACACCGAGGTAACTGCGCAGGAGATGATCGAAGATCAGCCCGAAGTCGCGTTCGGCGTCGACCGCGAACTCAAGTTGGAAGGCCATGCGTGCGGCGCTTGTCGGCAATCATGCCGCCGAGCAGCGTGTCCATCCGCTCCGCACTGACAACCTCGTCCTCGCGGCGGCGGGACAGCAGCTCACGCAGCGCCGCGGTGTCCAGCTCCTCGGTGTCCAATCGCCGCCGCAGCAGTTCGACGCCTTGCTGCAGGACAGCACTGACGCTGGAATAGCGCCCTGCCTCGACCAGCGCTCGCGCAAACGCGTGCTGCTCGTCGGTGAGTGAAATCGAGGACTTGACCGCCACGAGCCCAGGGTACTACTGGGTAGCACCACGGTCAACTGCACGTCAGTCGGGGAAGGGGCGCTCGGCGAGGGTGAAGTTGCCGTGGCGGTCCTCGCCGGCCAGCAGGATCGGACGCCAGTCGCTGCCGAGCGAGTTTCCCGCGGCCTGGCGCACGTTCGGCCGGATGAAGCGCACCGTCATGCCGCAGCGGCGCCGGTGGGAGCGGTTGGGCTGGCTGGCGTGGAACAGGTGGCCGTCGTGAATCGAGATCTGGCCGGCGCGCAGCACCACGTCGACGGCCGATGAACTGTCGACCAGTTCGTCCGGGATCTCCTGGTTGATGCTGAGCTGGTTGCCGGCCCGGTCCGAGGTGGCGTGGGTGACGATGCCGTGCCGGTGCGAGCCGGGGATGACGCGCATGCTGCCATTCCCGACGTCGCTGTCGTCGATGGCGATCCAGGCGCTGTGCGCGTCGGGCGGTTCCAGCCCCCAATAGGTCACGTCCTGGTGCCAGGCGATGAACGCGTTGGCGTCCGGACTGCCGTACTTGACGAAGAAGTCGGTGGCGAGCAGCAGCAGGTCAGGCCCCATCAACTCCTGCATCAGTGCGATCAAGGTCGGATTGGACGCCATCCGCCACACGAATTCCAGGTCGAAGTGACGCTGCCGGTTGCGCGTCTGCGGGCGGTCGACGCCCTCGGTCTGGTCCAGGCGGTCGAACTCGCGCCGGCAGGCGGCGATTTCGTCGCCGCTGAACAGGTCGATCGGGAACAGAATACCGTCCTGCCGGTACTGTTGGACGCGGTCGGTAGTTACAGGCATTCGGCCACCTCCGTGACGCCGGTCACCATGATACTCGCGCGGCGGCGGAGCGACAACGCCGAGAGCTGCTGCTGCACTGCTGCTGCTGCTCCGCGCGCTGCCGATTGCCGCGGCGGTTTGACTCCGAACAAGCGGCTTGCGATAGTGGGCCACCCGCCGATGGCCGCCTATCTCGTCCGCCGCCTGCTGTACATGCTGATACTGCTCTGGATGATCACCATCGTGGCGTTCGTGATCATCCAGCTCCCGGAAGGCGACTTCGTGTCCTCCTACGCCTCCCAGTTGGCACGCCAGGGCGAGGAGGTGAACGCCGACGATCTGGCCAATCTGCGCCGCCGCTTCGGCCTCGACCGGCCCATGCACGTCCAGTACCTGCTATGGCTCGGCAACATCGTCACCGGCGACTTCGGCTATTCGTTCCAGTTCAACCGCCCGGTGAGCGCGCTGATCGGGGAGCGGCTCTGGCTCACCGTCGCCCTGTCCCTGTCGACCCTGATCTTCACCTACGTGATGGCGATACCGATCGGCATCTACTCCGCCACCAACCAGTACTCGGTAGGCGACTATACCGCCATGTCGATCGGGTTCATCGGACTTGCGACGCCCAACTTCCTGCTCGCGCTGATCCTGATGTACTTCCTGCTGCGCCGCGGCTTCAGCGTCGGCGGCCTGTTCTCCGCGGTATACCAGAACGCGCCGTGGAGCCTCGCCAAGGTGGGCGATCTGATGCTGCACCTGCCGCTGCCGATCATCATCGTCGGCACCGCCGGCACCGCCGGGCTGATCCGCATCATGCGCGGCATCCTGCTCGACGAGCTCAAGAACCAGTATGTGGTGACGGCGCGCGCCAAGGGCGTCCAGGAGAACGCGCTGCTGTTCAAATACCCCGTGCGCATCGCCATCAACCCGATGGTCAGCACGATCGGCTGGATTCTCCCGGAAATCGTTTCCGGTTCGGTCATTACGGCGCTGGTACTGTCGCTGCCGACGGTCGGTCCCCTGCTCTACCGGGCGCTGCTGTTCGAGGACATGTTCCTGGCCTCCACGCTGCTGCTGTTCCTCAACAGTCTGACCATCGTCGGCACCTTCATCTCCGACATCCTGCTGATCCTGGTCGATCCGCGCATCCGCCTCACCGGGGGCACGCGGTGTGAAGCCGCGCCATGACGCCGCGGCAGGCCGCCGAACGCGACTTCATCGCCTCGCAATGGCGCCTGATGTGGCGCAAGTTCCGCCGCCACCGCATGGCGATCATCGGCGGCAGCGTGCTCGGCCTGTTCTACCTGCTGGCCATCGGCGGGGAGCTCCTGACCCCCTACGCCTCCGACTGGCGCTACCCGATCGCCATCAACCACCCGCCGTCGCGCATCCACCTGCTCGACGGCGGCAGGCTTACCCGCCCGTTCGTGCGCGGCGTCGTCGCCGACCGCCATCCCGAGACCCTGGCGGCGATCTACACCGAGGACGACAACCGTTATCCGATCCGGTGGTTCGTCGCCGGCGAGCCCTACCGCCTGCTCGGCTTCATTCCGACCACCATCCGCCTGTTCGGCGTGGACGACCCCGGCGCGCTGTTCCTGTTCGGCACCGACAGCCTCGGCCAGGATGTCTATTCGCGCTCGGTCATCGCCGCACGCATCTCGCTCTCCATCGGCCTGATCGGAGTGACGATCACCTTCCTCATCGGTATCCTCCTGGGCGGCATCTCCGGCTACTTCGGCGGCCGCGTGGACACCTTCATTCAGCGGGTGATCGAGTTTCTGCTGTCGATTCCCACCATTCCCCTGTGGCTGGCGCTGTCGGCGGCGCTGCCGCTGCACTGGTCCAACCTGCGCATCTACTTCGCCATCGTGATCATCGTGGCGCTGATCCGCTGGGGCGGGCTGGCGCGCGTGGTGCGCGGCAAGCTGCTGGAACTGCGCGAGCGCGACTTCACGCTGGCGGCGCGGCTGGCCGGCATGCACGAGCTCACCATCATCCGCCGCCACCTGCTGCCCAACTTCGCCAGCTACCTGATCGTCGATCTGACGCTGGCGATTCCGGGCATGATCCTGGGCGAGACCGCGCTCAGCTTTCTCGGCCTCGGCCTGCGCGCGCCGTCGGTGAGTTGGGGGGTGCTGCTGCAAAAGGCGATGAACATCAGCAGCGTCGCCAGCTACCCGTGGCAGCTCATCCCGGCGCTGTTCGTGGTGGTTACCGTGATGGCGTTCAACTTCCTCGGCGACGGCCTGCGCGACGCCGCCGACCCCTACAAGTAGGATCACGAGCCCCTGCAGGCAGGGGCGAACTCTGCCTGATCAGCAACTTGACTTCATATCGGTCAGCCTATAATAAGGTGGCATGATCGATCGGTGGCTCCAGCGTCCTCTTGACGAGGATCTCCGCAGACCGTTCGTGCACATCCTCTTTGGGGCACGACAGACGGGCAAGTCGACCCTCCTCTCCCACCTCCTGCCCACGCCGTCGCTCCACTACAACTTGGCCGATCCGGAAGAGCGGAGCCGCCTGCTGGCAGATCCGGGTGCGTTTCGCCGTGAGTGCGAGGCACTCCCCGACCGTACCCAACCCCATGTGGTCTTCGTCGACGAGGCTCAGGCGGTCCCCTCGGTGTTCGATGCGGTCCAGGTGCTGTACGATCGCCGCAGGCTGCGCTGGAAGTTCGTGCTGTGCGGCAGCTCGGCCCGCAAGCTGCGGCAGACCGGCGCCAATCTGTTACCGGGGCGGAGCCTGCTGCACCGCCTGTTGCCGCTCATCCTCGCGGAACGTCCGTCTCCCACCGATGCGGCTGCCACCTCATTCGTACTTCCCATTCCGGCGACCAGCGTTGGCAGCTCCTTTCCGGCCGCCGGTCTGGAAGAGCGTCTGGCGTACGGCGATCTGCCCGGCGTGGTACTGCTGGACGAGGCCGACCGGACCAGGATTCTGTCTACCTTCGCAACCGTGTACCTGGAAGAGGAAATCCGACGGGAAGCGCTGGTGCGAGACTGGGGAGGGTTCGTCAATTTTCTCCGCTTGGCCGCCCGCGAATCCGGCAACGTCGTCAACTACGCCAACATCTCCCGTGAGGTCGGCCTGTCGGTCGCGACGATCAAATCCCACTATCAGCTGCTTGAGGACATGTTCGTCGGCGTCCACATTCCGGCCTACTCGGGCAGCGCACGAAAGGCCCTGCTCTCCACGCCGCGCTTCGTTCTGTTCGACCTCGGCATCCGGCACGCTGCCAGCGGTGCGCGCCCCGGCGTCGACCTAGTGCGCGCCGACCCCGGACGCTACTTCGAGCAGTGGGTGGTGCTGGAACTGTGGAAACGGCTCCAGTATCTGGGCGCGGGCCGTCTGTCCTTCTACCGCACCCGCGGCGGGGCGGAGATCGACGTCATGGTGGAGCGACCGGACGGTGCGGTCGTACCAGTGGAAGTAAAGTGGACGCAGCGGCCCGCTCCGGGAGACGCGCGTCACGTAGAAGCGTTCGTGCGCGAGCACTCGGCCGCAACGGAAGGATTCGTGGTCTGCCGGTGTCCGCGCCCCATGCGGTTGACTGCTCACGTCACGGCTATTCCCTGGTTCACCTTGTAAGGGCAGGGCATCGATGCCATCCCCGCGTGGCCGCCGGCGCCGTAGTTACGCACGTCCGGGCGTGATCCAACGAACGCCACCAGCTCTGCGAGCACGGACTCCCGCGCGTAGGTTTCAGACGACGTAGTGACTCTCGATGCCTTTGACCAACGCGCGCAGGGTCTCGAGGGTGGGGGTGGCGATGCCCACCGCATGGGCCTTCGCGATCACCGTTCCGTAGATGAACTCCACCTCGGTAGGTCGGCGGTTCATCAGGTCGACACACAGAGACGACTTGTTGTCGCCGGTGCCGTTGGGCGTGGATATCGCCTCCATGCCCCGCAGCACCGCATCACGCTCCAGCGCAATCCCCTCCGCGGCTGCCACCGCGAGCGCCTCGTCGATGGCCCGCAGGCTGGTCGCTCGGAGCTCGGGAATCTGCAGGGCGCCGGCCGAGGTGAGACTGGCAATGCCCGACACGGCGCTGAGTGAGATGTTACCGAGCAGCTTGTTCCAGATGTCGCGCACGATGTCGTCGCTGGCATGGGTCTCGAGGCCAGCGGCAGTCAGCGCTCGATTGTTGGCTACGATGGCGGACGGAGATGTGCGTCTCCAGGTCTACGCTCGCTGCCATGTTCACGAGCCGATCGATGCTGAATTTGCTGATCTTTCCGTTAACGAGCTCACTCACCCGAGAACGCGGCACCCCGAAACGTCTCGCAGCTTCCACCTGGGTGATGTTCTGGCGCTCTACGTAATCGGCAAGAGCGATCATGAACCTGGAACGAATCTTCAGGTTGGCAGCCTCCGAGGAGGTCTCCGCAACTGCATCCCAGACATCAGAATAAGTTTGCGTATCTTTCATAGTAAATATACCTTTGTAAATCGATCCTTTTGAGAAAATACGAGCTACGATTACGATACTATCGGTTCTCTTGTATCACCTCCTCCTTGTTTCGAGAACGAGCCTCCTACGGACGGTGCTCCACCCGCAACTTGGGATCGAGGAACTGAGGCCGGACCGGAAGCGGACCTTCAGGAATGCCCCGGCCTCCTCAGCGGGCCACCATCCTGACGGCGCCGACGGAGCGGCCATTGAGCTCGAAGTCGGAATCCGCGCCCGACTCGCGGAAGCCGAGCCCCTCGAACAGCGACCGCTTCTCCTCGTCCTCCACGCACACCACGGCGCGGCACTCGGTGCTGCCCCACGCAGCGGCTCGTTGCATGGCGGCCGCCATCAGGTCGGGCCAAGCGGCCGCGAAATAGGGGTGCGCGAAGCCGTCGACCTGGCAGGCGGGGCCCACTCTGCGCGCCGTCGCCAGCCCAACGATCCGGCCATCGGTAGTGCGCGCGCCGAACCATTCACCCTTGCCCCCGCCCAGTGCGGCCAGGTAGCGGCGGTACAGCCCCATGCAGGAGTACTGGAGGCAGTATCGGGTCGAGAACATGCCGGCGTTGGCATCCAGCACCTGCCAGTCGTGGGGTGCGTGCAGCAGGGGGATCATCGGGACCCGCACCGTCGAGGTGGCGGGCACCATGGTGGCCTCCCCCGGCGCGCGGAAGTAGTCGACCAGGAACGCCTCCGGCGAGTCGCCGCTGCTGATGTTGGCCATCACGTCCGCGCCTGCCAGCTTGCGCCAGCCGAGGCGGTGGTAGATCCTGCGCACCGCCGGCGAGGAGGTGCCGAGAAACAGCGCCTGGCCGCCCGCGGCGCGAAACTCCTCCACCGCCCGCCCGCACAGCCTTGTGGCGATGCCGCTGCCGCGCAACTCGGGCCGCGTAGCCACCTCCCCGAACCCGCCCAGGATGGGATGCGTCTTCGGCACGGTGATTGCGCAGGTGCCCGCCAGTGTCTCGGCCCGCCGCTCCACGTAGACGCTCAGGCGGTTGTGATCCGTCTCGCTCCCCAGGTACGCCTCGGGCGGCACATCGGGCGGGTGTTCGGCGGAATACTCGAAGATGTCATCCCAAAGCGCCCGGAACTCCCCGGCCAGAACTGGCGGAATCGGCGCTTCCACTCTCATGCGTGTTCCTCGTGACCTCCGTTATTTGCTCAAGGCCAAGCCACGGATTCCGCAGGTAACCGGAGGCGCCTCTGCAGGTCCATCAATCTCGTGACCCTCACGCTTGCGCCCATGGGTCGATTACTTCTATCCCAGTCTCGGAGAAGTCATGAACGTTCCGCGTCGCCACGATCATGCCTCGCGATCGCACGATAGCAGCGATCTGGCAATCCGCTTGCGAGATGGGACGCCCAGCGGCACGACGGATGGCGGCTATCTCCGCGTAGAAGCGCGCTGCGGTGCTGTCGAACGGCAGAACCCGTCCGGCAAACAGACTGCCGAGTGTCCGTTCGGCGGCGTCGGCGAGATCCCGGCGGCGTGCACCCTCGGGCAGAATCGCGATACCGGTTCGAACCTCGGCCTCCGTCACCGCCGTCACGAACACCTCCCGAGCCGGCCAACTGTCCATCCAGGCCAGAACCCTCGGATGCGGGGAATCGAGCATCACTTCGGACACTACATTCGTATCGAGTACCACCATCGTGGGCCGTCTCAGTCAAAGCGAGGCGGCTCGCGCATGGGATCGCGGTGCGGCACCTCCAACTCAACTCCGCCGAAGGGCTTGAACAATTCATGGATAGCGGTACCCAAGCCCTTTGTGGGTACGGAAACCGGTTCGACGGCCATGCGCAGAATCAACCGCACTTCCTCTTCCATGGAACGGCCGTTGTTCGCCGCCCGCACCCGTAACCTGGTCTTTACCTCGTCGTCGAGATTGCGGATCGTGATGCTCGCCATGATCATGCCCCCATCGGTACAATGCACCATACCTGGATGCTTGCAATGCAATCAAGCTTGGTCACGCATCGGCGCGGTCGGAGCCACCGTTGCTAACCACCATCCCGTTACACCCGAGGCGTTGTGCCGTCGACCTCCGAGGCGAATCAGCAGTTCTCGGTGAGTGAGAGTGGAATAGACGCGGGACAGGTGATTTCCGAGAGGGCAAACGAAGGATCTCATGGCCAGGGGACTGCGCAGAGGCCCGGGTTTACTTCGTTTTCGCTCCCTCGTCGACTTTATCGCGGGCTGCGTGGCCGGCATCGTCGACACCCGCCAGTTGAGCAAAGTCCGCTACACCCTGCGCGATTGCTATCTGAGTGCCATTGCTTTGTTTTTACGTCCAAGACCGTTCTCTGCTGCAGTTCCAGCGTCGCTTTCAGCGCAAATTTCAAGCCAACAACCTGTCCTCCACCTTCGGCGTCTCTCGGATCCCTTGCGACTCCCAGTTCCGCGATCTCATCGACCGCCATGACTATGCTCCCATTCTGCCCTGCTTCGCCGACTTCATCGGTCGCCTGCAGCGCTTCAAATGGCTCCAGCACTACCAAGTGTTCGACGCCCGCTATCTGATCACCCTTGATGGATCACGCTACTTCAGCTCCGAACTGGTCAGTTGCGAGCGCTGCCTGAGCACCACCAAAGACGGCATCGAGCGCCATCATCATGACATCCTGCAGGCCGCCATCGTGCATCCGGACAAACGCGTGGTGCTCCCCCTCGCTCCCGAGTTCATACTCAACAGTGACGGCAGAGGCGACGAGTACCACAAGCAGGATTGCGAAATCAATGCCGGCTACCGGATGCTGGAGCGGCTCCGCTCCGACTATCCTCGGATGGCGGCAATTATCGTGGCCGACAGCCTTTACTCCAAGCAACCCTGCGTCGAAAAGTTGACCGCGGGGCGCTTCTCGTTCCTGCTGGTCGCCAAACCAGGTGACCATAAATCCCTCTACGAGAGGATGTCGACGGCTTGCGCCGCGGCAACCTGCTGGACCGCCACCATACCGTCCACCGCGGCGAACGCCGCGAGTACGAGTGGGTCACCGGTGTGCCGCTGAACGGCAGTCCCGACGCGCCGCTCATCAACTTCATCCAGTTCGGATCGTCGAGGACAGTGGCAAGGTGAACTATCGCAATGCCTGGGTCACCGACTTGGTGCCCACCACCGACAACATCGTCCAACTGGTGCGCGCCGCGCGGGCGCGTTGGAAGATCGAGAATGAAGGGTTCAACACCCTGTAGAGTCGAGGAGAGGCGCGCCAAGCGGTAGGTGAAGGGAGTAGCTGTTACCGGCGGCTTTCGCACAAGCCGGTGCCTCAGTCTTCACCATAGCCACGTTTCCTCTCCCCGCTCATCGAACCGGGCGTGCGGTTTTCCCGCACCCGGCTCTCGGACGAGATCATGCCTTCGCCCACGGCAGGCTCGCCGTTCGCTGCGCAAGGCGGGCGAGGCCCATGTCATTCCATAGGCGCTCATCCGAGAAGCGCACGTACTTCCCGGCCCGTACCTTGTGCTTGCGGCAGAGCCACTGGCGCAGCCGCCTGATCGCATGCGCGTCGACCGCCGCGTAGGCCGGACTGACTTGCCCCAGCTGGAAGTAGTTCGCCCACCCGTATAGAACTCGGTTCAGGCGCCCTACTACCGTTTTAGGGTTCAGCAGCCCATACCTCGCTTCGGTCAACTCGCTGATCCTGCGGCACACGCTCACTACACTGTCCCGGCTCGGGCGCGTGCCGATGTAGGCCCGTCCCGTGTCCCGGCGGTAGTTGCGGCCGATGCGGTACCCGAGGAACTCCAACGGCTCCTCAGGTGCTCGCATGCAGCGGGTCTTCGTCGCGTTGATCGGCACTCGCATCCGTTCCATCATGCCCTCGACAACGCCCCGCATCGTTTCCGCTGGGGCCTTGCCGCAGACCACGAAGTCGTCCGCGTAATTCACGATCTCCGCACCAAAGCGCCGGGCATAGCCCAGCACCTTCCAGCCCAATATGAAACGGCGCATGTAGATATTGCTGAACAACGGTGAGATCGGTGCGCCTTGCGGCGTCCCCTTCCTCTCCCGACGCGCTCGATTCGTGCGGCGCTTGCCACCCGTGCCGTCGTCCTCTTCCACCGGCATTTCCAGCCACGCTTTGATCCAGCCCAACAGCCGTCCGTCGCTTACGCGGCGGGCCACGCTCTGCACCAGTTCAGCGTGCGGTATCTCCCCGAAGTAATTGGACATATCCGCGTCAACCACCTCCCGGTGGCCCGTGTTCAGCAGCCGATGCACGCGCTTGACTGCGTCTTGCGCGCTTCGGCCCTCCCGATAGGCGTACTGCTCCGGTTCCAGGTCCGCTTCAAAGATCGGCGTCAACACTAGCAACGCCGCCGTCTGCGCTACCCGGTCCCGAACGCATGGTATGCCCAGCGGTCGCACCTTCCCTGCCTGCTTCTTTGGGATCAGCACTTGCCGCACCGCGCCCGGTCGATAAGTGCCTTCCTTCAAGTCCCTCGCCAGTTCCCCAAGCCACCGCTCTATTCCCCTCTGCTCGATGTGCTGCACCGTTTCGCCGTCCACTCCGGCGGCTCCGCCGTTCCGGCGTACCGCCCGCCAGGCTGCGTCCAATACGTCCGCTCGCCACACCTTGTCGCTCAACGAATAGAATCGAAAGTCTGGGAATCCCTTCGCTTTCGCATGTAGTGTTGTCTGAAGTTTCCGAACGCTATCTGGAGCTGCTAGGCTTCCACCAGTCTCCATGTCCCTGCCTCCTTGTTGCACCCTTCTCGAACCAAGGCCCCTTCCCTCTGCCGGCGTTACCCGGCTTCTCCGGTACTACGGGCCTCTCCGCCACCCCGCCGGCCCAGGCTGGTCCTCGCGGATTCCCGGTTGGCGCGTGCGCGCCACCGTCGGGGCTTCCCGTGTTGCTGCTGTCTCCCTCTTGCACGCATGCCGCCGCCAATACCCCGACGGAACCGGTCGGTGCTCGCGTCGCTCGCTTCCCGACCGCTGCCAGCCTTCCCCGTTTCAACGGCGGGTCGGCTTCCGCATTACCCGTTTCGAGGCCTGCTCGGCGTTCACTCTCGTTGCCGCCTGCGTGCTCGCTGAGTCGCCCATGGCGACCCTTTGTCATCGAAGTGCTTCAGTCCAGTTCGTTACCTCCTCGGACCGCTCCGACTGCTTCCGGCTGGAGCGACAGTTGCCGGGCGGGGTTCGCACCCGCTGGGACACAGCGCCTTTCCACGGCGCACGAAGAACCAGGGTTACCACCTGAAGCACAATTTCGGCCACGGCGACCGGCACCTGTCGGAGGCGTTGTTCGTGGTCAACCGCTCCAACGCCCCGACCTCGGTTCTGGCGCTCCGGCGACGGCCTCGTCCGTTCGCCGTTGGCCACTGCGGAAGTAAACCGCGCCCACCGGCTGGAGAACATATCACCGACCTGCACGACTCACGCGAGCCGGGCACGAGCAGGCCCAATCGCTCTAGATGATTCCCACCAAATGAAATAAAGGCATATATGAAAATATTCCAATTGCCTATTGACTGGTTGTCATATTGTTTTGCATCATGCACCCTCATGGGTAACGGTGATGCGAGGCGACACGTCCCAGCACCCCCACCGGTTGGCGGCAACGCAGCCGGTGCAGCCTATTGCCACCACTACTTGGTCACCGAGAATTGCTGGCTTCGAAAACCGGCGCTTGACACTGTGCCGCGAGTGTGCGAAAGTACGTGGGATTAGCGAACGGACGCGTATGAATGCGTGACGATGACATCCAGCACTCTCGCCGGACCGCGTTAACGATAGCGCTACGTCCTACCAGCATACCCCCCCCCCTCCCCCCGGCGGGCGGGCGGAAGCTTTCAGATAGCCGAGAACCGCTGACCGCAGGGACCGCTCGCCCTCTCCTTCGCCCACGACCACGACGGTCCCGGACCCCCGTCCGGGGGCTGTTCGTTCCGAAACACAACCTCCGCCCGGCGTCGCCGGCCCAGCACACTCCCTGCTCTCGCCGTACCCCCGCCCGGTGTCACACCGCCCGTGTGTGTCACCGGGCGGCCGGTGCTCGGTGTTTGCAGTCGTACAAGGAGGTGCCCGCCGCCGGATGCACACCCTGAGACCCTGACCCCGTACGGATAGAGCGGATCAAGCCCGAGCGGCCCCTCCGACTCGGCACACCCGCCTGTCGCCCTTCGCTTTCCGGTTGCCTGCACTGCAGCCATACCTCGGGAGTAGGCGAAGGACCGGCAGTGACCTCAGTACTCCCAAACAATCAGGAGATCTGCCTTATGAATAGCGGAATGACCAAGACGTGCCTCGCGGTGCTGTTTGGGGTCGTCCTGGCCGCCACCGGCCTGTGGGCAAGCCCGGCCAGCGAAGAAGAGCCGGCCGCGGCGATGGACAAGGAGATGGTGATGGACCCGGCCACCGGCGAGATGGTGACCGCGCCGGAGTATGGTGGGACCTTCACATACGCCACCCCGGGCGAGCCGGCGCATGTTGATAGCTATCTGTTCAGCGGAGCAGGAAACGCCAGCGGTGGCGTTGCAGAGCAGCTAGGCATCGTCAATTGGGCAGTAGACAGGGACGAATATGCCTTCTCGAGTCAGTACGTCCCGTTGGAGGTCGCGGCCGGGCAACTGGCGGAAAGCTGGGAGACGCCCGACAATACAACGATTGTCTTTCACATCCGCCAGGGCGTTCACTGGCATGACAAGGCACCGATGAATGGGAGAGCATTGACGGCCAGCGACGTAGCATACAACTATCACCGATTGCTGGGTCTTGGCAGCGGCTTCACCGAGCCTGTTCCCGGTGGTAGTCTCAAGGTAATCCCATTCGAATCGGTAACTGCCACCGATGCTTCGACGGTTGTCTTCAAGCTGCAGGAACCGAGACCGGGCGCACTGAAAACGATCCTCGTCGGTGACGAATACGGTTTCATATTGCCTCCTGAGGTAATCGAGCAACACGGCGACCTTCAGGATTGGCGGAACTTGGTGGGCACGGGGCCCTATGAGCTGACTGACTGGGTCCAAGGCACCTCGTTTACCCGCACCAGGATTTCCGACTACTGGGGCTTCGACGAAAAGTACCCGCAAAACCGCTTACCTTACATTGACAAGTTGGTGGGCCTTTTCATCAACGAGGAAGCCACCTACATCGCGGGGCTGCGCGCCGGCAGGATCGATTACCTGGGATTCACCGCTGGTGTCTCGGATATTACGTCGGTCGATATAGTGGACAACTTGAGACGCACCGATCCCGACATCCAGCTCTTCCCGTGGTGGGGTCGTGCCGAAACCGCTTACGCCCTCCCGCTGGACCAGCCGCCATTTGACGACATCAGGGTGCGCAGGGCGCTGCAGATGGCGTTGGACCTGAAGACCATCAACGATACCCACTACAAGGGAACTGCTCTCTGGAAACCTCAGGGAATCGTGGGAGAAGCTTTCACCGGGTACTACACGCCGTTCGACGAGTGGCCCGCCGAGGTCAAAGCAGGCTATGCCTATGACCCGGAAGGAGCGAGGCAGCTGCTGGCGGAAGCCGGCTATCCTGATGGCTTCGAGACGACTGTGATCCACTTCGGTGAGTTCGATCTAGGCTACACGGAAATAGCCGCTGCATACTGGAAGGAAATTGGTGTAGACGCTGAGATTCGGAACTTGGACCGGCCTCAGTATGTCCCTGAGGTAATAACGGAGGGTACCGCAGAAGGCATCCCCATGACACTTCAAGGCTTCAACATGGCTCAGGGTCCTGTAGCAGTGGTCCGCTGGCGCACGCACTCGGCGTCACGCACTCCGGCGTGCTGCAACATGGCCAGGGTGAACGACCCTGAGTTGGACGCCATGATTGAAGCGGCTGAATCCACTACCTCGATCGCAGAGCAGCAAAGGCTGGTGAAGGAGGTAGACATGCGCCTGTTGGAGCAGCAGTTTTATGTATGGGGTCCGAAACCTGGCAAGTACATGGCGGCCCAGCCGTGGATCAAGGGTTACAACGGAGAAGTCCACTTCGGGCCCCAGAATCGGCATCCGATCTTTGCCCGTATCTGGATTGATCAAGACCTGAAGCAGGAAATGGGCTTCTGAGGAAACCGGGCTCCACGACATGACGGTGGGACGGTGGCGGAGGGCTGCCGTCCCATCTGCCAAGACCAAACTACGATGAGGTGGGGGACATGAGCGCGTATATCACCCGGAGGATACTGCTCATGATCCCCACATTGTTCATCGTGACGATCCTCGTCTTTCTCTCCGTACGCTTCATCCCGGGCGACATCATCGACACCATGATTGGCGATCTGGAATATGCGGGGCCGCCCATCGACCGTGCAGCGCTCGAGCGCAGGCTGGGACTGGACGTGCCGGTCTACGTGCAGTATGGCCGCTGGGTGGGCGGCATCTTTCTACGCGGCACCCTGGGCGACTCGCTGCTCGGCGGTTTCACCATAGAGGAGAAGATATTCGCCAGATTTCCAGTGACCGTTGAGCTTGGAGTCCTGGCACTGGTAATCGGATTCGTGATCGCGCTGCCGGTCGGCATCTACTCGGCGATTCGCCAGCATACGGCCGCCGACTACGTGGGGCGCTCCTTCGCCATCATCGGCCTGGCTACGCCCAACTTCTGGCTGGGACTCATGGTGGTGATCTTTCCCGCAATCTGGTGGGCGTGGTCGCCACCGATGCAGCTGATCCCGTTCCGCGAAGACCCGCTGGGGAATCTGCGGATGTTCCTCATTCCCAGTGCGATTCTGGGCACCGCCCTTTCCGCGGCCACCATGCGGATGACCCGCACCATGATGCTCGAGGTGCTCCGGCAGGACTACATCAGGACGGCCTGGTCCAAGGGGCTGCGAGAGAGAGTGGTCGTGGTAAGACACGCCACCAGGAACGCGCTCATCCCGGTGGTCAGCCTGATCGGGCTGCAATTGCCGATCCTGGTGGGCGGCTCCGTCATCATGGAGAACATCTTCAACCTGCCGGGGCTGGGCCGCCTCATGCTTGATGCGCTGGAAATCAGAGACTATCCGTTGGTCTCGGGAATCAACCTCCTGTTCGCCACCGGGGTCGTGCTGATAAATCTGGTGATCGACTTGCTCTATGCCTATCTCGATCCCCGGGTGCGGCATGATTAGGAGATTATTGCAGGAGCAGCCACTCGGTGCGTTCGGTGCAATCGTCATCCTGCTGTTGGTCGTAGTCAGCGTCTTCGCCGGTGTCTTCGCTCCCTACGAGCCGGACGAAATGCACCTGGTGGACCGGCTGCAAGGTCCGTCGGTCAAGTATCTCCTGGGCACCGACCACATAGGACGCGACTACCTGAGCCGCCTTATCCATGGGGCTCGGGTCTCGTTGACCGTGGGGTTCGCCGCGACCACGGTCAACGTCGTGGTCGCCGTCCTGATCGGCGGTACGTCGGGATTCTTCGGCGGCCGGGCGGACCTGGCGGCGCAGCGATTCGTGGATGCCTGGATGGCTTTTCCCGGACTGCTGCTGCTGTTGACCGTAATGTCCCTGGTGGGGCGGGGTATGCCGCAGATCATCCTGGTCCTCGGCATAGCGGGAGGCATCAGCGGCTCCCGAGTAGCCAGGGGCGCCGTGATCGGCATCAAGGAGAACGACTACTTTCGGGCGGCGCAGGCAATCGGTACGTCCACCCCCAGAACGGTGCTGCGGCACGTGCTGCCCAACATCATGGCGCCCATGATCGTCATTTTCTCGGTAAACGTCGGCGCCAACATCCTGTCGGCGGCTGCGCTGAGCTTCCTCGGCTACGGTCTTCCGCCCGGCACTCCCGACTGGGGCGCCATGCTGAGCTGGGAAGGGCGCAAGTACATGGAGGTGGCGCCCTGGCTGGCGCTCTGGCCCGGTCTCTGTCTGACGATCGTGGTGTATAGCCTGAACATGCTCGGCGACGCGCTCAGGGACCTGCTCGATCCCCGGCTCCGCGGTCGGGGCGGTCGTCTCGATGCCGAGCGCGCCGCATCGGTCTGACGCCGCCAGACACCGCATGCCGTGTCCAGTCGGCACGCCGCGCAGCCGGTTCTCGGGGGCTATCGGAACGCCGCCAGGCCGATGCGGTGCAGCGCCGAGGCCGCGCCGTCCGGCGTCGGGGTTTCCGACGCCTTGTCGTAGGAGAACACCACGATCCCGCTGACCCCTATCGCGCGCGCCTGGTCGATCTGCTCCACGGTCCGGTCGACCGGGTTGCGGTATGCCCCCACCCCGGCCCACACGCGCCCGGGAGCTCCGGCGGCCGCCAGCGCCGCATCGACCCAGCCGTGAAACTCCCCGGTATCGGTGGTGTAGGCCATCGGCACCGCCACGTCGAGGCTGCCCTCGGCCAGCCAGGAGGTCCACGCCTGAAACCGCCAGCGCGCCGCTGACCGCCACTCCGGGAGCACCGCCGCCGACACCACGAGATCGGGGCGGCGGGCCTTTACGTCGAGGTAGACGCCGCGCACCAGGTCGGAGACGCTGTCGCGTCGGAACAGGTCCCACTGGTCGGGCAGCGCGTCGGCCAGGGCATAGGGGTCGTTGCGCGATGCGGCCAGCAGCGCGTCGTAGCGGTGCGCGGCGATGCGCGGTCTCACCCACGTCCCGAACCGTTCCAGCGTGGTGCGCGAATAGTCGAACGCCGAGGTGGCGAAGCGGATGTAGTCGTGGTGGATGCCATCCAGGTCATAGCCGGCCGCCAGGTCGTTCCACACCGCGAGCAGGCGCTCCTGCACGCCGGGATGGGAGGGACTCGCATACAGTCCCTCCACCACGTCGATGTTGGCGGCGGAATAGTCGATCAGCCGCCGCACGTAGGCCGGATCGCGCGGGTCCATGTAGTACAACTCGCGCCCGAGGGCATGCGGAACCGCCAGCCACTCGGGGTGGGCGTTCACCAGGTGGCGGGGATCGAGCGGTGGATCGACCGGCCCCCACACGATGTACGCGTTGACCCACGCGTGCACCGTCAGGCCGCGCGCACGCGCCTCTTCCAGTACCAGTTGCAGCGGATCGAACTCCGGCTGGCCGGTCAGGAACTCTGGGCGCGGCTCCAAGCCCGAGCGGTACAGCGCGTCGCCGCGCCCGCGCACCTGCACGATCAGCGTGTTGAACCCGCTGGCGGCGGCCTGCGCCACCACCTCCCGTGCGGCTGCCGGACTGGACAGCGAATGGCGTACCACCCACACGGCGCGCACCTCGTCGGCGGCCGACTGCGCGCCGCCCGAGAACGCGGCGTCCGGCGCCGGTACCGACCCGGTCGACGCGCAGGCCGCCGGCAGCATCGCCGCCGCGGCCGTCAGCGCAACGGCGGCCGCTCGTAGGACGACGGCCGCGGCACGCGCCGAAACGCTCGTGCCTGCGGCCTGCCGGCGAGTCGTACTCTCCTGTTGCAGAAGCGGCCGGGCGACCTCGTGCTGCGAATCAGTTCGGTACAGGATCGGTCCCGGTACCTTGAATGACGGTCTGTTCATAGTGTCTCACTACTGGTATCGGGGGCAGCGCCGCCGCAGTTAACGCCACTCGCCGTCGATCCACAGATATGCGCGGCCGCTGCTGCCGAGCGACCCGTACGGCCGCTGCGCCTGCTCCAGGCCGAGCGGCCCGTCCCAGCCGAACAGCGTCAGCGCCCGCTCCACCTCCGAACCATCCGCCCGCTGCACCGGCTTGGGGTTGTTGTAGAGCAGGCCCGGCTCCGGCACCAGGCGTTCCTCGCGCTGCCAGCTTTCGCCCTCGTCGTGCGACGCCCAGCACTCCACCTCGCCGCCGCCGTAGCGCAGCGGCGCGCCGTCGACCGTGCCCACGGTGACATACGCGACGATGGCGCCGTCAGCGCGCCGGGTCACGTGCGAGCCGGCCCAGATGTCGTTGGTGCGGACCATCGGGTGGCGTTCCCAGTTCCCGTGCCAGCGCCGCACGAAGTAATACACCACGTCATCGGGAGTGCGGTCGCTGACCGGCACCACGAACGCGGCGCCGCCCTCCCCCGCCCCGGTGCGGCCATCGCCGGCCAGGATCGACGGATTGAGGGCGTAGCGATGCTCGGTGTCCCACAGCTTGCACACCTCGGCGCTGGCGCGGGTCAGGGGCTGCTGGAGGCGGCTACCGTCCGGCGCGTACAGTTCGCCAGTGGCCACCTCCAGGCGGGCGTAGTAGAGGTGGTAGCGATTGTTCCACGGCGGCGCATAGACCGGATTGGGCGAGGTGCGCTCGTCCATGTAGCTGAAGCCGATGTGCAGCCAGCGGCGGTCGGCGGACAGGCGCGCCGTGTGGTAGGTGCATGCCCAGGTGTCGAGCGGCGTGCGCGGATTCTGATCGAAGTCGACCAGCGGCACCGGCGGCCGCATCCAGGTGTAGCCGCCGTCGTCGGAGATCTGGTAACCCCAGTTGCCCATGTGCCCGAAGGTGCGGAAGTAGAGCAGCACGCGCCCGTCGCCGAGCGGCATGGCGTGCGGATAGGAGATCGAGGCTGCGATGGGCGGGCCCTCGCGCCAGCCGGCAATCGAGTCGGGCCGCCGCGACACCAGGTGCACGCCGCCGTCGGCGCCGTGACACTGGTACAGCACGTGCAGATAGCCGCCGGCGTCGCGCCAGATGATCGGCGCGTAGTGATGATCGTAGCGCGCGATGGCGCCGAGCTGCACCGGCTCCGACCAGCGGCGGCGCGCGGTATCGTAGGCGATCGCGAACGGGTGGCCGAGCAGCGCGGCGCCGGGACCGCCGCCGGTGGCGTGGTAGACGATGAAGATCGTGTCGTCGTGCCACACCGCCTGCGGGCTCATGCGCACGTCGTATACCATCTTTTCGGTGCCGTTGCGCGCGAATGGTTGTGGTGCGTTGTTCATCGCTTACTCCGTTCGGGCCATGCCAATCCCTGTCCGCGCGCCGTAGTTGCGCGCGAACGGCTGCGGTTGCCTGGTCATCGGTTGCTCCTCTGGTTGCGCATCCATCGATGTTGTCGATGTTCGCCTTGCGTATCACGGAATGGCCGTGGCGGCTACACCGTACCGCCCGGTTGGCCGGGTTGAGTGCCGGTCGAGTGGCGGCCGGTCGCGGCGGTCGCTATGATGGCGGGGTGGCGATTCTGATTACCGGCGGCGCCGGATTCATCGGCCGGGCGCTGGCCTGCCACTTCGTCGCGGAAGGCCGCGCGGTGGTGGGGTTCGACCTGGCCGAACCGCGGGCGGCGGCCGGCGCCCGGTGGCCCGAGGGGATGCGCTTCATCAGCGGCGACATCCGCGCTGCCGGGGCGGTGCGCGCGGCGGTGGCGGCGAGCGGGGACGACGATCCGATCGTCCATCTGGCCGGCTTGCTGACCGCCGGCTGCGACCATGACCCCGCGCTTGCCATGGCGGTGAACGTGAGCGGCACGTTGCACGTGCTCGACGCGGCGCGCGCGCACGGCGAGCGGCGGGTGGTGCTGGCGAGCACCATCGGGGTCTACGGCCGCGGCCTGCCGCAGCCGATCCGCGAGGGCATGGCGACGGAGCCGGACGGCTGGTACGGGTACACCAAGCGCTGCGCCGAGGAGATGGGACTGCTGCACGTGCGCCGCCACGGCATGGACGTGCGCGCCGTGCGCATGGCCGCGGTCACCGGCCCGTTCCGGCAGGCGGCCGGTTCGGCGAGCCTGTTCACCTCGATGATCCCCGAGAAGGCGGCGCGCGGCGAACCATACGCGGTGGAGGTGACCGAAGACACCGCGTATCCCGTGGTCTACCTCGACGACGCGGTCAGTGCGCTGGCGCGCCTGGCCACTGCGCCGGAGGCCCCGCGGCGCATCTACAACGTCGCCTCCGGGCGGGTGGTGGTGCACGAGATGATCGCGCACGTGCGCCGCACCCTGCCTGACGCGCAATTCAGCTTCGCGCCCGACCCGGTGATCATGCAGGTGGTGAGCGGCTACCGCGAGTGGCGGATCGACTGCGGCCTGATCGCGGACGAGCTCGGCTGGCGGCCCCGCTTCGGCGTCGGCGAGATGGTCGACGACATCATCCGCCGGACCGCCCTACCCCCGAGCGCCTGACAACGACCTGCTATGCGCTCGGCGGCGGCAGGTCGCGGGCCGCTTCCAGGGCGCATCGGTAGACCTCCTGCAACGGGGCTCCGGTGACCTCGGCGGCGCGCCGGCAGTCGTCGTACTCCGGCGTCCAGCGGCGCTCGACGCCGGCGCCGTGCACTAGCTTGACGCGGATCATCCCATGGCTGGTCTCCACGGTGGCAGCCGCCCGCTGCAGGGCGTAACGCTGCACCGGGTACTCGCGCACGCCGATGGTGGTGGTTTCGCGGAACAGCGTGCGGCGCAGCGCGGCGCGGTCGTCGGGCCGGCACAGCACGCTCAACAGGGTGGCGGGCCGGTTCTTCTTCATCGCCGCCGGTTGCGTGAACACCTCCAGGGCGCCGCCGGCGAACAGCGCCGCGCTCACGTAGTCGTACCACTCCGGGTTCATGTCGTCGATGTTGGTTTCGATCATGAACAGCCGCTGCGCCGGGATCCCGCTTTGTTCGCGCGCGCCGGTCCCGGCGGCCCGGCCCACCAGTAGCCGCACCACGTTGGGAATGGAGCGGTCCGCGTTGCCGGCGCCGTAGCCGGTGGCCTGCAGCTCCATGGCGGGCAGCGGGCCGAACTCGGCGGCCAGCGCGGTGACCAACGCCGCGCCGGTGGGCGTGACCAGTTCGCCGACGACCTCGGCCCCGGTTACCGGCACCCCCTCAAGGAGCGCCACGGTGGCCGGTGCCGGCAGCGGCAGGCGCCCGTGCGCGGCATCGACGAACCCGCGCGCCAGCGGCAGCGGCGAGCACACCACCCGCTCGACGCCCAACAACTCGAACCCGATCAGCACTCCCACCACGTCGATGATGGTGTCGATGCCGCCCAACTCGTGCAGGTGCACGCGCTCGGGGGTGGTGCCGTGAATCGCAGCCTCCACCTCCCCGAGGCGGCGGAAAATGGCCGCGGCGCGCCGCTTGATGCTGTCCGCAACCGCGCTGTTCTCGACCAATTCGATGATTGCCGGCACGTGCCGTTCGGTGGCGTGGTCGGTCACCTGCACGTCGACCGTGAGCGCGCCGATGCCCACCTTCTGCACCCGCCGCACCGCCAGCGAGAACCCAGGCAGGCGCAGGTCGGCCAGCCGCGCGCGCAGTTCCGCTTCGGCAACCCCGGCATCGAGCAGGGCGCCGAGCAGCATGTCGCCGCTCACCCCTGCGATGCAGTCGATGTAGGCGACGGTCATGACGTGCCGTCCTGCAACGGATGCCGGGAGCTCGGCGCCGAATCGGCGGCGACAAGGCCGATCTGGCGGATGATGGCATGCGCCATCAGCGCCGCGCCGAAGCCATTGTCTATGTTGACCACCGCCACGCCGGCGGCACAGGAGTTGAGCATTGCCAGCAGCGGCGCCACGCCGCCGAAGTGGGCGCCGTAGCCGACGCTGGTCGGCACGCCGATCACCGGCGCCGCCAGCAGGCCGCCGACCACGCTGGTCAGCGCGCCCTCCATGCCGGCCACGCAAATCACCACCGCGGCGCGCTCCAACTGCGGCCGTACCGCCAGCAGGCGATGCAGCCCGGCCACCCCGACGTCGTAGCAGCGCTCGACACGCCCGCCCAGGAACTCCAGGGTCTGCGCCGCTTCCTCCGCCACCGGCAGGTCAGACGTGCCGCCAGTCACCACCGCCGCAAGCGCGCCCGCCGCGGGTGCGGATTGCCCGCGGTCCGCCTCGTGCGGCGCACGCCCCTGTTGCACCACTCGGCCCGGCCCGCCTGGCTCGCCCGGCTCGTCGGCGTCGCCTGCCTCGTGCGGCGCACGCCCCTGCTGCGCCACTCGGCCCGGCCCGCCCGGCATGCTCCCGTCGCCTGCCTCGCGCGTCGCACGCCCCTGCTGCGCCACCCGGCCCGGCCCGCCCGGCGTGCCCCAATCGCCTGCCGCGCGCGTCGCGGGCGCGCCTTTCGCCACCGGCATCCCGCGCGCCGCGTCGCGATCGGGCCACCCCGCGGCCACGCCGGCCCCGGCGCCACGGCGCTCCTCCGCAGGGGCGGCGGAATAGCCGCCTGCCTGCCGCCACCCGACCGTCAGTAGCCGCGACACCGGGTCGTAGGCCGCCTCGGGGAGCCGCTCGCACACCTGCCCGGCCAACTCGGGGGTGGCGCGGGTGCCGAGCGCGCGGCCGTGATGGGCGTGCAGCCGGGACAGGATCTCGGCCACCTGGTCGGGCGTCTTGCCCGGGCAGAACACCACCTCCGCGGCGCCGGTGCGCAGCTTGCGGTGCGTGTCGACCCGCGCCCCGGCGACCGAGACATCGACCGGAAACCCGCGCAGCCGCTCCAGCGCAGCCGCCACCTCAAGCCCGCCGTCGCGCACCGCACCCAGCAGCTCGGCGAGCAGTTCCTCGGTCACCCAAGAACTTCGATCATGGCAGAACTTCGATCATGGCAGAACTTCGTTCATGCTGCCGGAGCGGAATCCATCGAGGTCCAGGGTCACGTACACGAAGCCGACCCGTTTCAGCTGTTCGGTAATCTCGCCGCGATGCTTCAGGACCGTGGCGATGGCATCCGGCTCCACTTCCAGGCGTGCCACCTTGTCATGGTGGCGCACCCGCAACTGCCGGATCCCCAACTCGCGCAGCACCGCCTCCGCACGCTCGACCTGGCTGAGCTTCGCGTCGGTCACCCGCGCGCCGTAGGGGATGCGCGATGCCAGGCACGCCGCCGCCGGTTTGTCCCAGATCGGCAGCGCCAGCTCCCTGGCCATGGCGCGCACCTCCGCCTTGGTGATCGCCGCCTCCTGCAGCGGGCTGCGCACGCCCTGTTCGCGGGCGGCGCGCCGGCCGGGCCGGTGATCGCCCACGTCGTCGGCGTTGGTGCCGTCGACCAGGACACGAAAGCCCTCGCCTTCCGCGTACCCGGTCAGCACGTCGTACACATTGGTCTTGCAAAAGTAACAGCGATCCGGCGCGTTCGCCTGGTAGCGGGGATCGTCGGTCTCGTAACTGTCCAGGAACATGTGTCGGATGCCGATGCGCTCCACCAGCGACGCCACCGCGTCGCGCTCCTCGGCCGCCAGGCTCGGCGACACCGCGGTCACGGCGATCGCCGCCTCGCCCAGGCAATCGTGGGCTACCTTGGCCACCAGGCCGCTGTCCACGCCGCCCGACAGCGCCACGGCGACGCTGCCCATGTCGGACAGAATCGCCTCCAGTTGATGATGTTTCTGCTGCATGTGTCGTTCCCGTTATACCACGTCGCGGCGCCCGCGCGCTTCAGTCAGCCGCGCTGCCTGCGCTGCCGGAGCGCTCGTCGGCGCGGCTCGCGATAACCGCCAGCCGCGGGCGCTCGATCGCCTCGAAGTCGGCGTAGGTCATCTGCACCGAGTGGCAGTGGCTACCGGCGTTGAAGTTGATGTGCCGGTTGTCGGCCAGTTTCGGATCGCAGATGGTCTGCAAGCCGAACAGGCTGCCGAATGGCGGCACCGCCCCCGGCGTGAGCCCGGTCAGCTCCAGCAGCTCGTCGCCGTTGGCGAAGCGGATGCGGCGCGTGCCGGCGACGCCGCGCAGCGCCCGGCTGTCCAGCGAGCAGTCTGCCGGCAGCACCGCCAACAGGAACTGATCGGCCGCCTTCAATACCAGCGCCTTGGCGCCGCTGTGCAGGGGCACGCCCCGAATCGCCGCCGCTTCCTCGCTGGTGCGTACCGCGGCATGCTCGCGCTCGGTGAACGACACCCCGGCGTCGCGCAGCAACGCCACGACACGCGTGTACACCGGCTCTCGCAGCGTAGTCACTGGGCCCACGCTCAGGCGGACTGCCGGTACAGCGTACCGGCGGCGAACGCCTGCTCGAACTGCTCGTTGGAGGCGAACCGCCAGCCGAACGCACGATCCCAGATCGCCGGCTTCTCCATGCACAGGTACATGAACACCTGCCGGCGCCACGGCGCCAGCGCGCGGTACATGGTGCTGAACATCTCCACCTTGAGGTCGTCCGGATAGGTCAGCTTGCCGTGCGGATCCTTCACCAGCTCGGTCTGCAGAATGCGCGTCGGCTCGCCGCGGCGGCGAATCTCCTTGATCACCGGCTTGATGAAGGTAACCGACCCGAACGACATGAACGACACCTCGCCGGGCGCAAATTCGGCGATGATGCGCCGCGCCAGATCCGGATAGTCGCGCTCCCAACCGGCGTAGTGCACCATCGGATGGAAGTGGAACGCCACCTTGACGCCGCGGTCGGCCACGCGCCGCGCCGCGCGCAGGCGCTGATCCAATGTCGCCGTGAAGTGCTCCTCGTGCTCGATCACCGGCGTGGTGTTCAGCGACCAACTGCACACCACGTTGGCGGGAATGGCGCGCGCCGGGTCGAGGAAGTAGGTTACGTTGGCGGATTTGGTCTTGAACTCCAGCAGCACGTCGGGATGAGCGCGGGCAAAGTCGCACATCTCATCGAGAATGCCGCCGCGGTTGCCCCACACCAGCGAGTCGGACGATTGTCCCGAGCCGATGTGGTAGAAGCGGCCCGGCTCCAGGTCCAGGCCGCGCAGCTTGGCGCCCAGATCCGCGTCGATCGCCACGCGGTCGCCGTAGAAGGTCTGGATGGTGCAGTAGCTGCACCCGAAGGCGCAGTTCTTGACCGCATCGATGGTCTTCAGATTGCAGCACAGGGTGCGCTCCGAGCGCACCGGGCAGTCGCCGAACACCGCATCGCCGGTAGTCTCCGAAACCACGTGCAGCGACGGGCGGTCGGGCACCGGTGAAGGTTCCGCGCCGTACCGGGTAGCCGCCCCGCGCAACCCCTCGAGATGCTCCCGCAACTCCTTCATGAGCCGCTGCTTGCGCGCCCGTGCCGGACCCTTGCCCGGCGGCCCGTCCACCGGCACTGTTCCGCCGGGCGCCGCCATCCGCCCCTCGGCAGCACGCCACCACACACCCAGCCGCGGTTCCCCCCACATCTGCAGGTCGCGCGCCGCCTCGCACAACTGGCGCATCTCCTGGACCGTCAGCCGGTAGCGGTCGTGCACGGTGCGCACCACACGCTGCTCGTCCGCCGGCAGCACCGCGAACAAGGTGCCGCGGGTCAGGAGATCCCAGCGGTCGGCGGAAAGGGCGGGACGGGCGGGATGGTCGACAGAGGTTGTGGCAGCCATCGAGTCAGTACCGGGGAAGGTAAGCGAACCCCGCCCCGGAGGTCCACACGTCAGCGGGCTGGGCTGGGCTGGGCTGGGGGTGCGAACGCCGGAAGCGGCAGGAATTCGTTGACGGTAGACCACGACAGCGACTTGCACGAGCACATCGACCGCGACGGCCAGGGTCTGACGAGGCGGCAGAGAAGACGCACGCTCGGCTCGCGGCGCTGCGAAGTGTATCCGCCGGGCCACCTGCAAGCTGTCGGCCAGCGCAGTCGAGCGGCACGCGAGCAGCGCGGAGGAGGCGCTACATCGGGGGCTCCGGCGGCGGAGCCGGCCCGTGGCCGTGGCGCATTCTGTGGTGAGCAAAGCACGACAACTCGAGATTGAACGGCTCCGGGCCACCCCCCTCGGCGACCGGCAGCAGGTGGTCGATCTGCAGCAGATGGGAAGAGGTGCAGCGCCGCCCGGTGAGCGGATCGCGATAACAGCAGCGTCCACTGTCGCGCAGCCAGATGTGGCGCCGGACCGCCGCGGGAATGTGGCGCCGCGGCGGGGATTGGTGGCGGCTGTGAACAGGTTCGCGGGTCGTGTGCGCCGCTGCCCGGGCCGATGCACTGCTCGGTCCGCCGTCAGGGGACCCGCCGAGTGCCGGCTCCGGCGCCGCAGTGGCGACCGGCGAGATTCGTGCACCTGCGCGGGGATGGGAGCCATCCGCAGAGGCGCCGGCCACTGCTGCGGCTGATGTGCCCCTCGGTCCCCCGTCGGAGGATGCGCCGAGTGCCAGCTCCGGCGCCGAAGTGGCGACCGGCGGGACCGACACGCCAGCGCCGGCATGGAAGCGATCCGCAGAGGCGCCGGCCACTGCTTCGGCTGATGCGCCCCTCGGTCCCCCGTCGGAGGATGCGCCGAGTGCCGGCTCCGGCGCCGAAGTGGCGACCGGCGAGACCGACACACCAGCGCCGGCATCGACACCGTCCGCAGAGGCGCCGGCCACTGCTCCGGCTGATGCGCCGCTCAGTCTCCCGTCAGAGGACACGGCGAGTGCCAGCTCCGGCGCCGAAGTGACGACCGGCAAGACCGACACGCCAGCGCCGGCATCGACACCATCCGCAGAGGCGCCGGCCACTGCTCCGGTTGATGCGCCGCTCAGTCCGCCGTCAGAGGACACGGCGAATGCCGGCTCCGGCGCCGAAGTGACGACCGGCGTGACCGACACACCAGCGCCGGCATGGGAGCCATCCGCAGAGGCGCCGGCCACTGCTCCGGCTGATGCGCCCCTCGGTCCGCCGTCAGAGGACGCGCCGAATGCCGGCTCCGGCGCCGAAGTGACGACCGGCGAGACCGACACGCCAGCGCCGGCATCGACACCATCCGCCGATGCGCCGGCCACTGCTCCGGCTGATGCGCCGCTCAGTTCGCCGTCAGAGGACACGGCGAGTGCCAGCTCCGGCGCCGAAGTGGCGACCGGCGCCACCGACACACTGCGCCGGCATCGACACCATCCGCCGATGCGCCGGCCACTGCTCCGGCTGATGCGCCCCTCGGTCCGCCGTCAGAGGACGCGCCGAATGCCGGCTCCGGCGCCGAAGTGACGACCAGCGAGACCGACACACTTGCGCCGACATCGACACCACCCGCCGATGCGCCGCCCGCGAACCGCGGCGCAGAATTAGCGGCGGGTGCGCTCGATGGTGCGCCACCTGCGAGGGCGCCGTCTTCCGGTGCAGCGGGCGCTGACTGCCGCGGTGGAGCAGCGTTGGCCAGCATCGCGATCGGGCTCTGCCTCTCGGCGGCGGCGCCGCCCTGCGGCGCCGCCGTATCGCCGCCTCCTCGTTGTGCCGGGGCTGCCGGCGCCACGGCGGCACGTGTCCGGTTCGGCGCCCGCGGCGAGGATTCGTGTACGCCCTGAGCCGGACCGGCCGCTGCCCCGGCAGCACGCCTCGTCTTCGGCGCCCGGCTCAATGACGCGCCCGCGCTGCCCGCGCTTCGCCGCCGCCTGTGCCCGTTACCGCCACCGCGCGGGTCGTGGCGGACCACTGCCTCGCGCACCACGCGCGCCACCAAGTCGCCCCACGACATGCGCGGGTCGAGGTGCGACATGAGATCCTTCAGCAGGCGCAGGCCCTGTTCGCACTCCTGGTCGATGGTCACCTTCAAGGTGTAGCGGTCGGGCGCCACGGCGCGCAGCGTGTCGCGCGGTGGCACCACCTCGGGAGCGGCGGCGGCCAGCAGGACCGCGACCTGGCGGGTGCTCATGCCGGCGGCCTGCTCGATCAGCTCGCGCTGGCGCTGCGGGTGCAGTAGCGAGGCCGCCGACACCGTACCGGGCGACAGCTCCGCAAACGGATCATCCCGGGGTAGTTCCGGCGCGCACGAAGCGGTGTGCCGCGACTCCGATGGAGCCACAACCTGCACGGGCTCGGCCACGGGCGCCGACGCCGGCAGATCCTTCGGCTGATCCTTCGGCTGCAGAAGTCGTGGAGCAGGGCCTTCGTCCGAGGACGGCGCGGCAGGACCGGCAACGGGAACGGCAACGGCATCGCAGGAGGACGCCGGAAACGGCGCGGCGTTTCCGTTCAACTCCGGCCGCCGCAGCAGCGCGCCGGCATGCGTGGCGCCGCGGTCCTGCGCAGCAGCGTGGCTCGCCACCGGCTCCGCCAGCGTGTTCATCGCCGCCGCATCACCGGAGCACTCGCCGGCCGGCGGTACAAGCTCCGGCGCCGATTGGGGCCCGCGCTCCCCTTGCTCACCTGCTTCGCCGGGCGCTGCCGGCAGCCCAAGCTGCCTGGTTCGGCCAGTGGAATCGTGGTCCTGATCGTGGCCGCGACCCTGACCGACATTCCGATGCCCGGTATCGCTCTGGCGCTCGGCCCGCTCGGCACCGGCAAAGGTGGTTTCCAACTGGCCCGCCGACGTCATACTCAAGTCGCCGCTCTGCAGGCTGGCCCGCACCCACCCATGGCGCCGGCACAGCCGCATCGCCTGGATGCGCCGCTGCGCGGCGGCGTCGGTGAAGCGCAGCTCCCGCACCGCGTAGTCGAACAGGCTCGAGAACCCGCGCCGCAGCGCCAGACCGCGCCGGTCGATCTCGTCGAGATGGTCCAGGATGTGCACTTCGAGGCAGCGCTGATCGGCGGCCAGGCGCCTGGTCTGCTCGAGGAGCTGCTGATCGCCCAGCTCGCTGAACGGTCTTCTTTCAATCACATTCATCATACCGTAATTATACACCCGGTTGAGAGATAGCAAATTGTCACAAGTCCTCGACCCGGCACCGGAATCGCCCAGGCGGCTCACTATGGCGCCGGTAACGGCACGCGGTCCGTCAACGGTAGCGCGCAAACCATTGCAGGGTTCCGAGGCGCACCAGGGGCCAGCAACGACGGCAAAAAAGTGTGTCAACCCCTGCGCCCGTTTTCCACCGGTTTTCCGACAGATTTTTCGGCACAAGCCGCTTATCGCGCTCAGTCACGCTGGCACTTGCTGAGCGGTTGGACCGGTTGGGCGGACTGATGCACTCCGGCGCGCGCATCGCTCAACTCAGGGCGGCGGCGCCACGGCCTGTCCGGGTGCTCTCGGTGCGCGGCGGGTGTCACATCGTAGCCATCGTAGCGGCCTGATCTTGTCAACCGCCGTTGCCGTTTTTAGCACTCCCACCCGCGGGCGACCAGGGAGACCGGTGGGCGACCGGAGGCTACCGGGTTAGCACGCCGCCGGGCGCGCGGTACGCCAACCAGTCACGTGCGACTGTAGTCCCGTGGGCGAGGTCAGTGGATGCGACCGCGTTACTCGCCGGCCCGCCGCGCAACATCAATTACGCGGGCGACTGCTTGCCAGCACGCCGCATGAGTTCCACAGTGGCGGCATGAACCAGCGAACCGAATTCGACCCACTCCGGCTCCTGGACGCACTGCATGCCGGAGCCGAGCGCGACTGTGCGTTCACCGCCACGACCGCCGACGCCGCCCGCGCGTGGCAGGCGCACGCCGGCGGCGTGCTCAGCGGGCACCTGGGCTTCCTGGATCGGCCCGCGCCGCCGGTGCAGGCCGAACTGGAGCAGACTGTCGACCGCGGCTCCTACATCCGCGAGCGGGTCGTGCTGCGCACCGGGCCGGACGCGACCATGCCGGTGTACATGCTGGTACCGAAAGGCCTCAGCGGGCCGGCGCCGTGCGTGCTGGCCCTGCACGGGCACGGCTACGGCGTGCGCGACATCGTCGGGCTGTGGGAGGACGGCTCCGAGCGCTGGCAACCGGACGGCTACCACAAAGACTTCGGGTGCACCCTGGCCGAGCGCGGCTTCGTGGTCGCCGCATCCGAGATAAGCTGCTTCGGCGAACGGCGCGCGGACTACTCGGCGCTTGCCGGCGAACTCACCGGTCCCGCGCCAACCACCTGCCACAACGCCAGCACCTACGCGATCATGCTCGACGGTTCGGTGATGGGCCTGCGCGTCTGGGACGGCATGCGCGCGGTCGACTATCTGGCCACGCGGCCAGAGGCGGACATCGCCCGGCTCGGGGCGATGGGCATTTCGGGCGGCGGCGCGCACGCCTACTTTTCCACCGCCTGCGACGACCGCATCCGTGCCTGCGTAATCTCCGGCTACTTCTGCGACTGGCGGCACAGCATCCTCGCGTTCCACCACTGCACCTGCAACTTCGTGCCCGGCCTGTTGGGCCATGGCGAACTCAGCGACTTCGCGGGGCTGATCGCTCCACGCCCCTGCCTGATCGAGGCGGGCCGGCGGGACACGAATTTCCCGATCGACGGCGTGCGCGCGGCGATGGGGCGGGCCAAGCCCGCGTGGCGTGCCTTCGGAGCCGAGGACGCGCTCACCATCGACGAGTTCGACGGCCGGCACCAGATCAGCGGCCGGCTTGCCTACGACTTCCTCGCCCGCCATCTCTGACCGCCACGGCCCCGCGCGCGATGGACCGCAAGAGGAGGCGCTGGCCGGCGCCGGGGAGGCCGGGGAGTGCAGATCGTGACGGCGGTGCCGGTCTCAGTTTACCGTTGCCGTTGTACCGGCGAAGCGGTACACGAGGGAAGAGTGTTCAGCCTACTGTTCGACGTGCGGGAAATCGTCGGAGACGTTCCGGGGATCCCGTTCCGCAAGCGCACGCGGTATCGCAGGCCGCCGCCGAACCCCCGGCAGTGAGTTCCATAGCTCGCTTGGCAATGGGGAGGCGGAAGTGACAGGCACAGCCGAGCGGCGGCGCGCCGGCGGCCGGCTGCACGCCACCGCGGCGCAGCCGCGGGTAGCGATAGGGGCGATCTTCACCGAGTGCAACCACCTCGGCGGCGCGCCGATCGACCGCTCCTGGTACGAGCGCTACGAACTGCTGCGCGGCGACGAGCTGCTCGCCGGCGCCAGCGGCGCGGTAGCCGGGATGCTGCAGGTGCTGAGCGAGCGGCGCCTGACGCCGGTGCCCCTGCTGTACGCCAGTACCTGTGCCGGCGGCCCGCTCACCAGGGACATCTACGAGGAACTGAAGAGCGAGATCCTCGAACGGCTACAGGCGGCGCTGCCGGTGGACGGCGTGCTGTTGCCGCTGCACGGCGCCGCCGCGGCCGAGCACGTCGGCGACCCGGAGGGCGACCTGATCGGCGCGGTGCGCGCGCTGGTCGGCACGGAAACCCCGGTGGTGGCCACCCTCGACCTGCACGCCCACGTCACCGCCGCGATGGTGCGCGGCGCCGATGCCCTGCTGGCCTGGGAGACCTATCCCCACCGCGACGCCGTCTCCACCGGACAGCGCGCCGCGCGGCTGCTGGCCGACACCGTGGCCGGGCGCTGCCGGCCCACCATGGCGATGGCCAAGGTGCCGGTGGTGACCGGCGCGATCAACGGCTCCACCGACGGCGCCGGCCCGTTCGCCGACCTGATGCGCCGCGCCAAGGCGCTGGAGGCGGAGGCCGGGGTGCTGTCCACCAGCATGATCCTGGTACACCCCTACCTCGACCTGCCCGACATGGGCAGCGGCGCCCTGGTGGTCACCGACGGCGATCCGGAACGAGCGGCGCAACTCGCCACCGAGCTGGCCGAGGACTACTGGCGGCGCCGCGCCGAACTGGAGCCGGAGGTACGCACTCCCGAGCAGGCGGTAGCCGCCGGCCTTCAAGTGGACGGCACCGTGCTACTGATCGAGACCGCCGACTGCTGCGGCGGCGGCGCCGTCGGCGACAGCGCGGCCTCCCTCAAGGCGCTGCTCGGCGCCGCCCTGCCCGGCCCCGCCCTGGTGCCGGTGGTGGATCCGCCCGCGGCGCGCGCCTGCCACGAAGCCGGCGCTGGGAACACCGTCACCGTGGCCGTGGGCCACCGGCTCGACCCGCAGTGGGGCAAGCCGGTCACCGTCACCGGCCGCGTGGTCCGCCTCAGCGACGGCCGCTTCCGCTACCGCGGCGGCATCTGGGACGGCGTGGAGGGCGACATGGGCCCCACCGCCGTGCTGGAAGTCCCCACCGGCGGCGGAACCGGCGCCGTGCGCATCCTGCTGGCCACCCACGCCACCTACGACTGGGCCGACGAGCAGTTCCGTTGCGTCGACCTCGACCCGGCCGCGGCCAAGTTCATCGTCGCCAAGAACCCGATGAACTACCACCTCGCCTACTCGCCCCTCGCCGCCGCCACCTACATCCTGGACACCCCCGGCCCCACCCCGGCCACTGTACGCAACGTCCCCTTCCGCAACCTGCAGCGCCCCTGGTTCCCCGCCGACCCCGACATCCCCAACCTGCGCCCTACCCTCCTCACCTAGCGCCTTGACCGTGCCCATCGTCCACCATGACACTGGCGCGGGATAAGTCTTGCTGCCGTGGGACCCGTAAAGCACAACATAGTCGTTGCCGCTGCACAATCATCGTCAAAAAGAGGCGACGTGGCGGAGAACATTCGCTCACATGTACGGTTCATCGATAGAGCCGCTTCTGCTGGTTATGCATGTTCTCGTCGGCGGTCCTCTAGCGTCGGAGAAGGAGCGGCCATATCTCGCCGCTCTTGTTCTTTCAGCCCAAAAAACTGTCTGTTACGCGAAGATTCACGTTCATGAGAGCGAGCAACCGTACTTCCTCTCTGGTAAGGGCAGCCGTGTAGTATCGGTTAACGGAGTTTGCGTGGGAATAGCGATATGCGCAGATACAAGCTGTGCGTCTCACGCCGCCACCGTGGCCGCCCGCGGTGCCCAGCTATACGTGGCGTCCATAATGAAAACCGACGCTGAATTCTCGGAGCACGCCAACAAGATGAAGCGATACGCTAGGTCGCATCGGATGGCTGCCTTAACGACGAATTACGCCGGTTCAAGTGGTCGGCGGAAATCTGCGGGAAACAGTGCGTTTTGGGACGAACGAGGGGATCTCATTGCTCATGTGGATTCCAACGTCGATGCCCTATTGGTGGCGCGCCGACACAACGGACATTGGCACGGCGAGATCATTTCATCCCGATAGTCCTCGGCCGGACGGATGAGCTATAGATCAGTCACACTTAGGCGTCTCGCCAAAATAAACTGTCTGTTACCGGTGTCGCGGGGTCAGTTTGTAGTTCCATTCCCCGTGAAATTTGTCCCTCGTCAGGTTCAGCCTGTCCATCTCCTCGTCACTCACCGTTTGTCCCGTCGGATAGCTGTTCTCGTCCAACTCCGAGCGGATCGTCAATCCTTCTGTCGTCGTCGTGTGCCCGATCAAATTCACCACCGCCTCTCGACTCACCAACGGCCGCCCTCTCCAGTTCTCCGCGATGTGGCAGAACATCCGGTGCTCGATCTTGTTCCACTTGCTCGTCCCCGGCGGAAAGTGACACACCGAGATGCACAGCCCGCTCGCGTCCGCGAACTTCTGCAACTCCGCCTTCCACAGCCGACTGCGACTGCTGTTGGAACCACCCCCGTCGGCCGTGATCAGCAGCCGCTTCGCCGCCGGATACGCCGCCCTGCCCATCCGGCGCCACCACCTCCGCAGCGTCTCCACCGCGAACGCCGGCGTGTCATGATCCTCCCCCACACTCACCCAGCCGCTGTCACGGGTCACGTCATAGACCCCATACGGAATCGCCTTGCCGAGTTCCCGGTCGATGAAATCGTGCACCTTGACCCGCTCCGGGTCGCCCTGCGGACGCCACTCTCGACCGCCGTTGCGAAATTGCCCGATCAACTCCTTTTTCTTTGTGTCCACAGACACTACCGGCTGCCCCAGACGCTGAAACGCTCGCACCCGCCGGTTGATGCGTTTGAACTGCTCGTCGCGGTCCGCATGCTGCTTGCCTTCCAGCGTCTTGCGGTTGGCTTGCAGGCTGTAGCCCAACTCGTGTAACAGTCGGTTCACCGTCCGTTCGCTCACCGCGTGACCGACCGCCGTCAGTTCCGTCGCCAACCGCGCCGCGCTGCTGCAGGTCCACAGCAACGGCCCCATCGGATCGCCGCGGGTGACCGGATCGACCAACCGCTCCAGCGCTTGCGCCAGGGTCCGGTCGTGCGCGGTCAATCGCTTGCGTCCCGCCCCCGGCCGGCGCACGCGCACTGTCTCGGGTTCTGCCTCTGCCGCTTGCTTGGCAGCGAGCTCTTTCAGACCGGCGCGAATGGTCGTCCGCGACATACCGGTGGCTGCGGCTACGCGGGCTATCCCGCCACGCCCGATACCGCGTGCTTCGACTGCCGCCCAGCGGCGTCGCAAGCGTTCGTCGAACAACGGGTCAAGGGCAACGAACTTGGCCTTGACGGTTTCGGTCAGGGCGACATCCATCACGAAGCGTCACTATATCACACTTCACCTAAAGAACATATTATTTTGGCGAGAGCCCTTAAGCATCTTGAGGAGGACCCATCATGGCAGACCCTGATCAGCCTTCAGTCAAGGTCGATGCGCTCGCGCAGCCGCTGAATTTCATCGCCGAACTGATGCAATCGTCGCCGCCGGTGACGCACGGGTCCGTTTTCGCAATTCTCCTTGCCTCGCAGATCAACCGGGTCCGGCTGTTCCAAGCCCGACGAGACGGGTACACCAAGGTGCTCGAACGTCGAGTCGGACGCGACGTGGCGGATTCCGAAGCGGAGGCTGAGGCCGGGAGGCTGACCTCACTCGACCATGCTGTTCGGGATGCGATGGCGGAGCTGACGAACCTCGGCGGTGTGCGGAGGATCGACATTGCGCTTGACTTGACGGTCGGTTCGGCGGCCGAGGCGGCCGCAATGCTCGGTGTTGCCAAGTCCACTATCACCAGGCGGATTGAGAAGGGTGAGATCATTGGTTTCCGCGGCTTCAAGAAGTCGCTGCGTATCCCAAAGGATCAGTTCAACGACGCGGACGTGGTGGCTGGCATCGCCGCGATTCTCGCTCTTTTCGCGTGCGAGGACGGCACCGCGTACGACCACAAGCAGGCATGGATATTTCTCTGCTCGACGCTCTACTCGGGCGACTCCGCGCCACGTCCCATCGACCGGTTGCGGGCAGCATCGCGGGAGCGCCCGCCGCAGATGATTGTTGCGGAACTCACTCTGGTGAAGGAGAGTCTCGATCACGGTGACCACATTTGAGCGCGGCGAGACTCGCAACGCTCTCGCCTACGGACCGTATGCAGTCAAACGCCGAATCGTTCGTGACGGGCGTGAGAAATCATTCAATTGCCGGCCGACTGTTCATGGAGCCGCTCGACTTGCCGGACCACGCGACGCAGGCGAGCGGCATAGCGCCGCTCCAGGGTCCGGTCTCCAGACTGCAGCGCCCGCGTGACCTGACGCTCCAACTCCACCTTCTCGCTCTCCAGTCGCTCAATCCGGGCCTCCAGCGATGGTTCAGGAACTTGGCGTCGGCCCCCGTCGGCGGCAGCGGCGACCGGGCGCCGGGGCTTGCGCTCGGCCCAGTACTCCGAGAACCCGCCCGCGAAACGGTGCAGCCCCTGGTCGCGAACCTCTACCACCGCGGTCGCGACACTGTCCAGGAGATACCGGTCGTGGCTGACCAGCAACACGGTCCCGGTGAACGCCAACAGCGCGTCCTCGATCGCTTCGCAGGACGGGCTGTCCATGTGGTTGGTCGGCTCATCCAGGATCAGGAAGTTGGCCTGCCGCTGCACCGCAGCCGCAATCTGCAGGCGGTTGCGTTCCCCGCCTGACAGCACGCCGATCTGCTTGTCCAGATCGTCCCACGTGAACAGGTAGCCCCGCAGGGCGCCCAGGACCTCCTGCCTGTTGCCCAGTCCCAAATCGAGGAATGCGTCCAGGATGGATTGATCCGCGGCAAACGTGTCCTGGTTCTGCGCGCAGTAACCGACGGTCAGGCTCGGCCCGACGCGAAGTACCGGGTGCCCCCACGAGCCATGCGCAACGATGTCGCGCAGCAGGGTGGTCTTGCCGCAGCCATTGGGCCCCACCAACGCGACGCGCTCCCCGCAGGAGATCTCCAGGCGCGCGTCCCGGAATAGTACGCGGTCACCGAAGCGCCGCTCATAGCCAATCACCTGCAACGCCACATTCGCCTCGCTGCGAGCCTGCGGCAACACCACTGACACGCGCTCCTCCCGGAGATCGGGCCGCGCCACGGCCTGGCCCTCTTCGCGGACGAGCTGTTTGCGCCGCGCCCTCAGGCGCTTGCCGGCCGCCTTGTCGGAACGCACGGCAGCCACCGCCGCCAAACGGGCGACCAGGGCCCTGAGCTGGACGATTCGCTTCTGATTGGCCACGTAGTCGGCGCGCTGGGCGACCAGTGCCTGCAGCCGGGCCAGCCGGTAGTCGGTATAGTTGCCGCGGTACTCGCGGATGCGGCCACCGGTCAACTCCAGGATGCGGGTAACCGTCCGGTCCAGCAGGCGGCGGTTGTGGGACACCAGCAGCACGCCGCCCGAGAAGCTGGCGAGCATCTCCTCCAACCACTCCAGACCGGCGTAGTCCAGGTGATTCCCCGGCTCATCCAGCACCAGCAGGCCGGGATCCCCCAGCAGCGCCCGCGCCAGAGAAAGCAGGTTGCGTTCGCCGCCGGATAGCAGAGCCACGGCTCCCGCGCCCGCGCCCGCCAATCCTACCCGCTCCAGCGCGCGTTCGGCCTGCCACGCCGCTTGATCGCCGTGCAGAGCATCAAAGCGATCGCGGGCTGCCTGGTAGCGCCGCAGAGCAGCAGCCATCCGTTCCTCGGTCGCCCCCGCCAAGGTGTGCTCTGCTGCCCGCAGGGTCCCACGGCGACGGGGGCGACGGACGCGCTGGCGCCGGCGCCCCGCTACCAGCGGTCAGGCACGATTCGGAATCGGCGCCGTTTGTCGATGCGGTAGGTCAGGAAGTCGTCATGGTCGACAGTGAACACCGTGTTGATCCCCGTACGATTCGCCACATGCACCAGCGTGGCGTCGGCGAAGTCCATGGGACGATCGGCGTAGCGCTGCATCAATCCGTCGAGAGCAGGCAGGTCGTCGTCGTCGATAGGGAGCACGGCAATGGCATCCGACCTCAGCAGCCGCCATGCCGCGGTCACGTTTCGCGCATGACCAGCCCCTGCTTCGCCAGCGCCCCGGGGCAAACCGCGGTGGCATCCAGCCCGCCAGCCCAGGAGGCGGTCGACGCCTCGCGCCCTGCGCGGTAACGTTTCGATCACCGACGATGAAGATCTACATCACCAGCATCTTTGTGGACGACCAGGCCAAAGCGTGCGCGTTCTATACCGGCAAGCTCGGTTTTCAGGTCAAGCGGGACATCCCGCTTGGCGAGTACCGCTGGCTCACGCTGACGGCGAACGACGACCCCAATGGAACGGAATTGCTGCTGGAGCCGAGCAACCACGCCGCCGTTGAGCCGTTCAAAGCCGCGCTGATGGCCGATGGCATCCCGGTCACGTCGTTTCAGGTGGATGATATCGACGCCGAATTCAGCCGCCTCCGCGACCTCGGTGTCGAGTTCGTGCAAGCCCCCACGCCGGCCGGCGAGGTCAAGGTGGCGGTACTGAACGATACCTGCGGCAACCTCATCCAGCTCATCCAGCTTGTCGAGACGGCGGCCGACGGATGAACGATACGGTGCCAACACCGCAACGGGTAGCGATCGTGACCGCGGCCAGCCGCGGCATCGGCGCAGCATGTGCGCGGCAACTCGCCGCCGACGGTTTCCAGGTTGCCCTCATGGCGCGCGGTGAGCAGGTGCTTGCCGTAGCAGAGGAGGTAGACGGCCTCGCGGTGCGCGGGGACCTGACGCAACCGCGGGACATCGCCCGGCTGATCGATGCCGTAGGCGAGCGCTGGGGCCGGCTCGACGTACTGGTGAACAACTCCGGCGACGCCGCCAGGGGCGATCCGGAGACGTTGCCCGACGCCGCGTGGCTCGACGGGTTCGAGCTGTTGTTCATGAGCGTTGTGCGACTCTCCCGCGCGGCCCTGCCGCTGCTGCGCGCGGCCGGCGGCGGCGCAATCGTCAACATCTCCGCCGCTGACGGGTTGGAACCGACGCTGATGTTCCCGGTCAGCGGATCGATGCGCGCCGCGGTGAGCGCTCTCACCAAGCTGCTGGCGCGCCGGCTGGCAGCCGACCGCATCCGCGTCAACTCGGTGCTGCCTTGGGTGGTGCTCGATCCTGCCAACGAGTGGCGCTCGGAGGAGATCCCCCTGTCACGCGCCGCCACCCACGAGGAGGTTGCGCGCGTGGTCTCCTTCCTTTACAGCCCCGCGGCCTCGTACCTCACCGGGGTCAACCTTCCCGTCGACGGCGGCTGGTCGCGCGGGCTATAGGCACGCCAGACCGCTGAAGCATCTCGGCTGACTGGTGAGCCAGCGGCGAGATTCCTCGCCCCAGACTTGACGGTACTACCGGGCACCCATATATCTCGGCATGGAGCCGGAGCGATACGCCGAGCGAAGCAGCGGCCTGCAACACCGCGGGCCGGTTGGAACGTTATCGCGCGTTGCCGGCACCGCGGCACGGACCAACGAGTTCGGCCAACCGATCGGGATGTCGGTTGCCGGTTGGAAGTCGCCGCCGGCTCCCCAGCGCTCGCTCCTGCAAGGCCAATTCTGTCAGGTGGTGCCGCTGTGCGAGCAGACGCACGGCCGCCCGCTTTTCGCTGCCTTCGCCGCCGACGCGCGCGGCGTCAACTGGACCTACATGCCGTACGGCCCCTTCACGGCATACGCTGATTTCAGCCGCTGGCTGGACTGGGCGTGCGGCGAAACCGATCCGCTGTTCTTTGCCATCGTCGACTCGGCCACCGGCAGAGCGACCGGGTTTGCGGCGTATCTCAACGTCGGCACGGCCAACGGCTCCATCGAAGTGGGCCACATCCACTACTCCGAGGAACTCAAGCGGACCCGCGCCGCCGCCGAGACGATGTATCTGCTGATGCGGCAGGCATTCGAGCTCGGCTATCGCCGCTACGAGTGGAAGTGCGATGCGCTGAACCGACCGTCGCGTGCCGCTGCGCGCAGGCTCGGGTTCCGTTTCGAAGGGCTGTTCCGCAACGCCGTGGTCTACAATGGCCGCAGCCGGGATACCGCTTGGCATTCGATCATCGATAGCGAGTGGCCGCGCCTTGATGCCGCCTTTCGTACTTGGTTGGCCCCGGAAAACTTCACGGCTGACGGCGGCCAGCGGCAGAGTCTGAGCACAATCACCGCACCGCATTCGACCGATATCGTCGCGGTAGTCGGCGGCTAGCACCGTGCTCTCCGAGTTCACCGCAGCAGCCGCCTCGGCGCGGCACACCGCCGCTTTCGATACCCGTACGCCGGGACGCTGGATCGTGTCGCATCTGCGCTGCTATCCGGTCGTGGTCGTTCTCGCAGTACTGTGCCAACTCGCCTCCTGGTCGTTGTTCGCATTGATGCCGGTGATGATCGGCCGCGCCGCGCAGGTAGTGATCGACGGCCTCGGCAGCCGCGAACTGCTGCTCGCGGCACTTCGGCTGCTCGGCGTCATGGCCGGCAACGCCGCGGCGTTGATCACCGCAATGGCGTGCGCCGCCAGCCTCGGCCACCGCCTGCAACGCGACGCCCGCGACGAACTGTACCGCGGCCTGCTCGGCAAGAGTCAGACCTTTCACAACCGCCAGCGCATCGGCGACCTGGTGGCGCGCGCCACCGACGACACGCGCATGGTCAACGAGATGATCAACCCCGGTCTGGTGTACCTCACCGACCTCCCGATCGGGTTCGTGGTGACGCTGACCTACGTGCTCCTGATCGATCCCGTTCTGGCGATCGTGCCGGCGCTCTACGGCCTGGCGTTTGTCGCCGCGGTGCGCGATCACATGCGCCGCGTGGGTCCGGCGCTGGCCGAGCAACGCACCCAGTACGGCCGCCTGGCCGCGGTGGCCGAAGAGGTGATCACCGGCATCGAGGTGGTCAAGGCTACCGTGCGCGAAGCCTGGGAACGGCGCCGCTTCCAGCACGCCGCCGGCCTGTTCCGCGACCTGGTGGTGCGGCAGGGCCGCATTGAGGCGCTCAACGTGGCGCTGCTGGCGTTCGGCATCTTGACCGCTCTGGCGCTGCTGCACGGGATCGTGGTGCTGCACGCGGGCCGCATCGAACTGAGCGGGCTGATCGCCTTCGTCGGGCTGATGGCGCTGTTCCGCAACCCGAGCAACAAGGCGACAATGGTGTTCTCGCAGATGCGCAACGGCATCGCCGGGGCGCGCCGGATTCTTGCCATGCTCACGGCGTCCACGGAGCTGGACCAGAACACCGGCGGCCACGAGGCAGCGATGGGCGGTGCAATCGCCTTTGAGCGGGTCTCCTTCTGCTACCACCGCGGACAGACGGTGCTGGCCGACGTCGATCTGCGCATCGCAGCCGGCGAGATGGTGGCGCTCGTCGGCCAGACCGGGTCCACGCCGGTGTCGGCGGTAACGGGGCACATCGAGCTACGCAACGTGCGCTTCCACTACAAGGCGGGCGAAGGCGTATTCGACGACTTCTCCCTCACCGTCCATCCCGGCGAGACCCTGGCGCTGGTCGGCCATACCGGTTCCGGCAAGTCGAGCATTACCAAGCTGGTGGCGCGCTTCTACGAGTTTCAGGGCGGCGAGATCCTGGTCGACGGACGCGACATCCGCAGCCTGGACCTGGCCAGCTACCGCTCCCACCTCGGCTTCGTGACCCAGGCGCCGTTCCTGTTCAACGGCAGCGTGCTGGACAACATCCGCTACGGCCGCGGCGACGCCGACGACGCCGACTGGATCGGCACCCTGCCCGACGGTCTGGCCACAGAGGTGACCGAGCGCGGGCGCAACCTTTCGATGGGGCAGCGCCAGCTCGTCGCCCTGAGCCGCGTCCTGCTGCAGAACCCCGCCGTGCTGATCCTCGACGAGGCGACCGCCAGCATCGATCCCCTGACCGAAGCGCAGGTGCAGGAGGGCATGGACGAACTGCTGCGCGAGCGTACCGCCATCGTCATCGCCCACCGCCTGTCCACCATCAAGCGCGCCGACCGCATCGTCGTGCTGCGTGCCGGCGCGATCATCGAACAAGGCACCCACGAACGGCTGCTGCGGGCCGGCGGCCACTACGCCAAACTGTACAACGCCTACTTCCGCCACCAGAGCCTGGAATACATCCAGACCGCCCCCGGCAGCACCTGACCCGGAACAGTCGGGACCGATTTTTGCCACTCTCGCCTTGATCCCGATCCCGAAACCATGTTGGAATGGGGCCATGATCGCGACCCGGCCGGCCACACATACCACGCCGCGCGCCGCGTCCGCAGGCAGACGGAGACTGTTCACCCGCGAGGAATACCAGGCCATGGGACGCGCCTGCATCTTCGCCGAGGATGAGCGCGTCGAGTTGTTGGGAGGGGAAGTCATCGTCATGGCAGCCATTGGCAATCGACACGCCGCCTGCGTGCTGCGGCTCAACTCCACCTTCAATTCTGAACGTCTCGCAGGTCGGGCGCTGGTCCAGGTGCAGAATCCGGTAGCCGCGGACCCCTACTCGGAACCGCAACCCGACCTGATGCTGCTGGCGCACCGGGACGACTATTACGACTTCGATCATCCCGGCCCGGGCGACGTACTGCTGTTGGTGGAGGTGGCGGCCTCCTCGCTCGACTACGACCGCCACACCAAGGTTCCGTTCTACGCCCTCAGCGGTATCCGTGAGGTATGGATCGTGGATCTGGAAGCGGACCGGATCGAAGCCTACTCGGATCCGGAAGCCGGTCGCTATCGGACCGTGCGCCGCTACGTGCCGGGAGAGACCGTAGCGCCGTCCACGCTCCCCGACCTGGAGGTGGCGGTAGCCGCGCTCATTCCCGGCCGCCGCCCCGCCGACTCCTCGCGCTGACCCGGTCTGAACTACACTAGATGATGGTGCGCATGGCGCCGGATATCGCCATGGCGATTTCCGCTACCGTCTGAATGACCGCCTGGCCGATCAGGTCGAGCTGCCGCACCTGCTTGATGCGCTCCTCGACGCGCTGCAACTCGCGCCGCGACAGCAGCACGCCGAACAGGCCGCAGGCGTCCGCGAGGCCGATGATCACCACGTCGCGCGGGTCGGGGATCACGTCGCTGAACAGCACCTCCATGATGCGCAGCTTCACCTCGCGCTCCGCCTCGCCGTCGATCACCGGGTAGCGGCGCGACCGGAACACCCACAGAAAGCGATCCTCCTCGCGCTGCAGGATGCCGAGTTCGACGAGACGCCGCAGGGCAGTCTCGCGGATGCGGTCGGCATCGCCGGCGATCCGGTTCACCCAGTAGCGCGCGTCGCGGGTCTCGGTTGCTTGCGCGATGTCGGCCAGCGTCGGGTCGAGCAGGTCGTCTCCCACCGGAGACGGGTCGACCAGCACAAGCTGCTTCGGATCGGTATCGATGCGGTTCTCCAACGCCAGGTCCATCAGCACCGCGCCCGCAATTGCGCAGCGCAGCGACGACTCGATCACATGGGCGAACCGCCCGCTCCTTTCATCAAGCAGGAGCAGCAGAATCTCTTCGGAAAACCTCAACATCGCCTTACCGGCCCCACCGTAGGGAGCGATACGCCGGCTGTCAATCGCGGCTGGTCGATCGGTCGTTCAGGTCGATCACCGCGCCCACGGGGCCGGGCACTGCCCGGCCCCATCAACGGTCGCCGCGCGGCATCTGTCAGCCGTACTGGCGGTCGAACACCTTCTGCGCGATCTCCAGCGTGCGCTCCAGACCCATGCGCTCCAGCGTACCGACGTACTCGTCCCAGTCGGCGTCCACGTCCAGGCCGCCGGTAATGAACTTGACCCAGCTTTCGTTGTGGTAGGCCAGAATCTCGGTACGGAGCGCCTGGTATTCGTCGGTCTCGTCCTCGGTCATGTTGAGCACCGGCAGCACCAGCTTCTCGTCCGGCACGTGCTCCCAGTACTTGAGCGACTGGCGGTACAGGCGGCCGGCCTCGTAGTACGGGTCGCCGTCGTCGATGGTGCGGAATTCGTAGCCCTGGCGGGGGTACATCCACAGCCAGGCGCGGTTCTGCTCCTGCTCGGCCCACATGAACACATGCTCGATCAGGTTGGCCTGGGTTCCGTAGAAGCTCATCTCACCTTCCGCGGGGTAGTCCCAGTCGGTGCCCTCCTCGCCCTGGTAGATGCGCCACTGCGCATCCTGCGTGGCCAGGAAGTCGAACCAGCGCCAGGCGATCAGCGGCTCGTCCGCCTCAGTGGTGATGGCGCCCCAGCCGGGCACCGTCGAGAACGGGTTGAAGGCGGCGGTGCGGTGCCCGTCCGGCCCCTCCGGCCATGTCGCGCCGCGACAGCGGGTAGGCGGCCAGGATCGTCAACACCACGTTGATGCCGGTGCCCACCACGGTGTAGACCAGCGTGTTGGCGTAACCGATCCAGGTCTTCGAGTAGTTGATCACCGCGCGGTAGCCGTCCAGGGAGAAGTCCACCGGCCACAGCCACACGCGGCCGCTGAGCACCGCTTTCACCGAGCTGAGCGACGAGCTGACGATGTACACCAGCGGGTACAGCTGCACCGACTTCTTGAAGCGCCGCGCCTAGCTATTGTTGAGCGCGATCGCCAGAATGATCGGCACCGGGAACCCGGCCACCAGCGAGTAGGCGCTGATGCTGATGGTGTTGCGCACGATGCGCTGAAACTGGAACGACTGGAGGAAGGCGACGAAGTGGTCGAAGCCGATCCACTCGCTGCCCCAGATGCCGAGCGCGGCGCGGTACTTCTTGAACGCCAGTTGCGCTCCGTACATCGGCACGTATTGGAAGATGATCAGGTACACCAGCGGCAGCGCCACCAGGACGTAGAACTGCCAGTTGTGCGCCAGCGTCTTGCGCAGCCGCCCGAGCAGCGTCGGCCGGCCCGCCAGTGGTTCAGCGAGGGAAGTGCCGCCCGAGCTTCCAGTCCTCGCCACTGCAACCCTCCGGCGCCCAATATGCCCCGAACCGCGCGAGTATGCTACCGTCGTATGCGCGGCACCCCCGAACGGTGCGGCGCATGGAGTATCCTCATGGCGACAACCGATACAAGGGCATGGCAGCACCGCGCCGAGATGGGACTGATTCGGTTCTTCGTACTGGCGGTCCTGCTGCTTGCCCTGACGACAGCGTGTAGCACGACTTCGACCTCGGAGCGTCCCGCCGAACCCCCGAGCGGCGCCCCGATCGATCCGAAGGCGGTGGGATCGAAGGCAGCCATGGTGGTGTCTTGGACGAAGGCGGAAGGCGACGTGAACCACTATCTCGTCCGGTACCGGAAAACAGGGACATCCGAGTGGAGCTTCGCCTTCACGAATTCGACGGAGGTTCGTATCAACGCGACTTCCCTTACCGGCTACCAAGCCCAGGTGCAGGCCATACGCAAGGATGGTACGGAGTCAGCGTGGTGGCCCTCCCCGCCACTCCACGTCCTCGTCCAATAGGAGGCACACCGTGACAGAAGCCGACCTGTGCCTGCGGCCCGCCACCGAGCTGGCGGCGCTGGTGCGCGGGCGCGAGTTGAGCGCCGCAGAGCTGTTGGCGGCGCACTTGGCGCAGATCGAACGGCTCAACCCACGGGTCAACGCCATCTGCACCCTGGGCGCGGAGGGCGCGACGGCGGCGGCGGCGCAACTCGATACCGCGCTTGCAGCCGGGGCCGATGCGGGGCCGCTGGCGGGGCTGCCGGTGGTGGTCAAGGATCTGGTCGACGTGGCTGGCCTACCGACCACGCGCGGCTCGCCGATCTACCGCGACGCCGTCGCCGACCACGACGACCTGATGGTGCAGCGCATGCGGGCCGCCGGGGCGGTTATCGTGGGCAAGAGCAACGTGCCGGAATTCGGCGCCGGCTCGCATACCTTCAACACGGTGTTCGGCGTGACTCGCAACCCCTACGACCTCGGGCGCTCGGCAGGCGGCAGCAGCGGCGGCGGCGCCGCCGCGCTGACCAGCGGCATGGTGGCGGTAGCAGACGGCAGCGACTACGGCGGCTCGATCCGCAATCCGCCCAACTTCAACAGCGTGGTCGGCCTGCGGCCGACACCGGGGCGGGTGCCCAAGGTGCCCGGCGACCCATGGGAGACGCTCAGCGTGCTCGGCCCCATGGGACGTACGGTGGCCGACGCCGCGCTGCTGCTGAGCGCGATCGCCGGCCCCGACCGGCGCGATCCGACCGCGATCTGCGAATCCGCTGCCCCGTTCGCCAAAGTAGCTCCACGTGGCCTCAAGGGCTGCCGGGTCGCCTACAGCCGCGACCTGGGCATGCTGCCGGTGGAAGCCGCCGTCAGCGAAGCGATCGAACGGGCCCTGCCGCTGCTCGCCGACCTCGGCTGCATCGTGGAGCAGGCGCACCCCGACCTGTCCGGCGGGGCAGAGGCGTTCGACACCATCCGCGCGCTGCGCTTCGCCACCGACCACGCCGCCACCCTGCGCGATCACCGCAACCAGCTCAAGGACACAGTGATCTGGAACATCGAGCGCGGCCTGGCTCTGACCAGCGATCAGATCGTCCGCGCCCACCAGTTGCGTGCCGAGCAGTTCCTGCGCATGAGCACTTTCCTGGAACGGTTCGACGCATTGATCCTGCCGGTGTCCCAAGTGGTGCCGTTCCCGGTCGAGGTGGACTGGCCACGCGCCATCGACGGCGTGCCGATGGCGACCTACATCGACTGGATGCAGAGTTGCTCGCTGATCACCATGACCTCCCACCCGGCGCTGTCGCTGCCGTGCGGCTTCACGCCCGAGGGCCTGCCGGTGGGCGCCCAGATCGTCGGCCGCTACGGGGGTGAGGCTGACCTGCTGTCTTTCGCCGCCGCCTGGGAAGCCGCCCTCGCCATCTCCTCCCGCCGCCCCGCCTTGGCGCATGCCGACACGTCGGCCTAACCGCGCCGTCTCAGGCTTCGGGCACTACCATAGGGACCGGTATATCGTCGCGACGAGTGAGGAAGTGGACCGTGATCATTGACGCCGAGACACGCGGATCGGGGAGCGCTGCAGTTGCCGGACTTGAGTACCAGATCGGTGTTTCTATTTGGCTTGCGCTCGACCTGATCCTCGCCAGTAAGTTGACCCACAGGAGGCTCACGTAGCAGCCAGCATCGACGACACTGGCTACCGACCCGAGAAGGCGCGTGCTTTTGCTGTTGATCGTATGGGCATTGAGATACCGCGACTCGGCGACAGCTCAGAAGCTGGCAGACATGCTACGAAGAGACCACCCTGATGTACTCAGTTGGGTGGGTCCCCTCGGCGAGTGCGGACGTTATGGCGGGCGCCGTCCGACCTCGGCGGCTTGTCTTGCCCCCTGCCGTTCCGGGCCGGCGCACCGGCTTGAACGTGACGGCTCGCTTGCATTGCTCTGCGATAATGTTGGTCTTGACTATGGTCATGTCCATGGTCAGAATTGGACTTCTGAGGATTGACAGATGGGCACGAGGATAGGCCAAGCTGCCGGCACACCGGCTGTCATCAAGGCGTCCGAGTTCAAGGCCAAGTGCCTTCAGCTCATGGATCGGGTCGCGGAAACGGGCGAAGAGATCGTGATCACAAAGAACGGGCGCCCAGTATCGCGGTTACTTCCGTACCGAACCAAGCCGCGAACCCTGTTTGGCATCGACCGCGGCAGAATCGAGTTGGTTGGCGACATCATCAAGCCACTCGATGTCGAGTGGGAGGCGCAAATCGGCAGCGCAGGGAACGATGGCAAGTGATCCTGCTCGACACCCACGTGATGCTGTGGCTGAGATTGGGAGAACGGGAGCTTGGCACCAGAGCGCGTGCTGAGATCGACCGCGCATGGGAATCAGGCGAGGTGGCGGGGTCGGCAATCTCATTTTGGGAAGTGGCCCTGCTGAAGGCCAAGGGCAGAATCGAATTCCCCGAGGATGTAGCGCTGTGGCGCAATGAGCAGCTGGCGCAGGGCGTGGTCGAGATCGCCGTCGATGGCGAAATCGGCATCCACGCCGTTGGTCTCGCCGACTTTCATGCCGATCCGGCGGACCGTCTCATCGTGGCGACGGCATTGCGCGGCCATCTCTTGGCAACCGCGGACGGCGATATTCTCGACTGGACCGGCAACGTGAGTCGGCTGGATGCACGCCGTTAGTGGTTCGTCGGTCGCCGGGAGCCACGTAAGCCGGATATATTTGCCGCAATGACAGGTTCAAGCACCAACAGCCCGGCGGCACCCGCCGCGGTGCGGCAGCCGCTGCTCGAGGCGATAGTGGAACGCGTGCTGCTAGCCGACGGGGCGATGGGCACGCAACTGCAGCAGGCCGGCCTGGAGCCGGGCGGCTGCGGCGAGATATGGAACGTGGACAACCCGGAGCCGGTGCTGGCGATTCAGCGCGGCTACGTGGAGGCGGGCTCGGACTGCCTGCTCACCAACACCTTCGGCGCCTGCCGCATCATGCTGGAGCGCCATTCGTTCGACGATCGGGTGGCGGAGATCAACGCCCGAGGCGTGGCCGTCGCGCGCGCCGCGTTCGGCGAAAGGCCCGGGTACGTGATCGGTGACATCGGGCCGTTCGGGGGGCTGATGGAGCCGTACGGCGACATTTCGCAGGACGCGGTGCGCGACGCGTTTCGCGAACAGGCGGCGGCTCTGGTGGCCGCCGGCGCCGACGCCATCATCATCGAGACGCAGACTTCTCTCGAGGAGATCGGCCTGGGCATCGCCGCCGCCCGGGAGGCGGGCGCGCCGTGCGTGATCGGGTCGATGGCATTCGACCTGAACCGCAACGGCAAGGACGTGCGCACCATGATGGGCGTCAAGGTGGAGCAGGCCGCGGAGGTACTTCAGGAAGCGGGCGCCGACATCCTGGCGATCAATTGCGGTACCGGCATCGACATGACCTGGGCGGCGCGCATCCTCGCGCGCTACCGCTCGGCTTCCGACCTGCCGCTGATGGCGAAGCCGAACAACGGCCTGCCGGAACTGATCGCCATGGAAGTGGTCTACCGGCAGACGCCGGACGGGATGCTGGTCGGGCTCGATGACGTGCTCGCAGCCGGCGCCCGCATCGTCGGCGGTTGCTGCGGCACCACCGCGGAGCACATTCGCCGCTTCCGGACCGCGCTCGACAGCCGTCCGACATAGCGCCCCAAAACCGCCGCCCTCGGGCGCCGCTTTTGGCCCATCCCGTCCGAAAGACTAGGAGTCTGTCGCAATCCGACAGACTCCTAGATCCCGCGCCGCCTGCTGTGACGCTTGCCAGAGGCGGCGACGCTTGCCGCCGGCAGCAACGCTCGCCGTCCGCCGGTTTTCAGGGCACCTCGTTCACAACCCGGCGCAGTTCGGCCGCCACGATGCGGCGCTCCACCTCGGTGCCCACGCTGAGGCGGATACAGCGGTCGAGCGGCGGCGCTGGCGGTTTGCGCACGAACACGCCGTGCTCGATCATGGCGGCCATCACCGCCTCGGCGCGCTGCCGGGTGCCGAGATCGAAGCACACGAAGTTGGTCGCCGACGGCAGCGTGGGCAGACCGAGCGAGCGGCCGAGCTCGTGGTACGCATCACGCCCGGTGGCTACCTCGCGCGCTGCCCCGGCCACGAACGCCTGATCGGCGAGAGACGCGCGCGCCGCCTCCTGCGCAACCCGGCTTACGCCGAACTGCAAGCGCAGCTTGTCGAGACCGGCGCAAACCCGCGCGTCACCGACCGCGTAAGCGACGCGTGCCCCGGCCATGCCGTGCGCCTTGGAGAAGGTGCGCATCGTGACCACGCGCGCATCGTCGGTGAGCAGCGCGCGGGCCGGAGCGGTCGGGGCGTAGTCGACGTAGGCCTCGTCGAGCGCCACCACGCAGCGCGCCGGCAGTTGGGTGAGAAAGTCGCGCACCGCCGCCTCCGGCAGCCAAGTGCCGGAGGGATTGTCCGGGTTCGCCAGGTAGACCACGGTGGCGCCACCCGAGCCTCCGCCCGCGGCGCCGGCGACGCGGACCGTTTCGCTGTCCCGCGCCTGTACCGCCAGTGCGGTCAGATCCACGTAGTCGTCGCCGCCGTACGGCGCCGTGTCGAGCGCCACCCCGAAGGTGGCTGCATGGTAGGCGAACGTGGGATAGGAGCCGAGAGGCATGACCGCACGCCCGCCGGCGGTGGCGAAGGCGCGCACCACCAGGGCGAGCAGGTCGTCGATGCCGGCGCCCACGAGCACCTGTCTCACCGCCACCCCGTGGTAGGCGGCGAGGTCGGCGCGCAGGGCGTAGTTCTCGGGATCGCCGTACCAGGACAGCCGCTCCAGCGCGGCGGCGGCCGCGGCGCGGGCGCGCGGCGACATGCCGAAGGCGCTCTCGTTGGCGCCGACGCGGGCACGGAACCGGTGCCCCGTGGTGCGCTCCAGCGCCTCGGGACCGACGAACGGATTGGCCGCATCAAGGCCGGCGACCAAGCTGGTAAACGGCGGCGGTCCGCCTGCCGCACTCCACGCTTCCACGGCGGCAGTCATCCTACCACGTCCCCGTCGCGGCACTACAACCACGCTTCGGCCGCGCGGGACCGGGCGGCCGGGCCGGCCCACCCGGCGCATGCCGGCGTCCACCGTGCACGGCGCGCTCAGCCGTCCGGCGTGCCGTTCTGATCATCGTCCGGGTCGCCCAGGCGTACGTCCTTGATCAGGGTCACGACGTTGCAGCCCTCCTCGCGGCGATAGTCGACGCTGTCCATCATCTGATGCACCAGGAACAGGCCGAGGCCGCCAAGCGCCGTGTCCTCGAGCGAACGATCCAGGTCACGCTCCGGCGCCAGCCCCAGGTCGAACGGCATGCTGTCGTCCACGATCACCACGGCCAGCGCGTCCGCCTCCAGACTCACGATAATCTCGATCAGGTGGCGTTCGTCATCGTCGTATCCATAGCTGATCGTGTTAGTGAGGATTTCGTCGATCGCCAGATTCACCGCGTAGGCCACGCTCGGAATCAGCTTCTGGGCCGCGCAGAACTCATCGATCCGAGCCGCCACGCCGGCGATCTCGCGCAGCTCGTTGGCAAGCGAAACTTCCAGGACCGCGTCGTTCATTCTTCGCGCAGGGAGCGGAGAAAATAGTCGGTCAGCGGCTTGGCGAGATAGCTGATCGGCGACCGTTCTCCGGTCTGAATGTGGATCTCGACCGGCATGCCCGGCGTCAGCGTCAGCCCGCCCGGCTCGGCAGCGCTCACCCCGCCGACATCCGCGGGAGCGCCCAGCGACACCTCTACCTGATACCAGGACAGGCCGCGGTCCGCATCGCGCAGCGCGTCCGCCGATACCTGCTCCACGCGGCCCGCGAACTCGGGGGTCGTGCGCGCCGAAAACGCGCTGAACCGCAGCGTGGCCGGCTGCCCCGGATACACTTGGTCCACGTGGATCGGCGCGAGTTGGGCCACCGCCACCAGCTCCGCGCCGGCCGGCACGATATGCAGGATCGGCTCACCCGGACGCACCACCTCGCGCGGCGCGAACACCGTCATGCCGAACACCTCGCCCGCGACCGGGGCGCGCACCTCAAGGCGGCCCAGACGCTCGCGTACCGAAGCGAGTTGTTCCCGCACCTCGTTCTCCTTCGCCTGCACCGCGCGCGCCCGTTCCTCCGCCTCCTCGATGCGCGTGGCATCGATCTGCAGAATCTGGATCTCGTGCTCCGCTATCCGTCCCCTGGTGCGTGCGATCGCGGCCGCGTTGGCGCCCGCCAATCCGCGCAGATTCTCCGCCGCGCGCTCCAGCGCCAGCACAGCGCTGCGATCGACCGCGCCCTGGTCGAAAAGTCTGCGCTTTGCCGTGAGCTCCTCGCCGATCAGCTCGCCCTGTTGCTCCAGTGACGCCGCGCGCGCCTGCAGGCCCGCTATCTCCTGCCGCGCCTGCCCAATCCGCTCGCGCAGCTGCGCCACCTCGCCGGTGCGGGCATCGATGCGCGCCCGGAACAACCGCTCCTGTCCGGACAGGATCTCCGCGACTTCGGAATCCGCCGTCCCCAGGGCGGCCAGCTCCACATCCCACACCACACCATCCGCACTGCGGAACTCTGCCTCCAGACGGTTGCGCTGCGCGACCAACTCGGCATACTGCGCCCTGAGGATCGCCTCCTCCGAGCGTGGCAGCACGTTGTCGAAGCGCAACAGCACCTCGCCCGCTGCCACGGTGTCGCCATCGCGCACCAGAACGGCGCTCACCGTGCCGCCGTCGATGTGTTCCACCACCTGGTTGCGGCTCTCGCTCGCCACCCAGCCGGACACGATCACCGCGCCGGAAATCGACGCGAACACGCTCCAGCCGATGCCCCCGACAACCAGCACGGCGATCGCGCCGAAGCCCAGGGACAGCGCGCGACGAGAGGAGGACCAGGTTGCCGGCGTCTGATCCATCGCCGGCGGCTAGCGCCCGGCTCCTTGCGCCGGTGCCGTACCAACCGCGCTGGTGCCGGGATCGGCGAGCGCTTCGGTACCGTCGTCCACCACTGCCTGAGCATGCGCGCCGACCACCCGCTCGATGGCGCGCGCGATCTGCTTGTCGCGCACCGGTGGACGGGCAACGGCAGACGCCCGCGCCGGTTGCCGCGCCGGCACCCGCTGGGAGCCGCCCGCCTGCCCCTGCCGCGCCGGCGCTGCCCGGGGGCGCGCCCGGGCCGGCACCGGGCGTCCGTTTTCCATCAGGTACACGGCATCGCACTGGGCAAAGGCGCCCTGCCGATGCGCGACGATCACCGCCGCACCGCCGCGCGCCTTCAGATCGCGCACCGCGCGGGCCAGCGCCAGCGTCCCCTCCGCGTCCAGGTTGGAATCGGGTTCATCCATGATCACCACTACCGGCGATCCGTAGAACGCGCGTGCCAGCGCGATGCGTTGGCGCTGCCCGCCGGACAGCGCCGCGCCGCCGGCCGCAACCTGAAAATCGTACCCACCCGGCAGCTTGAGAATCATCTCGTGCGCTCCGGTCCGCTTGGCTGCTTCCACCACCGCCGCATCGTCCGGCGCCGGCGCCATGCGCGCGATGTTCTCCGCCACGGTACCCTCGAACAGCACCACCTCCTGCGGCAGATAGCCGATGTGGCGCCCGAGCTCGGCGCTGCCGTAGTGGTCCAGTTCGGCGCCGTCCAGACGCACCGAACCGCCGAGCGGCCGCCACACTCCGGCGAGCGCGCGCGCCAGCGTCGACTTGCCGGCGGCGGAGACGCCGGCGATTCCCGCCGCCTGGCCGGGGCCCAGGCGCAGCGCCGCCTGCCGCACCACCGCGTAGCGTGCACCCGGCGGTGCCACCGTGAGGCTGTGCGCCTCCAGGCGTGCCCGTGGTGCCGGCAGCGCCGTACGCGTCGCCTCCGGCGGTGTCTCGCTCAGGAGCTGGCCCAGCGCACGCCAGCCAACCACCGCCCGCTGCAGCCGCGGCCAGTAGCCGACCGCTTGATCGATCGGGGCCAGCGCCCTCCCCAGCAGGATCGACCCGGCGATCATGATTCCCGGTGATACCTCGCCACGCAGCGCCAGCCAGGCGCCGAGGCCGAGCATCATCGACTGCAGGAACAGGCGCAGCGTCTTCGTGACCACCCCGAACAGCCCGTTGCGATCGGAAACGGCCAGCGTCCGGTCCAGAACCCGGTGGCGCAGCGCTCGCGAACGGGACAACACCGCACCAAGCATGCCCAGGCCTTGCACGGTTTCGCCGCCCGCGCGCGCCTGTTCGATGAAGTGCGCGGCCTCCGCGGTTGCCTCGCCGGCTTCCTGCTGGAGCCCACCGGTGCGGGCCTGATTGAGCAGCGCGACCACGAGCAGCAGGCATCCGGAGAACACCGCCAGCACGCCGAGCAGCCAGTGAAAGAGAAACAACACGAACAGGAATACCGGCGTCCAGGGGGCATCGAAGAAGGTGAAGGCACCGGAACTCGACGCAAACCGCTGGATTGCCTCCAGGTCGGCCAGGCCGGTTGCCGGGCGGGAGCGCTCGGCCGGTGCTACCGAGCGCACCAGGATTGCGCGCAGCACACGCGGGTCGAGCCGCTCCTGCAAGCGCGCGCCGACGCGGGCCAGCACCCGCCCGCGCGCGTGGTCGAGCACTCCCATCAACAGGAACAGGAACGCCACCAGGGCGGCGAGCGTGACCAGCGTCGCCTCCGAGCGCGAACCCAGCACCCGGTCGTAGATCTGCAGCATGAACAACGGCCCGGTCAGCATGAGCACGTTCACCGCCATGCTGAACAGACCGCAGGCCACGAACAGCCGCCGGCTCTCCGCCAGCGCCGCCCGGATTTCCCGGTCGCCATTCCGGTGTTCGGTCATCGGGCCAATGTCCTCAGTATACACGCCGGCATGCAGTCAACTCGGGGCAGCGAACAGCATCGCGCACCACGGCGCGCGTCGCTGGCAGTACCGGGTAGCGGCCCCCTGTTACGGATTATCGGCAGCTGTTCGGACGAGCCGGCGCCGGCAAGGTCACATACTGTCCCCGTCGGTGGTCGTCGAAGCAAACACGAAATCGTCGGCGTCCAAGTCTGCGACGGCGACGTTCTCCAGCCGCACCGAGCCGGCGCCGTGATCGCCGAGGTTGATTACCACGTCGTCGCCGTCGGCGGTGATGGTCAGGTCATCGAATCCGGTGATGCCGGAGATATTGCTGAGATCGATCTGATCGTCGCCGTCGGTGAAATCGTAGATCGTGGTAAGGGTCTGCCCGGCCTGGATGACGAAGGTGTCGTCGCCCTCGCCGCCGTGTACGTAGTTGGTGCCGGTGCCGCCGTCGATGGTGTCGTCACCCTCGCCGCCGACCAGGATGTCGATCAGGCCCGAGCCGCCGGTGATCTGGTCATCGCCCTCGCCGCCGTGCGCGTAGTTCATGAAGGTGCCGGTTACGGTGATCGTGTCGTCGCCCTCACCGCCGGATACCTCGGTGCCCTGCAGGATGTCATCGCCCTCGGTGCCGAGGACCTTGCCGCCCAGGTCGGGCGCGTCATCGAACTCGAACAGGTCGGCGGTGACATCGGTGGTGGCCACGCCCTGCAGCGTGATGGTGACGGTCTCGCTGTCCGTATCGCCGGGCACCGAGATGATCGATCCGGTGCCGTCCGCAGTCGCCGTGATGGTCAGGTCGTCGAACGAGATATCGTCGCCGAACAGCGACAGGTTGATGGTGTCGTCGTCGGTGGCGAAATCGGTGATGGTGTCGCTGCCGTCGCCGGGAGCGAACACGAACGTATCGGCGCCCGCGCCGCCGGTCAGCGTATCGTCGCCAGTGCCGCCGACGATGATGTCGTCGCCCGCTCCGCCGTCTATGGTGTCCGCACCGCTGTCGCCGAGCAGGATATCCGCGCCCGCACCGCCGTCTATGGTGTCGGCGCCGCTGCCGCCGCGGATGATGTCGGCGCCCGCGCCGCCGGTCAGCGTGTCGTCGCCTGAGCCGCCGAGGATCACATCGTCGCCCTCGCCGCCGTCTATGGTGTCGGCACCGCTGTCGCCGAACAGGAAGTCGTTGCCGGCGCCGCCGTCTATGTCGTCGTCGCCGGCGCCGCCCGCCACTACATCGGTGCCGCCGAGCGTGGAGATGTCATCGTCGTGTTCGGTTCCGTCGACGATGTCCATGCCGGCGGTGCCGGTGTAATCGAGGCCCTCCTCGTCGTTCGTCTGGCCGGTGTTCTGGTTGGGATCCGACATGCTTCTCCTCCCGTTATCTCTTCACGTGGCTATATGCCGTCATCCACTTGGGTGGTCGATTCGGCAAATACGAAGTCGTCCGCGTCCAGATCCGTGGTGGCTACCCCCGTCAGCCGGATCGTGCCGGCGCCCTGCGAGGACAGCCTCGCCGCCGTAGATGGTGTCGTCGGGAGTTGGGATCCTGATTTTCCGACATGACCTTCTCCTTGAATTGGAATGAATCAAGCTGTACACCTATACTATCGGATATCGCGTGTCGGTCAACCACCGGTGGTTGCGTCCGCGGTGCGTTCAGGGCCACAATACGGCCACCCAACCCCTACCATGAGCACACAATCACAAGCGGATATCGGCGTCGTCGGTATGGCCGTCATGGGCCAGAATCTGGCCCTCAACATCGAAAGCCGCGGCTACACCGTGGCGGTATACAATCGCACCCAGAGCACCCTGCATGAGTTCGTGCAGCGCGCCGGCGACAAGCGGCTGGTGCCGGCGGCGTCGCTAGCCGAGTTCGCCGCTTCGCTGGCCCGGCCGCGCAAGATCCTGTTGATGGTGCAGGCCGGCACCGCGGTCGACCGCGTGATCGCCGACCTGCAGCCGCACCTGGAACCCGGCGACATCCTGATCGACGGCGGCAACTCCTACTTCGTGGACACCATCCGGCGCGCCGAGCAGGCCAACGCGGCAAAGCTGCGCTTCATCGGCACCGGCGTGTCCGGCGGCGAGGAAGGCGCCCTGCTCGGCCCGAGCATCATGCCCGGCGGCGACCGCGACGCGTACCAATCGGTGGCGCCGATCCTGACCGCCATTGCCGCCAAGGTGGATGGCGACCCGTGCTGCACCTACATCGGCGCCGACGGCGCCGGCCACTACGTCAAGATGGTGCACAACGGCATCGAGTACGGCGACATGCAGTTGATCGCCGAGGCCTACTCGTTCATGAAGCTCGCACTCGGCATGAGCCACGCCGAGATGCACGACACGTTTGCCGAGTGGAACCGCGGCGAGCTGGACTCCTACCTGATCGAGATCACCACCGACATTCTCGCCAAGAGCGACCCGGAAACCGGCGCCCCGATGGTCGAGGTGATCCTCGACCAGGCCGGACAGAAAGGCACCGGCAAGTGGACCAGCGAGTCCGCGCTCGACCTGGGCGTGCCGGCGCCGACCATCGCCGAGGCGGTATTCGCCCGCTTCGTGTCCGCGTTGAAACAGGAACGGGTCGCCGCGTCGGCCCGGCTGCGCGGCCCCGACACCACCTTCTCCGGCAACCGGGACCAATTCCTAAATGCCCTGCGCCGCGCGCTGTACGCCTCCAAGATCTGCTCCTACGCGCAGGGTTTCAGCCTGATGCGGGCGGCCGCGGACGAGCACGGCTGGGCTCTCGACTACGGCGCCATCGCCATGATCTGGCGCGGCGGCTGCATCATCCGCGCCAAGTTCCTGAGCAAGATCAGGGACGCCTACGAACGCGACCCGGCGCTGGCCAACCTGCTCCTCGACCCGTACTTCACCGACATCGTGCACAGCGGGCAACGAGAGTGGCGCGAGGTGGTGGCCACCGCGGCCACCATCGGCATTCCCGTGCCGGCGTTTTCGTCGGCGCTGAGCTACTACGACAGCTACCGCTCCGCTACGCTGTCGGCCAACATGCTGCAGGCGCAGCGCGACTACTTCGGCGCCCACACCTATCGGCGCGTCGACCGGGACGGCGTGTTTCATACCGAATGGCTGGCCGGCGACAAGCCGCCGGCGCGGCAACTGGGGTAACCGGAATGGCACACATGAGCTACGTCGAACGCACCTTCGGTCTGCACGATCAGGTCGTGGCACTGGCCGGCGGAGGCGGCACCATCGCCCTGGCCCTGGCCGAGGCGTTCCTGGACGCCGGCGCGCGGGTGGCGATCTGGAGCCGCCGGCAGGAGACGGTGGACGCCGCCGTCGAGCAGTTGGGCGGCGATGCCGGACGGCGCGAGCGGTTGTGCGGCGTGCTGGCGGACGCCGGCGACGAGGCGGCGGTGGATGCCGCTCTGGGTGCGACCACAACGGCGCTCGGCGCTCCCACGGTGCTGCTCAACGGGGTTGGCGGCAACCGCGGCAAGGGCGCCTTCAACGACATCGACGTGGCCCTGTTCGAGGAAGTACTGAGCCTCAACCTGGTCGCCGGGCTGGTGGTGCCGACCAAGCGCACCACCGCGTTCTGGATCGCCCGCGGCATGGGCGGCTGCATCATCAACGTCGCGTCGATGGCCTCCTACATACCGCTGTCCGGGGTGTGGGCATACAACGCCGCCAAGGCCGGGGTGGTCAATCTGACCATGGCGTGCGCCAAGGAGTATGCGCCGCACGGCATCCGCGTAAACGCCATCGCGCCCGGCTTCATCGTCGCCAATCAGAACCGGCGGCTGCTGATCGAGGACGATGCCACCGGCAAGCTCACCGACCGCGGCCGGCAGATTATCGACCACACGCCGTACCGGCGCTTCGCCGACGCCACCGAGATGTCCGGCGCCGCCCTGTTCCTGGCCAGCAACCAGGCGGCCGGCTTCATCACCGGCGTCACCATTCCGATCGACGGCGGCTACCTGATCCACAATGTATGAGACACGACCATGAGTGAATCCGAGTCCCTGCGCGACCTGCAACCGGAACATCCCTTCTTCGTCGGCATCGACTCCGACGGTTGCGCCTTTCCGAGCATGGAGCTCAAGCACAAGGAGTGCTTCATCCCCGAGATCGTACGTCACTTCGGTTTGCAGCCGATCTCCAAGTACGCGCGCGAGGCGGCCGAGTTCGTCAACCTGTACTCGCAGTGGCGCGGCGGCAACCGCTTTCCGGCGCTCCTGAAGGTGCTGGATCTGCTCGCCGAGCGGCCCGAGGTGCAACGCTCGTCGGTCGCCGTACCACGGTTGCCCGCGTTGCGGGCCTGGGCGGAGGTTGCGCCCAGCCTGGCGAATCCCGAACTGATCAACGCCGTACGGGACAGCAACGACCCCGAGTTGCGGCAGGTGCTCGACTGGTCCAACGCGGTGAACAGCTCGATCGCCCGCATGGTACACGGCGTGACTCCCTTTCCCGGCGTCGAGGCGATCCTCCGGCAGTTGCAGGCACAGGCGGACGTGATCGTGGTCTCCGCTACGCCGAGCGAGGCGTTGCGCCGCGAGTGGGCGGAACATCGCCTCGACGGTTACGTACGCGTCATCGCCGGGCAGGAGCTCGGCAGCAAGAGCGAACTGCTCGCGCAGGCCGCCGCCGACCGGTATGCTGCGGGCCATGTCCTGATGGTCGGCGATGCTCCCGGCGACTGGCGGGCGGCACGCACCGTCGGTGCGCTGTTCTTCCCGATCACACCGGGGCGGGAAGAGGAGTCGTGGCGCCAACTGCAGGAGGAGGGGTTGCGGCGCTTCTTCGCCGGCTCTTTCGCGGGCACTTACGAGGACGCGCTGCTGGACGAATTCCAGGCGCTGCTGCCGGAGGATCCGCCCTGGGCCACGCCGACAGCGGATTCCGCGCCGCGCAACGGAGGTTGAGGCATGGCACAGATTGCTGCCGCGACCGCGGCCACGACCGCGGCCAGATCGGACACCGCCGCGCCGTGGGATCTGGCCACGGTGTGCGCGCACCTGGAGGCCGGCACGCCGGCCCACCTGGTGGACAACCGGCGCGTACTCGCGGTGACGCCCGACGCCACCCGCAGCGCACCCATGCCGCTGCTGATCCGGGCCGTGCAACAGGTGATCGGCTCGCGCGCCGCGCAGCTCGACTACATGGTCGCGCTCGGCACCCACCCGGTCATGAGCGACGCGGAGATCCTCCGCCTGTACGGCCTTTCTGCGGAGCAGCGTGCGCGCGACTTCGGCGCTTCGCGGTTCATGAACCACCGCTGGGACCGACCCGAAACCCTGGTCAGGATCGGGCGCTTCGAAGCACCGGAGATCGCCGAGATCACCGGTGGGCTGTTCGCGGAGGCGATCGACGTCACCATCAATCGCGCCATCTTCGACTATGACCTGATCCTGATCGTCGGGCCGGTGTTCCCGCACGAGATCGTGGGCTTCTCCGGCGGGCACAAGTACCTGTTTCCCGGCATATCGGGCGGCGAGTTCCTGGACTTCTTTCACTGGCTGTCGGCGGTCATCACCTGCCGCAAGACCATCGGGCAGCGCGCCACCCCGGCGCGCGCGGTCGTGGAACGAGCGGCGCAGATGGTCGATGTGCCGCGCCACCTGGTGGCCATGGTGGTGACCTCGGGCGGCGGGTTGCAGGGTCTGTACGTCGGCTCCCCGGAACATGCCTGGCGGCAGGCGGTCGATCATTCGCAGCGGGTGCACGTGGTGCGCAAGCCGCGGCCGTATCACACCGTGTTCGGGCGCGCCCCCGAGATGTATGACGAGATGTGGGTCGGCGGCAAGGTAATGTACAAGCTGGAGCCGGTGGTCGCCGACGGCGGCACCCTGATCGTGTACGGCCCGCACATTCGTGAGCTATCGCGTACCTGGGGCAGTTACCTGGAGCGCGTCGGCTACCACGTGGCCGATTACTTCCGCGGCCGCATGCAACAGTTCCGGGACATTCCGCGCGGCGTGCTCGCGCACTCCGCCCTGGTCAGGGGAGAGGGCAGCTATCGCGACGGCGTCGAGCGGCCGCGCATCGATGTCGTGCTGGCCACCGGCATCGCGCCGGAGCTGTGCGCGCGCATCAACCTCGGCTACCTCGATCCCGCCACCGTGAATCCCGACGACTACCGCGACCGCGAGGCGGAGGGGATTCTGTACGTCGACCACGCCGGCGAAACGCTGCACCTGGTCGGCGACTGACGCGTCGCGGTGACACCCGCCGATTGCCCGCTACTGCTCTACCTCGACTTCGACGGCGTGGTGTGCGACTCGGAGCGCGAGTGTTTCGTCAGCAGCTGGCTGACCTACCGGGAACTGGCCGGAGACGGCCCGCGCCACCACGGCGGCGCCGGCGGACAGTGCATCAGCCTGCGCGCGCGGCGCCGGTTCCGGCACATGCGGCCGCTGATCCGGTCCGGCGAGGACTACGTGGTGATTCAGCAGATCCTGGCGCGCGAAGCGGCCGCGGCGGGCTTCCAGGGGCCCGCCACCCAGACCGCCTTCGACGCCTACCGGGACCTGCTCGGAAGCCGGCGCATGGCGCGCTACAAGAGCGCCATGGCGGCCACGCGCAACGGCTTTCTGGAGCGCGACAAGGCGTTCTGGCTGGCCCTCAACCGTCTGTATCCGCACATGCACCGGTTGCTGGCCACCGGCGACCTGACCAACGTCCGCATCCTGTCCACCAAGGCGGCGCCCCTGGTGTGCGAGATCCTGCGCGCTCACCATATTCCGATTCCCGCCGCCGCCGTGTTTCACGCCGCCAGCAACCCGGACGGCACCGACGCGCGCAAACTGGACATGATCGCCGAACATCTGGATCGCACGCCCGGAACGCGCGCCCTGTTCGTGGAAGACCAGCTTGACCATCTGCTCGGCAACGGTGACCGGCGCATCACCACCTGCCTGGCCGACTGGGGCTACGTGCTGCCGGAGTGGTTCGCGAACGACGACCTGTTGCGCAGGCAGCGGGTGCAGGTAGTCGGCGCCGCCGAGATGCCGGATCTGTTCCAGCGCGCGTCACCTCCGCGACCCGTGCGTCCCGCGTGACCTGAACTTGGACCGCCCGCTGCGTTTGTCACGCCGCCGTACCCGAGCGGCGCCGGGCGGTGTTGCCGCCGCCCTGATCTACCTGGTCGTCATGTTCCTGTTCAGCGAGCTACGCATGCTGGCGGCGATGAGCTGGCGGCGGCGGCGGCGGCGGCAGGTGGTGGAACGGTTCATGGCGGTGCAGGCACGGCGCATGATCGCCACCGTGCATCGCTTCTGCGGCCTGCGCTACACGGCGAATACCGGCGCCGCCGGCACGCTGCCGCGGCGCTTCATCATACTCAGCAACCACCAGAGCCTGGCCGACATCCCGATGCTGTTGGCGGCCTTTCCCCGTCATCCCCCCAAGTTCATCGCCAAGCGTTCTCTGTTTCGCGGTATCCCGATGCTGTCCAGGTGCCTGCGTTACGGCGAGCACGCGGCAATCGACCGCCGCGGCCCGTTTCGTCGCACCCACCGGGCGCTGATCCGGCTGGCGCGGCTCGACCGGCGCCCCGAGCCCGGCTCACCCTATCCGCCGTGCAGCTTCGCCGTGTTCCCGGAGGGCACGCGCTCGCGCGACGGCAAGGTGGCGAGGTTCTATCGCGCCGGCACCCGGGTCCTTGCCGAACAGACCGGCCTGCCGATCGTGGCGGTCGCGCTCGATGGCGGTACGGCGATCTCCCGGCTCGATGCGTTGCGCAATCTGGCGGGCATCCACTACCGGATCAAGGTGCTGGCGATCTATCCGCCCGCGACCGACCGCGGCACGGTGGCGGCGGTGCTCGACGACGCGCACCGGATCATTGCGGCTCAGGTCGACGCGTGGCAGGCCGCGGCTGCATCAGCGCGGCACGGCGCCGCGTGGTGAGCTGTTGACAATCGACAGAAACTGGCGCGGGTTGACCACCTGCTCGGCGATCCACACTTCGTAGTGTACGTGGGGGCCGGTGGAGAGCCCCGTGCTGCCGAGGTAGCCGAGCACCGCGCCACGCTCGACCTGCTGCCCCGCCTTCACCACCGGCCGCCGGTTGAGGTGCCCGTATACAGTGGCGAAGCCGTACTTGTGTTTGACGATGACGAAGTGGCCGAGGTTGTACGGCTCGTAACCCACCCGTTGCACTCGACCGTCGGCGGTGGCCACGATCTCGGTGCCGCGCAGCCAGGCGATGTCGATCCCCTTGTGGATGTACCAGCGGCGGTTGAACGGGTGAATGGCAGGACCGAATTCCGTGGTGATGTAGCCCTTGCCGGCGGCCACCGGCCACAGACTGGGAATGTCGACCAGCAGTTCGCGCTGCGCCAGGAGCGCGTTCTCGATCTCTTGCAGCGGGCCAATGGCCGCCTCCAGGTAGGTGCGCAGGCTGCGCAGCTCGGTCAGGCTGCGCACGTCGCTGGCGATCACCAGCGACTCGCTCACGAACGAGGCAAGATCGCCGCCGACGCCGCCGGTGAGGTAGCCGCGCGCATTCTCGGTCCCCACCACGCCCAACACCCGCTCCAGCGACTGGCGAAATTCAATCACCACGCGCTGCAGTTCCTTTACCTCGTCGGCCATGCTTTCGACCGTCGTCTCGCTCGCGGCCAGCGCACGGCTCGCGGCCAGGAACCGCTCATGGGTCCGGGTGAAGCCGGTGGACAGAGTAACCGACACCGCCAGCAGCGTAGCGAGCAGCACACAGACGAATAGCAGACCGAACCAGGAGAATTGCAGGTTCACGACCTTCCGCTGCGAGTGCGGAACGATCATGATGGTGAATTTCCGACTGCCGATCCGCGCCGCGTGGCGCCACAGGTGAACCCCCGGACGGACCAGATCGGCGGCCAGCCGCCGCGTACCTGCCAGTGCGCGTCGTTCGGCGGCCTTGTACCGATCCACGGAGGAGACCGCCGCGCGCGCTTCTCGCGCTGGTGCCGGTGGGTGCGCGCTCACCGGCTTGCATTGACGGCCGCGTTGCCGGACGCTACGCTGAACGTAACCGTACCGCGTCCCGGCACCACTGTTTTCATGCGACTAATCGACATTCCTGCCCTTATTGGCATCGACTACCGGAACCCAAGCGAGCAGCCTATCATTTGCGGTCCGGCAGAACAACCCGACCGCGGCGGTATCTTGTGCGCGTACTGGTAGTTGGCAACGGCGCCCGCGAACATGCCCTGGCCTGGAAACTGGCGGCCAGTGCACGGGTCGAGGAGGTGTTGATCGCGCCCGGCAACGCCGCTACCGGAGACCTCGGGCGCAATGTAGCGCAGGTGCAGTCCAGCGATCCGGCGTCCGTGCGCGATGCGGCACGGCGCTGCGCCGTCGATCTGGCGGTGATCGGCCCCGAGGACGCCCTGGCGGCCGGCGCCGCCGATTGCCTGCGCGACGACGGCGTCGCGGTGGTGGGCCCGTCAGCGCAGGCGGCCCGGTTGGAGTCGAGCAAGGCGTTCTGCAAGGCGTTTCTGCGGCGCCACCAGATTCCGGCGGCACCAGCCCACGAGGTGCATGACCGGGCGGCGCTGGAACGGGTTCTATCCGCCCATGCCGGCACCCTGGTCTTGAAAATGGACGGTCTTGCCCAGGGCAAGGGCGTGCTGGAGTCGGACGACCGCGACGCACTGCTCCGATTCGGCACCGGCGCACTGGCCAGCGGCCCGGTGCTCGCGGAACAGTACCTGCACGGTTTCGAGCTGTCGCTGTTCCTGCTGATGGACGGCAGCACTACGACGATGCTGCCGATCTGCAGCGACTACAAGAAAGCGCAGGACGGCAACGCCGGCGCCAACACCGGCGGGATGGGCGCCGTGTGCCCGGTGCCGTGGGTCGACGGCACCCTGGCGGCGGCGATCGACACGCAGATCGTGCAACCGACGGTACGCGCCCTGCGCGCCGAAGGGCTGCTGTACCGCGGCGTGTTGTTCATCGGGATCATGGTGACCGAACAAGGCCCGCGCGTCCTGGAGTTCAACGTCCGTTTCGGCGACCCGGAGACCCAGGTGCTCATGCCGCTGCTTGCCACCGACCTGGCGGAACTGCTGTGGGCCGTGGCCACGGGCAGCCTCACGCAGGTACCGGTCTCCTGGCACGATCAGAGCGCGGTGTGCGTGGTCGCCGCCGCCGAGGGCTACCCGGCCGCGTACCGAAGCGGCCTCGCGGTGGCGTCGCTGCCGACACCCGGAGACCCGCGCGGAGAGGTATTCCATGCCACCACCACGCGGTCCGGCGGCGCGTTGCGTACCGGCGGCGGGCGCTGCTTTGCCGCAACCGGCGTCGGCGGCGATGTGGCGGACGCGCGCGCCAACGCCTACGCGTTGCTGCAGCAGGTGCGCTTCGCGGGCGCTTGGTGGCGCACCGACGTCGGCGCGCACCTGTTCAACTCCGCCCCGGTGTCTCCCGCGACTGCCGACTCACTTCGTACATAAGATTCGACCCCGCCACTGTCGATTCACCTCGTACATCGTGTATCACGATCTGTCCCGCGACTGCCGACTCACTTCGTACATCAGGATCGCACCCGCCACTGCGACGTTCAGGGAGTCCAGCTGACCGCTGGTCGGGATGCGTACCAGATGATCGCAGCGGCGGCGCACCAGCTCGTGCAGGCCACTGCCCTCCGCCCCCAGGACCAGCGCCACGCGCGCCGAAAACCGCACCTGATCGAGTGACTCGCCAGCCAGGTCGGCGCCGTAGATCCAGAAGCCGGCGTCCTTGAGTTGCTCCACAGCGGCCGCCACGTTGGACACCGCGACCGTGGCCACGTGCGCCGCCGCTCCCGCCGACACGCGCATCACCGTGTCGCCGAAGTGTGCCGCCCGCCGCCGCGGCACCACCAGCAGGTCGGCGCCGAACTGCTCGGCGCTGCGCGTGATGCTGCCCAGGTTGGCCGGATCGGTAATGCCGTCCGCCACCACGATCAGCACCGCCGGGCGCTGCGCCAGGTCGGCAAGCAGACCGCGCAGCGGTGCCGGCCCGGCGGCTTGGCGGCGCTGTCCCGCCGCGCCCCGGCCGCCCTTCGCCGGCTGCCGGCCGGGGCCGCGCACGCGCGCCGCGGTGGGCGCAGGCGCCGGTGCGCTGACCAACGCGACGCCGCGATGGGCGTCGCTGCCGCAGCGCTGCGCCAGTTCGGCCGCGGTCACCACCGCGACCGGAATCCCCAAGGCCGCGGCCTGCCGGCGCAGGCCGCGCACGGCGGCGTTGTCGCGCGCCACCAGCAGCTTCGCCGCGCGCGGCCACTCCTCGCTAGCGGCGGCCGCGCGCCCAAGCAACTCGGCAATCGGATGCACCCCGTAGATGGTCATGCGGCCGCCTTGCGGAACACGAGCACGTTCTGATGCACCAGAGAGGGGATGTAGCGATAGCGGTAGCCGTAGATATGCAGCTTCTTGGATACGTCATACCAGATCAGGTTCGCCTGCCAGACAAGCGGCTCGATGCCGCTGAGCATCGCCGCCAACTCTGCCGACAAGGCGTGGTAGACGCCCCCCATATACATGTCGCCGATGAACGAGAGCAGGTGCCCACCCGGCTTGAGACGCTCGCAGGCGAGCACGAACACCTGTTGCAGAGCAGCCAGCCAGGCCGCCTTGTCGGCGTACTCCGAGGCGGCGCCGAAGCGGTCGAGCCGGGTCGGCGGTGCCGGGCGCGCCGGCGACCCCACGCGCTTGTACCTGCCCTTCGAGCGCGGCGCCACGTCCATGTTCCAGTACGGGACGTCCGTAAGCACGAGATCGAATGGACCGCTGACCTCCTCGAGCACCGTTGCCGCGTTGCCGGTGCGGGCCGGGAACGCGGCGATGCCTTCACGGCGGCACACCTCCCGATAGATTTCGATCCAGCGCGGGTTGATCTCGATGCCGAACGCACGCCGTCCCGCGCGAGCGGCGCCCAGCAGCGTACCGCCGACACCCATGAACGGATCCAATACCAGCGCTTCGTTCTTGGTGAACACGCGGATCAGGTCGGCGCACAGGTCCGGCGGTTTCTGGCCGCCGTGGACGCGGCGCAGGGCGTGCTGACAGTTCGGCGGATAGGGCCGGTGTATCACCGAGCGCGTCCAATACAACCACTCCTTGCCGGTCAGCTCGTTGAGCCGGTTGTGCGGCGAGTAGAACCCGCGGCTGCGCCCCCGTGCGTCGAACAACTCGCTCGGCTGGCTGTCCAGGAACCTACCCTCCCCGCACTGGCCGCGCGCCGATCGTGCCCGGCACCGCGCCGCCGGTGAGCGTCCGCCGCCCGCTCACCGGCGCCGAACCGCAAACAGGTATTCGACAACGTCGCGTTTGCGCGCCACTCCGGCGCCGTGACCGAACACCGGGTAGCGGTACGCCCAGCGCTCGACGCGACCATGGCGCGCCAGCAGGTGCTGCAGGTCGCCGGTGGACAGCAGGCCCTCCGAGCTGTACGACAGGAACAGATGGCGCGCCCGGCAATTGTCCAGCAACTCCCGGAACGCGGCGGCCACCTCGCGGCGCCGCGAAAACGGGCTCTTCAAGTGCTCGCACGCGAATTTGCGGGTCTTGCCGCTCACCGGCGGGCGCTGCCAGAGAGCCAGGTTCTCCAGTACGTGATAGTTGTCGCAATACTGCCGGCTGTTATAGGGCGGATCGAAGTAGGCTACGTCGACCGCGAGATGGGTGAGCGCGGGCAGCAGACTCGCCGTCAATACGTCCGCGGGACGATCCGCCACCGCCATCGGAGCCAGCCGGATTGGCTCGTATACGCGCGTATCCACCAGGTGGCGCCCGTGACTGTGCGCCGGCTGTCCCAGGTGCTTGAGGTAGGCGTCGTATTGCCCGAGCGTATTGGCGGCGCGATCGGCTCCCAGAAGCAGACTCGCCAGCAGCGTCTGCACCACCGGCTGTGCTTCGCCCGCCGCGGCCAGTTCGGCTATCCGTTCGCGGATGGCGTCGATCAACCGGGCATTGGCATGGGTGAAATAGCGCTCGCCGTACGTCTCGGTAACGTAACCGCAGCGTCCCGGCAGGCTCGCGAGCTGCGCCAGATGAACGGCGACCGCGGCCCTCTGAGTCGCCGTCAAGGGCGTGAAGTAGGCGCCGAGGATCGCGGTGTTGCTGCGCAGATTGTCGACGCAGGTGATCGCCCGCGCCCCGCGCCGCGCCATCTCCACGGCTACCGCACCGGTACCGGCGAACCCGTCGAGGAACGAATCCGGGATCCCGGCGCCGGCTACCACATGGCCGCAGATCCACTCGGCGAGCGCCGCCTTGGACCCCAGGTACTTGCGGTTCGTCGGCAGCAGCGCGCCTGCCTCCCGTCGCGACCGCCTCACGGCGGATCCATGGGCAGCGCGATGCGGAAGCAGCTGCCGCCGGGAATCGCATGGTAGGTCAGGTCGCCGTCGTTGCGCTCGACCAGACGGCGCGCCAGATGCAGTCCGAGACCGGATCCCGATCCGGTGCCGTAGCCGCGGTCGAACAATCTGCCGGCGGCGGCGGGATCCAAGCCGCCGGCGGCATCGGTCACTTCCAGAATACACCGTTCACCGTCGCTGCGCCCGGTCACGGTGACCGCACCGCCGCCGCTGCGCTCGGCGGTAGCCTGGCCGGCGTTCTGGATCAGATTCAGCAGAGCCAGCATCAGCTCCCGCTTGCGGGTCACCAGCGCCAGTTCCTCCGGCACCCGCAGCCGGATGGTGACCCGTGCCGTCTGCAGCGTCGCCGCCACGACTCCCAGGATCCGATTGATCTCGCTCACAACCGACACTTTCGAGCGCGCTTCCGGACCATCCCGGAGCGTCGTGGTGAGCATCTCGTTGACGCCGGTGACGCCAGTGCCGACGTGGCTGCGAATGAGCTGCAGCGCACGCAGCGCGTCGCCGCCGGAGACGCCCCACTCGGCAGTGGTCTTGATGTGGCCGAGGATGTTCTTGAACTCATGCGCCACGCCGGCGGTGAGATAGCCGGTGATCGCCAGCCGGTGCTGCAACAGGAGGCCGTCCTCCTCCGATTCCGGCTGCCGAGTGTGCGGAGGCTCCCGGTGCCCGCGGCCGGCGACTCCTCCAGGCTCGGCTCGCGCACGCAGGTAGTCGAGTTGGGCGAGGACGTAGCCCGAACAGAGCGCCAGCACGCCGGCGCCCAGCACCGCCAGAGACAGCGGTGCGCGCCCGGTCAGTGGTAAGATCTGGTCGGCAAGCGATCCCGCCACCGGGAGCAATCCGATGCCGCACAGGGCACGGCCTGGCGCGCCGCCGCCGTCCTGCCGCCGGACCCACAGCAGGCGCTGCGCATACCCGGCGAGGGCGGCGGCGGCGGCTACCGGCACCAGCCACAGTTCGCTGCCCCACCAGCCTGCCCACATGCATACGATGATCCCGATAGTGACCAGGCCCGCCACGGCATGCCACCGCGGCGGCGCCGCTGCGCCATCGCGGGCCGCCAGGTACGAGCCGGCAACCCACAACAGGACACTGGTCGCGATCAAGCCGCCGGGACCCGCGGCGCCAGTCACCGCCAATCCGAGCAGCGCGCCGAGGAAGAGCATGAACCAGACCGCCTCGGGCCGCCGCGGTGCGCCTCGCACCCGCACGCACGCGAGCACGATCTGCGCGCCGAGCAAGACCGCGACGGCTCCCTCTACCACCAGCGCTGCCGCGGCGGACATCGATGTTACTTGAGCTCGGCGAGGGGAACCGGTTGCGGCGTGTTGTCGTCCGTAACGATACGGCCAAACTCCTCGAGCAGTCCGCGAGCGCGCGCCGGCACCCGTTCCGGGACCTTGACCTGTAGCCGGATGTAGAGATTGCCGCGCTGGCGTTCGCCGCGAACAGGAACGCCCTCGTTGCGCAGACGCAGCATCTTGCCGTTCTGCGTACCGGCGGGAACCTTGACCCGAACCTTGCGTTGATCGAGCGTGGGAACCACGATCTCGCCGCCGAGCGCGGCCTGCACGATACCTACTCTGATCACGCAGTACAGGTCGTTGCCGTGGCGCTCGAAGAACTCATGGTCGCGTATGTGGATGTAAACATACAGATCGCCGGGCGGCCGGTTGCCGGCGCCGCCGTCGCCGTGGCCGCCGATCTGGATGCGCTTGCCGGGCTCGATACCCGCCGGAATCGTGATCTTGAGCCGCTTGTTGCGACGCTCCCGGCCGGTGCCGCGACACTGCTGGCAGGGATTCTCGACGATGTCGCCGTCCCCCCCGCATTCCGGGCAGGTCGAGGCGATCGAGAAAAAACCGGAACTGCGCCGCACCTGTCCGCTGCCGGCGCAGGTCGGACAGATCTTGCGCCGGGCTCCGCCGGAGGCCCCGGTACCGTGGCAGGACTCGCACCCTTCATTGCGGGCAAACGAGATTTCGGCTTCCGTGCCATACACCGCGTCCGCGAACGACACTTCCATATCGTAGCGCAGATCATCGCCCCGCGCGGTCGCGCGCGGCCCCCCCGGCCGGCGCCGTCCAGCGCCGAAAAGCGAATCGAAGATGCCCCCGAAGTCGCCGAATATGTCCTCAAAATCGCGGTATACGTGGGAGAAGTCCTGCGTTCTCCCACTGCCCATGCCATCGACACCGGCGAATCCGAACTGGTCGTACGCCTGTCGTTTCTGGGGATTGGAGACGACGTCGTAGGCCTCGGTAGCTTCCTTGAAACTCTCCTCGGCGGCGTGGTCGCCCGGGTTCTTGTCGGGATGATAGCGGATCGCGAGCTTGCGGTATGCCTTCTTTACGTCATCCAACGAGGCGCTCTTGTCAACGCCCAGTACTTCGTAGTAGTCCCGTTTGGCCAACCGCTCCCGACCCTGCCGAGTAACTCTCGGCTACTTCTTGTCGTCGTCGTCGACCACTTCGTAGTCGACGTCCTCTACCTTCTCACCCTTGCTGGCGGCGGCGGTGCGGCCGTTCTCGCCAGCTCCGTCGGCATCCGTGGCAGTGCCGTTGGCACCCGGCCGGGCACCCGCGCCGCCTTCGGATGCGTCGCCCTGAGCGTTCTTGTACATCTCTTCGGCCAGCTTGTAAGCGGCCTGGCGCAGTGTCTCGGTCTTCGCCTTGAGCACTTCCACGTCCACAGCTTCCGGCTCGTTGGCTTGCAGATAGCTTTTCACGTCGGCGACCGCGGTTGCCACCGCGCTGCGCTCGTCGGCGGACAGCTTGTCGCCATATTCGGACAGCGATTTCTCGGTGGTGTAAACCAGCGTGTCCGCTTCGTTACGGGCCTCCGCACGGTCCCGGACATGCTTGTCTTCCTCGGCGTTCAGTTCGGCTTCCTTGACCATCTTCTCGATCTCGGTATCCGACAGCCCCGAGGATGACTCAATGCGGATCTTCTGCTCTTTCCCGGTACCGAGGTCTTTCGCCGATACGTGCACGATTCCGTTGGCATCGATATCGAAGGTGACCTCGATCTGCGGGACGCCGCGGGGCGCCGCCGGTATGCCCACCAAGTCGAAGTGGCCGAGCGTGCGATTGTGGCTGGCCATCTCGCGTTCGCCCTGCAGCACGTGAATGGACACCGCCGTCTGCTGGTCGGCGGCGGTCGAGAAGATCTGACTCTTTCTGGTCGGGATGGTGGTATTGCGCTCAATCAGCTTGGTGGCCACGCCGCCGAGCGTCTCGATGCCGAGCGACAACGGAGTAACGTCGAGGAGCAGTACATCCTTCACTTCGCCGCCCAGAATGCCGCCCTGGATAGCGGCGCCGACAGCCACCACCTCGTCCGGGTTTACGCCCCGGTTGGGCTCTTTTCCAAACACGCCCCGGACCAGCTTCTGGACCGCCGGCATGCGCGTCGAGCCGCCCACCAGGACAACTTGATCGATCGCACCGGGATCTACCCCGGCGTCCTGCATCGCCTGCCGGCATGGTTGCGCGGTAGCTTCGATCAGATCGCCGATCATCTGCTCGAACGTCGATCGCGCCAAGCTGTACTGCAGATGCTTCGGACCCGTTTGATCGGCGGTAATGAACGGCAGGTTGATCTCCGTAGTCTCCGTTCCGGAAAGCTCTATCTTGGCCTTTTCCGCGGCTTCCTTGAGGCGCTGCAACGCCATCCGGTCCTGGCTCAGGTCGATGCCGTATTCGCTCCTGAATTTGTCGATCAGCCAATCGATTACACGCTGATCGAAGTTGTCGCCGCCGAGATGTGTGTCGCCGTTCGTCGACTTCACTTCGAACACACCATCGCCCAGTTCCAGGATCGAGATATCGAACGTCCCGCCACCCAGGTCGTACACCGCGATGCGCTCTTCCTTGCCCTCTTTGTTGAGTCCGTAGGCAAGCGCCGCCGCGGTCGGCTCGTTGACGATCCGCTTTACTTCCAAACCGGCAATACGACCCGCGTCCTTGGTCGCTTGCCGTTGCGAATCATTGAAGTATGCAGGTACCGTGATGACCGCCTCGGTGACCGTCTCGCCGAGGTAGCGTTCCGCGGTTTCCTTCATTTTCTGCAGCACCGCCGCGGCTATTTCCGGCGGCGAGTAGTTCTTGCCCTGCGCCACCACACGCACGTCGTTGCCGGAATCGACAACTTGGTAGGGCACCATCTTGATTTCTTCCGGCACCTCGGAAAATCGGCGGCCGACGAATCTCTTGATGGAATAAATGGTGTTCTCAGGGTTGGTAACTACCTGGTTCTTGGCCGGTTGTCCGACCAGCCGCCCCTTGTCGGCAAACGCCACGATAGAAGGCGTCGTACGTTGGCCCTCGGAGTTTTGCACCACTACGGGCTCGCTCCCCTCCATTACGGCGACGCAGGAATTGGTCGTACCAAGGTCGATGCCGATGATTTTTCCCATGATTCCTTGTGCTCCTTCTTTGGGATTACCCCGATCCGTCCAGACTAGCCTGGAGATCCGGGGCGTCGCCTGCGGCGATGCCGGGCGTCTCGTCTACCGGGGTGGCGACCCGTACTCGCGCCGCGCGCACCACCCGCCCGTGCAGCGTATAGCCTTTCTGGTAGTCTTCCAGCACGGTGGCTTCGCGGTACTCCGGTGACGGTTCGGTGGCGAGCGCCTCATGCCGCTCGGGATCGAACGGTTGCCCCGCGGAGTCGAACCGGGCCAGTCCCCACTTGCGTTCCAATGTCCCCAAGAGCTGCTTTTCGATCAGTTCAATGCCGCTGTGCAGCGTGCCAAAATCGCGACCGTTTGCGGCCGATGAAATTGCCCGTTCGAAGTCGTCCAAGACGCCGGTAAGATCGACAAGAAGGCCGGTGTTGGCAAACTTGATCGCCTCTTCCTTGTCTCGAATCAGACGCTTGCGCGCGTTTTCGAAGTCCGCCTGTTTGCGCAGCAAATCATTCCGAAGAGCGCCAATCCGGGCATTCAACTCGTCGACTTGCTCGGTCGCGGAACCGGTTTGCGCGGCATCCTCGATGCGCTCACCGCCGTCGACCGCGGACGGCTCGCTCGACCGTTGGTCCGCGCAGCAGCCAGCCGCAGCCCCTGGTGCCGGGCCGCCATCATTGACGGGCGCGGAGTCGAGTCCAGTGCCGACGGCTTGCGGATGATCTGCTTCCGGTTCAGCCACGCCGCTGTCGGCCGCCGCCCGCCGCTTGGCGTCGCTACGACGCTGCGCTCTTCCTGATCGACCGCTGTCCGAGTCGTTACCGGTGCGATTCTTCTTCATAGTTTCACGTACGATAAGCGGCGCGTTGGCGTGCGTCCGCGAGCCGAAAACCCGTCGCTAACTTAATCATCCGTTTTCGCCTCGGTCAAGGAATTTCCCCCCTCAGACAGGCGGGAAGAGGCTCTGGGAGCCGCCGTCAGGGCTGCTTTGCGAGGCCGTTGCCGCGGTCCGTTTGAGCGCCGGCTCCGCTGACTTCGAGGGTCAGCTCCACCTCGCCGCGGCTGAGCCGGGTGGCGCGGGAGATCTCCGGGACTGACCATCCCTGCCCGGCAAGCTTGACCACCATCGCACGAGCTCCCAGGTCGGCGTCGTCGCCTGACGCGGGCGGATCACCGCGTTCCGCCTTGAGCACGGTCTCCAGCAGCCGCAGTTGGTCCTGCGCCCCGGCGCTGATTTCGGCGAGCCGCGTCTCGGTACGCGCCAGCCACTCGCGAGCGACCTGCAAGCGCTGCACGCGCCCCTCGATTTCTTCCAGCGCTGCATCGATCGTGGCGAGCGCTTCGATTGCCTCCCGGGCGCGGTCGGATCCCGCAGCCACCACTTCCACCTGCCGCTGCAACCCGGCGACGGTAGCGCTGACTTCCGCAACCCCGGGCCGTATGCGCGCCACCGCTTGCTCCATCGCTCGCAGGTTGTCGTGCAGCGCGTCGACGTGCCGGCTCTGGTTGCGCAACTCGGTGACCTTCAGCTTCACCTCGGCGCTGATCTGTTCGGCACGCGCCAGTTCCTGTTGCACTTCCGGCAGTTCGGAGCGCCTGGCCATCAACTCCCTGATCGGTTCATCAAGGCTGTCCACCGACGACGAGATGCCCGCGATGCGCTGCTCCAGGCGGGAACAGGCGCCGCTCATCTCATCGAGCTGCTCGCGAACAGCAGCGGCCGCGCTGTATTCCGCCCTGATCCGCTGCACCTCGGCGGACACTGCGCCGGTGCGCTGCTCCAATGCGTCCACGGTCTGCGTCTGGCCCGCGATCCGCTCGGTGAATTGCTGCGCTTCCCGGGTACGCGCGTCGAGATGGTCCTCCACGTCCCGGATCCTTTTGAGCAATTCCTTGCCGGTCTTGAGGTTGACCTGCAATTCGATAGCCAAGTCATGGACTGCCGAGGTGTTCTGTTCGATGGATTCGGCCAGCCGCTTGGCGATCCGGTCAGCGTAGCGCTTGGTCTTGCCGAGCGACCGGCTCCTGAGGTCGAAGTATCGGTAGGCGAACAGCATGGCCGCCACTACCAGCAACGTGGCCAGATTCCCCAACAAGAACATGGTGTGTCCCCCTCCCCCACGCGCCGCGACCGGGACTGACGGGTCGCGACCGCGTTCGATAGTAGTAAGCGCGCGCGGGAGTTGTCAAACTTCGTGCCGCTCCGCCCGCTCCGCGCTCCGCTCCGGGGACGCCACGCGCGGGAACGACCGATAGTGGGGAAACGAAATGGCAGCCACGCCGGCGCGCACCGGCCAGCGGGTGAAGTGGGCCGCCTGCATGCCCGCGCGGTGGGCTCCGATCACGTCGCGATGGTAGCTGTTGCCCACGAACAGCACCTCGCCCGGGGCCACGCCGAGCAGCGCCGAAATACGCAGAAACGGCTCCGGGTTGGGCTTCAGGGCGCCCGCTTCGTCGGCGCTGACGATCGCGTCCCAGCCGGCATGCAGACCGAGAGCGGTCAGCTTCTCGCGGGTGAACGGCGAATCCGACACGACACCGAGCCGCAAGCCCTCCCGTCGCAGCCCGGTCAGGGTCTCCGCCACGCCGGCATACGGGCGCAGCCGCCCGAAGCACCTCGGCCACTGACCATAGACCACCCGCTCGATGCGCCGTGCCGCTGCGTCGGCGTCGATGCCGAGCGACCGTGCCACCAGCTCTGCCTGACGCCGTCGCAACGCTGCACCGGGCCGCTCCTGCCGCAGTGCCTGCCGAGCCCTGCCGAAGGCGTAGAACAACCTGAGATGAGCGGAGATCAGCGGCACGGAACGCAGCGCGATACGCCGGATCGGGTACAGGGTACCGTCAATATCGAATACCACCGCCCGGATCGCGCCGTGCAGGGGATCGTCGTGGCAAGTCACCAAGGTCAGCACTGTAGCACGGCAGCCCGGTTCGCAAAGCGGCGCTGCGTGCTAACTCAGCTAACTCACCCGGTACGACTTTACGCCGTGTGCCTCCGCGTTGCAGGCAAAGCTCATGCGCCGAGCGGCGCTCAACACGGCCGTGTCCAGTTCGCTGTTGCCGCTGCCCTCGGTGATCTGAGCGCTACTCACCAGGCCGCGCGGGTCGACCCGAAAGCGCACCTTGATGTGGTAGGTCATGCCGTCGCCGACGATGCCCTTGGTGTCGGGATCGGGATTCGCGATCACCTCGCAGCCGGTGCCGGGGTCGTCCCAGTCGAAGTCCCCCGCCCCGGCGCTGCCGAACCCCCGCCCGACCAGGCCGGGAGCGCCTGCTCCGGCTCCGGCGCCGTTCGATCCGCCGGTCGCCGACGCGCTCGCCGCCGACGCCAGCGCCTGATCGAGCGCCGCCAGCGTGTCGGCGGTCGCGCCCCGGGAGCCCGCCGAGTTCGGTGTACGCCCGAGATTGGCCTGGCTCGATGAGGACACCGGTACCGGCGTCGTGTCAGCCTGCGGTCCGACCGGGGCGCCGAACGAGGTGGGCTTCTCGCCGGCGCTGGGCGTGGGGGCCAACTGCTGCAGCGCAGCCTGGGCAAGCGCCTGCGCCGAGGCCGCCGCCTGCTCACGCGATACGGCCGGCGGCGGCGGCGGCCTGTTGGCAATCACCGGCCGCGGGATTGCCGGAGCCTCCGCCGGAGCGGGTTTCCGGGTGGCGGTCGCCTCGGCTGCCGTGGGCAGCGGTTTGCTGGGCGCCGCCGCTGGGGGCGGCTTGGGCGCCGGCTGCGAAACTGGCGTAGGCGCCGGCTTGGCTGGCGCAGGCGTCGACGACGCGGCCTTTTCGACCGGCTTCGGCGCCGGTTGCGCCGGTTTGGCCGGCTTCGGCGGCGGCTTCGGAGGGTCCGCGAGCTGCACGGTCAGCGGACCTCGCAGCGGCTCGTCATCCACCAGGATGGCCCTGATCCCCAACGCAATGAACAGAGCCGCGTGCAGGATCATCGCCAGCAGCAATGCCTTCTTCAACCGCGCATTGAGGCGCGGATCGTATAGCGGGGAGGCGGTGGACATTACCCCCCGGGCCGGGGCGCGTTGGGATCCCGGGTGCGCAAGCTGGCGGCGTGGAAGCCCAATACGCGCAATACGTCAAGGACATCCACCATCAAGTCGTAAGACACCGAAGAGTCACCCTCTACGACCACGGGATGCTCGCCCGGTTGCGGACGTTCGCCGCCGACTACGTCGCGCAATGCGCCTTCCAGTCCGCCGAGCGTAACCTCCCGGTCGTTGACGTAGATCTCGTCGCGGCCGCCGACGGACAGCACCAGCGGCGTGAGGGTGACCACTTCCGCCGTCCTGGACTCCGGAAGATCGAGCTCGATGCCGGGCACGACCTTGAACGTGGTGGATACCATGAAGAAGATCACGAGCTGAAACACCACGTCGATCATCGGTATCAGATTCACGCTGGTCTGCGGCTTCAGGCCGCGCCGCTCCTTCATGTCGCCGGTACTGCCTCGAGGTGAGTCGGGACCGCCGCGACGCGTGTCGGGACGGTGTGCGCGTAGTGCGTCGACACGGTCGCCGCGCGCGGCGGCACCGCGTCGAACTGGCTGGGGGCCGGCGCCGCGGCATAGCGCCCCGGCACCGCCTCCATGTGGGGCGCCTGTGCGACCTGGGGAGACGGCGCCGGGTGCACCGGCGCCACCGGCTCATGCCACGCCGGCGCGGACTCGACCTGCGTCGACATGGCGGCCGCCATGACGGGAAACACGCCGGGATGGCCCGGTGCGGGGGCGGCGTGCACCGGTGCGGTACGCGCCGGTGCCTGCGACGCGGCCGCCGCGAACGGCGCGGCGGCTGCCGCCCCATGCATCGCACCGTTGCCGTTGCCGATCGCCACCGGTGCGGTGCCGGCGGCTTTGTCCGCGGCAACCACCAGCAGAGACGCCAGTTCGCTGACTCGATTCTCCAGCCGAATGATGCGGTGATTCACCTTGTTGACCAGGAAGTTGTAAAAGATGATCGCGGGAATCGACACGATGATGCCGGCCGCGGTGGTCAACAACGCCTCGGAGATGCCGCGCGACAGCAGGGCGGGATCGGTTATCGCACCCAGGTCGCCGAGCACCCCGAACGCGCGAATGTTGCCGGTAACCGTGCCGAGCAACCCCAGCAAGGGCGCGATGTGGGCGATGGTGCCGAGGGCGGAGACGAACCGCTCCTCCTTCGGAATCTCCAGACTGGCGGTCTCCAGCAGAAACTCGCGCAACTCCTGTGCCGACACCTTGCGTTCGCGGATGTGCGTGATGCCCATCGAAATCAGCGCGGCCAGCGGCGCATGGGATTGTTCGCAGACGCCCTTCGCCTGATCGAGAAGGCCCTTGTCCAGCGTGTCCGACAGCCCCTTGAGGAGCTTTTCCTCGTCGGCGCCGCGGCCCCGGAAGTAGAGCAGCCGCTCGATCACGATTACGGCGGCGATGATCGACAGCACGCCGATCAACAGCATCACCAGGCCGCCCTTCTGGACTAGTTGCAGTTGAATGAACTCCAATACTGCACCTTCCGTCAAAATGCCTTCCACCACTACATGCCCTCCACCTTAATGCTCGGTCGTTTTGGCTCCGCTCTACAACATTCCTGGAACAGTCGCGCGCAGCGCGCCGCCGGCGTCACAGCGCCAGGTGCACCGCTACCGCGGCGCCGAAACCGGGTCGCAGATAGGGCACCCAGTCCTTGCGCGGGCCGCTGAACAGCTCCAGCACGTCGGACAGCGTTGCCGTCACGGTCGCGGCACCCTGCTGCCAAAGTCCCTCGATCTGGACCTCCGGGAGTTGGCCGCCCAGCTCTTCGATATAGTCCATCGTCGCGCCGAGGCGTATCCCGAGCCCGCCGCTGCTGGTGCGCGCTTCAATCTCGAATTCCGATCGCAGCCGCACCGGAAAGTTGACCGCCTGCAGGTATTCCTGGCCCACCTCGCCGCTGACCTGCACGCGCACGTGCAGGGTGTCGCCGAAGCCCAGCCCCAGGCCGAGGCCCGGCACGATGCTCAGCAGCACCTTGTCGCGCGGCTGACTGAAGTTGTACAGGTTGCGCGTGTTGTGATCCCCGTTGGGCACTATGGGCGCGGACAGCCCCTGCAGGCGGGCGGATGCGGCCACGGTGAACTCCGACAGGCCGGTGATCTTGCCGAGGCCGAACTGGGCACGGGCGTAGCCAAACCAGCCATCGTCGTCCACCACGGCGCCGGGCTCGACGTACGGGTAGCGGTGGGTGACCGAGGCCAAGCCAAGTTCGCGCACCTCGAAGCCGCCGGAGAGACGGAACGTGAACCACGATGCCGGCGTACCGCTGATCGTCGCCTGCGGCACGAACCGGTGGCCGCCGAATTCATCGTCGGCGGCGCGGTCGCTGCGATAGGACCAGCCGAGACCGAGTTCGAGACCGACCTGCGCGCCGAGGTCGATGCGCCCGGTAACGCGCGCGTTACCGGTATGGCGCAGCAGTTCCTTGTCCGCGGAGGCCGCGGACGCCGCGGAGGCCGCGGACGCCGCGGAGGCCGGATACTGGTCCGGTCCGGTGTAGCGGCGCAACAGGTAGCGCGCGCTGAACAACAGATCGACCAGCGACGTATTCCACTCCAGGGCGAGTTGCGGTGAAGCCCACAGCTCGGAGTGCGTGACCGGCTCCTTGCCGGTAAGCGTGGTCGCGTCGGCGCGCGCCTCCAGCGCGGGGATCACAGCCACCTGGCCGCCCAGCGGAACGCGCAGGCTGGCCCCGCCCGCCACGATCTGCGACTCCGCGGAGTCGCGCCGCTCGCGCGGGTCCACTTCTTCGTCCTTCGCCTGGAAGCCATGTTCGGCGTTCACGACATTGGCCTCGGCGCTCAGTTCGCCGCCGCCCACGTCCAGGCCTACCGATCCGTCCAGCTCATAGCGTTGCACCTTGGCGCCTTCGCCCGGACTGATCTGGCTACGGATTCCGTCGCGCAGGCTGTGCTTGAACGACAGCGAGAAGTCGCTGCTTGGCCCGGTGCCGATCAGTGACAGTCCGCTGGAGAAGTACGCCAGGGGCAGCCCGGGGGACGTTTCCTCGCCACCGCCGAAGGTGGTGCCGATGCTGACGAACGTTTCCGCCACCAGGGTGTGCCCGGGCGCGCCGTCTTCGGAAATTTCCAGATCGATGTCGGGCGCGGCCACCGCGGTGCGCAGGTCGATGTCCAGATCGCCCGCCTCCGGCAGCGGCGGCCAGCGCTCCGGCGCCAGGACCTGGATGTCGATCGGCAGCGCTACCTCGAGACCGCCGGATGCGGGTTCGTCCAACTCCAGGATAACGGTGGGCAGGACGATGTCGCCGTCGTCCACCTCGTCAACGTCCTGCTGACTGGACACCTGGGTCAGCGGAGCCCCCACGAACATCAACCATGCCAGCGCGCTGCCTACGATCCGGCGGCTGGCGGCGTGCCGTACGGTATGCCGTACGGCGCGCCGTACGCTGCACCGTGCTCTGCGCATCATGGTGCACACCCTCATCTCAGCAACTCCGCTCCTCGTTTCGCCCAGTCGGTGCCGGGGAACTGATCCTGCAGCCGCTGCACCAGGGTGGCGGCTTCGCGGCGTCGGCCGGTCTGCTCAAGAAGCTCGGCGGCGCGCAGTATCGACTTGGCTATCAACTCGCGGTCGGTTTCCGCCAGCACGCCGGCCTCCAGGTAGTGATCGATCGCCGCTCCGATCTCGCCGGTGCGGCGGTGGTACTCGCCCGACAGGTATTCGGCCTCGGCGGCGGTCTCCTGGTCACGGCGGTAGCCCGCTACATCGGTGAGCATCGCCAGCGCCAGGGCGCGCGGCTGGTCCACGTCGAACACGTATATGCGCGCCAGTTCCAGCATCGCTTCGCGGCCCTCACGGGTGTCCACCCCGCCGGCGCCGATCACCGCCATCAGCGACGCCTCCTCCGCATCCACGCCGGACGCGATGAGGCGCATCTCCTCAAGCCGCGCCGCGCCGAGCTTGCCCACCGGCTCGGTGCCGTACCGGCCGGCCAACTCGTTGAGATAGGCCACCGCCGGCTGGTAGTTGGACTGCGCCGCAAACCCTTCGGCAGCCTGCAGGAGCGCGTTGGGACGGAACGTGCTGTCCTCGAACTCGTTGATCAGCAGTTCCCAGAGCAGAATCGCGCGCAACGGTTCGCCGGCCCGGTTGGCGGCTACGCCGCCCCAATACAGCGCACCGTCCCGGAAACGGCCGCCTGGATACTTGTTGCGGTAGGCGGCGAACGCATCTCGGGCCGCGCCGGCGGCATCCTGCTCCAGCAGCAACTCGGCGCGGCGAAACGCCGCGTCTTCCGCCAGCGGGCTGGTAGAGAAATTGAACATCACGTCGCCGTATGCGCGCGTGGCCGCGTCCCGCTGGCCGCCGAGCGCCAGCACGCCGGCCAGCTCGAAGGTCGCGTCCGCGGCTTCCGGCGACCGCGCAAAGCGGGCCACCACATTCCGGTACTGTCGTTCCGCTCCCTCCAGATCGCCGCTGTTGGCGAGGCTGCGTCCGGCGAACAGACCGGCGCGCGCGGCGCGCGGATGGTTGCTGTTGGCGGCGCGCGTGAATGCGGCCGCCGATTCCCGATAGGAACCGATGCTGAACGCCGATTGTCCGGCAAGGAACGCGGCGCGCGACTCCAACTCGTGCCCCCGGAACTGGTCCTCCAACTCGGCGAGCAACACGCTCGCGGTGCCATAGGAGCCTTGGCGATAGTGGGAGGCGGCACGGTAGTAGAGCGCATACGGCACGATGTCGCCGAGGCCCTGGCGCTCCGCCAGATCGGCGGTGACCGCATCGAGCGCATTGGCGGCCGCACCAGGCTCGCCGCGCGCCACATGCGCCAACCCCTTCAGATAGGCGGTCAGCACGAATGCCCGCGGCGACCGGACGCGAAGATCCGGAACCCTGTCGGTGAGCGCCGCCGCCGCGACCAACAGTTCCTGCCATGACTCCAACCGGTACAGAAGACGCAGGTGGTCGACGCGCGCGGAGATGTCATCCGGGAAGCGGTCCACGTAACTGCGCGCGCTGCGTTCGGCGGCGGCGGTGTCGCCGGTGCGCGACAGCAGTACGGTCTCAAGGCGCCGCAACTCGCCGAGCGGTCCTCCGCTGGCCAGATCGGAGTCGATCTGCCGCACCTGTCGCAGCGCTTCATCGTACCGCCCTTCGCGGTACAGCGCGTACGCGAGCAGGTAGCGCGCCTGCTCTATCTCCGCCTCGTAGGCGTCCGGATCCTCGGCCATGGCGCGGATGAAGCTCTCGTACTGAGCGATTGCGCCGGCGAAATCGCCCTGCCGCAGCATCACGTCGCCGAGGCGCAGGGAGACCTGCCACGGATTGCCGGTAGAGAGCTCCTGTTGGCTGGTCAGTACCCTGGTGGCTTCGCGTATGCCGTCCGGATCGGAGCCGCGCAGGTAGGTCTCTGCCAAGTACAGAACCGCGGCGTTGCCCACCTCACTCTCGGCGCCCAACTCGGCCGACCGCTTGAGAAAGAAGCGCGCCAGATCGAGGCTGCCCCGCCGGTAATTCTCTATCCCCAGGCGCAACCAGAAATTGGCGAGCTGTTCGGGGGACTCGCGAAAGCGCAATTCGGCGCGCAGGGTGACCGAGTCCATCAGGTCGAAGTCGCCGCGCCGCTCGGCAGCGATGAACAGCCGCCGCAGCGCCACCGAAGCGATGCTGTCGTCCACCGTTTCGGCATCGACGATCGCGGCGTAGTCGCCTTCGGCCTCCGGATACTGCTCAAGCTGCCAGTACGCCTCGGCGCGGTAGGCGAGGTATTCGGCGCGCCAGCGATCGTCTATCGTCTGCGGCGGACGGTCCTCGGCCAGCAGCAACATCTGCACGTACCGTCCCTGCAAGGCGTAGACGTAGCCCAGCAGAACCACGCCGAACGCGGTCGACTCGGAGTCTTCCGGAACGGCACGCAGTTGCTCCAACGCCTCGGCGGCTCCGGACAGGTCATTGAGGGACACATTGGCGAGCCCCAGGTAGAGCAGCGCCCGCGGCACGATGCCGGCGTCCGGGGTCTCGTTCACAAACGCCGTCAGACTCGCCGACGCGCGGTCGTACTGTTCCAGCTCGTAGAGCGCCACCCCCGCCCAGAAGTTGACAAATGGCAGGTAGCGGGTGCTGCGATGGCGGATCTGTACCTGCTCGAACGTTTCTACCGCCTCGCGGTAGCGCCCGAGTTGGGTCTGCGCGACGCCCGCGCGGTAGGCGGCGTCGGCGCTCAGCTCCGACAGCGGGTAGCGCTCCAGGAACTCCTCGTAGGCTTCCAACGCGAACGCGTAGTTGCCGCCGCGGAACCGGCGTTCCGCCTCGTTGAACAAGTCTCGCTCGACGTTGGCGCCGATGGCGGGCAGAGCAACCACGGCAAACAGGACGGCAAGCCCGCGCCGCCCGCGCCGGAGCCACCGGCGCGGCGCGCCGTAGAGTTGATTCGCGGACCGATTTTCAGTGAATCGCACGATCGTTACCGCCGTGCTGCCCGAACAGCAACCACAACCTACTCCCCCCAGTCACCACCGCTGCAACGAACGGCGCCGGGGGCGCCACGCTCTCTTGGCGTCGCGTCCACCGGCGGAGCGACAAGCCGGCATGGCCGGCCGGTCAGCAGTCCAACAGCGTGTGGTCGTCGATCCTAGTAACGGCAGGTGGGAGTCGATGCTGTAGGGCGGCGAGGTGAGCGGCGTAGCGCGGAGTTATCTCCAGGCGCAGCGGTTCGCCGTCGGGAGCGAATTCGGCCACGGCAACGCCGCATTGCTCCAGCCAGCGCCGCGCCAGGGCGATCTGGCCAGCGCGGCAGGTGTCGATCGAGTCGGGTCCGCTGCGATTCTTGAGCGGGGCGAACTCCGCGCCGCGGTCCACCGCATAGAACATGCTCGGTTCCGCGAGCGGGATGACATCGAACACGAACTGCTCGAACTTCACGACCTCGCGCGGCTGCGGCCCGGCGTCCGGCCGCTCGGGGAACAGTACGGGTTCCTTCTTGTGCGCGAGGTGGATCGACAGAGCGGCAGCCTGCTCGGACGCGAACGTGGTGTCGATCAGGTGGAAGCCGATCGATCCGAACCGGAACGTGAGATCTCCGGACGGCGACCGCGCGACGGCCAGCGCCGGATCGATGTCGGAGTACTCGACGATGCCCGGCTTGCCTGCCACCAGGGCGGCGACGCCAACCTTCTCCGCGGCGTTCAGTTTCTCCACCACCTTGGTGGAGAAACGGGAGCCGGTCTCCAGGTGAGCGCCGAGAAAGGCAGGGTCGGGCACCGTCGCCAGCGGATTGTCAACCTGAAAATAGAACAGATAGTCGATCCCGCGCCGCGCCGCTTCGGCGCCGAGTCCGGAACGCTGCAGGGCGGTCAACACGCCGCCGGCACCGTCGGGACTGGTGAGCAGACCGCCGTCCGGGGCGAGCAGCAATCGGCCATCGTCGCTCAACACGGGGTTGGCGCCCTGCCGGAACAGGCGCACGTCGCGCTCCGGCAGTCCGAAATAGTCCTGTTCGGCGAAGAACCGGGCGGTGGCGGCATGGTTCAGCGGGCTGGTCATGATGAACCAGGGAATCGCAGCGGCGAACTCGGAGCACGCTGCCAGCAGCTTCTCGGCAAACACCTGAAACAGCGTGGCGCTGCGAATCGGTGTCACGGGAAACAGCCCCTTGGGCGCCTCGAATCCGAGACGAGTTCCCTGTCCGCCCGCGACCGTGAGCAACGCGCATGCACCGCGGGACAGCATCTCCCCGCCCCGCTCCGTCCAGCGTTCGGCGTCGGCCGGCGACGGGATGCACACCGGCGCCGGCTCGATCGGCGCCGGCGCCGCGCCCGCTGCGCCCGCGGCCGATGCGTTCCGCAACACCATCTGCAACCGTTCCAGGTGCGCCACATCAAGCTCCGCCAGGCTTTCGCCCAAGCGCCGCCTCTGTGCCGGCGAACGCCGGTCCCAGTGGGCGAACAGGTAGCAGTGGCCGCGTGCTTCCAGGGCGCTGCGCACATCGTCGAAATTGTGCACGCGTGTCGGGTTCACGGCACGACCTTCAGCACGGGCCGCGCGGCTTTGTCCAAGCGACCGGCAAGTCAGCGCGTGCGAGCCGCATCGGTGCGGAACTCCACGGCAAGCGGCACCTCGGAGAAGCCCAGCTCACGGCGGATGCGGTTTTCGAGGAACCGGCGGTAGGCGGCGTCGCCGCCGCGCGCATGATTGAGGAAGCACACGAATCGAACCGGGTTGGTGCCGGTCTGGGTGGCGTAGCGCACGCGGATTTCGCGCCCGCGAAACGTCGGAACGTACTCGCGCGCCCAGCCCGCAATCGCCTGGTTGAGCTTCCCGGTAGATATGGTGAGGTTGAGCTGTCGATGCAACTCCACGGCCTTGGTGAGCATCCCGTCCACCCCGTATCCGGTCTGTCCCGACAGCGGCAGCACCGGCGCAAAGTGGAGCAGGGGAAACTGAAACCGGATCCGATCCACCGCCGCGGCCAGCGGCTCCGGTTGTTCGGCCAGCAAGTCCCACTTGCTCAGACCGATCAGCACCGCGACGCCGCGCCGCATCGCGATGGCGGCGATCCGCTTGTCCTGCTCCGCCAACCCCTCGCTCGCGTCCACCAGCAGCACCGCGACGTCGGCTCCCGCCAGCGCCGCGGCGCCCCGGTTCACCGCGTAGTACTCTACCGCATCCTGCACCTTGGAACGGCGGCGCATCCCGGCCGTGTCGATCAGTTCGATCTGCACGCCGCCGTGGTCGAGGCGGCCGGACAGCGGATCGCGGGTGGTACCCGGCGTGGCGCTCACCAGTGCCCGCTCCTCGCCGAGCAGGCGGTTGAGCAGCGTAGATTTGCCGGTGTTGGGCTTGCCGCCGATGACCAGTCTGATGACGGCTGAAGTGGACTGCGCTGCCTCGGCGGACCCCGCCGCCGGTCGCCTGCGCCTGATGCCGCGCGCCAATTCCTCCCGCAGGGCGGAGATGTTGCGGCCATGCGCGGCCGACACCCCGATCACCGTCTCATAGCCGAGCCGGTAGAAATCCCACATCGCCGCTTCCCGCCCCGGGTGATCCACTTTGTTCACCACCACGACGACACGGTCGCTGGCAGCGCGCAGCCGGTCGGCCAGCCGCTCGTCCTCGGGAGTGATGCCTTGGACCGTCACCACCAGCATGATTGCGACGGCGTCATCCGCGGCGGCCAAGGCGCGCTCGGCAACGGCCGCCCCGAATTCGCCCGCTTCGTCGCCTACGCCGCCAGTGTCCAGCAAGCGCAGCGGCATGCCGGCGAGCACGATCTCCTCTTCCACGATGTCACGGGTGACGCCCGGCATGGCAGCGGTGATGGCCCGGCGGCGCGCGAGCAACCGATTGAACAGGGTGGACTTGCCGACGTTCGGTCGGCCCACGATAGTGACGAGCGGTGCGTTGCCGTTGGCTGTCATGGCGATGCGTGTCAGCCCACCACGGACTGCCACTCCTGGTCAACGGAGTAAACGGACTAAACCGGAGTAAACGGAGCGCCGCAAGCCGCGCCCGATCAACGTAACCTGACCCGCTGCCGATGCTAGCAATGAACTGATATGGCAACCAAGCGCAACGGCTCGCGTTCCGCGGCGCGCAACGCACCGCGCAGCGCAACGCGTCGAGTTCGCACCGGCGCGGCGCGCCACCACACTGCCCGGACCGGCTCCCGCACGCGGGGGTCCACCCGCAAGCGGAGGACTGCGCGCAAAGTTTCCGTCGGCTACCTGTTCTGGACGGCGCTGATGCTGATGGTGCTGGTCGTATTTCTGCTCAACCGTGCCGCCATTCGCGACGTCATGGAGCGCACCGAGCTGGTCGACGTGCTGCAGCGCAACATGGACAGCGCAATCGGGCGCGAACAACCGTCGCCGGTGCCACCTGCCCGGCCGGTTGCTGATCCGCAGCCGTCGCGAGACTTGGACCGGACGGCCCCGGCACCGCCGGCGAGGACGCATCCGGTACCGGCTGTGCCGCGGACGCGCCCTGTGCCGCAGGCGCTGCCATCCAGCGACGCCGCGCCGGGGCGGGCACCGGCGATTGCGACGCCGCGCCAAGCGCCCACGGCCGCGCTGCCGGACCGACGGCAGGAGGGCGCCGGCGGCACCGCTCGGCAGGCGCCCGCTGCCGCCGGTCCCGACAGCGACCGGCCGGCCGCGGCTCCTGCCGACCCGCCGGCGCGGCAACATCGCCTCTACTTTGCGGCCATGGATTCGTCCGGCGGCATTTCCGTAACCGGCGTCACACGCACCGCGGATCCGTCGGCCGCGCCACTTACCGAGACCGTGGCCACGCTGCTCGCCGGCCCCGACCCGACGGAGTCGAACCGCGGTCTCGTCACGCTTATTCCGCCGACGGTAACCCTGAACAAGGTCTACATCCGCGGCAGCGTCGCGTATATCGACGTCAGCGAGAGCTTCCGTTTCAATCGGCTCGGGCGCGAAGGACTCGACATTCAACTCCAGCAGGTGGTCTACTCCGCCACCCAGTTTGCCAGCGTCGAGCAGGTCCAGATACTGATCGACGGCGAGCGTATCGACTATCTCGACTCCGAGGGCACCTTCGTCGGCAAACCGATCGGCCGCGAGGCCTTTCAGTAGCGATCAGCAATTCTCCCGCCCGCCGCTGGACTCGGTCCGCGCCAACTCCAGGCGCAGGCAATCAGCGACCGCGGCCACCTCGGCCGCGGTGGAGCGTCCCGCGGTGACCAACCCCAGCACCTCCCGGTTGCCGCGCCGGCCGGCCACCGGCGCCGGCGAGCAACGCCGTATCGCAACGCCTTCCGCCGCCAAGTCAGCCTGCAGTTTGCGGACCACCGCGACGATCGCATCGGCTCCCCGCACCAGTCCGTCGAAGCGCTCCGTCGGCGCGCCGGACGCCGCGCCGCGCCGTTCGAACTGAGGTTTGATGAGCGCGAGCAACCAGCCCTCGCGAGTCAGCTCGAGGAGCCGCGCCGCCGCACCGCGCAGCGAACGAAACGACAGGTCGCACACGGCGCCATCGGGTTCCGGCTGCAGGCAGCCGGTGCGCAGATGCATGACGTTGGTGCGTTCGTGCACACTGGTGCGCGGGTCGTTGCGCAAGCGGTACGCAAGCATCCCGTACGCCACGTCGACGCAATGCACGTGGCGCGCGCCGCGGCGCAACAGACAGTCGGTAAAGCCGCCGGTTGCGGCACCGGCGTCGAGCACCACCTTGCCGGCTACCGGCACACCGAACCGTTCGAGCGCATGGAGCAGCTTGTAGCCGGCGCGCGAGGCCAACGCAGGCTCGTTCTGCACCACCACCACGGCCGCGCCGGTGACCGTGTGCCGCGGGTCCCGTACCCGCGCGCCGTCAACCCGAACCTCGCCGCACACCACGGCCGCGTACCAGTGATCGCGCCCCGGCTCCGGATACCGTTCGCACAGCCGGGCGAGCAGCGTTTGCGCGCGTACGCCCTGCCTGCAGCGGCCGCCGCCGGTCGCGGTCACAGATGAGCGTGCTCGACGATCCGTTCCAGGGCGATCGCCTTGCCACTCTCGCGGTCCACGCTCAGCAGGGCGCCACAGATGTCCGCCGGCCCTTCGTCCACCTCCATGCGCAACGGCATCTGACTCAGCAACCGGCGCAGCACCACATCGGATTTCATGCCGATCACGCTGTCGCGGGGGCCGGTCATCCCCAAGTCGGTCAAGTAGGCAGTGCCGCCCGGCAGGATACGCTCATCCGCCGTCTGCACATGCGTATGCGTGCCCACCACGGCCGACACCGATCCGTCGAGGTACAACGCCAAGGCTTCCTTCTCCTCGACACTTTCGGCGTGCATGTCGACTACCACCAGCGGCGTCACCTTGCGCAGCTTCGCGACTTCGGCCCGCGCCACCCGGAACGGACAATCGAGGTTCGACATGCCAACCCGTCCTTCCAGATTCAGCACCCCGACCTTGACCTCGCCCGCCGCCACGATGCATACGCCCTTGCCCGGTACCGAGGGAGGATAATTGTGCGGCCGCAGCAGCCGGTCGTCGCTGTCCAGACGCGGCAAGATCTCGCGCTGCTGCCAGATATGATTGCCGGTGGTCATCACGTCGATGCCGTATCCGGCGTACTCGTCCGCCTGGGCAAGCGTCAGCCCGAATCCGCCGGCCGAGTTCTCGACATTGGCGATCACCAGATCGCAGCGACAGCGCTTCCTGAGATGCGCAAGACGCATGAACAGCGCGCGCGTGCCGGACGGGCCCACCACGTCGCCGATCAGCAACACCCGCAACGGCTCCGGCGCGCGGCGCGGCGCTGGCGTCCCGCCGATCAGATCTTGCATCGTGTCAGGCGCGTCCCGCGGCGCTGTGCCGTGCTCGGCGGTCAACGCGCATACTCGATCACTCGCGTCTCGCGAATCACGGTCACCTTGATTCGGCCCGGGTACTTGAGTTCGCCCTCGATCTGCTTGGCGACCTGTCTGCCGAGGTCGCGCGCGCCGTCGTCGGATACCCGGTCGGTGCTCACCATGACGCGCAACTCGCGGCCCGCCTGAATCGCGTAGGCCCGTTCGACCCCCGCATGGCCGGTCGCGATGCGCTCCAGGTTCTCCAGCCTCTTCAGGTAGTTGTCGAGGGACTCGCGCCGCGCTCCCGGCCGCGACGCCGAGATGGTGTCCGCAATCTGGACGATGACCGCCTCGATCCCCAACGGCTCCACGTCGTAATGGTGCGCGCCTATGGCATTGCACACCACTTCATCCTCGCCGCAGCGCCGCGCCAGCGCCATTCCGGTCACGGCATGACCGAGGTTCTCATCGGAATCGATGGCCTTGCCGATGTCGTGCAGCAGCGAAGCGCGCTTGCTCACCTGGATGTTGCCGCCGGTCTCGGCCGCGATCATCGCCCCGAGCTGAGCGGTCTCCTTGGCGTGCGCGAGCTGATTCTGACCGTAGCTGGTGCGGTACTTGAGGCGGCCGAGCGTCATGACCAGGTCATGGTGCATGCTCGGGATCTCCAGGTCGAAGAGTACGCGCTCGGCGTCTTCCTCGATCGTCTTCTCCAGATCGCGGTTCACCTTGCGAACGATCTCCTCGATGCGGGCCGGATGGATGCGTCCATCGGTGATCAGCCGCTCCAGGGCGAGACGCGCGGTTTCCTTGCGCAACGGATCGAAACAGGAGAGCACCACGGCCTCCGGCGTATCGTCGATGATGATGTCGACACCGGTGAGGTTCTCGAGGGTGCGGATATTGCGCCCCTCGCGCCCGATGATCCGACCCTTCATGTCGTCGTTGGGCAGGCTCACCGACGTCACGCTGACCTCCGAGGTGGTCTCGGACGCCAGCCGCTGCATCGCGTTCACCACGACCGCCCGCGCCTTCCGGTCGGCGGTCTGTCGCGCCTCCGCTTCGATGTTGTGAATCAGCGCCTGTGCTTCGTGACGAGCAGTATCCTCAATGCCGCTCACCAGAAGCTTCTTCGCCTCATCGGCGGTCAGCTTGGCAACCTGCTCCAACTCCGCTGTCCATCGCTCGGCAGCGTGGGACGCTTCCTCTTCACGTTCAGCAAGCGCCCGCTGCCGGGCGATATACTGCTTTTCCTGGCGATCAAACGCCTCTCGCCGCTTCTCTAGGTTCTCTTCCTTCTGCAGCAGTCGTTGCTCGTGGCGCTGCGTTTCGCTCCTCCGCGCCCGAGTCTCCCGCTCCAACTGGTTACGCTCCCGTAACAGCTCATCTTTGGTCTCCAAGACCGCTTCACGCTTCATGACTTCCGCGTGTTGTTTCGCGTCCCTAACGATCCGTTGCGCCTTCTGTTCCGAAGACGCCAATTCCAGTCTGGCATACAGCCAGCGAACAAGCCAACCTAGTCCAATTCCAGCGGCGAGAGAAAGTACAATCCAAGGCAACTGGGCGGGCATGTACTTCCTCCCCCATGATTGTTGTATACCTTCCAGCCTACTGTCCGCTCACCACCGGTGTCAAGATGAACACGGCCTCACGGCCTCAGGGATGCAGATTGAGCCGTTCGATCAGGGTCTCCCGGCTCCACGGCTCGCCTGGGTCCGGTGCTGCGTCGCGCGGCGCGGCGGCGGCGAACAACAGGTAGGCGCGGCCGCCGTCGACAATCGCGGGCAACAGCGCCACGCGCTCGGCCGCGAATGGCAGCGCGGAGGAGATACCGCTCCCCGGCCCGGCCAGGAGATAGCGGCGCCGCCGCAGGTAGTCGTCGTACAGCGCATCGCCGGCGGTCAGGACAATCGTGCTCAGGTCGGAAGCCGGCGCCCCGGAGGCGAGTTGCGCCCCGCAGGCGAGTTTGGCCGTGTAGCCGCCGGTACGGCTCACCAGCAGTAACGCGGCGTCCGCTTCCATCGCCACGCGCTGATCTTCCAGTACCCGCGCGCGCGTCTCGCTGGCCCCCGGATTGGGAAACTGCGCTACCAGCTGATCGTAGTTCAAGCCGTCGGCGGTGACCGGTGTGCGCACCTCCCGGCGGCGGCCGGCGGTCTCCAGGCGCGCAATCTTATCGTCGGTGATCACGCCCTCGGCCATCCGGCGCAGCGAGCGGCGCGGCTCCGCCCGGCTGCCGTACAACGGCTCGCGCACGCGATACACGCCGCCTTCGAGCGCCACGCTCTCGCGCGCCTGTTGCACCGCCTTGGCGAATGCACCCGCCTCGTAGACCGTGACCGGCGCGCCGCCGCCCGCGGACGCAGAACCGGTCCCGCGCCCCGCGGCCGCGCGATCCGCGGGTGGCCGCGGCGACGGGGCGGGTCGAGCCGGCGCCTCGCCGGCGCGCCGCTGCGGCCCCATGGCCGCCGACGATGCCGCCTGTTGCGCATCGGAAGCCTGTTCACCCGCCGCCTCCCGCGCGCCGCACGCTTCACGCAATGCAGCATCGACCAGGCCGGCCACGGACACGCCGGACGCCGGGTGTCCGGCCTCGCCACGCTCGCGCTCCGCCAGCACCGCGGCGATACGCTGCCAGCGCTCGTCAAGCAGATCCCCGGCGCGCCGAATGCGGCGCTGCCCGCGGCCCGCGGCGCCGCCCAGCCGCTCGGTCGCCGCGTTGCGCTGCTCGGCAAGCTCACGGCGCCATTCGGCCGCCGCCGGCTGCCCGGCGGTGGCGGCAAGACGGCGCAGGAAACTGCCCTCGAACCGGTCCATGCGCCGCTCCAGCCGGCGGCCGCGCGACGGCAGCGGCGCGGGCAGCGTGAGCGCCACCACCATGGCGCCGAGCAGCGCCGGCACCAGCCAGGGCCACGCCGGCGCGAGCAAGCTCGCGCGCACCAGCGTGCCGGCTGCCTCCCACCACAGGGGCACCGTCACCAGCGCCGCCGCGACCGGCAGCCCGAGGATGGTCCTGAACCAGCGGCGGCTGTTCGCCACCACGCTAGGCCCTCACCACGGCGGCCGCCCAACTCGCCGCCAGCAGAGCGGTCAGAATGGCAATACCGAGCGGCGTCGTTGTCGTGGGGGCCGCGTCCGGGGCGGCATCCACGTCACGCTGCACCTCGCGCAGCAAGTTGTCGAGGCGGGAAACGGGATCGCGCGCCAGCAGTTTCACATCCGCCTCCAGAAAGGCGCGCACATAGGCCAGGGTAAGGTCGAGCAGCCGCCCGGCGCGCCCCGGCAACCGCAGATCGCGCCGGATTCCGGTTTTCGACAGCAGCAGCAGGCCGGTAAGGCCGAGTGCCTTGGTGAGCCCGACCGCGAGCGCGCCGGCAGTCAGAGGGAAGCCAGCCAGCGCAACCAGCACCCGTCCCCCCGGCGTCGCCAGATTGAACGCCACCACGGCGGCAAAGAACACGGCGGTCCGCCCCCAGCGCACACGCCGCCCGATGCTCAGTGCGACGACAACCAGCAGCGCCAACTGCGCCACGCGCGCCGCCGGTCTGCTCGACACCAGCAACGACGGCGCCGTCAGGCATACCCACGCCAACAGCGCCGGTGCCGATACTCGCCGGTCGAGCCAGTTGCTCGATGCTGTCTTGATGGCGCCTGCCCCCCGCATGACGGCTCGGGCGCGTTGCCCGTGACCGACCGCCGCCAGCTTCCGCGTTACCGGAAGCTCGCGCCGCACGGAGCGGCCCGGCAAGCGACCGCGCGCCGACGGTCACTCCGCTGCGTCGGAATCCTGACCCTGCTCGACCAGCTCCAGGAGCACCATCTCGGTGGCGTCTCCATACCGTTGGCCCAGCTTCAATCGCCTCGTGTAGCCGCCCGGCCGATCGCGGAAGCGGCCCGCAATCTCGTTGAACAACTTGGCCAGAATCTCTTTGTCGTGGATGCTGCGCGCCGCCTGGCGCCGATTGTGCACACTGTCCACCCGCGCACGGGTGATCAGCCGTTCCGCGGTGCGCGAGATCTCCCGCGCCTTCGCCTTGGTGGTGCGAATGCGCTCGTAACGGAACAGGGCGGTCACCATGCTGCGATGCAGGGCGCGCCGATGACTCGCCTTGCGATCAAGGCGGTTTATGTCGTTTCTATGCTTCATTGCTCCCGCTGTCGGCGGCGGCGGCCGCTTCGTCCGGCACCGTCGGCACCGTCGGCATCGTGTCCATTCCCGCTACGCTGTCGGGCGCCATGCCGGCACCGTACTCGTGCGCGGCAGCGTCAGGTTCGGTTGCTTCCTGGCCACTGAACTCGGTCTTGAGTTCCTCCATGGTACCGATGCCGAGACGCAAGTTGCGCTCAGCCAGCTTCGACTTGATCTCGTCGAGTGACTTCTTGCCGAAGTTTCGCGTCTTGGCGATCTCATCCTCGGTTCTGGCCACCAGATCGCCGATCGTCCGGATGTTGGCGTTGCGTAGACAATTGCTTGAGCGCACCGACAGTTCGAGCTCTTCCACGGGCGTCTCCATGAGAGACCGGACCAACTCGTCGCGCTCGTCGAAGCCGTCTTCGTCGCTGCCCTCTTCCTCGTCGAAATTGATGAAAATGGTGAACTGATCCTTGGCGATCTTCGCCGCTTCGGCGAGCGCGTTCTCCGGTGCCACCGATCCGTCGGTAGTGATCTCCAGAATCAGCTTGTCGAAATCGGTGCGCTGACCGACCCGCGTGTTCTCCACCGAGTATTTCGCCTTCAGTATCGGCGAAAACATCGCGTCCACCGCGATCGTCCCGACTACCTGGATATAGCGCTCCTGGCGCTCCGCGGGGACGTAGCCGCGCCCAAGCTCGATCTGCACCTCGATGGTGAGGTTGGCGCCTTCCATCAGCGATGCCAGCTTGAGTTCCGGGTTGAGCACTCGTAGCTGGCGGTCGGCAGCGAGGCTCGCGCCGGTGATCACGCCCGGTCCCTGGACCTCGATAAGGACAGTCTTTTCTTCCAGATCGTCGGCCAGGGAAAGCCTCAACAGCTTGAGCTGGTTGATGAAATCAGGCGTGTCCTCCACCACGTCGGGGATGGAGTCGAACTCGCTCGACAGCACGTGCGACACTTGGTCCGCATCGTAACTCGTCACGTGAATGGCGGTTACCGCGTATCCCTGGATCGACGACAGCAAAATCCGGCGCAACGTGTTGCCGATCGTCACCCCGTACCCGCGCTCGAATGGATACGCGATGAAGCGTCCGAAGTTCCGGCTGACCTCGCCGTGTTCGAACGTAATGCCCTTGGGTCGTCTGAGCCCTTTCAGCAGACTCCTTCGTCCCATAACCACCTACTTCGAGTACAGCTCGACAATGAGCTGCTCGTTGACCCCGGCCAGGTCGGCGACGTCGCCACGCCGCGGTATACCGCGCACCAACCCGGTCAGAGCATCCGGGTCCACGTCAAGCCACGGCACCACGCCGGCTCGCGAATACTCCTTCAGACCATCCTTGATCACCGTCATGCGCTTGGCGCGCTCGTGCACCGAGACGGTGTCGTTCTCGCGCACCAGATAGGACGGGATGCTGACCCGCTTGCCGTTCACCAGAATGTGTCCGTGGGACACGAGCTGCCGGGCCTGCTTGCGGGACGCGGCGAAGTGCAGCCGGTACACGATGTTGTCGAGCCGTTTCTCCAGCAGCCGGATCAGATTCTCGCCGGTGACGCCGCGCTCGCTTACGGCTTTCTGGAAGAAAATGCGAAACTGCCGCTCAAGCATCCCGTACATCCGCTTCACCTTCTGCTTCTCGCGCATCTGCACGCCGAAGTCGGACACCTTCTGCATCCGCGCGCGCGGCGCCTTGCCGGGCTTCCCCTTGCGCTTGGTGATCTGGCATTTCGGGCTGTGGCACCGATCGCCCTTCAGAAACAACTTGACGCCCTCGGCGCGGCACAACCGGCAGGCCGGTCCCAGGTACCTACCCATGATCTGGCCTCCTCACACCCGCCGCTTCTTCTGCGGACGGCAACCGTTATGGGGAATCGGCGTTACATTCCGAATCGCCCGAACCCGTAGTCCGAGAGCGCCCAACGAGCGGATTGCCGACTCGCCGCCGCCGCCGGGGCCCTTCACGTACACACTCACTTCCTGCAGCCCATACTCCATCGCCTTCCGCGCCGCCGTCTCCGCGGTGGTCTGGGCGGCAAACGGCGTCGACTTCTTCGCCCCCCGAAACCCCAGGGATCCCGCCGACGCCCACGACACGGCGTTACCCATCAGGTCGGTGATCGTGATGATGGTGTTGTTGAAGGTAGCCTGAATGTAAACGTTGCCCTTGCTAACCTGTCTTCTCGTTGCTCGTTTTGCCACTCTTTCTCCGTTTATCTGACGCGAATTCGCTGCCGCGTGCTACTTCGCGGCCGGCGCCTTGCGCTTGCCCGCGACCGTCTTCCGCTTGCCCTTCCGAATCCGTGCATTGGTACGCGTCCGCTGGCCGCGCACCGGCAGGCCGCGGCGATGGCGAATGCCGCGATAGCAGCCGATGTCCATCAGACGCTTGATGTTCATCGACACCTCGGTGCGAAGCCGTCCCTCCACCTGATAGTCGTTTTCGATTACCTGCCGCAGACGAGTTATCTCGTCAGCGCTCAGGTCATTCATGCGCGCCTCCGGATCGATGCCGACGGTGGCGCAAATTGCACTCGCCGCCGACCTACCGATTCCGAAAATATAGGTCAGCGCAATATCGACATGTTTGTTGGGCAGGTCGATGCCCGCTATACGTGCCATGGTTTGCTCCCTAAGCGGCCACGGCTCGGCCGCGCTGCCGTTGTTTATGCTTGGGGTTGCTGCAGATTACCCGCACCACCCCGCGCCGACGGATCACTTTGCACCGGTTGCACATCTTCTTCACGCTCACACGCACCTTCATCTTTCGGTCATCTCCTTAGCTCACAGATTCCGCGACCGGATGCGTCCCTTCCTGCTGAGCCCCTCGTGGTGATGCATCCGCAAGTGCCCCTCGATCTGACTCATGGTGTCGAGGTCGACGCCTACCATGATGAGCAATGACGTCCCACCCATGAGAAACGCCACCGACGACGGAAATGAGAACAGTGCCTGGATGATCGTCGGAATGATCGCGATGAACGCCAGAAACAACGCTCCCGGTAAGATGATGCGATTCAGTATGCGCGTCAAATAGGAACGCATGTTGTCCGAGCTGATGCCGCGGATGGAGCCGCCGTTTTCGCGTATCTGACGGGCGATCTCCACCGGGTTCAGCGTGACCTGCGTGTAGAAGTAGGCGAAGAACACGATCAGCACCGCATACACGATCACATACGGCAAGCCGTCCGGACGCAGCCAGGAGGCGAACCGGGACAACCACGGCTGGCTGCTGCCGAGATTCTGCGCAATCTGGAGCGGGAAGATCAGCACCGATGAGGCAAAGATGACCGGAATGACCCCGGACGGGTTGATCTTGAACGGCAGGTATGCATTCTGCGCGCCGTACACTCTCCGTCCCACCACCCGCTTGGCGTAGTTGACCGGGATTCGCCGCTGCCCCTGCTGCTCATAGACGATCAGTGCGATTACCCCGACAAACACGCCGAACACCACGATGGCATATACCGGATTGAGATCCTGCCGCTGAATCTGCGTGATGACGATCCAGATGGCGTTCGGGATGCGCGCCACGATGCCGGCGAATATGAGCAGCGAGATGCCGTTGCCGATGCCGCGCTGGGTAATCTGCTCGCCGACCCACATCAGGAATATGGTTCCGGCGGTCACCGTGATCATGGCGATGATCGTGTACGGCACCCGCGCCATGGTAATGGCATCGGGAATGGAATTGGCGAACTCGGTGACGGTGAACGACTGCACCAGGCACACCACTACGGTGCCGTAGCGCGTATAGCGCTGAATCCGCTGCCGTCCCCCTTCCTCCTCGGAGATCTTCTTCAGCTTCGGAAACACCATCAGCAGGAGTTGCATGATGATCGAGGTCGTGATGTAGGGCACTATGCCCAACATGAACACCGAGAAGTTGCTAAATGCGCCGCCCGAGAAAAAGTCGAAATAGTCGGTAATGCCGACCGCCCCGGAATTCTGCTGGGCGGTAAAGAAAGCGTTCAGTGCGGTCACGTTGACACCCGGAATCGGAAGCACGGCGCCGAGCCGGAACACCAGCAGCATGGCTACGGTGAACAGGATTCGGTCGCGCAGATCCTTGATCCGGAATATGTCGACGAGAGGATTCGATGCCACGCCTACTCCACTACAGGCGCGCTACCCGCGGGCAGGGTGACCAAGGTCACGCTGCCGCCAGCGCCTTCGATCTTGCGCCGCGCGCTGTCCGACACACGGGTCACCTGCACCTCCAGCCGGCGGTCGATTTCGCCGTCGCCGAGCAGCTTGATCGCGGCGTCCGGCGCGCTGATCAGACCGCGCTCCGCCAGCGACTGTGCGGACACGACCGCGCCTTCCTCGAAGCCGGCGAGAGCCGCCACGTTCAGCACCTGATAGTCGACGCGAAACCGCTTGTTGGAGAATCCGCGCCGTGCGACGCGGCGATAGAGCGGCATCTGTCCGCCCTCGAAACCGGGACGAACGCCGCCGCCCGAGCGCGAATTCTGCCCCTTGGTACCGCGCCCCGCGGTACCGCCGCGGCCGCTGCCTGGGCCACGCCCGACCACGCGCCGCGCGCGCGTGGCGCCGGGCGGGCGGGCCGGACCGTCCATCGAAGCCCGCGGAGATGGCGCCGTCACGATTCCTCTCCCACCACCGGCTCCACGGTCAACAGGTAGGAAACCTGCTTTACCATGCCGAGGATGTCCGGCGTCGCGGCATGCTGTACGGTGCGTCCCACGCGATGCAGCCCAAGAGCGGCAAGCGTACGGCGATGACGCGGCTTGCGGCCGAGCGGACTGCGCGTCAGGCGCACGCGAATGGCGGCAGTGGCAGTGCTTGAATCCGCCATGCTCACCCCCACATCTCGCGCAAAGGCTTGCCGCGATTGGCCGCCACCGTGCGGGCATCCATCAAGTGGTCGAAACCGGCGAACACCGCTTTGACGATGTTCATCGAGTTCTGCGAGCCGAGCGACTTGCTCAGGATGTCCTTGATCCCGGCCGCCTCCATCACCGCACGAACCGGGCCGCCGGCGATGATGCCGGTGCCCGGGGCAGCCGGGCGCAGCAGCACATCGGAGCCCTTGAAGCGCCCATTCACCGCGTGTGGCAGCGTGGTCTTGCGGCGCGGCACGGCAACCATGTTGCGGCGCGCCCGTTCACTGCTCTTGCGGATGGCGTCGGCCACGTAGTTGGCCTTGCCGAACCCGTAACCGACGCGGCCCTTGCGGTCGCCGACCACCACCAGCGCGGAAAAGGAGAACCGCCGGCCCCCCTTCACCACCTTGGCGATGCGGTTCAGCCGCACCAGTTTCTCGAACATGTCATTGTCACGGCGGTCGCCGAAGTTGCGCCCGCCCGATCGGCTACTCATCCTCTATCCCCGCATCTACAGGCTGATCCCGGCCTCGCGCACGCCCTCCGCGAGCGAGCGTACGCGGCCGTGATACGGATATCCATTGCGATCGAACACCACCTCGGAGATGCCGTGCTTGCGCAACCGCTCTCCTACCACGAGTCCCAGCTTGCCCGCGCCGGCGACCTTGCTGCCGGCTTCCCGCAGCTCCGCCTCGCGACTCGACGCCGACACCAGCGTGTGACCGAGCAGGTCGTCGACCGCCTGCACATAAGTGAAGTAGTTGCTCTTGTAGACCGTAAGCCGCGGCCGCTCGGCGGTGCCGCGAATCCGCTTTCGAATCCGCTGCTTGCGGCGCAGCCACCGGCGCCGCTTGGGGAGCGCGCTGGCATGAGCAGCGTTGCGACTGCCACTCATCCGGTGCCCGCCATCGACTTGCCCGCCTTGCGGCGCACCAATTCGTTCTCGTACCGCACGCCTTTTCCCTTATACGGCTCGGGAGGCCGGAATCCGCGGATCTCGGCGGCCACCTGGCCGACCACCTGACGGTCGGCGCCGGACACCGTAATGCGCGTGCCGCCGGCCGCGTCGACGGTCACGCCGGCGCGAATCGGATACTCGATGGGATTCGAATAACCGAGGTTGAGCACCAGGGTTTCGCCCTTGACCTCAGCCCGGTAGCCGACCCCGTTGATTACCAGCACCTTGCTGAACCCGGTCGACACGCCGGTCACCATGTTCGCGATCAGCTTGCGATACAGACCGTGCAGCGCCCGGCTGCGTTGCGCGTCGTCGCCGCGCGTCACGGTGACCTGGCCGTCCTCGACCCGGACGCTGATGTTGCCCGTGGTGCGCAACTGCAGAGCCCCGTTCGGCCCGCTGGCGTCGAACTGCTTCCCGTTCACTTCTACCTTGACGCCGGACGGCACAGCGACCGGCACTACCCCTACGCGCGACATCGCTACCAGACCGTGCAGAGCAGTTCGCCACCGGCTTTCCGCTCGCGCGCACGGCGCCCCGTGGTGACGCCGGACGACGTCGAAACCACCAGCGTCCCGTAGCCGTTGAACACGCGCGGCATTTCCAGATAGCCGGAGTACACGCGCCGTCCCGGTTTCGAGATCCGCTGAATTCCCTGGATGATCGGCTTGAACTGCTCATCGTACTTCAGGAACACGCAGATACTGGTATGGTCGTCGGCATTGACCTTCTTGAAGTTCTTGATGTAGCCCTCGATCTTGAGAATCTTGATGATCTCCAACTTCAACCGCGAGGGCCGGATGTTGACGCTCTCGTGGCCGGCATTGCTCGCGTTCTTTATCTTCGCGAGCATGTCGGCTATTGGATCGGTTACCGCCATCGAATCCCTTCCCCTACCAACTTGATTTCGTCACTCCGGGTATCTTGCCGGAACTCGCAAGGTTGCGGAAGCAGATCCGACAGAGCTCGAACTTACGCATATAACCGCGTGCGCGGCCACACAGCCGGCAGCGATTTACCGCCCGCACCCGGTACTTGGGCTTGCGCCCGGCTTTTACGATAAGACTCTTGCGGGCCATTCTAATTCGCCTCCGGTCGTTGAAATGGCATGCCGAGAGCAGCGAGCAGGCTGCGCCCCTCGCGATCGGTCTCGGCGGTGGTCACGATCACGATGTTGAGCCCGGTAACGCGCTCCACCTTGTCGTAGTCGATTTCCGGAAAGATGGTTTGGTCGTCGACGCCCATGGAGTAGTTGCCATGGCCGTCGAAGGCACGCGTACTGCAGCCGCGGAAATCCTTGATGCGGGGAATCGCCACGCTCACCAGGCGATCGAGGAATTCGTACATGCGAGCGCCGCGGAGCGTGACCATGACGCCGATTTCCATGCCCTGACGTATCTTGAACGCCGCAATCGACTTCCGCGCCGTGGTACGGACCGCGCGCAGGCCGGAGATCTGGGTCAGTTCGGCCACCGCCGTATCGAGCAGTTTCTTGTTGTTGACCGCCTCGCCGACGCCGGCGCTCAGCACGATCTTGTCCAGCCGGGGCGTCTGCATGGCCGAGCTGTAGCCGAATTCCTCGTTCAGGGCGGACGCGACCTGAGCCCGATAGCGCGCCTTCAGGCGCGGCATGTAGCCGGCCGGCGCTACCTGCTGCGGGGCCCTACGTTTGCTCACAACGGTTCTCCACACTTCCGGCAGACACGTACTTTCTCCGCGCTGCGCGTATCGTAGCCGATGCGGACTATCCCGCACTTGCGGCAGACGATCATCACGTTGGCCCAACTCACGCTCGCCTCGATGTCGGTCAGACCGCCTTGCTGAGGCTGATTGGGATTCTTGGAACGCACCGCCTTCTTGACCATGTTGGCGCCCTCGACCCAGACCCGTCCGCGGGTTCGATCGAGGCGTAGTATGCGGCCCTCGCGGCCGCGCGAGCGGCCGCTGACGATGCGCACCAAGTCGCCGGTCTTCAATTTGCTGGGTGCCGCCATCTACAACACCTCTGGGGCCAGCGAAACGATCTTCATGTAGTCGCGCTCGCGCAACTCACGGGCCACCGGACCGAACACGCGTTTGCCGGCCGGGTTGCCCGCCGGGTCCACCAGTACGCATGCATTGTCGTCGAACCGGATATAGGTGCCGTCGTCGCGCTTCAGCTCTTTCTTCGTGCGCACCACCACGGCGCGGGTCATCGACCCCTTCCTGATCGCACCGCCCGGCAGTGCGACTTTTACCGCTACCACGACGGTGTCTCCCACCGACGCGTTACGGCGTTTCGAGCCGCCGAGTATCTTGATGCACTGCACCCGCTTGGCGCCGCTGTTGTCGGCCACGTTCAGGTAGCTCATCATCTGAATCATGATTATACGTCCTGCCCGCCGTTCCTAACTGGCCCGCTTCACGATCTCGACCAGCCGCCAACGCTTCATCTTGCTCAGCGGACGGCTCTCGATGACACGCACCAGATCGCCGACCTGGCAATCGTTGCCCGGGTCGTGCGCCATCACCTTCTTGGTGAGAGTGCGATACTTCTTGTACAGCCGATGCTTCTTGCGACGGGCGATGCTCACCACGATGCTCTGCTGACTGCCGTTGCTGACCACCATACCGGTCAGCACGCGCTTGTGGCGCTTGCCGGCAGCCACCGTAGCGGCGGCGGCTATCGCCTCGGCCGCCGAGGCCGCGGCGGCTTCCGATTCGGAACCTGCGCCAACTGCCTCCGCGACTGTCTCGGACATGACGGCTGCCGTGCCGACGGCCTCGTCGGCGGCCTCGTCGGCGGCCTCGTCGGCGGCCTCGTCGCCAGCTTCGCCCGCGGCACCGGCCGGCTCCGCTACCGCCGCGTCCGCAGAACGTTCCGCGGCGACTGCCGGCTCAGCGTCTTCCGCCGCTGCCGCAACCGGCTCTGCAACCGGCTCCGCGACCGCCTCGGCGGCCTGCTCGGCGGCCGATTCCGCGTCTGTTTCCGCGGACGAGTCCTCAATCACCGCCGCTGCCTCGACCGATTCACCGACGCCCGCCGCGGCGGCCACCTCGACACCGGTCGCGGGGGCGCTCTGCCCCTCCACGGCCGCGGCGCCGGGCTGCCGGTCCGGGCTGTCTACCGCCTGCTCCATAGTTCTCCTCGGCGCATGTTACTCCTTGGCCTCCGCCTGCTCGGCCGTCGATCGCTGCTTCGCTTCGTCTCCGCCGGCGGCGCCGGCCTCAGCCTGCCGAATGCGAAGGTCATACTCGTGCACGATGGTGTTCAAGCGGGCGACCTTGCGTTTCAAGGTGCGCAGGAGCAAGGGATTGTCCACATGCCCCACCACCAGGTTGAAGCGCACGTCGCGGTATTGCTTGCGAATTTCGTCGCGGCGGGTCAGCAACTCGCCGTATGAGAGGTCGCTAAAGGAATCCTTCACCGTTATGCCTTCACTCCAGCCATCACTCTTCCAGATTGCGCCGCACCAGCAGCTTCGTCTTGACCGGAAGCTTGCTTCCTGCCAGGGCGATCGCTTCGCTGGCGGCTTGCCGCGGCACCCCCGCCAACTCGAACAGCACCGTACCCGGTTTTACCGGAGCCACCCAATATTCCGGCGTCCCCTTGCCCTTGCCCATGCGCGTCTCGGCCGGCTTCTTGGTGTAGGGCTTGTCCGGAAAAATGCGGATCCACACCTTTCCGCTGCGCTTGATGTGGCGGGTCATGGCGACGCGAGCCGCCTCGATCTGGCGGTTGGTGATCAGCTTCGGCTCCAGCGCCATCAGACCGTAGTCGCCGAACGCGACGTCGTTCGTGCGGGTGGCTTTACCACGCAGGCGGCCACGCTGCCGCTTGCGATACTTCTCTCGCTTGGGACTCAGCATCGCTTACAACCGCGCCGGCCCGCGTCCGCGCGGACGGCGCAGCGGCTGGCCGGCGTCATCCTTGGTGTCGCGGCCGAACAACTCGCCGTTGAACACCCACACTTTCACGCCGATGGCGCCCATGGCGGTGAGCGACTCGGCGAAGCCGTAATCAATGTCGGCTCTGAAGGTGTGCAACGGAATACGGCCCTCTTTGCGCTGCTCGCTGCGTGACATCTCGGACCCTCCGAGCCGCCCGCCAATCCGGATCTTGATACCCTGCACGCCGGCCCGCATGGCGTTCTGAACCGCCATGTTGAGCGAGCGTCGAAACGACGCCTTGGTACGCAACTGGCGCGCCACGTTCATGGCGATGAGCTGGGCGTTCACCTCGGGCCGGTGAATCTCCTTGATCTTGATCTGGATCTTCTTGCCGACCAGGTTCTGCAACCGGCCGCCGAGCCGCTCTATGTTGGCGCCCTTGGCGCCGATCACCACGCCCGGCCTGCCGGTGTGAATGATGATGGTGATGCGCTGCGGGTGGCGAATGATCTCGACGTCGGAAATATCAGCGCCACGCGTGGCGGGCGAATTCTCGATCATGTTGCGCAACGCCAGATCCTCGTGCAGGGTCTTGGCATAATCGCGCGGATCGACGTACCACTTCGACTTCCAGGTACGATTGATGCCCAGCCGTATCCCGATAGGGTTTATCTTCTGGCCCATTCCGGTCTCCCGTTATTCCTTTTCCTCGCCCACCGTCGCTACCGCAACGTCGATATGGCACATGCGCTTGAGAAGCTGGTCGGCGCGGCCTCGACCGCGAATCCAGATCCGCTTCATGCGCGGTGCCTCGTTCACTTCGACGTGGCTGACGTAGAGCGCCTCTTCGTCGAGATTTTCGTTCTGTACGAGGGCGTTGTCGGCTGCCGACTTGACCACTTTACGCAGAATCTTGGCGCCCTTGTTGGGCAGCGCATCAAGCAGCGCCAACGCTTCGACGTACGGTTTCCGCCGCACCGAGTCGGCGATCGGACGCACCTTGCGCGGCGACATCCGGATATAGCGCGCGCGTGCGATATGGCCCTTTGCCGCGTCGATCACCGGCGTACCGCCTTGCGGTCCGATCCGGCATGGCCGCGGAACACCCGCGTCGGCGCAAACTCACCTAATTTGTGGCCCACCAGGTTCTCGGTGACGTACACCGGAATCCAGGTCTTGCCGTTGTACACCGAGATGGTCAGCCCGACCATTTCGGGAATGATCGTCGAGGTTCGCGAGTAAGTACGGATCATCCGCTTCTCGCCAGACCGGGTGGCATCAAGGATGCGCTGGTACAGCTTGCCCGCGATGAACGGACCCTTCTTTACCGATCGTGCCATGTCCGCCTACTTCCTTCCTTTGCGGCGCGCAACGATAAACGTACTCGATACCTTGCGCTTGCGCCGCGTCTTCGCACCCTTGGTCGGCTTTCCCCATGGGGACACGGGATGCCGGCCGCCGGAACTCTTGCCCTCGCCGCCGCCGTGCGGGTGATCGTGCGGATTCATCGCCACGCCGCGCACCTTCGGACGCCGCCCGAGCCACCGCGCCCGCCCGGCTTTGCCGAGCGAGACGTTCATATGGTCCTGATTGCCTACCTCGCCGATCGAAGCGCAGCACTCGTGGAACACCAGCCGCAACTCGCCCGAGGGGAGGCGCAACGTGACGTAGTTCCCCTCGCGCGCGACCAGCGTCGCACCGCCGCCGGCTGACCGCGCGATCTGTCCGCCACGGCCAAGGGTAAGCTCGACATTGTGCACCGACATGCCAAGCGGGATGCGCTTCAGCGGCAGCGCGTTGCCTACCTCGATAGGGGCGTTGGGCCCGCTCACCACCGCTTGCCCGACGGTCAACCCGCGCGGCGCCAGGATGTAGCGCTTGTCGCCGTCGGCGTAGGAGATCAACGCCAGATTGGCGGACCGGTTCGGGTCGTAGCTCACCGCCACCACCTTGCCGGGCACGCCGCTATTGTCGCGCCGGAAATCAACCACCCGGTAGCGCCGCTTGTGGCGGCCACCGCGGCGCCGGACGCTGATTCGTCCGCCAGCGCCGCGTCCGGCATGGTTGCCAATCGGCTTGAGCATCGACTTGACCGGCTTGTCGCCCTGCAGATCGCTGAAATCGAGCCCAATCGCGTAACGGCTACCCGGGGTGATCGGCTTGTTCTTCTTTAGAGGCACCGCGCTCAAGCTCCTTCGAATATCTGGATGCGCTCACCCGGAGCAAGCGTGACGATCGCCTTCTTCCAGCCCGCGCGGTGGCCGGACCGGAAGCGCAGCCGTTTCGGCTTGCGCGGCACCGAAATGATGTTGCACTTCACGGGATGCACGCCGAACGTGGTGCGTACCGCATCGGCTATCTGCAGCTTGTTGGCGCGCGCATCTACCCGGAACGCGTACTTCCCGACAGCGCGCTGCTCATTACTCTTCTCGGTGACGACCGGTTCCAGGAGGATGTCCGATCTCATGCTTCCTCCCCGTTGGCGCCACCCTGCCCGGCCGCCGCTTCGCGCAGCTCTCCGAGCAGGAGCGCGAGCCGTTCGGCCGCCTGCGGCGTCAGCAACACGCACTCGCTGTAGTACAGGTCATGCGCCGTCACGGTGTCGCATGCGCGCGTCCGCAGCCACGGTATGTTGCGCCCGGCCCGCACCAGCATGGCGTCGGGCTTGTCCAGCAGCAACACCGAGCGCGCGCCGCCGGTGATCGGCTCCAGCTGGCGAACCAGTTCCTTGGTCTTGCCGCTGGCGGCGCCCAATCCGTCGACCACTGTGATGCGCTCGTCGAGCGCCTTCTGGGTGAGGATCGAACGCATCGCCGTTCGCTTCGCCTTGCGTGGCAGCCGATAGCGATAGCTGCGCGGCTGAGGGCCGAAAATAACCCCGCCGCCGGTCCACAGCGGCGACTTCACGTCGCCCGCCCGCGCGCGCCCGGTACCCTTCTGGCGCCACGGCTTGCGGTTGGTGCCGCGCACCTGACCGCGGCTCTTGGTGGCCGCCGTTCCGACCCGGCGGTTGGCGAGCTCGTTGCGAATGGCATGGTATATGGCGCCTTCACTGACGGCGACGCCGAACACACCCTCCGCCAGCTCCACCTCGCTACGGGCGCCGCCGCCAGCGCCAACCAACGGCGCCGTCACGACCCATCCCCACCGGCTACGCCGGCCGCCAGACTGACCGGCGCACCGCGCGCACCGCCCTTCTTGGCGTTGGTCACCAGCAGCCTGCCGCCGCGCGGCCCCGGGCATGCTCCGCCTACGAACAGCAGGCGCCGCTCGGTGTCGATGCCGTACAGGCGGAGGTTGTGCACGGTTGCGCTCTTGCCGCCCATCCGCCCGGGCATCTTCTTGCCCTTGACGACGCGCGACGGTGTCGCGGACTGGCCAATCGACCCGGGCGCGCGGTGGAATTTCGAGCCATGCGACTTGCTACCGCCGCTGAACCCGTGGCGCTTCATCACGCCCTGGAATCCCTTGCCCTTCGACGTGCCCTGCACGTCGATCGACGTGTCGCCGGAAAACAACTCCACGCCAAGCGTATCGCCGACCGCCGGCGAACCGTCGAAATCGCGCACTTCCACCAAGTGCCGCAACGGCGCCATCCCGTTCGTGAACTGACCGGCATACGGCTTGGTAACGCGCTTGGCGCGCAGGGCGTCGGCGCCGAGCACCACCGCGGCGTAGCCATCGCGTTCGGCAGTCCGCAGCCCCACCACTACGTTCGGCTCCACCTGAATCACGGTCGCCGGCAGCAATGAGCCGTCGTCCGCAAACAGTTGGGTCATCCCCACCTTGCGTCCGATCAACGCCTTCACTGCTTGATCTCCACGTCCACGCCGGCCGGAAGCTCCAGTTTCATCAGTGCGTCCATGACCGCCGACGTGGGCTCGATGATGTCGATGAGACGCTTGTGGGTACGCATTTCGAACTGCTCGCGCGACTTCTTGTTCACGTGCGGCGAGCGCAACACGGTATAACGGTTGGTACGCGTAGGCAACGGAATCGGACCGGAAACCTGCGAACCCGCCTTCTGCACCGTCTGCACAATCGCCTTGGAACTCTGGTCTATCAACTCCACGTCGAAGCCGCGCAAACGCACCCGGATACGGTCAACTGCCATGACGGTGCCCCTTAACCCCTCGCCGCGCTATTCGACGATCTCGGTTACCGTGCCGGCGCCGACCGTGCGCCCGCCCTCGCGAATCGCGAAGCGCACGCCCTGCTCGACGGCGATGGTGTTGATCAACTCGATGATCAAGTCCGTGGTATCGCCGGGCATCACCATCTCCTTGCCTTCCGGAAGGGTAACCGTGCCGGTGATGTCGGTGGTGCGAAAGTAGAACTGCGGCCGGTATCCGGTGAAGAACGGCGAGTGGCGCCCACCCTCCGCACTGGTCAGTGCGTACACCGTCGCGCGCATCTTCTTGTGCGGGTTAATGGAGCCCGGCTTGGCGAGCACCTGGCCGCGCTCCACCTCCTTGCGGTCCACGCCGCGCAGCAGGGCGCCGACGTTGTCGCCCGCTTGGCCGCTATCGAGAATCTTGTTGAACATCTCGACGCCGGTGACGACCGTGGTACGGGTGTCGCGGATGCCCACGATCTCCACGCTCTCGCCGGTCTTGATGGTGCCGCGGTCGATACGACCGGTGACCACCGTACCGCGTCCCTGAATCGAGAACACGTCTTCGATCGGCATCAGGAACGGACGATCCACCTCGCGCACGGGGAGCGGAATGTAGGAGTCCATCGCCTCCAGCAGTTCCACCACCGTGGCGCTCGCCTCTTTGTCGTCCGGATTCTCCAGCGCGCGCAGCGCGGTGCCCTTGATGATCGGGATGTCGTCGCCCGGGAACTCGTACTCGTTGAGCGCGTCCTTGACCTCTTCCTCGACCAACTCCAGCAGTTCCTCGTCATCGACCTGATCGATCTTGTTGATGTAGACGACGATCGACGGCACCTGCACCTGACGGGCGAGCAGGATGTGCTCGCGCGTCTGCGGCATGACCGAGTCGGGTGCCGATACCACCAGCACCGCGCCATCCATCTGCGCCGCGCCGGTGATCATGTTCTTGATGTAGTCGGCGTGTCCGGGGCAGTCGACGTGGGCGTAATGCCGGTTGTCGGTCTGATACTCGACATGACGCGTGTTGATGGTGATGCCGCGCGCCTTCTCCTCGGGAGCGTTGTCGATATCCTCGTACTTCATCAGCTTGTCCCCGTACTTGACATTGCAGTACTGGGTAATCGCTGCCGTCAACGTGGTCTTGCCGTGATCGACATGACCGATCGTACCGACGTTGACGTGCGGTTTGGTACGCTGGAATTTCTGTTTAGCCATTAGCTGTTCCTCCTACTCTCCGTGTAGCCGAGTTTGTTGCCGGATTGCCCCGTCTCCGGGTTGACACTGTCACGCGGTTGCCAGGCGCCCGGAGGTCCTGGCGACCATTTCGGTCTGTACTGCCTTGGGAGCCGCTTCGTAGGCTCCGAATTGCATGGTGTGCGTAGCGCGGCCGCGGGTCATGGAGCGCAGATCGGTAACATAACCGAACATCCTGCGCAACGGCACCCTCGCCTTTACCGTGCGGCCGCCAAACATGTCTTCGATTCCCTGTATGTGGCCGGTGCGGGAACTGAGATTGGAAATGACATCGCCGAGATACTCCTCGGGGCAATGCACATCCACCGCCATGATCGGCTCCAGCAGCCTCGGCCCCGCCTTGGTTATCCCCTGACGGTAGGCGATGCTGCCGGCGGTCCGGAACGACTGATCGCTCGAATCGACTTCATGATAGCTGCCGTCCAGGAGGATGGCGCGGAAGTCTACCATCGGGTAGCCGGCCAGCACCCCGACCTCCATCGCATCCTCGATACCACGCTGCACCGCCGGAATATACTCTTTCGGAACGCGTCCGCCAGTAACCTTGCTCTCAAACAGAAAACCGGCCCCTGGCGGCAGCGGTTCGAACTGCACCTCGATGTGGGCGTACTGGCCGTGACCGCCGGTCTGCCGCACGAACCGGGTTTCCACCTCGGCGCTACGGCTGATCGTCTCCCGGTACGCCACCTCGGGCATGCCGACATTGGCATCGACATTGAACTCCCGGAACAGCCGCGCCGTCAGCACCTCCAGGTGAAGCTCTCCCATGCCGGCCATGATGGTCTGCCCGGTTTCGTGATCGACGCGCACCTTGAACGTCGGATCCTCGTCGGAGAGCTTGCCGAGCGCCGCGCCGAGGCGGTCGGAATCCTGCTTCGACTTCGGCTCGATGGCGATCGACACCACCGGCTCGGGAAACACCATCGACTCCAGAATGACCGGCTGGTCGTGGCTGCACAGCGTGTCGCCGGTCGTGGTCTTGCGCAGACCGACCGCGGCCACGATCTCGCCGGTGCGTGCCACCGGGATCTCCTCGCGCCGGTTGGCATGCATGCGCAGCAGCCGGGTAACCCGCTCGCGCCCGTCGGCTGACGAGTTGTACACGTAGGAGCCGGCCTCGAGCACGCCCGAATAGATGCGAAAGTAGGTTAGCCGGCCGACGTAGGGATCGGTCACCACCTTGAAGGCCAGTGCCGAAAGGCTCTCATCGTCGCGCGGGGCACGTTCGATATAATCGCCGGTGCTCGGCACGATTCCCGTGACCGGCGGTTTCTCCGCCGGCGACGGCAGATAGTCCACTACGCCGTCGAGCAGCAACTGGACGCCCTTGTTCTTGAACGCGCTGCCACACAGCACCGGAAACAGCTCGCCGGCCACGGTGTGGCGGCGCACCGTAGCGCGCACCTGATCGTTGTCGATCTCATCGCCCGCCAGGTAGCGCTCCATCAACTCGTCATCGAGATCGGCGAGCCGCTCCACCAGTTCGGTTCGTTCCCGCTCCGCCCGGGCGCGCAACGCGGCGGGAATCTCCTCGGCGCGATAGGTGCTGCCCAGGTCCACCTCTTCCCAGGTGATCTGGCGCATCTCCACCAGATCGATGACGCTGTTGAAGTCGGCGCCGCCGCCGGTGGGAAACTGCACCGGCACGGCGTTGGCCCCGAGCTTGGCGTGCAGTTCGTCCACGCACGCGGAGAAGTCGGCGCCCACGCGGTCCATCTTGTTGACGAACACCAGCCGCGGCACGCTGTAGGTGTTGGCCTGCTTCCACACCGTTTCGCTTTGCGGCTCGACGCCGGCCACGGCGCAGAACACCGCCACCGCGCCGTCGAGCACGCGCAGCGAGCGCTCCACCTCCACCGTGAAGTCGACGTGCCCCGGGGTGTCGATGATGTTCACCGCGTGTTCGCGCCAACTGCAAAAGGTGGCGGCCGCGGTTATCGTGATGCCGCGCTCTTTTTCCAGGTCCATCCAGTCCATTTCGGCCTGGCCGTCATGGACTTCACCCAGCTTGTGCTTGCGGCCCGTGTAATACAGGATTCGCTCGGTAGTGGTGGTCTTGCCGGCGTCGATGTGAGCCATGATCCCGATGTTGCGGGTACGGCCCAACCGGCCCGTGGATTCCATTGTGCTGCTCTCTGCTCTCGTCCGCTTCCAGTCTCGCCTGCGATTCCTACCAGCGGTAGTGGGCGAACGCCTTGTTCGCCTCCGCCATGCGGTGGGTGTCCTCTTTTCGCTTCACGGCCGCGCCGGTTGCATTGAAGGCGTCCATCAATTCCGCACTCAGGCCCGCGGTCATTGCCCGCCCGCGCCGCTGCTGGGCATACTGGATCAGCCAGCGGATCGCCAGCGCATCGCGCCGCGACTCGCGCACCTCGACCGGCACCTGATAGGTAGACCCGCCGACCCGCCGCGACTTCACCTCAAGCAACGGTCTCGCGTTCTCCACCGCCTTCAGGAACACCTCGAGCGGATCCCGGCTCATGCGCTTCTCGATGATGTCGAACGCTTCGTACAGCGTGCGTGTCGCGGTCGATCGCTTGCCGCGGCTCATCATCGCATTGATGAACTTGCCCGCGGTGACGTTACTGTATTTCGGATCGATCGGATCCGGACGCTTTCTGGTATTGCCGCGGCGTGGCATCTCCTTATCCTCCGCTAGACCTTCGGCCGCTTGGTGCCGTACTTCGACCGGCCCTTGCGGCGATCCTCGACGCCGAGAGTGTCCTTGGTCCCACGCACCACGTGGTACCTGACACCGGCCAGGTCCTTGACCCGGCCGCCGCGAATCAGCACCACCGAGTGCTCCTGCAAGGTGTGTCCGATGCCGGGAATGTAGGCGTTCACTTCGACGTTGTTGGACAGACGAACGCGGGCCACCTTGCGCAGCGCGGAGTTCGGCTTGCGCGGCGTGATGGTGCGCACCTGCGTGCACACGCCCCGCTTTTGCGGGCACGCCTGCAGTGCCGGCGCCTTCGACTTGTTGTGCGGGCGCTTGCGCCCCTTGCGAACGAGCTGGTTGATGGTCGGCATATCGTTCCTCTCCCTTCGTGGTGCTCGGCGACACACACTATCCGCGGCGTCCGCGACGCTCTCGCAGCGGACCGCCTCACGCCCTTCTACGGGTTCTCGCCCGTGATCGGGACCGTGACCGTGATGCCTGCCTGAGTGTAGGCGAACAGGTGTGGCGACGGGGCACTGCCGCGCGGCAGAAGCCGGCAACGAAAGTGCGGCACTAAAATTAGATGAGCGACACCAAAAGGTCAACCCCGGCCGAGAGGATTACCGCGCCGCTGGCGCGAGTCCCCTCCCCGACCGCCACTTACGCGGGATCAACCTCCGCCTGCACACCTGGACGGGGCGCCGACGCGGCGTCCGCCATTGCCTCGGCGGCGCCGGCCACGCCCACGGTATCGACATCGTCGTAGGCCTCGTCGAACTCCTGAGCCGCCAGCTCCCGCTCCTGCTCCTCCTGGCGGCGCTGCTCGAGAATGCGCTGGATCTTGATGTCGAGGTTCTCCATGTTCTCGTCGAACAACTTGACCTCGCGGTATTCGCGCATGCCCGTGCCGGCAGGAATCAGGTGGCCGATGATCACATTCTCCTTGAGGCCGCTCAGACGATCCGACGATCCGGCGATCGAGGCATTGGTCAACACCCGCGTGGTTTCCTGGAACGACGCGGCCGAGATGAACGAGTCGATGTTCAACGACGCGCGCGTGATGCCGAGCAACAGGGGTTGGGCGACGGCCGGCTGGCCCCCCTCCCGAATCACCTTGCTGTTTTCCGCATTGAAGGTATGGCGATCGACCTGCTGGCCGTAGATGAAGGTGGTATCGCCGACGCCGACGATCTCGATCTTCTTCATCATCTGGCGAATGATCACGCCGATGTGCTTGTCGTTGATCTTCACGCCCTGCAGCCGGTATACTTCCTGGATTTCGTTTACCAGGTAGCGCTGCAACTCGTTCTCGCCGAGAATCTGCAGAATGTCGTGCGGGTCGATGCCGCCGTCGCACAACAGTTCGCCGGCCTCGACCGTATCGCCGTCCCGCACCAGCAGGTGCTTGCCCATCGGGACCGCGTGCTTGTACTCATTGTCGAACGGATCGACCACGCTGATCGCACGCTTGCCTTTCGAGATGCCCTTGAACTGCACCACGCCGCCGATCTTGGCGAGCACCGCCGGCGACTTGGACCGGCGTGCCTCGAACAGCTCGCCGACCCGCGGCAGACCGCCGGTGATGTCGCGCGTCTTGACGCTCTCCTTGAGCAGCTTGGCCAACACCCTGCCGGCGGTCACCGGTTCGCCATCCTCGACGTTCAGGTACGCCTGACCCGGCAGATAGTAGCTGGCCACCTCCTCGTCGTCATCGTCGACCAACAGCAGCCGCGGCTGCAGCGACTCGAGGGGGAACTCGGTGATCTTCTTTTCGATCTTGCCGGTGTCCTCGTTGATCTCTTCCTTGAGCGTGGTGCCAAGCACGATGTCCTCGAAGCGCACCTTCCCCGACACCTCGGCGATGATCGGCTCCGCAAACGGGTCGAAGTAGGCGATCGTCTCGTCCGCCGGTACCACCTGGCCGATCTTCACCAGCATTTCCGAGCCATTGCGCACGTCGACCCGCTTCGGTTGGGTGATGATCAGGAGTTGGTCCTCGAGCAGGAATATGAAGCCGACATCCTCGGCCCGAATGGTGTCGTCGCCGCGGCGAACGATCTCCTCTTCGCCGAGCACCTGCTGGCCGTCCTTCACCAGCAACTGGTCGTCGCTTTCCACGGCGACCTGCTGAATGACCCGATTCACCATCAGGTAGCCCTTGCGGCTGAACAGCAGATTGCCGTTCTCGCGCCTGACGGTGGTGCCATGCAACTCGCGTATGTACACCGGATAGCGCAGGTAGACGCGGTTCTCCTCGCTCACCTGGGTGGCAGCGCCGCCGATGTGGAAGGTACGCATGGTGAGCTGCGTCCCCGGCTGGCCGATTGACTGCGCCGCGATGATGCCGACCGCCTCGCCGATCTCCACGGTCCGGTTGTTGGCGAGGTTGCGCCCGTAGCACTTCTGGCACACACCCTGCTTCGATTCGCAGGTCAGCACGGTACGGATGCGCACCGTCTCGACGCCGATCCGCTCGATGAACTCGGCAACATCGTCGGTCATCTCTTCGTTGACGTCGACGATGATGTCGCGGGTAATGGGGTGGTGCACGCGCTCCAGGGTAAAGCGCCCGGCAATGCGGTCGCGCAACGGCTCGATGATCTCTTCGCCATCCTTGATCGCCTGGTAGGCGATGCCGTTGATGGTGCCGCAATCGATCTCGTTGACCACTACGTCCTGGGCGATGTCCACCAGCCGCCGGGTCAGATAGCCGGCATCGGCGGTCTTCAGCGCCGTGTCGGCCAACCCCTTGCGCGCGCCGTTGGTGGAGATGAAGAATTCGGTGACATCGAGCCCCTCCTTGAAGCTGGAACGGATCGGCAGTTCGATGATGTCGCCGGACGGCTTGGCCATGAGGCCGCGCATCCCGGCGAGCTGCCGAATCTGGCCGCGGCTGCCGCGCGCGCCGGAGTTGGCCATCATGTGCACCGGGTTGAAGCCCTGATTGTCGGCTTCCAGCGCCTTCATGAGCTCGTTGGTCAGCTCGTCGTTGATGGTGCTCCACACCTCGATGACCCGGTTGTAGCGCTCTTCGTTGGTGATGTGGCCCTGCAGGTATTGACCGTGAATCTGCTCTACCTGGGCGGTAGCCGACTTGATCATGCCATCCTTGGCATCGGGCACGATGATGTCGTCCATGCCAATGGTGGCGCCGAACCTGGTGGCGTAGTTGAATCCCAGCTCCTTTACCGAGTCGAGCATTTCCACCGTGACGTGCGGGCCGTGGTCCTGGTAGCAACGGGCGATCAGCTCGCGCAGCGCCTTCTCGTCGAGCGGCTCGTTGATGTAGTCCAGGGTGGCGGGCAACTCCTCGTTGAGGATTACCCGGCCCGGCGTCGTCTCCAGGTAGCCGTTGTCACCGGCGCCGGCACTGCCGTTCATGCGTACATGGATCAGTGCGTTGTAGTCGACGCTGCGCGCGTCGACCGCCATCAGCACCTCGTAGGGACTGGAGTAGTAGCGGCCCTCGCCCTTCGCACCCGGGCGCACCAGCGTCAGGTAGTTGATCCCGAGCACCATGTCCTGGGTCGGCACCACGATCGGCGAACCGTTGGCCGGGTTGAGCAGGTTCTGGGAGGACAGCATCAAGGTCCACGACTCGATCTGCGCCTCCGGGCTCAGCGGGACGTGCACCGCCATCTGGTCGCCGTCGAAGTCGGCGTTGAATGCATGGCACACCAGCGGGTGCAACTTGATTGCCTTGCCTTCGACCAGGACCGGTTCGAACGCCTGGATGCCGAGCCGATGCAGCGTGGGCGCGCGGTTGAGCAGCACCGGGTGCTCGGCGATCACTTCCTCGAGCACCGCCCACACCTCGGGAGTCTCCTCCTCTACCAGCGACTTGGCCTTCTTGATGTTGAACACCACGTCCTTCTCCACCAGCTTCTTCATGATGAACGGCTTGAACAGCTCCAGCGCCATCTTGGTGGGGAGCCCGCACTGGTGGAGTTTCAGATCGGGGCCCACGACGATGACCGACCGGCCCGAGTAGTCGACCCGCTTGCCGAGCAGGTTCTGGCGGAAGCGGCCCTGCTTGCCCTTGAGCATGTCGGACAGGGACTTCAGCGGACGGTTGGCGGCCCCCTTGACGACGCGCTTTTTCTTGGAGTTGTCGAACAACGCATCGACCGCTTCCTGCAGCATCCGTTTCTCATTGCGGATGATGATATCCGGCGCGTTGAGTGCCAGCAGGCGCTTGAGACGATTGTTGCGGTTGATCACCCGCCGGTACAGATCGTTGAGATCGGAGGTGGCGAAGCGGCCGCCGTCGAGCTGTACCATGGGGCGCAACTCCGGCGGGATGACCGGGATAACGTCGAGGATCAACCACTCCGGCTTGTTGCGCGAGTCGCGGAAGTTCTCGACGATCTCGATCCGCTTCAACAGGCGCTTGTCGCTCTTCGGTCCCTTCTCCGCCATGCGCGCCCGCAGTTCGATGCTGAGCGCGTCGAGGTCCATGCTCTCCAGGAGGGTGCGGACCGCCTCCGCCCCGATGCCGGCCGAGAACGTCATCCCGAAACGGTCGCGCGCTTCCAGGTACTCCTCTTCGGTGAGCAGATCCATCTGCTTCAGATCGGTATCGCCGGGATCGATGACGATGTACTTCTCGTAGTACAGGATGGAGCGCAGCGCGGAGATCGAAAGATCGAGCAGCAACCCCATGCGCGACGGCACCGAGCGGTAGAACCAGATGTGCGAAACCGGAGCGGCCAGTTCGATATGGCCCATGCGTTCGCGCCGTACCCGGAAATGGGTCACCTCGACGCCGCAGCGGTCGCAGATCACGCCCCGATAGCGAATCGACTTGAACTTCCCGCAGTAGCACTCCCATTCCTTGGTGGTGCCGAAGATGCGCTCGCAGAACAGGCCGTCCTTCTCCGGGCGCAGCGTGCGGTAATTGATGGTCTCCGGCTTCTTGACCTCGCCGTAGGACCAGGCGCGAATCTCCTCGGGAGACGCGAGCTTGATGGTGATGCGTTCGAAGTCCTGAAAATCCCGCATTGTTGCCTCCGCTAAAAGCGCGATGATTGACGGCTGATCAGTTCCTCATCCCTTTCGGTCAAAGGAATCAGTTTGCCGCTCGAGTCATAGATGGAAATGTCCAGGGTCAACCCGCGCAGCTCCTGCACCAGCACGTTGAACGACTCGGGCACCCCGGACGGTTGAAAAGCCTCGCCCTTTACGATGCTCTCGTAGATCTTGGCGCGCCCGGTCATGTCGTCCGACTTGACGGTGAGCAACTCCTGCAACGTGTTCGCGGCGCCGTACGCCTCCAGCGCCCAAACCTCCATTTCGCCGAGCCGCTGGCCGCCCGACTGCGCCTTGCCGCCGAGCGGCTGCTGGGTAACCAGCGAGTAGGGGCCGGTCGAGCGGGCATGCATCTTGTCGTCGACCAGGTGCAGCAGCTTCATCATGTAAATCACGCCGACGGTCACCTGGTTCTCGAACGGCTGCCCCGTCAACCCGTCGTACAGGGCGATCTTCGAGGTCTCCGGCAGGCCCGCCTCGCGCAGCTTGTCAGCTATCATGTCGTTGGTCGCCGACTGGAACACCGGGGTCGCGTACCATTCGCGCAGCCGCTCCGCGGCCCAGCCGAGCTCGGTCTCCATGATCTGTCCCAGGTTCATGCGCGACGGCACGCCCAGCGGGTTCAGCACGAGGTCGATCGGCGTACCGTCGGCCATGTACGGCATATCCTCTTCCGGAAGGATACGGGCGATCACGCCCTTGTTGCCGTGCCGCCCGGCCATCTTGTCGCCCTCCTGCAGCTTGCGCTTGGTGGCGACCAGCACCTTCACCACCTCTTCGACGCCGGGGTTCAGCTCATCGCCGTCGGCGCGGCGCAGGCGCTGCACGTCGATGACGGTGCCTTCGACGCCGTGCGGCACCCGCAAGGACGTGTCACGCACCTCTTTGGCCTTCTCGCCGAAGATCGAATTGAGCAGCTTGAACTCGGGCGTCGAATCGGTCTCGCTCTTGGGTGTCACCTTGCCGACCAGAATCGCGGAGTCGGGCACGAAGGCGCCGATGCGCACAATGCCTTCCTCGTCGAGCTGATCGAACGCGTTTTCGCCGGTGTTGGGGATGTCGCGGGTAATCTTCTCCGGTCCCAGCTTGGTTTCCCGAACGTCGATCGAAAACTCCTTGATGTGGATCGAGGTGAAGATGTCCTCCTTGATCACCTTCGAGGAGATCAGAATGGCATCCTCGTAGTTGTAGCCGTTCCACGGCATGAACGCGACCAGCACGTTGCGACCGAGCGCCAGCTCGCCACGGAAGGTGGCCGGACCGTCGGCCAGGATGTCGCCCGCGGCGACCTTCTGCCCGACATGCACGATCGGTTTCTGCGAGAAACAGGTATCCTGATTGGTGCGCTGGTACTTGATCAGATCGTAGACGTCCACTCCCGACTGGTAGTAGGAGGTGCCGCTGGACCCGCCGGTGCCGTTGGCCCGCGGGCGATCGGGCTTCACGTGGACCGCCCTGCTGGTCACGTGCACCACCGTTCCGGCGCGTTCGACCAGTACCAGGACGCCGGAGTCGTACGCGGTCTTGGCCTCCATTCCGGTGCCCACGCGCGGCGGTTCAGGCTGTACCAGCGGCACCGCCTGGCGTTGCATGTTGGAACCCATCAGGGCGCGGTTGGCGTCATCGTGCTCCAGGAACGGAATCAGCGATGCCGACACCGAGATGATCTGCTTCGGAGACACGTCCATATATTGAATGGAATCGGGCCCCGCGGTGATGTAGTCGCCGCCCTTGCGCACCGCCATCAGGTGATCGGGCAACCGGCCGCTGGCGTCCACCGTCGCCCCCGACTGAGCAATGAAGAACTTCTCCTCCTCGATCGCGGACAGGTACTCGATATCGCGCGTGACCTTGCCGTTCTCGACCTTGCGGTAGGGCGTCTCGAGAAAGCCGTACTCGTTGACGGTGGTGTAGTTGGCCAGCGACACGATGAGCCCGATGTTGGGACCCTCGGGAGTCTCGATCGGGCACATTCGCCCGTAGTGGGTGTAGTGCACGTCGCGCACCTCGAAACCGGCGCGGTCGCGCGACAGGCCACCCGGACCGAGGGCGTTGAGACGCCGTTTGTGGGTAAGCTCGGCGAGCGGATTGACTTGGTCCATGAACTGCGAGAGCTGGCTGGAGCCGAAGAACTCCTTGATCGTGGCCACCACCGGCTTGATGGAGATCAGATCCTGCGGGCGTATGGTATCCGCCTCCTTCAACGACATCCGCTCCTTGGCGATCCGCTCCATGCGCGTGAACGCCACCTTCAACTGGTTGGTCAGGAGCTCGCCGACCGAACGTACGCGGCGGTTGCCGAGGTGGTCGATATCGTCGATGTTGCCCTCGCCGATGTAGACCTTCACCAGAAAGGTCATGGTGGCGATGATATCGTCCGGGGTGAGGGTGTGGCTCTCCTTGGGCGCGGGGTAGTCGAACTTCTTGTTCAGCTTGTACCGTCCCACGCGGCCGAGATCGTAGCGCCGCGGCGAGAAGAACATGCTATGCAGATCCTTCTCGGCGCTGTCGACGGTGACCGGCTCACCCGGCTTGATGACCGCGTACACGCGCCCGATCGCCTCTTCCCTGGACGGCTCGTCGCTGTCGCCATCCTCCCTGGTGGTCTGAATCTCTTCACGCTCGAAGCAGTTGAGAATGATCTGGCTGTGCAGGGACTCGGGATGATCGAGGTCGATGATCTCGACGGTCTCGATGCCGGAATGGAGCAGTTCCTCCACGTCGTGCGGATGGATCTTCTCGCCGGCGCCGTACAGCTTCTTGCGTTCCGCGCCGGTGCCGCGGTACACCGCCTTGGCAAACACGGTGCCAATGAGGGCATCCTTGGTGGCCGTGCTGTCGTCGATCTCGATCGCCCGGGTGCGGTAGAACAACTCAATGATCTTCTCACGGCTGTCGAATCCGAGAGCGCGCAGGAATATGGTCGCCAGCAGGCGCTTCTTGCGGTCGATCTTGGCGTAGATCAACTCCTTCTTCTGATCGATCTCGAATTCCAGCCAGGAGCCGCGATAGGGAATGATGCGGGAGGTGTAGGCGCCCTTCTCATGCGAGAAGATTACCCCGGGGGAGCGATGGATCTGACTGACCACCACCCGCTCCGCGCCGTTGATGATGAACGTGCCGCGCCCGGTCATGAGCGGGATGTCGCCCATGTAGATCTCTTTCTGACGTATCTCGCCGGTGCCCCAGAACACGAGGTTGATCTTTGCCTTGATCGGAATGACGAAGGACAGCCCCTTGTGCTTGCATTCCTGCTCAGTGAACTTGATGCCGGACTCGTCGAGCGTGAATCCGACGTACTCCAGCACCATGTCGCCGTTGGGGCTCTCGATGGGGAAGATCTCCTGGAAGACCTCCTCCAGCCCCTGTCGGTTCGGCGCCTTGCCAGCCGCGAGCATTTCACGCTGGAGAAACCGCTCGTAGGAGGACAGCTGGATGTCGACCAGATTGGGCATGGCAACGACATCGTCCCGCCCTCGACCAAGAAACGTGCGCGCAACGTGCAGCGCACCGGGCGTACGGGGAGCGATCGTAGTGCTCATATGACTCCTGGAGACCGGTGACCGGTGACACCCCGCCGGGCGCACCGGTACCGCAAGACATCGCGACCGCGATGCGGACGCGACAGGGACTCGGATCCGGCGGCGAGTCGCCGCCGGTACAGGCTACTGGTGTACGGCAGAGGCGTTTACTGAACCTCGACGGTTCCGCCGGCAGTCTCCAACTGCTCTTTCAGCTTCTGCGCCTCCTCCTTGGACACCGCCTCCTTGACCGGGCGATCCTGCTCTTCGACGAGCTGTTTCGCCTCCTTGAGGCCGAGCCCGGTAATGGCGCGGACCTCCTTGATGATCGGGATCTTCTTGCCGGCGTCGAAGCCCTTGAGCAGCACCGTGAATTCGGTCTGCTCTTCCTCTTCCTCGTCCGCTTCGCCACCGGCGGCCGGTGCGGCGGCCAACGCCACGGGGGCCGCCGCGCTCACCCCGAACTTGTCCTCGAACGCCTTTACCAGATCGGACACTTCGAGCACGCTCATGCCCGAAATCGCATCTATGATCTGCTCAGTTGAAAGTGCAGCCATCTATTCTCCCTCTGCTTAATGAGTTATTCCGTATCTTCGCGATCGGTGGTCGTCTGCTCAGCCTTCTGGTCCGCCACCGCCTGCAACACCCGTGCGACACGCTGTACCGAGGCGTGCAGCACCGTGGCCAGACCGCGTACCGGTCCTTGCATTGCCGACAGCAGCATCGCCAGAAGCTGCTCCCGGCTCGGCAGCCGCGACAGCGCGACCACCTCCTGTGCGCCAATCATCCTGCCTTCGACATAGCCGCCCTTCACCTCGACCGGAGCGTTGCGCCCGAAATCGAGCAGCGCCTTGGACACCGCGACGGCGTCGCCGCGCACCAGCGCCACCGCCGTCGGCCCGGTGAGAAACGGATCGGCTCCCTCGCGGCCAAGTTCGCGCAGGGCGATCTTCGTGTAGCGGTTCTTGACCACCGTGTAGCGGGCGTCGTTCTGGCGAAGCCGCCCGCGCAACTCGGTGATCTGCCCCACGGTCAGCCCCCGATAGTCGGAGAAGAACAGCGCCGGGTACTCTTCGAACGCTTCCTTGAGAGCCGTCACGCGTTCGATCTTGTATTGCTGCACACTCTTGGCCATCGCGCCCTACCTCGCCGCGGCGCCCGCGGCGTCGTCGGGTGTCACCTTGACTCCCGGCCCCATGGTGGAACTCACCGCCACCGAAGTGATGAATTCGCCTTTCAGATCCGCCGGCCGGCGCTTGCCGACCTCGTCGAGCAGCGCGGACACGTTCTCGCTCACCGGCCCCGCGTCCATCGACACCTTGCCGACCGCCATGTGGACGACTCCGGTTCGGTCGGCGCGGAACTCAACCCGGCCGCGCTGCAGCTCGGCAAGCGCCGCGGTGAGGTCGTTGGTCACGGTACGCGCCTTCGGGTTGGGCATCAGGCCGCGGCGCCCGAGCACCGGCCCGAGCTTGCCGACATCGCGCATCATGTCCGGAGTGGCCACGGCGACATCGAAATCCAGCCAGCCGCCGCGAATCTTCTCGACCAGCTCTTCGGCGCCAACATGCACGGCCCCCGCGGCGCGTGCTTCGTCCGCCCGGTCGCCGCGTGCGAACACCAGAATGCGCTTGTCGGCCTGAAAGCCGTGCGGCAATACCGTAGTGTCGCGGACCGTCTGGTTGCCGCGGATGTTGAGCTTGATGTGACACTCCACCGTTTCGTCGAATTTGGCCGACGCACTGCTCTTTACCAACTCCAGAGCGTCCAGCAGCGGGTAGCTGCGTTCCCTCTCGTGGTGCTGTGCGGCGGCGCGGTAACGTTTGCTGCGTGGCATATCGAGATCAGTCCTCCACCGTCACGCCCATACTGCGCGCGGTCCCGGCAATCACCCTGGCCGCGGCCTGCACGTCGTTGGCGTTCAGATCCTGCATCTTGCGTTCGGCGATCTCCTCCAGCGCGGCGCGGCTGATGGTACCGACCTTCTCGCGGTTCGACTCCGGCGAGCCCTTTTCCAGACCGATCGCCTTCTTGATCAGCACCGCTGCCGGCGGCGTCTTGGTCTCGAAGCCGAAGGTGCGGTCGGCGTACACCGTGATCACCACCGGGATGGTAAGGCCCTGCTCTTCGTTCTTGGTGCGTTCGTTGAACTGCTGGACGAACTGCGGCGCGCTTACGCCATGCGGACCGAGCGCCGGTCCTACCGGCGGCGCGGGTGTCGCCTGCCCGGCCGGAACTTGCAGCTTGATCACCGCGTTGATTCGTTTCTTGGCCATATATCGCCCCTATTATCCTTTTGCCACCGTTAGACTTTCTCCACTTGCAGGAATTCCAGTTCCACCGGCGTCGAGCGACCGAAAATGCCCACCGAGACGCGCAGCTTGGCCTTCTCGAGGTTCACCTCTTCCACCGTGCCGGTGAACGAATCGAACGGGCCGTCCACGATCCGTACCGCTTCGCCGATGGAGAAGGTCTGCATCGGGCGGATCATGCGGTCGGTCTTGATGGCACCCGATTTCTGCAGGATGGAACGCACTTCATCGCCTGAGATCGGCTGCGGCTTGCGTCCGGTCTGCATGCCGACGAACGCAGTCACCCCGTCGATGCGCCGGATCGAGGAAGTCAGTTCCTTCCAGCGCGCGTCGCCGAGATCCATTTCCAGGAGAATGTAGCCGGGCAGGAACTTCTTCGAGGTCACCCTCTTCTTGCCGTCCTTTACCTCGACCACATCTTCCTGCGGCACCTTGACATCAAAGAGCTGCTCCTTGAACTCCTGGCTCTCCATGAGCCTGGCCAAGTGTTTCTGCACTTTGTTCTCGTACCCTGAATAGGTATGCACTACGTACCAGCTTTTTGCCATGTCTCGCGTTAGTTCGGTTCCTCACTCTGCCGGGCAGGCAGACCAGTACTGCCCGGACCAGTCCGCCCGGGGCCGCAGATCGGTTGCCCGCTCCGGGGGCCAAGACTCCGGGGGCCAACACTGTACCGTCATGCCAACTTCCTGCCGCTAGAAGATCAGATCGATCGCCTGGAAGAAGACGAAATCCACGAACCCCAGAGCCAAGGCAATGAGCGCAACGGAAATCAGTACGATCCTGGTTGAGTTGCCAACCTCCTCACGACTTGGCCACGACACCTTGCGCAGCTCAGCGTAACTCTCGCGAAAAAACTGGACGATTCGCTTCACAGCTCCCCACTCGCTTGATGCAACCCTGGACTCGGTGTCGCCATCCATCCCGCATCTTTGCGCCCGCCGGTTCGGCGATCGCATCAAGACGATTCTCTGCTCCAGGCCAGGCAGGATTCGAACCTGCAACATCCGGTTTTGGAGACCGGCGCTCTGCCATTCGAGCTACTGGCCTTTGCTGGTGCAACGATCTCCACCGCCGCCCGACAACCGCCCCGACCTGGAGGCAGCTAACCACCCGGAAATCCTGCCCCCGCCGGAACGGGCAGCGGATCGGAATCCCGGAACCCGAAGGGCCTACTTTACCCGCGCCTCCCGGTGCCGGGTATGGGCCCGGCAACGCGGACAATACTTCTTCAACTCCAGCCTGCCCTGCACGTTACGGCGATTCTTGGTCGTCGTATAGTTGCGCAGATGCACGCCGTTCGACCCCTCCGAGCACGGTACGCACTCCAGGGCCACCAGTTCAACTACTTTAGACTTGGCCATTTCTTGGAGATCTCTTCACCTCGTATCGGAATCGAAAATATAGTCCCCTGACACGAAAGTGACAAGCCCCCGACCGGACTTGAACCGGTGACCCCCACCTTACCATGGTGGTGCTCTACCAACTGAGCTACAGAGGCCGGACAACGGCGTCACCGCCAGGAAAGGCCACTACCGTGCCCTCAAGACAGGCAAGCTAACGATGCAGGCCACCGCGTGTCAACGGCGCGACGCCAATTCCCCGCGCATCGGTGTCACGGATTACCGATCGCCGAGTACCCGGCCTCCGCCACCGAGAAAAAGGCCAACGCCGCGCCGCCGTAGCGGCGGCGATCGACACAGACCAGCCGGGGCGGCGGCGCCAGCACCTCGCCGGCCGGCGTGTGCACGACTACCAGCGCCCCGGCGCGGATACCCGCACAGGCGGCCACGGCCGCCAGCACGTCCGACTTGCGGCGGTAGGCGTAGGGCGGATCGACGAATACCAGATCCCAGCCGCGGTCCGCGGCACGCCGCGCGCGCGCCAGAAAGCGTTCGCATGGCATGATGTGAATGGCCACCTCGGCCTCGACAAAGCTGGTATTGCGCTGCAGATAGGGGCGTTTGCGCGGATCGCGCTCGACCAGATCGACCACCGCCGCGCCGCGCGAAGCGGCCTCCACCGCCATGCTCCCGGAGCCGCTGAACAGGTCCAGAAAGCGGCACCCATCGAGCACCGCGCCGCGCGCCGGCAGCACGTTGAACAGCGCCTCGCGCATGAGGTCGGTCGCGGGACGGATATCGCGGGGCGGCACCTGCAGCCGGCGGCCGCGATAGCGGCCGCCGGTTACGCGCACGGCGCGGTGCCCGCGGCCGGCGCCGCCGGGGCGATCTGCGCGCGCGCGCGCAGGGCGAGCGGCAGATCGCGCGGCAGTTCGGCCACGCGCAACTCCGGCAGGCCCGCCTGACGCAGCCCGAGCAACTGTCCCGGCCCGCGCTGACCGAGATCGCGTTCGGCGATCTCGAAACCGTCGCTGCTCTCCTTCATCGCCCGCAGACGCTTCGCACCGGCCTCGCTCAACGGTTCCCCGTAGACCAGATAGGCATACCCCTGCCGCGCGCCGCGCCCCACCCGGCCGCGCAGCTGATGCAGGGTCGCCAGGCCGAACCGCTCGGCACCGAACACCACGATGCCGGTGGCGTTGGCCACGTCCACCCCCACCTCCACCACCGTCGTCGCCACCAGGATCGACAGCGCGCCGCACCGAAACGCTGCCATCGCCGCGTGCTTGTCGAGTTCGTTCATGGCGCCGTGAATCAGGCCGGACGGATATTCAGGGTACACCTCGTCACGCAGCGCGGCAAACAGCGACTCGGCGGCGTCGGCAACGTCGGCATCGTCGGCAACGGGTGCCGGAGCGGGCGCGCCACCGGCGACGGATTGCGCGGCCTGCGCGCCCACCGCCGGCTGCGCGGGGGCGCCGATGCGCGGCGCCACGACGTACACCTGACCGCCCGCGGCGAGTTCGGCGCGCACCCGGTCGTACACCTTGCCGATGTTGGCGCGGCGCACCAGGTGGGTACGGACCGGCAGCCGGCCCGGCGGCAGCTCACGGATCACGGTGCGTTCGAGGTCTCCGTACACCGTCATCGCCAGCGAACGCGGAATGGGCGTGGCGGTCATCAGCAGCAGATCGGCGCGCGGCTCGCGCTGCAGCAGGTGGCGTCGCTGCAGCACCCCGAAGCGGTGCTGTTCGTCGACCACCACCAGACCCAGGCGGGCGAACACCACCTCGTCCTGCAGCAACGCGTGGGTTCCGAACAGCACGTCGACCTCGCCGCGGCGCAGGCCGGCAAGCAGCTCGCCGCGCGCCACCGACTGCCCGCCGCGGGCCGCCCCGGCGCCGGTCAGCAGCGCCACCTCGATTCCGGCCGGAGCGAGAATCCGGCACGCGCTGCTCAGGTGCTGGCGGGCGAGCAGCTCGGTGGGCACGATGAACGCGACTTGTTCGCGGGCTTCGACTACCCATGCGGCGGCGAGCAGGGCGACCAGTGTCTTGCCGCAACCCACATCCCCCTGCAGCAGGCGGGCGCACGGCAGCGCGGCGCGCAATCCGTTGCCGATCTCGCGCAACGCCTGCTCCTGGCCGCGGGTCAGAGCGAACTGCAGCCGCGCAGCGATCCGCGCCGGCAGCGCACCGCGGGCGCGGCGCTCGCGACGCCGCGGCGGCCGGCGCCGCCGCAACGCGAGTTGCAGTTGCAACAGCTCTGCGTACGCGACGGCGGTGCGGGCGCGCTCGATGGCGCCGGTGCATGCCGGAAAGTGGAGCGTGCGCACCGCTTCGGCCACCGGCGGCAGAGCGTGCCGGCGGCAGTAGCCGTCCCACGGCGTCGCCACCCCGGCCAGGCCTTCGCAGGCGGCCAGCATCGCGCGGCGCAGCATGGCGGGGCGGATTCCCTCGCTCAGCGGATAGATCGGGATGATGCGTCCGCCGTTCGCGCGGTCGCCGGCGGGCAGCAGCTCGAAGCCGGCCGCCTCCCACTCGGCGCCGCGGCGATGAAATGCCGCCGCCACGGTGACGACCGTTCCCACCGCCAGGGAACGCGCCAGATAGCGGCGCCCGAAACAGAGCAGGGCTGCGCTCGGGGCGCGCGGGCGCGCCGGATCAGCGGCCCGACCGGTGCGCGCGGCGCCGGCCTCGGTAAGGGTGACGCGCAGGTGCCGGGCGCGCGGGCCGAACCAATGCTGCGCCGCGATCTCGCCGCGCACGACCGCCGGCTGGCCTTCGACGAGCGCCGCCAGCGGCGTGATCCGCCGGCGATCCTCGTAGGCGCGCGGGAAATGCTCAAGCAGCTCCCCCACCGTCGCGGCGCCCACGGCCGCCAAGCGGCGCGCGCCGGCCGGACCCACTCCGGGCAGGCTCGTGACCCCCTGCGTGAGCTGGTGCAGCAGCACCGCCATCATCGCCGGCGGCGCGGCGGCCTGCGCCGCGCCACGGCGCCGTGAATCAGCCCAGCACCTGATTGAGGGAGAAGAAGTAGCGCACCAGGAACTCGGTAGCCACCCGGCCGGCGATCCACACGGCAAACAGGATCACGATGGTCAACAGCAGATAATTCGCCTCGCTGCCGCTCTCGCGCAGAGAGATGTAACGCGCCACGGTGCGCACCGGCGCCTGCGCCAGGGCGTTCACCATGCGCGCGATCGGCGTATCGGTACGGCCCAGAAAACGCAGCGTGACGAAGCGGGCCACGCACGCCACCAGGAATACCAGCACCACGATCGAGGCCATGCGCCAGGCCGCGAATATCGAGACGCCCAGGAAGTATCCCATCGTAACCTGTTGCTGATTGGCCAACTGGCGGGTCATTTCGGAGGCCACCACCAGCACGAATATGCCGGCCATCGGAGTGAAGTCCATGCCACCGGCGCGCAGGAAGGTGAACCGGTAGAATATCTGCAGGTAGGGGTCGGTGATCTGGCGGAGATAGTTGCTGATGGTGTCGACCACGCCACCCCCGGCGGCGCCCCGGAACCACGTCGACATGATGCGCAGCACGATCAGCAGCATGAAGCCGACCAGCGCGATATTGATGACCCGGAAGAATTCTTGCATGACGATGGTTACCCGTAGGGAACGCTACTCCTGTTCATCTGGAAGTATGCGATAAAAACGCGACTCCGGGAAGATCCCCGGCGCGGCGCTGATCGCGGCCAGCGCGGCGCGGGCGCGGTGCTCGGCCACCGGATCGACGAGCACGTACAGATCGGACGGCTGCTCGGGGTGTTCCCACTTCTGGTGGACCGACTCGATGTTGATCTCGTGCTCGGCGAGCAGGCCGGTTACCTGCGCCCATATCCCGGGACGGTTTTCGGTCACGAAGTGAAAGTAGTAGCGGAACGTCAACTGCTCCGACGGGAACAGTTTGCTGCGCTGCGGCGCCGGTCCGGCGGCCGCGCTGCCGGCGAGCAGGTCGGCCAGGTCGGCGGCCACCGACGACGCCGACGGCCGGTCGCCCGCGCCCTTGCCGACCAGCACCGACGGTCCCTGGAAGTCGGAATCGATCATCACCGCATTGAACTCGTCACGCACCGCGGCGAGCGGGTGGCCGGTGGCGACCAGGGCGGGAAACACGGCCACCGAGGTCAAGCCGTCGATCACCCTGCCCATGGCCACCAGCTTGAACACGAATCCCGACAGCGCCGCGAACTCGACATCCTTCGCGGTGACGCTCTCGATGCCCTGCCACATGGCGTCGCGGTAGCTGCACCAGCCGCCGAATGCCAGGCTGCACAGGATCGCCATCTTCTGCACCGCGTCGGTGCCGTCGACATCCAGGGTCGGATCCGCTTCCGCGAAGCCGCGCTCCTGAGCCTCGGCGAGGGCGTCGGCAAACGACGCGCCCGATGACGTCATGCGGGTCAGAATGTAGTTGGTGGTGCCGTTGACGATGCCGGTCAGGCTGTGGATCCGATTGGCGCTCAGGCTCTCGCGGATCACCTTGATCACCGGGATGCCGCCGCACACCGACGCCTCGAAGCGAAGCTGGACGCCGTGGCGGTGGGCGAGCGCCAGCAACTCTTCGCCATGCTCGGCGATCAACGCCTTGTTACCGGTGATGACGTGCTTGCCGGCGCGCATGGCGGCGGTAATCAGCGCACGCGGATGCTCGACGCCGCCCATCAGTTCGACCACCACGTCGACGCGCGGATCGGCGAGCACCTTCTCGTAGCCCTGCACCAGCAGGTCGGCGGCCACCCGGCGCGGCTTGTCGAGACGCGCCACGCCCACCCGGACCAGTTCCACCTGCACGCCGTAGCGGGCCTGCAACAGCTCGCCGTTGACCTCGATGAGCCGCGCGAACGCGCCCCCCACGGTGCCCAGCCCCACCAGTCCGATGCCAATTCGGTCTTTCATTCCGTCCATGCCTCGTTCACCTCGGGCACCTCGCGCAGTTTTGCCAGTACGTCCGGCGCGCCGTCTACCCGCAACAAGTGGTTCGCCCTGATCACCCACTCGCGGTCGCCGTCCATGCAGTGGATGAACAACTCCAGGTCGCCGCGCGCGGCCATGCAGCGTTCGCGCAGATCGAGCAGCCGGGCATCGGAAACGCTGCTGTCGAGCCGCAGATGCAGCGTGCGCGCAACGCGGTCGGGGAGCTGGCGCGGCTCGGTCAGGGTATCGACCAGCACCTTCGGAGCGCCCCGGCTGCGGTCGACGGTGCCGGTGGCCGCCACCACCGCCCCGCTGTTCAGCAATTCGCGGCTGGCGCTGAACGGATCGGCGAAGATCACCAGCTCGGCGGAGCCGCTCATATCCTCCAGCGCCACGAACGCCATCTGCCTGCCGCCGCGGGTCTGGATCTCGCGGATTTCGCCGACCACTCCGATCACGGTCACCTTGCGCTCGCCCTTGGCGCCATCACGCGCCCAGGCGCCGAGATCGGCAATCTGGACCGCCGCCTTCTGCACGGCGACCTCGCGGTATTCATCCAGCGGATGGCCGGAGAAGAACATGCCGAGCGCCTCCTTTTCCATGCGCAGCACGTCGCGCTGCGGCCACGGCTCTTGCACCTCGAGCGCGTACCGGGGCAGCTCGCCGGTGTCCTCCCCGAACAGCGACTGCTGGCCGTAGCGGCGGCTCTCCTTGTCGGCCGTGACCTGCTCCAGCAAGCGCTCCAGGTTGCCCGTCAGCGTGGCGCGGTCCTGGTCCGCGACCAGGCCGTCGAACGCACCGACCTGAACCAATGTCTCCACCACCTTGCGGTTGACCTGCCCCACTTCCACGCGTTCCAGGAATTCGGTGAAACTGGCGTACGGACCCGTTTCCTGGCGCTGCGCGACGATCTCGGCCACCGCGCCGGAGCCGACGTTCTTGATGCCCTGCAGGCCGAACACGATGCCGCCGCCGGCGACCGAGAAGTCCCCGGTGGAACGGTTGATGTCGGGCGGCCGCACCTCCAGGCCCATGTCGCGCGCCTCGCCGATGTAGTCGGCGAGCTTGTCGGTGTCGGCCATCTCATTGGTCAGGTTGGCAGCCATGAACTCGGCGCGGTAGTGCGCCTTGAGGTAGGCGGTCTGGAACGACAGGATCGAATACGCGGCGGCGTGCGGCTTTGGGAAGCCGTACTCCGCGAACGGCGCGAGCATGTCGAACAGATCCTCCGCCGACCGCTGCCGGTAGCCTTTCTCGGCCGCGCCGCTGATGAACCGCTCGCGCTGCTGCGCCATCTCCGCCGGCTTTTTCTTGCCCATGGCGCGGCGCAGGATGTCGGCCTGCCCGAGCGAGTATCCGGCCACGATCTGGGCGATCTTCATCACCTGTTCCTGGTAGATGATGACGCCGTAGGTCTCCTCGAGCACCGGCTGCAACTCCGGCAGCGGGTACTGCACCGGCCGGCGGCCCGCCTTGGCCTCGATGAACTGGTCGATGAACTGCATAGGTCCGGGACGATACAGCGAGGTCAGGGCCATCAGGTCCTGAATCCGTTGCGGCCGGGCGCGGGTCAGCAGGCTGCGCATGCCGGGACTCTCGAACTGAAACACGCAGGTGGCCTTGCCCTCGCCGAGCATCCGGTAGGTGTCCGGGTCGTCCTCCGGCACCGTCGCGAGGTCGAACGGGGCGCCGTCGCCGGGCGCCTGCCGGGCGCGAATCAGCCGCACCGTGTTCTCGATCACGGTAAGGGTCTTGAGGCCGAGGAAGTCCATCTTCACCAGGCCGCAGCCCTGCAGAATGTCTTCGCCGGTGTACTGGGTGGAGATTGCGCCGCTGCGCGTATCGCGGTACAGCGGTACGTAGTTGGTAAGCGCATCGCGCCCGATCACGATGCCCGCGGCGTGCGTGGAGGCGTGCCGCGACAGTCCCTCCAGCTTGAGGCTGATATCGAGCAGATCGGCGTAGCTGCCGCCGCGCTCGCGCACGGCGCGCAGCCCCGGCTCCTGTTCGATCGCGGTCTTCAGGTTGCTCTTCGGGCCGCCCGGCACCAGCTTGGCCACGGCGTCCGCCTCCGCATAGGGGATGTCCAGCACGCGCGCCACGTCGCGAATCACCGCGCGCGCCTTGAGCGTCCCGAAGGTGATGATCTGGGCCACGCGGTCGCTGCCATACTTCTCGGCCACGTACGCAATCACCTCGCCGCGCCGCTCGTAGCAGAAGTCGATGTCGAAATCGGGCATCGACACCCGTTCCGGATTGAGGAACCGCTCGAACACCAGACCGTACGCGAACGGTTCGATATCGGTGATGCGCAGCACGTAGGCGACCAGCGACGCCGCCCCCGAGCCGCGCCCCGGCCCCACCGGCAGCTTGCGGCGCCGCGCGAACGCGATGAAGTCCCATACGATCAGGAAGTAGCCGGCGTAGCCCATGGTCTCGATCACGCCGAGTTCGTAATCGAGGCGCGCGCGCAACTCCGGCGTCACCGCTGCGTAGCGCTCGGCCAGACCGACCGTGGCGATGTGGCGCAGATACGACTCCTGGGTGTGGCCGTCGGGCACCTCGTAGTCCGGGAGCAGCGGTCCCGGACGGGGAATCTCGAGCTGACAGCGCTCGGCCACCTGGAGGGTGTTGCGCACCGCCTCCGGCACGCCGTCGAACAGGCGCAGCATGTCGGCCTCGTCCTTGAAGTAGAACTCCTGGCTGTCGAAGCGCAGGCGGTCGGCGTCGGCCAGACGCTTGCCGGTGCCGATACAGATCAGCACGTCCTGGGCGCGCGCGTCGTCGCGGCTGGCGTAGTGCACGTCGTTGGTGGCCACCAGCGGAATCTCGGTGCGGCGCGCCATTTCGATGAGCGCCCGGTTGACGGTTGCCTGTTCCCCCAGCCCGTGATCCTGCAACTCCAGGTAGAAGTGGCCCGGCCCGAACAGATCGCGATAGCCGACCGCCAGATCGGTGGCCTCCGCGATGCGCTCGTCCCTGATCAGCGCCGGAATCTTGGCCGACAGGCAGCCGGAAAATCCGATCAGGCCGTCGGCGTGGCGGGCGAGCACCTCTTCGTCAATCCGCGGCCGGTAGTAGAACCCCTCGGTGTAGCCGATGGTGGAGAGCTGCATCAGATTGCGATAGCCGGTCTCGTTGCGGGCCAGCAGGCCCATGTGATAGCTGCGCGACGCGCGTTCGCCGTCGTGGCTGCCGTGACCGGCGCCGCGGTCGTGCCGCGAGCCCGGGCTCAGGTAGCACTCCGAACCGACCAGCGGCGTTACGCCGCGCGCCCGGCACGCATCGTGAAAGGCGACGGCGCCGAACATCGCGCCGTGGTCGGTGAGCGCCAAGTGTCTCATGCCGCAAGCCACCGCCTTGTCGACCAGGGCGTCGATCGATGCCGCCCCGTCAAGCAGCGAGTAGTCGGAATGGACGTGCAGATGAACGAATTGGGACATGCGCTACCGGCGGCACCTTAGTCTGCCGAGGGCCCTGCGTCCAGTGACCGGCGCCGCTCAGGCGCTCCGGCGGCGCCGGGCGCCGCCGCCCAGATGCTCGCGAATGGCCGCCAGCTTGGCGGCCTCCACCGGATCGTTACGCACCCGGACCAGGTACTCCAGGAAGAACGCCGCCAGAACCGAAATCAGGAACGCGGACAGCGCACCGAGCACGCACACCAGCGCACGGTTCGGCCAATGTCTGACTTCCGGCACCTCGACCGGCTCGATCACCTGGAACGTGCGGGAGGGGTCGGTTTCGTCGATTCGGGTCAGCTCGTACTGCTGGCGCAGTACCGAGTAGAGCTGTTCCTGCAATTCGAGGTCGCGGCTCAGGTTGAGGTACTCCGCCGCCACCGCCGGCAGCTCATCGCGCGGGATGGTCTGCGCAGAGAAGGAACTGAATCCGCTCTGCAGTTCGTCCAGAACGCGGCGCACGATCTCGATCTGGCTCTGCAGCTGCACCACCGAGGCATCGGTGTCGGGAAGGTACTCCCGCAGCGACTGCAGTTCGACCTCCCTGGTCAGCAGTTCCCGCTTGTACTCGGCCAGCAGGCGGCCCGACTCGATGGATTGCTCCTGCAGGTCGACGATACCCTTGGCGCGGTGAAACGCAACCAGGCGGTCCTGAGTGGCCTGCCGATCGGCGCCGACAGCGGCCAGCCGCTCTTCGACGTGCTGCTTGCGGAGCAGCACCGTCTCCATGGTCAGCGCGCGAAAGCGCTGCTCCAGGAGCACCAGGATGCGGGCCAGCACCGCGGCGGCGAACTCGCGGTCGGGATCCTCGTAGGCAACGGTGAGAATTGACGAGTCGGGTTCGAATTCGTACTGCAGCGACTCCGCAACGAGGCTGCGCGCCCGGCTGCGCGGATGCTCGGCGGCGCTGAACCGCTCGATCAACCCGAACTCATCGATGATCCGATCGTGAATCGTGCGTCCCGCCAACAACTCCTGCGCCAACGCCGCACTGCTGTTGCCGGCGGCAACGCCGAGCAGCTGACCGAGCGCGCCCGACCCGTCGGCGCCCAATCCGAGCGACGCCAGCCCCGACGAATCCTCTTCCGACAACAGCACCTTGGCGTCCGGGCGGTAGATGTCGGGCAGCAGATTCCACGCATTCGCGGCGGGCAGCGCCAGGGACAGCAGCGCGTAGCCGAAGATCAGCAGCGTGCCGGCGACGGTGACGGCCACGATCAGCCAGCGCCGCTTGATCAGCACGCCCGCCAGATCCAGCAGCGAAAGCGCATCGTCGTGTTCAGCAGCCTCCGGCTGTCGCTCAGACACGCTGCGGACGCTACCATTCCTGGCCGCCGGCGGGCAACTGCGCGCCCATCGTGGATGGCCTGCAAGCGGCTGTTTGACGGTACACTGTGGCCGTTGCCATGAACTCCGCGCATCGTGACCGGCATGCAGAACTGGCCGTATTGCTGCATCGCTACGAGTACGAGTATCACGTGCTGGCACAGCCGTCGGTAAGCGACTCCGCCTACGACCGGCTGTTCGACGAACTGCGGCGGCTGGAAGCCGACCACCCCGAGTTGAGGCAGCCCGACTCGCCGAGCCAGCGCGTGGGTTCGGACCTGCGCCAAGACTTGCCGGAGGTGGCGCACACCGTGCCGGTGCTAAGCCTGGACAAGGCGTACAGCGCCGCCGAGGTGAGCGCCTGGATGGACAAGTGCGCGGCCGCCGCCGGCCGCCCGGTCAGCTTTACCGTGGAGGAAAAGATCGACGGTTCGTCGATCGTCCTGTACTACCGCGGCGGCGTGCTGGAACGGGCGGTGACGCGCGGCAACGGAGCGGTAGGCAATGCCGTGACCGCCAACGTGCGCACGATTCGTTCGGTGCCGTTGCGCCTCACCGAGCCGCTGGAGGTGGCGGTTCGCGGCGAGATATTTCTGCCGCTGGCGGCGTTCGCCCGCCTCAACGCGGACGCCGAGGAGGCCTACGCCAATCCGCGCAACTTCGCCGCCGGCGCGGTGCGCCGCGTCAAGAGCAGCGAAGTGGCGCCGATCCCGTTGCGCCTGACCGCCTACGAAGCCACCTTCGCCGGCGATCAACCGGACGACCACGCGACGGCGCTCGACCGGCTGCGCGAGCTCGGCTTCCCGGTCAACCCGTCCAACAGCCTGCTGGTGCCGGACGAACAACTCGCCGCGGCGCGGACTCGCCATCCGCGCTGGCGGGTAGCGCCGCTGGCTGAGCTGGCGGCGCTGCTGCAGCGGGCGACCGAACGGCGCGCCGGGCTCGACCACGAGATCGACGGGGTGGTGATCAAGGTGAACGGGGCCGCGGTGCGTGCGCAGCTGGGGGTGACCGGCCATCACCCGCGCTGGGCGCGGGCGTTCAAGTTCGATGCCCCCGAGGGCCAGACCACGGTGCAGGCGATTGCCGTCCAGGTCGGACGCACCGGGCGCATCACGCCGGTGGCGCGGGTGGCGCCGGTGGCGATCGCCGGCACCACGGTGGCCAACGTCACCCTGCACAATCAACAGTACATCGACACCCTGGAGCTGGCCGTCGGCGACCAGGTGGCGGTGTCCAGACGCGGTGACGTGATTCCGGCGCTGGAACGCGTGCTGGACAAGAACACCGCCGGCAACACCACCTGGCGCATGCCGGAGCGCTGCCCCGCGTGCGACCGGCCGCTGCAGTTGGCCGGCGGCCATCATTTCTGCCGCAACGAGCAGTGCCGCGATCAGGTGCGCGGGCGCATCCACTTCTTCGCCGCCCGCGGGCAGATGGACATCGACCATCTGGGCAGCGAAACGCTCGACCGGCTTATCGAGCGCGGCGTACTGAAGGACGTCGACGACATCTACCGGTTCGACGCCGGCCAGCTCCTGGACTGGGACGGTTTCGGCGCACGCAAGGTGGCGCTCATCGAGGCGGGTATCGAGCGCAGCCTCGAACAGCCGTTTGCGACCGTGCTGGCGGCGCTGGGCATGCCCGAAATCGGCCCCAACGCCACCGAACTGCTGATCGCCGCAGGCTACCATGACATCGACAAGCTGCGCGCCGTGGCGGCCGCCGGCGATCTGGAGCCGCTCACCGCGATCGAGGGGATCGGCGAGCGCACCGCCGCCGCGATCATCCGGCAACTCACCGACCCGGCCAACGTGCGCCGCATCGATGCGCTCCGGGACGCCGGCCTCAACTTCGCGGCGCCGCCCCCGGCGCCGGCCGATGAGGCGGCCGGCGAGGGACCGTTCGCCGGTCAGACGTGGTGCGTTACCGGCAGTTTCGCGCAGTTTCGCCCGCGCGACCTGGCGGCGGCCGCAATCAAGGCGCGCGGCGGCCGCGTCACCGGCGGCGTCACCTCGCGCACCACCCACCTGCTCGCCGGCCGGGCCGCCGGCGGCAAGCTGGCCAAGGCGCAACGCCTGGGCCTGACGGTGGTGTCCGAGGAGCAGTTCCTGGGCCTGCTCGAAGGCGAGCCGGCGCCGGCCGCCGGCTCGAAGCCTGCCTCACGGCGCCAGATTACGAGCCCACCAGTTGAATGATCCCACGCCGCCCGTTGATCAGCCACGCGCGATCGCGGCGGGCCAGCTCGGCGGCCTGACCGGGGGCAAGGCCGGCCACGATCTCGCTCTTCAGCGTACGCAGGATGAGGGCCGGGGCCGGCAGGTAGCTGACGATGGCGGCGACCTCCGCATCCGCCGGCCAGTGCCGGTCGGAAAGCAGACGCCGGTAGTTGACGTCGCCCTTGAATATCACCACGTCGGCCTGGGCCAACGCTCCGCTGAGGTCGCCGGGCAGATCGGGGTAGTGGCGCGGTCCGTTCCAGAACCAGTGCGGCTGCACGCGCAGGCGGCCAGCGGCGAGCGCGGCCGCGAGGCGCCGGCCGATCGCCTGTGCCGGCGGCGGCTGCGCGCTCAGCGCCGCCAGCGTGGCGTGCAGGTCGGCGGCGGTGGCGTCGGACACGAAGAACGGCGCGTCCTTGACGTGCAGCCGCATCTGGCGGACGCCGCCGGCGAGGAGATGATCGACCAGCGCCAGGTCGCACACCAGTTCGGCCCCCGCATTGTCGGTGGCCACGTCGACGCGCCGCGCGCCGGCCAGGCTGCGCAGCGCGGCCGCGGTGTGGTCGATCACCAGCTCGTCCGCGCCGCTGTGCCCGGCACCGGCCGGCGGCGCGCCGGCGGCCGCGATCACCGCGCCGGCGTGGCCCCGGTCGATCTCGTAATTGGACAGATCGACGCGGTTGCCCCACAACGACGAGCGCAGCAGCACCGGCAGCGCGGCGCCGGCCAGCTCGGCTGCCAGCCGCGGCCCATTGCGCTCCAGCTCGGCATGCTTGAGGCTGGCGAACGGATCGCGTCCATAGCCGGGCGCGGCACGCTCGTAGTAGCCGGTGGCGGCCAGCACCCGCAGGTAGAAAGCAGCCTCCGCCTCGTACCACGGCAGATCCAGCCACGGCGCGCCGATCAGCGGCTGCAGCGCCTGCTGCCACGCGCACCGTTCCGCCGGCACCAGGAGCAGGCCGCCGCCGGCCGCGAACGGGTCGCTGAACCGGCCGCCGCCGATCTCCCGCGCCAGCGCACGCAGGCCGGCCACCGCGGCCGCCGCGAGACCGCCGCCGGCGAGCAGGTCGGCGATGATCGAGTGCTTGCGCTGCTCGATGGTGCGGCGCGCGAACGAACCGGGGGTGCCGGTGCGCAGCGGCGGCGGCAGGGTACCGAGGGTGCCGACGGTGCCGGATTCAGGTTTCATCTGCGGCGTCGATTCGGTACGGTAACGCCGTCATGACGAGCTCGGATGCCCCGGTACTGGCTATTGACGTCGGTACGTCGGCGGTCAAGTGCGGCCTCGCGTACGGCGATGGCTCGGTGGTCGCGGCTGTGCGCCCGGTGGCGACCACGGCGGCTGCCGGCGGTGTGCACGAGGTGGACGCCGGCGACTGGTTGCGCGCCGTGGCGGCCTGCATCGGCGCCCTGGGCAGGCCGCCACGGCTGGCGGCCGTGGTGGTGACCGGCAACGGCCCGACCGTGGTGCCGGCCGCTGCCGATGGCCGCCCGCTGCACCCGGCGATCACCTGGCTGGACCGCCGCAGCGGCGCCGAAGTTCGCTTGATTGCCGAACGCACCGGCCGCGCCCGCGAGGCGAGCTTCTTCCTGGCCAAGATCTACTGGGTATTTCGTCATGCTCCGGAACTGTACCGGCAGACCCGCGGTTTCGTCTCCGGTCCCGAGTACGTCGCGCTGCGCCTCACCGGGCGCTGGCACACGGCCCTGCCGGCGCCGGCGTTTCAGCGCTACTACTGGGACGACGAGCTGGTCGACGCGCTCGCCATGGACCCCGCCAAGCTGCCCCCGTTCATCGCCACCGGCGCCGAGCTCGGCAGCACCACGGCGGCGGCCGCCGCCGAGCTGGGCATTCCGTCGGCCGTGCCGGTGTACGCCGGAGCGCCCGACTACGTGATGGCCATGCTGGGCACCGGGGCGGTGATGGAGCGGGCGACCTGCAACCGGTCGGGCAGCTCGGACGGGGTGAACTATTGTTCCCGGCACCCGGTAGGCGACCCGCGGCTGCTGTGCCTGCCGCACATCATCGACGGTCTGTTCAGCGTAGCGGGATTGATTTCCACCACCGGCAAGGCGCTCGAGTGGTTCGCGCGTATCGCGCAGGACGACGGAACGCTGTACGAACGCGCCGCGCGCAGCGCGCCGGGTGCGGGCGGGGTGTTGTTCCTGCCCTACCTGGCCGGCGAACGGACGCCGCTGTGGCGAGCCGACGTGCGCGCGGTGTTCAGCGGGCTCGGTCTCGAGCACGGACGCGAGGAGATGGCGCGCGCGGTGCTGGAAGCGGTCGGCTACGCGCTGCGCGACTCGGTGGCGGTGATCGAGGAGGTGGGCGGGCCGGTCGGCGCGATACGGCTGTCCGGCGCGCGCGCCGGCAACCACTGGCTGAACCGGATCAAGGCCGACATCGTCGGCCGCCCGCTGCTGGTGCCGGAGGTGCTGGACGCGGAACTGACCGGCTGCGCGTGCGTTGCAGCGCGGGCACTGGGCGTCGACGCGAGCGTGGGCGCGGCGGCCGCGCGGCTGGTGAAGATCGGCGCCACGATCGAGCCGCAGACACGGCATGCGGCCCGGTACGAGGATGGGTTCGCCCGCTACCGGCAACTGCAGGGGCAGCTGTAGTCAGCAGCAGGCCGCGCTCTGATCAGGCTTACCGGCGTCCGAACATGCTGCCGAGTTCCTGCTTGACCTGCTGCAACACGGTGCCGTAGCGGTCCTCGAACAGCGCCATCTGCTGCCGCAGGAGCTGTACGTACTCGGGATCGGTGGCCGGATCGATGCGCACCCGGCTGCCGGTACGGCGGGCGAGCTCCTCTTCCTTCTGCTGCAGGCGCGGCCCGTACTGGCGATCGACGTTCTGCTTGAGTTGCTGGCGTTCCTGAAAGTACTCGGCAAAGAACTGCTCGACCTGCTGCCCCATGATGCGCAGCCGGCGCTGATCGCGCAGGATGGCGGCGAATCCCTCCATGGCGCGGCGATTGCGCTTCAGGCCGTATTCGTCGGCCGGCAGTGCCAGGTTGGACGCCAGCGCGTCGAATACGCCGTCGCTCACCCACCCGCGCTCCTTGCCGTCGTGCTCGCGCACCTTCTTGGCGAGCGAGAACTCCGGGTCGCCGAGGAACTGCGACACCAGCTTCTTGCCGGCGGTGGCGAAACCGCTGGCCTTGAGCGTGTCCGGATCGGCCTGCACATCCTTGGTGCGCTCCAGTGCAATTTCCAACGACGACCTGATACTCAAGGCGACTCCCTCCTGCTGTCGGCGGCGTCATCGGCCCGGGCGGCGCAATGACCCGTGACGGTGCACTAACAATGCCACAAAATTGCCGGCTGCGGCCATCGCTCACGCGGCCGGCTGCCGTCCGCAGTGCGGGGCGCGTTGCGCGCCCACGACCGCTTCTTCGGTAACCACCAGATCGACCGGCAGATCATGCCCGGCCCGCGGCACCCGATCGATCAACTGGTCGGCAAAACAAACCCCGACCAGCAGCGCCGTGGCGCACGAACGTTCGATACCCGCCAGGGCGCGGTCGTAGTAGCCGCCGCCCCACCCGAGGCGGCCGCCGGTGCGGTCGAACGCCGCGCCCGGAACCAGCACCACCGTGGCCGGCGGCAGGCAATCGAAATCCAGTAGCGGTGAGTCTGGCGCCGGCTCGGCCACGCCGCGGTACCCGGGTTGCAATGCGGCCGCAACACCCTCCGCGGAAGCGGTTGCCGGCGCCACCCTATGATAGCACAGCGCCCTCCCCGCCACCCGAGGCAACCCGACCACCATCCCGGCCGCGTGCGCGGCGGTCAACGCCGGCATCGTCGCCGGCTCGCGCCCGGTGGCGGCAAACCCCAGCATGCAGCACAGCGCCGGCCATTGGGGGTGGCCGATCAGCGCCGCGGCCAGGGCGCGCCCGGCGGTCATTCGTCGAGCTTCCGTTACCCGCCGCAACGCGGCGCGCATGCGCGCGCGCACGGCACGCTTGTGGTCGGCGACCTCCGCGTCGACGGATACCACCGGCCGACCCTGCATGCCCCGGTTGTTCATCGTGGTCCGGGACGGACCTTGGAAATTATCGGGCTGGGCGGACTTGAACCGCCGACCCCACGTCCCCCAGACGTGTACGCTACCAACTGCGCCACAGCCCGATTGCTGCGCCGAATGTAGCACCCGCGGGTAGGCGGGTCAACGCCGGTCACGGACGCACGGCGCGGCCCGCTGCCGGCCTCACCGGCCCGCGTCCGCGGGCGGCAGAAACTCGCGGAACTCGTACTCCACGCGCCCGTCGTCGGCTACCGCCATGGTTGCGTGGCCGCCGCGCACCATTTCGTCGAGGGTGCGCTCCGCCGCCTCGACCGTCAGCGTGGTATCGACCGCCACCAGCGCCGGCGTGACCCGGCCGCTCTGCCGGCGCGCGATCTGCAGCACCTCGGTCTGCGGATCGGGCGCCGCCGGCGCGCGCAGGCGCGGCCAGGAGCCGATGCGGCGCAGCGACAGGAGCCCCTTGACGGCGGGCAGAACGCCGGCGAACGCCAGCGGGAAGATCCAGAACCAGCCGCCTTGAAACAGCAGCAGGGCGCCAAACACGGCACTGAACGTGAGGCCGCTGGCCAGCTCCCCTTCCGCCTGCTTGCGCTTCTTGCGTACACGCCTCGCCGCACGCTCAGCGGAACCCTCTGCCGACGCCACGGCTACAGCATAATACGCGCCGTCGGCGGAGGCGAGTCGTCCGCGACCGCGCGCATCGCGCGCTAGCCGCTCTGGTTGAGCGCGCGCACCTGCTCGGGCAGCCCGTACAGGTTGATGAAGCCGGTGGCGTCGGCATGGTCATAGCTGCCGGCGCCGAACGAAGCCAGATCATGGCGATACAGGCCGTTGCTCGACTCGCGGCCGATCACGGTCAGGTTGCCCTTGTACAGGGCCAGGCTGACCGATCCGCTCACCGCCCGGCACAGGCGCTCGCAGAACGCCTCCAGGGCGGCGCGCAACGGCGTGAACCACTTGCCGTTGTACACCAGTTCCGCGTACCGCAGCGCCAGTTCCTGCTTGGCATGCAGCGCGTCGGCATCGAGCGTCAACGCTTCCAGTTCGCGCAACGCGGTCCACAGAATGGTGCCGCCGGGAGTCTCGTACACGCCCCGGCTCTTCATCCCCACCAGCCGCGACTCGACCAGGTCGGCGCGTCCGATCGCATTGGCGCCGCCGATCCTGTTCAGCCGGGCGAGCAGCGGCACCGGCTGCAGCCGCTCGCCGTCCACCGCCACCGGCATCCCCGCCGCGAACGCAATGCTCACGGCGGTCTCGCGGTCGGGGGCCTCGCGCGGCGCCACCGAACGCTGAAACAGCGCCTCGCCGGGGCGGTTCGCCGGGTCTTCCAGATCGCCGCCCTCGTGGCTGGTGTGCCACAGGTTGGCGTCGCGCGAGTAGATGTTGCGCCGCGAGATGCCGGCCAGGTCGATGCCATGGGCAGCGGCGTAGTCGATCGCCTGTTCGCGGGAACCGATCTCCCACAGCCGCCACGGCGCGATCACGGCAAGCTGCGGGGCCAGGGCGCGGTAGGTCATCTCGAAGCGCACTTGGTCGTTGCCCTTGCCGGTGCAGCCGTGCGCCACCGCGTCGGCGCCCTCGGCGAGCGCCACCGCCACCTGGTGCTTGGCCTGCAGCGGCCGCGCGATCGAGGTGCCGAGCAGATACTTGCCTTCGTACACGGCGCCGGAGCGCAACAGCGGGAACAGATACTCGGTCACGAACTCGGCGCGCAGGTCGCGCAGGTCGAGCTTGCTCGCACCGGAGGCCAGGGCGCGCTGCTGCAGACCGCTCAGGTCCTCGCCCTGCCCGACATCGGCGCAGTACGCGATCACCTCGGCGCCGGGGTAGCGATCCTTGAGCCAGGGGATGATGATCGAGGTGTCCAGGCCGCCGGAATACGCCAGGACGATCTTGCGCAGCTCCGCCACCTAGCCGCCTCCGAACGCGGCCACCACGTCCGCTATCACGGCCAGCGCCTCGTCGATCTCGGCCTCGCTGACGATCAGCGGCGGCGCCAGCCGCAGCACGTCGTCGCCGGAGCGCAACGCCAGCAGGCCGGCGTCGCGCAGCGCGGGCACCAGCTTGCCGATCACCGGCGCGCCATCCACCTCGCCGGTCACCGTGACGCCGGCCAGCAGGCCGGCCCCCTTCACGGACGTGAGCAGCGGGCTGGCGTCGACCAGCTTGTGCAGACCGGCGCGCAGGTACTGTCCGCGGCTGCGCACCGCGGCCACGAATTCCGGCGCCGCCACCGTGTCCCACACCACGTTGCCGACCGCGCAGGTCACCGGGCCGCCGCCGAAGGTGGTGCCGTGGTCGCCGATGTGCAGCAGCGCGTTGATGTGCCGTGGAATCAGCGTTGCGGCCAGCGGCAGGCCGCCGCCGAGCGGCTTGGCGAGCGTGATCAGGTCCGGCTCCAGCCCCACCAGGGAGCTGGCGTACAACTCGCCGGTGCGGCTGAGCCCGGTCTGCACCTCGTCGGCAATCAGCATGATCGCGTGCCGGCGGCAGAGCTCGTTGAGGGTGTGCGCGAAGCGCTCGCTCATGACGGTGAGACCGCCCTCGCCCTGCACCACCTCGACGATGACCGCGCAGAACGAGTCATCGAGGGCGGCGGCAGCGGCTTCGGCGTCGTCGTAGGGCAGTGCCGTAACGCCGCCGATCAGCGGCGCGAACGGCTCCTGGTACTTCTCCGTGGGCGTACAACTCAGCGCCCCCATGGTGCGCCCGTGAAATGCGCCGCTGAAGCAGGCGATGCGGTGCTTGCCCTGTTTGCCGCTGCGCGAGGCCAGCAGGCGCGCGTACTTGAGCGCCGTCTCGTTGGCCTCGGACCCGCTGTTGGTAAACTGCACGCTCGCAATGGCGGCCCGTGCCGGCGCCGATGCGATGAGCTTCTCCGCCAGGGCCAGTGCCGGTTCGGTGGCATACAGGTTGGACACGTGGATCAGCTTGCGCATCTGGCCGGCCGCGGCCGCCGCCAGATCCTCGCGCCCGTAGCCGAGCGCGTTGACCGCTATGCCGCCGCCGAAGTCCAGATAGGACCTGCCGGCGACATCACTGACCCGGCAGCCGTTGCCGTGGTCGAGAACCAGCAGTTCCGGGGTGAACACGCCCGGCATCGGGTGATCGCTGACTAGCGCACCATCTCGTTGCATTACCGTACCTCCTGTGTTGGTTGCTGTGCTGAAGTGTCGGGAAGATCGTAAGTGTGAGGGAGCATGGTGGTACCGGTCGCCCCGGTCAACAGGTTCGCCAGGTCTCCCGGAGCGGCAAACTGGCCGATTACCACCCGCCGTACCCCCTGCGCCAGGGCATGCAGCGCCGCCTCGACCTTCGGAATCATGCCGCCGCTGATCGTGCCGGCGATGATTTCCGCGGCCGCCTCGTCCGCGGTGAGCGCCGCCAGCACGGCGCCGTCTTTCAGTATGCCGGGCACGTCCGACAGGAACAGCAGGCGGTCGGCGGCCAGCGCCGGCGCCAGCCGCAGGGCGACGGCGTCGGCATTGATGTTCACCGCCCGGGCCGGCGGTTGCACGCTGGTGGGGGCGATTACCGGCAGGTAGCCGTGGTCGATCAGCAGCCGGGGCAAACGGGTGTCCACCTGCGCCACCGCCGCGGTGTGGTTGCCCTCCGCCGCCGCCGCGGCTCCGGCCAGCGGCGCGCCGGTAAACATCGGTCCGTCGGATCCGCTCAGACCGACGGCGTGCAGGCCGGCAGCGCCGAGCATCCGCACCAGCCGCTTGTTGACCGCGCCGCACAGCACCATGTCGACGTAGGGCATCTCTTCCGGCGTCGTGATCCGCACGCCGTCGCGGAACCGCGGCTGCAGCCCGACCCGCCGCGACAGGGCGCTCACCTCGGCGCCGCCGCCGTGCACCAGCACCACCCGCGCCCCGCCCGCCGCCAGCGCCGCCAGCTCGCGCGTGAACGCGATCAACGACGGTTCGTGTTCGGCGGCGGCACCGCCCAACTTGATCACCAGCAGTTCGCCGGCGGCGACCGCATCCCGAGGGTGCACTAGGCCTCCCCGTGCAGCGGCAGGGCGGTGCCCTCCGCCAGGCCGAAGCGCAGGTTCATGTTCTGCACCGCTTGCCCGGCGGCGCCCTTCAGCAGGTTGTCGATGACCGAGAACAGCACCACTTCGCGCCCGCTCACGCGCCACCCGATGTCGCACCGGTTGGCGCCCCACACGTCGGCGGTTGCCGGAATGCGGTCCCCGGTGAGGGCGACGAATCGGCACCCGCCGTACGCCTCCTCAAGGATCCCGGCCAGGCGCGCCGCGGCGCCGGGTTCGCGCAGCGTCGCCACCGTGGTAGCCGCAAGGCCGCGCCGCATCGGCACCAGATGAGGGGTGAACACCAAGTCGATATCGTCCGCGACGGGGCCGATCTCGCTGACCATCTCGGCATGGTGCCGGTGGCTGCGGGCCGGCGCGTAGGCAGTCACGCTCTCGCTCAGCTCGGTGAACAGATAGTCCGCGCTTACCTTGCGCCCGGCACCGGTGATGCCACTCATGGCGTTCGCGACCACGGTGCCGCGCAGCACGCCGGCCGCCGCCAGCGGCAGCAGCGGCAGCAGCACCGCGGTCGGATAACAGCCCGGGTTGGCGATGATGGATGCCTGCTCAATCGGTTCGCGGTGCCACTCGCTGAGGCCGTAGACGGCGCCCGGCAGCAGGTCGGGGCGCGGCGGCGCCGTTCCATAGGCGGCGGCGAACAGCGCATGATCTCGAATGCGAAAGTCCGCGGCCAGATCGATCACCACCGCCGAGTCGAAGTAGGGACCGGCGCCCGCCGCCGACTGCAGCGGCGGCAGCGCGGAGAACACCACGTCGGTCGGGCGCCGGGCGGCGTCCTCCGCGCTCACCAGATTGCCGTCGCCGAGTTTCTCCGATGCCGCGCTGGCCAGACCGGCGAACGCCGGCAGCGCGGTGGCGAGCGGCTGTCCGGCGCGCGAAGAGGACACGGCGACGATGGTGTTCACGTGTGGATGATCGAGCAGCAGGCGCAGCAGCAGCGAACCGGCGTAGCCGGTCGCACCGAGTATGGTGGCGGTCACGGGGCGAGCTCCTCGAGCTCCGGAATCCGCCGCCCGAGCGCCGTGCGGGCGGCGTCCGCGCTGGTGCCGTCCGCCAACACCGCCACAATCGTGTCATCGCCGGCGACGGTGCCGACGATCGCGGGCACGGCCAGCTTGTCGAGCGCGAACGCCACGCTTCCGGCATGGCCCGGCAGGGTGTGGATCACCGCCAGGTTGCCGGAGAAGGCGATCGACCGGTAGCCGTGCAGGAACATCGCCTGCACGTTGGCCTCCGAGCCGCCGACGTCGGAATCATCGCGAAACGCGTAGGTATAGCTGCCGCGGCCATTGGGGAGCTTGCCCACCTTCAGTATCTTCAGGTCGCGCGACAGCGTCGCCTGGGTGGTAGGATGCCCACGCGCCGACAAGTGCCGCTGCAGCTCGCCCTGACTGCTGATCGCGCCGTCGGCGATCAGCTCGCGAACGGCGCGGCGGCGGCCCGCGGCGGCGGCACGATTTGCATGGGTGGAGGTCCTTGTGGTAGACTCCGTAGTTGTATTTTCATTCATTTTCGCGAATATATATGCGACATGGGGTGGACGGTCAACCCTGCCGGGGCGCCAGCGGAGTCCGCTCCGCTCGCGCACTGAGCGTGTCTTCTGACGCATGACGTTCGACCCAGAGCACAACGCCGCCCCGGGAATCACGCACATCGCGTCGTATGTACCCGGCCGTACCATCGACGAAGTGGCGCGCGAACTCGGCATCACCGACATCATCAAGCTCGCCTCCAACGAGAACCCGCTGGGTGTCAGTCCGCTGGCGGTTGCCGCCATGGCCGACAACCTGGAGCGCGGGCACCAGTATCCGGAAGTGATCAACCCCGCGCTCCAGACCGCGCTCGGCGCGGCGAACGGCGTGGCTCCCGAATGCGTGGTGACCGGCAACGGCGCCGACTCCATTCTGTATGCCGCGGCGCTGGCCTTTCTGCGGCCTGGCGACGAGGTGCTGGTGCCGCAGATCACCTTCGACGTGTACCGCACCGTGGCGCTGACCAAAGGGGCGACGGTGGTCGAGGTGCCGATGCCCGATCTGGAACTGACCGCCGGCGCCATCCTGGAACGGATCGGCAAGCGTACCCGCATGGTGTTCGTCTGCAACCCCAACAATCCGACCGGCGGGCTGTTTTCGCGGGCGGCAATGCAGCACCTGCTGGCGGCGCTGCCGGAACGGGTGGTTCTGGTGCATGACGAGGTATACCGCGAGTTCGCCGACGCGTCCGCGTTTCCCGAGTTGCGGCCGCGGGCCGCCGCCGGCCAGGCCAATCTTATCCTGGTACGCAGCATGGCGAAGGCGTACGGTCTGGCCGGTGTGCGGTTCGGTTACGGCGTCATGGCGGCCGCCACCGCGGCGCTGCTGCATCGCGTCCGGCCGCCGTTCGATACCTCCCGGTTGGCGCAGGCGGCCGCCCTGGCAGCGCTGGCGGACGAGCAGTTTCTGCGCCGGACGCTGGAGCTGAACCGGCGCGGCAAGGAGCAACTGTACGCGGCATTCGGGCAGCTCGGGCTGACCGCCGTACCGTCGCATGCCAATTTCATCCTCGTGAACGTCGGGCGGCCCGCCGCCACGGTGGCGCAGCGGCTGCTGGAGCAGGGGGTGATCGTGCGTACGCCCCGCCACCCCGCCCTGGCACGACACCTGCGCGTGAGCATCGGCACTGCGCAGGAGCTGCAGCGCTTCGTCGCGGCGCTACGCCGCACGCTTGCCGAGCTCGCGCCCGACGGGGAGGCGCCGGATCCCGGCGCGGTCAGGTGACGGGCGGCACGGGGGCGGCTCGCTGCGCCCTGTCGGCGAGCGCCGCGTCCGGCGCGACGGCGGCGCTCGGTCTGGTCGTGGCGCTGGTCCTGATCGCGGCGTTGAGCGGTTGCGAAACCAGTCCGCCGGAGTTGTACGAACTGCAGTGGGGGCTGGTCGACTTCGACGACCGTGAGCTCGACCGCCGTTACGAACGCCTGAGCGTATTCGTACGGGCCGCCGACGCCGACGGGCTCGAGGATCTCGACGAACTGTACGTGATTCACGACGGCGGCGAGCTGTTCTGGCGCGCCACCGCCGATACCTGGACGCGCGACGAGCGCGATGGAGCGACGTGGATCGGCGCCGCCTCGCTGGCCATGCCCGGCGAGCAGGCATTCCCGGCGGGAGAGTATCGCGTACTGCTGATCGATGCCGGCGGTGAGCGGGACGCGTCCCGATTCGTCATTCCCGAACAACGCCGTTCCACGCCGCTGCCGGAGGTGCGGCACAGCGGCGCAACATTCGCCGTCAGCGGCGCGGCCGACTACAGCCTGTGGATCGTGTCCGAGGGCGTGTTGCGCGACTCCATTGCGGTCGGCGGGGAGGTCGAACTGGGCGGTGACGAGTACCGCCCCGGCATACGCTACGAAGTGTACGTGTTCGGCAAGCAGCCGGGCGCGGACAAGGGCGCACTCAGCGGCCCCTACTTCTGGCAGCCGGAGTGACGCGCCGCCGGGCTGCATGCCGCCGAGCAGAATCGAACTGCTGACACGAGGATTTTCAGTCCTCTGCTCTACCATCTGAGCTACAGCGGCGGTTTCGTGCGATAGTCTACTGACCTAGCCGCCGCACGGTCAATGCGAGCGTTGCCTGCTTTGCTTCGTGGCGCGGCGGACCGGCGGACCGGCGGACCGGCGGCATGCGACCGTTGCCCCGCGCGCGCCGCGCGCCGCGACGGTTGCCAAGAGCCGGCGCCGTTGATAGCGTGCAGAGGTTGCATGCCTGCCCATATCAGCCACCTGTTGTTTGCGGAGGACGCCCTTCGTGAGGCCACTCCCGACGCCGCGGTGCTCCTGCAGGAGGGCGGCAACCTGTTTCGCCTTGGCGCCCAAGGGCCCGACCTGTTCTACCACAATCAGCGCACCCGGCCACTGGCGCTGCGCTACGGGTCGCTGATTCATCGGCGTGGATTCGGCACCCTGGTCGCGCACATGGCGCGCACCGTCATCGCCGCCGCGCATCGCACGGGAAGCGTGCATGCCGAGCAGGCCGCCTTTCTGGCCGGCTTCGCCACCCACGCCGACCTCGACCGCCACGCGCATCCCTACATCATCTGCCGCGCCGGCTGGGTGCGCCACGGGGATCCGTCGACCGACCGCTTCCGGCGCTGCCATCCCCTGCTGGAGCGGCTGCTCGACGTGGCCGCGCTGCGCGCGCGGCGCGGGCAGGAGCTGGCCGAATTCGAATTCCTTGCCAACATCTCCTGCGGCGAGCGTCTGCCCTACGTCACGCTGAAGATGCTGGTCAAGGGCATCAACGACGCCTTCCCGACGGCCAGCTTCAAGTCACGCAACCGGCGCCGCATCGAGAACGCGTACACCGATTCGATGCGTTTCTACACCTTCACCAACCATCGCGATTCGCGGCTGCGCAAGCGCGCCCTCGAGATCGATCGCAACGAAGGCTACCGCCACCGGCGCAGCGCCGTGTTCCACTTTGCCGAGGCGGGCGCCGAGCTCGATCCGGCCAACCTGCGGCACCAGCCATGGCCGCACCCGTGCGACCCCACGGTGGTGAGCGAGCGCAGCTATCTCGATCTGATGGCCGAGGCGCAGCGCGATGTGGTGCCGAAACTGTGCCGCCTGCTGAGCCTGATCGGGTGGCCCGGCAGCGCCGCCGAGCGGCCCGCCGCGGACGCGGTCGCCGGCCCGGCCGGCGCCGCCGGCTGGTTTGCGGAGTTGGCCGCGCTGTTCGGTGATCAGAGCCTCGGCGCTACCCTGCGCGGCGAGAGTTGCGCGCCGGTGCATTGCGAGCCGCTGCCGCTGCCGGAGCTGTTCGAGCGCTTGCACCACGAGCCGGAGGCGCCGCCACCGGCCACCCGAACCGGCACGGACGCGTCGTGACGGAACAACGGGAACTGCCCGCCACCGGCATGGTTGCCGGCCGCCCGATGAGCGACGCGGCCACCCGCGGCTTCGTGCACGGCACCGCGCGCGACCGCGGCTTCGAGCAGGTAGCCAGGTTCCTGCTGCTGATCGGCGCCGAGCGGTCGGCGCCGGTGCTCGCCCGCCTCACCGAGCGGGAAGTGGTCTGCATCGCGCGCGAAGTTGCCGCCCTCGGCAGCATCGAGCCGCGCGAGCAGCGGCGCACCATGGAGGAGTTCGGCTACCCCCTGCCGCCCGGCTCCGCAACCACCGGTGGCGGAGCCGCGGCCGCGCACCGCCTGTTGCGCGCCGCCTTTGCCGAGCAGCGGGCCGCGGCGCTGTTGCAGGCAGCGATGCACGTTGCCGACAACGAGGCGCCGGTGATCACGCCGACGCCGCCGGGCACCTCGAGCGCCGTGCACCCGGCGCTGCAGGATGCCGAACATGAGGCCGCCGCGCCGGCTACGGCGCCGGCGACCGGCAGCGCGGAACAGTCAAGGAGCAACGCACCATGATCGAACGAGTGGGAGCGGCCGTGGGGCCGCGCGGCCGCTGCGGCCGGAGGCGCCGATGGCCGCGTCGATGAGCGTGCCGCGGGTGTTGATTGCGGAACTGCCGCGCCATGTCGGCCGGCAGATAGAGATCGCGGGATGGTTGTACAACATCCGTTCCAAGGGCAGGATCCGGTTTCTGCAGTTGCGCGACGGCAGCGGCCGCGTGCAGGGCGTGGCGGTGAAGGACGAGTGCGATGCCGATTCCTTCGCCGCCCTGGCGGCGCTCAAGATGGAAGCCAGTCTGCTGGTGCAGGGCGAGGTGCGCGCGGATGACCGCGCGCCGAGCGGAGTCGAGCTCGGCGTGCGCGCCGTATCGGTAGTGCAGAACCCGACCGACGACTACCCCATCGCCAAGAAGGAACACGGCATTGATTTTCTGCTCGAGCACCGTCATCTCTGGCTGCGCTCGACGCGCCAGGAGGCGATGCTGCGAGTGCGTGGCCGGACCGCCACCAGCATGCGCCGGTTTTTCGACCAGCGCGGCTTCGTGCACGTCGATACGCCGATTCTGACCGGCTCCATCGGCGAGAACGCGGGCACCCTGTTCAGTCTGCCCTACTTCGACCTTGGCGACGCCTATCTCGCCCAGACCGGACAGCTCTACCTGGAAGCGGCCTGCGCGGCGTTGGGCCGGGTGTACAACTTCGGTCCCACCTTCCGCGCCGAGAAATCGAAGACCCGGCGCCACCTGACCGAGTTCTGGATGCTCGAAGCGGAGGTCGCGTTCCTGGACAACCGCGGCAACCTCGACCTGCAGGAAGAGCTGCTGTGCGCCGTGGTGGCCGACGTTGTGGCCGAGTGCGAAGCGGAGCTGCATACCCTCGGCCGCGACCTGGAGCCGTTGCGCGCGGTGCAGCGGCCGTTTCCACGCCTCGACTACGGAGCAGCGGTTGCCCGCCTGCAGGCCGCGGGGAGCGCCATTTCCTGGGGACAGGATCTGGGCGCGGACGACGAGACTACCCTGTCGAGCGCCTGCGAGCGCCCGCTGTTCGTGGTGAACTATCCGCGCGCCGTGAAGGCGTTCTACATGAAGCGCAATCCCGACGATGCCCGGACGGTGTTGTGCGCCGACCTGCTCGCTCCGGAGGGCTATGGCGAGATCATCGGCGGCTCGCAGCGGGAGGATGACTACGAGCTGCTCAGCGACCGTATCCGGGAAGCGCGGCTGCCGGCGGAAGCGTATCGCTGGTATCTTGATCTGCGGCGCTTCGGAAGCGTGGTCCACTCCGGTTTCGGGATCGGTCTGGAACGGACCGTCGCCTGGCTGACCGGTACCCACCATGTCCGCGAAAGCGCGCCGTTCCCTCGTACGTTGAGCCGCATCTACCCCTGAACGCACCCGCCTGCCGCCGCGAGCATGGTTGGGGCGCAAGCGGATATACTGGGGGCACCGGCATGTATTCTCTCGGCGTGGCATATCTGTTGTGGGCCATCGGCGGCTTCGGCACCCTGGGCCTGCACCGTTTCTACCTGCGCAGGCCCGGCACCGGCGTACTGTGGCTGCTGACCGGCGGCGTATTCGGGATCGGAGCTATCGTGGACCTGTTCCGGCTGCCGGCGATGGTGCGCGACGCGCACATCGAGGAGGACAGCCGGGAACTGTTGCGCGAAGCCGCTGCACCGGCCGCCTTGGCGGACGTCGAGGCGGTCGCGGAGTCGCTGGAGCAGGTGATCCTGCGGGTCGCGAGAGCGGGCGGCGGCTTGGTTTCGCCGCCGCAGGTGGCTACCAGCAGCGACTGGAGTCTGGACGACGCGCGCGCCTGCCTCGACGAAATGGTACGCAAGGGGCACGCCGAACAACGCGCCACCAAAACCGGTTCGCCGCCGCTGGTGTACGTGATCCCCGACTTTCTCACCGACGAGGGCCGGCAACAGGTGGTGGATTTCTGATCCACCACCTCGCAGCACTGGGACGGCGTTAGCCCACGCGCCCCTTGGTAGACATGGCGCGGCCGGAGCGCGCGTAGGCGGCCGCCAGTGCGCGGCCCAGAGCCTTGAACAGGGCTTCCACCATGTGGTGGGCGTTGGCGCCGTGGCGCAGCGTGGCATGCACATTGATCTGAGCGCGCATCGCCAGAGCCAGCAGGAACTCGCGTACCAGGGCGACGTCGAAATCACCCGCTGCCGGCTGCGGGTAGCTCGCTTCGTAGTGGAGATAGGGGCGGCCGCCGACATCGACTACCACCTCCGCCAGGGCGTCATCCATCGGCACGACGGCGCTGGCGAAACGTACCACCGGCGCGGCGCCGCACGCCTCGCGCAGACAATCACCGAGCACCAGCCCCACGTCCTCGACCAAGTGGTGAGGATCGACCTCGACATCGCCACGAGCGCAGACCGACAGTGCGAAGCCGCCGTGAAACGACATCGCTTCCAGCATGTGGCTGAAGAACGGTACCGGCGTATCGACACTCACACCGCCGGCGTCATCGAGCGCGATCCGCGCCGTGATCTGCGTTTCGTTGGTGCGCCGTTCGACGCGCGCGCAGCGCCCCTGGTCGACTGCCATCTCCGTAGCCCGACCTACCAGTGATCGTAGGCGACGATGTCCGACAGCGCCTTGCGGTTTTGCGGGGCAAGCTGCTGATCGGTGTATCCCAGCGCCAGCATGACCACCACGCGCATCGAGTGGGGAATAGTCAGCAGGTCTTGCACCTCCTGCTCGTCGAACGTCGTCATGGCGCAGGAACTGATTCCGTCGTGCGTCGCCTGCAGCATCATGAACGCGGCCGCTATGCCGAGATCGACGGGAAAGGAAAGCTGCCCGTTGGGCATGCGGTAGTCGACATTGGTGGTACAGACGGCAATGACTACCGAGGCAGTCTCGATCTGTTCCGCCCCGAACGACGCCGACGCGAGTTTCTCCCGGATGTCAGCGCGGCTTACGACAATGAACCGCCACTCCTGCCGATTCTTCGCCGACGGCGCCAACCGGCCGGCCTGCAGAATGCGCTCCACGCACTGCATGCTGACCTGCCGCGAATCGAATCGTTTGGCACTGCGTCTTGCAACTATCGCTGGTAGCACATCCATCATCCATCGCCAGGGGCCCGGCACAACGGGCCGCTACAGATTAATATAACGGTATGCGCCGTGCAACAAGAGCGATCGCCGCGGCGAGCTTCCTGCTTGCGCTAGCCGCGGCGGCGCACGCTCAGAACGCAAACGCCCCCCGCTGGTACGGTGCATTCGAAGAGGACGCGGCATTCTTCACCGCCCTCGCGGCCCGCGGCGACGAGTCGACCCGAGAGATGGCTGCCGCTCACTACATCCGCGGGCGCCTGGCCTCGTCCGGATTGCGGCCTCGGCTGCACGAGCTGGCGGAACCGTTCGGCGAGTCCCGATCCGCCATCGTCGAAGCCGAAGTCACCGGGCAACGGGCCGATACCCTGCTGATCGCGGTCCCGCTCGCGCTTCCCGTGGCGCCGGACGCGGAACCGCATACCGACGGACCTACCCTGGCGCTGATCCTCGGTTTCGCCCACTTCCTGGCGCACGCCGCCGAACCTCCGCCCATTTCGGTGCGATTCCTGTTCCTGGGCGGAGAACGCGGTGACCCCGATCTCGGATACCCGTTCGGCAGCCGATCGTTCCTGCAGGAATACCTCGCCAACGCGCCGACCGCGGTGTTGTACTTCGACCTCGTCGGCCGGCCGGACGTTGTGCAGTTGCACACCGGCGGCGACCGGGTGGTGGCCCCGCCGTGGCTCATCCGCACCGTGGTGAGCGCGCTGCGAGGTGCCGGTCATCCGGTGCGGATCCCCGCCACGCACGCCAACCATCTGGTACAGCTCGGACTGGCCGAGGAACCGCGGTTGGCGCCGTTCTTCCGCGCCGGGCATCCGGCGCTGCGCGTGAGCGGTCACGGCTCCGTGCACGAGGACGCCGGCGGCGGCGACGCCGACCTGTGGCTGGCGCGGATGGCGCAGTTCCTTACCCTGCTCACCACGGAATTCGACGACGGCATACCCGAGACCTGGGACCGGAACTACCTCCTGCTCGGCGGCACGACGGCGCCGTTCATCGTTGCGGAACAGGACTACGTCCTGATGGTGGTGTTTGCGATCGCCGTGGTGATCTTCTACGCCTTTGCCGCATCGACACAGCTCAGGTACGCCGCGGCGACGCTGTGGCAGTATGCGTGGCGCATCCCGGTTATGGTGACGGTCTCGGTGACCGCGCTCAGCGCCGGTTCCGCCGCCCTTGCCCTGCTACCGAGAGCAGGCGGGAATCCGACGCTGTGGCATGAGGCTCCGGCGTTGTTCCTGGCCCTGAAGCTTGGCCTGGCCGCGCTGATCGCGACCTTCGCCCACTACACGGTAGGGAGCCGATGGTTTGCGCACGATCGCCGCGAGCCAATCGCCAGCTTCTACCTGGCGTCGGCGGCATTCATGCTGCTCATTCTGGTCGCGGTCGCGGCCGCGGTGAACGTCGGGCTGGCCTACCCGTTCGTGTGGGCGCTGCTGTGCGTCCTGCTCGCCAATATGGCTCGCAACCGCTGGCTGTCGCTGCTCTGGATCGTGCTGGCGCCGGTGTGGATCGTTCGCCTGGTGGCCAGCCTGTTTCTGCAACCGGCGTATGCTTTCGTCGCCTTGGCGCTGTTCGGCCCGCTCGCGGTCGATCTGCTGGCCAGTGCCCTGCTGCTGCCGCTGGTGTTGCTCGGACGCGGTACGCTGGTGAGCTTTGTCGGCTACCGGAACGTCAGCACCGCCTATCGCCGGCAGCTCTGGTGGCGGCTGAGCACTGTGCTGCTCCTGGCGCTGATCGGCGTCGGCAGTGCGGTGGCCCTGTCGCTCGGCGAGTAGCACAGTATCCGGCGTCGCACGCGCACCGTCGGCGCACCGCCGACGACCGGATCAGCCGCGGGCGTTGCGCACTTCCGAGATATAGCTGCCGTCCATGCCATCCACATGCTGCACCCAGGCAAGAAATTTCTGCGCCTCGTCGCGACTGCCGTAGGGACCGACGCGCACCCGGAAGAACACCTCCGCATCGGTTGAACGGGTGGTGACGCGACTGACGATGCCCTGGTCGCTGAGACGTTGCTCGAGGGCAGTGGCCCGTGCCCGGCTGGCGAAGCTACCGACCTGAACCCAGAACTCGTGCAACGGCGACTTGGGGGCGAGCTTGGCCAGCGGCACGCTGCGCTTCACCGCTGCCGCCGGCGTCGCGATGGCCGGCGCCGCCAGCACGGCCGGAGCCGCACCGGAGCGCGCGCTGGTGGTGGCGATGGCGCGCACCTCGGGCGTGGCGGCCGGGCTGGCGGGCGCCTGCGTGTCCAACGTGACCCGTGGCCTCGGTTGGTGAGCGGGAAGCGGTTGCGAAGGGGCGGCGGCGGCTTCGGCCGGCGCCGCCACCGCAACGGCCGGCGCCGGGGCGGCGGCCAGTGCGGCGGCCAGTGCGGCGTCCGGTGCGGAAGCCACCGACGCCCCCGGCACGGCGACGTACTCGAACGGCTGGGCGTCCTGCCGCGGCCGGGGCAGGGCGAGGTCGGCCCGCGCCACGCTGTCGACCGGACGCAGCCAGTACAGTCCCCCGGTCAGCACGACCACCAGAAGGAGGGCTACCCCTCCCATGACCCACCAGAGCCGATTCCTTGAATCCATGTGCCCCCCTCGAAGGCGCGAGCCGGCCTTTACGACTCGCTTCTTCTACAATAATCGACGCTCGGGCCGGGCCTCTTGAAGAACCTTGGCAGGCGGAGGGTACTGCTCGCCGGTGAATAGCTGGAATTGCGCGTACGCCTGACCGAGCAACATCTCGCGACCGAAGATCACCTCGCAGCCGGCGGCCCGCGCCCGCCGCAGGAGCGGCGTCTCGGGCGGGGCGTACACGATGTCGTATACGATCTCGTGCCCGGCGAGCGGGACGTGCGCGATCGGATCGGGCGCCGGTGCCGCCGCGGCGCCATGCCGTTCCATACCGACGCTGGTCGACTGGACGATCAGATCCGAGTAGGCCGCGATGCGCTGCGCCAGATCGGGCGCCGCCAGTGCTACCGCCTGCGCGGCCATCTCCGCCGCCAGGGACTGCGCGCGCGGCAGGGTACGGTTGGCGATCAGCACGTCGACCCGCGCCTCGCGCAGCGCCCACACGATTGCGCGTGCAGCGCCGCCGGCGCCAATCACCGTCGCGCGGCGGATGCGCCCGGCCGCCAGCATGTCCCGCAGCGGGGCCATGAAGCCGGACGCGTCGGTGTTGTAACCGGTCCAGCGGCACCGCTCGCGTACCAGCGTGTTGCACGCGCCGGCGCCGCTCACCGACCGATCGGCGCGCTGCAGCAGAGCCATCACCGCTTCCTTGTGCGGGATGGTTACCGACACTCCGCGCACGCCGAGCGCCACGGCAAGATCGAGGAACCGGTCTACTTCATCGACCAGGAACGGCACGTATACCGCGGGCAGTCCGGCCGCCGCCAGGCCGCGATTGTGGATCTCCGGAGAGCGCGAGTGGGCAACCGGATTGCCGATCAGGCCATACACCGGGGTGGTGGCGCGGATCGCATCGAAGCGGTAGCGCCGTTGCATGGTGTGCGGGTCCAGGTGCCCCGGCGCCGCCGACCGCGCTCCGGTCGAGGTGAATGTCAACCAGGCGCCGAGCTTGGCCGCGAGCAGCCGCGTCGGCACGCCGTACTCTCCCATGCCGATCACGATGTGCGGCCGCGCGGCGGACTGCGCCGCACTCACGATGCGCGTCAGGTCCGCGCAGCCGAGCGGCGTCACCGCGAGCTTGGCGATGTCGCGCCCGCTGCGCGGCAGGGCGCGCAGCAGCGCGGGCAGGTGCTGCGGCGTAGCGGCCGTGTCGTGCAGGGAGCGCACGATCCGCGGTCCGCGACGCGGCAGCGGAACGGCTCCCGAAGGCAGATCGGATTCCAGATCGAGATAGCGGAACGCGGCGTGCGCGGCCGCGCTCAACAGACGCCGACGGACCGCCTCGGTCGCCACCCAGTGCCCGCCGTCGCGGGTTCGACGGACGGTGCACATCGCCGGTAACGGACACTCGCTCGCGAAGCGCGCGACACCGCCCCACTGCGAGTGGTGCAGCAGGTCGACCCGCAACTCCACCAGATCGACCAGATGGCGATGGGCGCGCACCTGGTCGAGACAGCCGCCGAGGGTAGGCTCGGTAAGGGTGAGACACAGCAACGGGCGCGCCGCGCACGGGCGCCCGCGCACGGCGTCCCGCCGCGCTCGGTCAGCGCGGCGGGATGTAGAGTTGCCAGCCAGGATAGATCAGGTCGGGATTCTGAATGAGCTTGCGATTCCGATGCCAGATCTTCGGCCACAACCACGGATTCCCGTAGATGAAGTCATATTCGGCAATCCGCCACAACGACTCGCGCCGCTCGGGGATCAGGCGAACCGTGTACACCTGCGTGATCGCGAAATCCGCATAGGCCGCGCCGTACCGCTGCGCCTGCTCGAAGTAGGTCACGGCACGCCGGTAGTCGCCGGCATTGCGCTGGTCGACTCCCAGCCGCCACAATTCCTTGGCCTGCTGCAGCAGTGCGTGTTGCGGCACGTCCTCGACGCCCGCTCCGACCATCGGCTGCAGAGCATCCCGCGATGCGGCGTCTGCCCCGGCGTCGCCGCTGTCCAGGTATCGCGAGCCCTCCCACGGCACCGGCTCGACCACGATCTCGTCATCGGTGATCACGTTCAGCAGGGAAGCGCTCTCGAGTTCGCTCATTACCATGAACATCAACTCGTCCGCGTGCTCCATGGTAACTTCACCCATGCCCGTGTCGGCGGCCGGCAACGCAGCGCGGCCCGCGCTGCGCGCCGCTCCGAAGTGGCGCTCGGCGTCGTCCAGAGCATAGCGGTCCAGAGCTTCCTTGCCAGCCTCGTAGCGCTCCTTCAACTCTGTCACCTGCTGTTCCGTTCCCAGGCGGGAACCGACTTCCCCGATGCGATCGATCATCCCCTCGCTGGCGCTCTTCAATTCGAGCACCCGGGCGAGCTGATCGGCCACCGTATCGCGCAGCAACTCCATGCGTGCGATGACCGCCGACGCGGCGTCGGCCCCGTCGGACAACTTGCCGGCGCCGAACAGGTCGCGGGCGTCGGTAACCGCGCTCACCGCGTCCGCATATTCCTCGGGCGCGAACTGATCCACCTGATTCTCGCGCAGCTGCTCCAGGAGATCGGTCATCTGCAAGTCGAGGGCCCGCTGCGCCAGACCAAGGGCGTTCTGGTAGGCGGTATTCGCCTTCAGAGAGGCCAGCATCAGCGCCTCGCGAGCCGCCTTCGGATCGCTGGAGCGGAGCCGCTCGCCCTCGGCCAGAGCGGCGCGCGCCTCCTGCAGGGTGACCGGGTCGTAGGTAGCGGCGTCCGCCTCGGCGGCGCGGGCGATCGCGACGCGGGCCTGCCGCAACTCTTCGGAAAGGTCAACGGAGGCCACCGCGGTCCCGGACGCGTCCATCGCCCCTTCCGGCCCCGGCGGGGTGGTGGCGCAATAGACCAGAGACAGGGGCAGCAGGATGGCAATGGCGAGCCGATGAAGCTTCATGCGCCGTTCCGTTGCAACGCCGTCGCGAGGATTCCGGTCATCAAGTGCGGGTCCCGGTCGGTTGCGCGACCGCCGCCTCGCTCTCCATGTCGAACACGTGCAGCTTGGACGCGTCCGCGTGCAGGTTGACCTCCTCCCCGACCTGGAAGTCGTGGCGAGGCGGCACCCGGGCGATGATCTGGTTCTGCGAGGTGCTCACGTAGAGATGAATCTCGGCGCCCAACGGCTCCACGACCTCCACCCGTGCCTTGATGTTGTTCTTGGGAGCAGCGGTCTCGTCGTACAGCAGATCTTCGGGGCGAATGCCGAACAACACGTCCTTGTCGACGTGGGAACGCAGGGTATCGGCCATGTCGCCGTCGATCTCAATCTGGAAGTCGCCTTCGTCGATGATCAGATGGCCGTTGGACTCGACCACCTTGGCAGTGACGATGTTCATCGGAGGGGAGCCGATGAAACCGGCCACGAAACGGTTCACCGGTTTGTTGTAGAGCCCGAGCGGCGTACCGATCTGCTGAATCAGCCCGTCTCGCATGACAACGATGCGGTCGCCCATCGTCATCGCCTCGACCTGATCGTGGGTCACATAGATCATGGTCGCCTGCAGGCGCGAGTGCAGGGAGGAAATCTCCGCCCGCATCTGCACGCGCAGCTTGGCGTCGAGGTTGGAAAGCGGCTCGTCGAACAGAAACACCTTCGGCTTGCGCACGATGGCGCGGCCCACCGCCACCCGCTGCCGCTGCCCGCCCGACAGTGCCTTCGGCTTGCGTTCGAGCAACTCCTCGATGTCGAGGATGGTGGCCGCCTCATGCACGCGTACGTCGATTTCCTTCTTGGCGTACTTGCGAATCTTGAGACCGAACGCCATGTTCTCGTACACCGACATGTGCGGGTACAGGGCATAGTTCTGGAACACCATGGCGATGTCGCGGTCCTTCGGGGCCACATCGTTCATGAGCTTGCCGTCAATGAGCAACTCGCCGGAGGTAATCTCCTCCAGACCCGCGATCATCCTCAACGTCGTCGACTTGCCGCAACCGGACGGTCCGACAAGAACCACGAACTCCTTGTCGCTGACGGCAATGTTGGCAGCGTCAACCGCCTTTACCCCGCCCTCGTATACCTTGGTTACGTTTCTGAGCTCGACATTCGCCATATCCTGCTCCTTGCTCCGGCGCCCCGCGCCGACGCTGCCGGTCAACCAGTCGCCGGTTATTTCATTTTGGGAGTTGTTGCGTAGCCGACGGTAACGAAAGCCAACCGTTATGTCAAATGCCTACCGCCCGTCGCACCACCACTTCTCGCAGCGCCACCAGGCGACGGTTTCGGGGCGCTAGGGCGCGTCCGCGCTGCGCCGCCAGCGGCTGACCGCCTGCGCGAGCGGAGGCTGCCCCGGCGGCGGCAGTGCGCCGGAGGTGGCGGCGGCGCGCAGCCACGGCCCCACCAGTTCTGTGCTGGCCGCCGACCAGTCGACCGGGGGCGGAGCGGGGACGCGCAGGAGGCTGGCGTCGGGCAGGCGTCCGATGAGAAATTCGTGCGAACGCGGCAGGATACGCTCGCTCACGTCACGCAGCGCCGGGAAGCCGCCGGCAAGACCGAAACCGCGCAGCCACTTGAAGTTGGCCGCCTCCAACAGGTGCGCCTGTATCTCCGGCTGGGAAATCCAGCGCAGAAACAGCGCCGCCCCGGAGGTATTGCCGGCCGCGGCCGGAACCGCGAACGAGCGATAGCCCTGCAGAACCGGAATGCCGCCATTCACCGCCAGCCAGCGGAAATCCAGCAGTTCGCGCTTCTGCTCGGGCAGGCGCGCGTAGCTGGCGATGTCGGTCACGAACAGGAGAATACGCCCGTCAAGCACGAGCTGGTAGAGGGGGCGGTGCAGGTAGGTGTCGGCGAACCGCTGGTGACCGGCGATGCCGCCGGGCCCGGCACGCAGCCAGTCATGAACAGACCGCACCGTGGCGGCGAGCCGCTCCTGGTCGATCACCACGGCGCCGTACTCGGTGGCCGCGAAACCGGCGCCGCCAGCCTGCGCGAGCAGGTAGATCAGCCCGTCGTTCCAGAGCGCCGAGTACCCGATTCTGCCGAGCGACGGCGCCCGCGCGTCGAACTCCCCGGCAAGCCGCCGGAGTTCCTCCGCCGACAGCAGGAACTGGTCGATGTCGGGCGGCGTTGCCGCGCGCGCGAACACCACCACCGGCAGATTGAAGGAGAACGGTAGAGTAAACTGCCGGTTGCCGGCGCTGCCGGCGCTGCCGGCGGCGCCGGCGGCCAGCAACTCCGGGAAGTACTCGTCGGCTGCCAGTCGGTTCGCCAGCAGGCGGTCGAGCGGCGCCAGCAGGCGATGCAGCTCCGGACTCGCCAGGCCGGAGCCGAAGATCAGATCGGGCGGCGCGGCGCCGTTCAACAACTGCCGTCCGGGCTGCGGCATGTAGGTGAGCTCGACCTTGACCGGCCCGTCGGCGGCGTTGAACGCATCGACGTAGGCCGCCAGTTCCGGGTGATCGCTCCACAGCTCGACCACCGCCTCGGTCCGCGCGCAGGCGGCCGCGGTCGCCAGCAGCGCCGCACAGGCGGCGGCACGCCAGTACCGGCCGGGCGCCCGGCAAGCGCTCCGCAGCGCTGCGCCGGCGCCGGCCGGCGCCATCCGAACATCGCCGCGGTCGATCAGGAGCCGGCCGCCACCGCGCGGGCAACGGAGTATATCTCCTCGAACAGGGCTTCCAGATCGGCGCTCGCCACGGTCGAGAACGCCACCCGCAGGTAGTCGTCGCCAACCGAGATGGTGCCGACCCCGCGGCGCCGCAGCAGCTCCTGGCGCAGCACCTCGGCCTGGCCCCCGGCGACGCGCAACGTCAGGAAGTAGCCGGAGTTGAACGGCAGCGGCTGCAGCGGGCCGCGGTCCCCGGCGCGCGCGGCGAGAATGGCGCGTACGCGCCGGTAGCGCCCGGCGATGAGCGCGAGGTTTGCCTCCTGCTCGGCGTGCAAGGTGCCGGCGCACATGGCGCGCAGCAGCAGGCTCTGGGCGAGCATGCTGGAACTGGACACGGACGAGCGCACGGCGCCCATCGCCTTCTGTTCGAGCGCCGCGAAGTGCTGCTCGGTCAGGCCGCGCGCGGCGAACGTGAGAAAGCCGATGCGAAAGCCCCACACGTAGTTTTCCTTGGTGGCGCCGTCTACCTTGACGGCGAGCAGGCGCTCATCGGCAGCGGCGAGGAACGCGAACAGCGACTCCCGGCAGCTGTCGGCTTCGAAGAACAGCCCGAAGTATGCGTCGTCGCAGATCACGACCAGGTTGACGCCGCGTCCGGCCGCCGCACGCAGCACGCCGGCCAGATCGGTCATCTCGCTCTTGGTCGGGGTGTAGCCGGTCGGATTGTTGGGAAAGTTCAACACCAGCACCGCCTTGTCGCCGGCCGCAATTGCGCCCAGGGCGGCCGCCAGCGCGGCGACGCCCAGGCCGCCGTGCGCATCGTAGAACGGGACCGTCTGGAGGCGTGCCTGACGCCGTTCCTCCACGATGAGCCGGTAGTTGCCCCAGAACAGGTCGGGCACGATCACCAGATCACCGTGGTCCACGAACAGATCGGCGGCGACGGTGATGCCGTGGGTCAGGCCGCTGGTCACCATCGGCAGCGATGCCGGAGCGCGCAGGCTCGGGTTCTTGGCCGCGATCTCCTCGCGCCACCTGCGGCGCAGCGCCGGCAGCCCGCCGGTGGGGGCGTAGGCGAATATCTCCTTCGGGGACAGGTCCGGTATCAGACCGCGGATGGAGTCCAGGTACAGCGGTTCGGTACCGTCGGTCGCCATGCCAACCGTGGCGTTGAAACGATGCGCGTCGCGGGCCGCCTCGGCGGTCTGCGCCACCACCCCGCGCGGGAAGTAGAGCCGGCGTCCGAAATCGGACAGCAGGTCGGGAATTCGACTGTCGGAGAGTTTCCGATTGAGTTGCTCGGCAATGGGATTCATCGGCGCCACTGTTTGCCGAGCCGCGCGCCGTTGTCAACGCATCCCGAACAAGCTACATTTCCGTAGCGTACATGGCGGCTGTTTCCACTCCCACGGTTCGAAGCGAGGTCAACGAACTTACGCTGCTGTTCGACATCAGTCGCATCCTCGACTCCAGTCTCAACCTGCACGACGTGGTGCATCCGGTCCTCGAAGCGCTCGGACACCACATGCAGATACGTCTCGGCGTGCTGAGCCTGGTCAACCGCACCACCGAACGAATCTCCATCGAAGCCGCGTACGGATTGTCGGCCAGCCAGCAGCGCCGCGGATCGTACAAGATCGGCGAGGGCGTAACCGGACGCGTGATCCAGTCGGGCGAGCCGGCCATCGTTCCCAAGATCGCCGATGAACCGGAGATGGTGCATCGCACCGGTGCCGCCAGCAACTCGGTACTGGCCGAGCTGTCCTTTATCTGCGTGCCGATCAAGTCGGGCAATTCGGTGATCGGCGCGCTGAGCACCGACAAGCTGTTCCCGGCCGCGGTCCCGTTTTCGGAAGACGTGCGGCTGCTGTCCATTATTTCCTCCATGATTTCGCAGGCGGTGAAGCTGCGCCAGGCGGCGCAGGAGGAGCGGCGTGTGCTTCTGGAAGAGAACAACCGCCTGCAGGAAGAGTTGCAGAACCGATTCCGGCCGAAGAATCTGATTGGCAACTCCGAGGGCATGAACAGCATGTTCCGCCTGGTGGGACAGGTGTCGCGCAGCGACACCACGGTGCTGGTGCGCGGCGAGACCGGCACCGGCAAGGATCTGGTGGCGCACGCCATCCACTACAACAGCGCGCGCGCCGCCAAGCCGTTCATCAAGGTCAACTGCGCCGCTCTTCCGGAGTCGGTGATCGAGAGCGAATTGTTCGGCCATGAGCGCGGCGCCTTCACCGGCGCGGTGGCGACCCGCAAGGGGCGCTTCGAGCTGGCCCACGGCGGCACGCTGTTTCTCGATGAGATCGGCGACCTGTCGCCGGCCACCCAGGTGAAGCTGCTGCGCGTGTTGCAGGAGGGCGAGTTCGAGCGCGTCGGCGGCAACGCCACCCTGCGCAGCGACGTGCGCGTCATCGCCGCCACCAACCGCAACCTCGAGGAGCTGATCGAATCGGGCGGATTCCGCGCCGACCTGTACTACCGGCTCAACGTGTTTCCCATTCATATCCCGCCGCTGCGGGAACGCAAGACCGATCTGCTGCTGCTCGCGGACTTTTTCGTCGCCCGCTATGGCCGCGAGCACCACAAGGAAATAAAGCGCATCACCACGCCGGCCATCGACATGCTGATGAGCTACCACTGGCCGGGCAACGTGCGCGAACTGGAGAACTGCATCGAGCGCGCGGTGCTGTTGAGCAACGACGACGTGATCCACGGCCACCACCTGCCGCCCACCCTGCAAACCGCGGAGGCGAGCGGCACCACCCCGCGCGGCAGCTTGCAGAGCGCCGTCGGTGCCATCGAGCGCGAGCTGATCCAGGACGCGCTGAAATGGGCCCGCGGCAACCTGGCGCGTGCCGCGCGCTCGCTGAATGTCAGCGAACGCATCATGGGGCTGCGCGTGCGCAAATACCGGATCGATCCCAGCCTGTACAAGAACTGATGCCCAGGCGCCCAAGCGGGTGCCGCGTTGACATCTTTGTAGCGACAGCCCCGGTTTCCTACCAACAGGTAGGACGTAGTCCCTTCGACCTGCGGAAAGGTCGCTCCCCGCCCGCCGGGCTTCCGTTTGGCACGGTTATTGCTTGCTAACGGCATTACCAAATTCCTTGTCAAGGAGGACCTGGAAAACATGCGACGACTGTTCGTCATAGCCGGTGCACTCTTGGTGTTCGGCTCCGTCTCTGCCTTCGCCGACTCGGCTTCCAACGCGGTAGCGATCGATACCATGTGGACGCTGGTGGCCGCCGTGCTGGTGTTTCTGATGCAGGCGGGCTTCGCCATGCTGGAGACCGGCTTCACGCGGGCCAAGAATGCGGCCAACATCATGATGAAAAATCTGATGGACTTCTCGATCGGCTCGCTGGCATTCTGGGCGGTCGGCTTCGGCATCATGTTCGGCGCCGATGCCGCCGGTCTGATCGGCACCGACAAGTTCTTCCTCGGCGGCGCCGTAGTGAACGTGTCGGAGGGAATCTCGGATTTCACCTTCTGGATGTTCCAGGTGGTGTTCGCGGCTACGGCCGCCACCATCGTGTCCGGAGCGCTCGCCGAGCGCACCCAGTTCAAGGCCTACCTGGTCTATTCGGTGTTCATCACCGCGTTGATCTACCCGGTGGTGGGACACTGGATCTGGGGCGGCGGCTGGCTCAGCAACCTCGGCATGATCGACTTCGCGGGGTCCACGGTAGTGCACTCGGTCGGCGGCTGGGCCGGCTTGGCCGGAGCCATCGTGCTCGGTGCGCGCGAGGGCAAGTACATACGGCACGGCAACGGCACCAAGGCCAAGGTGACGGTGAAGGCCATCCAGGGCCACAACCTGCCGCTGGCCGCGCTCGGCGTGTTCCTGCTCTGGTTCGGCTGGTTCGGCTTCAACGCCGGCAGTACGGTCGCGGGTACCGATCTGTCGATCGCCGCCATCGCGGTCACCACCAACCTGGCCGCAGCCGCCGGTGTTGTCGGTGCGCTGACGCTCGCCTGGATCATTTCCGGCAAGCCCGATCCCACGTTTGCCCTCAATGGCGCAATTGCCGGCCTGGTCGCCATTACCGCGGGGTGTGCCAATGTGTCGCCGGGCAGCGCCATAGTCATCGGATTCCTCGGCGGCCTGCTGGTGGTGGTGGCGGTGCAGTTCATCGACCGGGTGCTTCACATCGACGATCCGGTCGGCGCCATCTCCGCCCACGGCGTGGTCGGTGCCTGGGGCACGATCGCCGTGGGACTGTTCGCACAGGAGCGGTTCGGCGGCACCAACGGACTGTTCTTCGGCGGCGGATTCGGCCAGCTCGGCATTCAGATCGTCGGCGTGCTGGCGGTGTTCGCGTGGACATTCGGCGCCTCTCTGCTACTATTCACCGTGATCAAGGCTGTGGTGGGCCTGCGCGTGACGCGTGATCAGGAGTTGCGCGGCCTGGATATCGAAGAGCATGGCGCCGAGGCGTACACCGACTTCGAAGTGTACACGACCCGTTAGAGGAGAGAGGGATGAAACTGATAATCGCCTACGTTCAGCCGCACAAGCTGAATGACGTGAAGCAGGAGTTGTTCAAGGAGGACGTCGGCAAGATGTCGGTGACCAATGCGCTCGGTTGCGGGCAGCAGATGGGATACACCGAGACCTACCGCGGCGTCCAGATCGAAGTGAACCTGCTCAAGAAGGTGCGCATGGAGATTGCCGTCAACGACGAATTCCTGGAGCGCGCCATCGACGCCGTGGTGCGCGGCGCGCGCACCGGTGAGATCGGCGACGGCAAGATCTTCGTGATGGAACTCAGCCAGTGCATACGCATCCGCTCCGGCGAGGTGGGCAAGGTCGCCATCGGCTGACCGCCCGCCCGCCCGCGCTGCGCGGCCCCTCATTCCGCGCTGGAATGGGGGGCCGCGCTTTGTTTTGCCTCGTTCACCACGCGCAGGTAGGTGGCTCGCACGCGTGTGGTCACCGCGGCCACCGCACGCTGAAACTGTGCCGACCCGGCACCGGTTCCGAGCATGCGCCGCGCCAGGGCGTCGAGGGTGGCGGGGGAACTCGGCAGGACGTGTACCTGGCGATCCTCGAACACCTGCAGAAAGTGCTCGAGGCTGCGCAGAAACAGGTAGTCCTCGCGCAGCAGGTCGGCGCCGTCGGGAGTGAGAATGGCGAGTTGCCGCAGCCGCTCGATGGCGGTCACCGTATTGCCGCAGATCAGTTCCGGGTGCCGGGTCAGGTATTGAATCTGCAACCCCTGAACGAGGAATTCGACATCCCGGATACCGCCGACCCCCGACTTGATGTCCTGCCCGCGGCGTAGCTGGCCGCGGCCGTGCTCGGCCACCGCCAGCTCGCGCAGGCGCTCGATGGTGGCGAACACGCGCGCGCCGCGCGTAGCGGGGTCCTCGCCAAAGCGCGCAAACGCGCGCCGCGCCCGCGCCAGCAGTTCATGGCCGGCGGCGCGATTGCCGGCCACCGGTCGCATGCGCAGCAGCGCCTGCACCTCCCAGTCGTTGGCCGGACCGTCGTAGTAGGCGGCCAGGGAGCTGAGGGAGTGCGCCAGCTCGCCCGACCCGCCGTACGGACGCAGGCGCCAATCCACCCGATAGGCGGCCATCTCGTCGGCGCGCGCGCCCAGCACCCGATCCAGGGAGCGCGCCAGTTCGGTGACCGCACGGGCGACTTCGGCGCGCCGCTCGTCCGGCAGACCACGGTCGTCATACAGCGCGACCAGATCGATGTCGGAGCTGTAGTTGAGCTCCCCGCCGCCGAGCTTGCCGAACGCCAGCACGCAGGCGCGGGACCGCACCTCCGGCTGACCGGCCGTCAGTTGGTCCAGCGCCGCACTGATCAGGGCCTCGGCCACCACCGACAGCTCGTGCATGACGTCGGTGGCCGGGGCGTGCAGGCAGTAGTCGCGGATCGCAATGCGCAGTATCTCGCGGCGCCGCGCCGCGTCGATCCGCGCCAGCCAGTCGCCCGCGGTGTCGAGGTCGCGCACGACGTCCTCCAGACGCCGGAGCCGGCGCAGCCGTTGCGGCTCGGTGACCCAGTCGAACAGGGCGGGCGTGCGCACCAGGGCGTCGGACAGGAACTGGCTGGTGGCGAAGATCCGCACCAGCAGGTCGAGCCGCGTCGGCTGCAGCAGCATCAGTTGAAAGTGGTGCTCCGGGTCGTCGACCGCGGCCACGTAGCGTTCCCAGTTGTTGAGCGCCCGGTCAGGGTCGGACTGCACGGCGAGCTGGTCGGCGGCCAGCATCGCGAGTCGGGCGAACTCGCTCCGGTCCGGCGCCCGCCGCACTAGCCGCGTCAGGTTGGCGAGCGCGCGTTCCGGCTGCGCGAATCCCATCCGTCTGAATACCAGTGCCGCCTCCGCCGGCGGCTCGGTCGCCGCGTCGAGGCTCAGCACCAGGTCCGCGATGCCGCCGATGCTGCCCGAGCCCAGGACGCCGTGGCCGAGACGGCTATTGATGAAGCGGCGCACCTGCTCGCGGCGCTGCTCCAGCTCCAGGTACAGGAGCTGCGCCGGCGTCAGCTCGGCAGTTCCCTGGTAGCCCATGCGCCGGGCGAGGTGGCTGCACTCCACCGCGCCGGCGGCGGGCAGATGCAGGTCGCGGGCAGACCCGCGCAGAATACGCAGGGCATTGATCAGGCGGCGATAGAAGTCGTACGCGCCGCGCACCTGCTCGGCCTCCGCCGGCTCCAGAATCCCCTCGCCGGCGAGCGCCTGCAACGCCCGATGCACGCTCGACGTGCGCAGCGCCGCGTGCGTGTCGCCGTGGCGAACCTGCAACATCTGCACCGCGTATTCCACGTCCACCAGGGCGCCGGCGCTGAACTTGGCGTTGCGGCGTTCCCCGGCGCCGTGCTCGGCGAGCTGCCGGCGCCGCATTGCGTGCACGTCGGCGAGCGGTATCGCTTCGGCGCGATACACCAGTTCATCGCGCAGCCGTTCCAGGCGCGCGCCGAGCACGCGGTCGCCGGCCACCGAGCGCAGCCGGATCAGCGCCAGCCGCTCGTAGGCAAGCGCCGCCCCGCCGGGCCCGTAATAGTCCGCGAAACTGTCCAGGCTGACGGCGCGCGGTCCGGCGTCGCCGAACGGGCGCAAGCGCAGATCGACCTCGAAGATGCCCGCCCGCTTGGCGCTGATCCGCTGCACGGTCTCCAGCACCATCCGTTCGTAATAGTCGGCGTTGCCGATCCGTTCCGGGCCGGTGGTGCTACCGTGGTCACCAAACACGAACATCAGCTCGATGTCGGAGGCGTATCCGAGGGCGCCGCCGCCCAGCTTGCCGAGCCCCACCACCGCCACCCGCGCGTCGATGCCGCCGAGGGTCAGGGCCACGCCGAAGCGCGGGCGCAGCGCCTGCTCGGCCAATTGCAGCGCACTCTCCACTACGCACTCCGCCAGCCGGGTGAGCCGTTCGGCCAGCCGGGCGACGCCCGATTCGGGATGCAGGATGTGGTCGAAATCGATCAGGTACGCCTCGCGGTCCTTGAACGCGTTCAGCGCGGCAACCTTGTCGGCCGCCGTGGCGGCGGCGTCCACGCTGTCCCGAAGACGCTGCCCGACGGTCGCGCCGTCGCTGAGGTTGTCGCGCCGCTCGCCCTGCAGCATCGGCAACAGCGTCTCGTACTGCCGGCGGATGAAGTCCTCCCACAGGTAGTCGCTGCTGCCGAGCAGGAGCGCCAGATCGCCCATCACGGCCGGATCCGCAAGCAGGCCGAGGAACTGCCCCGTGGCCGGCAGATCCGCGATCTGCTCACTGAGCTGCTCGAAGCGCAGCAGCGCCGCGTACGGATCCGGCGCAACGCCGACGAAGTAAGCGAACTGCTTGGTGAGGAGAATCGACAGCTTGAGCTGATCGAGCAGCGCCGGGTCGTGGATCGGCCGGCGCGACCGGTCCACCACGTCGATGGTGTCCTCGACGCGCCCGGCGACGGTGCGAATGGTGACGCGCAGGATCAACACCCCGCGCAGCGCCAGGGCGGCGCTGAGGCTGTACAGAAACAGCGGCGTATCGTCGGCCACGATGCGCATGCGGGTCACCGCGCCGCTGCCGGCGGCGGCCGCCTGGTTGCCGATGTCGATCTGCACCGGGTGCAACTCCGGCGGCCGCTGCCACTGCCCGCGGATGGTATCGGCCACCAGTTCGCTGACCCGCCGCCGCGCCGCCTCGGCCGCCCCGCGCTCCAGGTCCGCGACCGCCGCCGCCAGCCGCCGCTCCACCTGCTGCCGCCACGCGGCTACGCTGTCGGCGCGGGCGTGCGCGGCCACGCGGCGGCCGCGGAACTGGTTGACGATCATCGTCCGTGCCGCAGGCGGCTGCCGCAGCCGCGGCACGCCACGGCGCCCGCCATGACGCCGCCCGCCATGACGCGCCGCGGCTGTTGCAGCGGCGGCGCCGGTGCCGGCCGGGCGTTGCACGGAGCCGGCGGCCGGGCCGTAAGTGTAGGCGGCGCCAGCGTCGATGGTGAACCCGCCGGCGGCAAGCACGCCGGTGATCAGCGAGAACAGCCCCGCGTAGTCGGCGGCCAGGATCGTGCACACCAGGGAGTCGGTGCTGGCGTCCTGCGCGACGGCGCCACTGCCGTCCGCAACCAGGAACGCCACCGGGCGGTCGGCGCTCAGCCGGCTGAGTTCGCGGATGTGGCGCACCACCTCCGGCAGCGCGAATTCCGCGTAGTACTGTTCCCCGAGGCGGGTCAGGTGAGCATCTATAACGGTCTCATCGACGCCCGCGAGTTGCTCTATCAACAGGTCGCGCCGCGGCTTCATGACCTGACTTCAGTGTACACCGCCGCGCACCGTCGCACCACAAACAACAAAACGGCCCCCGGTACGCTGCAGGCGACCGGGGACCGTCGATGCGAAGAATCTACTGGTGGTATGACTAGATGTCGTAGTACTAACGCCCCGAAAGCGTCCGCCTATGGCGACCGCTTTCGGCCCAACCGGCCTGATTTAGGAGTCTGTCGCAGTCCGACAGACTCCTAAATGTCGTAGTACATCGCGAACTCCCACGGATGGGGCCGCAGATCGATGGCAAGCACCTCGTTCTCCATCTTGTACTCGATCCAGGTTTCCAGCACGTCCTCGGTGAACACGTCGCCCTTGAGCAGAAACTCGTGGTCCTCGCGCAGCGCGTTGAGCGCGTCGCGCAGCGAACCTGGCGTCGTCTTGACCTTCGCCAGCTCCTCCGGCGGCAGGTCGTACAGGTCGCGGTCGAGCGGCTCGCCGGGATGAGTCTTGTTGGCGATGCCGTCCATCGCAGCCATCATCATGGCGGAAAACCCGAGATACGGGTTGGACGAGGCATCGGGGCACCGGAACTCGATCCGCTTCGCCTTCGGTGAGGTGAAGTACATCGGCAGCCGGATCGCCGCGCTGCGGTTGCGCCGCGAGTAGGCCAGGTTCACCGGCGCCTCGAAGCCAGGCACCAGCCGCTTGAAGCTGTTGGTGGTGGGGTTGGTGAAGGCGATGATCGCTGCGGCGTGCGCCAGAATGCCGCCGATGGCGTGCAGCGCCATCTCGGACAGCCCGGCGTAGCCGTCGCCGGAGAACAGGTTGCTGCCATCTTTCCAGAACGACATGTGCGTATGCATGCCACTGCCGTTGTCCAGGAACAGCGGCTTGGGCATGAAGGTGGCGGTCTTGTTGTAGCGCCGGGCGGTGTTCTTCACCACGTACTTGTACTTGAGCATGTTGTCGGCCATGGTCACCAGCGGCGCGAAGCGCATGTCGATCTCACCCTGGCCGGCGGTAGCCACTTCATGGTGCTGCGCCTCGATCAGCACGCCGATGCTCTCCAGCGTCATCATCATCTCGCTGCGCAAATCCTGCTGGCTGTCGGTCGGCGGCACCGGGAAGTAGCCTTCCTTGTAGCGCGGCTTGTAGCCGAGGTTGGGATTCTCCTCGCGGCCCGAGTTCCAGCGCCCCTCTTCGGAGTCGATGTGGTAGTAGCCCTCGTGCTCGTTCTGGTCGAAGCGGACGTCGTCGAAGATGAAGAATTCCGCTTCCGGACCGATATAGACCGTGTCGGCGAGGCCGGAAGAGCGCAGATACGCTTCCGCCTTGCGCGCGATGTTGCGCGGGTCACGCGTGTAGTCCTGGCCGGTAATGGGATCGCTGATGTTGCCGATCATGACCAGCGTCTTGCGGGCCAGGAACGGATCGATGAAACCGGTCTCGGGAACCGGCTTGACCAGCATGTCCGACTCGTTGATCGTCTGCCAACCGCGGATGCTGGAGCCGTCAAACCCCAGTCCAGCTTCGAAGTCATCCTCCGAGAGTTCGCGCGACGGGATCGAAAAGTGCTGCCACAGACCGGGGAAGTCCATGAAACGGATGTCGATCACCTCCACGCCTTCATCCGCGATCAGCTTCATTACATCGCCGGGCGTCTTGAGTGCCATAAGTGTTCCTCCTCGTGATGGACGCGTACCTAGATCGCGTCAAGGGTGAGTATGCAAGTTCCGCGCCAAGTGCCATTACGGCCATTCTGCCGGCACGGACACTGATCGCTCGCTACCATATTGTCGGTTGGTCGAGCAATGTCCTACATATTTGCACGTTGATCGGCCGTCGGGCACGGCACTATATTGCCGGCGTGCCGAACCTAACACGAACCCTCGCCTTGATCAAACCCGATGCTTTCGACCGCCGCATGACCGGCAAGATCATCGACGCCGCGCACGATGCCGGCCTGACGATCGTCGCCATGAAGAGCGTACGCTTGAACCGCAACCAGGCGGAGGCGTTCTACGCCGTGCACCGTGAACGGCCGTTCTTTGCCTCGCTGGTGGCCTTCATGACCGCCGGTACCACGGTAGCGATGGTCCTGGAAGGCAGCGATGCGGTGCCGGCCTGGCGGGACGCGATGGGCGCCACCGACCCGGCCGAGGCGGCCCCCGGCACCATCCGCCGGCGCTTCGCCGAATCGATCGAACGCAACTGCTGCCACGGCTCCGACTCCGATGCCAACGCCGCCGTGGAGATCGGCTGCTTCTTCAGCGGCGAGGAATTGCTCCGCTAAACCCGCGTCCCGGGTTCGCGCCAGCCCGGCGGTGGCATGAGCGGAAGTTGTGCGCGCCCGCCTGCGAACCGTTCACCCTGCCTGCTTCGGGGCGTCGAACACCGCGCTCACGTGGACAGCGAAGCCGGCCAGCAGCGGTGACGTCGCTGCGCCACCGCGGACGTACACGCCATGCTCCACATACGCGCCGTCCTGCAGCGTCAGCACCCGGATCGTCTGGTCACGGGGGTCGGCGATCCAATACTCCGCGATGCCCGCCTCGGCGTAGTCCGCACGCTTCTCCACCAGGTCTCGCCCAGGGTCGTCCGGGCTGACCACCTCGACCACCAGATCCGCACCCAGCCAGTAGCGGTCCTGGTAGCGGTGGTCCGCGCGGTCACGGAGCAGCAACAGGTCGGGCTCGCGGAACTTCCCGGCGCGGATGCGCAGACGCAACGCGGCGAACATCACCACGCCACCGCGCGACTTGAGATAGGCGCGGAACAGGTCGTAGAGGAACGCGAGCACGGCTTGGTGCGTGGAGGTGGGCACGGGCAACTCCTGGACGTGGCCATCGGTGAACTCGATCAGGCGGTTGCCATGATCGGTGAGCCACAAATAGGCCTCATCGCTCCAGGAGCCCTGCGGCGGCAGCAGATCGCACAGCAGGGCGTTAAGCGACTCCTGGGAGGTCGGCACTGCCGGCGCTGGTTTGGCGGTTACGAGCATCCCTTCATCCTCGGTAGTGCAAATCCTGTCCAAGATGGAGACCCCCTGTCAACGTCACTACGCGTCCGGTCTACGGTCAGGACGCAAAACGATCAGGTGCTCAGAAACTCCTTGAGCACGAAACCACTGTAAGATCTCTTTCGTTACCCCGACTCGGGCTCCGCCTTCTGGGCGAGGACGAATCCGGCCAGGTCGTCGAGGGCGCTGCACGCCGGCCCCGGGGGCAGCCCGGCCAGCGCAGTGCGCGCCAGCACCGCGTGTTCGCGGGCCTTGCGACCCGGCGCCAGGTCGCAAGCAGGCGCGTCCTGGTCCATCTGGTCGTCCATGAGCTGGAACGCCAGACCGAATTGCAGCCCGAACTCTTCGGCCGCCGCAACGTGCGGCTCCGAACCGCCGGCCACCAGCGCCCCGGCCGCGCAACAGGCGGACATCAGCGCCGCGGTCTTGCTGCGAATAATCGCCAGATAATCGTCGATCGTGATATCCAGGTCGTAGCGCTTGATGCCGTGCTGGAATATCTCGCCCTGGCTCATCGTCTTGGTAACCGCGCAAAACAGCTGCACCAGCCGCAGACGCTGCTCGGCAGGTACCGGCAATTCCGCGAGCAGGGTAAAGAACTGAGCGTACAGCACGTCGCCGACCAGGACGGCGATGCTGGTGCCGAACTCGCGGTACAACGCGACCTGCGCGCGGCGCATCAAGGCATGGTCGATGATGTCGTCGTGAATGAGCGAAGCGGCATGCACCAACTCGGCCGCCACTGCCATCCCAATCAGCGCCGAATCGATGGCGGCCGCACTCCGTGCGCGGGCGGCGCGGCCGCTGAACAGCACCAGCGCCGGGCGCAGCAGCTTGCCGCGCATGGCGCTCAGCGAGGCGATTACTTCCTTGAGGTAGGCGTGCCGGTCGACCAGCTTTTCGTGATTCTCGGCGAGCGCCCGGATCTGCCGCTCCAGGCCAGCCTCGACCAACCGCAGGTCACCGGCGATCGACTCGTAGATGCGCCGCAATGCTGCGTCCCGGCCACCGGCCGGCGGCGCGACGTCGAGGGTGCCGGGAACAGCAGCCAGATCTAGCGCCCCGAAACCGTCGCCCGCGGCGTCCGGTTCCGGCCCAACCGGCCTGTTCCAGGAGTGTGTCGCATCCGACAGACGCCTAGAACTCGTCGTAGCGGATCATCTCGGGTTCGACACCGAGGTCGTACAGCATCTTCTGCACCGCGGTCAGCATCAGCGGCGGCCCGCACAGGTAGTACTCCATGTCCTCCGGGGCGTCGTGCTTGCCGAGGTACTCGTCGTGCACCACCGAGTGGATGAAGCCGACCGGACCGTCCCAGTTATCTTCAGGCAGCGGCTCCGAAAGCGCAATATGGAAGGAAAAATTGGGGAACTTCTCCTCGATGTCGCGGAAGTGATCCTCATAGAAGACCTCGCGCTTGGAGCGCGCGCCGTACCAATACGAAACCTTGCGTCCGGTCTGCAACGTATGGAACAGGTGGAAGATGTGAGAGCGCAACGGCGCCATGCCGGCGCCGCCGCCGATGTACACCATCTCGCGCTCGGTCTCCTGGATGAAGAACTCGCCGTAGGGGCCGGAGATGGTCACCATGTCGCCCGGCTTGCGCGCGTACACATAGGAGGAGGCCAGACCCGGTTGCACCTCCATGCCGCGCGGCGGCGTGGCGACGCGTACGTTGAGCATCACGATGTTGCCCTCGGCCGGATGGTTGGCCATGGAGTAGGCGCGCTCGATGGTCTGGGTATTCTTGGCGGAGAGGGCGAACAGGTTCATCCGTTGCCAGTCCTCGAGGAACTCCTCCTCAATCTCGAGATCCTTGGAAAAGTCGATCTCGTAGGGGGGCACCTCGATCTGGACGTAGCCGCCGGAGCGGTGGTTGAGTTCCTCGCCCTCCGGCATGCGCAGCACGAATTCGCGGATGAAGGTGGCGACGCTGTCGTTGGAGATCACTTCGCATTGCCACTTGTTGATGGAGAATACCTCGTCCGGCACCTGCACCTGCAGGTCGTCGCGCACCTTGACCTGGCAGCTCAGCCGCCAGTTCTCCTTGGCGTCGCGGAAATTGATGTGCTGCTGCTCGGTCGGCAGGATGTCGCCGCCGCCCGCCATGACCTGACAGCGGCACACCCCGCAGGTACCGCCGCCGCCGCACGCCGACGGCAGCATGACGCCGCTGCTCGACAGCGTATTGAGCAGGGTGCCGCCGGCATCGGTCTCGATCGCCCCCGCCTCGTCGCCATTGATGGTGATCTTGATCTTGCGCTGCGGGCGCAGCCGGGTCTCGGCGGCCAGCAGCGCGACCGTGAGAAGGCCGATCACCGCCGGGAATATGATAATGCTTCCCAATACCTGCAACATGTTGCGCCTCTCCCTACAGTTGAATGCCGGAAAACGCCATGAATCCGATCGACATCAGACCGGTCAGAAGCATGGTCACCCCCAGGCCGCGCAAAGCCGGCGGCACGTTGGAGTAGCGAATCTTCTCCCGGATCGAAGCGAGCGCGATGATCGCCAGCGCCCAGCCGAAGCCGGACGACAGCCCGAACACCACCGATTCGCTGAATGAGTAGCTGCGCTCCACCATGAACAGCGAGCCGCCGAGAATCGAACAGTTCACGGTGATCAGCGGCAGATAGATGCCCAGCGCGTGATACAGGCCGGTCGAGGTTTTCTCGATCACCATTTCCACCAGCTGCACGGTGGCGGCGATCACCGCAATAAAAGCGATGAAGTTGAGAAAGCTCAGGTCGACTTCCGCCATGGCCGGGCTGACCCACGCCAAGCTGCCCGACTTGAGCAGGAACTCGTGCACCACCCAGTTGATCGGCACGGTAATGCCAAGCACGAAGACCACCGCGAAGCCGAGGCCGATGGCGGTCTTGACCTGCTTGGATACGGCCAGGAATGAGCACATGCCCAGAAAGAAGGCGAGCAGGATGTTTTCGACGAAGATCGACTTGAGGGCCAGATTGATCAGTTCCATGGCGACTTCAGGCCTCCTCGGCGTAGCCGCTCATGCGGCGCTGCGCCCAGATCAACAGTCCCATCAGGATGAAGGCACCCGGGGCCAGCACCATGAGGCCGTTGTCCACGTAGCCGGCATTGTAGAGCGCCTGCGGAATCACCTGCACCCCGAACAGCTTGCCGCTGCCGAACAGCTCCCGGAAAAAGCCGACGGCGACGATCACCAGAGCGTAGCCGATGCCGTTGCCGAGGCCGTCCAGCACGCTCGGCCATGGCTTGTTGTTCATCGCGAACGCCTCCAGCCGGCCCATGACGATGCAGTTGGTGATGATCAGGGCCACGAACACCGAGAGCTGGCGCGACACGTCGTAAGCGTACGCCTTCAGCACCTGGTCCACCAGCACCACCAGCGACGCCACCACCGTCATCTGCACGATGATGCGCACGTTGTTGGGAATCAGGCGGCGCATCAGCGAGATGATCAGGTTGGCCGACACCACCACGAAGATCACCGCGATGCCCATCACCAGCGACGGCTTGATCTGGGTGGTCACCGCCAGCGCGGAGCAGATGCCGAGCACCTGGATGGTGATCGGGTTGTTCTCCGACAGCGGGTCCTTGAGCACCGTCCGGTTCTGTGGCGAGAACAGTGGCTCGCGCTCCTTGGCCGGTGCCTGCAGGAGTACTTTCGGGTCCGCCATTTGCCTTACCTCCGCTGAGCCGTCTCGGCTCGTACCCGTCTGATGTAGGGTTCGTAGATGTTGAGTTTTTCGTCGAGCAGATTGGTCACGCCGCGCCCGGTCATGCTGGCGCCGCTGATACCGTCCACCGCGTAGGTGTGGTCGGCCGAATTGGAAAACACGTCGCCCACCTTGCCCTTGACCACCTGGATCGAGCGCAACTCGTTGCCGTCGAATATCTTCTTGCCGACGAAGTTGTCCTGGAACCAGGCCTGCTCGATCTCGGCGCCCAGTCCGGCGGTCTCGCCGTGCTTGTAGAAGGTGATGCCTTGCACCGTGTCAAGATCGTCGGACAGGGCAAGATAGCCGTACAGAGTGGACCACAGCCCCTTGCCGAATACCGGAATCGCGTACACGCTCGCGCGGCCGCCCTCGGTGACCACGAACACCGGCAACCGCCACGCGCCCGGGTCGGGGTCCTCCAGTTCTTCCTCCAGGTCCACCCCTTCCGCGCTGGAGCCGGGAATCACCTTGCCCTCGTGATCCACCAGGAAGCTTTCCACCGACTCCTCGTAGAGCGTGTTGCGTGCCTCCGCCGCCGCCGCCAACGCCTCGTCGCGCCCCATCAGCCCAACCGCCACCAGGATGTTGGTGCGCATGTTCAGCGCCTCGTTGGCCTGCTGCGGCTCGCGCAACGAAGTGGCGGCGAACGAGAGCACGAATCCCCAGAACACGGTGATGATCAGCACGAACACCACCGAATAGAGTTTGCTGCGATTCACTTTTCGCCTACTCCGTGAGCTGTGCGGCGGCCGGTGCCGGTACCGCGGCGCGCGCCAGCCGCTTCTTGATGTTCGAGCGCACCACGAAGTGATCGATCAACGGCGCGAACATGTTCATGAACAAGATAGCGAGCATCACTCCTTCCGGGAACGCCGGGTTGAGGATTCGCACCAGGATCGACAGCACGCCGCACAGGAATCCGTAGATCAGCTTGCCGGTGTCGGTGGCGGCCGCGGAAACCGGGTCGGTGGCCATGAAGGCCAGACCGAAGGCGAACCCGCCCAACGTCAAATGATAGTGTATCGGAAGCGCCAGAAAGTGACCCGGATGGGGGGCGGCCAGGTTCAGGATGCCGGCCATCAGCACGCCGCCGGCCAGCATCGACAGCATGATGCGCCAACTGCCGACCCCGGTGATCAGCAGCAATCCGATGCCGAGCAGAATCGCCAGCGTCGAAGTCTCGCCGATGCTGCCGGGAATCAGCCCGATGAAGGAGTTCCACCAGGTCACGCCCTGCGCGGCAAGCATGTCGACGATCGGCATCTGCGCGCCCTCGGCGACCAACGCCAGCGGCGATGCGGACGCGTAGCCGTCCAGCGCCACCCATACCCGGTCGCCGGAGATCTGCGCCGGGTAGGCGAAAAACAGGAACGCGCGCACCACCAGCGCCGGGTTGAAGATGTTCATGCCGGTGCCGCCGAAGATCTCCTTGCCGATGATCACCCCGAAGGTGGTGGCCACGGCGAGTTGCCACAGCGGAATGCTCGGCGGCACGATCAGCGCGACCAGGAAACCGGACACCAGGAATCCCTCGCTCACCTCGTGACGCCGGACGACGGCGAACAGGAACTCCCAGCCCAGCCCCACCGCGTAGGTGACGATCAGGATCGGCAGGAAGCGGATCAGCCCCTGCACCAGCGCCGGCGCGAAGGCGGGTTCCACGCCCATCGCCAGCAGCCGCTGCAAGCCGATGTTGTAGATGCCTACCAGCGTGCACGGGATGAGGGCGAGGATCACCGTTACCATCATCCGCTTGGAGTCGAAGTCGTCGCGGATGTGGGCGCCCGCCTCGGTACGATTGGGCAGCACGAACGCCAGGGTCGCGAACGCGTCGTACGCCGGATACAGTTTCTCCAGCTTGCCGCCCTTTTCGAACAGCGGTTCGATCCGCTCCAATAGCCCTTTCAGCAACTGCTGCACGCTTGTCCTGCTCCTCCGGCGCCGAGTTTCATCGCCGGCTACGTTTCGCGTTCAATGAAGTCGAGCCCGCGCCGGGTAATCTGTTGCCATTCGATCTTGGACGGACAGATGTACTCGCACAGCGCGACATCTTCCTCCGCGATCTCGTGAATGCCGAGGCCCTCCATCTCCGGGATGTCCTCGGCGAGGATGCTTTTCATCAGGAATTCGGGATACAGGTCCATCGGCAGCACCTCGCGGTAGATGCCGGTGGCGACGAACGCGCGTTCACCGCCGTGCAGGCCGGTATGCTTGCGCACCGGGCGCGACGGCGCCAGCCAGGACGACAGGAAGGTGCGCGAACGGCTGCCCGCCTTGAAGCCGGGCAGCGCCCAGCCGAGCAACTCCGGCTCCACCACTTCGGGCAGCAGGGTGAGCGAGCTGTCGAAGAAGCCGACAAAGCCGGCCGGGGTGATGCGGCGCCCGGTGAGCGGGTTGCCGGAGATGTAGCGGATCTGGTCGTCGCCCAGGTCGCCGGTGAGGACGTCGATGCGGGCGCCGTGCACGGTGCGCAGGTAGCGCGGCGCGGGAGCCGCCGAGCCGGCCACCGCCACGGTCACGCTCGGGTCCAGGGCGCCGGTCGCGAACAGCGCGCCGATCATCAGCACGCCCTTGAGGCAGCAGGTCCACACCACGTCGTTGCGCCCGCCGATCGGCGCCAGATGGTGGATGTGGACGCCCACGTTGCCGGACGGATGCGGCCCGGCGAAGGTGTGCACCTGCACGTTGCCGATGGCCGACAGATCGGGCAGCGGCGGGCTGTCGGGAGCGACGCCGACGTACACGGTGCCGGGCGTCAGGGCGGCCAGCGCGGCGATGCCGGCGGCGAAGTGCTGCTCGCGGCCGGCGATCAGCATGTCGGGCCGCGGCGCCAGCGGTGCGGTGTCGTGGACGGCAACGAAGATGTCGCGCGGCGTGGCGGTCGGGTCGGCCAGCCGGGCCAGCGGGCGCTGCACGAAGAACGGGAACAGCCCGGAACGCAGCAGCGCGGCGAGCACGGCGTCCCGGCCGGCGGCCGGTGCCGGCACCTCGAACGTGTCGGCGTCGCTGCCGCCGTCGAGGCGAATGATCACTTCCTCGATGGCGCGGCGGGCGCCGCGGTTGACATTGACCACCATGCCGCTCACCGGCGAGGTGAACAGCACATCGGTGAAGGTCTTGTCGTGGAACAGCGGGGTGCCGTTCCTGACGCTGGCGCCCTCTTCGATGTCGAGCCGCGCGATCAGGCCGTGGAAGTCGCGCGGCTTGATGGCCACGGTCGCCGGCGCCGGTGCGTCCTCCACCGCGGCGGCGGCGACCCCCTCAAGAGGAATGTCGTATCCCCGTTTGAGCTTGATGGTTGCCATTCACTCCTCTCTGCGACGGCGCGGCGGCGGTGCGTCAACTCCGTACGGCACGCGTGCCGCGCGCGCCGCTGGCGGTAAGGTGTTGCGCTGATACCTGTCAGTCACGAAGTTTCACGTTCGGTAATCGACGTTCGACGGGGTCAGCGGCGGTCGCGCACGGGCCATCCGCACGACACAAATCGCAGCCCCGGTAATATATAGGGAATAAATCCGGCGAGTGCAACAACCGGCGCGGGTGCTTTTCCAGATTGTGGCACACCGGCGGCGGCCGCTCAGGAGGCGGATACGGCGCCGCCGGCGGGCAATTCGCGCATGGCGTCCTCAATCTCGTCCGTCCGCGGCATGGACGGCTGCGCGCCGGCGCGCTGTACCGCCAGCGCGGCCGCTGCCGTGGCGCGGTGCAGGGCGGCGGCGGTCGCGGCGCCGGCTGCCAGCGTGGCCGCGAACACGCCGCAGAAGCAGTCGCCGGCGCCGACCGCGTCGATGGCTCGTACCGCGAGCGCCGGCTGGCGATGCAATACCACGGCGCCGCTGCCGTCGCGGTGCGCCCACAGGCAGCCGTCGGCGCCCAGGGTCACGATCAGATTGCGCGGCGCAGCCCCGCTGCCCGCCATGAAGCCGGCAACGCGGGCGGCGATCTGCCCGACGTCGGTCGCCGCCGCGGCGCCGTCCAGCGCCGCCAGCTCCAATTCGTTGACCAGGATGAATTCCGCGGCCGCCAGGACATCGGCGGGCGGGGCCGCCGGTGGCGCGGGGGCGAGATTCCACACCACGCGGGCGCCGGCCGCATGCCAGCGCAGCGCGCTGGCGAACGTGGTGGCGGGCGCGATCTCGTACTGCAGCAGCACCACCGCCGGCGTTGCCGCCGGTGGCGCCGGCCGCGGCGCGGGCGCCGGCACCTGCTCGACGCCGAACTGCACATTGGCGCCGGGCACCACCACGATCTGGTTCTCGCCGTGTCCGCCGACCACGATCAGCGCGATCCCCGAGGCATGCTCCGGCACGGTCAGGAGGCCGTCGACGCCGACCCCCGCCTGCCGCAGGCTGGCGCGTCCGGCGTGCCCGTAGGCGTCGTCGCCGACGGCGCCGTGGAACGTGGTCGCGGCGCCAGCGCGGGCGGCGGCCACCGCCTGATTGGCGCCCTTGCCGCCGGCGAACTGGGCGAAGCGCTCGCCGAACAGCGTCTCGCCGCTGGCCGGCAACCGCTCCACGTAGGCCACCAGGTCGGTGTTGATGGAGCCAACCACGAATACCGGGGCGCCGTCAGCCATCGTAGGTCGGCGCCTCCACGCGCAGGTCGCCCGACTCGCCGTGGTAGCGTGTCACGATCGCCCCCGCCCGCACGTCGCGCGTGACCCAGGCGTTGGCGCCGATGATGGCGCCCCGGCCCAGTCGCGTGCGGCCGAGCACCGTGGCTCCCGAGTAGATGATCACGTCATCTTCCACGATCGGATGGCGCGGCACGCCCTTGATCGGCTGGCCGTGGGCGTCGAGCGGAAAGCTCTTGGCGCCCAGGGTGGCGCCCTGGTAGACGCGCACGTTGCGCCCGATCTCGCAGGTCTCCCCGACCACCACGCCGGTGCCGTGGTCGATGAAGAAACTCTCGCCGATGGCGGCGCCAGGATGGATGTCGATGCCGGTGATGCTGTGCGCGTGCTCGCTCACGATGCGCGGGATGAGCGGGATGTGCAGCAGATACAGCTCGTGGGCGATGCGGTGGTGGATGATCGCCTGCACGCCGGGATAGCTGAAGATGATCTCGTCGCGGCTGGTCGCCGCCGGGTCGCCGGTGTAGGCGGCGTCCACATCCAGCAGCACCAGCCGCTGCAGCTCCGGCAGGCGGGTCAGCAGGTGGCGGGTAGCCGCCGCCGCGCGCGCCTCGTTCTGGTCGCGCAGTTGCTCCGGCGTGGCCGCCTCCTCCCAGTGCGCGAACACCAGCCCGCGCAGGATCTGCTCCTGCAGGTGGCGCAGTTTGTCCTCCAGGATCGACCCGATGTGGAAACTCAGCCCCGCGGTCATCTGCACCAGGCCGAAGTAGCCGGGAAACAGGGCGGAGCGCAGCCCCTCCAGCACGTCGATGAGCGCCGCGCGCGAGGGCGGCTCGAACCCGACCCCGGCCGCCTGCCGCGCCGCCACCGTCGGGTTGGCGCAAAGTTGGTCCACCACCTGCCCGATGGATGCGCCGCCGCATCCGGCCTGACCGATCAACATGCGCCTGTTGTAGTCAAGCACCCGCCGCCGGTCAAGCGCACCGCGTCTCCGGCACCCGCCTTGACCGGCATCTGCAGCATCGTCATACTTGTAAGACATGCTGACGGTGCGACTTCCGGAAGAGATCGAAGCACGGTTGCAGGCCTTGGCGAAGGCGACTGGTCGGAGCAAGAGCTATTACGCGCGCCAAGCCATTGTCGAAAAGCTCGAAGAGATGGAAGACGCCTACCTCGGTGCCGCCGTCCTGGAACGCATTCGCACGGGACAGGAACGCATTCTGAGTTCTGCAGACCTGTGGCATGATCTGGACGGTTGAGTATGCCGCTTCGGTCCGGAAATCCGTGCGCCGGTTGACGCCCGACGTAAGGCAGCGAATCCGCCGGTACATCGAACAGCGTTTGGCCTCTCTCGACGACCCGAGGCAGTTGGGTGCTCCCTTGCGCGGCACGCAGTTCGCAGATCTCTGGCGCTTCCGCGTTGGTGACTACCGCATCATCGTCCGCCTCGAGCATGCTCGTCTTATCATCCTGGTGCTCGCCGTCGCGCATCGGAGAGAAGTGTACCGGTAGCGCGGGGCAGATCGGCACGGCTTCGCGTCAGGCTTCCCGGCTCAGGTCCCACCCTCGTTCTGCCATCAGGCGGCGGAACGGCGCCGCTTCGGAGGCGGCCGGCCTGACTGTTCCCCGAGAGACCACGAAGAAAGAAAGTTGCTCGTTGATGCACCCGGACGGACAGTCGCCCCACGCGTTGCGGAAAATCAGGTACCAGTCGCCGTCCGCCCGCGCCGCATCGATGTCCGGGCCATCGCCCGCATACGTGTCAGGCTCGGCGTAGCTTATCCCGTCCAGCCCGGAATACGCCGCGGCTGCCGGCGGAAGGTTTAGCACAGGGCCAAAGCAGAAGGCGACCGACGCCTGACCGAGCAACTTGGCGCCCCGCAACCCCAACTCGGCATTCAGGGAGTCCAATTCGGGGGCGCCGGTTCGTAGTGTCAGACTTCCTGACATGGTGCGCTGACGGGCTTCCCCGGTAACCCCAAAATGCTCCAATAACCCCGTTTTTCAGGCTCCTTTTTTGCTCTCACGTGCGATCTCCGCTTGACATCCTGCTCCCAATCGGGCAAACTGCAATGATACATAATATGAGCACTGCCATGGTCCTCTCGCTCCCTTTCTCCCTCCCTGATGCCACTCCCATCGGCGACCGCTACGCCATGCAGACCCGCGATGGCATCACCTACTACTTCTTCAACCTCGAACCCTTCGATTGCCACCCCGCCGACGACCGCCGCGCCATGCTGCTTCGCGCCGCCAAGCTGCACGTCGTTTCCGGCGTCCGCCAAGCCGACATCATGGCTGCCTTCGACATCTCCCGTCCCACCCTCGCACGCGCCGTCAAACGCTACCGTGAGCACGGCGAGGACGCTTTCTTCGAGCCGCGCCGGCGGCGCGGACGTACCGTCGTCGACGCCCAGATGGCCGCCAAGGCGGCCGAACTGCTCGCTTCCGGGATGAGCGGCAGCGCCTGCGCTCGCCACCTCGGCATCCCGCCGACCACCTTCAACGAGAACCGGCGCGCCGGCGTCATCGCCGTCCCCGCGCCTGCGCTCGCCGCAGTCGCGGACGCTCCGCAGGTGGCCACCGATCACCCCACCAGCGCAAACACCGAACCGGCGGCCGCAACTGATCGCGCCACCCGCGATGCCCGCGACAAGCACGCTCCCATGGGTCGCGCGGCGCGCGACGTCGAGCGCCGCACGCTTGCGAGCGCCGGCCTGCTGACCGAGGCCACGCCGGTGTTCGCTGAGCCAGCCCACGGCGTCGCTCGCGGCGGCGTCCTCGCGGCGCTGCCGATGCTGCTGCGCGAGGGTCTGCTCGACGCCGCCAACCGCCTGTTCCGCCTGCCCGCCGGATTCTATGGCTTGACCACCATCCTCCTGTTCGTCGCCTGCCTGACGCTGGCCCGAGTCCGTAATCCCGAGGCCCTCCGCTACCAGGCGCCCGGCGAGTGGGGCGCCATCCTTGGCCTCGACCGCGGCCCCGAGCCCAAGACGCTGCGCCGCAAGCTGCGGCTGCTCACCAGCGCCGAGCACACCGTGCGCGACTGGCAAGCGGCACTGGCTCGCAGCTGGGCCAGCGCGCACGACGACGACTGGGCCACGCTGGCCGTGGACGGCCACGTGAAAGTGTACACTGGGCGCAACGGTCGGCTGCCGAAACACTTCGTCGCGCGCCAGAAGCTGTGTTTGCCGGCCTCCGTGAGCTACTGGGTCAACGCCCTCGGCGGAGCGCCCCTGCTGTGCCTGCACAAGGCGCTGGACCCGAAGCTGGTCAAGGCGATCGAGCACGACGTGGTGCCCCACTTGGTGAAACTGGGCGTGGTGCCGCAAGCGGCCCCCGACCTGACCAAGCCGCAGGCCGGCGCGCCAGCGCTTACCCTGGTGTTCGACCGCGAGGGCTGGAGCCCGGACCTGTTCAAGCGTCTGGCCCGGCGCGGCATCGCCTGCATCACCTGGCACAAGAACTTCAAGGGCGACGACTGGCCGGAGGAGGATTTCCGTACCCTTGAAGTACTGATCCATGGGCCCGCTGGAACCAGTGCCACAACCGTTGACCTCGCCGAGAAACCGATAGTACTGCGCAACGGGCTCACGGTGCGCCAGATCCGGCGCCGTCTGGCCAACGGTCGGCAGGTGCCGGTGATCACCTCCCACCCACAGATGCCCTTGGTGCAGGTCGCCGGCGCCATGTTCTCGCGCTGGTCGCAGGAGAACTTCTTCAAGTACCTGCGCGAGCAGTTCAACCTCGACTCTCTGCCCACCCATGACCTGGAGCCGCTTGACCCCGACGCGCAGGTGGTGAACCCCGTGCGCCGTGCCCTCGAAAAGACCATCAGGCGGGTGCGCAGCCGCCTGGCGGCAGTCCGCAATCGTCTCGTCCCGGCACAGCAGGAACCCGACCCCGACACCGCCAACCGCCTTGCAGCTGACGCCAACGCCCTTGCTGGAGAACTGGACGAGCTCCAGCAGCAACGCGTCGACACGCCTACCCATGTCCGCGCCGGCGACTTGTCGGAGCAGGACAAGCTGGACGCCCTGCCGGTTGCCGGGCGGCTGTTCATGGACGTGGTGCGGATGATCGCCTATCGCGCCGAGACCCGCATGATGGCGCCGGTGATCGGCGCCCAGGGCAAGAAACCGAACGCCCGCAGGTTGCTGCGCGCGTTGCTGACCTCCGACGCCAACATCATCCCCGAGCCTGCGCACGACATCCTGCGGATACAGCTTCTCGGCCTCGGCAGCGACGCCTGCGACCGCATGCTCGCTCCCCTGATTGAGGAACTCAACGCCACCCGCACCATCTATCCCGGCACCCAACTCAGGCTGGTCTACGAGATGGCCGCCGATTCGTCGCTCGACGTGTCATCCGATTCCGGCTGAGGTCAGGAAGTCTGAGTGTTACCGTCCGGCCTGAGGTGTCGAACATGCCCTGCACCCGCTGCAGCATCGGCGGTTCGAGCCCGAGGATCAGGGTGTCGGGACGAAACAGCCCGCGGACATGAATGCCGGCAACGCCGGGGTGCGCGGCGCGGACCATGCGGAGCACGTCCTCGGCCTCCCGCGCCAACTCGTCATGGATTGGCGGATCGAACAGCAATCGACTGCTGGAGCGGCTCATGATCCGGTCCGCCAGGATGGCGGCATCGCCGCGTTCGCCCGCGGGCGGCGGACAGACGGCAGACTCCCGGGACGGAACCTCGCTGTCTACGAGTCCGGCAGCGCAGGCATTCTGCAGACTGGCGGCCGCCATCACGGCGCAGGCAATGGCAGCACGCCTCGCCAGAGCGATTCTCATCGCCGTCAACGTACCACACGGTGCGCCGCCGGGCCGCTCGTCGACCTCGCCGAGCGATGGTTCCGAGAGCATCGCTGAGACGATGCGCGCGCGTGGCTCGGTTTACGGTAGTGGAATCCGTGCGTCCACCCGTTGCAGGAAGTGCTCGGCCATCAACTCGATGCCGTCCGCGTCGGGATGGCACTGATCCTCGGCGTAGTGCGCGATCTCATCCAGATTGAACAATTCGAGGCCGTCGAAGTGGAACAGATTGCCGTCGCCGCGTCGCGACAGGCGGTCGCAGGCGTCCTCGATGTCGTCGCGCATGCCGCCGATCGTGTACCCCACCAGGTTGGGCGTGGTCTCGTGCGGCGGGAAGCCGATCGGTGAGATCAGCGCCAACGGGGTGTCGGGATGGCGTTCGCGGATGATCTGCACCAGCCCGATCACCGCGGCCTTGAAGGTGCGCGCGGACAGCGCACCGTTGTTGATGCAGTTGATGCCCAGCTTGAGCGAGATGAAGTCCGCCGGCAGGTCACGAATGGCGATGCCGAGCATCGGCTCCAGGCAGCAGTTGCCGCCGAACCCGAGCGACGTGAGATGCCAGCGCCGCCGCCGGGCCACGATCGCCGGCCAGGTGCGCGCCGGACTGTGCGCGCGGCGGCAGTGGGTGAGCGAGCTGCCGTAGGTGATCCACTTCGGGCGCGGGTCGGGAGCCGGCTCGCAGGAACAGCCCGCAGTCACCGTCAGGCCGGTGACCTCGATGGGGCTGGTATGCGGCAGCCACACCTCCACCACCTTGGCGGCAACCGGCAGCCCGCTGAAGTCTGCGGCCGTCGCGCCGGGCGCGACCTCGACGCTGCCGGCCAACTCGCCGTCGACCGTCACGTCGAGGCTGTGGCCCGCCTGCAGCGGCTCGCCCAGGAGCGGACGGAACCGCACGCTGATCTCCGGCGCATCGGTCGCGAAACGCAGCCGCACGCCGCTGCTCTCCATCGCCCGGCCGATCAGCGACTCCTCCGGGGACGGGTACAGTTCGAGTCGGTCATGGGGCAGGCGCCACGGACGCAGCGCTCCATCCAGCCGTTCGACCGACAGCGCGCCCGAGAAGAAGCCCTCGTGGAGGGTGACCGCTTGCATGGCGGTCAGACTACCACAGATGCGTTCGGCGGACCGGCAGCCACGACCGGCGGATCGGGTCCCGCAGCGCCGGCGACCGGCTCGCGAACGGCTGCGCGCCGTTGACCGACTTGGCGCCGGGACACTACCCTGGACCCGTTACGGGATTGCGTTCCGCAACACCGACACTCAAGGAGGACCATCATGAATAGAGTAGTGAGCGCACTGAGCGCGCTGCTGTTGATCGCCGCCACGGCCGCCTTCGCGGCCCCGGCCGAGGAGTCGGCCGCCGGCGGGGGCACCGATCTCAACCTCGCACTGCCGGGCGACCCGGGCAACTTCGACCCGGCGATCAACTGGCTGCACATCCTCGCCGCGCAGCAGTTCCTGACGCTGGTGGACTGGGACTACAGCAGTTCGGAGCCGGTCGCCAACGCCGCCGAGTCGTGGACCGTCTCGGACGACGGCCGCACCTACACCTTCACGCTGCGCGACGGCCTCGCCTGGTCGGACGGACAGCCGGTCACCGCCGCCGACTTCGAGTATTCGTTCCAGACCATCGTCGATCCCGACAGCGCGACCCCGTTCGCGTATCGCGCGTTCATCATCGAGAACGCCGCCGCGGTGAACGCCGGCGAGCAGCCGGTGTCCGCCCTTGGCGTGCAGGCGGTGGACGACCGCACCCTGAGCATCACCCTCACCGAGCCGGCCGGGTGGTTCCTCTCCTCCCTGAGCTCGATGGGTCACAGCGTGCCGCGCTGGGCGCGCGAGCAGCACGGCGCCGATTGGGTGCAGCCCGAAAACATCGTGGTCAACGGCCCCTACAAGCTGGTCGAAGCGATGCCGGAAGACCGCTACGTGCTGGAGCAGAATAGCGGCTACTTCGACGCCGCCAACGTGGATATTCCGCGCCTCACCTTCCTGGTGGTCAAGGATGCCTCCACCCAGTTGGCGATGTACGAGGCAGGCGAGCTGGACTTCATCGAGTCGATCCCGCCCGGCGAGCTGGACCGCGTCAGCGCGGATGACGTGCTCGGGCCCGAGTACTACAACGGTCCGCGGTTCGTGGTGTATTACTACTTCTTCAACGTGACCAAGGCGCCGTTCGACAACGTGCTGGTGCGCAAGGCGTTCGCCGCCGCGCTGGACAAGGACACGGTGACCAGTCGCATCACCCGCGGCGGCGAGGTGCCCGCCGGCACGATGACGCCGCCGGGCTCCACCGGTCACGTGAGCAACGAGACCGGCATCGGCATTCCCTACGATCCCGAGCAGGCGCAACGCTGGCTGGCGGAGGCAGGCTACCCGGACGGCCAGGGGCTGCCGGAAATCGAGTTGGGCTTCAACGCCAGCCAACTGCACCAGAATATCGCGCAGGCGATTCAGAAGATGTGGCAGGACACCCTGGGCGCGAAGGTGTCGCTGCGCGGCGTCGAAGGCCGCGCCTACTCGTTGAACGCCGCGCAGGGCGCCCACAACGTGTGGCGCATGGGCTGGGGCATGGACTATCCCGATGCGCACAACATCCACATGGAGATTTTCCATTCCAGCGTGGACCAGCCGGCGACGTTCAAGAACAGCGAGTATGACGACCTTATCGAACGCGCCGCGGTGGCGCGCGATCTGGCCACCCGGCAGAAGCTGTACGAGGATGCCGAGCGCATCCTGGTGCAGGACGAAGCGGGCGTGATCCCGATCTACTGGTACGCGGACAACTCGCTCACCAAGGGGTACGTGGAACGGCCGGTGACGCCGCAGTTCATGAAGCTGTTCAAGGAGTGGATGCTCAACTGAGCGCACGCGGGCGCGCCGGCGCGGCGGGGCGAGGTGCGGCCATGGCGCCGCTGACCTCGCATGCGCGGCGCGCCGCCCGATTGTCGTGCTGACCTACCTGCTGCGCCGCCTGCTGTGGCTGGTGCCGGTACTGCTGGTGATCTCGGTGGTCACCTTCTTTCTGATGCACTCCATCCCGGGCAACCCGTTCGATCAGGAGGACAAGCCGCTGCCTCCGGAAGTGGTCGCCCGGCTGCAGGCGTACTACCACATGGACGAGCCGGTGTGGCGGCAGTACCTGCGCTACATGGGCGGCGCCCTGCGCGGCGACCTCGGGCCCTCCTACCTGTACAAGGACCGCAGCGTGAACGAGATCATCGCACGTCACTTTCCGGTGTCGTTCGTGCTCGGGGCGCTGGCGCTGGGCGTGGCCGTGGTGATCGGCGTACCGCTCGGCATCGTGTCGGCGCTGCGCCAGAACACGACCGCCGACTACGTGGCGATGTTCGTGGCCGTGTCCGGCGTCTCGGTGCCGGCGCTGACGCTGGGGCCGCTGCTGGTCTGGGGGCTGGCCCTGCAACTGGGGCTGTTGCCGGTGGCGCGCTGGGGGTCGTGGCAACAGGCGGTGATGCCCGCCTTTACCCTGGGCGTCGGGCAGGCCGCGATCCTGGCGCGGCTGACGCGGGCCAGCATGCTGCAGGTGATCCGCGAGGACTACGTGCGCACGGCGCGCGCCAAGGGGGTGCCTGAGCGCCGGGTGATCGTGCATCACGCGCTGCGCAACGCATTGGTGCCGGTGGTAACGGTGCTCGGGCCGCTGTTCGCGGCGCTGGTGACCGGCTCCATGGTGGTGGAGCAGATCTTCGCCATCCCCGGTCTCGGCGACTTCTACGTGGGCGCCGTCGGCGACCGCGACTACCCGGTGATCATGGGCACCACGCTGCTGTATGCCGCGGTGCTGGTGATCGCCAACCTGGCGGTCGACCTGGCCTACTCCTGGATCGATCCGCGCATTCGCCTGGAGACGTCGTAGCGATGGCGGCCGGCGCCGACAGCCTGTGGCACGACGCCTGGCGGCGGCTGCTCGGCAACCGGCTGGCGGTGGCCGGCGGCGGCGTGGTGGTTGTGCTGCTGGCCGCGGCCGCGCTCGCGCCGCTGCTGGCGCCGCGCCACTACGCCGCCGGCGACTTCGAGGCAACCTTCGCGCGCCCGGGCGGCGAGTTCGTGCTGGGCGCCGACTTCCTCGGCCGCGACCTGCTGTCGCGGCTCATCTACGGCGCGCGCATCTCCCTGGCCGTCGGCATACTCGGCGCGCTGACCGCATTCGTGTTCGGAGTCGCCTACGGCACCGTGGCCGGCTACGCCGGCGGCCGCGTCGACAACGCGATGATGCGCGTGGTGGACACCCTGTACGCGTTCCCGAGCCTGCTGTTCATCATCCTGCTGCTGGTGGTGTTCAAGCTCGGTTTCGGTCAGCGTGAGGATCCGAGTGCGCTGGTGCGCGCCCTGGTGTCGGTGGACCGCGCCATGGGCGGCATGCTGTTCATCCTGGCCGGCATCAGCTTCACCTCGTGGGTGGGGCTGGCGCGGCTGGCGCGCGGCATGGCGTTGTCGCTGCGCGAAACCGAATTCGTGCAGGCGGCGCGCGCCCTCGGCGCCCGGCCGGGACGCATCGTGGTACGCCACCTGCTGCCCAACCTGATCGGCCCCGGCATCGTGCAGGTGACCCTGATGATTCCCGGACTGATCGCCACCGAGGCATTCCTGAGCTTCATCGGACTCGGCGTCGATCCACCCACGCCCAGTTGGGGCGCGATGATCGCCGAGGGCATTGCCAGCATGCGCTCGCATCCGCACCTGGCCATCTTCCCGGGCATCGCGCTGGCGCTGACCATGCTGTGCTTCAACTTCCTGGGCGACGGTCTGCGCGACGCCCTCGACCCGCGGATGAAGGTATGAACGGTGCGCCGGCGCCGCTGCTCGAAGTGCGCGGCCTGACCACCCACTTCGATACCGGGCGCGGCGTGCTGCGGGCCGTGGAGGGTGTGGATCTGGACGTGCGGGCCGACGAGACGGTAGCGGTGGTGGGCGAATCGGGCTGCGGAAAGTCGGTTACCGCGCTGTCGATCCTGGGACTGGTGGACGCGCCCGGGCGCGTGGTGGCCGGCTCCGTCAGCTACCGTGGGGAGGACTTGATCGGGACCAGACCGGAGCGGCTGCAGCGTATCCGCGGCAATGAGATCGCGATGATCTTTCAGGAACCGATGTCCTCTCTCAACCCGGTCCATTCGATTGGCGCCCAGGTGATCGAAGCGCTGCGCATCCATCGCCGCCTGCGCAAGCGGCAGGCGACCGCGCGCACCATCGAGATGCTGCGCCTGGTCGGCATTCCGGCGCCGGAGCAGCGGCTGTTCGACTACCCGCATCAGTTCTCCGGCGGCATGCGGCAGCGGGTGATGATCGCCATGGCGCTGAGCTGCGATCCGGCGCTGTTGATCGCCGACGAACCGACCACGGCGCTGGACGTGACCATCCAGGCGCAGATCCTGGAGCTGATCCGCGAGCTGTCGCGGCGCACCGGCACCGCGGTCATCATCATCACGCACGACCTGGGGGTGGTGGCGGAGCTGGCGCATCGCGTGGTGGTGATGTACGCCGGGCGGGTGGTGGAGCAGGCGACGACGGCGGAGCTGTTCGCCGGCCCCCGGCACCCCTACACGCGGGCGCTGCTCGGCTCCATCCCGAACATCGAGCAACAGCGCGGCGCCCGCCTGACACCGATTACGGGCACGGTCCCGGATCCGTTGCGGCTGCCGCGCGGCTGTGCGTTCGCGCCGCGCTGCGAATTCGCCGGCGACCCGTGCCGGCAGCGCACACCGCCGCTGCTGGCCGCCGGCGCGGGCCGGCTTGCGCGCTGCCTGCTGCATGATCCGGCCACCGCGGCGGCGCTGCCGGCGGCCGCTCGCGCGGCGCTGCTCGACCCGGCACCCGCTGACGGGACGGCACCATCGGGCGTGGCGGCGGCCGTCCGCACCACGCCCGGCGGCACGGCAGCGGCCGCGCACGGCGACGGTGCCGATCGCGGCGGCGGCGCGGCCCCGTTCGTCCGGGTCCGTGACCTGGTGATGCACTTTCCCGTGACCGCGGGCGTATTTCGGCACGTCGTCGGGTACGTGCGCGCCGTGGATGGGGTCAGCTTCCACATCGAGCGCGCCGAAACACTCGGGCTGGTGGGTGAGTCGGGATGCGGCAAGTCCACCACCGGGCGCCTGTTGCTGCGCCTGCTGCGCGCCACCGGCGGCAGCGTGCAATTCGAGGGAGCGCCAGTGTTCACGCTGCAGGGCGATGCGTTGCGCGCGCTGCGGCGCGACATGCAGATCGTGTTTCAGGATCCGTTCTCGTCGCTCAACCCGCGTATGACGATACGCGACACGCTCACCGAGCCGTTCATCATCCACGGCCGGCGCCGGGAGGCGCGCGCCCGCGTACCCGAGCTGCTGCAGCGCGTCGGGTTGTCGCCCGAGCACGCCGGCCGCTACCCGCACCAGTTCTCCGGCGGCCAGCGGCAGCGCATCGGCATCGCCCGCGCCCTGGCGCTGGCCCCCAAGCTGGTGGTGTGCGACGAGCCGGTGTCGGCGCTCGACGTGTCGATCCAGGCGCAGATCCTCAATCTGCTGCACGATCTGCAGCGCGATCTGGCACTGACCTACCTGTTCATCGCCCACGACCTGTCGGTGGTGCGCCACATTTCCGACCGGGTGGCGGTGATGTACCTGGGCCAGATCGTGGAGCAGGCGGATGCCGACAGCCTGTTCGCCCGCCCCGCCCATCCCTACACGCAGGCGCTGTTGTCGGCGGTGCCCGCCATCGATCCGGGCCGGCGCCGGCAGCGGGTGGTGCTGAGCGGAGACGTGCCGAGCGCGGCCGCCCCGCCACCGGGATGCCGCTTCCACACCCGCTGCCCGTACGCGCAGCCCCAGTGCCGCGACCAGGCGCCGGAGCTGGCCACCGTGCCGGATGCGCCGGGCCACCAGGCCGCCTGCCATATCGTCAGCGGCGCCATCGAGCGGGCACCGCGCAGCCTGTAAACCGGACTCCCGACGGTCAGCCGCACTCGCCGTGTGGCGGCCGGAGTGCTTTTGCCGGGGGTGGCTGCCGGCGCGTATCTTGGCAATGAAGGGAGCGGACGATGCGACTGGACAAGCTTACTCACAAGGCGCAGGAGGCGCTGCAGGCGGCGGATACGGCGGCCCGCGACCGGCACCACGCGCGCATCGAGCCGGAGCATCTGCTGCTGGCGCTGTGGCAGCAGCGCGACGGCGTGGTGCGGCCGCTGCTGGAGCGCGCCGCGGGGCCGGAGACCGACCTGGCGGCCAGCCTGGAAGCCGCGCTGAACGGGAAGCCGAAACAATACGGCGACGGCAGCCAGACGCCGGCTTCGCCGGAGTTGGCGCAGGTGCTGCAGGCCGCCGAACGGGAGGCGGACCGGCTCCAGGACCAGTACACCAGCACCGAGCACCTGCTGCTGGCGCTGCTGAGCGGCAGCGGGCCGGCGGCGACCGCCCTGCGCCAGGCAGGGGTGACGCATGACGCCGTGCTTGGCGCGCTGCGCGAGCTGCGCGGCAGCCAGCACGTCACCGACCAGGATCCCGAGGGCAAGTACCAGGTGCTGGAGCGCTACTGCCGCGACCTCACCGAACTGGCGCGCCAGGAGAAGCTGGACCCGGTGATCGGCCGCGACGACGAGATCCGCCGCATCATGCAGGTGCTGGCGCGGCGCACCAAGAACAACCCGGTGCTGATCGGCGATCCCGGTGTCGGCAAGACCGCCATCGTGGAGGGGCTGGCGCGGCGCATCGTGGCGGGGGACGTGCCCGACTCATTGCGCGACAAGCGGGTGCTGACCCTCGACCTGGGCGCGCTGGTGGCGGGCGCCAAGTTCCGCGGCGAGTTCGAGGAGCGGCTCAAGGCGGTGATCAACGAGATCGTCGCCGCCGCCGGCCAGATCATCCTGTTCGTGGACGAGTTGCACACCCTGGTCGGCGCCGGCGCGGCCGAGGGCGCCATGGATGCCTCCAACCTGCTCAAGCCGGCGCTGGCGCGCGGCGAGCTGCGCACCATCGGCGCCACCACCCTGGACGAGTACCGCCAGCACATCGAGAAGGATGCCGCCCTGGAGCGCCGTTTCCAGCCGGTGCTCACCGACGAGCCGTCGGTGGAAGACACCATCGCCATCCTGCGCGGCCTCAAGGAGCGCTACGAGGTGCACCACGGGGTACGCATCAAGGACGAGGCGATCATCGGCGCCGCGGTGCTGTCCGACCGCTACATCACCTCCCGTTTCCTGCCCGACAAGGCGATCGACCTGATCGACGAGGCCGCCAGCCGGCTGAAGATGGAGATCGAAAGCCAGCCCACCGAGTTGGACCGGATCGAACGCCGCATCCTGCAGCTCAACATCGAGAACCAGGCGCTGGCCAAGGAGCGCGATGCGGCCTCGCGCGAGCGCCGCGACGAGTTGCAGCGCGAGCTGGCCGACCTGCAGAGCCGGCACGACGCGATGCAACTGCAGTGGCAGAACGAGAAGCGGAGCATCGAGCAGGTGCGCGAGCTGAAGGCGCAGTTGGAGCAACTCCGGCTCGATCAGGTGCGCTACGAGCGCGCCGGCGACCTGGCGCGCGCGGCGGAGGTCAAGCACGGCAGCATACCGGCGCTGGAGCAGGAACTGGCCGACCTTACCGAGCGCCACGCGGGCGCCGCGGACGACAGTGGCAACGGCGCCGGCACGCTGCTGCGCGAAGAGGTGTCCGAGGAAGACATCGCCGCGGTGGTGGCGCAGTGGACCGGCATCCCGGTAACCAAGATGCTGTCCTCGGAGCGCGCCAAGCTGCTGCAATTGGAGACCATCCTGCAGCGCCGGGTGATTGGCCAGGAGGCGGCTATCCGGGCGGTGGCGGACGCCATCCGGCGCAACAAGTCGGGGCTCGCCGACAGCGACCGCCCGCTCGGCACCTTCATCTTTCTCGGTCCCACCGGCGTCGGCAAGACCGAGCTGGCCAAGACCCTCGCCGACTACCTGTTCGACGACGAGCGCGCCCTGCAGCGCATCGACATGAGCGAGTACATGGAGCGCCACGCCGTGTCGCGGCTGATCGGCGCACCGCCCGGCTACGTCGGCTACGACCAGGGCGGCCAGCTTACCGAGGCGGTGCGGCGCCGGCCCTATTCGGTGATCCTGTTCGACGAACTGGAGAAGGCGCACCCCGACGTGTTCAACGTGCTGTTGCAGTTGCTCGACGAGGGCCGCCTCACCGACGGCCAGGGGCGGCAGGTCGACTTCCGCAACAGCATCGTCATCATGACCAGCAACCTCGGCAGCGATCTGATCCAGCAGGCCGCCCAGGTGGAGCAGGTGACTCCGCAGATTACCGAACTCCTGAAGGCCAGCTTCCGGCCCGAGTTCCTGAACCGGGTGGACGAGACGATCATCTTCAACCGCCTCGACGACGATCAGATCTATCGCATCGCGGCGATCCAACTCGACCACCTGGCCGCCCGGCTGCGCGAGCAGCGCATCGAGCTGGAGGTCACGGAGGCGGCGCAACGCTACCTGGCCGAGGCCGGCTTCGACCCCCAGTACGGGGCGCGGCCGCTGCGGCGCGCGATCCAGCAACTGGTGCAGAACCCGCTCGCCAAGCTGCTGATCGGCGGCGAGCTGACCGACGGCTCGAAGGTCACCGTCGACCGCACCGTGGACGGCGCCGACGGGGATCCCTTGAGCTTCACGGTCACCGCGCCGGCGCCGACCACCGTATAGCGTCCTACGTTCCCGCTCACGGCGGCAACTCGAGGATTTGCCCTTTGGTGACATCGTCGTAACGACCGACGACGAGGTCATGCAGTTCGCACTCGGGTTGCCCGATAGCCTTGTAGATCCAGGCAAACATTGTCCGCAAGCAGGAACACGCGTCCCTAAATAAGCGATTCGGCTCCTAATGGGTTGAAAAAGATCCTCCCAAGTGCTTTAGTGGAAAGTATCTAAACACGTTCCCGTCAAACACCAAGGAGGACCCAAATTGATACAGTCACCAGATTACCATACTGACGATTCTTGTCAACCGGAATTCTCGTATCCACCGATACAGGTCGCCGAGCACCGCGGCGCTCCGCTGGTGAGCTGGTCTGGGTTGGCCATTATACGACAGCTCGTAGAGCGCCTGGGGGTGGCCTCTGCGATCGATGCAGCGGTCCGCGTGTTGCGCCGTTGCAAGTGGTATACGGAGTCCGATCACATCCTGACGATGATCTACAATATGCTGACGGGGGGGAGCACGCTCAGCGACATCAACCGGTTCCGAGACGATCAGGGAGCAAAGCGGCTACTGGGTACCGAGCGGATTCCGCATGCGACCACGACAGGCGACTTTCTGGCGCGCTTTGGTGAGGATCGGAATGCGGTAGCGCTCAGCGAGTTACGTGAGGTGGGGGAGGACCTGCAACAGCAGTCGTTCGCCATGCTGCCGCGGGTGCGACGTGAGGTGGCTACCATCGACCTGGACTCGTCGATTCATGAAGTGTATGGGGAAAAGAAAGAAGGAGCGGACTTCGCCTACAACAACACGTGGAGCTATAGCGTGCTGTACGGGACGCTGGCGGAGACCGGTGACCTGCTCTATATGGATCTGCGGGAAGGCTACCGGCACACCAGCTACGGCAGCCAGGACGTACTACCGGGAATGATCAAGCGGGTGGGGGAACACTTTCGGGCGGTGCGGATGCACGCCGACAGTGGCTACTATGACCAAAAACTGGTGCAGATCTGCGCGGCGAGGGGAGTAGAGTTCTTCATCGTGGCCAAGCAGCACGCGAATGTGATGAAGGCCGTGCATGCGCTCCCGGCAAGCGCATGGAAACCATTTCAGGCCACCGAGTTAAGCAGAGGGGGGCGCAGCGGGCGCCGGCGCAAGCGGCGGGAGAACCTGAAGCGGAAGATCACCATAGAGCGCCGGCCGAAGAGCTGGTTCAAAGGCAAGCCCGAGATAGCGTCGATGGTATTTCGCCCTGACAGTTGGAGTGAGCCGTACCGGTTTGTGATCAAGCGGACGCCGATCATCGACAAGGATGACAAGCAATTGTACCTGGACGATGGCATGAGGAAGTACGCCTACTGGATCGTGGTGACCAACTCGACGCGCAGCAACACTGCGGTGCTGCGCATCGCGCAGGGGCGAGGCAACCAAGAGAATCTGATTAAGGACTTTAAGCATGGGTTGGGACTGTCCCATGTCCCGACCGGATTTCTGGCGGCCAACCGAGCATACTTTCTGATCGCTGCGCTGGCCTGGAACCTGAAGACCTGGATGCTGAATCTGCTTCAGCTTGGCGATGGAGCGGTGCTGCGTTTCAAGCGCTTTTTGTATCTGTGGATATGCCAAGCGGGGATAGTGGCAACGACTGGGCGTGGCGTGCTGCTCAAACTGCCTGCGGGTGAGTACTATCAGAGGTTCGGTAAAGCGTTCTCCCGGCTCGCTGCGCTCCCGGTCTAGACGGCTGCTCTTGTTAGTCTCGTGGCACGGAGAGGTGCGCCCCGAGACTGCCACAGAAAGTCGATTCTACCGCCGCATGTTGACGTGACCCTGTTCATTATCGGGTTGGCAATCTATTCGCCCTAGGAATGATATCCGAGCCGCATTTCCACATCGAAAAGCGCGTGTAACGTGCCAATTCTGCCAGATCCTGGTCACTCCCCTGTCCGATCCACCCTTTATCGCTTATTCTGGGACGCGTCTTGTCGCGAGAGCACATGGCTTACTGAGAGACTGCCGATGATCCGACATCCGTCATTTACTTCGTCGAATCCGGGATACAGGTTCTTCATCCGACTCTTAGGGTTGAGTACTGTCTCGACGTCTCCCTCGTAGTCTTCGAGCTCAGTATCGAGCACTGAATTGACCGCCCGGCTGTCCGCAAGATAGTATGCTTCAAGCATGTTCACCAGAAAGTGCACAGACGCTCGACGTGACTGGCTCGGTTTAAGAATCGTATCCAGAGCGAGCCTATACCGGTCAAAGATCTTTTTTACACTAGTCGATCTTCCAGCCTCAAGATCGTCGATGAGGATGACAAAACTGGCTTTGGAAGAGAGAAAATTCCGGGCAGGCAAGCCAATCTCGCTCTCGTCTTTGTTTGGGATTATCTTGCCGGCACCGATCATCCGAAGACGGCGTTTTTCCGACGTTATTGGAGATCGTTGACCGATTTCCCTGATCACTCTGAAGGAACACATCCCGGTTGCTGCAACCAACCGAAAAAAATCGGGAATACACTTCGCCTCGGTCTTCCCTGTGACGATCAGGCCGAAGTGAGAGAATCGCCACTCCGGGATCGCGCATTTGTCGGTCGAACTCATACGTCGTCTACCTCGGAGACACCCGGTCCTTGCCCTGCGATAGCTTCCGACATGTATAGCGAACCGGCAGCGTAGTCCTCAAGTAGGTCTTGGATGCCGCTTATGTCGGACAAGCGTTCGAACTTGGCACGCGCATCTTCGACTCTCGCGACCAGTATGTCGCGCGGCTCGAACTGGCTGATGAGCACCGGTGAGTGCGTGGCGAGAAACACCTGCTTGTTCCATTGCTTGGCAGCAAGCTTGACAGCCCGAGCAAACACGACGATAGCCCACGGATGCAACGACACCTCCGGTTCGTCGAACAGTAGGACTGCCTCGCGCGGTCCTTCGGAAAACAACGCCATCAACAGAAGCAACAATTGGAGGTACCCGTCGGACGCACCGGATGCGAAAATCCCTTCGCGGCGGCCCTTCTCCATGAAGATAGCGTATACCGATGATGGCCCCGTTTGTTCTAGCACGATGTCGTCAAACAGAGGGAATGCCTCACGCATGTGCCGCATGATCGTGTCGTAGGATTCATCGACGTTGCGTTTGTCCTGTAGATTCCGGAGCACCGACCAAGCGTTGTTTCCGAGATCCCATAGTCTCGTTTGAGCGCTGCTCTCGGATCCAGTTCGCTTGAGGGACTTCAGAAGAAACGATCGTGCATGATAGAAACGAATATAGTGGAGCAATCTGTTCAGACTCCCGGCTTCTTCATCGCCACGATTAAAGTCAAGGAAGAGACCCATGGTGAGCTTCTCTGGTTCACGCAAATCGATTGGTGGTGCCTGGCCGATATCGAAATTAAATAGAGCGGCCTTGTCGGACCCTGGCTTCCTGTCGATGAGAACCATAGGCCGCGAACATGACACCAGCCGCTCGCCCGGAAATGGGTCGATCCTGCCGGCCGAGAGAGCGAATGAGAGGCCGTACGTGACGGCGCCGTCATCCAGCTCGACTTCGAGGCGCTGGTTCTCGACGGCTCCGTCCCAGAGAATACCAATCCCGTGATCTCGCTCGGAAGACGCAACTTCAACACCGCGGATTGCGCAATCTCGAAAGAAGTAGAGTGAATCGAGAAGTGTAGACTTGCCGGCTCCGTTCGGGCCAAATACGACGTTAATGAGATCCAGGTTGAGCTCGACGTCGGCCAGAGCCCGGTAGTTCTTCACGCGAATCCTTTTCAATCCAGCCAAATGACCACCTCCCGCGATCCTCGATCCGAAGTGACGCTCCAGAACATCCTAACAATCTCCACGCCAAAGCGCGGTGATCGGAAGCATATCAGTTGATGGCAGAACTATCGAGAAGCTAGGGCGGGTGTCGTAGTCATTGGTGAGGTCTGTCAGCCGGCGCTGCCGGGTGGCGATCATCCCGTTCAGGAGGATACCTGCTACGCACGCCTTGGCCGCACCACTCAGTCGATAGCGGAGGATTTCATGGCACGACGCAGACGCAAAGGCAATCACGTGGATGAGCGCCGGTCACCTCGCATCGGCTCAAGATTGGCGCGGACGCGTACCGGAACGCTTCAGCGCGGGCGCCACCAAGCGGTAGGCGAGCAGCACGCCGCCAGCGATGATGTAGAACCAGAGTTGGAAGCTGATTTCCTTGATCTGCAGCAGGTAGTGGACCACGCCCAGGATCACCGCCGGGTACATGAGCCGATGCAGGACCCGCCAGCGTTTGCCGAGCGCGCGGATCCAGCCGTTGGTGGAGGTGAGCGCCAGCGGCACCAGCATCAGGAACGCGACGAAACCGACCACCACGTAGATGGAGGTGGACAGGTCGGTGATGATGAACCCGAAGTCGAAGTAGAAATCGAGATACAGGTACACCAGCAGGTGGACGCAGATATAGTAGAACGCGGCCAGCCCCAGCGGACGCCGGTACGTGATAAGCCAGTTCCAGCCGGTCAACTCACGCAGCGGGGTGATGGCAAGCGTGACCAGGAGCAGCCGGATGCCCCAGTTGCCGGTGTCGAGGGTGAATGCCTCGATGGCGTTGCCGCCGAACTGGTCGCCCAGGTAGCGCAGCAGGGCGATGACCAGCGGCACCATGGTCAGCGGCAGGACGACCAACTTGGCCCGCTTGGCCACCTGCATCGGGTTGCGCCGTTTCGGTTTCACGTCCGCCATACGTTCCCCCGCCTCGGTAAGGCTTAGTAGTATCGTTCGATCAGGTCCATCCCCGCGTACATCGGGGCCACCCACTCGCCGTAGCCGTTGAACTTGAGCGTCTCGCGGCGGCCGCGCTCGCCGATGCGGCGCTCGGTGGCTTGGCTCCAGCGCGGGTGCGGGCGCTCCGGGTTCACGTTGGAGAAGAACCCGTACTCGCGCGGCTGCGAGCGCTTCCAGGTATTCACCGGCTCGTCGGCGACGAATTCGATCTTGTTGATGCTCTTGATGCTCTTGAAGCCGTACTTCCACGGCATGACGATCTTGATCGGCGGACCGTTGGGGTTTTGCAGCACGTCGCCGTACATGCCCACGGTGACCAGCGTGAGGTCGTTCATCGCCTCGTCCATGCGCAGCCCCTCGACGTAGGGATACTGAATGGAGCGCGCCGCGCGCCGCATATATTTCGGATCCCACAGGGTCTCGAAGCGCATATACTTGGCCGCGGCATCGGGCTGCTGATCCTTGATCAACTCGTGCAGCGGAAACCCGACCCACGGGATCACCATCGACCACGCCTCGACACAGCGCATGCGGTAGATGCGCTGCTCCAGCTTGTCGCGGTAGCGCTTGATCACATCCGCGATGTCGACCGTCACCGGATTGGCCAGCAACCCGCCGATGGTGATCTGCCACGGCTTGGTGACGAAGTCCTTGGCGTTGCGCGCCGGATCGTTCTTGCCGGCGCCGAACTCCCAGAAGTTGTTGTAGGTGGTGGCCTGCTTGAGCGTGTTCTGCGCTTCGTCGGTGTCGTACTTGCTGCCGGCCAGGCCGGGGAACGCGCCGTCCTGGGCGAACGCGCGTTGCACAAAGCCGGGCGCCGCGGTAGCGAGGCCGACGCCGGCCGCCACCGTGCCGGCCTTGCGCATGAACTCGCGCCGGTTGATGTAGTGCTCGCGGTCGGTGATGTCCCACCACTTGATTCCCGCTTCGTACTCGTTCCGCTTACTGTGCGCCATCGGTCCCTCCGCTGGTCCTGTGTTGCGCTGCGCCGACCTGGCAGTTGACCCAGCCGGAGTCGCCCTCGGCGTAGGTTTCGCGCTTCCAGATCGGCAGCCGCTGCTTGATCTCGTCGATGATATGGCGGCAGGCATCGAACGCCGCGCCGCGATGCGCGGCAGCCACGCCGACCCACACCGCCATATCGCCTATCGGCAGTATACCGGAACGGTGCGTGCAGTGCGCGGCGATCACGTCGAACCTGGCGAGCGCCTCGGCCACCACGCGCTCGCCCTCCGCCTGCGCCAGCTCCGGGTACACCTGGTACTCCAGCAGGCGTACCGAGCGGCCGTCGGCGTGGTCGCGGACCCGGCCTTCGAAGGTGGCCAGGGCGCCGGCGGACGCGTGTTCCAGGCCCGCCTTGAGATGCTCCGCGTCGATCGCGGCCGCGGTCAACGCGAAGCTGGCCGCCGGCAGGGTATCGCTCATCGTGCTGCTCCTTTGGGCTCGGTTCATCCGCCGGCCACCGGGGCGATGAACACCACCAGGTCGCCGGCGGCGAGCGCGGTGTGCCAGTCGGCGAAGGCGGCGTTGATCGCCACGCGCAGCCGTTCCGGCGGCAGCGAAAAGCGATGCCGTTCGCGCAGTTCCGCGTACAGCTCGCCGGCCGTGGCGCTGGCGGTCACCACGCGCTCCTCGTCGCACCCCGCCTCGTCGCGCAGCAGCGCGAAATAGCTCACCCGCACCGCGCGCGTGGCGGCCGGTTCAGCCACGGTCCACCCCCGCGGCCCGATAGTCGCTCTTGCCGCCGCTCTTCTCCAGCAGGCGCAGTTCGCGGATGGCGATGTCATGCGACACCGCCTTGCACATGTCGTAGATGGTGAGGGCGGCCACGGCGGCGCCGGTGAGCGCCTCCATCTCCACGCCGGTCTTGTGCTCGACCGCGGCGACACAGGTCACCACGGCATTGCCGGCGGCGTTCAACTCCACGGTCAGGTCGCAACGGTCGAGGCCGATCGGATGGCACAGGGGGATCAACTCGCTGGTTCGTTTCGCGGCCATGACGCCGGCGGTGATCGCGGTCTGGAATACCGGCCCCTTGGCGCCGTGCAACTCGCCGTCGCGCAGCAGCGCGCGCACCGCCGGCGGCAGATGGACCTCGGCGCGGGCGCGTGCGATGCGCGCGGTGCGCGGCTTGGCGCCGACATCGACCATCGCCGGCTGCCCGGCCGGCGACACGTGAGTGAGCGAGCCGGGCGGCCCGGCGCCGGAATCGTGCACCGCCCTACCCGCCGATCTGAAACATCTCGATCTTGCGCGCCCGGTTGGGCTTGAAGCGGTTTACCTCGGCGCGCTCTTCCGAGTAGCGGTCCACGCGCCGCCGCCACACGCCGCCGAGCAGCGCGGCGAGCTCCTGGTCGCTGGCGCCGCCGCGCAACGGGGTGCGCAGGTCGGTGCCCTGCCAGGCGAACAGGCAGGTGTAGAAGTGGCCGTCGGTCGACAGGCGGGCGCGGCTGCAGTCGCTGCAGAACGGCTGCGAGATGGACGACACGAAGCCCACCTCGGTCGCGGTGCCGGCGATCCGGTAGCGCTGCGCCACTTCGCCGCGGTACGCGGCGGCCACCGGCTGCAGGGCAAACTCCTCCTCGATCGCCGCCTTCAGCTCGGCGCTCGGCACCACGCCGGCCGGATCCCAGCCGTTGCGGTTGCCCACGTCCATGTATTCGATGAAGCGGATCGCCACCGGCTCGCCGGCGAAGCGGCGCACCAGATCCAGCACCGTGTGATCGTTGACGCCGCGCTGGACGACCGCATTGAGCTTGATCGGCGCCAGCCCCGCCGCGCGCGCGCGGTCGATGCCGGCGAGCACGCGATCGATCGGGATGCCGAGCCCGTTCATGCGGGCGAACACCTCCGGGTCGACGGAGTCGAGGCTGACGGTGACCCGGCGCAGACCCGCGGCGCGCAGCGCGGCGGCGTGCTTGGCCAGGAGGAAGCCGTTGGTGGTCAGGGCGAGATCCTCGATGCCGGGAATCCGCGTCAGGGCGGCGATCAGCTCCGCCAGGCCGGGGCGCAGCAGCGGCTCGCCGCCGGTCAGGCGCACCTTGGTCACGCCGTGGGCCACGAACAGGCGCACCAGCCGCGTCACCTCGGCAAAGCTGAGGTAGTCGGCGGGCGGCAGGAACTGGTAGTCGTCGCCGTAGGTGTCCTTCGGCATGCAGTAGGGACAGCGGAAGTTGCAACGGTCGATCACCGAGATGCGCAGGTCGCGCAGCGGGCGGCTGAACGCGTCGCGCACGGCGGTCTCACTCATGACGCTCCGCCCCCGCCGCCACCGCCGCCCCAGGTCAGGGGCTGCCACGGGTACAGGGGCAGCACGCTGCCGGCGGCGAACCGCGATTCGTCGGCGGCCAGCTCCAGGAACCCGTCGGTGCCCACCAGGGCCAGGAAGTCGCCGGAGTTCTGCGCCGGCGCCGGGCGGGCTGCGAGGGTGCCGCCGACGGCGGACAGCAGCACCGGCAGAAACAGGGTCAGAGGCGGCGGGAAGCGCACCTCCTCGGCGACGGCGGCCTGCATCGCCGACGCCGGCGCGGCGCCCTCGGCGGCGGCCAGATACGGCACCACGTAGCGGTACAGGCACATCATCACCGACACTGGGTTGCCCGGCAGGGCGAATACGCGCCGTCCGTCGTCGGTGCCGCCGACCCACAGCGGCTTGCCCGGCCGCTGCCGCACGCCGTGCAAGTAGCGCTGCACTCCCAGCCGCTCGTATACCGCCGGCAGAAAGTCGGCGCTGCCCTGCGACACCGCACCGGTGGTGATCAGCACGTCGTGGTCGGCCAGCGCGGCGCTCACGCCGGCCGTGAGCTGGTCGGGATCGTCGGGGAGATGGCTGGCATCTACCTGGTACCCGAGGCCGGTCAGAGCCGTCGCCACGACATAGATGTTGGAGCGACGCACCTGATGTGCCGCGATCGGTTGCCCCACGTCCACCAACTCGTCGCCGGTGGAGATCACCGCTACCCGCGGCCTGCGCCCGACCGCGACCTCGGCGCGGCCGACCGAGGCGAGGATGGCAACGTCGGCGGCGGAGATGCGCCGTCCGGGGGTGAGCACGGTGGCGCCGGCGCGGGTGTCGGAGCCCTGTCCATGCACGTTCTGGCCCGGCACGATCGGGGTCTCCGGCGCGAGCCATGCGCGGTCGCCTTGCAGGCGCAGGTCTTCGTTGCGGACCACCGTGTCGCAGCCGGCAGGCAGCACGGCGCCGGTCATCACGCGCAGCGCGCCGTCGCTACGGTCGCCGAGACGCTTGCGCGCCTCGCCGGCGCGCGCCTCGCCCTCGACGTGCAGCGGCCGGCCGCCGCGCTCCAGGGCCGGCTCGGCGACCGCGATACCATCCATCGTCACGCGGTCGTGCGGCGGCAGGTCGCGGTCGGCGGCCACCGTTTCGCGCAGTACGCGCCCGACCGACGCAGTCAAGGCGCATTGCTCGGGATGCTGCACCGCGGTGCGGGCGGTCAGGAGGGAATCGACTTCGACAACGGAAAGCATGGCGGCGCGCTCGACCTCAGCGTACTGCTGCGCTCGCGCGCTGGTCAACGAGAACTGTGCGCCGTAGTCACCGGTGGCCTAGCAGCCGGCAAGCACGCGCCGCAGGGATGCGGTGGTACCGGCCGGCACGCGCACGAGCTTGTTGCGGCTGCGCTCGCCGGCGATCAGTTCGATTGCACGGCGCGGCACGCCGGCGCTGCGCGCCAACAGTACGACAAGCGCGCGATTGGCGCGGCCCCCCTCTGGCGGCGCGGTGACCTGCACGACGAGAATCTCCTCGCAGGCTCCGGATGCCCGCGCGCTTGCGCGCGCCGCCGGGGCCGATCGATGCACCGTCGACCCGTCCACCGGGCGGAACCCGAGCAGGCGATTGCGCGCCGCCCGCGGCGTGACGCGGACCGCCAGCACCTCGCTGCGCCCGGTTCGCGAGCCGCTCGCCGGCGTCACCCCCCGCCACGCCCCGGCCGGCTCCGCCGGCCCGCCCTGCGTCCCTTGTCGAACAGGCGCCGATGCGCCATGCTACACAGCAGCATGGAACACCGGGACATCACGCCCTACTGCGACCAGGTGCGAGCCATCGAGCGCAACGTCAGCGAGGTGTTCGTCGGCAAGCAACGACAGGTTCGCCATATGCTTATCGGATACATCGCCGGCCTGCACGTCCTGATCGAGGATGTCCCCGGGGTTGGCAAGACGACGCTGGCGCGCTGCTTGGCGGCGAGCACCGGCACCGACTACGGGCGCATTCAATTCACCCCCGACCTGCTGCCCGGCGACATCGTGGGCATGACGGTGTGGAACAACGAGGCACGGCAGTTCGAGTTCAAGCAAGGCGCCATCATGCACCAGTTCATTCTGGCTGACGAGATCAACCGCGCCTCGCCGCGCACCCAGTCGAGCCTGCTGGAAGCGATGCAGGAGAGTTCGGTGACGGTCGACGGCACCACCTACCGGCTGCCCGACCCGTTCTTCGTGATCGCTACCCAGAATCCGGTGACCTTCATCGGCGTGTTCCATCTGCCCGAGGGCGAACTCGACCGCTTCGGCATCTCGCTGTCGATCGGCTACCCGCACAGCGACGACGAGGTGCGCATCCTCGACCAGTACGGCTCCGATCCGCTGCGCGAATTGCAGCCGGTGGTGCAACCGCAGGACGTGATCGATCTGCGCAACGTGGTGCGCTCGGTCACCGTATCGCAGGACGTGCGCCGGTTCATCATCGGCGTGGCCAACCAGACCAGGACCAGCCCGCTGCTGCGCCTCGGCATCAGCCCGCGCGCCTCGCAGCACGTCATGCTGGCGGCGCAGGCGGAGGCGCTGATCGCCGGGCGCGACTACGTCATGCCGGAGGACGTGATGTCCGTGGCCGGCATCGTGCTGACGCATCGGGTGGTGCTGTCCGCCGAGGCGCGCATGGAGAACCTGTCGCCGGCGCAGGTGGTGGAGCGCATCCTGCAGCAGGTTCCCATACCGACCGGACTGGCATGATCGCCCGCGTGGCCGGCGAGGCGGCCCTGTGGGGGGCGCGGTTCGCCGCCGCGTTCCCGTTCACGGTGCGGCTGCGCGCCTGCGGCGTGTACCTGTTCGCGGTGGTGCTCAGCTACCTGGCCGCCGCCTACCTGGGAGCATTCTTCGCGGTGTTTGCGACCGTCTTCATCGTGCTGCCGCTGGCGTCGCTGATCCTCCTGCTGATCGCCTCTGCCGGCCTGCGCTATAGCCAGCACTTCAGCAACGAGCAGCCGGTCAAGGGCCAGGAACTGCAGTATCGGTGCATCATCGAAAACGGCTCCGCCCTCCCGCTGCCGCGCGTGCGCGCCCGGTTCCGCGCTATCCGACCCACGGCCGGCGGGGGCGCGACGGGATCCGGTCCGGCCGATGCCGGCAGGGCGCGCGGCGCCGACGGCGCCGGCCGCGGCGACCGCGATGGCGGCGACGGCATGCTCACCTACCTGCCCGGCCATCAGTTCGTGGAACGGGAGCAGACCGTGCAACTCCCCTACCGCGGCATCTACACGGTCGGCCTGGAGCGGATCGAGCTCAGCGACACGTTGCAGTTGTTCAGCGTACGCCCGCGCGTACGGGTGCGTGAGTTCCGCGTCTACCCGCGCATCCTGCCGATCAGCGAGTTTCAGCCCGGCACCGAACGGCGCCTCGGCACGGCCGAGGTCGGCTCGCTCGGCAATCTGCCCGACTACTCGCTGTTCAACCAGTTGCGCGAGTACCGTGCCGGCGAATCGGTGCGCCACTTGGCGTGGAAGAAGTTCGCCAGCACCGGCATCCCGGTGGTCAAGGAATACGACTCCACCAGCGAGCCGGCGGTGAGCATCTACGTCGACCTGCGGCCGGTGCCGAGCAGCGCCGACGACGTGCTGCTCACCGAGGACGTCACCGTCGAGGCGCTGGTGGCGCTGGTCAACCACTTCCTGAAACGCAACCTGCCGGTCACCGTGCGCGCCGCCAGCCGCTCCTCCTACGAGTTCATCGGCGATCACGCATCCGACTTCGGGCGTTTCTACGAGTCGACCTTCGACCTGTTGTTCGTCAGCGACATCTCCGCCTCCCGCCTGTACGAGACCCACCTGGAGACCGGCATGAACACCGAGGTCAACTCGATGTTCTTCATCACCCATCTGCTCGACCCGGAACTGCTGATCCTGCTCGACGAGCAGCGCTCCAGCAACTTCCAGGTGACCCTGATCCACAACCAGACCGCCGAACCGGCCGGCCGGCATGCCGGCTATTTCAACCGCCTGCGCGAGCAGGGTACCCGTGTCGTTGCCCTGCGCGGCTCCACCACGATCGCCGCGGACCTGGAGGTGCATGATGAAGCGAGCTGACCTGCTGCGCTACGAGGGCCATCTGAAGGCGCTGTTGGCGCTGGCCTACGGCATCGGGATTCCACTGTTGTTCTGGTCGTACACGCAGTCCTCGCTGGCGCTCTCCCTGCTGCTGGCGGTGATCATCCCGCTGGCGGTGCTGCACGTCAGCCGCGCGCTGGCGGGCGGCCCGCTGCGCTGGGGGTTGAGCACGATCTCCCTGCTGCTGACGGCGGCATTCGGGATCGGGCTGTTGATCGGCATCGTGATCACGCCGTTTTCCGCTTACAAGCTGTGGTTCGAAGCGATGACGGATGGTACCGGAACCGGCACCGTGTCCAATCTGTTCACCCTGATGTCGGCGTTCTTCTCCACCACGCTGGCCGGGACCTTCATCAGCCTCGGCTACGCCTGGCCGCTGCTGATCTCGGCCGTCTTCGTGTCGGCGATCGTCGCGGTGATCCTGCAGACCGCGCCGCTGTACATGCTGTCCCTGCTGACTGCCCTGGCGTGCGTGTTCTACCTGCTGCTGCGCGGCGGAGCGTCCCGCTACCTGATCCGGCGCATCGTGTACGGCGGCGGCCTGTTCGCGGTGGTGCTGCTCGCGTCGACCATGTTGTCGGGCAGCCGCGCCGCCACCGGCAGCCACCTGATCGACGTCACCCTGCATCCACAGCTGCGCCAGTACGTGTCCAACACCTTGCCGCAGTTTCCCCTGCTGTACGGCATACCGGGTTACGGCTACTCGTTTCAGGAACGCTCCCTCGGCGGCTCGCCGGTGCTGTCGCCGCTGCCGATCTTTCGCATCACCGCGGACGTCGACGGACCGCTGTACCTGAAGACCGACGTGTACGATCACTACGACGGCAAGAACTGGAAGACCACATTCCGCGCCGAGGACAGCATCCGCGATCCGGAATCGATTCTGCTGCGCGGGCGTCCGCGGCGGCGTGACGAAGCCATTCGGGTGGAACTGCTGATCGAGTTCTACAACAAGCTGCCCTACACCCTCGATACGTCGGCGTTCCGGTTCGGGCGCGACGTGCCGGTGCTGGACACCGGCCACTTCCATCGCGGCTTCCAGCTCGTCGATCCGCTGGTGGCCGGCGACGTGATCTTCGTGGAGCGCGCCGCCGAGCAACCGGCCGAGCTCACCGATGAGGAGCGTGGCCGCTACCTGCAACTCCCGCGCGCCATGAGCGGGGACCTGCGCGAGGTCGCGGCCAGTTTCCGGCAGCCGTCCGCACCGCCACGGGAACGCCTCGGAGACATCGCCGATTATCTGTCCGATACCTGCACCTACTCGCTCAACGTGGGCAACCTGCGCCGCTCGGAGAAATTCCTGGACAAGTTCCTGTTCGAGGAGAAGAAGGGATACTGCGTCCACTTCGCCACCGCGTTCACGACGATTGCGCGGATGAACGGGTTTCCGGCGCGCTACAACGAGGGGTTCCTGATCAACTTCCCCGGCAGCGCGCACGAGACCGAGGTGACCGGACTGGCCGCCCATAGCTGGTCCGAGGTATGGCTAGAGAGCAGCGGCTGGACGCGCTGGGAGGCGACCCCGGCGGTGACCCCCAGCCAGTACGCCAACTTTTTCGATGAAGAGGAGTTGCTGGCGATGTACGGGTTCGACATGGAAATGGATTCGTTCACCCTGCGCCAGGTACAGTCGATCCTCGGCGACCGGGAACTGGACACCGCCCTGGGGGAGGGCGACGGCCTACCGGGTGAACCGTCGATCTGGACGCCGGTACGCATCGTGGCGACCGCCGTCGGCGTGCTACTGGCGGCCCTCATCGGCTGGCGGCTGGCGCGCCGGCTGCGCGGACCGCGGGTGGCGCGCCAGTTGCGCCCGTTGATGCGTCTGTCGCAGCGCTACGTGACGCTGGCGCGGACCCTGGGCGTGCCCGACCCGCGCCGCACCGGCTGGATGGCGTGGCGCGAGGCGTATCACACGCGCAGCGCGCGGCGCGCGCCGGCCGCGCGCCGGCTGGTGGAACGATTCACCACCCTGGTTGCGCGCGCCGTGTATGGCGGGCAGGCGGCCAGCGAGCGCGATCTGCGCTTCCTGCGCGGCGCCTACTGGCGCCTGCTGCGCTACCGGCTGTTCGGAACCCGGCGCGGGCAGGAACCGGCCCCGGAACACCGCTGACCGCGCGCAGTCGGACCGCGGCAGATCAAGGACGAGCGATGGCAACAACCGAACGCAGTGCGCCCGGAGAGGAACTGGAGATGACCGCGGAGTCGATGTCCGGCGCCTCCCGGGATGGCGCGGGCGCGGGCGCGGTGCACCTGGTGGCGCAGGCCGCGTTTCCGACGCTGTTCGGAGAGTTCACCCTGATCGGGTTCGCCGACCGCGACAGCGGCGGCGAGCTGACCGCGGTGGTGCGCGGGCAGGTGCGCGGCGCCGCCGACTGCCCGGTGCGCGTGCATTCCGAGTGCCACACCGGGGACATCTTCGGTTCGTTGCGTTGCGACTGCCGCGAGCAGCTCGAGGTGTCGTTGCGCTACATCGCCGCGCGCGAGTGCGGAGCGGTGATCTACCTGCGCCAGGAAGGCCGCGGCATCGGCCTGCTCAACAAGATCCGCGCCTACGAACTGCAGGACCAGGGGCTCGACAGTGTCGACGCCAACGAACGCCTCGGCTTTCCCGCCGACGCCCGCGACTACCGCACCGCCGCGCGCATCATCGAGCTGCTCGGCATCGCCTCCGTGCGGCTGTTGACCAACAACCCCGCCAAGATCGCCGGGCTCGAACAGGAAGGCATCAGCGTCACCGGACGCGTGCCGGTGGTGACGGCGGCCAATCGGTTCAACGCGCGCTACCTGGCCACCAAGCGCACCCGCTTCAATCACCTGCTGTAGCCGTGCCCGTCAGCCGGTGCCGCAGGCCATGCTGAACCTCGACCGGCGCGGCACCATCGAGTCGGCCTACGACGCCGCCGCGCAGCGCGCCGGCTGGCTGCTGCTGGCGACCGCGATCGCCACCGCCGTGGCAGTGCTCGGGCGGGTCGCCGCCGGCGCCGACCTGCCGACGCTGGCCGAGTCGCTGGCCGCCGTCGGGCGCCGCCGCGGCCTGTACGGAATCGGCGGCGCGGCGCGGCTGCTGTCCGGGATCACGCTGTTCGCCGGCGCCTGGTTCCTGTGGCACACGCGCTTCATGCGCCGCCGCCTGGGCACGCTGCTGGTTTCGGTGCTGCTGGCCGCGTCCGGCCTGTTCACGGCCGTCTCCGGGGCGTGCGCCCTGGCACTGGCGCAGATCGCGCCCGAACCGTCCGCCGCCGCGGCCGCCGCGCGCGTCGGCGGCGCCGCCGCGCTGATGGCGGAGCTGCGCTCGATCAGCGGCAAGATCGGGTTCAATCTGGCCGGTCTGGCCCTGCTCGCGACCGCCATTCGGCAATGGCGCGTCGGTGGAGCGCTGCGCCGGCTGGCGCCCGCTTCCGCGCTGGTCGGCGCGGCCATGCAGTTGATCTGGGTGGATGCGGCAACCGTTGTGCATCGCTTCACCGGACCGCTGTTCATGGTGTGGCTGGCGCTGATCGGCTTCATGCTGGCCAGCGGGCGCGTGCAACGCCGCATGGCCGGCACCGCCGCGCGCCGCACCAGGCTTTCTCGCGCGCGCCGCATCGGCTGAGAGCGCAGCGCTGGCGGTGTGTCGCCCGCCGGCCAACGGCGACGGCAAACACGCCCGGCGGAACGCGGACGGTCGTGCGCCGCTGCCGACCCGGCGCCAAGCGTGCCAAAACCGCGGCGGCAGGCGCCACCGCGGCGCGCGGCAGAGTCAGTCGCCGCGCCGTAAGCCGGACGTTGCGCCGGCGAGTTGGTTGGCCAGTTCGGCAGCCGTGCTCACCGGCAGGTCGCAGGTGAAGTCGCGGCACACGTAGGCGCGTGCGGCCGGGCCGGCAGCGGCCATGGCGGCCACGGCTGGATGGCGCTGCCGCCACCACGCCGCGGCCGCAGGCTGCAGATGCACCACTACCGCGTCCGGCAGGTAGTGGCGCGCCAGTTCGCGGCGCAACGACGCAGTCTGCTCCCACTCGCCGGCGAGTACTACCTCGACCGGCGGATGGCCGGCCATGTCCGCGGCCACCGCCAGCAGCGGCGCCGCCGTGGGTTGCGCCGCGGCCGCGCCGGCGACGGCCGCCAGGGCGCGCCGGGCCGCGTGTTCCCAGTCGCTGTTGCCGAGCAGGCGGCCGAGGCGCAGCAGGCCGACGATCGCGGCCGCGGTTCCCGACGGTTCGGCAGAGTCGTACAGCTCGCTGGTGCGCATGATCAGGTCGGCCTGGCCGCCGGGGGTGTCGTAGAGCGCGCCGCCCGGCGCGCCGAACCGCTCCACGATGGCGTCGGCCAGCTCACCGGCGAACTCCAGCGTCCACAACTCGCCGCCGCTGTGGTACAACTCCAGAAGGCCGCCGATCAGGTACGCGTAGTCGGCCAGGCCGGCGGCGTGGCGCGCCTCGCCGTTCCGGTAGCGGCGCAGCAGCCGCCCGTCGCGCAGCAGCTCGCGGCGCGCGAAGCCGGCGGCGGCGGCGGCGGCGGTGACGAACCGGTCGCACCCGAGCACCCGCCCGGCCACGGCCAGCGCGTCGATCGCCAGCCCGTTCCAGGCCGCGATGATCTTGTCGTCCAGCAGGGGCCGCGCGCGCCGGTCGCGCGCCGCCAGCAGCGCGTCCCGCCAGCGCCGCGGCAACGGCCCCTCGCCGCGCGCCCGATACAGGACATTGCCGCTGCCGAACTCGCCCTGCGGGTCGGCGATGGTATTGCCCTGCTCGGTGAGGCCGTAAGCCGCGATCATCTCCTCGACCTCCCCCGCTCCGGCGCCGGCGGCCCGCAACGCGGCGCGCACCTCATCGATCCGCCACAGGTAGAACGCGCCTTCCACCTTGTCCTCCGGCTGCTCCGGGTGGCGCGCGGAGTCGGCGTCCTCGGCCGAGTAGAAGCCGCCCTCCGGCGCCTGCAGGTCGTGCAGCAGGTAATCGAGGGTGGCAGCCGCGACGGTCGCGCAGGCAGGGTCGCCGGTGATCTGGTGGGCGGCGGCGTAGGCGCCGGCGAGTTGCGCCTGATCGTACAGCATCTTCTCGAAGTGCGGGACCCGCCAGAAGCGGTCCACGCTGTAACGGTGGAAGCCGCCGCCCAGGTGGTCGTACATGCCGCCGCGCGCCATCGCGTGCAGCGACACCCGCGCCATCTCCAGGGAGCGCTCGCTCGCGGAGCGCCGATAGTGCTGCAACAGCGCCGTGAACACCACCGGGCGCGGAAACTTGGGCGCCGTGCCGAAACCGCCGTAGCGGGCATCGAAGGACTCCGCCAGCCCGTCGGCGACGGCCGCCAACAATTCGGCAGGGGCGGACTGCGGCGCCGGAGCCGGCAGCGCGACCGCGCCGCCGGCCACCTGGCGCACGGCGGTGGTGATGCGCGCCGCGGTGGCTTCCACCTCGGCGCGGCGCTCGCGCCAGCGCCCGGCCAGAAACAGCAGCAGTTCCCGGAACGCCGGCCGCCCGTACACCGGCCGCGGCGGGAAGTAGGTGCCGGCGTAGAACGCCTGCCGCTGCGGGGTAAGGAACACCGACATCGGCCAGCCGCCGGAGCCGGTGACCGCCTGCACCACGCTCATGTAGATGCGGTCCACGTCAGGCCGCTCCTCACGGTCGATCTTGACGTTGATGAAGTGCTCGTTCATCACCGCCGCGATCGCCTCGTCCTCGAACGACTCGTGCTCCATCACGTGGCACCAGTGGCAGGTGGAGTAGCCGATCGACACGAACAGCGGCTTGTCGGCGGCGTTCGCCGCGGCGAACGCCTCGTCGCCCCACGGATACCAGTCGACCGGGTTGTAGGCGTGCTGCAGCAGGTAGGGGCTGCCTTCGTGGAGCAGGCGGTTGGACCGGCCACCCGCGGCGCGCCGGCGGGCCAGTAACGCCTCGGCACGGTTCGCGGACGAGGCGGCGGCAGCGTGCTCGGCCATGACACGCCACCATACCAGGGAGCGCCGCCGCTGCCCAACACCCCGGCGGTCTGGGTATATTGCCGCATGCACGAGATGAAGCGCACCGTGACCTGCGGCGAACTGGACGCAGCGGCGGCGGGCGAGCAGGTGACCCTCAACGGCTGGGTGGCGCGGATCCGCGACCATGGCGGCATTACCTTCCTCGACCTGCGCGACCGCTACGGTGCGACCCAGGTGGTGTTCGACGTCAGCGCCGATGCGGAGGGCGCCGTGGCCGCTGCCGTCGGCGGCTTGAAGCTGGAGTACTGCGTCGCGGTGCGCGGCACCGTGCGCCGGCGGCCCGCCGACATGGTCAACAGCGAGCTGGCCACCGGTGCGATCGAGGTGACCGGCGAGCAGCTAGCGGTATTGAGCACCTGCGCCACCCTGCCGTTCATGATCAGCGATCAGGCCGGCGCCCACACCGAGGCGCGTGAAGAGCTGCGCCTGAAGCACCGCTACCTCGACCTGCGCTCGGCCACCATGCAGCGCAACCTCAAACTGCGCCACCGCGCCGCGCAGGCGCTGCGCGCGGCCCTCGATGAGCGCCGGTTCCTGGAAATCGAGACCCCTACCCTGATGCGCTCCACCCCCGAAGGCGCGCGCGACTTCGTGGTGCCGTCACGGCTGAAGCCGGGCAGCTTCTACGCCCTGCCGCAGTCGCCGCAGATCCTCAAGCAGCTTCTGATGCTGTCCGGCTGCGACCGCTACTACCAGTTGGCGCGCTGCTACCGCGACGAGGACGCGCGCGGCGACCGCCAGCCGGAGTTCACCCAGCTCGACTTCGAGATGAGTTTCGTGGACCAGGACGACGTGCTGGCGGTGCTGGAGGCGGCGTTCGCGGCCGCCTTCCGGCAGGGCATCGGCTACGAACTGCCGCTGCCGTTCCCCCGTATCGCCTTCCACGATGCGATGAACCGCTACGGCTCCGACCGTCCCGACCTGCGCTACGGCCTGGAGCTGTGCGACTTCACCGAGTTTGCCCGCGCCGGCGAGTTCGGCCTCTTCAAGCAGGCCGTAGAGCGCGGCGACACCGTGAAGGCGCTGCGCGCGCCGGGTCTGGCCGGCTACTCGCGGCGCCAGATCGAGGAGCTGGAGGAACACGCCAAGACCTACGGCGCCGCCGGCCTGGCGTGGATGAAATGCGGCGCCGACGGACTGGCGGGCGGCGTATCACGCTTCTACCAAACGCAACAGGCCGAAATCCACGGTGCCCTGGGAGCGGCAGCGGGCGACCTGCTGTTGCTGGTGGCTGCCCCCTGGCCCACCGCCTGCACGGCCCTGGGCGCCGTGCGCAGCGAGCTGGCGCGGCGCGAGGGGCTGGCCGCGGAGGGCGCCTTCCAGCCCTGCTTCGTGACCGACTTCCCGCTGTTCGCCTGGAACGCGGAGGCGCAACGCTGGGACGCCGAGCACCACATGTTCTCGAACCCGCAGGCGCAGTACCTCGACCACCTCGAACAGGATCCGGCCGCGGTGCGCGGCGAGTTGTACGACGCGGTGATCAACGGCGTCGAGCTGGCCAGCGGCTCGATCCGGATCCACGACCCGGCGCTGCAACGCCGCGTATTCGCGATCCTGGGCATCTCGGAGGCGGAAGCCGCACAGGGCTTCGGCTTCATGCTCGACGCGTTCCGCTACGGCGCTCCCCCGCATGGCGGCGCCGCCATCGGCTTCGACCGCACCGTGATGGTGATGGCCGGCGAAGCCACCATCCGCGACGTGATCGCCTTCCCCAAGAACACCTGGGCCGCCTCCCCGATGGACGACTCCCCCGCCCCCCTCGACCCCCACCAGCTCGCCGAACTGCACCTGCACATCCGCCAGCCGACTACCGGATAGTCCCGAGGCTGCCTCGGACAGGCGGCCGCTATTCGGGTATCTGTGCGGGGGTCGCGACCCGGCCCGCGAATCGGTCGAGGAAGTGGTCGCGGTCCCAGGTCACCAGTGTCGTCGCGAATGCCGCGTGCTTGCGGGCGGCCAACAGGAACTGGGCGTCGCCGAGAGACATGCGCCGCTGCAGGAGCGCGAACAGCTCTCCGACGCCCATCTTCGGGACCGGCGCCTCGAAATCCGCGGCCGGCAAGACATCCACACCAAAACGTTTGGGGAACTGCTCCCACAACGTGCTCAGTTGCCGCTGATTGAGGTTGAACGAGAGAATGCCGCACAACTCGAGCAGGTTGATCGTAGTCGTGACCCCACATCGTTCCCGTTTGATCGCATCGAGGAAGCGGCGGTTGACGCCGAAGTTCCGGTCCCGCGGGTAGCGCAGGTCGATCACGAAGACGTTGGTGTCGATCAGGTACGGTCCCTGATCCATGCCGTGGCCTGCGACCAGTCGGGGAATGCTGGTTCGGACTGGGTGAGGGCCGCTTCAACCTCCGCCCAGCGTTCGTCGGCGCCCTCGGACGAACCATCGGCCTGATCGTCGGCGCACGGTGTCACCAGCCCGATTCGCTTGCCGCGATAGGTAAGCACAAAGGGCTCCCCGGCCCGCAATCGCCTGATGAAGTCGCCGGTGTGCTGCTTCAATGCCTTCGCGGTAATCACTCCCATCGGCCAAGCGTACACCTCCGGGTGTAAAGTGTCTATTCCCCGACACGAGCACAACGCTGCTCACGGCGCGAATCGACCACGCGCTCTCCCTCTACCTCGGCGACTGACGGAAACAACTCGAAGATTCCAGATTAGCGGGCCCCCGGCGGCCCCCGAAGCGTGCGTTGGCAATTTGGCAGTTGCGGCGGTAGGATCATCCGGCATGCCGATCGTGGGTGACCTGCCGCCTAGCGGCGCGACATTGACGGAAGTACTCGCCGATCAGTCGGCAGACGAGTTGCGACGTCTGCGTGATCTCCTGCCCCGCGAGCGGCCTCGGCCCACGCGCAAGGCGGATATGGCGGCAGCCATCGAACGCCACCTCGCCGGCGAGGCGCTGCTTGAACTGTGGAGCAAGCTCGATCAGACGCAACGCCACGCCGTAAGCGAGGCGCTGTACGGCCCGGATGCTACGTTCCTGGCGAGCCGGTTTCAGGCAAAGTACGGCGCCCTGCCCTCCGGCTTCGGCGGCACACACGATCATGCAACCTGGGCGTCGCTGTTGCGGCTGTTTCTTTACGGCTTTGACCTACGCCATGAAGGACGCGCGATCATTCCCACCGATCTGGCGGAGCGACTGCGCACATTCGTCCCGCCACCACCGCCGTTGAGCCTGGCCGCACAGGATGCACTGCCGGAGAGCATCGCGCAGCCGCGCCGGGGCTACTTCGGCAAGCAGGCTCGTCCCGTCGATCAGGTTGCTGTTGGCCACCGCGAAATGGAGCGTGCCGCGCACCACGATCTGCTGGCGGTGCTGCGGCTGGTGGACCACGGCAAAGTCGCGGTCAGCGCCAAGACGCGGCACGCCACGGCTGCCGCCGTACGCCGGATCGCCGCCGTGTTGTACGGGGAGGACTTCTTCGACCCGGCGCCGCAGCAGCAACACTCCGGGGAACAGACCGTCGGTCCGATCAGGGCGTTCGCCTGGCCCATGCTGCTGCAGGCGGCGAAGCTCGCCGAGGTGCACGGCAGCAAGCTGGCGCTGACCAAGGCCGGCCGCGCGGCCCTCGGAACACGGCCCGCGGACACCGTGCGGTTGCTGTGGCGCCGCTGGCTGGCGAGCACCGCCTTCGACGAGTTCCGGCGCATCGAAGCGATCAAGGGGCAACGCGGTCGCGGCGCGCGCGCGATGACCGCGGCCAAGTACCGCCGCGGCACCATTGCCGAGGCCCTCAAGGAGTGCCCCGTGGGGCAGTGGGTGAGCTGCGACGATCTGTCCCGCTACATGCAGGCGGCGGACCTTGAGTTCAGCATTACCCGCAACCCGTGGCACCTCTATATCGGCGACGCCCGGGACGGCAGCCTCGGATATGATGGCTATCATGACTGGAGCATCCTGCAGGGGCGCTATCTGTTGTGTTTCCTGTTCGAGTACGCCGCTACCCTGGGCGTTATCGACGTGGCGTATACCGACCCGGACGATGCGCGGTCGGACTTTTCCGACATGGGCAACACCCATGACTTGGCGTTTCTGAGCCGGTACGACGGCCTGCGCTATTTCCGCCTGACCCCATTGGGTGCCTGGTGCCTGGGCGTAGCCGACCGCTACCAACCGCGTGCCCCGACGGCGGGCGCGTCGATCACCGTGTTTCCCGACCGGCGAGTGCACGTGCAGGGAGCGCCGGCGGCCGACGAGCTGCTGCTGTTGGAGACCTATGCGCTGCCGGAAACCGACGGAGTGTGGCGGCTGGACCGCGACCGCACGCTGGCGGCTCTGGAAAGCGGCAGCCGCATCGCGGAGTTGCGCGAATTCCTCACCGCGCGCGACGACCAGCCGCTGCCGGAAACGGTCGAAGGGTTCCTGGACGCCGCCGCCAGCCGGGCGCAGGCACTGGTTCCACAGGGAGCGGCGCTGCTGATCGAAAGCGCGGACGCCGCTCTGGCCGACCTGCTCGCCACCCACGAGCGCACCGCCAAGCTGTGTCAGCGCACCGGCGAGCGCGGTCTGGTGGTCCGTGCCCCCGCCGAGGCCAAGTTCCGCAAGGCGATCCGCGAACTGGGCTACGGCATGCCGCGGGCGTGACGGAGGCGCCACCTACATCTATGGCACGGACACCATCACACTCGGGGCGTGTCGGTCGCTCAGCGGCGGCCAAGCGGCTCGACCCGGCGGCAGTCGACCTTGCGGTTCGCGCCCATGTGTGGCACGCTCACACCCGCTACGACGAGTTGCTCGTCCATGAACCGCGTGCATCATGACAACTGACTACGAACGCGCCTGCGAGGCACAGCTCAAGGAAAACGCCGAGTTGCAGAACGACTTCACCGATTGGCTGCAAGCGCAGGGACTGTCGGAAGCCACGATAAGGAGGCACCGCAGCAACATCGATCTGTACATCAATCACTACCTGCTGTATGAGCAGATAACCGCTCCGGCAGACGGTTCCCATGACGTCGGCAGCTATCTCGGCTTCTGGTTCATCCGCAAGGTCTGGGCGTCGGAGTATACCACCCGATCAAACGCCGCAAGTCTGCGCAAGTTCTATGGATTCATGGTCGAACGAGGTCACGTCACCCCGGAGAAACTCGCGCGCATGAAAGAGCAAATCAGAACCGGAATGCCGGGCTATCTGGCCCAGGTCAGCCGCTACAACGATCCTTCCATCACCGACCCTGCCAAGGTCTGGGGTCTGTAACCACTGACTTCGAATCCGTAACCGGGCTAACGCACGTTGCGGCGGCGGTTCTTGGCGTAGTCGGCGAAGATGTAGTTGCCCAGGTTGTCGAGCGACGAGTAGTAGGCGCGCCCGCTGTTGACGCGCGACAGCTCCTCCACGAACTGCACCAGGTAGGGGTCCTCGGTGACCATGAAGGTGGTGATCACGATGCCCTGGCGCTTGCAGGCGGCGGCCTCCTGGAGGGTCTGATTGACGATCTTGGGGTCGAGGCCGAACGAGTTCTTGTACAGGCGCCCGTTCTCGAAGATGGCGGACGGTTTGCCGTCGGTGATCATGAACACCTGCTTGTTGGGGTGCTTCTGGTTGCGCAGCACCTGTTGGGCGAGCTGCAGCCCGGCCTTGGTGTTGGTGTGGAACGGCCCCACCTTGAGATAGGGGATGTCGCGCACCTCGATCATGCGCGCGTCGTCGCCGAAGTAGGCGACGTGCAGGCTGTCCTTCGGGAACTGCGAGGTGATCAGTTCGTACAGCGCGAGCGCCACCTGTTTGGCGGGCGTGATGCGATCCTCGCCGTACAGGATCATGCTGTGGCTGAGGTCGATCAGCAGCACCGTGGCGCAGGACGAGTTGTGCTCGGTGTCGAACACCTCGAAGTCCTGCTCGCCGAGCCGGATGTCGTCCACGCCGCTGCGCTTGACGGCGTTGTTGATAGTGGCGAAGGCGTCGATCTGGGTGATCGGGTCGCCGAACCGGTACGGGCGCGTCTCCGGCAGGCGCTCGCCGCCGTCGCCGGTGTGCGGAGTGCGGTGCTGGCCGAAGCCGCCCTTCTGCAGGTTGTTGAAGACCAGCTTCAGCGACTCCTTGCGGATCTGCTGCTCGCCGCGCGCGGTGAGCGTGTAGCCGTCGCCGTCGCGCTGGATGATCGCCTGGTGCTCGAGCTGCTCGCGGAACTCGTCCAGATCGAAGCGCTCGTCGATGAAGCCGCGGCGCTGCAGGTACTTCATCCACTCCAGCACCTTGTCCACGTCGCCGCTCGCCTGCAGCAGCAGGAAGTTGAACAGGTTCATGAGGTTGGAGAAGTTCTCAAGCGCGGCGGCTAGCGACTCATCCCATTTCAGGTATTCGAACTGCATCCTCTGCCTCCGTCAGTCGCGATCCTCGTCGCCCATCTGATCGAACATCGCCTTCAGCATGTCGCGATAGGAGGTGGCGCTCTCCAGGTCGCGCTTGGAGATCATGGAGTGCTGGTGCAGCCCCTCCAGGACCAGTTCCATCGCCAGGCCGGCCTCTTCGGCGGAGCCGACCTTCAGGCCCGCCACGGCCAGCTCGCGTAGCCCGTCGACCTGCGCCAGTCGCTGCGCATAGTCGGCGTAGCCCAGGTCGTCGGCGGTCTCGACGGTGTTGCCGTTCGAAAACCACTGCACGACCGGCGCGTAGGGTGAGGATTCGGCGGCCTCTTCCTCGCCCTCGTTGCCCTCCTTGCCGTCGCGCACCTTGACGTCCGGCTTGGGGAAGTAGCGTCGGAAGGTGCGCCGCACCGCCTGCCCGATGATCTTGCGCGCCACCAGCGCCGGCCCCTCCTGCTCGCCCTCGTAGACCAGCTCCAGCTTGCCGGTGATTGCGGGCAAGGCCATGTGCAGGTCCGACAGCCGCGGACAGGCTACCCCGTCGCCGTGGCGCAGACAGCGCCGCTCCACGTTGGAGATGACGTTCTCCAGCAGCGCGATGGTCATGCGCGCCGACACGCCCGAATTCTGGTCCACGAACTCGCTGCCGCGTGCCTCGAACGCCACATCCTCGATCAACTCGCGAAAGTACTCGGGGATCACGATGCGGGCGTCGCCATTGCGGCTCTCCCACGCCTCCTGCCGGGTGATCGCCAGGGCGTGCTCCATGTCGGCCGGGTAGTGGGTGATGATCTGCGAGTCGATGCGGTCCTTCAGCGGCGAGATGATGTTGCCGCGGTTGGTGTAGTCCTCGGGGTTGGCCGAGAACACCATGCACATGTCGAGCGGGATGCGCAGCGGGAAGCCGCGGATCTGGAAGTCCTTCTCTTCGAGGATGTTGAGCAGCCCCACCTGGATGCGCGGCGGCAGGTCGGGCACCTCGTTGATGGCGAAGATGCCGCGGTTGGTGCGCGGCACGATGCCGTAGTGGATCACGCTCTGGTCGGCGTAGGACAGGCGCTGCGTGGCCGCCTTGATCGGATCGACGTCGCCGATCAGGTCGGCGATGGTGACGTCCGGGGTGGCCAGCTTTTCCTGGTAGCGCTGCTCCGGCTCGAGCCAGCGGATCGGCGTGTCGTCGCCGTGCTCGGCGACGATCTTGCGGCCCTGCGCGGTAATCGGCCGAAACGGATTCTCGTTCAGGTCGGTGCCGTCGATGGCGGGAATGCGCTGGTCCAGGAAGCGCACCAGGGAGCGCAGAATGCGCGTCTTGGCCTGGCCGCGCAGCCCCAGCAGGATGAAGTCGTGGCGCGACAGAATGGCGTTCACGAGGCCGGGCAGGACGGTCTTTTCATAGCCGAGGATGCCGGGAAACAGGTCGCCGACATCCGCTCCGCCGCGCAGCATGCGCACCAGGTTGGCGCGCATCTCCTCCTTGACGGTGCGCTCCTCGGGGTAGCCGAGGATGCGCAGCGCGGCCAGGGTGCGCGGCAGCAGTTCGGGACGCGGGACATCCGGTAGAATTTCGGGAGAATTGGAATGGCTCAAGGGTGGCCCGTAGGGTATCGTACTCCCCCGCACACTTTCAACCGAACAGCGCAGGCAAGCATGGCGAACATTCACCGCGACAACAGCATGGCAATCGGCGGCACCCCCCTGGTGCAGCTCAACCGCATCACCGACGGGGCACAGGCGCGCATCCTGGCCAAGATCGAGGGCCGCAACCCGGCCTACTCGGTGAAGTGCCGCATCGGTGCGGCGATGGTATGGGATGCCGAGGAGCGCGGCGTGCTGCGCCCCGGCGTCGAGCTGGTGGAACCGACCAGCGGCAACACCGGCATCGCGCTGGCGTTCGTGGCCGCGGCGCGCGGCTATCCGCTGACCCTGACCATGCCCGACAACATGAGCGAGGAGCGCCGCCGCATCCTGCGCGCGTTCGGCGCCCGGCTGATTCTGACCGACGCCTACGACGGCATGGAGGGCGCCGTGCTGGAGGCGGAGCGGCTGGTGGCGACCGACCCGGAGCGCTACCTGCTGTTGCAGCAGTTCAAGAATCCGGCCAATCCGGCGATCCACGAGCGCACCACCGGGCCGGAGATCTGGCGCGACACCGACGGCGAAATCGACGCCCTGGTGGCGGGCGTGGGCACCGGCGGCACCATCACCGGGGTGTCGCGCCATATCAAGCAGGGGCGCGGCAAGCCGATCGTCTCGGTGGCGGTGGAGCCGGACGACAGCCAGGTGATCAGCCAGACGCTGGCGCAGCGCACGCTGGAGCCGCGGGTGCACAAGATCCAGGGCATCGGCGCCGGCTTCGTGCCGGACATACTGGACCTGGCCATGCTGGACCGGGTGGAGACGGTGAGCGACGACGAGGCGATGGACTTCGCCCGCCGGCTGGCGCTGGAAGAGGGCATCCTGGCCGGCATCTCGTGCGGCGCGGCGACCGCGGTGGCGGTTCGGTTGGGCCACGAACCGGAGTTCGCCGGACGCACCATCGTGGTGGTGCTGCCGGATTCCGGCGAGCGCTACCTGTCCAGCTCCCTGTACGCCGGTGTCCTCGCCGACTGACGAACCCACGAAGGCGTATGGCGGTTCAGGTGACGGCGCCATCCTGCACGTCGTCCTGTACCAGCCGCAGATTCCTCAGAACACCGGCAACATCGCGCGCACCTGCGCCGCGGTCGGCGCCGAGTTGCACCTGGTCGAGCCGCTCGGCTTCTCGGTGAGCGAGAGCGCGGTGCGCCGCGCCGGCCTCGACTACTGGGCCGAGGTGAGGGTACACACGCACACCAGCCTCGATCCGGTGCTGGCCGCGGCCGCCGGCCCCGCCGATCCCGCCGATCCCGCCGGCGGTCAGCTCGTGCTGCTGTCCACCCACGGCCGGCGCGCCTACACCGACCTGCGCTACCGGCGCGGCGCCTACCTGCTGTTCGGCAACGAAACCGCCGGCCTGCCCGCCGAGTTGCGCGCCCGCTACGAAACCGCCACCGCCCGCATTCCGATGCGCCGCGGCCTGCGCTCGCTCAACCTGGCCAACGCGGTGGCGGTGGTGGTCTACGAAGCCCTCCGCCAGCTCGCCCCAGCCGACCTGTCCTGAAGTCCCAACAGCGTCACCAGTCGCCTCGCGCGCTTGCACATGCGACCTACCGTATGCAACGTTTCCCGCCACATGGTACGCCGCACGCACTGGATATCAGCCATCGAACGGCTCTGGAAGGAAAAGTCGGTCGTGTGGCTCAAGGGGGTGCGACGCGCCGGCAAGACGTTCCTGTGCCAGTCCCTCGCGGATGTCGAATACCTCGACTGCGAGCTCCCGAGTGCGCGGCAGGAACTGAATGATCCAGAGCGCTTCCTGCGCAACGTGGGGCAGCGCCGAGTGATCCTGGATGAGATCCATCGCCTCCCCGATCCCTCCGAACTACTGAAGATCGCAGCGGACTACCACCCGAAGACCCACATCGTAGCAACCGGTTCTTCGTCCTTGGGGGCGTCGCGCCGCTTTCGCGACACCCTGACGGATCGCAAGCGCGACCTGTGGCTGACCCCGATGCTCCTCCAGGACGAACACGAATTCGGTACACGCGACCTCGATCATCGGTTCCGATGTGGCGGACTACCGCCCTTCTATCTCTCCAGCAGCCCTCCAGAGCACGGATTTCAGGAGTGGATCGACTCCTTCTGGGCGCGCGACATCCAGGAACACTTCCGCCTACGACAGCGTTCGTCCTTTCTGCGCTTCCTGGAGCTTCTATTTGCCGTCAGCGGTGGGATATTCGAAGCAACTCGGTTTGCCGCTCAATGTGAAATCAGCCGGAACATCGTGAATGAGTATCTGCAAGTATTGGAAGAGACCATGGTGGTCACCGTGGTACGTCCATTCAGCACCCGCCGTACTACGGAGGTTGTGGCAGCACCAAAAGTGTATGCATTCGACACCGGGTTCGTCTGTCACTTCAAGGGATGGTCCCGGCTGCACGACGAGGATCGTGGAACACTGTGGGAGCACTACGTACTCAACGAATACCTTGGAAACACCGGAAGCAGACGAGTGTTCTACTGGCGTGATCGGCGTGGACATGAAATCGACTTTGTATTCGCGGCCCCGAACCGGCCGCCGGTGACGGTAGAGTGCAAGTGGCGTACCGAAGGCTTCAATCCCCGAAACGTCCGAGCGTTTCGCACCCATTATCCAGACGGCTCCAACTATGTCGTAACCACTGATGTCGAACGCACCGAAGTACGCGACTATGACGGCGTCAGCGTCCGGTTCGTGGCCCTCTCCGAACTCGTGCCTTCGATAACGGCCGAGCATGAGGAGTCGGGAGGTGCAAACTGGAGCGCTTCAGACGAATGAATCATATGTCAGTGCCGCGTTCGCGCAAAGCCGTATGGAGTCGCCGAAAATGGTCAGACTCTCTCAGTTCGGATGATCTATCAAGCAACTCTCGTGCCGCCTGCTCGACCTTTTGCTGCGCCCACTTTGTGTGATAGTAGACTCGATCCCGCTTCCCGTCTGATGCTATTGTATTTGATCTACGCACCAGATTATCCATAATCTCTAACGTAGTATCGGTTGGTTCCAATCCGGCAGCTCGCTCGGCCACCACATGCGCCTGATCGATACGCCCACCGGTGCTTCTCAACGTGTCTATCGTTAGCTCGCTCCACCGCCGATCGTCCATCTTTGCAACGCGCGCAAACCCACCGAAGCCGGCGAGGCCGTGGATGGGTTGTCCTTTGTCCGTCATGATCCGCCAGAACCGAAGAGCCCGCTCGATATGAGATTCCTTTGCGCTGTCGCTGTCCAACAGATAGCCGAGTCGGTCACAGGCTTCCATGAGCAACTTAGGTTGCGAACCCAGGAACTCAGACGCATCCGCCAGCGAGTATCCATTCCAATCCCAGAGGACCGCAGACAGAAAATGATCGAGAGCGCTTTTGACCCGTCTGCGTACCGCGTCTATGACGCCACATCGAAACTCCTCCAGCAGCCACCTGTTCGGCCGGCCCCACTTCAGGGCTTGGTCTAAGGTCTTTTGACCCAACCCAGTCGGCGCCTCCGAGCCAAACAACAAGTCTCGATTAGATTCTACCCATTCCGGAGCAACATGTCGAAGGATGCCGATACTAGGCGCTATGATTGCCCGGTGGTAGAGACCGTCATCGTCGACCAGCCGTAGTGTCTTATCCAGAAGGCAAAACGCTTCGGGTCGGATGCGATCAGTACTCCGAAACTCATAGGCCATAAACTCCAAGGCCGCCATGAGTGCTTGCGTCCGTGGCAAGTTGATTGCGATGTCTCTTGGATCCTGCCGGGCCGGTACGGTCCGGTCGGTCGAATCCGAACGGGCCCACACCGCTGACTCAAGGATGGTCCATACCTGGTCCGAGAACTCAGCAAACCCGATGTCATTCTTGGCAAGACTCTCAATGATGTCGATGGTGGTGCGATCGACGTTCGTCCAATCCGTGTCGTAGTCGAATTGATTCCTGCCCAGCTTGTCCGCTGTCCATGGGTGCGTTCTGAGCAGAGCAATGAGCTGAATCAGTTTGCCGACTGGAGCCCCGCTTTCGGAGAGTGTGGCGTGGATTGCCACAAGATAACGATGAATATAGGTCGGATGGCGCAGCGCCATTGCGATCCGTAAAGGATTCCTCACCCACTGTGACGGATTGTTGATGACCACTCGCTCAAGTGTCCGAGATAGTGCACGTGAGTTGACCATCCACTCACCGTCTCGTGGAATCCACTCGGAAATCTTGCGGCAAGCGTCCTCCGGCATTAGCGATGTTAGTTCGTCAACACTAAACGGACTGTCATCCGAAACGATCTCCCCTCCTAGCTGCGCCCTCTTCGCATCAAGGAGCTCGCGACTCCGCCTGCCATAACGGGCTGATAGCACCTCGAGGACGTCCTCCCACGTTCCGCTTAAGATATCAGTCAGGAACGGGGACCAATTTAACGCGCGAATCCACTCTTTGCGCGGCTCATCGGCCGCCAAGGCACGCCCAACATCCTCGACATCAGGCGCCGGACCAAGCACTTCTCGCCAGCGGCCCTCGTACTGCGTCGGATCAGCCGTCTGAACCACCCTGTCGATCAACGCAAGATCATCTCCGTTTGGCCACCGATGCCCAATGCCCGTAGCGATCTCATCGATTACCACACCGACGCCAACCTCGGGTGTGTTGCCGAGGAGCCAGAGCCGCATCCGCAACCCGATCATTCCCGGTAACGCGTCCATAAGCTTGAGCAGCGACCCGATATCTGTCCATTGAAAAGCGATACGAGTGCCCTTCAAAAGTGCGTGGATAAGAACGTCGAATCGTTCATCATATCGTTCATCGTAACGGTCGGATATCGATCCATAAGGCTTGTGTTCGTGCCACGACCGAACATAATCATCCTCCGGCGTCGACCTTATCTTGGAAGCGAGGAGCTGCAATCTTGGCATCGCGTTGCTCGAATCGATACCGCTCAAAAATCGCTCGGCGATCTCTCCGAAGGTCCAAGTAAATGAGCTCGACTGTTGGTTGAACACGATGTCCACGAACAATTCGAAGGTGTCTGACGATGGGTTCGCACTTCGTGCCGCGTCCCACGAAAGCCGCACTACGTCCGGTTCTGCCGAATGCCGGCGCACGATCCGAGCCACCAGCGGTAGACCGGCCTCGCCACTCGCCAGTGCCGCGTCACCGATAATCGATGCGCACCTGATGTTATCCGCCAACCGCGAGTACATCTTGTTCAGCCAATGCGCTACTGCGGCAGGATATTGACGTGCCAAGCGCTCTGTCGCTACGAACACCGGCCATCCTTCTCCGTTGTCGGGTGGATCGAGCAGGCCCGAATCAGTCAGCATGTCAAGCCAAACCGGGCGTTCGATTCTCGCAAGGAAGAAGCGCAGATGAGGGGCAGCGATCACGAGCTCGCTGACCTCCTCCACATGCTCCACACTCGGTTGCTCAACCTTCGCAAGCCGGCCGAGTTCCCTATACCGGACGTCTGGCAGGAACAGCATGCTCAGCAGCGCCAGGCACTCCGACCAAGTGCACTCCGCCTGATCTACACCGTACGGGGTCGATCCATGGACAACCTTGTTCAGACCGTGTAATGTGCGCTGGTACTTCTTGACTGAAGTGCTACCAGCCACCGGCGCGCTTCCCGTTCGATCAAACAGCACGGCAATCAGCCGCCGTTCGCGATCTGACTCCCGCTCGTGAAACTCGGCCAGATCATCTATCTTCCTCAACAGATCGGTGAGCGGTCGCTGCTCGTCCGTGCCAGATTGGTGGACTCGCTGATAGCTTTGCTTCGCATCGACCACCTCTCGAGAGATCGACCGCCAAGATTGTCTTGAATCGTCCTGCGCCTTCAGAATCTCGGTCATTACTTCGCGCAGGCAATAGGCAATTGCATTCCCGGCGCGGGGGGCGCCAGTGTCGTCGCCCTTAGCCCAATCCAGGAGTCTACGGGCCGTCAACAGCGAATCGGCGGCGCGCCGGCCATGTTGCCCGAATTCGCTCTTGAGATGGCCGAGTAGCTGATCTATGTCAGAGTGGGTGTACCTCATTTGAGTTGAAGTTCGACATCCAATGGTAGCGCCAATCGGTATTCATTTGGAAGCCTGCTGCCGAACCGGCCATATCAGCTTAGCGCAGCTTGACCGGGTTGGCGAGGGTGCCGATGCCGGGGATCTCCACTTCGCAGGTGTCGCCATCGTTGAGCTGGGCGGGGGTGCCGGAGGTGCCGGAGAAGATCACGTCGCCGGGCTGCAGGGTCACGGCCTGACTGATGAACGAGATGGTCACCGCGAAGTTGTAGATCATGTCGGCGAGGCCGCAGCGCTGTACCTCGTTGCCATTGATGCGGGTGATCACCGACAGTTCGCCGGGGTCGAGGCCGGTGACGATGGCGGGACCGAGCGGGCCGAAGGTGTCGGCGGACTTGGCGCGCCACCACTGGTTGTCGCCGCGCTGCCAGGGACGGCCGCTGACGTCGTTGCCGCAGGTGTAGCCGAGCACGTAGTTCAGCGCCTCGCGCTCCGACACGCGGCTGCACCACTGGCCGATCACCGCCACCGCCTCGCCCTCGGCGTCGACGCGCGCCAGGTCCGGGGGCAGCAGGATGGTGTCGCCGGGGCCGATGAAGGCGTTCGGGGTCTTCCAGAACGGCTCCGGCTGGGTCGGCTCGGGGGTGCTGCCGAGGTGATCGCGGAAGTTGCCGGCCAGCGCCAGCCCCTTGGCCGGATCGACCGGAGCGAGCAGGCGCACCGCGCTCAGCGCGACCGGCGAGCCCGCATCCGACCAAGTGCCGAACGGCGAACCGTCAATGGGCTGGATCTCGTCCCCGGCGAGCAGGCCGTAGGAAACACTCTCATCTGCACGGGCAAAGCGAACGAAGGTCACGCTGTATTCTCCTCTTGTTGTGCCAGCATGTGGCGCAGCACCATGTGCAGGATGCCGCCGTGGCGGTAGTAATCCACTTCGGTTTCGGTGTCAATGCGCACCCGCACCGGGAAGCGCGCCACGTCGGCGCCGCCGTCCCCGGTCGCGCGCACGTGCAGGATCGCGCGCGGCGCCAGGTCGTCGCCGAGCCCCTCGATCGAGAACAGCTCGCGCCCGGTCAGCCCCAGGCTGCCGGCCGACACCCCGTCCAGGAACTCCAGCGGCAACACGCCCATGCCGACCAGGTTGGAGCGGTGGATGCGCTCGAACGACGCCACGATCACCGCCCGCACGCCGAGCAGCAGCGGCCCCTTGGCGGCCCAGTCGCGGCTTGATCCGGAGCCATACTCATTGCCGCCCAGCACTATGAGCGGCACGCCCTCGGCGCGGTAGCGCTCGGCGGCGTCGTAGATGGCCATCGGCTCGCCCGACGGCAGGTGCACGGTGTAGCCGCCCTCCTTGCCGCCGGCGAGGGCATTCTTGAGCCGGATGTTGGCGAACGTGCCGCGCATCATCACCTCGTGGTTGCCGCGGCGGGCGCCGTAGGTGTTGAAGTCGACCCGCCCCACGCCATGCTCGCGCAGGTAGCGCGCGGCCGGGCTGTCGGGGGAGATGGCGCCGGCCGGCGAGATGTGATCGGTGGTGATCGAATCGCCGAGCACGGCCAGGGCGCGCGCATCGGCAATCGGCTCGATGGCCGGCACGGCGCGGGTGAGCGCGGCGAAGAATGGCGGCTCGCGCACATAGGTGGAGTCTGCATCCCAGGCATACAGCTCGCTGGCCGCGCCGCCGCCGGCGCCAATGGCGTTCCAGGTCTCGTTGCCGCCGAGCACGTTGCCATAGCGCTGGCGGAACATCTCCGGCCGCACGGCGTCCGCGATGGCGGCATCGATCTCCGCCTCGGTGGGCCAGATGTCGCGCAGGTAGACCGGCTCACCGGCGCGGCCGGTGCCGACCGGCTCGCTGGTCAGGTCGCGGTCGACGGTGCCGGCGAGGGCGTAGGCGACCACCAGCGGCGGCGAGGCGAGGAAGTTGGCCTTGACCTGGGCGTGGATGCGGCCCTCGAAGTTGCGGTTGCCGGACAGCACCGAGGCGACCACCAGGTCGCCGTCGTCGATCGCTGCCGCCACCGGTTCCGGGAGCGGGCCGGAGTTGCCGATGCAGGTGGTGCAGCCGTAGCCGACCAGGTCGAAGCCCAGCTCGGCGAGCGGCTCCAGGACGCCGGCGCGGCGCAGGTAGTCGGTGACTACGGTGGAGCCGGGGGCCAGGCTGGTCTTGACCCAGGCCGGCACGGCAAGGCCGCGGTCGCGCGCGTTGCGCGCCAGGAGGCCGGCGCCCAGCATCACCGACGGGTTGGAGGTGTTGGTGCAGGAGGTGATGGCCGCCACCACCACCGCGCCGTGGCCGATGGTGGCGCTGCTGCCGTTGTCCTGCACGGTGGCGGTGCGCGCCTGTTCGGCGGCGGACAGGGCGAAGCCGCGCTCCGCCTTGCCGGCGCCGAGGCTGGCCCGGAACTGGCGCTTGAGCGCCGGCAGCAGGACGCGGTCCTGCGGTCGCTTGGGGCCGGCGAGGGCGGGCTCGACCGCCGCGATGTCCAGCTCCAGCAGCTCGCTGAAGGCAGGCTCGGGGGCGTCGGCGGTGCGGAACAGACCCTGCGTTCGGCAGTAGGTCTCGACCAGGTTGCAGGCCGCCTCGGAGCGTCCGGAGAGATGCAGGTAGCGCAGGGTTTCGTCGTCGACCGGGAAGAAGCCGATGGTGGCGCCATACTCGGGCGCCATGTTGGCGATGGTGGCGCGGTCCGGCAGGCTCATCGAGGCCAGCCCGGGGCCGGTGAACTCGACGAACTTGCCCACCACGCCGTGCGTGCGCAGCAACTCCACCACCGCCAGCGTGACGTCGGTGGCGGTGGTGCCCGGCTGCCGGCGGCCGGTGAGGCGTACCCCGACCACCTCCGGCGTCAGCATGTCGTACGGCTGCCCGAGCAGGGCGGCCTCCGCCTCGATGCCCCCGACCCCCCAGCCGAGCACGCCGAGACCGTTGATCATGGTGGTGTGCGAGTCGGTGCCCACCAGGGTATCGGGGTACACCAGCGGCGCCGGGGAGGAGTTGGCCGCGTCGTGCGGATCGACCATCACCACGCTGGCCAGGTACTCGAGGTTCACCTGGTGCACGATGCCGGTCGCCGGCGGCACCACGCGGAAGTTGGCGAACGCGCTCTGCCCCCAGTGCAGGAACTCGAAGCGCTCGCGGTTGCGGCTGAACTCGATTTTCGCATTGCGCGCCAGCGCGTCGCCGGAGCCGAAGTGGTCTACCTGCACCGAGTGGTCGATCACCAGGTCCATTGGAGCCTGCGGGTTGACCCCCGACGGGTCGCCGCCGAGCCGTGCCATGGCGGCGCGCATGGCGCCCAGATCGACCACCGCCGGCACACCGGTCAGATCCTGCATGATCACCCGCGCCGGGCGGTACGGCAGGCTCGGACGCTGCGTGGCGCGCGGCTGCCAAGCGGCCAATTCCAGCACCTGCTCCCGCGTCACCAGGCCGGCGGCGCATCCGCGCAGCAGCGACTCCAGCAGGATGCGCAACGAATAGGGCAGCCGGTTCAAGTCCCCCGCACCGTGCTCTGCCAGCGCGGCGAGGCGGTAGTAGGTATAGCGGTCGGGCTCTACGCGCAATTCGGCGCGCGCGCCAAGGGAATCTGGCATGATCGGCGGCGGTACCTCCGGCCCACAAAGTATGCGCCCGCGCGGCCCGCGTCCAGCACCGGCAGCCGCTGGGCGGCCAGGACAGACCGGCGCCGGGAGCAGGTCTCGGTCGCGAACGCACCCAAGCGGGGAACGCTGCTCGGGGTGCCGATGTAGCGGCCGCCGATACTAGTGACGTGAGTCGGCATGGGCACTCCGTGACATCGAAGACGATGAGAATCGGTACACGGGCATCGCGTGCCGGCCGGCATTCTCGGACCAGGGCGTGGGCAATTGCAGCGAGCGCGGGCTTGGCGGTAGCCGTGCTGAACAGCTGCTCGACCGGAGAGGTCCGGTACGCCGCGCCCGCAATGGCGAGCCACGAGTTCAGCGAGCGCCAACACAGCCTGGTGCGGTCGGCGCACGACCTGATCGGGGTGGACCGGCTGTACGTCGGCGGCACCGAGTACCGCGACGACTGCACCGGCGCGGTGCTGGCGGTCTATGCCGCCGCCGGCATCAACCTGGGCGCGCACTTCCATCGCTACCAGGGCAACGGCGTCGCGCGTCTTCATCGGATGATGCGCGACCACCGCCTGTACTTCCCAGCGGACCCGTCCGCGCGGCCCGAGCCGGGTGACATCGTGTTCTTCGACAACACCTGGGACCGCAACGGCAACCGCCGCTGGGACGACGACTTGACCCACATGGGAGTGGTGGTGGCGGTGGACCGCAACGGCACCATCAGCTACCTGCACAATCACCTGCGCCGGGGCGTCATCGTCGAACAGATGAACCTGCGCCACCCCGACTCGCCCAAGCTGAACGCCCCCCTGCGCCAACGCGGCTCGCCCCGCGACGGCAGCGGGCGCTGGCTGGCCAGCCACCTGGTACGCGGCTTCGGCCGCGCCCACCTGCTGCCAACTTGACCGGCACGGCGGACCGGCACATCATGGCACGCATGTCGCGCATCAGCCGAGCATTGGTCGCCGCCGTGTGCGGCGTCGCGTTCCTGCTGTCCGCCGGCGCGGACCTGTTCGCGGATTCGCCGGACTGGGTGCTGGAGGCAATCGAGCACGCCACGGGCGATCCGGGCGAGCTGTACTACTTTCACGGCACGCACAGCGACTGCCCCATCGGCAACGCGCATGCGGAAGGCATCATCGATGCGGTCCTGACCGGGAACGAGATCCGGCCGCGCCACCTGGAGCTCTCGCGTGCGCTGTTCGATCAGTTGTACCTCGATTTCTCGGTGTCCTGTCTCGACCGGGAGGACGGCAGCTTCGTGTACGCGATCGACGCCTACTTCGCCATCCACTCCCCGCTCGGCGGCCAGCGAATGCTGATCGCGCGCCGCTTCGGACGCCTCGGACTCGGCGACCGAACTTCCATCCTGCAGGCCATCCAGGAGTCGGTAGAAGACGCCGCCGGCGCCTTCCTCAGCGCCAGCGGCCGCCGCTCGTAGCGCCTCAGCGTCAGCGGTCGCGGTCGGCGACGAGAGCGTTGCGCAGGATCTGGGCGGGGTGCAGCGCTTCGCGGGTGCAGCCGTGGGCGATCTGGTGGCGGCAACTGGTGCCGGCGGCGGCGATCACGGTGGCCTCGCCAGCGGCGCGGACGGCGGGTAGCAGGCGGCGCTCGGCCATCGCCAGCGACACCTCCAGGTGCTCCGCCTCGTAGCCGAACGAGCCGGCCATGCCGCAGCAGCCGGAGTCCACCTCGTCCACCGTGTAGCCGGCCAGCTCCAGCGCCCGGTGGCTGGGACCGGTGCCGACCAGCGCCTTCTGGTGGCAGTGGCCGTGCAGCAGCACGCGTCCCGCAGCGGGGCGGAACTGCACCCCAAAGCGGCCCGCCTCCGCCTCGGCGGCGACGAACTCCTCGAACGTCCACACCGCGTCGGCCACCGCGAGCGCCTTGGCGTCGCCGGGCAGCAGGGACAGGTACTCGTCCTTCAGGGTGAGGATGCAGCTCGGCTCCAGGCCCACCACCGGCATGCCCTGGGCGACCAGCGGATGCAGTTTGTCGACGGTGGCACGGGCGGCGGCGCGCGCCTGCTCCACCAGGCCCTTGGACACCATGGGGCGCCCGCAGCACCAGTGGCCGGGCAGCACCACGCGGTAGCCGGCGGCCTCCAGCACCTCGACGGCGGCGATCGCCACCTCCGGGTCGTTGTAGGTGTTGAAGGTGTCGTTGAACAGCACCACGCTGCGCGCCTCCGCGGCGGCCCCGGCGGCGGGGCCGCCGTTGGCCGACGGTTTCGTCGCCGCCGCCGGCACACCGCCGTTCAGCTGCGCGGGCGGCGCCGTTGTCGGCGCCGCTGCCAACTGGCCGCCACCGGAGCCGGCCGCGGCGCGGTCCGCGAACCAGCGCGTAAACGGCTGCGCGGCGAAGCGCGGCAGGGTGCGCTTGCTGCTGATCCCGAGCGTCTTCTCCAGCAGCCGGCGCACCGGCGCGGCGCCGAGCAGGGCATTCACGATCGGGGCGCGCCAGCCGCTGCTGGCGCGGCTGGCGCGGGCGATGTCGGCGAAGAAGCGCACCCGTGCCGGCACCGGATTGGCCTCGTAGTAGCGCGCCAGGTACTCGAACTTCACCTTGGCCATGTCCACCGACGAGGGGCACTCCGCCTTGCACGCCTTGCACTCGATGCACAGGTCCATGGCGGCGTAGATACGCTCGCCGGTCAGCTCCGCGGCCGGCAGGCGGCCGCTCATGGCGGCGCGCAACAGGTTGGCGCGCCCGCGCGTGCTGTGCTCCTCCTCGCGGGTGACCATGAACGAGGGACACATGGTGCCCTCGGTCTTCTTGCGGCAGATGCCGGCGCCGTTGCACATCTCGATGGCGCGGTCGAATCCCTGGTCGCTGCTGAAGTCGAGGTGTTCGGGCTGCTGCAGCGCCCGGTATTCGACGCCGTAGCGGAGATCCTGGGTCATCGGCGGCGCATCCACCACCTGCCCCGGGTTCAGGATGCCGGCCGGGTCGAAGATGCCCTTCGCCTGCCGGTACAACTCGTACAGCTCACGCCCGAAGAACTGCTCGTTGAGCCAGCTTCGCGCCCGCCCGTCGCCGTGCTCGCTGGACAACGAACCGCCGTAGCGGCCGAGCAGCTCCGCCGCGAACGAGGCGATCTTGGGCAACCGCGCCAGGTCGGCGGCCAGCTTGGTGTTGATCAGCGGCCTGATGTGCAGGCAGCCGGCGCTCGCATGCGCGTACATCGCCACCCGCTCGGTGCCGACCTCCTTGCAGAAGCGCTGGATCTCGGTCACGTAGTCGGCCAGATGCTGCGGCGGCACGGCGGCGTCCTCGATGAACGGGATCGGCTTGTAGTCGCCCTTGATGCTCATCATCAGGCCCAGGCCCACCTTGCGCACGGCCCACACGTTGCTCTGCACCTGCGGGTCGATCGCCGCCACGGTGTGCGTCTTCACTCCCTGGCGGGTCAGGTGCCGCTGCAGGTTGGCGACCGACGCGCGCAGTTCCGCCTCGCTCTCGCCGCGGAACTCGGTGATCAGCACGCAGTCGGGATTGCCCTCCACGAAGCTGGACAGCAGGCGCGCATACTGGGGCACGCCCCGGCACAGGGTGAGGCCGAGATTGTCGAGCAGCTCGATGGCGCTCGGGCGCGTCTCCAGCATCGCCGGCACCGACGACAGTGCTTCATGCAGGCTGTCGAAGTGCACTACCGCCAGCCCGGTGCGGGTCGGCAGGTCGACCACGCCCAGCTTCAGCTCGGTCATCACCGCCAGGGTGCCCTCCGAGCCGCTGATCATCTTGGCCAGGTTGAAGCGCGGGTCGCGCGGGTAGCGGAACGAGGCGCCGTCGACGAACCGGTCCAGGTTGTAGCCGCCGCAGCGCCGCCAGTGCCTGGGGGTGCCGGCGAGGATGGCGTCCACGTTGTCGCGCGCCAGATCGGCGATGCCGCGATACAGGCGCCCCTCCAGGCCGGGACGCTTCTGGAACTGCGCCAGCGCGGCGGCCTCGACCGGCCCCAGGTGGGCGGCCGTGCCGTCGCTCAGGAACGTCTCCAGCTCCAGCACGTGGTCGGCCGTCATGCCGTACAGGATGGAGTGGGAGCCGGTGGAGTTGTTGGCCACGATGCCGCCCATGGCGGCGCGGTTGCTGCTCGCCGGGTCGGGACCGAACTGCAGGCCGTGCGGCTTCAGGTAGAGGTTGAGCTCGTCGAGCACGATGCCCGGCTGCACGCGCACCCAGCTCTCCTCCTTGTTGAGTTCGAGGACGGCGTCGAGATGGCGCGAAAAGTCGATGATCAGCGCTTCGCCGATCGCCTGCCCGGCCAGACTGGAGCCGGCGGTGCGCGGCACGATCGGGATGCCCCGCTCGTGCGCCAGGGTGACCGCGGCCTGCACGTCGTCCGCGTTGCGCGGGATCAGGACGGCATGCGGCATCACCTGGTAGATGCTGGCGTCGGTGCTGTACAGCATGCGGCTGTAGATGTCGGTGCGCAGCTCGCCGGTGACTCGCGGGCCAAGATCGGCAAGAAAGTCGGCTACGTTCTGCACCGCCTCGCGTGACTGGGGAGCAACCGCCATGGGCCGCTCGGGAATCTGATGTGTTGTAGTACTCACGGCTTCCGCCTACAAGCTATCGCCTTGCGGCGTCTGACGCAACGCTCAAGTGGGCAGGGCATCCCGAATTCTCGCCCAAGGCCGCTGCAGGCCGCCGCCAGCGCCCGCGAGCCGTAGCACGGGCCGGCAGACGGCCCGCAACCGGCGACGCCGCGGTGGCTAGTGAGATCTTCGGTGAACAGCTGGCGAAACGGCGGCCAGAAGCTCGGAGCATGCCATTCGAAGGCAGCTACGACCCCCGAAGGTAGGTTCTCGGCGCGTGGCGGTGCCTTCGGTGGTAACGGCGTTGAGTGGCTCAAGAAAGCGGTGACCGGGCGCTGTCGGCTACTAGCAGGCCGTGGCGGAATACTTGGCCGGCGAGGTTAGAGCGGATCGGAGGCGGCTGAGCCAGAGGCTCAGGATGGAGCACTACACAGTCCGTCGCGGGTGTTGGAGAATGCGATGGAGAACGTGGAGTCGGTAACTGCCGGGGGAAAGACCGACGGCCCTCCCGGGGCGAGAGCGATCCCACAGTCCCCCCAGCTGCGGGTCGAAGAACCGCTTACCCCCACCTAATGACATTCTAACGTGGGAAGTCGAGCTTCAAGCCGGTCGACTTGTTGGTGCAGGCCAATACGGTGCCGCTTATTTTACGAGCGAAACGCTACAACTCACTTCCCAGAACAATCCGTTAAGGGATCTGTCTGCGCACTCTCCCCTCCGCAGCACGTGGAGAACGCCCGAGATGGAAACCACCTTTACCATAGGGGTCAACGTCCTATACGTAAGCGCAACTAAGTTTCTACATGCTGCGACAGCACTGTTCGAAACCACTCCACGAACCGCCGTGCACCAATGTACGTGTCATAGATTTCCTCAGACGTTTTCTCCATCCGAAAGCTGACGAAATCTTGATGTACAACGCGGTTCCTTTCGCGTCCAATCTCCAGGAAACCGCGCACGGACTCGGACAGGCCTTCGTCGAGCCGAATAACCTCCCTCGTCTGCTCCGCAAACGTCGCACCAAACATTCTCAAGAATTGATTTACATTCGACGCTTTCCAGTCGAACCAAGTATGATACTGCCGCTCAATAACTCGCCCGACTACGACAGCCACGAGAACATGATCATCTCTAACTACCTCGCGCGTAAACTCCGTTAACGACTCTATCATTTCACGCTCAAAGTAACTGGCCGCCGACAACAGCAGTATCTTCCGAAAGTTGCCGTCCACGAAACTTCTCGCGGACGCCTGTCCGCTCGCATCGAGCATCTCTACTAAATCCCTAAACTCGCGGTACAACGTCCCCACCGGGTCGGCTCGTACAGACATATTCTCGGCTAGTGAATACCGATCAATTCTTCTGCCCGATCGAGCCTCTTCTCGACATTCGCTTTCTGCGTTGTACCTTGGAGCGCCGCAGCCAGGAAACTCTCGTCAGTAGACAGCTTCCGGATCTCTCTCGCCCATAGCTTACCCGTCACGGTACAATTATCTGCAAAAGCCTTGCTGCACGCAACCGTGAATACGGCCTCGTACAACGCGACATTAAAGCGTCCTCTTTTGGTCATAAAGACATCATCCGGCAGCGATGTACACGACTTCAGAAACGAAGTCAATAAACTCTCTAGGTATTGATTCTTCTCGGAACTTAGCGACCTACAATCGAAAGAAAACTGGTTCAGAAACTTTACCATTGACGACGCGTACTTGCCGCGATCGACCAACATCGCGAAACCACGCAATAGTATCTCAATGTCCTTCATGTGCAAATCCGTATCACTCGATCCCAATAGTCGTCTCCACGTGGCATTTTCGGCATTCATCCGATACAGCATTGTGTAGAAATCAGAGTGGTACATGCTTGTTCTGATCTCCTGCGGACGGAGATTTACGCCACCTGAATTGAGTCTATTGAAGATTTCAAAAATCGAAGACTGGTCGTCTTCAGGTGCACTCTGTTTGACCACGATGTTCCTGATCGGACGCAAGTCAAGTTGCGTCCTGTAGTCTTCTCCTAAAGTGGTATAGTTGAGACCCTTAAATCTGTTTCTCTGACGAGGTCTATCGTCCGACAATCGCAAGTTGAACGTCTGGAAATATTCGTCATCATGCAACATTTTTTCCGGTATATGACCTTCTAAGTCAAACATACGTCGAATGTCGGCACGTCTTGCGCTACGAGGAAAACGCTTCTTTATGAAGTAGTAAATCGACATCAGACGTTGCTGTCCGTCAATCACCAAAAAACGATTCTTTCCTTGCTCGTACAAGAACAACTGCGGCACCGGAAGGCCCAGTATCAAGGACTCTATTAGCCTTGATGCACGTCCGATATCCCATACGAAATCCCGCTGAAATACGGGTATTCGTACCGATCCTCTGTCGACAAAGCTGCACAGCGTCATCACATTGAAATCGTTCGGTGACACGGTGATATCATATTCGTCCACTTGAAGATCATGAATGCTCTCGTCAGCGTCGTCGTACCAGTCAACTCTTCCGTTTTCGCTCATCTGTAGCACTCCTCGCAACTAGCTGTTCAACGACCAAACAACGTGACCAAAACGACAATAATAGCAGCCTATCCGTCTGTCCGAGCCCTCCAAGGCAGTGTAAGGATTCGTCGCCTGGAGTACAAGCTCTTCCTTCGGCTTAGGTCGACAACAGTGAGAGCAGCCATCTGCCGTCCATGACGGGGAAGTAGGCGGGTCTGACTTAGCTGGCAGGAGCACCGAGCAGGCGATCGAGGTCGACGTTGCCGCCGGTCAGGATCAGGCCGACGCGGCGGCCGCGGAACGGCTCGGGGTGGGCGAGCACGGCGGCCAGGGTGACCGCGGCGGAGGGTTCCACGACCAGCTTCATGCGCGTCCAGATGAGCCGCATGGCGGCGATGATGGCGGCCTCCCCGACGGTCAGGATGGTGACCCGGTTGCGGCGCAGCAGGGTGAAGGTGAGCGGCGCCAGCGAGGTGCGCAGTCCGTCGGCCACGGTGTCAGGCTGCATACTGGGGATGATGCGTCCGGCGGCCAGCGAGCGCGCCGCGTCGTCGGCCGCGGCGGGTTCGGCGCCGAACAGGGCCAGCTCCGGGTGCAGGGCGCGCGCCGCCACGCTGATGCCGCTCAGGCAGCCGCCGCCGCCCACCGGCGCCACCAGCGCGTCCAGCGCCTCGACCTGCTCGAACAGCTCCAGCGCCACCGTGCCCTGGCCGGCGACGATGCGCGGGTGGTCGTAGGGATGGATCAGCGTGGCGCCCTGCTCGGCCACGAACCGCTCGGCCGCGGCGGCGCGCGCCGCGTCGCCGTCGGCGCACAGCTCCACGCGTGCCCCGTAGCCCGCCACCGCCGCCCGCTTCACCTGCGCAGAGCTGCGCGGCATCACCACCGTGGCCGGCACGCGGCGGGCGCGCGCCGCCGCCGCCACCGCCTGGCCGTGGTTGCCCGACGAGTGGGTCACCACGCCGCGCCGCGCCGCGGCGGCGGTGAGCTGCAGCACGAAGTTGATGGCCCCGCGCATCTTGAAAGCGCCCACCTTTTGCAGGTTCTCGGCCTTGAAGAACAGCCGCGCCCCGCTCTCGCCATCCAGGAACGAGCTGGTGAACACCGGCGTGCGGTGGACGTAGGGTCCGATGCGCGCGGCGGCCGCACGCACGTCGGCAACGGTGGGCGGGCGTTCTGCGGTTACGGCCGACTGCTCCTCAGCCATTATGTTCCTTCAACGTCAGGCGCCGAGACCGGCGCGCCCCCCATCACTCACGATTACTGCCGGTTCGGCCATCGGCGCACCCTCGGTCGAGCCGCAGGGTCAAGCGCGGCTTGTAATTCCAGTCGAAGCCGCGCTGAGGATCCGCCGCCACCGCTTGCGCCTCGACATCGGCCGCAGCCATCGCCTCCAGCAGCGCCTCGACGTCGAGCGCCAGATAGGGCGAGGGAACCGCCGCCAGCTTGGCGTGCGACTTGGCCAACAACCGCTGCACGCCGCGCATGTTGCCCCGCTCGGCATGCACGAACGCGGCAGCCAGTTGGATCACGCCCTGGAAGAACAGACGCCGCTCGGGGTCGCCGGTAGCCCGCCATAGATCCTCCAGGACCTCGTGCGCGTGCCAGTGCCGGCCGGCGTTGTAGCGCCTGATGCATTCGAGGTACGGCTGTGGAAGTGGCTCGTTCACGGGCTGCTCGCCAGTCTCTTCAAGGTCGCATGACGGGTCCTCCCGACGCAACGGCCGCAAAGCACGCGCCGGTGGCGCGGGCCGGCGGTACCGGACCGGCAGTGACGTCGCTTCGGAAGATGCATTGCCGGACCACGGGCCCGCCGCCAGGGCAGTGGGACGAGACCTCCGGAATCTGCCTTGCCACTGCCGGCCGGCGCGGCTACCGTGCACGTCAAGCCATGGCCGGCCCCCCAGCACCTACCGCGGACTACGACGCCAGACGCGATTTCAGGCGCACTCCAGAGCCACTGCCGGCGCCGGCGGCCGGTGGCGAGGCTGAGATTCCCGCCGCCGACGGCACCTTCGTGATCCACCGCCACGAGGCGCGGCGCCTGCACTACGACCTGCGCATGGCCACCGACCGCGTGCTGGTGTGCTGGGCGGTGCCGCGCGGCTTCTCCTACGATCCGGCGGTCAAGCACCTGGCCGTGCACACCGAGGACCACCCGCTGCGCTACCGCACCTTCGAGGGGGTCATTCCCAAGGGCGAGTATGGCGCCGGCACCATGCTGATCTGGGACACCGGCTCCTACGAGGTGCTGAAGGCGGACGACCTGGCCGCCGCGATCGGCGCCGGCGAGGTGAAGGTGGTGCTGCGCGGCCGCCGGCTGCGCGGCGAATGGCACCTGGTACGCACGCGCGCGGGGCAGAACGGCAACGACGAGTGGCTGCTGTTCAAGGCCCGCGACCGTTACTCCCGCGCACCCGGCGAGCCGGCGCCGCCGGTGGTCGATCCCGCGCACGCCCGCCCGGCGCCGATCCCGCGGCGCCCGCGCGCCATGGCGGCCGCCGGCGACCACGCGCAGTTCTCGGACCCGGACTGGCTGTTCGAACTGGAATTCGACGGCTTGCGCGCGCTCGCCGCGGTTGCCGACGGCGCGGTGGCGTTCGTGGACCCGTCGGGGGCCGCGGCCGTGCTGCCGGCGCAGATCCGCGCGGCGGTGGAGCGTGACTTCTGCCAGGTACGCGCCTCGCAGGTGCTGCTCGACGGCGTGTTCGTTGCGCTCGACCGGCACGGGAGACCTACGCGGGAGGCACTCGACGGCGGCGCGGCGGCGTACTACGCCTTCGACCTGCTGCACTACGACGAGTGGGATGTGCGCGGCCTGCCGCTGATCGGGCGCAAGCAGCTCCTGCGCTCGCTGCTGCCGCCGTTGCCGTCGCTGCTGTACGCAGACCACGTCACGGCCAGCGGCGAAAGCCTCGCCGCGGTGGCGGCCGGCGCCGGCTTCCACGGCCTGGTGGCCAAGCGCGCCGCCAGCACCTATCGACCCGGCGCCCAGTCCGACTGGCGGCGCGTGCCGTTGCAGGCGTCGGCGGGGGCGCGCGAGGTGGAGGTGGGCGCCGCCCTCGCCGCCGCCGCCAGCCGGCAGCGCGAGCAGGCGGACGTCCGGTTCAGCAACCTCGACAAGGTGTTCTGGCCCGGGGAGGGCTACACCAAGGGCGACCTGCTGGCGTTCTACGAACAGATCGCGGATTTCCTCCTGCCCTACCTGCGCGACCGGCCCGTGCACATGAAGCGGTTTCCGGACGGCATCGGCGGCAACTCGTTCTTTCAGCGCCAGGCGCCGGCCGGCGTGCCGGACTGGGTCGAGCTGGTGGAAGTGGACGCCCGCCACACCCGGCAATTCGTCTGCAACGACCTGCGCACCCTGCTCTACCTGGTCAACCTGGGCAGCATCGAGTTGCATCCGTGGCTGTCGCGGCGCGGCAGCCTGGCCAGCCCCGACTTCGCGGTGCTGGACCTGGACGCCAAGGAGACCAGTTTCGGCAACGCGGTGCGGGTGGCGCGCACCGCCGGCAAGGTGCTGCGCGGCATCGGGCTGCGCCCGGCGATCAAGACCTCCGGCGCTTCCGGACTGCACATCTACGTTGCGCTGGTGGCCGGCTACCAGTTCGAGCAGGTACGGCTGTTCATGGAGGCGGTGGCGCGCGTGGTGGCGCGCGAGCTGCCGGAGATCGCCAGCGTGGAGCGCCTGCCGCGCGGGCGCGGCGGCAAGGTGTACGTCGACTTCCTGCAGAACCGGAAGAGCGCCACGGTGGTGCCGCCGTACGTGGCGCGGCCGGTGCCGGGCGCGCGGGTGTCGATGCCACTGGAGTGGGACGAACTGGACGGCGACCTGCACCCGAGCCGGTTCAGCATTGCAAACGTGCCGGACATGGTGGCGCGGCGCGGCGACCTGTTCCGCGCCACCCTGACCGACCGGCAGGACTTCGCGCCGGCCATCGACCGGTTGCAGATCTATCTCGCCGCGCCGCCACCCTGACGGAGCGTTGCCACCGCGGTAGAATCGGCGCCGGAGGAGACGGGAGAAATGAGTGATGGCAACGGCTATCGGCGGCTCAGCGCCGAGCAGGTGGATCGTTTTCGGCGCGACGGATACCTCAAGCTCGGCCAACTGCTCGATGCCGACCTGGTCGACCTGCTGCGGCGCGAGTACGACCGGGAATTCGCCCGCGCCCGCGCCGGCGACGCGGAGTTCCGCAACCTGTCGATCAGCAGCACCGACGACATCCGCACGAAGAACGAGGCGCCCGAGCAGATGCTGCAGATCATGCAGATGTGCGAACGCAACCTGCACTTCCGCCGCCTGCTGTTTCACGACCCGATGCTCGATTGCGTGGAGGACCTGCTCGGCCCCAACATCCAGCTGTTCCACGATCAGGCGCTGTACAAGCCGGCCCACCACGGCGGCCCGGTGTTCTGGCATCAGGACAACGCCTACTGGCAGTGCCTGCCGGCCAATCTGATGAGCTGCTGGCTCACGCTCGACGACGTGACGGTGGCCAACGGGGCGATGCAAGTGATCCCGGGCTCGCACCTGAACGCGCTCGAGCACGACCGTTCCACTTCCACCGACGCATTGCTCGACAACGCCGGCCGCGTGGACAGCTCGCAGGCGGTGGCGATCGAGCTGCCGGCGGGCGGCGCCATGCTGCACCACTGTCAGACCTTCCACTACACCGGCCGCAACGAAACCTCGCGCGAACGCCGCGCCTTCGCCATCCACTTCATGGCGCCCGGCACCCGGTCGCGACGCACCGGCGACTACCTGGCGGTGTCGTTCGCCCGCCCCATGCTGCGCATGCGCGCCTAACCACGCGCCGCCAGTCAGCCTTGTTCGGCGGGGAGGTTACCCAGCAACTCGCGGATCGCGGTGGCCCAGGAACTGTGCGGATCGAGGTCGAGATAGGCGGTCCAGTGACGCCGCGCCTCGTCGTAACGCCCGAGGTAGACCAGCGTCTCCGCCAGGTTGCTGTGCGCGTCCGCGTACGACGGCTCCAGTTCGAGGGCGCGGCGGTAGGCATGCACGGCGTCGTTCAGCCAACCGGTTTCCGCGAGTGCGTTGCCGAGGTTGTTGAGCGACTCCACGTACTCGGCGTCCTGCGCCACCGCCTCGCGGTAGCGCTCGGCCGCGGCGCGCTTCTGGTCGAGCTCGTACAGCACGTTGCCGAGGTTGAAGCAGGTTTCCGGATCCGGCCCGCCGGCCGAGAGGGCGCCCTCGTACAGTTGCTGCGCCAACTGCCACTGGCCGGCATCCTCGGCCGCCACGGCGCGCTGGAACAACTGCTCGGCGCTGGCCCCGGCGAGCGCTGACCGGGGGCGCCGTCCCCGCCCGCCGGCCCGGGCATGCAGGTCCAGCACCCGCGCGGTACGGCTGTCCACGGCTGTGCCGAGGCCCGTCGGAGCGCGCCCCGCCGCCCCGCTGGCATCGCCGGAGGCCGGCGGCGCACCCGCCGGCAGCGGGAAGTCGATCGGCGGCCCCGCGCCGCCGGCGGCCGGCTCCCCCGGGGCCAGGGCGCGTATGTTGCCGGCGGGGTCGGCGACGCCGCCGTGGAAGTCGAGCAGCCGCTGACCGGCGGGCTCCACCAAGCTGCCGTCGGCGAGCCGGATGCTCAGCTTGTGGTCCGGCGACAGCGTCTCCAGCTGGGTGAGCATGCGCTCGGCATCCGGCAGCCACTGGGCGAGATCGCGGATGCTGCGGCCGATGCGGGCCGTGCTCACCCCGGCGCTGGTCAACGTGTGCAGCGCGCGCGCCATCGCCACTTCACGGAAGTCGAACCATGCCAGCCGCCGCGCCACCTTGGCCGGCCGGATCAGCTTGCGCCGCATCCAGGAACGAATCTGCGGCACCGGAACGCCCAGAATGCGGCTCAACTGCGCGGTGGTGAACAGGCGCTGCAGATCCTCTACCTTCTCGGCCAGACCGAGCATCTCCAGGAACGTGGTCTCGGAGACGATGCGCAGGTCCGGGTACTGCTCCTTCAGGCGCCGGGTGCGCAGCACGCCGCGATCGGGCAGGCCGTCGCTGCCGAGCGGCCAGGCGCCGTGCCCCACCACCAGGTAGTCGGTGTCGACACTCGGCTCGCGCACCACCCGGCCGCCGGCGGCGCCGACCCGATCGGCGGCCTCGCGCTGCGTCATCGATGCCAGCCGGCCGGCAAACGCCACTTCCATACCCTGGCTCACTCCTGTTCCTCCCGCACCAGCCGTTCGAACACCGGCGCGCGCAGCATGCCGCCGGCCGTCATTTCCATGCACGACACGACGCAGAACAGCACCGGCTCGAGCCAGCACATCTGCTCGAGCTGGTCGCGCGCCGAACGGTCGCCGGGCAGCGGCAGCAGCGGCTCCGGACAGCGATGGCGGCGCAGCAGATCGTTCAACTCGCCCCGCTCGGCAGCGTTGAACCCGGTGCCGACGCGCCCCGCGTAGCGCAGTCCCGCCCCCGGTTCGCGCTCGGTGGCCACCGCCAGGCTCTGAAAGTCGCGCCCCTCCTGGTCGAGAAACCCCAGCACCAGGCAATGGTAGCTGATACGGCGCTTGATCTTCACCCACGCATCGGAGCGCCGCCCCGGCAGGTAGCGGCTGTCCAGCCGCTTCGCCATCACCCCCTCCATGGCGCGCTCGCAGACCTGGCGATAGAACTGCACGCCAGCGCCGACAATGCCCTCGGAAAAGGCAACGTGACTCGATCCGCAGGCGCCCACCAGCTCGGCCAGCGGCGCGCGGCGCGCGGTCAGCGGCAGCTCGATGGTGGGCGTGAAACGCAGATACATGAGATCGAACACCAGGTAGACCGCGGGCTGGCCGCCGCCGTCCGGCGCCCCCGGGCCACGCCGGTCGCGGCGCAGGGCGAACTCGAAGTCGGGCCGCCCCTCGTTGAGCACGACGATCTCGCCATCCACCATCGTGCCCGGCGGCAGCCGCTCCAGCACGGCCAGTTCGGGGTAGTTGCCGGTGAGATCGCTGCCGCGCCGGCTCAGCATGCGCACGCCATGGCTATCCACCATGGTCACGGCGCGAATGCCGTCCCACTTCACCTCGAACAGGTGGCGGTCGGAGTCGAACGGCGGCCCCGATGTGGCCAGCATCGGCGCGAAGCTGGCCGGCAGGCGGGTGGCGGCGATGATCCCGACTCCGCCGCTCAACCGGCCTTGCGCTTGTCTTCGGCCTCGACCTCGGACTCGTCCTGGCGCCGGGTCTTGGCGCTTGGCGCCTGCTTCTTGCCGCTCGCCTCGGCGGCGGCTCCCTGTGCCGCGGCGACGCTCTGCTTCAGTGCTTCCATGAGATTGATGATCTGCGGCGCCTCGGTGTCGGGCGTCTGCACCACCTCCGCACCCTCTACCTTGAGGCGAATCAGTTCGGACAGCTTCTCGACGTAGCGGTCGGTGTATTTGCCGTAGTCGAGCTCCTCGATGCGCGAGGCGTTGATCAGCGTGCTGGCGAGCTGCAGCTCCTCGGCACTGCACTCGGCGTCGGCGACCTCGTCCTGATACGCGTCGGAGGACTTCACCTTGGCCTGGTGGTTGAGGAGGGTCATGGCGAGGATGCCGTCGCGGGGACGCAGCAGCACGAGCTGCTCGCGCTGGGCGATCACTACCTGGGCGAGGGCGTTCACGCCATTCTCCTCCATGCCGCGCACCAGCAGGCGGTAGGGTTTCTGGCCCACCGCGCCGTCGGGCAGCAGGTAGTAGGTGCGTCCGGCGTGATAGATCGGATCGACCTGTTCAGGAGCCACGAATCCCTCGATGTTGACGCACCGGTCGCTCTTGGTGCGCAGCTTGTCGAGCTCGTCGTCGTCGATCACCACGTACTTGCCCTTGGCGTGCTCGTAGCCGCGGATGATCTGATCGCTGCCCACCTCGCCGTGCTCCGGGCACACCTTCTTGTAGGCGATGCGGCTGTTGCACTCGCTGTGCAGCTGATTGAGCCTGATCTGGGCGCCGGTCGCGTTGGCGGTATACGCCTTCACCGGCACCGATACCAGGCTGAGTTGAACGAATCCCTTCCAATTGGAACGTGGCGCCACGGCTTCCTCCGTCTGGACCTGCTGCATCGAACGCTACTGGCGCGGTCAATGGGATGTCAAGGTCGGCAAGGTCGAGGCAAGATCGGCTGGCGGGTGGGATTCCGCGGTGATTCAGGCTAAGATGAACAGATGACTGGAGGCGAGGTAGTCCACGAAGTTCTGGTGCGGGCGGGGGTCACCCACGTATTCGGCGTGGTGAGCGTGCACAACCTGCCGATCTACGACGCCATCGAGCGCGGCGGCAGGATCACCCCGGTGGCGATGCGCCACGAGCAGGCCGCCGTGCACGCCGCCGACGGTTACGCCCGCGCCACCGGCCGGCTCGGCGTGGCGGTGACCAGCACCGGCCCCGGCGCCGCCAACGGGCTGCCCGGGCTGTACGAGGCCGGCTTCGCATCGTCGCCGGTGCTGATGATCACCGGCCAGGCCGACACGGCCAACTTCGGCAAGGGGCGCGGCTTCGTGCACGAGGCGGACAACCAGGCGGCGATGCTCGCGACCGTGTGCCGGCGGGTCGAGACAGTGCGGCTGCGCCAGCAGATTGCCCCGGCGCTGATGCGCGTGATCGAGGACATCCTGACCGGCCGCCCGCAGCCGGGCAGCATCGAGATCCCGATCGACCTGCAGTACGCCGGCCACGAGGTCACGCCCGCGGAGCAGGCGCCGGTGGCCGTGCCGGCCCCGGTGCAGCCGGACGCCGCGGCGGTGGACGCCGCCGCCGCGCTGCTGGCCGGCGCGGTGCGCCCGCTCATCGTGGCCGGCGGCGGCGTGCTGCGCAGCGGCGGCGCGCAGCGACCGGCCGGTGCATCCGCGGAACTGCGCGCGCTGGCCGAACTGCTCGGCGCGCCGGTGCTGTTGAGCGCCAACGGCCGCGGCGGCCTGTCCGACGACCACCCGCTGTGCCTGGGCAATCTGGTCTACCACCCGGAGATTCGCGCGCTGCGCGAGCAGGCGGACGTGGTGCTGGCGGTGGGCACGCGCCTGCAGGTGGGTTCCGAGGCGCGCAACTACGCGGCGCTGAGCGGCAAGCTGATCCACCTCGACGCCGACGCGGGAGTGATACACCGCGTCAACCCGGCGGAGCTGGCGGTGGTGGCGGACGCCGCCGCCGGCCTGGCCGCCGTCACCACCGCGTTGGCCGACCGCGGCGACCGCGGCGACCGCGCCGTGGCCCGCGAGCGGCAGGCGTGGGCGGAGCGTGCGCGGACGGCGCGCGCTACCGTGCAGGCGCGGCTGCGCGACCTGATCGGCCCCGACCACTTTGCGATCATGGAGGAGATCCGCGCCGGGGCGCCGCGCGCTACCCGCCTGGTGCGCGACAGCACGGTGCCCGCCTACCTGTGGGGCAACCAGATGCTGCCGATCCTGGAACCGCGCACCTCCATGCACCCGACCGCCGGCGCCATCGGGCCGGGGCTGCCGCTGGCCATCGGGGCCGCCGTCGCCACCGAACGCCGCACCGTGCTGATTGTCGGCGACGGCGGCTTCATGCTGCACGTCGGCGAACTGGCCGTCGTGGCGCAGTACCGGTTGCCGGTCACCATCTGCCTGTTCAACGACCGCGGCTACGGCGTGCTGCGCCGTATCGAGGAGACCCGCTTTGGCGGGCGCACGTTCGGTGTCGACCTGGCCACGCCCGACTTCCCCGCCCTGGCGCGCAGCATGGGAGTGGACGCCCAGGCGGTGGCAGGCGTCGACCAGTTCCGCACCGCCTACCGGGCGGCGATGGACGGCGCCGGTCCGGTCCTCCTGGACATCGACCTGAACGCGCTCCACCCGATCGGCGAGTATCCGCCCCGCCCGCGCTGACCCGGCGATCCGTTACCGCCGGCGAGCATCTGCCGCGTCCGCCACGGATGCCGGCGCGCCGCTGATGGCGGCGCCGGCGGGTTCGGGCGCGGACTCCCGCAGGCGGAGGATGGTCACGATCATCAGCAGCGACACTGCCGCCATGCCCAGCATGCTCGGCGCCAGGCCGCCGGCTTGGTCGCGCACCACCCCCAGCAGCGCCGGCCCGCCGAAGCCGCCGATCTCGGCCGCCGCGAACAGCAGGCCCGCCCCCAGGCCCAGGTGGCGAGAGCCGACGCCGGGCTGCTCCATCAACAACAGCATCATCAGGGGCAGGACCGGCGCGCGCGCCATCGCGACCACCCAGGACGCCGCCAGCAGCGGTCCGGCGCGCAGCACCATCATGCCGGCCAGGCCGACTGCCGATGCCAGCAGCAGCACCGCCACGGCCATCCGCCGGGCGCCGGCGCGCGAAAACCCCGGTACGATGAGGGCGGTCAGCAACCCGCACAGCGTGCCGACGGCGGTCCATCTGCCGGCGGCGGCCAGGTGGAAACCGGCTTCCTCCAGGTAGGTCGGCTGCCACGCGTTGAGTCCGTGGTTCACCACGAAGGTGCCCAACGCCAACACCAGCAACAGGCGCATGTTGCGCTCGCGCAGCAGCACCAGCCACCGTCCGCGCACCCGCGCTAGCGGCGCCGGGCGCGCGCCCACACCGCCGGGCGCCGGCGTATCGCGGTAGTAGAGGATCCACAGCAGCAGCGCGCCGCCCGCGGCCACCGCGAGCACGAGCATCACCAGGCGCCACGATCCGAGCAGGCGCAACAGGACGCCGGCCGCGGTGGCCAGCACGACAATGGCGCCGATGGTAGGAGCGGTGGTGTAGAGGCCCGCGGCGCGTCCGCGCTCCCGCGGCGGGAACCACTCGGCCACAATCTTGGGCACGCCGATCGACACCACCGGCCCGCCGACGCCGAACAGCGCCACCGCGGCCAGCAGCGTCCAGAACGAGGTTGCCGCGGCGCGCAGCACCAGCGACAGGATGATCGCCACCAGCGCCAGGGCCACGGCGCGGCGCACTCCGAGCCGGTCGACCGCGACGCCGAGGGGAATGGCGGTGAACACATAGACCAGTTGCCAGACGCCGAGTACCAGCCCCATGCGGGCACTGGACAGGCCCAGGTCGCGCATGATCGGCGACACCAGGGGCGCAAGCGACCCCACGGCCAAACCGAACGCGCAGTACGCCAGCCAGCCCAGCGCCAGCATCCGCCACTTTGTGGAAACCACGGCTGCTCGCCATGATTCAGCATCGTGCGCGGATCGGCAACGGGGCAGCCGGGGGAGCCCGTTCGCGATATGGTTGGAGCCATGCAGGCCTCCCGTCACGAAAACGCCGCCCTGGAGCGGCTCAGATACCCGATCGGACGGCTGCGCGTGGATCCGCATCCGACGCCGGAGCAACACGAACGCTGGATCGATCGCATCGCGGCGCTGCCGGGCGAGTTGCGCACCCTGGTGCAGGATCTTGCCGACCGCCAACTCGACACCCCGTACCGTGCCGGCGGCTGGACCATCCGCCAAGTCGTGCACCATCTGCCCGACAGCCACCTGAACGCCTACATCCGCACCAAGCTGGCGCTGACCGAGGAGGTGCCCACCATCAAGCCGTACGACGAGGCGGCGTGGGCCACGCTGCCCGACGCCTGCACGGAGCCGCTGGAGGGGTCGTTGCGGCTCCTGGAGGGGTTGCACGCGCGTTGGGTAGCCACGCTGCGCGCGCTCGACGAGCCGGCGCTGCTGCGCACGCTGCACCACCCGGAAGAGGGCACGCTGACCGTCAGCTGGTTCATCCAGCACTACGCCTGGCACGGCAGCCACCACCACGCCCACATCGCCAACCTGCGCACCCGGATGGGTTGGTGACGTCCGGGGCGCTCGTTCGCTAGGCCTCAGCGGGCGCCGGCGCGCAACTCGGTATCGCGGCGGAACGCGGGTCGCACACGCCCAACATCAACCGGCTGCTCGGCGAGAGCGTGCTGTTCGAGCGCGCCTACTGCGCCGCGCCGCTGTGCGTGCCGGCGCGCGGGAGGGCATCCCAGCGCAACTGGTCCGCCATCAGCAGGATTCTGGAACGAGGAGAACGGCCGCAAGGCGTTTACCGAGCTGCACGAGCGCGACATCATCCGGACGCTCGGCCACATGCTGAACATGACCGCCGACTACTCCACCATCCACGACACGTTCGAGGGCCAGCAGTACGACAACTACCTGGCGTCGCTGGAGTACGGCGTGTTCGACCCGGTGCAGACCCTGGCCAGCAAGACGTCGCAGCGGGTCTACACCAACATCGACGAGTTCCGCGGCGAGTGGTTCGTGGCCTTCGTCACCGGCGAGAAGAGCCTGGACGACGACTGGGACGACTACCTGGCGTTGATGGCGCGCGCCGGGCTGCCGGAACTCACGGAAGAGGTAAACGACTACTTGGCCGCGCTCGGCAGGTAGCGCCGCCGTGCAACGCCGGCGACGCTGTCCGCCCCTCCGCGGGCAGCGTCGCCTGCCGGCTCATTCTCGGAAAGGCATGAAGCGGGAGATGGCGGAGACGCCGCCGACCGCGTGCAGCGGCAGCAGCTGCGCAAGGCTTCCAGCCCATGTGGTATTCGTCGCCCACCTTGATCCAGGGGCCGTCGGTGAAACCGTAGCCGAACGTCTGGCTGTGGAACGGCCAGATTGCGCTCAGGCTCCCCATGGCGTCCGGGAACGCACGCGTCAGTTGAAAGATGGCGCCGATTCCCTTGCGCTCGAACTGCTCCACGCGAGCCGCATATAGCAGAAAAACCGCTCCCGCTCGCCCCCGGTGCCCCAGGTGCCAGTGGCGTAACGAGGCACCACGCCACGCTGTGCCAACGCTGTGCCGCAACCGAGTGGACATCATCGCGAGCGCCGCGATAGACTTAGCTCAACTTAGCTATTGGGCGATGTAGATGCGGGTAAACATGCATGAGGCGAAGTCGCAACTCTCGCGGCTGGCCGAGCTGGCGTGGCAAGGCGAGGAGATCGTGATCTGCAAGCCCTGGCTGAACCTGCTGCCCCACCGCGAACGCATGCGCGAGCGAGTGCCAGGAGGGCTTGAGGGTCAGATCCGGATGGCGCCGGACTTCGACGACGAGGACGAGGAGCTCATCTCGGAAATCGAAGGATCGAAGATCTATCCGGACGAGACCTGACAATGCAGCGGCTGTTGCTGGATACCCACGCATTTCTGTGGTGGGTATCCGAAGTGGCGCGGCTCACGGCCGGCGCTCGTGCCGCCATCGCCGACCCGCGCAACGACGTCTTCGTCAGCGCCGTGTCCGGTTGGGAAATCGCCGTCAAGAAAGCCAAGGGCAAGTTGACCGCACCCGACAATCTGGCTGCCATGGTTGACACCAAGGGCTTCACCCATCTGCCGCTGACCTACCACCACGCCGAGCAGGCAGCCGTGCTCCCGATGCACCACCGCGACCCGTTCGACCGTCCCCACGCGGATGTCAGTGTGCCGAGGCACGGTCACGTGGTGGATACGGCCGCCCACCACTGATTCCAAGGTCATGTGGCTGCCTTTGGTTCGAGCCACGCGATAGCCGTAGTGTCGTTCCAGCAGCCTGGCGACCTCACTGCCAGAGAGGTCACGGGGCAGCTTCATACCGCGATAGCTTCCTCTCGGACGAGATGCAACCTGATTACCCGCGGCGCGCTATCTTCGTCGAAGTGGCAGAGCACTGCGTCTCTCGCCATGGCCTTCAGGTCGTTCCAGCCTTCGCCCTGCGTAAAGATGCTGTACCCGAGCGCCCTGGCATTGTATCCGCCTTCAGGAGCCTCGGTAACCTCAAAAATGATCTCGGTCGGTCTCATCTGGTCGTCCTCCGCGTGTCTCGATCAACACCATGCTATCCGCTTCTTGCCATCTCTGCGATGGATGCCGCGAAGTCGCGCACCGGAAAGGCTGGGCATCGTCTGGCGCGCCGCCGGAGCGTTCCAGGCCGGGCCCGCCGGCTCGGAAGCCCCTTCTTGGACAGCGCGTAGGAGGCGAAGTCGATGTGCTTCGGGATCAGGTAGAAGGCGCCGCCGGCCACGTGGTAGCACGCGAACGACGCCACCACCATGTAGTAGAACGAACCGTCCAAACTGCGTTATCGCGCCGTCGTGGGTTGCGCACGCCGGTCGATAATCGAACCGCACCGCAACTGGTCCGACTCCAAGATCAGCCTGACGATCTCGTCGGGATCGGTGCGCGAGAAGTCGGCCGGGTTGACAGTGAATCTCACGCGCCGACGGTCGGGGCGTCGAACACCGCGCTCACTTCGGCGGCGAAGCCTGCCAGCAGCGGCGACGCCGCCGTGTCACCGCGGCGGTACACGCCGTGCTCGGTATACCCGGTGTCGTGCAGCGTGAGAACCCGAATCGTCTCGTCACGCGGGTCGGCGATCCAGTATTCCGGGATGCCCGCCTCGGCGTAGTCCATGCGCTTGTCCATCAGGTCGCGATCAGGATTGTCCGGGCTGACCACCTCGGCCACCAGGTCAGCGCCAAGCCAGTAGCGGTCCTGGCAGCGAGAGTCCGCACGGTCGCGCAACAGCATCAGGTCCGGCTCGCGGAACTTGCCGGGGCGGATACGAATGCGCAACGCGGCAAACATCACGACTCCGCCGCGGGTCTTGAGATAGTCACGGAACAGATCGTAGAGCAACGCGAGCACGGCTTGATGGGTGAAGGTGGGCACGGGCAATTCCTCGACGAGGCCATCGGTAAGCTCGATCAGGCGGTTGCTGTGGTCGGTGAGCCACAGGTAGGCATCGTCACTCCAGGCGCCCTGCGGCGGCAGTACCTCGCACAACAGAGCGTGCAGTGCGTTCTGGGAGGTGGGTGCCACCGGTGCGGGGTTGCTGGTCACGGCCATGTCCTTGCTCGACAGTTGCAACTGTGCCCGGCTCGCGCCATCAGGTCAACGGGCAACCGGCAGGCAGCGTCGCTTACCGCTCAGCGGCGGAACGGCTTGAAACGCGAGATGGCGGACGCGCCGCCGACGGCGTCCGGGATGCGCAGCCGATATACTGACCACGGTGCCGCCGGCCGCCGGCACACCGATGGGAGTGGCGACAATGGGAACAGCGGAACGAGGGGAGAGCGGCGTAAGCACGGCTGCCGGACCGATCCTGGTGGTGGGCGCGACCGGTACCGTGGGACGCGAGGTGGTGCGGCAACTGGCGGCGCACGGCGCCCGGGTGCGCGCTTTCGTGCGCGACGAGCAGCGCGGGCGGCGAATCCTGGGACGGTTCGAGGTCGAGCACGCGGTCGGCGATCTGGCCGCACCGGCGAGCGTCGCACGCGCCGCGCGCGGATGCGCCGGGCTGTTCCTGTTGACGCAGGATGGCCCGCGGCAAGTGGAACACGCGGTGGGTGCGGCGCATGCCGCCGCCGATGCAGGCGTCGGGCACATCGCCGTGCTCTCGTCCAGCAGCAGCGCGCCGGATGCACCATTCTCCTGGAGCAGGGACCACCACGCCATCGAACGGCAGGTCGAGACCCTCGGAGTAGCCTACTCCCACCTGCGGCCGCACTACTTCATGCAGAACCTCCTCGACGTGCTGCACATCGAGGCCGACGCCGCGGTCCTGCGGCTGCCGATGGGCTCCGGCAGACTGTCGGCGATCGACGTGCGAGATGTCGCCGCCTGTGCCGCGGCCGTGTTAACCGGCGCGCCGCTCGGCCGGGCGGCGGTGCTCACCGGCGGCGCCTCGTTCTCCCTCCAGGAAGCCGCATCGGTGCTGTCCGCGCACTGCGGCCTTACCGTCCGCTACGCCGACGAAGACCCGGCGGCGCACCTCGACGCGATGCTGGCGGACGGCATAGACCGCAGCGACGCAGAGTCAATCGCCCTCATGTACGAGTGGGGCCGAGCCGGGAAACTCGACCTCGTCACCGGCGAAGTGCAGACCATAACCGGCCACACCCCACGCCCCCTCGCCACCTTTGCCGCCGAAGTAGCCGCACCCATACTGCACCGCCGCCTATAGCAGCGCGCGGCGAGTCCCGGTGACGGCGCCAAGTCTTGTCAGCCACCAGCAGCACGTCGCCGCCGCGCGGCCTGAGGCGCGCAAGCGAGTAACCGTCAGACCGGCCACTACCAGCACCATGGCCGCGGGACCGGTCGGGATGACGGCGTTGTTGGCATGGTGACGGCGTAGCGTCCGTTCACCCAGGCCCTGGCGGGCCGGGTTACGCGCTGGAGTACTGGAACGCCGGCATGCTGGCCTCAGCATAGTCAACCTCATCCTCGGTCTCGCCGGCCACGCCGATGCCCGGGTGGGTCCGGTACGTACGCCAGCGCTTGAAGCTGGCGTTGCCTACGGAACTGCTTGAACAGCTCGGCGCGGACCGTTGCCAACGAAGTGCCGATTACCGTACATTGGCCGTACAATGCAGGTTGATCAGAACCGTCGCCGCAGCCAACGTGTAGAGTCGAGGAGAGGCGCGCCAAGCGGTAGGTGAAGGGAGTAGCTGTTACCGGCGGCTTTCGCACAAGCCGGTGCCTCAGTCTTCACCATAGCCACGTTTCCTCTCCCCGCTCATCGAACCGGGCGTGCGGTTTTCCCGCACCCGGCTCTCGGACGAGATCATGCCTTCGCCCACGGCAGGCTCGCCGTTCGCTGCGCAAGGCGGGCGAGGCCCATGTCATTCCATAGGCGCTCATCCGAGAAGCGCACGTACTTCCCGGCCCGTACCTTGTGCTTGCGGCAGAGCCACTGGCGCAGCCGCCTGATCGCATGCGCGTCGACCGCCGCGTAGGCCGGACTGACTTGCCCCAGCTGGAAGTAGTTCGCCCACCCGTATAGAACTCGGTTCAGGCGCCCTACTACCGTTTTAGGGTTCAGCAGCCCATACCTCGCTTCGGTCAACTCGCTGATCCTGCGGCACACGCTCACTACACTGTCCCGGCTCGGGCGCGTGCCGATGTAGGCCCGTCCCGTGTCCCGGCGGTAGTTGCGGCCGATGCGGTACCCGAGGAACTCCAACGGCTCCTCAGGTGCTCGCATGCAGCGGGTCTTCGTCGCGTTGATCGGCACTCGCATCCGTTCCATCATGCCCTCGACAACGCCCCGCATCGTTTCCGCTGGGGCCTTGCCGCAGACCACGAAGTCGTCCGCGTAATTCACGATCTCCGCACCAAAGCGCCGGGCATAGCCCAGCACCTTCCAGCCCAATATGAAACGGCGCATGTAGATATTGCTGAACAACGGTGAGATCGGTGCGCCTTGCGGCGTCCCCTTCCTCTCCCGACGCGCTCGATTCGTGCGGCGCTTGCCACCCGTGCCGTCGTCCTCTTCCACCGGCATTTCCAGCCACGCTTTGATCCAGCCCAACAGCCGTCCGTCGCTTACGCGGCGGGCCACGCTCTGCACCAGTTCAGCGTGCGGTATCTCCCCGAAGTAATTGGACATATCCGCGTCAACCACCTCCCGGTGGCCCGTGTTCAGCAGCCGATGCACGCGCTTGACTGCGTCTTGCGCGCTTCGGCCCTCCCGATAGGCGTACTGCTCCGGTTCCAGGTCCGCTTCAAAGATCGGCGTCAACACTAGCAACGCCGCCGTCTGCGCTACCCGGTCCCGAACGCATGGTATGCCCAGCGGTCGCACCTTCCCTGCCTGCTTCTTTGGGATCAGCACTTGCCGCACCGCGCCCGGTCGATAAGTGCCTTCCTTCAAGTCCCTCGCCAGTTCCCCAAGCCACCGCTCTATTCCCCTCTGCTCGATGTGCTGCACCGTTTCGCCGTCCACTCCGGCGGCTCCGCCGTTCCGGCGTACCGCCCGCCAGGCTGCGTCCAATACGTCCGCTCGCCACACCTTGTCGCTCAACGAATAGAATCGAAAGTCTGGGAATCCCTTCGCTTTCGCATGTAGTGTTGTCTGAAGTTTCCGAACGCTATCTGGAGCTGCTAGGCTTCCACCAGTCTCCATGTCCCTGCCTCCTTGTTGCACCCTTCTCGAACCAAGGCCCCTTCCCTCTGCCGGCGTTACCCGGCTTCTCCGGTACTACGGGCCTCTCCGCCACCCCGCCGGCCCAGGCTGGTCCTCGCGGATTCCCGGTTGGCGCGTGCGCGCCACCGTCGGGGCTTCCCGTGTTGCTGCTGTCTCCCTCTTGCACGCATGCCGCCGCCAATACCCCGGCGGAACCGGTCGGTGCTCGCGTCGCTCGCTTCCCGACCGCTGCCAGCCTTCCCCGTTTCAACGGCGGGTCGGCTTCCGCATTACCCGTTTCGAGGCCTGCTCGGCGTTCACTCTCGTTGCCGCCTGCGTGCTCGCTGAGTCGCCCATGGCGACCCTTTGTCATCGAAGTGCTTCAGTCCAGTTCGTTACCTCCTCGGACCGCTCCGACTGCTTCCGGCTGGAGCGACAGTTGCCGGGCGGGGTTCGCACCCGCTGGGACACAGCGCCTTTCCACGGCGCACATCGAAGTCAGGGCTACCCCGGAGGACCGCGCGCTGATCGACCGCGCCGTTGCCACCGCCGGTACCAACGTGACCGCGTTCGTTCTGAGCAGCGTCACGACCGCCGCTCGCCAGGTGCTTGCGGATCGAACCGAGTTTGTGCTGTCTCCTGAAGCCGCCGATGCGTGGGATGCGATCAACGAGCGTCCAGCGCGAGATCTACCTGGCCTACGCGAACTGATGCAGCGGCAGTCGCCGTTCATCAGGGAGTGACTGCCGCCTACCTGCCACCGGTACTCCTGTCCGGCCGCCATGTAGTGGACGTGTTTGAGTGTCGCTCGCAGGACCAGACGCATTGGCTGCGCCGCCACGCGAGGCAATCGGCGGCCACGGGAGCAACCAGGGTGTTGGTGGTCACTTCCCGCAACAGTACCGAGGTGGTCGCATACTACGCGTGGTGCATGGCCGCCATCGCCGTAGAAGCCGCGCCGCCACGACTGCGCAGAGGAGCGGGACGCTACCCCCAGCCGGTCGCCCTGCTGGCTCGCCTGGGAGTGAGTCAGCACCACGAACGCCGGGGCCTCGGTACCGCCCTGCTGCAGGACGTGATCGCCCGCACCGCCGCCGTGGGCCGGAAGATCGGCTGCCGCGGACTGTTGGTGCACGCCGAAAACCCGCAGGCCCGCGACTTCTACCGGCACCTGATCCCGGAGTTCGAACCCTCACCGACCGACGAGTTGCACTTGGTCCTGCTCCTGAAGGACATCCTCCGCTCCCTCCGCCCCTGAGAGTCCTGGTCAATCGCGCGAGCGACGGCTCAGGCGGCAGGTGACTCCGATCCCAAACGGGCCCTTTCTCGGTGAGGTGTCCCGCGGGGGAATCTCCGACGTAGAACCGCCCCACCTTGTAGTAAATGAACCACATGCCGCGCAGGTATCCTCGGATTGGTCACCACCGCATGCTCAAAGGCAACCGCATCGACGGACGGTCGCAGCAGATCGTCCGCTACGGGGCGTCTGGACCGGCGAGATCATCCAGTACGATATAGACCTGCCGTCGTACTGCACGATGTCCGACGCTGCACTCCCGAGTTCTTCCGCACCACCTCATCACTATGCTGCTGGATGCAACAGAATCGTTCCTCTGACAGTTGACTGGCCCTTAAGAACTGGCAGAATTGCAATGGATCTCACTGATCAATTCAGTCACCTTCTTGATGCACCTCACCAGCGCCACGATGTCACCGCGCCGGGTTATGTACCAGCGAGGCCCGTGTGCAAGATTGTTACGAAAACGCTCAAGGAACATAATTTCGGCTGGGTCAATCGTCGTGACCAACCCTTCCTCAGCGGAGTCGCGCAGTAGTTTTCCAAACTTGTATCGCTCGATTTTTCGCTCCGGGCCGCGTCCTGTGCTTCCGAGATCCTGCGCATCTACTCCTCCTTCCGTACGGACGATTTCCTTGAGATCGGGATTCTTCTCACACAACTGTCTTGCAAGGAGTATTTCGAGATGGCAGAAATACATGAAGAGCAGGGCTCGCACTGGGAGTTTCTGCAAATCCTGCACATCGATGGTTCCAAGCTTATATCCGGGCATCTCAACTAGGCGAAAGGGCTTGCCGTCGGCTGTAAGAAGGTAGTCAATCAAGGGACTATCTCCGCGAAGGCAATTCTCGGCACTTAGAGGCTCGTAGATATCTTCCGCAAACAACTTCTGTTGCGGATCTTTGTAGCGAACAGCACTCCGAGCGCGATCAAGATCCAGAATTCCGCATGCTGTCTTCCCATCAAGGACAACGATATATCTCAGGCGCAACAGTTCCGGGTGGGATACCAACTCGCGAACCCTTTGGGACTTCTGGCAAGCTTGGACCAAACCCGTATTGCAGATGGTACTAACGGAGAACCCTTTGTTACTGATCTCGTCTACGATCTCCTTGGGTGTCCCTGCGTTTAGGTTCAAATCGGGAAGCCAGGGGTCGACGGCAAGCGATGCACCCGTTCCAGTTGTACCGTCAGGATTGACCCAAATCTGTAGCGCCCCTGCTGGGAAATATGCTCGATCTCCGGCGCGGATTTCGATGCCTGGGCTCGATGCTTGTCGACTACGTCCAATGCCCTTCTGTTGGTCGTGCATATGCGTTACGAATGGCCTCCTACTGTTCATGTGGGCATGCGCCGCACGGTAATTGGTGACCAGCGACCCGACCGAAGAAGCGGTGCCCGACTTCTCCTGGCCGACACATGAGTGAAGATGCTGTACCCGAGCGCTCTGGCGTCGTACCCACCTTCGGGCGCCTCAGTTACCTCGAAGATGATCTCGGTCGGTCTCATCCCGTCGTCCTCCGTGTCTCGATCATTCTGTATCCTATCCGCTGATCGGGGCCATATGCGATACATACGGCAGACTCCTGCCGGGAATGGCGTGGATGTTGTCTGGCGCGCCGTTCTCAGGGTGTGCTTGCCGGCTCGTAGGCGAGCGTGAACACCACGTCGGTCATCCAGCGTTGGAAGTCGGGTTCGTCCATGAACCGCTTGAACAGCTTGGCGTCATCGTTCATCACCGAGGTCATCACTCGAAGCAGCGCCTTGTCATGCTCGATGCGAGCGTTCTGGGGGTCGGAGTTCTGCCGCGCGTTGCGGAATGCGGTGTCCGACGCCACCCGACCTGGAATCACCTGGGTGATAAGCTCCTGCACACGATCCTGGTCATCCCACTCGGTACCCCAGAGGTCGTTGAACGTGCGCAGGATGTTGGAGAGCCGGTCCAGTTCCGCCTCCGGGTGGGAGCCGCCGGCCGACGTAGGCACGGGGCCGATCTCGGCATCCTCGTCGGGCAGCAGGATCTTCTGCATCGCCTGTTTCTCCACCCGGTAACTGTCCAGGTCGATGGCGTCCAGGATGCCCTTGGCAAGATCTGGCTCCTCGGGCGCCGGCAGCTTCGGCACCAGGAGGTTGAGGAAGATCGAACGCTTCTCCCAACCGGCGTTGCGGTACGGCAGCACCGCGGAGAGGAAGCCGTAGGTGCGGATGAAGGCCTTGGCATTGCCCTTGAACTCCACCTGGCCGTCCTCGTCCAACTCGCGCAGGTACATCGCCACGCAGGCATCGAGGATCGGATCGAGCTGGTCGCGCTCGGCACCGCCAAGGTAGCGCCGCGCCAGATCCTCTACCTGCGCCTCGGAATAGACCTGAGCAGCGTCCAGGTCGGCCTGCAGGTCGTGCAGCTTGTTGGGATCGGTCTCGTCGGCCAGGATCGTCGCCTGGTAGAAGTCGGCGAACGCTTCACGGATGGTGTCGGCGTCGTTCAGAAAGTCCAGCACGAACACATCGTGCTTCTTCGGGTGCGCCCGGTTGAGGCGCGACAGGGTCTGCACCGCCTTGATGCCGGACAGCGTCTTGTCCACGTACATGGTGTGCAGCAGCGGCTCGTCGTAGCCGGTCTGGAACTTGTCCGCGCACACCAGGAAGCGGTAGGGGTCCTCCTGGAACCGGTCAGCGATCTGGGCCGACGGCAGGCCGTTCAGCGACGCCTCGCTCAGCTTCACGCCGCCGTACTCGTGCTCGCCGGAGAAGGCGACCAGGGCCTGGTAGCGGCTCTTGCGCTCGGCCAGATAGTCGCTGATGGCGTGGTAGTACTGGATGGCACGCTCGATGCCATTGGTCACCACCATCGCCCTCGCCGCACCGCCGATCTTGCCCTGTGCCAGCACCTGGTCGTGGAAGTGGTCGACCATGATCTCGGCCTTGAGCCGGATCGCGTGATCGCTGCCCTCCACGAACCGGCGCAGCTTCCTCTGCGCCTTCTTGACGTCGAACTCCGGGTCATCCTCCACCGTCTTGGCCAACCGGTAGTAGCTGGCCACCGGCGTGTAGCGGGCCACCACGTCGAGAATGAAGCCCTCCTGGATCGCCTGCTTCATCGTGTAGCTGTGGAACGCGTAATGCCTCACCGTCCCGTCCGGCTGCGGGTCCGGCGTGCCGAAGATCTCCAGCGTCTTGTTCTTGGGCGTAGCGGTAAACGCGAAGTAGCTGGCGTTGGGCAGCAGCTTGCGCGACTCCATCAGGCGGTTGATCTGGTCCTCGTAGGTCTCCTCCTCGTCCACCTCGCCGGCCGCCGACAGCGCCTGCGCCATCGCCGCGCTGGTGCGTCCGCCCTGGCTGGAGTGCGCCTCGTCGATGATGATCGCGAACCTGCGCCCGCGCTGCTCGTTGCCGATCTCGTCGAGGATGAACGGGAACTTCTGCACCGTGGAGATGATGATCTTCTTGCCGCTCTCGATGAACCGCCGCAGATCGCCCGAGCGGTCGGCGTGACCGACCGTCGCCGACACCTGGGCATACTGCCGAATGGTGTCGCGGATCTGCCGGTCGAGGATGCGCCGGTCGGTCACCACGATGATCGAGTCGAACACCGGCGCATCGTCGCGGGTCAGCCCGATGAGCTGATGCGCCAGCCACGCGATGGAGTTGCTCTTGCCGCTGCCCGCCGAGTGCTGGATCAGGTAGCGCCGGCCCGCCCCGTGAGCTTCGGCGTCGGACAGCAAGCGGCGCACCACGTCGAGCTGGTGGTAGCGCGGCCAGACCTGTGCCCGCCGCTTCCGGCCAGTCTTGTCGTCCTTCTCCTCCACCACCTGGGCGTAGTTCTCCAGGATGTTGGTCAGGCTCTCCCGCGGTAGCACCTCGCGCCACAGGTAGTCGATCGCCAGCCCGTGCGGGTTCGGCGGGTTGCCCGCACCGTCGTTCCAGCCGCGATTGAACGGCAGGAACCACGACGCCTTTCCCTTGAGATCGGTGCAGAACTGCACCTCGCGCTCATCCACCGCGAAGTGCGCGATGCAGCGCCCGAACTCGAACAGCTTCTCGCGCGGGTTGCGATCCTGCTGGTACTGCAACACCGCGTCGTCCGCCGTCTGCTTGGTGAGGCTGTTCTTCAACTCGAGCGTGAACACCGGCAGCCCGTTGATAAACAACCCGATATCCAGCGACCGCTGCGCCTCGTCCCGGCTGTAACGTAGCTGCCGGGTAACCGTAAACCGGTTCTGCGCGAACCGCTCCTGCGCCGCCGGGTTGTGCTCCGACGGCGTGCCGTAGAACAGATCCAGCTGCAGCGGTCCGTGCTTGATCCCGTTGCGCAGCACGTCGATGGTGCCGCGCTTGGCAATCTCCCCCTGTAACCGAGTCAGGAACGCGCGCCGCGTCGGACCGTCCTCGGACAGCGCCAACGCCTCGGCGGCCTCCGGCTGCGTGTCCCGCAGGAACGCCGCGAGCTGTACCAGGTCGACACAGTATTCCCGGTCGTAGTCGTGGAAGCTTCCTCCGCTCCACCCCACCCCACCGTACCCGGCGGGCGGATCCGCCACGGCGCCCTCGGCCGGCGGATCGCACGGGTGGCCCGCCAGCGCCGTGCAAATTAACCGCTCCAGCCCACGTTCGGTGGTGTCCGTAGTCATATCATTTCACCCGAATGGGCACCTCGATGACCTCGCCAGAACCCACAGCGGCAATCGCCTCGCCGATTTCCCTTGTCCGAAGGCGAACCTCGCGCCAATCTGTGGAAAGCAGAACGACAATGCCGATTCGCCTCCCCGCCAGATTCTGCTGGTAGGGAAGACTCTGATCCGTCGTCACGAGAACCTCGTATCCCTCTCGTTCCGCCACATCGAGCAATCCTCCGTTGTCTTTGTCCGACCAGCCCTTCTCGGCCAACGTATCCGCCGAATGCGCCGGAAGGCGCTCCCGCAACGGAGCCGGCGTACCCTGATCGAACAGCAGCTTCAATGGGCCGGCGCCTTTCTCAGCGCCCGTGCTTCATGTTCCAGTACTGTACGCACCTGTTTCTTGTCTACGCCCGGAAACCACTCCACGAATTCGTCGATCGTGGCTCCGCCGGCGAGATTCTCGAACAGAGCGTATACTGGTACTCGTGTTCCGGTGAACGCCCAAGCGCCGCTGATCTTGCCTCGCTTGCGTTCCACTGCCGGGCAGTTACTCCAGTCCGTCATTCGGTCACCTCCTGTTCGAACGTGTACTCGTCAGTTGGTTCCTCGGCGTCCCCGGGGCCCCCAGTAGAACATCGCCGACAGCCTGTTCGTCCGCCTTGATTGATCCCAGCCAGCGTCATGTCCACGTACTTTGGTATCCAGCCACGGTTCGTCGTGATCGGAGTCCGTGCACACGTCGATCAAGCAGGGACCCTCTGGAACCGGCGCGGCGCTCTCCGCAGGCGGGCACGCCGTTCAGCGACGCATCGGTCCGTTCCCTCCGCCTCAACACGTGCTCGCCCGAGAAGGCGACAAGCGCCTATGCCGCTGCTGACGGGGCGTACTTTCGAGCCGTATCCCTCTGGATGCCCCAAGCCGTCGAGTGTTGTTCATCCACTTACCTAAGCGCTCGATTTACTAGTTTGATTAGCTCTACCCATGAGCCCCGTTCGTCATCTGTGAGGTCTTCGGCGCCGTGTTCCCGCGTCCAGCGAAGATACGCCTTAGCGAGTCGGTACTTGGAGAATTTGCCTATCTCATTCTCGAAGATGCTTACAATAGGTCGCTTGGGCTGCTTCGTGGCCACATCCTTGACATCCCAGCCAAGATCGGATTGGGCCACGTCAACGAGAGTTTGGCGAAGCAGGTCTTCGATCTCCGACTTGGTGATCACTCCAGGGCAAACATCGCCCGTGCGAAGAATATTCTTGTTCCCTAGAGTGTGGATCAGTGTGTCTTGTTTAGCTGCCTGATCCCCCGCATTGTCGGAATCCAGCAGCGCGGCGACCTTGAGATTGTTGGCATGCAGGATGGTGGCGAAGTACACCACCTTGCCCGCGGTGTTTGCAGGTAGCAGAGCGATCTTCTTGTTGAGCTCGATTAGTTCGGCGTCGCGCAACAGTTGCGCCGTGGCCTCGAAATACCAATAGTCCGTGAGGCCCTCCAGCACCAAGTTACGTTGCTGAGCGAAGAGGCTCTGGGCGAGATCGTACCCAAGGGCTTCCTGTAGTGGCAGAAGGGCGGCCGGGTCGCTTGCGGTAACGCTAGTGTGAACCTTGGTTCCGTCGACCCGGTTCGCCATTTCGACCACGCGAACCAAGTCCAGTTCTTCGGGGCCGACTAGGAAGGGCGAATGCGTCGTGTAGATCGTCTGGTTTCCTTCGGCGAGTCGCGAGATAGTCTGTCGGAACTCACGCTGCTTGAGACCATGGAGACTTAGCCCTGGCTCGTCCAGCAGCAGGATGGAGTTGGCATGAGCGTCTTCGGCCTCGGCGAAGAAGACAACGAAGAATGACACCAGCCACTGAAACCCTGCGGAGCGCTGGTCAACCTCGATCTGAACGCCGAGTTCATCCTCGACCACCACCTTGAGGTACTGGCCGTCGGCCTGTATCCGCACGGTATCGACTTCAGAACGAGTCCGGTCGGGATTCCAGATTGAGCGGATTTCGCCAGTGAGGCGAACACTTGCGGCGTTGAGCTTGATGCTGCGCTCGTCGAGTTGGCTGCGGTAACGGTCGAATGCTTCTTGATCGTCACCCGGATCAGGAGCGTCTCCGAGGTCCGCGAGCTCTCGGGGATCGAAGCCGAGCAGCTTGAGCAGGCACAGGTTCCCATAGTCATAGCGATCATCGTCAAGCAGGTCCTGCTCGACACGGTCGGCGAAGCGGCTCAGATGGAGATTGGGACGAACGAGATAATAGCTGTTGAAATAGACGAACACGGGAAGCCGACTCTCGAGCTCCTCAAGGACCGCGTCCCGTCTCTCCGGTATCCGCGTGTACCCAAGAAGGCGAGTGTGGCGTTGATCCTCGGTTGCGTTGTTCTCGTCCACCAACTCGGCGGTTAGTTCGAGCCATTGCCGCAGGCTATCCGCTCGGTCGTCGTCAATCGTGGTTGTCCCAACCTGCCAGCCGTTGATAACTTCGTCGAGACCGACGACGAGCCCCAGCGAGTCTTCCGCCTGACCGTCGGCCACACGTCTTTCGATATGGTTGGCCAGACGTGTCAGATCCTTGCGAAGCCCCTCGTTGAACACGGCGGCAGCCGGAGCGTCTTGGAACCACTTCCTCAGTTCACCGTTAAGGTATCGCGTGCAGCCGTACTCCGTGGCAGAGACCCCGTCCGGGAGTCTGGCGATATCTTCGGGCTCAAGCGCGAACCGGGCGGACGCGACGGGTACCTCACCTGGATCTCGCCTCTTCGATTGGATGTCGGTGCTATAGAGCTTACGTGGGTAATCGCGCAGAGGATCGAATCCCTTTACTCCAGCTGGAGGGTTGATCCGTTGAAGCGCCTCAAGCACGGCAGTCTTGCCAGCCTCGTTAGGCCCCACCAGAATCGTCTTGGCATGTTCGACCTCGAACCAATCCGTGTCACGGACGCAGCGGTAGTTCTGCACCCGCACGTGCGTCAGTCTCATTGTGGTTCCCCCAGTGTACACTGAATGGTCATGTTGATCGTTTCCTTGGATGAGGTTGTAGGTTCTGGGCGCACCCGTACTCGATTTCCCACGACATTCGTGTTGATGTTAGTCAATCGCGAATCCTGCTCTTCCGAGAAGAAGCGAAGGATCTTCGCATCGCGGACAATCTCGCTCATGTGGCGTCTCCGATGGCTTGGAGGAATCGAGCAGCCCAATGAGCGATCCCGGCCCGGTGTCGCCAGCGATCTTCGCGCTGATTCGATTTCGGCTGCGCGGTTCATCCTAGGCAGTTGCAGACCCTCCGGTTGTAGTTTTCGGTCGTCTCATGTTCCCCGATCCGGGCCGGGGAGCCCTGTATATCATGACTCGGGGTCCGTACTCTCCTGATTGCGGACAACACCGCAGGCACCCTGCTGAACTCCAGAACGGGTCAAGGTGTCGTTAGTGTACGCAATCCGGGGGATTAGAAAAAGCGGCGGTTTGACAGCAGTCGTACCTGAGTTGATGGCGTGCCGTCCAGCTGATGCTCAAGCCGCCGTCTTCGCGAGGATCCACGACAGTTCGGGCCGCGTGGCCTCCGTCTCGACCGCAGCGGCGGCGCGCGCAACAGCGGGGGCCTTCATGCGGATTCGGTGGCCGGCCTCAGAAAGGCGTTCACGAGGCCGTCGAGGACTACCTCAAGATCTGCGCGAAGATCGGCAAACGCGCCGTAGAAAGCCTACTCCCGCTGGGTGATGTTCCATGTCAGCCCCGAAACTCGCCGTAAGTCGGCCCTGACGGCTGAACTGCCCGGCAAGAGTATGAGTCGATGAGCCGAATAAGCACTGGAGCGCGCCGCTGGGAGCGGACAGGTGCCCGATCTGAGCCCATGAACGACGAGTGAGGCCAAACAAGTCGGCGTGATCCCATGTCGCCGGGTTGAACTCACTGCCTGCGCGAAGCAATCGGGCGCACGAAGCCGCTCAACCTCTTCCGCGGTCGGAGCGAGTTCGTATGCGTGATAGTGACAAGTACCGCTCAGATCGGACCACGCTGCGAAGGTTGCCTGCGCGAGGTCGCGGTCGCTAAGGCAGACGGTAACGCATAGCATTTGCGCTCGCCCGCTGCAGCGCTGAGGTTCAGTCAATAGGGGTGTAAACAGATCAGGCGGCGGCCTCCTGGTGTTGGCCTCGTTTGATCGATAGGCCGTCGTGATACTGCTGCCCGGCGGCGACGGCCGGGAGTAGCTCGGGCGAGTTGATGCGCCGGAACTTGCGTTCGGCGAGCAACAACATTTCCATACCACAGCGGTCGCGGTGGCGACCTTCTTGAATCGCTTGGCCGCGTCGGTGCGCAGGCGCAACGCTGCGAATGGTGACTCGACCACGTTGCTCGTGCCCAGGTGCCGCCAGTGGCCGCGCGGGAACCGGTAGAAACTCACCATCTGCTCCCAGTTCTCGTCGATCAGCTCGGCGGCTCGCTCGTAGCCGTGCTCAAGACACCAGTTCTGAAACACCCGCTTCTGCTGCTGTGCCTGGCGCGCGCTGGTCTGATACGGGATCTTCGGCAGCAGTTCGCGCGCTTCGCCCTGACGCTGCTTGGGCACCTGCGTCAACAGGTTCACCAGGCGATGATTCCAGCAGCGCTGCTCCTCGGCCCCGGGGAAGATGTTGCGCAGCGCACTCCACAGCCCCAGGTTGCCGTCCCCGACCACCAAGCGCGGTTCGTTCATCCCCCGTGCCTTCAGATCTCGCAGCAGGCTGCTCCGCGACGCCGTCGACTCGCGGTAGCCGCTGCTCACCGCCAGCACCACCTTGTGGCCGTCCGCTTTCACTCCGATGGACACCAGCAACGCCGCCTTCTCCAGTCCCGCTTTCAGGTACACGCCGTCCAACCACAGGTACACGATCTCATCTTCGATCCGGCGCTGCTGCCACTCGCTGTACTCCGCCTGCCAGCGTTCTTTCGCCCGTGCCACCGTGCTCGCCAACAGCGGCGCCTGCTCGCCCAGCAGTCCGCGCAGTCCCAACTCGAAGTCGCCGCTCGCCAGGCCATGCAGATACAGCTCGGCAGCAGATCCCTCACCTCCTGCGTGCGCCGCGTGAACAGCGGCAACAGTCCGCTTTCGAACCGTTCATCCAGGTCTCTGACTCGCGGCCGGCGCACCGTTACGGTTCCGCTCCTCATCGTCAGCCGGCGCGGCTTCCCGTAGCCGTTGCGATAGCCCTGCATATCCGCGCCACGGCGTTGATGCTTGGCGCGCCCCAGGAACTCGGTCACCTCCTCGACCAGCAACTGCTGCATCCACTCCTGGATGCGCCCTCTGGTCCACTCATCCAGCTCGTGTCCCACACCGGCGTTGACGCGGCCGGCTCATTCATGGCTTCTTGGTCCATGGTGGTGTCCCTACGTTCGGTTGTTCACCTTGGAGGCTACTCACCGCCTTTTCCTATTTCCACACCCTTTGATGGTACCTCCAGCGCTCCAGTCCCGGCTCACGCAGGCACCAGAATTGCCGGAGTGCTTCCTCAATCGCTTGGCGGCCCAGCACGGCTCCAAGACGTGGCCACGCGTCGGTGCGGCCGGCACGTTCGGGTCGCACGAGCGCGTCCGCCGCATCGGGAATCTCGACCGGTGTCATGAACTACCGCCCGCCCTCACCGAGCCATCACGTCAGAAGTTCGGTAGAACGGACCATCGACTGCCAGCCCAGGGTAACCACGTCGGCCCCATGCGCGCCGCGGTTCGCCCACGTGACGGCGTCAGAACAGGAAGGGTCAGCGTGGTTGATTCGAGCCAGCACATCCCGTGCGCGCCCGATACGCCGTCGGACGACCCCGTGCGCGCTGCTTCCATGGCGAGGCGGCAGAACAACGGTAGTGCGCGTGCGACGGCTCCCGGCGGAAGATCGTCGATACGCTGCAGCGCGCGTGCATCGTTCAGGTACTGCGTCACCTGATCACCAGGTGGTCCGGCACGCCACCTCCGAGCCCGATTGCCGTGCGCCCGCCTTCGGCTTGCTGACCGCGTGTGCGCAGGTCCGAGCCCGTTGATGAACAGCCCGAAGTCCAGCGACCGCTGCGCGTCGTCCCGGCTGTAACAAAGCTGCCGGGTAACCGTGAACCGGTTCTTCGCGAACCGCTCCTGCGCCTCGGCATTGTGCTCCGAGGGCGTGCCGTAGAACAGATCCAGGTGCAGCGCCCGATGTTTGATCCCGTTGCGCAACACGTCGATGGTACCGCGCTTGGCAATCTCCCCCCTGCAGCCGAGTCAGGAACGCGCGCCGCGTCGGACCGTCCTTGGACAACGTCAACGCGTCGGCGGCCTCCGGCTGCGTATCCCGTAGGAACGCCGCGAGCTGTACCAAGTCGACACAGTACTCCCGGTCGTAGTCGTGAAAGCTGCCGCCGCTCCACCCTACCCTGCCGTGGCCCGCAGGCGGATCCGCGACGGCGCCCTCGGCCGGCGGATCGCACGGGGTGTCCCACCAGCGCCGTGCACATCAACCGTTCCAGCCCACGCTCGGTCGTATCAGTTCTCATGCGTCGGCCTCGTCGAGGCTCTTGCCAGACTCACCCCCGGATGCATGCATTTCATCGCTGAGAGTCTCACTCCAAGCGTAACCGGCTTCGAGATGATCGATATTGGGCAACTCCTTCGTCGAGTCGCGCACGTCTAACTTCCCAGTGACCACGTCAGCAACAAGACGCGTCCGCCACTCCACCATTCGTTCGAGCGCACGCTGCTCCATCAGTTTCAGCCGGCTCATCTTCCTTGAATTGGTTGACAGGTATTCGAGCACAGCGACTTGCTCTTCTCGAGGAGGCAGAAACACTATCGTGTCAAGGAATCTCCCATCGTATAGGCGAAGAAAGCCGGAGTTTCCCGTACCAAGTCCAGTAGCCTCTTTTCGAAAGTGTGTCCGATACTCAGGAGTCCTCAGCAAATCACTCAGAAACTGCATCTGAAGTGGCTCCTTCTCTTCAAATACCGAGTAATCGGGACTCACAAGGCCACCGATCTTGGAACGGAACACTAATCCGTTATTTGCCTGCATACGGTTAACAACCAATTGACCCGAAGAAACTAGCTTATATCCCACTAGGCTGTTTCCTTGTGACGGCCGAGAAAAGTGATCAGCATACGCTACGACTCCATGGTCTCTCCGCAAAGACAATAGCGTTTCCCTACCTGTCTTAGAGCGCCTATCGACTGACCTTAGAACGGATTTGAGCCGACAGCGTGTCCAATGGGCAGGAACCTCCTTCAGCCACTCTGGTCCAGAGGACTTGTAGGCGGTGTAACGTCGTCCGCTTCTGAGGTCAATCTGTCCTGTGACGGCTTGGTGGATGCTGGCCTGCTTCTGTTCCTCCAGTAAAGCGATCAGTTTTTGCTTGGCGAAGATGTAGCGTTGGATAAGCCGGTCCGCGTGGTCAAGGAAGCGAACAATGCGCACTTGCTCAGAAAGGGATGGAACGGGCAGCCACACCGACTTTATTCCGACATGCGTAAGTCCAAATCTCGTCACCCCTCGAGCCTGAACATGAAACTGGCGTGAAATTCCCTTGCTCTCCAACGCTCGGAACAAATAGCCACCGACGGCATGTTCGGAACGGGGACGGAGAAGGGCCAGATGATAACCTGAAATGAGATCTGGAGCAGAATCGGTCACCAGCGCTGGTATACCGATGTCATCCCACGTTTCGGAGTCCTTCGTAATGAGCACGTCACCACGCTCGAGTCGGAATCGCTCAATCTCGTCCGGAGCCGCGGTTGCATGCATAAAGTTCATCGTGGTGGTGATGCGATCATTGTTGTAGACATCGACGTAGTTGCAAAGGCGCACGTGCTCTTCGTCTTCACGTTTGTGCTTGTCTACACTGCTGACCCGCAAATCAGCCACATTCCGCAGGCGCCGAACTTCCCAATGCGTAGGCAACCGGTCGAACCACTTCACCCCAGACGGTCGATAGTTTGGATATGGTTTAAGCTTAAGAGGCTCGTTCACGACTCTACTTCAGCTTGGCGACTCATAGCTCAACGAACATCGTGACGCCGTTCTACGAAGCAGGTCGCATAGACCACCCGAACTGCATTCAACATGGGCTCGCAGGAAGCGGCGGGTATCTAGCATCTTCCCATGGAGCATAGAACAAATAGGCTGGGGTTGGATCTGGTCCAGTTCGGGAGCCGCCCACCATTACTACTTTGCTCCATGTCGATATTCCGTGGGATTCTCGGACCCTCGTGTCAATCTCAGTTCTCTCCTGGAGAGTCAGCGTTCCAATGGGCGCCCCAAGAACCGCATCGTCGACGACCAACCACCACTGAGTGTACTTCCCTGACCTTTGGCCTTTCCTGACTCTCTCGGCCTTCTTGTTCACTGAAGCAACAAGCCTATCGTACAACGTTTCCGCGACAATGGCACCCTCGTCGACGCTGACGCCCGAGAGTCCGCCTCGGTTGCTCGCAGGTACTAACTCCAACACTATGCCACGGCCCCTCATGTGCTCATCGGGCAACAACTGGAACTCGCCGCCCGCGGGATTCCGAAGAGCGTCTCGGACCCGTCTTTTCCACTCGACATCGCCTCTTTTCGGTGGTCCGGAAACCCTTGGGTCGTACTCACAGCTCGCGTGCCACTTCGGCATGTCGGCTCCTTCCGCTGACACGTCGCCGATCAAACGCCGGAGTGACTTTTCAAAGGCAATTTCTTTCGTCATTCCCCATCCTTGGGGATCACACAGGAGAGTTGACTCCACAGCAATTGTGTGTCCCTCGTACTGGATCACATAGTCCGGAGGTCCTGGACCACCGCCACCGACATACTCCTTCGTTGCGCCGATCTGATCGAGCCACGCACCGGTCTTGATCTCGCTATCCTGAGGACTGTTATTCTGCATTTCTGCCATCGGATGTTTAATCTCCTGTCTAACGTTTCATAGATTCACAAATCCTGACGGCGCTTCATCTGTCGACTGGACATCCTTATCGCTTCGGCGCACGAAGCGATGTAGCACGGGGTCAGCGTAATGGTGTTCCTGGAGCCAGTGAGCGAGTTCATCATGAGTCTTTCCGGCTATCTCAGAGCTTATTCGATCCCGAATTTCCCGCATGGTCTTCACGCAATCGAATTCCTTTCGTTTGGTCTCATCCGTCATCGCAGATCTCCCTCGGGGTCCGTATGTCGAGTTCTGTGTACCCCATTTCGCGGTTTACTGTGTTGTATCCCTGTATGCGAATCAAGTTGACTACATGTTTGAAGTTCCAACTCACAAGTACGTCGACTCCTGCGACTGTGGCCACGGCGATGTGCAGGGCGTCGGCTATCATTCGTGAACTGATCACGCCCCGTTCAATATAATGCGCAGCAAGCTTCTCTGCATCATCCGAGAGGTCGACCATCTCCGTGTGCTCAGATGGCACCCCTTCCAGTACTCTTCTGACGGGCTTGGGCGCAGCTTCCAGCTCTCGGAGAGTGAGCGAAGAAAGCGCGAGCGTCATTTCACCCCGGATGAACCTGTTCATCAACCGGCGGGATGGCCCGCTGAACTCATCGTCCTCACAGCCCCCGATCACGGACGTGTCGGCGTACACCCGCATTCTTGCCGCCGTCACGTAGGGGTGGCGTGGTGTGATTTCGCTAAGCAGCCCCACCGTCTCTCGCTCCAGTGCCAGGATGTCCGCCCGGATTTCTTCCAACGTGCGCATTGGCTTGGGATTGTAGAAGTAGCGGGTGAAGCTGATTTCGTAGCCGATCCGTACTCTGTCGGGCTGGTACCATGCGTCCGGAGCGTAGGGCAGGACCTCGCGTCGCAGGAAGGCTTCGATGCCGCCTGCCTCCTGCAGAGGGATTTGCTCGGTGTCGCGCAGGTCGGTGTCGGCCTCGTACTCCACGACGGCCGGCCTGCCGTCGATGGTGGCTGCGAACCGGCCGCGCAGAGGATCGGCGTCGATGCGTCCTTTTTGGATCTTCCTGATTACGGGCGGCGCTGTCTCGCTGCGCTGGCCGCTCTCCTTCAGCTTCTTGATCTCCGCGGCCTTGTAGGCACGGTTGGGGTCGACGCCCTGAATGCGCTGGGGGCGCTCGACCGTGACCTTCCAGTAGCCGAAGGCGTCGTTGTCGAAGATCTTGCTCTGCTCGGTCTCCTCGAAGGCGAGGAAGGTGTCACAGATGCGGGCGATATCCTCTTCGCCGAGCTCGCAGTTCTTCTTGCCCAGGTTCTTGCGCAGAGGCCGGTGCCAGCCGGTGGCGTCGATCAACTGCACCTTGCCGCGCCGATGCTCGGGCTTGCGGTTGGTGAGCACCCACACGTAGGTGGCGATGCCGGTGTTGTAGAACATGTTGAGCGGCAGGGCGACGATCGCCTCCAGCCAGTCGTTCTCGATGATCCAGCGGCGGATGTTGCTCTCGCCCTGGCCGGCGTCGCCGGTGAACAGAGAGCTACCGTTGTGCACCTCGGCGATGCGGCTGCCCAGTGCGGTGCTCTGCTTCATCTTGGAGAGCTTGTTGGCCAGGAACAGCATCTGGCCGTCGCTGGAGCGGGTCACCAGGGAGTACTCGGGATCGCCCGCGTGCTCGATCACGAAGCGGGGGTCGCGCATGTCGCGCTTGCCGCCCATGCGCTCCAGGTCGGTCTTCCAGCTCTTGCCGTAGGGCGGATTGGAGAGCATGAAGTCGAACTCGCGGCCCGGGTTGGCGTCGTTGGACAGCGTGGAGTGCTCGGGGCCGCCCACGATGTTGTCGGCGGCCTCGCCGTCCCCCTTCAGCAGCAGGTCGGCCTTGCAGATGGCGAAGGTCTCGGCGTTGATCTCCTGCCCGTACAGGTGGGTGGCGACCTCCTTGCCGTGCTCGGCGGCGAGTTCCTGCAGCGTCTCCTCGGCCACGGTCAGCATGCCGCCGGTGCCGCAAGCCCCGTCATACAGCAGGTAGGTGCCGGAGTTGATCTGGTCGGCGATGGGCAGGAAGACCAGCTTCGCCATCAACCGGACCGCATCGCGCGGGGTCCAGTGCTCGCCCGCCTCCTCGTTGTTTTCCTCGTTGAAGCGGCGCACCAGCTCCTCGAAGATCGTGCCCATGCCGTGGTTGTCGAGCCCGGGATGCTTGACCGACCCGTCGGCGTTGCGCACCGGGGCGGGGCTCAGGTTGATGTCGGGCGAGGTGAGCTTCTCGATCAGTGTGCCCAGGGCATCGGCGCGGGACAGGCGCGGGATCTGGTTGCGGAACTCGAAGTTGTCGAGGATGTCCTGCACGTTGGGCGAGAACCCGTCGAGGTAGGCCGTGAAATCGGCGGTGAGCTGCTGCCGGTTGGCGCGGGCGCGCAGGTCCCTCAGGGTGAAGCGCGAGGTATTGTAGAACGCCTGCCCGGCCGCCTGGCGCAGGGCCGGATCCTGCTCCACCACGCCGGCGCGGTCGAGCGAAGCCTTCATGTCCAGGACCGCCTGCTTGCTGCCCTCCAGCACCGCGTCGAGCCGGCGCAGCACGGTCATCGGCAGGATCACGTCCCGGTACTTGCCGCGCACGTACAGGTCACGCAGCACATCGTCGGCGATGCCCCAGATGTAGTTCGCGATCCAGTTCAGGTCACCGTTGTTCATCTTCGCGCTATTTCATACGGTTGCGACACGCGGCGCAGAGCCATCGATCCAGGTCGGCTATGTGGTGCTCCTGGCTCACAGATACTCCACGCGATCGGCCATCTCGTCGGCTTCCAGCACCTCGTGGGATCACTATCAAACCGCGAGTTTCTGAGCGAGTGGGGAAACGTTCTTCTTCCGCAGGCTGGCAACTAGCGCCTTGCTCTTCGCGATGGACTCTTCGACTGCCTCACGATTATCGAAATAGTAGGCCAAGGCCGCATACACGTCGGCTAGCGTCAGGTCATACTCGGTGGCGATCTCGTCGGCGCTCTTGCCAAGCCGCTCATGCCAGATGACGATGTTGGCAACGGTGATCCGATGTCCGACAACGCGGGGCTTTCCTCCACACACTCCCGGAGTGATCTCGATGTGCTGATTCGCAGTCGCAGTCTTCATACAAACACTTCCACGGGCGCGGTATTGCCGGCAATCTCGGCGCTGACACAGCCCACCACGTCGTTCAGTGTACGCAATCGGCGTGGATGGTAGAAGTGCGAGCGTAGTACCGGCTTAGTACCGGCGGGGGCAGCTCTGGCGGGTGACTTCGGCGGCGAAGCGGTGGGCGATGTCCAGAACGTCGCGCAACTCGTTGGCGGTCGGGGCAAGCTCGTAGGGGTGGTGGTGGCAGGCGCGACTCAGGACGGACCACGCGGCGGCGGTTGCAGGGATGCTGCCGGCTCCTCCCATGCCGGCGTTGACGTGAGCGGCTCCTCCGTGGCTCCCTTGCCCATGGCGATGGGGTTGCGGGAGGCGACGATTCGATGACAATCGCGACGTTCGATCCGGCGCAGACCTCGGGCGACGAATTGCGGCGATCCTACATCGAGAGCGGGTACGTCCTGGTCACCGGCCTGTTGAACGAGGCCTCCCGCGCCGAGATTGTGCATGAACTGCGCAGGATCAATCGGGGCGACTACTCGAACTCGCCCATTGCGGGAGTGACCTGGCGCAACGAAATCGAGCCGGTCGACTGGCCCGAGAATGACGAACGGCTCATCGGACGCAACATGTACCTCGGGCAGCCGCATGTCTACAGCGCGGTCGTCCGCGACGCCATGACCCATTCCGGCATCTGCCGCGTCCTGGACCACGTCGTTGGCGCCTGCGTGCCATTCTGGGATGGCGCCTACAAGTGCATGCAGAGCATGTTCGTGGTAAAGCCTCCCGGCGGCAGCGGCAGCCCGTGGCATCAGGACGAGCACCCCATCCCGACGCGCGACCGTTCGCTGACCGGAGTGTGGATCGCGTTGACCGACGCGACGGTGGCGAATGGCTGCCTGTGGATCCTGCCGGACAGCCACAAGTCGGGGGTGATCTACGAGCGCTACGCCCACGACCTGCCGGATGTCGACAGCAATCCAGTCGCGCGTGGCTTCGACGAGACCGGAGCCATTCCGATCGAGATGACCGCCGGCAGCGTCCTGTTTTTCAGCGGCTACCTGCTGCACAGCTCGCACAAGAACCAGAGCGACCGGTACCGCCCGGCCCTGACCTTCCACTACTGCAGCGCCTCGACGTGGCTGACGTGGGGCGGCGAGCAGAACTTCCGCGGCGTCGTGCAGGTACGCGGGGAGGACCCCTATGCCGACCTGGGATACACCACGCCGCAGCCCTGGGTGAAGGAGCGCTAGCCGGACCGCGATCTGTGGGAGGCGGCCTGGCGGGCGACTTCGGCGGCGAAGCGGTGGGCGGCATCCAGGAGGTCGCGCAACTCGTTGGCGGTCGGGGCAAGCTCGTAGGGATGGTGGTGGCAGGCGCGGCTCAGGTCGGACCACGCGCCGACGGCCTCACGCGCGAGTTCGCGGTTGCCGTGGAGGCGGCGGCGGAGCAGGTGCCGGCGGGCGAGGCGGGCGACGAGACCACGATTGCGCAACGGCGGGCAGATGCACTGGGGCTGGTGGCCGAGAGTGCGCTGGCCGGCGGGCTCGATCCGGGCAACTCCGCCGACCGCTTCCAGGTGACGGTACATGTGCAGGCGGGCACGCTACCCGCCCGCGAGCCCGCCAACGAGGCGCGGCGCGTTTCCGCGGAAACGCGGGCGGGCAGCCCGCGCCGTCGGAGCCGCCCACCTCTGCAGCGGACGCGGCATCAGGTTGAGCGGGGTCCAACGGCGCCGGCGGCGAGGTCCTGGACGTCGGGCGCAGAACCCGCACCGTCCCGGGCGCCCTGCGCCGCGCCCTGCAGTGCCGGGACCACACAGCCAGTGCCAGTTCCCGGGCTGCGACTCGCGCCGCTGCGATGCTGCGATGCTGACCACGTCGAACATTGGGCGGACGGCGGCGCGACCCGGTTGCACAACCTCGTCAGTTAATGCGGAGCCCGGGGTAATGCGGAGTTGCATGACTTAATTTCCTTCAGGGATAGCATTTGAGGTGTGGATCGCTGTGCATTATTCCGGGGCCAGTAGCGACGCGATCAGCGCGTCAGGAGCCTTGAATCGGCCGCGGCGTAGTTGCGGCGGTAGCACGGCTTCGACGGCCTCCAGCTTTTCAGTGGGGTCCACGCGCAGGTAGACCTCGGTGGTGCGCACATCGGCGTGCCCCAACCACAGCGCCACCTTGCGGATGTCCCTGGTAGCCTGCAGCATGATGAGCGCGCAGCTATGGCGGAGTTGATGGGGCGAGATCGAGCGTCCCGCCAGAGCGGGGCAGGCTGCGGCGGCGGCTTGCACATGCTTGTCCAGGACGTACACGAATCCGGCGCGGCTCATGGGCTTGTCGGTGGCGTTCAGAAACAGTTCCGGCGCGGGGTTCTCGCCGCGGACGGCGAGCCAAGCGCGCAGGTCGCCGACGGTCTGTTTCCACAGCGGGAGACAGCGCTCACGACGGCCCTTGCCTTGGACGCGGAGACTTGCAGTTCCGCGCAGCGACAGATCGGCAAGCTGCGCGGTCACCAGTTCGGACACGCGCAAAGCTGAGGCGAAGCAGAGATGGAGCATGGCGCGGTCGCGGATACCCAACCGGGTGGTGATATCCGGAGCATCCAGAATCGCGTTGATCTCGTCCATGGTCAGGTGGCGGACGAGCGGCTGAGCATGGCGCTTGGAGGGGATGGCGAGGATCTGCCTGGCTTGGTCCAGCGCAGCCGGGTGGCGGAACTCGATATAGCGCATGAACGCTTTCACTGCTGCCAGTCGGACGTTGCGGCTGGCCGGGCTGCCACCGCGATCGACCTCGAAGTGAGTGAGGAAAGCCACGATGAGCGGAGCGTCGAGGTGTTCGAGGTGAAGTTGCGATGGTCTGCTGCCGAGGCGTTCGGCGGCGAACAGGAACAACAGGCGGAAGGCATAGGCGTAGCTGTCGCAGGTATGCGGGCTATAGCCGCGCTCGACGGGAAGGTAGTTGCGCAGGAAGTCGGTGATCAGCGGTGCGATAGGAGTCATGCCAAGCTCCCGGCGACCAAGTTCTCGCCCGCGGCGGCGATGTCGGCCTCGGCGATGGCGACGCGCTGCCGCTCCTGCAGATACGCAGTCAGTGCGTCGACCGAGGTCGCATGCAGAGGCACCAGGCGGCTCTTGGCGAACTTGGTGTTGCGGATGTGCAGGACAGCGTTGGGGAGCAGGTCGTCGAAACGCAGGTCGAGTGCCTCCGAGACGCGCAGGCCGGTGGCGGCGATGAGTCCGATCAGGGTCGCATAGACCGGTCGTCGCAGCGGATAGGAGCATGGCATACATCGCGCCGCCGCCAGCAGTTGTGAGATCTCAGCAGGCGTGTAGATGTAAGGTGGCTGGCGCACCTCACGGACATGGAAGTAGCGAACTGGAGGCAGCTCATGGGTGGCGTCCTCGGCGTACAGAAAGCGGGCCAGCAGGACGACATCGCGAAGTCGAACAGAGCGCGCGTGCGGTGACGGCGCCTGCGCTGCCCACTGCACGGCGGTGGTGGCACGGATATGGGTGTCGCCCTTGGCGCTGGCGAAACGTGCGTACGCCTGCAGATTGCGGGCGGTGTTGAGGAGCTTGTAGCCGAGGGCGCGCCGCAGTGCCAGATAGCGCTCTACGTGGTCGTTCAGCATGACGGCGCCTGTGGCCACGGCTGGGCGATTTCGCCCAACAGGTCGAAGTCGACCTTGGCGTAGTGGGCGGTCGTTTGCGGGGAGCGGTGCCTCAGGACGGCGCCGATGCCGGCCAGGGACACCCCGTTGCGCAGCATGGCGGTGGCAGCCGAGTGGCGCAGCAGATGTGCGCCGTGGTGGGGCGCCTTGACTCCTGCCCGTCGAAGGGCCCTGTCCACGACGCCGGACACGGAGAGCCGAGTCATCGGACGGCGTGGTGCCAGAGCCGAGATGAACACCTGTGGCACCGACAACGGCGGGCGTCCGCGGTGCAGATAGGTGACGATGGCGTCGCCGACCTGCTGCGGAAGCGGCAGCCAGTGTTGGCGCCGACCCTTGCCGCACACGGCGATGCGGCCGTTCTGCCAGTCGATGGCATCGAAGGTCAACTCGGCGACCTCGCTGGCGCGCAAGCCCAACCGAGCGAGCAGCAGGACTACCGCGCGATCCCTGGCCCCAACCGCTTCCTCGCCGCAGCACGCATCGATTACCTTCTGCAGATCTTCAGGCTCAAGGAATCGAGGCGTGGCGGCAAGTTGGTAGGACGCGAAGCGTGGCACCGCGTGCACAAGTCCCTCCGGGCACTGTCCAGTGACGGCGAGGAACCGCAAGAAAGCGCGTATTGCCGTAGCGACCAACTGCGCCGTGGCCACCTTGTGGCCGGCAGACCGCGCTACCACGAAGCTCCGCACCGACGCGGCGCTGTAGTTCGCCGGAACAACTCCGAGAGCCTTGATGCAATCAGCTGCATAGCGCTCGTAGCGTTCCATCGTGTGGTGGGTCACGCCTTGGTGGTGCAGCATCCACTTCCGAAACTGCTTCAGCAGCGGCCACCGTTCGCTCAGAATCAGCGGCTGCTCGGCAGCCAGTACACCCTGCTCCCGCAGGAACTTGATGAACGTTGCGGCAGCGGCCAGTGAGTTGCGGTTGGGACCCCGCTGATAGCGCACACGACCGTGCTCAGACAGCTCTGTCCGGCACGCTTCGAATCCCGCCACGAAGTCGCAAGCAGTGAACGACTTCTCGGTAAGCCAGTCCGTCCATGCCGCCAAACTGCGCAGCATGAAACTCCGCGAACCCACCGGATAGCCGCGTTCCTGCAGCCAGTCTGCAAAGTCGTCGATGTAGGCGCGCGCGCGCCCGGAACGGAGTCGGCGACACGGGTTCGCCAACTTGAGATGGTCTTCAAGCATGGAATGCCTCCTTGCTTGAAGAGGCGCGATAATGCGAAGTCTTGGCTACTGCAACTACCCGCTAAAGCTGCTTGAACCCCCTCAGATCAGCCATCCCCGCCCATCTACTCTGCATTATCCCGGGCTGCGCATTACAACTCTAATGCGCAGCTTCGCATTAGTCAGTCTCTGCCGGTTTCATCACCGCGCGGTTCGATGAGCTTATTCATGCTCATTCCCCGTTGCCGGGCAATCTCCTTCAGCCGTCCGTGCGTATCGTCCGGTAGGCGAACAGCATCGACATGTCGTTCCTCCACGCGCGGTAAATCCAGGGTGCATTGTCCGTATCAATCAAAGCGTGGGGTCCAGTTGCTTGACCACGTCGGCATCGTCGAGCATGCCCTCCACGTCCAAGCTATCGTCCGGATACGGGTGCGGATGCCTGACGCCCGAGAAAGCCGCTGTCAGCCGGTGTGGCCGCCCGCGGTTCGGGGGCAACCGACCCACGTCGATGAACGTGTACTCGAACGTGTTCCATCCCTCGGTAACTTGGCGCGGCGTCCAGGTGGGCAGGCCGTTGTACAGCAGCACCGGCACGATCAGCGGAGGTTTGTCCTCGACGTTGCGCGATCGGCACAGATCTTCGGACAGTAACGTCGCATAACGGCGCAGGCGTTGTACCACTCCCGGGTAGGGATGAGTCAGCAATTCGATCATCAGGGCCGGCGTTCCCCAGGGCCGGCGTCTGCCCGGCAGGTAGTCGACGCCCCATGCCGAATCGACGTATATCTCACCGCGGTGCGGGTTCTGGTCTATGCAATTGCCCGGCAACTTACGCAGATTCCAGATGTCGAGATCGCTGGTGAACTCGCGCGCCAGGAGCCCCAGCACGCTCCGGACCGTGCGCGCGTCAATGAACCCGTAACTGATCGTCACCTCCCGAGGGGAAGATCGTGCGGCCTCGTCCGGTTCGATTCCAATCGCGTCCGCGCTCCGGCAGTTCTGGCAGATGCCCTGCCGCAAGTCCGCGCCGCGATCCCAACAGTAGTAGCAGATGCCCAGGCGCTGGCCCACGCCGGCGAGCGCTTCCCCAGGATTGCCGTCGTAGTGCCGGGACAGCGCCATGGCCCTGCGTACGAAACTGAGCGTCCGTTCCTCACCGATGTCCGCGAAGAACGAATCCGCCTCCAGCCTGATCAGAACGTCGTTCAGCAGGAAGCTGTTGAAATGATCGGACATGCAGCGCAATCCTGGAGTAGCCGGCTACCGGCGGCGGCATGAGACACATGCCCCGTACGCCAGATCGTCGCTTCGCCGGCAGCATTGATAACAGATACCGAGGCGCGCGCCGATACCGTCCAGAACCTCGCCGGGATTGCCGTCGTGGCGTCTCGCAAGACGGATGACGTGGGCGACGAACTCGGTGGTCTTGTCCGGCCCAATCTCGGCAAAGTACGACTCACGTTCGAGCATGACGAGCAAGCTGTTCAACAGGTGACTACCGCTGTGATTGGACATCGTGTTCGCGCGCACCTCCAGGCGGCAATCCCTCAAATGGCGGTCGACAACGCCGGAAGTTCATCAGACCTGATTGTCTCCGTGGCATGCATGCGGGTCAAGCCTGGGAGGATCCGCTGGATCCGCTCATGCCCTGGCGAGCGTGCCGTCGGGCGGACAGGTTCGAAGCAGTACGGATCGGCCGGTCAATCAGGGGACCATTCGGCTGGATCGACCAGTTCCATCTCGTCCAGCCCGACCGGGGTCAGGCCGCGTTCCCGCAAACCGTCGATAATCCGCGGCAGCGCCGCGATCAAGGGCCGGGGGCGGGACAGGCGCGTGGCGTCATCTTCCATCTCCGCGCCGTCGTGCAGGTCGATGATCGAGCCGCCCTGCAATTGGTCCGACTCCAGAGTCAGCCTGACGATCTCGTCGGGGTCGGTGCGCGAGAAGTCGGCCGGGTTGACGTCGGCATCGACGATCTTGATCTCCGGCGAGGTGGCCAGCGGCGACTCGAGGCACAGGTGGAAGTAGAAGAAGTGGGCGCGCAGGAAACGCGAGGGCTTGCCGGTGACGTTGGCGAGCACCGCCTCGGCACGGTCGAAGTCACCCCGGTAGCGGTCGTGCTGGTAGCTGTGGTTGCCGATGACGTGCCCGGCCGCCACCATGCGGGCGAACGCCTGCGGCCAGCGCTCCACCCAGCGGCCGATGGGGAAGAAAGTGGCCCTGACCTCGCGTTGCGCCAGGATGTCCAGGATCTGGTCGGTGACCGGCGGGTTGGGGCCGTCGTCGAACGTCAGCGCCACTGTGGGCTGATCGCGGCGTCCGTGGGTGTAGATCTGCAGTGCCATATGCACGCAGATTGTACGGGACATCCGTCCCCCGCTCAAAGGGTTTGACGGACGGCGGACGGGCTTCTAACCTCGCCGCCGGGGGACGACACGTCGGATGAAGCAGCCAGCATGGCCGGTGTTGAGACGGTACGACCAGGACCATCTGCGGATGATCGCACTGCCGCTCGGCGGCATCGGAACCGGCACCATCTCCCTCGGCGGACGCGGCAACCTGCGCGACTGGGAGATCATGAATCGGCCCGCCAAGGGCTTTGCGCCGCCGGACTCGTTCTTTGCCGTGTATACCGAACAACCCGGCGGGGAACGCCACGCCCGCGCCCTGGAGGGGCCGATCGACGAGGCCGACTACATCACCGGCCAGAAAGGCTGCGGCGAGCCCAACCACGGGCTGCCGCGCTTTCGCTCCTGCCGCTTCGCGGCCGCCTACCCCCTGGGTCAGGTAGAGCTTGCCGATCCGAACCTGCCGGTCACCGCCGTGGTGCAGGGGTTCAACCCGCTGATCCCGGCGGATGTCGCCGCCAGCAGCATCCCGGCCGCCATCCTGCGCTTCGTACTGACCAACACCACGGCGGCTCCGGTGCGCGTCGCGGTGTGCGCGACCATCGCCAATGTCGTCGGCTACGACGGCACCTTCGGCACACCGGCCGGCAACCGCAACGCGTATCGGGAACGGTCGGGCGCAACGCCGTTGCGCGGCATCCTGCTATCGTCCGCGGGGGTGGATAGCACGGCCGAGCAGGCCGGGACCATCGCCCTGGCGACCGACGCCGCCGGCGAACTGACCTGCCGAACCGCCTGGCTGGACGAACCGGGCCCGTGGCCGCTACGCGATTTCTGGGACGACTTCAGCGCCGACGGCACGCTGGAACCGCGCGCCGCGGGTGCGGGGGCGACTCCGCACGCCTCGCTGGCGGTGACGCTGGCGTTGCCCGCGCACGGCACCGAGTCGGTGAGCTTCGTGATCGGCTGGCATTTCCCCAATCGCATGGCGTGGAGCCCGATCGGCGGCTTCACCGAACCCGCGTTCGCCGCCGGCGGCGACGCCCCCGATACGCGCGGCCCCCGGGTCGGCAACCACTACACGACCTGCTACCGGGACGCCTGGGAGGTGGTGGAACGCACCTTCGCCGACCTGCCGCGGCTGGAGGCGGACACCGTCGCGTTCGTGCGGGCGCTCTGTGAGAGCGACCTGCCGGCCGTCGTCAAGGAGGCCGCCCTGTTCAACGTCAGCACGCTGCGGACGCAGATCTGCTTCCGTACCGAGGACGGCTACTTCCACGGGTTCGAGGGCGGCTTCTCGAACGAGGGGTGCTGCATGGGGTCGTGCAACCACGTGTGGGGCTACGAGCACGCCACCTCGTCGCTGTTCCTGGAACTGTCGCAGCGGATGCGCGAAGTGCAGTTCCTGCACGCCACCGATGACGACGGCCTGATGCACTTCCGCGTGCACCTGCCGCTGCCGCGCGCCAGAGACCACTCGTTCGCGGCGGCGGACGGCCAGATGGCCAGCGTCCTGAAGCTGTACCGCGACTGGCAGCTCAGCGGCGACTCGGTCTGGCTTGCCCGGCTGTGGCCGAAGGCGCGCGCGTGCATGGAGTTCTGCTGGATTCCGGGCGGCTGGGACGGCGACCGCGACGGCGTAATGGAGGGGCCGCAGCACAACACGCTGGACTACGAGCTGTTCGGCCCCAACCCGCTGATGGCGGCTTGGTACCTGGCCGCGTTGCATGCGGCCGAGCTGATGGCCGGCGCCATGGACGACGCACCGTTCGCCGGCCGCTGCCGCGAGCTGGCCGCCCGCGGCCGCGCCTGGGTCGACCGGCACCTGTTCAATGGCGACTACTACGAGCAGCAGATCCGCCCGCCGCGGCCGGGCGCCGCCGCGCCGCGCGGGCTGGTGATGGAGCACGCCGAGCGCCGCCTGCGGCTACCGGACCAGCTCGGCGCCGGCTGCCAGGTCGACCAGCTCGCCGGCCAGTACGCGGCGCACGTGTGCGACCTGGGCTACGTCCTGGAACCGGAGCAGGTGCGGCGCACGCTGCGCAGCATCCTGCGCTACAACTACCGCACCGAGTTCCATTCCCACTTCAACCACCTGCGCACCTTCGTGCTCGGCGACGAGCAGGCACTGATCTATGCCTCCTACCCGCGCGGCGGCGAGCCGCCCTGGTCGCTGCGGCGCAAGTCGGAGATCTGGAACGGCTCGGAGTACACCGCCGCCGTCGGCATGCTGTACGCGGGCGAGGTCGAGGGCGGCCTGCAGGTGATCGAGGCGATTCGCAGCCGCTACGACGGCCGCAAGCGCAACCCGTTCTCGGAAATCGAGTGCGGCGAGCACTACGTGCGCTCGCTGGCCGCCTGGTCGGCGCTGCTCGCGCTGACCGGCTTTGCCTACTCCCGGCTCACCGGCACGCTCGTGTTCAACGCCGCCGCGCGCAGGGTCGACTGGGTGTGGAGCAACGGCACCGCCTGGGGCCGTTGCCGGCAGACGCCGTTCGCAGGCGCCACCGAGGCGACGGTGACGGTCGGCGGCGGCGAACTGGAGTTACGGGAACTGGTGCTGCGCGGGCTCGGGTCGACGAGCCTCCCGCAGCGGCGAACCGTTCCGGCGGGAGGCTCCGTGACCGTTACGGTGGCCCGCTGACCCGCCGAACCACCGAGAGGGCGGGCCGCGGCGGCCCCGCCCGGGTGCGGGCGAGGCGCGCGCGGCTCACCGGCTAGTCGCTGAAATTATTCGCTGAAATACCACTGGTCGGCGTGGTAGCCGGCGAACCACACCGCGAACCAGTCGTACCACCAGGAGCCCTCGTCGGGAATGTTGTGCAGGCTGTCGGCAACGAGCACCGGCTGCGGACCCATTCCCACGGTGCCGATCTGGTACATGCCCTCGACGTTCTTTTTCATCAGCTCCGTGCCGAGCTGGCGCCACTCGTCGGTGTTGGGCGGCATGGTAAGCCAGCGGTCGGAGAGTTCGAACAGCTCCTTGACGTCGGGCGGCGGCTCTTCGCCGTCGGCGCCGTCGGTGTTGTACCAGGTTTGCCATGGCCGGCCGTTGGACACGCCCCAGGAGGGCCGGAAGCGGCAGAAGGTGCAGCTGTACAGCCCGGTCACGGTATTCATGTCCAGGTGCTTGCCGCCCAGGTCCACCTCGTTCGCGTTGACCATCTCCCAGAACAGCTTGCTGCTCACCTGCTTGAGGGTCACGTCGATGCCGATCGCCTTCCAGTACTCCTGGGCCAACTCGTTGATGCGCTGCTTGGGGCCCTCAAGCTCGCGGTAGGGAAACACCACCGCGATACGCTTGCCGTCGGGGCGCAGACGATACTCGCGGTTGGCGTCCCACTCCAGGCCCATCTCGTCGAGCAGCTCGTTGGCGCGGTCGGGATCGTATTCGGCGTAGTGGTCCGCCATCCACGGCTCGAACAACTCGTTGCCGGGATTCACCGTGGCCTGACGCGGCACGGCGCGCCCGAAGAACAGGCTGTCGTTGATCTCGGCGCGGTTGATCGCCAGCGAGGTGGCCTGGCGGAAGCGGATGTCGTTGAACATCTCGCGCAGCACCGGGTCCTTGCTGGTCTGGTTCCAGTAGAAGGTCTGCTCGGCCCCGCGCAGGGAGTTCCACAGCAGCACGCGGTAGCCGCCCTCCGCCTCGTTGGACTTGTACAGCGGGTAGTTGTTGAGCACCGAGTGGAACGCGGCGTAGCTGAGCTCGCCGTTGATCACCTGCAGGTGGATCGTCTCCATGCTGTCGAACAACTGGCGGGTCTGCTCGTCGATGTAGGGAAGCTGGTTGCCGGCGGTGTCGATCTTCCAGTAGTAGGGATTGCGGGTGAAGTACTTGTTGCCCGCCGCGTCGACTTCCTCCAGCACCCAGGTGTCGATGGTCGGCAGGTCGACGTCTTCGCGCGACTGGATCTCCAGCCCCCAATGCGAACGCAGCAACTGGTACCAGTTGTCGAGGCCCGCCGCCTTGGCCAGGTCGTTGGCCTCGGGGTTGTAGGCAATGTGGAACTGCTCCAGGTAGTGGCGCGGCGCGAACGTCGTCCAGCCGCCGTCGCGCGGCACCGCGGCCATCAGCACCGTCGCTCCGGGAAACGGAGCCGCAAAGCTGTAGCGCACCGTCAGGTCGTCCAGCTTCTCCATTCGCATCAGCTCGCCGCCGGGCGCCCACCTCTTCGGCTTGACCGGATTGATCTCGTCGTTGCCGAGATAGTCCTCGTACCAGAACATCATGTCGTCGGCCGTGAACGGGTGCCCGTCGGACCATTTCATGCCGCGCCGCAGGTGGATGGTGAGGTTGCTCAGGTCGTCGGAGACCTGCCACGCCTTGGCGGCGTTGGGCACCACCGTGCTGAGGTCCATGGACGGCTTCAGCAGCCCCTGTATGCGGGCGCTCCACACGTCGTCGGCGCCATAGGTGGGGTAGTTGGCGGCGCCGATCAGGTTGCCGCCATAGCGGCCGATGCTCGCCAGCGGCTGCACCACCAGCGGTTCCTCCGGCAGGCGTTCCTGCACCGGCGGCAGCTCGCCGGCCGCGACCATTGCCGCCAGCATCGGCGCTTCGTTGAACGTGGTGATCGTGTTCCCCGTGGCCTGCTCATAGTCGGCCAACGTGGCGTAGATCGCGAATCCGCCGGTCATCTCGATATCGGTGTCCTCGACTGCGGCGCTCTCGGCGGTGCTGGCCGCGAACAGCCCCGGCAGCGCCAGCAGCGCGATCGCCAGGGCGAATAGTGTGCTCCTCATAGTGCACCTCCCTCCAATGGGTTAAGAGAGCTTTCTAACACGGCGACGGACGCGGTGCAACAATACGTTTGCACGGCTGTACGGCTGCACGGCCTTTGCACGGCCACGCGTGCCGGGGCCGCGGGCGGGCGCCGCCGGCGCCGCGGGCGCCGCAGAGCGCGTTACTTGTAGGGATCGGCGGCGTCGCGCAGGCCGTCGCCGAGGAAGTTGAAGGCCAGCACCGTTACCACCACGAAAATGCCCGGAATCATCAACCAGGGATAGAGTGCGATGGTCTGCACGTTCTGCGCCTCCTGCATCAGTACGCCCCAGCTCACCACCGGCGAACGCAGCCCCACGCCGAGAAAGCTGAGCGCCGTCTCGGCGAGGATCATGTTGGGCACGGCCAGGGAGAGGCTGACGATCAGGAAGCTCAGAAAGGAAGGAATAAGATGCCCGGCGATGATGCGCCGGTCACTGGCGCCGGCCACCTTGCCGGCGAGGACGAAGTCCTCCTCCCTGAGTTCCAGGAACTTGCCGCGGATCACCCGCGCCAAGCGCGTCCAGCCCACCGCCGAAAGCACGATGCTGATACCGAAGTACACCTGCAGCGGCTTCCACTGCGCCGGCAGCGCCGCCGCCAGCGCCAGCCACAGCGGAATAGTGGGCAGCGACAGGATGAACTCGATCACGCGCTGCACCACCGTATCCACCGGCCCGCCGTAGTAGCCGGAAATCCCGCCGAGCACGCAGCCGATGACGAAGCTCAGCGCCACGCCGACCAGGCTGATCGACAGCGAGATGCGGGTAGCGTACAGCAACCGCGAGAACAGATCCCGGCCCAGGTCATCGGTGCCGAACAGGAACAGCACCCCCGGCTCGTCCACCCCGAACAGGCGGATGTCGGTGCGCAGCACGCCCCAGAACTTGTACGGGTCGCCGCGCACGAAGAAGCGCAGCGGAAAGCGGCTCGACGTGTCCTCGGTGTAGATGTTCACCCAGGTCTCGGGGTGGACCTCCTTCACGGTGCCGTACACGAACGGGCGCAGGTGGAAGCCGCCGTCGGCAGCCACGAAATGGACGCGCATCGGCGGCGCATAGATGTGATCGGGAAAGCGCCGCGCCACGTCATAGGGCGCCAGCGAGACGCAGAACAGTGCGATCAGATAGCACACCGTCAGGACGGTGCCGCCCCCCAGCGCCAGCCGGTGCCGCTTGAACTTGCGCCACATGAGCTGCCACTGCGAGGCGAGATAGTAGGATTCGTCGACGCTGCTCACTGCGCGAGCCGTATGCGAGGGTCGATCGATACCAGCATCATGTCGGACACGAAGGTGCCGATGACGGTCATGAACCCGAGCAGCATGACGACGGTGGAGGACAGGTAGATGTCCTCGCTCAGCAGCGCTCCCAGCAGCAGCGGCCCGGTGGTCGGCAGATTGAGCACTACCGAGGTGATGGTTGCCCCCGATACGATCTGCGGCAGCAGCCAGCTCACCGAGCTGATGATCGGATTGATGGCGATGCGCACCGGGTATTTGAACAGCAGGGAGCGTTCGCCAACTCCCTTGGCGCGTGCGGTGACCACGTACTGCTTGCGCAGCTCGTCGAGCAGGGAGCCCCGCATCACCCGGATCAGCTCGGCGGTGCCGGCCGTGCCCACTACGATAATCGGTACCGGCAGATGCTGGAGCAGGTCGGCGACTTTGCCCAGGCTCCAGGCAGCGCGCATGTACTCCGTGGAGAACAGACCGCTGACGCTCATGTCCAGGAAGCGCGAGAACAGGTACATCAGGATCAGGGCGAGAAAGAAATTGGGAATCGCCAGGCCCATGAAGCCGAGGGTAGTGAAGGTAAAGTCCCCCAGCGAGTATTGATGGGTCGCCGAATATACGCCGACCGGTATCGCCACCACATAGGTGAGCAGGATGGTGACGATGGAGATCACGACGGTGAGGGCGAGACGCTCGCCGATCAGCTTCGCTACGGGGCGATTCCATTCGAAGGAGAAACCGAAATCGCCACGCAGGATGCCCGCCGCCCAGTTCAGATAGCGCAGCGGGATGGGGAGGTCCAGTCCATACTGGCGCCGCAGTGCGGCGACCTCCGCGGCCCCCACGTCACCGCCCGATTCCTGGAGCTGCATGATGTAGCTGGTCAGGTAGTCACCGGGCGGCAACTGGATGATGAGGAACGAGACGACCGATACGATCCAGAGGACGACGATCACATACAGAAGTCGGCGTACGACGTACCGTGCCATCACTGCGTGCGCGAAATCATAGACCGGAACCGGGGCCCGGTCCAGGATACGCGCCAGTAGCGCCAGCAGCCCGCCAGCCCAGCCTCTTCCAGCCGTTCGAGCAAGCGCTCGGACGTCTCGCCGTCACGCTCGCCGCTCCTCGCGCTGCCACGCGGCAGCGTTGCATCACGGCGGCGCGGCCCGCGCCGCGGCGAGAATCGCTCCGTCCCAGTACGACAGTTTGAAGCGCCGGCTGATCGAAACCGCGGAGCGAAACAGGCCCAGAGTCACCGGCTGCACCGGAAAGCTGTCGATCGACTCCAGGAAACCTATCGCTTGCCTGTCGGTAAGCGGGTCCGTCCGGGTCGGCCGCGTCACCTGATGATAGAACTCTTGCAGAACCTGTACCGACAGGGTGAGATCGCCGTGTTCCAACAGCTCCTGGGCTCTGCGGCGCTTGTCCGCCTCCCCGCCGCCCGGTTACCGCCTCGACCAGCAGCAGCCGCCCCTGCCCAAGCCACCGGACCAGCAACCGAAACATCCCACCCAGCGTTATAGCAGAAAACCCGCTCCCGCTCGCCCCCGGCAAGCACGGTCATGCCCGCGCGTCAGCCGGCACAGAGATGCCGGTGCAGCGGTCACACTCCCACAGTCGGGCGTCGAACACCGCGCTCACCTCGGCAGCGCAACCTGCCAGTAACGGTGACATCGCCATGCTCCCGCGCCCATATACGCCATGCTCGACGTATGCAGCTCCCTGCAGCGTGAGCACCCGGATCGTCTCGTCACGCGGGTCGGCGATCCAGTATTCGGGGATGCCCGCCTCGGCGTAATCCACACGCTTCTCCACCAGATCGCGATCAGGATTGTCCGGGCTGACCACCTCGGCCACCAAGTCCGCGCCGAGCCAGTAGCGGTCCTGGCAGCGAGGGTCGGTGCGGTCGCGTAACAGCAACTCGATCAGGCGGTTGCTGTGGTCGGTGAACCACAGGTAGGCATCGTCGCTCCAGGCGCCCTGCGGCGGCAGCACTTCGCACAACAGAGCATGCAGCGCGTCTTGGGGGGTGTGTGCCGCCGGCGCGGAATTGGTGGTCACGGCCATGGCGTTGCTCGACAGCCTGCAACTCTGCCCTGTTCGTGCCGCCCCGTCAACGGGCACGCAAGCCGGCGAAGCCGGCGGAGGCGACCAGCCGGTGTGCGGTTGCAGGCACCGCGGCACGCCGCATGCCTTCCCTACTCTCGCACCGACGCTTTAGCCCTTCACTGCGCCCTGCGTCATGCCCTGAATGAACTGGCGTTGGAAGATCAGGAACAGGATCACCGCCGGGGCCAACATGAGAACCGACGCGGCATTGGTCAGCGCCCAGTCGCGATCGAAACGGCTGGCGAACGCGTACAGGCGGGTGGCGCCGTCGATCAACGCCGCGTCCTCGAAATCGCGCGGGGTGGTCACCATGTACGAGCGCAGCAGGAAGGTGGAGAACGTGGCGAATCGGGCGGCATGGATGATCATGACGCCGAGCAGGCTGTTGATCAGCCCCAGCTGCTACGGTCGGTCAGGCTCGGTGTGTGTGGCGGGCCGCACGTCGCCAACGAGACATCCGATGTCCGCTCCGTCAGCCTGCCTGTCGGACTGGCCGACACCCGTGGTCAAACCGCAATGGTGTAGTGGTTCACCACTACCTCATGACACAACTCCACCGCTATTGTACTACATCGCATGCGTGATGCTCTTCGGTCTCACCAGGCAGTCAAGGCGGTGCAGATCAGACGTACAACAACCGGACGTGAGGGCAAACTCGCGCCGTCATTATCCGGCCGTATGTGGCGTGGTAGCCGGCTCGTAGGCGAGGGCGAACACGGTGTCGGTGAGCCAGCGCTTGAAGCTGGCGTTGCGAAACGCGGTGTCGGCGGCGACGCGCGCTGGGATCGTCTCGGTGATGAGCTGCGTCACGCGGTCGGCGTCCTCCCAGGGGAGCATCGCCTTCTTCTCCACCCGGTAGCTGTCCAGGTCGATGGCGTCCAGGATGCCCTTGGACAGATTCTCCTCCTTGGGATCGAGCCGGTCGCATTCGGCCCCGCCCAGGTACCCACGCTGTGCTTGTCGAGTCGGGATGCTTGGTTGCGCCGCCGGCGTAGTACAACGAGGCGGCGATCAGGTTGATGTCGGCCTCGGTGGAGCTTCCGGATCAGAGTGCATAGCATCTGGGCGCGTGACTGACGCGGGATCTGGGTTTGCGGAACTCAAGGTTGTCGAGGATGTTCTGCACGGTCGGCGAGAGCCCGTCGAGGTACTACCGCGACATCATCCTGCCGATTACCGCGCTACGCCGCCTCGGGGCGATCTCGTACGGGGTTGGTGGTAACAGGTACGCCTCAGACCGCACCAAGCGACGATGGTGTTGCGCGCGAGCTCGCGGTCGCTCAGGGTGAGGCAATGCAGTTGCGCTCGCCCGCTGCAGCGCTCGGCGCCCGCGTGTATTACACGATCCGTCCAACTGACGGTGTTGTTGGCCGAGCCCCGGTCAAAGCGGTTGATCCACGCAAGCACATCTCCCGTGCGTGCGGCGTCATGGAACAGGGCGAGCGTCAGTTTCGGCATCAGGGTGCGTGCCGCGTCGGACCGCCTTTGGACGGCGCCAGCGCATCGGCGGCCGCCGGCTGGGTAGCGCGCAGGAACGCCGCGAACTGCATCAGATCGACGCAGTGTTCGCGGTCGTAGTCGTGGAAGCCGCCGCCGTTCCACGCCGCCGTGCTTGTCACGCCGCACCGCTCAAAACAGCGGCGAGTTCGTCCGGGCGCGACCAGCATGACACCATGGACAGCGGCTCGACCAGCCGAAAATCCTCATCCGCCCATACATCGGCGGTATCGTCGAACAGCGAGACGAAGGTCAGCGCTTCCGGCCCGGCTGCAAGGTGATTCAGATCGTGCCACGCCGCCAACACGTGCTCGGAGACTCGGTGGGCTGCCGCCCGATTCCCGGTGCTTAGCACCTGGACCAGTGAACTTCGAGACTCGGCTCGAACGTGGAAATCGACCGTCCAGCCACGTCCCGACCGGCCGGCGAGCGTTTCGGAGCGCTCGAATCCTAGCTCTCGGTCGTCGAGGAAATCTGCTACTTCGTCCGTGATGGACTGGACGGCCTGGGCTCGAAACGTGAACCACAAGTCGGAAACCCGCAGAGCCGCCTGCGCAACCCGCGTAACGACGGAAGCCAATTCGTCCCCCCGACGGCACCGCGCCTGAAGCATCCCGCGATAGAGCTCTATCCCATGAGTCACACAGGTATCTTCTATAAGTCGTCTCTGCTTCGGCGAACGGCGCATGGCCAGCGACTGCATGCGCAGCCAACCCGTGGTCTCAGCGAGGTCGCTTACCGTCACTACGTCATCGACAACCCTACAGAAGAGATCGATGTTATCGCCGTCCGGGTAGAGATAGGGTGTGCGGATTCTCTGATACCCGCCGTGCTCCGAACACGTGAACAAGGCGCCGATCTCTCGCTGCAGATCTTGGTACACGCGGCGGTTGTCCATCAGACCGGATCCGAGACAGGAGCCGCCACATCGGTAGGCACACATGCTTCTTTGTCCCGGTAACATTCCGACCAGCTATGTTTATGCTTCTCCCCGACCTGATGACATTGCGGATTGTGATGATCCTTGCCAAGGCCACCACAATGTCGCGCATCTGGGACTCGACCTGATCGCGGCGTGCGGCGCTCCCTGTGAACGACAACTCCGCCTCGAAAACCAGGAGCGGGAAGTCGGTGTCGGGCATCCCTATGCGTGTTCTGCTGGCTCATCGGGTTGATTCAGCGTGAATCGCCTCTTCCATTGGCGCAGCCGACACTCGACGATGCCCTTGACGTCAGCGTCCGGTTGGTGCAGCACGATCTTTCGGAGTACGTCCGTGCCGAAGTCCTCAACCTCGGAGAAGCTCAGTCCGCGCAGTCGTTGGGCGAGGCTGCGTGGCGACAGGCCGAGTGGCTGGCCATGCCGCTTCTCGAAACGTCGAAACCAGTCCTCGATCTGGCCCTGTGTCGGCCCCGGCAGCGCCAGCCGGATCTGAAAGCGGCGCCAGACGGCACGGTCGAGCAACTCCGGATGGTTGCTTGCCGCAACCGCGACGACGTAACTGGGAAGCGCATCAATCTGGAGCAGAAGCGAACTCACCACGCGCTTGATCTCGCCCGTCTCGTGTAGATCACCACGCTCCTTCCCAACCGAGTCGAACTCATCGAAGAATAGAACGCAATGGCGCGACTTGGCGTGCTCGAAGACCTGAGCGATCCGCTGCGCGGTCTCGCCGAGGTAGCTGCCGATGACGGCCTCATAGCGGACAACGAGGAACGGGACGTTCAAGGCGTGCGCCAAAGCTTCCGCCAGCGTAGTCTTGCCGTTTCCAGGAGGGCCGGCGAGCAAGACGCGGTTGCGCGGCTCCAAGCTGTACGAGCGAAGCAGATCGGCGCGGTGCTGCTCGGCCACCAGTTCGCGCACGGTCTCCGCGGCCTCCACCGACAGAATCAGGTCCGCGAGGCACCGTGCCGGCAGAGTCTCCGCCACCAGAGGGCTGGACGCCGAACGAGCCAGAAACGGGGTCTGCCGCCCGTGCCGGCCGTTACCGGACTGAAGCTGGGCCAACAACCGGTCGGCCAGGATAGTGTGATTCTTCGCACGCTCGTCGGCCGCCATCGCTTCCACTGCCTTGCGGACTTGCAGGTCGTCGCCCTGCCGGCTCGCCTTGATCAGTGTCAGAATGAGGTCGGCGCGCGCCATAATCTTGCCGTTGCGAGTGTAGGTGCCGAGCAGAGCCACTGCAACACCGCAGGTCGAACTCGCGCGCTGCGAGGCGTCGTTGGACAGCGTGGAGCGCTCTGGGCCGCCCACGATGGAACGCGACGGGCGCCTGACCGTCTAGTCGCACACCCAGGGGCCGTTCGAGTGCGGTACGGGCGTACGAACGCCAAGAAGCGCTTATGGTGTCGGCGGCCTGGCGCTCGCGCTTCAGCAGCAAGTCGGCCTTGCAATCGCGCAGGTCTCTGCCTTGATGTCCTGCCCCTACACGGGGTGGCGACCTCCCTGCCGTGCTTGGCGATGAACTTGTGGCCGGAGCCGGATCAGGGAACCGGAGAAGAAACATGCCGCATCATCTCGATTTCGGCGGTCTGGGGGTTGACACGGTTTGGGCGGTCCCGATGGGTAGTGTGCCCGACCCTGCCACAATCCTGCGTACGGCGGGCATAGCGGGCACTGTCCCGGCTCGCCCGCCACCAATCGACCCGAAAAAGCCGAAAATCGGCATCTGGCGCCGCCACGGGCCGTCAGGGGGTGTCTGAAATCCGGGTGTACGATGGATGATCATGGAACACGACACGATCACGATTTCGCAGGCGACGGCAGTGGCGACGCCTGAACCGACGGTGGTCATGCAGCCGGCCAGGGGCGCGGTCGCCATTGCTCATGAGACGGCGGCAGAACGCAAGCCGCAGGACGCCTCAGCGGCGCGACCGGATCCGGCCCAGGCGCCCGAGCTGGCACTGCTCGGCAACCAGATCGCCGAGTTGTCCGCGCGCATCGACGCCGCCACCTACGAGCTGCTGTGCCACCTGCACGAGTTCGATCGCCAGCACGGCTGGGAAGGTTGGCGCTCCTGCGCCCACTGGCTCAACTGGCGCACCGGCCTCGACCTCGGCGCCGCGCGCGAGAAGCTGCGCGTCGCCGCCGCGCTGGCCGACCTCAACCACGTCTCCGCCGCCATGGCCCGCGGCCAGCTGTCCTACTCGAAGGTGCGCGCCCTGACCCGGGTGGCCTCGCCCGCCACCGAAGCGCGGCTGCTGGCGGTGGCCTTGAGCGCCACCGCCGCACAGGTGGAGCGGCTGGTGCGGGCGTGGCGGCGGGTGGACCGCGACGCGCAGCCGGATGCCGAGCAGGTTCTCCTGGCGAGCCGCACCCTGAGCATGCAGGTGGACGAGGACGGCATGGTGGTGCTGCGCGGGCGGCTGCCGCCGGAGGTGGGCGCGCTGCTGCTGCGCGCCGTGGAGGCGGCAATGGAACAGGTGCCGGCGACCGCGGAGGGCGGCGAGCCCACGATCGCGCAACGGCGGGCCGACGCGCTGGGGCTGGTGGCCGAGAGTGCGCTGGCCGGCGGGCTCGATCCGGGCAACCCCGCTGACCGTTTCCAGGTAACGGTACACGTGCAAGCGGACGCTCTTCCCGCCCGCGACCCGGCCGACGCAGCACCGCGCGTTGCCGCGGAAACGCGAGAGGTCAGCCCGGCTTCCTCGAAGCCGGTCGCTCCCGCAGAGCCGCGCGTTGCCGCGGAAACGCGCGAGGTCAGCCCGGCGTCGTCGGAGCCGGGCGCTCCCGCAGGGCCGCGCGTTGCCGACGAAACGCGCGAGGTCAACCTGACACCGTCGGAGCCGGGCGCGTTGGCAAGGAACCTTGTCGCCGCCCACGCGGCCATGGAGCAACGCGGTGGTCTTGGCGCCGACGGGGAACTGGTACCCGGCGTCGCTGCTGAGTCGGCGCGGTCGCCCCGCGGCACCAGTGGCCACGAAAGCCGGAGCGTAGACACCGCCGGCCGGTTGCCCCTTTGCGAGGAGTCGGCACCGTGCCCCAGTGACGCCACGGACCGGGAAGACCGACATGAAGGGATCGCTCGCCGGCCGTCACTCTCGGAGCAGGCGACCATTGCCGCGCCTCACGTTTCCGCGGAAACGTTCGAGATCAGCGAAGCGCCCGGCGAACGTGTGGCTCTGGAAACAGACCTGGACGCCGGCCAAGCCGTCATCGAGCAGGCGGGCGGGCTCCACATCGGCAAGGAGGCGGCCCGCCGCGTGGCCTGCGATGCCGGCATCGTGGTGCTGCACCACGCCGCCGATGGTCAGGTTCTGGACGTCGGGCGCAGGAGCCGCACCGTACCGAGTGCCATGCGCCGTGCCCTGCTCAGCCGGGACCGCGGCCAGTGCCAGTTTCCGGGCTGCGAATCGCGCCACTGCGATGCGCATCACGTCGAGCATTGGGCGGACGGCGGGGAGACCCGGCTGCAGAACCTGGTTCTGGCGTGCCGTTTTCACCATCGCGCGCTGCACGAAGGGGGCTTTCGGGTGGTTCCGGGAGACGCGGATGGGCAGTTCCGGTTCCTGCGCGCGGACGGCACGCCGCTGCCGGCAGAGCCGCCGGTGGCATGCTGGGAGGGGGCGCCGCTGGCGCCGTCCGAGGCACGGCTGGCGGCAGCCGGCGTCAGCATTGGTCCGCACACCGCCACGCCGGAGTGGTACGGGGAGTCGCTGAACCTGACGGCGGCGCTGGACGTGCTGTGGGAGCCGCCGGCGGCCGTCGCGCCCGGCGGCCCCTGACCGCGCTGCCCTGCGCGCGGCAAGGGAGGCGTTCAACGCGCAGTACGACGCCAACAAGCAGATGATGTTCAGCAGCGACCGCTTCGAGCGCGGCCGGAACGTGGCCGGCCAGGCGCCGCAACGAAGACCCCCGGCCTACCTGGCAGTAGCGGCAACGGCCGGCTCGCAGCTCGCTGGGATTCTTCACGGCGGGCACGGGCGGGCAACAATCCGGTTGCGGACGCCACGGTGGGTGTTCGCCGGTGGTGGCGGCGGTCCCGACTGCGGAGCCGCCATGTGATAGTATCCTGCCATGGCTGAGTACAGCGTCGCCGCGGTCCCGCGCACGACGCACGGCGGGCCCGAGTCGTTGCAGTTTCCGGGCTGTCATCCGGTGCGGATTTCGCGGGCGGAGATCACCGACTACGAAGGGCGCATCGAGTACTGGGACGCCGCTACGGAAGTCGCGATGGTGTGCGAGCCGGTCAGCGTCTACCACGAACACCCGCCGCAGCGCCTGACGGGGCTGGTCAAGACGATTGCCCATGTGCGGGGCTCGCCGATCGAGACCTTCGGGGCAGCCGACCTCCTGATGCGCGACGTACGCGGCGCTTATCTGCGCATCCTGCAGGCCGACCAGACGGTGTATCTGCACCCGCGCGCGGCGCGACCCTGGGGCCCCGCGATTGAGGTCGGCAGCGACCTGCTGCCCGACGTGGTGCTGGAGGTGGACAACACTACCGACGTGCGCCGCGGCAAGCTCGGTCTCTACGAGTCCTGGGGCTTTCCGGAAGTATGGGTGGAGGTGCCCGACACGCCATCGCCGAGCCGTCCGGCGAGGCTGCGGCCCGGCTTGACCATTCACCTGCTCGGGAATCAGGGTTTTCGCACCGCGGCGACCAGCCGAGCATTCCCGGGCTGGTCGGCGGACGAGATTCACCGAGCGCTGAACGAGCCCGAGTTGTCGGCCGCAACCACCGTGGCGTTGCGCCGGGTAGGTCGCGCGCTGGGTGCGGCGGAAGGCACCGGGCCGGACGACGATCCGCTACTGCACGCAGAGCGCCTGGAGGGCCACGCGAAGGGGCGCGCCGAGGGCCGCACGGAAGCGGCGAGCGCGGCCGTGTTGCAGGTGTTCAAGGCACGCGGGCTGCGCGTGTCGGCGGCGCTGCCCCGACGCCTGCGGGAGCTGGAGGAGATCGCCACGGCGGCGCTGGTGCAAGCGGCGCTGGAATGCCACGACGAGGCCGATTTCCTGCGCCTCATGCCCGAGCCGCACACGAAGTAGCGGCTTGCAACGACGCCATCCGCCGGTCGGGTCGGACGCGGGTCGGTCGGCTGGGTGTGACCCATCAGCTACGTGGTGGCGCTGCAGCGGTTCAGCATCGTCCTCGGGGTGGTGATCGGCGCCCTGCTGCTCCGCGTGATCAGCGCGGGGGGCGTTGCAGTGCTCACCTTCGCCGGTGGACACTGACAGCGACCGACGGGTCGAAAGGACGCGCCGATTCAGGACAATGGCGACTGGCCCGACTCCGTCCAACCGAGGAGCAGCTACGCATGGACAACCTTCCCTTCGCCAAGCCCGGCCGCTGGCACCGCGGCAATCTGCATACTCATTCCACCGCATCGGACGGCCGCACGACTCCCGCCGAGGTGTGCGCCTTCTATCGCGCCCGCGGCTACGACTTCATCAGCCTCACCGACCACTTCCTGGAGAGCTACCGGTTCCCGATCACCGACACCACTCCCTACCGCGGCGCCGGCTTTACCACCATCCTGGGAGCCGAGTTGCACGCTCCGGCAACCAGTCTGGGCGACCCGTGGCACATTCTGGCGGTCGGACTGCCGGCCGACTTTGCGCCGCCGGGTTCGACAGAGACCGGGCCGCAGCTGGCGGCGCGGGCCAAGGCGGCCGGCGCCTACGTCGCCGCCGCCCATCCCGCGTGGTATGACCTGACCGATCAGGACGTGCTTTCCGTGCCCGCGGCCGCAGCCATCGAAATCTTCAACACCACCTGCGCGGCGGCCAATGGCAAGGGCGACAGCACCGGCTACGTCGACCGCCTGCTCAGCCAGGGTCACTATTACCAGATCATCGCCACCGACGATGCCCACTTCCGCGACACGCGACCCGACTGGTGCCGCAACTGGGTGATGGTGCGCAGCGACAACCCGGATCCCGCGAGCCTGCTCGCGGCGCTGCACGCCGGCCACTTCTACTCCAGCCAGGGCCCGGAAATCTTCGCGGTCACACCGCTCCCGGGCGGCGCCAGGCTGGCCGTGCGCACCTCGCCGGTGCGTGCCATGCGCCTCACCGGCCGCGGCGCCTCCGCCTCCTCCACCATATCCGCAGACGCCGACATCACCACGGCCGAGTTGAGTCTGGAAGCGCTCAAGGGACCCTACGCCCGGCTCACCGTGGTCGACCGCCACGGCCGCCGTGCCTGGACCAACCCGATCCGCCGCTAACAGCTACGGCTGGGCGAACGGCGGCGCACCCCGATCGATTCACCAACTTGACAAGCGCTCCGCGGCGTACTTGGATAGCCTTTGTCTGTCACCGACAGAGGCGAGCATGTGGCGAGGGACCGCGCTTCGATTGCAACCTGACGTTCGCCGGCAATGGATTCGCGGACCAGCCTGGGAAACAGGAAGCAGTTCCCGGGAGCTGCTTCATCCAGGCCGCAAGGAGCACAAAATGAGACGAATCCTATTCGTCGCCGTCAGTCTGGCGCTCTCGTTGACGCTGGGCGCCACCTACGCGGCAGCGCAGACCTATCAGGAGGCGCCGATGCTGAGCGCCATGGTGGCGGCCGGAGAGCTGCCACCGGTAGCACAGCGGTTGCCGAAGGAGCCGTACGTCGGAATCGATCAGGTTCCGGTCTCCGATCTGCTGGGCGGCAAACTGGAAATCGGACGCTACGGCGGCATCATCAAGGGCGACACGCCGCACAACCAGTGGCGCATCGAAGCGATCGGCAAGAAAGGTGTCCGCTACCGGCCGCAGGACGCGTACCCCCACTTCTTCAAGGACTTCTCGGTTTCGGCGGATGGCAAGGTCTATTCGTTCACGCTGCGCGAAGGCTTGAAGTGGAGCGACGGCATGCCCCATACCACCGAGGATGTCCGTTTCTGGTACGAAGACGTGCTCCTGAACGGTGACCTGACGCCATCCATTCGCGTCGACTTCAAGTCGGGCAGCCGCGGCGACGGCGAGGTGCTGGAGCTGAACGTGGTCGACGAGTCCACGTTCCAATTCGCCTACGATGAAACTCCCTGGGATCTGCTCCCCTACTTCTCCCACGTCGACTGGGATCCGGTGGCGTACTCGAAGTCGTTCTTTTCCCAGTACCATCCCAAGTACACGGCGATGGACCAGATCGATACGGCCGTCGTCGAACATGGCTTCGAGAAGGGCGAGTGGGCGAAGCTGTTTCGCCACCTGAGCGGCTGGCCCAAGCTGCCCACGACCCTGCCCACCATCAGCCCGTTCCTGCTCAAGGACGACAATGCCCAGCAGATGGTGTGGGAGCGCAACCCCTACTACTGGAAGGTGGACGCGGCCAACAATCAGCTCCCCTACCTGGACGGCTGGGTGTGGGTCAAGACGGCCGATACCGAGGCCATGAATCTGCAGATCATCGCCGGCGAGATCGACCTGGCGCACCAGACGCCGGACGCCGCCAGCGCCAGTCTCTACAAGCAGTACGGCGACGAAAAAGGCTACGACGTGCGCTTGCTGAAGGATCACTTCGCCGCCGCGGAGTTCTTCCTCAACCTGACCAACGAGGATCCCAACTGGCGTCAGGTGGTGCGGGATATCCGGTTCCGCAAAGCGGTCAGCATGGCGATCGACCGGCAGCGCATCATCGACACCGTATATGCCGGCTTCGCGGGGCCGCCGCAGACCGTGGCGATTCCGGCGTACGATCCGGACGCCGCCAACCGGCTGCTCGACGAGATGGGGCTCGACAAGAAGGACAGCGACGGCTTCCGGCTGGGACCGGACGGCGAACGGTTCGAGATCTTCATCGAGCACACCACCTGGTACCCGGAGATGAAGGTGATGCCGGAAGCGATCGGGCCGATGCTGGAAAAGGTGGGCATCGCGGTGCGCACCCAGATTCGCGAAGGCGGGCTGTTCTGGGAGCGGCACAACTCCAACCAGCTCTACGCCGGCAATCTGTGGTTCCACCACGGCATCTGGCCGTACCACTGGTACGAGGACTTCCTCGGCATCCGCTGGGCACAACAGTGGTTCAACTGGTCGATGTCCGGCGGCATGGAAGGCGAAGAACCGCCGCCCGAGTACAAGGAGATCTGGGAGCTGCACCGGCGCATGAAAACCTCGCAGGACTACGCCGAGCGCGACCGGCTGTGGGCGGAGATCAAGAACAAGCTGAGCGAAAACCTGTTCTGGATTCCGATCGTGGAATTCGCCGAGAAGCCGGCCATCATCAGCAACAAGCTCGGCAACACCGTGGTCAGCGGCTACACCAACTTCAACAATTACCACCTGGAGCTGATCTACTGGAAGGAGTAGCGGCAGGTTGTCAATGGGTGCGAGGCCTGAACTCGATACCGGGTTCGGGCCTCGCTCTAGCCTGAGCAAGAGCTGGATCACCTAGGCGTCTGCCGGCAGTAACGTGATTCCCTTCATCGCCCAGCGAGTCGTGATTCTGGCCGTGCTGCTGTTCGTGCTGTCCATTGTCTCGTTTATCCTGATCGAGTTGCCGCCGGGCGATTTCCTGACCACCTACGTGGCGCGGTTGAAGATCGAAGGCCGCGACGTGTCCAAAGGCGAGGTGGAAAAGCTGGCGCAGATCTACGGTCTCGACCGGCCCGCCCACACCAGATACCTGCTGTGGATTCGCAAGATCGTCCTGCGCGGCGACTTCGGGCGTTCGCTGCAGCATGACCGGCCGGTAAACGAGCTGATCAGCGAACGCCTGCTGCTCACCCTGGTGATCTCCATGCTTACCCTTGTGGTGGTGTGGCTGGTCGCCATTCCGATCGGCATCTACTCGGCCACCCACCAGTACAGCTTCTTCGACTACGTCTGGACCTTCGTCGGCGTGATCGGCTTGGGCACGCCCAACTTCCTCCTCGCCCTGCTGGTGATGTGGCTGGCGTTTCTGTGGCTCGGCATCAGCGCCGTCGGCATCCAATCGCCGGAGTTCATCAGCGCGCCGTGGGGCGTGGCCCGCGTGCTCGATCTGCTCACGCGCATCTGGGTCCCGGTGGCGGTGATCGGCCTGACCAGCACCGCCGGGCTGATCCGCATCATGCGCGGCACCCTCCTGGACGAGCTCAAGAAGGCGTACGTCATCGTGGCTCGCGCCAAGGGTCTGAGCGAAGCCCGGATCGTGTTCAAGTATTCGCTGCGCATCGCCATCAACCCGCTGATCAGCACCATCGGCTGGATGCTGCCGGCCATTTTTTCCGGGGAGGCGCTGGTCTCGATCGTCATGAATCTGCACACCATCGGCCCTCTCCTGCTGGAGGCGCTGCTCAATCAGGACATGTTCCTGGCCGGCAGCATCGTCCTGATCCTGGGTTTTCTGACCCTCATCGGTACCCTCGTATCGGACATCATGCTGGTCTGGGTCGATCCCCGGATCCGCTACGGGCGGGTGGCCCGCTGACATGACCACGCGCGACGAACGCTACTACTACGCATCCCAATTCACCCTCATGTGGTGGAAGTTCAAGAAGCATCGCCTGGCGCTCGCCGCTGTCCTCGTTTTGACGCTGTTCTATCTGATCGCCCTCTGCGCCGAGTTCATCGCGCCGTACACCCCCACCACCGATTCCGATTACCTGTTCGTACCGCCCGCCAAGGTGCACTTCTCCGCTGCCGGAGAGGGTCTGCAACGACCCTTCATCTATGACATGCAGCGCACCCGAGACCTCGACACGCTACGCTGGGTGTACCATGAGGACCAGCAGCAGAAACACGTCGTCCGCCTGCTCGTGCGCGGGGTCGACTACAAGCTGTGGAACCTGTTCCGCACCAACCTGCACCTGTTCGGCACCGAAGACGGCCCGTTCTTCATCTTCGGTACCGACCGCTTCGGCCGGGATCTGTTCTCGCGCATCATCTACGGCACCCGGATTTCGATCACCATCTGTCTGGTCGGGATTCTGCTCAGCTTCGTGATCGGGCTCACGTTGGGCGGCATTTCGGGATACTTCGGCGGGTTGGCCGACAACCTGATTCAGCGCGTCATCGAGTTCCTGATCTCGATTCCCACCATCCCGCTGTGGATGGCGCTGGCCGCCGCGGTGCCGCGCGACTGGCCGGTGGTCAAGACCTACTTCGCCATCACCGTGTTCTTCTCCATCATCGGTTGGACCGGACTCGCGCGCGTGGTGCGCGGCAAACTGCTGGCACTGCGGGAAGACGACTTCACCGTCGCCGCGCGCATCGTCGGGGCCAGTGAGGTGCGCATCATCTCGCGCCATCTGCTGCCCTCGTTCTTCAGCTACATCATCGTCCAACTCACCCTCACCATGCCGGCGATGATCCTGGGCGAAACCGCGTTGAGTTTCATCGGCCTGGGCATGCAGCCGCCCGCGGTGAGCTGGGGGGTGCTGCTGCAGGATGCCCAGCAACTGGTGTCGATCGCCCATTTTCCGTGGCTGCTGCTGCCCGCGGTGTTCGTGATCTTAACCGTGCTATCATTCAACTTTCTGGGCGATGGTCTGCGCGATGCCGCCGATCCCTACACCTGACCCGAGATGGCGAGAAATCACGGAGTGATACCGGTACACCCATGAGCAACCACCTGATCCACGATACCGAGCAGGCGCTGCGTAGCGCACGGCAACTGCAGGAGCGGTTCGCACGCGATCCCTACCGGCCGCGGTTCCACTTCCTGCCGCCGGGCGGATGGTTGAACGATCCCAACGGGGCGCTCTATTGGCGCGGCCGCTACCACCTGTTCTACCAGTACTACCCGGACGCCGCGTATTCGCTCACCGAGCACCGCGACGGCAGCCGCAAACACCTCCCGATCTGCTGGGGACACGCTTCCAGCAGCGACCTGATCCACTGGGCGCACCACCCAATCGCACTGCAGCCTTCGCTGCCGGGGGTGGACGGCCATGCCTGCTTCAGCGGCCACGTGGTCGACAACGACGGGGTGGCGACGATCATCTACTTCGGTGTTCCCGGCGGGAGCTGTATCGCCACCAGCAGCGACTACCGGCTGGATCGCTGGGCGAAGCACCCGCGTGCCGTCATCCCGCGGCCGCGGCCGGGCGATCCGGATCACGGCCGCTATTCCGGCGGCGATCCCTGCATGTGGCAGGAGGGCGACCAGTGGTATGCGCTATGCGGCTTCCGCAGTCCGCAGGGCGGCGATACCGCCAGCCTGTTCCGCTCGCGCGACACGCTGCACTGGGAGTTCGTGCATGACTTCTACGAGTCCAGGCGGGACTGGACCAGTGCCCGCGACGACTGCGCCGTGCCCGATTTCTTTCCGTTGGGCGACACCCACATGCTGCTCTACATGAGCCACCAAGCCGGCGCGCGGTATTACCTGGGCGGGTGGCGCGACGAGACCTTCCATCCCGAGGTTCATGGGCACATGAACTGGGCCGGCGGGCAACTGAACGCCCCGAAGAGCATGCTGGACGGCAGCGGCCGGCGGCTGATGTGGGGCTGGGTATGCGAAGCGCGCACCAAGGATGCGCAGCGCGCCGCGGGCTGGGCCGGAATCCTGTCGCTGCCGCGGGTATTGTCCCTGTCCGCGGGCGGCCACCTGTTGATCGAGCCGCCCGTGGAACTGCACGCGCTGCGGCACAATCACCGCCGGCGTACCGACATCCGTCTCGCCGGCGACGCCGACCACCCCATCCCGGAGGTGCGCGGCAACTGCCTCGAGTTGGCCGTGGACTGTGACCCCGGTGACGCCGACGAAGTGGGCGTGCGGGTCTGCTGCGCCCCGGATGGCAGCGAGCACACCGCCATCTCCTACCACCCCCGGGCCGGCGAACTGGTGATCGACACCAGCGCCTCCAGCGGCCGCGGCGACCTGATGCAGCCGTGGCCGCGCCCGTGGGCGGCCCTGTTCAGCGATCCGGTCAAGGAGCTTGCCACCACCGAGCAGGTGTACGTACAGAGAGCGCCGCTGGCGCTGCAGCCGCGGGAGCCGCTCAAGCTGCGCATCTTCATCGACCGCTCGGTGGTGGAGGTATTCGCCAATGGCCGCCAGTGCATGACGCAGCGCATCTACCCGGCGCGCCGCGACAGCCTGGGCGTAGCCCTGTTCAGCAGCGGCGGCAGCGCGTGCTGCACCGCCCTCGACGCCTGGGACATGGACTGAAATCGATGGCATCGGAGTGACGCCATGACCGCTGCCCCGGTCGGGGTGATCGCCAATCCGGCGGCGGCCACCGACATCCGGCGGGTGATCGCCAACGCCGCCGGCATGCCGATCGCGGACCGCGCCAACACGGTGCTGCGGGTGATGGCCGCGCTCGGCGCCTGCGGAGTGACGCGGGTGCTGATGATGCCCGAGAGGGGCGGCATCGGCAGACACCTGATGCGTAGCCTGCAGCGCGAACGCAACCTCGGCCACGCCGACCTGCCGTCGCTCCAGTTCACCGACACCCCCGTCACCGGCACGGTGGAAGACACTCGTTCCGCCACCCGGGCGATGGCCGCGGCCGGGGTGGCGGCGATCGTCGTCCTCGGCGGCGACGGCACCCACCGGGCGGTGGCCGGATGCTGCGGCGAGGCGTGGCTCGCCGGCATCTCGACCGGCACCAACAACGCGTTCCCCGAACACCGCGAGCCCACCATCACCGGACTGGCGGTCGGGCTGGCCGTGACGGGCCGGGTGCCCGCCGCAACCGCGCTGCAGCCGAACAAGATGCTGCGGGTCACGATCAGCGCCAGCAACGGGGACCGGCGGTCGGACATCGCCGTGGTGGATGTGTCGGTGACCACCGAACCCTACGTGGGCGCCCGCGCCCTGTGGCGCAGCGAGCACCTGCGCGAGATCTTCGTGACGTTCGCCGATCCCGAGGCGATCGGCCTGTCCGCGGTCGCCGGGCTGCTGCAGCCGGTGGGCCGACGCGAACCGTTCGGACTGCGGGTGCAGTTGCAGTCCCCCGCCGGCGCGGGCATCGTGCTGCGAGTTCCGATCGCGCCTGGATTGATCAAACCGATCGGAGTGCGGCACTATGAGACGCTGGCGGCGGACGAAACCGTTCCCTTGCACCATGAATCGGGCATGATTTCCCTGGACGGCGAGCGGGAGATTTTCGTCCGGCCTGACGACCGAGCAGAAATCACCCTCCTCTGGAATGCGTTCACCACGCTGGACGTAGGCGCGGTAATGCGCTATGCCGTCAAGCACCACCTCCTCAGGGAGGACACCCGACAGGAGAATCGATGAGCAACGACAACTTTCCCCTCGGCCGGGAGGAACTGCTCCGGGCCTACCGCACCATGAAGACGATCCGGGAATTCGAGGAACGGGTGCACGTGGAATTCGCCACCGGCGACCTGCCCGGCTTCGTGCATCTGTACGCGGGCGAGGAAGCGTCCGCCACCGGCATCATGCTGAACCTGCGCCAGGACGACCACATTGCCAGTACCCACCGCGGCCACGGCCACTGCATCGCCAAGGGCGTCGACGTCAGAGGCATGTTCGCCGAACTGTACGGGCGCGCCACCGGCACCTGTCGCGGCAAGGGCGGCTCCATGCACATCGCCGATATCGACCTGGGCATGATGGGGGCCAACGGCATCCTCGGCGCCGGCGCGCCGCTGGTGTGCGGCGCCGCGCTGGCATCCAAGTACAAGAAGGACGGCAGCGTGGCGGTCAGCTTCGTCGGCGACGGCGCCTCCAACGCCGGCAACTTCCTGGAGAGCCTCAATCTGGCCGCGGTGTGGGAGCTCCCGGCCATCTTCGTGGTGGAAAACAACGCCTACGCCCAGTCCACCTCGCGCGACTACGCCACCGCGGTGGACAGTTACGTGGACCGCGCCTCCGGGTTCGGGATGCCGGGCGTCGCGGTGGACGGCACCGACTTCTTCGCCGTCTACGAGGCTGCCGGCGAGATGATCGCCCGCGCCCGCGAGGGCGGCGGTCCGGGGCTGCTGGAGTGCACCATGATCCGGTTCTACGGCCACTTCGAAGGCGACGCGCAAACCTACCGCGCGCCCGGCGAGGTGGAGGAGATCCGCGCCAACCGCGACTGCCTGCCCAAGTTCGTGCAGCAGGTGACGCAAGCCGCGGCGCTGCAGCAGGAGGATCTCGATCGCATCGATCGGGAGATCGCGGCGTTGATCGACGAGGCGGTGGCGCAGGCGCAACAGGCGCCCTACCCCACCGAGAAAGAACTCCTCACCGACGTCTACGTGAGCTACTAGAGCTGCCAAGGAAAGGACACGATGGCACAAAGAACGATACGACAGGCAATCAACGAGGCGTTCGACCAGGAGATGGAGCGCGACTCGACCGTGATTCTGATGGGCGAGGATATCATCGGGGGCACCGGCAGCCCGGGCGAAGAGGAAGCGTGGGGCGGAGCCATGGGCATCTACAAGGGCCTGTACCGGAAGTACGGCGACCGCCTGCTCGACACCCCGCTGTCGGAGGCCGCTTTCGTCGGCGCCGCCATCGGCGCGGCCACCTGCGGCATGCGCCCGGTCGCCGAGCTGATGTTCATCGACTTCCTGGGCGTCTGCTTCGATCAGATCTTCAACCAGGCGGCCAAGTTCCGCTACATGTTCGGCGGCAAGGCGGAGACCCCCGTGGTGATTCGCACCATGTACGGCGCCGGGCTGTCTGCCGCCGCCCAGCATTCGCAGACGTTGACCTCCATCTTCACCCACATCCCCGGCATCAAGGTGGTGTGCCCCTCCTCGCCGTACGACGCCAAGGGGCTGATGGTCGAGGCGATCCGCGACAACGACCCGGTGATATTCTGCGAGCACAAGAAGATCTACGACGTCACCGGCGACGTGCCGGAGGAGTTGTACACCATCCCGTTCGGCGAGGCGGACATTCGCCGCGACGGCGATGACGTCACCATCGCCACCTACGGCATGATGGTACAACGGGCGGTCGAGGCCGCCGATCAACTGGCCGGCGACGGGATCGAGTGCGAGGTGATCGACCTGCGCTCGCTGTCTCCCCTCGACACCGACACGATCCTCGAAAGCGTGGAGAACACCGGCCATCTGGTGGTGGTGGACGAGGCCCCGCCGCGCTGCGGTGTTGCCGCCGACGTGGCCGCCCTGGTGGCGCGCGAGGGATTCCGCGACCTGAAGGCTCCGGTCGGCATGGTGACGGCGCCGCACACCCCGGTGCCGTTTTCCCCGCAACTGGAGAAACACTTCGTGCCCACTGCCGAGAAGATTGCCGCCTGCGTGCGGGAGACCCTCGATGATTAAGGCGATCACCATGCCCAAGTGGGGGCTGAGCATGACCGAGGGGCTGGTGGGCGACTGGCTGGTCGCGGAGGGCGCTGCCGTGCAGTCCGGCACCGAGGTAGTGCTGGTCGAAACGGACAAGATCGCCGGCGCCGTGGAGGTGGCCGGTGCAGGCACCGTGCGCCGCGCCGTCGCCGCCACCGGCGATACCCTGCCGGTAGGCGCGTTGCTCGGCGTGCTCGCCGACGCCGAGACGCCAGAAGTGGACGTCGACGCCTTCATCACGCAGTTCCAGGACAACTTCGTGCCCGAGGAGACCGGCGCCGAGGAGAGCGGCGACCAGACCGAACAGATCCAGGTCGGCGAACTGTCGATCAACTACCTGCGGCAGGGCGACGCCGCCAAGACCGCGGTCCTGCTGCACGGCTTCGGCGGCGACCTCAACAACTGGCTGTTCAATCAGCCGGCGCTGGTTGCGAACCGCACGGTGATTGCGCTGGACCTGCCGGGACACGGGCTGACCACCAAGAAAGTGGCCAACGGGAGCATGCTCTGCCAGGTGCACATCCTGCAGAACATGATGGACAAGCTCGGCGTTGCCGAGGCCGACTGGGTCGGCCACTCCATGGGCGGGGCGATTGCCCTGCAACTGGCGCAATCGCGGCCCGACCTGGTCCGTTCGCTGACTCTGCTCGCCAGCGCCGGCCTCGGTCCCGAGATCAATACCGAATACCTGCAGGGTTTCACCACCAGCCGCAACCGCCGGGAACTCAAGCCGCACGTTCGGCAGCTGTTTGCCGACGAGTCGCTGGTTACCCGCCAACTGGTCGCGGACCTGCTCAAGTACAAGCGGCTCGACGGCGTGCAGGAATCCCTGGAGGCGCTGGCGTACCAACTCGGCGACCACGGCGCTCAGGCCGAGGAGGCGCGCCAAGTGATCGACGCCGTCCCTACCCTGGTGATCTGGGGCGCGGACGACCGCATCATCCCGGCCAGCCACGCCCACGACCTGCCGAACCAGGACAACGTGCACATCTTCGACAACACCGGTCACATGGTGCAGATGGAACGCGCCTCCGACGTCAACCGCCTGATCACCGCCTTCTGGAAGTGAGCAGATAGATCTGGTCGTCGGCAACGAGCCAATAGCAGACGATCTACCCCGGGGTTGGGTAGCCGCCGGGCTGCCAGACTCGCCGGATGTTGCCGCCCAAAGCCTCCGGGCTTAGTATTGGCCTTGATGGATGATCCTGGTAGAAGCGGCGCGATGCGTCGAATTGTTGCGAATCCGGAGATTCTTGGCGGCAAGCCAATCCTGGAGGGCACTCGGCTCAGCGTCGAGCACATTCTCGGCCTGCTCTCTCACGGCATGTCACACAACGAGATCGTCGACTCCCACCCTGAATTGTCCATCGCCGACATCAACAGCGTCGTCCAGTACGCAGCGCACGCGTTGCGGAACGATGTGCTCATTGACGTAAACCGCGCGGTATAGCCCTCGGTGCAGCCCAGTGCAGTGCTACCGTCATCAGTAGCGGACATGAACATCGCCGATCCGGTGGTCGATTTTCTCCACGCGTCCGGTGTCGACGTATTATCGGCTCGCGACCAAGGATGGGGCAACCTCACCGACAGCGAAATACTGTCTCGGGCACACGCGACGGCGCGTTTCGTTCTGACCCACGATTCTGATTTCGGCACGTTGGCCGTGCACCGAGGCGAACCGTTCACCGGGATCTTGTACTTGCGGCCCGGTGGGCGACCACCCGCTGAGGTAATCTCCGACCTGAGAGTGTTGATGCAAGTGGAGGTCGACTGGACGCCACCGCTCATCGCCGTGTATCGAGCAGGCCGCCTGAGACTACGTCGCGTCGCCTGACCGCATCTCTTCGGTTGAACCGAACCTTACCGGCAAACCATGAATCACGCCTCTTGTTCCTTCGTTTGCGCATTCGGCGGCTGCCACACCGACGCTACGGGGACGGCCAGTGGGCGGATTCGTCCATTGCACTTCAACGCAGTATGGGCAACAATCGATTCTGCGAGAAATCCTCTCCGGCCGACACCCCAGCCCGGTGACCACTCAGCCGCCGCCGGTCAGGTCACGACCTCATCAATGCTGAAGCCGAGGGCTCCGGCGCGGCGGACCTCCGGGGCGACGCCGCCGCGGCCCCAGAGGACCAGGGTCGGTTCGTCCACCGGGTTGGGGACGAAGGGCACCTTCCTGCGCAGTGTCTCCAGGTCTCGCCTGCCGAGCGGCGCCGATTGCCAGCGCGCCTCGCCCAGGAGCGCCGTGCGGCTGCCGCGAAGGCCGAGCACGTCGACCTCCACGCTCGCGCCGCGCCCGGACCACCACCGTCCCACGACCAGGTCGGCGGGAAGCTCGCCCCGCTGCACGAGCCGCCGGGCGTGGGCGCGCGCCTGCTCCTCGAACACGAAGCCAAGGTGCGTCTGCCACCGCGGCAGCACTCGTCCCAGCACCGCGTCCCCCTGTCCGCCTTGGATGAGCGCCGTCTCCGTATAGAGCACCTGGAACCAGAAGCGCAGGTAGGGGTCCGGTATCTCGTAGGTGGCGCGCGCACCGCGCGGTGCGCCCACGGGCAAGTCCTTACCCACGAAGCCGGTTCTGATCAGTACGTCCAAGGCATGGTCGATACGCTGGCCGACTTCGCCGGCTATGTGGGAGAAGCGGGTCCGGCCGCGCCCGATGGCCGCCAGGATCTGGGCGTAGCCGCCGGTCGGAGAGAGTTCCTCGCGGAGCATGCCCTCGGCGTCCTCAAGCAGTACGCCACCCGGCGTGAACGCGAGCCGGCGCAGATTCTCGAGTGTCGATCGGCCCGCTTCCCACTGCCGGAGGTGCAGCGGATATCCACCGCACGCCGCATACGCCTGCAGCAGGTCCTCGGCCGGCAGATCGGGAAGAAACTCGCGAGCTGCGATCAGGTCCACCGGCGCCAGCGGCAGCGCCAGCGTCGGCCGCCCGCGCAGGGCTCCTCCGGCGCCCAGAATCCCCTCCATCACCCCCACGGCGGAGCCGGTCAGGACCAGCACCAGCCTGGTCCCGGGCCGCAGGTGGTCCCACACAACTTGCACGATGCTTGCGAACCCGGGGGTCGAACGCGCCAGATACGGAACCTCGTCCAATACCACGAGAAGGGGCCGCTCCGTGGCCGCGGCAGAGAAGAACTGCAGCGCCGCCTCCCAGGTCGGGAACGCACCACCGGCCAGATGTGCGGCCTGGTCACCGAGATCCTGGTGGATCACCTCGGTAAGCCGCCGCAGCTCGACCGCCTCGGCCTGCCGGGTGGCGCCGAAGAACACGGCTCTCTTGCCTTCCGCGAAGTGAGAGAGCAGGAACGTCTTGCCGACCCGCCGGCGCCCCCACACGACGAGCAGTTGAGGACTTCCCTCGGCGGCACTCTGCCATGCCTCATTGAGCCGGCGGAGTTCCGTGGTCCGATTTACGAGCGGTGCGAGCATATTGTGATCGTAACTCCTTCCCCCAGAATATTAGTCACAATGCTTCGTAGTTGCAACCGTTCGTAGTTGCAACGGTTCGTAGTAACAGCCGTTCGTAGTTGCCCAAGGCCGAGCCGGTGCTGGCGGGCTACGGCTCCGCGAACGGGAAGGTGCCGGCGTAGCCGAGGGTTTGCAGGGTAAAGTCGGGGGAGCTGACGAACTTGATGCCGGGGTACATCGGGTTCTGCTGAAAGTGCAGGACCAGGTTGGCGCGGATGTCGTCCTCGGGGTCGTCGCCGAACTTGACCCCCTGGTGGGGGATGTGGGCGAAAAACACGATGGCGTCGCCGGCGCGCGGGTAGAGGTGCTCCTGCGACTGCGCGTCGCACCACGCCTGGAACGGGTTGCTCCGGTCGTCGGTGTATTGGACGTGCGGCAGCAGTTCCTCCGGCAGCAAGCGGTCGACGTAATCCTTCAGGAACGTCAGCCGGCCCCGCTCCGGGGTGTTGTCGGTCAGGTAGAAGGTGGTGTTCATGCACAGCGCGCGTAGCGGGCGCGCCGCACCGGCGTTGCGCTCCTGGTAGTGGTAGTCGGCGAAGTCCATGTGCCACTCCTGGCGGTAGGCGCGCGGGTTGATGTGCGCGCGCAGCGACCGGAGCTGGCACTGCTTGCCGAGGAAAGCCTTGAGGTAGGGCGCGACGCTGGGGTGGCCGATCAGGCCCCGCGACAACTCCGGCTCCAGCCGCAGCAGGCTCTCGAACGCCACGTTGCCGACGCTGTTGTCGATCTCGTTCAGGCCGCGGCGGTGCAGGTCGTAGAGCTTGTGCTTCCACGTCGCCACCGTGTCGGCGTCGAGCGCGCCGCGCACCAGCACAAACCCGTCCCGTTCCAGATCCGCCAGCCCCGCCGGCACTTCCCTGTCGGCCATCGTCACGCCTCCTTGCGCGCTACTCTCGCAAGGATCGCCACGCCCCGCAATTCGGGTCACCCCTTCAATGCGCCGATCATTACGCCCTTGATGAAGTAGCGCTGCAGGAACGGGTACACGGCCAGGATCGGCAGGGTGCCCACCATGATCACCACGAAGCGGTTGCGGGTGACCCCGGCGATCGCCTCGAACGCCATCAGCTCCTCCTCCTCCGGCGGCAGGATCAGGAGCCTGCGCAGGACCATCTGCAGCGGGTGCAGGTCGGAATCGGGCAGGTAGATCAGGGCGGGGAAGTAGGCGTTCCAGTGCCCCACCGCGTAGAACAGCACGTTCACGGCGATGATCGTGCTCGACACCGGAACCACGATGCGGAAGAAGATGGTCAGGTCGTTGGCGCCGTCGATCTTGGCCGACTCCGGGATCGAGTCGTCGATGTTGCTCTGCAGGTAGGTGCGCGTGATGATGATATTCCACGCCGCCGCCGCGGTCGGCAGCACCATCGCCCAGCGGGTCGCGTACAGCCCCAGGTTGCGCACGATGATGAACGTGGGAATGATGCCGCCACTGAACCACATGGTGAAGGCGATGTAGAACATCAGCAGTGAGCGGCCGCGGAAGCCGCGCCGCGACAGCGGATAGGAGACCATCATCGTGATCGCAACGTTGAGCGCGGTACCGACGCTGGTATACCAGAGCGTGTTGTAGTAGGAGCGCCACACCTCGGTCGACTTCACCACGGTCTGGTAGCCGATCCAGGTGACGTCCTGGGGCCAGAACCACACCGTGCCGCCGAGGATTGCGCGGCTGCCGCTGATCGAGTTGCTGAACACGTAGAGTATCGGGAAGATGGTGACCAGCGCGGCCACCGCCAGCACCAGAGCGATGGCGTACTCGGCGAGCCGCTCGGCAAGGTTGCGGCGATAGCGGACGTTCATGAGTCGCTCACCACAGGCTGGTACCCGTGAGTTGCCTGCTCAACCGGTTGACCATCAGGATCAGCACCAGGTTGATCACCGAGTTGAACAGCCCGGCAGCCGCGGCGAAGCTGTAGTCGCCGCCGGCGATGCCGCGCCGGTACACGAAGGTGGAGATCACATCCGCGGTCTCGTAGGTGCCGGGGCCGTACATCAGCAGGATCTTTTCGAATCCCACCGACATCATCTGCCCGACGTACAGGATCATCAGGATGATGATGGTGGGCGCGATGCCCGGCAGCGTGACGAAGCGCAGTTGCTGCCAGCGGTTGGCGCCGTCCACCCAGGCGGCGTCGTACTGTTCCTGGTCGATGGCGGTGAGTGCGGCCAGGTAGATGATGGCGCGCCAGCCGAAGTGCTGCCAGATGTCGGACCCGATGTACAGCGGCCGAAACCAGCCGGGCATGATCAGGAACGGCACCGTCTCCATGCCCATCCGGCCCAGCACCGTGTTCACCAGGCCGTTCTCGGAGTTGAACATGGCGTTGATCAGCCCCACCACGACCACGATCGAGACGAAGTGCGGGATGTAGCTGATGGTCTGCACCCAGCGCCGGAACACTCTGTGGTGCACCTCGTTCAGCAGCAGCGCGAAGATGATCGGTACCGTGAAGTTGAAGAAGAAGCCGTAGAAGTTGAGCAGCAGCGTGTTGCGCACCGTGCGCACGAAGTGAATCGAATTGAAGAACTGCTCGAACCACACGAACCCCGCCCACGGACTGCGCAGGATGCCGAGAAACGGGCTGAAGTCCTTGAACGCGATCACCAGCCCGTACATCGGCAGGTAGTGGAACAGGAAATAGTACACGACGGCCGGCACCGCCAGCAGCCACAGGTACCGGTCCTGGAACAGGGCCTTTGTCAATCGGTTCACGAGCGGAGACCCGGGTACCCGCACTGCCGGCGGCATGGCTTCAGGTTGGGCTGAGGATTCGCCCCGAGGCGGTGCGGCCCCGGGGCGGTCATTGGGACGGATGAGCGGCTACCTGAGCGACGCGGTGTAGTCGTCGTGCTGCTGCTGGACGATTTCGACCAGCTCATCGACGCCGACCCGCTTCATGATGGCGACGTAGTCGTCGAACCGGTCGAGCGTCTCCTGCCCGGAAATGAACTTGAAGGTCCACTCTTCCTGGGTCGGGTTGATCTCCTCGCGCAGGGCGCGCAGGCGCCGATCCTGTTCGGGCGAACCGAGGTAGCGCGGAAACGGCGATACCGCGATCGGCGCCGCGAGCTGGGTCAACTCGTACGAGAACGGATCCTGCGAGAAGCGCGCCGCAAACGACTCGTCGTCATCGGCGTACAGCGGATGGTTGAACGCACCGATGTCCGCCAGCACCGTCTGCACCGACTTGCCCTCTTCGTTGTTGCGGATCGCGTCGCTGTATTCGGGCAGGCCGCCGAAGTGCTTCAGCCACGGCGAGTTCGAGCTCTTTGCCGGGTTGACGTTGTAGTGCTCCCCTTCGAGGCCGTAGTTGGCGTACAGGTAGCCCTGCGGGCTGGCCCACACGTAGTCCAGCCACTTGATGGCGACCTCCGGGTTCTTGCTCTGGCTGGTGATCACCGTCGCCGCGCCGACCAGCGGCTCGTGCACGTAGCGGGCCACGCCTTGGGGGTTCTTCGGGAGGGGAGTCCACGTGTACGTGCCGGCGATGTCGGACTCCCGCAGCAGCCGATTCCTGAACAACACCCCGCCGATGCCGGTCCAGAAGCCGCCCAGGCGGTCGTCGGCGTTCAGCGAATTCTGGATCTGTCCGGATTGGGTGATCTCCTGCGCCATGGCGCCGGCCTCGTACAGCTCGTTCAGGAACGCGAGATAGTCGCGATACCCGGAACTGATGTAGTCGTAGGAGAGTACGCCGTTGTCGAGCGAGAAGCCGAAGCTGTAGTAAATGTCCAGGTCCAGACCGGAAGCTCCGAACCACTCCAGCTGCCACAGCGTCCGCGCGCTCAGCGCAACCTCGTCCTGCTCGCCGTTGCCGTTGGGATCCTGCGTCGCGAACGCCTTCGCTACGGTGAGCCAATCCTCCAGGGTCTCCGGCTTCTCCAGCCCGAGCTTTTGCAGCCAATCCTCCCGGATGTACCAGTTCTTGTAGTTGCTGATCGGCGGCACGGTGCGCGCGGCGGTGGCGTAGATGTCGCCGTCCGGCGCCACCAGGGCGGGGCGCATCTCGGTGAATTCCTCCAGCAGCCGCTTGGTGTTGGGTGCATAGCGGTTCACCAGCTCGGTCAGCTTGATGGTCGCCCCCTGGGCGTGCAGGTCCACCGGACTGCCGACCACGTAATTCCAGCCCAGGGTCAGCATGTCGGGCAGGTCGGCCGCGGCGGCGATCCGGGTCTTGATGAAGATCGTGTATTCGCTGCTCGGGACCACCTGCCAGTCGACCATGACGCCGGTGTCCTCCTGGATCTGTTGCCAGACCGGCCCGTCACCGAACCCGACCGGATGCTCCCAGCCGGCGTAGCTCAGCGTGACGCTGCCCGGTTTCACGATCGGCAGCGTGTAGCCGGACTCGGCACTGCTGCCGGCCGCCCCTGAGTCCGCTTCTCCCGCCGCCCACCCATGCGTCGCGGCCAGAGCGAATGCCAACACGGCGACAACAGCCGCCGTCCCAAGTCTTCCATGGGTTATCAAGATCGATACCTCCTGTGGTGTTCGGTGATCGTAGCACCATGCCCATCAGGCGGTCAAAGCGCGACCCGTGGGCCCGCGGGCGGCGGTAGAGATTACGAGAGTCCGACCACCGTGACGACGATGCCCAGGACGACGAATGCCACGGTGCCCATCCACTGGAGCGCGCTGAACCGCTTGTTCATGTCCTCGAAGCGCTGGTTCATGTCCTCGAAGCGCTGGTTCATGTCCTCGAAGCGCCTATCGACCGCGGCGAAGCGTTTGTCGAGGTTGGCGTTCAGGTCCTCGAACCGTTTGTTCACGTCTTCGAAGCGTTTGTCCACGTCCTCGAAGCGTTTGTTCACGTCTTCGAAGCGTTTGTCCACGTCTTCGAAGCGCTTGTTCACGTCCTCGAAGCGCTTGTTCACGTCCTCGAAGCGTTCGTTCACGTCCTCGAAGCGTTTGTCCATCGCCGCGAAGCCGGCCTGCATCAGCTCGCGCTGGGCCTTGAACTCCTGTTCCCAGCGTTCTTCTGATCGCGCCAGGTGCGACTCGACCCGAATCAGGTTCTTTTCGATCCGGGCGATGACCCGGTCGGCGAACGCGCGTGACTCTGCGAAACCGGGAACCACCTCCATCATCATGCTCGGAAGCATGCTCTTGACGTGTGCTACGACGTCCTGAAGGTCTGTCTCGGTGAGCGCCATGGTGATCCCTGTGACCAACAACATAGCCGAGGCCGGGCCAACTGGCAACGCGCCGCCGCGCCGCTGCGCGAAGGGCGCGAAGGAATGGAGTGCCGCCGGTTTGCTGCCCCGCGGCCGTTGCGATACGGTGGTGCACACCGAGAGCGTCGCGGGGCCGCCGCTCGTCCGGCGGCGCGCGGGAGAAGACGAGGGTGGAGACAGCGACCGAGAGCCGAGTAGACGGACACGCAGCGGCGGCGGCGGAGCGCAGCCGACTGGTCGACCAGGGGTTCTGCGTGATGCGGGGGCTGCTGCCGGCGGATCTGCTGACGCGGCTGCGCGTCGTCACCGACCGCATGCTCGACGCCCTTTCCGAGGAACAGAAGCAGCGCTCCGGCGGCCAGGGCAGCATCTTCGCCATGGAGCACCAGGATCCGGTGTTCTCGGAGTTGATCGCCTTGCCGGAAACTTGGCACGCGCTGCATGCGCTCGGCTTTCCCCGGCCGCGCTACTGGAGCGGTTTCGTAATCGCCAAGGAGCCGCACTCGGGCCCGCTCTACTGGCACCAGGACTGGCCGTTCTGGGATGACCCGGTCAGCACCGACCCGCTGCCGCACCAGATGTTCCTGATGTGGTACTTGGTGGACACCCGGCCCGAAAACGGCTGCCTGCGGGTGCTGCCGCGCTCCCATCGCCTGCGCTGCGACATCCACGACGCCATCGGCACCGGTCACGACGACACCGTGCGGCACGAGGATCCGGCCACCTCGCACGCCTACCGGCGCCATCCGGACGAGGCGGACGTACCGGTACGCGCCGGCGACCTGGTGGTCGGCGACGCCCGCCTGCTGCACGCCGCCCACGGCAACACCACCGCGCGGCGCCGCACCGTGATAACCATGTGGTACCTGCCGCGCTACGACGAGCTCAGCGAACCGCTGCAGGCCGCGTTTCAGGAGCGGCTCTATGCCGCCCCGCCGCCCGACCTGGCAGCGGACGAACTGGACCGCATCCGCCACCTGCTGCCCGACTACACGGGCAACGCGACCCCCGCCGCCTGGAACCGGATTCCCGGCACCCAGCTCAGTCCCGGACCGCGAGCCAGCAGCGCAGACGGCGACGGTTGAGCCGGCGGCGCCGGAGTGTGGCAAGCCCGCAGTCATCGTCAGCAACGACGCGGCGAATCGTCATCTCAACCGCGTGCAAGTGGTGCCGCTCACCACGGCTACCGGCAGAGTGTACCCGAGTGAGGCGGTGGTACGGGTTGGCAGCAGGAGGCACAAGGCGATGGCGGATCAGATTGCGACCGCCGCCAAGGCCCGCATGACCATGCGGCTCGGCAACGTGAGCAGCCCGGACATGGACGCGGTCGAACGTGCACTGCGAGTGCAGCTCGGAATGACTTGAACGCTTCCTTGACGGGGCGCCGCGGATGTGAGACGCTGATGATCTGGACCGTCAGAAAGATGCGTATGCTGATGCGTGACGATACTTCCCAGCGCTGGTGCCGGTTCGCCGTGATGCAGCCAGCCCTCCCCTTGTAATCTCTTAACTTCTTACCCCTTAACGAGTTACGCTCGCAACTTCAGCGCCGCCACAGGAATAAACTGGAGGCAGAAGGCGGCAAGGCCAGTGTTCAGGACTGACGCATATTACGAGCCGTATCGGCCTTCGGGCAAAATCGAAAACGAATGAAAGGAATACTCATGACTGATTTCAAAGCAATCGCCGTCTCGCTCGAGGAACGGGGCTTCTGCGTTATCCCGGAATTTCTGAGCCGTGAAGAGATCGACTTCCTCGTGGCAGAATTCGATGCAAGCCCGGACTATTCCCCGCCAACGAAAACCAAGCGTGCCGCGAAGGACCTTGGCGACAAGCCAGTTGCCGGCCAAACCGGAGCTGTACGTGCCAACGCAACGGGACGAAAAGAAACCTTCCAGAGAATACGTCCGCGGATAGAAGCGTTCGCCCAGGGAGTCACCGGAGCCAAAGCCGCGCTCTATCAGATTCTCTATACCCAGACGCCGGCAACCGATCTCTCCTGTCATCAGGATCACGCAACCTTTTGGTTGACGGAGTACGATCGGACGCATCTCATTTCCTGGATTCCGTTGGTCAAGCGTTCGCGTACCGAGGCCGGACTGCACGTGATTCCCTGGGATCGGCTGCGCGAGAAGTCGCCGCGAGTGTTCACCCTCTGTCGGCGCTCGGGCGCCAGTAATCTGCACTCGCTCCGTGACGGGGGCACCTTGTACGTATCCGACTGGAGCGGGGTCCACTGGCATGAGGAGGACCTCGAAGTCGAGGACGTGATAGAGACTCCGGAGGTGGGGCCCGGCGACCTGCTGCTGCTGAGCCACAACACCATCCACGCGACGCAGACGACCGACGATCGACGCCTCGCGGTAACGTTACGCACATGCGATCCGGAGACGCCGATCGACTGGCATCGGGTGGCCGGCAGTCCCACGCCTGCAAAGATGAGAGCCCTCGCAACGCAGAATGTGTTGACGTACCCCGTGTTTCAACACACCCAGGAACACGACTTCGGCATCACCCTGGGGGATGTCCTGCCGACCCTGACCGGCGAGCGCGAGTAGACGGAGCCGCCTACCAGGGGGACGGCAGGGTCCCCACGTCATGGCCGCACTTCTCGGACATTCGTACGCGGCACTCCCGAATCTCTGCTAACGGCCCCACCGTGTGCCACGTCTCGAACAGGAGGTTACTCGGTCGTCCCATCCGACTCTGCAAGCCGCTGACGGAGTGCCTGGAAGGCTTCCTGGTCGATACCGGTTGCCTCCTTGATGACCGACCACTCGATTCCGGCCCGCAAGAAGTTCTCGATCGTGCCAAGCTGGCCTTCCTGACGGCCCTCCTGGAGCCCCTCCTGGCGGCCCTTCCGAAGCCCCTCCTGAAGGCCTTCCTGAAGCCCCTCCTGGAGCCCCTCCTGGAGCCCTTCCTGAAGCCCCTCCTGGAGCAACTCCTCTGCGTACGTCTTCATGTCTCCTCCCGGTCCTGGTACGTGCCGTCGCAACGCTTGGCCGAACTCCCTCACGGTCTGCTTGTCCTGCGTCGTGATGACATACCTCACGATGGCTCTGAACGGTTCGATCCGACCGCTCCCTGCCAACTCGCCCATGTACTGCGCCGCCATCAGCAGCGCCGCGCGCACCTGACTCACGCGTCGACGCGCCGCCGCCATCAGCGCAAGCTGCCCGACACGGCCCAGCGCTCCCCCGCGCACATCGCCGACCGCAGCCTGCGACTGGTCTACCAGCAGGTGCTCGAAGCGTGGCGTCCACGGCCACTCCCGCACCGCCTCTGCAAACAGTTCCGCGAATTCACGCGCATGCCGCCAGCGCCGCTTACCCTGGTAGAATACCACCGGCACGATGGGCGGCAACTTCGCTCGCTTGTTGTCGGCCCGCAGGGCATCCGCCCAGATACGGCAACAGTACTCCAGCAACCGGAACCTCATCCAGCGGTTCGGCGTCGACTGATGCTCAAACAGCACGTACAGCAAGAGCCGCTCCGGCTTGCTGCCCGCCGCGCCGGCGCCCGCTTGGCCGGCGCCGGCTTGCCACTGCGCCTCGAACAGCAGGTCGGACTCGCTGGCCTCCAGCTCTTCGTCCACGTAACTGCGATCCAGCAGGGTCAATGTCGACCAGTCCAGCGTGCTGCTCAGCCACTCCGGCAGATTCGGGCGCAGCAAGCCGGCCGCCTCGGCCGTCTCGGAGAACACCTTGCGGAACAGGTGGTCATGCGGCTGATACAACTTGCGCGCCATGCCGTGCGTCCGCCACCGTAGTGGCGCCACGAATCGCTGTCAAACGCGATCGATTCCAGGATTCCAGGCTCGTACCGAGCGTCACAGCGCCGGTATCACGTGCAGTGCTCGTCGCCGCGAACGACGGCCCATAGCTCGCCCGGCTACACACCCAGCTTTTCGCGCAGCTCGGAATGACTTGAAAACGCTTCCTTGACGGGGCGCCGCGGACGTGAGATGCTGATGATCTGGACCGTCAGAAAGATGCGTATGCTGATGCGTGACGATACTTCCCAGCGCTGGTGCCGGTTCGCCGTGATGCAGCCAGTACGTCCCGGCCCCCCCCGCTGTAGGCTCCTAACTCCTTATCCCTTAACAAATTACTCCCGCAACTCCAGCGCCGCCGCCTGCTTGTCGGCACCCCTTCGACATCCACAGTCAGCGCCCCTCACTCCCGCGCGACCGCCTGCCCGGCGCCGTTCGCTGCACGCCGCGCGGCGACACCATCACTGTCCAACAAGCCGGTGTTACCGGCACTACCAACACCCGGATTGCGGGTCGCAGATCCGCCATCCCGATACAAGGGGGAGCTCTATGGCTCTTCGATTTCTTTGGTTCATGGCACTGGCGTTCGCGCTGGTGGCTACCGTTACGTTCGCCAGCGGCGACAGCGACGACGGCGCCGCGATGGCCGCCGAAAAGGAGTACGTGACCGATCCGTCCACCGGCATGCAGGTGGTCAAGCCGGAATACGGCGGGACTCTCACGACCGTGATGAACAAGCGCCCGGAGACCCATGGCGACAGTTGGGTCAGCCACGCCAATGGGCTGGTGTCGGGACTGGTGACCGACAAGCTGGGCCAGGCGGACTGGGCCACCGACCGTAGTACCCTCGCGTTCACGACCTACTTTCCCGCGAACGTCGTGACCGGCCACCTGGCAGAGAGCTGGGAGAACCCGGATCCGTTGACCTACATCTACAAGCTCCGCGACAACGTCTTCTTTCACGACAAGCCGCCGGTAAACGGCCGCCAGCTAACCGCCGACGACATGGCCGCCAACTACGAGCGCCTGTTTGGCATCGGCAGGTTTGCCGGCCAGGAACCTGCGCCGCACACGTGGGGAACGAAGGCGATCCCCGTCGAGTCGGTAACGGCCACCGACGACCTGACATTCGTGATCAAGCTTTCGCTACCGTTTGCGGACACGGGTCGACAGCTGTTCGACGACTGCCACGTGCGGGCATTTGCACCGGAGACCTTCGACACGCTCGACGACCCCAACAAGTTGATCGGCACCGGGCCCTTCACCATGGTCGAAGCCGACCTCGGCAGCTCGATCACGTATGACAGGAACCCCAACTATTGGAAGGACGACGAGAAGTTTCCCGGCAACCGCCTGCCCTATTACGACAGGATCGTGGTGCTGACGATGGGCGACGAGGCGACCAGGCTTGCGGCGCTGCGCTCGGGTCAGGTCGATTTCATCGGGGAGTCGGGTGTCGCGCGCATTGCGTCGGTCGCAAGCGTGGTGGACCTCCAGAAAAGCAACCCGGGCATGCAGGCCTGGTCCATCGCGTTCCGAAACGAGACGTCGTTGAGCATGAAGTTGACAGAGGAGGGGCCCCTCCAAGACATCCGGGTGCGCCACGCACTGCAGATGGCGATCGACAACGAGACCGTCAGGGACAATTACTTTTCGGGCTTCGGAGAGTGGAATCCAATGGGGCCCATCGGGCCAGCGTGGGCCGGCTATCACAACGCCTTCGATACCTGGCCCGAAGAGATCAGGCAATACTGGGTCTACGACCCGGAAGGTGCCGAGCGACTCCTCGACGAGGCCGGCTACCCACGCGGAGCGGATGGCGTCCGCTTCCGGACCTCGATGTGGATAAACGCGCAACGAGCCAACGTCGGCTACCATGAGCTGCAAGTCGGTTACTGGAAGGAGATCGGGGTGGAGGTCGAGTTGACTGCGCTCGACGACGCCACGCTTGCCGGAAAGCTCAATTCAGGAGACTGGGACGGAATGGTCGCGAACTGGTGGTCCGGCGCCGATTACGGGAACCTCGACAGCAGTCTCGGCAGTTTTCGCACCGGCGCCAGTTTCGCTAATGGTGCCTATAGCTTCCATGAGTTCGACACCAGGTACGCGGAGTATCAGGCGATGACCGACCCGGACGCAGCCAGACGGCTGGCGAAGGAGCTCGACATGTTCGTGATCGAGCAGCACCCCTACATCTGGGGGGTGCGGGTTGGATCGTTCAACGTCGCGCTGCCGTGGGTCGTCGGCCTCAACGGCGAGATGCAGATTGGCAACTGCGGCTGGGAAGGGCCACTGGTTCGTTCGTGGTTCGATAGTCAACTGAGGGAGGAGTTGAACTAGTCTATAGGCTAGCGATAGCTACGCTAGGGCCTGGGGCTGCATGCGCCGCTCCAGGCCCGCATATTCTGTGTCTACCTACTTCCTGCGGCGACTGCTGCTGTTCATCCCGACGCTGTTCATCGTGAGCATGCTGGTGTTCCTGTCGGTACGTCTGCTCCCAGGCGATTTTGTCGACATCTTGCTGAGCGACCCTCGGTATGGCGCGACCGATGTCGACCGGGAGCGGTTTCGCGAGATGCTGGGGCTGAACGTCCCAGCGCACATCGCTTACGTGCAGTGGATGCGAGGGATTCTGTTGGAAGGCACCCTCGGTCAGTCCCTGCTCCGGGGTCACAAGCCCGTGGAGGTCAAGATCCTCGACCGAGTGCCCGTCACCCTGGAGCTGGGGGGCGCCGCGCTGCTCATCGGCCTGTTGATCGCGCTGCCGGTGGGTATCTACTCGGCGGTGCGCCAGGACACCCTCGGAGATTACGCGGGCCGCGGTGTCGCCATCTTCGGGCTGGCCACGCCCAACTTCTGGCTGGCTCTTATGGTCCTCATCTTTCCCGGCATCTGGTGGGGCTGGACGCCACCGTTGCGACTGTTCGACTTCAGCGAGGATCCGCTGGCCCACGTCGGCATGTTCCTCATCCCCGGCCTGATCCTGGGCACCGGGCTCTCTGCCGCCACCATGCGGATGACGCGCACCATGATGCTGGAGGTGCTGCGGCAGGACTACGTGCGCACGGCGTGGGCCAAGGGCCTGCGCGAGCGGCTGGTGGTCGTCCGCCACGCGCTGAAGAACGCGCTCATCCCGGTGGTCACCCTCATCGGGCTGCAGCTGCCGATCCTGGTGGGTGGCTCGGTCATCATCGAGACGCTGTTCAACCTGCCCGGCCTGGGATCGCTGCTCGTCCAGGCGCTGTCGAACCGTGACTATCCGATGGTCTCGGGCATCAACCTGTTCTTTGCCACCTTCATCCTGTTCGCCAACCTGCTCATCGACCTGATGTACGCTTACCTCGACCCGAGGATTCGCTACCAATGAGAAAGACCGCCGATCCCTTCGGCGCCGACGCCCGACGCCGGCGCGGCCCACTTGCGGACTTCTTTTTCCGGCTGGTGCGGGAGAAGCCGCTGGGACTGCTCGGCGCCGTCACCATCGTGCTGTTCGTGCTGGTGAGCGTCTTCGCCGACGTGCTGGCACCGGACCCCGAGCTGCGCCAAGACGTGACCCGGAGGCTGGAGGGCTCCTCGGCCGAGCATCTGCTGGGAACCGATCATACGGGGCGCGACTTCTTGAGCCGTAACATCTACGGCGCCCGCCTGTCGCTGCTGGTCGGCTTCGCGGCCACCACGGTCGCGGTGGTGGTGGCCACCGTCGTGGGCGGGCTGTCGGGGTTCGTCGGTGGCCGGCTCGACCTGCTGACGCAGAGATTCGTCGATGCCTGGATGGCCTTTCCGGGACTGCTGCTGCTCATGACCATCATGTCGATCCTGGGTACCGGTGCGCTGCAGATCATCATCGTGCTGGGCCTGACCTACGGCATCGGCAGTTCGCGCGTGATCCGGGGCGCGGTGATCAGCGTCAAGGAGAACGCCTACTTCGAGGCCGCACAGGCGGTCGGCAGCCCGTCCTGGCGCATGGTGCTGCGCCACGTGCTGCCGAACGTGCTGGCGCCCATCGTCGTCATCTTCAGCATCACCGTCGGCGCGGTCATCATCACCGAGGCATCGCTGAGCTTTCTGGGCTTCGGGTTGCCGCTGAGCGTGCCGAGTTGGGGCGGCCTGCTGAGCCGCGAGGGCCGCAATTACATGCAGCAGGCGCCGTGGCTGGCCATGTGGCCGGGCATCTTCCTGACCGTCGTGGTATACAGCTTCAACATGTTCGGCGACGCCGTCCGCGACCTGCTCGACCCCCGCCTGCGCGGCGGGGTGGGACGCATGGGTGCCCAGGGCGGCAAGGCGCTACAGAAAGCGGTACGAGTGCGCTCGTCGCGCAACTGACCGACACGGGGGTGCCAAACCAAGAGCAACGAAACCAGCGATACCTCTCCGTACCTTACGGACAGGCCGCTTCCAAGCTGCCTCTTGTTGCACATGGGAGAGCAACCCCTCCACGTTGTCGCGGCCGTCGATGTAGAAGCGGGCATCGGCTACGTGATCACCGCCTACCGGCCGGATCTGGAGCATTTCGAGGCGGACTACAAGACGCGAAGGAGGACTTGATGAAGTCGAACGAGGGCAGATGTGCCCTGTGCGGGGGGCCGCAGGAACCGGGCACGACGGTCTTTGCCGTGGATCTGAAGACCGGAGTCGTCGTCGTCCGCGGAGTTCCGGCACGGGTCTGCTCGCAGTGCGGCGAGGCCTGGATCGAAGATGCCGTGGCGGCGCGCCTGGAGACCATCGTCGCCGAGGCCCGCCGGAAGCACACCGTGGTCGAGGTTATCCAGTGGGAACAGGTGGCGGCCTGACTGCCGCGGCAGCTTCCAGCGGACATCGCCGACATGCAGGCCGAGGCAACGGAATGACGACGCTGCTCGTCGCCCCCGGAGATCGGAGCGTGCTTTGGCGAGATGTATTCCCCCCGACATAGCACCTGAAGCCCGTCAAGGGACTGCCTGGTCCGGGCGTACCCGCCGGAGACCTTCGACATGCTCGACGACCCCGGTAACGTCATCGGCGCCGGGCCCTTCATCATCGACGAGTACGTCAGCGGCGTCTCGATGACGTTGGACAAGAACCCTGATTACTGGAAGGACGACGAGAAGTTCCCGGGGAACCGCCAACCCTACGTCGACCGGCTCGTGTTGCTGATGACGGCCGATGAGGCCACCAGGGTCGCGGCGCTGCGCTCGCGTCAGGGTGACATCACACAGATTCGCGTCGCGCAGATCAACGGGATCGACACCTTGGCGGATCTCAAGGAGCGCAACCCAGAGTTGGCACTATGGCCGCTCGTGGCTCGATCCACGCATGTTTTTGCGATGAAACAGGATCTGGCGCCGTTCGACGATGTTCGGGTGCGTCACGCGCTGCAGATGGCGATCGACCTGGAGGAGGTCAACGACAGCTACTTCTCCGGCTTCGGCGAGTGGCAGCCGTGGGGGCTGGCAGGGCCGGCGTGGGCCCTTTGGCGTCTCCAACCCGTTCGATACCTGGCCCGAGGAGATCAAGCAGTACTGGGTCTACGACCCTGAAGGTGCCGAGCGGTTGCTCGATGAAGCCGGATACCCGCGCGGCGCGGACGGAGTCCGTTTCAAGACCGAGATCCTGCTCAGACCCTCGCATGACGTCGGCTACCGGGAGCTCATCGCCGGCTACTGGAAGGAGATCGGCGTGGAGGCCGAGATCAAAACGGTCGACGACGCGACCTACAACGCGCGGATCTCAGAAGGATACGAAGGATTGTGGCAACAAAACGCTGGCGCTGATTACGCGACTCTCTTCGATATATACCAGAGTCTACGCCAGAACTCTACCTACCCCGGCGGTATCGTCGATCCGAAGTATCACGCCATGTTCGATGAGTTGAACGCTGCCACTGGTGACGAGCAGCGACGGCTCGCCAAGGCGCTCGATATGTACGCGATCGAGCAGCACTCCTACATCTGGGGTCCGCGGGTACCCTCTTTCGTCGTTAGCCAGCCGTGGGTCGTCGGCTACAACGGTGAGCAGGGTATCCCTAACTGCGGATGGACCCAGCCCTGGTCGCGACTATGGATCGATAGTCAGACCAAGGCCGAGTACAACTAGGTCCCTGCCTTTGGGTCTGGGGTCCGCCTGAGCGGCCCCAGGACACCCTGGGCGATTATGTCGGGCGCAGCGTCGACCGACGATCGGCGCCTCGCGGTAACGTTACGCACGTGCGATCCGGAGACGCCGATCGACTGGCATCGGGTGGCCGGCAGTCCCACGCCTGCAATGATGAGAGGCCTCGCAATGCAGAATCCGTTGAGTTACCCCGTGTTTCAACACACCCAGGAAAACGACTTCGGCATCACCCTGGCGGACGTCCTGCCGACCCTGACCGGCGAGCGCGAGTAGACGGAGCCGCCTACCAGGGGGACGGCAGGGGCCCCACGTCATGGCCGCACTTCTCGGACATTCGTACGCGGCACTCCCGAATCTCTGCTAACGGCCCCACCGTGTGCCACGTCTCGAACAGGAGGTTACTCGGTCGTCCCATCCGACTCTGCAAGCCGCTGGCGGAGTGCCTGGAAGGCTTCCTGGTCGATACCGGTTGCCTCCTTGATGACCGACCACTCGATTCCGGCCCGCAAGAAGTTCTCGATCGTGCCAAGCTGGCCTTCCTGACGGCCCTCCTGGCGGCCCTTCCGAAGCCCCTCCTGAAGGCCTTCCTGAAGGCCTTCCTGAAGCCCTTCCTGAAGCCCCTCCTGAAGCCCCTCCTGGAGCAACTCCTCTGCGTACGTCTTCATGTCTCCTCCCGGTCCTGGTACGTGCCGTCGCAACGCTTGGCCGAACTCCCTCACGGTCTGCTTGTCCTGCGTCGTGATGACATACCTCACGATGGCTCTGAACGGTTCGATCCGACCGCTCCCTGCCAACTCGCCCATGTACTGCGCCGCCATCAGCAGCGCCGCGCGCGCCTGACTCACGCGTCGACGCGCCGCCGCCATCAGCGCAAGCTGCGCGACACGGCCCAGCGCTCCCCCGCGCACATCGCCGACCGCCGCCTGCGACTGGTCTACCAGCAGGTGCTCGAAGCGTGGCGTCCACGGCCACTCCCGCACCGCCTCTGCAAACAGTTCCGCGAACTCACGCGCATGCCGCCAGCGCCGCTTACCCTGGTAGAATACCACCGGCACGATGGGCGGCAACTTCGCTCGCTTGTTGTCGGCCCGCAGGGCATCCGCCCAGATACGGCAACAGTACTCCAGCAACCGGAACCTCATCCAGCGGTTCGGCGTCGACTGATGCTCAAACAGCACGTACAGCAAGAGCCGCTCCGGCTTGCTGCCCGCCGCGCCGGCGCCCGCCTGGCCGGCGCCGGCTTGCCACTGCGCCTCGAACAGCAGGTCGGACTCGCTGGCCTCCAACTCTTCGTCCACGTAACTGCGATCCAGCCGGGTCAACGTCGACCAGTTCAGCGTGCTGCTCAGCCACTCCGGCAGATTCGGGCGCAGCAAGCCGGCCGCCTCGGTCGCCTCGGAGAACACCTTGCGGAACAGGTGGTCGTGCGGCTGATACAACTTGCGCGCCATGCCGTGCGTCCGCCACCGTAGTGGCGCCACGAATCGCTGTCAAACGCAATCGATTCCAGGCTCGTACCGAGCGTCACAGCGCCGGTATCACATGCAGTTTCCCCTCGCCGCGAACGACGGCCCATAGCTCGTCCGGCTACACACCCAGCTTTTCGCGCAGCTCGGAATGACTTGAACGCTTCCTTGACGGGGGGCCGCGGATGTGAGACGCTGATTATCTGGACCGTCAGAAAGATGCGTATGCTGATGCGTGACGATACTTCCCAGCACTGGCACCGGTTCGCTGTGACGCAGCCAGTACGCCCCCCCCCCCTCCCCGCTCTAAGCTCCTAACTCCTTACCTCTTAACGAGTTACGCTCGCAACTCCAGCGCCGCCGGCTTGGCGGCACCCTTTCGACATCCACAGTCAGCGCCCCTCACTCCCGCGCGACCGCCTGCCCGGCGCCGTTCGCTGCACGCCGTGGGGCGACACCATCACCGTCCAACAAGCCGGTGTTACCGGCACAACCAACACCCGGATTGCGGGTCGCAGACCCGCAATCCCGATACAAGGGGGAGCTCTATGGCTCTTCGATTTCTTTGGTTCATGGCACTGGCGTTCGCGCTGGTGGCTACCGCTACGTTCGCCAGCGGCGACAGCGACGACGGCGCCGCGATGGCCGCCGAGAAGGAGTACGTCACCGATCCCACCACCGGCAAGCAGGTGGTCAAGCCGGAGTACGGCGGGACCATTACCGCTGCGCTGCTGAACTTCAACGTTGAGCATGGCGACGCGTTTTTCGGTCCCCCAGGGGCGTTCATCGCCGGACCGGCGGTGGAGAGGTTGGGTATGGCGGACTGGGCAGTCGACCGCAGCGTCAACAAGTTGGTGGTCTACTTTCCCGAGGACGTCCTGATCGGCCACTTGGCGGAGAGCTGGGAGAACCCGGATCCGTTGACCTACGTCTACAAGCTCCGCGACAACGTGTTCTTTCACGACAAGCCGCCGGTGAACGGTCGCCAGCTGACCGCCGACGATCTGGCCGCGAACTACGACCGACGGTACGGCATCGGCAGGTTTGCCGGTGAAGAGCCCGCGCCGTTTCCCTTCGGGACCGGAGGCGCGCCGTTCGCCGCCCTCGAGTCGGTAACGGCCACCGACGAGCTGACGTTGGTGTTCAAGTTGTCGCAGCCGCAGCCGAATGCACATACGGCGGGGGTGATGGACGACTGCCTGAACCGGGCCTATCCGCCCGAGATCTTCGACCTGCTGGACGACCCTCACAACGTCATCGGTACCGGGCCCTATATCATGGACGAGTTCGTCAGTGGCGTTTCGGTCACCTATGACAGGAACCCCAACTACTGGAAGGACGACGAGAAGTATCCGGGGAACCGCCTCCCGTACGCCGACAAGCTCGTGCAAATCATGATGAGCGACGAGGCGACCAGGCTTGCGGCACTGCGGTCCGGCCAAATCGACATCAGCGGGGAGACCGGTGTCTCGCGGATCAAGTCGATCGCCAACGCGGTCCAGCTCCGGAAAGATGTCCCGGGCATACAGCTGTTCCCGATCGCGCTCCGATCCGAGACGTCATTGGCGATCAAGACCGATGAGCCGCCGCTCAGCGACATCCGGGTGCGCCATGCGCTGCAGATGGCGATCGACCTCGAGACCATCAACGACAACTACTTTTTCGGCTTCGGCGAGTGGCAGCCGATGGGGCCCAACGGGCCGGCGTTGATCGGCCTCAACAACCCGTTCGATACCTGGTCCGAGGAGCTCAGGAAGTTCTACTCCTACGACCCGGAAGGTGCCGAGCGACTGCTCGACGAGGCCGGATACCCGCGCGGCGCGAATGGTGTCCGCTTCCAGACTTCGATCATGACCAACGGCACCCGCGGCGACGTGGGCTACATGGAGCTGGTCGCCGGCTACTGGAAGGAGATCGGCGTGGAGGCCGAGATCGAGACGCCGGACCACGCCACGTTCGAGGCACGGGCGACGGCGTTTGATTTCGACGGAATGAAGGACAACTGGGGTATCGGCGCCGACTACGCGAACCTCAATCAACTAAACAACTTTCGCTCGGGCAACTACGCCGCCCAGAACGACCCGGCGTTTGACGCCATGTGGGAGGAGGCAACGGCTGCCACTGGCGATGAGTACCGACGGCTGGTGAAGGCGCTCGACATGTACGTCATCGAGGAGCACACGTACCTCTGGGGTCCGCGGGTTGCAACGTTCAACGTTGCGCAGGAGTGGATCGCCGGCTACGACGGCGAGATGGGGCTCGGCACCTGCCAGTGGACCCAGATCTATCCACGCATTTGGGTCGATAGTCAGCTCAAGGCCGAGTTGAACTAGCTCGTCTTTGGTTCTTGCGTCTGGGGTCCGCCTGCGCGGCCCCAGGCCTTGCTTCTACCGTGCGCACCTACGTCATCCGGCGCTTGCTGCTGTTCATCCCGACGCTGTTCATCCTGAGCACGCTGGTGTTCTTTTCCGTGCGCCTGCTCCCCGGCGACTACGCCGACATCATAATGAGCGACCCTAATCTGGGCGGCGGCACCCAGGCCGACAAGGAGCGGCTGCGCGAGATGCTGGGACTGGATGTCCCAGCGCACCTGGCGTACGTGCGCTGGATGTCGGGGATCCTGTTGCGCGGAACGCTCGGTCAGTCCGTGCGCCCGGGCCTCAAGCCCGCGGAGGAGAAGATCCTTGCCAGAGTGCCCGTCACCCTGGAGCTGGGGGCGTCGGCGCTGCTCATCGGCCTGGTGATCGCGCTGCCGGTCGGCATCTACTCGGCGGTACGCCAGGACACCCTCGGCGATTACGCGGGCCGCAGCGTCGCCATCTTCGGGCTGGCCACCCCGAACTTCTGGCTGGGCCTCATGGTGCTGATCTTTCCCGGCGTTTGGTGGGGCTGGACGCCGCCGCTGCGACTGCTTCCCTTCAGCGAGGCTCCGCTGGCCCATATCGGCGCGTTTATCATCCCGGGCCTGATCCTGGGCACCGGCCTATCTGCCGCCACCATGCGGATGACGCGCACCATGTTGCTGGAGGTGCTGCGCCAGGACTACGTGCGCACGGCCTGGGCCAAGGGCCTGCACGAGCGAATGGTGGTCGTCCGCCACGCGCTGAAGAACGCGTTGATCCCAGTGGTGACGCTGATCGGGCTGCAGCTCCCGATCCTGGTGGGTGGCTCGGTGATCATCGAGACGCTGTTCAACCTGCCCGGACTGGGGTCGCTGCTCGTCGCGTCGCTGTCGATCCGTGACTACCCGATGGTCTCGGGCATCAACCTGTTCTTTGCCACCTTCATCCTGTTCAACAACCTGCTGATCGACCTGCTGTACGCCTATCTCGACCCGAGGATTCGCTACCAGTGACGGTTCGCAAGAACGAAGACGAGCGGCGCCGGCGCAGCCCCTTCGCCGACTTCCTGCGCCGCCTGGTCCGGGAGAAGGCGATGGGGCTGCTCGGCGCCGTCATCATCGTGCTGTTCGTGTTGGTGAGCGTCTTCGCCGACCTGCTGGCGCCCGACCCCGAGCAACGCCAGGACGTGACCCGGAGCCTGCAGGCTCCCTCCGCCCAGCATCTGCTGGGCACCGATCACACCGGGCGTGACTTCCTGAGCCGCAACATCTACGGCGCGCGCCTATCGCTGCTGGTAGGCTTCGCGGCGACCGCGGTGGCGGTAGCGGTAGCCACCGCGATCGGCGGTCTGTCGGGGTTCGTCGGCGGCCGGCTCGACCTGCTGCTGCAGCGGTTCGTCGATGCCTGGATGGCCTTTCCGGGACTTCTCCTGCTCATGACGGTGATGTCGATTCTGGGTACCGGTACGCTGCAGATCATCATCGTGCTGGGCCTGACCTTCGGCGTCGGCAGCTCGCGCGTGGTCCGGGGCGCCGTGATCGGCGTCAAGGAGAACGCCTACTTCCAGGCCGCGCTGGCGGTCGGCAGCCCTGTTTGGCGCACGGTGCTGCGCCACGTGCTGCCCAACGTGATGCCGCCGATCATCATCATATTCAGCATCACCATCGGCACGGTGATCATCACCGAGGCTTCCCTGAGCTTCCTGGGCTTCGGGCTGCCGCTGAGCGTGCCGAGCTGGGGCGGCCTGCTGAGCCGCGAGGGGCGCCGCTACATGCAGGTGGCGCCATGGCTGGCGATGTGGCCGGGGATCTTCCTGACCGTCGTGGTGTACGGCTTCAACATGTTCGGCGACGCGATGCGCGACCTGCTCGACCCCCGCCTGCGCGGCGGCGCCGGCCGCTTCTCCGGCCCCCGCCGCAAGCGCGGCGTCGCTCGGCCCGAGCCCCCTCGCTTGAACGTCCAGTAGGCATTGGTGTCCAAGCAGCCGTTTACGGTCACGCAACGGCGCGCGCCATCCTTTCCGGATCTGGTCTGGTCTGGTCTTGATATGCACGAGGACGATGTGGTACGGTGGGTGCCGTCATGGTCGTGAATACTATTACCGAAGCGAAGGCGCGGCTGTCGGAGCTCGTCGCGCGAGTGCAGGCCGGCGAGGAAGTAATCATCAACAAGGCCGGCAAGCCCGCTGCCGTACTCCGATCCTACCAGATTTCCTTGCCGCGGCGACGGCCGGGAAGCATGCGCGGCAAGATCCGTATCGCACCCGACTTCGATGATCTGCCGGAGGACGTGGCGGAGGCGTTTGGCGCACGGTGAATCTGCTTCTGGATACGCATATCGCTCTGTGGTGGCTCGGCGACACACCCGAGTTGCCCGATGCGGTGCGGGAGGTCGTTCAGGACGCCGACAACGTCGTTTACATCAGCGCGGCAACCATCTGGGAGATCGCCATCAAGCGTGCTCTCGGCAAGCTTGAAGTCGGCGACGAGTACCTCACCGAAATCGCCGAGCAGGGCTTCGTGGAACTACCGATCCGCTGGCAGCACGCGCAGCGGGTCGAGGCACTCCCGATGCTGCATCGTGATCCCTTCGACCGGCTGTTGATTGCGCAAGCGCAGACTCTTGGCCTCACGCTGGTCACGACCGACGCACTGATCCGCAAATACTCGGTGAGCGTCCTGCCTCTGCGCGCCTGACCATGGATGAATCTTGCGTGCGCCCTTGACAGGGTCGGACTGGACAGGATAAGAATCTAGCCAGATCAACTGGCCGGGGGAGACAAGTGACCGAGTGGCAGTTGCAAGATGCGAAGAACAAGTTCAGTGCCGTCGTCGAGGCGGCGGTCGCGGGTGATCCGCAGCGCGTCACCAAGCGTGGCAAGCCGGCGGTCGTAGTGCTCGGGGTCAACGAATACGAGCGTCTCCATCGTCTGGAGAAGGCTGCGGCGCCGGCATTCGCGGACCTGCTGCTCGCGATACCGCAGGGCGACGAGGAGTTCGAACGGCTTGGCCTGATCCCGAGGCCGGTGGATGACTGATGTTCATGATCGGCACCGTCCATCGCCGCCACGTGAAGCGCGCAATCGAGGCTGCCTTGTCACGTCGAGTCGTCTGCCGGCGCTGGAGCTGCCTTGCACACCCGTCGGACCACGGCTGGCGGTCGAGCCAGGCGCGCAGGCGGGCGGCTTCCTCGGCCGCGGACGGGTCGAGTTCGGCTTGGTGGAGGCGGGTGCGGACCGCGAACCGGTCCATCTCGTCGGGCGGGGTGTTGCGGTGGACGATCTCCTGCACCGTGCGTGGGAAGAAGGCGCCCCAGTCGGGCCGGCGTCCGTCCAGGTCGGTGAAGCCGTACTCCTTGGCCAGCGCCCAACTCGACAACAGGCCGCCGTTCTTGTGCGAGACGTGCGGGTCGGCGGCGAGCGCCGCCACGGCGCGGCCCACGAAGCACGGCGTCTCCGACTCGGCGAAGTACGGGTCGGTCTCGATGCCGTCCCGCCAGTTCGCCTCGGTGACGCCAAACCGGTCGAGCACCGCCTCGGAACGCAGAAACCCGGGCGTAATCGCCAGTGCGGTCACGCGGTGTGCGTGCAGGTCCGCCGCCATCGCGCAGGCGAGCCGGATGACCGCGTTCTTGGCCAGGTCGTAGAACAGGTTGCCGCAATATCCGAGCGTGTCGCCGTCGGTCACCTCGACGATCAGCCCGGCGTTGTGTTCGACCATCAGCGGCGCTCCGTGGCGGCTGGTGATGATGTGGCTGTGGACGGCGCGCCCGAGCATCGCCAGCCCCTTGGCCGTGGACAGCTCCCAGAACGGCAATCCCCACTCGGCAAGCTCATCACCGCCCCAGATGTCGTTGACCAGCACGTCGAGCCGGCCGTGCTCGGCGCGGACACGCTCGAACAGCCGCTCGACTTCCTGCTCCACGGTGTGGTCGGTCCGGATGGCGATGCCTCGGCCGCCCTCCGCCGTGACCATTGCCGCCGTCTCGTCGATCGTCTCGGTTCGCCCGGCGGTGGCGGGGCGGCCTCCACGCACGCTGCGGCCCGTGCAGTAAACGGTTGCCCCCGCCGCCCCGAGCATGCGGGCGATGCCTCGGCCGGCGCCGCGCGTGGCGCCGGCAACTACCGCAACGCGGCCGGCCAGCGGTTGATGTGACATCGGTTCACCTTCTTGCGTCCGCGGGATGCGCACGTCTCCCCGTTCCCGCGGCGTGCTGACATTCCGGCCATGACCGGCCAGGAACCAAACGTCGCAGCGGGCGCGATCATCGCCCGGCCGCCGGCGGCCAGGCGGACTCCAGCTCGTGGACCGCCAGCGAGACCAAGCGCACGCTCCCGCCATCCGCGTACAGCTCCAGCGGCATGTCGCAGGCGGCCGGCAGGAAGCAGAACGACGCCGACACCAGGCCGCCGGCCGCGAACAGCTCCAGCGAGGTGCGGTCCACCAGGAGCTGCAGGCGCAGGTACCCGTCGCCGTCACGGGGGGCCGGGATCGTGTGCCCGAGCCAGGTGAAGCGGGCGTCCGCGACGTCGTAGCGCAGGTCGTGGCCGCGGATGATGATCCCGAACGCGGCGGCGTCAGCGGGGTCGATCACCGCCTCGAGGTGAAACAGGTCCCAGGTCGTGTCGGGCGCCAGGTTGCGGTACTCGGTGGCGAGGCGGCGCTGCCAGCCGGGGCCGTGAACGTGGTACAGGTCGTGCCGGTTCGGGCCGGGACTGAGCCGGTGGTCCTGCCAGCGTAGCGTGCGCCGGTGCAGCAGTTCCAGCTCCCGCACCGGCTGCCGGCACAGGCGCACCCCCCGCGACGTGGAGCGCAGGGTCAGCTCGACCGGAAACGACATCTGACCGTTGAACGGCATCGCCGGGAAGTGCCCCCTGCGCATCCAGGAGATCTGGATGCGGCGGCGATCCTCGGGCGGCACGTCGCTCCAGGTCTGCGCGGCGTAGCCGTTGGGACCGAGCTCGCAGCGCAGCGCCGGCGTCTCGGGAGCGAAGGTGGTACCGTCGAAGCGCCCCAGGCGGTAGACGCCGGCCGCGCCCCAGAACACCCAGCGGGTATCGGCGGGGTCGCCGTCCACCGGCAGTTCGAACAGGTCCGGGCACTCGCCGGTGTCCGCCACGTCCAGGGCGCACAGGTGGCGCCACCGCTTCAGGTCGGGCGAGCCGTACAGGGCGAAGTCGTTGCCGTCCAGGAATAGCGCCATGATCCACTGTCCCGTGGGGGCGTGCCGGATCACCTTCGGGTCGCGGTTGTTGGCGCGCAGGTGGCCGAGCACGGGGTTGCCGCCGTAGCGTTGGAAGGTGCGCCCGCGGTCGGTGCTGTAGGCGATTGCCTGCACGCACGGATTGGCGCCCGGCTGGTTGGGCCGCGGCGCTCCGAAGCCGCCGGTGGTATAGACCGCCACCAGGGCCTGCTCGTCGCCGCCGTCGCCAAACCCGGCGCTGTTGTCGGTGTCCACCACCGCGGAGCCGGACCAGATGTAGCCGTACTCGTCCGGGGCGATGGCGGTGTCCAGTTCCCGCCAGTGCACCAGGTCGGTGCTCACCGCGTGTCCCCAGGCGTTGGCGGCGTGATTCATGAACCCCGGCGTATGCTGAAAGAACAGGTGGTACTCGCCGCGGTAGACCACCAAGCCGTTCGGATCGTTCATCCAGGAGTGGCGCGGGCTGAAGTGGAACTGTGGTCGGTGTAGCTCGTCGTACATGGGAACCCTCTCAACACTCACTGCACACCCAACTCCCTTCCATTATGCCGACCCCGGAGCGGCCTCACCAGCGCTTGTCCTGTCCAGCGCCCGCGACGCCCGCCTACCCGCCCGCGTCTGCTTGTTGACGGGTGAACGCCGGCGACGATAGCATTGCGGCTCCGATGTCGGTACTCCAAACCATCGCCGAACGGCGGTCGATATTCGATTTTCAGCCCACGGTCGTGCCGCGCGAGCGGCTCGAGCGCGCGCTGCAGGCGGCGGTCTGGGCGCCCAACCACAAGCTTACGGAGCCTTGGCGCTTCATCGTGGTAGGACCGGATGCCAAGGATCGGCTCAGCCGAATCTACGCACGCATCAAGCAGGAAGACGTGAAGGTTGACATCGAGCCGGCGGCGCTGCGCGAGATCGGCCGCAAGGCGGTCAAGAAGCTCACGGGCAAGCCCTCGGTAATGGCGGTGACCTGCGCCGTGTCAGGCGATCCCTTTCTCGATCGTGAGGATTACGCCGCCACCTGCTGCGCCATCCAGAACATCATGCTGGCTGCCTGGGAGGACGGCATCGGCATGCAGTGGAGCACCAGCGCCTTGATCGAGGATGCCGAGGCGCTGTCGGTGCTGGGCGTCGACCCCGAGCGCGAACGGGTGGTCGGCCTGCTGTACGCCGGCTTCGCCGAGCGGGTGCCCGTCTCGAAGCGCAAGCCGGCCGCCGAGCTCACCACCTGGCTGGCCTGAAGTCGATCCCTGGACAGCCGCAACCACCGCGGCTGAACTTAGCCACCCTTCGCCGCGTCACCGCACAGCTCGGGACACCGGTGTTTCGCCATGGGTTGCCAGTGCCGATGCTACATTTATGAACAAGTTGTTCGGGCTCCACCTTGGGGAGCGCCCGGCCGCGTCCAGCCGGCGTTACGAAGGGCGCGCAGATGCATCGTCGGCAGCACGGCGCGGATCGCTGTTGATCATAGTCCCCGTGCTGGGACTGCTGGCGAGCTGTGGTGGATTGACCTCCGTTCCCGCGCCGCCGACGCCGGCAACGGCGCACATCTATTGGACCGACGCCGGCACCAATACGATCCAACGCGCGAGGCTGGACGGCACACACGTAGAGGACCTTCTCCCGCAGGGCTTGATCGAACCGTACGGCATCGCGGTGACCGTGGCCGGCGGGAAGCTGTACTGGACCGATTGGGAAGTGGGGATTCAGCGCGCCAACCTGGACGGGTCCGGCGTCGAGACCCTGGTGCGCGAGGCGCGGCCGAACGGCATCGCCGTGGATGCCGCCGCCGGCAAGATGTACTGGACCGACTACGGCGTGAACCGGATCCGGCGCGCCAACCTGGATGGGTCCGCGGTCGAAGACCTGGTCATCACCACCCTGGACAACCCCTACGGCATCGCCCTGGACGTCGCCGGCGGCAAGATCTACTGGACCGATGCCGGGGCCGAGAAGATTCAGCGCGCCGACCTCGACGGCTCCCACGTAGAGGACCTGGTGACTGTCGGCGTGGTGAATCCGCGTGGTTTCGCCCTCGACGTTACCGGCGGCAAGATGTACTGGACCGATCGCGACCTGGGCACGATCGAGCGGGCCAACCTGGACGGCAGCGAGGTGGAAGCCGTGGTGACTCCGGCGACGCCGGGAGTGTCGTTTGCCCGCCGCGATGGCCTGGCGCTGGATGTTGGCGCCGACAAGATGTACTGGACCAATCAGACGCTGGACAGGATCCAACGGGCCAACCTGGATGGCTCCGGCATCGAGGATGTGACGGAAGCCGGAGGAGCCCCCTACGAAGTCGCGCTGGATGGCGAAGGCAAGCTCTACTGGACCGACCTGGACCGGGGCATCCTGCGCGCCGGCCTGGACGGCTCCGGCGCGGAGTTGCTGGTGGCCATGGGCATCTACGATCCGCGCGGCATTGCCGTGGATGGCAGCGGCGGTGCGATCTACGCGGTCGACGCCTACCCCAGCGAGGCGAAGCCGAACGAGATTCGGCGTTTCAACCTCGACGGCACCGGTGGCGAAGTGCTCGCCCTGCGCGGCATGCGCGGTGCCCTGGCGATAGCGCTCGACGTTGCCGGCGGCAAGATCTACTGGACGGCCCCCAACCGCGACGATCCCAAGGAAAGAGCCAAGATCCAACGCGCGAACCTCGACGGCACCGGCGTGGAAGACCTTCTGACCGTGGCGCACGGCCTGGTCAGTCCGCAGGGGATCGCCGTGGATGGCGCCGCGCAGCGGCTGTACTGGACCGACCAGGGCACGGCCAGTATCCGGTCCGCCAACCTCGACGGCAGCGACGTGCGGGACCTGGTGACCGCGGACGATGGCCTGGTGAATCCGCAGGGCATCGCCGTCGGCGCCGGCAGCATCTACTGGACCGACCGGCGCACCGACAAGATCCAGCGCGCCAACCTGGACGGCAGCGGCGTCCGCGACCTGGTGACGGCCGGCCTGGCCAATCCGCAGGACCTCGCGCTCGATGCCGAAGACGGCAAGCTATACTGGACCGACTGGGGTACGGACAAGATCCAGCGCGCCAACCTGGACGGCACCGCGGTCGAGGACGTGGTGAGCAGCGGTCTGACCGACCCCTGGGGGATCGCACTCCACCGCCGGTAGCAGCCCGTGGTGGAACCCGGCGTCGCACCGAGAGCGGCGAGGCGCCCGGCTGGCAAGGCGCGACGAACGAGCATATCCGGGCATATGTGAGCGAGGAGCAACGCAGCCAGCCGGGATGCATCGCCGCATTCAATGCAGCCGGAGTTTCGCCACGGGCTGCTCACCGCCGATCGGTACCCTCGGGGAAGCGCCGGCGGCCTGCGGCCCGACCGACCCGCTGACGGCTGCCGGTTTCAGGTCCGGCTGTAGGGGTCGGCGGCGTCGCGCAGCCCGTCGCCGGCGAAGTTGAAGGCCAGCACGATGGCGATCACGAACAGCGCCGGTATCAGGGTCCAGGGATAGTCGACGATGGAGTGGATGTTCTGCGCGGCCTGCAGCAGCACGCCCCAGCTCACGATGGGCGGCCGCAGCCCGATGCCGAGGAAGCTCAGGGCGGTCTCGCCGATGATCATGCTCGGGATCGACAGGGTCACGCTCACGATCACGTAGCTCATGAAGTTGGGGATCATGTGGCGCACGATGACGTGCCAGCTTCCGGCGCCGAAGTTGCGGGCCGCCATGATGTAGTCCTCCTCCTTGAGGGACAGGAACTTGCCGCGCACCACGCGCGCCACGCCGATCCAGCCCTGCAGCGACAGCACCACGGTAATGGCGAAGTAGACCATCAGCGCCGACCAGTCCTTGGGAAAGGCGGCGGCCAGGGCCAGCCACAGCGGAATGCCCGGAATCGAGGCCAGCACCTCGATCACCTTCTGGATGAGCAGGTCGGCGACCCCGCCGAACAGGCCGGAGATCGCCCCGATCATCAGCCCGAGCAGCAGACTGATGAAGATGCTCACCAGGCCGATGGAGCACGATATTCTGGTGGCGATCAGGGTGCGGGAAAAAATATCCCGCCCCAGGTGGTCGGTACCGAACAGCGCGACCACGCCCGGCTCCTGCACCCCGAACAGATGCACCTGGGTCGGGAAAATCCCCAGCAGGCGATACTCATGGCTGCGGATCAGCAGCTTCACCGGGTAGCGCGCGGAACGATCCTCGTCGTAGATGGCGCGCAAGGTTACCGGATCGCGCGACTTCACCAGCCGGTACACGAACGGCCGTTGCAGGCCGTCCGCATCGAACATGCGCACCCGCATCGGCTGCGCGAACGGCAGGTCCAGCTTCAGATGCGCGGGATACGGGGCAAGGAAATCGCACAGCACGGCCACCAGGTAGAACGCGCCGATGATGCCGGTGCTGACCACCGCGAGTCGGTGCTTGCGAAAGGCGCGCACAATGAGCTGCGACTGGGACAGCGATTGATACTGCACCGCGGGACCGCCTGCAGGGTGCCGCGGCCCCCGCGCCAGCCGACTCACCCGTTCTCGCAAGCTACTCATTCGTACTTGATCCTGGGATCGATGACCGCCAGCAGGATGTCGGACAGCAGGGCGCCGATCACCACCAGCATGCTCTGGAAGAAGATGATGGTGCCCGCCACGTACATGTCCTGATACCTGAGGCTCGCCAGCAGCACCGAGCCAAGCACGGCCAGGCTCAATACCGACGCGGTGATGGTGGCGCCCGAGATCAGGTCGGGCAGCACCCAGATGATGTTGCTGATCACCGGGTTGATGGCGATGCGCAGCGCGTGGCGCACCACCACGCGGCGCTCGGGGATGCCCTTCGCCCGCGCCACCTTGACGTAGTCCTTGCCCAGTTCATCGAGCAGCGTCGCGCGCAGCACCCGGATCAGGCTCGCCGTACCCGAGGTGCCGAGCACGATGAGCGGAACCCACAGGTGCTTGATGAAGTCGACCAGCTTGGCCAGGCTCCACGGCGCGTCCTGATACTCCGGCGACAGCAGCCCTCCGGGACTGATCCCGAACACCTTGAAGAACACGTACATGAGGATGAACGCGAGCATGAAGTTGGGCACCGACAGGCCGATGAAGCCGCCCAGCGTGGCGAAATTGTCGCCCCACGAGTACTGGTGCGTGGCCGCGTACACGGCAATGGGAATAGCCATCAGGTAGGTGAACAGGAGCGTGGTGAAGGCGACGATCATCGAGAACAGGATCTGTTCGGAAATGATGTCGATTACCGGCAACCCCCACAGGTAGGAGCGGCCGAAGTCCAGGCGCGGCCAACCCCTGATCCACTTGAAGTAGGCGACGTAGAGGGGATCCTTCAAGCCGTAGCGCTCCTCGATGGCGGCGATCTGTTCTTCGTTGATGTACTCGCCGGCGAGGCGGAGCTGGTTCACGTAGCTGTCGATCCAGCTTCCCGGCGGGAGCTGGATGATGATGAACGCCACCAACGAGATCAGGAACACGGTGGGAATCATGTAGATGATGCGCTTGACGATGTACTGGGCCATCTATGCCTCCCGTTCGCCGGCCTGGTTCAGCCAGCCGTACTCTGCGTCTTCGACCCCTTCGAGGTGCAGCTCGGCGGCCCGGTGGCAGGCCACGAGGTGGCTGGCGGCGGCCTCGGCAAGCACGGGATCGACCGTACGGCAGGTCTCCTGCACATAGCGGCAGCGCGGATGGAAATGACAGGCGCGCGGCGCGGCGGCAGGATCCGGCACCGAGCCTTCCAGCAGGGCGCGCGTGCGGCGCGCGCGCGGGTCCGGCTTCGGCACCGCCGCCAGCAGCGCCTCGGTATAGGGGTGGCGCGGCCGGTGGTACAACTCGGCGGCCGGTGCCGCCTCCACGATGCGGCCCAGATACATCACCATGACGCGGTCGCTGATGTACTCCACCACGCTCAGATCGTGAGCGATGAACACCAGGCTCAACCCCATCTCGCTCTTCAGATCGTCCAGCAGGTTCAGCACCTGCGCCTGCACCGACACGTCGAGGGCGGACACCGGCTCGTCGCACACCAGCAGCTTCGGCTCCAGCACCAGCGCCCGCGCCAGGCCGATGCGCTGCCGTTGGCCGCCGCTGAACTCGTGCGGGTAGCGGGCCAGCATGTCGGGGTCCAACTGCACCCGCCGCAGCGCCTCCTGCGCGCGCTCGGTCTGCTCCGCTCTCGAACCGAGGCGATGGATGTGCAGCGGCTCGGCGATGATGTTGCGCACCGTCATGCGCGGGTCCAGCGACGACACCGGATCCTGAAAGATCATCTGCACGTCGCGGCGAATCTCCTTCAGTTCCTGGCTGCCGGCGGCGGTAAGGTCGCGTGACTGGCCGCCGGTGTTCACGGTGACGCTGCCGCCCGAGGGTTCGATGAGGCGCAGGATGCAGCGCCCGGTGGTGGTCTTGCCGCAGCCGCTCTCGCCCACCAGCCCCAGGGTCTCGCCCTGCTGCAGCGTGAAGCTCACCCCATCCACGGCCCGCACCTGCCCGGTCACCCGGCGCAGCATTCCTTTTCGAACGGGAAAGTACTTCTTGAGGTTGTCGACCCGCAGGATCGGACTGTGGAGTTGGCGGTCCGAATCAGTCGTAGAGAAAACACCTCGCGGAGTGGTCGTCGGCCAACTCGACGAGCTCGGGCATGGCGTCGTCGCACGCCGCCATCACGTCCGGGCAGCGCGGCGCGAAGGCGCAGCCGGCGGGCAGCAGGTAGGGGTTCGGCACCGAGCCGCCGATCGGCGTCAGCCGCCGGCTGCGCCCGATCGCCGGCAACGACCGCAGCAGCGCCCGCGTGTACGGGTGGCGGGTGGCGTAGAACAGGTCATCCACCGGCGCCTGCTCCACGATCCGGCCCATGTACATCACCAGCACCCGGTCGGCGAGCTCGCCGATCACCCCGAGGTCGTGGGTAATGATCATCAGCGACATCCGGTATTCGCGCTGCAGATCCTGCAGCAGCCTCAGGATCTGCGCCTCCACCGTTACGTCCAGCGCCGTGGTCGGCTCGTCGGCGATCAGCACGCGCGGATTGCAGGACAGCGCCATGGCGATCATTACCCGCTGCCGCATGCCGCCGCTCAACTGGAACGGGTACTCGTCGACGCGCTGCGCGGGGGCGGCAATGCCGACCCGGGCAATCAACTCGATGGCCCGGCGCCTGGCCTCCTGCTTGCCGACCAGCTCATGGTGCCGGATCGCCTCCACGATCTGCGCCCCGATGGTGTAGACCGGATTCAGCGACGTCATCGGCTCCTGAAAGATCATCGCGATCTCATGCCCGCGGATGCCGCGCATCTCGCGGCTGTCCGGCTCGAGCGCCGCCAGATCGATCCGGGCTCCGTCCGGCTGCCGGTAGGTGATGCTGCCGGCGGCAATCCGGCCCCGCTTCCGGGGCAACAGATTCATGATCGACAGAGCGGTCACGCTCTTGCCGCAACCGCTCTCCCCGACCACGCCGACGGTCTCCGCCTCGGCGACCGCGAACGTCACCCCGTCCACCGCCTTCAGAATGCCCTGATCGGTATCGAAGCAGGTCTCCAGCCCCTCGACCGAGAGCACCGGGCGGCCGCGGTCCGCTGCCATGGTCAGGTGAGCGAGCCGGTGTCGCCCCGGCACCGCGCCGCTCGGCGGCGGTCCCGGAGCGCTACCGTGCTACTCCTTGATGTACCACTGCGCCATCCCGGCGTTGGACGGCGTACGCAGCGGCCACGCTTCGAGAACGTCCGCCGGCACGTTGTGCAGCCGGTCGTTGATCATGACGATTCGGGGCAGGCCCTGGACCAGGCCCAGACTCCAGATGTTCGCGTAGTAGTTGTCGAACAGCCGGAAGGCGAGCGCCTTGCGCTTGTCGTCATCGGTCTCCGCCATGATCTGTTCGTACAGGTCCCACGCCTCCCGGTACTCCGGCGACGGCTTGGTGCCAGTCTCGCCATCGGTGCGGATGTAGTCCTCCCAGTCCTTCGCCCCGAGCGACGGACTGTTGACGAACGGGCCCATCGGCCCCGCGCCGGGACGGAAGTAGAGCGGATAGATGATCAAGTCGAGGTCGTTCATCGACACATGGTAGGAACCCTCTCGGTCCAGCTCCGCGCGGCGGTCGTATATCACGGCATTCAGCCGGGTACGGATCCCGATCGCTTCCCAATACGCCTTGAGCAACTCGCCGGTGGCAACGTGGTCCGGCTCGTCGGTGTGCACGTTGAGATCCAGCTGCAGGCGCGTGCCGTTGGCCATCTCGCGGAAGCCGTCGCCGTCGGTATCCTTTACGCCGATGCCGTCGAGCAGCGCGACCGACTGCTCGGGATCGAACTCGGCGTAACTGTTGGCGTACTCCTCCTTGTAGATCGGCGATCCCACCGGCGGCGAGATGTTCACCGCGTCACCCTGACCCAGGTGCACCAGCTCCTTGATCTCGTCGCGGTCGATGGCGAGCGCCAGCGCCTTCTTGAAGTCGATGGTGCGCAGCAATTCGCCCATCGCCTCGTCTTCCCGGTAGGTGTGGTTGAACTTGATGTGGCTCTTGCCTTCGGCCGAATTCCACTGGTACAGGCGGTAGCCGCCCGCCCGCTCGTTCGACTTGAGCGTGGGAAAGTCGGAGAACTTGATGCCGTAGAAGACAACGTCGTACTGCCCGCCCATCCCGCGCATGACGTAGACGTCGGGCGAGGCCACGATCTCCGTGCGCATGCGATCGATGTAGGGAAGCTGGTTGCCCTCCTGGTCCACCTTCCAGAAATAGGGGTTGCGCTCCACCATCGTGCCCTCGGTGGAGGCTTCCGTGAGCACCCACAGGGACAGGACCGGGCGCTCGACGTTGTCGTTGGCCGCCTTCAGGTCGAACAGTTCGTCCCAGGTGTCGACACCGGCTTCCTTGGCCGCCTTCTCCAGCTCCCCTACGTCGGTGTAGGCGGGATGGAACGGCCCCAGGTAGTGTTGCGGGCCGATCGGATGGCGCAGACCTACGCCCGCGGTGTGGAACGTGTACTGAAACAGGGGCGCGGCCTGCGGCAGGTGAAAGGTCACGCCGTAGTCGTCCAGCACCTCCACCTCGACTCCCTTGAGCCAGCTCACGCCGCGCGGATTGAGATCGGTGTTGCCGGCTACGTCCTGGTAGGTGAACATCAGGTCCGCGGTGGTCACCGGAGTGCCGTCCGACCACTTCACGCCTTCGCGCAGGCGGATGGTGTAGTGCATGGCGTCGTCGCTCAGGGCACCGCTCTCCACCCAGCTCGGCTGCAACTCGGTGCCGAGCTTGTCCCAGGTGAAGGCCAGGTTGTCGATGAAGCGGCCGCCGAGCATGGAGTTGATGGCGCGGTGGCGGGACGATACCGCGGTGCGCAGGGTGCCGCCGTAGGTGCCGATCTCGCCTTCAACGTCGACCACGACCGGATTGCCCGGCAGTCGCTCATCCACCGGCGGCAAGGTGCCGGCCGCGACCCGCTCGGTGAGCATGGGCGATTCATTGTAGCTGCCCGCCACGACGCTCGCCGTCGTGGCTGCCGCGGAGGGCGATTCCTCCTGGGCACCCGCGAACAACGCAAACGGAACGCCGACCAGCGCGGCGCACATCAGAGACAGGATTCTCATGTATCCCCCTTTGTCAGGTGAGGTTGTCGATCTGCCATCATAGGAGGCTGCGGCGTGCCCCGCAAGTCCGCGGCCCGCCGCGCCCGCCGCGCCGCGCCGGCCGTATCGGCCGGTGCCTTGGCTCAGGTCGCGTCGATAATCGCGGCCGGCGTTGCATAGCCGGCGTTGATGTGCCCGGCAAGCCATTCCGGCGGGTCGTTGCGCGGCAGGGTGAGCGCCGGTTCGCCCTTGCAGCTCAGGCGGTAGAGCAGGCGCGCGTCGTCGATCGAGTCGATGTTCCTCTTCAGCAGCGGGGTGTTATGCAACGTCATGTAGTTGTCCCACAGCGTCACGTCGCCGGGTACATGCAGGTGGTCGTAGCGAAACCGCGGCTGCAGCACGTGCGCCTCCAACTCGTCGAGAAAGGCGCGCGACTCTTCGCGCGACATCCCGTCGACCTCCACCGCCGGGCGCACACCCGGCCGCGAAGCCCAGATCGGGCTGTGTAACGCCTTGATCCCGGAGCGCGGGTTGGTGCGCACCAGCGGCGCCAGCCAGCCCGCGTCGCCTTCGTTCAGCCGGCGCCGAACCCGGGTGCGCTCCAGCAGCGCCTGCCGCTCCGGCGGCAGCGCCGCGAACGCCGCGGCGGCGTCCGCGTACGCGGTCTCGCCATTCAATGGGAGCATCTTGCGCAGCCGGATCAACTCCGGGTCGGAGCCCTCGAAGTAGGGGCTCGGATCCGGATCGCCGGACAGATCGGGGCGCTCCACCCAGGTGCCGCCCGGCGCAGCGCGCCGCACCGGCATGTGGTGGGCGAGAAACATCGACACGTAGATCGGCAGCGGTTCGTACTCGATGTCGGTATGCCAGGAGCCGCCCATGCCGGTGGTGACGCCGTCCCGGCGCGCGGCGCCGTTGCCCTGGAAGTTGGCGACCACCAGGACCGCCGGCGACTCGTGCGGTAGGCACTGGAGTTGGCCCGGGAACGCCGCGTTCACCTTTGCCGCCTTGCGCTGTGCAAACGGCATCACCTCGATTTTGCCGCCGCTGGCGCCGTCCGACTGGGCCGGCTTGCCGCCGCGCAGGAAGTTGCTCGGATGCGGTACCGGCGCGCCCCAGTGGTTGGCGAAGCGCTCGAATTCAGCCAGCGAAAACGACTCCAGGTCCTGGCCGGGAAGGCACACGATGCGGAACTGGCTCAACGCATCGAGCAGCAGGGCTGCCTGCTCCGGCCCGAGCCGCTGCCGCAAGTCGATGCCGATCAAACGGCGCCCGGCGCCGCTGGCGGCCAGCGGTCCCTCGCTGCGCGCCTGCGGCCCGAACAACCGACGCAGTTCGCGGTCGAGCTGCTCCTGTTCCATGAGGCGGGATACGGTACTCAATGAATCCTCCAGCGTTCGCGACGGTAGACCCGATGCCCGGCGCGGTCAAGTTCGCGCGTTGTGCGCGCCGCGCGCCTTATCCCGGTGTGAACTCGCCGAGCGCGTATTCGCCGCGTGCGATCCGCTCGCGGCTCTCGATGCCGCCGTAGCCGGAGTCGGGCCGGAAGCCGATCAGGTCGAGCAGCTCGGGCGAGGCAGCGGCCAGCACCTCGTCGGAGACGCCCATCACCAGGCTCTCCTGCTGGCGGAACTGCCAGGCACAGAAATTGGTGGTCAGACCGATGCGCGGCCGGTCGGTGCGATTCTCGCCGGTCGAGTGCCACACCCGCCCGTCGAGCGCGATGAAGCTCCCGGCCGGCGCCTGCGCGGCAATCCAGCCGGCATCCTCGTCGAGTTGGTGGTCCGGTTCGCGACCGCCCAGGTGGCTGCCCGGCACCACGATGGTGGCGCCGTTTTCGGCCGTGAAGTCGTCGATGGTCCACATGATGTTGCACACGCACGCCGGCGAGATGGCGGCCGGATGCATGCCCTGCTCGCCAGTGCGGTGGTGGCCGCGCGTGTCGTCACGGTCCATGTCGCCGGGACGCAGCAGGGTGTGCCGGGCGGCGTTGGTGGGCGGCGGCATCCACCACTGATCGGTGTGGAACCGAGTGGCGCCCCCCGGCAGGGCGAGGTGGCCGGTGTAGGAGGACAGCAGATGGCGCGGTCCGATGACGTGCTCGACGATCCGGCGCATGACCGGGTGGAACAGCAGATCGCGAAACCCCTGCCCCTTGTTGAGCAGAAACCCGACGAGCTGCTTCTTGTCGCCGAGGACGCGCTCCATGCCGATCTGGGCCTCGGCCTCCGCCTGCTCGGTCAGGCGCGTGCGCAGCGCGGCCGCCTCCGCCCTGCTGATCGCGTTTTCCACGATGCAGTAGCCGTGCCGGTCCAGGTGCGCCGTCGCCGCTTCGAGGACAGCGGCAGCGGATACGGTGTCTGTCGTGGTCTGCATACCGTCTCTCGTACGACAAGACGCAGCCGCTGTCAAGGGAATCCGCGTGCCGGGCCGTGCCGGGCCGTGCCGGGCCGTGCCGGGCGTGCCGGCGCTCCACGGTTGTGCAACGCGGTGCGGAGTCGGAGCGGGGCACCGCGGAGGTAGCCGCGGCCGCTCAGGCCGGCTAAGGTGGATGGCGAACATGAGTGACAATTCCAGAACTATCGCGGTGGTGATCGGGGCCACCTCCAAGTGGCAGTCGGACGGGCGCAACACTCGGCTGGTGCACGGCGGCGCGCTCGACGACAGCGGCCTGCCGGTCGGGGTGCGCTGGGGCGTGGGCGGCGCGGTGGCGCAGAAGTTCGCCGCCGAGGGCTACCTGACGGTGCTCACGACGCGGCGCGCGGCCAATGCCGCCGCGCTCAAGGCGGCGATCGACGCCCAGGGCGGCGCGGCCACGATTATGGAACTGGACGTGGTTTCGGAGGGGTCGATCGCGCGGGCATTCGCGACCATCCGCCGCGACGCCGGCGAGCCGGACGTGGTGGTCTACAATGCCGGCTATATCGAAGGCCGCGAACTGCCGCCCGACCAGGAGCTGCTGGAGTACATCCCGACCGAGATGTTCGAGACCGCCCAGCACGTGGCCAGCCGCGGCCCGTTCCTGGTCGCCAAGGAGGTACTGCCGGCGATGCGCAAGCGCGGCTCCGGTTCCTTCCTGCTGACCAACAATGCGTCGTCGCTGCGCGGGCGCAAGCGGTTCACCGGCCAGTCGCTCTACTACCCGCGGGTGATGATGCGCAACCTGGCCCAGGTGCTCACCGAGGAATACTCCGAGCACGGCGTGCATGTGGCCAACATCGTGATCGACGGCCTCATCGACTCGCCCGGCACCCGTGCCCTGCCGGCCGCCCGGGAGCGGCCCGAGACGGTGATCAACCCGGTCAAGATCGCCGAGGCGTTCTACTACCTGCACACCCAGGACCGCTCCTGCTGGACGCACGAGTTACAGCTCACCCCGTCCACCACCCCGCCCAGTTTCTGACGGAGGATGACCGCGCTGTTCGTGACCGCGACCACAATGGGCGCGCCTCACGCGCACAACCCAGGACGTCCTACTGGGCGCCGTGCGTACCCAGACGACCCATACCGCCCTTCAGTCTGGGATCAAGCAGGTCGCGCAACGCATCACCGAGCATGTTCAGGCTGTATACCAGAACGGTCAGGCACAGACCCGGCCAGAGCGCCAGCCAGGGCGCCTGCTCCATGTACTTGCGCCCGTCTCGGCTGAGCAGACTACCCCAGCTCGGAACCTCCAGCGGCAGACCGAAGCCCAGGAAACTCAAGCTGGCCTCGGCGATGATCACCGCTCCGATGTTGATGCTGAAAACGACGATTACCGGAGCCGCGATATTGGGCAGCACGTGGCGCACGAGCGTCTCCCACTTCTTGCGGCCAATGGACTCTGCCGCCAGAAAATACGCGCTCTCCTTTACCCCAATCACCGCCCCGCGCACGATCCGCGACGCGGGAATGCCCCCGGATATGCCGAGCACCACTATGATCTGCAGCATTCCCCGGCCCACGATCGACATTACCGTCAACAACAGCAGCAGTCCCGGGAACGCCATCCAGGCGTCGACCACCCGCTGCACCATCAGGTCCAGTCTGCCACCGACAAATCCTGAAGCGCCGCCCACCAGGACCGCTACCGCAACCGTGATAGCGGTGGCGGCCAGGCCAACAATGAGCGAAATACGAGCCCCGTAGAGCAGGCGGCTCAACAGGTCCCGCCCCAACTGGTCGGTACCCAGCGGATGCTGCACCGATGCGCCCTGCAGGCGGTCTGCCGGATTCGCTTTCGTATAGTCATAGGGAGCCAGCACATCGGCGAACATGCTGGCCACAATCAGCAGCAGTACGACGATTCCGCTGACCGTGCCCAGCGGCTTCTCCCGCCACATTCTGGCAAGGAAATGAACCACACCGGCACGTCGCCTGGGCTCGCGTACTGTCGCCGTCTTGCCCACTTAGTTGTACGTGACCCGGGGGTCCAAATAGGGATAGATGAGATCGATGAGCAGATTGAACACCACGACCCCGGTGGCGAACAGCAGGTTTATGCCGGACACCACCGGGTAGTCCCGGTCGTTGAGGGAAAGCAGCAGGAGGTTACCCAACCCGGGAAGGTTGAATATGTTCTCCATGATGACCGCGCCGCCGAGCAGGACGGGAAGCTGCAGACCGACCAGCGTCACCACCGGGATCAGCGCATTCTTGACGGCATGTCTCACGACAACCAGCCGCTCCTTGAGACCCTTGGACCACGCCGTCCTGATATAGTCCTGGCGGAGCACCTCCAGCATCATGGTGCGCGTCATCCGCATCGTGGCTGCAGCCATGGCCGTCCCCAGAATCAGGCTGGGAATGAGGAACATTCCGAGATTACCCAGCGGGTCTGCCGTGAACGGTATCAGCCTCATCGATGGCGCCCAGCCCCACCACAGCGCCGGATAGATCATCACCATGATGCCCAGCCAGAAGTTCGGCGTCGCCAGACCGATGATCGCGACCGAACGCCCCACGTAGTCGGCGGCCGTATCCTGGCGGATCGCCGAGTAGATGCCGACCGGCAGTGCGATCAACAGCCCGATGAGGATTGCCATTGCGCCGAGCTCGATGGTTACCGGCAATCTCCCGAGTATCTTCTCCTCCACCGTCCAATCGCCCCACAGTGACGTGCCAAGGGTCCCTTCCAGGAGAATACCTCCCATCCAGCGTCCATACTGCACGTAGATAGGCACGTCCAATCCCAACCTCTGCTCGAGAGCGTCACGGTCAATCGCCGCGAAAGCGCCGACGCTGTTCATCCGGCCCAACATGGCGTCTATTACGTCTCCGGGGATGAACCGTACCGAGAAGAAAACCAGGATGCTCAACATGAACAGTGTGGGGATCATGAGCAACAGCCGCCGGATGACGTAGACCCTCATGCAACACCCCTCATCGCTCTCGATTCATCAGGAAAGGGAGCTGGGAAGGCCAAGGCTCCCAGCCCCCCTCTCCTCTAGTGGCCCATTTCCTGCTTCAGGTCCGGGTCAATCCAAATGCGGGAAAATATGGTGGCACGGTCGCCCCATCCCAGGTCTATTTCGCCGTTGTAACCCTTGATCCAAGGCTGGCTCACGTTAAACTGCGGGGGCTTGGGACTCCATACCAGCATGTGGTTCTCTGCAAGGTACAGATCCAACTCTCTAATCACCCGCTGCTGCTCGTCGACGGTGGCAGCGGCTTGAGCCGCATCAAACAAGGCGTCGAAAACCGGGTCCCGGAGTCCGGTATAGCTCGATCCGGTTCCGGTTTTCCCTATCGAGCTCGAGTGGTACTCTCTTATCGCCTCCAAAGCATCGAAATCATAGGCTGCGACCGTACTTGCCATACCTTCATACGTAAGTCCAGTCGTAGCGGAGATCCAAGCAGGTCGGTCCAATACAATGATGTCGACATCAACGCCAATTTCCTTCCAGTATTGGGCGGCCAATTGAAAGTAATCTATATCGGAGGTATCAATAACCGATAGGTCGGTCTTGAATCTCATGCCGTCTGCGCCACGAGGATACCCGGCCTCATCAAGGAGCTGCTCCGACTCCTGCGGGTTATAGGCGTACTCTTCCTTGAGATCTTCGGGCCACTCGTCAAACGGGACGGTAAATCCGACAAGCGCATCTCCAATCCTCGTGCGAGGTGTCGTGTCTGCAAAGCCCTTGTAGTAGGTATCGTTAATTGTCTCAAGGTCCAATGCCATCTGCATTGCCTTGCGCACGTTGACGTCGTTAAAGGGAGGCTCCATGATTTTGAACGTAAACGCATTCTCCGCCCGATATGCCCAGGCTGCCAGCATGAGTTCCGGGTTGCTTTCACGGAGGCTCTCTGCCTGATCGATAGACGATAATTGAGCGCCGCAACCGCCGGGCAGGCCGATGTAATCTATGCTGCCGGAACGAAGTCCAGCCACAATGGTCGCCTCCTCAGCAATAAACAGACCCGTTAACTCGTCAATGTAGGGCAAGCGGTTCTCGGGGTATTTCTCGTCGAAGCCCCAGTAGTCGGGATTCTTGGTGAAGGTGGTAGAGACACCGTCGACGACGTCGGTGAGCATGTAGGGCCCGGTGCCGACCGAATGCCGCCAATCCTGGAGATCGCCGTGTTCCTGGATTGCCTCGGGCGGGTATACCCAAGCGGCGTGGTGGATGAGGAGATTCCTCAATGTATCTTTTTGTGCCTCCGTCGTCTTGAAAACAACCGTATACCGATCGCTAGCCGTTATCGATTCAAATGGTATGGCGGTGATCTGGCCTTGATGGGGGCTCCCTCCGGCTGCAGCAAATTCGCCCATGCCCATCATGCGGTGCCAGTTGAATACTACGTCCTCGGCGGTCAATTCTCTGCCATTCATTGGTGCCTTGTCATGCCAGTGAACGCCCTTGCGGATGTGGAAGATATAGGTGTTCGGATCGGGTTGTTCCCAGCTCTCGGCCAGCGACCCGGTTACGACAGAAAGAGGAACGTAGCCGCTCTGGAGGTTGAATACGTCCCGATCGATCTCCCACCTAGCGATGCCGAGCTTCTCCGTAACGCCGGCCTGGGTGGAACCAGCGAAGCCGCCGAACCAGCTGTCAATATAGTAAGTCGTTCCGCAGCCGCGATTGGCGAAGGTGAATGTCCCGCCATACTCCGGCGCGGTTACCATCTCGCCGGTGGATGGGTCCATCACCATTTCCTTGTCCATCGCCACGGCCGGCTCCTGTTCCCCGGCCGCGCTTGCCCAGAGGCCGGTTGCGGTCAGGACCAGGCCCGCCAGTACGGCGAGGCACGTTCTGAATGTTACCTGAGTCATGAATGCACATCTCCTAGGTTTCGAGAACACGTGTTTCAGTGCCGACCCCTCGACTGCTCTCGTGGCGTGTCTGCCGGTCTGCGCCGTCTGTGGCGCAGGCGATTCCGACGAGGGCGACAAATTCGAGTTGACCCCGGGGCGATCAGCCGCAACGCCGTAACGGCGTCTGCCGCGTCCCGTGGTGTGGATTACATCTTCACGGGCACCCTCATACGCGGACCGGTCGGTCGCAGGCGCCCGCCGATTGGAGGCGTGACGGCGGCTCGCCGGAGGCTTGTTCCCATGTCCGGCAACGCCGGCGGATTGAAGATGGCGGCTGGAGGGCCGCGGTGGACGGCGCGCGTGGGGCCGGCCAACCGCAGGTCCGGGTGGTACCGGTGGTTGGTGTTACTGTTTACGCTTGCGTGATTTACGCGACTGAGGCCATTGGGGGGGGGGGCCAGGGGCCCGTGGGCGGAGCGGCACCCGAGCGCCGGTCTGGCGCGCCAGTAGCGTCAACCGGTGGCAGGGCTGCATGTGCTGCATTGCGTAGTCACGCATTAGGTTCTCCGTCCGGTTCCAATGCGGCCAGCATCGCACACGCGCGGCAAGCAGTCAAGCTCATGCCCATGATCAGGCCGCTACGATCTCACACCCGCCGCGCATCCAGGGCACCCGGACAGGCCGCGGCCCGCCGCGGCCCTGAGCTGAGCGATGCGCGCACCGACGTGCATCAGTCCGCCCAACCGGTCAGCAAGTGCCAGCGTGACTGAGCGCGATAAGCGGCTTGTGCCGAAAAATCTGTCGGACAACCGGTGAAAATCGGGCGCAGGGGTTGACACACTTTTTTGCCGTCGTTGCTGGCCGCTGGTGCGCCTCGGAACCCGGCACTGGTCTGCGCGCTACCGTTGACCGTCCGCGTGCTGTTACCGGTGCCATGGTGAGCAGCCTGGGGGCTGCCGGAGCCCGGTCGAGGACTTGTAGAAACCTTCTATCTCTCAACCGGGGGTATAATTACGGCATGATGAATGTGGTTGAAAGAAGACCGTTCAGCGAGCTGGGCGATCAGCAGCTCCTCGAGCAGACCAGGCGCCTGGCTGCCAATCAGCGCTGCCTCGAAGTGCACATCCTGGACCATCTTGACGAGATCGACCGGCGCGGTCTGGCGCTGCGGCGCGGGTTCTCGAGCCTGTTCGACTACGCGGTGCGGGAGCTGCGCTTCACCGACGCCGCCGCGCAGCGGCGCATCCAGGCGATGCGGCTGTGCCGGCGCCATGGGTGGGTGCGGGCCTGCCTGCAGAGCGGCGAGTTGAGTATGACGTCGGCGGCGCAGTTGGAAACCACCTTTGCCGGTGCCGAGCGGGCCGAGCGCGCCGAGCGGGCCGAGCGCCAGAGCAATACCGGGCATCGAAATGTCGGCCACGATCAGGACCACGATTCGGCTGGCAGAACCAGGCAGCTTGGGCTGCCGGCAGCGCCGGGCGAAACAGATGAGCAAGGGGAGCGCGGACACCGATCGGCGCCAGGGTTTGCACCGCCCGCCGCCGAGTGCTCCTACGATGCGAGGGAACGCGGGCACCGATCGGCGCTGGGGTTTGCACCGCCGGCCGGCGAGTGCTCCGGTGAGGTGGCGGCAGGGAACACGCCCGTGGTGCCGGTGGCGAGCCGCGCCGGTGTGCAGGCCCCCGGCGCCGGGCATGTAGGCGCGCCACTGCCGCGGCCGGAGTTGAGCGGAAACGCGTCGCCGTTTCCGGCACCCTCCTGCGCTTCCGTTGCTGCTTCCGGCGCCGGTGCCGGCCCCGCCGCGCCGTCATCGGACGAAGGCCCTGCTCCACAACTTCTGCCGCCGACGAATTTCTCGGCGTCGACGCCCGAGCCCGAGCCGGTCATGGCTCCAGCGGAGTCGCGGCACACCGCTTCGCGCGCGCCGGAACCACTCCGGGATGATCCGTTTGCGGAGCTGTCGCCCGGTACGGTGTCGGCGGCCCCGTTGCTGCACCCGCAGCGCCAGCGCGAGTTGATCGAGCAGGCCGCCGGCATGAGCACCCGCCAGGTCGCCAGCCTGTTGGCCGCAGCCGCTCCCGAGGTGCTGCCGCCGCGCGACACACTGCGCGCCGTGGCGCCCGACCGCTACACATTGAAGGTGAGCATCGACCAGGAGTGCGAACAGGGCCTGCGCCTGTTGAAGGATCTCATGTCGCATGTCGACCCGCGCATGTCGTGGGGCGACCTGGTGGCGCGCGTGGTGCGCGAGGCAGTGACCCGGCACGACCCGCGCGGCGGCGGGCGCGGGCAGCGCCGGAAGGGTGCAGACAGCGCAGGCGCATCACCGCGACGGGCACCGAAGGAGACACGTGCGGCCGGGGCTGCCGCCGGGCCGGCTCAGCGCGTAGGCGAATCCTCGGGGCGGGCGCCGAACCGGACAGGTGCTGCCGGGGCAGCCGCCGGACCGGCTCAGCGCGTAGACGAATCCTCGGGGCGGGCGCCGAACCGGACACGTGCCGTCGTGGCGCCGGTGGCCCCGGCTCGGCGCACAGGCGGCGCTACTCCGGCGCCACCGGGCGACACCTCCGCTACCGACAGGCAGAACCCGATCGGGGTGCTGGCCAACACTGCTCCACCGAGTCAGTCAGGGCCCGCCGCGCCTTTGGATGGCGCCCGTGCAGGCGGCGTTCCATCGGGCGCGCCCGCCGCTACTTCGGCGCCGCAGTCGGCACCCGCGGCACTGTTGGATGGCGCTCGCGCAGGCGGCGCTCCATTGGGCGCGCCCGCCGCTACTTCGGCGCGGCAGTCGGCACCCGCGGCACTGTTGGATGGCGCCCGTGCAGGCGGCACTCCATCGGGCGCGTCCGCCGCTACTTCGGCGCCGCAGTCGGCGCCCGCGGCACTGTTGGATGGCGCCCGCGCAGGCGGCGTTCCATCGGGCGCGCCCGCCGCTACTTCGGCGCCGCAGTTCGCGTCCGGCGCCTTGGCGGATGGCTCCCATGCCGGCGCCGCCGTGCCGGGCTCGCCGGTCGCCACTTCGGCGCCGGAGCCGGCACTCGGCGGGTCCCCTGACGGCGGACCGAGCGGCGCCTCAGATGGAGCAGCGGGCGGGGCCTCGGCGGCTGGCTTCTCTGCGCGCGCAGGCGTACCGGGCGCGCCGGTCGTCACTTCGGCGCCGGAGCGGTCAATTGGCGTGTCCCCTGACGGCGGACCGAGCGGCGCGTCGGACGGAGCAGGGGGCGTGGCCTCGGCGGCTGGCTTCTCTGCGCGCGCAGGCGTGCCGGGCGCGCCGGGCGTCACTTCGGCGCCGGAGTCGGTACTCGGCGGGTCCTCTGAAGGCGGACCGCCCGACGCATCAGCCGGGGCAGCGGCGCACACGACCCGCGATTCTGTCCACCGCCGCCACCAATCCCCGCCACGGCGCCACATTCCGGCGGCGGTCCGGCGCCACGTCTGGCTACGCGACGGTGGACGCTGCTGTTATCGCGATCCGCTCTCCGGGCGACGCTGCACCTCTTCCCATCTGCTGCAGATCGACCACCTGTTGCCAGTCGCCCAGGGCGGTGGCCCGGAGCCGTCCAATTTGGCTTTGCGCTGCTTTGCTCATCACAGAATGCGCCACGGGTACGGTCCGGCTGCTGCGCCGGAGCCTCCGATGTAGCGCCTCCTCCGCGCGGCTGGCGCGCCGCTCGGCTGCTCCGGCCGACAGCTTGCAGGTGGCCCGGCGGGGATACACTTCGCAGCCCCGCGAGCCCAGCGTGCATCTTCGCTACCGCCTCTTCAGACCCTTGCCGGTCGCATCCCGCCCGGCGGTCCTGCACGTTCGACGCCGACTGACGCCTGGCGGCGCTGGAAACTCCCTCGTCAGCCGATGAAACGCAGCGCGTCGGGCAAGGCGTACAGGGGGATGTTCAGCACGCGAGCGTCGCGTTTGAGGTTCAACAGCGTGCTGCGGACCAGCAGCGGTGGGGAGAATTGGGCGTCGAACGATCTGAGGCTCTTGCTGCGCGGGTTGACGCCGGATTTCACCTCCAGCGACAGCACCTCGCCGCCCCGCTCCAGCAGGAAGTCGACTTCCGCCTTGCCCCCTGAGCTGCGCCAATAGTGCAACTCGCCGGCCGCCGCGGCGGCCAGTTGCTGGGCCACGTAACTCTCGACCAGCGCTCCGCGGTACTCCACGAACAGGCGGTCGCCGTGCACCAGCAACTGTGGCGCGGCGCCGGCCAGCGCCCCGAGCAGGCCGACGTCCAGTGCGTACACCTTGAATGATCGCCGGTCCGCGTAGCCCCGCAACGGCAGGCGGGCGGTCTCGACGCCGAACGCCCGCTGAATCAGCCCGGCGCCCTCCAGCCACACGATGGCATCCTCATAGTCGCGCGCCCGCGCGCTGCGCTGGATGGCCGAGAATACGAACTTCTTGTTCTCGCGCGCCAGATGTCCCGGCAGCGAATTCCAGACCGCGATGATGCGTGCCACGTCGCGCGCCGGGGCATGCTTGGCGAAGTCGAGCACGTAGGCATCGAGGATCGCCTGCTGCACGGCGCGCACCTCCCCCGCGTCCCGGTTGGCGCCGTAGTGGGCGACGGCCTCGGGCATGCCGCCGACGTAGTAGTAGGCGCGCAGCAGGTCGATCAGGGCGTGGTGGAACGCCTCCGGAAACGGCGCGGGCACGGCCTGTTCCTGGATCAGATTCCGATAACGCCCCTCGCCGAGCGCGTCGAGGAACTCGAGGAAGGTCATCGGATGGAGGTCGATGAAATCCACCTTGCCCACCGGGAACGAACGGGGTGTCGAAAGGGCGACCCCGAGCAGAGAGCCGGCGGCGGCGACGTGGTACTGCGGCGCGTCCTCGGCAAAGTACTTCAGGGAGTTCAGCGCCGCGTTGCATGTCTGGATCTCGTCGAGGATGATCAGCGAGCTGCCGGGCAGAATCCGAACTCCCGCGAATACCGACAGGTCGCGGACGATGCGCATCGGATCGAGGTCGCGATCGAACAGGCTGGCGAGATCGGGCGTCTGCTCGAAGTTGAAGTAGTGACTGGCCGCGTAGCGCTCCCGCCCGAAGGCGCGCAGCAGATAGGTCTTGCCGGTCTGGCGTGCGCCGCGCAGCAGCAGCGGCTTGCGCCTCGGCGCGTCCTTCCAGGTCAGCAGACCCTCGTACGCATCACGCTTCATGCGTCTACCATAAACGGGAAACGGCGATGGCGTCACATAATACGGACGTATTTCTGCCCAGTTTGGCTGTTGTTCGTCCTAATAATGTGTAGAGTTGGCCACGATGTCGAGCTCGCAGCGCCGCTGACCGTAGTTCTGCCGCGGTTGGTTACCGTGTGTTGCACCGCAATGCCCCGCTGCCGGAGGCGCCCTGCGAGGTCGCCTTCCGCCAGGGACTCCATCGGCTTGTCCATGCGCTGGTCGGCGGCCCGTGCCTGCCGCCCCAGCAGTTGGTCGGTCTCCTGCATGCGGCGGTCGGTCTCCTGCTGCCCTGAGGCCCTCCCCCCGGAGGCGTCGCAGGGCGGGGCTACGAGTTGGCGCGGTCCACGCGGGCGAGGAAGTCGGTGGTCGTGGCGCAGTCGACGATCCACTCCCCCGCTTCGGCGAGACGGTTCGCGTCCGTCACTCCGCCGAGCGCCGCCGACAGCCGCTCCGCCGCCACCTGACCGAAGCGCCGCTCCGCCAAGCGGTGCAACAGCGCCTTCTCCCGCTCAACGCCTTGCTCGATACCTTGCTCGATACCTTGCTCGATACCCTGCTCGATACCTTGCGCGATACCCTGCTCCAGGATTTCCGCTCCCCAGCGATCAATCTTCTCCGCCAACACTGCGGTTACCTCCTCGTACTCGCGAATCGATGGCAGCTTCACGCCCCACTTCTGTCCCAGAGCGCCAAGCCACACGTCGAAGGTCCGGGTCAGCCCCGGATCTTCCTCTGCGGCGAGCCACTCCCCCAACTCCTGTACTCGCTCAGGCAAAGCCCTCGCCTGTACACTTTGCTCCACTTCCGCCACCCACGTCAGCAGGTTCGGCCGTGGTAGATCATCCCGCTCCGCGGCCATCAGATCAAGCACCTCGTAACTCAGCGCGAGCTGCGCGGGACCGTCTTGCTCGGTCCTCTCCACCAACTCGGCGAGCGTGAGCGGCCCGTCCCACCGGCTATCGCCGTTGTACACCACGACGTGCAGCACCGGGTCGGCCGTCTCACCCTTGCTCCACCTGGTGCGGTCGCGATACAGCCGCTGGTAGAGCAGGCTCGTGTAGTTGAGGAACCGCAGCGGCATCGAATAGTCCACGCTGGACTGATGCTCGATCACCACGTGCAGGGTCTGCACGCCGCCGCGGCCGTCGCGCCGGTCGATCGACCAGACCACGTCACCGAGCCGGCGGCGCAACTCGTCGGTGATCTCCTCGGTGGGGCCTTCGCGGAGCGTGTCGAAGTCGAGCGCGGCGGCCCACCCCGGAGCGCGTTGCGGGGCGATGAACCCGATCAGCAGATCCTTGACGATGCGTTTGTGCTTGAGCAGGCGTTTGTATGAGGGGTCGTCCATGAGTCTCCGTCCGTGGCCGCGCCGTCGCCTGCCGCCCCTGCCGCCCAGGGTGCGACTCCATTTTGTGCACGCTTATGCAGCCGCCAGCAGTTCGGCAGGTTGAGGAGGGCCGGGTAGTGAATGTTGGTGGTCGCGGGCAAAGCGCCCGCTCATGATCGACGCGCGCAACTGCAGCATGTGCTGCGCCCCGTTCAGGGTCCAGGTCATACCACTACCCTTCATCCGCGCGGCAGCGACGTTCTTGCAGGCGCTTTCCACCGTGCCGCTGCCGATTGGCAGGTGCTGCTCTCGGTACTGCGGGTAGTTCATGCGCTCGCGGTTTGCCTCGAGGTAGTTGATCTCGCCTTGTATCTCGTCACCGTGCTCGCGGTGACTGTCGCGCAATTGCTCCAGGTCGTCGATCACGACTGTCCCGCCTTCCCGCAGTCTGGCGCGCCACTGCTGCAGATGCTTATCGAACTGCGCCGTGCCCTGCCCGTAGAGGAGCTTGCACACCTTCGCAAGATGATCGACGGCGTGGCAGAAATCCAGGATGTATACACCGTTGTCAGCGTTGTCGATCTCAGCCACCCGGTTCCAGATCCACTCAGCGCCATCGCCGATGAACACCAAGCGCAGTTTCGTCAGGTCCGCACTGCGTCGGTTCATCTCCACCCAGATACGCTGGAAGAACTCGTCGGCATGCTCGATGCCCAGCACATACGAGGTTTTGGTGCAGCGCGCCTGCTGTCGTCCCTCGTCCCACTTCAGTTCAGAGATACTCGCCACCTTGACGTCTCGGAACTCGCGGTCGTATCTCTTTCGCTTGTCATTATCTACGCGTTCGTTACCCTTCGTCGGTACTTTCCCCGCATCGATACACACCACCATCGTGCCAGTGATCTTATTGGCCACCGCCACGCTGCCGTCATGCGCGAACAGCTCCTCAATTTCCTGCTGACGTTGCGCCTCCAGCCGCTCACCAAGTGCGTCCACCATGCATTCGGTCTTGTGCAGTGAGATCTTATCCAATCCAGCGGGACGAAAGATCGTATGGAAATGACTCAGACTCCTTTGATATGGTCCCTGGCCCGCGAACTGGGCCAGATGGTACTCACAGGCAGGGGTCTGCCCGTCTCCGATCCCCAACTGCTCATCCAGCGGCACCCACGTCTCTCCGCTACCGCTGGCGTAGTAGTAGGCGCGCTCCACCGTGACCGGCCCATACAGCCCGTGCACCGTCTTGGCGCGATTCCCCTTGAACCGATACACCACCTTGCCACGCTTCACCCGCCGCCCCTGGTAGCCGGTGCCCGCCTGCTGCGCCAAGTCCTGCACTACCTGTCGTCCCATCTCCATCAGGCACTGGTGCACGACCAGTTCCAACCTCAGCATCCCAGTGGCACTGCTGGCAACGTCGGCGTCGGCGCTGTTGCGCAACTCCATCTTGACAAGCTCAACGATGTGAGCGACCAATTCCTTATCCATGTTGACCTCCCAGTCGTAGCCATCGTGCTATTGACTGGGAGGTCTTTCTACCCCTGCCCAAAACGGGGTCGCACCCTGCCGCCCAACGGCGGTTGCAGCGCAGACGACTATCTCTTAGAATGATGGACTATGCAGGCGGTACTCAAGACCCGCAAAGGAAGAGGCAACACCGAACTCTCCGAGATTCCGGTACCCGACCCGGGCCCGCGGCAGGTCAAGGCAGAAATCAAGTTCTGCGGTATCTGTGGAACCGACCTGAAAATCTTCAGCGACGATCACGCCTACTACAATCCACCCATGGTACTCGGCCACGAGTTCAGCGCGGTCGTGGCGGCGGTGGGCGAACAGGTCACGCGCGTTCAACCGGGCGACGAGATAGTGGTGGCGCCCCTCAACGCTCCCCGTACCCTGCATCAGCGCCATGCCTACGACTACCCGAAAGGCAGCCGGCGCGGCTGTTTCGAAACGCCCTGGGGTATCGCGACCTATGGCGGCATGACTCGGTTCGGGGTTTACGACGAGAACTCGGTAATACGGCTCCCACCAGGGGTCGACCTGCAATCCGCCGCCATGACCGAGCCGCTATCCGTGTGCACGAGAGGCATCGTTTCGAACGGCGAGATCCACTGTACGGATCTGGTCGTCGTTTCCGGTCCCGGACCCATCGGCTTGCTGGCCGCACAGATCGCCAAAGCGGAAGGCGGTTACGTCATCGTGTGCGGCATCGACGGTGACAGGAAAAAGCTGGAGGTTGCGCGGGAACTCGGTGCCGACGAGGTATACAACGTGGATCGGGAGGATCCCCTCCCGCACATTCTTGCAATGACCCAGGGCGGAGGCGCGGACGTGCTGATCGAGTGCGCCGGCCATGGGTCGTCGGTAAATCGGCTCCTTGACTATGGACGCCGCGGAGCGCAGTTCATACAGATCGGCACCTCCATGCACGAATACGAAATCGACTTCATGCAGCTTGCCTACAAGGAACTGAAGGTGGTGGGCAGTTTCGGTAGCAGCCATCGCGAATGGGAGAAGAGCCTGCAGATGATGATGACCGGCAAGGTCGATCCGCACCCGCTTGTCTCGCATACCATGCCGATGTCCGAGTGGCGGCAGGCCTTCGAGATCCTGCAAAACAGGCAAGGGATCAAGATACTCCTGCATCCTGACTGATCAGGATGACGATGCCGCCGGCGATGCCCAGCGGCTGCCTCAGCGTATCTGCGCCGACCACATCGCGGCATTCCCATCTATCCGCGGTTGGACCGGCATCATCGTCAGCGCAGAATACAGCTCCGCAACGCTATGGGTAGACATCACACCTCCCGAGCCGTTGGCCGTTTGAGCGGGCCGAGCGTGTCCAGCGGCAAGTGGTCTGCAATCAGTTCGAAATGACCATCGAAGTGCAGCAATTCCGCACCGGCGAGCCGAGCCGAGCTGGCGATGATCAAGTCGGTCGCTGGCACGGTGACCCCGAGAGTTCTCAGCTCGCGCCCCATTGCGACGGCAAGTTCGAACACGGGGGCGGTGAGCTCAAGCCAGTGGCATCCCGACAGATCTGACCGCACGTTCAGAGAGTCCGCGTCCCGCGTGGCGTAGGCCACGATCTCTACCGTTATGATGCCGTTGGTCGCCGCCCGGTTGTCACGAATCGCGGAGAAAACAAGGGCTCTGACTTCCTCCGATCCGCCCCGACGGTAGTACTCGATCCACGCGGAGCTATCGACCAGGATCACGGTTGGCGACGCAACTGCGCAAGTGCCTCCTGGTCCAGCTCGAGGTCCAACCGCCCCGCCCGGCTCAGCGCCGCGTTGCGCCTCCAGGCCTTGACCGCCTCCTGAAGAGCCAACTCGATCGTTTCTCGCTTCGTGGACGCACACAGCGCTTGCCGGGCCTCTTCGATTAGCTGATTGTCAATCGTAACGGTTATGCGATCCATTGGCTCCTCCATCGGTCATCATCACGGTACACCATCAATATGCACCAATGATCTACGCCAAGACAAAACTCTGACAAACCCCTGCCTCGACCGCCCGGCCAGTACCGCCTGTTGTGTCCCGCGAGGGGCCGCGGCCCCTCCAAGTATGCTTCGTACAGTCTCTTTTCGCGGGGCGTGGCCGGGCGAGCGCTGATGATCCGGACCGTGTCTTTATCTACTCCCTGCCGGCGCCGTAGCACCGAGCCGGCCGCGCCTGACCCTACGGTGCCGCGACGACTCGATCCAGATCCGGCGCCAACCGTTCGAAGTCGGTCCGGTTGAACGTGTAGATTCGGTCGCACGCGGCGGCGCGGGCGCACTCGATAAGAAGGGCGTCATACACCTTGCCACCGGGTAATCCCCGTTGTGCGCACGTAGCCACTGCGCGTTGGTACATGGCGGGCGTGACCGGCTCCAACTGGAAGAAGCGGATGACGTTCGCGGCGATGATGGAAGCAGCCTCGGAGGGGAGGATCCGTGGTTGGACCGGCATCATCGTCAACGCAGAATACAGCTCCACAACGCTATGGGTAGACATCACACCTCTGACACCCGCCGTGCCGCGTGAGATGTCAGCAAGCACGGGTTGCGCCCGAGCATGATGTGGATGACGGCGCACGCATGCCGCCACCAACACCGACGTGTCACAGAAGACCGTCACCCCAGAGCCGAGTTCACCTGTTCGTCGCGGAGAGCTCTGGCCTCCTCGACCGCGTGCAGAAGGTCGCCGGTGGGTTCGCCTTCGTGCACCAACAGCCCGTCCTCGTCGGTGAGACTCGGAGCGGGTGTACTCGGTCGCAGCCGAATGCCATCCGGCTCGACATCAATCTCCAGCCGCGACCCCGGCGTGAGATGGAAACGCTTGCGTACCGGTTGCGGCAACACGACACGCCCCGCTGCATCCACCTTGAGGAGCTTCCTCATACCATCGATAATGTCAGATGGCATCCGTGATGTCAACAGGAGCGCAGGGCACGTTCCAGCACGTTTTCGGAACGGCTCTGGCGGCTCCCTTTGAGGCAGTACACGACTACCGCCGCCACGGGGCCACGTCGATAGCTACGGCCGCTGGTTTCCGTAGAGATGACGACGTGGGTGAGCCGCGTCAACTCCCTTGATGCGACTCATCCGGCGTTTCCCGAGGGGATCACGGTTGGCGACGCAACTGCGCAAGTGCCTCCTGGTCCAGCTCGAGGTCCAACCGCCCCGCGCGGCTCAGCGCCGCGTTGCGCCTCCAGGCCTTGACCGCCTCCTGAAGAGCCAACTCGATCGTTTCTCGCTTCGTGGACGCACACAGCGCTTGCCGGGCCTCTTCGATTAGCTGGTTGTCAATCGTAACAGTTATGCGATTCATCGATCATCACCATGATACACCATCGAGATGCACCAATGGTCTACGCCAAAAACGGGCCTCTGAGTCTATCCGGCTTCGGCTCCTTGCCGCCGCCCGCGTCATCGACCATGCCGAGACCGACGACGAGGTGTTGATCCCGCTACCCCCGGCCGGCGCCGTAGCGGCCGAGGCGGCCGCGCAGGCGGGGGTCCAGGAGGTCGCGCACCGCGTCGCCGAACATGTTGAGGCTGTAGACGACCACGGTCAGGCACAGCCCCGGCCACAGCGCCAGGTGCGGCGCGATCTCCATGTACTGCCGTCCCTCGCGGCTCAGCATGCCGCCCCAGCTCGGGATGTCCGGCGGCAGGCCGAAGCCCAGAAAGCTCAGCGCCGCCTCCGACATGATCACGCCACCGACGTTGATGCTGAAGATGATGATGATCGGCGCCGCGATGTTGGGCAGCACGTGGCGCAGCAGCGAGCGCCGGCGCGAGCTGCCGATCGCCTGCGCCGCCTGGAAGTAGGCGTTCTCCTTCACCCCCAGCACCGCGCCGCGCACCACGCGCGAGGCCGGGATGCCGCCCGACACCCCCAGCACGACGATGATCTGCAGCATGCCGCGCCCGGCTATCGACATGATGGTGAGCAGCAACAGCAGCCCCGGGAACGCCATCCAGGCGTCGACGAAGCGCTGCGTCACCAGGTCCAGGCGACCGCCGATGAAGCCGGTGGTGCCGCCGATCAGCACCGCCACCACGACGGTGAGGACGGTGGCGGCCAGCCCCACCGTCAGCGACAGACGCGCCCCGTGGATGAGGCGGCTCAAGAGGTCGCGCCCGACGTGGTCGGTGCCCAGCAGGTAGGCGGCCGTGGGGGCCTGCAGGCGGTCGCGCAGGTGGATCTCCTCGTAGCGATAGGGCGCCAGCGAATCGGCGAAGATGCTGACCAGCACCAGGAGCAGGATGACGATGCCGCCGGCGGTGCCCAGCGGCTGCTCGCGCACCAGCCGCGCGAAGAACTTCCTGAGCCCGGCCTGTCCAGCCGCAACCGTGCCCCCAGCAGGCTCGGCGATGGCCGGCGTCAACTGGGATACGTCACCCATCGGCCCGACTCACCCGAACATCGCCGCCAGCCGGCGAACCCGTGCGTGACGCGAAAATGCCGGCCAACCGCCGCCGCCCGGCCTGCCCAGCCGCAGGCCCAACCGCAGGCCCAACCGCCGCCGGCTCGGCAACGGCGGGCGTCAGCTGTGATACGTCACCCATGGGCCTCCCTCATTGCCTGATTGACTCAATCGTAGCGAATCCGCGGGTCCAGCGACGCGTATAGCAGATCGGTCACCAGGTTGACGAACACCACCACCGTGGCGAAGAACAGGTTCACCGCCGACACCACCGGGTAGTCGCGGTCGCCCAGCGCGTCCAGCATCAGCCGCCCCAGCCCCGGCAGGTTGAAGATGTTCTCGATGATCACCGAGCCGCCCACCAGGATCGGGAGCTGCATGCCCACCAGCGTCACCACCGGGATGATGGCGTTCTTGACCGCGTGGCGGAGGATCACCGACCGCTCCAGCAGACCCTTGGCCCAGGCGGTCCTGATATAGTCCTGGCGCAGCACCTCCAGCATCATGGTGCGCGTCATGCGCATGGTGCTGGCCGCCAGGTAGGTGCCGAGGATCAGGCTGGGGATCAGGAACATGCCGAGGTTGCCCAGCGGATCCTGGGCCAACGGAATCAGTTCCATCGGTGGCGACCACGCCCACCAGATGGCCGGGTAGATCATCACCATCGTTCCCAGCCAGAAGTTGGGCGTCGCCAGCCCCATGATGGCGACCGACCGTCCGACGTAGTCGGCGGCGGTGTACTGGCGCACCGCCGAGTAGATGCCCACCGGCAGCGCGATGACCAGGCCGATGAGAATGGCCAGCAACCCGAGCTCGGCGGTGACCGGCAGTCGTCCCAGCATGCGCTCCTCGATCCGCCAGCCGCCCAGCAGCGACTCGCCGAGGGTGCCGCGCAGGAGGATGCCGCCGATCCAGCGGCCGTACTGCACGTGGATCGGCAGGTCCAGGCCGAGCCTGCGTTCCATGGCCGCGCGGTCGACTTGGCCGTCGCCCATCGCCTCGATACGGGCGGCCATGACGTCGATGACGTCGCCGGGGATGAAGCGGACCGACAGGAACACCAACACGCTCAGAATGAACAACGTGGGGATGACCAGCAGCAGCCGCCGGATGATGTAGGCTCTCATGACCCAGTCACCGCGACCCGGCCCCTCCCACCCCGGGTTGAGAGGGGCCAACACGCTGATTCAAATCGCCTGAGAGTTGCGGCGCAGGCGCGCCTAGCGCGCCTGCAATTGAAACCGCCGCTGGGAGTTTCCTTGGAGTCGCGCAGCGACTCCTTAGGCCAACGGCGAAGCCGTCGGCTCAGAAGCCCATTTCTCGCTTCAGATCCTGGTCGATCCAGAGGCGGGCGAGGATGTTTTGCTCATACTGGACTGTGTTCAACGTTTCACCGTTAAAGCCTTTCACCCACGGCTGGCTGGCCTGATACCCTGGAGCCATAGGACCCCATATCATATAGTGATGCCTTATCACCTCCATGCCATGCTCGCTTGCCGCCTGCATCTGCTCATCGATGTTAGTGGCGCCGAAATAGGCAGCTTGGGTGGCGGCCAGCACAGGGTTCTCGACTCCGCCCACATATGTGCTTAGCCGAACCGAGTCCGAGTTATATAATCCCATGGCCCAGTCCGGGGCCTCTCTGGCCATGCCGCCATAAATCGACTCATAGTTCCTTTCTGTCATATTAGCAGCGAGAGTCGGCCACTCGTGAATACTAAGCGTTACATCAACGCCAATATCAGCCCAGTAGCCGGCGACTATTTCTACATAGCCGATATCTCCGATATCACGGTGCTGATGTTCGAACTTGAATCGGACGCCGTCCGCGCCGCGCGGATATCCTGCCTCATCGAGGAGCCTCTCAGCCCCTGCCGGGTCGTAGGTGTAGTACTGCTTGAGCTCTGCGGGCCACTCTTCCCATTCAGTGTAAAACCCCTTGGCGCCAATGAAGCGAGGTGGTTGCCAGTCGGCGAAACCACCATAGTAGGTATCGCTAATCGTCTCCAGGTCCAGCGCCATCTGCAGCGCGTGGCGTACTCTGATATCGTCAAAGGGGGCTTTTTGTGGGTTCAGACTTATGGCATCCAGCGACCGCTGGTAAAATGGCCATATCGCAATGTCGGGGTTAGTCCGCTGGAGACCCTTTACCACGTCGAGGGACCTTATCTCGACGCCAGAGAGACGTATCATATCAATCGTACCGCTGCGTAATGCCGATATACGCGTCGCTTCTTCTGCAATATAGAGGGCCCTTATCTGGTCAACATATGGCAGGCGGTTCTCCGGGTATTTTTCGTCGAAGCCCCAGTAGTCGGGATTCTTGGTCCAGGTTTTGGAGACGCCTTCGACGTAGTCGGTCAGCATAACGGGCCCGGTGCCGACCACGTTCTTCCAATCCGTATAGTCGCCGTATTGCTCGATTACCTCACGAGGCAATATCTGGTGCAAACCTTCGTTGATAATAGCCCCGAGCGCACCGATCGACGGCTCCGTCAGCCTCATGACAACGGTGTATTTGTCGCTGGCCTCTATCGATTCCCATGGCAGATCGATAGCTGTTCTGGAAATTGTAGGACGTTCGGTGAAGTCACCCCGAGCGGTCATGCGCTGATAGGTATAGACGACATCATCGGCAGTGAGCTCCCGACCACCTACCAAGCGGCTGGCCTCACTGTCCGGATCGAGAGCGTAGTGAACGCCCTGACGGATGTGGAATACGTACGTCAGGGGGTCGGGCGTTTCCCAACTTTCCGCCAGCTCCCCGGAGAAAGCAAACAGAGGAACGTAGGGCCCGTTAAAGGCGAGTTCTTCCCGAGCAAGTCCCCAGTTCGGCCGGGCGAGATTCTCATTGACACCGCCTATGAGGTAGGCCGCAGCGCCGCCAACAACAAAGGGGTCGCTTTCGTATTCTATGACATACGGATAGGTCAATGTCCCGCCGTACTCCGGCGCGGTCACCATCTTGCCGGTGGTCGGGTCGGTCACCATTTCCTTTACCATCGCCGCGGCCGGCTCCTCCTCCCCGGCCGGGCTTGCCCAGAGGCCGGTGGCGGCGAGGACGAGACCGAACAGTACCGCCAGGATCTTTCGAAAGACTGCGTGTTGCATCATTTTGCTCCTGATATTCGAGAGTGCTGGTTTCGCTGTGCATCCCTCGCCCACTCTCGAGGTACACCCGCAATCGCAGGTGCCCGGAAGCGAGGGCGACAGCCCGAGTCCCGAACTACTTCTGCATCCAGCACCTCCGTGAACGCGTACGCGGGCCTGAGCCCGAAGCACCGCGTGGGGCGGTGGTCGGCGACGCAGCGAACTTGAGTGGCCGGCAACGCCGGCGGTGCGGTTTGCAAGCGGCTGGGGAAGCGGTGGTGCAGGCGAAGTGGCGCGCGCACCGCGCGCCACACTCAGCCCAAGCGCTTATTGCTTGTCGTATAAAGAGTTGCCCCCCCCCCGGGGGGGGGCTGGGTACCCGGGGCGGCGGCTGTGGGCGCCAGCAGCGTCAACCGATGGCAGGTCTGGATCGTGTAGTCATGCATCATCGGCATCCGTTCAAGACCCTATCGGGGTTTAGCCTTGCACACGCGTGACAAGGCAGTCAAGCGCCTTCAGCACGCGGCTGTGGCGGCTCCTGTGCAAACACGATGGAATGAGACCATAACCCGTCATGACTCACTGCGTCCGCCCTCCACGGCCGACCCGCCGGGCGTTGACGTCAGCCGGAGCGCTCCGTTTGAACAACTCGTCCAGCTTGTCCATGCGCCGGTCGGCGGCTCGTGCTTGCCGCTTGATCAGTTGATCGGTCTCCTGCAACCGCCGGTCGGTGTCCTGCATACGGCGCGCAATCTCCTGCTGCACTGCGGAGACCTCGCGGAGAGTCTCCCAGATCTCCTGCGGGTTCGCGGGTTCGCGGTGTCCGTGCTACACTACAAGCATGATCAGCCGTGGCATTCGCGACTATATGGCTCGTGAGTGGCGAACGGCGCGTGCTGCCAAGGACGCGTATTGGGCCGAGCGCATCGCCCGCTACGGACCGCTGGAAGGTCTGCGCATCGCCGACGAGCTGCGCAGACAAGCACTGCTGCACAATCCGGATTGGCCCGATGCCGACGCCCGGAAGCAGGACCTTCTCGCTCACGTACGCTTGGCCGAGCTGTTCACCCGTGCCGCTTCCGCCCGCCGCAGTTGAACTCCTGACCGCACTGTCAAAGGTGCTCGCAGGCTGGGGGCGCTGGTACGTGTTCGGTGCCCAGGCGGTCATCGCGTACGGTGTGCCCCGTTTGAGCGCCGATGTCGACGTTACCGTCAAGCTGGAACCTGACGATCCGCAACGGTTCGCATCCGCCATGAAAGCCGCGGGGTTCGTCTTGCGCGTCGAGGATCCGGAGTTCATCCGTCGGACTCGTGTGATGCCGTTCGTTCACTCCGCTACCGGCATGCCGCTGGACATCGTGTTGGCAGGGTCGGGGCTCGAAGACGAGTTCCTCGAGCGTGCCCGGGCGGTAGACCTCGGCGGTACTAATGTCCCGTTGATCGCTCTCCAGGATCTCGTCATCGCCAAAGCTCCTCGCGAGCCGCCCTCAGGATCTCACAGATGCGCAGAGCCTGTGACGCATCCACGGGCACGCCTGGAAGTAGACGTTCTCCTTCACCCCCAGCATCGCGCCCCGCACCACCCGCGACGCCGGTAGCCGGCCGGGGCAACGGGGACCCAACCAACTCCGGCGGATTCACTATATGATCGCGCGGAAGTATAATTGCTCCGATGACTGAGAGGTCTCAAACCGTAGTCGCCAACGCGCTTGCCCTATCGCCCCTCGAACGAGCAGAGGTCATCGATCAGCTCTATCGGAGTCTACGGTCTGAACGGGAACGCGAAGTCGAGTCGGCCTGGGCACAGGAGTCCGAACGACGGATTGATGCGTATCTCGCGGGTGACGCCAAGACCATCCCCTACGATCAGGTCAAGCGACACGTCTACGGCCGTGACGGTTGAGTTCCTCCCTCATGCGAGAACCGAATGGGTCGAAGCCATATCGTACTACAACGAGCAGCGTTCCGATCTCGGACACGAGTTTGCTCTTGAGGTCGACCGGACGCTGGAGCGGATTCTTCAATTCCCTCATGCGTGGGCGTTGATCGCGGAACGCACTCGTCGCGCCCTCGTCGACCGATTTCCTTACGGGATTCTCTACTACGTTCACGGCGACGCCATTGTCGTTACAGCGGTGATGAACCTGCGCCAGAAGCCTCGCTCGCTGGACTGATGGCTCGGCGCCGGGGCGCCGAAAATCGGCGACAGGTGCTCCGGGGTCCGCCCCGTGGCTGCGAGCGTGCTTGGTCCTACTCCCTGCCGGCGCGGTAGCGGCCGAGGCGGCCGCGCAGGCGGGGGTCCAGGAGGTCGCGCACCGCGTCGCCGAACATGTTGAGGCTGTACACCACCACGGTCAGGCACAGCCCCGGCCACAGCGCCAGGTGTGGCGCGATCTCCATGTACTGGCGTCCCTCGCGGCTCAGCATGCCGCCCCAGCTCGGAATGTCGGGCGGCAGGCCGAAGCCCAGAAAGCTCAGCGCCGCCTCCGCCATGATCACGCCGCCCACGTTGATGCTGAAGATGATGATGATGGGCGCGGCGATGTTGGGCAGCACGTGGCGCAGCAGCGAGCGCTGGCGCGAGCTGCCGATCGCCTGCGCCGCCTGGAAGTAGACGTTCTCCTTCACCCCCAGCACGGCGCCGCGGACCACCCGCGAGGCCGGGATGCCGCCCGACACCCCCAGCACGACGATGATCTGCAGCATGCCGCGGCCGGCAATCGACATGATGGTGAGCAGCAACAGCAGCCCCGGGAACGCCATCCAGGCGTCGACGAAGCGCTGCGTCACCAGGTCCAGGCGACCGCCGATGAAGCCGGTGGTGCCGCCGATCAGCACCGCCACCACGACGGTGAGGACGGTGGCGGCCAGCCCCACCGTCAGCGACAGCCGCGCCCCGTGGATGAGGCGGCTCAGCAGGTCGCGCCCGACGTGGTCGGTGCCCAGCAGGTACGCGGCCGTGGGGGCCTGCAGGCGGTCGCGCAGGTGGATCCAGCATGCGCTCCTTTACCGGCCAACCACCCATCAGGGACTCGCCCAGGGTTGCCGCGCAGGAAGATCTGCCGGGGAAGCTCCGCCACGCGGCAGACCGACCAGGGCGAGCTATTCAGGCGGGTAAGGGGATACCGTTGGCCAAGCGCCGCGAACCCGTCCTCGGTGGCGAGTCAGCGTGCGAAACTCGGCTTTCGTTACCTCCGGCGTCCGTGGCCGCTGATCGGGTCCCAGGTACAGACATCCCACCTCATCGGGCGGCAGGGTCGTCACCGTCGCGCGGGCTGCCGCAACGGCGGCGAGCCACTGTCGTTTCATCTCCCTGAAATCGAGCGGTGCTCGCAAACTGAGCCGGTCGAGGTCGGCTTGGGTATAGGCGACGTGCCGGCCCGCATAGTCCAGGAGGAACTCCGGCGTGAATCCGGGGTCCTTGCCGCAGGCGGCCCATACCAGAGCACCGAGCGACAGATAGGTATCGTGCAGATGGAGCGCAGAAACGGAAGGCGCTGTCATGCGCCCACTCGATCTTCAACTCCTGTCCCGCGGCGGTCACCACAGCGCGGTGGAACGTCGGCGTGCGTAACAACCACGAAACCGCATGTCCGGCGGCGCGCAGAGTGGCGGCATCCATCTCCGCGCTCTGCGCGACGCTGTCTTCCAGGTCGTGAAACAGATCGACATCCTCTGAGAATCGCGGCGTGTCAGGGAAGCGATGCAGGACCGTCGCTCCTGCGACGTAATTCTCGGGGCTGCGATTCGCGGCAATTGTGCTGAGCATCTCCGCCTGCGTGGAGGTTAACGGCATAGCCGTGCGGCGATCCGAAACCCGGCCCGGCCGCCGTTCTTTTTCAGACCAGCCACGATCATGGGCACCTCCGCGAGCGTAATCTCCAGATCCGCGCGCATGTACCAGAAACACTGAACGTGAAACCGACGGAATGCCCGTTGCGCCACGCGCACGCGAATCACATCCGGCATGTCAGCGGACGGTGTGGAGCGATCCGCTCCGTGCGCAGCGGATAACACAACAACACGATACGCACCGTCATGCGGTGCGTCAACTGTCCCCGCTGCTGTGGGTTACTGTGGTTGCTGGGGGCGTTCGCCTCCCTGGCCCTTGCCGGCGCCGTAACGGCCGAGGCGGCCGCGCAGGCGGGGGTCCAGGAGGTCGCGTACTGCGTCGCCGAACATGTTGAGGCTGTACACCACCACGGTCAGGCACAGCCCCGGCCACAGCGCCAGGTGCGGCGCCATCTCCATGTACTGCCGTCCCTCCCGGCTCAGCATGCCGCCCCAGCTCGGGATGTCCGGCGGCAGGCCGAAGCCCAGGAAGCTCAGCGCCGCCTCCGACATGATCACGCCACCGACGTTGATGCTGAAGATGATGATGATCGGCGCCGCGATGTTGGGCAGCACGTGGCGCAGCAGCGAGCGTCGGCGCGAGCTGCCGATCGCCTGCGCCGCCTGGAAGTAGGCGTTCTCCTTCACCCCCAGCACCGCGCCGCGCACCACGCGCGAGGCCGGGATGCCGCCCGACACCCCCAGCACCACGATGATCTGCAGCATGCCGCGGCCGGCTATCGACATGATGGTGAGCAGCAACAGCAGCCCCGGGAACGCCATCCAGGCGTCGACGAAGCGCTGCGTCACCAGGTCCAGGCGACCGCCAATGAAGCCGGTGGTGCCGCCGATCAGCACTGCCACCACGACGGTGAGGACGGTGGCGGCCAGCCCCACCGTCAGCGACAGCCGCGCCCCGTGGATGAGGCGGCTCAAGAGGTCGCGCCCGACGTGGTCGGTGCCCAGCAGGTAGGCGGCCGTGGGGGCCTGCAGGCGGTCGCGCAGGTGGATCTCCTCGTAGCGGTAGGGCGCCAGCGAATCGGCGAAGATGCTGACCAGCACCAGGATCAGGATGACGATGCCGCCGGCGGTCCCCAACGGCTGCTCGCGCACCAGCCGCGCGAAGAACCTCCTCAGCCCGGCCTGCCCAGCCGCAACCGCGGCCGGCTCGGTGACGGCCGGGGTCAACTGTGATACGTCACCCATCGGCGCGACTCACCCGAACATCGCCGCCAGCCGGCGAACCCGTGCATGACGCGAAAATGCCGGCCAACCGCCGACGCCCGGCCTGCCCAGCCGCAGGCCCAACCGCCGCCGGCTCGGCAACGGCGGGCGTCAACTGTGATACGTCACCCATGGGCTTCCCTCATTGTCTCATTCGTAGCGAATCCGCGGGTCCAGCGACGCGTACAGCAGATCGGTCAGCAGGTTGACCACCACCACCACCGCGGCGAAGAACAGGTTCACCGCCGACACCACCGGGTAGTCGCGGTCGTTGAGCGCATCCAGCATCAGCCGCCCCAGCCCCGGCAGGTTGAAGATGTTCTCGATGATCACCGAGCCGCCCACCAGGATCGGAAGCTGCATGCCCACCAGCGTCACCACCGGGATGATCGCGTTCTTGAGCGCGTGGCGCAGGATCACCGACCGCTCCAGCAGCCCCTTGGACCAAGCGGTCCTGATGTAGTCCTGCCTCAGCACCTCCAGCATCATGGTGCGCGTCATGCGCATGGTGCTGGCCGACAGGTAGGTCCCGAGGATCAGGCTGGGGATCAGGAACATGCCGAGGTTCCCCAGTGGGTCTTCGGAGAGAGAATGAAACTCCATCGGCGGCGACCACGCCCACCAGATGGCCGGGTAGATCATCACCATCGTTCCCAGCCAGAAGTTGGGCGTCGCCAGCCCCATGATGGCGACCGACCGTCCCACGTAGTCGGCGGCGGTGTACTGGCGCACCGCCGAGTAGATGCCCACCGGCAGTGCGATGACCAGGCCGATGAGGATGGCCAGCACGCCGAGCTCGGCGGTGACCGGCAGTCGTCCCAGCATGCGCTCCTCGATGGGCCAACCGCCAAGCAGCGACTCGCCGAGGGTGCCGCGCAGGAGGATGCCACCGATCCAGCGCCCGTACTGCACGTGGATCGGCAGGTCCAGACCGAGCCTGCGTTCCATGGCCGCGCGATCGACCCCGCCGCCGCCAGTGTCCAACATACGGCTGGCCATGATCTCGATGACGTCGCCGGGGATGAAGCGAACCGACAGGAACACCAGCACGCTCAGGATGAACAGGGTGGGGACGACCAGCAGCAGGCGCCGGATGACGTAGGCTCTCATGACGCAGTCACCGCGACACGGTCCCTCCCATCCTGCGGCGGGTGAGAGGGACAAGCAGGTTCAAAAACCCGCTCAAAAACCCATTGCTTTCTTCAGATCCGGGTCAAGCCAGAGGCGGGCCATGATGGTATGATGGCTAAAGCTTCCCAACGCCCATTCACCGGTAAATCCTTTGACCCACGGATGGCTCACCTGATACCGTGGGGCCAGAGGACCACATACCTGATTGTGCTGCGTCATCACGGCCATATTGAACTCTCTTGCTGCCTCCTTCTGCTCCTCCAACGTGGTAGCGGCGAAAAAGGCATCATAGGCGGCGGTCAGCTCAGGGGTCTCGACTCCGCCCACCCATTCGCGCCAAGATAGGTCGTCCGCGCGATACGTGCCTACGAGAAAGGCAGGAGGCGAAGCCCAGGAGCAGTCGCCAGTGATCATCTCATACTTATGTTCCCTCCTGGCAGGGCCCAAAGCCGATGTATCAATAATAGTGATCGTTACATCAACACCAATATCAGCCCAGTAGCCGACTGCTATTTCGATAAAGCCCAAATCCATGGTGACGCGGTGCTGATAGTCGACGTTGAATCGAACGCCGTCCGCCGCACGCGGATATCCTGCCTCATCAAGCAGCTTCTCGGCACCTTGCGGGTCATACCTGTAGTATTTCTTGAGTTCTTCAGGCCACTCTTGAAATGGCGTGTCATACCCCTTGACGGCGATCAACCCTATGGGTTCCGTCTTTGCATAACCGTCATAGTAGGTATCGTTGATCGTCTCCAGGTCCAGTGCCATCTGCATTGCGCGGCGCACCCTGACGTCATCGAACGGCGCGTTGCGAATGTTCAGACCAAAAGACTGAAAATTCCGCTGGAAAAATGGCCATACGACGATTTCTGGGGTGGTCTTCTGGAGGCCCCTTACGACGTCGATGGTTCTTATGTCAACGACGCCGCCGTGTTGTATCATATCAACCTGACCCGTGCGTACTGCCGAGATTCGTGTTGCTTCTTCTGCCATTTGCAGCGCCCGTAACTCGTCGATATAGGGTAGGCGGTTCTCCGGATATTTTTCGTCGAAGCCCCAGTAATCAGGATTCTTGATATAGCTTTTCGAGACGCCTTCGACGTAGTCGGTCAGTATGAATGGTCCGGTGCCGACCACGTTTCTCCAGTCCTTATAGTCGCCGTATCGCTCGATTACCTCGGCGGGTAATATCCAATCCTTAGCTTCCCGGATGAGAGAATCTTGCGCATTGATGGACGGCTCGGTCAGCTTCATGACAACCGTATATTTGTCGCTGGCTTCTATTGATGCCCATGGCAGGTTGATAGTTGTGCCAGCTCTATGGGGACGTTCGGTGAAGTCACCCAGAGCGTTATTACGTTGGTAGTTATACACGATGTCGTCGGCGGTTAGCTCCCGGCCACCTACCAGGCGACTGGCCTCGCTGTCCGGATTAAGAGCGTAGTGAACGCCCTGGCGGATGTGGAAGACGTACGTCAGCGGGTCGGGCGTCTCCCAGCTTTTCGCCAGATTCCCGGAAAAAGCAAACAGAGGGGCGTAAGAGTCTCTAAAGTCATATTCTTCCCGATTCAGTCCCCAGTTTCCGTAGGCGAGCTTCTCATTGACACCGTCTATGAGCCAGCCCGCTTCGGGCCCAACAAAAAAGGGGTCTACAATTTCGCTTGCTCTGTTATGGGGATAGGTTAACTTCCCGCCGTACTCCGGCGCGGTCACCATCTTACCGGTGGTGGGGTCCATCACCATTTCCTTCTCCATCGCCGCTGCCGGCTGCTCCTCCCCGGCGGGGCTTGCCCACAGTCCGGTGGCGGCGAGGACGAGACCGAACAGTACCGCCAGGATCTTTCGAAAGACTGCGTGTTGCATCATTTGGCTCCTGAAATTCGAGAGTGTTGGTTGCGCTGTGCAGCCCTCGCCCACTCTCGAGGTACACCCACAATCGCAGGTGCCCGGAAAGCGAGGGCGCCAGCCCCGAGTGCGAGTCAGTTCTGCATATAGCACCTCCGTGAACGCGTACGCGGCCGTGAGCTCGGAGCACCGCGTGGGGCGGTGGTCGGCGACGCAGGGTATGTGAGTGACCGGCAACGCTGGCGGCCCGCCATGCAAGCGGACGGGGTAGCGGAGGTGCAGGCGAAGTGGAGCGCGCGGCGCGCGGCGCCCTCAGTCCGAGCGCTTAGTGCTTGCTGCATAAGGAGTTGCTGGGGGGGGGGGGGGGGGGGGCAGGGCGAACGGACGGCATGAGCCCGGTCCGCGTCTGTGAGGCACCAGTGGCGTCAAACCGTCGCAGGGCTGGATCGCGTAGTCATGCATCATCGGCATCCGTTCAAGTCCCTAACCTCGGTACCTTCGCACATGTGCGGCGAGGCTGTCAAACCCGGTTTCTTGCTTGCGGCTCTTGCGGCTCCTGCTCGGCATACTCGCCGTCTGGGCTTGGCCACTTCGACACGAATGGCGGGCGGGACCGCGCTATTGGCGGCTGGGTGCCGTGCTCGGGTGACCGAACGTGTGCGGCGTGAACTCCTCCCGGTTGGTGATGCTGGCGCTGCTGCCGGTGGCGCGAATCACGAACAGGCCCAGCCGCTCGGCACGTACGTCCGACTCCTGGTAGGCCTTCAGATAGGCAACCGCCCGTAGATCCGGCGCGAAGCGTACTCGGGCATCAGTTCCGGAAACTCGTTCAACCGCCCGACGAAACGATCGACGTCCGGCACCCTCAGGGTCGTCTTGACTTCCACCACCACCACCTCTGCGCCGTTGATGGCCACGATGTCGAACTCCCAGCGCCGCTCACCGTAGTTCTGCCGCGGGTTGGTTACCGTGTGGTGCACCGCCTGATGCGGCGTGATCTCCATGTACTGCACGAACTCGCCGCCCCAGCTCGCTGTCCGGCCACCAAGTTTTCCTTTACGAAGTGACGAATTCAGTAGATATTGTCCTTGGTAAAGTGACAATATCGCGTACTCTCCTGCGTGCCAAGCTCGACGAGTCCCTAGCCATCCCACCGCCGCACCTTACGCGACGAGACGTGAGGCTTCCCGCGATCTCCGGCAAGGCGTTTGCCGTAATCGGTATGCGTCGTAGCGGCAAGACCTCGTTTCTCGCTGCGCACCGCGCCAGCCGGTTGCACTCCGGAGCACCCGCCGAATCGCAATTGCTGCTTCTGCTCGAGGACGAGCGGCTTACCGGCATCACCGTCGCCGACCTCGGCTGGCTGCTCGAAGAACACGCCCGCCGCTTTCCGCCGTGGTCCGGCAGGGACCGCGGCGCCACCCTGTATCTCGATGAGGTGCAATACGTTCCGGGGTGGGAGGGGCTGCTGCGTCGGGTGATCGATAGCGGCGGCATCCAGGTGTTCGTCACCGGCTCCTCCGCCCGTCTGCTGAGCAGGGAGGTCGCGACCAGCCTGCGCGGCCGGGCGATGGAGGTGCTGATCCATCCCTTCAGCTTCCGGGAAACGCTCCGTCACGCGGGCGACGAGCCGCCGCACCCCGTGCCGGAGACGGGGCCGGCGGCAGCAGTGCTGCATCGGCGGCTGCAGCGCTATCTGGTCGAAGGGGGCTTTCCCGAGGCGCAAGGCGCGGAGCCGAGAGACCGCGCGGCGTTGCTGGCCGGTTATGTCGACGTGGTCGTGCTGCGCGACGTGATCGAGCGGTACGCGGTGACCAATCCGCTCGCATTGCGTTGGCTGCAGCGGCAGTTGCTGGCCAACCCCGGAGGGGGGTTTTCGGTAAAGAAGCAGTACGACACCTTGCGTTCGCAGGGCGTGCGCGTGGGAAAGGACACCATGCACGAGTACCTTGGTTACCTGGAGGATGCCTTCCTGGTGCGGACGGTCTCCCTGCACACCGCCTCCGAGCGGCGGCGCATGGTCAATCCCCGCAAGGCGTATCCGGTGGACCCCGGGTTGATCTCCTTGTTTGCGCGCAGCGGTCGCAGCCACCACGGCCGTGCCCTGGAAACCGCCGTCCTGCTGGAGTTGGAACGACGCGGCTGGGAAGTCTCCTATGTGCGCACCACCGAAGGCTGGGAGGTCGATTTCTTCGCTCACCGCGCCGGAGACCCTCCGATGCTGGTCCAGGTATGTCTCGAAACCGCCCAGGACGCGACCTGGGAGCGCGAACTGCGCGCCCTGCAGGCGGCCGGTGAGGCGTACCCGGATGCGACCCGCTGGCTCGTCACGCTCGACCCCTCCCCTCCGCGGCGCCTGCCGGATAGCGTCACCTGGGCGGCCGCGGCCAGTTGGCTGTTGGGAGACTGGTGATCGCTCGAGGCTACGGATTGATTTCGGTGGCCCGGCCCGCGTGGAGCGATGGCGCTGGGGGCGCTGGCCGCAGCAACGGCGCGTTGACGGGATCGCGCCGGTATGACAGGCTATGTCGCAAATGCGATACAGGGAGCTATGATGAAGACTCCGAGTTCGATGCTGCACGTCCGGATGGACACCGAGATGAAGCGCAAAGCGACCACGGCGCTCGCGGCTATGGGGCTGACGCCCTCGGAGGCCGTGCGCTTGCTCTTCCATCGCATCGCGGTCGATCAGGCCTTCCCGCTCGAACTCAAGGTGCCGAACGCGCAAACTCGTAGGGCCATGGCTGAGGTGGACGAGATGGTCAAGACGCGCAAGGCGCGATTCGCGACCGCGAACGAGTGATTTCCTTCTGATCTACCGCCTCGACGACGCGGACGGGCCGAGCGGTCCCATCTATTTTGCCCGGGTCGGCACCCATGCCGAGCTGTTCGAATGACCACCAGCAAGGGCATTGCGTCGGGTTCGTGCAGCGTCATGGTTGCTCCTCGGCGGCGCCCAGCTTGGCGGGCGGTTGCAGCGGCAGATCGATCACCATCTCGGTGAATTGGCCGGGCTCGGTGTTGACCTGAATGGTGCCGCCGTGCTCGCGCACGATGTCGGCGGACATCGCCAGGCCGAGGCCGGTGCCCTTGCCGGCCGGCTTGGTGGTGAAGAACGGCGTGAATATCTTGGCCACGACCGCCGGCGGCATGCCGTCGGCGTTGTCCTCGATGCGAATCACGGCGCGCTCGGCGCTGCGCTCGCTGGAGATTTGCAGGGTCGGCACGTACGGATTGCCGCCCTCCCCGTCGCCCGCACCGGCACGGCGCTTGTCGTCGGTGGCGTCGCAGGCGTTTGCCACCATGTTCAGGAATACCCGGCCCAGGTCCTGCGGGATCACCTCCAGCTCCCCCATCTGCGGGTCGAGGTCGTACTGCACGTCGAGCTGGAACTCGGGGTCGGTGGCGCGTGCGCTGTGGTACGCCAGCCGCGCATATTCCTCCAGCAGGGCGTTGATGTCGACCTTCAGCACCTCGGACGAGTGGCGGCCCATCATCAGCATGTCGTGCACGATGCGGTTGGCGCGGTCGCCGTGTGAGCGGATGCGCCCCAGGTTGTCGACCAGGTCGCCGGTGATCTCGGCGAGCAGCGAGCGCTGCTCCTCGTCCAGCTTGTCGCCGCCCTCTTCGAGCACCTCCTTGAGCTCGTCGATCAGCTCTGCCGAGGCCTCCGAGAAGTTCTTGACGAAGTTCAGCGGGTTGCGGATCTCGTGCGCGACGCCGGCGGTCAGTTCGCCGAGCGCGGCCAGCTTCTCGCGCATCACGATCTGGTCCTGCGCGCGGCCCAGGTCTTCGAACGCCTTCTCGAGCTGCTCGTTCTTGCCCTGCAGCTCCTGCGCCAAGCGCTCCACCAGGTTCAGGCGCTGCACCTCCAGCGCGTGACGCCGGAACACCTCCAGCGCCGCGGCCATGTCGGCCACCTCGTCGCGGCCGCCGATCTCCACGCGCGCCTCCAGGTCGCCGCCGGCCATGCGCCGCATCCAGTCGGACAGCATGCCCAGCCGGTGCAGCAGCACCCGGCCTATGAACAGCCAGGCGATCAGCACCGCTCCCACGAGGCTGACCGCGCTGATCAGCAGCAGCAGCGTGCGGGCGGTCCGGATCGCCTGCGTGGAGGCCTGAGTCGCCTCCCGCGTGTGCCCGTGCGCGGTGCCCACCAGCTCATCCACCACGGCCACCAGCTCCACCGCCAAGTCGCGGTTGTGCGCCAGCAGGTCGCGCTGGCGCTCGGCCAGGCGCAGCTCCCGCGTGCGCAGGTCGAAGCCGCTGCCCCGTTCGAGTCCCAGGGCCAGCAGCCGGGCGAAGATCGGCACTACTTCGCCACGCAAGGAGGACTCCTCCAGCGCCGCCAGACTGCGCTCGATGCGGCCCGCCGCGGACTCGAACCGCTCGCGCAGCGGCTCGATCAATGAAGCGTCCTGCAGGTTGAACGCGCTGGCCAGTAGCTGCGACGCGATGCTGCCGTCCGCCTGCAGGTCGGCCAGCCGGCGGTAGCGCCCCAATTCGCGTTCCGACAGGTGCTCGACGCGCGGCGCCGGCGGCTCGCCGAGGGTGTGATACCCGGTGATGGTGTAGAACAGTTGATCGTCGATCGCCGGCACCACCAGTTCCTCCAGGTTGCCGCGCAGGGCGGCAAGCTCGGCGCGTAGCGCGGCACTCTGCTCGGTCAGCGGAAACAGCTCCAGCATGCCGTCGCCGATCGCCTCGATATTGGACAGCAGCGTGTCGGCATGGGCGCGCCCGCGCGCGATGGTGGCGGCGTCGGCGCCCGCCTGGCGCAGCGCATCGAGTTCCTCCTGCAGCGCGTCGTGGGTGTCCGTGATGCGGGAGGCGACGGCGGCGTGTTCCTCGCGCGTCGCGGCGGTGGTGAGGCGCGGGGCGGCGGCCACCAGGGTGCTGGCGTATTGCGCCACTCCGAACGCTGCCACCATCTCGGGAACGCTGCCTTCGTTCACCCGCCGTTGCACGCTGGCCACGCGATCCAGGAACAACCAGGCAACCAGACTCGCGGCGACCGTGAGCGCCACCGCGCCGCCGATACCCAGGACAAACTGCCCCGAAAGGCGGGACGGGTAGCGCCGCAACTGCTGCAGATACTTCCTCATCCGGGCATGCGCTTCCGTCGGCCTCTCGATCAGCGTCCCGGCGCGGCGCCATGGTCCAGGGTGGCCGCGGGCCGGTAGCGTCCGTCCGCGCCGATCCGGCTCAGGAATACCGCATCGGAGCCCTGGTTGTCGGCGGCGCCGTAGCGCAGCTCGAAGCCGTCGATGTCGATCACGTCACTGCCGCGCAGGCTGCCCAGAAAGCAGTCGCGGGTCACCTCGGCGCCACAGCCCGCCACCCCCGCCGCGGCCAGCCGGCCCGCCAAGTAGCCCTCGAAGGACACGAAGCCGGGCACCGCCGCCGGGTCGTAGGCCGCCAGGGCGCGCAGATAGGCGCCGACCACGGGCAGGGAGTCGTCGGTGGGAAACGGCACCACCTGGGTCACGTACACTCCTTCGCCGGCCGCTCCGAGTTCCTCGGCAAGGGCGTTGCTGCCGACGAAGGAGACGGTCAGAAAAGTCGGGTCCATCCCCATGTGCCGCGCCCAGGTGACCAGCGCCGCCACCGGTTGGTAGGCGCCGATCATGATTACCGCTTCCGGGTCGCCGCGGCGCAGGTCGAGCAGGGCGGTCTTCACGGCCGTGGTGTTGCGCGGGTAGAGCCCGATCGACACCGGCTGCATGGCGCGCCGGTCGAGCGCCAGCCGCACCCCCCGGTAGCCGGCGCGGCCGAACGAGTCGTCCTGGTACAGCACCGCGATGCGGGTCACGCCCAGATCTTCGGTCAACCGCGCGACCATCTCCTCGGTTTCCTGGTAGTAGGAGGCGCGCAGGTTGAGCACGTTGCGCCAATTGGGGTCGCGCAGAAACTCGGCGCCGGTGAACGGGGCGATGTAGGGCACGCCCGCCTCGGCGGCGACCGGCGTGGCGGAGCGCGAGGTGGGGGTGCCGACGGCGCCGATCAGGGCGAATACCTGGTCTTCTTCGATCAGGTGGAAGGTGTTGGCAATCGCCGCCTCCGGCTCGTAGGCGTCGTCGTGCGATACCAGTTGCAGCCGGCGGCCGTGGACGCCGCCGCCGCTGTTGGCTTCGTGGAACGCCGCCTCGATGCCGAGCCGCATGTTGCGGCCCAGTTCCTGCGCCGGGCCGCTGAACGCCGCCGACTGCCCGAACAGGATACGCGCCTCGGACACGCCCGCTACCTGCGTGTCATTCGCCGCCGCGGACGCGGCCGTGCGTGCCTCCTCGTTGGCCGATGCCGGCGGCGCGGGCACGGAAGAGTCATCCCGGTCGCAGGACAGCAGCCCGGCAAGTGACACGGCCCCGGCGAGCAACACGGCAGCCGCGCCGTTCGTATGACGCCGCGGCTTCACCGCCTCACGACTCGAAGTCGCCGCGGGAGAGCACCAGACAGGTGACGTCGTCCGACTGCGGGGTGTCCCCGGCGAACGCGTGCACGGCGTCGAATACCGCCTGGCTGGTCGCCTTGCTTGCCTCCGGTGCGCCGCCGGCGAAAATCGCGCACAGGCGCTCCACCCCGAACTCCTCCTTGGCGCTGTTCATCGCCTCGGTCACACCGTCGGTATACATGACCAGCTTCTCGCCCAATCCGAGGGTCATGGAGGACTGCGCGTAGGGGTAGTCGGGCACCACGCCAAGGGCGACCCCGCCGGTGAGCGGCAGCAGCTCGGAGCTGCCGTCGGCGCGCACCAGCAGCGGCGAGTTGTGTCCGCCATTGGCGTAGGTGAACGCTCCGCTCGCCGGCTCGAAGGTGGCGTACAGCATCGTGACGAACATCAACCCCTGGTTGTCGTCGTTGAGCAGGTTGTTGACCTCCTGCAGCACCGCGCCGGGATCGGAGAGCCCCACGGCAGCGCCCTTCAGCAGGGTGCGCGAGGACATCATGAACAGCGATGCCGGCACGCCCTTGTCCGAGACATCGGCGATCGCCACGCCGAGGAGCCCGTTGTCGAGTTTCATGATGTCGAAGAAATCGCCGCCCACGGCGCGCGCCGCTTCCATCTGGCCGTAGATCCGGAAGTCGGCGCCGCCCGGAAACCGGGTGGGAAGAATCGACTGCTGCATCTTGCTGGCCAGATCCAGCTCGTTCTGCAGTACCACCAGCCGGTCGCGCGACGCCAGCGCCTCGCGCCACTCGGCGACACGGCGCAGCGTGCGTTCGATGGTAACCTTGAGATCCTCGAAGTCGAGCGGCTTGGTGACGAAGTCGAACGCGCCCCGGTTCATCGCCGTGCGGATGTTCTCCATGTCGCCGTACGCCGACACGATCACGCAGCGCAGATTGGGGTCGACCTTGGGGATCTGCGCCAGCAGGGTCAGACCATCCATCTTCGGCATGTTGATGTCGGACAGCACCATTTCGATGTCGCTCTGTTCCTGCAGCATCGCCAGGGCTTCCACCCCATTGTGGGCGAACACGAACTCGTACCGGCCGGCGCGCACGTCGCGCCGCATGCGTTGCCGAATCAGCGGCTCGACATCCGGCTCGTCGTCGACCACGAGAATCTTGTGGGGCTTCACGGGGCTCATCACTATCGCCTCCCCCGGGTACTGCTCGTGAGCTACTTCGGCGCCGCTTGTGAAGCAGATGCCTCCACCCCGAACCGCTGCGCGGCCTCCAGGGTCTCCCGAACGTCGTCTCAGGTGGTGTTGTGGTTGATGATACAGAGCCTGAGCGCGAACGTCCCGTGCTGCTTGAACTCGCCGTCTCAGGCGTTTTCTTCCGGCAGGTTGTCGAGGCGCTCTACCAGAAGCTCGGCTGCCCGGCGTGCGAGATCGAGCATCTGCTCGGGCGCCATCGTGAGGTCATCGCGGATCGGGCCGCCGGTGGCGGAGCGCACGCTAAGACCTGCTCCAGGCACAGTCGGCGAGGACTACGACGAACCCGCCCTCGATGTATTCGGTATCATACGAGCAGCTTCCGGTGATATTCCGGTACGCACCGGTGCCGCCGAGCAGCTCCCACACGCCCTCGCCGCCGCCGCCGACCGTCACATCGCCCTGTTTGCGTACGGCGTGGGTATACATGATGTCGCCGGAAACGTCGGTGTCGGTGCACGGCGCCTCCAGCGAGATGCCGCCATCCGCGCTACGCGAAAACACCAGGCACTCCGAAACGCTGTGCGCTCCGGCGGCAAACGGACCGCCGCTGCTCTCGATGATCGTTCGCGTACCGTTCAGCATGCCGCCGGTAAACGTCCGGTCGCCATGGTCGACGGTGATGTAGGTGTGCTGATAACTGTGCAGTGATCGGAACGATCCGCTCTCCTGCGCGAAGGCGGCCGGCGCAACCGTCAGTATGACCGCAACAAACGCGGCAACCGTTGTCAGTCTCAAGGACATGGAGTCTCCCTGCGGTCGAGCCTGGCTGGCCGACCGTCTCTGTTCGCAATATTCGCCGGGAGAATAACGCGCCACCTGCGCGATAGCAACACAAGTTCGCCTGCGACCGTCTCCGCCGTCCGACCGTGCGTGCGTGCCGCCCCACGCATGGTTCGCTGACGAACGGTGCAAGGCACGGTACCATCATGCGCCACGGCATCCGGTATGAACGGCGACGGGCTGATCCCGCAAACCGGTTGTTGCTTTGGAGGGGACATGAAGCTACGGAGTTCGGAATCGACCGGCGGCGACGCGCAACAGGATCGGCTGCCCGGATTTCTGGACCGCGTGATCGCCGACTATCCGGAGGTGTGGCGGGCATACCGGCAACTGGGCGAAGCGGCCGCGGCCGCCGGCCCGCTCGATGCCCACTCGCAGCGGCTGGTAAAGCTCGCGCTGGCGGTGGGCGCGCGCTCGCAAGGGGCGGTGCACTCGCACGCCCGGCGCGCGCTGCGCGAGGGTATCCCCGCGGCCGCGCTGCTGCAGATACCGCTGCTCGCTGTTTCCTCCATCGGCTGGTCGGCCGCCATGGCGGCGCTGGCCTGGGTGCGCGACGTGACCGACGGCGCCGGCTCGTGAACCGCGCGCAGTCCGCTCAACCTCGGACCAGGTAACGGAAAGTGGCTGCCACCACGGTCGCGGTGATCGGCGACCGGTTCGTACGCACCGCCCTCCTGCGGCGCGCCATCGAGGACGCCGCCGGCGGCCGCGCCGGTGAATTGCGCTTCGTCACCGACGAACATGAATGGCCCGACACGCCGATGGCCCACGACGAGGAGATCCGCGAATACACCGGCGACTCCGGGCGGGTGAGCGCGGTGCTGCGGGAAGCGCAGGTGGCAGCGGTGCACATGGCCGCCCTCGGCGCCGAGGTGCTGGCGGCGGCGGCGGAGCTGCGGCTGGTAGCGTGCGCGCGCAGCGGCGCGGTGAACGTGAATCTGGACGCCGCCACGCGGCGCGGCGTGCTGGTGTGCAATGCGCCGGGGCGCAACGCGCGCGCGGTGGCGGAGTTCACGGTGGCGCTGATCATCGACGTTACCAAGGGCGTCGCCCGCGGCCACCGTGCCCTGACCGGAGCGGCGAGCTGGCGCGCCGACCTGTACCGTTACGACACGGTTGGCGAGGATCTGGCGTCGCTCACCGTCGGACTGCTCGGCATGGGCTCCATCGGCCGTCTGCTGGCGCCGCTGCTGAATGCCTTCGGAGCACGGGTGCTGGCCTGCGACCCCTATGTGCCCGCGCAGGTGTTCGCCGCCGCGGCGGTGGAATCGTGCGGCCTCGCGGAGCTGTTGGCGCGCGCCGACGTAGTGACCCTGCACGCCCGCCACCGCCCAGGGACGGCGCCGCTGCTCGGCGCGCGCGAACTGGCACAGATGCGCCGCGGCGCCTACCTGATCCAGACTGCGCGCAGCCCGCTGCTCGACTACGACGCCCTGGCGCAGGCACTGGCGGCCGGCCAGCTCGCCGGCGCGGCAATCGACGTGTTCCCGGAGGAGCCGCTGCCCGCCGGCCACCCGCTGCTGGCGCTGCCCAACGTCACCCTCACCCCGCACATCGCCGGCGCCTCGCGCGGCAGCGCCCGCACCGGCGCGCGCATGGCGGCTGCCAGCATCGCCGCCTGGTTGCGCGGAGAAGCGCCGCCGAACCGCATGAACTGAGACCCGGCGCCGCGCGGTCAGCGCAGTACCGGCAGCTCGATCAGCCGCCGCGTCGTGGCGGTGAGCACGCGCCGAGCGTGTTCCTCGATCACCACCGTATCCTCGATCCGCACGCCGCCGAAGCCGGGAATGTAGATGCCCGGCTCCACCGTCACCACGTGTCCGGGCGCCAGGACGTCGTCGCTGCCGGGGCGCAATGCCGGGCCCTCGTGGATCGCCAGACCGACGCCGTGGCCGAGGCTGTGGGTCGGGTACTCGCCGTAGCCGGCGGCCTTGATCCCGTCTTTCGCGGCGGCGTCGATTTCGCTGCAGCGCGCCCCGGCGCGCAGCGCGGCGACTCCGGCCGACTGCACCCGCCGTACCGCCTCGTAGAGACGCCGCTGCCGCGGCGACGCCGGCCCCACCACCACGGTGCGGGTCATGTCGGCGCAGTAGCCGGCCACGGCGGCGCCGAAGTCGAAGGTGATCAGGTCGCCGCGGGCAATCTCGCGCGCCGATGGCAGCGCATGCGGCAACGCGGAGTTGGGCCCCGACGCCGCGATCGCTTCGAACGCGACGCCGTCGGCGCCGTGCCGGTAGAGCAGTTCCTCCAGCCGGCGCGCCACATCGCGCTCGCTGATTCCCGGCCGGATCAGGGGCAGCAGTTGCGCGAACGCGGCATCGCTGATCGCGCAGGCGCGCGCGATGGCGGCCACTTCTGCCGCGTCCTTGTGTTCGCGCAACGCGGTCACCGCTCCGGCGGCGGGGTGCAGGGCCACGGCCGGCAGCCCGGCGCGCAGTTGGTCGCACAGCGCCACGGTGAGGCCGGCCGGCTCGAACGCCAGCCGCCGCACGCCGGCACCGTGCAGCGCCGCTGCCAACTCTTTGGTGGCCGGACGGCCATGCCGCTCGATCCGCCATCCCCGGCACTGCCGGGCCGCCTGCTCCAGGTAGCGGACGTCGGTCAGCAACAACGCCTGATCGGCGGTCACCACCGCGTACCCCGAAGATCCCGTGAACGCAGTCACGTACCGCAGGTCGAAGTCTTCCAGGTTCTCCTGCCGGATCAGCAGGACACCGTCGAACTCGCCGTGGGCACTCAGCCACTCGCGCACCGCGGCCAGGCGGCGGCCTGCCGCCGGCGCCGGTTCGCGGCGGCTACGGCGCGCCGGCGGCGCAGCCGCTGCCGGCGGCGTGGACGATCCTGCTGATGTCGGCATGGCGCCCATATTGCCACACGTGGGGCCACCTGCTCATGGGCCGCAGACCGAGTCGCCGCCGCGCATCCTCCGATGGCTCCTGCCGCAGCGGCGGACCGCCGGTTTTCCGGCACCGCCGCCCCGCCGACCCGCCGCCCGGACGCGCCCGGCGGACAACGGCGGTATGATGTAATGATGCGAACCTCTACCGCGCGCTGGTTGCACGCGCCGCTCCTGGCCGTTCTGCTTGCCGCCGCCCTCCCGGCCGCGTCCGAATCGACCGCCGCCGCTGCCCCCGGAGCCCTGGTCGGCGCCTTCGGGCAGGCGTTCGGTGCGCCGCCGGATTACCCGAACGGCGCCCTGAACGCCGCAACGCGCGCCGACATCGAGGCGATCATTGCCAGCCTGGCGGCGCGCCGGCTCGACACCGAGGCGCTCGGGCGCCTCAAGGACAGCGGCGATGCGCGCATCCTGTGGTTCGTGGCCGATCTGCTGCGCTTCGTCGGGGTGCGCGAGATCGAAACCCTGAACGTCACGTTCGAGGAGCTCACCGGCCTGAGCGTGCCGCGCGGCGACTACAACGCCATACCGGACCACCTGATGGCCTGGGATCTGCCGGCGTTCCCCGGTTACCGCCGCCTCAAGGGCGACCTGATGACCCAGATCGATTCGCGCTGGGAGCCGTTCTTCGCCGATGCCGACTCGGCGATCGACTGGCGGCTGGTGGCGTGGGGCGGCGTGCTGATGGATGACCGCGCCGACGCCAGCCCCGGACAGCGCTGCTTCCGCTGCATCCCGGCCCTCGACGATCCGCCGGTGACCGATGCCGCCCGCGGAAGCTGGTATCCCGACTCCGCCTTGGTGTTCGGTCTGGTCGTGCACGGCGCGGCCCGCGCCTACCCCAAGAACATCATGGAGGTGCACGAAATGGTGAACGATACCCTGGGCGGGCGCCGCTTCGGTATGCCCTACTGCACCCTGTGCGGCTCGGCGCAGGCGTACTACACCGACGACGTTACCGGGTTCCAGCCGGTGTTGCGCACCTCCGGACTGCTCGCCCGCTCCAACAAGTTCATGTACGACCTGGTTACCACTTCCGCCATCGACACCTTCACCGGGCGCGCCCTGTCGGGTGCCCTGCACGACGCCGGCGTCACCCTCAACCAGCTCGCCGTGGTCACTTCCACCTGGGGCGCCTGGAAGGAGGCGCATCCCGACACCACCATCGTCGCGCAGGACGGCGGCATCCCCGGCAACCGCTATCCGATAGACCCGCTGCGCGGCCGCGACGACAACGGTCCGATCTTCCCGGTCGGCGACGTGGATCCGCGGCTGGCGGTGCAGGAGCGGGTGCTCGGCGTGATCGGCGCCGACGGCACGGCGGTCGCGTTTCCGGTGGCCAACGCCGTGCTGGCGCTGCAGGCCGGCGCCACGGTCGAGCTGGCCGGGGTGCGGGTCGCCATGGACGGCACCGGCATCCGCGCCTTCAACGGCGCCGCGGAGGCGCCGAGCCACGAGGCGTTCTGGTTCGCCTGGAGCCAGTTCCACCCCGGTACGCTGCTCTGGCAAAGGGACACGGCCGGATAGCGCGCCGCGGCCGCAGCCGCCACCGGCACACGCCCATCCCCACCTGCGGCATGGGCATGTGCCGTACTGGACAGTCTCGACAGTCCTCGACCGCCCTCGAACCGCCGCCCACGCTTCCCCATGCAGGATACAGTCCTGATAATGCGCACGTGCCTGCGCCGCACATCCGCCGCCTGTTTCTCACCCTGTATATCCCTGAACTGCTGTACACCATTGGCTGGGGACTGATCCTGCCAGTTCTGCCGCGGCTGGCCACCAGCCTGAGCGGCAGCGTGGCCGGTGCCGCGGGCATCGTCGTCCTGATGTCGATCGGCACGCTGATCATGGACATCCCGGCCGGCATCCTGGCCGCCCGCTGGCCGCAGCGCACCCTGGCGCTGACCGTGCTCGGTACGCTGACGATCGCGGGGCTGCTGGCCGCCTTTGGCGGCAGCGTGCTGCTGCTCGGAGCGGCCGCGCTGCTGATGGGCGCCGGTCGCGGCACCTGGATGGTCACGCGCATGGCGGTGGCGCGCGAAACCGTACCCATCGAGCAGCGCGGGCGGGCGCTGGCCACCCTGGGCGGCGTGAACCGGATCGGCTCGTTCGCCATCGGGCCAGCCGTGGGCGGCGCGATGGCCGGGCTGCTCGGCCTGTGGGCGCCGTTCGTGGCCCTGTCCTGCCTGATGACCCTGGCGGGCGCCGCCGTGCTGCGCTGGACGCCGCGGCGCCCGCCGCCGGCACCGCCCCGCACCGAGGGCGGCTGGTATCATCCAGTGGCGATCGTGCGCGATCACTGGCAGGTATTGCTGCGCGCCGGTCCGGCGATTATCGCCCTGAACCTGATTCGCGCCGCGCGCCAGCTCTTCATCCCGCTGTGGGGCGAGTCGATCGGCCTGTCGGTTGTCGAAGTGGGACTCGCCATGAGCGCCTCCGGGATCGCCGACATGCTGTTGTTCTATCCCACCGGGGTGGTGATGGATCGTCTCGGGCGGCGTTGGGCGGGAGCCAGCTCGATAGCGGTCATGTCCCTGAGCCTGGCCCTGATACCCCTTACCGGCAGTTTCCTGAGCCTGTTGCTGATTGGCGTATTGGCCGGCGCGGGCAACGGCCTGGGCAGCGGCTTCCTGATGACCATGGGCACCGATCTCGCCCCGCAGCGGGGGGCCGGCGAGTTCATCGGTCTGTGGCGGTTGATCGGCGACGTGGGTACCGCCGGCGGGCCGGCGGTGATCGCGGCGGTGGCCAGCGTCCTGTCCCTGGCGGTGGCCGGCCCGGTGGTGGCGTTGTTCGGCCTGACCGGCGCCGCGCTGTTCATCTTCTCCGTCAAGGAGACCCTGCGCCGCCCGTAGTTGCACACGGAAAAAACAGACAAGTGTCTTGACACTACCAGACATACGTCTGTATTGTCGATTTCCCATGACCGGCGCATCCCGATACCGCTCCCAGGAGCGGAAACGTCACATCTTCCTGTTCGTGCGCGACCGCATCCTGTCCGGGGCGCCTCCTACCACCCGCGAGGTGCAGGCCCACTTCGGCTTTCGCGCGGTACAGTCGGCGCGCGACTATCTGGAGGCCCTGGTGCGGGACGGGCTGCTGGACAAGGAGCCGGGCAAGGCGCGCGGCTACCGCCTGCCGGCCGGGAGCAGCCCCTATCCCGCGGTGCTGGTGCCCCTCCTCGGACGGGTGCAGGCGGGCGCCCTCACCACCGCCAGCGAAGATCCCGACGGTTACGTGCCGGTGCAGTCGGCCAAACCCCGCGACGAGTTGTTCGCCCTGCGCGTGCGCGGCGAAAGCATGCGCGATGCCGCCATTCTGTCCGGCGACGTGGTGATCGTGCACCGTCAGGAGAACGCCATCTCGGGAGATATCGTCGTCGCCCTGGTGGAGGACGAGGCCACGGTAAAGCGGCTGCGGCTGCGCGCCGGGCGCATCGAGCTGCATCCCGCCAACCCGGCGTTCGATCCGATCGTGCCCGATCCCGAGCAGGTGCGGATCCTCGGCAAGGTGATCGAGGTGCGCCGCTACCTGGAAGGCAGCGCCCCGGTGCTGGAACTATGAGTTTCCTGACGCACGCCCCCCCTGCAGCGTCCACCGTGCCGGCGCCAACCCCTGCGCCAGTGCCGGACACCACCCTAGTGGCGGACGCCACGCCGGGACCGGACATTGCCCTGGTGGCGGGCGCCTCACTGGTGCCGGCCGCCGCGCTGCTGCGGGATGCCGAGCTGCAGCCGGCGGCAGCGCGGCTGCCGGCCGTCACCGGCGCCGCACCGGTGGCGGAACAGGACCGCCGTCCCGCCGCCGCTCGGACCGGCGGCGCCCGCACCGGTACTGCCGATCGGCTGTGGCACCCGGCGGAGCTTGCCGGGCGCCTGTGCGAACTGGCGTCCGGCCCGCACGGGAGCCATCTGACCCTGGCCTGCACGCTGATCCGCTCCTTTCAACAGGCCGCCGAGCCGGCCGCCTGGGTCACCGCTTCCCGCGCCACCTTCTTTCCGCCCGACGTCGCCCACAGCGGGGTCGATCTGGCGGCCCTGCCGGTCGTTACCGTCCCCGGTCCGGAAGCGGTGCTGAGAGCCGCCGAGCGCCTCACCCGGTGCGGCGCCTTCGGACTGATTGTGCTGGAGCTGGGCACTCACCCGGCTGTTCCGGCGGCGTTCCTGGCACGCCTGGCACGTCTGGCGCGGCGCCACGATACCGCCCTGCTGTGTCTCACTACCACCAGCCCTGAATCCGAGACTACCCTCGGTTCCCTGGTGGCCCTCCGCGGGCACGGTTTTCGCACCGCAACCGCGCACCCCGGCTACTTCCGCTGCGGCATCCGGGTGGTCAAGGACCGCCGCCGCGGACCCGGCGGGGCGCTGGCCGCCACCTACCATGCCCCCTACGGCATGTGTTGACGTCGGCGAACTGCCGTTGCAACTGCTGCTCCGGCGGTACCCCAACTGGAAACGGCAACCGGTCGCGGTGGTCAGCGAAGACAAGCCCCTGGGCACGGTGGTGGCGGTGAACCGGCGGGCGCGCGCCGCCGGGGTGCGCGCGGGGATGCGCTACGCCGCGGCGCTCTCCCTGGTCTCCGACCTGCACGCCGGCACGATCTCTCCCGACGAGCTGGCGGCGGGAGTACGGCAGATCAGGACACGGCTGCTGACCGTCAGCCCGCGCGTCGAATGGGGCGGCGCCGGCTGGGCCGATCCCGGAGTGTTCTGGATGGAGGTGGCGGGGTTGCACCGCCACTACCCCTCGGCAGCAACGCTGGCCGAGACCATTGGCCAGTGCCTGCGCGCCATCGGGCTGGTGGCCGCGGTCGTGGTCGGTCATACCCGCCTAGGCACTTATCTCATGGCTCGGGAGGCGATTGCGCAGGGCAGCCGACGGCCGGTGGTGGTGCCGGATGCCGCCGGCGAGCGCGCTGCCACGGGCGCCGTGCCGCTCGACCGGCTGCCCCTGGAGCCGGCGGTGCGCGACCTGCTGGAGAAGCTGGGCGTGGTCACCGTGGAGCACTTCCTGCGCCTCCCCTACGCCGAGTTGCTGCGCCGCTTCGGCACTGCCGTGGCAGAGCTGCGCCGTACCGCCTGTGCGTCCCTGGACCTGCCCGTGCAGGGTGGCGACCCGGAGCCGGCGCTGCTGCAGCGCCGCCGGCTGACCTACCGCGCGAGCGATGCCGAACGGTTGCAGCGTCACTGCGAGGTGCTCCTCGACCGGCTGCTCGGCCACCTGCAGGGCGAGCGGGCGGTGACCGAATTGCAGTTGCAACTCCTGCTGGAAGACGGCTCCCGGCGGTGCGAGCTGATCCGGCCCGCATTCCCCACTCGCCGGCGGCGCCTGCTGCTGGACCTGCTGGCCCTGCGACTGCGCGCCCTGGACCTGACCGCCGGGGTGGAGGAACTGGCCCTCGACGCCCGCCATACGACGCTGCCGGCCGGTCAGGGCGAACTGTTCCGTACCAGTCAGCGGCGCGATCCGGCAGCCGCTGCCGCCGCCCTGGCGAGCATCCGCGCCGAGTTCGGCGACGCCACCGTGGCCTGCGCCGTGCTGGAGCAAGCGCACCTGCCGGAAGCGCGGTACCGCTGGCAGCCGGTCGGTGAACTGGATGCGCCGCGCCCGCCGGCGGTGGCGGCACCGGACGCGCCGTTGATCCGGCGGGTGCTCGCCCGGCCGCAGGAGATCGCGGTAACGGGGGCGCGCCCGGTCGGACGGCGCCGCCACTGCGGCCCGTTCCTGATTTCCAGCGGCTGGTGGTGGGCGAACGCCGCCCGGCCGAGCGGCGGCCCGCGGCACCGCAGCCGCCCCGCCGGCCAGGTCCGCGACAACCATGTCCACTACGACCGCAGCCCTGCCGGCGGTGGCCGCGCTGCCCTTCCCCCCGCGCATGCGGCCGCCGCCCCCGCCGACCGCGCCTACTACTTCATCAGCACGCCGGACGGCACCTTGGAGTGGGTCTACTACGACCGCATCGCCCGGCGCTGGTACCGCCACGGCTGGGTGGAGTGAGCAGCGGAGCCGGCACATGGCCTACGTACCGCTGTGGTGCAAGAGCAATTTTTCCTTCCTGGAGGGGGCCAGCCACCCCGATGAGCTGGTGCAGCGCGGCCGGGAACTGGGCATTCCCGCCCTGGTGCTCGCCGACCGGGACGGCGTCTACGGCATCGTGCGCGCTCACGTCGCCGCCGGCAGCGACGGGCCGCGCCTGATCGTCGGCGCGCAAATCACCGTCTCCGACGATCCCGACGATCCCGACGCCGCCACCGTCATCCTCATCCTGCTGGTCCAGGACCGCGCCGGCTACGCCAACCTGTGCCGGCTCATCTCGCGCGGGCGGCTGCGCTGCCCCAAGGGAGAGAGCCGGGTAAGCTGGCAGGAGGTGGGCGCCCATGCCGGCGGCCTGATTGCCCTGTGGCAGGGCCGCCGCCTGCTGGCCGCCCCCGGCGATGGGGGCAGCGACGGCGACGGCGAACGCTGGCGGCAGCGCACGGTGCAGCTCCGGGAGGCGTTTCCGGGCCGCCTCTACGGCCTGGTCACCCGCCACCGGCTGCCCGGCGACGCCGCCATCGAGCGCCGGCTGAGCGCCGGCTGCCACCGCCTCGGGGTGCCGCTGGCAGCCGCCACCGAGGTGCTCTACCACCACCGCGAGCGGCGCCCGCTGCAGGACGTGGTCACCTGCATCCGCCACCGCACCACCCTGGACGGATCGGGCGCACTGCTGCGCGCCAATGGCGAGCACGATCTCAAAACGCCGGCGGCGTTCGACCGCCTGTTCGCCGACCGTCCCGAGCTGGTGGCGGCCACGCACGAGATCGCCGCCCGCTGCACCTTCTCGCTGAGCGAGGTGCGCTACCGCTACCCCTCGGAGCGGCTGCCGGAGGGATACACCTCCGGAGAATGGCTGCGCCGCCTCACCTTCGCCGGGGCGCGCAAGCGCTACGCCGGCCCGCCGCCGCCGGCCGTCGCCAAGCAGCTTGCCACCGAGCTGGAGGTGATCGAGGAGCTCGACTACTGCGGCTACTTCCTGACCATGCACGAGATTGTCAGCTTCTGCCGCGAGCGGAAGATCCTGTGCCAGGGGCGCGGTTCGGCCGCCAACTCGGCGGTGTGCTACTGCCTGGGCATTACCGCCATCGACCCGGTGCACATGGACCTGTTGTTCGAGCGCTTCCTGTCCCGCGAGCGCGCCGAGCCGCCCGACATCGACCTCGACATCGGCCACCGGCGCCGCGAGGAGGCGATCCAGTTCGTGTACCGGAAGTATGGCCGCGAGCGCGCCGCGATGGTGGCCAACGTGGTCCGCTACCGCGCCAAGTCGGCCATCCGCGACGTGGGCAAGACCCTCGGACTGCCGGCCACCGCCCTGGACCGGGTGGCGCGGCTCATCTCCCACCACGACAGCGATTTCCCGGAGGCGGTGGCGAGCGCCTTCCGGCAGGCGGGCCTCGACCCCGAGCATCCGTCCCACCATCTGCTGACCTCCCTCACCGCCCAGATCCGCGACTTTCCGCGCCATCTGTCGATCCATCCGGGTGGCTTCCTGCTCGGCAGCGAGCCGGTGGCCACGCTGGTGCCGGTCGAGAACGCCAGCATGGCGGGCCGCACCGTGATCCAGTGGGACAAGTACGACGTGGAGGCGCTCGGCCTGTTCAAGGTGGATCTGCTCGGCCTCGGCGCGCTGACTCATCTCGACCTCGCCTTCGCCCTGATCCAGCGCCACTACCGGCGCCGCCTGACCATGGCCACGGTGCCGTTCGACGATCCGGCCGTGTTCGACATGGTCAGCGGCGGCGACACGGTGGGCGTGTTCCAGATCGAGAGCCGGGCGCAGATGTCGATGCTGCCGCGCCTGCGCCCGCGCACCTTCTACGACCTGGTGGTGCAGGTGGCGATCGTCCGCCCGGGGCCGATTACCGGCGGCATGGTGCACCCCTACCTCAGGCGGCGCAACGGCGAGGAGCCGGTGGAGTACCCGCACCCCGCGCTGCGCCCGGTGCTGGAGAAGACCCTGGGCGTGCCGCTGTTCCAGGAGCAGGTGATGAAGCTGGCGGTGGTGGCGGCCGACTACACCCCCGGCGAGGCGGACCAGCTGCGCCGCGACATGGCCGCCTGGCGCCGCGCCGGCGCCATCGAAAAGCACGCCGGCAAGTTGATCTCACGGATGCAGGCCAATGGGATCGCGCCCGAGTTCGCCGAACGGGTATTCAACCAGATCCGCGGCTTCGGCGAGTACGGCTTCCCGGAGTCGCACGCCGCCAGCTTCGCGCTGGTCGCCTACCTGACCGCGTGGCTCAAGCACCACTACCACGACGCGTTCACGGCGGCGCTGCTCAACGCCTGGCCGATGGGCTTCTACGCACCGGCGACCATCGTCGACGACGCCCGCCGCCACGGCGTGGCGGTGCTGCCGATCGACGTCGCGCGCAGCGCCTGGCACTGCACCCTGGAGCCGGCGCCGCGCGGGTCGGGCCGATGGCGCTGCGCGGTGCGCATGGGGTTGCGCTACGTGAAGGGGCTGGCGGAACGTGACGGCGAGGCGGTTACCGCGGCGCGCGCGGCGCAGCCGTTCCGGTCGGTGGCCGACCTGATCGAGCGCGTGCCGGCCCTGGCGCAGGACGACCTGCTGCGGTTGGCCGAGAGCGGCGCCTTGAACGAGCTCGCCCCGGACCCGAACGGGGGCGCAGGACAACGGGGCGATCCCCGGCGCCGCGCCGGTCTCTGGGAGGTGCTGGGCGCGGCACGGCGGCGCGGGCGCAGCACGCCGCTGCCGCTGCACGCCCCCGACGCGGAGTTGCACTTCGCTCCGCTCGATCAGTTCGCCGCCATCGCCTGGGACTACGCGGCCGCCGAGCACAGCACGCGCGGCCATCCGCTGGAGCCGTTGCGCCGCCGGCTGGCGGCGTGCTCGCTGCCCGCCGCCAGCGAGGTGATCGCCATGCACAACGGCAGCGCAGTGTCCTACGCCGGGCTGGTGATCTGCCGGCAGCGGCCCGGCACCGCGGCCGGGGTGGTGTTCATGACCCTGGAGGACGAGACCGGATTCGTGAACCTGGTGGTGTGGTCGAAGGTGTTCCGGCAGTATCGCCCCACCATCCTCACCACCTCCTTCCTGGGCGTCAGCGGCACCATCCAGTCACAGCACCAGGTCGTGCACATCATCGCGCGGCAGTTCTGGCTCCCCGACCTGCCCGCCACTACGCGCGCAAGTCCCCCGGTCAGAAGCCACGACTTCCACTGACCACGCACCGGTGCACGCATCACGGCACCACCCACACTTTTGTTCAATTGAAACACCCACGCCATCGCCCCTCCGGTGGGAAGCTCCTGAGAAACTACCGCAGTTTCTCCCATGACCACGCCGGGCCGCAGGGCCGGTGGGAAGCTCCTGAGATGCTCAGACGATTCTCCGAATCTCTAACCCGACTTGCCTCCACGCTGCGCCGGCCCTACCTTGTGACACGAATCCACACTCAGAGCTAGCAGGAGTCCGATACCTCGTCGTTCCGACTATGGCAATTAGTGACAGTGACATCAAGAAGCTATGGGGGCTATCTGCAGGCAGATGCAGCTATCCGGGTTGCTCCACGCCTTGTATAGATCACATAGAAGATTGTCCGACTGTGATTGGAGAGATGGCTCACGTAATTGCAAAACGCCACCAAGGACCCCGCGCGATTGATTCCGGCGGTGACGACAGTTACGATAACTTGATACTTCTCTGTCCTACACACCATACACTCATCGACAAGGTCCACAATAAATTCACCAAACAGATCCTAATAAAGATGAAGTGTGACCATGAGAAAAGCATTTCAGATGCTCTATCTGTCCCTCATTTCGACACAGTTGATGAAGTATTACAGTACATACAGAAGCTGTTAGTTGAGAACAAGACAGCGTGGCTTATTTATGGTCCTGAATCAGATGAGGCTATGGCCAACCCCTTGAGCAACTTGGCGGATCTCTGGGCGTTTCGGAAGCTCGATACGATCGTCCCGAACAATCAGCGTATCACTAACGTTATCATGGAGAATAAGAATCTATTTGATATAGAATCATATCAAGCCGCATGTATGTTTATCGAACATGCAAGAGGTTTTGAACAGAATTGTTACCGTCGTACCGAAGGTATCGCTCGGTTCCCACGGGAGTTTGAGAGAATGGTGAGAGCCTATGGCGAGTCGCAATAGTTGGAACGTCCGATATAACTCGATATTGTTCTTCTGTCGTGTTCTGCGGACGCATAGTCGGGTGAGCTCCGTCCGTCGCTCTCGCGATATTCTATTTCACGTAGATCTCGCTGGTGGAACGCAGATTGACGTCTTGCTCGTAGACGAATATGTACTTGGCCTTGCGGCAGTCCATAGGGCTGTGGATGAGTTTCCGAGTGTAGAATATATTGTCACGGCCGGTAAGTGGAACGGATATACGATAGAGGCGAAGAGATTTGGTGCAGAAAACGACATCGGGATTTTCGTCATCGATGAGTTTCTTGGCGCCTTGAATAGGACTGAGCCCAAGAAATATGTCAGAAAGGATGACAATGGTAATCCCGAATATAGATACAAAGTTGCCTGATGGGTCCACGGCGTTTGTGTTTGGGTCATTCCTATACCGTACGCGACCTTCTGACTTCGATCTATTGATTCTATACGACTCGGAAACGTGTCCGTCACGAGACGCGTATCGTATTCATGAACCGTTCTTGACGGAAGCATGGCGGACACTCGGAACCCCCATCGATGTAACCCTACTAACGTATGAGGAAGAGCAATCAATTCACTTCGTCGAGAGTTCTGGAGCCATTCCGTTGACAACGGCAATCGAGAGTGATGATCGCCTTCGGCAACGATCTTGATAATCTGGAGGCCTACACCCGACGGGCGTCTTCGCACCGGCTACCACCGCCGACGACGCCCGCCGCCACGGGCGTGACGCGCTGCCGACCGACCGTGGCTAGCCGGGCCAGCGGACGCCGCCCGTTGGCCCGGAGTTTGGATTCGCTTCGCTCGTTCCGTTCGCCGCCATCGCTTGGCACTGGTGCGCAGCCGCACCACAGTAGGCGCGGCGATCCGCTGGACCCGTTGCGCCGCCAGACAGGGAGCGCGCGCGCTCCCTGTCGCCAGCGAAGTGACCGGCCTCGATACGGCGGCGAAGTGTGCCACGTTGGTGATCGGCCGACAACGGCCCGCACCGTTGCCGTCCGCGGCGTGGTGATTCTATGACTTGGCGGACGAACCCGGATTCGTAGACTCTAATCAACGACATGGACAGGAGGCATCGGCCAGAGTAGTCTTGGGCACCAGGGGCGCAACGCAGCTTGATGCAAGCTTGGACAGGTTCGTCTGGATCGCCAAGTGGCGGTGGTCCCCGGTGGAGGCACTGGTCTCGGGTTTGGGGATGGCACGCGGTTTAGTGGTGGAGCAGGACCAAGCCGACCTGCTGACCCAGCCCCTCTTGGTGCCCACGCGGGGCGCACTGAAGCACCGTATCGCACGGTCACCCTACTGGCCCCGTCCCCGACCAACGTCCCACAGCCGAGGTACTCACTGATGCCCGATGACGCCCTGCGGCGTCCTGCGCGCGGCGTCATACGTGCGCTTTTCCTGATCGGACTAACTTTGTTGATCCCTGGTTGCGACCATGCGACGCCAGACACGGGGGGACGCACTGGCGCCGGAACCATGCGCGGCCCTCCCCGCCACGGGACGAGGAACGTTGCACGGCGGATGAACCGGGCGCCGATTTGTCGGGTTGCGACCTTCGGGAACGCTGGTTCGTAGGGGCCAACCTAGTCAAAACGAACCTGAGTTACTCCGATCTGACAGGTGTCCCCATGAGCAACGCTACTATGGTCCATGCGGACTTGACCTGCTCTACCATGGTAGGCGCCCGTTTGTTTCTGACAAACTCCGCAGAGGCCGTCTTTATGCACGCCGACCTGACCAGCGCCGTGCTGGTAGGCGCTGACCTGTCTGGTGCTGACCTGCGACACGCCGATCTGGTCGGCGCCAACGCAGTCAGCGTCGATTTGTCGGGTGCTGACCGCGACATGCCGATTTAGCCGGCGCCGACTTAACCGCTGCCGACCTGTCCGGTGCCAATCTGACCGGCGTTGACCTGTCCGGTGTTATCGGCTGCGACCTGTCACTGCAGATCCTCCCCGACTGCCACCGATGACCCTTGATCACACTCCTTACCCCCGGAGGTACGCACTGGTGACCGATGACGCCCTGACCCTGGTGCGGCGCCCGGCGCGTGGCGTCATTCGTGCCCTGCTCTTGATGGGACTTTCGTTATTGGCCGCAGGCTGCGACCAAGCGACCCCAGATACGGGCGCCGGGCCGGCGCCGGAGCCATGCGCGGCCCCTCCGCCAGCGGACGCGCAGCGTTGCTCGACGGATGGACCGGGCGCCGACCTGTCGGGTTGCGACCTCCGGGAACGCTCGTTCAGAGGGGCCAACCTGGTCAAGACAAACCTGAGTTACTCCGACCTGACAGGAGTCTTCATGAGTGAGGCTACGATGGTCCGTGCGGATCTGACCTGCTCTACCATGGTGGGCGCCCGTCTATTCCAAGCAAACGCAACAGAGGCCATCCTCCTGCGTGCCGACTTGACCGGTGCCTCCCTGACCAAGGCTGACCTGTCTGGTGTAATCGGCTGCGACTGGCTATCCATCACTCCGCAGCTCCCAGACTGTCGGAGCCGCGGATGACCGCTCATGTGGTCTCGGTACCCACCCTGCCCGCATGCCGAATCGCCATCAATTGGTTCCTATAGGCGTCAACGGTACCACCCAGTCCAAGTGTTGCACATCGCCGCACGGCGTTTCCTGGGTCTCCGAATTATCGGCCAACAGCCTCGATCATCAAGCCGCCAACGCCTGGCCCACTACCCGCCCGAACCGCCGGTCCGCAGCCGCGACCTCCAATGATCCCACGCCGACACCAAGCGACAACGGCTTGACTGTACGTAACGCCAAGCTTAACCTGCAGTCAGGGAGAATGTTTGTATGCCAGTCATTGCAGTGATAAATTACAAGGGCGGAGTCGGGAAGACCACGATCGCCGCGAATCTCGCAGCCGAACTCGCCTGGCGCGGGAAAAGGATTCTGCTGCTGGACCTGGACGCACAGGCGAGTCTGACATTTTCATTTATTCGTCCCGACCAATGGGAGGAAGAGATCGAGCAGAATCATGGTTTGACTCGTTCGAGAGCGGTTCTCCGATCTCTCTTGACTCCCTGATCTTTCAACCGGAAGAAGTATCAGGGCTATTGTCTTCCCGCGCCGGCGAGCTCCACCTGATAGCATCACACCTAGGATTGATAAATGTCGATCTTGAGCTCGCAACATCGCTTGGTGGAGCTAGTCTCAGTCAAGCAAAGGCCAACTTTCTCAAGGTCCATCGTCGACTTCGCGATGGGCTGTCGTCGCTCGAAAACGCATTTGATTTGGTCTTGATCGACTGTCCGCCCAACTTCAACATTGTGACGAAGAACGCCATCGTTGCGAGCGAATTTATTCTCGTGCCCGCAAAGCCTGACTACCTGTCGACGATGGGAATAGACTATCTGAGGCGACAACTCAGTCAACTGGTCCATGATTTCAACGAGTACGCACGACTAGGTAATCGTGCCGCATCGGATACTATCGATCCGAAGATAATGGGAGTTGTGTTCACGATGATTCAGGCATATAGCGGGGTACCGATTTCCTCTCAAAGGCCTTATGTATCCCGGATTCGAAGCCTTGGTGTGCCAGTATTTGACAGCTGGATACGAGAAAACAAGACATTCTTTGCGGATGCCCCGGAATACGGTATTCCGGTAGTTTTGAAGAGCGCTGGTAATAGGACGCAGAAAAGGGTACGAGATGAGATCGAGTCTTTCGTTTCTGAATTCGAACGGAGTATCGCATGGCATCCAACGGGCTGAAAAAACGATCCGCCAAGCAACAGGTCGTCTCTTTGTTGCGCGATTTGGCAAGTCAAATACAGACGATGGACGATTCGGAGTTCGAAAGCGTTCTAGATGGACAGTCGCGACTTGAGATTCGGCCGCCGCTAAAGAAGTCGAATGAGCAAAGAACACGGATCCGCTGCTCGGATGAAGAGTTCGGGAGACTTCAGGAAGCCTTGCGAAATACCCATACACGCGAGCGAGCCAGGGAGCTGATCGACGGGCTTCTCCACACAAAAACGGAACTTACACGCTTCGCCCGAGTGCTGGATATACCGGTGCCCAAAAGCACCTCATCTGAACAGCTCAAGGATCGTTTGGTAGAGGGTACCGTAGGCTACCGTATTCGGTCGGCTGCAATCCGCGGCAACTCGGCCGCTAATACGTCCTGAGTTGGATCCGCGCTTCAAAGCGCTCTTGGCCACCTGGTGAGCGCTTTCCACGAATCGTCTACGCTAATGGCACCTTCCCATGGCCTTGGCGTGGATGTGGAAGGACCCGGACGCTACGGTGGACAGTAACGATGCTTGATTCAAGGCTCCTCGACAGTTCTCGGATGGATGGAATCGTTGAGTTGATCACCGAGGGGCAGTGGCATGGGACTGGGCATGGCGCGTTACTTGGTTGCCGCTGGCGCCAAGGTGCTCGTGCGCGGGTGGCGCGAGGCCGAGTTGCAAAGGGTGGTCGCTGAACTCGACGAGAACGCCACCTACCAAGTGTACGACGTCGCCGACAACCAAGGCGCCGACGGCCTGCTGCAGGCGGCGGTAAACTGGTTCGGTACGTTCACGACTCTGACCACAACGGTGGCCAAAGCATCGGCAAAAACACCGACCAACTCCCCGACGGCGAGTTCTACTCGGTGGTCCGGACGCAGGTCTCCGGCGCCTTCCAGCTCAGCCGGGCAGCGAGCCCCACGCCTGCACGCCGCCGACGGCGGGTCTATCCTGTTGACCGTCTCGGCGCTCGGTGGCCAGCCATGCAGAAGCCGCACTCGGCCTCGAAATCCGGCTACGTCGGGATGGTGCGCTGCCTCGCGTGGAACTGGCCCCCCCATCCGCGTCAACAGCATCGCACCGTCCGGTTTGGATCGTTACGCCAATGCTGGAGCCCGCCCTCGCCGATCCGGCACGCGAGCAACGCTTCCTCGACCGGACGCGCCTCCGGGCAATGGGGCAGCCGGAGGATATCGGTATGGCCGCCGTCTATCTGGCGTCGCCGGCGCGGCGCTTCGTCACCAGCGGGGTGTTACCGGTGGGCGGCGGCGCTACGATGGCGCGGTGATCCGGCGGTCGGCGTGGCGGACCGCGACGCCGGCGCGGGCGGCCTGCTCGTACAGGTAGTCGGTGGCCCAGCGCAGCTGGCGCGCGTTGATGTGCTCGATCATCAGCGGCACGTCGGCGTCCAGCCGGGCCAGCTCGGTGAAGTAGGCCTGGTAGTCGAGGCTGCCGTTGCCGGCGAAGGTCTCGTCGAAGCGCACCTGCGCGTGGCGCGGCATCTGGGTGTCCTTGGCATGGCAGCTCACCAGGTGCGGCCCCAGCTTGGCGAAGCAGTCGCGGATGAAGTCGCCGCTGCGGTAGAAGCGGCGCGGGCTGGAGGTGATGTTCACCGGGTCCAGATGGGCGGCAAACGCAGGCCGATCCACTGCCTTCAGGATCTCCAGGTAAACATCCGCCGAGTCGGGCAGGTAGCGCGATTCGGTCTCCAGCACGAACTTCGTGTGCCGTGGCTGCACGGTGTCGATGATGCGCTGCACCGCCGCCACCAGGGTGTCGACCGAGCGCTGGCTGAAGTTCTCGGGGTAGTGCTTGTTGAACGAGTTGCTGCCCGCCCAGCCGCCGTGCGCGACGCAGCACAGCGAGCCGATGCGCTCGGCACTCTCCAGGCGCCGGCAGATCTCGGCGATGTTGCGCTCCCGCTGCGCGGCGTTGGGGTCGAGCACGTTGATGCCGAACGCCCCGGTCTCGGCGACCACGATGTCCGCCTCCGCGAGTGCCGCGACCACCTCGGACAGCAGCGCCGGGTCCGCAAAGCGGGGGTGGTAGGTGGCGGCGAAACCCTGCTCCTGAAGATGCCTCACGAACTGCTCCGGGGTGTCGACCGGGGCGAACACCGGCCCGCCGATCCGTATCTGCTTACTCATGGATTTCCTCACTTCCAGGGATCGAGAATCACTTTGCCGCACTGATGCGAAGCGCACAATTCCAGGGCTTCCTGGACCCGGCTCATCGGCAACCGATGGCTGACGTGCTGTTCCAGCAGCGGCGACGAGCGCACCACGGCCAGCAGCCGCTCGAAGTCGTTCATGCTGTAGTGCCATTGGCCGATCAGCGTCAACCCGGTTCTGATCATGTCGGGACTGATGCGGATCGGCAGCTCGTCGTTGCACTCGGCCACGAACGCCACCTGACCCCGCGGCCGGGTCGCCTCAATGCACGTGCGCTGCGCGGCGACGACCCCGGCACACTCGACGGCGCAGTCGACCCCGAGCCCGTCGGTGGTGAGCGTCCGGATCTGTTCCACCAGATCCGGATCCGCGGGATCCAGCACGGCGGCGGCGCCCATCGAGCGCGCACGTTCGGCGCGCCACGGCACGCCCTCCACCACGATGGCGCGCGCCCCGCGCCAGGCGGCGTTCACCAGGGCGCCGAGCCCCACCGGCCCGGCGCCGGTCACCAGCACCGTGTCGAACGCATCCACCGCCATGCGCTGCATCGCGCCAAAGGTAGGCCCCAACCCGCACCAGGTCAGCGCCGCATGCTCGAACGAGACATCGTCCGGAATACGCGGCAGCATCCACGAGCGCGCCAGCCGGTACTGCGCGTAGGCGCCGGTGCGCGACGCACTTCCGGTGCGTGACGCACCCTTGGAGCGTCGTGGACCGCTGGACTGGCTGCTTGGCTGGCTCCGATGACCGGACTTGCGCATGCAGTGCATGACGTGCCCGGCGCGGCAGTAGCGGCAGGTGCCGCAGGAGAACAGCCCCAGGATCACCACCCGATCACCGACCGCAAGATCGGAGTGGCCGTCCACGGCCGCCACCTCGCCCACTCCCTCGTGGCCGAGAGCATCGGCGGTACGCCCCGATTCGAACGTCTTGTACTCCGTGCACATCGGCACCGCGCACACCTTGATCAGCACCAGGTCGCCGCGCGGCTCCGGAATCGGCACGTCGACCAGCCCCGCCTGCCGCGGCCCCTGGATCACCGCCTTCTTCATCGTTTCGCCCATGGCGTTCCTCGGGGCTAAAAGCTGCTGCCGGCGGAGCGGGTCTGCTCGCCGGCTTCGCTCCGGTGCGCTGCCACGTAGCGCTGCCACTGCTCGCGGTCGCGGTACACGATGTCGGCGTCGCTGGCGCTGAAGATATTCTGGAACACCAGCAGGAAGATGTCGCTGTCCGCCATCTCCCACTTGGAGATCCGCGCCGCCAGCCCGGGCACGAACTTGACATCGTAGCTTACCGGGTCCCGCCCGAGACGTCCGTCGATCGCTTCCGTCAGGACGTTGGAGACCTCGGTATGGCTGCCGCTGCCGGCCGTCTTCAGCGTCTTGCGCACCATGAACAGACGATAGGACCCAAGTTCGTCTGGTGCGTCGTGCTCGCGGTAGAAAAACAGCTCCAGGGCAACGACGTTGATCCAGCCGACGTACGACACCCGGTACATGCGCGTTACGTCGACGTTCAACTGCTGCTGTATGCCAAGCCAGTCCGGCTCCAGGCCCGCGGCGAAGAAGTCGGGCAGCACTTCGTAGTGGTTGATGAAATGCGCCTCCGAGCCCGCTTCCTCGATGGTGGCGCCGCTCAACTCACGTATGATCTGCTGCGCCGTGTTCCCGAACGGGATGGTCCCGTAGCCATACTCCGGCGGTCCGGCGCTCTGTGCTACGGCCGCCACGGCGCCGGCGAGCAGCATCGCCGCTGCCGCCAATGTGCAGGCGGTCGCACGATGTCGTCGCGTGATGCGAACGCGCCGGCAAGCGGCCGATGCTGGTATCACCAATTCCATAGGCTTGTGCGTAGCGGATCGACTGTGCCTGCTCATCTGCTTCTTCCTCCGACACTACTAACGTAGCGGGCATTGGCTGCCGCGCACACCGACTCCGTTACCCGGTGCACTCAGCGGGCGAGGTATCCGCGCCGGATGGCGTCGTCGATCAGCCCCTGAGCGTAACGCCACAACTCCGGCGCGCCGCCTTCTATGCTGCGGTTCAGATCGCGCACCTGCCCTGCCCGCACACCGTGCTGCTGCCAGCCGATGCCGCCGTTCACGTAGTTGAGCAGGAGAGGCTGCAGGCGATCTACCGCCTTTGCGAACTTCGCCTCTGCAGTGAGCCGGGCCTCGAACTCGTCCCACAACGCGCGCAGTTCTGCGCCCTGCTCGGCCGGCAACAGCGCGAAGATACGCTCGGCAGCACGCTGCTCGCGCTCCTCCTGATCCTGCCGGGCGATCTCGTCGTACACGAACGTATCGCCGGCATCGATCTCCACCAGATCATGCACCACCAGCATCTTGACGACTCTGAATTGATCGAGCCCCGGCACCGCCGCGTGTTCCGCCAGCACCAGTGCCATCAGCGTGATATGCCAGGAGTGCTCCGCGGTGTTCTCAAGCCGGTGCTTGCCGACGATCGACGAGCGCCGCAACACCCGTTTCAGCTTGTCGGCCTCGACCAGAAACGCAATCTGTTTGGCCAGGGGCGCATTCACCTCTTGCATCGGGCGGCAGTGTATCCGTTCCGCGGCTTCCTTACTGCCCTTGGTTGCCGGGGTGGATGGGGTCGATCCACGCCACCTCTTCCGGTTCCTCGGCGACCGGGATGTCGAGATTCACCACCACCGGCTCCTGGCCGCTGCGCACCAGTACGCAGGACAGCGGCTGGTCGCGGCTGGCATTGATCTCCTGGTGCGGGACGTAGGGCGGCACATAGATGAAGTCGCCGGGGCCCGCTTCGGCCACGTACTCCAGCCGCTCGCCCCAGCGCATCCGCGCCCGCCCGCTTACCACGTAGATCACGCTCTCCAGCGCGCCGTGGTGGTGGGCGCCGGTCTTGGCGTTGGGGTGGATCTCGACGGTGCCGGCCCACAGCTTCTCGGCCCCCGCGGAGGCGCGGTTGATCGCCGCCGCGCGCGTCATGCCGGGCGTCTGCGGGGTGTTGCCGTCGAGCCGGTCCCCCTTCACCACGCGCACCCCCTGGTCGCGCCAATCCCGTCTCGGCATGGGTGCAAGTGTAGCAGATCGCTTGCCGGCGTACCGTCAGCATGCTGTGCCCCGGCGCATGTTATATTGGCCGCGATGAACGCACCCGGCGGCGACCACGGCACAGCACAGTGGCACGACTGGCGCTGGCAGATGACCCATCGCATCTCCACGGTGGAGGAGTTGGGCCGCTACCTGCGCCTGAGCGGCGCCGAACGGGAGCAGATCCGGGCGGCCGGGCGGCACTACCGATGGAGCATCACCCCCTACTATGCGAGCCTGATGGATCCGGACGACCCGGCCTGCCCGCTGCGCCGCCAGCAGGTACCCGCCGCGCAGGAACTGGACGATGAGCTGGGCCTGGCCGATCCGCTTGCCGAGCTGGACAACTCGCCGGTGGATGCGGTGGTGCACGTGTACCCCGACCGGGTGGCGTTCAAGGTCACCAACGTGTGCCCGACCTACTGCCGCTATTGCTTCCGCGAGTACTTCGTGGGCAACGAGGATGAGCATCACACGCGCCGCAAGATCGACCAGGGCCTGGCCTACATCGCCGCCAACGCGGCGATTCGCGACGTGCTGGTGACCGGCGGCGATCCGTTCCTGTTCTCGGACCGCCGCATTGAGGAGCTGCTGAGCCGCCTGCGCGCCATCGAACACGTCGAGATCATCCGCTTCGGCACCCGCACGCCGTGCACCCTGCCGCAGCGCATCACCCCGGAACTGTGCCGGATCCTGGCCCGCCATCACCCGATCTGGCTCAACACCCACTTCAACCATCCGCGCGAGCTCACCGCGGAGGCGGCGCGCGCCTGCGACCTGCTGCTGTCGGCCGGCGTCCCGCTCGGCAACCAGAGCGTGCTTCTGAAAGGCGTGAACGACGATGCGGACGTGATGCGCGCCCTGGTGCACGGCCTGTTGCGTATGCGCGTGCGGCCCTACTACATCTTCCACTGCCAGCTTCTGGCCGGCACCGCCCACCTGCGCACCAGCATCGAGAAGGGGCTGGAGATCATGCAGGCGCTGCGCGGCCACACCACCGGTTTCGGCGTGCCCAACTACGTGCTCGACACGCCCTACGGCAAGGTGCCGCTGCTGCCGCAGTATCTGCTCGGGCGTGCCGGCGACGAGGTGCTGGTGCGCACCTACAACGGCGCCGTGTGGCGCGAGCCCAACCCGCTGCACGGCGACCCGCCGGCGACGCCGCTGACCGAGCTGCCCGGCGACGCGTATCCTGACGCCGCCACCCCGCGGCGGCCGTTTCCCGCTGCCGCCGCGGTTGCCGCGGCGGGCTAGCGGAGCCAGGGAGGAAAGCCATGGCCAGTACCTTCGGTCACCTGTTTCGCATCACCACCTGGGGCGAGTCGCACGGCCCCGCCGTCGGCGTCGTCATCGACGGCTGTCCGCCGGGCGTGGCGCTCACCGAGCAGGACGTGCAGGCGGAGCTGGACCGGCGCCGCCCCGGCCAGAGCCGCATCACCACCCAGCGCGCCGAGAGCGACCGCGCCGAGATTCTCTCCGGCGTGTTCGAGGGCTGCACCACCGGCACCGCGATCCACATCCTGGTGCGCAACAAGGACGCCCGCTCGCGCGACTACGACGAGATGCGCACCATGTACCGCCCGTCGCACGCCGACTACACCTACGACGCCAAGTATGGCCGGCGCGACTGGCGGGGCGGCGGGCGGGCGAGCGCGCGCGAGACCATCGGGCGGGTCGCGGCCGGCGCCATCGCCGCCAAGGTGCTGCGCGAGCGCTGCGGCACCGTGGTGGTGTCCTACGTCAAGCGGGTGCAGGACATCGAGGCCAAGGTGACGCCCGGCAGCGTCACCCGCGAAGCGGTGGAGGCGCACATCACCCGCTGCCCCGACCCGGCGGCGGCCGCCGCCATGGAACAGCGCATCGACGCCGCCCGCAAGGCGGGCGATTCGCTCGGCGGCGTGGTGGAAGCGGTGGCGCACGGCGTGCCGCCCGGCCTCGGCGAACCGGTGTTCGACAAGCTGGACGCCGACCTGGCCAAGGCGATGCTGTCGCTGCCCGCCTGCCGCGGCTTCGAGATCGGCTCCGGCTTCGCCGGCACGCGTATGACCGGCAGCACCCACAACGACCTGTTCTACATGGCCGAGGACGCATCCGGCGCTCGGCGCGTGCGCACGCGCAGCAACCGCTCCGGCGGCGTGCAGGGCGGCATCTCCAACGGCGAGGCGATCGTGGTGCGCGCCGCCTTCAAGCCGACCGCCACCATCCTGCAACCGCAGCAGACCGTCGACGAAGCCGGCAACGAGGTGACCCTGCGCCCGCGCGGCCGCCACGACCCGTGCGTGCTGCCACGCGCCGTGCCGCTGGTGGACGCCATGTTCAACCTGGTGCTGGTCGACCACCTGCTGCGCCACGAGGCGCAAGTCGGCAACAACAGGTAATCCCGTTCAGTACAGCGGAGCGAATGGCCCTGCTCTGGACGCGGTCAGTGCGCTTCCAGCCAGTCGGCGCCGGTGCCGACTTCGACGACCACCGGCACCCGCCCCAGGGGCAGGGCGTCGCGCATGCCGCGCACCACGATGCCGCGCACCTGCTCCAGTTCGCCGTGCGGCACCTCGAACACCAGCTCGTCGTGCACCTGCAGGATCATGCGCGCCGCCAGCCGGTTGCCGTGCAGTTCGCGGTCGATGTCGAGCATGGCGATCTTGATCATGTCGGCGGCGCTGCCCTGGATCGGCGCGTTGATGGCGATCCGCTCCGACGCCGCGCGCGCCGCGTGGTTGCGCGAGTTGATGTCGCGCAGGTAGCGGCGCCGGCCCCTGAGCGTCTCGACGTAGCCGCGTTCGCGGGCGCCGGCCACCGTGTCGTCCATGTATTGCTGGATGTTCGGAAACTGGGCGAAGTAGCGCTCGATGATTTCACGCGCCTCGGCGCGGGCGATGTTGAGCCGCTGCGCGAGACCGAACGCGGACATGCCGTACATCAGCCCGAAGTTGATCATCTTGGCGCGGCGGCGCATGTCCTCGGTCACCTCGGACAGCGGCACGCCGAACACCCGCGCGGAGGTGGCGGCGTGGATGTCGACGTCCTCGGCGAACGCCTCCACCAGGCCCGGGTCGTCGGTGATGGCGGCCATGATGCGCAGTTCGATCTGCGAGTAGTCGGCGGCCAGCAGCACCTGCCCCTCGGGGGCTACGAAGGCGCGCCGGATTTCGCGGCCCCGGTCGCTGCGAATGGGGATGTTCTGCAGGTTCGGGCCCTCGGAGTTAAGCCGCCCGGTGGCCGCGACGAGTTGGTTGAAGGTGGAGTGAATGCGCCCGGTCTGCGGCTGCACTGCGTCCGGCAGGGTGTCCACGTAGGTGGACTTGAGCTTCTGCACGGCGCGGTAGTCCAGGATCAACGGAATGATCGGATGGCGGTCGGCGAAGCGGGTGAGCTCCTGCTCGGTGGTCATGTACTGGCCGGTTCGGGTGCGCTTCGGCTGGTCGTCGATCTTGAGCCGCTCGAACAGCAGCTCGCCGAGCTGCTTGGGCGAGTTGAGGTTGAACGGCCCGTCGGCGAGCCGGTACAGCTCGATCTCGTGCGCGGCGACCTCCTTCTCCAACTCCATCGAATACTCGCGCAGAGCGTCCACGCGGATGCCCACCCCGGCGCACTCCATCTCCACCAGCAGCGGCATCAGGGGCACCTCGATGCGGTCCCACAGCTCGCGCTCCTCGTAGCGGTCGATCTCGCCCTGCAGCACGTCGAGCAGGGCGGCGGTCAGATCGGCGCGTTCGCCGGCGTAGGTGGCCAGCCGGGCCGGCGGCAGGCCACCGTCGGCCAGCGCCGCGGCGCTGAAGTCGCCCCGTTGGAGCAGGTCGTCGGCGACCTCGTCGAGGGTCAGCAACTGGTAGCTCAGGTAGTGCTCGCACAGCAGGGCCAGCTCGTGCGCGCCATCCGACTCCACCAGTTGGTGGGCCAGCCGCGTGTCGAGCAGCCGGCCCGCCACGGTCACGCCGTGCCAGCGCAGCGCCGTGACCCAGCGTTTCAGGTCGTGCCCCACCTTGGTGATGCCGGGGTGTTCCCAGAATGGCGCCAGCTCGGCCAGCAGCGCCGCGGCGGCCGGGCGCTCCTCCGGCAACGGCAGATAGGCGGCGGAGCCCTCCCGCCAGGACAACGCCACGCCCGCCAGCGGACACGACTTGGGGTCGCCGCGACCGGTGACCGCGAACAGGGCCACCGACTGCTGCTCAAGCAGAGCGTCGCACAACTCGGCGCGCGCGGCGGCGCCCGCCACCAGGACGTAGTCGTACTCGCGCTCGGTCAGCACACGCAGCCCGCTCGCGGCGGCGGAACCGGTTCCCGGCGCCGCGACAGCAGCGGCCGCGCCGTCCCCGAAGATGCGCTTGACCAGCGCGTTGAACTCGAACTCCTGGAACACCGGGATGACCCGCTCGGGGTCCAGCTTCGCAGTAGCGAATTGGTCGGGATCGGCAGCCACCTCCACCTCGCGGTCGATGGTGGCCAGACGCTTGGACAGCAGCGCCTGCGCCGCGAAGGTCTCGATCTTGTCGCGCTGCTTACCCTTGAGCTGATCGGTTGCGGCCACCAGCGCCTCCACCGAACCGAAGCGCTCGATCAGCTTCTGCGCGGTCTTCTCGCCCACCCCGGGGATGCCGGGGATGTTGTCCACGGTGTCGCCGGCCAGACCGATCAGGTCGATCACCTGCTCCGGTCGCGCCACGCCGAACCGCTCCCGCACGCCGGCCACGTCGAGGATCTGCGGTGGATCGCCGCCCATGCGCGGCAGCCGGTACAGAAACGTGTGCTCGCCGACGAGTTGTGCGAAGTCCTTGTCGAGCGTGACCATGTAGGTGTCGAACCCGGCCGCCTCGGCACGCCGCGCGATGGTCCCGATCACGTCGTCCGCCTCGACGCCGGCGTGGCTGATGACCGGGATGCCCATCGCCTCGGTCACCCGCTGCACGTGCGGCAGGGAGTCGCGCACCCCCTCGGGCGCCTTCTGGCGCGTGCCCTTGTAGTCGGCGTAGGCGTCGGTGCGCCAAGTCGGCCCCGGTGCGTCGAACACCACGGCGATGTGGGTGGGCTCCTCGTCGGCGAGGATCTGCAGCAGCGAGTTGGTGTAGCCGAATACCGCCGACGAGTTGAAGCCGTTGGCGGTGATCAGCGGATTGTTCAGAAACACGAAGTAGGCGCGGTACACCAACGGCATGCCGTCGATGAGATAGAGCCGCTTCGCTCTGCCGGGTCGGGCCGCCATCCCCGGCCTACTCCTGCCGCGCCTGTCGCGCCGCGAGCAGGTTGCGAAGCTGAAAGCTGTGCCGGATCGGATGCATCACGGCGTGCTCCAGCATCGCCTCGACGGTGGTGGCGGTGAGCGCCTGCTGAACCGGCTTGCGAAACGCCTCCCGCGGCACGTCGCGCAGCGGTGTGCGCCAGCGTTCCAGCAGGTGGTTCAGGTAGCCGCCCGCCTCATCGGGCGCGCGTTCCGCCGCTGGCGCGCGATCGATGCCGGGATCGGGCAACTGCAACTGCGTGCACATCCACTGCAAGTAGCCGCGCGCACAGGCAAGCACGTGATGCAGCAGCACGTCCAGCGAGGCATAGTTGAGGTCGTCGGTCTCGGGAAGCTGCACCTGCGCGCTGCGCGCCTCGCACCAGGTGGCCCAGAACTCCCACAGGTGCCGCTCGTGCAGCCGCACCAGCGCCCGCGCACCGCCGTACCGGTAGGCTTGTGCCAACGCTCTCCCCCGCTACACCACGACGTTGACCAGCCGGCCGGGGACGTAGATCACGCGGCGCGGCTCGGTCTCGCCGGTGGCGCGTGCGACGTTGGGCAGCGCCAGTGCCTGGCGGCGCGCTTCCGGCTCGTCGATGTCGGCGGGCACCTCCACCTTGCCGCGCACCTTGCCGTTGACCTGAACCACCAGCGTGATCAACTCGTCGGCGGCCAGCGCGGCGTCGGCTACCGGCCACCGCTGCCGGTGGATGCTGTACGGCTGGCCGAGTTGCGCCCACAGCTCCTCGGCGAGGTGCGGCGTGACCGGCGCCATCAGCGTGAGCAGGGTCAGCACCGCCTCGTGCACCCGCGGGTGGTCGATGAAGGTCGACTCGGCGCTCGATTCGGCGCCCGCCTCGGCGGAAAGGATCGCGTTGGTCAGCTTCATCAGCTCCGACACGACCGTGTTGAACTCGAATTCCTCGAACCGGTGCGACACGCGCTGAATCGTCTGGTGCATGCTGCGAATCACGTCGCCGAGCAGCCGCACGTCATCGCCCTCGGTGTACACAACACCCGACCGGACGCCGGCTTCCCGTATCCGCTGAGCGAGATCCCACACCCGGCCCAGCCAGCGCACCACGCCGTGGATGTTGCCGTCGTTCCACGGGCCGCCCTCCGACCAGCGGTAGCCGAACATCAGGAAGGCGCGCACCGCGTCGGCGCCGTGGCGCGCCACCAGCTCGTCCGGGTCGGTCGTGTTGCCGCGCGACTTGCTCATGCGGACGCCGTCGGCGGCCAGGATCTGGCCCTGGTTGCGCAGTTGCAGCATCGGCTCGGCGCCGGTTTCGATGCCCATGTCGCGGTTCGCCTTGTGGAAGAACCGGGTGTACATCAGGTGCATGGTGGCGTGCTCGGCGCCGCCGGTGTAGGTGTCGACCGGCATCCAGTAGCGGTACTCGTCGGAGTCGAACGGCCCGTCGCTACAGTCGGGGCTGAGGTAGCGCAGGTGATACCAGGAGGAGCACATGAAGGTGTCCATGGTGTCGGTCTCGCGCTCCGCCGCCTGCCCGCACTGCGGACAAGTGGTATTGCGCCACGTTGGATGGAACTTGAGCGGACTCTCGCCGGTAGGGCGCCACTCGATGTCGTCCGGCAGTTCCACCGGCAGTTGCTCCTCGGGCACCGGCACACTGCCGCAGCGATCGCAGTGCACCACCGGAATGGGACAGCCCCAGTAGCGCTGCCGCGAGATCAGCCAGTCGTGCAGCCGGTAGACCACCTCGGCGCGGCCGATGCCACGCTCGCCGAGCCAGGCGATGGTGCGCGGAATCGCCTGGTTGGCGGGCGTGCCGGTGAGCGGTCCGGAGTCGATCATCGCCCCGTTGGCGATCACCGCCTCGGTCATCGTGCCGCCGTCGAGCGGCGCCGTTCCGTCGGGCTGAATCACCGGGCGCACCGTCAGGCCGAAGGCGCGGGCGAAGGCGAAGTCACGCTCGTCGTGCGCCGGCACCGCCATGATGGCGCCGGTGCCGTAGGTCATCAGCACGTAGTCGGCGATCCAGATCGGAATGTTCTCGTCGTTGACCGGATTGACCGCGTAGGCGCCGGTGAACGCGCCGCTCTTGTCCCGGCCCGCCGCCTCGCGTTCGATGTCGGTCTGGCGGGTGGCGCTGGCCACGTACGCCTCCACCTCGGCGCGCCGCGCCGGCGTGGTGAGCTTGGCCACCAGCGGATGCTCGGGGGCCAGCACCATGAAGGTGGCGCCCCACAGGGTATCGGGCCGGGTGGTGAACACCTCCAGGGCGGCGCCGTGCTCGGTCCGGAACGCCACGTGCGCGCCCTCGCTGCGGCCGATCCAGTTGGTCTGCAGGGTGCGGATCCGTTCCGGCCAGTCGATGCCGTCGAAGCGCAGCAACTCCTCGGCATAGCGGGTGATGCGCAGAAACCACTGCTCCAGGTCGCGCTTGATCACCGGGGTGTCGCAGCGCTCGCACAACCGCTCCTCGCCCACCACCTGCTCGCGCGCCACGGTGGTGTTGCAGTTGGGGCAGAAATCGACCGCCGCATGGCTGCGGTAGGCCAGGTCGTGGGCCAGCAGCTTGACAAAGAACCATTGCGTCCAGCGGTAATACTGGGGATCGGAAGAGGTCGCCTCGCGCTGCCAGTCCCACATCGCGCCCATGGAGCGCAACTGGCCGCGCATGCGGTCGATGTTGGCGTAGGTCCACTCCTTGGGGTGGATGTTGCGCTTGATCGCCGCGTTCTCCGCCGGCAGGCCGAAGGAGTCGAACCCGATCGGGTACAGCACGTTGTACCCCTGCATGCGCAGGTAGCGGGCGCGCGCGTCCGACGGCGTCATCGCATACCAGTGGCCGATGTGCAGGTCGCCGGACGGATAGGGCAGCATGGTCAGGAAGTAGTGCTTTTTGCGCTCCGGATCGATGCGCGCCCGGTGCAGCCCATCGCTCTCCCAGCGCTGCTGCCACTTGGGCTCGATGGCGGCAGGATCGTAGGCCGCCCGCCGCTCGCTGATCGTGGCCTGAGTCTCCATGGTCGTGTTACCTTAACATATTAACCCTGTGGTAGCCGGACGCCAAGACCAGATGATCCGTCGCTTGGAGCCGTCTATGAGCACCCGGAGCGAGTATGGTATCCACCAGCGGCGTCGCAAGCAGTTCCTGACGCCCATGGCCACAGCCCCGTCTGATGCACGACCGAAGTGCATCGGACGGAGTGCGAAGGAGTGCGAAGGCACTGCGACTTGACAACCGACCGGATGTGTTCATTGTGTACCAGACTGTGATCACCGCCTGGAGCGCCACGTAGGATTGTAGTAAGTTAGATAGAGGACGTGGAGTAATGCCGAATCACCTTACTAGAGCACTGGGCACCCTCGTTAACCATCCCGCCTTCCGCAGAGATGCCGCAACATTCTTGTCTCTCTCTCGAGACTCTGTGGACAGACTCGTGTCTCTCGTCGAGAAACACGCTACGTTTGATATACCGCCGGATGACATGGATGAATTCGAGAAGGCGTGTGACCTTAAGGGGAAAGGACGTCAAGTGTTGGGAGTCGCCCACATGATCCGCTCCGCGGTTCAGGACATTGAACAGTTGGACATCCGTGCCCAAGACCTCAGCGATTTCGCTTCCCTGGTGAAAGTCGAGTCGTTTACTCCCGAACACTTCTTGCGTTTCTTCTCGCCGATACCGCAATTTGACCCGGATGACCTCCGGAGTACCGCCATCGCTCTCGCTCCTACATTAGTGGATACTCGGCTGTACTGCGACTTGCGCGTCATCTATCATGCCCCCGGAATAGATTGGGGACTCGTACCGGTGGTGGTTGCGAGATTGGGATTTGATGAACCTGTAGCTGGACAACAGGCCCTATTTGTTCAACTCACGGAGGAGTCGCTCGCAGAGTTGAAACAACAAGTCGAGCGAGTAGAGAAGACATTGCAGGCCATTCGTGATCGTTTGGGCGATCAAATCGTTACTGGAGAAGAAGCGTGACGAGGACAACGGTAGAAGAGTGGATACCGAGGAGAGCCTTCGTTGACAAGAAAAACCGTCAGTTTAAGAGGGTAAAGCACTGGATTGGCTATGAACACGAGCGCGTGATCTCTGCTTTCGACTGGTTGTTAGAGAGTACTACCATACCAAGTACTTACCATGAGGATGCTCAATTCATAGCTCCCAATGATTTTGGCAATGAACTATACGGTGTTGGCTACGGCTGTGTGATTTCTCAACCCCCAGAGAAAGTGAAGAGATATCCATGCGCGGAATCCAAAGAGTACCTACGCTATTATACGGGATCCACGTTACTCAACAAGACAATCGCATCGAGACCTTGCGGAGATTTTGATGCTGTATTTTCGGTAAGATTTCCGGTCACCGGTCATGCTCCCGAAGCCAGATTGACAGGGCCGATACGGTTTCTTGTGAAACTCCTGGAAACGTGGGATCTTACACAGGAAGATGGAACTACGCTGCTCGGCCTGGAGGCAACGGATAATCCCTACGTACGCGAGCTGTTTAGCGGACACGCTCCTCTGCGTGGCCGTGACACGAAGGATCGGATCGCTTGTCTGTTTCGCATCCGGAAGACCCTCTCCGCGTTGTTTCGAAACGAGAAGGTAGAGAATGACTGGCTTCGAGAACCCCATGACCTCCTCGACGGGCAAGCGCCCATGACGCTCTTGCTGGAGGGGTCGATGGAAAATCTGTTGCTCGTAAAGGAGTACGTTGAAGCAGCGGCGGGCCGATAGGGGTGCTCGAATCGATTCCCTCGGAACGGCGAGACACCTCTGTGTTTCGTTTGGCGAGTTATCAGGGCGACACGGAGTTCATGGAGGAGCAGGGGTACGACCAACAGAGCATCGCCGAACTCACTGCCATGCTGCAGTCGTGTGGAGCCTTGGACTCGCTTGAACAGCTATGCGACGCACCGTTCCGGCCCAAGCGCCGGCTGTGGAAGGATGGGTTCCCGGTCAGCCGTTTTTCGGACGGTTCATTTGCTGTGTTCTACTGCTCGACCGAACCGGAAACGGCAGAGGCCGAGGTACGTCACCACTATTGCGCCAAGTATTCCGGCAAGCCGAGTGGCAAGCGACCTGCTTGGTACCAAGGCTTCACGTGTGATTTCGACGGCTCCGTGAAGGATCTTCGAAAGAAGCAAGTCGCGTGGCCGGACCTGACCCACGACAGCGACTATCGGTTTTGCAATGGCCTCGGCGCCGAGGCAAAGAAAGCATCACTCGACGGGTTGCTCGCACCCTCAGTGAGGCATAACGGAGGAACGAACGTCCCGGTGTTTGTACGTTCCGCAATCGGCCAGCCACGGGATCTCACGCTCCTCCAAATCACACGTCATCCTCCATCTGGATGATGACAGCGGTAGCCCTTCCTACGAGATCGAGAGAACCTGCTCCCAACCGACCCTTCGTCCTCTACGAGCAAATGCGGCCAACCAACGAAGCGTAAGGTTCAGGTGGAGCCTTCGCCGCGGATCATTACTACTTTGCCGGTGCGGACCATCTCTATCATGGAGAACTTGCGCAGCATGCTGATCAGGGCGTCGATCTTCTCGGTGGCGCCGGTGGCCATGACGATCATCGACTCCTCGGTCAGATCCTCGGTCCGGCAGCCGAAGTGCGCGGCGATCTGCAGCGCCTCGGTACGCTCGTTTGCGCCTACCGCCACCTTGACCAGTGCCAGCTCCCTGACCACCGCGTGGTCGAAGGTGTGGTCGTAGCAGTGCAGCACGTCGATCAGCTTGTTGACCTGGGCGAGAATCTGGCCGAGCCCGTGCTCCGTACCGCTGGTGCCGATGGTCATGCGCGAGTAGTCGCCATCCTTCGAGGGCGACACCACCAGCGACTCGATGTTGAAGCCGCGGCGGGCGAACACCTGCGCGATGCGTGCCAGCACCCCCGGCTTGTTGGCCACCAGGGCGCTGAGCGTGTGTATCGATCCGTTGTTCATGGCCATCAGGTCGATCCGGTCGGCTTGGCCAGCTTCTCGGTTGGCGGCTCCACGATCATGTCCTCCAGGGCGCTGCCGGCCGGGATCATCGGAAACACGTTGTCGGTCTTCTCCACCTCGGCGTTGATCACGCACGGGCCGTCGTTGTACTCCAGTGCGGCGGTCAGCACCCGGCGTACGTCGCCGGGACGGCGCAGGTTGAAGCCCTTGGCGCCGTATGCCTCGGCCAGCTTGGCGAAGTCGGGGTTGCCCTCCAGATCGACGCCGCTTTCACGCTCGTCGTAGAACAGTTCCTGCCACTGCCGCACCATGCCCAGGTAGTGGTTGTTGAGCACGATCACCTTGAGCGGCAGCTTGTGGATGCACGCCGTGGCCAGCTCGCACAGCGTCATCTGAAAGCCGCCGTCGCCGACGATGGCCACCACCGGATCGTCGGGCCGCCCGAACTGGGCGCCGATGGCGGCCGGGAAGCCGTAGCCCATGGTGCCCGCGCCGCCGGAACTGAGCCAGTTCTCGGGGTAGTCGGTCTTGTAGAACTGCGCCGCCCACATCTGATGCTGGCCCACGTCGGTGGAGACGATCGCCTTGCCCTCGGTGAGCCGGTACAACTCGTCAATGACGTGCTGCATCTTGAGGCCGCCTTGCTTGCGGTACTTGAGCGGGTACTTGACCTTGTAGCGGTCCAGCTTGCGCAGCCAGGCTTCGGTGTCGAGGCGGGTGACGTGCTTGATCAACTCCTCGGTCACCAGCCGCGCGTCGCCCTGGATGAAGTAATCGGGCTCGATCATCTTGCCCCGCTCGCCGGGGTCGATGTCGATGTGGATCACCGTGGCATTGCGGCAGAAGCGGTCCGCCTGGCCGATGATGCGGTCGTCGAAGCGCGAGCCGATCGACATCACCAGGTCGCACTCGACCACCGCCTTGTTGGCGTAGGCGGTGCCGTGCATGCCGAGCATCCCCAGCGACAGCGGATGGGTCTCCGGGAATGCCCCCTTGCCGAGCAGGGTGGTAGTGACCGGCGCCTGCAGGCGCTCGGCCAGGCGCCGCACCGAGTCGGATGCCTTGGCGATCAGTGCGCCGTGGCCGGCCAGGATCACCGGCCGTTGCGCGGCGTTGAGCGCCGCCGCCACCTGCACGATCACGTCGCGGTCGCCCTCTTCGGGGACCTGATAGCCGGGTATGTCCATCTCCTGATACGCGCCGTTGCCCATCAGCGTCTGGCTCACGTCCTTGGGCACGTCGATCAGTACCGGACCGGGCCGCCCGGTGGTGGCGATGTGGTACGCCTCGCGCACGATGCGCGGGATGGAGTCGGTCTCCTTGACCAGATAGCTGTGCTTTACGATCGGCATGGTGATGCCGAAGATGTCCGCCTCCTGGAAGGCGTCCTTGCCAAGCATGCCGGTGACCTGCTGGCCGGTGACCACCAGCATCGGCACCGAGTCCATGTGCGCGGTCATGATCCCGGTCAGGGTGTTGGTGGCGCCGGGGCCGCTGGTGACCAGCACCACCGCCGGTTTGCCGGTGGCGCGGGCGTAACCGTCGGCCATGTGGCTGGCGCCCTGCTCGTGGCGCACCAACACGAACTTCATCTTGTTGTCGGTCGATACCAGGGCGTCGAAAATTGGCAGTGCGGCCCCGCCTGAGAGGCCAAACAGGTATTCTATACCCTCATTTTCCAACGCCTTCACCAACGCCTGTCCGCCATCGTAGCCGTCTTGATCAGAAATCGCCATACAACCGCCTCCTCCTATCGAACTGAGGTGAGAATATGACGGTTATGGTAGAATTAGGCAAGGATCAGAGAGAAAAAAGTGTCTTGTACCGCAAATTCGCACCGTTACGCCCTTAAAATCGTCGCATGAGAATGCTAGTGGTGCTGAATTGGTCTGCTTATATACGTGTTTCGACTGTGCTTATTACGGCAGGCGCTATTCTATCTACTTTCGCCCGTAATTCAGCGGCACGTTGACGTGCGTGGTCAAAAAACGTGCCCGTCGGGGCCGAGCCGAGGTTGATCTCTGCCGTCAGCAGCGCAGCGCCCGCCGCGGCCGCGGCCAGGTGCGCCGCGGCGCCGATGTCCGACACCGCGTGGCGGTTGGCTACCGGTGCCAACCCCTCGGCAACGGTGAGTACCTCGGCACACGCGCCGGCGATGGCCAGCGGCGCGGCGGTGGCGCGGCGGGTGGCCGCCGCCAGGGCGGCGCTACGCGCCTGCCGCTCCTCCGGCGAACGCTTCGGCAGGCGCAACGCGGCCAGGTATGCCTCGAAGCTGTGTACGTCTTCCAGCGCAGCGGCCTGCAGTTCGGTGGTGAGCCGGTCCGCGCGCCGGACCGCCTCGGCGGCCAGCTCCCAGGCCTGCTCGTAGCCCTTCTTGCGGTCCGTAAGGCGTGCCACCATCGCTACCAGCGCGCTCGCCAGCGCACCGGTCACCGCGGCCACCGAGCCGCCGCCGGGCGTGGCGGATGCCGAGGCGGTGCGGTCGAGAAACGCGGTCACCGGCAACTGGAGCAGGCGCTCTGCGTGCGGTGCGTCGTTCATGAGCGGTCTGCACTCGCCTGCTGCAGCGCACGGGCGCGCAGCACGTTGTTCATGATGATCGAGGTGGTTACCGATCCGACGCCGCCGGGCACCGGAGTGACCGCACCGGCCACGGCGGCAACCGTGTCCCAGTCGACGTCGCCGGTAAGCGCACCGTCCACCTCGGTGATGCCCGCGTCGATCACGGTCGCACCGGGCCGAACCATATCTCCGGTTATGACGCCGGGGCGGCCGGCGGCCGCGAACACCAGGTCGGCCTCGCGCACCACCGCGGTCAAGTCGTTGGTGCGCGTGTGGCACACCGTAACCGTGGCGTGCCGGGAAATCAGCAGCGCGGCGAGCGGCCGCCCCACCGTGTCGCCACGGCCCACCACCACGGCCCGCTTGCCGGCTGGTTGCACCGGCACCTCGGTCAGCAGTGCAAGGCAGGCCAGCGGCGTGGCGGGCAGCAGTGCGTGCCGCTCGGCGCCGCCGAACAGCAGCCCGCGGTTCACCGGGCCAACGCCATCCACGTCCTTGTGCGGGTCGATGGCGGCCAGCACCCGGGCCTTGTCCACTCCCGACGGGAGCGGCAATTCCGTCAGAATGCCGTGTATGGCCGGATCGTTGTTCCAATCGGCGATGGCGGCAACAAGGGCGGGCGTGGATACCGCGTCCGGAAACCGCTGCACGCGCACCGCGATGCCCAGTCGTGCGCCAAGCTTGACCTTGGCCTGTGCGTACCAGCGTGAACCGGGATCGTCGCCGGCGAGCAATACCTGCAACAGCGGCGGCTCGTCCGCCACCGCTAGCCGGACCTGTATGTCGGCGCGGATGCGCGCCGCTACCGGGCCGCCCTTGATGATGCGGGCGCTCACGTGGCGCGCCGCGTTAATCCGGTTTGCGCGCCGCCCGCGAGCGCTTGCCGAACAGACGCGAGAACAGTCCCTGCCCTGAATCAGCGGACTTGCCCTCGGTGGCAGCGTTGGCAGCGGGCCGGCTCTCGGGCGCCGTGGCAGCGGGCCGGCGCTTGGGCGCCGTGGCCGGCGGATCCACCACCTTGAAATCCTCACCGTACTTTTCGCGATAGTGCGCGAGGCGCTCTTCAGGCGTACGCGACGACCGAGGCCGTCCGCCGTTCTCGCTCGCTCGCCGGGCCTGGCCTGATTCACGGTCGCCGCCGCGGCGCGGCGCCGCTGCACGGCCGGCACCGCGGGTGCCGGCGTCGACTAGCGCCCCGTTCGGGGCTGACACGGTGTCGCCGCCGGACGGCGCACCCGCCTCCGTCCGTAGCGCACCACCACCGCGGCTGCCGCCTCGGGTGCCGCGGCGGCGGTTCTGGGTGCGGCCCGCTTCCGTATCGCGCGGCGTCTCGCGCGGCGTTGCGCGGGACGGTGCACCGTCGTATCTCGCGGCAGCGTCGGGCGCGCGGTCGCTCGTGGCCGCGGCCTCTGCATCGGGCCTGCCGGCACCAGACCTGCCGGAGCGCGCCGCGGAGGCGCCGACCAACTCCGGAGTGCGCCGTTCCCTGCCGCCCGCCGAGCCGCGCCCGGAACTGCGCCTCGGCGCGCCATGGCGGTCGCCGGTACGGCGACGATCGTCGCGACCGCGCGTCCCCGAATAGTGGCCGAGACGGGCGCCGCCAGTGAGGTCTTCCAGGTACAGGTCGTCGGTGGCCTTGGAGACCGTAATGGGATTGCGGATGAACTGCTCGATCCCCTCCAACGCGAACACATACTCTTCACACGCCAAGGCGATCGCCTTGCCGCTGCGCCCCGCCCGCGCCGTGCGCCCGATACGATGCACGTAGTTCTCGCTGTACTCCGGCAATTCGTAGTTGACCACCAGATCGAGCCCTTCGATATGCAGGCCGCGCGCGGCGACGTCGGTCGCCACCAGGTAGCGCAACTCGCCGGCCTTGAGCTGATCGATCAGACTCTGCCGCTTGCTCTGCGGCAGATCGCCGATGATGTACTCGCAGCCGAGGCCGTTGCGCTGCATGCGGGTGGCGACCTCGAAGGCCGCCTGCTTGGTGTTGGTGAAGATCAGGGCGTTTGCCGGCTGGTCGCGCGCCAGGATGCCGAGCAGCAGGTTGAACTTGCGCTCGCGGGCAACATGGTACAGCTCTTGCGAGATCTCGTCCACGGTGACCCGCTCCGGCGTGATGGTGATCTCGGCCGGGCTGCGCATGTAGTCGAAGGCCAGGGTCTTGACGCGCGTGGTGAGGGTAGCGCTGTACAGCATGGTGATGCGCTCGTCGCGCCCCGGCATCTGTCTGATCAGCCGCCGCAGATCGGGTATGAAACCCATGTCGAACATGCGGTCCGCCTCATCGATCACCAGAATGCCCACCTTGCGCAAATCCAGCTTGCGCTGATCGGCGAAGTCCAGCAGGCGCCCGGGCGTGCCGATCGCGACGCGCACGCCCTCCTGCAGTGCCCGCTCCTGCTTGGCATAGCCCACGCCGCCGTAGAAGCTGGCGATGGGGATGTCGAGGTGCTTGCCGATTTGGCGCGCGTCGTCCTCGATCTGGTCGGCCAGTTCGCGGGTCGGGGCCACGATCAGCGCGATGCAGTCGTCGAGGCTGCGCTGCTCCAGGAACGACTGGAAGATGCTGATCAGGAAGGCGGCCGTCTTGCCGGTTCCGGTCTGCGACTGAACCGCGACATCGGCGCCGATGAGACTATATACGAAGGTCTGCTCCTGCACCGGCGTACACTGGGTGAATCCCAGTTCGTCAATCGCCTGCAGGAGCTTCGGATCAAGATCGAGCTCGTGGAAAGTCATATGAGGTTATGGTAGATGAGTTCGGGGGGCCCGCTGCGCAGGCCTTGCGAAAACGTTAACTGCCAATAGTATACACACGGACGACCGGAAGGCATAGCGGACGCGGGTGCATTCGCGCCATGTGGTAGGACCGCCCCTGCGGCGTCAGGCGCCGCTCGTTTTGACGTCTGTTGCCACCGCTGCCACCAAACGCGAATGCGCCCAGCGGACGCGTGCGGACGGACGGGAGACCACGACAACGGCGCGCGTGAGCGCATCGACAGCGACCGGCCAGGGTATCCCCGCCGGGCCACCTGCAAGCTGCCGGCCAGCGCAGTCGAGTGGCGCGCCAGCAGCGCGGAGGAGGCGCTACATCGGAGGCTCCGGCGGAGCAGCCGGTCCGTAGCCGTGGCGCATTCTGTGATGAGCAAAGCAGCGCAACTCTAATGCGCAGCTTCGCATTAGAGTTGTAATGCGAAGCCCGGGGTAATGCGGAGTTGCATGACTTAATTTCCTTCAGAGATAGCATTTGAGGTGTGGATCGCTGTGCATTATTCCGGCGCCAGTAGCGACGCGATCAGCGCGTCAGGAGCCTTGAATCGGCCGCGGCGTAGTTGTGGCGGTAGCACGGCTTCGACGGCCTCCAGCTTTTCAGTGGGGTCCACGCGCAGGTAGACCTCGGTGGTGCGCACATCGGCGTGCCCCAACCACAGCGCCACCTTGCGGATGTCCCTGGTAGCCTGCAGCATGATGAGCGCGCAGCTATGGCGGAGTTGATGGGGCGAGATCGAGCGTCCCGCCAGAGCGGGGCAGGCTGCGGCGGCGGCTTGCACATGCTTGTCCAGGACGTACACGAATCCGGCACGGCTCATGGGCTTGTCGGTGGCGTTCAGAAACAGTTCCGGCGCGGGGTTCTCGCCGCGGACGGCGAGCCAAGCGCGCAGGTCGCCGACGGTCTGTTTCCACAGCGGGAGACAGCGCTCGCGGCGGCCCTTGCCTTGGACGCGGAGACTTGCAGTTCCGCGCAGCGACAGATCGGCAAGCTGCGCGGTCACCAATTCGGACACGCGCAAAGCTGAGGCGAAGCAGAGATGGAGCATGGCGCGGTCGCGGATACCCAGCCGAGTGGTGATATCCGGAGCATCCAGAATCGCGTTGATCTCGTCCATGGTCAGGTGGCGGATGAGCGGCTGAGCATGGCGCTTGGAGGGGATGGCGAGGATCTGCCTGGCTTGGTCCAGCGCAGCCGGGTGGCGGAACTCGATATAGCGCATGAACGCTTTCACTGCTGCCAGTCGGACGTTGCGGCTGGCCGGGCTGCCACCGCGATCGACCTCGAAGTGAGTGAGGAAAGCCACGATGAGCGGAGCGTCGAGGTGTTCGAGGTGAAGTTGCGATGGTCTGCTGCCGAGGCGTTCGGCGGCGAACAGGAACAACAGGCGGAAGGCATAGGCGTAGCTGTCGCAGGTATGCGGGCTATAGCCGCGCTCGACGGGAAGGTAGTTGCGCAGGAAGTCGGTGATCAGCGGTGCGATAGGAGTCATGCCAAGCTCCCGGCGACCAAGTTCTCGCCCGCGGCGGCGATGTCGGCCATCAGGTCTGGCGTCGCCTCGAGATACCAGTAGGTGGAGATGATGTTGACATGCCCGAGGTAGGTGGAGAGGGCGACGAAGTGGCGCGCCACCGCCTCGCGCCGGACCGCACAGCGTTGCAGGGATCTGGTGGCGAAGGTGTGGCGCAGATCCACCAGCCGCGGTCGGCGTTGGCGGCCAGGAGCGATGCCGGCGAGCCGGACCACTCGCTGGAAGGTGGTGCTGGCCAGATGTGTCGGGATGCGGCCGTGGTTCGCCGACACGAACAGATGGTCGTCGGCGATGGCGACGCGCTGCCGCTCCTGCAGATACGCAGTCAGTGCGTCGACCGAGGTCGCATGCAGAGGCACCAGGCGGCTCTTGGCGAACTTGGTGTTGCGGATGTGCAGGACAGCGTTGGGGAGCAGGTCGTCGAAACGCAGGTCGAGTGCCTCCGAGACGCGCAGGCCGGTGGCGGCGATGAGTCCGATCAGGGTCGCATAGACCGGTCGTCGCAGCGGATAGGAGCATGGCATACATCGCGCCGCCGCCAGCAGTTGTGAGATCTCAGCAGGCGTGTAGATGTAAGGTGGCTGGCGCACCTCACGGACATGGAAGTAGCGAACTGGAGGCAGCTCATGGGTGGCGTCCTCGGCGTACAGAAAGCGGGCCAGCAGGACGACATCGCGAAGTCGAACAGAGCGCGCGTGCGGTGACGGCGCCTGCGCTGCCCACTGCACGGCGGTGGTGGCACGGATATGGGTGTCGCCCTTGGCGCTGGCGAAACGTGCGTACGCCTGCAGATTGCGGGCGGTGTTGAGGAGCTTGTAGCCGAGGGCGCGCCGCAGTGCCAGATAGCGCTCTACGTGGTCGTTCAGCATGACGGCGCCTGTGGCCACGGCTGGGCGATTTCGCCCAACAGGTCGAAGTCGACCTTGGCGTAGTGGGCGGTCGTTTGCGGGGAGCGGTGCCTCAGGACGGCGCCGATGCCGGCCAGGGACACCCCGTTGCGCAGCATGGCGGTGGCAGCCGAGTGGCGCAGCAGATGTGCGCCGTGGTGGGGCGCCTTGACTCCTGCCCGTCGAAGGGCCCTGTCCACGACGCCGGACACGGAGAGCCGAGTCATCGGACGGCGTGGTGCCAGAGCCGAGATGAACACCTGTGGCACCGACAACGGCGGGCGTCCGCGGTGCAGATAGGTGACGATGGCGTCGCCGACCTGCTGCGGAAGCGGCAGCCAGTGTTGGCGCCGACCCTTGCCGCACACGGCGATGCGGCCGTTCTGCCAGTCGATGGCATCGAAGGTCAACTCGGCGACCTCGCTGGCGCGCAAGCCCAACCGAGCGAGCAGCAGGACTACCGCGCGATCCCTGGCCCCAACCGCTTCCTCGCCGCAGCACGCATCGATTACCTTCTGCAGATCTTCAGGCTCAAGGAATCGAGGCGTGGCGGCAAGTTGGTAGGACGCGAAGCGTGGCACCGCGTGCACAAGTCCCTCCGGGCACTGTCCAGTGACGGCGAGGAACCGCAAGAAAGCGCGTATTGCCGTAGCGACCAACTGCGCCGTGGCCACCTTGTGGCCGGCAGACCGCGCTACCACGAAGCTCCGCACCGACGCGGCGCTGTAGTTCGCCGGAACAACTCCGAGAGCCTTGATGCAATCAGCTGCATAGCGCTCGTAGCGTTCCATCGTGTGGTGGGTCACGCCTTGGTGGTGCAGCATCCACTTCCGAAACTGCTTCAGCAGCGGCCACCGTTCGCTCAGAATCAGCGGCTGCTCGGCAGCCAGTACACCCTGCTCCCGCAGGAACTTGATGAACGTTGCGGCAGCGGCCAGTGAGTTGCGGTTGGGACCCCGCTGATAGCGCACACGACCGTGCTCAGACAGCTCTGTCCGGCACGCTTCGAATCCCGCCACGAAGTCGCAAGCAGTGAACGACTTCTCGGTAAGCCAGTCCGTCCATGCCGCCAAACTGCGCAGCATGAAACTCCGCGAACCCACCGGATAGCCGCGTTCCTGCAGCCAGTCTGCAAAGTCGTCGATGTAGGCGCGCGCGGGCCCGGAACGGAGTCGGCGACACGGGTTCGCCAACTTGAGATGGTCTTCAAGCATGGATGCCTCCTTGCTTGAAGAGGCGCGATAATGCGAAGTCTTGGCTACTGCAACTACCCGCTAAAGCTGCTTGAACCCCCTCAGATCAGCCATCCCGCCCATCTACTCTGCATTATCCCGGGCTGCGCATTACAGAACCAGGTTGGACGGCTCCGGTCCACCGCCCTCGGAGACTGGCAACAGGTGGTCGATCTGCAGCAGATGGGAAGAGGTGCAGCGGCGCCCGGAGAGCGGATCGCGATAACAGCAGCGTCCACCGTCGCGTTGCCAGATGTGGCGCCGGACAGCCGCGGGAATGTGGCGCCGCGGCGGGGATAGGTGGCGGCGGTGAACAGGTTCGCGGTCGTGTGCGCCGCTGCCCCGGCTGATGCGTCGGGCGGTCCGCCGTCGGGGAACACGCCGAGGGCCCGCTCCGGCGCCGCAGTGGCAACCGGCGCGCCCGGTACGCCTGCGCGCGCAGAGAAGCCATCCGCCAAGGCGCCGGACGCGAACTTCGGCGCCGGAGTAGCGGCGGGCGCGCCCGATGGAGTGCCGCCTGCGCGGGCGCCATCCAACAGTGCCGCGGGTGCCGACTGCGGCGCCGAAGTAGCGCCGCCTCTGCGCCGAGCCGGGGCCACCGGCACCCCGGCGGCAGGTGTCCGGTTCGGCGCCCGCGGCGAGGATTCGTCTTCGCGCTGAGCCGGCTCGGCCGCTGCCCCGGCAGCACCTGTCCGGTTCGGCGCGCGCGGCGAGGATTCGCCTACGCGCTGAGCCGGCCCGACCTCAGCCCCGGCCGCACGTGTCTCCTTCGGTGCCCGTCGCGGTGATGCGCCTGCGCTGCCTGCACCCTTCCGGCGCTGCCCGCGCCCGCCGCCGCGCGGGTCGTGCCGGGTCACTGCCTCGCGCACCACGCGCGCCACCAGGTCGCCCCACGACATGCGCGGGTCGACATGCGACATGAGATCCTTCAACAGGCGCAGGCCCTGTTCGCACTCCTGGTCGATGCTCACCTTCAAGGTGTAGCGGTCGGGCGCCACGGCGCGCAGCGTGTCGCGCGGCGGCAGCACCTCGGGAGCGGCGGCGGCCAGCAGGCCGGCGACCTGGCGGGTGCTCATGCCGGCGGCCTGCTCGATCAACTCGCGCTGGCGCTGCGGGTGCAGCAGCGGGGCCGCCGACACCGTGCCGGGCGACAGCTCCGCAACCGGATCATCCCGGAGTGGTTCCGGCGCGCGCGAAGCGGTGTGCCGCGACTCCGCTGGAGCCATGACCAGATCGGGCTCGGGCGTCGACGCCGGGAAATTCGTCGGCGACAGAAGTTGTGGAGCAGGGCCTTCGTCCGATGACGGCGCGGTGGAACCGGCACCGGCTCCGGCACCGGGAGCAGCAACGGGAGCGCAGGAGGGCGCCGGAAACGGCGACGCGTTTCCGTTTAACTCCGGCCGCGGCAGCAACGCGCCGGCATGCACGGCGCCAGGGGCCTGCGCACCAGAGCGGCTCGCCACCGGCACCGCGGGCGTGTTCCCTGCCACCACATCACCGGAGCACTCGCCGGCTGGCGGTGCAAACCCTGGCTCCGATCGGTGCCCGCGCTGTCCTTGCTCATCTGCTTCGCCCGGCGCTGCCGGCAGCCCAAGCTGCCTGGTTCTGCCAGCCGAATCGTGGTCCTGATCGTGGCCGCGACCCTGACCGACATTCCGGTGCCCGGTACGGCACTGGCGCTCGGCCCGCTCGGCACCGGCAAAGGTGGTTTCCAACTGCGCCGCCGACGTCATGCTCAACTCGCCGCTCTGCAGGCAGGCCCGCACCCACCCATGGCGCCGGCACAGCCGCATCGCCTGGATGCGCCGCTGCGCGGCGGCGTCGGAGAAGCGCAGCTCCCGCACCGCGTAGTCGAACAGGCTCGAGAACCCGCGCCGCAGCGCCAGACCGCGCCGGTCGATCTCGTCAAGATGGTCCAGGATGTGCACTTCGAGGCAGCGCTGATTGGCGGCCAGGCGCCTGGTCTGCGCGAGCAGTTGCTGATCGCCCAGCTCGCTGAACGGTCTTCTTTCAATCACATTCATCATGCCGTAATTATACCCCCGGTTGAGAGATAGCAGACTTTTGCAAGTCCTCGACCAGGCTTCGGGAGCGCCCAGGAGGCGCACCATGGCACCGGTAACAGCACGCGGACGGTCAACGGTAGCGCGCAGACCATTGCCGGGTTCCGAGGCCCACCAGCGGCCAGCAACGAGGGCAAAAAAGTGTGTCAACCCCTGCGCCCGATTTTCCACCGGTTGTCCGACAGATTCTTCGGCACAAGCCGCTTATCGCGCTCTGTCACGCAGGCACTTGCTGACCGGTTGGGCGGACTGATGCACGCCGGCGCGCGCATCGCTCAGCTCAGGGCCGCGGCGGGCCGCTGCCTGTCCGGGTGCTCTCGGTGCGCGGCGGGTGTGACATCGTAGCGGCCTGATCTTGTCAACCGCCATTGCCGTTTTTCGCACCCCCACCCCGTGCGGACGGCGCGGACGCGCGCGGTTGAGGGAGCGCATGCCGTGCCCTATACTGCGTGCCCTGGTCCGAGAAGGCTGACCAGCGGACGATGCCTGAGCATCGATATTCATGGAGACGAGATGATGCGATACCGGCAATGTCGCAGTTGCAGCTTCTGGGTGACCCGCGGCGAGCGATTCTGCACCAACTGTGGAGTCCACCGCCCCTACCAGTCGGGGCGTGGCCAGCGCTCCGCGTGGCTGGTGTTCACTACCATGCTCGGCGGGGTGCTCGGCGGCAGCGTGTTCTACCGGCCGGGTTCCAGCCTGCTGGTGTACGGGTGCATCGCCGGCTGCGCCACCGGCCTGGCCTGGGGGCTGGGCTTGTTCGCCGAGGTGTCGGCCATCCTGCAGGGGCGCCGCCGCGCGCCTTCCCTGCAAACCAGCGAGTTGCGCCTGGCCGGCAGGCTGGCCGAGATTCTGCACACCAAACGCCAGGTGCGCGACCTGCTCGGGCGCCTGCGCGCGGAGGCCTGCACCGCGGCCAGCGGCCAGCTCCTGACCATCCTGCGCAAGGCGGAGGGCGCCGTCGAACGCGCCGTGCGCCGCTATACGGCGGAGCTGGCCAAGCTGGAGTTGATTCGCTGGCGCAATGGGCTGGAGCCGCTGCTGGCGCAGCCGCCACCGGACGGCCCCCACGCCAACCCGCGGGAGCGGCTGGACGAAATCCATCGCCACCGTGACCGCGGCCACCGCCTGCTGGCCGCGTGGCGCGGCGCCGGCCTGGACACCGCGGAGCTGGGCCGGCACACCGTGCAGCAGCTCCAGCGTTGGCTGGACACCTGCGACCGCATCATGGAACGGACCATCGCCGAGCAGGCGTACGCCACCCTGGGCAGCCTCGCCGCGGCCGAGCTGGTCCCGTGCGCCGACCCGCAGGTCGAGGCGGAACTGAACCGTCTGGACGCCGCCGGCGGCGACCTCGAACCGGACGAGCTGGAACAGGTGCAGCACGCCCTCGACCGGCTGCAGGCCAAGGAGCAGCTCGACCGCCAGTTCGGCGCCCAGTGCTAACCCGCCCAGTGCTGACCCGCCTACAGGAACGGATTGTGGCGTTGCTCGGCGTGCAGCGTGGTGTGCTCGCCGTGTCCCGGCACCACGTAGGACTCCGCCGGCAATTCGAACAGACGCTGCTTGATCGACTTGATCAGGGCGTAGGGATCGCCGCCGGGCAGATCGGTGCGCCCCACCGACTGGCGAAACAGCGTATCGCCCGCGAACAGCAGCGGCTTACCGGTCACCTCAGTGTAGAAGCAGCATGACCCCGGCGAGTGGCCGGGCGTGTGGATGGTGGTGAGCAGCTTCCGCTCGCCGAGCGTCACCTCGAAGCCCTCCTCGATGAACTGATCCACCTCGCCCGGCGGCGGCACCCGAATCCCGAACAGCAGCCCCTGCTCCTGCAGCCGCCGGTACAGCTCCTCGTCGTCGCGGTGCAGCAGGATCGGTGTCCCGAGCCGCCGCTTCACCGCATCGGAGCCGCCGATGTGATCGAAATGCGCATGGGTGTGCAGAAGCTGCGTCACCTTGAGGCCGCGCTCCCCCACCGTCTGCAGCAGCGCCTCCGGATCGTCACCCGGATCGATCACGATCGCCCGCCGGCTGTCCCGCTCATACACCAGCGAACAGTTGCACCCCAAACTCCCGATCGCAAACGTCTCCACCACCAGCGGCTCATCGCCAGCCCCGCCGACGCCCTCGCCTGATTCCGTCATTGCCGCGCAGGATAACAGACAACGCCGCAACAGGGATGTCAGGTGTAAACCGTCTCGCCGGACTTCACCACCTGCAGCTTGTGGGCTCCGCAACGGCGACAGCGCCAGAACTGAAGCCGACCGCCCGGATCTGCATGGACATACATCGCCGGCCCCCATATGTGGTATCCGCCCATCGGACAAGCCCTCTCTTCCAATAGCCACGCCTCTTCAGGTATCGATGCGATGGCACGCAGGGCTTGGAATGTGGGGTTGAGGGCAGCCGCAGTGCGGGTGAGCTTTGCCGGCCCGCCTACCATGCCCAATCCGAACCGGGTCCAACGGAGACGCTGCCCGCCACAATGGCACACCGATCCCGAGCTTCCCACCGCACGCTACCGCCATCGCCAGAGCGGCGTCGCATCTCCGCGACGCCATGACCCCGAGGTCCTATCCGGTACTCCATTCCAGGATCGCCATTTTATTGCGTTCCCATACGGGACCGGCGCCACCGCCCATCGCAAATTCGTGAACGGGTCCGTTTTTTCGCGAGATCGCAGAGCAAACGGCCAGAGGACCTGTCCCAGTCCGCCAAGACGCCGTTGCGTACCCAATTCCGCTCGTCTCGCACGCTCACGGCTCTCGTTCGCCGCCGTCCGCAACCTCAGACTTCCTGACATGATGAGCTGACCGACTGCCCCGGTAGCTTCCAAATGCTCCAATAAACCTGTTTTTCTGGCCCCTTTTGCTCTCGCGGGCGATTTCCGCTTGATATCGTATCGTCGGGTATACCAAAATACTATGATACATGATTGGAGCCCCCCCGTGATCCTCTCCTGCCCTTCTCCCTTCCTGACGCCACTCCCATCGGCGACCGCTACGCCATGCAGACCCGCGACGGCTTCACCTATTACTTCTTCAATCTCGAACCCTTCGATTGCCATCCCGCCGACGACCGCCGCGCCATGCTGCTCCGCGTCGCCAGGCTGCACGTCGTTTCCGGCGTCCGCCAAGCCGACATCATGTGCGCCTTCGACATCTCGCGCCCCACCGTGGCACGCGCCGTCAAACGCTATCGAGAGCGCGGCGAAGACGCCTTTTTCGAGCCGCGCCGGGGGCGTGGGCGTACCGTCGTCGACGCCGAGATGGCCGACAAGGCCGCCAAACTGCTCGCTTCCGGGATCAGCGGCAGCGCCTGCGCTCGGCAACTCGGCATTCCGGTGAGCACCTTCCACGAAAACCGTCACGCCGGCGTCTTCGCTGCCCCCGCCGCGGCACTTGCCGCCGTCGCGGACGCTCCGCAGGCGGCTGCGGCCACCGATCACCCCGCCAACGCTTCGCACACCGACCCGGCTGCGGCCACCGATCGCGCCTCCCGCGACGCCCGCGACGCCCGCGACAAGCAAGCGCCCATGGGCCGCGCGGCTCGTGACGTCGAGGGCCGCATGCTCGCCAGCGCCGGCCTGATGACCGAGGCCAAGCCGGTGTTCGCCGCGCCCGCCCACGGCGTCGCTCACGGCGGCGTGCTCGCGGCACTGCCGATGCTGCTGCGTGCGGGGCTGCTCGGTGCCGCCAACCGCCTGTTCCGGCTGCCCGACGGATTTTATGGCTTGACCACCATCCTCCTGTTCGTCGCCTTCATGACGCTGGCCCGAGTACGCAATCCCGAGGGCCTCCGCTACCAGGCGCCCGGCGAGTGGGGCGCGATCCTCGGCCTCGACCGCTGCCCCGAGACCAAGACCCTACGCCGCAAAATCAGGCTGCTCACCAGCGCCGAGCACACCGTTCGCGATTGGCAATCGGCACTGGCACGCACCTGGGCCACCGAGCACGACGACGACTGGGCGACGCTGGCCGTGGACGGCCACGTGAAGGTATACGCCGGGCGCAACGGTCGGCTGCCGAAACACTTCGTCGCGCGCCAGAAGCTGTGTATGCCTGCGTCCGTGAGCTATTGGATCAACGCCCTCGGCGGCATGCCCCTGCTGTGCCTGCACAAGGCGCTCGACCCGAAGCTGATCAAGGCGCTCGAACAGGACGTGGTGCCGCACCTGCAGCAACTGGGGGTGGTGCCGGAAGCGGCCCCCGACCTGACCAAGCCGGACGCCGGCGTGCCGGCGCTCACCCTGGTGTTCGACCGCGAGGGCTGGAGCCCGGACCTGTTCAAGCGTCTGGCCCGGCGCGGCATCGCCTGCATCACCTGGCACAAGAACTTCAAGGGTGAGGACTGGCCGCAGCAGGATTTCCGCACCCTTGAGGTACCGATCCATGGGCCCGCCGGAACCAGTGCCACCACCGTTGACCTCGCCGAGCAGCCGATCGTCCTGCGCAACGGGCTCACCGTCCGCCAGATTCGGCGCCGTCTCGCCAACGGTCGCCAGGTGCCAGTGATCACCACCCACCCGCAGATGCCCTTGGTCCAGGTTGCCGGCGCCATGTTCTCGCGCTGGTCGCAGGAGAACTTCTTCAAGTATATGCGCGAGCAGTTCAACCTCGACTCCCTGCCCACCCATGACCTGGAGCCGCTTGACCCCGACGCGCAGGTCGTGAACCCCGTGCGCCGCGCCCTCGAAAAGACCATCAGGCGGGTACGCAGCCGCTTGGCAACGGCCCGCAACCGTCTCACCGAGGCCCTCCAGCAACACCACCGGGACACCGCCACCCGCCTTCAGGCTGACGCCAACGCGCTGGCCGCGGAACTTGACCAACTCAAGCAGCAGCGTGCCGACTCGCCCACCCATGTCCGCGCCGGCGACCTGCCGGAGCAGGACAAGCTGGACGCCCTGCCGGTTGGCGGGCGCCTGTTCCTGGACGTGGTGCGCATGATCGCCTATCGCGCGGAGACCCGGATGATGGCGCCGCTCATCACCACCCAGGGCAAGAAACCGAATGCCCGCAGGCTGCTGCGCGCGTTGCTCACCTCCGACGCCAATATCATCCCGCTGCCTGCCAAGGGAATTCTGCGCATCCAGCTTCTCGGCCTCGGCAGCGACGCCTGCGACCGCATGCTCGCTCCCCTGGTCGAGGAACTCAATGCAACCCGCACCATCTATCCCGGCACCGATCTCAGGCTCGTCTACGAGTTGGCCGGCGATCCGCCGCCAGAAGTGTCACCTGATTCTGGCTGAGGTCAGGAAGTCTGAACCTATGACCCCCCGCTTGAGCAGGCCTGGCGGCAGGTTATCGTGATGCGGTCCCCCGGTTGCCTTCCGTCGCTTCCGGATGCGTCCCGAGATTGAGGCGGTGCTGACGTTGCTGGCGACGTGCCGTTCGCCGCCGACCTGCCGGTCACGGGCCCCGCGCCTCTGAGCCCGCGGGCCACCTGGCACGCACGACGACGTACCGTTGCGACGTACCGCCAAGCGTCGTCACCCACCAAACCGGCATTACACCCCCAGCCGCCGGCCGCTGACGATACCGTGCGGATCCGCCTTCAGTGCGCCACAGAGCCGGGTCGCTCAACTCGCCAGCGCGCAGGGGCTGGACGCTAAGATCGGATACCAATTAGATTAGGCGGCAGCCGTGGGTGGGGTTCCGGCCATAGTGCCGGGCGAGCTAGGTGGTCGGCCCATCGTGGCAGCACCTGCTCACCCTCGGCGGCGTTCAGTACCCGGCGACTACACGCGGACGATTTCCCGTCGGCGTGCTCGCTCGACGGGTCGACAGGTGGGGCACCATGGCGGAGAGGTCAGAAGGTCTTGGTCTCACGTCCCTCGAACGCCACGATAGCCCCGCGTTGAGTTGAAATGGACGCCACGATGAAAACCGGGGCACCGCAGCGTGGGGAGGGGCAGAAGGTCTTAAGTTCACGTTCCCTCACCACAGCCACGGTACCCCGTGATAATCATGCCATATTAACGTGCGTGCTCAACGCCGCCGCTTCCTGATCCTGAAGTAGTACACCTCAAACAGAGCGACCGGTATTCCCAGCACCACGACCACAACCGCGATCCAGAAGCTCACGGAAGTGATATCGAACATCCTGTAGCCCCCGCCGCGGTAGCCACCCTAGCCAGTACATGAATAATCAAGGCTGTTGCTCTTGGCACTTGCCTTACCGTCCGCGCTCGGCCCTGAGCGGAACGCTCGCTACGGAGCGGATGAGGGCCGCCGGAACTTCGTGACGGTCACCCGGCGGCCCTCATGTCGTTACATTACCTCCGCTCGTTCGCTACTTCACCGACACCACCGTGACGGTCAGCGTCTCCTTGGCAGAGTGCCACTTCGCCTCATGGCGATTACCGGTGATCGGATCCGTAGTCGAGGTTTCGCCGTCGAGGTCCAACCAGATGTGGAAGCCAACCTCTATTGTTCCGGCGCCGACGCCATCGACTTGGAATACGAGCTCCGGGTCACCAGTACCGTCGACCTTAAGCATGCTGGCCGACCTCCCATGTCCACCGGCTTTGACGGTGTAAGCGTAAATAGTACCATCGGTATCGGCGGTCTCAGTGGCTACTGCCGGAGTCGGAGCCGGTGGTGTGGATCTACCGTAATGCACTTGGCCTTCATCGTCGTTCGCTGGGGCTGGGGACGCGGAAGGGTCGGCGTCGATATCAGCAATCGTAGTCACTGCAAACTTTGCAAACCCGGTGGCTCCAGTGGTGATGGCGGCGGAGGTCACCGCTAGCTTCGCTATGTAGGCGTGGGCAAAAGCAAAGCCGCCGAGGTCATCGATTGTAGTTGCAACGACCATGTCGGGCGGCACAACGTCGAACGTCAAGTCATGCTTGGCACCGACGCGATTCCCAACCGTTATTGCCCGAAAATCGTAGCTGGTGGCAAACTGCAGCGTCTTATATGTCTGTGGAACCGGAACATCCATGCGATACGGAAACGCCAGCACCACACTCTTGTTTAGGGCGGAGTCGACGGCTTCTACCTCAAGGGCAAACTCGTTCACGCCAGCTCGATTCCTCACGATATCGAGCCACACGGTACACGGTGTAGCACTACATTTGCCACCTGCTTGGATAACTACGTCGTCCCGAGATGGCGTGATTTCGTACGTCAAAACGTCAGAAGCGTCGTTGTCCTTGAAATAGGTGTCAGGAGACACCGTAATCTGATAGAGCATCAGCGGTTGTTTGTCGGGGGTATTCATGGTCTTCAGGGTAGGATGCTGGACCGCGTCGCCAAGCTGCCCCAACCCCGGCTCAGCCAGCGGAGTTTTGCGCACCGGATCGCGATTTTCCACGACCACGGTGAGTGTCTTCGCCACCGAGCCGTCTGCTTTGGCGACTATCTCCGCCATTCCCTTTCCCGCCGATACAGCGTTTATCGTCCAAACAGACGTGGAACCGGCCTTCCTCCCTGCTACCGAGAATACCCTTGGACTGCGCGACTCCAACTCATAGTTGGCTGGCGACGCGTCCGCGAGCGCGAGCAGGTATTCGGTCAAATCGACCTCAGCCTTGGTGCCGGAGATCATAATGGTATCGCTTGCCGGCGTCGTCGGCGTCGGCGGCGTCGGCGTCGGCGTCGGCGTCGGATCCGCCGCGGCCGTCACCGTCACCTTGATAGCCTGCTTTGCCGTGAGACTATCCTCGTCGGTCGCGGTCACGGTAATAACCGCGCTGCCCACGACCACTGCCGTGATGGTCAGGGTGCTTCCCGACACCGATACGGTTGCTACGGTTGCCACCGACGAGGCCGCGGTATAGGTCAGGGTCTCGCCTTCACCTTCAGAGAAGTAACCCCCGAGAGCGACCGTCTTGGTCCCGGCAACCTCCAGGGCCTGATCCGGAATCGTCCCGACCGGCAACGGCGGCACCTCAGCAGCTGCGCCTGGCGCACCAGCCGCACCCGGCTTCCCGGCTGCTCCCGCGCACGCTACCAGAGCGGCCGTCACGAACGTCAATACGCCGACCTTCAGCCAGCGTCCTACAGCATGATTCATGCTTATCCTCCAAACGCCCTGTCGGGCGGTGTATATGGTCCGGGTACAGCAACCAGACTGCACCTACGATCACTGCAGGCCATCATGCCTGCGCTCCAATGGCCATAGCCAACACAACCTCCGTTTCGCCTGTTAGTCCTTCCCCGGAACGGGCGGTTTCGGGTTAGCCAACTACGTCTCTGCCTCTCAATACTGCCAAAGCCATAGAACAGCCGGCGCCATGCAGGGAGGAGCGCCTGAATGACTGAGACCTCCGTACGACCTTCGAAATCATCTCGTCCTGATCAATCACTCGTTCTCTTGCCAACACAACGAAACTCTTCGAGCCGAAACGGGCCGATTGGGCATCGGCTTTCCTGCTCTCGTGCCCAGACACTAACAAAATTCCGGGCGGGTCAAAACGTATCTGTACGTGAAGTGGACCTATAGTTCGCGAAACCCGAAACTTGTTCGTAGATTGGGAATACGGCGCTGCCCGGCGGTCTTCACGACGAGGCGTATGCGCCGATACGCAAACCGCAACACCGACGTTTCGGCTATGCGCGAACGCCCGTTCCATGGCGGTAATCATCCAAGTGACGAATTCGCGGGACCGACCCGGTCTGTTCGGCGACCGTTCGCTAACGAGACCGGTCAGATAGAGCAATGGCGGCTCGTTATCGTACGCGTTCGCGAGTATTGCCATGACGGTTGCAAGAACCGTGAGCTCGCCAATTGGAACACGCTTCCACGTGAGAATACGTCGACACACCGTTGCGCAGCTATCACTCAACCGGAATGCCGCGCATTGCCGTCAACCATGTCCCGGGTGGCTCCGGCGCACGCCGCCACCCACCCGCTTGACGAATTCCAGCAATTTCAAGACTATTCGGAGAGTGATTGGCAGAAAATACTCGGACATCATGCTAGATTGGGAATGGAGAAAACGATAACGAATACACGTCTCTCCGCAGGCATGGGTCCACGGACAGTCATGCAGCATTGCTATGTCGAAATGCTGAGTCCCCCCATGATCCGCGTGACACTCGCTGTGGTTGCTACCGTCTCCATTGCAATGGCGGCCGTCGGCCCGGCCGGTTCCTTTGAGGCACTGAGTATGCTGGAACGCATGGTGTCGAGCGCGCTCTATGCGGGCATCTGCGCGCCGATCTTCTACTCGTTGGGAGTTGTAACGGCTTACTTCTGCCGCTTCCGGAAGCCGGTCGAGATGATCATAGCTCTGGCGGGCATGTCGGTGTATGTGGCATTTCCCCTCGGTACCGCGGTTTACACTATCGAGGGCTTCGCTCATCCGGACTATTCCGAGGCCATCGGACTGCTTCCGATATACCTCTCGGTCGCCACATCGGCGGTCGCTTGCTCCATTCTGATGTCGTACCTGACTTGGCAACGCATCAGGCATGCCGCGCCGGTCACCACGCGTTCGGATCCAGACCGCGCCCTTGCGACGGCGACCCGTGAGGTGAACGCGGCGACGCCGCCGCCTAACCAGGACGTGTCGCCCGCAGGTGCGGTGCAGGACGAATCCGCGAATTCGCCGGCGCATCCGAATGGCGACGGCCCGGTGGCGGAACTAATCCCGTCTGTCGCCCAGCCGGTCGCCACCCCACGCCCTGGTCGCCAGCCGCGTGCTCTTCTCAGACTGTTGCCCGACAGGCAGGGTACGGACCTCATCTACATCAAGAGCGAGGATCACTACCTCGAAGTCCATACCACGGTCGGTTCAAGCCTGATCAAGATGCGTTTCTCCGACGCGGTCGCCGAACTCGGTGATCGCGGCGTCCAGGTACATCGTAGCTACTGGGTTGCCAATGGCCATGTGACGCGATCGGTGAGGAACGGAAAGCGCACGCTGCTGCGCCTCACGGGAGACCACAAGGTGCCGGTGAGCGGAACCCACCTGCCCGCCGTGCGCGCCATGCTCGCCCGTTCACGACACTCGGCCAGTCTGCCGCCGCAGGCCGACAAGGGCGCTCACGCTTGACGAGCATGCCGTGCTACTCCAATTGCAGATCTGGAGGAAAGAACTCCCTTCTTCCCCGCGGCGATGGAATTCGCGAAAACGCCCTGCGCCGTACGCCAATTCGCGAGCGAGAGAGACAGAAAAGATAGAACGGTAATCAACCCACAGCGGATGACAGGGGTTCCGCGTGTCACACGCAACCTTGATGTTGCAAGGGCCGCTCCGCCGCGGTCCTCAAAAAGCAGCCCCTCTTGACGGGCCCTCATCCTGTACGCAAAAATTGAGGAAAGTGTGAGAGGTTACGTAACATGGTGCTAGTTTCAATGAAGAACCGGATCACGGAAGCAGCCGTCACGATCATTATGAGTGTCCGGGCAACCTGTGAGCCGTGGGGCCACTGGCATGATGGTTCGTTAACATGTGAACTGAATGCTACATTCAGATGACATATCAAAAGACAAGACAGACACCAAAGACGCCTCCGCGCTCGGGGATGTTTGTCACCGGATCCATGGTACACGGCTGTCGCGAAGTGTTGGGTCCTCACATGATCGTCGTGATACTCACTACCTCAGCCATCGTCGTAGTCGCGTTTTCTCTGGTAGGCCCTGTAGGAACTTACCATATCGAGAGCCCGTTGGAGCGCGCCGCGTACGCGGCGCTCTATACATTCATCTGCTTGCCGGGTTTTTACGCGCTTCAGGTGGTAGTGCTATACTTTCTCCGCTTCCGCAAGCCGATCGAGATTCTGGCCGGTCTTGCGTTTGCCATGCTGCTTGGTTCGTTTCAGTGCAGCGCCGTAATGCACACCATTGAGAGCCTGACTCGGCCGGGGTATCCGGCAGAGACGGGATTTCTTCATTTGTATTTTCTGGTCGCCACCTCGTCACTGTCCTGCCAGATTCTGTATTTTTATCTCGTGTGGCAACGCGTCAGGCGCCGTCCGCCGGTCGCTGTACCCTCGAGTTCCGGGGGTGACGTTCCGGCAGCAGCACGTGACGCGAGCGCAACGGCATCCGAAGGCGAAGACTCGAACAGGCAAGAACACTCGAACAGGCAAGAACCCTCAAATTCCGGCGACGTATCGCCGACAGGTGCCGTGCAGGACGAATCCGCGAATTCGCGCGCGCATCCGAGCGGCGACGAGCCGGCGGTGGCGCAGGCCAACCCCGGCACGCAACAGCTCGCTGCCTACCGCCGCGCCAGCCAGCCCGGAGCTCTCTTGAAACTGCTGCCTGACAGGTTGGGCACGGACCTCATCTACATCAAGAGCGAAGACCACTACCTCGAAGTGCACACCACCGTCGGTTCAAGCCTGGTCAAGATGCGGTTCTCGGAGGCGGTGGCCGAGCTCGGCGAGCGCGGCATCCAGGTCCATCGCAGCTACTGGGTCGCGACAAGCCATGTGACCAGATCGGTGCGGAGCGGCAAGCGCACGCTGCTGCGCCTCACGGGAGACCACAAGGTGCCCGTAAGCGTAACCCACCTGCCCGCCGTGCGCGCCATCCTAGCCCGCCGCACACACTCCGGCGCCGCATGAACCGATGTTCGCGAAGGGCGCAAATCATTCGAAATCTGGAGGCGGACGCCCTCATTTCTCTCGTCCCACGGCGATGAAATACGTGAATCCACGGACAGCACCATGCGCCGTTCGCCAATTCGCTCCCGCAATTATGGGGCTTGGCTATATTGAAATGTTGAGCTTGCACATGTTGAAGGTCACGCTGATCACCAGCGCCATCGTCGTCTTCGCATTTGCTTTGGTTGGCCCCATTGGCTCCTATTCCGTTGGGAATCCACTGCAGCGCGCCGCATACGCAGCGCTCTGTACGAGCGTCGGATGTCCCGTACTCTACTCGCTCTCAGTAGTCACGCTTTACTTCCTGCGCTTCCGAAAGCCGATCGAGGTATTGGCAGCTCTGGTGTTGGTGGCTCTGTTTGCCGCGTTTCCGATCACCGCGTGGACAAACACCGTTGATCGCCTCGCTTTAATCACCAAGCCACGGGAAATCGGATCACTGGAGATGCTTCTTCTGGTCGCGACTTCGGCCGTCTCCTGCACCGTTCTCTACTTTTATGTGTTGTGGCAGCGCGTCAGGCATGTCCGGCCCGCCGCGGATTCGTATGTTGGTCGTGATCGGCCGACGGTCGCCCGTGAGGCGGGCGAACCGACTACGGCGGCAGCAACGGAAAAGGGCTCGAACGGGCAGCCTCCCTCAAGTCTGAGCGATATATCGCCGATAGCCGCGGTCGAGGATGAGTCCACCGATGAGCAGGACGGATCCACGGATTCGCCGACGCATCTGAATGGCGAGCCGGCGGTGGAGCAGGCCACTGCCGGGCCGCAACAGCTCGCTACCTCCCGCCGCGCCGGTCAGCCGGGCGCTCTCCTGAAGCTGCTGCCTGACCGGCTGGGTACGGACCTCGTCTACATCAAGAGCGAGGACCACTACCTCGAAGTGCACACCACCGTGGGTTCAAGCCTGGTCAAGATGCGGTTCTCGGAGGCGGTGGCCGAGCTCGGCGAGCGCGGCATCCAGGTCCATCGCAGCTACTGGGTCGCGACAAGCCATGTGACCAGATCGGTGCGGAGCGGCAAGCGCACGGTGCTGCGCCTCACGGGCGACCACAAGGTGCCGGTGAGCGTAACCCACCGGCCCGCCGTGCGCGCCGCCCTCGGACGCTGACGGCGGCTTCACCGAGTACGGCTACTCGAAGTGGCCGGATGAGCAGGGCAACCTGCAGCCGCCCGAGTTCCAGCCCGGCTACCGCGACTTCGTCGCCGTCGTTCGCCACCGCGGTGGGCCTGTTCAAGGCGCTGCTCGCCGCCGTCCTGCTGCTCGGCTCCAACGTGGTGGCCAAGCGCCTCGGCCACACCGGGATCTGGTAGGCGCTGTCGATGTATCTGCAACGTACCCGCGGCGAGGCGGTGTTCGGGGTGTTCAACGTCGCATGGCGCTGCCGGAGAGCCTGGAGGAGGCGGCGATCATCGACGGCGCCTCGCCGCTGCGACGCTTGCCCTTGAGTATTGTCCATATCTTGACCAAGATCAGGTCATGATCAAGGTAAGTACCGCCGAGTTGAAGTACCGTCAGAGCGTCGCCAGGCTGGTACCGGCCGTCGAAGAGGAGTTGCTCATCGACGATCCGACCGAACCACCCGAGGCGCTTGCCCGGCTCGATCGCTTGCCGTCCGGCAGATCGATTCCGGGACTGGCCGCGCTGCTGGCCGACCGCAGGCGTCGATGACCGTCTACCTCGACACAGCGGCGGGCTGATGCCGACCTTCATGCGTCCGTCAGCGAGCCCAGCCGATGGTTGTCGATCTGGTGCTCGATCACCAGGGGGCTGACCCGGTACTCGTCCCCCAATTTGTCGATGTCGCTGAACGAAACGGGTCCCCGGATATGCTTGGCCAAGGCGCTTGCAGGAGCGAGAAACTCGGCGGCGAAGGCCCGCGATGCTCGCTGATCCCAGGTGTGGGAGGCCGTTACGAGTCGGCGCCCGGGCGCGGCGGTGAAGTGGCGCAAGAACAGTGATCTGGCCAGCCGGGAGCGCTCCGATTCGACGCCGCCGGCCTGGTACGCGACGACGACCGGCGCGCCGCTTGCGCTGCGATCCAGTATCGCATCGAGTGGACTGGCCGGCTTCGAATCCGTGGTCAGCAGCGGCTCCTGCGCCCAGCCGAGAGCGCGCATGACGGCGCGCATGTCTTCCACAGGACCGCCGTTCGCCTGGAGATGCCGACGGAGCGTTCGAGCGCACTCGTAACCGGTTTCGTGAGCGGTCGAGCGGTGCCCTACGGGGGCCAAGCCCGGCTCGTTTGCTGCAGAAAGACCGGATCCCAGCGCAATGTCGTGGGCAGCATCGATCCAGCGCGCGTCCGTGGGGAGCGCATCTGCCGTCGCCGCGTCGAGGAGGTCGCCCCGAAGCTTGCCCTCCAGGGACGATACCGACGCTCTCAGCAGATCCTCGCGTTGGTCTGTCAATTCGTCCGGGTCGTAGGGATCCAGGCCCACACGCGCGGACCAGATACAGAGTTCGCGCTCGTCCGGTGGCGCCGTCGTGATCGCCGCCCAGTCCCGACGCAGGGCCTCGACTTCGGGTGCGCCCATCCCCTCGATGCGGTCCAGAACACGAACAACGAAATCAGTCAGCCCCTGCGCCACTTCTTCGAACGGCATGCTCGCTTGTCCGTCGCCCACAAAGCGAAGGTACGGGTGTGCGGCATCTGCCTTGTCCGCGAACCAGCGTACGACCACGCCATCTCCATCGCGGAACAGCATCAGGTCCGGCAGTATGCCACCCTCGCCGACGGCCCGCAGACTGTGGCGTTGCACCCACGCCCGGTGATCGACATTGACCACCAAATCGTGCGATCGCCACGGGCGATGGAACCGATACGCTTCGTGCTGGAGGCACCACCAGTTCTCGACCATCCACGAGCACAACGGCAACGCGGAACCGTATATCCCGTCCCGCAGGCTTTGGGAGCGGTAGTCGATGGCTCGGGAAACCACCTGCCCGTCCACGTCCATGGTCAGGCGGCACCACGTGCGCGCGAGTACCGGGTCGCGTACGCCAGGCGCATCCTGCCACTCGACGCGAAACTCGATCATGCAGCGCCTCCCCAGTCCAAGCTCTTGTGCCTCATGTTGTCACTGCGAACATCACCATGAACGGGACGAGTCGTCACGCTACGGTATAACGACCGCACCGGCAAGGAGTGTGCCAGAAGACAACCAGACATCCCAGACATCCCGCCTGATCCATGCCGTGGAGTGGAGGCCGCGCTATCCCTCACTCGCGCAATCGTCGATCTCTTCGAGCTGGATCACTTTGATGCCGGCCTGCCGCAGTTGGTAGTTGCGCTGCACCGAAGTTGATGCCGATTGCTCGCCGTCGCGCCGGCCACGGGCTAAACTCGTCGCAACTCATCGCACCCGAGGAGACGTAGGATGCCGAACGTCGAAGTCGCGTACCATCCCAGTCAGTCGGAGTTGGAGGGATTGCTGCGGTCGATCGACCGCCCCGGAGAGTACTGCTCGCACGGACGGCTGTTCGTACCAGTGCCGCGCTTGGAGGTGGCGGGAGCCGGGCTGATCTCCTTTCCCGTGCCCGAGGCGCAGGCTCAGGCCCTGATCGCGGCCGCGGAACGGGCGCCATACGGCAAGGGGTCGGACACCGTGCTGGATCGTTCGGTGCGCGACTGCTGGCAGATCGACGCGGCCAACGTGGATGTCGGCGGCGGTGCGTGGAGCGACACGCTGGCGCAGATCGTCGGTCGCGCCGCCGAAGGGCTCGGCTGCCCGCGCGAGCGCACCGAGGCGCGGCTTTACAAGTTGCTGGTGTACGAGCCGGGAGGATTCTTCAGCGCCCACCGCGACAGCGACAAGGCGACCGGCATGGTCGCGACGCTGGTGATCTCGCTGCCGGTCGCCGGCACCGGCGGCGACCTGGTAGTCCGCCACCGCGACCGGGAGACGGTGATCGAGCTGCGCACCGAGGACCCCTCGGAACTCGCCTTCGCGGCGTTCTACGCCGACTGCGTCCACGAGACTCGCCCGGTCGTCACCGGCCACCGCATCGTCCTGGTGTACCAGCTCCTGCTGCGCGGCGGCGCCGACGGCGAGATGGGGCGGGCGCCCGACTACGACGCGGTGGCCGAGCGCATCGCCGCCCTCCTGAAGCAATGGGAGCGCACCACGCACACCGCCGACAAGCTCGTCTGGCTGCTGGAACATGAGTACAGCGAGGAAGGACTCTCGTTCGCGGCGCTGAAGAACACCGATGCGGCCGTCGCCCGCACCCTGACGGCGGCGGCGCAGGCCGCGGACTGCGCCATGTACGCGGCGATCCTCCACATCGAGGAATCCTGCGCTGCCGAGTACCCGCAGGACCTGCCGTACGGCGTCGACCTTGATGACAGCGACCTGGAGGCCGGCGAGGTGATCGAATCCGATTGCTGGCTCGATGGCTGGGTGGCGCCGGACGACGCCCAGCCGGAGTATGGCAAGCTGCCGCTGCGGGCGGGCGAGCTGCTGCCCGCCGGCGCGCTGGACGACGCCGAGCCCGATGACGAGTGGGTGAACGAGGCGACCGGCAACGCGGGCGTGGAGATCGAGCGCACGTATCGCTCGGCGGCCCTGGTGGTGTGGCCACGGGCGCGAACGGCCGCCACCCTGGCGCGCTCCGGCATCGGCGCCCTGGTCGCTTACGTCGACGGCGAGTTGGAACGCAGCGACCGGTCGGAGCGCGAGTTGAGCCGCCTGCGTGACCTCGCCGCACAGTTCGTCGACGCGTGGCCCGCGCCGCCGCCGGGGCTCCGCACCGACATCGAGCAGAGCTGTCGCGCGGCGCTCCGGCTCCTGTGCCGGCTCGGTGACCGATCCGTTACGCTCCGCTTCCTGCGGGAGGTTGCGACATCGAGCTACCGCGGCGGGCTCAACGAGGAGTTGGCCGCTGCGATCACCCCCGCAGCGATCCGCGACTGGCTGCCGGAGTTCATCAGCGCGAACCTGCTGTGCTGCACGGATGGCGTAGTCGATCTCGTTTGGCGGCTCAGCCGGCTCCCGAACCCGGCGCCGGACGCCGGCCCGCAACGCGCGTTACGCGACGCCGCGCAGCTCCTGCTGCACACCATCTCCGGTGCCCTGGGACGGCGTACCAATGCCGCGCGCGACCGCTCCCTCCGCAACCCACCGAAACCGCTGGAGGCCGGGACGGTGCGCGACCTGCTGGCGCTCGCCTGGCACTTCGACCTGGGCCATGAGGCGGACGCAACCGCCGCACTGCTCATCGAGCACCCGGCCGCGGCGCCTCCGGATCGGACCGTGCCGGAGGCCCTCGCAGAACTGTCGCGGCTCACGCAGCGTGCAGCGCCAGCCCCGGGCTTCATGACGCTGTGCGCCATGCCGCCGGCGCCCTGCTGGCACGCAGTGCGCAGCCGCCCGCGGCACCAAGCGACTGGGCGTTGGAGGCCACGATCTCGTGCCGATGCCCGCACTGCCGCCGCCTGCAGCAGTTCTACGACGCCCCGCGGGAACGGGTGCTGCGGCTGCCGATACGCGCGGAACTGCGCCGGCACGTCCATCAGATCATCGACAGCCACGGCCTCGACCTGCTCCACGAGACCGAGCGCAAGGGGAGCCCCTACACCCTGGTCTGTACCAAGACCCGCGCCGGTCACCAGAGACGGCTCGCGCAGTACGCCGAGGACATTACGAATATGCGCTCGCTCGTAGCATCGGCCGAGCGCGTCGGCGTCGCGGACACCACTGCCGCCGGCGCAGTCGACCGACTCCGCTCCGCCATCGCGCTGCAGCCTGAGGACGGCAACTGACGATGCTGGAGATACAGCCCTACCGGGAGTCTGACCGGGGCGCCGTGGTCGCACTGTGGCTCGAAAGCAGGCTGGTCAGGCCATGGAACGACCCGGTAAAGGACATCCACCGCAAGTTGCGCGTTCAGCCCGACCTGTTCCTGGTGGGAACGCTCGATGGCCGGTTGGTTGCGGCTGCGTCGGCTGCGTGGCTGCGTCGGCTGCTTGACCCGTCAACCGCACGCCGCTGATACTGGTGCGATATCGGACCGGATACCAACGTTCTACCGAAACGCGCGGCACCGGACGGGAGAGAGGCGACATGGACAGAATCGTGGTTGACGCCGGGATCCACTTCGGCAAACCGTGCGTCGCCGGTACGCGAATCGCGGTACAAGATGTCCTGGAGCTCGTCGATCAGGAACTCCCCTTCAATCAGATCATTCAGGACTACTACCCCGAGTTGACCGCCGCTGACATCCATGCCTGCATCCGCTACGCAGCACACCGCTCATGAGGTGCTTGAGGACGTGCTGCAAACCAATGCCGAGGCGGTGTGAAGCTCGAACGCCGAAGCCGTCGCGTTCTACCGCTCGCTCGGGTTCTCGATGGACGACGTGGTAGCATGGGCAAGCGCCTCATACCGGACTGACTCGAATCGCGCCGGGGCCGGCCTCGTCCATCAACGTGCCGCAACCCAACGGCTCGATTGCGCAAAGGTCAGCCGATGCCCGCGGTCAGCCACGGGGAGCGGTGCGACCGTAGAACCGGCGGTGGTCGGCGGCGCCGAGGGTCACGTCCTGGCGCTCCATGAAGCTCAGCACCGCGATCAGCCGCGACGGCAGGGCGGTAACCTGCGTCACCCGATGCGGTGAACGAAAACCGGCAAACACGTTCAGCGTGCCGGGCGCCAGGTGGAGCGCAGTGACGTGCGAATCCCGGCCACGCAGCAACCGGATTACGCCGGCGCGGTTGGGGTCAGCGGCGCTGCGCAGGTTGCGGCGGTACTCGAACACGCCGCCACCGCCAGCCGCGCGCAGCAGCACGGTCACGGTGAATTCGGCGCGGTCGAAGTGCCATCCGAGGGCATCGCCGGGACCGTAGCTCATCACATTCAGGCAGGCGAGCGGGTCGGCCATCGGATACAGCGCCGGCTTGTGGAACAGGGCGGCAAGGAAGCTCGGCAGTCCGGGCCAACGATAGATCCGGTCCAGCACGCCGCCGGCCAGCCGATCTCCGGCCAGCGTCAGGTTGGACGTGTGCAGCGACCGTTCGTTGGCAACGCTCCGATCGCCGTCGTCAACATCGGAAAAATAGATGTTGTGGCGTGCCTCGTGGCGATGGAAGCCAGCCGGCACGTGTGCCTCCACCTCGGCTACCGCTCTGGTTACCGCCGACGAGCGCACGAACCCCGAAAGACTGAAACTGCCGGTCTCTGCTATGTGCTTGCGCCCGCGATCCAGCAGCTTCTGCCAGCTTGGATCTGACTGCCGGTCCAGCGGAAAGCGTTCCGTATCGATCAGTGCTGCGATATCAGCCGAGCTGGTTGCCATCACCTTCCCTTTGTATACGATCTGGCATCGGTTGCCGCCCAACGGCGCCCCCGCCCGAGGGCCTCCTCGGGGTTTTGACCGCCAGGGCGGTTACCTCCTGCTCGGTGAGGCGTACAGCAAGTTGCGGGTCGCGATGGGTGATGATGGGACGGGCGATGACGACGTGGCTGGCACCGGCGGCGAGCGTGGCGGCCGGAGTGCCGACGCGGCGCTGATCGTCCACGCGGGCGTGGCCGCCGGAGGTGAACCAGTGAGGGCGGATACCGGGAACGACCATGTTGAAGTGCGGCCAGCGGGCGTGCAGCGCCGCTACCTCGTGGCCGGAGGTGACCAGGCCGTCGGCTCCGCCGCGCTCCGCCAAGGCAGCAAGGCGTTCCACCTGCTCCGCGACGGAGCCGGTGACGCCGGTGGCCGGCAGGTCAGCGGCATCGAGGCTGGTCAGGACGGTTACGGCGATGAGCAGGGGGGGCACGGTGCCGGGTTGCTGGGCCTGATCCAGGGCCTCGCGCGCGGCGGCCAGCATGCGTTCGCCGCCAGCCGCGTGCACATTGACCATCCACACGCCCTGCTCCGCCGCCGCGCGGCAGGCTCCGGCCACGGTGTTGGGAATGTCGTGCCATTTCAGGTCGAGGAACACCCGTCCGCCGTGCTCGTGCACCAGGTCGATGGCCGCCGCACCGGCGCGGGTGAACAGCACCGGCCCGATCTTGAGCGCCCCGACCCGGCCGGCGAGCGCCTGCACCAGCGGCCGTGCCTGTTCCAGGTCCGGCACGTCGAGGCCGACGATCAGCCAGTCGAGGCGCTGCGACTCCTTCGTGGCGGCCCGCTCGGCTGCTGGTGCGGGTGGCGCCTGCGACGCCGACTCGGTGGCGTTATTCATTGCAAACTCCTACGACGTAGCGGCTAGACGGTGTGCAGCCTCCGCCCTGTAACGGCGACTCGGTGGCGTTGTTCATGGCGACTCCTTCTTTGCCGGCCGCGGTTGCGCCGCACCGATCAGGTCGGCGATGCGCGCTACGCCAGCGTCCCGGAGGTAGCCTGCCAGTCCGTCCAGTACCTCCACCGCCGCGCGCGGGTTGGTAAAGGTGGCGGTGCCGACCTGCACCGCGCTCGCTCCGGCCAGCAGGAACTGCAGCGCGTCGCGGTGATCCATGATGCCGCCAATGCCCACCACCGGTATGTCCACCGCGCTCGCCAACTGGTAGGTGAGGCGCACGGCAAGCGGTCGGATCGCCGGCCCGGACAGCCCTCCGGTGACGTTGGCCAGCACTGGCCGACGCCGCTCGATGTCGATCACCATGCCGGGAATGGTGTTCATCACCGCCAGCGCGTCCGCGCCAGCGTCCTCGGCGGCCCGGCCGATGGCGCCGATGTCGGCTACGTCCGGCCCCAGCTTGGCAATGACCGGCAGGTCGGTGACCGCCCGCACTGCCCTTACTGCCTCGGCGGTGAGTTCCGGATCGTGGGCGAACATCCTGGCGCCGCCGCCCGCGCTGTAGGCGACGTTGGGACAGGACAGGTTCAGTTCCAACCCATCCACGCCCGGCAGGCCGTCCAGCCGCTCGGCCAAGGCCACGAATTCGCCGGTCGTGTAGCCCATGATCGACACCAGCACCACCGGATCGAGCCCCGCCAGGTAGGGCAGCTTCTCGGTCACGAACCGATCTATGCCGACGTTCTGCAGGCCGATGGCGTTGAGCATCCCGGCCGGCGTCTCCACGATGCGCGGCGGCGGATTGCCCGGCCGCGGCTTCACGGTCACCGTCTTGGTGACAATGCCGCCCAACCGTGCCACATCCACCAGTCCCGCCAACTCGCTTGCGTACCCGAACGTCCCCGACGCCACCAGCACCGGATTGGCCAGCCGCAACGGGCCGAACTCGACCGCAAGCCTAGTATCCCTGTAGTTCGCTCCGCCACCGCGGTGTTCGCCGGCGCTACCCGACAGTTTTTCGCTGGTCCGCACTTCGCTACGCGTCACCGGGTGCTCACTTCGTCAGCAGCGTGATTCAAGTGGTCAAGTCGGTTGCCCAGCGACTCCGGTCGGCAAGAGCGTCCTCACTTCTTTTTTTCTGCCGGTGACTGCTGTGGCGGCCATGGATTAGTCTTCGGTGGTGACGGGCGCGGTGGCGGCGGTGCCAGCGGGGTCTTCTCCGGCCTCGGCATACCACGCTGTTCAGGGTTTGAACCTTCACGCTGCATATGAGAACTCCTCTTTCACCAAACGAACTGAGAACACCGCCACAGCGAATCCAGCGGCTACACTGACGTACCCTGGGAGATTCGGAACAACAAAGCTCCCGCCGCCTGACACGGAGACTACGGCGAGCAGCAGTAGTCGAGCGCGATGGTATCTGTTCATGTCACTTATCAAGCGAACGAAGTACCGCGAATGCCTGACGGACTCCTGAAGTTGATTCCAGACCTGCCGACGAACCACGTCTGACACCATAGGTAGTCCTCCCCAATATGCACGCTGTCCGCTCGCCACCACCATCCCGGTCAATTGACTCTATTCGCATGAAGCTCGCATGGCTCTGCGGTGAGCAGCAGTACCTATCCGTCTAGTATCGTAGCCGACACATGAGGTGTCAACTCATCTGGGGCTGGGCCGGGACTGGGCTGAGGTAACGCGCCACCTCATACCATACTCTCCTTTTATTTTCACTATAAAGGATTAGGGACAGTCTTCGGCACTCGTTGATCAACGGGACGGATCGCAATTCTCGCCCTCGGCTGCAATGCCAAGGCAATCTGCCGCAGCGTACCGTACCCTTACCAGACAACCTTTTCAGCGGGGAAGACGGGGCCGTCGCGGCAGACCAGGGCGTAGGCGGGGCCGGGGGGATCGTCAGGATGGCGGGCGTGGACGCGGATGGCGCAGCCGAGGCAGACGCCGAAGCCGCAGGCCATCGGCTCCTCCAGGGCGACCTGGCATGCGGCGCCGGTCGTGGCCGCCAGTTCGGCGCAGCGGCGCAGCATGGCATGGGGACCGCATGCCAGCACGGTGGAGCGCCGCCCGCCCCGCTTGGCAGCACCCGCCGGCGCCTGCGCGCCGTCCGGCGGCATGGTCGCCGCCTGTCTGCCCGGCACGCGTTCCAGTGTCTGCTCCGCGGGCGGTTGTGTGGTAGCCGGCGCCGGGACTGCCGCGTCCCGCACCGAAGCACGTGCCAGCGCCTGTTCCAGGAGTTCGGTGACCAGGCCGTGGTGGCCGCGGGAGCCGTCGTCGGTGGCGAGTTGCACCTGCCAGCCGAGGGCGGCGAACTCCTGTTCGCAGAGCAGGAACTCGCCGCGGGCGGCGCCGACCAGGGCGGTGCCGGTCAGTGGCGCCAATTCCGCCGCGGCGTGCACCAACGGCGGCACGCCTACTCCGCCGCCCACCAGGATCACCTCGCCGGCAGCGGCAACGGTCAGGTCGAAGCCATGCCCCAGCGGCCCGAGCAACTCCAGCTCCGCGCCTTCCGCCAGGACTGCCAAGGCGCGCGTGCCCGGGCCGATCGCTCGCGACAGGAACATGCAGCGGTCGCCATCGGCGGCGAGGAAGCTGAACGGGCGCGGCAGGAACACCGCGCCGCCGGGCACCCGGATCTGGGCGAACTGGCCCGCCTGCGCGCGCCGCCCGATCTCACGGGTCGCTACGGTCAGCAGGTTGTGCTCCGGCGCGACGACGCGATTGGCCAACACGCGGCAGCGTTCTTGAACCGGCGGGGTCGCCGGTCGCGCGGCTACCAGTTCCGGTGCGCCCAAGCTGCAACTCTCCTGCCCGCTTGGCGGCGCTGCAGGTCGCGGCGGCGTGCGTGCCGGTCATGGTGCTGATGCACGGCGCGCCGCCCGCCTACCGGCCATGGAGCGCTCGAATACGCAACTCCCGTCCCCGTTGGGCGGCGCTGCAGGTCGCGGAGGCGTGCGTGCCGGTCATGGTGCTGATGCACGGCGCGCGGCTCGGCTACAGGTCTTGCAGCGCCCAGACTTGCAGCTCCCCTTCGCGCTCGGCGGCGATGCCGGTCACGGAAGCGTGGGCGCCGGCCATGGTGGTGATGCACGGCACGGCGCGCGCCAGTGCGAAGCGGCGGATGCGGTTTTCGTCGGCGCGCGGGCGCTTGCCGTTCGGGGTGTTGATGATCAACTGGATCTCGCCCGCCTCCATCAGGTCGATCACCGAGGTGCCGGGATCGCCCACCTTGACCAGCCGGCGTACCGGGAGTCCGGACTCGGCCAGCGCGTCGGCGGTGCCTGCGGTGGCGGCCAGCTGGAAGCCGAGCTCATGCAGCGTGCCGGCCAGCTCGGCCATATCCTGCTTGTCGCCGTCGCGCACGCTCATGAACACGGTGCCCGACTGCGGCAACGACGCGCCCGCCCCCGCCTGCGCCTTGGCGAACGCACGCCCGAAGCTCAGGTCGATGCCCATCACCTCGCCGGTCGATTTCATCTCCGGCCCGAGCGATACTTCGGCGCCCGCGAACTTGCCGAACGGCAACACCACTTCCTTGACCGCAAAATGGCTGGGTTCGGGAGCGCGCACCAAGCCCAGATCGTCCAACCCGACGCCACACATGATGTGCGTGGCCAGCCGGGCCAGCGGTACGCCGGTCGCCTTGGATACGAACGGCACGGTGCGCGAGGCGCGCGGGTTGACCTCCAGTACGTAGATCAACCCGTGGCGCACCGCGAACTGGATGTTCATCAGCCCGCGGATGCCCAGCTCGCGGCCGAGCGCCACGCTCTGCCGCCTGATCTCGCCAACCACCGCCGGCGGCAGCGAATGCGGCGGCAGGCAGCAGGCGCTGTCGCCCGAGTGCACCCCCGCCTCTTCGATGTGCTGCATCACGCCGGCGACCACGAACCGCTCGCCGTCGCCGATCAGGTCGACGTCGATCTCGATCGCCTCCTCCAGGAACTTGTCGACCAGGATCGGGCGCGGCCGCTGCCGGTCGTGGCCGCCCATCTGCTCGGCGTACAGCACCATGTAGTCGTGTACCATGGCGTCGTCGTAGACGATCTCCATGGCCCGTCCGCCGAGCACGTAGGAGGGGCGCAACAGCACCGGATAGCCGATACGCCGCGCGTCGGCGAGCACCTCGTCCACCGTGTGCGCGATGCCGTTCTCCGGCTGGCGCAGTCCGAGGCCCTGGAGCAGTTCGCGGAACCGGCTGCGGTCCTCGGCGCGGTCGATGGCATCGATCTGCGTACCGAGCACTTTCACCCCCAGCGCCTGCAGCCCGTGCGCCATGTTGAGCGGGGTCTGGCCGCCGAACTGGAGTATCACCCCGGTGGGGCGCTCCTTGTCGTAGATGTTGGCCACGTCCTCGACGGTGAGCGGTTCGAAGTAGAGGCGGTCGGAGGTGTCGTAGTCGGTGGACACGGTCTCCGGGTTGCAGTTGACCATGATCGACTGGCAGCCGCGTTCGCGCAGGGCGTACGACGCCTGGCAGCAGCAGTAGTCGAACTCGATGCCCTGGCCGATGCGGTTGGGACCGCCGCCGATGATCATCACCTTGGCCACCGCCTCGACCGCAACCTCATCCTCCATCTCGTAGGTGGAATAGAAGTACGGGGTGTACGCCTCGAACTCCGCCGCACAGGTGTCCACCAGCTTGTAGACGGGGCGCACGCCCAGCTCCAGCCGCCGCGCGCGCATCGCCTGCTCGTCGGAGCCGGTCAGTTCCGCCAACTGGCGGTCCGAAAAGCCGGCGCGCTTGGCACGCCGCACCGCATCCGCGTCCAGTCCCCGTCCGCGCGCCACCACCTCCCGGAGTCCGCCCTCCAGATCCAGGATCTGCGCCATGTTGTCGACGAACCAGGGATCGATGCAGGTGTGCTCCGCGACCTCGTCGACGCTCATGCCATGCTCCAGCGCCTGCCGCATGAAGAACAGGCGCTCGGCATTGGGGCGGCGCAGGCCGGCCACGACCGCCTCGTGCGGCAGCCCGGTGTCACGCGGCCACCAGAACCCGCAGGCGTCGGTCTCCAGGCCGCGCAACCCCTTCTGGAACGCCTCCTTGAAGGTGCGCCCGAGCGCCAGCACCTCGCCCACGCTCTGCATCTGGGTGGTCAGGGTGGCGTCCACGCCGGGAAACTTCTCGAACGCAAAGCGCGGCAGCTTCACCACGCAGTAGTCGATGGTGGGCTCGAAGCAGGCCGGCGTCTTCCTGGTGATGTCGTTGGGAATCTCATCCAGCGCCCAGCCCACGGCCAGCTTGGCGGCGAATTTGGCGATCGGGAAGCCGGTCGCCTTGGAGGCCAGCGCCGACGAGCGCGACAGACGCGGGTTCATCTCGATCACCACCAGCGTGCCATCGTCGGGATTGACGGCGAACTGGATGTTGGAGCCGCCGGTCTCGACGCCGACCGCCCGGATCACCTTGATGGCGGCGTCGCGCATCTGCTGGTACTCGCGGTCGGTCAGGGTCTGCGCCGGCGCCACGGTGATCGAATCGCCGGTGTGCACGCCCATCGGGTCGACGTTCTCGATGGAGCAGATCACCACCACGTTGTCGCGCGCGTCGCGCATCAGCTCCAGCTCGAACTCCTTCCAGCCGTACACCGACTTCTCGACCAGCACCTCGGTGTTGAGCGAAAGCTCCAGGCCGCGCGTGGCGATGTCGCGCAACTGCTCGCGGGTGTGGGCGATGCCGCCGCCGGCGCCGCCCAGCGTGTAGCTCGGACGCAGCACCACCGGCAGGCCCAGGTCGCGCACGCGCGCCTCCACCTCCGCCAGGCTGTGCGCGATCGCCGCCGGCGGCACCGCCAGGCCGATCGACTGCATCAGGGAGCGGAACTGCTCGCGGTTCTCGGCGCGCTGAATGGTGGCCAGGTCGGCGCCGAGCATCTCCACCCCGTAGCGCTCGAACATCCCCGCCTCCGCGGCGCTCACCGCCAGGTTGAGGGCGGTCTGCCCGCCGAGGGTGGTCAACACCGCGTCGGGCCGCTCGCGCGCCAGGATCTGCTCCAGCACCGGCAGCGTGATCGGCTCCACGTAGGTGCGGTCGGCGATCTCGGGATCGGTCATGATGGTGGCCGGATTGGAGTTCAGCAGCACCACCTGGTAGCCGTCGTCGCGCAGCGCCTTGCACGCCTGCGTGCCGGAGTAGTCGAACTCGCACGCCTGACCGATCACGATCGGCCCGGCGCCGAGCATCAGGATGCGCTCGATATCGGTGCGTTTAGGCATGCTGCTCCATGGCGTCGACGAAGCGGTCGAACAGGTACTGGGCGTCGTGCGGACCGGGGGCGGCCTCCGGGTGGTACTGGATGGCGAATACCGGTCGCGAGCGATGCTCCAGGCCTTCGACGGTGCCGTCGTTGAGGTTGACGTGGGTGATGCTGAGATCCGGCGGCAGGGAGTCGGCGTCCACCGCGTAGCCGTGGTTCTGACTGGTGATCGAGATCACGCCGGTGCGTTCCTCGCGCACCGGATGGTTGGCGCCGTGATGGCCGAACTTGAGCTTGTAGATGTTGGCATCCAGGGCCAGGCTCATGATCTGCAGGCCGAGGCAGATGCCGAACACCGGCAGGTCGCGGTGGCCATCCAGCAGCTCGCGCACGGTGGCGGCCAAGTAGGGCGCCTGCTCCGGGTCGCCGGGGCCGTTGGACAGGAACAACCCGTCCGGCTCCAGCGCCGAGATCTCGGCCGCGGAGGCGGTGGCCGGCGCCACGGTGACCCGGCAGCCGCGCGCCGCCAGGTGGCGCATGATGTTGTGCTTGGCGCCGGCATCGATCGCCACCACGTGGTGCGCACCAGCGTCATGCAGTTCCTCGTTCGTGGCCGCGCTGCGCTTCACAGTTACGGAGGGGGTCGATACTTCAAGCGTGAACTCAACAGGGCTGGCATCGACGCGTATTGCTCGCGGCCGCGTTGAGCGCTGACCGGCCAGCGCGTCGTAGGAGTCGGCCGGCAGGCGTAACGGCGCGATGCCTGCCGCCGTCACGCCGCACACCAGGTCCAGCTCGCCGAGCTTGGGCGCCGCCCGCGCCTTGCGCACCAGGGAGCCGGGTTCGAGATCGACCGTCGAGATCACCCCGGTCTTGGCCCCGTGCAGCCGCAGGTGGCGGGTCAGGGCGCGCGTGTCCACCTCGTCGATGCCGACGATGCCGTGCTTCTTCAGGTAGCTGCCCAGGTCGCCGGTGGCGCGCCAGTTGGAGTGGCGGGCGGCCAGCTCGCGCACAATCAGGCCGCGCGTCCACGGCTGCCGCGACTCCGGGTCGTCCTCGTTGACGCCGTAGTTGCCGATCAGCGGATAGGTCAAACACACCAACTGCCCGGAGTAGGAGGGATCGGTGAGGATCTCCTGGTAGCCGGTCATGGCGGTGTTGAACACCACCTCGCCGGTCGCCTCGCCGTCGGCCCCGACCGCCCGGCCCGGGAACAGCGCGCCATCCTCCAACGCCAGCAGCGCACGCCGCTCGGTCATACCGCCACCTCCGCCAGCGCGCGCGGCTCCGTCACACCGCCACCCCCGCCGGATCGCGCTGCTCCGGCGCCGGATCCGCGATCCGCCCCGCGCGCAGGCGCACCCGTCCGGCCACCAGACAGTCGGACGCGCGGCCGGTCAGCGAGGCGCCCCAGAACGGCGAGTTGCGCGACTTGGACAACGCGGTGGCGTCGTCGTACACCCACGCCGCGGCCGGATCGACCACCGTCACGTCGGCCACCGCGCCCACCTCCAGGCTGCCGCGCTGCACGCCGATCAACCGCGCCGGCTGCACCGCCATCATGCGCACGAGCTGCTCCAGGCTGATCACCCCTTCGCGCTCCAGCGCCAGCATCAGCGGCAGCATCGTTTCCACCCCGGTGATACCGTTGGGCGCCTGGTCGAACTCCACCGCCTTCTCGTAGTCGGCGTGCGGGGCGTGGTCGCTGCCCACGATGGTGATGGTGCCGTCGGCGACGCCGGCGCGCACCTCGGCCACGTCGGCGGCGGTGCGCAACGGCGGGTACATCTTGGCGTTCGTGTTGTAGCGCAACACCGCCTCCTCGGTAAGGAACAGGTAGTGCGGGCAGGTCTCGGCGGACACCTCGATGCCGGCCGCCCGCGCCTGCCGGATCAGCTGCACCGACCGGCCGCACGAAATGTGCTGGAAGTGGATGCGCCCGCCGGCCAGCGCGGCGATCTCCACATCGCGCGCCACCATCGCCGACTCCGCCTGGCACGGACTGCCGAGCAGCCCCAGCCGGGTGGCCACCACGCCCTCGTTCAGGTCTCCGGCCAGCGACAGCTCCGGATCCTCCTCGTGCAGCATCAGCGGCAGGTCGAACTTCCTGGCGTATTCCAGCGCACGGCGCAGGATCGCCGACGACACGATCGGCTTGCCGTCGTCGGACAGCGCCACCGCGCCGCCGTTGCGCAACTCGCCGAACTCGGTGAGCTGCCGTCCCTCCTGGCGCACCGTCACCGCCCCCACCGGCCACAGGTTGATCAGGTCGAGCCGGCGCGCCTCGCGGCGCAGGAACTCCATGTCGGCGCGCGAGTCGGACACCGGGTTGGTGTTGGGCATCGGGCAGACCCCGGTGAAGCCGCCGGCCAGCGCCGCGCGCAGGCCGCTCTCGATCGTCTCCTTGTACTCGAAGCCGGGTTGCCGCAGATGGACGTGCACGTCGATCAGACCGGGCAGCACCAGCTTGCCGCGCGCGTCGATCACCTCGGCGCCGGCGGCTGCCGCGGCAGCGGACAGCTCGGCGCCGAGCTGCCGCACGCGGCCGTCCGCCGCCAGCAGGTCGAGCAGGGCGTTCACCCCGTTGGCCGGATCCACCAGCCGGCCACCCCGCACCAGAACCGGTTGCATCGTCACTCCGCCCTCATCGCGCCCGCTTCCAGGACGCCGGTGGCGCCGGCGTCCTGCTCGCGCGTCAACGTGGTGTGGAACAGCACCGCCATGCGCACCGCCACGCCGTTGGTCACCTGGTCCAGAATCAGCGAGTGGCTACCGTCCGCCACCTCGGCCGCCACCTCGACGCCGCGGTTCATCGGCCCCGGGTGCAACACCAACAGGTGCGGCTTGGCGCGCGCCAGGCGCTCGCGCGACAGCCCATACTCCACCGCGTACTCGCGCACCGACGGAAAGAACGCCCCGTGCTGGCGCTCGAACTGAATGCGCAGAATGTTGACCACGTCGGCATCCTCGATTACCTCGTCGAGATCGTAGGACACCGTCGCGCCCAACTGCTCGATGCCGTGCGGGATCAGCGTCGGCGGACCGCATACCGTCACCCGGGCGCCCAGCTTGCGCAGGCCCCACAGGTTGGAGCGCGCCACGCGCGAGTGCAGGATGTCGCCCACCAGGCACACGTGCAGACCCGCCAGCGGCAGATGCTCGCGAATGGTGAAAATGTCGAGCAGTCCCTGGGTGGGATGCTCATGGATGCCGTCGCCGGCGTTGACCACGCTGGCCTCCAGTTCGCGCGCGAGCAGCTCCGCGGCCCCGGACGACGCATGGCGCACCACCACCGTGTCGACCTGCATCGCCTGGATGTTCTTGGCGGTGTCGATCAGGCTCTCGCCCTTCTGCACGCTGGAGGTGGAGCCCTGGAAGTTGACCACATCCGCCGACAGGCGCTTGGCGGCGAGTTCGAAGCTGGTGCGGGTGCGGGTGGAGGACTCGAAGAACATGTTGGCGATGGTCTTGCCGCGCAGCGCCGGCACCTTCTTCACCTCGCGCGCGGACACCTCCTTGAACGACTCCGCCGTGTTCAGCAGCAGCTCGATCTCGGCGCGGCTGAGCAATTCCAGGGACAGCAGGTCCTTGCGCCGCCAACTCGTGGCCGGCGGCGGCAGGAGCGGCGGCACTGCCGCCCGAGCCGCCCCCTGGGCGCGCACGCTAATGCTCATCGCGGTATGCGATCACGACCTCTTCGACGGGGTCGGTGTCGCTGAGCCGGACGTGCACGATCTCCGCGCTGCTGGTGGGCACGTTCTTGCCCACGTAGTCGGCGCGGATCGGATACTCGCGATGGCCGCGGTCGATCACCACGGCGAGCTGGATGCGGCGCGGGCGCCCGAACTCCATCAACGCATCGAGGGCGGCGCGGGTGGTGCGTCCGGTGTACAGCACGTCGTCGACCAGGACCACGACGCGGTCTTCGAGAGCGAAGTCGATCTCGGTCCTGCCCACCACCGGCGAACTGGCCACGCGGCTCAGGTCGTCGCGGTACAGGCTGATGTCGAGGATGCCGAGCGGCGGCTCGGTGCCGGTGATCTCGCGCACCGCCTGCTGCAGGCGACGCGCCAGCGGCACGCCGCGGGTGCGGATCCCCACCAACACGACTTGGTCGACGTCGCGGTTGCGCTCCACCACCTCGTGCGCCAGCCGGGTCAGGCAGCGCGCCAGATCGGCCGCGTCCAGGATGCGCCGCTCCCGGTGCCGTTGCTGAGACTCAGACAAAAAAATAGCCTCCTTGCGCCCGCACACGCCCCCGCGGGCCGCGTGCGAGCCGGAGACTTCGCCGGCTGTTCGCTAGTGATAGGTCAGAATATAGTGCCAGGTCAGAGTACAAATGTCCGTCCTTTCCGGTCTCACGGGACCGGGTTAAAGGATGGACGTAGCCTAATCTGCCAGCGGGGGTGTGGTCAACTGCCCGTCGACCACCTTATCTCCTGCGCGGCGCTAGTGCCCCAAAAGCGCCGCCCTGGGGCGCCGCTTTTGGCCCATCCCGTCCGAAAAGCCCAGGAGTCTGTCGCAATCCGACAGACTCCTAGGCGGGAGTCCACATCAGGGCGCGGATCTCGCCGAACTCCTGGCCCAGCTTGTCCCAGTGGTCGCCGCCATCGGCGGAGCGGTACAGTTCGCCCGAGCAACTGTAGGCGTACACGAGGTCGGGGGCGGCGGCATGGGTGGCGTAGTCCCAGATGGTCGAGTTGGGCTCCACCGGCAACGCCATGCGCTGCCAGCTCTTGCCGCCGTCCCGCGATCGCAATGCCACGCCCGCCGATCCGGGCGGGCCGTTACCGTTGCCAAGGAAAATGGTGTCAGGCCGCCCCGCCTGCTGCCGAATGCCGCGGAAGTAGTTCCACGGCGTGACCGCGCTCAAGTCCTGCCGCTGCCAGCTCGCGCCTTCGTCGGCGCTGCTGTTGACGCCGTTGTTGGTCGCCGCCACCAGGGCGCGGGAGCCGTTTTCCGGCACCACCACCAGCCCGTGCACGTCCAGCGAGGACAGCCCGTCGGCGTGCCGGCTCCAGGTGTCGCCGGCGTCGTCGCTGCGCCAGGCGCCGTCGATCTCCACTCCCACCCACAGCGAGCGCGGGGCGATCGGATCGGGGAGGATGGTGGTGATGCGGTTGAACTCTATCACCGGGCAGTCGACGCGCGCGCCGAGTTGCGCGTCATGCCAGGTGTCGCCGCCGTCGGTGGAGCGGTACACGCCCGCTGGCCGGGTGCCCGCGAACACGGTGTCCGGCTCGCCGGGCAGTACCATCAGCGCCCACACCGCCATGTCGTTCATGGCGCTGTCGAGCCGCTGCCAGTTGTCGCCGGCGTCGTCGGAGCGGTACACGCCGGCGTGGGTGCCGGCGTAGATGCGGCTCGGGTTGCCGGGATGCGCGGCGAGCGCCCGCACCTCGCCCTCGATGTACAGGCCGTTGTTCGCCGGGCGCTTGAAGGTCGCGCCGTCGTCGTCGCTGATGTACAGCCCCTCTCCTACCGTGCCCACGAACACTCTTGCGTCACTGCTTGCCATAGTCCGCTACACTAGCGCCCGGCACGGCAGGGCTGTCAAGGCCGCAAGGCCGCCACGGAGCCGGCGCGGTTTCGGTCACGCCGGCTCACAGCGCCGTCCAGTCCCAGACCAGGAACAGCTCTTCGTACTCCCGGCGCTGCAGGCGGCGGTAGACGGCGGCGGCGTCGCGCGGCGAGACGGTGCGCACCATGCCGTGCAGCGGGATGCGGCCGGCGGCGAGCCAGGCGAGCGCGTTGCCGTAACCGGAGAACACGGTGTGGCGGGTGTTGCTGTAGTCGCGGTTGTGGCCGCGGTTGACAAACGGCATCCGGCGCAGCGGAAGCGCGTATTCCCAGCCGCTGCGCAGCGTGGCCAGCCGGTAGAACACCGCCTTGAGAATCTCCTGGGCGTAGATCTCGGTGTTGCGCACCCACGGCGTGCCGACCAGCACCACCTCGGCGCCCATCGCCAGCACCTTGCAGGCATCCGCCACCGCCGCCTCGTTGCCCGAGCACTCGACCACCAGGTCGACCCGGCCGGCGACGCGCGGGTCGTCATGCGGCACCTGCTCGTACACGCGCGAGATGCCGGACGCCGACGCCCATCGGCGCCGCCGCGCATCCGGGTCGACGGCGATCACCTCGTAGTTGGCAAGCCGGAACAGGTGCGCCGCCAGGTAGCCGACCGGCCCCAGTCCGGTGACGGCGACCAGATCGCCGGGCCGGGCGGAGGTGGTCATCAGGGTGGTCATCGAGACCCCCATCAGCCGCGCCAGCACCGCGGTCACCGGGTCGATGCCGGCCGGCACCGGAACGGTCAGGTGCGGGACATACTGCTGCGTGGTGCGGCTGGCCCCCTGGCAGAACAGGCGGTCGCCGGGCGCGATTCCGGCCACCTCCGAGCCCACTGCCTCGACCTCGAACACGGCCGCGTGCCCCGGATGCGCCGGAAACGCGTCCGCCATGGCGCCGCCCAACACCGCCAGCACGGTGCCGGGACTGTCGATCGAGGCCAGGGTGCGCCCACGCACCTCGCCGCTCCCCAGCGGCGCATCGTCGTAGCCGCGCAGTTCCACGCGATCTCGCGCCGGCATCAGGATTTCCAGGTTACGCACTGCTACTGCTCCGCCGTCCCGGCTCAGTGCTCCTTGGGCGGGTGGCGGGCGAGCGCGGCCTCGTCCGGCTCGGTGCCCCAGCCGGGGGTGTCGGGCAGGTGCAGGTGCCCGTCGCGGATCTCCGGCGCCGCGGTGAACAGTTCGCCGTCCCACGGGCCGCGGTCGACGTCGGTCTCCATGATGCGCAGGTTGGGCACCGCGGCGCACAAGTGGGCGCTGATCATCGTCGCCAGGTGGCCGTAGTAGTTGTGCGGCGCGACGTTGACCTGGTGGGCGTCGGCGATCGCCGCAATCTTCATCGACTGCCAGGCGCCGTTCCACACCGCGTCGACAATCGCCACGTCCATCGCCTGCAGCCGGAAGTAGGGCAGATATGCGGTCGGGGTGATGATCGACTCGCACGACGCGATCGCATGCGGACTGCCGCGCCGCACGTCCGCCAGCGCCTCCGGGTGCGGCGAGTCGATCTCGAACCAGAAGATGTCCAGATCGGCCAGCGCCCGCAGGATGCGCAGGTACCCCTCCGGCTTGGCGTTGTAGTTGAGGTCGACCAGGATGTCCACGTCGGGGCCGGCGCCGTCGCGAAACGCCTGCAGATGGGCGCGAAGCTGGCCGATGATGTGCCGGTCCACGTTCTGGTCGGGTTGAAACGGGCGTCCGAACCCGGGCGCCCAGCCAGTCACTTGCTCTCCGCTGTAGTCGAAGATGTTGGTCTTGAGCGCGGTGAAGCCCGCCTCCCGCACCTCCGCCCCCAGCGCGCGGATGCCGTCCAGGCCGGAGACCACCGGGCCGTGCATGCCGGGGTGGGCGATACGCCAGGTGCCGCAGTGCGACCAGTACACCCGGATCCGGTCGCGCACCCGGCCGCCGAGCAACTCGCAGCACGGCACGCCGAGCAGCTTGCCCTTGGCATCGAGCAAGGCATTCTCGATCGCGCCGATCCCCATCGCCATAACGCCGGACATCGACTGGCGCGCAAGCGCGTGCAGCCTGGCGAACACCCGTTCGGTGTCCTGCACGCGCGCGCCCACCACATACGCGGCCAGCCGCTCCACCACGCTGGTCACGCCGGCGGCGCCCTGATGCTCGTCGTATTCGCTCCAGCCCACGATGCCGTCCTCGGCGGTGAGCTTCACGAAGTGGTAGTTGCGCCAACCGGCGTCGCAGTGGCGCGTTTCGATGCTGATTACTCTCACACGTTTACCCTGGTCGAACGTAGGCAAACTGAATCATCGTTGACAAGCCAAGCCGAGGCCGCCGCCGACCAACCGTCAGTCGGAGGCCGGCCGCCCACGGCTTCGTCCATGCTCGCCGAACTCCCTGGCGACGAGCACCCGCACATCCCCAACCTGCTCAGCCGGGAAGTGCCTGCGGTTGCCGGTCACCACGCAATCGGCTCCCGCAGCGTTCGCCACCTCGACAAACATCGTGTCGGCGGCATTCAGTGTTGTCGAGGCCCAGCGGCGGCCGGTAGTCGTATGCGCGATAGCTGGAGCTTCGGCACGACGACTTCCCAAGTCTCGCAGCGAAGCCTCTGCCTGCGTTCTTCATCTGCCTCGTCTTTGGCCCATCGGGTGAAGATACCCTGCACGACCGCTCGGTCGATCGCCATGCCGGCGGGCGGGGACCACTTGCGCGCCATGCGGCCGACCTGGTTTCCGACGTGGTCGAAAATCATCCACTGTCCGTTCTCGCGCTTCAGGGACAAAGGGTCGCCGGGTTCAAGTCGCGCAATGACGCGGTGTGCCTTGCCCTTCGCCGGTCTCCAACCGGCGAATGACAGAACAACGTCCTTCATGGTGCATTCCGCGACTCTCACGTCCAACCGGGGATCGGCGATTCCGGGACTTGGGGCTTGGCGTTCCAATACCGAAGGGGCGCCCCTGAGCGGCTGAAGCAAGGCGCTGGCACGTTCGTCCCGGTCAGCCGGAAGTGAATTGTCCCGCGAACCTTCGCGGCCTCCATCTTCCAGGCTGATCAGCGAGAGCGTCTCCCGGGCACGTGTCATCGAGACATAGTACAGACGGCGCGGGGTCTCCGAATCCTCTGCAGCGCTCGTAGACGTCCAGCGACCGTCGAGAATGACAACGTGATCGAACTCCAGACCCTTTGCCCGGTGCGCGCTGGTAAGAAGCAGCCCCTGTTGTCGGCGCCGAATTTCCTTGCTCCACTCGCCGAGCCAGTTTCGCACGAACGCGGTTGGCAGAACCGCTGCATGGCTCTCCTCAAGCATGAGCTCTTCGAGGGCCTGAGCCAGGAGTGCGGCCCACGGATCTTCAGGCAAGTCCGTGCGATAGCGCTGGATCTCCGAGGTCTCGATGGTAGTCGACTCGCTGGCTTCCAGAGTGGTGAGAAACTCCCGTGTCTCACGGGCACGCCAGAACGATGAGAGCTCCTCACGGGCGCTCTGCACCGGAATTCCGTGAACCACACAGGCGCTTCTCACCGGGTCGAGGTCCACCCAATTCCTGGCGATGATCGCGCAACGGTTCCACTGCCAGTCCGGGTCGAGCTCAGAGAGCCGCTCGAGTTCCTCGACCGCGGCCACAGCCTGGGAGAGCTGGCCGCCTCTGAGGTGAAGGATCTGGACTCTGCCCTCGGAAAGGCTATCGCGGTTGGTCCATGGTCCGCCGGGCGGATTGGCAACCCGGTGGGTGTCGATTCGAATCCCGTGGTCGCGTTTGAGACGCTCTGCCGCGCCTTCGATGCACCGGTTCGCCGCATCGATGATGAAACCGCTCGAACGGTAGTTCTCGACGAGGTACTCCTCCTTCGCGCGATAGTCCTGGGCGAACCGGCGGATGTAGCGCACCGATGCGCCCTTCCAGGCGTAGATGTTCTGGTCGTCGTCTCCAACCGCAAAGAGGTTCAGTCTTGCGTCGTCTTCGGCGAGCGTCTTTCCGGCGAGCGCCGAGATGAGCTCGTACTCGGGCTCACCGATGTCCTGATACTCATCGACCAGAATCCAGTTCAGGCGCCCAAGCATCTGCTCACGGGTGACGAACGCGGTCGTCTCATCACTCCCGAGAAGGCGAGTGGCGTCGCGTAGGATGTTGTCGAATATCTCATCGCCTGGATTGGCAGCGGCCTCGGCGAAGGAGATGCCGAGAACGCGCATTGCGAGCGCGTGGCAAGTCATGACGTTGACGCCTCGGGCGTCGTTTCCGATCAATTCGTCGATGCGCCGCCGCGCCTCCACCGCCGCGTGGCGGTTGTACGTCAGTGCCAGAATGCTTCCCGGATTCTCGCGACGCACGCGGATAAGGTAGGCGATGCGGTGCACCAGCACCCGTGTCTTGCCCGATCCCGGTCCCGCGAGCACAAGCACATTGGTGCGCTCGCGGTCGTCGGCGACGATTTGCTCCTGGGTCCGATTGCCGAGCTTCCTGACAATCTGCTCGTAGTGCTCCGGGAGGGTGTCTCGGCGAAGCGCCGCCTCCTTTCCCTTGAACCACTTGTCGACGAACTCGTTGTTGGCGAGGCGGAAGTAATCGACCGCGAGGCGCAGCGCCAGGTGGATGTCGCCCACGCCGAGACGTGCATATTCGGCAACGACGTGGATCTGCGCGGTCTGCTCGGCATAGTGTTCCTGCAGGGGCTTGAAGTCCGCAACCGTGAAGGTTCTTCCATCTCTCGTGACTTTCAAGGTCATGGCCGGCCGGAAGACCGTGAGACCGCGGTTGAGCGTGATGACCTCCTGCTCGTGCATCCACAAGAGCGCGCGGTCGACGAGCGGCTGTGTCGCCTGGTTCTTCAACTCCGACTTCAACGCCAGGTCGTCCTTGATGGCCTGCTCGAGCGCGCCGTAGGTGGTTTCCACCAGCAGATCGACGCCACGAACGTCCTCGGGCACCTTTCCAATCAGATGTTCGAGGAGCCGCGCGGCACCGTCCCGGCGAAGTCGGGCGATACGTTCGATGCCCGCCCAGTTCCGCCGAAGCCGCACCCCGATGGTTTCCATGTCGCGTGCACGGATTTCGATGCTTCGTTTCGCGTCCGGTTCGTCACGGCCGTCGGCGGAGATACTGCGCAGAAGCCTGACCAGCCGCTCGGGCAGCGGGTTGCTGATGTCCTTCTCCCGAAGCCGCTGCGCCAAGGGCCGGAGCGCGAGACGGGTCCAGGTATCGATTTCCTGGTCCGGCGCTTCCTCGCGAAGCTCTGCGATGAGCGCCTGCTCGAGCTCCTGAGCGAGCGCAAGGCGTCGTGTGGAGGCGTTCTCGACTCTCACATGGACATACACGGTGATGCGCATGTCGTTCGATGCGACACCGACTTCCTCAAGCGTGCTGAAGACCTTGCGAAGCCGCTGCAGCGAGCAACCGCATTCGTTCATCAGCTCGTCGGTGGACACACCGGTGTCCGGCTCTGCGTGCGTCAGGGTCTCGACGACGCGCAGCATCTGCGCCCGGACATCGCTTCGAATGTTGCGCCGGTTGCCCTCACGCTCAATGCGTTCGCGTGCGGCCGCCAGGCTCGGGACACGGAGGGACGAGGGAAAGACACTCGTGTGGTTCTCGTCGCGCCGCGCGAGCTTCGATTCCTCCAAACACGCGATGGCGGTGCGCACCCGGTCGTCGTCCGTGGCTCTGTCGCGCGAGAATTCGCCGGCGTCGTCCTGGAGCAGGATTTCTCCCGAGGTCGCTACGACCGCGTCCTCGGTGTCCGCGTGGTGGCGCCGGCGGCGCTCGTCGAGACGGCGTATCGCACGCAGCACGGCCTGGATGTCGCGCCGCTCCAACCGCGCGCGGGCGGTGAGCGAGAATTGCTGCTCGGTGTCGTCGGGCTCGAAGAGCAGCAGACAGTGCGCGTGCGCGCCATCTCTTCCCGCCCTGCCGGCTTCCTGGAGGTAGCTCTCGAGGGAGCCCGGAATCTCGGCGTGAACCACCGCGCGCACGTCCGGTTTGTCGATTCCCATGCCGAAGGCGTTGGTGGCGACCACGACGTCGATGTCGCCGTCGTGGAAACCGCGCTGGATCTCGCGCTTTCGCTCCGGCGAGAGACCGGAGTGAAAATGCTGGGCGGCAAGTCCTCTGTCGGCGAGCGCCTGCGCGGTCTCCTCGGTGCTCCGCTTGGTCGTGCAGTAGACGATGGCGCCTCCCGAGCGTTCTCTCTCAAGTGCGTGTTCGAGGGCCCGGTGGATGTGCTCGATGCGTTGCGAAGCCGAAGTCGGCATCACCACGAATTCCAGATTGGTGCGTTCCGCTCCCCCATCGACGACTTCGAGCCGAGACTGCAGCGTCCGTTCGAAATGCTCCCCAATATCGTCGACGACATCGTGCTTGGCGGTGGCGGTCAGGCAGAGGATGGGCACGGAATCCTCTCCGTGGTGCTCGGCGATGTAACGCGCGACGTAGCGATAGTCAGGACGGAAATCGTGCCCCCATTTCGAGAGGCAGTGCGCCTCGTCCACGACCCACGCGCCGATGCGGCGCCCCGCGATCGCCTTCCTGAACGAACGATTGCGAAACTGCTCCGGAGCGACCAGAACGATACCGGCGTCGCCGAGACGGATGTGGGCAAGCGCTTCGGCACGTTCCGGCATGGAAATGAGGCCGTTGATGGTGGTGGCGCAGGCGATGCCTTGGCGACGCATAGCCGTGACCTGATCGGCCATCAACGCCACCAACGGAGAAATCACCACGGTGAGCGCCCCGGTTGCTTCGTAGCGCATCAGCGCCGGGAGCTGATAGCAGAGCGACTTTCCGGTTCCGGTGGGAAGGATCCCGAATACATGCGCGCGGGCGAGGTGTTTCTCCGTAATGGAACGCTGAAGGCTCTCGCCGTCTCGACTCTGAGGCCGATCTCGGAAGGCCGGGAAACCGAACCATCGCTGCAACGCCTTGTCGGGGTTGAGATGCTCCGCGCACCAGGAGCAGTTTCGGTCTGCGCAGCGCGTGTCGCGGAGCTTCGTTGCCAGGGCGCTCGGTGCAAATCGTTTTTCGACGTAGGGAGGAATGATGGAGTTCCCTCCTGCGGCCGGCAGCCATGCCAACAGATACGTGAGCGCGAGAGGATGCGAGGATGCGGCGTTGGCAATGTGGGCGGCCTGGTTCGCGCACCCGCGTTCCCGAAGGCGGTCCATGATTGCCGGAATCGCATCCGCGACACTTGGCGTTGCTTCGGCGCCACGGACGGTGCGGAAGACGTGGTCGAAGGCGTGTCCCTTGACGCCGGAGGAAAGCAGCGCGTGCCAGGCGAGCAGCAGGTCTTCGTCAGCTGACTTCAGTTCATCGGCGACGTCGGCGAGTAGCTCGAGTGTCAGCTCGGCATCCAGGAGGGGATCGTTTACCTGCACCCTCGCCAGTGCAGGTTCCTGATACTGCTTGACGAGGTGATGGTAGGGGTTTTCCGGGTATGCCAGAGGGCTGAAGTAGAGCGTGTCGATGGCGGCCAAGTGGAGCAGTTCGAGGTGGAACGCATGCTTGGCGAGAAGTTCGAGATCGTGCTCAATGATGTTGTGCCCGACCAGATACGAGGCTCCTTCGGAGAATTCGTCCAGAGCTGCTAGGGCCGCGGGCAATCCATCGCTGTCGCCGCGCCAAGTGAAGGTCGCGGAACGGTCGGTGCGTATCGCGCCGATCGCGCGGATGTTCTCGCTGCCCTCAAGGTCGATGGAGAGCAGGCCGGCAAGCTGATGCGCCGCCAAGCGCGTCCCTACCCCTTTGTCATCTCTCCACCGCTCGACTGCCATTGGTGTTCTTGATCTGCCGGGAACCGGAGCCGGATTCGGACGCAACATACGAGCCCACTATCGTAGGCGGAGGCAGCGGCTGCGACACATGGCCACCAAGAAAAATATGCGTATTCCGGTGAATAAAGTCACCCGTTCCGGAATCAAAAGCCACCGAGGAGTGGCCCGATCTTGTGCTGGGCAGTATAGCGGGGTGGTTTTGCAATCAATCTGACGCGGCGGTCAAAGCGGTGCAGAGCGATCACGGCGTTGTTGGGCGTCCCCGCGTCGCAGTGACGCGTCTCGATGCAAAGTGATCCGTATGAGGTGTGACAACCGACTCCTCAGCCGCCCCGGCCGCCGTGCTGCGGCGCTCGGGCCTCGGGCCGGCGGCGGCAAACTCACCCCATGGCGGCATGGTCCATGGAGTCCTGGACCCCAGGGTGCGCTGTCAGTGAGCCAGAGAGCCGTGGGTGCATTCTTCCTGTGTGGTAGCGCACGCTGACACACCGGGTCGGAGCATGGCGGCGAGCGCGGCCAGATCTGCCGTTGACACCGAAGATGGTGCGCGGATACGTTCGCCGCCAGGTCTCATGGCTGACGAGCGCGCAGCAGAGCAGGCGGATGGCGGCACGGCGGAGACGGCGGTCAGCCAACCGCACGACAAATACTTCCAGCGCGTGTTCTCGAACGAGAAGGACGCCGCCAGCCTGCTGCGCACCTGTGTGCCGCGCCCGCTCGCCGACACGCTGAAGTGGTCGACGCTCAGCCTGCTGCGCGGTCGCTTCGTGGATGACGACTGGCGGCGCAACGAGACCGACATGCTGTATTCGGTGGAGCGGAAAGGTACCGAGACGCCGGTGCTGGTGTACGTGCTGCTGGAGCATCAGTCGACGCCGGACGAGTGGCTGCGGCTGCGGCTGCTGGGCTACTGCGTACAGGTGTGGCAGCAGTGGCACCGGACCCATGAAGATGACGAGCGGTTGCCGCTGCTGGTGCCGGTGGTATTCTATCAGGGAGCGTAGCGGTGGGAGCACGAGCGGGAGTTTGCGGACTTGGTAACGGACGCGGCGCCGGAGTGGCGCTGGGTGCCGAGGTTCGAGCACCTGCTGATCGACCAGACGGAGCTGGGCGCGGAATCGGTGACCGGCGCGGTAGCGGCGCGGGTGTTGCAGATTGCGATGATGGCGACGTTTCGGGAAGCGCCGGGGGAGTTGCTGGAGTGGGTGACGCGGTTGATCGGGGAGTTGTACCGCGCCAAGGGGTTCGAGGAAGTGGCGAAGCACGTGGAGTACGTGCTGGCGACGCAGCCGGAAGCACAGCGCAAGGTGTTTTCGGAGGCGCTGCGGAGGAACGTGCCGGGACGCGGAGGAGAGGTGATGAATTACGTGGAAGAAATGATCGAGCGAGGGCGGCGGGAGGGCCGCCAGGAAGGCCGCCGGAAAGGCCACCAGGAAGGCCACCAGGAAGGCCGCCAGGAAGGCCGCCAGGAGGGCCGCCGAGAGGGTGAATTGAAGGGCCAGGTGCGAGCCATCGAGGGGTTCGTGGCACGAGATATACCGTGGCCCACCATCGAAGCGGCCACGGGAATCGACGAGGCGACATTCCGGCGCCTCAGGCAGCGAGTTGACGCGAAGGACAACGGGACAGAGTCCACCGTCTGAGGCTGCGGCAGCAGCCTCGACCGCAGCCTGCGCGCCGCTTCCACACTGAGGGAATGCACCCGAGAGCCGTGCCTGCGTGGCGCTGACGCTCCCAATCGGTGTATACTGCGATCATCAGGGGTGGATGGAGTGATGACGGCATGAGCGGCGACATGATTGCGGTGCTGGGCGTCGGCGTGACGCTGTTGGCCGCGATTCTGACGTTCGGCTTCGCGTTGCTGGGCGCGCACCGCGCGACGCAGGCGACCTTGAACGGCCGCATGGATCGAGTGGATCAGCGCATGGACCGCATGGATCAGCGCTTCGACCGCGTGGATCAGCGCTTCGACCGCGTGGACGCAACCTTGAGCGATCTGAGGCGAGACGTCACGGATATCGACCGCCGCCTGTCGCGCATCGAAGGAGCGGTGTTGGGGCCGTGGCGCCCGCAGCCGCCCACCGAGCGGGCGCCGGAATCGGAAGCGCGCCGGCAACCCGTGCCGGCGGCCGGCGCCGACAGCCCCCGGCAGTAGACCGCAAGCGAGTACGCAAGTCAGCGAAAGACAACGCCGGCGCCGGGAAGCGGCATGGCGTGGTCGGTCGTGGCGAAGACCAGCGTCTCGGCGGCGCGCCCCGACGCCTCCAGCGCCGCCACCAGCGCGCCCACTACCTGGTCGTAGCGCGACACGCTCTCGTAGTACTCGGCGAGCTCGGCGAGAGCGGCGCTTGACGTGCTTCACGCGTGGGGGTAGCGTCGTCGATACGGATGAGCATGATGCGTGACGACGCCACCCGGCGCTCCGGTCCGCTGCCTGTGAGTGGGCAGTCGGCCGTGGCCGCGGCGCGCCCGCTCGAGTTCCCGCCGCTCGCCGAGGTTCGACAGCACCTGCGGGTGAAGTGGTACCGCTCGCCGATCGACCCGTCGACGTTGCGCCGCCTGATGCAGCGCAGCGACCTGCAGGGGGCGCTTCAGGCCTTGGGCCATCTCGGCCTGTTCGCCGCTACCGGCGCGCTCACCGCCTATTTCTTCATGCAGGCGATGTGGCTGCCGTTTGCCCTGGCGCTCTGGTGCCATGGCACCTTCGGAACGTTCATGTACATCGCAGGTCACGACCTGGGCCACGGCACCGTGTTTCGTACCAAGTGGCTGAATCGTCTGTTCCAGAGCATCTTCGGCGTGCTGTCGTTCTGGAACCCGCACGAGCACGATCTGAGCCACATCTACCATCATCGCTACACCCTCTACCCGGATGGTGACCGCGAACTTCCCGGCCAATATTACGGTTCCGGCGTCGTGGTGCACCCGTGGCTGCTGAACATCCGGCCGTGGCGGGTGATTCAGTTGCTGACCTTCAGCTACGCCAGCCTCCGCCACCTGACGATGTCCACGCTGCGCCTGGCCACGCGGCGTTACCGGATGAAGTTCACCGGCATTTTCGCCAGCGAGTGGGCCAGCGCCCTGTTCGCGACGAGCCCGGAGAGCGAACGCAAGGCGGTGCGATTCGCACGGATCACCATCGCCTTCCACGTCGCCGGGTTCGTGATCGGTGCGGTGCTGGGGGCGTGGTGGCTGCCGATCGTCTTGACCGGCTCGGTGGGCGTCGGCCGCTGGTTATTCGAACTGATCGTGATGCCGCAGCACTTCGGACTGATGGACAGCGTCCCGGATTTCCGGATGACGACCCGCTCCATCAAGCTCAACCCATTCACTTCGTTCCTGTACTGGCGCATGAACTGGCATGCCGAGCACCACATGTACGCCGGCGTGCCCTGCTACAACCTCAAGAAGCTGGCCAGGGAGATCGCGCCCGACATGCCGCGGCTGCGCACCCTGTGGCAGGCGTGGGCGGAGATGATCGAAAGCGCCAGGCGCCAGCGGCACGACCCGAACTATCAGTACCGGACACCGCTGCCGCCCACCGCCCATCCGGCCGTATTGCGCGAGGATGAGGTCGTCCTGCCGGAGGGCGAGCGGCTTGCCGCCGAGGCCTCCATCGGCGACTTGGCACACCAGAGGTAATGGCGGACCGCGGCCCATCGAGCCGCGACCACTACTCCGGCGCACGCGGTGCCACGCACGGTCCGCACGCCACCGGGTGGACTATACTGGCGCCCATCATGAAGGCGGTCATGAAGGTCAGGCAGGCGCCGGGCATCGAGGTGCGCGAGGTCGACGTCCCGGCGGTGGGCGACGGCGACATCCTGGTGAAGGTGGCCGCGGCCGGCATCTGCGGCAGCGACGTGCACTACTACCAGTGGACGCGCGGCTCCGAAATCGTGCGCGTGCCGGTGATCCTCGGCCACGAGTTCTCCGGCGAGGTGGTCGAAGTGGGCAGCGGCGTGACCACGGTCGCGGTCGGGGACCGGATCTGTGCGCCGCCGGGCATGGCGTGCGGCGCCTGCCCCGACTGCCGGACCGGACGCGGTGACCGGTGCGGCGCCCGGCTGGGGCCGGGAATCCGCTCGGACGGGTTCTTTGCCGAGTACGGGCGGCTGACGGCGGCTGCACGGGTGTTCAAGCTGCCGCCGGAGGTGAGTCTGGCCGCCGCCGCGCTGATGGAGCCGCTGGGCGTCTGCCTGAACGCCATCGACGTGTCCGGGCTGCGCGTGGGGCAGACGGCGGCGGTGCTCGGCCCCGGACCGATCGGGTTGCTGACCACCGCGCTGCTGCGCGCCGGCGGCGCCGGATTGATCGTGGTGGCCGGCACGGGCGCGGACAGCATGCGCCTGGGCCTGGCCGAGCGCCTCGGGGCGGACGAGGTGACGGTGGTGGACGGCGACGCCGGGGCGGCCCTGGCCGCGCGCGCCGCCGCGCTGAACGGCGGCGGCTTCGACTTGGTGTTCGAGGCTACCGGCAGCCCGGCGGCGATCCAGCAGAGCATCGACCTGGTCAAGCCCGGCGGGCAGGTGGTGCTGCTGGGGATCTACGGCGCGCCGGCCGCCATCGATCCGACCCCGATGGTACGCGCCCGCAAGAACATCGTCAGCGCCTACGGCTACGGCGCGGGCGACGCCACCACCTGGGAGCGGGCGCTGCGCCTGCTGGCCGCGGGCCGCCTGGACGTGGAGCCGGTCATCACCCACCGCCTGCCGCTGGCGCGTGCCGAGGACGGCTTCCGGCTCGCTCTGGACAAGCAGGCGGCCAAGGTGCTGCTGATCCCGGGACAGAGCATGTGAGAGAACCGGACCGGCCGGCAAGGTAGCGTCGATCACCGGCGCCGTCCGCCTTCAGTCGCTACAACTCAGGAATCTTCCTCCGCTGCCCGCAGGTACTCGACAACTCGGCGTGCTCCCGGATGCTCAGACCGTTTCGCAACTCGGCAAGTACCCTGGCAATGTCTCCTTGCAGCAACGCATGACATTCCGGGCTACTATGGCGCCGTGGCCCCCCGCGGTCGCAAGACTCCATGACTTGAGGTGACACGTGCGCGCGCATTTTCTGCAACATGTTCCGTTCGAAGGGCTGGGCAGCATCGAGTTCTGGCTGCAGCGCGCCGGGTACGAGGTGACCGCGACGCGGTTCTACGACACCGACGAGCTGCCGCCGCCCGCCGAGGTGGATCTCGTGGTGGCGATGGGCGGCCCGATGAGCGTGAACGACGAGCACGAGTATCCCTGGCTGGCGGCGGAGAAGCGGTTCATCCGTGCCGCCATCGAGCTGCAGCGGCCGGTGCTGGGCGTGTGCCTGGGCGCGCAGCTCATTGCCAGCGCCTGCGGGGCGGCGGTGTACCCCAACACGGTCAAGGAGATCGGCTGGCTGCCGATCCAGGGCGTGGCACCCGACACCGGCGATGACGGCGATGACGGCGATGACGATGCGGGCGCCGAGCAGCCGGCCACGTTCCGCTTTCCGCCGTTCCTGGAGGTGTTCCACTGGCATGGCGACACGTTCGACCTGCCGGAGGGAGCGGTCCGTCTGGCGCGCAGCAACGGAGCGCTGAACCAGGCGTTCCAGCTCGGCGGTTCGGTGATCGGCTTGCAGTTTCACCTCGACACCACGCCGGATGGCGCCAGTGCGCTGGTCGAGCATTGCCGCGCCGAGCTGGTGCCGTCGATGTACGTCCAGTCCGAGAAGCGCCTCCTGGCCGCGGAACCGGCCAAGTACCGCGCGCTCAACGGCTGGATGGACCAGGTTCTGACCTTCATCACCGGCATCGAGGTGCCGTAACTCGTCCTCGCTGCCCCGCTCAGGCGTTGCCCACGGACCCGGCGTCGTCCGCCAGGTGGCGCGCCAGGGTGAGCGTGCGCTGTGACCGGCGCACCACCGGCATGTCGATCATGCGGCCATCCAGCGCCACCGCGCCGCGTCCCGCGGCCCGCGCCGCATCGTAGGCGTCGACCACGGCGCGCGCGTCCGCCACCGCCGCCGCCGGCGGGGTGAACACTTCGTTGCAGGCGCCGACCTGGAGCGGGTGCACGCACAGCTTGCCCTGAAACCCGAGCCGGCGTGCCGCCAGCGCCTCCGCGCGGACGCGGTCGGGGTCGCGCAGGTGGGTGCTCGGCGAATCGACCGGCGGCTCCAGGCCGGCGGCGGCGGCGGCCACCGTCAACCGCGCGCGCGGGTACAGCAGCTCCGGTTCGACGCCGGTCGCCTCGGTGCCCACCTCCACGCCGTAGTCCAGCGCCCCGAACGCGGCAATGCAGTCGCGGCCCAGTGCCGCGGCCGCCTCCAGCAGCGCGTCCGCATCGCGCACGCCGCGCGCGGTCTCGATCAGCACCACCAGGAACGTCGAACCGACCGGCACGCTCGCCGCCGTTTCCCGGCGCTCCAGCTCGCCGGCCAAGGCGTGCAACTCGGCGGCGTGCTCCAGCTTCGGCACCATCAGCCCGCCCACCGCCGCCAACGGCACCGCGGCGAGGTCGGCAGGGTGGTCCGGGTCGGCTATCGGGTTGACCCGCACCAGCAGCCGTGCGCGCGGCACCTCCGGCAGCGCCGGGGCAATCATCTCGCGCGCCGCGGCGCGCTGGTCGGCCGGCACCGAGTCCTCCAGGTCGATGATCACCTTGTCCGCCCCCGCGGCCGCCGCCTTGGCATAGCGGTCAGGCCGGTTGGCGGGCACGAACAGCAGCGACCGCGCCGGCAGCACCATCGGTCAGGCCCCCGCGCCGGGACCGGTGGCGGCGCCGCGTGGAGGCTCCGGCGGCCCCGCCACGCTGGCGCCCATAGCCGTCTCGCCAGCGATCGCGGTTCCGTGATCTGCCCCCGCTTCCGGCCGGGCCACGGTGCGCTCCCCCGCCGTGCCGGTGCGGGCGCCTCCGCTACCTGCCGGCGGGTCGTGTCCGGAAGCATGCCGGTCCGTGGCCGCGGCGAACGCGCCCGACGCCAGCAGGCCGGCGATCCGCGCTTCGTCGTAGCCCAGCACGTCGGCCAGCACCTCCCGGGTGTGCTGCCCGAGCGTCGGCGGCGGCGTGTAGGTGTCGGGGCCGGCGTCGGACAGCTTGATCGGGTTGCCGGACGCCGGGCAGGTGCCGCCGGCCGGCAACGGTATGCGGACCACCATGTCGCGCGCCGCCACCTGCGGATCGGCCAGCGCCTCGGCCAGCGTGTTGACGGGCGCGAACGGCAGCCGCTCGGCGGCCAGCGCCTGCATCCACTCCTCGCGCGGGCGGGTGGCGAGGATAGCGCCCAGCGCCGCGTTGATCGCCGCCCGCGCCGCGATCCGGTTGCCTCGCTCGCGCAGCCGGGCATCGGCCAGCACCTCCAGGTGCGCCCGCACCTCGGGCGGATAGTCGAACCGCCCCAGCGCGCGCAGCAGGCCGCTCCACTGCGCCTCGGTCACCACCGTCACACACAGCGGTCCGCTGGCGGTGCGGTAGGCGTTGTAGGGCACGTGCAGCTCATGCTCGTTGCCGAGCCGCCGCGGCGGCCGGACCGAGGCCAACTCCATGGTGCAGTAGTAGTTCTGCATCGAAAGCTGCACGTCGAGCATCGCCAGGTCGACGTGCTGGCCGCGTCCGGTGCGCTCGCGGGCCGCCACCGCGGCCAGGATGCCCAGCGCGCCCGCCATGCCCGCGCACAGATCGGCGTACGCGGGTGCCGGCCGCAAGGGCATCCCGTCCGGCTCGCCGGTCAAGCCCATGATGCCGGCGTAGGCCTGGATGTTGGCGTCGAACGCGGCGCGGTCCCGGCCCGGACCGGTGAGCCCATAGCCGGTAATGGAGCACATGATGATGCGCGGGTTGAGCGCGGCCAGCGCCGGGTAGTCGATGCCCAGGCGCCCGGTGACGCCGGGGCGATAGTTCTCCAGCACCACATCCGCCCAGCGCACCAGGTCGGCGAAGGCGGCCTTGCCGGCGGGATGCTTGAGGTCGATCACGATGCCGCGCTTGTTGCGCTGGTTGGTAAGGAAGTGGGGCGCCAGGCCCTCTTCGGTGACCAGGGCGCGGGCGGTGTCGCCGGCGGGCGGCTCCACCTTGATCACGTCGGCGCCCAGATCGGCCAGCAGCGACGCCGAGTAGGGGCCGGCCAGGACCGTGGACAGGTCGATCAGGCGCAGCCCCGCCAGCGGTTTCACGGCTGCAGGGTCAGCGCTCGTCCGGTTCCGGAAACGATACCCGGGGCGCGGCGTCCCGCTTGTAGATCATCGCGCTGCGCGTGTAGTCGAGCACCACGGCGCCGTCCTGGTTGATGCCGCGCGACCGGAACCGCACGATACCCGCCTCCGGGTGGGACTTGGACTCCCGCCGCGCCAGGATCTCGGTTTCGCAGTACACGGTATCGCCCAGGAACACCGGGTTCGGCAGCTTGATCTCCTCCCAGCCCAGGTTGGCCATCGCATTCTCGGTAACGTCGTTCACGCTCATGCCGGTGATCAGCGCCAGGGTGAAGGTGCTGTTGACCAGGATCCTGCCCCAGCGCGAGCCGGCGGCGTAGCGGGCGTCGAAGTGCAACGGGTTGGTGTTGTGGGTCAGGTGGGTGAACAGCGCGTTGTCGGCCTCGGTCACGGTGTGCCCCCAGCGGCTGCGATACACGTCGCCCACGGCGAGGTCCTCGTAGAACCGCCCGGTCCAGCCGGCGCGGACTTCGTTTTCCTTTCCAGTCATGATGGTGCCCGGAGTGTAGCCCGTTCCGGGCGTGCTGTCACACGCCGGGTCGGTCGATCATGCAAGCTGCGGCGCGGTGCGCTCCAGGGCTTCGTGCAGGTCCCAGTCCGCCTGCAGCCGCATCCAGAACTGCGGCGAGGTTTGCAGCAGGCTCGACAATCTGATCGCCGTGTCCGCGGTGATGCGCCGCCGGCCGCGCACCACTTCGTTCAACCGGTTCAACGAAATCCCGAGCTGCCGCGCCGCATCCGTCTGCCGCAGCCCGAGCGGCTTGATGAACTCCTCGAGCAACATCTCGCCGGGGGAAACTGCCGGCCCGAGCCAACTCGGGTCTCTAGTGATGGTCTTCGACGCGGACCTCGTAGCCATGGCCATCCTCCCATCGAAACGTCAGGCGGTACTAATCATCTGCCCGCAGGCGTGGAAGGGTACCACGCGAGCGGGTTGAGCGGCGCCAGGCGCCTGACTCGGAATGGCAGCCGATTGGTCGTGCGTGTCACGGAGCGACCGAGAGTGACCGTGGAGCCTCTTGACGGATTGGCCGGCGGCTGCGTTACTTGCCGGCAGCACCAACGACAGGCAGCCTGAGGGAGGTTCAACGATGGGTAGAACGGCACACGCCAGCGTGATGGCCGGCAAAGAGTTCGAGATTCGCGAGTATCCGGTTCCGGAGGTTGAGCCGGGACGGGTCCTGGTCAAGCAGGAGCTGGGCGGCATCTGCGGCACCGACCTGCACAACTGGCAGTTTCAGCGCCTCGGCTACGACGTCATCCTCGGGCACGAGAACGTCGGCAGGCTCGATGCGCTCGGCGACGGCGTGAGCGAAGATGCCGCCGGCAACCCGGTGCAGGTTGGCGACCGGGTGGTGGTGTCCCCGCATCTCGGCGTCGGGTTTCAGCCGATCGACCGGGTGCCGCCCCTGCGCGGTGGCTTCAGCCAGTACATCTACCTCTGGAATCCCACCAACGTGTTCCTGAAGACCGATCTGCCGCCCGAGATCGCGGTGCTCACCGAGCCGTCGGCCTGCTCCTACCACTGCGTTTCCCGCGCCCGCATCCAGCTCGGCGACACGGTGGTGATTCAGGGCACCGGACCGATCGGGCTGCTGGCGATCGCCTGGGCCAGGCGCGCCGGCGCCGGGCGGCTGATCGCGGTCGGCGGACCCGCCGGGCGCCTGGAGTTCGCCGAACGGCTCGGCGCCGACCTGGTGATCAACATCGAGGAGGTCCCGGACGCCGAGGAACGCATACGGATCGTGCGCGACAACACGCCGCGCGGCGCCGGCGCCGACGTGGTGTGCGAGTGCGCCGGTTTCCTGTCTGCGATTCCCGAGGGGCTCGATTACCTGCGGCGTAGCGGCACCTACGTCGAGTTCGGCCACTTCGTGGACACCGGCACCTTCGAGTGCAACCCCAACCAGATGCTGATGCGCAAGAACCTGCGCTTGGAGGCCGCCTGGGGCTTCGAGGGTCCCCACTTCGTGCGTTCGCTGGCGCTGCTGGAGCAATACGCCTCCCTGTTCGAGGGGTTCGTGAGCCACGTCATCCCGCTGGACCGGGTCGCCGACGGCTTCCACGCCCTGGACAGCAACTACCGGCTGGACGGCCGCGACGCCCTGAAGATCGCCATCGCCGCCAACAGCGAGTAACCGGCTGCTCGCCCCGAAACCGCCGCCTGCGGCGCCGCTTCCGGCCCAACCGGCCTACATAGGAGCCTGTCACGATGCGACAGGCTCCTATGTGCCGCGGATGGCGAAGTCGGCGGCCAGCTCCTGCCACACCTCGTCGGCGATCGGCACCAGCGCGGCGCGCACGCTGGCTTCCAGGTGGGCGGGAGAGCCGGTGCCGATCATCTGCGAGGAAATGCGCGGATCGCGCAATCCGAACTGCACGCTGAGCGCCAGCAGGTCGAGATTGCGGTCGCGGCACCAGTGCCAGAGCCGGGTGGCGCGCTCCACCTCCCATGGCTCTATGTAGCTGATGTCGCCCGGCTGGAAGCCGGGCCGGCCGCTGAAGCGTTGCTCCACGACCGCCGGCTCGTCGCCGCCGAGCAAGCCGTGGCGCACCATCTGGGCGTTCAGCAGACCCACCCCAAAGCGCTCCGCCGAGGGCAGCAGCCGCTCCGCCGCCGTCTGGCTGAGCAGGCTGTAGTCGCGGTAGGTGAGCGACGCTTCGCAACAGCCGGTCTCGTGGAAGGCGCAATGCAGATCCAGGCCGCGCACGCCGAGCCCGATATGGCGCACCACTCCCTGCCGCTTCAACTCCTGCAACGCCTCCAGCGCGCGTCCCGGTCCGAGCGCCTGTTCGATCCGGTCCGGGTCGTGGATGTGCACCACGTCCAGATAATCGGTCTTCAGGATGCGCAGGCTCTCGTCGATGCTCCAACGGGTGGCGTCGGCCGAGTAGTCGTAGGGGCGCGAGCGCGTCCCGGTCTTGGTACACAGAACGAGGTCGGCGCGCTTGCCGCCCTGCGCCCACCACGCTGCCAGCGCCAGACCCAGCCGCCGTTCGCTCTCGCCATCCCCGTACAGCGGCGAGGTATCGATCAGATTGACGCCCAAATCGAGCGCGCGGTGCACGGTCTGCGCCGCCACCTCGTCGTCGACCCCCCCGAACGGCGCCGCGCCCAGCGAAACCGCCGATACCTGCAGCCCGGTCTTGCCCAGCGGCCTCCGCGCCAACGTGCTTTGTGCCATGCACCGCACCCTACCCCAATGCAGAGGCCGATGCCAGCCCGATCAGCATGCGCGGCATGCGCGCGCCGACCGCGCCGTTCCCCGCCACGCGAACCGCGCACCGGCTAGCTTGGCTAGCTGCCGCTCCATACGCCCTGACCGAGGCGATACCCGGCTCAACGGTGCCGCCGGGAGCTGCTGCGGAGCTGCCGCGCAAACGATCGGCGCAGCGTCAGCGGACCAGGACTCCGATGTCGAGCGAGATGGCGTCGCAGTACCAGAACTCCTCGCCGTTACGGATGGTCATGCCGTGCACCTCGTCCGGCTCGGCGACCCGGAAGGCGTGGAAGTGGCCGGTTTCGGTGTCCATGGCGGTCACCGTGCCGGCGGTCGTGTCGGCGACCCACAGGCGGCCCTCCTTGTGCCACCCGACGCCGTGCGGGCGAACGCCCGGCAGCTTGAGGGCGCGGATCGGTTCCCAGGTCATCGCATCCATCACGTGCAGGTGCTGGGTCGGCGGCGCCGACAGGTAGATCTTGCCGTCGCGCCACTCCACGCCGTGCGAGGAACTCTTGATGTCGGGGCTGAACACGGTTGGACCGGTTGGACGACTGATGGACGCAGGCGCGCGCATCGCTCCGCTCAGTGCCGCGGCCTGCCCGGGTGCCCACGGTCCGCGGCCGGTCCGGGATTCTTGATACGAGAAGAATTCTACCTTATTCTTAAAATGCCATGAAGACGAAAGTGGGGACCTTGATCGATACCGAGTTGCTCAAGGAGGTAAAGCGCGCCGCCGCGGAGGACGGGAAACGGCTGTGCGACCTGTTCGCCGAGGCCCTTGCCGGATACCTCGCGGAACGTGCTCCGGAGCCTCGCCGCGCGATGCACGCGTACCGCCGCTTCTGCAACAACCCTATAGGCGGCATGGGCGCGAGCATGGACGATCTGCGCGAGATCGTCGACGACGACCTGCTGGCGCAGTGAAGGATACGGAAATCGCCGACGGCTCGCGGTGCGTGCTGGACGCGAACGTTCTGATCTACGCTGAAGAAGGACACTCGAAGCAAGCAAGCGCCCTGCTTGCGCGGTGTGCCGAGGGCGCAGTCAGCGGAGTTATCCCTTTTGCCGCACTCCTTGAGGTGTGTCACAAACTCATGCTGATCGAGGCGCGCGCCCGGAACAAGATCTCGGGGTCGAATCCCGCCCGCAAGTTGTCCGATCGGCCGGAAGTCGTGAAAACCCTGCATGAGTATCGGGCCAAGGTCGACGCACTACTCGACATGGGTATGCGCGTCGAGGAACATCGCCTCGCGGACTATGCTCGTGCCGTGGAACTACAATCCGCGTACGGTCTGCTCACCATCGACTCGGTGATCCTCGCCACGGCCCTGCGTGTCCGCGCCGATCATCTGGTGACTACCGACACAGGGTTGCGAGGAATCGACGAATTGAGTGTGGTCATAATCGACGATGTGGATATCCCGAAGGAAGACCGACCGGCAGCAGATACCCGCCGTTCCCGTTCTTGACAGCCTCTCCGCACATGTGCGAAGGTACCGACGTTAGGGACTTGAACGGATGCCGATGATGCATGACTATACGATCCAGCCCTGCGACGGCTTGACGCCACTGGCGCCTCACAGCCGTCGACTAGGCTCATTCCGTCCGCCCCCCCCCCCCCCCCGTAAATATTCGGTCTACGGGTGTGGGAGGACTGGACACATCCGGAACGGTGTGGTAAGAAATGAGGTGTGGGAGGGTTCTGGCGGAGTGCGAGTGGCTGCACGGCGGCGTGCCGGAGGGAGCTGGAGGAGCTGCGGCGCGAGGTATTGGAACTGCGCCGGCAGGCGCACTATTACCGCAGAATGCACGGCAAGGCGGTAGAGCGAGAGCAGCGGCTGAAAGAGAAACTGCAAGCGGCGCGTGCGAAGCTCAAGGAATTACGGCAGCGCCTGCGGGAACGGTGGGTGCGGCGCCGCGGCAGCGAGAAGCGAGCGAGGAGCTTCGGCGGTACTGAGGCAGCGGCGGCGCCGCGGCGCCGCGGTCAGCAACCCGGGGCTCAAGGCCATGGCCGGCGCGGGCACGCACACCTGCCGGTGCAGGTGGAAGCACACGACGTTGAGCCGGAGCGGCGCCGCTGCCCGGCCTGCGGTGACGAGTATGGCGCGCACGGCAGTGAGGACAGCGAGCAGTTGGAGATCGAGGTGCGCGCCTACCGGCGGGTGATCAAGCGGCGGCGCTACCGGCGCAGCTGCCAGTGCGCGGCGGCACCGCGGCTGCTCACGGCGCCGGCGCCGGCACGGCTGATTCCGAAGGGCATCCTGGGCATCTCGGTATGGGTGACGGTGCTGATCGACAAGTATCTGCTGTACCGACCGACGTACCGGCTGCTGGCGGATCTGCGCGCGCATGGGTTGGATCTTGCCCAAGGCACCATCACCGACGGTATGCGTCGTCTGGCATCGTTGTTCGCGCCGTTGCGGGAGGCGCTGATCGAGCGCAGCCGCACGGCCGCGCACTGGCACGCTGACGAGACCCGCTGGCAGGTATTCGAGGCGACCAGCGAGGACGCCTGCCAGCGCTGGTGTCTGTGGGTGTTCTGGAGTGCCGAGGTGGTCGTGTTCACGCTGGACCCGACCCGTTCGGCGCGGGTGCCGAAGCAGCATTTTGCGACCGTGACGGGGGGCGTGGTCAGCGTTGACCGCTTCTCATCGTACAAACGGTTGGCCAAGGACACCGATCTGGTGCTGTCGTTCTGCTGGGTGCACATGCGGCGCGACTTCATCACCGTAGCCCACGAACGGGACGATCAGGAGGAGTGGGCCGAGCAGTGGCTGGCTGACATCGCGACGCTGTATCGCTTGAACGACGAGCGTCTCGAGGTGCGTGATGAGCCCGCGCAGTACGCCGCGGCCGACGCGGCGCTACGGGCGGGCGTGCAGGCGATGCAGGAGCGGCGGGAGCGCGAACTGGCGCAGCAGCCGAAGCTGCCGGAGGCGTGCGCGAAGGTGTTGCGTAGCCTGCGCAACCACTGGGATGGCCTGACGCTGTTCGTCGAGGACCCGAACCTGCCGATGGACAACAATCAAGCCGAGCGTGCGCTGCGCGGCCCGGTGGTGGGGCGCAAGAACTACTACGGCTCGGGGGCGCAGTGGAGCGGCGAATTGAGCGCCGCGCTGTTCAGCCTGTTCCACACGCTCGAACGGTGGCGGATCAACCCGCGCACTTGGCTGACCGAGTATCTGAGGGCCTGTGCGGACGCCGGCGGTCGGGTGCCTGCGGACTTCGAGCGGTTCCTGCCCTGGAACCGCCGCGAGGCGCGATCGCCACGCGCCTCGCCCGCCCCGGTGGTCGACGATCGTGTCGCCTGAGGCGGTGCGCTACTGCGGACGGCTGTTCAGCGAGCAGGAGATGCGCCTGATCCGCGCCATCATCGCCGAGGACCCCAACCGCCATCGGTTTGCCCTCTCGCAGGTGGTGTGCGAACGGCTCCACTGGCGCCGTGCCAACGGACAACTGAAGGACATGAGCTGCCGGGTGGCGATGCTGCGCATGCACCGCGACGGACTCATCCCGCTGCCGGCGCCGCGCCGGCGCCACTACAACGGCACCCTGCACCGCCGCCGTACCCCGCAGGCGGAACCGGAGTTGCCGATCATCGCCCGCGTCGATGCGCTGCCGGCGCTGCAGCTACGACCGCTCGCCGATCAGCGCGAAGCGCAATTGTGGCGCGAGTACGTGGACCGCTACCACTACCTCGGCTATACGCCGCTGCCGGGAGCACAGATGCGCTACCTGGTCACCAGCCAGCGGCGCGTGCTGGCGGTCGTCGGCTTTGGCGCCAGCGCCTGGAAGGCGGCTCCCCGCGACCGCTTCATCGGCTGGAGCGTTGCCCAACGCGAAGCGCGCCTGCAGTTGGTCGTGAACAACGCCCGCTTCTTGATCTTGCCCTGGGTGCAGGTGCGCAATCTCGCTTCCACGGTGCTGGCCCGCAGCAGCCGCCGGTTGCCCGACGACTGGCAGGCTCGCTACGGCTACCGACCACTGCTGCTGGAGACCTTCGTGCAGTCCGACCGCTTCGCCGGTACCAGCTACCGCGCCGCCAACTGGACCCACGTCGGACAGACCCAAGGTCGCGGCAAACTCGACGTCCATAAAACATACGCGCTGCCCAGGAAGGACATCTGGCTCTACCCGCTCAGGCGCGACTTCCGCCGCCGACTCTGCGCGCCACTGAATCCTCCTCCCCACCGGTAGACCGAATGTTTACCCCCCCTGTACTCTTTAGAAAGTAGACAGTTCGTCAGGGAGTGCTAGAATCCCAGACGGGCAAGGCAACCTGCCGGGAGCAACCTTGGCCCCCCTGCGCCCTAGAGCACCTGGGGGGGACGTGTGCCCCGGCGGGAGTGCCGCGATGGATACCCAGTGAGGAGTAGTGCCACGGTGGCGGGGTGCCAAGAGCACGCGATTACCAGAGCACCAGTACAGGGGCGGAACGACATCGTGGCAGCCGAGCTACAGACAATCTCGGGGGTGACGACATGTCAACCGAACAGTGGTACGTGGGAGTGGATTGGGCGACCCGACAGCATCAGATCTGTGTGCTTGATGGTGACGGCAAGGTAGTCGGGGAGCGCCAAGTGGCGCACAGCGGCGCCGGCATCGGCGACCTGTGCAAGTGGTTGGATGAGCTATCCGGCGGGCACCGGGCGAGCGTGCACGCGGCGATCGAGATGCCGCATGGAGCGGTGGTGGAGGCGCTGCTGGAGCGTGGCGTGCAGGTGTACTCGATCAATCCGAAGCAGTTGGATCGATTTCGCGACCGGTTTACGGCGGCCGGCGCCAAGGATGACCGGCGCGACGCGCGGGTGTTGGCAGACTCGCTGCGCACCGATAGGCGCAGTTTTCGTCACCTGCAGGTGGAGTCAGCGGAGCAGATCGAGTTGCGGGAATGGTCGCGCATGAGAGACGAGTTGCAGCAGGAACGCACGCGGCTGACCAATCGCATGCGCGAGCAACTGCGGAGATATTACCCGCAGATGCTGGAGCTGGGCGGAGACCTCGGTGCCACCTGGTTTGTGGAACTGTGGGAGAAGGCGCCGACGCCGGCGGAGGCAGCGCGGATTCGCAAGGCGTCGATCGCGGCAATCCTGAAGAGAAACCGCATCCGGCGCCACGATGCGGCCGGCGTGCTGCGTATCCTGCGGCAGCAGCCGCTTGAGGTGGGGCGCGGGACGATAGCCGCGGCGAAGGCGTACATCGAGAGCATCATCCCGCGGCTGCAGCTGGTCGACCAGCAGATCGAGCAGGCGCACACTCGGCTGGACGAATTATTCGTCGAGATCGAGGCCAACGACGATTCGGATGAAAGAGAAGAGCAGCGTGACGTGTCCATCCTGCGCTCCATGCCCGGAATCGGTCGGATCGTGCTCGCCACGCTGCTCGCAGAGGCCTCACAGGCCCTAGCAGAACGAGACTATCACGGATTGCGGATCCTGACCGGGGTGGCGCCGGTGACCAGGCGGTCGGGGAAGAGCTGCCAGGTGATCATGAGGCGAGCGTGCAACAAGAGGCTGCGGGACGCGATGTATCACTGGGCGCGGGTGGCTATTCAGCACGATGCAGCGAGTCGGAAGCGGTATGACGCGCTACGAGCACGCGGCAAGAGCCATGGCCGCGCCCTGCGAACGGTCTCGGACCGGTTGCTGTCGGTGGCCTGCGCGATGCTGCGCAATCGAACGCTGTATGATGCCGAGCATCGGGCGGCCGGCTCGACGGTCGCCTGATCGAGGGCAGAGCGCCGGGCGTAAAGCCGGGAGCCGAGGAGGCCAACGCGGGAAACGGCGTTGACGGGTGTTTCGGGGGCTACCCTGGGGTACCCGGACGGGTCCTGAGGGCCGTCAGAGGGCGGTTATGGGGCCGGTTTTGCACGCCGACCGGTTCGCAGACGGCCAATTACCGGTCAATGACGACTCTGGAGGGCGAATCGAACGGTTCGATCCGGAGCCCGCCAGGCGCTCGACGAACGGCGGCCTGAGTGAGCAGTTCTCGTCAAGGGTCGTCGGTCGGTGTGCGACGAGTTACGCCGACAACTGGCCCTCGGAGGGGCTTTCGCCCCCGCTGGCGGCCCTGAGCGGCTCATCGCGGCAGCTATGTTAGCAGCGTTAGCATAGCTCATGGCAACCCTCTATGTACGCGATCCCCGACGCCTCCGTCGCCGCTTCAAGCTGCTGTGCGCCACCCGTGGCGTGTCGATCCGGGCGGAGGTGATTCGCCTGATCGAGCAGGAACTCGTCATGGTCGACGATATCGAGGCCGCTCTGCGCGCGGTGCTCGGCCCCGCGCCAAAGCGTCGGCGCCGCCCACCTGCCACCTGATCACTGGGCGGCGCCTCGCACTTATCCGGTGCGCGGCGAAAGCCGGGAGCCGAGGAGGCCAACGCGAGACAGCGGGCTGCCGGGAAACGGCGTTGACGGTGGTTCGGGGGCTGCCTGGGGTACCCGGACGGGTCCTGAGGGCCGTCAGAGGGCCGCCACGAGGCCGGGTTGCAGGCCGACCGGCCCGCCAGACGGCCAATCATCGGTCAATGACGACTCTGGAGGGCGAATCGAACGGTTCGATCCGGAGCCCCGCCAGCGCTCGACGAACTGCGGCCTGAGTGAGCAGTTCTCGTCAAGGGTCGTCGGTCGGTGTGCGGCGAGTTACGCCGACAACTGGCCCTCGGAGGGGTTTTGCCCCCGCTGGGCGGCCTGCAAGGCTCATTGTGTTAGCTATGTTAGCAGCGTGAGTATAGCTCACGGCAACCCTCGACGTACGCGATCTCCCGACTCCCTCCATCGCCGCTGGGCGCCACCCGCGGGGTGTCGATCCGGGCGGAGGTGATTCGCCTGATCGAGCAGGAACTCGCCATGGTCGACGATATCGAGGCCGCTCTGCGCGCGGTGCTCGGCCCCACGCCAAAGCGTCGACGTCACCCACCTGCCATCTGATCACCTGGGCGGCTCTTCGGACTTATCCACTTATCCACAGGGAAACATCACCCCCTCCCCGCACCCCTCCCCCTTTACCGCTACCTTTTCTCATCCTCTGTCGTGGCCGCGAAGCACCTGAACCCACGCCCCTAAAGACCGAAAAATCCGCCTTGACAAATGGTGAGGAGTCCCCCCCCGGGGCAACTCCTTATACAGCAAGCACTAAGCGCTCGGACTGAGGGCACCGCGCGCCGCGCCCTCCACTTCATCTGCGCCTCCGCTACCCCGTCCGCCTGCATCGCGGGCCGCCGGCGTTGCCGGTCGCTCACCTTCCCTGCGTCGCCGTCCACCGCCCTACCCTGCGCTCCGAGCTCAAGGCCGCGTACGCGTTCACGGAGGTGCTCGATGCAGAACTGACTCGCACTCGAGGCTGGCGCCCTCGCTTTCCGGGCACCTGCGTCTGCGGGTGTACCTCGAGAGTGGGCGAGGGCTGCACAGCGCAACCAACACTCTCGAATTTCAGGAGCCAAATGATGCAACACGCAGTCTTTCGAAAGATCCTCGCGGTACTGTTCGGTCTCGTCCTAACCGCAACCGGCCTCTGGGCCAGCGCCGAGGAGGAAGAGGAGCCGGCCGCGGCGATGGAGAAGGAAATGGTGATGGACCCCACCACGGGCAAGATGGTGACCGCGCCAGAATACGGCGGGACACTCACCTATCCCTATCAACGAATAGGCGATAATCAGGATCCCTTTTTTGCTGGTCAAGAACCGGGCTGGCTCATAGACGGTGTTAATGAGAAACTCGCCTACGGGAACTGGGCACTAGATAGGGAAGAATATGATTTTAGAAACACCTACATCCCTTTGTTTGCCTTCACAGGGAATCTGGCTGAGAGTTGGGAGACGCCCGACCCGCTGACTTACATCTTCCACATCCGTCAGGGCGTTCACTACGCCCTTAATCCAGACAGTGACGCCAGCCGTCTAGTAAACGGTCGCGAGCTCACTGCCAACGATGTAGAACATTCCTTTCACCGATATTTGGGCCTCGGCAGCGGTTTCACCGAACCTTCCGAGCAGGCAACGGGCATTGCAAACTTTCCATGGGATTCGATAGAGGCCACCGACGAATGGACGGTTGCTTTCAAGACGACGGAGCCATCCCTCGGAGTGCTAAGGAGTATGTTCCAGTTAGCTATGCTGTGGATATTACCCCCCGAAGTAATCGAGCAATACGGCGACTATAGTGATTGGAGGAACGTGGTCGGAACCGGCCCCTTTATATTGACTGACTATGTCGAAGGCGTCTCCAAAACCTATGCCAAGAACCCCAACTACTGGGGATTTGACGAAAAATTTCCGGCGAATCACCTGCCCTATATTGACGGGTTAAGTGCCGTCTTAATGGCAGAAGAAGCAACGCGTATCTCGGCACTCCGCGCGGGTAAAATTGATGGAATACTCCACGCCGGCATCGTTGACATAAATTCGATCGACGTGGTAAGGAGCCTCCAGACGACCAACCCCGAAATCGAGATATGGCCATATTTCCAGCGGTCGTTTACGTCTGTTGCTCTGAACATTGACAACGCGCCCTTTGACGACGTCAGAGTGCGCCACGCACTGCAGATGGCACTGGACCTCAAGACGATTAACGATACCTACTATTCCGGTTTTGCAAGGGTGGACCCCATTGGGATTATTGGCAGCGCGGGCAATTACACTCCATTTGCAGAGTGGCCCGCAGAGATCAAGCAATACTACACGTATGATCCGGAGGGCGCTGAGAAGCTCCTCGATGAGGCTGGGTATCCGCGCGGCACGGACGGCGTCCGATTCAAGGTCGACTATCAGCATCTCGACATCATGGATCTGGGCTACGTAGAAATAGCTGCCAGCTACTGGGCTGATATCGGCGTTGATTTGACGATCAATGTTCTTGACGGCGCGACTTGGTCCGCTAACTTAAGAGAACATAATTATGAGATGAGCACTGGCAACCTGGCGTTTGCTTGGACCCCTGAATTCGCGATAGCCTCTTATCGCTCGGACAACGACATCTTGCGCGAACTCGTGGCGGGACAAATCGAGACCCCTGAGTTGAACGCCGCGTATGATGCCTTTAATGCCGCTTCCACCGTTGAGGGGCAGATGAAAGCATATAGAGAGTTTGAGATCGCCCTGGTGAAGCGGCACCAGCAGATATGGGGTCCCATGGCTCCGAATTATCAGGCGAGCCAGCCGTGGGTGACAGGTTTTAGCGGTGAGTACGCCATGGGAAACTTGCTGCATCATACGATCTACGCCCGCCTCTGGATTGACCAAGATCTGAAGCGAGCAATGGGATTCTGAGGAAACCGCCAAAGGCGACTTGCAATGGACCCGCCTAAACGCGGGGTCCACGAGCGGCTACGCCGTTGGCGCAGACGCCGAGCTGCACGAGCCAGTGCTCCATGCAGAGCAGGGCGCCGGGAGAACGCTTCCGAGCACGCTTCCCGGCGCCCTTCTGCCACGAAGATATGAGGGCGTACATCATCCGGCGGCTGCTGCTGGTCGTCCCCACCCTGTTCATCCTGAGCGTCCTGGTGTTCCTGTCGGTCCGCTTCATCCCCGGCGACGTCATCGACATCATGGCCAGCCGTATGTTGGACACTGGTGGCGAAGTCGACCGGGAGCTCGTAGAGCGCAGGCTCGGCCTCGACCTGCCGATCCACGTGCAGTACGGCCGCTGGATCGGCGGCATCCTCCTGCGCGGCACCCTGGGCGAGTCGCTGCTGGGCGGTTGGCGGATCGAGGAGCGCATACTGGGACGACTGCCGGTCACCGCCGAGCTCGGGCTGCTGGCCATCCTCATCGGACTGGTTATCGCGCTGCCGGTGGGCATCTACTCGGCGGTGCGCCAGTACACCGCCGCCGACTACGTGGGACGGTCGATCGCCATCATGGGGCTGGCGACACCCAACTTCTGGCTGGGCACGATGGTGATGATCTACCCGGCCATCTGGTGGGCGTGGTCGCCACCGATGGAACTGATTCCGTTGGCCCAGGACCCGCTGGGCAACCTCGGCATGTTCCTGATCCCCAGCCTGATCCTGGGCACCTACCTGGCGGCCAGCACCATGCGCATGACGCGCACCATGATGCTGGAGGTGCTGCGCCAGGACTACATCAGGACCGCCTGGGCCAAGGGGCTGCTGGAGCGGTCGGTGATCCTGCGCCACGCGGTCAAGAACGCCATCATCCCGGTGGTGACGCTGGTGGGCATGCAGCTGCCGATCCTGGTGGGCGGCGCGGTGATCATCGAGAACATCTTCAACCTGCCGGGGCTGGGGCGGCTGATGCTCGTGGCCCTCAACAACCGCGACTACCCGGTGGTGTCGGCGGTGAATCTGTTCTTCGCCACGGTAGTGGTGGTGGTCAACCTGCTGATCGATTTGCTGTACGCGTCGCTGGACCCGCGGATTCGCTACGAATGAGGCAAAGGCAATGAGGGAACCCCATGGGTGACGTATCACGGCTGACGTCCGCCGGTGCCGAGCCGGCTGGCGGCGCTGCTGCGGCTGGGCAGGCCGGGCGTCGGCGGTTGGCCGGCAATTTCGCGCCATGCACGGGTTCGCCGGGCGGCGGCGATTTTCGGGTGAGTCGGCCCGATGGGTGATGTATCACAGTTGACCCCGACCGGTGCCGAGCCGGCCGCTGGAGCGGCTGCGGCTGCGCACGCTGGACCGCGGCGGTTCTTCGCGCGGCTGGTGCGCGAGCAGCCGCTGGGCACCGCCGGCGGCATCGTCATCCTGATCCTGGTGCTGGTCAGCATCTTCGCCGATTCGCTGGCGCCCTACCGCTACGAGGAGATCCACCTGCGCGACCGCCTGCAGGCCCCCACGACCGCCTACCTGCTGGGCACCGACCACGTCGGGCGCGACCTGCTGAGCCGCCTCATCCACGGGGCGCGGCTGTCGCTGACGGTGGGGCTGGCCGCCACCGTCCTCACCGTCGTGGTGGCGGTGCTGATCGGCGGCACCACCGGCTTCATCGGCGGCCGGCTGGACCTGGTGACGCAGCGCTTCGTCGACGCCTGGATGGCGTTCCCGGGGCTGCTGTTGCTGCTCACCATCATGTCGATTGCCGGCCGCGGCATGCTGCAGATCATCGTGGTGCTGGGGGTGTCGGGCGGCATCCCGGCCTCGCGCGTGGTGCGCGGCGCGGTGCTGGCGGTGAAGGAGAACGCCTACTTCCAGGCGGCGCAGGCGATCGGCAGCTCGCGCCGGCGCTCGCTCTTGCGGCACGTGCTGCCCAACATCGCGGCGCCGATCATCATCATCTTCAGCATCAACGTCGGTGGCGTGATCATGTCGGAGGCAGCGCTGAGCTTCCTCGGCTTCGGCCTGCCGCCGGACATCCCGAGCTGGGGCGGCATGCTGAGCCGCGAGGGGCGGCAGTACATGGAGATTGCGCCGCACCTGGCACTGTGGCCGGGCCTGTGCCTGACCGCGGTCGTCTACAGCCTCAACATGTTCGGCGACGCCGTGCGCGACCTCCTGGACCCCCGCCTGCGCGGCCGCCTCGGCCGCTACGGCGCCGGCAGGAAGTAGCGGCGTCGATTCTCGATACATTGCTCCGGCGGCTTTACCGGAACGGGCGGTCTGCTCTACAATGGGATGAGCGAGCCTACCGATGACCGACCGCAACGGACACCGAGATCCAGCGACCCCGCAGAAGATCTGGGAGATTCTCCGCGAGATCTCCGCAGCGCAGCAGGAGGCTGAGCGGCGCATGCAGGAGACTGACCGCCAAATGCAGGAGACCGACCGCCGGTTGCAGGCGACCGATGAACTGATCACGCGGCAGACACGGGCCGCCGACCGGCGCATGGACGAGCTGGACAAGCTGTTCAACGGACAGTGGGGCAAGCTGATGGAGTCCCTGGTGGAAGGCGATCTCGTAGGGCTCCTCCAGCAACGCGGCATCGCGGTGCAGCACACGGTAACCAACCCGCGCCAGAACTACGGTGAGCGGCGCTGGGAGTTGGACATCGTAGCCGTTAACGGCGAAGAGGTCGTGGTGGTGGAAGTCAAGACCACCCTCAGGGTGCCGGATATCGATCGTTTCGTCGGGCGGTTGAACGAGTTTCCGGACCTGATGCCCGAATACGCCGGGCGGTGGATCTACGGGGCGGTTGCCTATCTGAAGGCACATCAGCAGTCGGACGTGCGTGCCGAGCGGCTGGGCCTGTTCGTGATTCGCGCCACCGGCAGCAGCGCCAGCATCACCAACCGGGAGGGGTTCACCCCGCGCACGTTCGGCCACTGGAGCGCCGCACCCAGCCGCCAATAGCGCGATCCCGCCCGCCATTCGTGTCGAAGTGACCAAGCCCAGACGGCGAGTATGCCAGCAGGAGCCGCACGAGCCGCAAGCAAGAAACCGGGTTTGACAGCCTCACCGCACATGTGCGAAGGTACCGAGGTTAGGGACTTGAACGGATGCCGATGATGCATGACCACACGATCCAGCCCTGCGACGGTTTGGCGCCACTGGCGCCCACAGTCGCGGACCGGGCTCATTTCGTCCGTTCGCCCTGCCCCTCCCCCACGCAACTCCTTATACAGCAAGCACTAAGCGCTCTGACTGAGGGCACCGCGCGCCGCGCGCGCCACTTCACCAGCACCTCCGCTACCCCGTCCGCCTGCATGGCGGGCCGCCGGCGTTGCCGGTCACTCACATTCCCTGCGTCGCCGACCACCGCCCCCCGCGGTGCTCCGAGCTCAAGGCCGCGTACGCGTTCACGGAGGTGCTATATGCAGAACTGACTCGCACTCGGGGCTGGCGCCCTCGCTTTCCGGGCACCTGCGATTGTGGGTGTACCTCGAGAGTGGGCGAGGGCTGCACAGCGCAACCAACACTCTCGAATTTCAGGAGCCAAATGATGCAACACGCAGTCTTTCGAAAGATCCTCGCGGTACTGTTTGGTCTCGTCCTCGCCGCCACCGGCCTCTGGGCAAGCCCCGCCGGGGAGGAGCAGCCGGCAGCGGCGATGGAAAAAGAAATGGTGATGGACCCCACCACCGGCAAGGTGGTGACCGCGCCAGAGTACGGCGGGACGTTGACCGTTTCGTATGTCTTGATAGGCGAAACCACCGACCCGTTTATTACTGGCGCCTATGCGAGCTTCCTCATCGACGGTGTCAATGAGAAACTCGCCGTCGGGGACTGGGGTCTTGATAGGAAAGAATTCGGCTTTAATGGGCCTTACGTTCCTCTGTTTACTTACACCGGGGAGCTGGCGGAGAGCTGGGAAACGCCCGACCCACTGACGTACATCTTCCACATCCGTCAGGGCGTTAACTGGCATGATAAGGCACCGATGAACGGTCGGGAGCTAACTGCCGACGATGTCGTCTATACCTATCAGCGCATTACGGCTCAGGGCGACTTCACCGAACGTCCTGTACGTAGCACTGCAGCTATCGATCTGCCATGGGAATCGATAGAGGCCACCGCCAAGTACACGGTTGTTATGAAGTTGACGGAGCCCTCCCTCGGTGCGCTAGAGGCTCTCATCGGCGATTTCTTGTTCTGGATATTACCCCCCGAGGTGATCGAGCAATACGGCGATTATAAGGATTGGCAGAACACGGTCGGCACCGGGCCCCTTATGCTGACTGACTATGTCGAAGGCGTCTCCAAGACCTATACCAGGAATCCTGACTACTGGGGCTACGACCCAAAATACCCGGACAACCGCCTGCCATATGTCGACGAGCTAAGGGCCCTGCATATGGCAGAAGAATCGACCCGTATATCGGCACTGCGCTCGGGTAAGATTGATATGATACGCCTCGCTGGTGGTGAGATAAAATCCATCGACGTGGTAAAGAGCCTGCAGCGGACCGACCCCGAAATCGCGATATGGCCATTCTTCCAACGGGCGGATGCATTCAGTCTGAACATACGCAACGCCCCCTTTGACGACATCAGGGTACGCCACGCACTGCAGATGGCACTGGACCTGGAGACGATCAACGATGCCTACTATGGCGGTTTCGCCCAGTGGCATCCGCCTCGCTACCTTGGCGCCAAGGGGTATTACACCGAATGGGAAGAGTGGCCGCAGAAGCTCAAGCAATACTACACCTACGACCCGGAAGGTGCTGAGAGGCTCCTCGATGAGGCAGGATATCCGCGCGGCGCGGACGGCGTCCGATTCAAGTTCGAACATCTGCACCGTGACATCGCAGATTTGGGCATTATAGAAATAGCCGCCGGCTACTGGTCTGATATTGGCGTTGATGTAACGATTGGTATTGCCGACTGGGCGACTTTGACCGGTTATTGGTCAGACCACAACTATGAGTCGATTTATGGCGCCATGGCCAGGGAGATCCCGTCCCCGAGCATGTCCGCTTATGGCTCTGAAACCCCTTACCAAAGGGAATGGATGGGCGGAGTCGAGAACCCTGAGCTGGCCGCCGCCCAAGCTGCCTATTTCGCCGCTACAACCATTGATGAGCAGATGAAGGCGGCACAAGAGTTTGGTATGGCCTTAATGACGCAGCACAACAACATAGGGCTTCCCATGGCGCCAATGTATCAGGCCAGCCATCCGTGGGTCGGAGGTTTTAACGGTGAAACCAGGATGGGAAACTTTCTGTTTCATACCATCCTCGCCCGCCTCTGGATTGACCAGGATCTGAAGCGAGAAATGGGCTTCTGAGGAAACCGCCTCTGGCGGTTTCCTCCTGCGCGACCGCCTGCAGGCCCCCACGGCCGCGTACCTGCTGGGCACCGACCACGTCGGGCGCGACCTGCTGAGCCGCCTCATCCACGGGACGCGGCTGTCGCTGACGGTGGGGCTGGCCGCCACCGTCCTCACCGTCGTGGTGGCAGTGCTGATCGGCGGCACCACCGGCTTCATCGGCGGTCGCCTGGACCTGGTGACGCAGCGCTTCGTCGACGCCTGGATGGCGTTCCCGGGGCTGCTGTTGCTGCTCACCATCATGTCGATTGCCGGCCGCGGCATGCCGCAGATCATCGTCGTGCTGGGGGTGTCGGGCGGCATCCCGGCCTCGCGGGTGGTGCGCGGCGCGGTGCTGGCGGTGAAGGAGAACGCCTACTTCCAAGCGGCGCAGGCGCTCGGCAGCTCGCGCCGGCGCTCGCTGCTGCGCCACGTGCTGCCCAACATCGCCGCGCCGATCATCATCATCTTCAGCATCAACGTGGGCGGGGTGATCATGTCGGAGGCGGCGCTGAGCTTTCTCGGCTTCGGCCTGCCGCCGGACATCCCAAGCTGGGGCGGCATGCTGAGCCGCGAGGGGCGCCAGTACATGGAGATTGCGCCGCATCTGGCACTGTGGCCGGGGCTGTGCCTGACCGTGGTGGTGTACAGCCTCAACATGTTCGGCGACGCGGTGCGCGACCTGCTGGACCCCCGCCTGCGCGGCCGCCTCGGCCGTTACGGCGCCGGCCGGGAGTAGCGGCGTCGATTCTCGATAGATTGCTAGATTGCTCCGGCGGCTTTACCGGAACGGGCGGTCTGCTCTATAATGGGATAAGCGAGCGTACCCATGACCGACGGCAACGGACACCGAGATCCAGCGACCCCGCAGGAGATCTGGGAGATTCTCCGCGAGATCTCCGCAGCGCAGCAGGAGGCTGAGCGGCGCATGCAGGAGACTGACCGCCAAATGCAGGAGACCGACCGCCGGTTGCAGGCGACCGATGAACTGATCACGCGGCAGACACGGGCCGCCGACCGGCGCATGGACGAGCTGGACAAGCTGTTCAACGGACAGTGGGGCAAGCTGATGGAGTCCCTGGTGGAAGGCGATCTCGTAGGGCTTCTTCAGCAGCGCGGCATCGCGGTGCAGCACACGGTAACCAACCCGCGCCAGAACTACGGCGAGCGGCGCTGGGAGTTGGACATAGTAGCCGTCAACGGCGAAGAGGTCGTGGTGGTGGAAGTCAAGACCACCCTCAGGGTGCCGGATATCGATCGTTTCGTCGGGCGGTTGAACGAGTTTCCGGACCTGATGCCCGAATACGCCGGGCGGCGGATCTACGGGGCGGTTGCCTATCTGAAGGCCTACCAGGAGTCGGACGTACGTGCCGAGCGGCTGGGCCTGTTCGTGATTCGCGCCACCGGCAGCAGCGCCAGCATCACCAACCGGGAGGAGTTCACGCCGCGCACGTTCGGTCACCAGAGCACGGCACCCAGCCGCCGATAGCGCGGTCCCGCCCGCCATTCGTGTCGAAGTGGCCAAGCCCAGACGGCGAGTATGCCGAGCAGGAGCCGCAAGAGCCGCAAGCAAGAAACCGGGTTTGACAGCCTCACCGCACATGTGCGAAGGTACCGAGGTTAGGGACTTGAACGGATGCCGATGATGCATGACTACGCGATCCAGCCCTGCGACGGTTTGACGCCACTGGTGCCTCACAGACGCGGACCGGGCTCATTCCGTCCGTTGGCGCTGCCCCCCCCCCAGGCAATTCCTTATACAGCAAGCACTAAGCGCTCGGACTGAGGGCGCCGCGCGCCGCGCGCGCCACTTCACCAGCGCCTCCGCTACCCCGTCCGCCTGCATGGCGGGCCGCCGGCGTTGCCGGTCACTCACCTTCGTTGCGCCGCCGACCACCGCCCCACGCGGTGCTCCGAGCTCAAGGCCGCGTACGCGTTCACGGAGGTGCTCGATGCAGAACTGACTCGCACTCGGGGCCTGGCGCCCTCGCTTTCCGGGCACCTGCGATTGTGGGTGTACCTCGAGAGTGGGCGAGGGCTGCACAGCGCAACCAACACTCTCGAATTTCAGGAGCCAAATGATGCAACACGCAGTCTTTCGAAAGATCCTGGCGGTACTGTTCGGTCTCGTCCTCGCCGCCACCGGCCTCTGGGCAAGCCCGGCCGGGGAGGAGGAGCCGGCCGCGGCGACGGAGAAGGAAATGGTGATGGACCCCGCCACCGGCAAGATGGTAACCGCGCCAGTGTATGGCGGCACAATAACCTATCCCTATGTATTTGATGCGGAGACTACTGACCCGCTGAAAAGCTGGGTCAATGCGGGCTACCACATCGCCTCGGTTAATGAGCGTCTCGCCTGGGGGGATTGGGGAACAGATAGGGACGTATACGACTTTAGAGACTCCTACGTCCCTGATTTTGCCATAACTGGGAGCCTGGCTGAGAGCTGGGAAACGCCTGACCCACTGACTTACATCTTCCACATCCGCTCGGAAGTACACTACGCCCTTGATCCGGACAGCGAGGCCAGTCGCTTAGTAAACGGGCGGGAACTCACAGCCGATGATGTCGCATATAACTGGCAACGCAATAACGCTCAGGGCGACTTTACCGAACGTCCCCAGATCGCTTCCAAGGCGTTCGACCTGCCGTGGGAATCGATCGAGGCCACCGACCAATATACGGTTGTCATGAAGATGACGGAGCCATCCCTCATTGCGCTAAGGACTATCCTCATCGATGCTATGCAGTGGATATTACCCCCCGAGGTAATCGAGAAATACGGCAACTATGAGGATTGGACGAACGTGGTCGGCACCGGGCCCCTTATACTGACTGACTATGCCGAAGGCGTCTCTATCACCTGGAAAAAGAATCCTGACTACTGGCGCTACGACGAAAAATACCCGGAGAACCGACTCCCCTATATTGACGAGATGAGGGCCCTGCATATAGAAGAAGAAGCAACACGTATCTCGGCACTACGCACGGGCAAGGTTGACATAATCAATAGCCAGGGCACTCACATAAGGAACCTCGACGTGGTAAGGAGCCTCCAGCGTACCAACCCCGATATCCAGGTGAGCAGCAATTTCCTGCGGTCCGACGCCACCTTTAGTGTGAACATTCGCAAGCCACCCTTTGACGACATCAGGGTGCGCCACGCCATGCAGATGGCACTGGACCTCGAGACGATTAACGATACCTACTATGGCGGGCTTGCAAGGTGGGAACCTATGGGGGGGATTGCCAGCAAGCCGTATGGCACCACGTTTGAAGACTATCCCGAAGATCTCAAGCAATACTTTACTTATGACCCGGAAGGTGCCGAGAAGCTGCTCGATGAGGCTGGATATCCGCGCGGCGCGGACGGCGTTCGATTCAAGGTCGAGCTCGACCACCGCGACGTCTATGATTTGGGCTATCGAGAAATAGCAGTCGGCTACTGGGAGGCGCTTGGCGTTGAGGTAAAGATTGAGATATATGACACGCAGGGTTGGGCGTTCGAGCGCAGGGGTGTGGGCGAGCGTACCGAGGATGTCCCCCAAGAAGATCTACTTCGTTGGGACATGAGCGATGGCGACGGGGGCATGTATAATGACGCTGACGTTTGGGTAGCCAATTATCGCCAGACGCTGCAATTATGGCGCGACAACGTGGGCGGAGTCGAGACCCCCGAGCTGACCGCCGCCTACGATGCCTTTTACGCCGCTACCACCCATGAGGAGCAGCTGAGGGCATTCAAAGAGTGGGATATGCTCATTATAAGGCGGCACAATCAGATATGGGGTCCTATGTCTCCACTTTTTATGGCGAACCAGCCGTGGGTCAAAGGTTTTAGCGGTGAAATGAGGCTGCACGAATTTGGCGAGCGTGACGTCCTCGCCCGCCTCTGGATTGACCAAGGGCTGAAGGAAGCAATGGGTTATTAGGGTTTCAACCCTTGTGGCTTAGCTCAGGGAAAAGGGAGCTGGGAGGCTGTCGCCCGCAAGCGCTCCTCCCAGCTCCCTACACCGCGCGAGCCGACGTGCGAGAGTCGATCTTCATCCAACTTGGCGGCCGCGAAGCGGCACGCGCGACCTGATCCGCAGAATGACAAGGTGTGGCGCATGAGAGCCTATATCATCAGGCGGTTACTACTCATGATTCCCACCCTGTTTATATTGAGTATCATAGTCTTTCTCTCCGTGCGCTTCCTCCCCGGCGATGTAATAGGCGTTATGGCGCTGAGGGTTGAAGCGATGGCCGGGAAGATGGACCGTGAGGCGCTGGAGCATATGCTGGGCTTGGACGTGCCCGTCTACGTGCAGTACGGCCGGTGGATCGGCGGCATCCTCCTGCGCGGCACCCTGGGCGAGTCGCTGCTGGGCGGTTGGCGGATCGAGCAGCGCATGCTGGGACGACTGCCGGTCACCGCCGAGCTCGGGCTGCTGGCCATCCTCATCGGCTTGGTCATCGCCCTGCCGGTGGGCATCTACTCGGCGGTGCGCCAGTACACCGCCGCCGACTACGTGGGACGGTCGGTGGCCATCATGGGGCTGGCCACGCCCAACTTCTGGCTGGGAACGATGGTGATGATCTACCCGGCCATCTGGTGGGCGTGGTCGCCGCCGATGGAACTGATTCCGTTGGCCCAGGACCCGCTGGGCAACCTCGGCATGTTCCTGATCCCCAGCCTGATCCTCGGCACCTACCTGGCGGCCAGCACCATGCGCATGACGCGCACCATGATGCTGGAGGTGCTGCGCCAGGACTACGTCAGGACCGCCTGGGCCAAGGGTCTGCTGGAGCGGTCGGTGATCCTGCGCCACGCGGTCAAGAACGCGATCATCCCGGTGGTGACGCTGGTGGGCATGCAGCTGCCGATCCTGGTGGGCGGCGCGGTGATCATCGAGAACATCTTCAACCTGCCGGGCCTGGGGCGGCTGATGCTGGACGCGCTCAACGACCGCGACTACCCGGTGGTGTCGGCGGTGAACCTGTTCTTCGCCACGGTGGTGGTGGCGGTCAACCTGCTGACCGATCTGCTGTACGCGTCGCTGGACCCGCGGATCCGCTACGAATGAGTCGACAAGGCCACTCCGTGACCCGGAACACCATGAAAACGGCGCATGGGGCAGTACGCGGTGGCCGCCGCTTGCGGACCAGGCGGCACGGCAACCCCGTGACGCCAAAGACCACGGCAACCTGCGCCGAGGTTTGCCCGCTGGCCAGCTTCTTCGGACGAGTCGGCACGGTCACCGCATGACGGAAAAGACCACGGCAACCGGTGTGCAGGGTTTGCCCACTGGAGATGGTTTTCGGACGAGGCAGGCCCGTGGGTGACGTATCCCGATTGACGCCGCCCGGCGCCGAGCCGGTCGCGGGGGCGGCTGGGCAGGCGGGGCTGAGGAAGTTCCTCGCGCGGCTGGTGCGCGAGCAGCCGCTGGGAACCGCCGGCGGCATCGTCATCCTGATCCTGGTGCTGGTCAGCATCTTCGCCGATTCTCTGGCGCCCTACCGCTTCAAGGAGATCCACCTGCGCGACCGCCTGCAGGCGCCCTCCGCCGCGTACCTGCTGGGCACCGACCACGTGGGGCGGGACCTGCTGAGCCGCCTCATCCACGGGGCACGGCTGTCGCTGACGGTGGGGCTGGCCGCCACCGCGCTCACCGTCGTGGCGGCGGTGCTGATCGGCGGCACCACCGGCTTCATCGGCGGCCGGCTGGACCTGGTGAGTAGCGCTTCGTCGACGCCTGGATGGCGTTCCCGGGGCTGCTGTTGCTGCTCACCATCATGTCGATAGCCGGCCGCGGCATGCTGCAGATCATCATCGTGCTGGGGGTGTCGGGCGGCATCCCGGCCTCGCGGGTGGTGCGCGGTGCGGTGCTGGGGGTGAAGGAGAACGTCTACTTCCAGGCCGCGCAGGCGATCGGCAGCTCGCGCCGGCGCTCGCTGCTGCGCCACGTGCTGCCCAACATCGCGGCGCCGATCATCATCATCTTCAGCATCAACGTGGGCGGGGTGATCATGGCGGAGGCGGCGCTGAGCTTTCTCGGCTTCGGCCTGCCGCCGGACATTCCGAGCTGGGGCGGCATGCTGAGCCGCGAGGGGCGGCAGTACATGGAGATCGCGCCGCACTTGGCGCTGTGGCCGGGTGTGTGCCTGACCGTGGTCGTCTACAGCCTCAACATGTTCGGTGACGCGGTGCGCGACCTGCTGGACCCCCGCCTGCGCGGCCGCCTCGGCCGCTACGGCGCCGCCCGGGAGTAGCGGCGTCGACTCTCGATTGATTGCTCCGGCGGCTTTACCGGAACGGACGGTCGGAGTTACAATGGGATGAGCGAACGTACCTATGACCGACGGCAACGGACACCGCGATCCAGCGACCCCGCAGGAGATCTGGGAGATTCTCCGCGAGATCTCCGCAGCGCAGCAGGAGGCTGAGCGGCGCATGCAGGAGACTGACCGCCAAATGCAGGAGACCGACCGCCGCATGCAGGAGACCGACCGCCAGATGCAGGAGACCGACCGCCGGTTGCAGGCGACCGATGAACTGATCACGCGGCAGACACGGGCCGCCGACCGGCGCATGGACGAGCTGGACAAGCTGTTCAACGGACAGTGGGGCAAGCTGATGGAATCCCTGGTGGAAGGCGATCTCGTAGGGCTTCTTCAGCAGCGCGCCATCGCGGTGCAGCACACGGTAACCAACCCGCGCCAGAACTACGGCGAGCGGCGCTGGGAGTTGGACATAGTAGCCGTCAACGGCGAAGAGGTCGTGGTGGTGGAAGTCAAGACCACCCTCAGGGTGCCGGATATCGATCGTTTCGTCGGGCGGTTGAACGAGTTTCCGGACCTGATGCCCGAATACGCCGGGCGGCGGATCTACGGGGCGGTTGCCTATCTGAAGGCCTACCAGGAGTCGGACGTACGTGCCGAGCGGCTGGGCCTGTTCGTGATTCGTGCCACCGGCAGCAGCGCCAGCATCACCAACCGGGAAGAGTTCACGCCGCGCACGTTCGGTCACCAGAGCACGGCACCCAGCCGCCAATAGCGCGGTCCCGCCCGCCATTCGTGTCGAAGTGGCCAAGCCCAGACGGCGCGTATGCCGAGCAGGAGCCGCACGAGCCGCAAGCAAGAAACCGGGTTTGACAGCCTCGCCGCACATGTGCGAAGGTACCGAGGTTAGGGACTTGAACGGATGCCGATGATGCATGACTACGCGATCCAGCCCTGCGACGGTTTGACGCCACTGGTGCCTCACAGACGCGGACCGGGCTCATTCCGTCCGTTGGCGCTGCCCTCCCCCCAGCAATTCCTTATACAGCAAGCATTAAGCGCTCGGACTGAGGGCGCCGCGCGCCGCGCGCTCCACTTCATCTGCGCCTCCGCTACCCCGTCCGCCTGCATGGCGGGCCGCCGGCGTTGCCGGCCACTCACCTTCGCTGCGCCGCCGACCACCGCCCCACGCGGTGCTCCGAGCTCGAGGCCGCGTACGCGTTCACGGAGGTGCTCGATGCAGAACTGACTCGCACTCGGGGCTGGCGCCGTCGCTTTCCGGGCACCTGCGTCTGCGGGTGTACCTCGAGAGTGGGCGAGGGCTGCACAGCGCAACCAACACTCTCGAATTTCAGGAGCCAAATGATGCAACACGCAGTCTTTCGAAAGATCCTGGCGGTACTGTTCGGTCTCGTCCTCGCCGCCACCGGCCTCTGGGCAAGCCCGGCCGGGGAGGAGGAGCCGGCCGCGGCGACGGAGAAGGAAATGGTGATGGACCCCACCACCGGCAAGGTGGTGACCGCGCCGGAGTATGGCGGGACATTGACCTACGGCTGGGGTGGAAGAGTAAGCGACAATGTAGACCCCCTTGCGGTTGGCTTGGAAGCGGGGTGGCTCATAGACGGTGTCAATGAGAAGCTCGCCATCGGTGACTGGGCAATAGACAGGGAAGTATTTGACTGGACAGACAATTTCGTTCCTACACACGTCCTGACCGGGAATTTGGCGGAAAGTTGGGAGACGCCCGATCCGGTGACCTACGTTTTTCACATCCGTCAGGGCGTTCACTACGCTCTGGATCCGGACAGTGAGGCCAGTCGCCTGGTAAACGGTAGGGAGCTAACCGCGGATGATGTCGTCTATAGCTATCAGCGCCAAACTGCTCAGGGGGACTTCACCGAACCTCCCGTTCAGGCCGGCCCCACGTTCAACCTGCCATGGGAATCGATAGAGGCCACCGACAAGTATACGGTTGTTATGAAGCTCACTGAGCCATACCTCGATGCGCTACAGCCGATCCTCGGTGAAAGTCAGAGTTGGATATTGCCCCGCGACGTAATCGAGCATTTCGGCAACTATGAGGATTGGAGGAACGTGGTCGGCACTGGGCCCCTCATGCTGACTGACTATGTCGAAGGCGTCTCTAAGACCTTTACCAAGAATCCTGACTTCTGGGACTACGACGAGAAATACCCGGAGAACCGCTTGCCTTATGTTGACGAGATAAGGGCCCCCCTTATGGTAGAGGAAGCAACCCGTATCTCGGCACTGCGTACGGGTAAGATTGATATAATACAACACGCCGGCGTCGCCGACATAGGAAACATGGACGTGATAAGGAGCCTGCAGAGGACCAACCCGGAAATCGAGGTGTACAGTTACTACCAGCGGGCATTTCAGGTCTTTACTCTGAACATTCGCAACGCGCCATTTGACGACGTCAGGGTGCGCCACGCACTGCAAATGGCACTGGACCTGGAGACGATTGACGATACCTACTTTGCCGGTTTTTCAGACTGGGAAAACCCTGCGTGGATTAGCGCCAAGGGGTATTACATCCCATTTGAAGAGTGGCCAGAAGAGCTCAAGCAATACTACAGGTATGACCCGGAGGGTGCCGAGAAGCTCCTGGATGAGGCAGGCTATCCGCGCGGCGCGGACGGAATTCGATTTACGGCAGAGTACTTGCACCGAGACGTCATCGACTTGGGCTATACGGAAGTCGCCGCCGGGTACTGGGCTGATATTGGCGTTGATGTAACGACCCGTATTGCCGACACGGGGACTTGGGTGGCTGCCAAGGCAGATACCGCGTATGAAATGGCCACTGGCGACATGGGCCAGCCGAACGCTGTCTGGGCCATGCAGACTCATCGCGATAGCAATGCGTTTCCCCGCGAATACTTGGCCTGCAGCGACCCATGTGCAATCGACACCTCCGTGTTGGACGCCGCCTCCGATGCTTTTTATGGTGCTACGACCGTGGAGGAGCAGTTCGAGGCAGCGAAAGCGTATAATATGTTCGTGCTCGAGCAACACATGCAGATTTGGGGTCCTCTGGCGCCACAGTTTCAGGCGAACAATCCGTGGGTCAAGGGCTATAATGGCGAATACTCGCTAGGAGACCTGACCTATCATCCCATCCTCGCCCGCCTCTGGATCGACCAGGATCTGAAGCGAGAAATGGGGTTCTGAATCAATCACCCTTGGGCGATTGAAACGGGAGTCGCTGCGCGACTCCACGAGCCGGGGCCACGCCTAGCGGCGGGGTCCCGCGAGCGTTTTTAGCGCCGGGAGCCTCTGGCTTCCGGCGCCAGTTTCCACGAAGATATGAGAGCCTACATCATCCGGCGGCTGCTGCTGGTCGTCCCCACCCTGTTCATCCTGAGCGTGCTGGTGTTCCTGTCCGTCCGCTTCATCCCCGGCGACGTCATCGACATCATGGCCGGTCGCACGGCATTCGTGGGCGGCCAGATCGACCGCGCGACCATCGAACAGCGGCTTGGCCTGGACCTGCCGATCCACGTGCAGTACGGCCGCTGGATCGGTGGCATTCTCCTGCGCGGCACCCTCGGCGAGTCGCTGCTGGGCGGCTGGCGGATCGAGGAGCGCATGCTGGGACGACTGCCGGTCACCGCCGAGCTCGGGCTGCTGGCCATCCTCATCGGCCTGGTCATCGCCCTGCCGGTGGGCATCTACTCGGCGATCCGCCAGTACACTGCCGCCGACTACCTGGGACGGTCGGTGGCCATCATGGGGCTGGCCACGCCCAACTTCTGGCTGGGAACGATGGTGATGATCTATCCCGCCATCTGGTGGACGTGGTCGCCACGGATGGAACTGGTGCCGTTGGCCGAGGACCCGCTGGGCAACCTCGGCATGTTCCTGATCCCGAGCCTGATCCTGGGAACCTACCTGGCGGCCAGCACCATGCGCATGACGCGCACCATGATGCTGGAGGTGCTGCGGCAGGACTACATCAGGACCGCCTGGGCCAAGGGGCTGCTGGAGCGGTCGGTGATCCTGCGCCACGCGGTCAAGAACGCGATCATCCCGGTGGTGACGCTGGTGGGCATGCAGTTGCCGATCCTGGTGGGCGGCTCGGTGATCATTGAGAACATCTTCAACCTGCCGGGGCTGGGGCGGCTGATGCTGGATGCGCTCAACGAGCGCGACTACCCGGTGGTGTCGGCGATAAACCTGTTCTTCGCCACGGTGGTGGTGGTGGTCAACCTGCTGACCGATCTGGTGTACGCTTCGCTGGACCCGCGGATTCGCTACGAATGAGGCAATCAGGCAATGAGGGAACCCCATGGGTGACGTATCACAGTTGACGCCCGCCGTTGCCGAGCCGGCGGCGGTGGGGCCTGCGGCTGGGCAGGCCGGGCGTCGGCGGTTGGCCGGCATTTTCGCGTCATGCACGGGTTCGCCGGCTGGCTGCGATGTTCGGGTGAGTCGGGCCGATGGGTGACGTATCACAGTTGACGCCGGCCGTCGTCGAGCCGGCCGCGGGCACGGCTGCGGCTGGGCCTGCGGCTGCGCGGGCCGGGCTGAGGAAGTTCTTCGCGCGGCTGGTGCGCGAACAGCCGCTGGGGACCGCCGGCGGCATCGTCATCCTGCTCCTGGTGCTGGTCAGCATCTTCGCCGACTCGCTGGCGCCCTACCGCTACGAGGAGATCCACCTGCGCGACCGCCTGCAGGCCCCCACGGCCGCGTACCTGCTGGGCACCGACCACGTCGGGCGCGACCTGCTGAGCCGCCTCATCCACGGGGCGCGGCTGTCGCTGACGGTGGGGCTGGCCGCCACCGTCCTTACCGTCGTGGTGGCGGTGCTGATCGGCGGCACCACCGGCTTCATCGGCGGTCGCCTGGACCTGGTGACGCAGCGCTTCGTCGACGCCTGGATGGCGTTCCCGGGGCTGCTGCTGCTGCTCACCATCATGTCGATAGCCGGCCGTGGCATGCTGCAGATCATCGTGGTGCTGGGGGTGTCGGGCGGCATCCCGGCCTCGCGGGTGGTGCGCGGCGCCGTGCTGGGGGTGAAGGAGAACGTCTACTTCCAGGCGGCGCAGGCGATCGGCAGCTCGCGCCGGCGCTCGCTGCTGCGCCACGTGCTGCCCAACATCGCGGCGCCGATCATCATCATCTTCAGCATCAACGTCGGTGGCGTGATCATGTCGGAGGCGGCGCTGAGCTTTCTGGGCTTCGGCCTGCCGCCGGACATCCCGAGCTGGGGCGGCATGCTGAGCCGCGAGGGCCGGCAGTACATGGAGATGGCGCCGCACCTGGCGCTGTGGCCGGGGCTGTGCCTGACCGTAGTGGTGTACAGCCTCAACATGTTCGGCGACGCGGTGCGCGACCTCCTGGACCCCCGCCTGCGCGGCCGCCTCGGCCGCTACGGCGCCGGCAGGGAGTAGCGGGATCAACACCCGATTGATCGCTCTACATCCACACGTGCTATGGTAGGCGTGGCTGGTTGCAGCCACGTAGCACGTAATGAAGACGGGTGTCGACAAGGCCAGAGAATACGCGGCGCTGGTTCGCTCAAGGCTCGGCGATCATGTCAAACAAATCGTTTTGTTTGGTTCGCAGGCACGCGGTGACGGCACGGAGTATTCCGACTACGATTTTCTGGTCGTAGTTGACACGCGTACACAATCTGTGCGCGACGCCATTCTGGACGTCGGAGTTCAGATGCTGAACAATCACGACCAACTGTTTGCGGCGCTGGTATACAGCGAGGAAGAGTGGCGCGAGCTTCGCCGATTTCCTCTCGGCTGGAACATTCAAGAAGAAGGTACCCGGGTATGAGCGCATTCGAGCCAACCGGGCATGTGCCACCGCCTGCGTCAGCGCCACGGTGACCTGGTCTGGAAAGTCCGCTTCCGCGATGACTGGTTGTACCTGTTGCTGCTGCTGGAGTTCCAATCCACCATCGAGCCCGCTATGCGCGAGATGCTCGCGGTCACCTCCGCCATCGCCGGCGCCGGCATGATCGCCGACGGCGCTTCTCCGGCGGCAGCCATGGCATTGTGGTGGGCAACATGGCTTCGGCAGCCCAGGCCGGTGGCCCCATCGCTGCCGTCGAAGTGGGCGACATCATCACCATCGATCTGGAGGCCAGGACCATAGACGTCGACCTGGCGCCCGCTGCGCTGCAGAGTCGTCTCAATGCCCTCCCACACCGCCAACTCCCCTATCGTCGCGGCGCCCTGGGCAGTACATGGAGATCGCGCCGCACTTGGCGCTGTGGCCGGGGCTGTGCCTGACCGTGGTGGTGTACAGCCTCAAAACATGTTCGGCGACGCCGTGCGCGACCTCCTGGACCCCCGCCTGCGCGGTCGCCTCGGCCGCTACGGCGCCGGCCGGGAGTAGCGGGATCAACGCCATCAGCAACGGGTTGACCTCTACCTGATTTGCGCGTGCGTAGCGGAATCACGACCGCGGCGCCTGCGCCGCGCGGCGAACCTGCTGCAGCGCAGTTTCCGCGGCAATGCGGCCTTACGAGCACGCGCGCGGTAGTGCATGCTATGGGTAGCAGTTGAGCGCCAAGGAGCACTACTCGTGGAACTTGCCTTACACGAAGCGGAAACGTGCCTTTCCGATCTCGTCACCGCCGCCCAGAACGGCGAACGGGTCGTGATAACGAGGAATGGAGAACCGACCGTGGAGTTGGTCCGCTGCCGCGAGAAGCGAGGCGGTATCGACTTCGAAAAGCTTGACGCGGATCGTCGGCGGCTCGGAATCAAGGGGGACGAAGAGAGATGGCCTAAGGAATTCAACGATCCGGCGTTCAGCCGCGCCGTGCTGGGACTCGACGACGACGACTAGGCTGCCGGCCATGCGCGTTCTGCTCGATACGTCCTATCTCTACGCGAACGCCAGTTCTTCGCCGAGCAAAAGGCTCAGCTCTTTGCGAGCGCTGTGTCCATCTGGGAGATGCGTCTGAAGTACCGTGCCCATCATCCGTCCGCTAAGCGCAAGAGTCCCTTCAATCCCAATGCCGTGGTCGCCATGATCGAACGACAGGACGTGACTCTTCTGTCGATGACCATGCAACACGCCGCACGTGAACTCGAAAGCCCTATCCCGCACAAAGACCCGTTTGACGAACTCCTCCTCGTACAGGCCCAGGAAGAGGGTCTCAGGTTTCTCACCGTGGACCGGCAGCTCATCGGGCACCCGCTGGCAATCACCGCGTAACGGGACCGCCGTCCTGAAGGCCCGCCGATGGCGCTTGGTCTGGGCGGGCGGGCGGCTGTCATCCTGGAGAAAGACATCCGGGTCTGCCGGGTGCTGCAGAGCCCTCTTCTTTATCCGCGGACCGCCACCCTATGCCCTCAAGGGCGGCAGTACATGGAGATCGCGCCGCATTCTGGCGCTGTGGCCGGGGCTGTGCCAAACCTTAGTGGTGTACAGCCTCAACATGTTCGGCGACGCGGTGCGCGACCTCCTGGACCCCCGCCTGCGCGGCCGCCTCGGGCGCTACGGCGCCCGCCGGGACGCATCGTAGCCGATCCGGAGCGGGACGTGCGTGCCGAGCGGCTGGGCCTGTTCGTGATTCGCGCCACCGGCAGCAGCGCCAGCATCACCAACCGGGAAGAGTTCACGCCGCGCACGTTCGGCCACCGGAGCGCCGCACCCAGCCGCCAATAGCGCGATCCCGCCCGCCATTCGTGTCGAAGTGGCCAAGCCCAGACGGCGAGTATGCCGAGCAGGAGCCGCACGAGCCGCAAGCAAGAAACCGGGTTTGACAGCCTCACCGCACATGTGCGAAGGTACCGAGGTTAGGGACTTGAACGGATGCCGATGATGCATGACTACGCGATCCAGCCCTGCGACGGTTTGGCGCCACTGGTGCCTCACAGCCGCCGACCGGGCTCATGCCGTCCGTTCGCCCTGCCCCCCCCCCCGCAACTCCTTATACAGCAAGCACTAAGCGCTCGGACTGAGGGCGCCGCGCGCCGCGCGCGCCACTTCATCTGCACCTCCGCTACCCCGTCCGCCTGCATGGCGGGCCGCCGGCGTTGCCGGTCACTCACCTTCCCTGCGTCGCCGCCCACCGCCCCACCCTGCGCTCCGAGCTCAAGGCCGCGTACGCGTTCACGGAGGTGCTCGATGCAGAACTGACTCGCACTCGGGGCTGGCGCCCTCGCTTTCCGGGCACCTGCGATTGCGCAGGTGTACCTCGAGAGTGGGCGAGGGCTGCACAGCGCGACCAACACTCTCGAATTTCAGGAGCCAAATGATGCAACACGCAGTCTTTCGAAAGATCCTGCCGGTACTGTTCGGTCTCGTCCTCGCCGCCACCGGCCTCTGGGCAAGCCCGGCCGCCGAAGAGGAGCCGGCAGCCGCCATGGAGAAGGAAATGGTGACCGACCCCACCACCGGAAAGATGGTGAACGCGCCGGTGTATGGCGGGACATTGACCTATCCCCATAACAGAGTAAGCACTAATGTAGACCCCTTTGCTGTTGGCTTCGAAGCGGGCTGGCTCATAGACGGTGTTAATGAGAGACTCGCCTACGGGAACTGGGGACTAGATAGGGAAGAATTCGACTTTAGAGCCATGTACGTCCCCTTGTTTGCGTACACGGGGAACCTGGCGGAAAGCTGGGAAACGCCCGACGACACAACCTATGTCTTCAACATCCGCAAGGGCGTTCACTACGCCCTTAATCTAGACAGCGAGGCCAGTCGCTTAGTAAACGGTCGGGAGCTAACTGCCAAGGATGTAGAACATTCCTTTCACCGTTTATTGGCTCTGGGCAGCGGCTTCACCGAACCTAGCCCCCGTCCCGCCACACTCATCGCCATACCATTCGAATCGATAACGGCCACCGACAAATGGACGGTTGTTATAAAGCTGACGGAGCCAAGCGTCGGTGCACTAAGGACTATCATCGCCGCAGCTGAGTTGTGGATATTACCCGCCGAGGTAATCGAGAAATACGGCGACTATAGTGATTGGAAGAACGTGGTCGGCACCGGGCCCTTCATGCTGACTGACTACGTCGAAGGCGTCTCCAAAACCTTTACCAAGAATCCTGAGTATTGGGGCTACGACGAAAAATACCCCGAGAACCGCCTGCCCTATATTGACCAGCTAAGGGCCTTGTTGATGGCAGACGAAGCAACACGCATATCGGCACTACGAACGGGTAAGGTTGATATCATACAACACGCGGGCGTCGTTGATATTAGATCCGTCGACGTGGGACGGAGTCTCATGAAGACCGACCCCGAAATCGAGGTGCACAGTCATTTCGAGCGGTCGTTTCAGAGCATTACTATGAACATTCGCAAGCCGCCATTCGACGACATCAGGGTGCGCCACGCACTGCAGATGGCGCTCGACCTCGAGACGATCAACGATACGTACTACGGCGGTTTAGCTAAGTGGGAACCTATTGGGTTGCTCGGCGTAAAGGGGTATTACACCCCATTTGAAGAGTGGCCCGAAGAGCTCAAGCAATACTACAGGTATGACCCGCAGGGTGCCGAGAAGCTGCTTGATGAGGCAGGATATCCACGCGGCGCGGACGGCGTTAGATTCCAGACCAGCCTGGAGCTTCGACCCGGTGATTTGGGCTATTTCGAAATAGCTGCCGGCTACCTTGCCGATATTGGCGTTGATGTATCGATAAGTAATGTTGACGCGGCTACTTGGATCGCTAGTAGAGGAGAACATAATTATGAGATGAGCCTTGGTGACATGGCCTTTCCTGGGAACCCGGTCTGGGCGGTAGGCATTTATCGCGAGCCCAACGTGTGGTTTCGCGAATGGGTGGGCGGAGTCGAGACCCCTGAGCTTACCGCCGCCTATGATGCCATTCACGCCGCTACCACCGCTGAGGAGCAGAGGAAGGCAATTAGAAAGTACGATATGGAGGTGGTGAAGCAGCACAATCAGATATGGGGTCCCATGGCTCCAGGGTTTCAGGCGAACCAGCCGTGGGTCGAGGGTTATGAGGGTGAATTCACGATGGGAGACATGCTGCATCATCCCATCCTCGCCCGCCTCTGGATTGACCAAGATCTGAAGCGAGAAATGGGGTTCTGAATCAATCGCCCGTTGGGCGATTGAAACGGGAGTCGCTGCGCGACTCCACGAGCCGGGACCACGCCTAGCGGCGGGGTCCGCGAGCGTTTTTTGCGCTCGTTCTGCTTGCAGAGAAAGGGCGCCGGGAGCATCAAGCTTCCCGGCGCCCATTTACCGCAAAGATATGAGAGCCTACATCATCCGGCGTCTGCTGCTGGTCATCCCCACCCTGTTCATCCTGAGCGTGTTGGTGTTCCTGTCGGTCCGCTTCATCCCCGGCGACGTCATCGACATCATGGCCAGTCGCACGGAATACACGGCCGCCCCGCTCGACCGCGCGGCCATCGAACAGCGGCTCGGTCTGGACCTGCCGATACACGTGCAGTACGGCCGCTGGATCGGCGGCATCCTCCTGCGCGGCACCCTCGGCGAGTCGCTGCTGGGCGGTTGGCGGATCGAGGAGCGCATCCTGGGTCGACTGCCGGTCACCACCGAGCTCGGGCTGCTGGCCATCCTCATCGGCTTGGTCATCGCCCTGCCGGTGGGCATCTACTCGGCGGTGCGCCAGTACACCGCCGCCGACTACGTGGGGCGGTCGGTCGCCATCATGGGGCTGGCGACACCCAACTTCTGGCTGGGAACGATGGTGATGATCTACCCGGCCATCTGGTGGACGTGGTCGCCACCGATGGAGTTTTTTCCTCTCTCCGAAGACCCGCTGGGCAACCTCGGCATGTTCCTGATCCCCAGCCTGATCCTCGGGACCTACCTGTCGGCCAGCACCATGCGCATGACGCGTACGATGATGCTGGAGGTGCTGCGCCAGGACTACATCAGGACCGCCTGGGCCAAGGGCCTGCTGGAGCGGTCGGTGATTCTGCGCCACGCCGTCAAGAACGCCATCATCCCGGTGGTGACGCTGGTGGGCATGCAGTTGCCGATCCTGGTGGGCGGCTCGGTGATCATCGAGAACATCTTCAACCTGCCGGGGCTGGGGCGGCTGATGCTCGACGCGCTCAACGACCGCGACTACCCGGTGGTGTCGGCGGTGAACCTGTTCTTCGCCACGGTGGTGGTGTTGGTCAACCTGCTGATCGATCTGCTGTACGCGTCGCTGGACCCGCGGATTCGCTACGAATGAGGCAATCAGGCAATGAAGCAATCAGGCAATGAGGCAAGCCCATGGGTGACGTATCACAGCTGACGTCCGCCGGTGCCGAGCCGGCTGGCGGCGCTGCTGCGGCTGGGCAGGCCGGGCGTCGGCGGTTGGCCCGCAATTTCGCGTCATGCACGGGTTCGCCGGCTGGCTGCGATGTTCGAGTGAGTCGGGCCGATGGCTGACGTATCCCAGTTGACCCCGACCGTCGCCGAGCCGGGCGCGGGCGCGGTTGCGGCTGGGCAGGCCGGGCTCAGGAAGTTCTTCGGGCGGCTGGTGCGCGAGCAGCCGCTGGGCACCGCCGGCGGCATCGTCATCCTGCTCCTGGTGCTGGTCAGCATCTTCGCCGATTCGCTGGCGCCCTATCGCTACGAGGAGATCCACCTGCGCGACCGCCTGCAGGCCCCCACGGCCGCGTACCTGCTGGGCACCGACCACGTCGGGCGTGACCTGCTGAGCCGCCTCATCCACGGGGCGCGGCTGTCGCTGACGGTGGGGCTGGCCGCCACCGTCCTCACCGTCATGGTGGCGGTGCTGATCGGCGGCACCACCGGCTTCATCGGCGGTCGCCTGGACCTGGTGACGCAGCGCTTCGTCGACGCCTGGATGGCGTTCCCGGGGCTGCTGTTGCTGCTCACCATCATGTCGATAGCCGGGCGCGGCATGCTGCAGATCATCGTGGTGCTGGGGGTGTCGGGCGGCATCCCGGCCTCGCGCGTGGTGCGCGGCGCCGTGCTGGGGGTGAAGGAGAACGCCTACTTCCAGGCGGCGCAGGCGATCGGCAGCTCGCGCCGGCGCTCGCTGCTGCGCCACGTGCTGCCCAACATCGCCGCGCCGATCATCATCATCTTCAGCATCAACGTCGGTGGCGTGATCATGTCGGAGGCGGCTCTGAGCTTCCTGGGCTTCGGCCTGCCGCCGGACATCCCGAGCTGGGGCGGCATGCTGAGCCGCGAGGGACGCCAGTACATGGAGATCGCGCCACACCTGGCGCTGTGGCCGGGGATGTGTCTGACCGTGGTGGTGTACAGCCTCAACATGTTCGGCGACGCCGTGCGCGACCTCCTGGACCCCCGCCTGCGCGGCCGCCTCGGCCGCTACGGCGCCGGTCGGGAGTAGGACCACGAACGCTCACAGCCACGGGGCTGCCCCCGGAGCACTCGTCAACGCCGATTTCCGGCGCCCCGACGCGGGTGCATTCCTCAGTATGGTAGCACGTCCGTAGGTGTCGCTTGACCTCATCGTAGGGGATGGTCTTGGCGTCGATCATATAGTGAATCCGCCAGAGTTGGTTGGGGTTGGTTGGGTCCCCGTTGCCCCGGCCGGTCGATCAGGACTACGCGGGCGGGTCGGTCGGCGCTCCAACTCCACAGCACGAGATTGAGGTCGTCGGCGGAGGCCCCGGCGGCATGGCTTTGGACTCTCATGCCAACATAGCCCGCTGCAATCAGTCGATCGGCGAGAGCCTGCGATGCAGGGATCGCACCAGCGAGCATTTCCGCTTCCCACATGGGGCACGCGAGTTCGGACTCCGTTACGCCCAACGCCCGGCGCCGCTCTTGGTCCATTGCATCGAAGACCGGCTCGGCGTCGACCTCGTACGCGCACAGGGTGAGCGGCTGCATCGGCCGGCCTAGTGGCTGCGCTTCGCGGATGGCGACGAGCGGGGCGAAGGAGGTGTACAGCGCCGGCACGCCGCGGCGGTTGAATCGTCCGCCATGGCGGCGAGCGCCCTCGCCGGATATTGGTGTCCAGGACCATTGTGGATTGTGTGCCCGGTACACCAGCGCCCGGAGCCGCATCAGAAGGACGCAGACTCAGGCATAGCCGCCGGCCATGATGCGGTCCAGATAGGCATGCACCTGGTCGGCCCTGCCTTCGCGCACCAGGAGATCGGGGGTAGCGCCGCCGAAGCCCGGCAACGGCTCGGCGCGGAACCAGGCGTAAGCCGCGAGCGGCGATCCGGTTGCCGTTTCCACGCGATTGAGAATTTCCAGCATCTGGCGCAGCCGGACCTGGGTCTTGCGCGCCCGGACCCGCGACGCGCGCGTGAACGCATCCTTGCCGAGGCCCAGCGTGCCGGCGATCTCGGACTTGGTGGTACGCAGCCCGTCGGCGATGAGCGACGGAGAGAACACCTGATCCTGGACGAATTCCTGAAACCTCATTTCTCGCACCTCATACTTCTTGACATATTATACCGCGATTCTGGTTGTCGTCCAGGTGGCTCCACGCCTCCTCGACCAGCCGACAGCCGGTGAACGATAGTCGCGGCTAGCGGCGGTGCGCCAGTACACGGCCGCCGACTACGTGGCTGGGGCAGCATGCTGAGCCGGGAGGGGCGGCAGCACATGGCGATCGCGCCGCACCTGGGTGACGCTGACGCCCGCCGTTGCCGAGCCGGCTGGCGGCGCTGCTGTAGCGTGCTTCTACGCTGACGATTTCACCAGACCGCTTGGAATCATCCGGTGCCGGTGGTTGGGGGCGTGCTCATCGAATGCGAGGTTCAAGCTGACCATCCTCGGGGGGCTCATAGACATTCCTTGGAAGCGGTGGCAACAGTTCCTTTTCCGCTGCGGTTCTCATGGCGTCGCTCATGACAGTCCCAACCACAGCCCAAGCCCTTGCTACTCCGTTGGCCATGCCCGGGTCACGCTGAAAGGCCGCGACGTTCGAGAACGCCGTTGTTGAACCCGCGCCATTCACGAACGCACGGAATGTCGAGACCCAAAGCGGCAGCGTACCACGCATAGCCATATGTTATGCAGATACTGCCACACCGTCCAGACCGTGGTCAGACCCGTGACCGGGCCTCCACCTCGGCTACGCTGCCGTGTCAGAGGACACTATCGAACGGGCCGTGCAACGGCTTGCGACCGGCGAGAGACCTATCAGGCGACCGACCCGAGGCCGTTCTTCGCGACCAACGTCAGAAGCTTTAGCGAAGCGCCGCGGGGCCGCTTCTCGCCGCGCTCCCACTGGCTCACCAAACCCGCAGTCACATTGAGATAGCGGGCAAAGACCGCCTGACTCGCGTTCTCCCGCATCCGGATTTCACGGATTCTCGCCGGCGCCATGTCCTCGACGGCCGTCAGGCACATCTCGTCGAACACCTTCATGGTCCGCCGGGCCATCAAGCCCGCCTCGGCTAAACCCAGCGCTGTTTCATGAGCCGCCGCAAGTGCCTCGCTCTTGTACTGCTCATTCATCGCACACCACCTCAGTGCTACGTTAATCAATCGCGCTTACCGTGACCAACCGTGACCAATTGGAGCACCTGTGTGATGTGCTGGCTACGGGGGCAGCGCACCGCGTTCCCCTGCCACACGGATCTGAGTCACCGAGATCTGACTCCCGCGGACGGGCGTTCGTCCCGGCTGTGTTCGGGCACGAGGGTACCGGCGGGGAGCATCGCCATCTTCGGCACAGGATCGGTTGGGTTGAGCGCACTGATGGCAGCGAAGGCACCATCGAGGTACTGGCCCTGGGCGAGCATGACTTCGAACGGGTGCAGCGCTACGCGGAAGGGCAGCGCCTGACCTCGCCGGTGCTGGCCGGACTCAGCCTCGACACGAACGAGGTCTTTCGACCGTAACCGCGAACAACCGCCGAACCGCCGAACGGGTGACCGGCGGCCCGCGACCCTTGGCGGCGACCTGTGGCGGCCTTGACCTGCTTGACGCACGGGCCACGCGGGGCTAACCTCGCACCAACTTGGCAGGGCGACGCCGGCATCCGACCCGGCGCGCGGGGGGCATACATGCACGACTTGGCGATTCGCAACGGCCGCGTCATCGACGGTAGCGGCAGACCGGAGTATCGAGGGGACATCGGGATCGACGGCGGCACGATCGCAGCCGTCGGGGGGGACGTCGGGCCCGCCCGGCGCGAGATCGACGCCGCCGGCAAGCTGGTGACGCCGGGCTGGATCGACATGCACACCCACTTCGACGCGCAGGTGGCGTGGGATCCGTTCCTCACGCCCTCCTGCTGGAACGGCGTGACCACCGTCGTGATGGGCAACTGCGGGGTCGGCTTCGCCCCGGTGCATCCCAAGGACCGCGACTGGCTGATGGACCTGATGGACGCGGTCGAGGATATCCCGGCGATCGCGATGTCGGCCGGCATGAAGTGGGCCTGGGAGACGTTCCCGGAATACCTGGACGCGATCGACCACAAGCCGCGCGTGATGGACATCCTGACCCAGCTCCCGCACTGCGCGCTGCGCACCTACGTGATGGGCGAGCGCGGCGCCGAGGACATCCAGCCGACCGACGCCGAGTTGGCCGAGATGACCCGCATCGTGCGCCAGGGGATCGAGGCCGGGGCGTTCGGCGTGTCCAGCAACCGCCTGCTCGCGCACCGCACCAAGACGGGCGAGTTGATACCCGGCACCCTGGCCCGCTATCCCGAGATCGAGGCGATCGCCAAGGGCGCGGTCGCGGCCGGCGGCGGCGTGCTGCAGTTCGTCGGGCCGTTCGAGCGCGAGTGGCTTTACTCCGTGGCCCAGATGGACGGCATCAGCGTGACCTACCTCATGGGAGAAGGCGGGCGCGAGACGCTGGACCCGCTGGAGGAGAAGGCGTACGCCAACGGCTGGCGGGTGTATCCCCAGGTCCGCGGCCGCGGCACCATGATCATCATGAACCTGGAGGGATCGCTGCATCCGTACATGATCAACTACGCGTACCGGGAGTTGGTCGGCTCACTGCCGATGGCGGAGCGGCTGCGCAAGATGCGCGATCCCGAGGTGCGGGCGCGGATTCTGGCCAGCGACTGGGATCTGACCAACGATGTGCGCAAGAAGGCCGGCAACAAGTATGGCGAGGTCGGCCCCGACGACAACACGTTCGTCGACGACACCACGCCGGGCAGCCGGCTGCCGTGGTTGCTGGAGCGGATCATCGCCAATCCCGCGAAGGTCTACGTGCTCGGCGATCCGCCCGACTACGAGCCGGACGCGGCGGCCAGCGTCGCCGCCTACGCCAGCACGCACGGCATCTCGGCCGAACAGGCGTTCTACGACTTGCTCACCGCCGACCGCGGCCAGACCATGCTGATCCACTACCTGGAAGGCTACTCGCAGGGCAACCTGGAGTACATGGCCGACATGATGCGCCATCCAATTACCCGCAACGGTCTGAGCGATGCCGGCGCCCATGTCGGCGCCATCTGCGACGCGCACATGCCGAGCTGGAACCTGGCATTCTGGGGGCGTGACCGCACCCGCGGCGGCAAGGTCGCGCTGGAGACGATCGTGAACAAGCAGACGCGCGGCCCGGCGCAAGTGTATGGGCTGCTCGACCGCGGCCTGCTGCAGCCCGGCATGCGCGCCGACGTCAACGTGATCGACTTCGAGCGCCTGTCATGGCCAGCGCCGCACATCGTCTACGACCTGCCGGAGAACGCCAAGCGGTTCATGCAACGCACGGTGGGCTACGACTACACCATCTGCAACGGCGAGGTGGTGCTGGACCACGATGAGCTGACCGGCGCACTTCCCGGCCGCCTGGTGCGCCGCCCGCGCGGGTCTTCCTAGCAGCGCGTGGTGGAACCCGGCGTCGCACCGAGAGCGGCGAGGCGCCCGGCTGGCAAGGCGCGACGAACGAGCACATCGGCCATAGGTGAGCGAGGAGCAACATAGCCAGCCGGGATGCTGCGCCGCTCGAATGCAGCCGGGGTTTCGCCACGGGCTGCTAGCGCTTCAAAACCGCCGCCCGGGACGCCGCCCGGTTCTTGCAGCCCCGCGGAGTCGCCGCGTGCGGGCGGCGGCGAATCGCGCAGGTGGCGGCACCGTCACCCCGTGACTCCGAAGACCATGAGAATCGATGCTCTGGCATCGGCCGCCAGTCAGCTTTTTCGGACCAGGCAGCCATGACGGGACAGCAGGACGGCGGCGCCGGCGCGGCGCTGGCGGGGGTTCGGGTGCTCGACGCCTCGCGCGTGCTGGCCGGGCCATACTGCACCATGGTGCTGGCCGACATGGGCGCCGACGTGGTCAAGGTGGAACGGCCGGCGGGCGGCGACGACACGCGCGCCTGGGGGCCGCCCTACCTCGGAGACCCGGCGGCCGGCCTGAGCGCCTACTTCCTGGCGGTGAACCGCAACAAGCGCAGCGTGGCGATCGACCTGCGCAGCGCGCGCGGGCGGCGGCTGTTCCTGGACCTGGCGGCGCGCAGCGACGTGGTGGTGGAGAACTTCGCGCCCGGCGTGGCGGAACGGCTGGGGCTGGATCATGCGGCGCTGTGCGCGGCCCGGCCGGACCTGGTGCACTGCTCGATCACCGCGTTCGGGCGCAAGCCGGGGCCGGGCTACGACCTGGTGATCCAGGGGCTGAGCGGGCTGATGTCGCTGACCGGCGAGCCGGACGGGGCGCCGATGAAGGTGGGCGTGGCGCTGACCGACGTGATCGCCGGCCTGCACGCCGCCAGCGCCATCCTGGCCGCGGTGATCAGCCGGCAGCGCACCGGCCAGGGACAGCACCTGGAGATCAACCTGATGGGCTCCACCGTGGCCGCGCTGGTGAACGTGGCGCAGGCGTTTCTGCTCAACCAGCGCCCGCCGCGCCGGTTCGGCAACGCCCATCCGCAGATCGTGCCGTACGAGGTGTACGCGGCCGCCGACGGCTGGCTCACCATCGGCGCCGGCAACGACAAGCTGTTCGCCGGGCTGTGCACGGTGCTCGGCTGTCCCGAGCTGCTGCACGATGCGCGCTTCGGCGACAACTCGGCGCGGGTGGCGAACCGGGCGGCCCTGAACGCCGTCCTGACCCCACTGATCGCCGCACGCGCCTCGGCCGAGCTGGTCAGCGAGTTGACCGTGGCCGGGGTACCGGCCGGTGCGGTGGCCGACCTGCCCGGCGTGTTCGGCGACCCGCCAAGTGCACCGCCGGGAGTCAACCTGCTGGAACTGGCGGCGGCGGACGACAAGCGCTATCTTTCGGTCGGGCCGGTGGTGGAGATGCCGGGGCTGCGCGGCGACCCGCGCGGCGCGCCGCTGCTCGGGCAGCACACCCACGAGGTGCTGGCGGAGTTGCTCGGCCTGGCGGCGCCGCACCTGGCCGAGCTTGAACGACAAGGGGCAATTGCAACGGCATGAATTCGATACTGGAAATCCCTACCTATACCCCGATGCCGCAGGCGGAACGGGAGGCCTTGTTGGCCGATGTCGAAGCCTACTGCCGGGAAGTGCGGCCGCTCGAGGATCTGTGCTACCTGGAGCACCGCTACAACGAGGCGGTCGTCTCGCTGGCGCGCAAGCACGACATCCTCGGCATGACGGTGCCGAAGCAGTACGGCGGGCGCGGCGCCGACGCCGCCACCTACGCGGCCGCGATCGCGCGCATCGGCCGCGAGGGCACCAGCGTGCGCACGCTGTTCTCGGGGCATTGCTCGATCGGGCAGACCCCGATCGTGGAGTGGGGCACCGAGGAGCAGAAGCGGCGCTACCTGCCGGCCACGGTAACCGGCGAGCGCATCCTGGCGTTCGGCCTCACCGAGCCCGATGCCGGTTCCAATCCGCTGGAGATGCAGAGCACCTACCGGCGCGAGGGCGATCACTACGTGCTCAACGGCGTGAAGTATCTCATCTCCAACGCCACCATCGCCGGCGCCATCATCATGTTCGCCTACCCGGAGGACCCCGGCGCCGGCAAGCGGCGCATCAGCGCGTTCATCATGGATACCGACGGCGACGGCATCGAGCGCGAGGCGTTGATCGCCAAGCTCGGCATGCCCACCTCCGACACCGGCATGTTCGAGTTGACCGAATACCGGGTGCCGGTAGAGAACCTGCTCGGCGCGGAGGGCGACGGCTTCGCGGTCGCGATGCAGACGCTGCGCAGCGGCCGCCTCAGCGTGGCCGCGGGGTGCGTGGGCGTGATCGAGGACTGCCTCGATGCTGCCGTCGACTACGCCAAGGAGCGCCGCCAGCACGGCAAGGCGATCGCCCGCCATCAGCTCGTGCAGGACCATATCGCGCGCATCGAGGTGGCGCGGCAGACCAGCGCCAGCATCGTGGGCGACGCCGCGCGCTGGAAGGCGGCCAGCGACGACCGCCCCGGCGACGCGGACCTGGCCACCCGCGTAGACCAGCTCATCGCAGAGGCCAAGTACGCGGCCAGCAACGCCGCCTTCGACGCGGCCGACCGGGCGCTGCAGGTGTTGGGCGGCCGCGGCTGGTCCGACCTGTATCGGCCCGGCCGCCACCTCAAGGACGTGCGCGTGTGCCGCATCTACGAAGGCACCGACGAGGTCCTCAAGCTCAAGATCGCCGCCGGCGTGCTCGGCCGCGACTACGCCGCGTTCCGCTAGCGTCTCAAGCCAGGAATCTACCACGGTGGTTTTCCCAGCGCAAGGCGACGGCCATCCCTGGAAACCTGGATTACAGCCTGGGAGGTTCATCTGGTGGAGCGGCGGTGTGCTCCTCTGCTGCCGACTTTCACAAGGGTGCGTGGTTAGTGGACGGAGCGTATCGAGCGTATTATCGCGCGCTATCAGTACAACTACGGCCAGCGGTAACCTGCTGAGGTTCTGTTGATACTCCAGATTCTGATCGGCTGTGAGAAATACATCAAAGTCCGGAGCTGCGATACGCAACAATTCACCGTTTTCCAGTCCGGACCAACCATTATCGGTTACTGTTGACGCGGTATGACCAGCAAGCTCGCCGACCAGTCTTCGCGGAAGAGATTCATCGAGCAGAATGCGCATCGGCGTCCAGAGCCGCGCGTGCCATCTCCAGGGCAGCAACGGCCTTCGCGCGATCCACTGCAGGGAAATCGAACAGGAATTGTTCCAGTGTTTCCCCAGCTTCCAAGTAATCGAACAGGTTCTTTACGGGCGTCCGCGTGCCGATGAACACGGGGACACCGCCTTGAATCCGGGGGTTTTTGTGGATGACCTGATCTTTCATTGTCGTCTGCTCAATGCGGGTACGGTAGGGAGTAACGACACCGCAATCCGCAACAGGCACGGGAATACCCTAACACCCATACCCACGTCGTTCAAGCTGGCATCAGCACCTTCCCCGGCTCTGGCGGATCTGGAACGGCCGGTTTGCATCCCCGCGCGAGATGGGCTACGCTGGCGCCATGGCCAGCACCGAAGCACCGCCATCCGGGCGCTACGAGGCAGCCCAACCACGGCGCGCCCAGCCGGTTGACAGAGCCGCGAGGAAGCCGGAGGATCCTTCTGCATGGACTTTCGTGAGACGACGGTTGAGCAACTCGTCGGTGCCGTGTTTTCGCGGCGGGTGTCAGCTCGTGACTTGACGCAAGCCGCGATCGGCAACCTCGAGTCGTTGAACCCGCGGCTGAACGCATTTTGCGCGGTGAACTTCGAGGATGCATTGGCGCAAGCCGACGCGATCGATGCGCGCCTCAAGCACGGTGATCCGGTAGGGCCGCTGGCCGGCATTCCGATAGGCGTCAAGGATCTCGAGGATGCGCGCGGATTCGTCACCACCTACGGCGCCGAACTGCACGCCAACGACGCACCCGCACAACACGACTCGGTTCTGGTCGCGTTGCTGCGCGAGGCTGGTTGCGTGATCCTGGGCAAGACGAACACGCCCGAGTTCGGTTTCAAGGGAGTGACCGACAACCGGCCATTCGGGGCGACGCGCAATCCCTGGAACCTGGATTACAGCCCGGGAGGTTCATCCGGTGGAACGGCGGCGGCGCTCGCCTCGGGCATGATTCCGCTGGGCACCGGATCGGATGGCGGAGGTTCCATTCGCATTCCTGCGTCGGTGTGCGGATTCAGCGGCATCAAGCCAAGCCAGGGGCGGGTACCGGCCGGCGGCACGTCTCCACCCGGATCGGGAATCCTGAGCGTCAAGGGGCCGATGGCGCTTCGGGTTCGTGACGTCGCCTATGCGCTGGATACCGTCCTGGAGCATGAACCGACCGACATCTTTTCGATGCCCCGGCCGGCCGAATCCTGGCGTGCCGCATTGAACCGGCACAACAGGCCGCGGCGCGTCGTCTGGTCGCCGACGATGGGATTCGCCACGGTCGACTCGGAGATCATGCGGCATTGCGAAGCGGCCATTGCGGCTCTCCGAGGCGCAGGTGTCGACGTAGTCGTGCGTGAGACCATCTGGGAAGAGGATCCCCGCGGACCCTGGTATCAGTTCTGGTCTGCATCCCGTGCGCGAGTTCAGGGTGATCTGCGCGGCACACCGCAATGGGACCAGATCGACGACGGGCTCAAACCTCAGATCGAACACGGCATGGAAAACGTCAGCGGAGTCGATTACGCCCGGGCGATCGATGCCTGTCACTATCTGAACGCCAGGCTGGTCGACGCGTTCCAGGCAGGAGACTTCATCCTCACGCCGACCACGTGCGGCCAGACTCCCAAGGCCGGTTCGGCCTCCGGCACGATCAACGGCAAAGCGACGGACGGCTGGGTCGCTTTCACCTACGGTATCAACATGACGCGCAACCCGGCGGGTACCGTGTGCGTCGGCAAGACCGGACTCGGCCTGCCGATCGGCCTGCAGATCATCGGTAACCAGCGCGACGACGTTGGCGTACTGAAGACCATGTGCTTCCTCGAAGACCTGCTCGCTCAGCCGCACAACGCTCCAGCCGGTGTGGTCTGATCCCGTCACAGCGAGCGTAGCGCCACGCGGCTCACGAGGTCCTCAAGCTCAAGATCGCCGCCGGCGTCCTCGGCCGCGACTACGCCGCGTTCCGCTAGCCGGGCGCGTCGAGACGGCCGGCGCCGCCGTGCAGCCGCGGATCGAGCAGATCGCGCAGCGCATCGCCGAACATGTTCAGGCTGTACACCACGACGGTCAGGCACAGACCGGGCCACAGCGCCAGCCAGGGGGCAATCTCCATGAACTGACGCCCTTCCCGGCTCAGCATGGCACCCCAGCTCGGAATGCTCGGCGGCAGACCGAAACCGAGAAAGCTCAACGACGCCTCACTGATGATCACTCCACCGATGTTGATGGTGAATATGACGATCACCACGGGCGCAATGTTGGGCAGCACATGGCGGATGAACGTTCTCCATTTGGCGGAGCCGATCGACGCCGCCGCCTGAAAATAGGCATTCTCCTTGATGTCGATAACGGCGCCTCTCACCGTTCTCGAGCCGACGATGCCTCCCGTTATCCCCAGGACCACGATGATCTGCAGCATACCGCGCCCCACTATCGACATGACGGTCAACAACAGGAGCAATCCCGGGAAAGCCATCCAGGCGTCGACGAATCTCTGCACGGCCAGGTCCAGTTTGCCGCCGAAGAATCCGGAACTGCCACCGATCAGCACCGCGACGACGACATTCAGCGTGGTCGCCGCCAGACCGACGGTCAACGAAAGACGGGCGCCGAGGATGAGGCGGCTCAAGAAGTCTCGCCCCACGTAATCGGTACCCAGGAGATACTTGGCTGATGGGCCCTGCAGGATGTCGGACGTGTGTGTCTCCGTATGATCATAGGGTGCCAGAACATCGGCAAAGATACTGACCACAATCAGTAGCACTATGATGATTCCGCAGGCAGTACCCAGTGGCTTCTCCCGCCACAACCTGCGAAACAGATCAGCGCGGTTGTTGCGCGCTCTATGCATAGCGGACCCTGGGGTCCAGGTACGGATAGATCAGGTCGATCATCAGATTGATCGCCACAACCGCGGTGGCGAACAACAGATTTATTCCGGAGACCACCGGATAGTCTCTCTCACTGAGGGCAAGCACCATGACCCGACCCAACCCCGGCAGGTTGAAGATGTTCTCCATGATAACGGCGCCGCCCACCACGACAGGCATCTGCAGCCCGATCAGCGTAACTACCGGGATCAGGGAATTCTTGACGGCGTGTCGGATGACAACCGTCCTCTCCTTGAGTCCCTTTGACCAGGCGGTCCGGATGTAGTCCTGCCTGAGCACCTCCAGCATCATGGTGCGCGTCATCCGCATGGTGGCAGCAGCCATTCCCGTGCCCAGAATCAGGCTGGGAATGATGAACACCCCCAGATTCTCCAGCGGGTCTTCGGTGAACCGGATCCACTGCATCGGTGGCGACCAGCCCCACCAGACTACCGGGTAGATCATGACCATGGTTGCCAGCCAGAAGTTCGGCGTCGCCAGGCCGATGATGGCAACGGACCGCCCCGCGTAGTCGGCGGCCGTGTCCTGGCGCATCGCCGCGTAGATGCCCACCGGCACCGCTATCACCAGCCCGATGATGATCGACATGACGCCGAGCTCGATGGTTACCGGCAATCTCCCGACTATCTTTCTCACTACCGGCAAACGGCCGCCCACCAGTGAACGGCCAAGGCTGCCCTGCAGGAGACCTCTGAAGTGGGACTCACCGGTACGCCAGTCAGGGGTCGGGAGCACTCCGATCCAGCGTCCATATTGCACGTAAACAGGCACGTCCAATCCCAGCATACGCTCGAACGCTGCACGGTCCGCGGCGTTCCCGTAGAGCGACGACTCGGACACCATGGTGTCTATTACATCGCCGGGGAGAAAGCGAACGGAGAGAAAGACCAGGACGGTCAATATGACCAGGGTAGGGACCGTCAGCAATAACCGCCTGAAGATATACGCTCTCATGGGACACGCGTCATTGCCGGTTGCCTGTCATTGTGAGCCGCGGGCGTGGCAATTAAAGGGGACCGGGACGCACGCCCGGAAAGCGGCTACCCGGCCCCCTTTCGCTTACTCCTAGTTATACCTAGAACCCCATCTCTCTCTTCAGGTCCTGGTCAATCCAGACGCGGCCAAGGATGACCCCGCTCTCCTGCGCTACTTCACCGTTGTAGCCTATGACCCACGGTTGCACCACAGAAAACAAGGGCGCTCTACCAAGCCATACATGCCAATGGTTCTCTGTCAGGTACATGAATGCCTCTCCAACCCGCCTCACCAGCTCCTCTTGGGTAGGAGCGGACAGGACGGCATCAGCCATGGCGTCATAAGCCGGGTCTCGCACACCGGCGGGATTCCACGTCGAGGACGAGGTATTCTGTCCCAGCATGCCGATGCTGTGCTCGAACCCTACGGCTTCCGAGGTCATGCCATCATACGTATGTTCTCGTAGACGGCCGGCCCAAGCGCCCGTATCCATTGGCTTCAGCTCTACGTCAACACCGATCTCTCCAAGCTGTGCTACCGCCAACTCGTAATGGCCAAGATCATACAAGTCTCTGAAGTCAAGGCCAGCCTTGAATCGGATGCCGTCGGCGCCGCGAGGATAGCCGGCCTCATCGAGCAACGCTTCCGCCCCCGCCGGATCATGGGTGTAGTATTGCTTGATGTCTTCGGGCCAGTCTTCGAATGCGGGAACATACCCGACAAGACCGCCCCCCAAGAATCCCGAAGGCGGCCCTAATGACCAACCCTTGAAGTAGGTATTGGCTATTGTCTCGATGTCCAGTGCCATCTGTATGGCGTGGCGCACCCTGACGTCGTTGAAGGGCGGGTTTTGGGCGGACAGAGCAATACCGGTGGCCTCTCTGTAGAACGGAAACACCTGGAGATCGGGGTTGCTCTGCTGAAGCTGCTCTATCGTGTTGACACTCTTTACGTGCGCGTAGAACAGATAACCCAGGTAATCGACCTTGCCCGTCCGCAGCGCCGCCAAACGGGTGGTCTCGTCGGGCATGATCATCACCTTCAACTCATCAACATAGGGCAACCGGTTGTGCGGGAATTTCTCGTCGAATCCCCAGTAGTTGGGATTCTTCTTGAAGTTCAGAGAGCTGCCCTCCACCCAGTCGGTCAACTCGAAGGGTCCGGTGCCGACCAGGTTCCTCCAGTCGGTAACGTCGCCGTGTTGCTCGATTACCTCGGGCGGTAGTATGCACGTAGGGTACGGCCAGAGGATTTCACGCGGGACCTGCAGGTTGGGCTGCTCCAGGGTAAAGACGACGGTATATCTGTCGGTGGCGGTTATCGATGCTATCCCCAAGTCATCGAGTCCCGACCACTGGGCGATGTTGGGGCTGAATTCGGTGAAGCCGCTGCCCAGACCGGTATAGCGTTGCCAGTTGTACTCGACGTCCTTGGCAGTGAGCTCCCGACCGTTCATCGGCGCCTTGTCATGCCAGTGCACGCCCTGGCGAATGTGGAAGGTAAGGGTGAGACCGTCCGGGGACATCTCCCAGCGTTCGGCCAGCCTTCCTTGCAAGGCAATGTCAGGGAGGTATATGCGGTTCAAGCCATGGACCTCCCGATCTACTGCCCAGTCAATCCCGGCCAGCATCTCGCACACCTGCTCGATCGCCTTCATCGTAGGATGTCCGAAAAATGCGTCAGAGCCGGCAGGGTCGCTCGGCGTGACCGCTGTCAAGGTCCCGCCATACTGCGGCGCGGTCACCATCTCGCCGGTGGTGGGGTCGGTCACCATCTCCTTCTCCATCGCCGCTGCCGGCTCCTCTTCTGCGCCGCTGGCCCAGAGGCCGGTGGTGGTGAGGACGAGACCGAACAGTACCGCGAGGAACTTGCGAAAGATTACGTATCGCATCTTTGACACTCCTTGATACTTGAGATATTCGAGAGTGCTGGTTCCACTGCCCAATCCCTCGCCCACTCTCGAGAAGCGGCGGCGACAGCCCACGTTACGAGTCAGTTCTGCATCCAGCACCTCCTTGCTATGGTCGGGCACCGTCGGCATGAGTCAGGAATCCCTGGGTGGCACTACCCTGCACCGCCCGCCGCAGTCTGTCAATTGCACGTTTTTTGCGGCTCTGGCGGAACGGCGGGGCACCGGGGCACACCGGGCCACCCGGGGCGGTCGCCCTATATTGCCAAATTGACGACGAGATCGTAGATTTGTCACATGCTTGCCCGTACGCTTGGTCCGTTGCTGGTGCGCGACGCCCGGTACTATCCGGTGATCACCCTGACCGGCCCGCGCCAATCGGGGAAGACGACCCTGGCGCGCACGACCTTCCCGACTTCGATTACGTCAACCTGGAAGACACGGAGCCGCGACGGCATCGACGTCAGACCCTGGTTCGCGATCTAGACTCGTCGGCTCTTTCGCATCACCATACGTCGCGGGTGCTGCTGGCGTCATCTTCCGGCACCGAGACCACCAACACCGCCCCTCAGCCGCGGGTCGAGCAGGTCCCGCACGGCGTCGCCGAACATATTCAGACTGTAGATCGTAATAGTGAGGCAAAGCCCTGGCCACAGAGCCAGCCACGGCGCCGCCTCCATGTACTTGCGCCCTTCCCGGCTGAGCATCCCGCCCCAGTCAGGAATGGCCGGTGGCAGACCGAATCCCAGGAATCCCAGCGAAGCCAGAGCCATGATTACGCCGCCTACGCTGGTGCTGAATGAAATGATTATGACGGGAGTGATATTGGGCAAGACGTGGCGTATGAATGATCTCCATCTCGACGAGCCAACCGCCTCCGCCACCTCGAAATAGATACTCTCTTTGATACCGATCACTGCGCCTCTGATTACGCGTGCACCAGCTATGCCTCCCGATATCCCCAAGATCAGGATTATCTGCAAGAGACCCTTCCCCACTATGGAGATTATGGTCAACATGAGGAGCAATCCCGGGAAAGCAATCCAGGAATCAACAAATCTCTGCACGATCAGATCCAATTTACCACCAACGAACCCAGAAATGCCGCCTATCAGGGTACTGATGAATACACTGAGAGTCGTCACTGTCAGACCGACCAATACCGAAATACGAGCCCCGAATATAACGCGGCTGAGAACGTCTCGCCCCGTCTGGTCGGTACCCAAGAGATACTGGGCTGATGGGCCCAAGAGCCTGTCTGGCAGGTGCATTTCTCTATATGGATAAGGGGCTATTTGATCCCCGAAGATAGCCACCACAATCAATAGGAATATGATGATTCCGCTGGCCATGCCCAGTGGCTTCTGTTTGACCAGCCTGACAAGGAAACTGGCCACCGCATTACGTCTCTTTGGCGCACTTACTGGTGATGGTGTCGCTGTGGCATCACTACTCATAGCGGATCCTGGGGTCAAAATAGGGATAAAGCATATCGATAAGTAGAATGTTGAGCAAAACTACGGTGGACAGAATCAGGTTTATTGCTGAGATTACCGGGTAGTCTCTTTTATCCAGGGCGTCCAGAAACATGCGGCCTAGCCCCGGCAGCACGAATATTTCCTCTAAGATAACGGAGCCACCTATCAGGATAGGCAGAAGCAGGCCGACGAGCGTAACTATCGGGATGAGTGCATTCTTGACGGCGTGTCGTACAACGACGACCCTCTCCTTGAGACCCTTCGACCAGGCCGTCCTGATGTAGTCCTGCCTGAGCACCTCCAGCATCATGGTGCGCGTCATCCGCATTATGGCTGCCGACATGCCCGTCCCCAGAATCACGGCCGGAATGAGGAACATCCCGAGATTCCCCAGTGGGTCGTCCGGGAACGTGATCAGCTCCACCGATGGCGACCAGCCCCACCAGATCGCCGGGTAGAGCATGACCATGATTCCCAACCAGAAGTTAGGCGTTGCCATGCCGATGACGGCCGCGGTGCGCCCTACGTAGTCGGCGGCTGTATCCTGGCGAAGCGCCGAGTAGACGCCGACCGGCAGCGCTATGACCAGCCCAATTACGATTGCCATGGCACCCAGCTCAATGGTTACCGGCAATCTGCCTAATATCCTCCTCTCTATCGACCACCCGCCTATGAGTGATTCACCAAAGGTGCCGTGCAGGAATATGTCTCCCAACCAGCGTCCGTACTGTACGTAGACAGGCACGTCCAAACCCAGCCTGTGCCGAAGAGCTTCCTCGTCCAATGGCCCTCCCGCTTGCGGCCCCAGCAAACTCGCGATATAGTCTACTGCATCGCCGGGGATGAAGCGGGTCGCGAGAAAGACGAGGATGGTCAACATGAACAGGGCGGGGATTGTCAGCAATAACCGCCTGATGAGATAGGCTCTCATGTGCCACACCTCATTTCAAAGAAAGGGAGCTGGAAGCGCCCCTGCAAGCGACGGCCTCCCAGCTCCCTTTTCATTCCCGAAAATCAGTCACAGAAGTGGATGCAATCAACTAATAACCCATCGCTTCCTTCAGATCCTGGTCAATCCAGAGACGGGCAAAGAGGGTATTGCGTTCATTACGTCCCATGTTCCACTCACCATTGTAACCCTTGACCCACGGTTGGTTCACGCTAAAGACGGGGGTAGTGGATTTGGCCAGGCCCCCGTGCTCCCTTACCATGATCTCATCGGCCTCTCGAAGAATACTCTTCATCTCCTCCAGGTCGATAGGCTCTACGTCGCCAACCGGGTTGTGCCACCCTCCGCCCGTCCTCCGATACAGTTCGTCCACACGCGGGTCCGTCGCTTTGTTGAAGCAGTATATGCAATAGCTGGTCTTCGTTCCGAGGTTCCAACGCATGCCGAGGGTGCCGGCGTAGCCCATGTATGTCCCACTCAGCAAATGCCACTCAGCCGTCTTCGCTTTGTTTCTAGCCGTGCTCTCGGCATCCGACTGCATGACAAGCTCGCTGTCAACGCCAATGGCATCAAAGTACCCCATGACGATCTCAGGGTAAGTCGGGTCGAACCTGTCGTGCAGGGCTAACCCGATCTTGAATCTATAGCCGTCGGCGCCGCGTGGATACCCGGCCTCATCAAGCAAGGCTTCTGCCCCTGCCGGATCGTACATGTATCCTTTCTTGACCTCTTCGGGCCATTCTTCATATGGCCAGTAAAACCCTTTCGCCACATTCTGCGAAAGTAAGCCACCAGGTGCTGGATCTCCGTAACCCTTAAAGTAGGTAGCGGAAATGCTCTGGCGGTCCACTGACATCTGCAGTGCCTTGCGCACGTTGGGGTCGTCAACAGGAGGCAAAGCCCAGTTGAAATTGAACTGGCCCGACGGTCCCCCAAAAACGCTCCACACCACGATTTCAGGGTTGGTCTTCTGGAGGGTCTCTAGATCGTCCGGAGAGTAGATATTTGCGTCCCCGGTGTTACCCATGTAATCGATCTTACCGGTGCGTAGTGCCGCCAGACGTGTTGACATGTCTGGCATCAGCAGGGACCTGTACACGTCAATATAGGGCAGGCGGTTGTGCGGAAATTTTTCGTCGTAGCCCCAGTAGTTGGGATTCTTCTCCCAGGTTACGGAGCTGCCCTCCACAACGTCAGTCAGTCTCAAGGGGCCGGTACCGACCACGTTGCGCCAGTCCTTCATGTCTCCGAATTCCTCGACTACCTCGCGAGGGAGCCCAACCCATAAGCCATTGTTGAGCATGTTGTCCAGCACAGCTAGTTGAGGCTTCGGCAGCTTGATCTCAACCGTCCATTTGTCGGTGGCCGTTACCGATTCGATAGCAAAACCGATACTTCTGTCGCTCGGTCCGTCTGCGGCGAAATCGCCCAGACCCAAAAAGCGGTGAAAGTTCCATTCGACGTCGTGGGCATCTAGCTCCCGACCGTTCATCGGTGCCTTATTGTCCCAGAAAACGCCCTTGCGGATGCTGAAGATCATCGTCGTGTCGTCGGGCATTGACCAGCTTTCAGCCAGAGCCCCCCTCGCGTAATCGGGCGGTCGGTCCCAGAATCCGAGATTGAATGTATCCCTGGATATTGCCCAGTCGGAAACGGCTAGAGGCTCATTGACGCCACTGATGACGTGACCCGGATAACCCCACCACGGGTCAAAACTCACGACAGGGTCCGCCTTAGCGGCCCACGTGATTGTCCCGCCATATTCCGGGGCGGTAACCATCTTGCCGGTGGTGGGGTCGAGCACCATCTCCTTCTCGGCGACAGCGGCAGGCTGCTCTTCCGCCGCCGCGGCCCACAGGCCGGTCGCGGTCAGAACCAGGACCAACGCAACCGCGCAGGTCCGTGTAATTTGCACAATGTTCATACGTAACTCCGTATGTTGGTCTTGAGTTTTGAGAGTATTGCGGAGCGACTCGCCGCTCCCTGGCTGCTCTCGCGCCCGCAACGCAGGCGGCCAGACAGGAGTCATATTTCCAAGAGCGCGCGGCGCGTGACTCCCCGACCCTTCGGGCTCACGCCGCGCGCGCGTGCGGTTCTTTGAGTATCATGTGCACCTCCTGTGCGGCGGCAAAACCGGCCGAAACCGGCAGGCTGTTGGCTTGCGACCCACGGCGACCCGACGGGGAAGAGGCGGGACGGACGGGATGGGCCAGGGCAGCACCACGGGCGGCGGCTTTGGGGCGCCAGTCGGCGCCAGTGGCGTCAACCCGTGGCAGGGCTGGATTGCGTAGTCACTCATCATCGGCATCCGTTCAAGGTCCCAACCGTCCCGATCCCATATGTTCGCACACGCGCGCCAAGGCAGTCAAGTGCGCCTCAGCACGTCAGCACTTCAGCACTTTTCAGCACTTTCTTGAGTGAACGCAACGAACCGCGATAGAGTAGCGCTATGAAAACTGAAGGACACCGCACAAGCGTAACTGCAGTCTCACCCGCCGACGGTCCCATCGCCGTCACCGGCGCGAGCGGGTATATCGGCTCTTGGATCGTCTACGATCTGTTGGCGCAAGGCTACCGCGTCCACGCCTGCGTCCGGGATTTGAACAATCCTGCGAAGGTCGACCATCTGGCCGCGCTCAACAAAGATCGCGAGCTTCGTGGCGAGGTCGAGTTGTTTCGCGGCGAGCTGTTCGAGCGCGGCAGCTACGACGAAGCGTTCGCAGGGTGCAGCGCGGTGCTCCACGCCGGCGCGACAGTCGGATACAACCGTGAAACGCCGCAACAGGTGTACGACGGGTGCTGCACGGAGAACGACCATGTGCTCGCCGCGGCGCGACGGTCCGGGAATCTCAAGCGCTTCATCTTCACCAGCTCGTTCGCCGCAGTCAGCCATCCGCGACCAGCAGGGTACGTCTTCACCGAGAAGGACTGGTGTGGCGACAACATCGAGGCCTATCGCGGGAGTTGGACAGAGGATCGCATTCCGGAAAACCGCGATCTCGCCTACGCCATGGCCAAGGCCAACACCGAGCGCATGATCTACCAGGCGGCCGAACAGGACGGCAGCTTCGACGCGATGGCCATCCTGCCGGTGCACGTGATCGGCCCGCTGATGACTGCAAACCATGACCAGGGCTGGAGTTGGCAGGACTGCATGAAGCGCATGATGTCGGGGCAGCCCTATACCAAGACGCCCGGCGGCCGCATGCTGTGGAACATCGTCGACGTGCGCGACGCGGCTAAAGCCCACCGCCTCGCGGCCGAGAGCACCACGGCGACGAATGGCTCGCGCTACATCCTGTCGGCCAGGGACCGCTCCGGCGAACTCTTCACCTGGCAGTTGCAGCAGCGCCTCCACGAACTGTTCCCAGGGGTGCAGGACATAGGCGGCGAGGAGATGGATGGCGATCGCACCGCCATGGACACCCACGATGCGCCGCGCGCGTATTGCCTGCTGGCGATGCAGGAGCTCGGCCTCGTGCCCCATGACGCCGAGGACACCATCCGCGCGACCATCGATTCATACTACGGGCTCGGGCTGATTCCCGCTTAGGAGCTTTCCCACCGGCCCTGCGGCCCGGCGCAGTCATCCAGCGCGAGCGATTGACTGTCTGCCGTGCGTGATGCAAACTGCCGCGCGACATTGTTGCGGCGGCACGGCGACGATATCGAGCGCCAATCGCCGAAAGGGGCACCCATGCCACCAATCACCGGACCCTTGGACGGCCCCGTCGCCGTAACCGGCGCTTCCGGGTACATCGGATCGCACGTCGTCAGGAACCTCGTCGAAGCGGGGTACACGGTTCGCGCCAGTGTCCGCGACGCGAGTCGGCAGGACAAGACGGAGTTCCTGCGCGCCATGAACGATGTCGGTGCGGGCAGCGTGGAGATCTTCGCGGCCGACCTGTTGCAGGCGGCCAAGGGCGCCTACGACGAGGTGTTTGCCGGATGCTCGGCCGTGTTTCACGTCGCGGCTGATCTGCGCACCGATCCCGCCTACGGAGAGGGCAGTCAACAACGGACCTACGACGCGATCATGGACGGAACGCGGGGCGTACTGGCGTCGTGCCGGGCAGCGCGCACCGTCAAGCGCGTGCTCTACACGTCATCGTGCGCGGCCGTGTGGAGCGGGTGGCAGGGTGGCCGGGACGCGAGTGGCCGCGAATTCACCGAGGACGACTGGGGCGGCCTCGGTTCAGATGAACGGCTGTGGAACGTCGATAAGCAAGCCTACGCCAAGGGCAAGGTGGACGCCGAGAAGTATGGCTATGCCTGGGGCGAGGAGACCGGCATCGATGTGGTCTCGAACATGCCCAGCCATGTGCTCGGTCCCATCCTCAACAAGACGCAGAACAACGTGTGGCAGAAACGGATCGGCGAGGCGCTGGCGGGGCACAGCGGACACGAACCTTCGGGGGACTGGACCGGCCTCGCCTTCGCGCAGATGTTTCTGTGGAACATCATCGACGTGCGCGACATCGCCCAGGCGCAGCGCCTGATGGCAACCAGCAGGGTTGCCGGGAATGGATCCCGATACATACTGGGCGCCACGGACGAATCCGGGGAGCTCACGGCGCGCGAACTCCGCGATACGCTCAGCGAGCTGTTTCCGCGGGTCGACGTGTGCGGCGGGTGGGAGCCGACGGCCACGCCGGATTTCTGGCACACCAAGTGCACCAGGGCGATTCGGGAGCTGGGACTGAAGACGCATCCCGTGTTGGACACTCTGCAGAGTACGGGCGACTCATTGATCGAGTTCGGCGTAGTGGAGCCTGCCAGGAAATAGGCAAGTCGACTCGTGCGCCTCGCGAGCCTGTAGTCGCTTGACAACCGAGGCTCCGTGGCAGGCTGGAGTGCGGCCGCCGCGGCGATGAGACCAACGCGTGGCCCCGTTCGCGCATGGCTTGCGTCAGGCGCCGAGCCGGGGTCACCCGCCGGGGCGGCTGCCGAGGGCCGCGAACATCCTGCGCGGCCCCTCGAAGGAGCTGCGCCCATGGCCGATGAGCATGTTGTCCAGGACGATCACGTCGCCGCGCTGCAGCGCGAATCGGGTCTCGTGTTCCATCATCAGATCGAACCACAGGTGCACGTCGGCGTCCGGCACGCGGCTGCCGTCTTCCAGAAACATCTGATCGAGGCTGTCCGGGGCGGCGGCGCGCTGCCGTTCGATGCGGGCCGCATCCTCGTCCCGGCCGTCTCGCTGCGCGTCGCGCCAGCGCGTCACCGGGTGAATCAGCATGGCCTGGGTGCACCACAGTTCGCCGTGGACGGGATGCGGCCGAAAGAACCGGGCCGGCTCCTGCCGGATCACCAGAGACCCGTCGGCCTGCCAGGTGATCTCCCAGCCGTGCTCGTCCGCGATCGCGGCCGCCTCGCCGCGGTCGGTGGTTCCGAGAGAGTCCTGCCAGTACTTCCTGCCGGGTACCGCTGGTCCGGGGTCGTTGCTGGCGAGCGTGCGCTGCAGGCGCGCGCGCCGGCCGCGGTAGCGCTCCGTGAACTCCTCCGGGAGGTGGGCGGTGAAGGCGCGCATGTCGACGAACAGGTTGGTCTTCTGCTGGTGGTCGGGCGGATGCTCGCAGTAGAAGGAGACGTAGTCGGGCACCGAGTCGAGATACGACATCTCCTGGTGGCTGTGCAGCGTGACCGCAGGCGGCAGCTCGGTCGCGGTGTACACGCCATTGCCGCGGGCGCTCCTGGGCGTGGTGCCGCCGACGTAGGAATGGTGGTGAAAGTCGATGCAGGCCAGGAATGCTCCGTACTGCTCGGTGTCTTCGATGCCGGTCTGGCGGATCAGCAGCCCGCCCTCACGGTCCACGACCGCGTAGATGTCGGCCGCCAACTCGCGCCGGGCCGGCGTATCCGAACAGCCGGTCAGGTCGAGGTCGATGCAAGGCACCGTTACTCCCTTGCCAAGATTCTGCAGTTGGTAGTGCATGGTATCAGCCGTACCCCCCAGCGCCATTGTGCCCACCGCCACGGCGGGCGAGTCAACTAGCCGCTCGGACGGCTCGACGTCATGACCCGGCACGACACGCCACCGCCGGCCTGCGTCAGCCATCGGCCACCTCGAACGCCGTCACGTTGCGCGCCTCGCGGCTGAACTCCACCCCGATCAGGTGGATCGGCTCGCCCCGTCCCCGGTACTTCGCCGCGTAGTCCCGCGCCCGCAACTGCGCCAGAGCCGATCCCGGCGACGCCATCTCGACCACCTTGAACTCGAACAGATATACCTGCCCGCCAGTCCTCACCGCCATGTCCAGCCGGCTGTGGCTGCTCGACTCCTCGACCGCGATCTCATACCCCAACGCCGCAAAATAAGAGTACACCACGCTCGCGTAGAATCCCTCGTAGCGGGCGATGTCGTTGTTCGTGTACCACTGGTACGGAATGCTCGAGAAGAACGCCTCGAACAACTCCTTCAGCCCCGCGCAGTCGTGCGCCTCCAGCAGCCGCGCCAGACGTATGCTGTTGGCCATCTGCTGCGCCGTGTCCTGCACCAGTTGGCGCAGCAGCACGCGGTTCAGGCTCTGCCGCACTTCGCGGTTCGGGTAGCCGAGCCGGTACAGCAACTCGCCACCCAACCGCTCTTCCCCCGCAATCGTCAGGTAACCGGTCTGGAACAGCAGCGCCTCGGTGCCGATGTGCTCAGCGGCGGAGCGGCCGCCGACGTCGAACGCCGACAGCAAATCCGCCGTGCTCACCATATCGCCTAGCGACACCGACGAGACGCGGCGTTCGAACAGTGTGTCCACCAGAAACGCCGGCGTCCCGGTCTCGAACCAATGCGCCTCGAATTCGCGGCGGCGCAGCAGCAGCAGCACGTCGAAGGGGTTGTACACCTTGTCGTTGCCGCGCCAACTATAGCCGTTGTACCACTCGCGCACCTGCTCCCGATCAAGCCCGCCAAGCTCCGGGGCGAACACCGCGTCCAGGTCGCCCTCCGTATAACCGCAGATCGCGGAGTAGACCGGATCCAGCGTGAGGTCGGTAAGGTTGTTCAATTGGGAAAAGAGGTTGACCTTCGAGAACTTGCTGATGCCGGTCAGAAACGTGAACCGCACGTGCGCGTCGCTGTCCTTGATCACCCCGTACAGCCCGCGCAGGTAGTCGCGGTTGGCGCGCGCCACCTCCGGCCTCTCCAGCGCGTCCAGGATCGGCTTGTCGTACTCGTCCACCAGCACCACCACCCGCTGCCCGGCTCGCGCATGCAAGGTCCTGAGCAGATGCGCGAACCGCTCCGGTCCGGTGGCGTAGCGCGCGCTCACGCCCTGCTGTTCCGCCACCCCCTCCAACTGCGCCATCACGTTCACCTGCAGATGCACGGGCTCCGTGAAGCTGCTGCCGCCGAAGCTCAGCCGCACCACCGGATACCGCTCCGACCAGTCGTGGCGCGCGTGGATGTGCAGCCCTTCGAACAGCTCCTCGCTGCCTTCGAACAGCTCCTTCAGCGTGTCCAGAAACAGGCTTTTGCCGAACCGCCGCGGGCGCGACAGAAAGTAGTGCGTGCCTTCTTCGAGCAGCCGCTCGATGAAGGCGGTCTTGTCCACATAGTAGCAGTCCCGCTCGCGCAAGGTGCGGAAGGTCTGGATGCCGATGGGCAGTCGGCGTCGGGTCATCGGCCCATTGTACCGCGCCGCCGACACTGCACAAAGTCCGCGCCGGGCCGGGCAGCGCCGGGCACGCACGAGTCAAGGGGCCCATCGGCGGGAACAGCGTCACCCGCAACCGGTCACTGCGCTGGCTGCGCTGGCTGTCGTCGTGGCGCTTCATCAGCATCCGGGTCAGGCGCGCGCCGTGAGCGCGGTGAACTCGGGATACACCGTTATTCCGACCCGGCGCCACCGCCACCGGCGCCGAGGGCGCCGAGACGCCCGCCACCGCCGCGCAGCCGCGGGTCGAGCAGGTCGCGCAGCGCGTCGCCGAACATGTTCAGACTGAAGACGGTGATCGTCAGGCAAAGCCCCGGCCAGACAGCCAGCCATGGCGCCCGCTCCATGTACTCACGTCCTTCCCGGCTGAGCAAGCCTCCCCAGCTCGGAACGGTGGGAGGTAGTCCAAACCCGAGGAAGCTCAGAGAAGCCTCGGATATCATCACCCCGCCGATGTTGATGCTGAATATGATGATTGTGACAGGCATGATATTGGGCAGGACATGGCGGACAAACGCTCGCCATTTCGAGGCGCCCATCGCCTCTGCGGCCTGAAAATAGACATTCTCCTTTATGCCGACAACCGCGCCCCTCACCACTCTCGAGCCGCCGATGCCTCCGGCTATACCCAGGACAACTATTATCTGTGTTACGCCGCGCCCTACCAGGGACATGATCGTCAACAATATGAGCAGTCCCGGGAATGCCATCCAGGCATCGACAAATCTCTGCACAGCCAAGTCGAACTTGCCACCGAGGAATCCTGAAGTGCCGCCGATCAGGAGAGCCACCACGACATTGATACTGGTGGCCGCCAGACCGACCGCTATCGAAAGCCGAGCCCCGTAGATAACGCGGCTCAACAAGTCCCGCCCCAACTGGTCGGTGCCCAGCGGATACTGGGCCGATGAGCCCTGCAGTCTGTCCCTGAGGTGCACTTCAAGAAAGCCGTAAGGGGCCAGAACATCGGCAAGGACAGCCACAAGAATCAATAGCACCACGACAATCCCGCCGCCGACACCGAGGGGCTGCTCCTTGACCATCCTGGCAACGAAATCAGCCAGCGCGGTACGTCTCTTGGTCGCTTCACGCATAGCGGACCCTGGGGTCAAAAAAAGGATAAATCAAGTCTATCATGAGATTGAAGCCGACCACCGCGGTTGCGAAGAACAGGTTTACCCCCGAGACCATCGGGTAGTCTCTTTCTTCGAGCGCCAACACCATGAGGCGACCCAATCCGGGCAGGTTGAAGATGTTCTCCATGATAACGGAGCCGCCAACCAGGATAGGCAACTGCAGGCCGAGCAGGGTAACCACCGGGATGAGGGCGTTCTTGATGGCGTGTCTCATGATGACGACCCGCTCCTTGAGGCCCTTGGACCAGGCCGTCCTGACATAGTCCTGCCTCAGCACCTCCAGCATCATGGTACGGGTCAGCCGCATGGTGCCGGCAGAAAGAGCCGTGCCCAGGATCAGGCTCGGAATGATGAACACCCCGAGATTGCCCAGCGGGTCTTCGGTGAAAGAAACCAGCCGCATCGGCGGCGACCAGCCCCACCAGAGTGCCGGAAAGATAATGACCATCAGGGCCAGCCAGAAGTTGGGCGTTGCCAGGCCGATGACAGCGGCGGCGCGCCCCACGTAGTCGGCGGCCGAGTTACGGCGCATCGCCGAGTAGATGCCGACCGGCACGGCGATCACCAGCCCGATCAGGATTGCCATGACACCCAGCTCGATGGTCACCGGCAACCTGGCCAGTATTTTGTCCTCTATCGCAACCTCGCTCCCCCACAGTGAATCGCCAAGGGTGCCGCGCAACAGGATACCTCCCATCCAGCGTCCATACTGCACGTAGAACGGCACGTCCAATCCAAGCTGTTTCACGAGGGCTTCACGATCCGGCACAAAACCCATCATTTCCAGTTGAACCGCCATTGCGTCTATTGCATCGCCGGGAATGAAGCGCACTGAGAGAAACGTCACGATGGTGACTATGAACAGGGTCGGAATCATCAGCAGGAGCCGGCGGATGACGTAGGCTCTCATGTCACATCACGTCCCGTTCCAACGAGTATAGGAAAACTGGGAGGCCTGAGCCCCCCAGTTTTAGCGGGCACTAGTAACCCAGTTCTGCCTTCAGCTCCTGGTCAATCCAGACACGGGCGTACAGGTCGCTCATTTGCCAATTCCCCATGGTCGCTTCGCCGTTATACCCCTTCAACCACGGCTGGCTGACATGATACATCGGGGAAACGGGACCCCATATCAGCCAATGTTGCTCCAGCGCGTACATATCTATCTCGCGAAACCACCTCTGGTACTCGTCGAGATTCGTGCTCGCCTTCAGGGCATCAATCATGGCGTCCATGTGAGGATCGCTGACGACTGCGGCGTTACCTGAGGTGCTTGAATGCCACCCCGCTGCATGATCCTCATTAAAGTAGTTGGCACCCGAAATCGATCCCACGAGAGCTTCGAATCTGCCTTCACGTAGGACCGCGCCGAACTCGGCCCCTGTAGACAGTACCTGAATCTCCAGATCAATGCCAAGCTCACTCCAGTATGAAGCCGCCAATTCATAGTAGCTGAGAACAGCATTTGCGTGAAGGATAACGGAGGTCTTGAATCTCGTGCCGTCGGCGCCGCGCGGGTAGCCGGCCTCATCAAGGAGGTTCTCGGCACCTTCGAGATCGTACCTATGGCCCTTCTTCACCTCGTCCGGCCACTCCTCAAACGGGACGAAGAGCCCCTTCTGAGCTGTTCCGACCTTCCCGTGAGGCGTGATATCGCCCCTCCCTCCGAGGTATGTATCGTTAATCGTCTCCATGTCCAGCGCCATCAGCAGTGCCTTGCGCACCCTGATGTCGTCGAACGGCGGGTTGGTAGTGTTGAACCCAAAAGCGAACTCCGACCGCACATAGTACGGCCACTGCGTTATTTCGGGGTTGGTCCTTGCGAGAGTTTCCGCCAAGTCTATGGTCCTCAATTGGGCTTCACCTGCATACCCCCTATAGTCGAGCTTGCCGGAGCGCAGTGCCGCCGTACGGGTGGCCTCTTCTCGCATGATCAGAGCCACCAGCTCGTCAATGTAGGGCATCCGGTTCTCCGGGTACTTTTCGTCGAAGCCCCAGTAGTTGGGATTCTTGAGCCAGGTGACAGACGATCCTTCGACATAGTCGGTCAGCATGAACGGCCCCGTGCCGACCAAGTTCCTCCAGTCGTTGATGTTGCCGTGTTCCTTGATCACCTCCGGTGGATGGATATCGAACGTGTACCATTGGAGGAGCGTAAACAGCGCAACAGGGTTTGGCCGCGCCAGCTCAAGAACGACCGTCCATTGGTCGGTGGCCGTTACCGATTCGACTCCCACTTTGGCGAACGGGCCCGCTCCTGGGGCAACCTCCGTGAAGCCGCTGCCCAGACCCAAGTAGCGGTGATAGTTGTATGCGATGTCATCGGCAGTCAGCTCCCGACCGTTCATCGGCGGCTTGTCATGCCAGTGAACGCCCTGGCGGATGTTGAGAACGATGGTCGTGTCGTCGGGTGTTTCCCAGCTTTCAGCCAGTGATCCCGTGAGACTCCAGAGAGGGGTGTCGGAGCTGGTCATACTCCTGCCCCATTCGTCTCTATGCAGGGCCCAGTTCGCTATCGATGGCTTCTCGAGCACGCCTTGAACGAGCAAGAGACCGGAGCGACCGTTCACCGCTTCGTCAGCGGCCCCCGTCTCGGGCATGACGGTGGCAAAGGTCAATGTGCCGCCATATCGTGGCGCCTCCACCATCTCCCCGGTTCTGGGGTCGAGCACCATTTCCTTCTCGGCGGCGGCTGCCGGCTCCTCGTCCGCGCCAGCGGCCCAGACTCCGGTTGCCGTCAGAACGAGGACCGACGCAACCGCGAAGGTCCTCGTGATTTGTACGATGTTCATACGCAACTCCGTATGCTTGATTTCGTGAGAGTATTGCGGAGCGGATTGCCGCTCCCTGGCTCCTCTCGCACCCGCAACGCGGGCGGCCAGACAGAGTCAAATGGTCGAAGCGCGCGGCGTGTGACTCCCCGGGTTCGCCCGGGCGCACGCTACGCTCTCGTGCGGTTCTTTGAGTATCATCTTGACCCCCTTTTTTGACTGTTTTGGCCACACGGTGGCCGGCCAGATGCCTGTCGGAAGCTGCCTGTCTCGGGCCGGCAATAGACGTCAGAAGGGATCCGCATGTACGGTGCTCGGCCGAGCAGAGCGTCTGAATGGCCGGCAACGCCGGCGGTGGGTAGCGGACGGTTGCGGTCGCCGGGAAGGGCGCGGGCGGTTCGCATGCCGGTTTGGCGGCGGACCGAGCCGGCGCCGCGGAAAGCTACGGCGGGCGTCAAGGCGAGGGCGTGCGCGGGGTCGCGTACGGGGCGACCCGCCGGAGCCGTTAACTGTTTCTCAGTTTGAAAGTGCCGGGGGGAAGGGGGGCGACAGGACGTACCGGTTGCGTCAACTAGTCTGAGTGCTGAGTGCTGAGGTCGGGCATCGTCGGCATGAGTCAGGAATCCCTGGTTGCATTATCATGCACCGCCCGCCGCAGCGTGTCAATTGCACGTTTTTTGCGGCTCTGGCGGAACGGCCGGTTTGCGGGCCCGCGCGAGATGGCCTGCGCTGCGTACCCGTCCTGCGTGGTACCGGACGTGACGGTTACGGCCCGCTCATCCTCCAGGTCCCAAAGCGCAGCCTCGATCTCGTCACAGCAAGGACCGCGCAGGTGCCAGATATACGGGAGGTTGGTCAACGGCTTCCCGGTGAGTTGCACCCAGGCGAGATCGACGAGATACAGCAGCTTCACCAGCTTGGTAGTCGGCAGCGGACGGTGCTGCAGGATGTACAGGATCAGGTCTGACGCTCGCATCCTGCTGGTAGGGGTAGCGCAGGTGCGCGCAGGCGTCAAGCTGGCATCAGGCGGTTTGCAAGAATGAGAATGACGTTCGCGGTTGCGTTGGTCCTGGTCTGGCCGCAACCGGCCTCTGGGCCAGCGACCACTAACCGGCGAACACCGCAAGAATCTGCTCATCCACGCGCTGGAGTGCCTCGACATCGCCGGTCGGAATCGCGCCGAACATGATCTCTTCTACGCCGGCGTCTGCGAATCGGCCAATCAGATCGATCACATGGCTCGCTGGCCCGGCCGCCGCCTCGATCTGCGTCGCTTCCATCAACCGCCCGCCGTAGTTGCCGTGGTCGCGACTGCTCGCCCGCCGCCCGAGGAACTGCTTGGCGCGCTCGATCTCGGCAGGGTTCTCACTGATGAACAAGGGCATCAGCAGCGTGCGTTTGATCTCCGCCGGGTCGCGGCCGACCTTCTCGCAGTGGCGTTCGAGCACATCCACCTTGTGGTGGAACACCTCGAGCGACATGCCGCGACCGGCCCAGCCATCATAGTTGAGCACGTCGCCATACATCGCCAGCGTACGCAGCGTGCGTTGCTCTCCAGTGCCACCGACGAGGATTGGGACGTGCGGCTGCTGGTAGCACGCCGGTGCCAACGGCGCCTGCTCCAGGTGATAGTACTGGCCGTTGTAGGTCACTGGCCCATCGGCAGTGAACAACTTGCGAATCAACGCACACGCCTCCTCCAGCCGGTCGGATCGCTCCCGCATCGAGGGAAACCTCCCCCAACCGTAGGCCACGTGCTCGCGGTTGAACCAGCCGGCACCGAGCGCCAATGTGAAGCGGCCTTGAGAAGCCTGATCGAGCGTGGCGGCCATCTTCGCCAGCAGGCCCGGATTGCGGTAGGGGTTGCCAAGCACCAGGTGCCCCAGCCGCAAGCGCCGTGTCATACCCGCCGCCACCGCAATGAGGGTGTAACCCTCGAACGCCGTGCCGCGTTCTCGTTCGATATTCGGGTCCACCGGATCATCCGACGTCGGCGGCAGGAAGTGGTCCGCGAACCAGAGGCTGTTCCAGCGGCCGGCCTCCATCGTTTCGATCGATGTGCGGATCTTGTCCCACGTCACACCGTAGCAGTTGACCTGAACACCGAATTTCATGGCGGCTATTCTACCGCCGCTGCCCGCGGTTGTCAAACTTGACGGGCGGTCGGGCGCCAGCCGCTTACGCGGTGGGGCTTGGGGCGACGGTGCCGTTCGCTGACGCGCAAGGCGTTCACCGAAACGGTTCAACGCTCGTGGTAGAGTGAATTCTCCCGCCCCGAACCGTGGTGCGCTGTCGTTGACGAAATCGATTTTGAGCGTCGTTTGCTGTTGCGTGACCAGCACGCGGGCGTACTGATCGTTGCAGATCGTCGGAATACCGGAACCCGAAGTAGTATCTATGAAGTGCGGTACCACCGGTCAGATAGAACGGTGCTTCGCAGGCGGCGAGCGTGCTCAGCACTCCATTCTGCAGGGGGTACAGGATTCTCCTCGTAGTAGGCGTCGGATTCGTGCATAGCGCTCTCGCAAGGACGCGGGCCAAAGTCGCGCAATCGTCTCCGCAGTCAACAACGTCCTGACTTCATCGAATGTCAGCGCTGTTACGATACGCTGCCACGGCAGCGCCTGCAGCATGCGCGCGAACAGAGCCGGTCTGTCGAGGTGGCCGATGCTCTCGCGGCGTCCGCGCAGTACGTCCGCCACATCTTCGGGAGGGTAGCGGTAGTCCCACACGATTGTTCTTGCGATGCGGCTCAGTTCCCGGTCGTCCACCGGATCAGTGTATTACCAATCTGTGGGCTCGGCAAACCACGCGATGGGTTGGGTGGGAATGCGAAAAACGGCGAAAAACGGCAACGGCGGTTGACATGATCAGGCCGCTACGATCTCACACCCGCCGCGCATCCAGGGCACCCGGACAGGCCGCGGCCCGCCGCGGCCCTGAGCTGAGCGATGCGCGCGCCGGTGTGCATCAGTCCGTCCAACCGGTCCAACCGCTCAGCAAGTGCCAGCGTGACTGAGCGCGATAAGCGGCTTGCCGAAAAATCTGTCGAAAAACCGGTGGCAAATCGGGCGCAGGGGTTGACACACTTTTTTGCCGTCGTTGCTGGCCGCTGGTGCGCCTCGGAACCCGGCAATGGTCTGCGCGCTACCGTTGACCGTCCGCGTGCTGTTTGCAGTGCCGTGGTGAGCCGTGTGGACGCTGCCGGAGCCCGGTCGAGGACTTGCAACAATCTGCTATCTCTCAACCGGGTGTATAATTACGGCATGATAAGCGTGACTTGCAGCAGACCGTTCAGCGAGCTGGGCGATCAGCAGCTCCTCGAGCAGACCAGGCGCCTGGCCGCCAATCAGCGCGGCATCGATGTGCACATCCTGGACCATCTCGACGAGATCGACCGGCGCGGCCTGGCGCTGCGGCGCGGGTTCTCGAGCTTGTTCGACTACGCGGTGCGGGAGCTGCGCTTCACCGACGCCGCCGCGCAGCGGCGCATCCAGGCGATGCGGCTGTGCCGGAGGCATGGGTGGGTGCGGGCCTGCCTGCAAAGCGGCGAGTTGAGTATGACCGCGGCGGGGCAGTTGGAAACCACCTTTGCCGGCGCCGAGCGGGCCGAGCGTCAGAGCCATACCGGGCACCGGAACGTCGGTCAGGGTCGCGGCCGCGATCAGGACCACGACTGCGCTAGCGGAACCAGGCAGCTCGGGCTGCCGGCAGCGCCGGGCGAAGCAGATGAGCAAGGCGAGCGCGGGCACCGATCGGCGCCAGGGTTTGCGCCGCCAGCCGGCGAGTGCTCCGGTGATGCGAGGGAGCGCGGGCACCGATCGGCGCCGGGGGGTGCGCCGCCAGCCGGCGAGTGCTCCGGTGATGTGGCGGCAGGGAACACGCCCGCGGTGCCGGTGGCGAGCCGCGCTGGTGCGCCGGCCCCCGGCGCCGGGCATGCCGGCGCGCCACTGCCGCAGCCGGAGTTGAACGGAAACGCGTCGCCGTTTCCGGCGCCCTCCTGCGCTCCCGTTGCTGCTCCCGGTGCCGGTGCCGGCACCGCCGCGCCGTCATCGGACGAGGGCCCTGCTCCACAACTTCTGCCGCCGACGAATTTCTCGGCGTCGACGCCCGAGCCGGTCATGGCTCCAGCGGAGTCGCGGCACACCGCTTCGCGCGCGCCGGAACCACCCCGGGATGATCCGTTTGCGGAGCTGTCGCCCGGCACGGTGTCGGCGGCCCCGTTGCTGCACCCGCAGCGCCAGCGCGAATTGATCGAGCAGGCCGCCGGCATGAGCACCCGCCAGGTCGCCGGCCTGCTGGCCGCCGCCGCTCCCGAGGTGCTGCCGCCGCGCGACACGCTGCGCGCAGCGGCGCCCGACCGCTACACATTGAAGGTGAGCATCGACCAGGAGTGCGAACAGGGCCTGCGCCTGCTGAAGGATCTCATGTCGCACGTCGACCCGCGCATGTCATGGGGCGACCTGGTGGCGCGCGTGGTGCGCGAGGCAGTGACCCGGCACGACCCGCGTGGCGGCGGTAGCAGGCAGAGGCGGCGGCGTAGCGCGGGCAGCGCAGGTGCATCACCGCGGCGGGCGCCGAAGGAGACACGTGCCGCCGGGCCGGCTCAGCGCGTAGGCGAATCCTCGGGGCGGACGCCGAACAGGACACGTGATGCCGGGCCGGCTCAGCGCGTAGACGAATCCTCTGGGCGGGCGCCGAACAAGACACGTGCCACCGTGGCGCCGGTGGCCCCGGCTCGGCGCGGAGGCGGCGCTACTCCGGCGCCGCCCGGCAACACCGCCGCTACCGAGAGGCAGAACCCGATCGAGGTGCTGGCCAACGCTGCTCCACCGAGTCAGTCAGGGCCCGCCGCGTCCTTGGATGGCGCCCGCGCCGGTGACGTTCCATCGGGCGCGCCCGCCGCTACTTCGGCGCCGCAGTCGGCACCCGCGGCACTGTTGGATGGCGCCCGCGCCGGCGGCGCTCCATCGGACGCGCACGCCGCTACTTCGGCGCCGAAGTCGGCGCCCGCGGCACTGTTGGATGGCGCCCGCGTCGGCGGCGCTCGATCGGGCGCGCCCGCCGCTACTTCGGCGCCGAAGTTCGCGTCCGGCGCCTTGGCGGATGGCTCCCATGCCGGCAGAGGTGTGCCGGGCTCGCCGGTCGCCACTGCGGCGCCGGAGCGGGCACTTGGTGTGTCCCCCGACGGCGGACCGCCCGACGCATCAGCCGGGGCAGCGGCGCACCCGACCCGCGATTCTGTTCACAGCCGCCACCAATCCCCGCCGCGGCGCCACATTCCCGCGGCGGTCCGGCGCCACATCTGGCAACGCGACGGAGGACGCTGCTGTTATCGCGATCCGCTCTCCGGGCGCCGCTGCACCTCTTCCCATTTGCTGCAGATCGACCACCTGTTGCCAGTCGCCCAGGGGGGTGGACCGGAGCCGTCCAACTTGGTTCTTCGCTGCTTTGCTCATCACAGAATGCGCCACGGCTACGGACCGGCTGCTCCGCCGGAGCCCCCGATGTAGCGCCCCCTCCGCGCGCTGCTGGCGCGCCGCTCGACTGCGCAGGCCGACAGCTTGCAGGTGGCCCGGCGGGGATACACTTCGCAGCCCTGCAAGCCCAGCGTGCATCTGCGCTACCGCCTCTTCAGACCCTGGCCGGTCGCTGTCGATGCGCTCACGCGCGCCGTTGTCGTGGTCTCCCGTCTACGATTTCCTGCCGCTTCCGGCGTTCGCACCCGATGGGTTCAGGCGCCGAGCCGGGTGTGCAGGCCCTCCCAGGTGGCGGCGGCCACCTTGCTCATGGCCGCCTCGATCAGGCTGGCGCCGACCGGCTTCAGCAGGCCGCTCAATTCCGCCACCTGCACGTGCCACTGCGCGCGACTGCGGCCCTCCCCGTCAGACAGGCAGCGGATATGCGCGTTCGCGACCGCGCCGGCGCCGATGCCCCTGCTGTCGATCCGGTAGCGGACCTCCGCCTGGTCCGCATTCTCCAGGCGCGTGATGGTGGTGCGCAGCGAGCCGCCGAGAAAGGTCAAACCGGGCCGTACGCGGCACACCAGGGAGTGACCGTCATGGCGTTCGATGCGGGTGAGGCCGGGAAGCGCCGCCGCCACCTGCTCCAGGTCGGCCAGGGCGGCGCGCACCCGGTCGTGGTCACAGGGGAAATGCTCCGTGCCGCGGATCTCGATCATGCTCAGTGCGACTCCTTTGCGCCGTGTTGCGCGCGGTTACTCGCCGGCTCCGTAGAACGCGGTTCCCGCGGTGGCGCGCGTGCTCAACTCGGTACAGGGCCGGAACCGCGCGCCGTACCGCTCCTGCAGCTCCGCCATCCGTTCCACCAGGCGCCGGAGGCCGTACTGGTCGGCGTAGCGCAGCACCCCGCCGCGGTGGTCGGGAAAGCCGATGCCGAGCAGCAGCGCCAGGTCGAGGTACAGGGGCCGGTCCACGATCCGCTCCGCCAGGCAGCGCGCGGCCTCGTTCACCAGCATGGCGAGGCAGCGCGCCACCCCGTCCGCGCTTTTGGGCGGCTGTGCCGTGCGGCGGGAACCGTTCGCGGACGTACCCGCAGCCGTGGCGCGCGCCGCCCCGCCGGCGCTGTCGGACGGTTCCCCGGTGCACCCGGCGCCGGCCACACCCGCCGACAAGGCGGTCACCGCCACGGCGTCCGCTACCGACTCGGTGTCGGCCACCGGCCCGCCGACGCTGTCGGACGGCTCCCCGGTGCGCCCGGCGCCGGTCACCGCCCCCGGCGAGGCAACCACCGCCACGGCAGCCGCGACGGAGTCCTCGTCGGCTACCGCCTCGCGGCCGGCGTAGCGGTAGAAGCCGGTTCCCGCGCCCCCCTTGCGTCCCACGGCGCCGCGCTCCACGAGCCGGTGCAGGAACGGCGGCGGCGCCATGCGCTGGTCGACGGACGCCGCCAGCGAGCGGGCAATGTTCACCGTCACATCGAGGCCGATCTCGTCGATCAGCCGGAACGGTCCCATCGGCATCCCCCACGCCGCCAGCTCGCGGTCCAGCGCCTGCCAGTCACCGCCCTCCTCGAGGACCCGCGCCGCCTCCATGAGATAGGGAAAAAGAACGCGGTTGACCAGGAATCCGGGCCGGTTGCGCACCACTACCGGGGTCTTGCGCAAGCGCTTCGCCAACTCCACCGCACCGGCGAGCGCGTCGGCGCTGGTGGCGGGCACGGCGGCGATCTCGACCAGCGGCATGCGGTCGACCGGGTTGAAGAAGTGCATGGCCAGGAACCGTTCCGGCCGCCGCAGCGCCGCCGCCAACCGCTCCAGCGGCAGCGACGAGGTGTTGCTGGCGATCACGGTGTGCGGCCCGACCTGCTCCTCCAGCTCCGCCAGTACCTGCATCTTGAGCGCCGCATCCTCGCTGACCGCCTCCACCACGAGGTCCACCTCGGCGAACTCCGCGCCGTACGAGGTGGTAGGGACGATCAGGCGCTGCCGGGCCACGGCCGCCGCCTCGGCCAGCCGGCCGCGTGTCACCAGTTGGCGGTACATGCCGGCGGCCGCCGCGGTGCCGCGCTGCAGCGGTTCCTCGGCCACGTCCTTCATCGTTACCGGCAGGCCGGCGTTGCTCAGCGCCCAGGCGATGCCGCCGCCCATCACGCCGGCTCCCAGTACCGCGGCGCGCGCCACCGGATGCGGCTGCGCATCGTCCAGCCCGAACCGCTCGGCGCGCAGCCGGTTGCGGCTGAAGAACAGGGTCATCAGGTTGCGTCCGGCGTCGCTCGACAGGCACTCGGCGAACGCCGCCCTCTCCAGCGCCAGCCCCTCGGCCAGCGGCTTGCCGGCGGCGGCGCGCACCACCCGCAGGGCCGCCAGCGGGGCAGCCGGGTGCAGCCGGCCGCGGCGGATGGTCGCCTCCACCTCGGCGGCGAGCGAGTCGCTGACCGCCGGCATCGTTCCTGCCGGCGCCGCGGCCGCCGGCGGGTCGGCGCGCAACGCGGCGATGGCCGCCGCCAGATCGCCGTGCTCCACGCAGCGGTCGACCAGCCCCGCCGCCGCCGCCTCGGGGCCGCTCAACGCCCGCCCGCTGACCATCAGCGGCAAGGCGGCCTCCGGCCCGATCAGGCGCGGCAGCCGCTGCGTGCCGCCCCAGCCGGGAATGATGCCGAGCGTCACTTCCGGCAGCCCGATGCGGGTCTTGGGGTGGTCGGTCGCGATCCGGTACCCGCAGGCCAGCGCGCATTCGGTGCCGCCGCCGAAGCAGGCGCCGTCGATCACCGCCACGGTCGGGACCGGCAGCGCGCTGATGCGGTCGAACAGCCCGTGCACGGTCACATTCAGGCGCGTGGCCGCGGCCGTGTCCGGCAGTGCCAGCAGCTCCCCGATATCGGCGCCGGCAATGAAACAGCCGGGCTTCGCGCTGCGCACCAGCACGAGCCGAACCGGTCTCCCGCCGGCGAGGTCGGCTTCGAGCGCGCTCACCACCCGCTCCAACTCCGCCAGCAACGCGCCGCTGAACACCACCAGCCGCGCGCCCGGCGGATCGAACACGATCTCGACGGTGCCGTCGCCGGCATGCGTGCAACGGATCGCCGTGCTGTCCTGCGTCTGGTCCACGGGGCGCAATACTACGCCGCCCGCGCGTCACCCAACAAGCAACCGGCTATAGTCCGCAACGCTGGATGGCCTCCGCGTCGACGGACCCCAGCGGCGTGCGCGCCACGAACGGCGGCTGCGCGACCTCCCGATCGCCGTCCGAAGAGTCATGACGGGCGTAGCCGGCTGAGCGCTGCCACTGCCAAGACGGCGGGGCTATGATTGCTCGGGTGTCGTGGCCCAACCGCTTGTGCCGTTCCGAACTCGACACCTGCGCGTCAGGATAGACGGATGAGCACACTGACGGCAGGGCGCGGGGGCGCATCGGCATCCGCGCAGCTTTCAACCGGGATGGTTGGCATGGTTGGCCGAGCGAGTTGCCTGAAGCTTTCGAAAGTGCGACGATCGCGAATGACACGGTTATGGTATGCTCTTGGCGATGGATACACCGGTGGCCCTGAGCGCGAACCACTTTATCGAGCAGCAACTCGATGGCTCAGAACGGGACGATAACAACGGCAGAGGTACAATTGCTAATTGATGGCTTCGACCAAGCTGAGCTATATCAGTACGAACACGCGCGGGAGCTGTCGATTTCGTTACTGAAACAGTGGCTCGTATCGCACAAGTTCAAGACCTGGACAACCACCGAGACTCGTGGTATTCCGGTGACCGGTGAAATGCGCGAGCAGCGAGCAGAGGATATCGCTCGTCAACTGAGCGATACCCAAAAGTGGCATAGTCATGGTCATGGGATTTCGCGAACGGTCTTGGAGAAAGATCTGAATCTGAAGGTTGACAACTTTGGAGCGAATGAAGCGCTACGCAGAATAATCAGAGACTATCATACACTTCTGGAAGACTATCAGGGGAAAATGGGACATCGGGGAGTAGTTCATACTACTGGCAACTATCGAGCCTTTGGGTAGCTCATTTGAGGACGTTAGCAATCATGAAGGAAGTTGATGTTCAAGAAATAGTGAAGAAAAATCCGCAAGTAGATACTGAAGAGTTGCGGAGAGGGCAAGAACTCTCACGACGGCTCAAGGAGGCCGGATTGAAAAAATCCGGGTACGGTCTTGCAACTCTTGATGAGCGGCGAAGAGCTACTGTAGTTGACTCCAAAGGCAACCGCAATAAGGTTCATTTGAGACGTTCGGACACTTGAATATATCGCCGACCGGCCACGGCTTGCTGCCGCGAGAATACGGCGCCGCGCCGGGGCGCTTCACCTAAAACTACCTGCTTACGCGGCGGGAGCGGAGGGCCAGGGCGGCGACCAGGGCGAGCAGGGGAACGGCGGCCAGCAGGAGAGAAAGCCAGCCGTTGGCGGGCGGGGTGACGAGGCGCACCTGGCGGTCGCTGGACGGCAGCACCTGGCCGTCGCGGTCGTGGACGCGCAGATGCAGGACCGGCTGCCGGGCAGACAGGGGCACGTGGAACGCGCGCAACGCCGGTTCGCGGCCTTGGTGCGCGCCGTCGGGGTCGAACGGCACGATGCGGTAGCCGAGCGCCCCGCCGGGGACTTGCTCGACGAAAAACGGCTCCTCCTGCACCAGCCGCGGCTCGGCGGTGCGCGAACGCCCGGCGCCGGCATTCACGGCCAGCGCGGCTCCAGGCACCTGCTGAATGCGCACCCACTTCATCAGCCCCGGATTGCCCTTGGCGTCGTTGCGGCGCAGCTTCTCGTAGAACAGGTCGTTGTACTCCTGCTGGTAGAACGGCCGCACGTACAGGTCGGTGGAGCCGTCCACGTACAGCACCGACGCCGGGCTGGTGGACTCCACCGGCCGCGTCCACTTGTCGGCGGGGATCACCTCCAGTCCCACCGCCTCGGCGCGGCGTCGTGCGAACGTCACGATGCGCCGCTCCGATCCCTCCATCACGTCGCCGTCGGCGGTCAGGAAACGGATGTCGTACTGCCCCACCGGCAGATTGAGGATGAACGCCTGCTGGATCGTGGACGGGGGCACGACGTAATGGTCAGGGGGCTCCGGCTGCGCCGGCGGCTGCAGCTTCTCCAGCTCGGCGACCAGCGCGGTCACGTCCCGGCCCTCCCTGCGCAGCGCGGTGATGACGCCCGCCAACTCATTGAGCAGTTCCTCGTACAAGGCGCGCTCCCGCTGGAATGCCTGAACCGCGTCGTAGTAGGCCGCGATCAGCTCGCGCGAGTGCTGCACCACCGCCTCCGCCTCCGCCTCGGTAGCCACCTTCCAGTTCAGCTCGTACTCGCCGCGCACGTTGTAATAGGTGTAGGGGGTCATGCCGAGCGGCCGCGGCTCGTGCCCGCGCCCAGCCAGCTCCAGGGTGCCCTCGAACGGCACGTCCAGCCCGGACAGGTCAAGCTTCCACTCGCCGGTGATGGGCCAGAAATAGACCAACGCATTGCGCACGGTCAGGAAGTTGTCGACATCCGCCAGCAGGTAGATGGTGTGCGCGGCGCGGCGCGCGAACGTGCCGGCGTAGTCGCGGCCGTTGAACGCCACAATCGAGTACACGAACTGCTCCTCCCGTAGCGGCGCCTGCGCCGCCAGCCCCGCCGCGGCTAGCAGGAACAGCAGGGTAGCCGCACCGCCACCGCGCAGCCGGCGCATCCAGCGCAGCCGGCGTATCACGGGCGCACCCCGCGCACCTTCATGGTCAAATGGCTGACCGCCAGCAGCGCCGCCGCCAGCACCACAAGCAGCACGGCGCCGGCGAGATACATCCCCCAGTTGCCCACCTCCGCGAAGCGCAGCGCCAAGTCCCAGTAGTACAGCGGCGAGATCCACTTGACCGCCCAGGCAAACACGCTCGCCAGGTTGCGCACGTAGCCGCCGATCACGGCGAAGGATCCGATCATCACCACGCAGAACACCAGGATCACGCCCAGGAACAGGGCGACGGCGGAGGCGGAGTTGTCGGTCAGCGCGGCGGCCAGGATGCCGTAGCCGTAGATGGCGGCGGCGAGAAACAACAGGATCAGCAGGTTGTGGAACAAGGCAGGCCCGAGCAGCAGGTTGTTGAGGCCGGCGGCGGCCAGCAGGAATCCCAGCAGCACCGCCAACGAGACGGCGGTCATCAGCAGATCCTTGATCAGCGCCGCCAGGAAGTAGGCGGTGGCGTCCGCCGGTCCGTAGGTGAGCAGCTCCAGGGCGCCCACCTTCTTTTCCAGACCGAAACGGAACACCGAGCTCACCGCCAGGTACAGCAGGACCGGCAGGAAGGCGACGTAGAGGGTGAACAGGAACGGCCCCTCGGCCAACAGCTTCGCCGTGAAGGTGCTCCCGAACGCCCCGGTGAGGCCTCTGCCGATCAGGTCGTAGGCGGGCACCAGGGACAGGTTGACCCCGCTCGAATCGACCGCCTGCACGAAACCGGCGACCAACAGATGGGCCAGCACCAGGCCGATGGTCAGCGCGACGTAGTAACCGGGCAAGATCACGGTCTCCAGGATGCGCCGCCGGGCGATCACGGCGGTGGCGTGGATGCGCTGGTTCACGACTCGCCGGCCGTCCGGGGCTCGCTGGCCGCGCGCGGCTCGCCGCCGATGCCCGCGAACAGGTCGACGTTTTCGCTGGTGATGGTCACGAACGCCTCCTCCAGGCTCAGGCTCTGCTCCTGGATGCTGAGCGGCACCAGGTCCTGGTCGATCAGGTACTTGCTGAGCGCGCGCCGGCTGTCGCCGGTCTTGGCCACCTTGACCACCAGGGTGTTGCCGCGCCGCGCCGCCTCGCGCGCGAAGTCGAGCGCCGCCACCTTGGCCGGCAGTTCGGGCGGCACCTGCTCCAGATCAACGTGGATCTCGCGGTCCTTGGTCAGCGTGGACAGGAGGTGCTCCATGCGGTCTTCGGCCAGCAGCCGGCCGCGGAAGATGATCGCCACCCGCTGGCACACCTTCTCCATCTCCGACAGCAGGTGGGACGACACGAAGATGGTGCGCCCGTCGCGGCTCTCCTCCAGGATCAGGTCGCGGATCTGCTTGACCCCGAACGGGTCGAGCCCCGAGATCGGTTCGTCCAGGAACAGGATGTCGGGGTCGTGCAGCAGCGCGCGCACGATCGACAGCTTCTGCAACATGCCGCGCGAGAACTGGGCGAACTTCTTGCGCTTCACCTGCGCCAGGCCGACCCGTTCCAGGAGATGGTCGATGCGGCGCTCCGCCTGCGGCACGCGGAACAGCTCGGCGAACATCTGCAGGTACTCGCCGGCGGTCATCCAGCTCCACATGCCGGCCGGATGCTTCTCCGGCACCACGCCGATGCGCCGGCGCAGGTCGAGCCGGGCCGGGCTGTAGGGCTCGCCGAACAGCCGGATGTCGCCGGCGGTCGGTCTCACCACGCCCAGCAGCATCATGATCGTGGAGGTCTTGCCGGCGCCGTTGGGCCCCAGAAAGCCGTAGATCTCGCCGGCCGGGATGTTCAGGTCGATGCCGGCCACCGCGGTGAACGAGCCGTAGCGTTTGGTCAGACCCTCGGTACGGATCATCGCCCGCCTCCCGTCACGTTCCATGAGGTGAACTGGTAGGCGGTCAGCGTGCCCGCCTGCTCGTGCGGCTCCAGCCGGGCCGCGATCCCCTCCGGCGGCAGGTCCCAGATCGGTGCCATGATGCGGTCGATCTCACCGGCATCGGCCGCGGCGGGGTCGGGAACCACGATCAGGTAATCAATCACCTGGTAGGGGGCGGAGCTGGCCTTGATCTCGGCGCCGGGGATGGTGGTGCCGTAGCGAAAGGTGGTCTCCGGCGCCGCGTCCCACTGCCACTGCAACTTGCCCCGGAACAGCTCCTCGCCGCGGGCGGCACCGGTGTCGGTCTCCTCGCGCACCGGTACGCCGTCCTTCACCTGCACGGAGATGCGCGCTCCGATCCACAGATCCATGGCCGGGTGGTTGATCACGGCCGGTCCGGCCGAGCTGACCGGACGCAGCTCCTGCACGATGTCGTTGCCGGCGTGATTCTCGAAGATGATCCATTGGGCCAGGTCGGGAATCTCGGAACCGACCAGTTCCACCGGCTCAGCCAACCGGTTGACGCCCCGCTTCAGGGTCACCGGTATGGTCTGCGCCACGTAGGAGGGGGCGCTGATCTCCAGCATCGCTGCCCCCGGATCGAGCCGGGTGAACACCTGCGGCCGCGGCCCCTGGTCGCTCTGCAAGTGCGACCGGATCACCCTCCCCTGCAACCGGAAGGTGGCATCCCACACCCAGTTTCCGCTTACCGCGTCGCGCACCACGAACTCGTAGGTGGTAGCCGCCGGATTGGTCGCCACATACACCACCGCGGCCACTGCCACGACGGCGACCACCGCCAGCGCCGCCATCAGCAACCGCCGCGTCTTCATCGAGGCATGCCCCGGAGCATGTCCAGCAACGCCGCCGCGGTCCAGTCGGCGAATTCCGGATCGATCTTGTCGAACATGCTCAGCGTCTTCGGCTCGGCATGGCCGCTGTTGACCATCCGCGAATGCGCGATTGTCCGGCGCCGACGATCGGCGTGGCGCGCAGCCACCCGACGATCTCTACCCTGGTAAGCTTCTCTTCCATGCGTGATCCACCGAGGGACGCGCGCATCTTGGTCAAGACCCAGGCTTTTGGCAACCCGCGGGTGCATGACGTTGGGGCGGCGGTGTGCTTAGAATGAACGGCGATGAACAGACGCGTCGCGATTATTGGACATACCGGCAAGGGAGACTACGGGCACGGCCTCGAGCAGGCGTTCGTCGGGGTAGAGGGGGCAGAGATCGTCGCTCTGGCGGACCCCGACGCGGAGGGCCGGCGTCGGCATGCCGAGTTGACCGGCGCGCGCACCGCCTACGCCGACTACCGCGAGATGCTCGCCGCCGAGAAGCCGGACATCGCGGTGATCGCCACCCATGAGATGAGCGGCCACCTGCAGATGGTGCTGGCGGCGGCCGCCGTCGGCGCCCACGTCTACGTCGAAAAGCCGCTCGCCACCACGCTCGGCGAGGTCGACCGGATGCTGGACGCCTGCGACCGCGCCGGCGTGCTGCTGGTGATGGCCCATCCGTGGCGTGGCCGCCCGCAGATCCAGCAGCACGCGATCCCGATGATCCGCGGCGGCAAAATCGGCGAGCCGCGCTGGGTGCGGCTGTACGGGCACCCCGCCGGGCTGCCCACCTCGCACTACCGGGTGTTCAGCGGCGACGCCTGGATGATCGACCTGTATCCGCACCTGTTCGACTTCGCCTGCCAACTGTTCGGGACCCCGCTCTGGTGCCAGTCGCTCATCACCACCGACGGCCGCCCGGCGACGCCGGACGACCTGGTCGAGGGGCCGTTCGGGATGGGGCCCACCGCCGGCAACGGCATTGCCGCGCAGTTTCAGTTCGAGGCCTGCACCGTGGAGTTCGTCTCCCAGTGGGCGGGCGGCACGGCGTGGCAGCACGGCGAGTCGCTGCCCTACGGCGCGGAGGTGCATGGCACCGCCGGCACGCTGTGTCTGCCCGGCCCGACCATCGAGGGTCCCGACCTGTACCTGCACCCGTTCACCCATCCGCACGGCCCCACCTGGGGCAACCCGCACCCCGCGCTGCTCGGCGCCCCGGCGTGGCAGGTGCTGGCGCACGAGCAGGTCGAGCCGCGCCGGAAGTGGCTGAATGCCCACCACCGCATGGCCCGCTCGCTGCTCGATCTGCTCGACGGGAAGCAGCCGGAGTACGAGCTGTGCATGGGCACGGCCGCCCGCGTCCTGGTGGAGATGGCGACAGCCGCCCGCCTGGCGCATATACGCGGCGCGCGCGTCCTGTTCCCGGTCACGGAAGCCGGCAACCCGTTTGAGAGCTGGCGCTAGCCGGGTCGAAGCGGCGGCACACTGCGGTGCCGACCGAGGCAGCGCTGCAACGACCGTGCGGGCAGGGCGGGCAGGCGGGCAGGCCCGCGCGTTACCTGGTCGCGGCGGAATCTGACATAATCTGCCCATGAAGTTGTTGTACGCATTTCGCGGGCGCACGTTCTATCCGTTTCATCAACAGACATCGTTTCCCGTCCACCTCCCTCCATCGGAGGTCAGAGCCGGGTGGCTGAGCAAGGTGCGCAGCATCGGCTTCGACGGGCTGGAACTCGGCCTCGAAGATCTGGCCGACAAGAGCGGCGCCGAGGTCGACCAACTGGGCAAGGAGCTGCGCGACGCCGGCCTGCCCTGCGTCGGCATCCGCGGCGGCGGCGGCCTGCACAATCCCCGGGTCGGCAAACAGAACCGGGCCCGGCTGCAGCGCGGCGTCGACCTGGCGGCGCGGATCGGCGCCGAGGTTCTCAATACGCTGATCAACGCGCCGCTGGTGCCCGAGCTGCCCGGCGTGGGGAGCGGCTACGGCGAACTGGTGTCGCAGAACTCCAGCCGGGGGGCGAGCGAGTCGGACTACCGCATCAATGCGGAGGGGATTGCGGTGGCCGCCGACCGCGCCGCCGGCCAGGGCGTATCGATCAGCATCGAGCTGCATCAGAACACCATCTGCGACAACAGTTGGTCGATGATTCACCTGCTGGAGTTGATCGACCGGCCCAACGTCGGCGCCAACCCCGACCTGGGCAACGTCTACTGGACCTACGAGACACCGGAGGAGAGCTGCGAGGCCGCGATCCTGGCCCTCGCCCCGCATGCCAACTACTGGCACATGAAGAACCTGGTGCGGGTGGCCCTGCCCGGGATGCAGCGCGCCGTATACCTGCGCCGCCCGATCCCGGACGGCGAGATCAACTACCGGTTCGCGGTGGCCGCGATACTCGACGCCGGCTACGACGGCTGGTTCGGAGTGGAAGGCATGATCGCCGGCGACCAGCTCACCGACGACGCCCGCAGCTACGAGCGGATCAAGTCCCTGATCGCGGAACTCAAACAGGGCCGGTAGCACTCACGCGCAGCCGCGCAGCCGCGTGTTGGTGAGCGCGGCGGTGGCCGGGGAAATCACCATCAAACGCCAGCTCGGCAAGCTGGATGCGCCGGACAACCTCGAAACCGCCCTCGCAGAGGAGCGCTTTCAGCACCTGCCGATCACGGTTCGCCACGCGCTGGCGGTGGCCGAGTTGCCGGCGATCCATGGCGACCCCTTCGACCGCATCCAGATCGCGCAAGCCCGTCTGGAGGGTCTGACCATCGTCACCCGCGACCGGACGATCCCCCGCTACGGCGTGCCCTGTGCGCGCGCGTAGGCGGTGCGCGCCGCGCTGAACAGCCGCAGTTTCGCCGTAACCGCGGCGGCCACGGCGGCGCGCACCTGCTTGAACGACACGCGCGGGTCCGCCGCGTAATCGTCACCCGCATAGCAGCGCGCCAGGGTCTGCGTGACGGCGCGCCGGATCCAGGTGTCGATGTTGATCTTCGCCGCCCCGCACCCGATCGCGAAACGAATCGTGTCGTCAGTGAGGCTGGTGCCGCCGTGCACGACCAGCGGCACCGGCGACGCCTGCCCGATGCGTGCAAACAGGTCGCGGTCGGGGGTGCCGATTCCTACGCCGCCGGCCGGCTTGTTCCCGAACGAGCACGCCAGGTAGTCGACGCCGGTTGCATGCACGAACTCCGCCACCATGGCGGGATCGGTCACCGCCTCCTCCTCTGCCGCGGCGCCTTCCTCCCAGGTCTCCCCGATCTGCGCTTCCACGCCGACCCCGTGGTCATGGGCCAAGGCGACCACCTCGCGCACGCGCGCCACGTTGTCGGCATAGGGCAGCATCGACGTATCGATCATCACCGAATCGAACCCGGCCGCCACCACCTGCCGTACGTCGTCGAGGTCGGCGCCATGATCGAGATGAAAGTACAGCGGCGTGGTCGCCTGGCTGCGCGCCGCCGGTATCAGGCCGGCGATGTACTCCATGCCCACGTAGCGCAGGGTGGTCAGCGACAGGCCCACCAGGCAGGGGATCCGGGCCGCGTTGGCGGCGTCGATGATCCCGTGCAGTGTGTCCAGACTGCTCATGTTGAACTGGCCCACCGCCCATCCTTCGCGATGCGCCTGCTCGATCAACTCCACCACCGGAATCCTGCTGCTCACCGGCTCCCCCCTTTGGCGACCGAGTCGCCCGCCTCCAGCGCCAGGCCACGCAATGCGGCGTGATCCAACCGGGACACGGCAATCTCGGCAACCCGCACTTGCGGATGCAGCCGATCCTGTACCCGCTCCCGAAGCTGCGCCACATCGGGCCAGTGCGCGGATACTGCCCCGCCGCCGATCACCACGGTGCCGCAGTCTACCACCGCCAGCGCCTGACTGAGCGACAGTGCCAGGGCGTCGGTCGCCCGATCCACCGCCTGCCGGGCCCACGGCTGTCCGCGCGCCGCCGCGTTCACCACCGCGGCGCCGTCCCGAATGCCGGGCGGCGCTCCGTAGCGCCGCGCCAGACGGGTCAGGCCACGCCCCGACGCGTACTGGCACAGGCAGCCGTGCCCCCCGCAGTAGCAGGCGGCGCCGCCGGCAGCGCGCGGGCGGAGGTGGCCGAACGTGCTGGCGGCGCCGCTCACGCCGCGCCACAGGCGCCCCTCCAGCACCAGGGCGTGGCCGACCCCGGTGCCGATGGTGACGTACAGGAAGGTCGGTGCCGGTTGGCCGCGACCGTGACCGAGGCGCGCCTCCGCGCAGGCCGCCGCGAAGGAGTCGGTGTCGAGCACCACCGGGCACCCGAAGCGTGCGCCGAGTTGCGCCCGCAGCGGCACGTCGGTCCAGCCGAGGTTCAGCGCCTGCCGCACGCTGCCGCGGTCGCGGCTGAGCACCCCGGCCACCGAAACTCCGACCGCTTCTATCGGGTCCGCCGACGCGGCATACGCGGCGAGGAATTCCATCAGCGCCGCTACCGGCAACCGCTCGCCGGGAGCGCGCGGCGGCATCTCTGCCGGCGCCAATGCCGGTTCCGGAAGCCGCCCGGCGTCCGGGACCGCGCCGCCGGCCGAGCGGGGCAGCAGCGCCGCGCGGGTGCGGGTGCCGCCGATGTCTACCGCCAGGATCGCCATCGCGTCGCCTTCGCGCCAGCGCCGTGCACATGCGCCACGGGTTGCACCGGTCGTGCCGCGCGACGGTCGGCAAGTGGCGGCGGCGGTTTCTCTGCCGGCTGCACCGCTCAGCCCTCGCGCAACCCGGTCAGGGCGACGCCGCGCACGAAGTTGCGCTGCAGCAGGATGAACATCGCCACCAGCGGCAGCGCGCCGAACACCGCCACCGCCATCACTTGGTTGTAGCTCACGTTGAGCTGGTTCTCGAACAGCGCCATGCCGAGCGGCAGCGTACGCAGCGAGTCGCGCGACACCACCAGCAGCGGCCACAGGTAGTTGTTCCAGTTCCACACGAAGGTAAAGATCGCCACCGCCGCCAGCGCCGGCCGGCTCAGCGGCCAGATCACCCGCGCCAGGATGCGGATCTCCGATGCGCCCTCGATGCGCGCGCTGTCCACGAAGTCCTGCGGGATGCCGAGGATGTACTGGCGCATGATGAAGATGCCGATCGGCGACAGCGCCGTGGGCAGGGTCAGCCCGAGGTAGGTATTGAGCCAGCCCCAGCGATGAATCTGCAGATACAGCGGCAGCGCGATCGCCTCGAACGGGATCACGATGGTGGCCAGCACCAACACGAACAGCAGATCGCGCCCCGGGTATTGGAAACGCGAGAAGCTGTAGCCGGCGGCGACGCTGAGCAGCACGGTGAGCGCGACGCTCGCCAGCGACACCGCAATGGAGTTGACCGAGTAGAGCCAGAACGGGCGCGCCAGCAGCGCCTCCCCATAGTTGTGCCAGCGCAACGCATCCGGCAGCCAGCGGATCGGCAGGTCGAACACGGCGTCCGGTGCCTTGAACGAGGTGCTCACCATCCACAGCAGCGGCAGGACCGTCACCGCGCTGGTCACCACCAGCAGCGCCAGAATCGCCGACCGTGTCGCGAGCCGCGCGGCCGCTGCGCTAACCATGCTCCTCGCCCCGCAGCACGCGGAACTGCACGACGCTGAAGATCAGGATCATCGCCAGATAGAGCATCGAGATCGCCGCCGCCTCGCCGTACTTGCCGAAGTTGAACGCTGTCTTGTAAATCAGCAGGGTCATGATCTCGGTGGCGGTGCCGGGCCCGCCGCCGGTCATCACGTGCTGCAGGGCGAAGGTACGGAAGCCGTTGATGATCGAGATCACCATTACCAGGGCGATGGTAGGGCGCATGTGCGGCAGCACGATCCGCCACAACCGCTGCCAGGGGCCGGCGCCCTCCAGGGCGGCGGACTCTTCGTACACCACCGGCACCGCCTGCCGGCCGGCCAGAAACAGGATCATGTAGTAGCTCGCCGCGTGCCACCAACTGGTGATGATCAGCGCCCACGGTGCGTACGCCGACTTGGTAAGCCAGGCGATCGGCTCGGCCACGAACGGCTCCAGCAGCCCGTTCATCACGCCGCGGTAGTTGAAGAACAGCTTCCACACCAGGGTCACCGTCAACAGCGGCATCACCGTGGGCAGGAACAGCAGCGTGCGCCACGCGCCGGCGCCGCGGTGGGTGTTGAACAGCAGGGACGCCAGCACGAAGCTGACCAGCCACACCGGGACGACGGTGCCGAATACGTACACCACGCTGACCCGCAGCGAGTTGCCGAACGCGCTGCCGCCCAGCACGCGGACGTAGTTTGCCAGCCCGATGAATTCGGGCTGCGGGCGCAGGCGGTAGTCGGTGAGGCTGAAGGCCAGCGCGCGCAGCATCGGGTAGACGCTGAACGCCACCAGCAGGGCGATGGCCGGCAGGGCGAACAGCACCCCCCACATCGCCTGCCGCCGCGGCTCGCGCAACCCTCTCAAGCCACTCAAGCCACTCAAGCCACTCAAGCCACTCAAGCCACTCAAGCCACTCAAGCCGCGCTCATGCCGGCAACGGGCGGAGAGCGCCCGACGACGGCGGCCGCGCGGCGGCCGCAGGAGCCGCGCAGCCGGTCGCCCGCTCGCGCCCGCCGCGACCGTCCGTTACGGTCCGACAGACTCGCCGCGGGGTTGAATCAGACGGGCGCGGGATTGGCTCCCGCGCCCTCAGGCCCATCGGTCAGCCGGTTATTCGTTGCGCAGACGGCGCATTTCGCCCGCCGCCTTGGCGAGCGCACCGGCCACGTCGCCGCTCTCGGCGAACTCTTCGACCGCGTTCTTGAGCAACTCGCCCTCTTGCGCCCAGGTCGGGCTGCGCCACACGAAGGTGCCGGTTGCGTAGCTCTGCTCGTATACCTCTACGCCGCGCAGGGCGCTGCGCACCTGCTCCAGCCCGAACATGCCCTTGCGGCCGTTGATGTAACCGGCCACCTCGTACATCTCGCCCGGCTTGGACAACAGCGCATCGAGGAAGTCCCACGACTCGGTTGCCGCATCGGAGCCGGCGCTCACTGCCAGCGCGTAGGTGTGGATGAAGGTGCGGGGATTGTCGGGATCGTGCTGCGGAATCGGCGCCACCACGAAGTTGTCGAACACGTTGGGCGAATTCTCGCGCCACGCCGCGGGCGCCCACGGGCCGCCCATAACCACTGCCTGGCGCTCCTCCATGAAGTCCTGGAATGCGTACACCGGACTGGCGGTGGCGATGTCGGGACCGCCACTGCCGTCACGAATCAGCCGGTACCAGGTGTCGTCAAATGCCTGCACGCAAGCCGCGGAATCGACCGCCACCTTGTTGTTGGCGTCGATGATCTCGCAGCCGTACTGCTCGGTGACGTTCCAGAACTGCTGCGCATACCAGAAGGAGTCGAGCCCCCACACCCAGTTGAAGCCCATCCGCGTCACCATGCCGTCGGCCTCGCGCATCTCGACCTTGCTCAGCAGGTCGAAGAATTCGTCCCAGGTAGCGGCGCGCTGCTGCCATTGCGCCGACAGCGCCGTCGCGTCCATGCCGGCCTCGGCGAACATCTCCTGGTTCAGGAACAGCACGAACGTGTTGAACTCGGCGGGTACGCCGTACACGTTGCCGCCGAACACCATCCCCTCCAGCGCCGGATGGACGAACAGGTCGACCACCTCCTGCTGGGTGTTCACCCCGAAGGCGGCCGGGTCAACCGGGGCCAGCCAGTCGTTCTCGTAGAACTCCGGGAACAGATAGTCCAGGACGTTGAGAATGTCCGGGGGATCGCCCGCCGCCACCGCCGCGCGCAACCGCACCTCGTAGTCGCCGTGCGGATACTCGACGATGTCGATGCTCAGTCCCGGATGGTCCTCCAGGTAGGAGGCCGCCTGCTCACGCATCCAGTCGGTCGCCACCGTGTAGGTGTGATGCCAGAAGGTGATCGTCTTCCCCTCCGCATCGCCGCCCTCGCCGGCGGGCGACGCGAACGCCAAGCCGCCCACAATCAGGCAGCCGGCAACCGCCAATATCGCAACTCTTCTGCTCATCACAGATAACTCCTTTTGTGTTCCTCCGTAGTGGGAGGTAACGGATGATGGTAGCACCGTGTGCACCACCCCCGCAAGCTCCGCACCTGACTGAACATGGGGTTCTACTGGCCGGACGGTGCGAGTTCGCCGATGGAGGACTCCATTCTGGCGCGCTGGCCCTTGCGGGACGGGACGTCCTGCTCGCGCAGCAACGCGCGGTGGGCAGTGGCCGGCAGGGGTGTCTGATACTGGTAGGTGGGGTCGGTGCGGCGCCGCTTCTCGACGTCGATCATCTCCCGCCAGCTCTGCCACAGGCCGCGCAGCTCCGGCATGTCGGGGGCGATCTCGCGTGCCAGCTTCTTCAGGTTGTAGCACGGCACGCCGGCGAACATGTGGTGCTCGGTGTGCCAGTTCATGCGCCAGTACAGAAACGACGTGAACGGGTCGAGGCGGTTGGAGCGCACGCACATGCGGAAGTCGGGCACGCCGTCCATCAGCCCGATGTGCATCGGGGTGCCCACCAGCCCGGACAGCCAGTTGCCGCAGAACAGAAACCCAGTGAACACGATCGATAGCCACCAGGCGCCGGTCACCGCCGACACCACCAGCAGCCCGCCGTGGAACAGGATCGTGAGCCGAGCGAAGCGCACCGCCTTGCGCTCCACGTCGGGGGCCAGCTTGAACAGCGCTTCCGTCCACTCGCTGGTGCGGATGCTGGTCAGGTCGCGGCGGTAGTAGGGAATGGCCATGCGCACGGTGGCCCCGATGACCTGGATCATGCCCTGTACGTTGAAGGTGAGCCGCTGCAGTAACTGCAGCGGCTTCAGGGGTAGATCGATCGGCAGCACCACTTCGCGGTCGCCCTCCGGATAGAGCGTGTAGCGATGGTGGTAGGTGTGGCTCATTGCGTACTCGTGGTAGCTCCACCAAGTCAGCATCGACATCGGCACCAGGAAGAATCCATTGAGCCACTTGGTCCGGAACACGGTGCCGTGGCCGAGCTCGTGGGTGCCGAGGCCGCGGATGAAGGTGCCCACCGTGCCCTGGCACCACAGCGCGAGCGCGAACGGCAGCCACATGCCGTGCGTGAAGAACCAGGCGGTGGCGGCGCCGCAGGCGGCCCACAGGCCCAGGTGGCCGAGGGTCTGAAAGGCGCCCTGCAGGTCGCTGCGCTGCATCAGTTCGCGCAGCTTGGCGGGCTCGATCGGGCAGCGGTACCACCTGACGCGCAGGTCTCTGCGCACCCGTTCCAGCGGCGGGAACTCGCGCGCCGACGCTTTCTGTTGCATGGCGCCGGATACTAGTGCACCCGCCACGGCAGCGGCAAGTCTTCCGTTCGAGTGGATGTCGAGCGCAGCGACTGCACCATGCAGCCAGCCCATTCACCTCGCCTGATTGGATAGGCAGACCCTGCGTGGTAAGATGGCTCGGATCGCGCGAGTTTCGCGCGGTCCATCTATTCGTAAAGGGAGGTAGTGAGCATGAATTACTACCTGGCAAGAGCGGCGTTCGTTGCGCTGCTCATCATTCCGTTGGCAGCGGTTGGTGTGTGGGCGAGTCCCGCGGAGGAAAGCAGCTCCGCGGCGGACATCGACACCGTACCGGTGTACGGCGGCAACCTGAACATGGCGCAGCGCCAGGGGGCCTCGCCGCTCGATCCGATCGAAGGCACCCGCGACAGCGTGGCCTTCGGTTCGTTCTACGACGCCGCCTACGTGGTCGACTACCTGAAAGGGCCGCGCGGCACCGGCGACGAGGCGTACCCCAACTTCTGGTTCATCGACATAAAGAAGCAGACCGGACAGTTGTTCGAATCGTGGGAGTTTCCGGATATTGAGAGCGCCGTGTTCCGCGTCCGCCAGGGCGTGCACTGGTGGCGGGCCGAGGACGTGGTGCGTCCCAACCCGGCGCTGGCCGACTACTACGGCACGGAGCTGACCGCGCAGGACATCGTGGACCGCTGGAATGCGGATGCCGCGGTCGAGGGCGCCGCCGCCGCCGACAAGGATTGGCAGTGGAGCGTGCGCGCGGACGATCCCTGGGTCATCGACGTCAAGTTCCCGGAGCCGGACGCCACGAGCTGGTTCATCGTCACGGTGAACCGCATAAGCTGGTCGCACCCGGCGATGCACAGCACCGACGGCGTCAATCCCAGCGACTGGCAGGATGCGCTCGGAACCGGCCCGTGGATCCCGACCGACCACGTGCCCGGCGTGACCACCAAGCTGAAGAAGAACCCCAACTACTGGGGTGTAGACCCGTTCATTCCCGAGAACAAGGTGCCCTACCTGGACACCAAGACGATGACTCCGACCGCCGACGACCCGGCGATCACCATCGCGGCGCTGCGCAGCGGCCAGCTCGACGTGTTCGGGTTTCACGGCCTGCAGCCGGAGGATGTCGCGGCGCTGGAGCGCACCAACCCGGAAATTGGGCACGTCCCGCAGGGGGCGCTGCTGCGCGGCTACAACGTGAACCTCAACATCCCTGACAACCCGTGGGCGGACAAGCGGGTGCGCTACGCGGCGATGCTGGCGATAAACCATCAGGAAATGGTGGACTCGTTCTACCAGGGTCTCGCCTATCCGGGCGGCTATCCGGCACAGTCGCTGCATGGCGACAACTACATCGGACCCGACGATCTGAAGGCGATGGGCCGCGACGACCTGGCGGAGTTGTACGAGTACCACCCGGACAAGGCGCGCGCGCTGTTGGCCGAGGCCGGCTATCCGGACGGCTTCGATACCACGATCCTGGCGATGCACTCGGTGTCGGAGGATGTTGAGCTGTTCGCCGGCTACCTCCGGGAAGTGGGCATCAACGCCGAGCTGGACCTGATGGAGTCGTCGGCCTACTACTCTGCCTCGCTCGGGCCGAATCCCGACCCGCGTTTCACCGGGCTCACCTTCATCGACGCCGGCGCGCCGCAGATCGGCCTGATGGGCACGATGAACTTCCACCACGATCCGCGCGCATCGCTGGTGTGGTACGGCAATCCGCTAGGCGATAACGTCTCGCCGGAGAACCGGGCGGCGGCGCAACGGCAGATGGAGCTGATCGACGCCACCAAGGTCGCGGCCGACCCGGCGACCTACCGCGAGCTGTGGACCGAGCTGTACCTGCACACGCTGGAGGAAGCGTGGCACATCGCGGGCGTCACCGTGGAGCAGCACATCTACTGGCAGCCGTGGGTGAAGGGCTTCGGCGGCGCCGTCGGCGACCTGATCTGGCAGGCCAACCTGAGCAAGTTGTGGTGGGTCGACTGCGATGCCAAGCGGTCGAGCACCGGACGCACCTGCGAAGACTAGCGCCGGACATTGACGCACCGTAGCAGGAGGCTGGGCCGCAAGCGGCGCGGCCTCCTGTTTTTTCGTTAGCAGGGATCTCATGCACGCATACATCCTCCGGCGGCTGCTCCTGATCGTCCCTACCCTGCTGATCATCACCCTGATCGTGTTCGCCGGGTTGCGGTTCATTCCCGGCGATGCGGTGGACATCATGGTCACGCTTACCCCATACAAGACCGGCGGCGAGGACCCGCGCATCGTGTTGCGGCGCGACCTCGGCCTGGATCAGCCGATCCACGTCCAATACGGCCGCTGGATGGCCGGGATCATGCGCGGCGACCTCGGCACGTCGTTCTGGTCCAAGCTGCCGGTCACCCAGCAGGTCGTGATCGGGCTGCCGGTGTCGCTGGAGGTGGGCGCCCTCGCCCTGGTGTTTTCGCTGCTGATCGCGCTGCCGGTGGCGATCTATTCCGGCATCCGGCCGGACAGCATCACCGACCACCTGCTGCGCGCCATTGCCATAACCTTCATCTGTGTTCCGAGCTTCTGGATCGGCACCATGGTGCTGCTCTATCCGCCGATCTGGTGGGGGTGGGCGCCGCGCCTGTCGTGGATCCCGTTCACGGCCAATCCGGTGGCGCATACGATCATGGTGGTGATTCCGGCGTTCATCCTCGGCATGTGGCTGTCCGGAATCACCATGCGGCTGACCCGCAACATGATGCTGGAGGTGCTGCGGCAGGACTACATCAGGACCGCCTGGGCGAAGGGGTTGCGGGAGCGGTTGGTGATTGTGCGCCACGCGTTGAAGAATGCGCTGATCCCGGTGCTCACCATGATCGGCCTGCAACTTCCGGTGCTGGTGGGCGGAGCGGTGGTGGTTGAGTCGATCTTCAACCTGCCCGGCGTCGGCGGCATCATGGTGCAGGCGATGGAGAAGCGCGACTACGCGATCGTCTCGGGCCTCAACCTGATCGCCGCCTCGTTCATTCTGTTCGTGAATCTGTTCATCGACATCAGCTACGCGTGGCTCGATCCGCGCATTCGCTACCGGTAGCGCGGGCAGAGCAGGTACTCATGGCGTCAACCTACGAACCCGAGCAAGTTGTCACGGCGGCCACGGCGAGACGGGGACTGGCCACCTTGTTCAGGAGGTTGTTCCGAGAGAAGCCGTTCGGCGCCGCCGGACTGATCGTGGTGCTGCTGTTCTTTCTGATCGGGATATTCGCCAACCAGTTGGCCCCGCACGACTACGCCGACCAGGACGTGCCACGGCGCCTGGAGGGACCGTCCGCCGAGTTCCTGCTCGGCACCGACCAGTTCGGCCGCGACTCGCTGAGCCGCATCATCCATGGCGGCCGCATCTCGATGGTCGTCGGCGTGCTGGCGAGCGTGTTCACGGTCCTCACCGCCACCCTGCTCGGGGTGACCTCCGGCTACTGGGGCGGCACGTTCGACCTCATTCTGCAGCGCTTCGTCGACGCGGTGATGAGCTTTCCGTGGCTGTTTCTGGTGCTGACGGCGATGCTGCTGCTGGGCCCGAGCATCCTGTCGATCGCGGTGGTGATCGGCGTGCCGTGGGGGGTCGCCAACGTGCGCACCATCCGCAGCGTGGTGTTGAGCGTCAGGGAACACGCGTACGTCGAGGCGGCGCGCGCCACCGGCGCCACCCCGTTGCGCATCCTGGCCGGGCACGTGCTGCCGCAGACCATCGCCCCGAACATCATCCTGTTCACCATTACGCTCGGCTCGGCGATCATCGGCGAGGCGACGGTAAGCTTCCTCGGGTTCGGGATTCCGCCGCCGCAGCCCACCTGGGGCGGCATGCTCAGCGCGGAGGGCCGCAAGTACATGGAGGTGGCGCCGGCGCTGGCGCTGTGGCCCGGCCTGTGCCTGGCGATGGTGGTGTTCGCAATCAACATATTCGGCGACGCGCTGCGCGATCTGCTCGACCCGCGCCTGCGCGGCGGCGCCGGCCGCTTCGACGGAACCTGACGATCCGCCGGGGCAGCGTGCGGATACTACGGAATAAGGGTCGCCATTACCCGCTGCATGATCGGGATCAGCACCGCCGCAGCTCCCATCACCGCAAGTATCCACCGCGTCTGGGTGGTAATCTCCTTGCGCACCTCGGAGATCTCCTTGCGCACCTCGGAGATCTCCTTGCGCACCCCGGAGATCTCCTTGCGCACCTCGGAGATCTCCTTGCGCACCTCGGAGATTTCCTTGCCGAGCTCCTTGCGCACGTCGGAAATTTCCTTGCCGAGCTCCTTGCGCACGTCGGAGATTTCGTTGCCGAGCTCCTTGCGCACGTCGGAAATTTCCTTGCCGAGCTCCTTGCGCACGTCGGAAATTTCCTTGCCGAGCTCCTTGCGGGTCCGATGATCGGACTCCGCCACGTGGCGGAGGAACCGCTCCTCCAGAAGCTGGAACAGATGCTCTTTCTGTACTTCCCGCCGCTCTTCCTGCTCATCCTCGAGCTGGCGCAGCATCTCCACGAGCGACGCACTCGCGTCGTCTCCCAGGCGATCCTGCAATGGGCGCGGTACCGACACAACAGCCATGACGTGCATCTTACTCTATAGCGAGGGCCATGTACCGGTCCACACGCCGCGGCCGCGGCGGCGCGGGGGGCACGGCGGCAGTGTGCGGCAGTGTGCTTAGTGTGCTTGCACTAACCTGGGCGGGCCGTCTATACTCAGCCACACTAGCCGGCGTTGCCGGCAGTAAGCGCACAAGTGGGTTACCACATGGTGACCCGAGAGGAGGAACCAGTATGGTTTCCAAATTCGTATCGATGGCACTGGCGTTCGCGCTGGTGGCCACCGTTTCGTTCGCCGCCGGCGAAAGCGACAGCGCCGGCGCGGCAGCCGCCGCCGAGAAGAAATACGTGACCGACCCCACCAACGGCCAAGTGTACACGGCGCCGGAGTATGGTGGGACGTTGACCTACGGCGCCGGGTGGGAGCCTCCGAATTCCGACGCGATGATCGGTGGCATCGGGGCGGGGTCTGCAGCCAGCGGCGTCGTCGAGAAGCTCGGCATCGCGAACTGGGGAATCGACAGGAGCGTGAACAATCTCGCCAACGAGTTCCTGCTGGTCGACCACTTCACCGGGGCTCTGGCCGAAAGCTGGGACGTGCCCGACCCACAAACCTATATCTTCCACATCCGCCAGGGCGTTCGCTGGCACGACAAGGCACCGATGAACGGTCGCGAGCTCACGGCCGAGGACGTGGTGTACAACTTCAACCGCTGGCGCACCAGCGACCAGAATACCCGACTCGACGAGCTGCCATACGAATCGATCACGGCCACCGACCGATACACGGTCGAAATCAAGCTGCAGGATCCACCCCTCGATGTGCTGCTGGTGCTGATCGACGACAATATTGCGTTCGTGAACGCCCCCGAGGTGATCGACCAGCACGGCGACGTCGCCGACTGGAGGAACCTGGTCGGTACCGGTCCCTTCATGATGACGGACTGGGTCGAAGGGAGCGCTATCACCTCGGTCAAGAATCCCGACTACTGGGGCCACGACGAGAAATACCCCGACAACCGCCTGCCCTACGTGGACGAGGTGGTGAGACTGATCATGCCGGACCAGTCGACCCGCGTGTCGGCGATGCGCACGGGCAAGATCGACTATCTCGCTCACAACGGCCATGGTCAATTCTTTACGGTCGACGCGGTCGAAAGCCTGCAGCGGACCAACCCCGAGCTCCGGGTGAACGCGTACTATTTTCGGGCGGGCGAGAGCGCTGGTTTCAACGTGACCATGCCACCCTTCGACGACATCAGAGTGCGCCACGCAATACAGATGGCAATCGACCTCGATACGATCAACACGACCTACTACAAGGGTTGGATGCGGCCCGAACCCATGGGGTCGATACAGCCCTTCACCGGGTATTCGATCCCGTTTGCGGAATGGCCCGAGGAGGTGAAGCAATACTACCGGTATGACCCGGCAGGTGCCGAGAAGCTCCTCGACGAGGCCGGATATCCGCGCGGCGCGGACGGCATTCGATTCAAGACCGCCGACACTGTCCTCAACCCCGCCAGTATAGGGCATCATGAGATAGTCCAAGGCTACCTTGCCGAGATTGGGGTTGAGGTCGCGATCAGGCAAGCGGATTGGCCTACATTCCAAGCCAGTTTCCAGCGGAGTGACTATGAAGGCATGGGGAACTGGAGTCAGGGCACCCCTTATCGCCCTCTGATTATTCTAACCGGCCCAACGACGGGCCATGCGAGTAACGTCCCCGGCCTCAGTGACCCGGAGTACGACGCCCTGATCGAGCAGCTGCAAGTGGCTGCCACCGAAGAGGAATATCAAAGGCTCGGGAGAGCGGCGGATTTCTGGCTCGTAGAGAACCACACCTTCCTGTGGGGTGGCCTGAATCCATGGTTCAACGTCACCCAGCCGTGGGTTCAGGGTTTCGCCGGTGACTTCTATATGGGCGTGTGGAACAAGAACGCCGTCTATGCCCGCCTCTGGATCGACCAGGCGCTGAAGAAAGAAATGGGCGGCTAGTTACTATATATATGAGGGAGTCGGGAGCCTCGCGCAGGCTTCCCGGCTCCCTCACAACCAGGTATCTGCCATGAGAGCGTACGTCATCAGACGGTTGCTGCTGATCATCCCCACGCTCCTCATACTGAGTGTCATCGTCTTTCTCCTGGTCCGGTTCATCCCCGGTGATGTCATTGACGTAATGCAGCAGGAAATGATGTTCACGGCGGGCGGCATCGACCGTGAAGGTCTCGAGCGCGCGCTCGGATTGGACCAGCCCATGCACGTGCAATACGGGCGCTGGATAGGCGACATCGTGCTGCACGGGAGCCTGGGCAAATCGCTGCTCGGCCGGTTCTCAGTACGGGAGAAGATAGCGGGCAGGTTGCCGGTGACGATTCAACTCGGCGCGACGGCGCTGGTGATCGGGCTGTTGATCGCCCTGCCGGTCGGCATCTACGCGGCGATCCGCCAGGATACCGCCGCCGACTACGTGGGACGCTCGGTCGCCGTCATCGGCTTGGCAACGCCCAACTTCTGGCTGGCCGTCATGGTCATGCTCTACCCGGCAATCTGGTGGGGCTGGTCGCCACCGATGCGGCTCATCCCGTTCGCCAAAGACCCGCTGGGGAACCTGGGGATGTTCATCATTCCCGGCGCCATCTTGGGCACGGCTATGGCGGCGGCCACCATGCGGATGACACGCACCATGATGCTGGAGGTGCTGCGGCAGGACTATGTCCGTACCGCCTGGTCCAAGGGTCTGAAGGAGAGGGCGGTCGTCCTGCGACACGCGGTCAAGAACGCCATCATCCCGGTGGTTACCCTGGTGGGCATGCAGCTGCCCATCCTGGTGGGCGGCTCGGTCATCATGGAGAACATCTTCGCTCTGCCTGGGCTGGGCCGCCTGATGCTGAATGCCCTCGAAAACCGCGACTACCCGGTGGTCTCGGGAATCAACCTGCTGTTCGGCAGCGCCGTCGTGGTGGGGAATCTGCTTATCGACCTCGCCTATGCGTTCCTGGATCCGAGAATCCGCTATGAGTAGCGCCACAGGCAACGCGGTGAGCGGGCCGAAGACCCGCGCCGGTGTCGGCCATTTCTTCGTCAGGCTGTGGAAAGAGAAGCCCCTGGGGACCGCCTGTGGAATCATCATCGTGCTGTTCATTGTCGCGGCTGTCTTTGCGGATGTCCTGGCTCCCTATGGATATCGGGAGATGAGCCTGGCCGACCGGCTCACCGGCCCCTCGGCTCGCTTTCTGCTCGGCACCGATCATGTCGGACGCGACCTGCTGACCCGCCTGATCTACGGCGCTCGTGTTTCGCTGACCGTTGGTCTGGCGGCGACCGTCATCAATGTCGTGGTCGCCATGCTGATCGGCGGCATGTCCGGATTTCTTGGCGGTAAGCTGGACTTGGCGGTGCAGCGATTTGTCGATGCCTGGGTATCCATACCCGGACTGCTGATCCTGTTGACCATCATGTCCATTGTGGGGCGCGGCATGGCACAGATCATCGTGGTCCTGGGGGTAACCGGCGGCATAGGCGCCTCGAGAGTGGTCAGAAGCGCCGTCATCGCTATCAAGGAGAACGTCTATTTTCAGGCGGCCGAGGCGATCGGGTCATCGCGGTGGAGGACACTCGTGCGGCATGTCGCGCCCAACATTGTCGCTCCCGTAATCATCGTCTTCAGTATCAACATCGGTGCGGTGATCATCAGTGAGGCCAGCTTGAGCTTTCTCGGCTTCGGTCTGTCGGTGGACCTTCCCAGCTGGGGCGGTCTGCTCAGCCGCGAAGGGCGTGAGTACATGGAGCAGGCGCCGTGGCTCGCGTTCTGGCCCGGTATTTTCCTGACCGTGCTGGTCTACAGCCTGAACATGTTCGGCGACGCGGTGAGAGACCTGCTCGACCCGCGGCTCAGGGGCGGCGGCGGCCGCCTCGGCCGCGAGCCGGTGAAAAAGGCGTAGCAGCCCGAGGCGAAAGCGCCAGCCACATCTCTCGGGCTAGTTTATGCTCGCAGGTGTATGGGTGACGACATGACCCAGCCCAGCCCCCGACTACCCGACTACCCGACTACCCGACTACCCGACTACCGCTAGTCGCTAGTCGCCCGAGCCAACCACGCGACGGCCGAGCGCTCGGCGCGGTGCTGACCGCGGCACCATTGATCCGCGGGGCGCCAGCGGCCACGCGTCCGCACATCCACCGGTCGCGCACCTCGGCCAGCCACCCTCATCTCCCTCATCTCCCTCATCCATCAGCCACACCAGCCGGCGTTGCCGGCAGTAAGCGCACAAGTGCGTTCATGCACGCCCCCGAGGTGATCGAGCAGCACGGCGACGTCGCCGACTGGAGGAACCTGGTCGGTACCGGTCCCTTTATGTTGACGGACTGGGTCGAAGGCAGCTCTCTGACCTGGGTCAAGAATCCCGACTACTGGGGTCACGACGAGAAATACCCCGAGAACCGCCTGCCCTATCTGGACGAGTTAGTCAGCCTGATCATGCCAGACCAAGCGACACGCGTGTCGGCAATGCGCACCGGCAAGGTGGACTATCTTGCTCACAACGCCGCTAGTTTTTTTAGTACGGTCGACGCGGTCGAAAGCCTGCAGCGGACCAACCCCGACCTCAGGGTGAACGCGTACTATTTTCGGTCGAACGAGAGCGCTGGCTTCAATGTGACCAAGCCACCCTTCGACGACATCAGAGTTCGCCACGCAATACAGATGGCAATCGACCTCGATGCGATCAGCACGACCTACTACAAGGGTTGGATGCGGACCGAACCCATGGGGACGATACATCCCTTCACCTCATATTCGATCCCATTTGCGGAATGGCCCGAGGAGGTGAAGCAGTACTACCGGTATGACCCGGAAGCTGCCGAGAAGCTCCTCGACGAGGCCGGGTATCCGCGCGGCGCGGACGGCATTCGATTCAGGATCGGCGACACTGTCCTCAGCCCCGCCAGTATCGGGCATCATGAGATAGTTCAAGGCTACCTTGCCGAGATCGGGGTCGAGGTCGCGATCAGGCAAACGGATTGGCCCTCTTACTCAGCCAGTTGGCAGCGTGGCGAAATCGAAGGCATGGGTATCTGGAATCAGGGCACCCCTAATCCCCCCCTGGTTTGGCTGCCCGCCGCTTCGACGGGCCATGCCCATAACGTCACCGGATTCAGTGACCCGGCCTTCGACGAGCTGATCGAGCAACTGGAAGTGGCTGCCACCGCGGAGGAATTTCAGCGGCTCGCGCGAGCGGCAGATTTCCACCAAGTGAAGAACCACATCTTCCTGTGGGGTGGCCTGAATCCATGGTTCAACGTCACCCAGCCGTGGGTGCAGGGCTTCGACGGTGACTTCTATATGGGCGTCTGGAACAAGAACGCCGTCTATGCCCGCCTCTGGATCGATCAGGCGCTGAAGAGCGAAATGGGCGGCTAGTTCATAGGCACATAAGGGAGTCGGGAGCCTCGCGCAAGCTTCCCGGCTCCCCTCTCATCTCCGCCCGCCGCGTGACCACAGCAAGGTATCTGCCATGAGAGCGTACGTCATCAGAAGGTTGCTGCTGGTCATCCCGCCTGTGGAATTCATGAAGACGTGCCACTTTACTGTCTCTCGTAGTATGTCTATGCTGTGATCCGCTCCTGGCGTAACGCAGCAAGCGAGAAGGTCTGGCTCGGTGAACAGCCGAACCGTTTCGCCGGCCTGGACTTCGCTGCTGCAGTCGATCTGTTGTTGGCTCTGAACGTCGCTCAGAGGCTCCACGACCTGAGCCCACTCAAGAGCGTCGGGTTACACAAACTCAAGGGCGACCGTAAGGACCAATGGGCGATGACCGTAAACGGATCATGGCGCATTTGCTTCGAGTTCCGCAGAGGTGACGCTCATGACGTTGAGATCGTCGACTACCATTAGCGGGTAGGAGGTACAAGCTATGGCCCCGATTTCGCACCCCGGCCGGTTGCTCATGCGTGAGCTTGAAGCCCGTCGCCTGAGCGCCAACCGCTTGGCGCTCGACCTTGCTGTTCCGTCCGGCCGCATCACCGACATCCTGAATGGACGCCGTTCCATCACCGCCGACACCGCGCTGCGCCTCGGGCGCTACTTTGGTAACAGCCCACGCTTCTGGCTCGATCTCCAGGGGCAATACGATTTGGCGACCGTCGAACGTGAACGCGGTCCCGAGATCTCCAGCCAAGTGCATCCGGTCCACGCCGAGGTCTGATGGCGCACGCACGCCCTGCTGAGCGGACACCGGGGCGCCCGCAAGGCACCGTTGAGCACATGTTTGGCGACGCGGTGCGGGACCTGCCGTAACGGGCCACCGTGGATCCGGCGTGACACCGTAGGGCTCTCAGTCGGTCACACGCCGCGCGCTTCCAGTGTACACGGCGCCGGAATATGGTGGGACGTTGACGTACGGCGCCTTTTGGGAGCCTCCGAATTCCGACGCGATGATCGGTGGTTCAGGGTCGGGATCTGCCGCCAGCGGCGTCGTCGAGAAGCTCGGCATCGCCAACTGGGGCATCGATCGGAGCGTGAAGAGAACCCCTGGGGACCGCCTGTGGCTAGCGCGCCGTGATGGTGAGGGTGCGGTTGGTGGGCACTTGGTGGTAGGTGGAGGTGCTGCCGTCGGCCCAGTGCACCTGCAGCTCGTCCACCACTGGCGCGGCGCCCAGACCGAAATGGGCCGACAGTTCGGACGGACCGAGGTAGCCGGCCGCTGCGCCGACGTAACGCACCTGACGAGTATCGCCAGCGCGCACTGCCACCACGCTGCCGATACCGTCGGGCGCCAGATCCGCACGCGCCGCCGTATCCAGAAACACGCGCAGCCAGCGCCCGCTGCCGTCGCTGTCCGGGTTTAGCTCGTTGCGCACCAACGTGGGTAGCCCGCCGTTGTTGAAGATGACGAGGTCCTGGTCGCCGTCGTTGTCATAGTCTAAATGGACCAGTCCGCGGCCCTGCTCGCGATGGACCAGGCCCGCCTGTTCGGCGACGTCGGCGAACGCCAGCTCATCCCAAGCGCCGGTGAGGTTGCGGAACACCCTGGTGGTCTCGGACTGCCACTCCGGATCGCCCCGGCTGTTGTGCCCCTCCCAGCCGTTGGTCTGCACCAGGTCGAGCCAGCCGTCGTGGTCCAGATCCACCGCAACGGCACCCCATCCCCAGCCGCCCTCCTCGACACCCGCGCTGTCGCCGACGGACTCGTAGAGATGGTCGCCCGTGTTTCGATACAGGAAGTTCCCGGTACCCGGTGCTCCCTCGATCCCAAACCGCGTGCTTACCGAGGTGACGAACCAGTCCAGCCTGCCGTCGTTGTCGAGATCCGCTGCCGTTGCGCCCATGCCGTTGGCGTCCAGCCCGGTCCGGGATTGCTCGGTGATGTCGGTGAAGCCGTTACCACCATCGTTGCGGAGGTAGCGGCTGGTGAAGTAGTCGGCCGCCCACAGCAGCTCCGGATAGCGGTCGCCATCCATGTCGGCGAACAGCGGCGTATAGCCCTGAGGGGCACGCTTGCCGTCGAATGGGAGCAGTGACGTCACGTTCTCGAACGTCCCGTCGCCGTTGTTACGGAACAGCGCGTTGGCCCCCTTGCCGTAGAACCACGAGGCCACGGCCAGGTCCAGGTCGCCGTCGAGGTCGTAGTCGCCAAAGCTGGCGCCGGTGCCGGTCGGCTGCTTGGGGCTGGTGGTAGTCACCCCGGCCCGGGCGGCGATATCGGTAAACGTCCCGTCGCCGTTATTGCGGTAGAGGCGGTGGTTGCCGGGCATGGTGAAGCGCTGGTCTACGGTGCCATAGCTGATGACGAAGATATCGAGCCAGCCATCGCTGTCCACGTCGCCCACGGCCGCGCCGTAGCCGTGATGCTGGGCGGCTATTCCGGCCTCGGCGGCGCGATCGGTGAACGTGCCGTCGCCGTTGTTCATGTACAGCCGGTCGGGCATGGTGCCACCCGACGGCACGAACAGGTCTTGCCAACCGTCGCGGTCGAAGTCGCCGACGGCGCCACCGGCACTGACCACGGAGTGCCCATGGCCGGTCGGGGTGTGCGGCCAACTGAGTCCGCTCTGGTCGGGGCACAGCGCCGTCTCGCTGGCGCACGTGGCCAGCACGATGGAGTTGGGCACGGCGCCAACGTAGCTGGCGCGGTCCGTAGCTGCACCACCGTCGAGTCGCAGCGCCGCCCGCTCGGGCCCAAGCAGCGCCCCCAACAGCAGCACCGCGCAACCACCGAGTACCGCGACAGCCCAGGTGCCGCCCGCGTAGACGGCGACGCCGCGACGACCGAGTGCCTTGGCAAGCGCGAGGAAGGTAACCGGCCCCCCGGCGGCGGCGGCGAACAGCAGGGCTGCGGCCGGAGCCGTGCCGGCGCCGAGGATCAGCAGGAGCGCGACGAGCGGGATCTCGAACAGCAGCGGCACGTTGATCAGAACACCGAGCGTCGACGCGATCACGACCCCCAGCAGGCTTTCGCCGAGATAGGAGGTAACGGTCTCGGGCTGCAACGCCTGGATGGCCGCGCCGCTGGCGAAGCCGGCCACGATCATGAGCGGTGACATGCGCCGCACCAGTCGCGCGAACGAGCGCAGCCATTGCGCGCCGCCCGTCCGCAGCACCTCCGACCAGGTGGCAGTCTCCGCTACCACTACCGGTACCGCGCACGCGACCTCGGCGCTTGCGCGGTCGTCGACGCTCGCGCCACTCGCGCCACGTCGGCGGGTCGCCCAGGCGACCAGGGGGCCCAGCGAGAACGCTGCGACTAACCCAAGAGTGAGCCGACTCGCACCGAGGAGGGGGGTGAAGACTACGGCGATCATCAGGAGTGACGGCACATTGAGTGTGGCCGATCCGTGCACCAGAGCGAGCGCGCCCTCGACTCCCATTCCGCCGCGCCGAAGCGTGCTGGACACCGGAGCGATGCATGCCGAACAGAGGTTGAGCACGGGGCCGAGACCAATGCCCTTCAGGATGCGCTGCCAACGCCCGGGTCGACCGTCGGAGATAGCGAGGCCTGCACGCACCGACACGTCGGAGACGAGGAACGCCTCGGCAATGGCGGCGGCCGCAAACGCAAACAACATTCCGATGGCAACCAGCTGCAGGTAGGTCACGGAGAATCGCCACCAACGGGCGAAGAAACCACTCCGTTCGCTCGCTCGGTCGGGGTCTTCGATGCAGAACCCTTGAAAACACTGCGCGGTGGGGGCGAGCGCCGCGCCGAGGTCCTCGCGGACCGTATCCAGCTTGGGGAGCCGGTTCAGCGCCGCGAATGGCACCAGGATGACGAGCAGCAGCACGACGCCTGCGAGGCGGCGCTTGGCGGCGGCGGCGGCGAGAAACGGACGAGACGTGATCGCCGCAGTCTGCATCACCGCGGCATAGTAGCACGACCGCCAAATGTGCCGACGGGCAAATCCGTAGCCGCCGTGGCCCGGACCTTGCCTCACGGTCACCGTGTACAGTCTCGAGCTGCCGAGAACCCGTTGACCAGAGGCGGACAACGGGACATGAACACACGCATGAGCAGGCACGGCGAAGGGAAGATTCAGGTGGGCATGATCGGCATGGGCGGCATCGCCCGCAACCGGCACGTGGCGGCGCTGCGCGCGCATGCCGGCCAGGTCGCGATCCGGGCGATCTGCGATGCCGATCCGGCCGCGGTGGAGCGCGGCAGCGCCGATGTGCCCGAAGCGGACGCCTACACCGACTCGCGCGCGCTGCTGGCCGACCCGGCCATCGACGCCGTGCTGCTGGCGCTGCCCAACCACCTGCATCTGGAGGGGTGCCGGCAGGCGGCGGCGGCCGGCAAGCATATCCTGCTGGAGAAGCCGATCGCCCGCACCCCCGCCGAGGCGGACCAGGTGATCGCGGCGGCGCGGCAGGCGGGCGTGATGCTGATGATCGCCCACTCCGACCGCTACTCGCCGGTGTTTCGCGAGACCAAGCGCCTGCTCGACGAAGGTACGCTCGGCGAGGTGATCGCGCTGCACGTCGATCACTACTCCAACTACGTCAATCCACCCGGCGGCTGGCGGCGCTCGCGCGAGCTGATCGGCGGCGGCTGCGTGATGGATACCGGCATCCATCAACTGGATCTGTTGTCCTGGTACCTCGGCACGCCGGCCGAGGTGTTCGCCTACGCGGCGACCGACCCGGCCCGCCTGGAGTCGGAGGTGGTGTGTACGGCGGTGTTCAAATTCGCCGGCGGCGCGGTCGCCGAGTTCTTCTGCAACTGGGGGGCGTTCCGGTCGCCGCCGGCGCGCATCCGCAACAACGAGGGCCTGTCGCTGTTCGGCAAGCGGGGCTCCGTGTACGTGATGGACTACGAGACGCTGCTGCTCGCCTCGCCGACCGACGACCCGGCGGCGCCGCGCACGCAGGAACTGAAGGTGCAGAACACGGGCGAATGGGTGGCGATGTGGGGGCACTTCATCGACTGCCTGCGTACCGGCGCCACCCCGCTGAGCAACGGCCCGGAGGCGAAGAAGGCGGTGCAACTGGTGGCGGCGATCTATCGCAGCCTGCAGACCGGCGCGCCGGTACCGCTGCCGGCGGCGGAGTAATCGAGACGGTCAATCCGTCCCCTTTTGCAGCGCCCGGAGCGAGCTTCGCTCCGGTGCCGCGGCCCGCGACGACGTGATCCGGCGCGGTCAGTTCGCCGCCGGAAACTGGAGCGGACGGAGGTAGCCGGGGTCGCGCTTCTGCTTGCGCAGCGTGTCGAGAATCTCCAGCCAGATGGCGAGCAGCCCACGCGGCGCCACCGGCAACTCGGCGCCGAGTACCGCGCGCAGCTTCGGCAAGTTGTAGAACGGCACCGCGGCGAACATGTGGTGCTCGACGTGGTAGTTCATGTTCCAGTAGAAGAACCGCACCACCGGGCCGGCCAGATAGGTGCGCGTGCTGCGCCGCCAGTCGGCCACGTCCGGTTCCATGCCGATGTGCTGCGGCACGTGGGTGACGATCTTGAACCAGGTGGCGAGGTAGGGCGCGAAGGTCACCAGCAGGACCAGAATCCAGTTACCGGTTGCCACGCAGGCGAGCGCCAGGGCGGCATGGCCGACGAGCAGCAGGCGGCACCAGCGAGCCATCTCCCGCAGGTCGGCGGCGTCCGCAGCCGGAAACAGCGTCCGCTCCCAGGCGCTGCGCAGCTTTCGCTCGCGCCCCCTGGCGAATGCATACCGGAACAGCCGCCGAAAGCCTGTCAGACCCTTGAAGCTCACCGTGAAACCGGACAACCACTGAATCCAGTTCAGCGTCAGCGGCAGCATAACCTCGCCGTCGAGCTCGTGATGGGTGGTGTACTGATGGTGTTTGCCGTGGCTGACGCGGAAGTACACCGGATTGAACCAGGTCAGAAAGCCGTTGACGTACAGGAACAGGTCGTTGAGCCACCGGCTGCGGAACATGTTCCGGTGCGACAGCTCGTGGCCGCCGGCGCCGCCGCCGAAGAAACCGTAGAACGTGCAGTGCAGGAACACCGCCGCCACCACCCACGGCCACGCGAGGTTGCCGTACGCCCACCACGCCAGCGCGCCCGTCGCGGCGGAGAACGCCAGCATGCCGACGTGGTGCAGCAGCGGGCGCCAGTCGTTGCGCCGGTTCAGTTCCAGGAGCACCGCCCGATCGATCGGCGAGCGGTACCAGGCGAGGCGCTTGCCGCTCTCGGAAACGCCGGTATCCTGCTCGGTGAAGGGCGCGTCAGGCGGTAGCGCTTGCGCGGTGGGCATGAGGGCTCTCCTGATCAATGCTTTGCGGCCCCGACGCCGCTTCCGGCCCAACCAGCCTGCCTGGGAACCCGGCGCAATGCGACAGCCTCCCAAGTCGAGCGCGGGCCGCGTTGCGATGCAATGTGGGACCGCGTGCGCGGCGTGTCAATTGCAGCCCGCGCGGCTCCGCGCAGCGAGACGGGCACGGGTGGGAATGCGAAAACGGCAACGCCGGTTGACATGATCAGGCCGCTACGATCTCACACCCGCCGCCCATCCAGGGAACCCGGACAGGCCGCGGCCCGCCGCGGCCCTGAGCTGAGCGATGCGCACGCCGGCGTGCATCAGTCCGCCCAACCGGTCCAATCGGTCAGCAAGTGCCAGCGTGACTGAGCGCGATAATCGGGCGCAGGGGTTGACACACTTTTTTGCCTTCGTTGTTGGCCTCTGGTGCGCCTCGGAACCCGGCAATGGTCTGCGCGTTTCCGTTGACCGTTCGCGTGCTGTTACCGGTGCCATAATGAGCCTCCTGCGGGCTGCCGGAGCCCGGTCGAGGACTTGCAACAATCTGCTATCTCTCAACCGGGGGTATAATTACGGCATGATAAGCGTGACTTGCAGAAGACCGTTCAGCGAGCTGGGCGATCAGCAGCTCCTCGAGCAGACCAGGCGCCTGGCCGCCGATCAGCGCTGCGTGGATGTGCATATCCTGGACCATCTCGACGAGATCGATCGGCGCGGCCTGGCGCTGCGGCGCGGGTTCTCGAGCCTGTTCGACTACGCGGTGCGGGAGTTGCGCTTCTCCGACGCCGCCGCGCAGCGGCGCATCCAGGCGATGCGGCTGTGCCGGCGCCATGGGTGGGTGCGGGCCAGCCTGCAGAGCGGCGCGTTGAGTATGACCGCGGCGGGGCAGTTGGAAGCCACCTTTGCCGGCGCCGAACGGGCCGAGCGCCAGAGCCATACCGGGCATCGGAATGTCGGTCAGGGTCGCGGCCACGATCAGGACCACGATTCCGCGGGCGGAACCAGGCAGCTTGGGCTGCCGGCAGCGCCGGGCGAAGCAGATGAGCAAGGGGAGCGCGGGCACCGATCGGCGCCGGGGGGTGCACCGCGGGCCGGCGAGTGCTCGGGTGATGTGGCGGCAGGGAACACGCCCGCGGTGCCGGTGGCGAGCCGCGCTGGTGCGCAGGCCCCCGGCGCCGGGCATGCCGGCGCGCCACTGCCGCGGCCGGAGTTGAACGGAAACGCGTCGCCGTTTCCGGCGCCCTCCTGCGCTCCCGTTGCTGCTCACGGCGCCGGTGCCGGTGCCGGCCCCGCCGCGCCGTCATCGGACGAAGGCCCTGCTCGACAACTTCTGCCGCCGACGAATTTCTCGGCGTCGACGCCCGAGCCCGAGCTGGTCATGGCTCCAGCGGAGTCGCGGCACACCGCTTCGCGCGCGCCGGAACCACTCCGGGATGATCCGGTTGCGGAGCTGTCGCCCGGCACGGTGTCGGCGGCCCCGCTGCTGCACCCGCAGCGCCAGCGCGAGTTGATCGAGCAGGCCGCCGGCATGAGCACCCGCCAGGTCGCCGGCCTGCTGGCCGCCGCCGCTCCCGAGGTGCTGCCGCCGCGCGACACACTGCGCGCCGTGGCGCCCGACCGCTACACCTTGAAGGTGAGCATCGACCAGGAGTGCGAACAGGGCCTGCGCCTGTTGAAGGATCTCATGTCGCATGTCGACCCGCGCATGTCGTGGGGCGACCTGGTGGCGCGCGTGGTGCGCGAGGCAGTGACCCGGCACGACCCGCGCGGCGGCGGGCGCGGGCAGCGCCGGAAGGGTGCAGGCAGCGCAGGCGCATCACCGCGACGGGCACCGAAGGAGACACGTGCGGCCGGGGCTGCCGCCGGGCCGGCTCAGCGCGTAGGCGAATCCTCGCCGCGCGCGCCGAACCGGACAGGTGCTGCCGGGGCAGCGGCCGAGCCGGCTCAGCGCGTAGACGAATCCTCGCCGCGGGCGCCGAACCGGACACGTGCCGCCGTGGCGCCGGTGGCCCCGGCTCGGCGCAGCGGCGGCGATACTCCGGCACCGCCGGACGACACCGCCGCTACTGAAAGGCAGAACCCGATCGGGGTGCTGGCCAGCGCTGCTCCACCGAGTCAGTCAGCGCCCGCCGCGCCTTTGGATGGCGCCCGTGCAGGTGGCGTTCCATCGGGCGCGCACGCCGCTACTTCGGCGCCGCAGTCGGCGCCCGCGGCACGGTTGGATGACGCCCTCGCAGGCGCCGCTCCATCGGACGCGCCCGCCGCTACTTCGGCGCCGCAGTCGGCGCCCGCGGTACTGTTGGATGACGCCCTCGCAGGCGCTGCTCCATCGGACGCGCCCGCCGCTACTTCGGCGCCGAAGTCGGCACCCGCGGTACTGTTGGATGGTGCCCGCGCCGGCGGCGCTCCATCGGGCGCGCCCGCCGCTACTGCAGCGCCGCAGTCGGCACCCGCGGTACTGTTGGATGGCGCCCGCGCCGGCGGCGCTCCATCGGGCGTGCCCGCCGCTACTTCGGCGCCGCAGTCGGCGCCCGCGGTACTGTTGGATGACGCCCTCGCAGGCGCTGCTCCATCGGACGCGCCCGCCGCTACTTCGGCGCCGCAGTCGGCACCCGCGGTACTGTTGGATGGTGCCCGCGCCGGCGGCGCTCCATCGGGCGCGCCCGCCGCTACTTCGGCGCCGCAGTCGGCACCCGCGGCACTGTTGGATGGCGCCCGTGCAGGTGGCGTTCCATCGGGCGTGTCCGCCGCTACTTCGGCGCCGAAGTCGGCACCCGCGGCACTGTTGGATGGCGCCCGTGCAGGTGGCGTTCCATCGGGCGTGTCCGCCGCTACTTCGGCGCCGAAGTTGGCGCCCGCGGCACTGTTGGATGGCGCCCGCGCCGGCGGCGCTCCATCGGGCGCGTCCGCCGCTACTTCGGCGCCGAAGTTCGCGTCCGGCGCCTTGGCGTATGGCTCCCATGCCGGCGCCGCCGTGCCGGGCGCGCCGGTCGCCACTGCGGCGCCGGAGCGGGCAATCGGAGTGTCCCCTGACGGCGGACCGCCAGACGCATCAGCCGGAGCAGCGGCACACCCGACCCGCGATTCTGCCCACAGCAGCCGCCAATCTCCGCCTCGGCTCCACATTCCCGCGGCGGTCCGGCGCCACCTCTGGCTACGCGACGGTGGACGCTGCTGTTATCGCGATCCGCTCTCCGGCCGGCGCTGCACCTCGTCCCATCTGCTGCAGATCGACCACCTGTTGCCCGTCGCCGAGGGCGGTGGCCCGGTGCCGTCCAATCTCGAGTTGTAATGCGGTGCGGGGGATAATGCGGAGTGAACGGCGGTGCTGTGCTATAGGAAGCCCTTTCCCGCCGCCCAGAGGACGATGACCACCAATCAGGACTCCGCATTATAACGACTACCTCCGGCGAACAGGTAACCTGCTTGAAGACTACGTCGCGGGCGATCCTTACGCTTGGCGATCCCGTATCAACCACGCATCTCCGCCGTCGACAATCTCGCCTCGCTTCTGGCGCCGAAATAATGCGGAGTGATCCGCGACCTAAATACCGATCACGAAGTAACTTAAGTCTCGCAACTCCGCATTACCCCGGGCTCCGCATTAGAGATTTAATGCGGTGCACCGCATTAGAGTTGTTGTGCTTTGCTCATCACAGAATGCGCCACGGCTACTGACCGGCTACTCCGCCGGAGCCCCCGATGTAGCGCTTCCTGCGCGCGGCTGGCGCGCCACTCGACTGCGCTGGCCGACAGCTTGCAGGTGGCCCGGCGAGGATACACTTCGCAGCGCCGCGAGCCGACCGTGCATCTTCGCTACCGCCTCTTCAGACCCGGGCTGGTCGCTGTCGATGCGCTCATGCACGGCGTTGTCGTGGTCTCCCGTCTACGATTGCCTGCCGCTTCCGGCGTTCGCACCCGCGGGCATGGCGGGGTAGCCAACGGACCCGCGGCGGGTGTATCAGTAGACGGAGCGTACGATGGCCACGGACACGGGCAACGGGGCGGCAGGTTCCACGGCCGGCGACTTCCGGCCGCTGGCCGAGGTGCGGCGCGATTTTCGGGTCAAGTGGTACCGGTCGCCGGTGGAGCCGGCGCTGCTGCGCGAGTTGATGCGGCGCAGCGACTGGCGCGGCGGCCTGCACAGCGTCGGCCACCTGCTGCTGTGGGCCGCGACCGGCGCGCTGACGTGGCTGCTGTTCGCGGCGGAGCTGTGGCCGCTGTTCGCGCTGGCGCTGATGGCGCACGGCGTGGTGGGCTCCTTCTTCAAGGGCGCGGCGATCCACGAGTTCGGACACGGCACGGTGTTCAGGACCAAGTGGCTGAACGGGCTGTTCACGCGCGTGTTCTGCCTGTTCGGCTTCGTCAACGTCTACGACTTCAAGGTGAGTCACAGCTACCACCACCGCTACACGCTGCATCCGGAGGGCGACCGCGAAGTGGTGCTGCCGCAGGACCCCACGTATCGGTTCCTCTACCTGCTGCAGTTGTTCACCGTCAACATTACCGGCGGCTACCAGTCGGCCGGGCTGTGGCCGGTGCTGCGCCTGCACGTGATCACCGCAGCCGGCCGCTATCCGGACGCGACCGGTGCGGGCGGCGACTGGGACGGCGAGTGGATGCGGGCGATCTACCGTGACGCGCCGGCGATGCGGCGCAAGGCGGTGTGGGCGGCGCGCTTCATCCTGCTGTTCCTGGCGGGCACGGTCATCGTGCCCATTGCGTTGGGCGTGCCGATCCTTGCCCTGCTGCTGACCACGCACCTGGCCATCGGCCACTGGCTGCGCTGGCTGGTAGGCGGGCCGATGCATGCCGGCCTGCGCGACAACGTGCCCGACTTCCGCCTGTGTGTGCGCAGCAACACCCTCGACCCGATCTCGGAGTTCCTGTACTGGAGCATGAACTGGCACACCGAGCATCACATGTACGCCGGCGTGCCATGCTACAACCTCGCCAGGCTGTACCGGGTGATCCGCGACGACATGCCCGAACCGCGCACGCTGCTGGGATCATGGCGCGAGATCCTGGCCATCTGGAAGCGGCAACAGCAGGAACGCGGCTACCAGTACGACACGCCCCTGCCCCCGACCGCGCACCCGCCGGTGCGATCGCAGGCCGACCTGCCGCGGCGTTCCGCGGCGGCGCGCGGCCGGGACGCGGCGCTCGACGCAGCCGGCGACCCACTCGCCACGGTAGCCCCCGCCACCGTACCCCGCTGACCGCGCCCGGCCTTAACCTCGATTCGTCACGCCGCAGCGCAGTGCCACTTCACGCGCGAGGGCGCGAAAGTCGCGGTAGCAGCCCTGCACGGCGTTGGCGTGGCCGCCGATGGCGCCGTCCGCCGGTTTCAGAGCGAACATCGGTTTGCGCGCCTCCTGCGCCAGCGGCATCAGGCTCCGGAAGTGCTTCAACGTCGCCAGGCAGTGCGGGTCGGTGTCGGTGGATGGCACGCCTGCAGCGGACTCGGCCACGACGAATTCCCGGTACGCGCTCGGAACGCGTTCCATCCAGCGTGCATAGGCCTGTACCGGCCGGTTCAGCCGCACCGCATGTGGCAGCACCACATATCCGACCGGGAGCATCTCGCCGCGCGGCAGATCGAGATCAGCCACCGGGTTGCGCCCGCGGCGCTCCGACCATTCCCGCCGCCACTGCCGCAGGGTCGGGCCCAAACTGTGCAGACCCTGTATGGAGTAGAGGTCCGGCGCCAACGGCACCACGACGTGGTCAGCGGCGACCAGGGCCGCGCGATTCAGCGCGCCGAGATTGGGGCCGACGTCCACCAGAATCAGGTCTGCCCCCATCGCTTCCGCCGCCATGTGCAACGTTCGCCAAAGAGCAGACAGAACGCGGAAGGCTCGCGGTTTCCGGTCGAGACAGTCGGGCCAATTGCTTGCCAGCTCATCGTGGGGTCGAGGACTGGCGCGCCGACGGTAGGGTCCGGTGGCAGTTCCAACCACTTTTTTCGCGTTGGTCCGCAGTCCGGCTCCCGTGGTCACGTTTCCAGCCCCCGCCTCATCAAACGCAGCATGCGGATTTCCCGCACTACGCTTTCCTGTCTGCTTCACGTCAAGGGTTATGGGACCTATCGTGTCGGGAGCGCTTTCGAAGCGGCCCGCGGCCACCGGACCCGGTAATCACCGTACAGTCCCAGCCGCTCATACAGCCAGCTCCTACTCCACCTCTTCCAACCAAATCCCTGGCGTTTCTTGGCGCGCATCATATGCCGCCGTATCCTCTTCTCCACCCAGTCGCGAACATAGCCAAAGCACCGGCTCGAATGCCCTATCGCGAAGTAGTTCACCCACCCGCGCAGGATCGGATTGATGATCTCCACCACCCGTCCCACCGGCCGTGACCGATAGCGTCGGAATATCTCCTTGAGCTTGCGCACCAGCGCGCTCCGCTTCTTGGTCTGCGGGGTGTACTGGGGTCGCCACACTCCCCGCAAACTGCGCACGCGCCGAAACTCGAATCCAAGGAATCCGAAGCTCTCGCCCTTCGCCAGGTCCACCGTCCGGCTCTTGTCTTCGTTCACTTCCACCTGGAGGCGCTCCAATTCCTCCCGCAGTCGTTTGTCTACCGCTGTCAGCAGCCAGTCATTCTGCTGATGCGCATCCACGAGAATTACCAGGTCATCCGCCCAGCGCACGTATTCCACATGCGTGTACCGACCTTCACGGGTCACTGCTTTCGCCCGTTCCAGCATCCGGTCCACCTCATTCAGGTATACGTTGCTCAGCAAGGGTGAAATCACCCCGCCCTGCGGCACCCCTTTCTTCCCGTTCGCCTTCAGTATCTTCTTGAGTAACGCCAGCACGTCCCCGTCGTTCACCCTCTGCGCCACTTTCTCCAACAGCAGATGATGCCTTACATTGTCAAAGTAGCTGCTCAGGTCAACGTCTATCACGCGCGTCTTGTTGCTCACGATAGCTTCCGCGACTCGCTCCACTGCGTCGTGGGCGCTCCGCTGCGGCCGGTAGCCATACGACCCCGCTTGAAAATCAGCCTCGAAGATCGGCTCCAATATCAGCTTGAGCGCTCCCTGCACCACCCGGTCCCGGATCGTCGGAATCCCCAGCACGCGGACCTTGCCTCCGTCCTTCGGTATCTCCTGTCTCCGGTTCCGCTGCGGCAGGTATTCGCCCGTTACCAGTTCCTCACGTATCCGCTCAAGGAAACTCTCCACTCCACCGGCCTCGATAGCCTCGAACGTCACCCCGTCAATTCCGGGGCTCCCGTCGTTCCGCTTGGCCAGCGCATATGCTTCGCGTAGTGTCTCCAACTTGCAGACGTGCACGAACAGGCCCCAGAATCGCCATTCAGGTTCAGCCTTCGCCTTCACGTATATCCTTCGTCTCAGGTCCCGCAGTTCAATCGGCGCCTTTATCATCTCGCCTCTGCCTCCCATGTTGCCAAAGTCGTTACAAAACAGCAGGGCCGCTTCCCTCCACCGGCGTTACCCGGCTTCCCCGGTACTACCAACCCCTCCGCCACCCTCTCGCCTGTCAGCCGATTTCCCGGTGCTCCCGGTTATACGACCTACCTTGCTCCGCCGATTTCTCAACGGGGCGAGGAGGGCTTCTCCAGTTGCTTAGCGCGTCCTCGTCACCGTGCCGTCGCTACCACCCCGCCAGAGTGTCACAGCGCTTCAGCCAGTTTGCGCTACGCCATGCTGCCTTCGTCCTTCGGTTGCGGACTCGGCCTCCGGATCTAATGTGTTCTCGAGGCTACCTGTGCGTTCACTCTCGTTACGGCCCGGTAACTCGCCGACCACCCTTTACGGTGGCCGTGTCAATGGGCTTCAGATCATCGGTCTCCCTCCTCCCTGCCATCCAAGCTACGGGGCTCTGGCTCTTACCCCGGCGGGTCTGTTCCCCCGCTGAACGCGCCAGCCTTTGCTGGACGCACTTCCGCACCCGACAGCAGCATGTCGCCGGCAACCAGCCCGATCCCCGTCGCCGGCTCGATCACCTGCGGTTCCGCGACATCCCCCGTTCCGTCCAGCAGTGGGCGCAGCGCGGCATGAATCGTTCGGTTACGGCTCTCACCCGCCCACAGATTCTCCATCTCGTCGTCGTCCAGAAACATGCTGGTGAGGTTGGCCTGCGGATCCAGGTCTGCCACCAGCACGTCGAAGTCGAGCCCGGCGTACATCCAGGCGAGATGATAGACGAGCGAGGTCTTCCCGACGCCGCCCTTGTTGTGGAATACCGCGATGCTCTTCACGCCGCAATCCGGACGGTGGCTACCACGAGCGTCGGTTGGAAATCGAATTCGGGAGGCGGGTTGCCGTTTGCGGCCAGTGCCTGACGGGCGAGCCGCACGCCGAGGCCGAAGCGCTGGGCGAAACCGAGGTGGTGCATGATCTCGGCCAACAGCGGATTGCGGTAGTCGGTATCTCCCATGCCGAAATTCTCCGGCGTGATTCGTCCAAACAACCCGCCCGGGCTGGCAATCTCGACACGGTCCGAGAACCAGTGGATCCGCACCGGCGTGTTGGTTCCCTCGTAGGTACGGTGCATCACCGCGTTGCGCGCCAGTTGCCGTAACGCGTCCAGCGGATAATCGGACCGGCGCCGTTCGCGCAGCCCACCCGCCACTTCGGTGCGTACCGCAATGTTCAGTTCGAGCAGCTCGTCGAGACGGCGAAGGACATCGTCAAGGCGTCCGGTGAGCTGCTTCTGATCCCGGATCGGGTCGGTTATCTCGGCGCCGTCGATACGCAGGAATTGCACAAAAGCGCCCGGCACGAACGCCTGCGGATCGGAGCCAAATGAGAGCACAGCCGCCCAGGTCGGCGTGGCCCCATGAACCAGCCGCAGAGACTGCAATTGATGCGCAAGAGGTCTCTCATTCTGGTCAAGTACTTCCCGCGCAATCGCGTTGGGCAAGTAGTGGTCGCGCGCGAAATCCAAGTCGAGAGCTGCGATGGTGACTCCGACGGCCGCTCGCATATCGAATGGCAGGTCGGCTGCACGACGCCGCTCGCTGAGCATGCGCTCGTCCGCAATCCCGGCCTCGCGCACCGAGGGACTGACGCGGATCCAAACACGTCCTCGGTACCGAACCGGCGGATCAGGCGCCGGCTCGACGGTTACGACCGCCACCGCACAACCGTTCAACACGCGCTTCTGCACCGTCATTGTCGGCAGCGGCAGGATATCGCCTTCTCCATGAATGTCCGCCAGCCGTTTCAGCAACTCGTCATCGATTGTCAATGCCGCGCACGAACCGTCGTCCCGAATCCCCACCAAGATCACTCCTGCGCGGCCGTTCCCGGGCAGGTCATTGGCAAAAGCACAGATGTTGCGGCGGATCTTCCTGCCGTCGGCAGCCGACTCCTTCCGCTCCACCAAATCGGACTCCAGGTCCGACATCAGCAACTCCAGCTCAGTTTCGGAGTATATGGCCATCACTGAAAAGCATAGTGCGAATCTTGTTGCACGTCCGGCCAACAGCGGGCGGCACCTCGCTGCCGTAGCATGTTTTGAATCACCCGAGTCAGTCGTGGCGGAGGGCTTCGACCGGGGGCAGGCGGGCGGCTCGGCTGGCGGGGTAGAGGCCGAACACCAGACCGGTGCCGAACGACAGCAGGAACGCCAGCCGGGCCGTCGGCCACGAGATCAGCCCGGGCCAGCCGGTGACCTCGGCGACCACGGCGATTACGGCGGCCGCCAAGCCGATGCCGGCCAGCCCACCGCCGCCGCACACCAGCACCGCCTCCACCGTGAACTGGTTGAGGATCGCGGCCGGCTGCGCGCCCAGCGCCTTGCGGGTGCCGATCTCGCGGGTGCGCTCGCGCACCGACACCAGCATGATGTTCATCACGCCGATGCCGGCCACCAGCAGAGATATGATCCCCAGGACGGAGACCAGCGCGGTGATCGTCCCGGTGGTGGACTCGATGGTGGACAGGAGCTGCGCCCAGTCGTGCACCACGAACTTGTGATGGACACCGTCGAAACGGCCGTGGTTGGCGTCCAGAATCGCCAGGATCTGCCGCTTGGCGGTGTCGATCTCGCGCAGGCTGACCGCTTCGCCCCACAGGATCGACACCACCTCGAAATCGAGGACGCGCTCCAGCGTCGAGATCGGCACGAACACGCGGTCGTCGGCGGTCATCTCGTCGCCGGCGCCGATCAACGAGTGCTCCTCGGGCACCAGCACCCCGACCACCTCCAGTTCGAACCAGTCATCGAGGGAGATCAGCGCGCCGAGCGCAGCTTCATCCGCGAACAGGTCGGCGGCGACGCCGGCGCCGAGCACCGCCACCTTGCGCTGCAGGCGGTCATCCTCGGGATGCAGGAAGCGCCCGCGCGCCAGGCGGGTGGACGAATTGACCAGCAGGTAGTGATGCAGCGTACCGAAGATCTCTACCTCGCGGATGCGGCCGGCGTGGCGCGCCGACACGCCGGTCCAGTTGGCCTGCGGGGTGACCGCCCGCACCGCGTCCGCCTGCGCGTTGATCTGCGCGATGTCCTCACGGGTGACCGTGGGCCAGTCGTAGCGGCCGTCGCTGGCTTCGATCACCTGGTAGTTGGGCAGCACCATCAGGGAGCCGGCGCCGAAGCGCGCGATGGCGTCGCGCACCACCAGCTTGGTGCCGTCGCCGAGGCCCACGATGGCGATCACCGAACCGACGCCGATGGTGATGCCGAGCAGCGCCAGGATGGTGCGAAAGCGATTGCTCGCCACCGCCGCCAGCGCGGCCATGATCAGGGCGCCGATACCCACCCGTGCCTCAGTTGCGGCTCAGGGCGACCACCGGCGGCAGCCGCGCCGCCTTGACCGCCGGATAGACGCCGAAGAACAGACCGGTCGCCACCGCCACGCCCAGGCCGACGGCGGCCACCTCCGGCAGGATCAGGTCCCAGCCCAGCGCCAGCGCCACCGCCAGGGTGCCGCCGAACCCCAGCACCACCCCGCACACCCCGCCGAGCAGGCAGATCACCACCGACTCGATCAGGAACTGGCCGAGGATGTCGCCGTCGCGCGCGCCTACCGCCTTGCGCAGGCCGATCTCCACGGTGCGCTCGCTGACGCTTACCAGCATGATATTCATGATGCCCAGGCCGCCGACCAGCAGCGAGATGCCGGCCACCAGGGTCACTACCGTGGTGATGACGCGCAGCACCTCGGCCTCGGTTGCGAGCCGCGCCTGGTCGGTCTCGACCACGAACGGGCGCACCGACGGCGAACCGGGCAGCACGCGGTCGAGGAAGCGCTGCACACGCGCCATCGACTCACCGAGATGTGCGGAGTCGCGGGCACGCAGGGTGACGGCCGGCACGTGCGGGCCGACGGCCGGAACCCAGGGATAGATGGTGCGGTACAATTCGTGCGGGAGGTAGCAGGTGCGGTCGTCGGAGCCGTCGCCGGCGGCGCGGAAGTCGGCTGCCATCACCCCCACCACCTGCAACTGCACGCCGCCGGCGCTCACCACGCTGCCCACCGCGCGCTCGGGACCGTCGAACAGCGTGTGCGCGATGCGGTCGCCGAGCACGACCACCTTGCGCCGCTGCCGTACCTCCCCCTCCTCCAGAAAGCGCCCCGCCTGGACCGGCAATGACCACAGCTCGGGGTACTCCGCGCCGACACCGAACAGCGACGCCGATGCCGTCCGGTCGCGGAAGCGCAACTCGGCGTCGCCGCGCAGGATCGGGCTCACCCAGCTGGTGTCGGCGACCAGGGCCGCGATCGCCTGCAGGTGTTCGAGGCGCAGGTGCTGGTCGCGCCGCCGGTCGTCCCAGCCCTCGTGCGCCGGCTCGATCCAGTACAGCGCGCCGCCGAGCGCGGCGAGATCGCCCATGATCGCACGCCGCCCCATGATCCCGATCGCCATCACCGCGATCACCGAGGCCACGCCGATCACGATGCTGAGCACGGTCAGCGCGGTGCGCAGCTTGTTGTGGCGCACGGTGTCGAACGCCTCGCGCAGCCCCTCGGTGACGCGCATGCTCCGCCTGCCGCTGCCCGTGTTCCCGCTACCGGGCGGGCGCCGGCGGCCCGGCCTGGTCGTGCGTGATGCGGCCGTCGCGCAGATGGATGACGCGGCCGGCGTGAGCGGCGACGTCGGCCTCGTGGGTGACCAGGATGATGGTGGCTCCGTCGCCGTGCAGGGCGGCCAGCAGGTCCATGATCTCGCCCCCCGTGGCGGTGTCCAGGTTGCCGGTGGGTTCGTCGGCGAACACGATGGAGGGATTGTTGACCAGGGCGCGGGCGATGGCGACGCGCTGCCGCTGGCCGCCGGAGAGCTGGTTGGGACGGTGCCGCACGCGGTCGGCCAGGCCGACGCGGACCAGCGCCGCGGTGGCGCGCTTGTGGCGTGCGTGGCGCGCCACGCCGGCGTAGACCAGTGGCAACTCGACGTTGCGCAGGGCGGTCATGCGCGGCAGCAGGTTGAAGGTCTGGAAGATGAAGCCGACGCGCGCGTTGCGCACCTGCGCCAACTCGCGGTCGCTCATGCGCGCCACGTCGATCCCCTCCAGGGTGTAGCGGCCGCCGCTGGGCCGGTCCAGGCAGCCGATGATGTTCATCAGCGTCGACTTGCCGGAGCCGGACGGCCCCATTACCGCGACGAATTCGCGCGCGCCGATTGCCAGGTCGACCCCGGCGAGCGCGGTCACCGTCACGTCGGCGCCCATCTGGTACACCTTGGTGATCCCGGCAAGGCGAATCACTCCGCGTCGTCCCGCCGCGCTCCGGCGGGCCCGCCGTCCGCTGCCTGCTCGCCCTCGGCCGGATCCTCGCCCTCCAGGGTAACCTGCAGCCCGTCGCGCAGCAGCGCCAAGCTGCCCACCACCACCAGCTCGCCCTCCGCTACCCCGGCGATCACCTCCACGTCGCTGACGCTGGACGCTCCCAGCCTCACGTCACGGCGCTGCAGCCGGTACAGGCCGCCGGGCTCACCGGCATCGGCGGCGGCGACATCGGCGGCGGCGCCGGCGCCCGCGACATCGTCGACGACCGGCACCGCCACGAACGCCACGCTGCCGCCGGGGCGCTCCAGCAGGGCGGCGAACGGCACCACCGTCACGTCACGCTTCAGCTCCGCCTCGATGCGCGCGCGGCAAGAAGCGCCGGCGCGCAGGACGGCGCCCGGCGGCAGGCCACTCTGGTCGACGTCCACCTCGACCGCGACCAGATGGTCGGTCATGGCGGGCGGGATGAGCGCGATGCGGCCCTGGAGCTCGACGTCGCGCACGCTGTCGGTGGTCAGCGCCACCGCCTGGTCCACCTGCAGCTTGCCGATGTCGACCTCGTCGATCTGCACCTCGGCCAGGATGTCGTCCAGCGAGGCGACCGTGGCCACCGCCGCGCCGGGGGCGAGGTGATTGCCGAGCGACGCCTCCAGCGCGGTGAGCGTCCCAGCGAGCGGCGCGGCCAGGACCCCCTGTCCCAGATCGTGCGCGGCCTGCTCCTCGGCCAGCCGCGCCCGCACCGCGTCGGGGTCGGCGGCGACGATGGCGGCATCCGCCGCCGGGTCGAGGCCGGGTTCCGCGGCGGGCGCGCGGCCGGTGGCGAGATCGAGCTGCTCGCGCGCCGCGCGCCGCGCTTCGGCCGCATCGCGCTCGGCGTGCTGCCCGGCCTCCACCTGACTCTGCGTCGTGCCGCCGGTGCCGTGCAGTTTCCGGTCGCGGGCCAGGGCATCGCGCGCCCGCTGCCAGGCCGCCTCGGCGGCGCGCAGACTGGAGCGTAGCGTGAGCAGGTTGCCGCGTACGCTGTCCTCGGCGGCCTGCCGCGCCGCCTCGGCACGGCGCAGCGCGAGCCTCAGCTCGCGGTCGTCGAGGACCACCAGTTCCTGCCCTTCGCTCACGGCGTCGCCCACCGCCACGGGAATCGCAACCACCCGCCCGCCGGTCTCGCTGATCACCGTGACGCTGCGCCGCGGGCGGAACGTGCAACTCCCCACCACCCGCGTGCGCAGGGTGGCGATGCGCGCTGCCTCCACGGTTACCGGGACGGCGTCTGCCGCCGGGTCGCTGGCGAACAAACGCCACAGCGCGGCGCCGGCGCCGAGCAGCACGAGCACCGGGATCGCCGCCCGCAGCAGGCGGCTCGTGCCCCGCTTCATGCCAGCAGCGCCCAGCGGCCGCCGGCCACGGTGTCGAACAGCGACCACAGGACGGCGATCACGGCGGTCAGCGCCAGGACGCGCGGCGCCGGCAGGCGCAGCAACGCGGCGGCGCCGGCGGCCAGCACCGCCAACGCCCACAAGCCGAACGGGTCAGTGAGCAACGCCGCGGCGCGCTCGACGAAGCCGGCGGGCAGCCACTCGGCCAGCGCCGCCAGATCGAACCGCACCGTGGCGCGCTCCCGGTACGCCGCGACGGTGGTAGCGTTGGCAGCGGCGGAGACGGGATCGACTGCCGCCAAGGTCACGGCGCCGGAAGCCAGGCGGCGCAGCGCCAGCGGCGCGAACGCGGCGGCCACCAGCCGGATCGAGGCGCGCGGCCGGCCCGGCACGCGCGGTTCCTCACCGCCGAAGAACTGCGCCAGCACCAGCAGCGCCAGCCAGGTCAGAACGAGCGTGGCCAGCAGGATGAAGCCCGAAAGCAGCACGGCGGCGGTCTTGGCCGCGGCGCCGGTGGGTGCGGTGAGGCGGCGATAGGCTGCCGCCTGCCGCCGGTCCACCTCCTCGGGCTCGGCAAAAGAGGTGCTGCGCTGCTCGGCGACGTGGCGCGACTCCACCAGCGCAATGCGGCGCAGCTCGACGCCGCCGGTGCGCCACAGGATCATCGTTTCGCCAGCGACCACGGCGGCCAGCAGCAGGGCCAGCAGGGCAAACAGCGAGCCCCCCGAGGCTATCCGAAAGGCGAACGCCCGGTCGGGGGCGAACAGAGCACGTGCTACGCCGGTCAGAAACTGCATACGCAACTGGCGATCGTCCTACGGCCGCACCACCTCCCGAATCAAATCCACAACCGAAATGTCCACCCTCCCCTACATAAAATCAATATCTATATTGATATGTTCAAGGGTTACGACTCGCCGGAAATACACAGGAAGCGTGCGATGCTGGCGCGATCTGCGAGCAACCAGGTCTCCACGGCCCGCACCGCGACGCGAAAGCACATGCCGCGAGCCGGGGGTCGGGAAGAAAGTCCCGCGCGCGACCAGGGGCACAATCTCCGTCATCGAGATCGCACAGTGCGAACCAGGACTTGTGCCGAGCGGCCTGATTGAACGCCTTCAGCTTGGTTCGGAATGCCGGGAGGCTCGCCAGGTAGATCGACGCAGCTTCCAGTGAGGAAACGACCAGCATCTTCCGTACTACTGTCTCGTCGAGCGTTCCCTCGACTAGACACGGCACCGGCGGTACGTACATTTCAGAAGTCGAACGAGAACTGATGGACATCCTTCGGCGCCGCGCGCGGCATGATTGCCTCACCGGGTGTGAGGTTTCCCTCAACCAGAACCCGGACGTCGTCCAGGTCTGCCGCGCACAACACGATAGTGCCCTCGTCACCCGGCTCAAGCAGATACACCTCGGCCAGATCGATCCCCTCGTCTCTAAGCAGCGCAGCCGAATGAGTAGTCACCAGCACCTGGCGGCCGGATGTGCGGTTCATGCGGGCCATCAAGGTTGCCAAGCGCGAAACCAGGGCGTCGTGCAGACTCAGCTCCGGCTCCTCCAACAACAGCGGTCCTCCACTGTCCGCCAGCGCCCAGAACAGTCCCAGCAGCCGCAGTGTGCCGTCCGAGAAAGCTGCCTCGCTCTGCTTGGCGCCGTGCGCTCGCCAGTGATTGTAGGTGGCGTTCAGATGCCGCCCACCGCAACGCGGCCTGAATCTTGCGCAGCCGAGCCTCGCGGCTGCGCCGGTTGGTGTCGGCAACCCGTTGCAGAAAGTCGGATCCGTAGGGGTCATCGCCCCGTGGCGTCCTGCCGAGCGGGTCACTGCTGCGGGCGAACTCTCGCACCACTTGCGGCACGATGTGCAGGTACCGAATCGAGCCGAAGAAGCCGGACAGTACCCGAAACGCCTGATTTTCGCTGACCTGTTCGAGATGAGTCTGAGTGAGACGCTCCGCGTCCTGCTGATCCCGCGTGTCTGGTCGGTCCAGGATCAGCTTGCCATCCAGGCGTACGCACTCACGCTCTACGACAGGACGGTGCCGGTTCGGATGATTGCGGAAATGCAACTCGTACGACCACCGGGCGCTGCCGTCGCGCAGCTCGAGATAGCAGCACAAGGCGTTGGCGAGGCGCATCTGATGTGGTGTGCGGCACTACGGCTCGAACAGGAGCGGGTTGGCAACGAGGATGCAGGCGCAGCGGACGCGCGAAGTGGCCACGTTGAGGCGGTTCAGGCTGTACAGGAATTCCATGCCGCGCGGCGCTTCCTCCGGCGACGAGGTGGCCAGCGAGTAGATCACGACCGGGGCTTCCTGGCCCTGGAACCGGTCAACGGTACCGACCTTCGCTCCGGGCAGGCGGGCGGCGATGGCACTGACGTGGGCGTTGTAGGGGGCGACAATCAGGATGTACTCGGCAGTCAGAGGTGCGGTGCGACCGTGGCGGTCGGTCCAGGTGACGTGACCGGCAACCAGTCCCTCGTACACTTCCGCCACATGCTCCATCTCCTCCGGGGCGCTGTTCTGATTGCCGTCGTGGTGGACTGGGCAGAACCACAGGCCGGACCCCGCAAAGGGGGTGGCGCCACCGATCGCCTGAACGGCCAAGTCGGGCCGCGAGCGCAAGCGGTCATCGTAGAACAGCTCCGACGTGAAGCTGCAGATTGCGGGATGCAGCCGCCACGTATCGCCGAGGAACAGGCCGCGATCATCGGCGATGGTGTGGTCTCCGTCCAACAGGTGCTCCAGCGCGGATACCTCGGCGCCTTCCGGGTGATTGCCGCGCGACGGTTGCTCCAATTGCTGGGGGTCGCCGAGCAGCACGATGTTGGCAGCCGCCTGCGCCACAGCCAGGACGTTCGCCAGCGACATCTGGCCCGCCTCGTCGATGAACAGTACGTCGACCGCCTCGGCGAATTCCACGCGCGCCCACAGCCAAGCGGTGCCGGCGGCGACCTGTACACCATCGGCGAGTGCGGCGGCAACCGCCCCGGTACGTCACAGACCCATCACGCCGGTAGCGATGCAGGCCGCCAGAGCCTCGCGTAGACGAGCGACCCGCTCCCGTGCATGGTTTACTCATCGGCTTCAATATCCCGGAAGTGGCAGCTACCATCCGGATCCCGTACGATCTGAACAATTACGGGACGATTAACCATCGGTCCAATTACATCATCGACCGCCTCGCCAACTTGGTCGATTTTGATACGCTCAGTTCCCTCCAAGATTTCAATCCAGTCTCGATCAAGATGCAGTGCGCGCAGGATTCCTCGAATCTGTTCCGTTTTTGATTCCGGCTCCGGTTCCGCACACGAAGACGATCTATGCTTACGAATGGCTGCAGTGACGACAGCTCTCGTAGTTGGATCAAGGGTAATCGTGCTGTTTTCAGCCGTGGATCGAATCTCCAGTTGATTGAATCCCTTTCCGGTTGGCGCCAAGCTACGCGTCAGCTTGAGAAATGTGTCTCGATAGTCGGCATCTTGTACCACGTCAGGCAACGTATCTTCGGGAGATTCTATGCTGGCTTTGAGGATATCAAGAAACTTGTCGGCAATCTCCTTTGGACGAGGATCGGTGGCCTCGAACATGTCAAGTTCAGGTTGCTGGGGTTCCTGAACGGCAACCGCGAACTGATAGCTGCCCGGTACTGCCTGGAACAGCCACGGCCGACATGATTCTTGAATCTTCTTGACCGGACCACCTCGTTTACGATGCGGAAGTCCCTTCATCAACTCGGTCGTGCGGTAGAACAGAGACTGGACCGTTTTGACCTTGTCGATAATCAGATCCAGCGGTGCTCCGCCCTCGACTATTTCGCCACCCTTTACGGCGACCATTACCTGCCCGGGAGCAAACTGGACACCTGCCTGTTCGCGCGCCTTCTCGCTCCAGATGCTGTGCAGCAGGTTGCGTAGCTGGTCACTCGCGAAACCGGGCAAGAATCCGGATGCAAGCATGCTGTGGGCCATGTCCTCGGCGTCACCTAGACGAGCCGCCTTGAAGTACAGCGACACCACGCTCACGGCGGATATTCCGTACGTGCGGATCTTTGACGGGTTCAGACAATGAAGCGCGTGCTTTTCGGCTTCGGCCGCCTTGGCGTAGAGTTCTTGCGCTCGACTGCGCTCGTGTCGATGGTAGGCGACTTCGGCATCCGCGGCGCACCTCTCACTCTCGCGGTGGTGTTCAAGCCACGCCATTCTTCTCTATAGGTGATAACACAATCGCACGACATCGGAATCCAGTGACTCCGGCCATCGCCGGAAGATTGCTAGCACCAGACCTGACTTGGTTAATCTTTTCGATTAGTCTGCGGTAAACTGACCGCAAATTGCCGCGATCTACCCCCGACACTTCCAAGCGTATACAGTCCTCAAGGTCCTCAATTGTGGCGCCTGCCAACTGCCAACTCGATCGCCGCCAAAGTGCATGCACATGCGCCCGCTTCGGTGGTATCGATTTCATTCCGCCACGCATCTCTCGTCCGTTCGTCAGTGTGTTCCCATTCTGCAACCGCTCTCGTCTGCCTTCCTGACTTGTCAATCGTGAAATCGACGGGTGACTCGTGATGCCGGTCGAGACACACACGTGCACCTTCGACGAGAAAATCTGCAATAGCTTCGGTGAGGCCCCGGTGACGATCAGCCATCTCTTGAATCGGAAGCATATCATTTTGCATATTTGCATACCATTGTCGCATCACTACCGGAGAGTCGTCAATCTCGCAGTGGCAACGCTGACAACGCCACAAGCCAGCCGCAGTGCGGTTACGTTCGCGATCGCTCAAACGCCAACCCGCCCGCGCCACCCTCCGAGTTGCAGTCGAAGATGCGCATCGTTGCGCGCCAGTGTAGTCAGGTATGCGGCGTACGGGAATCGGCGGCGCACAGCGCGGCACTTGGCACCGCACAGGGCCCGCCGCACCTTGCCTGACCGCACACGGCGCTTCTTGGCCGCAGCCGGTGCCTACTCACGGCGCGACTTGCTGGGGCTTGAGCCACTCCTGCCGCTCGTGAGCCGTGGACAGGTGGCGGCGAGCCCGCTACGGTGCTCGCACTGATGAAACTTGGCTTTGTGACCTATCAGATCGGTGCGGAGTGGGACGTGCCCACGCTGATCCGCAGGTGTACCGCTACCGGCTTCTCGGGCGTGGAGTTGCGCACCACGCATGCGCATGGCGTCGAGGTGGAACTGAACGCGTCCGAGCGGGCGGACGTACGCCGGCAGTTCGCCGATGCGGGCGTGGAGATTGCCGGCCTCGGCAGCGCGTTCGAGTATCACGCCGCCGATCCGGCGGAGGTGCGACGGAATATCGACGGCACCATCGAGTACGCCAGGCTCGCCGCCGACCTCGGCTGCCCCGGCATCAAGGTGCGCCCCAACGGGCTGCAGACGGCTGCCGGCATTGCCGAGGAGCGGACCCTGGTACAGATCGGTCTGGCGTTGCGCGAGTGCGCGCGGGCGGCCGCGGATCTCGGCGTAGCGGTGCGCATGGAGGTGCACGGGCGCGACACCCAGGTGCCACGCCGGATGCGCGCCATCATCGATCACGCCGACCACGACAACGCCGTCATCTGCTGGAACTCCAACCTCGGCGAGGTGGTGGACGGCTCCATCGATGAGGCATACGGGCTGCTGCGCCACAAGATCGGCCTGGTGCACATCACCGAACTGCACAACGCCGCCTACCCGTGGCGCGACCTGTTCGGCAAGCTGCACGGCGACGGTTACCGCGGCTATACGCTTGCCGAAATCCCCGGCAATCCCGACGGCGAACGGATCCTGCGCTACTACCGGGCCCTGTGGGAGGCCTACCAGTAGGCACGGTCACTCCGTGGCGCCAAAGCCCATCAACCCGGCACCCACGGGTCACCAGTTGGCAGGGGTGTTCTACCAGTAGGCTCGGCCACTCCGTGACGCCGGAGACCGTGAAAACCGGTGCGCAGGGCCCGTTCGCTGGCCACGATTTTCGCGCCAGCCCGCATAGTGCGATTGCGGGGCCGGTGGTCCGCTTCAGCCGCGGCTTCGCCTGCCGTTCAACAGCATGCCGAGCGGGGTGAAGCGGACCAGATATCGATAGGTCACCAGACCCAACCCGCCGGTGGCAACACACGCCGCCAGGAACTTCAGCTCCGCGCTCCAACCGAACCCGGTCAGGGAGGCGAGCACGCCCGCCCGGTCCAGATGCGCAAGCCAGAACGTGAGCCACGCCACCACTGGCAAGTGTATGAGGTAGATCCAGTAGGATGCGTCCGCCGTCCACCGGATCCAACGCCGCGGCGTCCTGAATACCGCCTCGACGCTGCCGACCAGCGCCAGCGTCAACAGCACGACCGCCGATCCGCGCGCCACCACCTCTACCAGCGCCAGCCGCGTCACCATGCCGCCCGCGCCGGCACCCCCATCCGTCCCCTCCAGGGCGCCGAGCATGACCAGGTGCAGGCCGTAGGCCACCGCCGCCGTCCCCCACAATGGGGCCAGTGTTCCGGGGCGCTTCAGGTCCTCAATCAACGCGCGGCGCGGCCACAACCCGTAGCCGTAGCCGAAAAAGACCGCTCCGTACAGCAGGTCGGGAACATTGGGTGGAAAGATCGGCTTGGATTCATCGCCGCCGCGCACGGCGAGCAGGATTACCGCCGCCGCCATCAGCAGTAGCGGCGCCCGCGCGTACACGGCAGCAACCGAACGGCGGCCGAACGAGGCAACGAACGGCATGGCGCGGGCAGCCGATCCGAGGCCACTAGCCCCGACCCCGCGGAGCCCGAGCAGTGCTCCGTACATGAGCAGCAGATACCAGAGGAACCAGAGGTGCGCCAGGGGCGTGCCTTGCGATGCCAGGTACGGCCAGTTGCGCGGATCGAGCACCGCGGGGTCGACGATGAATTCCCCTTTCCAGCCGTAGGTCCACAACGCCGGCAGAATCAGAGCCATCACGCCGGCGAACAGGACCAGCGGCACGGCGATGCGCTGCAATCGGTCCCACATGAACGCCGCGGTGGCGCGGCGCTCCAGCACCAAGTGCGCGAAGAAGCCGGCCAGCAGGAAGAACACGGGCATGCGCCACAGGTGAATGAAGTCGAACAGCAGCAGCAGCGCCAGCGACTGGTCGTCGTCCGCCGGCCACATGAACTCGATACCCGCCATCCGTGCGAAGTACGGCAGCGTCGCGTGCAGCACGATGCCGAGCAGCATGGCGGCGGCGCGCAGCGCGTCCAGCCCGTGGTACCTCGGCACACTGGTCACGTCAGCAGGCGGACGGAGGGCGGTCGCCCGGATCGGCATCGGGCGCATCCGGGATCGGGCGGCCGTGGGGATCGGTGGCGCCGGCGGTGCGGGCCAAGTCGGCGCGCATGCCGGCGGAAGTGACGTGCTCCAACTGATGGGCGGCAAAATGCACTTCGCCGGCCGCGGTGTCGCCCTCGGCGAACAGGTAGCTCTCCCACAGCCGGTGGCTGCGCAGCAGATCGGTCGCCAGCCGGCGCCCGGCGGCGGTCAGCCGGTAGCCGGCGGCGGCGCGCCGCACGCGGCCGCGCAGCCGCTCGACCAGCAGTGCCACGGTCCGTTCGAAGCGGGTGGAGCGGCCGGCGATGCGCGAGGCCTCCTCCCGCACCAACTCACGGCGACCGAGGGGCGGCCCGGCGCGCTCCTCCACGCGCAGCAGTTCCACCAGCAGATCCTCGCGCCCGACGGCCACGGCGATCCGCCCGCGGTGCAGCGCCCGCGACGCCAGCCCGCGCTCCGGGGCTACCAGTAGCGCCGCCACCACCACCGCGCCGGCCACTACCGTCATCATCCCGGCGCTGCTGGTGTCGGACAGGCCGAACCAGCGCGGCACGGTGATCGCGGTCAGGTGACCGCCGAGCGCGCAGATCAGCGCCACGCCCTGGCCGAACAGCAGCAGCGACCACAGCCGCTTCGTGAACAGGCTGGCGACCACGCCGGGCACGATCAGCATGGCGATCACCAGAATGCTGCCCACGCTCTCGAAGGCGGCCACGATGGTCACCGCCACCATCACCATCAGGGCGTAGTGGATGAGCCGCGAGTTGAAGCCGGCGGCGCGCGCGAAGTCGGCGTCGAACGAGGTGAGGTTGAGCTCCTTGAACAGCAGCACCACGAACGCCAGGTCCGCGGCGAACACCGCCGCCAGGATCAGCAGCGCGCGCGGAACCCGGATACCGGCAACCGCGACGTCGTTGAGCGGCGTCAGTTCCACGGCGCCGTAGAACACGGTGTGCACGTCGATGTGCACCGAGTCGGCACTGCGCACGATCAGAATGAGGCCGACGGCGAACATGGTGGTGAACACCACCCCCATCGCGGCGCCGCGGTCGACGTTGCCGGCCTGGTGGATGAGCTGCGTGAACGCGGCGGTGAGCACCCCGGCGAGCGCCGCCCCGACCAGGATCACCGCCGTGTCGCGGCTCAGCATCACCAGAAAGGCGGCGGCGATGCCCGGCAGCACGGCGTGGCTGATGGCATCGCCCATCATGCTCATGCGGCGCAGCACCAGAAAACTGCCGATCAGCGCGCACGCCATGGCGCTGACCGCCGCCACCACCACGATCCCGGTGTCGAGATAGGTCCAGTTCATGACGACGCTCGATCCTCCGCCCGCGCCAGCGCGTGCGGGCTGGCCGCCACGGCGGCGCGATCGCGTTGCCGGTCCAACTGCTCCTCCAGCTCGGCGACCAGTTCCGGGCCGAGCACATGCTCGATGCGGTCGGCGCCGCGGTCCACGCGGCTGGTGGCAACCTCGGCGTACTCGATCAAGTAGTGCTCCCACAGCCGGTGGTTGCGTACCACCTGCAACGCCTGTTCCGCGCCCGCCGCCGTGAGCCGGAAATCCTGTCCGGTCCCGGTCTCGCCCCGCAGCCAGCCCTCGCGGCCGGCGATGCGGAGCGCCGATGCCAACTCGGCCCGGCTCCAGCCGCGCCGCTGGCCAAGCTGCTCGCGGCTCACCGCGACGGCCGCCAGTTCGCGCAGTCCGGGCGTGCTCCCGAGCTGACCCTCCAGCTGCTCGAACACCGCGCGCAACAGGTGCTCGCGCCGGATGCGGCGGTCGGCGCGGCGCCGCTCGACGAGCAGGCGCAACAGGCCGCGGCGGGTCCCGAACAGGACGCTGATGATAAAACCGACCGAGATGGTCACCACGATCACCGCCCCCGCCGGCAGGCGCGGCACCAGCGCCGACAGCCCGGCCCCGATGAATCCCCCGGCGGCCCCGATCAGCGCCGCCAGAACAGTCATCACGCGCAGGTCGTGGGTCCAGAAGCGGGCCGCGGCGGCCGGGGTGATCAGCAGGGCGACGATCAGGATCAGCCCCACGGCCTGCAAGCCGATTACCGTGACCGCCACCACCAGCCCCAGCATCAGCACGTCGAGGAGTGCCACCGGGAACCCCTGGGTGGCCGCGTAGGGTGCGTCGAAACAGAGCAGATTCAGCTCCTTGAACAGCAGCACCGCGGCGACCACCAGGATCAGCGAGATGACGGCGATCAGCAGCGCGTCCGAGGTCAGCATCGACGCGGTCTTGCCGTAGATGAAGGAGTCCAGGCCGGCGGCGGAGCCGCGGCGCATCTGCTGGATCAGCCCGAGCAGCGCGATACCGATCCCGAACGATACCGACAGCACCACTCCGAGGGCGGCATCCTCGTGCAGGCGCAGCACGCTGCGCAGGGTCAGCACGGCCGCCACCGCGGTCAGGCCGCCCACCGCGGCGCCGATCAGCAGACCGGGAAACCACTTGCCGGTGCCGCCGAGCGCGACCATCACCAGCCACGCCGCGGCGACGCCCGGCAGCGTGGCATGGCTGACCGCGTCCGAAACCAGGGCGCGCTTGCGCAACAGGGTGAACGTGCCGACGATGCCGGCGGCCATCCCGAGCAGGGCCACGCCCACCACCACCACCCGCGTGTTGAAGTCGCGCAGGAGCAGCACGCGCAGCACCTGCTCCGCGGCGGGCAGGTAGTTCACCCGCTCAGTCCTCGTACGCCCGGCCCGCGCCCGAGGGCGTCCACCGCCTGCTCGAGCAGGGTCAGCCGGCCGCCGTAGGTCTTCTGCAGGTTGTCGTTGGTGAACACCTCCGCCACCGGCCCGTGCGCCACCACGCGCAGGTTGAGCATCAGCAGATCGTCGAAATAGCTCCTGACGGTCTGCAGGTCGTGGTGCACCACGAACACGCTCTTGCCGGCGCCGCGCAGCCGTTGCAGCAGCTCGACGATGGCGCGCTCGGTGGCCGCGTCGACCCCGGCAAACGGCTCGTCCATGAGATAGATCTGCGGATCCTGAGCCAGCGCCCGCGCCAGGAACAGCCGCTGTTGCTGGCCGCCGGAGAGCTCGGAGATCTGGCGCCCGGCGTAGTCGGCCATGCCGACCAGATCCATGGCGGCGCGCGCCGCCTCGCGGGTGGCGCGGCGCACCGGGCGCAGCCAGCCGAGCGACCGGTACAGCCCCATCGCCACCAGATCGAGGGCGCTCACCGGGTAGTCCCAGTCGACGCTCTCGCGCTGCGGGACGTAGGCCACCAGACGGCGCTGCTGGCGGTAGGGCTTGCCGTAGATGCTCACCGAGCCGGACACGCGCGGCACCAGGTCGAGCACCCCCTTCAACAGGGTGCTCTTGCCGGCGCCGTTGGGTCCGACGATGCCGGTGATCACGCCATCGCTGGCCGCCAGATCGACGTCCCACAGCACCGGCCGCCGCCGGTAGGCGATGGTGAGGTCGCGCACCACCAGCGGGCTGTGCGCGGGGTCGGACGCCGCCGCGACCGGACCCGGTGCGAGCTGCGCCGGCCCCGTCACGGCGATGCCACCGCATGCGACAACTTCCCCTGGAAGCCGCGCTCCGGCGCTGCGCCGCCCAGGGCACGCGCCACCGTGGTGATGTTGTGATCGAGCATGCCGACGTAGGTGCCCTCGTAGGTGCCCGGCTGCCCCATGGCGTCCGAGAACAGCTCGCCGCCGACCACCACCGTGTGGCCGCGCGCCGCGGCCCCCTCGATGAGCGCGCGCACGTTGCGCTCGGCTATGGTGGTCTCCACGAACACCGCCCCGACCTGCCGCGTGACCAGCAGGTCCACCAGCCAGTTGATGCGGTCCAGGCCCGCCTCCGACTCGGTGGACATGCCCTGGATGCCCTCCACCTCCAGCCCGTAGGCGCGGCCGAAGTAGTTGAACGCGTCGTGGGCGGTGACCAGGATGCGCTGCCGCTCCGGAATCGAGCCGACGACGCGCAGGGCGTAGTCGTGCAGCTCGGCAAGGCCGGCCCGGTAGCCGGCCGCGCGCTTTCGATAGCCGTCGGCAGCGGACGGATCGAACTCGGCCAGCGCCCCGGTCACCGCGTCCACCGCCTGCATCCAACCCGACACATCCATCCACAGGTGGGGATCGAAGTGGCCGGCGAACTCATCCGGCGCCAGCAGCGCCGACTCGTCCACCAGCTCCGTGACCGAGTGCACCGGGCGCCCGCTGCTGGCCACCTTGATCAGGGTGTCGGTCATCTTTCCCTCCAGCAGCAGACCCGAGTAGAACACGATGTCCGCGTCAATCAGGGACGCCACGTCGCTGCGCGTGGGCACATACAGGTGGGGGTCCACCCCCTCGCCGATGATCGACCTCACCTCACCCCGGTCGCCGGCTACCTGCCGTACGATGTCGGCCACCATGCCGGTGGTGGCGGTGACGCGATACGGATAATCGCGCGCGGCCGCGCCGCCCGCTGCAGCCGCCGCCGCGCCGGCCGACGCCCGTTCTCCTGCATTGGTCTGGTTGCTGTCTCCACTCGCGCCGCACGCAACGAGCAACGCTGCCGCCAGGGTACACCCCAACAGCGCCAGCGCCCGTGTGCCGTGCCGGCAACAGCTCTTCTTTCGCATTCAGGAAATCCATATTTTGATTACTCAAAATATGGAGTTAGGGTAGCCATGCCAGCGGTGGAGGTCAAGCGGATTGTTCTCTCACCGCGTGCGGCGCCTTCGGGCTGGCACCACAGGGCGACCGGCGGGCAACATCGCCAGGGTGCCGGAGAAGACACGCGAGACCCGCGTGCGTTCGGCCCCAACCGGTGCTGCCGTAGTGTATGCTGTGCCCGGTGCACACCGCCGCAGCCGTCGACGACATGCGACCGCCAGGCGCCGTGTTGCGCCCACGAATGACGATTCCGAGGAGACCCGCGATGCCGATAGCGTTCGCCGTGGAAGCCACCATAGCCAAACCCGAGGATCAGGTGTGGCAGGCGCTCACCGACTGGAGCAACGCGCACCGCTGGATGGCCGGCGTCGACTGGCTGAAGGCGGAAGGTGAGTCCGCAGTGGGAACGCGGATCACCTTTCGTGCCCGCGACCAGGACCGCACGTCCACGATCACCACATGGCAGCCGGGCCGGTCGTTCGTGCTGCGCTCCGAGCACGCCGGCGTCACCGCCGACTACGAGTACACTAGCGAAGCATTGAGCGCCGACGCTACGCGGGTCACCCTGACCGCGGGCTGCCGCATGCGCGGTCCTTGGCGGTTCCTGGCGCCACTGATCCGGATGGCGATCCGCAAGGCCGACAGCGGCCAGCTTGAGGCGCTCAAGCAATTGCTCGAAACCGGCTCCTGACGAATGGTGCGCGCCGCCCGCGTTTCACTCGACGATCACGGTTTCCTGTTCGGCGCCCGTGGGTATACCGCGCCGCGCATCCTCTCGCCGATCATGCAAGATCAACGAAATCGCCTCTTTGAGGCTCTGTAATGCCTCAGCCTTGGTGAGACCTTGTCCGTTTGCGCCGGGAATCTCCACACAGTAGGCGACAAACCAGCGTTGATCACGCTCCACTACCGCAGTGAACTCGTTCACGAAGGGCATCCTACCAAGTCTCCGCGGGCCATGCACATCAAGCTTGTTGCGGAGTTGCAGAGGGTACTCAGGGGCAGACGTACAGCTCGTTCGCGGGCCGGTAGTCGTGCGCGGCGGGCAGCAGGCGTTCGGTGACACGGCCTCGTTGCGCCATGAGTGCATACGCTCCGGCGCCGGCGGCCGCGGAGATGACGCGGTAGCCGGCGCCGACGAACACGACCGCGCAGTCGTTGTCGATCGCCAGCCCGGGGCCGCCCTTGCTCGCCAGCATCTCGTGGAAGTGCGCCCTTCGAGGTACGCCGGCGGTGTCGCCGTCGTAGTGCGGACACGCCAGGCCGGGGAGCAGTCCCATGCCAGTGACGGCGATGTAGTCCCAGCGGTCCGGACGGTAGAACGACATCGAGTCGCTGTGGCCGCGGTCGAACCAACAGATCGCTCCGGCGCTGGTGCCGCACAGCACGGTCCGCGCCGCGTACGCCTCGCGCAGCAGGCGGTCGACTCCCAACCGGCGCCAGCGTCGCATCATCTTGAGCGTGTTGCCGCCGCCGACGTAGACGACGTCAGCCCAGCGTACCTTGGTGGCGATCCGGACGGGCGGCGGCGGGGATCCAAGCAGATAGAGCACGTCCGTCCGGCAGCCATATTCCACTCGATAGGCGCGGTCGAACGCCTGCCAGTACTCCGGTGAGTCGCTGCTCGCCGTCGGCACGAACAGAACGTTCGGCGACGCCCGCCCGGTGAGTTCGATGATGGCCCGGTCGATCGGCTCGGTAGCCAGCGTACGGAGGTCTCCGCCGCCGATGGCGACGATCCGTTTCGGGACCGGTGCGTGCACCGGCTCGGTCAGGCGATCTCGATCCTGCGGCCCTCGGAGTGCAGCGCCGCCGCGTACACGCGCATCAGCGAGAGCGCGAACTCCAGCGACCCCTGCTGCGCCGGGCGGCCCTCCAGCACGCAGTCGCAGAAGTAGCGCATCTCGTTGTAGAAGCCCTGGGTAAACAGCGATTTGTTCTCCAGGGTGGCCAGGGTGTTCTGCGGCTCCCACACCACCGCTCCGGAGTCGATGCCCTCGGGCGCGAAGCTGGTCGTGTACTGGTAGTCGAAAGGAATGCCGCGCCGCACCGTGATGCGGTTGCCGTTCTCGATACTGACGTGCCACTTGCCCCAGAACGCATAGCGCTCCTGCGGCATGGTGCGCGCCGACACCACATTGAAGGTGCCCACCGCTCCGCTGGCGAACTCCAGGATACAGGCGCCGACCCGTGACGGCGTCGCGTGCATGGTCACCGCCGCCACCTCGCCGCCGACCGCGAGCATCAGCGCCAGCGGGTGACAGGCATCGCCGAACGGATTGCGCAGCCCCGGATCGGACAGCACCGCCGCGCCCTCTTCGGGCAGCCGCAGCCGGTACTCTGCCGTCATCCCCTCCAACGGCCCCGCGTCAGCGCTGGCCATGATCTCGATCACCTTGCGCGTGGCGGGCAGGAACGCCTTCTTGAAGCCCACCACCACGATGCGGTCGCCCCGGTGTTCGATCATGGTCTCCACTTGCGCCGGATTGATCGACGGCGGTTTCTCCATCCAGAGGTGCATGCCCGCATCGAGCGCCTCGCAGGCGAGCTGCGGGTGGTGGCGAGCCGATACGCACAGGAATACGGCGTCCAGATTCTCATTGCGGTACATGTCGGCGGCCCTGGTATAACAGGCCGCGACGCCGTACTCGGCGGCGGTGCGCCGCGCCAAGTCCAGATTCAGGTCGCACAGCGCGACCAGCCGCACCGGCAGGAAGTGCAGCGTCGGCAGAATGTTGCGGTAGGCATGCGACCCGACGCCTACTACCCCGACGTTGAGCCGCCGTTCGAACTCGCGCTGATAGCTCATCATTCTCCTCCCGCGATCTCACGGCGCACGAACGCCAGATCACGTTCCAGCACACCGTCATAAGAATAGCCCGGCTTGCGCGCACCGTGCGAGCCGTTCAGGCAGATCACCGGGCTGGCGCCGTCCGCCACCACCTGCCGCGTGATCTCGCGCACCGGCCAGGAGGCGTCCTCCAGGCTCGACTTCCAGCGCAGGCTGCGGCTGCCCGGTTCCGCCTGTCCGCCCTTCAGGTGGTAGTAGGCGAGCAGCGGGCGCAACCCGCGATAGACGTCCATGGTGGGAACGGTGCCCATCTGCCACATGTTCTGCACGTCCCAGGTCAGGTTGACGGCATCGCCGCAGTCCAGCTCGGCAAAGAAACCGGTCACCTCCTCCGGGGTCGCGAAGATGTTGGCGTGGCACTCGTTCTCGATGGTCACGCGCAGCCCCGCCGCGGCCAGCCGCTGCACCGCTTCACGGTAGCAGGCGATCACCCACGGATGTTCGGCGCGCAGATAGGCGATGCTGTCGGTGACCTGCTCGCGACGGACGGTGCGCGCGGACAGCAGCCGGAACAGGCTCGGGCGCAGGATCCGGGCAACCGCGATGGCGCGCTCCAGCGGCTCCAGGTGCGCGTCGCGGAACGCCGCCTCGCCCACCTCCACGTCGCCGTGAAAGAGCTGGGTCGACATGCAGTACAGCGACAGCCCGCGGGCGTCGATCAACTCGGCGGCGCGCCCTGCCTCGGCATCGCTCAGATCGGCCACGCCCTTGCCGAACACCGAGTCCTTTACATCCAGATGCCGCAGCCCCCACTCCGCGTGGCGGTCCAGAGCGGTCTCGAAATCGCGGTCCGCCATCGAGTTGAGCATCGTTATCGAAACATCTGTCATGTACGCTCCCCTGCCGTTGCGGCGGCATTCTGGCACACCCTACTCGGGTTGTCGAATCTGCGCTGTCTGCGCTGCGGCGCGGTTCCACGGGCCGCCACTGCCGGATGCGTGCTGCCATTACCCTGTCATTGTGGGGCTGGACCGGCTCCGCTGCCGGGCTTCGGGAAGAACTGGTCGACAAGAATCGCATTGCCGTCCGGATCGTGGAACACGATGTGTGCCGGATCGGAGCCGTCGGGGTCGGTATCCGTCGTCATCTCGATGCCGGCCGCAACCAGGGACCTGCGAATGTCCCTTACGTCCGTGAAGTCCGTGAGTGGCGAACCGTCCGGTTTCAGACCGGGGTTGAAGGTGAGGATGTTGCCTTCAAACATGCCCTGAAACAGCCCGACGGACGCGCCGCCGTTGGCCATGATGACGTAACCCTCGCCGTCTCCGCCGGAGCGGGAAAAGCCAAGCTTCTCGTAGAATTCCTGCGCCGCTTGCAAGTCCGCAACCGCCAGGCTCACTGAAAACGCCCCCATGTTCATCGCGCCTCTCCCTCAAGCTCAAAGCCAACTGGGCCGCAAGCCTACCACAGAGCGGCGGCCACCTGCGGCCTGCCGAGATCGAAAGATCGAAGCAGCACAGCACCGACATCCTGGTGTCTTCCGCGGACAGGAGCTACGAATATGTAGGCCGTGCGCGGGTTTTCCGCCTGCTCGCCCGCTTCAGGGCGCTTCAGGGCTGCTCAATGTGGCGCGCTTCTTGCATAATGCGTAGCGGAGGATCGTAATGCACACATTTCATCGCGCGGTGCTCGGCTTGGTGGCCGTGGCCTGCGCATCGTTGGTCGCCGTCGGCACCGTGAGCGCCGACGAACTCGCCGTCAAGTTCTCGCTGGACTGGAAGTTCGAAGGTCCGAGCGCCGCCTACCTGCTGGCCGATGACAAGGGCTACTTCGCCGACGAGGGGCTGGACGTCACGGTCGACACCGGCCAGGGCTCGCTGGAGGCGATTCCGCGCGTCGCCAGCGGCGTCTACCAGTTCGGCTTTGCCGACATCAACTCGCTGATCAAGTTCCGCGACAAGAATCCGGACGTGGGCATCAAAGGCATTCTCATGGTGTACGACGCGCCGCCGTTCGCGATCATCACGCTGGCCAAGACCGGCATCGAGACGCCGCGCGACCTGGAAGGGCGCATCCTCGGCGCGCCGGCCCCCGACGGCGCCTACGCGCAGTGGAAGGCGTTCGTCAAGGCGAACGGCATCGACGCCAGCAAGGTGACCATCGAGAACATCGGCTTCCCGGTGCGTGAGCCGATGCTGGTGGCCGGCAAGGTCGACGCCATCACCGGGTTCTCCTTCTCCTCGTTCCTGAACCTCAAGTCCAACGGCGTGCCTGCGGAGGACATTCGCGTGTTCCTGATGTCCGACTACGGGCTCGATCTGTACGGCAACGCGATCATGGTCAATCCCGAGTTCGCCGCCGAAAACCCCGCTGCGGTCGCCGGCTTCGTGCGCGCCATCATCAGGGGCTGGCAGGACACCGTGGCCGATCCGGCGGCCGCCGTGAAGCACGTGCTGGAGCGCAACCTGGTGGCGCGCGAGCCGGTCGAGCTGGAACGCCTGGAAATGAGCATCGTCGACAACGTGAACACCGCCTACGTGCAGGAGCACGGGTTCGGCAGCGTCGACATGGCGCGGCTGGCCTCCTCGATCGAGCAGATCGGGGTGACCTACGAGTTCAGCGGCACGCCGCCGGCGCCCGAGGCCGTGTTCACCAACGAGTATCTGCCGGCGGCCGCGGAGCGTATGCTACAGTAGCGCCGCCGTGGGTGCGGGCGCAACGGGAAGCAAGCGGCAGGACGCATTCGTCGAGCTGCGCGATGTCAGCATGACGTACGGCGGCGACGCCACCGCTGCGCTGGTCCTGCAGGGCCTCGACCTGCAGGTGGAGCGCGGCGAGTTCGCCGCCGTGGTGGGGCCGAGCGGGTGCGGCAAGTCGACGCTGATGAAGCTGATGTCGGGCCTGCTCCCGGCCCGCACCGGAGCCACCGTGGTGGCCGGCCAGCCGGTGACCGGCCCCTTGAAGATCGTCGGGATGGCGTTCCAGAATCCGACCCTGCTGCTGTGGCGGTCGACTCTGGACAACGTCCTGCTGCCGCTGGAGATCGTGCAGCCGCACCGGCGCCGGTTGCGCTCCCAGCGCGCCGCGTACGTGGCGGCCGCGGAGGAGCTGCTGGCGCTGGTCGGCCTGGCCGGCTACGGCGGCCACTTCCCGTGGCAGTTGTCCGGCGGCATGCAGCAGCGGGCGTCGCTGTGCCGGGCGCTGATTCACGAGCCCGCCCTGCTGATGCTGGACGAGCCGTTCGCGGCGCTGGACGCGTTCACCCGTGAGGAGTTGTGGTGCGTGCTGCGCGACCTGTGGCAGCGCAAGCGGTTTACCGTGATCCTGGTCACCCACGACCTGCGCGAAGCGGTGTTCCTGGCCGACACCGTGCACGTCATGAGCGCCCGGCCGGGGCGCATCGAGGTTTCCCGGACGATCGATCTGCCGCGCCCGCGCAATCCGGACGACTGCTATTCCCCGGAGTTCGTCGCCATCGTGCAGGAGCTGCGCGAGCACATCGCGCAGTTCCGGGTGCTATGACCGACCCTGTCGAGGCGCAGGCCGGCGCCCCGGCTCAGCCGCGGCAGGCGGGTCAGACCCGCTGGCGCGACAAGCTGTCGCCGTGGCTCATGACGCTCGGCGGCTTCCTGCTCTGGGAGGCGGTGTGCCGGGTGTTCCGGATCCCCTCCTACGTGCTGCCCGCGCCCACCGTGATCCTGACCACCTTCGGCGAGTTTCGCCGCGCGCTGGTCGTCAACTCGATCCAGACCCTGTGGACCACGCTGGCCGGGTTCGGCATCGCGGTAGGGTTCGGGCTGCTGCTCGGCATGATCATCGGCTGGTCGAAGATCATCTACCACGGCCTGTACCCGGTGATGATCGGCTTCAACTGCGTGCCCAAGGTGGCGGTGGTGCCGATTCTGGTGTTGTGGTTCGGCATCGGCTCGCCGCCGGCCATCCTGACCGCATTCCTGATCTCGTTCTTCCCGATCGTGGTCAACGTGGCCACCGGCCTGGCGACACTGGAGCCGGAGCTGGAGGACGTGCTGCGCGCGCTCGGGGCGCACAAGCGCGACATCATGCTCAAGGTGGGCATTCCGCGCGCCCTGCCCTACTTCTTCGGCTCGCTCAAGGTGGCGATCACGCTGGCGTTCGTGGGCTCGGTGGTCTCGGAAACGGTCGCCGCCAACGTCGGCATCGGGCACATGATGCTGACCGCGCAGGCCAACTTCGAGGTGCCGCTGGTGTTCGCCGGCCTGTTGGCGCTGGCCGTGGAGGGAATCGGCATGTATGCTGCCTTCGCCTGGCTCGAACGGCGCCTTACCGGCTGGGCGTTTCGCCGCGACGCCGTCGGCGGCTGATCGCGCTTCGCAGGAGGTGGGATGAGCGAGCGACGCGAGGCCGGCGCCGAGTACCTGCTGGAGGCGCGCGACATCGTGAAGATGTTCGGCGACTTCACCGCCAACGACCGGATCACTCTACGCCTGCGCCGCGGCCAGATCCACGCCCTGCTGGGCGAGAACGGCGCCGGCAAATCGACCCTGGTCAAGATCATGTACGGCGCGCTGCAGCCCACGGCGGGCAGCCTGCGCTGGCGCGGGCAGGACATGGTGGTGCCCAATCCGGCGGCCGCCCGGCGGCTCGGCATCGCCATGGTGTTCCAGCACTTCTCGCTGTTCGATGCGCTCACCGTGGTCGAGAACATCGCCCTCGCCCTGCGCGGCGCGTTCGATCCGAATTCCCTCGGCGAGCGCATCGCCCGCGTGTCGCGCGAGTATGGCCTGCCACTGGAGCCCTCCGCCCTGGTGGCGGACCTGTCGGTCGGCGAACGCCAGCGCATCGAGATCGTGCGCTGCCTGCTGCAGGAGCCGCAACTCCTGATCATGGACGAGCCGACCGCGGTGCTCACCCCACAGGAGGCGGACCAGCTGTTCATCACCCTGCGCCGCCTGGCGGCCGACGGCTGCGCGGTGCTGTACATCTCGCACCGGCTGGAAGAGGTGAAGCAGCTGTGCCACGACGCCACCATCCTGCGCCTCGGCAAGGTGGTGGCCGAGGTCGACCCGCAGGTCGAAACCGCCGCCTCGCTGGCACGGCTGATGGTAGGGGCGGACGTGCACGAGGTGAACGCCGGCGGCCACCTCACAGGCGGAATGCCGCTGCTGACGGTCGCCGGCCTGTCGCTGCCGGCCGGGGGGCCGTTCGGGGTGGCGCTGCGCAACGTCTGCCTGGAGGTGCGCGCCGGTGAGGTGGTGGCGATCGCCGGGGTGGCCGGCAACGGTCAGTCCGAGCTGTTCGAGGCGCTGTCCGGCGAATGCCCGGCTCCGGCGCCGGAGACCGTCACCATCGCCGGGCAGCGCTGCGGCACGCGCGACGTGACCGCGCGCCGGCGGCTCGGCGCCGCCTTCGTGCCCGAGGAGCGGCTCGGCCACAGCGCCGTGCCGGGCTTCGTACTGGCCGACAACGTACTGCTGACCCGCCACGCCTCCGATCGCGGCCTGGTACGCGCCGGCTTTATCGATCGCGCCAGGACGCGCGCCGCCGCGGCGCGCGTCAGCGAGCGGTTCGACGTGCGGGCGAGCCGGGAAAATCCGCCGGCGGCGTCCCTGTCCGGCGGTAACCTGCAGAAATTCGTGGTCGGACGGGAGCTGGACCGCGAGCCGAAGGTACTGGTGATCAACCAGCCGACCTGGGGGGTGGACGTCGGCGCGGCCGCGCTGATCCGCCAGATGCTGTCCGACATGGCGCAGGCCGGCGCCGCGGTGCTGGTGATCAGCCAGGATCTCGACGAGATCTTCGAGATCGCCGACCGCATCGCGGTGATCTCGCGCGGCGAGCTGTCGGACACCTATCCCGCCGGCGCGATCGATCGGGAACGGATCGGGCTGCTGATGGCCGGCGCCCACGAGAGCGCCGCCGACCGGGAGGTCCGCGCGTGAAGCTGCTGTTCGAAAAGCGGCCGCAGCCGAGCCGGGTGATGACCGTGGTCTCTCCCGTGCTGGCCATCCTGCTCATGGTGATCGTCGGGGCCATCCTGTTTGCAGCGCGCGGCATCGACCCGTGGCGCGGGCTGTACGTCTACTTCATCGAGCCGGTCACCACCCTGTGGTCGATCGAAGAGCTGGTCGTCAAGGCCACGCCGCTGGTGCTGATCGGCGTCGGGCTGGCGGTCTGCTTCCGCGCCAACGTCTGGAACATCGGCGCCGAGGGCCAGTTCACGCTGGGCGCCATCGCGGGGGCAGCGATCCCGATCCTGGCGCACCAGTGGCAGTCGCCGCTGGTGCTGCCGCTGATGATGCTGCTCGGCATGGCCGGCGGCATCGCCTGGGCGGCGATCCCGGCGCTGCTGCGCAATCGCTTCGGCGTCAACGAGATACTCACCAGTCTGATGCTCGTGTACGTGGCGCAGCTGCTGCTCGACTGGCTGGTGCGCGGCCCGTGGCGCGATCCGGAGGGCTACAATTTCCCCGAATCGGTGGCGCTGCAGGGAGCGCAACTCCTGCCCACGCTGGGCTACAGCCGGGTGCACCTGGGCGGCGCGTTCGCGGTGCTGGCGGTGCTGGTGCTGTTCCTGTTCATGGCGCGCACCCGCAAGGGCTTCGAAATCGAGGTGAGCGGCGCCGCCCCGCGCGCCAGCGGTTTCGGCGGTTTCTCGCGCCCGCGCACCGTGTGGTTCTGCCTGGCGCTGTCCGGCGCCCTGGCCGGGCTGGCCGGCATCGGCGAGATCGCCGGTCCGGTCGGGCAACTGCAACCGGTGATCTCGCCCGGATACGGCTTCACCGCCATCATCGTGGCCTTTCTCGGGCGGCTGAACCCGCTCGGCGTCCTGTTTGCCGGCATCATCCTGGCGATCAGCTACCTGGGCGGCGAAGGCGCCCAGATTGCGCTCGGCATGTCCGACAAGACCGCGCAGGTGTTCCAGGGCACCCTGCTGTTCTTCATCCTGGCCAGCGACACCCTGATCCGCTACCGCCTCAGGGTGGTACAGAAATGATACCTTACAGCCTCGCACGCGGGTGCAAGGTCGCCGCCGCCCTGCGTTCAAGGAGATCGGTTCTATGCTGATGAGCTTGAGAATCTCGAACTATCGCGCCTTCCGTGAACTCCGGATAGACGAGTTGAGCCGGATCAACCTGATCAGCGGCCGAAACAACTCCGGCAAGACGACGCTGCTCGAAGCTGTGCTGATGCTGTCCGCAGGACATCCGGAAATCACATTACATAACTCGATTATCCGTGGGATGAGATCGGAACGACTGCCACCTGCGGCAATTCCGTCGATCTACTGGAGACAGATGTTCTCCTCGCTCAATTTCCGGATCCCCATAGAGATCAGCGCCCATCACCAGTCAAGCGGATCCCTCAGCATGAAGGTCGAGATGGAGCATGACGACGTCGTGAAAACATCGCTCTCTGCCTCAAACGACGTATTGATAGGAGAGGAATTGCAGGATCCGAAGCTCCTGGCCACGATCCAGCGTGGTGATGCTCCTCCTTGGCAACGACGCATCCAGGTAACGGACAAGGAGATTCTTATTGAGCGCCGAAACCAGCCCGTCCTGTTCCCAGCTTATATTGTTCCTTCAGGAATCGGAGACCTGAAATTGGACGCCGAGTGTCTTGGCGCATTGAAGAAACAGAAGCAAGGCCATCGGGTCGTAGAAGCGCTCCACATCGTTGATCCCTCCCTGACCAGTCTCGAGGTCATTTCGCAAACAGGGTCGCCCATGATCTGGGCAGACACAGGCTTGTCCGAGCTGGTTCCACTGCCGACCGTGGGAGAAGGCATGGTGCGCGTGTCCCGGTTGGCTATGTGCATGGTACTCGCTCGTGGCGGAGTACTGCTGAGTGTCTCCGTCGGAGTCGCCGCTCGGAAGGGGTACTGGAACTCAGAACACGGTGCGTTTTCTGAAGTTCGAGGGTTCTTGACGAGTCTGAACGACGGAATCGGGGCCTCAGACACATCCGACGCCACCCGGCATGACGCCGGTATTTCGGGACAGCCGCCGTGAGCGCGTTGGAGGCGGTGCTGCTGACCATCATCACCGCGTCGACGCCGCTGCTGCTGGCTGCCATCGGGGAGCTGGTGGTGGAGCGCTCGGGGGTGCTCAACCTCGGCGTCGAGGGGATGATGATCATCGGCGCGGTGAGCGGCTTCGCCGCCGCCTACACGTTCGATTCGGCCGTGGCCGGCGTGGCGGCGTCGATCGTCATGGGGGCCGGGGTGGCGCTGCTGTTCGCGTACTTCACCCAGACGCTGGTGACCAACCAGGTTGCCACCGGGCTGGCGCTGACGCTGCTCGGGCTTGGGCTGTCCGGCCTGATCGGCGAGAGCTTCACCGGTTTGCCCGGCGTAAAGCTGCAGCGCATTCACCTTCCGGTGCTGACCGACATCCCGCTGCTCGGCCCGGTGCTGTTCGGCCAGGACGCACTGGTGTACGCGTCGATGGCGCTCACGGTATTGGTCGCCTGGACCCTGGCGCGCACCCGCGTCGGGCTGGTGATCCGCGCCACCGGCGGCAACCACCACTCCGCGCACGCCCTCGGCTACCGGGTGATCGCGGTGCGCTACGCCTGCATCGCGTTCGGCGGCGCCTGCGCCGGGCTGGCCGGCGGCTACCTGTCGCTGGTCTACACGCCGCAGTGGGTCGAGAACATGACCGCCGGGCGCGGCTGGATCGCCCTCGCCCTGGTGGTGTTCTCCACCTGGGCGCCGCGCCGCGTCGTGGTCGGCGCCTACCTGTTCGGCACCGTGTGGATCATGGGCCTGTACGCCCAGGGAGTGGGCATCGGCATCCCACCGCAACTGCTGTCCTCGCTGCCCTACCTAGCCACCATCGCAGCACTCGTACTGATCTCCGGCAACCGGCTGCTGACCCGGAAGAACACCCCCGCCTGCCTCGGCCTGCCCTTCGTCCCGGATCGCTGAGCCGCCACAAGCCGCCTAAGCCGCCATCATATGGCTTGACCAAGCGGGTCACTCGTGCTGTTATTTGCTTTGGTCCGCTCGCTGCCGGCCCGCGGGCGCTCAGAGCTCGGCCCGAATCCATCTTTTCATGCCACAAGGAGCACTTTTCATGAAAAAAACATTCGCACTGATCGTCAGCCTTGCGCTGCTGTTGTCGATCTCGACGTTCGCTTTCGGCGACCACGCGCTGAAGGTCGGCTTCATCTACATCGGTCCGATCGGCGACCACGGCTGGACCTACCAGCACGATCAAGGCCGTCTCGCCGTCGAGGAGGAGCTTGGCGACCACGTCGAGACGGTCTACCTCGAGAACATCCCCGAGGGTCCGGACGCCGAACGTGCCATCGAACGACTCGTCCGCCAAGGCGGCGCCGAGTTGATCTTCACCACCTCGTTCGGCTACATGGATCCGACCGTCAAGGTGGCCGAGCGCTTCCCGGACGTGAAGTTCGAGCACGCCACCGGCTACAAGCGCGCCGACAATGTGGCCATCTATTCGGCCCGCTTCTACGAGGGCCGCTACATCATCGGCCAGATCGCGGCGCAGATGTCGAAGAGCGGCGTCGCCGGTTACATCGCGTCGTTCCCGATTCCCGAGGTGGTGCGCGGCATCAACTCGTTCCTGCTCGGCGCGCAGACCATCAACCCCGACTTCAAGCTCAAGGTGATCTGGGTCAGCACGTGGTTCGATCCGGGCAAGGAGGCGGACGCCGCCAAGGTGCTGATCGGGCAGGGCGCTGACATCATCACCCAGCACACCGACTCCACCGCGCCGCTGCAGATCGCCGAGGAACAGGGCGTGGTCGGCTTCGGCCAGGCCTCCGACATGCACGCGTTCGCCCCGAACGCGCAGCTCACCTCCATCATCGACGAGTGGGGGCCCTACTACGTCGCCCGTACTCGGGCAGTGCTGGACGGCACCTGGGAGTCCACCGACACCTGGGACGGCATAGCGCCGGGCATGGTCCGCATGTCCGAGTACAAGAACATGCCGGCCGAGGTCGCCGCCAAGGCGCGGGCAACGGAAGCGATGATCGCCTCCGGAGAGCTGCACCCGTTCATGGGCCCGATCTACAACCAGGAAGGCACCATGGTGATCGGCGACGGCGAGGTGGTCGACGATGGCACGCTGCTGGGCATGAACTGGTACGTGCAGGGCGTCGACGACAAGCTGCCCGAATAGCGCGCAAGCCTCCCGCTTACGCTCCGCAGGCCCGCGGCCGCGCATCCTTGTCGGGTGCCAGCCGCGGGCTTTCTTTTTGCTGAGCCGTTGCCAGCCGGTCGTTCAGCCGCCGAGGAACAGCCGGCCGACGCGCGCATCTTCCAGCAGCTCGTCGCCGCGCGCCGCCAGGGCCACATTGCCGGCCACCAGCACATAGCCCAGGTCGGCGAACTGCAACCCCTTGCGCGCGTTCTGCTCGACCATGACGATGGTCTTGCGCGCGCGGTCGCGCAGGTCGACGAGGATCTCGAACACCATGTCGATGAAGCGCGGCTCCAGGCCGATCGACGGCTCGTCCACCAGCAGCACGTCCGGATCCATCACCAGGGCGCGCGAGATCTCCAGGAGGCGCCGCTCGCCGCCCGACAACACCCGCGCCGGCTGCGTACGGCGCTCGGCCAGGCGCGGGTAGCGGTCGAGCACCGCGGCCACGGCGTTGCGTACCGCGGCGTGGTCGCGCATCAGGAAGGCGCCCATCTGCAGATTCTCCTCGACGGTCATGTCAGGGAACACCGAGTTGTCCTGCAGGATGTAGGCGATGCCGGCCTGAGCGAGCTTGTCGGCGGGGCGCATGCGGGTGATGTCGCGGCCCTGCTTGCGGATGGTGCCGCCGGTGATCGTGTTCAGACCGTAGATCGCGTGCAGCACGGTGGACTTGCCGGCGCCGTTGGGGCCGATCAGGCACAGCGACTGCCCGCGCCCCACCTGCAAGTCCAGGCCGTGCAGGATCTCCATGCGGCCGTAGCCGGCTACCAGGCGGTCGATGCGCAGATAGTCGTCGCCGCCGGCCAGTTCCGCCAGCCGCTCGCGCGGCACGCCCTCCGCCAGCAGCGACGCGCTCTCGCGCGCCACCTGCTGCACCGAGATGGCCGCGCCCAGCTCGCCGCCCCCGTAACCGGAAATCCCGCTGCCCGGCGTTGTGCCGGCCATCATTCCCCGCCCAAGTACGCCTCGACCACGCGCCGATCGCTGCGCACTTCCTCGGGCGCTCCGGCGGCCAGCAGGCGGCCGTGCGCCAGACAGTAGATGCGGGTGGCCAGGTTCATGATCACCCGCATGTTGTGCTCGATCACCAGCAGGGTCACCCCCATCTCGGCGTTGGCGCGGATCAGGCGGTCGATCAGACCGTTGATCAGGGTGGGATTGATGCCCGCCGTGGGCTCGTCGAGGAGCAGCATCTTGGGCCGGAACATCAGCGCCATGGCGAACTCCAACAGCTTCTGCTGCCCGAACGACAGGCTGCCGGCGCGCTGCTGGCGCAGGGCATGGAGGCCGACGAATTCCAGCAGCGCGTCCGCCCGCTCGGTCACCGCGGCCGGCACCCGGCGCAGCAGCACGCCGCCGTGCGCGGTGCGGTGCGGCGCGCTGACCTGCATGTTCTCGACGCAGCTCATGGCGCCGTACACGCGGGTCTGCTGGAAGGTGCGCAGCAGGCCGAGGCGGGCGATGCGCGGCACGTTCATGCGCTCGATGCGGGTGCCGTCGAACGCCACCGAGCCGGCGTCCACCGGATGGTGGCCGACGATGCTGTTGAACAGCGTGGTCTTGCCGGAGCCGTTGGGACCGATCAGCCCGTGCACGGCGCCCGCGGGGACACTCAGACTGATCTCCCGGTTGGCCGTCACCCCGCCGAACGACTTGCTGACTCCGTCGACCTGCAGCAGGGCGTTCATGCGCGGCGCCCCGCCGCCAGCGCCGTGGTGCCGCGGCGTGCCCGGATCCAGCCCACAATGCCGTCCGGCAGAAAGGTCACGATCACCACGATCAGCAGGCCCATGGCGACCCGGTGCCAGCCGAGCAGGAAGGTCCAGAACAGCTCCTGGGCGACATGGAACACCATCGCCCCGAGCACCGGACCCCACAGCGTGCCGCGCCCGCCCATGATCGCCATCAGGATCATCCACACGCCGAAGGTGCTGCCCGAGAACGCGATGTCGAGCGGATCGATGAAACCGATGAAGTTGCCGTAGGCGCCGCCGGCCAGGGCCAGGAAGAACGCCGCCACCGACCAGGCCACCACCTTGGCGCGGGTGGTCGGCAGGCCCATCGCCTCCGCCTTGTCCTCGTCGTCACGGATGGCGTTGATCAGCAGCCCGAAGCGGCGGCGGTACAATAGTTGCAGCACGGCGAAGCAGGCGCCGGCCAGGGCGAGGAAGTAGAAGCAGAAGAAGCGGTTGCGATTGCCCAGTTGCTCCGGGAACAGCGGCGTGACCAGGCCGGCGCCGGCGCCCAGCCAGTCCCAGGCGCTGGCGATCTCGCCCGCGGCCACCCCCAGGCCCAGAGTGCAGATGGCGAAGTAGTGGCCGCGCAGGCGCAGGATGCCGGCACCGAGCGGCAGCGCGAGCAGCACCGCCACCAGCGCCGCACACGCCAGCCCCAGCCCAAGTCCGCCGAGGTACTGCATCGGCTGCAGGCGCGCCGCCGCGCCGCCGGCAATGGCAGCGTACTCCTGCACGTTGAACAACAGGCCGCGCTGCACCACCGCGCTGGCGTACATGCCGGCGCCGAAAAACACGATGTTGCCGAACGAGTTGTAGCCCATCTGGCCGCCCACCACGTCCCAGGTCAGCGCCAGCACCACCATCACCCACAGCACCGCCATCTGCGACTGCAGTTGCGGCGCCACAAACGGCCCGGCGATGCCGGCCGCTGCCAACAACACTGGTCCCAGCCACCGGGCTTTCATCGCAGCACCTGGCGGCGGCGGCTCAGCAGGTAGCTGCGCAGCAGCAGGATCACGACCAGCAAACAGAACGTGAACGCGGTCTGGAACTCGGCGCCGAGCAGGAAGCCGGTCAGGTTCTCGGCGCCGCCCAGGGCGGCGCCGGCGACCACCACCGGCGCGATGTTGCCCAGCCCCGCCACCACCACGATCACGAACGAGCGCACCGTGTAGGTGATGCCGATGAACGGATGCACCACCCACACCATCGCGACCAGCGCGCCGGCGATGCCGCACACCGCGGCGTTGACGGCGAAGGCGAGCGCGTACACGCGGTCGGTGCGCACCCCCATCAAGCGCGCCGCGCGCGCATTTTGCGAGGTCGCCCGGATGGCGCGCCCGGCGCGGCTGCGGCGCAGGAACAGCACCAGCGCGGCGGCCGCCGCCACTGCCACCGCGAACGCCACCAGCTTGATGTTGGCCAGTACCACGCCGCCGCCGAACAGGTAGGTGGCGCCGAGTTCGGCGTTGGCGGTGCGCAGATCGGCGCCGAACACCTGGTTCATCAACTGCTGCAGCAGGATCGACAGGCCAAACGTGGCCAGCAGCGACACGAACAGGTCGCGGTCGACCAGGCGGTACACCACCGTCCGGTAGAGCAGCCAGCCGAACGCGAACAGCACGGCGCCGGCGACCGGGATCCCGAACAGGGGATGAATGTTGAACGTGGTCAGCCACCAGGTCAGGAAGCCGCCCAGGATCACCAGTTCGCCCTGTGCCACGTTGATGATGTTCATCACCCCCCACACCAGCGCCATGCCGTAGGCGGCGAGCGCGAAGATCGCCCCCACCAGCAGCCCGTCCAGCAAGAGCTGCACCGCCAGCGGGCCGAAGCGCAGCAGGCGGGGGCCGGCCTCGCCGGCGCCAGTCGCGGGGCCGGCCGTGGTGCTCGAACGGGGATAGCGCAGCTCGTGCGACGCCCATGCGGTCGGCGCCACCACCCGATACTCGCCGTCCTGAATCTGGCTCAGCACCATCGGCTTGGCGATGTTCTTGCCGGTGGCGTCGAAGCGCACGTTGCCGTAGAAGGTGCGCAGGTCGGTCGCCGCCAGCGCGTCCCGCACCGCCTCGGTGTCGAACGAAGCGGCGCGCTGCAGCGCGTCCGCCCACACCATCACCGCGGCCGAGGACTCGGCGGCCTGGTACGGGGGCAGGTAGCCGTACTCGCGTTCGAACAGTGCCGCGTAATCGGAGGCGCTGCCGAACAGGTCGTCGCGGTAAGTCAGGGTCGGCGCCCATTGCGCGGTGCACAGAATGCCCTCGGCGGCGTCGCCGAAGCGCGCCGTGTCAGTGACCTCGGCGGACTCGCAGTGCGAGATGGCGACCATCGGAGCCGAAACCCGCAACTCCGCGGCCTGGCGCACCAGCAGCACCGCCCCCTTGGAGTGGCCCGAGACCAGCAGCAGATCGGGGCGCAGCGCCTTTACCTTGAGCAGCGTCGTGGTCATGTCGTTGAGGTCGCGCGGCAGCTTGTCGTCGATCACCACCTGCATGCCGTGGCGTGCGGCGTCGTCGATCACGCCGGCGCGGACGTCCTGCGAGAACGGGTCGTTCTCCGTAGCCACGGCGATCTTCAGGGAGGCGGGATCCTTGCCGTCCGCCTGCGCCTGCTCGGCCGCCAGATTGATCGCCTCCTGCAGGTACTGCTCGGAGGTGGACAGCACCGCGAACAGGTAGCGGTAGCCCTTGTTGAACAGGTCGCGCGAGGCGCCGTTGCCTTCCACCATCGGGACGTGGTAGCGCTCGGTGACCGGAGCGATCGCCTGGGTCAGCCCCGAGCTGTACGGGCCGAGCATGAACCGCACCCCGTCCTGCCGGATCAGACGCTCGGCCAACTGCGCGCCGCGCGCCGGGGTCGACTCGTCGTCGTAGTACAGCACCTGCAGCCGGTAATCCTTGCCCGCGACCCGCACGCCGCCGCCCTCGTTGATCATCTTCAACGCGAGGTCGTAGCCGTTGCGGGTGTGATGGCCCGCGGTGGTGTACCTGCCGGTGAGCGACACCGCGGCGCCGAGCACGATGGTGTCGCCGTCTACTCTGGCAAACGCGCCTGCCGGCAACAGACACAACGCCGCGGTCAGCAGCAGCAGTCGTACGCCGCCCCGGGTGCCGTGCCGGACGCGGCGAGCAAGCCGCGGCAGGACCGGGACTAGATCGCGGCGACGGGAGCGGGAGGTGTGGCGCTGCGCGGCGTCGAAGTGGCGACTGGTCATGTGACGGCTGCCGGACGCGCCGACGGTTTGCCGGACGCCCTGTCAGGCTGCGCGAATACGATGTTGCACGTCAAGCGTTGCCGGCTGTTGGGCGGTCCTCGGCTCGCCGGTCCGCCGTGTCGATATAAAGAGAGGAAGCATGCACGCCCAACTCCTGTCCATCGACGCGGTGAACGCATTCAGTGCGGCCGATTTCACCGCCCGCTTCGGCGATGTCGCGGAGCGCTCGCCGTGGGTGGCGGAGAGCGCCGCCCGCGCGCGGCCGTTCGCGCACCGCACGGCCATGATCGCGGCGTTCGCCGACGCGGTTCGAGCGGCGCCGCCGGAGGCGCAACTCGCCCTGCTGCGAGCGCATCCCGACCTGGCCGACCGCGCCGCGATTGGCGGCGACCACATCGCCGCCGAGTCACGGCGCGAGCAGGCGGGCGCCGGCCTCGATCGCCTCACGGCAGCCGAGTTCGCCCGCTTCGGCGACCTCAACACGCGTTACCGCGAGCGCTTCGGCTTTCCGTTCATCTTCGCGGTCAAGGGCGCCACCAAGGAGGCGATCCTGGCCGCCTTCGCGACGCGTGTCGACCACGCTCCCGCCACCGAACAGGCGCTGGCGCTGGCCAACGTGGAGCGCATCCTGCGCTTCCGCCTCGAGGATCGGGTAGCGCGGTGAGCGCGCCGCGCGGCGGACGGGTGGTGCGCGGCGCGGTGCTCACCTACCGCGACGATCCCGCCCGCGTCGGCGCGCAACGAGCGGTGCGGTTCCACCGCCGCGGCGCCGTCGCCGTCACCGCCGGGGGACGCATTGCGTGGAGCGGGCCGGCCGGCCGCCTGCCGGAGCGGTTCCGCTCGCTGCCGGCGAACGATCACGGGCAGGCCCTGGTGCTGCCGGGATTGATCGATGCACACGTCCACTTCCCGCAATACCGCATGCTCGCCGCACCGGGCCGCGACCTGATCGACTGGCTGCATCGATTCACGTTTCCGGAGGAGAGCCGCTACGCCTCAGCGGCGCACGCGAGCGCCGCGGCAGAGCTGTTTCTGGATCGCCTGGCCCGGCATGGCACTACCGCTGCCGTGGTGTTCTCCACGGTGCATCGCCGCGCCACCGAGATCCTGTTCGCGGCGGCGGAACGGCGCTCTGTGGCACTGGTGACCGGCAAGACGATGATGGATCGCAATGCGCCGAAGGCTCTGCGCGACGACCCGGCCAGCGGCGTCCGCGACAGCGAGGCGCTGATCGAACGGTGGCACCGCCGCGGGCGCCTGCGCTACGCCATAACGGTGCGCTTCGCGGTCACCTCCAGCGAGCAACAACTGCGCGCCGCCGGCGAGCTGGCCGCCCGCTACCCCGACTGCCACGTGCACACCCACCTGTCCGAAAGCGCGCGCGAGATTGCCGCCGTGCGGCGCGACTTTCCCTGGGCGAGCGACTACACCGACGTCTACGACCGCCACGGGCTGCTCGGTTCGCGCAGCCTGTTCGCGCACGGCGTCCATCTGTCCGAGCGTGAGTGCGCGCGCCTGTCGCAGGCGGGCGCTACCGTCGTGCACTGCCCTACCTCCAACACCTTCCTCGGTTCCGGCCTGTTCGACATCGGCCGCCTGCGCGACCCGGAGCATGCGGTGGGCATCGGCATCGCCACCGACGTCGGCGGCGGCACCAGCTACTCGATGCTGCACACCATGGGCGAAGCCTACAAGGTCGCGATGCTGCGCGGCCACGTGCTGAGCGCACACGATCTGTTCCACCTTGCCACCCGCGGCAACGCCGTGCAGCTCGGTCTCGACGACGAGATCGGCACCCTGGAGCCGGGCCGCTGGGCGGACCTGGTGGTGCTCGATCCGGTCGCGACGCCGGTGCTGGCAGCGCGCGAGGAGCTGTCGCGGACGCTCGAAGACACCCTGTTCGCGCTCGCCATCCTCGGCGATGACCGGGCAGTCCGCGCGACCTACGTGGCGGGACAGCCGCTGTGGCGGCGACCCTGCACCGATGCGAGGAGTGACCCGGTCGGGCAAGGTGCAGCCTCTACTGGGGTACACTCGGTATGACGATGCGGCCGCGCAGACCCTGGCACGAGGTAGCTACCCGGTTGGTGGACGTAGCCGCCGGGCGGGCGGCGGCGGAGCTGGTGATTCGCAACGGCCGCTGGGTCAACGTGCTGACCCGTGAGGTGGTGGCGGGCATCGACATCGCCGTGTGCTGCGGACGCATCGCCTGCATCGTGGAGGACGCCGGGTACTGCATCGGCGCCGACACCCGCGTGCTGGAGGCCGAGGGACGCTTCCTGGTGCCCGGTTTGACCGATGCCCACATGCACGTCGAGAGCAGCATGTGCACGGTCACCGAGTACGTGCGCGCGGTGCTGCCGCACGGCACCACGGCGATCTTCGCCGACCCGCACGAGATCGCCAACGTGTTCGGCCTCGACGGCGTGCGCATGATGGTGGCCGAAGCCGCCGCCATGCCGATCAACGTGTTCGTGCAGGTGCCCTCGTGCGTGCCCTCCGCACCCGGCCTGGAGACGCCCGGCGCCCGGATCACGGCGCGCGAGGTGGAGGAGGCGATGACCTGGCCAGGCGTGATCGGGCTGGGCGAGATGATGAACTTTCCCGGCCTGGCCGGTAACGACGCGCAGATGCACGCCGAGGTGGCGGCCACCATGCGCGCCGGCAAGACGGTGGGCGGCCACTACGCCAGCCCCGATCTGGGCCGCGGCTTCCACAGCTACCTGGCCGGCGGCCCGGCCGACGATCACGAGAACACGCGCGAGGTAGACGCCGTGGAGCGCGCCCGGCGCGGCTTGCGCCCGATGCTGCGCTTCGGTTCCGCTTGGCTCGACGTCGCCGCGCAGATCACCGCCGTCACCGAGCGCGGCCTGGACCCGCGCCAGTTCATCCTCTGCACCGACGACGTGCACGCCGCCACCCTGGTGCAGGAGGGCCACATGGACCGGGTGCTGCGCCACGCGGTCGAGCTGGGTTGCGACCCGCTGGTGGCGCTGCAGATGATGACCATCAACACCGCGCAGCACTTCGGCGTGGAGCGCGATCTGGGCTGCCTGGCGCCGGGACGCTACGCCGACCTGGTGCTGGCCGACAACCTGGAACACTTCGCCGCCGGCACGGTGATCGCCAACGGGGAGGTGGCCGCCGAAGCGGGGCGCCTGCTGCTGGACCTGCCCGCCTGGGCGCACGAGCCGCGCTTCCGGCAGTCGGTGCACATTGCGCGCCGGCTGTCCGCCGAGGATTTCGTGGTGCCGGCCGGCGACACTGACGGGCCGGTGACCGCCAACGTGATCGGCGTGCTGGAGAACCAGGCGCCGACCCGCCACCTGACCGCGGAGTTGGCAGTGACCGGCGGCGCGGTGCAGCCGGACCGCGCCAACGACGTGCTGCCGCTGGCGCTGGTGGAACGCCACCGCGGCACCGGCACGGTGGTGAACGGATTCGTGCACGGCTTCGGGTTCGAAGGCGCGTGCGCGGTGGCCTCGACGGTGGCCCATGACAGCCACCACCTGCTGGTCGTGGGCACCGCGACCGAACAGATGGCACGGGCGGCGAACACTCTTGCCGACGTCGGCGGCGGCGTGGTAGTGGTGCGCGACGGCGCGGTGGCCGCCCTGGTAGAGCTGCCGGTCGGCGGCTTGATGTCCGCCGAGCGCGCCGAGCTGGTGGCCGACAAGTCGGCGCGGGTGATGCAGGCGATGCGCGACTGCGGCTGCCCGCTCAACAACGGCTACATGCAGCTCAGCCTGCTCGCCCTGGTGGTCATCCCGGAACTCCGCATTTCCGACCTCGGCCTAGTCGACGTGTCCCACTTCGCCCACATACCGGTCGTATCCGAGACCGACTGGGACGGGAACGACATATGAGCGGCCTGCCCATGGATTGAATTCTCGCTACACGCTATTATCTATACATGAGCCTATCGTGGAGTATTTCGGCATGTCGACCGGCCCACAACCACTGACGTCCTTGCCACCGGCGGAGGTTCCGCTTCCTAACGCTCCCCTAGTACGAGTTATCTGTCAGGTCCGGTTCCCCCCGATCTTGGCGATACGGAATCCGGACAGAACGTCGGTTTTCCAGGAGATGCTACGTGGTGCCTATCCGATTCTGAAACAAGACCGAACGCAAAATGTCAATCTTGCGGCGGCACTTATCTGGCGACTCACTAGCTCACGCGAGGATCCCTACTGGCGTGTCTCTTTGGGTGTCGACTTTGTAGCTCTCGAGACTACTGCTTACGATAGCCGAAACGACTTTCTCTCTCGACTACGCAGCGTCTTATGCAGTCTTGAAACGGCATTCCATCCGACCGACGTCAGCCGGCTCGGTCTACGATATATTGACCGACTCACAGGAAATGCAGTCGAACGCCTTGGTGAGCTCATTCATCCTATGGCACTCGGAATCCTGCAACCGTCTAGGGACTCAAATACGGCACTCGGAGCTGCAACCGTTCATGTGCTGACAGAAGCTCACTTTCTCGCCCAGGAAGGTCAGATACAGGCGCGATGGGGTAAAGTACCACAGAACACTACCTATGATCCTACTGCGCTCGAGCCCGTGGATGAGATTAGTTGGGTGTTGGACTTGGATATGTTTACTGCAGAACCTCAACCATTTTCTCAAGATGCGTTGTTAGATAGGACCGAGAGTTTTGCAGAGCGCATCTACGCTGTATTCCGCCAGATAGTTAATGATGCGTTCTTGATGTACTATGGAGCACAAAGATGTCCTCATTAGCTATCAAAGAGCTCCACCACGACAACGGTACCTCCGCAGACTACGTTGGCGAACCAAGTCGAAGTAATATAGCGGATTTGACGAATATCATTAACCCGTTTGGTTCTTGGTCATTCCCTACGACGGCATCTAGCTATGGCTTACGTCGACGTGAGGAACGAACTACCACCGGGTCGTTCTCGGAGATCTATCAGCACGGCGGCACTTCCAGCGCCGAAGCCGTGCTTGAGATTCGCCGTCGGTCGGGACTGGCTTGGGAACAGCTGGCCATACTTTTTCATGTTTCTAAGCGTAACGTGTGCCGGTGGGCAAGTGGAAAGTCGCCGTCATCTCAACATACCGAAGAGATAATTCAGATACTGGCGGCCATAAGGCATATAGATACAGGCAGCCAATCGTCCACCAGACAGCGACTCTTGGGACTAGATGCCGTCGGAGGTGAGTCTCTGTTCGAGCTATTGCTTTCTAGACGATTTGGCGAATTCATGTCCCGCGCTCCTAAGACGCACAGAGTTGAACGGAACCGGATGGTCTCTCTAACTCCAGAAGCACTCAATGCATTTCGGATTCAATCTCCCATGCTTCTTCTCGATGCGATTCAAGAACGTCCCGATGCACATCCCGATGCACGCATTGGACATGCGGTGAGTACTACGAAGTAACGACCTCATGACCGGATTCATTAGCGACGCTCAGCGCCAAGCGATTAATCAACCGCTCGCGGCGTGGCGGCAGGGTGATATTTCATTTGATGCCGGCATAGAGTCGCTGCATTTCGCCGACATCTCTATCCCTCATAGCCCATGGTCTATTCGAGAATTCCAACGGTTGTCCTCTTCAAACATGCCAGTTCCCGGTGGCATCACACCGATTTGCCACCGAGTAGAGGGTCTAGTTGTCCTTAGCCAAACCTGTGATGTGATTCGAGATTGTGTCGATCGGCCATTTGTAGAGATCGCTCCTTTGGTGCAACTAGACGCACGGATTGTAGAAGAAACCCGGCTCTTGAAACGTCCGTCCTTCGGATTCGTTCCTGCGACAGAGAATCGTTGTTTGGTAGCGGACCTTGACCGTCCCTTGACTATCGAGAAATCGATTGTGGCACGATGGAACCGTGTTGCTGGTTGGAATACTGACGAAGAGATTCGTGATTTTTCGTTGGCGCTTAGCCGAAAACGCTCGCGATTTGCTTTTCCGGATGACTTCGTCATGGCGGCTCGGAACATGCAACGGCGTTTCGTTAGCAAACACAGTAAACAGACTTCTGAAGGCATCCACCTGCGAGCGCTCAAAGAGATTCGAGTCCGAGCCGCCCCATCGTGGACGGGCGAACATGTCATTCTGAACTGGTGGTTCATCAAGGGAACCGAGCCGGATAGAGCGGACATCGCCTGGGCGGATCTAGCGGAGGAATGGATAGATCTATTCGATCGCACCGGGCGTTTCGGTGTTGATACTCATATCGTGTGCCGACTTGAGGATATGACGGCTCGTGACTACGTTGAAAGCGTACCTCTCGATCTCGACCAACTCTCCGTTGTCCGCTAGCCACGCCCAATTGTACCCTTCTCGCTCCGAACGATCAGTGCGCTGGGGTGGACGGAGCAAGTCGAGGACCATTATGAAGACACGGGGGTTGTCCCTGTCCCGGTCATCAGGCTCCACGGGCAGTCTCGAGGATTGCAGGGATTACTACAAAGGATCATAGAGTGGCGTTTGTACGACAGCGGTATGGGAAGGCGAACATGCGGGTGCTGCGGGTGCAGCGCGCAACGGCGCTTCACGAGGTGCGCGAGGCGCGCGTCGAGGTGTCGTTGGACGGCGCCTTCTCCCGCGCCTACACGGCGGCTGACAACAGCCCGATCGTGGCCACCGATACGATGAAGAATCTGATCAACGTGCTGGCCCTGGAGCACCTCGATACCGCCAACGAACCGTTCGCGCTGGCGATTGCCGAGTGCCTCCTCGATCGTTACCGGCAGGTTGCGGAGGCGCGGATCGAGATCGAGGAGACCATCTGGAGCCGTATGCGGATCGGCGGCGAGCCGCATGACCACAGCTTTGTCCATTCCGAGAGCGGCACCCCGTTCGCCCGCGTCACGCTGACCCGTTCATCGCGCGACCTCGTCGCCGGCGTCCGCGACCTGGCGATCATGAAGACCACCGGATCGGGCTTCGTCGACTACGTGCAGGATGAGTACACCACCCTGCCGCCCACCACCGACCGCATCATGGCCACCCGGCTAGGCGCGGCGTGGCGCTTCGCGGACGCCGGTCCCGGCCGGCCGCCCGACTACGGGGCCGCCGCCGGCGCCATCCGCACCGCCCTGCTGAGGGTGTTCGCCACCAGCTACAGCTACTCGGTGCAGGACAGCCTGTACCGGATGGGCGAGTCCGCCCTGGCCGCCGCCCCCGCCATCACCGAGATCACGCTGGCCATGCCCAACGTGCACTACCTGCCGATCGATCTGTCCGCGTTCGGGCGCGACGCGCGCGGGCGGCTGTTCCTGCCCACCGACGAGCCCAACGGCCAGATCGAAGCGACGCTGAGGAGGCACTAGTGGGCAGGCTCACCACGCACGTTCTCGATACCGCGCAGGGCAAGCCGGGGACCGGCATTCGCGTCGAGTTGTACGCCGCCGGCCCGGCCCGCCGCCTGATCGCCACCGCGCGCACCAACGACGACGGCCGCTGCGACGCGCCGCTGCTGCAGGGCGACACGTTCCGCACCGGACACTGGGAGTTGGTGTTCCACGTCGGCGAGTACTTTGCCGGCGCGGGCCTGGCGCTGCCCGATCCGCCGTTCCTGGATCAGGTCTCGGTGGCGTTCGGAATAGCCGCGGACGCCCACTACCACGTACCGCTGCTGGTCTCGCCGTGGAGCTACACCACCTACCGCGGCAGTTGACGCTGCAGCGCGGCCGCAGCTTCGCCGGCGGGCGCGCGTGTCCCTACCCGATTACCGACAGGCACTCCCTGAACGACGCCGCCAGGTCGCGGATCAGCGTGAAGTAGAGTTCCGGGCCATCCTCGATGTCGGCCCCGAGCGGATCGACCGTGCCGACGCGCGCGTCCGTGCCCTCGGTGACCACGTCGATGACGCGGGAGTCGAACTGCGGCTCGGCAAACACGCACACCCCGCCCAACTCGCGCACCTTGTCGCGAATCTCGCTGATTCGCTGTACGCCCGGAGCCCGCTCCGGGTTGACCGTGATGGAGCCGGCGGCATTCAGGTCGAAACGCTCCTCAAAGTACCGATAGGCATCGTGCAGGACGATGAACGGCTTGTCGCGAACCGGAGCGAGTTCCGCGTCGATCTCCGCAAGCAACTCGTCCAGCCGGTCGATCAGCGCATAGCCGTTGGTCTCGTAGGTGGCGGCGTGGTCGGGATCGGCCTCGGACAGCGCCTCGACGATCTCGTAGGTCATCAACACGGCGTTTTCGGGATCGAGCCAGAGGTGAAAGTCGACGTCGCCATGCTCGTGGGTATGCCCGTGATCGTGGTAATCGTCGCCGTCGTCGTGGTGGTGGTCGTCGCCTTCCTCGTCCTCGTCGTGGGTGTGCTCCTCGAACGCCCCGCCCTCGCGCAGCGGTTTGAGGTCGATACCCTCCGACGCCGCCAGCTGCACCACCAGCGCTTTCTCTCCGAGGTTGGCGATCGGAGCGGCCAGGGCGACCTCCTTGTGTTCGTCGATCAGGAAGATGACGCGCGCCTTCTGCAGCGCCGCGGCGTCGGAGGGACGCATGCTGAAGGTGTGCGGCGATTGGGCGCCGCGGATGATCAGATGCGGCTCGCCGACGCCGGCCATGACCGCGCTCACCAGTGAATGCACCGGCTTGATCGAGGCGACGACGAGAAGCCCCGCTTCGGGGCCGGTCTCTCCGTCGCCTCCGGCGGACGCGGCAGTCGCGGCCAGCGCAAGTCCCAATGCGAGAATACCGGCCCGGCTGAGACGGATCATCGGTGTCATCGGTGTCCCCCGATGTTGAACTCCATGTTACAATCGTGGTCCAAGGCAGCCTCCGCGTCAATGACCATCGGCAGCTTCTCCCCACGTGCTTACGCTCCGGGCAGTTCCGGCTCGCCCGATCCCGGAGCGCTGATCGCGGCGCATGACATCGGCGTGCGGCGCGGCGAACGCTGGCTGATCCGGCACGTCGACCTGCAGGTGCCGCGCGGCGAGTTGCTCTACCTGATCGGCGCCAACGGCGCCGGCAAGTCCACCTGCGCCAAGTCGATCCTCGGCCTGATCGAGATCGACGAGGGGACGATCGAGCGCGCCCCGGGATTGACGGTAGGCTACGTGCCGCAGCGGCTGGCGGTGAGCCATACGCTGCCCTTGAGTCTGCGCCGGCTGGTGCAGCTGACCGGGCGCTTCCCGGCACGCGACATCGACGCGGCGCTGGCCGCGGTGGGCCTCGACCGGCTCGGCGACCCGCCGGTCACCTCCCTGTCGGGAGGCGAGTTGCAACGCCTGCTGCTCGCCCGCGCGCTGATCCACCGGCCCGACCTGCTGGTGCTCGACGAACCGGCCCAGGGGGTCGACGTGGCGGGCGCCGGCGTGCTGCATGAGTTGATCGAGGGAATCCGCAACGACCTCGGCTGCGGGATTCTGTTTATCTCGCACGACCTGCAGATGGTGATGAACAGCGACAGCGACGTGGTGGTCCTGTTGCCGCACGAACACGACGCCCCGTCCTTCGGCGCCCCGAAGACGGGCTGAAGCGATGCTGGACGACTTTCTCATCCGCGCGCTGCTCGCCGGCATCGGACTGGCTCTGATCACCGGACCGGCCGGCTGCTTCGTGATATGGCGTCGTCTCGCCTACTTCGGCGAGACCATCGCCCACTCGGCGCTGCTCGGCGTGGTGCTGTCCCTGGTTCTGCAGATCGACCTGGTGCTGGGCATCTTCGTGTCGGCGTGTCTGGTCACCCTGCTGATGTTCTATCTGCAGGGACGCGGCACGCTGCCGGCGGATACCGTGCTCGGCCTGCTCGCCCACGGCGGACTGGCCACCGGCCTGGTTATCATGGCGTTCTTCCCCAACATCCGCATCGACCTGCAGGCGCTGCTGTTCGGGGACATCCTCGCCGTGTCGCGCACCGACCTGGCGTTGATCTGGGGCGGCGGCGCCCTGGTGCTGGCGGTGCTGGCACGCATCTGGCGGCCGCTGCTGGCGGCCACCGTCAACGAAGACCTGGCCACCGTCGCCGGCCTGCGACCGGAGCGGACACGGCTGATCTTCGGCCTGCTGATGGCGACGGTGATCGCGGTGGCGATCAAGATCGTCGGCATCCTGCTGATCGTCGCGCTGCTGGTCATTCCACCGGCGACCGCGCGGCGCTTCGCGGTGAATCCCGAGCAGATGGCCGCCCTGGCCGGCGCGGCCGGCGTCTTCTCCATCGCCGGCGGCCTGTTCGCCTCGGCCCGGCTCGACACCCCCTCCGGCCCCTCGATCGTGGTCGCCGGCCTGCTGCTATTCGCCGTCACCCGCTTCCGCCGCTCCTCTCACGGCACCCGCGCCTGACGGCCCGTTTCGCCCGCCACTAGCTCCGCTGGTCGAAACCGTGCACCAACCACATGGCGATCGCCGTGGCTGCATTGTGGTTACGACGAATCACTTGAACCATTTGGCTTCCAGGCCACGAGTGGCGTCAGCAGCCGGCCTTCGCGCCGAGCGAGGATGCCGCGTTCGACCAGACGATCGCGTCGGCCGTTACGCCCGGTGCCGCCGCCGCCGGCAGGCAGGCTGCCAGTTGGATGATGCCGAGGGCCAGGGCATGTCCAAAGAAAGAAACGGTCTGTCACGCGTCTGGCGCAACCAATGACAATGGGGGCGCCGTCAGTTGAACACCGGGCGCCAATTATTGATAATGAAATCTCGTAGTATGCAAGTACGACAGCAGCCCATCTTGCTCAACGCCGATCCGCCCGGGCGCCGTGGCGTTGCTTAGGACGAGGTTGGCCGGGATGGTCCCCAGGTTACGGAATACGGGCGGCGTTGCGCGCAGCCGCGGACCGGAGCCGGCACATGACGCCGGCGCCAGGATGCTCGATCTCCATGATGTATGGGCCTACTACGCCGGGCGTTGTGCTCTTGAGGGCGTCTCGATGCACTTGGCCGCGGGCGAGCGGATTGCCGTGGTTGGCCCGAACGGTGCCGGCAAGAGCACCCTGTTCAAGGTCATTGCCGGTATTCTGAGGCCGAGCGCCGGGACCGTGCGGGTGTCCGGCAGCAATCCCGACCGCCATGTGTGCATCGCCTACATCGAGCAGCACGCCAATATCAACGCGCGCTTCCCCGCCACCGTCGAGGACGTGGTGGCGATGGGCCGCATCGCCCGGGTGCGCTATTTCCGCTACCCGGGGCGCAGGGACCGCGCCATCGTTGCTGACGCCATGGAGCGGGTCGACGAACCGTATGCCGGACTCGACGCCGAGGCGAGCCACCAGCTTACCGAGACCCTCGACGCAGTCGCGGAATCAATGGCGGTCATGGTTGCCACTCACGACCTGGGGGTGGCTGAACATCTCGGGCGCGTGATGCTGCTGAATCGGCGCCTGATCGCGGCCGGCGCGCCCGAGGAGGTGCTGGTGGCCGAGCATCTGGCGGCCACGTACGGCACTGACCTGCGGCGCATGGATGCGCGGGCCGCTTACCCGCTGCCCGACAGCCACTGCGATCAAGCCATTCACGCGGGCGCCCCGCAGCAGAGTCACCACCAGCGATGATTGAGCTGTTGCTCGGTCCACTCGCCTACCCGTTCGTAGGCCGGGCACTGCTGGCCGTCACCATGGTGGCATCGGTGTGCGCCCTGGTCGGCACCTTCGCCGTGCTGCGCGGCATGTCCTATATCGGTACCGCCATCGCTCACTCTCTGGTACCTGGCATCGCCGTCGGCTATCTGCTCGGAGGCGCGGACCGCAACCGTCTATTCTGGTGGGCCGCGGCCACTGCCATCCTCACCGCCCTGGGGATGGCTACCCTGGTGCGCCGCTCCCGGATTGGCGAGGATGCCGCGGTGGGCGTTGTCTACGCCGGCATGTTCGCGCTTGGCATCGCCATCATCTCCAGTGCACGCAACTTCGCGGTGGACCTGCTGCACTTCCTGTTCGGCAACCTGCTGAGTGTGACCAGCGCCGACTTGGTGCGCATCGGCGCCGTTTCGGTCATCGTCGTCGCGGTCATCGTGCTGCTCTACAAGGAGTTGGTGCTGGTCACCTTCGATCCCGTGTTCGCCGCCTCGCTACGGCTCCGCAGCACCATGCTGACCTACGTGCAGTACCTTCTCATCGCTCTGGCTATCGTGGTGGCGCTGCAGACCATCGGCATCGCCCTGGTGGTGACCCTGATGGTGGCACCGGCCGCGGCGGCGTTGCAGGTTACGCGCCGCTTTCATCATACCGTGCTGGTAGCGGCCGGAGTCGGCATCGTGTCAGGCGTTGCGGGGCTCTATCTCTCGTACTACTTCAGCGTGGCCTCCGGTGCTGCCGTGGCCCTGGTGTGTGTGGCCATTTTTCTGGCGGTGGCGGGAATCGCCAAGCTGTCGGCCAGAGTCCCCAAGGGTGAGCCCGGCGTCAGGGGCGTGCGGTAGAGCGCGCTGCTTGCGACCCGGCGCCCACGGCAGGTAGACTGTCGCTATTCCCACTTGAAGTCGACTGAACTCTGGAGGACACAACACATGGATACCATCACATCGAAGCGCTCGCGAAAGTTGGCGGCCGCGGCGCTGACCGCCCTGCTCCTGGTGGCCGGCTACGGCTTTGCCGCACCGGTAGAACTGACCATCGTGCATTTCAACGACCTCGACCGCATGGAGGAGAGCGGCGGCCAGGGCGGCATCGCACGCTTGGCGGCGGTGATCAACGCCGAGCGGGCGAACCACGACAACGTGCTCGTTACCTTTGCCGGCGACGCCATCTCGCCCTCCCTGATGTCAGGCTTCGACAAGGGTGCGCACATGATCGAGCTGCTCAACCGGCTCGACCTCACCGCCATGGCGATCGGCAACCACGAGTATGATTTTGGACCGGCAGTTGCGCAGCAGCGCATCTCGGAAGCGACCTTCCCGATGCTGGGCGCCAACAACATCGACAGCGACGGCGACATCATCGACGGCGCCCTGGCCTCGATCCTGGTCCAGGTCGGTCCCTACCAGGTGGGCATCTTCGGCCTCACCACGCTCGGTACAGCGGTCAAGTCGAGTCCCGGTTCGGTCACCTTCCGGCCGGTCGAGGAAGTGGCCGCCGAGCAGAGCGCGGCGCTGCGCGAGGCGGGCGCCGACCTGGTGATCGCCCTGGCGCACACCGACGTCGCCGAGGACCGCGCGCTGCTGCGGCAGGGCGCGGTCGATATGCTGCTCAGCGGCGACGACCACGAGTTGCGGCTCGACTTCAGCGGCGACGTGCTGTTCGCGGAGTCGGGCGAACAGGCCGAATGGGTGACCGTGATCGACCTCACCCTCGACGAAGTGGAGAGCCGCGGCAGCATGCGCTTCACCTGGAGCCCCTCGTTCCGGATCATCAACACCGCCCGCGTCACGCCCGACGCGGAGCTGGCCGCCGCCGCCCAGGTCTACCTCGACCAGCTCTCCGACGAACTCGACATCGAGATCGGCACCACCGCCACTGAAATCGACAGCCGGCGGCCAACGGTCCGCGGCACGGAGGCCGCGATCGGCAACCTGATCACCGACGCCATGCGCGCCGCCACCGGCGCCGACGTGGCCCTGACCAACGGCGGCGGTATCCGCGCCGGCAAGGTCTATGCGCCCGGCACCATGCTGACGCGGCGCGACATCCTGAGCGAGCTGCCATTCGGCAACAAGACCGTCGTGCTGGAACTGACCGGGCGCGCCATCGTCGCGGCGCTGGAGAACGGTTTGAGCATGATCGAAGAGGGTGCCGGCCGCTTCCCCCACGTCGCCGGTCTGAACGTGCGCTACGACGCGGGCCGCCCAGGCGGCGAACGCGTGCTCGCAGTGACCCGCGACGGTGCCCCGCTCGACCTCGACGCGACGTTCACCCTGGCCACCAACGACTACATGGCGAACGGCGGCGACGGCTACGACGTGTTCGAGGACAAGATGCGCCTGGTCGACGCCTACGCCGGCACCCTGATGGCTACCCAGGTGATCGAATACATCGCCGCGCAGGGCTCCGTCGCCCCGGTCGTGGAGGGCCGCCTACAAGCAGTCGAGTAGCGCCGCCTGACGCCGTCAGCGAGTGCGGAACTCGCGCAGACGGGTGTGCTCCACGAGATGCCGCATGTGCTGCAGCGTGAACACCTTGCCTCGGGTTGCGAGCAGCAGCTTGCGCATCTCTGCGGGGCGCACGCCGAAGCCGCGCCCGGCGATGCAGGCGACCAACTCGAACGAAGGATGATCCGGCGGTCGATCTTTACAGCTCAGGGCGGAGAGATTTTGAATGTGGGCTACCTTGTCCCGCGCCGTACCTTCGTCCTCGGTGACGACGGCCTCGATCACGACCTGCGGGTTGAACTCGCTGGGGACGATGTAGTCGGGTCTATGATCGAATCCTGGGATGCACTCCGCTCGTCCGGTCTTGCGAAAGCTGATACCGGCGCCAGTCAGCACGTCTTCGATGGCGCTCGCGACGAGGTCCCCGACCAACTCACTGACAGAATCCCGGTGCGAGGCGAACGGGCGTCCCAGGAACCGCTCGTACAGCAGCATGGAATAGGGAACGCCCAAATCCGCGATGGTACGGAGGCCGGCGAGTCCCTGCCTGGTATCCGCCTTGTCGAACCGATGCAGGTTGCCAGGAGGAGTATCCGGCACACCTGACTCCAGGAGAAGGCAGGCGGCGGCGATAAGCGCTCGAACGCGCTTCTCGGTCAAGACTCCGGTGCCCAAAACAATTGCTTCCGGGTTCATCCGAATGTTGCGGTCAATGATCCGAGCGATGCGCTCGGGGATCGCGACGCCGGTGTGACGAGTCGTGTAATCCGCCCACTCCGGAGTCGAAAGGCCCATTATGCAACGCACAACAAGGAGCGCCATCGGTGCCTTGCGAACAGCCGCCCGGACATTCTCCGGAGACACGTCCCGGAAGCCCCGAGTGGCCCGTTTCAAGGCTTCGTAGCCGTATTCGAACGTGGCGAATTCGACGAATCCCTCGCCCAACGGCATCACCATGAACTCCGCTTCGAGACTGCCGACAACTGCGTCTACACCGGCATTCGTATCATCCTTGAACTCGTCGAAACTAACCTCGAACGGCAACCGCATGAAAGCCTTCCTCAATGTTTCCGCCGCGCATTGCCAACGCCGACGAGATTCGGTCTCCTTGTGCGGGCAAGATACGCAAACATCATGCATCCGGCCATCAGCCAGCACGTGCCGCAGGGTTCCAGCTAGGCTAGCGGTGCAGGGCGAGCAGGAGGCGTTCCGGGGTCATGGGGGTGTCGAGGGTCAGGTCGGCGTCGGGACGGAAGGCCTTCATCGCGTTGCGGATGGCAAAGAAGACGCCGATGCCGTACATCAGCGGCGGCTCGCCGACCGCCTTGGCGCCGAGCGGGCCGTAGGGGTTGTCTTCCGGCTGCAGGAACTTCACCGCCATGTCGTCGGGCATGAAGTAGACGTCGGGAGCCTTGTAGGTGGACAGGGCGTGGGACAGGCAGCGGCCCTGAGCGTCCCACTGCAGGTCTTCCATGGTCATCCAGCCCATGCCCTGCGCCAGCCCGCCTTCCACTTGGCCGCAGTCCACGGTGGGATTGATGGTGCGGCCGAGGTCGTGGACGATCTTCACTTGGTCGACGGCGTAGGTGCCGCGCAGGCAGTCGACAGTGACCTCGAACACGGCGGTGCCGTACACGTGGTAGGCGAACGGGTGGCCGCGCTCGCGCTCCTCGTCGTAGTGGATGCCCGGCGTGGCGTAATAGCCGTGCGCGGAGAGGCGCCTGCGCGCCCGGTAGGTGAGGCCCACCAGGTCGGTCCAGTTCATGCCCGCGGGCGTGCCGGCGGCGTGGACCTGTTCGTCGGCGATGGTCACCGTGGCCGGGTTCGCCGACCCCAGTTCCGCGGCCGCCACTTCGCGCATGCCGTCGAGGATGGTCTGGACGGCGATGATGGCGGCGTTGCCGTTCAGGTCGGTGGTGGCGCTGGCGGCGCTCGGCGACATGTTGGCGACGCGCGTGGTGTTGGTGCTCTCGACGCGCACCCGGCGCCGTGCGATGCCGAAGGTGCGCGCCACCACCGCGGCGACGTTGCTGCTGATGCCCTGGCCCATCTCGATGCCGCCGGTGGTCACGCTCACGCTGCCGTCGGTGTAGACGTGAACCAGGGCGTTGCCCTGATTGAGGTGGCTCTTGGTAAACGAGATGCCGAAGCACACCGGCATCAGCGCGCAGCCCTTCTTGACCGCGAAGTTGTCGCGGTTGAACGATGCCACCCGCTGCCGGATCCCATCGACCCCGAACGCCGCCTCCAACTCGTCCCAGGTCGGCTGCGCGCGGCACCGTTCGGCTACCTGCCCGTAGTGGAACCGGTCGCCGTCGCGCAGCAGGTTGGCGCGCTGGATGGCGGCCGCATCGATTTCCATCGCGTCGGCGGCCTTGTTGATGGCGGCCTCGATCACGTACATCCCCTGCGGTCCGCCGAAGCCGCGGAACGCGGTGTGCGGCTGCAGGTTGGTGCGGCACGGCGCCGCGGTCACCCGCACGTTGGGGATGTAGTAGGCGTTGCTGGCGTGGAACAGCGTGCGCGCGAGCACCGGCGCCGACAGGTCGGCGAAGGCGCCGGAGTTCTGGTAGAAGGTGGCCTCGTAGGCGAGGATCTTGCGGTCCGCGCTGAGGCCGATCCTGAAGTCGGCGGAGTACGGGTGGCGCTTGCCGGTCATCCTGATGTCGTCGAGCCGGTTCAGCACCAGCTCCACCGGCGCCTCCAGGTGGGCGGCGGCCAGCGCGGCCATCGCCGCCCAGTGGGTGGCCTGGTCCTCCTTGCCGCCGAAGCCGCCGCCGAGCCGCTTCACGTCCACCTCCACCTTGTGCATCGGGAGGCCGAGCACCGCCGCCACAACGTGCTGCACCGCCGCCGGCCCCTGGGTGGAGGAGAACACCTGCATCGCGCCATCCTCCTTCGGGACGGCGCGGGCGCGCTGCGTCTCCAGGTAGAGGTGCTCCTGGCCGCCGATCTCGCAGCGCCCTTCCACCACCACGCCGCAATCGCTCCAGGCGCCGGCGACGTCGCCGGCGGCCATGGTGCGCGGCGGGTGGATCAGGTCGCCGTTGGCGAACGCCTCGCGCGGGTCGACCACCACCGGCAATTCGTCGATGTCGACCTCGATCAGCTCGCGCGCCTGCCGCGCCTGGTGCGCGGTGCGGGCCACCAGCAGGGCGATCGGGTGGCCGATGAAGCACACCTCGCGCTCCACCAGCAACTGCTCGTCCTCCAAGATCGGACCGAACCGGTTGACGCCGGGGATGTCGGCGGCGGTGAGCACGGCCACGACGCCGGGGGCGGCACGCGCCGCGTCGGTGGCCAGCCGTTTGATGACGCCGTGCGCCTTGGGCGAGCCGAACACCGCGGCGTGCAGCATCTCCGGCGGCGCCGGTACGTCGTCCACGTACTGCGACTCGCCGCGCACGTGCAGGTGGGAGTCGATGTGCTTCGCGTCGACCGGTTTCATGCGCGATCCCCGGCGTAGAACGCTGCTACCGGAAAGCGGTCGGGGAACAGGGTGACGAAGTGGGCGATGAGCAACTGCCGCGCCAGCAGGCGCTTGTACTCGGCCGACCCGCGCACGTCGGTGATCGGCGCGATCTCCTGCTGCGAGATGCGCACCGCCTGCCATGCCGTCTCCAGGTCGAGGCCGCGGCCGCGCAACGCCCGCGAGGTCTCGCGCAGGTAGAGCGGGATCGGGGCCACGCCGCCGAGGCTGAAGTGCGCTTCACCGATGGTGCCGCCCGTGCAGCGGATCGAGCACGCGGAGTTGACCGAGGCGATGTCGAGGCAGGTGCGCTTGGAGACCTTCTCGAAGTTGACCCGCGCAGCGGTCGGATCGACGAATGCCACCTCGGTGAGCAGCTCACCCGGCCGCAGGTCGATCTGCTTGTAGCCGCGGTAGAACTCCTTCAGGTGAACGGATCGCCGTGTGCCGCCTTCTTCCAGCACGACGCGCGCATCCAGGGCCAGCAGCAGGGCGGTGAAGTCGCCGATCGGAGAGGCATTGACGATGTTGCCGGCCAGCGTGGCGCGGTTGCGGATCTGCCAGGAGGCGATCAGGTGATTGAACGTTCCGATGGCGGGAATCGCCCCGATCACCGCCGGGTGGGTGCCGAACTCCTCGAAAGTGGTCAGCGCGCCGATACGGATCTCGCCGTCGGCGCGGCGGATCCCCTTCAACTGCGGGCGCTGACCCAACACGGCGACACGCCGCGCCGGAATCGTCTCGCCCTGCTGCACGTACAGGTCGGTGCCGCCGGCGATGAGCAACTCGCGCACAGGCGGTGGGGAGGCTTCGGCCTCCGGCGCCGTACGCGAAGGGGCTCCTTTCGTTTTGGATCGACCCGCGGGCGCCGTCGGCGCGCTACGACTTCCATCGGATTGCGGACTGTGATCGGGGGGCGCGCCTGCCGAACCGTCCGGCGGCAGACTGAGTTCGGAGGACACGCCCGTTGACCCGGCCGGCGCCGTGGAGGCTGACATCAAGTCGGAACCTGCCGAACCGTCCGGCGGCGCCACGGTGCGGGGTACCTGCGCTTCGGCCATGCCCGGCGGCCCCGGCTCCGAGGCCGCAGCAGGACCCACGGACGGAGCCAACCTCGATAGACTCCTGCCCGCATCCGACGCCGACTCCAGATGGGCCGCCGCATCCGCGGCAAGCGTCGCCGGGGCAGGGCTCGACGCGCGCAGAGAGCGCAGCCGCTCGGGGATGGTCGTGAAGTACCGCGGCAACGCGCCGGCCTCGGTCAGAGCCGGCACGCGGCTGGCGCTGCCGTTGGCCTGCAGCCGGCTGCCGAGGTCGCGTTCGAGGGTGGCGGCGCAGTCCTTGAGTGAGCGGTATCCCGTACAGCGGCACAGGTGACCGCTCAGCGCGTACTTGACGTCGTCGAGGGAGAGCCCCTTGCCGTTGTCGAGCAGCAGCCCGTGCAGCGACACCACGATGCCGGGCGTGCAGAACCCGCACTGGGTGCCGCCGAACTCGACGATCGCCTCCTGCACCGGGTTGAGTCCGGCACGGTTGCAGCCCTCGATGGTCACCACGTGCTTGCCGTGCGCTTCCGCCAGCGGCACCAGGCAGGAGGTGACCGGCTGGTAGCGGACGGCGTCTCCCTGTAGCTCCCCGATCAGGATAGCGCAGGCGCCGCAGTCGCCCTCCTTGCAGCCCTCCTTGGTGCCGGTCAGCCGCTCGCTGTTGCGCACAAAGTCCAGCACCAGCAGACCGGCCGGAGCCGCGGTCTCCACCTCGCGGTCGTTGAGGATGAAGCGCGTGCTCGGCGGCATCGCGTCAGGCCCGGTTTCGTTCACGCAGGATCTGCGCGGCGACGCTGACGGCGATCTCCTCCGGCGTGTCGCTGCCGATGTCCAGGCCCACGGGCGCGTGGACCTGGTCCAGCACCTCCTGCTCCACCCCTTCCTCCCGCAACTGGGCGAAGATCCGGGCGATCTTGCGCCTGCCGCCCATCAGGCCGACGAAGGCAAACGGCAGTTCCGCCGTCCCGAGCAGCGCGCGCACGTCGGTCAGGTAATCGGCGGTCATCACCACCACGGCGGTCAGCTTGGGCCAGGCGAGCAGCGGCCCCGCCGCCGTGTAGTCGGCGACGTGGGTTACGGTCCCGACGGCCGCGGCGCGGTCATGGGTCACTACCTCGGTGCGGGTATCGAAGATCTGCGCCCGGTAGCCGAGCCGCGCCATCACCTCGGCCAGCGCCACCGCGCAGTGGCCGCCGCCGATCACCGCCAGCCGGCGCCGGTTGAGCAGGTCCTCCTCGTAGCGCCAGTGCTCGCCTTCCCCGGTCAGCGCAAACGGCGGCAGGGAGAAGTCCGCCTCCCGCTCCGTGAGCCGCAGGCCACCGGCGTCGATCTCCATCCAGGCGGGCCGGTCCTCGCTGACCGCGGCGGCGATGGCACCCACGGTGGCGCGGTCGCGGTCGCCGGCCAGCACGCAGAACACGTTGGTCTGGCTGCCCTCGCACACCATCCCCGACCGCTCGCCGTCCGCGGTATCGCTGTGCACCAGGGTGTGCTTCTCCGGCTGCGCCCCGCCACTGCGCAGCAACTCCCGCGCCTGCTCCACCAGCCGGTGCTCCATCATGCCGCCGCCGACGGTCCCGAACGGATCACCACCCTCGGCCACCAGCAGCTTCGCTCCGGCAGTCCCCGGCGAACCGCGGCTATGTTCGGCCACGCAGGCCACGAACACCCGCCCTCCCCGCTCCAGATGTCCGCCCACCTGCTCCCAGAACGCGCTCATCTCTGTTCACCTCATCATAGCCGATCCGCCTATCCGCGACACTACCTCGCACGAGTGCGGACCCCGAAGACTCGCCCCCCCGGTGGGTGAGCGGCCCGTCGGCCCATTGGATCGACCGTGTCAGAATCGCACCACCTCCGACGCCACCGTCCTTGCTTCCCCACTATGTGGATGCCCTTCATCTGTACGTGACTTCTGGCGGTCACGGATCGTGTGTGGTACCCTCGCTGCATTGCCAAGTGTACCCGTGCCACTCCATGTGTCGACTGATACCGTCCGGAGCCGCTCCCGCCATCGTCCATATGCGGGTGTATTGAGACCTGATCAGCGCCCTACTCACGAAGCCCACGCCATGACGCGAATGCGTAACGATGGTTAAGAAACTCATCGTCGATCGGTTCAAGTCGATTCGGACCGCCACTCTAGAACTTGGGCGCGTTAACTTGTTCATCGGTGGCAACGGTGCCGGGAAGTCCAATATTCTCGAAGCGATAGGGGTCCTGTCTGCCGCCGCCTACCGAGGTTTGGGAGACAGTGACTTGGCAAGCAAAGGTGTACGCATCACGCCTCCCGCGTTGATGAAGTCAGCGTTCAAGAACTACGAACTTCCGAAGACGCTGCAACTTGCCGCCGAACTGGACGGCACCGTAACTTACAAGATTAACCTCACGGGAAAGGACGACGATCCACTGCTCGCGTTCTTCAGCGAGAGCTGTACGTACAGAAATCGCAAGATGTTTAGTCAGGGCACCAATGGTGTTCAAGTATTGGGGAAAAGCATCTACGACGATCTCTATATCAATCGAAGCATTTGGGATCAAGTACGTACCGGTCACAAGTTTCCGGCTCCTGTCAGGCAAGCATTTCACATGCTCTCCGAATACGCCATATACTCTCCGCAGACCGATTTCTTGCGTGGTATGCAGACAGGGAACGTTGATATTCCGCCTGTCGGCCTGCATGGTGAGGGCCTACCTCAGGCTGTTCATGGATTGATTGCACAGTTCAACCAGTTGAAGAAGCCCACATCAAAGTCGAAGAATTGGTCTCAACAAGATCATTCCTGGGAGCTCAAGCGTCAGGCACTTGACTTGGCGTACCTCCCACGCTGGGATAGTAGTGTCCGTGTTGGTAGAATCGACAGTCATTTGGTGTCTAGAGCACTGTTAGATCAGGGGGAAGACACGGTCTATTTCCTTGACAGATTCATGCATTTGAAGAGACGCAAACTATCAGTATACGACAGTAGTGAGGGAACACTCTTCCTTCTCTTCATCGCGGTCCTACTTTCGCACGACGAGTCCCCCAAACTATTCTCTTTGGACAATGTCGACAGTGCACTGAATCCCCGAATGACCAGATCGCTGCTTGAGACAGTGATCGAGACTTCCAGAGACGCGGCCGCTCACGACTTGCTAGAGAACCAATGCTATCACTATCGCAATCTAGTGGATGCGCTTGTAAGCATCAACTGATTGGACGGTCTATCCTTCAGGTGGAAATGGGTCGTCTCCGAAGGAGTCCCGTTCGCGAATTCGTCCATCCGTTCCATGAATGTACAATTCCGTTTTCTGTTTTTGCGCTAGCTCCCGTGCAAGCTCAATGGCTTCGCGCTCAGTGGCGAAGCGCCGCGTCACGCGATCAGCGCCGGTCTTGCGTACGGCCCATTTCCCATCTCTGGGAACGACGTGTTGTGCTTTACGACCCATTTCGGGACAGCATAAGATGCTCGACACGCAAAGTATACCGGGCGTCGCCGGTCTGGCCTTCCCGCCGTTCCGCACCGTGAGGTCGCGCACGTACTGCAGGTCGTCGCTACGGATGTCGGGCGGCGTCTCGTCGCCGCTCAGCAGCGGCGCGATCCGTAGGGGCGCGAGCGGGGCGCTAAGCGCGGCGGCGCCTGCCGGCGCTGCCAATGCTTGCGGCACTGGTACCGGGGCGGCCCGCTCGCGGCGACGGTCCGCCGGCCGCCCGGTTCGCGTGTTCAGGCGGCCGACAGTCTGCGGACTCCGCGGACCGGCCGGCGGTTGGCTCGTGGCACGAGGGGTTACTCTGGTACTCTGTGACCGATGCAGAGCAACATTGAGCGGGCGGGCGCCGGCCTGCCCGACATCGTCATCTTCAATCCCGACCAGTGGCGGGGGGACGTGCTCGGTCACGTGGGCAACGCGGCGGCGGTGACGCCGACGATCGACCGCATGGTGGCGGAGGATGGGGTCTCGTTCTCGCGCGCGTTCTGCCAGAACCCGGTGTGCACGCCGAGCCGCTGCAGCTTCATGAGCGGCTGGTATCCGCACGTGCGCGGGCACCGCACCATGCACCACATGCTGCACGCCGAGTGGAACGAGCCCAACCTGCTGCGCATCCTCAAGGAGCACGGCTACTTCGTGTGGTGGGGCGGCAAGAACGATCTGGTACCGGGGCAGGCCGACCTCGCTTCCTACTGCGACGTCAAGTTCGAGCCCACCGCCGCCGACTACCGGCGCTGGGGCTGCGCGCCGCGGGAAGGCACCCACGGCGGCGACTTGGCCTGGCGCGGCGACCCGCAGGGCGACAACTTCTACAGCTTCTTCAAGGGGCGCCTGGACCGCGGAGACGATCCGTTCTACTGCGACCGCGACTGGGCCCACGTGCTCGGCGCCATCGACTTCCTGCGCGACTACCGCGGCGACCAGCCGCTGTGCATCTATCTGCCGCTCAGCTTCCCGCATCCTCCCTATTGCGTGGAGGAGCCGTGGTACGGCATCACCGACCGCGCCGCCCTGCCGCCGCGCATCCCGGCGCCCGCGGACGACACCGGCAAGCCGTCGCTCCTGGGCGGCATCCGCCGCGGCCAGCGGCTGCAGGGCTGGAGCGAGGAGCGCTGGACCGAATTGCGCGCCACCTACTACGGGATGTGTTCCCGCGTCGATCACCAGTTCGGCCTGCTCGGCGACGCCCTGCGCGAGTGCGGGCGCTACGACGACGCGGCGATCTTCCTGTTCTCGGACCACGGCGACTTCACCGGCGACTACGGACTGGTCGAGAAGACCCAGAACACGTTCGAAGACTGCCTGACGCGGGTGCCGCTGGTGGTCAAGCCGCCGGCCAGGGTGCCGGTCGTGGCGGTGACGCCGCGCGTCTGCGATGCCCTGGTGGAGTTGGTGGACTTCTCGGCGACGGTGTACGAGCTGACCGGCATCGACCCCGGCTACGACCACTTCGGACACAGCCTGCTACCCCTGCTGAACGGCGGCGGCGGCGGCGGGGGCGGACGCGACGCGGTGTTCTGCGAGGGCGGCCGGCGCCTCGGCGAGGTGCAGGCCTCGGAGCTGGAGAGCACCAGCGCCGGCGGCTCGCTCGGCCTGTACGCACCGCGCATCCAGCTCCAGATCCAGCTCGAGGCGCCGTATCACAGCAAGGCGACCATGTGCCGCACGGCGACCCACAAGTACGTGCAGCGGCTGTACGAAACCGATGAACTCTACGACCTTGCGCTCGACCCCGGCGAACAGCGCAACGTGATCGACGACCCCGCCTACCGCGACGTGCTCGCGGATCTGCGGTTGCGCATGCTGCGCTGGTACCAGGAGACCTGCGACGTGGTGCCGCGCGTCACCGACCGGCGCTGACCTGACCATCGGTTGCCGCAACGCACCGGAACCGGAATGCTCTGCCCATGACCGAATACGAGCGACCCCACATTGTCGTCATCGCCGCCGACACCTTGCGTCCGGCCTACCTCGGCTGCTACGGCAACGGCGCCATGCACACGCCCAACCTCGACCGGCTGGCGGCGCAGTCGATCCGCTTCACCCGCGCCCACCCCGAGGTGCTGCCGACCATCCCGACGCGGCGCACCGTGCACGGCGGACGGCGCGTGTACCCGTTCGCCGATTACCGCCCGGTGCCGTGGGACAACGTGTACATTCCCGGCTGGCAGCCGCTGGCGGCCGACGAGCCGACCGTGGCCGAGGCGCTCGACGCGGGCGGCTACCACACCGGCTTCGTCGCCGACGTGCCCCACTACTTCGTGCCGGGGATGAATTTCACCCGCGGCTTCCGCCAGTGGCAGTTCGTGCGCGGCCAGGCGGAGGACCGGTTGGGGGCGGAAACCATGGCCGACCCGGCGCTGCTGCCGCGCTACCGCGGCCGCATCGCCCGCCGCCACCTGGTCAACGTGCGCCCGCAGGCGCCGGAGGAACAGTGGCCCACCGCGCGCACGTTCCGCTGGGCGCAACGGTTCCTGGAGCAGAACGCGGGGGGCGACAAGCCGCTCTACCTGTACGTCGACAGCTTCACCCCGCACGAAACCTGGGAGGCGCCGCTGCACTACTACGATCGCTATGGGAGCCGTGCCGAGCGCGAGCCGGTGTGGCTCACCGTACCCTACGGGCCGTTGGCGCAGGTCCCGGAGTTGGAGGCGCAGCTGCCGAGCGTGCGCGCCAACTACGCCGGGCTGGTCACCATGGTCGACCACTGGTGCGGCCGCCTGCTGGACACCATCGACCGGCTGGGCATCACGGAGCGGACCCTGGTCCTGTTTTTCAGCGACCACGGCACCAACTTCGCCGACAACCCGGAGGGGATCGTGGGCAAGCCGGCCGGCTGGATGTATCCGGGCACCATGGACATCCCGCTGCTGCTGCGCCTGCCGGACGGGCGCGGCGCCGGCACCGAGTGCGACCGCCTGGCCTCGACCGCCGACATCCCGGCCACGGTGGCCGAGGCCGCCGGTGTGAGCGGGCTGCCGCTGGACGGGATGAGCCTGCGCGCCGCCGGCGGCGGCACCTACGCCGGCTATGACTACCTCACCTGCCGCTACGGCAACCACGTCTGGTACCGCGACGACCGCACCTGGTTTTTCAGCAGCATCGACTTCACCGGCCCGCGGCTATTCGACCTCGAGACCGACCCTGAGTGCCGGAACAACGCCGCCGAACGGCTGCCCGAGCGCGCGGCCACGGCCCGCGAGCGGATCCTGGCCGACGCCGGCGGCCGGCTGATCCGGCACGACCCGCCGGCCGCTACCGACGCCATCGGCCGCCGGCCCGGGTGACCAGGCGGCGTCTCTACGAATTCTGCTCACGATACCTCCCGGTGCGGCTACCGGCCGGGATCGATCGCCGCGTCCTCCAACACGCGCCAGCTCATCTCCAGCATCAGGCGCTGCTGCGGGTCCTCGAACAGCTCCGGATCGGCGGAACGGCAGCCGGCGTGCCGGTCCGACGCCTACCCCTATCTGGCCGCGCCGCCCAGCTGAGGTACCGCCGCGACCGCCGCGCTTACAGCCACACGCCTTCGTCGAGCGCATCCCGCTCCAGTCCCCCGACGCCCTCGCCGCCCGCGGTCGAGTCGGGCTCCCCCGCGTTGCCGCCGGCTCCTGCCACTCCCAGTGCTGCTGCCAAGGCGTCGATCACGGTCTGATTGAGACTCGCCCCACGTTCCTGCGCCCGGCGGCGGAGCGCAGCGTCGAGAGCAGCAGGAACGCCGCGGATGGTGTACTCGGTGTGGCGGGCGGTCATCGTCCTGACCCTGCGGCGGCCAGCCACTCCGCGGCGATGCCGCGATGGCGGCGCAACATCTGTTCGACGCCGCCGGCGGTGAGCCTGCCGTCCGCCACCAGCGCCCGCCCGGCCACGATGGTGTGCCGGGGCGCGATCGGGCCGCAACGCAGCAACGCCTCGACCGGATCGGACAGGGCGCCGGCGAACGCGATGCCGCCGCCGCCCACGGTCGCGGCGACCGGCCACACGACCAGGTCGCCGGCCCGCCCCGGCGCCAGCGCTCCGATGTCGTCGCGACCCAGGCAGGCGGCGCCGCCCAGGGTCGCCATCTCCAGCGCCTCGCGCGCCTGCATCGCCCCGGCGCCGCCGCGCAGCCGCGCCAGCAGCAGCGCGCCGCGGGTTTCCAGCCACAGCGACGCGCAGTCCGCCGACGCCGAGCCGTCGCAGCCGATTCCGACCGGGACGCCGGCATCACGCAGCTCGCGTACCGGGGCCAGCCCGGCGCCCAGAATCTGGTTCGAGCTCGGGCAGTGCGCCACACCGGTGCCCCAGCGCCCCAACCGTTCGACCTCCGCCTGGTTGGGATGCACACAATGCGCGACCCAGGCGCGGGCGGAGCCCCAGCCGACCCGCTCGAAGTGCTCGATCGGCCGGCAGCCGAACGCCGCCTCGCAGAATCGGTCCTCGTCGGGATCCTCCGCCAGGTGGGTATGCAGGCGCACGTCGAGCCGCTCCGCCAGTTCGGCGGTGCGGCGCATCAACTCCGGGGTGACCGAGAACGGCGAGCACGGCGCCAGCGCGATCCGCACCATCGCCCCCGGCGCAGGATCGTGGTGGCGGGCGACCAGCCGCTCCGAGTCGGCCAGGATCTCGTCCTCCTCCTGCACCACCGCGTCGGGCGGCAGGCCGCCATCCTTCACCGACAGGCTCATCGACCCGCGGGTGGGGTGGAACCGGAAGCCGAGTTCGCGCGCGGCGGCGATCTCGGCGCCGATCAGGTCGCCGGCGCCGCGCGGATGCAGGTACAGGTGGTCGGTGGTGGTCGTGCAGCCGCCCAAAGCCAGTTCGCACAGGCCAACCCAGGCCGACACGTACGCGGCCTCTTCGTCGAGGCGGCTCCACACCGGATACAGGGTGCGCAACCACGCGAACAGGTTGCCGGTCAAAGCCGGGGCGAATGCGCGGGTCAGGTTCTGGTACAGGTGGTGGTGGGTGTTGATCAGGCCCGGCGTCACCAGGCAGCCGGCTGCGTCGATCACCCGCGCCGCCGCCGGCTCCCGCCCCGGCGGCCCCAGCGCGCTGATCATGCCGTCGCGGATCGCCACCCAGCCGCCCGCAATCTCACGGCGGTCGGCGTCCATCGTCACCAGCAGTTGTGCACCGCGCACGCACAAGTCGGCGCGTTCGTCGCCATTCGTCTCATCCATCGGCACCGATACGGTTCCCATACCCCAACGCCGTTGTCAACGCCGCGTGCGGACCGGCGCCCGACTGCGGTACCATCGTGGCCGGCACCGCGCCGGTGCGCACAGGAGGAATCGATGAAGGTTACGCAGGTCAGGAGTTTCCCGGTTCAGGACGACGAGGGACGCGGTTACTTCATCGTCAGAGTAGACACCGACGCCGGCATCCACGGGCTCGGTGAGGCGGGCATCCGCAACTGGGCCGGCGCCATCGCCCAGGCGGTCGACCACCTCGCCGAGCTGATCGTCGGCGCCGACCCGTGGCAGACCGAGCGCCTGTGGCAGATGATGTTCCGGGGCGGGTTCTTTCCCGCGGACAAGGTGTACGCCTGCGCCATCAGCGCCATCGACATCGCCCTGTGGGACATCAAGGGCAAGGCCGCCGGGCTGCCGCTGTACCGGCTGCTCGGCGGCCCGGTGCGCGACAAGGTGGTGTGCTACCCGCACTCGCAGGGAGCCACCACGCAGGCGCTGGTGGACAATGCCCGCCAGCAGGTGGATGCAGGCTGGCGCTTCGTGCGCTGGGGCCAGCCGGAGACCTCCGGGGTGTTCGAGGCGCCCGGCTCCGCGGTTCTGGATCCGCACAAGTCGGTGGCCATCGCCGTCGAACAGATGCGCGCGGTACGCGAAGCGGTGGGGCCGGAGATCGAGCTGTGCTTCGACGTGCACACCCGGCTCGACCCGCCGCACGTGATCCGCCTGTGCAAGTGGCTGGAGGAGTTCCACCCGTTCTTTATCGAGGATCCGATCCGGTCGGAGAACCCGGCCAGCTACCGCAATCTGGCGCGTCACGTCTCGCTGCCGATCGCGGCCGGCGAGCAGTGGGCTTCCAAGTGGCAGTTCCGGGAGGTGATCGAAGAGGAGCTGATCAACTACGCGCGCATCGACCTGTGCATCGTCGGCGGCCTCACCGAGGCGCTCAAGATCACCCACTGGGCGGAGACGCACTACATCGACATCGCCCCGCACAACCCCCTCGGCCCGGTCAGCGCCGCGGCCTGCGTCGCGCTGTGCATGGCGTCCACCAACGTCGGCGTCCAGGAGATGCCGCGCCGTCCCGGGTCATTCGCCCGCACGCTGTTCCCGCGGCAGATCGGCTGGCAGGACGGCTTTGCGTTCGCCCACGACACCCCAGGCCTGGGCGTCGAGATGCACCTCGACGTGGCCGCCGGCTCGCCCCTCACGCCCGGCAACTGGCCGCCCCGCCTGTCCCGCGAGGACGGCGCCTTCACGAACTGGTAACACGTAGACCGCGACAGTTACGCCGACTACGGTCTTGCACATGCTGACCTCGTTAGCAAGTTGGCATTACTAGCTCGCGAGTATACCTTGCCTCGAGGTCGGTCGATGAAGCGCTTGTCTTTGAAATCACTCGTTAGGTCGCCGTCTCCGGTGTAGAGAAGCCGAACCCCCGTCACCCGCGCAAGTGCAAGCACATGGGGGTCATCCGAGCGTATTATCGGTCCGAGAGCACATTCGTCGTCAACAAAGCGGGCCGGCGGAACATACGTTGCCTTTCCTGCTCGTACGTAGTCAGCAAGCCTGCTCCTCAAGCGACCGCCTACTTCCTGAGCGAACTTACCTCCCGTCGAATACACGATACGACCACCCTGCCGATCTAACCACTCGCGAATCGGCGACGCATCCTCATGCACAGGATCGGCGAGAAATCTTCCGAGACGATTGGCGTCAACAATCATGCACATTAGTTCGGAACCGCTGTACTTACTCGAACCCCAACAATCGATCGGTCTCTCTTACGAAAAAGTCTCGATATCCATCTGGTGTCCCCCGAAGATTACCATCTCTGTCTACGCTGATGTTGTGAATCTTCACAGAATTCCCGATAGGCTCAAAATAGAGAATGGATACGTCAGCTGCCTTGATAGTTTGTTTTCGTACCAGGATGCGAATTCGGTCGATTATGTAGTCGCTGTGAGTCTCGATCAGAAATCGATTTCGATTGTTCCGAAATGACTCCACGAACAGGTCGGCAAGACCTGCTTGGGCGCGAGGGTGTAAGTGCACTTCCGGTTGCTGCAACAAGAACACACGTTGCCATTCGCTGCGAACGTCAACCAGAATTGGCAAACACTGACTCACGCCATAGCCGACATCTACAATGTTTGCGTATGACGCGGATCTTACTTTCACTTGCAATTGGAAGGGATCACTCATCTGCTTACCATGACTCCGTACCTTTATATCCGAGAACAATCCAGACTCGCGGCCGAAGTCGACCAAGTCGTCACGCAACGAACTCCAGCCGCTCTTGTCGGTCCGATCTAGCCTCATCATCAGCATCGGGATGTGCTCGCCGTCTGGTGAAGCAGCCTCACGTACTGGATCATACGTTCGCTTCGGCTTCGATCTAAGTGGAGCGACCGGGACGAGGTCATACAGAGTAGGACGCCACGCTCGTCGATCAGACCGCGTCTTTGGTAATGGGAAGAAACGCAACAAATAGTCAGCTATCGATCGAACCGGATTCGACTTCCCGAAGAACCTCCCGAGGTCAGGTTGAGACAGTAGTTCCATTACGAAAATCCACTCTTCGAGATCGACCTCTAATTCCGCTTCGTTCCCGGGGACGCTCAGCATCGTAACACCTGACCTACCACGACGCATACTAAGAAAAGACTCTGAATCGAACTGATAATGCACGGACGTGACAACAGGTTGGGATCCTTCTTCCACGAACGTGATGCGTAAAGGAAAGGGCCGCATACGAGACCTACGCGTAGGTACCAACATGAATCCGAGGCTAAACTCATCTATACGCCCATCAGGACCACGCCTTGATCGGACGAGATCGCGAAATGAACCCATAGAGAACGGTTCCCTATTGAAATCCACCGAAGCACCAGACACCATAGAACGCGACATTAGTCGATGAAGCACACCGTAACAGCCAAGGAAAGTAGACTTTCCCGTACTGTTTTCACCGACGAGCAGAGTGATCGGCTTGATGGTCGCCCAGTGATCGCCGCTGAAACACCTTACATCGTTGAGAAGAAAACTGATTGGTTGGCTCATAGATCAAGTCCCATCGGCTCGGGTTCGAACGTGTTTAGTTTGCTTACAACAATCATACGCTTTCCTAATCGTCGAATTCTCTTCAGGACATCAACTTAGCACTATCGTGTCACTGCAAAGCTTTGTGACCGGAGCAAATCATCTCAGCGGCACGGAGAGTCACTCGACGATGACAGAATCCCCTTACGGTAAGCTGGGACACACTTGCAGTCAAGTTTCCGCAGGTGTACACCGTCACGGCAACAAGACTCCACCTCTTGAGACACACATTTATCGCCGCGTTAGCCGTGGCCGCAGGACGCCGGCTGCCCAGTACGCCGGGCCGGCCCGGCTCACCCGCGAGGACGGCGCCTTCACCAACTGGTAAGCGCGCCGTTCGCGGGTCAGTGGGTGGTGGCGCCGTAGCTGGCTGAGGAGACCAGGCGCGCGTACTTGGCGAGGACGCCGCGGGTGTAGGGGATGGGGCGCTCCGGGAGGGCCGCGAGCCGCTGCCGGATCTCGTCGGCGGACAGCTCCACCTCGATCGACTTGTGCTCCAGGTCGAGGGTGATGATGTCGCCCTCGTGCACCGCCGCGAGCGGGCCGCGGGCCTGCGCCTCGGGGGCGATGTGGCCCACCACGATGCCGTGGCTGCCGCCGGAGAAGCGGCCGTCGGTGATCAGCGCCACGTCCGCGATCAGTCCGGCGCCGGCGATGGCCGACGTCAGCGCCAGCATCTCGCGCATGCCGGGGCCGCCGCGCGGTCCCTCGTAGCGGATCACCAGCACGTCGCCCTTGTTCACCTGCCCCGTGAGGATCGCCTGCAGAGCGACCTCCTCGGCGTCGAACACGCGCGCCGGGCCGCGGTGGCGGCGCACCTTGACGCCCGACGACTTCAGCACCGCGCCCTCCGGCGCCAGGTTGCCCTTGATCACCAGGATGCCGCCGCTCTCCTTGAGCGGCTTGTCCACCGCGTACACCACGTCCTGCCCGTCCAGGTGTACTTCCACGTCGGCCAGGTTCTCGGCGATGGTGCGCCCGGTGACGGTGATGCAGTCGCCGTGCAGCAGGCCGGCGTCGAGCAGCATGCGCATCACCATCGGCACCCCGCCCACCTGGTCCAGATCCTTCATCACGTAGCGCCCGGCGGGCTTCAGGTCGGCCAGCGTCGGGGTAGTCTCGGCGATCGGGTTGAAGTCGTCGATGGTCAGGTCCACCTCCGCCTCGTGGGCGATGGCGAGCAGGTGCAGAACGGCGTTGGTGGAGCCGCCGAGCGCCATCACGATGCGGATGGCGTTCAGGAACGCCTCGCGGGTCATGATGTCGCGCGGCTTCAGGCCGCGGCGCAGGCAATCGATCACCGTTTCGCCGGCGGCGCGCAGGTCGTGCTCCTTGCGCGGGTCGACCGCCGGTATGGACGAGTTTCCGGGCAGCGCCATGCCGAGCGCCTCCACCGCGGAGGCCATGGTGTTGGCGGTGTACATGCCGCCGCACGCCCCCTGGCACGGGATGGCGGCGCGCTCGATGCCGGCGCGCTCTTCCTCGTCGATCTTGCCGGCACTGAACGCGCCCACCGCTTCGAACGCGGAGATGATGTCCACGTCGCGCCCGCGGTACACGCCCGGCAGGATGGTGCCGCCGTACACGAACACGCTCGGGATGTTCATGCGCGCCATCGGCATCACCGTGCCGGGGATCGTCTTGTCACAGCCGCCGATGCCGATGATGGCATCGAACTGGTGGCCGAGGGTGACCAGCTCGATGGTGTCGGCGATGGCGTCGCGGCTCACCAGGGATGCCTTCATGCCCTCGTGGCCCATCGCCTCGCCGTCGGTCACCACGAAGGTGTTGTAGCGCAGCGGGAAGCCGCCCGCGGCCCGCACGCCGGCCTTGGCGTGCTCGGCGAGGTCGTCCAGGTGCATGTTGCACGGCGTTACCTCGGAACCGGCGCTGGCGATGCCCACCAGGGCGCGGTCGAAGTCGGCGTCGTCCATGCCGACGGCGCGCAGCATCGAGCGATTCGGCATGCGCTCGACGCCGGCGGTCATGTTGCGGCTGCGGCTGTTCAGCGGTGTGCTCATCTTCTTCTCCTGGTGTCTAATGGTGTCTAAGCTGGGGAACGGGACGCCGTACGCGTCGATTTGAGCGGCATCGCCGGCAGGCGTTTCAGGGTCTGCGTCACCGGGTCGACCATCACCCCGGTATTCTCCAGCGCGACCACTCCAAGGAGCGGCTCCGCGTTCTCCGCTCCGAAGATGACGTGCGACACCGTCTCGTCACCGAGAAACGAGATTCGCGCAAACCCATACTGCAACTCGATCGGCTCGCCGCTGGCCAGTTCGTACACCCGACTCCCTTCCGGCTCCACCCCGGCGCGATGAAGCCCGCTTGCCGGTACGAGACAATGCAGCGATCCGGTGTCGACCAGGAATTCCGCTTCGTAGGGCTCACCAGTACGCCCCACATCGACGACCCGCGCGGTCACATGCGTGATGCCCATAGCAGTCAACCGTCTACCTGACCGGTATCCTTGTCAACTGACGATGTCGCGGTGTCGCGGTTCTCATAACGCGGCATCCATCTGTATCCGGAATTTAACCCGCGAAGGCGTTGAGGTAGGGGAGCCGGGCCGTGGTGGCGGCGATGCGGTCGCGATTGGCGAGCAGCAGGGTGGTGGAGTCCCAGGTGCCGCGCACCAGGGCGTGGCGCGCCCCGTCCGGCAGGGTTGCCGGGCACTGCAGCGCGCCGGCAGTGACGGTCTGCGCCTCCAGGTCGACGGTCACCTCGGTCTCCGGGTGCTGCCCGACCAGCGCCAGCAGGCGCTCGATATCGGCGACCGCGGCGCGCACCGCCGGGAGGCCCAGCACCGTGCAGTTGCCGGCGAAGATCTCCGCGAACGACTCGCCCACCAGGGCGCGGATGCCGAACCGCTGCAGCGCCTGCGGCGCGTGCTCGCGCGACGAGCCGCAGCCGAAGTTGCGCCCCACCAGCAGGATCGATGCGCCGGCGTAGCGGGCGTCGTCGAGCGCATGGGTGCGGCCGGCGGCCCGTTCGGCAGCGCGCGCGTCGATAAACGCGGCTTCGCCCAGACCGTCGAACGTGATGCTCTTCAGGTAGCGGGCCGGAATGATCCGGTCGGTGTCGATATCGTTACCCGGCAGCGGAATGGCGCGGCCCACGGTAACCGCACGCACGGCATCACTCATGGTGGACGCTCAGCGAAACAAGGATTCCGCCCACGGGACGGGAAGATCGACAGAAAGCACACATCAGGACCGTAACATATCCCGACACCCGAACCGCCGGCAACGGCTCCGAACGGCTCCGTGGCGGCGGACCGGCAGCCGCCGCTACCGGCACAGGCCGCGGATCGTGGAGCGCAGTTCCTTGGCGCATCAGCGCCTCGGCGCATCGCGGCGCATTGGTGTGCGTGATCTCGCTATGGTATCTTCAGATCGTCAGGTGACCGGTTCATGCTAGCGACGCGCCCGCAACCGAGTACGGCCTCCAAGCGCAGTAAACAGTTTACGCGCGCGGATTACCACGCCATGGGGCGGGCCGGAATCCTCATGGCTGCCGATCGCGTCGAGTTGCTGGAAGGAGAAATCATCGTCATGTCTCCGATCGGAACTCGCCACGCCTCCTGCGTCGACCGACTGACTCATGCTCTCACTACGTCGAACCGCCTCGCCGGACGCGCAGTGGTGCGCGTGCAGAGTCCGCTCGCCGAGTCCGACCGGTCCGAGCCGCAGCCCGACCTCATGCTCCTGGCACACCGCGACGACTGGTACGCGCACGAGCACCCCGGACCGGCCGACGTGTTGCTGCTGGTGGAGGTGGCAGATTCTTCGCTCGACTACGATCGGGATACCAAGATCCCCACCTACGCCGCGGCCGGCATCCGGGAAGTGTGGCTCGTTGACCTGGAACACGACCGGATTGAAGTCTACACGGAGCCGGCGCGCGGGGATTACCGCGTGCGGCAACGCGCGGCGATCGGCGACGCCATCGCCCCGGAAGCGTTTCCCGATCTGCAAGTGGACGTCGCCGGCATCATCCCGGCGCGGTCCACCGACTGACAGCACGGTTAGCGTAGCAGGGGAAACGAAGTCCCAGCTCAGTTCAGCAGTTCGCGCACATCGGTGACGGCGCCGTTGACGGCGGCGGCGGCGACCATGGCCGGGCTCATCAACAGGGTGCGGCCGGTGGCGGAGCCCTGGCGGCCGATGAAGTTGCGGTTCGAGGAGGACGCGCTGACCTGGTCGCCCACCAGCTTGTCGGGGTTCATCGCCAGACACATGGAGCAGCCGGCGCCGCGCCACTCGAAGCCGGCCGCGGTGAAGATCTCCGGCAGCCCCTCGGCGGCGGCCTGCTGGGCGATCTGCCGGGAGCCGGGCACCACCAGCGCCTTGACGCGCTTGTCCACCTTGTGGCCGCGCACCACGCGCGCCGCCTCGCGCAGGTCGGTGAGCCGGCTGTTGGTGCAGGAACCGATGAACGCCACGTCGATCCTGGTACCGGCGATCGGGTCGTTCTCGGTCAGCCCCATGTGCCGGTAGGCGGCCGCGGCGGTGTCGCGCTCGTCGGCGGCCACGCCGGTCAGGCGCGGCAGACGGTCGGAGACGCCCACCGACTGGCCGGGGTTGATACCCCAGGTCACCACCGGTTCGATCTCGTCGGCGCGCAGCATCACTTCGTCGTCGAAGCTGGCATCCGCGCCGCTGGCAATCGAGCGCCAGTACTGCTCGGCGTTGCCGAACGCTGCCGCGCTCGGCGCGTGCGGGCGCCCGCGCACATAGTCGGCGGTGGTGCGGTCGGGGTTGACGTAGCCGACCCGGGCGCCGCCCTCGATGCTCATGTTGCAAATCGACATGCGCTCATCCATCGACAGCGCGTCGATGGCGGCGCCAGCGTACTCGTAGGCGTAGCCGATGCCGCCCTTCACGCCGAGGGTGGCGATGATGGACAGGATGATGTCCTTGGCGTACACACCGGGGCCGAGCGCGCCGTCGACGCGGATGCGGCGCACCTTGGGCTTGGTCGCCGCCAGCGTCTGGGTGGCGAGCACGTCGGACACCTGCGTGGTGCCGATGCCGAACGCGATGGTCCCGAAGGCGCCGTGGGTGGAGGTGTGCGAGTCGCCGCAGGCGATGGTCATGCCCGGCTGGGTGAGGCCCAGCTCCGGACCGATCACGTGCACGATGCCCTGGTACTTCGAATCCAGCCCGAAGAAGGCGATGCCGTGGCGGGCGACGTTGCGTTCCAGAACGCCGTACATCTGTTCCGCCATCGGGTCGCTCAACGGGCGCACCTGGCGGTCGGTCGGCACGATGTGGTCGACCGTGGCGAAGGTGCGCTCGGGGTGCAGCACCGGCAGGCCGCGCTCCTCCAGCATCTGGAACGCCTGCGGCGAGGTGACCTCGTGGATCAGGTGCAGGCCAATGAACAACTGGGTCTCGCCGGTTTCGAGGGTACCGACGGTATGCAGATCCCAGATCTTGTCGAACAACGTAGCTTGCGACATGGGTGCCTCAAGGTAGCGCAATCGCCGGTGCGCGACAACGCGGGCCGCCGCGCCGCCCCGCGCCGCCGCGGTCATGCGTCGTCTACCATCGCGACCGTGGCGCCAGCGTCGTTCGTGGCCGCCCACACCTGCCGACAGCCGGAAACGACCGTCGCCACCGGCACGGCGCGCCAGCACCGCCTACACGGTGCGGGTGGGCCGGGGCGGCCTGCCGGCGACTTGTCGCCGGCAACACTACGTGTAGCCGTGGGATCTACGACGTGCTGGCGTCCAGCCCGATGGCGGCGAAGTCGGCGGCGGCGCCCGCCTTCATGTGGCCGGCGTCGCCGCCGCAGTTCAGAAACTGGAATCCGTCGGCGATGCGGCGCGCCACCTCGGCGCCGGTATTGCACCACGCCCCGCACGGCATGCCCGCGGCGCGGCAGGTCGCCAGCACCTGCTGCACGACTTTCTCGTGCTCGGCGCCCATCTCACCGAGGCCCAGGGACAGCATCAGGTCGCTGGTGCCGATGTAACAGGCGTCGATGCCCGGCACCGACACGATCTGCGACAGGTTGTCCACCGCCTCGGCGGTCTCGATCTGCACCACCACGGCCAGATTGTCCTCCGCCCACAGGCGGTAGTCGCGGCCGGTGTACGCGGCCAGACGGCTGCCGCCGAAGCTGCGCATGCCGGCCGGCGCGTAGCGCGTGTTGCTGACCGCGAACTCGGCGTCCTCTTTCGTGCTGACCATCGGCACCACTATCCCCATCGCTCCCGCGTCGAGGGTGCGTTGAATCCAGATCGTGTCGTTCCAGGGCACGCGGGCGAACGGCGCGCAGCCGCCCAGTTGGGCGGCGCGGAAACAGTTGACCATGCCGTCGAAGCCGACCGGACTGTGCTCCACGTCGACCAGCAGCCAGTCCCAGCCCACCTGCGCCTGGATCTCCGCCGAGATCGGCGTCCCGAGGCTGATCCAGGTACCCACGCTCGGCTCTCCCCGGCGCAGCTTGTCGAGCACCACATTACTCTCGATGATCGTCTTGCCAATACCTTGCATGACGTGCACTGAACCAGATTAGCGCGCGCCCCGCAACCCTTGCGAACGGTGCCGGTTTGGTCGCATCATGCCACCTCATGGCGAGTGGAACCTATCGCGAGTTGACCGGCGACCAGGTGCGGCACTTCCTCGACCGCGGCTACGTGGTGGTGGAGCAGGCTTTATCACGCGAGCTTGCCGCCGAATGGCGGTCGTTCGCGTTCGGGCGCCTCGGCTACGACCCCGAGGATCCCGCCACCTGGGCGGAGGAGCGCATCCACATGCCGACCATGACCAGGCGCCGGGTCGCCGAGGCTGCGCCGCGGGCGTGGGCGGCGATCTGCGACCTGGTCGGCGGCGAGCAGCGCATCGAGAATGCCGCCGACTATTCGTACGGCGACGGCTTCATCATCAACTTCGGGCTCGGCGCCGACCAGGCGTGGCAACCGCCCTCCCCCGCCGTGCAGGGCTGGCACAAGGATGGCGACTTCTTCCGCCACTTTCTGGACAGCCCCGAGCAGGGTCTGCTCGGCATCGTGATCTGGTCCGATATCGAACCGCAAAGCGGCGGCACGTTTGCGGCTGCCGACTCGGTCGGGCCGATCGCCCGCCACCTGGCGGACCATCCCGACGGGTTGCTACCCGGCGAGGCGGGCTTCGGCGAGCTGATTCACCAGTGCTCCGATTTCATCGAGCTGACCGGGCGTACCGGCGACGTCGTCCTGCTGCACCCCTACATCCTGCACTCGGCGTCCAATAATCCCTCCGGCCGGCCCCGCTTCATCACCAATCCCAACGTCAGCCTCGCCGAACCGATGAACTTCAACCGCGACGACCCGGCCGAGCACTCGCTGGTCGAGCTCGCCGTGCTGCGCGCCCTCGACGTGGAACGGCTCGACTTCCGCCCCACGGCGCCGCGCGAGCGGGTGATACCGGAGCGGGAGGCGCGGCAGGCGAGGATGCTGGCGGAAGAGAAGCGGCGGCTCGGTATCGCCTAGGCTCGCCCGGCTCCGTTATCGTCATGCGTTACACCATCCGACCCGCCGACTCCGCGCTGCCGCGCGTACGCGGCGTCGACGTGATCCCGATCGACCAGAACGGCGTGCGCTCGTTCTCCGTGCGCGACCCGCTGGAGTTTGCGCCGCGGCCCATGGTGCTCGGCGGCGCGGGATTGTTCATCCTGTCGCTGCTCGATGGCCGCCACTCGCTCGACCAGGTGCTCGCCGCGCTGCGGCGCGAGTTCCCCGGCACCCGGATCCGCGCGAGCCAGGTGCGCGAGCTGCTCGCCACGTTGAGCGAACGCTGCTACCTGGACGACGAGGTGGCCGCCGCCCACATCGGCCGGGTGCGTGACGAGTTCGCCCGCGCTCCGGTGCGCCCGCCCTGGCACGCCGGTAGCGCATACCCGAACGAGGCGCGCGAGCTGGCCGCCATGCTCGACGGTTTCTTCGTTGCCGGGGCCGCCGGCGGCGACTCGCGGCTGACCGGGAACCACAGCGCGCGGCCAGGATCGCCCGCCTCCGTCGCGCAGTCGGACGGCGAGTTGGCCGCCATCATGTGTCCGCACATCGACCTGCGCGCCGGCGGCGAAATCTACCCGCCGGCCTTCACTACCCTCACCGCCGCGGCGCACGCGCCCCGTCCCATCGAGCTGTACGTCATTCTCGGCGTGGCCCACAACGGCGGCACGCGGCCGGGCGCCAGCTTCGCCATTGCCTGCGACAAGAATTACGCAACGCCGTTCGGGGAGTTGCCTACCGACCGCGGCCTGATTGAAGATTGGTCGCAGCGCGCCGGGCGCGACGTGACCGACCAGCAGTGGGTGCACCGCACCGAGCATTCGGTGGAGTTTCCGCTGCTGTTTCTGCAGTACATCCAGGCGCGGGCGGATCTGCCGCCGTACGCGGTGGTGCCGGTGCTGCTCGGCGGCGTGGACCACTGCCTACAGGCCGGCCGCGACCCGTTGCAGGCGGCGGAGGTCAAGCGCGAGCTGGCGGCATTGCGCGCCGCCGTGGCCGCCAGCGGCAAGCGCGCGTGCTATCTGCTCAGCGTCGATCTGGCCCACATCGGCCCCAAGTTCGGCGATCCGGAACCGATCGACGACGCCGGCGCGGCTGCGTGCGAACAGAAGGATCGCCACCTGCTGGGCTTCGCGGAACAGTTCGATGCGCCCGGCCTTACCCGCACCCTGCACGCCGACCGCAACTGCCGCAACGTGGACGCCGTCGCCGGCCTGTTTTCCCTCTACCCCCTGCTCGCCGGCTCCGCGTGCCGCGGCTCCCTGCTCAGCTACGGCCAGAACCGGCAGCCCGACACCGGCTCGCTGGTCAGCTACGCCAGCATGGCCTTCTTCCGCGCGCCGGGAGCACCATTGTGAACGAGATCGAGCGTTACGAATTCGACCGCCAGGGGTTCGTGGCGATCGAGAACCTGCTGACGACGGGGCAGATAGCGCCCCTGGCGGCCGCGGTCGACGCGCTCGAAGAACACGCCGTGGCCCGGCTCGACGCGCCGCCGCGCACGCGCAGTCCGTGGGGCGCGGAGTACCATCGCGACCCCGACCTCGGGTACCACGTCCAGGGCGCCCGCGCGGAGCGATCCACCGTCATCATCGAGGACTTCTGGAACGCCGATCCCGCCTTCGACGTGCTGATCGGCCATCAGCCGACCATGGAGTACGTGAATAGCGTGATCCAGGGGCGGCCCACCATCAACAATTCGGAGATCCGCATTCGCTACCGCGGCAACCAGAGCACCAACCACGGCGGTACGCGCGCCGCCAACGGCAAGTACCGCTACCTGGTCAACCGGCACGGCATCGACTGCATGATGGTGCGCATGGTCTATTTCCTGCACGATGTGAGCCGCGAGCAGGGCGCGTTCTGCGTCATCCCCGGCACCCACAAGGGCAACTTCGACTGTCCCTACGACACCAAGGATCCCGACCGCGAACCGGGCGTGGTCGGCCTGGAGGTCAAGGCGGGCGATGCGATCTTCTTTACCGAGGCGCTGCGCCACGGCGGCCTGACCAACCGCTCTGCGCAGGTGCGCAAGACTCTGCACGTGGGCTACGGCCCGCACTTCATGATGTCGCAGAACATCGCCACCATGGACGAACCGCCCTACCTCACCGACGCTACCCGCGCCCGCCTGACGGCAGCACAACTCGACCTGTTCCGCCCCTACTCCGCTCCCTGAGCCGCCGCTACGCCTCACCCTGGACCGTGACCGTGCTGGCAGCGTCGGCACTGGGCGATGCTGAGCTTGGCTTTCACTGGTCGCAGCAGTCGGTTACGCTGGTAGCAATAGGACGAGAGTCACGCTGTGCCGGCCAACCGCAGTCAGCAGGTGGAACACATGCTGACAGGAGGTCAAACCAAGATGTCCAAACGGCTTGAGAAGATACTCAGAGACAAACGGAAGCAACAAGAGGAGTCCATGATCGATCATGAGCAGATTCGAGAGGCATGGGTTACCAGTTGTTCGAATCTCATGGCAACGATCACCAACTGGTTAACACCGCTCCAAGGTCAACACCTCTTGGAGATCCAATCAGACACGATTCCAATCTTCGAAGACCAGCTTGGAGCGTACGAGGTAGATGCACTCCAGATTGTTTTTCTTCAGAGTGACGTCATGAAGATCAGACCGGTTGCGCGATTCATTATCGGTGCAACGGGTCGCGTTGACGTTGTTTCAGGAGGCACATCACTCGTGATGTTGTTGACGAAGAAATCCGGTGAATGGGTTTTTGCCAAGAGAAATATACAGCTCGGTAAGTTCGAGACATGGCCCTTCAACAAAGACACCTTCGATGAGTTTCTTTCTCAATTCCTGGAAGAATGAGCACCTCTTTCAGCTCACGATTCGCTGAGGCCACCCTGCTAGATGACTACTACCTCGTCTCCGACAGCATCAAAATGCTCAGTGGTAGCCGTGTCATGTACCTAACTCCCAACGAGCTACGTGATCTCCGTGAAGCCTTGCTTGACGAAGTCAAGAAAGACTACTCATTCAAACTCATTACGCTATTGGAGGCGCGCATCAGAGAGGATTTTCTTGTCTCTTTGAGAAGAAGAACACGCGACCCTGTGAGTAGATCATACCGTGACCTGTGTGCTCAATTCAGACGAGCGAATCATCAGGTTGGCCAGCAAGCCGCACAAGCATGTAAACGCATATCACTGAAACCAATACTGGACAACCCAAGAGATTGCTTTGCCGCGACAAACAGCGGGTTTGGAAGAGTATGTTCGCTAACCAAGGGGTATTTCAGTTTTCGAAACTGGTATGCCCATGGCAGAACGCGGACCATGCCGGTTGTTCCCGATCCCGACGATGTTTACGCAGTATACAGTCAATTCAAGGACAACGTGTTCGACAGATAAGTGAACTACGCTGTCAGCGCGCTGTGCTTCTTGCCGATTCCAAGCGGACAGACTCATCGCGACGGTGCCCGGTCAGTGCGCCAGCCAGGCGGCGAAGCGTTCGGTCAGTTCGTCGCCGTGGTCGCTCCACCAGCGCCAGTCGTGGTGCAGGGCGCGGGTCAGGTTGGCGGGCGTGGTGGGCATATGCGGCGCCATCTCCACGCCCGTCTCCAGGTGGGTGCCGACCAGCGCCGTCCCGGAGCGGCGCGCCGGACCGTAGGAGATGTAGCGGCTTATCGCCGCCATCGACTCCGGCCTGCCGGCGAAGGCGATGAACTTGCGCGCCGCCTCCAGGTTGCGCGTGCCCGCCACGATGACGAGCTGACTGTTGTCCAGAATCTGGCCGTCCCACACGATCTCGAACGGCTGATTCTCCAGCACCTGGGCGTTGAAGATGCGCCCGTTGTAGGCGGTGCTCATCACCACCTCGCCGTCGGCCAGCAGTTGCGGCGGTTGTGCGCCCGCTTCCCACCACACGATCTGGTCCTTGATCGTGTCGAGCTTGCGGAACGCGCGGTCCACCCCTGCCGGCGTGGCGAGCGTGGCGTACACCTCGTCCAGCGGCACGCCGTCGGCGAGCAGCGCAATCTCCAGGTTGTCGCCGGGCACACGCCGCATCCCGCGCCGGCCCGGGAACCGCTCCAGGTCGAAGAAGTCCTCGATCGTGGCCGGCTTGGCGTCCGGGAAGTGCTGCGGATGGAAGGCGTAGATGGAAGAGAAGAAGATCGTGCCCATGCCGCAGTCGGTGAGCGTGCCGGAAACGAAATCGTCCGCCACGGAACTGCCGTCGGCGCCGGGCGGCAGGTCGCCGGGTTCGATGAACTCCAGCAGGCCCTCGTCGCAGCCGAGCACCGCGTCGGCCACATTCAGGTCGACCACGTCCCAGTGCACGTTGCCGGTCTCCACCTGGGCGCGAATCTGGGCGAGGCCGCCGTTGTAGTCCTCCAGGCGCACCTCGATCCCGGTTTCGGCGGTGAACGGCTCGTGATACGCCTGCTGGCTGGCCCGCGCGTAGGAGCCACCAAACGAAACCACGGTCAGCTGTTCGGCGGCCAGCGGCACGCCCAAAGTCAGCGCCGCGAACAGCAAGGCTGACACGGTGAAGAAGCGCCAGGCTCTCAGTCGGATAGGACTCATGTGCCCATCACCCCGTTGCTGCACACTGAGTTCAAGCTTGCGCGCTGGCGTCACCCGGCGAGCTGAAAGATATCATAAATACTACTGTTGTACTTATGATAATCAATGTAGTATGTTGTCAAGGGGAGTTTCCATGGCTGAGAGCTGCATCGCTGCCAATATCGCCCGGCTGCGGCTGGACCGAGAGTTGACCCAGGCGGAGCTCGCACGGATGGCCGGGCTGTCGAGAATCGCAGTAGGCAAGGTCGAGCGTGGGCAGGTCATGCCGCAGGCGCGGACGCTGGAGACGCTTGCGAAGGCGCTTGAGGTGCCAGTCCGCGAACTGGTCACCCCGGTGCGCCGTCTGGACAGCGTGCGGTTTCGAGCCCGCAAGCTCGTCCGCGCGCGTGAGCAGATTCTTGCACAGGTTGCAACGTGGCTCGACGCCTACCGTGCGCTGGAGGACGCTCTCGATGCGGCAGAACCGTTCGAGGTCCGTCCATCTCACCCCGATCCGGATGCCAGCGCGGTCGCCCGTGATGTGCGCCCGCAGTTCGGACTTGAGGGAGATCAGCCGGTACAGGACATCTGCGGCCTGCTGGAGAAGCACGGGATCAAGGTCCTGTTGCTGGACACCCGGCGCGACTCGTTCTTCGGCTTGAGTGTCGGACCCGGAGATGGCGGCCCGGCAGTGGTGGTGAATACCTGGGATCGGATTTCCGTGGAACGCTGGATCTTCACCGCGGCACATGAGTTGGGCCACATCCTGCTACATCCGACCGAGTACGACAGGAGCGACACCGACTTGCCGGTTGACACAGAACACGAAGCAGACGCCTTCGCGAGTGAGTTCTTGATGCCGGAATCGGCATTCACGTCGGCGTGGTCCCAGACAGCAGGCCATCCGTTGTTGATCCGCGTGCTAAAGGTCAAGCGTATATTCCGCGTGAGCTACAAGACCGTCCTCTACCGGTTGGTAGCGTCCGGGCGTGCGACGAATGAGGTGTGGAGCGCCTTCCAGCTCCAGCACCGTCGCTACTGCGGCGACACCTTGCAGAAAGCAGATGAACCGGCAGCACTGAAGGAGACGGAGTTCGCCTGGCATTGGGGCCGCTCCGGGGAGCCGGACCGCCTGTCTCGCCACGACTTCGTGGAAGACCGGCTGTCCAACCTTGCGCGCCGCGCACTCCAGGAGGGGCATATCTCCCTTGGGCGCGGTGCCGAGATCCTCGGTTTGAGCCGGGACGAGATGCGACAGCGCATTCGTGAGTGGGTCAACTGACAAGAGCCGCCCCTACCGTTCTCCTGGCCGACGCGGACGTGCTGATCGACTACCGCGACTCCGACCTGGAGGTGCTGACGCTCATCGGGCAACACGTCGGCCCAGTAGCGGTCCTGTCGCCGGTGTTGGATGAAGTGCACGAGGTTTCAAGAGCCGACTGTGCGCGACTATCAATCTCCGTCGTCGAGGTTGCCACGAGCCGCCTGCTCAGGGCCGGCGCTGTCAATGCGAGCGTTTCGTTCAATGACCGTCTCTGCTTCGTGGTATGCGACGAGGGATCCTGGACCTGCGTCACCAACGACAGGGCACTGCGCCGGCTGTGCGGGCGCCATGGCGTCAGGACCCGTTTCGGGCTCAGGCTCGTCGCGGACTTGGTTGCGTCCGGCGCGATCACAGCGGAACGGGCGATATCAATCGCATCCAAGATGCACGAGTCGAATCCCCTGCACATCAACGAACGGGTAATCGCTCGCTTCATCAACGCACTTGATCGGCTCTGATCAAACAAACGTGCGGGTGTTGCAGCAGATCGTGAGTGTGTCCTTCCGAGAGCAGCGTCTACCGGCTGCCGTTAACTCAGTAGGACTGCTGGTCGGGGTCGATTTCGTCGACCCAGGCGTTGATGCCGCCCTCCAGGTTGACCACGTCGCGGAACCCCGCCTGCTGCATCTGGGCGACCGCGTTGGCGCTGCGCCCGCCCATCTTGCAGTGCACGACGTAGGTGGCGGCGGGGTCGAGTCCGTCGAGGCGGCCGGGCAACTCGCCAAGCGGAATCAACTCGGCGCCGTCGATGTGGTTGATGTCCGCCTCCCACGGCTCGCGCACGTCGATGAGCTGGAACCGGGCGCCACGCTCGATGCGCGCCTGCAGCTCGAACACGTCGATCTCGCGGATGCCGCCGTCGCCGTCGCCAGCGTCCGCCGCGCCGTGCCCCGCCGCGGCCTGGCCGCCGCTGCTGCCTTCGAAAGCCGGCACGCCGCAGAACTGCTCGTAGTCGATCAGCTCGGTGACGGTGGGGTGCTCGCCGCACACCAGGCACTCGGGGTTGCGGCGCAGCTTGAGCTGGCGGAAGCTGAGCTTCAGGGCGTCGTAGATCACCAGCCGCCCGGCGGCCACGTCGCCGATGCCGAGCAGCACCTTGATCACCTCGTTGGCCTGCAGCGCGCCCACCACGCCGGGCAGCACGCCCAGCACGCCGCCCTCGGCGCAGCTCGGCACCAGTCCGGGCGGCGGCGGCTCGCTGTACAGGCAGCGGTAGCAGGGCCCGCCCTGATAGTGGAACACCGAGAGCTGCCCCTCGAAGCGGAAGATCGAGCCGTACACGTTGGGCTTGCCGGTGAGCACGCAGGCGTCGTTCACCAGGTAGCGGGTGGGGAAGTTGTCGGTGCCGTCGGCCACCACGTCGTAGTTCTTGAACAACTCCAGGGCGTTGGCCGAGGTCAGCGGCTCCTCGAACGGCTCGATGGTGATGGTCGGGTTGAGGTCGGCCAGCCGGTCCGTTGCCCGCTGCAGCTTCGACTGCCCCACCTGCGAGGTGCCGTACAGGATCTGGCGCTGCAGGTTGGTCTCGTCGATCGTGTCGAACTCGACGATGCCGATGCGGCCGATGCCGGCCGCGGCCAGGTACAGGGCCAGCGGCGAGCCGAGCCCGCCGGCGCCGATCAGCAACGCGGAGCTGGCCTTGAGCCGCTGCTGTCCTGCGACACCCACGTCCGGGATCAGAATGTGGCGGCTGTAGCGCGCCAGCTCCGCGGGGCTCAGGGGCACGGAGCCGCTGCCGCCGGCGATCGAAGGCACGATGGAGATGGTGTCGCCGCTCTTCACCGCGGTGTCCTCGCCGTCCTGGTAGCGGATGTCTTCTTCGTTCACGTAGACGTTGACGAAGTTGCGCAGCGCACCGTCGGCGCCGAACAGGTGCTTGCCCAGATCGTCGTGGGCGGCCGCCAGTTGGCGCAGCACTTCGCCGACGGCGCCTTCGCCGTCGACGGCAACGGTGTCCTGGTTGTCCAGAAACGGGCGCAGCGGAGTGGGAATGTGGATGGTAATGGCCATGTCGCTACGATAATAACTCGGAACCGAACCGGCGCCAAACCGCCGCCGTCCGCGCATCGTCCGCGATCGCCGCGCGGCGGACGCTCTGTGCAACAAGCGACTGCGCTACTATATTCGGGCAGCTGTGAAAACCGACAAATTCGCGATTACGTTCGGCCTGGAGGAAGAGTTCTTCCTGGTCGATCCCGAGTCGCGAGACCTCATCGCCGATCCCGACCAGGCGCTGTTCGACGCCTGCGAGCGGAACAGCGGGCCGCACAATGTGGTGCACGAGTTGCTGCGCACCCAGATCGAGACCAACAGCCGGGTGTGTACGTCGGTGGCCGATCTGCGCACCGCGCTGATCGAGACCCGATCGCTGGTGATCGACACGGCCGCGCGGTTCGGCGCGGCCGTGATCGCTTCCTCGACCCACCCGTTCGCCCACTGGCAGGCGCAGGCGGTCACCCCCAGAGAGCGCTACCACCGCTTCGCGGCGACCTTCCAGGAAGTGGTGCGCCGCTACCTGGTGGGCGGCATGCACATCCACGCCGGTTTCGGCGATGCCGAGTCGCGCATCCGGGTAATGACCGCGCTGCGCCGCTACCTGCCGATCATGCACGCGCTGTCCACCTCGTCGCCGTTCAATGGCGGCCGCGACACTGGCTTCAAGTCCTACCGCCTGACCGTGATCGCCTCCATGCCGCGTACCAATCTGCCGCCGCCGTTCCGCTTCCGCGCCGAGTACGACCGCCTGGTTGCCGACTACCAGTCGATGGACTTCATCGGCGACGGCACCGAGCTGTGGTGGGATATCCGCCCGGCGGTGCGCTTTCCCACCGTCGAAGTGCGCATCTGCGACATCTGCCCGCGCATGGAGGACACGCTGAGCATCGCCGCCCTGTACGCCTGCCTGGTACGCCGGCTGTCGCGCCAGGATGCAGAGGAAGGGCTGCCGCCGGAGCCGCCGACCGAGCTGATCGCCGAGAACCGTTGGCGCGCGTCGCGCTACGGCGTAGTTGCGTTCCTCGGCGACTTTGGTACCGGCGGACGCATCGACATCGAGGAATTCGTCGCGCAACTGGTCAGCGACCTCGCCGACGACGCCGCCGCCCTCGATTGTGAGCAGGAGTTGCAGCGCGTCACCGAGATCATCCGCCTCGGCACCGGGGCGGACCGGCAGATCGACCTGTTCCGCCTGCGCCGCCTGGAGGGCGACACCATCCCGCAGGCGCTGCACGCCGTAGTGGACCTGATCATCGCCGAGACCCGCGAAGGAATTGCCGAACCGCCGTAGACCAAGTGTGCTCCGCGACGTGCGTCACCGGAGTCGCCGTAAGAGTACCTATATCAGCCCGCGCAGGAACGGCAGCGCCGGCTGCACCCGGATGCCGTCGGGCGTCAGGTAGTCGTCCGTTCCGGTGGCGCTGAGTTGATACGCCGCGGCCGCCGGGAAGCGTTCTCTCAGGTAGCGCAGCGCCCGGTCAGGAGGCCGGTCGCTCCACTTCACTTCGATCAGATGGGTCGGCGCCCCGCGCTCGGTGATCACGAAGTCCACCTCGCGACCGTCGACATCACGAAAGTAGCGCAGGTCCAATTCTTGTCCGCGTACGTCCTGCTCGTGGTGCACCCACTTCAACAGGTGAAGCGCCACCACGTTTTCGAACCGCGCCGCCCGGTCGGCGATCGGCAGCCAGTCATAGTGGTAGTGCTTCCGAGCTTTCCTGATCGCTCTGATCGCCGGTGCGCCGAACGGTGCTACGCGAACGATGGCGTACAGACGTTCGAAAATCTCCAGCCAGCCGGACACCGTGCGATGGCTCACTCCCAGATCCTCGCGCAACGCGTTCACCGACAGCGGACTGCCCACCAGATCGGACAGCCGTACCGCCAGCAGTTGCAGTGTGCCAAGGTCGTCCACCCGCTCCAGGTCGCCGATCTCATCCTCGATCAGGCGGGCTCGATACTCGCGGGACCAGCGCTGGGCGGCGTCCAACGATTCGCTCAGGTAGGGCTCCGGGAAGCCGCCCCGGTCGAGCAACCGCATGAGACCGGCCGGGTCGTCGATTCCAAGCTCTGCGACCGACAGCGGGTGCATCCGCAGGTGATGATAACGGCCCTGCAGGGAGTCGCCGCCGTGGCGGTAGTAGTCGAGCCGGCCGCTGCCGGTGACCAGGATCCGCCTGCCGTCCTGACGGTCGTAGAGTCCCTTGAGGAACTCGCGCCAGCGCCGGAACTTGTGTAACTCGTCGAACACCAGCAGCTCGGTTGCCGGCAGCCGGCCGCGCAGGATCGCGTCGCGGTGCTCAGGAATGTCCCAGTTCAGGTAGCCCGCCGGCTCGGCCAGCAGGTGCCGCGCCAGGGTCGTCTTGCCGACCTGCCGTGGCCCTGACACGAACACCATCTTGCGCTCCAGATCGGCACGGATCTGGGTGGTGAGATACCGCGGGAGAGAGGCTTCCATACCGCTAGACTAACAATTTTGCGTCGATGTGAAAAACGTGGCGACTAATTTCCACCCCACGCAAAAATCTCCCGAACGGCGTGTCTATGGTATTGGTTTTGCGGCGAGGGAGAGCAGGGCGGCGCTGTGGGCGTTCATCTCCTGCCAGGCCTGGCGCAGGGGCTGCGGGGGCTGCCAGTGTTCCCGGGTGGCCTCGTGGAATTGCTTCAGGCGGTAGCAGGGGACGGCGGGGAAGGTGTGGTGCTCGGTGTGCCATTCCATGTGCCAGTACAGGAACGACGTGAACGGGTCGACCTTCACCGAGCGGCAGCTCTTGCGGAAGTCGTCCGCCTCCGGTTCGCGGCCCACATGCATGGTGGCATGCACCACGGTGTGGTACCAGCGGGCGCCGTAGAAGCGCGGCAGGCTCACCACCACGATCAGGAACCACTGGCCGATGGCGATGGCAAACACCGCAAACGCCAGGTGGAACAGGAATTGGGTCACCTGCCGCCGGTCCGCCTCGCGCCGCTCGCGCTCGGTGGCCTGCTCGTACACGTAGCGCTGCCATACGCTGCGGCGCGGGTTGCTCAGGTAGGGCCGGAAGATCGCGTAGATCTGATCGTACAGCGTGGTCACCAGGGCGCTGATGTCCACCACCTGGAAGACCTCCTGCAGCACCTGCTCGGTGGTCTTGACCTTCGGATGCACGCGCTCGCCCTCGCTGCGCCGGTGCAGGGTGTAGCGGTGGTGGTACTTGTGGCTCATCCGGTAGGTGGCGAGATTGCTGTTCCAGTGCACCAGCCCGAAGATGCGCCCGAACAGGTTGTTCAGCCACCGCGTTCGGAACATGGTGCGATGCGAGAGTTCGTGCGTCTGCGGGTTGAACGCGAACAGACCGCCGTGGACGTACAGCGCCAGTGCCATCAGCAGCCACTGGCCGGTGCTGTAGAACCAGTAGCAGACGGCGCCCGAGGCGCCCAGGATCGCCAGCACCCCGAGCGAGTGCCACAGGCCGTGCAGGTCGCTGCGCCGCATGAACCGCACGAGCAGCTCCCGGTCGATCTGCGGCCGTTTCCAGGCCACCCTGATCGGGGTGTACGGATACGAACTCATTTCAAGCGACACTATAGCAATATGCAGCGGGAACGTGGCAAGCGCGGCGCGTCAGGCGCCGGACAACGTTACGGCAGTTTCTCGAAAACGAAGGTGCCGACCGCGGGGTTGCCGTCGGTGAAGTCGGCGTCACCCGAATCGGTAGTCAGGCGGGATATCGGCTGCGCAGGATCGGAGTCGGCGTTCGCGGCGGTAAACGTGGTTCCATCGTCGGTACCGGCATCGTAGAGGCGAAGCATGACTTCCTCGCGCTCCTTCCAGGTGCCGTCCTCCGACAGCAGAGACAGGTTGGAGACGCCGACAAACCAGTCGGGGCTCGGCGCCAGCATGCTCACCAGCGTCACGAACGGATGCGACGAGACGATGTCGAACTCCAGGCTGACACTTGCCGGAGAGGTGGACAAACCGCCGCCGGAGAGCTCGCCGTGGGCGTTCCCGGCTTCGATCAGTTCAGCGATTTCCGGGAGCAGTTGCGTCTTGCCGCCGGTCTCCGCCATCAGCTCGATGCCGTCCGATGCGAGTTCGCCACGCTGCCAGAGGCGAGTGTTCTCGCTGTGCGTGGCCCCGACCAGCCCGGAGAAGTGTGGGTTGGCGGGGAAGTTGGTGGGATGGGTGTCGGCGCTCCAGGTGGCCTGGAACGTGACGCGATAGCGGGCATCACCGCCCATCGTGTCGCCCATCGAGCAGGTTGCACTGAGCAGGACGGCGGCAGCCACCGCCAACGGAGTCAGAAGCCGATTCACGACGAGAGCATAGCCCGGTCAACTCCGTGCCGCAATCAGGGGCCTACCAGTTGGTCGGTGAGGAAGCCGGCTCGCTGGGAATCAAGCACGAATGCCCGTGCATCCACAACCTGAGGAACGGGAACGACATATCCCAATGGGCGCGATGCTCCGGCTTTTGGCGGCTCGGGAGCGTTGCTATACTCTTTGCGGATCGAGACGATAATGTAGACGAAGTTCGGTTGCGCGAGGTCGAGATCGGTGGCACTGGGCTCGGCCGGGTGCTCGGGGTGGGAGTGGTAGAAGCCGAGCAGGGTGTTGCCAGTGGAGTCGGCGGCGCGTTCGGCGGCCAGGTAGTCGAGCGGCGACACCAGGTAGCGGCGCTTGCGGTTGTCCCCGGACCGGTTGTCGATCGGGAACAACCGCTGCACGGTGCGCGCCGCCCCGCCCGCGGCCACGGTGCCGATCAGGGCGCCGACGCACTCCTCCGGGTACGCGGCGCGGCCATGGCGCTCGATCTCATCGAAAAGGGTCTTCGGTAACGTAGTCATCATTCTCCCAGTACGGATCGTCCAGGTACTTCAGCGAATTGTCCGCGAACAGGGTAACCACGGTGGCGTCCGGATGGCGGCGCGCCACCTCCAGCGCCGCCCACAGGTTGGCCGCCGCGCTCGGGCTGAGCGCGTAGCCGAGGTAGCGGCCGGCCGCGATGGCGAAGCGGTATGCGGTCTCGGTGTCCGCCGCCAGCACCTCGTCGGCTACCGCGGCGTCGTAGATGCCGGGCACCCGCGCCGTCTGCATGTGCTTCCAGCCCTCCAGGCCGTGCATCGGATTGTCCGGCTGCACGGCGATGCAGCGCACACCGCGCTCGCGCAGGAACCGGGCGCTGCCGATGAAGGTGCCGCTGGTGCCCAGGCCGGCCACGAAGTGGGTCGCCTGGCCGCCGCTCTGGCGCCAGATCTCCGGCCCGGTGCCGCCGTAGTGGGCGCGCCAGTTGTGCTCGTTGTTGTACTGGTCGGGGTAGAAGTAGCGCTCCGGATGCGCCGCGGCCAACTCCGCCGCCTTGCGCTGTGCGCCGTCGGTGCCTTCCAGGTTGGAGGTGAACACCGAGCGCGCGCCGTAGTTGGCGATGATGCGCTTGCGCTCGGGTGTGACGTTGGCCGGCATCACCAACTCCACCGGCAGCCCGAGGGCGCTGCCGAACATCGCCAACGCGATGCCGGTGTTGCCGCTGGTCGCCTCCAGAATGGTCCGCCCGGCCAACTCCTCATTCGCCAGCGCCGCTTCCAGCATGCCCTTGGCGGCGCGGTCCTTCACCGAACCGCTCGGGTTGTAGTACTCCAGCTTGGCCAGGATGCGCGCCGGCGTCAGCGCCTGGGAAATCTCCACCAGCGGCGTGTTCCCGACCAGGCGCGCGACGCGCTCGAACGCGTCGATGCGCATGCGTTCAGATTCCGCCGCGGGCGCGGGCGGCCAGTTCGCCGCGCGTCGGGTCGGTGCTGCTGGCGTGGCCGGCGAGCGGCAGCAGCTCTTCATGGATGGCGTCCAGGATCCATTCCTTCTGCGGGAAGAACGACTGCTCCATCTCGGCGCCGGGGGTGATCCAGTTGCGCGCGCCCACCACCACTGGCGGCGCGTCCAGATCCTCGAAGCACAGCCGCGTCAGGTTGGAGGCGACGGTGTGCAGGAAGCTGCCGCGGTCGCAGGCGTCGGAGGCCAGCACCACCCGCCCGGTCTTGCGCACCGAGGCCGCGATCGGCTCCAGGTCGAGCGGGTTGAGGAAGCGCGCATCGAACACCTCGGCGCTCAGACCGTGCGCCTCGCGCAACTCGTCGGCCGCCTCCAGGGCACGGTACAGGGTGGCGCCGACGGTCACGATGGTGAGGTCGTCGCCCGCCCGGCGCAGCACCGGCTGACCCTCCTCCACTTCGTAGTAATCGCGCGGCACGCCGCCAGCCACGAATTCCTCGCCGTAGTCGTACAGCCGCTGGCTCTCGAAGAACACTACCGGATCGGTGCCCTGCAGGGCGCGGTTGAGCATGCCCTTGGCGTCGTAGGGCGTGGCCGGGAAGTACACCTTGAGGCCGGGAATGTGCGCCAGCAGCGACGACCAGTCCTGCGAGTGTTGGGCGCCGTAGCGATTGCCCACCGACACGCGCATTACCAGCGGAAGCTGCAGCACGCCGGCGGACATCGCCTGCCACTTGGCCATCTGGTTGAGGATTTCGTCACCGGCGCGGCCCATGAAATCGCAATACATCAGTTCCACCACCACGCGCCCGCCGCTCATCGCGTAACCGACGGCGCTGCCGACGATCGCCGCCTCCGCGATCGGCGAGTTGAACAGGTGGTGGTAGGGCAACAGCTCGGTGAGGCCGCGGTAGACGGCGAACGCTCCGCCCCAGTCGCGGTTCTCCTCCCCGTAGGCGACCAGGGTCGGGTCCACGGTGAAGCGATGCGCAAGCGCCTCGAACAGGGCATCGCGGATCGATACCACGCGCGACCGCGGCAGCGGCTTGCCGTCCGGCCCGAACGCGCTACGCGAGCGCTTGGCGATGGCGGCGACGCGCGGGTTGTCGGCCAGGCTGCCGGCCAGCTCCGGCTCGCCGTCTGCCATGGCGGTGCGCGAACCGTCCGAGAACATCACACCCGCAATCAGGCGCGCCTCCCGGTCGGGACGCGGCGAGTGTTCCTGCGACACCGCCAGGCGGCACACCAGTTCCATGGCATCACCGGCTCGCTCGGCCTCTTCGGTCAGCTCGGCGTCGCTCGCCAGGGCGTGCTCCTTGAGGTAGGCGGCGTATCCGGCCAGGCAATCCACCTCCTGCCACTGCGCGATTTCCTCGCGGGTGCGGTAGGTACCGGCGTCGGACGGCGAGTGGCCGGCCAGGCGATAGGTGATGGTATCGAGCAGCACCGGTCCGCGGCCGGCGGCCAGCAACTCGCGCTTGGCGGCCACCGCGGCGGCCACCGCCAGCGGGTTGTAGCCGTCCACCCGCTCGGCGTGCAGGCCCTCCGCATTGACTCCGGCGCCGATCCGCGCCAGTACTTCGAAACCCATCGTTTCGCCGACGGTCTGACCGCCCATGCCGTAGAAGTTGTTGAGGAAGTTGAACAGCATCGGCGGGGCGCCGCCGACGTCGGCATCCCACAGGGTCCGGTACTGCTCCATGGCGCAGAACGTGATCGCCTCCCAGGTCGGCCCGCAGCCGGCCGCGGCGTCGCCGATGTTGGCGACCACGATGCCGGGGCGGCGGTTGCAGCGCTTGAACAGCGCCGCGCCGGCGGCGATCGGCGCCGAGCCGCCGACGATCGCGTTGTTGGGCATGCTGCCGAACGGCGCGAAAAAGGCATGCATCGAGCCGCCGAGACCGCGGTTCAGGCCGGTGGTGCGGGCGAAGATTTCCGCCAGTACGCCGTACAGGATGAAGTGGCGCGCCAGCTCCTGCACCGACTCCCACTGCTGCGCCGGCTCGATGACGCGCAACACGTCGCCGTCGAGGTAGCCCTCCATGATGCGCTGCAACTCGGCTTCCGGCAGCACGCGGATGGCGCGCGCGCACTTGGCCAGGATCTCGCCGTGGCTGCGGTGCGAACCGAATATCAGGTCATCCGGCGTCAGCGGCAGGCACAGCCCGACCACCGCCGCCTCCTGGCCGATCGACAGGTGCGCGGCGCCCGGATGATCGTACGCGATGCCGCGGTAGGCGCCCTGCGTCTTGATGTCGCCGAGCATGGTCTCGAACGCGCGGATCATCACCATGTCACGGTGCACGTCGCGCAGGGCGGCACTGCCCCAGCGCTCGCGCTCGGCCCGCGGATCCGGCTGGTACCGGTTCAGCGGGATCGGCGCCGTTTCCAGCCAGCCGCCCTGGCGCACCTGCTGCGGTGCGATGGTCATCGATTTGGGCATCTTCTCTCACTCCCTCCGGCAACGCGTATTCGCGTTCACCACTGCACTTCCCACAGCACGTCGCGCAGCGCTTCCGACACCGTCGGATGGGGAAACACGATCTCGCGCAACTCCTCGACCCGCAGCTCCGCTTCGATCATGGTCGCCGCCCCGAAGATGATTTCCGAAGCCGGCGCGCCGATCATGTGCGCCCCGAGCAGCACGTGGCTGTCGGCGTCGACGATCACCTTGACCAGCCCGCGCGGCGGCGCGGCGTGGGCGCCGGAGCCGGGCGCCAGGTGCTCGGCCAGAAAGCGCCCGTTGGCGGCCAGCGGCAGGCGCGCCACCCGCACGTTGCGCCCGGCGGCGCGCGCGGTCTCCTCCGACAGGCCGACGCCGGCGATCTCCGGCAACGTGTATACCACCCACGGCACGGCGTGGTAGCGCATCCGGTTGCTGCCGGGCCGCGGCGACGCGATGGCATCCACCGCTACCTCGCCCATGCGGGAGGCGGCGTGCGCGAGCAGCGAGCGCCCGGTGACGTCGCCCACCGCGTACAGACCGGCGACGTTGGTGCGCAGGTACTCGTCCACGGTCACGCCGCGCCGGTTGAACACCACCCCGACCGCCTCCAGTCCCAGGCCGCCGGTGTTGGGCACGCGTCCGGTGGCCAGCAGCACCAGATCGGCCGCCTCCTCCCGCTCACCCTCCGCGGTGACGATGGCCACCCCGGAAGCGGTAATGGCCGACACCCGTGCCCCAAGGTGCCAAGCCACCCCGGCAAGCGCGCTCTTGAGCTGACGCACGATATCGGAGTCCACCCCGGCCAGGACATCGTCGAGCATCTCCACCACCACCACCTCGCAGCCCACGGCCTGGAAATAACAGGCGAACTCCATGCCGATATAGCCGCCGCCCACGATCACCACGCGCCCCGGAAGCTCGCGCAACTGCAGTGCGCCGGTGCTGTCCACCACGTGCGGCAGGTCGGCGCCGGGGATCGGCGGCCGCACCGCACGCGATCCGGTGGCGACGATCACGTTGCCGGCGCTCAGTTCGCGGCCGTCCACGGTCAGCCGGCCGCGTCCGGTCAGCATCCCGGTGCCGCGCTCCACGGTTACGCCGTGCCGTTCCATCTGGCCGGCGACGCCGCCGCGCAACCGCTCCGTGACCGCGCTCTTCCAGGCCATCGCCGCGGCGAAGTCGTAGCGCGCCTCGCTGACGGTCACGCCGTAGGCGGCGCTGCCGCGCGCCTGCTGCAGCAGCTTGGCGGAGTGAATCAGCGTCTTGGTGGGGATGCAGCCGGTGTTGAGGCATACGCCGCCGAGGTGATCCCGCTCCACCAGCACCGTCTTGAGACCGCGCGCCGCGGCGCGCTCGGCCGCTACGTAGCCGCCGGGCCCGCCGCCCACCACCGCCAGGTCGAAGTCGCTCATGCCGTGCTCCCTCTGCTACAGCGCGGCGAGCAGATCGATGTCCGCTAGCGCGGCGCCGAGCGCCTGCAGAAAGCGGGCCGCGGGCCCGCCGTCCACCACCCGATGGTCGATGGTCAGCGACAATCCGAGATGGCGGCGCCAGGTGACCTGCGCCGGATCGGGCGCGCCGATTGCGGTCGGGTCGGCGAGCACCGGCTTCAGCGCCAGCGCCCCGACACCGAGAATCGCTGCCTGCGGCAGGTTGAGAATCGGCGTGAAGCTGTCCACGCCGAGCGCGCCGAGGTTGGTGACGGTGAAGGTGCCGCCATGCAGCAGGTCGGGGCTGATCGATCCCGCCTGGGTGGCGGCGGCCAGCTCGTGGGCGCGCGCCGCCAGCGCCGCTATGGAGAGCCGGTCGGCGCCGGCGATCACCGGCACCACCAAGCCACGCTCGGTGTCCACCGCAAACGCCAGTTGCACCGCGCGGTGGCGCTCGATGCGGTCCCCTGCCACCACCGCGTTGAGTTCCGGGAAGTGCGGCAGCGTGCGCGCCACGGCGTACAGCACCAGGTCGTTGATCGTGACGCCGGCCAGTCCCAGGTGTTCGGGGCTCGCCTTGAGGCGCGCCCGATAGGCGAGCAGCGCCTCGGCGTCGGCCGTGGCGTGCATGCTGAGCTGGGCGGTGTCGCGCAGCGACTGCTGCATGCGCTCGCTGATCAGCTTGCGCACGCCGGTGATCGGCACCGTTTCGACCGGCTCGCCCGCGGCGCCGACGGCGTCCTCCGGCACGCCGGCAGCAGGAGCGGCGGCCGCCGCCAAGTCGGCGAGGGTGACGCGCCCACCGATGCCGCTGCCGGTCGCGGGCACCGCGGCACCCGCTGCCGCGGCCGCGCGGGCGGCGCCGGTCAGAACCGGCCGCGCCTGTGCGGCCGCCACCACGTCACGTTCGATGATGCGGCCGTTCGGCCCGCTGCCGGACAGGGCGGTGTAATCGACGCCCAACTCGCCGGCCCGGCGGCGCGCCCGCGGCGATGCGGCGGGACCCTTCCCGGACGCGCGCCGGCCGTCCACCGCTTCAGTACCCGCCAGTTCCGCGCCGCCCGCCGGCGCGGAACTCGAAGCGACAGCCGGCCCGGGCCCACCGGCGACCGCGGGCGGCCGCGCGAAGGGCGCCGCTTCCGCGCCCGGAACCGCGGGCGGCCGCGCGGAGGGCGCTTCCGCGCCGACAACCCCGGACGGCCGCGCGAAGGGCGCCGCTTCCGCGCCCGGAACCGCCGCCGACAGGGCCGCGGCCGCCGCCCGATCTGCAGCCGGCGGAGCGCCAGGGGCGGGGGCCTGCTCGCCGGGCTCGCCCACCGCCGCGATCGGCGCCAGCACCGGCACTTCCTCGCCCTCGGCGGCGTAGTGCGCAAGCACCGTCCCCGCGGCCGTCGACTCCACCTCGAACGACGCCTTGTCGGTCTCTATCTCGCACAGCAGTTCGCCGGCTGCCACGCTCTCGCCCGGTTGCTTGAGCCAGCGCACGACCGTGCACGCCTCTACCGACTGGCCCTGCCGCGGCATTACGATTTCGGTTGCCATATGCGCGCCCCAGCATAGCCGGTCGCGGACACAAAATCGACCAGCACCCGCACGACCCGCACGCAGCGCGACGCCCTCGACCGCAGGCAACCGGGAACGCACCACTGGCCCGCCTGAGCATGGCGGCGCCTGCTCGCGGGCGTCAGCGGCCGGCAGCGCTCGCGCCGCCCTCCACGCGAGCCAACTCGTCGTCGATGAGCGCGGCGAAGTGCTCGAACGGCACCGCACCGGACAGAAAACGCCCGTTCACCAAAAACGCGGGAGTACCCGACACTCCCGCTGCCGTGCCCGCCAGGATGTCGCTGCGTACCGCCTCGTAGTGCCGGCCCGAGTCGAGACAGGCATCGAACTCCGCGCCCGCCAGACCGAGGCGGCGCGCCTTGTCCTTGAGATCGGGCACGCTCATCGCGTGCTGCTCGGCAAACATCAGGTCGTGCATCTCCCAGAACCGGTCCTGCTCGCCGGCGCACAGCGACGCCTCGGCGGCCTTCCAGGCGCGGGGATGTATGGAGGTCAGCGGAAAGTGCCGGTACACCAACCGCAGCCGGCCTGCATACTCCTGCAGGATCCGTTCGAGAGTTGGCTGGACCCGCACGCAGAACGGACACTCGAAGTCGGAGAATTCGACGATGGTCACCGCGGCATCCGGGGCGCCGCGGGCGGCGAAGCCGTCGGCCGCCACGTCGAAGCGCAAGGGGTCGAGCCGATATTCGACCGCGAAGCGCACTTCCAGGACCGCGAAAAACTCGTCGCGGGCGCGTGCCAACGTCTGGCGCTCCAGGAACGCCCGGATCTGGCCGGCGATTTCCGCCAGCGGACGGTCGATGCGCGCCTGGTTGCGCTGGTAGAACGTTTCGATGTCCGTGTCCCGAACCGGCTCCGCCGCCGCCGCGATATCGGCTTCTACCGCTGCCGCGGTGGTCCCGGTTCGCGCTGCCTCCATGTCGAGCAGATAGCTTTGCACCAGTTGCTGCAGCGACGCCTCGAGCACGTCGTGACGGTCGCGAACGGCCTGCGCCTGACAACGCAGAAGTTCCATGTCACGCTCTTCGAGAGCCGACTCGGCAGCCGCGAACAGCTCCTCGCGAGACACCTCCCGATCGCCGATCACCGCCACCGTGCCCTCGTCATACGCCCACAGCAGGGGGGCCGCCACCGCCAGCCACAACACCGCGCAGCGCCGGGCCACCGTGCACCGCTTGTACATCAACCTGACTCCAACGAGCCCTTGGTGAACCAGAGATCGACCGCCATCACCGCGGCGCCGGAGTGGGTATCCAGATCGCCGGTCACCTGTTCCAACTCGCTGACCAGGGGCAGCAGATCGCGCTCCGCAACCACGGCCATGATGGTGCGGCTCGCCTCGCTGCGGTCACCGAGAAAGTTGAGGAAGTCGCCGAACAGCGGCACGTTGGTGAGGATGTTCTTGATGCCCGTCGACTCGGTAATGGTCGCGCCCTGGATGCCGTGTTCGAGAAACAGCGTGACCACGTCATCAAGGCATTGCAGCTCGTACAGGACGATGATCAGCAGCTTGTGGTTGCCGCTGTCGCGCGGCGCCGCCGGCTCCACCGGCAGCAGGTGAGCGGCCACCGCGTCGCGCAGCGCGGTAGGCGTGGGGGCAGCCAGCATCTCCTCGCGCGCGACGCGATTCAACCCGACGCGGGAGATGTGAGCCAGGTAGCGCAGATACTCCTGCGGAGCCTCCTCCGGACCGACCAACACGAAGAACAGCCGGCTCGGCGCCCCGTCGGAGCTGTCGTAACTGACCCCGCGCGGAGAAACCGCAACGCCCAGCGCAAATTGATCCACGCCGGTCAGCCGCGCGTGCGGAATGGCCACGCCGTGTTCGAACCCGGTCGAGCCAAGTGCCTCACGGTCGCGCAGTGCGGCGAGCAGCGCAGCGCGCGATACGCCCAGGTCAATCGCCGTCATCAACGTCGCCAGCTCTTCCAGACAATCGCTCTTGTTCCGTGCCTGCAGCGCCACCGTGCAGCGCCGCGGCTCCAGCAATCCCGCCAGTTCCATCCAATCACCTCCCCCGGCAGCCATTACGACAACCGTTTGGCTCCGCGCAAAATCCCGAATCGGGAGATCAGCGGGCCGATCAACTCGTTCACGAATACACTGAACAGCACCACGTTGGTCAGCAACCGGAGCATCTCCCGTACCGCATCCGGCGCGTCGACGAACAGCGCCGACCCTTGCACCACCATCGCCAGACCGATCGCCACCCCGGCCTGCGGAAACAGACAAAAGCCGAGATAGCGGCGCACGTTGGCCGGTGCACGTACCACCAGCGAGCCCACGACCACGCCGGCCATCTTGCCGGCGAAGCGAGCCGCCAAATAGACCAGCCCGATGACCACCACCCGCCCCTGACCCACCACGCTCAAGTCCAACTCGGCGCCGGCGAGGATGAAGAACAGCGCAAAGATCGGCGCCGTGATCGGTTCGAGAGCGGCGAATATGCGCCGGTTGCGCGGCGCCAGGTTGACCAGCGTCACGCCGGCGCACATGTTGGCGATGAGCGCGGACAGCTCCAGCAGAATCACCAGCGCGGTGGACGCGAACAGCACGCCGAGCGTAATCAGCAGCACGTCGTTGTCCGGCCGCCGCCGACCCGCCACGACATGAATCACCACGGCCGCGATGCCGCCGGCCAGCGCCGACAGCCCGATCTCGGCAAGGCCGTGTCCAAACGCGGCCACAACGCCGGCGCCGGGCGCGGCACCGCCCATCAGGAACGGGGTCACCACCGCGAATCCGATCGAGAACAGGAGCACGCTCACCGCGTCGTCAAAGGCCACGACGCCGAACAGGTAGTCGACGAACTCGCCGCGCGCCCGCAGGTCGCGCACGATCACCACCGTTGCCGCGGGCGCGGTAGCCGCCGCGATCGCCCCCAGCAGCAACGCGTAGCTGAACGGCAGCAGCAGGAACCCCAACACCACCGACACCACGACCGCCGCCAGGATCGCCTCGAACAGGGTAATGGCAAGGATCTTGCCGCCGGTGCGGCGCAGCTTGGCGAAGTGGAACTCGCCGCCGATGGTGATGGCGATAAAACTGAGCGCAACTTCCGTGAACGGAGCCAGAGACCCGACGGTGTGGTGATCGATGATGCCGGTCACCGACTCGCTGATCAGGAGGCCCGCCACGATGTAGCCGGTAATGGTCGGCAGGCGCAGCAGTTGACACAACCGCCCGAGCACGTAGCCGGCCAGAATCAGAACGCCGAGGCTCAACAGCGGATGGCCATTGATCGCCGCGATGGGATCGTGCAGCAGCTCCCCCAGCATCAGGCCCCTTCCATACTAGTCCCCCAACCGGAGACGGTCAACGGCGCGGCTCTGCTTTTCTTGAGCGTTGGCGCCTGGCCCTCGCCGCCCGGTCGCCACTCGGCGTCATCGGCCCCTCCCGGGTCAGTACTGCCAGCGCCAGCCGCCCAGGACGAGGAACTCGGGCGCCGCGCTCGAGCGGTGGCCCGGATGGTGCGAGACGACGGCGCCGACGCGAAGCTCGCCGATGGCCAGCGGCTGGTCCCATTCCGCGGCTACGTCGATCTGCCGGCCGCTCGGTGCCAGATCGGCCGTGACCGCGCTGTGGATCACGCCGCCCGCCTTGGTGCGCGCGGCGGGCACCGCCAGCGCAGCCCGGCCCGCTTCCACCCGCAACGGTTGCGACACCGAGAAGCGCAACTCCCCGCCAGCGGCGAGCGGTGTACTCGCCCGCACGGACACGGCGCTGGTCGTCAACGGCGACACCTCGGACACGATCCCGCCGCGCGGCACGGCGCGTACGGTTCCGAATTCGGCGCTGGCCCGCAGCCGCCATTCGCCGAGCGCCGCTTCCGCCGCGGCGCCGGCAAACGCGGTTTCGCCCGCCAGAGTGCCGAACGCGCCGGCGCCGGTGCTGCCCAGCACGCTGTCGCGCTCGCTCAACCAGCCTGCATGCAGCCCGAGCGGCCCATCGGACGGCTGCCACGACAGTGCCGCGCCGGAGACCGCGGTCTGCCCCAGACCGCCTTCGGTCGTGAACGCGGTGCCGGTCAGCGCACGCCGATCGGTCAGCGTCAGCCCCAGCGCCCGCTCGGCCAGCGCAAGGTGGCCGCCGGCTGCAAACGGCGGCGGCTCCAGGACGCCGGCCCGCCAATACGACGAATCGGTGGCGAGCGTCCGAAGCCAGCCGGACAGCCACGGGGAGTCACCCGCGGCGCTGTCCGGTGCGGTGGACGGCGGCGCCATGAAGGCGCGATCCGCGGCCATCATGCCGCGGGCCGCCGCGGCCGCCGTGAAATCGCCGAGATCGAACCAGAACGGGGCGCCGAGCGTGTCGAACGCGGCGATCTCGCGACCGGACAGGGAGCGCTCGATCGCGTCCCCGAAGGCCGCGCCGGCGTGCAGTCTGGTCGCGGCCAGGGCAGCGCCGCGGCCGTCCACCCGGTTGCTGCCGACCGGCACGTCCAGCACGCCAACCGGCCAGGTCGCCGCGCGCAGATCCATCGCGCCCTGGCCGTATACCGTCCGGTCTGCGTAGATGCCGTCGTCGGCGGCGGTCGCGAACAGCCGCGTGACCAGTTCCGGGTTCGAGAGCTGATCCCGGAACAGTTGCTTCATCACCGCCAGCCCGCCGGCCACGAAGGGCGCTGCAAACGATGTTCCTCGGACATCGGCGTGGCCACGGAATGGGCTTCCGTTTTTCGGTCCGAAGTAGGCAACACGAACCTGCTCTCCCGGCGCCGCGATGCAATTGCCGGCGGCGATGCCGCAGCGGTTGGAGAAGTCTGCAATGGCTCCGTCTTCCTGCAGGGCGACGACGGCAATGGAGTGTCCCTGCAGCTCGGCAATGCGGGCGACCAGTCCCGGTAGCACCTCCACCGAGACCGCATCGACCTGGTTGCCGACGCACTGCGCTGTCTCCGCTGGATCGCAGGGATCTCCGTGAGCGTTGCCGGCAGCCCACACGAGGATGGTCTTGTCGCCAGCGCCCCCCTGCGCCATCGCCGCGATCGCCGACCCGAAATTGTCGCGCAGCTCTTGCTCGCTGTAGCTGTCGATGATTCCGCTGTATCCGATGCTCAGGTTCAGGATGTCGACACCTCCGCTAGTTCCGCGCCAGCCGAGGACATCGTCGAACAGATCCTCCCACGCGTCGTCACTTCCGTCCAGTCCGGATAGCGTTATGGGGACGTAATCTCCGCCTCCCGAACCGACCGGAATGGCGAACATGGCGATGTCGGCGCCCCACGCCACGCCATGCGCCGCCCTGTCGTCCGTCGTTCGTATCGCGGCGGCTACGCTTGCCACCGCGGTGCCGTGGGAATAAAGATTTCCGGTCTCATCTGTCGCGCCCCTGAGCAACACCTCGGTGATCGTCTTGCCGGCGAAGTCGGGATGGCCGTGGTCGATACCAGAGTCGATGAACCCGATGGTCACTCCGGCGCCGGGCGCCACGGCCGCTCCCTTGAGCTGATTGACGTGGGCGTAGGCGTAGTCCGCCCCGACGTGGCTCAGGCCCCACTGGCTCCGGAAGTTCTGGTGTGCCCGATACTGCTGCTTGAGCGTCTCCGCCGCGGCTGCAAAGTCGGCGGCCGTCACGCAATCCCCGGCGTGCGTGGGGATGCACATGGGTGGCGGTGGCGGCTCCGGTTGCAACGGTGGGTCCGGCTGCGCGGGCGGCTCCGGTTGCAAGGGCGGTTGCGGCTGCGGCTCCTCGGGTTCTGGCCGCGGCTCCTCGGGTTGCGGCTGCGGTTGTGACTGCGGCGGCGGTGTCTCGGCGACGGGGTCCGGCTCCGGCAACTCCATCGATTCCGTTCTGACCGCGCCGCCGCGCGACGCGCAGGAACCGACGGCCAGCAGCGTCAACAAAGTCAACGCGAGTGCAAGTGCTGTTCCATAACCGGTGCGCCACATTGTCACGGTGTCCAAACCACTGGCGCAACTATAGCAAATCGCACCTGGGTTCCGCCTCCGCGGACCGACGCCGCGCAGGCTTGAGCGGCAGAGTGCGAACGGATAGATTGCGGCGATGAGCGACAAGCGACCCGATGTAGTGGTGATCCTGGTCGACGACATGGGCTGGTCCGACCTGGGCTGCTACGGCGGCGAAATCGACACCCCCAATCTCGACGCCCTGGCCGGCGGCGGCGTCCGCTACACGCAGTTCTACAACTGCGCGCGCTGCTGCCCGACCCGCGCCGCGCTGCTCACCGGGCTGTATCCGCACCGCGCCGGCATCGGGCACATGACCGCCCAGACCTCCGCCTCGCTGCACCAGAGCCGCGCGCTCGGGCGCCCGCACTACCGCGGCTACCTGAGCGACAACACCGCGACCCTCGCCGAGGCGCTCGGCCCGGCCGGTTACCAGACCTTCATGGCCGGCAAGTGGCACGTCGGCTCCTACCGCCCCAACTGGCCCACCGACCGCGGCTTCGACCGCTACGCCGGCATGCTCTCCGGCGCCTGCAACTACTGGGAGCCAGGCGCGGCGGCCGGACTGCTGCAGGGCGACGAGCCGGTCACCGACCTGCCGCCCGACTTCTACACCACCGACTGGTTCTCGGATCGCGCCACGCAGTTCGTGGCCGATGCCGACCCCGACCGCCCCTACTTCCTGTACCTCGCCTACAACGCCCCGCACTGGCCGCTGCATGCGTGGCCCGAGGATATCGCCCGCTACCGCGGCTCCTACACGGTGGGCTGGGACGAGATCCGCCGCCGCCGGCTGGCGCGCCAGAAGGAACTGGGACTGTTTCCCGAGCACCTGCCACTGTCGCCGCGCGACCCGGAGTGCCCGCCCTGGGAGGCGATCGACCGCATCCCCGACGCCCAGGGGCGCACTTTTACGGCCGACGAGTGGGATCTGCGCATGGCGGTGTACGCGGCGATGATCGACCGCATGGATCAGGGCATCGGCCGGCTGCTGGAACAGATCCGCCGCACCCGCGACCTCGACAACACGGTGATCATGTTCCTGTCCGACAACGGCGCCTGTGCCGAGTCGCACGACCCGATTCCCGATGTGCCGGCCGGCCCCAAGGAGTCGTATACCGCGTGTTTCCTGCCGTGGGCCAACGCCTCCAACACGCCGTTCCGGCTGTTCAAGCACTGGCTGCACGAGGGCGGCTCGGCGACGCCGTTCATCTTCCACTATCCGAAGCTGGTCGCCGAGGGGCGGGGTCGCATCGAAACGCGCTACTACGCACACGTGAAGGACATCATGGCCACCTGCCTGGACCTGACCGGAGCGCCATACCCCGCGCACGCGCGCGGCTACCCTACCCTGCCCCTCGACAGCCGCTCCTTCCTGCCCAACCTGCGCGGTGAGGAGCCGGACAACCCGGAGACCCTGTACCTGGAGCACGAGGGCAACCGCGCCGTGCGGCAGGGCAAGTGGAAACTGGTCTCCTACTACAGCGAGGCGCGCGGCTACACCAATACGGCGGTGGGCAAGGGACAGCGCACCGGACCGTGGGAGCTGTACGACCTGAAAGCCGACCGCGTGGAACTCAACGACCGGTCTGCCGCCGAGCCGGCACTGCGCGACAAGCTGATCGAAGACTATGGCCGGTTCTCGGAGCGCACCGGCGTGTCCGATTGGCAGGAGATCCAGAAGGACCTCGAACGGCTGTACCGCGAGTAGAGCGGTACGGCGACACGTCGTCCACGCCCCGGATAGTGCAGGCTTTCCTCCGTCAATCCTCTTCCGCTACCGTGCTGTCGATCACCTTCAGCGTGATCTCGTAAGGCTCGATCACCTCGAAGCTCTGCCAGGGCGGGTAGAAGTACATGAACTCGCCGGTAATCTTGTGGGACCGCATGATCGGTATGCGGTACCACACCCTCATAGTCAGGGTCACCGTGCGATCTTTCCCCTCAACTTCCTCGGTGTTCCGTGTTGCCCAACTGAAGGTGCTCTCGGTACGCGCCCACTGGATGTCCCACCACCATCGCGTAGAGTCGCATCCATGCAGCCACGGGTAATTATTCCAGACCTCTGAACAATACGGCGACCCGCTGCTCCTTGAGTGGTGCCTGGGAAGGAGTGTGCAATTCAGGAACAAGACGGTGCAATTCAGGCAATTTCGATTGACCGTTCCACGATTCTTGACGACGCCAAACCTACCGAATGGCAGACCGCAATCCGCTCTATCTCCAGACGTCACCAGTATCAGATCGGTCTTGCTCCAGGCGTAAGGGTACGTCGTTAGTCAAGTGTGTTGTTGCCCTCGTGAGGTGCGCCGTGTCGGCGGTTCTCATCTGCGCTTGTTGCGCTTGTTCGAAATCGATCCAGATTCAGCGGCCGACGGCGCGCGCGCAGCAGGTCGCGGTCGCCGAAGATGGGACGCTGCAGATCACGCTGAGCGGAACCGACCCCGACGACGGGGCCATGGCGGTGTATGAGGTGATCACGCAGCCCGCGTACGGCACGCTGAGCGGCAGCGGTGCGACCCGGACCTACCGGCCGTCGGTCGACTTCCACGGTGACGACAGCCTGCGGTTCGCGGTGGCCGACGACGACGGAGCACTGTCGGCAGCGGCGACGATCCGCATCACCGTTACCCCGGTCAACGATCCGCCGGTGGCCGATGCGGGCGGCGATCAATCGGTAGGCACGGGTTCCACGGTTACGGTCATTGGCAGAGGGACAGACGTCGATAACGAGGGAGCGGACCTGACGTTCGCGTGGTCGCAGCACGCCGCTTCTCCCGAAAGCGCTCCGGCACTGGACCTGACGCCGGCGGACGGCGCCGAGCTCACCTTCACGGCGCCTTCGGTCGCCGCGGTCTATACCTTGCAGTTGCTGGTCAGTGACCCATCCGGTGCGCGCTCGAGCGATTCGGTAAGGATAACGATCGGCGCGATCGGCACGACGAATCAGACTCCGGTAGCGCACGAGCAGCAGGTGTCGGTGGCCGAAGACGCGACGCTGCAGATCACGCTCGGCGGCAACGACCCCGACGGCACGGTGGTGGGATATGAGGTGATCACCCAACCCGCACACGGCACACTCAGCGGCAGCGGTGCGACCCGGACCTACCGGCCGTCGGTCGACTTCTACGGTGACGACAGCCTACGGTTCGCGGTGGCCGACGACGACGGAGCACTGTCGGCAGCGGCGACGATCAGCATCACCGTCACCCCGGTCAACGATCCGCCGGTGGCCGACGCAGGCGGCAATCAACTGGTAAGCCCGGGGGCCACGGTTACGGTCATTGGCAGCGGGACAGACGCCGATGACACGGATGCGGTCCTGAGTTATGCGTGGTCGCAACTCTCGGCGGCTCCCGCAGGAGCTCCGGCGCTGGACCTGACCCCTGCGGACGGCGCCCTGCTCACCTTTAGCGCACCGGATCGGGAGACCGTGACCGCCTATACGCTGCAACTGGTCGTTACCGACTACGGCCACTCCTCCGCCTCGGATACCGTGAAGATAACCGTCAGCAACAGAACTGCGCCGCAAACGAACCTGATAGTGCGCGGCGTTATCGACGGCGTGAACGTATCCGTATACGACGGCATAGGGTTCGACGAGGGTCAGCATGGCGCGCGGATAACCGAGACGTTCGAAGCCCACACCACGAACGCATCGCTGACGCAGATCTTGGGAGTGCCGAAAAACTCGAACAACTACACCAATCATGTCGTGCGGCACAACGACGGCATATTCTGGACAGCGACCGATTCGTCACCGCTGTATACTCCGGGGCGAACGAGCTGGTTCATCGAGGACGACAGACCGTTTACGAAACATGCGAAGGATTTCGCTACCTGGATGCAACACCAGAACGCCCTGTATGTGAGTTCCCTCGAAAACCCGCTCCGTGACGAAAACGGCAACGCCTTGTACTGCGATGATGTGCAGGATCCTTCCTATTTCCGTCCTCTTTGCGGAGAAATGGATGACTATATCGCTCACTCCGGAACTGGGGTAGAGAACACGATCTTCGTGGCAAGCCTGGGTTTCACCGCGTCCCGTCTCCCGTTCGCCGCGGCAACGATCAGAGCGGATGGCGTGTTTGCTGCCGAGGCTGTCTATGCACCAGTCAGAATCACGACCGAATCCACGTCCGCAAACACATCCCATTCTACGGCGGTGGTGGCCGCGATCGCGACCGACATCGCTGCCACGTTGGCGGTGCGCTACCACCGCGTGCCCACCGCGGCAGAGATCAAGACGGAACTGTTCAGCCAGGCCGCGATGAAGCTGATACCTCATTGGGAATCGACAGAAGATCGGTGCCTCAGAGTGATCGGTGTGGACCAGTCCACGCTGAACTCGATGCGGTCGTGCACGGAATGAGAGAGCTACTGGTGCAGCGGTCATCCGGCATGTCGGCGTGGAGACGCGGGGCGGCGCGGTCAGCCGTACACGGTCAGCCGGTCGGGCTTGTCCGGGTCCACGGCCCACAGCTCCGCCGGCTGGTACACTCGCGGCGGCTTCGGCGGCGCCTCCGGGAGTTGCCAATCAGGATTGTACTGGCGGATCAGTTCCAGCATGTTGCGGTACGCAATGCGGTCCTTGAGGTCGTCGTCGATCGGGGCCTGCTCGATGATCTGCTGCAGCAGCCGGTAATCGTAGTAGGGCAGATCGGCGCCGAACAGGATCCGCTCGCGGCCCACCTGGTCGGCCAGCTTCGCGAAATCCCAGCGGCTGCCGCGCGCGTCCGGGTACTGCACCACCTCGAACCACACGTTGTCCAGCCCCGCGAAGTGCTCGGCGGCATGGCTGCTGGCGTGGGTGATGAAGGTGGCGCCGGGGAACATGCGCACGATCTCCCCGAACAGCGCGTCGTGCATGTGCACGTTGCACAGGCCGCCGCGCGCCGCCGCCATCTCCACGAACGGGATGCACGCCTCGCGCACCGGCGGGTGCGACACGATGCCGTGCAGGCCCAACTCGCTCATCGCCCACTCCGCCTCGTCCACCGCCACCTGTCCCAGGCACGGCTCCACCAGCGCCAGACCCAGCGGCACGCGCTCGGGGAAGTCGTCGCACGCGCGGGCGATCACCCGGTTCTGGTCGCGAATATCCTCCAGCCCGCGCAGCATCAGGCCGCCCGTTGCGGTGGGCATCGACAGGCTGGCGTAGACGCTGGTCTCGGCGAACCGGGCCAGCGCCATGGCGGTGCTCTGGCCGGTGGGCGGCAGCCGGTTCAGGGTGCGCCCGACGTGGTTGTGACAGTCAATATAGGGTCTCATGGTTGTTGCTCCTTGGGTTCGGGTGTTCGGGTGTGTGCGTCGCACGCGGAACGCGGGTGACGCGCATCGGTAATAGCGCTCAACGCAGGTTCATTCAGTGTGGCTCTACGAGGCTGCCCCGCACCGACTCGGCAGCGTCCGGGGCGGGCGCACGGTGCGCGCCCGCTTGCAGGTCGACGGCGCGGCGTTCGACGGTGGCGCGGCGCGCGGCCGCGATGATGCGCAGGTTGTGCAGGGCCAACTCACCGCCGATCGGCGGCGGCTCGCCGCTGGCCAGGGCCGCGAAGGTGGCGGCGAAGTAGCGCCCGTGGCCGCTCTCCGCCCACGCCGGCTGCGCGGGCAGCGCCGCCTCCCGCCACTGCCGGGTGTCACGCTGGTACTGCCACAGCCCGCGCCCGCGGCGCATCACCCGCACGCCGCCGGCCGAGCCGTGCACCTCGGCCAGGTTGGCGCTCTCGCCGGCGCCGGCTCCGCCGTCGCCTGGGACGCACCAGGCGGTGGCCACCGTGGACAGCGCGCCGCCCTCGTGTTCCAGCAGCAGCAGCGCCAGGTCGTCCACGTCGAAGGCGAAGTGCTGCGTGGCCACGCGCGCCTCGACGTAGCGCACCGGTGAGCCGACCAGCGTCTCCAGCAGGTAGATCTCGTGGTAGGCGGTGTCGTTGATGGCGCCGCCGCCGGCCGCCAGCGAGGCGCGCCACACCGTGTCGGGGTCGGCCTGGTCGTCGGTCTTGTTGAACAGAGACTTGGCGCGCCCGAAGAACGGCGTGCCCACGGCGCCCTCGGCCAGCAGCGCGCGCGCCCGTTCCATGCCGGGCGTGAACAGGAAATTGTGCACCACCGCGTACGGCACGCCGTGGCGGTGCACGGCCGCCAGCACCTGTTCCGCCTGCTCCACCGAGGTGGCCATCGGCTTCTCGCTGATCACGGCGACGCCCGCCGCCGCCGCGTCGATCGCCTGCTCGGCGTGCATGTGGTGCGGCGTGGCGATGGTGACCGCATCCAGTTCGGCGCGCTCCAGCATCGCCCGGTAGTCGGCGTAGCGCTGCTCCGGCGGTACCGCCAGCAGTTCCCCAAGCTGTTGCACGTTGCCGGCCACCGGATCGGCCAGCGCGGTCACCCGCACCAGTTCCGGAATCGCCCGGTACCCCGGCGCGTGGCTGAGCCGCACAATGCCGCCGCAGCCAATCAGACCCAATCGAACCGGTCGCTGCATCTCCCCTACCCCCTGCCGGTCATGGCGTAGGGATCGGCGGCATCGCGCAACCCGCCGCCAACGAAATTGTAGAGCAGCACCGTGGCCACCACAAACAGGGCCGGCGTCAACAGCCACGGGTAGATGGCGATGTTGGTCACGTTCTGCGCCCCCTGCAGCAGCGTCCCCCAGCTCACCGCCGGCGGCTGGATGCCCAGCCCGAGGAAGCTCAGTGCCGTCTCGCCGAGAATCATACCGGGAATCGCCAGCGTGAGGCGCACGATCAGATAGCTCATAAACCCCGGCAGCAGGTGGGAGACGATGATCCTGCTGGTGCGCGATCCGGCCAGCTTGGCGGCGGTCACGTAATCATGCTCGCGCAGCTCCAGCAGCTTGCCGCGCACCACCCGCGACAGTCCGGTCCAGTTCAGCACCGACAGGATGAGGGTGATGGCGAAATAGACGCGAATCACCGGCCAATTGATCGGAATCACCGCGGTCAGCGCCATCCACAGCGGAATGTTGGGGATTGCCCCGAGGAATTCGATGACCCGCTGGATCAGCAGGTCGGGCAGGCCGCCGAAGTAGCCGGACACGCCGCCCAAGATGCAGCCGAGCACGAAGCTGATCAACACGCCGAACAGGCCGATGGTCAGGCTGATGCGGCTGCCGGCCATGACGCGCGAGAACACGTCGCGGCCCAGGGCGTCGGTGCCGAGCAGGAAGATGCGCCCCTCGCCGGCGTCGAACAGGTGGCGGCTGCCATTGACGCTGCCCCAGAAGCGGTACGCCTCGCCACGCGTGAACAAGCGCAGCGGATGGATGATGGCGGTGTCCTCGACGAACTCGCGCTGGAAGGTTGCCATGTTCACCTTGCCGGTGAGCCCGTACACGAACGGGGCGCGCAGGCGGCCGGCGGGGTCGATCAGGCGGATGCGCGTCGGCGGCGCGTTCACGAACCCCTCGTGCTGGGTCAGCGGGCCGTAGGGAGCGCAGAACTCGTAGCCAAAGGCGGCCAGATAGGCGAGCACCAGGATTATCCCCGAGATCACGGCGACGCGGTGCTTCTTGAACTTGCGCCACATCAACTGCCGCTGCGAGGCGATGAAGTAGCGCTCCTCGGCGCTGGTCACGGTGTCGGCTGCGGGCGCGGTGCGAGCCCGGAATATCGCCATCTCAGGTGCCCTTCTCGAAGCGGATGCGCGGATCCACCACCACCAGCAAAACGTCCGATACCAGCACGCCGATCACCGCCAGCACGCTCTGCATCATCAGCACGCTCGCCGCCAGGTTGATGTCCTGGGAGCGCAGCGCGTTGAACAGCAGCGGGCCGAGCGTGGGCAGGTTCAGCACGATGGCGACGATGGTCTGGCCGGCGATCAGTTCCGACAGGATGCCGCCCACGGTGCTGACTATGGGGTTGAGCGCCAGCCGCACCGGGTACTTCATCAGCAAGGGCCGCCACGCCAGCCCCTTCGCCTGCGCCGTGATCACATACTGCTTGCCCAACTCGTCGAGCACCGTGGCGCGCATCACCCGGATGGTGCCGGCGGTAGCCGCGGTGCCGATCACGATCACCGGGATCCACAGGTGGCTGACCAAGTCGATCAGCTTGGCCAGACTCCACGGCTCGCCCTCCATGCCGGGCGAAAAGAAGCCGCCGATGCTGAGTCCGAACAGGCGGTAGAACACGAACAGCATGATCAGTGCCAACAGGAAGTTGGGCGTGGCCAGCCCCATGAAGCCGAACGTGGTGAGTGCGTAGTCGCTCAGGCTGTACTGGTGCGTGACGCTGTAAATCCCGATCGGGATCGCCACCAGGTAGGTGAACAGGATGCTGACCAGCGACAGCATCACGGTGGCGCCGAGGCGTTCGGTGATCAGGCCGCTCACCGGCAGGCCGCGGATCGAGCGCCCCATGTTGCCGGTCAGGAATCTGATCGCCCAGTCGGCGTACTGCACCACCATCGGCCGGTCCAGGCCGTACAGGTGGCGCAAATCGCTCTCATCCTCCTCGGTGATCACGTCGCCCTGCGCCTCGCGTTCGGCCACGATGGCGTCCACGGCATCGCCCGGCGGCAGTTGGATCACCAGGAAGATCGCCGCGCTGATCGCCACCACGGTGACGACCATGTAGAGCAGGCGGCGGATCAGGTAGGAGGTGTAATTCACGAGTCAGGAATCAGAAAGAAGAATGGACGGCCCTCTCGAACCGCCCATTCTCCCGCCGTGTCCGTTGAGTCAGGTAGTCGCTACTCGGCTGAATCGCGCTACTGCGCGATAAACCACTGCTCCGGCTTGTAGGGGGCGTAGAAGTTGGTGTCCGAGCCCCAGAAGATGTTGTCGGCGGGCACGTTCTTCAGGCGGTTGTGGATGATCACCGGATGCGGCGCCAGCCCGATGGTCGGGATCATCGGCAACTCGTCGGCAAAGTAGGCGAAGTACGCCTTGCCCAGCTCGACCGCCTCGGGCGTGCCAGTGGCGGCCTGCTTGAACGCCTGCCAGAGTGCGTCGAGCGCCTTGATGTCGTCGGGAGGCTCGATGCCGCTGTCGCCGCCGGAGACGAACCAGAAGCACCACTGCCGGCCCCAGTTGTTGGCGCCGCAGCGTTCGAACGCGAACTGGTCCGGGGTGCCGCGCCCGAGCAGCGTGGTGCGGCCCAGGTGCCACGCCGTGATGGCGGTCTCGTTGTTGTCGAGGCGCTCGCTCTGCAGCGCACCGTCGACCAGCTTGCAGGCGCCTTCGATGCCGACCTGACGCCAGTCGTTGGAGATCAGCTCGCAGATCGCCTGCTTCGGCCCCTCCAGGACGCCGATCTCGATCACCAGGTTGAGCCGCTTGCCGTCATCGGGGCGCAGGCGGAAGCCGTCGCTGTCGCGCTTATCGAGCCCGGCGGCGTCGAGCAACCGGTTGGCGCGGTCCGGATCGAAGTCCAGATTGTCGTTGTACCAGGCGTGGTCGAAGAACTCCATGGTATTCAGCGGCGTCGCCGGATGCGGATCGCCGAGGCCGAAGAACACGATCTCGTTCATCTGGTCGCGGTTCAGGGCTACCGACAGGGCGACGCGGAAGTCGCGGTTGTTGAACAGCTCGTGCAATACCGGGTCCTGGTAGTTGAGGTTGATGAACATCACCAGCTATGAACAAGCTCGGTACGGAGAAGCGCGTGCAGATCATCGGGATGCTGGTAGAGGACATGTCGATGCGGGCTATCGCGCGTGTCGCGGGTGTCTCCTTCAACACCGTCGCCAAGCTGCTGCTGGACGCGGCGGACGCCGCCGAGGCGTACCACGACGAGCACGTGCGCGGCATCCGTGGCCGCCGCCACATTCAGTGCGACGAGCTGTGGAGCTTCGTCTACTGCAAGGAGCCCCGCGTACCCTACGCCAAGGCTGCGCCGCCGGATGCTGGCGACGCCTGGACGTGGACCGCCCTGGACTCCGACAGCAAGCTGATCATCAGCTACCTGACAGGGCCGCGTGACAGCCAGTCGGCGTTGGAATTCATGGACGACCTGGGCAAGCGGATCACCGAGCGGCCCGAGCGGCCGCAACTCTCGACCGATGGCCTCAAGGCGTACCGCGAGGCCGTGGACGATGCGTTCGGCGGTGACGTGGACTTCGCGCAGATCATCAAGAGCTACGGCAAGGACGAGCAGGCGGACGAGCGGAAACACAGCCCGGCGAAGTGCGCCGGCATGGAGATTGTGGTGGTGCAGGGCTCGCCGGACCTGCGCACCGCGAACACCAGCTATGTCGAGCGACACAACCTGTCGATGCGGATGGGGATGCGGCGGTTCACCCGGCTGACGAACGCCTTCTCCAAGAAGCAGGAGAACCTCTGCGCGTCACTGTCGCTGTACTTCTTCGTCTACAACCACATGAAGCCGCACGGTGCGATGCGGACGAAGCGCAACAACCGGATCACGCTGGCGATGGCCGCTGGCATCGCGGACCGCCCCGCGACGTTCGAGGACCTAGTTGCGCTGATCGACGCCAGGGCGCCGAAGGTGCGCTACGCCCGGACCTACAAGAAGCGCAAGGCGGACGGGTTGCCCCCGAACCTTGCCCCATGTTAAGGTTTCTTAACATGGGGCAAAAGGGGTTGACTAACCGCGATTTTATGTGTAGGAAAAATAAAAGTATACCATTGAAGGATGAATTGTGTCTATTGACATATTGCAGGCTGGCAAGTTAGTAGCGGCGCGATCGGGATGGACGCTCACGAATCTTTCCTTGCAGAAAATCATCTATATAGCACATATGTTCCATCTCGGTACGTATGACGACACTTTGGTTTCTGGGGACTTCGAGGCATGGGATCTTGGTCCGGTGCATCCTGATCTGTATCATCATGTAAAGCGATTTGGGGCAGGGCCGGTCACTTCTATAAGGACCACCATGCCATCCACTGGCCGAGAAAATGAAATATCGACCCTTTCGGAGGCGTTTGATGTGCTTGGTCGCAAGACCCCTGGCCAGCTTGTGGCGATTACGCACTGGAGCAAAGGGGCATGGGCCAAGAATTACGTCCGTGGTATAAGAAGTAGAATTATTCCAAGGTCAGACATCGTAAATGAATACCACGCAAGACGAGAATCGCGACGACAAACCGCCACTGAATGAACTCCTCGGTGCCGGAACGGAAGGTTCTGCCAAAGATCAAGCGATTGCTGCTTTGCAGGAGCAACAACCCTAAAGCGCCATGCCCCAGGATGGATAGGTGCTTTATTCGGGGGCCAGGTCAATGCAGCAACGAATATCATCGGAACCGTTGCGGTGTTGGCACTTCTGATGATTGCTGTCTTCGGATTCTTTGGTAACTCCGCGTCCGCGATTGAAGTAGCAAAGGCTACGTTGTTCCTGTCGATAGGATACTTCTCGTCCAAGAAGATCGACGACAACAGAAACGGTTGAGAGCCCCGATCGCCGTAGCGCCAAGCCCGTAGGCGCTCCCGTCTGGAGCCGGCCAGTTGGCCAGAAAGTAAACTGCCGCACTACCACCGGTCGGGTCCGGGCGGCGCCGGTACCGACCGAGGGTGCGCGCGCCGCTCACCGAGGGCAGCCCGACATGGGCAATTGAGCGATCACGCTCTTTCGGGCCACGATATCTCCATGGAGATCACCATCAACCTCGACGACGATCTGCTCCGCGAGGCGACGGAGATCCATCCGGGCAAGTCCGAGACCGCGGTGCTGGAACTCGGCATGCGCGAACTGATCAACACCGACCAGCGCAAAACGCGGGCTGCCGCCTTCGGGTCTCAGCCAGACCTGCAATCCGCCCCCGCCGGCGACTGCCGAGTGAGCAAGCTGCTGTTGACCCATCCGCTTGCTCAGTGACCAACCTGTGACCAATCCCCCGCCCTGCCGGGTTGGTCACTGATCATGCGCTCGGACCCTCCCCTACTAGCTTGGTCACTCGTCGACTGACCAAGCTGCGCGGCGCCGAAGCGGTCCTTCAGGTGTTCAGCCACGCCGTATCGGTCTGATTCTCCCATCGGCTCCAGGAGTCTTTGCACTACCAGGGTGTTCAACACCTTCCGAGCCCCCAGGCGGGTTGGCCCATCATTGCCTTCGCGTCCGTGAGCGAGGCGCCGCCCTGCCGGCAGGCGAAGGCGAACAGCCGTGCCTCTGTCTCGCTCAGCTTCACGCCGAGTTGCGCCTGGAGCAGTTGCTGCTCCTCGCTGAGCAGTTGCTCGCGCAACAGGAGCAACTCGAAGGTCTTCCTTGCCTTGGCATTCTCATCTTGATTGTCGCTGCGTTCTCACCTTGATTGTCGCGCGACACCGACTTCAGCTTGGTCGCGGCTTCCGCTCCGCCGGCGTAAGGGGCGTAAGAGGGGTCGGCTTGCTACCGGGTTGCCCACCACGCGACAGTAGCGTGACTGTCACGTCTTTAGGTACCCCTCTGCCATGCCGAATCGGCGGTCACTTCGGCCAGCGGGCAACTTTTTCGGGGGGCGTGATTCTGGGCTCTCCCGGGGGAGGACTGCAGGACCGCTGCCGCGCGCCGCAGGCGCCCAACCAGGCTATTCACCGCGAGCTGGCCGGACCTGGGACGCGGGAAGGCCCGGTTCCTGGTAGCGGCTGATCTGGTGCTGACGTGAAGCGGGCGGAGGCCTGCCGCTTGCGTGACCGGAGCGAAGGGGAGCGGTAACGGGCGTTACCGCTCGAACGCCGTAAAAACCCGAGTTCCGAATGTGATCCGAGGCGAACAAGCCGTAGCGTGGCGGCGTCGAGCTTCTGGTAGATCAGCACCAAGTCGGCGTCGAGTGACGTCCGGTGCTGGCCCCTGGCCTCGCGCTTGTAATCGCGCATGAACTGGCCGGTGCGCTCAATCTTGCGCATGCAGATCGTTCATAAGGGCTTGCACGCTGTCGAACTGCGGGAGGCCGCCCTTGCGGGCTTCTCTCATCGCCTCGATGGTGACGGCGTTCGGAATCAGCGGCGCGAACGGCAGGGCCTTTTCCTGCGCGACCCGGATCAGCAGTAGTCGCACGGCATCGGACACGGTCAGGCCCATTGTGGCCAGCACGGCGGCCGCCTCTTCTTTCACGGCTCCGTCGATGCGAGCCTGGACGAGTTGATTTGCAGCCATGGTCGATTCTCCCTTTACCGTTGAATGAATGACATTGTCATGCAAAGTTAGGAAGGATGCAAGGCGACCGTCAGACCGGTCAGACTGGTCAGATCGATATCGGCCACAGTCTCCACGCGTCGAGGGAACTCGGACTGCGCGAACTGATCAACCCCGACCAGCGCAAAACGCTGGCCGCCGCCTTCGGGTCTCAGCCAGACCTGCAATCCGTCCCCCGCCAGCGCCTGGGCAGTGACCAACCTGCTGTTGACCCATCCGCTTGCTCAGTGACCAACCTGTGACCAACCCCCCGCCCTGCCGGGTTGGTCACTGACCATGCGCTTGGACCCTCCCCTAGAGAAGCCTGCCTGTCGTACTACACACCTAACGACTGAGCTCAGCGGTATGGGTCCGCGGCATCCCGTAGTCCATCCCCCACGAAGTTGAAGGCCAGCACGGTGATAACGATGAACAGCCCTGGGATAAAGAGCCACGGCGCGAGCGCAACGGTGCGCACGTTCTGAGCGCTCTGCAGCAGTGCTCCCCAGCTGATCGCGGGCGGCTGAATGCCGATCCCGAGGAAGCTCAACGCGGTTTCCCCTAAGATCATTGCGGGAATAGTCAGCGTCAGGCTGACGACGAGGTAGCTGAGGAAAGAGGGAAGTAGGTGCTTACGAATGATGTCACCTTCTCCGGCTCCGGAAATCTTGGCGGCCATCACGAAGTCTGCCTCCCGCAGCTCCAACAACTTGCCCCGAATGACGCGAGCGAGACTGGTCCAGCCAACAATAGAAAGAATGATGGTAATGCCGAAGTAGACCCTGATCGGTGGCCAGTGTTTGGGAAGCGCAGCCGCTAGAGCCATCCATAGCGGTATGGAGGGGATGGAGATGAGGAACTCGATCAGCCGCTGGATGAAGGTATCGATAGCACCGCCGTAATATCCTGAGACCCCGCCGAGTATGCATCCAAGAACAAAGCTTACTGCGACGCCGACTAGCCCGATGCTCAACGAAACGCGTGCGGCGCGTATGTTGCGGGAAAAGAGGTCTCTGCCCAGGTTATCGGTGCCAAACAGGAAGACAAACGCTTCCTCACCATTGACTCCGAACAGGTGCACATCGGTCGGAAATAGCCCTACCAGCCGATATCCGTCGCCGCGCACGAAGAATGAGATCGGATAGCGAGTGGATCGATCTAGCGTGAACTGCCAGCGTCGCGTCTCCGGATGTCGCTCCCTGTCCAGACCATATACGAAAGGTCTGAGTCTGAGTTTGCCTGCATCGATGAAACGAACGCGCTGGGGGGCCGCCAACGGGTAGTCGGCGAAACGACGAAAGCTATCGTAGGGAGCCACGAATTCACCGAACACCGCCACGAGATAGAACAGAGTGAGCACAGGGATCCCGACCAACGCCAGCTTGTGCGCCACGAACTTCCGGCGCATGAGCTGCCACTGGGTTGCCACAAAGTAGCGCTCCTCGGCGGCAGTTTCGTCCCGCGTCTTGCCGGTTAGCTTCATTTGCTCTCGAAGCGGATGCGAGGATCGGTGACCACCAGCAACATGTCGGAGATCAGCGTTCCGATGATCGTCAGCATAGCCAGGATCATCATCGTGCTGCCCCCCAGAAACATGTCTTCTTGAGTGAGCGCGCTGAACAACAGCGGTGCCACCGTCGGCAGACTCAAGACGATGGCGACGATGGTCGACCCGGAAACGATTTCCGAAAGTAGCCACCCGACGGTACTGATGATTGGATTGAGCGCCACTCGAACCGGATATTTGAACGTGAGGTTGCGTTCGGCTACCCCTTTGGCCCTTGCGGTGATTACATACTGCTTGCTCAACTCATCGAGCAGCGTGCTGCGCATCACGCGGATGATGGCCGCCGTGCCGGCCGTGCCCACGACGATAATCGGCAACGACAGGTGCAGTAACGCATCAAGGAACTTTCCAAGACTCCATGGGGCGAACTCATACGCAGACGAGAACAGACCGCCTGCGCTCACGCCAAAGAGCGAGAGGAGGAGATACATCAGTAGCAGCGCCAGGAGAAAATTGGGAGTGGCAAGTCCGACGAATCCCAGTACCGTAACGCTGTAATCGCCGACTGAGTATTGGTGCGTGGCGGAATAGATGCCAATGGGAATCGCCACCGCGTATGCGAACAACAACGTAAGGCCGGAGAGCAGCACGGTCAGGGGGAGCCGCTCCAGCAAAAGCGTTGCCACCGGTCTGTTGTAGACGAACGAGCTGCCGAGGTCGCCCCGCACCAGATTCCACAGCCACCTGAGGTACTGAAGGTGAAACGGTAAGTGCAGGCCCCAACGCTCCCTGATGGCACTGATCTCTTTCGGGCCATAGCTCATGTCTCCTCCTCCCGCCTCCATCCTGGCGAGCATGACAGTCACGAGATCCCCGGGAGGAAGCTGAATGACGATGAACGTGACCAGAGAGAGGGCGAGCAGGAGCACCACCATATAGCCCAACCGGCGGAGTATGTAGCCTGTCAACTACTGCTCCTCATTTGGTTATGGGACCGAATCCCCGAGCGTCGACGCATGTCACCTCGCCCCTCGACCGCTAAGGAACCGATCGACTTGGAGAAACCTGTAGAACTGAGCGGGCACCTCAGTGCGAAGGGGCGCGGGGAAAGCCCCGCCCCCTTGCGCTCGCGCCGTGGTTATTGCTTGAAAAAAAGCTGGTCGCCCCAGTGGTTCAGTCCGACGCCCCAACCCACGCCGATGCTGAATTGGGTAGGAGTGTTGCCGATGTTCTTCTTGGCAATGTAGGCTGTCGGACTGAGGCCGACCACGCCGATACCCCACAGCCTCTCGGCCTGCAGGCCGAAGATGTTCTCCGCCAGCTCCAGGTACTCGGGAGAGCCGAACTCTGATACCCTAAACTGGTCTGACCACCGGTCGAGATTCTTGACCTCCTCGGGCGGCTCCCAACCCGGCATCGTGCCGCCAAAGTCGGCCAGGGTGTGGGTCCCCGCCTCGATTGCCGCCCGGGCTGCCAACCATTTGCCCCACTGCCAACCCCAACCGTTGTCGGTACCGCAGGGCATCCAACGGGAATCTTTCTCCACACCACGTGCCCTATTGCAGGTATAGGCTTCACCGCCGCCACCCCTGTACAACCCTGCTTCGTCACCTCCCACGCGCCCGGCCCGCGCGTCATGCTCGTTCAGGGTTCGCGTTGCTGCGCGTGACTGCTCGGTCTCCACCTTCAGCAGCACCCTCACGCCGACCGCTTCCCAGTACTCTCTCACCAGCTCCATTCCGTCGGCTGGTAGGCTTTCAGAATACTCGATCAAGATCTGTAGCTCCTCCCCGCCTGGAGCCTTGCGGAAGCCGTCCCGATCACGACTGGTCATGCCGATCTCGTCCAGGAGCGCGTTCGCTCGATCCGGATCGTAATCGGCATAGGTCCGCCCCCACTCTTCCTGGTAGTAGCTGTTCACCGGTGACACTGTGGCTTGACGTGCGATGGCAAGGCCGAAGTAGACTGCCTCGTTCACCTCCTCTCGGTTGATAGCCAGGGAGAGGGCGCGCCGGAAGCGAATGTCCTGATATAGTTTGGCCCGCCACGGCTGCTCGTGATTCTGGTTCAGTACGATCATCATGTCAGAGCCCCTGGTACCCGGGATCAGCGTGACATTGTAGGCGCCCCGCGCCTCGTTTTCTTTGTAGAGCGCAAAGTTATCCAGGCTCGTATAGGAATAGGCGAGGTCGGCTTCGCCGCCGATGATCTTGAGATTGTACACCTCCTTCTCGACCACGGTCGTTGCGATTCGGTCGATATAGGGGAGCTGGTTGCCTGCGGTGTCGACCCTGAAGTAGTAGGGGTTGCGCTCGAAAACCCTCCTGGTCGGCGTGATCTCGACAAACCTCCACGCCTGAGTGGTAGGCAGATTTACATCCGTCGACGGTTCCCAGTAGAAGTGGTCTTGAAACGCCTGCTGCCACGACTCATGGCCTCCCTGTTTTGCCAGTTCGTTGGCATCGGGATTGTGGTCGATGTGCCACTTCGATAAGTAGTGCTTTGGCTGGAGCATATTCCAGTCGCCACCGTTCCATGTGGCCATCTTCAGCAACATCGCTGGCTGCGGCTCGTCGAACTCAAGTCGGGCCGTATAGTCGTCGAGCTTTACCACCCTCTTTGTTGCGCCGACGGTCATCGCATAATAGGTGACGACCTCCTCGTTCAGGTGCATATCGAGGAACTGAAAGACGATGTCGTCCGCCGTCAGCGGCGCACCATCCGACCACTTGTGGCCCCGGCGCAGCCGAATCGTCATCGACATCTTATCTGGCGCCATCTCCACCGCCTCAGCGACATCGGGTACCAGCTTGGCGCCTTCCGCCATCAGCATGTAACGGCCGCGTTCGACACTCTCTGTCATGTCGTTCCACGGGTTTATGTCGATTGCGAAGACGCGCGCCGTGCCGCCGTACTGGCCAATCTCGACCAGAGGCTTTTGCACCGAAGGATTCTCCGGCAGTCTTTCGTCTACGGGGGGTAGCTCTCCTGCTGCCACCCTCTCTCTGAGCATAGGAGATTCGTTGTACTCTCCGGGTGGAACGGAGGCTCCCGTAGTTGTCGATTCTTGCCCGCCGCTGTCCTGCCCACCAGCGGCAAAGAGCGGCATGCACAACAACAGACTGAAGAGTAAGACAATACCGAGCACCGCGAGGCGTCTCGTGTTTGAAGACTTCATAGAGTCCTCCTTATTTTCGAGCGTACAGGGCTCCTCACCATTTGTCAAGGGCGAATTTTCGGTCGCTGAAGCATGAGGGCAGGTACCTCGAGGTTCGGGGCAGGCGTGGGCGAATCGCGCGGGGCCAGCGGTGCGGGTATGGTGCTGGGAACGGCGTTGACGGGCACTATTCTGATTTCCGGGGGTACCCTGAGGTACCCCCGCGGGTTCGGAAGGCCCTCTGGAGAGCCGCTGAGCGGCCGACTCTGACGCCGAGCGGCCCGCTGGCGGTCGGGCGCCGGCGCCTGACGACCGTGAAGGGGCCGAATGCCCGAGACCGTGGGCGCGATGGTGCGCATGCTGCTTGCCACGACCTCGACCGGTGGTCCGCGCCCGGCAGCGGCAGTCGGCTCGGACAGCGACCCGACGACTGCACGCAGGTTGCCCCGATTGCAGTCCATGCGGACGCCGGAGCGGTCCGGAGCGGCGGGCCGCGCGCAGTCGGCGACGCTGAGAAAGGGCGTTTGACGGGCACTATTCGAGATCGTCCTGGCCGGCATGCACACGCCGCCCTCCGTGCTCTGGAACCAGGGCGGCCTGGTGTTTCGGAAAGAGACGCTGGATGTCGACGGCAGTCGCGCGGTCAACGCTGTGGACGTCGACGGCGATGGCCGGCTCGACCTGGTGTTCACCCACGCCGGCAACCGGCCCTCGCTGTGGCGCACCGATGTCGGCCTTGCCCCGCCAGCCTTCCAGCGCGTCCCGCCGCGGCAGTTCATCGGGCGGTACAACCCCTACTCGATCAGCCTGGGCCGACCTGGACGATGACACCGACCTGGACATGGTGGGGGCGTCCTACAACGCCGAACTGATGGCGCGCGGATTCGGTACGCCGTCGGGCGGCGGGGTGTTCCTGTTCACCAACGAAGGGGGGGCGCTGAAGCCGGACCTCCTGGTGTCCCATGCCCAGGCGCTGGCGGTACTGCTGACCGACCTGGATGGCGGTGGGCGGCGCGACATCCTGGTCGGCAATGACTTCGCCACCCCGGACGAGGCGTTTCTCAACAAGCCGGAGGGCTGGATCGACGCCGCGCCGTTCGAGCGCACCACCGCCAACACCATGGGCTTCGCGGAGGGCGATACCGACAACGACGGCCGCTTCGAGATCATCGGCATCGACATGAAGCCGTACCAGGAGGACCCGGTGTGGACCCCGCCGCTGGAGGGGAACGGCTCGATGCAGGCCGACGACGGCGTTCAGTTCGTGGCCAACACGCTGCAGTTTCGCCGGGGCGACCCGCCGGTGTTCGTCGACGAGGGCGGCGCCTGCGGCGTGGATGCCACGGGGTGGAGCTGGTCGGTGCAGTTCGGCGACCTGGACAACGACGGCGCGCTCGACCTGTACGTGGTCAACAACTTCGCGACGCGGGCGATCAGCTCGCTTGACGCGCCAGAGCGGACGTGCCAACGTCCAGTGAGCCATCGTCGTGCGAGCGATCATCATCGGTGCCGGTCGCGGACAGCGACTCATGCCTACCACCGCGGACGCCCCGAAGTGCTTTGCCGAGATACAGGGCAAGCGTATCCTCGATCGGGTCCTGGACGCCTTGGCCGCGAACGGTATCGACGACGTCTGCTTCGTGGGCGGGTATCAGATTGCCACCGTGAGCGCCGCCTACCCGAGCTTGACGCTGCGTCACAACACCGAGTGGCAGACCAATAACATTCTCACCTCACTCATGTATGCCGAGGACCGGATGGATGGGCCGTTCATCTGCAGCTACGCGGATATCCTTTACACGCCGCGGGTAGTCGCGAAGCTGCTGGCAAGCGAGGCCGACATCTCACTGGTCGTCGACACCGACTGGCTGTCTCGGTACCGACTTCGCACCGAGCATCCGCCGGACGACGCCGAGAAGGTGACCGCCCGCAACGGGCGGATCACGCGGGTGCATCGTGGGATCGAACCAACCCAGGCGCACGGTGAGTACATTGGCGTGGCGAAGTTTTCCGCCGCCGGCGCGGCTGCGCTGCGGCAGCACTATCACCGCGCCCGTGAGCGGTATGCCGGCAGGCCGTTTCGCGAGGCGGCAGTGTTCGAGAAGGCGTATCTCATCCAACTCTTCCAGGAGATGATCGAGGCGGGCGTGCACATGGCGCACGTCGACACGGCGGGTGAGTACCTGGAGATCGATACGCAGCAGGACTTCGAACTGGCCCAGACCCACTGGCGTGGCGCCCCATGAGCATCGCCACCGACACCGGCAGCCCGGGCAGCGGCCACAGCCGCTTCACGACCTCGGTGGTCGGATCGATGCCACGGTCCGCGTTCGTGCGCGATCTGCTCGGCGCTGAGGAGCAGCTGGACCCTGGTGAGTACCAGCGGGCGATGGACGCCGCCGTCGGCTACATCGTGCGCCTGCAGGAGCACGCCGGTCTCGACGTGGTGACTGACGGAGAGTGGCGGCGGCGTTCGTATATCGGCGTGATTGCCGAGCTCGCTCATGGCTTCGAGCTCGGCACCAACCCCGCCGACGGGCGTCCCTGGACCGTAGTCGTCGACCGCCTGGCGCCCAAGGAGCCAGGTTTCATCGCCAGAGAGATCTCGTTCCTGCGCGGCATCACCGACCGCCAGGTCAAAGCCACGCTCCCGGCACCCGCGTTGCTGGGAGAACGGATGTGGGACGCCGAGCTGTCCGCGCCCGCGTATCCCACGCGCGAGTCATTCGTTCGTGATTGCGTTCCGGTTCTCCGCCGCGAGCTGGAGCTGATCCGCGACGCCGGTGCCGACATCGCCCAGATCGACGATCCGCATCTGTGCCTGTTCGTGGACCCCGGGGTGCGCGCCGGTTACGACGATGCCGATCGCGCGGCGGACTTCTCGGTCGACATGGTGAACGGGGTGGTGGGTGGCATCGACGGGATCCGCAGCGCCGTGCACCTGTGCCGCCGAGCGGGTGCGCGGGCCCGCGGAGAGGCGGCGTTCAGCGGTGGGTACGGGCCCATCGTCGGCCAGTTGAACCGGCTGCGGGTGCAGCATCTAACGATGGAGTTCACGGCCCCCCAGGCGGGTGACGTGGAGGTGCTGCGCCGGCTGCGCGAGGACCTGGAGATCGGCCTCGGGTGTGTCAGCGTGACCCCGGGGCAGGTGGACTCCCCCGAGGAAATCGTCGGTCGTGTCGAGCAGGCATTGCGCCACGTGCCTGCCGAGCGCATCACCCTGAACCCCGACTGCGGCTTTGCCCCCGGCTCGGCGGCGGAGGTCAGCATCGACGAGGTCTACACCAAGCTCAAGAACGAGGTAGCAGCAGCGCGTTTGCTCCGCGGGTGATGCGCACTGATGCTGCCAGCGCGCGTTCCGGCGTATCATGGGCCGATGAGTGCGCTCGTGGACCCGACGTTGGCGGCCGACCTGGCCCGCGGCACGCCGTCGCAGAAGGTGGACGCGCTGTTCGCCTATATGCGCAAGCGCGGCCAATCCCTCTACGATGAATCGGTCACGCAGCTCGAGCACGCGCTGCAGTGCGCGGGCCAGGCCGAGTTGGCAGACGCCGACCCGGTGCAGGTGGCCGCTGCCCTGCTGCACGACCTTGGCCACTTCCTGGTCGATGAGCATGACGAGCAGGCCGATTTCCTGACCGAGGATCTGCTCCACGAGGAGGTCGGCGCCACCTACCTGGAGCCCTACTTCATCGAGCGGCTCACCGAGCCGGTACGGCTGCACGTGCCTGCCAAGCGCTACCTGTGCACGACCGATGGCACCTACTACGACGGCCTGTCCCGCGCCTCGAAGCGCAACTTCCAGCTCCAGGGCGGGCCGCTGTCGGCCGCCGAGCAGGCCGTATTCGAGCACAACCCGCATGCGCAGGACGCGCTGCGGCTCAGGCGGTGGGACGACCTGGCCAAGGTGGAGGGCCTGCGGACCCCGGGTCTGGAGCGCTATCGGGAGACCGTGCAGAGCTGTCTGCGCTGACTCGGCGCCCGCTTCGCAGCCAACATGCCAACACAGCACGAGCCGCTCGTTGAACCCGGTCGACTCATCATCAACATCCCGGTGCCGATGCGCGACGGAGTGAATCTCTCTGCCGATATCTGGTTGCCGGACTCGTCTCAGGGCGATGGAACCTGGCCGACGCTGTTGCTGCGCACGATCTACGACAACCAGGAGCCGCGCTACATCGGCTGGGCACGAAGGTTCACTGCGCAGGGCTACGCGGTGGTCATGGAGGACTGCCGGGGCCGGGGTGATTCCGAAGGCGAGTGGGAACCCTATGTGTGCGAGTTGCACGACGGCTACGACACCCACGAATGGATCGGCCGGCAACCCTGGTGCGACGGCAATGTCGGCACGTTCGGCCTGTCTTATCCCGGCTTCACCCAGACGCTTCCAGCTTCACTTCGTTCGAAGTACCTGAAAGCAGTCGCGCCGATCGCTTCTCAGCAGGACAACTACGGCCACCACCGGATCAATGGCGTGATCCACCACAGCGTCGCGCTCACGTTTCTCAACATGCTCGGCCGTTCGATGCAGAGCGAATCGCTCAAGCACTACGACCAGCAGGAATTGTTCAAGCGGCTGCCGATCGACACTGCGATGGAGGCGATCACACCCACGCATCCGTACTACCGGGGCGTCATCGAGCACGAGCAATACGACGACTGGTGGGACAGCTACAGCTTGCGCAACAAGTATGGCGAGATGGCAGTTCCGGCTCTGTTCATCACTGGCTGGTACGACTCGCTGCTGCACGAGAACTTCAAACTGTTCAACGGCTGGACCGAGCAGGCGCGAACCGATGATGCCCGCAGGAAAACGAAGTTGATCGTCGGGCCGTGGAGTCACCAGGTCTCTCCGTGGGGACGATTGCCTCTGGGCGCTAGCGGCGAGTACCAGGACCGCACCTTTGGCCAGCAGGCTTTGTGGGACGTCATCGACATGCACACCCACTGGTATGATCAGCGCTTGAAGGGCGTCAATACCGGAATCGACCAGGACCCTCCCATCAAGCTGTTCGTGATGGGCAAGAACCAGTGGCGATACGAAACCGAATGGCCTCTGGCGCGGACCGAATGGACCAGGTTCTACCTGCACAGCGCCGGCGATGCGGCCAGCAAAGGCGGATGGATCTCGTCGAATCCTGCCGCCTCTGATGGTAGGGTCGAGGACTGGCGCGCCGACGGTAGGGTCCGGTGGAAAATCCAACCACTTTCGCGTTGGTCCGCAGTCCGGCTCCCATAATCACGTTTCCAGCCCCCGCCTCATCAAACGCAGCATGCGGGTTTCCCGCACTACGCTTTCACCCACCCGCGCAGGATCGGGTTGATGATCTCCACCACCCGTCCCACCGGTTGCGATCGATAGCGTCGGAATATCTTCTTGAGCTTTCGCAACAACGCGCTCCGCGTTTTCATCTGCGGGCTGTACTGGGGGCGCCACACTCCCCGCAGACTGCGCACGCGCCGAAACTCGAACCCCAGGAATCCGAAACTATCGCCCTTCGCCAAGTCCACCGTCCGGCTCTTGTCCTCGTTCACTGCTACCTGTAGGAGTTCCAAACGCGCGTGATCGACGTTGACCTGAGCAGCTACTCCGTCTCGCCACTGACATCTATTTGCCGTGCCACGGCGATGGCAGCCTTCTTGAGGACGAAGTACCGGCACTGCTGGTGCGTACGTCATACGACAAGACCGCCCCGGAGTGGGACGACGTCATCCCCTACCAGGTACGCCGCGGCTACGCCTTCGTCGTGCAGGATTTGCGGTCACGCTTCCGCTCCGAGGGTGATGGCAGCTACTTCCACACGGCCAATCCGTGGGAGGGAGACGATGGCTACGACACCGTCGAATGGCTGGCGACGCGCGACTGGTGCTCGGGCAAGATCGGTACCCTCGGCTCATCGCATCGGGCGATAACCCAGACCCAGCTTGCGTTACGCAAGCCGCCCCACCTCGCCGCGATGTGGGTCGAGGCGGGCCCGACCAACATTTACCGCCATGAGGCCCGCGAAGGCGGAGCGGCGTCTCTGCAGATGTTCGCGGCCGCGCATCTGCATGCCCTGGACTGCCACGAGGTGGGTGACGATCCGGTCAAGGCCCGGACGATCCCGGATGCCATGCGCAACATGCGCGCGTGGCTGCTGAAACTCCCCCTCGAGCCGGGTGAGACGGCGTTGAGGGTGGCGCCGAGTCTCGAGCGGACGGCGTTGAACTACTACTACCGCGGCGACTACGACGAGTGGTGGGACCGCGAGTGCTGCAACCAGGAACCGTATTTCGACGAGCACGCCGATGTGCCGATGACCGTTGCCTGCGGCTGGTATGACAACTTCGTGGGCGCGACGTGCAACTACTACCTCGAGATGAGCCGCCGCAACGCATCACCAACGCGGCTGATCCTCGGTCCCTGGTGTCACGGCGGTACGCGCACCTCGCACTCCTGGCACGGTGATGTCGATACCGGCCAGCCGAGCGTGTGGTCCAACGCGGTCTACAACCCCGAACGGCTGAGGTTCTTCGATGAGCACCTCAAGAGGATGGCGCGCGCCGAGGAGAGCTCGACGGTCCGCATCTTCGTTATGGGTACCGGAGACGGAACCAAGACCAGGCGCGGCAATCTGAACCACGGTGGATACTGGCGCAACGAGGCCGAGTGGCCGCTTGCCCGTGCCAGGTTGCAGACCTTGTACCTGCACGAAGATGGATCGCTCGACGAGTCAGCTCCGGATGACGCGAACAGTTCGCTTACCTACACGTTCGATCCGCGGAATCCGGTCCCCACGGTAGGCGGTCCGCTCGTGGGCATATTCGAGATCATTCCTCCTGAAGAAGGCGGGCCAACGCGCGACGACGTGCCACGCCACCTGGACCAGTGGACGCTCGCACGCAACAACCTCCGCGAGGTCATCGAGGGAGGTGGTTTTCACCAGAAGGAGGGACCACAGTGGATCGGCGCCCATGAGCCGTATCAACTGCTGGGAGATCGGTCAGACGTGCTGACGTTCGAGACCGCACCAGTGGCGGACGACACCGAGATTACCGGTGCCGTGACGGTGAACCTGTGGGTGTCATCGACTGCCGTGGACACCGACTTCACGGTCAAGCTCATCGATGTCTATCCGGCGAGTCAGGGATACCCGGAGGGTTATCATCTCAATCTGGTCGATACGATCCAACGCGTTCGTTATCGCAAGTCGTGGACCAGGCCTGAGCCGATGATCCCGGGCAAGCCGTACGAGCTGACGGTAACACTGTGGCCGACGTCGAATGTCTTCAAGAAAGGCCACCGCATCCGGGTAGACATCTCGAGCTCGAACTTCCCGCGCTTCGACGTGAACCCGAATACCGGCGAGCCGGTCGGCAAGCACACGCGGATGGTCACGGCCGACAACACCGTGCACACCAGCACCGGCCTTCCGTCATGTGTCGTCCTGCCGATCATTCCCGCGGGCGAGGAATAGCTACTCGGGTTCATCGCGTCCTCAACAAGAAAGGCCCGCTACACGCAAGCAGCGTGCGGCGGGCCCAGGTCGCCATGGACGGCCGGCGCCATTAGGCGCCAGGCCAGCCTTGGCAGCGCTGCTGATCGCTAGCGCTGCGCGGCCACCGAATCCAGCAGCCGGTCGAGGCCGGCGTTCATCATCCGCTCGACGTAGTCGTCCCAGGCCGAAACGACGTCGATCTGCCCGGTAACGGCCTGCCAGAAGAACTCCTGCTCGATGGTGTTGATGTTGGCCAGCAAAGCGCGCTCCGCCTCGTCCCACGTAGGCCTGAAACCGATGGGCGGTCGGGGCACCTGGGTCTGTTCGAAGTAGCCCTGGAGCGCATGCCGATTCGGGGCGATATAGACCTTGTCGACGGGCGGCACGATGTGCGCCACGTGGCCGACGAACATGCGCACACCGAGGCGTGTGCCTTCGGCGCTGTCCTTCGCGCTGCCAGTCCCCGGGATGCTGACCGCATACCCTCTGTCGTCGACCTGCCAGGTCTCGCCCTCCGCACCACCGAAGAAATTGAACGCATACTCGTCGCGGGTGGTGTAGATATCTTCCATCATCTGCATGATCTTGATGGCCACCTCGTCGGAGGCGTTCTCACGCCGCCACCTTTGTCACATTTTGGTCACACTGTGACAAGTGGCAGCTCCTCGCGGCGATGGCAGCGAGGACCTAACCCATTACTGCACTGAGAGATACGAACGAGAAATGCGGGATTCGAACCCACGACCTCTGGCTCCGGAGGCCAGCGCTCTATCCAGCTGAGCTAATTGCCCCAGTCCGGTCCGGACCCGGCTACCCTACCCTGTTTGCGCCACTTGCTCAACGGGCGGTACACTTTGGGTTGTGAACCATCATGAGAAGTATTTCTTCGACTTGCGCGGGTACCTTGTCGTCAGAAACGCCCTGACCGCCGACCAAGTCGCCACCTTGTCCGAGCAGTTCGACCGGGTGCGGGCCAAGGACGTCAAGCGTCACTACGGGTCCGACCGAACCCGGTTGCCGGACGATGCCGACCGGGCTTGGTCGTCGGCCTCGCTGCTCGAGTGGGGCGGTCCCTACATCGACCTGATCGACCTTCCCACCATCGCGCCGTATCTGGAAGAACTCCTGGGCGTGGGCTACCGGCTGGATCACGACTACCTCAACGTCAACAATGCCGAGAACCACAGATCGCTCCATCTACACGGGGGCGGGCAGGGCGCCGGCGGAGACACCACTCTCGTAGGCCCCACCGATGGTGGTCAGTGCTACTACCGCTACAACAACGGCACGTTTTACAACGGTTTGATCGCGGTTGCGTACGAACTGAACACGGTGCAGCCCGGCGATGGGGGTTTCGCCTGCATCGCGGGCAGCCACAAGGCCAACTTCGAGCTGCCACCTGACTGGAAGAACAGCGCCACCCAGGACGAAATCCCGGAGGTTGTGGACAGCGTAGCTGTCGATGCGGGCGACGCCATCATCTTTACCGAAGCCCTTGCCCACGGAACCGTGCCCTGGAGGGGACCGAACGAACGGCGGACGATCTTCTACAAGTACACTCCGCACGCAGTGGCCTGGAGCCCTTGCTACTACAACGCTGATCTCTATGGTGATCTTTCGGACAGGCAGCGCGCCATGCTGATGCCGCCGAGCGCCTACGGTCCCGACGAGCGCACCAGGGCCATCTGGAACCGAGCCCAGGCTGAGCAAGCTGAGCTGGTGCGGCTGCGCGAGGAAGTCGCCGCTCTCAAAGGGTCGGCCTGAGGGCGAGTAGCGCAAGATGTCCGCTGTGAAGTCAACGCCGGAACAAGCCTCCATCGAGACCAGGAGCGTCAAGCTGGAGTGGACTCGAGAAGAGAGCGAATGGCGGCTGCGGGTTCTCGGTCGTGCGGAGAACGGCCAGTGGACCTGCCTGGCCGGTGAGACGGCACGGACGGGCTTTCGAGCATTTCTGTTTGGTCCGGTCTCGTGGCGGGAGAGAGTCTACCGTATTCCGTCTTTCGTGCAGCCCACCGCCATCGGAGACGATACGTTGCAATGGGCGTGGACCCAGGAGGTCGGCGCGACCGAGCTGCAGATGGAGTGCAGCTATACGGTACGTGAAGCAGGCTGCCTGATGGGAAAGATAAGCTGGCGGCTTCCGTGCGCAAATCAGAGGCCTCATTTCGGATATGGCGTCGCGGTTGAGAGAGACGAGGCGATAGACAACTTCAGTTGGCTCTACAGCCCCTCGCAGATGGGTTATTCCGATCGCGATACGGGCCTTACCCTGTGGATCATATCCACGTACGATCACTCGGCCGGAATCAGCAAGTATGACGGCTGTCAGGCTCTGGAGATCAACATGTCCGATGTCGGTGTGCTGGAGTGCAATGTGAAGCTCCCGCCCGGGTACACCGATTTCGATTCGAAGAACCTGCTGGCAGCCGGCGAGACGGTCTCGGTGCACTTCGCGTTCCTGGTTGCGGAGGGCACCTACTATGACACCATGGAGCAGGTGCTGAAGATTCAGCCGCTGGAGGCTCTCGCGCCGCGTTACGGACTTCGCCAGCACGTCGACCTGGTGATGACGGCCTTGAGGGACCCCAGGAAGTGGCATGCCGAGGGGGACGGCATCATCAATCACGGTGTCGTTCGGGGTGATCCGTCGACCAGGCACTTCGTGATTGACGAGGACCGAGAGGGGCCGGGTTGGAGCGGCTGCTGGGACCTGGAGATGATCTACGCCTTCAACCAGTACCGGCACCTGTATGCGGACGAGGCGACGAAACGCTTCATTGACGAGCACTCCATCAGGATGCTGAAGGGATGGATCGAGAATCCTCGCTTCCGGCTGGACGACACGATCGGTTGGCAAGCGCCGGGCGACATGAAAGACTCCTTCGTGGCGGCCGTTCGCGTGCAAGGTCCCGTGCGACAGGAGCAGGAGCAGGACATCATCTGGACCTGCCACAACGCCTACATGATCTATTTCCTGTCCAAGATCACTACCCTCACGGGCGATCCCGGGTACCGGGAACACGCGCTGCAGATCGCCGAGTGGTTCCTCCGCATGCAGGCTCCGGACGGATCCGTACCTTCGCTCTGGGCATTCGAGAACCGGGAGGCTCGGGTAATCCGCGAGTTTCAGCCCGGTTCCTGTCTGTACATGACAAGCGCCCTCCTGGAGCTCCATGGAGTGACGCAGGACGAACGCTACAAGGAGTCAGCTCTCAGACTTGCGGACCATGCCTACCCGCACCTGGCCGAGCCGATCCCGCACTGGGGGCAGGGAGAGCTCGACTGGCTGTACCTCGATGCGAATGCGATCGATCCCACGGGTGTCGCCTACATCATATGGGGCTACGCCGACGCCTATCAGTTGACCGGGGATGACAGGTATCGGCAGCTAGTGGACAAATTCGCGACGATCCTGATTTGCCTGTTTGCCCTCTGGGAGCCGCACGAACAGTATCTACGAGGCTCCTACAAGGTCACGCTCGGAGAACACGGCATGGACCGCAAGATCGCAGGCGGCATTACCCATGGCAACTGGCCGAGCCGCTACGGACATGCCTTGATGAACCGGAATGAGCTGGGGGATGCGCTCCTCCGGGCATACGAGGTCACCCGCAACGAAACCTACCGGGACTTTCTCGTCGCCTTCGTCAATTGGCACACGTATTTCCAGTTCACCGGCGAGGTGAAGGAAGAGCCTGTGTCAACGGTTGGAAGCTGTCCGCAGAATCACCGCTGGACAACGTCCAAGCCCAATTACAACAACGACTGGGGTTGCACGGCCTCCAAAATGGCGAGCCTCGTCATGAAGCTGCTCCGGCGAGGCATCCTCGTGGATCAGGAAACCGCATGAAGCCCACCACGATACCGGCGGGCTTCATGCTGGACTCTTAGCTGTCTAACCCCGCCGGACTGAGGATTTTGTGCAAACTATGGGCGCAACTGGTTGCTGGTGTGGGAATTATCGGCGCTGGGAACGCTGACAGGTCAGGCGGCAGTGAGGCCCAAGGTGTGGCAGAGATTGTCGAGAGCGTGATCAACGGTGCGCAGTGCCGCTTCGACGGTGCTGGGATGCTCGCTGCGCGGTGACGGGGTGTGGGATGGTGTGGCGAAGATCGGCCCTAACAGACGAGTACGGATCTTGACCAGCAACGCGCCGAGCCGCACACCGTCAGCAGTGAGCCGATACCGCCGGCTGCTGCCGACGCGTTCGGCCAGAGAGTGGGCGCGGAGCTTGCTCAGGTCATAGCGTAGTTGACCGAGCGAGTAGTCTTGTTCGGTGAGGCGATGGCGTGCCAGGACACGGTCATGCAACTCCCTGGTGGTCCAGTTGCCGAGCAGGCCACCGGTGTAGAGCAGGCTGTCGAGCAGGCGGATGACGCGATCGTCATGCAGCTTGATGCCGGGCACGCGGCGGGAACCAACAGTCACGGGCTCCGCCAGCGTGGCCAGGGCTCCGGTGTCGATGGTGGAGTCGAGCAGTTCCGCCTGCTGTTCGAGGTAGCGGTCGGTGGTGGCGGCCAAGCGCTGCTTGAGCGCCGGCAGGTTGGCGAGCTTGCGACCGATATTGAGGTGGTAGGTGTCGTTCAGGCAAGTCTCGGTACGCAGCAGCAGATTGCCCTTCTCGTATTGCTTGACGTAGGAACTCTTGTAGTAGGAGCGCAACACCGGAAAGCCCTCATCGCGCCGCTCCAGAACGGTCTCGAGCTTGCCGTGATAGCGGCGGTTGATGTGGCGTCCGAAGATATGCCGGGTCTGGGTAGCGCCACCGAGAGCGACGCCAATCTCGACCGCGCGCTGGAACAGATCATGCAGCCGGCGCGGCGCTTGAAGATCACGTCGCGGGCGAATTCGATCTGCGCCACCGACCACTGATAGGCGAGTTGGCACCTGGCGCGTTCGCGGGAGCTGAACCGGGGCGTCAAACGGTTGGTCCAGAAGTTGGCACGCTGCTGCAGGACGCGATCGTCGAGCCGGTCGGCGATGGCGGTCAGCAGGTCGGGATCGGCGCAGCGCACAATCGCGTTGTCCTGCATGCGAAACGGCACGTCGGCGCGGCGCAGTTCCCCGGCGACGTAGGAATGGCCGTTCATGAAGCAATTCACCGAGAACGGAAGATAGGATGCGACACACAGGCTCATCGGGCCCATGATCGGGTCCAGAACGTAGAAGTAGTAATGCAGGAAGCGCTTGGCCGCGCGCCTGATAATCCGATAATCATCGCCACTCGGCGGGGTATGGCGCGGTTCATAGGAGATGAAGGTGGAGCTCTGCTCCATGCTCTTGAGGATCACGACCACGCCTTCCTCGGCCTTGAACGAGCGGTAGTAGGGAGCGACCACCTGCTCCTTGCGGACTCCCTTGGGCGCCGTCAGGACGGTGATCCGGTGCTGCTCGGTGTAGCTGTCGAGCCAGCGCCGATAGGTGGCGGTGCGCCGCGCCAACACCTCCGGGGTAATCCGTACGTCGCCGCAGACATCGCGGAAGAAGTGAACGATGTTCTCCGGTCGCTGCAGGCGCGGGTAGTAGCCGCGCAGGACGATGCGGTCCCAGCAGGCGTAGCTGAACTGGACGAAGCGCCCGAAGAGTTGCAAGAATCTGTCCATGAACCGGCCCTCTCTTGGGGTTGGGTTGTTGCACACACCAACCTACCGAGGAGGGCCGGTTCATGTCAGCGCCGGACGCGTACCATCATTCATCGCCAACCAGATCGGTGGCCAACCGCTGTTCGCCTCCAGCAGCTTTCAGGTTTACCTGGCTAGAACTAGACCAGCCGCCGGCCACGGTCTAAACCACCCACATTCGAAGTAACTTGTTTTGGTTTCGGTAGTTAGGGAGCTTGCAGCATGTTCCTTTCTGGTTACATCTGAGGTGATACCTGCAGTAGCTCGAAACCAGAGTCCTGCAACGCCGCTGGCTGCGTCTGCATCGTTTTCGCCGTCAGCGGCCCGAGATCGGCGAAGACTGCTAAGGCGGATAGTTCTCCGCGGTTCTCATGCTCGCGCACTTTTGCCGTGTGCCGCCGCCGACGGCTGTGCGATTTGCACCACCGATGACCGTCGCTGCTCGCCCGCCTCGGGATCGTGGTAATTACGTATTCCGGCGAAATCACCAGCCACGCAGCAAAGCGAAGAGTAGATCCGCTCCAACGAGCGACGAACTGAGCAACTGCTGTGGTTGCCCCAGGTCATCATCCTGGACAACCTGCGCAGCGCGGCGACCCATACGAGTTCGGGATCAACTCCACCTATGATGCGTTCGCCCAGACCGTGGGGTAACCATGCCCGCCGGACACCGATGAGCACGCGCGCATGGTGATGGCCCGACGATGCCGCCAGTGATCACCGCGCGGTCGCGCGGCACGGGCTGCGTACTGCCATCGACGTCGTGGCCGGCGTGCGGAAACGCCGCGAGCCAACGGCGACGGATGCTCGTACTCTTGGATGACCCGATCGTGTACACGGTCAGCGGGTTCTCAGTAGGGCGACTCATCCTTCCGTTACCCTGCCTTCACCGTCAACCCCGATTGGACCGCTTTTAGGGTGTCGAAAATCCCTTCGATCACGTTTTTCTTTCCGCCAAACAATGCCTCGGGACCGCCGGCGTGCAGGTTGCTGAAGGGCGATTCGTAGAGGGCCGACGCCTCCATCACGCCTCGGGCCGTGAGCTGGTCGATCACCATCTCGACGAAGCGGATCTGCGGTGGCGTGAGGCTCTGGTCGGAGAGGAAGCCGGAGAAGGCGCGCTGTGCCGCGGCGCGATCCATCCCCACCATGTTCCGAACGAAGTGGGCCAGCGAGGGCGCCTCGTTACGGGCCAGGAGGCCCGTCAACAACGTCTGGCCGTCGTCCTCGCCGATCTCCGCCAGGGTCCTCTCCAATCCCAGCATATCGGTTGCGGTGAGCGGCTGGTTGGTTCGTAGACGGTGGATGGCGATGTGGTCGAGGTGGTTCTTCAGGTAGGCCTCAACCTTCTTCTCATACTGGATCGCCTTCTGCGTGGCACCGGTGCAAAGGCGATCCTTGGCAAACTGGAACGCATCTGAAGCAACCCAGCTACGCAAGTATCCCGAGTAGAGGTACTCCGGATTAGGGCGGAGCACCGCGAAGCCCGTAGACAAGATCGCCTCAGCGCCGGCTTCGTCAATCCTGAGCACCTTTCTGGTGGCCTGCATTCGGGCGAAACAGACATCGCCGAGTTTCGCCGATAGATCAGCCCGCGAAGGACGTGACTCGTAGGTAACCAATTTCGGTGCGAGTAACCCGTCGTCATCCACGCTGCCGGTAGCTAGGTATTCGCGTTCTCCAGCAAACTCGGGAACACGATCGCTCGTCAGCGAAGCGTGCTGGGTAACAGGAACACGTTTCATCCCAACAACCTCTCCAACTCCTTACGTCCCTCAGCGATTTCCGCCTCGAGCTTCCCCAACCGCTCCAGGATCACGGTCGGCTGGTCGTACTCCACCGCCGCGTATGGCACCTCCTTGTAGCGGTTGATGGAGAGGTCGTAGTCGTTGCCTGCAACCTCAGCCTTCCGCACAAGGAAACTCTGGTCGCTACGGGTGCGCTTCGCCTCGGCCTTTCGATCCTGCCAGCGAGCAAGGATGTCCGCCAGGTCGCTCTTGCCTGTGGCTGCGGGGTGCGCTTGTCGTCCAGCGAGTAGCCGTCCGCCTGCATATCGTAGAACCACACGTGGTCGGTGCCACCGGAGTTGGTCTTGGTGAAGAGCAGGATGGCGGTGGAGACCCCGGCGTAGGGTTTGAAGACGCCAGAGGGCATGGAGACGATGGCGTCGAGCTTCTGCTCCTCGACCAGGATCGTGCGCAGGGTCCTGTGCGCCTTGCTCGACCCGAAGAGTACGCCGTCGGGCACGATCACGGCGGCGCGACCGCCGGGCTGGAGCAGGCGGAGGAAGAGCGCGAGAAACAGCACCTCGGTCTTCTTGGTCTTGACGACCTGCTGCAGATCCTTGGCGGTGGACTCGTAGTCGAGGCTTCCCGCAAAAGGCGGATTGGCGAGGACCAGGGAGTACTTCTCCGCATCATCGTCGTCGGTCTGGGCCAGCGAGTCCTTGTAACGGATATCTGGGTTCTCCACGCCGTGCAGAAGCATGTTCATACTGCCGATGCGCAGCATGGTGTTGTCGAAGTCGTAGCCGTGGAACGTGCCCTCGTTAAAGTGGCGGCGCGTCGCGGCGTCCTTGTAGATCGTGTCGCTGTGGTGCTCCACCAAGTGCTCAGACGCGGCTACGAGGAAGCCCGCCGTGCCGCAGGCTGGGTCGCAGATCACGTCCTTGGGCGTGGGGGCGGTCATGTCCACCATCAGACGGATGATGTGGCGCGGCGTGCGGAACTGACCGTTCTGTCCGGCGGTGGCGATCTTGCCGAGCATGTACTCGTAGAGGTCGCCCTTGGTGTCGCTGTCGGCCATGTCGATGCCGTCGAGTTGGTCGACCACGTTGGCCAGCACCCGGGCCGTGGGCATCATGAAGACGGCGTCCTCCATATGGTGGCTGTACGTCGAGCCACCCTCGCCGTCCGCCTCCCCCTTCTGTCCGAGCGTCTTGATTAAGGGGAACACCCCGTCGCGGACCGTCCCAAACATCTGCTCCGGCGCGGCCTCCTTGAAGCGCGACCAGCGGAGCTTGTCCTGCTTGGCGGTGAAGATCGGATCCTCGATAGGCCTGCCGGTGCGGGCGGCCTTGCGCTCCTTCAGGGTGTGTAGTTCGTCGAGCCGCTTGATGAAAAGCAGGTAGGTGAGCTGCTCGATGACCGAGAGCGGGTTCGCGATGCCGCCAGACCACATCGTGTTCCAGATGCTGTCCACCTTCGATTTGAGTGCGCCGGTGATCATGACCTCTCCTTCAATCCTGCCTGTTCAGTAGCCTACGCCGCTCCACCCGCAGCCCGAAACTCATCCAACAACGCCCATGAGGGCGTGGGGAAACGACTGGCGCAGGCGCACTCGACTCCATGCACCCGAATCTATCCAGCAACAGGACATGAGGTCCAGACGTCTCGGGACGTCTCGGCGAGAGGGCCACTGACCACTTCGCGGCGCGCGCGACGCAGCCGACGCTCAGACGTTCGCAGTGGTAGCGGCGACCGTGCTGGTGGGAGCCGGCGAAGGCAGCGGGACCCGGCACCATTGGAGTCGTCGTACGGGCGCTCGTCGGCGATGCGACCGACTCGCCGATCAAGCAAGAGGGAAATAGGAAATCAGGTCGATCCAGTCTTCCTCATCGCTGCACTGCGCTACGAGGAGCATGTCATCGATGATATGAGCGACCGGAGCGCGGATGTGGACGACGAATACACCCGGCATCGGCTCTCCCCGCGTTACCCGGTCGAGGGCAAAGGCGGGCACCGTACGACGATCGTGAGTAAGCAGGACTCGTCCGTGATCGGCTGCCCAATGCAGGATCGCCCTGTCATCGGTCTGCCCCAAGCCCACGTCTTGTACACGAACCAAGTCGATGGTCGGCATGCGCCGCACCAAGCCACGCACGATGTGGTTGTCGAAGTTCTCGTCACTCAGCAGACGTAGCAAGCCAATCGCCCTTGGCTCGTTGCATGAGGCGTTCCCGGACGTCGCTCTGGTCCGGCTGCGATGCTTGGACGCGGTTCCGCACATGCCCGGCCTCGCTGTCGCAACGGCGCATGTACTCGTCGATCTGTTCTCGATGAGTCAGGCAATAGGCCAGCACGGCGTATACATCCGGGAGGCTCAGCGTGTCGTACGACTGTACGATCGTCTCGGGAGTAGCGCCACAACGAAAAGCATGTATCACGACCTCAAGCAAGACCCGCGTTTCGCCTACGCGATAGACTCCTGGCGGATCTTCTCTGAGAGGAACCGTCACGGGCTCGATCGTGGTCATGTCGGAGCGAGGCGGGCGTGCCATGACGAAACTATGATAGCGATCCGGCACGGTGGCAGCAAACCGCCTATAACCGCGATACCTCGGCGGGCATTGATGGGCCCGTTACACCATATCCGTCTTGATCAACGGTAAGGTTAGCCACGGTTGTTCGATATGGATGGAACTGTCATACTATATGCATGAAGACCACCATGAACCTTGACGACGCGCTGGTCCACGAGGCGATTGCGATCCATCGGGGCAAGACCAAGACCGCCGTGGTGGAACTTGGTCTGCAGGAATTGATCAACGCCGAGCGTCGCCGCAGGCTGGGGGACGCATTCGGCTCGCAGCCCGATCTGCTGCCAGTCGCACGGCGGCGCTCGGCGGATGACTCGCGTTGACCGTCCTGATCGACACCAGCGTGTGGCTCAGGTTTCTGCGCGGCGAGGAGGCCGGGCTCGTTGCGCAGTCCTGGATCACGAGCGGCCAGGCACTGGTGCACCCGTTCGTAGTCGGCGAACTGCTGCTCGGCGGTCTCTCCGCCGAGAACGAGGCGCTCCTGCGCTCGCTGCCCTGGAGTGCACCGCCCTCACCCGAGGCGTTGTACGACTTCATTCGCCGCCATGACCTCGCAGGAACCGGAATCGGCTGGGTGGACGCGGCCCTGCTCGCCGCCGCCCGGGCGGCGAGCGCCCAGCTTGCTACCTTCGACACTCCCCTCGCCCGATGTGCCCGTCAACTGGACGTAGCCACACCCGTACCGTTACCGAAGAGCGATCAGTAGCCCAGACGGTCACGCTTCGGTAGACGACGGCAATTCGGTGCGCCACTCGTCCGCGCCCGGTTCTCCGCCGACGGCGGCTGCGGCCAGCCGCGTCTGGTAGTGAGCCCAGCCCGCGGCGTGGCGGTCCCGCGTCAGTTGTTCCGCGAAGCCGTGGTGGCGCAGGCGCACCCGCGTGCCACGCCCAACCGGCGTCAACGTTACCTCCACCGTGGTCGGCAGTGGTGGCTCGACGTGATCGAACAGCCACGTGTAGACCAAGCGGCGGCCAGGCTCCACGACGAGGAAGGTCCCGCGGGCTATGTGGCTTCCGGTCACGTTGAACACGTAGCCGCCGCCCGGGCGGGCGTCGACCTCGGCCTGGACGCACAGCCACCGCTCCAGCAGCGCGGGCTCGGTAAAGAACCGAAATACAATCTCGGGGCTGGCGTCGATGTCAATCTCGCGGGTGATCTCGAAGCTGCCTTGCATCTCTGCGCTCCCTCCTCGCCTCCAGCTCCGCCTCGTCCTTGAGGCGGGACAGGCGGTCCTTCCAGTACGACTCCAGATAGGCGCGCAATTCGCCCAGCGCCTCGGGCACGGCGCGGTAGTAGCGCTGATTGCCCTGTGGGCGGACGCGCACCAAGCCGCCCTCGCGCAGCAGGCGTAGGTGAAACGAGATTGCCGGCTGCGACACGTCGAACGCGGCCACCAGTGCGCCCACCGGCAGCTCGGCTTCCCAGATTCGCCGCAGGATTTCGCGGCGCATCGGATCTGCCACCAGCTCCACTGTGCCCGGCACCCTTCCGCCGCTACGCATCCGAATCGGAATCTCCCGACAGGAACCGCCGGAGCAGAGGTGCAATCTCGCCGGGAGCTTCCTCGGCAAGGAAGTGACCGCGGTCGGCAAATTCATGCAGTTCGTACGCGTGCAGGGCCGCCCGCCATGTATCCAGCTCCTTTCTGCGAAACGCGATATCCCGGTGGCCCCACAACAGCAGCGCCGGCTTGGCGGCGAACTTCTCGCGCTCGTCCCAGATTGCCCGTAGCCAGTCCGACGCGGAGACGATGTACCGGGGAAGCGCGGCGCACGCCGCGCGCGCCGCGGGGGTCGGCAGCGCCTGCCGGTAGTGGTCCATCACCTCCGCGGGCAGGCAGGTTCGGTCGCCCACCGCCGCGGGCATGACACGGTTCACGAGCAGGTTGCGCCGCGTGATAAGAAACCGCCCCAGCGCGCCGCCCATCAGGCGGCTGAACGCCACGAAGTGGAAGTCGTCGGCGACCGGCCACGCCCAGGTGTTGGCGAGAACCAGACGCGCCACCCGCTCCGGAGAGCGGCGCGCAAACTCCAGTCCGATCGGCCCTCCCCAATCAGCCAGGAACAGCGTCACGTCGTCCAGCCGGAGATGGTCCATCAGCGCGATGAAGTTTTCGGCATGGGCTGCCGGGTGACGTTCCTCGACGCGCTCCGGGTGCGCCGACAGCCCGAAGCCCAGGTGGTCGGGCGCCACGCAGCGGAACCGGTCGCGCAGGTCCGCGACGAGGCCGCGGAACTCGAACGACCAGCTCGGGTTGCCGTGCAGAAACACGATAGGCGCACCCGCGCCCTCGTCCACGTAGTGCATGCGGCCGCCCGGCGTTGTAAAGAAACGGCTCTCGAACGGGTACAGCCGCTCCGAAACCCAAGCCGGCCGCGCGTCATCTGCAGACTGAGCCATGACGATCCATAGATTATCATTTATATAAACGAACGTCTATTTGTGTGGCTGCTTCACCGTTGCGAGAGGAAACGGCCGGCCTCTTCCGGACGCGTGCACCACCATGCCGGGGAATCGCCGAGTGCGACCGACGAGGGCGGATTGTCTATCTCCCACCCGGCCGGTCATACTAACGGTATGAAAACTGCCGTGTCTCTTCCCGATGAGCTGTTCCACGCCGCGGAACGCCACGCGCGACGGTCGAGCAGGTCCCGCAGCAGGCTCTACGCCGATGCGATCGCCGAGTACCTCGCCAGACACGCCCCCGACGAGGTCACCGAAGCCATGGACCGGGTGGTCGACCGACTCGGCGAGACGGCCACCGACGAATTCGTAGGGAGCGCGGCGCGGCAGACGCTCGAGCGTTCGGAATGGTAGAGGTTGCTCAAGGTGACGTGTGGTGGGCCGAATTGCCGGAACCGGTGTGCTACCGGCCCCGGGCTGCGACGACCGATCGTGGTGGTGCAGGGGAACCCACTGAACCGGAGTCGGATTTCGACGGTCGTGTGCGTCCCGCTGACCAGCAACCTGGACTGGGCGGATGCGCCCGGCAACACGGTACTGCCGGCGACGGTCACCGGCCTACCGAAAGACTCGGTGGCCAACGCATCGCAAATCGTCGCGCTTGATCGGCACACTCTGGCGGAGCGCGTCCGCCGGATCGGGGACCGGCAGCTGGCGATCGTCATGCGCGGGATCGACATCGTTCTCGGCCGCTGAGCCCGCACTCCTCGGGCGGCGGCTCCAGCACCTCGCGCGGGTGATACGGCGAGCCGTGTTGGGGCAGCAGCCCCACTACCGGATAGGCGCCCCTCTGTCAGGTTCCGGCGCTGGTCATCGCCTGACTGTGGGGATCCGGAACACGCGGGAGCATCAGGCGGCGCCTTCGTCGCGCTGTCGAGGCGCGAAGTAAGAACGGAGCACATCGAGCGTCCCTTCGAGGTGCGCCAAGCGTTCGCGGATCTCGGCGCGTTCCCGAGTTGCTTCGGCAAGGCCCGCGTCGATCCGGTCATTGAGCCGACGGAACCCGGTGAGCACGGCTGCGGTGGTGGTGAAGCCGACGGCGACGACAGCGACCAGCACTGCGACCCACTCAACAGACAACGTAGTCCTCCTGCTGCCAGGGCTCGGAGGAGTACGAAACCTCACCCCGTGCAACGGAGTGTTGGCGTTGCACCATTCGCGGTTGATACTACACTGCCACGACCAAGGCACACACCCCCTGGCTCCTGAGAAACTACCACTGTTTCTTCCATAACCACGCCGGTCCCGGGCCGGTGGGAAGCTCCTGAGGGCTGAGGGATGCGTCGCTTCCCTGCGCCGACAGGCTGTCCACCATCATTGCCCACGAGAACACTGATGCACCAGTGCGCTTGCGAGTGGGTGGGCGGGTCAAGGTACACAAGATGTCCGTTAACCACGGGCCGGCATCATCATGGGGTTGACAGCTACAAGGGATTGACCGTCTGCCATCGGCGGCAATATGCTGTCCAGCATATTGGAGGATTCACACGTCATGGCACGCCACAGGACCACTCTCACCCGATCATAGGCACCCCACCTCAGCGGGGTGGTCGAAAGCTGGAACCGCAGCGAGTGCCGAGGGAGCAGTCCCTTTCGGCGTTTTTGTTCTGATAGTCGGTACCTTTGAGGATTGTATGCCTGAAGTTCACGCGCTTCTGTTTGCGGAGCGAGTTATCAGAGAGGCGGGAAACAACAGAACTACGATAGTTGGCATCTTTGATAACATCGATATGGAGGACGCACGCCAAGCGTCAACGCCTTGGTTTGTCTATATCGCGATTGCCGGGTTGCCTGTCGGCGAAACCAAACTCGAATTGAATATCCATCGTCGAGGCGGCGAGAGAGACTTCCAAGGACACGGAAACATACTAGTCTCGGAGGAAGTACCTAACAAGGTTGAGTGCGGTCTTCCTATTACAGTATTCGATGCTCATGCTGGATTCTATGATGTGTCTCTCCGTCTGGACGGAGAATTGATGGCAACTCGTCCGTTGTTTGTACGGAACGGCAAGGCGGAGTCAAATGTCGACGAAGCAACCGACAACAACTAAATTCATCACGAGCAGTCCTCATGTCCTTTCACCAACAGGTGAATACACTTTTGTGGACAATTGGGAATATTGTCCTCATCCTATAACTCACGCCAGACATGTCGTTGTTGCTATCGATCCGTTGTTTCAGTTTCCTACTTCACCGAAGCCTGTCAATTTACAATCATGCAATAGGTTTCGATGGGGGGGACTGTCTTACACCGCAGACGTCTATGCCGAACGAACGCAAGGACAAATCGATCTTGACGAGTTGATGGAGGAAGTTACGGAAAATGGTTACAAGCCTCCACCACCAGAAGTCTTGAAAGAAGCTAAGAGGATATTTCGTGCTCTGCGTGGCAATGATCCAGAACGGCGATTCTCTATATCCCCTGGACCAGAAGGAGATATTTCCTTAGACTCGCAAATCGACAGAGATTATGTGCTCCTTGTTTGCGATCCGAATGGCAGTGCTCTATGTTTGACGGATATTTGCGGAGATCAAGCGGACAGGACGTATAGCACAACATTCGAGTTGCCGGACATATTTATCAACGAGGCTTTTCGTAAATTGGATGACATCCACATGCGACACGATCAATCCTGCTGAGGAATTGGGGCGACGTTTGTTTCACAAAAAAGACGTGAGGCGAATACGGAATGGAAATACGGACTGGCACAGGTTCAGCAATAAAGGGCGTCAGAAGCTTTCGACGGATCGAGTGAGTGTTCCTTCACTCGAAGAAATCTCCAACATAGCCCGTGAAGAATCCGCTACACTCGAATACGGGTCATTCTTAGGGTGGGCGAAGATACTAGCGGGTGATGCCGCTAAAGACGGAAGGACGGTGAATCCAAGTCCTACCGAGCGAAATCCCTATCACGCCGACATAGTGTTGCCTATATGTGTTGTGGGTTGTACGAAGGATGAGATTCGACACGCAAAGGAGTTGGCGCGGGAAGTGAGTTGCTTTTTAGAACCGTGTGCGCCCTGAGAAAGATATCCCAGCGCCGCCGGTTCGATTCCGGCAGGGGCCTCGCGCCCGTCAGAGAACCTCGAGGAGCAGGCTCCGGGACTAACGATTTCTCATCTGATTATGCAATACGACCCCGCCCGAAGGGATATGCTTCGTTGCCGAGACCAGTCGCTCACTGGGCGGTCGTCGCCATAAGAATAAGCAGAACCGTCAACGCCCCTTCCGCCATACTGCGCTCGACACTCAGTCCATGGCCTGGGGGATTTCGTCCGGGAATGTCGGCGAGGTGCGCGCGCAGCGGACGTTCAAGCATTCGTAATGGTAAGGGTGGGCACGGAGGCGACCAGAATCAGCCGGGCCGCACGGCGGTCTCGCCACCTACGGTTTCAATTCCCGGACTCGCGCTCGGAGATGCCGGAGAGTTCGACCGGCGGTCGGTCGGGGAACGTGGCGATCAGCGAGAGGCTACCGCCCATGGCTTCGACCGTCCGGCGCAGTGTCGACAGCAGCAGGTCGCTGCGCTGCTCCAGGCGCGAGACGCCGTCCTGGCTGATGCCGAGTCCCGCGCCTCGACCTTGCGCCGCCGCGCGGGATCGAGCCCCGAGATCACTTCGTTTACATTCGGTGCCATCATGATCTTCCTTCCTTCGCGGATAAGCACGCGGTAGAAGCGTCTGGAGTCACTGCGACAATATGTACTGTCCGACATATGCAGTCAATACCATTCCAGCCTCGCTGACGCACTGGGCGGTGACCAAGTCACGAGCGCGGAGTGACCAAGCTGCTCTTGAGCCAACCCTTGCTCAGTGACCAACCGGTGACCAACCCCCGCGCCGCGAGTGACCAACCTCGTAACGGGCGGCTTCGGATATTCGTCGCTCCGTCCGACGATTGGTACGCAGCGCCGTTGATGTGATGCGTTGTGGTTCAGGCTCTGCCGGACGGTGGCTGTCCGTTGCGCCATTCGTCCGCTACCGGTTCTCCGCCGCCGGCCGCGTCCCTGAGGCGAGACAGGCGGTCGCTCCAATACTTGACAATATCCCCCTTTCGATCGCACATCTCCCCGATGGGGTATTTCGACAGCAAGCGGAATGTTGACGCATACGTGCGGATGGCGGCCGGGTACGACGGGAGCGTGCTGGTGGCCGTTCTGGAGCGTCACCTGCCGGCCGGGTCATCCGTGCTGGAGATCGGGATGGGTCCCGGCAAGGACCTCCACTTGCTGAGCCGGCGGTTCCACCCGACCGGATCGGATCGCTCGGTGATCTTCGTAGACCACGTGCGCGCGGCCCAACCGGAAGCTGATGTCCTGCTGCTCGACGCCGTGACGATACAGACCGACAGGCGCTTCGACGCCATCTACTCGAACAAGGTCCTGCAAGGTCCTCCATCAATTGACACGGGACGAGCTCGTGCGCTCGCTACACTCGCAGCGCCGAGTCTTGAACTCCGGTGGAATCGCCGTGCATGGCCTCTGGTACGGGGACCGCCTCGAAACGGATCACAGCGGGCAGTGCCAGTACTACACGCGCCAGACCTTCGCCGAGGCCGCGGGGGAGTTGTTCGAGATCCTCGATACCGGCTTGTACATGGAAGATTCCGCCGACGATTCCCTGTACGTCGTCCTGCGGCGCCCGCCGGAGAACCGCGAACGGCCGTCCGCTGCGTAGGGTGCGGCACCGGCGCCCGCACCGGCCCCGGCAGGTGACTCGCGTTGACCGTCCTCGGTGGACGCGGCCCTGCTCGCCGCCGCCCGAGCGGCGGTCGCCCAGCTTGCCAACTTCGACACTCCCCTCGCCCGCTGTGCCCGCCAACTGGACGTAGCCACACCCATACCGCTACCGGAGAGCGATCAGTAGCCCACCATTCCCGGGAATCGCGGAGTGCGACCGGCGAGGGCGCATTGTCCATATCCCGCCGGCTGGTCATACTATCGGTATGAAAACTGCAGTGTCCCTTCCCGACGAGCTGTTCCATGCCGCGGAACTTCACGCACGACGGTCGAGCAAGTCGCGTAGCCGGCTGTACGCCGATGCCGTTGCCGAATATCTCGCCAGACATGCCCCCGACGAGGTCACGGAAGCGATGGACCGGGTGGTCGACCGTCTCGGCGAGGCGGCCAACGACGATTTTGTGGCGCGCGCAGCGCAGAAGACGCTCGAGCGTTCGGAATGGTAGAGGTTGCTCAAGGAGAGGTGTGGTGGGCGGAATTGCCGGAGCCGGTAGGTTCCGGCCCCGGCCTGAGACGACCGATCGTGGTGGTTCAGGGGAACTCGCTGAACCGAAGCCGGATCTCGACGGTTGTTTGCGTTCCGCTGACGAGCAACCTGGCATGGGCGGATGCGCCCGGCAACACGGTACTGCCGGCGACGGTCACCGGCCTGCCGAAAGACTCGGTCGCCAACTCGTCACAGATCGTCGCGCTTGACCGGCGCACGCTGGTGGAGCGCGTACACCGGCTCGCAGGCAGACAGTTGGCGCTCATCATGTACGGAATCGACATTGTTCTGGGCCGCTGAGGCGTAAACCGCCAGCTCGTCCGTCGACGTATTTGCGTCAGCAACGCGCCACGCACCACGTGACATTATCCCACCTGACCTGCGGAACTTGAGGGCGGCGATGCCGGAGCGCTCGATCGACGGCTGGTCGACATCGCGCTATCAAGCGAGGGGGAAATAACCACAACCTCCAGCAGAACTCAGGTGGCGCTGACGCGCAGGACTCCTGCCGGATCCTCTCTGAGAGGAACGCTCACGGACCCGACGGTGGTCATGTCGGAACGCGGCGGACGTGCCATGGCGGGACCATGATGAAGGCCGTGAACGATTTCTGATCCGGTGTCGACACGTTCGACATCTGCGGCTTCGATACCAGCACCTTTGATGATAAGTTGATTGCCCTGAATCGTTCCGACAAAGGCCGGCATCGTCAATCGATCCGGACCGGTTCCGCATACAGCGTTGCAGCACCGAGCTGTACAGCGGGCTCTCCAATCCGCTTTACGGAAAATCTGCCTTCGCCGAAGCGCTCCATACCGACCATGTAGCCGTCACCGAAGTCGTTGAATATGTCGCACAGCTTGCCATCGGAGAACAGCGCAATACGCCCACGTTCCTTGTTTTCCAGAGTACTCTTCATGGATTCGTAAGCCGCGAGGTTCCTTTTCAGTTCGCTGGTGATGGTGGTCCTCCCGTTCTGCGCATGACGGTTGCTAGCCAGGATGGTACAGTCTACCGTCGTCCGACTCCGGTATCAAGATGCCCCAGTCTGGTCGGTCCGGTCTGCGCTGGTGACAGCTCTCACGGCGTGTCGTTCTCTGTTGTGCGTTCTTGCACGAGAGCTTCGACGGCGGTGCCCGTTCGCCGCCGATACCGCGATCCACGGCCGCGCAGCCCCTCCGCGCCGCCAGCGGCCGTGCCCGCGTGGACTTGTACGGTGTACTCGTTGCGGGAGAGGGGTTCGGCATCGCGTTCGAGGGTGAGTGACACGGGGTAGCTGCCGCCGGCGGCAGGAGTGTCCCAAGCGACTTCGCCGACCTGTTGCAGGCTGTTGGCGGGCGCGGCGCAGGTGATGGTTCCGTTGGCGAGCACGGCGTCCCCGGCGCCGAGCACTCGCCACGTGACGGTCAGGGAGGGGTACGCCGCGGCGTAGTCGTTGACCACGTAGATGGCGCGGCGGAAGGTGCTGCCCGCCGGCTCCCCGGCGAGGTCGGGCCAGTCCATCATCACGTGGAGGGGGTTGAACGCCTGTTGCAGGGCGAAGTAGCCCTTCTTCTTTTTGCCGTAGTAGTCCACCACCGAGGCGGTCACCGCCGGCCAGCAGTCGCGGAACTGGAAGAACAGGGCGCCGTTGCAGGGGGCGAACTTGTGGCGGCGGAAGAACTCGGTGTGATACTTCAGCACGAACGCCTGATAGTCCTGGCTGGCGGCGATCATCTGCTCCAGGCTGGCGGGCGTGCCGGTCCACTTGCGCAGGCGGTCGCTGTGCAGCCCGCGGCGCGTGAAGATCTTCCAGTTCACCGGCCACAGGTCCTCCTCGGCGATGAACTTGCGCAGCGAATCCAGCTCCGGCAGCGAGTCCGCCGTGCCATACTCGCTGACGAACTCCAGGAGCTCCTTGCGCTTGATCTTCAGTTCCTCCACCGAGGCGCCGGACGCGCACTCCTCGGGCGGCAACTCCAGTACCTCGCGCGGGTGGAACGGCGCATGCTTGAACTCCGGCGAGAACCAGCCGCAGAAGAAGTGGTAGTCGATCGGCCAGTCGTACTTGTCCTTGATCAGCTTCCACTCCCACACGCTCGCGCCCTGCTGCACGAACCGGTAGGGATCCTCGCAGCGCGCCGCCGCCGCCATCGCCATGCCCACCTTCTCGAAGTTCCTGAGCCCCGGCTGGGCGCCGAAGCACCACAGCACGATGGAGGGGTGATTGTAGAGCTGGTTCACCATGTCGCGCGCCTGCGGCACCGACCGCCGCACCAGGTCGCTGGAGTTGCTCATCCGCCCCTGCATCGGGAAGTCCTGGTAGACCAGGATGCCGTGCTCGTCGCAAGCGTCGTAGAACTCCTCTTTTTCCACCACGCAGTAGACGCGCACCATGTTCATGTTGGCCTCGCGCATCATGTCGACGTCGGTTAGGTACTTGTCGCGGGTCATGTTGGACTGCAACTGCTCGGAGACGTAGTTGGGACCGCGGCAGAACACGCGCGTGCCGTTGACGTGGATCGCCGACGAGCCCGGCTCGGTTCGCACCTGGCGCAGCCCGATGCGGTCGCTCAGCCGGTCGAGGGTGCGCTCACCCTCCCGGACACTGAGGTCCAGGGAATAGAGGTGCTGCTCGCCCAGGTCCCACGGCCACCACAGCCGCGGCTCGGCCACGTCGATCCACAGGTCCAGCTCGGACGGTCCGGGCGGCAGCACCAATTCACGCTCGACCCGGGTCGCCCTGCCGGTGAAATTGGTGGGCTCCAGGGCGGCGGCGAGGCCGACGGTCAGGAACCGGCCGGTGGTGTTGACCGCCTCCACCCGGCACATGACGCGAGCGCTGCCCTCGGCCACGTCGACCAGCGGGGTGGCCTTCACGCGTCCCAAGTACACGTCGCTGCTGAGCAACAGGCGGACGTCGGCGAAGATGCCGCCGGGATTCACCGTCAGGTCGTTGCAGTCCCAGTCGTCCAGCGCGCCCTTGACGATGGTCTTGTCGATCGGGCGGACCTTCAGATTGGTGAGGTTCGGCGAGTCCACCTTCACCACCAGCAGGTTCTCGCCCGCCCTGATCCAACGCGACGCATCGAACTCGAAGTGATTGAAGAAGCCCTCGTGGGAGCCGAGGAAGTAGCCGTTCAGCCACACGTCGGCGAAGTAGTCCACGCCCAGGAAGCTCAGCCGCGCCACGTTTTCGCCCGCGCCGGGGCGGTGCTCGAAGCGCAGCCGGTACCAGGCGGCGCCGTTGTAGTCGTGCCCCTCCGCCTGCCAGCACGCCGGCACCGCGATCTCGCCCCAGTCGCGGTCGTCGTAGCCGGGGTCGAAGAACTGGCAGTCCTCCTTGTAGGCGGCCACGGCGTCGTCAGGGTAACGGTCGCCCATGCCGTCCGGGTCGGTGCGGAACTTCCAGCTTCCGCTCAGCGAGACCTGCCTGCCGTACCTCTTCACCGCGCTTCGCCCTCCTGTTGGTACTCGTTGGTCGGCGGCGCCCGTCTCAGCGCAGGTCCACGTCGCACAGAACCGGCCAGTGATCCGACGGATACACGGCCAAGCTGCGTCGAGGGATTGTCGGTCAGCACCCGACAGTCGGCGACCTTGACGTTGCCGCGATGCCAAACATGGTCGATCCGCTCCGCACGATCGCGCGCGGCAACGGTACGACCGGTCCAATCGTGGAACGTGACCGCGGTGTCATCCCGGTGCGCCACATAGCCGTCACTGAACACCTTGGTCAGGGCAGCATACGGTGAAGACCCGGGCGTCAGGTTGAAGTCGCCGACCAGAAACAGCGGCAGCCGCGCCGGGTATTCTTGGGTCTTCGCCGCAAGCAGAGCCACGCTGTTCAGCTGCGTCTCTTCAAATTCGTACTCCAGGTGGCAGTTGAACACCGCGAATGGGCGCGCACCCGCAAACGTGGTCCATGTGCATATGCGAGTCATTCCCGGCCAAGTACGGCTCGGCCGCTCCGGGGTGTCACTCAACCAGAAGGTTCCCTGCCGCGCGACCGGCAGATCGCGGTGGAAGATCGGCGCGAACTCGCCCGCTTCGCGCCCGTCGTCCCGGCCAACCCCCAGGTACCGGTACCCGGGCAGCATCTCCTGGAGATCTCGAAGCTGATGAACCAGCACTTCCTGAAAGGCGGCGATGTCCGGTTCGTACTTGCGCACGATAGCGGCAATGAGGTCGCGGCGGAATTGCCAGTTGTTGATCCCATCGTCTTGCTGGTCCCTGCGCACGTTCAGCGTGACAATTCTCAGTCGCACGGCAAATCAGTACCACGAATCGTGCGGTCGGCGCTGCCCCAACTGCCAAATCCAGGGGCACCCCATACCCCCCTTGCCCAAATGACAGCACCTAAGTAACCCTATTGACCATGCCCCTTGACCCTATACCCATGATGCCCGATGGTCGGGTTCACCGAAGGGCAGTAGGGTTGATAGGTTGAGGTGGTCTATTGGGAAATGGAACAGGGACAAGGGCAAGAGGGGAATTGGATAGATTTGTTCCCTTATGCACAAATCCTCGATCATATTGCTATGAAAGAACCAAGGGTGATACGGAGGGATGAGTCCGAAACAGTAAGGGCCTGGGCTTAAAATCCATGACGTGAAAGCGTATGTCGGTGCAATTCCAGCTCCCTCCGTATCCCTGTTAAATAGCGGCCCCGTGGTGTAGTGGTAGCACACTATTCTTCCAAATTGGAGACTTCGGTTCGATTCCGAACGGGGTCATATTCGCTCTTTTTCTAAAGCCTCGGAAAATTTCGATAAACCCGATACATAAACGAACTGACCTTCTTTCCACCGCTCTCGTATGGTCCGAGCTTGAATCCCATTAGTTCCAGGTCATAATCCCAATGATTGATAACTGCTCGGTTACCTATGATCTCATTATCCCTAATTATATCGAAAATCTCCTTCGCAGTATCTTGGTCCACCCGCTCCCCGAGGATCACACTCTTTATGCATTCTGGTGGTACCTTTGTAACAAGAACAGGAAAGTCTGAGCTTGCACGGATGAGTTGACAGCCTGATAAGGCCCTTGCGACTCGCACTTCCTCTTCATACTTCCACTCGGTCGATTTATTGCACAATTCAGCAATTGGAATACGCTCGCGCCAGTATAACGCCAAATCTCGGATAGGTCGTTCATGCGAGTAATGAACATCAAATGCCCACTTAAAGAATGGGTGACAACCATCGAATTCGATAACAGCACCAGCGAAATTCTCCGCATAGTGCGCCCACATAGGCAATGATTTCCATGTTCTCGACAAACTTAGAAAACCTACTTCATGATCCAGGGCTTGACGCAGATCACGAGAATGATGATCGCTACCGTCGGCGGACTTGTCAACGTCAATAGGTCGCCGTGGCGCACTAAGGCTAAACTTATAGTTCCTGTGGCCTTGAGGCACAGTGCCCTTTGGCACCAAGAGACGCGGCACCAATTCAAACGGATCGTTAAATGCTCCAGGCTGCGTGAACCTAATCTTGTTGTCGATTAGAATTCCCTTTAATCGGTCAATCGAAACGTACTTGTACAAACTGCTATGCATTTATCGCTGGGGTCTCCCCCTCCGTCTCCTATAGAAAATCTTCAGATACGAGGGTATAGGGAATTTCTCCTCTCTGGCATTAGGATCGGGAGGCAACTCATTCACGTTTTCAAATACTTCCCCGAAAACGACCTCCATTTTCTTTATGGTGGGGTTTTGCTTCGGCTCATTCATTCGTGAGTGTACCTCCTGGGTTATCCGTGTTGTCGCCTTACCGCATTCGTCAACTGATCAACGATTATCCTAAAGACGTGGAGAGAAGCAGCGGCGAGCCCTTCATAATCCATCCTGACTCTCAAACTAGAGAGGCAACTCAGGCACAGTACGGAATCCTGTCGTAGGTCGTTGACGGGTTTGTATGTCTCGGGATCAACCGTCCAATCATGGCTGCACATCGTTGCCTCTGTATTCGGCAAAATAATGTGGCTCTTGTAATTGCTGCCCGATTCTTTCGGAATATAGAAATATGCCATGCGGCAGAATTATGGCCGATGGAACATAGTGTATCAATAGTCGTGTTAATTCTTGATATAGTAGGTAGTTACAGTCGCCGTTGACAGCCCATCTGCGGTTTGCTAGTGTTTGATGCTGCGAGACGGCGCTTAGTGCGGCCATCGGCATGGAATGCATGCCGGGTCGCTTGGTGCTATGCAATAGCCCCATGATGGAAAGGGAGTAGCTACCCCGCCTTGGGCGAATAGGCGGAAATCTCCATAGGCTTAATCCGTTTGGTGTATTTGCAAACTTCCCAGCAACCTTGAGGCCGAGGAAACCTAAGGAGGGCACACACCATGAGGTTGTGCGAAATATATAGGGTCTTAGCTGTAGTGCTGACTGATGAGTACTACACGGAAACGCCGAAGCTCGTTACGTGGCGGGCTGGCCGATATAACTTGTTTGGGAAATGAGCGCCACCTACGTTTTCAATCGTCGGTTGTTGGCTGCCTGTGCTCTCACCAGGCATGAGGACGCTTATCCTGTCGGCACGATCATGTCGTCAATAGTGATCCCGACCTTGGAATCTATCTTCCTCGATGGTCGAGTTGCGGTGGGTTCAACGCCCATCATTATGACCGCAGTATTTGACACTTCCCACACTGCGAAAAATAACCCCGCTTCTCCGAAAGAGAGGGTAAAATGCCATGCGAACACGCAGCCCTCCGCATTCCACGTAAGCTCCTAACAGAAATCACAAAGCACCACGGGCCGGAATTCGTCAAGATTGGCGTCCGTCCTGGTTCCGTCGATTGGTTCTTCGACAAGCATCATATAGAAGTCAAAGACGTTATCAACGATCCAGCCGATTATGACTTTGACGACGATCAAGAAGACGACGATTACCAATACCCGAAATATCGAAAGTTGCTTTAACAGGTCGTGACCGAAGTTGATCATTTGCGCGAAAGGTGGGAGGAGCTTGAAGACCACCTTCCTCCCACCTTGTTTTCCGTGTCAATGAAGTCTGACGCTATGGACACCATCTTGCAAATCGCGAAAATCATAAATGCTCCATCGAATCCGGCTGCGGTGAGAATGAGCGGCGGGACACCTGATTACCACGTTGTCAGATATTGCACTGACAGCGGGTTGATGCGAAATGACATCGTTACCATCCTCGGTGCTAGCAATACTAACACAGGTGAGTTTTCAAAATATGAAGTGCTCCCCGAATTCGCACTACAGGACAGGGACACTAACCCATTCCCGATATGGCTAGCTTCCCGAGCTTACGATGACGACGACTACACAAACGATGAAATTGTCGATGATGACGATAAAGTCGATGATGTAGATATAGATGAAGAGTATTAGAAAACTAGCTCATCGTCTCCATGACCGCTGGGATAGATTTCCTACCCTTGTGTCCGTTGATCCATATTCACGGAGATAATCGGGGGCTGAAAGGATCGGTTGATAAACAGTTCCGTAGCCAAGGGGGTTAAGGCAGCGACCTGAAAATCGCCATCGCGGGTTCGACTCCCGCCGGAATTTGCTTAACTTCCTACCTTTCAAGCCCCAAGAGTGAAATCCTACGTATCACCGGGATAGACGTTGAACAAGAACTTCGAAAATACGGAAAGGACGGGGCGGACCTCATTAAATCTGTGTCATCCACCGCGGCGGAGCTGGACGCGGAACAGCTACAGGCCGCTAAACCTCTGATTGTGGTCTACCTGTATCAGAGAGTTGCACTATGGATGTTGAACGAAATCCAAGCACAACGAAAAACCGGCCAGATAAAGTTCATTAGTGAGGCGACGGTTTCGCCAGGACTCTATGCGATTCGCGAACGTGTGCGAACGCATCGTCCCCCTTCGGAACGAGAAATGAAATCTGCCTTTCGTAATGTGAGGACTCTAGTGTCACCACACTTTGAATAGCTCGGAACTTCTTGTCAGATCGCTTGATCGATGATCCTTGGGCACCGGGGATTGAATTAGGATTCTTGTTCGAGGTCCAGATCTTGAACCCCGGCATCGGCTTGTGCAGCAGTTTTTAGGAACCGTCGGATGTTTTCTCGGATTTGAGAGCTGATGCATGCCGGATCGAAAACTTTTTTCGTTATGGGAATTCAACTTTCATGTTTTCGATGGCGGTATCGTCCTTGTCTCCAGGGTAAATGATGGTCGGTTCTAATGTAATATAACTTGTGCCATCAATACGCCATGATCCTGTTTCTTGAGATGCCGTACACCGAGGTTCGGAGATGTACAATTTCTGAGTGGTGCCGTCCAAGGGTAATTCTCCTTCGATCTTTATTTTCATTCTGGTGCCTCCATTTCGGATTCGTAGCACAAAAAATGAAAAATGGAAACCCATACTTTAGTTTCCTGTTGCCCTATAGCCTCCGGGGACGAGCATCAGATTTTGAGGGGTTGACAGCGTTTCAGGATTCTAGTAGATTGTTGAGCGAGCGGGTCAACAATCTGGGCGGTCCTTGATTTTACCCTAGTGGTATTCCTTGGACTTTTGTGTCCCAGCCGATCCGCTCGCTCTTTATTCAACTTTACCAGAATCTCGATATAGCCGATCATCCTTTTGGATCAGATTCTAACCATCCCTTATTAACCCTGTTGCCCTAAAGCCTTACCGGCGCAAGGGCACCGGGGGTATAGGTATGGGCAATGGGGTGAGTAGTCAGTCACTTGGGCATTAGGGGTATGGGTGCCAATCCAGGGGCATAATGGAGACGGTATGGCATTGGCAGTCGATGGGGACACGGCAGATGTCCTGGACCGCGCCAAGGGGGCGCTGGTCGGGCTTGCGCTTGGGGATGCGCTCGGCACCACGCTCGAGTTCGAGTGGCGGGATGCGCTGCCGCCGGTCACCGACATCGTGGGCGGCGGCCCGTTCGGCCTGGCGCCCGGCGAGTGGACCGACGACACCAGCATGGCGCTGTGCCTGGCCGACTCGCTGCTCGCCGCGAGCGGGCTCGACCCCGGTGACCTGATCGAGCGGTTCTGCCGGTGGTACGAGCACGGCTACAACTCGGTGACGGGCGAGTGCTTCGACATCGGGACTACCACGGCCGGCGCGCTGCACTCCTTCCGCGCTACCGGCGAGCCGCTGAGCGGCAGCACCGATCCCGACAGCGCCGGCAACGGTTCGCTGATGCGCCTGTCGCCGGTGGCAATCCGCTGGTGGCATGAACCCGCCAAGGCGGTGGAGGCCGCGCGCCTGCAGAGCCGCACCACGCACGGCGCGGCGCAGGCGGTGGAGGCGTGCGCGCTGTACGCCGAGTTGCTGACCGAGGCGATCGGCGGGGCGCCGAAGGAGACCGTCCTGCGTGCCCGAGACTGGCATGGAGACGCGGCGATTGCCGAGGTGGCGGCGGGATCGTGGCGCGCCAAGGATCGCGCTGCCATCTCCTCCTCGGGCTACGTGCTGCACACCCTGGAGGCAGCGCTCTGGTGCGTGGGCCGAACCCGGTCGATCGAGGAGGCCCTGATCCTGGCCGCCAACCTCGCCCGCGACGCCGATACGGTGGCCGCGGTCACCGGCCAGCTTGCCGGCGCCCTGTGGGGGATGTCGGACGCGCCCGCCGCCTGGCTCGACAAACTGGCCTGGCGCGACAGGATCGAAGCGCTCGCCGCGGACCTGTACGAAGCCGCGCAGCGGGAGCGGAGCGACGGGAACTGACCCGACAGCGTCGCTGCGTCGCCTTGCTTCCTGCAGCGCGCGGAACAGTAGGGCGCCGCACTCGCAGGGCATCGCATCCGGTCGCGGATCGAAAATCCCGGCGCGATCAGGGTTGTCGCAGATCCGTCGAGCGGCACACCGGTCGGCGGTGCGGCTCGCGCTGCCGGCTGGAGATCGACCACATCGTCCCGTTCGCGTCGGCGGCGGCGCTGACCCGGCCAACCTCAGGCTCCGTTGCAGAGCGCATTACCGTTACCGCCATGCGCAGCGGCGCAACACACTGCAAGCCTGCCAACTGACAGCGGCGAACTCGCGCGAACGGTACGGCGGACCGGCGGCAAGCCGTCGATCGGCGACGGCTCCCGATCCGGCGGCTTGACCACGCCCGGGTGTCGACGTCGACTACCGCTTCAGGCGTTGGCGGCGAACTCGCGGCGCTCCGCCTCCACCTCGGCGAACCAGTTCTCGGCTGCCAGACGCATGCGGGCGGCGCGCTCGGGGTGCGCGGCGGCCAGGTTGCGCGCCTCCCACGGATCGTCGGGGACGCAGTACAGCTCCGGCTCCGCGGGCGCCGACAGCGTGCGCTCCACCGGCGGGTTGGACACCGGCATCTCGAAGTGCGGGCGCGCCATCAGCTCGCGCACGGCCGCATTGTCCTCCCGGAGCTTGACCATCGCCTCCGGGATGCGCGGCCAGTACAGCTTCCAGGGGCCGTCGCGCATCGCCAGGTTGCAGCCGGGCACCGGGTCGTAGCGGTTGAACTGCCAGAAACGGGGCGGTGCGCCGGCTTCGGGCGTGCCGCGCAGCCGGGGGAGCTGATTGCAGCCGTCGAGCGGCAGCCCATCGGCCGAGACGCCGGCGGCGGCGGCCAGCGTCGGCAGCCAGTCGCAGAAGTGGATCATCTCGTCGCACGCGGCGCCAGCCGGCAGGCCGTCCGGCCAGCGGACGATCGCCGGTACGCGAATGCCGCCCTCCAGCACCTCCTGCTTCTGGCCCCGGAACGGGCCGTTGAAGCGGCGCATGCTGAAACGCCCGCCGCCGTGGCGGTCCGCGCCGAGCCACGGGCCATTGTCGCTGGTCACCAGCACGACCGTGTCGTCGGCGCACCCGGCGGCGTCGAGCGCGCCGAGGATCTGGCCAATGCCGTGATCCATCCTCGCCACCATGCCGTACAGGGTGGCAACCGCGTCGTTCAGATCGCCGCGCTGCCGAAACGGCGCGCAGCACTCGTCGGGCGCCTGCAGCGGCGAGTGCGGCGCGTGGTAGGCCACTACCAGGAGAAACGGCTGCGGGGCTGAGCCTCCCGCATGCGCCGGGCGCGGACGCGCATCCGGTACAGCCCCGCGGATGCCGCCGCTACCCGCGTTGGAGTTGCCGCCGCCGTCGCCGCCGTCGCCGCCGGTTGCCGGACGGCAGCCGGATGGAGCCGGCTCCTCGGCGGCCGCCGGACCCGTCGCCCGCGCGTCGGAGCGCGACGCGGGCTGGCCGGCATGGTGCGGCGCCGTGTGGCGGGGCGCGGTGCGGCGGGCAGCGCTGCGCTGGATGAAATCGACCGCCTCGGCGGTGAACACGTCGGTCTGGTAGCGGCCGTCGGCGCGGCGCGAGGCGCCGTTGTAGTCCAGGAACCAGTTCCAGTAGTCCATGATGCCGCTCAGGAAACCGGCGAATTCCGCGAATCCGCGCCGGTTGGGATGGTAACGCCCGTCGTGCACGCCGCTGTGCCACTTGCCCACGTAGCCGGTGCGGTAGCCGGCGGCGCCGAACAGGTCGCCCATGGTGCGTTCGCGCAGCGCGATGCGGTCGAGGCCGCGATTCGACTCCACGCTGAGCGCGCCGCAACGGTGGTGGTAGCGCCCGGTGAGCAGCGCGGCGCGCGCCGGGGCGCACAGCGGCGCGCCGCTGTAGTGCTGCGAGCAACGCACGCCCTCGGCGGCGAGCCGGTCGATGTTGGGGGTGGACAGGATGGTGTTGCCGTAGCAGCTCAGATCGCCGTAGCCGAGGTCGTCGGCCAGCACCAGGACGATGTTGGGCCGTACGCTCGACAGCGTATTCGTCGGTGCCTTCATCGCAGCAGCCGTAGCGCCAGCCTGTTACGTCGGGCCGGGGAAGAAGTCGGCGCCCTGCATCATCATATCCTGCTGCCTGACCGCCAGCCCCTTCACCCGCGGCACGTACTCGCCGGTCCAGCGGGGATCGTTGTGCACCGCCTCGCGCGCTTCCTGAAAGTGGGCGTAGTCCCGGTAGGCCCAGATGTGCACGATCCTGTTGAGCGGCCCGATGTCGGTGTAATACCAGCCGGCCAGCTTCACGCCGTAGTCCGCCCTGATCTTCAGGGCAATGTCCCGGGCCGCCTCCATGTAGCGCGGCACGGCGCCCGGCTTCAGGTCGTAGATCCTCATGTCGTAGATCATCGTGCTCCTCCTGTCGCGTAGAGCCAGGGCACCTCGACGCTGGTGACCTGCCGCCGGATGCTCGCACGAAGCCGCATGGCTCGCAATCCGCGACGAGGCGAGTCGACTCGATCACGGCCGACATCGCCGATTGGAAACGTTTGGGGTCACGGCGTGCGACCACTCCGCGACACCGGAGACTTGGATCGCCAGTCGCCAGGGTCGGACACGGTGTCGTCGGCCCGGAGTGTTGGCCGCGTCGCGTCGTCCACCTCCCCCGAACCCAATACTCTGGAACGCAAAGTACTTGACATTGTAGTGTTTCGCCGCTATGTTCCGGCACACCTGCCGGGCATGCCGGCGGTGGCGCCCGATGCACCATGAGTAAGGCCGAACATGACATCCTGACCGACCGCATTGCCGAGTGGCGTGCGCGGCTGAGCCCCCACGGCTCCGGCGCCGGCGACCTGGACAGTTTGGAACGCCACCTGCGCGAACAGGTGGCCGGGCTGGTGACGGCCGGGCTGGACCCGGAAGAGGCGTTCCTGATCGCGGTCAAGCGCACCGGCGACGTCAGCGCCGCCGCGCGGGAGCTCAATCAGACGCACGGCGCGCGGCTGTGGCGGCAGCTCGTTACGCGGCCCGGCGACGGCATCGGACCGCCGCCCGCGCACCGCGAACCGGCGGTGGCCGCTTTACTGGCTGTGGCGGCCGCCGCGGCGATCAAGGTTCCGGCGCTGTTCGGCCAGCAGTTCGGCGCTGCCGGCAGCTTCTACGCGCGCAACTTCAGCCTGCTCGTGCTTCCCCTGCTGGCCGCCCTGTTTCTTTGCCGGCGCGGTGCGAACCCGGCGCGCGCCGTGACCGTTGCGGTACTGTTCGCCGCCGGCGCCGTGTTCGCCAACGCCTTCCCGTTCCTACCCGGCGGCGCCACCGAAATCCTCACCGCTCTCCACGTGCCGATCGCGCTGTGGCTGGCCGTGGGCCTGGCGCACGCCGGGGACGGCTGGCGGACCGCTCCCGGGCGCATGGGATTCGTGCGCTTCTCCGGCGAGTGGTTCATCTACTGCGTCCTGTTCGCCCTCGGCGGCGGCGTGCTGGCGTTCCTGACGGCGGCCCTGTTCGAGGCGGTCGGGGTGGGCGTCGACCGTGTCCTGGAGTGGTGGCTGCTGCCATGCGGGGCGGCCGGCGCGGTGATCGTCGCCGGCTGGCTGGCAGCAGGGAAGAAGGGCGTGGCCGGGCAACTGGCGCCGCTGCTGGCGCGCGTGTTCACGCCGCTGTTCGCGGCCCTGTTGCTGGCGTTCCTCGGCGCCCTGGTATGGACCGGCCGCGGCATCGACGTGGGCCGCGAGGTGCTGATCGCGTTCGACCTGCTGCTGGTGCTGGTGGTGTGCCTGCTGCTGTACGCGATCTCGGCGCGCGACGCCGATGCGCCGCCCGATGCATTCGACGTGTTGCGACTGGTGCTCGCGGTCGCCGCCCTGGCGGCCGACGGCGTGGCGCTGGCGGCCATCGCCACGCGCATCGGCGAGTTCGGCTTGAGCGCCAACAAGGCGGCGGCGCTGGGCGTCAACCTGCTGCTGCTGGCGCATCTCGGCGGGTCGGCGTGGCGGTACGCCCGGTTCCTCAAGGGAAGCGGTTCGTTTGCCGCCGTGGAACGCTGGCAGACCGCCTACCTGCCGGTGTACGGCGTATGGGCAGCCCTGGTGGTCGTCATCTTCCCGCCGCTGTTCCGCTACCTCTGAGCCGGGACGCGGCGGCGGCGGCGCTTGGGTCGGCGCGCCCGCCGCGGTATGGTGCTGAACGATGCCAGCGGAACGTCCCAACATCATCTTCATCCTCACCGACGATCAGGGGCCGTGGGCCGCGGGCTGCTACGGCAACCGGGAACTGCGCACGCCCAACATCGACCGCCTCGCGGCCACCGGGATGCGCTTCGACAACTTCTTCTGCGCGTCGCCGGTGTGCTCGCCGAGCCGGGCGTCGTTCCTGACCGGGCAGATGCCCTCCCGGCACGGCGTGCACGACTGGATCCGCGCAGGCAACTCCGGCCCCGACGCGGCCACCTACCTGGAGGGGCAGACCGGCTACACCGACCTGCTGGCGCAGGCGGGCTGGACCTGCGGCATCAGCGGCAAATGGCACCTCGGCAACAGCGTCCTGCCGCAACACGGCTTCAGCCACTGGTTCGTGCACGAAAAGGGGGGCGGTGAATACCACGACGCGCCGATGATCCGCGACGGCGAACTGTTCAACGCCCCCGGCTACGTGACCAACGTGATCACCGACGACGCCCTGGCGTTCATCGACCGCCACGCTGGCGATGCGGCGCCATTCTACCTGAGCGTGCATTACACCGCCCCGCACAGCCCGTGGACCGGCCACCCCCAGGCGATCGTCGACAGCTACGACGACTGCCCGTTCGCCTCCTGCCCGCAGGAGGAGCGGCACCCGTGGGCCAACTGGCTCACCGCGAACTGCCTCGGCAACCGCGACATGCTCAAGGGCTACTTCGCGGCGGTCACCGCCATGGACCTGGACGTGGGGCGCATCCTCGACCGCCTGCAGCGGCACGCCATCCGCGAGCGCACGCTGGTGGTGTTCACCAGCGACAACGGCTTCAGTTGCGGCCAGCACGGTTTCTGGGGCAAGGGCAACGGCACCTCGCCGCTCAACATGTACGAGAACTCGATCAAGGTGCCGTTCCTGGCCAGTCATCCGGGCCGCATCCCGCACCGGCAGGCGACCGACCAGATGTGCAGCGCCGTCGACTTCATGCCAACCCTGCTGGGCTACGCTGGCGTCGACTTTCCCAAGGCGCTGCGGCGCGGGCGGCCGGGCCGCTCCTTCGCCGGCCTCCTGGAAGGCGGTGCCGCGCCGGCGCGCGACCGCGTCGTGATCTACGACGAGTACGGCGCCACCCGCATGATCCGCACCGCCGAGTGGAAGTACGTGCACCGCTACCCCGCCGCCGGCATCCCCGCCGGCCCCAACGAACTCTACGACCTGGTGGACGACCCCGACGAGCGCACCAACCGCATCGACGACCCCGCCCAGCAGCGCCGCATCCGCGACCTGCACAGCCTGCTCGAGGAGTGGTTCGCCGAGCACGTATCCGCCGACAAGGATGGCCGCACCCTGCCGGTGACCGGCGGCGGCCAACTGCGCCCGGTGGGCCCCGCCTGGGAGGACGGCTCCCCCGCCTTCACCGTCAACGACCGCCCACCGAGCGTGTGGTGGCGCAATAAGTGATACACTCCGGAGCAGGGAAACCGATCCATGCCAGCAAGGAATCCCCGCAAATCGACCTCAGTCCCGGAGAACACAGCGATCTGATTCGCGCCATCATCGAAGACTTCGCGTCTCGATTCGTCCCCGGGAGTACCCTTGTCTATGTCGGAGACACCGCCGACAAATGGATCTACTTCGACAGTGACGGCCTTGCTGACTTGGGTGTGCAAGTCGATTCTCATGGGAAGATGCCGGATGTCGTGTTGCATGATGCGGAGCGAGGATGGCTGGTGGTGGTCGAGGCGGTAACCAGCCGCGGCCCTGTCGACAACAAGCGGTACGCCGAGTTGACCGAGCTCTTCGCCGGAGCCAGAGCCGGCATCATCTACGTGACCGCGTTTCCCAGTCGCACCGTGATGGCCGGGTATCTCAGAGATATCGCATGGCAGACCGAGGTGTGGATAGCGGAGGCACCGTCACACCTGATCCATTTCGACGGTGGCCGATTCCTTGGTCCCTATGAGACACAGTAGTTCGATCAACGCGAATGTTCGGCGGCACATGGGAAATCGTGTGTTGATGTGTCGGGCTGGTTAGCCGATCGTGGTGCCGGTGCCGGATCAAGAGCGCCCGATGCGTAGTCTCACCCGCCCTACCGTCGGGGTGGAGCCGTTCGATACGGGGTATGGGGGCGGCTTTCAAGTGCAGGTCGATTCGCCGGATGCCATGGCCTGCGAGCTGGTGGAGGATGGCGGGGAGTTTCGCCGGCACGTGCCCGCCACGGCGGAGCGTCCGCGGCGGCTGGCGTTTGTCGACGGCACGATGCGGGTCGAGGCGCGCCTCACCCGCACCGATGTGCAAGGCACGATCACCGGCCTCGCCGGAAGCTGGGGAGCGGGCGCCGTGCTGGCCGATGGCAACCGGCTCCTGCGCTTCGACCGGATCACGATTGGCAGGGCGGCGATCTTTTCCGCCGGGCAGCGGGTGGAACTGCCGCGGCAACCGGGCGGCTGGAGCTGGGAGGCGGACTCCATTACCGGCACCGAGCCGGACGCCGGCAGCGAGCGCCTGCGGCGACGCATGCGCGACACCGAGGCCGGCATTGCCGAGGGGCTGGCGGAGCAGGACTGGCTGGCGGTGATCGACGGGCCGCTGCACAACATCCGGCGCACGCGCACGCTGCCGGTGATCGGCTACGTCAAGACCCATCACCGCCCGATGCTGGCCCCCGAGGCGTGGCGCCAGGTGCCCGACCTGCACACCGGCGAGCGCTCCGGGCTGTTCGCCATGCGCGACGACCTCTACGGCTGCTACCTGCGGGTCGGCATGCCGGGGCCGTGGGCCGGGCCTTGGGCCGGCATCGTGCGGCTGGAGGTACCGGCCGGCGTCGGCCTCGCGCGTGCCAAGGAAACCGCGGAGGCCGCGGCCGGCTGGCTGCCCGCGTTCGCCTCCGCCCACCACCGCGACCGCCGCGCCCCAGTCAACATGGCCCCGGTCGCCGGTCTGGAACGCCACCTCCACCACCTGCAGGGCGACCCTCGCCTGGCGTTGCGTGCGGTACGCGCCGCGGTATTGGCACTCAACCGCGGTTCCACCCCCTAAGCCTAAGGTTGGACGTACCTTGACGGTAATGGGCTTCAGCCGAGCTGGCGCGGCGGGCAGAGGTGCGCGTGCTCCGCGTTGCATCGTAGTTGTTGCTCGTCCGCAAGCGGCCACTTCGCGTCAACGATGCGAGATGTTGTTATTATGCCTGTCGAGGACAGAAAGCAGGTGAGACGTCCGCGACCCGTACCGGAGCGCCCCGCGCTCTCCGACAGCCAACGCCGTGCCCTGGCGGATCGCGCCCGATATGTGGGAAGCGCCGAGCACAAGGACATGCGCTGGTGGGGCGGCTTGCCGGAGGCGCGGCAACTTCGCGGCGGCCGGGTTGGCCGCCACGGCAAACAGACGACGACGGTCTGCCCATTGGCTTCGCCCGAGGACCGTACCCGCGCGACGGAATGGCTCCGGAGTGCGATTCGAGCGGGTCAGTACCGGTTCGTGGAAACTGATCAGGATTTTCCGAAGAAGGTGTGGTGTCACGAAAGCGGTCAAGCTTGGTTCGGCCTGTGTGTCAATACCAAGTCAGGTGAGTACAAGGGCTGGCCGATCGACGAGGACGAGCGGCGTGCGGTTTTCGACTGAGTGGCTCAGCGATGGCCCGAACGTCTCGGCGGAGGAGCGGGCCACGCTCTGCAATCTCCAGATCTTCGTCAACGCCGAGAATGCCTGTCTCCATTTCGATCCTGACTCCAAGACGACGTTCGAGCATATCACCGTCCCCGCGGTCCATCTCGCCGAGGGGCTGGCCACCGACTGGTGGTCGATCTTTGGCGGTCGGGACCGCGAACATCCGATCCTGCACCATCGTACGGGGTTCGCACTGCCGGATCTGAGCTTCAAGTGCGACGGTTCGACCCTGGAAGTCACCGGATCACAACTCTCCTCGGAGAACCCGAGCGTGCGCTTCTGGCAGACCGGTGCTGAATTGCTCTCGCGTGAAGCTGCCGAGTCCACGTTGGCGGGGTTCATCGAACGGGTTGTGGACAAATTGTCATGCAGTAGAGTCTCCCACTCCGAGGTGGGTGTTCGATGGTGCCGCGTTTCCAGCTCGCGCCGTGACCCGGATGAACGAGCATTCTGCGAAGCGGCCGGGGCCCTGGGCGTCGATCCCTACCTGATCTCGGACGCCGATGCACAGTTCATCGAGGACGCTGGTGACCTGTTCTCCGACGAGCCACTTGTCGAGCTACTGGCGGGTGTCCGCAAGCAGAGCCGTGCGCGCGGACGTCAGCTTCTGGAGTGGGTGCGTTATACCGCAGACCGACCGCCGCACGAGTCCCGATTGCCGCACCTGGCTGGCGTGGCGCAGCAGATCAGGCATTCGGTGCAGTGGAACTCTCAGGAGCGTAGTTGGGCCGCCGGGTACCGAGCCGCGCAAGCGCTCCGGGCCGAGATCACGGCGGATCCGGGCGAGCGGTTCACTGCGATGGAAGCTATCGCGAGGAAGCTCGGGAACGCAAACTTCAAGACCACCTCTGCCATTCCGGGAGTCCTGGCCCTCGTCGCCCGCGTCGGAAAGGACATCCATATCCATTTGCGCGATCACGTAGCTTACGAGTGGACACTGGAATCGCAGAATTTCGCGTTCGCACGGGCGATCGGCGATGCCGTTTGTTTTTCGGATACGCCTCGATCCGTGGTGAACGAGTTGCGCGATGCGGAACGCCAGGCCGCAGGCCGCGCCTTTGCGGCAGAGTTCCTGGCGCCGGTGCAAAGCATTCTCGACATGGCGGACAGCGGATGCGACGACTATGAGATCGCCGGCACGTTCAAGGTGTCGCCCCTCGTGGTGGAGCACCAGATGGAGAATCAGGACCGCATTCGACAAGCCTGCGCCTCCTTGTCTGCTTAGGATGATGCCGGTGAAATTGAGCGCGCGGGCTCGGTTCGGTGTGACCGGCGTCGAGTCGTGCCGGAGCCATGATCATGGGCTTGCGCCGGTATGAGTGATGATCTGATGCGCATCGGGCTGGTGGACGGGTCGGTGGACAGCAACTCGCGCACCTTCCACGTCGTGCTCGATGCCGCCACCGTGATTCAGCTCGACGAGCTGGTTGCCGTGTCCACCGAACTGCCGGATGGCAGGGTCGTGACCCACTACGGGATCGTGACCGAGCTGCTGTCGCGGTTCGAGGGGGCCGATCTGCCCTCCGACACCGGCCGCGTGATCGACCGCACCCTGCCGGCCGAGCTGGTGCGGCGCGCCGAGGTGCGCGTGCTGCGGGTGGTGCCGGAGTTGTTTCTCGCTCCCCACGCGGGAGCGGTGGTGGCCCGCGCGGCCGGCCCACACCGCACCGTTGCGCTGTTCGAGGACGAGATGACGCGCGGCAAGCTGCCCCTGGGGCTCGACCTGTCGGGTATGCCGGTGTATGCCGACATGCGCTTCGTCGACGGCCGCTCCGGCGGGCACGTGTCGATCTCCGGCATCTCCGGCGTCGCCACCAAGACCTCCTACGCGCTGTTCCTGCTCTACCAGCTGCTGGAGACCGAGGGCGGCATGGATCTGCTCGGCGGCCGCGCCAACCGCGAGAACGTGCGCGCGCTGGTGTTCAACACCAAGGGCGAGGATCTGCTGCACCTGGATCGTCCCAACCGCGAGTTCGCCGACAAGCCCCGGCACCATGAGCAATGGCGGGCGCTGGGGGTTCGGGACCCCGGACCGTTCCGTTCGGTGCGGCTGTACGCGCCGCGCGGCGCCGGCACGGAGGGCAACCTGACCCCGTTGGTGCAGTCGCGCGCCACCGGCGATGTCGACCCCTACGGCTGGACGCCGGAGCAGTTCATCCGCGATCAACTGCTGCAATTCTGCTTCACCTCCGAGGACGAACGGGCCACCCAGGTGGGCTTCGTCGAGCAGCAGGTGCGCATCCAGCTCCTGCGCCGGCTGCGGCGGCCGGCGGGCGATGACTCCGGCGCGGTGGTGATCGCCGACCAGGTGGCCCCCAATACCGGCTACAACCCCGACCGCCTGGCGGACCGCGAACCGGACGAGACGCCGATCGGGGCCGGCCACCTGATCCGCGAGTTCGGGGACCTGATCGACCTGCTGGAGGAGATCGCCGCGGAAGACAGCGAGCCGCGCCTGAACGAGTGGTTCGGGCGCACCCAGGGCGGCACCCGGCAGGCGTTCCTGCGCCGGCTGCTGCGCCTGCGCCGCCACCTCGGGCCGCTGATCGGCTGTGGCCTGGCGCCGCTGTCGCTGGACAACGCGCGGCTGCACGTGGTGGACATCTCGCGCCTGCACGACGACGCGCAGCGTTTCGTCGTGGGCGCCCTGCTCGACCGCATCTGGGGTGAGAAGCAGGGCAGCGGGCGCCTGCCGCTGCGCTTCGTGGTGCTCGACGAGCTCAACAAGTACGCGCCGGCGCAGGGCTTCTCGCCGCTCAAGGAGCTGCTGATCGACATCGCCGAACGCGGGCGTTCCCTGGGCGTGTTGCTGATCGGGGCGCAGCAGGCGGCCTCCGCGGTAGCGCAGGCGCTGCCGCGCAATGCGGCGCTGAAAGTGGCCGGCCGGCTGGACGCCAGCGAGTCGGACACCTACCGCTTCCTTACCCCCGCGCTGCGCGAGCGCGCAACCCGCTTCATGCCGGGCACCATGGTGGCCTCGCAGCCGATCGTGCCGGAGCCGATCCCGATTCGGTTTCCGTTCCCGCCGTTCGCCACCAACCCCGACGAAGCCGCGCCGGACAGCGCCGCACAGCAGCAGCAGATGCGCCAAATCGAGCACAATCTCGCGGCGCTCGACGGGCCGCGGTTCGAGTTGTGAAGCTGCTGCACACCGCCGATTGGCACCTCGGCGCGCGCCTAGGACGGCACGACCGGCTGCCCGATCAGGTGGCGGCGGTGCGCGCCGTTCTGGCGGTAGCGCGCGCCGAGCAGCCCGACCTGATAGTCCATGCCGGCGACCTGTTCGACGCCTCGCGCCCGGCCTACGAAGCGCTGGACCTGGGCGTCCAGGCGCTCGCGAGTCTGACCAAGATCGCGCCCACCGTCGTGGTGTGCGGCAACCATGACTCAGGCGCCCTGTTCCGGGTGATCGACCGCATGGCGGATGCCGTCCGCCCGCGTCGCCTGTGGATGGTGAGCACGCCGCGGGTGCTCTCCTTCCCTGAGCTGACGCCAGGTCCGGTGGCCCTGGCGTGTGTGCCATTCATCTCGCCCGCCGGCGCGGCGGACCTCGCCAGCTCCGACCCGAAAACAGCCGGCGGTACCTACGCCGACGCGATCCGGTCGATCAACGACCATCTCCTCGACCAGGCACAGCGCATCGCGGGGGCGCGCGGCATCGTACTCTACGCCGCCCACCTGCACGTGCACGGCGCGCGCCCGGGCCGTTCCGAGCGCCGCCTGACCGTGGGCGAGGACTACGCCACCCACCTCGCCGGGCTGGAGCGCGCGCTGTACTGCGCATTCGGACACATCCACGATCCGCAGCGGCTGCCCGGCGGCGCGGCCCTTGGGCGCTACGCCGGCTCTCTGGTGCCGCTCGACTACGGCGAACGGGTACAGCGCAAGCAGGTGGTGCTGGTGTCCATCGGCAACGATGTCCAGGTCACCGAACGGGAGATCGCAACCGGGCGCCCGCTGGTCGAGATCGACGGCACCGTGGAAGAACTTGACCAGCGCGCCGCCAACGGCGCGCTCGACAACCACATCCTGAAGGCGCGCATCCGCTCCGAACACCCGATTCCCGATCTGGCCGACCGGTTGCTGGCCGCCTCACCGCGCTGCGCAGTGTTCGACCTGCACAATGTCTCCGCACATCAGGCCGCGCGAGCGATCGACCCGGCCGCCGAACCGGATAAGGAACCGTCGCTGATCGAACAGTTCCGAGAATGGCGGGCGACCGCGGCGCGCGGCGTCACCGCCCCGCATGAGACGGTGACCGAGTTGCTCGCCGCGGCGCTGGAAGGCGGCGATGGGCAGGACAGTTCCGACCTCGGCCTGGGCCAATTGCACACGCGCGCGCACCAAGTACTAGGCGAGCTCGGCGCCGCGCCGGTGCGGAGCTGAGCGTGCGGCCGCTGGAACTGACTATCGAAGGACTGCGCTCGTTCCGCGCCCCGGTCACGCTCGACCTGCGCGGGCGCGACCAGATCGCCATCGTCGGCGACACGGGAGCGGGCAAATCCTCGATCATCGAAGCGATGACCTATGCCCTGTATGGGCAAGCCACCTTCTCCGGGCCGAACAGGGAGTTGATGAATGACGCCGCCAGCCAATTGCGCGTCGTGCTGCGTTTTCGCACCGCGGATGAACAGTGGGAAGTGGCGCGCACCCTGCGCCGCCGCGCCAGTGGTGCGGTAGGCGCGCAGTCCGCGCAACTGCGCCGCTTCGGCGCCGACGGCGCGCTGCTGGAGATGGTGGAGCAGGCGCGCCCGGTGAACGACCGCATCGAGCAGGTGGTCGGCCTCAACCGCGACGCCTTCCTGCGTACCACGGTGCTGCCCCAGGGCCGCTTCGCCCAACTCCTGGTGGAGGATGACCCGCGCGTGCGCAGCACCATCCTGCGCCAGGTGTGGCGCACCGACGAACTGGAGGAGGCAGGCCGCATCGCCGCGGCGGCCCACGGCGAGTTCGCCACTCTGCGGGCGCGTCTCGACCAGGCCGCGGCCGCCTATCCGGAAGATCCACGCGCACACCTGGAGCACCTCCAACAACAGGCGCAACAAGCCGGCCGCGCTGCCGCCGGCGCGGAGGAAACGGAGCAGGCCGCAGTCGACGCATTGCAGACGGTCACGGCGGCCGTGCAGCAGAGCAGACGCGCGCATGTGGCAACCGAGCGACTTGGTGCGTTTCAGGCCGCCGCCCTGGCCGCAACGGTGGCGCCGCTGGCGGCTCTGGCCGAGGAGATCGACCGGCAGGAGTCCGAGTTGCGCGATCGGCAGGCAGCGCTGGCCACAGAGCTGGCGGCCGTGCCGGCAGACGACGACGGTCCCCCAGCGGCCGAGGTAACTAGTGCGCTCACTACGCTCGCCGGCATCCCGGCACTTGCCATGGACGCGAGAGAGGCAGACGGGCAGTTACGCGAGCGGCGAGCCGCCGCGGAACGAGCCCGAACCGCCGCCGAGCAGGCCGAGGAGGCGGCGCTTCGGGCGCAGGAACAACTGGCATCCGGGCAGGCGCGCGGCCAGGAGCTGGAGCAGGAACGGCAGGCCGCGGAGCAACAGCGCGAGCAACTTGCCGAGTGCTACAACGCCGCGCAACATGCCGGGGAGGCAGTGCAGACCGCCCAGGGCGACCTGACCCGCCGCGAGCGACTTCGGTGCCAGGCGACCGAGCGGCTGCAGGCGGCGGATGCGGAATCCAGGCGCCTCGCTCAGGCCGAAGCGCGCGCCCGCGAACACCGCGAGGCAGCGCAACGCTCGCGCTCGGCGGCCGTGGTAGCCACTCCCCTGCACCCCGGCGACCAGTGTCCGATCTGCAAAGCGTTGCTGGCGCCTGACTGGCAGCGACCGGTCAGCCTCGACCTGGACCAGGCCGCCGCAGCGGCGAGCGCCGCCGAACACGCCGCCGGCGAGGCACGCGCCGCGCGAACCGAGCATGCCACCCGGACGCAACTCGCCGAGCGCGCGGTCGTGGACGCCACGGAGCAGCTGCAAGGCCAGCTCGAAGCCGCCGCCAAGGCGCGCGCTGAACTGCAGCAGCGGCTCGCGCTGTGGCTCGCCGCCCCGGCCGCGAGTGCCGCGCGGTCTGCCGCCGGCACCGTCGAGCCTCAATCGAGCGCCGCGGACACGCTCGCGCTCCTCGCCACCGGCGCTGGCGTACCGGCTGCACCGGCTGCCCCGCTGCCGCCCGCGACCCGTCTGCTGGCTCCGGTGGAGGCGCGCGTGGCGGCGGCGACGCGGGCGGTCGGCGAGCACAACAGGACGCTCGCCTCCCTTCAAGACGCGGCAACGCAACGAGAGAAAGACGCACGCACCAAGGCGCAGGCCGCGGCCGGCGCCGACGCACACCAGGCCGCCGCCGAACAGGCAGCAGCCGCCGCCGATACGCGCCTGCGCCAAGCCGTGGCGAGCATTCCGGAACCTTACCGGCCGGTACTGCCATCTGGCGCCGGCCACGCGGACGGAGATCCGGCTGCCGTGGAACACTGCGCAGCCGCGGCGCGCAGCCGCGAGCGGGTGTTGACCGGCCGGGCGCGCGACCGCACCCGCCTCGCGGAGGTGTTGCGCGCGGTCGCGCAAGACACGACCGCGCTCGCACAACGGCGCGCGACCGAGGTCGAACAGCCGCTCGGCGCTACCCTGCGCGACCTCAACCGGCAGCGCGACCTCCTGGCGCGCAGCGTCGGCGATCTTGAACGGGAGGTGGACCTGCCGGACGCGCTCGCTAGCCCCGACCCGCAGGCGGTGACAGCCTGTATCGCCCTGCTGGCCTCGATCACCGACCAACTGACGCAAGGTGCAGCCGAACGTGCCGAACGCGCCGCGACGGCCAGGAGCAACGCGGAGGCAACCCTCGCGGCGATCGCCCGGCGCATCGGATCGCCGGTGGACGACCATGACATCGTCGTCAAGAACACGCAGGCGGCAGCCGAAAGCGCACGTTACGCCGCCCGCACCGCGCGGAACGCCGCGGCCGCATTCGCCGCCAAGGTGGACCACGTGGAGGCGCTGCGCGAGCTGCTCGGCGAGGTCGAGGATCGGGAGCGGGCGCTGTCGGATCTCGCCGCGGCGCTCAAGGAGGGCGCGTTTCTGAAGTGGCTCACCCTGCGCCGCTCGCGCAACCTGCTGGTGCACGCCTCGCGTACCCTGGAGCAAATCAGTAACGGGCGCTACGCGTTCGTGGAGCCCGCCGACGAGTCCGACCGCTGGCAGGTGCTCGACCGCGAGTCGGGGCAGCCACGCTCGCCGGCCAGTTTGTCGGGCGGCGAGCAGTTCATCGCGTCGCTGGCCCTGGCACTGGGGATGGTGGAGATGATGGCGCGCAGCGGCGGGCGTCTGGAGTCGCTGTTCCTCGATGAAGGCTTCGGCACCCTGGACCGCAGCAACCTGGATGCCGCCATCGACGCACTGGGGCTGGTAGCCGCCGCCGGACGCATGGTCGTGCTGATCTCGCACGTACAGGCGGTCGCCGAGCAGGTGCCCAACGTGGCCGCGGTCACCCGCACCGCCGCCGGCAGCCGCGTCGAATGGCTGTCGGACACGCAGCGCCGCCGGCTTGGCGAAGCAGACGCCGGCTCGTCCGCCCTGAGCGGCCTCCTGGACTGACCGGAGGCGGATCGGAAAGCCGCCCACGAGCCCACGAGCCCACCGCTGGACCGCATCGGACGGCCAAGGCAGACTCCTTGCACCTACTTCTACCCTCGCGGAACAGCCTATGAGCCTCAACATCAAGAACGATGAGACCTGCCGGCTGGCGGCAGAGCTCGCGCGCATGACTGGCCAGAGTATGACCGGCGCGATCACCGACGCTTTGCGCGAGCGCTTGGCCCGCGAGCAGCGGTTGCGCGGCGTAGAAGTCCGCGCGCAGAAGTTGCTTGCCATTGGCGAGCGCTGCGCACGGCGCCTCGGTCCGGGCCCCACCGCCATCGAGCACGGTGATGTGCTCTACGACGAGAGAGGATTGCCCAGGTGATCCTCGACACCTCCGCAGTTGCGGAAGTTCGGCAAGGGCAACCATCCGGCGGGGCTGAACTTCGGCGACTGTTTCGCCTATGCGCTCGCGCTGACCACCGGGGAGCCGCTGCTGTTCAAGGGGGATGACTTCTCGCGCACCGACGTGGAGGCAGCGTAGCAGTCGAGCGGTCTGCGAGACACCCGGCGCATCAGAAGTCGATGCCGCGTTGGGCCTTGATGCCGGCCTGGAAGGGGTGCTTCACCTCGACCATCTCGCTGACCAGATCGGCGTACTCGATCAACTCGGGCGCGGCGCCGCGGCCGGTCAGCACGACATGGGTGCGGTCGGCGCGCGCCTCCAGGCAGTCGACGATCTCCTCAACCGGCAGGTAGTCGTAGCTCGACACCACGTTGATCTCGTCGAGCACCACCAGGTCGAAGCGGCCGCCGGTGACGAACTCGCGCGCGATATCGAGCCCGGCGCGGGCGGCGGTGATGTCGAGTTCGCGATTCTGGGTGTCCCAGGTGAAGCCCTGGCCGGTGGTGCGCCACTCCACTTGGTCCGGGAAGCGGCTGAAGAAGCGCCGCTCGCCGGTCTGCCAGTCGCCCTTGATGAACTGCACGATGCCGACGCGCTGTCCCCAACCGAGGGCGCGTGCGGCCACGCCGAAGGCGGCGCTCGACTTGCCCTTGCCGTTGCCGGTGTGCACCAGCACCAGCCCGCGCCGCGGATTCACGGCGCGTTTCACTTTGGCGCGCTGCTCGGCCTGCAACCGGCGCATGCGCGCTGCGTGCTCTTCGTTCCCGGTCGCGTCGCTGCGCGGCTCAAGCCCGGCGTCCATCGCCGCCGCGCTCGGGACGGGCGTCGTGTCATCACCTTGCTTCCCGGTCGGACGGCGCCGTCCGGTGACGCGCGCTGGTGCCCGTGACGCAACTTCATTTCGACAATTTTGCATGTTCGACATCATCCTTCTTCGCGACCTCACTTCGGTCTCAGCATCTCCGCTCGCGCCTCACTGCACCCGGCCCGACCGGTGGCGTCCCTGCGGGCTTTACCTGCAGCGGGAGGCCGGCCACCATCAAGTACACTTGCCGTGCGTGGGCGGCGATCAACTGGTTTATCCGACCCAAGACATCGCGGTAGACACGCCCCAGGGGCGAGCCCGGCACCACGCCCAATCCCACCTCGTTGCTGACCATGATCCAGCCGGCACCCGAGCTCGCCACCAGTTGCAACAACTCGCGCGCCGCGTTCAGGACGCGCTCTTCGAGAGCGTCTTCGGCCGCGCCGGCGGCCTGGCGCTGCAACAGCAGGTTACTGACCCACAAGGTGAGGCAGTCCACCAGCACGGTATCGTAGCGATCGCGTATGGGCCGCAGCGCCGCAACCAGCTCCAGCGGTTCTTCCAGCGTGTCCCAGTGCTCCGGCCGGGCGGCCCGGTGGGCGGCGATGCGGCGCTGCATCTCCTCGTCCCGGCCCTCCGCCGTGGCCACGTACAACACCCGCTCGCCCCGAGCCGCGAGCTGCTCGGCCAGCGTGCTCTTGCCGGAGCGGGCGCCGCCGATGATGAACGTCAATTCGCCGAACACGAACGCAGGTGGCCGGTGTCGTTGAACAGATCCAGGGTCGCCGCGCCGTCGTCAAACACCGTCACCACCGACAAGCCGCCGTTGGCAAGCCGAAACCGCCATATGGCAGATGCCGGCAGTCCGAGCAGGGAGACGATCAGCGCGCACAGGGATCCGCCGTGGCCCGCCACCAGAATGTTTTCTTCGGCGCCGCCGTGCAGCGCGCGCAGCCACTCCGCCACCCCCGCCAACCGCTGCAGCAACTGGCAATCGCTTTCGCCTCCCGGCGGCGCGGTGACGCCGTCGTACGAAGCAACGCGGAATATCCTGCGGTAGCGCTCCGGGTCGCGCGCCTCGGCCTCCTGAAAGGTGATCCCCTCCCACTCGCCGAACTGCTTCTCACGTAGCTCCGCCAGAGTGGTCACCGGCGGCTGCCGGCCATGCATGACCGCAGCCGCCGTATCGGCTACCCGGCGCAAGTCGCTCGCGTACGCCGCCGCAAACGAGACCGCGGTCAGGCGCTCCGCCACCGCCCGCGCCTGCTCCCGGCCGGCGGCGTTCAGCGGCGGGTCCGCCTGCCCCTGGAGGCGCCCGTCCGCATTCCAGTCGGTCTGCCCGTGCCGAACCAGATACCACATGCTCATCGTCTGCCCATCCTTATCATCCCATGCTCCATTTGAATTACCCGAACAGCGGCGACCACCCGGCGGCGCCGCCCACCGTGAGCGCGACGGCGGCAACCAGAATGGCTGCCTCCGCGAGTTCATTCACGGCGCCGTAGATGTCGCCGGTCATGCCGCCCAGCATACGGCGCGCCACCATCCCGACCGCGCAAGCGACGCCGCCGGCCAGAGCCATCAGGGCGAGACCCCGCCAGCCGGTCAACAGCAATCCGGCGACTGCGGCGGTGCCGGTGCCGGCGAGCAGCCGCCAGCCGCGCGCGCTGCCGGTAAACGGCGTGCCCGCGCCCGCACCGCGCACGTAGGGGAATAACGACATCGCCAGCAGCATCGCCCAGCGCGCCAGGCACGGAAATAACAGCAGCAGCGCCAGCCGCTGCCCGGCCGGCAGCGCCGCCACCGCGGTGGTCTTGATCAGCAACAGGCACACCACTCCCACCACGGCGAATGCGCCGACGTGGGAGTCGCGCAGAATCTGCAGCCGCCGGGCGCGGCTGAAGCCGCCCGGCAGCGCGTCGCAGGTGTCCATGAAACCATCCAGGTGCAAGCCCCGGGTCAACACCGCCACAGCGGTCACCAGCAGCGCACCGGCCAGCAGGGGCGGAAACGCGCACCGCGCGGCGCCGGGGGCGCCGTTCAGCGGTAGGCACGCCAACCCAAGCAGCAGATCGAACGCCGCGATGAGTGCGCCGAGCAGCAGACCGACCGCTGGGAACCAGACCACTGCCGCCGCCAGGCGGCGCGGGTCGCCGCCGCCATTTCCCCGTGCTACCGGCAGCAGGGTCAGGAAGGAGACCGCCGCGCGCAGCGCGTTCACGGCGCACCGCCATCGGACACGCCGGCCTCGGCAAAGGTCGCCATCTCCGCCAGACAGGCGGCAGCGGCCTCGATGATCGGCATCGCCAGCAGCGCGCCGCTGCCTTCGCCCAGGCGCAGGTCGAGATCCAGGAGCGGCTGCAGGCCGAGGTGATCGAGCAGCGCGCGATGCCCTGCCTCGGCGGAGCGGTGCCCGGCGAACAGATAATCTCGCACGCGCACGCACAGCAGGTCGGCCAGCAACGCCGCCGCACCGGCAACGAACCCGTCCAGCACCACGGCACGGCGCAGCGCAGCGCCGCCCAGGATAGCGCCGGCCAGCACGCCGATCTCGAAGCCGCCCACCTTGGCCAGCACGTCGAGCGCGTCGCCGCGATCGGGGGCATTGCACACCAGGGCGCGGCTCACCACGGCGATCTTGCGGCGCAGCTGATCGTCGTCGCGCCCGGTGCCGCGGCCGGTCGTCGCGGCTGGCGGCTGGCCGGTGACGGCGGCAGTGATGGCGCTCGCCGCCGTGGTGTTGCCGATGCCCATGTCGCCGACGGCAATCAGATCGGCTCCTCCCGCCGCCGCCTCCGCAGCAAACCCGATGCCGGCAGCGACGCACCGTTCGGCCTGCGCGCGCGTCATCGCGGGTCCACGGCTGATGTCCGCGGTGCCGGCCGCCACGCGAACCGCGCGCAAGTCCGGATGGGGCGCTGGCGGAGGCCCCGCAATCCCCGCGTCGACGATCAGTTGCCGTACTCCCAGCCGCCGGCACAGCACGCTCACCGCCGCGCCGCCGGCGAGGAAGTTGGCCACCATCTGCGCCGTCACCGCCTGCGGGTAGCCGCTCACCCCCTGCGCCACCACGCCGTGGTCGGCGGCGGCCACGATCACCGCCTTGCCGCGAATCCGCGGCCGCGGATCGCCCAGAATGCCGGCCAGCCGCACTGCAACCCCCTCCAGCCGCCCCAGGCTGCCGGGCGGCTTGGTGAGCGAGCGTTGCCGAGCTTCGGCGCGGTGCATCGCGGCCGCGTCCAGCGGGCCGATGCGCGCCAGCACCGCGACAATCTCTTCGGGAAGCGCCAGCGCCGCTGACCGCGCTCGCCCGCTCCTGGCGCCGCCGCTGCCGGCAGGCGACTCGACGGACACCACTAGTGCGCACCCCTGTTGGCCGTATCGGCGCTCTCGCTCGCGCCCGGCACCCGCTCGCCGCCCGGCACCTGCCTGCCGCACTGCACCCGCCTGCCGCCCGGCACCCGCTCGCCGCCCGGCATCCGCCCGCCACCTGACACCGGCTCGCCGCCCGGCACCTGCCTGCCGCCCGGCACCCGCTCGCCGCCGGGGATACGCGCTGCAACGGACGTGGCCCGCGAGCGGCTCTCGCCCGCCGCCGCACCGCCTTCGGAACCGCCTGCCACGGCCGGCCCGTCGTGCGACGCCGCTGCCGGGCACGCGCTCGGACCGACCAGCCACACCCGCCGCTGCCCGGTGGCCGGCTCCCGCGAAATCACCGCCTCGACCCCGAACACCGCGCGAAAGTTGTCCGGCACCAGCACAGCTTCCGGCACGCCGCAACCGGCCACTGCCCCGCCGGCCAGCAAAATCAGCCGATCGCAGTATCGGCCGGCCAGCTCCACGTCGTGCAGCGCAACAACCACGGTGGCGCCGCGCGCAGCCTCCACGCGCAGGGTTGCCAGCACCGCCAGCCGGTGACGCAGGTCGAGACTGGCCAGCGGTTCGTCCAGCACCAGCACCCCCGCCTGCTGCGCCAGCGCACGCGCCAGCAACACCCGCTGCCGTTCGCCGCCCGACAGGCGGTCGAGGCCGCGCGCTTCGAAGCGCTCCGTTTCGGTGCGCGCCATGGCGGCGCGGGCGATTCGGCGGTCGCGCTGCCCCTCCAGTTGAAACCGCCGCAAGTAGGGATAACGCCCCATCAGCACCGTCTCCAGTGCGGTGAACGGCTGCGCCGCGTCCTGCTGCGGCAGATACGCCACGCGCCGCGCGCGCGCGGTCGCCGGCACGCGATCCAGATCCGCGCCGCCGAGCCGTACGGACCCCGATTCGGCGCGCAGCACGCCCGCAAGCACGCGCAGCAGGGTGCTCTTGCCGGCGCCGTTGGGCCCGATCACCCCGGTCACTTCGCCGCCGCGGGCGGTAACCGACACCGCGCGCAGCACCGGCACGCCGCCGAGGCGCACGCACACCCCGCGGGCGGTGAGCTCGTTGCTGCCGGAGGCGCCGGTCACGGAGCCTCGTAGGGCGCGAAGTCGGCGAGGCTGACGCCGACGAACCGATCCGGGTACAGCAGCCGGGCGGTCTCCTCGATGCCGCGCACGTTCCAGTGCGACAGCGTGGTGTAGTAGCGCGGCTGCACCACCACCACCTGTCCGGAAGCGACCGCGGGCACGCCAGCGAGCGCCGGCGCCGCGAGCAGCTCCTCGCGCAGCGTGGTGCCGCCCGACTCGGGCGGCTGGGTGATCAGGATCACCTCCGCGGCCAGTGCCGCCAGCGATTCGATGCTCACCGGCTGATGCCCATCGATGCCGCCGCGAGCAGCCGCGTTCACGCCGCCGGCCGTCTCGATGATGCCGCCTTCGGTAGAACCGCCGCCGGCGGCATAGATGGTGTCCGCATAGCGGGCGATGGCCAGCACGCCCGGTGCGGACGGGTCGCCCGGCCGCGGAACCCGTTCCGCCACCACGCCGATGCGCCGTTCGATTTCCGCGGCCAGTTCCAATGCGCGCTGCTCGGCCCCGAACAGGTACCCCAGCAGCAGGATGTTGGGGATATTGCCGGCCGCCGAGTTCTCCAGCACGGTGCGCACCACCGGCACGCCGGCCTCCCTGATCAGGCCAACCAGATCCGCCTTGGTGTAACGCGACACCACTACCACGTCGGGGCGCAATGCCAGGATCCGCTCCGGGTCCGAGGACACGAGCGTGTGCAGCCCGGCAACCCGGCCGGCAATGTTGGAGTAGGTGGCGTCGGCGGCGAACGGCCCGACTCCCGCCAACCGGTCCCGGCCCACCAGGGCGAGCAACATCTCGTCGTGGCCGAGCGACAGCGCCAGAATGCGCCGCGGCGGTGCCTGCAGGCGCACCAGCCCTTCGCCGGTCTCGATCGCCCGCGGCCAACCGCGATTCGAGACATCGACGATGCCGGGAACGGCCGGATAGGCGTCGGCCGATCCGCGCGCGGCAGCGCCCAACAACACGCCGGCCAACAACACGCCGGCAACGACCGGCACTAGCCTCTTTTGAACTGTCATGAGTCCTCCTCCTAATCAGTTACAGCGCGCCCGCGCGCGCCTTGTGACGGGCGAGCAGGATGATGAAAAACGGCGCTCCCACGAGCGAGGTAACGATGCCGACGCGCAATTCCGCCGGGGCGATGACCAACCGCGCCATGGTGTCCCCCGCGAGCAGAAACAGCGCGCCGCCCAGGGCGCTCAGCGGTACCAGTACGCGATGGTCAGAGCCGAACAGCAGCCGCAGAGCGTGCGGCACGATCAGCCCGACGAAGGCGATGGTGCCGGAGAACGCCACCGCCGTGCCGGTGACCAGCGAGGCGGCGAGCAGCAGCACGGCGCGGGTCAGGCCGACGCGCACGCCCAGCGCCCGCGCCTCCTCCTCGCTCAGCGTGAGCAGGTTCAGGTCGCGCGCCAGCAGCACCGACGCCGCCAGCCCGGCCAGTATGAACGGCGCGGCGAGCCGCACGTGGGTCCAGCGCGACGCGTCGAGTCCCCCGGCGAGCCAGAAGATCATTTCGCGCTGCGCGCCGAGATCCTGCGTCAGGAGCACGATGGTGGAGATGATCGCGGCCAGGAACAGGCTCACCGCCACGCCGGCCAGCAGCAGCGCCGCCATCGAGAACCGCCCGCCCACCGAGGCGACCGCAAACACCAGCGCCAGCGCGCCCGCGGAGCCGGCAAACGCCATCGCCGGCAGCGCCAGCGGGAACACCGCGTGCGCGCCGATCGCAATCGCGATCACCGCTCCCAGCGCCCCGCCGGTGGACACGCCGATGATGCCCGGATCGGCCATCGGGTTGCGGAACAGGCCCTGCATCACCGCGCCCGCGGTGCCGAGGGCGGCGCCGACCAACAGTGCCAGGGCGATGCGCGGCAGCCGGATGGTCTCCACGATGGCGCGCTCGGTGGCACCGGCCGCCGCGGTACCGATACCCACCTGATCGAGCAGGATCGCCGCGGTGTCCGACAGTGCAATGGGATACGATCCCGTTGCCGCCGAGGTCACCACCAGCAGCGCTCCGACGCCGAGCAGCAGCGCCGTGCCGCGGGCGAGGCGCACCACCACCGGCGATCCGGACGCGATCCGGGAGCGCGGAAACCAGCGTCGCAGAACGAACTCCTCTGCCGCTCAGCATGTGCAGGAAGGACAGCCACGAGACCGTTACCCTAGCGGGAAAGGCGCTACCCCGAGGCGCTCCCTGGACGGAGAGCGGCCGCTCAGCCCTGCCCGGTAGGTCTCCTGGCTCCCGGATTATCGCTCGCGTCCGCGTCCTTCCCATCCTGTCAGAGGACAGTGGCTTGCAGCGGCCGGCTAACCGGTTACAGTGGGTCCCTCCGCAGCGGTTTCACACCGCTTTCCCTGTTACCTCGCGGGATGCCATTCGGCATCCCCGAGCACCGGGAGGGTTGGCCTAAAAATATTGTTGTCGCGCCGGAAGGTATCCGCCCGCGGCCCAACTGTCAACGCAGCCGCCGCATCGCCGAATCGACCGAATTCACCGCGGCGCAGCGGAAGCCGGCCGGCAGCACGGCGGCAGCACTGCGGTGGCGTGCTGCGTGCGGTTGACCGGTGCGGCGGGCGGGCGACACACTGTAGGCGAGTGGCACCGGTCGCATCATGAACACACTGCTCGCGGCGCTCGACGAGGAGCGGCCCCTGCAGATCGCGGGGGCGATCAATGCCTACGCGGCCCTGCTCGCCGAGGACGCCGGCTTTCGCGCCCTGTATCTGTCCGGCGCCGGCGTCGCCAATGCGTCGTTCGGCCTGCCCGACCTGGCGATGACTACCCTCTCGGAAGTGGTTACCGAGGCGCGCCGCATCACCGCGGCCACCTCCCTGCCGTTGCTGGTGGACGTCGATACCGGTTTCGGCGACGGACTCGCCATCGACCGCATGGTGCGAGAGATGACCGCAGCCGGCGTGGCCGGCGTGCATCTGGAGGATCAGGTGGCGGCCAAGCGTTGCGGCCACCGGCTCGGCAAGGCACTGGTCGGCGAGCGGGAGATGACCGACCGCATCGCCGCGGCGGTGGCGGCGCGCGGCTCCGGCGACCTCGTGATCATGGCGCGCACCGATGCGCTGGCGGTCGAGGGCGTGCAGCGGGCCGTGGCGCGCTCGGCCGCGTACGCCGCCGCGGGTGCGGACGCCGTGTTCTTCGAGGCGGCCACCGAACTGGACCACTACCGGCGGGCCGCGGCCGCGGCCGGCGTGCCGATCCTGGCCAACATGACCGAGTTCGGCGTGAGCCCGCTGTTCACGCTCGCCGAGCTGGATGCGCATGGCGTGGCGATGGTGCTGTATCCGCTCACCGCGTTCCGTGCCATGAGCAGCGCGGCGCAACGCGTATACCGCGCATTGCGCCGCGACGGCGGGCAGCACTCGGTGGTCGGCGAACTGCAGACCCGCGCGGATTTGTATCGGGTGTTGAACTATCCCGCGTACGAGGAGCGCATGGATCGGCTGCTGGCACGGCAGCGCGGCGCCGCCGAGCGGACCGAGACTACCGCGCAGCACATCCAACCAACAGGGGGAACCACGTGAGCAACGACACGGGCAGCGCCGGACTGGCAGGCGTCGTCGCCGGTGAAACGGCGGTCAGCACGGTCGGCAAGAGCGGTACCGGTCTCACCTACCGCGGTTACCCGATCGAAGAGTTGGCGGCGCGCGCTACGTACGAGGAGTGCGCCTACCTCCTTATCCATGGCGAACTGCCGAGTGCAAGCCAGCTCGACGACTACCGCCGCACGCTCCGCGAACGCCGCGGGTTGAGCGAAGCGTTGCGCAATGTGCTGGAACTGCTGCCGGCGGCATGTCATCCCATGGACGTGCTGCGTACCGCCTGCTCGTTCGCGGGCGCGGAGGCCGCGGGCGCAGAAGCCGGCGCCGGTACGGTATCGGCAGACGCCGCCGTAATCCGTGAGCAGGCGGACACCCTGCTGGCAAAGCTGCCCGGCGCGCTGCTGTATCACCATGCGTTCGCCACCAGGGGGCGGCGGCTGGTCGTCGACGGCGGCACCAGTTCGCTTGCCGCCCACTTCCTGGACCTGTTGCGCGGCCTGGAGGCAGCGAACGCCGAACAGGTGGCGGCCCTGGATGCGGCGTTGATCCTGTACGCCGAGCACGAGTTCAACGCCTCCACCTTCGCGGCGCGCGTGGTGGCGTCCACGCTGAGCGATTTCCACTCCGCCATGACCGCGGGCATCGCCGCCCTGCGCGGCCCCCTGCACGGTGGCGCCAATGAGGCCGCCATGGCGCTGATCGAGCGCTTTGCGAGCCCGGACGAAGCGGAGCGCGCGCTGCTCGACATGCTGCGCCGCCGGCAACTGGTGATGGGGTTCGGCCATCGCGTGTACCGCGAGTCCGATCCGCGCAGCCCGGTGGTCAAGAGCTGGGCCGAGCGGCTGGCGGCAACCGGCGAGCAGCGCCGGCAGTTTGCCGTCGCGCAGCGCATCGAGGCGGTAATGCGCCGCGAGAAGGGGCTGTTTCCCAACCTCGACTTCTACAGCGCCCTGCTGTTCCGCAACTGCGGCATCCCGACGCCGCTGTTCACGCCCCTGTTCGTGATCAGCCGCGTCGCCGGCTGGGCGGCGCACTACCTCGAACAACGCGAAAACAACCGGCTGATCCGGCCTACCGCGGTCTACACCGGGCCGGCGCCGCGCCCTCTGCCCGGAGCACCTGGCCACCCGGCACCGGGATAGATGGCCCTGGTCGCCGATCCGGTTCTCGCCAGACTCACCGACTACATAACCGAGCCGCCTCTCTTCAGTGCGAGCGCATACCGCATCGCGCGCCTCAGCCTGCTCGACTCCCTCGGCTGCGCCATGCTTGCGCTGGACGCCCCGGAGTGCCGCCGCCTGCTCGGCCCGCTCGCCGCGCCGCCGGCCGAACCCGACGCGCCGGCTGCCGCGCCGGACGCCGCACGCGCGCCCGGCACCGCCCGCGTGCCGGGTACCGCGCTGGCGCTCGACCCGGTCACGGCGGCGTTCAACACCGGCACGCTGATCCGCTGGCTCGACTACAACGACACCTGGCTGGCGGCCGAGTGGGGCCACCCGTCGGACAACCTGGGCGCCCTGCTCGCGGCCGCCCAGATGCGCGGCCTGACGGTGCGCGACCTGCTCGCGGCGCAGATCCAGGCGTACGAAATCCAGGGCATCCTCGCCTTGCAGAATAGCTTCAACCGCCTCGGCCTGGACCACGTGATTCTGGTGCGGATCGCCAGCGCCGGGGTGGCCGCCCGCCTGCTCGGCGGCACCCCCGGGCAGGTGCTGGCGGCGCTGTCGCACGCGTTCCTGGACGGCGGCGCGCTGCGCACCTACCGCCACGGCGCCAGCACCGGGTCGCGCAAGTCGTGGGCCGCCGGCGACGCCACCAGCCGCGGCCTGTGGCTGGCGCTGCTGGCGCTGCGCGGCGAGATGGGTTACCCGGCCGCGCTCAGCGCGCCGCGCTGGGGGTTCCAGGACGTGGTGCTGCGCGGCGCCGAACTGCGCCTCGACCAGCCGCTCGGCTGTTACGTCGCCGAGAACATCCTGTTCAAGGTCGGCTTCCCGGCCGAGTTCCACGGCCAGACCGCGGTCGAGGCGGCGTTCACGCTGCATCCGCAAGTCGCGCCGCGCGCCGGCGAGGTGGCGGAGATCATCATCCACACCCAGGAATCCGCCGTGCGCATCATCGACAAGCAGGGCCCGCTCACCACGCCCGCCGCCCGCGACCACTGCCTGCAGTACATGGTCGCGGTGGCGCTCCTGTACGGCGAACTGCGCAGCGAGCACTACCGCGACGCCAGCGCCGCAGATCCGCGCATCGACTGCCTGCGCGAGCGCACCACGGTTTACGAGGATCCGCGCTACAGCGCGGCCTATCTCGACCCGAACGAGCGCGCCATCGGCAACCGCCTCCAGGTGCGCTTCCGTGACGGCACGCGGACCCGCGCGGTGGCGGTGGAATACCCGCTCGGCCATCCGCGGCGGCGCGCCGAGGCGGAGCCGCACTTGAAAGCCAAGTTCGAGCGCAACATCGCCGCGCGGTTCTCACCACGCCGCGCCGCCGCCATTCGGCGCCTGTGGGACGACCCGGAGCACACCGACCGGCTGCGCGTCGACCAGCTCGTCGACCGCCTTACCCCGTAGCACCTCCGCGCGGCGCAGACGCGGCGGGCGGCGGTACCGGAACGCGCATCAGCAGTATGCCGCCAACCACGAACAACACCGCGATGCTCAGCACGCCGATGCTGGAATCGCCGGTCACCCGCGCGAACACCCCCACCAGCAACGGGCCCACGATGGCGGCAAACTTGCCGAAGATGTTGTAGAAACCGAAGAACTCCGCCGACGAGCGGGCCGGTATCAATGCCGCGTAGAACGAGCGCGACAGGGCCTGGATGCCGCCCTGGGAACTGGCCACCAGCATCGAGATCGCCCAGAACATCGGGACTCTCGCCGCCTCCGGGAGCCGCGGGATCGCAAACGCCACAATCGTGATCACCGTATAGATGCCAATCCCGACCAGCAGCAGGTTCCTGGTCGCGCCCTCGCGCCGGCTCGCCAGCCGCCCGTAGATCAGCGCGCACGGAAACGCGACCAGCTGTACCACCAGCAGCATCACCAGCAGGGTCGCGGCGGACAGCCCCAGATCGGTGCCGTACGCGGTGGCGAGCTTGATCACCGTTCCCACCCCATCGATGTAGAAGAAGTACGCGGCCAGAAACAGAAACACCGCCCGGTGCCCGCGCAGGTCGCGCACCACGGCCGCCACCCGGCGCATGCTGTCGCGCACCGTATCCATGACCGATAGCCCGGCGGCCGTAACGAAGTGCACCTGGCGCACGTTGCGCAACAGCGGCACCGTGAACGCCGCCCACCACCCGGCAGCAATGAGAAAAGCGATCCGCACCGCGCCCGTGGTCGAGATCAGCCCGCTGGCGGGACCGACGTTGATCAGCACCATCGCCGCGACGAACGGCACCGTCGAGCCGACGTAGCCCCAGGCGTAGCCGGCTGCCGACACCCGGTCCAGGCGCCGCGGCGTCGTGACATCGGTCAGAAACGAGTCATAGAACACGTTGGCGGCGGCAAACCCGATCGCCGACAGGCCATAGGCCGCGAGCACCGCGAACTCGCGGCCGGCCGGCACGAACGCCAGCAGCCCCGTGGCGGCGATGCCGAGCCCGAAAAACGCGGCGAAGAACCGCTTCTTGCGCCCTTCGTAGTCCGCCATCGGCCCCAGCGTAGTGGCCAGTACGGCAACTACCAGCGTGAAGGCGCTGCTCGCGAACGCCAGCCGCGCCGTCGACACCGCTCCCGGAACGTCCGCCGCGATCACGTTCTTGTAGAACAGCGGGAAGATGGCGGTGGTCACCATCAGCGTGTAGGCCGAATTCGCCACGTCGTACAGCACCCAGGATCGTTCGCTCCGCGGTGTCGCCATGTCCAGATCATCGCGCCGGAGCACCGGTCGCGCAACCACACCAACGAGCGGCGCGAGGGGTGACACGAGGCGCATGCTCTCGTTACCGTTAGGCAGACGCTCCGGGTAGATTGTCTGCGCCGCGTGTCCTACAATAATCGCCCGTGGCTTCCGGACAGCGGTGCTGGCGTGGGGGCACCGTTCTTGAATGTGGCTTGGGAGATGCCTTGCAACCTTTCCAGAAGTCCTGATTTCCCTGGCGTGTAAAGGAATAGACGTAGTGAATCGACGTATCGGGAATTGGCTTTCCGGTTGCCGCGGAATGTCGGCGGCCAACAAGGGCCTGATTGTACTGGGTCTGCTGTTGGGCGGCGCCGGCGTCGCTTACGCGGCGGTGGACGAGGAGACGCTATTCGTCTTCAACACCTTGTCGTTCCTGCTGTGGGGCGCGCTGGTGATGTGGATGGCGGCCGGGTTCACCATGCTGGAGGCCGGATCGGTGCGTACCAAGAACGCATCGGTCATCTCGCTGAAGAACATGGGCCTGTATTCCATCGCCGGGCTGGCGTTCTACTTGGTCGGCTACAACCTGATGTACGTCGACGTGGGCAGCGTGATCGGCAGTTTCAAGCTGCTGTATGGCCCCTCGGCGGACGAGTTGGCACTGATCGGCGGCGATACCGCCGCCGCGGCCGCGGTTATCGGCAGCGGCTATTCCGTGATGTCGGACTGGTTCTTCCAGATGGTGTTCGTGGCTACCGCGGCATCGATCGTCTCCGGCGCCCTGGCGGAACGCGTCAAGATGTGGCCGTTCTTCCTGTTCACGCTGTTTCTGACCGGGTTCATCTACCCGGTGGTCGGCGCCTGGACCTGGGGCGGCGGCTGGCTCGCCAGCATGGGCTTCCAGGACTTCGCCGGCTCCACCATCGTGCACGGCACCGGCGGCTGGGCGGCGCTGGCCGGGATGCTGGTGCTCGGGCCGCGGCTCGGCAAGTTCCGCAAGGATGGCACGGTGCGGGCGACCCCGCCGTCCAACGTGGTGCTGGTGACGCTGGGCGTGTTCATCCTGTGGTTCGGCTGGTTCGGGTTCAACGGCGGCTCGCAGCTCGCGCTGGGCTCCGCGCTGGACGCGGTGGCGATGAGCAATGTGCTGGTGAACACCAACCTGGCGGCCGCCGCCGGAGTCCTTGCCGCGCTGGCCTGTTCCCGCTTCATTCTCGGGCGCACCGACATGTTTGCCGCGCTCAATGGCGCCATTGCCGGACTGGTGTCGATCACCGCGGGTCCCGACATCACGCAGCCCCTGTGGGCGGTAATCATCGGTGCGGTGGGCGGCGTGCTGTGCACCGTCGGCATCAAGGCGCTGGAGAAGCTCAAGATCGACGATGTGGTCGGCGCGGTTCCCGCGCACCTGATATGCGGCATCTGGGGTACGCTGGCGGTGTGCATCGCCGCCGGCGGAAACTTCGGCGTGCAACTCGTGGGTGTGCTGGCTGTCGGCGCCTTCGTGTTCCTGATTTCATTCCTGGTGTGGCGGGCAATCGATGCCGTAATCGGGGTGCGGGTGTCCAAGAACCATGAGCGCATGGGCCAGGACACGGCGGAACTCAAGATCGACGCCTATCCCGAGTTCGTGCTGATGCCGGAAGAAGACGACGGAGAGGACTAAGGTCTCGGGTCCGACACTCTGGCAGGTTCGCAACGGTGAGGAGCGATAGGTAGATGCATCTCAATCTCCCGGCGCGCGTTTCGGTGAACATATTTCTCATTCTCGCGTTCGCGGTGTCCCTGACCGGGCTCATGAACCACTACAAGTACCGGAAGTTTCTGTCCGACCTGCTGAACGACCGGCACGCGCTGGTGCTGCAGGACATCGGCCATTCCATCGAGGGATCGCTGTCGCTCGGCCTCGCCGTCGACGCGCTGCCGGGGGTCAACGCCGCGCTGCAATCGAGCATCTCGCGGCACCCCGGCGTGTTGTCGATCGAACTGTTCGACGAACGCGGCACGGTATTGTACAGTTCCGACCAGAGCCTGCGCGGCGACCTGGTGTCGCAGGAGTGGACCGACTCCTGGAATGTCCCCGGCGCGCCGGTGTGGGCGCGCGTGGAGCATGACGCGCACGTGGTAGGCGTGCGCGTCCACGACAGCCTAGGGCGCGCGGTCGGCTCCCTGGCGTTGCGCTATTCGCGCGCCGAGTTCGACAGCGACGTGCGCAACATGGCGCTGCGCATCGTCGGAACGTGCGCCGCCGTGCTGGTGGGGTTCGCACTCGCCGGCACCGTGCTGGCGGTAGTCTTCACGCGCGAGTTGCGGCTGCGCTTGCAGCGCATGAGCGCGACCCTCGAACACGCGCCGCGGGAACTGCGGGATATCGAGCCCGATCCGTCGTCGGCGCGCTTCGCCGAGACCGCCGCCACGGCGCGGCTGGCGGTGCAGGAGGCGGCCGACGAGATACGCCGCATCGAGGCCGAGCCGCGCCACTTGCCGGTACTCACGAGGCAAGGCGAATGAGTACGCCCCCACCATGAGTCCACCCGGCACCACGAGCACCGCCGCCACGAACGGCCGGCCTGCCATGCTCGAGCCGCTGCCGCCGCTGGACAGCTCGGAGCGCGACCTGTTCCGCGGCGTCGTGCTGCGCCTGGGGGTCCTTACCGCGGTGCTGCTGCTGCTCAGCCAGGGCGTCGTATCGTATCTGCTGGCAACGATTTTCGAGGACTCGCTGCGGCCCGAAATCCACCGCAAGGCCGAGGTCGCCGGCGAACTGGCCACCGAACAGATCGCCTACGCCGTGGCGCTCGGAATCCCACTCGACGAGCTCGTCGACATGGACGAGTTCCTGCAGGGCGTCATCGACCGCAACCCCGACTTCACCTACCTGGCGGTGTTGGGCACCGATGATGCCGTGCTGTACGCGCAGGGATCGAGGACGCAGTCCGGCGGCGCCGAGTCGCTCCTGCTGCCGGTCGTCGTTGGCGAACGGACGGTGGCGTTTCTGCAGGTGGACGTCCACGAAGGCGCCGTCCGCTCCGAGCTGGCCGAGCTGCGCCTGGACATCGCGACCGTGTTCCTGGCCACGCTGCTGGTCGGAATCGAGTTGCTGGTAGCGTTCGTGGTGGTGCGCATATCGGGGCCGATTCAGCTCGCCGACCGGCTGATTCTGTTCAGCGCCAAGGGCAACTTTCTGCGCCGCCTGGGGCTGCGCCACAAGGACGAGATCGGGCACTTCGCCGGCGCCTACAACAATACCGTGCACGGCGTCAATTCCGCATTCGCGAGCCTGTCCGAAGAGGCCGAGGACGCGCGCGCGGTGCAACTCGACCGCAACGTGCAGCAGCGCATCAGAGACGTGGTCACGGCACTCGGCGAACGATTCCGCTTCACCACTCCCGGCTCCGAAGAGACCCTCGTGCCACGCTCGCCGATGGACGTACGGGTGCCGCTGTTCCTGTTCATGTTGTCGCAGGAGTTGTCACGCCCGTTCCTGCCGCTGTTCTTCAGCGATCTGTACACCCCGATCGCCAACCTCAGCCGGGAGTTGGCCATTGGCCTGCCGATCACGACGTTCATGGTGATGGTGCTGATTTCGATTCCGATCGCCGGTGCCATCACCGACCGGGTCGCGCCGCGCGCCATGTTCGTGATCGGCATCGTGCCCTCGGTCGCGGGGCATGTGGGGGCGGCGCTGTCCGACTCCATCGTGGAGGCGCTGCTGTGGTGGTCACTGGCGGGAGTCGGATACGGCACCATCTTCATATCGGCGCAGGCCTACGTCGCTCACCACACGGAGCAGACCAGCCGGGCGGTGGGCATGACGGGGTTCCTCGGCGCCGTGTTCGCGGCGTTCGTGTGCGGCCCGGCGATCGGGGGCATCCTTGCCGACCGCCTCGGTTACGAGGCGACACTTCTGGTGGCCGCGGGGCTCGGCGCATTCTCGGCCGTGGCCGCCCTGATCACCGTCGATTCGGGCACCGGCCGCGGCCTGCACGCCGTCTCGCGCGTGCGCCGCCGGTGGCGCCGGCTGATCCTGCACCGCGACTTCGTGGTGCTGACCCTGTTTTCGGCGCTGCCCGCCAAACTGGTGCTCGGCGGCCTGTTCTTCTATCTCATTCCGCTGTTTCTCACCGACCTCGGCAACAGCCAATCCAACGTCGGGCGGGTCATGATGACGTTCGGCATCGCGTGCTTCGCCATCACGCCGCTTGCCGCCCGGCGCTCCGACCGGATCGGGCGGCCGAAAATGTTCGTCACCGTCGGCGGCCTGGTCATTGGAATCGGCTGCCTGTTGCCGATCATCGCCAGTTCGACCGGTTGGGTGCTCGCGGCCGTAGCGGTCATGGGCGCCGGCCACGCGCTGGTCACGGCGCCGCAACTGGCGGTCATTCAGCAGCTCGCGGAAACCGGCAGGCACTACGGGATCGGCCCGGGCGTGGTGGTCGGCGCATTTCGCACCGTCGAGCGCATCGGAACCGCCGCCGGGGCACTTGTTGTGGGCGCGGCAGTCACCTTCGTCGGCTACGCGGAGGCGATGTTCCTGATCGGAGCGCTGGTGATCGTGTCTACCGGCGCCTACTTCGTGCTCGGCATACGGCGCGGCGGAAGGCCGGTGGCGGCATGAAGGCGCTGTGCTCGGCAATCGCGCTGGCAGCGGCATTGCTGGCCGCTGCGGCAGGTATCGCGGCCGCTCAGGACGCCGACCCGTACCACATCTATCTGGTCGTATGGCGCGGCGAAACCGACGTCGAACACGGCTTTCGCGCCCACCTCTACGAGCGCGGCATAGCCGCCCGCTACACCCTGCGCAACATCAACCAGGACCGCAGCCGCATTCCCGAAATCGTGGCGGAAATCCGCGCCGCCAAGCCCGATCTCGTGCACACCTTCGGCACGTCGGCGACGCTCGGCGTCCTCGGGCCGTACAGCGATGCGCAACCCGGCGCTTATGTCGAGGGTATTCCCGGAGTGTTTTCGATCGTGGCGTATCCGATCGAGGGCGGCATAGTCGAACAGTTCGACCCGCCCGGACGCGCCATTACGGGAACCGCTTTTCTGGCGCCGATCGACAACCAGGTCGACGCCATCCTTGCCTATCGGACCATCGACACGCTGGGCGTGATATTCAACTCCCTGGAACGCAATTCGGTCATCAATGTCAACGCGTTGCGGGCCGGCGCCGAAACCCGCGGCATCGCACTGCTCGAGTCGCCGGTGCCGCTGAACGCGGACGGCAGGCCCGATGCGTCCCGCTTGGACGAACTGGTTGACGACCTGGTGCGGCAAGGAGCCGACTTCCTGTACATGGGTCCCGACTCCTTCGTCACGGTCAACAGTGCGCGCATCAGCACGCGCGCCGCCGAGCGGGGAATCCCGACGTTTGCCGGTACCGAGGCCACGTTCGAAAGTTCCCGCGCCATGCTCGGCCTGGTCAGCCGCTACTACCTGATCGGCAAGCTGGCGGGCGCGCAGGCGGAACGGATTCTGGTCGGGGGCGAAGCGCCGGAAGATATTCCGGTGGCATCGCTGGCCCGGTTCGCTCTTCTCATCCGCATGCCCGTGGCCCTGCAACTCGGCATCTACCCGCCGATGAGTCTGCTGCGCATCGCGCAAGTGGTCGAGTAACGCCGATGGGTATCAAGACGCGGATCGCCATCATCGTCGTCGGGTTCATGGCGGTCATGGTTGCCGGCCTGCTGTTCGCCGGTTTTCAGCGCGAGCAGTTGCTGCGCGATCAACTCGTACAGACGGAGATCAACGGCAGCCAGGCGCTGTGGGCGAAAATCGTCGAAACCGGTCTGCAGCGCATGCGCGAGCTTACGCCGGTCGTTGCCGGGGACCAGCGCCTGCACGATGCCATCGCCAGCGGCGACCGCGGTCTCATCTCCGTCGCCGCGCGCCGGACGCTGGCCGCGTTGCAGAGCACCAGGGACGTCACCAGGCTGGACATCGTGTCGCTGTCGCATACCGTTCTATACTCTTCCGTGCCCGCGTTCGAGCCGGCCGCGGCGGCGAGCGAGGACGCCCTCACGGCAATGATCGCCACCGGGCGGGGCAGCAGCGGGGTGGCCATCGATGCGCAGCGCAACGTGACGCTGTCGGTCGGCATTCCTCTCCACGACGAACAGGGCGCGACCATCGCCATCGCCATCTGCGCATCCGACATCGGACACGCGCTGCGCGATCTGAAGGCAGATACCGGGGCGGAGGCCCTGATCGTGAACCGGCGCGGGCGGTTGCTGGCGGGTACCGATCCGGTAGTATGGGATACCGTGGGCGCCGAGGCGCGGCTGCGCGAGGGCGACGATCAGGTACTGCGCATCGACGACCGCGTGTTCTCGCTCGCCGCCTTCCCGCTCGAAGCGGAGATGGGCAACCTGGTTGCCCGCGTGGTGACCGTACGCGACGTGAGCGCGGCGTACGCCGGACAGCGGCAGGTGAGCCTGATCACGTTCCTGGCGATCGGCGGCTTCCTGCTGGTATCGCTGTCCGGGCTGTCCTACTACCTGCGCCGGGCGCTGGCGCCGCTGACCGACGGCGTGCAAGTGCTCGACGCGCTGTCCCGCGGCGACACGCAGGCCACCGTCGAGATCGGCGGCGAGCACGGCAACGACGAACTGGCGCGCATCGCCCAAGCGGTCAACGCGTTTCGCAACCAGACGCTCGCCCTGCGCCGCCATCGGCGCCGCGCCACCGGCCGCCAACGCCAGGAGGAACGGTTCATCCGTAGCGAGATGACGCGCCTGGCGACGACGCTCGAAGAGAAAGAGCGGCAGGATATCCTCAAGGATCTGGCAGAGATCGAGGCACCCGCCGACGCGCGGCCGGGCGAACAGCCGGAGGTGCAGACCGACGTCGAGATCGCCGGCGACCTGCAAACGATGGGGCTGGCGTTCCAGAAAATGGCCGATCGCGTCGGTGTGCAGCAGGAACGCCTGCGCAAGCTGGTGACGGAACTGCAGGAGGCGCTGCGCACGCAGACCGCATATCTGGCGCTGCAGCACGACCTGCAGGTCGCCACCCGCGTACAGCGATCGTTCCTGCCCGGCGACCGCTTCGATACCGAGGGCGCGCACATTCATGCCGCCATGCTTACCGCCAGGGAAGTGGGCGGCGATTTCTACGACTTCTTTCCGCTCGACCAACATCGCATCGGCATCGTCATCGGCGACGTGGTCGGCAAGGGGGTGCCCGCATCGCTGTTCATGGCGGTCACGCGCACCGTGATCCGCGCCACCGCGCGCTTTGTGCAGGACGGACCGGGCAAGTGCCTGGAAAGGGTCAACGACACGCTCGCCGACGCTTCCCGCGAGGATGTCTTCGTAACCGTTTTCTACGGGATTTTCGACTGTCGCGACGGCACCCTGCGCTACGCCAACGGCGGCCACAACCCGCCGGTGCTGATCGCTCCCGGACAGGCGGAACTGCTGCCGCTCACCGGCGGCGTGGCGCTGGCGATGTTCGATGGGCTGACCTACGATGACGGCGAGGCGCAGATCCCGCCGCACGGCAAGCTGGTCCTCTACACCGACGGGGTACCGGAGTCGACCGATCCACACGACGAGGAATTCGGCTATGACCGGATGCGCGAGAACCTGTTGGTCACTACGGAGCGCAGCCCCAGCGACACCATCGAGGCAATGCTGCGCAGGGTAGAGGCGTTCGCCGGCGAGGCGGCGCAGTTCGACGACATCGCGATGCTCGTACTCAGCCGCGAGAGCAAACCGGACACCATGGTCGTGCACCGCATGTCGCTGCGCAACGATCTCGCCGAGATTCCCCGTATTACCCAGGGCATCGAACTATTCGCGCAGCAGTGCGGCATCGACAGCGCCGATACCCGCAGTGTGCAGACCGCCGTCGCGGATGTGCTCACCACCACCATCGACTACCGGCTACCGGCCGGCAGCACCTACGAAATCGACATCAGGCTCAGTCTCGAGGATGCCGTCGTGGAGGTAGCGGTGGATGACGATGGCCAGCCTTACGCGCTCGTGGATCCACCGTCCGACCGCGACCGCAACGGCAACGGCGACGGACGTTACATCAGCCGCACGGGCAACCAGATCGCGCGCCCGGCACAGATGGACGACGCAGATTACCTGGTGATTGGCGGACGTAATCGGCTGGTGTTGCGGAAACGGATCGCGGCAATCGCGGCAATCGCGACATGATCTGCGCAGACGACGGACGGCGGGCTGGAGTATACTCGGCGTCGGCAACGTGTACGCATCATGAAACAGGTATAGGAGACACTTCAGGATGAATATTTCACAGGAACGACAGGGAGACACTCTGATCGTAGCCGCCGCCGGGCGGGTCGACGGCAGCAACTCGCAGGAGTTTCAGCAAGCCATCGAAGGGGTGATCGACGACAATGATCGCGCGGTGGTTCTGCAGCTGAAACAGCTGTCCTACATCAGCAGTTCCGGTCTGCGCGTGATGTTGATGGTCGCCAGGATGCTGCAAAAGCGCGGTACGAAGTTCGCCCTCTGCGAGCTCACCGAGTCGATCCGCGAGGTATTCGAGATCAGCGGGTTCGACCGGATCATTTCCGTGCACGACACCCAGTCGGCGGCGGTGGCGGCGGTCGCGGCCGGCTAGCCTGCCCGCACAGGCGAGCGGTACCCGAAACGCTCACCGGTGTCCATGCCTCCCCCGATGCGCCATAACCGGCTCCTGGTCATGGGCAGAGTTGCGGTGTGAGTCAAGACGTGCACCTGCAGCTTGACGCACGGCCCGAACAGTTGCCTCGCGTTGCCGAAGTCGTGGAGCAGATGGCAGAGCGGGACGACTGGCCCGCCAAGCTGCTGTTCCAGGTGAATCTGGTGCTTGAGGAGTTGGCGCTCAACGTGATGACGCATGGGCGTGCCGGCGGCGCGCGGCATCTCGACATCATCCTCACTGCAGCGCCGCATGCGATCACGGTCGAGTTGGCCGATGACGGCCCGCAGTTCGATCCGCTGCAGGAAGCCCCTGAATTCGACCCCGACCTGCCGATCGACGAGCGGCGCATCGGAGGCGTGGGCGTCCATCTGGTGCGCACGCTGGTCGACGACGCGAGCTACCGTTACGAGGCTGGCAGGAACCGCCTCACCCTGGTGTTGCCACGCAATCCCGAGGGGTGACACTGGTCACGTAGCGCGCCGCGCTAGGCCCGGCCGTTACGCGGCGCGTTGCCGGCGCGCAACTGCACGAGCAGGATGCTGATGTCGGTGGGGCGCACGCCGCTGATGCGCGACGCCTGCCCGAGGGTTCGCGGCCGTACCAGCGACAGCTTCTCGCGGCTCTCCCGAGACAGCGCCTCGACTGCCAGATAGTCGAACCGCGCCGGGATTCTGAGCGCTTCGAACCGCTGCAGGCGTTCGATGTTGTTGCGCTCGCGGTCGATGTATCCCTCGTATTTCAGTTCCACCTCGACCGCCGACAGCAGGTCGGGCAGGGCCAGCAGGGCGCTCAGTTGCGGGCGGTCCGGCTGCAACACCTCGGCAAGCAGGCCGTGCAGCCGTATCTCCGGGCGCCGGCAGAGTGCGGCAGCGGTCTCGGGGCGCTGCAATTCCGCAACGCCGAGCGACCGCAGCCAACCGTTCACGGCGGCCGGCGCCACCGAAGTCGCGCGCAACTCGGCGAGCGCCGCGTCCAGGATCCGCTGCCGGCGCCGCACCCGGTCCATCTGCGCGCTCGCGATCAGACCGAGCTCATGGCCGTACGCGCTCAGACGGCGGCACGCGTTATCCTGGCGCAGCGCCAGCCGGTACTCGGCGCGCGAGGTGAACATGCGGTACGGCTCGTATGACGGCTTGGTGACCAGGTCGTCGATCAGCACGCCGATGTAGGCCTCGTCGCGCCGCAACACCAATTCGTCGCGCGCCCCGCCGCGCACCGCCAGCGCCGCGTTGATGCCCGCCATCAGCCCTTGCGCCGCCGCTTCCTCATAGCCGGAGGTGCCATTCACCTGCCCCGCGAAGTACAGTCCGCGCAGCAGCTTGCTCTCCAGCGTGGCATCCACCTGATAGGCGGGAAAGAAATCGTACTCCACCGCGTAGCCGTAGCGGGCCACCTCGACCTGCTCCAGTCCCGGCACGGTACGCAACGCAGCAAGCTGGATCTCGGCCGGCAGCGAACTGGAAAACCCGTTCAGATAGATCAGATCGCTGTCCAGCCCCTCCGGCTCCAGGAACAACTGATGACGGTCGCGGTCGGCGAAGCGCACCACCTTGTCCTCGATCGACGGGCAGTAGCGCGGTCCGGCGCCACGGATGCGGCCGGTGAACATCGGCGAGCGGTCGAACCCGGTGGCCAGAACCTCATGGGTTGCCCGGTTGGTGAAGGTGATGTGACAGCTCACCTGCGGCAGCCGTGGAAAGCTGCGCCGGTCGGTGCGGTCGGAGAACGGCGCCGGGCACGCGTCGCCCGGCTGCTCGCTGGTAACGCTGAAGTCGATGCTGGCGCGCCGCAACCGCGGCGGGGTGCCGGTCTTGAGCCGGCCGCTGTTGATGCCGAGGCGCTGAAACGCCTCCGACAACCCGGTCGCGGGGCGCTCGCCGAACCGTCCCCCCGCGGAACCGTTCAGCCCCGTGAACAGCACGCCGTTCAGGAAGGTGCCGGATGCGACCACCAGTGCGCGGCAGCCGATGTCGCCGTACCGGTCGGTCGTTACGGCGGCGACCCGGGCATCGCGCACCGCCACCCCGGTCGCCATCGCCTCCACCACGGACAGGCCATGCTGCTCCGCCACCATGCGCTGCGCCGCGGCCGCGTAGGCGTCGCGATCCGACTGGCAGCGCGACGACCAGATCGCCGGCCCCTTGGAGCGGTTCAGCAGGCGGAACTGAATGCCGGTGGCGTCCGCGAGCTCACCCATCACGCCGCCGAGGGCGTCGATTTCGTGCACCAGGTGCCCCTTGGCGGTGCCGCCGATCGCCGGATTGCACGACAGGCGCCCGATCGCCGCCGTCTCGCCGGTAATCAAACCGACCGAACAGCCGATGCGCGCCGCCGCCAGCGCCGCTTCGACGCCGGCGTGACCGCCGCCTATGACAATGAGATCGAACATCGGATGCGCGTCAAAAATACACCTCGGCAAACAGATCGGCGCCCGGAATACCCTGCTGTTTGAGAATATCGAACGCGGCGAAGATCATCTCGCTGTTGCCGCACAGGTAGCAGGCGGTTCCCGGAGCCACCGGATGGTCGCGCAGATAATCGGTTACCCGGCCGCGATAGCTGCCGCGCGGGGCATCCGCGGCGGCTACCCGGCTCAGGCACGGCAGATAGCGGTGCGGCGGGTACTGCGTGCTGTCGTAGCGTTCGGTCACCGCCCGGACGCCGTGCAGCAGCCGGTAGTTCAAGGACGCATAACTGCGTGCAAAGCTGCGAAACGGCGCGATTCCGGTGCCGGAGGCGATGAACAGCAGCGCTGCGCCGCGCCGCGCCGGCGGTATGGTGAAATACCCGAACGGTCCGTCGCAGTCGAGCAGCGCGCCCGCCGGCAGGCTGGCGAGCTGGCGCGACACCGAGCCGCCTTCCACCTGCTTGATCAGCACCTCCAGGAACGGGTCGCGGCCGCCCGAGTAGACCGAGTATTCACGCCGCGCCGTGCTGCCGGCCAGGCCGAGCGTCACGTACTGCCCCGGCTCGAACGCCAGCCCGCCGCGCTCCAGGCGCAGCACGTATGCGGACGCACTGAGCGTTCGGACTGCCAGGACGCGATGCTCAGCCACCCCGCCTCCGAGCCGCCGGCGCCCGGCTCCCCTCCGTCACCTGCACTCCTCGCACTGCTGCCGTCATCTCCAACCCGGCTCCGATTATACCCGCGGCGGAGCGACCGGTTCAGGTACCGGCGGGGCCGCGTTCGGGCCGCGTTGCGGCGCTACTTGCCGATGCAGAACTGGGCGAAGATCCGATTGAGCACGTCGTCGCTGGCCACGATGCCGATGATCTCTTCCAGGTGAGAGACCGCGTTGCGCAGGTCGGCGGCGACCAACTCGCCACCGAGCGCCGCCGCCGCGGCCTGCTCGGCGCGCGCCAGGGCTGCCGCGGCGCGCTGCAGGTTGTCGCGATGGCGGGCGCTGGCCACCAGCGCCGTGCGCTCGGTATAGCCGCCGGTTCCCACGGTACGCTCCAGCAGCAGGCTGCACAGGTCGTCGAGTCGTGCTCCGGTGCGCGCCGAGACGGCCAGATCGCACCGTTCCGCGGTGCCGGCATCGGTGGCCGCCGCACGGTCGCAGCGATCACGGCGATCCGGTAGGTCACGGCGATCCGGCAGGTCGCACTTGTTGGCGATGACCGCCACCTGGGCACCGGTGGGCGCGGTGGCGGCGCGCACCTGGCGCAGCGCGGCGTGCGGAAACGGCTCGTTGGCCGCGCACACGAACAGCACCAGGTCGGCGTCCGCTACCGTGGCAATGCTGCGCTCCACTCCCAGCCGTTCCACGATCTCCTCCGTCGCCCGCAGTCCGGCCGTGTCGTACAGGCGCACCGGCACCCCGTGGATGTCCAGATCCTCGCGGATCACGTCGCGGGTGGTGCCCGGTACGTCGGTGACCAGCGCACGAGCTTCCCGCGCCAGGCGATTCAGCAGCGACGACTTGCCGACGTTGGGCGGCCCGGCCAGCACCACGTGGATGCCGTCGCGCAGCATGCGCCCGGTACGGAAGGTGGCGAGCATGGCGGCGATGGCGGCGCGCACCTCCCGCACCTCGGAGGCGACCAGCTCCGCCGGCGCCAGCTCGATGTCCTCGTCGGCGAAATCCAGCGCCAACTCCACATGCACGGCGCAGTCCAGCAGTTGCTGCCGCAGCGCCGCGACGCGCGCCCCCAGGGCGCCGTTCAGGCGATTGCGGGCGCCGCGCAGGGAGGCCGCGGTGGCCGATCTGATCACCTCGGCCACCGCCTCGGCCTGCGTCAGATCGAGCTTGCCGTTCAGGAACGCGCGGCGGGTGAACTCGCCGGGTTCCGCGTTGCGCGCGCCCTCGTTCAGCAGGGCGCCCACGATCGTCGCGGCCACCAGGTTGGAGCCGTGGCAGGTAATCTCCACCGTGTCATCGCCGGTGTAGCTCGCCGGCGCGCGAAACACCGTGGCGACCACGTCGTCTATCACCTCGCCGGCGCCGGCGCCCGACCGGTCATCCGGGACGCGCACGATGGCGCCGTAGTGGGCGGTGTGAGACGCCGCCGTGCGCAGCGAGCCGCGCCCGCAGAACACGGCGTCGGCCACGGCTACCGCGCCGGGGCCGCTGACCCGTACGATTGCCAGCGCTCCGGTCCCCGGCGGCGTGGCAATGGCGGCGATGGTGTCGCGCTCGGGATCGCGGACCGGCGGCGGCGCCTGTTCCATGGTCGCCGGCGCTACGGGCTGCCCGGCTCTGCCGCGCCGGTGATCCGCTCCACCGCCCAGCGCGCATGCTCGGCCACGCCGCGGTCCCGATCCCGCGTCAGGCGGCGCAATTGCGGCAGCAGTTCGGCGGCGCGCCGATTGCCCGCCACGGTGCAGGCGTTGCGCACCAGCCGGTCGCGGCCGGCGCGCATCAGCGGCGAGCCGGCAAACCGCGCCGCCACGTCGTCATGGGTGCGCAGTTCCAGCAGCGCCGCCAGCTCCAGCACGTCACCGGCGCGCCAGTGCAACAGGTCGGGCTCCGCGGTGGCGCGGGCGCGTACCGTCCACGGACATACCTCCTGGCACAGGTCGCAACCGAACAGCCAGTCCCCCATCGCCGGGCGCAGTTCCTCGGCCACCGGGCCGCGGTGCTCGATGGTGAGGTAGGAAATGCAGCGCCGCGCGTCGAGCTCGTAGGGGGCGACGATCGCCCGCGTCGGGCACACGTCGATGCAGAACGAGCACCCGCTGCCGCACCGCTTCGGCTCGCGGGCGGGCGTGGGCGCGATGGCCAGCGTGGTCAGCACCTCGCCGATGAAGAACCAGCTGCCATGCTCGGCATTGATGACCAGCGTGTGCTTGCCGCGAAAACCGACCCCCGCCGCCACCGCGTGGTGCGACTCCAGCAGCGGCGTCGCGTCCACGCCGGTACGGAACTGCTCATCCGGATAGCGCTCCTCGAGCCGGCGAACGAGGCTGCGCAGGCGGGCGCGCAGCAGCTTGTGGTAGTCGCGGCCCCAGGCGTACTGAGCGACCCGGCCCGCGGCGCGTGCGCCGTCCGGTGCGCCGTCCGCCGCGCCGTCCGCCGCGGACGTTGCCCGCGCAGGGATGCGGCCCGCCGCCGGCGTGCGGCCTTGCGCGCTCGTGTGGCACACCGCGGCGCTGCGGCGCAGCGCCTCCGCCGGCTTGATCCAGCCGCGCTCCGGCGTCTGGTAGTAGCCAAGCGCCACCATCAGCACGCTGCGGCAGCCGGGCAACAGCGCCGTAGGGTCGGCCTTGAACGGCGCGTGCCGCTCCAGATACGCCATCGAGCCGTGCCGGCCGGCCGCCAGCCAGCGCCGATAGCGCGCCTCGGCACCACGGTCGCGGTGCGCGGCCACCACGCCGCACGGCGTCAACCCGAGCCGCCCGCACTCCTGCGCGATCGGCGCGAACGCGGCCTCTTCCGCGGGCGGCGCGGCGTCGGCGTCAGGCTGTGGAACGGAACCCGGCACGGTCACGGCACCGCGGTTACGCGGGCGCGTACTCCGGCCGCATCGGCGAGAACACCTCCACGAATTCGCTGTCCTCGAGCATCTCCGCCCCGTGAAATTCGTTCGGACCGAAGAAATAGCTGGTTCCGGCGCTGGCCACGAACTGGTCGTCGCCCGGGCCGCGCCGAAAGCGCACCTTGCCCTTGATGCAGAAGCCGCTCTGCACTGCCGGATGGTTGTGCAGCGGAATCGTGGCGCCCTGCCTGGCCGTGAAGTGGCACAGCATCGCCTCCGCGCCGTAGCTCAGCGTGGTGCGGAACACCCCATCCGGCCCCTCTTCGGTCTTGCCGTCCTGCAATGCAATCAGATTGGTCATGACATCACCTCCACGGGCGATTGTACAAGGAGTGTGTCGGATTGCGACAGTGGTTTGACAGTGTCCCGGCGCGACAGTAGCTTGCAGGTGAGGAGTCGCACCGTGCAGGAAACCATCACCAGCCAGCCGCTGATCAACGTCAGCGAACGTGCCATCGCCGAGATCACCCGTCTTACCGGGGACAGCGACCAGTTCCTCCGCATCTGGGTCACCGAGGGGGGCTGCGCCGGGATGACCTACGAAGCCGCGGTCGACAGCACCGAGACCCCCTTCGACCGGCAGGTGTTCGCCTTCAGCGGCGTCCGCGTCCTCGCCGACCGCAACAGCTCGCAACATGTCGACGGCCTGGAGATCGACTACTCCGAAGACCTGATCAGTCTCGGCTTCCGGTTCCGCAACCCCAACGCCAGCAAGGCGTGCGGCTGCGGTTCCAGTTTCGCCGTCTGACCGCGCATGGCGGTCGGATCGGTCGACATCACCGGCGGCGAGTCGGTGTACTGCATCAATCAGGCACAACTGGAAGCCGCGTTTCGCCTCGCCCGCGATAATCCGCAGGCCGCGCCGCGCATCGATCGGTTGCTCGCTGCCATCGAGAACGACCTGTCGCGCAACGAGCAGGCCGCCCTGGCGTTCGTCCTGATCGACCGGCTGCTGAACTCCTCCGCCTGACCAGGCGAACACTCAGGCGAGGTTGTCGGGGCCGAACGACTCCGGCAGCAGCTCGCCGAGGGTGAACTCCTTGCGTAGCCCGTCCGGGCCGCACACCAGCACGCGGGTGTCGGGGCCGCCGAATTCACGGATCTTCTGGCGGCAGCCGCCGCACGGTGTGCACAGATGATCGCCGGCGCCCACTACCGCGACCGCCGCAACGCGGCGCTCTCCCGCCATGACCATCGCCGTGAGGGCGGCGGCCTCCGCGCATATCCCCTCCGGGTAGGCGGCATTCTCCACGTTGCAGCCGGCATGGATGGCGCCGCTCGCGGTGCGCACCGCGGCGCCGACCCGGAACCGCGAGTAGGGGGCGTAGGCGAAATCCCGCGCCGCGGTCGCGGCCGCGATAATGCCCGCGTCGCCGGACGGCCGGTCGTGGCGCCGAGGCGCCGCATCGTCAGCCATCGTGCCGCGTCGCCCCGCGGGTCGGATCATGGCCGCGCCGCTCGCAGCCGGCGCCCGTTGCGACGGTCTGGACGACTGACGCTTGATGTGTCATGGTTATGAACACAGTGTCCGCGCGGTCGCGGCACGCGGGGGAGGTAGGTGCGTGCTCAGGTTCTCTGAAGAGATCATGTTGCTGTTGCTCGATGACGGCGATGGTACATTTGTCGACTTGCCGGTGCAATCCCTCGAGTTCGCCCTGGCCGGGTCAGTGCTCATGGACTTGGCGATGGAGGGGCGCATCGACACCGATCCGGAGCGGCTGTTCGTGGTCGACCGGACGCTGATCGACGACGACCTGCTCGAACCGACGTTCCGCCGGATCACCAGCTCGATGGCGACCTACAACACCCGCGACTGGATCCAGCAGATCACGCCCTACGCCGGAGATATCCGCGAGCGCTCGCTCGCGCGGCTGGTGGAACGCGGCGTTCTGCGCGAGGAACAGGGCCGCTTCCTGTGGGTATTCCATACCCGCCGCTACCCGGTGATCGACAACCAGACCCTGCGCGAGGTCAAGCTGCGCATCATGGAGGTGCTGTTCACCGATCAGATCCCCGATTCCCGCGACATCGTCCTGATCGCGCTCGCCGATGTGTGCGGCATCTTCAGCAGCCTCCTGTCGAGCCGTGAGTTGAAGACCGTCACGCCGCGCATCCGCCAGATCAGCAAGCTCGATCTGATCGCGCGCGAGGTCGCATCCGCCGTCCGGGAGATCGAGTCGTCGCTCGCCTTTGCCATGGTGCCGATCCACTAGCGATACACAAGCGGCTTCGCACCGCCTGTTCGACACCTCATGGCGCCGGCGCCGCGGCGGCGCGCGGCCGTTGCCGGCGGCCTGAAAAAGCGTATCTTCCACCCGCCCGGCGACACTCATGATGGCACTCCCCACGGACGGTCGCGCGCGCGTGCTGACCAAGGCGACGGCCGGCGCGACGCTGCTGCTCGTTTTCATCGGCAGTCTGGTCACCAGCACCGGCTCCGGGCTGGCGGTACCCGACTGGCCGCTCTCCTACGGCATGCTGTTTCCGCCCATGGTGGGCGGCATCCTGTATGAGCACGGGCACCGGATGGCGGCCGCCGCCGTCGGCCTGCTGGTGGTGATCCAGGCGCTGGTGCTGAGTTGGCGCGAGCCGCGGCGCTGGGTGCGCGTGCTGGCGTGGCTCGCGGTGGCGGTGATCATGATCCAGGGCGGGCTGGGCGGTCTGACCGTGCTGCTGCTGCTGCCGACGCCGATTTCGATGACCCATGCCGTGCTCGCGCAGTCGCTGTTGCTGCTGCTGGTGTACCTCGCCTACACGCAATCGCACGAGTGGCAGGCCCGCGGCAGCGGCAGCGAGCCGGAAGGGGGCGGGAAGCGCTCGCTACCGGTGGCCGCGGCCGTCCTGGTCGCGGCGGTGTACCTGCAGCTGCTGCTCGGCGCCCTGATGCGGCACACCGAGTCGGGACTGGCGATCCCCGACTTCCCGCTCATGGGCGGCCAGCTCCTGCCCCGGTTCGACGACCGCATGCTCGGCCACGTCAACGCCGCCCGTTTCTCCCTGCTGCTGGAGCCGGCGACCAGGGCGCAGGTGGTGATCCACTTCCTGCATCGCCTCGGGGCGGCGGTCACCGGCGTGGCCGTGGTGGCGGCCAACCGCGCCGTGCACCGCGGCGGCGGCTATCCGGCCGCGCGGCGGCTGTTGAACTGGATCAACGCGGGCATCGTGCTGCAGGCACTGTTGGGCGTGCTGACCGTGCTCACCGCCCGAGTCCCGCTGATCGCCAGCCTGCACGTGCTGCTCGGCGCCTCGCTGCTCGCCGTCGCATTGCTGTTCCTGGTGCGCTGTACCCCGCTGCCAACACGCGCACGTCTCGGCGCAACAAGTGCAACGCAACGCCATGGCCAGCGCCGCCACCAGCCAGGACAGCCGCAACTCGACACCGCCCGACAACCGAACAGCGGGCCGCTGCCGGCGCGCCGAGGCGCCGTCGCTCCCGGTCCGCGCACCGGAACCACAGCGTCGAGGTGAGAGGCGCAGTGGGTAGCAGGCCGTCGCCACGGGTGGACGCCACGGAGCGGTCCGGCACCGCCCGGCCGCCGGCCGCCGCGCTGCGCCCGGACAGCGTGCCACAACCGGTCGGTGGACCGCCCCCGCGGCGGCGAGCCAGGGGCGATCGCCCGGTTGCCCGGTTGCGGGCGCTGCGCTCGCTGATCAAGGAACGGATCGTGCTCCTGGTGGTGGCCGCCACCGCGCTCGGCTACGGCGCCGCGGACGCCGCCCCGGCCGGCGCCGGCGTGCTGCTGGCAGCGTTGCTCGGCACCGCGCTGCTGAGCGCCGGTTCCGGCGTGCTCAACAACGTCCTGGAGCAGGAGGTGGATGCGCGCATGGAGCGCACCCGCCGCCGCGTGCTGCCGCGCGGCGCGGTCTCGCGCAGCGCGGCGGCGTGGTTCGGCAGCGGACTTACCGGCGCCGGCACCACCCTGCTGTGGGTCGGCGCCGGACCGTTGCCGGCACTGATCGGCGCGCTCGCCGCCGCCCTGTACCTGGCGGTGTATACGCCGATGAAGCGCTACTCGTGGCTGAATACGCCGCTCGGCGCCATTCCGGGCGCCCTGCCGCCGCTGATTGGCTGGGCCGCGGCCAGCGGCGGGTTGCAGACCGGCGCCTGGATCCTGTTCGCCACCCTGTTCCTGTGGCAGCATCCGCACTTCTACGCCATCGCCTGGACCTACCGCGACGACTACCGCCGCGCCGGCCTGAAGATGGCCACCGAGGTCGGTACCGGCGGGCGCTTCCTGATCGCGCAGGTGGTGTTGTTCCTGGTGGCGCTGATCCCGGTGTCGATGGCGCTCACCGCGGTCGGCGCCGCCGGGGTGGGCTACGCGGTCGGATGCCTGGCGATCGGCACGTTCTACCTGGCAGCCGGCATCCGGTTCGCGCGCCGACGCGACACCGGCGCCGCGCGCGGCCTGCTGCGTGCCTCGGTGCTCTATCTGCCGGCGCTGCTGCTGATCGCGGTGGTGGACAGCTCGCTACTGGTGCGCTGAGCCGGCCCCGGCTGAGACCGGCGAACAACCGCCCTCGCGCGCGCCGTGCCCACCGTGCGCGCGCGCATCCGCGGTGCGCAGGGCCAAGCTGGAGAGTTGCTCGCCAGCGTGGTAGGAGGAGCGCACGAACGGGCCCGCTTCGCAATGCATGAACCCCATGGCCCGTGCCGCGCGGCGCAGCTCGGCAAACTCGTCCGGGTGCCAGTAGCGCACCACCGAAAGCTGCTGTGCCGTGGGCTGCAGGTACTGGCCGATGTTGACGATCAGCACCCCCGCCGAGCGCAGATCGCGCAGCGTCGCAAGCACCTCGGCGGCGGTCTCGCCGAGCCCCACCATCAGGCTGGACTTGACCAGCAGGCCGGGGGCGAGCCGGTGCGCCGTCTCCAGGAAGCGCACGGACCGGTCGTAGCTGGAATGAGAGCGCACCAGCGGCGTGAGGCGGCGCACCGTTTCGACATTGTGCGACAGCACCTCCGGGGCGGCCCGCACCACGGTGGCGATGGCATCGGCGGCGCCGCCCAGGTCGGAACTGAGCAGTTCCACGCTGCAACGCGATACGGCGCGGATCGCCGCCACCGTGGCAGCGCATACCTCGGCGCCGCCGTCGCTCAGGTCGTCGCGGTTCACCATGGTCACCACGACGTGGCGCAACTGCATCTCGGCGACCGCTTCGGCCACCCGTTCCGGCTCGGCCAAGTCCAACTCCGTCGGCAGGCCGGTGTGCACGGAACAGAAGCGGCAGCGCCGGGTGCACACGCTGCCCAGAATCATGAAGGTGGCGGTGCCGTGCGTGCCCCAGCACTCGTGAATGTTGGGACAGCGCGCCTCTTCGCACACCGTGGTGAGAGCCTTGGCGCGCACCAACCGGCGCACCGCCCCGAATTCCTCGCTCACCGTCGGTCGCGTGCGCAACCAGGCCGGCTTGCGCAGGTAGGTGGTGTCGGGCGCGGAATTCGGGGATGCAGGAGTCGCTGTCGTCTCGGGAGAAATAATGTTTACCGCCTGTACCGTGTCTGCCGGCCCTGGACCCGCAGACGACAACAAACGTAGGCTGAGGCGCAGTGCAAGTCAATTCCTCCACCGCCGCGGCGGCACCGCCGGCGGCCAGCTTCTGGGCTGCCCTGCCGCGACCCATGATGCTGCTGGCGCCAATGGCCAACGTCACCGACACCGCGTTCCGGCAGATCATTGCGCGCTGCGGGCGGCCGGACGTGATGATGACCGAATTTACCTCCTGCGAGGGACTCTGTTCGCGTGGCCGGGACCGGCTGTTGGCGGAACTCACTTACCATGAGAGCGAACGGCCGCTGGTCGTGCAGTTCTTCGGACCGCGCCCGGAGCCGTTCTTCCGCTGTGCTCAGCTCGCGCGGCAGCTCGGTTTCGACGGCATCGACATCAACACCGGCTGCCCGGACCGGCGCGTGCTGCGGCAGGGCGCCGGCGCCGCCCTGATCGGTGACCCGGTGCGCATGCGCGAGATCTACGCCGCCGCGCGCGAAGGCGCCGGCGGTCTGCCGGTATCGATCAAGACGCGCATCGGCATCGAACGCGACACGCTCGAGGAGTGGCTCGCGGCGCTGCTGGAGTTGCGCCCGGCGGCGATCACCCTGCACGCCCGCACCGTACGCGAGCTGTCCAACACCGCCGCGCACTGGGATGCCATCGCGCGCGCGGTCCGCCAGGCATCCGGCAGCGGCGTGCCGATCATCGGCAACGGCGACGTGCGCGACCCCGCCCACGGGCGCCTGCTCGCCGCGCAGACCGGGGCCGACGGCGTGATGCTCGGACGCGCCATATTCGGCAATCCCTGGCTGTTTCATCCCACCGTCAGCAAACGGCAACTGGGGCTCGACCGAGTACTCGAAACGATGCTCGAGCATGCCGTCCTGTTCGACCGTCTGCTCGGGCAGGTGCGCCCGTTCGTGGAGATGCGCCGCCACTTCAAGGCCTACCTGGCCGGCTTCCCCGACACCAGGGCGCTGCGCGTGGCGTTGATGGAGTGCGCCGACCTGGCCGCCGCGCGGGACATCGTGGCCAGCCACCGCGCACCCCAGCGCGCGTGCGGCCGGCAAGCGCAGTTGAGCGCGGCGGGATGACGCCCCGCCGGCCCGCGCGCGCAGCCCGGCCAACGCGCGCGTAGCGCGGGGCGCCGCGGGGCGCCTCGGTTGACCCCCTGGGGGGCCGATGGTACTTTGCCGGAGAGGTAATTCCACTTCGACAACCAACCCGTTACAAGGAGTAACACATGGCCTTCGAGACCCCTCCGCTGCCTTACGCCTACGACGCTCTGGAGCCGCATATCGATGCCCAGACCATGACCATCCACCATGACAAGCACCACGCCACCTACGTCACCAATCTCAACGCCGCCGTTGCCGGCACCGAGTTCGAGAGCTGGGACATCGAGAAGCTGATGCGCAAAATCTCCAAGGTGCCCGCCGACATCCGCACCGCGGTGCAGAACAACGGCGGCGGCCACGCCAACCACTCGCTGTTCTGGTCCGTGATGGGGCCCGGCGGCGGTGGTGAGCCGAGCGGCGCCCTGGCAGACGCGATCGACGCGGCGTGCGGCAGTTTCGACGGCTTCAAGAAGGCGTTCGCCGCGGCCGGCACCACGCGCTTCGGCAGCGGCTGGGCGTGGCTGGTCAAGAACAGCGACGGCGGCGTCGCCGTGTACAGCACCGCCAACCAGGACAGCCCGCTGATGCAGGGCGACACCCCGATTCTGGGCATGGACGTGTGGGAGCACGCCTACTACCTGAACTATCAGAACCGGCGTCCGGACTACATCGCCGCGTTCTTCAACGTCATCAACTGGGACGCGGTAGCCGCGCGCTTCTCCGCCTAGTGAAAATCGAACACTGCGTCATCGTCGGCTCCGGTCCGGCGGGACACACGGCCGCCGTCTACGCCGGCCGCGCCATGCTGGAGCCGCTGCTGTACGAGGGGTTCATGGCCGGCGGCGTCGCCGCCGGCGGCCAGCTCACCACCACCACCGATGTCGAGAACTACCCCGGCTTCCCCGACGGCATCGGCGGTCCCGAGCTGATGGACCTGATGCGCCGGCAGTCGGAACGGAGCGGCGCGCGCATCGTCACCGAAACGGTGAGCGCGGTCGATCTGAGCGCGCCGCCGTACACGGTAACCACCGACAGCGGCGCCACGGTGGCCGCGCGCACGGTGATCATCGCCACCGGTGCGACCGCCAAGCGGCTGTACGTACCGGGCGCCGAGCGGCTCTGGCAGCGCGGCATCTCTGCCTGCGCCGTGTGCGACGGCGCCCTGCCGGTGTTCCGCGGCAAGCACCTCGTCGTGGTCGGCGGCGGCGACACGGCGGCCGAGGAGGCCACCTTCCTCACCAAGTACGCCAGCCGGGTCACGATGGTCGTGCGCCGCGACGAGATGCGTGCTTCCAAGGCGATGCAGCAGCGGGTGTTCGGCAACGACACCATCGAAATGGCATGGAACTCGGTGCTGAGCGAGGTGCTCGGCGACGACCTGGTTGCCGGGGTGCGGGTCACCAACGTGCAAACCGGTTCCGACAGCGAACTCGAAGCGGGTGGACTGTTCTTTGCCATCGGGCACGAGCCCAATACGGCGTTTCTCGCCGGCCAACTGGGAACCGACCAGTCCGGCTACCTGATCACCCCCGGCAACTCCACCGCCACCAGCCGGCCCGGCGTGTTCGCCTGCGGCGACGTGCAGGACAAGATCTACCGGCAGGCCGTCACCGCCGCCGGCAGCGGCTGCATGGCGGCCATGGAAGCGGAACGCTACCTGTCGGAACACGCCGCCTAGAAGCTACTCCTCACCGTCCGCATCCGGGCCACGCAGGCTGCGCAGTTGCTCCTTTACCTTGCGGATTTCCTCGAACCCGTCCTGAATCTGGGCGAACATCTCGGCGTTGGCCTTGATGCCTTCGGCGACCAGAAAGGTGGTCGCCGTGGCGCGATCGGAAAACACCTCCGCCTCGACCAACTCGTCGATCCGCTGCAGGCTCTCGTCGTCCGGGCGCACCGAAATGGAATTCGCCCGCGCATCGAGCGCTCCGGTAACCACGTCGGTGGCTCCGTGCACAATCCCTTCCACTCTCTTCTTCAACATCGGAATGCTCCTTCAAAACCGCACACCTCGTCCAGATATGCGTGCGAGCACAGTCTATCAGCCAAGCGATTACGCGGGCAACGCCTGTTGCTCAATGCCGCCACTTGCCACAAGTGCCCGATGTGCTGTAGGTTAAGCGCGGACTTCGGTATGGACATGCGGCAGTTGGACTCACTTCTACGCAACTTGCTTCTCACCCTCCTGGGCCTAGCGGCCTGGGTTGTCGCGTGCTCCGCCGGGGACCGCATGTAGCGACGGCGTAGAGCAAAAGCCGCAGCCCAGGCTCACAGTTGATGCAAATCAACTGCGAACCTGGGCTTTTTTTTCGCCATTTTGCGCCGAAGGAGAATAAAGGAGAGCACATGCAGCGAGGAACGATAACCAAGTACCGCCCCTATCCCGTCATCGATCTGCCCGATCGCCGGTGGCCGAACCGCACCATCGAGCAGGCGCCGATCTGGTGCAGCGTCGATCTGCGCGACGGCAATCAAGCGCTGATCAATCCGATGAACCTGGAGCAGAAGCTGCGCATGTTCAACCTCCTGACGGACATCGGCTTCAAGGAGATCGAGATCGGGTTTCCGTCCGCCGCCGCGGTGGAATTCGAATTCACGCGCACCCTGATCGAGCGCGGCATGATCCCCGGCGACGTCTACCCGCAGGTGCTTACCCAGTCGCGCGATCACCTGATCCGGCGCACCTTCGAGGCGATCGAAGGCACGCCGCGGGCCATCGTGCATCTGTACAACTCGACCTCCGAGCTGCAGCGCCGCGTGGTATTCCGCATGGACCGCGCCGCCATCCGCGCCATCGCGGTGGACGGCACCCGGCTGGTGCGCGAGCTGGCCGATCGGACCGACACCGAGGTGGTGTACGAGTACTCGCCGGAGAGCTTCACCGGCACCGAGCTCGACTTCGCGGTGGAGATATGCGATGCGGTGATCGAGGCGTGGGATCCCAGCCCCGACCGGCGCATGATCATCAACCTGCCGGCCACGGTGGAGCTGGCCACCCCCAACGTGTACGCGGACCAGATCGAGTGGTTCCTGCGCCACGTCCAGCGCCGCGACAGCATCATCCTCAGCCTGCACACCCACAACGACCGCGGCACCGGTGTGGCTGCCACGGAACTGGGCCTGATGGCCGGGGCCGAGCGGGTGGAAGGCACGCTGTTCGGCAATGGCGAGCGCACCGGCAACGTGGACATCGTCACCGTGGGGCTCAACCTGTACACGCAGGGGGTCGACCCGGGACTCGACCTGCACGACCTGAGCCGCCTGATCGAGGTGTCCGACTACTGTACCGACCTGCCGGTGGGGGCGCGCCACCCCTATGCCGGCGAACTGGTATTCACCGCCTTCTCGGGCTCGCACCAGGACGCCATCAACAAGGGCATGACGGCGCAGGGCAGCGCAGCGGACGGCCGGTGGGAGGTGCCCTACCTGCCGATCGACCCGACCGACGTCGGGCGCTCCTACCAGGCGATCATCCGCATCAACTCGCAGTCGGGCAAGGGCGGCGTGGCGTACGTCATGGAGGCCGAGTTCGGCTGCCTCCTACCCAAGACGATGCAGCCGGAATTCGGCCAGGCGGTGCAGGAGCTCACCGAGCGCACCGGCCGCGAAGTGGAGGCACAGGAGATCTGGCAGGCGTTCCAGAATGAATACCTGGAAGCCGACGAGCCGGTCCGCTTCATCGACTACGCCATCGCCAGCGCCGCCGGCGACAGCTCGCGCATGGACGGCGTGCTGACCATCGCCAGGGATGGCGTCGAGATGCGGCTGGCGGGAACCGGCAACGGCCCGATCGACGCGCTCAAGGATGCCCTCGGCACGGCGGGTCTCGCTGACTTCACGCTGACCCACTACTCCGAGCACTCCCTGGGCCAGGGTACCGACTCCACCGCCATCGCCTACATCCAGATCGCCACCGGCAACGGCATTCAGTGCTTCGGGGCCGGCACCAACCCGAACATCGCCAAGGCCTCGGCGCTGGCGCTCATATCCGCGCTCAATCGGAGCATGTCCGCGCAGGTTGAAGCCGAGCCCGCCGCCCCGGTACCGGCGGCCGAACCGATGGCGGTAGCCGCCGCGCGCTGACCAGCGCGCAGCGCTGCTTGCGACGAAGCAGCGGCGGGATCAGTCGCCGTGGATGAGCGCGGCCAGTTCCATGGTGGCAACCGCCTCGTCCAGGTCGCACGCCGGGGCCTCGACCGGCCGGCCGTGCCGGATACAGTCGAGAAAGTAGCGGTCCTGCTCCCGGGTGCTGCTCGCACCGTCGCCGCTGAGTTCGGTCACCGCGCCGTCCGCCACCACGTGCCCGCGGTCCACCCCGTCCAGGTAGGCGGAGATGCCGGCGCCATGGATCTCGTACCGTTCCAGCCGGGCGCCGCTGGTAATGTTGGCGATCAGGTGCACGATGCAGCCGTTGTCGAACTCCATGAGCGCCCCGAACGCATCGCGGTGGCGTGACACCGCCCGCTGCGAGAAGCTGAACACACCCCGCACCGGGGCGCCGGCCAGCCAGCGCACGCAATCCAGGGCATGGATCGGCGTCTCGTAGAAGAACCGCGCCAGGGTCGGCTCCGCGATCCTCCCCTGGCGCTCGATTTCGACCAGATTCTTGTGGAACTCGCCCACCACCGTGACCAGCGGACTGCGTTCGGCTACGCGCCGCTTCGCCTCCGCGATCAGCGGGTTGAAGCGCCGGTTGAGGCCCACCATGCAGCGCGCGCCGCTCTGTTGCGCCGCCTCGCGCAGCGCACGGGTCTCGGCTACGCGCAGCCCCGGCGGCTTCTCGACCAAGGTGTCGACCCCGGCCTGCAAGCAGACCAGCGCCGCCTGCGCGTTCACGTGCGGCGGCACGTTGACCAGCACCGCGTCCAGCGCCGCATCGTCGAGCATCTGCTCGATCCGCTCATACTCGCGGGCTATGCCGAACTGCGCCGCCGCCGTGCCGCGCGCCGCCGCGGCGGGATCGCACACCGCCTCCAGCCGCGCTCCCGGCAACTGCGCCACGATGCGGGCATGTCCCAGCCCGCGCGGTCCGCAGCCCACGAGTCCTACCTTCAGTTCCGCTTCCACACGCGCAGCATACGGCATTGACGCCGGGGTTGCGCACGGCGCCGACCAGGGCGACCAGGGCCCGGGGCGCGGGATACGGCGGGCCGCGATGTGCAATGATAGAGGCCGGAATGAGCACGATACTTGGCATCGCGGTCATTGGCATGGGCTGGATGGGAGCCGCCCACAGCCGCGCCTATTTGCAAGCCCGGCATCGGTTTGCCGACCGCGGACTGGACCCTCGGCTGGTCGTGTGCGCGGACCAGGTCGACGCGCGGCGGCACGCGGCGCAGCGCGACTACGGGTTCGCCCGCACCACCGCCGACTGGCGCGAGGCGGTGGCCGCGCCGGATGTCGACATCGTCGACGTGACCGCGCCCAATGTTCTGCACCGCACCATGGCGGAGGCGGCGATCGCCGCCGGCAAGCACGTATTCTGCGAAAAGCCGGTGGGCCGCAGCCCGGAGGATACGCTGGCAGTGGCGGCGGCGGCCGAGCGCGCCGGCATCGTCAGCGGCGTGGGCTACAACTACGTGTTCGCGCCGCTGGTGCAGCATGCACGGCGCCTGATCGACGGCGGGCGGCTCGGCGAGCTGACCCACTACCGGGGCCGCTTCTTCAGCGGCTACGGGCGCGACCCGAACGGCGTGCTGTCGTGGCGCTTCCAGCACGAGCAGGCGGGCGGCGGCACCCTGGCTGACCTGATCTCGCACGTCGTGGACACCGCGCACTACATCGCCGGGCCGATCCGGCGCGTGGTGAGCCAGCGGCACACCTTCATCGCCGAGCGCCCGCTGGCGACGCCCGGCGAGGGCACTCACTTTGCGGCCAAGGCGGGGGGACCGACCGGCCCGGTGACCAACGAGGACTACGTCGGCATGCTGGTGGAGTTCGCCGGCGGCGCGCGCGGCACCCTGGAGGCGTGCCGGGTGATCTTCGGCCCCGAATGCCAGATGGCGTTCGAGGTCAACGGGCGGCGCGGCGCGCTGGCCTGGGACTTCGAGCGCCTCAACGAACTGCAGGTACGCATCGCCGGCGACGACGGCGCGGCCGGCGACGGTTTCACCACCGCCATCGCCGGGCCGCAGCATCCCTACCACGGGCGCTTCAACCCCGGCGCCGGCATCGGCATCGGCTACGACGACACGCTCACCATCGAGCTGGCCGAGTTCCTCACCGCGGTGGCGGCCGGCACGCCGGGGCGCGGGTCGCTGGCGGCGGCCGCGGCGGTGGCGCGCGTCCAGCAGGCGGTGGCGCGCTCCTGGGACAGCGGATCCTGGGAGACGGTAGCCCCCTGACCGCGCTTCCGGCGTGAGCCAGCCGCCCTCCGATCCCGGCTACCGGGAGTTCATTCGCCGCCACGCGCGCTGGAACTTCTGGGTCAACATCGGCGACCTGTCGTTCGTCCACCTGGCCGGCAGCTTCATCTTCATCTCCACCATCCTGCCGCTCTACGTCAGCTACCTGACCGAGTCGCGAGTGCTGATCGGACTGATCCCGGCCATCTACCTGGCCGCCTCGCACGTGCCGCAGCTCCTCATGGCCGCGCGCGCCGAGTCCCTGGAGCGCAAGAAGCCGTGGATCGTGCGGGTCAGCGTGGTCGAGCGCGTGCCGTGGCTAGTGCTCGGTCTCGGCATCGTGCTGTGGCCGGTCGCACCGCGGTGGTTCGCCTATGCGTTTCTGGTGGCCATGCTGCTGGTCTCGCAAGGCGCCGTCGGCGTGGCGTCGCCGGCGTGGCGCGCCATGCTGGCCAAGGTGATCCACCCCGACCGCAAGGGGATGCTGTTCGGCCTCGGCGCCGCCATCGGCGCGCTGATGGGCGCCGGCGGCGCGCTGCTCGCGCGGCACATCCTGGACACCGTGCCCTATCCGCTGTCGTTCGGGCTGTGCTTTCTGCTCGCCTTCGCCGGACAGGCAATCTCCTGGACCTTCCTGACCTTCAATCGTGAGCCGGCACACACCCCCGAGCGAGCGCCGGTGCGCCTCGGCGCCTACCTGCGCGAGCTGCCGGCCGTGCTGCGCGGCGATCACAACTTCGCCCGTTTTCTGCTCAGTCAAATGCTGGTGATCTTCGGCGCCCTCGGGGTGACCTTCTACGTGATCTACGCACGCGAGGCGTTCGCCGTCAGCGACGCGTTCGCCGCCACCCTGACCATGGCGGCGCTGATCAGCCAGGCGGCCGGCACGCCGCTGCTCGGCTGGTGGGGCGACCGCTTCGGCCACCGCGCCGCCATCGAGGTCGCGGCACTGCTGTGCGCGGCAGCGGGGGTGGTGGTGCTGCTGGCGCCGGCGGCGGCATGGATGTATGCCGCATTCGCGCTCCTTGCCCTGGCCGACGCCGGCATCAAGGTGTCGCGACCGAGCATGGCGATGGACCTCGGCGCCGCCGGCCGCGTGGCCACCTACACCGCGCTCACCACCACCCTGCTGGCCGCGCCCGCCCTGGCGGCGCCGATCGCCGCCGGCTGGCTGATCGATACGGTGAATTACCGGCCGGTGTTCGCCGCCGGCGTGGTGCTGTCGCTCGCCGGCTGGCTGCTGCTGCGCTTCGGGGTCGTCGACCCGCGCGTGGCCCGGCGCAAGCAGGCGCGCAGCAATGGCGGCACCGCACTCGACGACGGCCACGACGCCCGTGACGCCCATGACACGCGCCGGAACGACCGGGATCGGTCATAATGCGCGCCATGAGTGCTACCGGTTATCGCGACGACAGCGTCCTGCTCCTGGACGAAACGCTGCTCGAGCAACAGCGCGGCATTCGCCGCGAGGTGCAGATCGGACGCAAGAGCGGCGTGCTGATGGAGCCGGACCGCGACCAACCGTGGGAGTACTGCGGGCCGGGCATGAGCCGGCGCATCCACCTGTACGGCACCGTGTTGTACGACGACCTGCTCGGCAAGTACCGCATGTGGTACATGGGCCGGATGGGTCCGCATTGGCGCGTCCCGGAGTGCAACTACCAGATTCCGGGGCTGTACATTCCGCGCACCGATGAGCGCCCGATCAACTGTAACGGCGTGACCGAGGATCAGTATGGGCGCGCACTGGAAAACAACGACCGCGGTGACCTGACCCTGTACGCGGAAAGCGACGACGGTATCACCTGGGTCAAGCCGCCGCTCGGCATCTTCACCTTCAACGGCGACCCGGCCAACAACATCGTCTGGGACCTGCACGGCGCCGCCGTGTTCATCGACCGCAACGATCCCGATCCGGAGCGCCGCTACAAGGCGGTCGGCTACTGCCGCCGCTACCGCGGCATCTTCCTGCTCACCTCGCCGGACGGCATCCGCTGGGACGACCGCCACCACCTGGCCCCGGTGGTGGAGCGCGCCAACGAGGGCGCGTTCAACGTCACCTGGGATGAGCGCGACCAGGTGTATCGCGCCTATTCGATTCAGCGCGACGCGAGCTTCGCCGGGCGCTGGCCCACCCCCGGCGACAGCCGGCGCATCATCTGCTACACCGAGAGTCCGGCACTGGCGGGCCCCTGGAAGGAGTCGGTGCCGGTCCTGGAACCCACCAGCCGCGACGACGCGGTGGCGGTGGGGCGCTACGGCGCGCTGCGCGCCGAATTCTACGATCTGTCCGCGTTCCGCTACTGCAACGTCCACATCGGGCTGGTCGGCGCCCTGTATGTCACCGCCGAGCGGATTCCCGGCGAGCACAACCAGATGCCGTGCGACGGTCCGATCGAGGCGCAGATGGTGGTGAGCCGCGACGGCGTATTGTGGGAGCACGCCGACCGCGAGCGCACGCCGGCGATCCCGCGCGGCGACGGTTTCGACCGCGGCATGATCATTGGCACCGCCAAGGAGCCGGTCATCGAGGGCGACGACATCCACTGGTACTACACCGGCTGCCGGCACACGCACGGCGAAACCGACCTGGAGCAGCGCGTCAAGTGCCTGGCGCGGGCCACCTGGCAGCGCGACCGGTTCGTCGCCCTGCACGCTCCCGAGGCCGGCATGGTCGCCACCAAGGCGGCGCCCCGACCGGCCGGCAGCAGGGCGCTGATCGTGAACGCCGACGCCACCGGCGGCAGCCTGGCGGCGGAACTGTGCCGCGCCGACGGCAGCGTGATCGACGCCTTCTCCCGCGACCGCTGCCTGCCGTTGCAGGGCGATGAGCTGGACGGCCGGCTGGCGTGGCGGAACGCCGACCCTGCCGACCTGCCTGACACCGTGAAGATCCGCTTCCTGTTGAACGGCGCCCGGCTGTACAGCTATCGCTGGCACTAGCGCCGGGTCTTTGCTGAACGGCGCCCGGCTGTACAACTGCCGCTGCCAGTAGCGTCCAGGATTTCGCCGTCCGAGTGCGCCGCCTGCCCGCGTTGCCTTGTTGCCTTGGCCCATCGCGCCTGGAGCATCGCAGTCCGTCGCAGGCCGACAGACTGCTACGGGCTGCGCCCCATCTTGCGGGCGAGGCGCTCGATCTCGCGCTTACGCCCGAGGCGCTGCCAGATCGCCATCGCGTCGTCATGGCGGCGCTCCCGCTCCAACACGCGCGCAACGCCCGCCTCGTCGCCACGCGCCAGGTAGCAGCGGCGCGCGTCCGCGAACAGCCCGCCGTCGCGAAAGGTACGCGCCGCGCGCAGCAGGTCTCCCGCCTGCTCGTAGATGCGTCCGCCGCGAGCGAAGTTTCCGTGCCGCAAGCATATCGAAGCCGCGTCGTCGGCCCTTCCCTCCGCGACCAGCATGGCGACCGCCTCGCCGTAGCGAGCGGCGCTCGCCGCAAACAGCGCCGCGTTGTGCGGCGCCGGCTCGATATCCGCGATTGCCGCTTCGAACGCCGGCTCGTCCTCCAGCAGCGTACACAGCGCCAACTCACGGTCCTGCTCGGCGTCCGCCACCGCGCGCAGCCGGTCGAGAAAGTACCGGTGGTCCTCGTTCCGTTCGACAAGCGGAGAGTGCAGGTACGCCACGGTGGGAACGAGGTGATCGTAGCTGCGCAGAGTAATCAGCAGATCGCTGCTATGGCGGGACAGCGGTGTCCAGTAGGCGAACAGCGGCTGCAGGCCGGCGAGCAGGGCACCGAGCCGGGGCCCGCGGTCGGCGTCGCGGCCGCGCTGCAGGCAGTCGTTCATGACCCGTAACAGCGCGTCCATGATGCCCTTGTTGTCGACTCCGCCGAGCTTCGCATCTCCGCCCGCGCCGTGCGCGAGCCGCTCCACCTCGGCAATCGGCCACACCGCCTCGGGATGGCCATCCAGATACGCGTGGGCCGCGGCGGCCGTCCCGTCCCGCAGGCAGTGTTCGACTGCGGCTGCGTGGCACTCGAGGCCGGCATAGGCGGCAAGCACCTCGTCCTGAAACGCGTCCGGATGCATGCGCAGTTGCTGGAGCGCCAGATAGTGCGCCAGTGCCGGCCGGTGCTCGCCGGCGCGCGCCAGGCGCCCGGCGGCGCGCGCGAGCTCGCTGACCCGGGCCACTAGCTGCTTCTCGGTCGGCACGGAAGCTCCCGCTCCCGGACCGACGAGCGCGTAGTCGCGCAGATTCTCGACCGCGAGATCGAGGGCGTCCTGCCCGGGCGAGCGCAACGCCTCCTGCGCTGCCTCCCGGTGGCGGCTGCAGGCCGCCAGACAGCGCGCCGCCTGCTCGTGCTCGCCGCCGACGCTGTACAACTCGGCGGCGCGCGCCAAGTGGCCGCGGCGCTCGTAGATGGGCGCGGCGCGCAGGTGTTGTCCGAGGGCGTCCATACGCACCGCGGCGCGCAGCCCGGGACGCTTCGGGGTGATGGTCGCCAGCCGCCGCTCCAGATCGCCGCGCGCTGCCGGCGAGCTGTCGGCGTAGCGCCGGAAGCACTCGACCGCCTTCTGCCAGTTGCCCTGTTCCTCGTACACCAGCGCGGCCTCGTAGGCGCCGCCGGTCTGCATCGAGCCCAGGCAGCGCAGCAGGGCGACGCTGTCTCCCAGCCGCCGGTACAGCGGCGCCGCCCGCTTGTAGTCGCCGGCACGCTCGAACTCCTGCGCCGCCAGCTCCAGGAGCCCGGCACGGCGGAACTCGACCGCCGCCGCCGCGTGGTCGCCGGCCAGCTTCAGGTAGCGCGCCGCCTCGCCGCTCACCCGCCGCTCCCGGTAGAACGCGGCCAGCTGCCGATACCGGCGGCCGCGCTCCCAGTTGCGCAGCATCGCCGGCTCGTCGCCGAGCTGCTGCCAGCGCTCGGCGGCCGCCTTGAAGTTGCCGGCCGTCTCGTAGTGGTGCGCCTCGCAGGCCGCGGCGCGCGCCTTGTCCCCCGCGCGCCGCCACTGCCGGGCAGCCTTGGCGTATTCCTCGACCCGTTCCAGGTTGACGGCCGCCTGCGCGGCACGGCCATGGGCGGTGAACAACTCCGCCGCGGCGCGGTGATCCCCCTCCCGTTCCAGACGGTGGGCGCGCGCTACCTCCTCCTTGGCCACCGCCTGGGCATTACGGTAGCACTCCTCGGCGGCGGCGTAGTGCTCACGCTCGGAGAAGTAGTCGCCCTGCGCCTCCCACTCGGCAGGCGTGGAAACGCGCTGCCAGATGGTGGTCACGGCGCCGGCATCCGGCGACCGGTAGACATGCTTCGCCACCGATTCAATGCCCCAGATCGGACTGACCGTCTCACCGTCCCAGATCACCAGGGTGTTGCGCGCCCGAGTCACCGCCACGTACAGCAGGTTGAGCTCGTGGCGAATGTGCGGGGCGTCGGCGGCGCCGCGCACCTGCCCGGCGGCGATGCGCCGCCACATGGCCGGCGCTCCCGCGGCGCCGGAGAACCGCCACAGCAGTACCGCGTCGAATTCCAGACCCTTGGCGTCGGCTATGGTGAACACCAGTTCCGACTGCAGCTCCGCGCGCAGCCGGTCGCGCTCCTTCGGCGTGCGCACCAGCACTACCTGGCCCGCGCCGCCCTGGCGCAAGGCGGCCAGCACCTCGGGCTCGGCGAGCCCTTCGGCCAGCAGCGGCGGACGGCCCCGAAACGTCCAGCGCTCGGTAATCTCGCCGCTGGCGGCGCCGATCAGGGACCGCTTCAGCAACAGCAACTCGTTGGCCAAGGCGACGATATTTCCCACGCTGCGAAAGTTGATGCTGAGATTGATCACTTCCGGCACCGGCAAGCCGCGCTCGTAGTAGCGGGCGCGCACCTCCTCCCAGCGGAACCCGCTTGGATTGATGATCTGTTTGGGGTCGCCGGTAAGCACGGTGTGCAGCGGATCGTCGGCGAGGCGGAACAACAGCGCCAACTGCAGATCGGTGAAATCCTGCACCTCGTCGCATACCACCAGGTCGAAACGGAACTGGTCGTCATGCCGGTCCAGATACTGCAGCGCCGCGCGGGTCAGATCGATTTCGTCGGCGCGCGCCACCGCTTGCAACTGTTCCTGGTAGTACTCGGCGATGGCATGGATCTCGCGCCGCTCGAACGGAAAGTTGGGGGCGCGCTTGGCCCCCAGCCCTTCGTACTCGCGCAGCGTCAGGAGCGGCTGATCAAGGCGTGCGGACTGCTTTTCGAGCAGGCGCAGAGCGGTGCCGAGCAGGAACTGCTGCTCCTGCCGGCGGGCAGTGTCTCCGCCGCGCAGGCTGGCGGCGAACTCGCGCAGCGTCGCGAACGAGGTCTTGCGCGCCCGCACGGCGTCAAGCCGGGCCCCCGCCTCCAGATTGGCCAGCCGCACCACGTACTCCGCCAGCTCGGCCCGCTCCCGCCCGGTCGCCGCGGCGGCGTCGGCGCGCGCCGCCAGCTCCGCGAACCGGCGCGCGCTTATCTGCGGCTTGGCGCCCTTGATGATGGCGCGAATTTCCTCCCACACCAGCTCGGCGTCGTAGCGGGCCGACGCCGGGTGGTTCTGGAATATGGCTCGAAACTCGACCAGTCCCACGGGCGGCTCGCGCTGCACGCGCCGTCCGGCGCGGCTCAAAATCTCCTCCAGCAACTCGCCATAGGTGGCGAAGCGCACCGTTTGAGGCGCCCGTTCGAGGTCGGTGGCCGCCACCAGACCGCGATACATCGCCTCCGAAAACCGCTTCAGATGCGCGCTATAGGTCAGGAACAGCGCCCGCTCCCGCTCCGTTGGCGGCTCCGGCGCGGTGTCGGACGGCGCCTCATCGCTGGCGGCCGCGTTGAGCTGACGAACGCGGTGGCGCAACAGGAAGTAGACGGCGATGGTGGTCTTGCCGCTGCCGGCCGTGCCGGACAGCAGCAGCGGCGGCTCGCTGTCCAGCAGACGCGCCTGCTCGCGGGTCAGGTAGAGGAACAGCTCGACGTGGTCGCCGCGGTGCGCCTGCTGCAGGCGCCGCCACTCCTCGCCGTCCACCACCAGCCAGCGCTGCGGCCCGGTATCGCCGCTGACCGCGGCCAGGTCGTCCCCCGCCAGCGCCGCCGCGTCCCGGCGCGTGTCCGCGGCCAAGCCGCCGCCGGGTTGCGACTGCACCAGCGAGAAGTACTCGTCATCCAGCTCATCCGCGTCCAACTCCGGCCGTTCCTCGACGGCAAGCGGCTGAAAGTCCAGAAACGGCGCGTTCGCCGGCACGATCCGGCGCTCGGCGGCGGTCACGTCGTCATGTTGCACCACGCCCCAGACGTAGATCGGGATGGCGCCGTGCATGCGCCGGCCGAGCGTGAACAGAATCCGGTCGCCGCGGCTCAGCCGCGCCTCGAATACCGCGCGCGCCGCCCCCTTGAGTCTCTTGACGCGCACGCCGGTGTCCCACAGGCCGTGCTGGAGGAACTCCAGCTTCTCGCCCAGGCGCTGCTTGGCGCGGCTGCCCAGGGACAACAGGTAGGCGCGCACCGTGTCGTGCAGGAGGAGAATATAGGTGCGTGGCATGCCAGGTCGCTCTTCCCCTTGGCGGCCGCGGGTTGGCGGTCTCGTAGGCCGGCTGGGCCGAAAGCGGCGCCGTAGGCGCGGATTTCGCGGCGCTACTCGAGCAGCTGTTTCAGTGCTGCGAGCGCGGCGTCGTAGTCTGGTTCGTCGACCACCTCGGGGACGATCTGCTCGTAGACGATGGCGCCGCTCGCGTCGAGCACATACACCGCGCGGGCGAGTATCTTCAACTCCTCGATCAGGGTTCCCCAATCGTTGCCGAACGCCCGCTCCTGGTAATCGCTCGCGACGCGGATGTTGGCGATGCCGGCGGCGCCGCAGAACCGCACCTGCGCGAACGGCAGGTCGCAGCTGACGGTTACCGCGTTGACCTGGTCCCGCAATGCGGCGAGTTCATCATTGAAGCGGCTCGTCTGGGCCGCGCACACCGGCGTGTCCAGTGACGGCACCACGCTGATCAGGCACGGCTTGCCCTTCAGGTCGGCGAGCGTGAGCTCGTGCATGCCGTCGTCAAAGTAGTGCAGCGTGAAGTCGGGCGCCGATTGCCCGACGGCCAGCCGGTCGCCCGCCAGCGTCACCGGGTTGCCCTTGAACGTGATCTCTCCATTCCGTGCCATGTGTAGTCTCCTCGGGAAATGCTTGGCCGCAGTATACCCGACCGGCCGGCCGCGTGCACGAACCGGATCACGTGTTGAATTGACAAACGCGCCGTCCGCCGCCACCATCATGTGTCATGGCGACTGCCATGGAGCGTAGCGAGCCCGCGCAGTCGCAAGCCCACGCGACGGCGCATGCCGACGATCCGTCCGCTGCAGCGGGCGCCCAGCCGTACGTTCAGTTTCAGAACATCGACAAGAGTTACGACGGTCGCACCCTGGTGGTGCAGGACCTGAATCTGGATATCCGCGAAGGCGAGTTCCTGACCCTGCTCGGTCCCTCGGGCTCCGGCAAGACCACCTGCCTGATGATGCTCGCGGGGTTCGAGACGCCTTCGGCCGGCACCATCCGCATCGGCGGGCGCTCGGTGCACGATCTGCCGCCGCGGCAACGCAATATCGGCGTCGTATTCCAGAACTACGCGCGTTTCCCCACCTGAGCGTCGGCGCCAACCTGTCCTTTCCGCTCGAGGTGCGGCGCATGGAAGCGCATGCGCGCCGGCAGCGCGTGCAGCGCGCGCTGAGCCTGGTGCGGCTGCAAGGGTTCGAGGAGCGGCGGCCCGACCAGTTGTCGGGCGGCCAGCAACAACGCGTGGCAATCGCCCGTGCATTGGTATTCGAACCTCATCTCGTGCTGATGGACGAACCGCTCGGCGCGCTCGACCGCAACCTGCGCGAAGAGATGCAGTACGAGATCCGCCGCATTCACCGCCGTCTCGGCGTCACCATAGTGTACGTGACCCACGACCAGCAGGAAGCGATGGTGATGTCGGACCGCATCGCCGTGTTCCAGCACGGGCGCATCGAGCAGGTGGCGCCGCCCGAGGTCCTCTATGAAGAACCGGAGCGTCCGTTCGTGGCGCGCTTCATCGGCGGCAACAACCTGGTGCACGGCAGCGTGGCCGCGGTCGACGGCGACTACTGCCGGGTGGACGTGAACGGCAGGACGGTCGTAGCGTACCGGGTAGCCGAATGTGCGCCCGGTGACCAGGTGACGGTGGCCATCCGCCCGGAGCGCATCGGCATCGCACGGCGGGATGCCGCCTACCGCAACCAGTTCCCGGCGCGGGTGGAACTGATCACGTTCCTCGGCGATCACCTGGTCGTGCACGCGACGGTCGATCGACGCACCGAATACCTGTTGAGAATCCCCAATATCGTGGGTCATGGGGCGATGCTGGAAGGCGACGACATCATGATCGGATGGGCGGCGGCCGACTGCCGCGCATTGGCGGACTACAACCAAACAAGGGGGGATGAACGATGACCTGCAAATCGCAGCTCGCCATCGTCGCCGGGGCTCCCAACCTGGACACCGCGCTCAGGTTCCTGGCGTTCACCGCCCTGCCGGAGTCGATGGCCGCCGTGAGCCGCTACATCTCCTACAGCCCGGTGCGCAAGTCGGCCCTGGCGCTGGTCACCACGCACGCGGAGACCGGCGTCGAGATGGAGCCGCACATGCCGGTTACCCCGCAACGGCTGCAGCGGTCGCTGTTCAACGACTGGGCCTGGTGGGCCGACTACGGCGACGAGGTCAACGAGCGCTTCGGAGCGTGGCTGGCTCGCTGATCGCGACGCGGCGCGGCGCCGCCCGCTGGCGCGCCGCCGCCCTGGTGCTGCCGCTGGCCGGATTCATCGGCGTGGCGTTTCTGGCGCCGCTGGCCACCATGCTGGTGCGCAGCGTCCACGACCCGGTAGTCGCCGACGCGCTGCCGGCGACGCTCTCCCTGCTGCACACCTGGGACGGCAGCGAGCAGCCGGACGGCAGCAGGCTGCCGTCCGAACAGGTGTTCGCAGCCGCCGCCGGCGAATTGGTGCAGGCGCGCGAGCAGCGCACGATTGGCCAGATTGCCACCCGGGTAAACCGCGTCCAAGCCGGACTGCGCAGCGTCATCACGCGCAGCACGCGGCGGTTGCAGGACGCCGAGACCGACTCCTGGCGCGCGGCGATGATAGCGGCCGATCCGGCGTGGGGCGAGCCGAGCACATGGCTGGCGGTGCAGCGCGCCGGACAGCGGTGGACATTGCGCCACTATCTGAACGCGCTGGACCGCGACCGCGGAGCGGACGGCCGCATCGTGCGCCGGCCGGAGGAGCAGCGCATCTACCTGAACCTGTTCGCACGCACCTTCCTGGTCAGTCTGGCGGTCACCGCCCTGTGCCTGCTGCTCGGCTATCCGCTCGCCTATCTCATCGCCCATGCGCCGCCGCGGCGCGCCGCGCTGCTGCTGGTGGGCGTGCTGCTGCCGTTCTGGACCTCGCTACTGGTGCGCACGACCTCATGGATCGTGCTGTTGCAGACCCAGGGCGTGATCAACGACCTGCTGGTGGCGCTGCGGCTGATCGGCGACGAACAGCGCCTGGCCATGGTCTACAACATGACCGGCACGCTGATCGCCATGACCCACGTGCTGCTGCCGTTCATGGTGCTGCCGCTGTACTCGGTGATGCGCTCCATCCATCCGCAATACCTGCGCGCGGCCTCCTCGCTGGGCGCCGGACCGGTGCAGGGGTTCTGCCGCCCGCACGCCTGGCGTTCACGACGTTCTGCGGCCTGGTGCTGCTGTTCCTGATCGCGCCGCTGCTGGTGATCGTGCCGCTCAGCTTCAACGCCGAGCCCTACTTCACGTTCACGGATGGCATGCTGCGGCTCGACCCCGATGCCTGGTCGTTGCGCTGGTACCGGAGCGTGGCGGAAGACCGGGAGTGGCATCGCGCGCTGGCCAACAGCCTCGTCATCGGCGGCGCCGCCACCGCCCTCACCACGCTGCTCGGCACCCTGGCCGCGCTCGGCCTGTCCAATCCAGCCATGCCGGGCCGATCCGCCATTACCGCGCTGTTGATCTCGCCCTTGATCACGCCGCTGATCATCTCTGCGGTGGGCATGTTCTTTTTCTACTCCGCGGTCGGTCTGGCGCAGACCCACCTCGGCCTGATCCTGGCCCACGCCACCCTGGGCGCGCCGTTCGTGGTGATCACCGTCACCGCGTCGCTGGCCGGCTTCGACCGCAACCTGCTGCGCGCCGCAACCAGCCTCGGCGCCGGACCGCTGACCGCGTTCCGGCGCATTCAGTTGCCGCTGATCGCGCCCGGCGTGGTGTCGGGGGCGCTGTTCGCGTTCGCCACCTCGTTCGACGAAGTGGTCACCGTGCTGTTCATCGGCGGTCTGGAGCAACGCACCGTGCCGCGACAGATGTGGTCGGGCATCCGCGAGGAGATCAGTCCGGCGATCCTGGCGGTGGCGACCTTCCTGTTCGTGCTGGCGCTGCTGTTCATGGCAGCCGTGGAGTGGCTGCGCGCGCGCGGCGCCGGCGCGGCAAAGCCGTCCTGACCACCGGCGCCGAATCGCCGGCGCGGCACGGGACATCGGCTTGCCATTGCGGTACAGTAACGGCCGAAAACCAATGCACACGCAACTGACCGATCAACAGGTCAACTCCTACCGGGACAACGGCTTTCTGGTCGTGCGCCGGTTCCTGAACGCGGCTGAACTCGGCGAGTTGCGCACCGGCGTCGAGGCAGCGGTGGCACAGCTCGGACGGCGCAAGTTGAGCGACGGCAGCGGCGACCGGTGGCTGGCCGGCGACTCCTACTACGATCACGTGTTCGTGCAGCGCATCAACCTGTGGAAGATCAGCGCCGCGGTGAAGAAGTACATGCTGGCGCCGGAACTGGGCGCAATGCTGTGTGCCCTGGAGGGCATCGACGGCATACGGATCTGGCACGACCAGACGTTGCAGAAGCAGCCGTGGGCCAACCCTACCGCCTGGCATTCCGACAACCCGAAGTGGTCCTACCACTCGCCGCACGCCATATCGATCTGGATCGCGCTCGATCCGGCGACGCTGCAGAACGGCTGCATGTATTACGTGCCGGGCAGCCACAAAGTGAACAACTTCGACAACACGGGAATCGGCGAGGAGATGGCGGAGTACTTCGAGCGGTTCCCGCAGTTCGGCGGCGTCATGCCGGTGGCCGGGGCAATGCAGCCCGGCGACGCCGGCTTCCACAACGGCCTGCTGGCGCACGGCGCCGGTCCCAACATGACGCCCGATTGGCGGCGCGCCATGACGGCCGGCTACATGCCGGACGGCTCGGTGTTCAACGGCATCCAGAACATCCTCTCCGACGCCCAGGTGGCGGCGCTCGAAGTCGGCGATCCGCTCGCCGACGACCGCCACAACCCGCTGCTGTGGCGGCGTACCGCATAAGGCCCGGCCCGGCGCCATGACCACCCAAGGGCCGCCGCAAGCCGCCCCGGCGGCACCGTCGCCGGCGCACCGCACCGGTCCGTTCTACGGCTGGTACGTGGCCGGTGCGTTGTTCTTCGCCATGTTCCTGAGCATCGGAATGCGGCAGGGATTCGGCATCTTCGTGGCGACCTGGGAGTCCGAATTCGGCGTCGGCGTGGCCGCCATCTCCCTGGCGGCGTCGATCGGCTGGTTCGTCAATGGCTCCAGCCAGGTGCTGATGGGCTGGCTGATCGACCGCATCGGCGGGCGCATCGTCATCACCGTCGCGGCGCTGCTGCTCGGCGCTTCCGTGCTGCTGATGGCGGCCGCGAACAGCGTGCTCCACCTGATCGTGATCTACGGATTGGTGATGTCGCTGGCGTCGGCGGGACTGGCCGGCGGGCCACCGGGAGCGGTGATGGTACGCTGGTTCCAGCGCAAGCGAGGCGCGGCGATGAGCCTGCTGACCTCGGGCGGCTCGATCGGCGGCCTGGTGCTGGTACCGTTTCTCACCTATCTGTTCCTGTGGACCAACTGGCGCAGCGCCTGGCTGATCGGCGGCGCCATCGTGCTGGTGCTGGGTGTGCCGCTGCTGTACCTGGTGTTGCGCGACGACCCGGCCGACCTGGGCCTGCAGCCGGACGGCGTGCGCACTGCCTCCGCCGGCGCCCGGGCGGCCGCGCCGGTCGGTCCGCTGTTCGCCAACCGCTGGCGCGACGCGTACCGCTCGGCACCGATGTGGCAGCTCTCCATTGCCTACTGGGTGTGCGGGGTGACCACTGCCTCCATCTCCGTGCACTACGTGCGCTGGGCGGTGGCGGAGGGCATCTCGCCGGCGACCGCCGCCCTCGCCTTCGGCCTGCTGAGCGGCATCAATGCGATCGGGGTACTGCTGATCGGGCCGCTGTCCGACCGCGTGCCGCGCAAGACGCTGCTCGGCGCCGTGTACCTGATCCGCGGCGTCGCCTTTCTGCTGCTGGTGGTGCTGCCCGGTTCCGCGGCGCTGTGGAGCTTCGCCATCGTCGGTGGCGCCTCGTGGCTGGCCACCGTCCCCCTCACCACCGCGCTGGCCGCCGACGTGTATGGCGTCCGCCATCTCGGCACGCTCGCCGGTCTGATCAATTTCGCGCATCAGGCCGGCGGTGCGCTGGCGGTACTCCTGTTCGGTCTGGTGTTCGACGCGCAGGGCAGCTATGACTACGCGTTCCTGGCCTGTGTGGCGACCCTGGTCGGCGCCGGCCTGGTGAGCCTCAGCATCCGCGAGCGGCGCTACTCCTGCCGCTACGCCGCGGCCGCGCAACCCGCCTAGGCGGGGGCGTAGTGCTGCCGGTCGTGACCATCCTGCCGGTGTTGCTGCATCACTCGGAGCCGGCGGATCCGACCCTGCTGCGCTGGATCCGGGAACGCATCGACGCCATCCTGGGGCTCGGCCCGGCCGCCATCGTGCTGATCCTCGGCGCGCTGATCGTGGCCTTCCCCATTGCCTTGGGTGGATGGGTGCTGATCCAGCGCCGCCGGAGCCGCCGGAGTTGACCAGTACCGCTCTCCCCCTGCTACGGTAGCGGCGCCACCATGAGAGACCCACATCCATTCGCCGGCAACCCGCTCGACCGCGGCGAGCGCGAACGCCGCGACGAGGCATGGATCGCGGCCGCCGCGCACGCCGCCGGCAGCCGCTTCCTGCCGTTCCGCAACCTCGACGTCCTGCTGAACGACCTCCCGCAACCGGGCCTCGGCTGGCTGCGCGCCGAGCGGGTGCGGGCGCTGGCGCCGGATGCGCAGCCGATGTTCCTCGGCCTGTCGGGCGCAACGGCCCACTTCGCCGCCGACCTGTCCGGCTACCCGGACGCCGCCGCCCGGCTCGCGGACCAACCGGGGTGGCGCTTCGAGGACTGCCGCACCGCCGGCGGTGTGCTGACCGGTCCGGACACCGGCATCCTGGCGCAGGCCCGATCGCACCTGGACTGGCACGCCCGCCACCGCTTCTGCTCCGTGTGCGGCCGTCCCACGGTGGCCCGGCGGGGCGGGCAGGTGCGCGGCTGCACCGCCTGCGACGCGCAGCACTTCCCGCGCACCGACCCGGTGGTGATCACCGTGGTCGCCGACCCCGCCACCGACCGCTGCCTGCTCGGCCAATCGCGCGGCCGCCTGTCGCGCCTGCGCATGTACTCGGCGCTGGCCGGCTTCGTCGATCAGGGCGAGGCGATCGAGGAGGCGGTGGCGCGCGAGGTGATGGAGGAGGCCGGCATCCGGGTCCGCAACGTGCGCTACCATTCGTCGCAGCCGTGGCCGTTTCCCTACTCGCTCATGATCGGCTGCCTGGCGGAGGCGGCCAGCACCGCCATCCATATCGACGACGAGGAGATGTCCGCCGTGCACTGGTTCGAACGCCGCGAAGTTCTGCTCGCCCTGGACGGCAACAGCGCACTGCTGACGGTGCCCGGCCCGATCGCCATCGCCCACCACCTGATCAAGGCCTGGGCTACCGGCGAGCGGTTCCCGTAGCGGCTCAGCGGTGCGCCGAGCGCTCCTCGGCGTAGCCGCGGAACCCGGCCACCATCAGGCCGAACTGATTGTCCTTGTTCGCCGCGGCGACCTCGGCCGCGCGCGCCTTGCGGTCCTCGACGGTCGAGGCGCCGATCACCACGAAGTCGTCCGCCCGCCGGTAGCGGTGGATGAACACCGGGCGCGGCACCGTGGAATAGTTCGGCGGCGAGCCGTGGATCATCTTGACGTGGAAGAAAATCGCGTCGCCGGCGTCGCCCTCGATCGGCACCGCCCTGGCGAACGTCCACTGCGCCGGGTCGAGTCCCAGATGGCTCTCGGTATCGACATGCTCCAGGATCTCCAGGCGATGCGATCCGGGCACCACGTGCAGCGCGCCGCGCTCGACGGTGGTGGGAATGGTGTAGCACAGCACGCCCACCGGGCCCTCGTACTTGTGCTCGAAGTAGGAGGCGTCCTGGTGCAGCAGCTTGGGGTGGCCGCCGGCCGGTTCCTTGCACAACGTCTGGCCGTCGCCGAAGATCTCCACTTGGTCGCCCAGAATCTCGCGCACGATGGCGAGCAACTCGGGATCGAACGCGGAATGCAGGAAGGTGCTGCTGGTGGTGTACTTGCAACTCGTCACCATCACCTGCCAGTCGCGCTCGAAGCCGTCCGGGGCCGGGATCAGCAGCGTCCCGTCGGGCGTGCTCAATCCGACTTTGGACTCCCGGTAGCGGCCCTCGTCGTAAAGCCGGATCGCCTGCTCCATGGTGCGCACGACGTCGACGCCGATGGCGGCGGCATAGGCGCGCAGCAGACCGCGCACCACCAGGCAGCCATGCTCGGCGTAGATCGCCGCCGCCCGCCCCGGATCGAGATCGTCGGCGTGCATCTCGATATCGGTTACCTGAACGGTGGTCGGTTGTGCCAGCGTCACGATTGCCTCCGCGCGGCTCAAGGACCGCACGGCGCAGGGTGGCGGCGCGGCGCGCTACTGTCAATCGACGGTCGCGGCAAAAAAAAGTTCGCGGCCGCGACGATTTCTCTTGACGAATTAAGGTCGATTAAGTTAATTCGCTCTCATTAACTTTATTAAGGAAGGTGACACCATGATGAATCGCCTGGTACGGTTGCTGCTGACAGCGGCCGTGTTGATTGGACCGGCCGCGGCCGCGGCCGCCGAGGCTGCGCGCGAGAGCGCGGTAAACGTCTACTCGCACCGTCACTACGACGTCGATCTGGAACTCTACCGCCAGTTCGAGGAGCTCACCGGTATCGAGGTGAACCTGGTCGAAGGCGGCTCCGACGAGTTGATCGAGCGGCTGCTGCGCGAGGGCGCCGAGTCGCCAGCCGACATCCTGATCACCGTGGACGCGGGACGATTGCATCGCGCCAGGCAGGCCGGGGTGCTGCAGGCGGTGTCGTCTGCGGTGCTGCTGGATCAGGTTCCCGAACATCTGCGCGATCCGGACGGCTACTGGTATGCGCTGACCCGCAGGGCGCGCGTGGTCGTGTACCATCCCGAGCGGGTGTCTGCGGACGAGCTGACCACCTACGAAGCGCTGACCGATCCCCGTTGGGCGGGGCGGATCCTGATCCGCTCCTCGTCCAACATTTACAACCAGTCGCTGCTCGCGTCGATGATCGCCCACCATGGCGACACCTCCGCACGCGACTGGGCCGCCGGCATCGTGGCCAACATGGCGCGCACGCCGAAGGGCAACGACCGCGGGCAGATGTCGGCGGTGGCGGCCGGCGAGGGCGATGTCGCTATCGTCAATACCTATTACGTGGGGCGCATGCTGAATTCGTCCGATGCCGAGGAGCGGGCGGTCGCAGAGCAACTGCGGGTCCACTTTCCCAATCAGGACGGCCGCGGCGCGCACATCAACGTGAGCGGCGCCGGCATCACCGCCAGTGCCGGGAACGTGGACGGGGCACTGAGGCTGCTGGAGTTCCTGACCGGCGAGACCGCGCAGCGCGTGTGGGCGCACGCCAACTACGAGTATCCGGTAAACCGCAACGTGCAGCCGGCGCCGCTGCTGCAATCGTGGGGCGAGCTCAAGGCGGACAGCCTCGGCCTGCACCGGCTCGGCGAAAACAACGCCGCCGCGGTGCGCATGTTCGATCAGGTGGGCTGGCGTTAGCTCCCGCATGCCGCGGGCGGGGCGTGCTCGCCGCCCGCGGCTACCGCCTAGCTCCGGCGCAGTGCCGGCGTGGCATCGGGTATGCCCGCCTTCGCGTACGGGTAAGGCCCACCGATGCAGTAGGTGCACAGGTTGTCCGGGGACATGCCGAGGCGCTGGTACACCTTGAGCATCCCCTCAATGGTCAGGAACACGATGCGGGTGCCGGCGGCCTCGCTCATCTCGTCCACGCTGCGGTCGCGGGCGAAGAACTGGTCGCCGGGCGGCATGTCCACCCCGAACAGGCAGCCACGCGGTACGCCGTCGTCACCGACGATCCCGATCGGCGGCGTATACAGGGCGTGCATCACCTCCTGCAGTCCCAACTCCTCGAGCAGCACGTGCTCGCGGCGAATGTTGTTGCCGCGCACGATGGAATCCTCCACTACCAGGAGCGAGCGGCCGCGGACGCCGCCGACCACGCCGGGGATCAGGTAGATGTTGGTGGAGATCGACTGCGAGCGCTCGTCGGGGCTCGATCCCTGGAACGCGCGCTCGCCGCGCAGCTTGTAGAACAGCGGATGAAAGGGCGTATTCGCCGCCCGCGCCAGCCCGCGGGCGGCATCCTCCGGCGCGCGCGGAAAGTAGCTTACGAAGTCGACGCGATCCATGGCCAGTTCCTCGGCCAGCATCTCGCCGAGCGCGCGGCGCACCTTCTTGACGTACAGTCCCTCCATGATCGAGTCGCGGTCGGCGAAGTAGTTCCACTCGAAGAAGCAGTGCGCCAGCCGCGGCGGCACCACCTGCCGCTTGCGGTAGCCGCCGGAGGCGTCGAAGTAGTACACCGCGCCGGGATCGAGATCCTCCAGCGAGTCGCCGCCGTTCTTGCGCAGCGCGATATCCTCCGACACCGCGACGTGCTTGCCATCCTTGATGCCGAGCACACCGGGGCGAATGCCGGTGCGATCGCGCAGCACCAGCACCTCGTCGCGCCGGCGGTCGGCAATGGCCATGGTGAACGCGCCCGGCACGGCGCGCATCAGTTCGTCCTCGCCCGTGTCCCAGTACCGGCACAGCAAACGGGCGGTGTCGCAACCGCCGACTTCGTGGTCGCCGCCGCCGGCTCCGTTCAGGAACCGGTCCTCGACGTGGCCGTTGTGGACCGCCACCGCGTCGCACTTCGTGTAGATGACGTGGCTGCCGTTGTCCGCCATGGTGCCGCCGAGGACGTGCGGGTGAGCGTCCTCGAGCAGCCGCCGCTTGCTGCCCTTGGTGGCATACCGGACGTGCGCCAGGAAGGTGTGGTAGCCGGAGCTGGGCATGATCTTGTGCAGATCCAACAGATCCACGGTTTCGACCGTACCGAGCCACTTGAGGGCGTCGATGCGGTCGCGGCCGATGCCGGCGATGCCCACCGCGTCGCGCCCGCGGTGTTGCAGCGTCTTGATGAACGAGTAGGCGTCGTGCAGCGTGTGCGTGACGCACAGCCCACAGTGATGGCTGAGGTGCTCTCCCATAGTGCTAGTGCTCCGGTGGCAGGTCAGGGTACTGGATATTCGGTTCGTGTGCGATAGTGGCGCGGTGCTGGCGGGAGGGCCCGGACGGCCGCCAAGACCGCCCCGGCCGCCCCCGGCCGCCCGCTTCGTCTTGACCGTCGCCGGGCGGCGCGCTACGCTTGGTTCGCGTGCTCTTCCTCCTCGGCGAGGGGCTGCAATCTCTGTACGGCCCGTTTCGCCTGTTCACGTCACACATCTTTCTGGCCGGCGCCGCCATCGTCCTGTCCGGCATGGTGACGTGGCTGCTGCTGCCGGCCGTGGCGTCGCGCCTGCCCCGCGACCAGGGCCGCGCGTTCGCCGTGGACACCGAAGCCGCCCGCGGCAAGCCGACCAGCGCCGGCGCGGTGTTCGTGGTCGTCTACCTTGCGGTAGCGCTGATCACCGTGCCGTGGGACATCGATCACCTGGCGGTTCTGGTCATGGTGCTGCTGGCGATGGCCGGCGGCTCGCTCGATGACCGCACCGATCTGTCCGAGTACTGGCTGGGAGCGATCGACTTCGCGGTAGCGCTGCTGACCGCCTTCGTCCTGTGCGGCGCCGGTCCGAGCGAGGTATGGCTGCCGTTCGTCACGGCGCCGGTCATGGTATCGCCCTGGCTGTGCGTCCCGGGCGCCACCGTGCTGCTGTGGGTCGCCATCAACGCCACCAACTGCACCGACGGCGTCGACGGGCTGTCCGGCAGCCTGGCGGTGATCGCCCTGATTACCCTTGGCGGACTGCTTTACTTCGTGGTCGGGCACGACGAGATCTCCGCCTACCTGCTGCTGCCCCACTATACCGACGGCGCCACCTGGGCGATCAGCGCATTCGCCATGCTCGGCTGCCTGATCGGTTATTTGTGGTACAACGCGCACCCGAGCGAACTGCTGATGGGCGATGCCGGCTCGCGCGCCGTCGGGCTGCTGCTCGGCATCCTGGTGATCAAGAGCGGCAACCCGTTCCTGCTGTTGATCGTGTCGGGGGTGCTGCTGGTGAACGGCGGCACCGGCCTGCTGAAAGTCGCCCTGCTGCGCTTCTTCAAGATCAGCATCCTGCACAATATCCGCTTCCCGCTGCACGACCATCTGCGCCACCGCGCCGGTTGGTCGGCCAGCCAGGTGCTGGTACGGTTCACGCTTCTGCAGGCGATGATCACCATGGTGTTCCTCGTCGCCCTGATCAAGATTCGATAGTCGTCGGGACGGCTGCGCCGGCAGCACCGCACGACGTGCGCGCACTGGAGGAGAGGGGTATAGTTGCTGATGCCATGCTGTTCGGTAGCCGCTGTCCCGCCCGCCGCCGGCGTCGCGTACCCGGGGCGAGCACCGTCGCCCACGCGAACACCGTCGCCCACGCGAACACGGTCCCCCACGCGGCCCGGTTCGCCCGCGCGACCGCATTCGCCGGCGTGCCGCTGCTCGCCGCCGCGGCGCTGTTGCTCGTGGCGCCGCCATCGGCAGCCGAGGACGCCGCCACACGGCGCGCGCGCAACGACATGGTAGAGCGCCAACTGCGCGCCCGCGACATCGACGACCGGCGCGTCCTGGAGGTGATGGCAAAGGTGCCCCGCCACCTGTTCGTCCCGGAACGGATGCAGGGCAGCGCGTACCGCGATTCGGCGCTGCCGATCGACGACGGGCAGACCATCTCGCAGCCCTACATCGTGGCGTTGATGACCCAGCAACTCGTCCTGCAGTCCGATGATCGGGTGCTCGAAGTGGGCACCGGCTCCGGCTACCAGGCGGCGGTGCTGGCGGAACTGGCCGGCGAGGTGTTCACGATCGAGATACGGCCGCTGCTGCACACCCAGTCGAAGGAGCGGCTGGCGGCGCTGGGCTACGGCAACGTACGCGCGTTCGAAGGCGACGGGTACTATGGCCTGAAACAACACGCACCGTTCGATCACATCATGATTACCGCGGCGGTGGACCACATTCCGGCGCCGCTGCTGGACCAGCTTGCCACCGGCGGGACGATGATTCTTCCGCTCGGCAACCCGTTCAGCTACCAGAACCTGGTGCTGGTCACCAAGACCGGCAGCGGCAGCAGCGGAGCCGACTACACGGTCGACCTGATCCTGGGAGTACTGTTCGTCCCGATGACCGGCCACGCCCTGCCGCGCTGAGCGGGGGCGTCATGACCCTGGCGCTGGTGTTCGCGGTATCGGCGGCGGCGCTGGCCCTGGAAGCACTGTTGGCGCGCTACTTCGCGCTCACCCAATGGCATCACCTGTCGTTCATGGTGATCAGCATCGCCCTGCTGGGGTTCTCGGCCAGCGGCGCCTACCTCAACTTGGCCGCCAGCGGACGGCGCTGGCGGGAGGCGCACCTGGCATCGCCCGCCGCCGTGGTGCGCGGCCTGCAACGCTGCGCCGGCGCCATGGCGGTCAGTTCCGTCGCCATGTTCGCGGTGTTGCGCCTGCTGCCGCTCGACTTCTTCCGCATCCCGAACGAGCCGGTTCAGCTTCTGTTCGTGGCGGCCAGCTACCTCGCCTGCGCGGTGCCGTTCTTCTTTGCCGGCCTGGTCACGGCGATCGCCTTCGCCGCGCCGACCGAACGCCCGGGGGCGGTGTACGCGGCCGCCATGGCAGGCTCCGCGGCGGGCGTGCTGCTGCCGCTGGCGCTGTTGCCCGTGGCCGGCCTGCAGGCGGCGCTGGTCATCCCCGCGCTGCTGCTGCTGCCGCTGGCGCTGCGGCCCGGACCGGTCGCCGCGCAGCGCGGCGGCGCCGGCATGCCCGGCGGCGGAGCGCGCGGCGGGCGCTGGCTGCTCCCGGCGGCGGCGCTGTTGGCGGCAGCGCTCGGCGCCGGCATCGTCCTGGGGCACCCCGCGATGGCGCCGCGGCCCGGACCCTACAAGTACCTCGCGCACGTGCTGCGCTTTCCCGACACCCGGCATATTTCCCGCCACGACACGATCCGCGGCCGCATCGACGAGGTAGCCGGGCCGACCATCCGCTTCGCGCCCGGCCTGAGCCTCGGCGCCGGCAGCGTGGTGCCGGCGCAGCGCGCGCTGGTCCGCGACGGCGACGCGGCGCTGTTCCTGGCGGCTGAGCCCGCCGCCGGCAGCCGCGCGGACGCCGGCGCCTGGCTGGATGCCGTCCATCCGGCCGCGGCATTGCACCTTGGCCCGGTTCCGCGGTCGGTGCTGGTCCTGCAGGAGGGCGGCGGGGTGTTGCTGGCGGCCGCGCTGCACGCCGGCAGCCGGGTAACGGTCGCCGAACCGAACCGGGTCGTGGCGCGCCGCCTGCGGGAGATGCCGGTGCCGGCGCCGGCCACGATGCGGGTAGTGGAGGATGAGCCGCGCGCCCTGGTCCGCCGCCTGGCGCGCAGCGGGCAGCGCTTCGCCGTCGTCTTGATCGAGGACTGGGGCGCTTCGTTGGCGGGCACCGAGAGCCATACCCAGGAGCCGCTGCTGACGGTGCAAGCGTTGCGCGACTATCTGGCCATGCTGGAGCCGGACGGCGTCCTGTCGGTGTCGCGGCGCCTGCTGCTGCCGCCGGCCAACGCGCCCCGGCTGGCGGCCGTTGCAATACAGGCGCTGCCGCCGGCGGCGCGGCGCTCCCCGCACGATCACCTGGCCATGATCCGCAACTGGGACTCCTTCACCCTGCTGGTCAGCCCGCGGCCGTGGCCGGCCGCCGAGGTCGCCAACCTGCGTTCATTCGCCGCCCGCCACGGCTTCGATCTCGTCGCGCTACCCGGCCTGCGGCCCGACGAACTCAACCGGTTCAACCGGCTCGCAGAGCCGTTCCACGCGCGTGCGGTGGCCGCCGTGCTGGCGACGATGCAGGCGGCTGCGGCGGACGACGAACACCGATTCGGCGGCACCGCCCGCTGGCCGCCACGTTCGGGTCAGGCAACGGCAGCGCTGGCTGCCGGGTTGATCGATCTGCGCCCACCCACCGATGATCGTCCGTTTTTCAACCGCTTCGTGCGCTGGAACCGGCTGGCCGACTATCAGCGCGCCACCGGCGGGCGCTTGTACGGGCTGCTGCTGTCCGGCGACGTGGTCGCCCTGGCGGTGCTGGCCGAGGCGCTGGTGCTGGCCCTGGCGCTGCTCGCCATGCCCTGGCTGCACACCGCCCGGCGCCCCGCGGCCGTGCCTTCGACCGCCCCCGTCGGCTACTTCCTGGCCATCGGGCTGGGTTTCATTCTGATGGAGTTGATGCTGATCCAGCGCCTTACCGTCGTCCTCGGCGACCCGGTGGTCAGCTTCAAGGTAGTGCTCGGCGCGCTGCTGGTGTGGTCCGCGGCCGGCGGGCTGGCATCGGAGCGGGTGGCGCCGCGCCACACCTGGCTGGCGGTGTCCGTGGCCGCCGCCGTGGTGCTCGCCTACACGGCGGCCGGCGGCCTCGCCGTGCCGTGGCTGCTCGGGCTGACCCGCGTGCCGCGCGTGACGGCGATCGTCCTGCTGCTGGCGCCGCTCGGCGCGGCGCTGGGCGTGGCATTCCCGTTGGGGCTGCGCCTGCTGGCCCCGGTGCCCGCCACCCGCGCCCTCGCCTGGGCGGCCAATGGCTGCGCCTCGGTCGTAGGCGCGGTGGCCAGCACCCTGATCGCCGTGGCGCAGGGCATCGCCGCACTGGGCCTGGTAGCCGTCGCCGCCTACGCCTGCGCCGCGCTCATCGCGGCCACCATGAGGAAGAGCAAAACTCCGCCCGCTATCCCAAATTAGAAGGTTGAGATATATTCTCTTATAGATGAATTAGTTATTAGTTATGATGGATATTCACTCGTCTTGCCTGCCGTTGGTTGCGTTGGGCATTACATCGGTGAGGCGTGGGTTCAGCAGCCGCCATCGTTGACCGGAGCGTTCGAGATCGCCTTGAATCGCCACGGGTGCTTGATCTCTGTGGGCTTGAATGGCTCTCTCGTAGTCGGACTGCTTGAGCGTAACGGTGACGGACATTTGGTTGCCCTCAATCGACGTGCTGAGAGCGATAGCACCACCGGACTCGGTCTCGTAACGTCCGAGTCGTCGGACGAAACCGAACAATCGCACATCGGGTTTCGGTTCACGAAGTCGAAACAGGCGGGCTGCCTCAAGCAGGATTGGAGCGTCCGCCTTGGCGAAGCGGAACGCCTCCCGAAGCGACGCTGTCGGTCGGGTCCGAGCCCACGTGATACTGACATCGAGTGTAGGAAAAGGGGTGATCAGCTTTGCGACCGCCTCGCAAAGGTTCGCACTTACGCCCTCCTGAATGGTCCGGGCAAAGGCGCCGCTCAGCCCCTCGACGACGCTCTCCGTTGCCCTGCGGGTAGCCAATAGGGCATCAGCGAGACGTCGAGTCAAGCGACGCTCAGCCGGCTGTTCGGCATCGGTTTCACCATGCTCTGGGAACAACTCTGGAATAGGCGGAGCCACGACGGGAGTCCACAGTGCTACGACGAAACTACCATGCTCGGTCTGTGCCAAGCGCATCTGGCTCAACAGGTCGTTTGCTTCGCGATTGGCACCCGCACGGTACACGGGCTGCGGCTCGCGCAACGAGCATGCCACGGCCAGGAGCATGTCCCGCGAGCCTTCGATCAGGTCCACTCCAGCGTTCATACTCAGGCTGCCGTCATCACTCTCGCCTACTCGCACGCGCACGACATCGCGATTCGCGGTCACCAGATCGTTATACAGCGAGAGTTCGTCCCGCTCGGCGACCTTGGCGAAAATCTCGATGAGCTGTGCTACGACACTCGTATAGTCCCCCAGCCGTTGAGTCCGCGGCAGGATCAACTCCGGCAACCGCTCTGCCGAGTATACATCTGAGTGCCTTCCGTAGCTGCCAACCCTGGTCCATCCCGACGTTCGTGCGTAGGCGGCAAGGGCGTCAGGCGACACGGCTTGCAGGGCATCACTGTCCCGGATAACCACCTTCATTCGATTCTTCCCCTCCGGGATTGGTCCATCAGCAAGCGTAGGCTGTTCACGTCAAATACGTTGACAACTGGGACTCTCACCGTGACCGACGATTGGTTGGTCGACGGATTCTGTGTGGGCCATTGAACCACAGCGTGATTGCCAGATATCTCAGTGCCATGCGTGGGTGGGTTGCCAGCCCAGCAGGCGGCGCGCCTTGGTGATGCTCAGCACGGCGGCGTGGCCGGCCAGCGGCGCCTTCAACGGCACGCCGGGGTACCACTTGGCCAGCGCCTCGCCGGTGGGCAGGTCGAGAATGGTGTCGGCGGCGTTGATCCAGAACCGCTCGTGACCGCGCCACGAGGACTCCAACGCCAGCCGGCAGGCGCTGGCCGCGTCGCGGATGTCGATCCACGACCAGAACCCCTTGGCGCCGCGCTCCTGCTCCGCCCGCGGGTCGCCGCCGGCGCGGGCGCGGGCGCGGATCGCCTCGTCCATCACCCAGGTGTAGCGCAGGCTGGCGATCTGCACCTGCCGGCGCCGCGCGTACGCGGCGGCCAACTCTTCCCCCAGCCACTTGGTGGTGGAGTAGATCTCCTCGCAGCGGGTCTCGTGCTGTTCGTCAATGGGGAAGTAGCGCGGCGCCACGACGCCGCGGTTGAAGGAGGCGCCGAGGGCGTTGATCGACGACGACATCACCAGCTTGGGGATGCCGAGCAGGTCGGCGGCCTCCAGCACGTTGAAGTCGGTCACCATGTTGGTGTGGAACACCTCGCCGGCCACGTGTCCGGTCGGATTGGGAATCGCCGCCAGTTGAATCAGGCCGTCGGCATCGCGCAGCACCGACACCACGTCGCCGAGCCGGGACAGGTCGGTGTGTACGTACAACTCGTCACCTGCCTGATCGTACAGCCAGGTGACGTGCGGCGGCGGCGAGCGGTCGGCGTTGACCACGGTGTGGCCGTGCGCGATCAGCTCGGCCACCACGTGACGCCCGATCCTGCCGGATCCACCGAACACCACCAGCCTCATCGCATCCCTCGCGCCGCCGCAGCCGTAACCCTCATCTCACACCACTGCATGACTGCCCGAGACTGTGCGCGTGGAGCGCCGCCTCACGCAAGCCCGCAACGGCTGGCCCGGGGTATCAGCCCTGTCCGTTGCCGGCGTCGAGCGGCTTGCCGCAGTGCGGACAAAAGCGCGCGGAAACAACGGCCTCGGACGCTTGCTTATCGGCTGCCTCTGCCTTGTCGCGTGCCAGCGCCTCCACGAAACCGGAGCTGATGATCGCCGTGGGCAACGCCACCAGACCGATGCCGAGCACCGCGATGATGCCACTGAGCAGGCGGCCGAGGCCGGTCACCGGAAACACGTCGCCGTAGCCGATGGTGGTGAGGGTCGCCACCGCCCACCACAGCGAGGCGATGATGTTCGGGAACGCGTCCGGCTGCACCTTCGACTCCATGTAGTACATCAGCGTGGACGCCACCATCAGCAGCAGCGCGGTGAGAAACACCGCCACCATCAGTTCGTGGCGCCGCTCGCGCACCACCGCCGCTATGGCCGTCACCGAACGGGTGTACCGGGTCAGCTTCAGGAGGCGCAGGAAGCGCACCAGGCGCAGTATCCGCACCACCCGCAGGTCCACCGGGATCAGCAACGGCAGATAGAACGGGACGATCGCCAGCAGGTCGATCAGGCCCACCGGCGACACCAGGAAGCGCATCACTGCAACCGGCCACGTCCGCCCAGGGCGCAGCAGGTCGCAGGTCCACAGGCGCAGCGCCAGTTCCACCGTGAACAGCGCCACCGACACCAGTTCGAGCGCGGCGAACCACCCTGCGTAACGTTCGTAGAGCCCCTCGAACGACTCCAGAACGACCGCCCCCATGTTGGCGAGAATCACGGCGATGATGACAATATCGACCGCCTGCGAGAGCCGGTCGCCCTCCCCGGCCTTCTCCAGCACTTCGTAGGTGCGCCGGCGCACGCGCTGATATCGAGTCATGGCCGCCATTGTGCACCGCCGCGCGGCCACCGTATAGCGGCGCGGCTCCGTCGCAACCGCCGAGATTGGCGCAAATGAAGCCTGAGCGATATATTAGCGGGGACGGCCGGACGCCGTGCCGATACGTCGCCCGTCAAGGAGGGGCTCATGGATGCCCTGACCACTACCATCGAGTTCGTAGTCGAGAAACTGCCCTACTTCGCCGCCGGCATCGTGCTGGTGTTCCTGGGCAAGCTGTTCTACAACCTCACCACGCATTACGACATCGACCGCCACCTGACCACGGAGCGCAACAATGCCGTGGCCGTGAGCTTCGGCGGCTACCTGATCGGACTCGCGTTCGCCATCGCCACCACGCTGCTCGGCACCACCAGCGATCTGCTGGCCGAACTTGCCGGCATCGTGATCACCGGCGCCATGGCCATCGTGCTGCTGCGCATGAGCATGATGATCAACGACCGCTTCGTGCTGTTCACGTTCAAGGTGAGCCGCGAGATCGGCGACGAAAAGAACGTCGGCACCGGCTACGTGGTGGGCGGCATGAGCATCGCCACCGGCCTGATGCTGTCCGGCGTTCTGTCCGGCACCAGCGGCAGCCTGTTGCTGCTGATTCGCGATGTGATGATCTACTGGGCCGCCGGGCAGCTCATCCTGATCATCGACGGCCTGGTGTTTCAGGCCATCACCCGCTACGACGTGCACAAGAGCATCGAGGACGACGCCAACCCGGCGGTGGGCATCAGCTTCGGCTCGTTCCTGATCGCCCAGGGGCTGATCACCCGCACCGCGCTGACCGGGGCGGGCAGCGATCTGGGCCGCGAGTTGCTCATTACCGCCGTGATCGCGGCCAGCGGTCTGATCCTGCTGTTGATCGGACGGGTGATCGCGGACAAGGTGTTCCTGCCGCACGGCGCCCTGTCGCAGGAGGTCGCGGAGCACAAGAATACCGCCGCCGCGGTGATCGCCGCCGCCACCTTCCTGGTCATCGCCATTCTGTACAGTTCCGCCGCCAACCCCAGCGTGGCCAGTGGCGCCAGCGCCGTCCTCAGCGGGGCAGCGCAGTGACCGCCGCGCGGACCCCGGCCGGCCGCCGGGTGAGGGCGCACCTGATGGGCCGCCGCGTGCTCGCTGCCGCGGCGGTCGTGCTGTGCCTGCTGTTGGTCGCCGACGACGCCTTTGCGCGCCGCGGCGGCGGCTTTTCCGCCGGGCGTTCGTTCAGCAGCCGCGGTTTCTCCGCGTCGCGCGGATTATCGTCACGCCGCTCGGTGAGCGCCTGGGGCTCGTCGCGGACGCGCACCGGCACTACCACCCGGCAATCCCTGTCCGGCACGCGCGGCAGCACCGCCCGCACCAACACCCGCGGCGCGACCCAGGCCAACTACCAGCGCGCCCGCGCCAACGGCACCACCTTCCAGACCCGACAACAGGCGCAGCAAGCGTTCGTCGGCCGCAACGCCAGCCAGTACCCGTCGCGCTACGCCAGTCGGCCGGGCAGCCGCCCGGCGCACATCCCGCAGAACACCCGCGTCGACGGGCGCAACGTGAACGTGACCTACAACGCCGGCCTCGGCGGCTACGGCTACCTCCATCCGAGCCTCGGTACCTGGGTGCTGTACAGCGCGATGGCCGACGCCGCCATGCTCGGCGTGCTCATGTCCAACAATCACTACTACTATGGCCAGCCGCCCGGCGCCTACTACGGAGGCAGGTCATCCGGCTTCTGGACCGGATTGATGGTGATCGCGATCTTCCTGGCGGTGTACTTCGTGATGCGCTCCGGCTCGCGCCGCTATTAGGAGTCTGGCGGAGTGCGACAGACTCGACGCCGCCCGGCGCCAATCCCGAGGCGCTGACGCGCCGGCCCGGCAGACCATGTTCTGGAAGCGCCGCCGGCGCGACCAACCGGCCCCGCACCACGCGCCCGATCAGCCGGAGTTCTGGCGCCGGTTGCCGGCCGGCAGCTCGGTGGCACTGCGCGACTTCCAGGCATTGGAAGAGTCCGATACGGCTGGCGCAGTCACCAGCGGCGGCATCAACTACGAGGTGACCGGCAAGCGCCACTACACGTTCCGCAGCCCCGGCGGCGGCGTGCTGGCCGAGTACCTGCTGTTCGATATCGCCGACGCCGAAACAGTGTACGTCCTGGCCGCGGTGCTCACCGGCGAGCACGTCGAGTTGCGCATCTACTACCGGCCCGACGGCTTTCAGCCGGGCACCCGCGCCACGCTGATCGACCACGGCTTCGCCTGGCTGTTCCTGGCGCCCTCCAACCCCGACTCCTTCATCCCCTACGAGCTGGAGTTCGCCCCCCACCCCGACGTGCCCCCGGTCCGCGACGGCGATGCGGACAAGCAATTCGACTTCCACGCCGTCAGCCACGGGCCGCTGTACGGCGACTACAACGACGAACGCGCCCGCCTGCAGGTGCCCGCCCTGATGATGGAGTACCGCACCGAGCAGCCGGCCAGCAATCCGCTGCTGCTGGTGCTGGAGGAGGGCGGCCTCGACGCCGACGGCGAACCGGTGCCGGACGGCGGCTTCGTCACCCTGCTGCTCGGCAGCCCCATCGACCTCTCCCAGATGGACGTCTACGCCGGCTGACCCTTGACATGAACTCGCCGGCGCTGGTAGCCATGTCGACAAGCGATGGCAGACCGTTCGACACCCACCTTGACCGCCGCCGAGCGAGATACCTTCAACGAACAGGGGTACCTGCTGGTATGCGGTCGCATCCCGGCGCCGCGCATCGACGCGATGGTCGCCGTGATCGACACAATCGTCGACCAGGAAGCACGCGGCATGTTGGCCGCGGGCGATATTCAGGACCTCGCCGAACACCAGCCGTTCGAGCGGCGCTGGTACCACGTGTGGAGCCAGCATGGCGGCAAGCAGCTATTCGGCCAGGTCGGCTGGCATAGCCGCGTGTTCAGCCGCGCCCTGTTCGACCTGTGGGTGGAGCCGGCGATCCTGGACGCGGCGGAGGCGCTGATCGGCCCCGAGATCCAGTTCAACGGCGACTTCTGGGTGCGTCCGAAGCTGCCCGACGAGCGAGAGACCACCCTGCCGTGGCATCAGGACAGCGGCTACATGCCGGATACCGCGCACCAGCGCCTGCTCACGCTGTGGATGCCGCTGGTAGAAACGAACGCGGGAAACGGCACCCTGCAATTCATCCCCGGCAGCCAGAAGATGGGCATTCAGGACCACGCTACCGCGTCCGGGTCGTTCCGCACCACCGCCTTCGACCCGGCCGCCGGCGCGGCCATCGACACCGTCGCCATGAGTCCCGGCGATTTCGTCCTGTTCGACAACCTGGTGTTCCACCGCTCCACCGTGAACCGCGCCGACATGGTGCGCTGGTCGATCGACTTCCGCTACAGCCCGGTCGGCACCCCGATGGCCCACCTGTGGCACTCCGACATGGCGTTCACGGCGCGCAGCCGGCGCGATCCTCGCCAAGCCGCGTCCTGGCAGCAGGTCGACAGCGCATGGCAGCACAGCCGCCAGCGGCAGGAACGCGCCTGGTAAACGCCGTCCGGAAGGAAGCCTGACGCGACTGACGCGTAGACCGCGTAGACCCACCGCGCCGCGGGCGGCTATAATCGGGCCCAATTCCGCTTCGTTCTGAAGCGCATCGCACGGGAGCAACTCGTGGCTCCCACTACAAGGAGACCCCATGTACAAGTTGTATGCTACGGGGCTTGCACTCCTCATGGCGAGTGCAGGCGCCTTCGCCGGCGGCGCGACCGACAGCGGCGCCGCCGAATCGTCCACCATGGCCGCGGTCGCCAGCGGCGAGTACTCGGAAGCGCCGATGCTCGCGGAGCTGGTGGCAGCCGGCGAACTGCCGCCGGTAGCCGATCGCCTGCCGGTAGAGCCACCGGTGATGGAGCCGATCGACTCCGTCGGCACCTACGGCGACACCATCTACGTGTTCGTGAACAGCACCGAGCCGTGGAACACGCTGCAGGAAGAGACCGAGCGCGGCAGCTACCTGGCCTATATTCGGGCCGACACCTCGGTGGCGCCCAACCTGGCCAAGGGCTTCGATCTGGCGCCCGACTTCCTGAGCCTCACCATCAGCCTGCGCGAGGGCGCGCAGTGGTCGGACGGCCAGCCGTTCACCGCCGACGACATCGCGTTCGCGTTCGAGGACTGGCACTTCGACGGGCGGGTCAACGGCGGTACGCAGCCGTTCTGGATGAACAAGGTGCGACGCGCCATCAAGATCGACGACTACAACGTGCGCCTGGAGACCGACGTCCCCTACCCGGTGATGCTGGCCAAGATGGGCGAGCCGGCGGGCGGCGACTGGCACGCCTACCTGCCCAAGCACTACCTGGAGAAGTTCCACATCAAGTACAACCCGAACGCCGACGCGCTCGCCAAGGAGCTGGGCTACGATAGCTGGAACGTGGCCTTCGAAGCTCACGACTGGGAGTACCAGAACGGCTACCGCCACCTGATCGACGACAACGAGCCGCGCCCCACCATGCAGCCGTGGAAGCTGATCGAGGTCACCGACACCACCAAGGTGCACGAGCGCAACCCCTACTTCTACAAGGTGGATTCGACCGGCCAGCAGCTCCCCTACATCGACCGCATCATCGCCGGCATCGCCGACATGGAGACCATCCAGCTCAAAATCATCGCCGGCGAGGTGGACTACGACTTCGTCAACGCCACCAGCGACAACTACGCCCTGTACAAGGAGAACGAGGCCGCCGGCGGCTACGTGCTGCACGAGGTGCCGGTCAACCAGATCCCGATTGCATTCGCCTTCAACCAGACCCACGAGGAGAAGGGCCACATCTTCCGCGACCTGCGCTTCCGGCAGGCGATGTCGCTGGCGATCAACGCCGACGAAGTGGTGGACAGCGTATACTTCGGGCTCGGCGAGCCGATGGCGTTCCCGGTGGCCGAGGCGAGCTTCTCACCGCCGGAATGGAGCAACAACCCGATGGATGCCTACGACGTCGACCAGGCCAACCGGCTGCTCGATGCGGTGGGACTGGACCAGCGCGACGGCGACGGCTGGCGGCTCGGCGAGGACGGCAAGCCGTTCACGATCACCATCGAGGGCCGCATCCAGGGTGAGCACAGCGCCACCGGCAAGTCGATCGAGCTGATCCGGGAGTACTGGCGCGCGGTGGGGCTGCAGACCGAGATCAAGCTGTCCGAGAACGCCCTGCACGCCCAGCGCCGCGATGGCAACCTGCTGGAGGTCAACGTCGGCACCTGGGGTTTCCCCTCCGAGGCGCGCCAGTACATGATCGACCGCGAGGCGTGGGTGCACGGCTCCCACGACCTGACTTGGGCGCCGTTGTGGGGCGATTGGCTGCTGGCATGGATCCAGGTCGAGGACGGCACGCGCAACATCAGCGACTACGAGGGCGGCGTGCTGCCGGGCGCGGAACCGCCCGAGGAATTCAAGCAGCTCTTCCAGTGGGGCGAGGAACGCGCCCAGACGGTACTCGGCACACCCGAGTACGTTGAGGTGTCGCGCAACATCTTCGGTTTCCAATTCGACAACCTGCTGATGCAGGGCGTGGTCGGCGGACAGCCGCACCTGGTGATCGCCAAGGCCAACCTGGGCAACGTACCCAAGGGCTACTTCGGCAGCGCCTCCTGGTGGGGCGACCTGAGCATCGAGGCGGAGCAGCTCTACTTCAAGTAGGAATTTCAAAGAAGGCATCGTACACAAGGGCGGCGGCCGGAACCGGACTCGGGTTCGCGCCGCCGCCACTCCGCCCGTCGTCGAGGTTTCATGGCACGCTATCTGATGCGGCGCGTTCTCTACATGCTCGTGCTGCTGTTGCTGCTCACGTTCGTATCGTTCGTCATCATCCAACTGCCGCCGGGCGACTATCTGACCACCTACATCGCGACCCTGGAGGCGCGCCGGATACCGGTTACGGAGCTGGTGCTGGAGGGCCTGCGCGAGCGTTACGGGCTCGGTTCGCCGCTGCACGTGCAATACCTCAAGTGGATGGGCAACCTGCTGCGCGGCGACATGGGGGAGTCGTTTTCCCAGAACCGCGACGTGACCCAGGTCATCAGCGAGCGGCTCGCCCTGTCGGTCACCCTGTCGCTGTCCACGCTGATCCTGGTGTACGTGATCGCGGTGCCGATCGGCATCTACTCGGCCACTCACCAGCACTCGCTCGGCGACTACGCCGCCACCGTGTTCGGGTTCCTGGGGCTGGCCACGCCCAACTTTCTGCTCGCCCTGATCCTGATGTACCTGGCGTTCACCTACTTCGGCTGGAGCCCCGGCGGGCTGTTCTCGCGTGAGTACATGGCCGCCGACTGGAGCCTCGGCAAGGTGGTCGACCTGCTCAAGCACCTGCCGATCCCGTTCATTGTGATCGGCACCGCCGGCACCGCGGAGGTGATCCGCATTCTGCGCGGCTCGCTGCTCGACGAACTGAGCAAGCAGTACGTGATCACCGCCCGCTCCAAGGGCATGCAGGAACGCGCCATCCTGTTCAAGTATCCGGTGCGGGTGGCGCTCAACCCGATCATCAGCTCGATCGGCGGGCTGCTGCCGGCGATCATCTCCGGCGAGACGCTGACCGCCATCGTGCTGAGCCTGCCCACCATCGGCCCGCTGCTGCTGGAGGCGCTCAGAGGGCAGGACATGTACCTGGCCGGCGGCATCGTGATGCTGCTCGGCGCCCTGATCCTGGTCGGCACGCTGATTTCCGACGTGCTGCTGGCGGTGATCGATCCGCGCATCCGTTTCGGCGTGCGGGCGCAAGCGTGAGACGCGCGGCGTGATTCGGCAGGAAGAGGCAGCCGCCGGCGCGCAGCAGCTCGACGAGCGCTACTTCGTCGCCTCGAGCTGGACCCTCATGCGGCGCAGCTTCATGCGCCACCGGCTGGCCCTGATCGGCGGTGTCGTCCTGGCGGTGATCTACCTGCTGGCCATCTTCGCCGATTTCTTCTCCGTGTCGGGCCGCGACCTGCGCTACCCGGAGCACCTGTATGCGCCGCCGACCCGGGTACGGGTGGTACACGACGGCAGTCTGCGCGCGCCGTTCGTATACGGCCTGCAGGTAACGCGCGACCCGGTGACGCGCGCCAAAGTGTTCACCGTCGACCAGCAGCACATCTACCCGGTCAGGTTGTTCGCGGCCGGCTACGAATACCCGCTGTTGGGGCTGATCCCGGCCCGCCTGCACCTGCTGGGCGTCGACGAACCGGGGGTGCTGTTCCCGTTCGGCACCGACAGCCTGGGGCGCGACATGCTGGCGCGGGTGCTGCACGGCGCGCGCATTTCGCTGTCCATCGGCCTGGTAGGGGTGGCGCTCAGCTTTCTGCTCGGCTGCCTGCTCGGCGGCCTGTCCGGCTTCTTCGGCGGCCCGGTGGACATGCTGGTGCAGCGTATCATCGAGTTCCTGCAGGCGTTGCCCACCATCCCGCTGTGGATGGCGCTGGCGGCCGCGGTGCCGATCGAGTGGCCGGCATTGCGCGTCTACTTCATGATCACCGTGATCCTGAGCGTGATCGGCTGGACCGGCCTGGCGCGGGTGGTGCGCGGCAAGCTGCTGCAACTGCGCACCGAGGACTACGTGACCGCGGCCGCCATCGGCGGCGCCACCCCGATGACGATCATCCTGCGCCACCTGCTGCCCGGCTTCATGAGTTACCTGATCGTCAGCCTGACGCTGGCCATCCCGTACATGATCCTGGGCGAGACCGCCTTGAGCTTCATCGGCATTGGCCTGCGCGCGCCGGTGGTGAGCTGGGGAGTGATGCTGCAGCAAGCGCAGAACGTGCGCACCATCTCGCTGCATCCCTGGCTGCTGATCCCCGGCCTGTTCGTGGTGGTGGTCGTGCTGTGCTTCAACTTCCTCGGCGACGGCCTGCGCGACGCCGCCGACCCCTACCGCCGCTAGCGGTTGCTTGACTACACCGCCCCTCGGTGACACGTTCCCTTGAGGATGTCTGCGACCGCCCTTGCGGATCTTGAGTGCCGGCTGCAGGCCGACCACCGTGCCCGGTACATGGCGAAGAAGTACGTCTGGTGGCAGCCTCCCGAGCGTACCCTCCACGATGGCCGGCTGTTGCTGGCGCAGTTGATGACGCTCGGCACGGCCGACGATGTGCGCTGGTTGGTGGCGGTGGCGTCCAGCGACGACCTGCTGCGTGTGCTCGACGATCCGCCGATCGGTGTATTCAATCGCCGCTCGTGGGCGTTCTGGCACCTTCGGCTGGGCCGCGAAGCGATCGCCGACCTTCCGGCGCGACGCCTACCCTCGTAAGGTGCTCGAACCGATTCTCGACATCCTCCCGAAGGCGCAGCGCGAACTGTGGCCGGCCCTCGTCGATATCCCGGACAGCTACGTCCTGTACGGTGGAACCGCGCTGGCGCTGCGGCTCGGACACCGCTCGTCGGTCGATTTCGACTTCTTCTCGTCACACGCACTCGACTTCGGCGCACTCTACAAGATCCCGTTCATAGCGGATGCCGAGGTGCTGCAGCGCGAGCCCACGGCGTTGACGATCTCGGTGAACCCTCCCGATCCGGTGAAAGTGTCGTTCTTCGGTAACATCGGTTTCGGGCGAGTGGGAGATCCGGACCAGACCGCCGACGGCGTGCTGGCGGTCGCTTCGCTGCTCGATCTGTTCGGCACCAAGCTGAAGGTGCTGCTGCAGCGCGTTGCGGCGCGCGACTACCTGGATCTGGCGGCGATCTTGCGTGCCGGCGTCCCGTTGCAGGACGGGCTTGGTGCCGCCGTGGCTCTGTACGGCAACGAATTCCCGCCGATCGACGCGGTGAAAGCGCTTGCCTACTACGAGGACGACGTTGCGGGACAGGTCGATGCCGCGACACTCCGCTATCTGACGCATCAGGCATCGGGCTGGGACTTCACAGTCACTCCCATCCAGAAGACCGCAACCTCTCTCATCGGCTCATAGCAGTCTCGCACTCTTGACTACTGCTCGTATTCACCCGGCGCGTCGTCGCCGGCCAAGTCTATGCAGTCTTCAGCGCGGCTATAGTGTCCGGGGTTGCAGGTGGTCGTTCGGAGGGTGCCTGCGACCGAGTTGCCTACGCGGTACGGCCCCATGCCGATGTCAACACGGTGGACATGATCAGCGGGCCGCGACCACCGTCGGGTTCAGTGTGGGCACTCCATGGTTGAAACGCCCAAATCGTGAACCGTGTGGGTCGACAGTGTATATATAGCTAAAAGATCCGTTATATACGCACTATTCTTAGTCTTTTAATGATTGATTCTTAGCTACCATTGACATATATTAGACTATCCGCAAGATGCCCGCACGAGGAGGTGAGAGCCTTGGGTGCCAAGAGAACGATGACCCTCAACCTCACGGAAGCGGAGATGGAGGTTCTGACGGCGCTGAGTGAGAAGAAGGAGTTGAGCAAGACAGCGCTGCTGCGTCAGGCCTTGCGCATGTACCAGGCGATCGAGGCGCGTCTGGAAAGTGGCAACAAGCTCTTCTTCGAGAATGAGGCGACAAAGGAGAAGGCCGAGGTCGTGATGTTATGACAGCACCCCCGACCGAGGTCTATCTATACAATGTCGCGCGCGGGGAGCCGGAGGCCGCCGAACTCTGGGACACCATCACCGAGCGGCAGCTGGCCGACTGGGAAGGCGAATGGATGCCAGAGCTGTTCAAGGCAGTGCACCGTCTAAGGCGGGCGGGCATCGAGCGTCAGCATTGGCCACAAAGCCGGCACTGGAATTGGCGAAGGAAGGTCGCAATGCTGCGAGGAATGTTGGCTAACCCAGGTTTCAGCATCGTTTGCGACAACCTGACTCAAGGAATGATGATCGTTGACATGGTGAAGTACCGAAGCCGGATCAACGCTCAGAAGGGGAAGCATCTCGTCTACGTGGAGTTCGTCGAGAGTGCCCCCTGGAACCGTGCTGGGTTGTTCAATCCTCCGCGATATCGTGGTGTGGGCAGCATCCTTGTCAGGGCTGCTGTGACGCTGAGCAAAGAATCCGAGTTTCAGGGGATAATCGGCCTTCATTCGCTGCCTCAGGCGAACGGCTTTTACGCCAATACGTGCGGCATGACGGATCTTGGAGCCGATCCCGATCAACAGGGTCTGCACTACTTCGAGATGACACCCGATCAGGCGCAGGCCTACATCGAGAAAGGAGGTCGAAATGAGGAATGAAATTAGCAAAGAGTGGTGCATGCTCATGGCGCAGTACGAGGGCGACGCTGAAATCGGTGCAGGCCAGTTTGCGCTCGATCCGGTGTTCGATGGCGAACCCCTTGCTGCCGAGGCACGTGCCGACGAAAGTCCGAACATTGCATTTGGCCGTTTTGTCAATCTGATGCGACGGCAGCGGGAGATTAGTCTCGATCAACTCGCCGAGAACGCGGATGTGGATATGGCCGACCTGGTCAAAATCGAGAGCGATCCGCATCATAAGCCCGAATTGCGAACAACCTACCAACTCGCGAACTACTTCAAGGTATCCCGGGCCGGCCTCATGCAGGTGGCGGGCTTGGCTGGCGCGAAGGATTCGAGGTTATTTGATGAGGGAGTCAGGTTTGCTGCGCGGTCGGAGTCGACTGCGGAGCTGACGCCCCAAGAGGTCGCGGCACTGGAAGCGTTCGTCGCCGTACTCAGCGAGCGAACGTAGCGGAGGGGAATTATGACTTGGCCAAGAACCGTGTCTCGCGGATCCATGTCGGCATTTCATCCAGTCGCCGGCCTTTCGGCGACAATTCGGTAAAACTTCGGAAACACATCGTTTCGCGGATATGGCCGGATATTGCGGTGCTCAGAGAGGAGCCCCTCTCGGAGATGATGTGCTTATCCTGAGTGACGACAACGGCGAACGTCACCGCTTCCTCTTCGAGACATTCTTTAGTGGATATGACGCTCTGACGCTGGGGAAGTACCTTCAACCTGTACACAATGCCATACCGGTACCGGCATAGACGGCATGCTGGACGCCTCCTACCGCGCCCGCGCCATGGCATACCACCTCATGCGACGCGGTGCAAACTCAGATTTCGCTTGACGGCTCTAGAATAGCGAAGCTCAGGAACTTGCAGCAGGTCATTCAGAGGTAGTGACAGACGCAGGAAGGCCAGTTCTCGGCGGGTGACGGTGCCTTCGGTGGTACTGGGAACGGCCGTGGCGCGGTACGACGGCCGTCAGGCGCCGATGCGTTCCAGGGCGACCGCGGCGTTGGTGCGGGTGTAGGGCTCCTCGTCGGCCGTGGCGCGGCGCAGGGAGGGGATGGCGGCGGCCGCGGCGGGGCCCAGCCTAGCCAGCGTCAGGGCAGCGTTGTGGCGCACGCGGCTGTCCGCGTCGGACAGACAGCGGCTCAGCGCGGGAACGGAGGCGGCCGCATCCGGGCCCAGGTAGCCGAGCGCCTCGACGGCGTTGCGCCGCACCCAGGCCGACTCGTCGCTCAGGGCGGCCGTAAGCCGCGGCGCGGTCTCGCACGCCGTCTCGCCCATGTCGCCGAGCACATCGGCCGCGGCGGCGCGCACCCACCACGCCTCGTCGTCAAGCAGGGCCACCACCGCCGGCACCGCGGACGCGTCGGCGGCGGACAGCCCGAACACCGCGTCGAGCTGGCTGGGGTTGGTGTGGTCGGCCTCCAGATTGCGCTGTCGCAGCGCTGCCGCCTGGCGCCGCAGCGCCGCCACCAAGCACGGCACCGCTTCCGCGCCGCGACTGGCCAGGGCATACACGGCGCGTAGCCGCTCAGCCTCCGTACCTCTCTCCAGAATCTGCTCCCACTCGCCGAGAGCCCCGTCAACCGGCGCCGCGCTCCACTCTGCCGCCCGCATCCAGTCCCACATCCGCCGGCGCAGCGAGGCCGGCGGGTCATCCCCGGCCAGGTCGAATGCCGCGGCGCGATGGTCCCATGTGGCCGCACGCGGCTCGCTCATGCGGGTGAACAGGAACTTGACCATGTAGCGGTGGCGGTCGCCGGTGTTGGCCATGGCCCGGTGCCACAGGTCGTAGTGGACGATGGTCACGGTACCGGCCGCACCGCACAGCGCCAACTCCTCGCGCTGCTGCGCCTGCGCGCCGGATTCGTAGTACTGGCTGGCCGGCAGGATGGCGGTCGGCCCCATCTCCAGGGGGACATCCTGCGGGTAGTAGAATGCCATCGCCCACCGGGTGCGATGGTGGCGCACGTTGTGGTCGTTCTCATAGCTGTCCTGGTGCATCTTCTGACCGACCGAGCCGCGCGGGTTCTCGTGGCAGTGGCGGTGAGGATGGAGCAGGTAGTCGGCTCCGAGCAGGCCGCGCAGGGCACCGTCGACCGCCGGGTCGCGCAGGATCTCGTAGAGGTCGGGAACACGCGGCAGGATGTCGTTGCCCGGATTGCCTGCGGTGGCGTACAGGGTCTCGATCTGGTGCAGGACCCGCCGGTGGAACGCGGCCGGGTGGCCGCTGCGGAGCACGAGGTAGCCGTGGGTCAGGTAGTCCTGGATCTGGGTGTCGGTCAGCAGCACGGGGTCCGGCATGGGTCAGCGAACCTCCTTCGGTGCCACAATTGGACGACGCGGTAGCCAGCCGTGGCACGCGCATCTAACTTACCCGTCACGATGCACGCACACTATACCAGCCGGATGATCATGAGTTCGCCGGGCTCACCTTCATGTATCGGATCGGTGGGATCGTGATCCACGAGAACAGACTGTTGGTGGAATGGAACCTTGCAGGCAGCTTCTGCTTCGTACCGGGCGGCCGGGTCGAGTACGGGGAGACCGCCCCCGCGGCGCTGCAGCGGGAGGCACGCGAGGAGTTGGGCGAGCCGGTGAGGGTAGCTCGATTGCTCGCCGCCGCCGACAATCTCTTCGCGCTGGACGCCCAGCGCTATCAAAGAAATCAGCCTCGACTTCCTGATGCAGCTTGACGCAACCTCGCGGCTCGGCGCCCACGACGGTATCTTCGAAGGAACCGAACCTGATCGCCGGTTCGAGTGGATACCGGTCGGCGCTGTGGAGCGCGCCCATCTCATGCCGCCGTTTCTGCGCGAGCTGGTCCGCGACCTCCCCGACGCTCCCGTCTACCTCACGCGCAACGAACTCGATTCCGCGACGCCGTAGCGTTTCAGGTCACCCTCGGGCTCAGCTATCCGGGTCCGGCAGCGCTCATCAACACGCCGGCACGCTCGACCAGCTCCATCAGGACCTCGATCTCGACATCGGCGAGCCGGCGGAAGCTGATGCTACTCTTGCCCATCTTCACCTTGCCGAGTCGGCCGGCGTAGGCCTCGGTGAGGTAGCGGCGGCCGTCGGTGGCGTTGACGTAGACGCTGTAGTAGTTCTTCTGGCGCGCCAGCCCGACGACGAACCACTGCACGGGGGTCTTGTCGGAGCGCACGTAGGAGTAGTCGCCGTAGCCGATGATCGACTGTTCGCTGCCACCCCAGAACACCCCTTCCCAGAGGCTGCGCCGATGACCGGGCAGCGCCGCCGCGATGCGTTCATGCAAGGTCGTCATGTCGCCGCGAGTCTCCTCCGGCAACGTCGCGAGGTACTCGTCGGGAGAGGTCGATACCCGTTCCATGCGGCACAACCTACCCTATCGGGCGAATCGCATCTGCGCGTTGACGCTGGCTGGATGTATCACTGATCATTCCGCTCACCTGATGAGCGAGACCGACAACAGCGATACGCAAGCCGGTCCGGCGGCAGCCATGCCGGTCGAGAGCTATTCTGACGAGCTTAAAGCGGAATTCCTGCTCAACAACGCTGCCGACGAGCCGGACTACGCCTGGGCACTGAGAGAAATGCGCAAGCTCGGCCTCGGTCCCGAGAAGGTGCCCCACGAGCGCCCGAGAGCCGAGTAGCGCCGCACTGGGAGCCGCTGCCGGCGCGTTCTTCGTGACGGCAGCTTCCGGCACCGGCAACAGCTCCCGGACACGGTCGCGCACGGGGTCGCCGTATGCGTAACCGCGGCGGTTACGGGGAACTGCTGCGCAGCAGCCGGGCGTTTCGGCTGCTGTGGTTCGCGCAGATCGCCAGCCTGTTCGGCGACTGGTTCAACGTCATCGCCTCGGCGACGCTACTGGCGCAACTCACCGGGGCGGGCGCCGCCCTGGGCGCCCTGTTCGCGATCCGCATGCTGGGCTCCTTCCTCGCCAGTCCCCTGGCCGGCGTGCTGGCGGACCGCTACAACCGCAAGCGCATCCTGATCGCCACCGACCTGCTGCGCGCCGCCGCGGTGCTCGGCCTCCTGCTGGTACGCGAGCCGCATCACGTATGGTTGCTGTTCGCACTCACGGTGCTGCAGGTAGGCATCAGCGGGGTGTTCTTTCCGGTGCGAGTGGCGATCCTGCCGGAGGTCGCCTCCCGCCGGCTGCTCGGGCCCGCCAACGCTCTGAGCTCGGCGACCTGGGCCGCCATGCTGGCGATCGGCGCCGCCGCCGGCGGCGTGTTTGCCGGCGTGTTCGGCATCTCGGCTGCGTTCGTGCTGGACGCGGCCACTTACTTGCTGTCGGCGCTGCTGCTGACCCGCATGCCCTATTCCATGGCCAACAGGCGCTCGGTATCCGCGCCGCCGGCCGGCCTCGGCGCCAGCGTACGGGCCGGCATCGCCGAGTACACCGAGTCCCTGCGTTACTTGGGGAAGCACAGGCGGGTGCTGGTGGTCGCACTGCAGAAGGGCTTTCTGTCGATCTTCTTCTCCGCCTTCCAGGTCACCAGCGTCGCCATCGCGGGGACGGTGTTTCCCATCGGCGTTGGCGGCGGCACTACGGTGGGATTGCTGTTCGCCGCCGGCGGGGTCGGCTCCGCGCTCGGCCCTCTGGTGGTGCACCCATTGCTCGGCGCCCGGCAGCAGGCATTGCGCTGGGCGATGCTGGCCGGCTACCTGTTGATGAGCGTCGGTCTGGCGCTGGCCGCGCCGCTGGCAAGCCTGCCGCTGGTGATGGTGGGCTCGGCCCTGCGCAGCGTGGGTTCCGGCATGGTATGGGTGTTCAGCACCCAGATCCTGCTCGAAACGGTGCCTGACGAGCTGCGCGGACGGGTGATCGCCACGGAGCACGCCGGCTTTACCCTGCTCGGCGCGATCGGCTCGGCGTGCGCCGGCGCCGGCCTGGAACTCGCCTCCCTCTCTACCCTGGTCTGGGTGCTCGCTCCGCTGACCCTGGTCCCGGGCCTGCACTGGGCAGCCCACGGCGTGCGCCTCCCGAGGAAAGCGCGTTGACGCCGGTCACCCTTCAGGCGCGGCGGTTGGACCGTCGCGCCGGGCGCCATCACGCTCGGCAGGGAATCGTACCCAGGGCTCAATTTCGGAAGCGTGCGCATCCCACCCCGGCGGCAGCTCCCTCATCACGGCCCAACGACACCATAAGCACGCCTGGCGTTGCCGGCGAACAGCCGCTGCCGGTCCGCCTCCGGCATCTCCTCTGCCAAGCGTGCGAACGCGCCGAACAGGCGTACGGCAGGCCACCCGGACCTCAGGTCGACGGGAAAGTTCGAGGCGAAGAAGCAGCGCTCCACGCCGAACAGGTCGATGACGCGCAAAACGCTCTCGGTAACCAGCGCGTTCGTATCCCACTCGCGATCCACATAGGGAAGCATCGACAGCTTGATGGTGGTATGGGCACAGTCGGCGAAGGCGCGCATCCCGTCCCAGTAGGTCTCGCCGCGCAGATCGGCGAGGGTCGGCGTCCCCAGATGATCGATCACCACGGGTATTTGTGGATGAGCCGCCACCAAGCGCGCGGCGGCGGCGAACTGGTGTGGGTTGAGTTGCAGGTCGAAGCGCAGCGCATACTCCGCCAGCAACCCGAACCCCCGCTGCCACGCCGTACTCTCCAGCAGGTTGCCGAGATGACCGTTGCGCGGCCAGGAGGGCTCGTAATTCAGGATCTGACGGACGCCGCGGATCCGTTCGTCAGCCGCAAGCTGCAGCAGCAGCGCCGACACATCGTCGTGCTCCAGCGGCGCCGATGCCACCATCACATAGGGTAGCCGTCCGCCGCCGAGTTGTCGCGAGACCCAGGCCGCTTCGGTGGCGCACATGCCTGCAAAGGCTTCTCCCCCGACGCCGGCGTGTCGGGCGCTCATCACCTCGACGAACGTGCCGCCGATCAACTCGAAGCCGTCGCTGACGACGGCACGCTCGTAGTCGGCCAGACCGTATCCGGCGTCGTCCACTCCCGCCGACACATCCCAGATATGAAAATGAGGATCCCAGAGCTTCATCGTGCAAAACCGAAAGTCTACGCTCGCAATGCCCGTTCGATTGCTTCAGGATTCTCGGTAGCAACCTTCAGCAAAGCTCGCGCCGGTCCGTCCGGACGACGGCGTCCTTGCTCCCAATTCTGCAGCGTGGCTACGCTTACTCCGATCATGAGGGCGAACTCGGACTGCGAGCGCCGAAGCTTCTGCCGGACCGCCTTGATATCAACCGGCCTGATCTCGAACACACGCGATGGCTTCCGACTCCCCCGTTTGATGTCGCCTGCCTCCTTGATGCTTGTCACCAACTCGCTGAAATCCTCTTCTCTCATGTGAGCTCCTCTCGGATCAGCCTCGACAGTATTCTCAACTGCTGAGGACTCAGATCTTCCCGATCGCTTTTGGCGTAAAGGAACAACAAGTCGCACATACGATAGTACGCCACTGGCGCACTATCGTCAATAGCAGCAGATCAAGCTCCGGTTGGATGCGCAGATGTCGTGGCCTGGTTCAAACAGCGGGCTCGCGGCGGCCGTGGATATCAACCGTGCACTGCGTAAGCACGTAGTGCGACTCAGGGAGTAGTTGCCTGCACCGCAGCGCGAAACCTCCGCCCACGGAGCAACGGCGAACGCTACAACCTAAACGGACTTGGCGCCGTGCGCGCCGAGACGCCCGGCGCCACCGATCAGCCGCGGGTCGAGCAGGTCGCGCACCGCGTCGCCGAGCATGTTCAGGCTGTACACGGTAACCGTCAAGGCCAGGCCGGGCCAGACGGCGAGGTGGGGCGCCGCCTCCATGTACTGGCGTCCCTCCCGGCTCAGCATTCCACCCCAACTCGGAATCTCGATCGGCAGGCCGAAGCCCAGGAAGCTCAAAGCAGCTTCCGAGATGATCACGCCCCCCACGTTGATGCTGAATACGACGATTATCGGCGCCGCGATATTGGGCAGCACGTGGCGGATGATTATTTTCCACTGCGAGGCGCCAATCGCCACCGCGGACTGAAAGTAGTCGTTCTCCTTTACCCCGATTACGGCGCTCCTGAGCACTCGCGACCCGACGATGCCGCCCGAGATGCCCAGGACCGCGATGAGTTGCAGCAGCCCCTGGCCCACGATCGCTATGATGGTCAACAACAGCAGCAGTCCCGGGAACGACATCCAGGCATCGACGAACCGCTGCACCACCAGGTCCAGTTTGCCGCCAAGGAATCCCGAGGTGCCGCCGATCAGCACAGCGACCAGAATGTTGAGCGTGGTGGCTGCCAGACCCACCGTCAAGGAAACCCGGGCGCCGTGGATGATGCGGCTCAGGAGGTCCCGCCCCAGGTGGTCGGTGCCGAGCAGATACTGGGCCGATGAGCCCTGCAATCGGTCTGGAAGGTGCCGTTCACCATAGGGATAGGGGGCGATGACGTCGGCCAGAACAGCCACCAGAATCACTATCACTATGGCAATTCCGCTTGCCGTGCCGAGCGGCTTCTCCTTGACCAGCCGGGTCAAGAACCGCGTGCGCCCACTGCTTTGAGCCACTACCGTTGACCCACTACTGATAGCGAACCCGGGGATCCAGGACCGCATAGACCAAGTCTATCATCAGGTTGATCCCCATCACCGCGGTACCGAACACCAGGTTGATGCCGGCGACCACCGGGAAGTCTCTGTCGTTGAGAGCCACCAGCATGAGACGGCCCAACCCGGGCAGGTTGAATATGTTCTCGATAATGACCGCGCCACCCACCAGGATGGGCAGCTGCAGACCCACCATCGTAACCACCGGAATGAGGACGTTCTTGACCGCGTGCCGCACCACCACCACGCGCTCCTTCAGGCCCTTGGACCACGCCGTCCTGATGTAGTCCTGCCGCAACACCTCCAGCATCATGGTGCGCGTCATCCGCATGGTAGCCGCGGCCAGGTAGGTTCCCAGAATCAGACTCGGAATCAGGAACATGCCAAGATTCCCCAGCGGGTCTTCGCTGAACGTGATCAGCCGCATCGGCGGCGACCAGCCCCACCAGATTGCCGGGTAGATCATCACCATCAGGGCGAGCCAGAAGTTGGGCGTTGCCAGGCCCAGGATGGCGATGGAGCGCCCGGCGTAGTCGACCGCCGTATCCTGGCGAATCGCCGAGTAGATGCCGACCGGCAGGGCGATCGACAGCCCGATGACGATTGACAGAACCCCCAACTCGATGGTCACCGGCAATCTACCGAGAATCTTCTCCTCTACCGACCAATCGCCCATCAGTGAGCGCCCTAGGCTGCCGTGCAGCAGGATATCGCCCAACCAGCGGCCGTATTGCACGTACACCGGCTGGTCCAGTCCCAGCATCTGCTCAAGCGCTGCACGGTCCACCCGCCCCAAGCCTCCCAGTCTCCCTTGCATCACGTCGATGACATCGCCCGGGATGAAACGGACCGAGAGAAAGACCAGGATGCTGAGGATGAACAGGGTCGGGATGACCAGCAACAACCGCCTGATGATGTGGGCTCTCATGCGCCACGCCTCGCCCGAAAGTCCTGGCCAACCGGCGATGCCTGTTCGTCGATTGTCATCGTCTCCGTGTCACGGAGTGACCGTGCCGCCTCATCGCGATCTTCCCGTCATTGCACCTCGGAGGGGGACAATCCCGTGCCCCCCTCCAGAGGGAGGGCTAATAGCCCATTTCTGCCTTTAGCTCACTGTCAATCCAGAGGCGCGCGAGGATAGTGAGGCGGTCCATGAATCCAAGCCAGGTTTCACCGTTGAATCCGACAACCCATGGCTGGTGCGACATGTACTTTCCAGCTTTGGGACCCCATATCCACCAGTGGTTCTCCATGGTGTACATATCCACCTCTTTGACCAGCCTCTGCCGTTCCTCTTCGGAATCAGTGGCCTGAGCGGCGTCGAGCAGGGCGTCCAACTCGGGGTACCTGATTCCGTGCAGGTCATCGTGGCTGCTCGAGTGTACCATCTGGCGTACAAACCCCAACGGCTCGGTATTGTTGCCCATCGTGTGATATATCAAACCTTCCCACGTACGGTCCCTTCGAGCAGGGCTGGCGCCCGCCTCATCCAATACGTTGATCTCTACGTCAACGCCAATATCCGCCCAGTAGGTGGCAGCCAGTTCACTGAAACCCAAAGGAAACCGATACAGATGATTCAACACGGTCTTGAATCGAGTGCCGTCCGCGCCGCGCGGATATCCGGCCTCATCCAGCAACGCTTCCGCCCCGGCCGGATCGTACCGATAGCCGCTCTTGACGGCTTCCTGCCACTCTTCAAAGGGGGTGAAATACCCGCTGACGCCTTCCCCTATTATACCCTGAGGCTGCCAGGCTGAAGTGCCCTGGTAGACGCTGCGGTCGATGCCCTCGAGGTCGATTGCCATCTGCATCGCCCGGCGCACCCTGACGTCGTCGAACGGCGGCTTGCTCGCGTCAATCGCATACGAATTTTCCGAACGGTCCCACCACGCCTGCAACACGATTTCCGGGTTGCTCTTCTGGAGGCTGTCGAGCACTTCGACCGATGCGATATCAGAGACACCAACCGGGAAGCCCAGGAAATCAATCTTGCCGGTGCGCAGTCCCGCCAGATAGGTCGCTTCCTCCAAGATGATCAGGCCCTGTATCTCGTCAATATAGGGCAGACGATTCCCTGGATACTTCTCGTCGTCTTTCCAGTAGTCAGGATTCTTCTGGAAGGTAAAAGAGCTGCCCTCGGTCCAGTCAGTCAGCAGATAGGGCCCGGTACCGACCAGGTTCCTCCAGTCCTTCACGTCACCGTGCTCCTGGATGACTTCGGGGGCGTTCATATAGGTGAGGCCTATGCCGAGATACTGTCCAAGAGCTGCGCTACTGGGCTCCGGCAGCTTGATAACAACCGTGTATCGGTCGGTGGCCGTTACCGATTCGGCAGCGGGCCGCTGATACGTAAAGGGACTCGGTCCGGCTTCGGCGAACTCGCCCAGGCCCAGCAGGCGATGAAAGTTGAATACGACATCGTCGGCGGTAAACTCTCTCCCGTTCATCGGTGCCTTGTCTTGCCAGTTCACCCCTTTGCGGATGTTGAAGATGATCGTGAGCGGGTCGGGCGTGTCCCAGCTCTCAGCCAGATGCGGTCTATAGACGGATAGAGGTATGTACGTGTTTCGGAACGAAAACACGTCCCTGTCTATTGCCCAGTCCATGATTCCCAGCTTCTCCGTCGTGGCGCTGGTGACCATCGCTTGGACATGGAGGAAATGGGTGTCGGCATTCGCTGGCGTGCCCCCGCCGTTGGCATAGGTCAGTGTCCCGCCATACTCCGGCGCGCTCACCATCTTGCCGGTGGCCGGGTCGCGCACCATTTCCTTCTCCATCGCCGCGGCTGGCTCCTCTTCCCCGGCTGGGCTTGCCCCGAGGCCGGTTGCGATCAGGACGAGACCGCACAGCACCGCGAGGCACGTTCGAAACATTACGTAATGCATTCGATAACTCCTTTCGTTTGAGAGTACGAGGTTCACTGCCGGCCCCTCGCCTACTCTCGACGTATGCCTGCAATCGCGCAGGCGGTCAAAAAGCGAGGGCGACACCCTGGCGCGTCCCGGCGCGGCGGCTCGCCGCTTGGGCTCGATCCGCCATACCTGGCTGTCTTGGTCGTGTCTTAGTCGTATCCGGTCTTGGGCTGCATCACTTCCCCTTTCTGTCGATTTGGACGCACCGGCCGCGCGACCGCGCGGCGGGCGCCGCGACCTGGGTCACAGCGCCACATGAAGTGGTGTCGAGGTGTGAGGTATGGCGGTGGTGGCCTCGTGGCCTCCGCGAAGCAGCGAGTCTGTTTGGCCGGCTGGCCGGTTACTGAGCCGTTATAGATCGCGCGCGGATTGGACGGGATTGGACGGGATTGGAGCGCAAAACTCATTTGGCCGGCGGCAGCGCTGGAAGTGTCGTTACGTATCATCCGCATCGTTCCGAGGATCCAAAACGTTGCACACCTATGGCGCGCCGTCAAGCGCGCGCTTCAACTCCTCGACTCACTCACGGGATCTTCAGCCCGTTTAGCCGACAGTGCGGCACTGTCTCACCTGCGCGGCAATCGCCCTGTCGCCTTTCCTGGCGGTGTGGTTGGCCAGGCAGGAGGAGGTGTCGACGTTTCGACAATTGGACCCGCTCCGATCCCATCGATGCACGTGCGGCGCCACCCACCCGTCGGCGGGCGCCCTCAGCCTCGCTCCGGGTCGATGCCCGCCCGGCGCAGGAGCGCCGCCAGCCGTTCGGCGCGTCGGCGTTCCTCACTCAGCAGATGTTCCGCGTGCTCGGCCCGGTGGCGTTCCTGATCCGCGCGCTGGCCTTCCTGATCCGCGCGGTGGCCTTCCTGATCCGCGCGGTGGCCTTCCTGATCCGCGCGGTGGCCTTCCTGATCCGCGCGGTGGCCTTCCTGGTCCGCGCGCTGGCGTTGTTCCCTGCCCGTCGGAATCAGCACGTCGTGCTCGTCCGTCCAGCGCAACCACCCGCTCCACCATACGCCCTCGAACGCACCCTCCCACAGCCGCAGTCCCAACCTCAACTCCGCGAACCGGAGCGACTCTTGGCGTTCGTAGCTCCCGTCCCGCAACCGATATACGCGCACATCCTCCCGCATCACCCGATGAAACGGATCGTAGATCACGTAGTAGCCCACACCCATGCGTGCATACGCGAGCCTCTTGCTCCCCACCTCGTTGCCTTCCCGGTTCGACACGATCTCCACCACCAGCTCCGGCGGCTTGCCGAACTCCCACACGAAATAGGAGCGGTGCCTCTTGTCCCACCAGTTGTCCGCCACCTGCACGTCCAGGCTCAGGAACACGTCCGGCACGATCGCCGGGTTGCGCGCCTCCGCGAACACCCCGACGTTGGCAGCCGCCAGAAACGGGCGCCCGCCGCCCGGACCGGCCCACGAACTGTACAGCGGCTCGGTGAGCAGGCGCTGCTGCTTCTCGGAGGGTAGGTTGTCCACCGGCGTATCATCCTCGGTCACCAGAGATTCGATGTCGACGCTCACCGGCGGCGCCGCCAGCGCCGCGGCAACGCCTGCTGCCTGGACCGAGGCGGCACGCGGCACGCTCGAGGCCGGCCTCGTCAGCAGCCTGCCCGGCCGGGCAGGCTCCGCTCCGGGAGCGCTGGATTGCGGGTCAAGCGCGGAATAACCGCTGTGCGGGGTGGTCGGCTCCATGCGCTCACCAGTATACCCCGAGTAAGCAGGAACTGCGACTTCGCAGCACATGGCACGGGGGCCGCATCGGTGGTTCTCGCGGAACGCCGGCACGACAGAGATCCTCCCAAATTGCCGATCCGGGCCGCAACCTCCGAAGGCCGGCGCCACCCTCCCCGCTCCTGTGCCAGGAACTTGGTGAGAGCCGGGGTAACGATCGGCGGCGGCGCACGTCCGTCGTGTTGTCCACCTCCGGCAGCGCGTCCATGCCCACCTCGATGTCGTTGCCCCGGGGTATGGTCATGCGCCGGATGCAGGAACAGTATCTGGTCGGCCTGCATGATGCGCCGCCGCTCGCCACGCGCATTGCGTACCAGCAGGTCGGTGTGCCCCACCGCCTCGATCGGCGCGCCACGCGCCGCCGCGATCCATTTCGATCAGACCGGCTCGCAGGGCAGGCGCCAACCAGGCGGTGCGGAAGTGGCGCTCATGATTCAGCCCAAGGGTCTTCTGCAACTCCTCCGGCAGTGTTGCGAGGATCCGCTAAACGGACCGGGTGTCTTGCGCGCCCAGGCGGCCCGCGCCGCCAATCAACCGCGGATCGAGCAGGTCGCGCACCGCGTCGCCGAGCATGTTCAGGCTGTACACGGTAACCGTCAGAGCCAGGCCGGGCCAGAGGGCGAGATGCGGCGCCGCCTCCATGTACTGGCGGCCCTCCCGGCTCAGCATTCCACCCCAGCTCGGGATCTCGATCGGCAGGCCGAAGCCCAGGAAGCTCAAGGCAGCTTCCGAGATGATCACGCCCCCCACGTTGATGCTGAATACGACGATGATCGGAGCCGCGATATTGGGCAGCACGTGGCGGACGATTATTTTCCACTGCGAGGCGCCGATCGCCACCGCGGACTGAAAGTAGTCGTTCTCCTTTACCCCGATAACGGCGCTCCTGAGCACTCGCGACCCGACGATGCCGCCCGAGATGCCCAGGACCGCGATGAGTTGCAACAACCCCCGGCCCACGATCGCGATGATGGTCAACAACAGCAGCAGTCCCGGGAACGACATCCAGGCATCGACGAACCGCTGCACCACCAGGTCCAGTTTGCCGCCAAGGAATCCCGAGGTGCCGCCGATCAGCACAGCGACCAGAATGTTGAGCGTGGTGGCTGCCAGCCCCACCGTCAGGGAAACCCGGGCGCCGTGGATGATGCGGCTCAGGAGATCCCGCCCCAGGTGGTCGGTGCCGAGCAGATACTGGGCCGATGAGCCCTGCAATCGGTCTGGCAGGTGCCGTTCACCATAGGGATAGGGGGCGATGACGTCGGCCAGAACAGCCACCAGAATCACTATCACTATGGCAATTCCGCTCGCCGTGCCGAGCGGCTTCTCCTTGACCAGCCGGGTCAAGAACCGCGTGCGCCCACTGCTTTGACCCACTACCGTAGACCCACTACTGATAGCGAACCCTGGGATCCAAGACCGCATAGACCAAGTCTATCATCAGGTTGATCGCCATCACCGCGGCGCCGAACACCAGGTTGATGCCGGCGACCACCGGGAAGTCTCTGTCGTTGAGAGCCACCAGCATGAGCCGACCCAAACCGGGCAGGTTGAATATGTTCTCGATAATGACCGCGCCACCCACCAGAATCGGCAACTGCAGACCTACCATCGTAACCACCGGAATGAGGACGTTCTTGACCGCGTGCCGCACCACCACCACGCGCTCCTTCAGGCCCTTGGACCACGCCGTCCTGATGTAGTCCTGCCGCAGCACTTCCAGCATCATGGTGCGCGTCATCCGCATGGTCGCCGCGGCCAGGTAGGTCCCCAGAATCAGACTCGGAATCAGGAACATGCCAAGATTCCCCAGCGGGTCTTCGCTGAACGTGATCAGCCGCATCGGCGGCGACCAGCCCCACCAGATTGCCGGGTAGATCATCACCATCAGCGCGAGCCAGAAGTTGGGCGTTGCCAGGCCCAGGATGGCGATGGAGCGCCCGGCGTAGTCGACCGCCGTATCCTGGCGAATCGCCGAGTAGATGCCGACCGGCAGGGCGATCGACAGCCCGATGACGATTGACAGGACACCCAACTCGATGGTCACCGGCAATCTGCCGAGAATCTTCTCCTCTACCGACCAATCGCCCATCAGTGAGCGGCCAAGGCTGCCGTGCAGCAGGATATCTCCCAACCAGCGGCCGTACTGCACGTACACCGGCTGGTCCAGGCCCAGCATCTGCTCGAGCGCTGCACGGTCCACCCGCCCCAGGCCTCCCAGTCTCCCTTGCATCACGTCGATGACATCGCCCGGGATGAAACGGACCGAGAGAAAGACCAGGATGCTGAGGATGAACAGGGTGGGGATGACCAGCAACAACCGCCTGATGACGTGGGCTCTCATGTGCTGCGCCTTTTCGCGATCTGCGCGTCATCGGACCCTCGGAGGGGGACAATCCCTTGTCCCCCTCCAGAAGGCTAGAAACCCATTTTCGCCTTCAGCGCACTGTCAATCCAGAGGCGGTGTAAGACACCACGCTCCATAAATCCGAGCCAGTTTTCACCGTTAAAGCCGATGAGCCACGGCTGGTGTGCCATGTACTTTCCAGCTTTGGGACCCCATATCCACCAGTGGTTCCCCATGGTGTACAGATCCACTTCTTTGACCAGTTTCTGCCGTTCCTCTTCGGAATCAGTGGCCTGAGCGGCGTCGAGTAGGGCGTCCAACTCGGGGTACCTGATTCCGTGCAGGTCCTCGTAGCTGCTCGAGTGTACCATCTGGCGTACAAAACCCAACGGCTCGGTATTGTTGCCCAGAGTGTGAAATATCAGGCCTTCCCAAGTACGGTTGCTGCGAGCAGGACCGGCGCCAGCTTCGTCCAATACGTTGATCTCTACGTCAACGCCAATGTCCGACCAGTAGGTGGCAGCCAGTTCACTGAAACCCAAAGGAAACCGATAAAAATGATTCAACACGGTCTTGAATCGCGTGCCGTCCGCACCGCGCGGATATCCGGCCTCATCCAGCAACGCTTCCGCACCGGCCGGATCGTACCGATAGCCGCTCTTGACCTCTTCCGGCCACTCTTCAAACGGGGTGAAATATCCGCTGACGCCTTCCCCAATTATACCCTGAGGCTGCCAGGCTGAAGTGCCTTTGTAGACGCTGCGGTCGATGCCCTCGAGGTCGATTGCCATCTGCATCGCCCGGCGCACCCGGACGTCATCAAACGGCGGCTTGCTCGCGTCAATCGCATACGAGTTTTCCGAACGGTCCCACCACGCTTGCAGCACGATTTCGGGGTTGCTCTTCTGGAGGCTCTCGAGCACTTCGACCGATGCTATATCAGACCAACCGGCAGGGGCACCCATGAAATCAATCTTACCAGAACGCAGTCCCGCCAGACGGGTCTCTTCCTCTTTGATGAAAAGGCCCTGTATCTCGTCGATGTAGGGCAGACGATTCCCCGGGTACTTCTCGTCGTCTTTCCAGTAGTCAGGATTCTTCTGGACGGTGAAGGAGCTGCCCTCGGTCCAGTCAGTCAGCAGATAGGGCCCGGTACCGACCAGGTTCCTCCAGTCCTTCACGTCGCCATGCTCCCGGATGACCTCGGGGGCGTTCATATAGGTGAGGCCAATGCCGAGATACTGTCCAAGAGCTGCGCTACTAGGCTCGGGCAGCTTGATAACAACCGTGTAGCGGTCGGTGGCCGTTACCGACTCGGCAGCGGGCCGCTGATAGGTAAAGGGGCTCGGTCCGGCTTCGGCGAACTCGCCCAGGCCCAGCAGGCGATGAAAGTTGAATACCACGTCGTCAGCGGTAAACTCTCTCCCGTTCATCGGTGCCTTGTCTTGCCAGTGCACGCCCTTGCGGATGTTGAAGATGATCGTTAGTGGGTCGGGGGTGTCCCAGCTCTCAGCCAAATGCGGTCTGTAGAGGGATAGAGGTATGTACGAGTTTCTGAACGAAAATACGTCCCTATCTATTGCCCAGTCCATGATTCCCAGCTTCTCTACGGTGTGGCCGGCGACCATTGCCTGGATATGGAGGAAATGGGTGTCAGCATTCGCTGGCTCGGTCTGCGTGGCAAAGGTCAATGTCCCGCCATACTCCGGAGCGCTGACCATCTCGCCGGTGGCCGGGTCGAGCACCATTTCCTTCTCCATCGCCGCGGCTGGCGCCTCTTCCCCGGCTGGGCTTGCCCCGAGGCCGGTTGCGATCAGGACGAGACCGCACAGCACCGCGAGGCACGTTCGAAACATTACGTAATGCATTCGCTAACTCCTTTCGTTTGAGAGTACGAGGTTCACTGCCGGCCCCTCGCCTACTCTCGACGTATGCCTGCAATCGCAGGCGGTCAGAAAGCGAGGGCGACACCCTGGCGCGTCCCGGCGCGGCGGCTCGCCGCTTGGGCTCGATCCGCCATAGCTGGCTGTCTTAGTCGTATCCGGTCTTGGGCTGCATCACCTCCCCCTTCTGTCGATTTGGACGCACCGGCCGCGCAACCGCGCGGCGGGCGCCGAGACCTGGGTCACAGCGCCATGTGAAGTGGTGTCGGGGTGTGCGGTATGGCGGTGGTGGCCTCGTGGCCTCCGCGAAGCAGCGAGTCTGTTTGGCCGGCTGGCCGGTTAGTGAGCCGTTATAGATCGCGCGCGGATTGGACGGGATTGGACGGGATTGGACGGGATTGGACGGGATTGGACGGGATTGGACGGGATTGGACGGGATTGGACGGGATTGGACGGGATTGGACGGGATTGGACGGGATTGGACGGGATTGGACGGGATTGGACAGGATTCTCATTGGCCGGTGGCAGCGCTGGGAGGTGGCGTCACGTATCATCCGCATCGTTCCGAGGATCCAAATATTGCACACCTATGGCGCGCCGTCAAGCGCGCGGGGTACGAACGCCGGAAGCGGCAGGAATCGTTGACGGGAGACCACGACAACGCCGCGCGTGAGCGCATCGACAGCGACCGGCCAGGGTCTGAAGAGGCGGTAGCGAAGATTCACGCTCGGCTCGCGGGGGCGAAGTGTATCCCCGCCGGGCCACCTGCAAGCTGTCGGAGAGCGCAGTCGAGCGGCGCGCCAGCAGTGCGGAGGAGGCTCTACATCGGGGGCTCCGGCGGAACAGCCGGTCCGTAGCCGTGGCGCATTCGGTGATGAGCTGCGCACAGGAGATTTAATGCGGTGCACCGCATTAGAGTTGTAATGCGGTGCGGGGGATAATGCGGAGTGAACGGCGGTGCTGTGCTATAGGAAGCCCTTTCCCGCCGCCCAGAGGACGATGACCACCAATCAGGACTCCGCATTATAACGACTACCTCCGGCGAACAGGTAACCTGCTTGAAGACTACGTCGCGGGCGATCCTTACGCTTGGCGATCCCGTATCAACCACGCATCTCCGCCGTCGACAATCTCGCCTCGCTTCTGGCGCCGAAATAATGCGGAGTGATCCGCGACCTAAATACCGATCACGAAGTAACTTAAGTCTCGCAACTCCGCATTACCCCGGGCTCCGCATTAGAGATTGAGGTTGGACGGCTCCGGTCCACCGCCCTGGGCGACTGGCAACAGGTGGTCGATCTGCAGCAGATGGGAAGAGGTGCAGCGCCGCCCGGAGAGCGGATCGCGATAACAGCAGCATCCTCCGTCGCGTAGCCAGACGTGGCGCCGGACCGCCGCCGGAATGTAGCGCCGCGGCGGGGATTGGTGGCGGCTGTGAACAGGTTCGCGGGTCCTGTGCGCCGCTGCTCCAGCTGAGGCGCCGCTCGGTCCGCCGTCAGGGGACACGCCGAGTACCGGCTCCGGCGCCGCAGTGGCGACCGGCGAGCCCGGCACGCCTGCACGTGCAGAGAAGCCAGCCGCCGAGGCCCCGCCCGCTGCTCCATCTGACGCGCCGCTCGGTCCGCCGCCAGGGGACACGCCAAGTGCCCGCTCCGGCGCCGAAGTGGCGACCGGCGAGCCCGGCACACCAGCGCCCGCATCGGAGCCATCCACCAAGGCGCCGGACGCGAACTTCGGCGCCGAAGTAGCGGCGGGCGCGCCCGATGGAGCGCCGCCTGCGCGGGCGCCATCCAACAGTGCCGCGGGCGCCGACTGCGGCGCCGAAGTAGCGGCGGGCGCGGCCGATGGAACGCCACCTGCGCGGGCGCCATCCAACAGTGCCGCGGGCGCGGACTGCGGCGCCGAAGTAGCGGCGGACGCGCCCGATGGAGCGCCGCCTGCGCGGGCGCCATCCAACAGTGCGGCGGGCGCTGACTGGCGTGGTGGAGCAGCGTTGGCCAGCATCGCGACCGGGTTCTGCCTTTCGGTAGCGGCGGTGTCGCCCGGTGGCGCCAGAGTAGCGCCGCCTCTGCGCCGAGCCGGGGCCACCGGTGCCACGGTGGCACGTGTCCTGTTCGGTGCCCGCCCCGAGGATTCGCCTACGCGCTGAGCCGGCCCGGCGGCACGTGTCTCCTTCGGCGCCCGCCGCGGTGATGCACCTGCGCTGCCTACGCTGCGCCGCCGCCGCTGCCCGCTACCGCCACCGCGCGGATCGTGCCGGGTCACTGCCTCGCGCACCACGCGCGCCACCAGGTCGCCCCACGACATGCGCGGGTCGAGGTGCGACATGAGATCCTTCAGCTGGCGCAATCCCTGTTCGCACTCCTGGTCGATGCTCACCTTCAAGGTGTAGCGGTCGGGCGCCACGGCGCGCAGTGTGTCGCGCGGCGGCAGCACCTCGGGAGCAGCGGCGGCCAACAGGCTGGCGACCTGGCGAGTGCTCATGCCAGCGGCCTGCTCGATCAACTCGCGCTGGCGCTGCGAGTGCAGCAGCGGGGCCGCCGACACCGTGCCGGGCGACAGCTCCGCAACCGGATCATCCCGGAGTGGTTCCGGCGCGCGCGGAGCGGCGTGCCGCGACTCCGATGGAGCCACGACCGGCTCGGGCTCGGGCGTCGACGCCGAGAAATTCGTCGGCGGCAGAAGTTGTGGAGCAGGGCCTTTGTCCGATGACGGCGCGGCGGGACTGGCACCGGCACCGGGAGCAGCAACGGAAGCGCAGGACGGCGCCGGAAACGGCGACGCGTTTCCGTTCAACACCGGCCGCGGCAGCAACGCGTCGGCATGCCCGCCGCCGGGGGCCTGCACACCGGCGCGGCTCGCCACCGGCACCGCGGGCGTGTTCCCTGCCGCCACCTCACCGGAGTACTCGCCGGCCGGCGGTGCACCCCCCGGCGCCGATCGGAGCCCGCGCTCCCCTTGCTCATCTGCTTCGCCCGGCGCTGCCCGCAGCCCAAGCTGCTTGGTTCGCCAGCCGAATCGTGGTCCTGATCGTGGCCGCGACCCTGACCGACATTCCGATGCCCGGTATGGCTCTGGCGCTCGGCCCGCTCGGCACCGGCAAAGGTGGTTTCCAACTGCCCCGCCGACGTCATACTCAACTCGCCGCTCTGCAGGCAGGCCCGCACCCACCCGTGGCGCCGGCACAGCCGCATCGCCTGGATGCGCCGCTGCGCGGCGGCGGCGGAGAAACGCAGCTCCCGCACCGCATAGTCGAACAAGCTCGAGAACCCGCGCCGCAGCGCCAGGCCGCGCCGGTCGATCTCGTCGAGATGGTCCAGGATGTGCACATCGATGCAGCGCTGATTGGCGGCCAGACGCCTGGTCTGCTCGAGGAGCTGCTGATCACCCAGCTCGCTGAACGGTCTGCTGCAAGTCACGCTTATCATGCCGTAATTATACCCCCGGTTGAGAGATAGCAGATTAATGCAAGTCCTCGACCGGGGCTCCGGCAGCGTCCACACGGCTCACCACGGCACCGCAAACAGCACGCGGACGGTCAACGCTAGCGCGCAGACCATTGCCGGGTTCCGAGGCGCACCAGCGGCCAGCAACGACGGCAAAAAGTGTGTCAACCCCTGCGCCCGATTTGCCACTGGATTTCCGAATGATTTTTCGGCACAAGCCGCTTATCGCGTTCAGTCACGCTGGCACTTGCTGAGCGGTTGGGCCGGTTGGACGGACTGATGCACGTCGGCGCGCGCATCGCTCAGCTCAGGGCCGCGGCGGGCCGCGGCCTGTCCGGGTGCTCTCGGTGCGCGGCGGGTGTGACATCGTGGCGGCCTGATCTTGTCAACCGCCGTTGCCGTTTTTCGCACTCCCACCCAGCGCGCGCTTCAACTCACTCGACTCACTCAGGGGATCTTCAGCCCGTTTAGCCGACAGTGCGGCACTGTCTCACCTGTGCGGCAATCGCCCTGTCGCCTTTCCTGGCGGTGTGGTTGGCCAAGCAGGATGAGGTGTCGACGTTTCGATAATCGGACCCGCTCCGATCCCATCGATGCACATGCGGCGCCACCCACCCGTCGGCGGCGCTCTCAGCCTCGCTCCGGGTCGATGCCCGCCTGGCGCAGGAGCGCCGCCAGCCGTTCGGCGCGGCGGCGTTCCTCACTCAGCAGATGTTCCGCGTGCTCGGCCCGTTGGCGTTCCTGGTCCGCGCGCTGGCGTTGTTCCCTGCCGGTCGGAATCAACACGTCGTCCTCGTCCGTCCAGCGCAACCACCCGCTCCACCACACGCCCTCGAACGCACCCTCCCACAGCCGCAGTCCCAACCTCAACTCCGCGAACCGCAGCGACTCTTGGCGTTCGTAGCCCCCGTCCCGCAACCGATATACGCGCACATCCTCCCGCATCACCCGATGAAACGGATCGTAGATCACGTAGTAGCCCACACCCATGCGTGCATACGCGAGCCGCTTGCTCCCCACCTCGTTGCCTTCCCGGTTCGACACGATCTCCACCACCAGCTCCGGCGGCTTGCCGAACTCCCACACGAAATAGGAGCGGTGCCTCTTGTCCCACCAGTTGTCCGCCACCTGCACATCCAGGCTCAGAAACACGTCCGGCACGATCGCCGGGTTGCGCGCCTCCGCGAACACCCCGACGTTGGCAGCCGCCAGAAACGGGCGCCCGCCGCCCGGACCGGCCCACGAACTGTACAGCGGCTCGGTGAGCAGGCGCTGCTGCTTCTCGGAAGGCATGTTGTCCACCGGCGTATCATCCTCGGTCACCAGAGATTCGATGTCGACGCTCACCGGCGGCGCCGCCAGCGCCGCGGTAACCCCTGCTGCCTGCACCGAGGCGGCACGCGGCACGCTCGAGGCCGGCCTCGTCAGCACCCTGCCCGGCCGGGCAGCCTCCGCTCCGGGAGCGCTGGATTGCGGGTCAAGCGCGGAATGACCGCTGTGCGGGGTGGTCGGCTCCATGCGCTCACCAGTATACCCCGAGTAAGCGGGAACCGCGACTTTGCAGCACCTTCGCCAAACCTTCGCCACGTTCGCACACGTTCGCACCGTTTCGCTGGAGACGACAGACGGTAGTCAGCCTCGCTTCGCTCGGTATCGTACCTCGGCTTCCGCCCAAATCTCCTTCACCGTCTTGTCCGCGACGCCGCTCTCCAGACCTTCCTGAATGGCTATCTTCAGTGCGCGAAACCGCGCGTCTTGTTCCTGATCGCGACGGATCAGATCACGGAAGTACTCGCTATCACTGCCGTACTCGCCACTTGCGACCTGTGCCCGAATCCACTGCTGCTGTCGATCCGTCACCGTGATGCTCTTCTTGATCAACGCCACTATCGCCTCCACTTGGTATGGTAGGAATATATGCGATGATACCTTACTTCATCGTCCGGGGACGCCGCACGCACGAAGCATGCTCCATCGGCGCAGGCGTCGACCTGCAGGCTACGGCGGTCAGTCGGAGTCGCGGAAGAGGCGTTGGTCCCACCAGACGCTGCGAGTGGATCGTGGGTGTTGCTGACACGACGCGCCGCGACCCCGGAGCGGCGGCGGGCGTTCGTGCTAGTCAGTCGCCAGATCCTCATCGAGTCGAGGTACGCGGCCGTGGTGTGTGCTCCGGTATTCGCGACCCGGGCCGCAATAGAGTCTAACCCCTAAATAAGCGATTCGGCTCCTAATGGGTTGAAAAAGATCCTCCCAAGTGCTTTAGTGAAAAGTATCTAAACACGTTCCCGTCAAACACCAAGGAGGACCCAAATTGATACAGTCACCAGATTACCATACTGACGATTCTTGTCAACCGGAATTCTCGTATCCACCGATACAGGTCGCCGAGCACCGCGGCGCTCCGCTGGTGAGCTGGTCTGGGTTGGCCATTATACGACAGCTCGTAGAGCGCCTGGGGGTGGCCTCTGCGATCGATGCAGCGGTCCGCGTGTTGCGCCGTTGCAAGTGGTATACGGAGTCCGATCACATCCTGACCATGATCTACAATATGCTGACGGGGGGGAGCACGCTCAGCGACATCAACCGGTTCCGAGACGATCAGGGAGCAAAGCGGCTACTGGGTACCGAGCGGATTCCGCATGCGACCACGACAGGTGACTTTCTGGCGCGCTTCGGTGAGGATCGGAATGCGGTAGCGCTCAGCGAGTTACGTGAGGTGGGGGACGACCTGCAACAGCAGTCGTTCGCCATGCTGCCGCGGGTGCGACGTGAGGTGGCTACCATCGACCTGGACTCGTCGATTCATGAAGTGTATGGGGAAAAGAAAGAAGGAGCGGACTTCGCCTACAACAACACGTGGAGCTATAGCGTGCTGTACGGGACGCTGGCGGAGACCGGTGACCTGCTCTATATGGATCTGCGGGAAGGCTACCGGCACACCAGCTACGGCAGCCAGGACGTACTACCGGGAATGATCAAGCGGGTGGGGGAACACTTTCGGGCGCTGCGGATGCGCGCCGACAGTGGCTACTATGACCAGAAACTGGTGCAGATCTGCGCGGCGAGGGGAGTAGAGTTCTTCATCGTGGCCAAGAAGCACGCGAATGTGATGAAGGCCGTGCATGCGCTCCCGGCAAGCGCATGGAAACCATTTCAGGCCAACGAGTTAAGCAGAGGGGGGCGCAGCGGGCGCCGGCGCAAGCGGCGGGAGAACCTGAAGCGGAAGATCACCATAGAGCGCCGGCCGAAGAGCTGGTTCAAAGGCAAGCCCGAGATAGCGTCGATGGTATTTCGCCCTGACAGTTGGAGTGAGCCGTACCGGTTCGTGATCAAGCGGACGCCGATCATCGACAAGGATGACAAGCAATTGTACCTGGACGATGGCATGAGGAAGTACGCCTACTGGATCGTGGTGACCAACTCGACGCGCAGCAACACTGCGGTGCTGCGCATCGCGCAGGGGCGAGGCAACCAAGAGAATCTGATTAAGGACTTTAAGCATGGGTTGGGACTGTCCCATGTCCCGACCGGATTTCTGGCGGCCAACCGAGCATACTTTCTGATCGCTGCGCTGGCCTGGAACCTGAAGACCTGGATGCTGAATCTGCTTCAGCTTGGCGATGGAGCGGTGCTGCGTTTCAAGCGCTTTTTGTATCTGTGGATATGCCAAGCGGGGATAGTGGCAACGACTGGGCGTGGCGTGCTGCTCAAACTGCCTGCGGGTGAGTACTATCAGAGGTTCGGTAAAGCGTTCTCCCGGCTCGCTGCGCTCCCGGTCTAGACGGCTGCTCTTGTTAGTCTCGTGGCACGGAGAGGTGCGCCCCGAGACTGCCACAGAAAGTCGATTCTACCGCCGCATGTTGACGTGACCCTGTTCATTATCGGGTTGGCAATCTATTCGCCCTAGGAATGATATCCGAGCCGCATTTCCACATCGAAAAGCGCGTGTAACGTGCCAATTCTGCCAGATCCTGGTCACTCCCCTGTCCGATCCGCCCTTTATCGCTTATTCTGGGTCTAACCTCGCCGAGCTGCCAGCAATTGCAGGAAATGCTCCTCATCCCGGCACTCCAGCGCCGCATCGACCAAGTGCTCCGACACTCCCTCCAGCTCGGCCAACCGCACCGCCAGAGAAGGCGATACCGGCACGCCACGGGACTCCAGGACCCGTAACGCACTCGCACGCCACGCCTCCTCCCTGCCCGCGGCGTGACCCGTGGCGTGGCCCGTAGCGTAACCCGCGGCCCGACTCTCGCGGCGCTGGCGGCGCAAGAACGGATCGCTATCCGGGCCGGTACCCTGCGCCGCGCCCAGTGTACGTCCCACACGATTCAGCACGCCGGCGGTTTCCTCCGACAACTCCGGTTCGTTCAACGCGAAGTGAATCTCCTCCGCCGTCCAACCTGCAAATGCCCGGCTTGCCGGCGCCGGGCGCAGCCCTGCCCGCCCCGACACGTAGATCGTCAAACCGGGACGAAGCGCCGCCGGCCGGCTCGGCGCCGGCTCGTCCGGCACCTCCACCCACACTTCCCGAAAGCCCCATGACTCGTAGAGTCCGAGCTTGCCGCGGCGCACGTCCGTCGTGTTGTCTACCTCCAGCACCACGTCCGGCAGCGCGTCCGTGCCCACCTCGATGTCGTTGCCATGGGGTATGGTCCGCGCTGGCTGCAGGAACAGTATCTGGTCGGCCTGCATGATGCGCTGCCGCTCGCCGCGGGTGTTGCGGACCAGGAGGTCGGTGTGCCCCACCGCCTCGATCGGCGCACCCCGTACCGCCGCGATCCGGTCGGCCAGTTGGGCGAGCCGGTAGACCGGGCGTTCGTGGTAGTAGCTGACCGGTTCGCACACCATCGCGACTTCGGTGTCGGCGTCCCAGTATTCGAAATAATCCTCGCAATCATCAATCTCGTCGCACGTGATGCGCACCGGGCGGCAGCCGGGAAACTCGAGTGATTCCGACTCGCGGTGCTCCACCGGTGCCGCAACCGCGCCGACGATCGGTTCAGCCATGAAACTCATCCTGGCACGAACTGCCTGCGCCGGCAACGCAACAACCACCGAGCATTCGCCATTTACCGCGCGTGTCGGGCTTGGTCCGGGTAGTCGCGGCCAGCTTGCGTCAGCCGGTAGCGCTGGTTGCGGCTGCGCGGCTTGTCGGGGATGGTCATTTCGATCAGACCGGCTCGCAGAGCAGGCGCCAACCAGGCGGTGCGGAAGCGGCGCTCATGATTCAGCCCAAGGGTCTTCTGCAACTGCTGTCTGGTGATCTCGCCCGAGATGGCACAGACCGGCCTGACTTGGGGCGTAACTTCGTCGGTAACTTCGTCGGTAACCGCGGTGCATCACCGCGTTGGTAATCACCGGTGATGCCGGAGAACCTGAACCGAGCGTCGAACCGGCCGCCGTCGAAGTCGTGCGGGTAGCGGAACGGGTGTCGACGTTTCGACAATCGGACCCGCTCCGATCTCATCGACGCACATGCGGCGCCACCCACCCGTCGGCGGCGCTCTCAGCCTCGCTCCGGGTCGATGCCCGACCGGCGCAGGAGCGCCGCCAGCCGTTCGGCGCGTCGGCGTTCCTCACTCAGCAGATGTTCCGCGTGCTCGGCCCGTTGGCGTTCCTGATCCGCGCGCTGGCGTTCCTGGTTCGCGCGGTGGCCTTCCTGGTCCGCGCGCTGGCGTTGTTCCCTGCCGGTCGGAATCAACACGTCGTGCTCGTCCGTCCAGCGCAACCACCCGCTCCACCACACGCTGTTGTATCCCAAGGTAAGTCGTTAGAAGCCCAAGCCTTCTGCTCGGATTGATTCAGTGACGGATCGACTGGGAAGACGGTGGAGAGCGGGCTAACGCAGGATCACTCTCACGGCTGGGTGCGCAGAATACGCGGCTCAGCGGACGGTTCCCACGGTTCCCGATGCCGTTGGTGCGGGTTAGTCTCTTGGAACCATAATCAGGGAGAAGAAAATGGCCCGCGCGGGTACTCCCCCGCCGGGCCGTGGCCGGTGCAACTTCGATACGAATCGGGGCACACCGGCGAGGAGTACGTTAGCGCCGAAGCCTGGTGCGCTGCAAGGCTGGAGCGGTGCCCGAATCACTCCCAGGGCGGATGCTCATTCGCCCGTCACGGCACCTATCCACGCAAGACACCGGTCGGCACGCGGATTGCCCGCTGGTACTGTCCTGAATCTCACACCACATTCAGTTTACTGCCCGATTGCTTGGCTGCGCGGCTGCCGGGAACCCTCAAGGAGCTGGAAGCGGTGGTCGCGGTTGCCGAGCAGACGCCGAGTCTGATCAAGGCGGCAGACAAACTGCGCCCTGATGCCATCGAATTGGCCGGCGCGATGCGCTGGGTACAGCGCCGCGTGCGCTCGGTGCACCACGCCCTGCGGCATGTGGTTGGCCTGCTGCCGGAACAGTTCGCGCGCTGTAACGCCGACGTGGCCGCGTTCCGCAAGCGTCTTGGCACCAAGGCGGCGTTGCTGACGTTGCGCAGTCTGACTGCGGTCTGGCTGCCGGCGCTGCCGGCGCCGCTCGGTTTTCGCCACCACGGGATTGGCGCGGGGAATCGCAAATCCCGCCGTCAACACAACCTGGGGCCTGCCCCACCGGCGCACCCCCCGTAGCTTTCCTCAGCAGCGGGTCGCCAGACCCGCAATCACGAGGAGGACGCCCATGAACGTTCCTGATGACCACCTGAGGCGGGAGATCGCGCTGTTCCGTTACCGCACCATTGCCGACCTGTTGTTGCTCCCGTCCGGCTCCGCCGGCATCGGCGCCATGATGCAGGCCAAGGCCGAGCAGGAGCACACCATCCCCGGCACCCAGCGCACCCGCGTCGCCGCCGAGACCATCCGCGACTGGCTGCACCACTACCGGCAAGGCGGCTTCGATGCCCTCTATCCCAAGCCGCGCGCCGACCGCGGCCAGTCCCGGCGGCTGTCGCCGGACGTTGCCGAGCTGCTGGTAGCCATCAAAGCCGAGCACTCCATATGGTCAGTGCGACAGGTGATCCAAAGCGCCCACGATTCCGGTCTACTCCCCGACGCCCTCCGCCTGCCGCCGTCCACCGTGCACCGTCTGTTGAGCCGTGAGGGGCTTATGACCAAACGCTCCGACCAGCCGCTTGGCGTCGACCGCCGCCGCTTCTCCTTCAAATACGCTGGCGAGATGTGGATGAGCGATGTCATGCACGGCCCCAAGGTCGGCGCCGGTCGTCAGCGCCACAAAACCTACCTGATCGCATTCATCGACGACGCCACCCGCGTCATCCCGTACGCTGCCTTTGCCCGCGGGGAGAACACCGCCGCCTTCCTGCCGGTGTTCAAGCAGGCACTCATCCGCCGCGGCTTGCCGCACCGCCTATTTGTCGACAACGGCGCGAATTACCGCTCCCAGCACCTCGCCCTGGTGTGCGCCAAGCTCGGCATCGCGCTGATTCACGCACGCCCTTATCAGCCCGCCGGAAAGGGCAAAATCGAACGCTGGTTCCGCACCGTACGCAGCCAGTTCCTGACCACTTTGCAGACCGCCGACACCGCCAACATCGAGGCTCTCAATCGGCGTCTGTGGGCCTACGTCGAAGGTGAATACCACCACGCCCCGCATCGCGGCCTGGCCGACGGCAAAACGCCCCTCGATCAGTGGGGCCTCGCCGGCGGCGAGGTGCGCTACGTCGACGACGCCGTCGATCTTGACGATCTGTTTCTGTTCGAGGCCAAACGCCGCGTCATGAAAGACCGCACCGTATCCCTCGTCGGGCGGCTGTACGAGGTCGACGCGCTCCTGGTCGGCCACACCGTGACCCTGCGCTACGATCCGAGCGTACCCCCGACAAGACCGCTCCAGGTCGTCCACGACGGTCGCGATGCCGGCCTCGCCACCATCCTCGACGCCTACGCCAACACCGCCGTCAAACGCGCCCGGCCCTCGCGCCACATCGAACCTGATCGCCCCGCTCCCGAGCCGCCGCCCTCGCCCCTCGCGCTCCGCGATCTCGATCAGCAGCACGAGCACCAGCAGAAGGACAACTGATATGACCACCGATACGACCTATCTGCGCCACTTCGCTTTCACCCGCTTCCCCTTCGCCGCCAACCTCCAAGCCGACGAACTGTTCGCCTTCAGCGCCCACCACGAAGCGGTCGCGCGCCTCATGCATCTGCTCCAATTGCGCGGCCTCGGGCTGTTGACCGGCGAGGTCGGCTGCGGCAAGACCACCGTTTGCCGACACGTCACCGCCAACCTCCACCCCGGCCTGTTCCGCGTCTACTACGTCTCCCTCACCACCGGCAACGTCCTCGACATGTACAAGTCCATCGCCTGGCAACTCGGCCTGCCCACCGAGCGCTCCCGCGCCACCGCCTACCGCGCCATCCGCGCCGAGATCACCCGCCTCGTTCAGGAGTCCAAACTGCTGCCCGTCCTGATCGTCGACGAGGCGCAATTCCTGCGCAACGACGTACTCGACGACCTGCGACTCTTGACCAACTACTCGATGGACTCCGATCACCGGCTGTGTCTGCTGTTGGTCGGCCTCACCGAACTGCGCCGCCGCCTCTCCATGGCGATCCACGAATCGCTCAACCAGCGCCTCGTCGTCCGCCACCATCTCGGCGGTCTCGACCGCGACGAACTCGACTCCTATCTCACCCATCGCCTGCGTCTCGCCGGTTCCGAGTTGCCGTTGTTCGAGCCGCCCGCCGTCGAGGCCTTGTTCCAGGCCTCTCGCGGTCTGCCTCGCCAGATCAACCGGATCGCTCATTACGCCCTCTGGGCGGCAGCTCTCGACAGCGCGCACACCGTCAACCACGAACACCTGCAACGCGCCCTCGACGAGTTGCGCCCCTGACTGCGCACCAAAAGGACTGCCATGACCTGCCCGCCTTACCCATCACCTGAGCAATGCTCGCGCTGCCCGTTGCGTCTCCCTCTGCCTGACGATCTCCACGACGCTGCCGTCGCCCACCTCGTCGAAAGCCTCTACCTCATCGCCGCCGCCATCGAAAACCGCTACTACGGCCAGTTGCGCCGCTACTATGCCGCGCACCAAGAACACGACCAACTCCACGACCACTCGGCGCCGCCAGCGGCCGCCCACCAGGACCTCTCTGATGACGACTTGCCGTTCTGACACCGGTCCGCCTCCTCGGCGTCACCGAGGCGTCTCCGACCCGCCTCTGCTGCTCCCCATAGCCGCGGCCACAATGTGGGAAATCCGACCCTCGACCCTCAGAAATAATCCGGGAAACCGTCCGCGAATCTACATGGGATACAACACACGCCCTCGAACGCGCCCTCCCACAGCCGCAGTCCCAACCTCAACTCCGCGAACCGGAGCGACTCTTGGCGTTCGTAGCCCCCGTCCCGCAACCGATATACGCGCACATCCTCCCGCATCACCCGACGAAACGGATCGTAGATCACGTAGTAGCCCACACCCATGCGCGCATACGCGAGCCTCTTGCTCCCCACCTCGTTGCCTTCCCGGTTCGACACGATCTCCACCACCAGCTCCGGCGGCTTGCCGAACTCCCACACGAAATAGGAGCGGTGCCTCTTGTCCCACCAGTTGTCCGCCACCTGCACATCCAGGCTCAGAAACACGTCCGGCACGATCGCCGGGTTGCGCGCCTCCGCGAACACCCCGACGTTGGCAGCCGCCAGAAACGGGCGCCCGCCGCCCGGACCGGCCCACGAACTGTACAGCGGCTCGGTGAGCAGGCGCTGCTGCTTCTCGGAAGGCATGTTGTCCACCGGCGTATCATCCTCGGTCACCAGAGATTCGATGTCGACGCTCACCGGCGGCGCCGCCAGCGCCGCGGTAACCCCTGCTGCCTGCACCGAGGCGGCACGCGCCACGCTCGAGGCCGGTCTCGTCAGCACCCGGCCCGGCCGGGCCGGCTCCGCTCCGGAAGCGCTGGATTGCGGGTCAAGCGCCGAATGACCGCTGTGGGGGGTGGTCGGCTCCATGCGCTCACCAGTATAGCCCGAGCAAGCGGGAACTGCGACTTCGCAACACCTTCGCACCTTCGCACCTTCGCACCTTCACACCTCGCCACCTTCGCACCGGTTCGCCATCGCCCACCGGGTGCAGTGGTGCCACCTACCTGCTGTCGGAGCTGCTGCTGGCCCGCATGCCCTATGCCATGGCCAGCCGGCGCTCGGTAACCGCGCCGCCGGCCAGCCTCGGCGCCAGCGTACGGGCCGGCATCGCCGAGTACGCCGAGTCGCTGCGCTACCTGGGAAAGCACGGGCGGGTGCTGGTGGTCGCGCTGCAGAAGGGCTTTCTGTCGATCTTCTTCTCCGCCTTCCAGGTCACCAGCGTCGCCACTGCGCCCTCAAATAGGCCCTCCTCATGGCCTGGAATACATGGTAGTATTCGGCTGAAGTGAGGGTTCTGGCTGCGGCCCTGGTTCTGCTGGCCGCTGCCGTTCGGGTATGATTGGTCAGTGAGGCTGCGCCGGGCCGCTGGCGATGAGGGAAGGAAACGGAGATGCAGCGAGGAACCGCAGTAGATGCCGCGCGCAGGACTACGGCGCAGGTACCCGAGAGCGAAGCCAAGGTGGATGTCTGGCGCGACGGCGAGTGGTTCGTCGCCCGGGCTCGAGGGGTGGAGGTGGCAAGTCAGGGCACAACGCGCGCGGAAGCGATCGCGAATCTCCGCGAGGCACTGGAGTTGCACTTTGAGGATCCGGTCGCTACAACACCGCCAGCGTAGGTGAAGCCGTATGCGTATCGTGACGTGGTGCGCAAACTGCGCGCAGTGGGGTTCTCGCAGGTCGCTCAAAAGGGAAGCCACGTCAAGTTTGCCAAGACAGAAGGAGGTGTTATCCGCACAGCGGTAGTGCCGCACCACCGCGAGGTCGCACCGGGTACGTTGCGTAGCATATTGAAGCAAGCGGGGATCGACGTCACTGAGTTCGACGCGTTGTGACCCCGTCCAAATGTGGTCCGCCAAGTCCGCTGGGGCGGCTCTCAGCCCCTCTCAGCGGCCCAATCGGCGCACTCCGGGTCGATGCCCGACCGCCGAGGCCGAACGTCTCGATTGTGTAGTCGGCGACCCCCGCGAGATCCGCTTGGGCGATAGACGACAGACGGTAGTCATCCACGCTTCGCCCGGTATCGTATCTCGGCTTCCGCCCAAATCTCCTTCACCGTCTTGTCCGCGACGCCGCTCTCCAGACCTTCCTGAATGGCATGAAGACTCCCCCTCCGAAACGTCCCGGGAGCGCCTGACCGGACGTCGACGACAGCGTATCCGGCAGACCCGGCGTCTGAACGACAAGCTGGAAGGCGGGCGTCGCACCACCGCGCGCTGTGAGCTACTCGGTGGTGGCGGCGTTCCGCCGAGGCCACTCCATGGTGCCGGCCCCCCGGCCACCGGAGGGACGAATGTAGGTACCAGTGATGAAATCCGACGCCGCGGAAGCGAGGAAGACACCGGTGCCAGCCAGATCCTCCGGCACCCCGAAACGACCTGCCGGTGTCTCAGCGACGATGTGCGCCGCCCGCTCCTTGTCCTCCAGGACGCCCGCGGTCATCTCTGTGCGGATCCACCCTGGGGCAATCAGGTTCACCTGGATGTTGTCGGCTAGCCACGCTTCACGCAGCTCCCAGCGCGTTGCGCGTCCCACAGCCGCTCAATGCTGGGACTGCCGTAAGCCGCCGAGAACAACACGTTCGCATCGAGAAACAGTCGTTCTGCCATTCATGAGGCGGAGCCCGCGCTAGCCGCACCACTACTTCGCTCAAGACCCGCGCCTTGAGAATCCGTTTGCCTGATCGGCGGCGTTCTTCGCTGAGCCGATAGAGGTTCTTTCCCCTGCGCAGCGCCTTGGCATTCTGACGCATGCCGAGTATGACAGAGGCACCTGGAGGAGGTAGAAAGTATGACTCGCGAGCTCGAAACCCTTTCTGAGGCGTGGCCGAAGATCGGCGACACGCTCGGTGTGCCACACACGGAGGAAGACTATCGCAAGGTTCGCGCGCTTCTCGACAGCGTCACGGACGAGGTCGGCGAGAATGAGGACCACCCCTAGGATCTGGCGACCTGCGCCGACGGCGGCCGCGACCCCCCCTAAACCGACCGGGCGCCTTCGGCGCCACGCAACCTCGGGTCGAGCAGGTCGCGCAGCGCGTCGCCGAACATGTTCAAGCTGTATACGACCAGCGTCAGGCTCAGGCCTGGCCAGAGCGCCAGCCGCGGGTCCGCTTCCATGTACTGGCGCCCCTCGCGGCTCAGCATCCCACCCCAGTCGGGGATATCGGGCGGCAGGCCGAAGCCGAGGAAGCTCAGCGATGCCGCGCTCAGGATGTAGCCGCCGATGCTGATGCTGAAGATGATGATTATGGGCGGCGCGATGTTGGGCAAGACGTGGCGGATGAGCGCGCGCCACTTCGAGGAGCCGATCGCCTCTCCAGCCTCGAAATAGAGGTTCTCTTTGATAGCGATAACGGCACTTCTGACGACCCGTGAGCCAGCACCGATGCCTCCGGAGATGCCGAGGATCAGGATCATCTGCAGCACCCCGCGGCCCACGACCGACATGAGGGTGAGCAGCAGGAGCAGTCCCGGAAAGGCGATCCAGGCATCCACGAATCTCTGAACCACCAGATCCAACTTGCCACCCAGGAAGCCGGTGGTGCCACCCACCAGGATGGCGACCACCACGTTGATGGTGGTGGCGGCCACGCCGACCAGCATCGAAACCCGTGCCCCCTGGATGATGCGGCTCAGGTAGTCGCGTCCCACGTGATCGGTGCCCAGCAGGTGCTGTGCGGATGGTGGCTGCAGTATCTCCTGCAGCCGAATCTCATCGAACGGATAGGGAGCCAGAACATCCGCGAAGATGCTGACCAGGATCAGGGCGAGCACGATGATCCCGCATCCGGTTCCGAGCGGCTTGGTCTTGATGAGTCTGACCGAAAGATCGACCAGCCAGTGTCGTCTCGCTTGCTCGGCTTCCGGCAACTTCCGCAACTTCAACTGGTTCCTTCCTTCGTTCCTATCGGTAGCGGATCCGCGGGTCCAAGTAGGGATAGAGCAAGTCGATCAGCAGATTCACCCCCATCACCACCGCGCCAAAAAACAGGTTTACGCCCATGACGATCGGGTAGTCCCGGTCGTGAAGTGCCTTCAACAGCACCTGCCCCAACCCGGGCAGGACAAAGATGTTCTCCATGATGACCGATCCGCCTACCAGGATGGGCAGCTGCAGGCCGATGAGGGTCACCACCGGAATGAGCGCGTTCTTGGTGGCATGTCGCACGACCACCAGACGCTCGCTCAGACCCTTGGCCCAGGCGGTGCGGATGTAATCCTGACGCAGTACCTCCAGCATCATGGTGCGCGTCATGCGCATGGTGCTTGCCGCCAGGGCGGTGCCGAGAATCAGGCTCGGAACCAGGAACATGCCCAGGTTTCCCAGCGGGTCGTCGCTGAAACGAATCAGCTCGACCGATGGCGACCAGCCCCACCAGATGACCGGATAGAGCATCACCATCACTCCCAGCCAGAAGTTGGGAGTCGCCAGGCCGATGACTGCGATCGTCCGCCCGGCGTAGTCGCCGACCGTATCCTGGCGCATCGCCGAATAGACGCCGACGGGAACGGCTATCAGGAGGCCGATCACGATGGCCAAGACGCCGAGCTCGAGCGTTACCGGCAGGCGACCGACTATCTTGGTCTCTATGGCCTCGCCGCCCCACAGCGACTCGCCCAGCGTGCCGCGCAGTACGATATCGCCGAGCCAGCGTCCGTACTGCACGTAGACGGGCAGGTCCAGTCCGAGCATGTGCTCGAGAGCCGCCCGGTCCACCCCAACCCCGCCGATCCAGCTGGCTTTGTCCAGCATTGCGTCTATCGCGTCGCCAGGCAGGAAGTGCACCGAGAGAAAGACGAGGATGCTCAAGATGAACAACGTGGGGATGACGAGCAGCACCCGCCTGATGATGTACGCTCTCATGTGACGCACACAGAACCCACCCACCCAGCGGGCGCTGAGTGGGTGGGATTCATGGGATCCAACAGGTCTATCTAGTTACCCATCGACTCCTTCATCTGGTGGTCGATCCAGAGGCGAGCGAAGATCACGTAGTTGTCCACGTCTCCCAGTCTGTTTTCACCGTTGTAGCCGACGATCCACGGTTGCGTCACCGCAACCTGCGGCATGATGGGACCCCACAGGTACAGGTGATTCTCGATGAGGTACCGATCAGCCTCCCTGATCAGCTGCCTCTCCTCCTCGACCGTCTTCGCCGAGCCGATGGCTGCGATCATGGCATCATATTCTGGCGCACTGTGCCCGGTGACGTTGTTGTACGCCGCCCCCGTGGCTTGCCAGCCGACAAGCGTAACGGGAAGGGGCGCGTTAAAGCCGGAGGGGAACCAGAGCATCCCTTCGTACAGTGACGCGTTCTGTGTCATCGGGCCGAATTCCGCCTGTTCCACGATCTCGAGCTCTACATCGACGCCAATCGCATCCCAAAACTGGATCCTTATCGCGGCAAAACCTTGGTCGGTTACGGTGGGATGGGCGTTGGATACGGTCTTGAATCTGACGCCGTCGGCTCCGCGCGGATATCCGGCTTCATCGAGAAGCCGCTCCGCACCTTCCGGGTCGTAGCTGTAGTATCCCCTGATCTCGTCGGACCACTCTGCGATCGGTAACGCGTACCCGACGTTGGCAGTGCCGACCACTCCCCGAGGAGTGGCATCTGCATAGCCCTTGAAGTACGTTGCTGCCACCGTCTCGAGGTCCAGGGCCATCTGCATCGCCCTGCGCACCCGAACGTCGTCGAAGGGCGGCTCGGTTATGTTGAAGGCTGCGGAGTTATTGCCGCGATTCTGGTACGAAAACTGTTTGAGCTCCGGGTTGGTTCGCTCCAGGCCCTCGGTCGCGGGGCCGGGCGAGAGAGCGAACGGAGAGGGCCCACCCAGCACATCCAGCTGGCCCGAGCGCAGCGCCGCCAGGCGCGTCGCCTCTTCCGGCATGATCAGGGCCTTGAACTCGTCGACATAGGGCAGGCGGTTCTCCGGAAACTTCTCATCGTTGCCCCAGTAATCGGGGTTCTTGGTATAGGTCAAGGACGTGCCTTTCACCCAGTCGGTCCACATGAAGGGCCCGGTGCCTACTAGCTTGGTCCAATCCTTGGCGTCACCGTATTGCCTGATAACTTCGGGCGGGTACTGATTACCGTAGATATCCCCGATGATGTGGTACAGCGCAGAGAGCCTCGGTTGCTTCAACTTGAAGACGACCGTGTACCGATCCGTTGTCGTTATCGATTCGATCGGCACCGACCCGAGAACGCTGATCACCGGGCTCGGCCCGTCCGCCGCGAACTCGCCGAGCCCCAGATTGCGGGAGAAGTTGAACACGACGTCATCGGCAACGAGCTCACGGCCGTTCATCGGCTCCTTGTCGTGCCACTTCACACCCCTACGGATGTGCAGGACGATCGTCGTGGCGTCGGGCTGCTCCCAGCTCTCGGCCAGCTTGCCGGTGTATTGAGGTACATTCGGGATGGCACCGGAGAATGCGAATTCGTCTCTGGGCAGTCCCCAGTTACCGCCACCCATTCTCTCCAAGACCATCTGGGTGGGGTGTATGACAGTGCGGTAGTGCCACATGTCGGCATGCTCGGCCTCCCAGCCCGGGTTGAACAGACTGGTAATAGTCCCGCCATACTCGGGTGCGCTCACCATCTCGCCGGTGGTCGGGTCCATCACCATTTCCTTCTCGGCAGCGGCTGCCGGCTCCGCATCTGCGCCACCGCCGGCCCAGAGGCCGGTTGCGGTCAGGGCGAGCCCAATCAGGATCGCCGCGCACTTTTTCACGATATTCGTCATCGTTGTCTACCTCACATCAAAAATAGTTTGAGAGCGCTGATTCCGCTGCCGGCCCTCGCATCGCTCGCGACGGTCGCGAGCGAGCGCACTCTCGTCGAGCGAGGGCGACACCCTGTAGCGGCCGCAGCCGCTCGGTCTCTGCGTGTTAGTCGTAACCCGGTCTTGGGTTGCATCCCTTCCTCCTTTGATCGATGTGGACGCACCGGCCGCGCGGCGGGCGCCGCGGCCCCGTGCAGCGCCGCGATCCGGGTGGCCGCCGCAGCCGTGCTGAAGGGGGAGATGCGCCCAAGTGCTGCCGCTGCGTGATCAAGGCGTGGCGCAGGGGGCGTGGATATGTGCCGGTCGCCAAGCTGCCAGCGCCGGCGGTGCAGGAGTCGTGAGCGCTCGGTTGCCTGAGCGGTTAGTGCGCCGTTATAGATCGCGCGCGGATTGGACGGGATTGGACGGGATTGGACGGGATTGGACGGGATTGGACGGGATTGGACGGGATTGGACGGGATTGGACGGGATTGGACGGGATTGGACGGGATTGGACGGGATTGGAGCGCAAACCGACTAGCCGGTGGCAGCGCTGGGAGGTGGCGTCACGTATGTTCCGCATCGTTCCGAACCTAAAGCCTTGCACACCTCTGGCGCGCCGTCAAGTACGCGTTTCGGAAGTTTCGGAAGTAACGTGAACGCCGGAGGCGGCAGGAATTCGTTGACGGCAGACCACGACGTGCACGAGCGCATCACCAGCCACCGGCCAGGGCCTGCTGAGGCGGCAGCGAAGATGCACGCTCGGCTCCCGGCGCTGCGAAGTGTGCCCCAGGAGAGTCGCGAAAGAGACGTTGGCCCCACCAGACGCTACCGATGCATCGTGGCTGTTGCTGACACATGCGACGAACTGGTGAGCCTGCCCAAGGCCACCCTCACCAACTACCTGGGCACGCTGTCGAACCCGATCCCATCAATTCACGTGCGGCGCCACCCACCCGTCGGCGGGCGCTCTCAGCCTCGCTCCGGGTCGATGCCCGCCCGGCGCAGGAGCGCCGCCAGCCGTTCGGCGCGGCGGCGTTCCTCACTCAGCAGATGTTCCGCGTGCTCGGCGCGCTGGCCTTCCTGGTCCGCGCGCTGGCCTTCCTGATCCGCGCGCTGGCCTTCCTGGTCCGCGCGCTGGCCTTCCTGGTCCGCACGCTGGCCTTCCTGGTCCGCACGCTGGCCTTCCTGGTCCGCGCGCTGGCCTTCCTGGTCCGCACGCTGGCCTTCCTGGTCCGCGCGCTGGCCTTCCTGATCCGCGCGCTGGCGTTGTTCCCTGCCGGTCGGAATCAGCACGCCGTGCTCGTCCATCCAGCGCAACCACCCGCTCCACCACACGCCCTCGAACGCACCCTCCCACAGCCGCAGTCCCAACCTCAACTCCGCGAACCGCAGCGACTCTTGGCGTTCGTAGCCCCCGTCCCGCAACCGATATACGCGCACATCCTCCCGCATCACCCGATGAAACGGATCGTAGATCACGTAGTAGCCCACACCCATGCGCGCGTACGCGAGCCTCTTGCTCCCCACCTCGTTGCCTTCCCGGTTCGACACGATCTCCACCACCAGCTCCGGCGGCTTGCCGAACTCCCACACGAAATAGGAGCGGTGCCTCTTGTCCCACCAGTTGTCCGCCACCTGCACGTCCAGGCTCAGAAACACGTCCGGCACGATCGCCGGGTTGCGCGCCTCCGCGAACACCCCGACGTTGGCAGCCGCCAGAAACGGGCGCCCGCCGCCCGGACCGGCCCACGAACTGTACAGCGGCTCGGTGAGCAGGCGCTGCTGCTTCTCGGAGGGTAGGTTGTCCACCGGCGTATCATCCTCGGTCACCAGAGATTCGATGTCGACGCTCACCGGCGGCGCCGCCAGCGCCGCGGCAACGCCTGCTGCCTGGACCGAGGCGGCACGCGGCACGCTCGAGGCCGGCCTCGTCAGCAGCCTGCCCGGCCGGGCAGGCTCCGCTCCGGGAGCGCTGGATTGCGGGTCAAGCGCGGAATAACCGCTGTGCGGGGTGGTCGGCTCCATGCGCTCACCAGTATACCCCGAGTAAGCAGGAACTGCGACTTCGCAGCACCTTCGCACACACGAAGCATGCTCCAGCGGTACGCTCGGCCGTGGAGATTCCTGCGACCTTAGCCACGAGTCTTCCGGTTCGCCGAGCACCCCATTCAGCGCCGCCCGCCGCCGATGAGGATGGTCTCGCCGGTGACGTAGTCGCTGAGGTCGGTGGTAAGAAACTCCACCACCTTTGCGCAGTCTTCGATAGTTCCCTCGCGCCGCAGTGGCAGCGCCTCGGCCATCGCGCTGCGGTCGCCCAGGCGCCCGGTGCGGATTACCGCCGGCGCGATGGCGTTGACGTTGATGTTGTGGGGGCCGAGCTCCTCGGCCAGCGACTGCGTGTAGTGGATGATCGCCGCCTTGGCGACGCCGTAGGGATGATAGCGAGCCCTGGAGTGCACACCGTGGGACGAGGCCACCGTGACGATCTTGCCCGCTCGCTGCCGTTTCATGTGCGGCGCCACCGCCATGCAGGTGTACATACAGGTCATCAGGTTGATGTCGAGCACGCGCGTCAGCACGTCCTGCGGGCAGTCGGCGGGGGTGGCCTCGGTGTTCAAGTCGCCGCTGTCCGACGCGCTCGCGCCGCGCTCGTCGGCAAAGCGGGCGACGCCGCCGCCGGCGTTGCACACCGCGATATCCACACCGCCCAGCGCTGCGACGATCTGTGCCACCGCCGCCTCGGTGGCGCTGCGGTCGGTGAGGTCGCCCTCGATGCCGATCGCGCGCACCCCCAGCGCCTCACACTCGGCGGTGACGGTCTCGGCCGTCATCTGCGCCCGCTCGAACTCGTAGACCTGCGCCCCGCCGAGGTCGCGGTCGATGATGGCGATGTCGGCACCCAGCCCAGCCAGGCGCAGCGCATACCCCCGACCCAGACCACGTGCGCCGCCGGTAATCAGCGCCACCTTGCCCGCCAGCTTGCCTTGGTTGCCTTGCTTGCCTTGGTGTGATGTACCCATCGTCAGAGGGCCAGTGTAGACTGACGGAGCGGTGGAAAGCACCCGGAAACTGCATCATGGGGCATCATGGGCTGGTCACTTCTGAGTTGAGCCTTGCGGCCTTGCCGGCCCAGGAAGATCATACTATTCTGATTATCAGACTATCAGACATCGGATTGGAGGCGCGTATGGCGGCAACGAGCAAGGTAGGCAAACGCGGCACCGTGGTGATTCCTGCAAAGCTGCGGCGCGAATACGGCATTGAGGAAGGGTCGTTCGTGATCACCGAGGCGCGCGAAGATGGCGTGTTGGTCCGTCCCGCCGTAGCCCTGCCGGTCGAGACCTACTCCGACCAGCGCACAGCGGAGTTCCTGCTGGCGAACGCCGTGGACGAGCAGGACTACGCCTGGGCGCGGGAGGAGGTGCGCAAGCTCGGTCTCGACCCGGACCACGTGCCGCACGACCGTCCCAACGCCTGACGGCGCCTCGAGACCGGCGCCACTGCCTCCTGAATGGCGGACAGACTGATTCTCGATGCGAACGTGTTGTTCTCGGCGGCCTACGGCAGCCCCGGAATCGAGCGGCTATGGGACGCGCAACGGGCCGGGAGCTGCCGGCTTCTGGTGTCTCGCTTCGTGATCGAAGAGGCGCGCCGCAACCTGCGGAAAACGGAACAGACCCGGCGTCTGGACGACAAGCTGGAATCCGCAGTCGTGGTACCGGAGTCGCCCGCCGACCGGTGTCCCCTGGACCTGCCGGACAAGGATCGCCCCGTGTTCTCCGCGGCCATGGCCGCCCGAGCGACGCATCTGATAACCGGCGACCGAAGACACTTCGGCGCGTACTACGGAGCCACGGTTGCCGGCGTGACGATCCTGCGTCCCAGTGAATACTTGCGAGCCACGGAGAGCTGCCGATGACGGCGACTCGCTGCCCGGACGACGCCCCATCAGCTCGTGCGAGTCGCTGATCACCCCGATCGCGTACCTACCCTACGTCCCGCTGCGGGAGTGCCGGGTTTGTCTCCCTCGCCGAGCTGCCAGCAGCTGCAGGAAGTGCTCCTCGTCCCGGCACTCCAGCGCCGCCGTCCCAGTATTCGAAACGGTCCTCGCAATCGTCCATCTCATCGCGCGTGATGCGCACCGGGCGGCAGCCGGGAAACTCGAGTGATTCCGCCTTGCGGTGCTCCACCGGCGCCGCAACCGCGCCGACGATCGGTTCAGCCATGAAACTCATCCTGACACGAACTGCCTGCGCCGGCAACGCAACAACCACCGAGCATTCGCCATTTACCGCGCGTGTCGGGCTTGGTCCAGGTAGTCGCGGCCAGCTTGCGTCAGCCGGTAGCGCTGGTTGCGGCTGCGCGGCTTGTCGGGGATGGTCATTTCGATCAGACCGGCTCGCAGAGCAGGCGCCAACCAGGCGGTGCGGAAGCGGCGCTCATGATTCAGCCCAAGGGTCTTCTGCAACTGCTGTCTGGTGATCTCGCCCGAGATGGCACAGACCGGCCTGACTTGGGGCGTAACTTCGTCGGTGACCGCGGTGCCTCACCGCGTTGGTAATCACCGGTGATGCCGGAGAGCCTGAGCCGAGCGTCGAACCGGCCGCCGTCGAAGTCGTGCGGGTAACGGGTGTCGACGTTTCGACAATCGCGACAATCGGACCCGCTCCGATCCCATCGATGCACGTGCGGCGCCACCCACCCGTCGGCGGCGCTCTCACCGTCGCTCCGGGTCGATGCCCGCCCGGCGCAGGAGCGCCGCCAGCCGTTCGGCGCGTCGGCGTTCCTCACTCAGCAGATGTTCCGCGTGCTCGGCACGGTGGCCTTCCTGGTCCGCGCGGTGGCCTTCCTGATCCGCGCGGTGGCGTTCCTGATCCGCGCGGTGGCGTTCCTGGTTCGCGCGGTGGCCTTCCTGATCCGCGCGCTGGCGTTGTTCCCTGCCCATCGGAATCAGCACGTCGTGCTCGTCCGTCCAGCGCAACCACCCGCTCCACCACACGCCCTCGAACGCACCCTCCCACAGCCGCAGTCCCAACCTCAACTCCGCGAACCGCAGCGACTCTTGGCGTTCGTAGCCCCCGTCCCGCAACCGATATACGCGCACATCCTCCCGCATCACCCGATGAAACGGATCGTAGATCACGTAGTAGCCCACACCCATGCGCGCGTACGCGAGCCTCTTGCTCCCGACCTCGTTGCCTTCCCGGTTCGACACGATCTCCACCACCAGCTCCGGCGGCTTGCCGAACTCCCACACGAAATAGGAGCGGTGCCTCTTGTCCCACCAGTTGTCCGCCACCTGCACGTCCAGGCTCAGGAACACGTCCGGCACGATCGCCGGGTTGCGCGCCTCCGCGAACACCCCGACGTTGGCAGCCGCCAGAAACGGGCGCCCGCCGCCCGGACCGGCCCACGAGCTGTACAGCGGCTCGGTGAGCAGGCGTTGCTGCTTCTCAGAGGGCATGTTGTCCACCGGCGTATCATCCTCGGTCACCAGAGATTCGATGTCGACGCTCACCGGCGGCGCCGCCAGCGCCGCAGTAACCCCTGCTGCCTGGACCGAGGCGGCACGCGGCACGCTCGAGGCCGGCCTCGTCAGCACCCTGCCCGGCCGGGCAGGCTCCGCTCCGGGAGCGCTGGATTGCGGGTCAAGCCCGGAATGACCGCTGTGCGGGGTGGTCGGCTCCATTCGCACACCAGTATACCCCGAGTAAGCGGGAACTGCGACTTTGCAGCACTTTCGCCACGTTCGCACCGTTTCGCCGGTCCCGATAAGCGCCGCAATCCCGGAGCGAGGCGCTCTGCAAGGCGTCCCAAGCGCGGGTTCTCCGCGAGATTGCGAAAGCACGTTTCAAGTTCGTCGCGCTAGCGCCGTGCCTGTCTGAGCCCGAACGTCTCGATTGTGTAGTCGGCGATCCCCGCGAGATCCGCTTGGGCGCGAGACGACAGACGGTAGTCAGCCACGCTTCGCTCGGTGTCGTACCTCCGCTTCCGCCCAAATCTCCTTCACCGTCTTGTCCGCGACGCCGCTCTCCAGACTTTAGAGTCTAGCCTCGCCGTGCTGCCAGCAGTTGCAGGAAATGCTCCTCGTCCCGGCACTCCAGCGCCGCGTCGACCAAGTGCTCCGACACTCCCTCCAGCTCGGCCAACCGGACCGCCAGGGAAGGCGACACTAGCACGCCACGGGACTCCAGCACCCGTAACGCACTCGCACGCCACGCCTCCTCCCGGCCCGCGGCGTGGCTCTCGCGGCGCTGGCGCCGCAAGAACGGATCGCTATCCGGGCCGGTGCCCTGCGCCGCGCCCAGGATTCGCCCCACACGATTCAGCACGCCGGCGGTTTCCTCCGACAACTCCGGTTCGTTCAACGCCAGGTGAATCTCCTCCGCCGTCCAACCCGGAAACGCCCGGCTTGCCGGCGCCGGGCGCAGCCTCCCGCGCTCCAAGGCGTAGATCGTCAAACCGGGACGAAGCGCCGCCGGCCGGCTCGGCACCGGCTCGTCCGGCACCTCCACCCACACTTCCCGAAAGCCCCATGACTCGTAGAGTCCGAGCTTGCCGCGGCGCACGTCCGTCGTGTTGTCCACCTCCAGCACCACATCCGGCAGCGCGTCCATGCCCACCTCGATCTCGTTGCCCCGCGGCAGCGTCTGCGCCGGATGCAGGAACAGTATCTGGTCGGCCTGCATGATGCGCTGCCGCCCGCCGCGGGCATTGCGTACCAGCAGGTCGGTGTGCCCCACCGCCTCGATCGGCGCACCCCGTACCGCCGCGATCCGGTCGGCCAGTTGGGCGAGCCGATAGACCGGGCGTTCGTGGTAGTAGCTGACCGGTTCGCACACCATCGCGACTTCGGTGTCGGCGTCCCAGTATTCGAAATAGTCCTCGCAATCATCAATCTCGTGGCGCGTGATGCGCACCGGGCGGCAGCCGGGAAACTCGAGTGATTCCGGCTCGCGGTGCTCCACCGGCGCCGCAACCGCGCTGACGATCGGTTCAGCCATGAAACTCATCGTGACACGAACGGTTTGCGCCGGCAACGCAACAACCACCGAGCATTCGCCATCTACCGCGCTTGTTGGGCTCGGTCCGGGTAGTCGCGGCCAGCTTGCGTCAGCCGGTAGCGCTGGTTGCGGCTGCGCGGCTTGTCGATGAAGTCGATCCGATGCAGCAGATCGGCGACCAGCGGGTTGCGCCGCACGGTGGCGTACCCCAGGTCTGCCACGGTCATTCCCTTGGGCAGGGCACCGGGGCTGACCACCACCACCCGGAGCGCCGCGGATCTCTTCCGGCAGTGTTGCAGGCTCCGCTAAACGGATCTGGTGTCTTGCGCGCCGAGACGCCCGGCGCCACCGATCAGCCGCGGGTCGAGCAGGTCGCGCACCGCGTCGCCGAGCATGTTCAGGCTGTACACGGTAACCGTCAAGGCCAGGCCGGGCCAGACGGCGAGGTGCGGCGCCGCCTCCATGTACTGGCGTCCCTCCCGGCTCAGCATTCCACCCCAACTCGGAATCTCGATCGGCAGGCCGAAGCCCAGGAAGCTCAAGGCGGCTTCCGAGATGATCACGCCCCCCACGTTGATGCTGAATACGACGATTATCGGAGCCGCGATATTGGGCAGCACGTGGCGGACGATTATTTTCCACTGCGAGGCGCCAATCGCCACCGCGGACTGAAAGTAGTCGTTCTCCTTTACCCCGATAACGGCGCTCCTGAGCACTCGCGACCCGACGATGCCTCCCGAGATGCCCAGGACCGCGATGAGTTGCAGCAGCCCCTGGCCCACGATCGCTATGATGGTCAACAACAGCAGCAGTCCCGGGAACGACATCCAGGCATCGACGAACCGCTGCACCACCAGGTCCAGTTTGCCGCCAAGGAATCCCGAGGTGCCGCCGATCAGCACAGCGACCAGAATGTTGAGCGTGGTGGCTGCCAGACCCACCGTCAAAGACACCCGGGCGCCATGGATGATGCGGCTCAGGAGGTCCCGCCCCAGGTGGTCGGTGCCGAGCAGATACTGGGCTGATGAGCCCTGCAATCGGTCTGGAAGGTGCCGTTCACCATAGGGATAGGGGGCGATGACGTCGGCCAGAACAGCCACCAGAATCACTATCACTATGGCAATTCCGCTCGCCGTGCCGAGCGGCTTCTCCTTGACCAGCCGGGTCAAGAAACGCGTGCGCCCGCTGCCCTGACTCACTACTGATAGCGGACCCTGGGATCCAGGAACGCATAGACCAGGTCTATCATCAGGTTGATCCCCATCACCGCGGTGGCGAACACCAGATTGATGCCGGCGACCACCGGGTAGTCTCTGTTATTGAGGGCATCCAGCCCGAGACGACCCAGCCCCGGCAGGTTGAATATGTTCTCCATGATAACGGAGCCGCCTACCAGGATAGGCAACTGCAGGCCTATCAGCGTAACCACCGGGATGAGGACATTTTTGATGGCGTGTCTCACGACAACCACCCGCTCCTTCAGACCCTTGGACCACGCCGTTCTGATGTAGTCCTGCCTCAGCACCTCGAGCATCATCGTGCGCGTCATGCGCATGGTAGCCGCAGCCAGGTAGGTCCCCAGAATCAGGCTCGGAATGAGGAACATGCCAAGGTTCCCCAGCGGGTCTTCGCTGAACGTGATCAGCCGCATCGGCGGCGACCAGCCCCACCAGATGGCCGGGTAGATCATCACCATCAGGGCGAGCCAGAAGTTGGGCGTCGCCAGGCCCAGGATGGCGATGGAGCGGCCGGCGTAGTCGACCGCCGTATCCTGCCGGATTGCCGAGTAGATGCCGACCGGCAACGCTATCACCAGCCCGATCACTATTGCCAGGAGACCAAGCTCGATGGTTACCGGCAATCTACCTAGTATCTTCTCCTCTACCGACCAATCGCCCATCAGTGAGTCGCCAAGGGTGCCGTGCAGGAGAATACCTCCCATCCAGCGTCCATACTGCACGTAGACCGGCTGGTCCAATCCGAGCATCTGCTCGAGCGCTTCACGGTCGACCCCACCCACCCCCAAGAATGCCAACCTGCCCACCATTACGTCTATTACATCGCCTGGGATGAAGCGGACCGAGAGAAAGACGAGGATGCTCAAGATCAACAGGGCGGGGATTACGAGCAATAGCCGCCTGATGATATAGGCTCTCATGTGAGACACCGCATCGCGATTTCCCCCGTCATTGCCAACCCTCTTTTATCATTGCGAGCCTTTCTACTGAAGGGCGTGGCGCCGCCCCACGTGATCTGGCCGGGAGTTGGCCGTGCGCCCATGAGGTGACCCCCACGAGTCGTTGACGGCGCGCCGCGCCTATGCTAGCTTGCCTCGCTTGGGGTCCGACGGAACGCTGATGACGCGCCATGAAGACAGTCAGCGCAGTGGCCGGTGGGCGGTGATGTTCGGTGACGGCGGTGACGTCCGAGTCGCTGACAGGGTGGTCGCGCCTATGCTAGCATGCCTCGCCTGGGGCGACGGATGCCGATGAAGCGCCATGATGACGCGCCAGGATGGCGACAGCGCGGTGATCGTTTGGCGGTGGCGTTCGGTGATGACCTCCGAGTCGTTGACAGATTTCCGCCCGCGTGCGAGAGTGCACCCCCAGGGGTTGGATGGGTGAGGATGAAGCGGCATTACGACAGTCAGCGAAGTGACCGGTTGGCGGTGACGCAGCTGCCGGTGTGCTCACTCACTCACTCACTCACTCAGCCGCTAGCCGCTCGGCCCAACGCGAGACAGCTGGCCTCGTGGCGCCGGTGCTGACCGCTGCGCCATTGATGCGTGTGGCGCACAGCCGCCACGCATCTGTGCGTCCCACGGCCGACCCGGTCGGCCGCCCCGCGTCCGCGCGTGTCGCGCGTCTAACGGCCGACGAAGTCGGCCGCAAACTCCACCGGTCCACCCCAGCATGCGTAGCGACGCTTGCCGGCACCTCTATACAGACAACCGACACATCTGTGCCCGACCAGAGTTGTCGACGACGGATGCGCGCTAGCCGCGGCACCGGCTGGTCCGATGGCCAAGCCACCGTCCTGTCAGGTCACCCAATAGCTCAAAAAAGGAGGTGCAAAATGATACTCAAAGAACCTTACGCGCGTGCGGCGTGAGCCGGGTGAACCCGTTGAGTCACACGCCGCGCGCTATTCGTGTATTGGACTCAGACTGGCAGAGCCCGCGTTGCGGGCGTCAGAGTAGCCAGGGAGCGGCAGGCCGCTCCGCAATACTCTCAAGATCAAAATGATGGACAAAACAATGAAAATCTTTTTTGCAAGGACCTTCGCGATTGCGTTGGTCCTGATTCTGACCGCAACCGGCCTCTGGGCTGGCGGTGGCACGGAAGAGGAGCCGGCAGCCGCTGCCGACAAGAGGTATGTAACCGACCCCACCACCGGCAAGGTGGTGGTGGCGCCAGAGTATGGCGGGACAATAACCTTCGCCGTCAAGCTGGAGCCGGCGCACACTGACGTGCTGATTAGCGCTGGGGCGGCAAGGGGCGTCGATGGCGTTGCCGAGAAGGTCGGCATGGTCAATTGGGGAATCGACAGGGACGTGTATGACATCAGGGCTGCTTTCTTTTACTACCCCTCTGCATCGCTCCTGACCGGTCGACTGGCGGAAAGCTGGGAAACGCCCGACGACACAACGATCGTTCTCAACATCCGCCAGGGCGTTAACTGGCATGATAAGGCACCGATGAACGGTCGGGAGCTAACTGCCGATGATGTCGTATATAACTACCACCGGGCGACAGGAAGCGGCAGCGGCTTCACCGAACTTCCTCACTACGCTAGCACGCTCGCCAAAACCATTCCATTCGAATCGATCACGGCCACCGACGATCGGACGGTCGTTATCAAACTGACGAAGCCACAGCCTGGGGCGTTGGAGATTATCCTCACAAATAATGTCGCTTACATATTGCCCCCGGAGGTAATCAAGCAAAAGGGCGACGTCAAGGATTGGAGGAACCTTGTCGGCACGGGGCCCTTTATGCTGACTGACTGGGTCGATGGGAGCTCGATGACCTGGAGCAAGAATCCGGACTACTGGGGCTTCGACGAAAAATTCCCGCAGAATCGCCTGCCCTATGTTGACGGGTTAACGGGCCTGATTATGAAAGAAACTGCCACCATTCTGGCGGCCCTGCGCTCGGGCCAGTTGGACTATGTAGGCTGGATTGGCGCCGCTGAAATGATCTATAACCCCGAGGCAGAGAGTCTGCAGCGGACCAACCCCGAGATTAAACTGTACGAGTGGTCGCATCGGTCGGAGAATGCCATGGTCTTCAACATGAGACGGGACAATCCGTTCTCGAAAGACGTCAGGGTGCGCCGGGCCATGCAGATGGCACTGGATCTCGAGACGATGAACTATACCTACTTCAGGGGTTTTGCCAAGTGGGAGCCTCGCGGCTTAGTAGGGGAAGCTCTCACCGGGTATTACACTCCGTTTGAAGAGTGGCCCCAAGAGGTCCAGAAGGGCTACATGTACGATCCGGCAGGGGCAGAGGCGTTGCTTGATGAGGCTGGCTATCCACGCGGCGCGGATGGCACTAGATTAAAGACTAACCTGATAGCAGCAGCCAGCCATGATCCGGACTATGAGCAATTAGCTGTCTCATACTGGGATGCAATCGGCATTGACGTATCGATCAAATTGGGGGAGGACAGTGCGTGGGTCGCTCATGTAAATGAACTTTCCTACAAAGATATGATCGCCTTCATATCCGGGATTGAGTATACATCCCCTGTATCCGCTCTTTCCTTTGCTTGGTCGGAGGGATATAACCCCTCTGGCCTCAACGATCCGGAATATGAGCGCCTGTATGAAGCCGTCCTAAACGCTACGACAACCGAGGAGCAGCAGAGGGCGGTAAAAGAGGCAGACATGTGGGTTACGAGGAACCACATCTGGGTGTGGAGTCCCGCAGCTCCAAAGTTTAACGCGGTCCAGCCGTGGGTCGCAGGTTTCAACGGTGAAACCTCCTTGGGACACGATGACCGTATGGTCATCTTCTCCCGCCTCTGGATCGATAGCGAGCTGAAGAAAGCGATGGGTCGTTAGGGGTTTCACCCGTTGTGGCTGGCCTCAGGGAAAAAGGGAGCTGGGAGGCTCAGGCTTCCCAGCTCCCTAACTTATTGAATTATGAGAGGAGTCCTTTCTTACTGTCATTGCGAGGAGTCCTTCCTCACTGTCATTGCGAGGAGCGCTTTCTTACTGTCATCCCGGACTTGATCCGGGATCCAGGAGTTCTTGGCCTAGATTCCGGGTCAAGCCCGGAATGACAAATCAAACTGATCACCACTCTTCGCAAACGTCACCGTCATTCCGGCGAAAGTCGGAATCCACAAAGTCTGCAAAGTCACTCACACGATGGATTTCCTCCCCAGGCCCTCGGCGATCCCGATGCGTCGGGTCTGCACTGGGTTTGCGGTGTTCAGACCCGAAAATCGTACTGTGCCCCAGAGTTGAAGCTGCCCTGCGTGTACATTCTTGCGAGCAAGCGCAATGGCACGTTGTACCTGGGTGTGACATCGAATCTCGTGCAGCGGATCTGGCAGCATAAGAACGACTTCGTGGAGGGATTCACAAAGCGTTACGGTGTGCATACGCTCGTGTGGTTCGAGGCCCATGAATCAATGGAGAGCGCTATCACACGCGAGAAGGCGATCAAGGAATGGAGTCCCGACGAGTCGGGATGGAAGCTTGAGTTGATTGAGCAGGGTAATCCAACATGGCAGGACTTGTATGACGAGATTGCTTAACTGGATTCCGGTTTTCACCGGAATGACGTGGAACGTGGATTCCGGCCCCGATTCCAATGCGGGGCAGGCTTTTCGCCGGAATGACGGGGGGAGAGAGGGCAACGAGATTGCCACGCCCCGATAGAATCGGGGCTCGCAATGACAAAAGAGGGGTGGCAATGACGAAAGAGGTGTGGCAATGACGGGGGAAATCGCAATGAGGTGTAGCACATGAGAGCCTATATGATCAGGCGGTTATTGCTGATAATCCCCACCCTGTTTATATTGAGCATCCTGGTCTTTCTCTCGGTCCGCTTCATCCCGGGCGATATCATCGACTCCATGGTGGCGGCTGACCTAAATGCCATGGCTGGCATAGACCGTGAAGCTCTTGAGCGTCTGCTGGGACTAGACGTGCCTGTCCACGTGCAGTATGGACGCTGGTTGCGGGGTATTTTCCTGCACGGCACCCTGGGCAATTCACTGCTGGGCGCTTGGACGGTAGAGGAGAAGATATTAGGAAGACTGCCCGTCACCCTCGAGCTTGGCCTCCTGGCAATCGTGATCGGGCTCTTGATAGCCCTGCCGGTCGGCATCTACTCGGCGATTCGCCAGGATACGGCCGCCGACTACGCGGGGCGCTCCATCGCCATCATCGGCCTGGCAACGCCTAACTTCTGGCTGGCAATTATGGTCATGCTATACCCGGCAATCTGGTGGGGTTGGTCGCCACCGATGCGGCTGGTTCCTTTTACCGAAGACCCGCTGGGGAATCTCGGGGTGTTCATCATTCCCAGCCTGATTCTGGGAACGGCCTCTGCTGCAGCCACCATGCGGATGACGCGCACCATGATGCTGGAGGTGCTCAGGCAAGACTATATCAGGACCGCCTGGTCCAAGGGTCTCAATGAGAGGGTAGTTATTATGAGACACGCCATCAAAAATGCCCTCATCCCGGTCGTGTCCCTGATCGGCCTGCAGTTGCCTATCCTGGTGGGTGGCGCCGTTATCATGGAGAACATATTTAACCTGCCGGGGCTGGGTCGTCTCATGGTGACTGCACTCGTTGACAGAGACTACCCGGTGGTCTCCGGAGTGAACCTGTTTTTCGGCACCGCGGTTTTAGGAATAAATCTAATGATCGACATGATCTATCCTAATTTAGACCCCAGGGTCCGATACAGCTAAAGGCGGGATATGAGCGACGCCACAGGGATACCATCAGCAGAAATTGCGCCAAAGAGACGTTCCCGGCTGGCTGATTTCTTTATCAGGCTGTGGAGGGAGAAGCCACTCGGTACTGCCTGCGGGATTATTGTATTGCTATTGATTCTGGTGACGATCCTCGCCGATGTTCTGGCTCCTTATCCATATGAAGAAGTGCACCTGGCAGACATACTGAAAGCCCCATCAGCCCAGTATCTGCTGGGTACCGACGGGGTGGGGCGAGACTTGTTGAGCCGCCTTATCTACGGGGCTCGAATTTCGTTAACCGTCGGTCTGGCGGCGACCGCGCTCAATGTTGTGGTGGCTGTCGTGATAGGTGGCACTTCAGGATTCCCGGGTGTTAAATTGGACCTGGCTGTGCAGAGATTTGTCGATGCCTGGATGGCTTTCCCGGGACTGCTCCTGTTGTTGACCATAATGTCCATAGTGGGGCGGGGTATACCACAGATAATAGTGGTCCTGGGGATAGCAGGGGGCATCGGCGGCTCAAGAATCGTCCGCGGCGCCGTTATTGGCATTAAAGAGAATGACTACTTTCTGGCGGCGGAGGCGATTGGCTCCTCAAAATGGAGAGCATTTATCCAACATGTCCTGCCCAATATTATGCCTATCATAATCATCATATTCAGCATCAACGTCGGGGGGGTGATTATCGCTGAGGCTTCTCTGAGCTTCCTTGGATTTGGGCTGCCCGGCGACATTCCTAGCTGGGGTACTCTGCTCAGCAGGGATGGGCGTAAGTACATGGAGCAGGCGCCATGGCTGGCTCTCTTTCCCGGTCTTTGCCTGACTATTACCGTTTACAGTCTAAACATGTTCGGCGACGCCCTGCGGGACCTCCTCGACCCGCGGCTGAGGGGCGGTGGTGGTCTCGGTGCCGGAGCCGCCGGGTCGGTTTAAGGAGAGCGCGCCTGCGGCGGCCTGGGAGCCACGCGCCTGCGCCCGGGCGGCCGTCCAGCCCAGTCAGCAAGGCGAGGTGCGACGGATCGGGCCCAGATGTCTTCGCGCTCGATCACCCCGGCGCCGGCAGCCTTCGGCTTCGCCATCGCCGCGCCGACCCGTGGGTGTGCGCGAACGAACTTCGTGCGGCCGACCGGTAGCCGGCGCGGTGTCACGCCGGATGCACGGTCACCTCCATCCATGGACCCACGGGTGGCATGCAAGTGATAGGAAGAACTATAACTAGCCAGGTAAAGTGATAGGAAGAACTATAACTAGCCAGGTAAACCTGAAAGCTCATGGAGGCCGACGATGATTGGTGTTGCGTTGCGCGCCCCCAGCCGAGGTTAGTTGCACGATAGATGGCGCGGAGTGTGGGCGGTAGCCGTTCCGTTCCGAGCGCGTCCCTGGTGCGGAACGGGGGAACGGCGGAACAGTGGTCGGCCTGTGGGCCGGAGGCGGGACAACGGTGATGATCACGGCGGCAGGCGCCAACCGTTGGGGCCACGGACGGCGAGGCCGCGTTGTTCGAGAGTTTGCAGGGCGACGCCGAGGCGAGCGTTGTTGACGCGCAAGCGTTGGCGCAGGGCGGTCCTGGAGAGCGGGTGGGCTGCGGCGCCCAGAGCGGCACGCACCGCCTCGGCGAGCGGGGGCGGTGGGGCGTTGTCGCTGTCGACGAGGAGTGACAGCGGCTGGTCAGCGCCGCCTGCGAGGCGCAGCAGCAGAGGATCGGGGGCGGGAGCGGAGCGGTGCTCGACGGTGAGTAGCAAACGGTCGTCGGCACGGCGCACCAGATAGCAGGCGGAGTCGGTCCAGGCGTGCAGGTCGGAGGAGCCACGCAGGGACTGGCCGAGATTGCGGCGGGAGCGTTTGGCCATGTGGTGGACCAGGACCAGAGCCAGTTGATGGCGGCGATTGAGGGCACGCAGGAAACCGAGCAGAGAGGAGATGTCTGAAGCGCTATTTTCGTCGAGACAATGAAGTCGGACCAGGGGGTCCAGCAGGAGCAGTGTGGGGCGGATCTGAGCCACGGTCTGGTCGAGAGCGAGTTGGTCGCGCTCGGAATCGAGGCGCAAGCGGGGAGCGGTGACGACCTGCAGATCGAGGCTGGAGAGAGCGAGGCCGCGGTGGCGGCACAGGTGTTCGACGCGGTCGCGGACGCGGGGCAGAGCATCTTCGGCGAGATAGACCAGGGCGGGTCCGGTGGAATCGACCGGGAATCGACCGAGAGCCGGGGTTCCAGACGCGACTGAGACAGCTAAATCAAGACCAAGCCAAGATTTAGCCACCTTGGGGGCACCCCCGATGAGGCCGACAGCTTGAGCGGACCAGAGGTCGCGCACCAACCACTGGGGGGCGTCGCGCTGGGGATCGATAGCATGGACGGGAACGGTGGGCAGCGCAGTGGTCATGGCCATAACGACTTGCGGGCCGCGATCACGTCACCGGCACTGACGGTGGTGGCGGAGGTCTTGGCGGCGTACTGCAGCGCCGCCAGGGCCAAGCGGTCGATGGCGCGCAGGTTGCCGCGGCTCATTTCGAAGATGGTTTCCTGTGCATCGCCGTCGAAGGGATTGGTGCGAGCGCCGGCGAGGGTGCAGCGATGCTCGACGTAGGCGCGGGTCTCATCCCGGGAGAGCAGGCGCAACTCGGCGTAATGCGCCAAGCGGTGCGCGATGGCGGCTTGGTCAGGACGCCGCAGGAGCTGTCTGAGGGGTGGCTGACCGGCCAGCACCAGGGACACGACCAGGCGACTGTCCATTTCGAAGTTCGTGAGGACCCTCAACATGGCCAACGATTCGGGGCGCAGGTCATGGGCCTCGTCGAGCAGGATGACGGGGCGCATACCGTCGCTGACCGTGTGGTCGAACGCCTCCTGCAGCTTGCGCACCAGAGCGGGATAAATGCCGGTGGGCGAGAGGCCGCAGGCGACGGCAAGTTCCTTGCACAAGTCGCGCTTGGAGAGGCCGGTCACCTTGACGTAGCGGACTTGGAAGCGCGCCTCCGTAAGCTGGGCGACGAGCATCCGCAAGGCGACCGTCTTGCCGGTGCCGGCGGGAGCGATGAGGGCGGCGCTCATGCGCTCCTGCACGGCGGCGGTGAGAGCTGCGGCGGCTGCGGCCTGATGTTCGAGGGTGCAGCGCTCGCGCACGGCCAACTCGCGGGTAAAGGGGGTCTTGCGGAAGCCCAGAGGGCTCAGGTCGATGCTCATTGGTGTTGCTCCTGGTCGGGTTGCTCCTGGTCGTGCCGTTCCTGGTCGGGTTGCTCAGCAAAGCCGCCCTCGGGGTCAACCAGCGGGCGCAGGTCGTTGGCGTAGGCGATGCCGGCCGCGGTGGCAGGGGGCTCCTCGCCATCCTCGGCAGTGGGCGGTTGCGGTGCGCTGCCGGAGCCGCGCGGTGCGGTGGCGTTGGCGTGGGGATCCACCTCGGCCAGCTCGATCATGCGTCCTTGGTGCAGGACCCACAGGCGACCGTCGAGCACGTGGCGCGCCACCTCGACCCAACTGGCTGCGCTGCGGGGCGGTGCTTCCCACAACCGCCCGTCGGCCTTGATGACGTGATCGTTGGAGACCTTGTGCGCGGCGCGCACCACGAAGCGGCGGTAGAGATCGGCCTCGTCTTGGGGGAAGCGCAGCGGACGCCCGTGCTCCCAGCGCTGGCGCGGAGTGATATTCTTGCCCAGCGTCTCATGTGGGGTGTTGTTGTAGCGGTCCAGGAAGTGGCGTAAGCGCAGCGTGAGCGCCGCGCAGGAGGGGTCCACGTCGGCGGCGCGGTCCAGGGACCGCAGCACTTGGTCATACGCGGTGCGGTTGAAGCGCTCGACGGCGCCGCGGCCCTCGGGATACCTGGTGGCGCCGTGGATGAGCAAGGCGCCCAGTCCACCCTGGATCACGGCCAAGGTGTCGTGGGAGATGAATCCTGGCCCTTTGTCGAGGAAGTACAGGTCAGCCAAGCCGTGCCGCGTGACCACCTCGTAGAGGCCACGCAGGAACAGCTCGCTGGACTCGGCAGTGCCCACCAGCACGCCCAGGCCGTAGCGCGTGGCATCGTCGAGCAGGAACAGCGCGACCCGGCGCAGGCGCGCTGCGCCGGCGCGGAAGTGCTTGCCGTCAGCGAGCACGCACTGCATGCGCTCGGCATAGCGCCAGCGCCGCATGTCGCCCTCACGTTTGTGCGGCCGCTGGCGCGTCGGCAGCCCCATCCGCCGGCAGGCGCGCCAGACGGTAGTGCGATCGATCTTGCCGTCGACCGAGACGATGCCGAGCTCCCGCGCGCGGCGCACCAGTTCAGGCACCGAGGCGCGCGGATCACGCTGCTTCTCGCTGTTCAGAAAAGCGACCAGTTCCCCACTCAGCGCCAGTGAGGTCGCGGTGCGGGTGCGCTGCTGCGGCTCCAGGGCGGCGAGGTTACCGGCGGCCCAGGCGGCGCGCCAGCGTTGCAAGCTGCGCACGCTGACGGGACCGTCCAGGTCCCTGTGGTCGGCGCCGGCAACGTGGCGTACCGCGGCTCCTGGGCGCCAGCCGCGCAGCACCAGGGCCTCGACCTCGGCGACCACCAAGTAGCGCTGCAGCGCCGTAGCCGAAACCGGTAACGGAGGCCGTTGTGAGTCATTCATGAGCATACCGTAGCGCTGCCGGGGGCGCTGGAAGGTGGCGTTTTCGTGGCTGGCGGAGATCGCCCCCGAGGGGTCCCGGCGGCACCCCGTTCCCGCGCTTCGGAAGCGCCGCCCGGCGCCACGATCCAGCTCTTGCCGGCTTGCTCCCAGCGCGCCACCAGCCGCGGGCGCGGTGGCCCCCACAGGTCGCTGACCGCGCCGGCCGCCCCCATCCGGTCTCCCAGCGTGGCGCTGCACGGAAGCGCGAGCAGCACTGCCAGGATTGCTGCGCCACGGCTCTGCCAACTGCGCGCCCAGCGGGCAGCGCCATCCCGCACGGTCATGGTCGCTACTGACAACCGCGTGGCGATCTGTTCTCGGGCGCGCTCGTCCAACTGCGGAGCTACCCCGGTCAGGCGTCCGGCCATCTCCAGACTGCCGTCCTTGGGTTCGGCCCCGGCGCTCGTCCACCTCGTCCCACCAGCGCAGCTCGGATGGCCAGCGCCGCCCCTGCTTGGCATCCAGCGCCGCCGCGAATAGCGTCGCCTGCCACTGCGGCTGCCCACTCTCATCGTCCAGCAACAGCTTCCCGGTCGCGCTGTAGGGCGTCACCGCAGCACGGCCATACGGGTAATGCCCTGGTGGATAGAGGGTGTAGCGCCCGCCCCCATGCGTCCGGCAACCCACCACCGCTACCGGGTGGCAGGGCCCGGCCTTGCGCTCTCGGAGATGATCAACGAAAATGGTGCACGTCTGCGCCCCCGTGGCGTAGACGCAACGTGACGGCAGCACAGCGGCTAAGGTCCCGTCCTGATCCGTCTGGTAGCTCGTCGTCGCGAACGGGAACGCGTGTGCCTCGGTTGGCTCTTTGGACACGCTGCCTCTCGTGTGCCTCCGCTGGCGGTCTCCGCCGGCCAAAGGCTGTTGAAATAGTGAAGCCCGCAGCATTACCTGCTGCGGGCTTCACTACTCTATGCCCCTATCGCTTCTCCGCCTATGCCATCGTCACTGCAACCGGTACTCCCTCACCGCGCCCTTGGGCGCGCAACGCAATACCTGCCTCCTTTGGTCGACTTGGACACACCGACCGACACACCGACGGCGCGGCGGGCGTCGCGACCTGGGTCACAACGCCACGTGACGTGGTGTCGAGGTATGGCGGTGGTGGGCTCGGCGAAGCCGCGAGTCTGATGGGCCGGCGACGCCGGCGGTGGGTTTCGAGGTGTGAACCGGGAGGATCCGGGACGGTGGCGGTCGTCGGTGAAGGTGACGTGGCCCGAACCGGAGCCGCGTGCAGCGCTGCTATCCAGGTGGTCGCTGCAGCCGTGCGGAAGGCGAAGATGCGCCCCGGGGCTGCTGCTACGCGCTCAGCCCGAGCGGTTAGTGGTTCTTGATCGTCAGGTGTATCACAGAGTCCCTCCCGGGGGGGGGACGTACCACCGGCCGCTTCAAGGCTAACCAGTGGCTGTGCGGGTATGTGTCTTCATGCTGCATCATGCGCATCGGTCACGATCCCCAGGCAGTCACCATAGCCCACGCCGCAACAGCCGTCAAGCGGGTGTCGTCAGACACGGCAGGCAGGTCAGGCATCAGCCGCATCGGTGAGGCTCGCACGGTGGTCACCGTAGCCGACGCTGCAACAGCGGTCAAGCGCGGTCAATGGCCTCCGCCGAGCAGCCGATGGCCAATGGTCGACGACAGGCTCGTCTGCCACTACATTTGGATTTGGGGAGTATAGTCTCATCTGATCACCGGCGACCGCACACACTTCGGCGCGTACTACGGAACCACGGTTGCCGGCGTGACGATCCCGCGACCGAGTGAGTATCTGCGAGCCATGGAGATCTGCCCCGGACGGTAACCCGCTGTCCGCGTTCGCCATGTTCCTTGATTACCTGTCACCCGCGCGCTAGCTTGGTCCGTCGCTGCTCGGTGGCCCGCTCCCGGTGATGAGCAAAACAAAGAAGAACTAATGCGAAGCTGCGCATTAGAGTTGTAATGCGCAGCCCGGGATAATGCAGAGTAGATGGGCGGGATGGCTGATCTGAGGGGGTTCAAGCAGCTTTAGCGGGTAGTTGCAGTAGCCAAGACTTCGCATTATCGCGCCTCTTCAAGCAAGGAGGCATCCATGCTTGAAGACCATCTCAAGTTGGCGAACCCGTGTCGCCGACTCCGTTCCGGGCCCGCGCGCGCCTACATCGACGACTTTGCAGACTGGCTGCAGGAACGCGGCTATCCGGTGGGTTCGCGGAGTTTCATGCTGCGCAGTTTGGCGGCATGGACGGACTGGCTTACCGAGAAGTCGTTCACTGCTTGCGACTTCGTGGCGGGATTCGAAGCGTGCCGGACAGAGCTGTCTGAGCACGGTCGTGTGCGCTATCAGCGGGGTCCCAACCGCAACTCACTGGCCGCTGCCGCAACGTTCATCAAGTTCCTGCGGGAGCAGGGTGTACTGGCTGCCGAGCAGCCGCTGATTCTGAGCGAACGGTGGCCGCTGCTGAAGCAGTTTCGGAAGTGGATGCTGCACCACCAAGGCGTGACCCACCACACGATGGAACGCTACGAGCGCTATGCAGCTGATTGCATCAAGGCTCTCGGAGTTGTTCCGGCGAACTACAGCGCCGCGTCGGTGCGGAGCTTCGTGGTAGCGCGGTCTGCCGACCACAAGGTGGCCACGGCGCAGTTGGTCGCTACGGCAATACGCGCTTTCTTGCGGTTCCTCGCCGTCACTGGACAGTGCCCGGAGGGACTTGTGCACGCGGTGCCACGCTTCGCGTCCTACCAACTTGCCGCCACGCCTCGATTCCTTGAGCCTGAAGATCTGCAGAAGGTAATCGATGCGTGCTGCGGCGAGGAAGCGGTTGGGGCCAGGGATCGCGCGGTAGTCCTGCTGCTCGCTCGGTTGGGCTTGCGCGCCAGCGAGGTCGCCGAGTTGACCTTCGATGCCATCGACTGGCAGAACGGCCGCATCGCCGTGTGCGGCAAGGGTCGGCGCCAACACTGGCTGCCGCTTCCGCAGCAGGTCGGCGACGCCATCGTCACCTATCTGCACCGCGGACGCCCGCCGTTGTCGGTGCCACAGGTGTTCATCTCGGCTCTGGCACCACGCCGTCCGATGACTCGGCACTCCGTGTCCGGCGTCGTGGGCAGGGCCCTTCGGCGGGCAGGAATCAAGGCGCCCCACCACGGCGCGCATCTGCTGCGCCATTCGGCTGCCACCGCCATGCTGCGCAACGGAGTGTCCCTGGCCGGCATCGGCGCCGTCCTGAGGCACCGCTCCCCGCAAACGACCGCCCACTACGCCAAGGTCGACTTCGACCTGTTGGGCGAAATCGCCCAGCCGTGGCCACAGGCGCCGTCATGCTGAACGACCACGTAGAGCGCTATCTGGCACTGCGGCGCGCCCTCGGCTACAAGCTCCTCGACACCGCCCGCAATCTGCAGGCGTACGCACGTTTCGCCAGCGCCAAGGGCGACACCCATATCCGTGCCACCACCGCCGTGCAGTGGGCAGCGCAGGCGCCGTCACCGCACGCGCGCTCTGTTCGACTTCGCGATGTCGTCCTGCTGGCCCGCTTTCTGTACGCCGAGGACGCCACCCATGAGCTGCCTCCAGTTCGCTATACTTCCATGTCCGTGAGGTGCGCCAGCCACCTTACATCTACACGCCTGCTGAGATCTCACAACTGCTGGCGGCGGCGCGATGTATGCCATGCTCCTATCCGCTGCGACGACCGGTCTATGCGACCCTGATCGGACTCATCGCCGCCACCGGCCTGCGCGTCTCGGAGGCACTCGACCTGCGTTTCGACGACCTGCTCCCCAACGCTGTCCTGCACATCCGCAACACCAAGTTCGCCAAGAGCCGCCTGGTGCCTCTGCATGCGACCTCGGTCGACGCACTGACTGCGTATCTGCAGGAGCGGCAGCGCGTCGCCATCGCCGACGACCATCTGTTCGTGTCGGCGAACCACGGCCGCATCCCGACACATCTGGCCAGTGCCACCTTTCAGCGAGTGGTCCGGCTCGCCGGCATCGCTCCTGGCCGCCAACGCCGACCGCGGCTGGTGGATCTGCGCCACACCTTCGCCACCAGATCCCTGCAACGCTGTGCGGTCCGGCGCGAGGCGGTGGCGCGCCACTTCGTCGCCCTCTCCACCTACCTCGGGCATGTCAACATCATCTCCACCTACTGGTATCTCGAGGCGACGCCAGACCTGATGGCCGACATCGCCGCCGCGGGCGAGAACTTGGTCGCCGGGAGCTTGGCATGACTCCTATCGCACCGCTGATCACCGACTTCCTGCGCAACTACCTTCCCGTCGAGCGCGGCTATAGCCCGCATACCTGCGACAGCTACGCCTATGCCTTCCGCCTGTTGTTCCTGTTCGCCGCCGAACGCCTCGGCAGCAGACCATCGCAACTTCACCTCGAACACCTCGACGCTCCGCTCATCGTGGCTTTCCTCACTCACTTCGAGGTCGATCGCGGTGGCAGCCCGGCCAGCCGCAACGTCCGACTGGCAGCAGTGAAAGCGTTCATGCGCTATATCGAGTTCCGCCACCCGGCTGCGCTGGACCAAGCCAGGCAGATCCTCGCCATCCCCTCCAAGCGCCATGCTCAGCCGCTCATCCGCCACCTGACCATGGACGAGATCAACGCGATTCTGGATGCTCCGGATATCACCACTCGGCTGGGTATCCGCGACCGCGCCATGCTCCATCTCTGCTTCGCCTCAGCTTTGCGCGTGTCCGAATTGGTGACCGCGCAGCTTGCCGATCTGTCGCTGCGCGGAACTGCAAGTCTCCGCGTCCAAGGCAAGGGCCGTCGTGAGCGCTGTCTCCCGCTGTGGAAACAGACCGTCGGCGACCTGCGCGCTTGGCTCGCCGTCCGCGGCGAGAACCCCGCGCCGGAACTGTTTCTGAACGCCACCGACAAGCCCATGAGCCGCGCCGGATTCGTGTACGTCCTGGACAAGCATGTGCACGCCGCCGCCGCAGCCTGCCCCGCTCTGGCGGGACGCTCGATCTCGCCCCATCAACTCCGCCATAGCTGCGCGCTCATCATGCTGCAGGCTACCAGGGACATCCGCAAGGTGGCGCTGTGGTTGGGGCACGCCGATGTGCGCACCACCGAGGTCTACCTGCGCGTGGACCCCACTGAAAAGCTGGAGGCCGTCGAAGCCGTGCTACCGCCGCAACTACGCCGCGGCCGATTCAAGGCTCCTGACGCGCTGATCGCGTCGCTACTGGCGCCGGAATAATGCACAGCGATCCACACCTCAAATGCTATCCCTGAAAGAAATTAAGTCATGCAACTCCGCATTAACCCGGGCTCCGCATTAAAGTCTCAGGTTCTCGGCACTCGCCGAGCCTCCCATCGCATACGGTTGCACGTGGTCGATCTGTACCAGGTGGCGGGATCCGCAGCATCGTCCACTCTCCGGATCGCGATACGTGCACCGTCCCCGGTCCCGGATCCAAATGTGCCGCTTTACCGCCGCCGAGGACCAAAACGGGGCCGCGGAGCGCTGTGGGGGTCCCACACGACGGTCGAAAACAGCGTCAAGTAGTTTCTGCGGTTTTCATCACTTTTTTTCTAGAGACCGTGCCGCCTCACATGACAATCGAGGTGGCGATGTTGGGACAGGGCGATCCCATGCTGAGGGGTACTGGACATCCCATGATTGAGTCGATAGGCTGTCGCTATGCAGCTTCAGGAATTGCGCGGCGAGCCGCTGTTGGCGGCAACGCCAGCGGGCTTCTCACTGGACCAGGTAGTGGTGCGGCTGGTGCGACCGGACGAACGGATCAAATGGGACGAGCTGATGGATCAGCATCATTACCTGGGCTTCAAGCGGTTTGCCGGGCGCGGCCTGCGCTACGTGGCCGAATGGGGCGGTCGCTGGATAGCGCTGGCCGGCTGGCAGGCGGCAGCGCTCAAGTGTGCGCCACGCGATCGCTGGATAGGATGGCGCGGGAAGAAGATGTTCAAGCGCCTGCATCTGATCGCGAACAACACCCGGTTCCTGGTGCTGGGCGAGCGCGGGGTACTTGCGAATCTCGCCTCCTGCATGATGAGCGCGATGCTGCGCCGGCTCAGCGACGACTGGCAGGAGCAGTATGGACATCCGTTGCTGGTGGTGGAGAGCTTCGTCGACCCGGCACGGTTCAGCGGTACCATGTACGAGGCGGCGAACTGGAGCTACGTGGGCAACAGCAAGGGCTATGCGCGCAGCAACGGTCACTACACCGACCCGCACGGCAAGCCCAAGCGGATGTACGTGCGCGCGTTGCGCGACGACGCGCGCGAGATCCTGCGGCAGCGTGGAGAGTTGGCCGACTGCTGGCAGGCGCGGGTGCCGGCGGCGGTCGGCGACGAAGTTGACAAGCGCAGTCTGTACGAGGAATTGCAGCGGGTCCCGGATCACCGCCGTGGGCAGGGCCGCAAGCATTCGCTGGCGACCGTGCTGGCGGTGTACCTGCTGGCGATGTTGTCCAACATGCGTGGGCCGGTGGCGGCCGCCGAGTACGCGCAGGCGCTCGAACAGGAGGAACTGAAGCTGCTGGGGGCGTGGCGCAACCGCGCCACGGGACGCTACGAGCCGCCCACCAAATCGACCATTCACCGGGTGGTGATGGCAACCGATGCCGAGGCGCTGGAAGCGATGCAGCAGCGCTATGCGACGGCGCGCGTGCCGGCCTCCGGAGCGCAGGAGCAACGGCAGGCACTGGCGGCCGACGGCAAGCGGATTCGCGGCGCCAATCGCAACGGCACGATGCGCTACGAGACCGCGACGCTGGTCGAGCACCGCACCGGCGTGCCGGTCGCGAGCCTCAACTTTCACGACCAGAACGGCGAACTGGCGGCGGTCGGGGCACTGCTGGAGGTGGTTCCGATCAGTGGCGCGGTGATCACCCTCGATGCGCTGCACACCACTCGCGACACCACCGTCAGCATCGTCGAGCAGCATGGCGCCGACTATCTTCTGACCGTCAAGGGGAACTGTTCGGAGACCTTCGAGGCACTTGCCAGCATGCCGTGGGAGGACGCTGCCGGGCGCTTCTCCGAGGACCCGCAGAAGGGCCATGGGCGTATCGACCGGCGCCATATCGAGGTGCTCACCCCGCTCGACAAGACGCTCAACTTTGCCCATGTCGCGCAGGTGTTCCGGGTACGTCGCGAGCGCACCGACCTGAACACCGGGGTCAAGAGCATCGAGTACGCCTACGGCATCACCTCACTGGCCGCCACCTGCGCGACGCCGCAGCAACTGCTGGCCTGGAATCGCGGCCACTGGGCGATCGAGTCGAAGAACCATCATCGCCGCGACAAGACGCTGTGCGAAGACGCCTGTACGGCACGGTGCGGCTTCTCGCCAGCCAACCGTGCGACCTGCAACAACATCGTACTGGCGCTGATCCTGCACCACCGCCGGTGGGACAACGCCGCGCAGGCCCTGCGCTACTTCACGCTGCGCCGGAGCGAAGCCTTCAAGGCGCTGCTGGCGCCCGCCTGAGGCGACCTCAGCGCACCACTACCCCAAGTCCCGCCGACGACCTCGTCTGCTGCCGAATCCTGCACTGCGCCAGCACTCTGAAGCAGTGAGGCTCCAACACGCCTCTTTGGATCCACACTCTGCTGCTACCGGCCTGAGTTCCTGCTTTGGGGGCGCCACAAGCACGTCCCGAATCGACCACTGCATCCGTCATCTCCGTCTCGCCAGCCTCAGTGCCCTACTCGGCGACCTTCTTGCCGATGTTCGCATCGGTCCGCCTTCAAGACTCTGCCGAAGCATGGGATCGCCTTGATGTTGGGACTGGCCGGGTTGACGATGAGCCTGCGCGTGGCCGGGCATACCAGCACATCCATGTCCGCCATCGGCACGGCGCCGAGCAGTACGCGGTCGCCGAGCACCAGCGCTCCGGTGAAACAACCCCGGTTCTCGAACTTGACCACCACCGGCCCCACATACGGGACGAGGTGTTTGGCGCCGTCGGCAGTGGTGACCTCGCGCTGGTAGAGTTCTTCCAGACCAAGCTGCAGGGCGACATGCTCTGGAACACAGAGATGCAGGGCGCCGGTATCCACCAGGCTGTTCACGCGCATCGGACGGATGGAGGAGTCGCGCGGATTGGAGAGCTCAATGTCGGCATTCACCGGCCCCATGTAGTGCGGTAGAGTAGCACACTATCCGGTCGCGGTGCAGCGGGGCTCGTTTGTGGCTTTATCTCCATGGGATTAGCTCCAACGGGCGGCTGTCTGGTGATGCCGCGACCGTCCAGGGGGGGGGCGCCGGGTCGGGGCGGCCCTCACCTTCAGTCTTGATACATTACACGTGTCGCGCGATACGTCAATATCGTCAACGGTTTTTCGCCCGTGGCGGAAGCCGTTGAATTACCCCTGCTTCGAACTCTGCACGTCGATTGGGAGCCGGCGCACTCTGATTCGGTTGGCCTCGAAGACTACTATCGCCCCGGCGGTGAGGTCAGCCTCGACCGCATCCAAGTTGGTCAGAAGGATACTGGTCAAGCTCGCGGCACTGCGGTTCGGCATGTGACGAAAGAGAATCACCGAGGGTTTCGCCGACTCCCGTAGGGCAAGAAGTGTACCGAAGTCAGTATCTTCCGAAATAAGGATCCGATCCTCGCGGGCCGCGAGCTCGAAGAGTGCCTCATCGTCAGCAGCCTGCAAGCCGAGATCACGCACATGTACCGCATCGAGGCCGGCCGCGCGGAGGCCCGTGGCGAGCTGCGGCGACAGCGCATTGTCTACGAGGAAGGTCACGTGCCGGTCAGCAGCGGCAACTGGCGCTCATCGACCGCAGCTGCCGCAAACCTGAGCGACTGGCGGATATCCTCGATATCGAGATCGGGATACTCCTCCATAATCTGAGTATCGGGCATCCCCTGCGCGACGAGGCCGACGACCGTGGCCACCGGGATGCGCAAACCCCGGATACACGGCACTCCGCCCATCTGCGCCGGATCAATGCTGATTCGTTCGAATTGCATCAAGGTACTCCTCACATCGCGGAATCCAGACAACCTGCGCCGCCGGCCACGTCACTATGCTTATATTGTACCCGCTCGCCTACTACGGATGCCTCCGGATGCGCTTGTGCCGTGCCCAAGCTCTCTCCCGTCGGGCCGGAGCCCGGCGTAGTCAGGGGGTGTGTTCAACGCCAATCAGGCCGTCGATCGAAAGATCCTCAAATTGCATCAAGGGGGGTACGGCTTTGGATGGGAGGCGCGTGACGTAGTCGGCGTTCACCGGCCCCATGTAGTGCGAGAGAGTAGCACACTCTCCGGTCGCGGTGCAGCACGGTAAGACAATTCCGCTGGCGACGCTGCAGCAGCCGTCAAACGCGTGCGTGTCGAAGAGCTACGCTTCGGACCGACGTCTCAGCACAGGCGCGGGTGTGCTCGTCGAGAATCGCACCATCCCACAGGGCCGCAAGGAATTCTCTCACCGGGAGCACTTCGATGCCATCGATGATCCGGGGCGCTGACTCGCTACAAACCACGATGCGCCTGCGCAACCGCACTTCCTCGGCCAGCCGTCGGAGTCCGGTCAGATCGCGCGGTGCGACGGCGGCGCTGGCTTTCACCTCGATCGCCAAGCTGTCATCAACGACGAAGTCAACCTCCGAGCCGTCGGTCGTGCGCCAAAACGTCAGGGGCCGGGCGTCCCGACCATATCCGAGCCGGGAGCGCAGCTCACAGAAGATCAGGTGCTCGAGGGCGCGCCCGAATGCCGCGCTTCCCGCCTCGATGCGAGTTATCCCGGCCAGGACGTTGGCGACCCCGACGTCGAACAGATAAAACTAAGCAGATTGACCCCACCGCGGCGCAGCTTGGCGGGGCTGCTGGCTGCCAGTACGAACCGCAGTCCGCGAGATTCGATAAGATCGTGCACCTCGTCGAGCAGGCCGGGCAGCTTCTGAATCTCGTCGATGATTACCGGAGCCGAGGAACGAGCGACGGTGGCCAACTCCTGCCGTAGCCGCCCAGGTTCGCGTGAGAGCCGGAGGAATACCTCGCCTCGGAGCAAATTGAAGACCGGCGCGCGCGGAAACAGCGCGCTCAGATAGGTAGTTTTTCCCGTTTGCCGCGGGCCGAAGAGAAACACGGACCGCGAGCGAAGGTCGTGCGTCAAGTCAAGACGACGAGGTACGGTCGGTACGGTGGGTGCGGTCATGTTCCCGAGCTTATGCTCTTTTTTCGGAATATCGCAACTGTTCTGCGGAAATATTCCATTTATCCGCAATTGAGTTGCGGCCTCCTGCTGTAGTCCTGCCTGAACGTGCCTGAACGGGTCTAAACGGGTCTGAACGTGCCTAAACGGAGCGGGTGTCTTGCGCGCCGAGACGGCCGGCGCCACCGATCAGCCGTGGGTCGAGCAGGTCGCGCACCGCGTCGCCGAGCATGTTCAGGCTGTAGACGGTAACCGTCAACGCCAGGCCGGGCCAGAAGGCGAGGTGGGGCGCCGCCTCCATGTACTGGCGGCCCTCCCGGCTCAGCATGCCACCCCAACTCGGAATCTCGATCGGCAGGCCGAAGCCCAGGAAGCTCAAGGCAGCTTCCGAGATGATCACGCCCCCCACGTTGATGCTGAATACGACGATTATCGGAGCCGCGATATTGGGCAGCACGTGGCGGACGATTATCTTCCACTGCGAGGCGCCAATCGCCACCGCGGACTGAAAATAGTCGTTCTCCTTGACCCCGATGACGGCGCTCCTGAGCACTCGCGAGCCGACGATGCCGCCCGAGATACCCAGGACCAGGATGAGCTGTAACAGCCCCTTGCCCACGATCGCTATGATGGTCAACAACAGCAGCAGTCCCGGGAAAGACATCAAGGCATCGACGAACCGCTGCACCACCAGGTCCAGTCTGCCGCCGAGGAATCCTGAGGTGCCGCCGATCAGAACAGCGACCAGAACGTTGAGCGTGGTGGCTGCCAGACCCACCGTCAGGGAAATACGGGCGCCCTGGATGATGCGGCTCAGGAAGTCCCGCCCCAGGTGGTCGGTGCCGAGCAGATACTGGGCCGATGAGCCCTGCAATCTGTCCGGAAGATGCCGTTCACCATAGGGATAGGGGGCGATGACGTCGGCCAGAACAGCCACCAGAATCACTATCACTATGGCAATTCCGCTCGCCGTGCCGAGCGGCTTCTCCTTGACCAGCCGGGTCAAGAAACGCGTGCGCCCGCTGCTTTGAGCCACTACCGTTGACCCACTACTGATAGCGAACCCGGGGATCCAGGACCGCATAGACCAAGTCTATCATCAGGTTGATCCCCATCACCGCGGTACCGAACACCAGGTTGATGCCGGCGACCACCGGGAAGTCTCTGTCGTTGAGAGCCACCAGCATGAGCCGGCCCAAACCGGGCAGGTTGAATATGTTCTCGATAATGACCGCGCCACCCACCAGGATCGGCAGCTGCAGACCTACCATGGTAACCACCGGAATGAGGACGTTCTTGACCGCGTGCCGCACCACCACCACGCGCTCCTTCAGGCCCTTGGACCACGCCGTCCTGATGTAGTCCTGCCGCAACACCTCCAGCATCATGGTGCGCGTCATCCGCATGGTAGCCGCGGCCAGGTAGGTTCCCAGAATCAGACTCGGAATGAGGAACATGCCGAGATTCCCCAGCGGGTCTTCGCTGAACGTGATCAGCCGCATCGGCGGCGACCAGCCCCACCAGACAGCCGGGTAGATCATCACCATGAGGGCGAGCCAGAAGTTGGGCGTTGCCAGGCCCAGGATGGCGATGGAGCGGCCGGCGTAGTCGACCGCCGTATCCTGGCGAATTAGTGAGCGCCCAAGGCTGCCGTGCAGCAGGATATCGCCCAACCAGCGGCCGTACTGCACGTACACCGGCTGGTCCAGTCCCAGCATCTGCTCAAGCGCTGCACGGTCCACTCGCCCCAAGCCTCCCAGTCTACCTTGCATCACGTCGATGACATCACCCGGAATGAAACGGACCGAGAGAAAGACCAGGATACTGAGGATGAACAGGGTCGGGATGACCAGCAACAACCGCCTGATGATATGGGCTCTCATGTGCCACACCTGAACCGAAAATGGTGGCCAACCGGCGATGCCTGTTCGTCGATTGTCATTGTCTCCGTGTCACGGAGTGACCGTGCCGCCTCATCGCGATCTTCCCGTCATTGCACCTCGGAGGGGAACAATCCCGTGCCCCCCTCCAGAGGGAGGCTAATAACCCATTTCTGCCTTCAGCTCACTGTCAATCCCGAGGCGCGCGAAGATGGGTAGAGTCCTTAAGAATGAAAGCCAGACTTCACCGTTATATCCGATGACCGTCGGCTGGTGCGCCTGGTACGTTCCAGGCATGAGTTCAACCGATCCTCATCAAGCGAATGGTCCGGGTCAGCAACCGTCACCGACAGCGCGTCGCCAAAGGCCGTCGCACCCTCCTCGAAGCGCACGCAGTGCTTGCGCGCGCTGGCGTCCGCTTTCGCGTCATCCCGCTCGAACGTTAGCGCCACCATCTTCTCTGAAGATTACACCGCTGGACCTATCGTGCCGCTTCTGCAATTGCAGCAACTCGACCTGGCGACACCGATTCGCGGCCCGTGTGCGCGTTCTCGGCGCGACTTGATAGCACCTCGCACGGGACGCTACGAAACTACCCTTCCGTACCTCGCCCTCGCCGCCCTCCTTTTCTCTCAAAGGCTTTGGAAACTACTCCGATTCGCGCAATTCTTGTCGTGGTGTTGAAACACATTCACCTGGAGTACATTTTATGGATCCAGCAGGAATATTGGTGTAAATATCCACTTGCGATGGTAAACCGTTAATACTTGGCCAATCGATTTCTACACTATTAGCCCGTACCTCACCGCCCAAGCCAAATAGCTGCGTCGTCGGGTTTTGGCTGGTAAAGTTACTACCAATAGTAATTTCACGAGTCTGTGTCAGTTCGTCAACTGTGACCTTTATCCGTGCACCTGCTGCTTGCGTATTGGGAGCGTCACCTGCCAACGTGACACTCAAGGAGCTGTTTCGCTCAAACCCGGCCATATTATTACGAAACAATAAATGGGCATTCGAGGCGTTTCGCGTGGTGACAAATATGTCGACATCGCCATCGCTGTCAAAGTCAGCACACACCACCGCAAGTCCCCTCTCGTTATCAACAGTACCGCGCTCTGAGCTGAGCTCGGTGAACGAGCCATCTCGATTAGAAATAAACAACCGACCGCGATCGGTTTCCCAGCCCTGTTTATCAAGCACGTCGCCATCCTCGGCCCAACCATTAGTGTGATAAAGATCCAGCCACTGATCGTTATCAAAGTCAGCAAAGCAGGCAGCCCATCCGAAACCGCCATCAATAACGCCGGCCCGATCCGTCACGTTTTCAAATCTACCCTCGTCATTGCGATAAAGTTGATTGCCGATAACGCGCGTATCACCACTCCAGATCGCGCTGACGAACCAATCTAGATCGCCATCATTATCGTAGTCACCGACGGCCGAACCCATGCCGTTCCTGTCAATAATCTGATCCGTATCTGTGACGTCCCGGAAAGTGCCATCGCCGTTATTGATAAACACACGTGTGGTGCCAAAGTCCGCCACGCTGAGTATATCGGGGTATTCGTCGTCATCGATTTTGACAAAGGTTGGCGTAAAAGTGTAATCGCGATCACCTGGTAACGCGCCTTCAAACGCATGCATAAGAATTGCGCCAGAAATACCAGCATCCAGGCTGACATCGGTAAATCGCAACTCCGCGCCGCTTGAGTCGTTTCGCCACAAATGTTCCGTCCTGCCAGGATTCCCCACTGTACGAGACGTCCCCCAATGAGACAGGAACATATCGAGGTCACCGTCAAGATCGTAATCCCCAAATGCTGCGGAAATGGTATAGCGGGCGCCCATGTTGTCAATGCCTGAGCCTGATGTTACATCAGTAAAAGTTCCATCGCCATTGTTCTGGTAGATCTTCGAAGGGTCTCCTTCAATGCCACCGATAAATAGATCCAAGTCAGCGTCGCCGTCCAGATCGGCAAAGGTAGGGCCGCTGTGCCGGTAATTCTGCGAGCCGGCCGGTGATTTGGTGTAGGCCACCCCAGCGTTCTCAGCCAGCTCGATAAACGACCCATCGCCGCGGTTGCTATACAGAAGATTAGGACCCATATCTCCTCTGACGACAAAGAGGTCAATATCACCATCATTGTCATAGTCGCCTGCAGCGGCGCCGCCTGCAAACATTTCCGGCATGGAATTGGCTGTCGGATTTTCATAGCCATGTTGAAAATCGATACCGGTTTCAGCCATCATGATCCTTTCAAATTGTTTTTCATTGTTAATCTGTTGCGTTCCAGCACGTCCATTACTAGCAGAGACACAAGCAAACAATAATCCACCACATAGGATATTGGTTAAGACTTTGATAGCGAAATACATCGCGGATCGGATGATGGACCTGCCCCTCCCAGCCCGAGTCGCGTTACAGAAAGCCCAGTGCTCCCGATTTCGGCGCCGTCCAGGGGTCGTTGGGTTTGGTGTCACCGTTCACTGCCCCTGGAGCCCGGTTGCGCCACGCAACCTCGGGTCGAGCAGGTCGCGTAGAGCGTCGCCGAACATATTCAAACTGTAGACGACAAGGGTTAGGCAAAGACCCGGCCAGAGCGCCAGCCAGGGCGCCGCCTCCATGTATTGGCGCCCTTCGCGGCTGAGCATCCCGCCCCAGTCGGGGATGTCTAGAGGTAAACCGAATCCCAGGAAGCTCAGCGAGGCTGCGCTCAAGATGTAGGATCCTATGCTTATGCTGAAGATGATTATTACCGGCGGCGCAATGTTGGGTAGGACGTGTCGAATGAGCATTCGCCACTTCGAGGAACCAATCGCGTCGCCAGCCTCGAAGTAGACGTTCTCTCTGATACCGATAACGGCAGCTCGAACGACCCGCGAGCCACCACCGATGCCACCCGCGATACCAAGCACGAATATTATTTGCAGCAAACCCCGTCCCACAACAGACATGATGGTTAACAACAGTAGCAGTCCCGGAAAAGCGATCCACGCATCTACAAATCTCTGGACTGCAAGATCAAGTTTTCCACCCAGGAACCCGGTAGTGCCACCCACAAGGAGTGCAACCACGATATTGATGGACGTTGCGGCGAAACCCACCAGCAGAGAAATCCGAGCCCCATGGATGATGCGGCTCAGAAAGTCTCTTCCCAAATGATCGGTTCCCAAGGGATGCTTCGCCGATGGCGCTTCCAGTATCTCTTGCAAGCGAATTTTATCGTATCGATAGGGAGCCAGAGTATCCGCGAAGATACTGATAAAAACGAACATAAACAGAATAATGCCGCAGACGGTTCCCAGCGGCTTCGTCTTGATCATTCTGACTGATAGATCAACCAACCAGTAACGTTTCGCTTTCTGGCCTAGGGCGGATGCTGGTTGAGTGGCGTCACTCATGTCCTCAGCGCGTCGTTATTTGTAACGGACCCGCGGGTCCAAATAGGGATAGAGCATGTCGATCAGCAGATTTACCCCCACAACTACGGTCCCAAAAAACAGGTTGACTCCCATGACGACCGGATAGTCTCTATCCGTGAGTGCCTTCACCAAGACCTGACCTAACCCTGGCAGCACGAAGATGTTCTCCATTATGACCGAGCCGCCCACCAGGAGAGGCAATTGCAGGCCGACGAGCGTGACCACTGGGATGAACGCGTTCTTCATGGCGTGTCTGACGACGACCCGCCGCTCGTTCAGACCCTTCGCCCAAGCAGTGCGGATGTAATCTTGTCGCAGCACCTCCAGCATCATGGTGCGCGTCATGCGCATGGTGCTCGCCGCCAGCGCAGTCCCCAGGATGACGGCCGGAACCAGAAACATGCCCAGGTTCCCCAGCGGGTCGTCGCTGAAGCGAATCAGCTCGATCGGTGGCGACCAGCCCCACCAGAGTACCGGGTAGAGCATGACCATGACTCCCAGCCAGAAGTTGGGAGTCGCCAAGCCGATGACGGCGATCGTGCGCCCGGCATAGTCCCCCACCGTATCCTGGCGAATCGCCGAGTAGACGCCGACTGGAACGGCTATCAGCAGGCCGATGAGAATCGCCATGACGCCGAGCTCGAGCGTTACCGGCAGTCGACCAACTATCTTTGACTCTATGGGTTGGCCGGTCCACAGCGACTCTCCCAGCGTGCCGTGCAGCACGATACCGCCCAGCCAGCGTCCGTACTGCACGTAGGCGGGCAGGTCCAATCCGAGCATCTTCTCCAGTGCCGCACGGTCCACCTCTTCGCCAATCCACCCGGCTTTGCTCAGCATTGCGTCGATCGCGTCACCGGGAAGAAAACGAACCGACAGAAACACGAGGATGCTCAAGACAAACAACGTGGGTATCACGAGCAGCAAACGCCTGATGATGTAGGCTCTCATGGGACGCAAACGGAGCCCACCCACCCAGAGGGCACTGAGTGGGTGGGATGGCTCTAGTTGCCCATTGAAGCCTTCATTTCTTGGTCGATCCACAGGCGAGCAAAGCTCGCGTAGCTGTCGACGTCTCCCAGCCTCGTTTCACCGTTATAGCCAAGGATCCACGGTTGCGTCACAACAGACTGTGACGCGATAGGACCCCAGAGGAAGAGGTGATTCTCGATGAGGTAAAAATCGGCATCCCTAATCAGGAGCCTCTGCTCCTCGATCGTATTCGCCGAGTCCATGGCTGCGATGATGGCATCGTATTCCGGCGAATTGTGCCCGGTGATGTTGTTGTAGGAAGAATCGCTGGCATGCCAGCCCACGGCCGTAACGGGAAGCGGGGAGCTCTTGCCGGTCGGGTACAGGACCATGCCTTCGTAGGTAACCCCCTGCATCATCGGGCCCAATTCCGCGCCTACTATGTTGAGCTCTACATCGACGCCAATCTCGTCCCAATACTGAATCGCTATCTCTTGGTAGCCGAGGTCCCGCCAAGCGGCATCGTTCAACACGGTCTTGAATCTTACGCCGTCGGCGCCTCGCGGATATCCTGCTTCATCGAGGAGCTGCTCCGCACCTTCCGGGTCATAGCTGTAGCCCTTCTTGACCTCTTCGGGCCACTCCGCGAACGGGATTGCGTAGCCAACGAAGCTCGTGCCGACTTCGGCTCGAGGCGTGGGATCTGCGAGGCCCTTGAAGTACGTGTCGGCGACCGTCTCGAGGTCAATGGCCATCTGCATCGCCCTGCGCACCCGAATGTCGTCGAACGGCGGCTCGGTGATATTGAAGGCTGACGAGTTATCCCCGCGATTGAAATAGCGAAACCGTTTGAGCTCGGGGTTGGTCCGCTCCAGGTTCTCGATCGTGGTCGCCGCGCCGATAGCATACGGGGCAAAACCACCCAGAAAATCGAGCTGGCCCGAACGCAGTGCCGCCAAGCGCGTCGCCTCTTCCGGCATGATCAGGAGCTTGAGCTCGTCGATATAGGGCAGGCGATTCTCCGGGAACTTCTCATCGTGACCCCAGTAATCGGGGTTCTTGGTAAAGGTCAAAGAACTGCCGTCTACCCAGCCGGTCCACATGAACGGCCCGGTGCCCACCAGCTTGGTCCAATCCTTGGCGTCGCCGTCCTGCCTGATCACTTCGGGCGGGTACTGATTGCCGTAGATGTCGCCGATGATGTGGTACAGCGCGGCGAGCATCGGTTGCTTCAACGTGAACACGACCGTATGGCTGTCGGTTGCCGTTATCGATTCGATCGGCACCGACCCGAGAACGCTGATCACCGGGCTCGGCCCGTCCGCCGCGAACTCGCCGAGCCCCAGATTGCGGGAGAAGTTGAACGCGACGTCGGCGGCGACCAACTCGCGGCCGTTCATCGGTGGCCTGTTCTGCCACTTCACACCCCTGCGGATGTGCAGGACGATCGTCGTGGCGTCGGGCTGTTCCCAGCTCTCAGCTAACTTTCCGGTGTATTGAGGCAGATTCGGTACGCTTGTAAAGGAGAATTCGTCTCTCGGCAGTGCCCAGTTGCCGCCGCCCATTCTCTCCACCACCAACTGGACCTGGTGTATGACACTGCGGAAGTGCCACATGTCGGCATGCTCGCTCTCCCAGCCTGGGTGGAAGAGTGAGGTGAGTGTCCCGCCATACTCGGGCGCGGTCACCATCTTGCCGGTGGCCGGGTCGAGCACCATTTCCTTCTCCGCGGCGGCTGCCGGCTCCTCTTCCCCGGCTGGACTTGCCCAGAGGCCGGTGGCGATCAGAACCAGAACCAGCGCAACCGCGAAGATCCTGGTGATTTTTTCAGTATTCATACGTAATCTCCGTATGTCGAATTTTTGAGAGTATTGCGGAGCGACTTGCCGCTCCCTGGCTCCTCTCGCGCCCGCAACGCGGGCGGCCAGCCAGACAGAGTCAGATTTCCAAAAGCGCGCGGCGTGTGACTCACCGGGCTCACGCCGCGCGCGCCTAGGGTTCTTTGAGTACCACGTGCACCGGCAAAAACCGGCAGGGACGGGATTGGAGCGCAACTCACTCGCCGGTGGCAGCGCTGGGAGGTGTCGTCACGTATCATCCGCATCGTCCCGAAACCCAAGCGTTGCACACCTATGGCGCGCCGTCAAGTACGCGTTTCGGAAGTTTCGGAAGTGGCGCGAACGCCGGAGGCGGCAGGAATTCGTGACGGCAGACCAAGACCACGACCTGCACGAGCGCATCACCAGCGACCGGCCAGGGCCTGCTGAGGCGACAGCGAAGATGCACCCTCGGCTCGCGGCGCTGCGGAGAGCGTGTCCCGCCGGGCGGTGGGTGTGAAATCGTAGCGGCCTGATCTTGTCATCCGCCGCTACGGTGAATCGGAGTCGCGAATGAGGCGTTGGTCCCACCAGACGCTACGGGTGGATCGTGAGTATCTGGGCACGCTGTCGAACACCAAGATGCAGAGCCTGAACCGGAGTCTCAAAGTAGCGCTGGCCATCAAGGACGACCGCCCGCAACGGCACCGACCGCGTACCCTGCCCTATTTCCGCTACGGGATTACCGGGATGGTCTAACCTCGCCGAGCTGCCAGCAGTTGCAGGAAATGCTCCTCGTCCCGGCACTCCAGCGCCGCATCGACCAGGTGCTCCGACACTCCCTCCAGCTCGGCCAACCGCACCGCCAGGGAAGGCGACACCGGCACGCCTCGGGACTCCAGCACCCGTAACGCACTCACACCCCACGCCGCGCCAAGGATTCGCCCCACACGATTCAGCACGCCGGCGGTTTCCTCCGACAACTCCGGTTCGTTCAACGCCAGGTGAATCTCCTCCGCCGTCCAACCCGGAAACACCCGGCTTGCCGGCGCCGGGCGCAGCCTCCCTTGCTCCAAGGCGAAGATCGTCAAACCGGGACGAAGCGCCGCCGGCCGGCTCGGCGCCGGCTCGTCCGGCACCTCCACCCACACTTCCCGAAAGCCCCATGACTCGTAGAGTCCGAGCTTGCCGCGGCGCACGTCCGTGGTGTTGTCTACCTCCAGCACCACGTCCGGCAGAGCGTCCATGCCCACCTTGATGTCGTTGCCCTGGGGTATGGTCCGCGCGGGATGCAGGAACAGTATCTGGTCGGCCTGCATGATGGGCTGCCGCCCGCCGCGGGCATTGCGGACCAGGAGGTCGGTGTGCCCCACCGCCTCGATCGGCCCGCCCCGTACCGCATAGGATAGGTCATCCATGACGAACCACGCGTCTCCACTGGATTCGTCCTCGTGCGTGTTTTGCCGGGTCGTTGCTGGTCGGGAGCCGTGCAGCCGGGTCTACGAAGATGAGTCGTGTCTCGGCTTCATGGGGATTCGGCCAATTCATCCCGGCGAGCTGATGATCATCCCCAAGGAGCACATCGATCACTTCTGTGACATGCCGGACGAGCTTGCGGCACACATCATGACGATAGCCCAGCAGCTCTCGCGGACCATTCGGCGGCTGCTGAAGCCGCTGCGGGTCGGGCTGGTGGTGCATGGGTTCGGCGTTCCCCACGCCCACCTGATCGTGGTGCCGCAGCATGGCCCGACCGACATCATCTCGGGCCGCTTCGCCTACCTGAACGACGGGAAGATCGCATACGGGATCGAACACATCCGCGAGGTGCCGCGGGCCGAACTCGACCGCATGGCCGGGGCGTTGTCGCAACAACCGCCGTCCTGGGTGCGCCGTGACCGCCAGCCATGAGTGCGGCAGCGTACCCGTTCAGTGCGGTCAGTAGGGAATGGGCAACTCGCCGACCGGGACCTCGATCAGGGTGGGGACCGGGCTGGCCACGGCACGCTGCAGCGCCGCCTCCAGCTCCTCCGGGCCGAACGCGCGTATGCCGCGCACGCCGTACGCCTCGGCCAGCTTCATGAAGTCGGGGTTGTACAGTTCCGAGCCGTATACCCGGCCCGCGAACCGCCGGCGCTGATCGCGGCGCACGTTGCCGTAGGCGTGGTCGTTGAACACCACCGCCACGGCGTTGATGCCGTAGCGCACCGCGGTGGCCAACTCCTGGCTGTTGTACAGGAATCCGCCGTCGCCGGAGATAGCCACTACCGCGCGCTGCGGTTGCCCCACCTTGGCGCCGAGCGCGGTCGGATAGCCGTAGCCGAGGGTGCCGAAGTAGGACGGGGTGATGAAGGAGCGCGGCGCGTAGATCGGGCAGTGCGCCCGGCTGTAGTAGCCGAGCTGGGTAAAGTCCTGCACGATGATGCCATCGTCGGGGGTCGCGGAGCGGATCGCCCGCATGAACGACTTCAGCGGCTCCGGCTCCTCGGAGCCGTCGAAGCGCTCGGCATAGAGCGCCTCCAGCTCCGCGCGGCGGCTCGGGCGCGGCGCCATGCGCTCCTGCAACGCTCGCTGCAGCGCCTCCAGGGTGGCCCGCGCGTCGCCCATCATGCCGACCGTGTTGGCGTAGTTGCGCCCGATCTCCGCCGCGTCGATGTCGATCTGCACCACCTGCTGCCCGCTGAGCAGCGCCGGCATCGCCATCCGCGTACCCACGGCAAGGATCAGGTCATGCTCGGCGCGCCGTTCGCGGTAGGAATCACGGCCGAAGCTGATCGGCCCCAGGGAAAGATGGTGGCGGTCCGAGATTGCGCCGCGCCCCTCGCCGGTGGCGAACACCGGCGCCTGCAGGTGCTCGGCCACCTTCAGCAGCGCCTCGTGGGCGTCGGACGCATGCACGCCGCCGCCCGCCCAGATCGCCGGGTTGGACGCCGCGGCGACCAGCTCCGCCCCACGCGCGACTTCCGCGTCGCTGGCCGCCGAACGCACGCCATCAGCCGGATCGAGTAGCTCGACGTCCGCCTCCTCGGCCAGCGCTTCGGGCGGAATCTCGATCTCCACCGGGCGCGGCCGGCCCGACCGCAACTGCACGAACGCCTCGTGCACGCCCTGCGCAGCATCCGCGGCGTGCATGATCCGTTTCCCCCACTTGATCACCGGGCGCACGGTGTCGAGCTGATCGTTGATCTCGTGCAGCACCCCGCGGTCGACGCCGATCATGTCGCGTTCCACCTGGCCCGCGATCACCAGCATCGGCGACGACGCCGAGTAGGCGGTGCCGATGCCGGCCGAGGCGTTCTGCAACCCCGGCCCCGGCACCACCAGCGCCGTGCCGATGCCGGCGCCGGTGCGCGAGTAGCCGTCCGCCATGTAGGTGGTGGCCTGCTCGTGGCGGGTGGTGATGAAGCGAATCTCCTCCTGTTCGGCGAGTCCGTCGAGCAGATGGTAGAGCTGTACGCCGGGCAGGCCGAAGATCACCCGCACCCCCTCGCGATGAAGCTGTCTGGCGAACGCCTGTCCGCCGGTCATTCTGGCCATGGTTGGTAGTTCCTCAAATGCCGCGCGATTGACGCGCGTGTTCGTATTGTGCGGCCCCGCCTCTGGCAATGGACCGCCGGCGCATTGTTGGTCACCCGCCCCTTGAACGCAAGGCGGTTCGGCCCAGGGGACACGCTGCTCCGCGGCGGCTGAAATACGCTGCACGGATCGGTATCATGGTTACATGCGCCGTACGCCGCTGCACTCGGTTCATCAGCGCCTGGGGGCGCGGCTGGTACCGTTCGCCGGCTGGGAGATGCCGGTGCAGTACAGCGGCATCGTCGCCGAACACCGCGCGGTGCGCACCAATGCCGGCCTGTTCGATGTCAGCCACATGGGAGAACTGGACTTCCTCGGCGCCGGTGCCGCGGACGCGGTGGCGCGGCTGACGTGCGCGGACGTGGACCGGATAGCGGAGGGCCAAGCGCGCTATTCGCTGGTTCTGGACAACGCGGCGGGAGTGATCGACGACGTGATCGTCTATCGCCTCGGCGACCGCCGTGGCGGCCTCCACTACCGGCTGGTGGTCAACGCCGGCAATACCGATGCGGTGCTCGCTCATGCGCGCGCCGCGATCGCCGGCATCGCGGCGGTCGATCTGGCGGACCGGAGCGGCGAACTGGCACTGCTCGCAATCCAGGGACCTCGCGCGATAGGCATGGTCGGGCAGCTCGCCGACTACGATGTCGCGGCCATCCGACCCTACCGCAGCGCGGAGAACCGCGTCGCCGGCCACTCCGTGCTGCTGGCCCGCACCGGCTACACCGGCGAGGACGGCTTCGAGCTGTTCGTCGCCGCGCACCGCGCGGAGGCGCTGTGGAACGATCTGCTGCAGGCGGGCGCGCCGGCGGGGCTGCAACCGGCCGGACTCGGCGCCCGCGACACGCTGCGGCTGGAAGCGAGCATGCCGCTGTACGGCCACGAGTTGACCCGCGACGTGTCGCCGCTGGAAGTGGGCCTGGGCCGCTTCGTGTCGCGCGGCGACGGCTACATCGGGGCGGCGGCGATCGCCGATCAGCGCGCCGCCGGCGTCGCGCGGCGGCTGGTGCACCTGCACCTCGCCGGACGCGCCATCGCACGGCAGGGGTTTTCGATCACCGATGGCGACGGGACGGAGATCGGTACGGTCACCAGCGGCAGCTATGGGCCGTGGCTGGAGCGCAGCTTGGCGATGGGGCTGGTGGCTCGCGAGCATGCCGCCACGGGCAACGAATTGGCCGTGCTGGTGCGCGGGCGCACGCATCCCGCGACCGTGGTGGCGCGGCCGTTCTATCGGAGGAACGATTAGATGAGCATTCCAGGGGATCTGCGCTACACGGCAGCGCACGAGTGGCTGCGCCAGGATGGCGAGGTGGTCGTGATCGGCATCACCGAGCACGCACAGGGCGAATTGGGCGACGTGGTCTACCTCGAGTTACCGGAGGTGGGCGGCGAAATCGTGCAGGGCGAATCGTTCGGCGTGATCGAGAGCGTCAAGGCGGCCAGCGACCTGTATGCCCCGATCAGCGGCGAGGTAACGGCAGTGAACGGCGAACTGGAAGCGGCGCCGCAACTGGTCAACGAGTCGCCCTACGACGGCGGCTGGCTGCTCAAGGTTCGCCCGAGCCGGTTCGCCGATGAGCAGGCCGCACTGCTCGACGCCACGGCCTACACCGACCTGCTGGCCTGACCGGAGCACGCGGTGCGCTACACCCCCCACACCCCGGCGGAGATCGACGCCATGCTGGCCGCCATCGGCGCCGAATCGATCGAGGAACTATTCGCCGACGTGCCCCGCGCGCAGCGCTTCCCGCGCCTCGACCTGCCTGACGGGCTGGCCGAGCAGGAGGTCGCGGCGCTGTTTCGCGACCTGGCGCTGCGCAACGGGTCCACGGACAACCATAGCTGCTTCCTCGGCGCCGGCGCCTACCACCACTACACGCCGGCGCTGATTCCCCATCTGCTGTTCCGTAGCGAACTGTACACCGCCTACACCCCCTACCAGCCGGAGGTGAGCCAGGGCACGCTGCAGACCATCTTCGAGTTCCAGACCATGGTCGCCCGGCTGTTCGGCATGGAGGTGGCCAACGCGTCGATGTATGACGGCTCCACGGCACTTGCCGAAGCGGCGCTGATGGCCGCGCGGCTGCGCCGCGGGCGCGGCACCATCGCGGTCAGCGAGGCGGTCCACCCGGAGTATCGCGAGGTGCTGGCAACCTACCTGTCGGGTATCGGGCTGCGCATTACCACCATCCCCTTCGACCGCACCACCGGACGCACCGAACCGCGGACGGTTGCCGGTGCGTTGGACGACGATACCGCGGCCGTGCTGGTGCAGTATCCCAATTTCCTGGGCGTCATCGAACCGGTGGCCGAACTCAGCGAGCTTGCCCACGCGGCGGGCGCGCTGAGTGTCGTGTCCGCCGATCCGATCGCCATGGCGGTGCTGCGTCCACCCGGTGAGCTGGGCGCGGACATCGCCACCGCCGAGGGGCAGCCGCTCGGCATTCCGCTGTTCTACGGCGGCCCCTACGTCGGCCTGCTGGCGACCTCCATGCGCAACGTGCGGCAGATGCCCGGCCGCCTTGCCGGTGTGGCGTACGACGGGCAGGGCCGGCGGGGGTTCGTCCTTACCCTGAAGCCCCGCGAACAGGACATTCGGCGCGAGAAGGCGACCAGCAACATCTGCACCAACGAGGCGCTGATCGCCACCGCGGTGACCATCTACCTCGCGGCGCTCGGCCCGACGGGACTGCGCGCGGTGGCCGACCATTGCTACCACCGCAGCCACTACCTGGCCGACCGGCTCGGCGAGCTGGCGGCGATGCCGCCCCGGTTCGCGGCGCCCTTCTTCCGCGAGTGCGTGGTGCGCGCGCCGGTGCCTCCGGCGGAGCTGAACCGCCGGCTGTGGCAGCGGGAGGGCATCATCGGCGGCCTCGATCTGGCGCGCTTCGACCTCGGTCTGGACGGCTGCTGGCTGCTGACCGCCACCGAGCTCAACAGCCGCGCCGCCATCGACCGGCTGGTGGAGACGGTCGCCTCATGAGTGCCGCCCAAGACCGCCGGCCGGCGGCTGGCGGCGCGAGTCTGCTGCCCGCCCCGCCGCTGCTGTTCGAGCAGTCGGTGCCGGGCCGCACCGGCGTGCAGATCGCCGCCCTCGACGTGCCGCGCAGCGCGCCGCTGCCGGACCAGTTGCTGCGTTCCGAGTTGCCCCTGCCGGAGCTGTCGGAGGCGGAGGTAGTGCGCCACTTCACCAATACCTCGCGGCGCAACTTCTCGGTCGACCAGGGATTCTACCCGCTCGGCTCGTGCACCATGAAGTACAACCCCAAGATCAACGACCGGGTCGCCGACCTGCCGGGGCTGGCCGCCATCCACCCCTACCAGGACGAGGCCACGGTGCAGGGCGCGCTGCGCCTGCTCTGGGAACTGCAACAGTGGCTCGGCGAAATCGCCGGGCTGCCGGGGGTGTCGCTGCAGCCGTCAGCGGGCGCCCACGGCGAGCTTACCGGCGCGCTGATCATCCGCGCTTTCCACGCGGCGGCAGGCCGCCAGCGCACCACCATGCTGGTGCCCGATTCGGCGCACGGCACCAACCCGGCCACCGCCGCCATGGCCGGCTACCGGGCGCGTACCGTGCCCACCGGCGCCGACGGCAGCCTCGACTTCACCGCGCTGCAGGATGCGCTCGACGACAACGTCGCCGGGTTGATGATCACCAACCCCAACACGCTCGGCCTGTTCGTAGAGCGCATCACCGACATCGCCGCGGCCGTGCACGATGCCGGTGGGCTGGTGTACATGGACGGCGCCAACATGAACGCCATGGTCGGCGTCGCCCGCCCCGGCGACCTGGGCACCGACATTCTGCACTTCAACCTGCACAAGACGTTCAGCGTGCCGCACGGCGGCGGTGGTCCCGGCGCCGGCGCCACCGCGGTCACGGCCGAACTGGCCCCGTATCTGCCGCTGCCGGTGGTAGGCCGCGACGGCGACACCTACCGCCACGACCACCGGCGCCCGCGCTCGATCGGCCGGGTGCGTGCCTTCTACGGCAACGTCAACAACGCGGTGCGCGGCTACGCCTACCTGCGCTCCCTCGGTGGCGACGGACTGTCCGACATGAGCCGGCTCGCGGTGTTGAATGCCAACTACCTGCGCGCCGCCCTCGCCGGTGTCCTCGAGCTGCCATACCCGCGCATCTGCAAGCACGAGGCGGTGTTCAGCGCCCGGCAGGTGGCGCAGGCACACGGCGTGCGCACACTCGATATCGCCAAGCGGCTCATCGACTACGGCATTCACCCGCCGACCATCTACTTCCCGCTCATCGTACCCGAGGCGCTGATGGTCGAGCCCACGGAGACCGAGTCGAAGCAGACCCTCGACCACTTCATCGCGGCGTTGCGTGCCATCCTTTCGGAGGCCGCCGCCACGCCCGATCTGGTTCGCACGGCGCCGCACACCACCCCCATCGGGCGCCTCGACGAAGCCACGGCCGCGCGCCGCCCGGTCCTGGTCTGGCCGCTGGCGGACGGAAGTTAGCCAGCCCACAAAGGTTGTTTGTGGAATACTGGACGCTACGTGCTGTCCACGCACAGAATGGTTAAGGTTCACCAGAACCGATAGACAGGTAGGGCTCCGATAACATGTTGCTGGACGTACTATTCCCACTTGGTCTTCTCATCGTCATCGCCAAGCTCGTCGAGGGCGTCCTCGGGCGCTTCGGCCTGAGCTCGATCGTCGCCTACACCGCCACCGGCGTCATCCTCGGGCCCGTGCTCGGCATCGTGCTTCCGTCGCCGGAGATTCAGCTGTTCCTGGGGCTCGGCATCTTCGTGCTGTTCTTTCTGGTCGGTCTCGACGAGATCGATATTCAGGGCTTCGTGGCGACCATTCGCGGGCGCTACTTCGTGGCCGCCATGCTGTCGGTGATCATTTCGCTGGTGTCCGCCATGCTGGTCACCTCCGACCTCGCAGGGTTCTCTTTCGCGCTCGGCCTGCACTTCGACGAAGCGCTGGCGCTGGCCGGCATCCTGTCGCTGTCGAGCCTCGGGCTGGTAGCCAAGGTGCTGGCCGATTCCGGCCATCTGAAAGAGCCGATCGGGCTGAAAATCTTCACCATCGTGGCCATCGCCGAAGTGGCCGCACTGCTGGTAGTAGGCTTCACCATTGGCGAACACCATGAGCCGAGCGTGCTGGGGCTGGTCACGCTGCTCCTGCAGATCGCCGGTTTCGTGGTCGTGACCTGGGTGCTGTCGACGCGGGTGCTGCCGCCGGCGATTCTGTTCCTGCAGCGCTTCGTGAACGTACCCGAGCTGTCGTTCGGCCTGTTGCTCGGCGGGTTGTTCCTGATCGTGGTCGGAGCCGAGAAGATCGGTCTGCACGGCACCCTCGGGGCGCTGCTGTTCGGCGTTGCGCTGTCCGGGCTGCCGCAGCGCATCCACTGGGAGATCATGCCGGGGATGCGCAGTGCGTCTGAGGGTTTGTTCGTGCCGCTGTTCTTCGCCTCGGCCGGCCTGCAGTTCGATCTCTCCTTCACCGCCATTCCGCTGGCCACGATCGCGGCGCTGGCGGTGATTCCGCTGGCAGGCAAGTTCGTGGGTGCGTTCCTCAGCACCTACCTGACCCGCATCGAGGCGCCGTTCACGCTCGCCACCGGCCTGATGTCGAAAGGGGTTGCGGAAATCGCGCTGCTCCTGGTTTTGCTCGAGTTGGGGGTGATCGGGCAGGACGTATTCTCGCTGTTCGTGCTCATCATGTTCGGCTACATCCTGTTCATGCCGCCGATCATCGGCTTCGCGATCAAGCGCACCCGCCTGACGAGCGCCGCCGTGCTGCCGCAGTCGGTGCCGCTCTCCTACCTCCGCCGGGCGCTTCAGGACGTCAAGGTGAGCTCGGTTCTCGACCGCACGCGCACCTACCCCGGCCCGGACGTTACGGTGCAGAGCTTTACCGAGGACTGGGTGGTGCCGAAGGAGCGCGACTACGTGGTGGTGGTCGGCGACGGCAAGGTGGCCGGCATCGTGTCGTTGGCCAAGATCCGGTCGATCGCCGATGACCGGCGCGATAGCACGACCCTCGCGGAGATCCTGCGACCAAAGATCCCACAGGCCTGGTCGGACGAACTGGTCGTGGAGGTGATGGAACGGATGGCCGAACATTCGATTGCCGTCATGCCGATCAGGGATCGCGAATCAGGCGAGTTCGTCGGCACCGTCGAGAGTCAGAACCTGCTCGATCTGGTTGTGCTGATGGATGAAATCAAGAAAGAGGCAGAGGCGCTGCAGGCGCTGCAGGCAGCACAGCTCGACGAGTCGTAGGTGGGGAAGGCCGAGTGCGGCGTCCGCCGGGCGACGGTTTCGGGGCGATAGACCGTGAGGTGTATGGTCCGACCGTTCACGTTTTCCGTCCGGCGGCGCCGTCGTGGGCGAGCGCGGCGGCGAATTCGGCATTGCTCAGGTCGCTCAGAACCCACTCCACGCCCGGCATCCAAGGGAACTGGAACAGCGCCGATCGCTCGGCGCCGCGGCGCAGGCCGGCAGGCAGCGTGAAACTTGCGGTGTCCAGAGACAGGCCGCTGCCGAGCGCCTTGATCAGCGCTTCCTTCATGGTCCAGAGCCGGAACAACAGCTCCGTTTTCCGGCGTCCGCTGGCGGCCGCAAGATCCGCCTGCTCGTCGGGTGCGAACGCCGTACGCAGTACGCCGTCGATGTCGTGCCGGATTACGCGCTCCTCGATGTCCACCCCGATGCGGCCCCCATCGGCCACCGCGATCAGACCGTGGCAGCCGCTGTGACTGACGTTGAAGCTGACCGGGGCCGGCGCCCCGTCCACCAGGGCGAACGGCTTGCCGTGCTCCGCCGCGGCGAACGCCAGGGCATCGTTCGTGCAACCGAGCCGCCGGCACAGCAGCGCGCGCAGTGCCGCGCGGCACAGCCGGAACTCGCGGCGCGGGCGCTGCACCAGAAACCGGCTGCAGCGCGCGCGCTCGCCGCCGTCAAGCCACCGCACCGCTTCCGACTCGCGCCGCGGATGCGGCGCGAGATCGACGTGAACCACGGAAATGCCGCCGTGGGCCGCGAACGGCCGCCACCAGGACTCGACCATCTCCCACCCTTGCCGCGGATCATACGCCGCCTGCCGATTAGCCGCCAAACTGATACCATGGGGTGAGGGCGCCGGTTTGCATCTATACCTCTTCCACTACCACCTGCTGCCCGGCGGCGTCACCACCGTGATCCGCGACGGCGCGCGCGCCCTGCTCGCCCACGCCGACCTGATTCCGGAGCTGACGCGGCTGGTCGTGGTCGCCGCCGGGGAGGAAGACGGCGGGCTTGAGGCGCCGGTCGAACGCCGGCGCCTCGACGCCGTGGGCTACGATGACGCACCCGCCACCGCCGCCGGCCAGCGCCAACTCGCCGATCTGCTCCGGCGCCGATTCGGAGACGGCGTGTGGTGGATCCACAACCATCACCTGGCCAAGAACACCCGCTTTACCGGGGCGGTGCTGCTCGCCGCCGCCGCCGGGCAACCGATGATTCTGCAGATTCACGATTTCCCGGAGAACGCGCGGCCGGCGAATCTGGCCCGCTTGATGCGGGAGGTACCCGCTTCTCCCTACCCCGGCGGCGGCGACGTCCGCTACGCGGTGCTGAACCGCCGCGACCACGGCGCCCTGGTTGCCGCCGGCTGTCCCGCCGATCGCGTCGCCCTGCTTGCCAACCCGGTGCGCACGGCAGCGCCGGTTCCGGCGCCCGATGCGGAAACGGCGCGGGCGGCGCGCGTCCGGTTGGAGGCCGCGGCGTCCGCGCACGAGCCGGTCGGAAGCGGCAATTACGATCCGCGCCGTCCCCTGTGGCTGTACCCGGTGCGCGTCCGGCGCCGCAAGAACGTGCTGGAGGCGGGCTTGTTGGCGCGGCTCGCCGGAGCCAACCTGATCGTCACCCTACCCGCCTCCTCCGCGGCCGAAACGCCCTACTCGCAGGAAGTCGAGCGGCTGTTTGCCGAGAGCGACATCCCCGGCCTGTGCGGTGTCGGCGAACGGCTGGGCGCGCATGGGCTGAGCTTCGATGACCTGCTGGCGGCAGCCCACCTGATCATGTCGCCGTCGGTGGAAGAAGGATTCGGCTTCCAGTTCGTCAACGCCCTGCAGTGGCGGCGTCCGCTGCTGGCGCGCCGGCTGCCGGTGCTCGACGATCTGGAGGCGCTGCTCGACGGGTACCCGGCCGTGGTCTACGACGCCGTGCACTGTCCGCTGATGCCAGCCACGCGGCGCGCGCTGCGCGCCGCCTACGTCCCGGTCGTGGAGCGCGCCACGCGCCTGCTCTCGAATACCGCCGGCGACCGCCTGCGCGCCGAAGTCGATAGTATTCTGTTGGCCGACACGGTAGACTTCTCCTACCTCGGCGCAGCGCAACAGGCCGCCCTGCTGCGGCGCTGCAGCGATGCCGGGGTGGCGCGCGAGTTGCGGCAGGCCAACGCCGATCTGCTCGGCGCCGTGCAGGCGGTCGCACATCGACCGCCGCCCGACCGCCGCGAGCGCATCGAGGCGGCGTTCGGCGAGGCGGCGTTCGCCCGGCGCGGCGCCGCGTTGCTGGCGCCGCTCATCGCTTCCCGTACAGGTGCGCGCGACGGAACGTCCGTAGCCGGCTCCGCGCACGCCGCCATCGATCCCCGTGCCGTTCGGCGCGCGTTCGCGAAGCCCGCGGCGCTGCGCCTGCTCATGGAGAGTTGAACAAGGAGGACTATCGTGCTTGCCAAGCTCTCTCAGTACCTGCCCTTCGTGCTGATCGCCATCCTGCTGCTCAGTCAGTTCCAGCGCGGCCTCACCCGCCCCGGCACCGGCTCGCCGAGCGCGGCGCGGCGCACCGTCACCATGCTGGGTGCCGGCGTAGTACTCGGCATGTGGATCGCGGTGCTGTTCCTGCTGCGCGTGGGCGCCCCCGACTGGACCGGCGTCCTGCCGTTCGCCGCGGCCGCGGGGGTGGTCTATCTGCTACGCAGCAAGCTCACGGCGTTCCCGACCAACTGCCGCTATTGCGGCCGCCGCCTGCCGGTACGCATCACCTTCGGCATCGACGCCGCCGCCACCGCCCGCTACGAGGAGGGCTCCTGCCCCGCGCCCGGCTGCGTCGGGTCTTCATCCGAGCCCGACGCATCCACCCCGGAGGCGCCCGCCGCCGACCCCGACACCACGCCACCCGATTCCCCGGAAAAGTAATGTCAGCCGAACACAGGCAAGCGTCCGCCAAGATAGTGACGACAGCACCGCGCTTGGGTTCGGCGGTGTGCCGACATCAGCTACTCCGGTAGATTGAATGATGACCGGTTACCGAAAAGGACGCGGCACAGGTGCTCGGCGGCCGGTGACCATTGGCGCCCCTGATCGAGGGCGCGGCGCCAGTCGGGTTGCTCCGCGGCCAACTCCTTGAGGGTCTTGAGACCGAGGCCGCGCGCAGCCGGCAGTACCACCACCTTGCCCGCGATGCGCCCCGCGGCCACCGCTTGCAACGCCGCGCCTCCGTGGCGGAGGTCGGCCAGCGCACCGAGTACCGAGGCCGGGTGCAGCGTGCCGTCCACCACCCGAGCCAGGGTCTGCTCGGTAACGGCAAGCGGCGACCCGGTGGTACCTGCAACGCGCACCCCGCCGCCGGCGATCAGGTGCAGCGGGAGACGGGCCGTGCTGCCCTCCGCCACGCCGGCGAACACGTTCAGATAGCCGCCGGAGCGCAGGAACGGCGCCGCCTGTTCGGCAGCCCCGGCGGAGGGAGCCAACAGCACAATGTCGTCGAACCCGTCACGCGCAAGCTGGCGCAGCTCCCCATGGGCCGCGCCCGCCGCACCGCCGACGTGCAGCAGGTGAGGCGCCGGCAGCCCCAGGGCCGCGATGCGCTCTGCGAGCGCCGTCAACCGTGGCTCCGAGAGGTCGGTGACCACCACGGTGGCCGGCGGATGCGGCTGCGACAGCGCGAGCAGAACGTGCATCTGTCCCATCGGGCCGCCGCCGCCCACGAACCACGCCCGCCCGCCGGGCGCCAGTCCCTCGCGCGTGGCGCCCGCGTACGCCTGCGCCACGCTCCCGTCGCCGCGCCCCACGACGCGAATGCCCTGGTAGTGAATGCGCCCGATGTCACACGCCAGGCGGCGCCCCTCGGAACCGGCCGCGGCGTGTACGCTCACTACGGCGTGGCGCGGCAGATCGGCGAACATCTGCGCCATCCATTCGTCGCCGGGCGGGGTGCCGGCAATCACCACGTCGTCCGCGCCGCGCGGCGGCGCGGCATCCTGCCACAGCAGCGGAATTCCCAATCCAGCGCACCACTCCTCGACGGCCGCGCGATTGGCGCGGTTCAGGCCGGCGGCCGTCACCTGCCGCGGCGGTAGTGCGCCGGGCTCGGGCGGCGGCATCGGCACCCCGAGGCGCTCCGGAACGCCGCCAAACCGCACCCCGGCAAGATCCAGCAGCGGCTGATCGGCAAACCCGGAGAACCGCAGCGTGCCGCCGCTGCGCAGGTGGGTGCGGGCGCCGATCCGGTAGGCAGCTACGACGCAGGTCCATGGCTCGATCAACGCCCCCTCGACGGCGCCCACCGCGTCCGGCAGCGGCACCAGATAGCAGCCCTCGTCGCCGTCCAACACCTCCCTGCCCAGCACCACGTATTCGGCCAGCGCGCCGGCGAGCTGGTAGCCCACCGTCAGCGAGCGCCCGCGGTAGTAGGCGTCCGGCTGCAGGATGTAGCGCCCGCCCAGGCGGATCATGCCGCGGCGACGCTCGCCCACGCCGACCACGGTCAGTGCTGCCTCATGTCCCGGCGTCACCGGTGCCGCAGCCAAGTCACGTCCGCGCAGCCGGGCATGGGCAGCGCCGGCGCGGACCAGCTTGGCATCCGAGAAACAGATGCCCACCGCGTCCACCCGTGCCACCACATCATCCTCGCCGTAGTCCGGGAACGGAATCTCATCGGGAGCGTCTCCGGCGCCGAAGTGGTCGAAACCGACGCCCTTGATCTGCCAGGCGAGCATGCGCCTCGGCAGCGGTTCGGCGAGCAGCATGAGATAAAGAACGCTGCGCACCGCGGCCAGGTCAACGGGCAAGTCGCAGTCTCTGCCCGGTGGGCGATGCAACCTGTCGCCGCGGCGTTCCGGGGGCAGGCTGAACCACCCGCTACCCGGAGTCCGCGGCGCTGGATCATTTCGTCCCACTCTCCTCGCGTGGGCGCGCGAACTGCCGGCGAGGAGCACCCCCGGCATTTCGACGGGCATCGGGTTCGAGGAGTTATTTACTTTTCTGCACAAGCAATACGTGAACCAGATAGAACTTCAGATAAGTCCCGCGCCGATGGCACGGCGCTTGCGTGGTTCATGGTCAGGAACTACCCAATACCGGAGGAGCTAAGCGAGCACAGAGTGAAGCCCGGTTTCCGTTATTGCTTGAATTCCCCAATTTGGAACAAGTGTATACATCTACCGAGTTGTTCCCGCTGTTTCGAAACCGGGTAATGAATCGGGCCCGGCCGGACTTGGCCGACTACTTGCGCGGCCTCGATCTCCCGGCTGCGGCGAATCCGATCGAGATCCTTGCCGTGAGTGGTGGCCGACGGGTGACCGACTCCTATGAGGTCTTTCCGAAAATCGAGAAGAATGCGGACGGAGGCTTCGCTTGCCGGTTCTTTCTGCACGGTTGGCGACACATCAACCCGCAAGCGCAGCGTCGAATTGATCGACTCAACCGGGGTGACCCGTTGTATGTGACGCTGGAACTGACCAACCCGGCAACCGGGCTGGCGGTGCAGATCCAGACAAGAGATTACCACATGATCGGCTGGGCGCCGCATTATCTGGTGCACGACCTGACCCGGGCCATGGTCGACGTTCCGAATTATTCGGCGCGAGTGGTGCGCCTGAACCCGTTACCGCCTCCTTCACGGCAGCGAGTGCTGATCGAGATGCAGGGCCGCTGGGGTGATCATCAGCCGATGAGCGACGAAGACTTCCAGCCTCTCGTTGACCGATCCGACAGGCTGACTATTGGGTAGACGGCTACGTGCCGCGCGCCCATGCCCGCGACTCTGTGGTAGGTCGCGGGCATGGGCCTGAGCGACAAGGTTTGCATCGTTACCGGCGGCAGCAGCGGGATCGGCCGGGCTGCCGCGCTGCTGATGGCCGCGCAGGGAGCGCGGGTAGCGGTGGTGGGCCGCACCGCGGACAAGCTTGCGTCAGTGCACGCCGAGATCGAGCGGCAGGGCGGCACGGCGCTGGCGATGAGTCTGGACGACATGGCCAACCGCTCGGCGGTACGGCGATGGCTGCCGAGGTGCTGGACGCCCGGGGACGTATCGACGTACTGGTAAACAACGCCGGCCATGCATCGGCGCACCGCATGCTGCACACCACCACGCCCGAGGTTATCCACAGCACCATCGACTCCAACCTCGCCGGCACCGTCTACTGCTCCCAGGCGGTGATGCCCGCCATGCAGGCCGCCGGTGAAGGCACCATCATCAACGTCTCCTCATTGGCCGGCGTGAACAGCAGCCGCTTGCGTGGCCGGCCTACTCCGCCGCCAAGGCGGGCGTGATCAACTTCACCCAATATCTGAACGCAGAGTTCAAGAACAGCGGCCTGCGTGCCAGCGTCATCACACAGGACGAGGACGGCGCCTCCATTGCCGAATGGCCGGCGACGCTCAGTCGATGTACAGGACGACGTGTTCCTGTTCGACGGTTACCCGGTAGGTCTTGACCCGCATGGCCGGATCGTAGAGCGCCCGGCCGTTCTTGAGGTCGAACTCCCAGTTGTGCCACGCGCACTTCAGGATCTCGCCGACGCGCTGCTGCTCTACCCGATACACGGCATCCGCCACCACGTGCGGGCGCAGGCGCCCCTCGCACAGCGGTCCGCCCTTGTGCGGGCAGCGGTTCCTCAGCGCGTGGAAGGTGCCGCCGACGTTGAACACGCCTATCCCGCCGCGCCCGCCGGCCGGCACGATCCGGCGGGCTCCGGGCGGCAACTCCTCGCGGCGGGCGACAACGTAGCGCTGCATCGGGCGGCGGTCGCGGGCGCGGTCAGGCGCTGCCGTTGAGGCCGTACAACTCGCAGGCGGTGTCGGCGAAGATGCGCCGCCGCAGCCCCTCGTCGATGCCTGGCAGCACCGTCTTGGGATCGTCCCAGTCCCAGTGCGGATAGTCGCTGGCGTACACCAGAATCTCGTCGGCGTGCAGCCAGTCCAGAAAGGTGTGCAGATCGGAGCGGGTCGGCGGCTGCTCCATCGGCTGGCTGCCGAACCGGATGTGGCCGCGGAGGTACTCGCTCGGCAGCTTCTTCACCCACGGCGTGTAGTCGCGCAACGCCTTCCAATCGGCGTCCATGTGCCACATCATGCCCGGCACCCAGAACGTGTCGTGCTCGATGAACAGGAACCTGAGCGCTGGAAACCGTTCGAACACGCCCTCGCAAATCAGGCTGGCGGTATGCGCCATGGCGATCTGCGGACGCGCCATGCGCATCTCCAGGTAGTAGGAGGGATAGCCCGCCGCGGTGGGCGCGTTGGCCACGCCGGCGCCCTCGGCTCCGAAGTGAATGCAGATCGGCAGGTTGTGTTCCTGCGCCGCCTCGTAGATCGGGTGGTAGTAGCGGTTGCCATACGGCATGCGCGCGCCGGCCGGCATGATTACCTGCAGCACTCGGGCATGGTCGCCAAGCCGATGAATCTCCGCCGCCGCCTGCTGCGGATCGGTCGGCGACACCGAGATGGAGGCGTAGAACCGCTCGTCGGCGCCGATCCACCGGTCGAGGGTGAAGTCGTTGAATGCCCGGCACAGCGCGGCCGCGTAGTCGGCTTCGGGATGCACCGCCGCCCCGTACACGCTGCTGCCGGTGAGCAACGCCACGTCGACCCGGCATGCGTCCAGGTGGGCCGTTCGGGTCTGCTCCGGGTCGGATGCCGGGTGCTGCGTCCGGCCATCGGCCCAAAGCTCATTGCGCACGCCCTTGCGCGGCATGTTGGTATAGCCCACGCGCGACAGCATGGTGCCGAAGTCCTTGATGTACTCGACGTAGTGGCGGGGCAGATAGGGGAACAGATCCTCCGGCTTGTCGATGGTGTGATGCACGTCGCAATCCACCAGGCGGATCTTCCCGGGCGCCGTTCTGGCCATGGCTGCTGCTCCTAATTGTTGACTGCCCGATAGTATACTCCCGCACGAATCGCCCTGCAACGAGTCCAAACGTTGACGAACGGTAGCCCGGGCGGCGTGCAAAGCGGTATTATTTGCCCTCCCGGTACCCGGTGAGGATCCGACATATGCAGATCAGAAAGTCCGACAAGCTTGAACACGTGTGCTACGACATTCGCGGTCCCGTTCTGGCCGCCGCGCGGCGCCTGGAAGATGATGGGTTTCGCGTCGCCAAGCTGAACATCGGCGATCCGGCCGCGTGGGGCTTCGAAGCGCCGGAAGAGATCCTGCGCGACGTGGCGGTCAACCTCGCGCAGGGCCAGGGATACGGCGACGCGCAGGGGCTGTTCGACGCCCGCGAGGCGATCATGCAGCACTATCAGGCGCTCGGCGTGCCGCGCGTGCAGGTCCAGGACATCTTCCTCGGCAACGGGGTCAGCGAGCTCATCACCATGTCCCTGCAGGGGCTGCTCAACGACGGCGACGAGGTGCTGATCCCTGCCCCCGACTACCCGCTGTGGACCGCGGCCGCCAATCTGGCCGGCGGCCGCCCGGTGCACTACCGGTGCGACGAGGAAGCGGACTGGGCGCCCGACGTCGCCGACATCGCCGCCCGGATCACCTCCCGCACCAGGGCGATCGTGGTGATCAATCCCAACAATCCGACCGGGGCGGTGTATCCGCGCGACTGCCTGGAGCGGATCGTGGCGCTGGCCCGCGAGCACCGGCTCGTCCTGTTCGCCGACGAGATCTACGACCAGATCGTGTACGACGGGGTGCAGCACACGCCGCTGGCGACGCTCGCCGACGACCTCCTCGTCGGCACCTTCAACGGCCTGTCCAAGACCTACCGCGTGCCCGGCTTTCGGTCCGGCTGGCTGGTGCTGAGCGGCGCCAAGCACCTGGCGCGCGACTACATCGAGGGGCTCGGCATCCTGTCGGCGATGCGGCTGTGCGCCAACATGCCGGCGCAGCTCGCCATCCGGACATCGCTCGGCGGCGATCAGAGCATCAATCAGCTCACCGCTCCCGGCGGCCGGCTGGCAGTGCAGCGCGACGTGCTGCACGAGGCGATGAACGCCATTCCCGGCATCTCCTGCGTCAAGCCGCAGGGGGCGTTCTACCTGTTTCCCAAGATCGACAGCCGGCGCTTCGGCGTAGTGGACGACGAACGGATGATTCTGGATCTGCTGGAGCAGGAGAAGGTGCTGCTGGTGCACGGCACCGCGTTCAACTGGGTCGGCCCCGACCACTTCCGCATGGTGTTTCTGCCGCCTGCCGACCAACTCGCCGAGGTGACCGCCAGAATCGGCCACTTCTTCGGCCACTACGTGCAGGACAGCGGTGTGCCGGCGCTGGCCGGCCGCAGCGCCTGACCCGTCCGCCGCGCACCGCCGCATCATGGCACCCGCCATCGCATTCGCCAATCTCGGCTGCCGGCTCAACATTGCCGAAAGCGACGCGCTCGCGGCGCGCTTCGTCGCCGCCGGCTACCGCGTAGTCGCCACTACCGAGCCGGCCGACGTGGTAGTGGTCAACACCTGCACCGTCACCGGCCAGGCCGACCGCAAGTCGCGCAACGCCCTGTATCGCGCCGCGCGCGGCGCCGCGCGCGGCGCGCAAGCCGAACCGGCGGCCAGCGGCCAGCGGGCCGGCAGCGAACGCCAGGACGCGCGGCCCCTGGTCGTCGCCACCGGTTGCTACGTCACCGCCCAGGGCGGCGTGGCCTGCGACCTGCCCGGGGTCGACTACGCCGTGGACAACGCCCGCAAGAGTCAGATCTTCGATCTGGTGACGGCGCATCTGGCCGGCGAGGTAGTGGACCCGGCGGCGCTGCCGGCCGATCCGTTCGGCTACCGGCCCGGCGCGCAGCCCCTGCACACCCGCGCCACCATCAAGATCCAGGACGGCTGCGACAACTTCTGCACCTTCTGCATCATCCCGGCGGTACGCGGCCGGGCGCTCAGCCGGCCCGCCCCCGACATCCTCGATGAAGCGCGCCGCCTGCTCGACGAGGGCCACCGCGAACTGGTGCTCACCGGCGTCAACATCGGCCGCTACCGGTGGGCCGACTGGACCTTCAGCCGCCTGCTGGAGGAGTTGCTCGCGCTGCCCGGCGACTACCGGGTACGCGTCTCCTCGCTCGAACCTGATCCTCTCGACGACCGCTTCGTCGAACTGACCGGCCACGAACGCCTGTGCCCGCACCTGCACCTGTGCCTGCAGAGCGGTTCCGACCGCATCCTGCTGCGCATGCGCCGCGAGTACGACGTCGACGGCTACCTCGGCCTGATCGACCGCATCCGCACCACTTGGCGGCAGCGCGGCGTGCCGGCCCACTTCACGACCGACGTCATGGTCGGCTTCCCCGGCGAAACCGGCGACGACTTCGCGCGCACCCTGGCGGTGTGCGAAGCGGTCGACTTCGGCCACATCCACACCTTCCGCTACTCGCCGCGCGCGGAAACGCGCGCCGCGCGCCTGCCCGACGCGGTACCGGAACCGGTCAAGACCGAGCGCAGCGCCGCCGTGCGCGCGCTGGCGGCCGCGGGCCGGCGGCGGCTGGCGCAGCGCCTCGCCGGCCACCGCCAGCGGGTGCTCGTCGAAGCGGTAGACGGCGCCCTTGCCAGCGGCTACGGCGAGTCTTACCTGCGCATCGAGTTCCCCCACCCCGGCCACCCGCAACCCGGCGAGTGGTACCCGGTCACCGTCACCGAACCACTCGCCGACGGCCGCCTCGCCGCTCGCTCCGACACCGACCTGGCGGCGGCGCATCCAGCCGTAGCGACACCGGCGACCGCGTAGCCGCCGCAGCCGCCGACATGTCCATGGGACGCTACAACGAGGCGCCGATGCTGGCTGCCATGGTGGCGTCGGGCGAACTGCCGCCGGTTGACGAGCGCCTGCCGATCGAGCCCGCCGTGGTGTACTTCGCCGCGGACGACGAGATCGGCACCTACGGCGGCACGCTCACCGTGTTCCATACCAGTATCAACCCGTGGGCCGACCTCGGTTACGAGACCGAGATCGGCGGCTACGTGATACGCGCCAACCCCGACACCAATGCGCTGGAACCGCTGTTGGCGCGGCGCGCCGAAATGGCCGACGACGCGATGAGCGTGACATTCTACCTGCGCGAGGGCACCAAGTGGTCGGACGGCCACCCGATGACCGCGGACGACTACGTGTTCATGTACGAGGACGCGCACTGGAACGACAAGGTCACCACCTGGAACTGGATCCCGCAGATCAAGCGCGCGATCAAGGTCGACGATTACACCGTACGCTTCGAAACCGACGAACCGTACCACGCGCTGCTCGCCAAGCACGCCAGCCCGCCCGGCGGCGGCTGGCAAGTATTCCACCCCTTCCACTACCTCAAGAAGTGGCACATCAACCACAACCCCGACGCCGACGCACTGGCCAAGGAAGAGGGTTTCGACTCCTGGGACGAGGCGTTCAACCACCACTTCTTCTGGAGCCCGCAGCAGGATCTGGAGCAGCCCACCCACCACCCCTGGATCCTCACCGAGCGTACCAACACCGGCAAGCGCTACGTGCGCAACCCCTACTACTGGAAGGTGGACGCGGCCGGCAACCAACTGCCCTACGTGGACCACATTCAGGCCCAGATCGTCGACGGCGAGACCTACCACCTCAAGATCATTTCCGGTGAGTCGGATTTCGCCGTACTCGGCACCCGGTTCGACAACTTCACCCTGTACAAGGAGAACGAGGTATCCGGCGAGTACCGCGTGGTGCAGATTCCGGCGCCCGTGGTGGGCGCGAGCGTACTGATTCCCAACCAGTTCCACGAGGATCCGTTCACCCGCGAAACCTACCGCGACGTGCGCTTCCGGCGCGCGCTGTCACTGGCGATGAACCGCGACGAGATCAACGAGCTGGTGTTCTTCGGCGTCGGCAAGCCGCGCTCGGCCACCATCGTCTCCACCAACTCCTACTTCAAGCAGGAGTGGGAACAGGCATACGCCCAGCACGACCCCGAGCAGGCGTCCGCGCTGCTCGACGAGATCGGGCTCACCGACCGCGATGCGGACGGCTTTCGCACCAGGCCCGACGGCGAGCCGTTCCTGCAGATCCTGGAGCACAGCAACGAGGCCGACGTGCCGGTGCTGGAACTGTACAAGGAGCACTTCGCGGCGGTCGGCCTGAAGACCGAGGTGCGCTTCCGCGGCGATCTGTGGCAGCGCCACAACGCCGGCACCGACAACATCTATTCGGGCACCATCAGCTCCGCCGAGTTCCGGGAGTACACCGACGCGGCCAAGGCGACCGAGTACGACTCCGGCTTCTACGCCGTCAACTGGGGCACCTGGATCAGAGCGACACGCGACCTGGAGAGCGGCGCCAAGACCCTCGACGACTTCGCCGACGGCAAGGTTCCGGGCGAAGAGCCGCCGGACATCGTGAAGGAGCTGGACGACGCCGTCATTGCCTGGGGCAGCAGCGCCTACGGCTCACCCCAGTACATCGAGGCGTTCCAGAAGGTATTCGACCTGCACGCCGAGCACCTGTTCCTGATTGGCTCGGTGGGCGTTACGCCCACCCTCGGCGTCTACAAGAACCGGCTCGCCAACTACCCGACGTTTTACAAGCCGGAGGCGACCTGGCCGGGAGACCTGCTCACCTCGGCTGACAAACTGTTCATCCGGCAGTAAGCGCAGCCGCGGCGCCGGTCAGGGATCCTTGCTTCCCGGCGACACCGTGCGAATCGACCAACAGCCCATGACGCGCCCCGTCCCCTGCGCGGGACGGGCGCCGTGGCGCACACCTACTCGCCGGCGCTGCCGGCCACGCACATGTTGAGCTACATCGCCAGGCGGATCCTCTACATGGCGCTCCTCCTGCTCGCCCTCTCGTTCTTCAGCTTCGTGCTCATCGAACTGCCGCCCGGCACGTTCCTCGACAACCTGATTCAACAGCTCCGCAACCAGGGCGTGCAGGTCGACCTGGAGGAGATCAGAACGCTCGAGGAGCGTTACGGCCTCAACCGGCCATTCCTGAGCCGCTACGGCATGTGGATGCGCAACCTGGCGCGCGGCGACATGGGCGACTCGCTGGCCTACAACCAGCCGGTCACGCAACTGATCGGCCAGCGGCTGTTGCTCACCGTCGCGATCACGATGCTGACGCTGGTACTTACCTATGCGATTGCAATACCGATCGGCATCTATTCCGCGACGCACCAGTATTCGCTTACCGACTACTCCTTCACCGTGTTTGGATTCATCGGCTTGGCGACGCCCAATTTCCTCCTCGCGCTGATCCTGATGTACGTGTTCTTCAGGTACTTCGGCTGGAGCGTCGGCGGTCTGTTCTCGCCGGAGTTCGAGTTCTCGCCGTGGAACCTGGCCAAGCTGCTCGATTTCCTCAAGCACCTGCCGATTCCGGTGGTGGTGATCGGAACGGCCGGCACGGCAGGGCTGATCCGCGTGATGCGGGCGGCGCTGCTCGACGAGCTGCGCAAACAGTACGTACTGACCGCCCGCGCCAAGGGCCTGGAGGAGGGCCGGCTGCTGTTCAAGTACCCCCTGCGAATCGCGATCAATCCGATGGTCAGCACCATCGGCGGCGTGCTGCCCGCGCTGGTCTCCGGCGAAGCGCTGACCGCCATCGTCGTCGGCTTGCCGACCGTCGGCCCGCTGCTCCTGGAGGCGCTGCAGGCGCAGGACATGTATCTCGCCGGCAGCCTGATCATGCTGTTGAGCGCGCTCGCGGTGATCGGCATCCTGATCTCCGACCTGCTGCTGGTGGTGGTCGATCCCCGCATCCGCTTCGGACGCGAGTCTGCGGCGTGATTTCCCGCACCCGCCCTGCCCGCCGCGTCCGCGACGACGAAAGCTACTGGGCCGCCTCCAGCTGGACGCTGATGCGGCGCAAGTTCTTCCGCCACAAGCTGGCGATGATCGGCGGCAGCGTACTGCTGTTGTTCTACGTCGTCGGCTCGCTGTTCGCCGGCTTCTTCGCCACCCACGACACGCTGACCAGATTCTCCGACTTCGCACTGGCCGGGCCGCAGCGGATCCGGCTGTTCCACGACGGGCGGCTGCAGCGGCCCTTCGTATACGGACTGGAAATCACGCGCGACCCGGAGACCTACCGCAAGACCTATGTGGAGGATGGCCGCACCGTCCATCCGATCCGCTTCCTGGTGCGCGGCGACCCGTACCGGTTTCTCGGACTGTTCCGCGCCGACCTGCGCTTCGCCGGGGTGGAGGCGCCCGGCACCCTGCTCCTGTTCGGCACCGACCGGCTCGGGCGCGACATGTTCTCGCGCACGCTCGCCGGCGCGCGGGTTTCATTGACCATCGGGCTGCTGGGCGTGGCGATGAGCTTCGTCATCGGCTGCCTGCTCGGCGGGCTGTCCGGCTACTTCGGCGGCCCCCTGGATACGCTGATCCAGCGGCTGATCGAGTTCCTCGGCTCGCTGCCCACGCTGCCGGTGTGGATGGCGCTGGCCACCGCGGTGCCGGCCGAATGGGACCCGATCGCCACCTACTTCATGATCACCATCATCCTGTCGATCGTCGGCTGGACCGGGCTGGCACGCGTGGTGCGCGGCAAGCTGCTCCAGCTCCGGGTGGAGGACTATGTACTGGCGGCGAAGATCGCCGGCGCCACCGAGTTCAACACCATCGTCCGCCACTTGCTGCCGGGATTCCTGAGCTTCCTCATCGTCCACCTCACCCTCGCCATCCCGGGCATGATCCTCGGCGAGACCGCGCTCAGCTTCATCGGCGTCGGCCTGCGCGCACCGGTGGTGAGCTGGGGCGTGCTCCTGCAACAGGCGCAGAACATCCGCAGCGTGTCACTGACCCCCTGGCTGCTCATTCCCGCCCTGTTCGTGATTGTCACCGTACTGTGCTTCAACTTCGTCGGCGACGGCCTGCGCGACGCCGGCGACCCCACCCAAGACCGCTGACCCGCGGCACTACCCAATCGGCATCAGGTACGCCCCGGCGCATCGACCAGCGTCACGGTGTGTCGCGCAGCCTGTCGAGATTCGCAGGCGAGATGAGGTTGTCACAGGTACCGAGATGGCGCACCAAAGCGGCCATACGGGCCCGGCGGTTGAAGTCTGCAACCGCAGTAACGACAGCCTCCCGCTTCGTCTTGGTTCCCGTGATCTCCATTGCTTCCTTCAGCATTGATTCACCTACCGGCGGCGCAGGTTGTCGCGGTTCAGGTAGTCGGGCAGACCGTCGCCGTCGCTGTCGCCGGTGCTGGCATCGCGGTTCAGGTAGTCGGGCAAACCGTCGCCATCGCCGTCGGTGTCGATACGGCGGTAGTTGCGCTCGCCGTCCGCTCGGGGCTGATCCGCTCGGGTATCCGAACCGGCGGGCTCGCCGAGCAGGCCGTGAAAGCGGCGCAGGATCATTCCGCGCACGATCTCCCCGTGATCGGTGATCATCTCGGCCAGCGAGAACTTCGGCTTCACCGACGTGATGCGGGCGATTCCGGCCATGGTCTCCAGGCGGCCGAGATCCTCGCCGGTGTCGGGGTCCACCACCATGTCGCCGAGCGCGAACACCTCAAACAGGTCGTCCTCGCGCACGGTATTGCCGCCGCGGTTGACCACGAAGCTTCCCCAGCCGGTCACCTGCGTCACCTTCGGCGGGAAGATGTTCTCTGTCACTTCGTCGGCGACATGCAGCGCGAGCCGGTCGAGCAGCATTTCCGCCGCCTGCTCGGTGCGCAACTCCTCGTCCACGCCGTGCTGCAGCTCCATCGACGACGCCCACCCGATCTCGCGGGTCGCCACGGTGAGCAGAGAGTAGCGCAGCCTTGCCGTGGCCGTGACCTCGGTGCGGGTCTCGCCGGTGAGCACGATCGTCTTGCGCTCCTCCGTCACTTCGATGCGGTCGACCGTGCCGTACAGCATGTAGTCGGCGCCGAGCACCTTGCCGAGGCGAGCCGCCTCGCTCGGGTCGACGTCATCCGACGCGAGCAGGCGCTTCTCCTGTTCGTAGATCTCCCCGACGCGGCGATCGAGCACCGCGAAGCGCCGGCCATGGATCAACAACTCCTCGATGCGAGCGCGAAACCGCTCCTGCAGATTGCGGATCAGATCGTAATCCACATCCACGCCGCTCTTTACGACGCGCCCGCCGGTTCTCTGCTCGCGGCCGCCGCCGGTGCCGTACAGGTGGACCTCATCAAGTGCGAAATCGAGCACCGCCAGCCCGGCGCGCTCCCGCGCCCGCGCTGCGCCCGTGTCCTGGGCATGTACGACGCCCGCCAACAAAGCGCAGCACAACGCGACTGCGCCAACACGCAACGCGCGACTCACCGTACGCGTCGGCATCACGTCACTCCCACGAGAAGCGCTCGTTGTCGCCGATCTTGGCGATTACCTCCTCGAACTCCCAGTAGGCGAGTCCGGTCTCGATGTTGGTCGCGGTGAGCTGGAAGTAGTAGTCCACCTGCTGCTTGTCGCCGACCCGGTTGGTGCGCTGGATGATCTTGCCGGACAGGCTCAGATCCGGAGCTACCATGGTGCCGTCCTTGGCCACGGTTTCCTGATTGAACAGCTTGGAGTCCTGCAGCTCGCGGGTCTTGGCGCTGAGCGGATCCTCTGGTCCCTCCAGCCCCACCGCCGTGGTCACGATCACCCGGCCGCTGTTGAGCAGATCGATGCGGATCTTCTTGACGAGCTGGTCGGTGTCGATGTTGAGGGCGGTGTCGTTGATCATGCGGCTGATCGCCATCACCCACGGCGCCGTGCTGCCCGGCTTGCGCGACAGCGGGCTGGACAGGAATGAATCCACCGCCTGCTCGGCAGCGTACTCGAAGTCGCGATAGTCGAGGCCGAGGACGGTTTCGCCGCGCGGATCGGGACGATCGGTGCCCGGTCCGGTCAAGTATTGCGGGCCGGTCGTGGCGCAGCCGGCCAGTCCGGCAACGGCGACCGCAAGTGCGAGCAAATGAAATTTCATGGCATTCAACCTCCGGGCAGGGAAAAGGTGTTCAGCGCCGGCGGTGCCCCCGGACGCGTCGTGGTTACCGTAACGATAACGAACCGCCCCGGCGGCAGGGTAATTTCGCCGATGCCGGGCGCACCCGCTGCTCCTATTCGTAATATACCATCGGCGGGCCGCGGCAGACTCGCAACCCCGATGGTGTGCGGCAGGGCGCGCCACATGCGCGTGTCGGCCTGCGTCACGATGGTGGCCGCCGCCGGCACCACCACCTTCGCCAGTGCGCCGAGGAAGCCTCCGCCGTCGGAGCCCTTCTGCAATTCGACCTGCACCAGCACCCGGATCACCGCCGCCGCCACCGCCTTGAACACCACCCCGTCATAGCCGGCGCGAAACTCGGTCGCCACGTAGCGGTCCAGGTTCAGCAGCGGCTCGGTCTCCGAGGTGCGGCCGTCGGCGCGGATGGTCAGGCTGCCGTACGCGGGCGTTCCCTCGAACAGCGTCGGCAGCGCCGTCCCCACGGCGATCGGACCGTGCGCGGTAGGCACGAAGATGTCGAACCGGAACTCCTCCAGCCGGGGCCCGAGGCCATCCTCGTGAATCACCCATACCCGGTCGCTCTCCGCCTTACCGCCCTGCGCGATGCGTTCGGCGGCCGCGAAGTCGGCGAGCGCGTGCCGGTTGCGGCGCCCGTCCACCACCACCGCATCGCGCAGCAGGTTGGAGGCGCGGTTGGCCTCGCCGGTGGCCAGCCGGAACACGCCGTGCAGCCAGTCGGTGAACGGATTGCGCAGGCCCTGGTACTGGCCGAGCGAATCGACGGCGGCGAGCCGCTTGGCGACCGGTCCGTCGGGATCCATCACATCGGCGACGGCCTCGTCGATCTCCTCCTCGTGCTGTTGCTGCGCATCCTGGTCCTCGTTGGCGGTCAGCGCGCTTACCTTGACCGCGAGCTGATCGATCGCGTTGTCCTGCCGCTGCGCTGCCCGATTCAGCTCCACCCGCGCCCGGTCCCCGTCGCCGGCCGCCAGCGCGCCGAGCGCCTTGTAGGTATTGACCAGCACCCCCTCGTAGATAGTGCCGTGGTAGGACAACGCCAGATCGCTGGCAATGAGGCTCAACCCGACGCCGAGCACATCTTCCACGGACGCGACCTGGTCCGACTTCCACAGCAACTGTCCCTCGGCGCGATCGAACGCCACCTGGGCGTCGGCATGGCGCTGCTCGTTGCGCAGCGCCATCGCGGCGTGCAGCGAGGTGAGCAGGTTGTCCGCCTGGTAGTCGAGCCCGCTGGGGCCGCCGAGCAGGGTGCTCGCCGCCGCGAACTCGCCGGCGCGGTAGTGCTCCATGAATTCGGCGGTCTGGCGTACGTCGGAGACGCCGACACACCCGGTCAGCATCGCCAGCGCCGCCAGCATCGCCACGGTGGCGGCCGCGAACGTTCGTTGCGCTCTCATGATCTTCGCTGCATTACCTCGGGTTGTCCGATATTGTATTTCATTTGGGGACCTGCCAGCACCCCGTCAACGTCGCAATCGTCGATACGCAATCCCAACGTAGCGCGGAATTCCCCCCTGCAGCGCCCATCCGTAGAGAACTAGCCATCCGCCGCCGCCGCCGCCAGGTGCGCCACGCCCGCGGCAAGAGCCGGCGGCGCCACGATCAGCGACAGCGCCACGCTCGGCTGCCCGGCATCGAACAGGTAGCCGGGATGCACCAGGGTACCGCGCTCGCGCAGCAGCGCCGCGGCGAAGCCGGCATCGTCGCCGATTCCCGGCAGCGGCTGCAGCCACCACCAGCCGCCGCCGTACCCTGCCGAGCTGCAGGCGTCCGGCAGCGCGGCCGCGCGCAGTGCCGCGACATTGGCCCGCACGCGCGCCACGATCGGCCCTTGCACTTCCGCGCGCCGCGCCAGCAGTTCCGACAGCGCCGCCTGCACCATGCCGTTGACCGACAGGTACGCATCGCCGAGAAACTCCAAGTGCGCGGCCGCTTCGACGGCAAGCGGCCGCGGTCCCGCCACCACGATCCAGCCGCACTTGAGCTGCGGCAGCGCCAGCGCCTTCGACAGCCCGCCGAGCAGAAACGTGAGTGCCGGCACGCGGTCGGCGACGGGCGGCGCAGGGGCGTCGTTGTCCCAGGGATAGTCGGCAAACACCTCGTCCACGACCAGCGCCGCGCCCTGTTCGGCGCACGCCGCGCTCAGCCAGCGCGCGTCCTCGGCGGTCAGATAGGCGCCGGTCGGGTTGTGCGGACTGATGGCAATGACCGCCCGCGCGCCGCCGCGCAGCCCGGCGGCCACCTCGGCGCGATCCGGGCGCCACCCCAAGGCGCCGGGGATCAGCCGGTAGGGCTGCGCGGCGACCCGTTCCAGATGCGCCAGGTCGGCGCACAGCGGGTATCCGGGCACCGGCACCAGCACCCGGTCGCCGGCGCCGCACAGCAGCTTGAACAGCCAGCCGTACGCTTCGCTGGTGCTGGCGGTGAGCACCACCTGCTCGGCCGCCACCGCCATGCCGCGCTCCCGGTAGCAGGCGGCAACCGCCGCCCGCGCCGCCGCGGCGCCGCACGGCTCGGGCCGGTACCCGCGTGCCCCGGAGCTCAGCGCCGGCGCAAGGCGAACCGGGTCGGGACTCAACCCGAGGGCGGCGGGATTGCTCTCGGTGAGATCGATCACCCGCTGCCCGGCGGCACGCCGCGCCGCCACCAGGCGAGTCAACTCGTTCGGCTCGTAGTGTTCCGGAAACGTATCGGCGAACCGCGCTGCCGCCATATGCCCTACCCCCGGTCGGCGCCGCGCTCCGCCATCGGGTACAACAGCAGGCCCGACACCGGTTTCGGGTAGAAGAAGGTGGACTTGCGCGGCAGCCGCTCGCCGCCGGCGGCGACCGCCAACACGTCGTCGAGCGCGGTCGGATTCATCAGCAGCGCCACGTCGGCGTGGCCGCCGTCGACCGCCGCCAGCGCTTCGCCGACGCTGTTCGTATAACTCACCCGCTCGCCGCCATCCAGTTCCGCCTCGGTAACCCCGAAGATCCGCCGCAGCACCAGCTCGTTGAGCACGTTCACGCCCAGCCTCCGCCAGCGCGGCGAGGCCGCTGCGCCGACGGCGCCCGGCGTAACGGCTCCCTCCCGCAACGTCGCCTCCAGAAACGTGCCGCTGCCGCGCAGGTATACCCCCAGCTTGCGCTCGCCCGGACGCGCCGCCGCCAGATCGTGCAGCCAGCGCAGTTCGGCGGCCGGCCGGCCGGCATCCGCATGACGGTACCGGCGCACGGTGAAGTGCTCGGCCAGGCTGCGCTCCAACACTTGCGGATCGGCGCTGGCGGATCCGCGCAGCAGGCGATGAATCGGCAGAATGGTCAGCTCCTGATGCTCGCTGTTGACCAGGAACATCAGGACGAATTCCCACGGCGCCTGCGCTCCGGCGTCCGGGTGGCGGCGCCGCATCTCGTCACGGTAGTGGAGCATGGTCTGATAGCGGTGGTGGCCGTCGGCGATGAAGATCGGCTGCCGGCGCAGCGTCCGGGAGATCTCCGCCAGGGCCGCTTCGTCCACCAGGCGCCACAGCCGGTGCCGGACGGCCTGCGGCCGGACGGTCTGCGGACGTTCGCCTTGCATCTCCTCGTCGTGATCGATGACGGGCGGCGCGCTCTTGGCGCGCTCGAGCAGCCGATCGACCGCGCCGCTGCGCTCGCGGTAGATCGACCAGATGTACTCCATCTGCACGTTGCAGGCGTGTGTCAGGCGCAGCCGATCCTCCACTACGCCGCCCATCACCTGCTCGTGCGGCAGGATGGCGCCGGTGGCATAGTCCTGCAGACGCACCCGGCCGATCAGCCCCGTGACGCGGCGCGAGCCCGCGCCCGGCACCGCGAAGCGCTGCTCGTAGGCCCAGAACGAGGGCCGTCCGGCTTGCCGCAGCACGCCGCGCGCCAGCCAATCCTGCAGCGTGGCCGCTGCCCGGGTATAGCGATTGTCGGCCTCTGTGTCGCCGGCATGCCGCCTGCCCAGAGTCAGCCGCACCACGTTGCAGGGATGCTGCGCATGGTAGGCATCCTGCATGGCCGCGGTAATCACGTCGTAGGGCTGGGCCAGGCACAGGCCGACCCGCTCCACGCGGTGCGGATCGTAGTGCAGCGCGCGCAGCGGCAGCACCTCATTCGCGACGGAACTGGCGACGGATGGCATGCTGCATCGTGCCGTGGACGCCGCCGCACCGGCAAGACGTCTGAGTGCCTGTAGTGCCTGTCGTCCGCCACGCCGTGATCGGCAGCCGCGGACCGGTGCCGCGTCCGGGTTGCGCCCCTGCGCCGGGCCGGCCGGGGCCGGCCGGTGGCAGACGGTGCCGATGCGGACCACAATGCGTTACCCTAGCGGCCACGTTGCGATGGACCGCCACCCGGAACCGCTGCTCGCGGCGGCGCGCGAGCTGCACGGCGACCTGGCCGCGCTGCAGTTCGCCGCGCCGGTACACACCGTATACGCGCCGCTCTCCTATGCCTGGTGCGGATTCGGCGCCTACGTCGAGACCTACGCGCCGCGCCGCCCCCGCGCCCTGTTTCTGGGCATGAATCCGGGACCGTTCGGCATGGCGCAGACCGGCGTGCCATTCGGCGAGGTCGCGGCAGTGCGCGACTGGCTCGGCATCGACTGCGCGGTGCGCGCCCCGGCCGGCATGCACCCGAAGCGCCCCATACTGGGTTTCGCGTGCCCGCGGCGGGAGATCAGCGGCGCCCGCCTGTGGGGACTGTTCCGCGACCGCTTCGGCACCCCGGAGGCGTTCTTCCGCGACCACTTCGTGGCCAACTATTGTCCCCTGATGTTCGTCGAGCAGTCGGGCCGCAACCGCACCCCGGACAAGCTGCCGGCCGCCGAGCGCGCTCCCCTGCTGGCGCTCTGCGACCGGCACCTGCTGGCCGTGGTCGAGCACCTGCGACCGCGCTGGCTCGTAGGCGTCGGTGCATTTGCCGCGCGCGCCGCCGAGCGCGCGGTGCGCCCGCTGCCCGCCGGCGAGCGCCCGCACTGCGTGCAGATCCTCCATCCGTCGCCGGCCAGTCCCGCCGCCAACCGCGGCTGGGCGCAAGCGGTCACCGCCACTCTGATCGACGCCGGCATCTGGGACCCGCGCGGCGGGTCGGTCTACAGGTAGCCGCTGCTGAGTTTCGCGCCAGCAGGAAGCTACCGCGGGTAGGCCCCGCGTGGTAGATGCCGCCCGAAAGCGTAGGCGCTTTGTCGCCCCGCTGAAGCCGGAGGTGGGCGAAGCGGTCCGGTACACGACGCACCGGGCGGCGACTCGGCTGAAGCGCTCATCCTGCCACACCGGAGAAGCAATCGATCAACTCGTCGCGGACTTGGCTACTCGAGAGAAACCCGTGATTCCAGAGCTGAAAGGCGGCGGTTCTCGCGCCGACCTGGTACCTTCGCATGATCCGCTCGAAAGTCACCGGCTCGGCGGCCGAGTCGAGACGTCCGACATCTTCGAGCAACGCCTCCCTTGGCAGAAGCAACTCGGCGGCGAACGCCCCCGAACGTCGTCTGGCCCAAGGCTGCGCGAAGGTGGTCGAGGCGGCTCCGAGCGCCTCTTCACGATAGGAATCCATCAGCAGGTGGCCCAAGCCTCGGGCCGACTCGAATCGTCGGCCCCACGGCGTCTCGGTGCGCGGGGTCCGGTTGATCACGACGGCAGCGCCGAGCCCCTGCCGGGAGCCAACCAGCATCCGTTCCTGAAGGCATTCCACGCCGGAAACGATCACTTCGGCTCCAAGTTCCTTGAGCTGCTCTTCGACGTCGTCGATTGGATCACCACTCAGACCGAGATGATGCCGAACCGCGCGGGCGACCTGATGCCCTGACGACTCGGCAGGACCGCAGCTCCCCGCTGCATCGCGTGCCATCGTACGCAACTCGTCGACGAAGTTCGTTTCCCTTTGGGTCTCCTGGTCCAGCCGCCACACCTGACCACGCACCGACTCGGAAGTGTCCGGTGGCAGATCCCGCAGCACCTGGGTGATGACGCTACCACCAGGATCCTCGCAGCCTGTAGGGAGCCCGAGCCGCTCACGGAGGCCGGCTTCCGTGTTCGTATCCGTCCATGCGTACAGCATATCCGGGTGGATTCCGGTGTAGGCACGCAGTTTCTCATCAAAGCGGGATTCTCGCTCGTGCAGCGGGTTGTCCAGGCGCACCCACGGATAGACGGCACCCAGATCCTCCTCCCGGAGCCACTTGGCCACGAACGCCACGAACTCGGCGAAGATCTCCTCACCGACGCTGCAACAGCGTTGCCCGCTCCCGCGGCGTCATATTCGGGCAAGGCTCCTTGTCAGGGCGCCATCTTGGAGGCCCGGCTTCGGTAGTTTGCGTCTTGTGCGCAGGGTTCGGAAAATAGCACATCTGTCCTCCATATTACGATCCCGTCGTCCGTGCCGAAGTGACAGCCCAACCCTGAGCGTCCCGGCAGTCAAGGCGCGAGCGCCACGACCGCATCCACCGGACACGGGAAGGTCCCGGCCGACGGCGGCCATCATACGCGGACCCTGTGGGAAATGACACTCCACGGCTCAGCGCGGGAACGTACCGGGTAGGGAGTCATCAGCACCAACCGACCGTCGCCCGCAGTCGCCGCAGGAGCCGCAGACGATCGGAAACGATCGCATGGATGGGATTGACCAATTCGCCAGCCTCCTCTATGGTACGCAACCGGCGACGTAGCCGGGTTGGCGCGCGTGTGCCGGATCAGGCGCGCAGCGTGTGCCTGGCGGCCGGAAGTACGTCGTTCCCGTCGCTGGCGCTCGCAGTATATTGCTACATCCACAAATGGAGGTTGTGAGTTCCGCTCCCGTGGAGCGCTGACATGAGATTCTCTACCGTTCCCCCACCGCAGGGACTGTACCATCCCGCCTACGAGCACGAGTCATGCGGCATCGGCTTCGTTGTCGACATCCAGGGCCGCAAATCGCGCACGCTGCTCGACCACGCGCTTGACGTGCTGGCGCACCTGAATCATCGCGGCGCGCGCGGTTCGGAGTCGAACACCGGCGACGGCGCCGGCGTCCTGCTGCAGATCCCGCATGCCGCGCTGCAACTGCTCGCCGGCGAGGCGGGCTGCGCGCTGCCGGAAGCGGGCGCCTACGGGGTGGGCATGTGCTTCCTGCCGGTCGACGCGGCCGTGCGCCGGCAGGTGATGAATCTCGCCGCCGAGGTGGTCGCCGAGTTCGGCCAGAAGCTGCTCGGCTGGCGCGACGTGCCGACCGACGCCAGCAGCCTCGGGCGCAGCACACGCGCCGTGCAACCCCATATCAGCCAGCTCTACGTCGGTCGCGGAACCGGGGTCGATGACGACCAGACCTTCGAGCGCCGCCTGTACGTGATCCGCAAGGTGCTGGAGAACCGCATCCACGCCGCCCTGCCGGGCGCCCGCGGCCAGTTCTACGTCGCCAGCCTGTCGCATCGCACGGTGGTCTACAAGGGTATGCTGACCACGCCCCAGCTACGCCGCTTCTACCCGGAACTGGATCATCCCGCCATGGAAACGGCGATCGCCCTGGTGCACTCGCGGTTCTCCACCAACACCTTTCCGAGCTGGGACCGCGCCCATCCCTACCGCTACCTGATGCACAACGGCGAGATCAACACCGTGCAGGGCAACGAGAACTGGATGCGGGCGCGGCAGGAGCTGCTTCGTTCGGAACTGTTCGGCGCCGACCTGGCGGCCACGCTGCCGGTCATCGACCCGGACGGCAGCGACTCCGCCAAGCTGGACAACAGCTTCGAGCTGCTGGTGCTCGGCGGGCGTTCGCTGGCGCACGCGTTCATGATGCTGATCCCCGAGCCGTGGGCGAATCACGAGAGCATGAGCGCGCAGAAGAAGGCGTTCTACGAGTACCACGCCTCGCTGATGGAGAGCTGGGACGGTCCCGCCTCGGTGGCGTTCACCGACGGCATTCAGGTAGGAGCGGTGCTCGACCGCAACGGCCTGCGGCCGTCGCGCTACTGCGTGACCAGGAGCGGTCTGGTGATCCTGGCGTCGGAAGTCGGCGTGCTCGATCTGCCACCCGAAGAGATCGTGCGCAAGGATCGGCTGCGCCCCGGACGGATGTTGCTGGTCGATACCAGCCAGGGCCGCATCATCGACGACGACGAGTTGAAGAGCGCAATCGCCGGCGCGCACGACTACGCCGGCTGGCTACGCGACAACCTGGTGCATCTGAGCGACCTCCCGGCCGGCGCCGAGCCGCCGTCGATCGCCGCCGCCGACCGCGCCCGCTTGCAGCGCGCCTTCGGATACACGTTCGAGGATCTGCGCATGATCCTGGAGCCGATGACCCGCAACGCGATCGAGCCGATCGGCTCGATGGGCAACGACGCTCCCCCGGCCGTGCTGTCCGATGAACCGAAGCTGCTGTACAACTATTTCAAGCAGCTGTTCGCGCAGGTCACCAATCCTCCCATCGACGCCAACCGCGAGGAACTGGTCACCTCCACCCTCACCACCCTCGGCGGTGAGGGAGACCTGCTGCACGCCACGCCGCAAAGCTGCCGGCAGGTGCGGCTGGAGAGCCCGGTGCTGTCACTGGAGGAACTGGAGCAGTTGCGCGCGCTCGACGGCGCGGCGGGCACTCATCGCGCGGTCACCCTGGCGATGCGCTACCCGGTGGCGGCCGGCGGTGCCGGTCTGAGCGCGGCGCTCGACAGGCTGTTCGCCGAGGCCGACGCCGCGATCGCCGCCGGGGCAGACATCCTGATCCTGTCCGACCGCGGCATCGACACCGAGTTGGCGCCGATTCCCGCGCTGCTCGCCACCTCGGCGCTGCACCATCACCTGATTCGGGAAGGCACGCGCACCCGGGTCGGCCTGGTGGTCGAGTCCGGCGAACCGCGCGAGGTGCACCACCTCGCCACGCTGATCGGTTACGGCGCGGGAGCGATCTGCCCCTACCTGGCCTACGAGAGCATCGACGCCGCCCTCGCGGAGGGATTGTTCCCCGGCGCCAACACCGCCGCGGCCAACGGCGACTACTACACCGACGGCGAAGGCTTCGACGATCCGCGCGGCCATACCTCCAAGTACAACTACCGCAAGGCGCTGCTCAAGGGCATCGTGAAGGTGCTCTCCAAGATGGGCATTTCCACCATTCAGGCGTACCGCGGCGCGCAGATCTTCGAGTCGGTGGGCATTTCCCGCGACCTGGTGGAACGCTACTTCACCGGCACCGCGGCACGCCTGTCCGGTATCGGGCTGCAGCAGATAGCCGGCGAGACCGCCGCCCGCCACCTGCGTGGATACGCCGCGCGCGCCGCGGTGAACGGCGCCCTCGACGGCGGCGGCGAGTACCAGTGGCGCAACGACGGCGAGCATCACCTCAACAATCCCGCCACCATTCACAAGCTGCAGCAGGCGTGCCGGGACGGCGACTACGGCAGGTTCAAGGAATACAGCGCGCAGGTGGACACGCAGCAGGAAAAGCTGGCCACGCTGCGCGGCCTGCTCACGCTGCGCGCTCCCGGCGATCCGATACCGCTCGACGAGGTGGAGCCGGTATCCGCCATCGTCACGCGCTTCAAGACCGGCGCCATGTCGTACGGCTCCATCAGCAAGGAGGCGCACGAGACCCTGGCCATCGCCATGAACCGCATCGGCGGCAAGAGCAATACCGGCGAGGGGGGCGAGGACCCGGCCCGCTACGTCCCCGACGCCAACGGCGACTCGCGCAACAGCGCCATCAAGCAGGTGGCGTCGGCGCGGTTCGGGGTCACCAGCGAATACCTGGTCAACGCCCAGGAGCTGCAGATCAAGATGGCGCAGGGCGCCAAGCCGGGCGAAGGCGGCCAGTTGCCCGGCTTCAAGGTGTATCCCTGGATCGCCGAGGTGCGTCACTCCACCCCGGGAGTCGGCCTGATCTCGCCGCCGCCGCACCATGACATCTACTCGATCGAGGATCTGGCCGAGCTGATCCACGATCTCAAGAACGCCAACAGCGGCGCGCGCATCAACGTCAAGCTGGTGTCCGAGGTGGGCGTGGGCACGGTGGCGGCCGGCGTCGCCAAGGCACACGCCGACGTGGTGCTGATCAGCGGCGCCGAGGGCGGCACCGGCGCGTCCCCGGTTTCGAGCATCAAGCATGCCGGCCTGCCGTGGGAGCTCGGCATCTCCGAGACCCACCAGACGCTGCTGTTGAACGACCTGCGCAGCCGCATCGTGGTGGAGGCGGACGGCCAGTTGAAGACCGGCCGCGACGTGGTGATCGCCGCGCTGCTCGGCGCCGAGGAATTCGGCTTCGCCACCGCCCCGATCATCGTCATGGGCTGCATCATGATGCGCGTCTGCCACCTCAACACCTGCCCGGTGGGCGTGGCCACCCAGGATCCCGACCTGCGGGACAAATTCACCGGCGACCCCGCGCACGTGGTGCACTTCATGGAGTTCGTCGCCGAGGAAGTGCGCGAACTGATGGCCAGCCTCGGCTTGCGCACCGTGAATGAGATGATCGGCCGCGTCGATTGCCTGGAGCCGCGCCGCGCCATCGATCACTGGAAAGCGCGCGGCATCGATCTCACCCCGTTGTTGCACCGTCCCGAAGTCGCCCCGTCGGTAGGCACCTACTGCCAGGTGGCGCAGGACCACGGCCTGCACCGGGCGCTCGACAACACCAAGCTGCTCGACCTGGTGCTGCCGCAGCTGGAACGCGGCGAGACGGTCAGGGAGACGCTGCGCATCGGCAACCCCAACCGCGTGGTGGGCACCATTCTCGGCAGTGAAATCACCCGCCGCTACGGCGCCGAGGGGATGCCGGAGGACCGCGTGCAGCTCACCTTCAACGGTTCGGCCGGGCAGAGCTTCGGTGCGTTCATCCCACCCGGTCTGACGCTGATCCTGGTCGGCGACTCCAACGACTACATCGGCAAGGGACTATCGGGCGGCAAGATCATCGTCAAACCGCCCGCCGGCAGCACCTTCGCTCCAGAAGACAACGTGATCGTCGGCAACGTCGCCTTCTACGGCGCCACCGGCGGGTCCGCCTATGTCAATGGCGTCGCCGGCGAGCGGTTCTGCGTGCGCAACAGCGGCGCCCACGCGGTGGTGGAAGGCGTCGGCGACCATGGCTGCGAATACATGACCCGCGGTCGCGTGGTGGTGATCGGCGGCACGGGCCGCAACTTCGCGGCCGGCATGAGCGGCGGCATCGCCTACGTGCTCGACCTCGACGGCGACTTCCGGGAGCACTGCAACACGGAGATGGCCGACCTGGTCGCCCTCGACGAGGCCGACGAGGTCGCCGAGGTCCGGCAGATGATCGAGCGTCATCTGGTGTACACCGGCAGTCCGCGGGCACAGCAGGTGCTCGGCCACTGGGACGAGATGGTGAGCCGTTTCGTCAAGGTGTACCCACGCGACTACCGCCACATGCTCGAAGCCCTCGCGCGGGTACGCAGCGAAGGTCTCACCGGCGACGAGGCGGTGATGGCGGCGTTCGAAGAAAACGTGCACAGTCTGGCACGGATTTCGGGCAACTAGGCCGCAACGCCACCAACAGATCATGGGAAAGCCAACCGGATTCAAGGAGATCGAACGCCGCCTGCCACCTGACCGGGATCCAGCCGCGCGAATCGCCGACTGGCAGGACTTTCACGGCCACGCCGGCGACGAGCAACTGCGCGCGCAAGCCTCCCGGTGCATGGATTGCGGCACCCCGTTCTGCCACACCGGCGACGGCCGCGCCGATACCCGCCAGACCGTCGGCTGTCCGCTCAACAACCTGATTCCGGAGTGGAACGACCTGGTGTACCGCGGGCTGTGGCGCGACGCGCTCGACCGGCTGCACAAGACCAACAACTTCCCGGAGTTCACCGGCAAGGTGTGCCCGGCGCCCTGCGAGTCGGCCTGCGTGCTGGCGATCATCGAGCCGGCGGTGACCATCAAGAACACCGAGTGGGCGATCATCGAGCGCGGCTTCGACTCCGGCTGGGTCGAAGCGGCGGCGCCGGCCGTGCGCACCGGCAAGCGGGTGGCGGTGGTCGGATCGGGGCCGGCGGGACTGGCGTGCGCCGATCAGCTCAACAGCGCCGGTCACCTGGTCACGGTATACGAACGCGCCGACCGCATCGGCGGGCTGTTGATGTACGGCATCCCCAACATGAAGCTGGAAAAACATCTGGTGGATCGCCGCGTCGACCTGATGCGCCGCTCCGGCGTCGAGTTTCATACCGGCGTCGAGGTTGGCCGCGACCTGTCCGGGCCCGATCTGCGCGAGCAGTTCGACGCGGTCGTGCTGTGCTGCGGGGCCACCAGGCCGCGCGACCTGCCGATCCCCGGCCGTGAGCTGGACGGTATCCATCAGGCGATGGAGTATCTCACCGCCAACACGCGCTGGTTGCTCGACGGCGCCGCCGGGCGGCCGCCGATCGACGCCGCCGGCAAGGATGTCCTGGTGATCGGCGGCGGTGACACCGGCACCGACTGCGTCGGCACCGCCATGCGCCAGGGCTGCCGCTCCCTCACCCAGATCGAGATCGTCCCCGAGTTCCCGGCCGGTCTGCCGTGGCCGGCGTTCGGGCGTACCTCGCTGCCCGACTACGGTCAGGAAGAGGTTGCCGCGGTGCACGGCAGCGACCCGCGTGCGTACAGCGTGACGGCCGAGCGGTTTACCTCCGACGCCGGCAATCGCGTGAGCCACACCGGTCTGGTCGACGTGGCGTGGGGCGCCGGGCGGCCGCGGCCGGTGACCGGCAGCGAGCGCGCGCGCCCGACGCAGCTTGTCCTGCTGTCGATGGGCTTCCTGGGCCCCGAGGACCGACTGCTCGAGCAACTGCGCCTGGAGCGCGACGAGCGCAGCAACGCGCGCGCGCAGTACGGCAAGTTCGACACCAGCCTGCCCGGCGTGTTCGCCGCCGGCGACGTACGACGCGGCGCCAGCCTGGTCGTATGGGCAATCATGGAGGGCCGTGGCGCGGCGCGCGAGTGCGACCGCTACCTGATGGGCTCTACCCTGCTGCCCTGAACCTGGACCTGAACCCAGCTAGCCGGCGCGCGAGCGCACACCAGGTCAGTCGCCGCCAGCGCCGTTGATGCGGTGCAGCGGCAGGCGCAGCGAGAAGGTCACCCCCGGACCATCGCCGTTGTTGGCCGCCGCTATGGTGCCGCCGTTCGCCACCACCACGGCGCGCGCGATCGCCAAGCCGAGGCCGCTGCCCTTGGAAACCGCGCTGTCGCCCATCGGCTTGCCGCGGTAGAAGCGATCGAAGATGTGCGGCAGGTCCTGCGCCGCGATACCCGGCCCGCGATCGCGGACGCGGATGATGGCCCAGCCGTGATCGTCGGCGCCGCCGATCACGATCTCGGCGCCGACGCCGCCCGCGCCGCCGTAGAAGATGGCATTCTGCATCACGTTGTCCACGGCAATTTCCATGCCGGCCAGGTGCAGTTCCAGGTCGCGGTCGGCGATGGTCATCTCGACCGATATCGCGACCCCGGCGCGCGCGGCCTGGCGCGCGAAGCGCCGCTCGGCGCCGCGCACCAGATCGCCGAGCGTTACCCGCATGGCATGGTTGCTGAATGCGCCGGCCTCCAGCCGCGACAGATTGAGCAGATTCTCGACGATCCACTCCATACGCTCGATCTGATGGCGGCTGTCGCGCAGAAACTCGAGGCGCGTCTCTCCGTCAATGCCGCGGGCGCCGCGCGCCCGTCCCTTCCAGTGCCCCTCCGCACCGCCCTCGGCCAGCGCCAGCGGAGCTTCCTCGCCGGCGGCACGGGACACAGCGGGTGCGGGCGCAGCGGGTGCGTGCCCGTTGCCATCCGTGTCCTGCCTCGCGCCGCGCAACAGTAGTTCGTTGAACGTCTTCAGGGCGGTCACCGGCGTACGCAACTCGTGTGACGCGTCGGCCACGAACCGGCGCAGCACGTCGCGTTCCTGGCGCAAGTCGCGCACTGTCGACTCCAGCTTGCCCGCCATGGCGTTGAACTGCCGGCCCAGTTCGCCGATCTCGCCGCTCCCGGTGGTCGGCGCACGAGCCGCCAGATCGCCGCTTCCCATGCGCGCCGCGGACGCGGTGAGGCCCTCGATCGGGGCGGTCAACCGCCGGCCGAATACGAACCCGAGCAGGGCGGCGAGGACGGTGGCCGCCAGGGCGGCAATGATGAACGGTCCAATGATCGTTTCCAGCGCCTCGCTGTGGACGTCGGGGCTGCGGGCAATCTCCACGTAGCCGATGGGATTGTCGGGATCGCCGATCGGTTCGAGGTGGACAATGCGCATCGGATCGTCGGCAGCGACACTTGCCGCCGTCGAAGCCGCGTGCGACACCGGCCCGTCATACTCCTGGAATTCGATCAGGCTGCCCCACAGCCCGCTGCGCCGCCGCACCACCATGATCTGGGTGTCGGCGAATCCCTGCAGCACCGGCAGCGAGCGCAGCTGGCTGGCGCGCCGGGCGGGGTCGGCCGACACCCGGATCCAGAACATCTGCCGCACCATCGAGTTGCCGGAAGGAAACGTCGCCACCACCCGCACCCACTCGTGATCGGACCCGTCCTGCGGCCCGGAGTCGGCGAGCACGCGGTGCGCGCGGTCCATGATCCGGATCCGCGAGTCGCTCATGAACGCCGACGTCTGCGCCAGCTCAAGCAGTGACAGCGGACGCAGCAACGGCACCATCAGGGCAAGCGCCTGCCGCGCCACCGTGGACGCGTTGGACTGCAGGTAGGCGGTCTCGCGGCGCTCCACAAAGTGTTTCAGCAAGGCGCCCGAGAACCCGCCGACAATCCCGATCGCCACCATGGCGATGAGGATGAAGCTCAGCACCAGGCGCGCGCGAATCGACAGGAATGGCAAGCCGCCGACGGCAGCCATCAGGTTCCTCCCACCATAGGCTGCAATACAAGATACCGGGCCGCGCACGCTGCCGGCCAGACAGCGCGGTCAGGATTCCCGTCCTGCCGTTACTGTAGCGGCCGGCTGGAGAACTTGTAACCGTGGCCGCGCACGGTAACGAGGCGCCGCGGATGGGTCGGGTCGCGCTCCAGCTTCTCGCGCAGATGGCGCATGTGGACATCCACGGTACGATCGTAGCCCACCTCGGCATGATAGCCCCACACCGCTTCCAGAATCTGATCGCGGGTTACCGGGCGGTCCGGGCGGGAGATCAGATAGCGCAGCAGCCGGAATTCGGTGGGCGTCAGGTAGACGATCGCGCCGGCGCGGAACACCTGCAGCAATTCCAGGTCGAGGGTCACATCGTCGAATACGATCTTTTCGTTGCTGCTGCGCTGCGCCAGTTCCCCGTAGGCGCGGCGCAGCAGAGCGCGCACCCGCGACAGCAGTTCGCGGAGCTGGTACGGCTTTACCACGTAGTCGTCCGCGCCCAACTCGAAGCCGAGCACCTTGTCCACCTCTTCGTCGCGCGCCGTGAGCATCAGAATCGGTTGCCGAAAGCCCTCCTGGCGAAGCTTGCGGCACAGATCGAAGCCGTTGGTATCGGGCAGCCGAATGTCGAGAATGATCAGATGCGGCGCCTGCTCGGCGACCAGCTTGTAGCCGGTGCCGCCATCCTCTCCCCACAGCACGACGTAACCTTCCTGCTCCAGGGCGAAACTGAGCCCCTTGGCTACCGCCGAGTCATCTTCGATCAGGGCGATACGCTCACTCACTCCGGTTCCCCGCGATAACCGAGCGCCGCCGCGTTGCCGGCGCGCAGCGCGGCCGCCAGGTGGGGCGGCACCAGGGCGGTCACCCGATAGCCGTCCGCGCCCGCCTCCTGGCGCTCGATGTGCCCCGCCGCCCGCACCACTCCGAGCAGCGCCGACTTGCTGTACGGGATGTCGAATGCGACCCGCACGTGGCCTTCCGCCAGGCGCCGGCGCAGCGCCGCGCGCAGGTCGGCGGCTCCCTCGCCGGTGACGGCGCTCACCGCGACGGCCCCCTCCAGCCCGAGCCGCAGCGGCGAATCGGCGTCGACCAGATCAATCTTGTTGAGGATCGACATCCGCGGTATGTCGCCGGCGCCGATGTTCGCCAACACCTCCACCACCGCGTCCTGCTGCTGCAAGTGACGCGGATCGCTCGCATCCGCCACCAGCAGCAGCAGATCGGCTTCCGTCACCTCTTCGAGCGTGGCGCGGAACGCCGCCACCAACTGGTGCGGCAGCTTCTGGATGAATCCGACCGTGTCGGTCAGCAGGGCCTGCCGCCCGGCGCCCAGATCGATCCGCCGCGTGGTCGGGTCGAGGGTCGCGAACAGCCGGTCCGCGGCGTACACGTCCGCTCCGGTGAGCCGGTTCATCAGGCTGCTCTTGCCCGCGTTCGTATAGCCGACCAGCGCCACCATGGTGCCGCCGGCGCGGTGGCGCTGCACGCGGCCGTGGCGCCGCTGCCGCGAGAGCTGGTCGATGCGCGTGCGCAACGCTCCCAGGCGGCGGCGGATCTGCCGCCGGTCCACCTCGATCTGGGTCTCGCCAGGGCCGCGCAACCCGACGCCGCCGCCCGCTCGCCCGCCGGCCTGCCGGGCCAGGTGCGTCCACAGCCGGGTCAGGCGCGGCAGCCGGTATTCGAGCTGCGCCAGCTCCACCTGGAGCTTGCCTTCGCTGCTGCGGGCATGGCGCGCGAACACGTCCAGAATCAGCGCCGTGCGGTCCACCGCCAGCAGGTCGTCGCCGAGGATCCGTTCCACGTTGCGGAGCTGCGACGGCGACAATTCGTCATCGAACAGCACCACCTCGGCGCCGGCCTGCTGGGCCGCGCTGCCGGCCTCCGCGATCTTGCCGGCCCCCAGATAGGTGCGCGGGTCGGGCTGCCGGCGGCGCTGCCAGGTGCGCCCGGCCACGTGCAGCCCGGCGCTGTCCGCCAGCCGCGCCAGCTCGTCCAGGCACTGCTGCACGTCCCAGTCCGGCGCGCGCTGCACCAGGCTGGCCGGCGCCGCGCTTCCGCTCCGCTCATCAGACGGCGCGGCGCCGCCGCCCGCGGCCGCCTGCAGGCCAACGAGATACGCCCCCTGAAGCTGTTCGTCGCGCGCGCCGCTCATGCGCCAGCGGCCTCCCGGTGCAGCCACGCGCCGCGGCACACCTGTACGGGACGCCCAACCAGGCGGGCCAATGCCGCGCCGGTGCGCGCCGCATCGCCGTCCACGCGGCGCCGCTCGGCCGCGGTCCGGCGCCGGCAACCGCGCAGATCGAGATTGCCGGCGGTCCCGGAGGCGGTGCGCCGTGCCAACGCCGCCTCTGCCTCCGCACCCAGATCGACTCGCTCCATCGCACCGCCTTGCATACCGGACGCGGCGCGGTAGGCATCCCGAAACGCCATACCGTCCCGCACCAACGCGAATGCGGTATCGGTGGCGAACAGTTCCGGGGTCAGGGCGCGCGTCAGGGCGTCGTCGTGCACCTGCAGCCGTTCAACGGTAAGGAGCATCACACTGAGCTGGCCGGCCACGATCTCGAAGCCCTGCAGGTAAGGGCGTTTGGTCTCCTGCAGGTCGCGGTGGTAGCCGCTCGGCAAGGTGCGGACAATGCCCTTTACGCCGCCGGCAAGCCCCGACACGGTGGCCGCCCGCGCCCGCACCAGTTCCAGGCCGTCGGGATTGCGCTTGTGCGGCATGATGCTGCTGCCGGTGCACAACTCCACCGGCAAGGTCACGTAGCCCAACTCGGGCAGCGAGAACAACATCAGATCCTGGGCCAGACGGCTCAACGTCATTGCCACCTGGTCGAGGGCGTCGAGCGTGATCGCCTCCAGCTTGCCGCGGCTGTTGGCCGCCGCCAGCACGTTGTGCACCGGCCCGTCGCAGCCGAGCAGGGCTGCCACCTGTTCGCGGTCGAGCGGCAGCGGCGCGCCGTATCCCGCCGCCGACCCGAGCGGCGATCGATTGGTCAACCGGTAACAGGTTTCCAGCAGGGCGAGATCGTCGAGCAGTTCCTCGGCAAACGCCGCCGCCCACAGGCCGAGCGTCGAGGGCATGGCGATCTGCGTATGGGTACGGCCCGGCATGCTGCGCCGCTCGTGAGCGGCGGCGAAACCGAGCAGGGCATCGGCCAGGTCGAGCGCCAGGCGCTGCAACGCCACCAGCGCGTCGCGCCCGTACAGGCGCAGCGCCGCCATCACCTGGTCGTTGCGCGACCGGCCGGTATGGATGCGCGCCCCGGCGGCGGTGTGCCGGGTAAGGAAGCGCTCCAGGGCGGTGTGGCCATCCTCGTCGGCGCGCTCGATCACGAAGGACTCCTCCTCCGCCTGCTGCAGCGCCGCCAGCAGGCCGCTGCGCAACTCCTCCAGATCGCCGGGCGTGATCACCGCAATGGCCGCCAGCATCGTCGCGTGCGCCAGCGAGGCGACGCAATCCGCCGCCACCAGTGCACTGTCGAGCTGGTAGTCGTCGCCGACCGTGAATCGCTCGAGCAGCGCATCCAGAGGTTCGCTCTTGTCCCAGAGCTTGCCGCCGGACCGGCTAGCCATACACCGGTGCCAGGGTTCCCGCGGCCACCAGGTTGAGCATCTTTTCGGTAGCCTGCGCCGCGGCCAGCACCTGGTCGCTGTGCACGCCCTTGGTATTGAACACCTCGCCGGGGCGGTCGGGATCGGTCCAGGTGATGGAACACTGCACCAGCGCATCCGACTTGCCGCCGGGCGGAATGGACACGTTGTAATCGGCCAGCCGCGGCAGGGTCAGACCCAGCGTGCGGCCAATGCTGCGTACCGCGTTCATGAACGCGTCGTAGCCGCCGTCGCCCTGATCGCTGGCCTCGTAATCGTCGAACTCGCCGGCGCCGTTGCGGCACGCCAGCTTGATGGTGGCCACCGGCTTGAGGCCGATGCTCGACACCACCACGCAACTGCGCAGGATGAACTGCCGGTTGTGCGGCGTCTCCAGCACGTCGGAGATGATGAACGGCAGATCGTCCTGGGTGATGGTCTGCTTGCGGTCCGCCAGCTCCTTGATGCGCTCCAGCACCAGGCGCGACTGCTCGTCGTCGAGCACGATGCCGAGATCGGCGAGGTTGAATTCCAGGCTGCGCTTGCCGCTCAGCTTGCCGAGCGCGTAGCGGCGCCGGCGCGCGAACCGCTCCGGCGACAGCCGGCTTGCATAGAGGTCGCCCTTGTGGTCGCCGTCGGCATGAATGCCGGCGGTCTGCGTGAACACGTTGGGACCGACGATCGGCTTGTTGAAGGCGACCCGCCGCCCGGAAAACACCTCCACCCGCTCACAGGCGGTAATCAGCTTGGTCTCGTCGACGTTCGTGCGGCGCCCGAGGAAGTCGTGGATCCCGACCACCACCTCGTCCAATGGGGTGTTGCCGGCGCGTTCGCCCATGCCGTTGATGGTGCAGTGCACACAGGAGGCGCCGGCTTCCACGGCCGCCAGGGTATTCGCGGTGGCCATGCCGTAGTCGTCGTGGCCGTGAAAGTCGAAGCGCAGGCGCGGGTAGCGGCGCACCAAGCTGCCTACGAAACGGCTGACCTGCGGCGGCGACAGCAGGCCCAGGGTGTCGGGCAGCATGATGCGCCACAGCTCCATGCTGCTCAACTCGTCGAGCATCGCCAGCACGTAGTCGGGCGAGTCGAGCATGCCCCCCGACCAGTCCTCCAGGTAGATGTTGCAGCGCACGCCGTGGTCGCTGGCATACGCGACCGTGGCGCCGATATCGGCGAAGTGTTCGGCCGGCTGCTTGCCGAGCTGGGTCGTGACATGCAGCAGCGAGCCCTTGGCGAGCAGGTTCATCACCGTACAGCCCAGCTCCGTGATCCAGTCGACCGAGCGGTGCATGTCGGTAAAGCCGAGCACTTCGATGGCGTCGGCCCGGCCATGCTCCTGCGCCCAGGCGATCACCTCGCGGACGGCGCCGCGCTCGCCTTCGCTGACCAGCGCACTGGTCAATTCGACGTGGTCCACCTTCACGTCTTCGAGCAACACCTTGGCGATGGCCAGCTTCTCGCCGGGCGTGTAGCTCACGTCCTGCATCTGCTCCCCGTCACGCAGGGTAGTGTCGAGGATCTCGATCGCCGGCAACGCCGTCATTGCAGCAACTCCCCGGCGGCGAATCGGCGGCGCCAACCAACAAAAAAGGCCGTGAGTGTGGTACCCACGGCCTGCAACCGGCGTGAACCGCCGAGGCACGGAGGCCGCGGGTAACTCCGCGCCGCGGTGCTACGGATAGCCGCTCTGATCGGTGCTGTGCGCGCCATATCGAATCAGGCACACAATACCCGGCGCCCGACGACCCGGTCAACCGCCACGCCGCCGCCCCGCGCCGCCCCGTTCTCGACCCGCGGCGCAGACCGGCGTCATCTCTGTGCGGCACTGTGCGCCTGCACGGTACAGAAGACGCGTTGCGGCGTGACTTTGAATAGCGGGTCCGGCTGCTGGTTGGCGCGTAGCTCGCGCCGCACCGCGTTGCGAACGAGTTGCCGAAGCGCCCCTTGAACGTAGGCGCCCGGAAGGAAGTCCCGCGGATGCTTCCCCAGGATCAGTATCCCGCACATCGTGGGCCGCGGGTCGTCGGCCGACGCAAGCATCTTCATGCTCGCGAGCCGCTCGATGGTGCTGCGGTCGTTCTGCTCCAACGTGGCCGCATCGATCGCCCGCGGCAGGTATTCATCCTCGAAGTAGCGCAGATCCAGGTCAGTGAGCCGCGCTCCGGGGGCCGGATGGGCATCGAATGAGCTTTCGCGATGGCGACGCTTCTCGTTCAGGATGCGCTCGTCCTGCAAGCTCGCCACGGCTCGCCGCGGCCCCACGCGGATCCAGGTGCGTCCCCGATAGCGGACCGGGGGCGAGTCGGCGGGTTGCACCGTAACGACTGCGACCTCGTGTCCTGCCAGAACCTGTTTGCTGACGGTCAGCGTCGGTGGCGGCACGATGTTACCGTCGGTCTTGATGTCGGCCAGTTGGCGCAGGAGTGCGTCGGTGATCGGCAGACCGATGGGCCTGCCGGCGTCATCCGCCCCCACGAACACGACGCCGGACCGTTGGTGGTCGGGGAGGTCGTTGGCAAACGCGCAGACCGCCTCCCTGATGCCGGTCGGGGCGTCTCGGCATAGCGACTCCTTGCGCTCGACCAAGTCGGACTCGACATCCTGCAACATCGACTCGAACTCGGAATCGGAATAGCGCTGCGCCGTGCCCATGGTTGTGATTGAACGGCTACGGCGGGCCGTGGTCAACACCCGCCCTTCGACACCACACTAGCGAACCGCCTGGACTCTGAGGTGAAGCCCTTCGCGTTCCTGAAGGCAGCCGATGACCTCGAACAGGTTGCGGGCTTGCGGATTGCCGTTGGGGCCGAACATGCGCATCAGGCTTTTGGTGTTCCTTCCGGTACATCGCCGGTGTGATTGGGAATTGTTGTCCGGGCTCTGGACACAGGGTTCCACCAGATCTCATGGCTCCCTTTTGCGGTGTGATCGTGATCGGCGAACCCCGCCACCCTAGGTGGACGGCCGTTCTTTGCGTTCCAGCTTCTGCAGGGCCTTGCGGGCGCGCTCGGGCGGCGCGCGTGCCTACCCCGCCGGCCAGCGCGCCGCCGCCGCCGCGCAGGCGCGGGTCGAGCAGGTCGCGTAGCGCGTCGCCGACCATGTTCAGGCAGTACCCCACCAGCGTCAGCGCCACCCCCGACCACATCGCCAGTCGCGGCGCCATCTCCATGTACTGCCGCCCCTCTCGGCTCAGCATCGTGCCCCAGCTCGGTACGTCCGGCGGCAGCCCGAAGCCCAGGAAGCTCAAGCTCGCCTCCGCGATGATCGCCCAGCCGATCGTGATGTTCGGCCACATGTGGCGCAGCAGCGTCTGCCACGACGGGCTGCCGATCGCATGTGCCGCCTCGAAGTAGGCGTTGGCGATTTGTCGGTCAACCCGCCAAGTTCCTGAAGCCGATGCCGGAATGCCGGGGCCGGCGCCGCGCGACGGGTCGGAGCAAGCGTGGTCGAATCATCATTGACAAACACTATAGACGATGCTAAATAAAACGCCATTATGTCGACTTATCATCAAACGACCGGCCCCGTCAGGCTCAACCACTTTCTGCAGCGGTACGCCGTGTTCACGGTCGACGAGCTGGACCGCTTTCTGTCCGACCGGGGGTCACGCAACCCGAGTACCCGCAATTCGCTGTTGGCCTACCACCGCAAGCAGGGTCGCATCCTGCGCGTGCGGCGCGGCCTGTATGCGACCGTGCCCTGGGGCATGGACCCGGCCTCCATGACGGTCGATCCGTATCTGGTGGCGGCCAAGATGACCGAGGACGCGGTGTTGGCCTACCACACGGCCCTGGAATTCCACGGCAGGGCGTACTCGGTGCATTGGAGACTGGTCTACGTATCGGCGAGCAAGTCGCTTCCGCTCACCTTCCAATCTCATGAGTTCCGAGGCGCGCCCGTGCCACCACCGCTGCTGGCGAGGGGCCAGGAAATGTTCGGTGTCACCGGCCACAATCGCTCAGGAGTGCAACTCCGAGTGACCAACCACGAACGAACCCTGGTCGATGTGCTGGACCGTCCCGACCTGACCGGTAGTTGGGAAGAGATATGGCGCTCTTTGGAGTCCGTGGAGTTCTTCAGCCTGGATCAGGTCGTCGAGTATACCCGGCTGCTGGAGAATGCGACCACCGCCGCAAAGGTGGGGTTCTTCCTTGAGCAGCACCGGGAGCCGCTGATGGTGGAAGCAGCGCATCTCGATGCGCTGCGCGAGCTCCGCCCGCGGCAGCCCCACTATCTGACGCGGAGCAGGCGCAGAGGCTGCCAGTGGGTCAAGGGCTGGAACCTCATGATCCCGGCCGAAATCCTGAGTCGGTCCTGGGGGGAGGTGCTGTGAGGTTCTCCTCGGCGGAAATCCTGCCCATAGCCAGCCCCGACGGGTTCGACGAGGGTACGGTCGAGAAAGTCCTCCATCTGGTGCATCTCCTGAACGTCCTGAACTCCCACCCTGCGCTGAGAGGGAAGTGGGTCCTGAAGGGCGGCACCGCCTTGAACCTGTTCGTCCTCCGCCATCCGAGGCTGTCCGTAGACATCGATCTCAACTACATCGGCGCGCTGGAGCGCGAGGACATGCTGGCGGATCGTCCCAAGATCGAACAGGCGGCCCAGGCGGTGTTTTCCCGTGAAGGGTTCGCCGTTCGGAGGGTGCCGAGCGAACACGCCGGCGGAAAGTGGCGGTTGAGCTACCCGAGCTTCACCGGGCAGCCCGCAAATCTCGATGTCGATTTCAACTTCATGTATAGACAGCCGCTTTGGGAGATTCGCCATGCCGATTCTCACCCGCTCGGGGAGTTCCAGGCCAGGGGTATTCCTGTTCTCGACCTGCACGAACTCGTGGCCGGGAAGCTCTCGGCGCTGTTCTCGCGCCGGCAAGCGAGAGACCTGTTCGATTGCCATCGCGTCCTCGATACCGACGAGCTCCAGCGCGAACGGCTCCGTATCGCCTTCGTTGCCTACGGAGGCATGAACCGCAAGGATTGGCGGACCGTCTCGGTCGACGATGTGGACTTCGACAGCGCGGAACTGGCCGGCCAACTCGGGCCCGCCCTGCGCACCCGCCAACCGCCAGAGCAGGAGGCATTGGCGCAGTACGGGGCGCGTCTTGTTGAAGAGTGCAGGAGGGCGCTTTCCATCGTGCTACCGTTCATCGACGCCGAGCGCGCATTCCTGGACCTGCTGCTGAACCGAGGGGAAGTCGACGCGTCGATCTTGACGTCTGACACGACCCTGCAGGAACGCATCCAATCCCAACCGCTGCTTGCATGGAAGGCGCTTAACGTGCGGCGGCACAAGGGACTATCCTGAATTTGGGCGCTAGCGACAAGCCCGGCACCACGCACGCGACTCGGCACGTCCGGCGGCAACCCGAACCCCAGAAAGCTCAAAGGCGCCTCCGCGGTGTCCATGGATGAGATCGATTTCCAGGTCTCCATCCAGATCGGGCCAGTGGAAGTGCCCGGCACGCTCCTCGATAACGTTGAACACCTGGTCCACGGAAGCCCGCCGGAACCACGGAGTCGATCGGTCCGTCGAACAGGCGTTCATCCACGATTGGGCAGTCCAGAGCGGTACCGGCGATGCACAGGAATTGAACGTAGGCGCCCGGAAGGTAGTCCCGCGGGTGCTTCCCCAGGATCAGTATCCCGCAGATCGTGGGCCGCGGGAGTGACCTGCCGGCTCAGCGCGATCGTTCCAGCTTCTGCAGCGCCTTCGTGGCGCGCTCGGCGGCGCGCATGCCTACCCCGCCGGCCAGCGAGCCGCCGCCGCCGCGCAGCCGCGGGTCGAGCAGGTCGCGCAGCGCGTCGCCGACCATGTTCAGGCAGTACACCACCAGCGTCAGCGCCACCCCCTGCCACATCGCCAGCCGCGGCGCCATCTCCATGTACTGCCGCCCCTCCCGGCTCAGCATCGTGCCCCAGCTCGGCACGTCCGGCGGCAGCCCGAAGCCCAGGAAGCTCAAGCTGGCCTCCGCGATGATCGCCCAGCCAATCGTGATGTTCGGCCACACGTGGCGCAGCAGCGTCCGCCACGACGGGCTGCCGATGGCGTGCGCCGCCTCGAAGTAGGCGTGTACCCGCCCGTCATGCCCAGTCGCTCTGTCAGCGGCGCGCAGCAGCCGTACGAGGCGAGCCTTGAGCAATTTCACGAGGTGTTCCGCGCCGACGAGCGGGAGCTGATCTCGATGCAGAAGGCGTTCGAGATGGTGCGGAAGGTAGGCAGTGGGTTGCAGGAACAGCGCCAACAGGAGATCCGCGAACGCGCGGACAAGCCGCTAGCAGTGCGTGAGGAGATCAGCGCGACGATGGCGGTGAGTATCGACGCCGGAAAGGTGCCGATACGCACGAACGAGCAGGTAACTAAAGACGGGAAGAAGAAATACGAGCGTGCGTATCGCGACTCCAAGGTAGCGACGGTGTCTGCGGTAGCGGTGGATAAGGAGGGCGCGGCGCACTGTACCAACACCTCCTGTGTGACCGGGATCGAGCATGCCGATGAGTTCTTCCCGCGCATCGAGGTGGAGATGAGCCGGCGTAGCCATAGGGTGGCTGCGCTGGTGTTGGTAATACTCGGAGATGGAGCATCGTGGATTTGGGCGCGCGCGGCAGATTTGGCCGAAAGCGGGCAGAAAGTCTGGTACATCCTCGATTTCTGGCATGCTTGCGACCACCTCGCGAAGATAAGCAAGACCCTCTACGGAGAAGCCACCGAGCAATTCTCGACCTGCTATGAGCGCTGGCGCAGCCTGCTGTGGCAGGGCTGCGTCGCTGCGGTCATCAAGGAACTCAAGGAGCTGCACGCCAGTGGCCGCTACACCGACAAGCAGTGCTACGACATCCAAGGCGAGATCAACTACTTCACCGAGAACAAGGAGCGCATGGACTACCCGCTGTATCGGTCGGTGCCACTGCCGATCGGCAGCGGAGTAATGGTTATGCGAACTGAAGGTGGTCTGAGGTGGAATATAGCAGCTTAGGCGTGCCGCTGTCACCGGAATCCGCACGCACCGCCGACGACCGCCAGCGTCAGTGCGAGAGCCGGCGTGGACCACGCTGAGGTGGTGTTCGGCGGCGAGAGCTTCGTCGCCTGGAGCGGCGGCTGCCAGAACGCTTTGTGGCGCGCCGCGGCTGCCGAGGTAGAGACCGCAGATCAGACCGCGGCCGCACCGCCGGCACCGTTACGTAACGGTGCGCAGTGGGGAAGGAAGGGCTTCCTGGTGCGCGGCCGCAGTGTGGGTCGATCACCGGCCATTCGACTCGCTCAGGGTGGCGACTGCACGGGCAAGAGGCGCGGAGGCACGGGTGAGCACACTCGAACGGAGGTCTGAGAGGCGGTTTCTGCGATTGGCAGGGGGGTGTCCAGACACCACCTCGGCTCGTGGAGGGGCCTGTAGGGCCGCTATGAACGATTTTTTTCAGGCGGTGCGTCCTGCGGGGAGCAAAATCGGCCATAACGGGCCGATTCAGGCTATCCGGTGGCCTCCAGATAGGCCAGGTGCTGCTTGCCGGCGTCTCGATCCGCTCGGCGATGGGGATCACCTCGGTCGCCAGCGGGTTGCAACTCCGTGAACCGGCCGCCCGGAGGGAGTCCTTGAGCCGTTTCTGAACTCCTTGGCGGCACGTAACTCGTGCCGCGCACGAACAACCGATCATCATGCACCGGCAATTCGACTCGTTCAGGTGGCGACCGCGGGAGCCGCGGCGATACGGGCGCAGCGAACGGAGGCCTGAGAGGCGGTTTCTGCGCTTGGCAGGGGGTATCCAGACACCACCTCGGCTCGTGGAGGGGCCTTGTAGGGCCGCTATGAACGATGTTTCTCAGGCGGCGCGGCCTGCGCGGAGCGAAATCGGCCATAACGGGCCGATTCGGGCTATCCGGTGGCCTCCAGATAGGCCAGATGCTGCTTGCGGGTCTCGATCCGCTCGGCGATGGGGATCACCTCGGTCGCCAGCGGGTTGCAGCGCTGCATCACGGCGCGCAGGTGCTCGTTCGAGAGATGGGTGTAGAGGTCGATGGTAATGCGACAGCTCGAATGCCCCATGATCTGGGACACGGCCTTGATGTTGGCGCCCTTCTCGATGGCCACCGTGGCGAAGCTGTGGCGCAGGGTGTGCGGACTCGCCGAGGTCCGCAAGCCGGCCGCCCGGAGATAGTCCTTGAGTCGTTTCTGAACTCCTCTGCTGCCCAGCGGCGCGTAGCTCTTGCTGCTCACGAACAACCGATCATGGGGCAGATCGAGCGCCTTCCGCGCCTCCAGGTATGGCAGCAGATGTTCCTGCAGCACGTCGAGGTCGAAGAAGACCTTGCGCAGCTTCTTGCCCTTGCCCCGGATCAGGATCGTCTGTTCCACGTCATCGAAGTCCTCGAGACAGATGCCGAGCGCCTCGGCGATGCGCAGCCCGGTGGCGATCAACAGCGCCAGCAGGGCACGGTCCCGCAGCGCCGCCAGGAACTGCTTCTGCAGCAGCTTCGCGGGGCTGCCGTCGGCCGCGTCGAGCTTGTTCCTGGCAGCCCGGCAGCACTCGTTGGCGCTTTCCATCAGCGCCGTCAACTGCTCCTCGGAGAACGCCTGCGCGTCCTGTTGTTCCACCTTGTAGTTGAAGTCCTTGGGACCCAGCTCCAGCCGCGGCGCGGCGTCGCCGTGATACTCCTTGAGGAAGCTCAGGAACGCCTTGATGATCTGCAGCTTCAAGCGCACCGAGCGCGCGCCGTTGCCGCGCTCGGTGCGCAGCCGGAACACATACGAGCTGACATCCTCCCGGCACAGGTTCCCCAACTCGATACCGCGCGACCCGAGGAACTCCAGAAAATCCTTCACCACGCGGCGGTAGGTCACCACGGTATGCGGGGAGTAACCACATTCGGTGTCCAGGTAACGGGCGAAGGTCTGTTCGTAATCACTCATCGTCGAGTCCGGCAAGTGGATTGGTTCGTTTCCAGACGGCACGCAGGTCCTCCTCATTGAGCCGGGTATAGTGATCCATGGTGGTGCATATCGAACGATGGCCCAGCAGCGTCTTGAGAAAGAAGGGATCGACTCCTTTCTTGACGTACAGCGAGGCGCAGGTTGCCCGCAGCCGATGTGGGGAGATCACCTTCTCGATACCCGCCTCACGCACCCGTCGGGTGATGATCTTGTTGAGGCCGGACCCGGTGACCGGATTCTTGTTCCAGGTGATCCAGAGCCGGTCCTGGCCGGGAGCCGCGCGCACCTCGAGGTAGTCGCCGAGAGCGCTCCACAACGCATCGGGCAGCAGAATCTCACGCTGCTTGTGGCGGTGGCTGCGGTTACCCTTCGCCTGGATTCGGATGGAGCGCTTGGCGAAGTCGATGTCGGCCAGCCGCATACCGCATGCTTCCCCCGCGCGCACCCCGGTCAGCACCAGCAACAAGACCAGGCAGCGGTCGCGCACGGCGCGGAAATGGGTGCTCTGCGCGGCCACCTCGAGCCCCTCGCGGCTGGCCCGTTGTTGGTCTTCCAGGAACTCGATCAGCTGCGCCACCTCCAGCTGGGTCAAGGTCTCCCGGGGCTCCGCCGGGTCCGCCCTGAGGCTCAGCTCCAGCGCCGGGTTGCTGTCGATAATTCCTTTGTCAACCAGAAACTCGAAGAAGACCCGCAGCGCGTACAGGTGCTTCGCCACCGTGTGCAGCTTGCATCCCTGCCGGTGCCTCTCGCTGAGGAAGCGCTTGATCGCCGGCACGGTTATCGGCTCCGCCTCGGCACCGGCGTTCAGCCACTCGACGAACACCTTGAGCTTGCGCACGTAGAAGTCGATGCCGCCGTCGCTCAGATTGCGCTCGCTCTTCAGGTATTCCAGATAGCGCCGCAGCCGCTCGCTCCAGAGCCCCCCATCGGTGCCCAGGAAGTCAGCGTCGAACACCCGTTGATAGGGTTCCCGCACCGTACGGCTTGGCGGTTGGAAGGACAGCCAGCCCTGCTCGCCACAGTACACGAAGAACGTAGCGCTATAGGTCGCCGCGCGCTCGATGCGCTGTGCCCGCAGCCACCCCAGCGCCTGACGATACGTATTCGCTGCCATGCTACGCAGCGCCAACTCCAGTCCGAGGCCACGGCAGAAGTCATCGACGGCGCGCCGCCGGCGCGCTTCATCGGCGCACCCGGCAAGCTGCTCGCGGCGGTATTGATCTATCAGGGTGGCCAGCGCCACGTGCCTCACGTTCGCGTCTGCCGTCCGCCACCAATGCAGAAACTCCGCTACCGCGGCGTGCCGCTCAGCTGTTCCGGCGGCGCCCACCACACCACGACGACCGTACAGCCGGATCTCCGTCATCTTCAGCAGCCGCGACGGCAGCCCCGGTTGATGCAGCGCCACTGCGTACGACAGCCAGCGCCGCAACAGGTTCTGCTTGCGCTCCATGTCAGCGGCCGAGTAATGCCGCTCGTGCAGGTCGTTCCGGTAGCTGTCGATCGCCGCGCCCAGCGTCATTCCTTCACTCCCGCCACCAGCGGATTGAACTCCTTCCATTCCCGCCGCAACTCGCTCGGCGTGAGCTTCAAATAGTGCTTCAGCGTCACCGCCGTCTGGGTGTGACCCATCAGCCGCTTCAGGCTGTACAGGTCGGCGCCGTTCTCCACCAGCCGCGTACAGAACGTATAGCGCGCCATGTAGGCGTACACGGTGCGCGCTATCCCGCACCGGGCAGCCCACTGCTTGACTGCGATATTGACATAGCCGGAAGCCAACGGCTTGCCGCCGCGGTGGTGGATGAACAGCCGATCCTGTGATGCGCCGCTGCGCACCGCCGCCGCTTGCGCCAGCCACTCCTGCAGTTGCTGCGCCGTGCGCGCGGTGATGAAGGCGCTCCGCTGCCGCTCCAGATAGCGTTGCCTGCCTTTGGCGCGCACCCGCAGCTTGAGCTGCTCGTGGTCCACGTCCTGCAGTTCCAGGCTCACGATCTCACACGGCCGCATCCCGGTGGAGAACAGCAGCTTCAGGATCAGGTGCTGCATCGCCAAGCGATACCGCGCCGCCCGCCACCCATGCTCGGTCGAAAACTCCGAGCGCTGCAGCCGCTCGCGGGCACGTGCCGGCGCCTGCACCAACAGCAGCGTCTCGTCATGGCTGAACAAGTCCAGCCGCTCCGGCTGCGGATAGTAGATCCGTATCCGCAGCCCGGCTGCGGGGTTCACCTCGATGGGACAGTATTGCATCAGCCACTGAAAGAACGCCGACAGCACCTCGCGCGTGTAGCGGATCGTGTAGGCGACCCGCTGCCGCTCCGCCTTGCGGTACAGCAGGTAGCGCTCGATATCCTCCCGCACCACGCGGCGCAGCGACCGGCCGTCCAGCCAGCTCAGGAAGCTGCGCAGCATCTGGTGGTAGCGCCCGACGGTGCGCGGGCGGTAGTCCCGGTCCTGCAGGTGGGCCAGGAACCGCCAGTAGAAGATCCAGTTGTCAGCGACCCGGCTCAACTCCCGGTGCTCATACAGCCGCCGGTGGTGTTCGATCTCGCGCTCGAACTTCCGCGGGCGGGTTGGGTGGCGTCCCATGCGCGCTGTCCTCCCCGTCGGTTACGACATGGTGACCACATCGTCCCCCGGGCAGGGGAAACGTCAGTTCGCATAAGTAGTGGAGTCCGCGTGTAAAAACGTGGTCGCCGCGCGCATGAAACAGAGCGGCATGATGTGGACGCTGGACGGGGCCAAGGACATGCTCCAGTTCCGTGCATCCGTGAAGAGCCGCCGCTTCTGGAGCGACTTCGAGAACCTGCTCCCTTCATCGCCACCACAGCAGACCGACGAAATCCACCTGGAGGCTGCCTGACGGCTACCACACTGAGCGAATGCACCCTTGGGCGTCGCCACGCTTGCCGTCCCGCAACTCGTCAGGGTAGGATCGGCTCCCGAACACCACGGCGTCATGGCGACGGCGCGGCCACCGACGGAGACTCATGGACGACGCCTCCTACAAACGCCTGCTCAACCACCGGCGCATCATGCAGGACCTGCTCATTGGGTTCATCGCCCCGCGCCGCCCCGCCGGATGGGCCGGCGCACTCGACTTCGGCAGCCTGCGGGAACTCCCCACCGAGAACATCACCGACGAACTGCGACGCCGGCTCGGCGACGTGGTCTGGTCGATCGACCGGCGCGCCGGTGACGGCGGCGTGCACACGCTGCACGTGGTGATCGAGCATCAGTCGGACGTGGACTACTCGATGCCGCTACGGTTCCTGAACTACACGAGTCTGTTGTACCAGCGGCTGTACCGCGACCGCACGCGCTGGAGCAAGGGGGACACGGCCGATCCGGTGCTGCAGGTGGTGGTGTACAACGGCGACCGCCGGTGGGACGCGCCGGTAACGCTGGCCGGACTGGTGGCGGGGCTGGAGCAGGACGGACCGGCGCAACTCGCGCTGAGTTATGAGGTGGTTGATCTGGTGGCGCTGAAGCGGGATGATCTGCCGCGTCCGAACCTGCTGACGTGGGTGGCGGAAGTGGAGCAGAGCGTGCACGCTGGGGCGTTGCCGGAGCGGGTGCGGGAGTTGGGAGAGTGGCTCGCCGCACAGGGGGAGCCGGGGCTGACCACGACCTTCGATCTGTGGCTGGGCGCCATGGGACGGAAGTGGGGCGTGGAGTTGCCATCGATCCGCGAGTACGAGGAGGCAAGCGCAGTGTTGGCGGAGAAGATTGATCGCTGGGGAGCGGAAATCCTGGAGCAGGGCATCGAGCAAGGCATTGAGCAGGGCATCGAGCAGGGGCTTCTGGAGAGTATCCGGGAAGTGCTGGAGCTGCGCTTTGGCGCCAGCGCGGCGGAGCCATCAGCCACCCACTTGGAGGCCATCGGCGGCGATGTGCAGCGCCTCAAGCAGTTGCATCGGGCGGCGATACAGGCACCTGATCTTGACGCATTTCGGCGGCTGTTGGCGGCCGCGGACTGAAGCGATTGTACGGCGCGATTGGGCCCGGTTTGTCCCGTGGCCCAGTCCCGCGATGCGAGGAGTACCAGGATGCGCTTCGAGCGAATCAGCATAGACCCTGCACAGATGGGTGGCGTGCCCTGTATTCGGGGGTTGCGTATTCCGGTGGCCACGGTCGTCGGGCTTGTAGCACAGGGGATGCGCGAGTGTCAGATCGTCGCGGAGTATCCCGACCTTGAGGTACAGGATGTGCGCCAAGCTCTTGCGTTTGCGGCAGCTGCGGTCGACGAGCGTCAACTACCGCTGCTGACCGCTACTTGAGGCTCCTCGTCGACAATGCGCTGTCGCCGCGTCTGGCCGAGGGCCTCCGCGCGGCAGGCCACGATGCTCTGCACGGGCGCGATCTCGGCCTCCAATCGGCTGACGATACGGTTCTCTTCGAGCTCGCGGCGCGCGAAGGTCGGACCTTGCTATCCGAGGACACCGATTTCGGTACGCTACTCGCCCTCACGCCCATGGGTTCGATCACGCAGCATCGCGCAGGCCACGGCGAGTACCCGGTCCGAGACCGTGCGCCGTGCGCGGGCATGACGGTGGCCGCGGCGTTAGCTGACCGGGCTGACCGAACGACGGATAGCGTCGAAACCCTCGACCAGACCCGCCTGCGCCGCCATCCGCACGGTGATGCCTGCATCGACCATCAGATTGTGTCCGGTGGTGTGACGGCTCTCGTCGCTGGCCAGATACACGGCTGCGTAGGCAATGTCTTCGGGCGTACCGGCACGATTCAGCGGTAGCGCGTTTGCGAAGTGCTCGGTGAGCCGCTGTTCGCGGCGCTCGTTCTCCTCGACCGACTGGGTCTGGTAGCCACCCCAGAATATCGGCGTGACGATCGCACCGGGGGAGATGCAATTGACGCGAATGCCGAACTCCGCCAGCTGCGTGGCCCACACCTTGGTAATGTGGATGACGGCGGCCTTGCTCGCCGAGTAGACCGGGCCGGAGCCATCGGTGGTGACCCCCGCGGTGCTGCCGTTGTTGATGATGCTGCCGCCGCCCTGCTCCTTCATGATCGCCGTGACGTATTTGAGGCCGAGGAAACAGGAGCCGAGATTGGTTGTCATCACTCGATTGAAGTCGTCGAGCGCAAAATCCTCGGGGGGCACGAAGCCCTGGCCGATACCGGCGTTGTTGAACAACACGTCCACGCGCCCCCACTTTGCCATCGTCGCATCGACCATGGCCTTGACATCGGCCTCGACCGAAACGTCGGCACGCACAAACAGGGCGTTGTCGCCGAGCCGGTCGGCGGCGGCCTGGCCTGATTCTTCACCGCGGGCGGCGATGACCACCCGGGCCCCTTCGGCCACGAACAGCTCTACCGTGCCCGCGCCCATCCCACTGTTGCCGCCGGTAACGATGGCGACCTTGTCTGCAAGTCTTCCTGCCATAATTAGCGCATTGTCACACGCCAGAGTCGTGCCGGCAACACCGGCAACCTGGCTGCTCCTGGCTGCCGGTCCCCCGGTCCCCGCTCCGAGCGCCCGTCGCTGTATTCCCGCCCGCCGGAGAGGTGCATTTCTGTGATGTCTGCGATGCTTGATGCTTGACATCAAACATCAACCTGCGCCACGTTGACGTTGCGATGAGAACCACGTTGAACATCTCGGTCGAGGCGATGGCGAGGGTACGCCAGCTTGCCGAGCAACGCGGCGCAACGCTCGGCGCCGTGGTCTCCGAATTGGTGCTCAAGGCGCTCCAGCCGGACGAAGCGCCACCGGTACGAAACGGCGTTCCGCTGTTTCCCGCCCATCGGCATGAGACCGCCGATCTGGATCTGGTAAACCAATTGCGCGATGAGGAGCACAGTCACTCCGTGACGTCAGAGACCCCATGAAGCGAAGCCCTGGCATCGCCCGCCGATCAGCTTTTTCGGACCAGGGCCCGTGAGCTATCTATTGGACGTCAACTTCTTGCTAGCGCTGTTCGATCCGCGGCACGTCAATCACGAAGCGGCGCATCACTGGTTCCGGCACACGGCGGCGCCGCGCTGGGCGACCTGTTCAGTGACGGAGAACGGCTGTGTTCGTATTCTCTCCAATCCCGCCTACCGTACGGTCTCTGCCACTCCCACGGAGGTCGTGGCGCGTCTGCAGCGGTTCTGCGATTCGGGGGGACATTCGTTCTGGCCGGATGACGTCGCGCTGCGCACCGCCCTGGATCGGACCATCAAGGATCGCTTGCAGGGTTATCGACAGGTCACCGACTTTCACCTTGCAGCGCTTTCTGCCGCACGCGGCGGACGGCTGGCCACATTCGACGGCCGGCTGGCACGATCCCTTACCGGCACCCGCCTCGCGAAGGTAGTGGCGCTGGTCCAGTAGCACACAACACGACGCCCAGCACTACGAACACGTCCGGCGCCACCGACGCACGGGGGTTCCCTCCTGGTAGTACAGCAGCAGGTTGGCGGGCACACCTATTCGCAGCCAGACGACCTTTGGTGGCGCTCCGCGCAGAACGCTGAGCCGATGGAAGTCTTCGTCCTTCGTGACGAGCATGCACCCTCGCTCCTGTGCCAATCGCCACACCGTCGTGTCAGACACGCCGCCGGCGTCGAGTTCCCGTACATGCAGCGAATCCGGCAGCACGTCCCCCAGTATTGAACACAGCTTCTTCGACAGCTGTTCGTCGAAAAGGAGACGCACCACCTTCAGGCCGCGGGAACCGCCGTCGTTCGTTGCTCTCGCTCGGCCGCATATGCCAAGCATGCTCGTATGTCATCAAGCGCGAGCTGTGGGAAATCGCTGAGTAACTGGTCCTCCGACATGCCGCCGGCCAGGTAACCGAGAATGTCCCCGACTGAAATCCGAGTTCCCCGAATGCAAGGCCGGCCGGATCTGATCGTCGGATCAAGGCTGATGCAATCTAGTAGAGCCATGTCACCATTGTAGGGTAGTTCATGTCGGCAATCCACCTACCATCCGCGACGCGGGAGTAGCGACCTTGGAAGCCTGACAGTAGGACGCGGTCTGATGACGGGCTAGGTCGGCTAGGTGGACGGCCTTCCCTGATGTTCCAGTTTGTGCAGCGCCTTCGTGGCGCGCTCGGCGGCGCGCCTGCCTACCCCGCCGGCCAGCGCGCCGCCGCCGCCGCGCAGCCGCGGGTCGAGCAGGTCGCGCAGCGCGTCGCCGACCATGTTCAGGCAGTACACCACCAGCGTCAGCGCCACCCCCGGCCACATCGCCAGCCGCGGCGCCATCTCCATGTACTGCCGCCCCTCCCGGCTCAGCATCGTGCCCCAGCTCGGTACGTCCGGCGGCAGCCCAAAGCCGAGGAAGCTCAGCGATGCCTCCGCGATGATCGCCCAGCCAATCGTGATCGAGTAGATGATGATGATCGGCGCCGTGATGTTCGGCCACACGTGGCGCAGCAGCGTCCGCCACGACGGGCTGCCGATGGCATGCGCCGCCTCGAAGTAGGGGTTGCCCTTGATGCCGATCACCGCCGCGCGCACCACCCGCGAGTTGGCCACCCCGGAGGCCAGCCCCAGCATGCCGATGATCTGCGGAATGCCCTGGCCGATGATGGTCATCACCGTCAGCAGCAGCAGCAGGCCGGGAAACGACATCCAGGCGTCCACCAGGCGCTGTACCGCCAAGTCGAGCTTGCCGCCCACGAACCCCGCCACGCCGCCGATCAGCAGCGACACCACCACGCTCAGGGTGGTGGCCGCGAACCCCACCGCGAGCGACACCCGCGCCCCGTACAGCAGGCGGCTAAAGACGTCGCGACCGATGTGGTCGGTGCCCAGCGGGTAGGTGCTCGACGGGCCCTGCAGCCGGTCGATCATGGTCATGTCCATGAAGTGGAACGGCGCCAGCACGTCGGCGAAGATGGCGACCAGGCACAGCAGCAGCACGATCGCGGCGCTGACCGCGCCCACCGGCCGCTCCCTGATCAGCCGGCGCAGCAGGTCGCGCAGGAACGACTGGCCCTGAGCCTGCGCCGGTGGCGCCTGCGGCGCGGTCACTTTACCCATAACGCCTCCCAGGCCGAAAGTGCAGGCCGCCGTGGCCGGCCTCGTGCGCCGTTGTCATTGTCCGTGCCCCTCCCCTCACCCGTAGTGGACGCGCGGGTCCAGGTAGGCGTACAGCACATCGACCAGCAGGTTGATAACCATGACCGCGACGGCGAAGAACAGATTGATGCCTGAGATGATCGGGTAGTCGCGATCGATCAGGGCGTCGATCATCAGCCGCCCCAGGCCCGGGATGGCGAACATCTGCTCCATGATGACCGAGCCGCCGACGATGATCGGTATCTGCAGTCCCACCAGCGTCACCACCGGAATGAGTGCATTCTTGATGACGTGGCGGAGGATGACCAGGCGCTCGCGCAGCCCCTTGGCCCAGGCGGTGCGAATGTAGTCCTGTCGGAGCACCTCCAGCATCATGGTGCGGGTCATGCGCATGGTGCTGGCCGCCAGGTAGGTGCCCAGGATCAGACCCGGAATGATGAACACACTGAAGTGGCGGACGAAGTCGTCGCCCAGGCGCACCAGTCGCAACGGCGGCGACCAACCCCACCAGATCGCCGGAAAGATGAGGATGATGGTGGCCAACCCGAAGATGGCAAAGGAGCGACCGACGTAGTCGCCCACGGTGTCCTGCCGCACCGCCGAGTAGATGCCGGTCGGCACCCCGATCAGTACCCCCACGATCAGCGCCACCAGGCCGAGTTCGGCGGTGGTCGGCAGCCGGCCGGCGATCAGTTGACCGACTGGTTCCGCCTTCAACAGAGGCTTGCCCAGATCGCCGCGCAGCAGGATGCCGCCGATCCAGCGGCCATACTGCACCGGCACCGGCACCGGCACGTCCAGCCCGAGCCGCCGCTCGAGCTCGGCCCGGTCGATGTGAGTGCCGCCTCCTGCCCCATCCTCCATCCGGTACAAGAGCGTGTCTACGGCATCCCCCGGTATGAAGCGCACCGACAGAAACACCAGAATCGTCAGCAGAAAGAAGGTCGGAATCAGCAACAGGACACGGCGGATGACATACGCTCTCATGTCGACTCAGATGCCATGTCTCGATATTTCTCTCTATATTTACTCAGAATGAGAGAGCTGGAAGGCGCGCGCATGGAACGCGTACGCCCCCCAGCTATTGCGTTGCGGGCCCAAAGGCGGGGTGAGGGAGTACCGGATGCGGTGAGGATGGCGTAGGCGGAGAAGGGAACGGGGCATAAAGTGTGAAGCCCGCAGCGTGAGAGCTGCGGGCTTCACTTATTTACAGCCTGGCCGGCGGAGACAACCGCCAGCCGAGGCACACGAGAGGCAGCGAGTGTTCCCAGGCGCAACCGAGGCACACGCGCTCCCGTTCGCGACGACGAACTACGAGGCGGATGAGGACGGAACCCTACACGCCGTGCTGCCGTCACGATGCGTCTACGCCACGGGGGAGCAGACGTGCGCCATCTTCGTCGATCACTACCGAAAGCGCAAGACCGGGCCGTGCTACCCGATAGCGGTGGTGGGTGCCGAGTGCATGGGCGGCGGCGCTACACGCTGTATCCAGGCGGACACAACCCATACGGACGGGTGGCGGTAGTGCCGTACAGCGCAGGCGGAGAACTGTTGTGGGAAGCTGACCGTGGCGGGCCGCCGTGGCAGGCGACGCTGTTCGGGGCGGCGCAGGATGCCGCGCAAGGGCAGCTGTGGCCGGCCGAGCAGAACTGGTGGCAACGCCGGGATGGGCGCCGGCGGCGAACCCAAGGACGGCGGTTGGAGATGGGCGGTCGGCTGACCGGGGTCAGTGGGGGGTTGGAGGAGCGGGAGCGAGAACAGATCGCGACGCGGTTGGGAGTGGCGACCATGACCGTGCTGTCGGGCGCGCACCGCTGGGGGCGCAGTTGGCAGAGCCGCGGAGCAGCGATCGTGGCGGTGCTGGTGGCGCTGGCGTGCAGCGCCAGGCTGGGGGATCGCATGGGAGCGGCTGGCGCGGTCAGCGATCTGTGGGGGCCACCGCGCCCGCGGCTGGTGGCGCGCTGGGAGCAGGCCGGCAAGAGCTGGATGGTGATCGCGAGCGGCGGTTCCGAAGCGCGGGAACAGGGCATCGCCGGCAGCCCTCGGGGACGGGCACCGCCGGCCACGAAAGCGCCCGTTCGAGCCGTCCCGGACGGCGCTACGGTAGGCTCATGAATGATTCATCGCGTCCCCCGTTACCGGTCTCGGCTACCGCGCTGCTGCGCTACTCGGTGGTCGCCGAGGTGGAGGCCCTGGTGCTGCGCGGGTGGCCCGCGGGAGCCGCGGTACGCCACGTTGCCGGCGCCGACCGTGTCGACCTGGACGGTCGCCTGGTGCGCATCAGCGTGCGTACCCTGCAACGCTGGCGCGCGGCCTGGGCGAGCGGCAAGCTCGCCGCCCTGGAGCCGCGGCAGCGCACCCGCACCACGACCTCACAGGCACTGAGCGTAGAGCTGGTCGCCTTCCTGCGCACCGAGAAGCGGTGTGATCCGCGCGCCTCGGCGCCGGAACTGGTGCGCCGCGCACGCGAACGCGGCATCGTCCCGGCCGACCTGAAGATCGATCGCACCACCGTGTGGCGCGCCTGTCGGCGGCTGGGCCTGCCGACGCGCCGGCGACCGCACAAGCGTGAGGGCGACACGCGGCGCTGGCGGTATGCCGAGCGCATGCAGTGCGTGCTCGCCGACGGCAAGCATTTCCGCGCCGGCGCGGCGCGTCTGCGCCGGGTGGCGCTGTTCTTCCTCGACGATGCCACGCGCTACGGCCTGCAGGTGCGGGTGGGCACCGCGGAGCCCAGCGAGCTGTTCCTGCGCGCCCTCTACCAGATGGTATCCGGAAGGCCACGGCGCCATCGAACGCTTCCACCGCACCGCTTACGATCAGGTGCTGCGTTCCCTCGACGGCGCCGCCGACGTGGACCCCGCCTGCGAGGCGCTCACGTTGCGTCTGCGCCACTTCCTGGAGCGCTACAACGACACCCCGCACGAGACCCTGGGCAAGGACACCACCCCACGCCAGTGCTGGGAGAGGGGGCGGGATCTGCGCTTCCCCACCGACGACGCCGATCTGTACCGCCGCTTCGTGGTGCGCGCCATGCACAAGGTTTCCAACGATCACGTCATCAAGGCCGACGGTCGGTTGTGGGAAGCGCCGCGCGGCAGCGCAGCCAGTTGGGTCGAGGTGGCGCGCCATGTGCTCGACGGTCGGCTGTGGGTTCCGCACAAGGGGCGCATGATCGAGCTGGCCGAGGTGGATCCCCAGGCCAACGCGACCGAGCCGCGCGGCTCCGGCAGCGCGCCGCAACCACCCGCCGACGAGGACGGCGACGAACTGCCTGCCACCGCGGCCGGCATCGCCTACGCCAACGACCTGCGCCCGCTGGTCGACCCCGAGGGCGGTTATCGCGATCCGCACGACGACCCGGACAACGACCCCGACGACCAGGAGCAGCACCCATGAGCCACAACCTCAGCCCACTGGGCTTTCGCAAGACCCCCTTTACCCGTGAACTGCAGGTGCGCGAACGGTTCCCGCTCGATCCTCAGGCACAGGTCGCCGCCGCACTCGCCGAGGCGGTGCACGAGCGCATGAGTGCCGCCCTCATCGCTCCCGCCGGCACCGGCAAGACCGTCGCCTTGCGCATGCTCGTCGCCGCTCTGCCGGAAACACGCTTCCAGGTCCATTACGTCACCTCGACCTGCAGGTCGTCACTGCTGACCGGTTACGCCTCGATACCGAACGCGACCAACTCGCTCTCGACCAGACCGTGCAACGGCTCCGCCCGGCACTGTTGCTGTTGGATCCCCTGGTTCGACTCCATTCCCTCGACGAAAACAGCGCTTCAGACATCTCTTCTCTGCTCGGTTTTCTGCGCGCCATCAACCGCCGCCATCAACTCGCTCTGGTCCTCGTCCACCACATGGCCAAGCGCTCGCGCCGCAATCTCGGCCAGTCCCTGCGCGGCTCTTCCGATCTCCATGCCTGGACCGACTCCGCCTGCTATCTCGTGCGGCGCCCCGACGACCGTCTGCAACTCACCGTCGAGCACCGCTCCGCTCCCGCTCCCGACCCCCTCCTGCTGCGCCTCTCAGGCGGCGGCGACCAGCCCCTCTCGCTGCTCGTCGACAGCGCTGACGCCCCGCCGCCCCCGCTCCCCAAGGCGGTGCGCGCCGCTCTCCGCAGCGCCGGCCAGCCGCTCTCCAGGACCGTCCTGCGCCAACGCCTGCGCGTCAACAACGCTCGTCTCGGGGTCGCCCTCCAAACTCTCCAACAGCGCGGCCTCGCCGTCCGCAGCCCCAACGGCTGGCACCTGCCGACCTGACACCCACCCTCGGTTGCCTACCCGCTTTCATCCGGCCCGCCGTTCCGCTGTTCCACCGTTCCGCACCAGGCACGCACTCGGAACGGAACGACCACCGCCACACTCCGCGCCATCTATCCTGCAACCAACCTCGGCCCGGGGCGCGCAACGCAACAGTTGGGGGCTGCGGACTGAAGCGATTGTAAGGCGCGCGTGCCACCGCCGGCGGCTCCACAATAGCACCAGCGCCTGCTCGTCGCGCAGCGCGTCGCCCACCATGTTCAGGCAGTACACCGCTCGGCGTAGCGAACGCCGGGAACGCCGGGACGCGAGTCAGTGGGCACGGGATCTGCCGGAAACCGATATTCATGAATTGTGTCAGGTCAAGGTAAGGAGACCGGTTCGGAAATCGATACTCAGCCGAGCGCCTCTCAAGTAATCCAATCCCAGAATACCGTCGATGCTCGTACTTGGGGGTAGCGTGTGAGCGAGGACCGGGAAGTGCGTCCGCTCGTGACCAATCGCCTTCATGCGAATGACAGAGATCCTCGGAGCATATTCCACGCCGCTTCCGGTCGTAACCTGGATCCGTTCAGACTGCAGTGATGGATCGTACCCTACGGCTGCAAGCGGTCCGACGTTGATCATGGTTCCAGTAGCGCCGGTGTCCAGGGCGAGCCGCAGCACGATACTCCCCAGCCGGCCGAACACCTCGGCTTGAACTACGACAAGCCCCCGGAGCGGATCAAACGCGTAGCCGCCCGACACCGGTTTCACAATACAACGGCCGTTCCATCAGGTATTTCACCCGTGTACACCACCGCAGATCGTTTCGGCTGACGCAGGACAGCCGTTCGGTACACCTCTTCCCTATCCTTGCTGTGATGCAGCACCCGGCCCCCCAGGACGTTGAGCGCTGCGTCCGTTGTCGGGTTTTCTATAAGCACCCACTCAGAGTCGAATTGTGACCGAATCTCTGCAATCGTTATCTCACACACGACAGTGTCGACCTCCCCCGACATCTTCAGTTTGCCAGACCTGACCGGTGAGAAGAGCCTATCCCACGCGGCCGGCGGTGTCATTCACCCGCTCTGCTTAGTCTGCTCAGCCGGCTCAGCGCGATCGTTCCAGCTTCTGCAGCGCCTTCGTGGCGCGCTCGGCGGCGCGCGTGCCTACCCCGCCGGCCAGCGCGCCGCCGCCGCGCAGCCGCGGGTCGAGCAGGTCGCGCAGCGCGTCGCCGACCATGTTCAGGCAGTACACCACCAGCGTCAGCGCCACCCCTGGCCACATCGCCAGCCGCGGCGCCATCTCCATGTACTGCCGCCCCTCTCGGCTCAGCATCGTGCCCCAACTCGGTACGTCCGGCGGCAGCCCGAAGCCCAGGAAGCTCAAGCTCGCCTCCGCGATGATCGCCCAGCCGATCGTGATCGAATAGATGATGATGATCGGCGCCGTGATGTTCGGCCACACGTGGCGCAGCAGCGTCCGCCACGACGGGCTGCCGATGGCATGCGCCGCCTCGAAGTAGGGGTTGCCCTTGATGCCGATCACCGCCGCGCGCACCACCCGCGAGTTCGCCACCCCGGAGGCCAGCCCCAGCATGCCGATGATCTGCGGGATGCCCTGGCCGATGATGGTCATCACCGTCAGCAGCAGCAGCAGGCCGGGAAACGACATCCAGGCGTCCACCAGGCGCTGTACCGCCAGGTCGAGCTTGCCGCCCACGAACCCCGCCACCCCGCCGATCAGCAGCGCCACCACCACGCTCAGGGTGGTGGCGGCGAACCCCACCGCGAGCGACACTCGCGCCCCGTACAGCAGGCGGCTGAAGACGTCGCGCCCGATGTGGTCGGTGCCCAGCGGGTAGGTGCTCGACGGGCCCTGCAGCCGGTCGACCATGGTCATGTCCATGAAGTGGAACGGCGCCAGCACGTCGGCGAAGATGGCGACCAGACACAGCAGCAGCACGATCGCGGCGCTGACCGCGCCCACCGGCCGCTCCCTGATCAGCCGGCGCAGCAGGTCGCGCAGGAACGACTGCCCCTTCGCCCCCTGCGCCGGCGCCGGTGGCGCCTGCGGTGCGGTCACGTCACCCATTTTGGCTCCCGGTCCGAAAGTGCAGACCCCCGGGCCCGGCCTCGTGCGCCGTTGTCATCGTCGTCCGTGTCACGGAGTTACCGTGCTCGACCCGAAAATGCGGGCCGGAGGACGATCCCCGTGCGTCGGTTTCATCGTCTTCCGTATCACGGAGTGACAGTGCCTGCTCCTCATCCGTAGTGGACGCGCGGGTCCAGGTAGGCGTACAGCACATCGACCAGCAGGTTGATGACCATGACCGCGACGGCGAAGAACAGATTGATGCCGGAGATGATCGGATAATCGCGATCGAACAGGGCATCGATCATCAACCGTCCCAGGCCCGGGATGGCGAACATCTGCTCCATGATCACCGAGCCGCCGACGATGATCGGTATCTGCAGTCCCACCAGCGTCACCACCGGAATGAGGGCGTTCTTGATGACGTGGCGGAGGATGACCAGGCGCTCGCGCAGGCCCTTGGCCCAGGCGGTACGAATGTAGTCCTGCCGGAGCACCTCCAGCATCATGGTGCGGGTCATGCGCATGGTGCTGGCGGCCAGGTAGGTGCCGAGGATCAGACCCGGCACGATGAAGATGCCGAAGTGGCCGACGAAGTCGTCACTCAGGCGCACCAGTCGCAGCGGCGGCGACCACGCCCACCAGATCGCCGGAAAGACCAGGATGATCGTGGCCAGCCAGAAGTTGGGGGTGGCCAGCCCGAAGATGGCAAAGGAGCGCCCGACGTAGTCGCCGATGGTGTCCTGCCGCACCGCCGAGTAGATGCCGATCGGCACGCCGATCAGCAACCCCACGATCACCGCCACCAGGCCCAGCTCGATGGTGGTCGGCAGCCGGCCTGCGATCAGTTCGCCAACCGGTTCGGGTCGCAGCATCGGCGTGCCCAGATCGCCGCGTAGCAGGATGCCGCCCATCCAGCGGCCATACTGCACGTGTACGGGCACATCCAGCCCCAGCCTCCGCTCGAGCTCCGGTCGGTCGATTCCGCTACCGCCACCTGATGTCATCACCATCCTGGACAGAAGGATGTCGATGGCATCGCCTGGTATGAACCGCACGGATAGGAACACCAGAATCGTCAGCAAGAAGAAGGTGGGGATAAGCAGCAGGATGCGACGGACGACGTACGCTCTCATGTCGACTCGGATGGCATGTCTCGATGTTGCTCTCTAGCTAGTTCTCAGAATGAGCGAGCTGGAAGGCGCGCGCATGGAACGCGCACGACCCTCCAGCTCGCTTCTACGGGTCAATTGCCCGCGGGGCGATTGAATCAGCCGCCAAGCTCCCGCTTCAGATCCTGGTCGATCCAGAGGTACTGGAAGACGTCAGCGCGGTTCATGGCGCCGAGCTCGCCTTCCCCGTTGTACCCCTTTAACCATGGTTGGTTCGCACCGAACAGGGGAGCTATGGGGCCCCTGATGGTCCACAGCTGCTCGGCGATGCGCAGGTTGCCCTTCCGCGCCCACTCCTGCTGCTCCTCTATGGTAGTAGCGGCCTGCGCGTTCTCGTAGTACTGGTCGAACACGGGGTCATTGTTGTTCTGGGGACGCCACTGGTTCTTCGACCAGTATGAGGCAATCGGGGCGATGCCACTGGAATATTCGGCGGCCCATACGGACGTGCGCAAGCCGAGATAGGTGTGGTTAACGCCAAATTCGCTATTCTGCGCGCGACTTATTTCCTGGATCTCGACGTCGATGCCAATCTGCCGGAGGTAATCCATGGCGATCTGGTAGTAGCCGAGGTCGAAGAACTCGTAGTGCTGGTAGATAGTGCTGAACCGGGTGCCGTCTGCACCGCGCGGATAACCGGCCTCGTCGAGCAGCCTCTCCGCCTCCTCGGGGTCATACCGATAGTACTGCTTGGTCTCCTCGGGCCACTCGTCGAACGGGACGGCGTACCCGAGCACCTTGGCGCCAGTGGCTCCTTGCGGGCTTGCATCGCCCCAACCCTGCATGTAGTTCTCGGCGATGGCCTCTTGGTCGATGGCCAGGCTCAGGGCCTGACGCACGCGGATGTCGCTCCAGGGCTCCTTCTGGTTGTTGAATTGGAACGAGGTCTCCGACCGGTAGGCGAACGGCTGCAGCACCAGATTGGGATTGCTGTTCTGCAGACTTACCGCCGCATCGACACTGGTCAGATGCGAGTTGAGAGCGAAGCCCATCCAGTCCGCCTGCCCCGAGCGCATCAGAGAGGTGATGGCCACAGGGTCGTTGACGATCAGAAACTCGACCGTGTCCGCGTAGGGCAACCGGTTGGCGGGGAATTTCGGGTCGTTGCGCCAGTAGTTATCTTGCTTGGTGTAGGTCCACGAGCTGCCCTCTATTACGTCGGTCAGCTCATAGGGCCCCGTTCCGGCGACGTTGCGCCAATCTTGCATGTCGCCGAATTGCTCGATCACCTCGGGCGGCACTATCCACGCACCGAAGTCCAGGAGAAGGGCACGCTCGGCTTGGAGCGAGGGCTCGTTCAGTTTGACTACCAGGGTGAAGTCGTCGGGAGCCGTAATCGACGCGATCGACAGATCGTCGTACAGCTCTCCGGCGGACTCCACGCTCTTCTCACCGCTGAGTCCCGTGACCCGCTCGTAGTTGAACTTGACATCATGCGCCGTAAGCTGCCGACCGTTCACTGGCGCCTTGTCGTGCCAGAACACATCGTCGCGGATCTTGAAGATGTAGGTGAGCGGATCCGGGTTCTCCCAGCTCTCAGCCAACATCCCGGTGACGACCATGTCGGGCAGGTACTGCGTGTCGAAGCCGACCACGCTCCGGTCGAATGCCCAGTCCACGCCGCCCAGCTTCTCGTTGGTCAGCGACAGCCAGATACCGGAAGTGTAGCGGTAAAAGGGATCGATGCCCTCGTTCTTGAAGTTGACGACCGCTCTGATCGTGCCGCCATACTCGGGTGCGGTGACCATCTCGCCGGTGGATGGGTCGAGCACCATCTCCTTTTCGGCGGCGGATGCCTCCTCGCCCTCGGCGGCGGCGAACGTAACGGTAGCCACCAGCGCGAACGCCAGTGTCATTAACAAGAGTCTTGGAGTCATCAGGTACTCCTCCTCGTTTCCGGGATCGGGACTGCGTCCCGCTGCCCGTGTTCTTGGGCCGGAAACTCCGGCCGGTTCGCATGGTTCTTGTAGTTGCCGCGGCGGGCGGAGCCGCCCGGATGGGAGCGGACGGCGCCGGGAGCGCCGCCTCGCGCGAGCGTGGCGCGATAGGCGTGGATGGCGAAGGGAGCCGCTACGTCGTCAGCGGCGCTGATGGCGAAAGAGTGGTGTTTGTGGCTCGGTGAGCGGTCAGGACTTACCGGGCGCTTGGTTTTTCGCCGGAGCAGGACGGAGCAGGACGGAGCAGGACGGAGCAGGACGGAGCAGGACGGAGCAGGACGGAGCAGGACGGAGCAGGACGGAGCAGGACGGAGCAGGACGGAGCGCTAGCGTTTGCAGCTAACGCGCGGCTACGGCGGGTTGTATCTATCATCGCGCTCATTGCGTTTGTCCTCCTCCCGAAGCCACCACTCTACCACAGTCCCGGTAACCGTCAAGCACACGAATCTGCGGCGCCTTGCGGGCGCGCTCGGCGGCGCGCGCACCCACCCTGCCGGCCACCGCGCCGCCGCGGCAGCGCAGCCGCGGGTCGAGCAGGTCGCGCGGCGCGTTGCCGACCATGTTCAGGCAGTACACCACCAGGGCACGATCGGGAACTGCTTTCCGCCATCACGATGCGGGTCCGTCTCCGTGCGAGACGCGCAGTGCGCTCAACCGCGCCAGAATGTCCGGCGCTTCCTTCACCTCGCAGAGCGGTTGCAACTCGGCTTCAACCATCGCCCAATCGAGCCGGGCGCCCATGCGCAGCACTATGCTTTCGATATCCGCCCAGTCCCGCGAGCGATCCGCAAATGCTTTGAGAGTTATCAGATCCTCCGCCGAGCAGGTATTCAGAAGCGCCTCGGGCAGGAACTGGTGGAAGGTCGATCGTTCGATTACCCGCTGCTCGAACGGCAGTGCACCAAGGGAGATGTCAATCGGGATGCCGCGCGCGGATTGGAGCAGGAGCACCCGCGTGCGGTGAGCGAATTCCGCAGCGTCCGCAATGCGTCCGGGATACGCGCGGCAGAGCTGTTCGATATACGCCGTCTCCTGGCCGAAGCCGGTAAGGATGGTGAGATCCACGTCCCCGGTGAGGCGCGGCTCCCCCCACCGCTGGAGCGCCAAGCCGCCGATGAACAGAACTCCCAGCCGCGCTCCCGGCAGAACGACTGGACCTCATTCGCCAGACGAAAGAGGTCGCGCATCCCGGATTCTGGCAAACGTCGCCTGCTGCTGTACCAGCCCGGACGTGGTTCGCACCGGACCTGCGAGCGTCGCTTCGAACGCACCGTCAAGCGCCTCGATGTGGTCGGCCACCTCGACGTCGCGCAGTTGGGAGCGTCGCAGTGCCGCCAGCCTGGCGCCGGCAATACGCCACCGTTTCGACGAACCCGCGCAATTCGCCGTTAAGATCGCCCCCCATGAGAGCCAGTCTACGGGTTCCGATCACGTCCGACAACACACGTCGCACCCGCTGCACGCAGTTCCGGCACGCAACCGCGGCGGCGAAGTGGACGCCGGAGCACGGCACAACGCATCGGAACCTGCTGATGCGGCAGTGGTCAGGCACAGGCCCGGCCAGATCGCCAGCCGCGGCGCGACCGTCGCATTGATGTAGTCGCGGAGCAACGCCTTGCCCGTATCCATGTCACCGGGAAGCAGGCAATCGACCCCTTCCTTGAGCAGTTCCTCGCGGAATGCCGGGTCGCGCTCCATGCGCGCCCGAATTGGTTCCACCGGCCGCCACCTCCGCGCAGCCGCGGATCGCGCAGCGCGTCGCCGACCATGTTCAGGCAGTACACCACCAGCGTCAGCGCCACCCCCGGCCACATCGCCAGCCGCGGCACCATCTCCATGTACTGCCGTCCCTCACGGCTCAGCATGGTGCCCCAACTCGGCACGTCCGGCGGTAGCCCGTTCAGCGGTGGAAAATCGGGCGCAGGGGTTGACACACTTTTTTGCCGTCGTTCCTGGCCCCTGGTGCGCCTCGGAACCCGGCAATGGTCTGCGCGCCACCGTTGACCGTCCGCGTGCTGTTTGCCGTGCCGTGGTGAGCCGTGTGGACGCTGCCGGAGCCCGGTCGAGGACTTGCCGCAATCGGCTATCTCTCAACCGGGGGTATAATTACGGTATGACGAATGTGATTGAAAGAAGTCCGTTCAGCGAGCTGGGCGATCAGCAGCTCCTCGAGCAGACCAGGCGCCTGGCCGCCAATCAGCGCTGCCTCGAAGTGCACATCCTGGACCATCTTGACGAGATCGACCGGCGCGGTCTGGCGCTGCGGCGCGGGTTCTCGAGCCTGTTCGACTACGCGGTGCGGGAGCTGCACTTCTCCGACGCCGCCGCGCAGCGGCGCATCCAGGCGATGCGGCTGTGCCGGCGCCATGGGTGGGTGCGGGCCTGCCTGCAGAGCGGCGCGTTGAGCATGACGTCGGCGGGGCAGTTGGAAACCACCTTTGCCGGCGCCGAGCGGGCCGAGCGCCAGAGCCATACCGGGCATCGGAATGTCGGTCCTGATCGCGGCCACGATCAGGACCACGATTGCGCGGGCGGAACCAGGCAGCTTGGGCTGCCGGCAGCGCCGGACGAAGCAGATGAGCAAGGCGAGCGCGGACACCGATCGGCGCCACGGTTTTTTCCGCCAGCCGGCGAGTGCTCCGGTGATGTGAGGGAGCGCGCGCACCGATCGGCGCCGGGGGGTGCACCGCCGGCCGGCGAGTGCTCCGGTGAGGTGGCGGCAGGGAACACGTCCGCGGCGCCGGTGGCGAGCCGCGCTGGTGCGCAGGCCCCCGGCACCGGACATGCCGGCGCGCCACTGCCGCTGTCGGAGTTGAACGGAAACGCGTCGCCGTTTCCGGCACCCTCCTGCGCTACCGTTACTGCTCACGGCGCCGGTGCGGGAGCCGATGCCGGCTCCGCCGCGCCGTCATCGGACGAAGACCTTGCTCCACAACTTCTGCCGCCGCCGGATGTCCCGGCATCGGCATCGGCGCCCGCGCCGATCGTGGCTCCAGCGGAGTCGCGGCACACCGCTTCGCGCGCGCCGGAACCACTCCGCGATGATCCGTTCGCGGAGCTGTCGCCCGGCACGGTGTCTGCGGCCCCGCTGCTGCACCCGCAGCGCCAGCGAGAGCTGATCGAGCAGGCCGCCGGCATGAGCACGCGCCAGGTCGCCAGCCTGTTGGCCGCAGCCGCTCCCGAGGTGCTGCCGCCGCGCGACACACTGCGCGCAGCGGCACCCGACCGCTACACATTGAAGGTGAGTATCGACCAGGAGTGCGAACAGGGCCTGCGCCTGTTGAAGGATCTCATGTCGCATGTCGACCCGCGCATGTCGTGGGGCGACCTGGTGGCGCGCCTGGTGCGCGATGCGGTGGCCCGGCACGATCCGCGCGGCGGCGGGCGCGGGCAGCGCCGGAAGGGTGCAGACAGCGCAGGCGCATCACCACGACGGGCACCGAAGGAGACCCGCGCGGCCGGGGCTGCGGGCGGGCCGGCTCAGCGCGTAGGCGAAGCTTCTGGGCGGGCGCCGAATCGGACAGGTGCTGCCGGGGCAGCCGCCGGACCGGCTCAGCGCGTAGACAAATCCTCGGGGCGGGCGCCGAACCGGACACGTGCCGCCGTGGCGCCGGTGGTCCCGGCTCGGCGCACAGGCGGCGCTACTCCGGCACCGCCGGGCAACACCGCCGCTACCGAGAGGCAGAACCCGATCGGGGTGCTGGCCAACGCGGCTCCACCGAGTCAGTCAGGGCCCGCCGCGCCTTTGGATGGCGCCCGTGCAGGTGGCGTTCCATCGGGCGCGTCCGCCGCTACTTCGGCGCCGCAGTCGGCGCCCGCGGCGCTGTTGGATGGCGCCCGCGCAGGCGGCGCTCCATCGGGCGCGCCCGCCGCTACTTCGGCGCCGCAGTCGGCACCCGCGGCACGGTTGGATGGCGCCCGCGCACGTGGCGTTCCATCGGGCGCGCCCGCCGCTACTTCGGCGCCGAAGTCGACGCCCGCGCCGCGGTTGGATGGCGCCCGCGCAGGCGGCGCTCCATCGGGCGCATCCGCCGCTACTTCGGCGCCGCAGTCGGCACCCGCGGCACGGTTGGATAGCGCCCGCGCAGGCGGCGCTCCATCGGGCGCGCCCGCCGCTACTTCGGCGCCGCAGTCGGCGCCCGTAGCACGGTTGGATGGCGCCCGCGCAGGTTGCGTTCCATCGGGCGCGTCCGCCGCTACTTCGGCGCCGGAGCCGGCACTTGGCGCGTCCCCTGACGGCGGACCGAACGGCGCGTCAGATGGAGCAGCGGGCGGGGCTTCGGCGGCTGGCTTCTCTGCGCGGGCAGGCGTGCCGGGCTCGCCGGTCGCCACTGCGGCGCCGGAGCGGGCACTCGGCGGGTCCCCTGACGGCGGACCGAGCGGCGCGTCGGCCGGAGCAGCGGCGCACACGACCCGCGAACCTGTTCACCGCCGCCACCAATCCCCGCCGCGGCGCCACATTCCCGCGGCTGTCCGGCGCCACATCTGGCAACGCGACGGAGGACGCTGCTGTTATCGCGAACCGTTCTCCGGGCGGCGCTGCACCTCTTCCCATCTGCTGCAGATCGACCACCTGTTGCCCGTCGCAGAGGGCGGTGGCCCGGAGCCGTCCAACCTCAATCTCTAATGCGGAGCCCGGGGTAATGCGGAGTTGCGAGACTTAAGTTACTTCGTGATCGGTATTTAGGTCGCGGATCACTCCGCATTATTTCGGCGCCAGAAGCGAGGCGAGATTGTCGACGGCGGAGATGCGTGGTTGATACGGGATCGCCAAGCGTAAGGATCGCCCGCGACGTAGTCTTCAAGCAGGTTACCTGTTCGCCGGAGGTAGTCGTTATAATGCGGAGTCCTGATTGGTGGTCATCGTCCTCTGGGCGGCGGGAAAGGGCTTCCTATAGCACAGCACCGCCGTTCACTCCGCATTATCCCCCGCACCGCATTACAACTCTAATGCGGTGCACCGCATTAGTTCTCCTGTGCGCAGCTCATCACCGAATGCGCCACGGCTACGGACCGGCTGCTCCGCCGGAACCCCCGCTGTAGCGCTTCCTCCGCGCTGCTGGCGCGCCGCTCGACAGCGCTGGCCGACGGCTTGCAGGTGGCCCGGCTGGGATACCCTTCGCAGCCCCGCGAGCCGACCGTGCATCTTCGCTACCGCCTCTTCAGACCCTGGCTGGTCGCTGTCGATGCGCTCACGCACGGCGTTGTCGTGGTCTCCCGTCAACGATTCCTGCCGGTTCCGGCGTTCGCAGCCATCGCTACATCTCGACCCTGGCAACCAGCGGGTACAACTCGATGTCACGCCACGCCAGCCACAGGCCGACCGGAGTGAGTTGCACCACCTCAACTGAGGAAGTGCGGATTCCAGGCACTTACCATTTCCTCCTATCGTGGCTCGATGATTGGTCGGGCTCACGCTTGGAGTATGGCGACCTTGGAATCCTCACAGTAGGAGCGCATGCTACCGTGCGGCCCGCGTCAGTTCGGGCGAGGAACGGTCAAGCAACGTCAACCGTCAGGCACACGGTTGACGTTCAGGACAGCCGTTCGATACGTTAACTGCGTCGCTGACCGCAGTTGCGGCAGCGAACGAACAGTCCGAACTCATCACGCCGCCGTGGCGGCGCGTCGCCGTTGCCTGGATCGCGAGTCGACCGGGACGACGTGGTTTATTGAACACCCTCGCGGCGCACCATCTGGCACCGTATCGATAGTACGACTGGTGACAGAGGAACCGCCGTGGACCGCGATAGAGTCACCATCCGCCAGGTCACCAAGCGCGCTGGCGCCGCCCCGCGCTTGACCATGATCACCGCCTACGACTATTACAGCGCCCGCTTCGCCGACCGCGCCGGCGTGGACATGCTCCTGGTCGGCGACAGCCTCGGCCAGTTCATGCTCGGCTACCCCGGCACGCTGCCGGTCACCATGGCGGACATGCTCCACCACTGCAGGGCGGTGTCGCGCGCCCAACCCGCCGCCTTCGTGGTCGGCGATCTGCCGTTCGGCTCCTACCAGATCGACACCCGCGACGCGGTGGCCAACGCCATCCGGCTGGTCAAGGAGGGCGGCTGCGAGGCGGTCAAGCTGGAAGGCGGCGAGGAGCAAGCCGGCACCATTGCCGCCATCGTCGCGGCCGGCATTCCGGTCATGGGGCATATCGGCCTGGGACCGCAGTCCGAACACCGCTACGGCGGCTACCGGGTGCAGGGCAGAACGGCGGACGCCGCGCAACGGGTGCTCAGAGACGGCGAGGCCGCGGCCGCCGCGGGCTGCTTCGCGATCGTGATCGAGGCGGTGCCGCGCAAGATCGCCGCCGAGGTCACGCAACGCCTCCCGGTGCCCACCATCGGCATCGGCGCCGGCCCCGATTGCGACGGCCAAGTGCTGATCTACCATGAAGTGATCGGCATGCACACCGGGCGGGCGCCGCGCTACGTCAAGCAGTACGGGGCGGTCGGCGACCAGATTACCGCCGCCGTGGCCAGTTACTGCAGCGAAGTGCGCGGCGGGCAGTTCCCCGACCGCGAGCACTCCTACCTGATGGAGCGCGCCGAACTGGCCCGGTTTCGCGAGCGCTTGAACGATTCCCCGCCGCCGCGGCCAGATCCGCCGCCGTCGGCGGCCGGCGCCGACGCGGCCGAGACCGGCGGCTGACAGCGATGCGTATCGTTTCCCGTGCCGCCGACGTGCGATCGGCGCGGCAGGCGATGGCGGGCGGCGTGGGGCTGGTACCCACCATGGGCGCCCTGCACGCCGGCCACGCCGCTCTGGTCCGGGCCAGCACCGCCGAGTGCCGGCACACCGCGGTCAGCATCTTCGTGAACCCCACGCAGTTCGACGACCACGCCGACCTGGACGCCTATCCGCGCGACCTGGACCGCGATCTCGACCTGCTCGCCGGGCTCGGCGTCGACCTGGTATGGACGCCGCCCCCGGAAGAGGTGTATCCCGCCGGCTTTCAGACCTACGTCGAGGTGCGCGAACTGTCACGACCGCTGGAAGGCGTTGCCCGCCGCGATCACTTTACCGGCGTCGCCACCGTCGTCGCCAAGCTGCTGCTGCTGTTCCGGCCACGGCGTGCCTACTTCGGCCGCAAGGATGCGCAGCAGCTCGCCGTCGTGCGCCGCCTCACGGCCGATCTCGGCCTGCCGGCCACCATCGTCGGCTGCCCTACCGTGCGCACCGCCGACGGCCTGGCGCTGAGTTCCCGCAACGAACTGCTCACCGACGCCGGGCGCCGCCGCGCGGCGGCGCTGTATCGCGGCCTGCGCGCGGCCGGCGCGGCGTGGCTGGCGGGGGAACGGCGCCGTGCGGCGCTGCTGGAGTTGGCGCGCGCGCCGATCGATGCGGCCGGGGCCGAGTTGGAGTATCTGAGCCTCGCCGACCCGGAGCATCTGCACGAGCTGCCGGCCAGCGCCGACGTGCCGCGCGCCCTGCTGTCGCTGGCGGCGCGGGTCGAGTGCATTCGACTCATCGACAACGTCTTGTTGCCGGACGACCTGGAGGCGGTCTCGCCATGCTGCTCGGCATCGACGTAGGCAACAGCAACATCGTGCTCGGGGTGTTCGACGGCCGCGAGCTGCGCGCGAGCTGGCGCATCCATACCCGCATCGCTGCCACCACCGACGAATATCAGGTTCTGGTGGCGGGGCTGTTCAGCGCCTCCCGGCTCGACCTGGCGATGATCGACGGGGTCGCTCTGGCCAGCGTCGTGCCGCCGCTCACCGCGGCGTTCGCCGATCTGGCGCAGCGCATGTTCCGCTGTTCGCCCCTGGTGGTGGACGCCGGCGTCAAGACCGGAGTGAAGGTGCGCTACGACAGCCCGCGCGACGTCGGCGCCGACCGCGTGGTCAATGCCGCCGCCGTGTGCCACCACTACGGCGCGCCGGCCTGCATCATCGACTTCGGCACCGGCACCACCTTCGACGCCATCAACGCCGCCGGCGAGTATCTCGGCGGTGCCATCGCGCCGGGACTGGAAATCTCACTGCAGGCGCTGGCCGGGCGCACGGCGCGGCTGCCCAACGTGGAACTCAGGCCGCCGCCCGGCCCGGTCGGGCGCAACACCGTCCACGCCATGCAATCGGGCCTCGTGTTCGGCTACGTTGCCCTGGTGGAGGGGATGGTGGCGCGATTCCGCGGCGAGCTCGGACCGCGCATGCGCGTGATCGGTACCGGCGGCCTGGCCGACGTGATCGCCGCCGAAACCACGGTCATCGAATACATCGATCCGTGGCTGACGTTGAAGGGATTGCGCATCGTGTACGACCTGAACCGCGACGAGCAGGCACCGGAGGCTCCCGATGCATGACGCGGCCGACCGGCGCGGCGTGCTCGACAGCGCCCGGGTGGTGGTCGGCGTGACCGGCAGCATCGCCGCCTACAAGGCGGCCGCACTGGTCAGCGCGCTCGTGCAACAGGGCGCCCACGTCGACGTGATCCTGACCGCCGCCGGGGCGCGCTTCGTCACCGCCGCCACCTTTGCGGCGCTCACCCCGGGCACCGTGCACACTGACCTGTTCCCCGCACCCGGCGCGCCGCACGGCATACCGCACGTCAGGTTGGCGGCGGACGCGGATCTGCTGGCCATCGCGCCCGCCACCGCCCATACCCTGGCCCGGCTCGCCCACGGACTGGCGGACGATCTGCTCGCGCTCACCGCGCTCGGCACCCGCGCGCCGGTGCTGGTGGCGCCCGCCATGGAGACGGAGATGTGGAACCATCCCGCCACCCGGCGCAACGTCGCCCGCCTGCGCGATGACGGCGTGGCCGTGGCCGACCCGGCCCGCGGCCGCCACGCCTCCGGGGCCGGCGGCGACGGCCGCATGCTGGAGCCGGACGCCCTGATCGGGCACATCCGCCTGCTGCTCGGCCGGCGCGGCGACCTGGCCGGCAAGCGCTGCCTGGTAACCGCCGGCGGTACCCGCGAGCCGCTCGATCCGGTGCGCGTCCTCGGCAACCGCTCGAGCGGCAAGATGGGCCTCGCCCTGGCGCGGGCGGCGCGCGACCGCGGCGCCGCGGTGACCCTGATCACTACCGCCGAGCCGCCCGCGGATGACGCCGGAATCGACATCCGGCGCGTCGCAACCGCGGCCGAGATGCATGCCGCGGTCATGGCCAGCCTGAACGACCACGACCTGCTGATCATGGCGGCGGCGGTCGCCGACTACCGTCCGGCGGCACCGGCGGAACGCAAGATCAAGAAGGACGCCCGCGGCGCAAGCCTGGTGCTCGACCTGGAACGCACCGAGGACATCGTCGCCGCCGCGGCCCGGCGGCGGCGCGACGGCGGCAACGCGGGCTGTCCCGTAATCGTGGCCTTCGCCGCCGAGACCGAGAAGCTGGAGGAGCGGGCGCGCGCCAAGCTGACCGGCAAGGGCGTGGACCTGGTGGTCGGCAACCTGATCACCGGCGGCGAGGGCGCCAGCGTGTTCGGCTCGGACGACAACGAAGTGCTGCTGGTTGCGCCGGAGCAGCCGACCGTGGCACTGCCGGCGATGGCCAAGGAACGGGTTGCCCACCACATCCTGGACGCCGCCCGACCACTGCTGAGCCGGTAGCGCGGCGGAACTTGCGCCGCGCGAGCTGCCACGGGGACGCGAGGTAGTAGCGCCCCTCCCTGGCCTCGACGGTGGCGGCCGCCGTTGCCGCGCGGCCAACCGCGACGCCCAGTCGCCGGCCGTGCCGGCGCCTGCGTTCACGCTTCCGGCCGCTCCTCGGCGTCATCCGCCGGATGCGCTTCCTCGCCCTTGCGTTCTTCCGCCTGGCGGGCGCCGTCGTGCTGGCCCTTTTCGAATTCCTTCTTCGCACGCCCGATCGAGCGCGCGAAGCGCGGAATCGCCGAGGCGCCGAACAACACCAGCACCACCCCGCCGATAATGATCCACTCGGCACCGCCCGGTATCATCTTCGTTCGTCTCCTTCGGATTCCGTACCCTCTGCTGCATCACGCGGCTGGCGCCGCTTTCTATCCGCGGCGGCAATGCAATTGCCGCCGCCTTCCGGCTCATCGTCAGCCGCCTCGAACGGCTCCTGGAACTGGCGCATGAGGTAACGCGACGACCCCGTAACCTTCCCATACCACTGCCCCAGCTTGCCCATCACCTTCGGCAACTCCTCGGGCCGCACGAACACCAGCAGCGCCACGCACAGCAGCGCGATCTCCCAGATACCGAGACCGAACACTACTCTGCCCCGAACCCGAACAACTTGGCCACCAGAATAGACAAAAAGAACATCCCCACCATCGGCACCGCCAGGCTCACCTGCGACACCACATCGGGCGGCGTCACCACCGCCGCCAGCGCAACCATCACCACCACCGCGTAGCGGCTCGCACGCAGCAGCGCGCGCCGCGTCACCACTCCGGTCATCATCAACACGACCAGCAGGATCGGGATCTGAAACATCAGCAGGAACACGAGCAGGAACTGGAACACGAAGAACACGTTGCGCTGGAAGTTCAGCAGCAGCCCCACACCGGGCGGCGTGAAGCCGGAACTCACCAGAAACCGCGCCGACAACGGTATCACGCTGTAGTAACTGTAGAAGAACCCGACCAGCAGCAGCGCGAACGATGCCACCAGTGCCGCGGAGATCGCGCGCCGCTCGCGCAGAGTGAGGCCCGGGAAGATGAAGCGCACCACGTTGTAGCAATGTACCGGCAACGACAGCACCACGCCGGCGATCAGCGCCACCTTCACGCGCACCAGGAAGCCTTCGAAGATGGTGTTGATGAACAGATACGAATCGCCGCCGCCCGCCGCCGCGGCAACGTCGGCCACGGCGTCCAGCGGACGCAGGAGAATCGCCAGCACCGGCTCGTAGAAGGTGTAGCAGACGATTGCCGTCGCCAGCGCCGCCAGCAGCGAGATGATCAGTCGCCGCCGCAGCTCGGCGGCATGTTGGAGGAAGGGCATGGTGGCCCGCGCCTGCGCCATCGCTATCCCCTAAGGTACCGCAACCGGGACGGCGGGACGAGCGGCGGGGCGGCCGCGCGACCGCGCTGCGGTCCGGCCGGCGCGGCGCGGCGGATCACCGTTCGGCGGCTGCCGCCGCCACCCCGGTGGAACTTCCCGCGGCGCGCCCGGCCGCGGCGTGGACCGTCCCGTTGGCCGTGCCGGCGGCTGCCGCGCCGGCGCCGGCCGACGGCGGTACCGGCGGCGGCGACCCGCGCCGCTGCCGGTGGCGATACCAGCCGGCGAGCGCTGCCACCGCGGCCACCTGAACCGTGCTGTACGCCAACAGCCCGAGGAGCACGCCATCGATGAAGCCGTATGAATGCAGTCCGACTCCCAGCAGGTTGATGCCGAACCACGCCATCATCACCACGATGATCAGCAGCGCGCTGCCCGCCGCCAGGCCGAACGGACCGATCATCTTGCCCATCCGGGCGTGGAACAGGATCGCGCACCACAGCACGATCAGCAACGCGCCGTTCTCCTTCGGATCCCAGCCCCAGAACCGGCCCCACGACTGGTCCGCCCAGATGCCGCCGAGCATGGTGCCCACGAACGCGAAGGTGAGTCCCAGGGCGAGCGTCCCGAACATGGTCCGGTAGGTATGCGCGAGCCGCTGGTCGTCGACCCGCATCCGGCTGCCGCCGCCTTGCTGCAGAATCGCCTGCACCATGTACACGTGGCCGAGCAGGCCGGCCACGCAGCACGTCATGTAGCCGGCCGTGATCACCGTGACGTGGGTGGACAGCCAGAAGTTGGTGTCCAGCACCGCCTGCAGCACCGGCATGGTGTCCGCGGCGGCGAACTTGCCCGACAGCAGGAAGAACACGAAGCCGCCGGCCAGCCCGCTGAACACGCCAAGGTAGTGCTTGCGCAGATACTCCATCGTGATGCCGCACACCGCCGCGCCCCAGCCCACGAACACGAAAGTCTCGAACAGGTTGGTAACCGGCGGCCGGTCGGTGATCAGGATGCGCAGCACCAGACCGAAGGTGTGGGGGATCAGACCGAGCACCAGCAACAGCAAACTGGCCCGGTACAGCCACTTCTTGAAGCCCAGGAACGACAGGGCCAGCAGCAGCAACCCGACGCCGTACGCGATGCGCGCCGCCAGGTAGGGATTGGTGCGATTGAACAGAATCTCCAGAGCCGGGTTCTTGACCTCCAGTTCGTCCGCGGTGCGGCGCCGCACCGAGTCGGTGAACTGGCGGGTGGCCAGAGCGAAGCGCAGATCGCGTCCTTCCAGGTAGGCCACCTGCAGGTCGCGCAGCGCCAGCAGCTCGCTTTCCAATGCGCGGCGCTGCTCCACCCCGAGCGCCGCGGTCTGCTGTCCATCCAGCGCCTGCCACGGCGACAACCACCGAACATCGCCGAAACCGCCGACCGGAATGACCGCCAGCGGCAAGCCGACGAAGTTGCCCTGCCAGGCCGACAGACTCTGGCTGAGCCGCAGCAGCAGTTCGTCGGTGCGGCTGAACGCGCCGGAGGTGGCGTGCGCCACCCCCGCGGCCATGGCCGCCTCGCGCAGCTCGGCCCGCCGCAGGGCGATGTCGAGGTAGCTGTAGATGCCGGGTCCCGGCAGCCCGAGCAACTCCGCGACCGCCGCATCGTCTACCTGAAAGTCGCGATGCGGATAGGTGAACGCAAACGATGAGAGCAGGTTCGCGTACAGGCCGACATTGTTCCACAGCCGGAGAATCTCGCGCTCCACGATGGTGCGGCTGTCCTCGCCGATAGCGGTCACGTCCTCCGCCAGCCGTTCCAGTTCCGGCAATCCGGGCAGTAGAAACGCCAGACTGTAGCGGTCGCGGCCGCGTGACGGCAGTCCCATGGCGTCGATCACTTCCGGATTGTCCACCACGAAGATGTCGTCGTCATGGGTCTCATTGGGCGTGAACAGCACGCGCGCCAGCCACTCGATGGCGGGCCGGCGGTCATAGCTGCTGCGCCCGGACAGCCGCAGCAGGGTGAAGCGCGCGTAGCTGTCGAGCGGCATCGGGCGCCCCCCCTCCACCACCACGACGCGCTGCAGCGAACCGAGATCGGCAACGCGCAACTCCCCGGACGCAAACGCACGGCCTTCGTCGAGACCGGCGCCGCCGCTCTCCTGGGCGCCACCGGCAACCGCAATCGCCAGCATCGCGCATGCCACGACCGCGCAGCGCAGCAACGCCGGAGCGCCGCCCGGCCGCCGGGCGGCGCAGGCCGCGGACCGGTGCAGAACCGCCCGCCGCGGCTTTGTTGCGACGCTAGGCACCGTTTTGACCGCCTCCGGATCGGGACCGCGTCCGCCGCCGCAGCACCAGGGTTTGGATGAAGTGCACGGCAAGGCCCAGCCCCACCGCCAGCGTACCGACATATGGCACCACGCGGCTGCGGTTGTGGACCACCGCCAGTGTCGAGGTTTCGCGCCCGGTGGCGTCGATGGCGTACGAGGCTTGATAAAACGTATACCCGGCGTTGCGCAGCGGGTGATTCATCGAAATGCGCGCACTGCGCGTGAACCCTGGGGTGCGCACGGTCACGTCGCTCTCGAAGCTGCTCGGCGTGTCGGAGTTGGGGTGGAACTCGGCGCGAAAGTCGTCGAGCCTCAGGATCAGCGGCATCAGGTAGTGTTTCCGGCGCAGCACCACGGCAAGCCGCCCGCCCTGCACCGGCACCGACGCCGGCGCCACGTCGGCGCCGTACAGCAGCACCTCAGCGCTGCCGCCGCGGTGCGACGCGGTCAACAGCACGCCGGGAAAGTTGTCCTGCGGATCGGGCGACACCCGCGCCTCCTCCAGACTCTCGATGCCGGAACCGTTGATCCAGCGCGCAGGGCCGCCGCCGGCGCGGCTGAACGCCTGCGCGTTGGCGAAGTAGCGCTGCGGGCGCAACTCCACGCCGTAGCGGGAAAAGCTGACCGTGTTGCCGGCCGCCAGCTCGCCTGCGTCCACGGCCGTCACGCGGCGCGTTTCGCCGGCCGGATCCCACACCGCCACTTCCCAATCGAAGTAGTCGGTGGTCACATTGCCGCCCTCGCCCTCCAGCAGCGACAGGAACGACTCCTGCGCGAAGTACTGGGTAAAGAACATGCCGAATAACAGCACGAACAGGCCGCCGTGAATGATCAGGATGCCGATCCGCTTCGCCTTGTAGACGAACCGGTAGATGGTCGCCGCCACCAGGTTCACGAACAGAACCCACAGGACGAGCTGCGCTCCCGGCAGCGGCACGAACCCGCCCGCCAGGGTAAAGAACGACTCGAAGTACTTCTTCTGCGCCGAGTAGATGCCGTTGTCGATCTGGTGGATGGTGCCCAGAAAGGTGAGCACGAACAGCAGCAGGAGACACACTACCGTGATGCGCAGGTCGATCAGCAGGCGCACCACCGGGTAGCGCTTGATGGCGGCCGCTAACATGCCTCGAGCCTCGCACGCCGCGGCCGATGGGGCGTGTTCACGACGTGCCGCCGGCCGTGACGCCCAGGCTGGCGAGCAGGCTCAGGAAGTCGGCCCGCGCGGCCGCCACCAGGGAACCGTCACCGGACATTTTCACGAACAGGGTCTGGTCCAGCACCTCACCCACGGCCGCCAGCATGGAATCTCCGCCGGGCGCCGCGAGGCGGGTGAAGTCGTACACCGTGAGCAGCGTTCCGTCGCCGGTGGCTACCGGTTCGCCGGCGGCCAGGAACTGCGCCAACTCCTCACCGGTGAGCTGCAGCCCGAGCTGATCGAGCCAACGGACGACATTCGCCTCTACCCCGCCGGCCGTTCCCCCCAGCATCACCACCGTGGTGTCGACGCGCCGGTCGCCCTGCTCGAAACGGAACGCCGCCAGACGGATGCCGTCACCGGGCAACTCCTGCCACGCCGGCGGCGTCTGCCATACCAACGGAGCGGCCGCGGCCGCCATGGCGCCACTGCCGTCGAACGCCGCTTCCACCGCCGAGGGCTTGATTACGACCTCGTCATATTCGCGCACCCGCGGCTCCCGCGCGCACGCGGCTACGGCCACGATGGCCGCGCCGAGCAACACGCTTCGCACCGGGATGGAAAGCGCGCGGCTCGCCCGCGTGCAGCCGAGTTGGGTGCGCCGGATCCCTCCGTACGCGCGCACTACCGTACCGAGACCGCCACCGGCCGGCATCGTGTTCGGCCCATCGCTCCCGTACGCTCGTGTGGTGTCCCACAAGTTCTTACGCACACGCCGCGCGCTGTTGGCCGCTGACGCCACACGACCAGGCGGCCGTAGGACTGCGCCGCCGGCCTGTTGCCGCTTCGGCCAGTTCCGTGCCAACTGCGTTCAGCCGTCCGTTTCCTGTGTAAAGGGACTCCCGGGACTCCACACTAGGCGCCGGCATCGGCCAGGCGCGTCACCGAACGTACCTCGGGCAACGGCACCACGACCTGCTCGAACTCCTTCCACTGGCCGAAGCGAGCGGCAGTCTGCACGTACTGTTCCTTCGACACGCCCTTCTCCCCGTCGCTGTGGCGCGCCACGTCGAGCAACACGATGCCGTCGCTGCGCTGTTCGAAAAAGCGGCCGATGTACAACTCGGCGCCAGTCGTGTCCACCACCACGGTGATGCCGTGCAGATCGCCCTTGGCCGCGTGCCGGGCATTCCGGGCGCCAATCTGGCGGCCACCGGACGATGCCTGTGCATCGCCGGTCCCGGCGTCCCTGTCGTGGCGTCGCCATGCCGGCTTCCGGCTAGCGAACATGGCGCCCACCGGAGGATGCCCGCGCATCGCCTGTCATGGTGTTCCCGTCACGGCGTGGCCATGCCGCCTCATCGCAACGATCGCAGCACTGCCGCACTGCCGCACTGCCGCACTCTACCGAAAGCGAATCGGATCAGTTGGCAAGGTGTTCGTCGAACGCCTCGGTCAGGTCGGCGGCGATCACCTGCGGCGGACGCCCCTCGATCTGATGACGCGGATACATGAACACCAGTTCGCCGTCCCGGAACAGCGCGACCGACGGGCTGCTGGGCGGAATCTGGGACAAGTAGCTGCGCGCCTTGGCGGTCGCGTCCAGATCCTGACCGGCGAACACGGTGGCGACGCGATCCGGGGTCACCTGGTGGCGCAGGGCCATCCTGATCCCGGGGCGCGCGCTGCCGGCGGCACAGCCACAGACGGAATTGACCACGAGCATGGCGGAACCGCTCTTGTCGGCCATGAACTGGTCCACCGCATCGGCGGTTTCCAACTCTTCGATACCCACCGCGGTGAGTTCGTCGCGCATCGGTTGCACAAGCACAGGGTCGTAAGGCATGCAACTAACATAGTTGCCCCCGAGAAGCCCCGTCAAGCTTGCACGCATGCACGGCACGCGCGCTGCTACCGCCACCGGCAATCAGCGGCGGGTGTCGCCCGAGCGCGCGCTCTGCGCGGCCTGGATGTCCACCGGCCAGTGACTCTTGATGTACGCCAGCACGGCCCAGATGTCACCGTCGTCCAGGATGTCGGCGTATACCGGCATGGCGCTCTTGAAGCCGGCGCCGGCGACCGAGGCGCTGCCGTACTTGGTCACCTCGAACAACACCTGGTCGGCGTGGTGCCAGGTGTGGCCGGTCACGTCGTGCGGCGGCGCCGGCAGGGTGCCGTCCTCCTGCGGCTGCCGCCAGTCCGGCTGTCCTTGCAGGCGCGCGCCGTGGCAGGATGCGCAGTTCTGCTGGTAGACAATCCGGCCGCGCGCCACCAACTGCGGATCGGTGGCATCGGCGCCGTCCGGCTCGCGGTTGTGGCGCAGGAAATACCCCGCCGTGGCGACAACCGCGGCCGCAACAAGCGCGGCGACGGTGATCGTGGTATAGACGCGTCGATTCATACTTGCGATACCCCACCCCCGTGGGGTATTATACCGTTGTCGGCGCGCTTCGTGCCAGGAGGGAAGGATGACCGAACGAAATGGCCGTCCAGGCGACACCACGGTGCGGCGCGGCCCGCACCCGGCGGACGAAGCCGCGCTGCGCCGCCTGCGCAGCATTGAGGGGCAGATTGCGGGGATTCGCCGCATGGTGGCGGAGGAACGCTACTGCATCGACGTATTGATCCAGATTTCGGCGGTGCGCGCGGCCCTCAACGCTCTCGGACTGCACGTCCTCAAGCGTCACCTCGACCATTGCGTGGCCGATGCCGCCCGCGATGACGGCGAGGAGTTGCCGCGCGTGGTCAACGAACTGATGGCGGTGCTGGCCCGCACCAGCATCTGACCATGGCACACATCGACCCGGTTTGCGGCATGACCGTGGCGCCGGATGGCCCGCACCGGGTGCGCCACGGCGGTACGACCTACCTGTTCTGCTCGGCGGGGTGCCGGACCCGATTCAGCGATCATCCGGAGCGATTCCTCACCGAACCGGACGGCGCCCACGACCACCACGACCCCCGGCATGATCATGAACAGCACGAGCACGACGCCGGCGGCGCCCGGCAACACGGCGACGCTCACGCCCACCACCGGCAGCATGCGCACCACGACGAAGGCGACCACCAGGAACACGGCGCTCAGCGGCACAGCGATCACCAGCACCACGGTGAGCCGCACCGCCGGCACGGTGAACCGCACGCGGCCGCCGGGCAGCACCATCCGCCGGCGCCGCCGTCGACCGCACACGCCGGCAGCCGCGGCGGCGGTCCCGTCCGGTACACCTGCCCGATGTGCCCGGAGGTGGACGAGCCCCGGCCCGGCGCCTGCCCGTCGTGCGGCATGGCGCTGGAGCCGAGCGCGCTCGCCGCTGGCCCGGAAGACGACGGCGAACTGCGCGCCATGATCCGCCGCCTGCTGGTGAGCGCTGTGCTGACGGCGCCACTGATGGTTCTGCCATTCTTCGCCAGCGCTGCCTGGCCCGCATTCGGCTGGCTGCAGCTGGCGCTCGCCAGCCCCGTGGTGCTGTGGGGCGCCGCGCCCTTCTTCCAGCGCGCCTGGGCCTCCGTGGTCAACCGCAGCCTCAACATGTTCACCCTGGTCGGACTCGGGATCGCCGTCGCCTACCTGTACAGTGTGGCGGCGACCATCGCTCCCGGCGTGTTCCGGACCGCGTCCAGCGGCGCCGGCGCCGCCGTTGCCCTGTACTATTTCGAGAGTGCCGCCGCCATTACCACGCTGGTGCTGCTGGGACAGGTGCTGGAACTGCGCGCCCGGCGGCGCACCGGTGCGGCGTTGCGCATGCTGCTGGAGTTGGCGCCGCCGACCGCGCGTCTTCTCGACGCGCACGGCGGCGAGCGCGACGTGCCGCTGGACGCGGTCGCCGTCGGCGACCGGCTGCGCGTTCGTCCCGGCGAAAAGGTGCCGGTAGACGGCACCGTGGCGTCCGGATCCAGCGCCGTCGACGAGTCGATGATCACCGGCGAGTCGACTCCGGTCGCCAAGCAACCCGGTGCGGCGGTGATCGCCGGCACGATGAACGGCTCCGGAGCACTGGAGATGCGCGCCGACAAGGTGGGCGCGGACACGCTGCTCGCGCGCATCGTACGGATGGTCGCGGACGCGCAGCGCAGCCGCGCGCCGATTCAGCGCATCGCCGATTCGGTGTCCGCGCTATTCGTTCCGGCGGTCATCGCCATTGCCGCCCTCACCTTCGCCGTCTGGAGCATATTCGGGCCGCACCCCAGCCTGACCCTGGCGTTGCTCAACGCCGTGGCCGTGCTGATCATCGCCTGCCCGTGCGCCCTCGGACTGGCCACCCCGATGTCGATCATGGTAGCCACCGGCCGCGGCGCCACGCTGGGCGTGCTGTTCAAGGACGCCGCCGCCATCGAGGTGCTGAGTACGGTGGACACCCTGGTGGTGGACAAGACCGGCACCCTCACCGAGGGCCGACCGCACGTGCAGCAGGTCATCGCCGCACCCGGCACCACCGAGCATGACCTGATCGCCGCCGCCGCCGCGGTAGCGCTACCCAGCGAGCACCCGCTCGCCGGCGCCGTCGCGGCGCTGGCGCGGCAGCGCGGCATTCGCGCACCGGCCGCGACCGGCTTCGCCTCCTTCGCGGGCCAAGGCGTCTCCGGTACCGCCGCCGGCCACGCCACGCTGCTCGGCAGTGCCGCACTGCTGGAACGGCACGGGGTAGCGGCCGACCGCGCCCTCGCGGAGCAGGCCGCCGCTCTGCGCGCCGCCGGCCAGACCGTGATTTACGCCGCCGTGGAAGGTCGCCTGGCAGGAGCGTTCGCGATTGCGGATCCGATCAAGAGCACCACCCCGCAAGCGATCGCCCAACTGCGCACGGCCGGCATCGATCTGGTGATGGCAACCGGCGACAATCGGACCACGGCGCACGCCGTGGCGCGCAGCCTGGACATCAGGACGGTGGTCGCCGAGGCGTTGCCGGAACGGAAAGTGGCGGAGGTGCAACGGCTGCAGAATGCCGGTCACATAGTGGCGATGGCCGGCGACGGCATCAACGACGCGCCGGCGCTGGCCCAGGCCCAGGTCGGCATCGCCATGGGCACCGGCACCGACGTGGCGATGGAGAGCGCCGACCTCACCCTGATCCGCGGCGACCTGCGCGCCATCGCCCGTGCCAGGATTCTGAGCGCCGCCACCCGGCGCAACATCCGCCAGAACCTGTTGCTGGCGTTCCTCTACAACAGCCTGGCCATTCCCGTGGCCGCGGGCGTGCTGTTCCCGCCGTTCGGGATACTGCTGAGCCCGATGCTAGCTGCCGCCGCCATGAGCCTGAGCTCGGTATCGGTCATCGGCAACGCGCTGCGCCTGCGCCGCGCACGAATCTGACCGCAACACCTGCGGCAGGCCGGCTGCGCTGCCGGGGGCGGCTACGGCGCGCTAGCGGCGCGCCCGTGCGCCGACCACGATAGCGGCCGCGAGCAGAACCAGATTCTTGACGATGTACTGCCCCTCGAGCGTGAGCACGAACGGCGGTTGCACAAAGACGGCAGCCGGGTTCAACGCCACCGGCGACATCGCCCCGAGCATCTGCAGATACATCAGGGCTACCGTGACGCGCAGCAACCGACCGGTCACGAAGCCGAGTCCGATCACTACCTCCCAACACCCCACGAACGCCACGAACAGCCGCTCCGGCAGGAACGGATAGGTCGAGACAATGAGGCCGGTCGCCGGACTCGCTCCGGGAAACAGCTTGAGCACGCCGAACCATACGAACACCACCCCGACTGCCACGCGCAGCAGCAGGATGCCATGGCGGTCCATCCAGGCCGTCAAGTGCCGGTCGAGCGGCTGCAACCAACGCGGAACGTGAAATCGGGTGTCCATCCGGATCACCTCCTGCCGGGTTCCGGCCGTGGGAATGTCGCCGCTTTGCACTCACCTGCCCGCGGCAACCGAGGCCGCGGCCACCGAGACCGCCGGGGTACGCGGGGAGGCGGCAGCCGCCGCCGGCACGCTGCCGAACCGGCGCTCGCGGCAGTGGAACTCGGAAATCGCCGCGTGCAGCTCGCTGCGCCCGAAGTCGGGCCACATCACCTCGGTGAAGTAGAGTTCGGCATACGCGCCTTCCCAGAGCAGGAAGTCGCTCAGCCGGCACTCGCCGCCGGTGCGAATGATCAGGTCCACGTCCGGTGCCGGCTGGCACTCGCATGGCTGGCTCGACACCAACTGGCCGAACGCCGCCCGCCGCTCCTCTCCGTCGGCGGGAAGCTCGCCGATCCGTTCGGCGGCGGCCATAATCGCGTCACGCGCGGAGTAGTCGATGGCCAGCCGCAGCAGCAAACGCTCACCGCTGCGGGTAGCCCGTTCAGCCGAGGCGATCGCGGCACACAGATTCGCGCCGAGACGATCGCGGCGGCCGATCACCTGGATGCGCACGCCGTTCGCGACGCACTCGTCGATCTCGCCGTGTAGATGGCGCTCGAACAGGCGCAGCAGCAAGCGCACCTCGCGCGCCGGACGGTTCCAGTTGTTGGTCGAGAACGCGTACAGGGTGAGCACGCGCACGCCGCAGTCGGGGGCGGCGCGCACGCACGCCCGCACCGCCCGGGCACCGGCGCGATGACCGAGGTAGCGGCTCATCCCCTGGCGTGCCGCCCAGCGACCGTTGCCGTCCATGATGATTCCGACATGCAGACCGACTGACGCCGTCATCGGACATCCCCCTTCATCGCCGTGATCAGACTCTCCATGTACGCCAGATAGCCCTGCAGCGCCCGGCGCCCGGCAACGGTCAGCCGGTAGGTGGTGTGCGGTATGCGGCCGTCGAACGACTTGGTCGTGGTCACGTAGCGGGCGTTCTCCAGCTTGCGCGCGTGTACGCTCAGGTTGCCGTCGGTCGCGCTCAGCAACCGTTTGAGCTGACTGAAACTGACCGTATCCACCACCGCCAGCGTACTCATGATCGCCAGCCGCGTGCGCTCGTGGATGAGCCGATCCAGCCCCGGTTCGGACGGCACGGTCAGACCCTGAATCGCATCGCGCAGCTGGCCCTTCAGCAGCGGGCCGCCCACCATCCGGTCAGCCGCCATGGCGATGCGCGATGTACGCGCCGAAACCGACATGCAGCGCGCCGAAGCCGATGGCCATGAACAGATTCGCCAGTCCGGCCGGCGCCAGCAGCGCGACGCCGCCGAGCAGCAGGAAACAGCCGCCCATCAGCGCCACCGCACGCACCGAAAACGCTCCCCCGGTCAGAGCGGCGAGGCCATACAGGATCAGCCACATTCCCGGCAGCAGATCGGTTACGCCGTTCGCCGCGAAGGCGACAGTGATGACGATCCCGGCGGCGATCGGCGGCGAGAAGCTGAGCAGGAACGCCTGCCCCGACGGCGATGCCACCGGCAGGTTGACCGACCGCGCTTTGCGATACATAGTAAGGAGACCTACGCTGACGGCGAGCACCGCGTCGGCTATCCAGATCGACAGCCACAGCGGCGCGGGCGCCATCGTTGCCAAACCCGCGGCCGCGACGGCGGTGGTGCCCATGATCACCAACCCGATCCCGGGCACCGCGTGAAAACGGTTTGCTCGCTCCATGGCATGGCGAATGAACTGCAGATCTTCCGTTGCGCGGTGCGACGTCTGCGCCGGCGTACTTAGCATGTACGCCGAAAGTACCTACCGTGTATGGTACGGTCAAGTACTTTGCGATACAGAGCAATACGAATCGTCAAAGCGGGTCGCACGCTGAGCGGCCCGAGTCAGCGAGCCGGCGAGCACACTTGGCCAAGGAGAACACCCAGCATGGCTTACCAATGGAGTACCACCGAACCGACCAATCGGCTGCGTACGGCGCTCCCCCGGATCGGCATCCGGCCCGCCATCGACGGCCGCCGCAAAGGGGTGCGCGAGTCGCTGGAGCAGATCACGATGCGACAGGCGCAGCGCGTCGCCGCCCTGATCAGCGACAATCTCCGCCATGCCTGCGGGCTGCCGGTCGAGTGTGTGGTGGCGGACACCTGTATCGGCGGGGCAGCCGAGGCGGCCGCCTGTGCGGAGCACTTCCGGCGCGCCGGCGTCGGCGTTTCCCTCACCGTTACCCCGTGCTGGTGCTACGGGGCGGAGACCATGGACATGGACCCGTCGCTGCCCAAGGCGGTGTGGGGCTTCAACGGCACCGAGCGGCCGGGAGCGGTGTATCTGGCCGCCGTGCTGGCGGCGCACGCCCAGAAGGGGGTGCCGGCGTTCGGAATCTACGGTCGCGATGTGCAGGACGCCGGCGACACCACCATCCCCGGCGACGTGCGCGACAAGATTCTCGCCTTCGTCCGCGCCGCGGTGGCCGCCGCGACCATGAAGGACACCTCCTACCTGGCGATGGGCGGCGTCTCCATGGGGATCGGCGGATCGATCATCGATCCCGGCTTCCTGGAGAGCTATCTCGGCATGCGCTACGAAATGGTGGACATGACCGAATTCGTGCGCCGTATCGAGGAGGAAATCTACGACGCCGACGAACTGGCACGCGCCCGCGAGTGGGCGGCCGAGTTCTGCCGCACCGGTCCCGACACCAACCCCGAGCCGCAACAGCTGTCCTCCGAGCGGCACGCCGGGGACTGGGACTACTGCCTGAAGATGGCCCTGATCGGCCGCGACCTCATGGTCGGCAACCCGCGCCTCGCCGAGCTGGGCTACGGGGAGGAGGCGCTCGGGCACAACGCGCTCGCGGCCGGGTTCCAGGGCCAGCGGCAGTGGACCGATCACCTCCCCAACGGCGACCTGCTGGAGACGCTGCTGAACACGTCGTTCGACTGGAACGGCATCCGCCAGCCCTACATGATGGCGACCGAAAACGACTGTCTGAACGGCGTGACCATGCTGTTCGGCCATCTGCTGACCGGTACCGCGCAGGTATTCGCCGACGTGCGCACCTATTGGAGTGCCGCGGCGATGCAGCGCGTCACCGGCGTGCGTCCCGAGGGGCCGGCGGCACAGGGCGTGCTGCACCTGATCAACTCCGGTTCCGCGGCGCTCGACGGCACCGGCCGCCAGCAACGCGGCGGCAGCGCGGCCATGAAGCCGTACTGGGAGATCAGCGGCGACGAGGCCGAGGCGTGCCTGGCCGCCACCCGCTTCTGTCCGGCGGTGCTGGAATACTTCCGCGGCGGCGGCTACTCCACCGAGTTCGAGACGGTCGGCGGCATGCCGGTCACGATCTCGCGCATCAACCTGGTGGCCGGGCTCGGACCGGCGCTCCAGATCGCGGAGGGACACACGGTGTCACTGCCGCCGCAGATCAGCGGCCCGCTCATCGAGCGCACCAATCCGACCTGGCCGACCACCTGGTTCACCCCTATTCTGACCGGTTCCGGTCCGTTCACCGACACCTATACCGTGATGGACAACTGGGGCGCCAACCACTGCGTGATCACCGACGGCCATGTCGGCAGCGACCTCATTACCCTCGCCTCGATGCTGCGCATCCCGGTCTGCATGCACAACGTCGCCGAGCAACGGGTATTCCGGCCGCGCGCCTGGAGCCTGTTCGGTCCCGCGGCCGACTACGGCAGCGACTACCGCGCCTGCGCCAACTTCGGCCCACTGTACCGCTAGTCCATAGCAGGCGCGCCAGCGGCCGACCCGCGTGCACGTTCCACGGGTGGTCGGCAACGCAGAGCAACCACGCCCGCTCGTCCGAACACGGGTGTCCGTAATCTAATCTCTCGCCAATCACGGTGCATGCAGTTTGGCGCCAGCCAAACTGCGGTTGTTGGCCGATAGGCCAACGCCAAGGCCAACGCCAGTCAGGACGGATCGCCGTCCGCCGGCCGGTTCGGCTGCGGGGCGGGAGCGAGCGCGTCGGTTACCCCCATCTGGCGCGCGCGCCGTTCCCAGCGCCGACGCGCCAGCTTCTGCATGTCGATCTCGACGTCCGACTCGTCGACGATCTCGCTGCCGAGCAACGACTCCACCACGTCCTCCATGGTAACGATGCCGGCCATGCCGCCGTACTGATCCACCAGCACGGCGATCTGCTTGCGCTCGTCGAGAAACTGGGCAAACAGCTCGCGCAACGGCTGCGTATCCGGCACCAGACTGATGCTGCGCTTCAGCTCCGCCAGCCGCCGTTCCGTGTGTCCCTGCGCGGCGCTGAACAGCAGGTCGCTCTTGAGGACGTAGCCGGTCACGGTCTCGATGCTGTCCGCGTAGGTGGGAATTCGCGAGAACATGAGCCCGTTCCGGTCGGCGAGCACCTCCTGAACCGTGGCCCGCTCCGGGAACGCCACCACCACCGTACGCGGCGTCATGATCTCGCGGACGCGCAGCGAGCCAAATCGGATCACGTTCTGCAGCACCCGCGACTCGGTTGCGTGTACCACGCCTTCCTGCTTGCCGAGCTCGGCGATGGCGTGCAGTTCGTCCGAACTGATGCGCGCCGGACGGCGGCCACCCTGCACGATGCGCCGCAACCCCCCGCCCGCCCACACGAATGGATACATCGCATAGATCAGGAATTGCGTAATCCGGGTCGCCGGCGGCGCCAGCCTGCGCCAATAGGTGGCGCCTATCGTCTTCGGAATGATCTCGGAAACGAACAGCACCAGCAGCGTGAGCAGCGCCGTCACTAGGCCGACGGCGGCGCTCCCGAACAGCACCACGGCCTGCGCCCCGACACCGGCGGCTCCGGCCGTGTTGGCGATGGTGTTGAGCGCCAGAATCGCCGCCAGCGGACGGTCCGCGTCGCGCTTGTATCTGGCCAGCAGGTGGCCGACCGGCGGCCGCGTTTTGCCGATGGCGACCACGTAACTAGGCGTTACGCTGAGAATCACCGCCTCCAGGATGGAGCACAGGAAGGAGAATCCGAGGGTACCCGCCAGGAGCAGGGTGAGCAGCAGCATGGTATTTGGCGGGCTAACCTCCGAACACCTCATCGCGCATCGAGCCCAGATAACGCTCCGCGATCAGCCGCAGCGGCTTCACCGCCAGCGAGAAATTCTCGGACAGCGCGTTCAAGGTGTCCCCGAGTTCATGGTGGCTCGCCTGCCGATGTCCCGCGGCAAGGGAGTAGAACAGGGTGCCGTGCTCCATCCAGGTCGCGGCGCTGTAGCCCCAGATCCGATCCGCCGAGAACACCCCGGTGGCGAACAGACACAGGTCGGCGATGTGGCAGTACAGATCAAAGCGGTGCTCCTCGTCGATCGCCCTGCAGAAACGGATCAGGCTGCGCAGATCGAGGTCGTTCACGCGCATGGCGCGCGGCTTGCCGTCCGGGCGGCGCGCCACCACCATGCGCTGCTCGCTCTTCACGAAGCCGGCGAGCACCGCAACGAGGTAATCCCGGATCTGTTCCGGCTGCAGAAACGCGCACACCTCGGCGCTGTCGAACACCGGCATCGTGATGTCGCCCTCCCGCTCCAGGGTGTAGCCCTGGTCCTGCAGGTCGCGCAGGACGCGTAACAGCAACACGGAGAAAAACAGGTGCCCGGAGACGTTGATGAACGCCTCATCGGAATCGAGCATGGCACGGAACACCCGGTCGTCGGCGAGGACCGCTTCGCGAATGTCGCGGTCTTCGCACACCGCTCGGGCCAACGTGGCCCTTTCGCGGGTGTCGGTGGCGAGCGAGTCCATGATGTAATCAAGGTCGCCCTCGGAAAACGTCGCCGTTTGCGGATGTGCCAACCTGTACCTGAACAGCCATTATCTGGCTGCTGTGCCGACATGATAGACGCATGCCGGAGGAAACGCAATGGGCCGCATTGCCTCATTGCCTCATCAGAAATCTTACCGTAGCGAAAGCATGCCTCATCTAAAAAACTGACCGAAAGGGCTGGACCTCCGGGGTCCGGTTGGAGCCCCTCTGAGGGAGGTGAGGAGGTTCCAGAGGAGATGGGGTTGAACATCAGCTCGAGGCGAGATCTTACTCAGCAGTTCGCACAGCGATATCGTCGATCAGGCAAGAAGGAGAAGGGTCGCATACTCGACGGGTTCGTCGAGTCCACCGGGTACAACGCAAGTACGCGATCCAACTGTTGAAGTGGTGGGGCCGTACGCGCATGGTGCGCCTCGACGGCAAGCTGGTGAAGCTGGTCGTCGGGCGCCCCCGGCGCGCCAACCGCCGCCGGCGACCGCGGCGCTACGACCAGGAGGTGCTGGCGGCTCTGAAGCCGATCTGGTACGTGTTCGACTGCATGTGCGGCAAGCGCTTGGTGGTCGTGCTGCGCACCATGCTGCCGATGCTCGAGTCGTTCGGCGAAATCGAGTTCACCGCACAGGTGCGTGGCAAGCTCAACACTATCAGCGCCGCGACCATCGACCGTCTGTTGCAGGACGAGCGCGCACGGCTGCGCCTGAAGGGCCGTACGCACACCAAGCCGGGCAGCCTCCTGAAGCACCAGATCCCGATCCGTACCTTCGCTGACTGGAACGAGCAGGAGCCGGGCTTCTTCGAGATCGACCTGGTGGGCCATGAAGGCGGCAACGCCGCAGGTGAATTCTGCCACACCCTCACCATCACCGACGTTGAAACCGGCTGGGTCGACCTGCACGGACTGAAGAACAAGGCCCAGCGCTGGACCCACGAGGCTATCGACTCTGCCCGTCGCAACCTGCCGATCGTCATGCAGGGCATCGACACCGACAACGGCAGCGAGTTCATCAATCATCATCTGGTGCGCTATTGCGAAGAACACGGTATCACCTTCACTCGTGGTCGCCCGTATCGCAAGAACGACACCTGCTACGTCGAGCAGAAGAATGGCCACGTGGTGCGGCGGGCGGTCGGCTATGGGCGCTACGACACCGACCAGGAACTGGCCGTCCTCAACGCGGTGTACCGTACCCTCTGCCCCCTGGTGAACTTCTTCTACCCGTCGGTGAAGCTGGTGAAGAAAACTCGCACCGGCAGCAAGGTGCGCCGCATCCATGACGACCCGCAGACTCCGTATCACCGCGTGCTGGCCTCCGAGTCGGTGAGCGACGAGGTGAAGGCCCGCCTCAAGCAGCAGTACACGACGTTGAATCCGGTCGCCCTCAAGCGTGAGCTGATGAGGTTGGCCGAGGACCTGCTGCGTCTGAATATCAGCAAGGCCGCAGCGAGCACGACCCAATCACCGAGCGAGGAGCGTGGTGGCAACGGTGGCGCGGCAAACTGATCTCTGCAGGCGCGTGTGGCGGTCGAATATCGCCGAAAAAGGTCGCCTGAGCGGCGCTGTAAGGCCCCTCCACGAGACGAGGTGGTGCCTGGACACCTCCGCGCCAAGCGCCGAAATCGCTCCGGACCGTCCGCCCGCCGTCCAAGCCCCTCCGGCCCGCCACCGACACGACGCGGTACCGATCACTTCACCCGCGGCGCGCGCCTCGCATTATCCCCAGGCACGAGCGTGAACAACTGGGCGGACGTTGTCGCGGGCGGCTCGCTCCGGGCGCCTCCGCAGCCGCTTGCTCGCCACTCGCTGCGTGGCACCAGGCCCGGCAAACTGACATCTGAGGCATGTTTGACGGTCAAATATCGGAGAACGGACGGTCGGCGCCAAAAAAGGTCGCCTGAGCCGCTCTGTAAGACCCCTCCACGAGACGGAGGCGGTGTCGGGCCACCCCTGCGCTGAGCGCCGAAATCGCCTCCGGACCATCCGGCCTCCGTCCCCGGCCCACCACCAACACGACGCGTTACCGATCACTCTGCCCGCGGCGGCGCCTCCCATCATCCCCAGGCACCAGCCTCGCAGCCGCGCCAACTTTGTCGCGGGCGAATCAATCCGGCGGTCGCTCAGCAGTCCAGCAGTCTATCCACTTATCCACAATTCATGAGTCTCCCCCCTCGCGCTCCCCCCTCGTTTTCCGCCGCCTTCTCGGTTAGATTCTTACGTGAGGCACTCTCCCCGTACGGTAAGATTTTTACGTGAGGCAATAGGTGGGCCGACGGCGGCGGCTCGCGGCGGCGGCCATTCGCGAGATTCGCGGGTGCGCGCCGCGCTGACCAGCACCGCATGTGTCCGTATACTCGTCACCCGTGAGTCTGCAATCGGCCGTCATTTCGAAGCATCCCCTTGATTCGTTCGACCGCGGCGAGCGCCTGGCAGCCGTGCACCGTTACGCCGCTGACGCGCCGCCGCCGGTGCTTCCCGACGTCGGCGCGCCGGTCAACATGCATCTGCATACGTTCTTCTCGTTCAACGTTGCCGGCTTCTCACCGAGCCACGTCGCCGTGCAGGCGCGCGAGTGGGGCCTGTATGCCGCCGCCACCACCGACTTCGACGTACTTGACGCCGCGGACGAGTTTCTGGAGGCGGCTTCCCTGCTCGGCCTGCGCGCCGCGGCCCACCTGGAGACGCGCGTATACGCGCCGGAGTTTGCCACGGTGGAGACCAACTCGCCGGGCGAACCAGGCATCTGTTACGTGATGGGCGCCGCCTTTCCGTGCACGCCGCGGCCCGCGATGGCCACCTTTGCGATGACCCGCGAACTGCGCGCGCGTGCGGCGCGGCGCAACGCCGCGGTCGTCGAACGGATCAACGCGCTGCTGCCGGCGGTCGCCGTATCCTACGAGCAGGAGGTTGCCGGCGGGACGCCAGGGCACAGCCCTACCGAGCGGCACATCGTGCGCGCCTACTTGGCACGAGCCGCGCAGGCGTTTCCCGATGCGCAGGAGCGCGCCGCGTTCTGGGGCGGCATTCTGCACCAGCCGGCGGCGGCCGTGACCGCCCTGCCGCCCGGCGCGTTGCAGGATCTGGTGCGACGCCGCCTGATAAAGCATGGCGGCGTTGCCTATCAGCAGCCCGGACCCGCCTCGTTTCCCGAGATTGGCGCCTTCTTCGACTGGGTGCGGGACAGCGGCGCCATCCCCATGGCCGCCTGGCGCGACGGCAGCAGCCGCGGAGAGTCGGATCCCGGCGCTTGGCTCGACGCCCTCGAAGCGCGCGGCGTGGCGGCCGTGAACGTGGTACCCGGTCTGGTCACCGACCGGCTCCACCTGGAGCGGCTGATGGCCGAGGTGACGCGCCGCCACCTGCCGGTCGGCGTGGGCACCGAGATGAATGCCGACGGGCTGGTCGACTACGACGACCTGGACAGCCCGCTCCTGGCGCCGTACCGCGAGGCGTTCGTGACCGGCGCCGAGGTGTTCGTCGGCCATACCATCCTGGCCCGCTACGCGGCATTTCCCTACTGCGGTGCCGGCGCCGTCGCGCAGTATCCTTTGCGCGCGCGGCGCAACGAGTTCTTCGCCGCGGTAGGAAGACTGCCGCCGCTCGATCCCGCCGCCGCGGCCGAACTGACCGACATGGGCGCGGCGCCGGCCCTCGACTACCTGCACCAGGCGGCGCAACGCGCGCAGCAGCGCCGTGGCTGACACCTTTCTCGCCGTCGACCTCGGCGCCGAGAGCGGGCGCGTCATCGCCGGCAACCTGGAACGGTTCGAGGTGGTGCACCGCTTCGCCAACACGCCGGTGCGCATCGGGGACAGCCTGCATTGGAACATCCTCGGCCTGTATGAACAGATCAAGGCTGGCATCCGGATCGGCCTCGGGCATGCCCCGGTCAGCGTCGGCATCGACACGTGGGGCGTGGATTACGGCTTGCTCGACGGTTCGGGAGCGCTGCTCGGTGTGCCCTACCACTACCGCGACGCGCGTACCGACCAGGCGGCCGAGGAGGTGGATCGCCTGATTTCGCGGCGCGCCCTGTACGAGGAAACCGGCATCCAGACCATGCCGTTCAACACGCTGTACCAGCTCTACGCGCAGCGCCGGCGGCAGAGCGAGCTGCTGGGCGGCGCGCGGCGCTTCCTGACGCTGCCGGATCTGCTCCACTACTGGCTGAGTGGCGTGGCGGTCAACGAGTCCACCAACGCCAGCACTACCCAGTTGCGCAATCCGCGCACGGCGACTTGGTCGGCGCCCGTCCTCGACCTCCTCGGAGTGCCGCGGTCCCTGTTCACCGAGCCGGCCATACCCGGCACCGAGATCGGCGGGCTGCAACCGGGCGTCGCGGCCGAACTCGGCGGAGCCAACCTGCGCGTGGTGCTGCCGCCCTGCCACGACACGGCCGCCGCGGTGGTGGCGGCGCCGATGGCCGCTCCGGAGGAGTCGGTGTACATCAGCTCCGGAACTTGGTCGCTGCTCGGTATCGAGTGCGCGCAGCCGATCATCGGCGACCTGAGCTTCGCGCACAACTTCACCAACGAGGGCGGCGCCGACGGCGGCATCCGCTTCTTGAAGAACATCATGGGGCTGTGGATCGTGCAGGAGTGCCGGCGGCAATGGGCCGCCGAAGGCACAACGTTCGACTACGCAGAACTCAGCAGCATGGCGGAGGCGGCAGGACCGGCGCAGTTCGCCATCGAACCGAACGACGAACGGTTCTTCAAGCCGGGACTGACCGACGACGGCATGGCGGACCGCATCGGCGCCTGGTGCCGGGAGACCGGCCAGGCGATGCCGCGGACACCGGGCGCCGTGGTCCGCGGTGTCCTCGAAAGCCTGGCCCGCACCTACGCCACCGCCGTGCAGCACCTTACGGAGATTACCGGCGCCCGCTACCGGCATATCCATGTGATCGGCGGCGGCAGCCAGAATCGCCTGCTGTGCCAACTCACCGCCGATGCCAGCGGCTGCGAAGTACACGCCGGACCGGTCGAGGCCACCGCCCTCGGCAACCTCCTGCTGCAGGCAGTTGCGGCCGGCAGCGTGAACTCCATCGAGACCGGCCGCGCGCTGATCCGCGCCGACGCGCAACTCGTCAGCTACCGCCCCCGGTAGCGCCCCGTACCCGCTGCCGGTGGCCGCTTCCGGCCTCAACCCGGCCAAGGACTAGTCTTCGCGCAACGCCAGCGGGCTGAACCGCGTATCGCGATCGTAGTGGTCGACCCCCTCGCTACGCTTCAGGAAGCGCACGACGAGATAGGTCAGCGGCGTCGCCGCCGTTTCGTACAACACCTTGGCCGCCCACTGCGCCTCCATCGTCGCAACCAGCGCGTCCGCCGGCAGGACGCCGCCGAATGCCACGACCACGAACAGCACGGAATCGAGCGCCTGCCCCACCACGGTGGAACTGATGGTGCGCAGCCACAGATGCCGGCCGGAGGTACGCACTTTCAGCTTAGCAAGCACGAAGGCGTTCAGAAACTCGCCGCCCAGGTACGCCACAAACGACGCCCCGAGCAGGCGCGCCGAGTAGCCGAGAATCGCCTCGTACGCCTCCTGCTGCTGCCAGAACGATGCCGGAGGAAGCAACCCGCCGAGCATGATCGCGAGCACCGCCACCAGGTTGCACAGGAACCCGATCCAGATGGTGCGCCGCGCCACCGCGTAGCCGTACACCTCGGTCAGCACGTCGGCGACGATGTAGGAGATCGGGAACAAGACGATGGCGGCCGTCACAACCAGCGGACCGATGGACACCAACTTCACGGCGACAATGTTGGAAATGATCAGGACGGTGACGAACAGTCCGGTGACCAGCGGCAGCCAGCGGCCGATCGGCGGGGCTACCGCCATCGGCGACGGACTGCGGCGCTGCGCGTGTGCAGGGCTGACAGGCATCTGATTGCGGCGGCTTGCATCGCATCGAACTCTATGCGATGCAAGCCGCCGCTGTCCACAGCGCAAAAAAAATGCCTGGCAACGACCTACTCTCCCACCCCACTACGGGGCAGTACCATCGGCGCAGGAGGGCTTAACTTCCGTGTTCGGGATGGGAACGGGTGGAACCCCTCCGCTATGGTCACCAGACATACATTTTTTCAGATTCAGGGAACTAAGAGTCATGGGGCGGCACCCGCCGCCCCGGTTTGGCACTCTCGACCCACGCGGGCCGAGAGTGCGGAGTAATATGGTCAAGCCTCACGGTAAATTAGTACTGGTCGGCTCAACGCATTACTGCGCTTCCACCTCCAGCCTATCGACCAGATAGTCTCTCTGGTACCTTCAGGACCCTTTACGGGCCTGGGTTGCCTAATCTTGAGGTGGGCTTCCCACTTAGATGCTTTCAGCGGTTATCCCTTCCGAACTTGGCTACCCAGCGGTTACACCTGGCGGCATAACTGGTACACCAGCGGTTCGTCCACTTCGGTCCTCTCGTACTAGAAGCAGCTCCTCTCAAGCAACCAACGCCCATGGCAGATAGGGACCGAACTGTCTCACGACGTTCTGAACCCAGCTCACGTACCGCTTTAATTGGCGAACAGCCAAACCCTTGGGACCTGCTTCAGCCCCAGGATGCGATGAGCCGACATCGAGGTGCCAAACAGTGCCGTCGCTATGGACGCTTGGGCACTATTAGCCTGTTATCCCCGGAGTACCTTTTGTCCGTTTAGTGATGGCGCTTCCACTCGCAACCACCAGATCACTAAGACCTGCTTTCGCACCTGCTCGACTTGTAGGTCTCACAGTCAAGCCACCTTTTGCCTTTGCACTCGTAACGCTGATTTCCAACCAGCGCGAGGTGACCTTTGCGCGCCTCCGTTACTCTTTAGGAGGCGACCGCCCCAGTCAAACCGCCCACCTGACACTGTCCACTCGCCGGCTTCACGGCGAGCGTTAGAAACCTAACCTGTAAAGGGTGGTATTTCACCGTTGGCTCCCTCCAGCCTAACGACCAGAGTTCGCAGCCTCCCACCTATCCTACACATCACAGGGCAAGCGCCTATGCCAGGCTACAGTAAAGGTTCACGGGGTCTTTCCGTCTAGCCATGGATAATCGGCATCTTCACCGATACTTCAATTTCACCGAGTCCCGCGTTGAGACAGCGCCCAGATCGTTACACCATTCGTGCAGGTCGGAACTTACCCGACAAGGAATTTCGCTACCTTAGGACCCTTATAGTTAGGGCCGCCGTTTACTGGGGCTTCAATTCGGAGCTTCGCACCGAAGTGCTAACACCTCCTCTTAACCTTCCAGCACCGGGCAGGTGTCAGTCCCTATACATCTCTTTACAGATTCGCAGAGACCTGTGTTTTTGATAAACAGTCGCCTGGGCCGTTTCTCTGCAACCCCCACCAAATAGCGGCAGGCCGAAACCCACCATTCTCCAGCAAGGGCCACACTTCTCCCGAAGTTACGTGTGCATTTTGCCGAGTTCCTTAACGCGGGTTCTCTCGAGCGCCTTGGAATTCTCTTCCCACCTACCTGTGTCGGTTTACGGTACGGTCCCTCTCAGGCACCCCTTAGGGATTATTTCTTGGCGCCATGACTCAACCCGCTTCGCGTCATCCCGAAGGAATCAACTCGCCTTAACAGCTCAGCTCAGCACGGGGATTTGCCTCCGCACCTCGACACCTCGCTACTTAGACCGGAACTACCGTTCTCCGGCCGGGCGTTGCCTCACGCGTCATCCCATCGGCAACTCCTGAAAGAGGTACTGGAATATAAACCAGTTTCCCATCGACTACGCCTTTCGGCCTCGCCTTAGGGGCCGACTAACCCTGGGCAGATTACCTTTACCCAGGAAACCTCAGGTTTTCGGCGGACGGGTTTTTCACCCGTCTTTTCGTTACTCATACCGGCATTCTCACTTCTGCTACCTCCAGCAAGCCTCACGACTCGCCTTCATCAGCACACAGAACGCTCCCCTACCGACCCATGAGTTGCGACGGCACAACGCCACCGTACTCATGAATCCCGTGACTTCGGTGTCAGACTTAGCCCCGTTACATCGTCGGCGCATAACTACTTGACCAGTGAGCTATTACGCACTCTTTCAAGGGATGGCTGCTTCTAAGCCAACCTCCTGGCTGTCTTTGCAATTACACTTCCTTTTCCACTTAGCCTGACTTGGGGACCTTAGTCGACGGTCTGGGCTGTTTCCCTCTCGACCACGGACCTTATCGCCCGTAGTCTGACTCCCACCCATCATATAACGGCATTCGGAGTTTGATTGGGTTTGGTACCCGGTGAAGGGCCCTAGTCCATTCAGTGCTCTACCTCCGTTACACTAAGGTGAGGCTAGCCCTAAAGCTATTTCGGGGAGTACCAGCTATCTCCGAGCTTGTTTAGCCTTTCACTCCTAGCCACAACTCATCGGTGCCTTTTTTAACAGACTACCGTTCGGCCCTCCACGGTGTGTTACCAACGCTTCAGCCTGGCCATGGCTAGATCGCTCGGCTTCGGGTCTACTCCACGCAACTCAATCGCCCTGTTCAGACTCGGTTTCCCTACGGCTCCGGTACTCAAGTACCTTAACCTTGCTGCGCAGCGTAACTCGCCGGTTCATTCTACAAAAGGCACGCCATCAGGAGATACAAGATCTCCCTTTGACCGCTTGTAAGTTTGCGGTTTCAGGTTCTATTTCACTCCCCTCTCGGGGTACTTTTCACCTTTCCCTCACGGTACTTGTCCACTATCGGTAGCTATCTAGTGTTTAGCCTTGGAAGGTGGTCCTCCCAGATTCCGGCAAGATTTCACGTGTCCCGCCGTACTCAGGTACCTCGTTACGGAGTCGATCGCATTTCAGATACGGGACTTTCACCCTCTTTGGTTGCCCTTCCCAGTAGCATTCTCCTATACGATCGATTGATAACTCCGCGGCCGGTCCTACACCCGACCAGAACAAGGCCCTACAACCCCCGGTGTACAACGGTGT